>NZ_LT607732.1 GCF_900095265.1 Janthinobacterium sp. UMAB-56 | reverse complement strand
AACGCGGCCGTGGCCGCCGCCCACGCGGCCTTTCCCGCCTGGTCGCAAACCTCGCCCCTGCGGCGCGCCAGAGTCATGTTCAAGTTCAAGGAATTGCTGGAAGAGCATGCAGACCAGTTGGCCGCCCTGATCACGGCGGAACACGGCAAAGTCTTCACGGATGCGAAAGGCGAAGTGACGCGCGGCATCGAAGTGGTGGA
>NZ_LT607731.1 GCF_900095265.1 Janthinobacterium sp. UMAB-56 | reverse complement strand
TCCACCACTTCGATGCCGCGCGTCACTTCGCCTTTCGCATCCGTGAAGACTTTGCCGTGTTCAAGCGTTATCAGCTCGGCCAGCTTGTCGGCATTGAGCTCCAGCAATTCCTTGAACTTGAACATGACTCTGGCGCGGCGCAGGGGCGAGGTTTGCGACCAGGCGGGAAAGGCCGCGTGGGCGGCGGCCACGGCCGCGTT
>NZ_LT607730.1 GCF_900095265.1 Janthinobacterium sp. UMAB-56 | reverse complement strand
TTTGCTTTTTACGGCAAACCAATCAATAAATAATCTTTACTTCTTCCAGATTGTTAAAGAACGAAACAGCTTTGATCGCTAAAAGATCAAACCTAAACCACAGTCTCTTGACTGGCTTACGTTTGCACTTTCAAAGTATTGGTGGAGGATGACGGGATCGAACCGACGACCCCCTGCTTGCAAAGCAGGTGCTCTCCCAG
>NZ_LT607729.1 GCF_900095265.1 Janthinobacterium sp. UMAB-56 | reverse complement strand
TGTAAGTGCAGCAGCGATCTTCGGATCGCTGTAAAACTTAAAATATCAAATGTTCACAAGAAGTAAATGAATAGGATGTTTCGCAAGAAACAGCCTGTCAGTTTTTCGAGTGAGCGACCCGTCGCAAGACGGTGCCAATAAAATGGCAAAGTAACAGAGATTAAACTGAAGAGTTTGATCCTGGCTCAGATTGAACGCTG
>NZ_LT607728.1 GCF_900095265.1 Janthinobacterium sp. UMAB-56 | reverse complement strand
TGGCCGATGGTGCCGACGTTGACGTGCGGCTTGGTCCGTTCGAATTTACCTTTTGCCATTTTGAACTCCTAATGATTTGATTAGATTGCTCAGGCACACGCCCGACGGTCTGGTTTGAATTGCTTCTGTGCTGCCTGCTGCGAATTCTGGTGCCCTTGACGTGGATCGAACACGTGGCCTCTCCCTTACCAAGGGAGTGCTCTACCAC
>NZ_LT607727.1 GCF_900095265.1 Janthinobacterium sp. UMAB-56 | reverse complement strand
CCGTAGAAGTCGTTGTCCTTGCCTTCACCGATGATGTAGGTCGCCGCCAGGTCCAGCGTGCCGTTTTCATTCACGGGAATCTCGCCGTAGATGAAGTTCTGGCGCACGGCCGAGGTGGTGCCGAGGATGGCGCCCGTGTTCGGATCGCGCTTGTTGATATCGTTGTCCTTGAAGAAGGCATACGAGAATTTACCCGGACCCGCAGGAAT
>NZ_LT607726.1 GCF_900095265.1 Janthinobacterium sp. UMAB-56 | reverse complement strand
GGATTCGAACCTGCGACCAACGGATTAAAAGTCCGCTGCTCTACCAGCTGAGCTAACGACCCAAAAACTTGTACAACAACTTCGGTAACACTGTGCCGTAAAAAAATGCTTGCCAGAACAACTTGCAAGCAGATCAGTACTGCGTATTCGTGGTAGGCCGTGCGGGATTCGAACCTGCGACCAACGGATTAAAAGTCCGCTGCTCTACCAGC
>NZ_LT607725.1 GCF_900095265.1 Janthinobacterium sp. UMAB-56 | reverse complement strand
CAGCCGATGGAAAACTTCGGCATGGAATTCGTCGCCCTGTGGCAAAAAGACGAGTCGAATGCCAACGGTTCCTCGACCTGGACCTCGGTCGGCGTGCGTCCCGTGTACGCGTTCACCAACAACTTCAAGCTGGTGGGCGAACTGGGCACGGATCGCGTGACGCAAGCGGGCGGCCTGCCGGCCAAGCGTTTGACCAAGCTGACCATCGCACCGACGATCTC
>NZ_LT607724.1 GCF_900095265.1 Janthinobacterium sp. UMAB-56 | reverse complement strand
GGTTAGAGCACCGTGTTGATAACGCGGGGGTCGTTGGTTCGAGTCCAACCAGCCCTACCAGTAAAAGCTGCAAACGAAAGTACAAACCTACTTTCGTTTGATTGACAGCTAAAAATCACTGGCAAAGCCAGATGATTTTTAGAAGTAAAAGCCACGCAAGACCCACAGGGGGATTAGCTCAGCTGGGAGAGCACCTGCTTTGCAAGCAGGGGGTCGTCGGTTCGATCC
>NZ_LT607723.1 GCF_900095265.1 Janthinobacterium sp. UMAB-56 | reverse complement strand
TAGGCATTGACCCAGATGGTGGCCAGGTAGTTCACGCCGCCGGACTTGGCGACGGACTTGGTGTAGCCGAATTCCGTGTAGGCGTCGCACTCATTGCCCAGACGGTATTTCATGGTATTGCCACCCAGGCCGAAACAGCCTTGCGAACCGCCGTCACCCGAAGTATTGCTGCCGGCGCCGGCGCGCAGGTAGCCGTGGAAGCCTTCGGCGTCGGATGGGTACATGGGGTCGGC
>NZ_LT607722.1 GCF_900095265.1 Janthinobacterium sp. UMAB-56 | reverse complement strand
CTTGGACAAAGTATCGGTGAGGAAACGGCCCATATGGTCGTCGCCCACTTTCGACAGCATGGCGGACTTCAAACCCAGGCGGGCCGTGCCGAAGGCGATATTCGCCGACGAGCCGCCCAGGTATTTGGCGAAGCTGGTCGCGTCTTCCAGGGTGCTGCCGATCTGCTGCGCGTACAGGTCCACCGCCAGGCGGCCCAGGCAGATCACGTCGAGCGCGCGGCCCTGGGCAAATTGTGT
>NZ_LT607721.1 GCF_900095265.1 Janthinobacterium sp. UMAB-56 | reverse complement strand
TGTGATGCCATCATCTTCTGATTCATTGACGGGCTCAAGACGGCGCTGGCTTGACGCTTACCTTCGTGCGTTGGCGATGACCTTTGCGTTGACGGTGTTGAGGGTCTGACCCCAGCCTTCGTATGGGGTGAACAATAAAAAAACCAGCAGACGAAAAAAAACCCCACCATTGCTGGCGGGGTTTTTCTCTACTGCGAATAACAAGCCTGACGATAACCTACTTTCACACTGGTTGCAGC
>NZ_LT607720.1 GCF_900095265.1 Janthinobacterium sp. UMAB-56 | reverse complement strand
GCCATCCCGATCGACTCGCCCAGGGTCGGGTGCGGGTGGATGGTCTTGCCGATGTCCGTGCCGTCGCAGCCCATTTCGATGGCCAGGGCGATTTCGCCGCTTCATCGTTGACCTGTCGCCCGCGTGCGTGCCGACGATGGTGCCGCCGATGATGTGCCTAATCGTTGCTGGATAATAAAAAACCCCGCAATCGCTTGCGGGGTTTTTAGTGTTACGACACAGCGCTACAACATCAACGCTTGCG
>NZ_LT607719.1 GCF_900095265.1 Janthinobacterium sp. UMAB-56 | reverse complement strand
CACGGTCCTGTTCGGGATGGGAAGGGGTGGGACCAACTTGCTATGGTCATCAGGCATAACTTTTTCAACAGCCTGCTCCCAACGGGGCAGCAAACCATCTGATCTGAGGAGGCGAATTATATACGAATTTAGCTGAAGATGGGACTAAAAACTACCCTTTTATGGCGAAAAACCACCAGACGAAAAAAAACCCCTCCCGGCAGCAAGATGACATCATGGCATCTTGGCACTGGAGGGGGTTTTTCTCTACTGCGAATAAC
>NZ_LT607718.1 GCF_900095265.1 Janthinobacterium sp. UMAB-56 | reverse complement strand
GGTTTGCTCAGCGCATCGCGGCGGAACGGGTCGCCCAGCTCGCGCGTGCACATGATTTCGATGATGGTGGTCTTGCCTTCATTCATCTGCATGTCGATGGCTTTCTTCAAGGCCGGACCCACGTCTTCCAGCTTGTCGACCGTGATGCCTTCGGCGCCCATGGCGCGCGCAATTTCCGCGAAGCTCTGGTTGTCGAGCTCACCGGCGACAAAGCGGCGGTTGTAGAAATCCACCTGGTTTTTCTTTTCCGCGCCCCACTGGCGGTTGTGGAA
>NZ_LT607717.1 GCF_900095265.1 Janthinobacterium sp. UMAB-56 | reverse complement strand
CGTCCGCTCCGCCAATAAAAGAAAAGCCCTTTGGTTCTCTGAACCGAAGGGCTTTTCCCATTTCAGAAGCAAAAAATACCTGAGCACTCCCTCCTTGAACTTTTTTGCGCTTTTCAGCAAAAAAACTGCTTTTACCTCACAAGAATAGTTGCACAAGCGGGAAAGCGCCCTCTATAATAGTGCCTCTTCCAGACGTGGTGACAAACGTCGGGATAGTTTTCTGGGTATGCGGGTGCTTAGCTCAGTTGGTAGAGCGGCGCCCTTACAAGGCGTAGGTCGGGAGTTCGAGCC
>NZ_LT607716.1 GCF_900095265.1 Janthinobacterium sp. UMAB-56 | reverse complement strand
ACGCGCGCCGAGCGCTATGCCACCGTGCAAGCGGAGAAGGCCGCGTGGGAAGAGGAATTGACCAACTGGACGCATGAAAAAGATGCGTACAGCCTGGATATGATCGAAGAGCAAAAGAAAGAGCCGGGCAGCTATCTGCACCCGCGCCAGGTCTTGCGCGAGCTGGAAAAAGCCATGCCGGAAGACGTGATGGTGTCGACCGACATCGGCAACATCAACTCGGTGGCCAATAGTTACTTGCGCTTCGAAAAGCCGCGCAGCTTCTTTGCGGCGATGAGCTTTGGCAACTGCGGCTACGCGTTTCCGACCAT
>NZ_LT607715.1 GCF_900095265.1 Janthinobacterium sp. UMAB-56 | reverse complement strand
GTGATGGTGAAGTTATACGGCCCCGCCGCCGTGGGCGTGCCGGACAAGGTGCCGTCCGATGCCAGGCTCAGACCCGCCGGCAAGGTGCCGCTGGAGACATAGCTATACGACGACACGCCGCCACTGGCGGTGATTGTCTCGCTGTAGGCAATACCGAACGTCATCGCCTGCAAGACCGCCGGTGCCACCGTGATGGTCGGCCCGTTGACCGTGATCGTCACGGTGGCTTGCGCCGAAGTGCCACCGCTATTGCTGGCCGTATACTTGAAGCTGTCTGACCCGGAATACCCTGCCGTCGGCGTGTAACTGATACTCGTGCCGCTGACCGTCGCCGTGCCATG
>NZ_LT607714.1 GCF_900095265.1 Janthinobacterium sp. UMAB-56 | reverse complement strand
GTCTCGAACTCTCGACCTCAACCTTGGCAAGGTTGCGCTCTACCAACTGAGCTACTCCCGCAGTGGACAACATTGTATCAGAAGCTCTACTACATCGCCAGCACTACTTTTTACTGCCTACGCTGTTTTTACCTATGACACGATCCAGAAAACTGGAGCGGGAGAAGAGTCTCGAACTCTCGACCTCAACCTTGGCAAGGTTGCGCTCTACCAACTGAGCTACTCCCGCATTGGAGCTTCTATTTTCTGCTTGCTACTGCCATTTTGCTGCACTGCTTCAGCTTTCGCTGGAGCGGGAGAAGAGTCTCGAACTCTCGACCTCAACCTTGGCAAGGTTGCGCTCTACCAA
>NZ_LT607713.1 GCF_900095265.1 Janthinobacterium sp. UMAB-56 | reverse complement strand
CCCACGCCCGTGCTGCTGTCGCTGGCGCGCAGGCTGAAGGTGAAGCTGCCTGCCACGTTCGTCGTGCCGGACAGCACGCCCGTGGCCGTGTTCAGGCTCAAGCCGGCAGGCAGGCTGCCGCTGCTGACGCTAAATGTGTAGGGCGCCGTGCCGCCTGCTGCCGTCAGGGTAGCAGTGTAAGGCGCTTCCGCCGTTGGATTGGGCAAGGTGGCCGGCGTCAGGCTGAGCGTGGCCGAGGAAACGACGATGGTATAGCTTTGCGTGCCGGTAAACAAATGCGCATCGGCCGCTTGCACGGTCAGGATGAAACTGCCCCCCGCCGTCGGCGTGCCGCTCAGCAAACCACTGCTGTTCAGGGTGAGACCG
>NZ_LT607712.1 GCF_900095265.1 Janthinobacterium sp. UMAB-56 | reverse complement strand
CTGGTGCGGCTGGCAGGAATTGAACCCACGACCCCTTGGTTCGTAGCCAAGTACTCTATCCAGCTGAGCTACAGCCGCAAACTCTGACACACTTCGCCGTACGGCACGAAGCTTGAAAATCTCATCAAAACGAAGCGAACCCCGTTCCGGCAATACTGGTGCGGCTGGCAGGAATTGAACCCACGACCCCTTGGTTCGTAGCCAAGTACTCTATCCAGCTGAGCTACAGCCGCAAAACTTCTACAACATTCCACAGAACAACATGGAGGTCAAACTTGTTACAACAAAACCAGGCAAAGTCTGATTTTCAGTATTCTGGTGCGGCTGGCAGGAATTGAACCCACGACCCCTTGGTTCGTAGCCAAGTACTCTATCCA
>NZ_LT607711.1 GCF_900095265.1 Janthinobacterium sp. UMAB-56 | reverse complement strand
TGATGGCCTTGACGGGGCCGGAAGTGGGCTTGCTGTTCGACACGGGGCACATCACCTTTGCCGGCGGCGATGCGCTGGCTGTCTTGAACAAATATATCACCCGCATCTGCCACGTGCATTGCAAGGATGTGCGCCCCAACGTGGTGAAACTGGCCCGCAATGGCCACTGGAGTTTCTTGCAGGCGGTGATCAATGGCGCTTTCAGCGTGCCCGGCGACGGCAGCATCGATTTTCCGGCCATCCTGACGCGCCTGTATCTGCACGGCTATGAAGGCTGGTTGGTGGTGGAAGCGGAGCAAGACCCGGCCGTCGCCCCCAGTTATGAATACGCGAAGATGGGCCACGATTACCTGGCTAAGCTCGTCGAGGCCATTCCCCGCCTGGGTCGGGAGGCGGCATGAGCCCGCTGCT
>NZ_LT607710.1 GCF_900095265.1 Janthinobacterium sp. UMAB-56 | reverse complement strand
GGGCGGCGCGAGCTGGCCGGCTTGCCGTATGACGGCGAAGTCATCGGCGCCGTGCAGCGCTCTGCCAAGGATTCCACCTGCCGCGACATCGTCGTCTGCGCGGCAGGCACCTTGCCAGCCGAGCTGCATAAACTGTGGCGAACGGAAACACCGGGCGGCTACCACATGGAATACGGCTACTCGTGCATGGGTTACGAGATCGCCGGCGGCCTCGGTGTCAAGATGGCGAAACCCGATGCCGAGGTGATCGTCATGGTGGGCGATGGCAGCTATCTGATGATGAATTCGGAAATCGCCACCTCCGTCATGCTGGACAAGAAACTCATCATCGTCGTGCTCGATAACCGCGGCTATGGCTGCATCAACCGATTGCAGCAGGCGTGCGGCAATGCCTCGTTCAACAATATGTTGCCCGACAGCGC
>NZ_LT607709.1 GCF_900095265.1 Janthinobacterium sp. UMAB-56 | reverse complement strand
GCGCTGTCGGGCAACATATTGTTGAACGAGGCATTGCCGCACGCCTGCTGCAATCGGTTGATACAGCCGTAACCGCGGTTGTCGAGCACGACGATGATGAGCTTTTTGTCCAGCATGACGGAAGTGGCGATTTCCGAATTCATCATCAGATAGCTGCCGTCGCCCACCATGACGATTACCTCGGCATCGGGTTTCGCCATCTTGACGCCGAGGCCGCCGGCGATTTCATAGCCCATGCACGAGTAGCCGTATTCCATGTGGTAGCCGCCCGGCGTGCTGGTGCGCCACAGTTTGTGCAGCTCGGCCGGCAAGGTGCCTGCCGCGCAGACGACGATGTCGCGGCAGGTGGAATCCTTGGCGGAGCGCTGCACGGCGCCGATGACTTCGCCGTCATACGGCAAGCCGGCCAGCTCGCGCCGCCC
>NZ_LT607708.1 GCF_900095265.1 Janthinobacterium sp. UMAB-56 | reverse complement strand
CAATGCCCACGTGGCGGAATTGGTAGACGCGCATGGTTCAGGTCCATGTGCCTTCGGGTGTAGGGGTTCGAGTCCCTTCGTGGGCACCATTACCTAATTCGCAAAGAGCCGCAAACTTTCACGAGTTTGCGGCTTTTTTCATTTCTGCGGCGAAAAGCCCTACTTCCCGGCAAGCCGGCCGCGCGGGGACAGAAAGCTGCGCGTCAGCGCTGAAAAAACAGGCAGATTTAAGCTTTTTTCATAGGGAACAGCCCTTTTCAAACGAAAAAACATGTTTCTTGAAGAAAAGTGCGAAATGTTGATTGACCGAATGCGCGCCAGCCCTTATGATTTTGTCCTCGCTGCAGAACACGCAGCGACAAGCAGCAAGCAGTAGCAATGCCCACGTGGCGGAATTGGTAGACGCGCATGGTTCAGGTCCATGTGCCTTCGGGTGTA
>NZ_LT607707.1 GCF_900095265.1 Janthinobacterium sp. UMAB-56 | reverse complement strand
TTCCTGATCAAGCTCAACAAAGCCTGTCCGATCACCATCGTCAAGCTGCTCACCGACAATGGCAGCCAGTTCACCGACCGCTTTACCAGCAAGAAGAAAGACCCGGAAACGGGCGATCGGATTCCCAGCGGCAGGCACGCGTTCGACGTGCTGTGCAAGCAACTGGCGATCGAACATCGCCTGATTCCGCCACGTCATCCGCAGACCAATGGCATGGTTGAGCGCTTCAACGGCCGTATCAGCGAGGTCGTCAACCAGACCCGCTTCGCGTCCAGGGCCGAACTCGAATCGACACTGCGCAATTACCTGAAAATCTACAACCACAACATTCCCCAGCGCGCCCTGGATAATGAAACACCGATGCAGGCGATGAAGAAATGGCAGGGGAAAAAGCCGGAATTATTTGTTAAACGTGTTTATAACCAAGCGGGTCTTGACAC
>NZ_LT607706.1 GCF_900095265.1 Janthinobacterium sp. UMAB-56 | reverse complement strand
GATGATAGTGCTGCAACCAGTGTGAAAGTAGGTTATCGTCAGGCTTGTTATTCGCAGTAGAAAAAAACCCCGCCAGCTATGGTGGGGTTTTTTTTCGTCTGGCACTTTATTCTCCAGACATTACTGAAAATGCAGTCCTCAGCCAGTATGAATCTCCGCATTGATGCTCTTGCAGTCACCAGGCCGGCGCCGAGCTGGCGCAACTGCATGTGGATCAGCCCGTTAATATGCAAGCTTCAACGTGCACCAGGGCATTCAGAATAGTGTTACCTGGTTAATTTGATGGCAATATGGCATTGCATCATTAAATTTCACACTTTCTTATAATAAACCTTGCTGCCTGCGTATAGCTTTGCTATAGTTCGCCTCCCCAATGAGACGCTGCAGTTTGCGAAACAAAGGGATCACTGGAAACGGTGAGGGCAGTAAAAAAGAAGGTTGACGGATTTAGCGAAATGCTTCATACTCTTCCTTCTTCGCAGCTGACAAACACAACGCT
>NZ_LT607705.1 GCF_900095265.1 Janthinobacterium sp. UMAB-56 | reverse complement strand
GCCCACCACCACCGGCCGAGTCAACGATGGCAGCGCTAAAGTGGGCGAACCATATGCATCCACCACTGCCCGAGGCCAAAGCGGATACGGCTGAGAAAAGTCGGCGGCCAGTCTCTCACTCGAGTTGAAGAGTGCCATCCCCCATGACCCTGCTAACGCTTCCGTAAAGCCAAATGCCCAAATGTCGATTGGGTATTGAACCGTATCGAATCCATCTGCATCACCAAGTGCGCCGCAAAACATCTCAATATCCCAAACACCAGAAGAAATCTCGTTGATACTGACCACGCCAACGTTTCGATTTAGCGGCAAGTCCATGGCAATTAAGAACGGCACTCGGCTGTTGATGCGATATAACGAATTTCCGCATCGTTTCGGATTTGGCCTGCCTTGATCAGCTCTTCCACTTGGCTGTGTTAGGCTCAATAAGGCAGGCCGCCCCAAGCAGTGCAGCAAATTCGCATTGCTGCTAACTGTCAACTCGTTCACCCCATTAAATGTTTGCAG
>NZ_LT607704.1 GCF_900095265.1 Janthinobacterium sp. UMAB-56 | reverse complement strand
GAGCGCGCTGTTGATGGTGCCTTCCTGATGCCAGTAGAAGACGTGTTCTCGATCTCGGGTCGCGGTACCGTTGTGACCGGTCGTATCGAGCGCGGCATTGTTAAAGTCGGCGAAGAGATCGAAATCGTCGGCATCACCGATACCGTCAAAACGACTTGCACCGGCGTGGAAATGTTCCGCAAACTGCTGGACCAAGGTCAAGCAGGCGACAACGTTGGTCTGCTGCTGCGCGGCACCAAGCGTGAAGACGTGCAACGTGGTCAAGTTCTGGCGAAGCCAGGCTCGATCAAGCCGCATGCTCACTTCACCGGCGAGATCTATGTTCTGTCGAAAGACGAAGGCGGCCGTCATACGCCATTCTTCAACAACTATCGTCCACAGTTCTACTTCCGCACGACGGACGTCACTGGTTCGATCGAGTTGCCAGCAGACAAAGAAATGGTCATGCCAGGCGATAACGTGTCGATCACCGTCAAGCTGATCAACCCGATCGCGATGGAAGAAGGCCTGCGCTTCGCTATCCGTGAAGGCGGTCGTACCGTCGGCGC
>NZ_LT607703.1 GCF_900095265.1 Janthinobacterium sp. UMAB-56 | reverse complement strand
AAAATGGCAAAAGGTAAATTCGAACGGACCAAGCCGCACGTCAACGTCGGCACCATCGGCCACGTCGACCACGGTAAAACCACGCTGACCGCTGCAATCGCAACGGTTCTGTCGAAGAAATTCGGCGGCGAAGCTAAAGCATACGACCAGATCGATGCAGCACCAGAAGAAAAAGCGCGCGGTATCACGATTAACACCGCCCACGTCGAGTACGAAACGGAAACGCGTCACTACGCGCACGTTGACTGCCCAGGCCACGCCGATTACATCAAAAACATGATTACCGGTGCAGCGCAGATGGACGGCGCGATCCTGGTGTGCTCCGCAGCTGACGGCCCAATGCCACAGACCCGCGAACACATCCTGCTGGCCCGCCAAGTTGGCGTTCCATACATCATCGTGTTCCTGAACAAGTGCGACCTGGTCGACGACGCAGAGCTGCTGGAACTGGTTGAAATGGAAGTGCGCGAGCTGTTGTCGAAGTACGAATTCCCAGGCGACGACCTGCCTATCATCAAAGGTTCGGCACGTATGGCGCTGGAAGGCAAAGAAGGCGAAATGGGCGTTGACGCAGTG
>NZ_LT607702.1 GCF_900095265.1 Janthinobacterium sp. UMAB-56 | reverse complement strand
CTGCTGCTGTCGGACTGGTCGGCATAGATCTCCATGAAGACCCAGCGCGTGGCGCGGTCGATGGCGACGAACAAATAACGGCGTTCGGTTTCATCGGGCATTTGCGGCAAGTACTTGATATCCATATGTAAAAAGCCAGGCTCGTAGTCCTTGAACGACTTTTTGGTGACGGGCTTGTCGGTTTCCCGGGCGGCCAGTTCAAGCAAGCTGGAGACACCATGGCGGCGCAGGCAGCGCCCCAGACCAGCGCGCGAGACGGCTGGATTGATGAACTCACGCGTGACCGCCAGCAGGTCGTCTGTGGGCAGCAGTAAGGTCTTGCGCAGCTCAATCACGATCAGTTCCTGCTGTGGCGTGAGCGTCGTTTTCAGCGTCTTTGGACAATGCGAACCATCGTCCGGGCTGTCGCGATCCTGCCATTTTCGGATCGTTTGCCGCGTGACGTTGTAGAGCCGGGCCAGTTCGGCTTGCGACAACGTCGATTTCTTGATCTCCTCGCGGATCAGGTGGGTCGTTCGCGCTTGGCTGTGGAGGGCTTGGGTCATCAGGCTACCAGTGAAAGATCGGATTGGAACAGTGTACGCAAAACCTGCCTGGCCTTGAAGAGCGGCCAACTACGCATAGGTACAT
>NZ_LT607701.1 GCF_900095265.1 Janthinobacterium sp. UMAB-56 | reverse complement strand
GAACACGGCAAAGTCTTCACGGATGCGAAAGGCGAAGTGACGCGCGGCATCGAAGTGGTGGAGTTTGCCTGCGGCATCCCGCAAATGATGAAGGGAGAATATTCGGAACAGGTGGCCGGCGGCATCGATGCCTGGTCGATACGCCAGGCGCTCGGCGTGTGCGTCGGCATCACGCCCTTCAACTTTCCCGTCATGGTGCCCATGTGGATGTTCCCCATGGCGATTGCCTGCGGCAATACCTTTGTCTTGAAACCATCGGAGCGCGACCCGTCGGCCAGCCTGTTGCTGGCACAGTTGCTGACGGATGCGGGCTTGCCGGACGGCGTCTTCAACGTGGTGCAGGGAGATAAGGAAGCGGTGGATGGTTTGCTGCACCACCCGGACGTGCGCGCCGTCAGCTTTGTCGGCTCCACGCCGATTGCCGAGTACATCTATGCCACCGGCTGCGCGCAGGGCAAGCGCGTGCAAGCGCTCGGCGGCGCGAAAAATCATATGGTCGTCATGCCCGACGCGGATATCCCCCAGACGGTGGACGCCCTGATGGGTGCCGCCTTCGGTTCGGCGGGCGAACGCTGCATGGCCATTTCTGTCGTCGTGGCGGTGGGCAATGTGGCCGATCAACTGGTCGAGGCACTGTTGCCGCGCATCGCGGCACTGAAGATTACGCAAGGCATGGAT
>NZ_LT607700.1 GCF_900095265.1 Janthinobacterium sp. UMAB-56 | reverse complement strand
GCGCTGCCGAAGTGGCGCTGTGCAGCGCCCCGGCCACCACGCATCGTCCGGCGCGCCTGATCGAGCCGGCCAGCATGACGCGTTCCGTGCGCGGCAAGGGGGCGAATACCCGTTATGTGTGCGACATCCTGCCGCAGACAGCAGAGGCTGATGGCTTGCTGGTTGTCGAGGTGGTGACGCCGTCCGGCCACTCATCGAGCTATCCGCCGCACAAGCACGACAGCGACAATGTGCCGCTGGAAAGTTCGCTGGAAGAAACGTATTACCACCGCTTGAACCCGGAGCAGGGCTTTGCCTACCAAAGAGTCTACACGGATGACCGTTCCATCGACGAAGCCATGGCCGTGGAAAACCACGACGTGGTGATGGTGCCCCGGGGTTACCACCCCGTGACCGTGCCGTATGGCTATGACGGCTACTACCTGAACGTGATGGCCGGCCCGCAACGCGTGTGGCATTTCAAAAACGACCCGGCCCATGAATGGCTGATGAATACCAAATAATCAAGGAATTTGCTATGACAACGCAACAGATCGGCCACTTTATCGGTGGTAATCCCATGGCTTCACGCTCCGAACGCACGAGCGAGGTCTTCAATCCGGCCACGGGCGCCGTGACGGCCAAGGTGTCGCTGGCGACCGCCGCCGAGTTGAACGCGGCCGTGGCCGCCGCCCACGCGGCCTTTCCCGCCTGGTCGCAAACCTCGCCCCTGCG
>NZ_LT607699.1 GCF_900095265.1 Janthinobacterium sp. UMAB-56 | reverse complement strand
ATCAACCGATTGCAGCAGGCGTGCGGCAATGCCTCGTTCAACAATATGTTGCCCGACAGCGCACCCCGCATCGACTTCGCCCTGCATGCGCAATCCTTGGGCGCCCTCAGCGAGCACGTGGACAGTATCGCCGAACTGGAACAAGCCATGCTGCGCGCCCGGGCAGCTTCCCGCACGTATCTGATCTGCATCAATACGGACGCCACGCGCACGACCGCCGAGGGCGGTTGCTGGTGGGAAGTGGCCGTGCCTGAAGTGTCCACGCAAGCCGGCGTGCAAGCGGCACGTGCCCGTTATGAAACTGATCGCCTGAAACAAAGGAACTGAGATGAACACTTGGAATGTCAAGATCGGCATCAACCCGATCTCGTGGATGAACGACGATTTGCCGAGCCTGGGCGGCGAAACGCCGCTGGAGACGGCCTTGAAAGAGGGCGCCGAGATCGGCTACGTGGGTTTCGAGCTGGGCAACAAGTTTCCCAAGGATGCCCCGGCCCTGAACGCCGTGCTGGGAAAATACAATCTCGCCTGCGTCTCTGGCTGGTATTCGGGCCGGCTGGCGCACCGCTCTGTGGAAGAAGAGATCGTCTCCGTGGCCTCGCATTTGCGTCTGCTGGCCGACAGTGGCGCGACCGTCATGGTCTACGGCGAAGTGGCCGACGCCATCCAGGGCGAAGCGCGCCCGCTGTACAAGCGTCCGCGTTTCCAGACGCAGCAGCAATGGCAGGACTACGCCGACAAGTTGACGGCCTTTGCCG
>NZ_LT607698.1 GCF_900095265.1 Janthinobacterium sp. UMAB-56 | reverse complement strand
CCGGCCAGCTGGCCGGTCACCGTCAAGGCCTTGGCCGTGATGCTGGCCGTCAAGCCGGTCGGATTGCTGACCGTGTAATTGCTGGCCAGGCCGGTGGCGGTATCAACGAGGCTCGTGCCCGTCACCGTCACGGCTTTGCCATCGGCCGCGTTCTTGTCGCTGAACACCGCAGTTTGACCCGCAATGTCCAATGCCTCACCTGCCACCAGGCCGCTCAAGGCGCCGCCGGACAGGCTGGCTTGTGCATTGCCATCGTAGACTTTATTACCGGCCACTTGGCCAGCCACCGTCAAGGCCTTGGCCGTAATACTGGCCGTCAAGCCGGTCGGGTCGCTGACCGTGTAGTTGCTGGCCAGGCCGGTGATGGTGTCGACCAGGCTTGTGCCCGTCACCGTCACGGCTTTGCCATTGGCCGCGTTCTTGTCGCTGAACACGGCGCTCTGGCCGCCAAAGCCCAGGCTTTCACTGGCCACCAGGCCGTTCAACACCCCACCGGACAGGCTGGCTTGTGCATTGCCGTCGTAGACTTTATTACCGGCCAGCTGGCCCGTCACCGTCAAGGCCTTGGCAGCAATACTGGCCGTCAAGCCGGTTGGATTGCTGACCGTGTAGTTGCTGGCCAGACCGGTGATGGTGTCGACCAGGCTTGTGCCCGTCACCGTTACGACTTTGCCATCGGCCGCGTTCTTGTCGGCAAACGCCGCGCTCTGGCCACCGATGCCCAGGCTTTCGCCCGCCACCAGGCCGCTCAGGGCGCCACCGGACAAT
>NZ_LT607697.1 GCF_900095265.1 Janthinobacterium sp. UMAB-56 | reverse complement strand
GATCAGGCGCGCCGGACGATGCGTGGTGGCCGGGGCGCTGCACAGCGCCACTTCGGCAGCGCTCACGGCCGTGATGCTGACCTTCGTATCCAATGGAACATACACGGCATACGGCGAGCGCTCTTCGAAGACGCTCTGGCGATTGCCGATATGTTCCCAGGTCTGTCCACCAGCCTGCACCGTGACCGTGCCCGTCAGCACGACGATGCACAGCTCGCGGCTGCCCGTCTCCAGATGCAACTGTTCCCCGGCAGCCAGGCGGTGGGCGGCGAAGCCCACATGCGTCCAGCCGGCCGACTCGGGCGTGACTTCGACGATGGTGGAACCGGGCCGGGCCTTGACGAGCAGCGGGCTCATGCCGCCTCCCGACCCAGGCGGGGAATGGCCTCGACGAGCTTAGCCAGGTAATCGTGGCCCATCTTCGCGTATTCATAACTGGGGGCGACGGCCGGGTCTTGCTCCGCTTCCACCACCAACCAGCCTTCATAGCCGTGCAGATACAGGCGCGTCAGGATGGCCGGAAAATCGATGCTGCCGTCGCCGGGCACGCTGAAAGCGCCATTGATCACCGCCTGCAAGAAACTCCAGTGGCCATTGCGGGCCAGTTTCACCACGTTGGGGCGCACATCCTTGCAATGCACGTGGCAGATGCGGGTGATATATTTGTTCAAGACAGCCAGCGCATCGCCGCCGGCAAAGGTGATGTGCCCCGTGTCGAACAGCAAGCCCACTTCCGGCCCCGTCAAGGCCATCAACTGATCCACGTCCGCCGGAGTTTCCACATAGGCACCCATGTGGTGGTGATAGGCCAGGCACACGCCGTGTGCCAGCAGGTGGGCGGCAAAGGCCGTCAACTTGTCGGCGTAGTCCTGCCATTGCTGCTGCGTCTGGAAACGCGGA
>NZ_LT607696.1 GCF_900095265.1 Janthinobacterium sp. UMAB-56 | reverse complement strand
GATCAGGCGCGCCGGACGATGCGTGGTGGCCGGGGCGCTGCACAGCGCCACTTCGGCAGCGCGCGCGGCCGTGATGCTGACCTTCGTATCCAATGGAACATACACGGCATACGGCGAACGTTCTTCGAAGACACTCTGGCGATTGCCGATATGTTCCCAGGTCTGTCCACCAGCCTGCACCGTGACCGTGCCCGTCAGCACGACGATGCACAGTTCGCGGCTGCCCGTCTCCAGATGCAACTGTTCCCCGGCAGCCATGCGGTGGGCGGCGAAGCCCACATGCATCCAGCCGGCCGACTCGGGCGTGACTTCGACGATGGTGGAACCGGGCCGGGCCTTGACCAGCAGCGGGCTCATGCCGCCTCCCGACCCAGGCGGGGAATGGCCTCGACGAGCTTAGCCAGGTAATCGTGGCCCATCTTCGCGTATTCATAACTGGGGGCGACGGCCGGGTCTTGCTCCGCTTCCACCACCAACCAGCCTTCATAGCCGTGCAGATACAGGCGCGTCAGGATGGCCGGAAAATCGATGCTGCCGTCGCCGGGCACGCTGAAAGCGCCATTGATCACCGCCTGCAAGAAACTCCAGTGGCCATTGCGGGCCAGTTTCACCACGTTGGGGCGCACATCCTTGCAATGCACGTGGCAGATGCGGGTGATATATTTGTTCAAGACAGCCAGCGCATCGCCGCCGGCAAAGGTGATGTGCCCCGTGTCGAACAGCAAGCCCACTTCCGGCCCCGTCAAGGCCATCAGTTGATCCACGTCCGCCGGAGTTTCCACATAGGCACCCATGTGGTGGTGATAGGCCAGGCGCACGCCGTGTGCCAGCAGGTGGCCGGCAAAGGCCGTCAACTTGTCGGCGTAGTCCTGCCATTGCTGCTGCGTCTGGAAACGCGGA
>NZ_LT607695.1 GCF_900095265.1 Janthinobacterium sp. UMAB-56 | reverse complement strand
GGCATGGATGGCTCTCCTGGTGGAAGGTAAAAGGGCGGATTCAGTCTTCGCCGCTGGCGGGCAAGGACACGGAAACGGGGATACCGGCATCGGTGAATGCACGGCGGGCCTCGTCGGGCAGGGCGCTGGCGATGCGCAGCAATTCGGCGCAGACGGTCGCCTGCAGCGCCGGCACATCCTGCGCGGCGGCTACGCCCGCGCAGGTGGTGATATCGAGCAGGTCGGCACGTGCCGCCGCGATGGCTTGCACGGCTAGCGTGTCGCCGCTGGCCAGCGCGGCAAAGCCGATGCCGGCCAGGCGGTTCAGCACGGTGTCCCGTGCTAGGCGGATCTTGTCC
This sequence comes from Janthinobacterium sp. UMAB-56, assembly GCF_900095265.1. Classification (GTDB taxonomy): domain Bacteria; phylum Pseudomonadota; class Gammaproteobacteria; order Burkholderiales; family Burkholderiaceae_D; genus Janthinobacterium. Next base: position 1,232 of record NZ_LT607695.1, on the reverse strand, counting down.
AGGTAGTGCGCTTCCAGGATATCGAAGGCGACAGGCGGCGCATCCGAGATGACCAGTTTGCCCCGCTTGAGTGCGAAGGTTTGGCCGGGTTTCCGTGCCATCACGCGCTCAAAGTCGGCGTAATCGACTTCCACGATATCGTTGGGCAGGGTGGCATACACTTCCGTGTACGGATAAAAGTTGCCGGTGGATGGGGCGTAGCGAATGGTCATGTTCTAATAGCCGATAGCAATGATGTCAATGTAGATGGCCGGTTCGCTGCCCTTGACGTCAACATAGGACGCCGTGGGCGAGTTATGCCATGCGGTGTACGTCAGTGANGGGGAAATTGGATCGGGAAGTTAAAGCGCACGAAGTCGGCTGCCGCATTGGTGACCACCTGACCTTTCTGAATAATCAGTCCGCCGGCAATTTTCTGAAAGCCGTTCGTGCTCAGGGCCGAGGCAAAATCGGCATTGCGCGACATTTCCGCGGTCGAGTCGATGACTTGCCATGTAATATCAGACGCTGCAGTGAGCGTGAGGTATTGCCCCGTTTTAAATTCGATGAAGGGGACGCCCCCCACCGTGAAGCTGATGTTGGCACCTGCACCTGGGACGATTTTTGCCGTATTGCCACCAAATCCAAAGAAGTGAATGCACTTGCCTGAATTTGTTTGTAAACCAAGATCGCTAGGCTTAGGCAATGTAAAACTCAGGTTTGGCGCGGAAAAGTACAGCGCTTTGCCGATATCATCAGGAGTCAGGCTACGGGATACTCCCACAGCATCATGCGCAACAATATTGCCTTGTGATTGCTGCACAAAATCGGCATTGGCCAGCTTTTTCGACGCGTCAAACCTCGGCAGTGTCGCCACTTCCTTCATGCTGTATTGCGGATGCGGATCGGGCGCCGCTGCGTGCTTGGCCAGCTGCTGGTCGCCATAGGTGCGCGCGCTGGCGTCCTGCTGATCGACATAGGCGACCTTGGCCAGGAGCGGGTGCGGGTCGGCAGCAGCCATGTGCCCGGCAAGTCGTTGTTCCGCATTGGCAGTGATATTTTTGTCCTGCTGATCGACATAAGCGACCTTCGCCAGGAGCGGGTGCGGATCGGCGGCAGCCTGGTGATTGGCCAGTTGCTGGTCGGCGTAAATGGCGACTTTTCCGTCTTGTTGATCGACATAGACGACCTTGGCCAGCAGCGGGTGCGGATCAAGAGCCGCCTGATGCTTGGCCAGTTGCTGATCGCCATAG
>NZ_LT607694.1 GCF_900095265.1 Janthinobacterium sp. UMAB-56 | reverse complement strand
CGCACCTGCAAGATGCCAGCGCGCGTGCCGTGGCGGTCGATGGTGATGATGCGGTTGATCGGCTTGGCCACCATCTTTGTACTGACATGCACCCAGGTCAGCTCGTTGATGATCTGCCCGATGCCGAACTCGTTCAGTTTTGGCAGCAGCGCCTGGCATACTTGGTATGGCGTCATGCGCAGCGCCTTGAAATCAGCCGCGCAGCCGCGCACATGGTCGCTACCATCGCTGCTGCCGATGCCCCGATTCACTGGAATCGAGCGGTAGCCGCTGATATTGGTCAGCGGCGTGTCGATGCCGGCGCAAGCCGTCAGGTAATTGCGGATGCGCTGCAGCAGCTCAGCCGTGCGCTGCAATTCCGCCAGCACGGCCGGCGTCGGCGTGTTGTCGACACCATGGCGCGCCGCCCAGTCGGAGGCGGTCAGTTCCTGCAAGGTGAAATTCTTGGTGAGGTTCACAGGCCACCCCGCACGTCCTTGACGACGGCGGCCGCATCGCGCGCCAGCTCGCCGATATCCTTGTCGCGGCGCTTGTCGAACCAGCGCACCGTGGCGCCCAGCACCCACCAGGCGGGCAAGCCGGCGGCCACCATCAGCGGCGCGGCAATGAAGAGGAAGCCAAACGCCGGGTCGCTGCCGTACAGCACCGCGACGGCGCGCGCGCTGTCGAACAGGCCAGGCATCCAGTTGCGCACGACCACGACCAGGGCCGGGCCCATCAGGGCGGAAAACAGAATGGTGACGAAGAAGCGCACGCCCGCTTCCTTGGCAGTCTTTGGCCACATGAACATGAATCCCAGTGAGGTTGCGGCAGCGCCGGCCAGGACCGGGATGCCAAAAATTTTAATCAGTGCTCCGCCGGCGGCGGTTGTTTCGATGGCCATGTGATGCCTTTCAGGTGGTAGAAATGAAAAAACCCGCCGAAGCGGGTTTGTGGTGGAGCAGGAGCAACTATGCAACCTTGACGATGATCCGGGCGCGGCCATCCTCCTCGATGGAAATCACCTTGCCAATCGAGCGCATGTATTGCTTCAGGGTCATGCCGTCTTCGTCCATGGCCATGCCTGCAATGCCATCGCCATCCTGAACCGGCACAATATGCTGGCCCGGCGTGGCGCCCACCACGTTGACGGGCACCTGGCCAGCGAAGGCGATGCGGTCGACCGTCTGGCGCAGCTGCTCCAGCTCTGCCTCGAAGGTGGCCAGCGCACCGGCATGGGCGGCTTCTTTGGCTGCCCACTCAACATCCGTATCGCCTGACGCAGTAACGATAGTGCGATAGACGGCGGCGACGGCCTCTACCCCGCTGGCCTCGTCTGCTGGAACGGCCGGGGT
>NZ_LT607693.1 GCF_900095265.1 Janthinobacterium sp. UMAB-56 | reverse complement strand
AGAGGCTAACGTTATAGGGACAAGCGAATAAGTGCACATGGTGGATGCCTTGGCGATTACAGGCGATGAAGGACGTAGTAGCTTGCGATAAGCTGCGGGGAGTGAGCAAACACACTTTGATCCGCAGATTTCCGAATGGGGCAACCCACCCTTTTAGGGTATTGCATACTGAATACATAGGTATGCAAGGCGAACGCGGCGAACTGAAACATCTAAGTAGCTGCAGGAAAAGAAATCAACCGAGATTCCCAAAGTAGCGGCGAGCGAAATGGGAAGAGCCTGTACGTGATAGTCGGACNGACCGGTGATACTAAGCGTACGACAAGTAGGGCGGGACACGTGACATCCTGTCTGAATATGGGGGGACCATCCTCCAAGGCTAAATACTCGTAATCGACCGATAGTGAACCAGTACCGTGAGGGAAAGGCGAAAAGAACCCCGGAAGGGGAGTGAAATAGATCCTGAAACCGTGTGCATACAAACAGTAGGAGCGGACTTGTTCCGTGACTGCGTACCTTTTGTATAATGGGTCAGCGACTTACATTCAGTGGCAAGGTTAACCGAATAGGGAAGCCGTAGAGAAATCGAGTCCGAATAGGGCGATCAGTCGCTGGGTGTAGACCCGAAACCAAGTGATCTACTCATGGCCAGGATGAAGGTGCGGTAACACGCCCTGGAGGTCCGAACCCACTAATGTTGAAAAATTAGGGGATGAGCTGTGGGTAGGGGTGAAAGGCTAAACAAACTTGGAAATAGCTGGTTCTCTCCGAAAACTATTTAGGTAGTGCCTCAAGTATCACCATCGGGGGTAGAGCACTGTTATGGCTAGGGGGTCATTGCGACTTACCAAACCATTGCAAACTCCGAATACCGATGAGTGCGAGCTTGGGAGACAGACGTCGGGTGCTAACGTCCGGCGTCAAGAGGGAAACAACCCAGACCGCCAGCTAAGGTCCCAAAGATTGGCTAAGTGGAAAACGAAGTGGGAAGGCTAAAACAGTCAGGATGTTGGCTTAGAAGCAGCCATCATTTAAAGAAAGCGTAATAGCTCACTGATCGAGTCGTCCTGCGCGGAAGATGTAACGGGGCTAAGCCAGTCACCGAAGCTGCGGATATNATATGGTAGGAGAGCGTTCTGTAAGCCTGCGAAGGTGTCTTGTAAAGGATGCTGGAGGTATCAGAAGTGCGAATGCTGACATGAGTAGCGATAATGGGGGTGAAAAGCCTCCACGCCGTAAGCCCAAGGTTTCCTGTTCAACGTTCATCGGAGCAGGGTGAGTCGGCCCCTAAGGCGAGGCAGAGATGCGTAGCTGATGGGAAGCAGGTTAATATTCCTGCACCGTCGTATGATGCGATGGGGGGACGGATCGCGGAAGGTTGTCCAACTGTTGGAATAGTTGGTTTTTGGCTCATAGAAGGCACTTAGGCAAATCCGGGTGCGTAATTCAAGGGGTTGAGACGAGTGAACTTGTTCACGAAGCAATCGGAAGTGGTTCCAAGAAAAGCCTCTAAGCTTCAGTCATACGAGACCGTACCGCAAACCGACACAGGTGGGCGAGATGAGTATTCTAAGGCGCTTGAGAGAACTCGGGAGAAGGAACTCGGCAAATTGGTACCGTAACTTCGGGAAAAGGTACGCCCCGGTAGCTTGATTGGTTTACTCCATGAGGGTGAAAGGGTTGCAATAAACTGGTGGCTGCGACTGTTTAATAAAAACACAGCACTCTGCAAACACGAAAGTGGACGTATAGGGTGTGACGCCTGCCCGGTGCTGGAAGATTAAATGATGGGGTGCAAGCTCTTGATTGAAGTCCCAGTAAACGGCGGCCGTAACTATAACGGTCCTAAGGTAGCGAAATTCCTTGTCGGGTAAGTTCCGACCTGCACGAATGGCGTAACGATGGCCACACTGTCTCCTCCCGAGACTCAGCGAAGTTGAAATGTTTGTGATGATGCAATCTACCCGCGGCTAGACGGAAAGACCCCATGAACCTTTACTGTAGCTTTGCATTGGACTTTGAACCAATCTGTGTAGGATAGGTGGGAGGCTTTGAAGCGGGGACGCTAGTTCTCGTGGAGCCAACCTTGAAATACCACCCTGGTTTGTTTGAGGTTCTAACCTTGGTCCGTTATCCGGATCGGGGACAGTGCATGGTAGGCAGTTTGACTGGGGCGGTCTCCTCCTAAAGTGTAACGGAGGAGTTCGAAGGTACGCTAGATACGGTCGGACATCGTGTTGATAGTGCAATGGCATAAGCGTGCTTAACTGCGAGACTGACAAGTCGAGCAGGTACGAAAGTAGGACATAGTGATCCGGTGGTTCTGTATGGAAGGGCCATCGCTCAACGGATAAAAGGTACTCTGGGGATAACAGGCTGATTCCTCCCAAGAGTTCATATCGACGGGGGAGTTTGGCACCTCGATGTCGGCTCATCACATCCTGGGGCTGTAGCCGGTCCCAAGGGTATGGCTGTTCGCCATTTAAAGTGGTACGTGAGCTGGGTTTAAAACGTCGTGAGACAGTTTGGTCCCTATCTGCCGTGGGCGTTGGAAATTTGAAGGGGGCTGCTCCTAGTACGAGAGGACCGGAGTGGACGAACCTCTGGTGTACCGGTTGTCACGCCAGTGGCATTGCCGGGTAGCTAAGTTCGGAAGAGATAACCGCTGAAAGCATCTAAGCGGGAAACTTGCCTTGAGATGAGATTTCCCAGAGCCTTGAGCTCTTTGAAGGGTCGTTCGAGACCAGGACGTTGATAGGCTGGGTGTGGAAGTGCAGTAATGCATTAAGCTAACCAGTACTAATTGCCCGTACGGCTTGTCCCTATAACCTTAGCAGGTACAGAGGAT
>NZ_LT607692.1 GCF_900095265.1 Janthinobacterium sp. UMAB-56 | reverse complement strand
GTGCGATAGACGGCGGCGACGGCCTCTACCCCGCTGGCCTCGTCTGCTGGAACGGCCGGGGTGATCAGCTCCTGCTCGACAGAGGTCTGCGCGCGGGTCGGTGCCACCGGCCGCGCGCCGAGCGACTGCGCCCACGAGTCGCCGCCGACCATGCAGGGGTTGGTGGATTTGACCATGAAAGCGATGGCGCGATCCCACGTATCGGTCACCCTGCCATCGGCATCAATGCCGACAATCTGGCCGGGAAAAATGGTGCCGCAAAGCAGCCCCTTAGTGAGGTATTCGGCATAGTCGGCGCCGCTGGCATTAATGGTGCCACCTACATTAATTCCGCGTCCTGAGGTCGTATCAGCACCTACGTTTAGAGCGCAGGGGGCGGATGAACCTGACGCACCGGCTGTTACGAAAAACGTGGCGCTATTGGGTATTCTGACGTTTGGTTGGCCTTGAGACTGGGCCACCCCTGCGATTACACATTCATTGCCAGTTCGAGGGATTGGGCCAAACTGGCACACTGGTGCGACAATTATCCCCGCAGAAGTGATGCCGCCTGAGCCGTTTATGACGAGCACCGTTGTCGAGGAAGTAGTGCCGGCATCATAGGATTTTAGCCTCAACGCATATCCTGCTGCATACAACGATCCATTCCCAGACGATGTGTCCCACACAAATCTTCCCGGGAATGCTTGGCCGGGTATTCCCGCGACACCCATAGAAAGCACGTCCTGCGCGACGCCAGCCGTTGACGTGCCAAACATCGGAGACCTGAACGAGCTAATTCCATCCTCTCCGGGGTTGCCTAATATAATCCCGCTGTTCGCAACTACATCGGCTGTCGTGCTGATACGCGAGTTGGATGATACTGGCCCGGTCAGGGTTCCGCCCGTCAACGGCAGGGCGTTATACGGCCCAGCGGCGAAGGCGGTGTATAACAGATTCAAACGCTCGTTAACGTTCGGCATGCCGTCGTAAAAATAATCAGCCATTTAAATTCCCTCGATTTGCAGTGGTGCGGAATAGGTTTCAAAATACGGTGTGGCCACCGCGTCGATATTGCTGGCCTTGCCATACAGCATGTGGTCTTGCTCCAGCAGCGGATCAGGGTTTTCCGGGAATAGGCTGAACAGCATGGCCTTTCCCTTGCCGTTCTCGCGCAGGATGCGCATGAAGCGTGCGCGGTCCGTTGGCGTCAGGTGCGCCAGGTTGATGCTCAGCTTGTCGCTGATCGGGCGAATCTGCGTCTTGAGGTCGCCGGCACCCGTGCGGTAATCTTCGCTGGCATCCTGCAGTTGCAGCTGGGCGCCGTACTCGGCGTTGTGTTCCGGCGACCAGTAATTGCCCACCACCAGGCGCGAAATTTCCAGATAGCCCTCCGGGCTTTGTGGGGCAGATACCTCGATCACCAGGCGGCGCACGCGCACGGGCGCGAACCAGGCGACGCCATCGGCGCCGCCGCCACGTGCCCAGGTATTCGCACCGCCCCACTTGTAGGCGTTCCAGCCCAGCGGCAACACGCCCCATGGATAGGAACCATGCGCGGCGGCAGGGCACGGGAAGATGTTGCCTGTGTCAAGCACCGGCACGGCATCGCCCGGCTGGGAATAGCCGCGCACGCGCATGCGCGCGCTGCTGGTCATGTTGGTGAAGATCAGCGCCACGCAGGCAATGGATTCCTGTGTCGGCCATGTGACGGTGATGGTCTGTGCAGTGCCGCTGGCGCGCAGCACGGCATTCTTGCTGTCGCGCTGCAGATTGGCCGGTCCCAGCGCGCCGGCCTGGCTCGATGCGGTCAGCACCGAGCGGTCGCCGGCGTTATCGTAGATGATGCGGAGATTGGTCATGGTAGCAATGCCCCTTCAATGATGATACTGGGCCCGGGCCCGTCCGCACTATTTTCCGGGTCTTCGGGATCGTTGATGGTGTATTGCAATAACTTGCGTGACACTGTCTTCAATACAGTACTGGACGTACGGCACCAAAAATCCATTTGATCTATATAGTCAT
>NZ_LT607691.1 GCF_900095265.1 Janthinobacterium sp. UMAB-56 | reverse complement strand
AACAGAGATTAAACTGAAGAGTTTGATCCTGGCTCAGATTGAACGCTGGCGGCATGCCTTACACATGCAAGTCGAACGGCAGCACGGAGCTTGCTCTGGTGGCGAGTGGCGAACGGGTGAGTAATATATCGGAACGTACCCTAGAGTGGGGGATAACGTAGCGAAAGTTACGCTAATACCGCATACGATCTAAGGATGAAAGTGGGGGATCGCAAGACCTCATGCTCGTGGAGCGGCCGATATCTGATTAGCTAGTTGGTAGGGTAAAAGCCTACCAAGGCATCGATCAGTAGCTGGTCTGAGAGGACGACCAGCCACACTGGAACTGAGACACGGTCCAGACTCCTACGGGAGGCAGCAGTGGGGAATTTTGGACAATGGGCGAAAGCCTGATCCAGCAATGCCGCGTGAGTGAAGAAGGCCTTCGGGTTGTAAAGCTCTTTTGTCAGGGAAGAAACGGTGAGAGCTAATATCTCTTGCTAATGACGGTACCTGAAGAATAAGCACCGGCTAACTACGTGCCAGCAGCCGCGGTAATACGTAGGGTGCAAGCGTTAATCGGAATTACTGGGCGTAAAGCGTGCGCAGGCGGTTTTGTAAGTCTGATGTGAAATCCCCGGGCTCAACCTGGGAATTGCATTGGAGACTGCAAGGCTAGAATCTGGCAGAGGGGGGTAGAATTCCACGTGTAGCAGTGAAATGCGTAGATATGTGGAGGAACACCGATGGCGAAGGCAGCCCCCTGGGTCAAGATTGACGCTCATGCACGAAAGCGTGGGGAGCAAACAGGATTAGATACCCTGGTAGTCCACGCCCTAAACGATGTCTACTAGTTGTCGGGTCTTAATTGACTTGGTAACGCAGCTAACGCGTGAAGTAGACCGCCTGGGGAGTACGGTCGCAAGATTAAAACTCAAAGGAATTGACGGGGACCCGCACAAGCGGTGGATGATGTGGATTAATTCGATGCAACGCGAAAAACCTTACCTACCCTTGACATGGCTGGAATCCTCGAGAGATTGAGGAGTGCTCGAAAGAGAGCCAGTACACAGGTGCTGCATGGCTGTCGTCAGCTCGTGTCGTGAGATGTTGGGTTAAGTCCCGCAACGAGCGCAACCCTTGTCATTAGTTGCTACGAAAGGGCACTCTAATGAGACTGCCGGTGACAAACCGGAGGAAGGTGGGGATGACGTCAAGTCCTCATGGCCCTTATGGGTAGGGCTTCACACGTCATACAATGGTACATACAGAGCGCCGCCAACCCGCGAGGGGGAGCTAATCGCAGAAAGTGTATCGTAGTCCGGATTGTAGTCTGCAACTCGACTGCATGAAGTTGGAATCGCTAGTAATCGCGGATCAGCATGTCGCGGTGAATACGTTCCCGGGTCTTGTACACACCGCCCGTCACACCATGGGAGCGGGTTTTACCAGAAGTAGGTAGCTTAACCGTAAGGAGGGCGCTTACCACGGTAGGATTCGTGACTGGGGTGAAGTCGTAACAAGGTAGCCGTATCGGAAGGTGCGGCTGGATCACCTCCTTTCTAGAGTTTGCACGAATCAG
>NZ_LT607690.1 GCF_900095265.1 Janthinobacterium sp. UMAB-56 | reverse complement strand
GAGCGCTGCACGGCGCCGATGACTTCGCCGTCATACGGCAAGCCGGCCAGCTCGCGCCGCCCCGTGATGCTGTTGACTATCTCGCGCCAGGCGTTCCCTGCCTGCTGCGCCCGGTCCAGCCACTGGCCCGCACTATTCCAGTTGCCCAGCAGCGGCGACAGTCCCTGCAAGCCCAAAGTCGCGTCCGCCTGCAAGCCCAGGCCACGGCGTTTCAGCGCGTCAAAACCATTCACATTCAGGCTCACCAGTTGCGCTTGCGCAAACAGGGAATTCGAGCCCGTCGTGAAATCCTGCAAGCGCGTGCCGACGGCCAGCACCACGTCAGCCTCCGCCGCCAGCACATTGGCGGCAGGCGAACCGGTCACGCCGATGGCGCCCAGCTGCAGCGGATGATCCCACGGCAAGCTGCTTTTGCCCGCCTGGGTTTCCGCCACGGGAATGCCGTGCCGTTCGGCAAACGCCTGCAAGGCGGCGCTGGCCTGGCCGTACAGCACGCCGCCACCGGCCACGATCAGCGGCTGTTTCGCATTTTTCAATAGCAGCGCCGCTTCTTCCAGTTCGCATGCCACCGGTGGCACGGCGCGCAAACGCACGATGCGCGGCGCGAAAAAGTCGGCCGGGTAGTCATACGCCATCGTTTGCACGTCTTGCGGCAGAGACAGGGTGACGGGGCCGCAGGCGGCCGGGTCCGTCAAGGCGGCAATCGCCCGTGGCAAGGCGGTGAGCAACTGTGCCGGATACACGATGCGGTCAAAATAACGCGACAGCGGCTTGAAGGCATCGTTGACCGACACGCTGCCGTCGCTGCCATCTTCCAGCTGCTGCAGCACCGGGTCCGGCGCGCGCGAGACGAACACGTCGCCGGGCAAGAGCAATACCGGCAAGCGATTCACGTGCGCCAGGGCGGCGGCCGTCAACAGATTGGTGGCGCCGGGGCCGATGGAACTGGTGACGGCCATCATGCGCCGGCGCATGTGGGCTTTCGCGTAGGCAATGGCCGAGTGCGCCATCGCCTGCTCGTTGTGGGCGCGGTAAGTGGGGAAGCTGTCGCGGTACTGGTACAGTGCTTCGCCCAGGCCCGCCACGTTGCCGTGGCCAAAGATGGCAAAGGCGCCGCCGAACAAGGGCACCAAGCCCCCCTCGCCATCCTCCGTGCGCAAGGCGGCCAGATAGCGCACCAGCGCCTGCGCCATGGTCAAGCGTATCGTTTGCGCGCTCATGCTGCACGCTCCAGACGGTTGCGCGTACGCTGCCACAAGCTGATGAGCTGCTCGAAGTTGGCGCGCACGGCGGCGATCAGGCCCGCATCGTCGAGTTCGCCCGCCAGCCAGCGGCGGCTCGGCTCCTGGAAGATGGTGCGGCCCACCATGAAGCCGCGACACGTGGTGCTGGCACTGGCTTGTTCGAAGCTGGCGGCCAGTTTTTCGATAGGCGCATTCAAACCCAGCAAGACAACGCCACGGCAATACGGATCGCGCTCTTGCACGAGGGCATCGATGGCTTGCCATTGCTGGGCCGACATGCTTTCCAGTTTCCACCATTCCGGATAAATGCCGAGGTTGTACAGGCGCTTGACGGCGCGCAAGACAGTATCGTCAT
>NZ_LT607689.1 GCF_900095265.1 Janthinobacterium sp. UMAB-56 | reverse complement strand
CAGTGCAGCAAATTCGCATTGCTGCTAACTGTCAACTCGTTCACCCCATTAAATGTTTGCAGTCCGAAATTACTCATTTGACCAGTAGCGCAACCACGCGCCCCCAATTGAGGTCGTCAAAGGTAAATCGCGGATATCCCAATGCGTTGTCATAGGTCATTCCTGCTACATTCCGGCCAACCAGATTGATGGAAAATCCGCGCCAATCACCGCCCATATCGGGAAATGTAAACACGGCACCTGCATGCGGCACTTCAAATATGCCCAGGCACACGCCGCCAGCCGCCAAATATGAATCAAATACGACATGTTCATCAGCATCTAAAACTTGTAACCCGTAATTCATTTCAGACGCCCCAGTAATACGCGACGCTTATTGTTCTCGTCGAATACTTGAATTGTCTCGCCAGCAATTTCAATGCGACCTCCCGTGTCCCGACTGCGAAGCAAGCCGACCGTGCCAGTAACAGCCGACAGCTGTCCTGAAAAGGAGGCCTTACCGTTTTCTATCAACAATCCAGGCATGGATACATATCCCCCACTCCCTAATTCGACGTAACCGCCAGTGCGTGCATTGCCGAGCAAAAGCCCTCGCTCACTGAGGTGAAAGCCAGTCCCGCCGTTTGTGGGCCAATCGTAGACGTTGGTGGGGTAGCCCGGCCCACCGTGCAGCGTAGTGCCGTACAGATCGCCAGCAGTCACCTCGCCCAGATTCGCCTTGATCGACGACAGCTTGTCCACCGACAGCGCTTTGGCCGCCACCGACCCATCCACCAGTAGATTGCCATTCAGCACCGTACCAAGCACCAGCCATGCGCCGTTGTCAAAATATTTCGTCACCACATGCGTGGCGTCATACAGCGTGACCACGTCCCGGTTGATCGGCGCGCCATAGCCTGCGTGGCCAAGCTCATACACAGCCGACGCATCCGACCAGGTGGAATAGCCGGGCGCGGTAATCGTCACCGTGCCACGCTGGCCGGTGGCGCCGTCGGCGGCCAGGCGCGCGGCTGCGGCCCACTCTCCTGCCTGAATATCGTCGGTCGCCGTGCGCGATGCGGCCGTGGCGCCGGACGTGAACAGATAAGCGCCACCCGCCGTCGGCACCTGCGTCGACCAGCCGTTGTTCAGGCCCACCAATGCGCCTGTAGCAAACGTGAACGTGCATGCCGCGCTCGGCAGCGCCGGCGCAATATTGGTGGCGCCACGCTGGTAGATGCGCACGGGTGCCACGTTCAAGCCATCCACACCATTTGCGCCGTTGCTACCGTTTGCGCCTGCAGCGCCATTCGTACCAGCTGCGCCGTCCATGCCGTCCTTGGCCAGCTGCACGGCCCCCGCCCACTCATTGGCGGCAATACCGTCCGTGGCATTGCGCGAGCTGGCGGCCGCCACACGCACGTACAGCGGCGCCGTGCCTGCCGGGATATTCTTCGACCAGCCGTTGGCCAGGTCGTTGCCGGCCGGCGTCGTGATGCTGGCCGTGGCAAAGGTAAAGATCACGTCACCCGGCGAATCCGCAGGCGCCACAGCCACGCGCTTGTAGGCGAAGGCCTGGCCCGTGTTCAAACCGGCCAGGCCCGGCTCACCGGTGACGCCATCGAAGACCTTGCTGATCATGTAGTTGCCGATATAGTCGACGCCGAATTCGCGGATGCGGGCCTGCACCAGGGCCGTATCCGTGGTCATGGTGGCGAAATCTACCGTGGCCACGTTGCCGTTGACGGTCATCTGCGTGCCGGCAGACACCGAAAACACGATATCGCCCACCACATTCACCGGCTTGGCGGTGATGGCAATCGAGCCGGGAGCGCCGGCGCCGTCGCTGTTCACGCGGAAAACAGGTGTGCTGCCAGCCAG
>NZ_LT607688.1 GCF_900095265.1 Janthinobacterium sp. UMAB-56 | reverse complement strand
AGGAAATGGCACATGAGCACCTATGCCGTGATCGTTCGCACGCAAACCGAACGCTTTGAATATGCCGCGATTGCCGCTTCCAGCGGCGACGCGATCCAGGCCGCCCTCGACCACTTCGGCGTGTGCGGCGTTACCGCCAAACTGAAAGGAGCACCGCAATGCTGAACACCCTGACCGATTCACCGCGGCAAATCGCCCTGGGCGACCGCGTGACATTCGATACCGATGAAGGCTACCAGGCCGGCACCGTCAACGACCTGCGCCGCGACGTGGGCAATGGGGAGCTGCACGCCTGGGTGGAGCTGGATCACCAGTGGCCGGGTATCTTCCGCGCCGTGCCGCTGGGCGCCATCGAGGCGATCAAGAAAGCAGCCGCGCCTGTTGGGTGCCCAGCATGACAGCGGCCTCCCCGGCCGAGGAAGCAGATTACAAGGAATTTTGTCGACTGCGCGATTACCGCAAGCCAGGCGCTGAGGTGCCGCAATACACGGAGGTCGAAGCGTTTGCTTTGGCGATACAAACCGATTCCGAGAATAGGAAAAAGAAATGCTTCGCTACATGACCATACCGAAGTTTTCCAGCGAATCAGGCTACACCCCTGACGCGATCAGAACAAAGATCCGGGACGGGATCTGGCCGAAAGACGCCGTCTGGATCAAGGCGCCAGACAATCGAATTTTAATTGACGTGAAAGGGTATGAATCATGGGTAGAGACGGGCGAGGTGTTAAAGCTGCATCGGAAAGCAGCATCGAAATCACCTTCATGTATCGCGGCACCAGGTGCCGGGAAAGGATCGCGCTCAAGCCCACCTCCGCTAACCTGAAGCGGGCCGAGAACCACCGGGCGGCGATTCTGCACGCGATTGCCACCAACAGCTTTGACTACACGGCCACCTTTCCGCAATCGTCCAATGCCGCCAAGTTTGCCGACCAGGTCGGCGACGTGCAGACCATCGAGGCGTTTCTGGACAAGTGGCTGGACAGGCAGAAAAAACACCTCAAGGCCAGCACGTACAACGGCTATCGCAAGATCGTCGTTGGCCAGCTAATCCCCTGGTTCGGCACCATCATGCTGTCGGCGCTACGAAAAAAGGACGTGCGGGCGAAGCTGGAGCCCATGAACGCGACCAACAAGACCATGGCCAACATCCAGAGCGTGCTGCGCAAGGCGCTGGACGACGCGATAGAAGACGAGCTGATCGAGGTGAACCCGCTGGCGCGCTGGTGCTACTCCAAGGTCGAGGCACCGCAGTCGAAGGACGATATCGACCCGTTCACGAAAGAAGAGCAGGCGGCGATTCTCACGCAAGCAACCGGCCAAGGGCGCAACCTGCTGCAGTTTGCCTTCTGGACCGGTCTGCGCACGTCCGAACTGGTGGCCCTGGATTGGGCCGACGTGGACTTCGTGCGTGGTGTAGTGATGGTAACGCGCGCCCTCACTCAGCACTCCAAAGCAGCAGAAAGCACCAAGACAAACGCCGGCCGCCGCGAAGTCAAACTACTGGAGCGCGCCATGCATGCGTTGCAGGAGCAAAAGGTGTTCACCTGTGCGAAGGGTGAGGAAATCTTTCAAAATCCACGCCTGGAACGGCGCTGGGAGGGCGACCAGCCGATCCGCAAGACACTATGGACTGGCGTTCTGAAAAATGCCGGTGTACGGTATCGAAACCCCTATCAAACGCGGCACACTTATGCCAGCATGATGCTATCGGCCGGCGAACACCCGATGTGGGTGGCGAAGCAGATGGGGCATGCAGACTGGACAATGATCGCCCGGGTTTATGGACGATGGATGCCTGATGCAGATCAAACTGCTGGATCAAAAGCAGAAAATATTTTTGGAGGTTACTAGGTAAAGACTGCTAAATTGTTGGTTAAATTGTTATACAATTTGCCGCATATCAACTACCATCAGGAAAATAAATGAGCAATCGTAATGATGACAGCGCCGCTTTTCTCGTGGTCATTGCAATTATTGCAGTGTACGTAGTGGTATACCAATTTGTGAAGAGTGTTGGCGAGACTATCGGATTACCACCTGGCCCGACCGCCTGGATATTGCTCGGGGTCACGTGCCTGATCGGTAGCTTGCTTTACGCCTGGGCACGTGGGCACAGGGTAGGCAACTGGACTTTATGGCTAGTAGCCGGCACATTTGTATTCTTCATCCCCGCTTTAGACTACTGGTCACTAGACACAGTGAGCAAGATGGCGGTCGATTCAAGCTGGGAACATAGAGAACTTACACATGCTTGGTATGGCACAAAATGGGCGCAGGCAATAATGTTCCTGTCCCTGTTCGGTATTGCAGCCTTCGCTCAATATCGTGACAGCGACTAGCAAGATTACTTTCGTTCCGGAGCACGACTTAGTCTTTTTTCATTGAAGCTGCTGTCATCAACAAAGACAGATTGTCAGTATTTTGACAGTGAAACCGTTAAGACAGCCAAGAAACCAAGCTTTACGGTAGGTTCGATTCCCGCCGTCTCCACCACTGAAT
>NZ_LT607687.1 GCF_900095265.1 Janthinobacterium sp. UMAB-56 | reverse complement strand
GTAAGCGTCAAGCCAGCGCCGTCTTGAGCCCGTCAATGAATCAGAAGATGATGGCATCACACCGCTGGGAAGCGGCGTGTTGTTTAAGCCGAAGGGAGCTGCGCGGCGCAGTTCCAGGGCAGGAAGTCATCGACCCGGTTGACCGGATGATCGGCGATGTGGGTCAGCACATGGCGCAGCCACGCTTCGGGGTCAACCCCGTTCAGCTTGGCAGTGCCGATCAATGAGTAGATGGCGGCGGCACGCTCGCCACCGCTGTCGGCACCAGCGAACAGGTAGTTGCGCCGGCCGATGGCGACGCCACGCAAGGCGCGTTCGGCGGCCGAGTTGTCAATCTCGATGATGCCGTTATCGCAGTAGCGCAGCAATGCCGGCCACAGATTGAGCGCGTACAGGATCGCCGCCGCCGTGTCCGACTTGCGCGACAGCTTGTCAAGCGTGGCGCGCAGCCAGCTGTCGAAGTCATCGAGCAATGGTCGTGATCGTTGCTGGCGCACCTGCTGTCGTTCGTGCGGCGGCTTGCCGCGTATCTCGGCCTCGATCACATACAGCTCGGCAATCCGGCGCAGAGCTTCGGTCGTGATGGCCGATGGTCTGGCTGCATGCAGATCGTGGAACTTGCGGCGCGCATGTGCCCAGCACGCCGCTTCCTGTATGGTGCCGTCGACGTAAAGTGCATTGAAACCGGCATACGCATCGGCCTGCAGCACGCCCTTGAAGTTGGCCAAATGAGTTTGCGGATGGATGCCTTTGCGGTCCGGCGTGTAGGCGAACCAGACCGCCGCCGGCGTGGTGTCGCCGGCGGCGCTATCGTCACGCACGTAGGTCCATAGCCGTGCTGTTTTCGTCTTGCCATTGCCCGGCGCCAGCACCGGAATCGGCGTGTCGTCGGCGTGCAGCTTGGCGCCAGCGAGCACATGGCGCCGGATCGCGTCGACCAGCGGGCGCAACAAGGCGCTGGCGGCACCAACCCAGTTCGCCAGCAGCGCTCGCTCCAGTTCAACGCCTTCGCGGGCATAGATCACCGATTGCCGGTACAGCGGCAGGTGGTCGGCAAACTTGGCCACCAGCACATGTGCCAGCAAGCCCGGTCCGGCGATGCCGCGTGCAATCGGTCGGCTTGGCGCAGGCGCCTGCACGATGGTGTCGCAGCACTTGCAGGCCAGTTTCGGACGCACATGGCGGATCACGCGGAAGCTGCCTGGTATCCATTCGAGTTGTTCGGCAACGTCCTCACCCAACTGGCGCAGCCCGCCACCGCACGCTGGGCAAGCCTCGGCCTGCGGTTGATACACGCGTTCGTCGCGCGGCAGGTGCTCTGGCAGCGGTTTGCGCGCCGACTTGGTGCGCGGTGCCTTGTCTGTCGGTGGCCGCTCGCGCTCGGCCTCGCCTTCGGTGGCCTGCAGGTCTTCCAGTTGTAATTCCAGCTGTTCGATCTGGTGGTCCAACTTCTCGGATTTGCGACCGAACTGCATGCGCCTCAGCTTCGCGATCATCAGCTTCAGATGCTCGATCTCGACCTCGGTCGTCGTCAGTTGCGCGCGCAGTCCCGACACCAGCTCGTCGTGCGCAGCGATGGCGACATCGCGCTCACGCACCATCTGCTCGGCCGCCAGCAGCAACGCCTTCAGGGCATCGATGTCGTTGGGCAGGTCGGCTGAATTGAGCATGGGCCAAGTTTACGCGAGGGTGCCGACGTTTACAAGGCCGATTGTGGTTGCCAGGTGCGCACCGGCTGGCGCCAGTCGATGCCTTCGAGCAGCATCGACAGCTGGGCCTGAGTCAGTGTGACCGTACCGCTGTTGGCCTGTGGCCAGATGAAACGGCCCCGCTCAAGCCGCTTGGCCAGCAGGCACAGGCCGTCGCCAGTCCACCACAGCAGTTTGATGATGTCGCCGCGTCGGCCACGAAATACAAACACATGGCCGTTGAATGGATCGGTCTGCAGCGTCGTCTCTATCTTGGCCGCCAGGCCGTTGAAGCCGCAGCGCATGTCGGTGATGCCAGCGACGATCCAGATCCGGGTGTGGGCCGGCAGGCCGATCATGGCAGCAGCCGCTGCAACACCAGGTGCAGCACGGCAGTGTCAACGGCCCCCTCCAGTCGCAGCCGCGCTGTGCCAACGGTCAGTTCAATGACGCCGCCGGACGCCGATGCCTGCTGGGCCAAAGGCTGTGCTATGACCGGTGCCACCACCGTCACCGGCAGCAGTGTGCAGACATTATTGCCAGATTCCTGCTGGCCTTCTCCGAACAGTTTACGCCAAGCGAATACCTGATTGGCGTTGAGGTTGTGCTGGCGGGCGATGCGCGAAACGGATGCGTCCGGCAGCAGCGACTGGGCGACGACGGCCCGCTTGAATTCATCGGAGTGGCGCCGGTAGCTGCCACGTTTTGAGGGTCTTGCGACTGGTTGAATTATTGTGTCCATAATCGAGTTTGTGGACACAACCGATTTGTGCCTCAACCTCAAATCATGCTGGTAGGGACAGCCCTCGTAAAGACGGCCCTGCTTTGACGCTTACG
>NZ_LT607686.1 GCF_900095265.1 Janthinobacterium sp. UMAB-56 | reverse complement strand
CCCTCCAGTGCCAAGATGCCATGATGTCATCTTGCTGCCGGGAGGGGGTTTTTTTTCGTCTGCTGGTTTTGTTTGCTGACGTCGGTGGCGGTATGGGCTTTTGCCGAATGTACGACGAAGTTGAGCGAAGTTCCTTGCCTGGCGGGCACCGTCATGTTCTCTTCATATTGACACTGTACGATGACTTGTATGGCTGCTGTCCTTGCGCGGCCAGTCCCTTTCATCTCATCAAGTAAATGTGCGCACCGATGCTGGCCAAGCTTAAACTCGTCAAAACTCCCAAAGGCATCGATAGCGTCTTGATGCTGTCGGCCATGCTGATACTCTGGATCGGCAATTACAGCAACCTCGACCTCCTGATCGCCGACGGTATGTTCGACGGGGCGCGTGGGCAATTTTCCCGCACTGGCAGCGCCTGGGCGGGCAATTTCCAACTGGGCATGATCTTGCTTGGCTCTGCCTTGATCGGCCTGGCCATCTGGGACACCTTGCATCCGTTGGCCTGGCTTGCGTCACGCCGCAGCGCCTTGCGCGTCGTGGCCCTGTCGGCCGTCTTGGTACCTCCAAGCATTTATTTGTTATCGTCCTTCAGCGATGTGCCTTGTCCGGCGGATTTGCTGCGCTATGGGGGACTGGAACCATACGCGCGCCTGCTGGAAACGTTGCCAGGCAGTGCGTCTGCCCTGGCTTGCCTGCCGGCTAGCCAGGCGAATGTTGCCTGGTGGCTGCTGGCCCTGCCCTTGTTCTGTGTGCCCGGACGGCTGCGCATGGCGCTTCTGCTGGCCGTGCTGCTGTGCGGTTTGGCGGCAGGCTGGCAGCAACAGTTGCAAGGTGCACAATTTTTCACGCACACCTTGTGGTCGGCCTGGATCGCCTCTTTCCTGATATATTTGCTGCATAACTTGCTCCGGCCCGAGGACGCGTTGGCCTGAAATACAAAAGTACGTCACAATCTGCCTGTCTAGTTGTCGTTTCATACAAAAACAGGAGCACCATGAACGAGCATATTGCGAGAGAAGTGGTATTGGTCCGTGCTATCGAGACGGCCGACCAGAAGAAAGAAGTCCTCAGCGAGGATGACCGCATGTATGCCAGCCGCAGTGCGCGTGAGCTTGCGCAGTGGCAAGCTTCGGGCAAGCAGGCCGAAGTCACGGGTGACGATTTCCTGCAGCAGCGCTCCGAGCTGATCCTCAAGCGCATCACCGAGCGCACGCCCGCCTTCGCCGCTTTCGCGAAACGCCGTAATGGCATGAAAACCCTGGCACTGACCTTGCCCCTGCTGGCACTGCTGCTGGGCGCCGGGCTCGATCGCATTACCGATCCCCATCGCGTCGACCTGCTGTCGGCGCCCTTGCTGCTGATCATTGCCTGGAATGTGCTGGTGTATATGGGCTTGCTGATCTGGCTGTGCATCCCATCGCACTCCCTGGGCTGGCCGAAAGCTGGGCTGGTGCGCCACCTGAGCGTGGGGCGGCTGGCACTGCCGCGTAAGCTGCCGCACGCCTTGTCTTCGGGCTTGCTCAGTTTCATGGGCGAATGGGCGCACTTGAGCGCCAAGCTGACGGCCGCGCGCCTGAGCCGTACCATCCATTTGAGCGCCGCCATGTTTGCGATCGGCGCCGTCGCCTCGCTGTATGCGCGCGGCTTCCTGTCGCAATACGCGGCTGGCTGGGAAAGCACGTTTCTCAGTGCCAGCCAGGTCCATAGCCTGCTTTCGACCCTGTTTGCGCCGGCAATTGCCCTGTTTCATTTGCAAGGCTTTTCGCTGGCCGAAATCGAAGCGCTGCGTTTCCCGCAAACGACGACCATCGAAGGCGGCGCGCGCTGGGTGCATTTGTATGCGGCGACGATATTGCTGCTGGTGGTTGCTCCCCGCCTGGTCCTGGCACTGCTCAACAGCTGGCGCGCCGCGCATCTGGTGAAACATTTCCCGCTGGATCTCGATCAACCGTATTTCCGCAAGCTCAATGACAGCATCGGCGTAGCCACGGGCGGCATGCTGCGTGTCTTGCCCTACAGCTTTACTGTCGATGAGGCGCGCCACAAGGGCCTGGGGCAAATCGCCCTCATGCTGTTCGGCGAGCAGGGGCGCATGATGTTGCGTCCATCGACGTCGTATGGCGAAGAGCCGCAAGAGGTCTTGCGCGGTACCGACTTGAATGATCCACAAGTCAATGTCACGGCCGTGCTGTTCAACCTGACGGCGACGCCGGAAAGGGAAAATCACGGCGCCTTCCTCGATTACCTGGTGCAATCGTCGACGCGCGGCATCGCCGTCCTGATCGACGAGTCCAGCTACCTGGAGCGGGCGGGCGAGCAGGTGGACAATGCCACCCGCCTGGCAGAAAGAGTTGCCTTGTGGCAACAGTTCTGCCAGTTCCACAAAACCACGGCCACCCTGGTCAATTTGCTCAATCCTGCCCTGCACCCGCTCGATGCCGGTGTCGGGCTGAAAGTATCGGCAGCAGCATGAGTGTGAATGTGAATAAAGATGTACAGGATGATGCGGTACGGATTCAGTTCGCGCTGATTTCGCACACCAATAATGGCAAGACGACCCTGGCGCGTACCTTGGTGGGCGTGGATATCGGCGAAGTGCGCGACGCCGCCCACGTGACCGTGTTTGCGGAATCGCATACCTTGCTGGCCACGCCGCAGGGCGATGCCTTGCAATTGTGGGACACGCCCGGTTTTGGCGACTCGGTGCGCCTGCTCAAGCGCCTGGGGCAGTCGGGCAATCCCATCGGCTGGTTCCTGCGCGAAGTATTGGACCGTTACCGTGACCGCCCGTTCTGGCTCAGCCAGCAAGCCCTGCGCACGGCCAAGGACTCTGCCGACGTGGTGCTGTACCTGGTCAACTCTTCGGAGCATCCCAGGGATGCGGGTTATTTGCCGGCGGAAATGAAAATCCTCGAATGGCTGGGCAAGCCCGTGGTGGTCTTGCTAAATCAGATGGGGCCGCCACGGCCGGGCAATGAGGAGCACGGCGAGCAGGCGCGCTGGCGCGAACATTTGCAGCAGTATCCGATTGTGCGCGACGTGTTGGCGCTCGATGCCTTTGCCCGTTGCTGGGTACATGAGCGCGTGTTTTTCGAAGCCGTGGGGAAGTTGTTGCCGCAGTCGCAGCAAGCCGGCTATGCGCGTCTGTTTTCTACCTGGCAAACGCAAAATACGGCGCGTTTCCTGCAGGCCATGCATTTGCTGGCCACGCAACTGGCGGTTGCTGGGCAGGATCGCGAAGCCATCGAGCCCGTATCCAAGGGTCTGCTGAAATCAGCCCTGCAGGTCGTGGGTATCGGCAAGAATGCAGAACAGCAACGCCAGGAAAAAGCCATGGCCAGCCTGGTGGCGCGGCTCAATACGCACAGCGGCGTCACGACGCGTGAACTGTTGATCTTGCACAAACTAGACCCTACCGATGCGCATAAGATCAATAGTCGGATACGGGAAAATTTCGCCGTGCGCGCACCGATCGACAAGGCGCAAGCGGGGCTCTTGGGCGCCATGATTTCCGGCGCCGCGACGGGGCTGTCAGCCGACTTGATTTCCGGCGGCCTCACTTTGGGCACGGGCGCCCTGCTTGGCGGCGTGGTCGGTGCTTTGACGTTTGCGGGGGCAGCCTGGGGTTTTAATTCCGGCACGGATCGCAATGAGCCCACGATGCAGTTTACCGACGTCTTCTTGCGTACCCTGGTGGTGGCGGGTGTGCTGCGTTACCTGGCGGTGGCGCACTTTGGCCGCGGTCGCGGCAACTTTGTGGAAAGCGAGGCACCGGCATTCTGGCAAGATGAGGTCGAGCAGGCGGTGGCGCGCCATGACACTGCTTTAGCCGAGCTATGGAAAGAGGTACGCCGGGAAAAATCCCCAGAGCAAGCCGCCGAGCGCGTCCTGCCCCTCATGTCGTCCATCACCTCCGATACCCTGGCACGTCTGTATCCG
Source organism: Janthinobacterium sp. UMAB-56 (assembly GCF_900095265.1). Taxonomy (GTDB): domain Bacteria; phylum Pseudomonadota; class Gammaproteobacteria; order Burkholderiales; family Burkholderiaceae_D; genus Janthinobacterium. Next base: position 1,790 of record NZ_LT607686.1, on the reverse strand, counting down.
GATGTGGTGCGTCTGGTATAGATAATCAGACGCGGGCCTGCAGCCATTGTTGTAGAAATTGCACGCAGGCCCTGACCTTGGCCGAGTTTGACAGCCGCGAGGTGGTCGCCGCCCACACATCGGCAGCCTGTTCATGCGCGGGCAAAATGCATACCGGCTTTCCTTGCGCCAAGCTGCTTTCCACATCCTATGCCAAGCGCAAAATCATGCCGTGGCCATCCAGTGCCCATTGATGGACGATCTCACCGTGATCGGTGACGCTGACCCGGCGCTTGGTCCGGTGCAGCAAACGAACTTGCAGCGCCGCTTCCAGCATACCGATGCGCTTGCTGACGACAGCCTTGGAAATGCCCAGTTCCACGGCCGTGGCAGCGAAACCGGTTTGATGCGCGACCTGGCAAAACAGGCGTAAGTCTTCCAGACGTGGCGTATTTTTCATTGATTGACCACGAACTTTGGATACTGAGATGATGAACTCCCAATTGTATTCTGACACGGCGCCAGTATCATCAACGCATCCATCTATCAACAGGAGAACCGCATGCCCGCACATAGAATCGCCGTCATCGCCGGCGACGGCATAGGCAATGAAGTCATGCCGGAAGGGTTGCGTGTGGTCGAGGCCGCCGCGCGTCGTTTTAATATCGATCTGCAGTTCACGACGATGGCATGGGCAAATTGCGACTACTACCTCGAGCATGGTCAGATGATGCCCTCCGACTGGTTTACCCAGCTCAAGGATTTCGACGCCATCTATTTTGGTGCCGTGGGCTGGCCGGACAAGGTACCCGACCACATCTCCTTATGGGGTTCGCTATTGAAATTCCGGCGTGAATTCGACGAATACGTCAATTTGCGGCCGGTGCGGCTGATGCGTGGCGTGCCGTGTCCGCTGGCAAACAAGAAACCCGGCGATATCGACTTTTATGTAGTGCGTGAAAACACGGAAGGAGAATATTCATCCGTGGGCGGGCGCATGTTCGAAGGGACAGAGCGTGAAACGGTGCTGCAGGAATCCGTTTTTACGCGCAAGGGTGTCGACCGCATTCTGAAGTATGCGTTTGAGCTGGCGCAAAGCCGGCCTAAAAAACACCTGACCTCGGCGACCAAATCGAATGGTATTGCCATCAGCATGCCATTCTGGGACGAGCGAGTGGAAGCGATGGCCCCGAGCTTTCCCGAGGTGCGCTGGGACAAATACCATATCGATATCCTGGCGGCACGTTTCGTGCTCAGCCCCGAACGCTTCGACGTCGTGGTGGCGTCGAATCTGTTTGGTGACATCCTGTCCGACCTGGGCCCCGCCTGCACTGGGACGATTGCCATCGCACCGTCGGCCAATATCAATCCGGAGCGCACTTTCCCCTCCGTGTTCGAGCCGGTGCACGGTTCCGCTCCCGATATCTATGGTCAGAATATCGCCAATCCGATCGGCATGATCTGGTCGGGCGCCATGATGCTGGACTTTCTCGGCAATGGTGACGCCCGGTACTCGGCTGTACATGATGCGATTGTGCGCGCTATTGAGCAGGTGCTCGAGCATGGGCCGCGTACACCCGATATGGGCGGCAGCGCCAGTACGACCGATGTCGGCACGGCAGTGGCAGCATTGTTGAAATAAAGCTTGCCGCCGGTGGGCGGCTTTGCTATAGTTCGCCTCCCCAATGAGACGCACTAGTTTGCGGCACAAAAGGGACAGTCTTCCGGGGCTGGGTGGTAAAAGAAGGTGTTGACGGATTTAGCGAAATGCTTCATACTCTTCCTTCTTCGCAGCTGACAAACACAACGCT
>NZ_LT607685.1 GCF_900095265.1 Janthinobacterium sp. UMAB-56 | reverse complement strand
GCCCGCCAGCGGCGAAGACTGAATCCGCCCTTTTACCTTCCACCAGGAGAGCCATCCATGCCCACTGACTACCACCATGGCGTACGCGTCATTGAAATCAACGAGGGTTCGCGCCCGATCCGCACCGTATCCACCGCCGTGCTGGGCCTGATCGCAACGGCCGACGATGCCGACGCGGCCGCCTTCCCCCTGAATAAACCCGTACTCGTCACCAACGTGCTGGCCGCCATGGGCAAGGCCGGCAAGAGCGGCACCTTGTACCGCGCGCTGGAAGCTATCGCCGCGCAGACCAAACCCTTGACGGTCGTGGTGCGCGTGGCTGAAGGCGAGACGGAAGCGGAAACCACCAGCAACGCCGTGGGTGGCGTGTCGCCCGATGGCCAGTACCTGGGCGCCCAGGCACTGCTGGCCGCGCAAAGCAAACTGGGCGTGAAGCCGCGCATCCTGGGCGCGCCGGGCCTGGACACCCAGGCCGTGACCAATGCCCTGGCCAGCGTGGCGCAGCGCCTGCGCGCCTTTGCCTATGCGTCGGCCTACGGCTGCGCCACCGCCACGGAAGCCATCGCCTACCGCAGCCAGTTCGGTCAGCGCGAACTGATGCTCATCTGGCCGGATTTTGTCGACTGGGATACCTCCATCGATGCCGAGGCCAGCATTTCCGCCGTGGCCTACGCTATGGGCCTGCGCGCCAAGATCGACGAGGAAACGGGCTGGCACAAGACTTTGTCCAACGTGGTCGTCAACGGCCCGACCGGCATCAGCAAGGACGTGTTTTTCGACTTGCAAGACCCTGCCACCGATGCCGGCATGCTCAACGCCAAGGAAGTCACGACCCTGATCAACATGGGCGGTTACCGCTTCTGGGGTTCGCGCACGTGCGAGGCGCCGGGCGGTTTCTTCTACTTTGAAAGCTACACGCGCACGGCCCAGGTGCTGGCCGACACCATTGCCGAGGCGCATTTCGCCTTTGTCGATCTGCCCCTGCATCCGTCCCTGGTGCGCGACCTGCTGGAAAGCATCAACGCCAAGTTCCGCGACTTGAAATTGCAGGGCTACATCATCGACGGCCACGCCTGGTATGACGAGCAATACAACGACAAGACGGCGCTGAAAGACGGCAAGCTGGCCATCGATTACGACTACACGCCCGTGCCGCCGTTGGAAAACCTGAAATTCCAGCAGCGCATTACCGACCGCTACCTGGCCGACTTCGCCTCACGCATCGCCGCCTAACTGTCCAATCACCACCCTGCCCGCGCCTGCGCGGGCGCATTGAAATACTGGAGAAATTATGGGCCTGCCCCGCAAACTGAAAAACTTCAACCTGTTCCAAAACGGCGTCTCCTTCATGGGCATGGTACCCGAAGTCACCTTGCCAAAACTCAGCCGCAAGATGGAAGAGTACCGCGCCGGCGGCATGAGCGGCCCCGTGTCCGTGGACTTCGGCAACGAGGCGCTGTCGCTGGAATGGAGCGCCGGCGGCCTGATCGCCGAAGCCCTGAAACAGTACGGCGCCCACTCGCACGGCGCCGTGCAACTGCGCTTTGCCGGCGCCTACCAGGAAGACGATGACGGCACGGTCGCCGCCGTCGAGGTCGTCGTGCGCGGCCGCTACAAGGAAATCGATATGGGCGGCGCCAAGATGGGCGACGACACCACCCACAAATACACGATGGCTTGCAGCTATTACAAGCTGATGATCGACGGCGCCACCGTCATCGAACTGGACTTCATGAGCGGCACCGAGAACTTTGGCGGCGGCGACACCAACGCGGCCATCCGCAAGGCCATCGGCCTGTAATCCCCCCTTTTACTGACCACCACACCACAAGGACAACACCATGCACAACGATATCCAAAACCAAGCCGTCATTGAACTGGACGAACCGATCAAACGCGGCGATACCTTCATCACCTCGCTCACCGTGCGCAAGCCCAAGGCCGGCGCCTTGCGCGGCATTTCCCTGATCGAGCTGGCCAATCTGAACGTGTCGGCCCTGCAGATCGTGCTGCCGCGCATCACCGAGCCGACCTTGACGGCGCACGACATCGCCAACATGGATCCCGCCGACCTGCTGGCCGTGGGCGCCGAGGTTGCCGGTTTTTTGGCGAGCAAAGCAGATCGCCTTTCGGTATCCCCGGCGAAGTAGAAGACGCCATGGCCGACATCGCCGGCGTCTTCCACTGGACGCCGGCAGCGATGGACGGCTTTACGATTGATGAACTGATGGCCTGGCGCGAACGCGCCAGACAACGAAGCGGAGCGGAATAGATGGCTGGTCGGGATTTGAAATTACAGGTAGTGTTTGCAGCGCTGGACAAAATCACCGGCCCGCTGAAAAAGATCATGGGCGGCTCCAGCGATACGGCCAAGGCATTGAAGGCCACCAGCGACCGCTTGCGCGACTTGAACGCCCAGCAAAAGAACATCAGCAAATTCCGCGAGCTGCATGGCGGCCTGGACGCCACCCGCGCCAAGCTGGAGGCGGCCCAGCAGAAGGTCGCCAGCCTGGCCGTCAAGATGAAACAGGCGGAGGCGCCCACGCGCGCCATGACGCGTGAATTTAACGCCGCCACCAAAGCGGCCGGCGCCTTGAAGACGGCCGGCCAGCAGCAGGCCCAGCAACTGCAGGTCATGCGCGAGCGCCTGGCAGGCGCCGGCATCGGCACCAAAGACCTGGCCAACCACGAGCGCACCTTGCGCCGCGAGATCGAGGCCACCAACAAAACCATGACGCTGCAGCAGCAGAAGCTGGCCAACGCGGCCGCCAAGCAACAGCGCGTCACCAACGCCACCCAGCATGCCGACAAGCTGCGCAACAAGGCGGGCAACATGGCCATGGCCGGCGCTGGCGCGACCGCCACAGGCGCGGTGCTGGCCGCACCTGTCGCCATGGGTGTGAACGAAGCAAAACACTACGAGATTGAAACGGCACGCATCCGGGCGCTTGGTACGCGCACGAGCGAAGAAAAAGAACATGCCATTCAATTCGCAAAAGAACTCAGAACGTATGGCGTAAGTCAGCTGGAAAAAACGGAAATGATCCGTGATTCAATTTCCATCTTTGCGGACGGGCACCATGCTGAAATGGCTTTACCCAGCTTGGCAAAAATGAAGTTCATCAACGACACGCTCTATCCGGATTCCGCTGGGGAACGCAATGCGCAGTTGTTTGCCATGCAAAAAGTCATTGAGTTGCGCGGCAATGCTGGATCGGTCGAAGCATTCAAAAAGGATGCTGATCGCATTCAAAAAATCATTGCGGCGACAGGCGGGCGAGTAAGTGGCGAAGACTGGCGACAATTCACGATTCGCAGCGGCGTCGCGGGCAAAGGATTAACCGACAACGCCTTTTTCAATCAGATGGAACCCATGTTGCAGGAGCTGGGTGGATCGACAGCTGGCGTCGGCTTCCGCTCGCTATACAACAACATTGTCCAGGGGCGCGCAACTCAACGCTCGGCCAGGGAAATGCAAGCTCTTGGCCTGTTGAACGGCAAACACATCAAGTACGACAAGGTGGGACAAATTAAATACATCCAGGCTGGCGCGCTGCTGGAAGGCGAGCTGTTCCAAAAGAGTCCATTGGACTGGGTAGAAAAAGTTTTCCTGCCCAAGCTGGCTGCGAAAGGGATTACAGACGAAGACGCAATTAACACCAAAATTGGCACCCTCATTTCCAATAGCAACGGCGCTGCCTTCTTGATGCGCGTGGTGGGCCAGCGCTTGCAAATGCGAAAGAGTGAGCGCCTCAATCAGAACACCGAAGGTATGGACAAGTTGCACGACCGTGCGCGCGCGGTAAGCGCTGGTGCGGAGCACGAAGCCCATGCCAAGCTTTCCGATCTGAAGCTAGTCATGGGGGAAAAAATTCTGCCTGTGTACACGCAAGCGCTGGAAATGGCGATTGCCGCAGTGACAAAGCTGAATAGTTTCATGGAGCGAAACCCCACCGTGGCCAAGGCCATGATTACCGGCTTTGCCGTGCTGGCCGGCGTGCTGCTGGTGCTCGGCCCGCTGATGCTGGGCATTGCCGCACTGGTCGGCCCTTACGCCATGCTGCACGTCATGTTCGCCAAAATCGGTATCAAGGGCGGCGTGCTCACGCCGATCTTGCGCGGCCTGGGGGGCGCGTTCATGTGGGTGGGCCGCGCCGTGCTGTGGCTGGGGCGCGCCTTCATGCTCAACCCGATTGGCCTGGCCGTGACGGCCATCGCCGGCGCCGCCTTCCTTATCTACAAATACTGGGAGCCGATCAAGGCCTTCTTTGGCGGCCTGTGGTCGCACGTCAAGACTGCCTTTGCCGGCGGCATTGGCGGCATTGGCGGCGTCAGCGCCCTGATCGCCAACTGGTCGCCACTGGGTCTGTTCTATCGTGCCTTCGCGGGCGTGCTGGGATGGTTCGGCATTGCGCTGCCCGCCAAGTTCAGCGACTTCGGCAGCGGCCTGCTGCGCGGCATGGCCAGCGGCATCAGCCGCAGCTTGAACGTCATCAATCAATGCTGGGAGCCGGTCAAGACGTTCTTTGCCGGCGTGTGGCCGCAGCTCAAGGCGACGTGTGCCGGCGGCCTGGCGGGTATCAGCGCCCTGATTATCAACTGGTCACCCGTCGGTGTGTTTTACCAGGCGTTCGCCGGCGTCATGAGCTGGTTCGGAATCAAGCTGCCGGCCCAGTTCACGGAGTTCGGCGCCAATATCCTGCGCGGCCTGGTCAACGGCATCACGGGTTCCATGGGCGCCGTGAAGGAAGCCATCAGCAATGCCGGTTCCAGCACCATTGCCTGGTTCAAGGAAAAGCTGGGCATCCACAGCCCGAGCCGCGTGTTTGCCCAGCTGGGCGACTACACCATGCAAGGCCTGGCCGTGGGCCTGGACCGCAGCGAGGGCGCGCCGATTGCCAAGGTATCGGGCCTGGCGCAGCGCCTGACGCAATTGGGCGCCGGCATCGCCATCGGCACGGCCACCGCCCTGCCCGCCAGCGCCTTCGATACGCGCGCCCCGCTGGCCCAAGGCGGGTTTGGCGCCGGCATGACCATTCAGGGCGACAAGATCGAATTCACTTTCAACGTGCAGGCCGGCACCGATCCCCAGGCCATCGCGCGCGCCGTGAGCGTGGCGCTCGATCAGCGCGACCGCGAAAAGGCGGCACGCATCCGCTCGTCCCTGCGCGACCACGATTAAGAAAGAAGCACACCATGATGATGATTTTAGGAATGTTCGTATTCAGCCTGCCGACGCTGGCCTATCAAGAGCTGCAGCGGCAAACGGAATGGAAGCACGCCAGCACGGCGCGCGTGGGCCTGCGCGACGCGCACCAGTACGTGGGGCCCGGCGATGACACCATCACCCTGTCGGGCTGGGTGGCGCCGGAACTGACCGGCTCCCTGTACTCGCTCGATGCGCTGCGCATGATGGCCGACACCGGTAAATCGTGGATTTTGATCCAGGGCACGGGCCGCATTCTCGGCTCTTACCGCATCACCAGCATGACGGAAGGCCGCACTATCCTGGACGGCAGCGGCGGCGCGCGCCGCGTCGAGTTTTCCATTTCTCTCAAGCGCGACGACGACGGCGTGCTGGCCATGCTTGGCCTGGGCGACATCGGCGACCTGAAAAACATGCTCAGTATCGACGGCATCACCAGCAGCATCGCCGGCGCGGCCAAGAATGCCGTGAGCGGCGTGGTCGGCAATGTGGTCGGCGGCATCACATCGAAATACGGCGGCGCGGTCAGCGAGATGAAAGACAAGATCGGCGGCGGCATCAGCGGCGCCATCGGCAGCACGGCGGACAAGTTCAAATGAGTACCAACATCCCCGCCTTCAAGGTCAGCATCGAGGACAAGGACTTGACGGCCATCGTCTCGCCGCGGCTGATCAATCTGACCTTGACCCTGTGCCGTGGCGACGAGAGCGACCAGCTCGACATTTCCCTGGACGACAGCGACGGCAAGCTGGCCCTGCCGCCGCGCGGCGCGCAGATCGCCCTGGCGCTGGGCTGGCAATCGTCCGGCCTGGTGGACATGGGCAAGTTCACCGTCGACGAGGTGGAGCACAGCGGCGCACCCGACACCATCACCCTGCGCGCCAGGTCGGCCAACCTGATCGACACCTTCAAACAGCAGCAGGAACACAGCTTCCACAAGACCACCCTGGGCGCCATCATCGAGGCCATCGCCTTCCGCAACGAGCTGGCGTCGGGCGTCTCGGCGCGCCTGCGCGATACCGCCGTCGAGCACATCGACCAGACCCACGAAAGCGATGCGGCCTTCCTGCGCCGGCTGGGCAGGAAATACGACGCCGTGGCCACCGTCAAGAACGACACCTTGCTGTTCATCCCCATCAACCAGAGCCGCACGGCCAGCGGCAAGGCGCTGCCCGTGATCCCCATCACGCGCGCGCTGGGCGACGGCCACCGTTACCACAGCGCCGAAAGCGACGCCTACACGGGCGTGCGCGCCTTCTGGCACGACGAACGCTACGCGCGCCGCCGCAGCGTCGTGGCCGGCGTGCCCGGCAACAGCAAGCGCCTGCGCACCACCTTCGCCAGCGAAACGGACGCGCGCGCGGCGGCCGTGGCCGAATGGCAGCGCATCCTACGCGGCCTGGCCACCTTTGAAATGAGCCTGGCCCTGGGTAACCCGTAAGCGTCAAGCCAGCGCCGTCTTGAGCCCGTCAATGAATCAGAAGATGATGGCATCACAC
>NZ_LT607684.1 GCF_900095265.1 Janthinobacterium sp. UMAB-56 | reverse complement strand
ATCGACCGCGCCACGCGCTGGGTCTTCATGGAGATCTATGCCGACCAGTCCGACAGCAGCAGTACCGACTTCCTGATCAAGCTCAACAAAGCCTGTCCGATCACCATCGTCAAGCTGCTCACCGACAATGGCAGCCAGTTCACCGACCGCTTTACCAGCAAGAAGAAAGACCCGGAAACGGGCGATCGGATTCCCAGCGGCAGGCACGCGTTCGACGTGCTGTGCAAGCAACTGGCGATCGAACATCGCCTGATTCCGCCACGTCATCCGCAGACCAATGGCATGGTTGAGCGCTTCAACGGCCGTATCAGCGAGGTCGTCAACCAGACCCGCTTCGCGTCCAGGGCCGAACTCGAATCGACACTGCGCAATTACCTGAAAATCTACAACCACAACATTCCCCAGCGCGCCCTGGATAATGAAACACCGATGCAGGCGATGAAGAAATGGCAGGGGAAAAAGCCGGAATTATTTGTTAAACGTGTTTATAACCAAGCGGGTCTTGACACTGGAATTGGCCCACTACATCGTCTTGAATCCAGTCCGGGCGCACATGGTGACATCACCCGACGACTGGTACTGGAGCAGCCATCACTACGTTTTGGACGATGCAATGCCTCCATGCTGGTTGTCGCGTGACTGGCTCTTGAGCCAGTTTGGCGCCACGCGCGACGAGGCGGTCGCCAACTATTCTCGGTTTGTCGCGGCCGGGATGGGCGAAACTAGTCCGCTCATCCATACCTGCTACCAGATGCTTCTGGGTGATGACGCCTTCGTTTCGGCACATCAGCAATCGCAGCGTTCCGATGCATTCAAAGATACGCCAAGGCAGCAGCGCCGCGCGGTCACACTGTCACTCGCGCAATATCAGGTCCGCTATAGCGACAGAGACGAGGCAATGGCACGCGCTTATCTGTCTACCTCTTTTACCATGTCCCACATCGCCGCCGCTTTTCACGTCTCGAGCAAGACAGTCAGTCGGGCCGTATCGGCATTTAATAAAGCGCAACTTGCCGCAAATAGAGATAACTAAAGCTGAGATCGTGTAAAAATGGCGGACCCCGGCCTCTCGTGACCCCGGCCTCTCGCGGTGTCGACCGGAAGGAATACGAAACAAGGGAGGCCGCCATGCCGCTCCCGAGCGGTAAAATCATTGCTGTTGACCAGGCTGTGGTTAGCAAAACGCTCTCGTTCCTTTCATCATTGTGGAGACAGCTGCGTCACAGCCGGTCATTCACGAACGTTGTATATTGAAAGGCAATATGTATGTCTGGCAACACCCATGTTTCTGAGCGCCTCGAAAGCTGCCGCGAGAATCTTCATATCTCACAAGTGCTGCTTGCCGAACTGGCGGGCATCAATCCCACGCAACTGTATCGCTATGAATCAGGCAAAGCCAAACTACTTATGGACGCGGCAGATAAGATTGCCGCGGCCCTCGACGTCAGCACCGCCTGGCTTGTGCATGGGATATTGCCCATCGCCAGAGGGGCGCAAATCGACCCGCCAGTGCCGGCCGCAGGGGCGCTAATCCTGAATTTTCTGGAACTTCCACCCGTGCTGGCCTCCGCCGTGAAGCGCCTGTCCATGCAAAATGGCAGCACCGTAGAAATAGAGCTGCTGGATCTCGCGCGTCAAGGCCTCGAAGCTAACCAAAAAATGGCCATTGATAATTCTTTTTGAATTATCAACGGCCATCTATTTTTCACTTTAAATTCAAACAGTTAAAGCGAACTCATCACTCCCACTCGATGGTCGCTGGTGGCTTGCCAGAGATATCGTAGACGACACGGTTGATGCCGCGTACTTCATTGATGATGCGGTTTGACACCTTGCCCAGCAGGCTGTGCGGCAGGTGCGCCCAGTGGGCCGTCATGAAGTCCTGCGTTTGCACGGCACGCAAGGCCACAACGTATTCGTAGGTGCGGCCATCGCCCATCACGCCCACCGATTTGACGGGCAGGAAGACGGCGAACGCCTGGCTCGTCGCTTCGTACCAGTTCGCTGGCAGCGCGTCCGGGTCGACGGCCTGGCCGGCGACGAATTCGTACGGCGTGTTGCGCAGTTCTTCGATGAAGATGGCGTCGGCGCGGCGCAGCAGGTCGGCGTAGTCTTTCTTGACTTCGCCGAGGATGCGCACGCCCAGGCCCGGGCCCGGGAATGGGTGGCGGTAGACCATGTCATGCGGCAAGCCCAGGGCCACGCCCAGTTTGCGCACTTCATCTTTGAACAGTTCGCGCAAAGGTTCGAGCAACTTGAGCTTCATGGTATCGGGCAAGCCGCCCACGTTGTGGTGGCTCTTGATGGTCTGGCCTTTCTTGCCCTTGCCCGCAGATTCGATCACGTCCGGGTAGATCGTGCCTTGCGCCAGCCATTTGGCGTTGACCAGTTTGCCCGACTCGACCTGGAACACTTCAACGAATTCGCGGCCGATGATCTTGCGCTTCTGCTCGGGATCGGTAACGCCGGCCAGGTGGCCCATGAACTGGTCTTCCGCATCGACGCGGATGACTTTCACGCCCAGGTTCTTGGCGAACATGTCCATCACCATCTTGCCTTCGTCCAGGCGCAGCAGGCCGTGATCGACGAACACGCAAGTCAGCTGGTCGCCGATGGCGCGGTGAATCAGGGCTGCTGCCACGGAAGAATCGACGCCGCCGGACAGGCCCAGGATAACGTCGTCGGTGCCCACTTGGGCGCGGATTTTTTCCACCGCTTCGCTGATATAGTCGGGCATGTTCCAGTCCGATTTGCAGCCGCAGATTTCATGCACGAAACGGCCGATCATGGCCTTGCCCTGCACCGTGTGCGTCACTTCCGGGTGGAATTGCACGCCGTAGAACTGGCGCTCTTCGTCAGCCATGGCGGCGATCGGGCAGCTAGGCGTGTTGCCCATCAACTTGAAGCCTGGCGGCATTTCCAGCACTTTATCACCGTGGCTCATCCACACTTTCAGCATGCCGTGGCCTTCATCTGTGACGAAGTCGGCGATACCGTTGAGCAACTTGGTATGGCTGCGGGCGCGCACTTCGGCGTAGCCGAATTCGCGTACCAGTCCGTTTTCCACCTTGCCGCCCAGCTGGGCCGCCATGGTTTGCATGCCGTAGCAAATGCCCAGTACGGGAACGCCCAGTTCGAACACGGCTTGCGGCGCGCGCGGCGAGTCGCCGTCCAGGGTGGAATTATGACTGCCCGACAGGATCACGCCTGCGGCGCCATAGTTGCGCACGAATTCGTCGCTGACGTCATACGGGAAGACTTCGGAAAACACGCCGGAATCGCGCACGCGGCGGGCGATCAACTGGGTGACTTGGGAACCGAAATCGAGAATGAGGATTTTAGAATGCATGATGGGGACTTTATCTGGTGTCATTACAAAACCGGCGCACTAGGCGCCGGTCTGGACTATCACTACGGCTTATTCAGAGCGGTAGTTCGGAGCTTCCTTGGTAATCTGCACATCATGGACATGCGACTCGCGCATGCCGGCCGAGGTGATTTCCACGAATTCCGCTTTTTGGCGCAATTCGTCGATCGTGGCGCAACCGCAGTAACCCATCGATTGACGCACGCCGCCCACCAGCTGGAAGATGATCGCCAGCACGCTGCCCTTGTAAGCAACGCGGCCTTCGATACCTTCAGGCACGAACTTGTCGGCCTTCATCGTGGCGTCCTGGAAATAACGGTCAGCCGAGCCATCGGACATCGCGCCCAGCGAACCCATGCCGCGGTAGGACTTGTAGCTGCGGCCCTGGTACAGGATCACTTCGCCCGGTGCTTCTTCCGTACCGGCAAACATCGAACCCATCATGACGGTCGAGGCGCCAGCGGCCAGCGCTTTGGAAATATCGCCCGAGAAGCGGATACCGCCGTCGGCGATACATGGCACGCCCGTGCCTTCCAGTGCTTCGGCGACGTTCGAGATGGCCGTGATTTGCGGCACGCCTACACCGGCGACAATACGCGTGGTGCAGATCGACCCAGGACCGATACCGACCTTGACGGCATCGGCGCCATATTCCACCAGCGCCTTGGCGGCGGCGGCGGTAGCGATGTTGCCGCCAATCACTTCCACTTGCGGGTACTTGGTCTTGATCCAGCGCACGCGGTCCAGAATGCCTTGCGAGTGGCCGTGGGCCGTATCGACCACCAGCACGTCGACGCCGGCGGCGACCAGCAGGTCGATGCGCTCTTCATCCTTGGCACCCACGCCGACGGCAGCGCCGACCAGCAGCTTGCCCTGGCTGTCTTTCGACGCGAACGGGTGGGAAGTCGACTTCTGGATATCCTTGACGGTGATCAGGCCACGCAGTTCGAAGGCGTCGTTGACGACCAGCACGCGCTCAAGGCGATGCTTGTTCATCAGGCGCTTGGCTTCGGCCGTATCGGCATCTTCGTTGACGACCACGAGTTTTTCGCGCGGGGTCATCTTGGCGGAGGCTTCCGCGTCGAGTTCCTTTTCAAAGCGCAAATCGCGGTTGGTGATGATGCCGACGACTTCCTTGCCCTTGACGACAGGGAAACCGCTGATGCCATACTGTTCCGTCAGCGCGATCACGTCGCGGATTTTCATTTCCGGCGGAATCGTGATCGGATCACGCAGCACGCCAGCTTCGAAACGCTTTACGCGGGCCACTTCACGTGCCTGGTCCTTCGGATTCAAATTCTTGTGGATGATGCCGATGCCGCCTTCCTGGGCCATCGCGATCGCCAGACGGGCTTCCGTCACCGTATCCATGGCTGCGGACAGCAAGGGAATATTCAGGGTGATATTGCGGGTCAAGCGCGTTTTGAGGGACGTATCGGCGGGCAGAACGTTGGAGTAGGCTGGGACGAGCAGCACGTCATCGAATGTGAGTGCTTTTTGAAGTAGACGCATAGCATTTCCTATTGGCGCAAAAGCAGATTATACAGAAATTCTTGATTCCTGTCTTAAACATTCGCAAACCTCTGTAGACATAGTGGGAATGCCATTTCCGCTTTGCTACAAATGTCTGGAAAAGTCTGGAAATGTCTACGTTTTCGCCCAAATTTCGCCCCTGTTCTGGCGCCTTATCCGACCTTTTCTGATGCTGCACAATACCTGGTCGGTAGACGCCCAACATACTAGAAGGCACTGCCTTCCGCAAGCATAACCCAAAAGGAAAGATTGCAATGAAACAGGCGCCGGGCGCCCTCCTCTTGCTTGCACTGTGCAGTTGCACGTCCAGCGGCATTGTCGAACACCGCGGCGGCGATCTGGCGGGGCTTGACACCTTCGCCCTCGCCGCCCGCTACGGCACGCCCGCCAGTTACCAACACCAAGGCGAATACCTGCAACTGAACTATGGCAGCGCGACGGCCGGCTGCCAAGTCATCGTGCTGATCGACCAGGCGCAGCGCGTAGCCTGATCGGCCAGCACCGATCAAGGCGACAGGTCCACCACTTGCACAGAAGTCGGGCATGCGCTCAGCAGCAAGGCGGGCGAACACGGGCAATGGGCGTTCGTGAAAATCGGCATGAGGCGCTCGTATAGTTTGCGATAGAAATTTCAAGCAAGTAACTTATAATTAACAAATGACTACCAACGTCAGGTCGCTCAAACATATTTTTACGGAAAAGCTCATGGAGACGAGTCAGTTATACCGCCTAGCGGGATATGATTACCAGTTAGGTGCATATCCAACTCCGCAAGGCAGTCATCGAGGATTAATTTTTCTTATGGCATTTTCCGGAACACCGTTCTCCCCAGCCATTAAAATTCCAACCCCCACCAATTTTCGAACTGATCAAGCTGCAAGAATCGAGGCATCAGCCCTAGCGCATCAGTTGATACTTACGGACGCGATCAGGACGCATATACCGCATGATGAGAGTCCAGAATAGGCAGGATTCATTCAGTGACCGACATCGGTCACTGAATGAGTGCAGCCCGCAATTGCCGCCTCCATCTCGCCCTCATATTTTCGCCCGCGCAGCCAGTCCCGCGCCAGCGCCAGGACGATCTCACCATCCGTTGCCGCTGGCGCCAGCTGGTCAAATTCATAGGCCGGCCGCTGCGGCGCCACCTTTACACATGGTGTAAAGACGGGAACTTCGACCCGCTGCGGCGCCGGCGGCGCACTGCCGCAGCCGGCCAGCACCAATACAAGCATCCATTTCATCGCACGCCCTCCAGCAGCAGCCTGACGGCCGGCATAGCCTCGTCGCAGGTCGTGGCGCGCGCGCCAGCGATCTGCGCCAGGGCCGCGTCATACTTCTTGCCCTTGGCAGCGGCGGCCGCTCGTGCCGCCGCGCCGCGCTCCTGCGCCACCAGGGTTGCCTTGGCCATGCCGTCGATGGCGCGGTTTTGCTCGGCGATCGAGCTGCGCAGCTGCGCGCTGACTCCCTGCTCTTTCACCAGCGCAGCGCGCGCGGCGTCACGGTCGTCGGCGGCCAGCCACCAGCCGGTGCCGGTGGAGCTGGCCACCAGTAGCAGTGCGGCGGCAAGCAGGATGGCCGCCGCCTTCCAGATACCGCTGACGGCACCGGCCGCCAGGGTGCCCAGCGCGCTCACGGCCGCACCTGCAAGATGCCAGCGCGCGTGCCGTGGCGGTCGATGGTGATGATGCGGTTGATCGGCTTGGCAACCATCTTTGTGCTGACGTGCACCCAGGTCAGTTCGTTGATGATCTGGCCGATGCCGAACTCGTCCAGCTTGGGCAGTAGCGCCTGGCACACCTGGTACGGCGTCATGCGCAGCGCCTTGAAGTCGGCTGCCATGCCGCGCACATGGTCGCTGCCATCGCTGCTGCCGATACCCCGATTCACAGGAATCGAGCGGTAGCCGCTGATATTGGTCAGCGGCGTATCGATGCCGGTGCTGGCCGTCAGGTAATTTCGGATGCGCTGCAGCAGCTCGGCCGTACGCTGCAGTTCGGCCAGCACGACGGCCGGCGGCGTGTTGTCGACGCCATGGCGCGCCGCCCAGTCGGAGGCGGTCAGTTCCTGCAAGGTGAAATTCTTGGTGAGGTTCACAGACCACCCCGCACATCCTTGACGACAGCGGCCGCGTCGCGCGCCAGCTCGCCGATATCCTTGTCGCGGCGCTTGTCGAACCAGCGTACCGTGGCGCCCAGCACCCACCAGGCGGGCAAGCCGGCCGCCACCATCAGCGGCGCGGCGATGAACAGGAAGCCGAGCGCAGGCTCGCTGTCATACAGCACCGCCACTTCCTTGGCATTTTCAAACAGCGATGGCCACCAGGAGCGCACGGCCACCACCAGCGCCGGGCCCAGCAGGATAGAAGAGATGATCGTCACGAAGAAGCGCGCGAACGCCTCCTTTTTTGTCTTTGGCCACATAAACATGAATCCCAGTGAGGTTGCGGCAGCGCCGGCCAGGACCGGGATGCCAAAAATTTTGATCAGTGCGCCGCCGGCGGCGGTCGTTTCGATGGCCATGAATGCCTTTCAGGTGGTGGGTGTGAATTTGTAGCTGCGGAGGAATATCTGATGCCGACAGTAAGAGCATGGCTGTCTCATTTCTAGGGAAAAGTGAGACAGTATTTCCGGCGACGGAAATGAAAAAACCCGCCGAAGCGGGTTTGGGTGGAGCGGAAGTGGCTATGCAACCTTGACGATGATGCGGGCGCGCCCATCGTCTTCGATGGCGATGACCTTGCCGAGGGCACGCATGTATTGCGTGAAGGTCATGTCGGCCTCATCAACGGCCATGCCGATAATGCCCTCGCAGTCCTGCACCGGCACGATATATTGGCCAGGCGTGGCACCTTGGACGTTGACCGGCACCTGACCGGCGAACGCGATGCGGTCGACCGTCTGGCGCAGCTGCTCCAGCTCTGCCTCGAAGGTGGCCAGCGCGGCGGCATGGGCGGCTTCCTTGGCTGCCCACTCAACATCCGTATCGCCTGGTGCAGTAACGATGGTGCGATAGACGGCGGCGACGGCCTCTACCCCGCTGGCCTCGTCTGCTGGAACGGCCGGGGT
>NZ_LT607683.1 GCF_900095265.1 Janthinobacterium sp. UMAB-56 | reverse complement strand
TAGGGCGTGGTGCGCAGCGTTTCGCCGTAGCGGCCGATGACGGTCTTTTCGTCCTTGGCCAGGGTGACGACCAGTTCCTTGCGCGGCACCAGGGCGCCGCCCTGGGCGCGCAGGTACTCGGCCCAGCAGGCGCGCTTTTCCCCGTCGATCTTTTGCACGGCATTCCAGGCGCGGCGCATGGCGGCCGGCGCTTCATTGACCATGCTTTCCTCGATGCGGCGCAGTTCGCGCCACACGGTGACGGGCGCGCCGCCCCATTGCTGGAATTGTCGGATGCCCCAGCAAGCGGCCCAAGACTCGACGCGCGCCGATGGCGTCAGCTCGACATCGCCTTCGGTGTCGGCCGTGACGACATAGCCTTCCTTGGTTTTGTGTTCAGCCACGCCGTCGATGTTCTTGGCCACGTACTTGGCGATGTAGCCAGCGGCGCTGCCCTTTGCCCAGTCGATGCGTTTCACGTCCAGGCGGCGCGCGAAGGCGCCCGGTTCGCCACGATCCACGCGCCAGGCGTAGCGCTTCATGATGCGGATGGCGCGGCCGGCCACGTCCTGCAGGTGGACCGTCTTGTATTTCGCAGTAGGGCGCACGAACAGCAGCAGATGCCAATGCGGGCAGCCATCGTGGTGGGGTTCGGCGATGCGAAAGCCGTACAGGCCGATGCCCCGGCGCGCCAGCGCGGAGCGGCACAGCGACGTCATCTTGCCCAGGTAGGCATTCGCTTCGCGCGGCGTAGAGCCGTCGAACTTGTCGTTCGGCTTGCCGCTGTGCTGCATGGCGTGAAAGCGTGATGGACACGTCCAGGTGATGAAAATGCCCTGGTCGCCGCACTCGCGGGCGATCTGCTCAAAGCCGTTGATGCGCAACATCAGTTCGCCCCGGCGTATGGCCTTGTTGGCCGTCGTTTTCTCGGCCAGCTCGGCGATGCTGAATTGCTGGCCGTTCTCGTTTTGCACCAGGGTGGCGGCCAGTGCTGCCGCGTTGCGGCGGTTTTGCGCCAGGCGCGACAGCACGGCGTCGTTGCTGGCGTAGGGTTCGCCGCGATAGTTCACATAGCCCAGGCGGATATTGCCGGCCTCGAAGGCGCGCTTGACCCGCTTGCGCAATTGGCGGCGCCACCAGCGGGCGTCCACCAGGCGTGCGATGGTGTCGGTCTGCTCGTCGAACTCGGGCAGCTCGATGCCATACGAGGCGCATTCATCGGCCATGATCTGCTGGGCGTGCGTGTCGGAAATGGCGGTCCACAGCATTTTCACGACGCCGGCCGCCGCGCGTTCGGCGGTGGCCACGATGTCGGCGTCGCTCTGCGACAGGTCCACGCCGGCCGGCACGTACAGGTCCGCGAACTCGCGCACAAAGCCGGTGGCGACGGATTCATAGACTTTGTACCAGGATGACCAGGCCATCTTGGCCAGGGCGGCCGTGATGACACGGTTGCGCCATTTATATGGAATGCGGGCCAGCTCGGGCGCGAACTGGGCGGATCGCAAGAAGGCTTCGTGACGCTGCGGGGCAGGCAGCAGGATTTGTTTAGATTGCATTCAACAGTCTTTCGTACACACGGATAGCGGCAGAGGTAGCGGCGCGTAGCTCGATGCGCTCTTCCTCAGTAAATGAATGGATAGGCGATTCCCAGCGGTCGGCGTCTAGGCCGGCGGCGATCAGCACGGACCGGCGCGCTCCACGCGGCGACAATCCCCAGGCCTGAGCCATGAAGGGCGCCAGGTTGCGCGGCTTGATGCTGCGTAGCTGGGCCTTGGCTTCGGCGATGGCGGCCAGCGCATGCCCGGCGCCCGGTGGCGTCGGCATGTCCTTGTCGCGCGCGGCCAGAATCTCGGCGGCGGGCTGGAAGGACAGGTGGTTGTCGATAAGGGACGCCGGCATGGTTCAGTCCTTGATGAAGCCAATGGCCCGCAGCACGCCGGGGGCAATGACGATCAGGAGCGACAGCACCCAGATGCCGCAGGTCTTGGCCAGTCGCAGCATTAGAGCGCTCCTTCCTTGGCAAAATACTTGGCCCAGTAAGTCAGCGTGCGCGACGAGCTTGTGCATTGCACGACGCCGGATTCGCTGGCGAACAGGTAGCGCAGCTCGATGGGCAGATTACCGACCAGTGCACGCTGGCTGTCTGGCGAGAAGAAACCGCCATGCTGCAGCGCGTGCAGATCGCTGATGATGAAGGTGAGATTGGCAGCGCCATAGGCGTGATAGGTCTTGACGATCTCGCGGAGATAATCGGACAGCACGGCAATGCTGTCAGGAGTGCGGGTGCGAGTTTGAGCATTGGCCAGCAACAGGAAACAGGTAGGAGCGACGGGCACGACGCATTTTTCAAGGACTGGTCGGCCCGGCTTCGGCATTCCAGGTATTCCGGATTGGCTGGTGGCGTGCAGCGTGTTTTCCATCGGTTTTCCTTATTTCAGGTTGAACGAATCCCGCACGCTCAAAAGGGAGCGCTGCAGGGCACAGCAAAAGAGGGGAGTTACAGCGGCCGAGCTATGGCGGCGCGAGGATCGGCATGGTATTCATCAGCAGCCCGCCGTGAGGTCAAAGGCAAGCTGGCTGGTGGCTGCAGTGCGCGCATGCTGGGACATAGGGATGCGGATATCGGCCTTCGGCATGGCGGACAGTGATAGGGTGCGTAGCACTTCCAGGCCTGCCACGAAGACGTGCCCGCAGTCGGGGTTCTGGCACATGTAGGTAATTTCCTTGAACATGGCAGACATCATGCGGCTTTTGACGGCGCGGACGGTGTAGCTGCAGTGCGGGCAGGGCAGGCCGATGACTCTCATTTCAGCTTTCTTTCCACTTGGTACAGGGCGCGACCGCGACCCGTCATGTTTTTTGACTGCTTGCGTAAGCGCGACTTGACGAGCCATTCGGCCGCCTGTTCGATACTTGCCAGCCCTTGCCGTTGACGAACGACTTCCAGCGCTGCAAGTTCATCGTCATTGATATGAATTTCGTGATCGGGCATGTTCGGCAGCTTTTCAGTTACTCAAAAGTTACTATTCAGGGACTCGGTTTAAGCGCTGCGACGCTGTACGCTGTCGATGTCGTCTGCAGCAATGGCGGCAAGGGCTTCACGCATGACGATCTGGCGCACCAGTACAGCTATTTCTTCGCCCTGGTAATTGGCGATAGAGGAAACGAGCTGGTGCTCATAATCGTCCAGGCGCAGCATGACTTTATGTTTGCGAATACGTTTTGCATCGGGGTACATGGGCCTGCTCCTGTGCAGTTAAGCTTGATGAACAAGGGAGAATTGGTCTAGTTCGGCCTCATATGATTGCAGGCCACGCAGCAGCATCAGGCGCATAAATGACGCCCGCGAACGGGAGTCTTTCTGCGCAAATTTTTCTACGCGCTCAATCTCAGGAGGAAGTAAGCGAATAGGGATGGGCTGCGAAAGTGGATTCTTTGGCTGCCGCGTCACGGGGGCGATAGTTGTCATAAGGTATGATTTGTATACGTCACATGGTAATGACGTAAATATAGTGCGAAAAACTGCACTTGTAAAGCAAAAGGTGAGAAATTGCGTGAAATTATTGGAGTGCGTCTTAAGGCTGAACGTGAACGACTTGGCTATAACCAGGCTGATTTTGCGGCAGTAGGCGGGGCATCAAAGCGTACGCAGATCGATTGGGAGCAAGGGAAGCAAGTACCAAACGCGGAGTTTCTAGCTGCTGTTTCGGCAATCGGGGTTGATGTGCTCTATGTTGTAACGGGTCAATTCACGCCTGGGAACTTGAGCGCGGACGAGAGTGAAGTTGTTGCTGGATACCGCAAGATGGATATTCGCGGAAAGGCTGGCGTGCTTGGCTTAATCGGCGGAATGAACCAGCCTCAGAACCTTGTGCAGCCAGTGCACCATGGTGATATTGGCCAAAATATCTACGGTGATATCACTGGGCCAAATACGGTAAAAATGCCCGATAAGCGAAAGAAGAAACCCATTTAAATGGGATGTTTCCTCTTGCCAGTACACAGTGAGAGAAGGCTTCATTTTGCGCAAAATGTTGTAAAATTGAAATTATAAGTTGTAAAGATGTGGATTTCGGAATGGATAGACCAGAATTTAGTGGCGATGTTGGGCAGAATGTCTTTGGAAATATTGTTGAAGCTCCCCGGCTGAACAATGTAGTTACACTGCACTTGGGCGCAGAAAAAGTTGACGTTGAATTAATTACCGATTTCCAACGACGTCGTATCAATGCTCTGGTGAAAGACCTGTCCGCACTTACAGGTGACCATCCCTTGGACGTGTACAGAATCATCATTACAGACTTCGGTTTAAAGAAGATCAAAGAGTTACCACTTGCGAGGTATTCGGAAGTGAAAAATCTATTGGAGACTTGGATAAAAGATGCCAAGTCTGCTGATATCCCCACAGACCAAGGCGAGGAATTATCAGAAATTCCTGCATCACCACGAACTGTTGTGAGAGGCAATGCTGAGAACTCCTGCCAAGTATGTGAGGAGCGAGCCGCTAACATCGGCAAACTTCAACGAACTGCAAGGGTACGATTGATTTTGCTTAGCATGTCTTTAGCTGCGTGTGGCTGGCTCCTATACAAGTCTCCTGTAAGCGGGGAGTCAAGCACTTCTTTCGTAGATAGTAGGTGCTACATTGCCGGAAAATCCTACTCGATAGGACATATTGAAAAATCTAGGGGAAGCGTCCCCGTTGAGTGCGTTGGAGCCATTGGCGATATGCCGGCAATGTGGCTTCCCGCTAATCGAGCACATTAACGACAGCAGTTGCATTGTTTGTGGCTTAGCACTTCCTGATAGTTGAAATGCGTGAGCTGTGTGCTTAGCGCGGTTGCAATGGTTTCCGGATCAGCAGCCGCCAAAATTTTATGCCATATTTCTTTGGAGCGTACTTGGTCAGATATTCCCAGTATCTGCCGATGGATATGGCTCCGAATTTCGTTTTCCTGGCGTTCTACTTCTTCTAAATTTCTGGTAATCATGACACTCTCCAATATTGATGCTTTTGATGTACTAACTGGCCAAATTTTTGCAAAATTGTACGAAAATTTCCCGAAACCAATCTTGCTGGAAGCGAGACGATTTGTGGAAGGCGGCGACGCTGCTTGCTTCAATGCTGACAGCTTCACAGGTGCCGAACTGACTCCACCGGCAGAGGCATTTATCAACACCGCCACATGGTTGCTGCAAGAGGGGTACATCTCCGTGCGCCCCAATAGCAAGACAGTGACAGGCTTTGCCGACGCGGTGCTTTCTGAAAAAGGTCTGATCGCCCTTAAAGCTGTTCCCGATAGTCTGGTTAGCCGCGCTACTTTGGGCGAGAGATTGGTGCAATCAGTTAAGGCCGGCACTACCGAGACACTCAAGGTTGTCGCAAATGAAGTATTGAGTGTCCTGGTAAAGTCTGTCTCCCTCCCGTAATTCGTTACGCCTACGTTTGGGAAGTCGTCTCCGCCGGCTTCCATGGTTCCTCGCTGTTCTCCCGAATGATCTCGCGCACTTCCTTGATGTGCTCCCACGCCAGTTTCGCTGCCCGCTTGGCTCCATGCTTGCTCTTGTAAAGATGCTCCAGCGTTTTGAGCTGGCCCGTGGCGCCGGCCTGCTCCTGCCCCACTTTTTTCTTCTTCGCCGCCACGTCTTTCCACTTGGCCACCACGCCGGTGACGCCTTCATCCGGGTCTTTCTCGTCCTCGCGCTCGGCCTCGACCGCTTCCGTCTTCGTTTCAAACTCCACGCGCGTGGTAAAGCCGTTGCCGCCCAGGCTGTGCGTGACCTTGACCGATAGCCACTCGGTGGCGTCGATCTCGGGCTTGAAGCCTGTCACGGTGACGGGCGATTGCGGGAACACGGTCGGGTTGCCCAGGGCCAGGCTCATTTCAAAGGTGGCCAGGCCGCGCAGGATGCGCTGCCATTCGGCGACGGCCGCCGCTCGCGCATCGGTTTCGTTGGCAAAGGTGGTGCGCAGGCGCTTACTGTTGCCGGGCACGCCGGCCACGACGCTGCGGCGGCGCGCGTAGCGCTCGTCGTGCCAGAAGGCGCGCACGCCCGTGTAGGCGTCGCTTTCGGCGCTGTGGTAGCGGTGGCCGTCGCCCAGGGCGCGCGTGATGGGGATGACGGGCAGCGCCTTGCCGCTGGCCGAGCGGCTCTGGTTGATGGGGATGAAGAGCAGGGTGTCGTTCTTGACGGTGGCCACCGCGTCGTATTTCCTGCCCAGCCGACGCAGGAAGGCGGCATCGCTTTCATGGGTCTGGTCGATGTGCTCGACGGCGGTATCGCGCAGGCGCGCCGACACGCCCGACGCCAGCTCGTTGCGAAAGGCGATGGCCTCGATGATGGCGCCCAGGGTGGTTTTGTGAAAGCTGTGTTCCTGCTGCTGTTTAAACGTGTCGATCAGGTTGGCCGACCTGGCGCGCAGGGTGATGGTGTCGGGCGCGCCGCTGTGCTCCACCTCGTCGACGGTGAACTTGCCCATGTCCACCAGGCCGGACGCTTGCCAGCCCAGCGCCAGGGCGATCTGCGCGCCGCGCGGCGGCAGGGCCAGCTTGCCGTCGCTGTCATCGAGCGAGATATCGAGCTGGTCGCTCTCGTCGCCACGGCACAAGGTCAGGGTCAGATTAATCAGCCGCGGTGAGACGATGGCCGTCAGATCCTTGTCCTCGATGCTGACCTTGAAGGCGGGGATATGCTCGCTCATTTGAACTTGTCCGCCGCGCTGCCGATGGCGCCGCTGATGCTGCCGCCGATCTTGTCCTTCATTTCGCTGACCACGCCGCCGTATTTCGAGGTGATACCACCGACGACATTGCCCACCACGCTGCCCACGGCATTCTTGGCCGCGCCCGCGATGCTGCTGGTCATGCCGTCGATGCTGAGCATGTTTTTCAGGTCGCCGATGTCGCCCAGGCCGACCATGGCCAGCACGCCGTCGTCGTCGCGCTTGAGTGCAATCGAGAACTCGACGCGGCGCGCGCCGCCGCTGCCGTCGAGGATGGTGCGGCCCTCGGTCATGCTGGTGATGCGGTAGGAGCCGAGAATGCGGCCTGTGCCCTGGATCAGAATCCACGATTTACCTGTGTCGGCCATCATGCGCAGGGCATCGAGCGAATACAGGGAGCCGGTCAGTTCCGGCGCCACCCAGCCCGACAGGGTAATCGTGTCGTCACCTGGCCCCACGTACTGGTGCGCGTCGCGCAGGCCCACGCGGGCCGTGCTGGCGTGCTTCCATTCCGTTTGCCGCTGCAGCTCGTGATAGGCCAGGGTAGGCAGGCTGAACACGAACATTCCTAAAATCATCATCATGGTGTGCATCTTTCTTAATCGTGGTCGCGCAGGGACGAGCGGATGCGTGCCGCCTTTTCGCGGTCGCGCTGTTCCATGGCCGCGTACACGGCGCGGGCGATGGCCTGAGGATCGGAACCGGCTTGCGCCTGGATGGTGATTTCGATCTTGTCGCCCTGAATGCTCAATCCGGCGCCGAACCCGCCTTGTGACAGTGGTGCGCGCGTGTCGAAGGCGCTTGCGGGTAACGCCGTGGCCGTGCCGATGGCGATGCCGGCGCCGAGCTGGGTCAGGCGCTGCGCCAGGCCGGATACCTTGGCAATCGGCGCGCCCTCGCTGCGGTCCAGGCCCACGGCCAGGCCCTGCATGGTGTAGTCGCCCAGCTGGGCAAACACGCGGCTTGGGCTGTGGATGCCCAGCTTTTCCTTGAACCAGGCAATGGTGCTGGAACCGGCATTGCTGATGGCGTCCTTCACGGCGCCCATGGAACCCGTGATGCCGTTGACCAGCCCGCGCAGGATGTTGGCGCCGAACTCGGTGAACTGGGCCGGCAGCTTGATGCCGAACCAGCTCAACACGCCCGCGAACGCCTGATAAAACACGCCGACCGGTGACCAGTTGATGATCAGGGCCGTGATGCTGCCCATGCCACCCGCGCAGACGGCGCGCAGGCGCGACCAGATATCGGCAAAGAAGGCGGAAATAGGCGCCCAGGACGCGGTGATGCGCTGCAGGATGCTGGCGCCAAAGTCGGTGAACTTGGCCGGCAGCGCAATGCCGAACCAGCCCAGCACGCCCGCGAAGGCGCGATAGAACAGGCCCAGCGGTGACCAGTTGGCGACCAAGGCGCTGACGCCGCCAATGCCGCCGGCAAACGCGATCTTGATCTGCGACCAGATACCAGTGAAGAGGCCCGCAAGCGGTGCCAGGCCTGCGGCGATGCGCTCCCGGATGCTGGCGGCAAAGTCGGTGAACCTGGCCGGCAGCGCAACGCCGAACCAGCCCAGCACGCCCGCGAAGGCGCGATAGAACAGGCCCAGTGGCGACCAGTCGGCGATCAGGCTATTGATGCCGGTAAAGCCGCCGGCAAACGCCGCCTTGACGTCTGACCACAGGCCACCAAAGAATCCCTTGATCGGTTCCCAATATTTGTAGATCAGGAAGGCGGCGCCGGCAATGACCGTGATGGCGATGCCAATCGGGGTCATCAGAAGCGCGCGGCCCAGCCACAGCACGGCGCGGCCCACCCACATGAAGGCGCCGCCCAGGCCGCGCAAGATGGGCGTGAGCACGCCGCCCGTTACGCCCATCTTGGCGAACATGACGTGCAGCATGGCATACGGGCCGATCATGGCGGCAATGCCCAGCATCAGCGGCCCCAGCACCAGCAGCAGGCCGGCCAGCACGGCAAAGGCGGTAATCATGACCTTGGCTACGGTCGGGTTGCGCTCCATGAAACCATTCAGGCGCTGCACGGCGCTGATGGCCAGTTCCAGCCCCTGCGCGTACAGCGGCAGGATTTTCTCGCCCATGGTGAGCTTGAGGTTGGCCAGCTTGGACTGCGCCTCCAGTTCTTTGCCGGCGGCAGAGTCGCGGCCCAGCTTTTCCAGCTTGCCGATATCGGCGGCGCCACGGTTAAGCTTTTCGTTCTTGTGGATCTGCACGCGCTGCAAGTACATCTGCGAATACAGGTTCGACGCGGTGCGGTTGGAAAAAATGCTGCCGATGGCGTCGAGCACCTGTTTCTTTTCCGTGATGCCCTTCTTGGCCAGTTGCGGCAACAGCACCTTTTCCAGCCATTCGAACTGGTTTTCGCGGAACAGTTCCGCGCCCAGCAGCGCGCCGGGATCGAGGAACGAGACTTGCCCCGCCTTGTCGTGCTTGACCTTGCTCTTGTCGCCAATCAGGCCGAACTCTTCCAGCTTCCTGGCTGAGCGCTTGGTGGTGCGGCCCTGATACAAGTTCTGGTAGGCGCTCATCAGGGACGTGCCGACGCGGTTGCCGCTCATTTCCTGCACCAGCGGCTCCATCTGGTAGTAAAAGGCATCATCTTTCAGACCCTTGGCGGCGATGCCGCCCGTTTTGATCATGTTCAGCCACTCATTCGGGCCGACGCGCCCGCCCGTGGCGGTGATGACCTGCTGCACGATATTGGCCTGGGCTTCGAACTTTTCCTTGCTCTCCAGGCCGCCGCGCAGCTCGATTACCTTGAGCATGTCCATGAACTTGCGTTCGTTGTCGGCGCCCTCGGCCTCGCCAAAGAAGGCGTGATTGGCAAACTTCATCTTGGCCAGAGTAGGGGCGACCATTTCCGCGTGGTGTACATCGGCAAAGGCGCTCATGCCGTCGCGCATGAGTTGCAGGTTGTCGAGCTGGCTGGTGCCGTAAGTCTTCATGTTGCGCGCGAAGGCGACGGCCTCGGCTGACACCTTATCGCCCAGGCCCAGGGCGTTGACCCTGCCGACTTCCGTTTGATAGTGCTTTGCCTCGTTCAGCCCCTTGACGACGGGCGCGCCGATGACGGCGCCCGTGGCGGTGGCGCCTGCGCCGGCCATGGCCAGGTTGCCCGCCTTGTTGCGTAGCTTGTCGGCGTGCTGGGTGGCATTGGTGACGCGCTGCTGCTTGGCGGCGGACGCGGCCAGGCGCTTTTGTTGCGAGGCCAGTTCAACGTTCGTTAACTGGATACTGTTTTTTAGCCATTCCTGCGCCTTGCCCAACTGGCGCGTGTCGATGCCTGCGTCTTTCAGGCTGGTGCGCAGGACGCGGAATTGCTGGCTCTGCTCTCGGCCTTTCAGCGTCAAGGCCTGCGTGACCTTCGTCGCCGCCTTCAAATCACGCGTCATGGCGCGTGTAGGAGACTCGGTCTGTTTTATGCTTGCGGCCAGCTCTTTTACTTTTTTTTGAGCTTCTTTCAGCTCAACCCCCGTTGTTCGAATGCCGCTATGCAGTTCGCGGAATTTCCCCAGGTTTCTCTGCTGGGTGTTCAGATCGCGCAAGCGGTCGCTGGTGGCCTTCAAGGCCTTGGCCGTGTCGCTGGAACCGCCCATGATTTTTTTCAGCGGGCCGGTGATCTTGTCCAGCGCTGCAAACACTACCTGTAACCTCAAATCCCGACCAGCCATTTATTCCGCTCCGCTTCGTTGCCTGGCGCGTTCGCGCCAGGCCATCAGTTCATCAATCGTAAAACCGTCCATCGCTGCCGGCGTCCAGTGAAAGACGCCGGCAATGTCGGCCATGGCGTCTTCTACTTCGTCGGGGATACCGAAAGACGATCGGCTTTGCTCGCCAAAAAACCGGCAACCTCGGCGCCCACGGCCAGCAGGTCGGCCGGGTCCATGTTGGCGATGTCGTGCGCGGTCAAGGTCGGTTCGGTAATGCGCGGCAGTACGATCTGCAGGGCCGACACGTTCAGGTTGGCCAGCTCGATCAGGGAAATGCCGCGCAGGGCGCCCGCCTTGGGTTTACGCACGGTGAGCGAGGTGATGAAGCTGTCGCCGCGTTTGATCGGTTCATCCAGCTCGATGACGGCGCTGTTTTGGGTATCGTTGTGCATGGTGTGTTCCTTGTTGTGGTGTAATTAAAAAGGGGTTACAGGCCGATGGCCTTGCGGATGGCCGCGTTGGTGTCGCCGCCGCCAAAGTTCTCGGTGCCGCTCATGAAGTCCAGTTCGATGACGGTGGCGCCGTCGATCATCAGCTTGTAATAGCTGCACGCCATGGTGTATTTATGGGTCGTGTCGTCGCCCATCTTGGCGCCGCCCATATCGATTTCCTTGTAACGGCCGTGCACGACCACTTCCACGGCGGCGACCGTGCCGTCATCGTCTTCCTGGTAGGCGCCGGCAAAGCGCAGTTGCACGGCGCCGTGCGCGTGCGCGCCGTACTGTTTCAGGGCTTCGGCGATCAGACCGCCCGCGCTCCATTCCAGCGACAGCGCCTCATTGCCGAAGTCCACGGACACGGGGCCGCTCATACCGCCGGCGCGGTACTCTTCCATCTTGCGGCTCAGTTTCGGCAAGGTGACTTCGGGCACCATGCCCATGAAGGAGACGCCGTTCTGGAACAGGTTGAAGTTTTTCAGTTTGCGGGGCAGGCCCATAATTTCTCCAGTATTTCAATGCGCCCGCGCTGGCGCGGGCAGGATGGTGATGGTGATGGTGATTACGCGGCGATGCGGGAGGCGAAGTCGGCCAGGTAGCGGTCGGTGATGCGCTGCTGGAATTTCAGGTTTTCCAGCGGCGGCACGGGCGTGTAGTCGTAGTCGATAGCCAGCTTGCCGTCTTTCAAGCCTGTCTTGTCGTTGTACTGCTCGTCATACCAGGCATGGCCGTCAATGATGTAGCCCTGCAATTTCAGGTCGCGGAACTTGGCATTGATGCTTTCCAGCAGGTCGCGCACCAGGGACGGGTGCAAGGGCACATCGACATAGGCGAAGTGCGCCTCGGCGATGGTGTCGGCCAGCACCTGGGCCGTGCGCGTGTAGCTTTCGAAATAGAAGAAGCCGCCCGGCGCCTCGCAGGTACGTGAACCCCAGAAGCGGTAACCGCCCATGTTAATCAGGGTGGTCACTTCCTTGGCATTGAGCACGCCGGCATCGGTGGCCGGGTCTTGCAGGTCGAAAAACACATCCTTGCTGATGCCGGTCGGGCCGTTGACGACCACGTTCGACAGCGTTTTGTGCCAGCCCGTTTCCTCGTCGATCTTGGCACGCAGGCCCATGGCGTAAGCCACGGCGGAAATGCTGGCCTCTTCGTCGGTAGCGGTATTCCAGTTCACGAAATCCGGCCAGATCATCATGATTTCGCGCTGGCCGAACTGGCCGCGATAGGCGGTCGCCGCCGTGACGGTGGCGCAGCCATAGGCGGACGCATACACGAAGCCGCGCAGGCGCTGTGCGACGCTGGCCAGGGCATTGGTGACGGCCTGGGTGTCCAGCCCCGGCGCGCCCAGGATGCGCGGTTTCACGCCCAGCTTGCTTTGTGCCGCCAGCAGCGCCTGGGCGCCCAAGTACTTGCCATCGGGCGAGACGCCGCCCACGGCGTTGCTGGTGGTTTCCGCTTCCGTCTCGCCCTGGTCCACGCGCACCACGATGGTCAGCGGTTTGGTCTGCGCGGCAATCGCCTGCAGTGCGCGATACAAGGTGCCGGTCTTGCCGGCCTTGCCCATGGCGGCCAGCACGTTGGTGACGAGCACGGGCGTATCGAGCGGGAAGGCCGCCGGGTCGGCATCGTCGGCCGTGGCGATCAGGCCCAGCACGGCGGTGGAGACGGTCCGGATGGGACGCGAACCCTCGTTGATTTCAATGACGCGCACGCCATGGTGGTAGTCTGTAGGCATGGATGGCTCTCCTGGTGGAAGGTAAAAGGGCGGATTCAGTCTTCGCCGCTGGCGGGC
>NZ_LT607682.1 GCF_900095265.1 Janthinobacterium sp. UMAB-56 | reverse complement strand
TGCGTCGTTCAGCGAGGGGGCGAATTATAGCCCTGCCACGCACGCCTCGCAAGGGCTATTTTTCCGCCCCGTGAAACAGCCCTGGCACCGCACTTGCTTATACCAGCCTATGCACTGTCCACTGATGAGAGCACCTCTGGGCCTGGCAACAACACTGGGGACAGCCTGGCTCGCTTTGCTTTGCTCCCATCTGTGACAGGTGCTACATTATGGAACACTCTCGATATTCAAAAGAGCGCCGCAGTACAGGGCCCAACGGAGGCAACGAGATCATGTATCAACCGTCAGCTACTTACCGTAGCGCACCGTTTTCGTCCATTGCGGATGCGAACACTTTGCCGGCAGGACAGGACAACGTCCCCGTCATCATCGAAACTTCCCATCAGCGCTCAGTCGCCTTTGGCCTGTCGCCCACGGCCACGCCCGACTTTACGCCGGCCGGAAAATCCGATCTGTCCTTGCTGATCGAGCAAAACCGCATGCTGCACACGCACGCTCTGCCAGCCATGGAAACCCTGTACCAGCAAATCGTCAATACGCACAATATGGTGATCTTGACGGATGCCAACGGCGTGATCGTGCATTCCCTGGGCGACGATGATTTCCTGGAGAAAGCCAACCGCGTGGCCTTGCAGCCGGGCGTGGCATGGTCGGAACAAAGCCGCGGCACGAATGCCATCGGCACGGCCATCACGGAAAAAGTGCCGACTTTGGTCCATGCGGACCAGCATTACCTGGCCGCCAATCATTTCCTGACGTGCTCCGCCGCCCCCATTACCGACCATCGGGGCAATGTCATCGGCGTGCTCGATGTATCCAGCGACCAGCGCAGTTTTCACAAGCATACGATGGCCCTCGTGCGCATGTCGGCGCTGATGATCGAAAATCAGCTGTTTTCCGCCACCTTCGAAGATGCCATCACCGTGCACTTCCACGCGCGCCCCGAATTCATCGGCACCTTAATGGAAGGCATCGCCTCATTCACGCCGGGCGGACGGTTTTTATCCGCCAATAAAAACGGTTTGTTCCAGTTGGGCCTGTCCTTCGCCGCGCTGCAATCCCATACCTTCAGTTCCCTGTTCGGCTTGCCCGTGTCTGCCCTGTACGAGCATTACCGCACGGCCTCACCCGGTTTGCTGAACCTGTGCATGCACAGCGGCGTGCGCGTGTATGGGCGCGCACAGTTGCGCTTGTCCAATAGCGTCTTCCAGCACGGCTTCACTGCCAGCACCGACCATAGCGATATCAACGCCGTGCCGGCACAGGTTCCCGCGCCGGCCAGCCACGCGGCCAACGCGGCACGCCGCCTGTCCGGCTTGCGTTACCTGCGCACGGGCGATCCGCAACTGGAACTGGTGATCGAAAAGGTCAACAAGGTATTGGGACGCGACATCCCCATCCTCGTCATGGGCGAAACGGGGACCGGCAAGGAATTGCTGGCGCAAGCCATACACAATGATTCGCCGCGCGCCATGGGGCCGTTCGTTGCCGTCAATTGCGCCTCGATCCCGGAAACCCTGATCGAATCCGAACTGTTCGGCTATGAAGACGGGGCGTTTACAGGGGCGCGCAAAAAGGGCGCCATCGGCAAGATCTTGCAAGCCAATGGCGGCACCCTGTTCCTTGATGAAATTGGCGACATGCCCTTTGGCTTGCAGGCGCGGCTGTTGCGCGTGCTGCAGGAACGCATGGTCACGCCGCTGGGCAGCAGCAAATCGATCACCGTCAATGTGGAACTTATTTGCGCCACGAATCACAACTTGCGCGAACGCATGGCCAAGGGCCTGTTTCGCGAAGACTTGTATTACCGCCTGAATGGCCTGGTGGTCAAACTGCCGCCGCTGCGCGAACGCACGGACCTGGAAACGGTCGTGAAAAAAATTCTCGCGACGGAAGCGCCCGACACGCGCTACACGGTGGCGCCGGACATCCTGCGCCTGTTCCACCAGCATAAGTGGCCAGGCAACTTCCGCCAGTTGACCAATCTGTTGCGCACAGCCATCGTCATGGCAGGCGAGGAACATGAAATCAGTTTGCGCCACATGCCTGATGATTTCCTCGACGATATTGAAATGACGCAGGCCAGTGCCGCCGGCGCCAGCGCGGACCGCATGATCGCGGCCGGCGCCAACCTGGAAGAGATGGAGCAAAGCGTCATTCTCAAGTCGCTCGACGCCCACGGTGGCAACGTCTCGGCCACGGCGCGGGCCCTGGGCGTGTCGCGCAACACGATCTATCGCAAGGTGCCGCATCTCAAATAGCCTAGAGTAGGCGGGCAAAGCCGGGCGACATCTTGCGCCGGCCATGCTTGTCGATGGTCATCAAGTCAACGCCCTGCATGTGCGCAGCCATCGCATGCGCGCGCGCGGCCCCCGTCACCATGAAGGTCGTCGACAAGCCATCGGCCAGCAAGCCCGTGGGCGCCAGCACGGTCACGCTGGCCAGTTCACCCGGCGAATCGCCCTTCGACGGGTCGACGATATGGTGATGCAGGAAGTCGGGCGTAAACGTGCATGCGTAATCGCCCGACGTGGCCACGCTGCGCCCTTCCACTTTTAAGGTGGCCGCCAGGATTTCGCCGTCGCGCGGGTCCTGGATGCCCAAGGTCCACGGACGGCGCAGAGAACGCTGTCCCCGCGCGACGAACTCCCCCGTGTCGAGCAGCGCGTGCCGCACGCCGCGTGCCTGCACGGCCGCCAGCGCCATATCCGCCGCATAGCCTTGCGCCAGGCCATTCAAGGTCAGCGCCATCCCCGCTTGCAGGAAACGCACTTCGCGCTTGTCCCACGCCAGTTGCCGCCAGCTTACCCGCGCCTGCGCCGCGCGGCGCAATGTGTCCGTCGGCAAGCTTGCCTGGTCTGCCGCCGCGCGAAACAGCTGCCACAAAGGTTGCACGGTGATATCAAACGCCCCATCGCTCCATTGCGACAAGGCTTGCGCCTGCGCCAGCACGGTCAGCAGATGCGCGTCCGGCCGGGCCAGGCGCCCATCGCGGTTCAGCTGGTAGACTTGGCTGGCGGGACTGTAAATGCTCATCAGGCGGTCGATATTCCGAGCTGCATGCAAGGCGTCTTCAATGGCCAGTTCGGCCTGTCTCTGATCGTGGTGCAGCAAGGTGATGGCGATCGTCGTGCCAAACGCCAAGGCCGCGCCTTGATAAGGGCGCACGCCGGACGCCGTGACCGTGCCGCGCGCCATACTGCCAGGCAAAGACAAGCCGGCCATGCCGGCCACGCTGCCTATCGCTGCGGAAATAAATGTTCTACGCTGCATTGCTGCTCTCCTCTGCCGCAACCCGGACTATGGGAATGCTGCGGGCACGCTTGATTTCCAGCATCAAGGGCGCGCATTTTTCATCGCTGGCGTAAATCACCACGCAATCCATGCACTGAAAACACTCGCCATAATCGACTTTCCCGCTGGGCGCGATGGCGTGATGCTCGCAACGGTGGCGGCAAGTCTGGCACGGCGTACCGCATTCCTTGCGGCGCGCAATCCAGTTGAACAGGCGAACCCGTCCCAGCAGCGCCAGCGCCGCGCCAAACGGGCACAGGTAGCGGCAAAAGAATTTATAGGAAACACTGCTGAGCAGCAACAAGCCCACTGCATACGCGACGAAAGGCCAGGCGCGCACGAAGTTCAAGGTAATCGCCGTCTTGAACGGTTCCAGCTCGACCAGCTTGTCCGTGATCTGGCTGGAAAACATGCTGCTGCCAAGAATCGCCGCCAGCAAACAATACTTGATCCATTTCAAGCGCCCGTCGAGGCGCGGCTTGATCTTCCACTGCGGCAAGCGCAGCCACTGGCCCAGCTTGCCCGTGAATTCCTGCAGGGCGCCAAACGGACACAGCCAACCGCAAAACGTGCCGCGCCCCCAGATAAACAGGCTGAGCAGCACGAACGCCCACAGGATCACCGTCATCGGGTCAAACAGGAAAAAGCCAAGGCTGCGCCCCGCCAGCAGCGCCTGGATGACGCCCGTGAGGTTGACTATCGATAACTGCCCCTGTGCGTAATAGCCGATGAAACCAATCGTAAACAACAGGAACAGGCGGCGGAACCAGGCAAATTGACGGCCATCGCGCACCAGGCGTTTCTGCCAGGCCAATGCGCCGGCCAGCAGCGCCAGTCCGGCGGCCAAGAGCAGCAGTTCAGCCTTGCGGTTCTTCCACGTGCCGCGCCACGTGGCATCGTCGCCTTGTGGCGCGCTATACAAGTCAGCCGGCAGGCGGTAATTGAAATCAACGTTGCGGGCGATGCGCTCCGGATACACGATGCCCTTGCTGCGCGTGATGGGAAGAGAAAATGCCAGCGGGCTGGCCACATCGAGTCCCGCCTGGCTGATGATGCGAAAGACGGCGATATTTTCCGTTGGCAACGCTGCCCCCTCCGACAGCCTCAATTCCAGATCCAGGTCGCGCATGTCGATGGGCAAACCATCCTGCTTCAGCAATAGCCGGTCGGGGACAGTGCCGCGCACGAAATCGTCGCCCAGCACGCTGTAGCGCCCGCGCGACATGACGAGGATGGCGTGGTCGCCCTCGTCGAGCCGGTTACGCAATTTAGTCCAGCTGCGTTCCGTCAACAGATTGCGTCCCACCGTGGGCACGGACACATACGCCAGGTACAGGTCGATGAACACGCCGTCCGGCGCACGCACGGCCTGCGCATCGAGTCCCGCGCCGGGACTGCCGGCAAACAGGCTCTCCACATCCTTGTTGCTCAAGCGCACATGCTGGAGCAAACCCTGCTCGAGCATCTGCGCCACGCTGCGCTTCTCGAATACCTCCATGCGGATGCGGGCGATCTGGTCCGGGTCGCGGCCTTGCGCAAAGCCGAGCTTCTTGCGCGACACTTTCAAGGCCGAGGCCAGCACGCTCTGGTTGATGATGCGCACGGAGGCCGTGGCCTTCGACACGCCATCGATATCGGCGTGGGTCGCGTCTGGCGCGCGTTTCTTCCTGGCATCGATGGCAATATTCTGCTTCAGCGACAAGCCCTGGTACTGTTTGACGAACTGAAACAAGGGCGCCTCACCCAGGCCATCGAGAAACACGGGTTCGTGCTGCGACAGGACGGACACGTCCAAAAAACTGCCTTGCGGATCGATGGCGATCAGCAGATTGACGGGCACGCCGGAAAAGCCGGGAATAGGCGCCAGGTCCACCGATTCAAAAACGTAGCCGACCAGTTCGGTGGCCGTCGCGTTTTGCTTGAGCAAGGGCCAGACGGGCAAGTCGGCCTCCTTGTCGCCAACAACGAGGGGGGCAGGAAAGCGCCGTGCCAGCTCGGCCTTGTCGAGCACGCCCGCCCACGCCTGTCCCAGAATGAACAGGAATAGCCAGCATCCGATGAATAACCGCATTATCCGCATGTACTGTGCTCCGTGCGGCGCCCTGTCGCAAGGCGCCGCATTCATTGGTTAGAAGAAAATGATGCCGCCCAGCGACACGCCATTCATCTTCGCTTCACCGCCCGTAAAGCCTTTCGAGCGCGTCTGGCCCAGCTCGCCCACCAGGGTGATTGCACTGTTGAGCGAGTAGTACGCACCCAGGGTCAGGTTGGCGTTCGACTTCAGGCCGCCCGTGCCAGCCGTGTTGTCGTCGTTCTTGCTGATGCCGTAAGACAAGCCCAGCTTCAGCTTGTCCGTCGTTTTATACGTGCCTTGCAGCAGCCAGTTCTTCGACTTGGTATCGCCCTGGTCCGCATCGGACAAGATGCCCAGCCCTTTGCCGCCCTGGAAGTTAAGCAGCACGCCAGCCGCCCCCATCTGGTAAGAGCCACCCACTTCCACTCCGCGCATGGTCAGGTCATCGACCCCAGGCGTTTTCGAAGTGAATTTTTGCGACTTCACGCCCAGCCAGGCTTTCAAGCCTTCCTGCGCATACGTCAGCTGCGCCTGGACTTGCGGGCTCGACTTCGAAGAATAGGTCGAGCCTGCCACGATGGGCGTATCGGAAACGGGGCTGACCAGCGCCACGTCGACGCCAACGCCACCCGACTTCGGCGAGCTGTACATGATCTGGCCATAGTTGCCCAGATAGGTGTAGCCGGCGCCGATATGGCCCAGGGTCACTCGCCCACGCTGTGTCGCCTGCACCGGCGCGCCTGAGCCCAGCAAGGTCATGTCGGACAAAATCGCGTTCGCGCCGAAGATGCCATAGTCGCGGCCCAGCTTGAAGGTGCCCATCTGCTCGTTGCCGAACGTGAAGAAGGCCTGGCGCACATCGACCACGCTGTTCTGGCTGATGGCGCTGTCGGTGGCCGTCGAATTGTAGATGCCGATCAAGGCTTTCACGTCGTACTCGCCAAGGCGCGACGCGGCGGAGGTGATCAAGCCGTTCGGCAACAAGCCGTTACCGATGGTGGTGCGGTCCTTTTCGCCGCCGCAACCGAGCGCCTGGCCACCCAGCGCCAGCCCGCCCACCGCATCGCCCGAACACGACACTTGCGTGTAATAGGCGTTGACGATGCCGCCCACCGACACGGTCCAGTCGCCAGCCTTGATATCGACGGCTTGCGCCTGCCCCATCGCTGCGATTGTCATGACACCCAGGCCCCCCAGCTTGCTCCATAGCTTCATTTTTTTCTCCTCTTTCTTCTCTGTTTTTAGTGTGCACACCAATGATTGATGTACCTCAAGCTTTGGCAATAAGCGTGCCCAGCACGGCTCAGAGGGAGAGAGAGAAAATACGTGTTTGACGTGTGCAATAGCGAATCACTCGCCACTGATAGTGTTCATTTTTTGACCGCAAGGTTTCATGTCGGAGATACAGGTAAACAAAAAACTGACGACCTGGGCCGTCAGCAAAAAGAAAACACCCAGCGGACAGGGAGACACCCATCCGAGTGGCCTGGGTGCTTCAGCCCCTTACTTCGATGCCAGCTTGAAAACCCACACGGAACCGCCCTGTTCCAGGAAGTTGACCTTCTTCGCCACTTCGCCGCCCCACAGCGGCACCGCGCCGCCCCAGCCCGATACGACGGCAACGTATTGCGTGTCGCCATCTTGCCAGGTGACAGGCGGCGCCACGACGCCGGAACCCGTCTGGAATTTCCACAGCTCCTTGCCCGTCTTCGCATCGACGGCCTTCAGGAAGCCTTCCGGCGTGCCGTAGAACACCAGGTTGCCGGCCGTGCTCATCACGCCGCCCCACAGCGGCGCGTTGTTCTTGATTTCCCAGACGATCTTGCCCGTCTTCGGATCGACAGCGCGCATGGCGCCGATATAATCGTCAAACAAGGGCCTGATGGTAAAACCGGCACCGAGGAAGGCACCGCCTTTCTTGTAGCTGATGGGCTCATTCCAGATATCCATGCCCCATTCATTCGCGGGAACGTAGAACAGCTTGGTCTGCGGCGAGTACGCCATCGGCATCTGGTTTTTGGCGCCGAGGAAAGCGGGCGCGGCAAACACGGTCGTGCCCTTCTTGCCTTCTTCCCCCTTGGTCGGGTCCCCAGGGCGTCCGGCGGCGATATAGTTCGGCCGTCCCGTCTTCAGGTCGATGCTGCTGGCCCAGGTGATTTTCTTCACGAACGGGAAGGCGTTCTGCAGCTTGCCCGTGTTGGCGTCAATCACGTAAAAGAAGCCGTTGCGGTCAGCCTTGCCGCCGTAGCGCTTGCCATCCATGTCAAAGGTAACGAACTCGTTGGCGCCGTCGAAATCCCAGGCATCGTTCGGCGTGTTTTGATACGCCCACTTGATCTGGCCCGTTTTCACGTCCAGCGCCACGGTGGACGAAGAATACAAATTGTCGCCGGGACGCAAATGGCTATTCCATGGCGCCGGGTTGCCAGTGCCAAAATACGCCAGTTTGGTTTGCGGATCGTAGGTGCCGCCCATCCACGTCGAGGCGCCGCCCGTTTTCCACAGGTCGCCCGGCCAGGTTTTGTTCACGGTGCCGGAGACGCCGTTATCGATCGCCTTGCCATCCTTGTCGTAGCGATGGCCCATATGGCCTTCTACCGTCGGACGGCTCCATACCAGCTCGCCCGTCATGGGATTGCGCGCCTCGACCCGGCCCACGATGCCGAATTCGCCACCCGATACGCCCGTCAGCAGCAAGCCTTCGGCGATCAGCGGCGCGGCCGTCATCGAGTAGCCGGCTGCGTAGTCGTCGACTTTTTCCTTCCAGACGAGCTTGCCCGTGTTCTGATCCAGCGCCACCAGGTAGGCATCGAGCGTGCCGAAGATCACCAGATTGCCGTACAGGGCGGCACCGCGGTTGACCACATCGCAGCACGGCATGATGCCGTCCGGTAAGCGATGCTCATATTTCCACAGCTTGGCGCCAGTTTTCAGGTCGATGGCGAAAATGCGCGAATACGAGGCCGTGACGAACATCTTGCCGTTATGAATCAGCGGCTGCGATTCCTGGCCCCGCTGTTTTTCACCGCCAAACGAGAACGACCAGGCCGGCACCAGCTTGGCCACGGTCTTGTCGTTGATCTGCGTCAGCGGCGAGTAGCGCTGGCCCTGCGTGCCCATGCCAAACGACAGCACGCTAGCCGGATTCTTTGCCGTGCTGTCGAGCATGGCACTGGTGACATTGCCCACGTCAGCCGCCTGGACCAAAGACGCCAAACCCAAACCGACGAGTACCCCCATGATTTTTTTCTGCACAATCATCTCCCTCTGTTTTATTAGTATGTGTGTATCAAGTCTTGCGGTGCTCATGCGGCTGGGCATGCAACAGCGCGCACTCCTCATCGGTGAACAGGCGCGAACGCGTCAAAAAGCGCTTGCCCGTGCCGTTGTCGAGTGAAAACATGCCGCCATTGCCGTCGACGACATCGATAATCAACTGGGTATGCTCCCAGTACTCGAATTGCTCGAGTCCCATGTAAAACGGTGTGCCATTCAAATTACCGAGATAGATGTCGGTGTCGCTGACATCAAACTCGCCCAGCGCATAGCACATGGGCGCACTGCCATCGCAGCAGCCGCCCGACTGGAAAAACATCAAGGGGCCGTGACGCTGGCGCAACTTCTCCATCATCTCCAGCGCCGCATCGGTGGCGACCACCCGGGCAATTGCTGCATTCATGGCATCCCTTTCTGCGCGCCGCACCTCGACTACAGGCGCAGCGCGTGTGCCGGTTTAGAAGAAGCCCAGCGCTTTCGGGCTATAGCTCACCAGCAAGTTCTTCGTTTGCTGGTAATGGTCGAGCATCATCTTGTGGTTTTCGCGGCCGATACCCGATTGCTTGTAGCCGCCGAACGCGGCGTGGGCTGGATACAGGTGATAGCAATTGGTCCACACGCGGCCCGCCTGGATGGCGCGGCCCATGCGGAAGGCGCGCGAACCGTCGCGCGTCCACAAGCCGGCGCCCAAGCCATACAGGGTGTCGTTGGCAATCGCCAGCGCTTCGGCCTCATCCTTGAAGGTGGTCACGGACACGACGGGCCCGAAGATCTCTTCCTGGAAGATACGCATCTTGTTGTTGCCCTTGAACACCGTCGGACGCACGTAGTAGCCGCCTTCCAGGTCGCCCGCCTGCGTGTGGCGCTCGCCGCCGGCCAGCACTTCGGCGCCTTCCTGGCGGCCGATGTCGAGATAGGACAGGATTTTTTCCAGCTGCTCCTGCGACGCCTGGGCGCCGATCATGGTGGAAGAGTCGAGCGGATTGCCTTGCTTGATGGCAGCTACGCGCTTGAGGGCCCGTTCGATGAATTTCTCGTAGATCGATTCCTGGATCAAGACGCGCGATGGGCAGGTGCATACCTCGCCTTGATTCAGCGCAAACATGGTAAAACCTTCCAGGCACTTGTCGAAATAATCATCGTCGGCATCCATCACATCTTCAAAGAAGATGTTCGGCGACTTGCCGCCCAGCTCCAGGGTGACGGGAATCAGGTTCTGCGCCGCATAGCCCATGATCAAACGCCCCGTGCCCGTTTCACCCGTGAAGGCGATCTTGGCGATGCGCTTGCTCAAGGCCAGCGGCTTACCCGCTTCCAAGCCGAAACCATTGATGATATTCAGCACGCCCGGCGGCAACAGGTCGCCGATCAGCTCGATCAACACCATGATGGAGGCCGGCGTCTGCTCGGCCGGTTTCAAGACGACGCAATTGCCGGCGGCCAGGGCGGGCGCCAGTTTCCACACGGCCATCAAAATCGGGAAATTCCAGGGGATGATCTGGCCCACGACGCCCAGTGGCTCATGGTAGTGGTAGGCATAGGTTTCCGCGTCGATTTGCGCGACGGAACCTTCCTGCGCGCGGATGCAGCCGGCAAAGTAACGGAAATGATCGATGGCCAGCGGAATGTCGGCATTCATCGTTTCACGGATCGGCTTGCCGTTGTCGATGGTTTCCGCCGTGGCGATCAAGCTCAGGTTTTGTTCGATGCGGTCGGCGATACGGTTCAGGATATTGGCGCGCTCGGCAGGCGAAGTCTTGCCCCAGGCATCCTTGGCGGCATGCGCGGCGTCCAGCGCCAACTCGACGTCTTCCGCCGTGGAGCGGGCGATTTCGCAAAACGGCAAGCCCGTGATGGGCGTGATGTTGGGAAAGTATTCACCTTTTACCGGTGCGACGAATTTGCCGCCAATGTAATTGTCATAACGTTGTTTGAAGGGATTGGCTACGCCCAGTTTGCTGATGTCTGCGAGATTCATGTCGTCCTCTATCGGGTTATGAGAATGGAATTGCTTTATTTAAAATCAAACGTCCTGGTACAGATGGGGTGAATACACGAAGTCTTCCGCAAATGCCGTGCCAGCTCGCCATCCCACTACAAACTGAGCGGGTTTTACCCTTGTTACAAGGGTGCGGCGTCCAACCAGGCGCGCTCTTCATGGCATGCCGCGGGCTCGTTTTGAACCAGGAGGCAGCGTCCTGCTGCCATCCGGGCCAGCCCTGCTGCAGCGCCCCTTCGCCGCTGCACAATGGAACAGGTGTACCAGACTGGAACACCTGCTCCTGTACCACTACCGTATCACCACACCCCATGGCAATTCACCCACGGCAATATCGGCCACTTTCCGCGCGCTGGCCGTATCGATGACGGAAACGCTGTTCGAGCGGCCATTGGCCACGTACAGCTTGCTGCCGTCGGGCGTGATGGCCATATTCCATGGGCGCTTGCCGACGGCAATGGTGGCCGTCACCTGCTTGCTCGTCGTGTCGATCACCATCACCGTGCCATCCGTGCCATTCGAGACATACACCTGCTTGCCGCTGGGATGGACGGCGATACCGTTGGCATTCTTGCCCGCTGGAATAGTGGCAATCGCCTTGCGCGCGGCCATGTCGATCACATACACAGCATTGACCAGTTCGCACGCCACGTAGGCGCGGCCGGAGTCCGGACTGAAACCGATGCCGCGCGGACGCAGTCCCACGGCGATGGAGGCGATCTGGCGGCGTTGCGCCACATCAATCACATCGACTTGCTCGGCCTCTTCCGCGCTGACCAGCAGCCAGCGCCCATCCGGGCTGAAAACGGCATGTTCCGGGTTGCGCCCTTGCACCTTGATATCGACAAGCAAGACTCCCGTCTGGCCATCGAGCAAGGCCACGCTATTGTTTTCCTCGACGGCCACGGCCACATATCGACCGTCCCGGGAAGCGCTGACGCCTTCGGGCGACTTGCCCAGCACCACCGTGCGCAGCGGTGTGCCGGTCGCGTTATCGATCAGTAACAAGGCGCTGCTGGCGGCGTCCGTCACAAACAATTGCCGCCCTGCAGGGTCGGCGGCAATGCCACGCGGACGCTTGCCTGCCGCGATCTGGCGCACTACCTGATCGGTCGCCGTATCGATCACGCTCAAGGTGCCCGATTTTTCATTGGGAACATAGGCAAACGGTGCTGCATGGATGGTGCTGCAGGCGAGCGCAGGCAGCAGCCAGCAGACCTGGCGCAAGCGCGAGAAGAAATTGGACATAATCACCTTTTCAATGGCAGAACGAGAGTAAATCGCGCGGCATCGGCGCTACTGACAATAACTGCATGCAAACGCCGTGCCACTGACAGGCGTATAATTTCAGCCCACCAATGGAGACATGGCAGGCATATTGCTTGATAAGACTAGGCAGACCTGTGCCGCTCACGCGCTCAAGCAGGCTTTTATTCACATTGGAGAATCCGCATGCAGTACCGTTTCCGCCTGAACACCATTGCCAGCCTGTTTGTCGTCGGCAGCGCCACCCTGGCCCCCCACGTTTTCGCCGCC
This sequence comes from Janthinobacterium sp. UMAB-56, assembly GCF_900095265.1. Classification (GTDB taxonomy): domain Bacteria; phylum Pseudomonadota; class Gammaproteobacteria; order Burkholderiales; family Burkholderiaceae_D; genus Janthinobacterium. The sequence continues at coordinate 3,688 of NZ_LT607682.1, read as the reverse complement.
GAGTCCGCTGACCTGGTCGCCGGGCAACTCATGGATACGGTGGTCGTCAGCGGCAGCCGCATCGCCCATCCCAGCCAGGAAGTGCCGGCCTCCATCGACGTCGTCGACAGCGCCCGCATTCGCGAGGGGCAAATCCGCGTCAATGCTTCGGAGGCGCTGGCCGCAGTGCCGGGCCTGGTCGTGCAAAACCGCCAGAACTACGCACAAGACTTGCAAATCTCCTCGCGCGGCTTCGGCGCCCGCTCGGCCTTCGGCGTGCGCGGCGTCAAACTGATCAGCGATGGCATTCCTGCCAGCATGCCCGACGGCCAGGGCCAGGCCGCCACCTTCAACCTCGATACTGCCGAGCGCATCGAAGTGCTGCGCGGACCGTTTTCTGCCATCTACGGCAACCATTCGGGCGGCGTGATCCAGCTGTTTTCCAGGGATGGGCAAAATCCCCCGTCCGTCGAATTGAATGTAACGGGCGGCAGCTACGGCACCAGTAAGGTGGACTTGACGGCGCAGGGCCAGGCGGGCGGCATCGGCTACGTGCTCGACGGTTCCCGCTTCCGCACGGATGGCTTCCGCGACCACAGCGCCGCCACGCGCGAACAGGCGTTCGGCAAGATCACCGTCAAGCCCAATGCAGACAGCAAGCTGACCATCGTCGCCAACAGCCTGCATCAAGGCAATACGCAAGATCCGCTGGGGGCCACCTGGGCCACGTTTGCAGCAAACCCGCGCGCAGGTGAAATCGATCCTAAAGACGACCAGATTCCAAAACGCAGCTTTGCAGAACGCTACAACACGCGCAAGAGCATCGACCACCAGCAGATCGGCGCCACCTATGAACAAGCGTTTGGCGACGACCGCCTGCATGTGATGGTGTATGGCGGCAACCGCGATGTGATCCAGTACCAGGCTTTCAACATCGATTTCCAGAAGTCTCCCTCACACTCGGGCGGCGTGGTCGATTTCCAGCGCCAGTTCTACGGCATCGACACCAACTGGCTGCACGTGAACCAGCTGGCCGGCGGCAAACTGAGCACCACCATCGGCATCGATTATGGTCGCTCCAGCGATGACCGCACCGGCTATGAAAACTTCATCGGCAATAGCTTTGGCGTAAAAGGCAAATTGCGCCGCGACGAGCAGGATGTCGTCTCCAGCCTCGATCCGTATCTCCAGATGGAATGGCAAAGCGGGCCGTGGCTGCTCAGCGCTGGTGTGCGCTACAGCAAGATGAAAGTGGAAGTTAACGACCATTTCTTCAGTAATGGCAACGACAGCGGCAACCTGGAATTCAGCCACACGACACCCGTACTGGGCCTGCTGTATAAACTGACGCCGAACGTCAACGTCTACGCCAGCGCCGCGCGCGGCTTCGAAGCGCCTACCCTGAACGAACTGTTTTACTCGGGCACGGCCGGCGGCTTCAATTACCAGCTGAAACCAGCCACCAGCACCAACCTGGAAGCGGGCGTCAAGGCCAGGATCGGCAACAATACGCACCTGAATGCGGCCGTCTTCCAGATCAAGACCAGCGACGAACTGGTAGTTGACAAGTCCAGCGGCGGGCGCACCAGCTACCGAAACGGAGGCAAGACCTTGCGCCAGGGCATGGAAGTGTCGCTGGACTCCAACCTGGCGTATGGCTTCACGACAAAAGTGGCACTGACCACCTTGCACGCCGTCTATGAGCAGGCCTTTGGCAACGTGCGCGAAGGCAACCGTTTGCCGGGCGTGCCCAGCGCCAACCTGTTTGCGGAACTGGCCTGGAAAGACACGCTCGAGCGTTTCGGCGCGGCGCTGGAAAGCGTGGCCAGCAAGCAGGTCTATGCGGAAGACAGCAACAGCGAAAAACCGGCGCCCGGCTACACGGTGTTCAATGCCAGGGTCAACGCCAGGCAAAACGTAGGCAACTGGCGCTTCAAGGAATTCGCCCGCCTGAACAATCTCTTCGACAAGACCTACGTGGGCTCCGTCATCGTCGGCGATAGCAACAAGCGCTACTATGAGGCGGCGCCAGGTCGTAACTGGTTGCTGGGCGTCAGCGCGCAATATTCGTTCTAAGAAAAAAGCCCGCGCATCTTCCAATGCGTGGGCTTTTTAGCATATCAACATAGCCTGCTACGGCCGTGCTTCCTGCACGCCATACTTCTCGAAGATGGCTTTCAATTCGCCGCTGGCCGCCATCTCGTTCATGGCCGCCTGCAGCAACTTGGCCACGTCGAGCTGCTGACGGCTGACGGCCAGACCCACGGCCCAGCCGGCACGTGGCAAACGAGGGAACACCACTGCGCTCAAGGGGAAAGCAGGATCGCTTTTCAGCACCGATTCGATTTCCGAACGGTTGGCCAGCACGGCGTCGAGCTGGCCCGCCTGCAATTGCTGCAAGGCTTCGGCAGCCGTATCGAAAATACGCACGTCGTCGCGGTACTTGCCGTTGTCTTCACCCAGTATCAGCATGGCCGCGATCGATACCTTTTCCACGCCAACACGCTTGCCGGCCAGCGAGGCGATGCCATCGAATTGAGGCACGGCTTGCGCGCTGCGCGCCAGGCGCACGGTTTCCACGTAGTAGGGCGCGAATATCTCGACCTTGTCGTTATCCGCCATCAACTTCTTCTCGACCGGCACATGCAGCATCACGTCGGCGGGGCCATAGCCGAGGTAATGCCCCTTCCACACCATATTGCGCAAATCATCGTTGAGGTTTTCGCCGGCGGGAAAAGGTAGCAAGCTCAGTTTCAAACCCAGCTTTTTCGCCAGCGCTTCGGCGATATCGATATCGATGCCCACCCCCTTGTCGGAAAACGGCGCGAACTCGTTATACACAGCCACTTTCAGGCTGCCCGACTGCTGCACTTTCTGCCAGTCGGCGCGCGCTGGCGCAGTAGCGCACAACGCAAGGCAAGCGAGCGAAAGCATCGCGCGCGCGCCCCGGAGTTGAAATGAACGCATGGGACTCCTTCGTGATCAGTTCGACTTAATTGGACTCGCGGCGGGTTTCCAGGTAAGTCTTGATGGCCCACATGGCTTCCTGGTTGAACACGCCTTCGAACGGCGGCATGTATACGGCGCCGTTACGCACTTTACCGTGACGTATGGTCGCCAGGAAGTAATTGTCCGTCTCCTTGTAGCAAGCCTGTTTCTTTGTCTCATTCTTCATACCGAAGCAATCGCGGTCAAGCTGGCGCAAGTCCGGCGCGATGCCGCCCGAAATGGCTTCGATGCCGTGGCAGCGCGCGCAATTCTGATTGTAGGCCGATGTACCCACCGTCAAGGCCAGCTTGTTGCCGCGATACGGGTTTTGTTCGAGCCACTTGTCGCCCACCTTGGGCAAGCCCGTGGTGTCAACGCTTTGCGGCGTGACATTGCCGTGGGCATAGGCATGGGGCAAGGTCAACAGGGAAGTGAGGGCGACAGCGCCGGCGGCGGCCACGCCGAGCAGGGTGCGAATAGAATAGGTCATGCTGGTCTCCTTGGTTTTTTGAGTGAATATCCAAGAAGAGCAAATGCCATGCCATGCGTGCATGCCCCACATCCAGCCGTCCATGTCTCAATTTGGAACAGCTGTAACACGTTTTGTATCACCAGGTCCGAAACTGATAAATGCGCCAGACGAAAAAAAACCCCCTCCAGGCAGCAAGATGACATCATGGCATCTTGGCACTGGAGGGGGTTTTTCTCTACTGCGAATAAC
>NZ_LT607681.1 GCF_900095265.1 Janthinobacterium sp. UMAB-56 | reverse complement strand
GGCTCGAACTCCCGACCTACGCCTTGTAAGGGCGCCGCTCTACCAACTGAGCTAAGCACCCGTTGCTTGTCTCAGAAAACCATCCCGACGTTTGTCACCACGTCTGGAAGAGGCGCTATTATAGGATGGCTAAAATCCTTCTGCAAGCGCTTTTTTCACATTATTCGCTAATGCCCCACTGCGACAGCATCCACGCCATATTGAACGCATTCTCGGCGATGGCGTTGTAGCGACCGGAAGCGCCACCATGGCCGGCGCCCATATTCGTTTTCAGCAGCAGGGGATTGCTGTCCGTTTTATACGCGCGCAGCTTGGCCACATACTTGGCCGGTTCCCAGTACATGACCTGGCTGTCGTTGAGGCCCGTCGTCACCAGCATGGCGGGATAATTCTTGCGCGCAATGTTGTCGTAGGGCGAGTAGCTGAGCATGTAGTCGTAGGCCGCCTTCTGGTTCGGGTCGCCCCATTCCAGGTACTCGCCCGTCGTCAGGGGCAGGCTGGCGTCCATCATGGTATTCATCACGTCGACGAAGGGCACGGCCGCATGCACGGCGTGGAACAGGTCGGGGCGCATGTTGACGACGGCGCCCATCAGCAAGCCGCCCGCGCTGCCGCCCTGGATGATGAGGCGGTTCGGGCTGGTCCATTTTTCGCGCACCAGGTAGTCGGCGCTGTCGATGAAATCATTGAAGGTGTTTTTCTTCTTCATCAGCATGCCGTCTTCATGCCAGGCTTCGCCCATGTCGGTGCCGCCGCGGATATGCGCCTGCGCATAGATGACGCCCCGCTCCAGCAGGCTGATGCGGCTGATGGAGAAAGTGGCTTCCGTGGAAATGCCATACGAGCCGTACGAGTACAGCAACAGCGGCGCGGAACCGTCGAGCTTGACGCCTTTCTTGTAGACGACCCACAGCGGCACTCGCACGCCATCGCGCGCTGTCACCCACAGGCGCTGCGTGGTGTAGCGGCTGCCATCAAAGCCGCCGACGATTTCCTGCTGCTTCAGCACAGTGCGCTTGCCATCTTGCATGCTGACGTCAATCACCGTGGGCGGCGTGACGGGCGACTGGTAAGACATGCGAAATTGCGTGGCGTTAAATTCCGGCGTGCCGGCCGCTGTGGCCAGGTAGACGGGGTCGTCGAACTGCACCGTCTTCCAGCTTTTGTGGGCGAAATCGTAGATGCGCGCGCGGTTCAGGGCGCGGGCCTTTTCCATCACTACCAGGTAGTCCTGGAAAACGTCGATGGACTGGATCACGGCGTCCTTGTTGTGCGACACGACAGGTTTCCAGTGTTTCGGCTGCGGCGCAGACAACGGCGCGCTGACGACACGGAAATTCTTCGCCTCCTTGTTGGTCAAAATATACAACTGGCCGTCGCGGTGCTCGACGACGTAGCGGTGGCCCTTTTCACGTTTCAGCACGCTCTGGAAACTGCCTTCCGGCTTGTTCGTTGGCAGCAGCAGCACTTCGCTGGTATCCGTGCTGCCCGAGGTGAGCACGAAGAAGCGCTTGTCGTGCGTGCAGCCTATATGGATGGCGAACTGTTCCACTGGCTCATGGTAGACCTGCTGCGGCGTGCCGCCCAAGGGCAGGCGGAACAAGCGGTCAGCGCGCTTGGTGGTGGCGTCTTCCTGCGTCAGCATCAGGGTGGCATTGTCCGCCGCCCAGGCCAGGGAAGTCACGCGCGGCATGGTATCGCCCAGCAACTTGCCCGTTTTCAAATCCTTGACATGCAGTTCGTACTGGCGGAAACCCGTCGTGTCGGTGGTATAGGCCAGCAATTGCTCGTTCGGGCTGATGCTAAAGGCGCGCACGGCAAAGAATTTGTGGCCTTCGGCCAGTTGATTCTGGTCAAGCAAAATCTCTTCGGCCGCCTGTGCATCGTAGGCGCCATTCGCGCCGACAGGGCGGCGGCAGTGCAGCGGGTATTGTTTGTCCGCTTCCGTGCGCGTGTAATAGTAGAAATTGCCCTGGCGCGCAGGCACGGACAGGTCAACTTCCTGCATGCGTCCCTTGATTTCCGCAGTCACCTTGTCGGCCAGCGGCTGGATCGGGGCCGTGACGGCGGCCGTGTAGGCGTTTTCCGCATTCAGGTAGTCGATGACGGCAGGATCGGTCTTCTTTTGCAGCCAGCGGTAGTCGTCCGTGACGACCTTGCCGTGGCGTGTTTCCTGCCAGGCTGTCCTGGCGGCGACCGGCGCGGTGGATGTGGCGAGGGTGGCGGCATCGGCGGCCAGCGCGGATGGCGCCAGCGTGGACAGCAAGATGGATGAGCAGACGGCCAGATGGCGCAAAGCTTGATGTGCTGTAGACAAGGCAACTCCTTTTCATAGTCGTGTCAGGATTGTAATCTTGCTATTGAGAAAAGCAACTGCATGCTCAGACGTTTCAACTTGCATCCACAGGCATTTCCAGCGATACTGTATATAATTACAGTATCCAACAGCATCCCGCCGCGAGGTGTCCTTGACCACATCTGCCCCACCACTTCCCGAGCCACCCGCAGCCCGCCGCTGGATAGCCCACCTGGACATGGACGCCTTCTTTGCCTCCGTCGAACTGTTGAAATATCCGGAACTGCGCGGCGAAGCCGTCGTCATCGGCGGCGGCCGGCTGCAGCAGCCCGTGCTGCAAGATGACGGCACGCGGAAGTTTGCCCGCATGCGCGACTACGTGGGGCGCGGCGTCGTCACCACGTCGACCTATGCGGCGCGCGCGTTCGGCGTGTTTTCCGCCATGGGCATCATGAAGGCGGCCAGGCTGGCGCCCGACAGCATCCTGCTGCCGGCCGATTTCGAGGCATACCGCGAGTATTCGGCCCGCTTCAAGCAAGCTGTGGCCCATCTGTGCCCCATCATCCAGAACGTGGGCATCGATGAAATCTATATCGACCTCACCGAATATGGCGAGCAGGCACCGACCATGGCCGCGCGCCTGAAGGCGGCCGTGTTCGAGGCGACGGGCCTGTCGTGCTCGATCGGTCTGGCACCGAACAAACTACTGGCAAAAATCTGTTCCGATCTGGAAAAGCCCGACGGCCTCACCATCCTGCATCCCGAGGATGTCGAAACACGCGTATGGCCCTTGCCGGCAAAGAAAATCAACGGCATCGGCCCGAAGGCCACGGCCAAGCTGGAAGCTTTGGGAATTATGACCATCGGCGAACTGGCACGAGCCGATCTCACCATGCTGCGCACGCAGTTCGGCGACCTGTACACGGGCTGGCTGCGCCAGGCGGCGCTGGGCATCGACGAGCGGCCCGTGCAGACGAGCCGGGAAACCAAGTCCGTCAGCCGCGAAACGACGTTCGAGCGCGACTTGCAGGTGGTGCGCGACCGCGCCACCCTGTCGGAAAAGCTGGAAAGCCTGTGCACGCGCGTGGCCGGCGACCTGGATAAACAGTCGCTGGCGGGGCGCACGGTGGGCATCAAGCTGCGCTTCGAGGATTTCAGCACCGTCACGCGCGACATCACCTTGCCCAGCGCCACGGCGGACGCTGCCGCCATCCTGCGCGCTAGCCGCGATTGCTTGCGGCGCGTGCCATTTGAAAAGAAAATCCGCCTGCTGGGCGTGCGCATCTCGACCTTGTGCGATCCGGCCGTGGTGACGCGGCAGGCGCCAGCCCAGGCTGAGCTGTTTCCCGCCCTGTAGCGGCGTTTCCTACAAGATACATACCGCGCCAGACCGCGCTTTTGACGGCATTTTCATGTCGAAAGTGTAGAATGGCGTTCCCCTGGCACTACTGAAACAAACGGAAGACAAAAACTATGTGGTTCAAGAATCTTCAGATTTACCGCCTGCCCGCACCATGGGCTTACACGCCAGAACAACTGGAAGAGGCCTTGTCCTCGAACAAATTTACGCCGGCGACCAGCATGGATCTGATGCGCCAGGGCTGGGATACGCCACGCCCGAATGGTGGCCTGGTTCATGTTGTCAACAAACAAATGTTGATCTTGCTGGGCACGGAAAAGAAACTGTTGCCAGCGACCGTCATCAACCAGGTGGCCAAGGCCCGCGCTGCCGAGATGGAAGAAGCGCAAGGCTTTGCCCCCGGCAAGAAAGCCATGAAAGAATTGAAGGAGCGCGTGGCCGACGAGCTGCTGCCGCGCGCCTTCAGCATTCGCAGCAACGTCTGGACCTGGATCGATCCCGTTAATGGCTGGCTGGTGGTCGATGCCGCCAGCCCGGCGAAAGCCGATGAAGTCATCAAGCTGTTGTTGAAGGCCGTGGACAAACTGCCGCTGGAAAGCCTGCGCGTGCAGCGCTCGCCCGTGGCGGTGATGACGGAATGGCTGCAGGCCGACGATGCGCCTGCCGGCTTCACGGTCGACATGGACACGGAATTGCGCGCCACGGGCGAAAGCAAGGCCACCGTGCGCTACGTGCGACACACGCTGGAAGCGGACGACGTGCGCCGCCACATCGCGGCCGGCAAGCAGTGCACGCGCCTGGCCATGACGTGGAACGACAAGATCTCGTTCGTACTGACGGAGTCCCTGGCCATCAAGAGCGTCAAGCCGCTGGACGTGATCAAGGAAACGGAATCGAGCACGAAGAACGACGACGAGCGTTTCGACGGCGACGTGATGCTGATGACGGGTGAGTTGAGCAAGCTGATGGCCGACGTGGTGGAAGCTTTGGGCGGTGAAGCGACTGCATAAAAGCGGTTGTACAGTTACGGAAAAGGAGCTTCGGCTCCTTTTTTTCGCCTGTGCAATGTGCGGGCGCATAAAAAAACGCCTTGCACGGTGAAGTGCAAGGCGCTTTCGAGATCAGCTAATTCAAGTTCTTATATTAGAACTTGTACGAACCGGTGATGTAGAACGTGCGCAGCATCGGATCGGCGTAACGCGGATCGAAGCCAACCTGGTGGCCGGACGACGCACGCAGCGACAGCGGTGGATTGCGGTCAAACAGGTTCTTGATGCCGGCACGTATCGACGTTTTGTTGTTGATCGCGTAGCGGCCTTGCCAGTCGAAAGTGATGTGCGACGGCACGTCCAGGCGGATTTTTTCCATGCCTTTGGTATCGACGTTATATACCTCGGTCAGGGCATCGGTGTAGCCATTGCGATAGTTCATCACCATCGTGTTGCTCAGCTTGCCGGTGTCCAGGGTAGCGGTCAGTTTGATCAGATCGCGGAACGTCACGGCCTGGTTGATGCCGTAGATGTTCAGGCTGCTGGTCCAGTCATTACGCGTACCTGGCACAGTGTAGTCTGCCTTGAGCATGTGAGTACCGTTCAGGTTCACGGTCAGATTGCCAAAGTCCAGCTTCTTGCGCGCCGTCATGTCCCAGTCGATACCACGGTTATGCATCTGGCCAATGTTCATGGCCAGCGACTTGAATGCATAGAACGCCTTCGGGCTTTCGGCTGGCGTGAACATGGTGAAGTAATCCTTGTATTTTTCCGGATTCGAGAAGGCCAGCGATTCGGCCACCGACGATACGGCGTCAAAGATTTTCACATCCCACAGGTCGGCGCCAAACGAGAAGCTCGAGTTAGGCTCGACGCGGAAACCCGCCGTGAATTGCTTCGATGTTTCCGATTTCAGGTCAGGATTGCCACCGGACAGGCGGTTGTATTGCTTTTTGCTGTCCTGACAGCCTGCGGTACCCGGGAACGGGCAATCATACGAACTGGCGGTGAAACCGGAGCTGACCAGTGGCTGGCCCAAGTCCAGCATGCTTGGCGCCTTGAAGCCCGTGCCGTAGGAGCCGCGGATCAGCAAGGACTGCACTGGTTGCCAGCGTGCCGATACCTTGTAGGTCGACGCGCTTTCGCTCTTGCCGGTGGTGCTGTGGGTCAGGCCATTGTCGACTGCCGATACATTGTCCAGGCGCGCGCCGATGGTCACTTCCACGGTCTTGGTGACAGGCGCCAGCAATTCGGCGAAGACGCCATAGGTCTTGCGGCTCAGGTCATAGGCCTTCTTACTTTCAAAGCCATAGATGGTGTCCTTGCTGGCACCGCCATTTGGCGTTTGCTCGTAGCTGTACTCACGGTAGTCGCCGCCGATACCGATGTTGGCCATGCCGCCTGGCAAGCTAAACACTTCACGCGAACCGTGTGCGTCGACGCCACGCAGGGTGGTCGATGCTGTGCGCACGGAGCCGTTGAATTGCGAGTCGTTAATCAGCTGCTGCACGGCAGCTGTTTGTTGGCCTGGCAGCGCGAAAGGATCGAACTCTTTGTTTTTGAGCAAGGAATTGAATTCTTCGCGTTTTGCGTAGCCGCCAACGTAGCGCTCGTTGATCGAGTTTTTCGACCAGGTCAGGCCGCTGCTGTAGTTCCAGCCGGCGAATTCGCCTTCAACGCCCACCACCAGGTGCTTGGTGTCGGTAATCGATTGGCTGGCACGCGGGCCCCAGTCGACGAGGCGGTAACTGGCGATGGCCGTCGTCAGATTGTCTTCCTGGCCACTTGCCAAGCCACGCTGAATGTGCTGTACGTAGCTAGGCAGCATCGTGACTTTGCCCGTTTTCGCATCACGGTTGAACACTGTCACAGGTACTGGGTTGGCGGCGATACGGGCCGTCAGGTCATAGTGCGAGAGCGCCACTTCGGCAAATGCCGTCATGTCGTCCGAGACCTTGTAGCTGGCGCGGGTAAACAGGCTGTCGCGCTTCGATTGCGGCACGATTTCCACCATCGAGGCGCCGTCAAAACCGCAAGCATTGGTATTCGTCTGCGAGACATAGTTTTGTGGTGCGCAATCGCCATTGGCCTTCAGGTAAGGATTGTAGGTGTAGCCCGGGGTAGTATTTTCCTTGAAGGACAGCGCGACGTTGGCCGGCGCTGCCGAAGCACTGGTGTTGTTGTAGACGTAGTTCTTGCCATTGCGGCTGAACGGAATGTAGCCGCTGCGGGCGAACGTGCGGTCGGTAGCGCGCACTTTCTCTTGCTCGTCGTGACGATAGCTGATCAGCACGTTGTAACGGTCTTCGTCCAGATTGCCGAAACCATAGGTGATGTTGGTATTCCAGCTATTGCCGCCGCCGCTGTGTTCGGGCGCGGTGTAGGTAGCTTCAACGTTGCCGCCTTGCAGGTTCTTCTTCAGGATGAAGTTAATCACGCCGGCGATGGCGTCCGAGCCATACAGGGCAGAAGCACCGTCAGTCAGGATTTCGACACGTTCAACCGCGCTCATCGGAATGGCGTTCAGGTTGACCGTATTGTCGGCACCTTGCGGCGCGATGCGGCGGCCGTTCAGCAGGACCAGAGTGTAGCTTTCGCCGATGTCATGGATCGAGGCGCTGGTACGGCCACCGGAGTCGGAGCCGGCTGCCGTGGCGCCGATCTGGAAACCTTGCATGGCGGGCAGATTTTGTACCAGGTCGGCAATCGTCGTGGCGCCGGTCTTGGCGATCGCTTCGAGCGACAGGCGCTGAACGGGCAAGGCGCCTTCCACAGCGATACGCTTGATACTCGAACCGGTAATTTCAACTTTTTGAATTGCTTCGTCCGCCATGGATTGGCCGGAGAACAAGACGCTACCTGCCAGGACGGTCAGGGCCAGGCGTACGCTGCGCACGCCAATTTTTTCTTTAAATGCCATTGTAACAATTACTCCGTAGTAGTTTTAATAACGACAAGCGGTGCACGAGCACGTATCCAGCCATCGGATAGATGGCTAGCGGTGCTCGTGTACGGTAGGCGGAACCACGTCGCTGGGAGGTGGAAGACTACTTAGCGCAATATTGTTATAAATGCACTTTTGACTTGTCGAGGCGAACATTATGTCGTCTCAGCAAGAAAAAATGCACATCAACCGTGTCGGATTTGGTAATAAATTACGGATGCTGAAGAATATTTAATTTAATTGTTAAATTGCGGTTTTATATTTAATGAGATCACTGTTTTTAAAAATGTTCAATGGCATTTTTTTACAACATAAAATTATTATATTGGCAATTCGATGTTTTGCCTGCAATAATTCGATATAAACTGTAGATTTGCAGAATTTTCGAAAGGCATAAAAACGTAAAAAAGGCCCGTTGAAAACGGGCTTGTTGAATTGTGACAGCGTGTCAGTCAGACCGTTTTCCAGCCTGCTTTTTGCATCCTGCCTGCCACAACGGCTTACAAAGGCTGGAAGACGCCGGCGGCGCGGTTCTTTTGCACATTGTCCCAGGCGAAGATCTGGCCGTTCATAGCCACGTACACACCGGCTGGCAGGGTTTGCGCCACGCCGCAGGCAAAGCCCAGGTTGAACAGGGCGTCGGAATTGTCGATTTCGTAGGGAATCATGGCGCCCGTCAGAATCACCGTTTGCTGCAGGTTCGCCGCGCCCAGCACTTGCGCCGTTTCGCGCATGGTGTCGGTGCCGTGGATGATGACGATGGCTTTCTCCTGTGCCGCGCGGCATGAGGCCAGCACGCGCTGGCGGTCCGCATCCTGCATGTCGAGCGAATCGAGCAGCGGCAGTTGCTCCAGTGCCACGGGCGCCGTCATGCGCGCGCGGGCTATCGCTGCCGGCAAATGACTGTCGGAAAAGCCCAGGGTACCGTTCAATTCGTTGTAGTGTTTGTCGAAAGTGCCGCCAGTGGCGAGTATGCGCAAAGTCATGATGTGGTCACGATGTCAGTGGAGAATGACGCGCATGATAGCGTGGATTGGCAGCGTTGCGTGAGTGCCGCCGAAGATGGAGAGCGTGCTTGCCGCCCTGCTACTGCGCCGCATCTGGAAAATTTTCCCATCTGTGAGTACACTGGTTCCTTTGTCTGCCTACCGCCCCGACTCCGTATGAAAGCGCTCGCTCCCGGCACCGTCATTTTTCACCGCCACCGTGGCTATGGCGTCATCACGTCCGTGAATTTGTTGACGGGCTGGATCGCCGCCCGTTTCGGCAGCGAAGCGCGGACCCTGGATCTGAACCTGTCGACCGACGACGTGCAGTTTGCCGATGGCGAGGCGATCCTGTTTCGCCGCGCGCCGCCAGACCGCATGCCGCATGCGCGCCTGATGGCCATGGTGCGCGAGCTGCACCAGGCCGGCTATCAAAAACTGTATCTGTATTCCTGGCCCAAGCCGTCCGGCCTGCACTGGCGCTGGCATTTGTTTACGGGGCCGCGCGACTGGATGCAGCGGCCCTGGCGCGAAGGCTGGTATGGCTCGGGCGCTGATTACAACGGCAACCCCGTGATGGGGTGGGGTGATACACCAGGCGCCTCTACCGGCGAGCTGATCGATGCGCTGGCCCGTTTCGACCCGCAGGGGCTGGCGCAGGCGCTGGGGCGCGATGACGACCATAGCGACTGGTTTGGCCGCGTCTGCGACGCTTTGTTGCCCAACTATATGTACAGCCTGGACATGCAGCGCAGTGCAGGCGAGCCATTGCAAGACATGCCACCTGTGCCGGTGGTCGCCGTGCGCGCCGGCGTGGCGCCGTACGAGGGGCCGGAAATCGCCTGGCCGCCCGGCTGGGCCGGCCTGTGGCGCGGCCGCCACGTGCTGCCGGCGCCCGCCATCCGCATTACTGGCGAGCCCGACCTCATCAAGGGCTTTCAGCGCTCCTGAGAGGCTTGCCGCGCGTGTTGCAAGGCTTCGGGATTGAGCAGGCGCGTGCATTGATTCTGCGCAAAGTCGACGATGTTTTGCAGAGCGTAGCGGAAATACAATTCATAGCTGTCACGCTCGACGTAGCCCAGGTGTGGCGTGGCCAGCACGTTCGGCAGCAGCAGCAATGGCGCGCCGGGCGGCAGCGGCTCGTCCGTAAACACGTCCAACGCGGCGGCGCCCGGGCGCCCTTGCGGCAATGCCGCTTCCAGCGCGCCTTCGGCGACCAGTTCGGCGCGGCTGGTGTTGACGAACAGGCTAGTCGTTTTCATGCGCGCCAGGTCTTCGTTGGTGACCAGGCCGCGCGTCTTGTCGGACAGGCGCAGGTGCAAGCTCAGCACGTCGGCCTGTTCAAAAAAGGCCTCGCGCGATGGTGCCGCCGTATCGCCGGCCGCCACGGCCGCCGCGCGGCTCGCTTCGCTACCCCACACGAGGATCGTCATGCCGAAGGCGCGGCCATAGCCGGCGATCAATTGGCCGATCTTGCCGTAGCCCCAGATCGCCAGGGTGCGCCCTTTCAATACCGTGCCGAGGGTGTTGCGCGCCGGTTCCAGCGACGACGTCTGCCATAGCCCCTCCTGTAAATGTTGCGCGTATGGCACGATCTTGCGTTGCGCCGCCATGATCAGCGCCCACGTCAGTTCGGCCGGCGCCGTGGGCGAACCGATGCCTTCCGCGATGGCGATGCCCAGCTCGCTGGCGGCCGCCACATCGATATGGCCGCTGACCTTGCCCGTTTGCGAAATCAGTTTCAGATTCGGCAGTTTCGACAGCAGCGCCCGGTTGAAACTGCTGCGTTCGCGGATCAGCACCAGCACATCGAACGGCGCCAGGCGGATCGCCAACTGGCCCAGGCCCCGCGCCGTATTGCTGAACACTTTAACTTCGTGGCCATCGAGCAATGAGAAGCAATCGAGGCTGCGTACGGCATCCTGGTAATCATCGAGTATGGCAATTTTCATGGTAGATGGCCGATTTTAGTGAGAATTTGGTAGGGAAATAACAGGATACGCGAAATACTGAATAGCCTACTACATTAGTCAGGCTATTCTCCTACATTTTTGCGAGAATAGCGGTTTAGCGGGTGTACAATCGCCGGCACTTTTAAAGCTTCCTGAGTATAGTTATAGCGCAAACTGTTCTTGCTGCCTGGGTGCATGATCCAGGTAAACGACCCCAGAGCCCTGCCCGCGTGAGCACCCCGCCCGCAGTGAGCCGCAGCCACCTCTCAACGATGCTGCCTGTCTTGCCGGAACGACCAGAATTTCTTTTATTGGTATTGGAGGTAATATGAATCAGCCCGTCATGGGTGGCGTCGCCGCACTCAACGTCCCAGCTTATATTAAACAACAGAAACTGATCAACTGGGTGGCCGACATTGCCGCGCTGACCAAGCCGGAGCGCATCTACTGGTGCGATGGCTCGCAGGAAGAGTACGAGCGCCTGTGCTTTGATATGGTAGCCAGCGGCACCATGAAAAAACTGAATGCGGAAAAGCGCCCGAATTCCTACCTGGCCTGCTCCGACCCAAGCGACGTGGCCCGCGTCGAAGACCGCACGTATATCTGCTCGGCAACGAAAGAAGCGGCTGGCCCGACGAATAACTGGACCGAGCCTGGCGAGATGCGCCACACCCTGAACGGCCTGTTCGATGGCTGTATGCGCGGCCGTACCATGTATGTTGTGCCATTCTCGATGGGCCCGCTGGGCTCGCCGATCGCGCATATCGGCGTGGAACTGTCCGATTCGCCTTATGTCGCCGTCAACATGAAGATCATGACCCGCATGGGCCGCGCCGTGTACGACGTATTGGGCGCGGATGGCGAATTCGTGCCGTGCGTGCACAGCGTGGGCGCGCCGCTGGCAGCCGGTCAGGCCGACGTGAAATGGCCGTGCAACAGCACCAAGTACATCGTGCATTTCCCGGAAACGCGCGAAATCTGGTCCTTCGGTTCCGGCTATGGCGGCAACGCCTTGCTGGGCAAGAAATGTTTTGCCCTGCGTATCGCCTCGAACATGGGTTACCAGGAAGCGCAAGCGACCGACAACAACCCTGGCTGGCTGGCCGAACACATGTTGATCCTCGGCGTGGAATCGCCGGAAGGCAAAAAACATTATGTTGCGGCGGCGTTCCCATCGGCTTGTGGCAAGACCAACTTCGCCATGCTGATCCCGCCGGCAAGTTTTAACGGCTGGAAAGTGACCACCATCGGCGACGATATCGCCTGGATCAAGCCGGGTGCCGATGGTCGTCTGTACGCCATCAACCCGGAAGCGGGCTACTTCGGCGTGGCGCCAGGCACCAACGAAAAAACCAATTACAACTGCATGGCCTCCATGCGCGACAACACCATCTTTACCAACGTGGCGCTGACGGACGATGGCGATGTCTGGTGGGAAGGTTTGACGAAAGAAGCACCAAGCCACCTGATCGACTGGCAAGGCAAGGACTGGACGCCGGCGTCCGGCACCAAGGCGGCGCACCCGAATGCGCGCTTTACTGTTGCCGCTACGCAAAACCCGGTGATCGACGCGGCTTGGGACGATCCGGCCGGCGTGCCGATCTCTGCCTTCATCTTCGGTGGCCGCCGCTCGACCACCGTGCCGCTGGTAACGGAAGCGCGTAGCTGGGTCGAAGGCGTCTACATGGCCGCCACCATGGGTTCCGAGACGACGGCAGCGGCCGTGGGCCAGATGGGCATCGTGCGCCGCGATCCATTTGCCATGTTGCCGTTTATCGGCTATAACATGAGCGATTACTTCCAGCACTGGCTGGACATGGGCGTCAAGGTGGGTAAAGTCAACCCGGCCGCCTTGCCGAAAATCTATTGCGTCAATTGGTTCCGTACGGACGAGGCAGGCAAGTTCGTCTGGCCTGGCTTTGGCGACAATATGCGCGTGCTGAAATGGATGCTGGACCGCATCGAAGGCAAGGCCGGCGGCGTGGAAAACCTGTTCGGCACGACGCCGCAGTATGGTGACCTGAACTGGGATGGCTTGCCATTCACGCAAGAACAGTTCGACACCATCACCTCGATCGACAAGGCCGCGTGGGTGGAAGAATTGAAATTGCATACGGAGTTGTTTGAAAAACTCGCGTATCATCTGCCGCAAGAATTGGCAGATAACAAGGCTGCCCTGGAAAAGCGGCTGAGTGCATAAAGTTTAGTAGTGGGGGGAGAAACACGCCGGCAAAGACTGGCGTGCGATAAATGACACGCCGGCAATGACTGGGGTGCTATCAAAAAGAGAAACGGCGCGGATTGCATGAGCAATCCGCGCCGTTTTTTATTGCGCTGTCGTTCTTATTGCTTGAGCAGCGGTCCCAGGTACTTGCCCGTCACGCTGGCCGGGTTCAGGGCCACGTCTTCCGGCGTACCGGTGGCAATGATCTGGCCGCCGCCGGCGCCGCCTTCAGGGCCCAGGTCGACGATCCAGTCGGCCGTCTTGATGACGTCCAGGTTGTGCTCGATGATGACGAGGGTATTGCCCTGGTCGCGCAGGCGGTGGATCACTTTCAACAGCAAGTCGATGTCGTGGAAGTGCAAGCCCGTGGTCGGTTCATCGAGGATGTACAGGGTGCGGCCCGTGTCGCGCTTGGACAATTCCAGCGACAGCTTGACGCGCTGCGCCTCGCCGCCGGACAGGGTGGTGGCGCTCTGCCCCAGCTTGATGTAGCCGAGGCCCACGTCGAGCAGGGTTTGCAGCTTGCGCGCGATCAGGGGGACGGGCTTGAAGAATTCATGCGCCTCTTCCACCGTCATGCCCAGCACTTCCGTGATGTTCTTGCCCTTGTATTGCACTTCCAAGGTTTCGCGGTTGTAGCGCTTGCCGTGGCACACATCGCACGGCACGTACACGTCGGGCAAGAAATGCATTTCGACCTTGATCACGCCATCGCCCTGGCACGCTTCGCAGCGTCCGCCCTTGACGTTGAACGAGAAGCGGCCCGCGCTGTAGCCGCGTTCCTTGGCCGTCGGCACGGTGGAGAACAGATCGCGGATCGGCGTAAACAAGCCCGTATAGGTGGCGGGATTGGAGCGCGGCGTGCGCCCGATCGGTGCCTGGTCGACGGAAATGACCTTGTCGAAATGTTCCAGGCCGCTGATCGATTCGTGCGGCGCCGGTTCCGTCTGCGAGCCGTACAAATGGCGCGACAGGGCCGGATACAGGGTATCGTTGACCAGCGACGATTTACCCGAGCCGGATACGCCCGTGACGCAGGTCATCAAGCCCACAGGCAAGCTCAGCGATACCTTTTTCAGGTTGTTGCCCGTCGCGCCCGTGATCACCAGCTGCTTTTCCGGATTGCTGGCGTGACGCTTGGCGGGTACAGCGATTTTCAGCTTGCCGTTCAGGTATTGCGCCGTCAGCGATTTCTTGTTTTTGAGAATGTCTTGCAAGGTGCCTTCGGCGATGATTTCGCCGCCGTGCACACCCGCGCCTATGCCCATGTCGACGATGTAGTCGGCCGTACGGATGGCGTCTTCATCATGCTCGACCACCAGCACGCTGTTGCCGATGTCGCGCAAGTGTTTCAGGGTTTCGATCAGGCGGTCATTATCGCGCTGGTGCAAGCCGATCGACGGTTCATCGAGTACATACATGACGCCCGTCAAACCGGAGCCGATTTGCGACGCAAGGCGGATGCGCTGTGCTTCGCCGCCGGAGAGCGTGTCGGCGCTGCGGTCCAGCGACAGGTAATCGAGGCCCACGTTGTTGAGAAATTTCAGGCGCGAAATGATTTCCTTGACCACGCGGTCGGCGATCTCTTTCTTGGCACCCGTCAGTTTCAGCTTTTCGAAAAACTCCAGTGTTTCGCGCAGCGGTTTTCCCGCCACTTCATAGATGGCGCGCTGCTGCTTGCCGGTGCCGACCTTGACGAAGCGCGCTTCCACGCGCAGGCGCGCGCCATCGCATGACGGGCAGCATTTTTCATTGATGAACTTGGCCAATTCTTCCTTGACGGCCATCGAGTCCGTTTCGCGGTAGCGGCGCTGCAGATTGTTGACCACGCCTTCGAACGTGTGTTCCTTGATGACGGTGCGGCCCCGCTCGTTGACATAGGTAAACGGAATCACTTGCTTGCCGGAACCGTACAGCACGGCTTGCTGGGCATTCAGTGCCAACTGCTCGAAGGGCATGTCCAGGTCAAATTCGTAATACGCGGCCAGGTTCGACAGCATCTGGAAATAAAACTGGTTGCGACGGTCCCAGCCCTTGACGGCGCCCGACGCCAGTGACAGATTCGGGAACGCGACGATGCGTTTCGGGTCAAAGAATTCGATGTGCCCCAGGCCGTCGCATTCGGGGCAGGCGCCCATGGGGTTGTTGAACGAGAACAGACGCGGTTCCAGTTCCTGCAGGGAATAGCCGCACACATTGCAGGCAAACTTGTTGGAGTACACGTGTTCCTTGGCGGTATCCATTTCGTAGGCGATGGCGCGACCGTCGGCCAGGCGCAGGGCTGTCTCGAAACTTTCTGCCAGGCGCTGCTTGATCTCCTGGTTCACCTTGACCCTGTCGATGACGACGTCGATCGTGTGTTTTTCCGTCTTCTTCAGTTTCGGCAGGTCATCGACTTCATAGATCTTTGCCGCATGCGTGCCGCTTTGCACGCGAAAGCGCACGAAGCCCTGCGCCTGCATCTGCTCGAACAGGTCGACATGCTCGCCCTTGCGGTTAGCGACGACGGGCGCCAGTATCATCAGCTTGGTGTCTTCCGGCATGGCCAGCACGGCATCGACCATTTGCGATACGGATTGGGCGGCCAGCGCGTTTTCCGGATGGTCGGGGCAGTAAGGCGTGCCGACACGCGCATACAACAGGCGCAAGTAATCGTGGATTTCCGTCACCGTGCCCACCGTCGAACGCGGATTGTGCGAGGTTGCCTTCTGTTCGATGGAGATGGCCGGCGATAAGCCTTCGATCAGGTCGACGTCGGGCTTTTCCATCAATTGCAGGAACTGGCGCGCATAGGCCGACAGCGACTCGACATAGCGGCGCTGGCCTTCCGCATACAAGGTGTCGAAGGCCAGCGAAGACTTGCCGGAGCCGGACAAGCCGGTAATCACGATCAGCTTATTGCGCGGCAAATCGAGATTGATATTCTTGAGGTTATGCGTGCGAGCGCCGCGAATGCGGATCTGTTCCATGTGATTGCCTTGCTTTCAGTGAGTGGTGCGGCCGGCGCATCGCGGCTGAGCGCGGATGAGCAGCCACGACGGGTCAACCTGTTACTATAGCCGGGTTTGGATCTGCATGCCTGCGTCGGCCGAGGGCGGATTGCACCGCCAGGCGGGGGCACCCTGCCAAAGCTTGATACAGATGCGTGCATAAGTTTAGACACTGTATATAATACCAGTATTCAACTTTCTTGTTTTCTCCTGCCGTGAAAAAAACAGGGTGTCGCACGGTAGATGGCGTCCGCCAGAAAGCGGATGCTTTGCGCCGCTTGGTCGCTTATAATCCTCGTTTAGTAAAAAATCTTACGCGCGCGAGTTCCGGCTCCCGCCGCAGTTCATCAGGAGTTATTCATGGCATCAGTCAACAAAGTCATCATCGTCGGCAATCTGGGCCGTGACCCGGAAATCCGCTACATGCCTAGCGGCGACGCGATCGCCAACATCGCCGTGGCCACTTCGTACAAATCGAAGGACCGCAACACGGGCGAACAAAAAGAATTGACAGAATGGCATCGTATTTCGTTCTTCGGCCGCCTGGCGGAAATCGTCGGCCAATACCTGAAAAAAGGTTCGTCCGTCTACGTCGAAGGCCGTCTGCAAACCCGTAAATACACGGA
>NZ_LT607680.1:13432-16529 GCF_900095265.1 Janthinobacterium sp. UMAB-56 | reverse complement strand
TGGCCAGCAGCGGGTGCGGATCAAGAGCCGCCTGATGCTTGGCCAGTTGCTGATCGCCATAGCTGCGCGCGCTGGTGTCTTTCTGATCGACATAGGCGACCTTCGCCAGGAGCGGATGCGGATCAACAGCGGCCAGGTGCTTGGCCAGTTGCGTATCGCTGTAGGCGCGCACGATGATGTCCTGGTCATCGACATACTTGCGCGTGGCCAGAATGATGGACGGGTCGATTTTCAGTTCGATGGCGGCCGTGCTGGCGACGATCAGCACGATGCGCACCACTTGCGTGCGGCCGCTGCCCTCGGCCATCAGGGGCTTGTAGCTGGGCGGGCAGTTGGCCACCGCGCACAGGTCGCCGGCCTCGTCGTAGATACCGATTTCACGAATCCACCAGCCGCCCACGTCCTCGGGCAGCACCTGCTCGACGATGATCTGGCTGGTGTTGGCCGGGTCGATGGTCAGCTGGTTCAGGCCCGCACGGCGCACTTCGCGCACCAGCGCCTTTTGCGTGCGCACAGGCATTGGCAAATTGCCGTTGCCGTCGCCCACGGCCAGGTTTTTCAGTTTCAGGGTTTGGCCCAGGGCGATGGCGTTGGCCAGCTTGGCCTCGCCCACTTCGGTCAGGATGGCAAAGTATGTGCTCATGGATAGATGGTCAGGGTGTCGATGGTATGGGATGCGCCGACCTGCAACAGCGTGCCGCGCACTTCGATGGTTTCCGCGATCCAGGGATACACGGTCATGGCGTCGCCGTGGTACGCACAAGCGCCCGCGTAGATGCTGCCGCGACTTTCCAGATAGATGGCCAGGCCCGTCATGTGGCGGCTGACGGGCTTGGCGTCGGCAATCAGGCGCTCCATTTCCTGAAACATGGCGTCCGTGATGCCCGTGTCCAGCACGCCGACGTCGAGGCGGAAGGTGCCCGGCACGCCCGGCGGCGTGGTCTGCCACCATTCGGTGATGCGGATCACGTAGCCCAGGGACTCGACTACGCGGCGCACGGCGGCAATCGTGCCCTTGTGCTTGTGGATGAAGTAGGACGCCTTGATGGTGCCGCGCTTGATCGATTCGGGCCAGGCGTCGTCCCAGCGGTCGACGGAACAGGCCCAGGCCAGAAACGGAAGCAGGACAACCGGACAGCGGTCGGCGCTCCACAGGTCGCGCAGCGGCATGGGCACGTTGACCAGCTCGGCGCAGGCCACGGCAATGGCGCGCTCCAGCGCGGTAGTGTTGGGCGGCAGGGTTGGCACGGTCTTATTCATCGCGCACCACCACATTGAGCTTGATGGCCGTGCAGCGCGCGGCCTGAGTGGCGTTCAGTTCGATGTCGGCGGCCGGGCTGGTCAAGACCACCTTGCGCACGCCCTCGACGTGGACGGCGGCGCTGCAGGCGGATCGGTAGATGCTGTGCCCCAGCGGGCGGCGCGGCTGCGACACGCGCACGGCGTTGGCGCGCGCCGCGTCCAGCAGAATCGGCACTTCCGGGCCGACGCCGATAAACAAGGTGGCCTCGATCTGGTAATCGATGACCTGGGCGGCCTGCACGCTCAAGCGGTCGCCTAGGGGGCGCACTTCCTCGGCGTTGAGCGCGCGCGCCACGGTGGCCAGCAGCGCGGCGTCGGCGATGCCTGTGTCGTTGTTGGCCAGCACCGTGACGGTGACGCTGGCCGGTGCGGGGCTGGTGGCGCTCGCGTCCTTGACGCGGCCGTCGCTGCTGCGGGCGTGGAATTCATACGACGCTTTCGGGCCGGCCACGGACAGGCCGTCCGGCGCTTCCTGGATGCGCAGGCGGTAGGCGTCGTTGTCTTCCATGACAGCGGCCACGGGCGGCAGGGCGTTCGGATTGGCCGGCGTGATGGTCAGGCGCGCCACGTTGACGTTGGCGCCCAGCTGGTCCAGGTCGCCGTCGAGGGCAAAGGCCAGCATGACGGCCTTGCCCGCCTCGTTGACGCGGTTGCGCAGGATGGTTTCCTGGTATGCGTTTTCTTCCAGCAGCTTGGTGGCTGGCTCCGATTCCAGTTCTAACAGGGCCGTGACGGCTTCGCGCCCGGCTTCTGGCAGCAGGCTCACCAGGTGGGCTTTGCGCGTGGCCAGGATGGTTTCGAAGTCGAGCACTTCGACCACGCTCGGTGCCGGCAACTGGGTCAGGTCGATGGGCGTGCTCATACAGCGCCCCCTTGCTTGACGGGCACGGACAGGGTGATGCCCTGGCCATTCGCCGTGCCATCGAGCAGCAGCGCGATGGCGCCGTCCGTGTCGCGCGTGAGCTGCACGCTGGCCAGCTGTAAACGCGGCTCCCAGCGACGCAGGGCAAAGGCGGTGGCGGCATAGATGCGCAACTGCGTGGCGCTGTTCAGGGGCTGGTCGATCAGCTCGGGCACTTCGGAACCATAGCGGCGGCGCCGGATGCGCGAGCCGATGGGTGTCGTGAGAATGTCGGCCACTGATTGGCGCAGGTGGCCCAGGCCCATCAGGCTGCGCCCGGTGGTGGCGTGCATGCCCATCATGGTTGCGGCCCGCCCGACTGGTCGCCGCCGGCTTTGACGCCACCGTGCGGATGCTTGGCCAGGCTGATGGTGCCGGCCAGCACGTCTTCACTGGCTTTGATCGTTCCTTGCACGGCCATGGCCACGCCGCCAGCGGCGCCGGCCTTGGCGTTCACGCCACCATTCAGGGCGGTGGCGCCTTCCACGGTGGTGGACTGCTTGACGATCAGGTTTTTCATGACGGTCAGGTCGCCCGTGCAGATGGTGCTGGGCGCGTTCGACGTGACCTTGTCGGCGGTGATGGTGGCGGTGCCGCCGGGGAGCGTCGCCGTCAGGGCGTGGGCCGCATGGTCGTACTGCACCACGGCGCCGTCGGGGTAATGCGTGGTGTGGATACTGTCGCTCGATTCGGGCGCGTCAAATTCCTGCGAGTACAGCGCCGGAACGATGATGCCGCGCGTCAGATCGCCGCCAGGGGAAAAGACAATCACCTGTTCGCCCACTGTGGGCGCCGACCAGGTGCGCGTGCTGCCGGCACGCCGTGTGGCCCAGTTCAGCCATTCAGTGGTGAGTGTCGGCCCGAGTCGCACGCGCGCCTTGGCCCCTTTGACCT
>NZ_LT607680.1:8249-13402 GCF_900095265.1 Janthinobacterium sp. UMAB-56 | reverse complement strand
GTGCATGTTGCCGAAGTCCGCGTGCGGATGCACGCGGGGGCGGGTTGATAAGCGACTTAGCGACTATGGCAGCCAGTGAGGCATAAACACAAATTTACCAGTGGGGCATTGCTAGATGTTTCCCTCTTCTAAATTTATTTTTAACAAACCGGCTCGCACTTAATCCCTAAAGTGAGAATCAAAGAGCCTTGTGTCAGCGTCGGCTAATAGTTCTCCCACTTCATTGGCGAAAGAATTTACCTCTTTAATGTAATTGCTAAGATATTTTTCAGTGACAAAGTCAATTAGGTAGTGTCCGTCTAAACCTTCAGTTTTAATATGTCTAACAAAACTTACACGTCCAGTCTCTACTGGCACAGCATCATCGTCGTTCGCATCCATAATAAAAAGATGATCGCGTAATACGACGACATTAAAGAATAACCAAATATTTGTCCACTGTTCTTTATAAAATGTAGAATCTACCTCTTTGCGTCGTTGCTCAATTGCTTTTACTTGAGGGAGGATTAAGGAATCATACACGCCGTCATGGTTGGCATACCATTCGCTTCCTTTTCGTATGATTTTTGCAAATTGGGTAGCTTTAATCGGTGTTGAGTAATAATAATGAGAGGACTCCAATCCGAATCGATTAAACGCATCCACTTCCATAAACGAATTGCTGGAAATGTTTTTCCGATATTTTTTAATGGGGAATACATATTCTCTCGGTGTTGAGTGTTTTAGTTCTCGTTCATTTTTTTCCGCTTGCAAAAAAACAAGTGGAGAATCTGAATTTTTGCATTCAATAAGAAATTCGCAGAATAATTTTATTTTATTTGCGTCATTGCTTTTTTCCTGGCGAATTGCTCTCACATCTATTTCACGAGATTTCTCTTGATCCGGATCTTTGAACGCCCAACTCGAATCGACATGAAATCCTTGATTTTGCATGAAATTTGCGATCTTGTGCTCGAAAAGAAAACCAGATTTCTCGAGTGCTTTTCGCATTTGAGCGCTGCTTGGCAGTCCGTTCGTGTTCTCATTTTCCTTCTCCATTGCAAGTCCTTCATATTTAATTAGTTAGCAGTCTGAAAATAGACATGACGTGTCGAAGGAAACGCGACAAGAAACGACTACTTCATAGCGATCAGTATCAGTTGACTCTAACTCATTTGACAACTAAAGTCATTTGAAGTTTGGAGAGAGATATCTCAGTTTTTCCATATGACGCAGCAGCGATTCGCGTATCAACGTCCGATCCGGTTCACTCAAGCCTAGCAACGGCCGCTCCGGGTACTTGTAGACGGCCCCTTTTTTGGTAACGCGGTCTTGCTGGCCAAACTGATGCACGTGCGCCACGCGCGCCACCCAGCCAAAGAAACCGACCTCGATCTGATCGCCGGTCGCCTTTACCTTCAGGTATTTGGCGGTGCGAATCTTGGTGAACATGGCCGCCTTCTGCCGCTTGATGCGCCCGTTCTTCCCCTTGAATTCTTTGCGCCGCTTGCGCGCTGGATAGGCGGCGCCATCCGGCCCCTGCTGCGCCTTGATGCGCTGCGCCTGGCTGCGGCGCAAGTCGATGGCCACCTTGTGATTGATGGAGCGGCGCTGGGCCGGTTGCAGCTTGGCCAGCAGGGCGCCGGCCCAGGCTTCCAGTGCGTGCAGGTCGCCGCTCATGGCGTGGCCTCGGGCGTGCGCCATTCGGCCAGCAGTGTCTCGCCGGCATACAGCTTCCAGAACCCGTCCGCGTAGGCCGGCATGTGCTGTATCTCGGCCAGGTGCTTGATGTCCAGGCGGCCCGCCTCGCCGGTCTTGACGGCCACGCGCTCGGTCAGATCCAGCTTGATGGAAATGTCGACCGTTTCATGGTTGTTGAAATCGACCTCGAAGGCGATGCCGTGCTTGCGCGTTTCCTCGTTGGCCATCAGGTCGAGCTGGTGGACTTTTAGCCAGGCGATCAGGGCCACCATGATGGCGTCGGCGTCGCCCGCGTAGTCGGTCACGATCAGGTTGAGCTTGAAGCGGTATTCGAAGGAGAGGGAGGCGGTGGCACTGGCCACCACGTTACCCTCGTCAGCGAAGACCAGCAGGCGGTCGGGGTCGCGCTGCAGGTCGGGGATGGCGGCGGCCAGGTGCTGGCGCAGGCTATTCGGTTTGTACATGGTAGGTGTCTCGCACGGTGTTGTAGGCGTCGATGCAGGCGTTTAGCTGGCGGGTGGCGTCGTCGCCGGCAATGGCGTCAAGAGCTGCCGCAGTCGCCGGGTCAAGTTCGGCGCGCGTTTCGTGCTGATGGCCTGCGGCAGCGGAGGTATTTGCGCTTGCGGCGCACTGGCCGCTGGTAACGGGGATTGACAGGCGGACAGCGCCGCTGCGCACGTCATCGTTAAAACGGTCACGTTCAGTTTTCGCATGGGTTTGCTCCTGGGTGAGGTGGTCGGCGCGCTGCGCCAGGGCGGCGCCGGCCGCGCGCTCCAGCGTGAGCACGCGGGCCGTGGCCTGGGCCAGCGCGGTGGCGGCGGTGGTCTTGTCGGTGGCCGCCGCCCACTGCAGGGCGGCGATGCTGGCATCCTTGCGCCAGCCCTGCGCCGTCCAGCCGACCAGGGCGCCGCACAGCAGGCAGGCGGCCAGCGGGCGCCAGTTCGGCCCCATCACATGGCCACCCGTTCCTTGATCCAGCCGAACAGAAAACGGCGCTGGGTCTTGTTGGCCTCGGTGATTTCCAGGTAACGCGCCGCCTGCAGTCCGTTCAAGGCGCGCAGCAGCACGGCGGCGCCGTCCTGGCCGCGCCATTTCAGGAAGGATTCAAGGGCACCCAGCGACTGCGCGCCCAGCCGGCCGTCGACGAACAGGACGGGATAGCGGGCGCCGGTGTCATTAAAACCGTTCAGCCAGCGCTGCAGGAAGTCGGCCGCGCGGTGCGGCCCCATATTCACGCCCGTGTCGATCAGCTCGGCGGCGATGCCGGCATGCAGGGCCAGCACCTGGTCGAATTTCGGTTCCGTGATGTAGCGCGCCGTGTAGATGGCGCGCGCCGCCGCCACAGGCAAGTCGCGCATCGGTCCCGTGTAGCCGTTGGCGCGCGCCACGGCGACGGTGATGCCGTAATTGGTTTCGCCGCCCTTGTCTTGCGGGTCGTTCACATAGCCGCCTTCGGCGCGCAGGATGGCGTCGATGACGCGCGCGATCAGGGGATTATCGGTGGTGGCCATTAATGTTCCTTCGCGTCTTTGACCAGCTCGGCGATGTCCTTGTCGCTGCGGCGCTGGAACCACAGGGCCACGGCACGCGATACCCACCAGCCGGGCGCGCCGACGATCAGGTCGATGGCGGAGGCGTTGACCATGGCGCCGATGGCCGGGAGCTGGGCGCACAGCAGCTGATAGGCGGTGCCGCCCAGCAGGCACGAGAACACGCCGGCGCAGGCCAGGCGGGCGACGAATTCGCCCTTGTTGAAGGTGCCGTCGCTATTTAAAGGCGGCAGCACGATGTACAGCATGGCGGCGCCGACCATGCCCAGCGCCGCCTTGAAGCCGTACAGTTTGACCAGGGTGGCGAAACCACCAAACGATTCTGCGGACATTGCTTGATTCTCCGGTGAGAGGGGTGATAGATTTTTCATGAGGGTAAAAGGTGGATTGCTGCATTAATCCCAAAGCTGCACAAGATCGGCTGCGGCCACCTGGCCCGTGTTGGGCGCCGGCTCGGGCAGGGTAACGACCAGGCCAGCCGGCAGCACGGCGCCGTGGCGCGCCAGTGTGGGATTCATTTCCAGGGTGTGCTCGACGTATCCCGCGCCATCGCCCAGGTAGCGCCACACTAGGGCGTCTACCGTGTCGTGCTGCTGCGTGCGCACCTGCATCAGATCAGCTCCACGGTCAGGTGCGCGCGCCCGACCATATCGGCGATGGCCCATTGCGCATTGCGCCGCTGCGCGCCTGGCGCCTCGTCCAGCCACTCCATGCTTTTCTTGTCGCTGACGGACGTGGCCGTGCTGTCGTAGTCCCGGTAACGCTCGATCAGATCGGCCTTCGCCGTGCTGTAGACGGCGCGCCGGTACTGCGCCAGCAGGCGCGATTCGCGGTTGATGCGCGTGGCCGGCACATCGACCAGGGCGGTGCTACCGGCTGCCGCCTGCTTGCGTTGCCAGTCGGCCAGCTCGCGGTTGACGTGCAGGATGGCATCGACCACGGCTTGCACCAGGCGCGCGTCGGTGACGGTGCCATCGAGGCGCATGGCGTCGCGCATGTCGGTGAGAAGGATGTCGGGAAACCAGCCGTCGTTCTCGATGATGCCGGGGGCCGGTGTTGCCGGCGCGGGGGCTGTGCCGGGCGGGATCGACGGGGGCAGGGCCATGAAGGACATACGGGACGCTTTCAAAATGGGGCGGTGGACGGGGTTCATCAGGTCAGCATCTTTGACTATGCGTTGGCCAGAATCCCCCCGTGCCGCCGTGCTGCGGGGGATGCTCTTTACGTGGAACCGGCCGCGCGCTTGATACGCCGCTCCAGCCGTTCCATATCTTTCTTGACGCCGCATGACTCCGACAGGGCGCGGGCGCGCTTCAAGTGGCCCATGGCCGTTTCCGCCTGCGCCACCAGCGCCGGCGCGATGTCGGTGTCGTCGTTTTGATCCAGCACGGCGATCATGGCCAGGCCGAGGGCCTTGTGCAGCTTGGCGCGCGCCTGGTCGGGCGCGTCGCTGGCGGCAGTCAGTTGCTCGACGGTGCCCAGCACCTGGGCCGCGTGCTGCGGATCGGCGGCCAGCTTGCCGTGCAGGTAGCCTTCGGCAAATTCGTCCAGCATCAGGGTGGCGATGTCGCGGCTGTAGGTCTCGGGCAGGGTGAACTTGTGCGCCAGCGCGTATTCGGCCATGACCAGGGCGCGCGCATACTCGCCCGTGTCGATATGCCACACCAGCAGGGTGGCAAACACGTCATCCTGTGCGCCCTTGCCGCCGGCCAGCACGCCGTCGATCCACTGTGCATAGTCGGGCAGCAAGGTGGCCTTGACCTCGATCTTGCGTTCCACCGACTGGATGGATTTCAGGCGCCGGCGGTCGTCGGCCAGCTTGTAGAGCATCATCTCGTACGCCGTGCCGGTGGTCACGCCCTGCGGCGCGGCTGCGCCGGCCGTGCGCTCGGCCAGCATGCGCGCGCGGTGGCGCAGGGCGGG
>NZ_LT607680.1:5030-8219 GCF_900095265.1 Janthinobacterium sp. UMAB-56 | reverse complement strand
GCGCGGCCAGGCCCAGGTCTTCGATCACGTAGGCGTCGTTGGACGACTCGTAGTTCTCGATGCGGTCGCGCTTGGGCACGTCCTCGACGCGGCGGCGGCGCGCGCCCTCCTGGAAGTAGATCGACAGATTGTCGAAGCGGGTAATCAGGATGGCGTTGTCGGGGAAGTAGGGCACGCGCGCGGCCGGCAAGCCGCCGATACGTTTCTGGCTGATGATGATGTCGGCCGCCAGGGTTTCCGTGGGTGCCTGCTTGGTGTTGACCAATGGGAAATACTTGTCGTTCAACAGCTTGCGCCCGACGATGGCCACCAGGTTGGTGTCTTCCTGATACCACGGGTCCAGCAGGTTGACGGCATCCGTGACGGCCGCGTCCAGGTTGGCATAGTCGGCGCCGTCCACGTCGCCGATGACAACCTTGCCCGGCATGCCGGCGGCGACCAGGCCCAGCACGCGCTCGGGCGCCAGCTCGCGCAGGTGCTGCAGCCAGCCTTTATTGACGTCCTGCAGCAGCGGATTGGCGTCCAGATCGGTGTCAGCCATGGCTTTCACGCCATTGAAGCCGATGACGATGCGGTCGAGCGCCTGGCGCGTCAAGATGGCATTGGCCACGCGCGACTGGAAGTCGGGGAACTTGGCCCAGGCGTCCAGCTTGGCATAGTTCAAATGCGTGTCGAAGTTGGTTTGCTCGCAGCGGTACTTGGTACCGTCCAGGGTGGACAGGTCGCGCGTCTTGCGTTCCTTGTCCTTGGTGTTGGTGCGGCCGGCAATCGGGCCGGACACGCCCAGGCCCAGTTTTTCGCCTTCCTGCTCGCTCACGCCGATGATGTTCACTTTCGACAGGAACTCGCTCGATTCCTGCATTTTCGTTTCCAGCTTTTGCTGCACGCTGGGCGTGACGCTGAAGGTCTTGGCCACGTTGTCCGTGTCGTTCAGTTGGCCCAGGCGGGTTTCGTATTGGCCAAAGACCTGGCGCGTTTGCTTTTTCATGGTTCGGTGCTCCGTTGTTGAATGGGGGGATGAAAGGGCGAGGGCGCTTAAAACTCGGTCTGCACGGGCCCGTCGTTGCCGGTGGCGGCCGGGCGGCGCGGGCCGTTGCCGGGCGCTTCGTCCATCTGCGCCTTGAAGGCGGCCAGCTCGTCCTGCGTGGCCTTCAATGCCGTTTCGGTTTTTTCCAGGCGCGCCAAGGTGCCCGTGTAGTTGTCGTTGGCGGTGACGACGTGACCGGCCAGCGCATCCACGGCTTCGCTGATGTCGGCGAACTGCGCGGCGTCGGCGCCGGATTTATTGGAAAAGCGCGACAGCAGATTTTTCACGGCGTCGGCCAGCCTGGTGCCCTGCGGTTCTTCAAACTCCAGCGTCACCTCGACGGCGGAAGTAAACAGGTTGGCGCTTTGCTGCTTGCGGCTGGCGGAAAATTTCAGTGCTTCGGTGCCCAGGCTGGCGGGGCTGTCGGTGACGCCCAGGCCGACCAGGTAGGGCTGCGCCGAGTCCGCAAAGTCGGGCTGAATTTCCAGGCTGGTGTACAGCTTTTGTTTCGCCTTGTTGATGGCCACCAGTTCCGGCGTGGGTTCGATCTGCGCGAACAGGGCCAGCTTCTTGCCGCTGTCCGTGTCGACCTCTTCGGCCTTGACGGCGATCACGTCGCCGTAGGCCTTGAACTGGCTGTCGGGCAGGATGCCGCGAATGTGCTCCAGCCAGATGCGCGCGCCGTAGGTTTTCGGGTTGTAGGTGGCGGCGATCTGCTCGATGGTGGCGCGGTCGATGTTGCGGCCGTCGGTGGTGGCGCCTTCGGTGGCGACGCGGAAGAATTGGGATTTAGGCATGGTGGCGTGTCTCGGTTGATCGGATAACGCCATGGTCAACGTCTTGGCGCTGCGATTCAATGCGGTGCGGGTTGCTATGGGCCATAGCGACTTTTGCCTTTCCCCGCTCCGCGCGCGCGCGGCCTACGCTGGCGGCATGCTAGCCATTGAACAAAAACCCGAAGAAATAATCGCCGAACTGGCCGTGCCCGAATCCGCGCCGCGCCGCGCCGCGCGCGCCCTGTACTGGAAGGGCTGGCGCATTTCGTCCATCGCCCGCCACCTGGGCATCAAGCGCAGCACCATCAATAGCTGGAAGCTGCGCGACGAGTGGGACAAGGCGCAGGCCATCGAGCACGTCGAGGCAGCGGCCGAGCTGCGCCTGGTGAAACTGATCGAAAAGGAGGTCAAGAGCGGTAGCGACTACAAGGAAATCGATCTGCTAATGCGCGCTATCGTGCAGGCGGCGCGCGTGCGCCGCTATGAGCAGCCGGGCGGCAACGAGGTGGATCTCAACCCCAGGCTGGCAAACCGGAATGCCGGCCCGAAGAAGAAACCGACCCGCAACGATTTCAGCGAAGAACAGAAAATCCAGTTGCTCGACGCCTTCCAGGATTCGCTCTTCGACTATCAAAAAGTCTGGTATCGCAATGGCGACCAGCGCACGCGCGCCATTTTGAAATCGCGCCAGATCGGCGCCACCTGGTATTTCGCCCGCGAGGCGCTGGCCGACGCCATGGCCACGGGCCGCAATCAGATCTTCCTGTCCGCGTCGAAGTCGCAGGCGCACGTCTTCAAGCAATACATCGTGCAATTCGCGCGCGAAGCGGCCGGCATCGAGCTGACGGGCGACCCCATCGTGCTGCCGAACGGCGCCCATCTGTACTTCCTGGGCACCAATGCGCGCACGGCGCAGGGCTACCACGGCAATTTTTACTTCGATGAATTCTTCTGGACGCAGAACTTCCAGGAACTCAACAAGGTGGCCTCGGGCATGGCCATCCACAAGAAATGGCGCAAGACCTACTTTTCCACGCCATCCTCGACCACGCACCAGGCTTACCCGTTCTGGACGGGCGAGCTGTTCAACAAGCGCCGCGCCAAGGCGGACCAGGTGAATATCGATGTGAGCCACGGCCGCCTCTCGTCGGGCTTCACGGGCGAGGACAAGATCTGGCGCCAGATCGTCACCATCCTGGATGCCGAGCGCGGCGGCTGCAACCTGTTCGACATCGACGAGCTGCGAAACTTCGAATACAGCCCCGACCAGTTCGACAACCTGCTGATGTGCAATTTCATCGACGACTCGGCCTCGGTCTTCCCGCTGGCCGAGCTGCAGCGCTGCATGGTCGATTCCTGGGTGGAGTGGGACGACTACAAACCGTT
>NZ_LT607680.1:0-5000 GCF_900095265.1 Janthinobacterium sp. UMAB-56 | reverse complement strand
TCGGCTACGACCCGGCCTTGAACGGCGACAGCGCCGGCTGCGTGGTGCTGGCGCCGCCCATGACGGCCGGCGGCAAGTTCCGCATCCTTGAGCGCCACCAGTGGCGCGGGCAGAGCTTCGAAGACCACGCCGACGCCATCCGCCAGATGACCCAGCGCTACAACGTCGAGTACATCGGCATCGACACGACCGGCATGGGCATCGGCGTGCTGCCCATCGTGCGCGGCTTCTTCCCGGCTGTCACGGCGCTGAATTACTCGCCCGAAGTCAAAACCCGCATGGTCTTGAAGGCCAAAAACATCATCAGCAAGGGGCGACTGGAGTTTGACGCCGGCTGGACCGACATCGCGCAGTCCTTCATGGCCATCCACAAGACCCTCACCCCCAGCGGACGGCATGTGACCTATGTCGCCGGCCGCAGCGATGAAACCGGCCACGCCGATCTGGCGTGGGCCTGCATGCATGCCCTCGATCACGAGCCCTTCGAAGGCACCACCGACAACCACCAATCTTTCATGGAGATTTATTCTTGAGCAAAGCACGACACATGCGCGCGCGCGGCCAGCAGGCCCAGGGCGCACCATCAACAGCGGCCACGGCGCCGACCGCCGCCGGCATCGAGGCGTTTTCTTTCGGCGACCCTACGCCCGTGCTCGAGCACGCCGACATTCTGGATTGCTTCGAATGCTGGAAGAACGGCCACTGGTACGAGCCGCCCGTCAACCTGGCCGGCCTGGCCAAGTCGTTTAACGCGGGCGTGCACCACAGCAGCGCCATTCACTTCAAGGCCAATGTGCTGGCGTCCACGCTGATCCCCAGCAAGTATTTATCGCGCGACGCCTTCAAGCGCATGGCGCTGGATTTCCTGACGTTCGGCAATGCCTACCTGGAAGACAGGCCCAGCCGCAGCGGCAAGGCGCTGGCGTACCAACACGCCCTGGCCAAGTACATGCGGCGCGGCGTCGATCTGGACACGTATTTCTTCGTCAATGGCTACCAGGCCGTGCACCAGTTCGACAAGGGGCGCGTCTTCCACCTGATGGAGCCGGACGTCAACCAGGAGTTGTACGGCGTGCCGCAGTACCTGAGCGCGCTGCAATCAGCCTGGCTCAACGAGGCGGCCACCTTGTTCCGCCGCAAGTATTACAAGAACGGTTCGCACGCCGGTTTCGTGTTCTACATGACGGACGCCGCCGCCAACACGCAGGACGTGGACAACCTGCGCCAGGCCATGCGCGACAGCAAGGGGCCGGGCAACTTCCGCAACCTGTTCATGTACGCGCCGAACGGCAAGAAGGACGGCATCCAGATTCTGCCGGTGTCCGACGTGGCCGCCAAGGACGAGTTTTTCAATATCAAGAGCGTGACGCGCGACGACCAGCTGGCCGCGCAC
Source organism: Janthinobacterium sp. UMAB-56 (assembly GCF_900095265.1). Taxonomy (GTDB): domain Bacteria; phylum Pseudomonadota; class Gammaproteobacteria; order Burkholderiales; family Burkholderiaceae_D; genus Janthinobacterium. Next base: position 3,607 of record NZ_LT607680.1, on the reverse strand, counting down.
CGCGTGCCGCCGCAACTCATGGGCATCCTGCCGAACAATGCCGGCGGCTTCGGCGCCGTGGAACCGGCCGCGCGCGTCTTCGCCCGCAATGAACTGGTGCCGCTGCAGGCCCAGTTCGAAGCGATCAACGAGTGGGCCGGTGTGGAAGTGGTGCGCTTCGCCCCGTATGACCTGGCCACGGGCGGGGAGGGTATGCAATGAGCGACCACATCGACAACACCGACAAGATCATCTTTGCCGAGGTGGCGCGCGGCCTGGCTGCAGTGCGTGGCCGGCCCGCCTTGGTGGCGCACGGCTGCTGTCACTACTGCGACGAGGCGCTGGCGCCCGCGCTGCTGTTCTGCGATGTGGACTGCCGCGACGACTACGAGAAGGAGCAGGCGGCGAAGGCGCGCGCCGGCCGTCCAGCATGACCGCCACGCCGCGCTGACCGGCAGGGCCGGGCCGCGACAGCCCAGCCGCGCCAGAGCGCCCTAGCCACCGCACAGGCCGCCCATGAGGCGGCTTTTTCACGTCCCGATGATTGGTGTTGCTATGAATGCAAGAAAAAGGCCCGTTTCGGCCCGGCGCGCGCAGTTGNCCCCTCCACACCTGCCCGCTATATAGGGCTCTTTTGACTCAAATTTGCGCCACGGCCGAAGGCGCATGAGGACTGGCGCGGCGGGGCGAAGAGGGGGCGTGCGATTTGACGCATTTTGACGCACTTTGAGCGGTTTTTCGTGTGGGTGGTGAGGCGACGTGGGAGCGGTGTTGTTTTCGCGCTGCGCCGCGCCTTGGCGCGGTTCTGGACCATGCATTGGTGTCTGCATTCTGCGCATCATTCATCTTCACGCCCTCGCGTAATTGCCGGGTATTGCGACCTCAAGAACTCTTGATATACTGTATATATGTACAGTATTTTACTTGGGTGTCACAATGATTGTTAAAATGTTAAAGATGCGCCTTGCTGGGGTGGAGGTGCCCAAGCGACGGCTGCATGATCGCTACAACTCGGCGCGGCCCGGCACGTTGGAAGTCGTTGAAACGACAGACCAGGGCTTGCACCGTTTGGTGAAGCTGGCCCGCTTCACGTACGGAGATAGCGGGAAATACGTTGACACACTGTTTGACGTGAATTTGCTCTGGTATCGGGATGGGCGCATGGTGTTGTCAGGGTTTGAGCGTAGCAAAGTGGATATGCAATTTTGCGACTATGCGCAGTCCTGGCTGTGTTTTGTCGGGACGGAACCGCCGCCAATGCCGGAAGGCAGGTAGAATAAATTGCATGTGCGCCGACTATACCCCCAGCCGTAGCGATCAAATCGAACAGCATTTTGCTGTCCGTTCCCCTCAATTTGACCTGCCGCCGGAAGCCTGGCCGGGCTACATGGCGCCGATCATTCGCGCTTCGCACGAGGTGCCCGGTGAACTGGAAGTCGCGCCGGCATGTTTTGGGATGGTTCCGCATTGGGCCGATATGAAGCTGGCGCGCCAGACCTACAACGCCCGCACCGAAACCGTGGCGCTGAAGCGGTCCTTCCGCAATGCCTGGAAGCGCAAACAATTCTGCATTATTCCTGCGGATAATTTCTTCGAACCTTGCTATGAGACTGGAAAACCGATCCGTTGGCGCATCGAGCGCGCCAATGGAATGCCGGCCGCCATCGCCGGGATATGGGAGTTCCGGCCGCAAGATTTGCTGTTGTCGTTCTCGATGCTGACGATAAACGCCGATGGCCACCCGCTCATGCAGCGTTTCCACAAGCCGGATGATGAAAAACGGATGGTGATGATCCTCGACCCGGACCAGTATCACCACTGGCTCGATGGCTCCCTTGTGACCGAAGAGGATTTGTTCCAGCAGTATCCAGCAGAGCGCCTTGTTGCAGTAGCTGATCCGCTTCCGCCGCGTTTGAAAAGATGAATACGTGCCCAGGGCTACGGTGCTAATTGATTCAGATGTTAAATATTTTTTCGATAGTGCTAGTCTTGGAAGTATTGTCTCCTCCTCAAGGATTTTAGGGCATTTCAGGTGATAGGTTTGCGACGCACAACGCGTGAGTGCGTGTCTGAATGTCAAAACTGCTCCTCGTATCCCGGTGTGGAAGTGCGAAGATGGGAAATACGATTTGACGCGTCATGACGCACTTTGAGCACACCTTCTAACTTAATCTACACGTAGTGCAACTATATTGTGGTTTGTTCCGCCGAACGAGATTAATCTAATCGAAGACAATATTTTCATAAAGTGTTTTTATTGAATTAAATTATATTGCGAGATAAATAAGTAAGCGACAAATTCTATAATTTCGGAATTTGTTTTTTGTAAATAATCACTTTAATTTATTGTTTCAATTAAAGAAATTATTTAGTCGGTAGGGTAAATTGTTCGCGTTTATGGAAATTGCCTCGTATAAGGTTTTCATTTTGTGGTAGTCAACTTCATATTCTACGACATTAAAATGAGAGGATCTTCCATCAAATGTTATGTGGAAATCTATGTAATATCTTTCGCGATCTGGATCATAGTGTTTTGAGATGTGAAGAGTATTATTTTTGTGATCGCAAAAGTAAGAGTTTGAATCTGCCTCATTCCATTTAAGTTCAGAATTTTCGGTCGCTGATTGAAGTTGATCAAAAAAATTTATTAGTGATTTTGGAATCATTCTGTATGCTCCGTAAAAGTTTTGTTGGAGCCTTGTCTCTGAGCAAGGTGTCCTGTGATCTCAAGTAATGCCGCTCTCGTCTTTTTTGAATTGGAGCGTGGGCCTTGGCTTGATTCTTTTTCACTTGATTTTGGCGGTATAAATGAATAAGCTTGTATTGTTGATCTTACGCGTCTATGTTCGGATGAATCATCCTCAAGTTCAATGTGAAAGAGTTGGGAGTAGTGTTTTATTATTTGGCATAAAAGCGCATTAGGTATGGCTTTTCCTTCTTCCAACGACGCTAAGGCTAACGAAGTGGTATTTAGGCACTCAACAATTTCTTGTGCACTGTCTATTCCTTTGACCATATTTAATGCTCGCTGCACTTCCTTTTTTACCAGTATAGCTGCATTTTTAGTCCTGCCTAGCTCAATGATTGCGAACAATATGCCATATGCGGTTGCAAAAAAACCGACGGTCCCAAGAGTTGTTGGCGGATCTTTTATTAGTTCTGAATGCCACTGCGTTGCTATGATGGCAATTAAAATGAAAATAATTGCCCATACTATGTGAGGCATTTTTTCATGGGAAATGTTAAGTTTCGAACTCATTAATGTATTTTAATTAACTTTTGTTGTATAAAAGTGCCTTCTTTCAATTTCCATAGAGTAGTAATTGAAATCGAGAAGCTTCCATATGCCATGAGATTGCAAAAATAATCAGTGATAAACTCGTCCTGCTTCAACCCCTGTTATCTTAATGACATCCTATTGAGATCAGTAGTCAAAATTTCACAATAGATGTAGTTTAAGCGAACAAAAAAAAGCTGTCATTTTGTAGTCATTCCTAGACTAAAACAGCCCAAAAACAACCCAAATAATGACAGCCTTCTTCTTGCTAACTACTTGATTCTAAACAATTCAGTGGTGGAGACGGCGGGAATCGAACCTACCGTAAAGCTTGGTTTCTTGGCTGTCTTA
>NZ_LT607679.1 GCF_900095265.1 Janthinobacterium sp. UMAB-56 | reverse complement strand
TGGCCAGCAGCGGGTGCGGATCAAGAGCCGCCTGATGCTTGGCCAGTTGCTGATCGCCATAGGTGCGCGCGCTGGTGTCCTGCTGATCGACGTAGGTGACCTTGGCCAGCAGCGGATGCGGATCGGTAGCCGCCAGATGTTTGGCCAATTGCGCATCGCTGTAGGCGCGCACGGTAATGTCCTGGTCATCGACATACTTGCGCGTGGACAGAATGATGGACGGGTCGATTTTCAGCTCGATGGCGGCCGTGCTGGCGACGATCAGCACGATGCGTACCACTTGCGTGCGGCCGCTGCCTTCCGTCATCAGGGGCTTGTAGCTGGGCGGGCAGTTGGCCACCGCGCACAGGTCGCCGGCCTCGTCAAAGATACCGATTTCACGTATCCACCAGCCGCCCACGTCCTCGGGCAAGACTTGCTCGACGATGATCTGGCTGGTGTTGGCCGGGTCGATGGTCAGCTGGTTCAGGCCCGCGCGGCGCACCTCGTGGATCAGCGCCTTTTGCGTGCGCACCGGCATGGGTAAATTGCCGTTGCCGTCGCCCACGGCCAGGCTTTTCAGTTTCAGGGTTTGACCCAGGGCGATGGCGTTGGCCAGCTTGGCCTCGCCCACTTCGGTCAGGATGGCAAAGTATGTGCTCATGGATAGATGGTCAGGGTGTCGATGGTATGGGATGCGCCGACCTGCAACAGCGTGCCGCGCACTTCGATGGTTTCCGCGATCCAGGGATACACGGTCATGGCGTCGCCGTGGTACGCACAAGCGCCCGCGTAGATGCTGCCGCGACTTTCCAGATAGATGGCCAGGCCCGTCATGTGGCGGCTGACGGGCTTGGCGTCGGCAATCAGGCGTTCCATTTCCTGAAACATGGCGTCCGTGATGCCCGAGTCCAGCACGCCCACGTCGAGGCGGAAGGTGCCCGGTACGCCCGTCGGCGTGGTTTGCCACCATTCGGTGATGCGGATCAAATAGCCCAGGGACTCCACCACGCGGCGCACGGCGGCAATCGTGCCCTTGTGTTTGTGGATGAAATAGGACGCCTTGATCGTGCCGCGCTTGATCGACTCGGGCCAGGCGTCGTCCCAGCGGTCGACAGAACATGCCCAGGCCAGGAATGGCAGCAGGGCGACCGGGCAGCGGTCGGCGTTCCACAGGTCGCGTAGCGGCACGGGCACGTTGACCAGCTCGGCGCAGGCCACGGCAATGGCGCGCTCCAGCGCCGTGGTGTTGGGCGGCAGGGTGGGCACGAGCTTATTCATAGAGCACCACCACATTCAACTTAATAGCCGTGCAGCGCGCGGCCTGGGTGGCGTTCAGTTCGATGTCCGCCGCCGGTCTGGTGAGCACGACCTTGCGCACGCCCTCGACGTGGACGGCGGCGCTGCAGGCGGAACGGTAGATGCTGTGCCCCAGCGGCCGGCGCGGCTGCGACACGCGCACGGCGTTGGCGCGTGCCGCGTCTAGCAGAATCGGCACTTCCGGGCCGACGCCGATAAACAAGGTGGCCTCGATCTGGTAATCGATCACCTGGGCGGCCTGCACGCTCAAGCGGTCGCCCAGCGGGCGCACGTCCTCGGCGTTGAGCGCGCGCGCCACGGTGGCCAGCAGCGCGGCGTCGGCGATGCCTGTGTCGTTGTTGGCCAGCACCGTGACGGTGACGCTGGCCGGTGCGGGGCTGGTGGCGCTCACATCCTTGACGCGGCCGTCGCTGCTGCGGGCGTGAAATTCATAGGACGCCTTCGGGCCGGCCACGGACAGGCCATCCGGCGCTTCTTGGATGCGCAGGCGGTAGGCGTCATTGTCTTCCATGACAGCAAGCACGGGCGGCAGGGCGTCGGGATTTGCTGGCGTGATGACCAGGCGCGCCACGTTGACGTTGGCGCCCAGCTGGTCCAAGTCGCCATCGAGGGCAAACGCCAGCATGACGGCCTTGCCGGCCTCGTTGACGCGGTTGCGCAGGATGGTTTCCTGGTAGCTGTTTTCTTCCAGCAGCTTGGTGGCCGGCTCCGATTCCAGCTCAAGCAGGGCCGTGACGGCCGCGCGCTCGGCTTCCGGCAGCAGGCTGACGAGGTGCGCCTTGCGCGTGGCCAGGATGGTTTCGAAGTCCAGTACCTCGACGACGCTGGGCGCCGGCAATTGGGTCAGGTCGATAGGCGTGCTCATACGGCGCCCCCTTGCTTGACGGGCACGGACAGGGTGATGCCCTGGCCATTCGCCGTGCCATCGAGCAGCAATGTGATGGCGCCGTCCGTGTCGCGCGTGAGCTGCACGCTGGACAGTTGCAAACGCGGCTCCCAGCGGCGCAGGGCAAAGGCGGTGGCCGCGTAGATGCGCAACTGTGTGGCGCTGTTCAGGGGTTGGTCGATCAGCTCGGGCACTTCGGAACCATAGCGGCGGCGCCTGATGCGCGACCCCATTGGCGTGGTGAGAATGTCGGCAACCGACTGGCGCAGGTGGCCCAGGCCCGTCAGGCTGCGCCCGGTGGCGGCGTGCATGCCCATCATGATTGCGGCCCGCCCGACTTGTCGCCGCCGGCTTTGACGCCGCCGTGCGGATGCGTGGCCAGGCTGATGGCGCCGGCCAGCACGTCCTCGCTGGCTTTGATCGTGCCTTGCACGGCCATGGCCACGCCGCCAGCGGCGCCGGCCTTGGCGTTCACGCCGCCATTCAGGGCGGTGGTGCCTTCCACGGTGGTGGACTGTTTGACGATCAGGTTTTTCATGACGGTCAGGTCGCCCGTGCAAATGGTGCTGGGCGCGTTCGACGTCACCTTGTCGGCGGTGATGGTGGCGGTGCCGCCTGGTAGGGTGGCCGTCAGGGCGTGGGTCGCGTGGTCGTACTGCAGCACGGCGCCATCGGGGTAGTGCGTGGTATGGATGGTGGGGCTGGTTTCGGGCGCGTCAAATTCCTGGGAGTACAGCGCAGGCAGGATGACGCCGCGCGTCAGGTCGCCTCCAGGGGAAAAGACAATCACTTGTTCGCCGACAGTCGGCGCCGACCAGGTGCGCGTGCTGCCGGCGCGTCGGGTGGCCCATTTCAGCCATTCGGTGGTGAGTGTCGGCCCCAGCCGCACGCGCGCCTTGGCCCCTTTGACCTCGGCAATGGTGCCCAGGCGGATCAGGTTTTGCAGCAAGCGGAGGAGGTCGGACAGGTCGGCGTTCATGCAGTGCATGTTGCCGAAGTCCGCGTGCGGATGCACGCGGGGGCGGGTTGATAAGTGGCTTAGCGACTATAAAAGTCTGTGGCGAAGAGACTTACCTTTTAAGAGCGGGTGCGGCGAGCGACTGATCCCGTCGCCCAAGCAAACCGCTATCGGCCTTTTTACACGTATTATTGCCATGGTCGATATGGCAGAAATCGCGAGATGTCTGGATATTTTATGCTTCGTTCCGCTCCCTAGCTTCTTTGAGATTGAGTGCTCGAACCAGTCCCTCGTGAACTCTATATTCATCCGACTCAAGAAATCCCTGTGATGGATAAAAGCATTTAAAACGCCACTCCGTAGATGCGCCGAGCTTAAAACCAATAACGGAGTTATCGAAAAGAAATCTAAGGTGGGTAAGCATATCCGCAAGTGAGATTTCTCCAATTAACTTTTGGAGTCCATCGGATAGTTTTTCCTGTGTGAAATTAGTGGAGCCGTTGTTTTGGATCGCATGGAACAAATTAATAATAACAGGGCGCTGGACTTTCCATTCATCTAGCAGCTCTTGTTTCAACCATTCGGAATATCCAGGCTCCGCACTGTAGATTGCTTCGCATTCCAATTTGTCAAATTCAATATTGTCTTCCGCAAACGGATCATTTGCCTTTTCTCGCATTGTTTCCACCGTTCGGCTAAACAAAGAAATGAGGTCGCGAGGCCGCATCATCGTGCGGCGCAAGAGGTAACTTGATGGCTTTGCTCCCTGGCGCATCGCTTGTTTGTCGAACATTGAATCTAAATCAACGATTTGTGCTTGCTGATGTAATTTTCCAAAGTAATTTACTCTACGTAGAATAAGACTTGTTAATGATTTCTTATTCCAGTTAAGAAGTGCTCCGCAGTCTTCGCGTAGTTTATTTGCATCATTAATACTCAGTACATCGAAAATATCCTCGCGTAAGAATACTATAGGCCGCAGCTTTCCCTTGAACTGTGAATTGATGGCATCCGATGCAGAGACGAGGCCAGCGATTACTTTTCTAGATGCCTCGTATGAGACTTCATCCCAAGCCTCGTCTACTCGATCAAAACAGACAAATACCCTCGGCCACGTGGCGTCGGCCTCGGACAATGCGCGATCTAAATGGTTAATTAGGTTTTCTATATTTTCCGAAAGATGTTGTCGTAAGTCTTTATCTGCTCGTACCGCATCGAAGGAAATCTCCCCCGCACCTACGCTAATGGAGTCAATTCCTCCATCTTCGAGATCAAGGCCACCGCTGGGAAGCTTTAGTGCTGATAGGCTTAATAGTTTTCTTCCTACAATTTGGTATATGGAAGGAACGGGGCTATCAAATAGTTTTTCTAGAAGTTTTGTCGCTAATGCGATTCTCTTTGGAACGGTTTTGCGCTCTTTTTCAAACCAGGTTTTGTAAGCTTTTAAGGCTTCAACTAATATCATGAAGCGCCACGATTGCTTGTATAGCATGGACTCAGCTTTGTTTTCATTCGTTAGAAGTGAATGAATATTCCAGTTGTAGTCCTCAAACGACAACGGGACGAGGATATCGTCAACGCCAATAAATTGTTTTGTGTTTTCTGTAAGATATCGAAAAACTGCTGTCTTCCCGGCCCCTTTTCTGCCGAGAACGAGGAACGATGATGGGCTGCTCACTACAGACTGTAATACGCCGTTGTCAAAAAAGTAGCTGGAAAGCAGATCATCTCTTTCTGCTGAAACTTTGCCAAAATCAATCCATGAAAGCATCGACACGGTCGGATCCTTTTAAAAAAGTATATTTAAGAAAATTATTGGCGTGAGACATTGAAAATTCAACGTCTACTTTGGGATAAAGGGCCCAGTATCGTGTGATGCTAACCCATTTGATAACGAAAGTCAGTTGAAATTTACACAGATGAAACTTAGTTTTTTTGCATGTACCGTAATAGTGATTCTCGTATCAACGTCCGATCCGGTTCACTCAAGCCCAGCAGCGGCCTCTCCGGGTACTTGTAGACGGCGCCCTTTTTAGTAATGCGGTCTTGCCGCCCAAACTGATGCACATGCGCCACGCGCGCCACCCAGCCAAAGAACCCGACCTCGATCTGGTCGCCGGTCGCCTTTACTTTCAAATGTTTGGCGGTGCGAATTTTGGCGAACATCGCCGCCTTCTGCCGCTTGATGCGTCCATTCTTCCCCTTGAATTCCTTGCGCCGCTTGCGCGCCGGATAGGCTGCGCCATCCGGTCCCTGCTGCGCCTTGATGCGCTGCGCCTGGCTGCGGCGCAGGTCGATGGCCACCTTGTGATTGATGGCGCGGCGCTGGGCCGGCTGCAGCTTGGCCAGCAATGCGCCGGCCCAGGTTGCCAAAGCGTGCAGGTCATCGCTCACGGCGTGGCCTCGGGCGTGCGCCATTCGGCCAGCAGCGTCTCGCCGTCGTACAGCTTCCAGAACTCGTCCGCATAGGCCGGCATGTGCTGTATCTCGGCCAGGTGCTTGATGTCCAGGCGGCCCGCCTCGCTGGCCTTGACGGCCACTCGCTCGGTCAGGTCCAGCTTGATGGAAATGTCGACCGTTTCATGGTTATTAAAATCCACCTCGAAGGCGATGCCGTGCTTGCGCGTTTCTTCGTTGGCCATCAGGTCGAGCTGGTGGACTTTGAGCCAGGCGATCAGGGCCACCATGATGGCGTCGGCGTCGCCCGCGTAGTCGGTGACGATCAGGTTGAGCTTGAAGCGGTATTCGAAGGAGAGCGAGGCGGTAGCGTTGGCCACCACGTTGCCCTCGTCGGCAAAGACCAGCAAGCGGTCGGGGTCGCGCTGCAGGTCGGGGATGGCGGCGGCCAAGTGCTGGCGCAGACTATTCGGTTTGTACATGGTAGGTGTCTCGGACTAGGTTGTAGGCGTCGATGCAGGCGTTTAGCTGGCGGGTGGCGTCGTCGCCGTCGCCGGCAATGGCGTCAAGAGCTGCCGCAGTCGCTGGGTCAAGTTCGGCGCGCGCTTGGTACCGATCGCCTGCGGCAGTGGCGGTATCTGTAATTGCGGCGCACTGGCCGCTGGCGACGGGGATTGACAGGCGCACAGCGCCGCTGCGCACGTCAGCATTGAAACGGTCACGCTCAGTTTTTGCATGGGTTTGATCCTGGGTGAGGTGGTCGGCGCGCTGCGCCAGGGCGGCGCCGGCGGCGCGCTCCAGCGTGAGCACGCGGGCCGTGGCCTGGGCCAGTTCGGTGGCGGCATTGGTTTTGCTAGTGGCGGCCGCCCGCTGCAGTTCGGCGATGCTGGCGTCCTTGCGCCAGCCCTGCACCGTCCAGCCCGCCAGGGCGGCGCACAGCAGGCAGGTGGCCAGCGGGCGCCAGGTGGTTGCGGTCACATGGCCACCCGTTCCTTGATCCAGCCGAACAGAAAACGGCGCTGGGTCTTGTTGGCCTCGGTGATTTCCAGGTAACGCGCCGCCTGCAGACCGTTCAGGGCGCGCAGCAGCACGGCGGCGCCGTCCTGGCCGCGCCATTTGAGGAAAGCGGCCAGCGCACCCAGCGACTGCTCGCCCAGGCGGCCATCGACGAACAGGGCGGGGTAGCGCGTGCCCGTGTCGTTGAAACCGTTCAGCCAGCGCTGCAGGAACTCGGCCGCGCGGTGCGGCCCCATGTTCACGCCCGTGTCGATCACTTCGGCGCCGATGCCGGCATGCAGGGCCAGCACCTGGTCGAACTTCGGTTCTGTGATGTAGCGCGCCGTGTAGATGGCGCGCGCCACCGCCACGGGCAGCTCGCGCATCGGCCCCGCATAGCCGTTGGCGCGCGCCACGGCCACGGTGATGCCGAAGTTGGTTTCGCCGCCCGCATCAAGAGGGTCGTTCACATAGCCGCCTTCGGCGCGCAAGATGGCGTCGATGGTGCGCGCGATGAGTGGATTTTCTGTGGTGGCCATCAGTGTTCCTTCGCGTCTTTGACCAGCTCGGCGATGTCCTTGTCGCTGCGGCGCTGGAACCATAGGGCCACGGCGCGCGATACCCACCAGCCGGGGGCGCCGACGATCAAGTCGATGGCGGAAGCGTTGACCATGGCGCCGATGGCAGGGAGCTGGGCGCACAGCAGCTGGTACACGGTGCCGCCCAACAGGCACGAGAACACGCCCGCGCAGGCAAGGCGGGCGACGAATTCCCCCTTGTTGAAGGTGCCGTCGGCATTCAGCGGCGGCAGCACGATGTACAGCATGGCCGCGCCGACCATGCCCAGCGCCGCCTTGAAGCCGTACAGTTTGACCAGGGTGGCGAAACCACCAAACGATTCTGCGGACATTGCTTGATTCTCCGGTGAGAGGATAGATAGATTTTTCATGATGGATAAAAGGGTGAATGCCAGGATCAGTCCCATAGCTGCACAAGATCGGCTGCGGCCACCTGGCCCGTGCTGGGCGCCGGTTCGGGCAGGGTGACGACCAGGCCGGCAGGCAGCACGGCGCCGTGGCGCGCCAGCGCGGGATTCATTTCCAGGGTTTGCTCGACGTATCCCGCGCCGTCGCCCAGGTAGCGCCACACCAGGGCGTCTACCGTGTCGTGCTGCCGCGTGCGCACCTGCATCAGATCAATTCCACGGTTAGGTGCGTGCGGCCGACGATATCGGCGATGGCCCATTGGGCATTGCGCCGCTGCGCGCCGGGCGCCTCGTCCAGCCACTCCATGCTTTTCTTGTCGCTGACGGACGTGGCCGTGGTGTCGTAGTCGCGGTAACGCTCGATCAGGTCGGCTTTCGCCGTGCTGTAGACGGCGCGCCGGTACTGCGCTAGCAAGCGGGACTCGCGGTTGATGCGCGTGGCCGGCACGTCCACCAGGGCGCTGATACCGGCAGCGGCCTGCTTGCCTTGCCAGTCGGCCAGCTCGCGGTTGACATGCAGGATGGCATCGACCACGGCTTGCACCAGGCGCGCGTCGGTGACGGTGCCGTCCAGGCGCATGGCGTCGCGCATATCGGCCAGCGCAATATCGGGAAACCAGCCGTCGTTCTCGATGATGCCGGCGGCAGGCGTCGGCGGCACCGGGGCGGTGCCGGGCGGGATTGACGGCGGCAGGGCCATGAAGGACATACGGGACGCTTTCAAAAAGGGGGCGGTGGACGGGGTTCATCAGGCCGAGATTGTTGCCAATGCGTTGGCCAGAATCCCCCCGTGTCGCCGTGCTGCGGGGGATGCTCTTACGCGGAACCGGCCGCGCGCTTGAGGCGCCGTTCCAGCCGTTCCATATCTTTCTTGACGCCGCACGACTCCGACAGGGAGCGCGCGCGCTTCAACTGGCCCATGGCCGTTTCCGCCTGCGCCACCAGCGCCGGGGCGATGTCCGCGTCGTCGGCCAGGTCCAGCACGGCGATCATGGCCAGGCCGATGGCCTTGTGCAGCTTGGCGCGTGCCTGGTCGGGTGCATCGCTGGAGGCCGTCATCGCCTCGACGGTGCCCAACACGGCCACGGCATGCTGCGAATCGTCGCCCAGCTTGCCTTGCAGGTAGGCGGCGGAAAATTCGTCCAGCATCATGGTCGGAATGTCGCGGCTGTAGCCATCGGGTAAGGTGAACTTGTGTTCCATGCAGTAGGCGGCAATGACTAGGGCGCGGTCATATTCGCCCGTGTCGATGTGCCATACCAGCAAGGTGGCCACGACATCGTCTTGCGCGCCCTTGCCGCCGGCCAGCACGCCGTCGATCCACTGCGCATAGGTCGCCAGCATGGTGGCCTTGACCTCGATCTTGCGCTCGACCGACTGAATGGATTTCAGCTGGCGTCGATCATCGGACAGCTTATAGAGCATCAGCTCATAAGCACTGCCGGTGGTCACGCCCAGCGGCGCGGCGGCGCCGGCCGTGCGCTCGGCCAGCATGCGCGCGCGGTGGCGCAGGGCGGGGGATTGGTTGGCCATCACTTGTCTTTCAGCTCGATGTTTTCCACCAGCGCGGCCAGGCCCAGGTCTTCGATCACGTAGGCGTCGTTGGACGACTCGTAATTCTCGATGCGGTCGCGCTTGGGCACATCCTCGACGCGGCGGCGGCGCGCGCCTTCCTGGAAGTAGATCGACAGATTGTCGAAGCGCGTGATGAGGATGGCGTTGTCGGGGAAGAAGGGCACGCGCGCGGCTGGCAAGCCGCCAATGCGTTTCTGGCTGATGATGATGTCGGCCGCCAGGGTTTCCGTGGGCGCCTGCTTGGTGTTGACCAATGGGAAATACTTGTCGTTCAGCAGCTTGCGCCCGACGATGGCCACCAGATTGGTATCTTCCTGATACCACGGGTCCAGCAGGTTGACGGCATCGGTGACGGCAGCGTCCAGGTTGGCATAGTCGGCGCCGTCCACGTCGCCGATGATGACCTTGCCCGGCATGCCGGCGGCTACCAGGCCCAGCACGCGCTCGGGCGCCAGCTCGCGCAGGTGCTGCAACCAGCCCTTGTTGACGTCCTGCAACAGCGGGTTGGCATCCAGATCGGTGTCGGCCATGGCCTTGACGCCATTGAAACCGATGACGATGCGGTCCAGCGCCTGGCGCGTGAGGATGGCATTGGCCACGCGCGACTGGAAGTCGGGGAACTTGGCCCAGGCGTCCAGCTTGGCATAGTTCAAATGTGTGTCGAAGTTGGTTTGCTCGCAGCGGTATTTGGTGCCGTCCAGGGTGGACAGGTCGCGCGTCTTGCGTTCCTTGTCCTTGGTGTTGGTGCGGCCAGCAATCGGGCCGGATACGCCCAGGCCCAGCTTTTCGCCTTCCTGCTCGGTCACGCCGATGATGTTGACCTTCGACAGGAACTCGCTCGATTCCTGCATCTTCGTTTCCAGCTTTTGCTGCACGCTGGGCGTGACGCTGAACGTCTTGGCGACGTTGTCCGTGTCGTTCAGTTGGCCCAGACGGGTTTCATACTGGCCAAATACCTGGCGCGTTTGCTTTTTCATGAATCATTGCTCCGTTGTTGAATGGGGTGTTGGTGGATGGCGCGCGCTTAAAACTCGGTCTGCACGGCGCCGTCGTTGCCGGTGGCGGCCGGGCGGCGCGGGCCGTTGCCGGGCGCCTCGTCCATCTGCGCCTTGAAGGTGGCCAGTTCGTCCTGCGTCGCCTTCTGTGCCTTTTCCGCGGCATCGAGCCGCTTGATGGCATCGGCATAGTTGTCGTTGACGGTGACGACGTGGCCGGCCAGCGCTTCCACGGCTTCGCTGATGTCGGCGAACTGCGCGGCGTCGGCGCCGGATTTGTTCGAAAAGCGAGACAGCAGGTTTTTCACGGCGTCGGCCAGCTTGGTGCCATGCGGCTCGTCAAATTCCAGCGTCACCTCGACCGCGGACGTGAACAGGTTGGCGCTTTGCTGCTTGCGGCTGGCGGAAAATTTCAGCGCATCGGTGCCCAGGCTGGCCGGGCTGTCGGTGACGCCCAGGCCGACCAGGTAGGGCTGCGCCGAGTCGGCAAAGTCGGGCTGAATTTCCAGGCTGGTGTACAGCTTCTGTTTCGCCTTGTTGATGGCGATCAGCTCCGGCGTGGGTTCGATCTGCGCGAACAGGGCCAGTTTCTTGCCGTTGTCGGTGTCCACTTCCTCGGCTTTCACGGCGATCACGTCGCCGTAGGCTTTGAACTGGCTGTCGGGCAGGATGCCGCGAATGTGTTCCAGCCAGATGCGCGCGCCGTAGGTTTTCGGGTTGTAGCTGGCGGCGATTTGCTCGATGGTGGCGCGGTCGATGTTGCGGCCATCGGTAGTGGCGCCTTCGGTGGCGACGCGAAAGAATTGGGATTTAGGCATGGTGGCGTGTCTCGGTTGATCGGATAACGCCATGGTCAACGTCTTGGCGCTGCGATTCAATGCGGTGCGGGTTGCTATGGGCCATAGCGACTTTTGCCTTTCCCCGCTCCGCGCGCGCGCGGCCTACGCTGGCGGCATGCTAGCAATTGAACAAAAACCCGAAGAAATAATCGCCGAACTGGCCGTGCCCGAATCCGAGCCGCGCCGTGCCGCGCGCGCCCTGTACTGGAAGGGCTGGCGCATTTCGTCCATCGCCCGACACTTAGGTGTAAAGCGCAGCACCATCAATAGCTGGAAAGAGCGCGACGAATGGGACAAGGCGCAGGCCATCGAGCACGTTGAAGCGTCGGCCGAGTTGCGCCTGGTGAAACTGATCGAAAAAGAGGTCAAGAGCGGCAGCGACTACAAGGAAATCGACCTGCTGGCGCGCACCATCGTGCAGATGGCGCGCGTGCGCCGCTATGAGCAACCGGGCGGCAACGAGGTCGATCTCAACCCCAAGCTGGCGAACCGCAATGCCGGCCCGAAGAAGAAGCCGACGCGCAACGATTTCAGCGAAGAACAAAAAATCCAGCTGCTCGACGCCTTCCAGGATTCGCTCTTCGATTACCAAAAGGTCTGGTATCGCAATGGTGACCAGCGCACGCGCGCCATCCTCAAGTCGCGCCAGATCGGCGCCACTTGGTACTTCGCGCGCGAGGCGCTGGCCGACGCCATGGAAACAGGCCGCAATCAAATCTTCCTGTCCGCTTCCAAGAGCCAGGCGCACGTCTTCAAGCAATACATCGTGCAATTCGCGCGCGAGGCGGCCGGCATCGAGCTGACGGGCGACCCCATCGTGCTGCCGAACGGCGCGCACCTGTACTTCCTGGGCACGAATGCGCGCACGGCGCAGGGCTACCACGGCAATTTCTACTTCGATGAATTCTTCTGGACACAGAATTTCCAGGAACTCAACAAGGTGGCCTCGGGCATGGCCATTCACAAGAAATGGCGCAAGACCTACTTTTCCACGCCATCCTCGACCACGCACCAGGCCTTTCCATTCTGGACAGGTGAGCTGTTCAACAAGCGCCGCGCCAAGGCCGACCAGGTGAACATCGACGTGAGCCATGGCCGCCTGTCGTCGGGCTTCACGGGCGAGGACAAGATCTGGCGCCAGATCGTCACCATCCTGGACGCCGAGCGCGGCGGCTGCAAACTGTTCGACATCGACGAGCTGCGCAACTTCGAATACAGCCCGGACCAGTTCGACAACCTGCTGATGTGCAACTTTATCGACGACTCGGCCTCGGTGTTCCCGCTGGCCGAGTTGCAGCGCTGCATGGTCGATTCTTGGGTGGAGTGGGACGACTACAAGCCATTGCTGGGCCTACGCCCGTTCGGCAACCGGCCCGTGTGGATCGGCTACGACCCGGCCTTGAACGGCGACAGCGCCGGCTGCGTGGTGCTGGCACCGCCCATGACGGCCGGCGGCAAGTTCCGCATCCTGGAGCGCCACCAATGGCGCGGGCAGAGTTTCGAGGATCACGCCGACGCCATCCGCCAGATGACCGGCCGCTACAACGTCGAATACATCGGCATCGACACGACCGGCATGGGCATCGGCGTGCTGCCGATTGTGCGCGGCTTCTTCCCGGCCGTCACGGCCCTGAACTACTCGCCCGAAGTCAAAACCCGCATGGTGCTAAAAGCCAAAAACATCATCAGCAAGGGGCGTCTGGAATTCGACGCCGGCTGGACCGACATCGCGCAGTCCTTCATGGCCATCCACAAGACCCTCACCCCCAGCGGACGGCATGTGACCTATGTCGCCGGCCGCAGCGATGAAACCGGCCACGCCGATCTGGCGTGGGCCTGCATGCATGCCCTCGATCACGAGCCCTTCGAAGGCACCACCGACAACCACCAATCTTTCATGGAGATTTATTCTTGAGCAATGCACGACACTTGCGCACGCGCGGCCACCAGGCCCAGAGCGCACCACCAGCGGCAACTGCGCCAGCCGCCGCCGGCATCGAGGCGTTTTCCTTCGGCGATCCGACGCCCGTGCTCGAGCACGCCGACATTCTTGATTGCTTCGAATGCTGGAAGAATGGCCATTGGTATGAGCCGCCCGTCAACCTGGCCGGCCTGGCCAAGTCCTTCAATGCCGGCGTGCACCACAGCAGCGCCATCCACTTCAAGGCCAACGTGCTGGCGTCTACCCTGATTCCCAGCAAGTATTTGTCGCGCGACGCCTTCAAGCGCACGGCGCTGGACTTCCTGACCTTTGGCAATGCCTACCTGGAAGACCGGCCCAGCCGCAGCGGCAAAGCGTTGAAGTTTGAGCACGCTCTGGCCAAGTACATGCGGCGTGGCGTCGATCTGGATACCTACTTTTTCGTGAACGGCTACCAGGCCGTGCACCAGTTCGACAAGGGCAGCGTGTTTCACCTGATGGAACCGGACGTGAATCAGGAGCTGTACGGCGTGCCGCAGTACCTGAGCGCCTTGCAATCGGCCTGGCTCAACGAGGCGGCCACCCTGTTTCGCCGCAAGTACTACAAGAACGGCTCGCATGCGGGCTTCGTCTTCTACATGACGGACGCCGCCGCCAACACGCAGGACGTGGACAACCTGCGCCAGGCCATGCGCGACAGCAAGGGGCCGGGCAACTTCCGCAACCTGTTCATGTACGCGCCGAACGGCAAGAAGGACGGCATCCAGATTTTGCCCGTGTCGGACGTGGCCGCCAAGGACGAGTTTTTCAACATCAAGAGCGTCACGCGCGACGACCAGCTGGCCGCGCACCGCGTGCCGCCCCAGCTCATGGGCATCCTGCCGAACAATGCCGGCGGCTTCGGCGCCGTCGAGCCGGCCGCGCGCGTCTTCGCGCGTAACGAGCTGGTGCCGCTGCAGGCGCAGTTCATGGCGATCAACGAGTGGGCCGGCGTGGAAGTGGTGCGCTTTGCACCGTATGACCTGGCCACGGGCGGGGAGGGTGCGCAATGAGCGATCACGTAGACAACGCCGACAAGATTATCTTTGCCGAAGTGGCGCGCGGCCTGGCCGCCGTGCGGCGCCGGCCGGGCCTGATGGCGCATGGCTGCTGCCATTACTGCGACGAGGCGCTGGCGCCCGCGCTGCTGTTCTGCAATGTGGACTGCCGCGACGACTATGAGAAGGAGCAGGCGGCGAAGGCGCGCGCCGGCCGCGCAGGATGATCGCCACGCCGCGTTAGCCGGCAGGGCAGGGCCGCGACAGTCCAGCCGCGCCGGAGCGCCCCAGCCACCGCACAAGCCGCCCACGAGGCGCCTTTTTCACGTCCCGACGATTGGTGTTGCTGTAGATGCAAGAAAAAGGCCCGTTTTGGCCCGGCGCGCGCAGTTGTCCCCCCTCCACACCTGCCCGCTATATAGGGCTCTTTTGACTCAAATTTGCGCCATGGCCGAAGGCGCATGAAGACTGGTGCGGCGGGGCAAAGAGGGGGCATGCGATTTGACGCATTTTGACGCACTTTGAGCGGATTTTCGTGTGGGTGGTGTGGCGACATGGGAGCGGTGTTGTTTTCTCGCTGCGCCGCGCCCTGGCGCGGTTCTGGACCATGCATTGGTGTCTGCATTCTGCGCATCATTCATCTTCACGCCCTCGCGTCATTGCCGGATATTGCGACCTCAAGAACTCTTGATATACTGTATGTATGTACAGTATCTTACTTGGGTGTCACAATGATTGTTAAAATGTTAAAGATGCGCCTTGCCGGGGTGGAGGTGCCCAAGCGACGCCTGCATGATCGCTACAACTCGGCGCGGCCCGGCACGTTGGAGGTCGTTGAAACGACAGACCAGGGCTTGCACCGTTTGGTGAAGCTGGCCCGCTTCACGTACGGAGATAGCGGGAAATACGTTGACACACTGTTTGACGTGAATTTGCTCTGGTATCGGGATGGGCGCATGGTGTTGTCAGGGTTTGAGCGTAGCAAAGTGGATATGCAATTTTGCGACTATGCGCAGTCCTGGCTGTGTTTTGTCGGGACGGAACCGCCGCCAATGCCGGAAGGCAGGTAGAATAAATTGCATGTGCGCCGACTATACCCCCAGCCGTAGCGATCAAATCGAACAGCATTTTGCTGTCCGTTCCCCTCAATTTGACCTGCCGCCGGAAGCCTGGCCGGGCTACATGGCGCCGATCATTCGCGCTTCGCGCGAGGTGCCCGGTGAACTGGAAGTCGCGCCGGCATGTTTCGGGATGGTTCCGCATTGGGCCGATATGAAGCTGGCGCGCCAGACCTACAACGCCCGCACCGAAACCGTGGCGCTGAAGCGGTCCTTCCGCAATGCCTGGAAGCGCAAACAATTCTGCATTATTCCTGCGGATAATTTCTTCGAACCTTGCTATGAGACTGGAAAACCGATCCGTTGGCGCATCGAGCGCGCCAATGGAATGCCGGCCGCCATCGCCGGGATATGGGAGTTCCGGCCGCAAGATTTGCTGTTGTCGTTCTCGATGCTGACGATAAACGCCGATGGCCACCCGCTCATGCAGCGTTTCCACAAGCCGGATGATGAAAAACGGATGGTGATGATCCTCGACCCGGACCAGTATCACGGCTGGCTCAATGGCTCCCTTGTGACCGAAGAGGATTTGTTCCAGCAATATCCAGCAGAACACCTTGTGGCTGTAGCTGATCCGCTCCCGCCACGTGTGAAAAAATGAACACGCGCTGGGCGCTTGCGAGCTAGGGGCCGGTCAGACAATCGGACAAAAGCTTAACAGCTTTGTGCTTCAACGCAGTGCAAATTTCACGACACCAGTTCTATAAAAGCAGAGGCCTTGTCCAAATGTCAGTCTTGATTACCGCTCTGGACTACGGCTCTGGCTGTGCAGTGTGCAACATTCGATCTGGCCTCAAAATCAGCGAAGCCGCCAGGTTCACAGGTTGACCAGGCTATGTTGTTTCTCCTTTCGGCGCGCCTTAGAACCACCCTTACCGCCACGGACATGTCAATGTTATGGCGACGCATGTAGAGGACGGCATGTAGAGATCCTAATCGTTCTTCCATATCGATGGCTGAATTGACGATCGACTCGGAAAGAGCGTCAATTCTGCGTTCGTTCGCGGGGTCTGGGGATAAAAAAACAATATTCATTTTTTCATCTCTCGCTTTATTTCTGGAAGTACTAACATCACGAGAAACTGACGTTAGAGAGTCGGTGGTGACTCCTTCGGCCAGGAAGTGGATTTGCCATCTTGTGGCACAAGTGCAACCACTCCGCCTGTTTCTATGAGCTGACATGCTAACGCAGAAGCTTCGATCCGTGCCGCATGCTCCGATTTAAATACACTTGGCGTTGGGATTTCAACAATAGGGGAATACTGAATCCCTGCATGAGCGGTTAAGAGAACCATGCCCTGATACATGCCGTTCACTTTCCTGTAGGCGACTATCTGGTACTCATAGTCACCATGTTGCAATTTTTGGTCATTTCCCATTGACGCCTCCGCGAGGAAAGATGTTAGGTAGTAAATTTCGAATTTTTATTTTAGAGCATTTTTTGAAATTGAAAAGCACAGTACAGTCAGCAACTAATATGCGTTTTGGTCCAGTGGAAACCAATGACATTATTTCATTTTATGCATGTTTTTCTGAAAGTTATGTATAATCCCAATCAAGCAATCTTATCCTCAGTCCTCACCCCTGACTGTTCAAAATTTCAGCCGCCTTAAACTTGCCGGCTCAATATGTGTCCTTACATTTGGATGCATCAGAACGAACGGCAGGTGCTGTATGGCAAACCAACTCTACCCCTTGCGAATCATGATTGTTGATGACAATCGTGATGCCGCCGATCTTGTCGCGGAATTTTTTGTGATGTGTGGCCATGAGGCTGTCCCGGTATATGGCGGCGCCGAGGCACTGCAGACGGCCGATAGTTTCGTCCCTGATGTGATCTTCCTTGATTTGGGAATGCCTGGTGTGAACGGCTTGGAGGTCGCTTCCACCCTCCGGCAGGCGTCTCGCTTCCAGCACATCAAAATGATTGCCCTTACTGCGTGGAGTGATGACGTCACTCGGATGCAGACTAAGGCCGTAGGTTTCGATTATCATTTGGTCAAGCCGGCAGACTTGGACGACATACTCGGACTGTTGAGTGTCGGCGCTTGAGCGTCGGAATCGTATGGCCTGGTAACATCGAATTGACTCTTTGCTCACTAAGTCAGCGAATGAACTTACGTCGCCGTCCCGCTGACATGGTATAGCGAAGGCGAACGTTGTTTCTTATGTGCGTTGTGAGGCATTGTTAACGTGCCGATGCCAGATCGGGGTATGAGGCGTGTACACAGAAAAAAAAGCTGTCATTTTGTTGTCATTCCTAGGCTAAAACAGCCCAAAAACAACCCAAATAATGACAGCCTTATTCTTGCTAACTACTTGATTCTAAACAATTCGGTGGTGGAGACGGCGGGAATCGAACCCGCGT
>NZ_LT607678.1 GCF_900095265.1 Janthinobacterium sp. UMAB-56 | reverse complement strand
AGGAAAAAATACTGCACCGCCCACGGCAGCCATGCCGCTTCGCGCGTGACGTTGATAATTTCGGTGATGTGGCTGTCCATGGTTTATTTCCCGTGTTTGCTCGGTTGCCAAAGTGTCGCTTCGCCCTCGACGTGGCCGGCGAAGCGCGTATCCAGTCCCAGGTAAAACACGTGGGGCTGGGTACCCTGCTCGGGTTTCAGCACCTTCACCTTGTTCTCGGTGAGCAGCTGATGCACCATGCTTTGCGGATCATTCAGGTCGCCGAAGATGCGCGCGCCGCCGACGCACGTTTCCACGCAGGCCGGCAACAGGCCTTCGTCGACGCGGTGCGCGCAGAACGTGCATTTGTCAGCCTTGCCCGTTTCGTGGTTGATGAAGCGCGCGTCGTACGGGCAGGCTTGCACGCAGTAGGCGCAGCCCACGCAGCGGTCGCCGTCGACGACGACGACGCCATCCTTGCGCTGAAAGGTGGCACCCACGGGACAGACGGGAATACAGGGAGGATTGGCGCAGTGGTTGCACAGGCGCGGCAGCATGTAGGTACCGCAGCGGTTCTCTTCCTTCACTTCATAGGTCGAGACGACGGTACGGAAGCTGTTTTCCGGCACGGCGTTTTCCATGATGCAGGAGACCGTGCAAGCCTGGCAGCCGATGCATTTCTGCACATCGACCACCATCGCCCAGCGCTGGCCGCCTTCGCCCTTGGTGGCGGCCTTGCCGGGCAGCGGCGCGATGGCCGCCCCGATGGTAACGGCTGGCAAGGCGCGCAAGAAACTGCGGCGCGATTCAATCATGACACTCTCCTTGACTATGGGCGGCAAGCCCTTGTTGACTTGCTGCCATGATAGAAAAGAAGGTGCTACGGGGCTATTGGGGTGATAGTGCGGGAGCCTAGATGATCATGCCAATTGACAGGACCGGGAATGGGGAGTAGGTCTACAACTCATCCAGAGAATACAAGCGGCGGTGCTCGCGAATCGCGTAGCGGTCCGTCATGCCGGCGATGTAGTCGGCGATCTTGCGCGCCTGCTGCGTGACGTCGCCATCGCTATCGTGGCCAATAAGCTGATAGTCGGGCGGCAGCAGGGCCGGTTCGGCCATGAAGCTGTCGTACAGTTCGCGCACGATGCGGCTCGCTTTGACGCGCATGCGGTTGACCTGGTAGTGGCGGTACAGGTTCACCCGCAAAAAGCGCTTCAGTTCCGTCGCGTCACGGCGCATGGCATCCGAAAAACGGATCAGCGGTGGACTGGCGCGCACTTCGCTGACGTCGCGCGGCGCCGCGTCAAGGATCAAGGCATTCGACGTGACGATCAGATCGTCGGCCAGTGCCGTGATCAGGCGGCGCAGGGTCTCGTAGATGGCGCGCCGGCCCGACAGGCCGGGAAACGCCTGCTGCACCTCGCGCCACAGGCGGCCGAAAAATTCAACCTCTTCCAGCTGGGCGATGGTGATCAGGCCGGAGCGCAGGCCGTCGTCGATATCGTGGCTGTTGTAGGCGATTTCATCGGCCAGGTTGGTCAGCTGCGCTTCCAAGGTCGGTTGCGTGCGGTCGATGAAGCGCTGGGCCACGGGACCCAGTTCGCGCGCATGCGCCAGCGAGCAGTGTTTCAATATGCCTTCGCGCGTCTCGAACATCAGGTTCAAGCCGTCGAAGGCGCCGTAGTGCTCTTCCAGGGTATCGACCACGCGCAGGCTTTGCAGGTTATGCTCGAAGCCGCCGTGCTCCTGCATGCACTCATTGAGCACATCCTGGCCGACATGGCCGAATGGCGTGTGGCCCAGGTCATGCGCCAGCGCAATCGCTTCGACCAGGTCTTCGTTCAGGCGCAGGTTACGCGCGATGGAGCGGCCCACTTGCGCCACTTCCAGGCTATGCGTTAGACGCGTGCGGAACAAGTCTCCCTCGTGGTTGAGAAAAACCTGGGTCTTGTATTCGAGGCGGCGGAAGGCCGAGGAATGGATGATGCGGTCGCGGTCGCGCTGGAACTGGCTGCGCGAGGCGTGTGCCGCTTCGACAAAGCGACGTCCCTGCCCCTGTGCCGAATGGGCTGCATACGGGGCAAGGAAGTCTTCGGGGGTCATGCTTGCTGCACTCCAGCGGCCAGAGTGGCCAGCACCAGTTCATGCGGCGCGGACGTGATGCACGGGCTGCCCAGTGGTTTCAACAGGATGAACTTGATGGCGCCGCCCTCGTTCTTCTTGTCTACTTCCATCAGTTCCAGCCAGCGCTCGACACCGAGGTCGGGCGCCTTGACGGGCAGGCCGGCGGCCGCCACCAGCGCGCGCACGCGCTCCACGGCTGACTGGTCGATATAGCCCATGCGGCACGACAGGTCGGCCGCCATCACCATGCCGCAGCCGACGGCTTCGCCATGCAGCCAGTGGCCATAGCCCAGGCCCGCCTCGATGGCATGGCCGAAGGTATGGCCGAAGTTCAGGATGGCGCGCAAGCCGCCTTCGCGTTCATCCTGGCGCACCACGTCGGCCTTGATTTCGCACGAACGGGCAATCGCATACGCCAGCGCGCCCTTGTCGCGCGCCATCAGCTTGACCATGTTCGCTTCGATCCAGTCGAAAAACGCGGCATCGATGATGGCGCCATGCTTGATCACTTCGGCCAGGCCGGCCGACAGCTCGCGCGCCGGCAGGGTTTCCAGGGTCGAGGTATCGGCGATCACGGCGCGCGGCTGGTAGAAGGCGCCGATCATGTTCTTGCCCAAGGGGTGGTTGATACCCGTCTTGCCGCCGACGGAGGAATCGACCTGCGCCAGCAAGGTGGTTGGCACCTGCACGAAGCCGATGCCACGCATATAGCTGGCGGCCGCATAGCCGGTCAGGTCGCCGATCACGCCGCCGCCCAACGCTACCAGGGTGGTCTTGCGGTCGCATTTATTGGCCAGCAGCGCGTCGAAGATCTGCATCAGGCTGGCCCAGTTTTTATATTCTTCGCCGTCCGGCAAGACGATGCAAATCACTTCGCGGCCATCGCTGGCCAGCGCCGCCTGCAGGCGGCCAAGGTACAGGGGCGCGATGGTGGTATTGGTGACGATGGCCACCTTGTGGCCACTGATATGGCGCAGCAGCGCATCGGCGTCGGCCAGCAGGCCGGGACCGATGGCGATCGGATAACTGCGTTCGTCGAGGTCTACGCTCAACAACATTTTGGATTGCTCGTTCATCGAAGGCTCTGCATGAATGACGCAGTTGGGCGAAGCCTCGCATTCGAGGCTGGCCAACTGCATCAGGATGGTCTGGACCATCGATTGTACGTTAGGACGGCCAGTGTCGATCACAATGTCGGCCACTTCCATGTAATGGGGCTCGCGCTGCGACGTCAATTCTTCCAGCTTGCGGCGCGGGTCGGCCGTCTGCAGCAGGGGGCGATTCTTGTCGTGGCTGGTGCGCGCCAGGATGTTGCTGACGCTGGCGCGCAGGTACACCACCGTGCCCCGCTCCTTCAGGTAGGCGCGGCTGTCGGCATTGAGAATGGCGCCGCCGCCGGTGGCCATGACGATGCCTTCCTGGGCGCTCAGGTCGCGGATGACCTCGGCCTCGCGCCGGCGAAAGCTCGCTTCCCCCTCGATTTCAAAGATCCACGGAATGCTCGCTCCCGTGCGTGCCTCGATTTCGTGGTCGGAATCGACAAAGCGCAAGCCCAGCTTGCGGGCCAGGATGCGCCCGATGGTGGTTTTGCCTGCGCCCATGAGGCCTACTAAAAACAGATTTTGCATGTGCTGCGACAATTAATTTGGATTACGACATTCAGTGGCCTGCCCATATGGACTGACAACGCCAGGCGGTGCAGTATCCGGACGATTGAAGTCCGTATTGAGCCCCGGAAGCAAAGTGTAACCGACATAAGTTGCCTCCGTCCCGGAACTATTGCCACGAATCGTCAATTCGACGTCCAGCCAGTTGGCCCTGTCGCGCGGATAAGTCAAGGTGACGATCGCCGTTCCCGTGCTGTCGGTCTTGCCGCCGGTCGACAGATTGAGCGGAATACCCGGGTCGAGCCGGCCATTCAGGTTGATATCGTTATTCGGATTGATGGCGCCGCTACGATCCCTGTCTTCATTGTCACACGCGTCCGCTGTCCTCACAACGATCCACGAGGTGGCAGCCAGGGAATATTGCAAATAACCCTTGTAATAATAGCGGGGCCAGGCGGCGGCCGTGATGATCACGTCCGGCACAGGGTTGCCGGCGGCATCCGTCACAAACACGCTATACGTCTTGCGGTAGGTGCTGCTGTCGGAGGCATCGAGCGCGTTGCCGCTGCCGGCGCTGATGAACAGCGACTTTTTCGTCACCGTCAGCTTGACCGTGGCCGTATTGCTTGATACGCCCTGCAGTTGCGCCTTGACAACGACGCCATCGACACCGGTGGTGCCCTGCCCCGCGATATAGCTGACCGTGGCCACGCCGTCGCTGTCGGTGACGACCAGCGAAGGCGAACTCAGGGAGCCATTGCTGGCATCGGCCTGGATCGAAAAGCTCACCTGGGCATTCTTGACCAGGTTGTTTTCCACCGTACCATCGCGCACGATGGCACGCAATGCGCTGCGCTGCGCCGTGCTGCCGGCCGTATTGGCGCCGATGACCGCCGGGTCGGCTTGCAGGCTGATCGTGGACTGGGCCGTCAATGGCGCAACGAACTCCACTTCCGACTGTACCGAGGCGCCGCTGCCTTCGTACTGCGCCGTCAGGGCGGTCAGGCCGGCGCCGCTGGCCTGTACGTAAGCGATGGCATTGCCTCCCACCAGCGCCAACGGCGCCTGCAACGGCGTGCCGCAGGCGGCATCCTGGTACATGGCGCCGCGCGACGTACTGAAACGCACACTGCCCGTTTGTGGCACGCCAGCCACGTCGCTATGCACCATCACGCCATAACAGGTATTCGTGTTCAGTGTGGTCAACGCAACGTTGCCGCCCGACACGGCATTGATCGTGAAGTTCGATGCATTGATTGCAATAGGTAACACGACACTGTCACCCTGCGCCTTGACACTGATGCTGTCGCTGCTACCCGCCTGGGCGTTGTAGCTCAACACCAGTTGGCCGTTGTTGTCGGTCAACGCAGGACTGGCGCCGCCACCTTTGACCGTGAGGGCATTACTCCGGGCGCTGAATGTCACGGGCTTGCCGATGAGGGGATTGCCGCTGGAATCGACCAGCTTGACCACCATGTCTGTACTCGTCTTCAGGTTCACCGTCGAAAAGGCAGTGATGACCAGCCGGGTGCCGCTGACGCCGATGTCCGTGCTGGCCGTCTGCGCACCTGCGCTGGCCGTGACCTTGATCGTGCGCAGGCTGGCGTCGCCCCCCGTATTGAGGCTGACGACGGCCTGCCCTTGCGCATTGGTGCTGACCACCGTCGCGCCCAGCGCACCCGAATCGGCCTTGAAGGTGACGTTGGCATTGGGCACTATCGCGTTATTGGCATCCTTAACAAACGCGATGACATTGACAGCGGTACCGCCCGATGATGCCAAGGTGCCACCGGAGGAAGTCAACAGCAGAGTAGCTATACCCGATGCGGCTGGCACCACCTTCACCACCACGGGGGCAGACTCAACGCCGCCGCTGCTGGCCTTGATGGTGATGTCGCGCAGGCTCGCATCGCCTTTCACGCTGAGTTTTTCCGTCACCGTGCCATTGGCATCGGTCACGCGGTTGGTATTGCTGATGGTGCCGGAACTGGCGGTGAAAGTCACCGTTTGCCCTGTCATGGCATTATTGCCGGGATTTTTCACCACTGCCGTCAACACGACTTCCGTACCGTCCGCGCCCGATGCAAGAATCGTTGTTGCGCCAGCAACCAATACCACACTGCCGACACCGGCATTCGCGCCATCCTTGACACCCAGGGTCGGATCCCCCCCACCGCCGCCACACGCTGCCAGCAAGGTGCCCAGCGCCAGCAAGACCAGCCAGTTCGATACCCGACTCCAATAAGTGTTGCCCCAAGATACATTCCGCATAGTCGCCATCAGTCCGCTTTCGTTTGCATTGTTACTTAAACGTAAAGATGTGACATTAACGTGTTGCTGGCCGATCTGCCACTATTTTCGGCGTAATAAACACCATCAGTTCCGTTTTTTCTTGACTGCGACCCGTGCTGCGGAAAAAAACACCGAGTACCGGGATATCGCCAAGAATCGGCACCTTGCTGTCCGTGCCCCGTTCGGACTGCTGATAAATGCCGCCCAGCACCACCGTGCCGCCGTCTTCCACCATCACTTGCGTGCGCACGTGCTTGGTGTCGATGGCGAAGCCGGAACGCGTTTCCTGGCCCACGCTATCCTTGTTGACGTCCACTTCCAGCACCACGTTGCCGTCCGGCGTGATCTGCGGCGTCACTTCCAGGCGCAAATTCGCCTTGCGAAACGTGATCGACGTGGCGCCGCTGCTGGTGGCCACCTGGTAGGGCAATTCGATACCCTGCTCGATCAGCGCCAATACCTTGTCGGCCGTTACCACGCGGGGACTGGAAATGATCTTGCCCTTGCCGTCGGCTTCCAGCGCCGACAGTTCCAGGTTCAGGAAGCGGTTGGCGGCCGCCGAAAACAGGCTCAGGGCGAAACTGGCCGGCGGCATGCCGTTGATGCTGGCGGCCGGCAAGTTGACGAATTGCGTGTTCGGCACGAAGGCGCCGGCGCCGGCCACCGTTTGCCCCGTCGCCTCGCCCACGCCCTGGTAGTTGCCGCCGATGGCCGCGCGGCGCCCGCTGCCGCCCAGGGAAAAGCCCGGTAACTGGCCCGCCGCCAGGCGCTGGTCCGTGAAACCCAGGCGCGCGCCCAGGTTGCGGCTGAAACTATCGTTCGCCTCGACGATGCGCGCCTCGATCATCACTTGTCGCGTAGCAATATCTGTCTTGGCGATCAACTGACGGATCTGCTCCAGTCGTGCCGGCACGTCGGTCACGAACAACTGATTGGTGCGCGGCTCGATCAGCACGCTGCCTCGGCGCGACAGCAGCCGGCTGCGCCCTTCCCCCGCGTCCAGGCCGAACACCGTGCGGAAGGCTTCGGCCTTCTGGTAATTGAGCTGGAAGATGTTTGATTGCAAGGGTTCGAGTTCCGCGATCTGCGCGCGCGTTTCGAGCTCCAGTTTTTCGCGCGCCAGCATTTCCTCGCGCGGCGCGATCCACAGCACATTGCCATTGCGCCGCATGTCCAGGCCCTTGGCCTGCAGCAGCACGTCGAGCGCCTGGTCCCACGGCAAGTCGCGCAGGCGCATGGTCACATTGCCCGCCACGCTGTCGCTGGCGATGATGTTTTGCCCCGACGCATCGGCCAGGATGTGCAGGGCTGCGCGCACGCCCACGTTCTGGAAATCGACGGAAATCTTCTCGCCCGTGTACAAACGCGGTGCCGACACGTGCACCACGGCCTCTTGGGCGAGGCTGCTGACATGCAGACACAGCATGGCGGCCAGGACTATGCGGCGCGACCTCATGGCGCCGCCTCGGGCAAGCCAGCCTTCGCACCCGCCCCCGCCACCTGCAAGGCCAGGCTGCCGCGCCGCTCGCGCCATGGGCCATCCGCCTCGCGCAGCAGTTCACGGTAGTGCACGGCCTGTTCACTGATGTCCGTCACCACGCCGTGGTCCTGCCCCAAGTACTGGCCCAGCGCCACCCGGTACACGCGCTGGCCCGCCAGCAGCAGCGCGCTCAGGCGCCCGTCCTGTTGCACGCTGCCCACCATGCTGATGGCAGGCAAGGCCACGCTTTCCAGCGGTTCGCGCACACGCCGCAGGTCGGGCCCCGTCACGGCGCCGCGCTGCCCCGGCGCCTTGGCTGGCGGCAAGGCAGCAAAAGGATCGGCCAGGGCGGCCGCCGCGTACGGCTGCGGCGCGACAACGGCGAGCGGGCGCCATGCTGCTGCGGGCGCAGGCGTGCCTGCCTTGGGCGCCAAAGCTGCTTGCGCTAGCCGTTCCCCTGCTTCAGGCAAGCGATACGCGTGCAGCACGGCATCGAGGGTCAGCAAGCGATCCTTGCCAAGGGTCAAGGCCAACGCATGCACCGTGACGATGCGCGGCAGGCGCGCCAGGTCCGCCAGCAGCGCGCCCATGGCGTGATAGCCGCCGCGCAACTGTATGGTGATCGGCAAGGCGACATACGGCGCTTGCGGCTGGGGCGCGCCCGGCTTGAACAGCGAAAACTGCAGCCCGCGCGACTGGCCTGCCGCATTAATCTGCGTCAACAGCAGCGCCATCGCTTGCTGGTCCGGCAATTGCTGTTCCAGCAGGGCCAGCTCGGCGCTGGCCTGGCGCAGCTGTGCGCGCCATTGCGGCAACTGCTTCGCCCTGGCCTGCGCCGACAGATAAGCGGCGCGCAAGCGGGCCTCCTCGCCTTGCGCCACCTGCACGGCCGCACGCAGTCCATCCAGCCACGCAAGGTGCAGCAGGGCCGCCATCAGCGTACCGGCCAGGGCGGCACAAGCGAAGCGCGCGGGTAGTGGCCACAGCGACGCAGTCTTCAAGCTCAGCATGATCAACCTCCAGGGCTAGGGTGCCAAAGCCAGCCGTACCGTCCATTCCACGGCGCCATCGGCCGCGCCGGGCCCTTCCAGCCGCACTTCCAGCAATTCCGGCCGGGACCATGGCGCCGCTTGATCCAGCGCCAGCAGCAGTGCCGCGACCTTGTCCTGCGACACTGCCGTCCCCTGCAAGCGCACCATCGCCGTTTCCTGGTGCACGCCATGCAAGGCGACACCAGCCGGCATCGCCCGCGCCAGCGCGTCCAGCATGCGCACCCAGGCATTGCGCTGCTCTTGCAAACGGGCCATGGCTTGCTGGCGCAGCAACAGCGCCGCCGTCTCGCCTTGCACCCGATGTCCGGTAACAAGCACGACATCGACCTGCTGCATGGCACTGCGCCAGCCCTCCTGGCGGCGCAGTTGCACGTCGAGTTGATAGCGCAGCCAGGCGCCTGCCGCCAGGGCCAGCAGCAAGCCCAGCAGCGCCCCACCCGCCAGTTGCCACAGCAGCAACCGAATACGTCTGCGCCGTGCCGCCTGGCGATACGGCAAAAGGTTGATGCGTTGCACTTGCCCCGGGTTCAACATCGTACGTACCGGTGCAAGGCCAGACCCCAGGCCAGCTGGTACGCCACGCCACCGTCGGGCAAGGCTTGCCAGCCAGCCTGCGCGAGCGCCGCCTGCAAGGCCAGCGCCTCGCTATCCATGACGACGGCAAGCAAACCCGCCGCCCTGGCCGCATCGAGACGGCGCTGCACGCTGGCGCGCCGCGCCGCCACCAGCAGCACCTCGACCTCCTTGTCTGTCGTGTCGGCCAGCGGTGGCGCGGGGCCTAGAATGAAAAAATCCAGGCTGGCGTCTTCCAGCGCAAACGGCATGTATTGCGCCGCTTCCAGTTCCACGAGGATTTCCAGCTGTTCCTCCGGCAATCCGGCGGGCAGGCGGATCGCATGCGTGATCAGGGCCGTGGCCGGCATGGCCAGCGCCACCCGCGTGCAGGCGCTGCCACTGTCGCGGTGGGCCTGGCGCAGGGCATCGGCCAGGCCCACCATGTCTTCGACATTGCCCTCCAGTACCACGCCGGGCGCCAGCGTCGCAGCGCCGCAATGCCGGCACGACAGTGTTCCCCGCCTGCGCCTCAACTCGACCACGCGCACGGCATCGTCCGCGATGTCGACGCCCAGCAAGCCGATGCCAAGAAAATTGCGGATGGACATGTTTTTCATTGAGAAACGTCAGCGTAGGAGGGGGTGCTGCCATCCGCAAGCCTAGTCCCGGCAGCGCTGGTTTGTATACGGATTTCACACCGGAGTCTGCTGCGCGCGGCGCCTATCTGGCAGGGCCGTGATCTGGCGCAGAATAATTGTTACCAAATCCTGGTTGCCAGCGGGCCAATACACGCTTATATAGAGTATCGGCAAATTTCGACTGCCACCGGCAAGCGCCACGGCGCGCTGCCACCCCGGCAAGCTCGCTTATAATTGACCGGCATAATTAACCGAAAGACATACGACGCATGACATCTTCAAACTCCGCTGGCTCCGCTGGCTCGAAGCCGCCCACCAAGGGCAGCAAACCCAAACGTTTTCTGCTGATGGCACTGGTATCGCTGCTGGGCCTGGGCATCGTCGGCGTCTTGCTGGTGGTCTTTGGCCTGGCCATGGCCTATCCCAACCTGCCGGCGCTCGATACCTTGACCGATTACAAGCCGAAAATGCCGCTGCGCGTGTTCACGTCCGACAGTGTGCTGATCGGCGAGTTCGGTGAAGAACGGCGCAACATGGTGCATATCAAGGATATTCCCGATGTCATGAAGAAAGCCGTGCTGGCCATCGAAGATGACCGCTTCTATGAACATGGCGGCGTCGATTACCTGGGCATCACGCGCGCGGCCCTGCACAACCTGACGGGCGGCGCCAAGCAAGGCGCCTCGACCATCACGCAGCAGGTGGCGCGCAACTTCTTCCTGTCCAGCGAACAGACCTTGAAACGCAAGGCATATGAAGTCTTGCTGGCCTGGAAGATCGAGAAAAACCTCAGCAAGGATCAGATCCTGGAAGTGTATATGAACCAGATTTATCTGGGACAGCGCGCCTACGGTTTCGCCTCCGCCGCGCAAATCTATTTTGGCAAGAATATCCGGGACCTGACCGTGGCCGAAGCGGCCATGCTGGCCGGCTTGCCAAAGGCGCCGTCCGCCTACAACCCTGTCGTCAATCCGAAACGCGCGCGCATGCGCCAGCAATATATCCTGCAGCGCATGGCGCAGCTGGGCTACATCACGCCAGAGCAATACACTGAAGCCAAGAATGAAGAGCTGAAAGTAAAAACCGACAGCAGCGCCTTCGGCGTGCACGCGGAATACGTGTCGGAAATGGCGCGCCAGCTGGTCTACGAGCAATTCAAGGAAGATACCTATACGCGCGGCCTGAACGTCTACACCACCATCACCAAGGCCGACCAGGACGCCGCCTACATCGCCTTGCGCAAGGGCGTGATGGATTACGAGAAACGCCACGGCTACCGCGGCCCGGAAGCGTATATCGAGATTCCTAAAACCAAGGCCGAAGCCGATGACGCGATCGAGACGGAACTGGCCGACCACCCTGACAGCGACGACATCATCGCCGCCATGGTGCTGCAAGCGTCGCCGAAATCGTTGCAAGCAGTGACCTCGGCCGGCGAGGAAATCACCATTACCGGCCCCGGCCTGACCTTCGGGGCGGCCTGGCTGTCGGAAAAAGCGGCACCGAATCGCCGCATCAAGCGCGGCGCCGTGATCCGCGTCATGCAAGAAGGCAATGCCTGGGTCTTGACGCAGATGCCGGAAGTGCAATCGGCGTTCGTCTCGGCCAGCACCACGGACGGCGCCATCCGCGCGATGGTGGGCGGCTTCGATTACAACCGCAACAAGTTCAACCACGTCACGCAGGCCTGGCGCCAGCCCGGTTCCGCCTTCAAGCCCTTCATCTATTCCGCGTCGCTGGAGCGTGGCCTGTCGCCGGCCACCATCATCAACGATGCGCCTATCTCGTTCGATGCGGGCCAGACGGGCGGCCAGGCCTGGGAACCGAAGAACTATGACAGCAAATACGATGGCCCGATGACCATGCGCAAGGGCCTGATGAAATCGAAAAACATGATTTCCATCCGCATCCTGCACAAGATCGGCGCCAAATATGGCCAGGAATACGCGACGCGCTTCGGCTTTGACGCGGACAAGAATCCACCCTACCTGACGCTGGCCCTGGGCGCCGGCAATGTGACGCCGCTGCAGATGGCGGGCGCTTATGCCGTGTTCGCCAATGGCGGCTACAAGATCAACCCTTACCTGATCGCCAAGGTGACCGATAGCGATGGCAATATCCTGTCGCAAGCCAAGCCGGACCTGGCGGGCGAGGAAGCCAACAGAGTCATCGATGAGCGCAATGCCTTCATGATGAACAGCATGCTCAACGACGTCGTGCGCTTCGGCACGGCGACCAAGGCCATGGCCTTGAAGCGTCCTGACCTGGCCGGCAAGACAGGCACGACCAACGATTCCATCGATGCCTGGTTCGCCGGCTACCAGGCCAAGCTGGTGGGCATCGCCTGGATCGGCTACGACCAGCCGCGCAACCTGGGCAACCGGGAAACGGGCGGCGGCCTGGCCTTGCCGATCTGGATCAACTATATGGCGAAAGCCCTGAAAAGCATTCCCGTCGAGGAACGCGCCGTACCGGAAGGCCTGATCCGCGTGGGCGACGAATATTACTATGCAGAAAATCCGCCGGGCACGGGCGTAGGCAGCCTGGAAGGCGCGGCGCGCGGCACGCCGGAGGAAGAAAAAGCCAAGGAAGCCGTCAAGAATGAACTGTTCTAAGATCGCTTGATGTAAAAAGGGCAGACTGCAAAGTCTGCCCTTTTTAATTGCCGCGACGAAAAGCTTATTTCAGGACTACGGATGCACCCGCCTGCTCGCTGGCCATGGTTGACAGGGCCGCAAACAGTTCCGAACCGTCGCGCGTGTTGCGCCACTCGTCGCCCACGCGCTTGTAGTGGAAACCGCCGGAACGGGCGGCCACCCACATTTCGCGCATGGGGGCCTGGCTGTTGACGATGATTTTCGTGCCGTTATCGATGAACTCGATTTCCAGTACATTGCCGCTGCGGCTGCATTCGACGTCGAGCACGTCTTCATCGTTCAGCCGGTCCAGCGCCGCCTCGATCTGGGTCAGGGTGGCTTCGGCCAGGGCCAGGAATTCCGATTCGCTCATGCTACACTCCAAAGATCTTAATCAAACCGTGATTCTAATCGTGAAGTCATCCTCAGCGTTTTATATCGGCACCGCCATTGTGGTTTCTAGCGTCCTGGCCGGCTGCGGCCAGCCCGGCCCCCTGTACCTGCCCAAGCCGCCAGCGGTCAAGGGCGCGCCAGCCAAAGGTCCGGTCGAACCGGCGCCCGTGCCGCCGCCACCAGTCATCGTGCCTGCTACTTAAACGGAACGCACCGGGGTGGCGGCATTCGCCGCCCTGGCGTTTTTTACGCGCTTGCTCCAGGCAAAATACACGCGGATGAGCAGCAATAGCGCGACGATACTGCCAAACAGGATAGGTTGCGCGAAATTGTGCTTGCCCGCCTTCATCCACCAGAAGTGCAAGATGCCCAGCGGCGCGATGACATAGATCAGCCTGTGCAGCCACTGCCAGCGCTTGCCACCGAGGCGTTTCACCATGCCATTCGTGCTCGTCACGGCCAACGGAATGAGCAAGACAAAGGCAATAAAACCCACGGTGATGAACGGGCGCTTGAGCACATCCTTCCACATTTCCTGCACGTCAAAAAAGTGATCGAACCACAGGAAGGTGGTGAAGTGCAGCGCGGCGTAGAAAAATGCAAACAGGCCCAGCATGCGCCGCAACTTGATCAGCCAATTCCATTGCGTGAGGCGGCGCAAGGGCGTGACGGCTAGGCTGATGCACAGGAAATACAGGGTCCAGTCGCCCGTGCCGCGCGTGATGAATTCCAGCGGCTCCACCAGTTGCCCCGTGTACGTCAGCCACACCATGCGTGCAAACGGCAGCAGCGCCAGCAAAAAGATCAGGCTTTTGAATAGCGACAATTGTCTTGGCGTGGGGTTGAGGGCCATGGTTTTTCCTTAAAAGAACTTCTTCAGATCCATGCCTGCGTACAAGGAAGCAACATCGTTGTAGCCGTTGAACATCAGGGTCTTGCGCTTGCGGGTGAGAAAACCGTCTTCGCCGATGCGCCGTTCGGAAGCCTGCGACCAGCGCGGATGGTCGACGTTCGGGTTCACATTCGAGTAAAAACCGTATTCGGACGGCGCCGACAGGTTCCAGGACGTGCGCGGCTGTTCCTTGACGAAACGAATCTTGACGATGGATTTGGCGGACTTGAAACCATATTTCCACGGCAACACCATGCGGACGGGCGCGCCATTCTGGTTCGGCAAGGTTTCGCCATACATGCCCAGGGTCAGCAGCGCCAGCGGATGGTTCGCCTCATCGATGCGCAAGCCTTCCGTATAGGGCCACTGCAGCACTCTGCTGCCCACGCCCGGCATCTGCTTCTTGTCGGCCAGGGTGATGAATTCCACGTACTTGGCATTGCCCGTCGGCTCGACCTTCTTGATGATTTCCGAGAAGGAATAACCGATCCAGGGAATCACCATCGACCAGCCTTCCACGCAGCGCAGCCGGTACACGCGCTCCTCCAGCGGCGCCAGCTTCAGCAAGGCATCGAGGTCGAGCGTCATCGGCTTTTTCACTTCGCCTTCGATACTGACTGTCCACGGCCGCGTGCGCAGGGTGCCGGCGTTTTGCGCCGGGTCGCTCTTGTCCGTGCCAAATTCGTAGAAATTGTTGTAGCTGGTGGCGTCTTTATAGGCCGTCTGCTTTTCCAGCGCCGAATAGGCGGGATTGAGCTTGGCAGCCAGCTTGGGATTCGTGCCTTGCGCGAACGCTTCGCGGCTGGCCATTTCCAGCAAGGCCGCGCTGGATACGGAGCCCAGGGCGATTTGCTTGATGAAGCTGCGGCGCGATTCAAACACGGCGCGCGGCGTGATTTCGGAAGAATACGGCAACTCAATGCCGTTGGGACTGCGCTTGATCAACATGGCGGCTCCGGAAAAAGGTGATTGGATATACCTTACACCAGTTTTTCCGGGCCGTTCATGACGCTTCTGTCATGCAAAAATCAATTACAACTTGCCGTAAGAATGCAAGCCGGAAAGGAACATGTTGACGCCCAGGAAGGCAAACGTCGTCACCAGCAAGCCCACCAGCGCCCACCAGGCGGCAACGCGGCCGCGCAAGCCCGTCATCAAGCGCATGTGCAGCCAGGCTGCATAGTTGAGCCAGACGATCAGCGCCCAGGTTTCTTTCGGGTCCCACGACCAGTAGCCGCCCCACGCTTCGGCCGCCCACAACGCGCCCAGGATGGTCGCTACCGTAAAGAAAGCGAAGCCCACGGAAATGGCCTTGTACATCACGTCGTCGAGCACTTCCAGCGACGGCAGGCGGTCGGCCAGGTAGCCGCTCGACTTGAGCAGATACGCCGCCGCCACCATGGCCGACAGCGCGAACGTGCCATAGCCGATGAAGTTGGCGGGCACGTGGATCTTCATCCACCAGCTTTGCAGGGCCGGCACCAGCGGCTGGATTTCGGCCGCGTCGCGCGTGACCGTGTACCACATCAGGAACACGACGGCCGCCGAAATGACCAGCATGACGAAGGCACCCAACTGGCGTGTCGCATAATGCTGCTCGTAGTACAGGTAGAACATGGCCGTGATCAGGGAAAACAGGATGAACACTTCATACAGGTTCGACACGGGAATATGGCCCACGTCGGCACCGATCAGGTATGACTCGTACCAGCGCACCAGCATGCCCGTCAGGCCCATCACCACGGCGGCCCAGCACAGCAGGGAGCCGACCGAGGAGCCGAATTCCGAGCGCGCCACCAGGCCGATCCAGTAGAACAGGGTCGACAGCACGAACAGGGTACCCATCCACAAGATGGCGGACTGGCTCGACAAGAGGTATTTCAGGAAAAATTTCTGGTTCGCCATCTCCAGATGGCCGGCGTACAGTTCGATGGCGAACAGCGACAGCACGGCCGCCAGCGGGATCAGCCAGCGCACGGGCTTCCAGTGCCAGCCCAGCCACGCAAACGTGGGCGCCGCTGCCAGCAGGATAGCCTTTTCATAGATATCCATGAAGGCGCCAAAACGCATCAGGCCGAACAGGGAGGCCGCCAGCAAGCCGGCGCCATACAGCCAATCGATCGGGCTCAGGCGCTTGAAAAATCCTGGTTCCTGCGTATAAATTTGCTTGTTTGCCAATTCCATATTTTCTCCATTCCCGGCGACGCGCAAGCGTCCCAGACACAGCGCAGCTTACGCCGATTGCGGCAGCTTTGCCTTCAAAGTCTCAAATTCTTTTTCAAAATCCAGGGTCTTGCGTTGCGTGCTCATGGCCATCAGCGCCTC
The DNA here is from genome assembly GCF_900095265.1 of Janthinobacterium sp. UMAB-56. Taxonomy (GTDB): domain Bacteria; phylum Pseudomonadota; class Gammaproteobacteria; order Burkholderiales; family Burkholderiaceae_D; genus Janthinobacterium. The sequence continues at coordinate 1,606 of NZ_LT607678.1, read as the reverse complement.
GCTGCCGCCCTCGCCATCCTTGATCCACACCCACAAGCGGCGCTCGCGGATATAAAACATGGAAAACACGCCGATCACGAGGAACAGGCAACCGAGGTACACCACGCTCTTGCCCGGCGAACGCGTCACTTGCAGCACGGACGCCTTGATTTCCGTGAAATCGTCGAGTTGCAGATACACGGGCGCGCCATAGAAGAAGCTGTCGGACAGCGCATTCGTGGCCAGTTGCAGGAAGCGGCCGTGCTTGTCATCGGCTTCGATGGCTTTCAAGCCATCCTGGGCGCGCGCCGCCTGCCACAAGTCCCACAGGCTGCCATTCAAAATTTTCATGAAGATATCGGCCGCTTTTTCTTGCTCGGCAGCAGGAATTTTCTCCAGGAAACGCGAAATGGCCAGGAAACCACCCTCTTGCCCATTGCCGGCAAAGATGCCCAGGCTTTTCGCCGCCGATTCCTGCAACTGGCCGCGCAAGGCTTCCGCACCCGCCTGCGGCATGGCGCGGGCCGCATAGCGCGTGGCGGCCTGCTGGCGCAACGCGGGATCTTGCAGCGCGGCACGCAAACGCATCCACTCGTTTACGCTGTAATTGTCATCGGCGGGAATGCGCAGATAGCTGAACGGGTCGCTGGGGTTGACCCGCATGCCGGCCAGGAACACCGTCGTGCCGTCCACGGTAACGGGCTGCATGTAGTTCTGGTACTCGCGCGCCTGGCCTGTCTTGTCGCGCAATTTGTATTGCACCGAGGGACCCACGTTCTTGAGATCCTTGTTATGTGCGTTCTTCGCAGCCGAACCGAGGCGCTTGTCCAGGCCGACGGCAAATTTCTCGTTGAAACTTTCCGCCTTGCTGACGGCGCGCACATCCTGGCCGGCGCTGAGGTTTTCCACGTTGAAGGGACGGAAACCCGACCATTCCACCGTGTAGGAATTGCCATCGCTGCGCTCGAGCGGCGTGCTGCCGCCCACTTCGCCGCCGATATCGAAGCGTTTCGTCGTCTTGCCCGTCATGGGAAAACCAGTCAACTTGAGCTTGCTGCCGCCATCTTCAAAGCTGGACTGGTACAGGGCCAAGCCCTTGTACAGCAGCGGCTGGTTAACCTTGATAGTTGCAGGGAAACTTTTCCCCGTTTCATGATCGGTGATGACGACATCGCTGGCAAACAGCTTGGGCATGCCCGTGCTGTAGAAATCGATGTGGAATTTTTTCAGCAGGATGGTGATGGGCAGGTCCTGGATCAGCACGCCGTCGGCCTGAGGAATGATGGCCGTGTTGCTCGACGAGCCTTCCGGAATCATGGTGTTGCCGCGGAAAGTGGGATTCGACAGGCTCAAACGGTGCTGGGCGGGAATGTCGGCGATCACGCCGCTGCCGGAAAATGGCGTCTTGCCAAAGAACCACTGCTGTACGCGGATCGGCATTTCCGAATCGAGCAAGCCGCCCACGCAAATGATGACGATGGCGCCGTGGGCAAAGATATAGCCCCATTTATTGGCCGCGCCCCGCTTGGCGGCCACCAGAGTGGCATTGTCCTTCTCGACCACTTTGGCCGCGTAGCCGCTGTCTTTCAGGCGCATCACCATCTGCTGCGCCAGCACGGCGCGCGGC
>NZ_LT607677.1:15716-32254 GCF_900095265.1 Janthinobacterium sp. UMAB-56 | reverse complement strand
GGCCAGCGCCTCGGGATCGTGGTTGATGGCGATATCTACCGGGCGGCCGAATGCCTGTTCCAAGCCGGTGCTGGTCCCGCCGCCGCCGGCGAAGTTGTCGATGATCAGCTCATTGCCCAGGTCAAGGGACATGGTGAAGGCGTCGCGCTTCATGCTGCTAACCCTTCAGGCGCTATCGCTACCTTCGATTGGTCGTATTTCTCGATACCCCAGGCCAGGGCGTAACAGCACCAAAGGAAGCGGGGCGTGTATTCCGTCGTATCGACCTCCCAAAAATCGGTGAACTCGAACTTGGCATCCGAGCCATGGAATGCCTGCCACGCCTCGCCGGCGTGCGTGAAGTCGTTCGCGGCGTCGAAGCATCGCACCTCGTTGCTGTCGGCGCTCAACACCTCCGACTGGACCTCGGCGCGCAGCTCGGCATAGGCTTCAGCCCACAGCGCAAGCTGCTCAGGCTCGTCATCGTCCGGCTTGTCGCCTTCTGCTTGCTGGTCTACCCAGTCATTTATCTGGCGTACAAACTCATCGTGACTGTGCCTTTTCACGCCGGTGCCGTCGGCTGCCTCGATCTTTTCGGCCCAATAGCGGTGATCGATGCTGTCCAGGTGCCCGCTCTTGCGGAAGAAACCGAACATGTCCTGCGTGCGCTGGAAAACGTAGGTTCCCATGTCGCCCGTGTAGCAGAGGTAGCCTGGCCAGGTGATCAGGTCAAAGTGCATGCAGCTCGTGCCAGGCTTGGCGAACCGGATATGTCGGCTCACGCCATCTTCGCGGATCACTACCATCGCATGCTCGGCGACGTCGCGCAGGAAGCGCTCTTCGGTGCAGCCGGCGCTCACAGAGCACCGCCTTTCGCGCCTTGCAGCTGCTCGATGTCGCGCTCCAGCCGGTTGCGGGTGGTGATCAGGCAGTTGGCCTGGATGCGGCGACCGGTCTCGATGCTGGTCAGGCGGTCGATCTCGGCCTGCGACGACACGCTGCCGGCGCCCCAGCCCAGGACCAACACGGACACCAGGATGATGGCGGCGCTGGCTGCTGGCTCGATTTCGCCCAGGCTCATGGCCAGNCGGTAATAGCGCCGATGATGGCCACGGCGATGATCAGGTAGATGTTGAACTTGAATTTCATGCTGCACCGCCTTCCAGAGCGGCAAGGGCGGCCTTGAAGTTCAAGCGGGACATGCGCGCGTCGGCTTGGGCCTGATCCATACCCCAGTTGTGCATGAACATGGCGCGGATCTCGGCGACGAGCTCACTGTCTTCGGGCCACAGTTCAGCGTCGAGCAGGCGATCGGCGATCAGGTCGATGGCTAATGCTGGCTTTGCGCCAGGCTTCTCGCTAGCATTGGCCTGGATGATTGCGTTGCATTCAGCGCAGGCGAGGTAGGGGATTTTGACGGTGGCGCTGGGTTCTGGTGTGCTGCTGGCGGCGTGTGACATTTTCTCTCCATCGGTTGAGGTGCGATGGAGCAATCTTAGGCATGCCTAAGATTTAAGTCAAGAAAAATATTCGGCAAGCCTAAAAATATTACATTTCTATTTAAGGACTTATTGGTCTCGCGGTGTTAGTTGCTGATCTGGCGCGCAACTCTTCATTCAGCTTCGCTTGACTTACTGGGGATCGGAACATTACCAAGCAAAAATCAGATAGGCGACATGCCATACGTATATGGACATCTTGGCGGGCCCAGGTGGATGAGACTAAGTCCCCGGATTGAATTCGCGGAGAGGTTGGGGCCCCAAAGCGGGCACTGATAGAAGCGTCAATCGTCGGCCCTTTTAGACCGCTAAAAGTTCTAACTTCCAGACTATCCACGGTAAGATCCTTTTGTATAAGCATCTTGAACATGGCATGGGCTGCCCACTCGGGTCTGCTGTCTGGGGACGGCAAATGAACGAGTCCACTTTTCCCGCCGCCCTTAAGAGTGGCGGGCGCGCCAACCCAGCAAAGGGTCTTCGAATTCTCACTCTTGAGAGGGCAGATTTTAGGGGCAGCGCTGAGTTTGCCTCCGAGGGGGTATCCCAGAACGTGCATTTCAGTTTCTGCCGACCATGCGCCAAGGCAGATTGACATGGATATAGCGGCAATTATCCACTTCGGAGCTTGATGCCTCCCCAAGCTAGAAGTTCTCACTCTCTCTCCTGACTATTCTGCCAATTACAATGCATTCAGCACCCCTGCATGCTCGACGATAGTACTTTCGCTGGTCTGAGTTGTCAGACATTAGCCACCACTGTCCGGCATCTCTTGACATTCTTTTTACTACAGCCTCTCCATCGTAGTTCACAGCAAAGACGGCATTGTCTGCAGGGGCCTTGTCATCGAGATTGATAAAAACAATATCATCCTCAAACAGCGTCGGCTCCATACTCTGCCCCTTCACCTTGATTGCCAACAGGCGATTCGGGTTATAGGCGCGTCTGTCTGCCCAAAATTTAGGGATTGGGATGCTGCTACCTTCGGACGAGTCCACATCAGTTTGAAACCCTGTAATACCTGCCTGCAATCGCAGGGTGACGAGCGGGATGTCATAGTAGTTTTTTTGCAAACCATCAGCAAGCACTACACGCATGGAGTCAGGCACAAGATCAGTAATGGAAGTCACTCCATCTAGCAGCCATTCAGGTGAAATTCCTAGCGCTGAACATACCTTAACTAAGTTCGCCCCCTCAATCATCTTCGTCTCGCCGTTTTCCCAATCTGTAACAGTGGGCGGAGAGACTCCTACCAGCTTTGCAAAAGCTGATTTCTTAATGCCTTTTTCTTCCCTGGCTTGGGTGAGTCGTTTGTGCCAATTCATATTAGGTAATCCTAACAAAATACAATTTAGATATGCCTAAATAATTGTTGCAAAGTATTTTAGGAATGCCTAAAATATGCCCATGACTACAAACCCCACGCCTGATGAAATTATTGACGCCTTGGGCGGGACGTCCGAAGTGGCAAGGCTATGCGAGGTTCGTCCACCATCTGTTTCGGAGTGGCGCCGAACTGGGATACCCAAGTCAAGGTTGATGTTTCTTCGACTGGCCAAGCCGGCTGCTTTTGAAAAGCTGACCACATCGCTGGACGTAGCCCTTGAACCATCTCAATAAGAAGTATCACATTGTTTTTTGGAAACTTCCTCATTTGTATTTAGGTGCCGAAATGAATATTCGCGACGCGATCCACCAAACCGTTCACCGCGCCGCTGGCGGCGTTGAAGTGCTTGCCGTGCGCATGGGCCTGCGTGCCCAGATCCTGCGCAACAAGGCCAACCCGAACAGTACGACCAACTACCTCAGCCCGATCGAGTTGGACAGCTTGATGGCCCTGACTGGTGACCACGCGGTTTTGCACGCCTTGGCGCGCAACCATGGCTACATCTGCATCAAGGCCCAGGAAGACGTAACCGCGTCGGACATGGCCATCCTCGAACTGGTGACGCAGGTGTGGTCAGCCAGCGGGGTGGTCGGCGCCGAGGTGCACGCGGTACTGACTGATGGCGTGGTGGAAAAACACGAGTTGCCACGGGTCGAGACGGCCATTTACTGCGTAGTGCAGGCGCTCAATGAAATGGCGGCCCGACTGAAAGGCATGGCGGAGAAGTGACGATTTCAAACGGGGCAGCGGCTGCGCAGCTGCGACCGGCGATTCCAGCCCGCCGGTCACGCCCCGTCCCCATTCACGGCTGGATGGAAGGTTGGAGATCACATGCTGAAATATGGCACATCAACGGAGGCGCCAGCTACACCTGGCCGCGAGGCCGATGCGTGACTACGGAAAGGTTGGCCCCAAGTTCTGGATCGGTGCCACCGGCAAAAAGCTGCGCGCGGCGGGTCCAGAGGCGCAGATCGTCGCCCTGTACCTGATGACGTCGCCGCACGCCAACATGTTGGGGCTGTACTACGTGCCTCAAATGTTCATCGCGCATGAAACTGGATTGGGCTTGGAAGGGGCTGCGAAGGGGCTTGTAAGAGCCGTCGAAGCTGGGTTTTGTGAATATGACGAGGATTCGGAGATGGTATGGGTCATCGAAATGGCCAAGTACCAGATCGCTGATGCGCTGACAGGCAAGGATTTGCGCATCAAGGGCGTGCAGAACGAGTACGACACACTGCCCGCAAACCCTTTCCTGGCGCGCTTCTTCGAGCACTACGCCCATGCGTTTTGCATGACAAAGCAGCGGGGCGCGGACGCCAGTTTATCGCCTGCCTTGCAAGCCCCTTTAAAGCCCCTTGCAAGCCAAGAGCAGGAACAAGAGCAGGAACAAGAGCAAGAGCAGGAGCAGGAGAAAGAGCACGCGACCGTGCCGGCCGCCGCCGCTGTCGCGTCGAAAAGCGCCCGCAGGCCAGCCAAGACAGCCATGCCCGTCGATTTCGAGATTTCGGACGCGATCAAAGCTTGGGCCGAGGCCAAAGGCCACACGAATCTGCAGGCTCACTTCGATTCGTTTGTCCGGAAGGTGCGCGCAAAAGGCTACGTCTACGTCGACTGGGATCAGGCCTTGCAAAACGCCATCATCGACGACTGGGCGAACCTGGGCGCGCAGCGGAATGCGACCGGTGTTGCCGGCGGACGCGTGGCAAAGTTTGACCCAACAGAATTCGTTAATCGCTGCCGGACACCGCCCGGGAGTCCAGCATGAGCGCCCTTGCAACTGCCGGCAGCCAAAGCTGCTTTCTGGGACAGTCCAGCACGGCGCCGGACTCGCGCTGGTTCGAGGTGCATCCGACCCTCAAGGTGTCGATGATCGAACACCTGTACAACCGCCTGGACGGTGCATACCCGCACTGGTGGGCATCCAATTTCGCCAGCGAGGTAGCGCTGCGGAACTGGGCCGAATCGTGGGTGGAGGCCTTCGAGGAAGAGGGGATCAGCCCCAAGGACGTCGCCGTCGGCCTGAAGGCCTGTCGTCTGCGCTACCAGAAGCCGCCGAGCTGCGCCGAGTTCATCCAAGCGTGCAAGCCGTTCGCAGACCCGGTACCGGCGTACCACGAGGCCATCGTCGGCATCGAGGCGCGCCGCAAAGGCGAGTGGGGCGTCTGGTCGCATCCGGCGGTCTACTGGTCGGCGACGCTGCTGGCGCGCGACCTGATGATGCAGTCGTACGGCCAGGTCAAGGATCGCTGGGCAGCCACGCTGAGCGCGCAGCTGGCGCGCGGCGAATGGGCCGAGATTCCGGCGCCTGCGCCAGCGCTGCCGGCGCCGGGCAAGGGCAGCCTCTCCCGCGAGGATGCGGCCCGCATGCTTGCCGAACTGGAGGCCAGCGGCGTGACCAAGTCGCCACGAGCAACGCACTTCGACCACAAGACGTGGGCGCGAAAAATCATGGCGCGCTTGGCCAAGGGCGACAAGTCGCTGCAGGCCATGCAGATCACCAACGCCAAGACCGCCCTTGGCATTATTTGAAAGATACGAATGACTTTTCACCTGTTCCGCGCCGGCAAGGCCAAGAATTACCACTACCGATTCCAGATCGCTGGCGCGCGCGTGCAGCGCAGCACCCGCGAGAGCAGCAAGGCGAAGGCCAACGTGGTGGCGCAGCGCGCGTACGACGAGGCATTGACCCTGACCAACGGTGGCAAGGTGGTGCCGACGCTGGCGGGGATGGCGCAGGAATGGCTGGAGGTGAACGGCCCGATCAGCAGCGCCGCGCACCAGCGCAGCGTCGAGACCACTGCCCGGCTGCACTTCTACGACCTGGGCGACCTGCCGCTGAACCAGATCACCACCAGCCACGTCGAGCTGGCGCGCAACCTGCACTTGGTCGACCACAAGCCGGCCAGCGCGAACCACTGGCTGCGCGTACTCAAGCTGATCGCGAACTGGGCAGTGAAGCGCGAGTTGATCAGGTCGATCCCCTGGCAGGTGCGCATGCTGAAGGTGCAGAAGCGCCCGCGCTCGATCCTGCCTATCGTCGCCGTGGCCGAATGGTTTGCCGCGGTCGACCAGGTCACGCGCGCAGACCCATCGGTGGCCACGGCCATTCGCCTGATGTTCGGCCTGGGCCTGCGCGAGTCCGAGGCGGCCGGTGCGCGCTGGGAATGGCTGGACTGGCAGCGCGCCACCTACACGCCGGGCATAACAAAGGGCCGCGAGGCCGAGCCCGTGCCGGTACCGGCCTGGCTGATCGAGCAGCTGGCGCCGCACCGCCAGGTGGAGGGCCTGATCGCCGGCAAGCGCGGCGGCACCCAGCAGCACCCGCCCGGCTTCGCGCGCAAGGCCATGAAGTCCGCCAACTTGAGCTGCAAGATCAAGGGGATCACCCCGCACAGGCTGCGCGGCACGTTCGCCACCATGCTGTCGGAGCAGGGCGTGCCGATCCAGACGATCCAGGCCGTGATGCGCCACAAGTCGCCGATGACGACCATGGCCTACCTGGAGAAAAACCGGGACACGGCGGCGCAGGCGCAGAACGATATCGCCGAGAAAATCGGTTTTGGGCGTGGCGAGAAAGTGGCGGGAAGCGTCCAGCAAACCCGCATGGATAAACACCTTCATGATTATCATCAGTCATCAGTTGATGGCAATTCGGGCCTCGATTCGGGGTCGACTGAACCAGTACCAGGAGAATAAATTGAAGCCACAAGATCACGTCCTGCGCGAAGTCGTTAACAGCTTGCGCGACATCGCCATTGAATTTCACGGCGCCGACCAGCTGCGCGAGCGCATGCGTGGCGCGCTGGATCCATTGTTGACACCACAGCCAGTTGCTGTTCACGACGAAAATGCGCGCTGGGCCATCGAGGGTGCCATTGCATTCGGGCGCATGGGCGTGAACAAGCCTCCTGCGGACGATCATTGGCTGATGGAGTATTGGCTGATCGGCCGTCACCTGGCCCCACTCGGCAGGCTGGACGCAAGCACGGCAAAGCTTATGACTGGCCAGGTGGATGCTCCGACGCAAGCGCCGCCGGAAGAATGCTGGTCGGTCAACGAAGAAGAGTTCAATTATTCCAGCTTGGGCGATCTGCTCGACAGTAACGATGACCTGGAAGTGGGCACCATTGTTTGGAGAGGGGAAGGGCGTGTACCAGCAGCCAGCAGATTGATCGATGCGGAAGACGTACTGATGACGATGGGTGAGCGCGCAAGCGATATTGTCGGCGAGTTCGCAGATGGCTACGCAGCTGCTACGCCCGTGGCCCGCGCTGAACTTGATTTGATGCTGGGCAATTGGATTGAAAAGTGGTGCCCGCCAAGCTTCTACGAGGTCGTGAGCGTGAAGCCTTATACCCTGTCGGCCGCCGACTTGGCCAGCATGAAAGGCGACGAAGAATGAGCAGCCGCAGCCCAGCACCGGCGCAGGAAACCCCTGCAGAAGCGGCGTACAAGCGTGACCGCGCCTTGCTGCGCGCGCTCTACACCTGCCAGCCCGTGCTGGTCGACGGCAAGCAGCACTTCCTGCACAGCATGCCTCCCCAGGTGCTGGGTGGCGGCGTATCGACAATTATTTACCTGATGGGCGACGCGACACCGCGCCAGCCCAGCGACATAACCTTTTTGGAGCAAGCAGAGTGAGAATCTCGAAAGCGCAACGCGCGACACTTCATGGCATGTTCGGCGGCAAATGTGCCTATTGCGGCGAACCGCTGGGTGCACGCTGGCACGCCGATCACTTCGAGCCGGTCGAGCGCAAATTAGCCGTGCGGAACGGCCGCTTGTCCTCGACGGATGAAATGTACCGGCCAGAACGTGATTGCATCGAGAACCTGATGCCGGCATGCGCACCTTGCAACATCAGTAAGGCGGCGCTGAGCATTGAGCATTGGAGGTCTTGGCTTATAGGCCATGTCGCGGCGCTGAATGCGCACAACACTCCATATAGGCTTGCCCGCAAGTACGGGCTTATCCAAGAGACAGGCACTCCGGTCGTCTTCCATTTTGAGCGTGTCACACCGCCTGCTGGCGAGAAAGCAAAACCATGAAAATCTACATCGCCGGCCCGATGACAGGGCTGCCCGGGCTCAACTTCCCCGCATTCCACGCAGCCACCGCTGAGCTGCGCGCCCAGGGCCACACCGTGATCAACCCTGCCGAGGTGAACCCGGATCAGACCACTTCGTGGGAGGCGTGCATGCGCCGCGATATCGCCGAGCTGGTGACCTGTGACCGCATCCACCTGCTGCCCGGTTGGGAGGTGTCACGCGGCGCGACGCTTGAGCATCACATCGCCATGCAGTTGAGCCTGGCGGTCACGCTGCACCCAGTATAGGAAATGGCAAAAGCGTTGGCGGGAAAGTGGCGAAGACCACCCCGCAAAGGCGCATATTTCCTCATGTTCATGATTATTGTGAATCATCGGTTGTTATCAAATTCAGTACCGGCAGGCAAGCAAAAGCAAAGGGATCGAAATGCAAGAGTTATTTAAAAACACACACGATGCGCTGATGTTCGCATTCAATTATTCATCTCAGCAATATGCGCTGTCGCCAATGTCCAAGCTGATGAAGGGCGGAGGGGCGGGAGGAGGCAAGGGGCTGGTATCGCTAGATGGTGCGGGTCAGTCCGGTATTATCTTGGCGCGCCTGGCACAGATGACGCCCCTGGAGCGAGCCTGCATTACCGCGCGCTATGCGCCGCGCTACGAAGAGTGCCCTTGCTGCCTTAACAAAGACAAGATGACCGAGCAGTACCGTGAGGCAATCGCCGAGCTGGCCGAGTGGGCGCTCGGCGTTTGTACCGGCCTGACCATCAGGAATATGCGCGGCGCGATCATCCGGTCATTCTTTGAGCGCGGGGTATCGATCACGGCGGCAGCCAAGGAATTGAATATAGTCAAAGCCACTGCGTATAATCAGAAAGCTCGAATTCATAAGGCGCTCAAGGAATTGGATGGCCGGGCCCAGCAAGCCGCCAGCTCGTGCCTGGAAGAAATGTGCGGTGAGATTAATGAATTGCCTTGCGTTGGACAAACGTGTCCAGTATAGTCCATTTTTATATACACGTGATAACTGCGCCAAGCGGTTGATCACACTGAAAAGCCCGCCAAGATGCGGGCTTTTTTGCGACTGCAAGTCAATAAGCTTACAGAAAACGTAATTTTGGCTCCGTCGCGGATGATTCCGTCACACGTTTTACTGCGTCCTGCTCCGCGTACAGTTCCTTGACTGCTTTCAGAATATGCTCATCCGATGGGTTGACAGCCTTGCCATGCTCGGTAGCCGCAAGAGCTTTCGCTTTTTGCATGACCATCTGCGAGAAAACAAACTGGTTAAGTTTTTCAGTATTCATATTTTTCTTTCGTAAGTGATAGTTGATAACGTAAAAAATAAAAAGCAAATTGATATTATCAGATTGAAACATTGGCAGACGCGATCTGATGAAGAAATATCATTCCACTTTGGTTGACTCTAGCCGCTGACCGCAATCGAGCGGCAGTAGCTTTTATTTGAGGTGTTCGATGACCCCGCGTCACTACCGAGACATGATCATCCGCGCCATCCAAGCAGGCGACATGCGCCGCATCGACCAGATGGCCGCGCAACTGGCGCAGGCTGAAGAGGCGCGCCGGCTGCTGCAAGCGCTGACGCATTGCCCTGCATGCGCCACCAGTGCGGCGGCGGGGCTGGTACCTGACGCCACTTCCTACTGAAAGGTTCGACCATGCATCAGAATGACCTCCACACTGGTATCGAGTTTGCGTGTGCGGTAACTCAGCACTTTAAGTTGCCCAATACGACCGACCCCAATATGGAGATGGTCACTGGTGCCAATGCAGTATTTGGCGTCAAGGTTACGCTGATGTTGACTGCCGGCGATCTTGCTGCGATTGCAGATATTATGCTGGACCGCTCGTCGCCAGCGCACGACTGATGCCGCGCCGTCCCAAGTCAGTCTGCCGCCAAGCGGGTTGCGGTGCTCTGCTCGACAAGCCCGGGCACTGCGAGAAGCATACGAGGGTGCGCCAGACAGCGGACATGCAGGCACGCGGCACGGCGCACGAGCGCGGCTACACATCGACCTGGGCCAAGGCCCGCGCCGGCTACCTGGCCAAGCACCCTCTCTGCGTGCATTGCATGGAAGAGGGCCGCGCTGTTGCCGCATCGGTGGTCGATCACATCATCAATCACAAGCTGAAAGCCGCACTGGATAGTGGCGATGCCGCTGCCATCACCAAGGCCAAGACATTGTTCTGGGCCAGCGAGTCCAACTGGCAGCCGCTGTGCAAGACGCATCACGACCGTAAGACCGCGACCGAGGATGGCGCGTTTGGACGCCGCGCCGACAATGCGGATTGAGAATGATTCTCAAATGCAATGGGGCGGGTCAAAAGTCCAGGGCGAAAACGCCAAAGACCGGCCATGTAGTCTTTTTTTTGTACCCGCGTAATTAAATATTCAAAAGGGCGTCGATGGGCGGCATAGCAAACGTTGCCGGTCGGGGCCGAAAACCGAAGCCGGTCGCCAGAAAGCTGGCGGCCGGCAACCCGGGAAAGCGCGCGCTAAATACCAACGAGCCGGACTTTGGCCTCGCCACCAACATCGATCCGCCGGAGTGGATTACCGGTGCAGCGCGCGACATGTGGGTGCGTGTAGCGCCGCCACTGCTCAAGCAAAAGGTGTTGCAGGTGACTGATCTGCACAATCTGGAGGCATTTTGTACTGCCTATGGCACTTGGCGCGCAGCCTCGAAACACGTCGCCGAGAATGGCATCGTAGTTGCGGGCGCCACGGGCGGACCGATCAAGAATCCAGCACTGACTGCGCTGAACGAGGCAGGGCGCCAGATGGTAACGTTCGGCTCGCTGCTGGGCCTGGATCCGGCCAGTCGTCAGCGCCTGATCGCCCCGGCAAAAGGAAAGGGATCCAATCCCTGGCTGGAGGCAGTCGGTGGCTGAGAAAAAGAAATACCCTCGCGTCGACCAGGCGAATAAATACGCGCGTGATATCGTTGCTGGACGCATTGCGGCATGCCGCTGGGTCAAACTTGCCTGCCAGCGTCACCTGAATGACCTGGCCGCTAGTCGCACCCGGGGCTATGCGTATAAGTTTGACGCAGCGGAAGCAGAAAAGAAGTTGCGAATTATCGAGTTGCTGCCGCACACCAAGGGTGAATGGGGTTTCAAGCGGCAACTGGTCACCCTGGAGCCGTGGCAAAAATTCGGTTTGGCTTGCACATTCGGCTGGAGGCACAAGAAAACCGGCTATCGCCGCTTCCGGGAAAGTTATTGGGAGGTTTGCCGCAAGAACGGCAAGAGCGTGATCGGGGCTGGTGTGGCGCTGGGCATGTTCATCGCCGACGACGAATTCGGTGCTGAGGTGTATTCCGGTGCCACCACCGAGAAGCAAGCCTGGGAGGTTTTCCGGCCGGCACGCCTGATGGTGAAGCGTTCGCCGCTGATGGTTGAGGCGTTCGGCATCGAAGTCAACGCCGCCAGCCTGGCGTTGCCAGAGGATGGCAGTCGCTTCGAGCCGTTGATCGGCAACCCTGGCGACGGCGCCTCACCATCGTGCGCCATCATCGATGAGTATCACGAGCACGATAGCGCTTCCCTGTACGAAACCATGCTGACAGGTATGGGGGCACGCAGGCAACCGTTGATCCTGATCATCACGACCGCCGGCGCCAATATTGAGGGGCCGTGCTACGACAAGCGCCGCCAGGTAATCGAAATGCTGGACGGCACCGTGCCAGACGACGAGCTCTTCGGCTGGATTTTCACCATCGATGAGGGCGATGTCTGGACCGATCCTGGCGTGCTGGCCAAGGCCAACCCGAACATGGGTGTGTCGGTATTCAAGTCGTACCTGGAAAGCCAGCAGCAAAAGGCCATCCGCAGCGCGCGCTTCACCAACACGTTCAAGACCAAGCACCTGAACGTGTGGACCTCGGCCAAGACGGGTTTTTTCAACCTGGAGTTGTGGCGCGCCTGCGAGGATAAAACGCTGACGGATGAAATGTTTGAAGGCCAGTCCTGCACGCTGGGCTTCGATTTGGCGCGCAAGCTGGACATGAACAGCATGGCCAAGCTGCACCACCGCGATATCGACGGCAAGCGGCACTATTACAGCGTCGGGCCGAAGTTCTGGGTGCCGGAAGAAACGGTCCAGAACGACGACAACAAGCGCATGTCGGAGCGCTTCCAGGCGTGGGTGAATGCCGGCCTGCTTGATGCCACTGATGGCGCCGAGGTGGACTACCGCGAGATTCTGGCGGCCGCCCTCGATGTGAACAAGGTATCGCCCGTGATGGAAAGCGCGATCGACCCGCATGGGGCCACCGGTCTGGCGCACCAACTGGATGATGAGGGCCTCACCGCCATCACGATCACCCAGAACTACACCAACATGAGCGACCCGATGAAGGAACTGGAGGCTGCGATCGCGTCGGGCCGCTTCCATCATGACGGCAACCCCATCATGACCTGGTGTATCTCTAATGTGATCGGCAAGCACCTGCCGGGCAACGACGATGTGGTGCGACCGATCAAGCAGGGCGAGGACAACAAAATCGACGGCGCCGTGGCGCTGATGATGGCGATAGGCAGGGTGCTGCACGCCGAACCTGAAATCAAAGATTGGTTTATTGATATATGAGCAAAAATACATCGTGGGATGAAGTGCAACGGCGCGCCAGGTCGGGGGGCTCCAGCATCCTGACCAACTGGATGGCCGAGCGCGCCGCAGCGCGCGATGTATCGAACCTCTCCTACAGCCAGGCCGTCATGGATGCTTTTGGTGTGGCGCCCGGCGTGGCCGGCACCACGGTCAACGCTACAACCGCCATGCGTGCCTCCGCTGTAGCCGCTTGCGTAGCGAAGATCGCCGGCGCCATCATCAGCATGCCGCTGAATGTCTACCGCTTGTCGGGCGGGCAGATCCCTGAGCAATTACCACGCGACGGCTTATGGTATTTGCTCAACGAGCAGCCCTCGCCAGACTGCACCGGTGCCAGCCATTGGGAAGGCGTATCCACCAAGCAGCTGCTGCGCGGCGACGCGCACACGCTGATCCGCCGCGGCGTGCGGGGCGATATCCGCGAATTACTGCCCTTGCCCTGGGGGGCGGTGTCGCCGGTGCGCCTGCCGTCTGGCGTGCGTTACTACGTGAATCTGCCATCTCATGGCATATCTACCTGGTTCGATCCAGCTGACATCCTGCATTTCCCTGGGTTGAATTTCGACGAGGAGATGATGCGCTCCATGTCGGTGATTCAGTTCGGCGCGCGCAACGCGATTGGCAACTCCCTGGCCATGGATGAATACAGCGGCAAGTTCTTCGAGGGTGGCGCACACCCCTCCATGATTTTGAGCACGGAAAACAATATCGACCCGGATCAAGTGGCACTGTTGCAGGACGCCTTCGTTAATAAATATGCTGGGCTGAGCAACGCGCACAAGGTGCCGCTTATCCTCAAGAATGGCATGAAGGCGACCGAAATCAGCATGTCGGCCGAGGACGCCCAGCTGCTGGAGGCGCGTAAGTTCCAGATCCTCGATATCGCGCGCGCCTTCGGCGTACCAGGCTTCATGATCAACGAATCGACGGGCGCCACTTCCTGGGGCTCAGGCATCGAGAGCATCGGTCGCGCCTTCGTCCAGTACACCTTAAATCCCTGGCTGCGCAAGATCGAGCAGGAGCTGAATCGCAAGCTGTTCCCACGCGACACAGGTAAGTTTGTCGAGTTTTACCGTGATGCCCTGACGGAAGGCGACAGCGCCGCCCAAGGAACCTACTTTCGCCTCGCATTGGGTGGGCCAGGTGCTGGCGACGGCTTCATGTCGAAGAACGAGGTGCGCAGAATCAAACGCCTGCCGGCGGTCGCTGGCGGCGATGAGGTGTACAGCGCGCCGCGTATGGTCGTCGCACCGGCCGAACCATCCACAAAAAAGGAAAATGCAGCGCCATGAACAAAATTCTCCAACTGTGCCTGGACAACGCCAAGCGCGAGCGCCAGATCATCAACATGGTGCGCAACGAGGCCGAGGCCACGATGTACATCTACGATGTGATCGACCCGTACTGGGGCGTCAGCGCAAACACCGTTATCGCCGACATTGCGGCGGCCGGCGACGCCGCAACTCTGCATATTCGCATCAATTCACCTGGTGGCAGTGTGTTTGAATCGCGCGCCATCATCGAGGCCATCAAGCGCTTCGCTGGCAAAACCATCGCCCATATCGATAGCCTGGCTGCCAGCGCCGCGACCAGCATCGCGCTGGCATGCGATGAGGTCGAGATTTCGGACGGCGGTTTTTTCATGATCCACCCAGCCAGTGGCGGTGCTTACGGCGACAAAAATGACCTGCGCAAGCGCGCCGATTTGCTGGAGAAATTGGAAGCGACCATCGCTGCCGAATATGCGGCTGAGTCAGGGCAGGAACTCGACCAGATCGTCGCCTGGATGGATGCTGAAACGTGGTTCACCGCTGCCGAAGCCATCGCCGCCGGGTTTGTTGATCGCCTGCAGTCGACCGCAAAGGTCAGTAATACCTACAACCTCGCCGCCTTCGCTAAGGCGCCGGCGGCCATCAGCGCGCCACCAGCAGCGCCCGCTGTTGCTGCGCCTGCGCCGAAACCGGCCCCGGCCGTTACGGCCTCCTGTATGAAACAGGCCAATGCTAACCGCCTGGCACTGCTGCAAGCTTTGTAACGCTTCTCGCGCTACGCCCGCCGAGGTCGGACACCTCAACCCATAGGAGCCTCTGGCTCCTTTTTTATGCTGAAAGAGACCATGAAAACTATCCAAGCCCTGCGCGAGAAGATTGCCAACCTCGCCACGCAATCTAACAATCTGCTCGCCAACAAAGGCGATCAAACCTGGACCAAGGAAGAGCAGGCGCAGTTCGATGGCTTCGTCAACGAAATTGAATTGGTAAAAGGTCAGATCCGCGCGCTGGAAAAGATGCGCGAAATGGAAGCGGATAACTACTTCGCCGCGGCCCCAGCGGGCAACGCCAACGACACCGAGATCACCTCGTTGGTGGCAGTGGCACTGTACATGCGCCAAGGTTCGAACGTGACTGCCGAGCAGGCCGTGGCCATCCGCAATGCCATGTCCACCACGGTGGCCACCGAAGGCGGCTACACCGTGCCGACCGAAATCGCCAAAATGGTGATCGAACGCCTGAAGGCATTCGGCGGCATGCGCGAAGTGGCCGAGGTGATCACCACCGAAACCGGCACCGGCCTGAATTTTCCGACGAGCGACGGCACGGGTGAAGAGGGCGAAATCGTTGGCGAGAACCAGCCTGTCACCGGTCAGGACATTGCCTTCGGTACTGTGCCGCTGAATACCTTCATGTACTCGTCGAAGAAAATCGCCCTGCCGCTGCAGCTGATCCAGGATAGCGCCATCGACGTGATCGCCCTGGTGATCAACCGCCTGGCCACGCGCATTGCCCGCATCCAGAATCGCCACTACACGGTCGGCGGCGGCACCACGCAACCAGACGGCATGATCCCGAAAGCAGGCATCGGCAAAATCGGTGCCTCTGGCCAGACCGTCACTATCACCTATGACGACCTGGTCGACCTGAAGCACTCGATCAATCGCGCCTACCGTTCGGCTGCGAAGTTCATGATGAACGACCTGTCGGTGTCGACGGTATCGAAACTGAAAGATACCACCGGCCGCCCCATTTGGGTGCCGAGCGTGGACGTGGGCGCGCCAGACTCTCTGCTGGGTTTTGCTGTTGCCATCAACGACGACATGGCAGTGATGGCTGCAAATGCAAAATCGATCGCGTTCGGCGATTTCAGCAAGTACATGATCCGCGATGTGGCCAACACCACCACCATGCGCCGCTTTGACGATTCGGCTTTTGCGCTGCTGGGTCAGGTCGGTTTCTGCGGCTGGACCCGTTCGGGCGGCAACCTGGTCGAGCCGGCGGCCGTGAAGGTCTACACCAACAGCGCAACCTAATCGTACCGGCATAGACGGGCTTCGGCCCGTCTCTTTTGCATCGAAAACAGGAAAACATCATGGCAAAGACAAATACTTCCACCAACACACCTGAGCAGACGGCGGGATCGATCGTCAAGGCGCGTGTTTTGGTGTCCTGCGCTTACGGCGAGCCGAACGACATCATCGAGCTGGAGGAGCAACTGGCGGCGCCGCTTGGCGCCGTCATCGATACGGATCCTGCAGCTGTGGCCTACGCTGAATCCATTCAAAAGGCATAAATATGACGATCCGCTTGCTGTGCGCCTACGGCAAATTTCCTGCCAATGCCATCGTCACGCTGGATGCAGCGACCGAAGCTGGGCTGGTTTCCGCCAAACAGGCATCGCTCAACACGGTGGGCGGCGACGTGTATTTCTCTGACGTGATCGCCTCGGCGCCAGTGCCAGCTATGGCCGGCGGCCAACCCGTCACCCTCAAAATGGGTGAGCGCACGATTGTCGTCCTGCCCGAAGGATCGGTCCTGAATGTCAGCGGCAGTGCCGGTACGGCTGGCGTCGTATACCGCCTCGATCCCATGCTGGGCGGCACGAATTCGCTGCAGTCCTGGACTGTTGGCGCAGGAGCGCTGGCCCCCATAGGTCCATTCGCTGGTCGGCAGTCATTCTTGCTAACCTGCTCGGCCGGATCCATGAGCGCTGAAAGCCAGG
>NZ_LT607677.1:4914-15640 GCF_900095265.1 Janthinobacterium sp. UMAB-56 | reverse complement strand
GATACACAGGCTATGACGCCGCAGGCAATATCACAGGCGTCACCAGCCGTACCGGCCAAGCCGAAATGCTGCAGTGGTCGCCGACGGTGGCGACCACGCACGAAATAAGACTGACGACGTTCTCCACCGGCGCGCGTGTCAAGGACCTGCGGGGGCGAATCGGCCTATGGGTCTATGTCGATAACCTCCCGGGCTACGAGCCTGGTGGTACGCCTACCGGCTCCATAGGTATGACGCTGACCACGGACGCCGGCGCGGCGAACACCAACGCCTTAACGGTCGGATTCAACAGCAATCAGGTCAGGGAGGGCTGGAATTTCTTGAAGTTCGTGCAGCGCGACCCGGCTGCCTACGTGACCGGCTCAGGCGTTACTGAATATCACCCTTTCGGTGTGCTGGCAGGCGCCTACGGCACCGGCGCCGCCGCGAATATCCGCGACGCGGCAATCACCGGCATGAAGATCGACCTGTCGGGCATGGCAGGCGCCAACATCTACTTCGACTCGCTCTGGACCGACTTCGACTCGCAGGCGCAGATCGTGCTGGGCACGGATTCAGTGGGGGCGGATATGCCCACGTACTACCTGCCCATTTTCGACGCGTACAACTGGAAAGGGTACGTCGCGGTGCCTAAGCGCATCTGGGTCAGCGGCGACAAGGTGGTCAGCGACTGGACCGGCATCAATCCTTGGCTGAAGCTTGCCTACGACGCCGGCTGGGAATGCATCAATCACAGCACCAACCATCTGGGCGGCGCTGATGCGACAGGCACGATCATGTCGCCATCTGCCATTGCCTACGAGGTGGTGCCGGTTACTGCGCTCTACCTGAACAGCGGCATGACGCGCGGCCTGGAGTTCTACGCGTCGCCGCAGTCGTCCACCAGCCGCCTTTCGGAAAAGGTGATCAAGGGCACCGGCATCAAAATGCAGCGGCACGCTCGCAAGATCAATATCACGGTTACCCCATGGGGCATCGATAACCCGCACCACGTGGGCGCTTGCGACTGGGGCAGCGCTACTGCCGGCGGCATCTCGAAGATCACGGGCGGCGTGACCGGCTCGATCGCGGGCTGGCAGAGGGCCAGCCAGATCAACCGCATGACCGACGTCATCATCGCCTACGGTGATACCTGGTTCCCGTTCTGGCATGGCGTCACAGGCCTGGGCGACACGGGCAGTGGCGAAGATCCTACGGGCGACAATCTGCTGCTGATGAAGTCGGCATTTGAGAAAGCCTGCGCATACATCCGCCAGCAGCAGCTGGCCGGGAAGGTGCGCATGTGCGACGGCTTCACAGGTTTTTACTACGGAACGGGGCAGTGATGAAAATTGACGATATTGAATGGCGCGACTACTGCTGCGGCGATGCCTGCCAGTATGCCGAAGTGAAAACGAGCACGGGCACCTTGCAGATCAAGACCAGTCACGATGCCGACGATCTGTCCTATTTGGTGCGGCGCTATGGACCGGATAATATGCCGATCGATGCCGAGTACCTGCAGATGACCGAAGCACAGTTGTCTATCGCGCTGGGAGTCTGATATGCCTATCGTGATCGAAACGGGCGCCGGCCTGGCTGATGCCGAATCCTACGCCAGCATCGCTGCGGCAGACGCGCGCTGCGCCAGCCTGGGCCTGACCTCCTGGGCGGCGCTGGCCGAGGCTGAATCTTACGCAACACACTCGGGGGTGGTATGAGCAAAATATGCATCGTCCCACCGACCAAGCTGCCCGTTTCTATCGAGCAGGCACGCGCCAACATGCGCATCGATGGCGATTACATGGATTCGTTCCTGACGCTTTGGCTGGCGGGTATCACGACCACGATGGAGCATGAAACCGGCCAGTGCTTTATCCGCCAGACGTGGGAAGTCCGCCTGGATGCATTCCCTGCGTCCATCGATCTGCCCCATCCCGTGCTGAGCGTCACCTCCGTGGCCTTTATGGACGTCGCCGGTGTCGAGCAGCTGCTGGCACCGGAGGCGTACAAGCTGGTGCCAGCGCGCTACAAGAGTGCACTGGTGCCGGCGCGCGGTGCTACCTGGCCGGCGACATCGCCAGAGCCGCATGCCGTTATCGTGACGGTGGAATGCGGCTACGGCGATACTTCGGACAAGGTCCCCGCGAACGTGCAGCTGTACCTGCTGGCCAAGCTGGTTGACCAGTTTGACCCGAACACGCGCGCCGAGAAGGAGTCGGCACCATCTCCATTTATCGCGCGCCTGCTTGATGGCTGCCGGAGCAATGTATGAGCCTGGCGCTGCGGCTCGACAAGCGCGTCACTATTCAAGTGCACGCCGCCGGCCAGGACGCCGCCGGCCAGCCCCTGCCATCCGGCTGGGTCAATTTTCTGGCTGACGGGGATGGCAAGGTTTGGGCAGGTATCCGCGATATCAGTGGTCGCGAGTTCGCCGCCGCCGACGCCACGCAGAACAAGGTGGTATCGACCATCACGATTCGCCACCGCGAAGGCATCGCGGCAAAAATGCGCGTATTGCACGGCAACCTTATTTACAACATCGAAGCGGTACTGGGCCAGGACGGTCGCACCCTCGCGCTGATGTGTTCGAGAGGAATTGTTTAATGCTCACCATCGATGCCTCGGCCCTGAATGGGTTGGCTGAAAAAGTCCGGGAATACAGCGAGCGCGTGCAGACGGACGTCGCGTTTGCCGGTGCTGCCGCCATGGCCACCGTGATTTACCAGGGCGCACGCGGCAATGCTGCCCGAAATCGTAAAAGCGGCCTGTTGCTGAGCGCCATTTATCGCGTTTATGCGGAAGACCAGTCCAGCACAACACTGAAGACCTATCACGTCAGCTGGAACAAAAAACGCGCACCGCATGGCTACCAGATCGAATTCGGCAACTCCCGCTCGCCGGCCTATCCGTTCTTGCGGCCTGCAATGGCTTTGGCCGACGAGGCCATCACCGCCGGCAATGATCGCATGGCCGAGCGTCTGGCTGAAACCAAGGGGCGGAAATGACCATCGAAGTACAAGTGTTCCAGGCGCTGCGCCAACTTGTTGACGGGCGGGTTTATCCGGACTTGGCACCGGCCGACGTCGCGCGCCCTTATATCGTGTATCAACAGGTCGGCGGCGACGCGGTCAATTTCCTTGACGGGGCCATCTCGTCGAAGCGCAACAGTCGCATGCAGGTGTGCGCTTGGGCCGAAGCACGCATCGAGGCGTCTACCTTGATCGAGCTGGCCGAACTGGCGCTGCACGCCGTTACCGCGCTGCAAGCGGTGACGCTGGGCGCGCCAGTGGCGACCTACGACGAAGAAACAACGCTGCGCGGCGCCAGACAGGACTTTTCACTCTGGATTTAACGCCGGATTCATTACTTTAATTTGGCCCTTCAGGGGCATCCCCGCCGCTTTGTGCGGTTTTTTTTCGTCCATTGAAAGGAATTATCATGGCTGTATCTCTGCCGAATGGCACCACGATGTCGCTCGCGAAAACCTATGGCGCAAGCATCGCTGTCACTGAGGTTAGCAACGCTAAACCTGCTGTGTGCACTGCGGCCGCACACGGGCTGCAAGACGGCGACCTGGTAGAAGTCACGTCGAGCTGGTCCAAGTTGAACAACCGCGTATTCCGTGTCAGCGCTTCGGCGGCCGGCACCTTCGCCCTGGAAGGAACCGACACCACCAATGCGGCGATGTTCCGTCCCGGTGCCGCACGCGTCTCGGTTCGCGAGATCGAAACGCTGGAGCAGATTACGCAGGTGTTGGAAAGCACCTCGAGCGGCGGCGAAATGGGCTTCACCGAAGTCGCCTTCCTGGAAGATGATTTTGCCAGCCAGTTGCCCACGCAGGCCAGCGCTCAGTCGATTGCGCTGAACATCGCGGATGACCCAGCCTTGCCCGGCTACATCGCCATCAAGGCTGCTGCTGAATCGCGCTCGTCGCGCGCACTCGTTGCGGCCCTGCCCAGCGGCTCGCTGATCCTTTACAACACTATCGTGTCGTTGAACGAGACGCCCACCTTCACGAAAAATCAGGTCATGGCCGTGACGGCGACGTTTTCCCTGAAGACGCCACCAGTGCGCTACGCCGCGCAATAACTCGCATTTACAAGTTCCCCGCCCGTCACCCGGCGGGTTTTCAGCCCGCTCGGTCGCACCTTGTCGGGTCTTTTTATATATGAGAGAAGAAAATGGCAAAGCCAAAATTTAACCTGACCGCATCCCCTACCTTCAAAGAGCCTGTTGCCATTCCCTGCCCGGGCGGCAAAAGCGTGAATGTCGAATTCACGTTCAAGCACCGCACCAAGGAAGAATTCAAGGAATTCATCGACGGCCTGCCGAACCGCGAAGACGTCGACGTCATCATGGACATGGCCAGCGGCTGGGAGCTGGACGAGCCGTTCGACGTGGATCACGTCACGAAGATGAGCGAGAACTACCTGGGCTCGGCGCGCGCCATCATCGAAACCTACATGCGCGAACTGTCGGGCGCCCGCGTAAAAAACTGAAAGCCGTCGCCACGGCGCTTTACGAGCGCGGACCGGATGAGAAAGAGCTGGCCGCGTTTGGCATGACGCTCGACGACGTGGCGACGGAGCCAGTCGACGTGTGGCCTGAGAACGTGCAGGCCTTCCACCTGTTCGGTTTTCTGTCCACCCAGTGGCGCACTTCCATGAGCGGGCCCAGCGGACTCGATTATGGCGTGCTGTTCCATAAAATGGATCGCATGAGCCTATCCACCGATGAGTATGTGGATCTGGAACTGCAGATTCAGATCATGGAAGAGGCAGCACTTCGAGCTATCCATGCTTCGAAATAGCAACCGACTTACCCGCCACCCATGAGGTGGCATTTTTTATTGGATGGCCATGTCAGAAATCATCGGTAGCGCAACCATTGCGGTGGGCGTGGACTCGACAGCTGCCGAATCTGGCTTTGCAAAGATCGGCGCCGCCGGCACCCGTACGGGCAAGTCGCTCGACAACCTCAGCGGAAAGGCCGGCAAGGGGTTTGGCGATATCGGCAGCGCCGGCGATGCGTCGTCCAAGAAAGTGGAGTCGGCCACCCGCAGCATGATCGGTTCCATCCAGCGCACGATCGCGACGCTGGAATCGGGGTCGAAGTCCAGCGCCAAGTATTACGAGACACTGGCCAGCCAGCGCGGCGTGAGTGTCGATGTGCTGAAGCCATACCTGGCGCAGCTCGACTCTGTCGCGGCCAAGCAAAAGCTGGCCGAGAACGCGCTGCGCTCGACTGACCCGGTCATGAAGGAATTCGGCGTGTCGTCCGCGCAAACCACGGCTGCGCTGCGCCAGATGCCAGCACAGCTGACCGACATTTTCACCAGTTTAGCTGGCGGGCAAAATCCTCTGCTGGTACTGATCCAGCAAGGTGGGCAGATCAAAGACGCGTTTGGTGGTGTCTCGAACACCGTCAAGATATTAGGTAGCGAAGTGGCGTCCTTCTTCTCGTCGTCGGCTGGGGCAGCTGCAGCTGCGGCGGGTGTTGCGGATCTGGGCGGGGCCTTGGCCAATGTCGCTCAAGAGCATCAGGCGGCCACGGCAGGTATTGAGCAGGTCGGCGCTGCCGCTACGGATTTGGCTGGGGGCGCCAATGCGGCGGCTGAGGCAGTTGCAAATACGAGAATCGCCGTTGCCGGCCTGGCCGGCATAGCGTTGGGGCCAATTATTGCGGTAGTGGCCGCATTAATCGCCGTGGGTGTGGCTGCAGTCGCATATTATCAAGGTAGCAAGGAAGCTACGGCATATCGCACTGCGTTGATTATGACCGGCAACGCTGCTGGCACTACTGCCGGGCAGATGACAGATATGGCCCGTAGCATTAGCAAAAGCGTGGGCACTCAAGGTGCGGCTGCCGAGGCTTTGGCTGCTCTGGCGGCCACAGGAGAGGTGGGAGCCGACAACTTGCAACGCTTTGCTACCGTATCGGTGCAGGCGCAGAAGGCGCTCGGCATCAGCGCGGTTGATATGGCGAAGGATTTTGCAGAGCTAGGGAAGTCTCCTATGGAGGCAACCGAAGCGCTGAATGAAAAGTATCATTTCCTGACCTTATCCGTGTACGAGCAGATCAATGCTCTGGAAGATCAAGGGAAAATGGATGAGGCGGCGAAGGTGGCTCAGCATGCGTACGCCAACGCAATGGAATCGCGATCCAAGAAAGTTATTGAATCATTGGGCTATATGGAAAGGGCCTGGAATGGGCTTGGTTCTGCGGCGAAAGGGGCGTGGGATTACATGCTCAACGTGGGTCGAGAGGACACATTTGATGAGAAACTGAAGGCAGCCGAGGTCGCACTCAAGATGGCCAAGCAGCGCCGCTTTACCTATGTTGGTGCTGGGGCGGATGGCAAAGCCGATCTGATTGCCGCAGAGAAAAAAGTTGCTCTGCTGCGCGAAGAAAGAGATGCGAAGGCCTGGAATGGCAAGGTCGAGGCTGAAGGCATTAAATTGGATGAGGCTGGGATTTACTGGGCGAAAGAAGGTGATAAATATCTGACGCGACGCCAGCAGATGGAAAAGGAAATTGTGGCCAGTCAGAACCGGGGTCTGGCTGCTGGCGTTTCCGATGCGGAAATTGCTGAGCGGGCGCTGGATATTCAAAAGAAATACACCGATTTATTTAATGTCGGCATCGACACGCAAATTGAGGGGATCAAGCAGCGCGGCGCGGTCGAGGACATCGTGGCCGAGCGCTCGATGGCGACGCTGGTGGCGAACCGTGACGCCGGGCTGGCGACCAGTCTGTCGGCTCAGATCGAGTTCTCCCAGGCTGTGGCTGATTTGGATATCAAGGCTTTCAATCGACACAAGGCTCAGCTGCTGGAAGAGCTGGCTCTGACCAAGGGCAAGCCCAACAGCGAAAAAGAGCAGGCTTCGCTGCGAGGGCAGGCCGCGCTGATCGACGCGCAAATTGCGAGTCGCCGCCGCGCGGCGACCAACGAGCAATTCGTGCTCGACGTCAAGGCCACGCGCGCGGCCGCCAGTGACTATGCGGACCTGCTGGAAAAACGCGAGGCCGATGTTGATGCGATTAAAAAACAAGTCCTCGAGCAAACGAATGCCAATAACCTGATCGGGAAAAGCAAAAAGCAAATCGCTGACTTTAATGCCGTCCAGCAGGAAGAGGTTGCTACGCGTAAAGAGGTGGATGCTGCCATTCTGGCCACCATTCCTGGACGGGAAAAGGAAGCAGAACTGTTGCGTTCCCAGGCCGCCGAAATTCGCAATCTTACGGCAGCGCAGCGGGAAGGCGTGCAAAAGTCAATGGACTTTGAGGCGAACAAGGCGATGTTGGAGAGCCTGGATCGCACAGCGCACGATACATTCGTGAGCATCTTCGATTCCGGCAAGTCTGCCTTCGACCGCTTGCGCGACACCCTGAAAAACGGCCTGCTCGACCTGCTGTACCAGATGACGATCAAGAAGTGGATCCTGAACATCGGCGCATCGGTATCGGGCGGCGGCGTTGCTGGCCTGGCATCCGCCGAAGGCCTGGGCTTGAGTGGCGGCGCGGCTGGCGGCGGCCTGGGCGGTATTGCCAGCCTGGCACAAAGCGCCAAAACTGCCTACACCATCGCCACGCAGGGATTCTCTGGTGTGGCCGCAGGCATCGGCGGCAGCATCGCCACCCTGGGCAATCTCTTCGGCTCGTCCGCCGTATCCGCCTTCGGCGCCGGCATGGGGATGACGGGCGCGCAGGCAGCCGCAGCGTCTGCAGCCTATGGATCGGCAGGCATGGCCAGCACTGGCACGGCGTTGACTTCTGGCGCTTTCGCGGGCGCGGCGGTCACGGCCGCCGCAGGTATCGCCGCTGGCGTGCTGGGAGGAAAACTGATCTCTGGCCAGTATGGCAGCAATGCCACAGTGATCGGCGGTACCGGCATAGGCGCCGTCGCGGGTGCATTTATGGGCGGCCCTATCGGCGCGGCCATTGGTGGCGCCATCGGTGGCGTGATCGGCGGCCTGGCAAACCGCGCCTTCGGCATGGGCGACAAGAAGTATGGGGAAACGGGCATCACGGGGACGCTATCTGGCTCCGGATTCACAGGCGAGGAGTACGCCAAGTGGACGCAGAAGGGCGGCTGGTTCCGTAGCGACAAGAAAGATACGGACCGCAAAGCCGTCGACGCGACGACGTCCAATGCGTTTGTGGAAACATACGCCGCCATTCGCAATGTCTCTGCCACGCTGGCCAACACGCTAGGCGTCGACACGTCCAGCCTGGCCACGCGCGCCCAGGCGCTCAACATCAACCTGACCGGCCTCACCACGGAAGCTGACAGGATGGGCGCCGTCACCAAGTTTTTTGAGGGTGTGGGCAATGCGATTGCGCTGGAACTGGTTCCGAGTCTCGGCCAGTTCAAGGTCGGCAATGAAGAGCTGAGCACGACCCTGCAGCGCGTCGCCGGGGATTACGCCGGCGTCGACGCGGCGCTGCAGCTGATCGGCCGCACATCGCAGGATGCCTTCGGCGCCGTGGGCGTGGCCACCATTGGCGCGCGCGAGAATCTGATCAAGCTGGCGGGCAGCCTGGACTCGCTCACCAGCGGGACCAGTTTCTTTGCTGAAAACTTCCTGACGGAAGCGGAGCAGATAGCGCCCGTGCTGTCGACGGTGGCCGATACGCTGAGCAAGCTGGGCCTGTCCGGCGTCAAATCGGTGGAGCAGTACAAGGACGTGGTGCTGGGCCTGGACTTGGCTAGCACGGGCGGCCAAGAGATGTATATCAAGCTGCTGGCTTTGGCGCCGGCCTTCAAGGCGGCCGCCGACTACAGCAGCCAGTTAGCCGCAGCGACCGGCAATTATGCCGCTGTGGTCAAGACTGCCAGCGAAATCGCCAGCGAGCGCATGGATCTGCAAAAGCAGCTCAATGAATTGACCAAAAGCGAGACGGAACTGCTGGCCATCCAGCGCTCCAGCATCGCCGCCGTCAACCGTGCGCTGTTCGACCAGGTGCAGGCGGCCAAGGCAGTGGTATCGGCCAAGGACGCACTGGGCAAAGCCTACGACAGAGAGGCGGCAGCGGCCACGACGGCGCTGGACAAGTCGAAATCGTGGGTGACAACGCTCAACAGCCTGAACGCCAGCCTGGCCTTGGGCGCCCAGTCGACGCTGACGCCGGAGCAGAAATACGCCGAGGCGCGCGCCCAGTTCGAGAAAACCCTGGCTGCGGCCAATGCCGGCGACACGACGGCGCAATCCGGCCTGTCGGCTGCCGAGCAGGCCTTCCTGACGGCTTCGCAGGTGGTCAACGCCTCGGATGCTCGCTACGCGGCAGATTACGCCCGCGTGCTGGCGGCCAACGATGAGGCGTTGAAATGGGCCTCGGCCCAGGTCGACGTGCAGCAGGCCAGCCTGGATGCCCTCAAGGCCCAGGTCTCGGGCCTGATCACCATCAACGACAGCGTGCTGACGGTGGCGCAAGCCATCGCCAACCTGCAGGCGGCGATGGGCACGGCGAGCGGGCTGGGTGTGCAGTTCGACGGTTCCCATGCTGGCGGCCTGGCCAATGTGCCGTTTGACGGCTATGCGGCCGAGCTTCACCGCGGAGAGGTGGTGGTCGATGCGCCGGCTGCAGCGGCCATGCGCCGCTACTTCGGCGGCACCCCAAGCCAGGGCGGCGGCAATACGGANCCCAAGCCAGGGCGGCGGCAATACGGATACGCTGGTGGCGGAAATTAAGCTGCTACGCGCGGAAGTGGCTGCGCATCGAGCCGACCAGAGCAAGCAAACCGGCGCCGTGGTCCAGGCTACCGTCGAATCGAACGACAAAGCAGCAAAAACGGTTGTGGCCGGTGTTGATAAATCTGCCAAGGCATCTGCCTGGGCGAAACAAGTGGAGTACTCGCAATGACCGATGTGCAATTTTTGGCGTGGCTGCAAAGTTCATCGGCCACTCGCATGGTCCTGATCGAGGTGCAGGTAAATGTGGCGGGCGTCGAAGTGACGCGGTTTATCTCGTCCTGGCCGTACGTCACCGGCCCGGCTGACCTCCCGCCCAACGTCGAGTACTTGCCGCTGGCCACTGGCGGGCTGGCCTTCACCGAACAGGTCAGCCTGACCGGCGAGGCTGGCCTGTCGGGCGGCGATATTGAGCTCGATAACGGCGATGGTGCGCTCGATGGCTGGCTCGCCGACGTCTGGCGCAACCGGCCCATCAAGGCCTGGTCAGGCGATCCGGCCTGGCCGCGCAGCGACTTTCGCCTGATCTTTGACGGCATCGTTGCCGATATCGGCAGTTCTGCGCGCGAATCGATCAACCTGTCGTTGCGCGACAAGCTGCAGCGCCTGGACACGCCTATTGCTGAGGCCAAGCTGGGCGGCACCACGCCCAATAAGGATGCGACGCTGCCGATCCCGTTCGGCGAATGCCATAACGTGACGCCGCTGCTGACCAATCCCGCCACGCTGGAGTATGGGTTCCTGGGTGCGGTGGAATCGAGTTTCGAGGTGCGCACCAACGGCAAGCCGATTGCCGTTGCCTTGAATGACCAGGCGGGGCGCTTCAACCTGACCACCGATCCGTTTTCCACCACGATCACGGTCAGCGTGCAGGGCGACACAGGCGGCGGCTATGCACCACGCATCGCGCCGCTGGTACAGCGCATTGCCACCGCCTACGGCAAGGCAGCCGACCGTTTCACCCTGGCCGACCTTGACCTGGACAACCTGGCCGCCTTCGATGCCGCCCACCCGCAACTGGTGGGCCTGTACGTTGCGGACCGGACGAACCA
>NZ_LT607677.1:0-4884 GCF_900095265.1 Janthinobacterium sp. UMAB-56 | reverse complement strand
CAGGCGGGCCGCTTCAACCTGACCACCGATCCGTTTTCCACCACGATCACGGTCAGCGTGCAGGGTGACAAAGGTGGCGGCTACGCACCGCGCATTGCCCCGCTGGTGCAGCGCATTGCTACGGCCTATGGCAAGGCCTCGGATCGCTTCACCCTGGCTGACCTCGACCTGGACAACCTGGCCGCCTTCGATGCCGCTCACCCGCAGCTGGTGGGCCTGTATGTTGCTGACCGGACGAACCAGGCGCAAGCCATCCAGCAGCTGGCTGCCAGCGTGGGCGCCCAGGCGGTCATGTCGCGCACCGGCCAGCTGCGCCTGGTGCAAATAGCGCTGCCGGCCGCCGGCGTGCCGGTGGAGATCGGCCCCGAGCACGTGCGGCTCGATTCCCTGCGCCAGGTGCAGCGCTTGCCGGTGGTCGCCGCCGTCAAGATCGCCTTCGACCGTAACTACACGGTGCAGGCCAGCCTGACTACAAGCATCCCGCCGGCGCACGCCGACCTGTATGCCACGGAATGGCTGACCGAAACGGCGGTCGATGAGGCGGTTCGCGCGCGCTACCGCTTGACGGACGATCCGCCGCAGATCGACACCTGCCTCAAGACCAACGCAGACGCCCAGGCGGAAGCGGCGCGGCGCCTGGCCCTGAACAAGGTGCAGCGCACGATTTACGAATTTGATGGAGAGCCTGAGATGATGATGTTGGAACTGGGGCAGCCCGTGGTGCTGCGCGATGACCGCTTCGGCCTGCAGAACGGCGTGCCTGGCGTGGTAGTGCTGCTGTCGCATCAATGGCTGGCCGGACGCGTGACGGTGGGGGTGCTGGTATGACCGCCATTGGTGGCGCGCGCGATACGCTGCTGCAGGCGACGGCCGAGCGCTTCAGCACGACGGCAGACGGCAAGGCGATCCTGCTGGCTGGCAGCACACCTGTTTTCCGCGTGAACAGCGACGGCGCCGGCGCTCCCGGCTCGATCGCTATCACCGCCAAGCCGGTGAACGTGGTGGGCGATATCGTGTTTTCGGTATCTGCGGGTACGCAAATGACAGTCAACGGCAATGTGGCTACAGTCGATTTCGCCAGCATGACCACGGATACGGCCCTGGTGCAGGCCCGTATCCGCGAATTCGGCGTCGACTATATCGGCAACTACATGATCAGCAAGGTCTTCGATGGCGTCACCGGTGAGCCGGGCCTGGCCGGTTTGAACACGGGCCAGGCCTTCGCCTACAAGCGCGTGGCTGTGGCGCCTGCGGATTCGCCGGGTGACGTGATCTTTACCTTTGCCACGGCCAGCATCACGACGCCGGCCGGCAACGACCTGGCCAACGGCTGGTCGAAGAATATCCCGACAGGCACGGAGCCGCTGTACGTGCGCGTGGCCGCCGCCAGTTCGCGCAACGCCACAGACGGTATCGCCGCCAACGAATGGGCCGGGGCCGTGCAGCTGGCGAAGGATGGCGCAAATGGCGTCGATGGCTTGAATGTGGCGCCCGTGCGCATCTACCAGCGTGGCGCCACCAGTATGGCGCCGGCGTTGCCGAGCGCGGCCTGCACGTTCACCTTTGCCACGGGCGCGCTCGCCGGCCTGAACAATGGCTGGTCGACGCAGGTGCCGACGGAGGGCGGTGCCTATCTGTTCACCTCGGGCGCCACGGCCGCGTCGCGCACGGCGACCGACGACATCGACCCTGGCGAATGGGCGGCCGCTGCGCGCCTGGCAGCCGACGGCGTGACAACCTACACCTGGGTGAAGTATGGCAATACCGCTGCAGGCGGTGGATTCTCCGATTCGCCTGTGGGCATGACTTACATCGGCCTGGCCTATAACAAGGCCACGGCGGTCGAGAGTGATAACCCGGCAGATTATGCTTGGTCTTTGATCAAGGGTGGCGACGGTGCGAAGGGAGAAACCGGAGCGGATGGCAAGACGACCTACACCTGGATCAAGTATGCGGACAATGCCGATGGCACCGGTCTGTACGACTCGCCGCGCGACAGTACCCTGTACCTGGGCCTGGCCGTCAACAAGCTCAGCGCGGCCCCCAGCACCAACAAGGTGGACTACGCCTGGTCGAAGTTTCGCGGCGACCAAGGTGTGGCTGGTCCATCCGGCCAGCGCGGCACGGTGACGGTTACCGCGCCCGGCTATTCCACCTGGTCGGATGCGTCGGCGGTATATGAGCTTGGCCGCGCCGGCTATGGTGCGCCGATTAACCGCGACGTGGTGACCTTGTACGATGCCACGCATGCAGTGACGAAGTATTTTGACAACGGCGCATGGCTGGTGCTTGGTACGGTGCTGAATGGCAACTTGCTGGTGGATGGGTCTGTGGCTGCCAAAGCGCTGTCGGTGGATAACCTGGCGGCAATCAGCGCGATTTTGGGGAATGTGGTTGCTGGCGACTTGTACGGCACGACGCTGCACGGCGGTACCGGGTATCCGACCAATGCGTACGGCTGGCCAAGCAACGGCGGCGGTGGTTACCACCTGAGCGCGCAAGGGCTGCTGCTTGGCAATCCCGCGACTGGTGGTTACGTAGAGTTGAGAGGTGGCGGTTATGTGGACATGCCGGGGTTGGTGATACAAAACGGCCAGGCCTCGTTTTCAGGAAAACTCTCGGGTGTCATAGGGTCATTTCAGCTCATCCGCAGCCCTAGCCGGCTATCGGGCTCAGGCGCTGGCTACGATCTGACAGGATCAGGCTTTACTTTTTACGATGGAAATAATGTCCCTCGTATCGAGCTTGGGGAATAGCCATGGAACCTCGCTTTCGCGTACGCGATGCGCAAGGGCGTATCACATTTGACTCGAGCCTTGCTGTTGGCGGCGTGCCCCTGGGCTTTTACGTCGTCGCATCAGGCGGGTCGACGTGGGGATTCCCCGATTTTCCCGGCGCTGGAGGCTATGCCATTAGCGCCGGCCGCACAGGCGGCTACGTCATCTACACCACCGACAATTCGCAGGGATATTTACGATTTGTCTTTTCTGCCTTATCGGCAGGCCAAACCGTCGTACTGTTTGCAAAATGACCTTTAAACTACGCTTTAGAAATCCAGGCCAGGATCTGGTTATCAGCGCCGACGCTCGGGGCTTGACCTGCATTGGCCGGGCCACCTTGCAAGCGGTTGTTCAGGCAAGCGGTAATGCCACCGGACCCAGCCCGGGCCGCCGATGGGGGTATTCCACGTACCGCATTGCGCATGATGGTCCGGTGATATGGGCGCTTGATATGCCGCTAGGTAGCAGCGTCGGCATCATTTCATCATCCGAGGTGTTGCCGGGCGTGTGGGAGGTTGTTTGTTACTGCGGATCATCCCTCGATGCCTATCAGTTCGATTCCGTGCAGTCGCCCCTGGCGGTGTGGGCCTACGGATTCGTATCAACGCTATACAACAGCGGCATCCGTGCAGCGTTCTACAACGCCAATGGCACACTCGCTTATGACTTCAGCCGGCCTAACCCACTGTTTCCGCTCGCGTCTGGCACGGTAAATGAGGAGTTCGTGACGATTCCGGCGCTGACCCGCCCTGTGGTGTTGGGTTGTCCAACCTCCGACGTCTCATACGACCCTAGTGCTGGCCCTAATCGCTGGCGCGCCGAGTTCTATCGGGCTATGTGGCGGCGCACGTCCAGCACCGCGATAGCCCCGGTACTGGTTTCTAAGCAGCGCTGGGAGTATTCAGCGACGGAGCCGATTGGCGTAGCCACAGGGGGCATCAGCCCTACCACGTTCATCATAATTGAGGGGGCATATCTGCCATGATACTAAAAGAATTCACCACGCCGAGTGGCGTTGTTTCTCACTGCCACATGCTGCGCCGCATCGAGGTCATGCCGCCATTCCAGACGGCGATACTCACCGTGCAAAGCTATGCCAGCGAGGCAACCTACCTGGCTGGCGCGGGCCTGGTGTGGAATAGTCAAGTGCAAATGCCGCTGAGCCTGCTCGATGGTACGTTGTGCGATATCGCTGAAGCGTGGCTGGCGAGCAATGAAGAAAGCCCATTCGTTGGCGGTATGATCGCCCCTGACAAGAGCCAGACGTTGGATGCGGCAAAAACGCGTGCATGGTCGCGCATCAAGGCAGCTCGCACCATGGTCGAATTCTCTGATTTCACCTGTGCAGGCGCTATCTACCAGGCCGACAAGGACCGCATCACCGGCGCTACACAGCTGGCCTTGTTGGCCCAAGTTGCGGATCAACCGTACAGCATCGACTGGACGCTCTCCGATAACAGCACTGTGACGCTGGACGCGGCAGATATGATTGCCGTCGGCGCCGCGCTGGGCGCGCACGTCACTGGCGCCTTTTGCATCGCACGTACGCTGCGCGATCAGATCGCTGCCGCAACCAGCATTGAGCAAGTCGACGCCATTCAGTGGCCAGTATCGGTGGCCGCATGAGCAATCTCCGCATCATCTACGACAACGCCACCGACCGCGCCGTGCTGACGGCATCTAGCCAGGCCGGCGCGCTGGGCCCGGCCAACCTGCAGCGCGATGCCAAGTCAGCGGTGCTGCGCGCCGCCGGCACGGCACAGACCATCACCGCCACCTGGCCGACGCAAGAATCCATCGGCTGCGTGGCGCTGATCTTCACCAACATGACCAGCAGCGCGTGCATGCGCGTGCGCGGCTACTCCCAGACGGGCGACGCCGTGCCTGTGCTCGACACAGGCAGCATCTTCCCGTGCCCGGCCGCCGTGCATGGCTCCTATCCCTGGGGCGTGCTGCCGCTGGGCTGGAACGCTTACAAGTGGGGTGGCGCGAACACTTGGGCGCGTGGCGGCGGCGCCGACGGCGTGGTCTGGTTCGCGCCAGTGCGCGTGCGCCGCCTGGTGATCGAGGTATCTGCCCCACAAAGCCCGGAGGGCTATCTGGA
>NZ_LT607676.1 GCF_900095265.1 Janthinobacterium sp. UMAB-56 | reverse complement strand
CCGATCGCGATGGAAGAAGGCCTGCGCTTCGCTATCCGTGAAGGCGGTCGTACCGTCGGCGCTGGTGTTGTTGCAAAAATCCTGGCTTAATTCTTAAGCCTGCATAAAAGAAGACGCGTCGTCGCCCGGCGCCCTTCTTTTTATTCAACTGCCGGGGTTGGCAAGCATTTTGGTGCTATCATGTCGACCCTGACGGTTGTTGCGTCAGAAATTCCCGTATGACCTCATTGCCGTGCAGACCGCGCGGTTCGTTCTTTTAAGGAAATATCATGTCGGCACCAAACCAAAAAATCCGTATCCGCCTGAAGGCTTTCGATTACAAACTGATCGACCAGTCCGCTCTGGAAATCGTTGAAACCGCGAAGCGCACCGGCGCTGTCGTCAAAGGCCCAGTACCACTGCCTACCCGTATTCAACGTTTCGATGTGCTGCGTTCCCCGCACGTCAACAAAACTTCGCGCGATCAGTTCGAGATCCGTACGCACCAACGCCTGATGGACATCGTTGACCCAACGGACAAAACCGTTGACGCGCTGATGAAGCTGGACCTGCCAGCTGGTGTTGATGTTGAAATCAAACTGCAATAAGAGTTTCCAGGGCAGCTGACAACACGGTAGCATCAAGTGTTGATAGCTGTTCCAGGCTGGCGGGCTCTCCCGCTGCCTGATGATGGGGCCGGGCCTGCTCACGATCGTGAGTACGCCCGGCCCCATTGCTATTGATCCCCCCGTGTCTTTTGCAAGCACTGCCGTCTTTTCCTTCGTTTCATTTCATTCTTCTTTCTTCTTTTCGCCTCTCCTTGCCGGGTTTGTCGGACATGCCAATGCGCGCCAGGTTAATTCCAAAAAATGATAGCTTGGTCTATAAAGTTGGGTTAAAACAACAATTGTTAATTGTTTCCTTCCCCATACGCGTCAAATGTGAGAAATTCGTAACATGCGTGAGAATGTGTGATTTTTTTACAAAAATGATCAATGCAACGCATCGATTTATAAAACGAAAACAATATTTGAGGAGTAGTTTTGAAAAGTACAGCAATGAGCAATACACCCAGTTTGAAAAAGAGCACTCTTGCAGTTGCATTGACACTGGCCTTCTCCCAATACGCTGTAGCACAAGAAGTTGCTGCACCTGTAGAAAAACTGCAACGCGTCGAAGTCACCGGTAGTAGCATCAAGCGCACCGAAGCTGAAACAGCTGGCTCGCTGCAGGTTCTGACCCGCGACGACATCGAGCGTACCGGCCAGACCACGGCGCTGGGCATCCTGAATTCCTCTGCTGCCATCAGTACCTCGATCGATTCGTCGAGCAGCAGCTCCGGCAGCTTTGCCACGGGCTCTTCGGGCGTCGGCATGCGCGGCCTGGGCAAGGTCGCGACGCTGGTGCTGGTCAACGGCCGCCGCATTGCACAATACGGCCTGGCCGATGGCGCACAACAGAATTTCACCAACCTGGACGCGATCCCGGCTGCCGCCATTGAGCGCATCGAGATCCTGAAAGACGGCGCGTCGGCAATCTACGGCTCCGACGCCATCGCTGGCGTGATCAACATCATCCTGCTGAAAAACTTTGAAGGCGCCAAGATCACCGGCAACTACAAGGAGACCGACGGTTTCAAAGACCAGCGCAGCCGCAACGTTTCCGGCATCGTCGGTTACGGCGATATCGACAAAGATGGTTTCAACACCTACCTGACGTACGAAGCCTACAAGAGCGACGGTTACACTGCTGACGACCTGCGCAGCCACTACCCTGAATGGCACCGCCAGACTCCAGGCCGTTCGACCTGGGATGCCCAGAGCTCGTTCTCGCCAACCGGCAACTACTTCCTGAATAGCACGAACATCGTTGCTGCGCCCGGCTGCCCGGCAGACAAGATCGATGCCAAGGACAAGCTGTGCAAGATGGATATCTTGCCCTACACCGGCCTGACGACCAATGCCAAGCGCTATGCGCTGGCCAGCAACACGCACTTCCGTATTGGCAAGAGCATCGATGCCAACTTCGAGATCACCAATGCCGGCGCCAGCAACGACTACATCGTCACGCCATTCAACGTTAGCAACGGTAGCGCCACCACGTCTTCGAGTACCTGGTACAACGCGATCGACGGCAAGATGGTCGGTCCGTTCTTCTATCCGAAGCTGCCAGTTGGCCACGCCATGAATCCGTACGCCGTGCCGGTCGAATACCGCGCCCGCATGATGGATACTGGCAATGGTTTCAACTTCAACCGCACTGAATCCGATCAGACGCGCGTCATGCTGAGCCTGAACGGCGACATCGGCAATTTCGACTGGAAATCTGCGGTCGGCTACATGAACTCGAAAGCGACCAAGGCCACCCGTGCCGTCAGCAAAGATGGCTATAGCAACGCCATCGTCAACGGCACCTACAAGTTCGGCCAGCAAAACGATGCCGCGCTGCTGGAATCGATGTTCCCTGTCCGTACCACCAAGGGCGAGTCGAAGATCACTTTCATCGACGCGACCGTGTCCGGCGAAGTGGCGCAACTGCCAGCCGGTCCTTTGAACGTGGCATTCGGTACCGATATCCGTCGCGAAAAGTATGAAATGGCCAGCTCGGACAACGTGCTGCGTGGCGAACTGGTCGGCATCGCCGGCCTGCAAGTCAAAGACACCATGGATCACTACGCGCTGTTCGCCGAAGCGACCATTCCGGTGGTCAAGCGTGTGGAATTAAGCGCAGCAGTACGTGCCGACAAGTCCACCAACAGCGACGTGCACTTCTCGCCGAAGCTGGGCTTGCGCGTCAACGCAACCGATACCCTGTTGCTGCGTGCCACGGCCGCTGGCGGCTTCCGCGCGCCAAACATCGTTGAAACCGGTAACGGTCTGGGCCGCAGCTCGTTTGCCACTAAAATCAGCGATCCACGCCGCTGCGCCACCGCCAGTGCCCTGAACAAGCTGGTGCAGAACAATCCAGCAGTCACCAGCGCTGACAAGGCTCAGGGCAACACCTTCCAGAATAGCGATTGCTCGGGCGGCGTACCGACTTTCGTGTCGGCGAACAAGGACTTGAAACCAGAAACCTCGCGTTCGATTACCGCTGGTTTCGTTTTTGAACCGGTCAAGAACTGGACCGTGGCACTGGACTATTACCATATCGAACGCAAGGACGAAATCGGCACCCGTGCCGTGGCCGACATCCTGCGCGGCGAAGCTGATCTGAAAGCAGGACAGCTGGTGCGTGTCGATAACTCGGCTTCCGATGCGCAATTCCTGGCACTGGTGAAAAAATACGCACCGAACAATACGACCAACTTCGGTGGTGTTGGCGCGATCGGCCTGTTGTTCAATCCATACGTCAACAGCGGCAAGACCCGTGCTTCGGGCTTCGACTTTGATGCGGGTGGCCGTTTCAACACCAGTATTGGCCAAGTTCGCTTGAAACTGGAAGGTAGCTACCTGTGGAAGTACCAGGAGTTCAGCGTGACCGACAATGCTTATGCTGGCAACATGGCCGGTAACTGGGCCCTGGGTTCGCGTCTGAACACCAAGCTGCGCGCCAGCCTGAAGGCCGGCTCCTTCGACCACGGCATGACCCTGAACTATGCCAGCGGCTATAGCAACAACGACGATTCGTCGCCGACCTACTGCGCCACGAATGCAGTCTCTGCAGACAACATGGCAGCATGCTCGCGCGTCGGCAGCAACACGACGTTCGACTACAACCTGTCGTACAGCGGCATCAAGAACACGCGTCTGAGCCTGTACGTGGACAACATGTTTGACAAGGCAGCGCCAATTCAATGGCGTTCCGGCTACGTTGATACGTTCCAGATGCGTCGTATCGGTGTATCCGCCAGCTACACTTTCTTCTGATCGTCGTCAGCTGACAAACTTTCGCCCGGCATCCTTGCCGGGCGTGTCCAAGACCAGGCTTCGTGCCTGGTTTTTTTTTACCCAGCCAGCGATACATCGGAGGATATCGCTTTACAGCGTTGCGGTCGCTCGATAAAGTTGCTGCATGCTCAATACTCTCGATACCCATCTGTTAAATGCGGCTCCCCGTCAGCGCTTGCGCGGCTGGCCGCGCTTTCTGACCGAATTCCTGTATTTCGGCATCAAGGAGGCGAGGTCCTGCCTGTTCGGCCTGCCGCGCTATGACGTGCTGCTGCTGGCGGCGCTGGCAATCCAGGGCGCGATGCTGTGGAGCGGACTGGAAACGTGGGATGAGTTGAAAGCCATTTGCCTGTTTCATGCGGTCGGCTTCGCACTGGAGGTATTCAAGGTATCGGGGACGATACAGTCGTGGAGCTATCCCGACTTCGCTTACAGCAAGGTGTTCGGCGTGCCCTTGT
Source organism: Janthinobacterium sp. UMAB-56 (assembly GCF_900095265.1). GTDB lineage: Bacteria > Pseudomonadota > Gammaproteobacteria > Burkholderiales > Burkholderiaceae_D > Janthinobacterium. The sequence goes on along the minus strand of NZ_LT607676.1, from coordinate 32,139 downwards.
TTTCCGGCTTCATGTATGCGGCCGTCGGCAGCTACATCATCCAGACCTGGCGCCTGCTCGACATGCGCATACGCCACCATCCGCCGTACTGGATGGCGGTGCTGATCGCGCTGCTGATCTACGCCAACTTTTTCACCCATCATTACATCGGCGACTATCGCTGGTATCTGGCCGCCTGCGCGCTGGGTCTGTACGCGCGCACCAGCGTGGTGTTCCGTCCGCTCGACCGCGACCGCAGCATGCCCTTGCTGCTTGGTTTCGTCCTGGTCGGCTTCTTTATCTGGCTGGCCGAAAATATCAGCACCTTCTGGGGGGTGTGGCGCTATCCGAACCAGCTTGGCGCCTGGTCGGTGGTGCATGTCAGCAAATGGAGCTCATGGTCGCTGCTGGTGGTGATGACGTTCACCATCGTGGCCCACCTCAAGCACATCAAGGCCAGCATCCACGTCGCCCAGCCGTAGGCCGGGCCCCGTAACGCCTTATTGCAGGCTGGCCGCCACCACGTCAAAGCGCGCGCCCAATGCGGCTTGCGGGCCGACCTGCAGCTGTTTCGCATACTGGCGCAGCACTTGCGCCGAATACGTGCGCGAGGCGGGCGACAGCTTCGGCAGCAGCGGCAGTACGCGTTCCAGATAGCCCGTGCCTTCCTGCCACTTGCCTTGCGCCGCCAGCGCCGACGCCAGCTCCACCAGGCGGCGGCCGACGCGCGCATCGCTGCGTGGCTGCGCCGCTTCTTCCGTGGCCAAGGCTTGCCGGTACAACTGCTCCGCTTCGGCATTCTTGCCCTGCAAGCGTTTGATTCGGCCCAGGTTGTACTGGCGCTGCGAGAGGACGTCCGCGCTGGCCCCAGCCTGTTCGGCGCTGTGCAGCGCCTGTACGCAAGCCAGTTCCGCTTCGCCAAACTGGCCTTTGAGTTCGGCCGCGTTGCAGGCGTCGTGTTGTGCGTTGGAGGTGGTGAGCGTCGCTGGTGCCGCGCAGGCGGCCAGCAGGCTGACAGCGCATAGCAGGCTGATGGTATGGTTCTTCATAGTCTCCTCGGACGGGTGTTGGACACGGTGTATCGGTGGAGTCATGCTGCGATAAATATACTATAAGTTTTTTTGGCCAGGTGGCTTTTTGCCGGCGCGCGGCAAGGTGCGCGATTGACGCCGCTTGCGTGCTTCAGGGATACTCCGGGTCTGACCATTTATGCGTGCTGCCGCCATGTCCAAGACTGTCCTGATTGTGGAAGATGAACAGGCGATAGCTGACAGCATCGCCTATGCCTTGCGCACGGACGGCTTTACGCCACGCCATGTGACGCTGGGCGAACACGCCCTGGCCGCCTTGCGCCCAACGCCCGGGGAAGCCGCACCGATGCCCGTTCTGGTGGTGCTGGACGTGGGCTTGCCCGACATGAGCGGCCTGGAGGTGTGCCGCCGGCTGCGCCAGTTTTCCGAGGTGCCAGTGATCTTCCTGACGGCCCGCAGCGATGAGATCGACCGTATCGTCGGCCTGGAAATCGGCGCCGATGATTACGTCACCAAACCATTTTCGCCACGCGAACTGGTGGCGCGCATCCGCGTCATCCTACGCCGCTCAGGTGTCGTTCAGGTGCCGCGCGAGGCTGGCATGACGATAGCCGCAGCCGTCGCGGTGACGGCGCCGGCGCCCGCGCGCTTCGAATTGCGCGCGCTCGAGGCGAAAGTACTCTTTCATGGCCAGCCGCTGGATCTGACTCGCTATGAATATTTGCTGCTGAAGGCCTTGCTCGAGCATCCGGGCCACGTGCTGTCGCGCGCGCAGCTGATGGCGCGCGTGTGGAGTGGGGCACCCGACACGCTCGAGCGCACCGTCGATGCGCACGTCAAATCGCTGCGCGCCAAGCTGCGCGCCGTCGATGCGCAGACCGATCCCATTCATACCCACCGTGGCCTTGGCTACAGCCTGGCCGGCGCATGAAGATCGGCCTGCGCATCCTGCTCGGCTACTTCCTGATCGTCGGCCTGGCCGCCTGGTTCCTGCTGAATGTGTTCATGGAGCAGGTCAAGCCGGGCGTGCGCTCGACCCTGGAAGATACCCTGGTCGATACCTCGCAGCTGCTGGCCAACCTGGTGGCGCCCGACCTGCGCGCCGGCACGCTGGCCAATTCGGCGGTGCTGGCGCGCATGCAGGATTATGCGCGCCACGGCGTCGATATCAATATCAATGGCGTGCGCAAGCAGACCCTCGATTACCGCATCTATATTACGGACAGGCGCGGCATCGTGCTGTTCGATTCCAGCGTGCGCGACGTGGGGCGCGATTATTCGCGCTGGAACGACGTCTACCTGACCCTGCAAGGAAAATATGGCGCGCGCAGCACGCGCAGCGTGCCCGGTGACGAGATGTCGACGGTGATGCACGTGGCCGCACCGATTCGCGACGGCAATGCGGTGATCGGCGTGCTGACGGTGGCCAAGCCGAATGCCAGCGTGCAGGCGTTTGTTGAGCGCAGCCAACGCAAGATATTGCAGCGTGGCGCCATCCTGTTGCTGCTGTCGCTGCTGATCGGCCTGGCGTTTGCCTGGTGGTTGCACCATGCGTTGGGAAAACTGATGCATTACATCGGCGACGTGGAAGCGGGGCGCAAGGTGGCGTTGCCGGCGCTGGGCAGGAATGAGTTCGGTACCCTGGGGCGGGCGCTGGAAGCGATGCGCATCCGCCTCGAAGGCAAGGAATACGTGGAGCAGCTGATGCACACCCTGGCGCATGAATTGAAAAGCCCGATCGCCGCCATCCAGGCCTCGGCCGAACTGCTGCAGGAAGACATGCTGCCGGCCGAACGGCGCCAGTTCCTCGCCAGCATCCTGGAGCAGAACGCGCGCCAGCGGCAACTGATCGACAAGCTGCTGGCCCTGGTCCGCGTGGAAAAGCAGCAGCGCCTGGACAATCCCGAGCGCATCGCACTGGGGCCCCTGCTGGCGCAGGTGGCGCAGGATGGCGCGGCCACCCTGGCGGCGCGCGGATTGCGCCTGCAGTTGCTGGTGGAAGAGGGCAGTGTGGCGGGCGACGCGCTGCTGCTGCGCCAGGCGCTGGGCAACCTGCTTGACAACGCGGCCGGCTTTGCGCCGCCCGGCAGCTGCATCGACCTGACGGCGCATCGCCAGGGCAGCCAGGTGGAAATTGCCGTGCGCGACCGTGGCGCAGGCATTCCTACGTATGCGCTGGAACGCGTCTTCGAGCGCTTTTATTCCCTGCCGCGTCCGACCGCCGGCAAGAGCACGGGCCTGGGCCTGCCCTTCGTGCGCGAGGTCGCTTCCCTGCATGGCGGTACGGTCGAGGTGCGCAATCATGCGGAGGGCGGCGCCTGCGCGCGCTTGTGCCTGCCGCTGGCCTAGGCTTAGTGCACTTTATTTGCCGGCTTCACACAGACTGCATCGTCAGCGCATACAGCTTTTTTACACTGGCATTCTTTTCTCAAGGATGCGCCATGCAAAAAACTTTATTCGTCAAAGCGTTGATCGTGTTCGGCCTGATGCTGGTGATCGGCTTGCCGTTGCTGATGATTCAGGAAACGATCAAGGAGCGGATGGAATTCCGCCAGGAAGCCGTCGACAGCATCGCCGCCGATTCGGTGCGCGAACAGACCATCATCGGCCCCATCCTGGTGATTCCGTATGTGGAGCAATATGATGAGCGCGTCGAGATCGCCGCCGACAAGGACCAGAAGAGCGACGTGCCGGCGCGCACGCAGGTGCAGCGCCGTAGCATGCAGCGCCGCTTGCTGGTGTACCCGAACTATTTGCTGCAGAACGGCACCATCGAGACCGACCGCCGCTACCGCGGCATCCACCAGGTGCTGGTCTACAGCGGCCAGCATGCCTTCAAGGGCGACTTCACGGTGCCCAGCCTTGAGCAGTTGCCGCGCAAGACGCCGGATGCGCGGGTGACCCTGGGCGTGCCGTTTGTTGCCTTGTCCATCGAGGATGTGCGCGGTATCCGCAATATCCCGAAAATCGACTGGGGCGGGCGCCAGATCGAGTTCGAGCAGGGTACGCAGCTGTTTGCTTTCCGCAGCGGCCTGCACGCGCCCCTGGGCGCCATGCCGCTGGCGCAAGCGCAACAGGTAAAATTCAGCTTTGACCTGGGCCTGGACGGCATCGAACGCCAGCATTTCGTGCCGGTGGCGAAAAACAGCCAGTTCAGCATCAAGTCGAACTGGCCCCATCCGCAGTTTGGCGGGCGCTTCCTGCCATCGCCGAAACACCGCCAGATCAACGCCGATGGCTTTCAGGTCGAGTGGGACATCTCTTCGTTGGCCAGCAATGCACAAACCCAGTTGTCTGGCATCGAAGGCGAATTCAAGGTGCGCGACAGCGCGCCGCTGGGCCAGGTCGACCGCTTCAGCGTGGGTTTCATCGAGCCGGTGAATGTGTATTCGCAGTCGGACCGCGCCACCAAGTATGGGCTGCTGTTCGTGGCGCTGACGTTTGCCGCGTTTTTCATCTTTGAAATCCTGAAAAGTCTGCCTATCCACCCGGTGCAATACCTGCTGGTCGGGCTGTCGCTGGTCATCTTCTTTTTGCTGCTCGTCAGCCTGGCCGAGCATATCGCCTTCCTGTATGCCTACCTGGCCGCCAGCGCCGCCTGTATCGTGCTGACCAGCTTTTACCTGACGTACGTGCTCAGGAGCGCCACGCGCGCGATCGGCTTCGGCGTGGCGCTGAGCATGCTGTATGGCGCCCTGTATGGCTTGCTGAACTCGGAAAACAATGCGCTCGTGATGGGCAGTATCCTGCTGTTTGCCGTGCTGGCAGCCATCATGGTGGTAACGCGTAAGGTGGACTGGTATCAGATTGGCAAGGGAGCGCCGCAGGAATAATGGCTGGCCAGGCGCCATGCGCCGTCTTCCCGCCAGTCCGGAAGGCCTATGCCCGGGCTGGATTTTTCCTGGCCTCACAAGCGGGAGGGGCAGGGTGGGGCGCGCATGCCATGGCGTGCCCCGTGTGTTTCTGTCATCGCCCGCCAGGGCGCATGACGCCGTGCTCTGCGTCCGTTAGCTTGCCCTGTGGCAGGTTTTTTTCCGTGTGCCGACAACTCCCGCAAGGGCGTCGCGCAACACTTTGACATACCTCGTGTTAACTTGTTGCGTCAAGGGTTTTTGTGCTATATACTAGCCGGCTTCGGTATGGATTCGTCTTTTTTGAGTCCTACGTTACTTTGTAGTTAAACAAGCCCCGCCCAATCGCAGGTGGGAATGGAGAAAAAATGAGCCTAGGCCTTCTCGGTCGCAAGGTTGGTATGATGCGCATTTTCACGGATGAAGGGGATTCGATCCCGGTCACCGTGTTGGACGTATCGAACAACCGTGTTGCGCAAATCAAAACCCCTGAAACAGATGGTTACTCCGCTGTTCAGGTCGCATTCGGTCAACGTCGCGCTTCCCGCGTGACCAAAGCTGTTGCTGGTCATCACGCTAAAGCTGGTGTTGAAGCCGGTACTCTGTTGAAAGAGTTCCGTGTTGACGCTGCTAAAGCCGCTGAACTGAAAGCTGGCGATGTTGTCGCTGCTTCCCTGTTCGAAGTCGGTCAAAAGATCGACGTGCAAGGCGTTACCATCGGTAAAGGCTATGCAGGCGTTATCAAACGTTACCACTTCGCTTCTGGCCGTGCAACGCACGGTAACTCGCGTTCGCACAACGTTCCAGGTTCCATCGGTATGGCACAAGATCCAGGTCGCGTTTTCCCTGGTAAGCGCATGACCGGTCATCTGGGTGACGTTAACCGTACGATCCAGAACCTCGTGATCGCCCGTATCGATGCCGACCGTCAGCTGTTGCTGGTCAAAGGCGCGATTCCAGGTGCGAAAAATGGCCAGGTAGTTGTCTCGCCAGCCATCAAAACCAAAGCCAAGAAGGGAGCTTAAACGATGGAACTCAAGCTTCTGAATGCGCAAGGTCAAGCCGCCTCGAACGTTGCTGCAGCCGATACGATTTTCGGCCGTGACTACAATGAAGCGCTGATCCACCAAGTCGTCATCGCTTATCAAGCGAATGCACGTAGTGGTAACCGCAAGCAAAAAGACCGTGAAGAAGTTCACCACACGACGAAAAAGCCATGGCGCCAAAAAGGTACCGGCCGCGCTCGTGCTGGTATGTCGTCGTCGCCACTGTGGCGCGGCGGTGGTCGGATTTTCCCGAACTCGCCTGACGAAAACTTCACCCACAAAGTGAACAAAAAAATGTATCGCGCAGGTATCTGCTCGATCCTGTCGCAGCTGGCTCGCGAAGAGCGCCTGATCGTCATCGACGATCTGACGATCGACGCGCCAAAAACCAAGCTGCTGTCGCAAAAATTGAACGGCCTGGGCTTTGATTCGGTTCTGATCATCACCGACGTTCTGAACGAAAACCTGGAACTGGCATCGCGCAACCTGCCTAACGTACTCGTCGTTGAGCCACGTCACGCAGACCCGATGTCCCTGGTGTTCTACAAGAAGATCCTGGTCACCAAAGCTGCACTGGCCAAGATTGAGGAGATGCTGGCATGAGCGCGATTTTGAAACATAGCGAAGAACGCTTGATGAAGGTGCTGTTGGCGCCCGTGATTTCCGAGAAGGCCACCATGGTCGCGGAAAAGAACGAGCAAATTGTATTCCGCGTACTGCCGGATGCAACCAAGCCTGAAATCAAGGCAGCGGTCGAACTGCTGTTCAAGGTTGAAGTTCTGTCCGTGCAAACTGCAAACCGCGAAGGTAAGCAAAAGCGCACCGGCAAGTTCAACGGTCGTCGTAACCATACCAAGCGTGCTTTCGTGTGCCTGAAGCCTGGCCAGGAAATCAACTTCTCCGAGGAGGCTGCATAATGGCACTCGTTAAGATGAAACCAACCTCGCCAGGCCGTCGCGGCATGGTGAAGGTGGTGAATGCCGACCTGTACAAAGGTCGTCCGTTCGCTGCCCTGGTTGAAAAGAAATCCAAGACCGCTGGTCGTAACAACAACGGTCACATCACCACCCGTCATATCGGTGGTGGTCATAAGCAACACTATCGCTTGATCGACTTCAAGCGCACCAAAGATGGTATTCCAGCGAAAGTGGAACGTATCGAATACGATCCAAACCGCACCGCGAATATCGCTCTGTTGTGCTACGCCGACGGCGAACGTCATTACATCATCGCAACCAAAGGCATGTCCGTTGGCGACAGCGTGATGAACGGTTCGGAAGCACCGATCAAATCGGGTAACTGCTTGCCAATCCGTAACATCCCAGTCGGTACCGTGATGCATTGCGTCGAAATGCTGCCAGGTAAAGGTGCCCAAATGGCACGTACCGCTGGCGCTGGCGTTGTGCTGATGGCACGTGAAGGTACCTACGCTCAAGTGCGTCTGCGCTCGGGTGAAGTACGTCGCGTGCACATCGAGTGCCGTGCAACGGTTGGTGAAGTCGGCAATGCCGAGCACAGCCTGCGTAAAATCGGTAAAGCTGGTGCAATGCGCTGGCGCGGTGTTCGTCCTACCGTTCGCGGTGTGGTCATGAACCCGGTCGATCACCCGCACGGTGGTGGTGAAGGTAAAACAGCAGCTGGTCGTCATCCAGTTTCGCCATGGGGCCAACAGACCAAGGGTAAGAAAACACGCAGCAACAAGCGTACGACTTCCATGATCGTCTCGCGCCGCGGCAAGAAATAAGGGGTAGCACATGACACGTTCATTGAAAAAAGGGCCGTTCTGTGACGCCCACCTGGTGAAAAAAGTTGAAGCCGCGCAAGCAGCCAAAGACAAAAAGCCAATCAAAACCTGGTCGCGTCGTTCGACAATCATGCCTGACTTCATCGGCCTGACGATCGCGGTTCATAACGGCAAGCTGCACGTGCCGGTTTATGTTTCCGAAAACATGGTTGGTCACAAGCTCGGCGAATTCGCACTGACCCGTACGTTCAAGGGCCATGCAGCTGACAAAAAGGCTAAGAAATAATGGAAACTAAAGCTATCCTCAAAGGTGTGCGCCTGTCGGACCAAAAGGGCCGCCTGGTTGCTGACCTGATCCGTGGCAAGAAAGTTGACGCTGCACTCAACATCTTGCAATTCAGCCCGAAAAAAGGTGCTGCGATCATCAAACGCGTTCTGGAATCCGCTATTGCGAATGCCGAGCACAATGATGGTGCGGACATCGACGAATTGTTCGTGAAAACGATCTACGTCGAAAAGGGCCCGGTCCTGAAGCGCTTCACCGCGCGTGCAAAAGGCCGTGGCGACCGTATTTCGAAACAATCCTGTCACGTTTACGTGACTGTCGGTAACTAAGGAGCCACGATGGGTCAGAAAATTCATCCAACCGGTTTCCGTCTGGCGGTCACCCGTAACTGGGCTTCGCGCTGGTATGCAGGCAACGGTAATTTCGCTGCCATGCTGAACGAAGACTTGAAAGCACGTGCTTACCTGAAAAAGAAACTGAAGAACGCTTCCGTTGGCCGCATCGTTATCGAGCGCCCAGCCAAGAACGCGCGCTTCACGATCTACAGCTCGCGTCCAGGCGTGGTCATTGGTAAAAAAGGCGAAGACATCGAAGTACTGAAGTCCGCGCTGACCAAGATCATGGGCGTTCCTGTTCACGTGAACATCGAAGAAATTCGCAAGCCAGAAATCGACTCGCAACTGATCGCCGATTCGATCGCTCAGCAGCTGGAAAAACGGATCATGTTCCGCCGCGCCATGAAGCGTGCAATGCAAAATGCAATGCGCCTGGGTGCTCTCGGTATCAAGATCATGTCGTCCGGCCGTCTGAACGGTATCGAAATCGCGCGTAAAGAGTGGTACCGCGAAGGCCGCGTGCCTCTGCATACCCTGCGCGCCGATATCGACTACGGTACCAGCGAAGCGTCGACCACCTACGGCATCATCGGTGTCAAGGTGTGGGTATACAAAGGTGACCGCGCGCCTAACGGCGATGCACCAGTCATCGATACCCCAGCTGACGAGAAGAAAAGCCGCGGCCCACGCCGTGACGATGGCAAGCCAGCTGGCCGTCCACGTCCAGCCGGTGCCGGTGCGAAACCATCCACAGCACCAGGTGCACGTGTGCGTACCGCCGCTAAACCGGCCGCCGCAGCAGCACCAGCTGAGAAAGCAGGAGAATAATCATGCTGCAACCAGCACGCAGAAAGTATCGTAAAGAGCAGAAAGGCCGTAATACCGGTATTTCGCACAGCCGCGGCACCGCCGTGTCGTTTGGCGAATTCGGTCTGAAGGCAGTTGCGCGCGGTCGTATCACTGCGCGTCAAATTGAAGCGGCGCGTCGTGCAATGACGCGTCACATCAAGCGCGGTGGCCGTATCTGGATCCGTATTTTCCCGGACAAACCGATTTCGAACAAACCGGCTGAAGTCCGTATGGGTAACGGTAAAGGTAATCCTGAGTACTACGTCGCTGAAATTCAGCCAGGCAAAGTACTGTACGAAATGGATGGCGTTGATGAAGCGCTGGCACGGGAAGCATTCCGTCTTGCCGCCGCTAAACTGCCACTGGCGACGACGTTTGTCATCCGCCAAGTCGGCCAATAATTGGAGTTGTATATGAAAGCATCTGAACTCCGCGGCAAGGACCAGCCAGCTCTGCAAAAAGAGCTGAATGACCTGTTGAAGGCACAGTTCGGCCTGCGCATGCAAATCGCTACGCAGCAGCTGAGCAACACTTCGCAGCTCAAGAAGGTACGCCGCGATATCGCGCGTGTGAAGACGGTAATGAATCTGAAGGAAGCCAAATGAACGAACCAGTGAAACAGTCGCTCAAGCGCACGCTGATCGGTAAAGTGGTTTCGGACAAGATGGACAAGACCGTTACCGTTCTGATCGAGCGCCACGTAAAACATCCTTTGTATGGCAAGATCATCATGCGTTCGAACAAGTATCACGCGCATGACGAGACCAACCAAGTCAAGGCCGGTGATACGGTCGAGATCCAGGAAGGTCGCCCGATCTCCAAAACGAAGGCATGGACGGTGACACGTGTGGTTCAAGCCGCACCAACCGTTTAAATAAAAACCACCGTTTCGGCGGTGGGTTTTAATTAGTACTTGCAGGCCCGCAAATTGTATGTAATACTTGCGGGCTTCGTTCATGTAACGCCGCAAAGTGTCTGGCCACAGACAGTAGCATTCGCGGTCAGTTGATGTATGAAGGTCATGCACCCAAACAGTGAAGCCCAGCAGGGCGGCTCTGGCGGGACCAAGACTGACCGCGGGTCTACATTGTGTGGATTCTTCGGCTTAAGTTGGGAAAGAGAATACTATGATTCAAACTGAAAGCCGGCTCGAAGTGGCTGACAATACCGGTGCCAAAGAAGTAATGTGCATCAAGGTATTGGGCGGCTCCAAGCGCCGTTATGCTGGCATTGGCGATGTGATCAAGGTAACCGTTAAGGTTGCTGCGCCACGTGGCCGTGTCAAAAAAGGTGAAATTTATAACGCCGTGGTTGTGCGCACCGCTAAAGGTGTTCGCCGCCAAGACGGTTCCCTGGTGAAGTTCGACGGCAATGCCGCCGTTCTGTTGAACGCCAAGCTGGAACCGATCGGTACCCGTATTTTTGGACCTGTCACGCGCGAACTGCGCACTGAGAAGTTCATGAAAATCGTGTCCCTGGCACCGGAAGTCCTGTAAGGAGTCGTAATGGATAAGATTCGTAAAAACGACGAAGTCATCGTTCTGACCGGGAAAGACAAGGGCAAACGTGGTGTGGTACAGCAGCGTATCGATGCTGAACATATCGTGGTTGACGGCATTAACATCGCTAAAAAAGCGACTAAGCCAAACCCGATGACTGGCGTAACTGGTGGTATCGTCGATAAGACCATGCCAATTCACGTGTCCAACGTTGCATTGTTTAATGCAGCGACTGGCAAGGCAGATCGCGTGGGTTTCAAAGAAGTGGATGGCAAAAAAGTCCGCGTCTTTAAATCCTCCGGCGAAGTAGTGAAGGCTTAAGAAATCATGGCACGTCTCCAAGAATTCTATAAAGAAAAAGTCGTTGCCGACCTGACCAGCAAGTTTGGTTACAAGTCGGTAATGGAAGTTCCACGCCTGACCAAAATCACCCTGAACATGGGTGTTGGTGAGGCAATCGCGGATAAAAAAGTTCTCGAGCACGCAGTTGCTGACTTGACCAAGATCGCCGGCCAGAAGCCAGTGACCACCAAGTCCCGCAAAGCGATCGCAGGCTTCAAAATCCGTGAAGGTTATCCGATCGGTACGATGGTCACCCTGCGCGGCGCTCGCATGTACGAGTTCCTGGATCGCTTCATTACCGTGGCTCTGCCGCGCGTACGCGATTTCCGTGGTGTGAACGGCCGTGCATTCGATGGTCGTGGTAACTACAACATCGGTGTCAAGGAACAGATCATTTTCCCTGAAATCGAATACGACAAGATTGACGCGTTGCGCGGTATGAATATCAGCATCACGACAACCGCTAAGACCGATGACGAAGCCAAAGCTTTGCTCGCCGCCTTTAAATTCCCTTTCAGGAACTGATCATGGCCAAACTGTCACTGATTAATCGTGAGATCAAGCGTGCTGACCTGGTGGCGAAATTCGCCCCTAAGCGCGAAGCTCTCAAGGCCATCGTCGATGACCAATCGAAATCGGAAGAAGAGCGCTACGAAGCTCGCCTGAAATTGCAGGCGCTGCCACGTAACTCGAACCCGACGCGTCAACGTAACCGTTGCGCCATCACTGGTCGTCCGCGCGGCACATTCCGTAAATTCGGTCTGGGTCGTATCAAGCTCCGTGAATTCGCCATGCGTGGTGAAATTCCGGGTATGACAAAAGCAAGCTGGTAATAGGAGAATATGCAATGAGTATGAGCGATCCTATCGCCGATATGCTGACCCGCATTCGCAATGCACAAGGCGTGCAAAAGACGACCGTGGCCATGCCATCGTCGAAAGTCAAAATTGCGATTGCCAGCGTCCTGAAGGACGAGGGTTACATTGAAGATTTCGCTGTTGCCGAAGCTGGTGGCAAAGCGGAACTGAAAATCGGTTTGAAGTATTATGTTGGCCGTCCCGTCATTGAGCGCTTGGAGCGCGTGTCCCGTCCGGGTCTGCGCGTCTACAAGGGTAAAGACGAGATCCCTGTTGTGATGAATGGCTTGGGTGTGGCGATCGTGTCGACTCCGCAAGGCGTCATGACTGACCGCAAAGCACGCGCTACCGGTGTCGGCGGCGAAGTTATTTGCTACGTGGCTTAAGGAGTTACACATGTCTCGAGTAGCTAAAATGCCTATCGTAGTGCCAGCTGGCGCCGAAGTCGCCATCTCCGCACAAGCGATCACCGTAAAAGGCCCGCTGGGCGTACTTTCCCAGGCCCTTACCGGCCAGGTTAAAGTGGAAAACAATGCAGGAACCCTGAGTTTCGACGTGGCGAATGACAGCCGCGAAGCCAATGCCATGTCCGGCACGCTGCGCGCACTGGTCAACAACATGGTTGTTGGCGTCACCAAGGGTTTCGAGAAAAAGCTGAACCTGGTAGGCGTGGGTTACAAGGCGCAAGCTCAAGGCGACAAGCTGAATCTGTCCCTGGGTTTCTCGCACCCTGTAGTGCATGACATGCCAGCTGGCGTTACCTGCGCAACACCAACCCCGACCGAGATCCTGATTAAAGGTATCGACCGTCAACAGGTTGGCCAGGTAGCCGCTGAAGTTCGTGCTTACCGCGCTCCTGAGCCTTATAAAGGCAAGGGCGTTCGCTATGCGGACGAAGTGGTTAAGCTTAAAGAAACCAAGAAGAAGTAATTAGGGGCTGACGATGGATAAGAAAGAATCACGGCTTCGCCGCGGACGCCAAACCCGCATCAAGATTGCGGAATTGAAAGTAAATCGCTTGTCGGTGCATCGCACCAACCTGCACATTTACGCCAACCTGATCAGCCCGGATGCAAAAATCCTGGTTTCGGCCTCGACGGCTGAAGCGGAAGTTCGCGCTGAACTGGCAGGCCAATCCGGCAAAGGCGGCAATGCCGCTGCTGCAGCCTTGATCGGCAAGCGCGTCGCTGAAAAGGCGTTGAAAGCAGGGATTACCGAAGTTGCGTTTGACCGCTCCGGTTTCCGTTACCACGGCCGTGTGAAAGCGTTGGCAGAAGCCGCACGCGAAGCCGGTCTGAAGTTCTAAGGATCAATCATGGCAAAAATGCAAGCAAAAATGCAAAGCGACAAGCCGGATGATGGCATGCGCGAAAAAATGATCGCGATCAACCGCGTGACCAAAGTGGTCAAGGGTGGTCGTATCATGGGTTTCGCCGCGCTGACCGTAGTTGGTGATGGCGATGGCCGCGTCGGCATGGGCAAAGGCAAATCGAAAGAAGTGCCAGTTGGCGTGCAGAAGGCAATGGAAGAAGCCCGTCGCAACCTGATCAAAGTACCGCTCAAAAACGGTACCTTGCATCACACGGTTGTTGGTCGTCACGGCGCCTCCAAGGTCCTGATGAACCCAGCTAAGCCTGGTACTGGCGTTATCGCTGGTGGCGCAATGCGCGCTATCTTCGAAGTGATGGGCGTGACGGACGTGGTGGCGAAATCCACCGGTTCGAACAACCCATACAACCTGGTACGCGCTACGCTGGACGGCCTGTCGAAAATGAGCACTGCTTCCGATATCGCTGCCAAACGCGGCAAGTCGGTCGAAGACATTCTGGCTTAAGGTGGACAAAATGACAAACACAGTCAAAGTGCAATTGGTCAAGGGCTTGATCGGTACGCGCGAATCGCATCGCGCTACCGTGCGCGGTCTGGGTCTGCGTCGTGTAAATTCGGTTTCCGAATTGCAAGACACCCCATCCGTACGCGGCATGATCAATAAAGTATCGTATCTCGTTAAAGTTGTCGGGTAAGCCTTCGGGCTTACACGAACGGAGCAAATCATGGAATTGAATACTATTGCACCAGCCGAAGGCGCTAAGCACTACAAGCGTCGCGTCGGTCGCGGTATCGGCTCCGGCCTGGGTAAAACCTCGGGTCGTGGTCACAAAGGTCAGAAATCGCGTTCGGGCGGCTTTCATAAAGTCGGTTTCGAAGGCGGTCAGATGCCTCTGCAACGCCGTCTGCCTAAGCGCGGTTTCAAATCGATGCACGCAACCTTCAAAGCTGAAGTGCGCCTGTCCGATCTGAACAACCTGGCTGTTGGCGATGTCGACATTCTGGTCTTGAAGCAAGCTGGCGTTCTGGGCGTGTTGGCCCGTGACGTGCGCGTGATCTTGTCCGGCGAAATCACCAAAGCGGTGAATTTGAAGGGCTTGAAAGTGTCCGCTGGCGCGAAAGCAGCCATCGAAGCAGCCGGCGGCTCGGTAGCCTGAGTTGACCGCTAACAGCTTGATCGGAGCGAAAATTGGCGACTAATCCACAACTTGCTAAAAGTGCAGCGGCCGGTTTCCCTTGGGGACGGCTCTGGTTTTTGCTTGGCGCATTGGTGGTTTATCGTATCGGTGCTCACGTCCCGGTTCCCGGGATTGACCCGACACAATTAGCCTCGCTGTTCAAGGAGCACGAAGGCGGCGTCCTGGGCATGTTTAACATGTTCTCGGGCGGTGCCTTGTCTCGTTTTACAGTGTTTGCGCTGGGTATCATGCCTTATATCTCGGCCTCGATCATCATGCAATTGCTGTCGATCGTGTCACCGCAGATGGAAGCGTTGAAAAAAGAAGGCGAAGCAGGTCGTCGCAAGATCACCCAGTACACCCGGTATTTCACGGTTGCCCTGGCACTGTTCCAAGCGTTAGGCATTGCAGTCGCACTGGAGTCGCAAGCTGGTCTGGTGTTGGAACCTGGTCTTGCATTCCGCTTCGTGACGGTCGTCACTTTGTTGACCGGAACAATGTTTTTGATGTGGTTGGGTGAGCAAATTACCGAGCGTGGTTTGGGTAATGGCATCTCGATCATCATTTTTGCCGGGATTGCAGCAGGTCTGCCGTCGGCTTTGGGTGGCTTGTTCACTCAGGTGTCGAATGGTTCGATCGGCAGCTTCAGCGCGATTTTCATCGTGATTCTGGTAGCACTGGTAACGTACTTCGTCGTATTCGTCGAACGTGGTCAGCGCAAAATATTGGTCAATTACGCGAAGCGCCAGGTAGGCAACAAGATTTATGGCGGTCAAACCAGCCATTTGCCGTTGAAGCTGAACATGGCCGGCGTGATCCCGCCGATCTTTGCTTCTTCGATCATCTTGTTCCCGGCCACTATCGTGGACTGGTTTTCAAAGGGCGCCGACAACGCTAACCCTGCGGTGCGGTTCTTGAAAGATTTGGCAGCATCGATGGGGCCTGGTGAGCCTATCCATGCGCTGTTGTACGCAGTGGCGATCGTGTTTTTCTGTTTCTTCTATACAGCGCTGGTATTTAACAGCAAGGAAACAGCGGATAACTTGAAGAAAAGCGGTGCGTTCATTCCCGGGATTCGTCCAGGCGAGCAGACAGCCCGTTACATCGACAAGATCCTGACACGCTTGACACTTGCCGGCGCAGTCTACATCACCCTGGTGTGTTTATTGCCGGAATTTATGCAGGCCCAGTGGAAGGTACCATTCTATTTCGGCGGTACTTCTTTATTGATTATTGTAGTTGTCACCATGGATTTCATGGCGCAAGTACAGAACTACGTGATGTCGCAGCAATATGATTCGCTGCTGCGCAAAGCAAATTTCAAGGGCGGAATTCCGACGCGTTAAGCGCGGTAAACATACCGAATGGCAAAAGACGACGTCATACAGATGCAGGGCGAGATTCTTGAGAATCTCCCAAATGCAACATTTCGAGTGAAGCTGGAGAACGGACACGTGGTGCTCGGGCATATTTCAGGTAAAATGCGGATGAACTATATTCGCATTCTCCCTGGAGACAAGGTGACGGTGGAGTTAACGCCGTACGACCTGAGCCGAGCCCGCATTGTGTTCCGTACCAAGTAACACACTGAATCAAACCAAAGAAGCGAAAGAAAGAGCCCAAAAATGAAAGTTCTCGCATCAGTCAAGCGGATCTGCCGCAACTGCAAGATCATCAAGCGCAAAGGCGTAGTCCGCGTAATCTGCGTGGAACCACGTCACAAGCAGCGTCAAGGTTAATCGAGGAATAACAAATGGCACGTATTGCAGGGGTTAATATCCCAAATCATCAGCATACCGTTATCGGCCTGACGGCCATCTACGGTGTGGGCCGTCCACGCGCAGAGAAAATCTGTGCATCGACCGGTGTAGCAACTAACAAAAAGATCAAAGATCTGGATGATAGCGAACTGGAAAAACTGCGCGATGAAGTAGGTAAATTCATCGTCGAAGGCGATCTGCGTCGTGAACTGTCCATGAACATCAAGCGTTTGATGGATCTGGGTTGCTACCGCGGCATGCGTCATCGTAAGGGTCTGCCTTGCCGTGGCCAGCGTACGCGTACGAACGCACGTACCCGCAAGGGACCGCGTAAAGCCGCTCAATCGCTGAAAAAATAATCCGCTAGGGAATAATTATGGCTAAGTCGCAAAATAACGCCGCATCAGCACGCGTGCGTAAAAAAGTTAAAAAGAACGTCGCTGAAGGCATCGCACATGTCCACGCTTCGTTCAATAACACCATCATTACCATCACCGATCGTCAAGGCAATGCCTTGTCGTGGGCTACCTCCGGCGGTGCAGGCTTCAAGGGTTCGCGTAAATCGACCCCGTTCGCAGCGCAGGTCGCCGCGGAAGCCGCTGGTAAAGTGGCTGTTGAGTGTGGCGTCAAGAACCTGGAAGTACGTATCAAGGGCCCAGGTCCTGGTCGTGAATCCGCAGTTCGCGCGCTGAACAACCTGGGCATCAAGATCACCGAGATCCAGGACGTGACGCCGGTACCGCACAACGGTTGCCGTCCACCGAAACGTCGTCGTATCTAAGATAGTGTTGCAGAGGGCGCTTCGGCGCCAGCTGCTTTGCTGTCTGTTGTAACTCAGTACAGTTGTGTGAAAACGCTGGAGCAGGGAGCCGGAAACGGTTATACTGCCCGGCTGTTCTTGCCTGTCAAATTCCATTTGACGGGTTTTTCGTTTTCAGCCACCGTCTGATTGAAACCAAATCAGACTAGCGCCTAACCGCATCAGTGTGTTTCATCATGCATGTGGCTGGGGCGTTATCATTAAAAAAAAGGAAGTATCGTGGCACGTTATATCGGACCTAAAGCAAAACTCTCCCGCCGTGAAGGTACAGACCTGTTCCTGAAGAGCGCACGTCGCTCGCTGGACAGCAAGTGCAAACTGGACGTCAAGCCAGGCCAGCACGGTGTTAAATCCGGCGCCCGCACCTCGGACTACGGTAACCAACTGCGCGAAAAGCAAAAAGTAAAACGCATGTACGGCGTGCTGGAACGTCAATTCCGCCGCTACTTCGCTGAAGCAGACCGTCGTAAAGGCAACACCGGCGAAACGCTGTTGAAGTTGCTGGAAACGCGTCTGGACAACGTTTGCTACCGCATGGGCTTTGGCTCGACCCGCGCTGAAGCGCGTCAATTGGTCAGCCACAAAGCGTTCACCGTGAACGGTATCGTTGTGAACATCGCTTCGTACGCAGTTAAAGTTGGCGACATCGTTGCTGTTCGTGAAAAATCGAAAAAGCAAGTGCGTATCGTTGAAGCACTGTCGCTGGCTGAACAAGTTGGTATGCCTAGCTGGGTTTCGGTTGATGCCAAGAAAATGGAAGGTACCTTCAAGTCCCTGCCAGAGCGTAACGAAATCGCTAACGACGTCAACGAATCGCTGATCGTCGAGCTGTACTCGCGTTAATAGCAGTTAGCACCATCACCGCCCACTCAGCTTAGATGAGTGGGCGTTTTACTAATGCCATCAGCCTTATCGGTGTAATGAGCCGAGGGTATTGAAAAGGACATTTCATGCAAAACAGTTTGTTGAAGCCACGTATTATCGATGTTGAAGCTCTCGGTGCAGGTCACGCCAAGGTCGTGATGGAACCGTTCGAGCGCGGCTATGGCCACACATTGGGTAACGCGTTGCGCCGCGTTCTGCTGTCGTCGATGGTAGGCTACGCGCCGACCGAAGTGACGATCGCTGGCGTCGTCCACGAATATTCCTCCCTCGATGGCGTGCAAGAAGACGTCGTCGATCTGTTGCTGAACTTGAAGGGTGTGGTTTTCAAAGTCCACAACCGCGATTCGGTAACCCTGACTCTGAAAAAAGAAGGCGAAGGCGCGATCCTGGCCTCCGACATCGACCTGCCGCATGACGTCGAACTGATCAACCCTGACCACGTGATCGCCCACCTGACCGCTGGTGGCAAGCTGGACATGCAGATCAAGGTTGAAAAAGGCCGCGGCTACGTTCCTGGCAACGTGCGTCGCCTGTCGGAAGACACGAACAAGACCATCGGCCGTATCATCCTGGATGCGTCGTTCTCGCCAGTGCGCCGTGTATCGTACTTCGTTGAATCGGCCCGCGTTGAACAGCGTACCGACCTGGACAAGCTGATCATCAACATCGAAACCAACGGCGTGATCTCGCCGGAAGAAGCGATCCGCCAGTCGGCCCGCGTCCTGGTGGACCAGTTGAATGTGTTCGCTGCCCTGGAAGGCACGGAAGCTGCCGCTGAAGCGCCATCGCGCGCTCCGCTGGTCGATCCTATCCTGTTGCGTCCAGTCGACGACCTGGAGTTGACCGTGCGTTCGGCGAACTGCCTGAAAGCGGAAAACATCTACTACATCGGCGACCTGATCCAACGTTCGGAAAACGAACTGCTGAAAACGCCAAACCTGGGCCGCAAGTCCCTGAACGAAATCAAGGAAGTGCTGGCATCGCGCGGCTTGACCTTGGGCATGAAGCTGGAAAACTGGCCGCCTGCCGGCCTGGAAAAGTAATTCGTAGTTGTAGCAAACTGCCTGGGACAGGTGTCCCAGGCTTTTATTTTGTAGCACCAAACCGGCCCGCGATGAAGCTTCTGCCTCATTGATCGAAGAGCTGGAATTTAAACACTCACCGAAAGGATTTATCATGCGTCACGGTCACGGCCTCCGTAAACTGAATCGTACCTCGTCCCACCGTCTGGCAATGCTGCGCAACATGACAGTATCGCTGCTGCGTCACGAAGCGATCAAAACCACCCTGCCAAAAGCAAAAGAACTGCGCCGCGTTGTCGAGCCAATTCTGACCCTGGGCAAGACTGACTGCCTGGCAAACAAGCGTCTGGCCTTCAACCGCCTGCGCGACCGTGAAATGGTCGTGAAACTGTTCGCTGAACTGGGCCCACGTTTTGCCAACCGTAACGGTGGTTATGTGCGTATCCTGAAAATGGGTTTCCGCGTCGGCGATAACGCTCCTATGGCGTTCGTTGAACTGATGGATCGTCCTGATACGACCGAAGCAGTTGAAGTTGCTGGCGAGTAATCCCAGTAATTGTGTCAAGGAAAGCCAGGCCTAGCCTGGCTTTTTTGTTTTCTGCTGCAGCTATTCTTACTGCAGTGTACTATTCTTCTTTCGCGCCGGCCCGGCACATGCGCTGCCTGTTCCGCGCGTCCTCTGTCGAATGGTCGAAAAGGTAGTTCATGTCCCGTTTCCCCTCCAGCGCCACCGCGCGCGCCGCTCCACGCCATCCTTTGCTCACTTGGTTTGCTGCTTGCCTATTCCTGTTGATCGCCATCTTTGGCGCAGGCCATGCCCGCGCCGACGATGAATTCCTTGATCCTGAGCTGGCCTTCAAGTTTTCCGCCCGCATGCAGGACCCGTCCACCATCGCCGTCACGTATGTGATTGCCGATGGTTACTATATGTACCACGAGCGCTTCAAGTTCGAGGCTGTGGGCGCCAAGTTGGGCACGCCGGTGTATCCGGCTGGCAAGGTCAAGTTTGACGAGACCTTCCAGAAGAACGTGGAAACCTTCCGCAAGACGCTGACCATCACGATTCCTGTGGAGGCGGCCGGCGCGTTCACCCTGAAGGCGACGGGACAGGGCTGCTCCGACAAGGGCCTGTGCTATGCGCCGCAAGACGCCACGGCCCAGCTGGTGGGTGGTGGCGGCGGCCAGAGCATGGCGCCTGGCGGCGTGGCATCGAAGTTTGCCTTGCCTGCCGCGCCTGCCGTCAACGGCCCGCAGGCACAGGCATCGCCTGGCGTATCCGTGCTGAGCATTCCCCAGGCGGATATCACCAGTACGCCCGAGCCGGTAGCGGCGGCGCCCGTGGTGGCAAGCTCCGCGCCTGCGCAAAGCGAGATGGGCAAGATCGAAGCGGCCCTGAAGGGTGGCAAGTTGCTCGTTATCGTGCCGCTGTTCATGCTGCTGGGCCTGGGCCTGGCGTTTACGCCGTGTGTGCTGCCGATGGTGCCAATTTTGTCGTCCATCATCATCGGCGATGGCGCCAGGGTCAGCCGTTCGCGCGGCTTGCTGTTGTCGCTGACTTACGCGCTGGGCATGGCCATCGTCTATACGGCGCTGGGTGTGGCGGCCGGCCTGGCGGGCGAAGGCTTGGCGGCTCAACTGCAAAATCCGTGGGTGCTGGGCTTCTTTGCCCTGTTGATGGCAGGCCTGGCGCTGTCGATGTTCGGCTTGTATGAGCTGCAAGTGCCAGCTTTCCTGCAAGGCAAGCTGACGTCTGTATCGAACCAGCAATCCTCGGGCCGACTGGCGGGCGTGTTCGTCATGGGCGCCATTTCCGCCCTGATCGTGGGGCCATGCGTGGCCGCGCCGTTGGCCGGCGCCTTGTTGTACATCAGCCAGACGCGCGACGTTGTCATCGGCGGCAGCGCCTTATTTGCCATGGCCGTGGGTATGAGCGTGCCTTTGCTGTTAGTCGGCGTCTCGGCCGGCACCTTGCTGCCGCGTGCCGGTGCCTGGATGGATGCCGTCAAGCGCTTCTTTGGCGTGCTGCAACTGGGCGTGGCCTGGTGGCTGGTCTCGCCCGTGCTGCCGGGCGCCGTGCAGATGCTGGGCTGGACGGTACTGTTCGTCGGTTATGGCATGTATCTTCTGGTGGGCAAGAGCGGTGCGAAGCATGTCTGGGTGGCCAGGGCCTTCGGCCTCGTCTTTGCCGTGCTGGGCGTGCTGCAACTGGTGGGCGTGGCCAGCGGTGGCCGCGACCCGCTGGCGCCGCTGGCGCACCTGGGCGGTGGCCAGGTGCACGCGCAGCCCTTTACGCGTGTGAAAACCGTGGCGCAACTCGATGCGGCGCTGGCGCAGCTGGGTGGCAAGCCGGCCTTGCTGGACTTTTATGCGGACTGGTGCGTGTCCTGTATCGAGATGGAAAAGCTGACCTTTGTCGATCCCGCCGTGCGCGAGAAGATGGGGCAGGCCGTGTTGCTGCAAGTGGACGTGACGGCCAATGACGCCGACGACAAGGCCATGCTGAAGCGTTTCCAGCTGTTCGGCCCGCCTGGCATCATCATGTTCAATCCGCAGGGGCAAGAGATCGCCCAGTCGCGCGTGATCGGTTTCCAGAACGCATCGACTTTCCTGACTTCCTTGCGCAAGCTCGACGAACAGTAAGCGTTTACTTTTCTGTTCAATAAGAAAAAGCCTGCATTGCAGGCTTTTTCCATTCGTGCGTACCGCTAACACTTAGCCGGCTTTGGGATGCTCCTGCATGCCGTGGTGGCCGCCACGATGGCCGCCGTGCTTGCCGCCAGGCACGCTGTCGTCAAACACTTTCTTTTGCTCCGGCGTCAGCACGGCGTAGAAGGTTTTCAGCGAGGCGAGACGGCTTTCCTGGCTGGCGATGCGTTCCTTCGACATGGCGATCCATTGTTCCATGCGTTCTGGCGCCGACAGCTTGGCCATCGCTTCGCGCTTGGCTTTCCAGTCACCCATCGGTTTTTGCGGCGCGTTGGCGGCCGTGAAAGTGGCCCAGGCCGGTTCCTGCGCGGCCGTCAGCTTCAGCTTGTCGTGCAAACGGGCCTGGTACTTGGCCATGCGCTCGGCAGGGTTGCCACCGCGGTGCTGGCCGCGCTGGCCTTCATGTTGCATCTTGCTGCTGGCGGCAGGCGCGCTGGCGGCCGCTTCCTGGGCGTGGACGGTCAGCGATGCCGCACCCATGCCGAGTACGCTCATGGCGATGATCAAATTCTTGCGCAAGCTTGTCATTGAGGCGTTCATCTGGATTCCTTTATAAAAGTGAGGGATGTACATGTTGCTGCACATGAAGCCATGTTGGGCGTGCCATGTTTCTCCGAAGTGTCCGCTGCCAGACAGTTTGTATCGATATGTTTCTTCGGGTCTCCTATATACAAGACGATACAAATGCGCTGTGCAAGGGTGGGGGAAGTGGGGATAATTCGTGGCATGGAACCCACTTCTACAATTCTCATCGTCGACGACGACCGCGATATCCGCAGCTTGCTGGCGGACTACCTGGAAACGAACGCTTACCGCACCCTGGGCGCGGCAGATGGCACGGCCATGTGGAAAATTCTCGATGAAACGCGGCCCGACCTGATCGTGCTCGATTTGAACCTGCCTGGCGACGACGGCTTGACCTTGTGCCGCAAGCTGCGCGCGCAATCGACCGTACCGGTGATCATGCTGACGGCGCGCAATGAGCCGCTGGACCGCATCCTGGGCCTGGAAATGGGCGCCGACGATTACTTGCCGAAGCCGTTCGAGCCGCGTGAATTGCTGGCGCGCATACGCAGCGTGCTGCGCCGCAGCCATGCCATGCCGTCGAACGTGCCGTCGGACAAGGCGCAGCAAATCCGCTTTTCCGGCTGGACCCTGGACTTGACGGCGCGTCACCTGCTCAATCCCAGCGGCCTGGTGATCATGCTGTCGGGCGCGGAATTTCGCTTGCTGCGGGTGTTTCTGGAACATCCGAACCGCGTGCTGAACCGCGATCAGTTGCTGAACCTGACGCAGGGGCGCGACGCCGACCCGTTCGACCGCTCCATCGATATCCAGATCAGCCGCCTGCGGCAAAAACTCGGCGAAGATGCCCGTTTGCCGCAAATCATCAAGACCGTGCGCAACGGCGGCTACGTGCTGGCCGGCCAGGTCAATGTGGAGCCGCACGCGTGAAGGCCTTCCTGGGGTCGATGACGGGCCGCGTCTTCATGTTTCTGCTGATCGGCATTGTCGCTTCGGCTGCGCTGACGCAGTGGCTGGCCGTAGGCGAACGCCAACGTGCCATCGAGCAATACCGCGACTACCATGCCGTTGAGCGGGCCGAGCAACTGGTGATGGCGGCCGACGTGGTGCCGCTGGCTTCGCGCGCGGCTTACTTGAAAGTGGCGAACAAGGGTAGCGTGCGCCTGGAGCTGCGTCCCGACACAGAACATAAGCCCGGCACGCCGACGGAATTTTCCACCGCCCTGCAAGCCAAGCTGGGCGAGGGCTTCCAGGTCAGTGCGCTGACCGAACGTCCGGCCGCCTGCATCCAGCCGCGCCAGTCGCCTGGCATGTTCGGCGCCAAGCCATGGGGCGGTACCTGTGAAAACCTCGATGTACGCATGCAGGACGGTCACGTGCTGCGCCTGATGGTCTTGCCGCCGCGCCAGCAGCCCCCGTTCAATGAGCATAACGACTGGATGACCCTGCTGCCTTTCCTGATCAGCATCGCCATCCTCGCTTACCTGGTCACGCGCATGACCATGCGCCCGCTCAAGCAACTGGCGCAGGCGGCGAAAGACCTGGGCAACGACATCAACCATCCGCCGCTGACCCTGTCGGGCGCCAGCGAGATACGCCAGGCCAGCGCCGCCTTCAATGCCATGCAGGCGCGCATACGCCAGCATATTTCCCAGCGCACACAAATGCTGGCGGCCATCACGCATGACTTGCAGACGCCGCTGACGCGCTTGCGCCTGCGCCTGGAAAAAGTGGCGGATACCGAATTGTACGACCGCCTGGTGGGCGACCTGTCGGCCATGCAGAGCATGGTCAAGGAAGGGCTGGACCTGGCCCGCTCGATGGATAGCACGGAAGCGATGCAGGCGCTCGATCTCGATTCCCTGCTCGATAGCGTCTGCTCGGATGCGGCCGATGCCGGCCAGAAAGTGACACTGGCCGGGCAGGCGGGCATGGCCCTGATGGCCCGTCCCATCGCCATGCGGCGCTGCCTGGTGAATTTGATCGACAATGCCGTCAAATATGGCCAGTACGCGCAGGTGACCGTCGAGCGCATCGCTGGCGCGGCACGCATCCGTATCCGCGATGGCGGGCCAGGTATTGCGCCAGATCAACTGGCCAAGGTATTCGAACCGTTTTACCGCATCGAGACCTCGCGTTCGCGCGAATCGGGCGGCACGGGGCTGGGCCTGACCATCGCGCGCAACATTGCCGAGCAGCATGGCGCCACGGTCTTGCTTGCCAATCATGCCGACGGGGGACTGGAAGTCACTCTGATCGTGCCAGAGTATTACGCAGGAAAGTAGGCGTTTCCGTGCGACAATATTGCGCGTTAGGCCTACCTGCCAATTACATTCAACCTGCAGCCCTGCGCTGCAACAGCGTGACAGAACAATGAAAAAGACTAGTCTGGCAATCCTCGTGGCTGCGGCCCTGTGCATCGGTGGCGGCATCTGGTATTTCAATCATCCGTCCGGAGCGGCGGCCGGTGGGCAGGATGGCAAAGGGGGCAAGGGCGGACAGGCGCCGACGTCCGTGAGCGTGGTCGCGCCGGTGCGCCAGGATGTGCCGATGGTGCTGCAAGCCAATGGCAGCGTCATGCCCATCAGCAGTGTGGACTTGCACCCACAGACGACCAGCACGATTAGCAAGGTACATATCCGCGAAGGGCAGTTCGTCAAGCAGGGCGAACTGATGTTTACGCTGGACGCGCGCAGCGAGCATGCGAATGTCGACAAGGCGCAGGCGCAGGTCTTGCGTGACCGCGCCTCGGTGCAGGACTTCGAGCGCCAGCTCAAGCGCAACCAGGACTTGCTGAGCAAGAACTTCATCGCCCAGGGCGCCGTAGATACCCTGCAAAGCCAGCTTGACGCGGCACGCGCCTTGCTGGCCGCCGACCAGGCCGCCTTGCGCGCCGCCCAGGTCGACTCCAGCTACACCGTCCTGCGCGCGCCGCAGGGCGGCAGGGTGGGCGCCATCAATGTCTACGCGGGAAGCCTGGTGCAGCCGACCACTTCGCTGACCAGCATCACCCAGCTCGATCCGATCGATGTGGTCTTCACCTTGCCGGAAAGCAGCCTTTCGGGTTTGCTGGCTGCGCAGAAGGCGGGCGAGGTCGCGGTCAAGGCGCTGTTGTCGGGGGCGGATGGCAAGCGGCTCGATGGCAAACTGAACTTTATCGACAATGCCGTCGATCCCGCCACGGGCGTGATCAAGATCAAGGCCCGTTTTAATAATACCGGCACCGACCTGTGGCCTGGCCAGTATGTGAATACGCAGCTGACGGTGCGCACGCTCAAGGATGCATTGGTGATACCGCAAAACGCCATCATCACTAATACCACGGGCGTCTTCGTGTATTCGATGGAGGCCGACAACACCGCCAAGGTGCGCAAGATCACGCGCGTGTATGCGTTCGGCCCAAATGCCGTCGTCACCGGATTGACCGGCGATGAACAAGTCATCGTCGAAGGCAAGCAGAACCTGCGTCCGGGCGGCAAGGTGCGCCTGGCGGAAAAACACAAGGCCGCCGATGGCGCCGTCGCACCGCAGGGCAAGCCAGCATGAATCTGTCCGAACTGAGCATTCGTCGCCCCGTCATGGTGGTGCTGTTGTCCTTGAGCATCATCCTGGCCGGCGTGCTGGCGTATGGCCACATTCCCGTGGCAGCCTTGCCGAGCTACAACACGCCCGTCATCAACGTCAGCGCCGACCTGCCCGGCGCCAGCCCCGATACCATGGCGTCTTCCGTGGCCTTGCCGCTGGAAAAGCAGTTTTCCACCATCGCCGGCCTGAACCTGATCACCTCCACGAGTACCCTGGGCAATACCTCGCTGACCCTGGAGTTTGACGCCAGCATCAATGTCAACGAGGCCGCTGTCGACGTGCAGGCGGCGCTGCTGCGCGCACAGCGCCAGTTGCCGACGGAAATGACGGATTTGCCATCCTACCGCAAGATCAATCCCGCCGATGCACCAGTGCTGTTCATCCAGATGACCTCGCCATCGCTGAACTTGTCGGACCTGAATGATTATGCGGAAAACCTGATCGCGCCCAGCCTGTCGACCCTGCCTGGCGTGGCCCAGGTCAGCGTGAATGGCCAGAAACGCTTCGCCGTGCGCGTGCGTGCCCGTGCCGACCTGATGAATGCGCGCAACCTGACGATGGACGAGCTGGCCACCGCGTTGCGCGCTTCGAACACGAATTCGCCGCTCGGCATCCTGGACGGTCCCAGCCAGACTTTGACCATCCAGGGCAACCCGCAGATGATGAAGGCGGCCGATTTTGCCGAACTCATCGTCGCTACGCGCAATGGCCAGCCCGTGCGCCTGAAGGAAGTGGCCGAAGTGGAAGACAGTTTCCAGTCGACCAAGACGGCCGGCAGTTTCAATGGCGAGCGCTCGATCACCTTGCTGGTGCAGCGCCAACCGGATGCCAATACCGTGCAAGTGGTCGATGCCGTGCGCAAACTCTTGCCGGGTTTCAAGGCGCAATTGCCTGCCTCCATCCAGATTAGCCTGGTCAACGACCGTTCCGTCTCGATTCGCGAAGCCATCCACGACGTCAACCTGACCCTGGCACTAACGGTGATCCTGGTGGTGCTGGTGATCTTTTTGTTCCTGCACCGCGCGGCGGCCACCTTCATTCCGGCCGTCACCATGCCGATCTCGCTGCTCGGTGCACTGGCCCTGCTGTACTGGCTGGGCTACAGCCTCGACAACGTTTCCCTGCTGGGCATTACCCTGGCCGTGGGCCTGGTGGTCGACGATGCCATCGTGGTGCTGGAAAACATCGTGCGCCATATCGAGATGGGCAAGAAGCCGATCCAGGCGGCTCTCGTTGGCGCCAAGGAAATGGGCTTTACCATCATCTCGATTTCCGTCTCGCTGGTGGCCGTGTTCATCCCCATCTTCTTCATGCCGGGCGTGATCGGCTTGCTGTTTCACGAGTTTGCCGTCGTCGTCTCGCTATCCATCCTTGTCTCGGCCATCGTGTCGCTGACCCTGGTGCCGATGCTGGCCAGCCGCTTCCTGCCGGCCGATACGCGCGAGCACGATGACAGCGACCCCACGCATGGCGAAAAGTCTTTCATCGGGCGCCACTTCGAGGCGGGTTTCACGCAATTGCGCAATGGCTACGTGTACTTGCTCGACAAGGCCCTGGCGCACCGCAACGTGGTGCTGTGCATCGCCGTGTGCACTTTCGCGCTGACGGTGTTGCTGTATGCCACGATACCGAAAGGTTTCTTCCCCGAGGAAGACCTGGGCCAGATCCAGGTGAATACGGAAGCGTCGGAGGATATTTCTTCGGCGGCATTGCAGGACTTGCAAGGCCGCGTGGCGGCCGTGCTCAAGGCGGACCCCAGCGTGCAGGATGTGACGTCGTTCGTCGGCGGCGGCAACACGGGCCGCATGTTCATGGTCTTGAAGCCGCGCAGCGAGCGGCCGAAAATGCCCGTGGTGCTGGAAAACCTGCGCCGCGCGACGAGCGCCGTGCCCGGTATGGCCGTGTATTTCCGTCCCGTGCAAAACCTGCAGCTGGGCGGGCGCCAGAGCAAGAGCCGCTACCAGTACACCTTGCAAAGCGTCAGTCCCGGTGCGCTCAACGACTGGGCGCAAAAGTTTATTGCAGGCATGCGCGCCGATCCAGCCTTCCGCGACGTCACCAGCGATTCGCAAATCAAGGGCTTGCAGGCATCGCTGCGGATAGACCGCGACAAGGCCAGTCTGCTGGGCGTGCAAATGTCCGATATCCGCACGGCGCTGTACAGCACCTTCGGCGAGCGGCAAGTGTCGACCATCTATTCTTCGGCGGCCAGCTATTACGTGATCCTGGAAGCGGCCACGGCGGACCGTCAGTATGACGATGCGCTTACGCGCGTCTCCGTGCGCAGCAAGTCGGGTGAGCTGGTGAAACTGTCGAGTATTGCTTATGTGGAACGCACCATCGGTCCCACGGCCGTGAATCACCAGGGACAGTTGCAGGCCGTCACGATTGCCTTTAACCTGGCACCGGACGTGCCATTAGGTATCGCCACGGGCAAGATCGACGCGATGGCCAAGGAAATGAGCTTGCCGGCTTCCATCATCACGCGCTACGGCGGCGACGCGGCCGTGTTCCAGGATTCGCAGTCTAGCCAGATCATCCTCATCATCGCCGCGCTGGCCGTGATCTATGTGCTGCTCGGTGTGCTGTATGAAAGTTATATCCATCCATTGACCATTCTGGCGGGTCTGCCATCGGCGGCCGTGGGGGCACTGCTGACCCTGCGCCTGTTCGGCATGGACCTGACCATGATCGCCATCATCGGCATCTTGATGCTGATCGGTATCGTCAAGAAGAACGCCATCATGATGATCGACTTTGCCCTGCATGCGCAGCGCAATGAGGGCATGAGCCCGCCTGTAGCCATCCGCCAGGCCTGCATCCTGCGGTTCCGTCCCATCATGATGACGTCCGCGGCAGCCCTGATGGGGGCCTTGCCCATCGCCCTGGGCCTGGGGGCGGGCGCCGAGCTGCGCCAGCCGCTGGGCCTGGCCGTGGTCGGTGGCTTGCTCTTCTCGCAAGTCATTACCCTGTTCATTACGCCCGTTATTTATTTGTTCCTGGATAAGTACAGCGGCACGGGGCCGTTGACGGACGAGCAATTGGTGGCGCTCGACAACAAGGCTTGAGCGCCTGCCCGACCCGTGAGCGGCGTCCCCTTCCTGCGTGAACGGGGCGCCGTTTTGTATGGGCAGTGATACATACGGTAACAACCATCAAGGGGCGGCTCGGGTACTCTGGTTAGCGCTGCAAGGAATGTCGCTATCCTGTACGCTTCGGGTTGGAAATGCCGAGGAAGTGTTCCCAAAAGCAAGGGACTCTGGCACTATGGCTGCCCTGTAATGTTATTTCTTCGCTACACAGAAAGCACGATTCATTTTGCATGACACGACCCATTTGATGGCTGCCGACAGCGATTATTGCCCCACTTGCGGTCAATTGATCCAGCCACCACCGGCCTACGGGTCCAGGACCAGTACCACGCGCAAGGTTGCGCTCGGTGTGTCCGTCTTGCTGCACGTGCTGCTGGCGGCGTATGCCCTGTTGCGCAGCGACAAGATCGAAAAGATTCCGCCGCCGAAGAAGGAAAGCGCGATGGTCTACATTGCGCCGCTGAAGGATAAGCCGCAACCGAAGCCGCAGCCCAAACCCACGCCCAAGCCGAAGGACACGAAAGTGGCCAAGGTGAAGCCGCCGCCGGCCCCGAGCAAGCGCGTGGTCACCAAAGACGTGCCGCGCGACAAGCCGAAACTGGAAACCTACACGCCGCCGCTGGTGTCGAAAGTGCCGTTGCCGCCGCCGCCGGCTGAAGACATGAGCTCGATGATCGAGCAGCGCCGCAAGCAGCGCGAGGCGCAGAACCCCGCGCCGCCGGCCGAAGAAAGCGAAAACGACCGCGCCATGCGCGTGGCCAAGGCGAATATTGCCGGCGCGCAGGGACGCAATTCCGGTAGCGACCGCGAGGATTCGGGCGGCGTGTTTTCCATCGTCAACCAGACCTCGTTCAGCGCCGAAGTCAAGTTCAAGGGCTGGAATGGCAACTTCAAGCGCAATTGGCTGAAACAGGAAAAAGTAGAATTGGGCAATGAGCCCGATATCGAAACGGCCATCATCAAGAAGATGATCCAGCTGATCCGTGCCGAAAAGCCCGGCGATTTCGTCTGGGAATCGCGGCGCCTGGGGCGCAACGTCAACCTCAGCGCCCGCGTGGAAGACACTGCCGAGTTGACAGCCTTCCTGCGCCAGGAATTCTTTTCGGAGAAGCGGCCAGGGCCGGGACGGCGCTAAGCGCTCAGCGCAATAAAAAAAGGCTGCACCGTGTGAACGGCCAGCCTTTTTTACGCAGCGTTGATATCGGATCAAGCCGGTTTGTCGGTTCCCGCTTCCGGTTCGACGTCGTCTTCCATGTCGATCAGTTCGACCATCTGGGCCGCGCCATCTTCGCTGATGCCGGCCAGTTCCATGATCTTGTCGTTGGCTTCATCGATGCCGACGCGTTTCAACGCCGAGAACAGTTGCACGGTGAACGGGAAGCCGATGCCGTCTTCATCCACATAGCTGTCGAGCTTGGCTTTCGCCTGGCGCAAGGCATTCACGGATTCATTCCGGTTCAGCTTATCGACTTTGGTCAGGATGCAGTGGATCGGCTTGCCTGTCGGCGCGAACCATTCCAGCATCTGGATGTCCAGGTCGGTAAATGGACGGCGCGAATCCATGATCAGGATCAAACCGGCCAATTGCTCGCGCCGCTGCACGTAGTCGCCCAGCAGGCGCTGCCAGTGCAATTTGGCCGAGCCCGATACTTCCGCATAGCCGTAGCCCGGCAAGTCGACCAGCAGACATTCGATTTCTTCGACGATGGTGGCATCCTTGCGGTGCTGCGCCACGTGGGCGCCGCCGATGGAAAAGTAGTTGATGTGCTGGGTACGGCCAGGTGTCTTGGAGGCGAACGCCAAGCCTTTCTGATTACACAAGATGTTGATGGCGGTCGATTTACCGGCATTGGAGCGGCCGGCAAAGGCGATTTCCGGCACCGTGGTATCGGGCAGGTCACGCAATTGGTTGACGGTCGTAAAGAAGCGGGCTTGCCAGAGTTTTGACATGGGAGTAGTAAAGCAACAAAAGGGAGCGATAAGGGAGCGATAACGCCAAGAAGCTATTGTACAATAAGGGGTTGTTTATTGTTGCCGGCGTAGCAGCGATGCGGCTTGCGGCCCTGAAAATAAAGCAAAAATCCACAGGGCGCGGCAATGTCCACCACTAATTTCTCACTGTCTCAGGGTGCCTGAATGAATCGTGCGTTTTCACCGTTTATCCAATCCATGCTGCTCGCTTTGCTGGCTGTATCGGCAACTGCTTCCGCGGTCGAAGCTCCGAAAGCGGCCGTCAAGGCCGATGCGGCCAAGGGCGCTACCCTGTATGCCGATGGCGATGCGGCGCGCGGCTTGCCTGCCTGCGTATCCTGCCATGGCGCGGCCGGCAATTCGACCATCACGGTCAATCCGAAGCTGGCCGGCCAGCACGAAAGCTATCTCTACAAGCAACTGGTCGACTTCACCACGCCGGAGCGCAGCCAGCCCGTCATGACGACGTACGCCAAGATGCTCAGCGACGCCGACAAAAAGAATATTGCCGCCTACCTGGGCGCGCAGCTGTCCAAGCCGGGCGCCGCGAAAAACAAGGATACGATTGACCTGGGCAAGAAAATCTACCGTGGTGGTATTGCGTCCAAGCAAGTTGCCGCCTGCGCCAGCTGTCATGGCGCGACGGGCAATGGCATTCCCGTCCAGTATCCGCGTATCGCTGGCCAGCACCAGGATTACACGGTGGCCCAGCTGACCATGTTCCGCAGCACGAAGGCTGACGCCCGCAAGAACAGCGCGCAAATGCACACTATCGCCGCCCGCATGTCGGATGACGAGATCGCTGCCGTGGCCGATTACATCGCCGGCCTGAAGTAAGTTTCCATAGCGGCAAGAGATTGCCACGCACAGCAGTGCGGATGAAGAGGGCGGCCGCAGTGACGGGCTGCCCTTTTTCATGGCATGGGTCAAACAGGAGTATGCTGCCGCCTTGCGCGGAGAAACTCTGTGTTCCATGCCACATTTTCCTGAAGATTGCATATCCAGTATGAGTATCCACGTATGAGCACAGGCACGACCGGAATCGAGTTAAAGACACAACGCCGCAGCCTGGCTGAATTTGTCGAGCTGGTCTCGTCGATGCGTTTTGCCATCAGTTTGCTGACCCTGATCGCCGTCGCCTCCATCATCGGCACCGTGCTCAAGCAGAACGAGCCCATGCCCAATTATGTGAACCAGTTCGGGCCGTTCTGGTTCGCCGTCTTCGACAAGCTGAGCCTGTATTCCGTGTATTCGGCCTGGTGGTTTTTGGTGATCATGGGTTTCCTGGTCGCCTCGACCTCGCTGTGCATCGTGCGCAATGCACCGAAGATGCTCAAGGATATGCGCAGCTGGCGCGACAATGTGCGCGAGCAATCCCTGCGCAATTTCCATCACAAGATGGAGTGGCAGGCGCCGCTGCCGCGCGCCGTGCTGGCGCAGCAGATGG
>NZ_LT607675.1:40995-42433 GCF_900095265.1 Janthinobacterium sp. UMAB-56 | reverse complement strand
TTGGAACAGTGTACGCAAAACCTGCCTGGCCTTGAAGAGCGGCCAACTACGCATAGGTACATTATCCAACGAATCTAAACAGCTAATATATTGCAAGGAAGCGATAGTGCTACGGTTGTTGACTTGTACAATAGGCAATTGCATGATGATGAAAAAAAATTAATCGAAAAAAAATCAAATGGAAATATTGAGGGGGAGAATAGATTAAAAAAAGCTGCGTGTTACGAGGTAAAGTGCTGGGCACAGTATCCAGTCGGTAGCGCTGAATATAACGAAAATTATGTTGGTGCTGTAGAGGTTTTGGGTTTAAGGACGGAGTCAGAGTGGGTTAAAAATAAAAAAGAGGATGGTTACTTTAATTATTCTGGTGGAGAGAAGTTTGTTGATGATCTGAGAGGTGAAGCTGTTCCTGCCATTTTGAACGGAGTGGGGGGCGGGGTCAGGTCCGGCATTCGTACACGATCTCAGCCTTGGCCGTCGCGATCTACGGCAAGTTGCGCTTTATTAAATGCCGATACGGCCCGACTTACCGTCCTGCTTGACACGTGAAAAGCGGCGGCGATGTGGGACATGGTAAAAGCGGTTGACAGATAAGCGCGTGCCATGGCCACATCTCTGTCGCTATAGCGCGCCCGAAACTGCTCTAATGACAGCGTGACAGCGCGGCGCTGCGACATTGGCGTATCTCTGGGCGTCTCGATGCGCTGCGATTGCTGATGTGCTGAAATGAAGGCGTCATCGCCTAGAAGAATCTGGTGGCAGGTGCGTGCGAGCGGACTCGCCTCGCCCATTCCGGCGGCGATAAACCGGCAATAAGCAGGGACTGCCTCGTCGCGCGTAGCGCCAAACTGGCTCAAGAGCCAGTTACGCGTCAACCAGCATGGAGGTAATGCATCGTCCAAAACGTAGTGATGGCTGCTCCAGTACCAGTCATCGGGGGATGCCACCATGTGCGCCCGCACTGGATTCAAGACGATGTAGCGGGCCACTTCCAACAGATAGTTTTCTTTCTGCACCAAGATAGCTTTGTAGCGACCTTGTAATACATGTCCAACAAGCTTATGGCGCCGGTTGAAATACTGAGTATAAACGCCGTTCAGCTGGCGCATGCCCTGCGACAGATTAGCCTCGACCGTTGCAACGAGCAGATGATAATGATTGGTCATCTGGCAAAAGCTATGCACGACAAAATGGTGCCGCTCACATACCAACGCAAGCACTTCTTGCCAGGCTAGGCGATCGGTATCGTCCCGGTAAATGGCGCCGCGCCGGTCGCCGCGCGAAGTAACGTGGTAGAGGGCGCCGGCGAACTCAAGTCGTAGTGGTCGCGTCATGCGGTAGATGGTACCTGAGCTATGTGCATTGGCGCTGAGATTGCGCAGAGGTTTGGAAATAGATATGGCTGAGGCCGTGTCCGAATGGCGGACCTGACCCCGTC
>NZ_LT607675.1:38373-40927 GCF_900095265.1 Janthinobacterium sp. UMAB-56 | reverse complement strand
GGCAGGTCCGCCATTCGTACACGATCTCAGCTTTGGCCGTCGCGATCTGCAGCAAGTTGCGCTTTACTAAATGCCGCTATGGCTCGACGGGGGGCGGGGTCAGGTCCGGCATTCGTACACGCTCTCAGCCTTGGCCGTCGCGATCTACAGCAAGTTGCGCTTTATTAAATGCCGATACGACCCGACTGACCGTCCTGCTTGACACGTGAAGCGGCAGCGATGTGGGACATGGTAAAAGCGGTAGACAGATAAGTATGTGCCATCGCCTCGTCTCTGTCGCCGTAGCGGGACTGATATTACCAAATGACAGGGTGACAGGGTGACACTGAGAATTGGCGTATTCTTAAATTCATCCGAATGCTGCGATTGCTGATGTGCCGACACGAAGGCGTCAGCACTCAGAAGAATCCGATGGCAGGTGCTAGCGAGTGGGTTAGTTTTTCCAATCTCCGCTGGCGACAAACCGGCGATAGCGGATTTTGCAGGTGAGGGTATTTTTGAGGGTATCGGTAACTGAATGGTTTGGAAATCACCAAAAAATCAAGCGCTTGGCCACCTCATTGACCATCGAGTGGGAATGATGTCCTGTCCGGCGGCCACTGGTACAGCCGGATAGATGGATGAAGCCAAGCCCCTGATTTTTCAGGGGCTTTTTCTTTTTTTGGGATACCTGGTCAGGCAAGCGCGGGTAACGCCGAGCAGCTTGTTTCGAAGGTACTCAAGATGGTATGACTTGTCTGGCGTGATGCTGTGGGTCATGAACGACCTGCCCAAGTCACTGATTGAAATGATCGCCGAGAAGCTGGAGGCGCAGCTCAGGGACGGCACGGCGCCCAGGCAAAAGCCCTGGCAGCCGGGCGAGCCGTGCGCGTACCTGCCAGTCAATCTCACCACGGACAAGCGCTGCGAGGGCATCAATTCCCTGCACCTGATGAGTGAAGGCCATGCGGACCAGCGCTGGATGACTTACAAGCAGACTGTCTTCGCCGGTGCGCAGGTGTGCCAGAGCAACAAGGGCACGCCCATCGATTGCTGGAAATTCAGCGAGGAGCAGGGCCGGACGGATGCCGACGGCAAGCCGGTGCTGGGCACTGATGGCCACCAGTAGCGGCAGTCTTTCAGGTTGCGGCGGCCCCAGATGTTTTTTCCACGGTGTCAATGCGCCGCAAATCGACGGCCTGGCGCGGCAGGGGCCCGCCCTGCCGGGTCTGGCGGATGTGCCAGGTACACCCTGATTGCCACTGCCCGTCGTACAGACTTCAGTTCCGGCGCAAATAGGCTAGCGTATACGCGCCCAAGTTGACGCTTGCTGTGGCCAGTGTTCTAGGATCCGCTTCCAGTAGTGGGCAAGGCCAGGGGCGCCCGGCTTTGCTCGTTGTTTTCACGCACCAGCTTGGCCAGCAATTCCATGAACTGGCGCTGTTCCGCTGCTGTCAGCGGTGCGAGCAGGCGTTCACGCAGCCGCAAGGCGCCGACTTCGAGCGATTCCAGCAGCCGCGCACCGTTCGGTGTGATCGTTAGCGCACGCTGGCGCCGGTTGTGCGGAATGATCTTGCGCTCCAGCAAGCCTTTTTCTTCCAGCCGGGCGCAGACCGTGGCGCCAGTCGACGTATCGATCGCCGCCAGGCCCGCGAGGGAGACCTGGTCTATGCCGGGGTGCGTTGCCAGCTGGGTAAGGATCGCATACTGGACTGGCGTCAGCTCGTCGCCCAGCTCATCATAAAAAATGGAGATGGATATCTGCTGCGCGCGGCGCAGTAGATGGCCGGGTTGCGCATAAGGATCGAGCAAGGTGCGATCAAAAGAGGAAGGCGTCTGGTTTGTAGGCATGGTGTGAATCGTGCTGCATTGCGTCATTAAATGGCTTGAGATTGTAGTTTACTTCTTCGGCTAAAAGAACGATACTTTTATCAACATTCAGTGTACTGAATAACGAAGCGTGAAGTGCAAACAAGAGAGGAGACAAGCATGTTCCCAAAAAACGCATGGTATGTGGCGTGCACCCCGGACGAGATCGCGGCCGGGCCGCTGGGTCGCCAGATTTGCGGCGAGAAGATCGTGTTCTACCGGAGCGAGGGTAGCAAGGTGGCCGCAGTCGAAGATTTTTGCCCGCATCGGGGCGCGCCGCTCTCGCTCGGCTTCGTCCGTGACGGCAAGCTGGTCTGCGGCTATCACGGGCTCGAGATGGGTTGCGAAGGCAAGACCGTCAGTATGCCCGGCCAGCGCGTGCGCGGTTTCCCATGCATCCGCAGCTACCCTGTCGAAGAGCGCTACGGCTTCATCTGGGTCTGGCCCGGCGATGAGAAACTCGCCAATCCCGATGAGATCCACCACCTTGAATGGGCGGAACAGGCGGAATGGGCCTACGGCGGCGGGCTGTACCATATCGGCTGCGACTACCGGCTCATGGTCGACAACCTGATGGACCTCACCCACGAGACCTACGTGCATGCCTCAAGCATCGGACAAAAGGAGATCGACGAGGTGCCGGTGACGACCAGGATCGAAGGCGAGCAGGTGGTCACCAGCCGCTTCATGGAGAACGTCGGTGCGC
>NZ_LT607675.1:0-38308 GCF_900095265.1 Janthinobacterium sp. UMAB-56 | reverse complement strand
AGCCACGTCATGATCGAGGTCGGTGTGGCCCATGCTGGAAAAGGCGGTTACCACGCCGATGCGGCCCACAAGGTGTCGAGCATCGTGGTCGACTTCATCACGCCCGAGACCGAGACCTCGCACTGGTATTTCTGGGGCATGGCGCGCAACTTCAACCCGCAGGATGCCGATCTGACCTGCAGGATCCGCGAGGGGCAGGGCAAGATCTTCGGTGAAGACCGCGAGATGCTCGAGCGCCAGCAGCAGAACCTCTTGCGCCATCCCGAACGCAAGCTCCTGATGCTCAACATCGACGCCGGCGGCGTGCAGTCGCGCCGCATCATCGATGCCTGGCTAGCGCGCGAAGCGGCGCCGCAGGAGGCGTCATGAGCACGATCGAAGTGCGCGTGGCGGCCAAGGTGCGCGAGGCCGAAGACATCTGCAGCTTCGAACTGGTGAGGCTTGACGGAGCACCGCTGCCGCCGTTCGACGCCGGCGCCCACATCGATGTGCACGTCGGCGTCGGCCAGGTACGCCAGTATTCGCTGTGCAACCCGCCGCACGAGACCCACCGTTACGTGATCGGCGTCCTGCGCGACGCGGCCTCGCGCGGTGGCTCGCTGGCCATGCACGACGCGGTGCAGGCCGGATCGGTACTGACAATTGGCGTGCCCAGGAACCACTTTCCCCTGCTCGATGCGGAGCGTACGCTGCTGCTCGCCGGCGGGATTGGCGTCACGCCCATCCTCGCGATGGCCGAAGCGCTGGCGTGCAAAGGCGCCGCGTTCGAGATGCATTACTGCGCCCGCTCGCCCGAGCGCGCCGCCTTCCGCGAGCGCATCGACGCGTCCGGTTTTTCCCGGCAGGTCCATTTCCATTATGACAGCGATGACGCCGCACAGCAGCTCGCCCTGCCAGCGTTGCTGGCGGCGCCCGGACAGACCCATCTGTACGTCTGCGGGCCGGGCGGCTTCATCGAGCATGTGCTGGCGGCGGCGCGCGCGCAGGGCTGGCCAGAAGCGCAGCTGCACGTCGAGTATTTCGCCGGAGTGGCGATCGATACCACGGGCGACCAGAGCTTCGACGTCCAGCTGGCATCGAGCGGCCAGGTCCTCACGGTGCCGAAGGGGCGCTCGGTGATCCAGGTGCTGGCCGAGCAGGGCATCGAGGTGCCGTATTCGTGCGAGGAGGGAGTCTGCGGCACCTGCCTGACGCGGGTGCTGGACGGGGTGCCCGAACACCGTGACCTCTACCTTACGGACGAGGAGCATGCGGCGAACGACCAGTTCACGCCTTGCTGCTCTCGCGCCAAGACCCGGCTGTTGGTCCTGGATATCTAGGCCAGCACGCCGGCGTCCAACCTCGGAGAACGATCCATGCATACAGTTGTAAATACCATTATCGAGAGCGACCAGCGCGCCATCCCCTGCATGTTAATGCGTGGCGGCACCTCGCGTGGTCCTTTTTTCCTCGAGGCCGACCTGCCGCGCGATCCCGCGACGCGTGAGCGCGTGCTGTTGGCCGCCATGGGCTCGCCCGACCCGCGCCAGATCGACGGTTTGGGAGGCGCCCATCCGCTGACCAGCAAGGTCGGCATCGTTCGTCCCAGCACCACGCCGGGCGTCGACCTGGACTTCCTGTTCGCCCAGCTGCAGCCGGCTTCCGACCAGGTGGACCTTACCCCGAATTGCGGGAATATGCTTGCCGCCGTCCTGCCTTTTGCGCTCGAGCGCGGCCTGCTGCCGTTGCAGGAGGGGGCGACGAGCGCGCGCATCCTGACGCTCAACACCGGCATGCAATGCGATGTGACCGTGCAGACGCCCGGCAAAAAACTGCGCTATGGCGGCGAGGCGCGCATCGACGGTGTGCCGGGAACTGGCGCGCCGGTCACCATCGATTTCCTCGATACCGCCGGCTCGGTCTGCAGCGGCCTGCTGCCGACGGGCCGGGTGCGCGACCGGATCGCGCTGACCGGCGCCGACCGGGGGGCGCTGGCACTGGACGTGACCTGCATCGACAACGGCATGCCCATGGTGCTGCTGCGGGCGGCGGACCTGGGACTTAGCGGCTATGAAATGGTGGCCGAGCTCAATGCCGATGCGTCGCTCAAACAGACGCTCGAGGCCCTGCGCCTCGCCGCCGGCAAGCTGATGGGGTTGGGCGACGTCGGCGCCAGGAGTTATCCCAAGATGTGCCTGGTCGCGCCACCCGCGAAGGGCGGGACGATCGCGACCCGCTGCTTCATTCCGCACGTCTGCCACGACGCCATCGGCGTGCTGGCCGCGGTCACCGTCGCCACCGCCTGCATGCTCGAGGGCGCGGTCACGCAAGGCCTGGCGCAGGTTGGCGCAGGGCTCGCGCAGCGCGTGTCGGTCGAACATCCGAGCGGCGAATTCAGCGTCGAACTCGCGCTCGCTCCGAACCAGCCCGGGCAAGTCGTGCGCGCGGCCCTGCTGCGCACCGCCCGTCTCATCATGCGCGGCGAAGTACTGATTCCCGAAACCCTTTGATGCTACGAGAAAGCCCTACATGCGACCACCCCTGATCATCGACTGCCACGGTCATTACACAACCGCACCGAAAGCACTGGAACACTGGCGCCAGTTGCAGATCGCCAACCTGAACACGCCAGCGCTGGGGCCAAAGGCCTCGGAGCTGCGCATTTCGGACGACGAGTTGCGCGACACAATCGAGGGCAACCAGCTGCGGCTGATGCAGGAACGCGGCTCGGACCTGACCATATTCTCGCCGCGCGCCAGCTTCATGGCCCACCATATCGGCGACTTCCAGACCAGCGCCACCTGGACCGCCATCTGCAACGAACTGTGCGCGCGGGTGGCGCAGCTGTTTCCCGACCACTTTGTCGGCGCGGCGATGTTGCCGCAGTCGCCGGGCGTGGCGCCGGAGACCTGCATTGCCGAGCTGGAGCGCTGCGTGCGTGACTACGGCTTCGTCGGCGTCAACCTCAATCCCGATCCATCGGGCGGACACTGGACGTCGCCGCCGCTGACCGACCGTCACTGGTACCCACTGTACGAGAAGATGGTGGAATACGATATCCCGGCGATGATACACGTCTCGACCAGCTGCAATGCCTGCTTCCACACCACCGGCGCGCACTACCTGAACGCGGACACCACCGCCTTCATGCAGTGCCTGACGGGCGAGCTGTTCAAAGAATTCCCGACCCTGAAGTTCCTGATTCCCCATGGCGGCGGCGCGGTGCCATATCACTGGGGGCGCTTCCGCGGCCTGGCCCAGGAGCTGAAGAAGCCGCTCCTGCAAGAGCACCTGCTGAACAACATCTTCTTCGATACCTGCGTCTACCACCAGCCGGGCATCGACCTGTTGACCCGCGTAATCCCGGTGAAAAACGTCCTGTTCGCGTCGGAGATGATCGGCGCCGTGCGCGGCATCGATCCCGATACCGGCCATTACTACGACGACACCAGGCGCTACATCGAGGCGGCAGCTCTCAGCGACGACGAGCGCTACCGCATCTACGAGGGCAATGCGCGCGCCGTGTTCCCGCGTCTGGACGCACAACTACAACGCAAAGGACTCTGATATGGCCACCCCCTTTATCAACCAACTCGGCGTGGTGCGCCGCGGCATCGGGCGCGCCGACGCCACGGCGGTCGAACAGCTCGGTCGACTGGGTAGCGCAACCGTGCACGAGGCGATGGGCAGGGTCGGCCTGATGAAGCCCTCTCTGCGCCCGATCTACCAGGATGCGGCCGCCGCCGGCACCGCCGTCACCGTGTTGCTGCACCCGGGCGACAACTGGATGATGCATGTGGCGGCCGAGCAGATCGAACCGGGCGATATCGTGGTCGCCGCCATCACGGCCGAGTGCACGGACGGCTACTTCGGTGACCTCTTGGCC
Organism: Janthinobacterium sp. UMAB-56; assembly: GCF_900095265.1. Classification (GTDB taxonomy): domain Bacteria; phylum Pseudomonadota; class Gammaproteobacteria; order Burkholderiales; family Burkholderiaceae_D; genus Janthinobacterium. Next base: position 34,443 of record NZ_LT607675.1, on the reverse strand, counting down.
ACCAGTTTCCAAGCGCGCGGGGCGCGCGCCCTGGTGATTGACGCCGGCGTGCGCGACGTGAAGGTACTGCGCGAGATGGGCTTCCCGGTGTGGAGCAAGTGCGTGAGTGCGAAAGGCACCATCAAGTCGACGCTCGGCTCGGTCAATATTCCCGTGCTGTGCGCCGGCGCCCTGGTGAACCCGGGCGACGTGATCGTTGCCGACGAGGATGGCGTCGTGGTGGTGCCCGCCGCCGATGCGGTCCGGGTGGCGGAGCTGGCGCAGCGGCGTGAAGAACTGGAGGTCGCCAAGCGCGCGAAACTGGCCGCAGGCGTGCTGGGCCTGGATATGTACGATATGCGCGGCGCGCTGGCGCAGGCCGGCCTGCGCTATATCGATTGAGCCATGGACAGTCTGGCAAGCTAGGAGGAAACAGCGATGAAGACAGTGATGTTGTTGTGCGGCCTGTTGTGCGACGAAGTGGTATGGCAATCCCAGGCCGACGCCTTGCGGCGCGACTACGATGTGCGGATCATGAAATTTGCGGAACAGGATTCTCTGCAGGCGATGGCCGAGCACGTCCTGCGCCACGCGCCCGAGCGTTTTGCACTGGCGGGCCACTCGATGGGCGGTCGGGTCGCGCTGGAGGTGCTGCGCCGCGCCGCGCCACGGGTCGAACGCCTGGCGCTGCTCGACACCGGCTTCGAGCCCGTGGCCGAGGGCGAAGCCGGCAGGCGTGCCGTGCTGTTGAACCAGGCGCTGGAGCAGGGCATCGAGGCGATAGCGACGGTGTGGGGCTTGCCGATGCTGGCGCCGCAGCACCGCGAGGAGGTGGCGCTGGTCCAGGCCGTGCGCGACATGGTGGGCCGGATGTCGGGCGCGATTTACCAGGCGCAGACCCGCGCCTTGCTCGCCCGGCCGGATGCAACCAGTGTCTTGAAGGGCATCGCTTGCCCGACGCTCATCCTGTGCGGCATGGACGATGGCTGGAGTCCGCCCGAGCGCCATCGCCGCATGGCGGAACTGGCGCCGCGCGCGATGCTGCGCCTGGTACCGGCCTGCGGCCATATGTCGATGATGGAGCAGCCTGCCGCAGTGCTCGGCGCACTGCGCGAGTGGCTGGCCCTGCCCGAATGATTCTTGCATAGCGAAGGAAATCCATGCACCTCCACGACGAAATAGCGATACAGCGCGCCTGCGGCGCACTGGTATCGCACTACGCCTACCTGAACGACGAACGCCGCTTCGACGAGCTGGCCGAGCTGTTCACGGACGATGCCGTGCTGTACCGCCCCTCGGCACCCGCACAGGCCATCCGCGGACGCGAGGCGATCCTGGCGGCGTTTCGCAAGCGGCCGGACGACACCATGACCTTCCATGTCTGCAGCGATATCCTGATCGACGTCGACAGTGAACGCGCGGCGCGCGGCAGGTCGCGGATATTGCTCCTGTGCGCCAATCGGCCGGCGGACGGCGCCATCGCGCAATCGGGCGCACCGGTGCCGGGCGTCTTCGTCGACCGCTTCATCTTGACGCAAGCAGGCTGGAAATTCGCGCAGCGACGCGGTTCGTTCTGGATCGCCTGACAGCCGACACTCACCCGCACTCAGACTCACTCACACTCACTCACACCCACTCACACTCACCATTCGGGAGCCATCATGGCATACATCATTGGCGGTATCGGGACCTCCCACGTCCCTACCATTGGCCTGGCCTATGACAGGCAGCGGCAGAACGACCCGGCCTGGGCGCCGCTGTTTGAAGGCTACAAGCCGGTGGCGAAATGGCTGGAAGAAAAACAGCCGGACGTCCTGGTCTTTTTCTATAATGACCACGGAAACAGCTTCTTCTTCGACTGCTATCCCACCTTCGCCATCGGCGTGTCGCCGGAATTCGACATGGCCGACGAGGGGGCAGGGCGGCGGCCGCTACCCAATATCATGGGCCACCCGAAGCTTGCCGAACACGTCGCCAACCGCCTGCTGAACGAGGAATTCGACATGGCCGTGTTCCAGGACCGGCCGCTCGACCACGGTTGCAATTCGCCGCTGGCGCTGATGTGGCCGCACGAGCCAGCCTGGCCGGGCGCCATCCTGCCGATCGCCATCAATGTACTCCAGCACCCGTTGCCGACCGCCGCGCGCTGTTACAAGCTCGGCCAAGCCGTGCGGCGCGCCATCGAATCCTTCCCGGAAGACTTGAAGGTGGTCGTGGTCGGCACCGGCGGGCTGTCGCACCAGATCCACGGCGAACGCACCGGCTTCAACGACACCGACTGGGACGAGGAATTCTTGCGCCTGTTCGTTGAACAGCCCGAAGTGCTCAAGGCACTGTCGCATGCGGAGCTGATACGTCGCGGTGGAGCGGAAAGCGCGGAAGTCATCATGTGGATGGCCATGCGCGGCGCCATGGATGGCCAGATCCGCTGCTTGCACCAGAACCATTACCTCGCCACGACCACGAATATGGCGGTGGCGGTGTATGAGCAAGTCGGCGCCGGGCCACGGGAAGCCGTGCGCGCGCATGCCAACGAGCAACTGTCGGGTGTAGAGGATATCCCCGGCACCTATGCCTTTGACATCGCACACAGCGTCAAGGCGCTCGGGCTCAACCGCTTCTTCTGGCGGCACCGCGAGCCTGCCTTCCGTGCCTTAGTGACGCGCGACGTCGAGGCGGCGTTCGAAGAGTCCGGACTCAGCGAAGAGGAAAGGGCGCTGGTGCGCAACTGCGACTGGCTCGGCCTGATCAGGTATGGCGTGTCCTTCTTCGTGCTCGAAAAGTTCGCGCGGGTGCGGCGCACGTCGAACTTGGAGGTCTACGCGAGCATGCGCGGCGAAAGCCTGGAAGACTTCCTCGCTACGCGCCGGGTGCCCGCATCGGCCTGAACGGTGCAGCTATTGATCCCCGCGATACCAGCAATCGAAAGGTCTGAGTTGTGGGGGCTGCGCTCTGCCGCTAGAGTAGGCAATCGGTCACCTCGCGCCAGCCGGCGCGGAAACAACGAGATGTCCCGCACAACGTATGCGGGGCCAAGGGTGACACAATATCAAGGAGACAGAAATGGGAACTACTGCGGAAAGCTGGGGCGGCCGGGCGGCCCTGATGGTGGCGCATTGCGCGGGGATGGTCGATCTGGTGGCTTTGCCGGTCTGGGTCGGCGTCCTCATCAGTGGTTATGGCCTCGACCCCCAGCAGGCCGGCGGACTGGCCACCTTGTTTCTGATCGGCGCGGTGGCCGCGAGCGCCATTGTCGCGCCGCGCTCTGGCCGCATGCCGGCGCGCGCGGTCGCGGCGGGCAGCTTCGCCGTCGCCGCCTGCGCATTCGGCGCCGTCGCGTTGGTGGATGCCTTCCCGCTCATGGCCGTGCTGCACCTGTGTGCCGGCCTCGCCACGGGCACTGCACTGAGCCTCACCCACGCCGCCATCGGCTGCAGCCACAATCCCCACCGTCTGTTCGCCATCGTCGGCTTCGCCCTGGGCGTGTTCGGCGTCGCCTTCATGGGCGGCGTCCCGAATATCGTGGCCGCCGTCGGCGCGTCCGCGTTGTTCTGGACCTTCGCCGGGGTCATGGCGGTCGCCGCCTGTACCGCCGCCGCCGGATTCCCGGCCAATCGTACAGCGGGCGTCGCCGCACCCGGCGTGATCGGGAAATTGCCGCGTGCCGTCTGGCTGGCCGCCATGGGTGTCAGCTGCATGGCCATGACGCAGGCGATGATGTTCGCCTTTGTCGAGCGCATCGGCGCCGACCGTGGTTACGGCGCGGCTGCAGTAGGCGGGCTGTTGATTGCACTCGGCTTCGTCAACCTGATTCCGGCGCCGCTGGCGGCCTTGCTCCAGCGGCGCATCAATGCCCGTGCGGTGCTGGTATGCGGCCCGATCCTGCAGGCCATTCTGGCACTGCTGCTCACGCAGAGCGAGACTTTCCTTCCCTACGCGGCCGGCGCACTGTTCTTCGCTGCGGTCATGATCTTTACGCACACCTTCGCTTTCGGACTCCTGGCGGCGCTCGATCCAAGCGGCCGTGCCGTGGGCGCCACCCCGGCCATGGTGATGCTCGGCGCGGCGGTCGGGCCGCTGCTCGGTGGCACCCTGGTCAAGTTGGCTGGCTATCCCAGCCTGGGCGTGGCCGCAGTGCTCATCGCCAGCTGCGCGGTTGCCTGCTTTCTGCCACGCCGCACCGGCAAGGTAGTGCTGTCGCATTCCTGACGCCGTCAAGACGGCGCCATGCGCGGTCGCAGCGGCGTTGCGACCATTCTCGTCGGCTAACGACATCCTCAGAAGCAAGGCAGCGGTGACAACTGCCCGTGAAAAACCAGACTGGAGAATCCATGAGACACCAAGCAAGTCCCCACCCACGTTCACATCCCGGAAAAGCAAGCCATGCGGTACTGCTGCTGGCGCTCGCATTCGGCCAGCTGCTGACCCTGCGCAGCGCCGGCGCGGCCGATATCGATACCGGCAATCCTGACCTGAAGCTGCGCTGGGATAACACGGTCAAGTACAGCGCTGCGGTTCGCGTGAAGAGCCGCAGCGCCGAGCTTGTGGACGGGCCGGACGCCACGAATGGCGACGATGGTGACCGCAACTTCAGCCGGGGCCTGGTTTCGAACCGTGTCGACCTGTTGTCCGAGATCGACCTGGCCTACAAGAACTTCGGCGCCCGCGTGAGCGGTGCGGCATGGTACGACTCGGTGTACAACCGCAGCACCGACAACAATTCGCCCTTCACCTACAACGCCGTGTCGGTGCCGCATACCGAATTCACCGAGACGGCGCGCAAGCTGCACGGCCGCAAGGCCGAGCTGCTCGAAGCCTTTGTGTTCGCCAACGGTACGATCGGCGAGATGCCGGTCTCGGTGCGGGTTGGGCGCCATGCGCTGGTCTACGGCGAGACCCTGTTCTACGGCATGAACGGGATCGCGGCAGCCCAGCAGCCGATCGACGTGATCAAGGGACAGTCGGTCCCGAATACCCCGTTCAAGGAACTGATACGGCCGGTGGGACAGGTATCGGGCCAGATCCAGCTTTCCTCGAATCTCACGCTTGGCGGCTATTACCAGTACGAGTGGGAAGAGAACCGGCTACCGGCGTCGGGCAGTTACTTCAGCTCCGGCGACAACATCGGTCCTGGTCGGGAAAGCCTGCTCCTCGGCCCTCCGCCGGCTCCACGCGCGCGCTACCTTGGCGACGTGAATGCCAAGGACTCAGGGCAGGGTGGGATCCAGCTCAAATGGACGCCTGCCGGCAGCGACATCGACCTGGGTTTCTACGCCGCCCGTTATCACAGCAAGTCGATGGACATCGTGATGAGCATGGCCCAGACCGCCACCGGTCCAGCGCCGGCGGGCTTCCGCTATTTTTACCATGAGGGCATCCGGACCTACGGCGTCAGCGCGTCCAGGACGTTCGGCGAGTTCAATATAGCCGCTGAAGCGTCGGTACGCCATAACTCGCCGCTCAGTCATGCAGGATCGACCGACCTGTACGGCATTGTCCCGGCAGCTTTCGGCGGCCCGACGGCGCCCTCGGACAACCGCGATAACACGGTCTATCCAGTGGGCCGCACTGCCCACCTGAATATCTCGACGCTGGCGTCGCTGTCGCCCAATGTCATTTCCCCCGAATCGACGCTGCTGGGCGAACTTGCCTGGAACCGCGTCACCAGCATCACCTCGCATGCCGACCACTTCGACCCGAACGCGACTCGTGACGCATGGGGCATGCGCGCGGTCTACACACCGACCTACCGTCAGTTCAGGCCGGGCCTGGACATCGATGTCCCGGTGGGCATCGGCTACACGCCGAAAGGCACGTCGGGCGTATTCGGCTCGGTGTTCGGCCCCGACAAGGGCGGCGACATCAGCATCGGCCTTACCGGGCGCTACGAAGATACCTGGCACTTCAGCCTGAACTTCACCCACTACTACGGCGCCGCCGCGCCGACCGCAGTGCCGCTCAATACCGGCGCCGTATACACCTATAAGCAGGCGCTGAAGGACCGCGATTTCGTCTCGGTATCGCTGCGCCGCACATTCTAATCAACAGGGAGACACACCATGAACTTCAAGAGAGCAATCATTGCGGCAGGCATCGGCGGGCTGGTTGGCATCCACGGCATGGCCGGCGCCGCAGTTGGCGCCGAGGACGCCGCAAAACTCGGCACGACGCTGACCCCGCTGGGCGCGGAGAAGGCCGGCAACAAGGAGGGCAGCATTCCCGCATGGGGCGGTGGATTGACCAAGGTGCCGGCCGGTTTCAAGGCCGGCGGCCGGCGTGACCAGGACCCCTACGCAAGCGAGAAGCCGCTGTATTCGATCACCGCCAAGAATATGGGCCAGTACGCCGACAAGCTGAGCGACGGCGCCAAGGCCATGCTCACCAAGCATGCGAGCTACCGCATCGATGTCTACCCGACGCACCGCACGGCGGCGGCTCCGCAATGGGTCTACGACAACACCCGGAAAAACGCCACTGCGGCCAAGCTGAATGAGCGGCAGATCCCTGTCGGGGCTTACGGCGGCATTCCTTTCCCGATCCCGAAGGATGGCGCCGAAGCGATGTGGAACCATCTGCTGTCCTGGCGCGGAGAGGACTGGCAGTTCGATAACCGTGCCTACCTGGTCACCTCGGCCGGCAAGCCGGTGATGACGGTCGATGGTCTCGCCGACCAGAGCATGCCTTACTTCTACAAGGACGGCACGCCGGAAGCGGCCGACGGCAATTACTGGAATCTGCGCCTGGTCAACGCCGGGCCGCCGATCCGTGCCGGCGAGGCTATCCTCGGACGCCTGAACCTGGACTCGGAGCGCGACCTCGGCTACGTCTACCTGGCGGGGCAGCGCCGCACTCGCAAGCTGCCGAACGCCTGCTGCGACACCCCGACCCCGGCCACCGCCGGTGTGATGAGCTTTGACGAAGTGAGTGTGTTCGCGGGGCGCCTCGACCGTTTCGACTGGAAACTGATCGGCAAGAAGGAGATGCTTATTCCGTATAACAGCAACCGTGCGCTGGCGGGCAAGGACCTGGACTTGATCAATGACAAGCACTTGAATCCCGATATGGTACGTTGGGAGTTGCACCGTGTCTGGGTGGTGGAAGCGAATGTGAAGCCCGGCGTGCGTCATGTGGCACCGAAAGGCCGCTACTACCTGGACGAGGACACCTGGATGGCGGTGCTGGGCGACCGCTGGGATGCAAAGGGTCAGCTGTGGAAGACCATGTGGCAGTTGCCGGTGACCATGCCGGACCTGCCGGCGACCACCGGCGTTACCTTCGGCTTCTACGACCTGCTGTCGAACACCTGGTTCGCCAACCAGGTCCTCAATGAAAAATCGGCGCAGTACAAGATCATGCCGCGCTACCCGGACGCGACGTTTGCGCCGGCTTCCCTCGGCAGCGGCGCGCGCTGATCCGGCCTAGCAGATTGGCGCCGGAGCGGCGAGCAGCCGAGCCGGCGCATATTGGAGCAACTCATGCAATACAAGCATTCCATCCTGGCCCTGGCCCTGGCATCCGCGTGTTCGGCCGCCCCGGCGGCGCAGGCGGCGTCCAGCGCGCCTCTGACCGATCCGATCGTGCGCGCGGCCCTGGCCGTTCGCCAGCCGGCGAAAGCCTACCTCACTGCACTCGCCCAGGCCGGCAAACGTATCGTCGCGGTCGGCGAGCGCGGCGTCATCATTCTGTCCGACGACGGCGGCGCCACCTGGCGCCAGGCGAAGGTGGCGTCCAGCGTATCCTTGGCCGCCGTCCAGTTTCCGACGCCCACCGATGGATGGGCGGTCGGGCACTATGGGGTCATCCTGCACAGCCGTGATGGCGGCGCATCCTGGACCCGGCAGCTCGATGGAGTCCAGGCCGCGCAACTGACGCTGCGCGACGCCCAGGCCCGGGCGGCCGGCAGCCCGCTCTCGCCCGCTGCCCAGGCCTACCTGGCCGAAGCCCAACGCCTGGTCGCGGACGGTCCCGATAAACCCTTCCTCTCCCTGCATTTCAGCGACGCCAAAAACGGCATCGTGGTCGGCGCCTACAACATGGCGTTCCGCACCCGCGACGGTGGGGCCAGCTGGACCCCGATTTCCAGCCGCCTGGACAACCCCGGTGGACACCATCTGTACGCGGTCGGCGCATCCGGCAACGAGGTGTACATCGCCGGCGAGCAAGGCCTCCTGCTGCGTTCCGGCGATGGCGGCGAGCGTTTCGAGCGCATCGAATTGCCCTACAAGGGCAGTTTCTTCGCGCTCGCGATCACTGAAGGGCAGGTTGCCGTTGGCGGGCTCGGCGGCAATGCCTACCGGTCCGGCGACAAGGGGGCTAGCTGGAGCCGGATACCCGTGCCGATGCCGGTGTCGATCACCGCCATGCGGGAGCAGGGCGACGCACTGCTGATGGCCAACCAGGCCGGGATGCTGCTGCGCACCGGCGCCACCGGGCCGGCTGCGGTCCTGAAAACCCCGCCACTCGCTCCCCTGAGCGATGTACTGGTCCAGCCGGATGGCGTCATCGTCGCTGTTGGCATGTCCGGCGCCGTGCGCCTTCCCGCCCAGCCGGGCGCAATCCATGATTCCACCTCCGCGAAATGATCCCGACACCACCCCCCACCCCCCGCACCCCCGGCGTAGCGCCGTTTGACTTCCGGTCCGGCTCCTTCCTCGAACGCTTGCTGTTCAACCATCGTCTCGTGGTCGTCCTCCTGTGCGCCCTCGTCACTTGCGTGCTTGGCTACCAGGCGGGCAAGCTGCGCTTGAACGCCAGCTTCGAAAAAGCCGTTCCGACCGGGCATCCCTATATTGCGAACTACCTCAAGTACCAGAAGGAGCTCAGCGGTCTGGGAAACGCCGTGCGCATCGTCGTCGAGAATCCCGACGGCAGCATTTACGACCCGCGCTACCTCGCCACGCTGGCGAAGATCAACGACGAGGTCTTCCTGCTGCCCGGCGTCGACCGTCCCTTCATGAAGTCGCTGTGGACGCCAAACACGCGCTGGGTCGGCGTCACCGAAGAGGGCCTCGAAGGCGGGCCCGTGATCCCGGACGGCTATGACGGTTCGCAGGGCAGCCTGCGCAAGCTCCAGACCAATGTCGCCCGCTCGGGGGAGAGCGGCCAGACCGTGGCGCACGACGGCCGTTCGAGCGTCATCTACGTGCCGCTGCTCGCGAGCGATGCCGAAGGCAGGCCGCTCGAATACCAGGCCCTGTCCGCCGCACTCGAGAAGATCCGGGCCCAGTACGAGCCCCAGGGCGTGCGCATCCACATCACGGGCTTTGCCAAGATCGTCGGCGACCTGATCGACGGGCTGCGGCAAGTGCTGCTATTTTTCGCCGCCGCCATCGCGATCGCCGCCGCCATGGTGTTCTGGTACACCCGCTGCGTGCGTTCGACCGTGCTGGTCGTGCTCAGTTCCCTGATCGCGGTGGTCTGGCAACTGGGCCTGCTTCCAACGCTGGGCTACGCGCTCGATCCCTATTCGATGCTCGTGCCTTTCCTGATCTTTGCGATCGGCATGAGCCATGGAGCCCAGAAGATGAACGGCATCATGCAGGATATCGGGCGCGGCGCCGACAAGCTGGTGGCGGCGCGCTGCACCTTCCGGCGCCTGTTCCTGGCTGGCCTCACCGCGTTGCTTGCCGACGCGGTCGGCTTCGCGGTGCTGCTGCTGATCGATATCCAGGCGATCAGGGAGCTTGCGATCGCCGCCAGCATCGGCGTCGCGGCGCTGATCTTTACCAACCTGATCCTGCTGCCGATCCTGCTCTCGTACACTGGGGTGAGCGCCAGCGCGGCCCAGCGCAGCCTGCGCACGGAAGAAGGGGACGATCCTGCTGGCAGCAAGAAAGGCCTGTGGCGCTTCCTGGATCTGTTTACCCACAAGCCCTATGCGAGCGTGGCGGTGGCCTGCGCCTGCATCCTCGCGGCCGGTGGCGTGGTAATGAGCCAGCAACTGAAGATCGGCGACCTTGACCCTGGCGCACCAGAACTTCGGCCGGATTCGCGCTACAACCGCGACGTTGCCTTCGTCAGCGAGCACTACGGCGCCAGCAGCGACGTCTTTGCCGTGATGGTGAAGACGCCCGACAATGGCGGTTGCTCCAGCTACGAGGTGCTCAAGCGGGTCGATGCGCTCGACTGGCAGTTGCACCAGCTCGATGGCGTGGAGTCGGTCAACACGCTGGCGCTATTGAATCGCCGCATGTTGAGCGGCCTGAACGAGGCCAACCCGAAGTGGTATGAACTGGTGAAGAACCAGGACATGCTCAATTCGGTCACAGCCGGCGCCCCGCGCGGCTTGTACAACGAGTCTTGCGGGCTGCTCACGATGTACGTTTATCTGCAGGATCACCGCGCCGATACGCTGGCGCGGGTGGTCGCCCACGTGCAAGGATTCGCCGCCGCCAACAACACCGCCGACATTCAGTTCCTGCTCGCGGCCGGCAGCGCCGGCATCGAGGCCACCACCAATATCGTGGTCAAGCGCGCCTGGTACGAGATGCTGTTCCTGGTATACGGCGCGGTTACCCTGCTGTGTTTTGTCACCTTCCGCAGCTGGCGCGCGGTGGTGGTCGCGGTGCTGCCGCTGATGCTGACCTCGATCCTGGCTGAAGTGCTGATGGTGGCGCTTGGCATCGGCGTGAAGGTCGCGACGCTGCCCGTGATCGCGCTTGGCGTCGGTATCGGAGTCGACTACGCGCTCTACATATTAAGCGTCACCCTGGCGCGGATGAAGGAGGGCATGAGTCTGTCGGATGCCTACCACCAGGCCCTGCTGTTTACCGGCAAGGTCGTGATGCTTACTGGCGTTACGTTGGCTGTCGGCGTCGCCACCTGGGTGTATTCGCCGATCAAATTCCAGGCTGATATGGGGATACTGCTTGCCTTCATGTTTCTGTTGAATATGGTCGGTGCCCTGGTCTTGCTGCCGGCGCTCGGGTACTTTTTGCTGCGCCCACCGGCGGCGCGCCCGGGAGTCCTGCAAGCGAGCGATGGCGAGGCCCGCTTGCGCGAAAGCGTGCTGAACTGATCGGGAGTCGCTGGCTGGCGAACAGGGCGCTCGGCAAAGCCGGGCGCCCTGTTTGTTTTAGCGCTGTTCTTTTGTTTTTCGTGGAAGGGGGAGGATGCCGGCCATGGCCGCGCATTCGGGCCGGGCCGGGTGCGGCAGGATCAGCGGTCGTGGTGCTCGGCGATGCAAGGGTTGCGCTGTTCGCCTAGACCGGTGATCGACGCTTCCATCACGTCGCCATCGCGCAGGTAGCGTCCGAAATGGATGCCATTGCCGGCCGGTGAGCCGGTGCAGATCACGTCGCCCGGCCACAGCTGAACGCGGCTGGAAATGTATTCGATCTGGCGTGCGATATCGAAGATCATGTCGGACGTGCTTTCGTTCTGCATCACCTCGCCGTTGAGCTTGAGGACGATCTGCAGCTGCGCCGGATCTTCCACGAAGGCAGCCGGCACCAGGTAGGGACCGAGCGGCAGGAAAGTGGGGGAGTTCTTGCTCGAGATCCAGTCCGTGCCCATGGCTTTCGGTTCCTTGCACCAGATCAGGTCGCGGCTCGTGATGTCGTTGGCAATCGTGTAGCCGGCGATGTACTGCGCCGCGTCCTCGCGCCGCACATGGCGCGCGGCCTTGCCGATCACGACCGCCAGCTCCAATTCCCAGTCCGGCTGCGTGGCCAGGGCGGGCAGCACGACCGGATCATACGGTCCGGTGATGGCGGAGGGGATCTTGCTGAAAACATAGGGCGAGCCGTTCCTGGCGCGCTCACGCATCATGTCTTCCGCGTGGGTGCGCAGCTGCGCAGGCGTCATGTGTTCGGTGCCCGGATGCGCGCCAGGACCCATGCTGACCAGGATGTCGACGACATGCTTGAAATAGTTGGCCCCGGTGCAGAAAATCTGGCGCGGCAGATCGACCGGCGCATGCACCTGCAGACTCGATACCGGCGCCCAATGCAGCGCGTCTGCCTGGTCGGCCAGCGCCAGCACCTGGGACAAGGCCGCGAAATTCGATTGCCAGTTCTGCAGCAGGGCGAACACCGATTCGGTGCCGGAGAGCGCCAGGCCTTTGCCGTCGGCCAGCCGCTGCAGGGTATGCAGGGCGATGACCTGCTCGCCTCGCACGAGTCCTGCGAACGGCCGGGAGCCGGCGGCAGAGAAGGTGCCGAGCTTGAAGCCGGCCTGGATGCGGGTGTCTGTCATGAAGCGTGTTCCTTTGTCAGTCGATAGTGCGGGAGGTGGAATGCCTGCGGCGCACGGCCGCAGCAAGAGGGGGCCTGCATAGAGGCAGTATAGGCAAGGCCGGCATTCTTGACGAATGCGGAATTCCGACAGGACGCTTCGGTAAAACCGATAGATGCAGGTGTTGCGGCGGCGTGGGCGATGCATCGGCCTGACCGATAGCTTCAATCCGAAAAAGCCATGCCATGGACCGCCATTGGCTCGTTAGAATCGACCGGCTGCCGACCGCTCTGCGCGGCCCGCCCATCGATTAACTATCAGGAGAACCCATGCTGTTTCATCAATGTACGCCGCAATGTCCCCGCGATTGTCAGGCAGACGCGCCAGCCCAGGTACACGCGAAGGCCAGGACGTTCACGGTCGACCTCCACTGCCATGCGCTGTTCCCGGAAGTCGAGAAGCTGGTCGCCGGCCAGCCGCAGAAACTGGCGGAGCCGGAAATGATGCTGCGCGCGCTGGGTGCCGCCACGGTGGAGTACAACAACCAGGTCATGCTGCCGCAGGCGGGACCGAAGCTGACCAATCTCGCGCAGCGCTTGAGCGACATGGATGCCATGGGCGTCGACATGCAGCTGGTGAGTCCCACTTCCACCCAGCACTACTACTGGGCCGAGCCGGACCTGGCGGGCGAGGTGGTGCGCATCCAGAACGAGGGCATGGCGGAACTGTGCGCCACCCATGCCGACCGCTTCCTGGGCCTGGGCACGCTGGCGTTGCAGCATCCCGACCTGGCGCTGGAACAGCTGCAGCATGCCGTGCGCAAGCTGGGCTTGCGCGGCGTGGAGATATCGACCATGGTCGCCGGAAAAGAGCTGGCCGATCCGATGTTCGAGCGTTTCTGGGCCAAGGTGGAGGAACTTGGCTGCATCGTGTTCATCCACCCCTTCGGCACCACGCTTGGATCGCGCCTCGACCGCCACTACCTGTCGAACGTGATCGGGCAGCCGCTCGAAACGACGATCGCGCTGTCCCACCTGATTTTTGGCGGCGTCCTTGACCGCTATCCGGGCGTGAAGATACTGGCGGCACATGGCGGCGGCTATCTGCCTTCTTACATCGGCCGTTCGAATCACGCTTACGGGGCGCGCACGGACGCACACGGCTGCGCCAGGGCGCCGGGCGAGTACCTGCGCCAGATCTGGTTCGACAATCTCGTGTACGAGCCGGAGTCCCTGCGGCACCTGATCCACGAGGCCGGCATCGGCCAGGTCGTGACCGGTACGGATTATCCCTTCGACATGGGCCAGTACGGCCTGGCCGCGCTGCTCGACGCGGTGCCGGGCCTGTCGCAGGAAGACCGTGAGCGCATCGCCTACGGTAATGCCGAGCGCCTGCTGGGCCAGCGGCTGCGGCCAGCCAACTGGCAGGCGCCTGCCGGAACCTGATCACGCACAAGGGAGCCGGACGACTTGCCAGGGCCATGCCCGGTGCCCGTGCCGCGAGCGCATTCAGCCGGCCGATAGCTCATATCGGAATTAACCATTTTACGGATCAGCTGCCTCTCCATACAGTGAAGCAATGCGCTACCGGGTGCTGCGACGAGGCGGACGATCCGGCTTCGACGAGTGCGCGGCCCGCATCATTTTTATCATTCAAGGATCATCGCATGAATATTATTGGACCAGACGCACTCCTGTTCGGCGTCGACGACGTTGCCGCCTGCGCGCAGTACTTGAGCGACTACGGCCTGACGCCAGTCGGTGTCGACAGCCGCGGCGGGCGTTTCGAGGCGCTGGACGGCAGCGCGATCGTGATCGCGCACAAGGACGACCCCACGTTGCCGCCCGCCATGGCGACGGCAAGCATGTTGCGCAAAACCGTCTATGGCGTGACCGACGAGGCCACGCTGGGCAGCATTGCCGAAGAACTAAGCGGCGACCGTGAGGTCGTGCGACTTGCCGACGGCAGCATCGAAGCTGTCGACGACATGGGCTTCGTGCTGGGCTTCCAGGTAAGCCGGCGGCGCCCGCTCGATCTCCCGGCCGAGGCGATCAATGCGCCCGGCGCGCCGGCCGGCCGGCCGGCCAATGCGCTGGGCGTTGACGAGGCCGCGCCAGCGCTGCCGCGCACGCTGTCGCACGTTGTGTACTTCGTGCCCGACACGGCTAGGGCCGAAGCCTTCTACCAGCGGCTGGGTTTTGTCTGTACCGATCGCCTGCTCGGCGCCGGTCCCTTCCTGCGGCCGGCGGGCAGTGCCGACCACCACGCGCTGTTCATGATCCAGACCCCGCCGTTCATGAAAGGCTGCGAGCACTTCGCTTTTCACATGGGCGGTCCGACCGAAGTGATGCAGGCCGGGACCCGTTTCGTGAGCAAGGGCTACCAGCCATTCTGGGGCCCGGGCCGCCACAAGATGGGTTCGAACTGGTTCTGGTATTTCAACAGTCCGCTCGGCTGCCACGTCGAGTACGACGCAGACATGGACACCCATGACGAAAGCTGGAGTGCGCGCGCAGTGCCGATGGATGCCGACGCGTCGCAGCTGTTCCTTTTCGCGCCGCGCGACAAGTGGGCACCCGGCGGCCCGCCGCCGGGTGCGGGAGGGGCGGGTGAGCGGCATTAAGCAGGCGAACCTGGCGGGGGCTGCTTTCCTGTGCCGTGCTGAAGAACTGGCCGAAGGACAGTCGCGCGGCTTCGACCCCTGGCACGAGGGGCACGACACGGTGCTGCTGGTACGCCATCAGGGCCGGGTGCATGGATGGCGCGACGCATGTCCCCACCACGGCGGCACCCCGATGGCCTGGCGCAAGGATGCATACCTGAATGCTGATCGCAGCCGCATCGTGTGCGCGGCGCACGGCGCGCAATTCGACATCGCCAGTGGCGTTTGTACGCTGGGGCCTTGCATGGGCCAGTCGCTGCAGCGCGTTGACATCGTTACTACAACACAACAAGAAATTTTTATCCAGCGTGAGCATGGGGGAGACAGGGAAAATGACAAGCACGGCTGACAAAGTACTCATCATCGGGGGCGGATTCTCCGGCATGGCGGCGGCCATCGAGCTGCGCCGCCAGGGCATCAAGGTCGATCTGGTCGAGATCGACCCCGGCTGGCGCTCGTATGGCGCAGGCATCAGCCTGGGAGGCGCCACCTTGCGCGCGTTCCGGCGTCTTGGCGTGCTCGACGCCTTCATGGCGCGCGGCGCGGCAACGGACAACGTCGACATCTGCATTCCGACCGGCGTCAAGGTGGCCACGCTGCCGACCCCGCGCCTGGCCGGGCCGGACGTGCCGGGTAACGGCGGGATCATGCGTCCGGTGCTGGCGGAGATTCTTGCCGAGGCGACCCGCGCAGCCGGCGTCGCGGTACGCCTGGGCTGCACCTTCACCCGCATCGAGCAGGACGCTCATGGCGTCGACGTGACCTTCAGCGACGGCAGCAACGGGCGCTACGACCTCGTGATCGGCGCCGACGGGCTGTACTCGAAGGTGCGCGAAAGCCTGTTCCAGGATGCGCCAAAGCCGCGCTACACGGGCCAGGGCGTGTGGCGCGCGGTGCTGCCGCGTCCGCCGGAAGTCGGCGGCGCCATGATGTGGGTGGGCGACAAGGTCAAGACTGGCCTGAATCCGGTATCGCACGACGAGATGTACCTGTTCGTGACCGAGGACCGCAAGGAAAATACCTATGTCGCACCGTCCGAATTCCTGGCCACGCTCAAGGGCCTGCTGGCGCGCTTCCCGGCGCCGCTGATGCAGCAGGTCGCCGCGCAGCTCGATTCCGGGTCGCAGATCGTGTACCGCCCGCTGGAGAGCCTGTTGATGCCGCGCCCCTGGTACCAGGGGCGGGTGGTGCTGGTCGGCGACACCGTGCATGCGACCACGCCGCACATGGCCGCCGGCGCCTGCATCGGGATCGAGGATGCGATCGTGCTTGCCGAAGAGGTGGGCAAGGGCGGCTCGGTTGCCGATGCGCTGGCGCACTACCAGGAGCGCCGCTGGGAGCGCTGCCGCATGGTGGTCGAGAACTCCGGCCGACTCGGGGAGATCGAGATCGCAGGTGGCGACAAGGAAGAACACGGAAAAATCATGCGCGAGACGATGATGTCGCTCGCCGCCCCGATCTGAAGGAAACATCATGACCCGCCAATTTATCGACCTCTCCATCTTCCTCGAAAACGAGGTACTGTCCGATCCGCCGCCGCTGGCCCCGAAGATCACTTACCAGAAGCATGCCGAGACGCTGCAAGGCTTCATCGACATGATTCCCGGCACCACCCCGGCCGATTATCCTGACGGCGAGGCGGCCGCTGCGGAATGGGTGACGATGACCACCCATAGTGGCACCCACCTCGATGCGCCATGGCACTTCCATTCGACGATGGACGCGAAGAACGGAGAGAAGAAGGCTTCGATCACGATCGACGAGGTACCGCTCGAATGGTGTTTCCAGCCGGGCGTCAAGCTCGACTTCCGCCACTTCCCGGACGGTTACGTCGCCACTGCCAGGGACGTCGAAGCCGAACTGCAACGCATCGGGCACGACTTGCAGCCGCTCGACATCGTGGTGGTCAACACGCGCGCTGGCAGCCGCTATGGCCATAACGACTACGTTGCGGCCGGCTGCGGCATGGGCTACGAAGCGACCATGTACCTGCTCGAGCGCGGCGTGCGCCTGACCGGCACCGATGCCTGGAGCTGGGATGCGCCATTCTCGTATACCGCTCAGAAGATCGCGGAGACCGGCGACATGTCCTTGATCTGGGAAGGTCACAAGGCGGGACGCGACATCGGCTACTGTCATCTCGAGAAGCTGCACAAGCTCGAAGCCTTGCCAGACCACGGCTTCTTCATCAGCTGCTTCCCGCACAAGGTGCGTCGCGGCTCGGCCGGCTGGACCCGCGCGGTGGCGATCATCGACGACGCGCTGCTGGCGCTGCCGCGCAAATGAGGGAGATGCCATGAAGTTCGCCACTTACCATAACGGCCAGCCGGACGGCCAGCTGATGGTCGTGTCCCGCGACCTGTCGCGCGCGGTCGACGCCAGCAGCATTGCGCCTGACCTGCTGCATGCGCTGCAGCATTGGGAAGAGCTCGCCCCCGCGCTACAGCGCCTGTCGGACGCACTCAACGACGGGGACCGATCCGGTGCCGGGGTATTCGATCCAGCGCGCTGTATGGCGCCGTTGCCACGCACCTTTCAATGGTGCGATGCCTCCGCCTTCCTCAACCATGGTCATTTGATGGAACGCGCTTTCAATACAGAGCCGATCCCGGACTTCGACACCGTCCCCGTGATGTACCAGGGTGCGTCCGACGATTTCCTCGGGCCCTGCGTGCCGGTACCGATGCCGGACGAGGCACTCGGCATCGACTTCGAGGGCGAATTCGGGGTCGTGACCGGAGCGCTACCCATGGGGGTGACGTCCGATCTTGCCGAGCGCGCCATCCGCCTCGTGGTCCAGCTGAACGATTGGAGCCTGCGCGCCCTTGCCGGACGCGAGATGCGCGCCGGTTTCGGCTTCCTCCAGGCCAAGCCGTCGACCAGTTTCGCGCCGGTCGCCGTGACGCCGGACGAACTGGGCGACGCATGGCGTGACGGTCGGGTGCAACTGGACCTGGAAGTGAGCTGGAACGACGTGCATTTCGGCCGTCCGAACGGCGGCGAGATGCATTACAGCTTCGGCGAGCTGCTGGCCCATGCGGCACGCACCCGCAAGCTCGGCGCTGGCACCATCCTCGGCAGCGGCACGGTGTCGAATGCCGGCGGCGAGCGGGGCTCAGCCTGCATTGCGGAGCGGCGCGTGATCGAGATCTTGGCCCAGGGCGCGCCCCTTACCGCCTTCATGCGTTTCGGTGACCGGGTCCGCATGTGCGCGCGCACGGCTGGCGGGGAGGCGCCGTTCGGTGCGATCGACCAGCGTGTGGTGGCGGCAGGCGAAACCCAGCGAGCGTGATCTCGGCGATTGCTGCCCCGGTGCGCCGCACGCTTCCGGGGCGATGCAGTATGCGCGGCAGGATATGCAGAAGTTACCGATCGGAGGGCTGGACACCCGCAAGACCTGATCCGGTTTTCTGCCGTAGTCATGTCATTGGAACACGCTATAGGGATCAGGGATGAGAGATAAAAAACAGGCATGGCGGATGCGATGGATTGGCTTGCGCTTCGGTGTCCAGCAAAGGCTGGTCCTCAGCTTCACCCTCATCATTGGCCTGTTGCTGTTGATGGCCGCCGGTATGGTGTGGCAGATGCATGCCTTGAACGACCAGGTCGAGCGTATCGAAGGGAAGCACAACCGGCGCAGCGATATTGCACACCGGCTCAATGCGGCACAGCTCGACTGGATGCGGCAAATGCGAACGTTGATCATGTTGAGTGATCCCGAGGACCTGAAGGCCCAGGCTGCCACGCTGACGGAGACGAAGAAACACTACGAAGCCGTCGAGCGTTCGCTCGATGCCGCACTGGCCGGCAGCGACACGGAGGCTTTGGCGATGCGGGCGCAGCTGCTTAGTGTGCGTACTCTTCGCGAGGAGCTAGCCTTCGCCCATGACGCTGCGATCAATGCCGTCCTGAATGGCGCCACTGCGGACGCGGCACTCGGTGTGCTGCTGCCGGCAGAGGGAGCCGAGGTCAAGTGGCGCCAGCATATCGCCGCGATAGTGGATGCCGCCGGCCGCGCCAGCCAGCGCGAGTTCCAGGCCATGCGCGAGCAGAGGCAAACCGCGACCACGGGCATCGCTGTCATTTCGGGTCTCGCCTTGCTCGCTGCGGTGCTGGCTGCCGTTGGCATCGTGCGTTACATGACGCGCCTTGTGGCGGATATGGTGGCGGTGGCCGAGCGCATCGCGGATGGCCACCTGGACGCTTCCGTCGATGCAAGGCGCCGCGACGAATTCGGCAGGCTGCTGGTCGCGATGGACATCATGCAACAGCGTCTGCGCCATACCGTTTTCGCGCTGCGGAAGTCGTCTGCCACTGTGAGCAGCACCAGTAGCGACATCAGCATAGGCAGTCAAGATTTATCCAGGCGTACTGAGGAGGCCGTCATACGTCTGAAGGAAACCTCGCTGGCAGCACGCGAACTTGCGCAGGAGCTGGGCGCTGGTGTCGACGTGGCGATGCAGGCGAGCGCAATGGCACGCAAGGCGGGCGATGATGCAGGGCATGGCAGTGCTGCAGTCGTTAAACTTGCCGCCAACATGAATCACATCGCCGTGGTGTCACGCCAGATCACGCAAATTCCTGAAGCGATCGACAGCATCGCCTTCAGGACCAACCTGCTGGCCTTGAATGCTGCCGTGGAGGCGGCGCGTGCCGGTGAGCAGGGGCGCGGTTTCGCCGTGGTGGCGGCCGAAGTGCGTCAACTTGCCCATCGCGCCGCCGAGGCATCCGGGCAGATCCGCCGCTTGAGTGCCGAGACCAGCTCGCGTATCGTGCAAGGTCAAGCCAGCCTGGCAGCGGCCACCGACACGGTGAATCAGCTTGTGGCGGCCGCCAACAGTGTCACCCATACGGTGGAGAACATTGCGCAGGCAACGCTGCGTCAGCGTGGTATCGCTGCCAGCATAGACGACACGGTGCTTCAATTGGACAAGGCGACCCGGCAAAATGCCGCGCTCGCTGTCAAACTGGCCGACGCCGCAGCGGTCATGCAGGGCGAGTCGCTTGAACTGGCGCATGTGGTGAACAGTTTCCACGTAAAGGATACGCCAGCACCTTCTTCACCAGCCGAAACCGTGTTTGGGCTGACCAGGCAGCGGGACACCGAGCGCCTGGTCTTGCCATGATTTCGGCCACCAGGTGCGGGCAGACGGCGCCTGAGGCGCCGCTGGCGCATGCCAACAACCGGTTGAACTGCCGGCAGGGCATGCGGTGATCTCATCTCAGGCCGACATGCACCTGCGCGGCAGGGCATGCACTTCGGCAGCAAGCAGCGCATCGTTTGACGCGGTTGCGTCCGTGCTGCCAGGCTCACCGCTTGCGATGTCAGTCAGTAGCGTACGCAGCCACTGGTGGGAAGGATCGTTCTCCAGAAAGCGGTTCCACTGCATGCACATGTCGATCTTGGGAAACGCAATCGGCGGTGCGACCAGTCGGATCGGGTAGTAGCGGGCCAGCATATGCGCCAGCCTGGTGTGCATCGTTGCGATGCGGTTGGTGCCGATGACAAAATGCGGCAGGCTTGTGAAGTTGGGCGTCGACACCTCGATGCGGCGGTCGTAACCATTCTCCTTCAGGAAGTGCTCTTCGAAACTCGTTTGCGCGTTGCCAAAACGGGAAGAAACATGACCCAGCTTCATGTATTCTTCCGGCGAGAGTCTGTCGCCGACCAGTTGGTTGCCGGACCAGACGACGCAGGTATAGGTTTCTTCAAACAGTATCTGCATGGGCTGTGAAGCAGACATGTACTTCCTCGGCAGGATCACCAGATCGACTTCGCCACGTTCCAGTCGTTCTGCGAAGATCGCGGAGGATAAAGAGATATCGATGGAAATGCCGGGTGTCTCGACGTCGATGCGGCGGCCGAGTTCACCCAGCAGGACTGTCGACACGAAATCGGAAGCGACGATACGGAATTCGCGCACGGCGGTCGCCGGATCAAACTCCCGCTTGATCTCGATCGTCCGCTGTATCTGCAGCAACACGTCCCGCACCGGCTCTATCAGACTGAGGGCGAGCGGCGTGAGCACCAGATTGCGCCCGGAGGGCTTGAGCAGATCATCCTTGAAATAATCGCGCAGGCGCGCCAGTACGCCGCTCGTCGCCGACTGGCTCAGGTTCAGGCGACCGGATGCCCGAGTGATGCTCTTCTCGTTGAGCAAGGCATCGAGCGCGACAAGCAGGTTGAGGTCTAGGCGATTGAAACGCATTTTGTCTCCTTGTTTTGGGCGCGCGAGGCATGTCGCGGCGCTCTCATGTAACAATGATGCCACACCGACGCAGGAACGTCATCAGCTTTGTCGGCAGCTCATCAAGCGTCATTTCAAGCTGGCTGAACCACTCGGAACGGCGCCGCCGGAATTTTTGCTTGTGGTCGAAGTAGAGAGGAGAACGGCCAAGTTGCTGCCGCCATTATGGTGGCGTCATCGGCTGGGCGCCAGCGCCTCGAAGCCGGCCACGAGGTCGAACAGTTCGGCGTCGATGCCGCTCTGGCGCAGGCGGTGAAAACTGCGCAGTAGTTCGTCATGCAATTGTTCGATGTTGGTATCGGCGCGCTGCATGGCAACGAGACGGCTGGCATTTTCGCTCGCTTGCGATTCGGCGCAGGCGCGAAAAAGCGAGACGAACAAGTATTCGTGGACGAAGGCCGAAAGTGTCGCCGGGGTCGGGCCTGCAAGCTGCGGCAAGGCCTTGCCTGGCCATGGCAGCGCAGCCACCTTGGCTGCCCAGGCGGCATCGAGCGGTAACAGGCGCTGACAGGCCGGTTCGAACCTGCCGCCCTCGAGTGGGCGATGGTGCAATAGCAATACCTGCGCGGCGCGCCCGCCATCGGGCCGCGCGTCGAGTGCAATCAGGATTTGGCCCACCAGGGCCGCGATGGCCTGGGGCGAGGCTGGCAGCGTGAAGCTTTGCGCACATGCGTAGGGCGCGCCGGCGAGGCGCGCCGCAATCCGTGCGCCCACGGGCCATAACGTTTTATGGCCGGCCATCGGTTCCAGTGTCTCGATGGCATAGTTGTATATCGCATCGTTGAACTGACCGACCATGCCCTGGTCGGTGCCGAATACGATGGCGTCAGTCGACGCCGTGGCCGGCGGCGCGGTGGACGGCGCGCGTAGCGCCGCTCCGTCCTGGCGCAGGCACAGGGCCAGGCCCAGTTCGACGGTGCGGTAATAGGCGTCGAGCGCAAGCACGGCATCCTTGTATTGGCCGATGCGCGAGGCAGCCATGGCCTTCATCGTGCGCACCACCGCATGCAGATCGGCCGCCGTACCGAGCTTGCGCTGCAGGCTTGCAGCGGTCTGGCTCATGGCGTCGCCCCCGTTTCGGCCGGCGTTGTGGCCGGCGCCTGGGACAAGCCGTCCAGTGCTGCCTGCGCGAGCGCGATGACGGCTTGCCGGTCTTGTTCACTGAGCTTGGATGCGCTCGCGAAGCGGGCACTGACGTCGTCGGGGATGCTGTCTGCGGCTTTCTTCACGGCCTGCTCGGCCTCCTTCATTCGCTCCAGGGCAATGCTGTCGAACAGGCCCGCTCCCAGTGCCAGCAGGATGGCGATCTGCGCCGCAACCGGCATGGGCGAGGACTGTTCCTGCTTCAGGCAGGAGCGGATGCGGCGGCCGTGTTCGATCCGCTGTTGCGTGTCGGCGTCGAGATGGGCGCCAAAGCGGGCGAAACTCTCGAGTTCTTCAAACTGGGCATAGGCGAGCTTGAGGTCGCCCGCGACGGCGCGGTAGGCGGCCAGCTGGGCCTTGCCGCCCACGCGCGACACCGAGCGGCCGACGTCGACGGCGGGCAGCACGCCCAGTTCGAACAGCGTCGGCGACAGGTAGAGCTGGCCATCCGTGATCGAGATCAGATTGGTGGGAATGTAGGCCGCAATGTTCTGGCCTTCCGTTTCAATGACGGGCAGGGCGGTCAGGGAGCCGCCGCCCAGCTTGTCGCACAGATGGGTCGCGCGTTCGAGCAGGCGCGAGTGGATATAGAAAATATCGCCGGGGAAGGCTTCGCGTCCGGGCGGACGGCGCAGCAGCAAGGACAGTTCGCGGTAGGCGCGCGCGTGCTGGGTCAGGTCGTCATACACGATCAGCACGTCGCGCCCTGCCTGCATGAAGTGTTCGGCGATGCTGGTGGCGGCGTAAGGCGCGATATAGGCCAGGCCAGGCGGCTCGTTGCCCTCGGCGACGACCACGACCGTGTAGGCCATCGCGCCGCCGGCGTGCAGGGTGGCGATGACCTTCGCCACTGCCGAGGCGCGCTGGCCGATCGCGCAGTAGACGCACAGCACGTCCTGGTCATGCTGGTTGAGTATGGTGTCGATGGCGATGGCCGTCTTGCCGCTTTGCCGATCGCCGAGTATCAGTTCACGCTGGCCGCGGCCGATGGGCACCAGTGCGTCGATCACCTTGATGCCCGTTTGCAGCGGGATGGTGACGGGCGCCCGGTCCATGATCGCCGTGGCGGGCCGCTCGATGGGCAGGCGCTCGTCGCCAGACAGCGCGGCGCCGCCGTCCAGCGCGTGGCCCAGGGGGTTGATCACGCGCCCGAGCAAGCCATCACCCACCAGCACGTCCATCACCCTGCCAGTACGGCGCACTTCGTCGCCGGCCCGCAGATGGGCATAGGGCCCCAGCAGGACGACTCCGATCTCGCTTTCGTCGAGATTGAAGGCGATGCCCTGCACGCCGCCGGGAAAGTCCAGCAGCTCATCGTAGCCGGCATGGGGCAAACCGGCGACCTGGGCGATGCCGGTGGAGAGACTGATGATGTAGCCCACTTCCTGCACCGCCAAGGGCGCGCTGAAGGCGCCGGCGGCCCGGGCGATGCCGGAAAATGCGGCATCGAGCGTGTCGCCGAGCATGCCGGAACCGCCGCTCATGGTGCCTCGGGCGCTGGCGCAGGCGTTGCTGCGCCAGCGTCAGCATCTGCTGCAACGTCTGCGTCCGCCGGCACAGGCGCTGGCGCGCTGGCCTGGGCGCGCGCATGCACCGCCGCGCCTATGCTGTCGCCCAGTGTGGCAAGGTAGTCGTCGATATTCCATGCCAGCTTGTAGCCATGCGCGGTCAAGGCGATGCCGCAGATGAGCTGTGCGTCGGTCGAGAAGGTTAGCGTGGTCTTGTCTGCGCAGAGGTCGTCGAGCGCCGCCGCCAGGGCTTGTTGCTGCTGTGGCGACAGGGGTGCGCTGCTGCTGCATTGCGCCTTGCCGCCCGCCGCCTTGATGGCGTCGGCCATGCTTGTCTTGCTCGTGCCGTCGAGCGCGATCAGGCGCCGCATGAACATATCGCACATCGTTTGTTCCAGTGTCGCGCCGGCCAGGTCGGCGAGGGCCTTGCCCGCGATGAGGAGTACCTGCTCGCGTGCGCGGCGCGTGATATCGGCACCCAGTTGCTGGTAGTCGGTCTCGAGGGTGCTCTGGTAGTTGGCGCGCTGCGTGTCCGCCCGCGTGCGGGCCAGTTCGAGCAGGCGCTCGCCTTCTGCCTTGGCTTGTTGCTTCGCTTGCGCCAGCATGGCCGCGCGCTGCTGATCGAAGTCGCGCTGCTTGCTTGCCAGGTCGGCTTGCTCGCTCTGCACCTGCGCCTGCCTGGCGTTGGCATCGGCGACGGTGGCAGCCGTGGCTTTTTCGCGCGCGTCGATGGCATCGAGCACGGGCCGGTACAGGAAACGCTTGAGCAGCCACGCCAGTATCAGGAAATTGAGCATCTGGGCGGCGACGGTGAACCAATCGATCAGCATGGTTTATTTCCCCGCAGCCTGGGCGATGACGTGGTTCCAGAACGGATTGGCGAAGATCAGGATCATGGAGACCACGAAGCAATAGATGGCCGTCGACTCGATCATGGCGAGACCGACGAACAACGTCCGGGTGATGGTGGCCGAGGCGTCTGGTTGCTGGGCCAGCGCGTTCAAGGCCGTGGCGACCGCGCGGCCTTCCGCCAGTGCCGGGCCCATGGTGCCAAAGCCGGTGGTGATGCCGGCCATGACGATCGATGCGATTGCGATCATGCTCATGCTATCCATGCTGATTCCTTGTAAGTTGCGTTCATGCTGCGGTCGGCCCGGCATCTTCGTCTGCCCGCTTGCGGACCCGGGTTGCCGCCGCGATGTAGACGGCGGCGAGGATGAAGAAAATATACGCTTGCACCAAACCCGTCAGCAGCCCGAGCAAGGTCATCAGGACGGGAAAGATGAACGGTGTAATCGTCAGCAGGATCGCGACGATCATGGCGCCGCTCATCATGTTGCCGAAAAGGCGCACTGCCAGGGCGAGCGTGCGCGACAGTTCGCTGATCAGGTTAAACGGCAGCATGAGCCAGGTTGGCTCGATATACGAGGCAAGATAGCCTCTGACTCCCTGTCCGGCTATGCCGAACAGCGGCACGGCGACGAGTACGCACAAGGCCAGCGCGGTGGTCGTCGAGAGTGAGCCGGTGGGCGGTTCATAGCCGGGAATGATGGTGCAGAGGCTGGCGGCGGCAACGAACAGCAGCAAGGTGCCGAGGAAACCGATGTAGCGGCGTGGCTCGTCCAGCCCGACGTCGACCAGTTGCCCTTCGATGGCCGTGATGACGATTTCGAGGCCGCTTTGCCAGCGTGAGCGCGCCATGCCGTGCGAGAGCTTGCGCGTGACTAGCCAGGCGCCGAGGCTCAGGACGAGCATCAAGGCCCAGGTAAAGGCGATGGTCGCGTTGAGCTTGAATAAACCGAGTTGCCAGTAGATGACTTGGTCAGGACTCAGGTGCATGATTTGCCTCTTTGCGGGCGCTTGCGGCGCTCAGGTGCAGCACGGCGCTGCGCGCCAGCAGGAAGCCCAGCAGGCAGGCCAGCAAGCCTTGCCACTGGCCGCCGGCGGCCAGATAGAAACCATAGCCGGTCACGCCCAGTCGCAGCAGCAGGCTGGCGGCCATGAACAGGGCACCACGGCCGGAATCGACCATGCCGCGCACCGTCCACCACAGGCCGCCAAAGAAAAAAACACCGAGTGCGGCGCCGGCCAGCGCGGTCAATAGCCATGTCAATATGTGCATCATCTTCTCATTCTGGCGGTTCATCCGTCGCTGCATCGTCGCGCATGGCCCGGTCCTGCTGCGCGACCCAGTACCAGGCATTGATGCAGCCCAGCGTCAGGCCGGCGACCAGCAGGGCCAAGGCCCACGAATGGCCGCCGGGGTAGGTTTCGTCTATCCACCGCCCCAGTGCGGCGGCGAGCAGGGTCGGTACCACGACCGACCAGCCGATCAGGCCCATCATGCCCAGGCCGAACCAGAGGCCGGTGTCATCACGGCGCTGCGCCTTGCGCTTGCGCGCGGCCTTGGCGCCTATGCGGGCGGCGAAGTCGGGCGCCGAAGCCGGTGGCGGGGTGCCCTGTTGCTCTGTCTCGTCATCCATGCTGATACTGCGCCATTTGATGCATGAAACCCGCCTCCAGTCCCGCCAGCACACTGCGCAGCTTGCGCTCCTGCTCGTCCTGGGCGAGAAATTGCCGTTCGATGGCGGCGCGCAGCTGGCCCAGGTCGGCACCGGCGAAAGCGCGCCGCACCGAGACCAGCACCTGCCGACCGGTCTTGATCATCACGCCCTGGTCGACCGCGATGTTGCACTCGCCCTGGGAGGCGCTGGTGTAACTGAGGATGCCCGCCGTCAGCGCGCTGGCGCAGTCGAGACGGCGCGGCAGCAGTCCCAGTGCCCCGGCGCGCGTCTCGACGACGATGCGGCTGACATCGGCGACGTCGATGAAGACGGCAAACGGCAGCAATACTTTAAGCTGCATCGGCGTTGGCATGCTGACCTCCCGCGTCGGCGGTGGAGCGGGGCTGCTCCGTGTTGTGTTTTTTTTCCCTGGCTTCGTCGATCTTGCCGATCATGTAGAGGGCGCTTTCCGGCATATCCTTGAACTCGTCGCGCAAGATGCGTTCGCAGCCATCGATGGCGTCTTCCAGGCTTACCAGTTTTCCCTGGATGCCGGTGAATTGTTCGGTGGTGAAAAAAGGCTGCGTCAGGAAGCGTTCCAGCCGCCGTGCCCGTCCTACCAGGGCACGGTCTTGCGGCGACAGTTGTTCGAGGCCGAGCATGGCGATGATGTCCTTCAGTTCGGCATACTGCGCCAGCGTGCGGCGTATCTCCTGCGCCAGCGTGTAGTGGCGCAGTCCAATGATGCCCGGCGTGGCGATCTTGGAATTCGACTGCAGCGGGTCGATGGCGGGAAACAGGCCTTCGCTGGCACGCTTGCGCGAGAGCACGATTGAGGCGGACAGGTGGGCAAAGGTATGGATCGCGGCGGGATCGGTGAAGTCGTCCGCCGGCACGTAGACGGCCTGGATCGACGTGATGGCGCCGTTGTCGGTGTTGGCGATGCGCTCTTCGAGCGCGGCCAGTTCGGTGCCCATGGTCGGTTGGTAGCCCATGCGGGAGGGCATTTGCCCCATCAATCCCGAGACTTCCGAGCCGGCCTGGATGAAGCGGAAGATATTATCGATCAGCAGCAGCACATCGCGCCGCTCGTCGTCGCGGAAATACTCGGCCATCGTCAGCGCCGCATGGCCGATCCGGAACCGACTGCCTGGCGGCTCGTTCATCTGGCCGAACAGCATCACCATATTTGGCAATACGCCGGCCTCTTTCATGTCTTGATACAGCTCCTGGCCCTCGCGGCAGCGCTCGCCGATGCCGCAAAAAATACTGACGCCCTGCTGATGGCCGATCATGTTGTGGATCATTTCAGTCAGCAACACAGTCTTGCCCACGCCGGCGCCGCCGAACAAGCCGGCCTTGCCGCCACGTTCGAGCGGCAACAGCACGTCGATGAGCTTGATGCCGGTCTCAAACATGGTCGAGCTCGTCTTGCGTTCGAGCAAGGTGGGCGGCGCCCGGTGTACGGAGCGCCACGTGAGTCCGGTGGGTGCGGGCAGGTGGTCGATAGTATGGCCGAACACGTCGAACATGCGCGACAGGATGCCTTTGCCGACCGGGGCCATCAAGGGCTGCCCGCTGTCATGCACGGCCATGCCCCGCGCGAGACCCTGGGTGGGCGTCAGCGCAATGCAGCGTACGCTGTGCGCATCGCGGTGCGTGAGGACTTCGACGACGATCTGGCGCTCGGCGCCTGCGTGCAAGATGGCGTGTATCGCCGGCAAGGCAGTGGCGAAGCGCACGTCCACGACGCTGCCGCGTACGGCAATGACGCTGCCTTGCAGGGCGTCTGCCGGGGCAGCCTTATCCATGGCGCGTCATAGGGGGCTGTTCGATGGTTTGGGTACGGTCACCGCAACCGGATCGCTGGACGGAAAACTTTCGGCAAGCGCTTCGTCCAGGGCGTGCTCAGTGTGGCTTTCGGCGGCAGGCGTGACCTTGGGCTTGGGCGCAGGCGAAGGGAGAGGGGCGGGCTTCATGGGTGGCTTCTGGACGGCTTTCATCTGATTGCTCCTTGGGTTGGCTGGCGATGGAGAGAGGGCTGCAGCCGATGACGGTGGAGCGCCTGTTGCGCTGCCCTGCACACTGACACTCACCGCTGGCGCGGCCTGTCTCGATGCACGATTCAGTATGCGCCGCAATGCGCCATGCCAGTCGCACGTTTGAATCGGCGTCGCCTTGTGCCGGCAGCGACGGCATTCGCGGCGGAAAAGCGCACAGTGTGCGCGCCGTTTTCGCTCTTGTTTTCACGCGCGGCGGGCGTCGTGACTTTTGGAGAGAATTGCGAGAGATGCAATAACATATAATTGCATTAAGGAAAGTAACTTGCTCAAAGTTAATTGTTGCAAGGACATCCTTGATCCTCCATCTTTTAAGGGCACTATGAACAAGAATAAACCCGGCGCGTTGTTGATTGCAGCGCTGATTGGCGCGGCCCTGGCTGGCTGTGCTTCCGAATCGTCGCAAGCCCTGGCTGTCCCCACGGTTGCTAGCGCAGCCCGTCCCTATGTTGGTCCACGCACCCTGATCGCTGTCGGTAAGTTCGACAACCGCTCGAACTTCATGCGCGGCATCTTTTCCGATGGCGTCGACCGCCTGGGCAGCCAGTCGAAAACGATTCTGATTTCGCACCTGCAGACGTCCAACCGTTTCAACGTTCTCGACCGCGACAATATGGCTGAGCTCAAGCAGGAAGCAGATTTCAAGAAGCAGGGCCAGAACATCAAGGGCGCGGACTTCGTCGTGACCGGCGACGTGACCGAATTCGGCCGCAAGGAAGTAGGCGACAAGCAATTGTTCGGCATCATGGGCCGCGGCAAGACGCAAGTGGCGTATGCCAAAGTCACGCTGAACGTCGTCAACATCGCCACCTCGGAAGTTGTGTTTTCGAGCTCGGGCGCTGGTGAATACAGTCTGTCGAACCGCGAAGTGCTGGGTTTTGGCGGCACCGCCAGCTATGACGCCACCCTTAACGGCAAGGTACTCGACCTGGCCATGCGCGAAGCGGTAGAGCGCCTGGTCGCTGGCGTCGAAGCGGGCGCAATGCGCAAACAATAAGGTATCCCATGAAACAGACAATGATGAACAAGGGCGCTGCCCTGCTGGCCCTGCTCGCCTGTGCCGCACTGACCGGTTGCGCCACGCAATCGAAGACCCTGTACCAATGGGAAGGCTACCAGCCGCAGGTGTACGAATACCTGAAGGGCGAAAGTCCCGAGCAGCAGATGGCCGCCATGGAAAAAGACTTGCAAGTGATCGCTGCCAAGGGCAATCACGCGCCGCCGGGTTTCCATGCCCACCTGGGCATGCTGTACTCGATCGCCGGCAAGCCGGAGCAGGTCGAAGCGCAGTTCGAAGACGAGAAAAAACTTTTCCCGGAATCGACGCCGTACATGGACTTCCTGTTGGGTAAATTGAAAAAAGGCGAGAAATTATGATGTCGCGCATGTTGAAAATGGCCCTGTGCCTCGGTCCCGCCATCTTCATGGTCGGCTGCGCCACCAAGCAGGCGGCATACGATTACACCGCCTTCAAGGCGGCCAAGCCACGTTCCATCGTGGTCTTGCCGCCATTGAACAACTCGCCTGAAGTCAATGCGGGCAACAGCGTCTATGCGCAAGTGACCTATCCGCTGGCCGAAGCGGGCTACTACGTGCTGCCGGTGGCCGTCGTCGGTGAAACCTTCAAGCAGAACGGCTTGACGAATGCCGCCGATATCCACGGTGTCGATGCGAAAAAGCTCAACGAGATCTTTGGCGCCGATGCGGGCCTGTACGTGACGATCTCCAAGTACGGCACGACCTACGCCGTGATCGACAGCGTGACGGTGGTCTCGGTCGATGCCAAGCTGGTCGACCTGAAGACGGGCACCTTGCTGTGGCAGGGCGCGGCCAGCGCTTCCAGCAACGAAGGCAACAATAGCGGTGGCGGCGGCCTGATCGGCGCGCTGGTGACGGCGGCAGTCAAGCAGATCATCAACACCAGCACCGATGCCAGCCATCCTATCGCCGGCACGGCGAATGCGCGGCTGCTGTCGGCCGGCGTGCCGAACGGCTTGCTGTACGGCCCACGTTCGGAACGCTACCTGGCGCAGTAAGCGTCCGCTAAACTGCCGCACAGGCCCTGCATCTGCCAGGGCCTGTGCGGCAGTAGCAGGCGAGCGATGCCGCATCGTTTGCAGTGATGAGCAGCGCCAAAGGAACTGGCGGACTCGTCGTCCGGCGCTGTTTTGCGTGAGTCCGGGCAGAGCCTGAAGGGTGAGCAAACGATGACTATGCTAATTAAGGGGTAGTAGCTGACACTTGACCTGATACTAGTTGTCAGATGGGTTAGCGTTCTGATATACGTGCTACCGGCCAGAAACAGTCATTTACATCAGCTAGTTTTCCAAGGATATGATGTGTTATTCGAAGTCGAGAAAAAGCAGCCGAAACAAGACCCAACAGCTAGTCAAGTAAGTTCACAGATTGCGAAATTGCGCTCATATGGCCCATCATCTTTTGCGTCGTTGACAGATGAGCTTGGGGATTATCTTCAAGTGGCAGGAGGTGGCCTTACCTGCCTACTTGAAAAACGTACTGTAGTTGATGGAAAGCACTTCCGCGCGTATCTTGAGACGCCGAGCGGCATACATCCAGATGGTACTATCCTCGCCTTCAGCGGCGGCCAGGTAAGGCTTCGAGCCGACGAATGGCTATCAGCTCCGTTGGTTACTCAATATTTCACCGCGTTCTTGCACGGTAACGAGCTCCCGCACAGTATCAGGTGGCGAGAAATCACGTCTTTACTCAGCAGTTGAAGGACCGCTTTGGGGCGGAACCTGGCAACGATGGTAACCGGCCAAGAGAAGACGTTACGATTCTGTACCGCCCGTCCCATTTCCAACAGTAAATCACCATTCATGGCTACATTCGGTCCCGACGATGAGTCTTAATATTTCAGCTTTCCTTGGCAAAAAAACCGATGGCCTGGAGGTGCGGTTCATTGAGGCATTCGCAAATCTTGGCTTTGATGTGCAACTGCATCCGGACCTAACGTTGACAAAGTCTTCGGCAGAGCAAGTCCTTTATCTACGCGTTACTAAGACGCCAGCTGAATTCCTGCGTCTGGAACCCGCAACCCCCTTGCTGATTGCGTTTGAATTTGGCGTACAAAAAAGAGGAAAGAAAGAACCTCGCAGCATGCTGTGGCCGCCAAGAGGCGTCGGTATCTACAGCTATACGATGATCTCCAGGACGGCCGCAGGAAGAAACGAGTCCACTGCTGCCATGCAAATACTCTCGATGGCAATACTGGCGAAGGAAAGCGAAGGCTATTTCCATGCAGACGGAGAGGATGTCGCATCCCCTGGCGAGGTTGCCTTCAATCAAGCAGTTCAAGAACAGAACCGGTTTAATAGAACGAACTTTGATGCTTACGCTTATCGTTTTGAATCCTGGCCACCTGTGGATGGGATTGCTCCCTTTGCATGGCCACCGCAAATCGTTCCGCCGAAATCGTTGACGCAGAAAATGCCAAAACGCCGTTTTCGATTCAGATATGAATTTTCCTGGCTTCAGCTCCCGGGCATCCTGCTGGTTAGCTATTTTATCTTGGCCACATTGCTATATTCATAGTTTTCAGTACAGGATTTCGTCACCAGTCGTTTATATTCATCTGCAACCGGCCCAGGAGCCGACATTGGCGAGCGCAAGACACATTGCAGGACTAGTGCAAATAAGGCAAACTTAGTAAATCTTTGCGCTTCATGTTTATTTGCTTCAATTGGTTGCCGCGCGAACGTCCCTTCTATCCAATCCCGTGGAACCCGATGAAGAAAATACTGCTGTCCATTGCACTACTGTTCTTTTCCTGTACCGGTAACACACAAGAACCTCGTCCTTTGACGATCGGTTTTACCCAAACGATTCCCTCCGCCATCCTGAAGGCCGAGCGCACGATATGGGTTCATCTACCCGAAGGCTACAAGGCCGATGGCGCCGAACGTTATCCGGTGATTTATGTGCTGGATGGGAAGGATCAATTTCAAGCACTGGTAGCGGTGATCGAACACCTGAGCGGCGAAAACCTGATGCCCAAGATGATTGTCGTTGGCATCCTGCAGGACGACAGGCTGGCTGAGCTTACCTTCGGCAAGGATATGGAATTTCCGGACTCCGAAGGCAAGGGGGAGCAATTTCTCGACTATATAGAGAAAGAGCTGATCCCCCATGTTGACGCGAAGTTCCGTAGTGCACCGTATCGCACATTTGTCGGGCACTCCGTGGGCGGTTTGACTGTGGTGCATACTCTGGTGCATCGTCCGCAACTGTTTAACAGCTATATCTCGCTGGAAGGCGCGCTCTGGTGGAATAAACATCATATTGTTAAAGAGGCAAAAAACGTGCTGGGCCAGCCGTCCTACGAAGGCAAGACCCTGTTCATTGCCATGGCCAATCATCTGGAAACCAAACCCAGTCTCCAGCAGGTGCGCAAGGATAAAAGCAGCGACACCGAGCTGATTCGGGCCAATCTCGAACTGATCGATGATTTTTCCAAACACAAAGGTACGGCTTTGCGCCTGGGGCAACAGTATTATCCGGACGATTCACACAGTTCCCTGACGCTACCGGCGGAGTATGATGCCTTGCGATTCATTTTCGATAACTACCGGTTGAAATTCTATAGAAGCCAGGTAGACAATCCCGGCTTTGACGTGGTACAGCGCTATACCGTGCATTATCAGGCGCTGGCGAAAAAGATGGGCTATCGCATCCAACCGAACAGTGCTGAGCTGGTCAAGAACGGATATGCCTTCTTGAATCGCAAACAATATGAGCGAGCCGCCTACTTTTTCCAGCAACTGGAGCAATACTATCCAAATGATCCCAATACCTACGACTGCCTGGGCGATCTATATTCCGCCATGGGCGACAAGCCAAAAGCCGTTGAAAGCTTCAGGAAAGGGCTGAGCCTGGGTGACATGAAGGAAACTCGGGACAAGCTCGGCGCGCTGCTGAGCGGGAAATAATCGTTTGAGGCGGCATGACCCCAAGAACGTTGACCTGGGGTTAGCAGAGTAACGTGGCCGACTTCGGCCAGAAGCGGTCGTTGGACGCAGTCAGTGATGAACTGTCACTCTGTCCATGGTGTTTGAGGTAACTGCTTGATGAGTTCAAGTTGATGTCCAGGAAGAGCAAGTGTCGATTTCTATGATTCCTTTACTGCTTGTCGGGAGCCTTGACCGTAGACAAGCTGGGGGGGGGCTGTTGCGAGGATGAGAGCACCAGAAGACAAAAAATGGGGAAGTCAATGTAGCCCGCTGCCTGCTAGAACGGAGCCGCCCATAAAATATGCTGGGAAGCCTCCTGACGGACGCCACAGGTGGAAGCCGGAATTTCCACTTCGCAATAATTGGAGAAGAGATGTTTGAGTCAATCGAACCGCTGGACGCATACAACAAAAATATTAACATTCTCATTGGCTCTGGAGCTTCAGCCGACTTGTTTCCGACATTGGGCTTGGCAATCAAGAACGCCAAGGAGGAATGGGAAACCGTGGAGACGCTTGCCACGAGGTACGAGAACAATCCTGACAAGAAGACCGCGCTCTTCATGCACTACTACAACATGTGCATCCTGCCCGTGCAGACCTTCAACCCCGCAAATATCACAACGGCAAAAGGGAAAATTAATCTTGAAAACTACGAAGTTTTCTTGAAGACCTTGCTAGGCTTGCTTGACCGAAGAAAAGACCTGAACCGCAAAATCAATATTTTCACGACCAACTATGACGGATGCCTGGCTCATAGTGCCGACAACATCCTCATGAAGGGTTCGCATGATTTCGTGGTGAACGATGGAACATCAGGATTTCATTGCAAGCATCTTCATGCAAAGAACTTCAACACGTTCCAATGCCAGACCGGTATTTTTGAGCGGAGCAATTATGGAGTGCCTCAACTCAACATCATCCATCTGCATGGATCTGTGTATTGGTCAAAGAGTGGCGACAAGATTGAAGTCAAGTACAAAAACGACTTCAAGAACATCATCCACACAAAGACACTTGCAAAGATTGGGAAATTCTCAGACTACATCACAACTGAGGGGGGAGTTTCTTCCAAAGTTCCTTCAGTTAGTTTCACGTCCGCTCAGCGAGAAAACTTCTGGCGCGAGTACAACAAGCGTAAGCGTCAAAGCAGGGCCGTCTTTACGAGGGCTGTCCCTACCAGCATGATTTGAGGT
>NZ_LT607674.1 GCF_900095265.1 Janthinobacterium sp. UMAB-56 | reverse complement strand
TGGCCGATGGTGCCGACGTTGACGTGCGGCTTGGTCCGTTCGAATTTACCTTTTGCCATTTTATTCTTCCTTAGAACAATGATTTAAATGTAGGGACCGGCATTCTCGTGAAAGCCGGCCCGGAACTTCTATTACTTAGCTTTCGAGCTTACGATTGCTTCAGTCACATGCTTAGGTGCTTCAGCATAGTGCTTGAATTCCATCGTGTAAGTCGCACGACCTTGGGTCGACGAACGCAACGATGTAGCGTAACCGAACATTTCCGACAGAGGCACTTCGGCCTTGATGATCTTGCCGCCACCGCCAGCAATTTCATCCATACCTTGCACCATGCCGCGACGCGACGACAGATCGCCCATCACGGTACCGGCGTAGTCTTCCGGCGTTTCCACTTCCACGGCCATCATCGGCTCCAGGATGACTGGCGATGCTTTGCGGCAGCCATCTTTGAATGCCATCGAAGCGGCCATGCGGAATGCATTTTCGTTCGAGTCAACATCATGGTACGAACCGAAGAACAGCGTGACTTTCACGTCAACGACTGGGTAACCAGCCATCACGCCCGAAGTCAGCGTGTCGCGCACACCTTTTTCAACTGCAGGGATGTATTCGCGAGGAACGGTACCGCCCTTGATCGCGTCAACGAATTCGAAGCCCTTGCCCGGTTCTTGCGGTTCGATCTTCAGAACCACGTGACCGTATTGACCACGACCACCCGATTGCTTGACGAATTTGCCTTCCGACTCTTCGCACACTTTACGGATCGTTTCGCGGTAAGCCACTTGTGGCTTGCCGACGGTCGCTTCAACGTTGAATTCACGCTTCATACGATCGACGATGATGTCCAGATGCAACTCGCCCATACCGGCGATGATGGTCTGACCCGATTCTTCATCGGTACGCACGCGGAACGATGGATCTTCTGCAGCCAGACGGTTCAGCGCCAGGCCCATTTTTTCCTGGTCGGCCTTGGTTTTTGGCTCGACTGCCTGCGAAATCACCGGCTCAGGGAAGACCATGCGCTCCAGAACCACGCTTGCCTTTTCGTCGCAAAGCGTATCGCCAGTGGTGGTGTCTTTCAGACCCACAACGGCGGCGATGTCGCCAGCGCGCATTTCTTTGATTTCTTCGCGCTCATTGGCTTGCATCTGCACGATACGGCCAATACGCTCTTTCTTCTGCTTCACGGAGTTCAGGACCGAATCGCCCGAATTCAATGTGCCCGAATAGCAGCGGATGAAGCACAGCTGACCCACGAACGGATCGGTTGCGATCTTGAACGCCAATGCCGAGAACTTCTCATTGTCGTCGGCTGCGCGCTCGACTGGCTGCTCGTCCTCGTCCAGACCTGGGACAGGTGGAATGTCGATTGGCGATGGCAGGTATTCGATGACCGCGTCCAACATTGCCTGTACGCCCTTGTTTTTAAAGGCGGTACCGCACAACATTGGAACGATTTCGCTGGCGATGGTACGCTGACGCAGAGCAGCCTTGATCTCGGCTTCCGACAGGTCGCCTTCTTCCAGGTACTTGTTCATCAGTTCTTCGGACGCTTCAGCAGCGGCCTCAACCATGTTTTCGCGCCACTTGGCAGCTTCAGCCGCCAGGTTCGCTGGAATGTCGCCGTATTCGAACTTCATGCCTTGCGAAGCGTCGTCCCAGATAACCGCTTTCATCTTGACCAGATCGATAACACCGGTGAAGACGTCTTCAGCGCCGATAGGCATCTGAATAGGCACTGGGTTGGCTTTCAGACGCGAACGCATCTGATCGTAGACCTTGAAGAAGTTGGCGCCGGTACGGTCCATCTTGTTCACGAAGGCCAGACGTGGCACTTTGTACTTGTTAGCCTGACGCCATACCGTTTCCGATTGTGGCTGCACGCCGCCGACTGCACAGTAAACCATGCAGGCGCCATCCAACACGCGCATCGAACGTTCCACTTCAATGGTGAAGTCAACGTGGCCTGGGGTGTCGATGATGTTGATGTGATGCGCTGGGAAGTTGTTTGCCATGCCTTTCCAGAAGCACGTAACAGCAGCCGAGGTAATCGTGATACCGCGCTCTTGCTCCTGTGCCATCCAGTCGGTGGTGGCAGCGCCATCATGGACTTCGCCCAGCTTGTGGTTCACGCCGGTGTAGAACAGGACGCGCTCGGTCGTGGTCGTCTTACCTGCATCGATGTGAGCGGAGATACCGATATTACGATAGCGCTCAATGGGGGTCTTGCGGGCCATAATTAATCCTAAATGAATGGACAAAACCGAGCAGCATTTTTTTGCAAAAATGAGCCCGGCCTCGAACAACAGATGCTTGACAGCCGCCTTGCGGTAGCTGGCTTTATATTAGAAGCGGAAATGCGAGAACGCTTTGTTCGCTTCAGCCATACGATGGACTTCGTCGCGTTTTTTCATCGCGCCGCCGCGGCTTTCAGCCGCTTCCATCAGCTCACCGCCGAGGCGTTGTGGCATCGATTTTTCGCTGCGCTTGTTAGCAGCTTCACGCAACCAACGCATGGACAGAGCCATACGACGGACTGGGCGAACTTCGACCGGCACCTGGTAGTTTGCACCACCGACGCGACGGGATTTCACCTCAACCAGCGGCTTGGCGTTGTTGATTGCGGTAGCGAAAACTTCGAGCGGATCTTTGCCCGATTTTGCTGCGATGTGCTCGAAAGCACCGTAGATGATGTTTTCTGCAACCGATTTCTTACCGGACAGCATCAGCACGTTTACAAATTTAGCGACATCAGTGTTGCCGAATTTTGGATCTGGCAAAATTTCGCGCTTGGGTACTTCACGACGACGTGGCATATCAATTCCTTTCAATCTTCAGTTGAGCGCGCGTTCTTCGCACACTCGCGGACGACCATCATAGTCTTCCACTTACTCGACCAGATGCGGTCGACTACATTCACTTAGCTAGTTGCCACTGAGCGAAACTTGGGTTTGCTGCGTACAACTTATTACTTCTTGCCTGCTTTAGCGCGCTTGGTACCGTACTTCGAACGCGATTGCTTACGGTCTTTAACGCCTTGGGTATCCAGGGCACCGCGAACCATGTGGTAACGCACACCCGGCAAATCCTTAACGCGACCGCCGCGCAGCAGCACAACACTATGCTCTTGCAGGTTATGGCCTTCACCGCCAATGTACGAAATGACTTCGAAACCATTGGTCAGACGAACTTTAGCGACTTTACGCAGAGCCGAGTTAGGCTTCTTTGGAGTCGTGGTGTAAACACGTGTGCAGACGCCACGTTTTTGCGGGCTGTTTTCCAGCGCCGGCGATTTGCTCTTCACGGTCAAAGCGACGCGTGGATTGCGAATCAATTGATTGATGGTTGGCATCGTTATAAATCCAACAAAAAACTACGATTAATAACCCGGGCAAGATGCCCGGCGACTAAAACCTCGTCCCGCTTTCATCTACTGCGCACCGGAGGCGCCCGCAGCCACTCGATAAGGAGCGGCCAAGAAATGCCAAGCAATACGTAAACGATGAGCAGAATAAAATCGAGAACTCGCTAGTTTAGACCTTGTGTTACAGGGGGTCAATCAGTTTACCGCTTTTTGCTATAAAAAAAGGCAAAAAAACGGCACTTTTGTGGCATTTTGACTAATCTTTGGCCGCAGCGCGCAGACGCCACCACCTCGCGACACTTGATGATCTGGCATTCTTTCTCTGCGGCCAAGCATCGGCCGCGCGCAGTCTTGTATGACCGTAACGTCACAAAAGGATTGATAATAGCGGACATTTTTTGCTGCCTCCCCTTATGCGCTCCTTGCTTCGCCCCGCCAATTTGTTCCTGCTCCTGACGTATGCCCTGCTGACGGCCGTGCCCTTCGTCCCCGCGCTGCTGGGGCGTGCGCTCGAGCATCCCTGGCAGATGCTCACCTTCGAGCTGCTGGCCTGGCTGGCCGTCTGGAGCGTGTTCCAGCGCCCCGCGTACTTCCACTGGCTGCTGGTGCCCGCCTTCCTGGCCCTGCCGACGGAAATCTACCTGTTCATCTTCTACGGCCAGGGTATTTCCACGCACCACCTGGGCATCATCTTCGAAACCAGCCCCAAGGAAGCGCTGGAATTCCTCGGGCAAAAAGTGTGGCTGATGGGCGCCGTCATGCTCGGCGTGATCGCCTGGTGCGCGCTCGGCTGGTTTGCGGCCACGCGCACGCGCGACCTGGACTGGCGCGGCAAGACGCGACCGGCCGCCTTCGTGCTGCTGATCCTGCTGGGCGGCTTCTGGTGGTATGGCTACGAATTCGGGTTTGAAGCCAAGGTTCTGCACAGCGCCACCGCATCGGCCAAGGCCACCCAAGCGGCGGCCAGCGGCAAGGCGGGCGCCTCCGGCTTTGGCGATGCCAGTTCGGCCGACGACGAAACGGCAGAGGAAGACGAGGAAAGCAGCAAGCCGGAGAACGCCAGCATCGCCGGTGCCGATGAAACGGGCCTGGGGTGGCCCAGCCTGCCCCACTGGGCGCGCCTGCCCTACGCCTTCGACACCGTCAGCAATTCCTGGCCCTTCGGCCTGGCCGCGCGCGGCTACGATTTCTACAAAGAGCGTAAATACCTGGCCGAACTGGGGCAGAAGAGCAGCCGCTTCCGTTTCGGCGCGCACCAGCAACATCCCGATCCCCATCCGGAAGTGGTGGTCATGGTGATCGGCGAATCGTCGCGCTACGACCGCTGGAGCCTGAACGGCTACGAACGCGACACCAATCCCCTGCTGAAACAGGAAAGCAATCTGCTGCCGCTGGCCGACGTCATCACGGCCGTTTCCGCCACGCGCCTGTCCGTGCCCGTCATCATCTCGCGCAAGCCGGCCACGCAAAGCCTCAAGGATGGGTTCTCGGAAAAATCCTTCCTCACCGCTTACAAGGAAGCGGGTTTCAAGACCTACTGGCTGTCGAACCAGATCTCGTTCGGCCAGTTCGATACGCCCGTGTCCGTGTTTGCCAAGGAAGCGGACGTGGTGCAATTCCTGAACCTGGGCGGCTTTACCAACAGTTCGAACTTCGACCAGATCCTGTTCGATCCGTTCAAGAATGCGCTGGCCGACCCGGCGCCGAAAAAGCTCATCGTGCTGCACACCCTGGGCAGCCACTGGAATTACAGCCAGCGCTATCCGAAGTCCTTCGACAAATGGCAGCCTTCGCTGTTTGGCGTCGACAAGCCCGTCTACACGGACACGGCCATCAAGCCGCAGCTGAACAACAGCTACGACAGCTCCATCCTGTACACGGACTGGTTCCTGTCAAACGTGATCGGCATACTGAAGGACGATGGCCAGCGCACCGCCCTGCGCAGCTCCCTCGTCTACGTGGCCGATCACGGCCAGACCCTGTACGACGGCACCTGCCGCCTGGCCTTCCATGGCCACAACACGCAGTTCGAATTCCACGTGCCCGCCTTCGTCTGGTACTCGCCGCAATTCCAGCAGCACTATCCTGACAAGGTGACGCAGTTGCAGCGCCATCAGAAGGCGCGCCTGTCGACGGAAAACATGTTCCACACCCTGCTCGACCTGGGCGATATCCGCTTCCCCGGCGAACAGCCCGAATGGAGCATCGCCAGCCCCCGCTTCAAGCAGCACAAGCGCTACGTCGACAGCTATGGCTGGACCAATTACGACAACGCCATCATCCGTGGCGATTGCCGCGAAGTGATCGACAAGAGCACGCCGGAAAAGCAGGACAAATAAGCGCGGCCATCAGGCCCGTTCGAGCACGCCGCCGCAATCGGCCGGTTGCGCCATGTGCGTGCTGAGCCAGTCGAAGACGCGACCGGCCTTGTCGGCGATGCCGGCGTCAAAACCACGCTGCGCCAGCAGGGCGATGCCATTCGTAGCCTGCAGCACGCCGGGCGCCAGCCGCAGCTCGCCGGCCTCATCGCGGCGCACGCACCACGGTGCCAGACAGTCGTCCA
Organism: Janthinobacterium sp. UMAB-56; assembly: GCF_900095265.1. Taxonomy (GTDB): domain Bacteria; phylum Pseudomonadota; class Gammaproteobacteria; order Burkholderiales; family Burkholderiaceae_D; genus Janthinobacterium. The sequence goes on along the minus strand of NZ_LT607674.1, from coordinate 54,389 downwards.
GCAGCGGCCCCAGCACCAGGTTGTGCGACGAGACGATCACCAGGTGGCGCGCGGCCAGCGTATGCAGCACGGCGGCGGCGGCCGCCACCGATTCGAGGTGGTTCGTGCCACGGAAGATTTCATCGATCAAAAACAGCGCCGGCTCCCCCTCCTCGGCCAGCGCCAGCAATTCACGCGCGCGCCGCAATTCGGCGATATACAGACTTTCGCCGCCATCGAGCGAGTCTTCATTCTGCATGCTTGAATACAGCGGCAGCATGGGCACGTGAGCGGCCTGCGCATAGCAAAAACCGAAGGCGCGCGCGCTGATCAGATTGAGTCCCACGCCGCGCAGCAAGGTACTTTTTCCGATCGCATTCTGCCCCGAAATGAAGGCGCCGCGACCATCGAGGCGCAGCGACAGGGGCATGGCACCGCCCAGCAGCGGATGCACCATGGCATTGAACGACAACTGCCGCGCATCGGCTTCCTGCGCCCAGCAAAATTGCGGGCGGCCGCGCAGGTGGCGCGCCAGGGCCAGGTCCGCCTCCAGGTCGGCCAGCAGCAGGAAACTCTGGCGCAAGAAGGCGCGTTCGCGCTGCACCACGCGCAGACTGTGAAAGTAGCGCCGGATATTGCCCAGCATGAGCCAATCGTCATACTCGCTCAGCAGGGGAATCATCTTGATCCAGCGTACTGGCGTGATCTGGCGGTTGATCACGCCGGCAGCCCGTCCACCTTTTCGCAGGTCCGCCGTGAACGGTGTATCGAGCGCACCCAGGCGGCCATGTACCAGCAATATCTGTTGCAAGGTAAAGACGCTGCGCGCCCACGGTTTGCAGCGATCGTAAAAGCACATCTGCAACGCCATCAGGAAGAGCCAGACGGGCACCACGATGGCCCACGCCAACGGCGCGACCAGCCACGCGGCCAGCAGCGCTGCCAGCAGCACCAGGGTCGGCAGCAGCAGCCAGCGGCTCCACCAAGGCGGCGCTGACGGAGGCGCGCCGCACAGCAGCGCCGCCACTTCCATGTCGGCCGTGCGCAGCGGCCGCATGGCTCGCTCGATCGCCGCCTGCTGTGCCGGCGCGGCCAGCAAGGCTGCGATACGCGCGCGCGACGCGGCGCTTGCCATGCCGCCTGCCAGGCGCTGATGCAATCGCTGCTGGCCAAGAATGCTGGTCTGATCGGCGAGCTGCATATGGTAGTCATCGAGCAGCATTTCGTCCCAGGTCTGTTTATCGAGCTGGACCGGGCCAGCTTCGACCTGCTGCAGCATGGCAATGTCGCTGCGGGCAAAGGGGTAATCGAATTGCGCCGGTTCGGGCAGACTGGCAAACTGGCGCAGCCAGGGACCCAGGCGGGCAAAAAGAGAGGGCGAAGGCGACATCATGCTCCAAAGTAGGGGGCCAGCATGGCGCCGCGCGCCAACACTGCCTGAGCAGCAGGTCAGGACGATTGCCAGAATATCAAGATCCATGCGCAAACGCCACGACGCTGCCGCGCGCGCGGACACCCCGTGGACAGCACGGACACGGCGGACAGCCGGACGCCCGTATTTTTTCCCATTAAAATCAATGACTTAAAAACTGGCACGGATCGTGCAATGAAAAACTCATCCTCCACGAGACATCACCATGATCCGCGACACTTCCTCCCAAGACGCCGTACTGTCCGCCCCGCCGGGCCAGCGCCACAAGCAACGCGCCCTGCTGCTGGCCGGCGCCGTCATCGTCATCGGTGCCGCCATCGCTGCCATTGCAGGCTGGCGCAACAGCGAGCATTCCGTCAACAGCAACCGCCTGCGCATCGCCGACGTCACGCGCGGCACTCTGATCCGCGACGCCGCCGTGAATGGCCGCGTGGTCGCCTCGATCAGCCCCACCCTGTATTCGACCACGGTGGCCACCGTCACGCTGAAGGCGAAGGCGGGCGACACCGTCAAGAAGGGTGACATCCTGGCGGTGCTGGAGTCGCCTGACCTGTCCGACGCCCTCAAGCGCGAACAATCGAGCGTGCAGCAGCTCGAAGCGGAAGTGGCGCGCCAGCAGATCCTGGCCAAGAAGCAGAAACTGCTGGCGCGGCGTGAAGCCGATACGGCCGAGATCGAGCGCCTCTCCGCGCAGCGCACGCTGGAACGCTATGAAAGCGTGGCGCAGGTCGGCATCATCGCCAAGATCGATTACCAGAAGGCCAGGGATGCCTTGAATTCGGCCGATATCCGCAGCAAGCACGCCTCCCAGGCGGCAGGCCTGGAAAGCGAGGACGTGACCCTGGCGTTGAAAACCAAGGTCAACGAACTGGAACGCCAGCGCCTGAGCCGCGACAACGCGCAACGCCGCGTCGACGAACTGACCGTGCGCGCCCCCGTCAACGGCTTCATCGGCACGCTGTCGGTGGCCAACCGCAGCGTGGTGCAAGCCAATACGGCCCTGATGACCCTGGTCGACCTGTCGCAGCTGGAAGTGGAGCTGGAAGTGCCGGAAACGTATGTGGCCGATATCGGCTTGGGCATGCGCGCGGAAATCGAAACGGGCGCCATCAAGGCAACAGGAAAACTGTCGGCGCTGTCGCCGGAAGTAGTGAAAAACCAGGTGCTGGCGCGCGTGCGTTTCGATGGCGAGCAGCCGGCCGGGCTGCGCCAGAACCAGCGCGTGGCGGCGCGCCTCCTGATCGATGAAAAACCGAATGTGCTGATGCTGGCGCGCGGCTCTTTCGTCGAAGCCGAAGGTGGCCGTTTCGCCTACGTCGTGCGCGACGGCGTGGCGACGCGCATGCCGATCAAACTGGGGGCGACCAGCGTGTCGGCAGTGGAAATCCTCGACGGCCTGAAGCTGGGCGACAAGGTGGTGGTCGCCGGCACGGAAAACTTCGCGAACGCCGAACGCGTGTCGCTCAACTAAATTCAACTAAATCTCACTCATTTCACTCTACAAGAGGCCTCTCCATGCTGCGCATGCAAAACCTGAGCAAAGTCTATCGCACCCACATGATCGAAACCCACGCGCTGCGCGGCTTCGACATCCATGTGCGGCAAGGTGAATTCGTTACCGTCACCGGGCCGTCCGGCTCGGGCAAGACGAGCTTTTTGAACATCGCCGGCCTGCTAGAGGAATTCACCGACGGCGAATACATACTCGACGGTGTTAACGTGAAGGGCATGAACGACAATGCCCGCTCGCGCCTGCGCAATGAAAAACTCGGCTTCATCTTCCAGGGCTTCAACCTGATTCCCGACCTGTCGCTGTTCGACAATGTCGACGTGCCCTTGCGCTACCGGGGCTTCAACAGTGCCGAGCGGCGCGAACGCATCGAGGACGCGCTGTCCAAGGTCGGCCTGGCCTCGCGCATGAAACACTACCCGGCAGAACTGTCGGGTGGCCAGCAGCAGCGCGTGGCGATCGCGCGCGCGCTGGCCGGCACGCCCAAGCTGCTGCTGGCCGATGAACCGACCGGCAACCTGGACACGCAGATGGCGCGTGGCGTGATGGAACTGCTGGAAGACATCAACGCACAGGGCACCACTATCCTGATGGTCACGCACGATCCGGAACTGGCGCTGCGCAGCCAGCGCAATGTGCACATCATCGACGGCCAGGTATCGGACCTGGTGCAACACGGCGCCACGTTGTCGGCCAGGCCGCAGCACCCCGTGACCGCGTAAGGAGAAAACATGTTCCGTTACTATTTCACGCTGGGCCTGCGCAGCCTGCGCCGCAACCGCGCCCTGACCGCATTGATGATACTGACACTGGCCGTCGGCGTGGCCGCCAGCGTGGCCACCGTCACCATCCTGCACGCCATGTCGGGCGACCCGCTGCCGCACAAGAGCGACCGCCTGTTCGTGCCGATGATCGACGTCGTCCCCTTAAAAAGTTATGTGCCGGGCGCCAAGCCCACCTTCGGCCAGGCGCAGCTGGCCTATACCGACGCGAAGAATTTCATGGCCAGCAACATGGGCGTGCGCCGCACCGTCATGTACGGCGTGGCCGGCCCGGTCGAGCCGGCACGCACGGATGTCGGCGCCTTCCAGGCCCAGGGCCTGGCGCCCACGCGCGATTTTTTCGCCATGTTCGAAGTCCCCTTTCTGTATGGTCAGCCATGGAGCGTAGCCGATGACGCCAGCGGCGCCGACGTCATCGTGCTGAGCCGATCGCTGGCGGAAAAACTGCTGGGTACGGTCAATCCCGTGGGACAGCGCGTGATGGTGCTGGGACAGCCATATCTGGTCAGCGGCGTGCTCGATCACTGGGATCCCGTGCCGCGTATACACCGCATCATCGGCAGCAAGGGCGCCTTCGGCACGGAAGATGAATTCTTCATTCCGTTTGCCAGCGCCATCCGCCATGAGACACGGCATGACGGCGGTATGGCCTGCAGCGGCGTCGAACGCGGCCCCGGCTTCCAGGGCACCCTGGCCTCGGACTGCACCTGGCTGCAGTTCTGGTTCGAGATGGAAAGCGCCGACCAACGTGGCGAACTGCAGGCATATCTCGACAGCTATGCTGCCGAGCAGCGCAAGCTGGGCCGCATGCCGCGCCACGCACCCAACGCGCTGTACAACGTCAAGGAATGGATGGTTTTCCTGAACGTCGTCGACAACGACAACAAGCTGGCGGCCTGGCTGGCCTTCGGCTTCCTGCTGCTATGCCTGGTCAATACCATCGGCCTGCTGCTGGCGAAATTTTCCGTACGCGCCAGTGAAGTGGGGATCCGCCGTGCGCTGGGCGCCACGCGGCGCGACATCTTTCGCCAGTTCCTGATCGAGACGGGCGTCATCGGCCTCGCCGGCGGCGTACTGGGCCTGCTGCTGGCGTATGCCGCGCTGGCCGTCGTGCGTTCGCAATCGAAGGAACTGGGCACCGTGGCGCACATGGATGTACCGATGCTGCTGCTGACGTTTGCCGTCTCCGTGCTGGCCGCCCTGCTGGCGGGTTTGCTGCCCACCTGGCGCGCTTGCCAAGTGACGCCGGCGATACAGCTCAAATCCCAATGACATTCACCGTACCGCAATGAGGTTCAACATGGAAATCCGCCCCATCCTGTCGGCACTGATGCGCAGCAAAACCGGCGCCGTACTCGTCGCCGTGCAGGTCGCCATCAGCCTGGCCATCCTGGCCAATGCCCTGCATATCGTTAACCTGCGCCAGGCGATCGCCGCCCGCCCCACCGGCGTGGCCGCTGAAAACGACATCTTTTATGTCAATATCCAGAGCATGGACAAAGGTAGCCACCAGCGCCAGCTGGCCGACCAGAAACGCCAGGCCGCCTTGCTGCGCGGCCTGCCCGGCGTGCTCTCCGTGGCGCAGACCTCGCAGGCCGTGCTGTCGCGTTCCGGCAGCAGCACCAATGTCTCCATCAAGCGTGGACAGCCCACGGCTAGCGCCACCACGTCGATGTATTTCACGCCTGACTCACTGGTCAAGACATACGGACTGAAGCTGGTGGAAGGCCGTGATTTCCATCCCGACGAGGTGCCGGAAATCGATGAAAACGTCGATGAAATCTTTCCCAAGGTGGTCATCGTGACGCTCGCCGCGGCGCAAAAGATCTGGCCTGGCGAAAGCAGCTTTGTCGGCAAGACCCTGCTCAACGGCACCGGCGACAATGACGACGAGATGCGTGTAATCGGCGTGGTGGAGCGGTTGCAGACACAGGTCGGCCAGGTCAGCGCGCAGGGCGAGCATTCGCTGATCCTGCCGGCGCGCCTGACGGGTTCGCGCGACTCGCTGCTGTACGCCGTGCGCGCCGAGCCGGGCCAGCGCGACCGCCTGATGAAGGAGGCCGAGCAAGCCATCCGCACTTCCACCAGCGAGCGCCTGCTGGTGCGCACCGATACGCTGGAAAAACACCGCACGTCACGCTACCGGGCCGACCGTGGCCTGTCATGGATGCTAATCACCGTCTCGACCCTGCTGCTGCTGGTCACCGCCAGCGGCATCGTCGGCATCGCCAGCCTGTGGGTGACGCAGCGCAGGAAGCAGATCGGCGTGCGGCGCGCATTGGGTGCCCGCCGCATCGACATCCTGCGCTATTTCCTGACCGAGAATTTCATGATCACCAGCGTCGGCGTGGCCTGCGGCGTGCTGCTAGCCCTGGGCTTGAACCAGCTGCTGGTGAGCCAGCTGGAAATGGCGCGCCTGCCACCCGGCTATCTGCTGGCCGGTGCGCTGGTATTCTGGCTGCTGGGCCTGGGCGCTGTCTATGGGCCGGCATGGCGCGCGGCCAGCATTTCTCCGGCCACTGCCACCCGCAGTACCTGAGCCGGCACCTGAGTGATATGCTGCGCGCATGCCTACCGTACTGATTATTGACGACAATGCCGCCGTGGCTATCGCGCTCGACGTGCTGTTCTCCCTGCACGAGATCGACGCCATGCGCGCCGCCTCGCCAGAAGAAGGCCTGCACCTGCTCGAACGCCACGCCATCGACCTGGTGGTGCAGGACATGAACTTCACGGCCGACACCACGTCGGGCGAGGAAGGCTGCGCGCTGTTCCACGCCATCCGCGCGCGCTACCCGGACCTGCCCGTGATCCTGCTGACGGCATGGACCCAGCTCGACGCAGCCGTCGAGCTGATCAAGTCCGGTGCGGCCGACTACCTGGCCAAGCCATGGGACGACCGGCGCCTGATCGCCAGCGTGCAGAACCTGCTGGAACTGGGACAGGCCAACCGCGCGCTGCGCCAGCGCGTGGTGGCCGAGCGGCGCCAGCGCCACGCCCTGGAACACGACTTCGACTTGCGCGGGATGGTGTGGCAAGACCCGGCCACCGAAAGAGTGGTGCACCTGGCGTGCCAGGTGGCACGGGCCGACGTGCCCGTGCTCATTTCGGGGCCGAACGGCAGCGGCAAGGAACGCATCGCCGCCATCGTGCAAGCCAATTCCCAGGTCGCCAGCGGTCCCTTCGTCGTGCTCAATTGCGGCGCGGTGCCGGTGGAGCTGATCGAGGCGGAACTGTTCGGCGCCGAGGCCGGTGCCTACACCGGCATCACGCGCGCGCGCGATGGCAAGTTCGACGCGGCCGACGGCGGCACGCTGTTCCTCGACGAAATCGGCAACCTGCCGCTGGCCGGACAAATGAAACTGCTGCGCGTACTGGAAACGGGACGCTTCGAGCGCCTCGGCTCGAACCGCGAACGGCAAGTGACAGTGCGCGTCATCAGCGCCAGCAACGCCAACCTGCCGGCGATGATCAAGGCCGGCACGTTTCGCGAAGACCTGTTCTATCGCCTGAACGTGATCGAACTGCGCCTGCCACCGCTGGCCCAGCGCCCGCTGGACATCCTGGTGCTGGCACAGCATTTCCTGGGTAGCGAAAAAATCCTCGACGCCCAGGCGCAGGCTACCCTGCTGGCCCACGGCTGGCCGGGCAATGTGCGCGAACTGAAAAATGTGATGCAGCGCGCCTGCCTGCTGACGCCTGGTCCGGTAATACGCGCGCAGGAAACGGGCTTGCCGCTGGCGGGCGTGGCATCACCGCGCGCGCCACAGGATGGTGCCTCGACGGAACCGGACCGCGACAGTGTCACAGCGGCGCTCGCGCGCGCACACGGCGTGGTGGCGCAGGCGGCGCAGGAACTGGGGCTGTCGCGCCAGGCGCTGTACCGGCGCATGGAGCGCCTGGGCATCGCGCGCGGCTGATGGCACACGGCCCCATGCGCCTCTCCCTGCTCACGCGCTGGACGGCGCTGATCGTCACCCTGCTGGTGCTGGGCATCGTCATCGCCCTGCTGCTGGTGCATTTTTTACCCGGCCAGCCGCTGCTGGTGCTGGCCGGCACCCTGCTGTGCGTGCTGCCGGTGGCCATCATTACCATCCGCGCGCAGCTGCAAGCGATGCTATCGCTGTTTCGCGCCTTGAGCGGCACGGTCGCCAGCTACCAGGACGGCGACTTCGGCTTCAGCCTGCGCTGGCCGCAGAACGATGAACTGGCCGACCTGGTGGCGGCCCACAATGCGCTGGGCGACGTGCTGCGCAAGCAGCGCCTGGACCTGGTGCAGCGCGAACTGCTGCTCGACACCATGGTACAAAACACGCCGGTGGCCATGCTGCTGGTGGCCGAGGGCAGCGCCATCGTCTACGCCAACCTGGCCGCGCGCCAGTTGCTGCACCAGGGACACCGGCTCGAAGGGCATACCCTGGCCGACATCGTGCAGCAGGCGGCGCCGGCCCTGGCCGAAGCGCTGGCGCGCCGCAACGACGGACTGTTTACCAGCGGCGAAGGGGAACAGGAAGAGGTGTATCACCTGGCGCGGCGCAGCTTCAGCCTGAACGGGCGCAAGCACGAACTGCTGCTGTTGCGCCAGCTGACCCTGGAACTGCGGCGCCAGGAAGTGCAGACCTGGAAAAAAGTCATCCGCGTCATCAGCCATGAGCTCAACAACTCGCTGGCGCCATTGGCCTCGCTGGCCCATTCCGGCGCCGAGCTGGTGCGCCGCGGCCAGACCGAACGATTGCCGCAAATCCTTGCCACCATCGAGGAGCGCACGCGCCACCTGGAAACCTTCATCCTCGGCTATGCGCGCTTTGCCAAGCTGCCCGCGCCGCGCCTGGCGCCGTGCGAATGGCCGCCCTTTCTCGACAGCCTGGCTTCGCAAGCGGCCTTCACGCTCGACGGCCCGCCACCCGCGCAGGCGGCCATGTTTGATGCGGCGCAAATGCAGCAAGCGCTGCTGAACCTGCTCAAGAATGCGCTGGAATCTGGCACACGGGCTGAGCATATCGGCTTGCACGTCAGCCAGGCGCATGGGCAGTTGCGCATCGAAGTGCGCGACCGGGGGCCAGGCATGAGCGGCGCCGTGCTGGAAAACGCGCTGGTGCCGTTTTATTCCACCAAGCGCAGCGGCACGGGACTGGGCCTGGCGCTGGCGCGCGAAATCGCCGAAGCCCATGGCGGCCGCATCACCTTGGCCAACCGCGAAGGCGGCGGCCTGGCGGTGACCCTGATTCTTCCTTTGCCCGACAGAAATTAGTTCCTCGTGTAACGATTTTTAAATCACACCATTTGCAATTATTTTTTCAGTGCGATATTAATAATTATGGTTTTTAATATTGCAACTTTATGAACGCCATGCCCGTGTGTTAGAAATAAGCTATTTAAGTTTGCATAATGATATAAAAATAGCTCATTGACAATGAATTGTCTTGGCGATAATTTATCTGAGCGGTACGGTTTTTTTGAAACATTAATCGTTTTTTCGCGGGGATAAATAATGAAACTGAAATCACTCATCGCAGCGGCGGTACTCAGTGCTGCCTCAATCGGTAGCGCCAGCGCCACCGCCTACACCGTCGACCTCGTCAACACCACGGGCAATCTGTGGACCAGCGGTTTTAACGCCGTACCCAGCCCCCTCGGCGACTTTGTCGATACCTTCACATTTACTCCCGACGCCACTTTCGGCTCGACCGCACAAGCCTTCCTGGCCAACCTGTCGGTGACTGGCGCGGACAGCTCCTCCATCCACTTCACCGGCGCCGACCTGAACGGCGTAGCACTGACTGGCTTTGGCGGCCCCACCGTCTTTGGCTATGCCCAGGGAGAAATACTGGCACCTACGAGCATCCTGTTCAACGGCTCGCTGGTCCTGACGGTGATGGGCAATACCCAGGGCGGCAGCTATGGCGGCGTCTTCAACCTGAACCTGGCTCCCGTTCCTGAACCGGAAACCTACGGCATGCTGCTGGCCGGCCTGGGCATACTCGGCTTCCTGGCACGACGCCGCAAGCAAACTTGAACTCTCCTCACAAAAGACGCTGCGGCGTCTTTTTTTCATCCGGCTGCTAAACTGCCGCCATGACGACCGACTTTACCTCCACCAGCCATACCGCTTTCAGCCATCCTGGCCATCCGCCGGCCACCACCACCGAACACCGCGGCATCCGCTATCTGCACCTGGGAACCAAATGGGTGCAGGGCGCCATGCGCCTGGACAAACCCGACGCCATCGAGCTCGAATACGTGCAGATGATGATGATGTGGATGCTGTTCAAGACGCAGCCCAAACGCATCGTGCAACTGGGCCTGGGCAGCGCCGCGCTGACCAAATTCAGCTACCGCCGCTTCCCCGACGCCACGGTCACGGCCATCGAACTCAATCCGAACGTGATCGCCATCTGCGGTGCCCAGTTCGCGCTGCCGCCGAACGACGCGCGTCTCGACGTGCGTGAAATGAATGCGCTCGATTTCGTGCTCGATCCGGCCAACCACGGCACGGTCGACGCGCTGCAAGTGGACCTGTACGACGAGGATGCGCGCGGCCCTGTGCTCGACACGCCCGAGTTCTACCAGGCTTGCCACGACTGCCTGACGGACGATGGCATCATGTGCACGAATGTCTTTGGCGACTTCCCCAACTACGACAAGAATTTGCAGGCGATGGAACTGGTCTTCGACGCCGTCGTCTGGGTGCCGGAAATGGAAGATGAAAACATCGTCGTGCTGGCCTTCAAAAAATCGCCGTCGCTCGACTTCAGCGACTTGTACGAGCGCGCCGCCATCATCAAGAAGCAGTTCAACCTGCCCGCCAAGGACTGGGTCAACGGCTTGAAGCAGTGGATGCTGGACCAGCAGTAATGCAGTAGCGCCGCATCACGCCGGCAGGAGCGCTCCCAGGCGGCGCGCCAGGCCATCCATGTTCTCGGCCGGCACCTGCGCATAACCGAGCAGGAAACCGCTCCAGCCGGCCCGCTCGCCGGTACCATGCGCGGAGAGAGGCAGCGCCACGATGCCGTCCTGCGCGGCGCTCCGGCTCAGCGCCATGTCATCCCATGCGCCATCGTGAAAACGCAACGCCAGGTGCATGCCAGCCGTGCCGCCATGGATGGCCGCACCGCCACATGCATGGCGTTGCAAGGCTGCGTTCAAGGCGTCGCGGCGCTGGCGATACAGGCGACGCATGCGCCGCACATGGCGCGCAAACAGGCCGCTGCGCAGGAAGTCGGCCAGCGCCAGCTGTTCCGCCACCCGGCCCCGCACGGCGCCCTGCGCCTGCATCTGCGCAAAGGCAGCGGCCAGCGCGGCCGGCACGACGATAAAGGCCAGGCGCAAGGCGGGGAACATGGTCTTGCTGAAGGTGCCCAGGTACACGACAGGCGCGTCGGCGACCAGTCCCTGCATGGCGGCCAGGGGCGGCCCGCCATGCCGAAATTCGCTGTCGTAATCGTCTTCGATGATCAGGGCGCCCACCGCGCGGGCGCGCTCCAGTAGCGCCATGCGGCGCGCGGGACTGAGCACGCTGCCCGTCGGATACTGGTGCGAAGGCGTGGTGTAGATCAGGCGCGGAGGGGCGTCCTGCCAGTCCATCTCCGTCGGCGCAATGCCATCCAAGTCGACCGGAATGCCCACCACCTGCAAGCCGGCGCCACGCCCCGCCGCCAGTGCGCCGCCGTAGCCCGGATGCTCGATCCACAGGGTTTCGTCCTGGTCTGCAAAGGCGCGCAAGCACACCTCCAGGCTACTTTGCGTACCGTCCGTGATGAACACTTGGCCCGCATCGCACACGACGCCGCGCGCGGCGCGCAAATGCTCGGCGATGGCCATGCGCAGCTGCGGCTCGCCGGCGGGATCGCCGTAATTGAGCTGGCGCGGGGTCAGGCTGCGCCATGCGCGGTCCAGCATGCGCCGCCACTGCGCCAGGGGGAATTCGTCAAGCGCCGGCACGCCAGGCGCAAACGCGCCCATCGCGTCGGCGGGAAACACCAGCGCAGCATTCACATCCTGCCCCGCCATGCCGCGCAAATGCCGGGCACGGCGTGACAAGCCATCCTTGTTGCCACTTGCCGGCACAGCTTCCGGCATGCTGGCGCTGCCAGCGACGACGGTGCCGCGCCGGTCCGGCAAAACAAAGCCTTCGCTGGCCAATTGCTCATAGGCGTACAGCACGGTATTGCGCGCCAGCCCCAGTTCGGCCGCCAGCACGCGCGTGGAGGCCAGCCGGGTGCCGGGCGCCAGATGCCCGCTGCGGATCGCCGCGCGCAGGCATTCATGCAGCAGGCGCTGGCGTGGCCAGCCCCGCTCGCGATGCGTGCGCTCGAATGCATTGAGTAGCAAAGCGAAATCCATGCGCCTCCCTCGTGGCTCTAAATTATTTATCAGCTCTGGATCTTTTTTCAGGGCCAGATGCCGATTATAGTGCGGCCTGCTTCTTCAACCAACCGGACTTCCGCCATGACCGCTATCGCCCTGCCCCCCAGCCCCCGTACCCGCGTGCGCCGCGTCGCCGAACTGGCCAGCTACGAGCAAACCACGCTGTACGCCGTCCTCGACGCCGCCTATCTGTGCCATATTGCATTCCAGGACGAGCACGGAAACCATTGCATTCCGACCGCCTGCTGGCGCATCGGCGGCCACTTGTACATCCATGGCTCGAACGGCAGCCGCATGCTCAAGCAGCTGCTGCGCGATACGGCCGTGTGCGTGACGGTGACCCATCTCGACGGCCTGGTACTGGCGCGCTCCGCCTTCAACCACACGATGAACTACCGCTCGGCGATGGTGTACGGGCAGTTTGAAAAAGTAAGCGATATCGGCCAGCAGCATGCGGCCATGGATGCGTTGATGGAAAAGCTGGCGCCGGGACGCTTGGCGCACGTGCGCGGCGGCAGCGCCAAGGAATACGCCGCCACCAGCGTGCTGCGCATCGCGCTCGACGAATGCGCCGTCAAGCAGCGCAAGGGTGGCCCGCTCGACGACGCGCGCGACATGGCGCATGCCGTCTGGACGGGCGAACTACCGTTTACGCACGGCCGTGGCGCGGCCGTCGCCGATGCGCTCAACACCAGCGCAATACCCGCGTATGCCGCCGCCTGGGCTACGGAATCCGCTTGACCGGCCAGCGTGCTTGCCCGATGATCGGCGTTGATGGCGATCGCCACCAATTGAGCAACCGATCCAATCACGCATGGAGCATATGATGATGAAGCGAGTATCCCTGGCCGCGGCCCTGACGGTCATGCTGGCCTGTGGCGGCAGCGGTGCGGCACTGGCCGCCGATGCGGGCGACGCGGCCCTGAAGGCGGCCATCGCCGGCAGTGCGCGCACGCCGGCCAACGCGCTGCGTGACAGCGCGCGCCACCCGTATGAAACGCTGACGTTCTTCGGCATCAAGCCGGGCATGACCGTGGTCGAACTGGCGCCTGGCGGCGGCTGGTACACGGAGATCCTGGCGCCCTACTTGCGCGAGCACGGCAAGCTGATCGCCGCCGGCAACGATCCGCAGTCAAGCAGCGAAGGCGCGCGCCGCGGCGCAGCGCGCTTCCAGCAAAAACTCGACGCCAATCCCGCGGCTTTCGGCAAGGTGGAGATCGGCGCCTTCGCGCCGCCCACCACCTACCGCATCGCGCCCAAGGGCACGGCCGACATGGTGCTCACCTTCCGCAATATCCACAACTGGATACCCATCGGCGAAGCAGGCATGCAGACCCTGTTCAAGGAAGTGTATGACAGCCTGAAACCGGGCGGCGTATTCGGCGTCGTCGAACACCGCCTGCCGGCAAACAAGGCGCAGGATGCCACGGCCAGCAGCGGCTACATGCACGAAGCGTATGTGATCAAGCTGGCCGAAGGTGCAGGTTTCAAACTGGCTGCCAGGTCGGACATCAACGCCAATCCGAAAGACACGGCAGACTACCTGGGCGGAGTCTGGACGCTGCCGCCGACCTATGCCAACAAGGATGTGGAACGGGCCAAGTACACGGCCATCGGCGAGAGCGACCGCATGACCCTGAAGTTCGTCAAGCCATAAGGTGAAAAAGGCCACCTTGCGGTGGCCTTCTGCTTCCTGCTTTACGTCCTGCTTTACTTCTTGCCTTCTTTCGCTTTCACCGGCACCAGGCTCAGGTCCTGGAAGTCGTAGCTGAAATCCGTCTCGGCCGACACAGGCGCCATCTTCACCCGGTCGATGCTGCCATCGGGATTGAGCGAGAACGTCACATAGGCGTCGGCGTTGAAATTGCGCTCTTTCCAGCGCACGATGAAGGTGTCGTGCTGCCAGTGTTCCAGCTCGCCCGTCAGGTCCGGCGTGCGCGTGAAGCTGAGGATGTGTTTTTTCCCCTCCGGCCTGATCACGACCTTGCCGTACCAGGCATCTTCATATTCGCCGTCATACGCGGCCAGCGGCAGCGATGGCTGCGACTTGGCCGCGCGCGCGCTCGACGCCTTGCCCTGCTTTTTCACTTCTTCGGCATGCCGCTCCTGCTCCACCTTGGCCACCAGCGCCAGCCAGTCGGACGGCGCCGCCTGCAGGTAATGGTCGAGGATGCGCCATTGCAGCGCCGTCATGGAACCGCCATTTTCCGCATTGGTCAGAATGGCCACGCCCAGCTTTGCTTCAGGCACCATCACCACGCGCGAATAAAATCCCTGCAGCGCGCCGCCGTGCATGGCCACTTTCATGCCCTTGTAGTCGCGCAGCTGGAAGCCCAGGCCATAGGCGCTGAAGTTCGGTTTCGTCGCGGCCAGCGTTGGTTTCGGCTCGGCAATCCTGATCGGCGTTTGCGCCGACCACATCTCGCGACCCTGCTTTTCGCTGAACAGGCGCGCGTCCTTGCCATCCTTGTCCTTCACGCCGGCGATCTTGCCGCCGTCAAGCAGCACCATCATCCACTTGGCGATATCTTCCGCATTCGTGTTGATGCCGACGGCACCCACGGCGTTCGGCACGGGCATGGACTTGACGGCGGCGATCTTGCCGTCGATCTTGCTGTGCGCACTGGCGACGTCGGGCTTGCCCGCATTTTCAGCCAGGCTGGTGGTGGTACCCGTCATGCCCAGCGGCGCCAGGATACGCTCATGCATGGCCTCGCCCCAGCTTTTCCCCGCCTTGTCGGCGATGATCTTGCCGGCCACGATATACAGCAGGTTATCGTAGGCATAGCTGTTGCGAAAGCTCGTGGCTGGACGGATGTAGCGCAGCTTCTCGATGATCTCGTCGGTGCTGAACGTGGTGGTGGGCCACCACAGCAAGTCGCCCGCACCCAGGCCCAGGCCACTGCGGTGCGTCAGCAGGTCGCGCACGGTCATGGCGCCCGTCACATAGGAATCGTGCATCTGGAAGCCGGGCAGGTGCTTGGTGACGGGATCGTCCCAGGCCAGCTTGCCATCGTCGACCAGCATGGCCAACGCGGCGGCCGTGAAGCCTTTCGAGTTCGATGCCACTTCGAACAGGGTCTGCGCATCGACGGCCGCCGGCTCGCCCAGCTTGCGTACGCCAAAACCCCTGGCGGTGACAACCTTGCCATCCTTGACGATGGCGATCGCCATGCCGGGCACGTCGAACACTTTCAGGGCGGTGGCGACGTCGCGCTCAAGATCGAAGGCAGGCGCAGGCGCCGGTGCAGCGGCGGCGACAGGGGCGGCGTCAAAGGCCAGCGCCGGCATGGCGATGCTGGAAAACGCCAGCACGATGGCGGCGGCAAGACGGTTCATGGAATGCATGGTCAGGATGTCCAAAGAAGGTTCAATGCGCTTGCGCGGCCATCAATTTATCGACGCTTTCCTGCGTCACCGGGTGGTAGCGTGCACGCGCCTGCGCATACACGTCCTTGGCCCAGGCATGGCCTTGCGGCGTCTTCATCAGCGCACCGTACAGGGGCACGACGAACTTCTGGCGCCCCACGCTCATGAGGAAGGCCTGCAAGGGCTGCCGTACATCGTAGCCGGCGTTCACGGCAGCGAGGTAGAAGCGGTACGCCACCTCATTGTTGCCGCTCTTGCCCACGCCGTAGACCTGGTCCAGTTCACGCAATTGCGCCGCGCTGGCCTTGTTATTGATGTCGTTCAGGAAGTGCATCGATTCGATGGCGACCCAATGATCCATGCCCAGGTCTTTCGTCGCCAGCTCACCCTTGAGCCAGGCATCGCGGTGCTGGTCCAGCAGCGCCAGGCGCGGCGAGACGACGCGCTGCGCGCTGGCCGGTACGCCCGTGCCATACAGCCATTCATCGAGTTCCGCTTCCGGCATCACGTCCGGATGCTGGGCCAGCAAGTTCTTGCGCAGGTAGGCGATGAACTGCTCCGTCGTCACGCTCTGGAAGGCATGCTGGTCGAACCAGCCGCGCAGGAAGGGATCGAAGACAGCACGGCCCGCGCGCTGCTCCATGGTAGCCAGGAACCAGGCGCCTTTCGGATAGATGATGCCGTCGTCCGTATACGTTTCGGCGGGATTGGCATCCGCATCGCGCGTGATCAGCGCCGTTTTCGCCGCCGGCAATGTCCTGATCGAGGCAGCCAGCTCTTCCTGGTCGACCTGCACGCCCATCTGCGCCACTTCGCTGCCATACAATTGCTCGACGATGCGCGTGGTGACGTAGGTGGTGAAGCCTTCGTTCAGCCACATGTGCTTCCAAGAGGCATTGGTGACCAGGTTGCCCGACCACGAGTGCGCCAGTTCATGCGCGATCAGATCGACCAGGCTACGGTCACCCGCGATCATGGTCGGCGTGAGGAAGGTCAGGCGCGGGTTTTCCATGCCACCGTAGGGGAACGATGGCGGCAGCACGATCATGTCGTAGCGTCCCCATGCATACGGGCCATACAGCGCCTCGGCTGCCTGTATCATCTTTTCCGTGTCGGCCAGTTCGTATTCGGCGGCCTTGATGCGTGGCGGTTCGGCATATACGGCGGAGCGGGGACCGAGCTTGCGTACTTCCAGTTCGCCGATGGCAATGGCCAAGAGGTAGGAAGGAATCGGCTGCGGCATCCTGAATTTCCAGCCGCCCTTGCCCGTCGCCTTTTCGTCATTCTCGGCGCTCATCACGACGCGCATGCCGCTCGGCGCCTCGATGCGTGCGCTGTAGGTGAAACGCACGGCCGGTGTATCCTGCGACGGCACCCACGAGCGGGCGTTGATGCTTTGCGACTGGCTGAACATGAAAGGCAGCTTGCCCGACATGGTTTGCTGTGGCGTGAGCCACTGCAGCGCGATGGCGTTGGGAGCCGTGTGATAGTAGACGCGCACTTTGCCCGGCTGGCCCGTGGTGGTGATGCGCAAGGCCTGGCCCTTCTCCGGGTCGGCCTTGTCCAGCTGGTACGGCGCCATCTGCCAGGCGCCGCGCTTGTCCTGTACCTGCACCTTGGCGATCGACAGATCGCGCGTATCGAGCACCAGGGTGCGCGCAGCAGGATCGATCCAGTTCAAGGACAGCTCGGCATAGCCGGAAAGCGTCTTTTGCTTGAAATCGGCTTTCAGGTCCAGCTGCAGGTCGCGCGTGCGCACCTGGTCGTAGCGCGCGTAGCTGAGGGGGTCGGCGTGCGCGGCCAGGGTCACCTGGCAAAGTAGCGCACAGCCCAGCGCGCGCAGGAAGGTCAAAGTTTGCATGGTCGTCTTTTGAATGATTTGCGAAAGCCCCGGTCCGTGTACGCCGGGGCGTCGCGCAGAATAGCACTTCCGGCGCAGGCCGGCAGAAAAAAAGCGCCGGACTGGCCGGCGCTGTTTCACTGTTTCTTCTCTGGCCGGGCTTCGGGCTTGGTCTCGAGCTTGGCCTCGGGCGCCTTCAACGGGACATTAAAATCCTTCATCAGGTTATGCTTGTCGCGGTCGAGTTTGAACAGTTCCAGGCGCGATGGCGTGATTTTTCTCGGCCAGGCGTTGTTGCTGGTGTCGATATCGGCCGTCTCCCAGTACGGGTCCTGCACCAGGGCCACCATCGGCTCGTCGGTGACGATCACCTTGCTGATCTTGTGCGGCGAATAGCGCCACACTTCGGCCGGCACGCGCTCGACGATCTTCCTGCCGCTTTTCAGTTCGATTTCCAGGATCAGCGGCATCACCAGGCCGCCGAGATTCGAAAAGTCGACCAGGTACAGATGCTTGCCCATGCTGTGCTGCTCAAGCAGTTTCCGCTCCCATGGCTCCAGCGTTTCCTGCTCCTCCGCATAGCTGTTGCGGTCCTTGTTGGTGACCGTGAATTCATCGTACCGGTTATAGAAATCCTTCAGCGCGGGGTCGATGTCGACCTTCTTCGGCAGCGCCTTGTTGCGCTGCTCCGAGATCGAGATGGGCTGCGCCGCCTTCTGCGCCTTCTTCCACGCTTTCTCGACGTCCGGATTCTTCGTGCTCACGCCATATTCGCTGATGCCGTCGATACTGATGTCGACCGCGTCGGTGGTATAGAACCAGCCGCGCCAGAACCAGTCCAGGTCCGTGCCGGAAGCGTCTTCCATGGTGCGGAAAAAGTCGGCCGGCGTGGGCCGCTTGAACTTCCAGCGCAAGGCGTACTGCTTGAAGGCGAAGTCGAACAGTTCGCGCCCCAGGATGGTTTCGCGCAGGATATTGAGGGCGGTGGCCGGCTTGTCGTAGGCGTTCGCCGTAAACTGCAGCAAGGATTCGGAATTGGTCATGATGGGCACCTGGTTCTGGCTGCGCATGTAGTCGACGATCTTGCGCGGCTCGCCATTCCAGGAGGGAAAATGCTCTTCCCATGCCTGCTCGGCCAGGTACTGCAGGAAGGAGTTGAGTCCCTCGTCCATCCACGTCCACTGGCGCTCGTCCGAGTTGACGATCATGGGAAAATAATTGTGGCCCACTTCGTGGATGATCACGCCGATCAGGTCATATTTGGTCGTCTTCGAATACGTGCGCTCGCCCGTCTTCTTGTCCTTCACGGGCCGCCCGCCATTGAACGAGATCATCGGATACTCCATGCCGCCCACGGCGCCGTTGACGGAAATCGCGTTCGGATACGGATAGTCGAAACTGTATTTGTTGTACTGCTCGATGGCATGCACGACGGCGCGCGTGCTGTACTGCTGCCACAGCGGATTGCCCTCGTTCGGATAATACGACATGGCCATCACGCGCTTGCCGCCGCTATCCAAACCCTGCGCATCCCAGATGAACTTGCGGCTCGATGCCCACGCCACGTCGCGCACATTGGCCGCCTTGAAGTGCCAGGTTTTCATCCCCGCAGCCCGGCCCTTTTCCGCCGCCAGCGCCTCGGCGGGCGTAATCACCAGCAGCGGCGTATTGCTGTTTTTCGCCCGCGCCAGGCGTTCGCGCTGCGCCGCGCTGAGCACACTGGCAGGATTTTGCAGTTCCCCCGTGGCGGCCACCACATGGTCGCCCGGCACCGTCAGATACAGCTCGTAGTCGCCAAACTCCAGCGTGAATTCACCGGAGCCGAGGAACTGCTTGTGCTGCCAGCCGACGGCGTCGTAATACGCGGCCATGCGCGGAAACCACTGCGCGATCTGGAAAATCGCATTCTTGTCGTCGTCAAAATATTCATAGCCGGAGCGCTCGACCAGCACCTTCTGGTCATTGATCTGATACGACCAGTCGATATTGAACGTGATGCTCTGCCCGGGCGCCAGCGCCACCGGCAAATCGATGCGCAACATGGTCTGGTTGACGACATACGGCAGCGGCTTGCCGCTGGCCGCTTTGACAGCGGTGAGTTTGAAGCCACCGTCAAATTCGCGGCCAGCATGGATGGCGCGCAAGTCCTCGAACTTCAGCGCTTCGTCTTCGCTGCCGCTCAGCCAGGCCTGGCGCGAGGGCGCACTCAATACGCGGCGCTGGTCGGCATCCTGGCGCAAGCCGTTCTGGTCCAGTTGCAGCCACAGATACGCGAGGCTGTCGGGCGAGTGGTTGTGATAGGTGATCTGTTCGCTGGCCGTGATGGCGCGGCGCGCTTCATCCAGGGTGGCGCGGATCACATAATCGGCGCGTTGCTGCCAGTAGGCGTGTCCTGGCGCGCCGGACGCCGTGCGGTAACTATTCGGCGTGGGCAGCAGTTCTTCGAGCTGGCGGAACTTGTCGTCGAAGGGTGCGGCGGCGCACAGGCCGGGCAAGGAGGCAAACAAGGGCAAACACAAAACAAGCAAGCGGACAAGAACCGGCATGGCGCATTCCATCTGGGAGTCGTGGACAGACTGCATTCTAAGTCGAGTCTGTTTGCAAAGCGCTCATTGTTGTCGAAGTTCCACACACAAGGCCGTGCCGCGCGCCGGCGGTACTGGCGCCGGTGCGGGCATTGGCGTATGATCCGCCTCGAACATTGGGGAGTAGTCGTCCAGCGGTCCTGCCGCAGGAACCTGTATCAACATGATTGGCCCGCAGGCCATGGTGCAGGTGGTTGCAAAACTTGACGAGACCATTGATCCAGGGCGGCCGCATGGGCCGGAGTCGCCCGTGGATCATTGGTTAATTCGTCCGGCCCGCGTACCTCTTGCAATCTCATGGAAGCATTCCTCATCTCCACCGGCATCGTCGGTCTCGCTGAAATCGGCGACAAAACCCAACTCCTGGCCTTTCTGCTGGCCGCCAGATTCCGCAAGCCCCTGCCCATCGTGCTGGCGATTTTCGTCGCCACCATCGCCAATCACGCGTTTGCCGCCGCCGTCGGTGCCTGGATCACCAGCATGCTGGGGCCCGAGGTGCTGCGCTGGGTACTGGGCGTCTCCTTTCTGGCGATGGCCGCCTGGACCCTGATTCCCGACAAGCTCGATGAAGACGAGACAAAGCTGGCCAGGTACGGCGTCTTCCTGACCACCCTGATCGCCTTCTTCATGGCGGAAATGGGAGATAAAACGCAGGTGGCCACGCTGGCGCTGGCGGCGCGCTACCACGACATTGTTTCCGTCGTGCTCGGTACCACCTTCGGCATGATGCTGGCCAACGTGCCGGCCGTCTACCTGGGCGACAGGATCGCCAACCGCGTCCCCTTGCGCCTCGTGCACGGCGTCGCGGCGCTGATCTTTGCCGTGCTGGGCGTGGCCACCCTGCTGGGCGCAGGCGCCGCCCTGGGATTCTGACACGTCACACTGATGCAATTACAGATAATTTCTTATTTACAATATTCATGCTCATAATTACAATGTCGACGACATGAATACCGGCGCGCTGATCCCGAACGGCCAGCGCGCCTTCTTGAGGAATGTATGCATTTGAATGAAAAGATGGCGGCACTGTGCCTGGCCGTCTGCGCAGGCCAGTTTCCCGCCGCCATGGCGACACCCTTGAAACACCAACAGACAACCATGCAGTCCGCGCCCGAAGTACGCACGCGCGACCTGCTGTTGCTGGGCGCCGGCCTGATCCTGCTGGCTGGCCGGCGCCGGCCCGAACACGATACGTGGCAAGTACATGGGTGCCAAGACTAGACCCGCAACAGCACTGCATACTCGCGGCCCTCGTCGCGCAGGGCGATGCTGTTGCCACCCTGCACTACGCCATCGAGCGACAGCCCCGCAGCCCGCCCCTGCGCCCGCTCTACCGTGATGGCATAGCTGCTGGCGCCAAAGCGGTAATGCAGCTTGAAGCTGTCCCACTCGGCCGGCATGCTCGGCGCCAGGCGCAGCACATTCGCTTCGCGCGTCAAGCCCAGCAGGGATTCGACGATCAGGCGGTACAGCCAGCCCGACGACCCCGTGTACCAGCTCCAGCCGCCGCGCCCCACGTGCGGCGCCACCGCATACACGTCGGCCGTTACCACATACGGTTCCACCTTGTAGCGCGCCACCGCCGGCGCATCAAGGCCATGGCGCACGGGATTGATCATGCGCAGCAGTTCCCACGCCTTTTCGCCCTCGCCCAGACGGGCAAACGCCATCGCCGTCCAGATGGCCGCATGCGTGTACTGGCCGCCGTTCTCGCGCACGCCCGGCACATAGCCGCGAATGTAGCCGGGATTGAGGTCGGCTTTGTCGAATGGCGGATCGAGCAGCTGGATCACGCCTGAATCGCGGCGCACCAGCCGCGCATCGACCTGGCGCATGGCGCCGGCGACACGCTCCTTGTTGGCCGCGCCCGACAGCACGCCCCAGCTTTGCGAAATCGAATCGATCTGGCATTCCTCGTTCAAGTGCGATCCCAAGGGCGTGCCGTCGTCGAAATATGCGCGCCGGTACCACTCGCCATCCCATGCATGTTCCTCGACGTTGGCCGCCAGTTTCACGGCTTCGTCGCGGCAGAACTGGGCGAACGCCGCGTCGCCGCGCAACATGGCCACTTCGGCGAAGCGCTGCAGCACTTCGTACAGGAAGAAGGCCAGCCAGACGCTCTCGCCCTTGCCATGCTCGCCCACCTTGTCCATGCCGTCGTTCCAGTCGCAGGAACCCATCAGGGGCAAGCCGTGCACGCCCAGGCGCAGGCCATGGCGGATGGCGCGCACGCAGTGTTCGTACAGGTCGGCCGACTCGCCAGAACGCACCGGCAAGTCATAGTAGGAATCTTCTTCCGGCTTGACGGCCCGTCCCTCGATGAAGGGCGCCACTTCCGACAGCGCATTGATGTCGCCCGTGGCGATCACATAGCGGCAGGCGGCCAGCGGCAGCCACAGGTAATCATCGGAGCAATGCGTGCGCACGCCCCGGTCCGATGGCGGATGCCACCAGTGCTGCACGTCGCCTTCGACAAACTGGTGCGCCGCGCACAGCAGCAAGTGCTTGCGCAGCAATTGCGGTGCAGTGTGGATCATCGCCATCGCATCTTGCAGCTGGTCGCGGAAACCGTAGGCGCCACCCGACTGGTAATAGCCGCTGCGCGCCCACAGACGGCAGGCAATGGTCTGGTACATCAGCCAGCCATTGGCGATCACATCGAGCGACGGGTCGGGCGTTTCGATGCGTACGGCGCCCAGGGTGGTTTCCCAGTGCGCGCTGACCGCGTCGAGCGCCATGCGGGCCGCTTCCTTGCCCGCATGGCGCTGCACCATGGTGCTGGCGTCGGCATTGCGGCGCCCGCCCACGCCGAGCAGGAAGACGATTTCGCGCTCCTGTCCCGGTTGCAGCTCGAACGGCACCTGGATGGCGGCACACTGGTCCAGCCCCGTGCCCGCCTTGCCGGACAGGCGCACGCGGCGCAAGGCGGCTGGCTGCGCAAGGCTGCCGTTGCGGCCGATGAATTCATTGCGGTCGCAGGTGATGGAACGGATGCTGGCGTCCGTATTGAAGAAGCCGACCCGACCCGAAAACTCCGTGTTGTAGTTATTGCGCGCAAACAGGGCGCCGCTGATCGTATCGACTTCGGTGGCCACGTGCATGCCGGACTTGGCGCGCAGGTCGGCCAACACCCATTCCACGTAACCGGTGACGGACAGGCGGCGCGGCACGCCGCTGTCGTTGCGCACCTTGATGACGGAGTACTTGACGGCCGCATCGAGCGCCACATAGGTGCACAGTTCCGTGGCGATGCCGCCCTCACTGTGTTCAAAAATGCTGTAACCGTAGCCATGACGCGTCACGTAGTCGCCGCTGCCGCGTGCCGGCAGCGACGAGGGCGACCAGAACTGGCCACTCTGCTCGTCGCGCACGTAAAACGCTTCGCCGGACAGGTCGGACACGGGGTCGTTCTGCCATGGCGTGAGGCGGAATTCATGCGCATTCTCGCTCCACGTATACGCCTGGCCGGCTTCGGACACCACCGTACCGAATTGCGCATTGGCCAGCACGTTCGACCAGGGCGCCGGCGTCTGCTTGCCTTCTGCCGTTGTGATCACATATTCGCGCCCATCGGGCGTGAAACCGCCCAGGCCATTTTCCAGGATCAGCTCGCGCTTCGGCGCCCGGTGCGGCACGCCATCATGGTTGCGGGTGGGGTCTTGCAGCAGCGGCGGCATGCGCAGCACGGGGCTGGGCGGACGCCTGACCTGCTCGGCCAGGGTACCGCGCACGTCGCTGATGATGGCGCGCGCCACCGATTGCAGCAAGATGCGGTCTTCGTTGGCGATCTGCTCGGCCAGGCGCACGAAGATGCCGCCGGGGCGGTCGATAGCCTGCGCATCGATGCCCGAAGCGATCAGGCCCATGATCTGGTCATGCAGCAGCTGGCGGTAGCCCGATTGCTCTTCGTACCAGATCACCAGATCGACCACCAGCCCCTTCAGGCGCCAGTAGGCATGCGCCTGCACCATCTGGCGCGCCAGTTCGATATTGGCCACGTCGCGTATCTGCAGCAGCACGATGGGCAGGTCGCCAGAGATGGCATACGCCCACAGGCCCGACTGGCCACGCTGGTTCTTGATCAGGATACTGGCCTCGGCGCGCAGTGCCGCATTCGGATAGATCACGGCATTGGCCAGGCGCGCATACAGCTGCGCGTCCGCTTCGCTGGCATTCAACTGGCGCAGCACCACCTGGCTGTGCGTCCACGCCAGTTCGAATACGCGGTCGGCCAGGTGGCGGTCCTGGTATTTGTCGATCAGGTGCAGCGCCGCCTCGCGCTGCTCCACCATGCCGGTGACGCTATCGACCGTCACTGCCTGGTCGGGTTCGAGCGTGATCACATAACGGATGGCCACGATGGGGTCGAGCACGGAGCCCTGGCCGCCACTGAGCGGCCCGCTGTCCTGCAGCGCCTGCGGCAGCTGCGCGGTGTTGCCACGGCCGATGAAGCGCGCGCGATCCGTCTCGAACGACACGGCATAGTGCTCGATATCATGCACGGTCATCACATGCAGCAGCAACGGCATCTGCTCGTCTTTCGAACGGGGCCGTCGCGTACATAAAATCGCATTTTCATGCGCCAGGATTTCCGTTTGCACGAACAGCTTGCTGAACGCGGGGTGGGCCGCATCGGCCGCCGCCGGCGCCATCACCACTTCGGCAAAACTGGTGATCTCGATGCGCCGCTGGCGATTCGAATTATTGCTGATGCGCGTACGCCGGATTTCGATGTCGTCCTCTGGCGAGACGACGATTTCCGTGTACAGGTCGAGGCCATGATCGGCACGGCGAAATTCCGCCCGGCCCTCGGAAAAAATCACTTCGTATTTCTGCGGCTCCACCAACGTCGGCTGGTACATGGTGGACCAGACGGCACCGTCATCGAGGTCGCGCAAATAACAGAAATTGCCCCAGTTATCGCGCGTGCTGTCCTCGCGCCAGCGCGTCACGGACAGATCTTTCCAGCGGCTGTAGCTGCCGCCAGCGTTGCTCACCATGACGTGGTAACGACCATTCGACAGCAGCTGCGTTTCGGGAACGGCGCTGTTGGCCTGCGTGAGAATGCGCATCGGCATGGCCTGTTCGGACGCGCCGCTGCGCAGCACCGCCAGTTCGGCCGTGCTTGAGTAAAACGCGCCTGCCTGCGGCGTGCGTTCCTGTAGCACCAGCAAGGCCGACTGCAGCAGCGGATCGGACTCGAAACGGCGCTGCATCGGACGGTCGTGCAGCAGATAGCTGAGGGCCAGGAAACCCATGCCCTGGTGATGCACCATGAAGGAGCGGATGACGGCGCTGCTTTGCCCGCGCGGCAGGCGCGCGGTGGTGAAGTCGACGGCCTCGAAAAAGCCGTAACGGCCCATGTAGCCGGCCGCCTGCATGCGCTGCAGGTTCTGGCACGACGCTTCCGGCAGCACCATCAAGCCCATCATGCTGGCGTAAGGCGCCACCACCAGGTCGTCGGCCAGGCCCCGCTTCAGGCCCAGTCCCGGCACGCCAAAGGCGCGGTACTGGTAATTCAGGCTGGCATCGACCGTGTTGTAGCCGGATTCGGAAATCCCCCACGGCACGTCGCGCTGGCGGCCATAATCGATCTGCGCCTCGATGACAGAGTGGTACGTCTGGTCGAGCAGGGTGTTCGGATAATTCGGCATCACCAGCAGCGGCATCAGGTACTCGAACATCGAGCCGCTCCAAGACAGCAGCACGGGCTGGCCCGCCACCATGCACAGCTGGCGGCCCAGGGCGAACCAGTGCTCCTGCGGCAGCTGGCCCTGGGCGATGGCGATGAAGCTGGCCAGGCGCACTTCAGATGCCAGCAAATCGTAGTAGCTGGGGTCCAGGCGCCGTTCGCTGACGTTGTAGCCGATGGCCAGCAGTTTTGTCGATGGGTTGTACAGGAAACCGTATTCGATCTGCGCGAAGTCGCGCGCCTGGCCCGCCGCGTGGGCGATATCGCGCATGTGGCGACCCGCCTGTTCGCGGCCTTGCGCCAGCAGCGCCGCCAGGTCGGGCGGCGTACCTTCAGTCACGTCCAGGTTCGCCAGCGCGCGCAGGGTCGGCACGCGCAGCCACGCCGCATCGACACCCGTTTGCGCCGCCCATGGCGCCAGTTGCAGCAATTCCGCCAGCGCCGCGCGGCACTGGCGCGCCAGGGCGTCTGTCCACATCGACAGTTCGCCACCTTCGCTTTGCAGGGTCAGCGACTGCAAGGCATCGGCTGCGCCATTCGCCGCGCTCAGGTAGGCATGCCATTCTGCCAGGCTGGCGGGTGCCGCCTGCGCCTGCAGCAGGTTCATGCTCTCGCGCATGGCCTGGCCTTCACCTTCGGCGGCGATGAATTCCTGCAGCACCTGCGCCGTCGTGCGGATGCCCTGCACCACCTGCGGGCCGAGAATGGGAGAGTCATACAGTTCCACCAGGCCAGGCTGCAAGGTCAGCAGATGGCCGGCCAGGTTGCCGCTGTCGACGGTCGAGATGTACATGGGCTGCAGCGCCTTCAGGGTCTGCGTGTCGTACCAGTTATAGAAGTGGCCCTGGAAGCGTTCCAGCTCGCCCATGCTGTGCAAGGTGGCGCGGCTGCGCTCGATCAACTGGCCCATCGTGAGGTAGCCGAAATCGTAGGCCGTCAGGTTGGCCAGCAAGGCCAGGCCGATATTCGTCGGCGAGGTGCGGTGCGCCACCACCAGGGTCGGATGTTCCTGCATGTTATCGGGCGGCAGCCAGTGGTCGTCCGGCCCGACGAAGGTGTCGAAATATGCCCACGTCTTGCGCGCCACGCCATGCAAAAAACGTCCCTGCTCGGCCGACAGGCGCGCCACAGCCCGCTCGATGGGGCGGCTGATCCACCAGGCGATGGCGGGGGCGGCTAGCCACAGCAGCAACACCACGGCGGCCGCCGGCAAGGCTGCGGGACGCCAGGTCAGCAAGGCTGCAAAGGCGGCCAGCGCCAGCGCGGGCGAGCACCACATGGCGCGCCAGCTGTCCGTCTGCGAGCCGGAAGAACTGTGCAGGTTGGAGGCGCGCCAGTCGAGCAAATGCTTGTGCGACACGCCCAGGCGCCACAGGGTGCGCGCGATGGCGTCCAGGCTGATCCACGCTTCGTACGGCAGGAAGACGAGGGTCAGCATGGCGTGCGAAAACTGCACGCCGCAACGCCGCTCGAAGGCAGCCAGATGCTGGCGCCACAGGGTGTCGCGCGGTTTGCGCAGCAAATCGTACAGGGCAGAAAAGATAGGCGGCAGGAAGATGACGGCCAGCACGGCCGCGCTCCAGAAGGCCACGTGTGGCAAAAAGCCCCACACCAGCAGCAGGGATATGGTCGTGGCAGGCGCCACCACGCTGCGGCGCAGGTTGTCGAACAGCTTCCAGCGCGACAGCATCGACAGGGGATTGCGTTCGCGCTTGCCGGCGCGGCCCGGCACGCGGCCCAGCAACCAGCCAACCAGCTGCCAGTCGCCACGTATCCAGCGCTGGCGGCGGCTCACGTCGGCGTCATAGCGGGCCGGGTACTCCTCGTACAGTTGCGAGTCGCTGAGCAGGCCCGCGCGGAGGTAGCAGCCTTCGAGCAAATCGTGGCTGAGGATTTTATTGTCGGGCAGGCGCTGGCCCAGCACCCGCTCGAACATGTCGAGATCGTAGATGCCCTTGCCGATGAAGGAGCCTTCATAAAACACGTCCTGGTACAGGTCGGAGACGGTACGCGTGTAGGGATCGATGCCCGGTTCGCCACCGCACAGCAGCTCGTAGCGCGAGGCATTCGCGCTGGGCAGCGCCACGGCCACGCGCGGCTGCAAAATGCCATAGCCGGCCACTACCCGCGTGCCGGCCGCGTCCAGCACGGGACGGTTCAGCGGATGCATCATCGTGGCGATGAAGTCGCGCGCAGCGTCGCGCGGCAGCTGTGTATCGGTATCGAGCGTGATCACGTATTTGATCGTGCGCAAGCCGCGCAACTCGCCTTCCACCAGCGAGAATCTGTCGCGCGCGCCGCCGCGCAAAAACGCGTGCAAGTCGGATAATTTACCGCGCTTGCGCTCCTGCCCCATCCACGCATTCTGCTGCGAATTCCACAGGCGCGGACGGTGCAGCAGCAGGAACGGCCCCATATGGCCCAGTTCTTCGCAGTCGGCCGGCTCCCCATTGCTCCTCGACTCGCCTCCTTCCACGCAGTATTTCTCGTTCAAGCCTCGAATGGTATCTTGCGCCTGGCGCAGCAGGGCGTCGTCGCCCGGCATCGTTTGCGCGGACGCGTCGACAAAATCCGTCAGCAGGCAAAAACGCAGATTCGGATCGCGGTTGGACAGGTAGCGCACTTCCAGTGCCTCGCACAGGGCCGCCACGTTGTCCTCGCTGTAGATCAGGGTCGGC
Source organism: Janthinobacterium sp. UMAB-56 (assembly GCF_900095265.1). Lineage (GTDB taxonomy): Bacteria > Pseudomonadota > Gammaproteobacteria > Burkholderiales > Burkholderiaceae_D > Janthinobacterium. The sequence goes on along the minus strand of NZ_LT607674.1, from coordinate 26,155 downwards.
ACCACGACGATGCCGCGCGCATCCGATGGAATGCCGGCCTGGTAATCCATGCGCGGCAGCGGGTGCGGCGACGTCATCAGGGTCGCCAGCCAGTTCACCACGGCCACCGATAGCTGGCTGCTGCCCAGCAGCGCCAGCGCACCCAGCGCCGCCAGCGGCCAGCCCTGCACGCCGTGGCGCACCGCGCGTTCGAGCAGCAGTGCGCTGGTGGCCAGGGTCAGGAACGAGATCGCCCCCAGGTAGACGGCCAGCGGCGCCGCCCGCGCCGTATGCTGCAGCGCCTCGATGAAGGGCAGCCTGGCGCCGGCCTGCTTTTCCAGCACCAGCACACCGCGCCCCACCAGGTAAAAGCCGATGTGGCCACGGCGCGCATCATTGCCATTGCCGTGCGTGCGCGCCAGTTGCACCACCATCTCGGCGACGTCCACTTCGCTGCGCGCGCTGCGCTTGGCAATGCGCTCGATGGCGTGGCGGTAGCTGTCGCGCGTGGCGAAATCCATCAAGCCATAGGTACCGGCGGGGTCCAGACGCAAGGTTTGCTCGACCACGCTCATGGTCTCGACGAATTCCTGCCAATCCATGGTGCCCAGAAAACGCAGGCTGCCGATGCTGTTGGCGATCGACACCTGGTCGGCCGCCTGCTGCCCGATCTCGGCCTGGATCTGCTGCTCGATGGTGAGGCCCGACTCGGCCAGCTTGTGCGTCAGCCACGACAGCGCCAGGGCCAGCGACGAACTTTGTCCCTGCAGGCGGCGCGACAGTTCGGCCACGAAGGCGCTGGTCATCGGCGGATTCGAGCGCGCCATGTCGGCTACCAGCAGGATCAAGCCGCTGGGATTGCGCTCGGCGATGTCCGTCATCTGGTCGGCCCAGGTATTGGCCAGGTCGCGCTGCATGCGGTCGTCGGCCACGCGCGCGGCGACGCGGCGCAGATTCTCGATCAGGGCCAGGCGCAGCATGATGGGCACGGCCCACAGTTCGCCCAAGGTCAAACTTGCCACATCCTGGTAAGCCTCGACGAAGTGGCACAGGTTTTCCAGATCGACGCGGCCATCGCCGTGCGAGATGATTTCCAGCGCAATTTTATACACGCGCGGGCAACCCGCATCCGCGCCGGAGCTCAGCCGTGGCAACTCCTTGCTGTAGTTCTTCGGCAAATGGCGCCGCGTGGTACGGATCTGCTCTTCGATCAGGTAAAAATTATCCAGCAGCCATTCCGAAGCGGGCGTGACCTGGCGCCCGCTTTTCACGGTGGTCGTCAGCTCATTGACGGTGGCCGTGATCAGGGCCGCATTGTCAGCCAGGCGCGCCAAAAGGCGGTCGCGGCCATGGTGCCGTCCCACCGCATGACCGGCAGCCACGTGCTTGCCGTGGGAAGCCATCTGCATGGCGCTGAATAATTCGGAGCGCAGGGGCAAGGCATCGTCGCGCGCGGCGTCGAAGGTGTCCGGTGCAAGGGAACGGTCGCGGAAGATTTCTCTGACTTTGGAAATCTGTACCTTGATCTGCTGCGTGACAACTGCTGTGTACTCTTTCAACTTGGACCTCGCTAGGTGCACGCAGGCAACCAGCGGCCACCGTCACGCGGGCCCAGTCTGGAAAAACACGATCGGACACTGGCGAAGACGGAAAGCGTAGCGCCGGAGCGTTGCGACGAATCTCGGGATATGGGGAGATTTTCTGAACTTCATCGTAGGTGCGCCCTGTACGCAAGACCGTGCGCTAGCGTACATACCTGAGGTATTAGGGCCTCTTTGCGCAAGAAATCAGCGCGTTGAAGGGTAGAAAAATGCCGACAGGAAACGAACGCGAGAAAATGCGCTACGGGCACCGTGCCGATGATGGCACGGTGCAATATGTCAAGAAGAAAAGAGCTAGCCGCTCAAGCGGCGATGGCCAGCGGCTGGCGCGTCGCCTCTGCCATCGCCATGCCACCCGTGAGTTGCCATGCCGCACCATGGCCGAGGCGGCGCAGGCAGGCAGCGGCGCGCGCGCTGCGGTTGCCGCTGCGGCAGAAAAAGACCAGCGGGCGCTGCGGCTGCTGCAACCACGCTGCCACCTGTCCCGCCAGGCGGCTCAGCGGTACGCTACGCACCTCGCAGCCCTCGAATACCGTACCGGCACAGGCCGCGTGCTCATACGCTTCGCGCACATCGACGAGGATAGCGTCGGGATGCTGGCGCAGGAAGGCGGCCAAAGCGGGCGCATCGAGCTGCAGTTCGGCAGCCGGCACGCGGCCTTCCTGCAGCGTACGCGCGGTGCTGCAGAGGCTGCCGTCATCGCTGGCGGCGCACAGCACGGTGTCCGGCGTCACCAGCGCCGCCTCCAGCAAGGGCGTCAACGCCCCGGGCGCCAGGGTGCCGATAAAGGCGAAGCGCTGCCCCAGCAGATACACATGGATGTCGCCACACTCGACGCGCCGCAGGCGCTGCTGGCCCAGTGCCAGCTCACCGTCGATGTCGACGCGGCCAACCTGTTCGATCCCGAGTTCCTGCAGCAGCGCCAGCCGCGCCACGCCATGGTCGGCTGGCGGCGCCGTGTGCACGATGGCGCGCAAGGCCAGGTGCTGGCAGCGGATGAAGGCGGCCAGGCGTGGCACGAGCGCGGCGACCGGATCGATGACGACGCAACTGGCGCTGGCAGCGTCGCTGAGCAGCCAGGTGCACTGGCCATCGACGCTCAGCTGGATCACACCATCCTGCGGCGATGGCGCCAGTGCCGACGGCAGCAAGCAGCTGCTGCGCAGCGCCTCGCCGCAGCGCTCGATGCGCGTGCAGGCGGCGGCAACGGTCGCCGCGTCGATCAGGGGGCCGAACGACAGACGGATGGCCGAGCTGGCGCGCCATTGCGGCACATGCATGGCTTCCAGCACATAACTGGGGAGCGCCTTGGCGGCGGAACAGGCGCTGCCCGAACTGACGCGCACGCGCGCCGCGTCGAACAGGTCGAGCAATTCCTTCGACGACAAGCCCGGCACGGAAAAATTGAGCGTCGTCGGCAAGGACACGTCGAACGGCATATTGAAAACGATGCCGGGGAAAGCGCGTTCCAGGCTGGCCACCAGTTGCTCGCGGAAAGCGGCAAGGTCGGCGTGGCTGCGGAAGGTCTTGCCATCATCGAGCGCGGCCAGCACGGCGCCCAGGGCCGCAATGCCGGCCATGTTTTCCGTGCCGGAACGCAGGCCCGCTTCCTGGCCGCCGCCCATCATCAGGGGCGTAAACGGCGCGCCGGCGCGCACATACAGCATGCCGATGCCCTTGGGCGCATACAGCTTGTGGCCGGAAAACGGCGCGTAATCGATGCGCGTAGCGGCCAGGTTCAGCTTCAGCTTGCCCAGCGCCTGCACGCAATCGACCATCCAGTACGCATCGGCACCGCGTTCCTGCAGCAGTTGCGCGATGGCGGACAAGTCGCTGATGACGCCCGTCTCATTATTCGCCGCCATGGTGCACAGCATGGCCGCGTCGCCGATCAGCGCATCGAGCGCCTGCAGATCGTGGCGCCCCTGTGCATCGACGGGCAGCTTGCGCACTTCCAGGTTCAGGCCCAATAAACGGTTCCAGTGCGCCAGGCTTTCCGGCACGGCCTTGTGCTCGGTCGCGCCATACAGCAGCAAGCTGCCGATGCGCTTGCCTTGCGCGCGCCGTTCGCGCAGCGCGCACAGTGCCGACAGCACGGCCGTCTGTATGCCTTCGGTGGCACCGCTGTTGAACATCAAGCGGCCATCGCCCACGCCCAGCAAGCGACCGGCGTGCAGGCGTACGCCATCCATCATGGCCTTGGCCTGCAATCCCGTGGCGTGGGTGCTGCTGGGATTGCCATAGCCCTGCTCCATCGCTTGCCGGGCGGCGGCAACGGCGGCGGGCAGCACGCAAGTGGTGGCATTGCTGTCGAGGTAGATTTCTTTCATGATGGCAGTCTGAGTATTCTATAAAAAGGGTGCAGCGCAGGCGGCTGGGACATCTGGCTAGTCTACCGACCTGCCCCCGTGAAGATATGCCAAAAGACACTGCAAACACGGTAATATGCAGCATGTTCATGCTATAAAAAACGGAATAGTAAAATGAATTTACCTAACACCCCGCTCGACAAATTCGACTGCGCCATCCTGGCCGCCCTGCAGCAGGACGGCACCTTGTCGATCGCCGCCCTCAGCGAAAAGATCGGCCTGTCCAGCACACCGTGCTGGAAGCGGCTCAAGCGCCTGGAGGAAGAGGGCTATATCGAGAGCCGGGTGGCCATCGTCAACCGGCAAAAAGTGGGCTTGCCCGTGACCGTCTTCGTCAGCGTGCGCACGGGCCAGCACGATGAGAAATGGCTGCGCCGCTTCGCCGCCGCCGTCATCGTCTTGCCCGAAGTACAGGAATTTCACCGCATGAGCGGCGACATCGACTACTTGCTGAAAGTCGTCACCACCGACATCAAGGGCTACGACACCTTCTACAAAAAACTCATCAAGGCCGCGCAACTGACGGGCGTGTCATCTGCCTTTTCCATGGAGCAAATCAAGTGCAGCACGCAATTGCCGCTAGCCTTGATCGCCCACGGCTTGCCGGCCTGAGGCGTTTTCCAGCCATGCCGGGCAGACGCGGAAAATCGCGTTGCTGCAATGCAACATATATGTGCGAAAAGCAGCAATGGTGCGGCATGTCGCGAAACCGGACCGCTATACTGGGAACATGTCTGCCCCTTGCGCAGGCCATCCCCCAAGGACTTCCATGTCTCTGCTACGCCGCCTCTCCATCCAGAAAAAACTCCTGTTCAGCATGGGCTTGTGCCTGTTGCTCTTCATGACGATCTCGTCTTTCCTCAGCGTACGCATGAGCAGCGATTACGTGCGCGAGCGCGTCGTCAGCCAGGAGTTGCCGGCCCAGGTGGGCGAAATCCGCAACGACGTACTGCGCCAGATCAGCCAACCCCTGTCCGTGGTGCAAACCATGGCCAACGATGTCTTCCTGCAAGACTGGGAAGATGCTGGCTTGCCCGACAGCGGCATCGCCACCTTTCAGCGCTACGCCACCGTCGTCAAGGAAAAGAGCAAAGCCGCCGCGATCAACTGGGCTTCCGCCAGCACGGGCAAATATTTCACCACCGAAGGCTTGCTGCGCACCCTGGACAAGAACCACGCAGCCGACCAGTGGTTTTATGGCTTGCTGGCCAGCGACAAGGCTTATACGCTCGACATCGACAAAGCGGACAATTCCAACGACCTGATGCTGTACCTGAATGCGCGCGGCCAGACGGCAGGCGGCAAGCAGATCGCGGCCGGCCTGGGCCTGTCCATCAATGCGCTGGCCAACACCATCCGCAGCTACAAGATCGGCCAGACCGGCCATGTCTACCTGGCGCGCGCCAACGGCGTGGTGCTGGTGCACCGCGACACGGCCCTGGCCGACGGCAAGCATCAGCTCAAGGATTTGCCCGGCTATAGCGAGGCACTGAGCAAGAGTCTGTTGACGGGTACCAAGTATGTGTACGCCGTCTATGACGCGCCCGCAGGACGCCAGTTCGTCGCCGCCTCTTTCGTGCCGGAATTGAATTTATATGTGATAGCGGAAGTGCCGGAAGCGGAAGCACTGGGCAATGTCACGCGTTCGGCCCTGATTGCCGCCCTGATCGCAGGCCTGGTCGGCGGCGGCATCGCCTTGCTCATCATTTATGTCATCAGCCGCGCCATCGCCGCCCCCGTCGCGCGGGCGGCCGGCATGCTCAGCGAAATCGCCAGCGGCAATGGCGACCTGAGCCGCCGCATGCCAGTCGAATCGGAAGACGAGGTCGGCGCGCTGGCCACTGCCTTCAACCGTTTCGTCGCATCGCTGAACGTGACGATACGCGAAGTTCGCGATAGTACAGGGGCTATTGCCAGCGCATCGAGCCAGATCGCCTCGGGCAACCTGGACCTGTCGGCGCGTACGGAAGCCCAGGCATCGAGCCTGGAAGAAACAGCGGCTGCCATGGAAGAGCTGACGTCGACCGTGAAACAGAACGCGGATAACGCGCGCCAGGCAAACCAACTGGTGGTATCGGCTTCGAGTCACGCCGTCAAGGGCGGCGAGGTGGTGGGACAAGTGGTGCAGACGATGGGCGCGATTACGGAAAGTTCGCGCAAGATCGCCGACATTATCGGCGTGATCGACGGCATTGCCTTTCAAACCAACATCCTCGCGCTGAACGCGGCGGTCGAGGCGGCGCGCGCAGGCGAACAGGGCCGCGGCTTTGCCGTGGTGGCGACTGAGGTGCGCAACCTGGCGCAGCGTTCGGCAGCGGCGGCGAAGGAAATCAAGGACTTGATCGTCGACTCGGGCAGCAAGGTGGAAGCGGGCAGCAAGCTGGTCGACTCGGCCGGCGCCACCATGCAGGACATCGTCGTTTCCGTGCAGAGAGTGGCCGACCTGATGGGAGAAATCGCTTCGGCCAGCCAGGAGCAAAGCCAGGGCATCGCGCAAGTCAATGCCACCGTCACGCAGATGGATGACGCCACCCAGCAAAACGCGGCCCTGGTGGAAGAAGCGGCGGCGGCGGCCCAGTCCTTGCAGGATCAGGCCGGCCGGCTGGAGCAGGTGGTCAGCGTCTTCAAGCTGGAAGAAATTACATCGCCGGCGCTTTCACGCTCGCCGCTTGCTTGAAGAAATCATAAATGCCGCTCTCGCTCATGCGGCGCGCATTCGCCAGTTCGCCGCCCTTGGTGGCGTACAGCACCTGCTTGGTGTCGCTCGAGACCAGCACGGCAGCCGGGATGCCTTTCTTGAGCGGATTGCCATAGGCTTGCGCCACGTCGAGGTTATGGTCGAAGTTACCCACGTCGACCTTGACGACCTTGAACTGCTGTTGCATCAACTCGGCGTTTTTACCTTCCTTCAAGGCCTTGTCGAGCGCGCGGCAATCCTCGCACCAGTTGGCGCCAAAGATCAGCAAGACGGGCACGTGGGCCGCCTTGGCCTCGGCCAGCGCGCGGGCCACGTCGGCCTTGGCGTCGGCCGCCGCGTTGTAGGGCAAATGCGGCGTGGCGACAGGGTTGGCCGGTGTCGGGGCGGCGGCAAAGGCGGTGCCGGCAAGCAGCAGGCTGGCAAGGAAAACGGAAACGCAAAGGGAAACGCGCATGCAAGGCTCCTGAGAGAAATCGTGAGGCCGGCTGAACAGCTGCCAGCGGGCGTGATTGTCTAGAATATGCCTGCTTGTGGGAAATATCCACCATTTAATTGCACTGTGCTTATGCGGAAAACGTATAAGCGCGTCTCAGCGCCGGCAGCGAAATGGCACGCATGGGATAATATCGGGCTCACACAGAGCAACGCGGCCCGCACGCGCCCTCCCCATGACCACTTCTTTCCTGGCACGCTGGCTGCCGCAACCGAACAATGGCAGCCGCCGTGAACAATTACGCGCCTGCGCGGGCGCCATTTGCGGCTTGCTGCTGACGGGCCTGATCTGCCATTTCCTGCTGGCCCCCGACAGCGCCAGCGTCTACCTGATCGCGCCCATGGGTGCCTCGGCCGTGCTGCTGTTCTGCCTGCCGGCCAGCCCGCTGGCGCAACCGTGGTCCGTGGTGGGCGGCAATGTCGTCTCCGGCCTGGTCGGCATGGCCTGCGTCAAATGGCTGGGGCCCAGCGTGGGCGTGGCGGCGCTGGCCGCCTGCCTGGCCATCGGCGCCATGTTCGCCCTGCGCTGCCTGCATCCGCCGGGCGGCGCCGTCGCATTGACCACGGTGATCGGCGGCGCCAGCGTGCATGCGGCCGGCTTTGAATTCGTCTTCATCACGGTGCTGTTCAATTCCGCCGTGCTGGTCGCTTGCGCCGTGCTGTACAACAACCTGACGGGGCGCCGCTACCCGCACATCCAGCAACTGCTCGCGCCGCATCCGCATGCCACCAAGGATGACCTGCCCAGCAACCGCCTGGGCTTTTCGCCGGATGACCTGGACGCCGTGCTGCGCCAGCACAGCGAAGTGCTCGACATCAGCCGCGACGATTTGCAAGCCATCTTCCTGCAAACGGAAATGCGCGCCTACCAGCGCCGCTTCGGCGTCGTCACCTGCGCCGACATCATGTCGAAGGATGTGCTCAGCGTCGAATTCGGCACGCCGCTCGACGTTGCCTGGCGCACCATGCGCGCGCACCAGGTTGGCGCCCTGCCCGTGCTGAATCGGGCGCGCCGCGTCATCGGCATCATCACGCAGACGGATTTTCTGCGCCATGGCGGCCTCGACGATTATGAGGGCATGCGCCAGCGCCTGCGCGCCCTGCTGCAGCGCAGCGGCCTGTCCCACAGCGACAAGCCCGAAGTGGTGGGCCAGTTGATGACCCCGTCGCCCCATACGGCGCGCCTGGGCACGCCCATCATCGACCTGGTTCCCCTGATGGCCGACGCCGGCTATCGCCATATCCCCATCCTCGACGATGAAGAGCGCCTCGCTGGCATCATCAGCCAGTCCGACCTGATGGCAGCCCTGTACGAAAGCCGCTTTGCCGAGGTTGCAGCATGACGCCATTCCAGGCATTGCTGACCGGCCCCGAGGGCGGCTGCGCCGGCACGGCCGTCAGCGCGCATTTTTTCGGCAGCCATCTGGCCATCGACGCGCCCGGCCATCATGTCGATGTGGCGCAGCTGGTCGTCAGCGTGGGTGGTGTCGATGGGCCGGAACTGTTCCTCAACTGGCTGGACGACGAAGGACGGCAGGCGTCGCTCAAGCCGCTGACAGCGGGCGACATCGCCATCGTCTTGCAAGAAGCGCCGCCCGCGCTGCAGCCGCAGCTGCAAGGCCTGTGGGGGGAGCGCCGGCGCAACCGGCGGCAAGTGTCGGGCTGGCTGGCCGGCTTGACGGGCGCGGCCGTCGTCGCTGGCGCCCTGCTGTGGTGGCAGGGCGGCCATGCCGTCGGCGCGCTGGCGGGATGGATACCCTTGTCGACGGAAAAGCAGCTGGGCGAACTGGCCCTGTCGCAAGTGCGCGCGCAGGGCGGCATCCATGACAGTGGCGTGGCGCAGCAGACGGTGCAGGACATTGGCAGCAAGCTGACGGTCGGTTCGCGCTACCAGTACCGCTGGCTGGTCAAGCAAGACGACACGGTCAATGCGTTTGCCATGCCGGGCGGCATCATCGTCGTGCACACGGGCTTGCTGCGCCAGGCAGCCGACCCGGAAGAGCTGGCCGGCGTGCTGGCGCATGAAGTGCAACATGTGGAACAGCGCCATTCGCTGCGGCAAATGATCAGCAGCCTGGGCTGGGGCGCCCTGGTGGGCGTGAGCATCGGCGACATCAGCGCCGTGGCCGCCATGCTGGCGCACCAGGCGGGCACCCTGTATTTCAGCCGCGACATGGAGGAAGAGGCGGACCGTCTGGGTTTGCTCGCCTTGCAGCGCGCGCAGATCCATCCCGATGGCATGCTGCGCTTTTTCCAGAAGCTCGATGACAAAGACAAGGCCAGCGTGCCGGGATGGATTTCCTCGCACCCGCAGACGGCGACGCGCGCGCAGCAGATCCGCAGCCTGATCGCCGCCACGCCCTGCCACGCCTGCGTCCCATTGAGCAGCCAGCACTGGCAGGCGATGCAAGCCTTGCTCGCAGCGGCAGAGCAATAGCAACATTCCTCCCGCACAATTTATCCAAACGCAGCGGACAATGGCGTATGCTTACGCCCCGGCTGTTCCTTCGCGAGCGGCCACCCCGACCTCGCAACGCCTCCGTTCATCCCCCTCCTTACAAAGGATATCGCGCATGAAGCATCGTTTTGCCGCCGGCACCCTCGGCACCCTGGCCATTTCCCTGTTGCTCGCCCATACGCCCATGGCGCAAGCAGCCCAGCCCACCGCCAAAGCCGTGGCCGTCAGCGCGCCGCAAGCGAAGCAGCAGTTGCAAGTGCTGGCCGACCAGTACTACGATGCGCTGGCCCGTTTCGAGCCGATCAACGCCACCGAGAGCGGCGACAACCGTTTTGACGACCAGCTCGGTTCAGCCATCGTGCCTGCCGCGCGTGCAAAACAGTTCGCCCTGTACCACCAGTACCAGAAGACCCTGCGCGCCATCGCCCGTGCACGCCTGTCGCAACAGGACCAGATCAACTACGATATCCTCGACTATGAACTGAGCACGGCGCTGAGCTTCGAGCGCTTTCCCGAATACCTGCTGCCACTGAACCAGATGGACAGCATGCCCGTCACCCTGGCCAATTATGCGGGCGGCGAAGCATCGCAACCGTTGACCACCGTCAAGCAGTATGACGCTTACCTGAGCCGTATCGGCCAGTTGCCGGGCTGGATAGACCAGGCCATCGCCAATATGCAAGTCGGCATGCAAAAGGGCATCGTACTGCCGAAGGCGCTGACGGAATCGGCCCTGCCGCAATTCAAGAAGCTCGTCAGCGCCACGCCGCAGGACAGCGTCTATTTCACGCCCATCAAGAATTTGCCGGCCAGCTTTTCCGATGCGGACAAGGCGCGCCTGACGCAAACCTACACCGTCATCATCGAAGCCAAGCTGATGCCTGCGCTGCAGCGCCTGGCGACCTTCATGGAACGCGATTACCTGCCGGCCAGCCGCACGAGCAGCGGCTGGAGCGCCTTGCCCGATGGCGCCAGCTGGTACCAGGCGCGCGTGGCCAGCAGCACCACCACGGATTTGAAACCGGAGCAGATCCACGCCATCGGCTTGAAGGAAGTGGCGCGCATCCAGGAACAATACGCCATCGTGGGTCCGAAGATGGGTTACAACGGCCCGGCCGCCGGTCTGCCGGTGTGGGTCTCGGAACAGGCGAAATACCGCCCGTTCAAGACGGAGCAGGAAGTGCTCGACGTCTACCGCAAGCTGAACGTACTGCTGGACAGCAAATTGCCTGCCCTGTTCACCCTGGTGCCGAAGGCGCCACTGGACTTGCGCCTGGAACCTGAACTGAGCCGCGATACGGCCGCCGACCATTACACCGCGCCGGCCGCAGATGGCTCGCGCCCGGGCGTGTTCTGGTCCGTCGTCACGGATCCGAAACTGTATGGCGACACGGGCATGACCACCTTGTTCCTGCACGAAGGCAAGCCTGGCCACCATTTCCACCTGGCGCTGGTGCAAGAGATGGACTTGCCGAACTTCCGCCGTTTCGGCGGCAACAATGCCTTCACGGAAGGCTGGGCCCTGTATGCGGAAACCCTGGGCAAGGAAATGGGCCTGTTCGAGGACCCGGCACAGTATTTCGGCCACTTGAACGACGAGATGCTGCGTGCCGTGCGCCTGGTGGTCGATACGGGTTTGCACACCAAGGGCTGGACGCGCGAGCAGACCATCAAATACATGCGCGACACCCTCGGCTATGACGCCGTGGCGAAAAGCGAAACGGAACGCTACATGGCCTGGCCGGGCCAGGCGCTGGGCTACAAAATCGGCGCCTTGAAAATCATCGAACTGCGCCAGCGCGCGCAGCAAGCCTTGGGCAAGAAGTTCAGCCTGCCGAAGTTCCACGAAGTCGTGCTCAGCGACGGCACCCTGCCGCTGAAACTGCTGGAAGCCAAGGTTGACCGGTGGATCGCGCAGCAGAGATAAAACGCAGCGCCGGAAAGCAAAACGGCAGCCCCTGAACGGGCTGCCGTTTTTTTGCCTGCCGGCTGCGCGCCTACACCAGCAACGCCGCACTCATCGAGCGCACTTCCTCGTTTGACTCGGCCAGGATGCTTTGCAGGGTTTCGTTGTCGATAATGAAATCGATCACGGAATCGGAGGGCGTGAGCATTTCCACGTACGTCGCCTGCAAGGGCGAAGGCACGGGTGACAGTTGCTTAGCCAATAACAAAGTATCGAGCAGGGAATCGGGCGGGATCGATAGCAAGCCATCGCGCAAGCCTTCGATGGCGACACTCACGGCCAACGGGATCAGCAGCTTCTTCATGACTTCGCGGGAAATGATTTCTTCAGCGGACTCCATCCAGTGATCCGCATCGTCGTCGAGCAGGCCGGGGAACTCGTCGGCACGCGACAACAGGTAAAAACCGCCCACCTCATGCACGATGCCGGCGAACAGCGCCGTGTCGGCATCGACGTGCGTGACGCGGCGGGCCAGCACGTGCGCCAGCGCCGCCACGTGGGCCGTGTGTTCCCACAACTGGGTTGCCTTCTGGCGCAGCACGGGGTCGATGATCTTGCTGCCGAACTGGCGCACCACCATGGCCGCCACCAGCGCAAACAGATTGCGGTAACCCATGCGCATGACGGCGGCGCGCACGCTGGTCACGGGCAGCGCATCGCCGCGGCTATACACGGCAGAGTTGGCCAGCGCCACCGTGCGCGCCGCCAGCAAGGGCTCGCCCAATACCAGCTTGATCGCATGGTCGATATGGCAGTCCGGTTCAGCCAGAGCCAATTGTAATTGCAAGGCGGAATTAACACTCGTAGGGAAGATTAATTCTCCGCGCACTGCCTGGGAAACAATTAAACCGAAAGCCTGCAATTTATTTATCATACGCTCAATCCGCCTAAGAGATTTTTCCAGCCAACGATTTCATGCCTTAGAAATTGAATGCCAGCCCTGGCCTTTATCATACCGATGGCCAGTCATTCGCTGGCAATGACGAATCGGCTGATGCCAGCGCGTGCAATAACGATTCATCGCCGATGACAAACAACTTCGGCTGCTGTAATACCTGCAGCAAAAATGGCTGGCCTTCACGCAGGCGCCGGCGATAATCGGCCAGCGTATATAAATTGGGATTGATTTTTCGCCTCAGGGTTTTCTCTGCAGGGGCCAATCCCGTCAACAGATCGCCATAATTGGCTTCTTCTCCCACCAGCAGCAAATCGATGGCGCTGCCAGGCATGTCCTGGCCCTTCGCTGTGGCGCCATACACGAAGGCCAGGTGCAACTGGCCACGCAAGGGGGCCAGAGTCCCGCTGAGCACGCCGACGATGCCGAAGGTTTTCTGCACCAGGCCGCTCAACTCCGGATACACGAGGCTTTCCTTGTTGGGCCAGAAGCGCCGCACATTGCCGATCCGTTCAGAGGTAATCAGGCCGGCTTCATGCAGACGACGCAGTTCCCGCTGCGCCGATGCGCTGCCCAGGCCCGTCAGGCGCATGATCTCGTTCAAATGAAAACCTTCATTCACGCGGACAAAGAGCAAGCCCAGCAATTTCTGCTGGGCGGGAGTAAACAGGGCTTGGGCAATCATGCGCCAAATCTTAGCATGAATGAACTGGAAACTGGCGTGACGAGGGTAACAGGGCGTGACGCCACAACAACGCAACGCTGCGTCATCATCAGCAATGGGCGAGCCCATGCGAAGCCAAATGGCGATGACACAGCAGCGGGCAGCCTGCGGACACTTTTCGCACAGACTCTTTGTGAGCGCTTACTTCATATCCGCTAGCACCAAGCGCATCACCAGGCTTTGCCATCCATTCAAACATTCCCGAGGTCACAGTAACCCGGCCATATTGATACATAAATAAAACGGCAAGCATACCGGCATATAAGTTTGATTCACCATTCCGGCAATTAATAAATGCGCGATATAAATGGCGCTTTAGCCGATGCAAATGAACCACCATGATTGACGCCCTACCCCGCTATTGCTGCACATGTTTTAAATAAGTGCGCAGGCATAAAAAAACGGCACCCGAAGGTGCCGTTCTTGTCAGCTGGCAGCGTAGTTACGCTTCGTCGCCGTGGTGTTGCTGGCTCTCGATATCCTGCAAAGCTTCTGCAGCTTCGCCAGCCATCGAGGCTTTCTCGGCCAGCAGCAGCGCTTGACGCTCTTCCACTTCCCACGCTTCTTTCTCTTTGCGTGCGCGGTGGAAAGCCAGGCCCGTACCGCCAGGTATCAGGCGGCCGACGATGACGTTCTCTTTCAGGCCGCGCAGACCATCGCGCTTGCCCATGATCGCCGCTTCGGTCAGCACGCGGGTGGTTTCCTGGAACGATGCGGCCGAGATGAACGAATCGGTCGACAGCGATGCCTTGGTAATACCCAACAAGACGTTTTCGTAGGTCGCTGGAATCTTGTTCTCAACGGCCATGCGATCGTTCTCATCCAGCAGTTCCGAACGCTCTACCTGCTCGCCAACGATGTAGTTGGTGTCGCCGGCATTGACGATCTGAACACGGCGCAGCATCTGACGCACGATCACTTCGATGTGCTTGTCATTGATCTTCACGCCTTGCAGACGGTACACGTCTTGCACTTCGTCAACGATGTAACGTGCCAGCGCTTCGATACCCAGCAGGCGCAGGATGTCTTGCGGATCGGCCGGGCCGTCCACGATCATCTCGCCCTTGTTCACGACTTGGCCGTCATGCACCAGCACTTGTTTGTCCTTGGTGATCAAGAACTCATGCTTGTTGCCGTCCATGTCCGTGATTTCCAGACGCTGCTTGCCCTTGGTTTCTTTACCGAACGCAACCGTACCCGTGACTTCTGCCAGCATACCGGCATCTTTCGGCGAGCGCGCTTCGAACAGTTCCGCAACGCGTGGCAGACCACCGGTAATATCGCGCGTTTTTTGCGATTCGGTAGGAATACGTGCCAGCACTTCACCAACCGATACCTGTTGACCGTCTTTCACCATGATCAGTGCGCCGACCTGGAAGCCGATCGCCACCGAATGTTCGGTGCCGGCGATCTTGACTTCTTCGTTCGCGTCGTTGATCAGCTTGACTTGCGGACGCAGGGTCTTGGTCAGCGAACCACGACGTTTCGCATCGATCGCCACCAGGGTGGACAGACCGGTCACTTCGTCGACCTGACGGGCTACGGTGACGCCTTCTTCGACGTTCTCGAAACGCACTTGACCGGCGTATTCGGTAATGATCGGACGGGTCAGCGGATCCCACGTTGCCAGGGCCGTACCGGCCTTGATGACCATGCCGTCCTTGACGATCAGGGTCGCACCGTACGGTACTTTATGACGCTCACGCTCACGGCCATGGTCGTCGGTAATCAGCACTTCGCCGGAACGGGAAATGACGATTTGCGCGCCCTTGCCGTTCGTCACGTAACGCATGGTTGCCGTGAAGCGGATGGTACCGTTCGACTTGGCTTCCACCGACGATGCCACTGCTGCACGCGATGCCGCACCACCAATGTGGAAGGTACGCATGGTCAGCTGGGTACCAGGCTCACCAATCGACTGCGCTGCCACCACACCGACGGCTTCGCCGGCGTTGACCAGCATGCCGCGGCCCAGGTCGCGGCCATAGCACTTGGCGCACAGGCCGAAGCGCGTGTCGCAAGTCAGTGGCGTACGGACCTTGACTTCATCGATGGACAGACGCTCGATCTCTTCGACCATGTCTTCGTCCATCAGGGTGCCGGCTTCGTACAGCGTTTCCTGGGTTTCAGGATTGACGACGTCATGCACTACCACGCGGCCGAGGATACGGTCACGCAACGGTTCGATGACTTCACCACCTTCGACCAGTGCCTTCATGACGGCGCCGTTCATGGTGCCGCAATCGTCCTCGATCACCACCAAGTCTTGCGTTACGTCAACCAGACGACGCGTCAGGTAACCGGAGTTAGCCGTTTTCAGCGCCGTATCGGCCAGACCTTTACGCGCACCGTGGGTCGAAATGAAGTACTGCAAAACGTTCAGACCTTCGCGGAAGTTCGCGGTAATCGGCGTTTCGATAATCGAACCATCCGGCTTGGCCATCAGACCACGCATACCGGCCAACTGACGAATCTGGGCTGCGGAACCGCGCGCGCCGGAGTCGGCCATCATGTAAATGGCGTTGAACGATTCTTGCGTCGACTTGGTGCCATCGCGGCGGATCACGTCTTCGACTTTGAGCTGGTCCATCATGGCCTTGCCGACTTCATCCGAGGTCTTGCCCCAGATATCGACGACCTTGTTGTAACGCTCGCCGGCGGTCACGAGACCCGAGGCGTATTGCTGTTCGATCTGCTTGACTTCCGACTCGGCCGTCGCGATCAGCGTGACTTTTTGAGGCGGTACCAGCATGTCGTCGACGCAGATCGAGATACCTGCGCGTGTCGCCAGGCGGAAACCCGATTGCATCAGTTTGTCTGCGAACACCACGGTGGCGCGCAGGCCGCACTTGCGGAACGACGTGTTGATCAGCTTGGAAATTTCTTTCTTTTTCAGCGCGCGGTTCAGGACGGAGAACGGCAAGCCTTTAGGCAGAATTTCCGACAGGATCGCACGGCCGATCGTCGTTTCGTAGCGGGTAACCGTTTTCTCGAATTCGCCCGTTTCGGCGTTTTTCGGGTATTCGGTAATACGCACGGTAACGCGGGTCGTCAGTTCGACTTCCTTGTTGTCGTAGGCGCGGATCACTTCCGACACGTCAGGGAACATCATCCCTTCGTTCTTCGCGTTGATCGCTTCGCGGGTCGCGTAGTACAGACCCAACACGATATCCTGGGAAGGAACGATCGACGGTTCGCCGTTCGACGGGAACAGGATGTTGTTCGATGCCAGCATCAGGGTGCGTGCTTCCATCTGCGCTTCGATCGACAGAGGAACGTGGACCGCCATTTGGTCACCGTCAAAGTCGGCGTTGAATGCGGCGCAGACGAGCGGGTGCAACTGGATGGCCTTGCCTTCAATCAGGACTGGCTCGAAAGCCTGGATACCCAGACGGTGCAGCGTAGGTGCGCGGTTCAACATGATCGGATGTTCACGAATCACGTCTTCCAGGATGTCCCACACGACCGGCTCTTGAATCTCGACCAGCTTTTTAGCGGCCTTGATCGTGGTCGCCAGACCCATCAGTTCCAGTTTATTGAAAATGAATGGCTTGAACAGTTCCAGCGCCATCAGTTTCGGCAAGCCGCACTGATGCAGTTTCAATTGCGGGCCGACGACGATGACCGAACGACCGGAGTAATCGACGCGTTTGCCCAGCAAGTTTTGACGGAAACGGCCGCCCTTGCCCTTGATCATCTCTGCCAAGGACTTCAGCGGACGCTTGTTGGCGCCGGTCATCGCTTTGCCGCGACGGCCATTGTCCAGCAGCGAATCGACCGCTTCTTGCAGCATGCGCTTTTCGTTGCGCGTGATGATCTCTGGAGCGCGCAGCTCCATCAGGCGTTTCAGACGGTTGTTACGGTTGATGACGCGGCGATACAGATCGTTCAGATCCGAGGTCGCGAAACGGCCACCGTCCAGCGGTACCAGCGGACGCAGTTCCGGCGGCAGCACTGGCAGCACTTCCATGATCATCCAGTCAGGCTTGATGCCCGAACGTTGGAACGCTTCCAGCACTTTCAGGCGCTTGGCGTATTTCTTGATCTTGGCTTCGGATTTCGATTCCTTCAGTTCCACGCGCAGGGTTTCGGCATCGCGGTGGATGTCGATCGAGCGCAGCAGTTCACGGATACCTTCGGCGCCCATGAAGGCGGTGAAGTCGTCGCCGTACTCTTCGTACTTGGCGGCGTAGTCGTCTTCCGACATGATCTGGCATTTTTTCAGCGGGGTCATGCCTGGATCGGTCACGACGTATGCTTCAAAGTACAGCACGCGTTCGATGTCCCGCAGGGTCATGTCCAGGACCATGCCCAGACGCGACGGCAGCGACTTCAGGAACCAGATGTGCGCGGTCGGCGAGGCCAGTTCGATGTGGCCCATGCGCTCGCGGCGCACCTTGGCCAGCGTGACTTCAACGCCGCACTTTTCGCAGATCACGCCGCGGTGTTTCAGGCGCTTGTATTTGCCGCACAGGCATTCGTAATCCTTGATCGGGCCAAAGATCTTGGCGCAGAACAGGCCATCGCGCTCAGGCTTGAAGGTACGGTAGTTGATGGTTTCCGGCTTTTTGACTTCGCCGTAGGACCACGAACGGATTTTCTCAGGCGAAGCGAGACCGATCTTGATTGCATCGAAGGTCTCGTTGGTCTGTACTTGCTTGAATAGATCGAGCAGTGCTTTCATGTATCACTCCAGAGGTGATTAAATTTCTATATTCCTGAGACTACATTGCCCGGCGTGGTTTCCCAGCCGGGCTTTGTGTTTCCCAAACCAAATGACGCTTATTGGGTCAATAAGCCTGTCGTTTAGTTGCGTTCGAGGTCGATATCGATACCCAGCGAACGGATTTCCTTGACCAGCACGTTGAACGATTCCGGCATGCCGGCATCGATCACGTGGTCGCCCTTGACGAGGTTCTCGTACACTTTGGTACGGCCATTCACGTCATCGGACTTGACGGTCAACATCTCTTGCAAGACATACGACGCGCCATACGCTTCCAGTGCCCAGACTTCCATCTCACCGAAACGCTGACCACCGAACTGGGCTTTACCGCCCAGTGGCTGTTGCGTCACCAGCGAGTAAGGACCGGTCGAACGCGCATGCATCTTGTCATCCACCAAGTGATGCAGTTTCAGCATGTGCATGACGCCGACAGTGACCTTGCGTTCGAACGCTTCACCGGTGCGACCGTCATACATGGTCACCTGGTTTTTCGAAGCGGTCATGCCGAGGTTCTTGGCGATGTCGTCCGGATACGCCAGGTCCAGCATGCGGCGAATCTCTTCTTCGTTGGCGCCGTCGAACACTGGCGTGGCAAATGGAACACCTTTTTTCAGGTTTTCCGCCAGCTTCATGATCTCTTCGTCGTCGAAGTTGTCCAGCTCTTCCGCGCGGCCGTTGTCGTTGTAGATCGTCGTCAGGTACTTGCGCACTTGCTCGACCTTGGTTTGCGCCTTCAGCATTTCGCCGATGCGGATACCCAGACCCTTGGCAGCCCAGCCCAAGTGAGTCTCGAGAATCTGACCAACGTTCATCCGCGAAGGAACGCCCAGCGGGTTCAGCACAACGTCGGCTGGCGTGCCGTCGGCCATGTATGGCATGTCTTCCACAGGAACAATACGGGAAACCACACCCTTGTTACCGTGGCGACCTGCCATCTTGTCGCCCGACTGCAGGCGGCGTTTCACGGCCAGGTATACCTTGACCATTTTTTGCACGCCTGGTTGCAGCTCATCGCCTTGCGTCAGTTTCTTGCGCTTCTCTTCGAAGGCCAGATCGAACTGGTGACGCTTCTCGTTGATCGATTCCTTGATCGCTTCCAGCGCTACCGCTGCATCGTCGTCCGCAGGGCGGATGTCGAACCAGTGGTATTTGTCCAGATCGGCCAGGTATTCCTTGGTGATCTTGGCGCCTTTGGCCAGCTTTTTAGGGCCGCCGTTGACAACTTTGCCGATCAGCATTTTTTCCAGACGCTGGAAGGCATCGCCTTCCACGATACGCATCTGGTCATTCAGATCCAGACGGAAGCGTTTCAGTTCGTCATCGATAATTTGCTGGGCACGCTTGTCGCGCACGATGCCTTCACGGGTGAAGACTTGCACGTCGATCACGGTACCGATCATGCCCGAAGGCACGCGCAGCGAGGTATCTTTCACGTCCGAGGCTTTTTCGCCGAAAATCGCGCGCAGCAGCTTCTCTTCCGGGGTCAGCTGGGTTTCGCCTTTAGGCGTCACTTTACCGACCAGGGTGTCGCCGGCCTGGACTTCAGCGCCGATGTAGACGATACCGGACTCATCCAGACGTGCCAGCTGATTTTCAGCCAGGTTCGAGATGTCGCGCGTAATTTCTTCCGCGCCCAGTTTCGTGTCACGGGCAACCACCGACAACTCTTCGATGTGAATCGAGGTGTAGCGGTCGTCCTTGACGACGTTTTCCGAGATCAGGATCGAATCTTCGAAGTTCAGACCATTCCATGGCATGAAGGCCACGGTCATGTTCTGGCCCAGCGCCAATTCACCCAGGTCGGTCGATGCGCCGTCGGCGATCACGTCGCGCTTGGCAACACGGTCGCCCACTTGCACGATAGGACGCTGGTTGATGTTGGTGTTCTGGTTCGAACGGGTGTACTTGATCAGGTTATAGATGTCGACGCCCACTTCACCAGCGGTGGCTTCGTCATCGTTGACGCGAATCACGACACGGCCCGCATCGATGTAATCGACGATACCGCCACGCAAGGCTTGCACGGTGGTGCCCGAGTCGACCGCAACGGTGCGTTCGATACCGGTACCGACCAGCGCTTTTTCAGGACGCAAGCAAGGCACAGCCTGGCGTTGCATGTTGGCGCCCATCAATGCACGGTTTGCATCATCGTGTTCGAGGAACGGAATCAGCGAAGCAGCGACGGAAACGATCTGGCCAGGTGCCACGTCCATGTACTGGATGCGCTCTGGCGATACCAGGATGGTTTCGCCGGCTTCACGGGCCGAGACCAGTTCATCAGACAGCATGCCTTCGTCGTTGATGGTCGCATTCGCCTGAGCGATGATGTAGCGGCCTTCTTCGATGGCGGACAGGTAGTCGATCTGATCGGTAATCTTGGAGCCTTCTACCTTGCGGTATGGGGTTTCCAGGAAGCCGTATTCATTCAGGCGGGCATACAGAGCCAGCGAGTTGATCAGACCAATGTTCGGACCTTCCGGTGTCTCGATCGGGCAGACGCGGCCGTAGTGGGTCGGATGCACGTCGCGCACTTCAAAGCCGGCGCGTTCGCGTGTCAGACCGCCGGGTCCCAGGGCCGATACGCGGCGCTTGTGGGTAATTTCCGACAGAGGATTGGTTTGGTCCATAAACTGCGACAGCTGGGACGAACCGAAGAACTCGCGAATCGCGGCCGAAATCGGCTTCGAGTTGATCAGGTCGTGCGGCATCAGGTTGTCCGCTTCGGCTTGGCCGAGGCGTTCCTTGACGGCGCGCTCAACACGCACCAGGCCGGCGCGGAATTGATTCTCGGCCAGTTCGCCAACGCAACGTACGCGACGGTTACCCAGGTGATCGATATCGTCGACTTCGCCGCGACCATTGCGCAGTTCCACCAGGATCTTGATCACGGCCAGCACGTCTTCGTTCGACAGGGTCATGGCGCCGGTCAGTTCATCGCGGCCAATACGGCGGTTGAACTTCATGCGGCCCACGGCCGACAGGTCGTAGCGGTCCGAGTTGTAGAACAGGCCATTGAACAGCGCTTCAACGGAATCTTCCGTTGGCGGCTCGCCTGGACGCATCATGCGGTAGATCGCCACTTTCGCAGCCATCTGATCGGCGGTGTCGTCGATACGCAGGGTTTGCGAAATGTAGGCGCCCTGATCCAGGTCGTTGGTGTACAAGGTCTGGATTTCGGAAATGTTGGCATCGCGCAAACGGCCCAACAGATCTTCGGTCAGCTCATCGTTCGCGGAAGCGACGACTTCGCCGGTGTCGCCATCGACGATGTTCTTCGCCAATACGCGGCCCAGCAGGTAGTCTTCCGGTACGGAAATGTGCTTGATGCCGGCAGCTTCGATATCACGCACGTGTTTCGCGTTGATACGCTTGTCTTTCAGCACCAGGGTCTTGCCCGACTTGTCGACGATGTCGAAACGCGCCACTTCGCCGCGCAGACGCTCGGAGACGAATTCCATTTCCGCGCCTTCGGAGCGCAGGTTGAAATTATCGAAGACGAAGAAGTTCGCCAGGATTTGCTCGTGCGACATGCCGATGGCTTTGAGCAGGATCGTGACTGGCATCTTGCGGCGGCGGTCGACGCGGAAGAACAGGATGTCTTTCGGGTCGAACTCGAAGTCCAGCCAAGAACCGCGGTAAGGAATGATACGCGCGGAGAACAGCAGTTTACCGGACGAGTGGGTCTTGCCGCGGTCGTGCTCGAAGAACACGCCAGGCGAACGGTGCAACTGGGAAACGATAACCCGTTCCGTGCCGTTGATGACAAACGAACCGGTGGTCGTCATGAGCGGCAATTCGCCCATGTAGACTTCCTGTTCCTTCATCTCTTTGACGACGGGCTTGGTTGGCGATTCCTTGTCCAGGATTACCAGACGCACTTTCGCGCGCAGCGGCGACGCGAACGTCAGGCCACGTTGTTGACATTCTTTGACGTCAAAGGCAGGATCGCCCAGAACGTACGACAAGAATTCGAGACGCGCAAAACCATTGTGCGACACGATAGGGAAAATCGAAGTGAAAGCCGACTGCAGGCCATCATTCTTGCGGCCGGACGGTGCTATGTCCTCTTGCAAGAAGCTATGATAAGACTCGAGCTGGGTCGCCAGCAGGAACGGAACGTGGTGAACGTTGGCGCGCTTCGCGAATGATTTGCGAATGCGTTTCTTCTCAGTAAATGAGTAGTGCATGGACACTCCGTGAGTGACAGAAAGGATAGAAAATTCAGGTTTTGCAAGTGTTCGTTTGCACCGCTGCGTGTGACACAGACGAAACCTCAAGGCTCTGCTTTCCGGCTTGAATCGAATAAAAACTGCTGCTACAACTACATGACAAATACGATGCAGACGACAAAGGAGCCAAAGTCGGATTTCCCCCCTTGCGAGGGGAAACCTCAGACTTTGACTCGGGCGCTAACTGCCGCCGGTACAGATATTACTTGATCGAAGCGGTTGCGCCGGCTTCTACCAGTTTCTTCTGTGCTGCTTCAGCGTCAGCTTTCGACACTGCTTCTTTCACAGTTTTTGGTGCGCCATCGACCAGGTCTTTAGCTTCTTTCAAGCCCAGGCCGGTGATTTCGCGAACTGCTTTAATAACGCCAACTTTGTTTGCGCCGAAGGTGTCAAGGATGACGTTGAATTCGGTTTGTTCTTCAGCAGCTGCTGCTGGGCCTGCTGCAGGACCGGCCGAAGCCATTGCTGCTGCGGACACGCCGAATTTTTCTTCGAATGCTTTAACCAGGTCGTTCAGGTCCATTACGGACATGGCGCTAACTGCTTCCAGGATATCGTCTTTGCTAATTGCCATTTTGAAACTCCTAAATTTATTACGTTAGTTACATCAGATTGGTACTGAGAGAAAAAAGCGCGCGCAATTAAGCGGCTGCTGGGGCTTCTTCTGCTGCTGCTTCTGCAGGAGCTTCGGCGCCTTCGCCTTTTTTCGCTGCCAGGGCAGCCAGACCACGTGCAAAGCCCGAAACCGGAGCCAGCATAACGCCCAACAACTGCGAAATGAGGACTTCACGGCTAGGAATGCTCGCCAACGCGGTGACAGCAGCTGTATCCAGCGGCTTGCCTGCGTAGTTACCTGCTTTGATGACCAGTTTGTCGTTGGTTTTAGCGAAGTCAGCGATGACTTTAGCTGCTGCAACGGCATCGGCCGAGATCGAGTAGATCAACGGGCCGGTCATGGCATCTGCCAGGCTGGCGAATGCGGTACCTTCAACGGAGCGACGAGCCAGAGTGTTTTTCAACACACGCAGGTACACGCCTTGGGCACGCGCTTTAGCACGCAGTTGCGTCAAGTGACCAACCTGGATGCCACGATATTCGGCCACGACGATCGTTTGCGCATTTGCTACTTGTGCGGAAACTTCGGCGACGACGGCCTTTTTGTCATTCAGATTGAGACTCACGGTCAACCTCCTTAAATGATGTTCAGCGATCACAACCGAGTGGTTGAGCGCCTTGCATCGGTTCGAACACGGCGTCCGAAGTCAAGAAGTACTAAACTGAGCGGATGGATTCACGCAGCATGAGGACTACAAAACTTGTTCGGGTACACCATCTGCGTTGGGCACTTGCCGTTGCCGGCAAGCCTATTAACCTTCTGCATGTGCGATCGCAGTCGGCCCAACGGTCTTTGATTGTCTGTCTGCCTGGTGCGAACACCGGGCAGACAGCCCAAAGATGCGCCCACAGCGCCCGAAGGCGCGTGGGACTTGATTCTGTTACTTAAGCTGCCAGGCTAGCCTGATCAACACGGACGCCAGCGCCCATGGTCGACGACAGCGAAACTTTGCGCAGGTACACGCCTTTGCTCGATGCTGGCTTGGCTTTGTTCAGTGCGTCGATCAGTGCGACCAGATTCGACTTCAGATCCGCGTCAGCGAACGATTTACGGCCGATGGTAGCGTGGATGATACCGGATTTGTCGGTACGGTACTGAACTTGACCGGCTTTCGCGTTTTTCACGGCGGTAGCGACGTCAGGAGTAACAGTGCCAACTTTCGGGTTAGGCATCATGCCGCGTGGGCCCAGGATCTGACCCAGGGTACCAACGATACGCATGGTATCTGGCGAAGCGATAACGATGTCGAAAGGCATGTCGCCGGCTTTGATCTGCTCAGCCAGGTCTTCCATACCAACGATGTCGGCGCCCGCTGCTTTAGCAGCTTCTGCTTTTTCGCCCGACGCGAATACTGCCACGCGCACGGTTTTGCCGGTACCAGCTGGCAGCACGACGGAGCCGCGCACCACTTGGTCGGATTTCTTAGGATCGACGCCCAGTTGTACCGATACGTCGATCGATTCATTGAACTTGGCCGTTGCGCACTCTTTGATCAGAGCGACAGCGTTGTCGAAAGCGTACACTTTGGTACGGTCGACTTTGGCTTTCAAAGCCTTGATACGTTTGGATAACTTAGCCATTATACAACACCTTCCACCGTGATACCAATCGAACGAGCGGAACCAGCGATGGTGCGCACAGCAGCATCCATGTCGGCAGCGGTCAGATCAGGGGTTTTCAATTTAGCGATTTCTTCAGCTTGTGCGCGGGTCAGCGTACCGACTTTGTCGGTATGTGGCTTCGGCGAACCTTTGGTGATCGCAGCAGCTTTTTTGATCAGGTAGGTTGCTGGAGGCGTCTTCATCACGAACGTGAAGGACTTGTCCGCAAACGCGGTGATCACGACAGGAATTGGCATGCCTGGCTCCAGACCTTGGGTCTGTGCATTGAAGGCCTTGCAGAATTCCATGATGTTCAGACCACGTTGACCCAGAGCTGGACCGATTGGTGGGGATGGGTTTGCTTTACCAGCTGGCACTTGCAGCTTGATAAAACCAATGATTTTCTTTGCCATGATGGCTCCTATCTTGGATTGAGTAGTAGCGCCCCGCCGATCCTACCCTGGCGGGGCTCCTCTGACCGGATTTCGCTGAGACTGCTGCGACGCTCCTGGTGGCGCTGATACAACTTAAACTTTTTCGACCTGGCCGAATTCGAGTTCCACCGGAGTAGCGCGGCCGAAAATGGTGACCGAGACGCGCACTTTGGATTTCTCGTAATTGACTTCTTCGACATTGCCGTTGAAATCGGTGAACGGACCATCCTTGATGCGTACTTGCTCGCCCACCTCGTACAAGGTTTTTGGACGGGGCTTCTCGACACCCTCCTGCATCTGCTTCATGATGCCGTCGATTTCGCGCGCGGAGATCGGCGTCGGCTTGTTCGACTTGCCACCAATGAAACCGGTAACCTTGCTGGTGTTCTTGACCAAGTGCCAGCTCTCGTCCGTCATTTCCATTTCAACCAGCACATAGCCAGGATAGAAACGACGTTCGGTGACAGACTTCACACCATTCTTGACTTCGACCACTTCTTCGATCGGCACCAGGATCTGGCCAAACTGGTCTTGCATGCCCGCGCGCTCAATGCGCTCGGTCAGTGCGCGCATGACGCTTTTTTCCATGCCGGAATAAGCATGCACGACATACCAGCGCTTGCTGCTCACTGGCACGCTCAGCGCTGCACCAGTGTCCGCTACCGGAGCATCGCCCGGAACGGACTCGTCCGCCGCTTCATCATGCACATTTTCGCTCATTATTTTTTCCAACCCAGAATTACGTCATACAACAAAAACTCGAGCAATTTATCCGTGCCCCACAGGAAAATCGCCATGACCAGCACAAAGGCAAACACGATCGCAGTAATCTGCGTGGCTTCTTTGCGGGTGGGCCAAACGACCTTCTTGGTTTCGCGCACAGCTTCTTTGGCGAAATTGAGAAATTCACGGCCGGTCGTCGAGACATACAAGAGCGCAACAGCAATAACCAAACCAGCCACAAGCGCGCTTGCACGCACCAGAGCTGGTTGGCCTGCCAGGTAATAAAACCCGACTACTCCTGCAATCGCAGCCACTATTGCCAGCGCGACTTTTATCTTGTCACTCGACGTGCTAACGGTTTGCACGGATTGATTTGACATTTTTCTACTTTCGGTGCCCTGCACCTTGACGGTGGCAGGGACGGAGGGCATCGAACCCCCAACCTTCGGTTTTGGAGACCGACGCTCTGCCAATTGAGCTACGTCCCTACGTAAAACTTTCGAGGAGTGCTATTCTACCACCCAGGACGCCCCGGGTGTTAGCATAACATTTCCTTATGCGAGGATTTTTGCAACCACGCCGGCGCCGACGGTACGACCGCCTTCACGGATAGCGAAGCGCAGGCCTTCTTCCATCGCGATCGG
>NZ_LT607673.1:53422-54075 GCF_900095265.1 Janthinobacterium sp. UMAB-56 | reverse complement strand
GCCATGCACGCAGCGAACCACCCGCACACCACGCACCTGTGCGAGAGCGTGTGGGACGTCGACCCGATCAAGGTCACGAACAACCGCCCAGTGGGCCTGGTATGGCTGTCGCCGGACTGTAAGCATTTTTCCAAGGCCAAAGGCGGAAAGCCGGTCGAGAAGCGTATCCGTGGCCTTGCCTGGGTAACGCTGCGCTGGGCGGCCAAATGCAAGCCGCGCGTGATCATGCTGGAAAACGTCGAGGAATTCAAAACGTGGGGCCCGCTGCTGGTCGAGGCCGACGGCAGCGCTAAGCCGGACCCGGCGAAGAAGGGCAAGACCTTCGACAGCTTCATTCGCCAGTTGCGTGCGCACGGCTACACCGTCGACTACCGCGAAATGCGCGGCTGCGACCACGACACGCCCACCATCCGCAAGCGCTTCTTCCTGGTGGCGCGCCGTGACGGCATCGCCATCAAATGGCCAGAACCAACGCATGGCGCGCCCGGCAGCATCGGCGTGCGTGCGGGCAAGCTGCTGCCGTACCGCACGGCGGCCGAGTGCATCGACTTCAGCCTGCCGTGCCCGTCAATCTTCGAGCGCGACAAGCCACTGGCGCCGGCCACGCTACGCCGCATCGCCAAGGGCATCATGCGCTATGTGGTCGATGCGGC
>NZ_LT607673.1:41337-53340 GCF_900095265.1 Janthinobacterium sp. UMAB-56 | reverse complement strand
CGACCATCGTCCCGGTCACGCACCAGGGCGGCGACCGTACCGAATCCATCGGTGAGCCATTCCGCACCATCACTGACGCACACCGCGGCGAGAAGGCGCTGGGCGTGGCCACGCTGGTGCAAGTCGGCTACGGCGAGCGTGAAGGCCAGGCGCCGCGCGCTCTGGATATCAAAAAGCCGCTGGGCACGGTAGTGGGGGCGGCCGCAAAGCATGCGCTGGTCGAAGCCGAGCTTGCGCCATTCGTCATGACCAATACCACTGGCCACCCCGGCGCTGGCGCCGACATGCCTGTACCGACAATCACCGCTGCCGGCAACCAGGCACTGGTTTCCGCTGTGCTAGTCGATGCCGCCCACGGCGAAGTATCGCCAGGTGGCGTGAAGCGCTGGGGCACTGGTGCGCACGACGTCGAGGCGCCGCTCGGCACCGTTACGGCCAGCGGCAACAAGGCCGTGGCCACTGCATTCCTGGCCAAGCATTACACGGGCGTCGTGGGCTCTGACCTGGCCGACCCTATCGGCACGGTCACAGCATGCGACCACCACAGCCTGGTGACAGCGTTCTTGACGGAGCATGCCAACGCGAGCAATCAGCGCGTGATGCCGGCCGACGAACCGCTGCGCACAATTTGTGCCCAGGTCAAGGGCGGCCATTTTTCGATGGTATCGGCGCACATTACCAAGTTCCGCACCGGCGCCACGGGCAGCGCCATGAACACGCCGCTGCCGACGATCACGGCCGGGCCGAAGGAAAAGCCCGCCGGCGCGCCGCATGCGCTGGGCATCGTCACCAGCAACATGATCAAGCTGCGCGGCACCAGCACGGCGGCCGGTACCGACGAGCCGCTGGGCACGGTCAGTGCTGGCGGCCAGCACCACGCCGAGGTACGCGCATTCCTGTTGAGCTACTACGGCACGGACCAGGCGCCGGATATCGACGGGCCGCTGGCCACCGTCACGAGCCGTGACCGCTTCGGCCTGGTGACTATTCACGGCCAGGACTACCAGATCGTGGATATCGGCCTACGCATGCTGCAGCCGCGCGAGCTCTTCCGGGCCCAGGGCTTCCCCGACGATTACATCATCGGAGACGACCCGGCCCAAGGCCTGAAACTGACGAAGAGCGCCCAGGTGCGCATGTGCGGCAACTCGGTCTGCCCGCCCATGGCCAAGGCGCTGATCCTCGCCAACTTCGCGCATGAGCGCGAGATTGCGAGGGTTGCATGAAGATTTACATCGCAGGGCCAATGACCGGGCATCCTCAGTTCAACTACCCGGCATTTCACCAGGCAGCGTCGCTGCTGCGCGCCGCTGGCCACGTCGTGGTCAACCCGGCCGAGAATCCGGCACCGGCATGCGGTAGCTGGCTGGGCTACATGCGCATGAGTGTGGCCCAGGTGGCCAGCGTCGACTGCCTGGTGATGTTGCCAGGATGGCCCCTAAGTAAAGGCGCGCGCATCGAATATTTACTCGCCAAGCTGCTAGGGCTTGGCGTTACTTCACTGAAGAAAATGGGAGCACAAGCATGACCGCCACTGAAACTGACGTTCTGGCCAAGCTGGCCGAGGCAATTGAAAAAATGCAACGGCCGGCTTTGCCGCTGTCCGTGGACCTTTGGGATACCAACTGCCTGGCTACCTATTTCAAGCGTTCGGCGGCGCGCGTACGCAGCGACATCGTGTGCCTGCCGACGTTCCCGCGACCAATCCGGCTGCCAGTGGAAGGGCGCTCACAGGCGCTGTACAAAGCCCGTGAGGTGATCGCCTGGGCAGAAAAGCACACTTCATAGTTTTGCCGCGATATCGTCGGCAGTTGCGTTGTAATACGTCTGCAGCTGCCGAATATCGCGATGGCCGACCATGCGCGCCAGATCCAGCACTCCCAGCTTGCCAGCTAGGCGGGTAATGGCTTCATGCCTGGTATCGTGGAAGGTGAGGCCTTCGACGCCAGCCCGCTCACGGGCCTTTCGGAAAAGAGCATCTAGGGATGCGGACGAAATATCAAAACCATCCGGCACCATCGCCCATATCTCCTGCGCGCGCGGGGAGAGCGCCACATCCCGAGGAAAACCATTCTTCGTCATTTTCAGCTTGGCTACGCGGCCCGACACGTCCGCCTTACCCAGTCCGCATATTTCTCCAGCGCGCATAGCCGTTTCAATGGCGAAAAGGAAGGCGAGGGCGATTCGATGCTGTTTAGTCGTCGGTACCATGCCGGGGGCCTTCTGATCCCAGCCCAGGGCCAGGCAGATCGCGGTAATTTCGTCCTCGCTGATCAGCCTGTCCCTGGGCGGCTTGACCTTCGGCCGTGCAACGTCGGTCGTGGGGCTTTTCGACAGCCACTTCCATTCCTTGCGCGCTACCGAGAACACGTGCGACAGCAGATTCATTTCCCGATTAACCGTTGCGCCGGATACTGTCCTGAGCCGCTCGTCGCGCCAGGCGGCCACATGGGTTTCATCGACGTCAGCAATTTTCACGGTGCCAAGGGATGTGGCGCCCATGGCAGCCAGGCGGTTGACCTCCCAGCGCTTGCCGGCCTTATTCCTGGAAACCTCACGCTCGTACCGATCAAATGCATCCTTGCACGTCTCTTCGACAACCTTGGCCTTGCCTTCGGCCAGCTGGACGCGCTGGCTCGCTTCCCACGCGAGGGCGGCCGCCTTGGTCTCAAAGGTGCCTGACACCCGAACACCCTTGACCATGAGGCGATGTCGCCAAATCTTGCCATCCTTAACCGGAGCTGCCATTTTGGTAAATCCATTGGTAAATTTTGGCAAATGGTAGCAGCATTTCGGTGTCCTATGCCGCATTTTGCTTTTTCTGCAGACGAAAAAAAACCCGCTTTCCCCTATGAAAATAGAGAAAAGCGGGTTTTGTACTACTATGCGTTTTTTGTTCTGAGTGCCCGGAGCCGGAATCGAACCGGCACGCCCTTACAGGCGGGAGATTTTAAGTCTCCAGTGTCTACCAGTTTCACCATCCGGGCAGCGCGGCAAGATTCTAGCACAGGTGATACGCATCACGCCATCTTGTGCTTGAGTGCTGGTTTCGCATCAACCGCCAGGTATCAGCCGAGGTCAGAGAGAAATGCTGTCCGGTTTGCAGCGGACAGCATGGTTATGTCAGCGCAAGTTCAGAATGTGGCCTTGAACTGCACTCCATACGTGCGCGGTTCGTTGACGATGCCGGTCAGGTTGTTGAATTCGATGGCCCCCAATGACTGGATCTGGTTGGTGATGTTGCGCCCGTACGCGGCGATTTCGTATTTGTCCCACTTATAGCCGGCACGCAAACCGCCTTCCAGCAATTCCTTGGCCTTGTATTCCTTCGCTTCGTACAGGAAGAAATTGTAGCTGGTACGGTAAGCCCAGTCGGTGTAGGCGAAGAATTCGCCGTTGGCCACTGGAATGCTGTATTTCAAGGTGAAATTGGCTTGCCATTCCGGCGCGCGCGGCAGCGGGTTGCCGTCGATGTAGGCCGTGCCCACGAACGGGCCGACGGGATCGGTGACGGTGCAGCCGCTGGACGGGGTGTTTTGGGCGTTGCCGCAGCTTTGCACATACAGTTTCTTGTCCTGGATCTCCGTATGGTTATAGCTGCCGCCCAGCGTCATGCTGAGCGAGTCGCTGAGGTTGGCCTGGAAGTCCAGCTCCACGCCCTGGCCGATAGCCTTCTCTGCATTGAGCAGCCGGTTCATGTTCACCACGCCGCTGCCGGCTGTTAATTGCTTGTCCTTGACGCGGTACTGGAATACGGCCAGGCTCAGACGGGCGCGCTTGTCGAACAGGTCTTGCTTGATGCCGGCCTCCACCGACAGCACTTTTTCGGCGCCGGCCTGCGAGGGGCGGTCGTCCAGACCGTTCAGGCGCCCTTGCATCGATGGTGCACGGTAGCCGGTGGCAATGCGCGCAAAGGCGTTCGTTGCCGGGCTCAGCACATAGGTGCCGCTCACGTCCCAGCTGACGTTGTGCGAGGTATCGTGCAAGTTGAACGGGCCGGCCGTGGTCGCTTCCACGCGCTTGGCCGAGAAATCTTTCTTGTCGGTCGTGTAGCGCAGGCCGGCACGCAGTTTCAGGGCATCCGACACCGTGTAATTGAGCGAACCGAAGGCCGCGTACGATTTCGAGCTCTGGTTTTGCGTGGCGTAGGCGCTGTTCTGCGGATTGCCGGGCGCCAGGCTGTCAAAGCTGATGCTGTCGATCTGGATATCTTCCTTGAAGTAGAACAGGCCGCCTATCCATTGCAGCGGGCCGCGGGCAGACGATTCTGCGCGAAATTCCTGCGAAATCTGCTTGTGCTTGGGGATCACATCGGCCGTTTCCACGAAGAAGGGGATGAAGCCGGGGCCCATCGGTGGCGCGTACACGGCGCCATAGCCGCCATCGACGTCGGCGCGGCTGAAGAAATCGAGTTTTTCGTAGCCGGTGATCGAATGCAGGGTGACGCCGGGCAAGTCCCATTTCAGGCGCATGCTGCCGCCCTTGGTTTTCAGGTGCTGGCGGTTGATACCGTCGGTAGGGTAGGAGCCGTAATCGAAATTGTCCACCAGGTCATTCGTGCCCTGTTTCAGGATGTTGGCGCGGAACAGCGTTGCCGTGCCGTCGAGATTGCGCGCATGCACATTGAACAAGGCCGTCAAATCGCGCGTGGGCTTGACCAGTACCTGCAGGCGGGCGGCGCTGTCTTCATAGCCTTCGAAGTCGCGCGTGCCGGTCGGGCGCGGGTTGTGGACGCGGTCGTCGCGGCGCTGCGTCTGGCCGGAAAAGCGCAGGGCCACCGTGTCGCTGACAGGCACGTTGAAGGCGCCTTCCAGGTTCTTCATGCCATCCTTGCCGAAGCCGCCGCTCAGGTAGCCTTCGGTCTTGAAGACGGGCTTGGCGGAGTCGAACTTGATCACGCCGGCCGGCGAGTTGCGTCCGAACAGCGTGCCTTGCGGGCCGCGCAGCACCTCGACCTGGTCTACGTCAAACACGGGGAAGCCCTTGAGCATGGCGTTTTCCTGCACCACGTCATCCATCACCAGGCCCACCGGTTGCGAGGCATTCAGGTCGAAGTCGGTGTTACCCAGGCCGCGAATGTAGAAGCGGGGGAAGGTACGGCCGTAGTCGGATTCAACCGAGACGCTGGGCGAGCGGCTGTTGAGGAAGCGGATGTCGGCGCCGCCGGCCGTCAGGGTGTCGAGCTTCTCGCCCTTCAGGGTGGCGATGGACATGGGCACGTCCTTGATGTTTTCCGCGCGCCGCTGTGCCGTCACGATCACCGTTTCCAGCTGGCCAGGACCGGCTTGTGCCACCGGAGCGGCAGGCGCATCGGTCGCTGGCGCAGGGGTGCTGTCCTGCGCCATCGCCTGCAGGGGAAAGGCGGCAGTGATTGCCAGGGCAATCAGGGTGTGGCGTACTGTGCTGGCATGCGGTGTCATCATGAAACGGCTCCTGTCGGTCAAGGTTGTGCGTAAGGTCCAAGCTGGCGCTAGGCCGCTGGACGAAAATCATGCTAGCACGGAAATTTTTGCTATTCATGCCATTTTCCCGCCACGGTTATTCATATCCGTTTCGACTGAATACGCGAATAAAATCGTATTTGTCGTCAATATCTGCTGGGTGCATAGTGGAGTGCCGCCGGGCTTGTGCGAACGCACGAAAGTGTGGGTATTGCGATGGTATTTGCTGCGGATGCGCAAAAAAAGGGTGCCGCATTGTCCTGGTAGCCAGGCTTGGGCACTAGAAATACAACAGTTGCCATGAATTTTTTTCAGCAGGAACTTGTTGTTGTAACGCGACAGGGGAGGTGCCGGCTGCGGCTATCCCCTGTGACGCTAGCCTTGCATGGCCGTAATTGCTCAGAACTCTACCCAGTCGTCGGCCGTCGCCGCTTCCGCCTGCACGCGACGAGGTTTCGCAGGCGCGGCAGGGCGTTTGCTGGCGGTAGCTGATGGTACCGGCGCCAGGCGCAGCGGCTTGGCGTTGGCTCGCACGGGCGCAGGCGCCGCCACTTGGACGCCGTGTGTCTTGAAGACACTCACCGTTTGCACCAGGTGGTTGGCCTGATCGCGCAGGGATTCCGCCGCTGCGGCGGCCTCTTCCACCAGCGCCGCATTCTGTTGCGTGACGCTATCCATCTGGGTCACCGCCTGATTGATCTGTTCGATGCCGGCGGACTGCTCCTGGCTTGCCACGGTGATTTCAGCGATGATGTTACTGACGCGTGCAACGCTGGCGACGACCTCGGTCATCGTCGTGCCAGCCTGTGCCGCCAGCCTGGAACCCGCATCGACGCGACTCACGGAATCATCGATCAGGACCTTGATTTCCTTGGCCGCGCTGGCGCTGCGCTGGGCCAGCCCGCGCACTTCGGTTGCCACGACGGCGAAGCCGCGGCCTTGCTCGCCGGCACGCGCCGCCTCCACTGCTGCGTTCAGGGCCAGAATATTGGTCTGGAAGGCGATGCCGTCAATGACGCTGATGATGTCGACAATTTTGCGCGACGATTCGCTGATCAGGTCCATGGTACCCATCACTTGTCCCACTACGGCGCCGCCCTTGCTGGCGACCTCCGACGCTGTGGTCGCCAGCAAGTTGGCTTCGCGGGCATTCTCTGCATTCTTGCGTACGGTGCTGGTGAGCTCTTCCATCGAGGAAGCGGTTTCTTCGAGCGAGCTGGCTTGCTGTTCCGTGCGCAGCGACAGATCGTTATTGCCGGTGGAAATCTCTGCGGCGGCCAGCGAGACCGTGTCGGAATCCTGGCGTACGGACGACACGACTGAGGTCAGCGACACCTGCATGCGCCGCAGCGCCGAGAGCACGCTGGTGCTGTCTTGCGGTGCAACGTTGAGTGTTCCTGTCAGGTCGCTGGCGGCAAGCAGGCTGACGGCCTCGCACAGCTCGCGCGGTTCGGCGCCCAGCGCCTTGAGCAAGTGACGCGTAATGAGCCAGCCCGCCAGAGTTGCCAGCACGATGGAGAGCAGGCTGGCGCCGATGAGGATATTCCTGCTGGAAGCGTAATGTTCGCCATCCTCCTGCAGCAGGGCGGCGGAGCGCCGGTCTGTCAGCGCAAAATACTCATCCGTCGCTGCCACGAGGGCGGCCAGCAGCGGGCGGCATTCATCGTTCATCTTGACGATGGCCTGCTCGTTTTTTTTCTGCAAGGCCAGGTCGACGATGCCCAGGGCCACGGGAGAATAGCGTTTTTCAATGCCGTCTATCTTGTCGATGACGCGGCGCACCTCGTCCGGTACCCCCGGCTGTTGCGCAAGCTGCAGCAGATGCTGCATGTTCTTGACGACATTGGCGTGCGCCTGCAGCACCTGTTTGCGTTCGATTTCCATGTCCGCAGGCGTGGCAACGAGCACCAGGTTCCTGGCCGCCACGGCGCGCATGTCGATCGCTTCACGTACGCGGTGCGCCGTGTTGGCACGCGCCATGATACCGTTGACGTACTGCTCAAAGCCGGCGTTGAAAGTGGAAAAACTCTGCACGGACAAGATCGAGATGCCGATGAGGAGAAAGACCAGCAGGCCGAAAGCCAGAGTCAGTTGACCGCGTACCGTTAATTTATTCATGTTGTATCTCCCGGAATACCTTGTTTGGATTAGAAAGTGTGTCTGCGCGAAACTGGTGAGAGCCTGCTGCGTTGCTGCGTTGCAGCGTGACGCGCGCTGCACAATGCTTTGCTATCCTGAACACGGATTCTTGGTGCGCGGACAGCATTAATCAAAAAAGCCAAATTCAATAATTTATTTGTTTTATTTGTTGGAATCATTTTTACATAGAATTTTTGGCAAATCAACCGTTTTTTTTCATAAGGGCAACAGTTTTTTTGCTCAACATGCTGATGTCGTCCACATTCCCCGATAGGGCCGCTGCTGAAGCGCGCCGCATGCATGGACAATGAGGGTGCCACAAGGTAGCGACAGGCCAGATTTCGCGTAGAATATAATTCATTGCAAATAAGAAACTTCTATTTCTACCATGTTAATTTTATTCGCAAGTGCGCCGGACGTTGACGGCATCCGGCTCTCCGAACTGATTGCCGCCCTGAGCCAGGCCCTGGACATCACCGAAGGACAGCCGGAAGGTCATTGCATCCGCTGTTGCTGGATCGGCATGCATCTGGGACGCGAACTGGGCATGGCGGATGAAGACTTGTGGAATCTGTATTACACCCTGCTGCTCAAGGACCTGGGCTGCAGCAGTAATGCTGCGCGCATCTGCGAGCTCTACCTGACGGATGATCTGTCTTTCAAACAAGGCTTCAAGACGGTGGGCGACAGCCTGCCGCAAGTGCTCAAATTCGTCCTCAAGCACACGGGCCTGAAGGCTGGCCTGGCCGAGCGTTTCCGTGCCGTCATGACGATCTTGCGCGACGGCTCGCATATCGCGCAGGAGCTGATCGCTACGCGCTGCCAGCGCGGCGCCGACATCGCGCGCCTGTTGCGCTTTCCGGAATCCGTGGCAGAGGGCATCTACAGTCTCGACGAACACTACAATGGCCAGGGTAAGCCGGACAAACTGGCAGGCCAGGCGATTCCCCTGTTTTCGCGCATCGCCCTGCTGGCGCAGGTGATCGATGTGTTTCATACGGCTGATGGCGCGCGCGCCGCCCAGGCCGAGGTGCGCCAGCGCGCGGGCAGCTGGTTTGACCCGCTACTGGTGCAGGCGTTCGAACGGGTAGCGCAGTCGGGCGCCTTCTGGTCCATGTTGCGCTCGCAGGACCTGACGGCCGCCGTGGCGGCGCTGGAACCGGCGAACCGTTCCGTGCCGGTGGACGAGGACTATCTCGACGACATCGCTGCCGCGTTCGGCCAGGTAGTCGATTCGAAAAGCCCGTACACGAGCGGCCACAGCGAGCGCGTTGCGCTGTACACGGACATGATCGCCGAAACCTTGGGTGTGACGCCGGAGCGGCGTCGCTGGCTCAAGCGGGGTGCCTTGCTGCATGACGTCGGCAAGCTTGGCGTCAGCAATTGCGTGCTGGACAAGGCTGGCAAACTCGACGCGGAAGAGTGGTTGGCCGTGCAACAGCACGCACACTATACGGAAACGATTCTGTCACGCATTGACGCGTTTGCCGAACTGGCTGTCGTGGCAGCTGCGCACCATGAACGGCTCGATGGCAAGGGCTATCCGCGGGGCTTGACGGCCGAGGGCATCAGCCTGGAAACGCGCATCATCACCACGGCCGACATTTTCGACGCCATCACGGCCGACCGGCCATATCGGGGGCCCATTCCCATTCCAAAAGCGCTCGAGATCATGGCCGAGACGGTGGGCACAGCCATCGACGCCCAGTGCTTTGCCGCCTTGAAAGCGGCGCTGGCGTGCTTACCCGACCTCGCGCAGCCTGACGGCGCGCGCCTGCCGGCGTGAGCCAGGGCTGGCGCGTGCTTGCTCAGATGGGAAACGCGCCCGCACCCGACACATTCAGGCAGGCGACCTTGTCGCTGGAAAAATACTTGATTTGTCCCAGCCCGATGGCGTAGCAGCCGTCACTGAGCGGGGAAATGGGGCCGGTGAGTTTTTCACCGTTGATCAGGGTCACCACCCATGGCGTGGTGGCCGGTTTGCCCGCGTGGTTCAGTGCGTGTTGTACCAAGTCTGACATGCTGCCTCCGATGGAAATCAAATCCCGATGATAGCAGTGTCGCACAGTGGATGTTTGCCGCTACGCCGGGCTGGCGCCTCAGGCGTCGGCCAGCAGATTCTTTGGCAGGGCTACCGACACCAGCTTCCAGTGCCACAGGCCGTCGCGCGTCAGGGTCAGCTCGCCGATATGGCTCTTGCTGTGGGCGCGCTGCACCACGACCTTGTCCCACGAGGTGTAGCGCAGTTTGTAGTCGGGCTTGGTGTTGCGCTTGCGCCCGCTGATATCGCTGACCTTGGCGATCGGTTTTTCGTAACGGTCATTGAGCTTCATCAAGGCGACGATGCCTTCGGGCATCAGCATGGTATCGAGCAAGGGATCGATGACGTCGGGGCTGATGTCGTCGGCCACTTCCGGCGCCGAGAACAGGGCATGCAGTTGCTGTCCGAGGCTGCCGCGCAACTGGGCCAGATCGATCTGCGCGGCCAAGGCTTGGCTATCCTCGTCCATGGTCGCAGCGCGGATCTGGTCCATGGTGAAATACGGGCTGGCATAGAAGGTGCCGGCCAGCGCGAGCAATGCCACTACAGCGAGAAACATCATTCTTTTCATCGTGCAATCTCTCGATGCCTGGTGACGCGGTGCGCCTGAAGTGTTGGCATTCTACATAATATTTCCCAAAATCAATATGACGTTTTAAGTAAGTGTTGTTTTAGATCAAGTTTCATCAGAGTAATTCTGGCGGCAAGCGAATGTCCGTCAATTTCCAGTCCCAGATGCCATGGCGGCGCAGCAAAAATTGGCTGGCGGCGGGGCCGGCGCCGCTGCGCTGGAGTACCACTTCGTTCCACGAGCGATAAGCCATGCCGAAGTCGTGGCGCTTGCCGTCCGCCCCCTGCTTGCCGTGCAGGATCAATACCGTGATGCCGGGCGGCGAGACGATGGTGTCGAGCATTTCCTTGAAGTCCTCTGCACTCGCCGTTTCGCCGGCCGCCCGCAACTGGCGCGCCACGCTGGCGCGCACGGCGGGCAGGTCGGCCTGCTGCGCCAGGTTTTCCAGGCGCACGGATTTCGCCGCGATGCTGATGCGGTACATGGCGATATAGGGGCTGATCCAGGTGAAGCCGATGGCGGCAACGGTAAAAATGATCGCGGTGGCGTACTTTCTTTGCATGGTCCGTATTTTTGAATGAGCTGTGCCGCCGTGATTTTACCCGGCCAGGGGCGGAGGATGGTGTAGCATTCGTGCCGGCGCGGACCATCGCGCCGCAATATTGAGGACAACCATGAATATCACTATCAATCAAGTGCTGCAGTCGTACATCGACCCGCTCACCGCCAGCGAATACGCTGCGCTCGAGCGCAGCCTGCTGACCGAAGGCTGCCGCGACGCGCTGGTGCTGTGGAACGACGTGCTGATCGACGGGCATAACCGCTACGCCATCTGCCGCCAGCACGGCATCGAATTCAAGACCATCCAGAACACCAGCTTTAGCTCGCTCGACGATGTCATGCTGTGGATGATCGACAATCACCTGGCGCGGCGCAGCGTATCGGACTTCCAGCGCGGCGTGCTGGCCCTGCGCAAGAAGGAAATCGTCGCCGCGCGCAGCCCGGCGCCCGTCAGCGCGACAGATGCTCCCGACGGCGAAAATGCGCCCAAGCCACCCATGAGCACGCGCGAAGAGGTGGCCAAGGCGGCGCGCCTGAGCAGCAACCAGATCAGCCAGATCGAGAAAATCCAGAAGGCGGCTGCGCCGGAACTGGTGGAGGCCGTTCGTTCGGGCACGATCTCCATCAATGCGGCGGCCACCGTGGCATCCCTGCCGCCGGAAGAGCAGGTGGCAGCCGTCGCCGGTGGCAAGAAACTGCTGCGCCAGGCGGCCAAGGAAATCCGCGAACAGCGCGCCGCCACGCGCACGCCGCGCGAGCCGAAGGTGCATGTATCTCAGGACACGCCGGAGACGGGCAATGAGCCGTGGGCCGAGAACGCGGCCAGTGCGCCGTCCGAAGCGGAGCGCTTGCGCGGCGAGATCGCCAGCCTGAAACAGCGGGTGGCGCAGCTGCAGGCGGAGAATGTGGAACTCAACCAGCGCATCGCGACGCTGATCGACGCATCCTGATTACCGGAGTAGTTCATGCTGACTCGCCGTGCCTTGTTTGCCGCCATCGCCTGCGGCGCCGTTGCAGTTCCTCCTGTGCAGGCTGCGCCCGCTGCTTCTGTCACCGACATGGCCCGCTGGCAGGCGCAGGCCGCCCATGTCAGCATCGCGCGTGATACCTGGGGAATTGCCCACGTGACGGGCAAGAGCGATGCGGATGCCGTCTTCGGCTTGATGTACGCGCAGGCCGAGGATGATTTTCCCCGCGTGGAATTGAACTACATCAATGCCATGGGGCGGCTGGCGGAAGTGGAGGGCGAA
>NZ_LT607673.1:33956-41296 GCF_900095265.1 Janthinobacterium sp. UMAB-56 | reverse complement strand
CGCATGAAGCTCTTCATCGATCCGCTGGAGTTGCAGGTGCAGTACCGTGCAAGCCCGCCGTGGCTGCGCAAATTGATGGATGCGTTTGCCGATGGCCTCAATTTTTATCTGGCCACGCACCCGCAGGTCAAACCAAGGCTGATCACGCATTTCGAGCCGTGGATGGCCCTGAGTTTCAGCGAGGGCAGCATCGGCGGCGATATCGAGTCCGTCAACCTGGCGCAGCTCGAAGCGTTCTACGGCCAGCAAGCCTGGCCTGCTACCGTGGCGCTGGCCAGCCTGGAGACGGGCTTGGACCCCGAACCGAGTGGCTCGAACGGTTTTGCCATCGCGCCTGCCATCACGAAAGATGGCCACGCGCTGCTGATGATCAATCCGCACACATCCTTTTACTTCCGTGCCGAAGTGCAGATGACCAGCGGCGAAGGCCTGAACGCGTATGGCGCCGTCACCTGGGGCCAGTTTTTCGTCTACCAGGGTTTTAATGAGCGGCTGGGCTGGATGCATACCTCGGGCGGCGGCGACGCCATCGACGAATACCTGGAAAGCATCGTAGACAAGGACGGCGCCTGGTTCTACCGCTATGACGGTGGCCAGCGGCCCTTGAAAGCCGTGCCGATTACCTTGCCATATAAACTGGCCGATGGCGGCATGGGATCGAAAACCATCACCGTCTACTACAGCCACCACGGCCCCATCGTGCGTGCGCAGGATGGAAAATGGGTGTCCGTGCGCCTGATGAATGAACCGTTGAAAGCTTTGATACAGTCGTACACGCGCACCAAGGCGCGCGATTATGCGGCGTTTTATCAAACGATGGAACTGCGCACGAATTCGTCCAATAACACGGTGTACGCGGATGCGGATGGCAATATCGCCTATTTTCACGGCAATTTCATCCCCGTGCGCGACCCGCGCTTCAACTGGAAGCAGCCGGTCGACGGCAGCGACCCGGCCACCGAGTGGCAGGGACTGCACACGGTGGCGCAAACCATCACCCTGTTCAATCCGAAAAATGGCTGGATACAGAATACGAACAACTGGCCGTATTCGGCGGCCGGCAGCAGCAGCCCGCGCCAGCAGGACTATCCCGCCTACATGTCCGTGTACGGCGAAAACGCGCGTGGCCTGCATGCGGTCAAGGTTTTCCAGAACAAGACAGGGTTTACGCTCGACAGCCTGATCGCCGCGTCGTATGACAGCGAGTTGACGGCGTTCGAGTCCCTGCTGCCACCGTTGTTCACGGCATACGATGCGCTGCCGGTGGGCGACGCGCAACAGCTGGCACTGGCCGACAAGGTCGCGCTGCTGCGCGCCTGGGCCTGGCGTTATTCGCTGACGTCCACCGCCACCTCGCTGGCCGTGTTCTGGGGCCAGGAACTGGCGGAACTGGTCGGCAAACAGGCGCGCGAGCAGGGCGTGCCCGTGGTCGATTTCATGGCGACAGACAAGGTCACGGCGGCGCAGCGCCTGGCGGCATTGGCCAGTGCTGCAGCCAAGCTGCAGCGCGATTTCGGCAACTGGCAAACGCCATGGGGCGAGATCAACCGCTACCAGCGCTTGACAGGCGACGTGGTGCAGCCATTTGACGATGCGCAGCCCAGCTTGCCCGTGCCTTACGCGTCGGGCAACTGGGGGGCGCTGGCCGCGTATGGCCAGCGCAGCAAGAGCACGACGAAACGCATCTATGGCGAGCGTGGCAACAGTTTTGTGGCGGCCGTGGAATTCGGTCCCCGCATCAGGGCGAAAAGCATCCTCGCGGGCGGCCAGAGTGGCGGTCTGCGCTCGCCGCACTTCCAGGACCAGGCGGCCATGTATGCGCGCGGCGAGTTCAAGGACGTGCTGTTTTATCCGGAGCAGGTGGAGCAGCACCTGGAGCGACGCTACCACCCTGGAAAATAGCAGCTGGGCCGTTCAAATCGCATCGAGCGCCGTGCGCAAGTCATGGCGCAGGTCTGCGATGTCTTCGATGCCCACCGACAGGCGGATCAAGCCATCGCCGATACCCAGCTTTGCCCGCTGCTCGGCCGGAATGCTGGCATGCGTCATCAGGGCAGGATGCTCGATCAGGCTTTCCACGCCGCCCAGGCTTTCGGCCAGCGCAAATATCTCGCAGTGCTCCAAGAAACGGCGCGCGCCCGCCAGGTTCGTATCGAGGTCGATGGAAATGATGCCGCCGAAACCCTCCATCTGGCGTAGCGCCAGCGCGTGCTGCGGGTGCGAGGCCAGGCCCGGGTAAAACACCTGTTTTACCTCTTTCTGCTGCTCCAGCCATTGCGCCAGCGCCAGGGCGCTGGCGCAATGGCGCTGCATGCGGATGGCCAGGGTCTTGACGCCGCGCAGGGCGAGGAAGCTGTCGAATGGCCCGGCAATCGCCCCCACCGAGTTTTGCAAAAAGCCCAGCTGCTCGCGCCATTGTGCCTGGCGCGCTTCCGCGCCGACGATGGCGATGCCGCCGATGATGTCCGAGTGGCCGTTCAAATACTTGGTGGTCGAGTGCACGACGATGTCGAAGCCGTGTTCGAGCGGGCGCTGCACCAGCGGACTGGCGAAGGTGTTATCCGCCACGGCGATGATGCCGCGTGCGCGGCAGATGTCGGCAATCGCGCGCAGGTCGGCCAGTTTCA
The DNA here is from genome assembly GCF_900095265.1 of Janthinobacterium sp. UMAB-56. Lineage (GTDB taxonomy): Bacteria > Pseudomonadota > Gammaproteobacteria > Burkholderiales > Burkholderiaceae_D > Janthinobacterium. The sequence continues at coordinate 38,669 of NZ_LT607673.1, read as the reverse complement.
GCATCGGGTTGGTGGGCGTCTCGACCCACACCATCTTCGTTTCCGGGCGCAGCGCAGCCAGCAGATTTTCGGGATTGGTCAAATCGACATAGCTAAAGTCGTGGCCGGCCGAGCGCCGGCGCACGCGCTCGAACAGCCGGTAGGTGCCGCCGTACATGTCGTCGCCGGCGACGATGTGGCTGCCTGCATCCAGCAATTCCAGCACGGACGAAATGGCGGCCAGGCCCGAGGCGAAGGCGAAGGCTGCGCTGCCGCCTTCCAGGTCGGCCACGCAGCGTTCGAGCGCCCAGCGCGTTGGATTGTGCGAGCGGCCGTAGTCGAGGCCCTTGTGCACGCCGGGGCTCTCTTGCACGAAGGTGGAGGTGGCGTAAATGGGGGGCATGATGGCGCCCGTCGACGGGTCGGGAGACTGGCCGGCGTGGATGACGCGCGTGGCGAGATGGCTCTTGCGTGGAGTTTGCTGGCTCAAGATAGTGTCCTGCGTAAGTGGTTGATAAGGTCGAAGCGGGTGATCAGGCCATAGAACGCGGTATCGTCGGCGACGACTGCCGTCAAGCCCCGGTCCAGGGTGGCGCGCAGGGCGGGCAAGCCGCTTGACGGCGCCAGGGTTTCGAGCTGCATCGTCATGGTGCTGCCCACCAGCGACGCGAAATGTGCGGCGTCGCTTGATACGCGCAGCAGCAAGTCCGATTCGTCGAGAATGCCCACCAATTGGCCGCCGTCGATGACGGGCACTTGCGCCAGGTCGTTCGAGCGCATGCGGTTGAAGGCGGTCAGCAGGGTGTCGCCCGGCGCCACGCTGACGACATCGCCCTCGTCGTAGCGGCGTCCGATCAGGTCGCGCAAGTCGCCCGACACGACCCGCTGCAACAAGCCCTGGTCGCGCATCCAGCCATCGTTGTAAACTTTTGACAAATAGCGCGTGCCCGTGTCGCACACGAACGTGACGACGCGCATGGGCGTGGTCTGTTCGCGGCAGTATTTGAGGGCGGCGGCCAGCAGCGTGCCGGTCGACGAACCGCCTAAAATGCCTTCGGCGCGCAAGAGGGCGCGCGCGGCATCAAAACTTTCCTGGTCGCTGATGCTGTAGGCGCGGCGCACGCCGTGCATGTCGGCGATGGCGGGAATGAAGTCTTCACCGATGCCTTCGACGGCCCACGAGCCGCTCGTGTCGCTCACTTTGCCCGTGTCGATGTATTCGGTGAGGATGGAGCCTTGCGGGTCGGCCAGCACGAATTCCAGCTTGGGTTGCGCCTTGCGGAAGTAGCGCGTCAGTCCCGTCAGGGTGCCGGACGAGCCGACGCCGACGACGATGGCGTCCACGTCATGCCCGCTTTGCTCCCAGATTTCCGGCCCGGTGCCCGTTTCGTGGGCCAGGGGATTGGCGGGATTGTTGAACTGGTCGGCAAAGAAGGCGCCCGGCAGCTCGCGCGCCAGTCGTGCCGCGAAATCCTGGTAGTACTCGTGATGGCCCTTGCCCACGTCCGAGCGCGTGGTGTGCACTTCCGCGCCCAGTGCCTTCAAATGCAGCACTTTTTCCGTCGACATCTTGTCGGGCACGACGAGTATCACGCGGTAGCCCTTGATGCGGCCGACCAGGGCCAGGCCGATACCGGTATTGCCGGCTGTCGCCTCGACGATGGTGCCGCCCGGCTGCAAGCGGCCGTCGGCTTCGGCCGCTTCGATAATGGACAGGCCGATGCGGTCCTTGATGGAACCGCCGGGATTTTGCGATTCCAGTTTCAGGAACAGCTGGCACAGGCCCGTATCGAGCCTGCTCACTTCGACCAGCGGGGTATTGCCGATCAGCGTGTAGAGCGCTGGCGGCTGGGGTGGGGCTGGCATTCGATCATTCATGGTGGCTCCTGTCAGAGAAACAGCCGCTCCGGATCGTGTCCCGAGCCGCCTTCCGTGCCGCGCAGTGTAGGCGCAGGGGCGAATGGCGCGAACGAATGTTTGCATGCTTGCATATACGCCCTGCGCATATAGTCGGCAGGGTGCGCGATGCGAGTATGCGCCGTTTGTAACCCGCTTGCCGCGCCAAAGGCAGGCGTATTAAGCTGCCGCAAGCCCGCCATTGCGATTTATAATCACGCCTCGAAAAGGTGCTAAACAGTATCTTTGAAAAATCAGACAAACAGGGCAGGCGGCAGTGGCAAAACTTTATTTCCGGTATTCCGCAATGAACGCGGGCAAGTCGACGGCCTTGTTGCAGGTCGCGCACAACTATGAAGAGCAGGGCCAGCAGGTGCGCCTGTACACGGCCGCCATCGACAGCCGCTATGGCGTGGGCCGGGTCACCTCGCGCCTGGGGCCGCAGCGCCAGGTCGATATCTTCCATGCCGACACGAATTTCCTCGATGAGATTCCCCAGGTAGCTTGTGTGCTGGTCGACGAGGCGCAATTTCTCAGCACGGCCCAGGTGCAGCAGCTGCACCAACTGGCGCAAGTGAAGGGCGTGCCCGTCATCTGCTACGGCTTGCGCACGGATTTCAAGGGCGAACCGTTTCCCGGCTCGGCCTATCTGCTGGCGCTGGCCGACGATATCGAGGAGCTGAAGAATATTTGTACTTGCGGCAAGAAGGCCACGATGAACATCCGCGTGGATGAGCAGGGCCGCCGCATCAAGGAGGGCGAGCAGATCAGTATTGGCGGCAACGAGAGTTACCGCCAGGCGTGCGGGCGCTGTTTCTACTCCTAGGCTTATTCGGCGACGGGCGCGCCCACGTCCGCATCATCGGATAAGGCCAGATCGCCCCGCTCGAAGGCGGCCAGGATTTCATTCGCGCGCGCCACATCGTGCTCGCGCACCATGACGCGTGCGCCGCCAATGGCAGCCGCCAGCAGCATGTCGGCCTGCATGTGCTGGTCGTCCGTCAGCAGCACGTCGATGCCGGCCGCTGCCAGGCAGCCGCGGATGACGTGCGCATCCGTGGGCATCATCAGCCGGGCAATTAAAACATAGTCGTCATGCATGCTGCCTCCTGGCAAGGTGGATTCGTCCCCATCTTAGCATCAGGCTTGTTTTACAGCTTGAACACGCCCACCACCTGGTTCAGCTCCAGCGCCTGTTCCTGCAAGGCATCTGCCGCTGCGGCCGCTTCTTCCACCAGGGCCGCGTTCTGCTGGGTCACCTGGTCCATCTGGGCGATGGCCTGGTTGACTTGCTCGATGCCGCTGCGCTGTTCTTCGCTCGCCTGCGCGATCTCGGCCATGATGCTGCTCACTTGCTGCACGCTGGCCACCACGGTGTCCATGGTGGCGCTGGCCTGGCTCACCTGCGCATGGCCCAGGTCCACCGTGCTGGCGGACGCCTGTATCAAGTCCTTGATATCTTTCGCTGCTGCCGTCGAGCGCTGCGCCAGGGTACGCACCTCGGTAGCGACGACGGCGAAGCCGCGTCCCTGTTCGCCGGCCCTGGCCGCTTCCACGGCCGCGTTCAAGGCCAGGATGTTGGTCTGGAAGGCGATGCCATCGATGACGCCGATGATGTCGGCGATCTTGCCCGACGAGTTGCGGATGGCATCCATGGTGCTGGCCACCTGCGCTACGGCCGCGCCGCCTTCGGCTGCCAGGCTGGAGGAGTCGTGCGCCAGCCGGCTGGCCTTCTGCGCGTGTTCGACGTTCTGCCGCACGGTCGAGCTCAGTTCCTCCATCGAGGCGGCCGTTTCTTCCAGCGAACTGGCTTGCTCTTCCGTGCGGCTCGACAGATCCAGGTTGCCGCTGGCGATTTCACCGGACGCCGTAGCGATTTGCCCGGCGCTGCCGCGCACATTGCCGACTACTTGCGACAGCTTGTCGCTGATGCGGTTCATGGCGCGCAGCAGGCGGCCGATTTCGTCATGGCTGTTGGTGTCGAGGTGCACCGTCAGGTCGCCGTCGGCGATTTGCGCGGCGGCCGTCTCGGCGGCGGCCAGCGGGCGCGACACGAGGGCGCGCACCAGCCAGTACAGCAGCAGGGCGAAGACGAGCAGGGCGATGAAGCCGGAAATGGCCAGTTGGTTGCGCAACTGGCGCGCTTCAAGAGTGATCTCGTTCGTGAATGTGCCGCCCGCGATGATCCATTGCCATTCTTTGAATTGACGATAGTACAGCTGCTTTTCGCGCGCGCGGGCAGCTGTTTCGCCAGGCGCCGCCCACGTGTAGCGCATGGCGCCATTTTTCTGCGCCAGCATCTCCTGGATGAACAGGCGGCCGTCGCTGGCCTTGAAGTCGAGCGCGCTCTTGCCTTCACTGTTCGGATGCAGCACCAGGTGGCCGTAATTGGGGCCCGGGGCCGTGTCGACGATATAGATGTAGCCCGTCTGGCCGATCTTGACCTGGCGAATCTTCTCTTTCAACATGGCCAGATTCTTGCTGATGTCGAGGCCGATGAACAGCACGCCCACCACCTTGCCGCTGGCGTCGCGCACGGGGTCGTACTGGGTGATGTAGTGCTTGCCAAACAGGGTTGCCATGCCGACGAAGCGCTGGCCCGCGCGCAGGGGGGCATAGCTGGGGTGGTTGTGATCGAGCTGGGTGCCGATGGCCCGTTCGCCATCCTGCTTTTTCAGCGAGGTGCTGATGCGCACGAATTCGTCGCCATGCGCAGCAAAGATGGTGGCGATCACGCCCGTCTGGGCCGTATAGCGGTCGACCAGGGCCGTGTCGAGGTTGAGTACCTTGCCGCCGTTGGCCAGGGCGGGCGTGGCCTTGCCGGCCACGGCCACCATG
>NZ_LT607673.1:29299-33890 GCF_900095265.1 Janthinobacterium sp. UMAB-56 | reverse complement strand
GTAAATTCGGCTGCGAACAGGCGGGCAAAGCTGGCCGCTTCGTTGACCATGGCCGTATGGAATACTTCCGTGGTCGTCATGACGCTATTGAGCTCGCTGGTGACGGCCGCTTCGGCGTGCTGTTCCAGCACGTGGGAAGTGTTGATACTCATCAGGGCAGTCAGGCTGGCGAGGATCAGGCTGACCAAGGCAAACGTGAAGACGGTAATCTTGCCTCCGACACTAAAGTGGCGCAGGGAGAAGGAAATTGTAGGCATATTTTGAGTCTGGCAAAGGGTAATCAGCTCGGCCATTCCTGGTCATGACATGACACGCGGGGAGGGGATCTGGTGGGAGTGCGCTTGCAACGGTGGCGCGTCCGCTGAAGGGCCACGCACAGGCAAGCAAAATTTCAGGGTGCGATAATAGCATGTTACTTGTATTTTGTTACTAAGTGTTTCCCGCAGGAATCACTTTTTTTGTGTAAAAACTGAATCTGCATCAAGAAACGTGAAAACGTCCCATTGACTTTTTGACGTTCAATGGACGAGATTGGGATTGATCGATGAGGGGCAACGCCATTGCTCACAAATGTTTCACTTTGTAATGAATAAGACGCGGCCTTTAATCCGCGTTTAAGCTTCCCGGAAGAAACTGATATTCCATGGGAGACTGCCAAGCCGTATCCTGTAGAATAATATGCAGACCAGTCGTGTATTCCCCTTACTGTCTTGCTGGCTGGCGCATGCCTATCTGCGCCGCCTGGAATTGATTCAACTAATTTTCGGAGAAGCCGATGAAGAAGCAAATGATGCTGGTCACCCTGGTGCTTGCCCTGTCAGCCCACGCTGGCGCAGCCCAGACGGACAAGAGCGCCGCTCCTCCGCTAACCATGAAGCCGCTGGCCCAGCAAACGCAGGCCGCTTTGTGGGCATCGCGCGTATTGACGCGCGTCCATTACAAAGCCATGCCGCTCGACGACGCCATGTCGGAGAAAATCTTCGACCGTTACTTCAAGTCCCTGGATGCGGAAAAACTGTTTTTCGTACAGGCCGACATCGACCGTTTCGCGCCCCTGCGCACCAAGCTCGATGACGCCATCATCAATGAAGACTTGACGGCACCATTTTCCATCTACAACCTGTACCAGCAACGTTTCGACGAGCGCATGGCGTATGCGCGTGAATTGCTGAAAACCAAATTCGACTTTACGGCCGATGAAAGCTACCAACTCGACCGCGAGAAGGCGGCCTGGCCGAAGAACGACGATGAAGTGCGCGACCTGTGGCGCAAGCGCGTCAAGAACGACTGGCTGCGCCTGAAACTGGCGGGCAAGGAAGACAAGGCCATCCGCGAGACGCTGGACAAGCGCTATGAAGGCTACACGACGCGTGCGCGCAAGCTCAACAGCGAAGATGTGTTCCAGATCTTCATGAACGCTTACGCCATGTCGATCGAGCCGCATACCAATTACCTGGGCCCGCGCGCCTCGGATAACTTCGACATCGCCATGCGGCTGTCGCTTGAAGGCATAGGCGCCGTGCTGCAGACGCGCGACGAATACACGGTAGTGCGCGAAGTCGTGCCGGGCAGCCCGGCCGGCCTGTCGGGCAAGCTGAAAGTGGGCGACCGCATCGTCGGCGTGGGGCAGGGCGAAAGCGGCCCCATTACCGAAGTGCTGGGCATGCGCATCGACGACGTGGTGCAGCTGATCCGTGGCGCCAAGGATTCCGTGGTGCGCCTTGACATTCTGCCGGCCGACGCCGGCCCGGACGCCAAGCACGTGGTCTTGCCGCTGGTGCGCAAGAAAATCAGCATGGAAGAGCAGGCGGCGAAGAAATCGATCATCGAAGTGCGCGATAACGGCGTCAAGCGCCGCATCGGCGTCATTTCCCTGCCGACGTTCTATCAGGACTTCGAAGCGCGCCGCCGCGGCGACAAAGACTTTAAGAGCGCCACGCGCGACGTCACCCGCTTGCTGGGCGAGTTGAAGAAGGATAAGGTCGACAACGTCCTGATCGACCTGCGCAACAACGGCGGTGGTTCGCTGAACGAAGCCGTCGAACTGACGGGCCTGTTCATCGACAAGGGTCCTGTCGTGATGCAGCGTAATGCCGAAGGCAAGGTCGAAGTGGAAAGTGACACGAATGCCGGCCTGGCCTGGGATGGCCCGATGGGCGTGCTGATCAACCGCGGCTCGGCATCCGCTTCCGAAATTTTCGCCGCCGCCGTGCAGGACTATGGCCGTGGCGTCATCATCGGCGAAGGCAGTTTCGGCAAGGGCACGGTGCAGACCCTGTTCAACCTCGACCGTTTCGGCGGCAGCGAGAAAGCCCGTTTCGGCGAGCTGAAAATGACCATCGCCCAGTTCTTCCGCATCAATGGCGGCACCACGCAGTTGCGCGGCGTCACGCCTGACATCAAGCTGCCAGCCATGTCGGACGCGGAAAACTTCGGCGAATCGAGCTATGAGAATGCCCTGCCATGGGTGGCCATCAAGCCGGCGCCCTATATGCCGACGGGCGACCTGAAGGACATTGTGCCCTTGCTGGACAAGAAACATGAAGCGCGCGTGGCCAAGGACAAGGATTTCCAGTATTTGCTCGATGACATCGCCCTGGTCGTCAAGCAGCGCAAGGAAAACCAGATTTCGCTCAATGAAACCGTGCGCCGCAAGGAGCGCGATGCCCAGGAGGCGCGCGCCAAGGCGCGTGAAAAACGCCTGATCGCGCAGATTTCGAATCCTGCCGACGACCTCGTGGTGATTCCGGATCCGAAAGACGTGCTGAAGGGCGCGAAAGCGGCGAACAAGACGGCCAAGCAGATCGCCGCCGTTAAGGGCGCCTTGCGCACCGACGACGGTCTGCAGGGTGACGAACGGGCCCTGAGTGCCGAACTGGACGCTGAAACGGCCGCGAAGAGCGCCAAGGACGTGCTGCTGAACGAAGCGGCGCGCATCCTGGCCGATGAAGTGGCGCTGATCAAGGCCGACACCCGCATGGCAGCCAAGGTCTTGCCGTATGGCGCGGATGTCAAGGGGGCGCCGGTGACGGCGGCGAAGTAATGAACTTGGGGTCAGACCCCTTGGGTCTGACCCCAGCTTTGGGGGCGGCGGGGCGAGGGGTAGTTATCTGTTTTGCGTATTTCTATCATTCCAACAATCAATTGGAATAATATGCCGCGATGCAGCATAATTCATTCGTCTCCTCTATTCTCCTCCAAGAAAATAGATTCAGCCCGCTCTCGTAGCGGGCTTTTTTTTGCCCCGGGGTGTTAGCAAGCCGTGGGCAAGCAACCGTTGTCGCTGATGGAGTCCTCTGACGTCCATGGCGATAACTTGGTTAAGACGCTTGCGGTAATTCTCGCAGGTAATTTATGCCCTTGAAGTTGTTTCAAACGTTGCCCGGTAGTCGGTAATGTGTGTAGACGTAAGTCATTGTTATATAAGGATTAGTCTTGACAATTGCCAGGGGATTGCTATAGTCTTTGATGTGCAACCTCGACAGGAGCAACGATGAAACTTGAAGAGCGTATGCTTCGGTCCGTGAAACAGCGTACTGGCAATGTAATTTTGCGCGCAGAAATAGCCCGTTTGGGAAGCGCATCACAGGTGACCGAGGCACTTAAATCCTTGCAGGCTAAGGGCGTGCTGGTTCGGATTGGGACTGGAGTCTACGCCAAAACACGTAAGAGTTCGGTTACAGGGGCGACCATCCCGGCCGGCAGTCTTGAGACGTTGGCGACTGAGGCGCTGAAAAAATTGGGGGTAACCGTGCGCACAAGTAAGGCTGCTGCTGCATATAATTCCGGTATAACAACCCAACTTCCAGGGGCCTTCGTTGCCAATACCGGTGGTCGACGTATCCGCAGGAAAATTGCGGTGGGAGGCCGCTCGGTAGTCTATGAGAACGATTACGGACAAGCAACAGCGGGCGCTTGAAGACCTCGCTGCCGAGGGTCTCCTTCGAGGCCTGCCGGTCCAGACCGCCGAAAAAGATATCCATATCACCGAGCTTCTCAAAGGATTGAGCGAGCTCCAGGTTTCGCACGACCATTTTAGCGACCTCAACACACGAGGGGGAGAGCTAACTCGCCATAACGTTGGCATTCAGTTGGTTTTCGCTGGTGGGACGTGCCTGTCCAAAGCGTATGGACTCATCAATCGAATGTCGGAAGACATCGATATTAAAGTTTTGCTTTCGCCAACTTCCAAACCGCTGAAGAAGGGGCGCGGAGACCGTGTCCGCTTAATCGCATTACACGAAGCTCTTCCCTCATTGTTGGTTACGCTGGGCTTCCCCTTGCTCGCGTACTCTGACGGAGGTGAAAATCCGCAAATTCGCTATGCGCACCGTTACTAGGTGGTGGGGGCCGGCTATAAGTCGGCATACGAGCAACTCCCAAGTCTACGGCCCGAGCTTAAGCTTGAACTGATCCAACGTCACCCTCTTTTGCCGCTTGAAAAGCGAGAGTTCGGATACCTCTATGAATCGTTGGCGGGTATTGCGCCGAGCATAACGCTCTCGATTGATTGCATTTCAGTGGCTGAGACTGCGGCAGAAAAAGTTCTGTCCTTGCTGCGACGTTGCGCATACAAATGGGATGGCCACCA
>NZ_LT607673.1:0-29226 GCF_900095265.1 Janthinobacterium sp. UMAB-56 | reverse complement strand
CGGCCGCCAGGGACATCTTCCCACAGCTTGTCATGAGCGACCGGGATGAATTCAAAGGGCAAAACCCCGAATTCGATGTTGACCCCGTGTCTGTGCTTAAGCGGACTTTGATTGCAGCGAAAGAAAATGGCGAGATGAAAGAGCGCTACATGCGAAACCTCATGCCACTTGTCTATGATCTCGATCCGCCGAGTTTCGAAAAATCCTTCGCTTCCTTTGAAGCCGTGGCACACTATTTTCTGACCGCTTGCGAATAGTTTGCCGGTCGGATACTAATTCCCCAGCCTGCCTGGAGAAAGCCCCGATTGATGCCAACTATTGGGTAAAAATTCCGAGCACGAGCCCGGCCTCTTCATCGGCACCGTATCCACTCTGTCGAGTCAGCAGGGTTACGGTCCAAAGGTTGAAGGACATCGTGTAACACTTTCATTTTTCAAGAATTGGGTCTCCTGCTTATTTACACTCTGCCCCGGATTCCAGGCGGCCGTCTTGCACATCCGCGTTCTCCGCCAGCAGCGCCGAGATCCACCCGGCAAACGCCTGCAGCTTGGGCGTGGCCAGCCGGCCTTGCGGCGTCAGCAGCGACATGGGCATGGGCGTCGGCGGATGATCAGCCAGCACGGCCACCAGCGCGCCGCTGTCGAGGTGCTGGCGCACCTGATACTGGGCCGATTGCGCCAGTCCCAATCCTTGCAGCGCGCAATCGACGCTGGCGTCGGCATCGTTGACGGCGATGGGCCCCGCCATCTGCACGCGCAGCACTTCCTTGCCTTGTAGGAAATCCCAGTCGAAAGCGCGGCCCGTGCGGCCCGAGTAATGCATGATGCCGCTGTGCGTGGCCAGGTCCGCCAGGGTCTGCGGCGTGCCATGCCGCGCCAGATAGGCGGGCGAGGCGCACGTGACGAAGCGCATCAGGCCGACCTGTTTGCCGATGAAGGCCGAATCCTGCAAGGTGCCGACGCGCAAGGCGCAATCGATGCCTTCCTGCGTCAGGTCGACCAGGCGGTCCGTTAAGCTCAGCTGCAACTGCACGTCCGGATACGCGGCGTGGAATTGCGCGATATGGGGTATGACAAGGCGCCGGCCCACCGAATTGGGCAAGTTGATGCGCAGCAAGCCGCGCGGCTTTTTCGCGTCGGGGCCACGAAAGGCCAGTTCCGCCGTATCGACGGCTTTCAGGATGTCGAGGCAGTGGCGAAAGTAGTCGGCGCCTTCCGGCGTCAGGGATAAACGGCGCGTCGTGCGCTGCAGCAGTTGCGTGCCGAGGTAGGCTTCCAGCTTTTGCAGGGTGGCCGTCAGCGCGGCGCGCGGCAAATTGAGTGTTTCGGCCGCCTTGGAGAAACTGTTGGCCTCGACGATGCGTACGAAGGTCTGCATGGCCTTGATCTTGTCCACGGGATAGCTTTCGTTTTAATTGTTCATCTTATGTGAAAAGTGTAGGGGGATTATGCCCTAATTATCTTTGCCGTGGTTTTGCCTAGAATGGCAACATCCCTATCGAACCGAGGAAACAACATGAACAAGGCCTCATCTTCCGCTCCCCACGACATTGCGCCCGCCATGGTGCTGCTGCTGGCCATCGCTTCCGGCCTGATCGTCGCCAATCTGTATTACGCGCAAACCCTCGTCGGGCCCATCAGTGCCTCGACGGGGCTGTCGGCCAAGGCGGCCGGGCTGATCGTCACCCTGACCCAAGTCGGCTATACCCTGGGCCTGCTGTTTGTCGTGCCCCTGGGCGACTTGCTGGAAAACCGCCGCCTGATCGTCACGGCCTTGCTGGTGACGGCCACGGCCCTGGTCGTGGCGGCTCTCTCCACGGGCGCCATCGTGTTCCTGGCCGCCGCGCTGGCCATCGGCCTCGGTTCCGTGGCGGCGCAAGTGATCGTGCCGTTTGCCGCCCACCTGTCGCAGGAAGCGACGCGCGGGCAGACAGTGGGCAAGGTGGTCAGCGGCTTGTTGCTGGGCATTATGCTGGCCCGTCCCGTGGCGTCGCTGGTAGCGGCCCATGCGAGCTGGCACGTGGTGTTCGGCGGCGCCGCCGTGCTGATGCTGGCGCTGGCAGCTGTCCTGCGCCGTGCCTTGCCCGTGCGCCAGCCCGTGTCGAGCATGAAGTATCCGGCCTTGATGGCGTCCTTGTGGCACTTGCTGCTGGGCACGCCCGTGCTGCGCCGCCGCGCTGCGTATCATGCTGGCCTGTTTGGCGCCTTCAGCCTGTTCTGGACCGTCACGCCGCTGGTACTGTCCAGCCCCGCGTTCGGCCTGTCGCAGACGGGCATCGCCATCTTTGCGCTGGTGGGCATGGCCGGTGCCGTGGCCTCGCCCATCGCCGGCCGTCTGGCCGACGCGGGCCACACTTTGCCGGCCACGGCCGCCGCACTGGCGCTGGGCATCGTCGCCTTCGCCTTGCCGATGTTCGCACCCGCATCGAAACACGTGGCGCTGGGCTTGCTGGTCATCGCTTCCATCGTGCTCGACATGGGCGTGGCCGCCAACCTGGTGCTGGGCCAGCGCGCCATCTTCAGCCTGGGGGCGGAAGTGCGGGGCCGCTTGAATGGCCTGTATTTCGCGCTGTTCTTTGCCGGTGGCGCGGCCGGCTCGGCCATTGGCGCCTGGGTGTACGCCAGCTATGGCTGGCAAGCAACTTTGCTGACCGGCATGGCCTTTCCGGGACTGGCCGTGCTGGTGTGGCTGGCAGAATTCTTGCCGCTGGTCACGCGCCGCACGGCTTGAAACCCTGATGGCGTCTCATTATCACCGATAGGAATTTCTATCATCATAAATATAAAGTGGCGTGATATGCCGCGATGCCGCAAGATGCACTTGTCTCCTCTATCTCCTCCAAGGAAATAGATTCAGCCCGCTCCCGCAGCGGGCTTTTTTTTGCCTGTTCAGATTAAATCACCACCAGATCGAGCGCCCGCATGAAGTTGGCCGCCTGCGCATGCGTGATGACGGCGCCCTTCAGCACGCCCGCTTCGCTCAGTTTGAAGCCGTCGATATCGGCGCCGCGCAAGTCCGCGCCCTGGAACTTCGCCAGCTTGATCGTGGCATTGCGCAAGCTGCCGCCTTCGAAGACGGCGTCGCGGAAGTCGCAGCCCGCCAGGTAGGCGTCGGAAAAATCCAGCTGTTTGAGTATGGCCTTGCGGAAGGAGAAACCGCGCAAGTCGGCGCCCACCAGCAGGCTGTCTTCGAAGGTAAGGCCCAGGTGGGCTACTTCCTCGAAAGACGCGCCCGTCAGCTTGCAGCCGCGGAACGTGACCGAGGCGAGCTTGGCGCGCCGCCATTTCGTGTTGTTCAGGTCGCAGCCTTCAAACGTGGCGTCAACGGCGTCGACGGATTCGAAATCGGCGCTGCCCGCGCGGCAGCGACGCCAGGTGCTGCGTGCCAGCTTGCTGGCGAACAAGCTGGTTTCGGCAAAAGTGCAGCGCTCGAAGGTGCAGCCCTGCAAATCGAGGCGCGACAAGTCTTCGCCGTCGAAGGCGCAATCGATGAAGTGGTGCACTGGCAGGGCCAGCTGCTGCTCGAAGCCGGCGCGGTCGAGGGTCATGCCAGTTACGGCGGTGTCGTGTGTTGCCATCCGTCTCATTCCTAAAGTGAAGCAGGGGAGGGATGGCGCGGCGGAAAGATGCACGAACCAGAACACCTCCCCGGCTGGTGTAACAGCCAAAGGTCAGCGTCGTGGGTCCGCGTGGGCGGGAGCATGCCGGACTGTGCCAGGCACTTACCGGGTTACCAACCGGTGCGCTCATTTTCGATCAACGCGTATTGTAGCGCGTCCGAAATGGCCTTGCCAGTTCTTGCGAAGCCGGGTTAGTATCGTCACAGGCGTAGCTACTGCGCCAACGTCGCTCGGACGGATCCGGGCGCTTACGTACAGAGATAACCATGACCGATAGCCAAGCTCCGCGCAGCTTTTCGCGCATCAATCGCCTTCCCCCCTACGTTTTCAATATCACCGCCGAACTCAAGATGGCAGCGCGCCGCCGTGGCGAGGACATCATCGACATGTCGATGGGCAATCCCGATGGCGCCACGCCGGCCCACATCGTGGACAAGCTGGTCGAGACGGTGAAGCGCCCCGACACGCACGGCTATTCCGCGTCAAAAGGTATTCCCCGGCTGCGCCGCGCCATTGCACACTGGTACAAGAAGCGCTACGAAGTCGACATCGACCCGGACAGCGAAGCCATCGTCACCATCGGTTCGAAAGAGGGCCTGGCCCACTTGATGCTGGCGACACTCGACCGTGGCGACACGGTGCTGGTGCCCAATCCCAGCTACCCGATTCACATCTGGGGCGCCGTGATCGCGGGTGCCGATATCCGCTCCGTGCGCATGGGGCCGGGCGTGGATTTCTTTGCCGAACTGGAACGTGCCATCCGCGAAAGTTACCCGAAACCGAAGATGATGGTGCTGGGTTTCCCGTCCAACCCCACGGCGCAGTGCGTGGAACTGGAGTTTTTCGAGCGCGTCGTGGCGCTGGCGAAACAGCACAATATTTTGGTGGTGCATGACCTGGCATATGCCGACATCACCTTCGATGGCTGGAAGGCGCCGTCCATCATGCAGGTGCCTGGCGCGCGCGACGTGGCGGTCGAGTTTTTCACCATGTCGAAAAGCTACAATATGGCGGGCTGGCGCATCGGTTTCATGGTCGGCAATGCGGAGCTGGTGGCGGCCCTGGCGCGCATCAAGAGCTATCACGACTACGGCAGTTTTACGCCCGTGCAAGTGGCGGCCATTGCCGCGCTGGAAGGCGACCAAAGCTGCGTGACGGAAATCTGCGCCCAGTACCAGCGGCGCCGCGACGTGCTGGTAAAGGGCTTGCATGAAGCGGGCTGGATGGTGGAAAAGCCAAAGGCCTCGATGTACATCTGGGCACATATCCCGGAGGCTTATCGCCACCTGGGTTCGCTGGAGTTCGCCAAGCTGCTGCTGCAAAAAGCCAAGGTGAGCGTCTCGCCCGGCATCGGTTTTGGCGAGTATGGCGATGAATACGTGCGCTTCGCCCTGATCGAAAATGAGGCGCGCGTGCGGCAAGCTTTGCGCGGCATCAAGAATATGTTGCGTTCTGGCGACGCGATAGCGGAGGCGACAACTTAAAAGTTGCCGAGTGGAATGATCTGTTGCCCGTAATATCACTGCCGCGTATTTCTGTCATCACGAATATAAAGTGGTTTTAGATGCTGCAACGCGGCATCATTCATCTGTCTCCTCTATCTCCTCCAAGGAAATAGATTTAGCCCGCTCCCGCAGCGGGCTTTTTTTTTGCCTGTCGTTTTGGCCCTGGGTTGCGGCCGGCACGCTCGGCGAACGAGGCGGTCGACTTCGCGCAGATCGGCCAACTGGATGCGTTCGAGCATGAATTCACATGAATATTAATAATGAATGTATGAAGTTTTACCATTATTTTTCATGGATAGAAGCCTCTATGATGACTCCACACTTCACGAGGAGGCACTACTACCATGACCGTTACGACACATAATCTGGGCTACCCGCGCATCGGTGCCAAACGAGAACTCAAATTCGCCCTGGAAGATTACTGGAAGGGCAACAGCACCTTGGAAGCGCTGCAAGGCCGGGGCGCCGAATTGCGCCAGCGCCACTGGCAAGACCAGCACGCGCTGGACTTGGTACCCGTGGGCGATTTTTCCTTCTATGACCAGGTGCTGGACCTGAGTTTTACGCTGGGCAACCTGCCGCAGCGCGTACATGGCTTGAGCGGTGCGGCGCTCGATAACTATTTCCGCGTGGCACGTGGCCGCTCGGCCAGCGACAGCGATTGCAGCTGCGTCCACGCCGGTGAAATGACGAAATGGTTCGACACCAATTATCATTACATCGTGCCGGAATTTGCGGCCGACACGCAGTTCAAGCTCGACAGCTCACGCCTGCTGCTGCAACTGGCGCAAGCGCGTCAGTTGAAAGTGAAAGCCAAGCCCGTGTTGATCGGTCCTGTCACCTACCTGTGGCTGGGCAAGGCCAAGGATGACTCCGACAAGCTGGCGCTGCTGCAAGGCTTGCTGCCTGTCTACGTACAACTGCTGCAGGAGCTGGCCGCGCTGGGCGTGGAGTGGGTGCAGATCGACGAACCTATCCTCGTCACGGAACTCGACAGCGTGTGGCAGCAGGCGCTCGTCACGGCCTACGATGCCTTGAGCAAGGTCAATCATGTCAAACTGCTGCTGGCCACGTATTTTGGCAAGCTGCAAGACAATTTGAAACTGGCATGCAAGTTGCCCGTGCAAGGCTTGCATCTCGATGCCATCAACGCCCGCGATGAAGTCGAACAAGTCATTGCCCAATTGCCCGCCACCAGCGTGCTGTCCCTGGGCGTGGTGAATGGCCGCAATATCTGGAAGACGGACTTGAACGAAGCGCTGGCATGGCTGGAACCGGTGCATGCCAGCCTGCAATCGCGCCTGTGGATCGCCCCGTCGTGCTCTTTGCTGCACGTGCCCGTCGACCTGGGCAGCGAACAAAAGCTTGATGCCGACATGACATCCTGGCTGGCCTTTGCCCGTCAAAAACTCGATGAAGTGCACACCATTGCTGGCGCCCTGAACCATGGCCGCGCCTCCGTGCAAGCGGCGCTGGACACCAACCATGCCGCCGTGCAAGCGCGTCGGCAGTCGAGCCGCGTGCATAATCCGGACGTGAAAGCGGCCGTGGGGCGCATCGATGCGAGCCTGGGCCAGCGCCCCAGCGGCTACGCCGTGCGTGCCGCCAAGCAAGCAGCTTTGCTGCAACTGCCGCTGTACCCGACGACGACCATCGGCTCCTTCCCGCAGACGGTGGAAATCCGCCAGGCGCGCAGCCAGTTCCGCAGCGGCCAGCTCGATGACGCCAGCTATAAAAAGCGGATGCAGGCGGAAATCGCCGATTGCATCAAGGAACAGGAAACCCTGGGCCTGGACGTCTTCGTGCACGGCGAAGCGGAACGCAATGACATGGTCGAGTATTTCGGCGAGCAGCTTGATGGTTACGCCTTCAGCCAGTTCGGCTGGGTGCAATCGTACGGTTCACGCTGCGTGAAGCCGCCTATTTTGTTCGGCGACATCAGCCGCCCGCGCGCCATGACGGTCGAGTGGAGCACCTACGCCCAGTCGCTGACGGACAAGCCGATGAAAGGCATGCTGACCGGCCCCGTCACCATTCTGAACTGGTCCTTCGTGCGTGACGACCAGCCCCGCTCCGTGTCGTGCTACCAGCTGGCGCTGGCCATTCGCGCCGAAGTGCTGGACCTGGAACAGGCCGGTATCCGCGTGATCCAGATCGACGAAGCGGCGCTGCGTGAAGGCTTGCCGTTGCGCAAGTCGCAATGGGCCGAATACCTGCGCTGGGCGGTGGAATCGTTCCGCATCACGGCCAATGGCGTGGCTGACGAGACGCAAATTCACACGCATATGTGTTATTCGGAATTTAACGACGTCATCGCGCAGATCGCCGACATGGATGCGGACGTCATTACGATCGAAACCTCGCGTTCCGACATGGAATTGCTGGACGCCTTCGATGACTTCAAGTATCCGAACGACATTGGCCCTGGCGTCTACGACATCCACTCGCCCAATATTCCGAGCCAGGAACAAATGGTCAAACTGATGCGCAAGGCGGCGGAGCGCATCCCGGCGCAGCGCCTGTGGGTGAACCCCGACTGCGGCTTGAAGACGCGCGGCTGGAAGGAGGTGATCCCTGCGCTGGCGAACATGGTGGCGGCGGCAAAAGCCTTGCGCGGCGACTACGCGGCCTGAGGATGACCGGGAGAAGAGGGCAGATATAGGGAATCGCTATTTCTATCATCACAACTTGCAATTGGAGAATGATGCTGCGATGCGGCATCATTCTCCTGTCTCCTCTACTTCCTCACCGGAATTAGATTCAGCCCGCCCCGCAGCGGGCTTTTTTTTGCCCGCGTCGTGCTTGGGCTACAGCACATTCGCCGCCACAGCCGAGCTGTAATTGCGCGCCAGCGCCGCGATGATCGCGGCCATCGCCTGCGGGTTGTCGGCACTGCCGAAGTGTGCGGCATATAACTTCTTCGCTGCTTCGATCTGCGCATTCGTCAGTTTTACGGCGTAGGCCATGCGTACGGTTTCAGGATTGTTCAGCGACATTTTGTACCTTGAGCGGAAGAAGTTCCATTGGTTTGGGTGTCCCTTGCTCGCGCAAAGAATTGCAACTACAATCGTTGCATTTGCAATCGTATAGGCAATGTCTGCCTTGCGCAAGCGATACCGAAACAGGAGCCGCCATGCATATGCCCCCTTTATTTCCCCATCCTCCACTGCCAGGCGGCGAGACGGGCCGCGTCGCCCATGCCTGCATGGCCGCGCTGGCGCCAGTGTCAGGCTTGCCACTACCACCTGCTTCGCCACGCCGCGCGCTGGGCAGCATGGCGGGCAGCCTGAAGCAGGGCGGTGCCGTGGTGGCGCGGGTGCGCCACGTGGGCACGGAAACGCCGCCAGTATCGGACGGCGACGCGTGGGACGTGGGAGCGTCCGCAGGCGCCTGGGCTTTGCGCTATCGCCATGCCGCGAAGCAGGCGGAGAAGCCGCTGCTCTACCTGTGCAGCCCGGCCTCGCTCGGGGCCTTGCGCGCGGTGCTGGTCGAGTCGGGTGAGCGTGGCATCGTCTGCAATGACGCGGAAACGCAAGCCTCGCACTGGCCGAAAAGCGTGCCTCCGGAGCTGCCCGCCTGGCTGGCCGCGCAGCACAATTGCATCCCGTTCGACCCCGCGACAGGCGAGGAAGTGCGCGCCATCCTGCGCTCGGCACTGGAAACGTTGTACGTGGAACAGCAGTCAGGCTATTACTATCTGGCCATCCATGATGAAGGTGCGGATGAAGATGCGGATGAGTATGCGATGGCGGCGCCCTTGTCGGCCGCGGATGCGGCAGCGGCCAGCCTGGGCATGTACCGCTTGCCTTGGCCGGGACCGGCAGCATGCCGGGTGCGCCTGTGCGGGGCGGGTAAGACGCTGGCCGTCGTAGCCGATGCCGCCCGCTTGCTCAAGGAAGACTGGGATATCGCCACGCAAGTGTGGAGTTGTCCCAGCTATACGCGCCTGGCGCGCGATGCGCAGGCGGCGGAACAGTGGAACCTGCGTCACCCGCGCGCCGTCCCGAGACTGGCCCATGTGCGGCATTGCCTCGATGACAGCGCCGCCCCCGTCATTGCCGTCACCGGCTATGGGCAGCACATCGCCGGCCAGATCGGTGGCTACGTGCGCGGCCGTTTCATTGCCGTCGGCGCCGATACGCGGATGGAAACGAGTGCGCCATGGCTAGCCGTCACTGCGTTGAAAGCCTTGGCCGACGATGGCGCGCTGCCCCTGCAGTTCGTCAATTACGCGCTGCGGCGCTATGCCTTGCTCTGAGCCGCGCCGCGCGCCGCATCGGCGGCGCGCACGAGGGCGGCGCTGAAGTCCTGCTGTTCGCCGCCGTTAAACTGTGCCAGGAACAGGTCGGCTACCGTGGCCTGGTACACGGCCCACATTTGCTTGCGCAGAATTTTCCCGTCTTCCGTGATGGAAACAAAGGCGGCGCGGCCATCCTCCATCGAGCGCGTGCGCGTCACCAGCCGGTCCGTTTCCAGTTTGTCTACCAGGCGCGTGAGGTTGTAGCGTTCGATGGCCAGCGCGTCGGCCAGTTCGTGCATGCGGCGCGAACCGTCCGGGCCGCTTTCGAGTCCCCATAGCACGTCATACCACGCATAGACGGGCAGGTTTGCCGCCGCCAGCCGGCGTTCGATCTCGCGGATCATCAAGCGGTGCGTGCGCACGAACGAAAACCACAGGTCGGGCGCGCTTGCGGACTTGCTTGCAGACTCAGTTGCAGACATCGGTATTCCTCCAAAACGATCACAGTTGCAAATGCAATTATAGCGCTATACAATGGCCGGTATATCGATTGCTATTGCAATCATTGCAAATGCAATCATTGCAATAGCAATCGAATATGACGATGAATTCCACCCCCAGGAGACTGCCATGACCTCATCCCTCGCTGTACCCGATATCGATCCGCAGGAAACCAAAGAATGGCTGGAGGCGATGCAGGCAGTCGTCGCCGTGGAAGGGCGCCCACGCGCCCACTACCTGCTCGACCAGCTGGTCGACATTGACGCCGCGCAGCACGGCGACATGCACGGCCGCGTCACCACCGCCTACACCAACAGCATCGCCGCAGCGCGCCAGCCCGCTTATCCGGGCGACCTAGCCATCGAGCGCCGCCTGAATGCCTACATCCGCTGGAACGCCATGGTGATGGTGCTGCGCGCAGCCAAGCACTCGAACGTGGGCGGCCACATCGCCACCTATCAGTCGGCTGCCGTGCTGTACGACGTGGGTTTCAGCCATTTCTTCCGTGGCCATACGGACCAGTTCGCCGGCGACCTGGTCTACATTCAGGGCCATTCCGCGCCCGGCATCTATGGGCGCGCCTACCTGGAGGGCCGCATCACGGAAGCGCAGCTGGACAATTACCGCCGCGAAGCGGGCCGCGAGGGCTTGTCGTCGTATCCGCATCCCCGTTTGATGCCCGATTTCTGGCAATTCCCGACGGTATCGATGGGCCTGGGGCCGCTGACCGCCGCCTACCAGGCCCGTTTCATGCGTTACCTCGAGTACCGCGACTTGAAGCCACACCAGGCCCGAAAGGTGTGGGCTTTCCTTGGTGACGGCGAGATGGACCAGCCGGAATCGCTGGCCGCCATTTCCCTGGGTGGCCGCGAGCGCCTCGATAACCTGATCTTTGTCGTCAATTGCAACCTGCAGCGCCTGGACGGTCCCGTGCGCGGCAACAGCAAGGTCATTCAGGAGCTGGAAGGCACGTTCCGCGCGGCGGGCTGGCATGTCATCAAGGTCATCTGGGGCAGCGGCTGGGATGCTTTATTGCAAAGCGACACAAGCGGCTTGTTGCGTCAGCGCATGATGGAATGCGTCGATGGCGATTACCAGACCTTCAAATCGCAGAATGGCGCTTATGTGCGCGAGCATTTCTTTGGCAAGTATCCAGAACTGCTGGCGCTGGTGGCGCACATGACGGACGACGATATCTGGCAGCTGACGCGCGGCGGACACGATCCCGAAAAAGTCCATGCAGCCTACGCGGAAGCCATGCGTACGCCGGGCCGTCCCACTGTCATCCTGGCCAAGACCGTCAAGGGCTTTGGCATGGGGGAGGCGGGCGAAGGGCAGAATATCAACCATCAACTGAAGAAAATGAGCACCGACGCCGTGCGCGCCTTCCGCGACCGCTTCGCGCTGCCTGTCAGCGATGCCCAGCTGGAAGAAATGCCCTATTTGAAACCGGCGCCGGACAGTGAAGAGGCGCGCTACTTTGCCGCGCGCCGGGAACAGCTGGGCGGCTACATTCCGGCCCGCATCAGCAAGGTGACGCCCCTGCAAATACCGCCGCTGTCCGCGTTCGCCACACAGCTCAAGGATAGCGGCGAGCGGGGAGCGTCCACCACCATGGCGTTCGTGCGCATCCTGGGTACCCTGCTGAAGGACCCCGCCTTGAGCAAGATCATCGTGCCCATCGTGCCCGACGAATCGCGCACCTTCGGCATGGAAGGCCTGTTCCGCCAGATCGGCATCCATTCTTACCTGGGCCAGCTGTACACGCCGCAGGATGCCGGCCAGCTCAGCTATTACAAGGAAGCCAAGGATGGGCAGATCTTGCAGGAAGGTATCAACGAATCGGGCGCGATTTCCTCGTGGATTGCCGCCGGCACGTCCTACAGCAACCATGGTCTGGCCACCATTCCGTTCTACATCTTCTATTCGATGTTCGGCTTGCAGCGCGTGGGCGACCTGGCCTGGGCGGCCGCCGACGCCCGCACGCGCGGCTTCCTGCTGGGCGCCACGTCGGGCCGCACCACCCTGATGGGCGAAGGGCTACAGCACGACGATGGCCACAGCCATGTGCTGTCATCCGTGATTCCCAACTGCATCTCGTACGACCCCACGTTCGCGTATGAGCTGGCCGTCATCATCCACGATGGCATGCGCCGCATGTTTGTGGAACAGGAAGACATTTTTTATTACATAACCTTGCTCAATGAAAACTATCCGCATCCGGCCATGCCGGCAGGGGCCGAGGCGGGTATCTTGCAGGGCTTGTACCTGCTGCAGGAAAGCCCGGCAGTGCGCACGGCAACCACGCTGCGCGTGCAACTGATGGGTAGCGGCTCCATCCTGCGCGAAGTGCTGGCCGCCGGCGTTTTGCTGCTGCAGGATTTCGGCGTGGCGGCCGATGTGTGGAGTGCCACAAGCCTGACGGAAGTGCGGCGCGACGGCCTGGCCGTGGAGCGCTGGAACATGCTGCACCCGGACAGCGAACCGCGCGTGCCGTGTATCGAGCAATGCCTGGCCGGCAGGCAAGGCCCGGTGGTGATCGCCGTCGACTACATGAAGATCGTGGCCGACCAGGTGCGCCCCTTCGTGACGGACCGGCGCTTTATCGCCCTGGGCACGGATGGCTTCGGCCGTTCCGATACGCGCGAATCCTTGCGCGCCTTCTTTGAAGTGGACCGCCATTTCATCGTGCTGGCCGCGCTGACGGCGCTAGCCGACGCAGGGCAACTGTCGCGTAGCAAGATTGGCGAGGCCATCGCCCAATACGGCATCGACGTGGAAAAAATCGATCCCGCGTCCGTCTAACTTTTTCGAGGAGCGCATCATGAAACTGTATTACGCAACGGGAACGTGCTCCCTGTCGCCGCACATCGTGGCCATCGAGGCGGGCATCGCGCTCGAGCTGGAGCGCGTTGATATTCGCAAGATTCCACGCGTCACGGAAACGGGCGCCGATTACGCGCAGGTGAATCCGAACCTGTATGTGCCCGCGCTGGCACTGTACGATGGCACCATCTTGCTGGAAGGCACAGCCATCGTGCAATACCTGGCCGACCTGGCGCCGGACAGTGGCCTGGCGCCGCCGCCGGGCTCATTGGCGCGCGTGCGGCTGCAATCGTGGCTGGGGTTTATCGCCACCGAGCTGCACAAGGCCTTCAGTCCCTGGCTGTTCCACCCGGAATACGGCACCCAGGCGCAGGACGTGGCCCGCTCGCGCATCGCCGCCCGGCTCGACCACGTCGAGCGGCACTTGGCCAGCGGCGGGCCATACCTGCTGGGTGGCACCTTTACCGTGGCTGATGCCTATCTGTACACCATCCTCAGTTGGTCGGATGTTGCCAGAGTCGACCTGGAATCTTTCCCAAAGGTGAGGGCGTTGCTGGCAAGCATAGGCGCCAGACCGGCCGTGCGCGAGGCCATTGACAGGGAGGCAACGCGGCAACAGGCATGAGATATTGATAAATCATATTTCTATCATCACAACATGCAATTGGATTGTTATGTTGCAACGCGGCATCATTGCACCTGTCTCCTCTACTTCCTCACAGGAATTAGATTCAGCCCGCTCCCGTAGCGGGCTTTTTTTTGCCCGTTTTGAAGGCACAAAGCTGCGCACGCTTGCTTGTCATCATCGCCATCGTGTTGCTTTTGTGCATGCTAAACTGGGCCTTCCCCAGACCAAGGTTCCTGATGCTTCAACTATTTCGCCACACGCTGGAGTCCACGCCCATCCTCGCCCTGTTTCTCGTCATCGGCGTCGGTTATGCACTGGGGCGCATCAGCGTGTTCGGTTTTTCGCTGGGCGTGGGCGGCGTGCTGTTCGCCGGACTGGCGCTGGGCGCATTCGCCCCCGGGGCCGTGCCACCGCCGATGGTCGGCTCCATCGGCTTGCTGCTGTTCCTGTATGGCATAGGCGTGCAATACGGCGTGCAGTTTTTCGCCGGTTTGCGCGGGGCGGGGCAAAAACATAACCTGATCGCCTTCGTCGCCGTCATGGGCGGCCTGGCCGTATCCATCTGGGGCGGGCAGTGGATCGATATCTCGCTGCGCATGGCCAGCGGCGTGTTTGCCGGCGCCATGACCAGCACGGCGGCCCTGCAGGCGGCGCTGGAAGCGTCGCATGGCAATGGTGACGCGGCCGTCGGCTATGCTGTGGCGTATCCGTTCGGCGTCGTCGGCCCTATGCTGGGCCTGTACCTTGCCGGGCGCATCTTGAAACCCGTGCTGACGCCGCCGCCGGCGCCCATCATCGTGTCGGAAATTACCATCGATGCAGCGAAATTGGCGGGCGCGGCCTTGTCCGAACTGGCCGACGGCCCTCTGGCTGGCGTGCAAGTGATCGGCGTGCGCCAGGGGCACCAGAACCGCTTGCCCGATCCATCGCTGGTGCTCGGCGTGGGCGACGCGCTGATGGTGTCGGGCACGGTGGCGGGTGTGGAAGCGGCCCGCACGGCGCTGGGCCATCTGGACCCGGGACGCCTGATGAAGGACCGCAGCGCGTTCGACGGCACGGAAGTGTTCGTCTCGGACGCGGCCATCGTCGGTGTGCCGCTGGGCGAACTCAAGCTGGCGCAGGATTTCCCGCTGCAGATCGCCTTCATACGCCGTGGCGACGCCATGATCTTGCCGCACCCCTTCCTGACGCTGGAATTCGGCGACAGGGTGATGGTCATCGCGCCGGCGAAACATGCGGCCGAGGTGCGCAAGCTGTTCGGTAACTCCATTACGGCCACGGCCGAGTTCAGCTATGTGTCGCTGGGCATGGGCATGGTACTGGGCGTACTGCTGGGACTGGTGCCTATCCCCTTGCCGTGGATAGGCTCGTTCAGCCTGGGCCTGGCGGGCGGCCCGCTGGTGATGGCGCTGATTTTGGGCCGCCTGGGCAGAGTGGGCAAGATCAGCTGGCGCTTGCCCCTGTCGGCCAACCTGGTCATGCGCAACTATGGCTTGACGATTTTCCTCGCTTCCGTCGGCATGGCCTCCGGCTTGCCGTTCGTGCAGCAGGTGGGCGCCGATGGCTTGCCCATGCTGGCGCTCGGTGCCGTGACGGTGCTGGTGGTGGTCGCGTTGGTGGTGATCCTGGGCAAGGTCTTCCTGCGCCTGCCATTCCCTGAACTGCTCGGTATCGCGGCCGGCGCCACGGGCAACCCGGCCGTGCTGGTATTCGCCAACCGCCTGGCCAAGTCGGACCGTCCGAACCTCGGCTATGCCATGATTTTTCCCAGTATGACCATCGTCAAGATCGTTGCCGTGCAGGTGCTGCTGCACTTGTATGGGTAATTACGGCAAGAGGCAAGCATTCGCACCGATGTGACAATGCGTGAGTTTTTTCTCTTGGCAATTTGTTACTCTCTATTGCTGTTCGTAACCACGAGCCCCGGGGCATAACGTGACGATATCGTATGGCATCCACCCGTTTGTAAAATCTAGCAATCTAATTAATCGAAGGCCTTGAATGTATATTGTCGCTCCCCTTTTCCTTGTCACAGGTGCTGCCCTGCTCGTTATCGGTTTCAGGAGAAATAATCGAAAACTACTTACCTTCGCAGCTTGCCTGTGGCTTGTTTCCGGTGCATGGGACGATTTCTCTGAAGGTTTTGTACGTGGCGCGAACAACAACGCTCCAGCAGTGTCATCTTCGCATGCCCCATAACATGCGCCCCTCTTTATCCAGGCATGACAGGTAGCTTACCTGGCATCAGTTTGCGGCCCAGGCTGTGTAAAAACGCAAAAAACACGAGATTTTCAGGGGCAGAGTGACCATTCCCCGTGTCGAGAAAATCGCCTAACGGCAGTTCTTGAGCGGTCGTTTTTTCTCACGCCGCAATTTTTTGCATTTTTACGCGGTCTGGGCCAGAAGCGGTCATTGCCAGAATTTGATTGATTATTATTTTTATGTCTTTCTACACTTAAATGTTTGGAATGTTCAAAAAGCGGCAAGCGTCGACGTCTCTTCCTACGCACGGTTCTGAAGACCGGCGCTGCTTGGTTTTCATCCCTGCGCTTGTGACCGTTCTCCTCCATGCTGAAAAAACGTTGGGCAGGCCATTGACAGAGCCTGAAGTCATCGCTATCCGCGACAAAGCGGTTTGCATGGCGATGCCCGCTTCACAAGCTGAAATGATGGAGGCGAAACGCGGCTACGCGGACATTGTTGCAGAGACTGTTTGGCCTGAATGGCAATCGGTGCGCCTGCAACTTGGTCAAGTGTGATGATTGAGGCTCGTCACTCCGAAATCGCCTAGCGATTGTTCACCTTTAGGCTGCCAATTAAGTCAGCCGGCATTGAATTCCCAGACTTAAAAACAAGTGCCTCCACCGTCCGCTTAGTGGCGCAAGCCGCCTATGACGCAGTCGGCCAATTCCAAGCAATTCCAGCCTATTCCAACCACAACACCTTGCCACATCGGCCTTTGTAAAACCTCTGGCGCCACTCACAATCTGTTGTACAATCATTGAGAACGGTCGTGCTTTTTTGTGCGCTGAGCTTCCTTGCGTGCAGTCATCACGGCAACCGATAAGAACAAGGAGACAGACATGGACTTGCATTACACAGCCGAGGAGACGGCGTTCCGCGACACGGTGCGCGCCTTCCTCGACAGCCATCTGCCGGCTGACTTGCAGCGCAAGGTGCGCCAGCATCTGCGCCTGGCGAAGGATGATTATGTGCGCTGGCACAAGATTGTCGCGCAGCAAGGCTGGGCCGCACCGGCCTGGCCTGTCGAACATGGCGGCACGGGCTGGACGTCCGTGCAGCGCCACATCTGGGAAGACGAGTGCGCGCGCGCCGCCACGCCGCCGATTTTGCCGTTCGGCATCAACATGGTGGCGCCCGTCATCATGGCTTTTGCCAGCGCCGAACAAAAAGCCTATTACCTGCCGCGCATCTTGAATTGCGACGACTGGTGGTGCCAGGGCTATTCGGAGCCGGGTGCCGGCTCCGATCTCGCTTCGCTGAAAACCACGGCCCAGCGCGATGGCGACCATTACATCGTGAATGGCCAGAAAACCTGGACCACCCTGGGCCAACATGCGGACATGATCTTTTGCCTGGTGCGCACCGATAGCACGGTGCGCAAGCAGGAAGGCATCAGTTTCCTGTTGATCGACATGAAAACGCCGGGCATCACCGTGCGCCCCATCATCATGCTCGATGAAGAACACGAAGTGAACGAAGTCTTTTTTGACAATGTGCGCGTGCCCGTCAGCAACCTGGTGGGCGAGGAAAACAAGGGCTGGACTTACGCCAAGTATCTGCTGGGCCACGAGCGCACGGGTATCGCCGCCGTGGGTCGCTCCAAGCGCGAACTGACTTTCCTCAAGCAACTGGCCATGCAGCAAGCCAAGCGCGGGGCACCGCTGCTGCACGATCCCGCTTTTGCCGCCAAGGTGGCCCACCTGGAAATCGAATTGATGGCGCTGGAAATGACGGTCTTGCGCGTCATCAGCGAAGAAGGCAAGGGACCGGGACCGCAGGCCTCGATGCTGAAGGTGCGCGGCTCGGAACTGCAGCAGCAACTGACGGAACTGATGGTGGAAGCCCTCGGGCCGCAAGCCTTGCCTTTCGACCCGGCATTTCTTGACGGCAGCGCGCCGCACAGTAGTGGCGGCGACGATCTGGCCGCGCCGCTGGCCGCGTATTACTTCAATTACCGCAAGACATCGATCTATGGCGGTTCGAATGAAATCCAGAAAAACATCATCACGCAGATGATCCTGGGCCTGTAAGGCAGAAGGAGACGACATGGACTTTCAATTTAATCAGGAACAGCAGCAATTTGCCGACGCGCTCAGGCGCTGGGTCGACAAGGATTACCCATTTGAAACGCGCAAGCAGATCGTCCACTCGGCCACGGGCGTCTCAAGCGCAGCCTGGTCCACCCTGGCCGAACTGGGCATGACGGCCTTGCCGTTGCCGGCCAGTGCGGGCGGCTTCGACGGCACGGCGATCGATATGCTGCTGGTGATGCAGGAACTGGGGCGCGGCCTGGTGGTCGAACCCTATTTTGCCACCGTGCTGGGCGCGCGCTTTCTGACCCTGGCCGGCGGCCACGACGGCGTGCTGGAGCAGGTTGCCAGCGGCAGCCTGAAGCTCGCTTGCGCGCTGGGCGAGCGCCAGTCGCGCCACGATATGCATGACATCGCCACCACGGCCACGGCCAGCGGCGACGGTTTCGTGCTCGACGGCGAGAAAACCGTCGTCATCCATGGCGCGCAGGCGGGTTCGTTGATCGTTTCTGCCCGCAGCGGTGGCAGCCAGGATGAGACGGACGGCATTTCGCTGTTCCTCGTGCCGGTTGATGCGCCCGGTGTCAGCGTGCGCGACTGCCGCACCATCGACGGCCAGCGCGCCGCCACCGTCACCTTTGTGCAAGTGGTGCTGGGGCATGCGGCACTGATTGGCCAGGCGGGGCAGGGCTGGAGCGTGCTCGATGCTGCGCTCGACTATGGCGCGGCCTTGCTGTGCGCGGAAGCCGTGGGCGCCATGGATGCCATCTTTGCCGCCACCCTGGAGTACCTGAAGACGCGCCAGCAGTTCGGCGCGCCTATCGGCAAGTTCCAGGCTTTGCAGCACCGCATGGCCGACATGTACATCCACCTGGAGCAAGCCCGTTCGATGGCCATGCTGGCCGCCGCCAAGGTCGATAGCGATGATATGGCGGAGCGCCGTCGCACGGTGTCCGCCGCCAAGGTACGGGTGGGACTGGCCGCCACCTTGGTCGGCCAGCAAGCCGTGCAATTGCATGGCGGCATGGGCGTGACCGATGAATTGCCCACCGCCCACCATTTCAAGCGCCTCTCCATGATCGCCCTGACACTGGGCGACGTGGAGCACCATATCGAGCGCTTTATCGCCCAACCGGGCTTTTTGCCGACGGAGACAGCATGACCGCATTGACCGGAATCAAACCCAAGCACTGGTATTTCGAAGATTTTACGCAGGGCCTGGAAATCGACCTGGGCCAGCGCCACGTGACGGAGGCGGAAATCATCGCCTTCGCGACGGATTTCGACCCGCAGCCGTTCCACGTCGACCATGCGGCAGCGGAAAAGACCATCTTCAAGGGGGTCATCGCCAGCGGCTGGCATACCTGCGGCATGATGATGCGCCTGGTGGTGGACAATCTGCTCAAGCATTCATCCAGCATGGGCTCACCCGGCCTGGACAGCATCCGCTGGCTCAAACCCGTGCGCGCGGGCGATACCCTGCACCTGACCTACCAGGTCAAGGAAGTGCGGCCATCGACCTCGAAGCCGGATCGCGGCGTCGTCATTTCCGTGTGGAGCGTGCGCAACCAGCATGGCGAAGTCGTGACGACAGTGGAGGGCATGGGCATGTTCGGCCGCCGCCCGGTAGAGCCAGTGGAGCAGAACCATGCGTGATATCGCCGGCATCGCCGGTTTTCAAGCGCTGGCGGGACAGCACGTGGCCGTTTCCGACTGGCTCACCATCACCCAGCAGCGCATCGATACCTTTGCCGACGCCACGGATGACCATCAATGGATTCACGTGGACGCCGAGCGTTGCGCGCGCGAGTCGCCGTACGGCTGCACCGTGGCGCACGGCTTCCTGACCTTGTCCCTGCTGCCCGCCATGTTGCAGGGGGCCTTGCACATGGCCGGCATCCGCATGGCCATCAACTATGGGCTCAACAAGGTGCGCTTTCCAGCGCCCGTGCCCGTCGGCAGCCGCTTGCGCGCGCGGCTCGACATTCTTTCCGTCGATAACTTGCCGGAAGGCGCACAAGTAAACTGGGCCGTCACCATGGAGAGGGAAGGCGACACGAAACCCGTGTGCGTGGCGGAGTTTTTGATGCGCTGTTATCCGTAAGTAGTTAGTCTCACTCGTCCTCCGACGCGCAATACCTGTCCCGCCCCGTTTGCTTGGCGCGGTACAGCAAGGCGTCGGCGGCGCGAATCAGTGCGCTGGGGTCCATGCCTTCGGTGGGCATGACGCTGGCCATGCCCAGGCTGACGGTGACGTGCGGGCCGACGCTCGATCTGGCGTGCGCGATGTGCAGGGCGCGCACTTCGTCGAGGATGCGCTGTGCCACCACTTCGGCCCCTTCGCGCGTTTCCTGCGGCAGCAGGATGATGAATTCCTCGCCGCCATAGCGCGCCAGCAGGTCGGGCGGGCGCACGGCGCAGCGGCGCAAGGCGGCGCTCACCTGCTGCAGGCACAGGTCGCCCGCCTGGTGGCCGTACGTATCGTTGTAATCCTTGAAATGGTCGATATCTGCCATGATGAGTGCCATCGGCACGCTGTCGCGCGCGCAACGCCGCCATTCGCTTTCCATGGTGTCGTTGAAACTGCGCCGGTTGGCCACGCCCGTCAGCGAGTCCGTCAGCGACAGCTCTCGCATGGCGTCGGCCTGCCGCTTGATGGTCAGCTGGCTGCGCACGCGGGCGCGCACGACGGCCGCGTTGAACGGTTTCGTGATGAAATCGACGGCGCCCGCTTCCAGCGCCCGCGTCTCGTCTTCGGGCTGGTTCAGCGCCGTGACGAAGATGACGGGAATGGCACAGAGGATGGCCGATTCGCGCAGCGCATTGCACACGGCATAGCCATCCATGCCGGGCATGACGGCGTCGAGCAGGATCAGGTCGGGCAGTTGATTATGCGCAATTTCCAGCGCTTTCTCGCCGCTCAGGGCGAACAGCACCTCGTGTTCCTCGCGCAACAACTGGTGCAGGATCTGGATGTTTTCCATGGCGTCATCGACGATGAGGATGCGCCCGTTCATGGCAAGGTTGGTCCAGCTCACTTGTTTTCCTCTCGTTTCAGCTGATCGAGCACGAGTTTTTCCGCCTCGGCAAAATTCAGCGTTTCAATCGCCTGTGCCATCGCCAGGGCCGCTTCCCGGTCCGCCTGTTGCAGGACGGGTTGCAGGGCGTGGAATTGCGCCAGCGCTTTCAAGTTATTGTTGCCTATCAAGACGAGCAGCTCGGCCAGGCTTGCGCGCAGGTCGACCGGCCCGCTGCCGGGCGCGGCCTCGGCCGGCTGGCTGCGCCGCAGGGGCGAGGGCAGGGCGCGCGCCGCTTCGATGACTTCGGCCATCGCTTGTTCGAGGCGGCCCAGCAAGGCGGCTATGGCGTGCGATTGCCCCGTTTTCAGCGCTTTTTCCCCTTCCCCAGCCAGGCTGGCGATATGCGTGGCGCCCAGGTTGGCCGCCACGCCGCACACGCGGTGCAGCAACTGCGTCGCCTGCAGCACCCGGCCTTCGGCCAGCAGGTGCCGGGTTTCCTCGACGGCGTCGCCTTGCGAATTTTCAAAGCGCTTGAGCAGGGCCAGGAAGGCGCCGTAGTCGCCGCCGAAGCGGTGCAGTGCCGCTGCCAGGTCGATGCCGGCTACCGTGGCAGGTACTTCGGGCGTCTGCACGACGGCATGGCCGGCCACGACGGCGCCGCCGTTTCCCAGGGGCGCCGGCACCAGCCGGGTCAGGGTCTGGATCATGTCGTCGACATCGATGGGCTTGGCCACATGCGCGTTCATGCCGCTGGCGATGGCGCGCAGGCGGTCCTCGTCCATGGCATTGGCCGTCATGGCGATGATGGGCAGGTCCGGCAAGCCCAGCGCGCGGATGGCCAGGGTGGCGTCGTAGCCGTTCATGACGGGCATCTGCAAATCCATCAGCACCGCGTCCCAGGCATCCGGCGTGCTGGTGAGCAAGTCGACGGCCAGCTTGCCGTTGGCGGCCACGGTCACGCGCGCGCCCGAGTGCAGCAGGATGTATTGCGCCACTTCCTGGTTGATTTCATTGTCTTCCACCAGCAGCACCCGCATGCCTTCCAGCAAGCCCGACAGGGGAGTGGAAACGGGCAGCGCTGACGGGGCGCTGCGCCCTTCGCGTACGGCCGTCACGGCCGCCATCAGGCGTGCCGGGGTGGCCGGTTTCGAGATGATGGCGGCCAGCATCAGGCTGTCGGCCAGGCGTTCGAGGTTTTCGCTATCCTGGTCGGCCACCAGCATGATCACGGGCGGCAGCGCCAGGTGTTCGTCGGCGCGCGCCTCGGTGAGCATGGAAATGCCATCCATGCCGGGCATGGCTGCGTCGAGCAGTAGCAGGTCCGCCGCCGGGCCGCCGCTGGCATGGGCACGCAGCAGGGCCAGCCCGGCCGCGCCGCTGTCGGCGCTGCGGCTGTGCCAGCCCTGCGCCGCGCACCAGTCTTCCAGCATGGCGCGCACGCTGGCGTTATCGTCGATGATCAGCAGCGACAGCTCCCTGGGCGCGCTCTTGCCGGGCGATTCGGGCGCCGCCGCCACCTTCTCGAAACGGCAACTGAAGCGGAAGTCGGAGCCCTGGCCGAGCGCGCTTTTGACGCTGAGGGTGCCGCCCATCAATGCCACCATGCGCCGGCAGATGGCCAGCCCCAGTCCCGTGCCGCCGTATTTGCGGCTGGTGCCGCTATCGCCCTGGGAAAACGCGTCGAAGATGCGTTCCTGCTCGGCCGCGCCGATGCCGATGCCCGTGTCGCGCACGGAAAACTCGAGCGTGGCGCTGGCAGCATCCTCGGCGACCTTGTCGATGGCCAGCACCACTTCGCCCTGCGAAGTGAATTTGACGGCGTTGCCCACCAGGTTGATGAGGATCTGTTCCACGCGCAGGGCGTCGCCGATCAGTTCGTCCGGCACGCCGGGGCCGAGCACGAACACGGGTTCCACGCCGCGCGCCCAGGCGCTGCTGGCCAGCAAGACGCTGACGCTGCCCAGCATGCGTTCGAGCTGAAAGCGGCGTTGCTCCAGCACCAGTTGTCCCGCCTCGATCTTGGAAAAATCGAGCACGTCATTGACGATGTTGAGCAGCGACTGCGTGGCCATCTGGATCTTGCCGACATAGCTGCGCTCGCGCCGCTCCAGTGGCGACTCTTCCAGCAGACGGGCCAGGCCGATGATGGCGTTCATCGGCGTGCGGATTTCATGGCTCATGTTGGCGACGAATTCGCTCTTCGCCGTGCTGGCAGCCTCGGCCTTGTCGCGCGCGCGCACCATTTGTTCGTTCAGTTCGTGCAGGCGCAATTCCGTGCGCTTGAGTTCGGACACGTCCGAGGCCAGCACGAAGAAGCCGCGCACGCCGCCGCTGTCGTCGACGTCGGGGATATAGTTGGTCCACGTATGGCACACCTGGCCTGCGGGATCGAGCAGGTCGCGCTCGAAGCTTTGCGGCCGGCCCGCCAGCACGCCTTCGACGTGGGGCGCATGCACGTCGAACAGTTTCTGCCCCAGCAAGTCGCGCATATGGATGCCGGCCAGTTCGGCGCTGCTGCGGCCAAACCATTCATTGTAGAAATTATTCGCAAAACGGCAACGCAAATCGGCGCCCCAATACGACACCATGCCGGGCAGGTTGTCCGTGACCGTGCGGATGAAGCGCTCGTTTTGTTCCAGGCGCAAGGTGGTGGCGTGCAGCACCTCGGTGGCGCGCTTGCGTTCCGTGATATCGATCGATACTCCCAGCACATGGCTGGCGCGCCCCGCATCGTCGCGCAAGACCACCTTGCGCGTGGTGAAGTGGCGCGTGGTGCCGTCGGCCGTATTGATCGCCTCCTGTTCGATTTCCACCATCTGCCCCGTGGCCAGCAGCTTGCGGTCGGCGCTGACGAAGGCGGACGCCTGCTGTGGCGGGAAGAAATCGTGATCGGTCTTGCCCAGCAATTGCTCGCGCGAGCGTCCCAGGGTCAGTTCCGCGTGGCGGTTGACCATTTCAAAGCTCAGCTTGTCGGCGCGCTTGACAAAAACCATGGCCGGGATGTTTTCGATGATGGTGCCAAACAGATGTTTCGAGCGGCGAAATTCCGCTTCGCTACGGTGGCGCTCGCTAATGTCCAGCCACAGTCCCGACACACCCAGCAACTGCTGTTCCGGGCCGAAAATCGGGTGAAACGACACGATCCAGTGACTGAGCTGTTCGCGCTGCTGAGCGCTATGGCCTTTCAATTCGATGTCGACCATGGGCGATCCCGTCTCGATCACTTGGCGCACCCAGCGTTCCACGTCGGCGCGCACGGCGTCGTCGAACAGCATGGTGCCGACGGGGCGGCCCAGGTGCTGCGCCACGCTGGTCCCGTTGATGGCGGCCAGGTAGTGGTTGATCATGACGATGCGCAATTCCAGATCCAGGAACAGCATGCCGATGGGCGCCGTCGCATACACGGTTTCCAGCAGGCGCGTGGATTTTTCCAGTGCCAGCGTGCGTTCGGCCACCAGGCTTTCAAGCTGTGTGCGGTGGCGCCGCAGGTCGCGTTCCAGTGCGCCCAGTGCGCTGCTCATGTCGGCCGATTCGCGGTCCGCATGCAGTTTCGCGTGCAGGGGCTTGCCCTGCGCCAGCGCGTGGATCTGCAAGGTCAGTTCCTGCATGGTGCGGGCCAGGCGGCCGCCCACGCGCCAGGCCAGGGCAAAGCCGGCGGCCAGCAGCAGCGCCAGGATGAGCGAGCCCGTGACCACGGAGCGCAGCAGGGCTTCGGCCACCGTGCTGGTACGCATGGTGACGGCCACCGTCCAGGCGGCGTCCGGGGCGCGGCGAAAGCCTGTATACACGTCGATGCCTTCCAGGGTGGCATGGCGCAGCACGCCTTCGCGTGACTGGCGTATCTGTTCCAGCAGGGGCGCGGGGCTGCGCTGGCCCACATAGCGCTGCGGCGCCAGCGTGCGCGCCACGTTGATGCCGTCGGCATTGATGATGGCCGCGCCCAGGTAGGCCGGCAGGTGCAGCTCGCGCAGCAGCAAGGACAGGTAGTCGGGCCGATACAGCGCCGTCAGCACATAGGCTGGCCCCTTGTCACGCGGCAAGGGCAGGTTCAGGGCCAGCTGCGGCACGCTGTCGGGCGCCTTTGCCAGGCTGGTCAGCCGAGGCTTGCCGTAGTCGCGCGTGCGCTCCATGCTGGCGGCCCATTTTTGCGGCAGGGGAGGCGGCGCCTGGCTGGCGGGCAGGGCCGTATTGATCAGTTGGTCGCCCTTGGCGTCGGAGACGATGAAGGCGCTGACGGCCAGGTTCGGCTGCAGCAGGCTGCCGGCCAGGACGCGCAGGGCGCCGATGTCGTCGGTTTGGAGGGCGGGCGAGACGGCCAGGATGCGCGCGGCCATCTGCGCGCCGCTCAGGTCGCGTTCGACGGCGGCGGCGACCGCCCGCGCCGCCTGCGCCGTTTCGCTGACGACATGCTCGCGTTCGCGCGTGTAGTTGTGCGCCACGAGCAGGAGAAACACGAGTGCCGTCGGCATGACCCAGGCAAGCACCAGCCATGAAATTCGTGAGCGTATCGAAGGCAAATCTTGCACCCGGAAAGCTCCCAGAATGGATGAGTCGACAGGCAGGCTCACGCCGGCGCTGGCTGACCTCGAATGAAAAGATGCTAGACGAAATTGATTGTTCTGACAAGCCTAGTTTCTGTACTGGAAAAAAACGTGCGAGAACTCTATTCGGGAGGGCACGGCGAATGACGGGAGCCTGCTTAGCAGGCAGGCGACGATTCGGCGCTGCAGCGACAGGATACGTCTGTGATAGTGACCGCCCTGTCAGAAAAAGACGGCGGTACGGGGAATGATTGCACCGGTATTGCCATAGGGTATGGTTGCCCGCACGCTGCCTGTGCCTGCCACACCATCGTCGAGTTTGCTGTCGATCTGCTCGGCGTAGCTCTCGGGCAAGTTGTCGAAGCGGATGCCGTTGCCGGCCCGTCCACCGACTTCGTCGTTGTACAGGTAGACGGCGCCGCCCTGGGCGCTGGTCATGAATTGCGAAGTGCCGTTGTAGGAGCCGGTGATGAAGCCGCCCAGCGCCAGATGCTGCGGCGCCAGCGTGAATTCGCGTGGCTGGCCGTCGCCGATCTGGCCGTCGCCATTGCCGTTGCCGGCCGAGCCTGGCACGTGGGTGGTGCCCTGGATATCATCGCCGGGCAGGGCGCGGTACTTGTCCTGGTAGGCGTTGACGGCGGCCGTCAGCGCATTCGATTGCTGGATGATGTTTTTCACCTTGGCGCTGTCGATCAGGCCTTGTCCCTTGAGCACGCCACCGAGCAGCAGGCCGATGATGACCAGGACGATGGCGATTTCTACGAGCGTGAAGCCGTGCTGGCGGCGTGGGAGCATGGGGGTTTCCTTGGAAAAAAAGTACTGGGGCCTGGTATGGCAGTTTACTGCAATTGGCGCCGGGCGCGCAGGGCTTTTCGGTCGGCCCGTCATGGCGCCACCTTTGCTTTCTTTGCGGCAATTTGGGCGGCAAGTTCGTCGAGCCGGCGCGCGAGGAAAGCCAGCTCGTGCGGGTCGGTGATTTGCCCACTGGCGATCAGGCCGCCGATCACCAGGCGGGCGCTGTCGAGCTGGTCCATGTCTTCCAGGGTGAACGCTTCCATCTCGCGCACCCAGGCTGGCACGTGCGGCCCCGTCGCCAACTGGCGCAATTCGCGTGCGTAGCCGAGCGCCAGCGGCAGGTCGTGCAGCTGGTGCTTTGCTACCAGGGTCGCCTGCGCCATGGCGGGCCAGCGGCGGTTCGGGTCGGCGGCGAAACTGGCGGCGACGAAGGCCAGCATGCGCCGCGCGCGCTGCGGGTCGGCCACGCCCGCGTACACGGTGCTGGCCGCCACCAGCGCATACTGGCTGCGCGGATCGAGCGTTTGCGCCGTCTCCAGCCAGCCGGCCAGGCGTTCATAGTCGAGCTGGCGCCAGGGCAGGCTGACACCGGCCTGGTCTTCGAACGACTGCAGGTACAGCAGCATGGCTTTCGACATGGCCAGTGGCTCACCCAGGCTGGCCAGGCGTGCTACGCCCGCCGGCGGCGCGACGGGCAGGGGCCGCGCCTGCGCGGGAGCGTGCTGCTGCGCCAGTCGCCAGCCCAGTTGCAGCAGCAGGCACGCTGCCAGCAACCAGCACAGGGGGCGTGGCACGCTGGACCAGGGGCGCAGGGTGGCGGCCATCAGATGTTGCGGCGGTAAAAGTCGCACAGCGCGCAACTGGACAGCAAGCCGACATAGACAATAGTTTGCATCGCCACGCGGCCCAGGGCTTGCCAGTCGCCGGTGGCGTACAGCAGCCAGTCCGTGCGCGCAAAGGCGTCGAGGCTGGGCAAGAGCAGGGCCAGCACGTCGATGGCGCCGGCCGCCGCCCGCTGCACCAGGGAGTCGCCCGCCTGCGGGCCGTGCGCCAGCAATTGCAGGCTGCCCAGCATGCGCGCCAGCACATAGAAGCCGCCTGTGGCGGCCAGCGCAGGCAGGGCCTGCTGCAGGCTGGCTGCGCACAGCAAGCTGAAGGCGGCGACGATCCACAATTCGCCCAGCAGCGACAGCGTCCACAGCGCGCATTGCGCGGGCGCGGCAAATAGCGCCATCAACAGGCCGAACAGCAAAGCGGGCACGGCCGCCAGCGCGCCGTAGCCCAGCAGCTTGCCCAGCAGGTAGGCGGCGCGCGGCATGGGCAGGGCCAGCAGCAATTCCAGGCCCCGGTCGGCCGCTTCGCGCGCCATGCCGGTGATAATAAAAGTGGCCAGCAGGAAGACGCCGGCCAGGCGCAGCGTGGCTGCCAGCAGTGCTGCCTGCACGGCGCCGCTTTCCGTCAGCGCCAGTTGCTGCAGGAAGCCGGCCAGGCCGGCGGCGGCGCAGGCGGCCAGCACGAATAGCCACGGCAGGCGGCTGCGCAACGCTTCGAGCAGCGTGTAGCGGGCGATGGTGAGGGCGGGCAAGAGCATCGACATCAGCGGGGCAGCCTTTGCGCCACCACCATGCGGTTGAACAGGATGTTCGGCGACAGCCAGGTGACGAGGTCGTCGAACCCGCCGCCTGGCTGCTGCGGGCCGCTGGCGGCGCGGCTGAGGACGGTGGTGGCGTTCGATGCATTGTTGCGCTCGTCGACATTGTTGCCGAAAGGCACAGCCTGTCGCCGGCCTTGCGCGCTTGTTGCGCCGAAGCCGTTCTTGCCGTGCGACATGATCATGGCGGGGATGTCGTTCAGCGCCGTCGCCTGCAGCAGCGCGCCGCCGTTGCGCGTGACGATGCTGATGTCGCGCGGCGTGGTCAGGCTGAAGAGCTGGCCGCTGTCGCTGAAGGCTGGCGTCACGCTGTAGCGCAACAGATTGTTCCAGCTGTCGCCCGGACGCAGCCCCAGGCTGGCCCACGGCAGGAAGCCGACGCGTTTTTCTCCATTGCAGCGCGTGCCGCGCCGGTCTTCCAGGCCATTGCCGGAGGAAATGGCGGGACACGGCAGGTAGCCGTAGCGCAGTGCGTAGCCCGTCAGCGCCTCTTTCGCTTCGTCCAGGGCCTTTTGCGTCTCGGCCACCTTGCGCTGCTCCAGCTGCACCGTCAAGGGCGTGACCAGGCCGCCTATCATCAGGCCGACGATGACCAGCACGATGGCGATCTCGATCAGGGAGAAGCCGCGCTGGCGGCGCGCAGGGAGCGGGCGGGCGCTCATGGCAGGTTGCGCGCGGCGCGCATGCGTTGGTACAGGCTGGGCAAGGTAATCCAGGTCAAGAGGTCGTCAAAGGCGCCACCGGGCAGCGCGGCATTGTCGCTGGCGGGGCGGGCGATGAAACTGCGGCTGGCGCTGTTGTTACTGGCTTCGTCGAGATTGCCGCGCGCCGTATTGATCTGCGTCACGCCGCTGGCGGCCGTGCCGTGATGATCCTTGCCTTGCGAGAACAACACGACGGGCAGGCATTGGGCGCTGACGTCGCATTGCGCCTGTCCCGCCACGTGGACGAAGTCGCCGCGGCCGTCGCGCGTGAGGACGACGCGATTGGCGATGGCGGAAAACGAGACGATGGGCGCGCGCGCCATTTCCGGCGTGACGCTGTAGCGCAGCAGCTTGCCCCAGGCGTCAACGCCCGCCACGCCCAGCGCCACCCACGGCAAAAAGCCGCTGCACTCGGCATCGTCGGCGCAGTCGGCGGCCCGTTCTCGCCCATCGAGGGCGGAAGCGGCAGGGCGGGGCAGGCGCCCTTGCGTGGCGGCAAAACCCAGCAGGGCTTCGCGCGCCTGCGCCAGGGTGGCCAGGGTGCGCTGCTGGCGTTCGGCTTCGCCCGTATTGCGGCCGAAGGCGCTGATCAGCAGGCTGGCCGCGCCCAGGCCCAGCACGGCCACCAGCAGGAGCAGGGCAGCGCCGCGCTGGCGACGAGCTTGGCGATGCGCTTGCCATGCTGTCATGGCTGCGCCTCCTGCGCTTCGCTGACCGTGCCGCTGGCCGGGTCGTAGCGCTGGCCAGGTTTCAGCAGCACCACCTGGCCCGTCGACAGGCGCAAGCTCAGGGTTCCAGGCGTCCCGGACTCGTCGCGCGCGAGACGGTTGTGCGGCTCGTTCTGCGCTTCCTGGTTTAGCCACACGGTGGAGCGGCCGCTGCTGCGCGACACCACGCCATTCAGTTCCACGGGCGGGGCGGG
>NZ_LT607672.1:37348-82705 GCF_900095265.1 Janthinobacterium sp. UMAB-56 | reverse complement strand
CATCTGGTCGCCGATGCGCGCCACCCGGTGCGCGGGCTGGCCTGCCACGGTCACCACGCGCAGGTCATAGTGGCTGTCGCCGCAGCGCGGCTTGTTCAGCCATGCTTCCGCGTACAGCTCCTGGGCGGCCAGCGCATCGACGAGGGCGGCGATGTCGTGCTGCTTCTCGTAGCGCGCCATGCGCTTGACATTGAACAGACGCGCCGCGCCGTCCCGATGCTGCAAGGCGGCCGAGGTGGTGGCTTGCTGGCGGCCCGCCTTGTTCCTGCGGTAGGCCACGACACCCGAGGCGGACGAGCCGTAGCGCGGTTTCAGGTATACGCGGTCGAGCTGGTGCTCGTGCAGCAGCGCTTGCAGATGCGCGTAGCTTTGCACGGGCCCAAGCAGGCCAGGTATGGGCACGCCGTGCGCGGCCAGATGGCGCTGGCAAGCCAGCTTGTCCGTCATGAGGCTGATCTCGGCAGGCGCATTGAAGACGCGTGTTTGCGGCAGCTCGGCTAGTTGCAGCGCGAGGGATGCCATGGCAGCCGTAAAACCGGCAAACCAGGCATCCATGGCCAGCAGCTCGCCATGCGCGGGCGCAGCGACCGGCGGCCGGTCCAGCAGCCGGCAGCCGGCCTGCAGCAATAGCAGGTGGGCGGCGGGATCGTCGCCGGGCGGCTCGATCTTCAACAGGCCGGGTTGGCGCAAGGCTTCTCCCAGCAAGGCTGGTTGGCGCAGCCAGTCGCGCCACTCCAGCACTTGCGCAGGCGGCAGGCGCAGTTGCGCGCGCGCCGCCTGCATCAGGCGCACGCGCTTGCTGCCCTGTGTTGCCAGCAGGGTGAGAGGCGAGTGCAAAGGATAGTGCTCCGCTTATTCGACCACGGCTATTCGCCGACGGCCACGTAGCGGTAGCTTTCGCCATCGTCTTCATCGGCTTCCTGCGGATCGTCCAGCACCACCTCGAAGGGCAGCGCCTTCAGTTTCGCCTGGTTTTCCTCGGAGATGTAGTGGTGCGACAGGTCCAGGCGCTTCAATTTGCCCAACTGCTTGTGATTGAGCACGGCCACGGCGCCCAGGTCGCCGATGGTGCCCAGCGACAGGTCGAGGGTGTCGAGTTGCGCCACCAGCGGTTCTTCCGCCAGCCAGACGGCCAGGTCGTCGGCGATTTCCGCGTCGCGCAAGCCCAGGTAGCGCAGGGTCGGTACGGTCAGCTGCGCCAGCACCTTGCGATACAGGTCGACGTCGCCCGAAAAGCCATATTCGTCCGTGCCCAGCCACAGTTCCAGGTGTTCCAGCTGCGGCATGCTCGATTGCGCCAGCGCCTCGGCGATCTTTTGATCGAGGCCGCCCGCTTCGATGGTGAAGCGACGCAGGTGCTGGTGGGCGAACGGTTCGATGACGAGCTCATTGCCGCCACGGATGCGCAATTCCTGCAGTTGCGGGAAGGCGTCCAGCAGGGGCTTGTAGCTGCCTTGCACGATCCACGAGATTTCACACTCTTCGTACGTCATGTCGCCGATGAACAGGGCGCGCAAGTTGGGCAGCTGTGGCGCATGGGCGATCAGCGCGGCCATCACTTCGTCGGCGCCCGATTCGTATGGGTCGCCCCACATGCCGATGATCAGCGCTTCGAGTGTGTTCTTGTCGGTTTTTTCCAGGAAGCCGGTGATCAGGTCCGGCATCTTGCGCTTGTCGTCATACTCGAGCGAGAGGCGGTAGACGATATCCTGCCCGGATTGCAGCGCAATATCAGGATCGTACTGGACGACCTTTTTTTTGTGGAAGAGGGTGGTGCTTTCGGAAATCGTCATTGCTAAGGCTCCATGAAAGACAGTGAAAATCTTGTCTAATCCAAAATCTTAGCATGGGCGAAAGCGCTTATTGCACACCGCTGAAAAGCAACTATCTATGGATCACCACCAATAAAGCCTTGCCTTCCGTCTTGCCCAGATTGCGTATCGTATGCGGCTGGTCCGCCGGATAGCGCGCCGTGCCGCCATTCTTGACCTTTTTCTTCGCTATGCCCACTTCCAGCTCCAGGTTGCCGTGGATCACCGTCAAATGCTCGGTGGTGCCCGGGTCGTGCGGCTGCGACGCCAGTTCGCCGCCCGGCGCCAGTGTCACTTCATACCATTCATATTTGCCCGCCAGCTCCATCGGTCCCAGGATGCGCAGCACGTAGCCCGCATGGTCGCCGGGCAGGGTGGGGGTTTCGTGGGCGTCCGTGATGCGGATGGTTTCCACGGTTTTTTCCGCGCTGGACAGCAGTTCGCCGATCTGCACGCCCAGGGCGTTGGCCAGGCGCCAGGTGATGGCGATGGTGGGATTGGCCTTTTCGCGCTCGATTTGCGACAGCATGGACTTCGAGACGCCCGCGATGCGCGACAAATCCTCCAGTGTCAGACCGCGCGCCAGGCGCAGCCGTTGCAGGGTGGCACCCACTTCAGGGGGGGAATTGGTCGAAACGCTGGTTTTCATCGGCAGGTGGCTTGCAAAGTTCAATAGGCTTGGGTAATATCCACTATATTGAATTTCAGTTCGAAATAGTGGATTTT
This sequence comes from Janthinobacterium sp. UMAB-56, assembly GCF_900095265.1. Lineage (GTDB taxonomy): Bacteria > Pseudomonadota > Gammaproteobacteria > Burkholderiales > Burkholderiaceae_D > Janthinobacterium. The sequence continues at coordinate 80,168 of NZ_LT607672.1, read as the reverse complement.
GAGGGGAAACACGGAAACGTGTAGACTTCAAACAGCGCTTCACGGTACAGCATACTGCGCGCGCCGGTCAAGCGGCCCCTTTCCCCTATGGCAGCTGAGGTCACCCGGATACCACACATACAACAGGGACACACAAGGATCATCATGAGCGAGCAAGCGAAGAACACCTTTTTCAGCGGTCTGCAACAGAATCTCGATCAACTGCGCGAGCAGGGCTTGTACAAGCCCGAGCGCGTGATCGCCTCGCGCCAGGGCGCCGAAGTGGTGTGCGACGATGGCCGTACCCTGATCAATATGTGTGCGAACAACTACCTGGGCCTGTCCGGCGACCTGCAGACGCAGGAAGCGTCCATTGCCGCCACGCAAAAATACGGCTACGGCCTGTCGTCCGTGCGCTTCATCTGCGGCACGCAAACCGTACACAAGGAACTGGAACAAGCCCTCTCCGCCTTTCTCGGCACCGAGGACACGATTTTGTACGCGGCCGCATTCGACGCCAACGGCGGCGTGTTCGAGCCCCTGTTCGATGAAAACGACGCCATCATCTCGGACGCGCTGAACCACGCCTCCATCATCGACGGCATCCGCCTGTGCAAGGCCGGCCGCTACCGCTACGCCCACAACGACATGGCCGACCTGGAAGTGCAGCTGAAAGCGGCGATTGCCGCCGGCAAGCGCCATAAAGTCATCGTCACGGACGGCGTCTTCTCGATGGATGGCACGATTGCGCAACTCGACAAGATCTGCGACCTGGCCGAGCAGTACGGCGCGCTGGTGATGATCGACGAATGCCACGCTTCCGGCTTCATGGGCGCGACAGGCCGCGGCACGCATGAACACCACAATGTGATGGGCCGCATCGACATCATCACGGGCACCCTGGGCAAGGCCCTGGGCGGCGCCATGGGCGGCTTCACCTCGGCGCGCAAGGAAGTCATCGACACCCTGCGCCAGAAATCGCGCCCTTATCTGTTCTCGAACACCTTGGCGCCATCGATTGCCGGCGCTTCGCTGTCGGTATTGGAACGCCTGGCCAAGTCGACGGAACTGCGCGACCGCCTGCATGAAAACACGGCTTTCTTCCGCAGCGAGATCGAGCGCATCGGCTTTACCATCAAGCCGGGCACCCATCCGGTGGTTCCCGTGATGCTGTTCGACGCTCCCGTGGCGCAGAAGTTTGCCGCCCGCCTGTATGAGTTGGGCGTGCTGGTGACGGGCTTCTTCTATCCGGTCGTGCCGATGGGCCAGGCCCGTGTGCGCGTGCAGCTGTCCGCCGCCCACACCCGCGAACAGCTGGTGCAAGTGCTGGCCGCCTTCGAGCAGGCGGGCAAGGAACTCGGGCTGCTGGCCGCGACCACTACTACTAATTAACAAGAATTCGGGAAAATAGCATGGAACGCATCTTAGTCATCGGCGCAAACGGCCAAATCGGTAGTGAGTTGGTGGGCGCGCTGGCGCTGCAGCACGGCGCGGACAATGTCATCGCCAGCGATATCGGCACGAATAATCTGTACCAGGCCAAGCGCTATGCCCAGCTCAATGTGCTGGACAAGGACGGCCTGGCAAAGATTATTGCCGACGAAAACATCACCCAGGTGTACCAACTGGCGGCCATGCTGTCGGCCACGGGCGAGGCGGCGCCATTGAAGGCGTGGAGCCTGAACATGGATGGCCTGCTCAATATCCTGGAACTGGCGCGCGAACGGGGTGTAGCGGGTAAACCGCTGCGTATCTTCTGGCCATCGTCGATCGCCGCCTTCGGCCCGAACACGCCGCAAGTGAACACGCCGCAAATGACGGTGATGGACCCGACCTCGATGTACGGCATCAGCAAGCTGGCCGGCGAGCGCCTGTGCGAGTATTACTTCAACAAGTATGGCGTGGACGTGCGCAGCATCCGCTACCCTGGCATCATCAGCTACAAATCGCCTCCGGGCGGCGGCACTACCGATTACGCCATCGCCATCTTCCATGCGGCCTTGCGCGGCGAACGCTATGACTGCTTCCTCGACGCGAACACCACCTTGCCGATGATCTACATGCCCGACGCGATCCGCGCCACCATCGAACTGATGGACGCGCCTGCGGCGAGCATCAAGATCCGCTCGTCCTACAACGTGGCCGGCGTGTCGTTCAACCCTGAGCAGCTGGCCAAAGCCATCGTGCACATGGTGCCGGACTTCAAGATCAGCTACAAGCCGGACAGCCGCCAGGCCATCGCCGACAGCTGGCCGCAAAGCCTGGACGACAGCAAGGCCAGCGCCGACTGGGGCTGGAAGGCGCAGATCGGCGTCGAGCAGATGGTGACCGACATGCTGGCAAACGTCGATGTAGGCCAGGCTGCGCAAGCGGCGTGACATCCGCACGGCACGATCAAAAATAAACCAATATAAAGAGACACTACATGGATATGAGCGTATTTGACCTGTTCAAGATCGGCATCGGGCCATCGAGTTCCCACACCGTGGGGCCGATGGTGGCGGCACGGCGTTTTCTGGTCGAATACGGTCCGCTGGACCAGGTAGTGGGCGTCGAGGCGGCTCTGTATGGCTCGCTGGCGCTGACGGGCGTGGGCCACGCTACGGACAAGGCCGTCATTCTGGGCTTGATGGGCGAAACGCCGCAGGACGTGGCGCCCGATGCAGTCGACAGCAAGCTGGCCGCCATCGAGGCTGCCGGAGAGATTGCTTTGCTGGGCACGCACGTGGTGCCATTCACGGCTGCCAAGGGCTTGATCTGGCACAAGAGCGAGTCCCTGCCCGAACACCCTAACGGCATGCGCTTCACCCTGAAACTGGCCGATGGCAGCCGCTTTGACAAGGTGTATTACTCGATAGGCGGCGGTTTTATCCGTGAAGCGGAAGAAGTGCAAACTGCGGCCCAGGCGGAAGCGGCAGTGGAATCGGCCGCCAGCGCTGGCGTCGTCTTCCCCTTCGACACTATGGAGCAGTTGCTGGCGCATGGCGTGGAGAGCGGCCTGTCGATCCCGGAAATGCTGCGCGCAAACGAGTGCGTCAAGCGCAGCGAAGATGAATTGAACGCGGGCCTGGACCGCATCTGGTACGTCATGCGCGACTGCATCGCGCACGGCCTGGAAACGACGGGTAACTTGCCGGGTGGCTTGAACGTGAAGCGCCGCGCCGCCAATTTATGGCGTTTGGCGCAGGAGGCAAAGGCGTCGGACAACCGCGCCAACGACTTGCCGCACGACGCCGTGCACCTGGTCAGCCTGTACGCGATGGCCGTCAATGAAGAAAACGCGGCCGGCGGGCGCGTGGTGACGGCGCCGACCAACGGCGCCGCCGGCATCATCCCGGCCGTACTGCGCTACTACGCGCAGGATTGCCGCCCCAGCGACCCGGTAGGCGGCGTGCGCCGCTTCATGCTGACGGCAGCCGCGATCGGCATGTTGTGCAAGCGCAATGCTTCGATCTCGGGCGCCGAAGTGGGTTGCCAGGGCGAGGTGGGCGTGGCGTGCGCCATGGCGGCGGCCGGCCTGGTGGCGGCCCTGGGCGGCACGAATGAACAGATCGAGAACGCGGCCGAAATCGGCATCGAACACCATCTAGGCATGACGTGCGACCCCATCGGCGGCCTGGTGCAGATTCCCTGCATCGAGCGTAATGGCATGGGCGCCGTGAAGGCGATTACGGCCGCCTCGCTGGCGCTGAAGGGCGACGGCACGCATTTCGTCAGCCTCGACGAAGTCATCGAAACCATGCGCCAGACGGGCGCGGACATGCAGGACAAATACAAGGAAACGTCCTTGGGTGGCCTGGCCGTGCATGTGATCACCGTCAACCACGCCGCTTGCTAAGTGCCGGGGTCAGACCCGCCGGGTCTGACCCCAGATTTCCGCTGCGTCTTATTGCACTCTCACTCCTCCTCAAACAACTGTTCCAGCCTTCTCGGGTAGTTATTCAGGAAATCGCGCGTCACGGCGTAGTGCTCCGTGTCTTCATACGCCACTTCGTGGATGCCGCCGCCCGTAAACATGAAGATTTTCGCGTTCGGGTAGGCCAGCAATATCGGCGAATGGGTGGCGATGATCAGCTGCGAGTCGTCTTGCACCAGCTGGTGGATCACGGATAGTGCCGCCATCTGGCGGCTGGGCGACAGCGCCGCCTCGGGCTCGTCCAGCAGATACAGTCCCTTGCCCCGCAGCTTGTTGATCAGGGTGGCCATGAATGCTTCGCCGTGCGATTGCGCGTGCAGCGACTTGCCGCCATAGCTGCCCAGGTATTCGGGCATGTCGTCCATATAGGTGGCGACATTGAAAAAGCTCTCGGCGCGCAAAAAATAGCTGTCCTCGGGTTTTTTATAGCTCTTGCTCAGACGCAAGTGTGCGTGCAAGCCCGATTCCTCGTCCGAGGGCAGGGCGATGCGCACGTTGCGCGTGCCACCATCCTTGCCGAAGCCCAGTCCCACGGCCAGTGCTTCGAGCATGGTCGACTTGCCGCTGCCATTCTCGCCCACGAAAAACGTCACGTCGCGGTGGAAGTCCATCTGCACGAAGTCGCGGATGGCGGGGATGGTGAAGGGATAGTGGTCCAGGTCGACGACGGCGTCGGGGCGCAGCGCGGCGCTTTGCAAATACGGTTTTTTACTCAGCGACATGGCCGGTTCCATGAAAGGCCCGGAGCGGGCCGACAAACACCAGTGTGGCGCAAATCAGGCGCACGCGCCAGTATGCGGCCCCATCTTTATGTGGGGCCTTGATCTCGCCATAAAAAATTTCCAAATCACAACGGTTTTGCCTTTGCCGGACGCTGCCGTTTGACAACAGGCGCGCCCGCCAGGGCGGCTGCGTACGCATGCGATTCGCCTTGGGGAGCGGCTGGCACTATAATATCCGCTGCCATTCATGATCAACCGCACTCAGCTCAACTGGACTCTTCAAATTTATGCACTACGTGTCTACCCGCGCTGATAAAGCGCCATCGAATCAGCAGCAATTCTCCGACATCCTCCTGGGCGGCCTGGCCCCCGATGGCGGACTGTATCTCCCAGAACATTACCCGCAAGTCACTGGTGCCGAGCTCAATGCCTGGCGCACATTGTCGTATGCCGACCTGGCATTCGAAATCCTGAAGAAGTTCGCTAGCGATATCCCGCAAGCGGACCTGAAGGCACTGACGGCGAAAACCTATACCAATGCAGTCTACAAGAATGCCCGCGCCGGCGAAAACGCAGCCGACATCACGCCGCTGCGCGTGCTCGAAGAAAACGTCGTCAAGGGCGGCCAGACCACCCTGATGTTGCAAGCGCTGTCGAACGGTCCGACCCTGGCCTTCAAGGACATGGCCATGCAACTGCTGGGCAACCTGTTCGAATACACCTTGACCAAGCACGACGCCGAACTCAATATCTTTGGCGCCACGTCGGGCGACACGGGCAGCGCGGCCGAATACGCGATGCGCGGCAAGAAGGGCATCCGCGTCTTCATGTTGTCGCCGCACAAGAAAATGAGCGCCTTCCAATCGGCGCAGATGTTCAGCCTGCAAGACCAGAATATCTACAACATCGCCGTCGAAGGCGTGTTCGACGATTGCCAGGACATGGTGAAAGCCGTCTCGAACGACTTGCCGTTCAAGGCGCAACAGAAGATCGGCACCGTCAACTCGATTAACTGGGCTAGAGTCGTGGCGCAGGTGGTGTACTACTTCCGCGGCTATCTGGCGGCCACCACCAGCAACGAGCAAAAAGTGTCGTTCACGGTGCCGTCTGGCAATTTTGGCAATATCTGCGCCGGCCATATCGCCCGCATGATGGGGCTGCCGATCTCGAAACTGGTGGCGGCGACGAATGAAAACGACGTGCTCGACGAATTTTTCCGCACGGGCGTGTACCGCGTGCGCAAGTCGGCCGAAACGTATCACACCAGCAGTCCGTCGATGGATATTTCGAAAGCGTCGAATTTCGAGCGCTTCGTCTACGACCTGGTGGGCCGCGACAGCGAGCGCGTGCGCGCTTTGTTCACGAAAGTGGAAACCCACGGCGGCTTCGACCTGTCCGGCAAGCCTGGCAGCGATGGCGATGAATTCAAGCTGGTGGCCAAGTACGGCTTCAAGTCTGGCAAGTCCACGCATCAGGACCGCCTCGACACCATCCGCGACGTGGCCGATGACTACGGCATCACCATCGACACGCATACGGCCGACGGCATCAAGGTGGCGCGCGAGCACCTGGAGCCCAATGTGCCGATGATCGTGCTGGAAACCGCGCTGGCGGCCAAGTTCAACGAAACCATCCTGGAAGCGCTGGGCGTGGACGCGGAACGGCCAGACGGCTTCGAGCATATCGAAGACTTGCCGCAAAAGTTCGTCGTGATGGATGCCGATGTCGGGAAAATGAAGGCGTATATCGCCGCCAATACGGGACTGTGATGACAGACGCCAGCACTGTACGCAAACCGATGCTGTCGGTGGCCGAGGCGCAAGCCTTCATGCTGGGCGCGGCGCGCCCGGTGGTCGACGTGGAGCTGGTCGACACGCTGCGCGCCAACGGCCGCGTGCTGGCGGCCGCGCAGACATCAACCCTGAACGTGCCCGAGCGCGACAACACGCAGATGGATGGTTATGCCGTGCGCGCCAGTGACTGCGCCAGCGGCGCGGCCAGCTTGCCCGTGTCACAGCGCATCGCGGCCGGCCACGTGGGCCAGCCCTTGCAGCCGGGGACGGCGGCGCGCATCTTTACGGGCGCCCTGATCCCGGACGGCGCCGATTGCGTGGTGATGCAGGAGCAGTGCAGCGTGCTTGACGGCGTGGTGACGGTCAATCACGTGCCGCATGCGGGCGAATGGGTGCGCCGCCAGGGCGAGGATATCCGCGCCGGCGGCCAGATCCTGGACGCCGGCCGGCGCCTGCGCAGCCAGGAAATGGGCCTGGCCGCCTCCGTCGGCCTGGCGCAATTGCCCGTGCTGCGCAAGCTGCGCGTGGCTGTCTTTTTTACAGGCGACGAACTGGCCATGCCCGGTGAGCCGTTGGCACCGGGCGCCGTCTACAACTCGAACCGTTTTACCTTGCGGGGATTGCTGGAAAATTTGGGTTGCGAGATCACGGACCTGGGCATCGTGCCCGACAGCCTTGAGGCCACGCGCGCCGTGCTGCGCCAGGCGGCCAAGGGCAATGACTTGATCATCACCTCGGGCGGCGTGTCCGTGGGAGAGGAAGACCATATCAAGCCGGCCGTGGAAGCGGAAGGACGCTTGAACATGTGGCAGATTGCCGTCAAGCCGGGCAAACCGCTGGCGTTTGGCGAAGTCAATCAGGCCTTCTTTATCGGCTTACCCGGCAATCCCGTCTCCAGCTTCGTTACCTTCTTGCTGTTCGTACGCCCGTTCATCCTGCGCCTGCAGGGCGTGGCGGGCAATCTGGCGCCGCGCAGCTACAAGCTGCCCGCCGCGTTTGAGCGCCTGAAGGCGGACAAGCGCAACGAGTTTTTACGCGCCAGGGTCAATGAGGAGGGCGAACTGGAACTGTACACCAACCAGAGTTCGGGCGTGCTGACCTCCACCGTGTGGGGCGACGGCTTGATCGACTGCCCGCCGGGCTTGTCGATTGCGCGCGGCGACATGCTGCGCTTTATCCCGTTTAACGAATTGCTGTACTGAGGAAGTATCGATGAAGATCAATCTGCGTTTTTTTGCCAGCGTGCGCGAACTGCTGGGCACGGGCCAGGAAGTGCTGGAAGTGAGCGAGCCTTTGCGCACGGTCGGTGAGGTGCGCGCTTTGCTGATCGCCCGTGGCGGCAACTGGGAATATGCGCTGGCACAGGGGCGTGCATTGCGCATGGCGCATCAGCAGGTGATGTGCGATGCCGACACCGTGATCGCGGACGGCGATGAAGTGGCATTCTTCCCGCCCGTGACGGGCGGCTGAGAATGCCGACATAAGAACATGGCCGCTGACGCGGCCATGTTCTTATGGCGACTTGGCTTTTGCCTTGTCCCCGCTGCAGGTGGCGCAGGCGATGGCTTTCCTGTAGCGCCAGTACTTCGAGCCGATGAAGATGGCCGAGGCCACCAGCGACCAGGCCAGCGCGCTGAGGATATCGGCCTGGCTGGTGGTGCCCTTGCTGTATTCGACCACCGTCAGGATGATGAATAAAATCGAACTGGCCAGCAAATAGCGGGAAATCCAGAATCCTGCGCCCATGTGTCTCTCCTCTTGTCGTCTCGTTGTCTGCTGAAGTCAAGCCGCTGGTCGCAGCAGCATATCAGCGCAGTATGCATCATTTTTCGACATTCTTGCCATTCCCGGGCCTTATCTCGACTAAAATGCCGGGGTTTTCACCGCCTTCCCAGCTTGCCATGACCCATTCCAGCCTTCCTGCCTTTCACATCGCCGTCATCGGCGGCGGCCCCGCCGGCCTGATGGCCGCCCAGGCGGCGGCCGACCAGGGGGCGCAGGTGGAACTGTTTGACGCCATGCCGTCCGTCGGCCGCAAATTCCTGCTGGCCGGGCGCGGCGGCATGAATATCACGCACGCGGAAGGCTATCAGGCCTTTGTCTCGCGCTACGCCAGGCAGGCCAGCCGCCTGAAGCCGGCGCTGGACCAGTTCGGCCCGCAAAAGGTGCGCGACTGGGTGCATGGCCTGGGCGTGGACACCTTCGTCGGCTCCTCGAACCGCGTCTTCCCGACCGACATGAAGGCCGCGCCTTTGCTGCGCGCCTGGCTGCACCGCTTGCGCGAAGCGGGCGTGCAATTTCATATGCGCCACCGCTGGACGGGCTGGCAAGACGGCCAACTGGCCTTCGCCACGCCGGACGGCGAACGCCTGCGCTGCTTCGACGCCGTGATCCTGGCGCTCGGCGGCGGCAGCTGGGCGCGCCTGGGTTCGGACGGCGCCTGGGTGCCGCTGCTGCAAGGGCAGGGCGTTGCCGTGGCGGCGCTGGCGCCGGCCAATTGCGGTTTCGACGTGGACTGGAGCGAGCATTTCAGCAGCCGCTACGCGGGCGAGCACCTGGCCACGCTGGCCATCACGGCGCATGACCTCGATGGCTTGACGGTCAAGCGCCAGGGCCAGTGCGTCATCACCCAGGGCGGCATCGAGGGCGGCCTGATTTATGCGTTGTCGGCCGCGCTGCGCGAGCAGATTGCGCGCGACGGCAGCACGACCATCTGGCTGGACCTGGCGCCCGACCACAGCCATGAACGGGTATTCGAGGAAGTGACGCGCCCGCGTGGCGCCCGTTCCATGTCCAGCCACCTGCAAAGCCGGCTAGGCATCAAAGGCGTGAAATCGGGCTTGCTGCGCGAGTGCCTGGGTGCGGCCGACTTTGCCGACGAGGCCACACTGGCGCGCGCCATCAAGTTGTTGCCCGTCACCTTGCAGCGCCCGCGTCCTATCGATGAAGCCATCAGCAGCGCCGGCGGCGTGCAATTCGACGGTGTCAAAGGCAGCATGCTGTGCGCCATGCCTGGCGTGTTCGTGGCCGGCGAAATGCTGGACTGGGAAGCGCCCACTGGCGGCTACCTGCTGACGGCCTGCCTGGCGCAAGGCAAGGCGGCTGGCGAGCAGGCCGTGGCGTGGCTGGAAGATAAAGTTAATGCCAAGTAATTTCGCCGGAGCCACTCTTTTGCGCATCGCGCTGGCGCGGGTTGCCATGGACGTGGATGTCGCCGCTGCCGCGCAAGCTCAGGTTGGCGGCGTCGCGCACGAAGACGGTGCTCTGGCCCGAGCCTTGCAGGCTGACGCTGGCCTTGTCTGCGGCCAGGTGCTCGGCATCGATATCGCCTGATCCGCTCAGGTCGGCACGCAGGAATTTCGTGTTGCCGCTGGCGGCGAGGCGTCCGGAACCCACCATTTCCAGCACCACGCTGTCACTGTTGCCGCCATTGATGTCGAGGTCGCCGCTGCCGTTGACTGTCGCTTGTACTTGCTTATAGCGCCCCGTGAAGCTGACGTCGCCCGAACCCGTCAATTCCAGGATGAAACTGTCGCCGGAAAATCCCGTGATCTTGCTGTCCCCATTGCCGTGCACTTCCAGGCGCACGAGCGATGGCAGCACCAGTTCCACGCGCAGCGGCTGGCGATGGTGGAACAGCATGCCTTTCGGGCCGATATGCAGGGTCGTGCCGTCTTGCGTGGTGTCAACGTTCGACAGCAAACGCTGTTCGCCGCTCACCTTCAGCGATGGCGTGGCGCCACGGCGCAGCACCAGGTCGATGGGGCCGGCCAGGTCGATGCTGTTGATATTGGCGGAAATCGGGCGCGTGTCGCTGCGCACGGCGCGGCCGGCAGCGCTGCTGGGATTGCTGATTCCCTTGGCGCGCAGCGCCGCATACGACATGGCGATCAGGACCATTGCCAGCAAGAGCATGGACAGGCCAACTTTGAATAAGCGTTTCATGGCAGCCTTTCTAGTGACCTTTGAGCAGGGAGACATTCATGGCGACGTAGCGCCTGATGCCGATCAGGGTATAGCGCGTGACCACCAGGCTGAGCAAGAAGATGGCGATGCCGCCGAGCAGCATGCCCACGCCGAAGACGGTTTGCGTGGTGCGCGCATCGCGGTCCATGTCGGTGGAGATACGGATGCCGCCACCGGCCAACGCTTCGGCCCGTTCCATCATGCGCGAAGACGCGCCCGGTGCCTCGGCTTCGGCCGCTTCACGCTGCGAGGGACCCGGCACGTGGTCGATTTCGATGCCCGTGTCGCCGATGGTGATGCGCGTCTCGCGCCGCTCGCCGCCTTCGCCGCCGTCATCGTCATGGATGAAGACATGGCGCAGCGGGCCATCGAGCACCAGTTCGTTGGCGCCGGACAGGCCGCTGGCCGTGATGGCGATGCCAGCCAGGTAAAAGCTCAGGCCGACGGCATACAGGGCGGCCAGCAGGGCCGCGTAGACGGCGGCAGGCACCACCATGAACAGGTTGAAGATGGCCAGGCCCACCAGCGAGACGAGCAGGCGCAGCAGGTTGACGGGGGTTTTTTTCTGTTCGAAAGCCTGGCGGTGTGTGCTGCTGCGCAAGGTCAGTGCGATCTTTTTCGGCTCGCCCAGGTCATCGGCGATCTCGTGTTCGCTGCGGCCGGCCGCCGCCCCTTCGATGAAGGTCTGTTCGTAGTAATCGAGCGTCTTGGCCACCAGGTCCGGTGGCAAGCCTGCCAGCGCGCGCCGCAGCGCGTCGAGATAATCTTGCTTGTTCATCATATTCTTCCTGTTCCTGCGCGTCGCTTAGCCCAGCGCCGGCAGCAGCATGCTTGCCTGGCTCAGCAGCAATGGCGCTTGTGGCGTTTGCTGTCCGTGAATGACGATCAGGGTGGCCAGCGCCACACAAGCCAGCAGCGCCACGGCTTTCAAGCTGTTTTTCAAGTGCAAGGTGGTGTGCATGGTATTCCCCGTGGCATGGCCGTTGTCGATGATCAGACTCTACCCAAGCGCGGGCGGGCGCACCAGCGCGGTGCGACAGAATGCAATTTCGCGGGGGCGAGCGACACCAGGGCGGGATGCGGCGTCACCTCTGCTTTGCCGCCTGGCCTGTGTGGACCATCCTGGCTGCCGCCAGACCGCTGCGCACGGCTGCCTCGATGGTGGCCGGATAGTCTTGCGTGCGCTCGTCATTGGCCGTGTAGTCGCCGGCCAACAGCAAGCCCGGCATGCCGCTGGCGTTGCCGGGGCGCGCCAGGTCCGGCGTGCAGGCAAAGGTGGCGCGCTTTTCCGTGATCAGCTGGGTCCAGACAGGCTGCGCCAGTGCCGGGCGCTGCAGCACCTGCGCCAGCTGCGCCGCGATGGCGTGCGCCAGCGCAGCATGCCCTTGCTCCGCGGCAGGGCCGGAGGCGCTGATGACGACGGCCAGCAAGCCCGCCTGGCTGGCGTCGAGCTGGCCCCGGTCGAAGACAAACTGTCCCCAGTGCCGCTGCTGCGGCGCATCGACGAGCGCGTAGAACGGCAAGTCCAGGCGCAGCGAGGCGTCGTATTGCAGATAGCAGGTGCTGATGGCTTCCGGCGTAAAGGCTTGCATTTGGCTAATGGCCTTGTCGAGGCGCGCATCGTGCACGCCTTGCAGCAGGCTGGCCGCCTGAACGGATGAGGTTGCCACGATGACGCCATCATAGTGCGCATCACCGTCGAGTTGCCAGCGGCCATCAGGCAAAATTTGCAAGGCGGCCACCTTGGCGCCCGTGCGCACTGCGCCGCCATGCTGCGCGACGTAGCGGGCGGCCGCGTCAGGCAACAGGGTGCTCAAGTCCGTCTTTGGAATCAGCATGTCGGAGGCGCGGCGCCGGCTCGCCCCCAGGCTGTCGCGCAGCACATTGAGGAAGACCCGGGCCGAGGCCCGTTCGGGCGGGGTATTGAGCGCGGCCAGGCAGAGCGGGTGCCACATCAGCCGGTTCAGGCGCTCTGTCTGGTCGAAGCGCTGCAGCAATTCGCTGACCGTGCAATCGTTGTACAACTGCCAGCCCATCGTTCGCATGGCCGTGGAAAAACGCATTAGTGCCAGCTTGTCGGCGCCCTGCAAACCTTGCGCGCGCAGCAGGGCCCATGCCAGATGCAGCGGTGCGGGCAGGCGCGGGGCGATGAAATCCATGCCATCTGAGCCAGCCGGATAGCGCATTTGCAGGGGCAGGGTGAGGATCAGCTCTTTTGGGTCTTGCCCAGCCAGTTTGATCAGGCGCAAGGTTTCCGTGTAGGCGCCCAGCAAGATATGCTGACCGTTGTCGAGGACAGTGTTTTCTCTCTCGACGCGGCGCGCGCGGCCACCCAGGGTGCGCGCCGCCTCGTAGACGGTGACGGCATGTCCGGCGCGCGCCAGTTCCATGGCCGCCGCGCAGCCGGCCCAGCCGGCGCCGATGACGGCAAAGCCTTGCTTCACGGCCTGCTCAGCCACGAACCCACGTCTTCCACGCCAGCCACAGCTTGCGGATCGGCGTGAGCGAGATGCGCTGCTTCAGCACGTGGTAGCCGTCGCGCTCGACTTCATTGAGCAGGGTACGGTAGATGGCCGCCATGATCAGGCCCGGGCGCTGGGCGCGGCGGTCTTCAGGCGGCAGCAGGGCGAACGCTTCGTCATACGCCTTTTGCGCGCGCGCCACCTGGAAGCGCATGAGGTTTTCAAAGTTTTCGCTGTGGCGCGCGTTCAGCAGGTCGGCCGCCGTCACATTGAATTGCTGTAATTCACTGATCGGCAGGTAAATACGCCCCTTGCGCGCATCTTCGCCCACGTCGCGGATGATGTTGGTCAGCTGGAAGGCATGGCCCAGTTTTTCCGCATACAGCAGGGTTTCCGGGCGGGTCGCGCCAAAGATGCTGGCCGACAAGATGCCCACCACGCTGGCCACGTGCCAGCAATAGCGGCTCATGGCCTGGTAATCGAGGTAGCGGGTCTGATTCAAGTCCATTTCCATGCCGTCGATGATGGCCTGCAAATGCTTTTCTTCCAGCTTATACACGTCCAGATGCGGCTGCAGCGCACGCATCACCGGATGCGTGGGGTTGCCTTCGTACATGGCCTTGACTTCCTTGCGCCACCAGACCAGCTTGGTGCGTGCCACGGCTTCGTCCGTGCATTCATCGACCGTGTCATCGACTTCGCGGCAGAAGGCGTACAGGGCCGTGATGGCCTTGCGGCGTTCGGCGGGCAGGAACAGGAAGCTGTAATAGAAGCTGGAGCCGCTCTGGGCGGCCTTTTGTTGGCAGTATTCGTCGGGAGACATAGTCAAAAGAGCAAGGGTTGCAGATCGAAGCCGCTATTCTATCGTCTTACAGAGTGGCTGACGGGGGAAAAGCCGTTTTTACTTGTGTCTCTTGATGCAGGCTTTTGCGCGACATGCGCAGGGCGCGCCAGAAAATGATCAGCCAGTCGCGTTTCTCCAGCTTGGGACGGCGCCGGAACACGTCGTAATTGACCGCTTCGATGGCTTCGAGGATGCGCAAGCCCCCTTGCACCACCAGTCGCAGCTCCCAGCCGATGCGACCGCGCAAACGCAGGGCCAGCGGCGCGCCGGACAGCATCAGCGCACGCGCGCGGGCCACTTCGAAGCGCATCAGGGCGCTCCACTTGCCATGCGCCTCGGGCCGCTCGAAGGCGGCGGCGGAGACGGCAAAGCGGCTCAAGTCTTCCATCGGCAGGTAGATGCGCTCTTTTTGCTGGTCGATGGCGACGTCTTGCAGGAAATTAATTAGTTGCAAAGCTGAACATATCGCATCGGAATCGCGTACATTCTGTTCATCGGCCGCGCCATACAGGTGCAGCATCAGCAGTCCCACGGGGTTGGCGGAACGGGCGCAGTAGTCGAGCACCTCGTCATAGCTGGCGTAGCGCGTCGTTTCCACATCCTGTTTGAAGGCTGACAACAGATCGTAGAACGGCTTGAGCGGCAACTGGAATTTGGCGATGACGGCGGCCAGGCGTTCGAACATGGCGGCGTTCTCGCCAGCATGGCCTTCCTGGCGCTCGATACGGCCCAGCGCCATTTCGTAGGCGTGCAGGGCAGCAAGGCGTTCGGCCGGCGTGGCGTCACCCTCATCGGCCAGGTCGTCGGCGCTGCGGGCGAAGGCATAGATGGCTTCGACGGCGGGCACCAGGCGGCGCGGCAGTAAAAATGATGCAACAGGAAAATTTTCGTAATGGTCTACAGGCATTGAACACGCTTCTTTAGTCTTGCAGTTTTTTAATCTCGAGATTAATGACGCAAAAGTCACTAAAAACTTTTGCGCACGATTATAATTAATAACCAGAAAGTCAGTAAGAGGCCAGGCGTGCCTCCGGTGATGCAACTGATATTGTCACAAATTTAAGGATATCGCGTGCGAAAAAATTTCGCTAGCCCCCGTGCACTAGCGAAAAGTTTCCTCACGCAAAAATCCAACAGCCCGCATAGTAAAGGAAAATACCTTGTTTGCCCTGAAAACCCTGCGCCGCGAGACCGGCGCACCTGCAATGCCCGCCCTGCGGCTGATCGCCGCCGCTGCCCTGGCGCTGAGCCTGGCGGCCTGTTCCAAGCCTGCCGTCAAAGTGGACGATGTGCGCCCCGTGCGCGCAATCGTGCTCGCTAGCAGCAATGTTGACGTGAGTGCCGAGCTGGCGGGCGAGGTCGTGCCGCGCGTCGAGTCGCAGCTGGGTTTCCGCGTGGGCGGCAAGATCGTCACGCGCAAGGTCGAGGTTGGCGCCTTCGTCAAGAAGGGGCAAGTACTGATGCAGCTCGATCCGGTCGACTTGCAACTGTCGCAGGCGCAGGCCAAGGCCTCGCTGCTCAGCGCGGAAACCAGCCGCGACCTGGCCCGCGTGGAACTGAAGCGCTACCAGGATTTGCGCGAGAAGAATTTCGTCAGCCAGGCCGTGCTCGATGGCAAGAATGCCACTTACAAGGCGGCGCAGGCAAACGTGGAAGCTGCCCAGGCGCTGTACCGGGGCCAGGCGAACCAGTCCGGCTACGCCAGCTTGCTGGCGGACGTCGATGGCGTCGTCACGCGCATCGAGGCCGAAGTGGGGCAGGTGGTGGCGCCCGGTGCGCCTGTCGTGCAAGTGGCCAGAAGCGGCGAGAAGGAAGTCGTGATCGGCATTCCTGAAGACAAGGTTGAAACCTTGCGCGGCGTCAAGAATGTGGTGGTGCGCCTGTGGGCCGACCCGAAACAGGCGCTCCCGGGCAAGATCCGTATCGTGTCGCCCGTGGCCGATGCCGCCACGCGCACCTATATTGCCAAGGTCAGCATCCCGGACGCGCCGCAGGCACGCCTGGGCATGACGGCTGTGGTTCAGTTCGCCTCGCAGACGGCTACGCCGCAGATCAAGGTACCGTTGACGGCTCTGTTCAATGAAAAATCGCAAAGCTCTGTATGGGTGGTGGAAAACGGCGCCGTGAAGCTCGTGCCGGTGACAGTGGGTGGCGTGGCGGGCAATGAGTTGCTGCTGACCTCGGGCGTGACAGCGGGGCAGACCGTGGTCACGGCCGGCGTCAACTTGCTCAAGCCGGGCCAGAAAGTGAGCATTCTCGGCGCCGAGCTGGCCAGCAAGCCCGCCGCCGTCAGTATGGGGGCCGTCAAATGAAGGGCGGCTTCAATCTGTCGCGCTGGGCGCTCGAACACATACCATTGACGCGCTACCTGATGGCCGTGCTGCTGATCGGCGGCATGCTCAGCTATGCCAGCCTGGGCCAGGATGAAGATCCTCCGTTCACCTTCCGCGCCATGGTGCTGCAAGCGTACTGGCCGGGCGCCACGGCGCTGCAGATGGCCGAGCAGGTGACGGACAAGCTGGAAAAGAAGCTGCAGGAAACGCCGTATATCAATGAAATTACCAGTTATTCGAAGCCGGGCGAAACCCTGATCTTGCTGGAACTGCGCGAATCGGCGCCGCCCAAGGAAACGGCGGCCGCCTGGTACCAGGTGCGCAAGAAGATCGGCGATATCAAGGGCACCTTGCCGTCCGGCGTGGTGGGCCCCTTCTTCAATGACGAGTTCGGCGACACCTATGGCTCCATCTTCGCCCTGTCGGGCGACGGTTTTACCTATGCGGAAATGAAAGACTATGCCGACAAGGTGCGCCAGGAATTGCTTGCCGTGGGGCAGGTATCGAAGGTGGAACTGTTCGGCGTGCAAGATGAAAAGATCAATATCATCTTTTCGCACAAGAAATTTGCCCAGATGGGCATACCCTTCGACGCCATCGTGCAGCAATTGTCCGAACAGAACGGCATTAACGCCACGGGCGTGCTGGTGACGCCCACAGACAATCTGCAAGTGCGCGTGACGGGCGCCATACTGACCGTCAAAGACCTGGAAAACCTGGAACTGCGCGCCAATGGCACCACTTTCCGCCTCGGCGACTTTGCCACTGTGAAACGCGAATTTCTCGATCCGCCGAAGGACAAGATGCGCTTCAATGGCAAGGAAGTGATCGGCCTGGGCGTGTCGATGGAAAAGGGCGGCAACATCATCGACATGGGCAAGGCCTTGCAAGCGACGGTGACGCGCATGAAGAGCGAGTTGCCCGTGGGCATAGAGCTGCAGCGCGTGTCGAACCAGCCGGAAGCCGTGTCCGCTTCCGTGGGCGAGTTCGTGCATACCCTGGTCGAAGCCATTCTGATCGTGCTGGCCGTCAGCTTTGTCGCGCTGGGCTTGCACACGAAGCCGCTGCGCATCGACGTGCGTCCCGGCCTGGTGGTGGCGCTGACCATCCCCCTGGTGCTGGCAGTCACCTTCCTGTTCATGCGCCTGCTTGACATCGACTTGCACAAGATCTCGCTGGGCGCCCTGATCATCGCGCTGGGCTTGCTGGTCGATGACGCCATCATCGCCGTCGAAATGATGGTGCGCAAGATGGAAGAGGGCATGTCGCGTTTCGACGCGGCCACCTTCGCCTACACCTCGACGGCCATGCCCATGCTGACGGGCACCCTGATCACGGTGGCGGGCTTCCTGCCCATCGGCCTGGCCAAGTCGGCCGCCGGCGAATATACGTTTTCCTTGTTCTCCGTCAATGCGCTGGCCCTGATCATCTCGTGGGTGGTGGCCGTCGTCTTCACGCCCTACATCGGTTATGTCTTGTTGAAGGTCAAGCCGCACGCGCATAACGACCATGAATTGTTCGATACGCCGAACTTCCGCCGCTTCCGCCGCGCCGTCACCTGGTGCGTGGAGTGGCGCAAGACGACGATTGCCGCCACCCTGGCCATCTTTGCGCTGGGTATTTATGGCTTTAACTTTATCGAAAAGCAATTCTTTCCCGATTCCAGCCGTCCCGAACTAATGGTGGAACTGTGGTCGCCCGAAGGCACGACCTTTGTCGCGAACGAGAAACAGGTGAAGAAATTCGAAGCCTTCGTCAGCAAGCTCGACGGCGTGGACAGCGTCACCAGCTACGTCGGCACCGGGAGTCCCCGTTTCTACCTGCCGCTGGACCAGATCTTCCCGCAGACCAACGTCTCGCAAGTGGTGGTCTTGCCGAAGAGCCTGGCTGACCGCGAACGCCTGCGCCAGCAAATCGTCGATGTCTTCAAGAAGGATTTCCCGGAAGTGCGGGGCAGGGTAAAACTGCTGCCGAACGGGCCGCCCGTGCCGTATCCCGTGCAATTTCGCGTGACTGGTCCGGAAGTGACGGGTGTGCGCGCCATTGCCGACCAGGTCAAGGACATCATGCGCGGCAATCCGAACACCCTGGGCGTCAATGACAACTGGAATGAATCGGTGAAAGTGCTGCGCCTGGACCTGGACCAGGACAAGATGCGCGCGCTGGGCGTCACCTCGAAAACGGTGATGCAGGCGGCCAATACGATTTTGTCGGGCACCGTCATCGGCCAGTTCCGCGAAGACAACAAGCTGATCGATATCCAGGTGCGCCAGCCTCTGGAAGAGCGGGCGACGATTTCCGTGCTGAACGACACGAATATCCCGACCGCAACGGGCAAGTCCGTGCCCATCTCGCAACTGGCCCGCGCGCATTTCGTCTGGGAGCCGGGTGTGGTCTGGCGCGACAAGCGTGAATGGGCCATTACCGTGCAATCGGACGTGATCGACGGCATCCAGGGCGCCACTGTCTCGACGCAGCTCGCGCCGCAACTGGACGCCTTGCGCGTCAAGCTGCCGGCCGGCTACCGCATCACCGTGAAGGGCGTGGCTGCCGACAGCGGCGAAGCGGAAGCGTCGATCGCGACCAACCTGCCGCTGGCCATCTTCATCATCTTCACCCTGCTGATGCTGCAGCTGCACAGTTTCTCGCGCTCCCTGCTGGTATTCCTGACGGGGCCGCTGGGCGTGGCCGGCGCCGCGTTTGCCTTGCTGCTGCTGCACCGTCCGCTGGGCTTCGTGGCCAACCTGGGCATCATCGCGCTGTTCGGCATGATCATCCGCAACTCGGTGATCCTCGTCGACCAGATCGAGCAAGACATCAACGATGGTTCGGCCCCATGGGATGCCATCATCGACTCGGCCGTGCGGCGCTGCCGTCCCATCGTGCTGACGGCCGCCGCCGCCGCGCTGGCCATGATTCCCCTCTCGCGCTCCGTTTTCTGGGGGCCGATGGCAGTCGCCATCATGGGCGGACTGATACTGGCGACGGCCCTGACCCTGCTGTTCCTGCCGGCCCTGTATGCGGCCTGGTTCCGGGTCAGGAAGCCGGTGGTGCTGGACAAGGATGGTGCTTGACGATCAGTGTTAGCCAGCTGATATAAAAAAGGCGGCATTCCTCTGGGAAATCCAGTAGAATGCCGCCTTTGCTTTACGGCGGACTTGCCCGGCAAGTCCACGGTAGCCAGATTGCCCCCGAGTTGTTAGAATCAGGGTGGCGCAGGTGACAGCCTGCGCGGCGTGTAGCTTGCGTCAAGTCGTGCAAATTGCGGATGTGGTGGAATTGGTAGACACGCTGGTCTTAGAAGCCAGTGCTTCGGCTTGGGAGTTCGAGTCTCCCCATCCGCACCAATCCGGGTTGTTCCAGCCTGGATGTGCAGCACCATCAAGTTGTTCTCAGCCTCCTTGCAGGCGTCTTCGCTGTTTTCCTCTTGCTCTTTTCGTCGGCCCGGATGTCTGTCTGTGCGCTGTTTTTCGCCGCAGATCGGGTGCCAGGGCGGGGCGCGGGCAGTGATTTGCCGAAAAAATGGCCAAATTGAGATAAATCAAAGGTTTTTTGGCCGAAATCTTCGATGAGAGCGCATTTCTTTGTTTCGGACGGGGCGCCAGTTCGCATATACTAATGAACGAAGCAGGCTGGAAAGCCTGTCTCTGGCGAAATAATGAATGCCGGGGCAAGAGTAAAGACAGGGCCACCCAGGCTGTAGCGACGCGTTCGCTGCCGCTGGTATCCTCTGTGGCCAGGCTGCAAAGCCAGCCACTTTCCCGAAGTCCTTTGTTATAATGCCACGCTTTACCGAATGATGGCTGGCCTTGCATTTACTGAGAAGCATGGCTGGCTGCTCGGAGCCCTGTCGCAGTACTGGAAGCGGCGGATTGTTTGGTGCCTGGTGCGGGTTTTCCCTCAGCCGGGTAGACCAGGTCCATCGTCCTGTTTTCAGTACTTTTACAGATGAATATGCGAGCGAGTGAAGCTGGACCCATGTCTTGCCGCCAGTGATGGCGCAAGGGGTCGGGTCTTCTTTTCTCGCACCAACAGTGTTTATTTTTTGGACGATTTTTTACATGGCAACTGCAGTCGAAACCTTGGGCAAACTCGAACGTCGTATCACGATCTCCTTCCCGCTGACGGACGTCCGCACGGAAGTTGAGAAGCGCCTGAAAGTGCAAGCCCGTACGGCTAAGGCACCGGGCTTCCGTCCGGGCAAAGTGCCGTTGAAAATGGTCGCAGCACAATACGGCTACCAAATTGAATCCGAAGTGCTGAATGACAAAGTCGGCCGCGCGTTCAACGACGCCGCCAACGAAAACAATCTGCGCGTGGCCGGTTTCCCGAACATCGTGCCGAAAGAAGAAGCAGCCGAAGGCCAGCTGGCTTTCGACGCAACCTTCGAAGTGTATCCGGAAGTGGCCATTGGCGACCTGACGGTCGTTGAAATCGAAACCGTGCAAGCCGACGTGTCGGAAGCCGAAATCGACAAGACCATCGACATCCTGCGCAAGCAGCGCGTGCACTTCCACACCAAGGGCGAAGCTGGCGAACACGGTGACGGCGGTGAGCCGATCGCTGCCAACGGCGACCGCGTAACGGTCGACTTCGTCGGTTCCATCGACGGCGTTGAATTCCCAGGCGGCAAAGCTGAAGGCTACGCTTTCGTGCTGGGCGAAGGCCGCATGCTGCCAGAATTCGAAGCCGCGACGCTGGGCTTGAAAGTGGGCGAGTCCAAGACTTTCCCATTGTCCTTCCCTGAGGACTACCATGGCAAGGACGTGGCCGGCAAAACCGCTTCGTTCACCATCACCCTGCAAAAGCTGGAATGGGCGCACCTGCCGGAAGTCGATGCTGAATTCGCCAAATCGCTGGGCGTTGCCGATGGCGACCTGGCCAAAATGCGCGAAGACATCAAAGTCAACCTGCAGCGCGAAGTCGCTGGCCGCGTGAAAGCACGCAACAAGGAAGCCGTCATGGACGCGCTGATCAAAGTTGCTGAGCTGGAAGTGCCAAAAACGCTGATCGCTCAGGATTCCGAGCGCCTGGCCGAAATGACCCGTCAAGACATGGCGCAGCGCGGCATGAACGTCAAGGACGTGCCTTTCCCAGCAGAACTGTTCGCAGAAAAAGCCGAGCGTCGCGTACGCCTGGGCCTGATCCTGTCGCAACTGGTGGGCGACAACACGCTGCAGGCAACGCCTGAGCAAGTCAAGGCGCAAATCGAAGATTTCGCCCAAAGCTACGAAGATCCACGCGAAGTGCTGAAGTACTACTACAGCGACCGTCGTCGTCTGGGTGAGATCGAAGCCCTTGTATTGGAAGAAAACGTCGTCACTTACGTGTTGGGCCTGTCGAAAGTCACGTCGAAAGCAGTTGCATTCGATGAACTGATGGGAAGCAACGCACAAGCGTAAACCAGTTGGTATTGGGGTGCCATTATTGCCTTTGACACCTAACAAAACCGTAGCGAGCGGATGGGAGTTGTGGCTGAGAAGCGGAGCTGTGCGAATGCACAGTGAGCATCGGAGGCCGCAAATCGCGACGCGCAGTAGGTTTGTTTGGTGTCCCAAGCTGGTGGTAGCATCCCCTAACTGCTTCACAAGGAAATGAAATGACAGGTATGAACCGTAATCCGGCGCTGGACACAGAGATGCTCGGCCTGGTGCCGATGGTGGTGGAACAAAGCGGTCGCGGCGAGCGCTCGTATGATATTTACTCGCGCCTGCTGAAGGAACGCTTGATTTTCATGGTCGGCCCGGTCAATGACCAGATGGCCAACCTGGTTGTCGCCCAGCTGCTGTTCCTGGAAAGCGAAAATCCGGAAAAGGAAATCTCGCTCTACATCAACTCGCCAGGTGGCTCGGTCTCGGCCGGCATGGCCATCTACGACACCATGCAGTTCATCAAGCCGGACGTCTCGACCCTGTGTACCGGGATGGCCGCATCGATGGGCGCTTTCCTGCTGGCCGCTGGCGCCAAGGGCAAGCGTTTCTCGCTGCCAAACTCGCGCATCATGATTCACCAGCCGTCCGGTGGTTCGCAAGGCATGGCGTCCGACATCGAGATCCAGGCCAAGGAAATCCTGTACCTGCGCACCCGCTTGAACGGCATCATGGCCGAGCGCACGGGCCAGTCGATCGAACAGATCGCCAAGGACACCGACCGCGACCGTTTCATGTCCGCCGACGAGGCCGTTGAGTATGGTTTGATCGACAAAGTGTTGACCAGCCGCGCTTGATGAGCCCCTACCGGTATTGCTAAGCATGTAAGTAAACGCCCGGGCGATCAAACGTTCGGGCGTTTCGCTTTTATTTCGGGTAGCATGGAGCTTGTGCACGTTGTTCACTCGCGTCATGGGTGGTTGCCTTATGGGCAACTACCGCACTCCGGCTTGCGATTTTGCAATATTGTTAATGCAGTTCCAACCAAAATGCCTTATGTCAGACAAAAAATCCTCTAGCGGCGAAAAATTACTGTATTGCTCGTTCTGCGGCAAAAGCCAGCACGAGGTGAAGAAACTCATCGCCGGCCCGTCCGTGTTCATTTGCGACGAGTGCATCGACCTGTGCAACGACATCATCCGTGATGAAACGTCGGGCATCGAGACGGTGACCGGTACCAAATCCGACCTGCCGACGCCGCAAGAAATTGCCGCCTTGCTCGATCAGTACGTGATCGGCCAGCAGACTGCCAAGCGCATCCTGTCGGTGGCGGTGTACAACCATTACAAGCGCCTCAAGCACCTGGGCAAGAAAGACGACATCGAACTGGCGAAGAGCAACATCTTGCTGGTCGGTCCTACCGGCTCGGGCAAGACCCTGCTGGCACAGACCCTGGCGCGCATGCTCAACGTGCCGTTCGTGATCGCCGATGCCACCACCCTGACCGAAGCCGGTTACGTGGGTGAGGACGTCGAAAACATCATCCAGAAGCTGCTGCAAAGCTGCAACTACGACGTCGAGAAAGCCCAGCGCGGCATCGTCTACATCGATGAAATCGACAAGATTTCGCGCAAGTCCGATAATCCGTCCATCACGCGCGACGTGTCGGGCGAGGGCGTGCAGCAAGCCTTGCTGAAACTCATCGAAGGCACGATGGCTTCCGTGCCGCCACAAGGCGGCCGCAAGCACCCGAACCAGGATTTCGTGCAGATCGACACGACCAACATCATGTTCATCTGCGGCGGCGCCTTCGACGGCCTGTCGAAAGTGATCGCCAACCGTTCCGAAAAGAGCGGCATCGGCTTCTCGGCCACGGTGCGCAGCAAGTCGCAAAGCTCGGCCAGTGAGCTGATGCTGCAAGCGGAACCGGAAGACCTGGTCAAGTTCGGCCTGATCCCGGAACTGGTGGGCCGTCTGCCCGTCATCGCCACCCTGGCCGAATTGACGGAAGAGGCACTGATCCAGATTCTGGTCGAGCCAAAGAATGCGCTGATCAAGCAGTATTCGAAGCTGCTCGAGATGGAAGGCGCGGAACTGGAGATTCGTCCGGCCGCCCTGCATGCGATCGCCAAGAAGGCGCTGGCGCGCAAGACCGGTGCCCGTGGCCTGCGTTCGATCCTGGAACACGCTTTGCTGGACGTCATGTACGAACTGCCGAGCGAACAAAATGTGGTGAAAGTCGTCATCGACGAAAATACCATCACCAGTGGCGCCAAACCTTTGTTGATTTATCAAGAGACTGCCAAAGCCTCCGGAGAAAATTGAAAACTGCCGAGACAAATGCATAAAAAGGGTTTTGATTCCTTAATGCATGGCAGTACAATTTAAACCAATGAGTGCAGGCTTCAATCGTAAAGCCACTCGCGGCGCTTAGCTGCGTGTGGCTTTTTTACTGTTAAAACTGCATTTGTTACAGTCATGCGGGTGTGTTTTGCGAAATAGACTTTATGTTTGTTTCACAGAATTATTTATTCTCGCCGGTCTTGTGTTTTGGCAGCGAGCGCCAACATCGTAAACACGCTTTCTATAAGGTACGCCATGACAACTTCCAAATTAACTGAGCAAACTCAACTGCCGTTATTGCCGTTGCGGGATGTCGTCGTTTTCCCGCATATGGTGATACCGCTGTTCGTTGGCCGTCCAAAGTCGATCAAGGCGCTGGAAGCTGCGATGGAGCAGGGCAAGAGCATCATGCTTGCCGCTCAAAAAGCAGCCGCGAAGGACGAGCCGTCCCCTTCGGATATCTATGAAATTGGCTGTGTCGCCAATATTCTGCAAATGCTGAAGCTGCCCGATGGCACCGTCAAGGTGCTGGTCGAAGGCGCGCAGCGTGCCCGTATCAACCACATCAGCGATGCGCCGACGCATTTCATCGCCGACCTGACGCCGCTCGAGTCCGAGCCGGGCGACGAGTCGGAAGTCGAAGCCATGCGCCGCGCGATCGTGCAGCAGTTCGACCAATACGTCAAACTGAACAAAAAGATCCCACCGGAAATCCTGGCGTCCTTGTCTGGCATCGACGATGCCGGCCGCCTGGCCGACACGGTGGCCGCGCATCTGCCCCTGAAGCTTGAGCAAAAACAAGTCATCCTGGAAATTTTCAGCGTGGCCAAGCGTCTCGAACACCTGCTGGGCCAGCTCGAAGGCGAACTCGACATCCTGCAAGTGGAAAAGCGCATTCGTGGCCGCGTCAAGCGCCAGATGGAAAAGTCGCAGCGCGAGTATTACCTGAACGAGCAGGTCAAGGCGATCCAGAAAGAGCTGGGCGAGGGCGAAGATGGTGCCGACCTCGACGAGCTGGAGAAAAAAGTCGCTTCGGCCAAGATGCCGAAGGAAGCGCTCGACAAGGCGACCAACGAGTTGAAAAAGCTCAAGCTGATGTCGCCGATGTCGGCCGAAGCCACGGTCGTGCGCAACTACATCGACACCCTGGTCAACTTGCCTTGGAAAAAGAAATCCAAGGTCAATAACGACCTGGCGAATGCGGAAAAAGTGCTCGAAGGCGACCACTACGGCCTCGACAAGGTCAAGGAACGTATCCTGGAATACCTCGCAGTGCAACAGCGCGTCGACAAGCTGAAAGCGCCTATCCTGTGCTTCGTCGGTCCTCCTGGCGTCGGCAAGACTTCGCTGGGCCAGTCCATCGCCCGCGCCACGAACCGCAAGTTCGTGCGCATGGCCCTGGGTGGCGTGCGCGACGAAGCCGAGATCCGCGGTCATCGCCGCACCTACATCGGCTCGATGCCGGGCAAGATTTTGCAATCGCTGTCGAAAGTCGGCGTGCGCAATCCTTTGTTCCTGCTCGATGAAGTCGACAAGATGGGCGCCGATTTCCGTGGCGATCCATCGTCGGCCCTGCTGGAAGTGCTCGATCCGGAACAGAACCACACCTTCTCCGACCACTACATCGAAGTCGATTTCGACTTGTCCGACGTGATGTTCGTGGCGACGTCGAACTCGTACAACATTCCGCCAGCCTTGCTTGACCGCATGGAAGTGATCCGTCTGTCCGGTTACACGGAAGATGAAAAGACCAGCATCGCGCAGCGTTACCTGCTGCCGAAGCAGATCAAGAACAATGGTTTGAAGGAAGAGGAAATTTCGGTGGCCGAGTCGGCCTTGCGCGACATCATCCGCTACTACACGCGGGAAGCCGGTGTGCGTTCGCTCGAGCGTGAAGTGTCGAAGATTTGCCGCAAGGTGGTCAAGATGCTGCTGCTGAAGAAATCCGACAAGAAAGTCATCGTCAACTCGAAGAACCTGGATAAATTCCTCGGCGTGCGCCGCTATGATTTCGGTGTCGCAGAGAAAGAAAACCAGGTGGGCCAGGTGGTCGGTCTGGCATGGACGGAAGTGGGCGGCGATCTGCTGACCATCGAAGCCGTGTCGATGCCGGGCAAGGGCGGCATTATCCGCACGGGTACCCTGGGCGACGTCATGAAAGAGTCGATCGAGGCAGCCCGCACGGTGGTGCGCAGCCGGGCACAGCGCCTGGGCATCAAGGCGGACGTGTTCGAGAAGAGCGACATCCACATCCACGTGCCGGAAGGCGCGACACCGAAGGATGGTCCTTCGGCTGGCGCGGCCATGACGGTGGCCATGGTGTCGGTCTACACGGGCATCCCCGTGCGCGCCGACGTGGCGATGACGGGCGAGATCACCTTGCGCGGCGAAGTGTTGCCGATCGGCGGCCTGAAAGAGAAGCTGCTGGCGGCTCATCGCGGCGGCATCAAGACGGTCTTGATTCCAGAGCAGAATGTGAAGGACTTGGCCGACATTCCGGACAACGTCAAGAACAAACTGGAGATTGTGCCGGTGCGCTGGATCGACAAGGTGCTGGAAATCGCCCTCGAGCGCATGCCTGAACCGTTGCCGGACGTCGCTGCAGTGGAGGCTGTCACGGCCGCCGCAGCCAAGCCTGATGCGGCTACCGAGGTAGTAAAACACTAACGTTTTACCCCTGTTTTCCCCAAACAAGCGCTTTTAGAGCGC
Organism: Janthinobacterium sp. UMAB-56; assembly: GCF_900095265.1. Classification (GTDB taxonomy): domain Bacteria; phylum Pseudomonadota; class Gammaproteobacteria; order Burkholderiales; family Burkholderiaceae_D; genus Janthinobacterium. Next base: position 53,732 of record NZ_LT607672.1, on the reverse strand, counting down.
TTGTTTTATATTGAAACGTGAATTGCGCCCCCAAAGCGCTTGACACATATACAGTGTGGCTTGTTTAATACGCCTGCACATTTTTTTCGCCGGACAGCTGTGGTGCCAAAAGTGCCGCAACGATACGGTAAACGTTTTATACCTTTGTAATTGGGGATGCTAGTGAACAAGACTGAATTGATCGACCACATTGCTGAAAAAGCTGACATTTCCAAAGCCGCCGCTGCGCGCGCACTCGACGCTGTTATCGGCGGCGTGACGGAAACTTTGAAAAACAACGACAGCGTGACGCTGGTTGGTTTTGGTACTTTCTCGGTCAGCGAACGCGCTGAGCGTACCGGCCGCAATCCGCGTACCAAAGAAGCGATCACGATCGAAGCTGCAAAAGTTCCAAAATTTAAAGCTGGTAAAGCTTTGAAGGATGCTGTAAACTAACGGACTTCGGTGAGGTGACAATCACCGGAAACATTTGGCGGCGCCTCCGGGTGCCGCGATTTCAGGCTAGAAGTTCTTCGGATCGCAAGCCTGGATGCAAATGCAAGTAGTACTGTGTATTTTTCGGAGTGGTAGTTCAGTTGGTTAGAATGCCGGCCTGTCACGTCGGAGGTCGCGGGTTCGAGTCCCGTCCGCTCCGCCAAAAAAATACGCTCTTAAGGAGTGGTAGTTCAGTTGGTTAGAATACCGGCCTGTCACGTCGGGGGTCGCGGGTTCGAGTCCCGTCCGCTCCGCCAGAATATAGAAGCCCGCGCTGCTGAATAAGTAGCGCGGGTTTTTCTTTTATGTGCCCGATTATCGGCGCGCGCCCCCATCTCCAATTTCCGACATGCCGTTTTGAATAAAAAGTGCGATCCTTTAAATCCCCTTTAAGCTGCGCCGTGTTTAATATCGGTCGCCGAGCCGAGCCGAGCCGAGCCATAACTGGCATGCGGCGCCAGGGCAGGGCGCGCGCCCTGATTTACTCTTGCTATAGCGCTATGGGCATTGTAGAATCAGGAGATAATGGCTTGGGCGTCAGAATCCTGCTTTAGTTCCAGCGCCAAGTTGTTGAATCTAAAGGGGAAGTGGACATCTGTCCCGTCCATTCCGCCGAAGAAATCAAGGCGAACGCATGTTCGCCTTTTTTTATAGTGATCCACTCATCCCGAATTGGCTGACCATGTTTGAATTTATTCGTACCCATCGACGCTTGATGCAGTTTCTCTTGATGCTGGTCATCGTCCCGTCTTTTGCACTGGTCGGTATCAGCGGCTACCAAAGCTTCGGCGATGGCGCGAACACCATCGCCAAGGTCGGCGACCAGGTCGTTACGCAGCAGCAATATGAAGAAGCGCAACGTCAGCAGATCGACCGCTACCGCCAGATGATGGGCGAGCAGTTCGACCAGAAAATGTTCGACACGCCGGAAGCGCGCCAGAGCATCCTTGACAACCTGATCGCAGAGCGCGCCGTGGCCGCCGAAGTGGGCCGTAGCCACCTGGTCATCAGCGATGCCGTGCTGCAAAAGGAAGTGCTGGAAATCCCTGGCCTGACCTTGCCGGACGGTAAATTCGACCTGGAACGCTACAAATCCATGCTCGCTGCCCAAGGCATGACGCCGCAGATGTACGATGCGCGTCGCCGCAGCGATATGGCCCTGCAGCAATTGGCCGGCGCCGTGCAAGGCACCGCCTTCGCGCCGAGCACCGTCTCCAAGCGCCTGTCCGATATCACCTCGGAAGAGCGTGAAGTGCAGGAATTGCTGTTGCCTATCGGCCAGTACGTGCCGGAAGTCAAAGTGACGGACGCCATGATCAAGGCGTTCTATGACAAGAACAGCAAGTTCTTCGAGATCCCGGAACAAGCCAAGATTGAATACGTCGTGCTGGACGACAGCGCTGCCGGCGAGCAAGTCGATGTCACCGACGCCGACGTGACGGCCTACTATGCGAAGAACCAGAAAGCCTACACGACGGAAGAAGCGCGTCAGGCCAGCCACATCCTGGTCGCTGTCAAGAAAGACGCATCGGCCGCCGACAAGGCAGCCGCCAAGGCCAAGGCTGAGGCCATCCTGGCCGACGTGCGCAAGACACCTGGCAGCTTTGCCGCCGTGGCCAAGGCCAAGTCGGAAGACCCGGCATCCGCAGAGCAGGGCGGCGACCTGGGCGTGATTGGCAAGGATGGCTTGCCGGCACCGCTGCTGAGCGCGGTAAGCAAACTGAAGCAAGGCGAAATCAGCGATGTCGTCGCTTCCGATTTCGGCTACCATATCCTCACCGTCACCTCGCTCAAGCCACAGCACGTGCGGGCGCTCGATGAAGTGCGCGGCGAAATCACGGCCGACCTGCGCAAGCAATTTGCTGCCAAGAAATACTCGGAAATGGCCGAAACGTTCACCAACATGGTCTACGAGCAATCGGACAGCCTGAAGCCGGTGGCCGACAAGCTGAAACTGAAAGTGGACACCGTCGCCAACCTGTCGCGCACGCCGTCGCCAGCACTGGGCAAGGCACCGTTCAACAATGCCAAGTTCCTCACCGCCATCTTCTCGAATGACTCGCTGAAAGACAAGCGCAATACCGAAGCCGTCACCGTCGCACCGAACGTGCTGATCGCCGGCCGCGTGGTGGAATTCAAACCGGCAAGCAAGCGTCCGCTGGCCGAAGTCGAAGCGATGATCCGTCAGCGCGTGACCCTGGAAGAAGCGGAAAAGCTGGCCAAGAAGGCGGGCGAGACCAAGCTGGCGGCCTTGAAGGCTTCCGGTGATGCGAGCGGTTTCGGTGCGGCGCAATGGGTGTCGCGCAACAAGCTTGACGGCATCAACCGCGCTGCCATCGCGCAAGTCATGAAAGCCGACACGGGCAAACTGCCAGCCTATGTGGGCGTTGAGCTGCCAGCCCTGGGTTACGGCATCTACCGCATCGCCAAGGTGCAGCAGCCGGCGCAAGTGGACGCAGCGCGCCGCCAGCAAGAGAAAGACCAGATCAGCGGCATCCTGGCACAACAGGAAATGTTCGATTACGTCGAGTACCTGAAAAACAAGGCCAAGGTGAAGATCGTCAAGCCGGTCACCGCCCCAGCCGCCCCAGCGCCGGAAGCACCATAAGAGTTAGTTTCCACGCATAAAAATAGCCGCTTTCGAGCGGCTATTTTTTTGTCTGCAACCTGTGCTGGCTTACTTGGCTTTCAGCAATGGCGCCAATTGTGGCCAGATATTTTTCAGAATCGTCGGATGCGCCTGCGCATTCGGGTGCATGCGGTCAGCCTGGAACAGTTGTGGCTGGTCGGCGATGCCTTCGAACATGAAGGGCACCAGCGGCGCCTTCCATTCCTTGGCCAGCTTGCCGTACACGCCATAAAACTGCTCGCCATAGGCGCGGCCATAGTTGGGCGGCATGCGCATGCCCACCAGCACGACCTGCGCGCCCGTCTTTTTCACCGCCTCGCCCATGGCGCGCAGATTCGCTTCGGCAGCCGCCACGGGCAAGCCGCGCAAGCCATCGTTGGCGCCCAGTTCGATCAGCACGACATCGGGCTGGTGCTTGGCCAGCAGTGCGGGCAGGCGCGCGCGTCCGCCGCTGGTGGTCTCGCCGCTGATGCTGGCGTTGACGATGCGCGTGTCGTTCTTTTGCGCGGCCAGCCGTTGTTCCAGCAGCGCCACCCAGCCCGTGCCCCGTGCCAGCCCGTATTCGGCCGAGAGACTATCGCCGAGCACCAGCAGCGTTTTTGGTGCAGAATAGGCGTTCGTCATGCCTGACACCAGGAGCAGGGCTGCCGCAGGAAGCAAGGACAGGGTGCGGCGCCGCATGCGGCTGCTGCCCTTGACACTTATTTGTTCACGAAATTTTTTAAGATAGATCAGCATGCCCGAATTCCCTAAAGCGACTTCCACCAGTTTTCTCCCGTCAGACGCAGCGGCCCAGCGGCCCGCCGCACCCAACAGCCAAAATGCCCGGCCGGCCATCGAAGTGGTCCAGCTGGCCAAGCGCGTTCCCGATGCCGATGGTGAGCTGACCATCCTGCATCAAGTCGATTTTACCGTGCAAACGGCGGAGACGCTGGCCATCGTCGGCGCCTCCGGTTCCGGCAAGTCCACCTTGCTGGGTTTGCTGGCCGGCCTGGACACGCCCAGCGAGGGCAAGGTTATCCTCGATGGCACGGATATCTTCGCCCTAGACGAAGACGGCCGCGCCGGTTTTCGCAAGGAAAAGCTCGGTTTCGTGTTCCAGTCCTTCCAGCTGCTGGCCCACCTCACGGCGCTGGAAAACGTCATGCTGCCGCTGGAGTTGCGCGGCGACCCTGACGCGAAGGAAAAGGCGCAAGCCATGCTGGGCAGAGTGAACCTGGGCAGCCGTCTGAAGCACTATCCCAAATACCTGTCCGGCGGCGAGCAGCAGCGCGTGGCCCTGGCGCGTGCCTTCGTCACGCAACCGCCGCTGCTGTTCGCCGATGAGCCGACTGGCAGCCTCGATGCGGCCACGGGCGAGGCCGTGATCCAGCTGATGTTCGAGCTGAACCGCGAACGGGGCTCGACCCTGGTGCTGGTCACGCACGACAGTTCGATCGCCGCCCGTTGCGGGCGCACGATTACTATTTCAGCTGGCCGCTTGATCTAGCGCGTGATGATGCCGACAAGGCATTGATCAGCTTGCGGATGGCCGGGATCAATTCCCCGGCCGTCAGCCCTATCGGGCCGCTGCCTGCCGCCACCAGCGCATCGGCCGCCGCGCCATGCAGCCAGACGGCGCCCAGCGCCGCTTCCCATTCCGGCCAGCCCTGCGCCAGCAGGCTGCCGCACAGGCCGGACAGCACGTCTCCCGTGCCGGCCGTGGCCAGCGCGGGGCCGCCCGTGTTGTTGATGACGACTTGTCCATCGGGCGCGGCGATGACCGTGCCGGAACCCTTCAACACCACGATCACGCCCAGCTGCGTGGCCAGCTGGCGTGCCGCGCCCAGGCGGTCGGCCTGCACCTCGGCCACCGTCAAGTCGAGCAGGCGCGCCGCTTCCAGCGGATGGGGCGTCAATATCGTCGCCCCTGCGCCAGGGCGCACGGCCAGTGCCGACTGCAATTCCGGCTCGGCCGCCATCAGGTTCAGCGCATCGGCGTCCAGCAGCAGCGGGCTGTCACTCGCGAACGTGCGCTGCAGGAGCTCCACCGTGTCGACCTCGTCGCCGAGGCCGGGACCGGCCACCAGGGCGGCAAAGTGCAGGCCCGAGAAGTCCACGTCCCTGGCATGGCGGCACATCAGTTCCGGCTGGCCGCTGTCAAACGCCGGCGGCGCGTCGGGAAAGGCGATGTACACGCGTCCCGCGCCCGCATGCAGGGCCGTGCGGGCCGCCAGGATGGGCGCGCCGGCCATGCCCTGCGCCCCGCCGATGATGGCCAGGCTGCCGTAGCTGCCCTTGTGCGTATTCTGGCGCCGTGGCTGCAACTGGCGCGCGAACAGATGCAGGCCGCCCAACTGGGCCCTGGCGGGCGGCAGCAGTGAAGGGTCGATGGCCAGCGCGGCCACTTCCACTTCGCCCGCATAGTCGCGGCCATTTGCCGTGTGCAGGCCCGGCTTGTCGCCGATGAAGGTGAGCGTATGCGTGGCGCGGATGGCGGTGCCGTCGACGGCGCCCGTATCGGCGTGCAGGCCGCTCGGCACGTCGAGCGCCAGCACGGGGCATGCCAGGTCGTTGACCAGTTGTGCCATGTCGCGGCATTCGCCATCCAGGGGACGCGACGCGCCAATGCCGAACAGGCCATCGATGACGAGGTGCCATGGCGCCGCGCCCACGGCCGCCGAGGCGATGCTGGTCGCCGCGTCCATGAAGCGCGCGGCGCTGTTGCGCGCGCGGCTCAGCGCCTGTTCGCGTTCGGGTGACGTGGCTTGCGCCTCGGGCGCCAGCCAGACGAGCACCTCGGCGCCGCTGGCGGCCAGGTGCGCCGCCGCTTCCAGCGCATCGCCGCCATTGTCGCCGGGGCCGGCCAGCACCAGTACGCACCGGTGGCCCGCATCGCCGTCTTCCTGGGCGTGCAGCAGCTTCAGGGCGGCACTGGCGGCAGCCTGGCCCGCGCGCTGCATCAGCAGCCCTTGCGGCAGGTCGCGCATGGCGGCTCGTTCGATGGCGCGCAGTTCGGCGATGGCGTACAGCGGTGTTGCAGAGTCGATCAGGGGCATGGCGCGTGTTCCGTTAGTCAGCATGCTTTCAACATACGGCCGAAGCGGGCGAAAGGCAAGGTGCGCACGCCTGAAACGCGCCACTGTTTGGCGGCTACAATAGCCATCTCACATAAGCACGGGGGCAGGACGATGGACTGGCAATTCTGGATCGACCGGGGCGGCACCTTTACGGACATCGTGGCGCGCCGTCCTGACGGCAGCCTGGCCACCCACAAGCTGCTGTCGGAGAACCCGGGCCAGTACCGCGACGCGGCGCTGGCCGGCATGCGCCAGCTGATGGGGCTTGCGCCTGGCGCGCCGCTGCCTGTCGAACAGGTGGGCGCCATCAAGATGGGGACGACGGTAGCGACCAATGCGCTGCTCGAACGCAAGGGCGAGGCCACGGTGCTGGCCATCACGCGCGGCTTTCGCGACGCCTTGCGCATCGCCTACCAGAATCGCCCGCAGCTGTTCGCGCGCCAGATCATTTTGCCGGAACTGTTGTATGGCGACGTGATCGAGATCGATGAGCGCGTGGGCGCCCACGGTGACGTCGTGACCCCGCTCGACGAGGCCGCCGCGCGCAGCGCGCTGGAACTTGCCCATGCGCGCGGCGTGCGTGCCATCGCCATCGTGCTGATGCACGGCTACCGCTACCACGCGCACGAGGCGCGGCTGGCGCAACTGGCGCGCCAGGTGGGATTTACCCAGGTCTCCGTGTCGCACGAGGTGAGCCCCATGATGAAACTGGTGGCGCGCGGCGACACGACGGTGGTCGACGCCTATCTGTCGCCCATCTTGCGCCGCTACGTGGACCAGCTGGCGGCCGAGCTGCCCGGCGTGCACCTGCAATTCATGCAATCGAACGGCGGCTTGACGGATGCGCGCGCCTTCCAGGGCAAGGACAGTATTTTGTCCGGCCCCGCCGGCGGCATCGTCGGCATGGTGCGCGCCAGTGCGCTGGCCGGCTTCGATAAAGTCATCGGCTTCGACATGGGCGGCACCTCGACGGATGTGTCGCATTACGCGGGCCAATTCGAGCGCGTGTTCGAAACGCAGATCGCCGGCGTGCGCATGCGCGCCCCCATGATGAGCATCCACACGGTGGCGGCGGGCGGCGGCTCCATCCTGCACTTCGATGGCGCCCGCTACAAGGTGGGGCCGGACAGCGCGGGCGCCAATCCCGGCCCCGCCAGCTACCGGCGCGGCGGCCCGCTGGCCGTCACCGACTGCAACGTCATGCTGGGCAAGCTGCAGCCCGCCTTCTTTCCCCGCGTCTTCGGCCCCGACGCCAATGAGGCGCTGGACACTGCCAGCGTGCGCGCCCAGTTCGAGGCCCTGGCGCGCACGGTGGGCAGTACGCCGGAGCAGGTGGCCGAAGGCTATATCGCCATCGCCATCGGCAACATGGCCAACGCCATCAAGCAGATTTCCGTGCAGCGTGGTCACGACGTCACCGAATATGCGCTGACCAGCTTTGGCGGCGCGGGCGGTCAGCATGCCTGCCTGGTGGCCGATGCGCTGGGCATGCGCACGGTCTTCATCCACACCCTGGCGGGCGTGATGTCAGCCTACGGCATGGGCCTGGCCGACCAGAGCGCCATGCGCGAACGGGCTGTCGAAGCGGCATTGGGCGTGGATCTGGCGCCCGATGTTGCGCAATTGGGCGAACTGGCGCGGGGTGACTTGCTGCGCCAGGGCGTGGCGCCGGAGCGCATCGCCCTGGTGTCGCGCGTGCACCTGCGCTATGAGGGCACGGATTCGGCCCTCGTCGTGCTGTTCGATACGGCGGCCGGCATGCAGGCGCAGTTCGAAGCGGCGTACAAAAAGCGTTTTTCCTTCTTGATGCCGGCGCGCGCCTTGATTGTCGAAGCCATTTCCGTGGAAGCCATCGGCGCATCCGAGGCGCCCGCAGTGGCCACGCCGGCATATGCGGCGCGCGCGGGCGCGCTGCTGCCCGTGCAGATGGTGGCCATGTACTGTGATGGTGCGTGGCGCGACAGCGGCCTGTATGTGGCAAGCAGCCTGCGTCCCGGCGATACCATAGCCGGTCCTGCCATCGTCAGCGACGCCAACGCCACCACCGTGATCGAGCCTGGCTGGCGCGCGCAAGTGACGGCGCACGGTCATTTGATCTTGCGCAGGGACGCCACCTTGCCAGAGCGAGTCGCTATCGGCACCAATGCCGATCCGGTGATGCTGGAAATATTCAATAATCTGTTCATGTCGATTGCCGAGCAGATGGGCTTGCGCCTGCAGAACACGGCCCATTCCGTCAACATCAAGGAGCGGCTCGATTTCAGCTGCGCCATCTTCGACGCGCAAGGCCAGCTGATCGCCAATGCGCCGCACATGCCCGTGCACCTCGGTTCCATGGGCGAGAGCATCCGCACCGTCATGACGCGCAATGCGGGCGCCATGCGGCCCGGCGACGTCTTCATGCTGAACGACCCTTACCACGGCGGCACGCATTTGCCCGACGTGACGGTGATTTCTCCCGTCTTTGACGAGGAGGGCGCGGCCATCCTATTCTACGTCGGTTCGCGCGGCCACCATGCGGACATCGGCGGCACCACGCCCGGCTCCATGCCGCCGGACTCCGCGCGCATCGAGGAAGAGGGCGTGTTGATCGACAATTTCAAGCTGGTCGACGGCGCCACCGGCATGCTGCGCGAGGATGAAACACTGGCCTTGCTGACGGGCGCCAGCTGGCCCGCCCGCAATCCGCAGCAAAACCTGGCCGATTTGCGCGCCCAGGTGGCGGCCAACCAGAAGGGGGCTGAAGAACTGCACAAGATGGTCGCGCATTTCGGCTTGCTCGTGGTGCAAGCCTACATGTGCCACGTGCAGGACAATGCCGAGGAAGCCGTGCGCAGGGTCATCACCACCCTGAACGATGGCAGCTATGCGCTGGACCTGGACAACGGCGCGCGCATCGAGGTGGCGATCAAGGTCGACGCAGCGCAGCGCAGCGCCAGCATCGACTTTACGGGCACGTCCGGCCAGCTGCCGAACAATTTCAATGCGCCGTCTGCCGTCTGCATGGCCGCCGTGTTGTATGTGTTCCGCACCCTGGTCGACGACGATATTCCGCTGAACGCGGGCTGTTTGAAGCCTTTGACCGTGATCATCCCGCCCGGCTCCATGCTCAATCCGCAGTACCCGGCCTCCGTCGTGTCGGGCAATGTGGAAACCTCGACCTGCATCACGAACGCTCTGTATGGCGCCCTTGGCGCCATGGCCGCCTCACAGGGCACGATGAACAATTTCACGTTTGGCAGCGCCAAGTACCAGTATTACGAGACCATAGCGGGCGGCTCGGGGGCCGGCCCCGGTTTTGATGGTACGGACGTGGTGCAGACGAACATGACCAATTCGCGGTTGACGGACCCGGAAATCCTCGAGTGGCGTTTCCCCGTGCGGCTCGACAGCTACAGCATCCGTGCAGGTTCGGGCGGTGCCGGGCGCTGGCACGGCGGCAATGGCGGCGTGCGCAGGCTGCGCTTTCTGGAGCCGATGACGGCGGCGATCTTGTCGAATAACCGCATTGTTCCGCCGTTCGGCATGGCAGGCGGCGCAACGGGCGCGCTGGGGCGCAATTACGTGGAGCGGGTTGACGGCACGCTGGAGCACCTGGCGCATATCGGCAAGACCGACATGCAAGCGGGCGACGTGTTCGTGATCGAGACGCCGGGCGGCGGCGCTTACGGCAAGCTGGAATAGGCGCTACCGGCACTGGCACTGGCACTGGCACTGGCACCGCTCAGTTGAGCGCGTACCTGGCCCACGTCGCGCATGGGGGCGCGGCCGAACTGTCGGCTGTATTCGCGGCTGAACTGCGATTCGCTGGCGTAGCCGACCCGGTAGCCGGCCGTGCCCGCGTCGATCTGCTCGACCAGCATCAAGCGCCGTGCTTCCTGCAGGCGCAGCAGCTTCTGGTACTGCATCGGCGTCATGGCGGTGATCGCCTTGAAATGGTGGTGCAGCGAGGACATGCTCATGTTGGCGATGCCGGCCAGGTGCTCGATGCGCAGCGGTTCGCAATAATTGTGCTTGATCCAGTCGATGGCTTGTCCGACCTGGTGCGACTGGCTGCTGGCCAGCGCCATGTGGCGCAGACGCGCGCCGACGGGGCCGTTCAGCAGGCGATAAGTGAGTTCGCGGCGGATCAGGGGCGCCAGCGCGGCGATTTCCGCCGGTTTGTCGAGCAGGCGCACGAGGCGCAGCATGGCGTCGAGCAGCTCGGGCGAGACGTCGCTGACGGAAATGCCACGCGTGGCGGGGAGGATTTTCTGCCGCGTCGCATTGTCGCTGTCGAGCAGCGCCGCCACGTCGGCAATGTCGATGCCCAGCACCACGCACAGGTGCGGCTGCTCCACGCTCGCTTCCACCACGCGCACCTGCACCGGCAGGTCGACGGAGGTCAGCAGATACTGCATGCGGCTGTAGTGGAAGGTTTCGCTTCCCAATGTGACATCCTTCGCCCCCTGCGCGATGATGGCCACGCTGGGGCGCGCCGCATGGAACAGCGATTCGGTGACCGAGGACTGGCGGTGGAAGGTGAGGTTGCCGATGGCCGTCGTGTAGTCGCCCGTGCGCGGCGCGTGGCGGCTGATCAGGGCGGCGATTTCATCTTGCGGGGGAATCTGTGTGGACATGGGGCGGGCAGGCGTCTGGCGGGTAGGGGCAGGGCATGATCTTACGCAGATTTGGAGGATCGTGCAAAGGTCTTGCAGGATCGCGGTAACGGTGACCGGGCTTCTCGGGCACACTTGTGCAATCGCATGCATGGCACGCGCATTTTCCGCACTATCACTCAAGGAGTTTTCATGACCACCATCGCCAAAGGCTATGCCGCACTGGGCCCTACCTCCGCACTGCAACCATTCACCTTCGAGCGCCGCGCCCCGCGCGCAGACGACGTGGCCATCTCGATCAAATACTGTGGCGTGTGCCATTCCGACATCCACCAGGCGCGCGACGAATGGGGCGGCGCCGCCTTCCCCATGGTACCCGGCCATGAAATCGCCGGCGTCGTCACGGCCGTTGGCGCCAATGTCAGCAAGTTCAAGGTGGGCGACCACGTGGGCGTGGGCTGCTTCGTCGATTCCTGCACCACCTGCAAGACGCGCAACGTGGACCTGGAACAGTATATGCCAGGCCTGATCCAGACCTACAACGGCCTGGAAGCGGATGGCAAGACAGCCACCCAGGGCGGCTATTCGGACAGCATCGTCGTCAAGGAAGGCTATGTGCTGTCGATACCCGATAACCTGCCGCTGGATGCTGCCGCGCCGCTGCTGTGCGCCGGCATCACTTTGTACTCGCCGCTGAACCACTGGAAGGCGGGCCCCGGCAAGCAAGTCGCCATCCTGGGCATGGGGGGCCTGGGCCACATGGGCGTCAAGATTGCCCACGCCATGGGCGCCGAAGTGACGGTGCTGAGCCAGACCCTGTCGAAGCGCGAAGATGGCCTGCGCCTGGGCGCCGACCATTATTACGCCACCAATGATGCGGAAACCTTCAGCAAGCTGGCCGGCACCTTCGACCTGATCATCTGCACCGTGGGCGCGTCCATCGACTGGAACCAGTACATCAACCTGCTGAAAGTTGACGGCAACATGGTCATCGTCGGCATCCCGGACGGCGCCGTGCCGCCGATCAGCGCCTTCGGCCTGGTGGGCGCGCGCCGCAGCCTGTCCGGTTCCATGATCGGCTCGATCAAGGAAACCCAGGAAATGCTGGATTTCTGCGGCAAGCACAATATCGTTTCCGACATCGAAATCATCCGCATCCAGGATATCAATGAGGCCTTCGAGCGCGTCGTGAAGAGCGATGTGCGGTACCGCTTCGTGATCGACATGGCGTCTTTGTAACACCCGAGAAAACGCCCAGAGCGTTGTTGCTCCGCCTCGCCGTACTATTCGTACTGTCTTCGGCGGGGCGCCTAGCCCTGGGCGTTTTTCGAGCCTTACAACAGCCTTTGCTTGAACGTCAAAACCGGCCCGCCGGCGTCGCATCGCCATCCCATCCCCGCCAAAAATCCAGCTCCGACATCACTTTCTTTACTTGCATCAAAAATCGGCATAAAATGAAACCGTACAGTACAGTTTCACTACGTAGATTTAAAAAATCAGCCATCTCCGGCGTGTTTGCCTAGGCAGGGGAGGCGTCATGGATAAAAAATGGACACTTCAACAAAGAATGGAGCGACGGCGATCCCGTCGGTTTCCAGGGGCAAGTGCATTGCCCTCGCGGTTTTTGGCATATTTCTCGTACTTTCCGGCCTGGCCCTGGCGGCGGGCGGCATCGAACTCATTACGCTAGGCGGTTCCTGGTATTACCTGCTGGCTGGACTCGGCTTGATCCTGGCCGGCGTGCTGTACTTGCGCCGCAAGCCGCTGGCGAGCAGCATCATCGCCGCGCTGCTCATCGCCACCATGGCCTGGGCCGTGTGGGAAATCGGTTTTGCTTTCTGGCCCATGGTGCCGCGCCTGGCGCCATTCCTGGTTATCGGCCTGGTGGCCGCCTTGCTGCATCCGTGGCTGACGGGGCGCAAACACACTGGCCAGGCGCGCGGTTTCGCTGCCTTGTTGGCCGTCTTGCTGGTGGCCGGTTTCGCCGCCATGTTCAAGCCGCATGGGGTGACGGAGGCCAGCGTGCAGCCGCAGCAGGATGCTGTGACGGCCGTCAATGACGGCAGCAGCAACTGGGCGCATTACGGTTATGGGCCGAAGGGCACGCGCTTCGCGCCCTACACGCAGATCGACAAGGCTAACGTCGTCCAGCTGCAAGTGGCGTGGAGCTACCGCTCGGGCGAAATTGCCGAAGGCGCGTCCGAGTCGCAAAACACGCCGCTGCAAATCGGCGACACCATCTACACGTGCACGCCGACCAGCAAGGTCATCGCGCTGGACGCGGACACGGGCAAGCAGCGCTGGAGCTTCGATCCCAAGCCGGCCAACACCAAGACGTGGAACCGCTGCCGCGGCGTCGGCTATTACGAGCCGGCCAAGGTGGATAAGCCGTTCCAGTTCGAGGGCATGCGAACAGCCGGCGCGCCGGTGGCAGGCGCGTGCGCCAAGCGCATCGTGCAAGTGACCATGGATGCGCGCCTGATCGAGATCGATGCGCAGACGGGCAAGCGGTGCGAGGGTTTCGGCGACCAGGGCTCCGTCGACCTGACCGTTGGCCTGGGCAAGGTGAAAATGAACGTGCCGTACTACGCCTACACGTCCGCGCCGACGGTGGCGCGCAATCTGATCATCCTTGGTGGCTGGGTGTTTGACGGCCGCTCCACCGATGAGCCATCGGGCGTCGTGCGCGCCTACAGCGCCGACACGGGGGAACTGGTGTGGGCCTGGGACCTGGGCAATCCTGCCATCACCAAGCTGCCGCCTGAAGGGCAGACTTACACGCGCAGCACGCCGAATATGTGGTCCGCGCCGGCGTTCGACGATGCACTGGGCCTGGTGTACCTGCCGACGGGTAACGAGCAGCCCGACTTCTGGGGTGGCAAGCGTCCGCCGCTGACGGAAAAATACGCGTCGGCCATCGTCGCCCTCGACATGGCCACGGGCCGCGAGCGCTGGACGTATCAAACCGTCCACCACGACATCTGGGATTACGACGTGGCCGCGCAGCCGGCCCTGTACGACGTCCCGGACGGCAAGGGCGGCAAGATCCCCGCATTGGTGCAGCTGACCAAGCGCGGCCAGATATTCATGCTGGATCGCCGCACCGGCAAACCGATTGCGGACGTGGTGGAAAAACCCGTGCCGCAGGAGCACGCGGCTGGCGACTGGGTGTCCAAGACGCAGCCATATTCCACCGGCATGCCGGCCCTCGGCGCGCAAACCCTGACGGAGCGCGACATGTGGGGTGCCACCTTCTTCGACCAGCTGGCCTGCCGCATTAGCTTCCGCAAGCTTAATTACCAGGGCGAGTTCACGGCGCCAAGTACAAAGGAGACGCTGATTTATCCGGGCTACTACGGTGGCTTCAATTGGGGCGGCGCGGCCGTCGATGAAAGCAATGGCTATATGTTCGTCAACGATATCCGCATGCCGCAAGTGGTCAAGCTGGTGCCGCGCGAAACGGTGGACGTGGCCAAGCTGACGGCTGGCCATGGCGTGGGCAGCACCTATCCCATGGATGGCACGCCCTTCGTCATCGACCACAAGGCCTTCAACTCGCCGCTGGGCATACCCTGCCAAAGTCCGCCCTGGGGCGTGTTTGCCGCCATCGACCTGAAAACGCGCACCAAGGTGTGGGAGCGTCCGGCCGGCACGGTGCAAGATGCCGTCGTCAACGGCGTGCGCGCGCGGCTGCCTGTCCCGCTGGGCATGCCCACTCTGGGTGGCGGCATGAGCACCGCTTCTGGCCTGGTGTTTTATGCCGGCACGCAGGATTACTACCTGCGCGCCATGGATATGGCCACAGGCCGCGAAGTGTGGAAGGCGCGCATGCCCGTCGGCTCGCAAGGTACGCCGATGACGTATGTGTCGCCCAAGTCGGGCCGCCAGTACGTGGTGGTGGCGGCGGGCGGCGCCCGCCAGAGCCCGGACAGGGGAGATTACGTGATAGCATACGCGCTTCCCAAGACACAGTAAGAGTTAGCTTCATGCCCCAGTTGCGCACCGTTCCAGCTTCCCCGAGTACCCGAAGCGAGGAGCGGCGGCGCAAGCTGCTGGTGGCAGCGGCGGACCTCTTCCTCGCATCGGGCTACGATGGTGTCAGCATGGACGCTATCGTGGCCGAGGCGGGCGGCTCGAAAGCCACCGCCTACCGCTACTTCGGCAGCAAGCAGGAGCTGCTGGTGGCGGTGGTCGAATATTTGTGCGCTGACTTCATCATCGCGCTGCGCCAGCTCGATACATCGCAAGTCGGTCTGGAACAGGGCTTGCAGCTGATACTCGATGAGCTGGTGGCCGTCGTCACCAGCCCCCGCCACGTGGATTTCTACCGCCTCGTCGTCACGGGCGCGGCCGCCGTGCCGGCCGTGGGACTCACCTGGTATGAGCACGGCCCGCAAGTGTGGCACGCGCTGATCCTGCGCCTGCTGGAGCAGCAGCGCACCCAGGGCCGCATCGCGCCCGATACCGCGTTTTCCAACCTGCCGCAAATCTTGTTCGACGCCGTCTTCTCGCACCTGACCACGCGCACCGTGATGCTGGGGCAGGGCGGCAGCGCCGCCACGTTCCGGCCATTGATTGCGGAGCTGATCGAGCTGGTGGTGGCGCGAGTGGCGCGCAGGGCGAATTAAGCCCCAAGAGCGGTTGGCAGACTTTCAAACTACGTCATTGCAACGTGGCCGAGCGCCTTTCGGCGATGCTGTGCTGAAGGCGAGCAGCGAAAAGGTACTGAAACAGGGGGAGCAGCATTGCTTTAGCCATGGCATCAGTTCAGTTCACCATCTTCTCGCTGGCCGCCGTGTGCGTCCTCTTAGGCCCAAATCGGACCTTCGCGTCAATTGAAAACGCTGGTATTCCATACCTGCGCCAAAAGACATAAAAAACTAGTCCGGCCCAACCGCGCAGGGCAACTCTGCTCACCTACTTCGCGTCTCTCAGCCTCCGTGCAAACTCGCGCATCGTCTCCGTGAACTTATTTGGCTCGATGACCTGTAGACGGCGGGCGCGCAATTTGGAGATATATTGAAATTGCAAGGGATCACTCTCGATGCCACCCATCGACCACTTCTCAAAGATCCGATCGTTCGCCGGAGAAATATAAAGAATCTGTGCGTCGCTGTGTCTGGGATCATCTAGAATCTTCACATATTTGCGCAGCACATCCTGTTCCGGGCCTTCTAAAACTTGCATGAACAGTCCTCCACCGTGGATCAGGATGCCCGTGATACTGCTGGCCGAATTATTTCGGCGCGAGGACAGCAGGATGTCCTGCACTTGTTCCTCCGAGATCATGGGGGCGGCATGGCTAATGTAGAGAAGTCGAATCATTGCGTTATCTTCGTAGGGCCAGCCGCAACGGCATGAGGGTTGTTGTTAGAATGGATCACGAACGTCCGGTTGAAGCGTTATTTGTTGTCGTGGGCATAGGGCTGGATAATGCGCAAGACAGGACTTCATTTTTTTGCACGGCGGCATCTGGCCGATAACGGACGGGGGCTCGGAATAGCCTGGCCTACGAGGTTGTTGCGTCCCGAGCAAAAAAGTGATTTCGTCAGGTGTGCTAAACCCGCAAGCCAGGACCGGGGGGCGGGGACGCCGTGTCCCCCAGGGGCCAACCCCGTTATTCA
>NZ_LT607672.1:0-37318 GCF_900095265.1 Janthinobacterium sp. UMAB-56 | reverse complement strand
GCCGCATACTGCTGCTTGAGCGACTCCAGCTGCGGATGCTTGGGATCGATCTTGCGGATCACCTGCATCTGGTGCTGCGCCTGTTCGGCCAGCGGGGCTTCCCAGCCCAGCATATTGAGCTGGCGCAAGATGGCCTCGACGGAGGCGAACAGCACGGGCAAGTTGCCCGGGGTCTTGCGCAGGGCCTGGCGCAGCACGAAGACGGCGCCCTTGAGTTCCCCGCTTTCCGACTTGCTGGCCGCATCCTGCATCAATTCCTGTATCTGGTTGGTGATTTGCTGGCCCATGCCTTGCGCCAGGTCATGGCGACCGGCTTTTTCAAACACGTCCACGGCCGCTTCCATCGTCACTTCGCTGTCTGCTTCGTTGACGAGTTTCATCATGACGTCAGAGGCGGCTTGTTCCAGATTGTTTTTCAGGCAGCTTTGCACGAGGCCCACCTTCAACTGCGTCGACAGGCCACGCGCCGTGTCCAGCGCGGCAGCGGCCAGTTGCAGTTCGTTGGCGACGGCGATGTCGTTGCCCGACAATTCATGCAGCATGGCGGCAGAGATGGCGCGACATGCTTCCACGTTGGCGCCGCCCCGCAGGGAGCGTTCCATGTCGCGCAGCACGCCGCTGGCTTGCGGCGCATCGCCCTTCTTGACCAGCGTTTTGACCAGGTTGACGTGATCTTCCGGGTCGCGGAATTCTGAGTACTTTGCTTTCGTCACCACCTGCTTGTAGGCCCGTTCTGCGGCGCCGATGTCGCCCGTGTCAAACGCGATGCCGCCCAGGTGGCGCAAGCGGCGCACCATGTGCGGCGAGATGGCCACCGCGTCTTCGAGGATTTTTTTGGCCTGCAACTGCTGGCCCATGGCTTCATGGTTTTGTGCCAGCAAGTCGTAAGAAGCCATGAAGCGGGGATAGGTTTCCACCAGTTCCAGCAGCGTCTCTTGCGCATCTTCATGGCGCTGCTGCTCGAACAGGGTGCGCGCCAGTCCCAGGTGGGCCCAGGCCATGGGCCGCGTGGCCAGCATATCGGCGTACAGCTGTTCCGCTTCCTTCCATTCGCCGAGGGTAAGGTGCAGCTCGGCGCGCAGGCGGGTGAAATCGGCCGCCAGGCGCGGGTGCTGCAGTTCGGCCGCGCGGCAGCTTTTCACGGCTTCGCGCAAGTCGCCCTTGTCGATCAGCTGATAGGTGGGCAGGAAGATGGCGCGCCGCTCGATGGCACGCGCGATGCGTCCGCTCAGCACATCGACGGTGAACGGCTTCAAAATGTAGTCGGACGGGGTCAGTTCGGCCGCGCTGATCACCTTGCTGTGGATGGCTTCGGAGGTCAGCATGATGAAGATCGTCCACAGGCCGATCAGCTTGTGATGGCGCAAGTCTTCCAACAATTGCTGGCCATCCTGGCCGTCCGTGCCACTACCAAGATCGTATTCGCACAGGATGATGTCGAATGGCTTCTTCGTCAGCAAGCGAATGGCCGTGCCGGAATTGACGGCATATTCCACCTTGGTGATGGCCGCCTGGTTCAGCATATTGTGCAGATTGCCCCGCATGCTGGGGTTGGGGTCGACGATCAGGACAGATAAGTCGCTAGTTTCTGGCATTGTTCAGCTCTCGTTCATCTGTACGGTCATTGCGGGAACTCTTCTTATCGGTATCTGCCATGCAGTATTATTTTTTATCAGCATACTGCAAAGCCGCCCGACACTGCCAGCAAATTGCATGCAATCGGGTGTGCCGCGCGAGGCCGGGCATGCCGGGCGCCATCCGGCGTTGTATTTCATGACACGGGGAGCGTTGCGCCGCTGCGTGGCGTGTTTTTCCGGCCATACATTGACTACCGTGATAGTATTCTAAAAATGCAACAGTTGTTGCATGCCGAGCCATGTTGCGGAAAAGCATACGCATGGCTTTACCGGCCGCTTTCTCCCTCTCTGGTGTCGATACCCTTCATGCGCGTAACTGATCTGTCTACTTTGCGGCGCGTTGCCGTTCCCCTCGCGTTTGGCGGCAACAGCGAACAGCAGCATACCTATTTTGCGGAATTGCACCGTGTCGGCCTGGTCACGCAATTGCTGGGCATCATCGCGTACAGCCTGACCTGGCTGCTGATGCCCGAGCCCTACCATCCGAACCTGACGCACGCCGTGCTGGCGCTGCTGGGCATGCTGGCCAGCGTGCTGGTGCGCTACCGCTGCACCACCTTGCGCGTGCTGACCATTTCCGGCGCCTGTGCCGTGCTGGCCCTGACGTTTGGACTGCGCACCATGGCCGACGCCGTGCAACACGCCAGCTTCTGGGTCTTGCCCGTGGGCGTCTTCATGACCCTGGCCATCGCCTCCATCTTCAATGGCGGCATCAGTTACCTGGCCGTGGTGGCCGGTGTCTGGTGGAACGTGGGCCACGGCCTGTATCCCGTCAATGCGGGATTGCCCGACCAGTCCTGGGTGCCGTTGATGATCGCCGTCAGCGTGCTGTTCGGACTGGCGCTGAATGTCAGCTTCAGCTTACTTCGTTTGCGTAACTATCACTCCAAAGTGGAATTGACGCGGCTCGCTTTCCAGGATGGCCTGACTGGTTTGAACAACCGCCGCATGTTCACGCAGCGCGCCCAGCAGATGCATGGTTCAGCCCATGGCGGCATGTTGCATTTCCTGATGATTGATATCGACGATTTCAAGATCATCAACGACCAGCAGGGCCACGATGCGGGCGACGAGGTGTTGGTGCGAACGGCCTCCATCATCGCCGAAAAGGCGCAAGGCCATCTGTGCGGACGCCTTGGCGGCGAGGAATTCGGCGTCGTCTATGCGGGCAGCCGCGCGGATGCGGGTGACTTTGCCGCTGCCCTGGTCGCCGCCGTCAGCCAGGCTTTCCATGCCGCGCAGTTCGTGTCGATCAGCGTCGGCGTGGCCGAACTGGACCGGGGCAAGGAGCTGGGCCACAGCTACCGGCTTGCCGACGAGGCGCTGTACCTGGCCAAGCGCCAGGGCAAGAATCGCTATGTGATCGCCTGACGCCTGGCTGAGGGTGTTGTTGTCGTGTCAAAAATGGCCGCTTTGCGGGGCAAAAGGGCGGCAAAGCCCCAAGTTCCGGTCATAAGGCAGGGGTAAAACGGGTATAATGCGCGCAAAGGAAATTTGCCGTACGAAAGATATTGTCATACCTACCTTTAACCCGCAGCCACGCTGCATCAACCACCTTCCAATCATGTTGATACTGCCGGGTTCCAATGCCCTGTCCGTTTTCCGTAGCCACCGTCTGTTAAGCCAACTGCAAGCCGTCTCGCCTGCGATCGTCGCCGTACAAGCACGGTATGTCCATTTCATCGATGCCAGCGCGCCTCTCACCGACGACGACAGCACGCGCCTTGGCGCCTTGCTGACATACGGCGAGCCGGCCCACGCTGACAATACGGAAGGCGCTGCCGAAGAATTCTTCGTCATCCCCCGTTTCGGCACGATCTCGCCGTGGGCCTCGAAAGCCACCGACATCGCGCATAACTGCGGCATGGCGCACATCAAGCGCGTCGAACGCGGCATCGCTTTCCGCATCAACCTGAAATCGGGCATCCTGGGCAGCGCCATTGGCGCCGGCAAATTGTCGTACGAGCAGGTGCAGGCCGTGGCCGACCTGCTGCACGACCGCATGACGGAATCCGTGCTGCGCAGCGCAGACGACGCCAAGGACCTGTTCCGCACGCTCGAAGCGCGCCCGCTCGAATCGATCGACTTGCTGGGGCAGGGCAAGCGCGCACTGGAAACGGCGAACACGGAACTGGGCCTGGCGATGTCGGAAGACGAAATCGACTACCTGGACGCCGCCTTCACCAAGGCCGGCCGCAATCCGACGGACGTGGAACTGATGATGTTCGCGCAGGCAAACAGCGAGCATTGCCGCCACAAGATCTTCAACGCCGACTGGACCATCGACGGCGTGGCGCAGACCAAGTCGCTGTTCGGCATGATCAAGAACACGCACGAACTGCAGCCGAAGGGCACCGTCGTCGCCTACAGCGACAATTCCTCGATCATGGAAGGCGCGACGGTCTCGCGCTTCTACCCGCGCGGCGCCAGCCACGAATATGCGGCAACCACGGAACTGACGCACACCCTGATGAAGGTGGAAACGCATAACCACCCGACGGCCATTTCCCCATTCCCCGGCGCCTCCACGGGCGCGGGCGGCGAGATCCGCGACGAAGGCGCAACGGGCCGCGGCGCCAAGCCGAAGGCTGGCCTGACCGGTTTCACCGTGTCGAATTTGTCGCTGCCGGACGCCGTACGCAGCTGGGAAACGGCCGCTTCCGTGACGGCGCCGCTGGCTGGCCGTACTGACGCCGATCAATACGGCAAACCGGAGCGCATCGCTTCGCCGCTGCAAATCATGCTCGAAGGCCCGCTGGGCGGCGCCGCGTTCTCGAACGAATTCGGCCGTCCTGTATTGGGCGGCTACTTCCGCACGTATGAACAGAACGTCGGCGCAGACAAAGACGCCGTATTTGGCTATCACAAGCCGATCATGATCGCTGGCGGCATCGGCAATATCTCGGCGCAGCACACGCACAAGAACGATATCCCCGTTGGCAGCCTGCTGGTGCAGCTGGGTGGCCCGGGCATGCGTATCGGCATGGGCGGCAGCGCCGCCTCGTCGATGACCACCGGCAGCAACACGGCCGACCTGGACTTCGATTCCGTCCAGCGCGGCAATCCGGAAATGGAACGCCGCGCCCAGGAAGTCATCAACGCCTGCTGGCAAATGGGTGCAGACAATCCGATCATTTCCATCCACGACGTGGGTGCGGGCGGCTTGTCGAACGCGTTCCCGGAAATCACCAACGACGCCAAGCGCGGCGCGATTTTCGACCTGCGCAAGGTACCGCTGGAAGAATCGGGCATGGCGCCGAAGGAAATCTGGAGCAATGAGTCGCAGGAACGTTACGTCCTCGCCATCGCGCCGGAAAGCCTGCCCCTGTTCAAAGCCATGTGCGAACGCGAACGCTGTTTGTTCGCCGCCGTGGGCGTGGCCACCGAAGAGCGTCAACTGAAACTGATCGACCCGGAACTGGGTAATGAGCCGGTCGATATGCCGATGGACGTCTTGCTGGGCAAGCCGCCGAAAATGCAGCGCGACGTGGTCCACGTGGCCAACGATTTCCCTGCCATCGATCTGACGGGCATGGACTTGAAGGACGTAGCGCAAAAAGTGCTGCTGCTGCCGACCGTGGCCGACAAATCCTTCCTCATCACCATCGGCGACCGCAGCGTGGGCGGCATGACCGTGCGCGACCAGATGGTAGGACCATGGCAAGTGCCGGTGGCCGATTGCGCCGTCACCACCATGAGCTTTGAAGGCTACCTGGGTGAAGCGATGGCCATGGGCGAACGCACGCCGCTGGCCGTCATCGACGCCGCCGCCTCGGGCCGCATGGCCGTGGGCGAAGCCGTCACCAACATCGCCGCCGCAGCCATTAGCGACATTTCCGACATCAAGCTGTCCGCCAACTGGATGGCCGCCTGCGGCCAGCCTGGCCAGGACGCAGCCCTGTACGACACGGTCAAAGCCGTCGGCATGGACCTGTGCCCGGCGCTGGGCATCAGCATCCCCGTCGGCAAGGATTCGCTGTCGATGCGCACGACGTGGAAAGACGAGAGCACGGGCGCGGCGAAATCGGTCACGTCGCCAGTGTCGCTGATTGTATCCTCGTTCGCGCCAGTCACGGACGTGCGCAAGTCGCTCACGCCGCAGCTGAAAACGGACAAGGGCGACACGTCCTTGATCTTGATCGACCTGGGCCGCGGCAAGAACCGCTTGGGCGCCTCGGCGCTGGCGCAAGTCATGGGCCAATTGGGCAATGAAACGCCGGACGTGGACAGCGCGGAAGACTTGAAAGGCTTCTTCGCCGCCATCCAGAAATTGAACAGCGACGACAAGCTGCTGGCCTACCATGACCGTTCGGACGGCGGCCTGTACGCCACCCTGACGGAAATGGCCTTCGCCGGCCACACGGGCATGTCCGTCAACCTGGACATGCTGACCATGGAAGGCGAGCACTCCAGCGACTGGGGGGACGCCAAGAACTGGACCGGCCAGGTAGCGGAACGCCGCAACGAACTGACCCTGCGCGCCTTGTTCAGCGAAGAGCTGGGCGCCGTCATCCAGGTGCGCGCGGAAGAAAAATCGCTCGTCATGGACGTGCTGCGCACCTTCAATCTGGGCGCCTGCAGCCATATCATCGGCAAATTGAACGACCGCGACGTGATCGAATTCACGCGCGACGCCAAGCTGATTTACACCCAGCCGCGCGCGGAGCTGCATCGCCTGTGGAGCGAAACGAGCTGGCGCATCGCCCGCCTGCGCGATAATCCTGCCTGCGCCGACGCCGAATACGACCGCCTGCTGGACGTGCAAGACCCGGGCATGTCGCCTATCGTCACCTTCGACCAGAACGAGAACGTCGCTGCGCCGTTCATTGCCACCGGCGTGCGTCCGCGTGTCGCCATCCTGCGCGAGCAGGGCGTCAACTCGCACATCGAAACGGCGTACGTGATGCACCAGGCAGGCTTCACCGCTGTCGACGTGCACATGAGCGACCTGATTGCCGGCCGCGTCAAGCTGGACGACTTCCAGGGCGTCATCGCCGTGGGCGGCTTCTCCTACGGCGACGTGCTGGGCGCAGGCGAAGGCTGGGCGAAAACGATTTTGTTCAACGCCAGCCTGGCGGAACAGTTCGCGCGCTTCTTCAACCGCACGGACAGTTTTGGTCTGGGTATCTGCAACGGCTGCCAGATGATGAGCAATCTGAAATCCATCATCCCCGGCGCCCACGCCTGGCCCAAGTTCACGCGCAACAAGTCGGAGAAATTCGAAGGCCGCTTTGCCATGGTCGAAGTGATGGACTCCCCATCGATCTTCTTCAACGGCATGGCCGGCACGCAAGCCGGCATCGCCATCGCCCACGGCGAAGGCTACGCCGACTTCTCGCAAACGGGCGACATCACCCAGGTCAGCAAAGCCATGCGCTTCGTCGACAACAAGGGTGCCGCCACCGAAGCTTACCCGTACAACCCGAACGGCTCGCCGGAAGGCATCACTTCCGTCACCACGCCAGACGGCCGCTTCACGGTACTGATGCCGCACGCGGAGCGCGTGTTCCGCTCGGTGCAGCAGTCGTACCACCCTGAAGCATGGGGCGAGGATTCGCCGTGGATGCGCATGTTCAGGAATGCACGGAAGTTTGTGGGTTAATTCAGAGTTGTTTGCGGCGCGGCGTCGTGGTTCAGGACGCTGCTGCTGGGGTAGGAATGAGAAAGCCGCTGTCGGGAGACAGCGGCTTTTTTTTAGATGAAATTGGTGGCCGGGTGAGAATTTTATTCTGAGATTGTATTTTGTCTTTTCTGTGAAAAACAGTTTAAAATATTATTTAGAAAAATATCATCTTCTAGAGATAATATGTTTTTGAAGAAAGGACGCTTTTCACCGTCTGTAATATGGATATCAACCATTCTTGCTATTTGTCTTTTTTCCCATAAATCAGCACGAGAATAGTAGTCCCTGATTTCAAGAACTTCCCCTCTATTAACAAGTGGCTCTAGTTGTTCAAGTACAGCGCGACCAATATAGCTTCCTTCATTTCTGCGGAGTGATCTAAAGTATTCAAAAAGTATAGTTTTATTGGTAAATTTTCCTTGCCCAAAAAAACGAACTATATAAACTAAAATAAATTCAGAAGAATTCCATTCGACAAGCCATTTTTTGAGTTTTTCTGAAATTTCGAGAACGTCATTATCTGATATCTCAGTTTCATTTTTCTTTATCGCATCAAGAGTATACGGTAAGAATTGTGGAAATTTATTTAGTATCGATACTAGTTCGGTTAGTGTGGAAAAATTTTCTTTCGCTATGCTGGCTTTTATTAGCTGAATGAATTTTTTCGGCTCTATCATAACGGAACTTTTTATTTCTTCCAGTGACTTTTCGATATTGAAAAATCGGAGTTTTCTCTTTTCATTTTCTGTTAGTTTCCTAAATTTTGTCGGTATCAATCCAGAATATCCTCTAATTATTTTTGAGATATTTTTCTTGTCTTGATTTGTGTCCTCTTCTAAATTTGTTGGATTTATTGTTTCTGCTGAAAATGCGAGAAGTTTCATTTCTACTCTTGCAGGAGTCAAATCTACCTCGTGATTTATCTGTGACACGTCTTTTATTTCTGTCTTGCTTGTATTTATGAAAAAGCCCTCTTTGCTAAGCCGATCTACCAGCAATGATAACCAATGATGCGCAGTGGCAGCATTGCTGGCAAAAAAGCGATAGTCGTCAACAAAACGACAAAAATCAATTTTCTTTGAAATTAGGTAGTTATCAACCTCAATCAATGATGCTTCCGCTAGAATTCGACTGGCATTTGAGCCAACCGGTAATCCATAGGAATCTCTATTTGACCAAAAGAGCAATAGTTCATTTATTTGCGCTACTACCTTTTTATCCGTATTTGGTAGTGATGCTAATATTGATTCAAGGCGATGCAAGTTTAGTCGGTCATAGAAATTTGATATATCGCAAGAGACAACGACGTTTACTTCTTTATTTTTTGATTTTCTTGAAACGTGCTCTCTAAAAGACGTGTAATTGTAATTTTGATCAAACAATATTCCTTTTTCCGGATGAAACCTATAAGAGAAAATATACTTATTTTCCTTCTTTATTCTCATTGTCTCAATTTTTGGTGCTAATTGCAGGACTAAAGAAAGATACTTCATTTCATCTAATGGTTGAATGTGCGCGCATTTTCTGAAATCGAAAAGTTCTTTCTTTGGAAATAATATGTGGCTTATTGGCGATACTCTTAGGGATTTTATTGAATTCTGATTAAGGCAGTCTTTGATTGCTTGTGCTATTTTTATCTGAACGTCATCCTTAATCATTGAAAGTTCAAATGGGAGCGCAAAAACGTCCACATCGGTAAGGCCATCTTTTTTTACATTCTCTATTGCCAATGTAATGGCCGAATTTATGTCCATAATTAAACCTTTTTTGCTATTGCGCTTTATCTCTAATTTTGTTTGTGTTGTCACATGAGTCACTTACAACCCCTTCGCCACCCCCACAATCACCACCGCCGACGGCACCAGCAAAAACTGCGCAATCAGCGTTCCCGCCAATCTGCTTCCTACCAGCCACACCACTGCGCGCCGGAATTGCGATTCTTCGATCTTGCCTTCGATGACGTCATCCGTCATGCCCGACACCACGTGCCGATGAAGACGGCCATCATGATGGTGGCGCCGCCGTTGATGATCGATGAAAGCGTGCTGGAGGTGACGCGCACGCTGGGGTCCAGCACGCCGGCATACAGGGCCGCGGTGTAAGGTGGACAATGATGCGCCCACCGTCCACAGGGCTGTGGCGATGACGTTCATGGCCGTCATGGAGACGGAGACGCCGGATTTCTGGCGCAGGCCCGTGACGTTGGCTGGTCTGGGCAGGCTGGCGGAGGTCTTCAGGTAGGACAAGCCGCCCTTGAAGACGGCGTGCAGCAGCAGTTTGGGCACGGAGCGGTGCACCTGGAAGTGTTCGACGGCGCGGTAGAAGGCGCGCTGGAAGGTGGGGATCAGTATCGCGCCAATAATTGTGGCCAGGCTGGCGGAGAACAGCAGCCAGCGGAAGTCGAGCAGCAGGGTGCTGGCCGCAACATGCTGGTCTATGCCTGTTTCCACGCGCTTGGCGAGGAATGGGCCTAAAAACGAGTTCGAAGTGCGCGATAGCAGCATGAGGATGCTGAACAGGGCCAGCGACACGGCGATGCGTCGCGTGCGGATGCCGGCGATACGCACGGAGTAGGCGAGGGTGCCGATGATATGGATGATGAACGTCAGTGCGCAAATCAACAGCAATTGCTTATCCATCACAACCTTGCAGTAGAGAAAATATCATTCCATGCTGCCATGAAGTTACTTATTTTTCAACTGCAAAGAAGATAATTTTATGTGATTGGGGTTTTGTGGTTGTTTGTGTGGAGTTGACTGAATAGATAAATGCCGCCAGTGAGCGTATGGCGTGGTTTCATTGCTTGTATTTCAAGCTTGCACCCTCAAGTACCGCACATGGCGGTGTGTCTTGCCGCACTGATGAACGACCAACCCGGAGGTACGCCATGAGTTTCGATTCCTTTTTGTCCAAACTGAAGACCAAAGCCAGCGAACTGAAAACGGAAGCCTTGAAGTACAAGAACAAGGATTTCCTGAATGCTGCGATGGCGGGCTCGGCCTTGATCGCCATGGCGGACGGCAGTGTGAGTGCGGAAGAGAAGCAGAAGATGGTGAAGTTTATTGAAAGCAATGATGCGCTATCCGTGTTTAGCACCACGGACGTGATCAAGGCTTTCCAGGAATATGTCGGCCAGCTGGAGTTCGACAAGGATATCGGCGAAGCCAAGGCTTATCAGGCGCTGGGCAGGATGAAGTCGAATGTGGAGGCGTCGCGCTTGCTGGTGCGCATGATCATCGCCATCGCTTCGTCGGACGGCAATTTCGACGCCAACGAGCACCGCGTGGCCAGCAGGATTGCGCGCGAGCTGGGCTTGAATCCTGCGGAGTTCGAGCTGCAGTAACTGACTAGCCCGCCGCCCGCGTCAGGCAAGCTTAATCCTTGTCCCACCACGGCGGCGTGGCCGACGACCAGGGGCACTTCATTTTCACTTCGCTGATCCTGTAGCGGATCTCGATCACCTGGCCATGGTGAAACGGACCGCGTCTCCAGTCGCCGGAATGAAAGACGTAGGCTTTGCCCTTGATGCAGAGGTCGGTCGGATGGTTGCCGATGGGGCCGGTCGAGTGCAGGGTGACGCGTACTTCGCCGTTGGCGTCCAGCGGGGCATCGCCGCCCATGAAGAGTGCATCCGAGCCGACATCGCAGACACGGGTGCTGCCTATCTTGCTGCAGTGCTTGATATACGTTTCCTGGCGCGCCTGGGCCAGGTAATTATCATGCCGCATCGGCTTGCCGTCGTCATAGGTGAAGCGCAGGGTGACTTGCATGGGTTCGCTGGCCGGATGGCGCGTGGTGCTGGTGCAGGCGGCGCTGACCAGGGCCAGCAAGGGCCAGGCCAGCAGGCGCAGCAGGCGGGCTGGAATCTTTTCAATCTGGGACATGGTGCTCCATGGAGAATGGCTGCGGCGGCGTCGCGCCGGAGGCGGCGATCATAGCACGCAACTATTTTTCCCAGGAACGCGCCTGCAGGCCGCGATCGGCGGCGCCGCCATTCGTTCCAGCCGCATGCTGCCGTCGGCCACGCGCTGCGGCGGCACCATCATCACCAGTTCCCCGGTCACCGTGCCGTCGCTGCGGCGGTCGATGCGCACCTTGAGCTTGCGGTCGAGGGCGACAAATACGTTGGGCGCGGCGGCGACGATGCGGTGTTCCTCGCCGTCGCCCACCTTGGCGTACAGCAAGCCGCCGTGCTGGCGCAGGCGCAGGCGCAGGCCATTGGCCAAGGTGTATTCGCCCACATATGGCTGGAAGTCTTCGCGGCTGAGGTAGCGGGGCTGGGCGGGCGGCGCGATGCGCAGCGACAGTGCCGGCACTGCGACCGTGCGCTCCGGCGGCAGCACCTGGGCCGTGGCCAGGGCGCTGGCGACGATGACGATGATGGAAATCACAGTATTTTTCATGGTGAATACTCCGTTCTGGTGAATGGGCGGGCGCGCTGGTGGATCTTGGCGATCAGTTCGCCCTGGCGCGCCGTGCCGGTCTTGTCGTAGATGTGGTGCAGATGCGTCCTGACGGTATTGATGGAGACGCCCGTATTGGCGGCAATGCGGTCGATGGCGGCGCCTTGCGCCAGGGCTTGCGCGACCAGCGCTTCGGCCCGCGTCAGGTCAAACAGCTGCTGCAGCGCAGGGACGGCGATGGCCGGCGCCTGTGGGTCGCGCGCCAGCACCAGTGCGCACGGGCGCCGTCGGAACGGGCCTTGCGGCGGCTGGAAGGGCGCCACCGTCAGGCACAGTTCGGGCATACCCTGACGTGGCAAACGCAGGGCACTGGCCACGGGCGCGGCGACCCGCTTCCCCTGGCTGGAGCCGATGGCTTGCCGCACGGCTTGCTGCAGTTGCGGCAGTACGCACCAGCGGGGGCTGCCGCTGCCGGGACAATGCAGGCTGCGCTCCAGGCCGGGACCGAACAGGGCCAGCGCGCTGGCATTCGCGTAGAGCACGTCGAGCTGCGCGTCGAGCAGCAACACGGCCGTGTCGAGCGCGTCGAGCGCCGCGCGCGTGGTGCGCTCCTGCATGTCGCTCTGGGCCAGGCGGGCGCGGATGCTCAGGGCGCGCTGCAGGTGCGGCAGCAGGGATTGCAATTGCGCCTGCACCAGTGGGCTGTCCTCAAACGGCCCCTGCGCTTGCTGGCGGTGCACGCCCAGCAAGGCAGCTTCCCCGGGCGCCATGGGCAAGATCGCGCCGATGACGTGGTACAGGTCATGCGGGCGGCAAAAGTCGGCATAGAATTCTGTGCGCTCGAAGTCGCGCGGCCGGATGTGCTCCGCGCTGCCGTGCACCTGTCCCACGCCCAGCCGGTGCGCCAGTTTCGCCCAGATGTCGTGCTGCCAGTAATACGCTTCATACGCGCTGGTGCTCTCCTTGCCGAAGTGCCCCGAAGGATTGAGCAGCTGCGCGCCGCTGTCGCTTTGCAGGATCAGGCTGGTGTCGCTGGCGCCGCCGAACGCAGCGGCCAAATCGTGGCACAGCTGCGGCCACAGCGCGTCATCGAGCGCCGCGTCATACAGGCGGGCGATCAATGCTTCCTGCTGCGTTGTCATCGGCATGCTCATGGCGTCCGGCCGCTCGTGCCACGATCAGCGGCTTGGCAAGCCCAGCGCGGCGACATGTTCGCCCTGCGTGGTACCGTCCGCCAACTGGCGGGCCGGCACTACCATCACAACTTCACCACCCACGCTGCCATCGTCGTGAAGGTCGATGCGTACTTTCAGCTGGCGGTCCAGCGCGACAAAGGAATTGCGGCCCGTGGCGACGATGCGGTGCTCGTCCTGGTTGCCAATGCGCGCATACATGATGGCACCAGCGCGGCGCAACTGCAGGGTATCGCCATTCGCCAGGTCGTAGGCGCCCGCGAATTGCTGGAAGTCTTCGCGCATCATGTGACGCGGCTGGGCCGGCACCTCGATACGCAGCGCGTTGCCCGGCACTTCCACTGTGTTGCCTTGCGGTAGAGTTTGCGCGGTAGCCACCATGGCAGTGGCAGCGGCCAGACCCAACAGCGTGCTCAGAATAATGGTTTTCATGATGTCGTCCCTCTATGGTTGAGTGCCCCTGAGGCGCCGCCCGGTCGGACGGCGTGAGGCTGGAGTCATTCTAGGCAAGGGCATTTTGCGGCGCATCATTCATCCGAATGAGAAGGGGAAGGATATTTGCAAGGTGGTGGTGGGTAGAATCGCGCCGCAGTCTTCTGTATGTACATCAAGCTAGGACAGATTCTTGTGTCAGGCAAAGTCGACCGCAGGAACGTGCTCTCAAAAATTTTTCCTGTTTTATGAGGCAGGCTGCAATCTCGCGCGGGAAATCGCGGCCCGTGATGTAAGATTCGCACTATGTCTGATTTCACATTTACCGATTGCCCATGACTTCAATAATGATTCCCGACGTCGCCCTGGTCGACAACACAGAACAACGCACGCCGCTGGTGCTCGTGCTGGACTGCTCCGGCAGCATGTCCGGCGAACCCGTGTCGCTGCTCAACGAAGGCCTGGCCTTGCTGGAGCAGGAGCTCAAATCCGACGTGATCGCTGCCAAGCGCGTGCGTATCCTGGTGATTCAATACGGCGCCCACGATGAAGCCGTGGTGGCCAGCAACTGGTGCGATGCCATGGATTTCACGGCGCCCCGGCTTGACGCGAACGGCACCACGCCGACCGGTGCGGCCGTGGAACTGGCCTTGGCCGAAATCGAGCAGGAAAAGCAGCGCTTCCGCCAGGCGGGTGTGGCGTACACGCGGCCGTGGCTGTTCCTGATGTCCGACGGTGAACCGACGGACCGCTGGCAGCATGGCGCCGAACAGGCGCGCGCGGCCGAGCAGGCCAATAAGGTGGCGATCTTCCCCATCGCCGTGGGCGAGAACGCGAATATCGATTCCCTGGGGCAGTTTTCCAGCCGTGGCGAGCGGGGCGTGAAACAGCTGAAGGGCTTGCAGTTCCGCGAGCTGTTCTTGTGGCTGAGCGCCAGCATGCAAGTGGTGTCCCAATCGCGTCCCGGTGCGCAGGCCCAACTGGCCTCGACGGACGGCTGGTCCGTCGTGAATACCTGAAAGCGCGCTGATCGATGGCGATAGTAAACAAGCATTGGCGCGTGTTTGGCGCCGCCGTGACGGGCAAGGCGCACCTGGATAAAGATATCCCATGCCAGGACGCGCACGCGCACGCCGTCGTGAACGACGTCATGGTCGCCATCGTTTGCGATGGCGCCGGTTCAGCCAGGTTGAGCGAGCAGGGGGCACAGTTTGTTGCCGCGCACACCGTGCAAGCGCTGGCCGGGCGGCTGGAGCAGGGCGCCACCGTGCAGGATTTGCATGACGGCGCGCTGGCAGGCACCCTGGCGCAGATCCGCGCGGCGCTGGAAGACATCGCCCGCGCCGCCCATGCCACGCTGGACGATTACGCCAGCACGGTGGTGGGCGTGGTCATGGGCGCGGACGCAGGCTTTTTCTTCCACCTGGGCGACGGCCTGGGCGTGGCGCAGCTGGGCGATGGCGGTGAATTGATCTCGCTGCCCTCCAACGGCGAATACGCCAATGAAACCTATTTTCTGTCCGGCGAGCGCTGGCGCGAACAATTGCGCCTGCTTGCGATTCCGCAAGCCGTGCGCGGCGTCGTGCTGATGTCGGACGGCTGCATGCCCTTTGCCATGAGCAAGCACAATGCGGCCTTGTATGCCCCGTTCATGGATGCCGTGCAAGGCTATCTGCGCACGGTCGACAGCGTGGAGCAGGGCAATGCCGCGCTGGCGTCCACCCTGGCCGACCCGCGCACGCACCAGATCACGGGAGACGACAAGACCCTGCTGCTGGCCTTGCGCGCATGAGCCAGAAGCAGGGCGTCACGCCCGGTCTGAGTCCGGGCGGCAAGATTTGGTACGATAAGGTGCGTAGCCTGGTGCTGGGCAAGCTGATCAAGAGCGGCGGCGCGGGCAGCGTGTATCTATTGCCCGGCGCGCCCGCGCAGGTCGCCAAGCTGTACCACCCGCACCTGGACCGGGCCGCCAACCGGCGCAAGCTCGAAGCGATGCTGGAACTGTCGCCCGAGCTGCCCGATCAATTGGAAAACGGCAAGCGCTACGTGCAGATCGCCTGGCCGCAATCGGCCGTGTTCGATGGCAAGGGCGGCTTTGCCGGTTTCGTCATGCCCTTGCTGGACATGGCGCAAACGGCCGAGCTGGAACAGATCATGCAGGAGCGCCAGGCGCGCGCAGCCGGCTTGCCCACCGGGCTGGGCCCCAAATTGACCCTGGCCGCCAACCTGGCCGCCGTCATCGACGCGCTGCACCAGCAGCAGCATTACGTGGTCGATCTGAAACCGGTGAATCTGCGCTTTTACCGCGACTCGCTGTACATCGCCATGCTCGATTGCGATGGCTTCAGCATCCAGGGCAATGCCGAGCGTTTTCCTGCCGAGCAATTCACGGCCGACTACCTGGCGCCGGAATTCCAGCGCAAGGGCATGCCTGCCGGCACGGAAATGGCGCAAGACCGCTTTGCCCTGGCCGTCGTCATCTTCCAGTTGCTGAACTTTGGCATCCACCCGTATAGCGGGAGGCCCGGCAATGCGCAAGTGGCGACCGATATTCCCGGGCGCATCCGCGACGGCTGCTACGCGTATGGCGTGAAGCGCCACAAGCAGCTGGCGCCGAACGCCACCAGCGGCCATGCGCTGATGCCGCCCGAGCTGCGCGCCATGTTCGACCGTGCCTTCTCGCCGGTACCGAAGTCCCAGCGCCCGTCGGCGGCCGAGTGGGCGCAGTTGCTGCGCGCCTATGCGCAGCGCAGCGGCGGCAAGCTCGTCGTGTGTAGCGTGAATCCCGAACACCAGCACTTTGCGGGCCAGGCTTGTGCCGCCTGCGCGCGCGACCAAGTCATCGGTGCGGCAGCGCAAGCGTCCGTGCAGGCGCAGCAGATGCAACTGCAACAACAATCGTTGCCGCAGCAGCGCAGCGTGCGACGCACGGCGCCGGGGCAGGCGCCCGTCGCCAGCCCCGTGTCGGGCAACACTGGCGGCGGTATCACGGGCAAGGGCTGGGCCGTCGTGGTGCTGCTGATCGTGCTGTTCCTGATCGGCTTTACGGCCTGGACCTCATCGCCCGAGGAAGTCAAGAACAAGGCCGCCATGCAGGCGGAAGCCGACCAGGCCGCAGGCCGTGTCGTGTTTGCCTGGCGCCAGCGCAAGACGGCCGGGTTCCAGCCATCGGACGCGCGCAAGGCCGTGCGCAGCCTGTCGCAAGCGGTCAGCAAGGGCGACGATGACGCCGTGACGCGCGGCTTGCAACTGCTGTACCGGGAAGGGGAAGGCAAATCGTCCGGCTACAGCGGCGACAGGGTGCGCGCGCGGCTGCGTGCCACCTTGATGGAGGGCATGGGCGCGATGCCGGGATACGATTCTGAACTGGCAAACACCTATCTTGATCAGTTACAAGCGGACCCGCGCGATCATCTGGCGGCGGCGGCCATGGGGCGCATGCATCTGAGCCTGGACGAACGACAGGCGGCACGCCAGTATTTCGAGCAAGCCGTGTGGGCACGCCCCACCGATGGCGTAGCCTGGCTGGGCATCGCGGCCAGTGCGCTGCTGCGTGGCGGCGACGAGCAGGATGCCGTGAATCTGGTGGCGCTGGCGCAGCTGACGGCTTACCGTTATGCGGTGGAGAACGCCTTGCCGACGGAAGCGGGCGAGCCGGCGGACAATGGCGTGGCCCGCACGATGCAGCGCATGGACCTGAACGCCAAGTTGCTGCGCCTGGTTCAGGGGCGGGCCTACCAGCAGCGCTGGGACAAGGCGCTGGCCGATGGCGCGCTGCTGGCGGCCAAGCTCAAGGCCATGCCGCCTTTGCGGGACCAGGTCGGCGGCGTGCAGCGCGACACGATGACGACGGTTGCCTATGGCGTGCTTGACGAAAAGCACGCAACGGGCGAAAACCGCTTGACCCTGACCATTGCCGCCGACGGCACCCTGAGCTATGCGGCGGCAGAGAAGCCTATGGAACCGATGCTCAACCAGGTGTTGCTTGATAGCGTCCAGCGCTGGACCTACTTGCCGGCCGTGCAGGACGGTCAATTGCGGGATGCCAAGGTGGTGGTGCTGGTGCGCTACCGCGATGGCCGGGTCAGCTTCGTGCCGGGCGGTGTGGCCGTCACGGCGGATAATTAAAGGAATACCATGAAAATCAAGACCCTATGCGCGCTGCTGGGCGCTTCCTTGCTGTGCCCAGGCATGGCGCAGGCGGAAATCGTGCAGCGCCAGGTGCTGACAAGCATGGCTGTTGAACGCGATAGCGAAGGCGGCGATGTGTTCACTATTGCGGGCACGACGGCCTGCGGCGGCACGCAGATACGCATGGATGCCCACTCTGTCAGGCTCGACGAGGCGCAGTACGAGGCACTGAAAGCCGCGCTGTCCCGGTACGGCCGCGACAAGACGCCCATGCTCGTCGGCCTCGTCAAGTGCCCGGTGGATGGCTCCGTGCCCATCGTGCGCCAGATCGCCGCCTGCACCCCCGCCACCTGCGCCGATGGCCGGGCGCGGCTGTACCTGCACGAACGTTTCTTTCCCATCGAGCAGGAAAAGGCAGCGAATGTACTGCTGTTGCCCTTGCCAAAAGGCAAGCTGCCGGGCACGTGGAAGGTGGACGTTTATAGCGTGGCCGGCCACAAGCTGCGCCTGTCCGGCCAGGTCAACAGGGCAGATTATGCCTCCGCTGAACTGGTGGGCGGCTATGTCTCGTATTACCCGAATGGCAAGATCAAAAAACAGGTAGCGCAAGATGGGCAGGGCCAGCAGCACGGCATCAGCAGCGAGTATTTTCCCGATGGCACCCTGGAGCTGCGCGGCGACTGGCGCCATGGCTTGCCCGAGGGCGAACACCAGCGTTTTCACGCCACGGGCAAGCTGAGCGAGACGACGGTCTACCGCGACGGCAAGCAAGTCGACGGGCCCGTGCAGACCTTCGACAAGAATGGCAAGCTGGACAGCAGTTACACTTTGTGCGACGGCAAAATGGAAGGCGAGATGCTCAGATACTTCCCGGATGGGAAAATCTCCAGCCGCTCGGAAGTGAAGCAGGGCAAATTTAATGGCTTGACGACGAGTTACTATCCCGATGGCGCCGTGCGCAGCACCATGACGAATGTCAACAAGTTACCCACGGGCGAGGCGCTTGGGTTCTATCCTGACGGTAAGGTGCAAAGCCGCCAGCAGTATGGCGACAAGGGCGTGCTGCTGAGCGTCCAGCGCTACAGCCCCCGGGGCGTGCTGGTGTTGGAACGAAAATGGGACCAGCAACTGCGCGAGCAGGGCACGTCGCGCTCGTGGTATGAAAGCGGCAAGCCCGAGCATTCCATCGACTACGTGAACGACGAGCGCGATGGTTGGCGCCGCAGTTGGCGCGAGGATGGCAGCTTGCAAATCGAATGCCAGTATGTGGCCGGCAAGGCCCAGGGCGCATGTGGTGACGCGCCGCCGGCGCGGGAGCTGTTGCGCAGGGAGCAGGCATGGCGCGCACTTTGAAACATTTGTTTGGCGCCATGCTGCTGTTGCCGGCGCTGGCCCACGCCGAAATCGTGCAGCGCCAGGTGATCACGGCAATCCAGGCCGCGCCCGGCAGCGGCGATGTGCTGACGGTGGCCGACGACACGGGCTGCGGCGGCAGGCAGCTGCGTATGGATGCTGCATCGCTAGGATTGAGCGAGGAGCAGTATGGCGTCATGAAGGGCGAGCTGGCCAATATGATACGCGACAGGAACCCCTTGCTCGTGCGCCTGCGTGCCTGCCCGGCGCCAGACCGCGCCGGCGCCGATGCCATCCCCGTCATCCACATGCTGCGCGGCTGCGATGAGCACTGTGCCGACGGCAAGGCCCGTTTATATCTGAACCACAACCTGTCGCGCGGCGAGGTGATGGAGCAGGCGCGCTATGCGCTGGTCCTGCCGCTGCCGCCAGGCAAGACGCCGGGCACCTGGCAAGTCGAGGTTTATCATGTGCGCGAAGGCGAGCCGAAGCGGCTGACGGGCCAGGTCAACGATCCCGATTACCTGAGGGGTAAGCTGGTGGGCAACTACAGCATGTATTACCCGCATGGACAGCTGGAAATGCAGGTGGAGCAGGATGGGCGAGGCGTGCAGCAGGGGACGCAGACCCGCTATTACCCTGACGGCAAGATGTCCATACGCGGCACGTGGCGCAACGGCGTGCAGGAGGGGGAAGAGCAGAGCTATCACAAGAATGGCAAGCTGATCGAGTCGCGCACCTACCGCAACGGCGCCCGTGCCGATGGCCTGGTGGAAACGTTCGACAAGGATGGCAAGCTGCGCACGCGCATGACGCAGCGCAAGGGCCAGACGGAGGGCGAGCTGCTGTTGTTCTATCCGGACGGCAAGGTGGAAAGCCGCAGCCAGTATGTGAACGGCATCCAGACGGGGCCGAGCACCAGCTATTTCCCGGATGGCAAGGTGCATCGCACAGGCAGCTATGTCGATGGCAAGCCTGCCGGCGAGAGCGTCGAGTATTATCCTGACGGCAAGGTCGCCAGCAAACGCACGCACAGCGGCCACTATGTCATGCGCAGCGAACAGCGCTTCAGCCGGCCCGGCGTCTTGATCGTGCAAAAGCAGTGGAATGCAGGCGGGCGCGAGGAGGGCGCATTGCGTTCCTGGTATGCCGATGGCAAGCCGAGGCAGCTGATCGAATATGTCGATGGCGAGCGCCAGGGCTGGACGCGCCATTGGCGCGCAGATGGCAGCGTGGAAAGCGAATGCCGCTATGTGGCGGACGCGCCGCAGGGTGCATGCACGGGCGCGTCCGCGAAGTTTTCCTATACGGAAGATGGCATCGAGGCGCCGATGCCGGAACCGTGAGCCGGCGAAGTCATCGCCGTTCGATCACTGATCTGGACCGTGGCGCATGGCTGTTTGCGCCTGGCAGTGACTTTTGTCGTCGGCTGCGTTCGCCCGCTTGAAGCCCCCTCAAATTCCATAATTATTTTGAACAGCTGCCTTCAGTTCAGCCTGCGACAAGCCTCCTTGCTGCCAAAAATAAAAAAAATACTCCAATGTTTCGGCAGGGGCGCCAATATCCATAGGATGCAAGACGCATATGGCAGTTCTTATTTTTAACACGTCTGGCTCGTCCGATTGGTCTCGCCCTTCAATGGCGCGCCAGAGGCGTACACGCTCCCGGATGACTTCCTCAGCCGTCGCCGCACCGGTGATGTATCGATACGCCACAGCTGCTGCTGACTTGGCAACCTCAGGCAACTGGGAAGTCACTCTTTCAACGGCCTCAAGCATGAATCGCTGAGCTAAAAGTTGTTCTGCAGGGTCATCCAGGTCCACCGCAGATGCAATGGCATCAAAAAGTTTACTATGCAACATTTCCATCCAGTTTAGGTGATTGCTCGATGCCTGCAGCGTGGGCGCTTCTGGCAAATAGCGGAACACCGCAATGCCTGATCGTACGAGGTGATGCAATCAGCATTAGACGGCGCTTGTGTCTGTCGCCTACCTGTGCGGCGGCGTCAGCACGCTGGCGATGGCCTTGGGCAAGGTTTCCGGATAATCGCGGCTGAAGTGCAGGCCGCGGCTTTCGCGGCGCGACAGGGCGCTGTTGACGATCATCGAGGCCACGTCGACCAGGTTGCGCAATTCCAGCAAATCGTGGGTGATGCGGAAATTGCGGTAGTACTCGTCGATTTCTTCCTTCAGCAGGGCGATGCGGTGCTGGGCCCGTTCCAGGCGTTTCGTCGTGCGTACGATGCCCACGTAATTCCACATGAAGCGGCGCAGTTCATCCCAGTTGTGGGCAATCACCACTTCCTCATCTGCATCCGTGACCCGGCTTTCATCCCAGTCGGGCAGATATGGCGTGCCCAGCTTTTCCTTGCTTTCGATGTCTTGCGCGCAGGCGCGGCCGATGACGATGCATTCGAGCAGGGAATTCGACGCCAGGCGGTTCGCCCCATGCAAGCCCGTGCAAGCCGTTTCGCCCACCGCATACAGGCCCGGCAAGTCGGCGCGGCCCGATAAATCCGTGACGACGCCGCCGCAGGTGTAGTGGGCGGCGGGCACGATGGGGATAGGCTGCTTGGTGATGTCGATGCCCAGTTCCAAACAGCGCGCGTAGATGGTGGGGAAATGTTCGATGAGGAATGCGGCCGGCTTGTGGCTGATGTCCAGGTGCACGTAATCGAGGCCCCGCTTCTTGATTTCGAAGTCGATGGCGCGCGCCACCACGTCGCGCGGCGCCAGCTCGGCCCGCTCATCGTGGGCCAGCATGAAGCGCGTGCCCGCTGCCGCACCCGCTTCGGGGGGCAGTTTCAGCAAGCCGCCTTCGCCACGGATGGCTTCGGTGATCAAAAACGATTTCGCATACGGGTGGTACAAACACGTGGGGTGGAACTGGATGAATTCCATGTTCGACACGCGGCAGCCGGCGCGCCAGGCCATGGCGATGCCGTCGCCGCTGGCCGTGTCTGGATTCGTTGTGTATAAATACACCTTGCCGGCGCCGCCCGTGGCCAGCACGGTGTGCTCGGCGGCAAAGGTGTGCACCTTGCCCGTTTGTTCATCCTGCACATACAGGCCGTGGCAATGCGGCTGGGCATTGCGCTGGGCCGGTTTCATGCCCAGCTTGTCGGAGGTGATCAGGTCGATGGCGCAATGGTGTTCGAACAGGCTGATGTTCGGGTGGGCGCGCACCTTTTCTTCCAGGGTCACTTGCACGGCGTGTCCGGTGGCGTCGGCAGCGTGGATGATGCGGCGCTGGCTGTGTCCGCCTTCGCGGGTCAGGTGGAAACCCAGTTCGGCCGTGGCGTCGCGCGTAAACGGCACGCCTTGCTCGATCAGCCATTCGATGGCTTCGCGCCCGTGCTCGACGATATAACGCGTGGCGCTTTCGTCGCACAGGCCGCCGCCGGCGATCAGGGTGTCTTCGATGTGCTGCTGATGGCTGTCGCCCGAGTCCAGCACGGCCGCGATCCCGCCCTGCGCCCAGTTACTGGCGCCATCGAGCAGCGCGCGTTTGGAAATGATCGCGACAGTGCGCGTCTCAGCTAAATGCAGTGCAACCGATAAACCCGCCAGGCCACTGCCGACAATCGCTACATCAAATTTCATGACATTTATCTCTTTTAGGGGAAGCATACTATAGTCCATTTCACATCAATCGGTAATGTGTTGAGATAAATTCTGCCAGTGAAAGATAGCTGAGGCTGCGGCTTGTGGCACATCAATGTCTTCCTGGAACAGTTGGCCATGATGGCAGGACAGCAGCAGGCCGTCCCGTGCGCGGCATGCCGCTCTTTGCCGCAGGAGGCACCATGATCCGCATCTTCAGCCATTACGTCTCGAAAACAGCGTTTATCCTGCTGTTGCTGGAAATCCTGATCCTGCTGCTGTCGGCCACCTTGACGTCTCTGCTGTGGCTGGCGGACGGCAGCCGCGTGCTGCAGGTGGGCGAGGTCTACCTGTCGTCCGCGATCTTTGCCCTGGTCATCGTGTTCAGCATGAGTGCACTGGGCATGTACCAGCACCGTTCGCGCGAAGACATCCGCAACACCTTGCTGCGCATCCTGCCTTCGTTCGCCCTGGGTTTTGCCGTGCTTAGCGTGCTGATCCGCTTTATCCCTTCCCTGCATTTCGGGCGCGGCAGCGTGCTGATCTTCGGCCTGGGCGCCATCGGCGTGCTGCTGGCGCGCCTGGTGGTGTTCAAATCCTCGCAATCGGCGCTGATGGAAGGCCGGCTGATCCTGGTGGGCGGCGGGGCCCTGGCGCGCGAATGCATGGAGCTGGCCGCCAGCAAGATCGGTTTCCACCAGTTCACGGTCGTCGGCTGCATCGATGTGGCTGGCGAGCGATGCTGTGTGCCGGCCTCGGCCTTGCTGCCGGCCGAGCCGTCGCTGCTGGCCATGGCACAGCGCCATGCCGCGCAGGAGATCGTTGTGTCCGTCAGCGACCGGCGCAATGGGGCGTTTCCTGCCAAGCAACTGCTGGAATGCGCGCTGGGCGGCGTGAAAGTGATCGATGCTGCCACGTTTTTCGAACGCGAAGCGTGCCAGATCCGCATCGATTCCTTGCAGCCCAGCTATCTGATTTATGGCGGCGGCTTCGACCAGAGTTTTTTCCGCGCCGCCTCGAAGCGTTTGTTCGACCTGGCCGCCAGCAGCGTCATCTGCCTGGCGGCATTGCCCGTGATGTTGGTGACGGCGCTGTGCATACGCCTGGAAGACGGCGGCCCCGTGTTTTACCAGCAGGAGCGGGTGGGGCGCGATGGCCTGCCTTTCAAGGTGCTGAAATTTCGCAGCATGCGCTGCGATGCGGAGCGCGATGGCAAGCCCATCTGGGCCCTGGCCAACGATGCGCGCATCACGCGCGTGGGCAAGCTGATCCGCAAGCTGCGCATCGACGAATTGGCGCAGATGTTCAATGTGTTTCGCGGCGAGATGAGTTTTGTCGGCCCGCGCCCGGAACGCGCCTACTTTGTCGAGCAACTCAAGCAGCAGGTACCGTACTACAACATTCGTCACAGTATCAAACCGGGCATCACAGGTCTGGCGCAGGTGCGCTACCAATATGGCGCTTCCGTCGAGGATGCCGTGAAGAAGCTGCAATACGATTTGTATTATGTGAAAAATAACAGCCTCTTCCTCGACTTGCTGATTCTGCTCGACACGGTGCAGGTGGTGCTGTTTGGCAAGGGCAGCCGCTGATGCGGGCGCAGTCGGACTGGCTGGCAGCGGCCGACGCGGCAGCCCTCAGTCATGGTCTGGCGTCACTGGCCTTCTTCGTGCTGGCGCTGCTACTCATCAGCAACTGGCGCGCGCGGCAAAACGTGCGCGCCTTGCTGGTGGCTTGCCTGGCGACGGGCGGCTGGGCGACGGGCACGGTGGTGCTGGTGCTGCTGGGGCAGCGCACCGCGCTGGCCGGCGATGCGCTCGAGTTGCTGCGGACCCTGGCCTGGCTGGTGTTTTTGCTGCTGCTGATCGAGCCGTCGCGGCCCCGTTTGCGTCTGGTGCTGGCCGGCATCGCCCTGACGGCACTGACGCCCTGGCTGTTCTCCATGGCCTCATCCTGGCTGGCGCTGCCTTTGCCTGCGCGCATCATTGCCAGCGTCTGCCGCTTGCTACTGGCCGTGCTGGGCATGTTGCTGGTGGAGCAGTGGTACCGTAACACGCCACCCTTGCAACGCTGGGGCATCAAGTTTGCGTGCCTGGGCGTCGGCGGCTTGTTCGCCTACGATTTTTACCTGTACAGCGACGCCTTGCTGTTTCGCGCAATCAACGACGACCTTTGGACTGCGCGCGGCATCGTCGACGCCCTGTGCGCGCCGCTGCTGGCCATTTCGGCGGCGCGCAATCCGGGCTGGGCGCTGGGCTTGTCCGTCTCGCGCCAGATGTTGTACCGCTCGGCCGCCTTGCTGGGCTCGGCCATCTACCTGCTGACCATGGCGGCCAGCGCCTATTATTTGCGCTATTTCGGCGGCACCTGGGGTTCCTTGATGCAGATGGCTTACCTGGGCGGCGCGGCCCTGCTGCTGGCCGGCGTGCTGTTTTCCGGCAGCTTGCGGGCCAAGCTCAAGGTCACGATTAATAAACATTTTTACACTGCCATCTTCGATTACCGTGAAGAAT
This sequence comes from Janthinobacterium sp. UMAB-56, assembly GCF_900095265.1. Taxonomy (GTDB): domain Bacteria; phylum Pseudomonadota; class Gammaproteobacteria; order Burkholderiales; family Burkholderiaceae_D; genus Janthinobacterium. The sequence continues at coordinate 12,431 of NZ_LT607672.1, read as the reverse complement.
GGCTGCGTTTTACGCGGGCCTTGTCGGAAGATGGCCCGGCGCTGGGCGAACGCACGATACAGGCCATGGCGCAACTGGTGGAAAGCCGCGCCGGCGCGCTGTGGATACTGCGCGAGCCTGGCCTGCTTGCCCCGGCCGCCAGCTGGAACTGGCCGCCGGGCACGTGGAGCGAGCCGGCGTCCGGTCCCCTGTGCCAGTTTCTGGAAGCGCGCCACTGGGTGATCGACGTGCCCGACTGCCAGCACAATCCGCTCCAGTACGGCGGCTTGCAGTTGCCGCCCGCGCTGCTGGCGCTACCCGACGTATGGCTGCTCGTGCCCCTGATGCTGCATGGCCAGCTGTTCGCCTTTGTCGCGCTGGCGCGGCCCCGCACGCGTATCGGCCTGAACTGGGAAATCCGCGACGTGCTGAAAATTGCCGGCAGCCAGGCCGCCAGCTACCTGGCGCACCGCGAATCGCTTGATACCCTGACGGTGGCGCGCCAGTTCGATTCGATCAACCGTATGTCCACTTTCATCGTGCACGACCTCAAAAACCTCGTGTTCCAGCTATCGCTGTTACTCAGCAATGCGGAAAAGCACCGCGCCAATCCCGCCTTCCAGGAGGACATGCTGGGCACGCTTGACCATTCCGTGCAGAAAATGCAGACCCTGCTGCAGAAACTGGCGCGCGGCGAGGCGCCGGAAGCGCCAGCGCCGCTGCTGCTGGACGGCTTGCTGCGCCAGGCCGTGGCCGCCAAAGCCAGCCTGGCGCCGGCGCCCCGGCTGGAAATCGTCGATGGCGGGCTGACGGTGCTGGCTAACCGCTCCCGGCTGGAACGGGTGCTGGGTCATCTGATCCAGAACGCCATCGAAGCGACGGCCAGCGATGGCAAGGTGGCCGTGCGGCTGCGGCGCGAGCATCACACGGCCGTGGTCGAGTTTGATGATACGGGCCGCGGCATGAGCGAACAGTTCATCCGCGAACGCCTGTTCAAGCCCTTCGACACGACCAAGACGGCGGGCATGGGCATCGGCGTGTTCGAAAGCCGTGAATACCTGCGCGAAGTGGGCGGCAGCCTGGAAGTGCGCAGCGCGCTGCAGGTGGGCACCACGTTTCGCGTGACCCTGCCGCTGCACGCGCCTTTGGGGTCAGACCCGCCGGAGGAATGCGCCGCAATGAGGTGAATGCCGATCCATAAGGTCTGACCCCAGACTTCCGTTGCCCTATCCACTGACAGTAGGTGATCGTATGGCGAAACAAAAACTGCTGGTCATCGAAGACGATCCCGGCCTGCAAAAGCAGTTGCACTGGAGTTTTGACGGCTATGACGTCTTGCTGGCGGGTGAGTGCGAAACGGCACTGGCGCTGGTGCGGCGCCACCAGCCGGCCGTGGTGACGATGGACCTCGGTTTGCCGCCCGATCCGGACGGCGCCACGGAAGGCCTGGCCACCCTGCAGCACATCCTCGCGCTGGCGCCGGACACCAAGATCATCATCCTCTCGGGCATCCAGGAGCGGGCACATGCGTTAAAAGCCATTGCCCTGGGCGCGTATGATTTCCACCAGAAGCCGTTCGATGCCGACATGCTGAGCCTGGTCATCGCCCGCGCGTTTTATCTGCACGCCATGCAGCAGGAAAACCGCCGCATGCTGCAGACGCAGGCGGACTCGCCCCTGGCCGGTATCGTCAGCCGCGATCCCGGCATGCTGAAACTGTGCCGTAGCGTGGAAAAAGTGGCGCCCTCGTCGGCCAGCGTGATGCTGCTGGGCGACTCGGGCAGCGGCAAGGAACTGCTTGCGCGGGGCTTGCATGCGCTGTCGAGCCGCCATGCCCAGCGTTTCGTCGCCATCAATTGCGCGGCCATTCCCGACAACCTGCTGGAAAGCGAGCTGTTTGGCTATGAGCGGGGGGCGTTTACGGGCGCGGCGCGGCAAACTCCGGGCAAGATCGAGCTGGCCCGCGGCGGCACCTTCTTTCTCGATGAAATCGGCGACATGCCGATGGCGCTGCAGGCAAAACTCTTGCGCTTCCTGCAGGAGCGGGTCATCGAGCGCGTCGGCGGCCGGGCCGAGATCGCCGTCGATGTGCGCATCGTCTGCGCCACGCACCAGGACTTGAAGGTACTGGGGGAAGAGGGACGTTTCCGCGAAGACTTGTTTTACCGGCTCAGCGAAATCGTCTTGCGCATCCCGCCGCTGCGCGAGCGGGCCGGGGATGTGGCCTTGCTGGCACAGCATTTCAAGAACAAGTTCTGCGCCAGCGAAGGCCGCAGCAATCTGCATTTCAGCGCGGGCGCGCTGCAGCTGATCGAAAGCTATGGCTGGCCTGGCAATGTGCGCGAAGTGGAAAACTGCATCAAGCGTGCCGTCATCATGTGCGACGGGCCGCAGATCGCGGCCGATGACCTGGGCTTGCCCGCTAGCGCCCAGGCGGGGTCCGTGGACGAGGCCATCAACCTGCGCCAGGCCCGCGAAGCGGCCGAATACAAGGTCATGGTGCGCGCGCTGGCGCGGGCCGACGGCAATATCGCCCGCGCGGCCGAGCTGCTGGGCGTGAGCCGGCCCACCCTGTACGACCTGATGGGTCACCACGGCATCAAGTGAGCCGCTGATAAGGTGTATTAAAAATCAAGATTGTGTAAGGCGTCGCACATACGCTGGCGCCGCCGTGGGGCATCCTTGACTCATCTACAACAAGGAGGCGCCATGAATGCGATCAGTTTGCTAATGCAAGACCACAAGGCCGTGAAAGCCTTGTTTGCCCAGTACGACGGCTTGAGCGACCGCTCATTTGCCACCAAGAAAAAGCTGGCCGACCAGATATGCCGGGAATTGACGGTGCACACGCAGCTGGAAGAAGAGATCTTTTATCCAGCCGTGCGCCGCCCCATCCACGACGGCGACTTGATGGATGAAGCCCTCGTCGAGCACGCGAGCGCCAAGGAACTCATCGCGCAGATCGCCGCGATGGACCCCGCCGACGACCTGTACGACGCCAAGGTCAAGGTGCTGTCGGAGCAGATCGAGCACCACGTCAAGGAAGAGGAGGGCGACATGTTTCCCAAAGTGCGCGATACGGCAGTCGACCTCGACGCGCTGGGCAAGGAAATGGCCGCGCGCAAGGAACAGCTGACGGGCGTAGCCGCCTGAACGGCTTAAAAATCAATAATCAAGGGAGTATTCTATGCAAGCTACACAATTGTCCGTGTCGGACCTGAACACGCCGGGCGTCTCCTGGGGCGCCGTGCTGGCGGGCGCTGCCGCTGCGGCCGCCTTGTCCTTCATCCTGCTGATCCTCGGCGTGGGCCTGGGCCTGTCCTCCGTGTCGCCGTGGTCATTCAACGCCACGGCCATCGGTGTGTCGACCATCGCCTGGCTGGCCTTCATGCAACTGGCTGCGTCCGGCATCGGTGGCTACATGGCGGGCCGTCTGCGCGTGAAATGGAGTTCCATTCATACGGATGAAGTGCATTTCCGCGACACGGCACACGGCTTGCTGGCCTGGGCAGTGGCTACCATCATCACCGTGGCCGTGCTGGCCAGTGGCACGCGCGCCGTGCTCAGCGGCGCCATTGACGCAGGCAGGGGCGTGGCGGCGGCAGTGTCCCCGGCCGTGGCCGCAGGCGCCGCAGTGGCAGGTCGTTCTGCAGGCGCCAAGCAAGGCGAGGGCAGCGGTGCCGATCCGCTCGATTATTTCTCGGACATGCTGTTGCGCGCCGCGCCGGCGGCTGATGCGGGCAATGTAGGCACGGTGGTCGCCGGCCAGCGCATGGAAATCGGCAGGATCTTGGCAACAAGCCTGTCCACCGGCAGCCTGGCCGCCGACGACCGCGCCTACCTGGGCCAGGTCGTGGCCAGCCGCACGGGCTTGACGCAGGCTGAAGCCGAGGCGCGAGTCGACGCGACCTACGCCCGCGCCGCCAAGGCCGCCGCCGAAGCGAAGGCTGCCGCCCAGCAAGCGGCCGAGACGGCCCGCAAGGCCGGTGCCCACTCGGCACTGTGGATGTTCGTCGCCTTGCTGCTGGGCGCCTTCGTTGCCAGCCTGGCGGCAACGTTTGGCGGCCGCCAGCGCGACCATGAGCGCGTGTTGCGCCACGTCACCATCTGAACCCAATCTATCTATCAAGGAGTCTGCCATGCGTTCCATCCTCTTGCTGCTGTTAGGCATACCATTGCCCATCGTCATACTGATCGCCCTGTTCGTGCACTAACAGAGCAAACATGAGAACCGGCGCCCGCTGCAAGGTGGGCGCCGGTTTTTGCGTGAAAGCGGGCGCATGTGTAAGATGGCGCAATCTTTCCACCGAGACTATCCATGAATGTGACTGCCCTGCGTCCCTTGCTGAAAACCGCCGCCATCGCCGCCTTAGCCTGCAGCGTGCTGGCCTCGTGTTCCACCCTGATCGGCCCACGCGACGTGAATGTGTCGCTGAGCAAGATGCAGCAAGGCCTGGAGCGCCGCTTTCCCATCGACAAGCGCGTATTGTCCGTGCTGGACGTCAAGCTGACCCACCCGCAACTGTCCTTGCAGCCCGAACGCGAGCGCGTGGCCCTGAGCGTCGATGCGAGCGTCTTGCCGCCGTTCATACGCCAGAGCTGGCGCGGCAGCCTGGCCATGTCCGGCCGTTTGGTGCTCGATGCCCGGCGCAACGCCGTCTACCTGAGCGAAGCGAGCGTAGACAAGGTCACCATCGACGGCATGGATGAAGCGCAGCAGCGCCAGTTCGCCAAGGTCGCCAGCCTGGTGGCCGACCAGCTCATGCATGAAACGCCGATCTACACCTTCAAGCCCGATGAATTGCGCTATGCGGGCGTGCAATTCGTGCCGACGCAACTCAGGACCACTGGGACTGGGTTGACGGTGACGTTCGAGCCGGTGAAGTAGGCCTGGCCTCATGGCAGGCGAGCCGATTCGCGTGCCGGCTTATTGCGCGGCGCCGCCTCTTCAATTGTTCAACCGTCATTGTTGCCCGCAGGCAGGCCGACTATAATCTTGCCTCCCATGCCTGGACACAGCATGTTCCCCAACATGAAGTTAAAACAATTAAAGGAATCTTCGTGAAACGTTCACTCATCAGCGCCGCCTGTTGCGCCTTGTTCGCCTTATCCACCCCATCGCTGTACGCCCAGACTGCGCCCGTATCGGGCATCGACCTGAAAACCCTGGACCCGGCAGTGAGCCCCAGGGATGATTTCTACGGCTACGTCAATGGCGTATGGACCCGCAATACGGACATCCCGGCCGACAAATCCGTCTGGGGCACGTATATCGAATTGCGCGAAATCGCGCAGGGACAGTTGCGCAGCCTGATCGATGCCACCGTCAAGAACCCCGGCAAGCCCGGCAGCGAGGCACACAAGATCGCCGACCTGTACACGAGCTTCATGAACGACAAGGCGCGCAATGCGGCCGGCTTCAAGCCCTTGAAGACCGAACTGGCCCGCGTCGCTGCCGTGAAAGACAAGAAAGATTTGCCAGCGTTGTTTGCCTATTTGCAAGGCAATGGCATCCAGACGCCGTTTTCGGCCTATGTGGCGCCCGATGCGCAAGACCCCGAGCGCTACACGGTCAACATCAGCCAGTCGGGCCTGGGCTTGCCTGACCGCGACTACTACCTGAAGGATGACGACGCCAAGTTGCAAGCCGTGCGCGCCAAATACCTCAAACATATCGAAACCATGCTGGCCATGAGCGGCGACCACGCCGCTGCCGCACACGCGGCGCAGATTCTCGACATCGAAACGCGCCTGGCGGCAGTGCAATGGACGCGCGTGCAGATGCGCGACCCCGTCAAGTCGTACAACCGCGTCGATTTCGACCAATTCGCGGCGCTGGCCCCGGCCTTCGACTGGAATGCCTACTTTGCCGCCGCCGGCCTGGCACCGAAAGCCTCCTCGGCCGTGGTGCGCCAGCCCAGCTTCATGACAGGCTTTTCCGAGACCGTGGCCGCCGTGCCGCTGGCATCGTGGAAAAGCTATCTGAACTGGCGCATTATCGAAAGCTATGCCTCTTACCTGGACAGCGCCAGCGTCAAGGAACGCTTCGCCTTCGACGGCACGGTGCTGCGCGGCGTGCCGCAAAGCGAACCGCAGTGGCAACTGGCGCTGCGCTTCACGGATGGCGCCATCAGCGACGCCGTCGGCAAGCGCTACGTGGACATGTATTTGCCGCCGGAAACCCGGCCCCGCGTGATGGCCATGTTCGACAATTTCGTCGCCTCGTTCAAGGATGGCATCGAGCAGCTCGACTGGATGGGCCCGGAAACCAAGAAGGAAGCCCAGCTCAAGCTGGCGGCCTTGAAGCCGAAGATTGCCTATCCCGCTACCTGGCGCGACTACAGCAGTATGCGGACGCAGCCAAACGACCTGATCGCCAATGTGCGCGCCGCACGCGTGTGGAGTCGTCAGCAAAACCTGGCCAAGCTGGGCAAACCCGTGGACCGCGACGAATGGTCGATGACGCCGCAAACCGTCAACGCCAGCTACAGCCCTGCGCTCAATGCGATCACCATTCCGGCCGCCATCCTGCAGCCGCCATTCTTTAACGTGAAAGCGGAAGATGCCGTCAATTACGGCTTGCTGGGCATCACCTTCGGCCATGAGATCAGCCATGCCTTCGATGATTCGGGCAGCCAATATGATGCCAAGGGTCGCTTGCGCAACTGGTGGACGGCAGAAGACCGCACGGCCTTCAAGGCCCTGGCCGCCGGTCTCGTCAAGCAGTACGGCGCCTACAGCCCCGTGCCTGGCTATCACATCAATGGCGAACTGACCCTGGGCGAAAACATCGGCGACAATTCCGGCCTGTCGATCACCTACAAGGCTTACCAGCGTTCGCTCGGTGGCAAGCCATCGCCAGTCATCGATGGTTTGACGGGCGAACAGCGCCTGTACATCGGCTTCGCGCAGAAATGGCGCGCGAAATTGCGCCCTGAAGCGGCGATCGCGCAGATCAAGAGCGACCCGCATTCGCCCGGTGAATTCCGCGCCAAGGGCACGGTGAAGAACCAGCCCGGCTTCTATGAGGCGTTCGGCATCAAGCCGGGCGACCCGATGTATCTGCCGCCCGAGCAGCGCGTGATCATGTGGTAAGCAAGTAGGGCAGTGGAGCAGGCACGCCGGGGACTATTCCTTGGCGTGGTTGAGCGTGTACCTGGGCAGTTCGAGCGTCAGGTCTTGCTGCGCCAGGCGTGCCTGGCACGACAGGCGCGACTGGGGCTGCAAGCCCCAGGCCTGGTCGAGCATGTCTTCTTCATTGTCGCCCAATTCATTGAGCGAGTCGAAACCCTGCGCCACGACCACGTGGCAGGTGGAACAGGCGCCGACCTGGCCGCATGCGTGTTCGATGTCGATATGATTGAGCAGCAATGCGTCGCATATGCTCATGTTCTCCGGCGCGTCAAACACGGCGCCTTCGGGGGCCAGCTCGGGATGGGGCAAGACAGTGATTGTTGGCATACGATAATCTCCTTGAGTACCGTTACCTTGAACCTTCCCGCCTTGATAAGGTCAAGCGCAACTTGCGCTTGACCGGGGATTTCCTGTGCTTACAGCTGCGATGCCGGATGTTCCGCGAGCGGGACAAATTGACCGGTAGACTCGTCGAGTGCATCGAGCGAGCCCTTTTCGATGTCATACACCCAGCCATGCAGGGTCAGGCGTTTTTGCGTGATGCCGAGGGCTACCGAGGGGTGGGTGCGGATGTTGTTGAGTTGCGCCACGACATTGGCGCGCACCATGCCGTCGATGCGGTCCTGTTCCGTGGCATGCTCGATGGATTCATTGATCATGCGCGCCGCATCCGCGTGCCGCAGCCAGTTCTTGACTGCCGGCATGTGATCGAGGCAGGTGCAGGTGGCGATGGCTTTCATGGCGCCACAATCGGAATGGCCGCAAATGACGATGTCCGTCACGTTCAGTGCCGCGACCGCAAATTCGACGGACGCGCTCACGCCGCCAGGTTCCGGGCCAAACGAGGGCACGATATTGCCCGCGTTGCGGATCACGAAGAGTTCGCCAGGTTCGCGCTGCGTCACCAGTTCCGGCACCATCCGGCTGTCGGAGCAGGAAATGAACAAGGCCTTGGGCGTCTGTCCAGTGGCCAGCGTCTTGAATAACTCTCGGCGTTCAGGGAAGACTTCCTTTTGGAAACGTAGAAATCCGGCAATGATGTCGCGCATAAATAAAAGAAGAGAGTGGTGTGAGCCGGTATTATCGCCGATGTCAGCGCGGCTGGCTTGCCGCCTCGTCCGTTTGCAGGCCCACGAGGCGGCGCACTATAAAAAAACCGCCCGAAGGCGGTTTGCTTGTCTGCGAGACAGCGTAGCAATTATATAAAGTAGATCAGCGCGATGATGCCCACGACCAGCGCCACGCGGGTGACCTGGTAGGCCGTCTTGTTCCACGCCTTGAAGCGGCGGCGGTACTGGCCCATGGTCCAGGAAATCTGGAACAGTTTGCTCACGCCGCCGACCTGGTCGCCCAGTTCGTTGGGCGAGGCGGCGGCCGTCATCAGGGTGCGTCCCAGCCAGCGGTTCAAGCCTTGCGCCCAGCGGTAGCGCATCGGGCGTTCGATGTCGCAAAACAGGATGATGCGGTCGCTGTCGGCGTCGTTGCGGGCCCAGTGGATATACGTTTCATCGAACATCACGGCCTGGCCGTCACGCCAGCTGTGGCGTTCGCCATCGACGTCGATGAAGCAGCGGTCGTCGTTCGGCGTCTGCAAGCCCAGGTGGTAGCGCAGGGAGCCGGCAAACGGGTCGCGGTGCGGGTTGAGCTTGCCGCCTTGCGGCAGTTCCGCGAACATGGCGGCCTTGATCGAGGGGATCGATTGCAACAGGGCATAGGTTTGCGGACACATCTGCTGTGCCGACGGGTGATTCGCGTCATACCATTTCAGGTAGAAGCGCTTCCAGCCATACTTGAAGAAAGAATTGAAACCCACGTCATTATTCTTTTCGGCCGCCTTGATCTTTTTCATTTCCTGCATGCGCAGCGCTTCATCACGGATGATTTGCCAGTTCTGCTGCAGCGGCGCCAATTCCGGAAATTGTTCGACGGAAAGATAGGGCGTGGCCGGCACCTTGGAAAAGGTGTGCATGAACAGGTTCAGCGGCGCCATGAACGAGGAGTGATCGAAGATCTGGCGGCGAAACGGCAGGCGCACCTTGCCACGAAAATGAATATGTAAAACAGAAAACACAAAAATGCCCAGCAAGGCCCACTTCATACACAACCTCGTTTTTAAAGAATGGGGCAATTATAACCAGTTACTGCTCTCGCCACCCCGTGCCACGGTGAAGGAAAGATGAAGCGGCGCGGGCGCGCGCTCTGTCCTACAATGGCTTTCCTTCACACTGATACGAGGTAACGATGGAAATCTGGCACGCACCGCTCGACCTGGCCACCCTCAACGCCGCCAGCGAGGGCACGGCCATGCGCCACCTGGGCATCGTCTTCACGGCTTTCGGTCCCGACTGGATCGAAGCGACCATGCCCGTCGACCACCGCACCATGCAGCCGTTCAAGCTGCTGCATGGCGGCGCTTCCGTTCTGCTGGCCGAAACGCTGGGCAGCATGGCCGCGAATGCCTGCCTCGATGCGGCCCGCCAGATCAGCGTGGGGCAGGAAATCAACGCCAACCACGTGCGCGGCGTGCGCGGCGGCCATGTGACGGGGCGCGCCACGCCGATTCACCGGGGCCGCAGCAGCCAGGTGTGGGAAATCCGCATCGTCGACGAAGACGGTAAACTGTGCTGTATATCGCGCATCACCATGGCCGTCATCGACGCCCCTTGACTTGCATCAAGGCATTAAAAGTGGACGCGTGGAATCATCAATAACGCTATTCGCTTATAATTCGGTGTGTTCTTGTGCCGCACGGCTCTTCCGTGCGTGCCCATTTTGCCCGAAGTAAAAGCTGACTGCCCAAAAAACGCCAGTTGGAATTTGATATTGCTCCCTACGCAATATCGGCAAGCGACGGCGAGCAGATCGCCGGTTCTAGTGGAACCGGCAAACAATCAACTTTATACAGGGCAATAACAACAATGATGTCATTCAATCGTTTGACGATAGGCGCGCGCCTGAGCGCAGGCTTTGGTCTGCTGGTGGTCTTGATGCTGGTGCTGGCTGCCTTCGCGCTGCTGCGTATCGCTGCCATCTCCGGCGCCATGGACGCGCAAGAAAAAGTCCAACTGGAAAAACTCGAACCCTTGTACGTGGCGCGCGAAGCGCTCGACCAGACGGGCCTGGCTGCCCGCAACGCGTATATCTTCCATGATCCGGCCGCCGCCGAAAAGGAACTGGCCATCCTCGACAGCCAGAAGGCGCTGTATCTGGAAGCGCTGGCCAGGCTGGCGCCGCAGTTCGCCGGCGATGCCCAGTTCGAGAAAGTCAGCACGGGCCTGAAAACCATGGCGCAGGAACTGCAGCGTCCGCGCCAGTTCCTCGCCACGGGGCAGATGGAGCAATACGGTACTTTCCTCGTCGAGGATTGCAGCCCCCTGCGGCGCCAGATCGTCGCCGATATCGATGCCGTGCTGAAAAACGTGCAGCGCGAATCGGAGCAGGCCAGCGTGGCCGCGCGCGCCATCTACGGCCAGTCCTTGCGCTGGATTGGCGTGCTGGCCGCGCTCAGCGTGCTCATTTGCATTGCGGTGGCCACCGTCATCACGCGCGGCCTGCTGCGCCAGCTGGGCGGCGAACCGGCGTATGCGGCCTCGATTGCCGGGCGCATCGCGCTGGGCGAACTGGCCATCGACGTGCACACGCGCCACGGCGACGACAGCAGCCTGCTGTTTGCGATTAAAACCATGCGCGACAACCTGGCCGCCATCGTCGGCAAGGTGCGCCACGGAACGGAAAGCATCGCCACGGCCTCGACCGAGATCGCTACCGGCAACCGCGACCTGTCGCAGCGCACGGAGCAGCAAGCCGGCTCGCTGGAAGAAGTGGCTTCGTCGATGGAAGAACTCATTTCCACCGTGCGCCAGAATGCGGACAATGCCCAGCAGGCGAACCACCTGGCGCGCGAAGCGTCGAAGGTGTCGGAGCAGGGCGGCAAGGCGGTGGCCGAAGTGGTGCATACCATGGGCCTGATCAATGCCTCGTCGAACAAGATCGTCGACATCATCGGCGTGATCGACAGCATCGCCTTCCAGACGAATATCCTGGCCTTGAACGCGGCCGTGGAAGCGGCGCGCGCCGGTGAACAGGGGCGCGGTTTTGCCGTGGTCGCCACCGAAGTGCGCAGCCTGGCGCAGCGCTCAAGCGCCGCCGCGCGCGAAATCAAGGCCCTGATCGACGATTCCGTCAGCAAGGTGGGCACGGGCACGGTGCTCGTCGAGCAGGCGGGCGCCACCATGCATGACGTGGTGGCCGGCATTGGTAGGGTGACGGGCATCATGGCCGAGATCAGCCATGCCACGCAGGAGCAGGGCGCCGGCATCGAGCAAGTCAACCGCGCCATCGTCGACATGGACCGGGTCACCCAGCAAAACGCGGCCCTGGTCGAGCAGGCCGCCGCCGCCGCGCACGAACTGCAGCAACAGGCGGCGCAGCTGGAACAGGAAGTGGGCATCTTCAAGCTGGCCGCGCCGGCCAACGGTCCTTTGCGCCTGGCGGCCTGACGCCGATAGCGCAGCAGCACGGCGCGCGCCAAGCGTCATATTCCGCGCTACAATGAGCGCTGGATCACCGCCAGGACGACACATGCAAGTGCACAGCAGCCATGATCTATCCAGCCCGGACGACGGCAAAGCGCCGCCGCCCGTGCTGCAGCTGGCCCTTGCCGGTCTCGGCTGGGGCTTACTCACCTGCATGCTGTGCTTTGCCATCCTGTTCCTCACCAAATGGCTGTTGCCGCCCGAATACTGGGGCGCACACACTGGCCTGTCCAAGTTCAAGCGCGAAATGTCGCTGCCCCTGCTGGTGTTCTGGGTCGTCATCTATTCCCCCATTCTGGAAACCTTTCTCGGCCAGCTGCTGCCGCTGGAAATCCTCAGGCGCCTGGGCGCCAGCCGCCAGCTGAGCATTTTCTTCGGCGCCATCCTGTGGGCCATCGTGCATTACGTCAGCGGTGGCTTGCTGCACGCCATCGTCGCGCTCGGGTCGGGCGCCATGTTCAGCTTTGTCTATCTGCGCTACCGCGCCCCCGGCGTGGCCGTTGCCTATGCGACAACCACCTTTTCGCGCGCCTGCAACAATATCGCCATCCTCGTGGCCGTGTTCTACGGCCTCGACGCCTGAGCGCTATCTTTCCTGAGCAGGTACGGCAACAGCGCCGCCAGCGCCACGGCCAGCACTGCCAGGCCGTTCAGCAACTGGCGGAAGGCGGCGTCATAGCTGGCGCGCAGCAGTGTTTCGTGGTCACCCAGCAGTTGTGTTGCCTGTTGCAGATCACCGAGCGCGGCGCGGCTGGCGGCGGCCAGTAGGGGCAGGGCGGCGGG
>NZ_LT607671.1 GCF_900095265.1 Janthinobacterium sp. UMAB-56 | reverse complement strand
CGCTATCGACAAAGCGTTGTGTTTGTCAGCTGCGAAGAAGGAAGAGTATGAAGCGTTTGCAGAATTTCGTCAACCTTCTTTTTCACCCTGCTTTACTCGGCATTTGCATGCGTCGTTCAGCGAGGGGGCGAATTATAGCCAAGCAACAGCGTGTCCGCAAGTGCCATTTATGGCAAGACGAATGATTTCACCAGGGTCAGTTCGCCAGCGGCCCGCATCGGCACCTGGAAGCTCTGCAGCTTTTCGCGCGGCGTGCCTTCGTTGGTGATGATCGACAGGCGGGCGACGGTCAGCATGGCGCTGTTCTCGCCACTGCCGTAGTAATTCACATAGGCGTGATAATTGCCCTTCAGGGGCGCCGCGCTGGAAAAGATTTCCGGGCCATAGCCGGTGGTCACGTCCACATCCAGCGCGCCACCATCTTTCAATACGCGATTGCCGTACCAGGCGTGGCCACCGTCCGGCGTGACCACATGCAGATCGAGGTCGGTGCCTGCACTGTCCCAGGACAGCACGATACGCAAGCGCGCCTGGGTCTTGCCCTGGTAGCTGTCGACAAACTGGGTGCGCGCGCGGCTCCGGCCATCCGGCGAGCGCACTTCCACGCTGTTCGAGCCGCTGCCAAAGCCATAGGGGCGGCCATAGCTGCCGTCCTCGCCCACTTCCATCGGCATTGCCACCCCGTTGACCACAAGGGTGGCGGGTTTGCCCTTGAGGGCGCCCGCGATGCGTCCCCGTATCTGCGCCGTCTCGGCCTGGCCCGGCTGCAGGTTAACCGACGCGGCGGGATAATTGACTGCTTGCGTGTAGCCCTCGCGCACGCCGGCCGAATTGCGCCAGCCGGCTTTTGGCGCATCGATGGTGACCTGGGCCTGCGCCCAGAGGGGCAATAGCATTAGCGGAATAGCGCAACGGATAAAAAAACTCACAGGGCCTCCAGATTAAGGTCGACGAGCCGACGGGCCAGCCGCTCGACATATTCTTCGTCCTGGCCGCGCGGATGGCGGCGCAGGCCTAGGTGTAAATATTCATGGGCCAAGGTGATGCGGTCTTCGCGCGTGGCCAGCGGGCGCATGAAGATGCGGTTGCGCGACTGTTCCGAATACGGCGCGCCACTGGACAGGGCACAGACCAGCGGCGCCTGCAGCGGCGCCTCGTAACCGGCCTCGCGCAGCAGCACGCGCTGCCAGCGCGGTACGGACCGCGCCAGCCAATCCTCGTTCTGCGCCAGGCGACGGCAACGCGCACCGGCGTTGCCAAAGGTGCTCAGCGCCCCGCCGGGATAGGCCGCCGCCAGCAATTCATCATAGTGCTTGCCCTGTTTGGCCTGGCGCACCGCCTCGCTCCACGCCATGGTCCCCTCGGCCGCCTGATTGCCGTGATAGCGCACAGTGACGCCATCGACGATCAACTGGTCGGTCCAGCGCGCAATCGCCAGCGCCGCCGGCGTGGCGGGGCTGGGGCTGACGCGCTGGGTCGCGCTGCTGTCGGCGATCTGCTGGCAGCCCGCCACGGTCACCGCGTTCTGCTGCAGATACGTGCGCGCGGCAATCGCCAGCGCCTTGGCCGCTTCCGGCTCGCCAGCATTCGCTTCGCGGTCGAGCACCCGCGCCACATATTCATTGACGCCGAAGCGGCCACGCAATTGCGGACGGCCGCCCTTCTCTTGCAGCAGCATCAACTCGCCGGTGCTTCGCAAGGCGAGGTTCTGGCCATTCTCGAATTGCACATGGTAGCGGCCATTCAGCGGCCCGGGTACGGCCACGCCACGTTCGCCGCGCACGGCGCGAATCGGATAGCGCTTGAAGTAATCGACCACCACGCAGCCGCCATCATCGGCCGCACCGACTTTCGGCAAGCTGGCGGCCAGCCTGGGGGCCCACTGTTCAAAGACATTGCTGCTGCCACCCGCGCCGCCAAACCAGATCGGCGTGCCATCGGCCAGCCAGCCGGCCGCGCCACCTATCCGTCCGCCCGCCTGGTGCCACGAATACGTTTTCACGCGCAACTGACTACCGAACCAGCGCGCCGTACCAGCGCCACGCCCACCACGCCCATCCAGCACCACGCGCAGCAGCGCCGCTTCGGCGTCCTGGCGGCTGGCGGCCGGGATGCTGTCCAGCGCACGCAGCAGGCTGTCCAGGCGCACCATGCGCGCCGGCGCCAGTTGTGCGGGATCCGCCAGCCAGGCAAAGTCCCCTGCGGGCGCCGCGCCCAGGCGGTCGGTCCAGTACTGGCGCCATGAAGCGGGCGCGATCATCAAACGCCTGGGCGAAAAAAATGGGCCGCAGGACTGTGCCAGCGCCGCGTCGTGGCCGATGCTCTGGCCCGCATCGCAGCAATACACTTCTTCCGGATCGCGGCCGCCGCAGCGGTAGTCCGGCATCGCCACCTTGTTATCCGTCGCATAGACATACACGAACAGCTTCCACAGGCTGGCCAGCGGCACCTGCCGCGTGCCGTCAAACGGGGGCGGTGGCGCGCCACCCTGGCGCAACTGCCGCACCTCCGTCTTGCCATCGCGCCACCAGGCCACATCCAGCGATGCAGACCAGGCGGGCACTGCCCACAACAGGGTCACCATCAATGCAGGACGTATCACGCGCATCACTCGACCTTCAGCGCGCGCGTACTCTTGCCGCCGCCCTCGAAGGCTTTCTGCTCCGGCTGGTACATGCGGTAAAAGCGCGCCGGCGGCAACACATAACTCCCCTTCTGCGCAAAGCGAATCAAATGACGCACCGTCACCTCGCCGGCCAAAGGCTCGATCGGCACGGCATAGCCATCGCGGCGCTCCGTGTGGCGAGCGCGCTCCAGCGCGGCAGGCTTGTCGCCCGCCATGACCATGCCCCAGGTGGTCGAGTCGACCATGGCACCTGGCGGCAGCGCCACTTCCAGCAAGCCAAAGCGGTGTTTCGCGCCCGGCGCCGCTTGCAAGGTGATTTCATCGAGGTATAGCGCGTCCGTGTTGAGCGCTTCCCCTGGCTTGACCAGCTCCGTCGTGTAGCCCCCCTTGCCCGCCTTCATGCGCAGGATGCGACGTTCGACGGTGACCGGCAGGGTCTGCGTTTCGACGGCATGGCTCTCGTACTGCACCACGGCCAACGTGCCGGCCGGTGCCGGAGTCGATGCGGCGAGACGCAATTTATCGGGACTACTCCTGGTGTCCGTCCAGCGCCAGAGCGGCTGGCCGCTGCGGCTGTCGCGTCTTTGCCATGCACCGTCCAGCGCCACGGCGGGTCCCTTGCCGAACGATGCGCCGCCCAGCTTCTTTTGCACCCACAGCAAGGTCATCGCGCGGTCCAGGGTCGGCATCTCGGCGCGCACGCCGGCCAGCACCGCGTCGGCCTGCGATGGCGGCACTTCGCCGGCCAGCATCAGCAGGGCCTGTGCCACCGGGGCTTTCGACGCGCGCAGTACCTGCCAGGAATCGGCGACCTGCTGCTGCAACGCCGAAGGCAGGCCGATGCCATTCTGGCTGCCGACCAGCGCCACCAGGCCAAGGCTCATCGCTTGCGCTTCGCGATCAGGGGCTGCGCCCAGCAGAAGGCTGCCGCTGTCGCCCGCCAGGCGCGGCTTGCCGCCCAGGACGGCGAGCGCGCTATCATCCACCAGGCCAGCTGCCAGTGTCTGCGTGGGCAGGCCCATCTCGCGCGCCATCCACAACACCAGCGCGCGGTCGCCCATCGCGTCCTTCAAACCATGTTCGCTGTAGACGGCCAGCAGCTTGTTCCAGTGCTCGGGCGGCAGCTCGATGCGCAGCGCGCGCGCCGCGTACCAGTCGGCGTAATAGGCGTAGGCCGTCATCAAGGCATTACCGGCCGTGGCATTGCCCCACCAGCCGAAGACGGCATTCGGGCCGGCCATGGAAACCAACCGCAGGCGCTGCGCCGTGAGCAGCGTTTGCAGGCGTTCGCTTGCCGCGCCGGCGTCCGGCCCCAGGCTTTGCGTGGCCAGCGCCAGCGGAATCAAGCGGCTGGCCGTCTGCTCCACGCAGCCATACGGATAGTCGATCAGGTCATCGGCGATGCGCGCGAACTGGCTGGCTGCGCCTTGCGCGAACGAGACGCGGATATTGCGCGCGTCCGCCGGCAGCTTGAGCGCGAGTTCACTAGTGGCAGCATCGAGCGGCAGCACCAGCGTACGCGGG
Organism: Janthinobacterium sp. UMAB-56; assembly: GCF_900095265.1. Taxonomy (GTDB): domain Bacteria; phylum Pseudomonadota; class Gammaproteobacteria; order Burkholderiales; family Burkholderiaceae_D; genus Janthinobacterium. The sequence continues at coordinate 78,880 of NZ_LT607671.1, read as the reverse complement.
CTGCTCCAGGCAGCGGGCAAGGTTTGCAGGGCCGTGTCGAGCGAGTCGACCAGTTTTCCGTTCTGTTTTACTTCCAGGCGCAGAGGCCCTGCCCCTGGAGCGAGCGGGAATTCGACATAGTTCACGCCCGGCTTGGCGGACAGTTTTTCCGTCTTCGGCTGCGCGCCGCCTGAGAGAACGACGTCGAGCGCCTGCTCCTTGCCAGTCTGGTTGAACACGGCCACCGAGGCGCGTGGCGCATCGCCGGCGCGCATCCAGTCCGGCGCGGTCCACTTGGCGTAGAAGTTTTTGTCCGAGCGCAGATAGGCGGTACGCTGGCCCACGCGCCCCTGCGCATCCATCGCGCGGCCCGTGATGCGCCAGCGGGTCAGCGCGTCGGGCATGGTGAAACTCACGCGCGCGTTGCCATTCGCGTCGGTCTTCAGCGATGGCCCCCAATAAGCGGTGTCGATATTGTCGCGGCGCGGACGCTCCAGCACCTTGACGCCACGCTCGTTGTAGTTGTGGCGCGCGGGCGCACCGGCAGTGCGCCCCTGCGCCATGTCGTAACTGATGAAAGACAGGCTGGCAGTGGTGCGCACGTTGTTGCGGCGCGGGTGGTAGAAAAAGTCGCCGATGTCCGGCGCGATTTCCGGCTGCAGCACATAAATCATTTCATCGACCACGCCCAGCGCCACCAGGGTGCTTAGGGGCTTGCCGTCCAGGCTCGCCCTGACGTCCAGGGTTACTTTCTCGCCCGGCTGGTAGACCTCCTTGTCGCTCTTGAACTGCAGTGCGATGCGCGGCTCGATCACTTGCAGGCCGGCGTTCTCGAACACGAAGTCGCCATTGCGTGTGTACGCCACCGAGAAGGTCATGTTCGGGCCGTGCTCCTCCCTGACGGGAATGCGTACGCGCCACTGCCGCGGCGCCACGCGCTTCGCCTGATACCAATCAGCAGCGCCGGCCATCAAGCCATGATGTTCCACCTTGTCGCGTTCGAGCGTCAACAGCGCCTGGTCGACCTTGTCCGAGAAAGTGATCAAGGCCTCGGCGGTGTCACCCGGACGATAGCGGGCGCGGTCCAGCACGATCTCGATGCTGCCCGGCGTGGTCTGCACGCCATCGCCGGCGACCCAGTGGCTGGCTGCTGCCAGCAGGTTGCCGCGTTCATCGCGCAGCGCCAGCTGATACGAGCCCGATGCCGGGAATGTCACATCCCATCCCTTGGCAGCCGGATCGAACGCACCTTCGGTCTTGCTCTGTTTTTCCAGCTGCACCATCTGCCAGCGCACGGGCTTCGCCGCGCCCTGGCCATTGGCCACCAGGTCGAAATGCACGGCCTGGCCAGGATCGGAAAACTGGCGCGTGGCCTTCAACTGGTAGCTGCTGCTCGAGCGTTCTATCATCAGCTCGCGCGTCGCCTTGACGCGGTAAGCCGCGCCATCGGTCGCCAGCACGGTCAATATGTAGCGCGACGGATCGGCGGCGGGCGGCAAGGTGAAGTCCACATTGCCACTGCCATCGCTCGTCACTTCCTCAGTCTTCAAGGCCACCGGGAACAGGCCGCTGTAACGCAGCTCCCCCTCGACCATGGTGTTTTGCTGGCTGCGCAGCGACAGGGTCATCTTCGCGTTTTTCACCGGCTTGCCATCCGGGTAGCGCAGCGCGATGCTGCCCTTGACTGCTTCGCCCGTCTTGAATTCCGGTGTCGATGGCTGGACGTTGATTTCAAAGTGCGGCTTGATGTATTCGGCCACGCGGAAGGCCGCGCCATACACGCCATCCTTGTAGTTGAAGCGCAGTTCATAGCCACCGGCGGTGGCTTCCGTGGGCAGGCGGAAGCGCGTGTCTGCGCCCGTCTCGCCGGACAGCTGCAGCGTTTGCGTCAGTAGTGGCGTGCCGTTCGGATTGAGCACGGTGAGGCTGAGCGGTGCGCTGGTCGCCGCCTGCGATGCGCGCGCCGAAGTAAATTCGCGCCCCAAAAACTTGACGTTGACTTCGTCGCCGGGCCGGTACAGTGGCCGATCGGTCAGCGCATAAATCTTGGTGTTATAGATCTCGCTGTCATAGTAAAAATTCTCGGACACGAACACACCCCCGGCGCGATCCTGGCCCAGCACATAGGTGTGTTCCGGGCTGCCGCGTTCGAGCGAGGCGACGCCGTCGGCACCCGTGATGGCCGACTGCAGCACGCCGGTGCCGTCGGTCCACGCCACGCTGGCACCGGCAACGGCAGCGCTGGTATCGCGCCGCGCCGTCCACACCAGCATCTGGCCGGACGATACCTTGGTGACGGCCACCGTGTCCGACACGAACACCAGGGTGGTGGCGCGGTGCTCGCCGATGATGGCCTCGATCAGGTACAGGCCTGGCTTGCGCTTGCCCAGAGGGATCATCACGTTACCGGCGCCGGCGACGATGAAATCGCTGCTCGACCCATCGAGCTTGACGCCTTTCGGCGGTGTGATGGCCTTGGCCTGCCAGATCGGATAGCGAAAGCTGTCAACCAGCTCCATGCCCTTGATCGGCTTGTACTGCGGATGGTTGGCGAACACGGTCGGCCGGCGGATCGCGTCATTCGTCGCCAGCTGCGGCTGTTCCTTGGTGACCGCGCGGCGCGCCTCGCCGGAGAACAGCTTGCGCCAGGCCAGGCGCGACTGCTTCCACCAGCTATCCCACAGAAAGCTCAAGGTGTTGGCCAGGCCCTCGCCCTGGTAATTACCTTCGACCTGGATGCGGTGCAGATTGCGCTGCTTTTTCAGGAACTCCATCGGTTCTGGCACGCGGTAGACGACGATGTCGGCGCCGGAATACGCTTCCAGGTTCATGCGCCCCATATCGCGGCCGGGTACTTCGAGCCGCACGCGCGACTCGTCGCTGCTGCCGTAGCTGGCGTCCGACAGCAGAAAAAAGGGTTCGCCCTTGAAGGTGGCGTAGTTGCTGGACTCGTTGCTGGACTCGCGCTGCTGCGCGGCGGCACTGCCCAGCATGAACAGCGCCAGCAGGCTGGCAAATAGCAGCTTCATGACAAGAACGCCAGCCGGAACACACCGGCGAAATTCGGATTGTTGACCAAAGGTTGCCACCGCGTGTCCTTCCAGCTCGTAAGTTCTTTGATATCGACGGTCCGCAGACCATTGTCGTCAGGTGTGACGGTGCCGGTGTGGTAGGCGATGCGCGCCCCCATCCAGACCATCAGGTGCTGTTCATCGCCCTGGTCGAAAAACAGCAGATCGCCGGGCAGCGCCTGGCTGACTTCGCGGGCGATGAACCGGCTGTTGTGCTGCACCAGCGCCAGCGCCGTGACGAAGTGGCCGACCTTGCCGCCCGTTTGCACCCAGCGGTTGCGCAAGGCCGCCTGGCGCGCATCGAGCTCGAGTTCGGGCGGCAGGCGCCGGTCGCTGGCAATACCATTCGCATGCAGCCACTTCGCGTCATGCACGGTCAATGCCTCGTTGACGGCAAAGCGCACCAGGCCGGCGCAATCGCGGTGCGTCCAGCGCGGCGACGGCCCACGTTCGACCTGCGCATTGACGATGCGCAGCATCCAGGCCTGGAAGGCGCGGCTCTGGGCTTGCGACAGCCGCACTTGCGTTTCGGCGGCCGCGCGCAAGGCCCATGCCGGGGGCACAAGCGCGGTGGCGGCGCAGGCGCCCAGCCAGCGCAAGGCGGCACGGCGCGCATGCAGCACCGTCATCGTGCAGTCTCCTGCCATTCCAGCGTTTCCCATGCGGTGCCGCTGGCTGGCTGCCGCTTGAGCACCATGCGCAGCGGCGGATATTTTTTCAAGGCATTCAGGCGCGGCACCAGGTGTTCATTGGCAGCTGCGCGCAGTACCGGTTCATTATTCGCCGGCAAGGTATCGAAGGCTTCCAGCTGGATCAGCCGGGCCAGCGACGCCGGCGCGATCAGGCCGATGGTATGCGCAGCATCGGGCAGCAGGTCGCTGGCGGCCGGCGCCTGCTTGCGGCGCACGGCCAGCACCTGGTCCACCAGCTTGCCGTCGGCGGAAAAGACGACGGTATTGCCAGCCACGGCCAGCGCCGGCGTGGACTGGCCCAGTGCCGTGGCGACGCTGCGCTCCCAGCGCACGAACTCACCTTGACTATCCTTGCCGGTAGTCTTGCGCACGGGGTCCTGGCCGCCGATGGCCGCCTCGAACAGGCTTGCATACAAAGCCTCATCGCCAGCATCAGAATGGCGGGTGGCGACAAATACAGGCGTATGCAGCCGTGATGTGCCATACCAGCAGGCGGCAGCCGGCCCTTGCAAGTGCCCGGCCAGCGGCAACACCGGCTCGGAGGTCTTGCTTCCCATACGCTTGAGCACGGGCTGCAGCGCGGCCCAGTCCACCGGCACGCTGAAGCAGGCGCTGGGACTGTGCGGCAGCAGCGGCCACAGAGCGCTGCTGTCATACCCACCGTTTTTCAGTTTATCGGCATTGAGCAGCACCTTGGACTGCCAGGCGCCCTTTTGAAAATCGAAACGCAGCGCTTCGAGCGCGCCAAAGAAAGGCTGGTAGCCGAACGACAGGAAGTCCGCCTTGACGGCGATGCTGTGCCCCTCGGGCGCGGCGCTGTCGAGATGGAACTGCGCATGAAAGACGTTCTGTTTGGCCGGCTCCGGCGCCAGCAGGCTGGCCACGGTTTTCTCGGCCGTGCCATCGCCATCCTTGCCCTCGCTGCCGCCATACAGCATGCCGGGATGCGACAGGATGACCAGGCGCTGGCCGTGCGCGGCAAACAGCAAGGTGCGCTGGTAGGCGTAATTGAGCGCATACACGGGCACCTGGCCGCCATCGACGCGCAAACTGCCGGCCACGCGCATTTGCGTATCCTTCAAGGCGATCTTGCCCGCTTCCTCGAGCAGGCGCGTCAACTGGCTGCGCGACACGGCGATGGCGAAATGCTTGAGCGAGCCATCGGCGTCGCGCCACAGGGCCACTTCCGCCGGCTGGTCCAGCACCATGCGCAGCAACTGGTCGCCCCATCCCAGCGCATGTTCATAGGCGATGCGACGCAAGCTGCCCTTGAGCCCCAGCCGGTCTTCGCTTTGCTCGTAATAGAACAGGAAATCCTCGCGCAGCACATCGCGCGCCAGCGGCACCGTCAGCAGGTCGCGCGGCAAGGTTGACAGGCTTTTCGTCCGCACCAACGCGTCGGGGCGCGACAAATCGAGTTTCAGACTGTTGACCGGCCCCAGCATGCCCCAGCCGAAGAGCCGGTAGCCGACCAGCGCAGCCGCCACCAGCGCCACCCCGGCAAGTGAGCCGAGCAGGACCTTGTTATTGAGTACTTTCTTCACCAGCACCGTGTATCCCCTTGTTGCCCTGCCGCAGCATTGCCAAGTTAGTAATTATTGACAAATGGTAACATGGCATTTGCGGCCGCAGCGCACCAATGTCACGACAGCGTAAAATAGCGCTTTAGCCGTTTCAATCGCCTCTCATGACCATCCTGCTCTCCACCCTGAATGCCCGCTACACCCACGCTTCGCTGGGATTGCGCTATTTGCTGGCCAATATGGGGCCGTTGCAAGCGCAGACGCGGCTGCAGGAATTCGTCATCGGCACGAAAACCACGGAACTGGTCGAGCGCATCCTCGTCAACAAACCGCGCATCATCGGTTTTGGCGTCTATATATGGAACGTCGAAGAAACCACGAAACTGGTGGCCATGCTCAAGCGCGTGGCGCCTGAAGTCATCATCGTGCTGGGCGGGCCGGAAGTGTCGCACGAGGCGGGCGAACAAGAAATCGTCAAGCTGGCCGACTACCTGATCACGGGCTGGGGCGACGTCACCTTCCCCAAGCTGTGCGGCGAGATCCTCAACGGACCGAAGCCGCTGATGAAGATCCATGCCGGCGTGCAAGCCCCGCTGGCGGAACTGCAACTGCCTTACTCCTTGTATACAGACGACGATATCCGCCACCGCACGATTTACGTGGAAGCGTCGCGTGGCTGCCCGTTCAAGTGCGAATTCTGCCTGTCGGCGCTGGACAAGACGGCCTGGCCCTTCGCGCTGGACAATTTCCTGGCCGAGATGGAGTCCTTGCATGCACGCGGCGCGCGCCTGTTCAAGTTCGTCGACCGCACCTTCAACCTGAATATCAAGACCAGCTTGAAGATCATGCAGTTCTTTCTGGACAAGATCGCCGCCAATCCGGACGATCCCATCTACGCCCACTTCGAGCTGGTGCCCGACCACTTGCCCGACGCCTTGAAAGAAGGCATCAGCAAATTCCCGCCCGGCGCGCTGCAGTTCGAGATCGGCATCCAGAGTTTCAATCCGGACGTGCAAGCGCTGGTCAGCCGCAAGCAAGACAATCAAAAGGCGGCCGACAACATCCGCTGGCTGTGCGAGGAATCGAACGCCCACCTGCACGTGGACTTGATCGCCGGCTTGCCGGGCGAGGATGAAGCGAGCTTTGCGACCGGTTTCAACAAGCTGGTGGCGTTGAAACCGCATGAAATCCAGTTCGGCATCCTGAAACGCCTGCGCGGCACGCCCATCATCCGCCATACGGAAAACTACGGCATGGTGTTCGACCCGCACCCGCCCTACACCATCCTGGCCAATAAGCAGCTCGATTTCATGAGCATGCAGCGCCTCGTGCGCTTCGCCCGCTACTGGGACCTGGTGGCCAACTCGGGCCGCTTTGCCAATACGGTGCAATGGATGCTGGGCGATGCACCGTTTGAAAACTTCATGGATTTTTCGAACTGGCTGTACGCCCACACGGACGCCACCCACCGCATCGCCATGGAGCGCCTTGCCAAGCTGGTGGCGCAATGGCTGCAGACGCGCGGCATGAGCGCGGCCGAGGCCAATGCCCTGCTGGCCAGCGACTATGCGGGCGGCGCGCAGGCCAACGCACAGACCAAGCCCGGCGAAGTGAGTACTGGCAGCGCCAAGGTGCGACCGGACGTCGCCCTGCCGCAGCGGCAGGCGCGCCACCTGGCGTCCTGACAGGCCGGCGATTGAACAGCGGTGGCGGTCTGCGCCATTCTCCCTTAAACTGGCATGATGCCGACTGTACAATCGCCGAAACTGACCCTCTCCCAGACCAGCTCCCAACAGGGAGCCATCGTCACTGCCAGCGGCGCCTGGCAAGTGCACGCCTTGGCGCATGACAATGCGATCAAGGCCATCGACGCCCAACTCAAGCCCTTGCAGGGCGACACCCAAGTGCAATGGGACCTGTCAGCCATCGGCAGCATGGACCATATCGGCGCCCAGCTGTTCTGGAATGCCTGGGGCAAGCAGCGCCCCGCGCAGCTGACCCTGGCGCCGTCGCAGGAAGAGTTTTTCCGGCGCATCGAAGAAACGGGCCCTTTGACAACCCCGACCTCGCGCGCCAACCGCCTCACGCCCGTGATGAAGCTGGGCATGGCCATGTTGCTGTTTTTCGAACATTTGAAGGGTTTTATTGCCCTGGTGGGCCAGGTGACGCTGGATGTCGGCCGCTTCTTGCGCCACCCGATGCGCGGTCCGTGGCGTGAAATTTCCGCCAATATCTTCCATGCAGGCTTCCAGGCGCTGGGCATCACGGCCCTCGTGGGCTTTTTGATCGGCGTGGTGCTGTCCTACCTGTCGGCGCAGCAATTGCGCGCCTTTGGCGGCGACATTTATCTGGTCAACTTGCTGGGCATGAGCGTCATCCGCGAACTGGGGCCCTTGCTGGCGGCCATCCTCGTGGCCGGCCGCTCGGGCTCGTCGATCACGGCGCAGCTGGGCGTCATGCGCGTCACGGAAGAACTGGACGCCATGCTGGTGATGGGCATTTCGCACGGTTTCCGTCTGATCATGCCGAAAGTGCTGGCCCTGGCCATTTCCATGCCCTTGCTCGTCATCTGGACGGATACGGCTGCGCTGATCGGCGGCATGGTGGCGGCCAAGGTGGAATTGAATCTGTCGGCGCGCTACTTCATCCAGAAGCTGCCGGACGCCGTGCCGCTGGCTAACTATATGATCGGCCTGGGCAAGGGCGTCATCTTCGGCATGCTGATCGCCCTCGTCTCGTGCCACTTCGGCCTGCGCATCAAGGCCAATACGGAAAGCCTGGGGCACGGCACCACCACCGCCGTCGTCACGGCCATTACCGTGGTGATCCTGGCTGACGCCGTGTTTGCCATCGTCTTCAATGGAGTGGGCTTTTGATGGCGGACAACGATAACGCTTGCAAGGCGAGCGAGGGCAACGAGGGCCAGTTCAACCTGCATGGCAGTGCGCCCGTGGTGGAAATCACCAATCTGTGGACCAAGTTCGGCCGCACCGTCGTGCACCAGGACCTGGACCTGGAAATCGAACGGGGCGAAATCCTCTCCATCGTGGGCGGCTCCGGCACGGGCAAGACGGTACTGCTGCGCCAGATGCTGGGTCTGGAACATCCGGCGCGGGGCTGCGTCAAAGTCTTCGGCGAAGATATTAACAAAGCAAGCTCCGACCAGTTGCAGCAGCTGCGCCAACACTGGGGCATGCTGTTCCAGCAAGGCGCCCTGTATTCGGCCCTGACCGTGTTCGACAACGTGGCGCAACCGATGCGCGAATTGCGCGTGCTGCCCGAAGCGCTGGTGCACGACGCGGTATTATTGAAAATGAATATGGTGGGCCTGGGCCCGGAACATGCGCTGAAGATGCCGTCGGACTTGTCGGGCGGCATGATCAAGCGCGTGGCACTGGCGCGCGCCCTGGCGCTGGAGCCGAAACTGCTGTTCCTCGACGAACCCACGGCAGGCCTGGACCCGGACTTGTCGGAAAGTTTTGTCACCCTGATCCAGTCGCTGCACCGCGAACTGGGCTTGACGGTGGTGATGGTCACGCATGACCTCGACACCCTGTTCGCCCTGTCCACGCGCATCGCCGTACTGGCGGAAAAACACGTGATCGCCATCGGCCCCACGCGCGAGGTGATCGAATTCGACCACGCATTCATCAAGCAATTTTTCCTCGGCGACCGCGGCAAGCGCGCGCTGGCAGTCCTCGATGAAAAACAGGCGGCGGCCAAGGCCGCACAGCCAGGCGACGACGCCGGCACAGACAAGAAAGCGGAGAAGTAATGGAAAACAGATCACATGCCCTGATGACGGGATTCTTTACACTCACCCTGCTGGTGGCGGCCATTCTGTTCGGCGTCTGGTTCAACCGCGACCGCGTGGAACGCGTGCCTTACCTGCTGGCCACCACCCTGTCCGTGCCGGGCCTGAACCCGCAAGCCACCGTGCGCTACCGTGGCCTGGAAGTGGGCAAGGTCGACGCCATCGACTTCGACACGCAAAAGGCGGGGCAAATCCTCGTGCACATCAGCGTGGCGCCCGACACCCCCGTCACCAACACCACCTTTGCCACCCTCGGCTACCAGGGTGTGACGGGCATCGCCTACATCCAGCTCGACGATGAACAGGTGGGTTCCAAATTATTGGGAACAAGCAAGGACAAGCCTTCGCTGATTCCCCTGCGCGCCGGCTTGCTCGACCAGCTGGAAAAGCGCGGCAAGCGCATCCTCGACCAGGCCGAGCAGATCACCAACAAGGTCAACAATCTGCTCAGCCCCGACAACCAGGCGGCCATGCTGGGCGCTTTCAATGAAGTGGGCAAGGCAGCCAAGGCCTTTGGTGCCATTCCGCAACAGCTGGAACCGACGCTGACGCAATTGCCGCAACTGACGGAACAGACGCGGCAGACCCTGACGGCCGTCAGCACGGCCAGCAAGAATGTGTCGGACTTGACGGCCACCTGGAAAAAGCTGGGCAACGATATCCAGGCGCCCGGCGGCGTGCTCGACAAGGTCAATGGCACGGTCGACCGGGTCGGCAATTCGGTGGAAACGGTGGCCAATGGCGTGTCGCTGGAAGTGCTGCCACAGGTAATCGAGCTGAGCGGCGAGGCGCGCTCCTCGATGCGCGCCCTGAAAGCCACCATGAGCACGCTCAATGAACAGCCGCAGAGCATCTTGTTCGGCGCCCCAGACATTCCGCCCGGGCCGGGCGAGCCCGGCTTTTCGGCACCGGGAAAATAAGGAGAATACCGCATGCATATCCCACGCAATATCACTGTGCTGGCCCTGGCCGCCGTATTCCTGCTGGGCGGTTGCGCCAGCCGCGGCCCCGTTCCCACTTTTTACGATTTCGGCCCGGCCGCACCGCTGGCGGCCGCGCAGCCGGCGGCGCCAGCCGTGCCCGTGCTGGTGATCGCCGACGCCAACGGCCCCTCCTGGCTGGACAGCCAGCGCATGTATTACCGCTTGCTGTACGCGGATGCACAACAGTCGCGACCGTACGCCTACAACCGCTGGAACACGCCACCGCTGCAACTGCTCAGCCAGCGCCTGAAAACCCGCGTGGCGCAAAGCGGCGTGAAAGTGTTGTCGACCACGGACGCGGCCGCCGGCATGCCATTGCTGCGCATCGACGTCGATGATTTTTCGCAAAACTTCGATACGCAGACGCGCAGCAGCGGCCACGTGTCGCTGCGCGCCTCGGTTTTTAGCGGCCACCGCCTGATCGACCAGAAAACCTTCAGCCGCAGCGCCCCGGCCGGCAGCGCCGACGCGCAAGGCGGCGCGCAGGCTCTGGCGGGGGCATCGGATGCCATCGCCGCCGACCTGCTGGTCTGGCTGGCCACGTTGAACATGCCGAAAGAGTGACCGCAGCACGATGACCGCCCCCGCAGCCCCCGCCAGCCCGCCAACGCCACTGCCGCCCGTACGCTCTTCACCCGTGTCGCGCGCGAGCCTGCTCGCCTACGTCTTCCTGATCGTGTATGCGAGCTGGTTTCCATTCACGGGCTGGCACAGCAATGGCCTGTCGCCGCTCACTTTCCTGGAAAATACGCGCATGCCCCGTTACTGGACGGGCTTTGACGTGGGCATCAACGTCGTCGGCTATATCCCGCTGGGCGCGCTGATCGTGTATTCGCTATTTCCAAGGATCACAGGTTTCCTTGCCGTTATCGTCGCCAGCCTGTGCGGCATGTTCATTTCCGGCAGCATGGAAGCGGTGCAAACCTACCTGCCCAGCCGCGTCTCATCGAATCTGGACTTTTATACGAATACGGCCGGCTGCTTCGTCGGTTCCATCATCGGCGCCCTGACGGCGCGCAAACTGCTCGACCATAGCCATCTGTACCGGCTGCGCCAGCGCTGGTTTGCCCAGCACGCCAGCCAGGGCCTGGTGCTGGTGGCCCTGTGGCCACTGGCGCAGATCTATCCGCAAGGCTATCTGTTCGGCCTGGGCCAGCTGCTGCCCATCCTGTCGGACTGGGCCTCTTCCCTGATGGGCATGGAGATCGACCTGGCCGCCTATCTGCGTCCCGATGTGATATTGACCGTCGAGCAATATTGGCTTTCGGAAACCATCATCACGGCATGCGGCATGACGGGCGCCGTGCTCACCTTGCTGTGCCTGCTACGCCGCGCGGCGCCCCGCGCCATATCGATGCTGACCCTGATCGCCGCCGCACTGATCGTGCGCTCGATGGCCAGCGCGCTGCTGTTTTCACCGCAAAACGCCTTCGTCTGGATCACGCCGGGCGCCCAGGGCGGTTTCTTGATCGGCCTGATCATGCTCGGTGGCCTGGCCTTCGCACCGCACGTGGCGCAACGCCGCATCGCGGCCGCCACCTTGCTGCTGAGCCTGGTGATGGTGAATACGACGCCAATCAACCCGTATTTCATGTCGACCTTGCAAGGCTGGGTACAAGGCAAGTTCCTCAACTTCAATGGCGCGGCACAATTCCTCGCCCTGCTGTGGCCCTTCATGGCCCTGTGGTTCCTGTGCCTGCCCTCGCACCGCCTGAACCGGCAGGATGACGTGCAGCGCCAGCGTCGCGAAGACCACGCATAAGCGTTATCATGGCGCATTGATGAATCAGCAGGAGAATAGTATGAGCGACGCACCGTATTTTGAACGCCACGTTTTTTTCTGCATGAATAAACGTGAAGATGGCCGCAACAGCTGCGGCGACCATGGCGCGGAAGCGGCGCAAAAGCATTGCAAGCGCCGCATCAAGGAGCTCGACATGAATGGCGCGGGCAAGATCCGCATCAACCAGGCCGGCTGCATGGACCGCTGCGAAGAAGGCCCGCTGCTGGTGATCTATCCGGAAGCGACCTGGTATACCTATGTCGACACCAGCGATATCGATGAAATCATCGACACGCACCTGGTGGGCGGCAAGATTGTCGAACGCCTGAAAATCTGAGCCCCATATTTAATCTTAATTTAAGCCTACGCTAACAGTATGAGCATCATGAACAGAAACTCGGAAAAATTTACCCTCGCCGGCCATGCAGGCAGCATGGAAGGCTTGCTCGATTTCCCGGCAGAAACCCCGCGTGGCATCGCCCTCGTTGCCCATCCCCACCCGCTGTACGGCGGCACGATGGATAACAAGGTCACGCAAACCCTGGCGCGCGCCTTTGTCGCCCTCGGTTACGTGGTGGCGCGCATCAACTTCCGCGGCGTCGGTGCTTCGGAAGGCGTGCATGACCATGGCGCGGGCGAAACAGACGACATGCAATTGCTGTATGAACACATGCGCGGCCTGTACCCGGGCTTGCCCGTCGCCTTGTCCGGCTTCTCCTTCGGCACCTACGTGCAATCGAAACTGCAGGAACGCCTGGCCGCCGCCGGCACGCCCGCCGAGCGCCTGGCGCTGATCGGCAGCGCGGCCGGCAAGTGGGCCATGGCCGATATTCCCGCCGACAGCATTTTGATCCACGGCGAACTGGACGATACGATCCCCCTGTCTGCCGTCTTCGACTGGGCCCGTCCACAAGACATTCCCGTGATCGTGATCCCCGGCGCCGACCACTTTTTCCACCGCAAGCTCAATCACATCAAGAACCTCGTGATTGCGCTGTGGCATGGTGACAAACCCGCCATAACAGCAGATGAGCATTGAAGTGTGGGCTTACTAGCGCCTGCACGGCTATAATTGATCCGTTTTTCCCACGCGGCCATGTCAGTAGCAACAACATGGCCCCCAGCCTTCATCTTTTTCGCAGACCAGCCTCCATGAAAAAACTTTTAGCGGCACTGGCCTCCAGTGTATTTTTCTTTTCCGCCGCCTACGCCCAGAGCGTTCCCGCCCCAACCATCGCCGCCAAGTCCTGGCTCTTGCTTGACGCCACCAGTGGCCAGATCATTGCTTCGCAAGATCCGGACGCGCGCATCGAGCCGGCATCGTTGACCAAAATCATGACGGCCTACCTGACGTTTGCCGCCATCCGCGAAAAGAAACTGGCGCTGGACCAAAAAGTGAACGTCTCCGTGCGCGCATGGAAAGTCGATTCGAGCAGCTCGAAGATGTTCATCGACCCGGCGACCCCTGTATCGATCGACGACTTGCTGCATGGCCTGATGATTCAATCGGGTAATGACGCCGCCGTGGCGCTGGCTGAAGCCGTCGCCGGCGATGAAGGTACTTTCGTCGTGCTGATGAACCGCGAAGCGCAACGCATGGGTCTGAAAAACACGCATTTTGCCAACCCGCACGGCTTGCCCAGCCCCGAGAACTATTCCACGGCGCAAGACCTGTCCGTGCTGGCCAAACGCGTGATCGCCGACTACCCGGAATTCTACAAAATCGATTCCATCAAAAGTTTTACGTACAACAAGATCACCCAACCTAACCGCAACCGCCTGCTGTGGCTGGACCCAACCGTCGATGGCATGAAGACGGGCCACACGGAAGCGGCCGGCTATTGCATGATCGCCTCGGCCCGCCGTCCAGGCGGCACCGGCGAGCGCCGTCTGATCTCCGTGGTGCTGGGCACCACGTCGGACCAGGCGCGCACGCAGGAAAGCCAGAAGCTGCTGAACTGGGGCTTCCAGAACTTCGATACGGTCAAGCTGTACTCGAAAGGCCAGGCCGTGGCCACGCCGGAAGTGTGGAAGGGCTCGAAAGGCACCGTGAAAATCGGTTTCGCCCGCGACGTGCTCGTCACCGTACCAAAAGGCACGGCGGCCAAGATGAAACCTGTGCTGGAGCGCAAGGACCCGCTGGTCGCGCCACTGGCTGAAAACGCCCCTGTCGGCAAGCTGAAAATGATGGTTGACGACAAGGTTCTGCTGGAACTGCCGGTCGTGGCACTGGAAACCATCAACCAGGCCACGATCTTCGGCCGCGCCTGGGATTCGATGCGCCTGTGGCTGAAATAAGCAGTTAGCATTCCCACAAAAAATGCCCGCCGATGCTGCGGGCATTTTTTTCGTCCGTGCACGGTACGCGAGGCCCGTCGGCTTCAGGGACAGGCTTGACGCGCTCAAAAAGGAGGCGCTGCCGGCGCTGGTATACCAAAGGCAGCCGGGCCACCAGTTCGACCTTGCCTTGCAGCAGCGTTGCTGCCGCTTTATCCGCAGCATACTCTAGATTAGCTGGCTATAATCGTGGCGAGTCCTTCCACGCCACCACCAGAAAGCCAGCCCATGAGCCATGTAATTCCCGCCAGCCTGCAAGCGCCACGCAGCCGTTTAAGTAGCAACGGCCCCGAACTGTCGCGCATCGTCGCCGGCATGTGGCGCATCGGCGAGTGGAATATGTCGGCGCAGCAGCGCCTGGCCTTCATCGAGCAATGTCTGGCGCTGGGCGTGTCGAGTTTCGACCATGCCGATATCTATGGCGATTACAGCGCAGAAGGCCTGTTCGGCGAAGCGCTGGCCCTGCAGCCGGGCTTGCGCGACAAAATGGAACTGGTCAGCAAATGCGGCATCAAGCTGCTGTCGCCACACCGTCCCGGTCATGCCATTCAGCATTACGACACGAGCGCGGCGCACATCACCAGTTCCGTGGAACATAGCTTGCGCCAGTTGCAGACGGACCGACTGGACTTGCTGCTGATCCACCGTCCCGATCCGCTGATGGATTTCGACGAGATCGCCGGCGCGTTTACCCAGCTACAGCAAGCGGGCAAGGTGCTGCACTTTGGCGTATCCAATTTCAGCCGCCACCAGTTCGAGTGCCTGCACCGGCGCTACCCGCTGGTGACGAACCAGGTGGAATTTTCGCCGCTGCACGTGGCGCCCCTGTTCGACGAAACCTTCGACGGCTTGCAAGACGTGGGGGTGGCGCCGATGATCTGGTCGCCGCTGGCGGGCGGCCGGCTGTTCCAGGGCGGCGATGCGAATGTGGAGAACTTGCGCAACGTCATCAAGCAGATCGCCGATCAACTGCAGCGTCCGTTTGCCAGCGTGGTATTTGCCTGGATCATGCAATTGCCATGCCGTCCCCTACCGCTGACGGGCACGGGCCGCATCGAGGCCGTGGGCGTGGCCGTGGAAGGTACGCAGTTCACGCTCAGCCGCAGCGACTGGTTCGCCATCCTGCGCGCCGCGCGCGGGCACGAGGTCGCTTAAAAGTTAGTCTATCTCGTCGGGATCGTTAAATACCTGAGGTAAAGCGATGCCCCGCCAGCCCAGATACCAGGCCAGGTTCAGGGCCAGGGTGGCGGCGATGTAGACGGCGAAGAACAGTGCGAAGAAGCTGGTCTTCAGCCATACCAGCAGGGCGATGGCCGCGATCAGCACCAGCAGCGCGGCCAGGCTTTTCTTTTGCTTGGAGCTGGGAAAACGCAAGGTCGACACCATCAGGCTGCCCACGCCCACCAGCAGCAGCATCAGCAGATAGCTGTGCAGCATGGAATCGATGGGCGCCGGCCAGGCCACCACCACGGCCGCCACGCAGGCGGCCCCGGCCGTGATTGGCATGCCGACGAAATACAGGGGATCGGTACGCCCCACGTTCACATTGAAGCGCGCCAGGCGCATGGCGCCGCAGGCGACAAAGAAGAAGCTGGCCATGCCGCCAAAACGCAGCAGCAGCGGATCGTGCACGCCCATCTGCACAAAGCCATAGCAGTACAACAGAACGGCCGGCGCGCAGCCGAAATTCATCACGTCGGCGATGGAATCGAGCTGCACACCGAACTGCGAACTGGTCCCCGTCAGCCGGGCGACATAGCCGTCGAGCGCATCAAATACCCCGGCGAGCACCAGCAGCGCCGCTGCCAGGCGATAGGCATCCGCATCGCCGACGGTCGCGTTATCGACGGAAATGACGATGCTGGCAAAACCACAGGCTATCGACAGCAAAGTCACCATGCTGGGCAAGGCATATTTGGCGCGCTGCAGGCGCGACTTGGGCAATGTGTTCAAATTTGTCGGCAATCAAAGTAGCGGGAATCAGGCAAAGCAGCGGCAAACGCTGCACTTTGCTCATTCTACCCTGCGCAGCTGCAGCACCGTCCGCGCACGAGCGCGCGACATATCTTTTCATGGATGCTCTACGGCAGATCAAAATGCCTTAGAATCGTTTCACAGGGCAACACACCGCCCCTCCCCCTGTCTGCCTACCTATACAGGAGTCAACTTGATTGCCTCGTCACTGCGTTGGAAACACTGGATATCCGCCCTGCTGAGCGCAGCCCTGTTGAGCGCCTGTGGCGGCGGCGATAGCGGCGGCAAGTCATCGCTGAGCACCTCGACCCCGGCCGGACAGCTGACACAGGAACCGGGCGCTCCCGTCCTCAGCAACAATATCGCCACCGACGGTTTCAACTGGTTCAACTACCGGCGCAGCCAGATCGGCCTGTCGCCGCTGGTACGCAACGGCCAGATCGACAGCGCGGCCCTGGGCCATTCCAACTATCTGAATCTCAACAATACGGTGGCGCACGAGCAAGTGCAGGGCAAGCCCGGCTTTACGGGCGTCAAACTGGGCGACCGCCTGGCCAAGACCGGCTACGTCGTCACTTCGCTGCAGGGTGAAGTCATCGCCGGCGCGAGCAACACGTCGGGCTTTTACCTGGCCGAAGAGCTGGTCACGGCCATCTATCACCGCTTCGTCATTTTCGAACCGCTATTCAAGGAAGGTGGCGCGGGCGCGGCCGTCAGCGGCGCCGGTTATGCGTATTTCACTACCGACCTGGCCGGCAACCGCAGCTATGGCCCCGGGCTGGCGGCGGGACAGATCGTCACCTACCCTTTTAGCGGGCAGCAGAAAGTGGCCGTCAGTTTCTCCAGCGATAACGAATCGCCCGATCCCGTGCCAAACCAGGACGTGGTCGGCTACCCGATCAGCGTGCACGCCAACTACGGCACGTCCGTCAGCGTGGCGGCGTTCAGCGTGCGCCAGCGCGGTGCCGGCAGCGACCTGGCAGTACGCCTGCTCACCAGCGGCAGCGATGTGCATACGCCGGTCTCGGCCGCATCCATCATTCCACTGGCGCCCTTGAGCCCGAACACCAGCTATGACGTAAGTTTCATCGGCAAAGTCAATGGCGCGGACGTCACGTACAGCTGGTCCTTCAGCACGCGCTAGGGCGACACGCCTTGCCAAGCGGGCGCAGTGTCGAGCACGACTGGATGTAAAATAGCAGTTCCTGCTTTACGGCAATTGACAAGTTTTGGGGCGCCCTGCACACCAGGCATGATGAAACCACACGCCACTTGCGATGATGATGCCGCCGTTGCTGCATCCGACATGGTCCGTATTCTCGATGTCGAGAACGGACTGGACCGCATCATGGGCGACCGCATCCTGTACCTGAAAATCCTGCGCCGCTTCCTGCATGACCACAGCACCACGCCGTGCCAGATCCGCGCCGAATTCGACGCGGGCAACTATGCCTGCGCGCGCCTGAAGGCGCATACCCTGAAAGGAGCCGCCGGCATGATCGGTGCGCGCCACGTGCATGGCCTGTCAGCCACCCTGGAGTCGGCATTGCGCGCGCAGGCGCCCGATCTTGCCCAGCAGATGCTGCAACTGGAACTGGCCCAGGATCAATTGCTCGGAGCGGTCAGCAGCCTGCTGGGCGCGCCGGAAACGGCCCACACGGCGGCGCAGGATGTGGCGCCCGATCCGTCCGCGCCGGCCATCCAGCTGCTGCTGACGCGCCTGGCCAGCCACCTGCGCGAAGGCGACGGCGCGGCCATCGATATCCTGGAAAACTCGGCCAGCCTGCTCGCGGCCAGCCTGGGCGTGCACGTCTACCAGGAAGTAGCGGCAGCTGCGCATGAATTCGACTACGATGGTGCGCTGGCGGCACTGCTGCGGCGCCGCTAGTTGCGACCCTCAACGGTGGTATTGCGCCTCTTCCGCATACGCCACGCAACAACTCTTGCAACAGAAACGGCGCACGGCATCGAGCGGCTTGTCGCAATACCAGCACGCGCCTTTTGCCGGCAAGGTGGCGATCAAGTCCGGCAAGGCAGGCAGAGCCACCACCACCTCTGCTTCGCATTCCACGACATCCGGCTGTTTGCTGTCCATGGCGCTTCCTTTCCTAGCGGCACTTCAAGGCCGCTCAGCAAGATTACGTCAGCGCAATTTGGACTTCATGATAATTCTCAACTGGGCAGATGCTAGCTAGATTTTCGGTAGCTGCGCACCGCGTCATTGGCCTGTTCGTCTATGATTTTCTGCCACTTCGGCTGGCCCGCATACTTGGCGGACAGCCGTTTCCACTGCCGCTGCGCCTGGCCACACGATTGTTCGATGGCTTGCGTAATGTCGCGTTGGCGCGCCTTGTCGTTCTCATCCCACTCGCCGGCAAAGTGCTCGCACATCTGGGCGTTCTCGACAAACCGCGCCACGTCGCGCGGCAGTTTTTCCTGTGCCGTTGCCAGCAGGGGCAAACACCACAGCACACCGGCGATCAGGATTCGCTTCATGGCCGCTCTTACTTGCCGATGCAGAAACGGCTGAAAATCACGCCCAGCAGATCGTCCGGCGAAAACTCGCCCGTGATGCTCGACAGTTGCACCTGCGCCAGGCGCAGCTCTTCGGCGAACAGATCGAGCGACTGATCGTCCTGCGCCGCGTGTTCGGCGGCGATGTCCAGGTGCTTGCCTGCCGATTTCAAGGCGATCAGATGGCGTTCGCGCGCCAGGTACAGCGATTCGCCCGTCTGCTGCCAGCCGGCAATGCGCAAGAGCTCCGCGCGCAACAAATCGATGCCGATGTGCTCGTGCGCCGACAGGTAGACGTGGGTGGCGTCGGGCAGGCTGTCGACGCTGGGTTTGTGGCCCGACAGGTCAATCTTGTTCCACACGCGCACCACGGGCACGCCTTCGGGGAAGGCGGCGACGATGGTTTCGTCGGCCAGGGTGGGGCCATGGTCGGCATCCAGCAGGTGCAAGATCACGTCGGCCTTGCCGATTTCGCCCCAGGTGCGCTCGATACCGATGCGCTCGACGGCGTCGATGGTGTCGCCCGCGCTGCGGATACCGGCCGTGTCGATGATGTTGAGCGGAATGCCTTCGATCTGGATGGTTTCGCTGACTTTGTCGCGCGTGGTGCCGGCGATCGGCGTGACAATCGCCACGTCGGCGCCCGCCAACGCGTTCAGCAACGATGACTTGCCGACATTCGGCTGGCCAGCCAGCACGACATTGAGGCCTTCGCGCAGCAGCGCGCCCTGCGCCGCCTGGGCAAACACTTTATTCAAGGCTTCGATGACGGCTTTCAACTGGCCGCGCGCATTCGATTTCTCCAGGAAATCGATTTCTTCTTCCGGAAAGTCCAGGGTTGCCTCGACCAACATGCGCAGTCCCGTCACCTGCTCTACCAGCGCGTGGATGGTGTTGGAGAACGCGCCCGACAGCGATTGCGAGGCGGACTTGGCCGCCGCTTCCGTGGATGCGTCGATCAGGTCGGCCACGGCTTCGGCTTGCGCCAGATCCAGCTTGTCATTCAAAAAGGCGCGGCGCGTGAATTCGCCAGGTTCGGCCAGGCGCAAACCGCTGTCCTTGCCTGCTTCCAGCACGCGCGCCAGCAGCAACTGCAACACCACGGGGCCGCCGTGCCCTTGCAATTCCAGCACGTCTTCGCCCGTATACGAATGCGGGCCCTTGAAGTGGATGGCGATGCCCTGGTCGATGATGGCGCCATCGCTTTCCGTGAATGGCAGGTAAGTGGCGTGGCGCGCCTTGAGCTGCTGCGCGCCGAACAGGGCCGTCATCAGGGGAGCGAGGTTTTTGCCGGAGGCGCGTACCACGCCGATGCCGCCGCGTCCCGGTGCGGTGGCGATGGCGGCGATAGGGGAAGAGTCGAGTTTCATGGGGATATTGTAGTGTATTCGGGGAAGGCTGCAGGGGCCGCGCTATTGTCAGCGACAAAGCGGTGCACATAAAGGGGGCGCTCAGTGGAAACCGACAAAACCCACTTTTTTGACATCGGCCCCATCGGGTCCGATGTCAAAAAAAAGCCCGCACAAGGCGGGCTTTCTGTTCGCTGGCCGGAATTACTTGGCGGCAGGCGCGTATTTCTTGGTGATCACCCATTGCTGGCCGATCGACAGGACGTTGTTGACGACCCAGTAGAGTACCAAGCCCGACGGGAAGAAGAAGAACATCACCGAGAATGCCAGTGGCATGAACAGCATCATCTTCGCTTGCATCGGATCGGCCGGGGCCGGGTTCAGCTTGGTCGTGATGTACATCGAGATCGCGTACAGCACAGGCAGGATGCACCATGGGTCATGCTGGGCCAGATCGGTGATCCAGCCGATCCATGGCGCGCCGCGGATTTCCACGGACGCGTTCAGCACCCAGTACAGGGCGATAAAGACGGGCATCTGGATCAGAATCGGCAGGCAGCCGCCCAGCGGATTGATCTTTTCCGTCTTGTACAGCTCCATCGTGGCCTGGTTCATCTTTTGCGGATCGCCTTTGTAGCGCTCGCGGATCGCCTGCATCTTCGGCGTGACCAGTTTCATCTTGGCCATGCTGCGGTAGCCGGCGGCCGACAAGGGGAAGAATGCCAGCTTGATCAGGATCGTGAAGGCGATGATGGTCCAGCCCCAGTTGCCCAGCACGCTGTGAATATGTTCCATGACCCAGAAGATCGGCTTGGCGATGATGGTCAGCCAGCCGTAATCCTTGACCAGCTCCAGGCCAGGCGATACCGTTTCAAGCTGATGCGCGATTTGCGGCCCCGAGTACAGCTTGCTGTCCATGCTGGCCGTGGCGCCTGGCGCCAGGGTAGGCAATGGCAGCACGTTGCCGATGGCGTACAGGTTGGTGCCGACCTTCTTGGTGAAGATGTCGCGCTTGGCGTTTTCAGGCGGAACGAAGGCGGAAACGAAGAAGTGTTGCGAAATAGCAAACCAGCCGCCATTCGCCGTCGCCGGGTGCAAGCCCTTCATGGCGTTGTCGTTGCCCTTCTTCTCGTCTTCCACGGCCGCTTTTTCGATTTTCTCGAACGTCAGCTTCTGGTACTTGTCCTGCGGCGTGTACAGCGTCGGACCGGTGAAGCTGCTGTTGAAGAAGGAGTCGCCGACCGGCTTGTTGCCGTCATGCGTCAGTTGCAGATACAGCTGCGGCGTAACGGCTGCCGCGCCCACGTTGGCCACGTCGTGGCGCACGTCGATGACGTAGTCGCCACGCTTGAAGGTAAACGTCTTGGTCAGCTTGACGCCGCCTTCGACCGCTTCCATCACCAGTTGCACTTGCTTGCCGTCACCGAGGGTACGCACGCCAGGCTGCACGGTGAAACCGCTCGCATGGGTAGGGAAAGGACCGCCGACCAGGCCCGATTGCGCCAGGTAGGTGTGGTTCGCGCCTTCGTCGAACAGCACTTCGTTTTGCTTGCCGTCATCGGGCTGGCACACCTTGAACAGGCCGAAGCAGCCGCCAAACCAGCCCGGATTGCCAGCGCCCTTGAATTTCAGCAATTCCAGACGCTTGACCTGGCCGCCCAGGGTGTCGATGTCGACCTTGATGACGTCGGTGGTGATGGTAATCACTTCGCGCTTGAACGCGGCGGGATCGACAGCCTCGCCCGGCAGGGCAGGCACGCCTGCTGCAGCTGCGGCAGCCAGGGCATCCGTCTTGGCAGGGGTCGCAGGCGCCTTGGCGGTTTGTTCCGTGTTCGCGGAGAACATCGACGGCTTGCCGTTCGAGATCATCCATTCGTTCCAGAGAATTACCAGCGAGACGGAAAACACGATCCACAGGATGGTACGTTTATTGATATCCATTAGGGTATTTGTCAGGAGTGGTTGCAACCGCAAGCGGTCGTTGAAGATTGTTTGCAATCGGCCGGCGGCACCGGGTCGACGCCCCCTTCATTCCAGGGGTGGCAACGGCACAGGCGCTTGGCAGCCAGCAGGCTGCCCTTGGCAGTACCGTGCACGCGCAGCGCTTCCATCGCGTAATGCGAACAGCTCGGATAGAAACGGCAATTCTGTCCCAGCATGGGGCTGATCAGCAACTGATAAGCGCGCAGCAGGAACAGCAGCAGGGTTTTCATGGCGCGGATGGTGGTGGCGCAGCAACAGAACGGGCCTGGGCGGCGATTTGCGCCGCGAACAGGCGGCTCAACTCTTCACGCAACTCGGCTTTGAGCCGGGCTGTGGTGGCCGGACCATCCTTGCTGTTGACGGCGCGCGACAAACGCACCACGCAGTCGACCGGTGGCATCGCGCTGTTGCGAAACAGCTCGCGCGTGACGCGCTTGATCGTGTTGCGGGTCGCCGCGCGTGGCGCGAAACGCTTGGCCACAACGACGCCCAGCCGCGCATGCGGCAATTGATTGTGTCGGGTGTACAGCACAAAATGCGCTGTTTTTTGCGAAGGGCGCAAACGAAAAACGGATGAAAATTCATCCGTTTTAACGATACGCCGAACGCGCGCGAAGTCGTGTGAACCTTCGCGTTGATTGCCGACTGGAGTACAGCTAGCCACGCGATCAGCTGTCAACGACAAGCCTAGACGGCCAGACGTTTGCGGCCCTTTGCGCGACGTGCGTTGAGCACATCACGGCCACCACGGGTAGCCATACGAGCGCGGAAGCCGTGCGTACGCTTGCGGCGAACGACGGAAGGTTGGTAAGTACGTTTCATGTTGGTCTCGCTAAAAACAAAAAAAATGCAAAATCGGGTCTGACGTCCCGTCAGTTTTTGGTGCCAATGACAATCGCGCACTTATGCCAAGGCACAAGCTGGCCAATCTCATCGCCCGCTTAATCCACGCTTAGTCCATATTGTCGTTCCAAATGAATAAACACGGAATACGGGCGGGGAACCCTGAATTATTCAGCATATGCCCCCCTCTTGTCAAGGATTGCCGTGATCGCCTGGAAATTTCCGCGCCGGCCCCCATCTGCCGGCAAGGCCCCGCTGCAGGCCGCGCCAGCTCTGCCTGCGACGGGATAACCGGGGGATAAGTCGCCTCTTATGCACATGGCGCCCCACCCTGCCACAGAAAAATAACAGCTGTGCCTGTGGATAACTTTGTCAGTCGGGAGTAGAATAGCGCGTTACGTGTGGCGAGCCCTCGCGCGACGCCGGCCTTGCAACACGGTGAACGCAGGGCAGAATCGATACGCCCTCCCACACCTTTTCACATAGACATACATGGATAATTTCTGGCAGGCCTGTTCCGCGCAGTTGGAACTGGAGCTGACACCGCAACAATTCAGTGCGTGGATCAAACCGCTTATCCCTCTCGATTACGAAGAGGGCAAGCTGCGCATTGCTGCGCCCAATCGCTTCAAGCTCGATTGGGTCAAGACCCAGTTCGCCAGCCGCATCACTGCCCTGGCCATTCAGTACTTCGAAGCGCCGACGGAAGTGCAGTTCGTGCTCGACCCGCGCCTGGCCCTGCCGAAGAAACCCGTCACCGCCAGCACCCCGGCCAGCGATCCGAATGGCGGCGCGCCCAGCGCGCGCGCTGCGGAGCCGCAGCCCAGCGTGCCGGAACTGAGCATCGGCGCGGCGCCGCGCCGCGAGCAGAGTCGCATCAACACCGACCTGACCTTCGACAGCTTCGTGACCGGTAAGGCCAACCAGCTGGCGCGCGCCGCCGCCATCCAGGTGGCGAACAATCCCGGCGTGTCGTATAACCCGCTGTTCTTCTACGGCGGCGTCGGCCTCGGCAAGACCCACTTGATCCACGCCATCGGCAACCAGGTAATGGCTGACAATCCGGGCGCGAAAATCCGCTACATCCACGCGGAACAGTACGTTCGCGACGTAGTGACCGCTTACCAACGCAAGGGTTTCGACGATTTCAAGCACTACTATCACTCGCTCGACATGCTGCTGATCGATGATATTCAATTCTTTGGCGGCAAGAGCCGCACGCAGGAAGAGTTTTTCTATGCCTTCGAGGCATTGATTGCCGCAAAGAAACAAATCATCATCACTTCGGATACGTATCCGAAGGAAATCACGGGCATGGATGACCGCCTGATCTCGCGCTTCGACTCGGGCCTGACGGTGGCCATCGAACCGCCGGAACTGGAAATGCGCGTGGCCATTCTGCTGAAAAAAGCCAAGCAGGAAGGCGTGACCTTCTCCGACGACGTGGCCTTCTTTGTCGCCAAGCACTTGCGTTCGAACGTGCGCGAACTCGAAGGCGCGCTGCGCAAGATCCTGGCCTACTCGCGTTTCCATGGCAAAGACATCACCATCGATATCGTCAAGGAAGCGCTGAAGGACTTGCTGTCGGTGCAAAACCGCCAGATTTCCGTGGAAAACATCCAGAAAACGGTAGCCGACTTCTTCAATATCAAGGTCGCCGACATGTATTCGAAGCGCCGCCCCGCGAATATTGCCCGGCCGCGCCAGATCGCCATGTACCTGGCCAAGGAATTGACACAGAAGAGCCTGCCGGAAATCGGCGAGCTGTTCGGTGGCCGCGACCACACCACGGTGCTGCACGCCGTGCGCAAGATCGCGCTGGACCGCACCAAGAACCCGGAATGCAACCATGAATTGCATGTGCTGGAACAAACACTAAAGGGCTAGGCGCCGCTTGGGCAAGACTGGCTCAAAACGTGCTTTACCCTTATTATCTGGGAGGGCACCGCAGCCGGTCTGTCGGGGCTCCCTATGGCAACAATTGTTAAATTAATACGTTAAACGTCGTACTGTTCAACCTATACATTGAGGATAAATATGCAATTGGTCAAAACCACCCGAGATACCCTTCTCCGGCCACTGCAGATCGTGAGCGGTATTGTCGAGCGTCGGCACACTATGCCGATTCTGGCCAATATCCTCATCCGCAAAGACGGTGAAAATGTCTCCTTCCTGTCGACCGACACCGAAGTGCAGATCACCACGCACGCGCAAATCGGTTCCGGCGCAGACGTTACCGGCACCACCGTGGCCGCGCGCAAGCTGCTCGACATCCTGCGCGCCCTGCCTGAATCGGGCGACGTCACGATGACCCTGCTGAACAAGCGCCTGACCGTGCAAACGGGCAAGTCGCGCTTCGCCCTGCAAACCCTGGCGGCGGAAGAGTTTCCGACCGTGCAACAGGCGGAAAGCTACAACGCGACCGTCACCCTGCCGCAGAAAACGCTGAAGCACCTGTTCAACATGGTGCATTTCTCGATGGCGCAGCAAGACATTCGCTACTACCTGAACGGCTTGCTGCTGGTGTTGGATGGCAATCATGTCATCGCCGTGGCCACCGACGGCCACCGCCTGGCGTTTTGCCAGGTGGCCACCGAGCAAACCTTCGCGCGCCAGGAAGTCATCATCCCGCGCAAGACCATCATCGAACTGCAGCGCCTGCTGGAAGAGAACGATGAGCCGGTCCAGCTGGACATCGCCGCCAACCAGGTGAAACTGACCTTTGCCGACATCGAGCTGATCTCGAAGCTGGTGGAAGGCAAGTTCCCCGACTACACGCGCGTGATTCCAAAAGGCTATAAAAACGATTTCACCATCGGCCGCGATGAGCTGCTGCGCTCGCTGCAACGCGCCGCCATCATGACCAGCGACAAGTTCAAGGGCGTGCGCTGCATTATCACCCCGGGCAGCATGAAGATCAGCTCGACCAATGCGGACCAGGAAGAAGCCGTCGAAGAGCTGGAAATCGACTACGGCGGCGATTCCGTCGACATCGGCTTCAACGTGACGTATCTGCTGGACGTGCTGAACAATCTGAAATGCGAATACGTCAACATCGCGCTGGGCGACTCGAACTCGTCCGCCCTGATCTCCATCCCTGACAATGCCGACTTCAAGTATGTCGTCATGCCGATGCGGATTTAAGCGTAACCCAATGCAAAACTGGGGTCCGGCCTATCAGGCCCGGCCCCGCAATCAGCAATCGTTATTTGAGAAAGCAGTCCATGTCCGAGAATCCACAAGACACCCCGATCCAGGCCAAAACGGAAGAATACGGCGCCTCCTCCATCCAGATCCTGGAAGGCCTGGAAGCCGTGCGCAAACGCCCCGGCATGTACATTGGCGACACCTCGGACGGCACCGGCTTGCACCATCTGGTATTCGAAGTGCTGGACAATTCGATCGATGAATCGCTGGCCGGCCACTGCACGGAAATCCACGTCACCATCCACAGCGACAACTCGATCTCGATCACCGACAATGGCCGCGGCGTGCCGACCGGCCTGAAAATGGACGACAAGCACGATCCGAAGCGTTCGGCGGCGGAAATCGTCATGACCGAACTGCACGCGGGCGGCAAGTTCGACCAGAACTCGTACAAAGTCTCGGGTGGCTTGCACGGCGTGGGCGTGTCTTGCGTGAATGGCCTGTCGAAACTGCTGAAACTGACCATCCGCCGCGATGGCAAAGTGCATCACATGGAATTCGTCCGCGGCGTGCCGCAAGACCGCCAGATCGTCATGGTGGGCGACATCGCGACGTCGCCGATCAAGGTCATCGGCGAAACGGACAAGCGCGGCACCGACGTGCATTTCTGGGCCGACGAAGAGATTTTCACGCACGTGGAATTCCACTACGAAATCCTGGCCAAGCGCATCCGCGAACTGTCCTTCCTGAACAATGGCGTCAACATCAAGTTGTCCGACCAGCGCACTGGCAAGGAAGAAATCTTCGCCTTCGAAGGCGGCACGCGCGGCTTCGTCGAGTACATCAACAAGGCCAAGTCGGTTTTGCACCCGACCATTTTCCAGGCCACGGGCGAGCGCATGTCGGACCAGGGCACGAACATCACGGTCGACGTGTCGATGCAGTGGAACGATGCCTACAATGAACAGGTGCTGTGCTTTACAAATAACATCCCGCAACGCGACGGCGGCACCCACCTGACGGGCTTGCGCGCGGCCATGACGCGCGTGATCAACAAATACATCGATGAACACGAGTTCGCCAAGAAGGCGAAAGTGGAAATCAACGGTGACGACATGCGCGAAGGCCTGACCTGCGTCCTGTCGGTGAAAGTGCCGGAACCGAAATTCTCGTCGCAGACGAAAGACAAGCTGGTGTCGTCGGAAGTGCGCGGCCCCGTCGAAGAGATCGTCGCCAAGACCCTGGCAGATTACCTGCAAGAAAAACCGAACGATGCCAAGATCATTTGCGGCAAGATCGTCGAAGCGGCACGCGCCCGTGAAGCGGCCCGCAAGGCCCGCGATTTGACGCGCCGCAAAGGCATCATGGATGGCCTGGGCCTGTCGGCCAAGCTGGCCGACTGCCAAGAAAAAGACCCCGCCCTGTGCGAACTGTACATCGTCGAGGGTGACTCGGCAGGTGGCTCGGCAAAACAGGGACGCGACCGCAAATTCCAGGCGATTCTGCCACTGCGCGGTAAAGTGCTGAACGTGGAAAAAGCCCGCTTCGAGAAAATGCTGTCGTCCGAGCAGATCACCACCCTGATCGCCACGCTCGGCACCTCGATCGGTCCTGACGAATTCAACGTCGAGAAACTGCGCTACCACCGCATCATCATCATGACCGATGCGGACGTCGACGGCGCCCACATCCGTACCCTGCTGCTGACCCTGTTCTACCGCCAGATGCCGCAACTGGTCGAACGCGGCCACATCTACATCGCGCAACCGCCGCTGTACAAAGTGAAAGCCGGCCGCGACGAGCGTTATCTGAAGGATGACACCGAGGAAGCGAGCTACATGATGACGGTGGCGCTGAACACGGCCGTGCTGGTGCCGCGCACAGGCGCGGAAGGCATTTCCGGCGAGACCCTGACCGAACTGGTGCGCAAGTTCAACCTGTCGAACACCATCATGACGCGCCTGACGCGCGTCATCGACCGCGCCGCCCTGACGGCCATCATGACGGGCGTGCAGCTGGACCTGTCGACCCTGGACCTGGCGGAAACCTCCGCCCTGGCCCTGCAGACGGCCATCAACGACAGCGCCGTGCGCGTGCATGTGCGTTCCGACGACCTGTCGGAAAAACACAAGCTGCACATCGAACGCATGCATCACGGTAACGTGAAAGTGACGGCTATCGACGCCGACTTCGTGCAAGGCCCGGACTACGCCGTGCTGAGCAACGGTGCTGCCACCTTCGAAGGCTTGATCGGCGAAGGCGCATTCGTGCGTCGCGGCGAAGGCGAGCGCATCAAGGAAATAGCCGTGGTCGACTTCCACCAGGCAGTGCAATGGCTGCGCGACGAAGCCGAACGCACGGTCTCGAAACAGCGCTACAAGGGTCTGGGTGAAATGAACCCCGACCAGTTGTGGGAAACCACGATGGACCCGACCGTGCGCCGCCTGCTCAAAGTACAGATCGAAGACGCCATTGCGGCGGATCAAATCTTCACCACCCTGATGGGCGACGACGTGGAACCGCGCCGCGCCTTCATCGAAAACAACGCGCTGCGCGCTGGCAATATCGACGTGTAAGCCAGCTTCGCTGGTTTCCGTTGCACCCAAGGCGGCCCTCTTCAGGGCCGCTTTTTTTATGCGTGGCAGAATCCTTGCGCCATATTGACATACTTGCCAAAAGCAATCAATATTCTGCCAGAAGCAAGCAAATGGAGCTAATGATGTCAACGCAATCACTGAGCGAGCGCACGGAGATCGTGCGCCGTTTCAACCGTTTCTATACGCGCCAGATTGGCGTGCTGCATGAACACTTGCTGGACAGCGCGTTTTCGCTGACGGAAGTGCGCATCCTGTATGAGCTGGCGCATCGTGAACAACTGACCAGTGCGGACCTGTGCCGCGAGCTGGGCTTGAACGCGGGCTACTTGAGCCGTGTCATTGCCGGGTTCGAAAAGCAGGGGCTGATCGCCAAGACGCGCTCGCCCACGGATGCACGCGCGGCACAATTGCAGCTGACCGAACAGGGACAACGCACTCTGGCGCCCCTGGTCGACGCCTCGCGGCGCGAAGTGGCGGCCATGCTGGAACGCTTGCCGCCAACGGCGCAGCAGGAATTGGTCGCTGCCATGGGCCAGATCCAGGGTTTGCTGGGGCAGCCATCACCCGCTTATATCCTGCGCAATCCGCAACCGGGCGACATGGGCTGGATCATCCACCGGCAAGCCCTGCTGTATGCGCAGGAATATGGCTGGAACAACGAGTACGAAGCACTCGTTGCCGACATCGTCGCCAAGTTCGTGCGGGAATTCGACCCGGCCCGTGAGCGCTGCTGGATCGCCGAGAAGGACGGTAAGGTGATCGGTTCGGTCTTCATCGTGCGTCAGGACGACACGACGGCCAAGCTGCGCCTGCTATATGTCGATCCCTGCGCGCGTGGCCTGGGCATCGGCAGCCGCTTGGTCGATGAATGCCTGCGCTTCAGCCGCCAGGTGGGCTACACGAAAATGGTGCTGTGGACCAACAGCATCCTCACAGGCGCACGGCGCATCTACGACAGGGCTGGCTTCGAGCTGGTCGAGGAAGAGGCGCATCACAGCTTTGGCAAGGACTTGCTGGGCCAGGTCCTGGCGCGCGATCTGTAAGCAGGCGCTTGCCTGCCCCTGGCGGGGAGGCGACTGTGGCGGCACGAGGACACTTGCCGCCAATTTCCTCGCCCATATCCCCGTTGCCCCCAAGAAGCCAGTACACTAGTTCCTGAGCGCAACTACCTTTATACGCGCACCAAGCCGCCTGTCATTGCCGGGAGGCGTCCCTGCCGCAAGGCGTGTTGTCTGCCTGGACAAATGTCATGTTCACCTCGCGCAGCCTGTCTCCTGCTTTCTACTATTTGTTCTTCTCAGGAGAGCCGCCGCAGCAACAGCGCTTTTTCAAGGAATTGCATTTCATTTCGGTTGCCATCCTGACGTTTGGCCTGGCTTGCTGGCTGGCCACATACACCCTGACCTTGTCGCGCGCTACGCTCGATCATGCGCAAGCTGCGCTGGGCGTGACGGGCATGCTGGTCGGGCTGCTGCTGGCCGTGTATGCCAGGTCGCTGCAGGCCATTATCGCCAGCGGCACCGTCAGCGTATTGTTCATCGCTTTCAGCTTTCGCGTGCTGCTGCTGGGCACGGAAGACCCCGCTTTCTGGGTGCTGCCGCTGGGCGTGATGATCACCCTGACGACGGCGCCCATCTTCAGCGGCATTGCGTATTACCTGGGCGTGTCGCTGGGCGTGTGGGCGATCCTGGGACTGGGGCAGTTTCCCGTGCATGCGGGCCAGGCCGACCAGCATTGGCCCATGCTGGCCGTCACCATCAGCGTGATCATCGGCCTGGCGCTGAATATCTATTTTCTCGTCTTGCGCATCCATAACTATCGTGCCCAGCGAGAACTGGCGACGATGGCTTACAAGGATGGCTTGACCGGGCTCAACAACCGACGCATGTTTACGCAAAGCGCGCGCGTGCTGCAGCGTACGGCGCTCACGCCCGCTTACTTTTTAATGATCGACATCGACGACTTCAAGCAAATCAACGACATGTGCGGCCATGACGTGGGCGACGAGGTGCTGAAAAAGATTGCCGAGGTGATCGCCGAGGTATCGGGCGAGCACCTGTGCGGCCGCCTGGGCGGCGAAGAGTTCGCCGTCATTTACCTGGGTGAAAAGAACGCGGCCTGCGCCTTTGCCGCGCAACTGGTCGACAGCGTCGAGGCGGCTTTCGTGCCGGAACGCAAGGTGTCCGTCAGCATCGGCATCGCGGAAATGATCAAGGAAGCCGACTTGTCGCACAGCTACCGGCGTGCCGATGAGTCACTGTACCAGGCCAAGAAGAACGGCAAGAACCGCTACGTGCTCAACGCCGCCTGAACATCGCCAATGGGCCTGGCATCGAGCAGCGCCAGCAAGGCTTGCGACGACATCTTCCAGGGATCGCGCTGCTCAAGATACACCTCATAGCAGCCGTCCCGGGCGCCGATCTTGAAGACGGTCAAGGGGATGTGCTTGCTCTCCAAGCAGGCCAGCATGCGGCGGAGCAAGCGGCTCACCTTGGCGTGCTCGTCCGTATACAAAGAGCAGGTATAGAAACAGCCCGCCTCTCCCATGCGCAATATCCTGGCCATGGCAATGCGGACAGTGATTCAAAAGCCAAGTTTGGCAGAAAGCGTTTCATTCCTGAAATGCTAAGATCACAGCGCGCGCATGTCGGCAAACCGACCGGCATGGCGTCTCGACAAGGATTGCCATTGAACACCTGTATTCGCCGCATCTTGCCCCTGCTGTCGCTGTGCGCGGCCTTGGTCACGTCCCCCTTTGCGCTGGCGCAAGCGCAGGCAGCCGAAGATGCCGCCTTCGTGGCCGCCAGCGTGCCCGTACCATCGGCGCCGCTGCGCCTGAGCGCGCATCCCGAAATTCGCGCCGACGTCTTCAAGCTGCTCGGCTATGCGCGCGGCAGCTATACACAGAGAAACACCCTGATCGCGCGCCAGGTGCTCGACAGCATGCAGTCACTGGACGACATCACGCGCACCATGCTGCCCGACGGGCGCTCGGTGCTGGCCTCCATCAACCCTAGCGGACACGGCGCACAGCGCGCCGCCCTGCTGTTCGACCCGCAACGCAAGCTGTTGGCACTGGCCCTGGTCAACGGCCATTGCGACCCCGACTGTCTGCCGCCCACGCACGCCGTGCTGACCTTGTTCCTGCCACCGGACCTAGAAGACGAGATGGCTGCGCCGCTGCTGATCTGGGCGCGGCAATTGCCGCCCATGCTGGCACAGGCTGCCCCGGAACAGCGGCAAAGCATTGCTGTGGTGGAATACATCACCACCCGCCCCGGCCGGCCCGGCTGGCATCAGCGCGACGTACCGCCCGGCTTTCCCGCCAGCTTGCTTCACCTGCTGCTGCCGAATGCGGAATTGACCGGCAGGTCCAGCGGCGGCAAACCCATCGCACCGACGAACCTGGCAAGTTTGGACGCGGCCGAGGCTGGCGACCAGCCCATGCCCGCTGCCAGCATCAGCCTGCGCAGCTATGCCGATTTCCACTGGGTGCTCAACACCTACGCCAAACTGGCCAAGGGCGCGCAAGTGCAGGGCCATGACGACAAAGTTGTGTTCACGGGCAGCGATACGAGCGGCCGCTACACGGTGACCTTGCGCGAGCCGGACAAGGAAAACGGCGTCTTCATCACCGTGGCCAGCTGGCGGGAAAAATAGGCTGGAGGGAATGAGGGATAGAAGAAAGCATTGCTATTACGCACAAGAGCATGGCATTTTGGCATTTTGCGGTATGATTTCCGGCCGTGCGGCGCGGCCCGATCCCTGCCTTGCCCACCCAGTCCGTCAAGCCAGCCACGCTTGCGTAGCATCCTGCCTCTAAGGAATTCATATGTTCGGTTTTAACTTGCGCGTTGCCAAGATGGTGTGGACGGCTTTTCTCGTCGCTTTTTTGTTATTTCTCACGTACAAGGTGTCGTCTACCCTGATCGTGGTGGTGTTTGCAGTGTTCTTCAGTTACCTCGTGTATCCGCTGATCGGGTTGCTGGAGCGGTATGGGCCGAAGCGCCTGCCGCGCACGGCCGCCATCGGCATCGTCTTTCTGGTGGTGATATTGCTGGTAGCCATACTGGGCTCCATCTTCGGTGCCCGCATCGAGGAAGAAGCCAGCAAGCTCAGCGCGCAATTGCCGACCCTGCTCAAAGGCAATAATTTTGCCGAGCGCATTCCTTTGCCGGAATTCATGGAACCCTTGCGCGCGCGCCTGCTGTCGTTCATGCAGACGCAGCTCAGCAGCGGTACCGGCCAGGCCATGCCGCTGGCGAAAGAACTGGGCATGACCGTCATGCATGCGGCGAGCAACCTGATCTATCTGGTGCTGGTGCCCGTGCTGAGCTTTTTGCTGATCAAGGAAGGCCCGGACATGCGCGACGGCTTGCTCTCCTTGCTGAACCGCCCGAACAAGAAGCTTTGGGGCGCCATCATCGATGACCTCGACATCCTGCTGTCGCGCTATGTGCGCGCCCTGCTGCTGTTGTCGATCGCCACTTTTGTGTCCTACAGCATCGCCTTTTCCATGATGGGCGTCCCATACAGCCTGCTGCTGGCGGGCGCCGCCGCCCTGCTGGAATTCATCCCGTTTGCCGGTCCGCTGGCCGCCGCCGTCATCGCCGTGGTCGTTGCCGGTTTCAGTGGTTACGAGCACGTGTTCTGGCTGATCGGCTTTATTGCCGCCTACCGTTTATTCCAGGATTACGTGGTCAACCCGTATTTGATGAGCGAAGGCGTGGAAGTAAGCCCGCTGATGGTGATCGTCGGCTTGCTGGCCGGCGACCAGTTGGGTGGCGTGGTCGGCATCTTCCTGTCGGTACCTGTGATGGCCGCCATCAAGATCGTCTTCGTGCGTGCGCGGGCGGCCTTGCAGGCGCGCCATGATGCGCTGGAGAAAGCGGAGCAGGCGGCAGAGGAAGCGCGCGCCCAGGCCCTGGCCGAGGCGGCGCTGCTGCAGGAACAGGGCAGCAAGGCCACCCTGCCAGCGCAGTAGTTTAAAACTCTTCCCACTCGCCGCTGTTATCTGCGGCGGGCTTGGCCGGACGCGGTTTTGCGGCGGCGACAGGTGCTGCCGCAGCGCGGGACGGCGCCAGGCGCAGGGCCGGACGTTTCAAGGCCGTGCTGGTGGCGGCCACGACAGGCTTGCGCAAGGCGGGCTTGGCCGCTGCCGGGCCGCTATGGTTGGCGTCGAGCTTGAAAATGCTGACCATCTCGGCCAGCGCCGCTGCCTGCTCCTGCATCGCTTCCGAGGCGGCCGCCGCTTCTTCCACCAGCGCCGCATTCTGTTGCGTCACAGTGTCCATTTCCGCCACGGCTTGATTGATCTGGCCGATGCCCAGTTCCTGCTCGCGGCCGGCGGCGCTGATTTCTCCCATGATGTCCGTCACGCGGCGAATGCTGGCCACGATCTCGTCCATCGTCGTGCCCGTCTGGCTGACCAGCGCACTGCCGGCGCCCACGTTCTGCACCGATGCTTCGATGAGTGTCTTGATATCCTTGGCGGCGCTGGCCGAGCGGTGCGCCAGGTTGCGCACTTCCGTGGCGACGACGGCAAAGCCACGGCCCTGCTCGCCGGCGCGCGCCGCTTCCACGGCCGCGTTCAGGGCCAGGATGTTCGTCTGGAAGGCGATACCGTCGATCACGCCGATGATGTCGGCGATCTTTTTCGACGATTCACTGATGGTACCCATGGTATCGACCACTTGTGCCACCAGCGCGCCACCCTTGACGGCCACGTCCGAGGCAGAGACGGCCAGCTGGTTCGCCTGGCGCGCATTGTCCGAATTCTGCTTGACGGTCGAGGTCAGTTCTTCCAGCGACGAGGCGGTTTCTTCCAGGCTCGACGCTTGCTGCTCCGTGCGGCTGGACAAGTCCAGGTTGCCCGAGGCGATTTCATTGCTGGCCGTGGCGATGGCGCCGCTGCCGTCGCGCACGCCGCGCACGGTGGTCGACAGGCGTTCCTGCATTTTCTGCAAGCCCGTCAGCAAGGCACCCATCTCATCGTGGCGCGTGATGACAATGTCATTGGCCAGGTTGCCGTCCGAAATAGCGCCGAAATGGCGCAGGGCCTGGTCCAGCGGGCCAAAGATGGCGCGCAGCAGCAAGATGCTGGAAATAATGGTCAGCAAGGCGCCCACCAGCATGCCGCCGATGGCCATGGTCACTTGCGTGTGGTAGCTGGCCTGGCTATCGGCGTACATCTTGGCGGCACCGCTCACCTGGAACTGCGTCAATGTTTCGGCTGCCTGGTCCAGCGTGCGGTACAGAGGGGTCAGGCCCTTCATCATGAAGCCGTCCGCCTGCGCGATGTTACCCTCGAACAACGCCTTGCTCATAATTAACAAGCCATTGTTGATGTAGTCGCTGCGCTTCTTGTCCATGTCGTCGGACAGGCGTTTTTCTTCCGCGCCCTGCGGCAAGGCCAGATACACCTTCCAGGCCTTGTTCGAAGACTCGATAAACTGGCCGGCGCGCGCCAGCGTCTCTTTGGCTTCGGCGGCATCGGGGTGCACCATCACGCGGTCCATCGTGAACCGGGCACGGCCCAGGGAAATTTGCGCTTCGCCGATGGCTTGGGTCGATGCCAGCTGATTGCTGTAGACCTCGTTGAGGGTGTTGTTGGCCGATTTCAGGCTGATGATACTCATGATGCCCAGCACGGCGATCAGCAAGCCCAGCACACTCATGGTGGCAATCAGGCGCATTTTTATTGTTATATTCGACAGCATGCAGTTTCCTTGGTAAGGGCGCAACCATGCCTGCGCCAACCAAATGGGATAGCTGCAAGCGCCGATGGGCGGGTCACGTGAATTGTTCAGGACAGATCGATACGGCGTGTGCGGCGGCAGGGGGGAAGGCGGCCCGCGCATATCGTCAGGAGTGCAATACAGATCAACAGGGTTGAGGTTTTCCGTACTTTTAATTTCCTGATTGCAAGATACAGGGAAAGATTACCTGTAGCAACATTCAGCTGGGATTTTCACGCTTTGTAACAAGTGGATGATGTTTTTTGCGCAGAACTGGCATTCCGCTATCGTGCGCGGTCGCGCCGGAATGCCAGATATGTTAATACACGGTTTCTTCGATTAACTGGCCGTCGCTGCGAAAGTACTGGTGGCGCCCCACCTCCTTGCCCATGTTGTAGGCGCCGATATGGCGCGGTATGCCGTTCTTGAAATTCTCGATGCTGACGCCGTGCAGCACGCCCTTGTTCCAGTTGCGGTGAAATTGCGGCAGTTCACCATCGGGATAAAACAGGGTTTCCGCACCATCGCGCTTGCCGTCGGCAAACGAGCCCTGGTAACGTCGCTTGCCATCCGGATAAAAACTTTCCATCGTGCCCTCAAGCACACCCAGTCGGTAATGTTCGACCAGCAGCAGTTGGCCATCGGCCGCATACTGTTCCAGTTTGCCTTCCGGTTCACCATTGAGCATGGTCAACACCTGCCAGCCGCCGTCCGCCGTCGCCTTCTTCCACGGCCCCTGTTTCACATCATCGACGTAGTTGCCGCCACCGCCAGGTTCGACCCACTGGCCCTGCTTCTTGCCATGCACATAGTTGCCCTGCCATTGCACCACGCCATCGATACGGCGCTCGCTGGGACCGTCCAGGCGGTCTTTCACAAAATGGTCGTACCCAGTGAAGCTGTGCATGTCCGCTGCGCGCCATTCGGCCACGCCCGGGCTGACTTCCCAACGGCCCGTGCGCTGACCCCGCTGCATCATGCCCGTGGTGGTTTCGTCGCCGCTTTCATACGTCCATGGCCCCTCGGCCCTGTCATCGACATAGGCGCCAGACCAGCGGATGGTGTACGGCTCTTCGAAGTGCCATACGCCGGTGCGCTTGCCCAGCGCATACTGGCCACGGGCAAACACACTGCCCACGCAGCAATTCACCTCGTA
This sequence comes from Janthinobacterium sp. UMAB-56, assembly GCF_900095265.1. GTDB lineage: Bacteria > Pseudomonadota > Gammaproteobacteria > Burkholderiales > Burkholderiaceae_D > Janthinobacterium. The sequence goes on along the minus strand of NZ_LT607671.1, from coordinate 42,398 downwards.
TTCGATGAATACGCCATCCTGGGTGGCGGCAAAGCGTTGCGGCTGCGTTTCCCAGGTGATCCACTTGACGTGGTAACTGGGCGCGTGGCCCCGTTCCCAGCCCTTGCCCAGCAGATACGTGACGGTCAGATAATGGCCATCCTTTTCCTGGAAGGTTTTTTTATAGGCAAACGCCGGCGCTTCCGCCGGTTTACCCGGCAGTAATTCACCGTCGATATTGAAATAGCCGACCAGGCTGCCATGGCCATGCTCGATGGCATCGAACTCGGCCACGCCCGTGGGCGCGTAAGCGATGCTGTAGTCGATCAGCTGCAAACGGGCCAGCGCCGCGCGCACCTGGGCCTCGTCCATGACCTTGGCGCCGTGTACGATGGCGTCCAGCGTGGGCTGCAAGGCGGCCACCTTGACCATTCTGCCGCCGTCGCGCTGGTAGCGGTAGGCATGCAAGCCAAAGGGGTTGTCACTGCGCCCGCCACTGCGGCTGAGCACCAGGGTGGTCTCGCCTTCGCTGTCGAGGTCAAGCTGGAACACGGCCTCGATGCTGGCCTTGCCATACTTGTCCAGGTTCATGCGTTTCTCGCTGCCTTGATTGCACTGGCAATAGTAGCCGTTGACCTCGCCATTTTCCCGCAGGAAGGCCAGCACCACGCCACCGTCGCGACGCTCGACGGCGCTGGCATAGGCCATGGGGGCGCCTTCGTAGAAACGGGAAGCTGCCTGTGCCGGCGCCAGGGCGCCCAGCGCCAGCAGCGCCGCCATCGCGCTCGTCCAAAATATTTGCCGCATGTCAACTCCACTGCCGAAAAACGCCATTATGCATGGTCGTTCAGGCAAGTCCCGACACTCCAGGACGCTGGCGCCACAGGGGCCGCTGCACCGTCTGCGCCAGCAACACGCCCAGCAGCGAAATACCGCCGCCGACCAGGTGATAAATATGCATGCTTTCGTGCAGCCAGACGATGGCCAGCAAGGCCGTCAGCAAAGGCAACAGGTTGACGTAGATGCTGCAGCGGTTCGGCCCCAGCAATTTCACGCCTTCGATCCACAGGTAGGACAGCACGATGGACGAGCCGATGCCCGCATAGCCGATCAGGGGCAAGGTGGTGGCGTCCAGCCTGGCGCTGCCGGGCGGCAGCAGCAGGAACAGCGGCAACATGCACGCCAGGGCCGCCAGCGCCTGGCAATAAATGGCTTGCCAAGCGGGAATCGATACACGCCAGCGACGCAGCAGCACGCCATACAGAGCAAAGCTCAGGCAGGCCAGCAGCATCAGCGCATCGCCCGCATGCACGCCCTGCTGCAGCAAGGCCAGCACGTCGCCGCGTCCGACCAGGTACAGCAAGCCGCCAAACGACAGCACGCCGCCTGCCGCCATGCCGAGCGTCAGACGCTCGCCCAGCAGCAAGACGCTGAGCAGGGCCGTCATCAGCGGCGCCAGCGCCGTGACGATGGCCATGTTGGTGGCCGTCGTCGATTCGGCGGCGCGGTAGGACAGGCTCTGGAACAGGGCCATCGACATCACGCCGCACAGGGCCAGCTGCCACCACTGGCGTCGGATGGCGGCGCGGTTGCGCCACAGGGGGCGGGCGATAAACGGCGTCATCACCAGCAAGACCAGCACCAGGCGGTAAAAGGTGATGGCCGTGGGGGCGATGCTGGACGCAGCCAGCTTGGACACGATGACGTTGCCAGCCCACAACAGCATGGCCAGAAACGGGTACAGATAGGCACGCACAGGCATGTGTAGCTCCAGGAATAGTGACGGGAAACCATCATGCCGCAGGCGCGCCGCGCCTTCTCGCGCTAAGATGTCCGTACCTATCGCAAAACTGACCTTCCTCATGGATTGCACCTCCCCCGCCTTTCAGGAACTGCTGCCCGTCACGGCGCGCGCCATGGCGCTGGCCGTCGACTATGCGCATGGCCACGTGATTTCCGTGCACCGCCACACGCATGCGCAGTTGCTGTACGCCATCGAAGGCGTGATGACCATCGAGGCGCAGGGCGGGCGCTGGGTGGTGCCGCCCACGCGCGGCGTGTGGCTGCAGCCCGGCATCGCGCACCAGGTACGCATGAGCGGCGCCGTCAAGATGCGCACCGTCTTCATCGACTGTGCCAGCTCGCCACTGCTGCCGCGCCACAGTTGCGTGCTCGACATCAGCCCCCTGCTGCGGCAATTGATCGTGGCGGCTGTCGACATCGCGCCCGATTTCACGGAAGGCAGCCGCGACTGGCATCTGCTGCAATTGCTGTTGCATGAGCTCGATAGCCTGCCCGTGCTGCCCCTGTATTTGCCCTTGCCCGTCGATGCGCGCCTGCGCGGCATCTGCGCGCGGCTGATGGCGCAACCGGGCGAACAGCAGACGGTGGCGCACTGGGCGCAGGCGCTGGCGATCACCGAGCGCAGCCTGCATCGCTTGTTTCAGAAACAGACGGGCATGCGCTTTGGCCAGTGGCGCCAGCAGGCGCGTTTGCTGCGGGCGCTGGAACAATTGGCGCACGGCAGCAAGGTCATCGACGTGGCCATGGAGAATGGCTACACCAGCCAGAGTGCCTTCACTGCCATGTTCAAGAAACATTTCGGCACCACGCCCACCGCGTTTTACCAGGCAAAAGTCATCGCCGCATAAAAAAAATGCTGCTATGCATCAATAATCATGGGCGATCGCCGCCGCTCTTGTTATCATCGCAAGCCTTATCGCACCGCGCCCATCCTGGCAGCGTTGTTGACCTCTTTTTCACACCACCATGACACAGAATTTCTTCCAGACTTTTATCCTGCTCTTGCTCGTCACCGACCCGTTCGGCAACGTTTCCCTGTTCGTCAATGCCCTGAAACGGGTACCGGTCGAGCGGCGCTGGAAAGTCGTCGTGCGCGAATGCATGATCGCCTTCGGCATCTTGCTGCTGTTTATGTTCTTCGGTCGCCATTTCCTGAACGCCTTGCAATTGTCGGAAGTGGCCCTGCGCATCGGCGGCGGCGTGATTTTGTTCCTGATCGCCATGCGCATGGTGTTTCCACAGCCCAACGCGGGCAATAGCGACCATGAAATGGGGGGCGAGCCGTTCATCGTGCCGCTGGCCATCCCAGCGCTGGCCGGCCCGTCGGCCCTGGCGACCGTGCTGCTGTTTTCCTCGCATGAAATGAACGACGTCATCGCCCACGTGGCGGGGCTGACGGCCGTGGCCGTCGTCTGGCTGGCCGTCTTCCTGTGCGCCGAACGCTTGCAGCGCGCGCTGGGTCCGAGAGTCATGACGGCGTTCGAGCGCCTGATGGGCTTGATTTTGACGGCCATGGCCATTGAAATGCTGCTGGCCGGCATACGCGCATTTTTGAAATCCGTCTGACAGACAACATTCACACCCTGGAGGAATCACCATGAGTCGTTGTGCCCACCTTTGCCTGATGGCTGATTACAACCAGTGGATGAATGCCAAGGTCTACGCGGCCGCGGCCGGCCTGCCGCCCGGCGAACTGCAGCGCGAGCGGGGCGCCTTTTTCGGCTCCCTGCTGGCCACCTTGAACCACGTGATGGTGGGCGACACCTTGTGGCTGCAGCGCTACGCCAGGCACCCGGCCGGCTTTCCCCTGCTCGACCCCATCCGCGCCATCACGCCACCCACCTCGCTCACGCAGCCGCTGTTCGCCGCCGACGATTTTGCCGCCATGCACGCGCACCGGCTGTGGCTGGACCAGACCATTGTGGACTGGGCCGCCTCCATCCGCGAAGAAGACCTGGACCACCTGCTCGACTACCGCAACAGCAAGGGACCGAACCGGCGCGAGTTTTTCAGCCTGCTCATGCATTTCTTTAACCACCAGACGCACCACCGGGGCCAGGCCGGCACTCTGCTTTCGCAAGCGGGCGTGGACATCGGCGACACGGATTTACTGTTTCGCATTCCCAACCATATTGCCGACTGAGGGCAGGCGGTGCAGCCACGCTTTCAGCGCGATCAATGCCAGCGCCACCGTCCCCAGCAGCACGGCCAGCTGACGTCCCTGCGCCATCGGCGCCTCGCGCGGCGTATCGGGCAAAAATCTCGTTAAACCTAGCGCTTTCATCGATTTCCTGGCCATCCAGGTATTTCCGGAGAACTGCGCGCCCATCCAGCGTCGCGCACGTTGTTTCCACACGACAACTTATTTAATTTACTACCATTTTTAAAACTTTTCTCGGACTTGATACAAGTTTTTGTATTGCAGTGCGGATTTTTGAGGAACAATTACAGACTCGCCGCCCATACGTATAAACCCGTAGACCCGGCCTGTCGACGTTTTCCCTCACTTCCGCAACACGAAAGCAATCATGTCACTCACACAATTCAAAATCGGCACCCGGCTCGGGATCGGGTTTGCTGTCGTTCTCGGCCTGCTGGTGGCCGTCTTGCTCGTCGGCCTGTACTCCATGGGGCAACTGAGCGCACGCACGCATGACATCGTCACCGACAAGAACGTCAAGATGGCGGCGGCCAACACCATGAGCGACAACGTGCGCAACATCACCCTGGCGATCACCAGCGTGGTGGTGGCGCCGACGGAAGCGCTGGTGCAGGCGGAACTGGCGAAAATCGGCGAATCGCGCAAGAAATACGGCGCCGCCAAGGAAACCTTGCAAAAGAAAATCTCGACGGACAAGGAAACGGCCCTGATGGCCGAACTGGACGCCGCCCTGAAATCGGGCGCGCCGCTGAACAACAAGGTCATCGAGTTGCGCAATGCGGGCCAGACCGAAGAAGCGATCGCCTTTTTGACGCAGCAGGCGGCACCGAGCCTGAAGCGCGTGCTGGGCGCGCTCGACAGCCTGCTCGCCTATGAAGCGCAGCAGGCGGCGCAGGCGGCAACAGAGGCCGAATCGCTGAGCGCCAGCGCGCGCGCCTCCATGATAGCGCTGGGCAGCGTGGCCGTGCTGCTGGGTGCCTTCGTTGCCTGGATCATCACGCGCTCGATCACCCTCCCCATCAATGCGGCAGTCAGCGTGGCGGAAACCGTGGCCTCTGGCGACCTGTCGTCGCACATCGTCGTCAATTCCAGCGATGAAACGGGGCGCCTGCTGGGCGCACTGAAAGCCATGAACACCAGCCTGCTGGGCGTGGTGGCGCAAGTGCGCCACGGCACGGATGCGATCTCCACGGCATCGAGCGAAATTGCCGCCGGCAACCTCGACCTGTCAGCACGCACGGAAGAGCAGGCCAGTTCGCTGGAAGAGACGGCGTCGGCCATGGAAGAGCTGACCTCGACCGTGAAGCAGAACGCGGACAATGCGCGCCAGGCGAACCAGCTGGCAAAAAGCGCGTCCGAAGTGGCCGTGCGCGGCGGCAGCATCGTCTCGCAAGTGGTCGACACCATGGGCACCATCAACGCGTCGTCGAAGAAGATCGTCGACATCATCGGCGTCATCGACGGCATCGCTTTCCAGACCAACATCCTGGCATTGAACGCGGCCGTGGAAGCGGCGCGCGCGGGCGAACAGGGCCGCGGCTTCGCTGTCGTGGCCACCGAGGTGCGCAACCTGGCGCACCGCTCGGCTTCGGCAGCCAAGGAAATCAAGGAACTGATCGCCGCTTCCGTCGCCAACGTAGACACGGGTTCGCGCCTCGTCAATGAAGCGGGCCAGACCATGGGCGACATCGTCGACAGCATCGTGCGCGTGACCGACATCATGGGCGAAATCACCTCCGCCACGCACGAGCAAACCATCGGCATCGAGCAGATCAACATGGCCATTGCACAGATGGATGAAGTGACGCAACAAAACGCAGCCCTGGTGGAAGAAGCGGCGGCGGCTTCGCAAAGCATGCAGGAACAGGCGGGCGAACTGGCGCACGTGGTGGGTTTCTTCAAGACGGGCAACCAAGTCACCAGCACACCCAAGCTGACGCCTGTGCGCGCGACGCCGGCAGCGCCAGCCATCGCACGCCCCGTGGCCCGCAAGGCACCCGTGCGCCAGGCCGTGGCCGCCGCACCGGCGCGCCGCAGCAATGCCGCTGCAGAGAGCGAATGGGAAGAGTTTTAAGGGGTTTTAAGGGATCTTGAGGGCTGCGTCCGCCCCCGGCACGGCGAACAGCGCTGGCAAAGCCCGGTTCGCTTTCAGCGTTTGGCGCAAGTAGGAGTCCAATTTCGCTCCCGGTGCAGCTGGCGCCGGCCCGCCCAGATGCTGCTGCAGCAATTGTTCCAGCAGATACGCCGCAGCCTGGCGGTACAGGGGATGGCGCGGATTATGCCCTTCCTCGGGATCGACCAGCAGGCTGACTGGCTTGCCGGACAACTGTAACCGGGCCACATAATCCGTCACCGATGCGATCTGCACCGTGCTGTCTCTGGCGCCAGCCATGATCAGCAGCGGCTTGCCAACCTGGTCCGTGTGGCGCACGGGGGCGCCAGCCTCCAGCGTCCGCATGGCGACGCCATCCTGCAAGTCCACACCCATATCCTGTAGACGCAGCGGGAATGCCTGGTCGCCGCCCGGCCCGCTGGCCATGGTGCGCAGGGTACGCGCGAAGTCGGGCGACGGTGCGATGGCCATGCCGAACTGAAACAGACTGGGCGTGTGTGTCAGCGCCAGCAGGGTCGCATAGCCGCCAAAGGAATGGCCGGCAATGGCCAGGCGTTGCCGGTCGCCCACCCCCTGCCGCAGCAGCCAGCGCACGCCATCAACGATGTCGGCCTGCACGCGGCCGTTGCCCAGGTCGCCACCGGCCGCCGTCATGTAATGCAGGCCATAACCGACGGAAGCGCGGAAATTCGGCTGGAACACGGCGACACCGCGGTTCGCCAGCAATTGCACTAGTGGCGCGTAAGCGGCATTGACCCGTTCCCACGGCCCGCCATGGACCAGCGTCAGCAGCGGCATCGACGCCGCTACCTTTCCGGGCGGCAAGGTCAGATATCCATGGACCAGCACGCCATCCGAGGCACGGTAATGGATGGGGCTAGTCTGCGCCAGCTGGCCCGGCGGCAAAGGCTGGCCAGCCGCGCGCTGCGCCTGCAGGATTTCGCGCGTGCTGCGACGGGCACTGTCGTACAGCCAGTAACGGTCGTGGTTCAGGCGTGATCCGCTCTCGATCAGCAACAGTGTCGCCCCGCCTCGTGCCGCTTCGATGAAGACGCCTCCGTGCCCAAATTGCCGGTCAATATCAGCCACGGCACGGCGCGCCAACTGTGTCAGCCCGGCATGGTGCAGCATGGGCGATTCGAACAGGGCAAACAGCGGCGTACGCTGGTCCGCATCGCTGATCACCCGGCGGATATCTGCCAGGCCGGCGCGGTCGGCATGCACAACGCGACGCCTGCCTTGCGCCAGATCAATCTCCACCAGCGCGCTGCGGTCGCCATACTGCGCCATGAGCATGCTCAGCCGGGAAGCATCAGGCGCGGCAGCCACCAGCGTGCAGTCATCGACGCGCTGGCAACGCAGCACCTCTTGCCAGCCCGCAGCCTGGCGACGCTGGATGCTACGCATGCCATCACTGGCGACGGTCATGGCAAAACCCAGCCGACCCGTTGCGTCCAGCAGGAAACCGGAAAGCTGTTCACCCTGGTACAACAGCTCGCGTTGGCCTTGCGTGTCCATGCGCTCCAGGCGATAGATACCGCTGGCCGCAGCGTAGCTTGCCATCAGCACATGGCGCGCGTGAGCGGCATCTGCGGGAAACAAGCGATGCTCGGCCCTGCCGTCAAAGGCGGCCAGCTTGTAGCTGCTGCTGTCGGCAACGGATACCACCGACACGCCGTCCGGCATGGCCAGGAACAGCGTGCTGCTGTCGCCGGACCAGAACAAGGCCACCTGCCCAGGCAAGGCCAGCAGGCGCCTGGCCACTTGCGTGCGGGTGTCGAGCACATGCAGGCTGGCCTTTGCCCCCTCGCCATCCAGATACGCTACCGACGCCCCGTCCGGCGACAGGTGTACCGCATGCAGACGCGGGCGACGCTCGAAGGCAGCACTGGGAATGCGCGGCGCTGGCGGCAGAGCGGCATTGCGAGCCAGCAATGGCGCCAACGTCAAGGTCGCCGTCACGGCAGCGGGCGCCGCCAGAGTCAAGCCAGCCGCCAGGACCAGGACCAGGACAGCGTGCCAGAGACAGTGCCGGTAGCCCAAGCCCAGGCCCATCATCTGGCCAACGCAGCAGCAAGCGGGCGCGCCTGCGGTACTGGCGAGCGTGGATGCAGGATCAGCAGCGTCAGCAGGCAGGCAGGCCCCAGCAGCGCGCAGGCCAGCAGCCAGATGCGCGGCACATCGCCGGCCTGCCGCCGCCAGTACCACGCGCCCATGACGCTGAGCAAAGCGGCCAACAGTGCGGCGCTCCAGACGGCAGCCGGACGGACGACAGGCCGGGCATTGTCGTCAGTCAGATCCGGCACGGCGCCATCAGCATACATCCGCTGCGGCAGATTGACGAGCGCATGCAGCGCGGGTGAGAGCCACCAGTCGGCGTGTTCGAACAGCAGCGGAAAATCGTGGTCGATGGCGTGCGTGGCGACCGGCTGCGCGCGGCCGCTGGCGTCGACGAACAGCAACGCTTGCGTACTGCCTGGTACGCCTGACTGCATGGCGCGCCCCCCCGTGATGGAAACCAGCGTACCGTCGAGCAATGGCGCGATATCAACCCGCTCCAGATTGCTCAGCGGTACAGGCAATGGCAGGCGGAACACTTCCGTATCGGCAGCACCGGGCTGCGCCGCTGCGGCAGGCGCATAGACGAGCAGGTGGCCGTTGCTGAGCACATACACGCGTTCGCTGATTTTCTTCGGTGCTGCAACCGCTTGCTCCCCGGCTGGCAAGAGTGCCTGCAACCGTAGCGCATGACCAGCCGGTTCGAATGCCAGCACCATGTTTCCGGTGAGCACATTACCGGCAAGTACGGGTACGCCGGGAAACGCCTGCAAGTCCCCCAGTCCATGCAGCCCCATCTGATTGATGAGCGCACCCGTGCGCATGTCGTGCACGTCGAAACGCATGCTGCCGTGATTGAAGGTCAGGCGCTGCTGCAGATCGCTCAGCTCAGCCTGCGGCGGCGCGTTCTGGTTCGACAATTGCTGTCGCACGGCATAGCGCGTGATCGTCGCTTGCAAGGTCCCCACTTCGAGCAAAGGCAACTGGCGCCGCCACAGTGGCGCACGCTCATCCTGGGCGCCGGCCAGTCCGGCAAGCATCAGGCTGCGGCCATCGGCGCGGCTCACATCCGCGTAGCCGCCAGCCGACGGCATGGCCATCGTCTGCGGATGCCGGTCCAAGCCGATCAGGGCGATGTGAAAGACAGCCAACGTACCCCACAGCAACAGACAATATATGCCCACCACCAGTGGCACCGCCTGTGCCAGCGTGGCGGTGCGGCCGCCGGCGAGCCGCATGCGGCTGGGCGTGAAACTGGCGTGCACGTTCCACATCAACAACGCTGCGCAGGGCAGCGTCGCCAGCAGCAGGCTGAGCGCGCCGGCCGCGTGCATCAGCATCACATAGGGCAGGAGAATAAGCAGGAAGGCACAGCGCAGGCGGCTGACCATGATGGCGGCGCCGCACAGCCAGGCGATCAGCGTCATCATCACCAGGTAAGGCACGGCCAGGTAGTGGCGCATGTCGACCGTGCGCGGCGACAGAAAATCAGTGCCCAGCACGGTCAGCAGCAGCGGCAGGCCAATGGCCAGGGCAATCAGCGTGGCCGACGCCAGCATCAAGCCTCCCAGGATGGCGCCGGGAGCCAGCGGCCGGTGCAGCAGCCACAGCCAGCGGCTGGGCTGGCGATAGCTGCCGATCTGATGCAGCGCAAGACCCAGACCTGCCAGCATGCACACTGCCAGGATGAGCAGTTGCATGGGCCAGCCTTGCTGGAAGATGCTGCCTAAGCGGGCCAGGAAGAGTTGCACCAATATATGGACGGCAGCAAAGATCAGGGTGGCCCGCAGGTAGCGGCGGCACTCACTCAGGTACAGGTCGCCCATGAAGAAGTCTTTCTCAGGCCGCGTACAGCGCGGGGTTAGCAGCGGAAATATGCCCGCGCGCCAACAAGGCATTGATGGCGCGGTCGAGGCTGACGGGCATGTTGTGCACGCTGCGCGCACCCAGCAGGCGCAGGCGTGCGGCAAATTCCGGTCCCTGGTCCAGCACCATGAAGTGGCTCAGTCCGTCAATATGTTCGGTATGCAAGATACCGGGCAGCGCTCTCGTATCGGGCGGCAGGAAGGGAAATTCGGCCACCCACAGCAGTACCCGCTCGCACAGGACGTCCGGCGCGCAAGCCTGCAACAAACGCCCGCGCTCAAGAATGATCAGCTGGTCGGCCACGCGCTCGATTTCTTCCATTTGGTGCGAGCAATAGATAATGGTCATGCCATCGCTATAGCTGCTTTCCATCATGGCCCCCAGGAACAGACGCTTGGCAACCACATCGAGGCCCAGCGTGGGTTCGTCGAGGATCAACAGTTCCGGACTCTGCCCGAGCGCCAGCGCCAGATTCACGCCGGCACGTTCCCCACGCGACAGCTGCGCGATGCGCTGCCCTGGCAATACATTGAAGTTGCGCAACACACTGCAATAGCGTTCCTCATTCCATCCCGTGTACAGGCGGCGTTGCATGGCTGTCAGTTCACCGATCGTCAGCCACAGGGGCAAGGTGTGCTCCTCGTTGACATAGCCGATGCGTCCACGCAAGTCCGGCGTCAGCCGGGCGCAGTCACAACCGAGAATACGGGCGCTGCCTTCGGTCGCCGCCTCGAAGCCCAGCAGCACGCGGAACAGCGAAGACTTGCCAGCGCCATTCGCGCCGACGATGGCATGGATGCCGCCGCGCGCCACGCGCAGGCTAAGCTGGTCTAGCGCATGCTTGTCCTTGAAGCGCAGCGACAACTTGTCGGTCTGCAAGATGGGTTCATTCGTCATCGGATACTTTCAGCCGGTCTTCTTGGGAAGGCACAAGGCCAGTTCGCCCGCTACGCGTTCCAGCACCACGCCAGCAGGATAGTCGAGCGCGATGACGTCGCCGACGAAGCGGGTCAACGCTTCGTCCAGACGCCGTGCGCGTTCCTCGTCGGACAGGCGCTGGCGCGGCGCAGCCACGAACAGGCCCAGGCCGGCGCGCGCATCCAGCCAGCCCTCCGCCGTCAGTTCGCTATAAGCCTTGGCGACCGTGTTCGGATTAATGCCCAACTGCAAGGCCAGGCCACGGACACTGGGCAAGTTCGCGCCCAGCGTCAACTCGCCGCTGGCGATCAGGCGCCGTACACCGTCAACGATCTGGCGATGGATGGGGCGCGGATCGCCTGTAGCGATCTGCAGCATCAAGGGACTTCGACGGTTCATGGCATGACTTCACTGTACTATTACAGGCAGTACAGTAGCAGCAACAATAACAAGCTGTCAACGACAAAGATGCGTTCGAAGTTGCCGTCCGGCTTCTTTCCACTGACAGGCCAACTTTTTTTACGGCAAAGCCCGCGCAATAGGCAAAAGTGCAAAACGTGCGCCGCGCATACGCTTTACAATCCTCGCTCGCTTTACAAAATATTGGTCATCATGAATCAGGCAGAACAGCAGCGCCTCCTGGCTATCCTGGAGTATTGGCACAAGATCGAATTCTTTATCCCGTTTGACCTGAATCAAATCACGGACGTTGAAGACCAGTCCACCGTGCGTCTCCTGCACCGCGAACAGCTGGCGCAATTGCCGCTGCAGTTCGCCACGCAATGGCAAGTACCGTCCGACCGCGAGATCGACGGCTTTTCGCTGTTCCTCGGCGTGTTCGACAAGGCCGAAATCAACAAGGCTTGTCCGCCGGCCAGCGGCCCGGAAAACATGGCCGAAACAGAAAAAACGGAACTGGCCGGACGCTCGTGCTTTGCCCGCCTGAACTTGAATGCGCTGGGCGAGCCGCAGTTCGACCCCGTCTCTGTTTCAACGTTGCCGTGGGCGCTGGGTCGCGCGCGCACGCCTGACTGGTCGGGCCTGAGCCTGGACGCCTTCAGCGACAGCCAGCTGGCCTTGCAAGACAGCTTGCGCAATTTCGCCGCTGCCCGCGTACCGCAGCAAGTGACGGACGAGGCGGGCAATGTCTCGTCGCCCCTGTCCGGCATGGAAATCGCGGCGCTGGCCGACCTGCTGCGCGACTGGGCCGGCTTCCACCCGTCGGCGGGCCAGCCGCTGGCCGTGCTGGAATTGCGCACGCGCAAAAAACGCGCCGCCAGCGACGCGGCCGATACGCTAGAGACCAGCCAGAACCGCACGCTGGACTTTGGCGATGCGGTGGAACCATCGATCGATATTCTCAACAGTTTTTATCTCGACGACCTGGAACAGATCATCCGCGCCTTGCGTGGCGGCAAGCTGCCGCCCACCGTGGCCGCCTATCTGACGCCGCTGGCGCACGATGAGCGCATCGACCTGTACAGTCCAGCCGGACGCCAGGCGCTGGCCGCCATGCTCAATCCAGCCAATATGCACCGGGGACACTGGCTGGAAGACGCCAGCTATGCCATGAGCCTGATGCAACAGTTCGCCATCCACGGCGCGCGTACCAGTCTGCATGAACGGGGCATCTTTTCCGTCAACGGCCCGCCCGGCACGGGCAAGACGACCTTGTTGCGCGAATTGTTCGCCGACAATATCGTGCGCCGCGCCAGCGTACTGGCTTGCCTGGACCGTGCCGGCGACGCCTTCATCGGCAAGGTGGCCGTGGCCTTCGAAGGCGTGCGCGACCCCATCACCATCGCCCGCTTGCGCCCGGAACTGACGGGCTTTGAAATGGTCGTCGCCTCGTCGAATAACGCGGCGGTGGAAAACATTTCCGGTGACTTGCCGAAGCCAAAGCAGCTGGGCAAGGAATGGGCGCGCACGCGTTACTTTGAAAGCGTGGCGCGCCGCGTCGTGGCCGATGGCAATGGCGCGAACCGCGCCCTGAGCGAGACGGAAGCGCCATGGGGCTTGATGTCCTGCGCGCTGGGCAATAGCGCGAACCGCCGCCGCTTCGTCAGCAATTTTTATGACGACGACTGGGACAAGAGCACGGCGCGCAAGACGCCGAACGCGCAGAATATCCGCCAATGGCTGGCCAGCTACCAGGGCGTAAGCTTCGCCCAGGCGGCGCGCGAGTTTCGCGAGACGGAACACGTGGTGGAAAAAGCCCTGGCCGAACACGCCCAATACGCGGCCCTGTGGCAAGCCGTAGGCACTTGCACGGAAGGCGACTTCATCCAGGCCAGCCAGCAAGCGTTGATTGCGGCCGAGCAAGAGATGGATGCGGCGAATGGCGCCCTGTCCAGCGCGCTGGCACAGCAGGACACCCTGCTTGCCAGCAAGAAGGAATTGCTGGAAGAAGAACGCCTGGTGGCGCTGACGCAACCAGGTTTCTTTGCCCGCCTGTTCCGCACGGCGCCGGCGCGCGCCTACAAGGACGCCGTCATCGCCAACGCCGAAGCGCAACGCCAGGCCGCGCGCGACGTATCCGCCATCAAGCTGCTGCTGAAGGGCGAGCTGGAGCCGCGCTGCGAGCGCGCCCGCCACAGCCTGCACATCGCCCTGCGCACGGCGCAGTCGCGCCAGCGCGAATGGGATGACAGCACGGAACTGCTGCGCCGCGCGCGCATGCGCTTCCCCACCATCATCGCGCCCGCGACCCTGGACGAGCTGGACGGCGACGCGCTGCAAATTGGCGGCCTGTGGCATGAGCCGGCGCTGGCGCGCCTGCGTTCGCGCCTGTTCGCCAAAGCCCTGGCCCTGCACGAAGCGTGGCTGGCGGAAGTAGCAAAGAAAGGCGGCCCCGGCTTTGGCGGCAACTTGCTGGCCGTGTCGAAATTGTTGAAAAACAAGCGCGCCTACGACCAGTCGCACATCGCCATGGTCTGGCATAGCCTGTTCATGGTGGTGCCTGTCGTGTCGACCACATTCGCTTCGTTCGCGCGCCAGTTCCAGGGCATGGGCCCCGAATCGCTGGGCTGGCTGTTCATCGATGAAGCAGGTCAGGCCGTGCCGCAAGCGGCGCTGGGCAGCCTGTGGCGCGCCAGGCGCGCCGTCGTCGTGGGCGACCCGCTGCAAATCGAACCCGTATTCACGGTGCCAGGGCGCCTCGTGCAAACCTTGTCTGCCCTGTCGCCGCACACGCAAGATGGCAGTTACGCGCCGACTTCCGTTTCCGTGCAAACACTGGCCGACAAGGCCAACCGCTATGGCGCGCAAGTCGGCGCCGGCAGCGCACAGCCGCTGTGGATAGGCAGCCCCTTGCGCGTGCACCGCCGCTGCGTGGAACCGATGTTTTCGCTGGCCAATAGCATCGCCTACGAAGACAAGATGGTCTACGGCTTGAGCGAACGCACGCCGCCGGCCAGCGCGCGCGGCCTCACGCGGGGCCCGAGCCGCTGGATCGACGCCGTCGGCGCCGTCAGCTACAAGCAAGTGGTGCCCGTGCAACTCGATTTCGTGCTGGAAGTGCTGCTGAAACTGTATCGCCGCGACGGCAAGCTGCCCGACATGTATGTGATCACGCCGTTCAAGGCCGTGCGCAACGAATTACGCTCGCGCATCGTCGACCTGGACTGGGACCGCCGCCTCGGCTATGGCAAGGCACCGACGGCGCGCGAATTGCGCCTATGGAGCAGCCAGATGGTGGGCACCGTGCACACCTTCCAGGGCAAGGAGCAAAGCGTGGTGATGCTGGTCCTGGGTGCCGACGACAGCACGGCCGGCGCCGCGCAATGGGCGGCCAGTACGCCAAACCTGCTCAACGTGGCCCTGACGCGCGCGCAACATTACGTGTACATCGTCGGCAATCCGCTGCTGTGGGGGCAGTTGCCGCATTTTGCACCGGCCTGCGCGCAACTGCCGCATACGGGCATGCATGAGTTCTTGGTAGAAATGGGCTAAACGGGGAAAACGAGGGTGAACGTCGTGGCGGCCGCGTCGGATGCCACGCTCGCGCTGCCGCCATGCAGCTGCATGATGGCCGTGACGATGGCCAGTCCCAGGCCGGTGGAAGCGGCCGAGTCGCTGCGGGCCGGGTCGGCGCGGTAGAAGCGTTCGAACAGGTGGGGCAAGTGGCGCGCGGGAATGGCCGGGCCGAGGTTGCTCACGCTCAGCTCCACGCCCCCGTTCGGCGCGTGCGAACGCAATAAAATCGTGCTGCCCGGCGCCGCGTGGCGTATCGCATTCGACAACAGGTTGCCCAGCGCGCGGCGCAGCAGTTGCGGCTCGGCCGTCACCGTGCCGCTGCCGTGGCAGGCCAGCGCCAGCCCCCGCTCTTCGGCCAGGCCTTCAAAGAAATCGGCCAGGCGCAAGAACTCGTCCTGCACGGGCAAGGTTTGCTTGACGAGTATCATTTCCTCCTGCTGCGCACGCGCCAAAAACAGCATGCTGTCGATCATGCGCGACAGCCGTTCCAGCTCTTCCACATTCGACGATACCAGCTGTTCATACTCTTGCGCACTGCGCGGACGGGCCAGCATGACCTGGCTTTGACCCAGCAGATTGGTGACGGGCGTGCGAAATTCATGCGCCAGGTCGGCGGAAAACTGCGACAGCCGCGCATAGCCTTCCTGCAAGCGCGCCAGCATGGCGTTGAGCGCGTGGATCAAGGGCAGCAGTTCGCTGGGTGCGCCGCGCGCCTCCAGTTGCTGTTCCAGCTTGCCAGGCCGCACGAGGGCAGCATGGGCGGCGATATTGCGCAACGGCCGCAATCCCCGCAGCAGCATCACGCTAGCGAGCAAGGCTGCCACCAGTGCGCTGACGGCTACCGAGACGACGATCTGCCAACGGTAGGCGGCAAACATGGCCGTGCGGTCGCCGTAGACCCGGGCGACGGCAATATCGGCCATCTGCGCCGGTTCGCCGATGCGCGCGCTGGCTGCCACGACCCTGGCGGGATAGCCGTCGCGGCTGGTCCAGCTGACGATGGCGCTGGCCGTCACGGGCGCATCGACGGCCACGGGAACAGCATGCGCCACCGTCTCGCCGTTCGGATTGACATCGATCAAACGCGTGCCATCGGCGCGCACGATACGGACCAAGGAATTCTCTTGCCCGCTCATGGTGTCGCGGAAATACTGGGGCCGCTCGCGGATGATGTCCAGGGTGCCGGCATTGCCCAGCAGCTGCTGGATTTGCCGCAGTTTTCCCAGCAACAAAATGTCGTCGCGGCGCTCGATTTCCGCCACGAACGAGCGGTACAGATGCATGCCCAGCCCGGCCGACACGAGCGCCACGATCAGCACGAAGACGAGCGTGACGCGCAGGGTCAGCGAGCGGCGCAGTTCTGCCAATTTCATTGCGTGGCGCCGCTGTCGGGATTGGATGGCGCGCGCAATTCGCAGACATAGCCCATGCCCCGCAAGGTGTGGATCAGCTTGGGTTCGAACGGGTCATCGAGCTTGCTGCGCAGGCGGCGGATGGCCGCGTCGATGACATTGGTGTCGCTCTCGAAATTGATGTCCCACACTTGCGAGGCGATGATGGAGCGCGACAAGACCTCGCCCTGGCGCCGCGCCAACAAATGCAGCAAGCCAAATTCCTTGGCCGTCAGGGTGATGCGCTGGCCTTGACGGCTGACCTTGCGCTTCATCACGTCGATTTCCATGTCGCCGATGCGGATCACCTCGTCTTCGCGTGGCGGTCCGCGCCGCAGCAGGGTGCGGATGCGCGCCACCAGTTCGGCAAAGGCGAATGGTTTCACCAGGTAATCGTCGGCGCCCAGTTCCAGCCCCTTCACGCGGTCCTGCACTTCGTCACGCGCCGTGAGGAAAATCACGGGTACGTCCGCGCCGCCCTCCTGCAGCCGCAGCGCGCGCAAGACTTGCCAGCCATCCATGATGGGCAGCATGACGTCGAGCACGATCAAATCCGGTGCCTCGCTACTGGCCATGTGCAGGCCGTCGCGGCCATTGCGCGCCAGGCTCACCGTAAAGCCTGACTCGGCCAGGCCGCGCAGCAAATAGTCGCCTGTCTTCGGTTCGTCTTCTATGACCAGGATGCGCATGGATGGGGGGCTTTCTTGTGGAAACTAGAAGCATTCTACGCCGCACGCAAGCCACTGCGGATGATAAAAATGTCATGCGGCGATCATCTTCTCGTAGGGCAACACTGGCCATACTGGCGTCACTTTATTTCGTGGATGCCAGATGAAAACCCTGTTACTCGGCAGTACCCTGCTGTGCCTGCTGGCCAGCCCCGCCCACGCCCAATTGCGCAAGGTCGATGAGCTCTCGCTGGCGGCGGCCAAGCGTCTGGCCGATGCGGCCATGGCCGCTTGCCAGGCGCAAGGGCGGCATATCGTCGTCAGCGTGCTGGACCGTGGCGGCAATGTCGTGACCGTGCAGCGCGCCGATGGCGTCGGCCCCCACAACACGGAGGCCAGCCGGCGCAAGGCGTATACGGCCCTGTCCACCAAGAGCGATACCTATGCCCTGGCCAGCGCCGCGAACGCCAACGCCGATATGCGCAACCTGACTAGCCTGCCGGAACTGTTGTTGCTGGGTGGCGGCTTGCCATTGATGGCGCAGGGGCAAGTGGTCGGCGCCATCGGCGTGGCTGGTGGCGGTGGCGCCCTGCAAGACCGTGCCTGCGCCCAGGCTGCCCTGGCGGCCATCCCTGAACTCGATCTCACCACACCTTGAAAGACACAACGATGAACTACCTGAAAAAAACCGCTGCCGCCCTGGCCTTTGCCAGCCTGTCCAGCATGGCCTCGGCCGCCACCAATCCCTTGAGCGTGCACATCCTCGACTTGCAGAGCGGCCAGCCGACGGCGGGCGTGACGGTGACCCTGGAGCAAAAGAAAGGCGAAGGCTGGCAACAGTTGGCCAGCGCCGTGACGAATGCGCAGGGACGCATCGCGGCCATGTATCCGGCTGATGCGCCCATGCAGGCGGGCGACTACCGCATCGTGTTTAAAACAGGCGAACACTATGCGCGGCTGAAACAGGAAACGTTCTTTCCGGAAATCCCTGTGCAGTTTCACGTGGAAAAGACTGACCAGCACTATCACATTCCCTTGCTGCTCAGCCCTTTCGGTTTTTCCACTTACCGCGGCAATTGAGCGTTGCTCAGCCTAGCGTTTTCGCCGTCTGCCCGAACAGCACGCTTTTCGCGTCGCCGCTGACCGTGGGTTGCACATTGATCTCGGCCGCGCGCGCATACGCACGCACGGTGGCGGGACGGGCGGCAATGCTTGCGAACCAGCGCGCCAGATGCGGGAAATCTTCCAGCTTCTGGCGCTGGCGTGCGTGCGGCACGATCCACGGATAGATTGCCATGTCGGCGATGGAGTAGGTGTCGCCGGCCACGTAGGCACGGTCCGCCAGGCGCTTGTTCAGCACGCCGTACAAACGGTTGGTTTCGTTGACGTAGCGCGTGATGGCGTAGTCGATCGGTTCAGGCGCATATTGCACGAAATGGTGGTTCTGTCCCGCCATGGGACCCAGGCCACCCATTTGCCAGAACAGCCACTGCATGACTTCGGCACGGCCGCGCACGTCGTCGGGCAGGAATTGCCCGCTTTTCTCGGCCAGGTATTGCAAAATCGCGCCCGACTCGAACAAGGACAGGGGTGCGCCGCCATCTTCCGGCGCTTGGTCGACGATGGCGGGGATGCGGTTGTTGGGCGCGATGGCAAGAAACTCGGGCTTGAATTGCTCGCCCTTGCCGATATGCACGGGAATGATGTTGTAGGCGATGCCTGCTTCTTCCAGGAACATCGTCACCTTGTGCCCGTTGGGCGTGGTCCAGTAATACAGGTCGATCATCGTCGTCTTTCAGCTCGTTGGCATAGGGAGGGCGTAACTATTGTCACGCCGCAACTGGTGTGCATGGATATAATGCCACGTAAGCGAAAAACAAGACGGCGGGCGACGCACCAACCATACAAGCAAGCGCCCACTCTCGCCACCAGTATTGAACTCCGCCACCACAGAGAACCACCAAAGAAAGCCGACCATGCGCAAACTCCTGATCGTCACGCTGTCCGTCCTGCTGTCAGGCTGTGTCCAGGACTTCGCCATCTATATGTTCGATGGGCAAGACCATTCCCTGACCGTGCGCCGCCAGCAACGTTATTTTTGGCAAGATAGCGTGGAGGTGCAGCTGATGGCCACCAATTTGCCGCGATGCCAACGCCTGCATACGCTGTCGACCGATGCGCCGGCCGACATCACCGTCGAGCTGTTTGCGGCCGGCGATGGCGTGTGGAATATCCGCATGGGCAAGCAGCTGTGGCAGGCGGAAACGACGACCTGCAATGCGCTGACGGAAATGGAAAACGACCCGAAAGCCGACCTGGGCCAACCGGTCGGGCAATTCGTGGTCGTCGATGACAAGCTGGAATTCGAACCGGCGCCGCAAGCGGCGGCGCCAGCCCAATAAGGCCTTAACGCCCCGCCAGGCTGCGCAGCGGCTTTTTCGCCACGGCGCGTGGCGCGCCGGCCGCACTTGCCGCCAGACGCGGCGACGTGCCCGGCTCCTGCGCCGACAGTTTGAAGCGGGCCACCAGTTGCGCCAGCACGGCCGCCTGGTCCTGCATGCTCGACGCCGCAGCGGCTGCCTCTTCCACCAGTGCCGCATTTTGCTGCGTCACGCTATCCATCTCGGTGATCGCCTGGTTGACGTGGCCGATGCCCGTGCTTTGCTCGTGCGAAGCGGCCGTGATGTCGGCCATGATGTCGGTCACGCGCGAGACGCTGGCCACCACCTGATCCATGGTCGTGCCCGCCTGTGCGACGAGAGTGCTGCCGGCCGCGATGCTGTCGACGGAAGCGCCGATGAGTTCCTTGATTTCCTTGGCCGCGCCCGCCGAACGTTGCGCCAGGTTGCGCACTTCCGACGCCACCACGGCAAAGCCACGGCCCTGTTCGCCGGCGCGGGCCGCTTCCACGGCCGCGTTCAAGGCCAGGATATTCGTCTGGAAAGCGATGCCGTCGATGACGCCGATGATGTCGACGATCTTGCGCGACGAGGCGTTGATGGTATCCATGGTGCCGATCACTTGCGCCACCACGGCGCCGCCCTGGCGCGCCACTGCGGAAGCGGACTGCGCCAGTTCATTCGCCTGCACGGCGTTGCCCGCGTTCTGTGTCACGGTCGAGGTCAATTCCTCCATCGATGCGGCCGTTTCTTCCAGAGAACTGGCTTGCATTTCCGTGCGTGCCGACAGGTCCATATTGCCGCTGGCAATCTCGCTCGATGCCGTGGCGATCGTCTCGGCGCTGTGGCGGATTTCACTGATTGCGTCGACCAGATTGGCCTGCATTGTTTTCATTGCGTACAGTACGCTGTGGCGGTCCTTGGCATGCGTGCGCACGTTGCCGCTCAAGTCGTTGTTGGCGATCTGTGCCGCCACATCGGCCGCATATTCGGGGTCGCCGCCCAGCGCATGGCGCAGGCTGCGGTTGATCGCCACGACGACGGCAGCCAGCAGCGCGCACACCAGCAGCAGCACGCCCAGCGAGGTGATCAGCGACTGGCGGAAGGCCGCATCGATATCGTCCATGTACACGCCCACCACCAGGGTCCAGGCCCACGGTTTGTAGGCCACCACGCGGCTCATCTTCGGTTCCGGATTTTTCTGGCCTGGACGCGGGAAATAATAGTGGACGAAGCCCTTGCCTGCATCACTCTTGCCCACGGCAACGATGTCGCGATACAGATAGGTGCCGTTGGCATCCTTGAAGTCTGCCATGTTCTTGCCGTTGGTTTGCGGCGCGGCGGGATTCATCACGACGACGGCATCGAGGTTAATGATGGACAAATAACCGGTCTCGCCGAAACGCATGCTCTTGATGACGGCGGTCGCCTGCTTTTGCGCTTCTTCCTGCGTCAAGGCGCCGCTGGCAGCCAGGTCGCCGAACATCTTGACGGCGCCCAGGCCCAAGTCGGCGGCATTGCTCAGGTCGGCGCTGCGCTCTTCAATGCGGATCTTGCGAATTTCCAGGGCGTTGTAGACAAAAATAACGGTGATGCACAACAGGCTGCAAATCAGGGGGATCCATAATTTCTGCTGGAACGTCAATTTTTTCATGCTGTGTCTCCAACTATCTATTGTGCGGCGAAGGGGCGTGGCCCGCTTCCAGCTCTGCAGGCCGGGAATGCGGCGGCGACGGTGCTCTGGCGGCACCGTTCAGACGTCTCCAGCATACG
Source organism: Janthinobacterium sp. UMAB-56 (assembly GCF_900095265.1). GTDB lineage: Bacteria > Pseudomonadota > Gammaproteobacteria > Burkholderiales > Burkholderiaceae_D > Janthinobacterium. The sequence continues at coordinate 21,294 of NZ_LT607671.1, read as the reverse complement.
CTCGAACGACCGATATTTACAATGCCGGGTAGCAATGAATTTTGCCCGGTGTTGTTAATGCGTGCGACATTTGGCGAGAATTTATGCTGCGTTGCCTAAAATTGCTGGCAGCGGCCGCCATTCTTTTACGCTACAGTCACTGCAGATCCCCACCGCGCAAGGAGTCCCATGTCGACCACGTTTACCTGGCAAGGCTTTGCCATCCTGTCGGCCGTGTTCGCGGCCCTGACGGCCATCCTGGGCAAGCTGGGCGTGGCCCATCTGAACAGCAATATGGCCACCTTGATACGCACGGGTGTCATCTTGCTGGTGACGGCAGCCATCATCTCGCTGCGCGCGGAATGGCAGCGCCCCAGCGGCGGCAACTGGGTGGGCTGGACTTGCCTGATCGCTTCGGGCGTGGCCACGGGGCTGTCGTGGCTATGCTATTTCCGCGCTTTACAGCTGGGCCCCGTCTCACTGGTGGCACCCGTCGACAAGCTCAGCGTGGCACTGGTGATGCTGGCCGGCTGGCTGGTGCTGGGCGAGCCGTTCACCGTGAAAGCTGCCCTCGGCGGTGGCTTGATCGTACTCGGCTCGCTGATTTTGCTGCTGTGAAGCGATACGCGGCACGCGGCGGCGCGCCTGTGTCAAAATGCACGCCAGATAGATCGAATCACGAAAGCACAGCATGACCAAGAATGAAGCCATGAAACGCATCAACGACCGCCTGGGCAAACCCACCCTGACGGACAAGAACACGCATTTTGCCAGCGTCGCCGTCTATGGCACGGACGAAGGCTGGTGGCTGAAGATCCCCTTCCTGACCTTCAAGCAGGAATTGCATTTCATCCTCAATAACGAGAAGACGAAAAGCTTCCAGCACCTGAAAGTCGGCGCCAACCAGATTCTCAGCCCTGGCATGAAGTTCCGCAGCACGGGTGGGGCGGCCGACGCCTTCATGTCGGCCTCGGCGCCGAAACGCCTGGTCGATTTGCTCGACGGCGGCAGCAAGTACAACTTTACAAAACACTTCGTCAACGATTACCGCTACTGATGCGCGGCCGTGCTGCCATTGCCTGGCGGCAGCCACGCCCTGATCAAATGCTGCGCGAGGTCGAGCGCGTCATCGCGGCTGGTGCCGAAATGCAAGGGGTAGCCCCAGAACTGGCCGAACATGACGGCGATGGCCTTGCCGGCCAGGCGCTTGGCCGCACTCGGTTCGACCAGCACCATGCCCTGAATATAGGTGCGCAGGGCGGCCTTGTGTCGCTTCATCCACAGCACGGCGCGCTTGCGCTCTTTCTGCGGATGCACATGTCCATCGTCATCCAGACCTGCTTCGCTAAGAATGACAAACGCCTGCTGGCGCGCCAGCAAGGCTTCGAACTGGGCGAACAAGGCTTCGTCGCGGCGCTCTGCGACAGGATCGCGGCGGATCCAGACGAGGGGGAAATCGCTGATATCGAGTTGCATGTAAGGCTCCTTCAAGGGGGTTGCCGTTCCTCCTCACCTTCATCAGAACACGGGCGGCGGCGGTTGCCGTTGAAGCGGGGCTGCGGATAGTCATACGATACCGATGACGACACTCGCCGTCATTGCATACAATAGCCACAATATTATTCAATCCAGCCAAGGCGCATTCCATGCCCCATCCATTGCTGCCCAGCATGCTCACTACCCAACTGGCTCTGGACGCCGACGCCTCCATCTTCGATTTCGATGTCGACGGCGTGCTGCGGCCCTTGCTGGCCCTGGGCCTGGCCAGCGTGCGCGAGGAGTGGGAGCAGGCGCCGCACCAGCACCGCAAGGGGAAGTTGCTGTATGCCACGCGGGGCGTGATTCATTGTGAAGTAGAAAGTGGGGTGTGGATCGTGCCGCCCCAGTGCGCCGTGTGGATACCGGGCGGCCTGATGCATGCCGCGCAGGGCGTGGGCGAGGCCGAGTGCTATTGCCTGTTTGTCGAGGCGGCCATGGCGCCGGCCTTGCCAGCCGTCTGCTGTACCGTGGCCGTCTCGCCCCTGTTGCGCGAACTCATCACCAAAGCGGCCGGTTTTCCCACCCTCACTGCGCTGCATGGCGCGCAGGAACGCCTGGTGGCGACCCTGCTCGATGAATTGGCGCTCGCGCCCGTGGAAGACTTGCATCTGCCGATGCCGCGCGATGCGCGCCTGCGCCGCCTGGCCGCCCTGCTGCTGGAACAGCCAGCCGATAAAAGCACCCTGACCGAATGGGCCAGGCGCATCGGCATGAGCGAGCGCAGCATGACCCGGCAGTCATGCGAGGAGATGGGCATGAGCGTGGGCCGCTGGCGCCGGCAATTGCACATCATCCTTGCCTTGCAGCGGCTGGCGCAAGGCCACAGCGTGAAAGCGGTGGCCATGGAACTGGGCTATGAAAACACCAGCGGCTTTGTCACCATGTTCCGCAAGGCGGTCGGTAAGCCGCCGGCCCGCTACCTGGCGGAACGGGAATCCCCACGCACATGAAAAAAGGCGGCATCTGCCGCCTTCATCATGCATCGTCACCGAAAGTCAGACTTCGCGTGCCAGGGCCAGGAATTCCGTGCGCAGCGCCAGGTTCGGCTGCATCTCGCCCAGCATGGCCGAGGTGATGGTTTCTTCGCCCGGCGTGCGGATACCGCGGCTTTCCATGCACAGGTGGCGACAGCGTACGACCACGCCCACCGATTTCGGTTCCAGCACTTCCATCAGGGCATTGGCGATCTGCATCGTCATGCGTTCCTGCACCTGCAGGCGTTTGGAGAAGCAATCGACGAGACGCGTCAGCTTCGACAGGCCGACGATCTTGCCATTTGGCACGTAGCCGATGGTGGCCTTGCCAAAGAACGGCGCCAGATGGTGTTCGCAATGGCTGTAGACGGGGATGCCGCGCACGACGATCAGCTCGTTGTACTGCTCCGCGCCATCTTCAAAGGCTTTCAGCAAGTCCACCGGATCCTGGCCATAGCCGGACGTCCAGTGCTTCCACGCCTTGGCCACGCGCGCCGGCGTTTCCAGCAAGCCAGGACGCTGCGGATCTTCGCCAAAGCTGCTGATCAGCCGGCGCCAGTCGTTTTCGGAGAATTCTTCTTGAGACATGCTAAACCACCCTAAAATTTGCAATTGCCGCCAGTATATAGAAAATGCGGCAAGCTGCCCGAGCGGCCCCGGCTTTCCTATACCGTTGGCGGACGGTGGGCCCGCACCAGCAGGGCCGAGATCGACACGCTGGAGCTCGCTTCCGGCCACGCATCGCCGGGGCCGAACCAGCGTGCCTCGGCGATCTCGTTCTCGTCCAGGCGGATCTCGCCGTCGAGGTAATCGGCCGTAAACGCGATCATCAGCGAATGGGGAAACGGCCAGGACTGACTCATGAAGTACTGCAAGTTATGCACGCGCAAGCCCACCTCTTCCATCACTTCGCGGTGCACGGCTTCCTCGATCGATTCGCCCGCTTCCAGGAAACCGGCCAGCGGACTGAAACGCTGCGATGGCGAATGCTTGTGCATGGCCAGCAGCACGGAATCGCCCTTGCGGATGAGCACCATCATGGCCGGCGAAATGCGCGGGTACGCCAGCATGCCGCAGGCGGCGCACGTGAAGCAGCGTTCGCCGCGCTGGCGCTGCATGGGCGTGGCGCACACGCCGCAATGGCGGTGCGTGCGCGCCCACTCGGCCAGTTGCACGGCGCGGCTGGCCAGGCCCAGGAAGCCATCATCGACGGCATGGAACAGCGAGCGCATACCGTGCCACGCCAGGGGGCTGTCGGCGGGCAGCACTTCCTCATCGGTCCAGACGGTCTGGCAGTAACGGCCCTGCCACAGGCCGACGGGCTGGGCGCGGCTCAGGTCGATATCGAGCAAGGCCACCTCGGCGGCCGTGGGCAGGGATAGCTCGGGCGTACGCAACAATAAACGTCCGCGGTGAAAGACAAATGTCAGCGTTTCGGTGGCGGCCGGGGCCGGTATGGGTAGGTCGATCAGGGGGACAAAGGCATCGGGAGTCTGCAGCATGCTGGGCGAAGATTTGTAAAGGTTGCTCATCATACTCCTGCTCCGGAACGCCTGCGCGCATAGCAGCGGTCGGGCAGCAAAGCAAGCATGCATGCATGCATGAGCCATGACAGTGTTTTTTTTGCGGCACGCCCTATCCGTTGCGTAAATGATACTGATAACGATTCTCATTTACGAAATAGCGCCCAGTTATTACAATACGGCCTTCCGTCTCCATCGCCAGCCACTTGCCCGCCTGCCTACACACCGCGTCGCAGAGCCAGCCAGGAACCACTACCCTGACCTTATCGAGAGAGCAAGATGGCAATCAAGAGCCGCAAACACGCACCAACCCGTTTCAACCAGCACATCGGCGCCGCCCTGGCCGTGATGCTGCTGCCCGTCGCCGCCCAGGCGGCGGACCCGGCCGGTCAAAGCGCCCCGGCAGCGCAGCAAACCCTGAACGAAATCAAGGTCGTGGGCTCCAAGGAAAATGATTTCAAGGCCGAAAAAGCCTCGTCGCCGAAATACACGGAAGAGCTGATCAATACGCCGCAAACCATCGTCGTGATCAAGAAGGAATTGATCGAACAGCAAGGCGCGCTGACTCTGACGGATGCGCTGCGCAACACGCCGGGCGTGGGAACCTTCTTCCTCGGCGAAAACGGCAACACCAACACGGGCGACGCCGTCTACATGCGCGGTTTCGATTCGTCCGGCAGCATCTATGTCGATGGCGTGCGCGACGTGGGTTCCATCTCGCGCGACGTCTTCAACATCGAACAGATCGATGTACTGAAGGGCCCGGCGGGCACGGATAGCGGCCGCGGTTCGCCCACCGGCTCGATCAACCTGGTCAGCAAGACGGCGAGCATGGAAAACAAATTCAATTCGCTGCTGACGGCGGGCAGCGGCAAGCAGAAACGCGCCACGGCCGACTGGAACCGCGTCCTCGACAGCGATACCGGCACGGCCTTGCGCCTGAACCTGATGACGCAGGACAGCGGCGACCCGGCCCGCGATGAAGTCACCAACAAGCGCTGGGCCTTCGCGCCTACCGTCACCTTCGGCATCGGCAAGCCAACGCGCATCACGGCCAGCTACCTGCACGTGGACCAGAACAACGTGCCCGACGGCGGCGTGCCGACCATCGGCTTGCCAGGCTACTCGGCGCCCGACACCGCCACAACGGCCAACCCGGTCGTGCGCACCTTCCTGACCAGCGCGGCCAGGGTCGACCCGAAGAATTTTTACGGCTCCACTGCGGACTACAACAAGGTCAAGGCCGATATGGGCACCTTGCGCATCGACCATGATTTCTTGCCCAACGTGCAAATCCAGAACACCACGCGTTACGGCAAGACCAAGCAGGATTACCTGCTGACGGCCTTCATGGGCAACACCGCCAACCTGAAGACGCCGGACGCCGCCGATCCGTCGAGCTGGACCCTGGCGCGCTCGCTGCGCACCGTCAAGGACCAGGAAAACACGATTCTGACCAATCAGACCGTGGTCAGCGCGCAATTCGACACCGGCGTGCTGAAGCACTCCGTGGTGGCCGGCGCCGAGTTCACCAGCGAAAAACAGACCAACTACAGCTATGTGGCCGCCAGCCTGGGCACCTTGCCGGCAGCGAACCTGTACCGGCCGAACCCGCATGACCCCGTCACCGGCCACAATCCCGTGCGCAGCGGCGCCTACGCGCAAGGCGAAGTCAATACGCAAAGCGCTTATGTCTTCGACACCGTCAAGTTCGGCGACAAGTGGCTCTTTAATGGCGGCGTGCGCTTCGACCATTTCAACTCCACCTATGACGCCGTCACCCTGCAAACGGCTGTGGCGACGGGCCAGGTGCAAAAACTGCCAGTCGGCACGCCGATTCCGGTGCATATCACCTTGAACGATGCCTTTGCCAATGGCAAGATCTCGGCCATGTACAAGCCGACGCCGGACAGCAGCGTGTATGCCTTGCTGGCCACGTCGAAAGCGCCACCGGGTACCAGTTTTGTGCTGAGCACCGGCGCCAGCAGCGCGCAAAACCCGAACTATGACGCGCAGGAAACCATCACCAAGGAAATCGGCACCAAGTGGGACTTCCTGAAGCAAAAACTGTCGCTGTCCGCCGCCGTCTACCAGACCACCGTGAAAAATGAAGTGGAACAGGATCCTGTCGATCTGATCTACTATCAGACCGGCAAGAAGCGCGTGGAAGGCATCGAAATCGGGGTGGTGGGTGAAGTCATGCCGAACTGGCTGGTCAGCGCCGGCTATACGCGCATGAATACCAAGGTCGAGTCGGGCAAGGTCGTCACGGCCAGCGGCATCAATAACCTCAGCTACACACCGAAACAGTCGTTCACCAGCTGGACTTCGTACACCCTGCCGTTTGGCCTGAAGATAGGCGGCGGCGCGCGTTACGTGGGTGAAATGCTGCGCGGCACCGATGGCGCCGTCGGCACCCCGGTCCGCGTGGATGCCTACTGGGTCTTCGACGCCATGGCGACCTACACCGTCAACAAAAACCTCGACTTGCAGTTGAACGCCTACAACCTGGCCGACAAGACCTATGTGGCGGCCATCAACAAGTCCGGCTTCCGCTACACCCCTGGCCAGCCACGTTCGTTCAGCCTGACGGCGAATATCAAGTTCTAACGTCAATAGTACAGAATCGCGCAACATCGGGCCCCTCTTCGGAGGGGCTTTTTTATTGTCCTGATAATCTTGTCTTTTTGCTGCACGCACGACCTGCCGCGACTAGCGTATGAAAAGTCATACAGCGATCATCCACCGCGTCCAATATTTCGCGCAAGCACGCCAATTTGCGACATCTTAGCAACAAAAAAGCTTCCTTAAATCAACAACTTAAGAACTTAGCTCCCAAATTCTCATTTCAGGCATATCCTTTGCTATGTACAGGTTTTGCTGCAAATAATCGCTGGCACGCAAGGGCTTGTTTCTGAGAAATATTGACTCCAAGCTTGAGTTGCTCGCTATCAATAATCCGCTCACAGCGGCGTTTCACCGGAGGAGTCAAAATGAAAAAGAAACGGCCATTAACCCTGTACATCCTGATTGCCATGGTCCTCGGCATTGCCGTCGGTTATGGATGCAACACCGCCTTCCCTGATGCCAAGCTCAGCGCCCAGATCGCTGGCAATATTTCCATCGTCACCGACGTCTTCCTGCGCCTGATCAAGATGATCATTGCGTTGCTGGTGTTCTCTACCCTGACAGTCGGCATCGCCCACATGGGCGACGGCAAGACGGCGGGCCGTATCGGCTTGAAAGCCATGTGCTGGTTCGTGGTTGCCTCGCTGGTCTCGCTGGCGCTGGGCATGGTGCTGTCGAACCTGATGCAGCTGGGTACCAACCTCGGTTTGCCATTGCCGGACGTGCACGCTTCAACCAATCTGAAAACGGCCGCCTTCACCTTGAAAGATTTCTTCACGCACCTGGTGCCGAAGTCGCCGATCGAGGCCATGGCCAATAATGAAATCCTGCAAGTACTGGTGTTCTCGATCTTCTTCGGCGGCGCACTGGCCGGCCTGGGCGAATCGGGCAAGACCCTGACGGCCGTCGTCGACCAGCTGGCGCAAGTCATGCTGCGCATCACCGGCACCATCATGAACCTGGCTCCGCTGGCCGTGTTCGCCGCGATGGCTTCCGTCATCACCACGCACGGCCTGGGCGTGCTGGTCACGTTTGCCAAGTTCATGGGCGGCTTCTACGTGGGCCTGCTGTGCCTGTGGACACTGCTGATCGGCGCCGGCTTCGTCGTCATCGGCCCGCGCATCTTCAAGCTCGTCGGCCTGATCCGCGAACCGTTCCTGTTGGCCTTCTCGACGGCCAGCTCGGAAGCGGCCTATCCAAAACTGCTGACGGCGCTCGACCAATTTGGCGTGGACCGCAAGATTTCCAGTTTTGTGTTGCCAATGGGCTACTCCTTCAACCTCGACGGTTCGATGATGTATTGCACCTTTGCCGTGCTGTTCATCGCGCAAGCCTATGGTATCGACCTGTCGATCGGCACACAGATCACCATGCTGCTGCTGCTGATGCTGACCTCGAAAGGCATGGCCGGCGTGCCGCGCGCCTCGCTGGTCGTGATTGCCGCTACCCTGAACCAATTCAATATTCCGGAAGCGGGCTTGCTGCTGCTGATGGGTGTCGACCAATTCCTCGACATGGGCCGTTCGGCCACCAACGCGGTCGGCAATGCCGTCGCCACGGCCGTCGTCGCCAAGTGGGAAGGTGGCCTGGCCACCGAGGAAGAAGCCGCCGCGGCCAACGCCGCCAACCAGAACACGGAAAGCCATTGGGGCGAAGCTGACCACGCTAGCAAAGCCTGATAGCGCCATGGCCCGCCACAAGCGGGCCATTTATTTGTTGTCCATGTTGAGTAACAAGCAGTCAGGTAGTGCGATCAGTAGTCATTCCAACTTATTAGAGAGATTTTCATGAAAAAAGTCCTGTTTACCCTGCTGGCCCTTGGCGCAGCTTCCGGCGGCGCATTGGCTCAATCCAGCGTGACCATGTATGGCGTGGCTGACGCCGGCCTGGTGTTCGACAAAGATGCGGCCGGCGACCGCCTGAACCGCGTCGCTTCCGGCGTGGCCTCGGGCTCGCGCATCGGCTTCAAGGGCAAGGAAGACCTGGGTGCTGGCCTGGCCGCCACCTTCGTACTGGAAAGCGGTTTCAATATCGATACCGGTACCTCGGGTCAGGGCGGCCGGCTGTTCGGCCGCCAGGCGTATGTCGGCCTGACCGGCAGCGCCGGCGCCGTCACCCTGGGCCGCCAATATACGCCGTACTACCTGGCCCTGCGCGACGTGGCCGATCCGTTTGTCATCGGCCTGGCCGGCACGGCATCGAACATCATGGCGACGACGAATTACCGCGTCGATAACATGGTGCAATACAGCACGCCGACCTGGAGCAAGCTGTCGGCCGACCTGGCGTATGGCTTTGGCGAAGTGGCAGGCGACAATGCGAAAAATCGCAGCATGGGCGGTGCCGTGCATTACATCGACGGCCCGCTGAACGTGACCCTGACGCATCACCGCAAGGAAAATTTGGTGTCGCAACAAACGCGCAACACCCTGCTGGCCGCGCGCTACGACTTTGGCGTGCTGCAAGGCAACTTCGGCTACGCCGACAACCGCGCCATCGACGACAGCAAGAGCAACGACATCATCGTTGGCTTCAGCGCCCCGTTCGGCGCCACCAAGCTGGTCGCGTCCTACATCCGCCACAACGACAAGAGCAACCTGAACCGTGACGCCCAGCAGTGGGCCATCGGCGCCTTCTATGCGCTGTCCAAGCGCAGCGACCTGTACACCGGTTACGGCCATATCAGCAACAAGAACGGTGCCACCTTCACCGTCGGCAATGCCACCGACGATGGCACCGGCAACAGCGGTTTCAATTTAGGCATGCGTCATACCTTCTGATCGCGGCTGAATACAGCGCAAGCCGCCGGGTGCATGTCCGGCGGCTTTTTCTTTTTACGCAATATTTAAATGCGATACTGTGGGTTCCTGCAAGTTGGCAGCTAATTTTATGCATAGCAGTAACAAACCCTCCCTTTCCTGGCGCCAGCGCCTGTCGCAACGGTCGGGCCGCGAAACGCTGGCCTGGGGTGTGGTGCTGGCCGCCTGCCTGGCCACCGTCTGGCTCGTGTATTTCTGGACCGAACGCATCGCCATTGGCAAACTGCAGGCCAGCGGCGCACAGCGCCTGGAGGTGTATGTCAGCAGCCTGGAAAATGCGCTGGAAAAATACGACTTCCTGCCCAAGACCCTGGAGCTGAACCGTGACGTGATCCGCCTGCTGCAGCACCCGGAAGACCCGGTGCTGGTCGATACGGTCAATCATTACCTTGAGCAGATGAATGCCCAGGCGAAATCCTCGACGATCTTCATCAGCAACCTCGACGGCAACACGCGGGCCGCCAGCAACTGGCAGCAGCCCGACAGCTTTATTGGCGACAATATCTCGTTCCGCCCCTACGCCCAGGATGCGCTGCGCGGCACGCCAGGGCGTTTTTATGGCGTCGGCACGACGCGGCTGGAGCCCGGCTACTTCTTTGCCCATGGCATTTACCAGAATGGTCACATGCTGGGCCTGGCAACGGTGAAGGTGAACCTGGAAACCCTGGAAAAGCGCTGGGTGCAGGGCGCCGACAAGGTCATGCTGGCCGACGAGCATGGCGTGATCTTCCTCAGCTCCATGGCGGACTGGAAATACAAGACCCTGGCGCCGCTGTCGCCCGAAATCACGGCACTGCTCAACCGCACGCGCCAGTATTATTCGAAGCAGCTGGCCGCCATCCCCTTCGTCTCCGACCGCCAGTTGGGCAATGGGGCGCGCGTGATCAGCGTGCGCGAGCAGGAACACGCCGACACCCCTCCCAAGATCAGCTCCAGCGTGATGACGCAAATCAAGCTCAAATCGCCGCAAGGCTGGACTTTTATTTACCTGTCCGACCTGGCTCAGGCCAAGGCCAGTGCGCGCGCAGCGGCCGCCTTCTCTTGCGTACTGCTGGGTTTTTTCATGCTGCTATTCTTTTACCTGCGCCAGCGCCGCGCGGCCGTGGCGCAAAAATTGCGCGCCCGCGAAGATCTGCAGCATGCCTACGACAATCTGGAAGCCATGGTCGAGGAACGCACCTCGGAACTCAATGCCATGACGCAAAGCCTGAGCCAGGAAATCGAGGTGCGCAGCAAAGCCGAGCAGAAACTCCACATCACGCAGAATGAACTATTCCAGGCCGGCAAGATGGCCGTGCTGGGACAGATGTCGGCCAGCATCACGCATGAACTCAACCAGCCGCTGACGGCGCTGCGCACCATGTCCGACAATGCCGTCATCCTGCTCGAGCGCGGCCGGCTCGACGATGCGCGGCGCAACCTGGCGAAGATCTCACAAATTGCAGCCAGGATGGGGACCATTACCGGACAGTTAAAGATTTTTGCGCGCAAGTCGACCACCAGCCTGACCTCCGTCTCGATTCCCACGGCGATCAGCAATGCCCTGTTCCTCGTCGAACGCCGCCTGCAGGTGGAAAATGTGCGTTTCACCCTGCAACTGCCGCCCGAAGACATCTTCGCCATGTGCGAAAGCAACCGCCTTGAGCAAGTGCTGGTGAACCTGTACGCGAATGCGCTCGACGCCATGAATGGCAGCGACGTGCGCAGCCTGCGCGTGTCCGTCGAGTGCACGCCGGAGCATGTGCTGATCCACGTGGCTGACACGGGGCCGGGCCTGTCGACGGAAGTGTGCGAACACCTGTTCGAACCGTTCTTCACGACCAAGCCGCAAGGCCTGGGACTGGGCCTGGGACTGGCCATTTCCGAACAGATCACGCGCCAGTTCGGCGGCGTGCTGCGCGCCGAAAACGCCCCCGGCGGCGGCGCCATCTTCACCATCGAACTACAGATTGCAACGCAGGAGGAAAAACATGTTTGACGGCTTGAAGGTCTTGCTGGTCGAGGACGACCCCACCGTACGCGAAGGCAGCGAGCAGGCACTGCAGCTGGCCGGCCTGGACGTGCTGGCGTTTCATTCGGCCGAGCTGGCCTATAAACTGCTGACGCCGGATTTTCCCGGCATCGTCGTGAGCGACGTGCGCCTGCCCGGCATGAGCGGCCTGGAATTGCTGCAAGCGGTCAAGACGCTCGATGCCAACTTGCCCGTGATTCTCGTCACAGGCCACGGCGACATCACGATGGCCGTGCACGCCATGCGCACGGGCGCCTACGATTTCATCGAAAAACCCTATTCATCCGAGCAACTGGTTGACGTCATCCTGCGCGCGCTGGAAACGCGGCGCCTGACGCTGGAAGTGCACAGCCTGCGCCGCCAGCTCGAGGACGGCGGCGGCATCGAAGCACGCCTGCTGGGGAATTCCGTGGCGATGCGCGACATACGGCGCTTGATACTCGACGTTGCCGATGAACCGGCAGATGTACTGATCTATGGCGACACCGGCACGGGCAAGGAAATGGTGGCCCGCTGCCTGCACGACTTCAGCCACCGCCGCAAGCACAACTTCGTCGCCGTCAACTGCGGCGCGATTCCCGAAAGCATATTTGAAAGCGAAGTCTTCGGTCACGAACCGGGCGCGTTCACGGGCGCGGCCAAGCGCCAGGTGGGCAAGATCGAGCATGCGGATCAAGGCACTTTTTTCCTCGATGAAATCGAAAGCTTGCCCCTGTCCCTGCAAGTCAAATTGCTGCGCGTGCTGCAGGAACGCTATATCGAACGCCTGGGCTCAAACGTGCCGACGCCTGTCGACGTGCGCGTCATCGCGGCGGCCAAGCTGGACCTGGAAGACTTGTCGCAGCAACAGAAATTCCGCAGCGACCTGTACTACCGCTTGAATCTGATCGTGCTGCATCTGCCGCCGCTGCGCGAACGGCGCGAAGACATTCCCATCCTGTTCGAGCACTTCGTGCTGGCCGCTGCGGCCCGCTACAACCGTGCCGCGCCCGTGGTGTCCAGCGCACAGATGCGCAACCTGATGGCCCATTCCTGGCCCGGCAATGTGCGCGAACTGCGCAATATCGCCGACCGCTTCGTGCTCGGCATCGCCGGTGGGGCCTCGAGCTTGCTGGCGGGCGGGCAAGCCAGTCCCCTGTCGCTGGCGGAACAAGTAAACGGCTTCGAACGTGCCCTTATCGAACAGGAACTACGCGCATATTCCGGCAACGTGAGCGAAGTGAGCGCCGTTCTCGGCTTGCCGAAACAAACCCTGTATCACAAGATGCAGAAATACAACCTGGTGGCCGAAGAGTTCCGCTGATCACCCTACCCGGCCCGTGCGCAAGGGCGTGGCCCAGTCGGGCCGGCCGTTGGCCAGCGCCAGCCGGGCCGCCTTTTCCCAGTCATATTCCACGGCGTGCAACTGCGCCGTCCAGGCGCCATCGGCGCCCTGTTCGGCGATGGCATAGCGCGCATGCGGCGTGCCGTTTTCCATCACGTGCGGGTACACATGGTCGTCATCGTAGGCCTGCAAACCCACGCTGCCCGGGTTGACGATCAGCCGGCCATCGGGCAGTCGCACCTGGCGCGGCATATGCGTGTGGCCGCACAAAATCAAGGCCGCCTCGGCCGTCCCGGCGCGGCCTGCCACCTCCTCCAGCGTAGCGGCGCGGCTGCCTTGCGGCGTGACGCTGTCGAGAAAATACACGAGGTCACTGCTGGGCGTGCCATGCACGAGCAGCACGTCATGCCGCAGACGCAAGGTGGCGGGCAGCGCCGCGATCCACTCTAATTGCTCCGGCAACAGTTGCGCGCGCGCATAGGCGTCCGAGACACCCATGCGGGCCGGGTCTCCCAGCAACTGGCGCTCGTGGTTGCCGCGAATGGTGGGCAAGGCTAGCCCCATCAGGCGCGCCGCCGTGGCGCGTGGCTGCAGATGACCCGAAACGATATCGCCCAGGTTGACGGTGACGTCGACCTGACGCCGGGCGATGTCGGCCAGCACGGCGTCAAGCGCGTCCACGTTGCCGTGGATATCGGAAATGGCGGCGATTTTCATACGGTGTCTCCTCCTCGTTCCCACCATTCTGCCCACCTTCCCCGCTGCAGGCAATGCCGGCCTATCTACCAGCTATTACACACGGTAGGATAAATCCGACGGCAATTTGCGCCGTGCGGCTACGCGATCTAAATGTAACAGTTGATACCATTTCCTCATTGCATTACATCTGTCGGCCGCCACAGCGTCGCGGCCCACCTGTCATCTTTCCGAGGAGTAAGCCCATGTTTGTTAAGTCCGTCCCCGCCCGCCTGTCCCCACCCCGTTTGCAACATCTCGCCTTGCGCGGCGCCATGATGCTGGGGGTGCTGGGCATTGCCACGGCAACCGCCACGGCGCGGGCCGAGCCATCGCCAGCACTGGACCGTGTCAGCATCTCGGTAGGGGCGTTTTCCGCCGATCCGCGCATCAATATCGGCGCCGACACGCAGTTTGGCCGCATCGACGCGCCCGAATCGAAGCAAAGCCACACCACCATCCCGCGCATCCAGGCGGACTTGCTGATCGGCGACCGCCATGGGCTGGCATTCGACTACTACCGCTACGACAAATCCTATACGCCAAGCCTGACAGGCGAAACCATCATCAATGGCCAGCCCGTTACGGGCACGGCCACGGCGAATGCCGATTTGAAGCTGGACCTGGCCAAGCTGGCCTATAAATGGTGGCTGGGCAGCGGCAACGACACCTTCGGCATCGGCCTGGGTGCCGCCTACTACCACGCTAGCCTGAACGGCACGGCCACCGGCCTCGTCAATGGCCAAACGGCCACGGCGCGCGATTCCATCGGCGAGCACGCGTTTGCGCCGCTGCTGGAAGTGGGCTGGCGCCACGCCTTCACGCCGGACTTGCGCCTGTATGCGGAAGCGTCGGGCATCAAGAAAAATGGCGGGCGCATCAACGGCCACATCTACGGCGGCAATATCGGCGTGGAATGGTTTCCGTTCAAGAACATCGGCTTCGTGGCCGATTACGGCATCTCGAAAATCAAGCTGCACCGCGACAGCGAACGCGATGCCGACCTGAACGTGCGCCTGACGGGCCCCTCCGCCTACGTCAAAGTCCGCTTTTAAGGCAGTTCAAGTCACCGGTTTCAGCAAGGTCAGCTGGAACTGCGGCAAGGCAGGATCGTCGCAGGCCTCGACCCTGGCAAACGGCAGGCGCGCAAACGCCTGCCGCCAGAACGCGCAGGCAGCGGCATCGTCGCGAAACGTCGCCACCAGCCACGTCTGCGCGCTGTCCAGCAGCACCCTGCGCACCACTTCCAGCGCCACGCCCCGGCGCCGGTATTTCTGCAGGATGAAAAAGTCGCTGAACTCCTGCACGGCCAGGCCGCCCGCCATGCCAGGCTCCGTGAGGAAAAAGCCGGCAAGTTCGCCCTCGACCTCGATCCAGCTGGCCGTGTGGCCAGCAGCATGCACATACGACGCCAGCCCCGCATCGCACACGTCGTAGCGGCCATCGGTCAGAAGCGCCTCACCGCTCCAGGCAGCATTGTCATAACAGTACAGTTGAAACAGGCGCGCCAATGCCGCCTCTTCGCCCGGTGCAATGGCGCGCAAGGCGATGATCTCGTGTATTGCATGCATGAAAATCTTCCCTCCGCAGTGGCGTCTAGCCAGTGCGCGATCTTATCACCGTCACTCATCCCCGCCTGCGGCATTTCATGCCCATCTTTTCGCCTCCGGTCGCAAAAATATTACCTTTTTTCTAATTGCTTATATATTATTGCCTTTAGGTAACATCCGCCATCGCGGTTGACAGGACACAAGGGCGATCCCCTTGCACAGACCGGCAGACAGGTATCTGCCGGCTTTTTAGACCCAAGCTCTGGAGAATGCTGCACATGCTATCGATCAAACAGCTGAACAAAACGTACGCCAATGGCGTCAAGGCCATCAACAATGTCAGCCTGGAAATTCCCAATGGAATGTTCGGCTTGCTGGGACCGAATGGCGCGGGCAAGTCCTCGCTGATGCGCACCATTGCCACCTTACAAGATCCCGATAGCGGCAGCATCCATTTCGATGGCCTCGATGTGTTGCAAGACAAGGCCGGCCTGCGCCGCCAACTCGGCTATCTGCCGCAGGATTTCGGCGTCTACCCGAAGGTCAGCGCGGAAACCTTGCTCAACCACTTTGCCGTCTTGAAAGGTTTGACGGAAAAGGGCCCGCGCAAGGAAGCCGTGGAAGCATTGCTGCAACAAACCAATCTGTGGGAAGCGCGCAAGCGCAACCTGGGCACGTATTCGGGCGGCATGCGCCAGCGCTTCGGCATCGCCCAGGCACTGCTCGGTGCACCGCGCCTGGTGATCGTCGATGAGCCCACTGCCGGCCTGGACCCGGATGAGCGCAATCGCTTCCTGAACTTGCTGGCGAAGATCGGCGAGCAAGTAGTGGTTATACTGTCGACGCACATCGTCGACGACGTGACGGACCTGTGCCCGCGCATGGCCATGATCGTCAAGGGCCAGGTGCTGGTGCAGGGCGAGCCGCAGGCGGCGATAGCCACCTTGCACGACAAGGTCTGGCGCCGCAGCGTTACGACGGAAGAACTGGCGCAGTACCAGCAAACCTTGAATGTGCTGTCAACGCGCCTGGTGGGCGGCAAGCCGCAAATCAATGTGTATGCCGACAGCCAGCCCGACAGCGGCTTCGTGCAGATCGCCCCTGACCTGGAAGACGTGTACTTCCTGCATGTGCGCAACGCTGCCCGCCATGGCGCCACCGCTCCCGCCGCCGCGCCGGTCGCGGTCGCAGCGTAAGGGGCCGCCATGTGGAAGGAATTTTTCAAGTTTGACCTCGGCTATCAGCTGAAACAGCCATTGCTGTGGATATTTGCCGTCATCCTGGCCTTGCTGGCGTTTGGCGCCAGCAGCAGCGATTCGATCCAGGTCGGCGGCGCCATCGGCAACATCAACCGCAATGCGCCCACCGTGGTGGCGCAGTTGCTGACGATGTTCAGCCTGCTGTCGATGTTGCTCATCACCGTCTTCATCGCTGGCGCCGTGCTGCGCGACAGCGAAGTGGGCATGGCCGACATGCTGTTCGCCACGCCCATGCGCAAGTGGGATTACCTGTTCGGCCGCTTCGCCGCCGGCTTCGTCGCCTGCCTGGTGATCTTTGCCGCCATTGCCCTGGCCATCATGCTCGGTCCCCTCATGCCCTGGGTCGACCCGCAGCGCGTGGGCGCGTTCTCGCTGCAGGCGTATGCGTGGAGCTTCGGCGTCATGGTGATCCCCAATCTGCTCTTCATTGGCGCCCTGCTGATGCTACTGGCGGCCACCACGCGCTCGATGCTGCTCGTCTATGTGGGCGTACTGGGCTTTTTAGTGCTGTGGGGCACGGCCGGCGCCTTTACGCGCGACATCAACAACGAATGGATCGCCGTCCTGCTCGACCCGTTCGGCATGCGCGCCCTGGGCCGCATGACGCGCTACTTCACCTCCGCCGAAGCGAACGCGGGCCTGCCACCGTTTTCCGGCTTCCTGCTGGCCAACCGCTTGCTGTGGCTGGGTATAACGGTGGTGCTGTTCGCCGCCACCGTGGTCCTGTTCAAGCCGCAGCGCACGGGCACGGGCAAGCGCCTGTTCGGCAAGCACAAGGCCGTGGCCGCCGCTCCCGCCGTCACGGCGCCGCTGCAGCTGCCGCGCAGCATCCCCACCTTGACTGCCGCGACAGCCTGGCGCCAATGGTGGCAAATCCTGCGCTTCGACGCCGTCGGCGTGTTCAAGAGCCTGCCCTTCCTCGTCATGCTGCTGTTCGGCGTCATCAACCTGATCGCCGGCTCCAGCGTGGCCAAGAACATGTACGGCACGGCCGTGTATCCGATGACGCATTTGATGTTGCAGCAGATCAGCAACAGCTTCAGCTTCCTTTTGATCATCATCGTCACGTTTTACGCGGGCGAATTGATCTTCAAGGAACGGCAAGCCAGGATCGCCGACGTCAGCGACGCCATGCCCGTGCCAGACTGGGTGCCGCTGCTGGCCAAATGCACGGCACTGATCGGCGTCATCGCCGGCTATTTGCTGGTGGGCGTCATCGCCGCCATCGGCTTCCAGCTCGTCAAGGGCGGCGCGCCCGTGGAACTGGGGCTGTACCTGAAAGGCACCCTGCTGGGCGCCCTCTTCTTCGTGCTGATGGGCTTGTGCGCCCTCACCCTGCAAGTGCTGTCGAATAACAAGTTCATCGGCTACCTGCTGGTGATCCTGCTGATGGTGGCACAAGCCGTGCTGGGCATGCTGCACTTCGAACATAATCTGTACGCCTTTGGCGGTATGCCCGCCATCAAGTATTCGGACATGAATGGCTATGGCCACTTCCTGACGGGCTGGGCCTGGTTCGCGCTGTACTGGAGCCTGTTTACCGTAGCACTGGTGATGCTGGCGCAGGCGTTCTGGGTGCGCGGCCTGTCGGTCGACTGGCGTGCGCGCGTGCGCCTGGCGCAACAGCGCCTGAGCGGTGTCGCCGGTGCCGCGCTGGCCACGGTCCTGCTGTGCTGGGCGGGCACCGGTGGCTGGATCTTCTACAACACGAATGTGCTGAACCAGTACGTAACGTCGAACATCGGCATGGACAAGCAGGCGCGCTACGAAAAACTGTACAAGCAATACAAGGATTTGCCGCAGCCGAAGATCACGGACATCCAGGCCGATGTGGATATCTATCCTGAGCAACGCAAGGTGTTGATCAAGGGCCACTACGTGCTGCAGAACAAGACAGCACAGCCGCTCGATACCCTGCGTGTCCAGCTCAACCCGGACCTGGAAACGCACTGGTTGAACTTGCCTGAACACAAGGTGGCGCTGGACGACAAGAAACTCGGCTTCAGCATCCTCAAACTGGCCCTGCCCCTGGCACCCGGTGCCACCTTGCCGCTGGACTTCACGGTGGCCGTCACGCATCAGGGCTTTACCAATAGCGGCACGCCCGACCAGGTCAACCTTAACGGCAGCTTCTTCAATAACCATGCCTTTTTTCCCCACTTCGGCTATGCCAAGGAAATGGAATTGCTGGACCGCAATGAGCGCCGCAAGCGGGGCCTGGGTGAACCGCAGCGCATGGCCAAGCTGGAAGACTCGCGCGCGTATGGCAATACGGTGCTGGGAGGCGATGCCGACTGGATTCATTTCGACACTACCGTCTCCACCAGCGGCGAGCAGATCGCCCTGGCGCCCGGCTATCTGCAGGCCAGCTGGGAAAAGGATGGCCGCCGCTATTACCGCTACAAGATGGACCAGCCTATGCTGCCCTTCTTTGCCTACCTGTCGGCGCGCTGGGAAGTCACAAAAGGCGAGTGGCACGGCTTGCCTATCGAAATTTATGTCGACAAGAAGCACGGCTACAACACGCAGCGCATGATCACCTCCGTGCAAAAGTCGCTCGACTATTACACCACCGAGTTCACGCCCTACCAGCACAAACAAGTGCGTATCCTGGAATTTCCTGGCTACCAGAGCTTCGCCCAGTCGTTTGCCAATACGATTCCCTATTCGGAAGGCATCGGCTTCATCGCCGACCTGCGCGACAAGGAGGACATCGACTATGTGTTTTACGTTACGGCGCATGAAATGGCGCACCAGTGGTGGGGCCACCAGGTAATCGGCGCCAACGTGCAGGGCGCCAGCATGCTGATGGAGTCCCTGGCGCAGTACTCGGCGCTGATGGTGATGGAAAAGGAATACGGGCGCGACAAGATGCGCCGCTTCCTGCGCTATGAACTGGACCGCTACCTGAGCGGGCGCGGCGGCGAAGCCATCGAGGAACAGCCGCTGGCGCGCGTGGAAGGACAGCAATACATCCACTACAACAAAGGCAGCCTGGTGTTCTACCGTTTGCGCGACGAAATCGGCGAGAAAGCGCTGAACCGTGCCCTGCAACGCTATCTGCAGGACAAGGGCTACCAGCAGGCGCCGTTCACCACATCGTCGGAATTGCTGGCCTACATACGCGCCGAAACGCCGCAGGACAAGCAGGCGCTGATCACCGATCTGTTCGAGAAAATCGTGTTTTACGATAACCGCGTCACGCAGGCGAGCGCCGTCAAGCGCCCGGATGGCCAGTGGGATGTCAGCATGCAGCTGCACCTGGCCAAGCTGGAGTCCGACGGCAAGGGCAAGGAAAGCCCGCGCGCCTATGACGAGCCGGTGGAAATCGCCATCTTCGCGCGTGCGCCTGGCGCCAAGGAAAAGGACGAGAAGGTCCTGCTCATGGATAAGCGCGTCTTGTCGGGCAGCGATCCGGTGATCACCATCACGGTGAAGGAAAAACCGTTCGAAGTGGGTGTCGATCCCTACAACAAGATGATCGACCGCGTCCCGCGCGACAACCGCAAGGAAGTCAGTTTTCCCTAAACCTTGATGCAACGCAAACAGGCCACGCTGTCACGGACAAGGTGGCCTGTTTTTTTATGCTTGCAGCGTTTAGCGGTACACCAGACCACCATCGATCAGCGGCGCCTGACCCGTCATGTAGTCCGCATCCGGCCCAGCCAGGAAGGAGACGAGTCCCGCCACGTCTTCCGGCGTCTCGGCACGTCCCAGTGCAATACCATCCACGTATTTTTTGTAGGTAGCACCGAGCTCGGCGCCCGTTACTTCGGCCATGCGCTTGTCGATCTCGACCCACATGTCCGTGCCGACGACGCCGGGGCAATACGCGTTGACGGTGATGCCGTCAGCCGCCAGTTCCTTGGCCGCCGCCTGCGTCAGCGCACGCACGGCAAACTTGGTAGCCGAGTACACACCCAGCAAGGCAAAGCCGTCATGCCCGGCGATGGAGCAGGCATTGATGATCTTGCCCTTCTGCTCGCGCTTCTTGAACGTCTTCGCGGCAGCCTGGATACCCCAGAGTGTCCCTTGCACATTGATGCGCATGATGCGATCGACCTCTTCCGGCGTCACATCGAGCAGCGGCTGCACTTGCGCGATGCCGGCGTTGTTGACGATGATGTCGAAGCCACCCAACTCCTGCTCGGCAAAAGCCACCGCTGCAGTCACCTGATCGAGCTGCGACACGTCGGCAATGAAGGTGACGGCGCGGCGCCCCAGCGCACGCACTTCGGCAGCGGCCGCGTCCAGCTTGTCCTGGTTCAAATCCACCAGCGCGATATCGGCGCCATCCTTGGCCAGGCGCAAGGCGATGGCCTTGCCTATGCCTTGCGCGGCACCTGTGACCAGCGCAACTTTTCCAGAGATACCCATTTTCGTTCCTTTCAATACAGGGAAGAAGAGCAGCAAAAACCGGTCCGGCGCAGCAGCGCCCGCAGCCTGTTCCGCAACGTAGAAACGCTTCAGCCTACCTGAAATCGGCATTCGACCGCATCTTGAAACGTGCGCAGCCAAAAAAAGTACCTAGGTCAAGAAAGGGGGAAAAAACCTTCCTTGAACTGGCCCTGCGCGCTGCCGTACAGGCGCCTGGCAGCCGCTGGCGTGAGATCGGCGGCATCGCCATGGCCCGCTTATTCATCCACTTGCAAAGGAAATTCCCTATAAAGAAAAAGCCTGTTTTCCTCTCAGAAAACAGGCTTCTAGCAAAAAGCGGCTTTGTCCGCATTAAAACGGAATATCGTCATCCATATCCGAGAAGTTCGGTGCTGGCTTCGGTGCCGGGCGTGGTGCCGGGGCCGGGGCTGGGCGCGGGGCGGGCGCCTGGCGCGGGGCCGGGGCGTCGTAGCCGCCACCACCACCACCACCACCACCACCGTAGCTGTCATCGCCACCGCCGGCGTCGCCGCCCATGCCGGAGCGACCGCCCAGCATTTGCATCTGTTCCGCGAT
>NZ_LT607670.1 GCF_900095265.1 Janthinobacterium sp. UMAB-56 | reverse complement strand
GTGGATCGAACACGTGGCCTCTCCCTTACCAAGGGAGTGCTCTACCACTGAGCTACAAGGGCATAAAAAATCGGCGCTGGGTGAATTGCGCCGAATTATTTTTTAGTGCGAACGGATCATAGTACCAAAAGCCTGCTCGGTCAACACTTCCAGCAATAATGAGTGTTCGATGCGGCCATCGATGATGTGCACCGTGTTGACACCGGACTTGGCGGCGTCGAGCGCGGACGAGATCTTCGGCAGCATGCCGCCCGAGATCGTGCCATCGGCGAACATCTCGTCGATTTCGCGCGCCGACAGGTCGGTCACCAGGTTGCCCTGCTTGTCCTGAACGCCGGCGATGTTGGTCATCATGATCAGCTTTTCCGCTTTCAGGATTTCCGCGATCTTGCCAGCCACGACATCGGCGTTGATGTTGTAGGCCTGGCCATCCTGGCCGAAACCGATGGGCGAAATGATGGGGATGAAGGCGTCGTCCTGCAGCGCCTTGACGACGGCCGGGTTGATCGCGTCGATCTCGCCGACAAAGCCGATGTCGAGGAATTCGCCCGGATGTTCGCGGTCCGGCATCTGCATTTTGCGCGCGCGGATCAAGCCGCCATCCTTGCCCGTCAGGCCCACAGCCTGGCCGCCGTAATGGTTGATCAGCATGACGATATCCTGCTGCACTTCGCCGCCCAGCACCCACTCCACCACTTCCATGGTTTCTTCATCGGTGATGCGCATGCCTTGCACGAAGGTGCCTTGCTTGCCGATTTTTTTCAGCGCATTGTCGATCTGCGGTCCGCCGCCGTGCACCACGACCGGGTTCATGCCGACCAGCTTGAGCAGGATGACGTCGCGCGCGAAGCCGTGCTTCAGGCGTTCGTCCGTCATGGCATTGCCACCGTACTTGATGACGATGGTCTTGCCATGGAAATTGCGGATGTAGGGTAGGGCCTCGGCCAGAATCTGCGCCTTGATTTGCGGCGACACCGCCGTCAAGTCGTCATTCATGTCCAGGTTCAAGTTAGCTAGTTGATTCATGGCGAGTCCGGAAAATAGATTTGTGCGATTTTACAGGGAAGAAGAAAATCTTGGAGGCATTATAGGGCGATCTTGTTGTATTTTCCCTGATGATCCTATAGTCTGGCCCGATATGTCCCCCCGCCAGCCCTTTTACTGCCAGTTACATCTGCGTCGCATCCTGGCGCAGCATGACACACACTTGCCAATTCAAACACAGCCATGAGCGTATGCAGCCTGTGCGGCGCCATCTTACAGTGTGGCCAACTCGATCCGGACGCCAAGCAACCGTGCTGGTGCGTGGCCCTGCCGCCGGCCGTTCCCGTGCCCGGCAGCGCCGCCGTGGGTTGCTGGTGTCCCGCCTGCCTGCAAGAGCGCATCGCCGCCTTGACGTCCCCGGCGGCAAAACCGCTCAGATAAGCGTATCGGCGCGCTTTTCCTTTGCAAAAGACCTTGCATTTTATAGGGGAATACGTTCAGACTTCGATTTTCAAGAATTTCTTATAGGAAAGTAATGCGCTTCAGGGATATCAGTATCGGCGTGCGCATCAATGCCGGTTATGCCATTTTGATCGTGCTGATGCTGGTCGTCATCGTTTTGTCTGGCAGCCGCATCTATGCCATCCGCGCCGAGACCGACGATATCCTGCAACGCGACTGGGTCGCCGCCAAGGCCACCAGCAAGATCCATGGGCTGGCGCGCGAGGCAGCCACGCGTATCGGTAACCTGCCGAACCAGCACAATCTGGCGCTGCGCCAGGCGAATCAGGCGCGCCTGGAAGCGATCAAACAAGGCATCGACGAGCAGGTGCGCATCCTCGACGGTCTCGATGCGCGGCCCGAGGAACGGCGCCTGCTGGAACAGATGCACCTGGCTCGCGCCGACTACTATATTTCGCTCAAGACGATGTTCGAACTGGTCGAGCGCGGCGAGCATGCCCGCGCCGAGCAGGCCATGCAGACGCAGACCTTGCCTGTGCTGGAAAAAGTGCTGCTGTACGTGGGCCAGCTCGACGACCTGCAGCAGCAGCTGATCAGCGACAGCGCCGCCAGGATACGCAACGACATCGATACTTCGCTGCTGCTGATGGGCGGCATCGGCCTGGCAGCCTTGCTGACGGGCCTCGCCTTTGCCTGGTCGGCGCGCTCGATCACGCGCCCGCTGGGCGAGGCGGTGGCGATCGCCACGCGCGTGGCCAATGGCGACTTAAGTTCCGTCATCGAAGTGACGTCGCGCGACGAGACGGGAGAATTGCTGCAGGCGCTCAAGGACATGAGCACCAGCCTGGCCGTCGAGCAGGACTTGCGCCACGCCGTCGAAGTGGCCGAGGATGCGACCAAGATGAAGTCGGACTTCCTGGCCAATATGTCGCACGAAATCCGCACGCCGATGAATGGCATCATTGGCATGACCCACCTGGCGCTGCAGACGGAACTCACGTCGAACCAGCGCAACTACCTGGAGAAGGTGGAATCTGCTTCGAAGAACCTGCTGGCCATCATCGACGACATCCTCGATTTCTCGAAGATCGAGGCGGGCAAGATGGCCTTTGAAAAAGTCGATTTTTTCCTCGAAGACGTGCTGGCGCAGATCGCCGATCTGTCGGTGATGCGGGCCCAGGACAAGGGGCTGGAGCTGCTGTTCGACATCGCCCCCGACGTGCCGAATGCATTGCAGGGCGACCCGCTGCGCCTGGGCCAGGTGCTGATCAACCTGACCAACAACGCGATCAAGTTTACCGACAAGGGCGAGATCGTTGTCAGCATCCGCCTGCAGCAGCTGGAAGAACATGCGGCTGTCTTGCGCGTGGACGTGCGCGACACGGGCATCGGCCTGACGCCACCCCAGCGCAGCAAATTGTTCCAGGCCTTTACCCAGGCCGACACCTCGACCACGCGCCACCATGGCGGCACGGGCCTGGGGCTGACCATCAGCAAGCGCCTGGTGGAAATGATGGAAGGCGAGATCGACCTGGTCAGCGAAGCGGGTGTGGGCAGCACCTTTTTCTTCACGGCCCGCTTCGGCCTGGCCGCCGTGCCGCGCGACAATCTGCCAGTACCACGGCAGTTCCAGGGCCTGCGCGTGCTGGTGGTCGACGACAACCCCAGCGCGCGTGAAATCTTCGTCAGCATGCTGACGGCGCTTGGTTTCGAGGCGCGTGCCGTGTTTGGCGGCGTGCTGGCCATCGGTGCCGTGGCGCAGGCGCGCGCCGAGGGGCGTCCGTACGGGCTGGTGCTGATGGATTGGAAAATGCCGGGCATGAACGGCCTCGATACCCTGGCCGGCATCCGTGCCGATGCCGCCGGCATCGCTGCGACGCCGGCCTGCATCATGGTCACGGCCTTCCATCGCGAAGCGCTGCTGGAGGCGGCGCGCCAGCGCGAGTTGCCGCTTGACGGCGTATTGAACAAGCCGGTCAGCGCCTCGACCCTGCTCGACCAGATATCGTTCGTGTTTGGCGGCGTGACGGGGCAGAGCCGCAAGACGCAGCGCCAGAGCAGCTACCGCGACGACGAGCGCGCCCTGCGCGGCGCCTGGCTGCTGCTGGTGGAGGATAACGAAGTGAATCAGGAAGTGGCGCAGCATATTCTCAACGACGCCGGCATCCGCGTCGACATCGCGGGCAATGGGGCCATCGCGCTGGCCAAGATCGAGGAAAACGCCTATGACGGCGTGCTGATGGATTGCCAGATGCCCGTGATGGATGGTTACCAGGCGACGCGAAAATTGCGCCAGGACCCCCGTTATTCGAATTTGCCCGTGATCGCCATGACGGCCAATGCCATGGTGGGCGACAAGGAAAAATGCCTGGACGCCGGCATGAACGATTTCATCGCCAAGCCCATCGACGTGGCGCAGCTGTTCGGTACCCTGGCGCGCTGGATCGCGCCAGCCGCGCCGCAGGAAATGACGGCGATGGTGGCGCAGCCGGAAGCGGAGCTGCCCGTGATCGCCGGCCTGAAAATGGCGGAAGCCATGCGCCGCGTGGGCGGCAATGCCGCCTTGATGCGAAAATTGCTGGACCGTTTTGTGGAAACCCAGTTCGATGCCATGCAGCGCATCGTTGCCGCCATCGAGAACAACCAGCTCGAGACGGCGATCCGCGAAGCGCATACCCTGAAGGGCCTGGCCGGCAATATCGGCGCCGGCGGCCTGGCCGACAGCGCCGCGCGGGTCGAGCACTTGCTCAGCCTGGGCTCGCACGATGGCTTGCCGCAGGCATTGGCCGCCTGCACGCTGGCGCTCGACGAACTGGTGCCGAAGATCGTGCTGGCCATGCAGTCGCGCGGCAATGTGGCCGAGGCGGGCGGCGCGGCGGTGGCGCACGTGGCGCCGGTGGACCGGGCGCACCTGGAAGCGGGCTTGCGCGAATTGTCGCAGTTGCTGCAACAGGATGATGCGCAGGCCGTCAAGCACCTGGACGGCATCGGCCCCGTGCTGGTCGCGGCCGGGCAGGCGGAACACGCGCGCCAGTTGAAGCGCATGCTGGGACAATACGATTTCGAAGGTGCGCTGGCGCAGCTTGGCGAGGTGGCCGATGCGCTGGAGCTGACACTGTGACAAGGATAACTATGCAGAGCGAAGGACGGGCATGAGAGCGCAGGCAAGCAAGCCAACCATCCTGGTGGTCGACGACACGCCAGACAATATCGACCTGCTGCGCGCAGTGCTGGAAGACGATTACCGCACCAAGATCGCCGTCAATGGCGAACGTGCCCTGAAGATTTCCGCCGGCAGCGATCAGCCCGACCTGATCCTGCTCGACATCATGATGCCGGGCATGAGCGGCTACGATGTGTGCCGTGCGCTGAAGGCCGATCCCGCCACGGCCGGCATACCCGTGATTTTTGTTACCGCCATGAGCGAAGTGGCCGACGAGCAGCTGGGCCTGGCCCTGGGCGCCGTCGATTACATCACCAAGCCGATTTCAGCGCCCATCGTGCTGGCGCGCATCAAGACGCAGCTGGCGATGAAACAGATGCAGGATTTTTTGCGTGACCAGAATCATTACCTGGAAACGGAAGTGGAGCGCCGCGTGCAGGAAGTGGCGGCGCTGCAGGACGTCACCATCCATGCCATGGCTTCACTGGCCGAGACGCGCGACAGCGAGACGGGCAATCATATCCGCCGCACCTCGCATTATCTGAAAGCGCTGGCCGAAGAAGTGCGTTGCCTGCCGCGTTTCCGCGATTTTTTGACGGACAAGAATATCGAACTGCTGTTCAAGACGGCGCCGTTGCACGATATCGGCAAGGTGGGCATTCCCGATCACATCCTGCTCAAGCCGGGACGTTTCGAGCCGCATGAAATGGCGATCATGAAGACGCACACCACCCTGGGACGCGACGCCATTCTGGCGGCCGAGCACGAACTGGGCATCGAAGTCGATTTCCTCAAGTACGCCAAGGAGATCGCCTACAGCCACCATGAAAAATGGGATGGCAGTGGCTACCCGCAAGGCCTGGCTGGCGAAGCCATCCCGATTTCAGCACGCCTGATGGCCTTGGCCGACGTCTATGACGCCCTGATCAGCCGGCGCATCTACAAGCAGGGCATGGACCATGCGCAGGCCGTGCAGATCATCGTCGAGGGGCGCGGTTCGCATTTCGACGCCGAGATCGTCGATGCCTTCCTGCAGATCCAGGACCAGTTCATCGCCATCTCCAACCGCTATGCCGATGGCGTGTGCGAGATCGCCGACAAGCAGCGGCAGATCGCGCCATACACCGAAAACATCAGCTGACGGTCTTGAAGAAACGCAGCATCTCGCGGCTGGCGTCGGGACCTTTTCCGTCCGTATAAGTGCCGCTGCCGCTGCCGCCAGACCAGGCATGGCCGGCGCCGTGGATGACCCAGTGCTCGCCCAGCGGTGAGCCGTCGGCCTGGCTGTGCGTGGTGCGCGTGTAGCGGTGGCCATTCGGCACGCTGCCGTCGATGGAATCGGCCGTGGCCGCCTTGCCGCCAGCCTGGCTGCGCACGCCCTGGGCGATCAGTTCATCGCCATTGCGCGGGTTGACGGTGGTGTCGCGGTCGCCATGGAAGACGATGATGGGCACGCCGCCGGCCGGCGCCTTGCGCTGGGCATTGGGCATGGCGCCGCCCTTCATGGCTGCCAGCGCCGACGGCAAGTCCTGTGCCGAAGCGAAGGGCAGGCCGGAGTGCACGCCGACGGCGGCAAACAATTCCGGGTACAGGGTACCGACGATGACGGCCATGGCGCCGCCTGCCGACAGGCCGGCGACGAACACTTCGCGTTCATTCACCGGGTATTCGTCGATGACTTGCTGGGCGATGCCGGCGATCAGCGAAGGTTCGCCCTGGTCGCGCTGCTGGTCGATGGCATTGAACCAGTTCCAGCAGCGCGAACTGTTGGCACCCTGCGTCTGCGCCGGGTAGACGACAAAACACTCCTTTTCTTCGGCCAGCGCATTCATTTGCGTGCCGGCGGCGAAATCGTCGGGATTTTGCGTGCAGCCGTGCAGCATCACGATCAGCGGCATGGCCTGGCCGTGATAGCTGCCGGGGATATACAGTTTATAGGAGCGCGTGCCCGCATGGTTGCGGTACACGCCGTCGATGAACTGCGCGCCAGCGGGCATCTCCGCCGGCGTGGCGGCCGGCGCGCTGAAGCCGGGCGGATGAAAATTCGGCAGCTCGAAGCTGGGCATGTCGAAGTTGTGCTGGCCCAGGCCTGCAGGCACGCCCAGGCGCGCCATGAAATCCTGCGCGAAGTCCTGCGCCGCCTGCGCGGGCGTGGGCGGCGCGGCCGGCGTTTCTGGCGCGGCGGCAGCTTGCGCCTGCTCGGCTCGGGCCTGCGCTGGGGCGGGTGGAGGCGCGGGCGGGGGATTGATATCGCGCATGGGCTGCTGCTGCGCGGCTGCTGCCTGCTGCGTCAGGCCGGCGGCGGACAGCGCCTGCTGGATCGCTTCGGTGGCGGCGGCGGGACCGCTGCCCATCAGGTTACGGGTCGCTGCGCGCATCTGCGCCAGCATGTTGAGAGGTAGTTTCATGGCCGTCCTTAACGGTGCTGCGCATCGGCCGGGTCATCGCCGCGAACCAATACGCTAGTGAATTCGCCCTGCGAGCGCCGTCTTGACGACGGTGCTGGCGTGCAGGGCACCTAATACGAAAATCGACTCGATGGTGGCCAGTGCCAGTTCCACTGAGACGTCGCTGGCGATGCTGGCCAGCCCCAGCACCTGTATCTGCAGGCGCTGGCCGGCGGCCTGGATCGATTCCAGGTCGGCGCGCGAATAATGCTGCATGCCTAATACCAGGCTTTTACGGGCGACGGTTTGTTTCACCACGTCGGCGTGGATACCCAGCTGGTTGCGGATGGCCGTACGGATCAGATCCGTGCGGTTGGAATAAAATCCCTCCTGGACCAGCAAATCGATCTGCCCCAGGTCGATCAAGCCGAGGTTGATCGTGATTTTTTCGGATTCCCCAATTTTGGGCTTGCTGTCTTGCTTGGCCATATATCTCCAAAAACTCCACGTGGCATCCATTTGCCATCTGTATGGATGGTAGTATAGTTGTGAAATATCTCAAGTCAAGCAGGATCTGGGCTGGTCGGGGTGTAGGACAAGGCCTTCGCAGAGTGAAAACCCGGCATAAAATAAATGTGCGCTACATATAGTTTTGATCATGTTTTGCGCTGAAAATATGGCGATAGAAATATTGCATGCCTATGCCATCGCCTCGCCGGCACGGTTTCGCGGCATAATGAGCGCTCCACAGTCACCGATGCCGCTCCATGATGGTCGATACTCCGCCAGTCGTTCCGCTCCCCTTGCCGTCACCGGTGCCGTCGCCTTGCGTCAGCCTATGCAAGATGAACCGCAACAGCGGCTTGTGCGAAGGCTGCTTGCGCACGCTCGACGAGATCATCGCCTGGAGCAAGGCCGATGACGACTTCAAGCGCGCCGTGTGGGCCGAATTGCCGGGCCGTGTATCCCTGCTCGATTTCGAGCCCGACTTCTGAGGAAGCCCATGCCGCGATCGCCAGCGCTGTTCCCCGAGGCCATGCAGGTGTTCGAACGCGGCTGGCTGTCGTCGAATAACATCCTGTTCAAGGGCAAGGACGACACGGCACTGATCGACAGCGGCTATGTCACGCATGCGCCGCAGACCCTGGCCCTGCTGCACCACAGCCTGGCTGGCCGGCCGCTGGAGCGGCTGTTCAACACCCATCTGCACTCCGACCATTGCGGCGGCAACGCGCTGCTGCAAGCCCAATACGGCTGCCATACGGCCATTCCCGTGGCGGAAGCGGACAAGGTGCGCGCGTGGGATGTCGATGCCCTCAGTTTCCAGGCCACCGGCCAGCAATGCCCGCGCTTCGGCTTTGACGCCACCGTCTCGCCTGGCGACACCTTCACCCTGGCAGACATGGCCTGGCAGGCGCTGGGCGCACCGGGCCACGACCCGCATTCCCTGATTTTTTACTGCGCCCAGGAGGGTATACTGATCTCCGCCGACGCCCTGTGGGAAAACGGCTTTGGCGTGATCTTCCCCGAACTCGATGGCGGCTCCGGCTTTCGTGAAGCGCGCGCCACCCTGGACCTGATCGCCAGCCTGGACGTGCAGGTTGTCATTCCTGGCCACGGCCGGCCATTCCAGGACGCCGCGAGCGCCCTGCAGCGCGCCTATTCACGTCTCGATTACCTGTCGTCCGATCCCGTGCGCAACGCACAGAATGCCGTCAAGGTGCTGCTGAAATTTTTGCTGCTGGAACGCCAGCGCATTGCCCTCGCCGCAATACCGGCCCTGTTGCGTGGCATGCCGGTCTTCGTAGAAGCCAACCGGCGCTTCCTGCGCCAGGAGGCGGCCGCCCTGGCCGAGTGGGCCGTCGCGCAGCTGGTGAGGGTTGCAGCGGCACGGGTTGAGGGTGAGTACTTGCTGAACGAGGGCTGAAACGATCAGGCGATAAATTCAGCACGATCGTACTTTTTCTGCACTATAATCAACGTTCAGTGTGTTTCTCATCCCGATCAACTTTCCAGCGAGTCCGCCATGGCATTGCCTGTTGCGTTGCAAAACCTCTCCTTACCCGTTATCGCCTCGCCGATGTTTATCGCCAGCGGCCCGGCACTCGTCGCGGCGCAGTGCAAGGCCGGCATCGTCGGTTCCTTCCCTGCACTGAACGCGCGTCCCGCCGAATTGCTCGACACCTGGCTGACCGACCTGCAGGCCGAGCTGGCCGCCTTCCAGGCCGCCAATCCTGACAAGAAAGTCGGGCCTATCGCCGTCAACCAGATCGTGCACCAGTCGAACGACCGCCTCGCGCACGACGTGGAAGTGTGCGTGAAACACCAGATCCCCATCATCATTTCCTCGCTGCGCGCGCCGCCCAAGGAAATGCTCGACGCCATCCACAGCTACGGCGGCATCGTGCTGCATGACGTGATTTCGATCCGCCACGCGAAAAAGGCGCTGGAAGCGGGTGTCGATGGCTTGATCCTGGTCGCCAGTGGCGCCGGCGGCCACGCGGGTACCCTGTCGCCATTCGCGCTGGTGGGCGAAGTGCGCAAATTCTTTGACGGTCCGCTGGCGCTGTCGGGCTCCATCGCCACGGGCGACGCCGTGCTGGCTGCGCAAGCCATGGGCGCCGACTTTGCCTACATTGGCTCGCGCTGGCTGGCGACCAAGGAATCGAACGTCAGCGATGGCTACCGCGACGCCATCGTCGAATCCGCAGCGTCGGACATCGTCTACACGAACCTGTTTACGGGCGTGCACGGCAATTACCTGAAAAAATCCATCGTCGCGGCTGGACTCGATCCGGAAGCCCTGCCCGAAGCGGACAAGAGTGCGATGAATTTCGGCTCCGGCAGCGCCAAGGCCTGGCGCGACATCTGGGGTGCGGGCCAGGGCGTGGGCCTGATGAATGATGTGCCGAGCGTGGAAGAGATGGTGGCGCGCCTGAAGGCCGAATACGATGCGGCGCGCGCGCGGTTGAAGCTGTAAGGCTGGTGCTGCCGGCTGACGCGGCATGCCGCGCCGGCCAAGCCAAGCTTACTCCTGCTTCAAATCTTCTGGCTTGATGGCCCATAAACCCGGCAGGTTGCGCCAGTAGCCATACGCATCCATGCCAAAGCCGACGACGAAGCGGTTCGGAATCACCAGGCCGACGATGTCGGCTTGTACCGGCTTCTTCTTGCCGATGGCCTTGTCGGCAAACACGGCCAGGATCACTTCCGCGGCGCCCATGTCCAGCAAGCGCTGCTTGACGTGCGCCAGGGTTTCGCCTTCGTCCAGAATATCGTCGAGTACGATGACGGTGCGGCCCGCAACATTCGAGCGCGGGATGACTTTCCACACCACTTCGCCACCCTTGTCGTCGTCGCCGTAGCGGCTCACATGGATGTAGTCGAACTCGAGCGGAAAGCTCAGTTGCGGCAGCAGGTTGCCCGTAAACACGACGGCGCCGCCCATCACGCCCAGCACCAGCGGGAACTCTTTCGTCCCCTCGGCGTTGAAGCGCGTGTTGAGCACATCGGCCATGCGCGTGATCGACGCCTGCACGGTATCTTGGTCGAACAGCAGTTCCGCGTTCTTGATCAGGTCACGGGCACGGTTGTGATGAAATTCTTGCATGGACTCTTGCATGGCGATGAATGGGGCTGATGGTCAATGCCGGTATTATCCCGCAATTTCGCCTTATTTGTAATCGCGCATGTCGTCGATTATTTTGCCATCCTGCGCCAGGCTGCCCACGGCCACCAGCAGCACGTCGCCACGCAGCTTGGTCAGTTCGCGGATCGCGCCGATGATGGCTTCCACGCCGCTGGTGTCAAGCGGATCGTCGACTTCGCAATGCAAAGTCATCTCGTCGTTGGCCATGCGCCCGGATACCACCAGCCGCGCCTTCCTGATTTGCGGGTGACGGCGCGCGATTTCATGCACCTGCGACGGATGCACGAACATGGCGCGCACCTTGGTGGTCTGGTCGGCACGTCCCATCCAGCCTTTGATGCGCGTATTCGTGCGCCCGCACGGCGACTCCGGCGTATCGACCAGCACGGCCGATAAATCGCCAGTGGCGAAGCGGATCAGCGGGTAGTCGGCATTGAAGACGGTGACGACCACTTCACCCACTTCGCCCGGTGCGACGGGAATGCCGCTGCCCGGATGGACGATTTCGAGCAGCACGTCTTCGTCAACGACCATGCCCGGATTGAGCTTGCCGTTGCTGGCCGTTTCATAGGCGATGCTGCCGATATCGGCCGAGGCATAGGTCTGGAACACGTGTGGTACGCCGTTCTCGGCAAACCAGCTGCGCAAGGATTCGGGCAAGGCTTCCGCCCCCATCAGGGCCTGGGTGACGCTGCTGATGTCGGCGCCCATTTCGCGCGCCTTTTCGATGATCAGTTTCAGGAACGACGGTGTGCCGATATACGTGTCCGGCTTCAGGTCGGCCATCGCCTGCACCTGCATTTCCGTCTGGCCGATGCCGGCCGGGATGACGGTGCAGCCGATGCGCGCGGCGCCCCCTTCGACCATGAAGGCGGCCGGCGTGAAGTGATACGAAAAGCAGTTTTGCAGCAAGCCACCGGTGCGCACGCCGGCCGCATACATGGGCCGCGCGAAGCGCCACCAGTCCGGGCCGCGCCCTTCCGGGTCGAAGATGGGGCCAGGCGAGATGAACACGCGCGACAAGGCGTTCTTCGGCGTCGTGTTCAAGCCGCCGAACGGCAGTTGCGCGTGCTGCAATTGCTTCAGGTCGGACTTGCGCGTCACGGGCAGTTGCGCCAGCGCGGCGCGGCTGGTGATGTCGGCCGCGTTGACGCCATCGAGGATGCTGGCCCAGCCCGGCGCCTTTTGTGCGCGCGCGATCAGCTGCGGCAGGCCGGCCATCAATTCGCGTTCGCGCGCCTCGGGGGCGCGTGCTTCCAGACTGTCGAGCGTATCGGTCATGTTGCGGATTCTCCAATGTCACGTTGCATTTTTTTTCGTCAGTCCTGCAAAAATGAGGCTGTATCAGCGCTGCAGCAGGGCCGCCATTTCCCCGTCGTCGAGTGCGTCCGGGCTGGCGACCAGCACCCACCGGCCCGCGCCAGGCAGGGCGCCGGGCGAAAACCGGGGCGCTCCGTCAATTCCAGGAAGCGTTCCGCATCGAGCTTGACGCTCATGCCGCGCGTGCTGTGCGCTTGCGCGCCGCACAGGGCGAACATCTTGCCGCCGGCGCAAAACGCCAGCACGTTCGTCCATTTGATGTCTACTGTCGCGCCGGGAAAGGCGCGGCACAGCTGCTTCGCCCGCGCCAGGTCCATGAAGGCTGCCCAGCTGTCAGGCCAGCCAGCGCTTGCGGCGGCGGTAGAACTTCATGTCGCGGAAGCTCTTGCGTCCGGCGCTGGAGACGCCCAGATAAAACTCCTTGACGTCTTCGTTGCTGGCCAATTCCTGGGCTTGCCCTTCCATCACGACCCGTCCGTTCTCCAGGATGTAGCCAAAGTCGGCGTAGCGCAGCGCCACGTTGGTGTTCTGTTCGGCCAGCAGGAAAGACACGTTTTCCTTGTGATTCAAGTCTTTGACGATGCCGAAGATTTCTTCGACGATCTGCGGCGCGATACCCATCGAGGGTTCGTCCAACAAGATCATCGACGGCTTGGCCATCAGCGCGCGGCCGATGGCGCACATCTGCTGTTCGCCGCCCGAGGTATAGCCGGCCTGGCTGCTGCGCCGCGTTTTCAGGCGCGGGAAATAGTGGTAGACCTTTTCCAGTGCGTCTTTCAGCTCGCCGCGCGACAGGCTGCGCGTGTAGGCCCCTGTCAAGAGGTTTTCCTCGATGGTGAGATGGCCGAAACAGTGGCGGCCTTCCATCACTTGCGACAGGCCCCGCTTGACCAGTTCATTCGGCGTCAATTGGTCCACGCGCTCGCCCTTGAACTGGACCTCGCCCTTGGTGACGTCGCCCCGTTCACCGCGCAGCAGGGTCGAGATGGTTTTCAGGGTGGTCGACTTGCCGGCGCCGTTGGCGCCCAAGAGCGCCACGATCTTGCCTTGCGGCACTTGCAGCGACACACCCTTCAGGACCAGGATCACATGGTCGTAGATGACTTCGATATTGTTCACCGACAGATACGGCGGCGCTTCCGCCTGGATCGGGGATTGCGTGGCAGTGTGGGTCATGGCTGCTTCTTTAAAATGTTAAACACGGGACCGGCGATGGCCGGTCCGGTTCTTCTCGCCTACTGCATTACTTCATGCACGCCGGCGTGATCTTTTTCTCTTCCGCGTACTTGCCAGAGGATTCCTCGACCAGCTTGCGCACCAGGGCCTTGTCGCCGACGATCCATTTCGGCGTGATGGCGTTCCATTTCTTGCCATCCCATTGCTGCACTTTCACGGCGCCCGAGCCCTCATGGTCGTCGCAGCTGGTTTTCACGGTAGGGAACATGCCCAGCGCGCCCACAGCCTTCTGGCGCGCATCGTCCACGTTCAGGTTTTCCAGGCCCCAGCGCATCTGCTCGCCCGTGATCGGTTTGCCCTTGCCGAATTTCTCCTGCGCCACGCGGATCGCTTCCACCCACAGGATGCCGGCCGTCACGCCGCGCATGTGGTAGACGGAGCCGATGCGCGACTGGTCGGACAGGTTGCCCTTGCCGGACGCGTAGAGTTTCTTGCGGATGTCGTCGAGCACGGGGTAGTTGCCCGGCGTATTGAAAGTCATCGCCGTGTAGCCCTTGGCCGCGTCGCCCGATGGAATCATGTCTTCCTCGGAGCCGGCCCACCAGACACCCAGCATTTTGTCGCGCGGGAAGCCGTTGCGCTGCGCCGTCTTGATGGCGACGGAGTTCATCACGCCCCAGCCCCACAGGATCACGTGATCCGGCTTGGCCTGGCGGATTTGCAGCCATTGCGATTGCTGTTCGCTGCCGGGTGGCGCGACGGGAATTTTCACCAGTTCGAAGCCGTACTGTTTCGACAGCGCTTCCAGTACGGGCAGCGGCTCCTTGCCGAAGGCCGAATCGTGATACAGGTGGACGATCTTTTTGCCTTTCAGCTTGTCCATGCCGCCATCCTTGTCGCCCAGGTACTTGATCATGGCGGCGGCCTGGCTCCAGTAGCTGGAGATCAGCGGATAGACATACGGGAAGACCTTGCCGTTGGCGGCGTCCGAGCGGCCGTAGCCGATCATCGTCATGGGGATCTTGTCTTGCGCCACGCGGTCCAGAATGCCGTAGGCGACGCCCGTGGACAGGGTTTCGACCAGGGTGGCGCCGCCTTGCTTGGTTTTCAGGCGTTCATAGCATTCGACGCCGCGCGAGGGGTTGTATTCGGTTTCGCATTCTTCCCAGCTGATCTTGACGCCATTCACGCCGCCGGCCTGGTTGACCAGGTTGAAGTAGTCGATGATGCCGCCGTAGAAACCGGAGCCGCCGGCCGCGTAGGGTCCCACGCGGTAGGACGGCAGGGCGATGTACTGTTCCTTGTCCTGGGCCTGGGCGCTGCCTGCCATGGTGAGTGCGGCACTGGCGATGGCGGCGGCCAGCATGAGCGATTTGATGTGTTTCATTGTGTGTCTCCTCTTGTTTTATTTGGTATTCAAGTGAACCGACATCGACTGCAAAAACTTAATGGGGGAAGGGCCAGAGTCTCAACTTTTCCTTGGCGATCTGCCACAGCCTGGCCAGGCCGTGTGGCTCGACGATCAGGAAGAAAATGATCAGCGCGCCGAACACCATCAATTCCAGGTTCGAGGCCACGCTGGTCGGCAATGCCAGACCATGCGCGATGGTGTTCAGGAAAACGGGCAGCAGCACGATGAAGGCCGCGCCGAGGAAGGAACCGAGAATCGAACCGACGCCGCCGATGATGATCATGAACAGGATGCGGAAGGACAGGTCCAGGTTGTACGCTTCCGGTTCCACCGTGCCCAGGTAGGCATAGGCATACAGGGCGCCGGCTACGCCGCAGTAGAACGAGCTGACGGCAAACGCCAGCAGCTTGGTGCGCATCAGTCTGAAACCGATTACCTCGGCCGCCATGTCCATGTCGCGCACGGCCATCCACGAGCGGCCCACGTTCGAGCGAATCATGTTCTTGGCCAGCAGTGCCATGCCGGCCACGATGGCCAGCACCAGCAGGTATTTGCTTTGCGGCGTATCGAACTGGTAGCCGAGGATGCTCATTTTCTGCACCGTGATCACGCCCGAGGAGCTGTAGTTGGTCAGGTAGGGGATCTTGGTCAGGCACCAGACGACAAAGAACTGCGTCGCCAGGGTGGAAGCGGCCAGGTAAAAGCCGCGGATGCGCAAGGAGGGCAGGCCGAAGGCGATGCCCACCATGGCCGCGCACAGGCCGCCCAGGATGAACGACACCAGCAGCGGCAATCCCGGCAGGCGGGCCATGAAGTTATACGAGGCAAACGCGCCCACGGCCATGAAGGCGGCCGTGCCCAGCGACAGCTGGCCCGCGTAACCGGTCAGGATGTTCAAGCCCAGTGCCGCCAGGGCGAAGATCAGGAAGGGAATCAGGATCGCCGACAGCAGGTAGGGCGAGGCAAAATACGGCAGGAGGAAGACGGCGACGAGTAGCGTGGCCGTCAGCGCCAGGCGGTCTTGCCGGATCGGGAAAATCTGGTTGTCAGCCTGGTAGCTGGTCTTGAATTGTCCTGCTTCACGGTAAATCATGGCGTGTCCTTTGCGATGGAGCGGTAGCGTTGTGCGTCGGGTGCATCGTATGCATGTTGCGGTGGCGGTGCGGCGTCAGATGCGCCGGATGATGCGTTCGCCGAACAGGCCTTCCGGGCGCACCAGCAGGAACAGCAGGGCCAGCACATACGGGAACCAGCCTTCGATGCCGCCGCCCACCATGGGGCCGAGGTAGACTTCGGCCAGCTTTTCCGACGCGCCGATGATCAGGCCACCGACGATGGCGCCCGGCACCGAGGTAAAGCCGCCGAGGATCAGCACGGGCAAGGCTTTCAAGGCGACGAAGGTGAGGGCGAACTGCACGCCGTTGCGCGCGCCCCACAGCAAGCCGGCCACCATCGCCACCAGGCCCGCCACTCCCCACACCACGGCCCAGATGCGCTGCAGCGGTATGCCCACGGCCAGCGCCGCCTGGTGGTCGTCGGCGACGGCGCGCAGGGCGCGGCCTACCTTGGTTTTCGAGAACAACAGCGCCAGGCAGATCACCAGCAGCGCGCAGATGCCGGCTGCTACCAGGTCGAACTGTGAAACGATGATATTGAAATGGTCCATCAGGAATTGCATCGGCACGTCTTCGATGGGCAGGTCCAGCTTGTGCACTTGCGAACCCCACATCAGCTGCGCCAGGCCTTCGATGAAAAAGGTCAGGCCGATGGTGGCCATGAACAGTGTGATTTCCGGCTGGTTGACGAGGGGCCGCAAGACTACGCGCTCGATGGCCATGCCCAGGACGATCATGGTGAGCATCGTCAGCGGGATGGCCAGCCACAGCGACAGGCCGAACTTGTCCATGATGCCGACGCAGGTGAGGGCGGCGAAAAACACCATCGCTCCCTGCGCAAAATTGAACACGCCCGAAGCCTTGTAGATCAGGACAAAACCGATCGCCACCAGCGCGTACATGACGCCTGACAGCAGGCCGCCGATCAGCACTTCAAAGAAAAAATTGATATTCATTGCTATCCCTTGTCTGGTGCTAGTGCGCGACACCCAAATACGCGTTGATGACATCCTGGTTGCTGCGCACCTCGTCGGGCGTGCCGTCGCCGATCTTCTTGCCGTAGTCGAGCACCACCACGCGGTCGGAGATATCCATCACCACGCCCATGTCATGCTCGATCAGCACGATGGTAGTGCCCAACTGGTCGTTGACGTCGAGGATGAAGCGGCACATGTCCTGTTTTTCTTCCACGTTCATGCCGGCCATCGGTTCGTCCAGCAGCAAAATTTCCGGTTCGGCCACCAGCGCGCGGCCCAGCTCCACACGCTTTTGCAGGCCGTAGGGCAGGCGCCCCACGGGTGTCTTGCGGATGGCCTGGATTTCCAGGAAGTCGATGATCTCCTCCGCCTTCTTGCGGTGCTCGATTTCCTCGCGCCGCGCCGGACCCCAGTACAGGGCTTGCAAGAGAAAATTCGACTTCATCTTCAGGTTGCGCCCCGTCATGATGTTGTCGAGCACCGTCATGCCTTTAAAAAGGGCGATGTTCTGGAAGGTGCGGGCGATGCCGGACTTGGCAGCCTGGTAGCAGTCCATGCCGCGCCGGTGTTCGCCCCGATAAATGATCTCGCCCTGCTGCGGACGGTACACGCCATTGATCACGTTCAGCATCGAGCTCTTGCCGGCGCCGTTCGGGCCGATGATGGCGCGGATCTCGTGCTGTTTGACGTCGAAGGAAATGTCGGTCAGCGCTTTCACGCCGCCGAACGACAGCGAGATATTTTTCAGGTCGAGGATCACGGGGCCCGTCTTGCGGGCCGTGCCGAAGTGGACGTCGGGTTCGTTCATTTGCATCGTGCTGTACTCCATCATGCAGCCAGGCCCAGGGCCGGATACGTTTTGCTGGTCCAGATCTGCAGGTCGGCGCTGGTCGAACCGCTGCGGCCATCCTCGAATTTGACCTGGGTCTCAATGAACTGCGAGGTCTTGCCCTCATACAGGGCGGAAATGAGTACCGCGTATTTTTCGGCGATGAATTTGCGGCGCACCTTGCGCGTGCGGGTCAGCTCGTCGTCGTCCGGGTCGAGTTCCTTGTGCAGCACCAGGAAGCGGTGCACCTGCGTGCGGTCCATCAAGGGGTCGGCCGCCAGTTCCGCGTTGACTTGCTCGATGCAGTCGCGGATCAAGCCATAGGTCTCGGCGCGCGCCGCCAGGTCGGTGTAGCCCGAGTAGGCGATGCCGCGCCGCTCCGACCAGTTGCCCACCGCTTCGATGTCGATATTGATGAAGGCGCAGACCTCGTCGCGCGCATGGCCGAAGGCCACCACTTCCTTGATGAAGGGGAAGAACTTGAGCTTGTTTTCGATGTAGTTGGGCGCGAAGATGGCGCCGCATGTCAGCTTGCCGACATCGGCCGCGCGGTCGATGATTTTCAAATGGCCTTCGCTGTCGAACACGCCGGCGTCTCCTGTATGGAAGTAACCATCGTTGTCGATCACTTCGGCGGTGGCATCGGGACGCTTGAAGTAGCCGCTCATGGTGGCCGGCGACTTGACCAGCACTTCGCCATTTTGCGCCAGCTTGACTTCCACGCCGGGAGCGGGCAAGCCCACGCTGTCGAACTTGATGTTGCCGTCCGGCTGCAGACACACATAGGCGCAGGTTTCGGTGGAACCGTACAATTGCTTGAGGTTGACGCCGATGGAGCGGTAGAAGCGGAACAGGTCGGGGCCGATGGCGGCGCCGGCCGTATAGGCGACGCGCACGCGCGACAATCCCAGCACGTTTTTCAGGGGGCCGTAGACCAGCAGCTCGCCCAGCTTGTAGCTGAGGCGATCCGCCAGCGACACGCGCTTGCCATCCAAAATCTGCGCGCCGCAGCGCTTGGCGACGCCCATGAAATGGCTGAACATGTGGCGCTTGATGCTGCTGGCGTCCTCCATGCGTATCATCACGCTGGTGAGCATGTTCTCGAACACGCGCGGCGGCGCAAAGTAGCAGGTGGGGCCGATTTCGCGCATGTCGATCATCACCGTGTCGCCCGATTCGGGGCAGTTGACGGTGAAGCCGGCCACCATGGCCTGCGCCAGCGAAAACAGGCAGTCGCCCACCCACGCCATGGGCAGGTAGGACAGGATGTCTTCATTGTCGGTAAGCTTGTCGAAGGCGACGCCGCCAACGCCGGCGGCCAGTAGCGCCGCATGGCTTTGGCACACACCCTTAGGTTTGCCCGTGGTGCCCGAGGTGTACAAGATCACGGCGGAGTCGCTGCCAGCACCGGCTTCCACTGCGGCTTCGAAAAAGCCTGGATGTTCGCGGTCATAGGCCCTGCCCAGCACCTGCAGGGCGGCAAAGGACATCAGCTCCGGCTGGCGGTAATGCCGCATGCCCCGTTCGTCGTCATAGGCGATGTGGGCGATGTGCGGGTACAGGGCCTTGAGTTCGAGCAGCTTGTCGACTTGCTCCTGGTCTTCGACGATGGCGTAGCGGATTTCCGCATCCTGCAGCACATAGGCCATGTCGGCGGCCGGCGCGTCCTGGTACAGCGGCACGGGCACGCCGCCCAGGCTTTGCGCGGCCAGCATGGCCCAGTACAGGCGGGGACGGTTGTCGCCGATGATGGCCAGGTTCATGCCGCGCTGGAAACCGATGGCGGCCAGGCCGCAGGCCAGCGCGCGTACCTCGTCGTTGACCTCGAGCCAGGTCCAGGTCTGCCAGATGCCCAGGTGTTTTTCGCGAAAGGCAGGTTTGTCGGATCGTACTTTTCCGTGTTGCAATAAGCGCCGCGGAAAAGTCGGCATGGTTGCTGTGGTAGTCGTTTGCACCAGTGTCTCCCTGTTGCTTGTCTCAGGCTCCATCTCTTTGGATGGCGCTCTGTGTTTTTATGTGTAAGGCGTTTGTGCAATGATAGTAGCCTGCGTTAGTTTGCCGAGTTGTCTTTTCGGGGACATTTACCCACTTTTCGATGGTGCATCGCACAATGACCTACCCTGATATCAGTTTGAAAGATGCCGTGCGCGCGGCCAACTGGGCGCAGCTGCTCGATCCCGTGCAAATGGCCCGCGTCGAGGCAGACGTGTTTGAAACCTTCGTCCCGAAAGGCGGTTTTGTCTGCCGCAAGGGCGAGCCGGTGGACAACTGGATCGGCGTCATCAGCGGCATGGTCAAGATGAATAATTTTTCCGCCTCGGGCAAGGCCATGACTTTCATCGGCGTGCCGCCCGGCAGCTGGTTCGGCGAAGGATCATTGCTGAAGAACGAAATCCGCAAATACGACACCATGGCCCTGCGCGACACGCGCGTGGCGCGCCTGCCGGGCGCCACCTTCCACTGGCTGCTGGAAACGAGCCTGCCGTTTACGCGCTTCTTGCTGATGCAGCTCAACGAGCGCCTGGGACAGTTCATCGGCATGGTGGAAAACGAGCGCCTGCTGGACCTGAACACGCGCGTGGCGCGCTGCCTGGCCTCGATGTTCAACTCGCATCTGTACCCGGGCGTGGAGACGCTGGTGCAGCTGTCGCAGGAAGAAATCGGCCTGTTGTCCGGCTCCTCGCGCCAGCGCGCCAACCAGGCCTTGCAGGTACTGGAAAAAAAGGGCTTGCTGCGCCTCGATTACGGCGGCATCCGCGTGTTGGACCTGGAAGGCTTGCGCCGCTACGAGGCCGATGATGGCGAGTGAAGCCACGCTGCCGGAAGGGCCTGCAGGTGTGCGGCTAATCGCGGTATCATAGGCACTTCCCAGCACCGCTTTTCTTGCCCCCATGCCGACATCTGACCAATCCACTCCCGCCTCCCGTTTGTCGCAATTGCGCGACGCCATGCGCGCGCAGCACATCGACGCCTGCATTGTGCCCTCGGCCGACCCGCACTTGTCCGAATACCTGCCGGCCCGCTGGCAGGGCCGCGAGTGGCTGTCGGGCTT
The DNA here is from genome assembly GCF_900095265.1 of Janthinobacterium sp. UMAB-56. GTDB lineage: Bacteria > Pseudomonadota > Gammaproteobacteria > Burkholderiales > Burkholderiaceae_D > Janthinobacterium. The sequence goes on along the minus strand of NZ_LT607670.1, from coordinate 217,913 downwards.
TACGGGGTCGGTCGGCACCCTGGTCGTGACGCACAATTTCGCCGGCGTGTGGACCGATGGCCGCTACTGGGAGCAGGCGGAGACGGAGCTGGCTGGCAGCGGCATCGTCCTGAAGAAAATCCCTTCCGGCGCCAGCGTGCTGTATATCGACTGGCTGGGCGAGACCATGCAGCCGGGGCAGACGGTGGCCGTCGATGGCGCCGTGCTGGGCCTGTCCAATGCGCGCCTGCTGCAGCAGGCGCTGGGCGCGCAAGTGACCCTGCGCACTGATACCGATGTGCTGCAAGCCGTCTGGCCGCAGCGCCCGGCCATGCCAGCCGCCCCCGTGGTCGAACATGCGGCCGCGTATCCATCGCTGTCGCGCATGCAGAAACTGGCGGCCCTGCGCGCCAATATGGCCGCGCACGGCGCCAGCCACCATGTGATTTCCACTCTCGACGATATCGCTTACCTGTTCAACCTGCGCGGCGCCGACGTCAACTACAACCCCGTCTTCCTCGCCCATGCGCTGGTGGGCCCCGAGCGCGCCACCCTGTTCGTCGCTGACGGCAAGCTGCCCGCCGCCCTGCGCGCCACGCTGGAGAGCCAGGGCGTGGACGTGGCCGCGTATGAGCGTACAGCGGCCGCGCTGGGTGCGCTGCCGGCCGGTGCCACCTTGCTGCTCGATCCGCGCCGCATCACCTTCGGCACGCGCCAGGCTGTGGCCGAGGGCGTGCGCGTGGTGGAAGCCATCAACCCGACCACCCTGGCCAAGTCGCGCAAGACGGATGCCGAAGCGGCGCACGTGCGCGCCGCCATGGAGCAGGATGGCGCCGCCCTGTGCGAATTTTTCAGCTGGTTGGATAGCACCCTGGCCGATCCGCAGCGTGCACCGTTGACGGAGATCGGCATCGATGAACACCTGACGGCCGCGCGCGCGCGCCGCACCGGTTTTGTCAGTCCCAGCTTCGGCACCATCGCCGGCTTTAATGCGCATGGCGCCATCATGCATTACCACGCGCATGCCGGCAGCGAGGCCACCATCGAAGGCGACGGCTTGCTGCTGATCGATTCGGGCGGCCAGTATTGGGGCGGCACCACGGATATCACGCGCGTGGTTCCCATTGGCACGATCACGGCCGAGCACAAGCGCGATTTCACCCTGGTCTTGCGCAGCATGATCGCCCTGTCGCGCGCGCAGTTCCCGCGCGGCGTGAAGTCGCCCATGCTCGATGCGATTGCCCGCGCACCGCTGTGGGCCGAGGGCATCGACTTTGGCCACGGCACGGGCCACGGCGTGGGCTTTTTCCTGAACGTCCACGAAGGGCCGCAATCGATTTCGCAGTCCGCCATGCCGGAGCCGCAGACGGCCATGGAGACAGGCATGATCACCTCCATCGAGCCGGGCATCTACCGCCCCGGCCAGTGGGGTATCCGCATCGAGAACCTGGTGCTCAATGTCTTGGCCGGGACGACGCAGTTCGGTGAATTCCTGCGCTTCGAAACATTGACCCTGTGCCCGATCGACACGCGCTGCGTGGAACGCAGCCTGTTGCGCGACGACGAGGCGGCCTGGCTGAATGACTATCACGCCACCGTGCGTGCGCGTCTGGCGCCGCATCTGGCCGGCGATGCGCTGGCGTGGCTGAAACAGCGCACGGGAGCCATCTGATGCGCTCGACCCGCGCCACGTCCGCCATCGAGCGGCTCAAGGAACGCACCGGCCAGCGCCTGTACACGATGGCGCGCACGGGCGATGAACTGTTCTTCCTCACGGAAGGCCCCGGCTTGCCGCCCCTGTGCCCGCCGCTGGAACTCGATGCCTTTGTCGCCTTCGTCAATGGCCTGGGACCGCAAAAGGCGCGCCGCGTCAGCAAGCTCGACGTGGCGTTTGAAAAGCAGCTGACAAAAAAGCCCCAGGATTAAATGCCGACCATCGACTTCCTGCGCGCCTACTGGTCGCCGGCCGAACTGGCGACGAATGGTGTGATCCTGCTGAACCTGCTGGGCGCGCTGCTGCTGGGTTTATTGGTGGGCTACGAGCGCTCCTATCACGGGCGCGCGGCGGGCATGCGCACCTACAGCCTGGTCTGCATGGCCTCGGCCGCGCTGACGGTGCTCGGTGGCTATCCCGAGTTCTGGTACGGCGGCCATGGCGCCATCGTCGGCAGCGACCCCACTCGCGTCATCCAGGGCATCGTCACGGGCGTGGGTTTCCTCGGTGCCGGCGTCATCATGCGCGAGGGTTTCAATATCAGCGGCCTGACGACGGCCGCCTCGATCTGGGCCTCGTCCGTGATCGGCATCATGGTCGGCATCGGCTTTTACCTGTCGGCCATGGGCCTGGCCTTCCTGTGTGCGATGGCGATGATTTTTCTGTCAAAATTGGAGAACTGGCTGCCGTCGCGCCACGCGGTGGCCATCACCATGCGCTTCAGGCAAGGGTTCATTCCGCGCGAAGATGCGCTGCGGCGCATGGCCGCCAAGCGCGGCTACGATATCGCCGGTGGCTCGCTGACCATCGGCAGCAGCGACGGCATGCAGGAATGGCGCTTTGTCGCCATCGCGCATGGCAAGAACACGGGCGCCAGCCTGTCCGCCATGTCGGCCGAACTGGCCGCCTTCGAAGGCATCGCCGGCTTCCAGCTGTCGCATGCCCGTAATTGATCTGGATACTGAGAGGATGGACATGGATGCACAGGCCCAAGACGTACTCGATTTCTGGTTCCTGCCGCCGGACAACCCCGGCTATGGCCAGTCGCGCGTGGAATGGTTCCGCAAGGATGACGGCTTCGATGCGCAGATACGCGACCGTTTCGGCGCGCTGATCGATGCCGCCATCGACGGCGGCTTGCGCGCGTGGGATGCGACGCCGCATGGCGCGCTGGCGCGCCTGATCGTGCTCGATCAGTTCGCGCGCAATGTGTATCGCGGCACGCCGCGCGCCTTTGCCGGCGACGCCGAGGCGCTGGCGCTGGCCGTGTCGATGACCGAACAGCGTCTTGATCAGCAGTTGCCGCCGATGCTGCGCGCCTTTGCCTACCTGCCGTTCGAACACGCGGAAGACCTGGCCATGCAGGCGCGCGCCGTCGAGCTGTTCCAGTTGCTGTCGCAGTCGCAGCCCGGGTTTGACGGCATGCTCGACTACGCCGAGCGGCACCAGGAAGTGATCGCCCGCTTTGGCCGCTTCCCGCACCGTAACGCCATCCTCGGACGCGCTTCCACGCCGCAAGAGCTGGAATTCCTGCGCCAGCCGGGATCAAGTTTCTAGGCTATCAGCATGAACGTGACTCTGAATATCATCGGCGCCGGCCACGTGGGCCGCGTGCTGGGCCGTCTGTTCTCCGGCGTGGATGGTATCGCCGTACAGGACGTGCTGACGCGCTCGATGGCGTCGGCGCAGGCGGCCGTGGCATTCATGGGCGCCGGCACTCCCGTCGCCAGCTATGCGGCCTTGCGGCGCGCCGACGTCACCATGCTGGCCGTGGCGGACGACCAGATCGGCCCGGCCTGCGCGGCGCTGGTGGCCGAGGGACGCCAGGCGGGCGCCATCGTGTTCCACTGCAGCGGCGCGCTGGCCTCGGACGTGCTGCTGGCGGCCACGCAGGCCGGCGCATCGGTGGCCAGCGCGCACCCGATCCGCAGCTTTGCCGACCCGCAGCAGGTGGCCGCCACCTTTGACGGCACGTTTTGCGGCGTCGAAGGCGACCCGCTGGCGCTGGCCTTCCTCACGCCGGCCTTGGTCACCATCGGCGCGCGCCCCGTGCCCATCGATCCGGCCGCCAAGACCCTGTATCACGCCGCCGCCGTCTTCGCCAGCAATTACCTGGTGACGGTGCTCGACGCGGCCTTGCGCGCCTATCAGGCGGCCGGCATTCCCGAGCCGGTGGCGCGCGAACTGGCGCAGCCGCTGGTGACGGAAGCGGTGGCCAATGTGTTCCGCCTGGGCGCCGCGCCCGCGCTATCCGGGCCCATCGCACGGGGCGATACGGCCACCGTGCAACGCCAGCAGCAGGCGGTGCAAAGCTGGGATGGCGCCACGGGCGAGTTGTACCGGGCCCTGGTGGCGCCCACGCAAGATCTGGCCAGGCGCAAGCGCGGGGGATGACTCAGGCGGCGTGTACACCATTGCGGCCGTGATGCTTGGCTTGGTACAGCGCGCTGTCGGCGCGCGAAAAGAAGGCCGACTCGCTTTCGTCGAGCCGATACTCGGCCACGCCCAGGCTGATCGTCACCGCTAGCTGTGGCTCGGGCAGGCCGAATGCGTGGCCTTCGATGGCGACGCGCAGGTTTTCCGCCACTTCCGTCGCCTGGGCCAGATTGCAGTTATTTAGCAGCACCAGGTATTCCTCGCCGCCCCAGCGCGTGATGACGTCGCTTTCGCGCACGGTGGCGCGCGCTACGTCGGCCACGCCACGGATGACCTTGTCACCCCACAGGTGGCCATGCGTGTCGTTGACGCGCTTGAAGAAATCAATGTCGAAGAGGATGGCGGACATCGGCTGCGCCGTGCGCCGGGACAGCAGCAGGGCGCGCTGGAACAGCAATTCCAGCGATTGGCGGTTCAATAGCCCCGTCAGCGCATCCGTCGAGGCGATGCGTTCGATGCGACGCTGGTAGCGGTTCACCGTTAGCAAGGTCAGCAGCAGTACCAGCAGGGTCACGCCAAAGCTGATGGCCAGGTTGAGGATGAAGACGCGCTGCAGCGACTGGACGTCGTCGCTGACATTCTGCTCGACCACCAGGTACCAGCCCAGCTCGGGAATGAAACGCGAGTTGACGAGGATTTGCGCATGGTCGAGCTGGTACGACAGGTGCGTCGGAGCGCTCTGGTGATTGATGATCTGCTCGGCAATAGTGTTCACACCAGGCAGGCTGCGGATGTTGCCGTGCCCGTTGCGCATGGTCTTGCCCGCCAGCACCAGGGTGCCGGCGCCATCGACAAAATAAATGTTGCGCTGGAAGCGTGCCTGGTAGCGGTCGATGATGTGGTTCATGGTGGCCAGGGTAAGGCCGATGCCGGTGGCACCGATGAACTGGCCATCGTAATCATAAACGCGGTGGTTGATGAAGATGGTCATGCTGTCGCGGTTGGCCATGTCCACGTCGACATTGGTCTCATAATCGGTGCTGGCCATGGCGCGCACGCGGTAGTACCAGATGTCGCGCGTCGCCTCCGGGCTGACAGATTTCAGTGTTCCTTCCGCGTAATAATATTTACTGCTCTTGTCCGAGATGAGAAAGCTGGTGATGGCGCCGTATTTCTGCTTGACCTCGGCCAGGTAACGCACGATCTGTTCCGGATTGTTTTCGCCGGCGAGTATCCAGTCGCGCACGAAGGTGTCGTGCGCCATCAGCGAGGAAATGAAGACGGGGCGCAGCATGTCCTTCTGGATTTCCGAGTAAATATTGTCGCCCGTCAAAGGCAAGGTCTGGTCGGCGATGCCGTGCTCGAGGGCCTGGCGCGAAGCCATGTAGCTGGCCAGGCTGGTGGCCAGGAAGCCCGCTCCCAGGATCAGGGTCAGGAGGATGAGCAGGCGGTACTTGATCGACAGAAGACGCATGGAGACGAGGGGTGGCGGGCGGGAAGGCAAGCGTGACGCAAGCCAAAAGTATGCAGCAGCGCGGGTATTGGCGCAATGATAACTGGCTTTATTGATAATTTACGCTGGTGAACACGACAAGATAACCACGACTTACCAAATAAAAGCGCCGATTTGTCGACAGGGATGCAAATTAGCAATAAGATTTGACGAGGGGAATTATTGCGCACGGCCCCTGTCTTGCCGCCCGTTTCCGGCGCGGGACATTACGCGCAGGGAGTGTTGTATGTTATTTTTAAAGAGTACGTCTGTCAGCAAGGCCCCCGGTATCTACGAGGTCGACATCGCCGCCAAACCACCGGGCAAGACCTTCGGCATTTTCCTCGCCACCGATCCCGACCATCCACCACTTGTCTTGCTGGGGCAATTGAAGGCGCTCGGCTATGAGAACACCTATAGCTCGCCCTACCTGCACAAGGATACGGGCAAAGTGCTGGACCTGCATTTCCAGAAGGATGGCACGGATATCTTCAAGGGCTGGAAAACCGAGGAGTGCACCCTCAACCTGGCGGCCATCACGGCCCTGTTCGAGGAGCACGGCATCACCATCGCGCCACGCGTCATGTCGATGGCCGAAGCCTACGCTTAAGCTGTTTCAAGCGGCTCCACGCCGATGTGATACAGCGCCCACGGGCAGTGGGCGCAACGTTTGGCCAGGGGCAGCGCCGCCGCGCAGCCGTCCATGGCGCGCAGCAGCACGCTTACTGCGCCCTCTTGCGGCGCGCCCGTCGTTTTCCACACCTCGACAGTAGTGGCCCGCGCCATGGCGGGCAGTTCCACTGCGGCCATGCCGGCAGCACGACGCTGCCGTTGATGCCTGCTCTTTTCCCCTTGACTGAAAATCGCTAATGTTCTTAAGTCTGGCTTAAGTTCGTGCAACAGGGCGTAATTTGCAGTTATTGTCAGTTTGGAATCTCAGCTTACATCTTGTCACAGTTCTTACGGAATGGTGAAAGACGTAGTTTTTTTCGGCTGTTATTGTGTAGTCATCGCACTTCGCTGAACTGCGAATCCAGGCACGTCAACTAATTGAGAGAGAGCATGATGAAGAAGAAAATCCTGTTTGCAATGATCGCTTCCGTTACCGCACTGACCGGCATGAGCGCCGCGCACGCCGAAGGCGCCTATGTGGGTGCAGGCATCACGGGCAACCGCTACAATTTTGATATTCCTGGCGCCACCAGCGCTGATAATCACAGCGGCTACAAGGCAGGCGCCAAGATCTTCGCCGGTTACGATTTCGATAAAACCTGGGCGGTCGAGGGCGGCTATGCCGATTTCGGCAGCAAGGATTACAGCTATGTCACCGGCGCCGGCAACGGTTCCGTGAAAAGCGATTCGCACGGCTACTACCTGGCCGGCAAGGCCAGCATGCCGGTGAGCGACAAAGTCGGTGTGTTCGCCAAGCTCGGTGTGGCCAAGGTCAAGAATAGCTTGAGCGGCACCGGCCTGTCGACCGGCATCAGCGGCAACGACAAGACGGGCGTATACGCTTCCGTCGGTGCCCAGTACGCGATCAACGAGAAAGTCTCGCTGACGGCGGAAGTGGAACACTTCGGCAAGAGTGCCGACCAGGGCCGCAAAGCTACGGGCCTCGCTTTAGGCGCACGCTACAACTTCTAATGGTTTAGAAGCTTGCTGAAAAAAAAGGGCAGTTACCGCGAGGTAACTGCCTTTTTGCATTGCTGCACCCGATTTATACGGTGAGCGGTTTGTAGCGGATACGTTTCGGCTTGGCGCCTTCTTCACCCAGGCGTTTCTTCTTGTCGGCTTCGTATTCCTGATAGTTGCCGTCAAAGAAACTCACTTGCGAGTTGCCTTCGAAGGCCAGGATGTGCGTGGCGATACGGTCGAGGAACCAGCGATCATGCGAAATGACCATCACGCTGCCGGCAAATTCCAGCAAGGCGTCTTCCAGCGCGCGCAAGGTTTCCACGTCCAGATCGTTCGACGGTTCATCGAGCAGCAGGACGTTGCCGCCCGCCAGCAAGGTTTTTGCCAGGTGCAAACGTCCACGTTCACCGCCGGACAGGTTGCCGACGATTTTTTGCTGGTCGCCGCCCTTGAAGTTGAAACGGCCCAGGTAGGCGCGCGACGGCATTTCGAAGCGGCCCACGGTCAGCATGTCGGCACCGCCGCACACATCCTGGAAGACGGTCTTGCTGTCCGACAGCGAGTCGCCGCGGTTCTGGTCGACGATGGAGACGCGCGCCGTCTGGCCGATGGCCACTTCGCCGCTGTCCGGTTGTTCCTGGCCCGTGATCATCTTGAACAGGGTCGATTTACCGGCGCCGTTGGGGCCGATGATGCCGACGATGGCGCCGGCCGGGATCGTGAAGCTCAGATCGTCGATCAGCAGGCGGTCGCCAAACGCTTTCGACACGTTCTTGAACTCGATGACCTCATTGCCCAGGCGCTCGGCCACGGGAATGAAGATTTCCTGCGTCTCGTTGCGTTTCTGGTATTCGTGCTCGGACAGCTCGTTGAAGCGGGCCAGGCGGGCTTTCGACTTGGCCTGGCGCGCTTTCGGGTTCTGGCGCGACCATTCCAATTCCTTCTGCAGAGCCTTCTGGCGCGCCGATTCCGTCGACTCTTCCAGCTTCAGGCGGGCTTGTTTCTGCTCCAGCCAGGTCGAGTAATTGCCTTTCCATGGAATGCCGCTACCGCGGTCCAGCTCCAGGATCCACTCTGCCGCGTTGTCGAGGAAGTAACGGTCATGGGTGATGGCCACCACGGTGCCGGGGAAGCGCAGCAGGAATTGTTCCAGCCAGTCGACCGATTCTGCATCCAGATGGTTGGTCGGCTCGTCGAGCAGCAGCATGTCGGGCTTGGACAGCAGCAGCTTGCACAGCGCCACGCGGCGCTTTTCACCGCCGGACAGCACGCCGATGGTGGCATCCCATGGCGGCAGGCGCAGCGCGTCGGCGGCCATTTCCAGCTGCAGATTCAGGTTGCCGCCGTCGGACGTGGAAATGATCGCTTCCAGTCGTGCCTGTTCCGTGGCCAGGGCGTCAAAATCGGCGTCTTCTTCGGCATACGCGGCGTACACGGCTTCCAGCTTGGCTTGCGCTTCAAATACTTCGCCCAGGCCCGATTCGACTTCCTGGCGCACGGTTTTTTCCGGGTCCAGCTGCGGTTCCTGCGGCAGGTAGCCGATGTTCAGGCCCGGCATCGGCACGGCTTCGCCCTGGATGTCGGTGTCGATGCCTGCCATGATTTTCAGCAGGGTCGATTTGCCGGAGCCGTTCAGGCCCAGCACGCCAATCTTCGCGCCTGGGAAGAAGGACAGGGAAATATCTTTCAGAATCTGGCGCTTGGGCGGGACGATTTTGCCCACGCGATTCATGGTGTAGACGTAATTTGCCATTAGAAATCTCGGGTGATATACAAAGACGGACAGGATACGGTAAACGCCCGCTTCCGGCCAGCGCTGCGCGCTGCGGAAACGGACGCCAGGGGCAAGACTAAGCGGTGACGCGCGCGCGGCGCGCCGTCCACAGGCCTTCGGCCGCATACAGGCCCAGCGCCGTCCAGATGACGAGGAAGCCCAGCATGCGCTCCGGCGTGAACGACTCGTGGAAGACCCACACGCCAATCAGCAGCTGGCCCGTGGGGGCGATGTATTGCAATAGCCCCAGCACGGCCAGCGGCAGGCGGCGCGCGCCGGCGGCAAACAGCAGCAGGGGAATGGCCGTGATGGGGCCGGACGCCAGCAGCAGGGCGCGCGTGGCGGAGGAATCTGTATTGACGAAACCGCTCTGGCCATGCCATGCCAGCCACAGCATGTAGGCCAGCGCCAGGGGGAATAAAATCAATGTTTCGAATGACAGGCCTTCCAGCGCGCCCAGCGCGGCCGTCTTGCGCAGCAAGCCATAGCCGCCAAAGCTGGCCGCCAGCAGCAGGGCGATCCAGGGTACTTGACCCGCCTGCCAAGTGAGCCAGGCTACGCCGCAGGCGGCCAGGCCGATGGCTAGCCATTGCAGGCGGCGCAGGCGCTCGTGCAGCAGCAAGAAGCCCAACATGACGTTGATCAGGGGTGTAATAAAGTAGCCGAGGCTGGCGTCGACCACGTGGCCGTTGTTGACGGCCCAGATATAAATGAACCAGTTGGCGGAGAGCAAAAATGCACTGGCCACGAAGCTGGCCACGACCCTGGGCTGGGCTTTCAGCTTGCCCAGCCAGCTCCACTGGCGGCGCACGGTCAGCACGACGCCCAGGAACAACAAGGACCAGACCATGCGGTGCGCCAGGATTTCCTGCGGGGCGATCTCGCCGATGGCATGGAAATACAGGGGAAACAGGCCCCAGCACAGGAAGGCGAGGGAGGCGTACAACATGCCTGGATTCATGATGGCGTTCGCGGAAGAGTAGACAGTCTGTCATTATGGCCGAAAACATCCGGGGCTGCCCGGCACCGCTGACGAAGGGTAGAATGGCAACAAATCAATGGCCGCAAGCCCGCGCAGCAAGGCGGAGCGGCACAAAACCACGACTTGGGGGCGGCCCGGAACCATGCAAAAATACTCTTGCTATTTGCTAATACCTATCATATTGTGCGATGCAACAAAACAAAAACGGGTGCAACCTTGACGTCGGAACATAAAAAAAGCGGCCTGGCCGGCTTGACGCTGGCGGCCGTCGGCATCGTTTACGGCGATATCGGCACCAGTCCGCTGTACACGCTGAAGACCGTCTTCGACCCGGCCCACGGCCTGCTGCTCTCGCACGAGAACCTGCTGGGCATTGTGTCGCTGATTTTCTGGGGCCTGACCCTGATCGTCTCGCTCAAGTACGTGACCCTGGTGTTGCGCGCCGACAATCGCGGCGAGGGCGGCATCATGGCCCTGATGGCGCTGGTGCTGTCATCCGTCAGCCGCCTGTCGCGCTGGCATTTCCCGCTGATGGTGATCGGCGTCTTCGGCGCCACCCTGTTTTATGGCGACAGCGTGATCACGCCAGCCATTTCCGTGCTGTCGGCGATCGAAGGTCTGGAAGTGGCCACGCCCGCCTTCAGTCCCTACGTGGTGCCGCTGACGATCCTCGTGCTGGTGGGCCTGTATTCCGTGCAGTCGCACGGCACGGCCGGCATCGGCCGCTATTTTGCCCCCATCATGGTGCTGTGGTTTGCCGCGCTGGCCGGCATGGGCGTGCTCAACATCATCAAGTCGCCCGCCATCCTGGCCGCACTCAATCCCCTGCACGCGGCGACCTTCCTGATGAATAACGGTTTCGTCGCCTTCGTCGCCCTGGGCGCCGTGGTGCTGGCGCTGACGGGCGCCGAGGCGCTGTACGCCGACATGGGCCACTTCGGCAAGAAGCCGATTCGCCTGGCCTGGTTCCTTATCGCCTTTCCCGCGCTGGCGCTGAACTACCTGGGCCAGGGCGGCTTGTTGCTGGCCCATCCGGAAGCCGTCTCGAATCCGTTTTACCAGCAGCTGGGCGCGTGGAGCGTGTACCCGCTGGTGATTCTGTCGACCATGGCCACGGTGATCGCCTCGCAGGCGACCATTTCCGGCACCTTCTCGATGACCAAGCAAGCCATCGCGCTGGGCTTTTTGCCGCGCATGCGCGTGCGTCACACGTCGGAAAGCGAAATCGGGCAGATTTACATCCCCGCCGTGAACTGGCTGCAACTGGCCGTGGTGCTGCTGGCCGTCGTCGGCTTCGGCTCCTCGGAAAACCTGGCCGCCGCCTACGGCATCGCCGTCACGGCCACCATGTTGTCGACCACGATCCTGACTTTCTTCGTCATCCGCTACCGCTGGAAGATGAACCTGGCCCTGTGCTGGGCCGCCACGGGCTTTTTCCTGATCATCGACGTCAACCTGGTGTCGGCGACCGCGCTCAAGCTGTTCCACGGCGGCTGGTTCCCGCTGCTGCTGGGCTCGATTTTGTTCATCGTCATGCTGACCTGGAAGCGGGGCCGCCAGCTGGTGTTCCAGAACCTGGAAAAACACGCGATTCCGCTCAACGAATTTCTCTCCTCGCTGTTCATCGCGCCGCCGCTGCGGGTACCCGGCACGGCCATCTTCCTGCGCAGCGAAACGGATGGCGTGCCGCATGCGCTGCTGCATAATTTGCTGCACAACAAGGTGCTGCACGAGCGCGTGGTTTTCCTCACGGTCTACATGCATGAAGAGCCATGGGTGGCGCCATCGGAGCGCGTGCGCGTGGTGGAGCTGGGCCACCAGTGCTTCCAGGTGAACGTGCATTACGGCTTCAAGGACGAACCCGATATTCCAGCCGCGCTGGCGCAGTGCGCAGAGCAGGGCCTCGATATCGAGATGATGGAAACGTCGTTCTTCATCGCGCGCCAGACCATCATCTCGACGCCGGGTGCCGGCATGATGCCGTGGCGCGAGCACCTGTTCGTCACCATGTCGCGCAATGCGCGCACGGCGGCCGACTACTATCAGATTCCGAGCAACCGGGTGATCGAACTGGGCACGCAGGTGGAAATCTAGATAAGGTGGTAATTATGGCAACGTTGTATTGGTGCACAATCTAGCGCCGTGCTTACGTCTGCTTACAAATTGGCCAGGCGACTCCTGTTAAACTCCTGCCCGTACCGGTCCGCACCGTACGGGCTTCAGTCACACACCAATATTTAAAGGGAAACCATGAAATCGGTATTTCAAATGATCGCCACCCTCGCTTGCGCAGTGGCCCTGACCGCTTGCGGTGCCGCTGCCAACACCGAGAAGCCGGTCGTGCTCGACCCGAATACGCAGGTGAAGGAACTGACCTTCCCCGACGTGGTGGTAGGCACCGGCACGGCGGCGGCGGCGGGCGATACACTGACCGTGCTTTACACGGGCTGGCTGTATGACGCAAGCAAGCCGGACAACAAGGGCGTGCAGTTCGATGCGAACCAGACGGGCGCCGGCTTCCCTTTCCCTCTGGGTATCGGCCGGGTCATCCTGGGCTGGGACCGCGGCCTGGTCGGCATGAAGGTTGGTGGCACGCGCATCCTGTCCATTCCGTACGACCTGGGCTATGGCAAGGCGGGCAGCCCGCCGAAGGTTCCCGGCTACGCGGGCTTGCTGTTTGAAGTCAAGCTGATCGGCGTGACGAAAAAATAAGCACGTGCAGGGCGCAGGGACAAAGGGCGATTCCACGGAATCGCCCTTTTTGCTTTGGCGCTTCCTTTACGCCTCAGGCGGGGCGAGTTCCTGGAAGTAGTAGGTGGCGCCGCCCAGATTGGCCGGTGCCTCATATTGCAGCACTTGCGTGCGGCGCAGCGCCACGGGGGCGCTGAAGGCGGGGCCGTCGTAGACGAAGGTGTGGAATTCACCGTTTTCGCCGCAGGCGTCGACGCCGGGCGGCAGGTCGGCCAAAAAGGCGGCGTCGAACTCGCGCCCGCAAAATTCCCGTGGCAAGTGCTGGCCATTGATGCAGACGACGATGGCCTTGAAGCCGGCGGCGAGAAATTCGTCGACCAGTGCGCGCCGCTCTTCGCCCCACAGGGGCAGGTGTGCCGTCAGGCCGGCGCTGGCGCAGACTTTTTCTTCCCAGTCGCGGTGCGGCTGCAAATCGATGTCGCCAAACAGGGCGTGGTCCACGCCTTCGTCCTTCGCCGCGCGCAGCATGGCGATGAATTTCTCTTCGTAGCTGGCCCAGCTGGCGTGATAGCGCTGCAGGCGCGCCCCCAGGCTGGCCGCCTGCGCTTCGAGCAGTTCCGGCGGCACGCCGTGCGAGCGCGATTTGCGGCCATCTTCATCCATGGCCGTGATCAGCAGCGGCACGCGCATGCCGGCGTTGCGTGCGCGCCACAGGGCCAGGCAGGAATCCTTGCCGCCGCTCCAGGAAATGAGGGCCGTCGTCATGCCGGTTTCTCCGTCGCTACTGCGCGCAGCATGTCGACGTGCTGTATGCCGTCTTCGTCGTAGGGCGCGCTGACGGTGACAAAACCGAAGGATTGGTAGAAGCGCTCCAGGTACTGCTGCGCACCGATGCGGATGGCGTGGCCGGGGTGCTGGCGTTCGGCGCGCGCGATGCCCTCAAGCAGCAGCTGCTTGCCGGCGCCCGTGGTGCGTGCCTCGGGCGCCGTCAGCACGCGCCCCAGCGACATTTCCACATACTTGGCACCCGGTGCCAGCACGCGCAGGTAGGCGCCCAGCCGGCGTTGTCCATCGGCCGTTTGCCAGCCCAGCAAATGCATGGCTTGCTGGTCATGCCCGTCCAGGTCCGGGTAAATACACTGCTGTTCGATGACGAACACGCGCTGGCGCAAGGCCAGCACCTGGTACAAATCGTGGGGGCCGAGTTCGTCGAACGTGTTCCATTGCCAGCTGATCATGGGTCATCCTTGCTTGAGAGTGGCCGTGATTTTACCGGCTTCATGGCGTCGGCGTGGGATCACGCTGCGCATACCATTGCCGCACAAAAAAATCCCCGGCGGCGCCAGGGGGCGCGGCCGGGGAGGTGCAGTGCGAGCGACGGGGATTACACGATCGTCAAGGTGACGTCGATGTTGCCGCGCGTGGCGTTCGAGTACGGGCACACGATGTGGGCGGCGGCGACCAGTGCTTCGGCGGCGGCGCGTTCCATGCCTGGCAGCGAAATTGTCAGTTCCACTTCGATGCCGAAGCCCGTGTCGATGGCGCCGATGCCGACCTTGCCTTCGATGGACAGGTCCGCTGGCAGGGCGATCTTGTCGCGGCCGCCGACGAATTTCATGGCGCCGATGAAGCAGGCCGAGTAGCCGGCGGCGAACAGTTGTTCCGGATTCGTGCCCACGGCGCCATTGCCGCCCAGTTCTTTTGGCGTGGTCAGCTTGACGTCCAGCACATTGTCGGACGACACGGCACGGCCTTCGCGGCCTCCGGTGGCGGTAGCTACAGCGCGGTACAGGACTTGTTTGATCGACATGATGGTTTCCTTTGGATAGATAAATAGTTGACTACTAAATAGTGTGCTACTTGTTTCGTGGGCCGTAACCCCAGGATGACCGTCTGAAGAACTGATTGCCGGCGTCCATGTGCTCAATATATATCGTGCGCTATTTAATTGCAAGCGATTTTATTTGGCGGCGGTGCACATTTGTGCTTTATTTTCTTGCCTTTGTCGCCAGTATTGGCCTTCCATCGCATAATGGCCACCGCCGCTGGTGCCGATAGTTATGCTTGGCCCCACTTCACACCCCAGGGAAAAATCATGACCAGCCTCTTTTTTATTCTCCGCCTCACCTTGGCCACGATGCTGACGTATATTTTCGCCACCGTCATCGTGGTCGAGAACTTCCTGCGCTATATCTTCCGGCAGACAGAAGGCTTTTTTGTCATCGTCGGCGCGCTGCTGGCCTGCGCCGTCATCACGAATGCGTTTTCGCACGTGCGGCGCGTGCGCCTGATCGCCGGCGCCGTCAATGCCAGCACCCTGTCGAGCCGCCAGCGGCGCCAGATCGAAATTCCGTTCGAGGCGGGCGAGGCGTTCGACATGATCGACGCGGCCATCCGTGAACTGCCGGGCAGTGAAGTGGTCGAAAGTGCGCGCGACAGCCTGCAGGTGCAGGCCCGCGTGCGCCGCGCCGCGCCGTACACGCACACGGGCTTGCCCCGCATGCGCCTGCTGGGTTTCCTCGAGCCGCGGCCGAACCAGATCCTTGCCACCGTCACGCCGAATGGCGAGGCGGGCAGCGTGACCTTGATCTGCGAGCCGGCACGCAATGCCTGGACCGACTGGTTCCTCGTCGACCATGGCAGCAACCTGGAAAACGCGGAAGCGGTGACGCGGGCGATGACGCGCCGGGTGGCGCAGCGCCGGCGCGGCGAGCAGGCCGAGGCGCGCCAGACGGTGACGGAAAAGGAACTCACGGTCGCCAAGCTGAGCCTGCTGCATGCGCAGGTCGAGCCGCACTTCCTGTACAACACCCTGGCCAGCGCCCAGTTGCTCACGCGCAGCGACCCGGTGCGCGCCGACGAGATGCTGGGCAACCTGATCTTGTACCTGCGCCATTCGCTGCCGCGCACGGAGCAAGCCATGTCGACTCTGGGCACGGAACTGGAACGGGCGCGCGCCTACCTCGATATCCTGAAAATCCGCATGGGCGCGCGCCTGAACCTGCAGATCGAGGTACCGCAATACCTGCGCCAGGTGGAGCTGCCGCCCATGATGCTGCAAACGCTGGTGGAAAACGCCATCAAGCATGGCCTGGAACCGAAAAGCGGCGGCGGCACGATCTGGATCATGGCGCGCAGCGGCAACGGCACGGTGATCGTCACGGTGGCCGACGACGGCAAGGGCTTCAGCGACGACGGCGCCGGCACGGGCATCGGCTTGCGCAATGTGCGCGAACGCCTGCGCCTGACCTACGGCAATGCCGCCGCGTTTGCCATTGTCGCCAATTTCCCCGATGGCGTGACGGCCACCATCACGGTGCCTGACAGCACGGCGCAAGGAGTGTCGTATGCATCAGCCTGAGATGAGCTGCGTCATCGCCGAAGATGAAACCCTGCTGCGCGACGCGCTGGTGGCCCTGCTGGCCGAAGAGTGGCCCAACTTGCGCATCGTCGCCGCCTGCGACGACGGCGGCACGGCGCTCGAGGCCATCGCCACGCACAAGCCCGACGTCGCCTTCCTCGACATCCGCATGCCGGGCCTGACGGGGCTGGAAGTGGCGGCCGGCGCGCTCGACGCGAGTCCCGCCACGCAGGTGGTGTTCGTCACCGCCTACGACCAGTACGCGATCGATGCCTTCGACAAGGGCGCCGTCGATTATGTATTGAAACCCATCGCCCGCGAGCGCCTGCAAGCGACCTTGCAGCGCGTGCGGGCGCGGGCCGGCAAGACCCAGGCGGGCGATGGCGCGCTGGCCGGCTTGCTGCAGCAATTGAGCCGCGCCTTGCCGGCGGCGGCCAAGTCGCCGCCGCTGGTGTGGCTGACGGCCAGCAGCGGCAAGGATACGCGTTTGATCATGGTGGAAGACATCGCTTATTTTCAGTCCGACACCAAGTACACGGCCGTCATGACGGCGGACGGCGAGGCGCTGCTGCGCAAACCGATCCGTGAACTGCTCGACGTGCTTGACCCGGCCATTTTCAAGCAGATCCACCGCTCCACCATCGTCAACATGAAGATGGTGGCAGCCGTCACGCGCGACGAGGTGGGACGCGGCGCCCTGCGCCTGAAGACGCGGCCGGAAACCCTGGCCGTGAGCCAGCCGTTCATGAGTTTGTTTCGGAATATGTAGAGCCGGGGTCAGACCCCCGTTTGTGTTGGCACTGAGCTTGACGTTAGCGGTGTTGAGGGTCTGACCCCAGAATTATGACTCTGAAATTACTCTGCGGTTTCAAAACCTTCGAGCACGTTCACCACATTGATGCCCAGTTCCTTGACCGCATAGCCGCCTTCGAGGATGAAGGCGGTGGGCAGGTTCAGATGCGCGAGGCGCTCGCCCACGCGCAGGTAGTCGCCGCTTTGCAGGGCGAAGTGTGACAGCGGGTCGCCGACGAAAGTATCGACACCGAGCGACACCACCAGCGCGTCGGGCGCGTACATATTGATGCGCAGGCAAGCCGTTTCGAGCGCGGCGAACCAGCTGGCCGTGGACGTGCCGGCCGGCAGCGGCAGATTGACGTTGTAGCCGAGCCCCGCGCCGCTGCCCGTTTCATCGGCGTGGCCCAGGTAAAACGGGTATTCGCTGCGCGGGTCGGCGTGGATCGAGGCGAACAGCACGTCGTCGCGTGCATAAAAGATGCTCTGCGTGCCGTTGCCGTGGTGGTAATCGATATCGAGGATGGCGACTTTACGGGCGCCGTCGTCGAGCAGATGCTGCGCGGCCAGGGCCGCGTTATTGAGAAAACAGTAGCCGCCAAAAAAATCGCTGCCCGCGTGATGGCCGGGCGGGCGCGTCAGGGCAAAGGTGGCCCGTTCTCCCAGGCGCAACGCGTGGGCCGCGTTGACGGCGCAGTCGGCACCCGTCTTGGCCGCCGTCCACGTGCCGGCCGTCAGCGGCGTGCCATTGTCCATCGAGTACAGCCCCAGCTTGGCCGTGAAGTCGTCCGGTTCGATGTCGCTACGCAAGGTGCGCACCGGCCACACGGACGGCAGCGCGTCCTTGCCTGCGTTGTCGGGATCGAGTGCCAGCCAGTCGTGCCAGGCGTGGCGCAGGAAGTGCAGGTAACGGGGCGTGTGGATGCGTTCGAGCGACGTCAGCGGCACGCCATGCGGCGTGACGATGCGGCCCAGGTTGCGCCGTCCCAGCTCGGACACCACCATGTCGGCCCGCTCCGGTGTCTCGAAGCAGGGCACCATGGTGCCGCGAAACAGCTCGAAGCGGCCCCGGTGCTGGCTGTGCAATTCATTGTAGAAGGTCAGCATGGGGCGCCAGGCGGAAAGTCAGGCAGGATCAGGCGTGCGAACACAGGGTGCTGGCGCGGTAGGCGGCGACGAAATCGTCGAAGCTGCCGGCCGGTGCCGCTTCCATGGCGTGCTGCTCGGCCAGCGAGCTGGCGGCCATCGCGTCGAAATACGCGCTTTGTTCCTGCGTTGCCGGATGCGCGCGGAAATAGGCGGCGTGGCGTTCACTCTGGCGCAGGCCGAAGGCGGCAAACGAGCCGCCGTTGGCGCGCAGCTCGGCCAATACCTTTGCCGATGGCGTCGCATCCGGGTCGGCCAGCTTGGCCGCCTGCGCCGCCAGGCTGTCCGCATGCGAGGTGCCGCCCTGGCGCGCGTCGAGCAAGGCCGCCACAGGGGCTATGCGCGCCAGCAACTCCTCGCCCCACGCCTGCAGGGTGATTTCCTCGCCGTCGCGGCGCAGGGTCAAGCCCGGCTTGCGGCCTTCCTTGACGGTGCGGGCGAAATTGTTCGTGTAGCAGGCGCTTTGTTCGGCCGAGATGGGACCGCTGTCGTCGAGCGCGCAGAACAGCAGGAATGCGTCGAGGAAGCGGCCCGTTTCCAGGCTGATGCCGACCGGTTCGAACGGGTCGACATCCATGCAGCGCACTTCGATGTATTGCACGCCGCGCAGGCACAGGGCCTGGATCGGGCGCTCGCCCGTGCGGATCACGCGCTTCGGGCGGATGGTCGAATAGTATTCATTTTCGATCTGCAGCACGTTGGTGGACAATTGTATCCATTCGCCATCCTTCTTCGTGCCCAGTTCAGCATACGGCGGATACGGGTCGTTGACGGCGTGCGTGAGCGCGTTGACGTAGTCTTCCAGGCTGTTTTCGTGCGGGCGCAGGCCGGACTGGGCATCGTTCTGGTAACCGAGGTCGCTCATGCGCAGGCTGGTGGCATACGGCAGGAACAGCGTGTCGTCGGACAAGGTGTCGAGCTTGTGCGCGCGGCCGCGCAGGAAACCGGCGGACAGGGCCGGCGAAGCGCCGAACAGGTACATCAGCAGCCAACTGTAGCGGCGGAAATTGCGGATCGTTGCCAGGTAGCTTTCCGACTGCACGTCTTTCGGCGTCGTCGCCGCATGTTGCGCGCTGGCGCTGGTGCCAGGCTGGCTGGCCAACACTTGCCACAGCTGCTCGTCGAGCGAGTAGTTGTAGTGGATGCCGGCGATGCATTGCATGGCTTTGCCGTAGCGCAAGGCCAGGCCGCGCCGGTAGACGTGCTTGAGCATGCCCATGTTCGAGCTGCCGTAGTTGGCGATGGCTATCTCCGCTTCGGGCGGCAGCTGGCACGGCATCGACTGACTCCATAGCAACTCGTCGCCGAGGCGGCTGTAGGCGTGGCGGTGCACGGTATCGAGCTTGTCGAGCGTGACGGCGATGTCTTGTTCGGCCGGCGTGATGAATTCGAGCAGCGCTTCGGCGTAGTCGGTGGTGATTTCAGGGTGCGTCAGCGCCGAGCCCAGGGCGGCGGGGTGGGGCGTGGAAGCCAGATGGCCGGCATGGTCGACGCGCAGGGTTTCGCGCTCGATGCCGCGCAAGCCCCCCAGTAGCGCATGGTTGGCATCTTCGGTCAGCAATGCCAGGCGGCGAGTCAACAGGTTGGGCAATTTGAGCTTCCTTTCTTGTGCAGCAGATAAATAATTTGTGCTGAGATTAACCGAATTTTGGCAAATGCGTCGGCGCCGGCCCAAAAACCGCTGCCTCGCCAGCGCCCGCCCCGGGCAAGGGGGACGGCGCTTCGGTCAGGAATTCGCTTGATATTTTAACAAACTGCGGGGGGATCTGGCGCGCCGCCAGGTCAAGCTTTGCGCCGGCGGCAATGGTCAGCCCAGGCGAGCGCCGCTGACTCGTTCGATGCCGGCCAGGTCGCGCCAGCTTTGCACTTTGTTGTAGTTGGCGGCGGCCAGCAAGTCGCGCACGCTAGCCGCCTGGTCGTAGCCGTGTTCCATCAGCAGCCATGCGCCTGAAGCCAGGTGGCGCGCGGCGCCGGACACGATGGTGCGCAGGGCCGACAGGCCATCGGCATGGTCGGTCAGCGCGCCCGGCGGCTCAAAGCGCAAATCGCCTTCGGCCAGGTGGCGGTCGCCGCTGGCGATATACGGCGGGTTCGAGACGATCAGGTCGAATTTTTCCGTGCCCAGCGCTTCGAACCAATCGCTGGCCATGAAGGTGATGTTGACGCCGTTGGCGCTGGCATTGCGGCGTGCCACGGCCAAGGCCGTGCTGCTCACATCCAGGGCCGTGACGACGGCGTCGGGTCGCGTGTATGCCAGGGCGACGGCGATGGCGCCGCTGCCCGTGCCCATGTCGAGCACGCGTCCGCCTGGCGGCAGGCGCTCGAGCGCCAGTTCAACCAGCACTTCCGTGTCGGGGCGGGGGATCAGCACGGCCTCGTTCACTTCGAACGGCAGGCCGAAAAATTCGCGTTGGCCGACGATGTAGGCGATCGGCTCACCCTGCAGACGGCGTGCCAGCAAGCTTGACAGGCGTTTGGCTTCATCGGCAGTGAGTACACGCTCCGATTGCGTGATCAGGCTGACGCGCGACAGGCCCAGCGCGTGGCCCAGCAGAATGCGATTGTCGAGCGGGTCGAGCAGCGGACGGATTTGCAGGGCGCCGACAGTGCTGCCGGCGGGAATCAGTGTTTCTGGCATGGTGCTTTCAATTATTTCTGACGGCGCAGCAAGGTCCACAGCAGGCCGATGGCGAAGATGGCGAACCAGGCGAATGCCCATTGCGGGATCGACAGGCCGAAAAACGGCTCGCCGGCGTTTTCGCAGGCGCCATACGATTCAAACATGAAGGGCATGAGTTCGGCCGTGAAGACCTTGTTCAGCGCCGTTTCCACGGGGTCGATGCCGCACGAGAAGCCGGGATGGGCCAGCACATACAAATGCTTGGCGCCCACGCCCAGGCCGCCCAGGGCCGCCAACAGGCCGATGCCGGCGCCGATTTTTGGCCCCTTCGCGGCCGCGCCAGCCACGCAGGCGATGCCGATGGCGAGGAACAGGTAGCGCTGGATCACGCACAGCGGGCACGGCGCCATATTCAGGGCATGCTGCAAATACATGGCCACGCCCAGCATCAGGAAACACAGGGCGGCGATCAACAGGAGGACGGTGCGTGAATTTTTCATGGGCGACACGGTGAGGTGGATGGAATCGAGCTGGTCATTTTCGCACAAGGCCGGATTTTTATTGCTTAGCCGCTACTTAAACCCCGGGTTCAGATCCCCGTTGGCGCCGACGCCTGATCTGCCGTCAGCGGTGGAGAGGGTCTGACCCCAGCCGTTAGTCACCTAGCGCAGCCAACAGCTCTGCCTGGTGTTCAGCCGCCAGGCCATTCGTCAAGTCCGTCAAATCCCCATCCATGATGAAGTCCAGTTTATATAGCGTCAAATTGATGCGGTGGTCCGTCAGGCGGCCCTGCGGGAAATTATAAGTGCGGATGCGTTCGCTGCGGTCGCCCGAGCCGATCAGGCTCTTGCGCGTCGCCGCTTCCTTCGACTGCTGCTCGCGCAGCTGCACGTCCTTGATGCGCGCGGCCAGCACTTTCATGGCTTGCGCCTTGTTCTTGTGCTGGCTGCGGTCGTCCTGGCATTCGACCACGATGCCGGTCGGCAAGTGGGTGATGCGCACGGCCGAATCCGTTTTGTTGATGTGCTGTCCGCCTGCGCCCGAGGCGCGGTAGGTATCGATGCGCAGGTCGGCCGGGTTGATGTTGACGTCTTCGACTTCATCGGCTTCCGGCATCACGGCCACCGTGCAGGCGGATGTGTGGATGCGGCCCTGCGTTTCCGTGGCTGGCACGCGCTGCACGCGGTGGCCGCCGGACTCGAATTTCAGTTTAGAGTACGCGCCGTTGCCGACCACGCGCACGATCACTTCGCGGTAGCCGCCCAGGTCTGAGTCGGACGCCGATACGAGTTCCACTTGCCAGCGGTTGCGCTCGGCAAAGCGCGTGTACATGCGCAGCAAATCGCCGGCGAACAGGGCCGATTCATCGCCGCCCGTGCCGGCGCGAATTTCCAGGAAGATATTGCGCTCGTCATTGACATCCTTCGGCAGCAGCATGGTTTGCAATTCGCGCTCGAGCTGTGCCATGGTGGCCTTGGCCGCTTCGATCTCTTCCTGTGCGAATTCCTTCATGTCCGGATCGCCCAGCATCTCTTGCGCTGTCGCGATGTCGTTGCCCGCTTCCTGGTAGGACCGGTACAGGGCTACCAGCGGGCCCAGTTCGGCGTGCTCGCGCGTCATCTTGCGGTAGCTGTCCATATTCGACGTGGCGTCCGGATGCATCAGCAGTTCGTCGAGTTCGACCAGGCGGTTCGCCAGTTGATCGAGTTTGGCCAGCATGGATGGTTTCATAGCGATTCGCGGTAAAAGTGGGTAGGGAGAGTGCGGGTCCGGCAAGCCCGGCAGGCGGGCAGGGGGCGGCCGCGCGGGCGGCCAGCGCGGCTGCGCTAACGGCGGGGGCGGAACAGTTTCGGCAGCAAGGTAACCAGCTGCTTGCGCTCGTCGCCTTGCGCGTGGTGCAGCGCCTGCTGCGGGCCGTGCAGGAACTTGGCTGTCAAGCCTTTCGACAGTGCTTCGAGGACGGCGTCGATGTCGGCGCCCTTGGCCAGCATCTTGCGCGCCCGTTCCACTTCCATCAGACGCAAGCTTTCGCTGTTTTCATGCAAATGCTGGATCACGGGCACCATGGCGCGGTCGTCGACCCAGCTCATGAAGGATTGCACGCGCGTATCGATGATGGCTTCGGCTTGCGCCACGGCCGCTTGCCGGCTTTCCAGACCCGTCTGTACGACCTTGCCCAGGTCGTCGACCGTGTACAGGAAGACGTCGTTCAGGCGGCCCACTTCCGCTTCGATGTCGCGCGGCACGGCCAGGTCGACCATGAACATGGGCTTGTGGCGGCGTGCCTTGATGGCGCGCTCGACCAGGCCCAGGCCCAGCAGCGGCAAGGACGACGCTGTGCACGAGATGACGATGTCGAATTGCTGCAGTTGCTCCGGCAAGTCGGCCAGGCGAATGGCCTTGCCGTTGAAGCGGTGCGCCAGCTCTTCGCCCCGCTCCATGGTGCGGTTGGCAATCGTGATGCTTTTCGGGTTTTGCGCCGCAAAGTGCGTGGCGCACAATTCGATCATTTCGCCGGCGCCAATGAACAGCACGTTCTGCTCGGCAATCTTGTCGAAGATGCGCTGCGACAGGCGCACGGCGGCGGCCGCCATGGAAACGCTGTGGGCGCCAATTTCCGTGCTGCTGCGCACTTCCTTGGCGACGGAAAAGCTGCGCTGGAACAACTGGTGCAGATACGTGCCCAGGCCGCCCGCCTCGTCGGCCGTGCGGATGGCGTCCTTGATCTGCCCCAGTATCTGCGTTTCGCCCAGCACCATCGAGTCCAGCCCGGAGGCCACGCGGAAGGTGTGGCGCACGGCATCGTGTTGCGGCAGCATATACAAGTGCGGCCGCAGCTCGCTGTAGTTGAGCTGGTGATAGTCGGCCAGGAAATGCGCGCCCGCGTCGAGCGGGTTCGGCACATGGCTGGCCGCATACAGCTCGGTGCGGTTGCAGGTAGAGAGGATGGCCGCCTCGTCGTTGTCGCGCAAGTCGATGCGCTGGAACCAGGTGCGCGCCGCCATCACCGCCTGACCCAAGTGCTCAGGCGCAAACGCCAGCTGTTCGCGGAGCGACACTGGGGCGGTGGTATGGTTGAGGCCGACGGCGAGCAGTTGCATTTCAGGGCTGTTGGGGTGACTTATGGCGACATTATAACGCTTTGTGCCCGTGCTTTGAGCAGGTCAGCCGTTTGCCGCCATTCAGCCGCCCAGTTTTTCCAGGCGGTAGCCATAACTGTAGACGGGCACCAGACGGTAGCCGTGTTCCGGTTTCAGCTGCAGCTTGTTGCGCACGCGCGAGACGTGGGTATCCATGGTGCGCGAGGGCAGGGCCGTGTCGCGTTGCCACACGGCTTCATGGATGTAGGCGCGCGACAGGGGACGGCCCAGGTTGCGGAAAAACAGCAGCGCCAAGGCGAACTCCTTGTGCGTCACGTCGAGCACTTCGCCATCGCGCAGCAGGCGGCCGGGGCGGGTTTCAAACGTGTAAGGACCGAATTGCAAGTATTCGGCGCCATTCTGTGCCGGGTAGGCCACGCGCAGCAGCGCCTGGGTGCGCAAGGTCAGCTCGCTGCGCCGCAGGGGCTTGATCATGTAGTCGTCGGCTCCCGCCGTCATGCCTGCGACCACGTCGTCTTCGCCCGTGCTGTTGGTCATAAACAACACCGGCGCCTTAGGCGCCAGTTTTTCCCGGGCACGGCGCAATACTTCCGCACCGTCCAGATCGCTAACATGCCAATCGAGGATGAGCATGTCGCAACTGTCCTTGCGCAGTTGCCCCAGCATTTCCTTGCCACTCTGAAACTCGTGGCAGGCGTGGCCGGCGGCGGTGAGCACCTGGCAGATCAGTTCTGCCTGGCTATGGTCGCTATCGAGTACGGCAATTCGCATAATGGCTTGGAGTGTGTAGCAACAAACAGACGGCCCGCTCTGCTTATCGTTATGTTAAGGAATGCTCAAGTGAAATATAACAGAGATTGCAACTGTGTCCAGTGAAATCGCAGGGCAGGCCCTTTACGTTACACTTGTCCATCGACCCCTCACCGCGGAGAAACGGCCATGCCAGACAAGAGCACTACCGATTGGACCCTGATACCGGCCAGTCGTGCCGAAATCGAGCAAGTGCGCGAACGTTGCCGGCGCCTGGTGCAGCGGCGTGCCATGATGTCGGCCGGCGCCTCGGCCATTCCCATTCCCGGCATCGACCTGATGTCGGATGTCGGGCTATTTTCCATGCTGATCAACGATATCAACCACGAATTCGGCCTCACGCCCGAGCAGATCGAGCGCTTGAACCCGCAGTTCAAGCTGATGGCCTACCGCGCGGCGGTGGGCATGGGCGGCATGCTGGTGGGAAAGCTGGTGTCGCGCGAACTGATCCTCCAGCTGCTCAAACGCAGTGGCGTCAAGATTGCCACCAAGCAGGTGGCGCGCTTCGTGCCTTTCGCCGGCCAGGCGGTGGCGGCCGCCATCGGTTACGCCGTGTTCCGCCAGATCGGCAACCAGCACGTGAATGCCTGCGCCGCAGTGGCGCAGGAGTTGCTTACGGTGAGGCCGGAGTAGAGCTTATGCGTCCGGCAGCACCACGTTGACGTCGAGCACTTCCAGGTTGCCCTGGCGGTCCAGCGAAATCTTGATGTCGTCGGCATTGACCTTGGTGTACTTGGAAATGACGGCGATCAATTCCTTGTGCAGGGCGGGCAGGAAGTCCGGACCATCGCGTCCGCTGCGTTCGCGGGCGATGATGATCTGCAGGCGTTCCTTGGCCGCGGTGGCCGTCTTCGGCTTGGGGGGGAACAGGAAAGAAAGCAAGGCCATATCACTTCGCCCCAAAAATGCGCTGGAGTAATCCAGGCTTTTCATAGTTGGTAAAGCGCAACTCGACATCTTCGCCGAGGAAACGCGAGACCACGTCTTCATAGGCTTGCGCCACGTCCGTGCCCTTGAAATGGATGGCCGGATTGCCCTGGTTCGAGGCGGCCAGCACTTGCTCCGATTCCGGAATGATGCCCACCAGCGGGATGCGCAGGATTTCCTGCACGTCCTGGTAAGACAGCATTTCATCCGATTCCACGCGTTTCGGCGAGTAACGGGTAATCAGCAAATGTTCCTTGACCGGCTCGCCGCCCGTCTGCGCGCGGCGCGACTTGGCTTGCAGGATGCCCAGGATGCGGTCCGAATCGCGCACCGACGACACTTCCGGGTTGGTCACGATGATGGCTTCGTCGGCAAACGTCAGCGCCATCAGCGCACCATGCTCGATGCCGGCCGGTGAATCGCAGATGATGAATTCGAAGCCCATGTTGATCAGGTCGTTCAACACGCGTTCCACGCCTTCTTCCGACAAGGCATCCTTGTCGCGCGTTTGCGAGGCAGGCAGGATGAACAGGTTGTCGCAGTGCTTGTCCTTGATCAGGGCCTGGTTCAGCGTGGCTTCCTTGTTGATCACATTGATCAGGTCGTAGACGACGCGGCGCTCGCAACCCATGATCAGGTCGAGGTTGCGCAGGCCCACGTCGAAGTCGAGCACGGCTGTCTTGTGGCCGCGCATGGCCAGGCCAGTGGAAAAACTGGCGCTAGAGGTCGTCTTGCCGACACCGCCCTTGCCGGACGTCACAACAATAATTCTTGCCACAAATAATCCTTTTCAGATATCTCTTGAATTGTGCAGCTTAAGAGCGGTTCACGGGAGTGACCGGATTGACAGAGTGTATATCGATTCTGTCTCCGGCCAAACGAATTTGCGCGGGTCCGCGCGCCATTTCTGGGGGGAAACCATCCTCGAACGTGCGGTACACGCCGGCGATCGAGACCAGTTCCGGTTCCATTGCCAGCGCGAAGATGCGCGCCTGGGCATTGCCCGAGGCGCCGGCCAGCGCGCGGCCGTACAGCGAGGAATACACGTGGATGCTGCCATCGGCGATGATTTCGGCGCCATTGTTGACGACAGCGGTGATAATCAGGTCGCAGCCGCGCGCATAAATGCGCTGGCCGGCCCGCACGGGCGTGTCGATCACCATCACCTGTGCGTCGGCGCCCGTCTGGGCGGCGGCCGTGGCGGTATCCTTCGGCCCATCCTTGGGCGGCGCGTCGTCGCGCGTCTTGCCGCTGTCGAGGCTCAAGCCTTGCGCTAGGATGGCGTCATGCACCTCGGCCGGCGCATTGCGCACGGCCACGGCATTCAAGCGATATTTTTTCAGCAGTGCAACCAGGCCGGCCCAGTCGACGGGCGTGCTGCCGGGTGGCAAGGCGGCCACGTCCAGCACGGCCAGGTCGTCCTCGAAAAAGTCCGCCACGCCTCCCGTCATGTCGCGCAAGGCGGCATCGAGTGCCTGCGTATCGGCGCTATGCATGATGGCGGAGACAGCGACGACGGTGGAAATCTTGATTTCGATAGGCTTCTGCGACGGGCTTTTGGACATAAACATTTATCAAAGTGAAACTGCGGCAAGCCAACTGTTCCGTACGGCAACAATGGGAGCAGTAAATTTCTTGCATTCTACTGCAAAAAAATCAGCATCAGGGGCCTGGCGCGTGCTATTCCGCAGGGCAACCCCTACTTCATGTCAAAAAAAATGGGCGGTGCTGCGGAAAACCGCTGCGCCGCCCTGAAAGCAGCCGGACATGCGCCCTGACGGCGCTGTTCCGGATCAAGCCGCGCACCTATTCAGCAACGCCGCTGGCGTTGCCACCCCGCCCCGCGTCTTCAAACCGCAGTCCGGCTTCACCCATCAATTGGCGGGCGGACGCATGGCGCTGGTTTTTTGCAGTAATTTCACCATGTCGACGGTCGAGGGGATGCGCGGCGCGGATGGCCGCCATTTGCGGGTGGAAGCCGATGGTCGTCGTCGGGAAGTCGGGCAGTTGCAGGCGCCCGCAGTTGCCGGCCCGTCGCTTCCAGGGCCGCTTCGGAGATCTCGCCACGCCAGTGGCTTTCCAGCGCCGATATGGGGAAAGCCAAGGAATGGCTACGAATGGTCGTGATGTCATCGAGATTTAATGTGAATGCGCTAGAGTGTGCGGCAACTTGATCTATAATTAAAAGGAAACATTTTACCGAATAACATGAAAATAATTCACGTAGATCCTTCCCTTTCCCGATGCTAGAAATCCGTCATCTGCGCACCCTGAGTGCCTTGCGCTCTTCCGGCAGCCTGGTGCGTGCCGCGCAATTGCTCAACCTGACACAGTCGGCGCTGTCGCACCAGATCCGTTTGCTGGAAGAGCGCTACAAGGCCCCGCTGTTCGAGCGCAAGTCGATACCGATTGCGTTTACGGCCACCGGCAGCCGGCTGCTGGAGCTGGCCGACATGCTGCTGCCCGAGATCGAGCTGGCCGAGCGCGACGTGGCGCGCCTGTCGCAGGGCGACAAGGGGCAGTTGCGCGTGGCGCTCGAATGCCATACCTGTTTCGACTGGCTCATGCCGGTGATGGATGCGTTCCGCCAGCGCTGGCCTGAAGTGGAAATCGACCTGGTGTCGGGCTTTCACAGCGAACCGGTGGACTTGCTGCGTTCGGGCGAGGCGGACCTCGTGATCGGCTCGCCGTATGGGCCCGATTTCACCGTGTTTCCCCTGTTCCGCTTTGAAATGCTGGTGGTGATGGCGCAGAAGCACCGGCTGCAGGCGCAGCGCCGGCTGGTGGCGGCGGACTTTACGGGCGAGACCCTGATCACCTATCCCGTGCCGGAAGCGCGCATCGATCTGATCCGCGAAGTGCTGCGGCCGGCCGGCATCGAGTTTGAACGCCGCACGGCCGAACTGACCGTGGCCGTGCTGCAGCTGGTGGCGAGCCGGCGCGGCATCGCCGCCTTGCCGAACTGGGCCATCAAGAATTACGTCGATTACGATTATGTGGTGGCGCGCCCGGTGGGTGAGCACGGCTTGTGGAGCGATTTGTACGTATCCGTGCCCGAGCATCTGCAGGACAAGGCATACGTGCGCGATTTCGTCAGCGTGATACGCGAGCAGTGTGCCGCTTCGCTCGACGGTATCAAGTTGTTGTCCTGATCAACGTTGAATTGGAAACAAACCAACAGGAAAGCTTGATAAATATCAAGGTTCAGCAATGAAGCACCGCTTACAGTTGAGCACTGTGCGGCGCAACATGGCGCCGTCTACTCTTTGGGGGGAAGGACATGTTTTCATTTTTCGAACAATGGGCACAGGCCGGCAAGGCCGTGGTGGAAGCGCAATTGAGCACTGCGCAGGCGTACGTCCAGGCCTCTGCCGACAGCGGCGCCAGCGTGCTCGCCTGGCAGCTCGACACGGCCCGTGCGGCGCTGGCCGCTGCTACGGTGGCGGGCAATCAGCTGCTGTCCGTGAAGGATACGCAAGCGTTGCTGCAACTGTCGCGCACGCAGTCGCAACTGGCCATCGAACGCATCGGTGCATATGGCCGCCAGGCAAAGGATGTTGCCCAAGAAACCCAGGAGAAATTCGACACTGTGACAAAGGGTGAGTTTGCTGCATCGCATCAAAAATTTGGCGAGCTGTTGCAGGTGGTAAAGCAAACGCCCGTGCCACTGATTATTCCCTTCAATAATTTTCTAAAAACCACTTTCGGCGGCACCGATGAAGGGTATGATAAAAATAAAAAGACGCATCCTGCTCGCCAGGCGTAAGCGTTTTGCGGCCCGTCAGCGGCTATCCGCCGCGCCAGTCCGCCCGCCAGTACCGCAAGCAGGCCGTCATCGTCGCCGCCAGCGGTGCGGCGCTGGAACTGCGGCGCATGCCGCGCTAGAATGAAACACAGCTTGCTGTGTCTTCCCGGTTTCACTGGATTCCAATTGGATTCTATTAGTACCTTGACCTTGGCCCTCGTGGCCAGCATATCGGAGAAATAAATGGATGATGTCGTAATCGTGGCCGCCGGCCGTACCGCAGTCGGCAAATTCGGTGGCAGTCTGGCCAAGATTCCTGCGTCCGAACTGGGCGCGCATGTAATCAAGGGCTTGCTGGCACAAACCGGCATCGACCCGAACCTGATCGGCGAAGCGATCCTGGGCCAGGTGCTGACGGCTGCCGTCGGCCAGAACGCCGCGCGCCAGGCCGTCATCAAGGCTGGCCTGCCCAGCTCCATCCCGGCATTCACCATCAACAAGGTATGCGGCAGCGGCCTGAAGGCCACGCACCTGGCGGCGCAAGCGATCAAGTGCGGCGACGCCAACATCATCATCGCCGGTGGCCAGGAAAACATGAGCGCCTCGCCGCATGCCATGAACGGCTCGCGCGACGGTTTCCGCATGGGTGACTTCAAGATGATCGACACCATGATCGTCGACGGCCTGTGGGACGTGTACAACCAGTACCACATGGGCATCACGGCGGAAAACGTCGCCAAGAAATACGAAGTGACGCGCGCCGAGCAGGATGAATTCGCGCTGCAGTCGCAACTGAAGGCGGAAGCGGCGCAAAAAGCGGGCAAGTTCAAGGACGAAATCCTGCCGCTGGAAATCGCCAACAAAAAAGGCACGGTGGTCTTCGACAGCGATGAATACATCAAGCCCGGTTCGACCCTGGAATCGCTGTCCGGCCTGCGCCCCGCGTTCGCCAAGGACGGTACTGTCACGGCCGGCAACGCTTCGGGGCTGAATGACGGCGCCGCCGCCGTGATCATGATGTCCGCCTCGCAAGCGAAGGAACTGGGCTTGAAGCCGCTGGCGCGCATCAAGGCCTATGCCTCGTCGGGCCTGGACCCTGCCGTCATGGGCATGGGCCCCGTCTCCGCCTCGCGCCTGTGCCTGAAAAAAGCCGGCTGGACGCATGAAGAGCTGGACTTGATGGAAATCAACGAAGCGTTTGCCGCGCAAGCGATTGCCGTCAACAAGGAAATGGGCTGGGATACCAGCAAGATCAACGTGAACGGCGGCGCGATTGCCATCGGCCACCCGATCGGCGCGTCCGGCGCGCGCATCCTCGTTACCCTGATCCACGAAATGATACGCCGCGACGCCAAGAAAGGCTTGGCCGCCTTGTGCATCGGCGGCGGCATGGGTGTTGCCCTGGCCATCGAAAGGGATTAAGCGCTGCCACAGAACCCGGGCGGTTGCACGCAGTGCGTGCCGCCTGGGTGCGATACGCCGCAGTCATGCGGTGAAGCTGGATTGCTTTCACTAAATAATTAACTTTTTAGCAATAGAACGACACTGAGGGGATGAAAATGGCAAGAGTTGCATTGGTAACTGGTGGCATGGGTGGTCTGGGCGAAGCAGTCTGTTTCAAGCTGGCGGCGCTCGGCTATCGCGTGGTGACCACATATTCTCCAGGCAATCCGAAGGTCGCGGAATGGCTGGCGACGACCAAGGACATGGGCTATGACTTCAAGGCGTATCCCTGCGATGTGGCCGACTACGATTCGGCGGCTGCCTGCGTGGCGGCAGTGGAAGCGGAAATCGGTCCTGTCGACGTGCTGGTGAATAACGCCGGCATCACGCGCGACATGACGTTCAAGAAGATGGACAAGCCGAACTGGGATGCCGTGATGAGCACCAACCTCGATTCCGTCTTCAATATGACCAAGCCGGTCTGTGACGGCATGGTGGAACGCGGCTGGGGCCGCATCATCAATATTTCGTCCGTGAATGGCCAGAAGGGCGCCTTCGGCCAGACCAACTATTCGGCAGCGAAAGCCGGCATGCATGGTTTCACCAAGTCGCTGGCGCTGGAAGTGGCGCGCAAGAACGTCACCGTCAACACCATTTCGCCGGGCTACATCGGCACCAAGATGGTCATGGCGATTCCGCAGGAAGTGCTCGACAGCAAAATCATCCCGCAAATTCCGATGGCGCGCCTGGGCAAGCCGGAAGAAGTGGCCGGCCTGGTGGCCTACCTGGCCTCCGACGAGGCAGCGTTCGTCACGGGCGCGAATATCTCGATCAACGGCGGCCAGCACATGTCGTAAGCAGTCTAGAGGCACAACAGGAAGACAGCTGCGGCTGTCTTTTTTTATGCCGGCAAGCAAAACAGGGCAAGCGCGTGCTTTGCCTTAGAATCAGCATTTCTCCCATGCCTCATCTTCATGTCGCTCTTTCCTGCCTTGCGCCGCGCCAGCGTGGCCGCCATCCTTTTCCTGGGCGCCAGCGTGGCCCAGGCCAGCGTCGCGTTCCACGTCACGGTGACTACCGAGCGCGTCACCAAGCCAGGCCTGAAAACCAGCCTGCCGGCGCGGGAAAGCAAGGAGAGCGATATTGTGCTGGGGCCGCATTTCATTAGTGTGCGCGATGGCAAGACCCTGTCCGTGTTCGACTTTGCCACGCGCGGACGCTACGTGGTCGATACGGCGGCGTCCACCTACGACGCCTATTCGCTGTTCGACGTGGCAGGCTTGCGCCATCTTGAGCTAGCACACCGCAAGGGTAGGGCTGGCGCGCTGCAGGCTGGTGGCTTGCCGGCCCACGTCACGTCGCCCGTCTATGACGAGCAAGCGCTGTCCGTGCCGCTGGCAAGGCGGCGCGGCGCCCTGGTGCCCCAGGTGCTCGATGGCGCCGTGCTGTGGTCGCTCGATGAGCAGCCTTTGCTGCGCCTTGGGGTGAGCGGCAGTCCCGTCAGCGGCGCCGAGGCCACGGCGTTTGCCCAGTATCTGCGCTACACCTGGGGCGGCCATCCGCTGGTGCTGCAGATGCTGGCCGCCGGCAAGCGCCTTCCCGCCGACTTCACCTTGCACTACCAGGAAGTGAGCGCGACGGTCACGCGCCATTTCCGCATCAGCGCGCTTGTGGTGGACGCGCCCGCCACGTATTCCCTGGCCGTCTATCGGCCGCGGCCGCTGGCGGCCGATGCGCCAACGCTCGAAAGAGTGCTGGCGCAAGCGGCGCGGCTGCCGCCGCTGGGCCCTCAGGCGCATCCGGCACTGCGCGCCGAAGCGGAGCGCCTGTTTGCGGCGGCACAACCTTTTGACGCCTTCCTGAGCATGCTGGAAGACCATTTTTCCACCGGCGCGCTGGTCGAGAAGCTGTCACCCCAGCAGCAACTGGCGATGCAGGAGTGCCAGCCCATCCACGACTTGACGCGGGCGCTGCTGGCCAAGGAGCGGGACGGCATCACGGCCGCGCTGGCCACCGTGCAGGCCTTCAGGGTGCAAACAGGGCTGGAACAGCCCGTATTGGCCTTGTTCGAGGGCAATTTGCGCGCCAAGCTGGGGCAATGGCCGGAAGCGACCGCGCTGTATCTGCAAGTGCTGCAGGCAAAACCGCACATGGCCGCCGTGTACCAGGATCTGGGCGACGCCTTGCTGGCGCAGTTCGATGCGCCGAATGCCTGGCGCAGCTGGGATGCGGGCCGTGCCATGGCGCCGTCGCTGCGGCAATTTCGCAAGGTCAACAATCTTGAGCGTGACTTGATGAGTGACTACCCCGCCTTCTTTGCCGATGGTGCGCCGCTGCAGCCGACAGTTCAGCCCAGCACCAGCCGTCCGGCCAGCAGCACGAAGACGGAAGGCAGCACGAACTTGCCGTAAGGTGAAGGCTTGCCGCGCAGGCGGCGTGCCAGGCGCGCGGCCAGCACGGCGTACACGGCGTCGAACAGCAGGCCCATCAGCACCAGGATGGCGCCCAGGCGCAGGTATTGCATGCCGACACTGTCGCCACCGGTGACGAATTGCGGCAGGAACATGCTGCAAAACAGCAGTGCCTTTGGATTGAGCAGATTCGTCAGGAAGCCGCGCACCAGGCTGGCGCGGGCGCTGTGCGCCGTGGCTGGCGCGGTTGCTGCCTGCGCCGTTTGTGGCGACAGGGCCGATTGCAGCAGGCGCAGCGCCAGGTACAGCAGGTAGGCGGCGCCCGCCCATTTGACCCACTGCAAGGCTTGCGGATGCGTCACCATCAGCGCCGCCAGGCCCGCGCCGGACAGCGCTACGTGGACCGCGCGCGCGCCGGCGATGCCCAGCGCCGTCACCAGCGCCGTGGCCACACCGCGCGCGGCGCCCGTCGCCAGCACCAGCGCCATGTCGGGGCCCGGCAATAAAAAGGCGCCGGCCAGTGCCAGCAGGTACATCAGGAAGGTAGAATCGGACATGGGCCAGTCGAAAAGGAGGGCGGCAGCATGTGCACGCTGCAGCCTGCTCGCCGGGCCCCATTATGTTCTCGTCACGATGAAATGTGCTTGCTTTTCCTGCCCTGGATGCCCTAGTATTCGGGTAGATTCCACTCTTATAAAAACAAAAATTAGATGAAAATTTCAGAAGTAAGCCTCGACGCCACCGATTTGCAGATACTCAGGTTGTTGCAGGATGAAGGACGGCTGTCGAATGCGCGCCTGGCCGAGCGCTTGAAGCTGAGCGAAACCCCCGTCTGGCGCCGCTTGCGCCGCCTGGAAGAGGAAGGGTTTATCACCGGCTACCAGGCTTTGCTCAACCGCAAGAAACTGGGCATAGGCCTGGTCGCGTTCGTTCGCGTGGTGTTTGCCAACCACGGCGGCGAGCAGCCCTCGCAGTTCGAGCAAGCCATCGCGACGATACCCGAGATATTGTCGTGCCACAATGTGGCTGGCGAAGCCGATTATTTCCTGCAGGTGGTGGCGCGCGACCTGGAAGCGTATGGCGAATTCGTCTCGACGGTGTTGCGCCGCCTGCCCGGCGTGGCGGAAATCCAGTCCAGCCTGTCGATGCGCGAAATCAAGTCGTCGAACCGCCTGCCCTTGCCGCTGGCCTGAGCCGCCGGGGCCGCACTATAATTGGATCACTGCCAGGACGCGTGCCTGGCCCCTGATCGCCACTCCGAGGACCGCCATGCCTGATTCTTTGTCCCCCCTGTTTCCCGCCCTGACGCCGAACCGGCACGGCATGCTGGCGGTCGATGACATCCACACCCTTTATTGGGAAGAGTGCGGCAATCCCGATGGCATCCCCGTGCTGTTCCTGCATGGCGGCCCCGGCGCTGGCCTGTCGCCGCAGCACCGCCGCTTCTTCGATCCGCTGCGCTACCGCGTGATCCTGTTCGACCAGCGCGGCGCGGGCAAGTCCACGCCGTTGGGCGAATGGCGCAACAACACGACGCAGCTGCTGATCGAGGATATCGAACGCTTGCGCGCCCAGTTCGGCATCGCCCAATGGCTGGTGTTTGGCGGCTCCTGGGGTTCGACCCTGGCGCTGG
The DNA here is from genome assembly GCF_900095265.1 of Janthinobacterium sp. UMAB-56. GTDB lineage: Bacteria > Pseudomonadota > Gammaproteobacteria > Burkholderiales > Burkholderiaceae_D > Janthinobacterium. The sequence goes on along the minus strand of NZ_LT607670.1, from coordinate 183,281 downwards.
CGTATGGCCAGGCGCATCCCGCAGCCTGCCTGGGCTTTGTGCTGCGTGGCATTTTCCTCTGCACGCAGGCGGAAATCGACTGGTTCATCGACGGTGTGCGCTGGTTTTATCCGGAACTGCACGCGCAATTTGCCGCGCTCATTCCGCCAGAGGAACAGGGCGACTTGCTGGCCGCCTACGTGAAACGCATCCTCAGCAGCGACCCAGCCGTGTACTGGCCGGCCGCGCGCGCCTGGAGCCGCTTCGAGGGCCGCCGCGTCTACCTGATGCCGCAGCCGGAAGATGCGCCGAACGATGCGCTCGACCTGGGCGTGGGCCGGCTCGAATCGCATTACATGGCCAATCTCGGTTTCTTCGAGGAAGACCAGCTGATCCGCAACATGGGGCGCATCGCGCATTTGCCGGCCGTCATCGTGCAGGGGCGCTACGACGCCATCTGCCCGCCCCTGTCGGCCTACCGCCTGCAGCAGGCCTGGCCTGGCGCGCAGCTGGAAATGATACCGGATGCGGGCCATGGCGCGCTCGAGCACGGCATCGCTTCGGCGCTGGTGCGCGCCACCGAGCGCTTCTTGCCGGGGCGCGGCTTCGCATGACGTTCAAGCACGCCGCCTGGCAATGCGGCCAGCCGGCGTGCGCCACCTGCTACACTAGGGCCTGTGTGACCCCACGACTTTTTATCCATGAACATACAGATCGGCGACATCGGCCATATCATCCAGCTGGCGATTGCGCCGGTTTTCCTGTTGACCGGTATCGGTACCATGTTGGTGGTGCTGACCAACCGCCTGGGCCGCATCATCGACCGCACGCGCGTGCTGGAAGACCGGCTCGACATCGGCTACAACGATTTTTATATGGATGAGCTAGATACCCTGTATCGGCGTACCCATTTGATCAATTACTCGATTTCGCTCAGCACGGCGTGCGGTTTCTTCGTCTGCGTCATCATCGCCATGCTGTTTTTGGGCGACATCCTGAACCTGACCCTGGACAAATACATCGCGGCCTTCTTTGTGCTGGCCGTGCTTTGCCTGATCGGCTGTTTTATTTATTTACTGCGCGAAATTTACCTGGCCGCGACGGCCCAGCGCATCCGGCGCCATATCCGCCCGCCACGTTAAGCGGCGCGCCGTTTTACCCTACTATTGAAGAACGAGTCCAGCATGCACGATTACAAACGTCCCCCCACCCTGCACCGCTACGGCCAGCGCAGTGAACTCGAACTGGCGCTGAGCCTGGGGCAGTTCCGCCTGGCGCCGGCGGGCAATTGTCTGACCCTGAGCTTTTCGCAAGTGTGGGACAAGCAACTGTTCGACCTGTTTGCCCCGGCCGATGCCTGTTTGATCATCCACAATACGGAAGAATTCGGCGAACGCCTGCACCGCGCCGTGCAGCGCACCTTGCCCAGCTGGGCAGGCATCGATGGCCTGGTCGAATACGGCCAGCGCGCGGCACTGGGCGCCGCCTTCACCAAGACGCGCGCCGAAGCCCCCGAGCAGGAATGGCTATTCGCGTGGCGCTCGATGCAGCCGCAGGCCAGTCTGAATCCCGTCACGGTAAAACTGGGCAGCCTGGAAAATTTCGCGGAAATCCGCGACCGCGATACCTACCTGGCGTAATGTTAGCCTGATTTATCTGCGTACTGGCTGTCGATACGCGCCAGGACGGCCGCCATCATGCGCTCGATATCGCCGCGTATCATGGTCGTGCCCAGCATGCCGGGCACATAGAAGCCCGGCATCAGCCGGCTGGAAAAGACGATGCGCGTGCCGCCCGTCTCGGGCACGGGATACAAATTCCAGCGCGATTCGTAATGCCGCATGTCGCCAGAAATGAGGGCGATGTCGATGGCCGTGAACGGCGTTTCCGTGGCCCGCACCACTAGGTGGATGGCGTGATTCATGAACAGGAAGCGCGCCATGCCCTGCTGCTCGATGATGACTTCATTGCCGTTGCGCGACAGCACGCGGCAGGAACTGAGGTCGGGCACGAATTCATGCATGCGCTCGTAGGTGGTCAAGGTCTTCCACACGGACGCCGGCGGCGCCTGCACGCTGCCGCTGGCATCGACTTCATACATGCGCTGCCCGTCGACCTCGATGCGCTTGACGTCGACCCTGAGCTTGTCCAGGCGTGGCGCTTGCGTCTGCACTTGTGCTGCCGCCGGGGAGGCAACGGCGCACAGCATCAACAGGCAGAGGAAGAGTCGCGTCATGCACCTAGCCTACGGGAAAGTTGCGCCCGGCACAAGCTGTAGCCATCGCCAGCGGGCGCGCCGGGCGATTTAGAACTCCCGGTCTAGAGAAAATCGCTGCGGCAGCCAGCAATGCTTGTTACCGTACGGCCTGCATACCACCATCTATCGGACCGACCATGACTGCCTATCCCCATCTGCTGGCCCCGCTCGACCTGGGTTTTACCTCTTTGCGCAACCGCGTCATCATGGGGTCCATGCACACGGGGCTGGAAGACCGTTTTTATCACTATGGCAAGCTGGCAGCGTTTTACCGCGAACGGGCGCGCGGTGGCGTGGGGCTGATCGTCACGGGCGGCATCTCGCCGAACCGCCAGGGCTGGCTGCTGCCCTTCGGCGGCACCCTCAATTTCCTTGGCGACGTGCCGAACCACCGCAAGGTGACGCGCGCCGTGCACGAAGAGGGCGGCAAGATTGTCATGCAGATCCTGCATGCGGGCCGCTATGGCTACCAACCGTTCGTCGTTTCGGCGTCGGCCAAGAAATCGCCGATCTCTCCCTTCCGCCCCCGCCCCTTGAGCGAGCGGGGCATCGAGCGCACCATCTGCGACTACGTGCGCTGCGCGCGCCTGGCGCAAAAGGCCGGCTACGACGGCATTGAGGTGATGGGCAGCGAAGGCTACCTGCTGAACCAGTTCCTGTGCGCGCGCACGAATTTGCGCCAGGACCGCTGGGGCGGCAGCATCGATAACCGCATGCGCCTGCCCGTGGACATCGTGCGCCGCATCCGCGCCGCCGTCGGCCCCAACTTCATCATCATGTACCGCCATTCCCTGCTCGACCTGGTCGAGGGCGGCAATACCTGGGATGACGTGGTGACGGTCGCCAAGGCCCTGGAGCAGGCGGGCGTGAGCATTCTCAATACCGGCTACGGCTGGCACGAGGCAAGGGTGCCCACCATCGTCACATCCGTGCCGCGCGCCGCCTTTGCCTCGGTGGCGGGCCGGCTGCGCCGCGAAGTGAGCATTCCCGTGGTGGCGTCGAACCGCATCAATATGCCGCACGAGGCCAATGCCATCCTCGAGCGCGGTGACTGCGACCTCGTGTCGATGGCGCGTCCTTTCCTGGCCGACCCTGACTTTGTCGTCAAGGCCGCTTCAGGCCGCGCCGACGAGATCAATACCTGCATCGGCTGCAACCAGGCGTGCCTGGACCACACGTTTGCCAACAAGCGCGCCAGTTGCCTGGTCAACCCGCGCGCCTGCCATGAAACAGAACTCGTGTATGCGAAAAAGGCCGTGCCGCGCAAGGTGGCCGTCGTCGGCGCCGGTCCCGCCGGCCTGTCCGCCGCCTGTGTGGCGGCCGAATGCGGGCACGAGGTCACCCTGTTCGACAGCAGCGACAGCGTGGGCGGCCAGTTCAAGGTGGCCATGCAGATACCGGGCAAGGAAGAATTTACGGAAACCATCCGCTACTTTGCCCGCCGCCTGGCGCTGCTGCATGTCGACGTACGGCTGGGCCAGCGCGTGACGCGCGAGCAATTGCTGGCTGGCGGCTATGACGACGTCATCGTCGCCACGGGCATCAAGGTGCGCCTGCCGGCCATTCCCGGCATCGAGCATCCGAAAGTGCTGTCGTATCTGGATGTGCTGCAAAGCAAGAAGCCCGTGGGCGCGCGCGTGGCCATCATCGGCGCCGGCGGCATCGGCTTTGACGTGGGTGAATACCTGCTGCACGACCCGGCGCATCCGCTGCCCCAGCCTGTCTCGACCTGGGCGGGCGAGTGGGGCGTGGACTTGAATGCGGCGACCGGTGGCGGCCTGGTGCCGCCCGTGGCGCCCACGCCCGTGCGGCAGATTTTCCTGCTGCAGCGCAAGACGTCGAAAGTGGGCGCGGGCCTGGGCAAGACCTCGGGCTGGGTGCACCGCGCGGCGCTGGCGCGAAACGGCGTGGCCATGCTGGCCGGCGTGAGCTACGACAAGATCGACGAGCAGGGCTTGCACATCACCGTGGGCGGCGAGCAGCGCCTGCTGGCCGTGGACAACGTGGTCATCTGCGCGGGCCAGGACAGCTTGACGGAACTCATGCCGCCCGTTGACAAGGATGGCAAGGCGCTGCAGACGGGCGTGCCCCGTTTCCATAAGATCGGCGGAGCCGCGCTGGCGGCGGAACTCGATGCCAAGCGGGCCATACGGGAAGGGGCGGAACTGGCCGCGAGTCTATAAAAAAGGGGCCAGTCCTTTCAGACCTGGCCCCCGCTGGAATAATGCTGTCAGTTATGCTGCCAGCATCAATGCGCGCCGTGTCCCTTGCCAGCCGCCTCAAAACTCTGCAGCACATGCTCGGCCATGCCATTGGCCAGCTCTTGCTCGCCAATGAACACCTTGCCCGCGTTTTCCGCGCGCAACAATTCCGCCTCTTCTTCGCTGTGCGTGCGCACCACCGTCATGATGGCGGGGTTCAGCGCGCGCGCCGTCGCTATCATGGCGCGCACGTGGAAGGTGTCCGGCGTGGCGATGACGAGCATGGTGGCGTGCGTGATGTGGGCCTGGATCAGGACGGCCGGTTCGCCCGCGTTGCCGGCCACGGCCGGAATGCCCTGCTTGCGCAGCAGGTCGACGATTTCACGGTTTTCCTCGGCCACGACAAAGTGGATGCCCCGCTCCATCAGGGCGGCGGCGATGCGCCGGCCCACGCGGCCATAGCCGACCAGGACGATCTGCCCCGACAGTTTTTCCTGCGGCACCGTCATCGGCAACTCGGCCAGCGGGTCGGTGGTGCGTTCGAACTTGCGCGCGAAATCGCTGTTGCCGATCACGCGCAGCAGTGGCTTGGCCATGCTGAATACCAGCGGGTTTAGGGCGATCGACAGGATGGCGCCGGCCAGGATCAGGCTTTGGCCTTCCTGCGGCATCAGGCCCAAGGAGAGGCCCAGGGCGGCCAGGATGAACGAGAATTCGCCGATCTGCGCCAGGCTGGCCGAGACGATGATGGCCGTCTTCGGCGGATAGCGCAGCGCCATCACCAGCAAAAAGGCGGCAATCGACTTGCCAAAAATAATAATGACGCACACGGCCAGCACCTGCAGGGGCTTGTCGATGAGGATATTCGGTTCGAACAGCATGCCGACGGAGACGAAGAACAGCACGGCAAACGCGTCGCGCAGCGGCAGGGACTCTTCCGCAGCGCGGTGACTGAGTTCGGACTCGCGCAGCACCATGCCGGCGAAGAAGGCGCCCAGCGCAAACGACACGCCGAACAGTTTGGTTGAAGCGTAGGCGATGCCGACGGCGGCGGCGATCACGCACAGCGTAAACAGTTCGCGCGAGCCGGTGCGCGCCACTTGCCACAAGATCCACGGGAACAGCTTGCGCCCGACCACCAGCATGAAGACGATGAAGCCGGCCACCTGGCCCAGGGTCACTGCCAGGGTTTGCCACAGGCTGACGGCCTCGGTTTCCGGTGCGACCTTGCCGCCCAACACGCCGGCAAAGGCCGGCAGCAGCACCAGCACCAGCACGGTGACGAGGTCTTCCACCACCAGCCAGCCGACGGCGATGCGCCCATTCAGCGAGTCGAGGATGCCGCGTTCTTCCAGCGCCCGCAGCAGCACCACGGTACTGGCCACGGACAGGGCCAGGCCGAAGATCAGCCCGCCACCGAGGCTCCAGCCCCACCAGTGGGCCAGGCCCATGCCCATCGCCGTGGCGACGCCGATCTGCAGGATGGCGCCGGGCAGCGCGATCTTGCGCACATCCCACAAATCCTCGATGGAAAAGTGCAAGCCGACACCAAACATCATCAGCATCACCCCGATTTCCGCCAATTGCCCGGCTATTTCCGCATCCGCCACAAAACCGGGCGTGGCCGGTCCGATGATGATGCCGGCGGCCAGATAGCCGACCAAGGCCGGCAGTTTCAGGCGCGCGGCGATGAAGCCGAAGATGAGGCCGAACCCGAGGGCGGCGGCGATGGTGGTGATCAGACTGATGTCATGGGGCATGCGTGGTGGGTTCCTTACAGGGACGTGCGGATGGAAAAAGAGGGGGTTCAGCGATTGAGTATAAACGCAACAAAGCTGCGGCTGGAATTTTCCTGCCGCTTTTTTTACAAAAAATTTACGCTATATCTTCGTCCAGATGGCTACGAACGCATGCCATCCACCGCGATCTGCGTCTAATTGGGGCAATCAGGCGCCTCCCGTCCCAAAACGCTTACACCTTGCGCACGACCACGCAGCCGATGGAATAGCCGGCGCCGAACGAGCAGATGACGCCGGTGCTGCCTGCCGCCATGTCATCCTGATATTTATGGAAAGCGATGATGGAACCGGCCGACGAGGTGTTGGCGTAAGTGTCGAGGATGACGGGCGCTTCGTTCTCTTGCGCATCGCGGCCCAGGATCAGGCGCGCGATCAGCAAGTTCATGTTCAGGTTGGCCTGGTGCAGCCAGTAGCGGCTCACTTGCGCCACTTCCACGCCGGCCTTGGCCAGGGTCGCCTTGATCATCTCGGCGGCCATCGGGCACACTTCCTTGAAAACCTTGCGGCCTTGCTGTCGGAACAGCTTGTCGGCCTTGCCCACGCCGGACTCGTCAAAACGGTTGAGGAAGCCGAAATTGTTGCGAATCGCATTCGAGAAGCGCGTCTTCAGTTCCGTGCCGATGATTTCGAATTGGTGCTTGGACACAGCCGAGTCTTTCGCTTCGACGATGATGGCCGTGCAGGCGTCGCCGAAAATAAAATGGCTGTCGCGGTCGCGCCAGTTCAGGTGGCCGCTGGTGATTTCGGGATTCAAGACCAGCACGGCGCGCGCCTGGCCGCTTTGCACGGCGGCCACGGCTTGCTGGATGCCGAAGGTGGCGGATGAACACGCCACGTTCATGTCAAAACCATAGCCGTCGATGCCCAGTGCATCCTGCACCTCCACGGCCATGGCCGGGTAGGCGCGCTGCATGTTGCTGCAGGCCACCAGTACCATGTCGATGTCTGCCGGCGTGCGGCCGGCGCGCGCCAGCGCATCGCGCGCGGCGGCGACAGCCATTTCCGCCTGCAAGGACAGTTCGTCATCACCCCGTTCCGGGATGCGCGAGACCATGCGCGCCGGATCGAGGATGCCTTCCTTTTCCATCACGAAGCGCGACTTGATGCCGGACGCCTTTTCGATGAAGGCCACGCTCGACAGGTCCAGCGCCGTCACCTCGCCCGCAGCGATCGCGTCGGCGTTGTCGGCATTGAATTTTTCCGCGTAGGCATTGAAGCAGATGACCAGCTCTTCGTTGGAGATCGAAAAGGGCGGCGTGTACAGTCCGGTACCGCTGATGACGACTTGTTTCATGGTTATGCTTTCAAATTTGGCAATCGGCGCGATGCCGATAAGTGAAGCAAATTTTACACAAACGGGCTCGACTTTAGAGAGTTTCGTGTTGCGGCGGAGGGGGAAGTGTGGCGCAAGCTTGATTTTTGTCGCCCGGAGGCTTGCCGGGGGGCATAGCGCCCCCCGTTGGCGGTGTCGCTTATTTCTTTTGCTCTTGCTTGACGTCGGCCTGCACCACGACCGGTACGACCTTGGCCAGTTGCACCGGCAAACCCTTCAGGTGGTTCAGCGCCTGGCGCAGCTGGAAATCGTCCTTGCTGCCAAATTCCAGCGGTTTGCGGGTCTTTTCCAGGGCGATGATGCGCAATTGCTCTTCCATCTCGTCGTTGACGGGCGCGGCCTTGGCGCCGTTGTTGGCGCTGCCTTGGTCGCGGTCGTTGCTCAGGTGTTTGGAGAGGTCCGCTTCGCGGATGCGCAAGCCGTTCAAGCCGTCGCCGTCCGCATTTTCATCGACCAGCAGGTCGGGCATGATGCCCTTGGCCTGGATCGAGCGGCCATTCGGCGTGTAGTAGCGGGCCGTCGTCAGCTTGACGGCCGTGTCGGCCGTCAGTTGGCGGATGGTTTGCACGGAACCCTTGCCGAAGGTTTGCGTGCCGATGATGGTGGCGCGCTTGTAGTCTTGCAGGGCGCCGGCGACGATTTCCGAAGCCGAGGCCGAACCCGTATTGACCAGCACCACCAGCGGCACTTTCTTGATGGCCGCCGGCAATTTCGCCAGCGCATCGCCTTCCGAGCGGAAAGTATAGTATTCGGCGCGGCCGTAGAACACCTGTTTCGAGTCCGGCAACTGGCCATTCGTCGAGACGATGGCCGCGTCCTTCGGCAGGAAGGCGGCCGAGACGCCGATGGCGCCCTGCAGCACGCCGCCCGGATCGTTGCGCAGGTCCAGCACCATGCCCTTGAGGTGCGGGTCTTGCTGGTACAGGGCCGTGATCTGCGCGGCCATGTCGTCGACGGTCGGTTCCTGGAATTGCGACACGCGCAGCCAGGCGTAGCCCGGCTCGACCATCTTGGCCTTCACGCTCTTTTGATGGATTTCCTCGCGCGTGATGGTGAAGGCCAGCGGCTGCGGTTCATCCTTGCGGGCAATGGTCAGCGACACCTTGGTGCCCGGTTCGCCGCGCATGCGCTTGACGTTGTCATCCAGGCTGACGCCTTTCACGGGCTGGCCATCGAGACGGGTGATCAAATCGCCGGCCTTGATGCCGGCACGGTAGGCGGGCGAATCCTCGATGGGCGAGACGATCTTGATGTAGCCGTCTTCGCTCAGGCCAATTTCAATGCCCAGGCCGACGAACTTGCCTTCTGAGCCTTCACGCAGCTCGGCGTAGGCTTTCTTGTCCAGGTAGGCTGAATGGGGGTCGAGCGAGGCGACCATGCCGGAAATGGCATCTTCCAGCAGTTTCTTGTCTTCCACGGGTTCCACGTAATCGGACTTGATCAGGCCAAACACATCGGCCAGCTGGCGCAGCTCTTCCAGCGGCAGGGGCGGCTCGACGGTTCTTTGCGCCATGGCTGAAAATTGCAGCGACACGGCGACGCCGGCCACCACGCCAAGGCCGATCAAGCCGGTATTTTTGAGTTTGCCCATCATTGCACCTTTGCAGCTAGCGTCTCTTGCACAAGCGCCAGTCCCCGTGGAGCGGCGCTTTGTTGAAAGTATAGACCTGAATCTCTGCCGACGTGGGCCGGCCGTGGAAAAAGCGTGTCCGGGGCCAGTCTACGCGCGAAAATGGGGCTTGCAGCTTGCCATATGTTGCCGCTTTGTATGCGATGTATAGTTCATCTTGAGGGGAGTAAGCATTTGTAAGAGTCGAAAAAAAGCGTGTGCGACGGCCCTATAGTGGATTCGCATTCTCGACCCGAAGTGGTTTTGCCTGCGTCTGCGGACGCAGGCTTTTTTTATCTGCGGGCTCAGTCTCATTTAGACTGGAACTTCTTCTTTCCCCGCAGATAAAAAAAATGTTAACTGATTTACAGGCACGTGTCTCACTCAAAGTGCTGATTGAAAAGTATCTGAAAGGGCGGCATCCTGACGTCGATCTGCTGACCGACATCGTTCAGGATCCGTCACGGCAAGTGCCGATTAGGGGTGTGCTCGAAGGCATCGGGCAGTTCAACAACACGCAGTTCACGCAACAGGAGCTGGAGCTGATCGACGACCTGCTCTATTTATATGGATAAACGCGCCATGCGCTTTTCCGAGCCACGCCATGCTCGCCGGCCCGGACAATGAAAGCCCCTTGAGCCTGGTCGAACTGAGCGGCAATTGCGCAGCAGTCCGGGGGCAAGGATGGCCAAAGGGCATGGTCACGTGCTACATTCCTGCAGCGCCTGGCGCGGCAGGCTATCCGCCCGCAGCTCTGCGCCCGGTCTTTTTGACATGCCCCATAAGGACAATCCGTGAATCGCTATCTCTTAAGCAGTCTGACCCTGACCCTGTTGGCTGCGTTTGCCCATGCCGCCGAACCGGCCTCCAGCACATCCGCCGTGGCCGCGCCGACCGTGGCGCCCAGTGTCGCACCTTCCGCGCCTGCCGCCGCCGGTGTCGTTTCCGGCATTGATGTGCAATACATCGACCCCGCCGTGCGCGTGCAAGACGATTTCTTTACCCATTTGAATGGCAAGTGGCTGGCCACGGCCGAGATCCCTGCCGACAAGTCGAGCTGGGGCTCGTTCGCCAAGCTGCGCGATGACACCACGCCACAGTTGCGCGGCATCATCGAAGCCACGCAACAGGACAAAAATAAGAAGGCCGGTTCCGAAGCGCAGAAAATCGCCGACCTGTATGCCAGCTACATGGATGAAGCCAAGCTCGATGCGCTGGGCACGAAGCCACTGGCCGGTGAACTGAACCGCATCCGCTCGCTGCGCGACAAGAAGGGCGTGCCAGCCCTGATCGCCCACCTGAGCCAGACGGGCGTGTCGACCCCGTACGCCGTCTACGTGGGCCAGGATGCGCGTGCCTCGACGAAATATGCGGCGTATGTCAGCCAAAGCGGCCTGGGCATGCCAGACCGCGACTACTACCTGGAAGCCAAGCAGGCTGGCGTCAAGGAAAAATACCAGGCGCACGTGGAAAAGATGCTGGCGATGGCCGGCGACAAGAACGCCGCCGCCCGCGCCAAGGCCGTGGTCGCCCTGGAAACGGCTCTGGCCGAAGTGCAATGGACCAAAGTCGAGAACCGTGACCCGGTGAAGCGCTACAACAAGACCGACCTCAGCAAGCTGAACGACCTGACCCCCGGCTATGACCTGAAGTCCAGCCTGGCTGCGCTGGGCATCGCCAACAAGGTCGATTACGTCATCGTCAACCAGCCCAGCTACCTGGCCGGCTACAACAAGGTGCTGGCCGCCACCGACCTGGACACCCTGAAAGCATACTTCGAATGGCAGTTGCTGCGCAGCTACGCCAGCTACCTGTCGAAGAACTTCGTCGATGAGAACTTTGCCTTCTATGGCACGGTACTGAGCGGCGTGAAGGAAAACCAGCCGCGCTGGAAGCGTGGCGTGGGCGCCGTCGAAGGCGTGCTGGGCGAAGCCGTCGGGAAACTGTATGTTGCGCAATATTTCCCGGCAGAGCGCAAGGCGCGCATGCAGGAACTGGTGAAAAACGTGCTGGCGGCCTACAAGGACAGCATCGACACGCTGGACTGGATGAGTCCGGAAACCAAGAAGGAAGCGCAAGCCAAGCTGGCCAAGTTCACGCCGAAGATCGCCTATCCGAATGTGTGGCGCGATTACACCAAGCTGCAAATCGTCCAGGGCGACCTGGTGGGCAACATGATGCGCGCCGCCAATTTTGGCTCCGCCCGCCAGGTGGCCAAGCTCGGCAAGCCGATCAACCGCGAAGAGTGGGGCATGACGCCGCAAACGGTGAACGCCTATTACAGCTCGACGATGAATGAAATCGTCTTCCCCGCGTCCATCCTGCAGCCGCCGTTCTTTGACGCCAATGCGGATGACGCCGTCAACTATGGCGCCATCGGCGCCGTCATCGGCCATGAAATCAGCCACGGCTTCGACGACAAGGGCAGCCAGTCCGATGGCGACGGCAACTTGCGCGACTGGTGGACCCCGGCCGACCGCAAGAACTTCGCCGCCAAGGCCGATGCGCTGACCAAGCAGTACGACGGCTACAGCCCGCTGCCTGGCTACCATGTCAATGGCGCGCTGACCCTGGGCGAGAACATCGCCGACAACTCGGGCGTGGCGATTGCGTACAAGGCGTACAAGATTTCGCTGGGCGGCAAGCCGGCACCCGTACTCGACGGCTTGACAGGCGACCAGCGCTTCTACATGGGCTTTGGCCAGGTATGGCGCAGCAAGATGCGCGAAGCGCAGCAGATCGTGCAGATCAAGACCGATCCGCATTCGCCGGGCCAGTACCGCGCGAATGGCACCATGGTCAACCAGCCTGGCTTTTACGAAGCGTTTGGCGTGAAACCGGGCGACAAGATGTATGTTGCCCCGGAAAACCGCGTGATCATCTGGTAAGCCCTGGCGTGATGAAAACGTAATCTTGCAGCAACAGGAAAGGCCACTTCGCGTGGTCTTTTTTGCATTCCGGATAAAGTTCTTTCTGTCATTTCGGCCGGTATGCTACAGTCAAAAACCGGGCCAGAAGCCTTGGGCCTTCTGACCCTTATATTTCACACAATACAATATAGAGGACAACCGTGAATCGTTATTTGTTAAGTGCATTGACCCTGAGTTTGTTGGCCGGCGTATCCGGCATGGCTGGCGCCGCCGATACTGCCAAGAAAGCCGCCGTCGCCACTGCGGCTCCCGCGCCTGCGGCGCTGACGTCCGGTATCGCCATCGAATACGTCGATCCTGCCGTGCGCGCACAGGACGATTTGTTCCAGCACCTGAACGGCAAATGGCTGGCGGAAACCGTCATTCCCGCCGACAAGTCGAGCTGGGGCAGCTTTGCCAAGCTGGCTGACGATACGCAAACACAGCTGCGCGGCATCGTCGAAGGCGCTAGCGCCGACAAGGCCCGCGCGGCCGGCTCGAATGCGCAGAAAATCGGTGACTTCTACAACAGTTTCATGGATGAAGCCAAGCTGGAAAGCCGGGGCCTGACGCCCTTGAACGCAGAGATGGCGAAGATCGCCGCGCTGCAGGACAAGGCCGAGTTGCCGGCCGTGATTGCCCACTTCAGCAAGCTGGGCGTGACTTCGCCTTACGACTTCGGCATCCACCAGGACGCCAAGGATTCCACCAAATACGTGGCCGACATCGTACAAAGCGGCCTGGGCTTGCCTGACCGCGATTACTACCTGGAAGAAGGCAAGGCCGATACGCGCGCCAAATACCTGGCTCACGTGGAAAAAATGCTCAGTTTGGCCGGCGATGCGAACGCTGCCGCGAATGCAAAAGCCATCCTGGCGCTGGAAACTGAGCTGGCCAAGGCGCAGTGGAGCAATGTGCAGAACCGCGATCCCGTCAAGACCTATAACAAGGTGGAACTGGCGAAACTGGCCGCCGTGGCGCCAGGCTACGACTGGGCCCGCTACCTGAAGGACACTGGCATCGCCGGCAAGGTCAGTTACGTGATCGTCAGCCAGCCCAGCTACCTGAAAGGCTTCGCCGAGATCGCCAACAAGACGCCGCTGGACACATGGAAAGCGTACTTCCAGTGGCACTTGCTGCACGCCAATGCCGGCTACCTGTCGAAAGCGTATGTCGATGAAAACTTCGCCTTCTATGGCACCACCCTGACGGGCGTGACGGAAATGCGCCCGCGCTGGAAACGTGGCGTGGGCGCCGTCGAAGGCGCGCTGGGCGAAGCCGTAGGCCAACTGTACGTCGAGCAATATTTCCCGGCCGAACGCAAGGTGCGCATGGAAGCGCTGGTGAAAAACTTGATGACGGCCTACAAGCAGAGCATCGACAAGCTTGACTGGATGAGCCCTGTCACCAAGAAACAGGCGCAGATCAAGCTGGCCAAGTTCACCACCAAGATCGGCTATCCGAACAAATGGCGCGATTACTCGGGACTGACGGTGGCGCCCGATGATTTGATCGGCAACATCCAGCGCTCGCACCTGCTCAACTACAACCGCGAATTGAACAAGCTGGGCCAGCCCATCGACCGCGACGAGTGGGGCATGACGCCGCAGACCGTGAACGCTTATTACAACCCTGAGCTGAACGAAATCGTCTTCCCGGCCGCCATCCTGCAAGCGCCGTTCTTCGATGCCAAGGCGGACGACGCCGTCAACTATGGCGCCATCGGCGGCGTGATCGGCCATGAAATCAGCCACGGTTTCGACGACCAGGGCGCCCAGTACGACGGCGACGGCAATCTGCGCGACTGGTGGACCACGGCCGACCATAAAAACTTCGCCAAGAAAACCAAGCAACTGGTGGCGCAGTACAACAGCTTCAGCCCTGTCAAGGGCCACTTCGTCAATGGCGAACTGACCCTGGGCGAGAACATCGCCGACAATTCCGGCGTGGCGATTGCCTATAAAGCGTATAAATTGTCGCTCAATGGCAAGAAAGCCCCCGTCATCGACGGTTTCACTGGCGAGCAGCGCTTTTATGCCGGCTTTGCCCAGGTGTGGCGCATGAAGATGCGCGAAGCGCAGCAACTGGTCTTGCTGAAAACGGACCCGCACTCGCCAGGCCAGTTCCGCGCCAATGGCACCATGCGCAACCAGCCGGGCTTCTACCAAGCCTTCGACGTGAAGCCGGGCGACAAGATGTATCTGCCACCGAAAGACCGCGTCATCATGTGGTAAGACTGCTGTTCAAGGCCTGAGTTGCCAGCCGCCCCGCGCAAGCCGGGCGGCTTTTTTGCGCCCGACATGGGCGTGCTACTGCGGAAGCAAACTGAGCACAATGAGAGAAGTGTTGCGCGCGTCGGCGGCGATTTCCCTTGCTCGTTGACAACGAAGATTGAAGCGCCTATACCTGGATGAAAGCAATAATAAACCCGCGTAGCGCCCCGTATGTCATCAAAAAGGAAACATTGTGAGAGACATATTCCGTACCAGCCAAGCCCGCTTCATCGCACTGTTCAGTCTTGTTTTTGTCGTGTTGCTGGTCATGACACTGGCCGTCATTCATTTTTTCGTTACGCCGGACTTGAAACGCACCGAGGGCATGGTGGTCGGTTTTGACGTCAGCAAAATTTCCACCCGGATTACCGAGCAGCTGCGACAGGTGGAAGCACAGCAGCGCAGCATCACCCAGACGGTGGCCCTGATGGACAGCGCTGCAATCGACGTCCTGTTGCCGGGGCTGGTTGACCAGTACTCCGACCCCAATGTGTTTGGCGGCGGCATCTGGCCGCTACCGAAAAAGCGCGATCCCGAGCGCGACAAGTTCAGCACCTTTTTCGCCCGCGACGCTTCCAACAAACTGGTCGTCAACACCCACTGGAACTCGCCGGAATCGCTGAAGTATTTCGAGCAGAGCTGGTATCTTGGGGGGCTCAAGTCCGCCAAGGGGCATTGTGACTGGGCCAAGGCCTACAAGGACGACGCCAGTGCGCAGCCGCGCACCAACTGCGCCATGCCGATCTACAAGAACAACGAGCTGTATGGCGTTTCCACCATCGACGTCACGCTGGGCTTTTTCAACCGCCTGGTGGCTGACATGGAGACCGCGATCCACGGTCAGATCCTGATCGTCGAGCGCGACGGCAAGATCATCAGCAACAGTACTTATATCAAGGAAGAGATCGTCCTCAAGAAGGTCGAGGATCTGGCGGCCAGTTCGCCGATGGTGGCGGCCATCGGTCGCCTGCTGCCCAAGCTGGACGCGCAGGGCGTGGCCGAATCGGAGTATCGCAGCGACGGCACGCCCCACACGCTGTTCCTGAAGGCAATACCGGGTAGTCCGTGGGTGCTGGCGACCGGTTTGCCGACCAGCCAGCTGACACAGCAAAGCGACCGCATCCTGGGCAGGCTGGGCATGGTGCAGATCCCCATCGCCTTGCTTCTGCTGGCCATGTTCATCGGCAGCATCCGTCTGTTCATGGGACGCCTGGGGGTACTCAAGAGCAATATCGACGCGCTGTCGGCCGGCGACGCCGATCTGACGCGGCGCCTGCCGGGCGGTGGCGGCAGCGAGTTCAACGATGTGGCCGCCAGCTTCAACGCCTTCATCGAACGGCTGCAACTGATGATGCGCGAAATCGGCCTCAGCACCGGCTCCATTGCGCTGGCCTCGCGTGAAATTGCCAGTGGCAACCAGGATCTGTCGGCCCGCACCGAAAGCCAGGCCAGCGCGCTCGAGCAGACAGCCGCGTCGATGGAGGAGTTGACCGGCACCGTCAGACAGAACGTCAGCAGCGGCCAGGAGGCCAACCGGCTGGCGCTGGACGCCTCGAAGGTGGCGGCGCGGGGTGGCGCGGTGGTGACGCAGGTGGTCGAGACGATGGGTGCGATCGAACGTTCGTCGAAGAAAATCGCCGACATCATCAGCGTCATCGACGGCATCGCCTTCCAGACCAACATCCTGGCCTTGAACGCGGCCGTCGAGGCGGCCCGGGCGGGCGAACAGGGCCGCGGCTTTGCCGTGGTGGCATCCGAAGTGCGCAACCTGGCGCACCGCTCGGCCACGGCGGCCAAGGAAATCGGCGCGCTGATCGTTGAATCGGTGCACAACGTTGACGCCGGCACCAAGCTGGTCGACCAGGCCGGCGCCACCATGCAGGACATCGTCGCCGGCACCGACAAGGTTGCCAACATCATCGGCGAGATCCTGTTGGCCAGCCAGGAGCAGGAAACGGGCATAGGCCAGGTCAACCAGGCCATCGTCCAGCTCGACGACAACACCCAGCAAAATGCCGCGCTGGTGGAACAGGCGGCGGCGGCAGCCCATTCGCTGCAACAGCAGACCGGCAAGCTCGAGCAGATCATCGGCGGATTCAAGCTGTAGCGCGACGCGCATCGACATCAAAAAAGCCGCCCGGTTCAGTTGAACCGGGCGGCTTTTTTACCTCCGAAGCCACCCTGGGGCCGCTTCAACGCGCCGCTTGACGCGGCATCGCACTTATTTCTTGGCGTCTTCCGCTGGTGCGCTAGCGCCGTCAGCGGCTGCGGCCGGTGCCGGCACTTCCGGTTCCTTGAACTTGCCGCCCGAAGCGTTGGCCATGTAGACCACGGCGCGCGCCACTTCCACATCGTCGAGGTCAGGATTGCCGCCCTTGGCCGGCATCGCGCGCAAGCCTTCGACGGCGTGTTTCAGGACCGTATCATAGCCCTGGGCCAGGCGGGCCGACCAGCTGCCCGCATCGCCAAATTTGGGTGCACCGGCCACGCCGGCACCGTGGCATGCCACGCAGGTGGCCGTGTAGACCGCTTCGCCGCCTTGCAGCACTTTCGGACCGCTGGCATCCTTGAAGGTAAAGCCTTCATTGGCCACCGGACTCAGGCGGGCATCGATGGCTTCCGGCGACTGGCTGTCCGTACCTGCACCCGTCAGTTTTTGCGCCGTGACGAACTGCACCAGCAAGATGATGCCGATGACGGTGAGGAGAAAGAAGCCCGCTACGGCGGCAAGCAATTGTTTAGGCGTTTTGATCGCTGATTGTTGTTCGTTATGTGCGTCGCTCATGATGTCCTTAGTCCAGATTTGAAACTGATGGCCGTGTAAGGTAGCATTTTTACATGCTTGTATGTAAACCTTTATGAAACCCACAATTATAGGCACAAAAATTGAGCAGTGACATGCAATTGCCGGTGATACGACAGTTTCCGTAGACGTAGGTAAAGAAAAACGGTATCCTTCGCATCACTTCAGAAATTCCCCCTACGCGGCTGTAGCTCAGTGGATAGAGTATTGGCCTCCGAAGCCAAGGGTCGTGGGTTCGATCCCCGCCAGCCGCACCAGCATTCATGCGCCTTTCAAGCAGATTAGCGTAATGGAACTTAGCTTCGAATCGTTTTTGGGAAAAGTTTTGGGAAAAATCCCGTAGAAACCTTCCTGATTTTGCGTACGCGGAGACAGCCAATTTTTTCCTATACGTAACTCCTACAACTCTGGAGTTACGCCATGTCAAAAAAGCAAAACGGTCGCCTGGAAAAGCATATCTACGTTGAAGAGCGGAGCGGCTCGCTCCGCTTCAAGGTGGTTGTCCCTCCGTTCCAAGATTCTGCAACCTTCTCAACCATGGAGGAAGGCGCGCTTTGGGCTCGTCGCCGGCGCGTGGAACTCTTGGAGAGCAAAGCCTCCAACCTGGCCTCGCCGGAACTGCTCCATGCTGTGTCGGCATCTTCCGGTTTCCCACATGCCCCCAAGGCCCCGCTTCCCATCAAACTGTCGGACGTGTTCGACTCGTATCAACATAATGACCTTCCAAAGCTTACAGGCAAGGATGCAGAGGCATCGCGTCTGGAAAGGTTGCGCAAATGGTTTGGCGAGCGTACTGTCGATCAATTGGATGAGACCCTCATCGACGAATGGAAGAAGAACCGCCTTGGCGGCAAATTGGGTTCCGGACGTGATCCCAATCGTGCGGCTACCATGTCCGCTTCCGATGGTGTAAAGCCGCTTACAAAGCATCAGCGTTACACGCGCAAAAAGGCGGGGAAGGAAGTACCGAGCCTACCAATCTATCCTGTCAGCACCCAAACTGCCCGGCATGAACTGAACCTGCTACGTCGGTCGGTAACGAAATACTTCAGTAGAGAAAATCGTTGGCCAACTTATGGGGCTTGGTGGCAAGCCCATTCCCTGATGCGGATGCAGCTTCCAGGCGCTGCAGAGCCCCGCAATCGGCGCGTATCGGATAATGAACTGCTGGCAGTGTTCAACAGTATCAAGGACATGGCGGCGCGGCTGATCTTAGGAAATGGGCACTGACTTCACTCTGGTCAGGCCATGAACTATCAATCCTAGTGAGTGAGTCAAGTTACTCCACTCGTGCTGGCGACTTGACATCCTGTGACATAGTCAAAAAACAATTTTCTAAGAGGAAAAAAATCAATATAGATAGACTACATTACACCGCTTTGCTCCCGTAAACTGCGGTAAACCTCCTCCACAAGCAGGTTCGCAAGCCCCTTGAAAACCTTCTCATGCCGTAGTGCTTGGTCGGCCATGGAACCGTGGTTTTCCAAGGCATCTACCACGGCGTTGTTGAGCTTGGTTTCATAAGCGCCGTTGGCAAAGGCGTCCACTGTGTCGTTGGCCTGCGCCTGCTCCTGTAAGGTAGGGTCGTTCACCATCTTGCCAATCAGCGTGGTGGCGTAGCCCTTGAAATCGGCGTCGGACAGGTTGCCGGAAAACACCTCGTTCATTTTCTTGATGATGGCCGATAGGCGGTCTTCCGGGTCATCCCAGGCTTGCCCGCCGCCCGTGCCCATTGGCTTCATCGGCTCTGCCTTGCCGGCCTCCATGTCGAGCTTGTGTTTTTGCTCGTTGACCACCTTGTAGCCCGCCAAACGAACGGATTCATCCAGCGCTTCATCACCGCCCGCCTTGCCCTGCAAGCGCGGCAGCAACATGCGGCAAAACGCATGCAGACGTTCCAGGTCGGCATCGTCGTATGAACGCATTTGCGACAGGAAGTCGTAGGCGCTGACATAAGAGGCCACATCCCCTCGGAACAGCTCTTGCACCTCCTTGGCTTGCACCTTGAACCGTTCATGCGCCTTTTTCAATGGCGCCTGAATCGTGGCTTGCTTGCCTTTGGGGTCAAAGAATCCCTTGGCAAAGGCCAGCACTTCTTCCCACAGGTACGGCCAGCGGCGACACCATCCGCAGCTGGATCAGCACCCTGCACATGGCTTCGATGTGTAGCTGGCCCTTTAAACTGTTCATATGCGCCATGGGCGTGATGGTGGTCACTTTGAGCGTGACGGGCATGCTAGCCTGGAACGCCGGCGCCGCCGTGACGCCCTGGCCTTTCGGGCTCAGAAATGACCTGATACGGCCCCCATCAACTCGGTGCTCGATGTGAGTATTGGTGATATTTTCTTGTTGTTCGACTGGTATAATGTTTCCAAAATGAAAAATTAAATGATTAAGATTAACAAATATTTTTTAGGAAATAGGAGAACGCAGTGACACTCAAGCAAAAAATCATTTCAGCTTATTGTTCCATCGCCGTATTGTTCGGTCTGTATGGTTGGATGTTTGGTCAATTCAAGTATCGAGGATTATTTTATAATCTGGGCCGTGGCTTAGTCTGGCCGGTGACGATTTTTCCAGCCCTTGGTCAAATTATTGGCGCAGTAATTATTGTTGCTGTTGTGATTGCCGTACTAGTTTTTGGAAAAAGCAGGAATTGAAAGCGTCTATGTGTTACTTGAAGATGGCTGCCTTGTTGATGGTCTTGGCTGCCTGCAGTAAAGTTGGTAATTTCGAACAGAAAGCAATTGAGTTCAGGCAAGAGTGTTTTGGGGATCATAGTGTGAAATGCCGCTCACTGTTGATCGATTTGAATATCGCCAAGTTGGAGGCGGGCATCGAGTCAATGGAGAAGAAAAAGAATGATATCGTCGCATGCCATGGCCTTCAATACTATGACAATGGCATCCGTCTCATCAATGAAAAAATTGCTTACTTTGACGATGATGTAAGACCTAATATTTTTATGCGCACCTTCATGTCTGGTGCTGAAATCGAACTTGACTTACCACCTTTCAAGTCGGAGCGAGATTTTGCAGCATTTACAGGACAGGCCCGACAGTGTACGAATAACGGTCAGGCTGCTAACTCAACGGTCGAGCAAAGAAGCGCTGTAACCACTGTCACTAGTTCTCCGCCAACGTTCAAAACACTGGCTGGCCCGTTGGGGATCATGCAAGTGGCCGATGGAAAAAATGTGGTTACCTTAAATGGGGCCCGCTTGTTTCATGGAGAAGATGCTCAATGGCAATCACCGTTGCAACAGTTTAAACTACCAGATGGACGCGATATCGTTTTGATGTCAAGCGCTGGCGGGCGTGGCAACAGTTGTGAAACGCTGTTTTTCTTCCTGACGGCGACAGAGAGTGGTGTCACACATTCACCTTCATTTGGAACGTGTTCGCCAGACCTCAAAGTTCAACAGGAGCTCGATAAAATCATAATGTATGTCCCGAAAATGGGTGGGCAGGCAATCTTTGTCTTCGACGGCACCTCTGTGACAGAGGACGGTCAAGCAGTGGTTTTGCAAGATAGCAATGATCCATCGAAATAATTTAATACCAAGCAGATTACAGCGTAAAAAATGAACATGATAGAATGTATCTTGGGTGAGTTGCGGCGTTTTGGTGCTTCTGATTTTTACGTGCAAGGTGATATTCCTGCTGTGAAGCTACGAAATGCAGTCGAAAATTATCCAGTGCCTGCTGGGGAAACTGTGCTTGCGTTGGTGGATGCGACAGTTTTCGGTTCAGCCAAGAATGGACTGGCTTTTGGATGTCAAGGAATTTACTGGAAAAACGATTGGGCAAGCAAATCTGCCAAGAGTTTCCTTTCATGGGAAGCGGTGACTACTTTGGTGGACAGCATGTATGTCAAGAGTGGTGATTTATTTTTTGCGCCAGACTGTCCGTTCAATCTTTCTGGTTCACAGGTGAAACCGCAAGCGCTTTTGGCGTTATTTGAAAAAATCAAGAAGGCTGCACTGAGCAGCAACCATGAGGAAATTGGCAAAGAGCAAAGGACAGAGGCTACGGACACTCAATCTGGTGTCAGCCAGTCAACTTCGGCGGCGTCCACGCCGCACAGTGCGCCAACAAAAGTAGCTGAGAAAGCCTTTCCTGGCGCGTATGACCCTCGATCATTGCAACTGGTTCAGGAAATAGCCAAGCGACATCGCTTGCCAAGCAGTGTTTATATTGCGCCATCCATTAAGGTACACAAGGTAAAAGTCATTTTGGAGGCATGTGGGGGGAGTCTCGACCCTTACTCAATTCTGGTGATCGTTGATAATACGTTTTTGCAGACTGGGAAAGACTTTCTAATAGTGACGGAGAAAGCCCTGGTTGCCAGAGGCTTGCTCTACAAACTTGACCAGTTCGCACTGACAGATATACGTGATATACGTTGTCATGAAAGTGAGTTTTATATCAACAATCACGATTTTCAATTTTTCGATCAGCTATCAAATAGTGAGGTACTGATTCTTTGCGATTTTCTGCGCGAATTGGTGCCGCAGTTGCGGCAGTTAAAGAAAAGCAATAGTTCGGCGATCCCATTTTTGGAGCGGTCGTTTGAAGCAGCCTCTTCCTTCTTGAGAAGTGAGCTGAATGATGATGCCGACCCTGAGCTGGATGAGATCATAGGACACGTTCTCAAAGTCTTATATGATTTTTTTCCGATCATTGCAGACCATTTCGATACCGATAACTACTGTGGTGACGACTATCGGCTACACCAGGTTGTATTGGCGTTTAGCTTATTGGCAGGGTATACCTATCACCATGCGCAACTAAACGAAAGTGAAGTACTGGC
The DNA here is from genome assembly GCF_900095265.1 of Janthinobacterium sp. UMAB-56. Classification (GTDB taxonomy): domain Bacteria; phylum Pseudomonadota; class Gammaproteobacteria; order Burkholderiales; family Burkholderiaceae_D; genus Janthinobacterium. The sequence continues at coordinate 161,306 of NZ_LT607670.1, read as the reverse complement.
AACATTGTATGTGACTTCCAGCGTTGCAATAATTGAATCCGTCGTTGCTTTGGGAGCGGAAGAAAGAATTTATTTGAAGCGAAGTAGTGGTTACAGCTCCGTTTTTCAAACAACTTTTGCTGCTGTTGCCTCGGGTGCCCCATTTTCATCAGCGTGTCGTCCGTTGCTTGACGGACCGCCAGAGGATAGAAAAGCGGTTTTGCTGGCTCAGCAGGCAGCGACATCTGCAATCGAATTGCTAAAAGAACATCTATAGCGTACCTTGGAAAGGCGTTGTGCGTTTTGACGAAACCTTCCGATGTTGACTGTCTGCTGATTCCGCGCTCCGTGGGGTTTGAGGTGCAGTGGAACGGAAAACCGGGTTAAGCCACTAGCGCCACTTTCAGGTACTGATAGCCGCTGTACGTCCTCTTTGGTTTGCAACCTGATAGCAGCGAAGAGCTTGGGAAAAATCTTGGGGAAAATTATCCGCGATTTTCTTCCCAACCTTTCCTTGCCTTGCCTAATTCTACCGGTAGGAATATGATGTAAATTCAAGGAGTTACAGTAAAATATGCCAGTTTTCGTAGTCGTCTAACGAGCCTCCGAAGCCAAGGGTCGTGGGTTCGATCCCCGCCAGCCGCACCAGACAAATCAAGACTCGCGTTTTATCCAGCCAGCATTGCCATGCTGCTGCATGCTGTATCCCCACTCTTATTTCAACAAACCTGACCAGGTCTGTATCGCTGCTTGCCAGGGATGCCACTTCTTTGTGCGCCGCCCGCTCGAAAACGCCCCTGACGCCCCTGCCGTTGTCGCTTTACAAGCTCCCAAGTGCTCCCACCGCCGATATCAAAATTGATATCGAAACTGCGGAAAAATTGATTGGAGAGATTATCGTCCAGCCCCTAAGATAAACGCCGAGCATGCGCACGACATGCAAGCTGCACAACAATATCAAAACAATACCTGGAGACTCATGATGCACAACGCCACCGGCCCGCTCGCGGCCACTTCCCCTCGTCCATTCACCCTGAAGGCAGCCGTTGCGGCATTGGCCGGTATTGGGCTGCTGAGTACGGCTTCGGTCTGGGCGCAGGATGCGGTGGTGGCCGATGCCAGTGCCGAGCCGGCGGCGGAAGTGTCTGTCGTGACCGTCAGCGGCGTGCGCCGCTCGGCGCAAAATTCGCAGCAGATCAAGATGCGCTCGGACCAGGTCATCGATTCCATCGTGGCCGACGACATCGGCAAATTCCCCGATAACAACGTGGCCGAGACCCTGGCGCGCATTTCCGGCATCCAGATTCGCCGCGATTCAGGCGAGGCCAGCGCCGTCATGATACGCGGCTTGCGCGACGTCACGACCCTGCTCAATGGCCGCGAACTGTTTACCACCACGGGCCGCTACGTCAACCTGGCCGACATTCCCGCCACCATGCTGCAGCGCGTGGACGTGTACAAGTCGCAGGGCGCGGACCAGGTCGAAGGGGGCGTGGCCGGCATCATCGACGTGCGCACCAACCGCCCGTTCGACTTCAAGGAATTCACGGCCAGCGTCAACACGCGCGCCGTCTACAGCGACAAATCGAAAGCCACCGACCCGAATATCAGCGGCATGGTGGCTAACCGCTGGAAGACGGGCATCGGCGAAGTGGGCGCGTTGCTGGGCTTGTCGCAACAGCAGCAGCGCTACCATGAAGAACGCGCGTTCAATACGGCGCCCGTGGATAAAAGCTTCCTGTTGCCCGGTTTGACGGGGCCGGACCAGGTGGGCTTGCTGCCGATCAAGGGCGACCGCCGCCGCACGACCGCCAATGCCGTGCTGCAATGGCGCCCGAACGCCGATGTCGAGCTGTATGCCGAAGGCATGGCCACGCGCTTCCTGCTCGATGCGGAATCCGATTATTTCGTCGGCTTGCCATGGTGGGGCACGCCCGTGTCTGCCACGAAAATACCCGGCACCGATCAGTTGCAAACGCTCACTTCCACCAACGTCAACACCATCATGTCGACGCAGGCGAACAAGAACCAGACGAATACGCATCAATTTGCCGTGGGCGGTTTGTGGGATATCAACCCGGAATGGCGTTTTACGTCGGAAGTGGCCAGCACCAAGAGCAGCTATACCTGGCGCAATCCGATTCTCGACGCCATCACCGTCGTGCCGAATGCCCGCATCAACACCAACCAGAACGGTACCTTGCACGTCGACTACACGGGCAGCGACTTGCAAGACCCGTCGAATTACTATCTGAAGGGCTTTTTTGACCGCTACGGCCGGGATCAAGGCAGTTCGAACGATGTGCGCGCCTACCTGGCGTACACGCCGAGCGAGGGGGGCTTCTTCAAGGAAATCAGCGTCGGCCTGCGCGGCGTGAAGCGTGAGGCGGAATCGATCAAGAGTTTCGAGGGCAATGCGGAAGCACCGGACGTGTCCGGCGCAGCGTTTCCTTTCAGCCGCCAGAGCGTGACCTCGATTCCGGGCCTCAATTGCCTGTCGGAACCGATGTCCAGCGGCGGGCCCGACTACGGCTTGAAGCAATGGTACACGCCATGCGCCAGCTTCCTGCTCAATAACACGGACACCCTGCGCCAAGCCGTCACGGGCAGCAGCGCGGCACGCGCCATGGACCCGGGCTCCTTCTTCAAGGATACGGAAAAGACGTATTCCATTTATACCAAGGCGAAGATCGCCTTCAAGCTGGGCGCTTACCCCGTCGACGGCACCGTGGGCCTGCGCGTCGTGCGCACCGAGCAAAGCTTGCAAGGCAACAGTTCGCAAGACGGCGTCTACACGCCCGTCATCAGCGACACGTCCAGCACCGATGTGCTGCCGAGCGTGGCCCTGAAAATCAAGCTGCGCGCCGACCTGGTCGGCCGCTTCGCAGCAGGCCGCACCATCAGCCGGCCCGGCTTTTCGCAGCTGAACCCCGGCGTGGCCCTGGTCAATTCGACGGAAACGGTGAAGGCGACGGGCGCGGGCGGCAATCCGAGCCTGAAACCGGTGACGGGCGACAATGTCGATGCCGCACTGGAATGGTATTTCGCACCGGCCGGTTCCGTGACGGCCACCGTGTTCCACCACAAGTTCGACGGCTATATCCAGCAGCGCATTGCCAGCGAAACCATCGCCGGCAAGACCTACGATGTGGACCGCCCATACAACACGGCCGCCGGTAAACTGCAGGGGCTGGAAGTTGGCTACCAGCAGTTCTATGACGGCTTGCCGGGCCTGTTGAGCGGCCTGGGCTTGCAGGCGAACGGCACCTATATGAGCGGCACGACCGACGACGAGACGGGCAGCCATGCCATCACGGGCGTGTCGCGCTACTCTTACAACCTGGTATTGCTGTATGAAAAAGACGCCTGGTCGGGCCGCCTGGCCTACAACTGGCGCTCGAAATTCATCGACAGCTACAACCAGGGCGGCCCCGGCCTGGACTTGAAGGTGGCGCCGACGGCCCAGCTGGACGGTTCGCTGTCATACAAGATCAACGACCAGTTCACCGTGACGCTCGATGGGAATAACTTGCTCGATACCAAGTTCAAGGATTACTGGAACACGCCGGGCGTGTATCCGCGCGATACGCGCCGCTATGACCGGACGGTAGGCTTGTCCTTGCGCTGGAAAATGTAATGCGCAGCAAATAAACTTCGGTGCAGGGCGTTGTCATGGTTTCGGCCAGCAACGCCCTTGTCTGTTGTCATTGATAGGTAGGCACGATTCATCATAAAAAGAATGGACGAAAAGCATGGAGACGCAAAAATTATCTACCGTTGAAAAGGTCGGCTTCGGCGCCGGCGACATGGCGCTCAATGTCGTCATTTCGTCGATGATGCTGATCATTACCTTTTTCTATACCGATATCTATGGCTTGAAAACCACCGACCTGGCCCTGCTGTTCGTGGCCGTGAAAGTCATCGGCGCCATCGCCGACCTGGTCATGGGACAGATTACCGACCGCTACAGCTTTGCCTCGGGCCGCTATCGGCCGTATCTGCTGTGGCTGGCCGTGCCGTATGGCGTCAGCGTCTTCTTTGTCTTCAGCACGCCCGAGTGGCAGTATGACGCCAAGCTGATCTGGGCATATTCGACCTATATCCTGATGACGGTCATGACGGCCGGCGTGGGCATCCCCTATATTTCCCTGATCAGCGGCTTGACCAGCGACCCGCAGGACCGCCTGTCGGCCAACGGCTACCGCCTGTTCTTCGCCAAGATCGGTGCCTTCATGGTCACCATTGTCGTGCCGATCTTGTCGCAGCGCTGGGGCGGCGGCAACCCGGCCGTCGGCTACCAGGCGGCCATGGCCGTGATGGCTGTCATGGGCGTGGCCCTGTTCCTGTTCTGCTATTTCGCCACCACCGAGCGCGTCGTGCACGTAGTGGAAAAACAATCGTTGCTGGCACAGTTGAAAGTGCTGCTGCAGAACGACCAGTGGCTGGTGCTGTGCGGCGTGTGCGTCACGGGCACCATCGGCTACGTGGTGCGCGGCTCCGTCGCCATTTATTACGCGAAATACTACCTGGGCGGCAGCACGGAAACCGTGGCAGCCTTCCTCACCACGGGCGTGGTGGCCGCCATTTTGGCCATGATCGCCTCGACCTGGATCACCAAGTTTTATTGCAAGGTGAAACTGTTCCGCTACACGCAGATCGGCGTGGCACTGATCAGCCTGGCGATCTATTTCTTTGTGAAACCGAGCGACACCGTGCTGGCCTTCGCCCTGTATTTCCTGCTGTCCTTCGTGGTGGACTTGCATGCACCCGTGTTCTGGTCGGCTATCGCGGAGACCATCGATTACGGTCAAGTGAAGACGGGCAAGCGCGTTTCCGGCTTCGCTTTTGGCGGCATTTCCGTCTGCCAGAAGGCGGGCATGGCAGTGGCCGGTGGCTTGGTGGGCGTGCTGCTGGCGTATTTCGATTACCAGCCCAACCATGAGCAAACGCAATTCGCCCTCAACGGTATCGCCCTGATGCTGTCAATCATCCCGGGCTTTTTCCACTTGCTGATGGGCTTGCTGATGTTCAAGTACCGCATCAGCGACAGCTATTACACGGGCGTGAAAACTGAAATGCATAAGCGCGGCTACGTGGCTGCATGAGGACACCTGAGCAAACCTGCTGCGCGTCGGTATAGGCGGCCTGCGGTGCTCACCGTAGGCGAGTACGGTGGCGCTTCTTAGCCACCTCTCCCTTCCGCTCGCGATGGTTTTCTCAGGTGTTGTAAGGCAAACTAATTTAACTTAATGAAATGATTTGGAGTGCTTATGGCTGACGTACTGAAACCGCTGATCGAACAACGCGCCGACCCGCATATCTACCGCCACAGCGACGGCTATTATTACTTTACGGCTTCCGTGCCGCAGTATGACCGCATCGAACTGCGCCGCGCCGACAGCATCGCCGGCCTGGCACAGGCGCCGGCGGCGGACGTGTGGCACAAGCCGGAAACGGGGCCGTACAGCGAGCTGGTGTGGGCGCCGGAATTGCATTTCAACCAGGGCGCCTGGTATGTGTATTTCTCCGCCGCACCGAGCCGCGAGATTAAAGGTAATTTGTTCCAGCACCGCATGTATGCGATCCGCAATACCCATGCCAACCCGCTCGACGGCGAGTGGGAATTCATGGGGCAGATCGATACGGGTATCGACACCTTCTGCCTGGACGCCACCACCTTTACGCACGATGGCGTGCTGTACTACCTGTGGGCGCAGAAGGATGTCGCCGTCGAAGGCAATTCCAACCTGTACATCGCGCCGATGTCCACGCCGTGGCAGCTGGCCGGCCCGCCCGTGATGCTCAGCAAACCCGAGTTCGATTGGGAAATCCGCGGCTTCTGGGTCAACGAGGGACCGTCCGTGCTGAAACGCAAGGGCAAGATATTCATCAGCTATTCGGCCAGCGCCACCGATGAAAACTACGCCATGGGCTTGTTGTGGGCCGATGATACGGCCGACTTGCTCGACCCATCCTCGTGGACGAAGTCGCCCGAGCCGGTGTTTGCCACCTGCTACGAGCACGGCATTTACGGCCCCGGTCACAACAGCTTCACGACGGCTGACGACGGCGACGGCGTGTTGCTGGTATACCATGCCCGCACCTACACGGAAATCGTCGGCGACCCGTTGTGGAACCCGGACCGCCACACGTTTGTCAAACCGCTGCGCTGGGATGCGCAAGGCATGCCCGTGTTTGGCCGCTCATCGACCCTGTAAAACCTGGACCCGACGCCATGACCCCAGTTGATTCCGTATCAGTGACGCAAGCGCCATTCGGCGTCCTGCCCGATGGCCAGCACGTCAGCGTCTTTACCTTGACGAACCGCCAGGGCATGCAGGTGAAGGTGCTCGACTTTGGCGCCATCATCAGCGAAATCCATGTGCCGGACCGCAATGGCGTGTTTGCCGACGTGGTGCTCGGTTTCGAGGGCATCGAACCGTATCTGGCCAACGGCGCTTTCCTGGGGGCCGTCATCGGGCGCTTCGGCAACCGCATCGCGGCCGGGCGCTTCCACCTCGACGGCAAGAATTACCAGCTGGCCGTCAACAACGCGCCGAATCACTTGCATGGCGGAAACCAGGGTTTTCACCAGGTCATGTGGCAGGCCCAGCCGTTCACCCGGGACGATGCCGTGGGCCTCACGTTCACGCGCAGCAGCCCCCACGGCGAAGACGGTTATCCGGGCAAGCTGGACGTCACCCTGGTGTACGAACTGGACAATGACAACGCACTGAGCCTGCGCTATCACGCCGTGACGGACCAGGCCACGCCCGTCAACCTGACTAACCACAGCTATTTTAATCTGGCGGGGCAGGGCACTATCCTCGGCCACGAGCTGACCATCAACGCGGACCGCTACCTGCCCGTCGACGCCGGTTCTATCCCCACGGGCGAACTGGCGGACGTGTCCGGCACGCCGTTCGACTTGCGCCAGAACACCGTCATCGGCGACAGCATCGCCCTGCCGCATGAGCAGATCCGCATCGGCCGTGGCTACGATCACAACTTTGTGCTCAATCTAACGGCAGGTCACGGACTGAACCTGGCCGCCAGCGTGCGTGATACGCAATCGGGCAGGGTGATGCAGGTGTACACGCAGGAGCCCGGTATCCAGTTTTATTCGGGCAATTTCCTCGACGGCAGCCAGCACGGCAAGCACGGCCCCATCGCCTACCGTGGCGCGCTGTGCCTGGAAACCCAGCATTTCCCGGATTCGCCGAACCAGTCCCACTTCCCCAGCACCATCTTGCGTCCGGGCGAGGTGTATCAGACGCAAACCGTCTACCGCTTTTCCGTCGGGTAAGCACCGCAGCAAAAACAGCCCACGCCCTGCCGCCACGCGCCCGCAGGGCGTTTTCATTGTTGCATGCCGATACCGTTTTAGATATCGGAACGCATTAAAAATTGATTGGAAAGGCATGGCAGGATTCTTTAGTATTCCAACATCGCTGCCCGGGCCGACGACCTTAGATCCGGCATAGCACAACCAGGAGAATGGCATGTCTGAGACAAAAAAGAAGGTAGCCCTGCGCTCTGCCGAGTGGTTCGGTTCGCAGGACAAGAATGGCTTCATGTACCGCAGCTGGATGAAAAACCAGGGCATACCTGACCATGAGTTTCACGGCAAGCCCATCATCGGCATCTGCAATACCTGGTCCGAACTGACTCCCTGCAACGCGCATTTCCGCCAGTTGGCCGAACACGTCAAGCGCGGCATCCTGGAAGCGGGCGGTTTCCCCGTCGAATTCCCCGTCTTTTCGAATGGCGAATCGAATCTGCGCCCGACGGCCATGCTGACGCGCAACCTGGCCTCGATGGACGTGGAGGAATCGATTCGCGGCAACCCGATGGACGCCGTCGTGCTGCTGGTTGGCTGCGACAAGACGACGCCAGCGCTGCTGATGGGGGCGGCCAGCGTCGACATCCCGACGATCGTCGTCAGCGGCGGCCCCATGCTGAACGGCAAACTCAATGGCAAGGACATCGGTTCCGGCACGGCCGTATGGCAGTTGCACGAGCAGATGAAGGCCGGTTCGATCACCTTGCACCAGTTCATGTCGGCCGAATCGGGCATGTCGCGCTCGGCCGGTACCTGCAACACCATGGGCACGGCCTCGACCATGGCCAGCATGGCGGAAGCGCTGGGCACGTCCCTGCCGCACAACGCCGCCATTCCCGCCGTCGATTCGCGCCGCTACGTGCTTGCGCATATGTCGGGCATCCGCATCGTCGAAATGGTGCACGAAGACCTGCGCCTGTCGAAAGTGCTGACGCGCGCAGCGTTTGAAAACGCCATCAAGGTCAATGCCGCCATCGGCGGTTCCACCAATGCCGTGATCCATTTGAAAGCCATTGCCGGGCGCATCGGCGTGCCCCTGGAGCTGGAAGACTGGACTACGGTGGGCCGTGGCACGCCGACCATCGTCGACCTGCTGCCCTCGGGCCGTTTCCTGATGGAAGAGTTTTACTATGCGGGCGGCTTGCCGGCCGTGATACGCCGCCTGGGCGAGGGCGACTTGCTGCCGCACAAGAATGCGCTGACCGTCAATGGCAAGTCGCTCTGGGACAACTGCGTCGAAGCGCCGATCTACAACGATGAAGTGGTGCGTACGCTGGACAATCCCTTGCTGGCCGATGGCGGCATTTGCGTGTTGCGCGGCAACCTGGCGCCACGCGGCGCCGTGCTGAAACCGTCGGCCGCCTCGCCGCATTTGATGCAGCACCGCGGCAAGGCCGTCGTGTTTGAGGATTTCGAGCACTATAAATCGCGCATCCTCGATCCTGACCTGGACGTCGACGCGAACTCCGTGCTGGTCATGAAAAATTGCGGCCCGAAAGGTTATCCGGGCATGGCTGAAGTGGGCAATATGGGCTTGCCGCCGAAACTGCTGGCGCAAGGCATCACCGACATGGTGCGCATCTCGGATGCGCGCATGAGCGGTACGGCCTACGGCACCGTCGTCTTGCACGTGGCGCCGGAAGCCATGGCGGGCGGCCCGCTGGGCATCGTCAAGGATGGCGACATGATCGCCCTCGACTGCCACGCCGGCAGCCTGAATATCGACCTCAGCGACGCGGAAATCGCCGAGCGCCTGGCGGTCCGCGAACTGGGCAGCGCGCCCGGGCCGAAGAGCGGCTACCAGCAACTGTACATCGAACACGTGTTGCAAGCCGACGAAGGCTGCGATTTCGACTTCCTGGTCGGCAATCGCGGTTCCGCCGTGCCGCGCCACTCACACTAAGCGGAGAATCCCATGCTGTTGCTGCAATTTACAAATGAACACGGCGGCCGCCTCGTCGGCCTGTTGCAAGACGACCAGATCCGCGTCATCGAAGGCTACAACACGACGTATGCGCTGGCGCAAGACGCCATCCGCAAGAAGGTCACCCTGGCAGAGCTGGTCAATGCCACTGTCGGCAATACCACGCATTCCTATGCCGACGTGGCCGCCGGCGGACGTGTGCTGCCGCCGCTCGACCACGCCGACGAAGCGCACTGCTACGTGACGGGCACGGGCCTGACCCATCTGGGCAGCGCCGGCGCGCGCGATGCCATGCACAAGAAGATAGGCGGCGATGCGGAATCCCTCAGCGATTCCATGAAAATGTTCCGCCTGGGCGTGGAAGGCGGCAAGCCGGATGGCGGCACGGCCGGCGCCCAGCCCGAATGGTTTTACAAGGGCGATGGTTCCATCGTGCGCGCTGGCGGCCAGCCGCTGCGCATGCCGGACTTTGCCCTCGATGGCGGCGAAGAGCCGGAAATCGCCGGCCTCTACGTGATCGGCGACGACGGCCAGCCCTACCGGGTCGGCTACGCCATCGGCAATGAATTCTCTGACCACGTGACGGAACGCCAGAATTATCTGTACCTGGCCCACTCGAAGCTGCGCGTGTGCAGCGTGGGTCCGGCCCTGTTGGTGGGCGAATTGCCCGCGCACGTCGCTGGCACCTCGCGCGTGCTGGACGCGGCTGGCAAGGTGCGCTGGGAAAAAGCGTTCGTCAGCGGCGAAGACAATATGTCGCACACGATTGCCAACCTGGAACACCACCACTTCAAGTATCCCTTGTTCAAGCGCCCTGGCGACGTGCACGTGCATTTCTTTGGCACGGCGACCTTGAGCTTTGCCGATGGCGTGAGCGTGGCGCCGGGCGAAACCTTTGAAATCGAAGCACCGGCCTTTGGCCCTGCCTTGCGCAACCGTCTCGACGTCTTCCCAACCGAATTTGCGAAAGTGAGTACATTATGAGCTTCAATATCACCGGTGATGCATTGATCGGCGGCGTCGCCGTCAAGGGCAATGGCGGCTCCTTCGAAGCCTGGGACCCGGCCGCGCGCGCGCACATCGCGCCTGCCTTCCACATGGTGGACGCCGCGCAAATCGACGCGGCTTGCCGCTTGGCGCAAGCCGCGTTCGACCCCTTCCGCGCCACCACGGATGCGCAACGTGCCGATTTTTTAGACACCATCGCCGCGCAAATCCTGGAACTGGGCGACGCGCTGATCGTGCGCGCCATGACGGAAAGCGGCTTGCCGCGCGTGCGCCTGGAGGGTGAACGCGGCCGTACGGTGGGTCAGTTAACACTGTTCGCCGGCTTGCTGCGCGAAGGGTCGTGGACGGATGCGCGCATCGACAGCGCCCTGCCTGAGCGCGTGCCGCCGCGTCCTGACTTGCGTTTGCGCATGATCGGCCTGGGCCCCGTCGCCGTGTTTGCGGCCAGTAACTTCCCGCTGGCCTTCTCGGTGGCTGGCGGCGATACGGCCTCGGCCCTGGCTGCCGGCTGCCCTGTCGTCCTGAAGGCGCATTCGGCCCATCCGGGCACGTCGGAGCTGGTGGCGCGCGCGATTGTGAAAGCGATTGCCCTGTGCAAGCTGCCGGCCGGCGTATTCGCCTTGCTGACGGGGACGGGCAATGGCATCGGCCAGGCTTTGGTGGCCCATCCGGCCATCCAGGCCGTGGGTTTTACGGGATCGCGTTCGGGCGGCCTCGCCCTGATGAAGGTGGCGGCGGAACGTGCGCAACCGATACCCGTGTATGCGGAAATGAGCAGCATCAACCCCGTCTTCGTGCTGCCGCAAGCGCTGGCCGCCCGTGGCGCGGCGATCGCCAGCGGTTTTGCCGCCTCGCTGACGATGGGCGTGGGCCAGTTCTGCACCAATCCTGGCCTCGTGCTGGGCCTGGAAGGGGCTGACTTCACGGCCTTCGCTGCCGCCGCCGCCGAAGCGCTGGCACCGGCGCCGGCCGCCACCATGTTGACGGCTGGCATCGCCAGCAGCTATGCCAAGGGCGTCGCCGCGCTGGCGCAGCACGCCGATGTGACGTCGCTGGTACAAAACACGGGTGACGAAGGCAAGGGCGCCGCCGCCCTGTTCGTCACCTCGGGCGACGCTTTCCTGGCCAGGCACGATTTGCGCGATGAAGTGTTCGGCCCCGCCTCGCTGCTGGTGGCGTGCCGCGACATCGCGCAATTGCTGGCGATTACGGAAAGCCTGGAAGGTCAGCTGACGGCCACCCTGCAGATGGATGCGGGCGACCTGGAAGACGCGCGCCGTTTGCTGCCCGTGCTGGAACGCCGCGTGGGCCGCATCCTGGCCAACGGTTTCCCGACCGGTGTGGAAGTGTCGACGGCCATGGTGCACGGCGGTCCGTTCCCGGCCACGTCGGATGGCCGCAGCACCTCGGTGGGCACGGCGGCCATCAACCGCTTCCTGCGTCCCGTGTCTTACCAGAACCTGCCGCAGGACTTGCTGCCGGAGTCGCTGCGCGATGATAATCCGCTGGCCATCTGGCGCCGTCACGATGGCGTGCTGGGCAAACTTTAAGCATCCAAAATAAAAACAGACAGGTGGAGACAAGATGAAGCAATTGGCGAAATATGGCAGCTTGCAGGGCAAGCGTGTGTTCATCACGGGCGGCGGCAGCGGCATCGGTGCATCCCTGGTGGCGGAATTTGCCGCCCAGGGCGCGCTGGTGGCGTTTGTCGATATCGCCGTAGAAGCGAGCGATGCCCTGTGCCGCCAGCTGGCTGAAGCGGGCTGGACGGCGCCACTGTTCCGCCATTGCGACATCACGGATATTGCATCCTTGCAAGCCGTCATGGCCGAGCTGGCCGGTCAACTGGGCGACTTCGATATCCTCGTCAACAATGCGGCCAATGACCAGCGCCATCAGGCGCAGGACGTCACCCTGGAATACTGGAACGAACGCATTGCGATCAATCAACGCCCCATGTTCTTCACCTGCCAGGCCGTCTTCGAGGGCATGAAGCGCAAGGGCGGCGGTTCCATCATCAATGTCAGCTCGATTTCCTGGCACATGAAGTCGGGTGGCTACCCCGTGTATGCCACTACCAAGGCGGCCGTCGTGGGCCTCACGCGGGGCCTGGCGCGCGATTATGGCGCCCACAATATCCGCGTCAACACGGTCACGCCCGGCTGGGTCATGACGCAGCGCCAGATCGAGCTGTGGGTTGATGAAGCGGCGGAAATGGAAATCAAGAAAAGCCAGTGCTTGCCAAGCAAGCTGATGCCACAGGACATCGCCGCCATGGTGCTGTTCCTCGCCTCCGATGACGGAGCGATGTGCTCGTCTCAGGAATTCATCGTCGACGCCGGCTGGGTCTGACAAAACGTCCAGGGCGTTGTTGCCTAGCCTAGCCCTGGGCGTTTTGTCGGGCGCGGGTTCGCCCGCAGCCACCTTCCCCTTTTGAACTACCGCTCTTGCCGCCCCAACCCCGCGGCAGGAGAGGCATCGCCATTCCAGATTGCCGGGAGCGATCCCGGCCCTTGCTTTTCACTAAAAAACAGGAGACAGCATGAAATTCATCCATACCAGCATCGTGGCCCTCAGCCTGACCATGGCCGTTGGCAGCGCCTTTGCCGCGCCCGTCAATGTGACCATCGACGTGGCCAGGCCCGGTCCCGTGATCAACAAGAATGTGTATGGCCAGTTCGCCGAACACCTGGGCACGGGCATCTACGAAGGCATGTGGGTGGGGCCGGCATCGCCGATCCCGAACACCAAGGGCTGGCGCAACGACGTGCTGGGTGCGCTGAAACAGTTGCACGTGCCGCTGGTCCGCTGGCCGGGCGGCTGCTTTGCCGACGAATATCACTGGAAGGATGGCATCGGCGCACGCGAGAAGCGCCCGACCAAGGTCAACACCAACTGGGGCGGCGTGGAAGAGTCGAATGCCGTCGGTACGCATGAATTCTTCGACCTGGCCGAGTTGCTGGGCGCGCAAACCTATATCAACGGCAACCTCGGTTCCGGCACGCCGCAGGAAATGTCGGAGTGGCTCGAATACATGACCTCGGACAGCAAGTCGACCCTGGCCGAGCTGCGCCGCAAGAATGGCCGCGCGCAGCCGTATAAAGTCGATTACTTTGGCATCGGCAACGAAGCCTGGGGTTGCGGCGGCAATATGCGCCCGCAGTACTACGCCGACCTGTACAAGCACTATCACACCTTCATGAAGACGCCGGAAAGCGCGCGTCCGAAATTCATCGCCAGCGGCGGCAATGACGACGACACCAGCTGGTCCAGCACCCTGAGCCGCGAAATCAAGCCGAACATGATGGACGCCATCAGTTTCCACTACTACACGGTGCCGACCGGTATCTGGGAAAAGAAGGGCGCCGCCACGGGTTTCGCGGAAAATGAATGGATTTCCACCCTCAGCCGCACCCTGCGCCTCGATAGCTTGATCAAGAACAATATCGCCGCCATCGACAAGAACGATCCCTCGAAAAAGACCGGCTTGTACGTCGATGAATGGGGTACCTGGTACGACGTGGAGCCGGGCACCAACACGGGCTTTTTGTTCCAGCAAAACAGTTTGCGTGACGCCCTGGTGGCGGCCCTGAACTTCAATATTTTCCATGCCCACGCCGACCGCGTGCGTATGACGAATATCGCGCAAATGGTCAATGTGCTGCAGGCGATGATCATCACGGACAAGGATAAGTATTTCCTCACGCCTACGTATCACGCGTTTGAAATGTATGTGCCCTTCCAGGACGCCACCTCTCTGCCGGTCGCCATCGAGGGCAATGGCAAGTACAGCCTGGGTAAGTTCAGCATTCCGGAAGTGAGCGCCTCGGCCGCGCGCGCCAAGGATGGCAAGGTGTACTTGTCGCTGGTCAATACCAACCCGCACAAGGCCGTTGACGTGAGCGTGGCGCTGGCCGGCAAGCAAGTGGCCAGTGTCACGGGCCGCGTGCTGACCGCCGCCAAGATGGACGCCGTCAACAGCTTTGCGCAACCGCAAGCCGTGCAGCCGGTGGCGTTCAATGCCAAGGCGCAAGGCGGCAAGCTGACCGTGTCGGTGCCGGCCAAGGCCGTGGTGGTGGTGGCCGTAGAATAAGCTTGCGCCACCTGTCATTCATCCGGCCGGCCCGCACGATGGGCCGGCCCGTTCATATTGGAGAAGACGATGCACTTGTTGACACGCGGCATGGCCGCCATCCTGGGCACCCTGGCGATCATGGCTGCCGCGCACGCGACCCAGGTCAGTGTGCACGACCCCGTGATGGCGAAGGAAGGCGACACGTATTATCTGTACAGCACGGGCCCGGGCATCACCTTCTACAGCTCGAAAAACATGCTCGACTGGCAGCCGGAAGGACGCGTCTTCGCCGGCCAGCCCACATGGGCGAAAACAGCGGCCCCCAGCTTTGACGACCATATCTGGGCGCCCGACGTGCAATTTCATGACGGCAAATATTACCTGTACTACTCGGTCTCCGGCTTCGGCAAGAATACGTCCGGCATCGGCGTGACCGTCAACAAAACCTTGAACCCCCGTTCACCCGACTACCGCTGGGTCGACCAGGGCATGCTGCTGCAATCGGTACCCGAACGCGACGAGTGGAACGCCATCGATTCGAACATCATCACCGATGCCGCCGGCACGCCGTGGATGGCCTTCGGCTCGTTCTGGAATGGCATCAAGCTGGTCAAACTGACGTCTGATTGGACGCGTATTGCGGAACCGCAAGAGTGGCATTCGCTGGCGCGCCGGGCACCGCTGCCGCCAAGGGCGGGCGAATTCAAGCCCGCGCCCGAGGAAATCGAGGCGCCGTTCATCGTCCAGCACGGCAAGGATTACTTCCTCTTCGTCTCCTGGGGCTTGTGCTGCCAGAAGGAAAAAAGCACCTACCACCTGGCCGTGGGACGCTCCAACAGCGTGACGGGGCCGTACTTGGACAAGGACGGGCGCGACATGGCGCAGGGCGGCGGCACGGTGGTCTTGAAAGGCGACAAGGATTGGCAAGGCCTGGGCCATAACAGCGCCTACACCTTTGACGGCAAGGATTACCTGGTGCTGCATGCGTATGAAACGGCGGACAATTATTTGCAGAAGCTCAAGATCCTGCCCATGACGTGGGACAAAGATGGCTGGCCGCAGGTCGATGCGCGCGATTTGAACCGTTATCAAAGTCATCAATTGCCGGCTGTTCAACGCTAGGGTCCGCCATGAAAAAAACCGTATGGATGCTGGCGCTGGCCGCCGGCGGACTGCTCACGCCTGCGGCGCAGGCGGCCGAGCTGTTCCCTCTCTCGTCCGTGCGCTTGAAAGCGGGGCCCTTTCTCGATGCGCAAACGACGGACTTGCATTACCTGCTGGCTTTCGAGCCTGACAAATTACTGGCGCCATTCCGCCGCGAAGCGGGTTTGCCGCAGAGACAGTCCAGCTATGGCAATTGGGAATCGACAGGGCTGGACGGCCACCTGGGTGGCCATTATCTGTCCGCACTGGCCCTGATGGTGGCGTCCACGGGCGACGCGCAGGTGCGCGAACGCCTCAACTATGTGGTGGCGGAGCTGAAGAAATGCCAGGAAGCCAACGGTAACGGCTACCTGGGCGGCATTCCTGACGGCAGCGCCGCCTGGCAAGCCATCGCCAAGGGCGAACTGCAAGCCGACACCTTCTCCGTCAACGGTAAATGGGTGCCGTGGTACAACCTGCACAAGGTGTTTGCCGGCTTGCGCGACGCCTACCAGTACGCCGGCAATGCCGAGGCGAAGAGCATGCTGATCGAATTGTCGGACTGGGCCGTGAAACTCTCGGCATCCTTGTCCGATGCGCAGATGCAAGCCATGCTGCGCGCCGAGCACGGCGGCATGAACGAGGTGCTGGCCGACGTCTACGTGTAACGACCTGCATTTGAAACGGGGCCGACCAGCATTCCAGCCGATTCTCGGCCAGGAATAACTGCGACTGAAGGCCCCATCAAACCAGCATTAGCTGCAAATGAACCTGCATTTATCCGCCCCGACCTGCATTCCATCGCCGTGAACCAGCATTATCTGCAACTGACCAAGTAACTGCCATTGCCGCTGCTTGCAGTCTCTCAGGGAGAACTCCGGGGTTGGTGCGGAATACAACCAATTCGATTGCTTGCCTTATTTTTCTCCCTGTTCATAGTCATCAAGTTGAAAAAGTAATGATGTGCGCTCGTTTCTTGACACGTCCGTCCAGTCGCGATCCGTCAACGCACCTTCAATAGCCCAAAGCAGGTTCAGGCTTGGCGAGCAGCCTGCCTTCGTTACGGCAAGATACGCTGCGACGGTGCCCATGGCACGCAGTTGGTCTTCAGACCGTATTCCTGCGAAATAGAGCATCTGTGACGATGCCATTCCCAGGTTGCGAAGCTTGTGAAACAAATCGTCCTCCACTATGGTGGTCTTCAGAAGTCGTTCCGCTCTTGTTCTTACCAGACGGAACTGTTCACGGACCAGCTCGCCAACGTCAACGTGCTTAGCGGTCTTGATTACGGCCGCTACGGTACGGTTATCCGCGCGCGGTGCCTACAGCGCCAAGTCGTTCACGATGCACGAAGGTCCCGCCGCTGCGAGGGCCGCGATCGCGATGGCACTGGCAAGCTCGTCGATGGCCGCGCGGCTGCGCATGGCACGGGCAAGGTTCAGGCCGCCGATTAGGACACCGAGCATCGCCCATGCCCTCGCGCGTGCAGCGGCGTGGTCCTCGGCCTGCAGGCCGCGAGCGACGATGTCGACTATCACATTCATCTTTTCTTCGAACACAGTCTGCATGGCCGAGTCTGCACGGACAAGCTCTGGCGTCAGGGAGGCCATCGCGCAACCGCATTCGAGGTCTTCCCGGTGGGCCTTGCCCATGTAGTATTCGACAAACGCCTTCAGCCAACCGGCACCGAATTCACGCTGATAGTACGGAAGACCGCTGATCACCTCGTCAAGCCCGACACCGAGCGCGACCTCGAAGGCGCCGATCTTCGAGCCGAAGTGCGAGTAGAAGGCTCCCGACGTGACGCCCGCCCCCTTTGCCAGCGCATCCACACCGACACCGGCAAAGCCATGCTTGCGGAAACCGCGACTGATCGCCTCGGTCACTCTGAGCCGCGTTTCGTCCTTGTTTACACCTTTATGTCGCATCGCATCCCTCAATGAATGTATCGATCGCTATTTAGCAATTGACAATATAACGATCGTTATTTAAAATCCGCATCAACAATCGTTATGTAGCGATCGTTATTTTAACTTAACAGAGAGCCAGTATGCCTATGAAAATTTGCATGGTGTCCGTGAACAGCACGTTCAAGCTAGCCGCCGTCACCGTCCTCGCGACGGTTTTCGGCGCGTTCAATGCCGCTGCCCAAACTACCCCCATTCAACAGGAGAAAAGAATGACCCACAAAGCGTATGTCTATACTGAACTACAACTTTCCGTCCCGTTCGAAAACGTGCCGTGGAAGCGAATCAACGACAGCATTAAGAAGCAGCCGGGCTTCATCAACAAGACCTGGCTTGCGGGCGTCGGCAACCATTCCGCAGGGGGACTGTATGCCTTTGATACGATCGAAAACGCGCAGAAGTTCGTGACGGGCTACTTCCCGGAAGAAGCACGCAGTTTTGGCGTGGCACAAACGACACGCGTATTCGACGCCGCAGCAACCGAAGCGGCGAGCCGGGAAATGAACTCGGTTCACTATGATGGCAAGATCGACGTCAAGCCCGGCGCCTACGTCTATACGGAAGTGCAGCTGCATGCCATACCCTTCGACCAGGCTGTGCCTTGGCGCAAACTCAATCCGGTCCTGAAGCGCCAGCCAGGCCTATTGTCGAAGACCTGGCTGTCCGGTGTGCATAGCGGAACCCCAGGAGGGCTGTACGCGTTCGACACGGTCGAGAATGCACGTAAGTTCGCGGTGGACTACTTCCCGACGGAGGCGACCGCTCTGAACGCCGCTTTCTACACCCGCATATTTGATGCGAACGTGACCGAAATCGCGAGCCGGGACATGCATTCGCCGTACTACCGCTAGCCAACTGCAGGTGAAGCTCAGCCTGTGCGCGGGGCTTCTTTTACACTTACCCATACCGCCAAAGATTGGAGGAACACATGTCGCTCGCCCCCTGGAAGGCGTCGCCGAATATCACAGTCAATTCAGCGCCGGCATCCCAGGCCGGGGCGATCGTCGCCGGCCGCATGTTGCACACAATGCTAAGGGTGCGGGACTTGGACGCCTCGCTCGATTTCTACCAGCGCATTTGCGGCATGCGGCTGTTGCGGCGCATGGACTTCAGCGAGGGACGATTCACGCTGGCCTTCGTCGGCTATGGCGAGGAGAACGACACCACGGTGCTGGAGCTCACGCACAACTGGGACCAGCGTGAATATACAATAGGAACCGCATATGGGCATATTGCGATCGGCGTAGCGGATATATTCGCTGCCACGCAGGACGCAGCGGCCGCCGGTGCGAAAGTGACACGTGCTGCCGGGCCATTGCAAGGTGACAGGAACGAGATCATCGCCTTTATCGAAGATCCGGACGGCTACAAGGTGGAGTTGATCCAGCACAAGGCGACCACGGCATAAAATCAACCATTTTTCAAAGTCGACGCACTTTGCTCACGTGGTCTGGTCGGGTCCAACAAACGAGGGTTTGTTGCACTCCCGCGTGCGGCCCGCGTGCGGCGGGTATCTCAAGCACACCGACAATCCACAATCCCTTTCCAATATTCAAAGTCCAGCTATACTGAATTTTCGTGATTTATTGGACAAGTCGCCATGCTGATCGGCTACGCCCGTGTACGCGCGCGTGGAAGTCCGGCGACAGCGTCGACGTGACCTTGCCCATGACGACGCGCCTGGAGCAGATGCCTGACCAGTCGAATTATTACGCCGTGCTGCACGGCCCCATCGTGCTGGCAGCGAAGACGCAGCCGTTCGCGCATGAAGCGCTGAACTATCTGGCCGATGATACGCGCATGGGCCATATCGCCCAGGGGCAAGTATGTCCGCTGGAATCGTCGCCGCTGTTCGTCAGCGACAAAAAAGACTTCCTGCACCAGATCAAGCCCGTGAAGGGCCAGCCGCTGACCTTTACGGCGCCCGGGCTGATCCAGGGCAAGGATGCTGCCACCTTGAAACTGATCCCGTTCTTCCGCCTGCATGACTCGCGCTATATGCTGTACTGGCCCTTGTCCACGCCCGCCAGCCTGGCGCAGCTGCAGCAAACCACGCGCCAGGCAGAAACGCAGCGCCTGGCCCTCGATGCGCAGACCATCGACCAGGTGGCGCCGGGGCAGCAGCAGCCTGAATCCGACCACTTCTTCCAGGCCGAAGGGGGAGAAAACGGCATCAACAAGGGCAGGCACTGGCGTCATGCGACAGGCTGGTTCAGCTATGAACTGAGCGATCCGCAAGGCGAAGCCCGGTTCTTGCGACTGACCCTGTCGACTGTGGACGCGGACCGCGTGTTTGACGTGCTGGTCAACGACGTCAAGCTGGCGACGCTCGCTGTGATGGACGATGCGCCGCAAGAGCTGCACACGGTCGACATCGCCGTGCCTGTGTCGCTGGTCGCCGCTGCCAACGGCAAATTGCGCGTGAAATTTGTCGCCGGCAAGGAGTCCGTGGCCGGCGGCCTGTACGGGCTGCGCCTGCTGCGCTGAGGCAAGAGGGGACTCTGCTCGATCTACCGATACGCAAATCGGTATCGCAAGCGAAAAAGAATTGATTGGATGGCTATGTTGCTTTCTCCTACCATGGCTTCATAAAAACCGCCCATCCGGCATCCGGCTGTGATGGTATTCCAAAAAACTGGAGACAAGAATGACATTGACACGCCGCACACTCCTCGCCAGCGCCATGCTGCTGGCCGCTTCTGCCACCACCTTCGCTAGCTCGTCCGCCTTCGCCGCCAAGCCCCTCGTCATGGGCTTTTCGCAGGTGGGCGCCGAGAGCGAGTGGCGCACCGCCAATACCGTTTCCATCAAGGATGCTGCCAAGAAAGATGGCATCACCCTGAAATTTGCCGATGCCCAGCAAAAGCAGGAAAACCAGGTCAAGGCCCTGCGCTCCTTCATCGCGCAAAAGGTCGACGTGATCGCCTTCTCGCCTGTCGTTGAGTCCGGCTGGGATACCGTCTTGCGCGAAGCCAAGGCGGCCAAGATTCCCGTCATCTTGACGGACCGCGCCGTCAATGTGGCCGACAAGTCGCTGTACGTGACCTTCATCGGCTCCGACTTCGTGGAAGAGGGCCGCCGCGCGGGCCAGTGGCTGCTCGAGCATGCGAAGAAAACCCCGGATGCCACCCTGAATATCGTCGAACTGCAAGGCACGGTGGGTTCCGCCCCGGCCATCGACCGCAAGGAAGGCTTCCAGGAAGTCATCGGCAAGAATCCCAAGCTGAAGATCATCCGTTCGCAAACAGGCGACTTCACGCGCGCCAAGGGCAAGGAAGTGATGGAAGCGTTCCTCAAGGCCGAAGGCAAGAAGATCAACGTGCTGTACGCGCACAATGACGATATGGCCATCGGCGCCATCCAGGCCATCGAAGAAGCGGGCATGAAGCCGGGCAAGGACATCATCATTATCTCCATCGATGGCGTGAAAGGCGCGTTCGAGGCCATGATTGCCGGCAAGCTGAATGTCACCGTTGAATGCAGCCCGCTGCTGGGCCCGCAATTGATGTCCATCGCCCGCGACGTGGTGGCCGGCAAGCCCGTGCCGGCGCGCATCACGACGGTGGAAGGCGTGTTCCCTGCCGAGGTGGCCGCCAAGGAATTTCCTAACCGTAAGTACTAAGCTTGCCGCATGATGAAGACGCAAGCGCATCACAACGCCGCGCCAGCTCCCTTGCTGGAGTTGCGCGGCATCAGTAAAGCCTTTCCCGGCGTCAAAGCCCTCAGTGATGTTGCCCTGCGCCTGTATCCGGGCGAAGTGCATACCCTGATGGGACAAAATGGCGCCGGGAAATCGACCCTGATCAAGGTGCTGACGGGCGTGTATACACCCGACAGCGGCCAGATCCTGTTTGAGGGCAAGCCCATCGCCGCCGCTTCCACTTCGGATGCGCAGTTGCTCGGTATCAGCACGGTGTACCAGGAAGTCAATCTGTGCCCGAACCTGTCGGTGGCGGAAAACATCTTTATCGGCCGCTATCCGCGCCGCTTCGGGGCGATAGACTGGCGTGCGATGCAGCAGCAGGCGCGTGCCTTGCTGCAGCAATTGCAGATCGATATCGATGTCACGGCGCAACTGTCCAGCTTTCCGCTGGCCATCCAGCAAATGGTGGCCATTTCGCGCGCGCTGAACATTTCGGCCCGTGTGCTGATCCTCGACGAACCGACGTCCAGCCTGGACGAGGCGGAAGTCAATCTGCTGTTTTCCGTGCTGCGCCGCCTGCGCGAGCAGGGCATGGCGATTTTGTTCGTCACCCACTTTCTCGACCAGACCTACGCCATTTCCGACCGCATCACCGTCATGCGCAATGGCGAGCGCGAGGGGGAGTATGCGTGCAGCGAACTGTCGCGCCTGGCGCTGGTGAACAAGATGATCGGCGTGGCGGCCGACACGCAGGAGCAAGCGCCTGATCTGGCGCAAGACGCGGACGCGGCCAGCTTTGGCCCCGTGGTGCTCGAAGCGCAAGGACTGGGCCGCAAGGGCGCCTTGCTGCCCATGGATTTCCATATCCGCCAGGGTGAATTGCTGGGCCTGGCCGGCTTGCTCGGTTCGGGCCGCACGGAACTGGCGCGCCTGTTGTTCGGCGCCGACAAGGCCGATTCCGGCTCCATCTCCATGCAGGGCAAGCCGCGTCACTTCAACGTGCCGCGCGACGCCATTGCCCGTGACATCGGTTTTTGCTCGGAAGACCGCAAGCACGAGGGCGCGATCCTGTCGCTGTCCGTGCGTGAAAACATCATCCTGGCCTTGCAGGCCCGCACGGGCTTGCTGCGCGCCATCCCATTCAAACGCCAGCAGGCGCTGGCCGACGAATATGTGAAGGCGCTGGGCATCAAGACGGCCAGCATCGAAACGCCCATCGGCAGCTTGTCGGGCGGCAATCAACAGAAAGCCTTGCTGGCGCGCTGGCTGGTGACATCGCCGGCCATGCTGATCCTCGACGAGCCCACGCGCGGCATCGATGTGCGCGCCAAGCAGGAAATCATGAGTTATGTCAGCAAACTGTGCCGCAAGGGCATGGCGATTCTGTTCATTTCGTCCGAATTGCCGGAAGTGCTGCGTTGCAGCGACCGCATCGTCGTCATGCGCGACCGCAAGGCTTGCGGCGACTATGCGCGCGGCGAGCTGGATGACAGTTCCGTGCTGCAAGTGATTGCCGGAGAAACAGCATGAGCGTGACCACACCGTCGCCCGCGGCGCCCATCGAGGCGGCGCGTGCGGCCTCCACCACGGATTCTTCCATTGTGCATAGCGTTTTACATCACCCCCTGAGCCGGCCCCTGGCCGCGCTGTTGCTGCTGTTGCTGGTCGATTTCTTTGCCATCCCCGGATTTTTCCGCCTGGAAGTGCGCGATGGCCATCTGTACGGTAGCGTGATCGACATCGTCAACCGCGCCGCGCCGCTGATGCTGGCGGCGCTGGGCATGACCCTGGTGATAGCCACGCGCGGCATCGATATTTCCGTGGGCGCCGTCGTGGCCCTGTCCGGTACCGTGGCCGCCATGCTGATCGGCGGCACCATGGTGATGGACAACGGCGTGCCCACTTACGTGAGCAATATCCCCATGGGCTGGGCCCTGGCGGCGGCCCTGGGCGCGGCCTTGCTGTGCGGCGCCTGGAACGGCGTGCTGGTGGCCGGCCTCGGCTTGCAGCCCATCGTCGCCACCCTGATTCTGATGGTGGCGGGGCGGGGCCTGGCGCAATTGCTGACGGATGGGCAGATCGTTACCGTCTACTATCAACCGTACTTTTTCATCGGCAGCGGTTATCTGTTCGGCTTGCCGTTTTCCCTGTTCCTCGTGGCGGCCGTTTTCCTCATCACGGCCGTGCTGATGCGCAAGACGGCGCTGGGCCTGTTCATCCAGGCCGTCGGCATCAACCCTGTCGCCGCGCGCCTGGCCGGCATCAAGACGGCGACCCTGATCTTTTTCGTCTACGTCTTTTGCGCCGCCTGCGCGGGCCTGTCGGGGCTGATGATCAGCTCAAACATCAAGAGCGCCGACGCCAACAACGCGGGCCTGATGCTGGAACTGGACGCCATCCTGGCCGTCACCCTGGGCGGGACGTCCCTGGCCGGCGGCAAGTTCAGCCTCGTGGGCAGCATGATCGGCGCCCTCATCATCCAGACCCTGACCTACACCATCTATTCGCTGGGCGTGCCGCCCGAGGTGAACATGGTCGTCAAGTCGGTCGTCGTGTTCCTCGTCTGCCTGTCGCAATCGTCGCAATTCAAGCAATTGCTGCATCGGAGAAAAGCATGAAGGGCTTGCTGCACACCCCGTATTTCACCTCGCTCGTCACCGTCTTGCTGCTGGTGGTGATGCTGGGCCTCGGTGGCGCCGCCTACCCGGGCCTGCTGTCCACGCAAGTGATCTTTAACCTGTTGATCGATAACGCCTTTTTGCTGGTGATCGCCGTCGGCATGACCTTCGTCATCGTTTCCGGCGGCATCGATTTGTCGGTCGGTTCCGTGCTGGCCCTGTCGACCATGATCGCCGCCTGGCTGCTCCACGTGGCGCACTGGCCCCCGACGCTGGTGATCGCCACCGTGCTGGCGCTGGGCGCCGTGTTTGGCGCCGGCATGGGCGCGCTCATCCATTATTTCAAGCTGCAGCCCTTCATCGTGACCCTGGCTGGCATGTTTCTGGCGCGCGGCTTGTGCTATCTGATCAGCATCAATTCGATCACGATCGACGACCCGCTGTTCGTGGCCATGTCGCAGACGCAACTGGGCTTTCTGGGGGGCTTTGTTTCGCCCGGCGTGCTGATTGCCGTGGCGACCTTACTTTTGGCCATCTGGCTGGCGCACGCCACGCCGTTCGGCCGCGCCGTGTATGCGATCGGCGGCAATGAACAGTCGGCCCTGATGATGGGTTTGCCCGTGGGCCGCACCAAGGTGCTGATTTATGCCTTCAGCGGCTTTTGCGCGTCCCTGGGCGGCGTGCTGTTTGCGTTTTACATGCTGTCCGGCTATGGCTTGCATGCGCAAGGCACGGAACTGGACGCGATTGCTGCCGTCGTCATCGGCGGCACCTTGCTCAGCGGCGGCTACGGCTATGTGGCCGGTGCGCTGTCGGGCGTGCTGGTGCTCGGCACCATCCAGACCCTGATCGCCTTCGACGGCACGCTCAGCTCGTGGTGGACCAAGATCGTCATCGGCGGCTTGCTGTTTGTCTTTTGCGTCGTGCAAAGACTGATGGCCATGGGCCAGAAAAATACCAAGGGGAGTTAACTGCATGTTCCAGAAACACACACTTGCCGCAGCCATCGGCATGGCGCTGGCGCTCGCCTGCGCTCCATTCGCCGCGCAGGGCGCCAACCCCATCGTGAAAAACATTTACACGGGCGACCCGGCCGCGCTGGTCGACAATGGCCGAGTCTACCTGTATGTGGGCCACGATGAAGCGAGTGCCACGGATACGGATTACCGCATGCACGAGTGGCGCGTGTATTCTTCCTGCGACATGGCGAACTGGACCGATCACGGCTCGCCCGTGCGCTTTTCCACCTTCGCCTGGGCAGCCAAGGATGCCTGGGCCGGCGACATCGTCAAGCGCGGCAATCAATACTATTTCTATTCGACCGTCGAGCATAAAACCATCCCCGGCAAGGCCATTGGCGTGGCCGTGTCCGACAGCCCGACCGGGCCCTTCGTCGATGCGCGCGGCAGCGCCCTGATCACCAACGACATGACGCGGCAGACGGCGATACTCTGGGACGACATCGACCCGGCCGTCTTCATCGATACGGATGGCCAAGCGTATATCTATTGGGGCAACACGGTCTTGAAATACGCCAGGCTGAAAGCCAACATGACGGAGCTGGACGGCCCGATTCTGACCTTTGGCATGGATGCGTTCACGGAAGCGGCCTATATGCACAAGCATGCCGGCACGTATTACTTGTCGTACTCGCGCAACTTCCCCGAAGAAACGGCGTATTCGACGGGACCGACGCCGACGGGGCCGTGGCATTTCCGTGGCACCATCATGGACAAGAATGCCGTGGTGAAAACCATCCACCAGGCCATCATCGAATTCAATGGCAAGTCCTACATCTTCTATCACAACGACAAATTGCCCGGCGGTGGCGAGTACCGGCGCTCCGTGGCCGTGGAAGAGCTGAAGTACAAGCCGGATGGCAGTATCGAGTTCATCCATCAAACGGCTGGTCCGGCCGCCAATCCCAGCGCCGCCTGCAAGGCATCCTGAGCGCTAGCTGCGCACAAACGAACAAGGAGACATACTGATATCTATAATGTCGATATCGTGTTAGAACCGATATCGATCATGATATGATTTATTCATGGATACTCTCAACCCCAACTGGTTCTTGCGAGCCCGCCTGAAGACGCGGCAATTGCTGCTGTTGATCGCCCTTGACGAGCAGCGCAACATCCACCGCGCGGCGGAAGAATTGCATATGACGCAGCCGGCCGCGTCCAAGCAAATCAAGGACCTGGAAGAGATGCTCGATGTGCGCCTATTCGACCGGTTGCCGCGCGGCATGGAGCCGACGATTTACGGCGAGACCATGATACGCCATGCGCGCATGGCCTTGACGAGCTTGTCGCTGGCGCATGACGACATCGTCGCCCTGAAGTCGGGCTTGACGGGCCAGGTGGAAGTGGGCGTCATCATGACGCCCGCGATGGCCTTGCTGCCGCGCGCCATTGCCCGCATCAAGCAGCAGGCGCCCTTGATGCGCATCGGCGTACATTTGGAGCACAGCAACACCCTGATGGACATGCTGCAGCATGGCACCCTCGACTTCATGATCGGGCGCATCCTGGAAAAGGAAAGCAGCGCGGGCCTTATCTACGAAGAATTGACGGAAGAGCCGGCCAGCGCCGTGGCGCGCAACGGCCACCCGCTGCTGTCGCGCAAGAATCTGCAATTGAAAGACCTGGCGGGCCAGCCATGGATCTTGCCGCCGCAAGGCAGCATCCTGCGCCACCGCTTCGACATGATGTTCCGCCGCGCCAGCCTGGAACCGCCCGTCGACGTGGTCGACACCACGGCCTTGCTGCTGATTACGTCCTTGCTGCAGCAGACGGATTCCCTGCATGTGATGCCGACGGAAGTGGCGCACTACTATGAATCGTTGAACGTGCTGAGCATCTTGCCCATAGAACTGCCGTGCAAGATGGATGCGTTCGGCATCATCCGCCAGCAGGATCATTTGCTGTCGCCGGGGGCGGATATGCTATTGAAAGCTGTACGGGCGACGGCTGCGGATATGTATTAGTCCGGCACTTCAAAAAAGAACAGCTGCACCAATCGTCCATTCTCCGGCGTGTCGCCAAACACATTGCTGATCGAATGAAAGTAATGGCCCTTGTACACGATCAGGCGGTTGTGGCGCATCGGTACTTCCAGCAGCGCTTGCCAACTGTCGCGCTGTTCCTGCAAATCGTTGAATTTCTGCACTTTGCTGTTCGGCAGCCAGCGCTTCTGGAAATCCTTGAAGCTGGCGTAGCCGCCTGCCTTGACGTCCGCCTCGGGCAGGCGCCGGTGCCAGCCGCTGGGCTGGTGGCGCCAGAAGGTGGTGCCGCCCTGGCATTGCTCGGGCGGGTTCAGATACAGCACGCCCGCATAGAAATTGAAATTATTCCCCGTCTCGTTATCCACATGGATATCCGTGCGCGCCATGGCGTCCGCATAGCTGAGGCGATACGAGCCGTTGTCGGGCGAGATAAAACGGATGGGGCGGCCCAGCGCCGTGGCGATGCGCTCCATGATGGCCTGGCAGGGCTGGCCTGCCGTCTGGCTGCCCGGGTAGTTCTGTCCCGCATAGCGCTGCTGCTCGAACGGCAGGGCTAGCGCCTGCGCGCGCCAGGCGGTGGGGTCGGGCAGGAAATCGTCGAGGATGTGCAAATCCGTTTCGCGCAGGAACTCCTGCAGCGCTGGCGCGACGTTGATCGGTGTCAACGTTTCTGCCAGTTCCGCTTGTGGCGCGGCAAAGCCGATGCGGCACGTTTGCGCCAGTGCCGGATGCAGCGCCAGGGCTTGCGCATAGCGTGCCAGCGCCAGATCCTGCTGTCCCGTGCGGTAATACAGCTCGGCCAGGCCCTGCAGGGTTTGCCAACGCTGCGGACGCAGGGCGTGGGCCCGTTCCAGCTCGGCGATGGTCTCGGCCAGACGCTGTTTTCCCAGCAGCAGTTCCGCATGTAGAATCGCGAAATCGTGCTCGTGCGGCGCCAGCCGCGCCGCCGTGGCGTAGCTGGCCAGCGCCGCCTCATTATCCGTGCCGCGCAGCACATTGCCCAAGTTGTAGTGGAACAGGGCGTTCTCCGGCTGCTGCTTGAGCGACAGTTTTAATAGGCCCAGGCCGATGGCGCCCTGGCCCAGTTCTAGCATCGCCAGGCCCTGGAAATGCTGGGCTTGCGCCAGGGCCGGGTCCAGTTTATACGCGGCCTGGTAGGCATTGATCGCTTCGATCAACTTGCCTTGCTGCTGCAGTTGCTGGCCCTTGGCCAGGTGTTGCTCCGCCAGTGTCTGTTCGCCCATGTCTCGATCCTGATGCAATGTGGCGAACAGTGTAACGCAAAGGCCCGGGCGCTTACAGCGCTTGCTGCACAGGAATTTCTTCCCCGTTCAGCTTGATCGCCACCTTGACGATCTGCGCCTTGACCTGGTTGCTGGCCATGTCCGCTTCCTGGGCGTAGGCATATACGATGATGGTGAAGTCCTTGTAGCCGCTGCGGGCCGCCTCGATCTTGCGCGCCGCGTCCTGGTCCACCTTCAGCAGCGAGTAAGCGCCGCCATTCGAAAACGCCAGCTTGTAGTCGCCGTTGTCGTACATGTAGTAATACGTACCTGTTTCTGCGAACTTGGCAGGGAAGGCGGCCTTGTCCATCGCGTATGGCGACAGCGCGCCCTGGCCATTGATCTGGTAGCGCAGGTAGCGTTTGGTTTTCGCTTCGCCGACCTTGGCGTCGATCTGCGGTTTCAGCGCGTCGAGCACTTCCTGCTTGCGGAAGGCGTCGTTGCTGCCCGCATATTCACGCGAGATGCGCTGCGCCACGGCCGCGTAATCGGGCGGCACGCCGGACAGGGCGATGTAGCTGTACATCAACTGGTTGCCGCTCGTGATGTCGACATAGCTGGCGCTTGGTGTGGCAGCGTCCGCTTGCGGCAGGCTGGCGGCGGCCGCCTTCACTTGCGCCTTGGCGGCCATATCGGCCACGCTGGTGGCCGGTGCGGCGACGGTCGGCGTGGCGTTGTTGTTCTCCGTCTTGCCGCAGGCGGACAGGATCACGGCGATGGCGAGCAGGGTGGGCAGAGTGCGGTTCATGGTATTTCCTTCAGTATGAGTGTGCGGGAGGTTGCCGGGCTTAGCCGACGGTCTTGCGTTTGTATTCGCCGACGCCGTAAGCGGCCAGGACGATGGAAGAGGCCAGCACCAGGTAAAAACCGATGCCGAAGGACAAGCCTTGCCACACTTGTCCCAGCATTTCGCTGGCCATCTGCTCGGCCATGCGTGCCGCGCGGCTGCCCATGATGCCGCCCATGGCGTTGCCCGCCTCGCTGACGGCGCCCTTGATTTTGATGAACAGCAAGCTGCTGTGGATGACGACGAACAACAGCGGCGCGCACTTGCCCAGCGCCGCTTTCGGGTTCTTGCTGGCCATGGTGGCGCAGCAGGCGGCAATTGCCAGCAAGAAGAAACATTGTGCGGACGTAAAACCGCCGCCGCCATCGCGGGCAAAGCTTTCCAGGCTGTCGGCGGACAGTCCCAGCAACTGCCAATAGCTGCGCGAGACGGAGGCGAACAGGCGGATGCCGAGGGTGTTGAAGACAAAGGCGCCGGCGATCAAGACGCCGAGGCTGGCCAGCACCTTGATGCCCAGGGCCGTGACGGCCTGGCCCCACAGTTGCTGACCCTTGTCGCGCGCCAGTTTCGCCGCACCGGCCATCTCTTCCTGCGCCAGTTGTTGCGTCGCCACGGCGCTGACGGTGGCGAGGCTGCCCGCATCATCGAAGCGCACATCGACGACGGCGTTGATGGCGGGCGCCACGTCCGAGCGCCAGTGGGTACTGACGTCGAAGGCATGTTGAATGCCGGCCACGCTGACGGAACCTTGTCCGCTTGTTTGATAGGCGAGGATGCGGCCGCGTTGGCCGGTGCTGATTGCTGCTGGGCTGGATGCTTGCATGGGATTTCCCTGGTCACTGTCATGCTGTATTGCATGTACCCACGGATAACGGGGGCAGTTCAGGGAAATCTAAAATTATTTGGAATTATTTTTTTGGCGGCTGCAGCAAGTCCTTGGCGGCGCCCTGGTAATCCTTCATCAAGCCCATGAAGGCGTCCTGCAAGTGGCGGGCCGCTTCCTGCGGCGGCGCACCCGTGCGCCGGGCCAGGTCGAATTTATACGCGTGGGCGGGGCTGTAGCCCGCTTGCGAAGCGGCGTCCAGCAGCACGCCTGCCCGTTTCAAGGATGCCGGGTCGCCTTTGACCATCAGCAATTCGGCCAGATAGGTCTGGGCGATAGGAAAATCCTTTGCGGCGGCCTTTTCCAGCCACTGCATGCCCCCCTTCTGCTGTTTGATGCCCGCATCGCCGCTGCCGATGCCGTAGCCGAGTGCCGTCAGCGCCACCAGGTCGCCGCCGCGCGCGCGCTTTTCCAGTTGCTGGCGGGGAAATGGCCGCGCCGCGATCTGCATGCGGATTTCATAGTTGATGTCTTGTAAAACGTTGCCTGGCCATACTTTCGCGCCAGAGGCGGTGGTGGCGGGGGCTGGCGCTGGTGCCGGGAGGGGGGCACGCATGCCCTTGTCGCCCGAGGCTAGCACGCCCGGCGTTGGCGGGCTGACTCCCTTGCCGCTGCCCATGTTCAGCACCAGGCGCGCCGACGTTTCGCCGAACGAGACGCGGGGCTTTTGCACGTCGTGCGTCATGGCGGCGACCCTGGCCGCCACTTGCGAGAAGACGTCGCCCATGGGCAAGCCGGGGGCATCGAGCGCGTCGAGCAGGGCGCTCGTGTAGGGGCTGTTGCGCGAATCGGGCGACCAGAAATCGCGCGCCAGGGCGCCCGGTCCCGCCGAATAGGCGATCACCACGCCGCGTGGCGCTTGCGTGTCGGCAAAACCGTGGCTGGCCGCATTGCTGCCGCCGGGCACGGGCACCATTGCGCCGCCGCGCGTATATTCCTGGCGGCAAGCGTCGAGGATCAGCACGGCGCCGCGCGCGCCCGTGCGCTGCAAATCACCGGCCAGGCTGGCCACCGATACGCCCTGCGCGGCAATGGCGGCCGCGCTCAGCGCATTCATGTTGGCGCCCAGCGGCAGCACATAATTGGCTTCGCCCGCCTGCGCGCCGTGGCCAGCGTAAAACACGAGGGCGATATCGGCGCCGCGTGCCTGCGTGGAAAACTCGGCCGACGCCTTTTGCAACTGGGCTGCATTGATGTCCGTGCGCAATAGCACTTCAAAGCCCAGGCGGCGTAGGCGCTCGGCCATGGCGCGCGCATCGTTGACGGGATTCAATAGCGGCTGCGGATAGGCCGCGTTGCCGATCACCAGGGCGACGCGCTTGCCAGCAGCAGTCTGTACGGCGGCGTGCACCACGTTGCTGACCAGCAAAAAGAACAGGCTCAAAAACAGGGGAATCAGGCGATGCATCGGGGTCTCGGAAATTGTCGTGAAAGTAACAAAAGTTAGCGATTTTTACTGTGATATGAGAAAATTGCTTAAATGCATTTTACCTTACTGACAAGTTTCTCTTGTCTGGCCAGCGCACGGTGCGCGTTGCTGTCGGCCAGTGGCGCGTGCCGCCCAACACACGATCGGACAGGCTGTGCAATCGGAACAATTTGAACGGATTCATGCTTTCTGGACCCGCCGCCAGCAGCTGACGCAAGGCGAACTGGGCGAGTTTTACCAGCGCGTCATTGCCGCGCTGACGCCATGCCGTCCGCGCGAAGCGGCGTCGCTGGGCGATTCCCTGGCTGATTTGCGCCACCAGTTTTTCATTGAAAAAGTCCTCCACAGCGACAGCGACGCCGCGCCCCACCATGTGGGCGCTTTATTCCTGTACTTCAAGCGTTTCATCATCGACCAGCTGCGCAAGCAGCGCGATGACGAAGATGCCGATGCGCAAGAGGGCTGCGAACTGCGCGCGCCCGACGCCTATGCCGAACCGCTGCGCGACTATCAGCTCACGGCGCAGCAAGTGCGCGAGGCGGCAGACAGTTTTATCTCCACCTTGCCCCGTGATTTGATTTTGCTGCTACACCATTGCGGCTGTGGCGGCATGCCTGTCAAGGAACTGGCCGAGCAGATTGCTTCGGCGCATTACCACGGAGGCAAGCTGGGCCTGGTGCACAAGCAGAAGGGCGATAGCCTCAGCGCGGGACGCCAGATCGTCGAACCGGCCCACCGTTCTACTCTGCTGGGCAGCTGGGTCTTGACCCTGCTCAAGCTGCGCGTGGGCGATGCCTTGACCGCGCGCGATATGCAGGCGGCGCAAATAGTTTTGGATATTTTGTGCGTGGCCGCGTTATCCCTGCACCTGGACCCCGTATCCACTTCTCACAACACTGATGAAAGGCCACCGGCATGACTGCATTGACGCCCTCGCTGGCCATCGTTGCCGCGCGCCTGCCGTCTCCCCCATCTTCCGCCGAGCTGTTGGATGCGGATGTGAGCGGCGATACCCCCGACTGGCGCGGCATTGCCGTGCCGGAGCACGTGCTGGCAGGCTTTGGACGCCGCAGCGACGCCGCGCCGCTGGCCGCGCGGCCCATCGCGGGCGGACAAATCCATGTGCTGGCGCGCCGCCCCGGCTTTGGCGCCGTGCTGCTCGATGCCTGGGATAGCACGCGGCAGCGCTGGCGCGGCTGGCTCGTCACGCCCGACACATCGTATGCGGATGCCTGCGGCCTGGTGGTCGAGGAGCGCGATGCGCCCGCCGACCCGCGTGCGGGGCTGGTGCTGTGCGACCTGCCCGTGACGCTGGCCGTGACGGACCTGGGCGCCTGCCTGGGCGTGTTCAGCCAGGAGCGCCTGCAGGCGGTGCGCTGGCTGGAAACGCATGGCCGCGCGAATCGGGCCGCCAGCGCACCGGGCCTCATCGCCCGCGTGGCCTTGCCTGGCGACGACTATGCGCTGACGGGCACGCCGCTGTCGAGCGAGCTGGGCAAGGATGGCCGCGTGGCGTACCGGCAATTGCTGCGCCAGGGACTGCAGCAGTTGCAGATCGCCCCGGCCGATGCCACCGCGTCAGCGGCGAAGGTGCCAATGCGGGCGGCAAATTCCAGCCGCTGGCTGAAGATCGTCACGGCCGTGGCTGCCAGCGTGATGGTGGTGCAATCGGCCTGGCTGTTCCTGCCGAAAGAGAATGCTGTCGTCGGCAATGCGCAATTCCGCAACGGCAGTGGCAGCGGCGTCGAGACGGGCGTGCGCACGCGCGTGCTGTTCCGCGCCGATGCGACGGAAGCGGAACTGCGCACCTGGCTGCAGCGCGAACAGCTGGAAATCGTCGCCGGGCCGGACACCCTGGGCGCCTTCACTGTGCTGTCGCGTGACCGCCAGAAAGTCTTGCCGCCACCGGGGCCGGGCAACCCGCTGGCCGTCATCAATCCCTGACCCCGAAATAAGAGAGAGCTATCCAGCATGACAACGTATAAGAATTTTGCATCCGCGCACTGGCGCAAATTGATCGCCGGCGTGGCAGTTGGCGTCCTGTTGACGGGCTGCGCCATGACGCCGAATGGCCGTGGCGGCGTCATGGTGGGCCTGGATACGGCCGAGCTGTTCGGCACGCCGATTTCCACCTTCCGCTTGCGCGACGGCACGGAAGGCACTTTGCGCAAGGACCCGCAAGGCAAGTATTCGATCAAGCTGTCGCAGGCGTTTCGCGTCGTGCCGCTGGCCAAGGCCATCACGGCCCGCGTGGCGCGCGTGGAAAACGTGGGCGAGCGTACCGTGGTGATCGTCGAAACACAGGAGCGCGGCTGCGCCTACCGCTATGAAGTGCTGGCTTTCCAGGGCACGGACGTGCTGCAGTGGACGGTCGGCAATTGCAAGGACCGCCCCCGCGTGGAACTGGCGGCGGATGCGAAATCGCTGAATATCGACTTTCCCAACGTCAACCGCCTGTCGCGCATGATCTACACGGACAATCGCCTGCTCAACGCCAGCGTGGCCGTGCCGCCCGGCGTCGATACGCGCGCCCAGCCGTTTGCCGACGACGCATTGCGCGCCACAGGCCCTGTCATCGCCACCATGCCCGGCAGCGATAGCGGGCGCGTGATCCCGGCGCCGCCGGCTGCCGCCCCGGCGCCCGCCAGCGCGCCGAAAGCGGGCAGCCGCGCCAGCGCCAGGCCGCGCCGCCAGGAAAGCCAGGCCAGGGCGGCGCCACCCGCCACCAGTCTGCCCGTGCAGCGCAGCGCGGCGCCAGCGGCGCCGATGATCTTCCAGGCCGAAGAGATCAAGCCCGTCGTCATCGATTTGAGGAAATAAGATGGCCGCGAGTTTACGCAGTCTGCAAATCCGGCAGACTTTGATCCTGATCGTCCTGACGATTATTTATTTGTGCTTCGAACTGGGCTTCAATGCCCGCCTGCTCGACGTGGTGGGGGGCGACGTCAAGCCGCACGACGTGGAAGGCGTGGAATTCTATGGCCGCAGCCTGTCGGGCATCGCCGCCGCGCTGGTGGTGCTGCAACTGATGTGGCGCCGCCGGCTGAAGAACAATGGCAGCGGCCCAAGCTGGAAAAAAATCATCTTCTGCTGTGTCGCCACGGCCGCAGTCGTGTTCGGTATTTTGAAGACCACGGTCACGGTGCTGGTTGAAACGCGCGATGCGCAATTTCGCCGCCTGGCCTTCAACACCACCCTGATGCAGCGTTCGCTGGTGGGCGGCAGCCTGCAATTGCAGGGACTGGTCGATGATCCCACCTTGTTTGCCAAGCCCGAAGGCAAGGCCTTTCTGGCCCTGTTTCCCTTCCTGGCCGTCTCGGTCGGCCATCTCGACGAGCGCATGGAGCCGGCCAAGGAGCAACTGATCAATTTCAACGTCCGCAAGATCGCGGGCGGCGCGGCCGGGTACTATGACAAGTACCAGCAGGCGATCGGCGAAGTGCACGACAAGTGGAAATTGTATTCGGGTATGATTCCCGATGACGATGCGGGCTTGCGCCAGCAGCAGGAAGCGGCCTGGAACGATTATCGGCAAAGCCTGTCGCGCCACGGCTGGCAGCCGCATTCCGTGCCGGCGCGGCGCAAGGCGGCCGTGGTCAACAATGTGCGCAAGAAGGTGCCCGTGTCGGCCAACTGGCATCCTGCCGATCAGTTGAGCTTTCGCGCCGCCGTCAAGCGCCGCTATGCGTCGGAAGCGGCCGGCAAGGGCTTGAGCGTCAAGGGCGAGCGCATTCCGCCTGGCTTGTCCTTCGCCGCTTTCGTGGCGCGCCCCGGCATCCAGGCCGTGCTGCGCGACGGGCCGGACGGCGGCGATGGCAGCGAAGCGAGCAAGGGTTTGCGTTTGCCCAAAGGCGCCGTGGTGCAGGATGCCTATGCCAGTCCGGCCGAGTTCAGCCGGTTGTTCGACCAGTTCGCCGCGCGCCAGACGGCGGAGAAACTGGTGGAATACCGCGCCAGCCGCAATGACTTCGAAGTGGGTGGCAAGTACTTTGAAGAGGGCAAGGAAGCGGCGCGCGCCGCCATCGTGCCGCCCGTCGCCCTGTTTTTCTCCTTGCTGGGCGCCATCGGTCACTTCTCGAAACTGTTGTACCTGATCGCCACGGTCGGCTTGCTGGTGCTGGCGGCGCGCCGCGGCGAGCAGGCGGGCGCCGATGGCCAGCTGAGCCGCCGTTCCGCCTGGATCGCCACGGGCGTGCTGGCCGGCGCCTTCCTGGGAACCTGGGGCATCTTCAGCCTGTCGGACAATAATGTCACGAAGAGCGAGCTGTTCCGCCAGATGCTGGACTGGAACCGCCAGGCGGCCGACGACAGCACGCGCTGGCAAATCGCCGGCAAGGGCTTGCTGGCCAATATCACGCACGTCGTGGCGGTGGGGCAGGGCTACAGCTACCCCGTCAACGAAGCGATCCGCATCCACGTTTTGCAGGGAATTCATTATGGTTATCATCCGGGACAAAAATAAGGCGGCAGCACTGGCCTTGCTGCTCACCATGTTCAGCACGGCTGTACAGGCCGACTGCCTGGGCATGAAGGTGCATGCCCACCGTGGCGCCGGCAATGCGCCGGAAAATTCGCTGAGCGCGCTGCGCAACACGTATTTCGGCACCTGGGACGGGGTCGAGACGGATTTGCAGCTGCTGGGCGACGGCAGCTGGGTGGTGCACCACGATCTGCTGACGGGCAGAGTCGTCGACACGGGAGCGCCCCGCACCGCGAA
The DNA here is from genome assembly GCF_900095265.1 of Janthinobacterium sp. UMAB-56. Lineage (GTDB taxonomy): Bacteria > Pseudomonadota > Gammaproteobacteria > Burkholderiales > Burkholderiaceae_D > Janthinobacterium. The sequence continues at coordinate 125,504 of NZ_LT607670.1, read as the reverse complement.
GCAATTGACGGCCGACGACTGGCGCGCCGCCAGCATGAAGAACCGTGGCGTGCCGACGGCGGAAACGCCGCCCTTTGTCAGCGATGTCGCGGACCTGGCCACGGCGTTCCCGGACAAGACCCTGAACGCGGAAATCAAGGATGTCGTGGCCTCGTGCGCGCCCATCGCGACCCTGGTGGCGCAGTTGCGCGCGAACATCAAGCATGGCAACTGGTTCCTCACGTCGGGCGTGCCGAACAACCTCGCTTGCGCGCGCCGTGCCGATCCGCAGGGTTATCTGGGCTTAATCGTGTTTGACGCGCGCAATGCGCAGGCGGCCGGCACCAACCGGGTCAGCCGCTATATCGCGAAAAATGCCCGTCCGCCCAAGCTCGACAAGCCGTGGCTGCAGCGCGTGCAGCAGCAGATCGGCATGCCCGCCGGCGTGCACGTGGACGCGCGCAGCCTGGACGCCAATCCACATTTGCTGGGCGACGCGGCCAGCCTGAACATGCCCGTCTTCGTGTATGCCGTCGATGGCGACTCGGCCCTGGCCGCCTCGCTGTTGCGCGCGCAGCAGCGCAGCCACCGCTGGCCCAGCGGCGTCATTCTTGACGGTAATCCGGAAACGTTTTGCGCGATGATGAAGTAGGCCCCGTTTAGCCTAGCTGGTCCGCCGGCAGGCGGGGGCGCTGCTCCCACTGCGAGGACAGCACCATCGACGTACTGGTCTTGCCGATTTTCCCCAGCGACTTCAGGCAGGCTTGCAAATGTTCGGGGCTGGTCAGCGCAAGGCGCAGCAGCGCGCAATGGTTGCCCGTGGTGGCATGCAGGGCCAGCACCTCGGGCCGTGCTGCCGCCCAGGCGTCGAGCGCGTCATGCGATTCCACCGTGATATTGACGAAGGCTTCGAAGCTGTAGCCAAGGGCGCGCAGGTTGATCTGTACCGAGAAGTTGCCGATGACGCCCGCTTCTTCCAGGCGCTTGACGCGCTCGGCCACGGCAGGCGACGTCAGGTGGATGCGGCGGCCGATTTCCGAGTAGCTGAAGCGGGAGTTTTCCTGCAGCAGGGCGAGAATCTTCCGGTCGTGGGCATCAAGATCAACATTCAAGGCAAAGACTCCATAAAAACTTCAAACCTGTTCCCGTTTGCACGGAATTTCTTTCGGCCTTGCATGGTGCCAGTGGGCCGCGCTGCCTATCATAGCCACTACTGCCATGGAGGAGGAAAAATGCATCAATTTCAGGAGCAACAGCGTTTGAGCGGCATCAATGACTTTGATTTTCTGCTGGGCCATTGGGACGTGGACAATTGTCGCCTCACGCGGCGCTTGCAGGATAGCCAGGAATGGGAAACCTTCAGTGCCACCCAATGCAATCAGGCCTTGCCCGGGGGCATAGGCAACTACGATGACTTTATCGCGGCTAGCTGGCGCCCCGATTTTGTCGGCTTGTCCCTGCGCTTGTTCAATCCGCAAACGCAATGCTGGAGTATCTATTGGCTGGACAATCACACGGGCGGGCTCGATGCCCGTGGCCAGTTGCAGCCTCCCGTGGTGGGCAGCTTTGCCGCAGGCGTCGGTATCTTCGAAGGCGACGATATGCTGGAGGGACGGCCGATCCGCGTACGCTACACCTGGCGCGATATCGCTACCGATACGCCGTGTTGGGAACAATCAATGTCTGCCGACGGGGGCATCCAGTGGGAGGTGAATTGGCACATGCGCTTCCGGCGGCGCCAGGCGCCAGGCGCAGCTAACTGATGATGGAAGCAGTCATTGTTATGGCATGATAATCGTCTATCGATTCGCGTTCCACGCACTTGCCACCATGACACTGTCGCAATCCGACCCTGCCGCCACACTGGCGCTGCTGCCGATTGCCGGTGTCAGCGTCTTGCTGATCCTGTGGGTGGCGGCCCTTGCCGCCGTGCGCGCCGGTTTTGCCGTGCAGCAAACGCGCGTCCCGTCCTGGAAATAGGCCTTGAGGACGGCCCGTGCAGGGCCGTTTTTGGCCACTACCCTGCCTGTTTTTTGCGCATTGCAGCATCGATAATGTTTGCATGGCACGCCTGACTGGCTTATAAATGTAATCGATTACATTTTATCTCTAAGCCCCATGCCGCCAGCCTTTCCTTCTTCCTTGCCGACAGAAACCGTTTCCATCAGCGCCGTTGCCGCGCATGCGGGGGTGTCGGTGGCCACCGTCTCGCGCGTGATGAATGAGCAGGCAGGAGTGCGGGCGCCCACGCGCGACAAGGTGCTGGCCTCCGTGGCGGCGCTCGGCTACCGCATGAACCATTTGGCGCGCAGCCTGCGCACGGCCGAGAGCCGCATGCTGCTGACCATGGTGCCCGACGTGGGTAACCCGTTTTATGCGCAGATCGTGCGCGGCATCGACACGGTGGCGCGCGAGCATGGCTATTTCGTGCTGCTGTGCGACACGGGCGCCGATGCGGGGCGCGAGCGTTCCTACTTCGACTTGCTGCGCATGCACCGCGCCGATGGCGCCATCTGCCTGGACCCGGATACGGTGCAGCATGCCCTGTCGCATGAATCCGTCAGCCTGCCGTGGGTGGCGTGCTGCGAATTCGATCCCGCCGTGGCGGTGCCCTATGTCGGCATCGACAATCACCGCGCCGCCTCTGACGCCGTCGCGCATCTGCTGTCGCGCGGCCATACGCGCATCGGCCTGATCAACTCCGACGAGCGCTATCTGTACGCGCGGCAACGCCAGCAAGGCTACCTGGACACCCTGGCCGCCGCCGGCCTGCCCGTGCAGCCGCAATGGGTGCACACGGTGCAAAGCCTCGACTATGAAGCGGGCACGGCCGCCACGTTGCGGATGATGGCGCAGCCCGATGCACCGACGGCCATCTTTGCCGTTTCCGACACCCTGGCCATTGGCGTGCTGAGCGCGTTGCGCCAGTTGCACAAGCGCGTGCCGCAAGACGTGGCTGTCATCGGCTTCGACGATATCGCCATCGCCGCGCAGATCGCGCCCGGTCTCACCACCATCGCGCAGCCGATGCGCGAACTGGGCGAGACGGCGGCGCGCTTGTTGCTGCTGCGTTTGGCGGACCCGGCAGCACAGGTGCCGGGCGTGCTGCTGCAACACCGATTAATTTTGCGAGGGAGTGCATAGTGAGCGTTGCCATCGGTTTTGAAGGGGTGTGCAAGGATTTTGGCCCCGTGCGCGTCTTGCATGGCGTCAGTTTCACCTTGTCGCCCGGTCGCGTGTATGGCTTGCTGGGCGAAAATGGCGCCGGCAAGTCGACCCTGATGAAAATCCTCGCCGGCTACGAGAGCGTGAGTGCAGGGCAGTTGCTGATCGATGGCCAGCCACGGCATTTCAGCAGTTCGCGTGCGGCGGAGTCTGCCGGTATCGTGCTGATCCACCAGGAATTCAACCTGGCCGAGCACCTGACGGTGGCACAAAACATGTTCCTCGGCCACGAAAAAACGCGCGGCTGGCTGTTAGATGAGGCGGCCATGCGCGAAGAAGCGTCGCGCTACCTGAAGCAGGTGGGCCTGGACGTGTCTCCCGAGACGAAAATCCGTGACCTGATCGTGGCCGAGAAACAACTGGTGGAAATCGCCAAGGCCCTGTCGCGCCGCGCACGCTTCCTGATCATGGATGAACCGACCGCCACCCTGACGTCTTCGGAAACCCAGCGCTTGTTCGCCGTCATGGCCCAGTTGAAAGCGGATGGTGTCACGATTTTGTATATTTCCCACAAGCTCGACGAAGTGGAGCGCAACACGGACGAAGTCATCGTCATGCGCGACGGGCGTTTCGTCACGCGCGAGCCGACGGCCAGCCTGACGCGCCAGCAGATGGCCAATTTGATGGTGGGGCGCGAATTGTCGGACATGTTCCCGGCGAAAGTGCCGCTGGTGCCAGACGCGCCGGTGCTACTGAAAGTGGACGGCCTGTACGTGCCCGGCTGGTCGACAAACCTGTCGTTCGAGGTGCGCGCCGGTGAAGTGCTGGGTTTTGCGGGCCTGGTGGGCGCGGGGCGCACGGAATCGTTCGAGGCCTTGCTGGGCTTGCGCCAGCGCAGCGCCGGATTGATCGAGATCAATGGCCAGCCCGTGGACATCCGCACACCCAAGCAAGCCATGCAGCACGGCATGACCTACCTGAGCGAAGACCGCAAGGGCAAGGGCTTGCACGTGAACCTGGGGCTGCGCGAAAACCTCACCATGATGACGATGCAGCGCTATGCGCGGCCCTGGCTCGATGTCGCCAGGGAAAAAGCGGCGCTGGCCAAGGCCGTGCTTGACTTCAATATCCGCACGGGCGACCTCGACAGCCGGGCGCGCATGCTGTCCGGCGGCAACCAGCAAAAGCTGGCGCTGGCCAAATACCTGCATTCGGACCCGCGTGTCGTCGTGCTCGATGAGCCGAGCCGTGGCGTGGATGTGGGCGCCAAGCGCGACATTTATTTTTTGATCCACCGCCTGGCCGCCGAAGGGCGCGCCGTGATCGTCATTTCATCGGAACTGATTGAATTGATCGGCCTGTGCCACCGCGTGGCGGTGATGCGCGCCGGCACCTTGCAAGCCACCCTGTCTGCTGACCACCTGACCGAAGAGGAGTTGATTGCCCATGCAACCGGCACGCACTGACACCACCGTATCGCCTATCGCCGCCGCCGTTGCCAGCTTCGGCGCGCGCATCAAGGGCTTTGGCCCCGTGCTGGGCTTGTTATCTCTGTGCATCGCGGGCACCTTGCTCAACGGCGACTTCGCCACCGTGGACAACCTGATGAATGTGCTCACGCGCACGGCCTTCATCGGCATCATCGCCGTGGGCATGACTTTTGTCATCATTTCCGGTGGCATCGATCTGTCCGTCGGCTCGATGGCGGCCCTGATCGCCGGTTGCATGATTTATTTCATGAATGCGCTGGCGCAAGGCGCAGGCGGCAACCTGGCGCCCATCACCATGCTGGTGCTGGGCATCGCCATGGCGCTGGTGTTGGGCGCCGGCTTTGGCCTGATGCATGGGCTGTTGATCAGCAAGGGCAATATCGAACCGTTCATCGTCACACTGGGAACGCTTGGCATCTTCCGCGCCGTATTGACCTACCTGGCCGATGGCGGCGCCCTGACCCTGGACGCCACCCTGTCCGAGCTGTACAGCCCCGTGTATTACACCAGCGTGCTGGGCGCGCCGATTCCGATCTGGATCTTCCTGTTTGTCGCGGCGGCCGGCGCCATCATCCTCAACCGCACGACCTTTGGCCGCCATGTGCAGGCGATTGGTTCCAATGAGCAAGTGGCGCGCTATGCGGCCATCAATGTCGACAAGGTCAAAATCGCCACTTACATGTTGCTGGGCGTGTGCGTGGGCATCGCCACGGTGCTCTACGTGCCGCGCCTGGGCTCGGCCACGCCGACGACGGGCTTGCTGTGGGAACTGGAAGCGATCGCCGCCGTCGTGGTGGGCGGCACGGCCCTGAAGGGCGGCGAGGGCCGCATCGTCGGTACAGTGATCGGCGCCATCCTGCTCTCCGTGATCAGCAATATCCTGAATTTGACCAGCATCATCAGTGTCTACCTGAATGCCGCAGTGCAAGGCGTGGTGATCATCGCCGTCGCCTTCCTGCAGCGAGGCCGCAAATAAAAACACAGCGGCGTTCTGAAAGGGCTGCCAACGGGCGCCCACAACCTTGGAGGAGAGCAGCATGAAGAGCTTTAAACGGGTAGCAGGGGTAGCAGGGATGGCAGTGCTGGTGATGCAGGCGTGGGCGCTGCCGAGTGCGCAGGCGCAGGCCGCTGACAAGCTCGTCGTCGGCGTGGCCATTCCCACGGCGACGCACAGTTTTACGTCGGGCATCGTGTGGTGGGCGAACCAGGCCAAGGCGGAGCTGGAAAAAGCCCATCCGGGACTGAAAATCATCGTCAAGACGGCCGCCACGGCGCCCGAGCAGGCGAACCAGTTGCAGGACATGTTGACGGTGAACAAGATCAACACCCTGGTGATCTTCCCCATCGAGTCGGCCTCGCTGACGCAGCCCGTGGCGCAAGTGAAAAACAAGGGCGTGTATGTCACCGTGGTGGACCGGGGCTTGACGAACACGCAGTCGCAGGATGCCTACATCGCCGGCGACAATACGGCGTTTGGCAAGCTGCCGGCCGAGTATCTGGCGAAAAGCCTGAACGGCAAGGGCAATATCGTCGTGCTGCGCGGCATGCCGACCACGCTGGACAACGAGCGCTACGACGCGTTTTCCGCCGTGATGAAGGGCCATCCCGAGATCAAGGTTCTCGATGCCAAGTACGGCAACTGGAACCGCGACGATGCCTTCAAGGTGATGCAGGATTATCTGACCCGCTTCAAGCACATCGACGCCGTATGGGCCGCCGATGACGACATGGCCATCGGCGTGCAAAAAGCCATCGCACAAGCCAAGCGCACGGACATCAAGCAAGTATTCGGCGGCGCGGGCGCGAAGGGTGCCGTCAAGAAAATCATGGATGGCTCCGACCCGCTGATCGTGGCCGACGTGTCTTACTCGCCCAAGTTCATGTACGACGCCATCAAGCTGACGACGGAAGCGCGCCTGAAAGGGGATAAATTGCCAGCCAATACGATCATCCCCTCGGTGCTGATTACGCGCGAGAACGCCAAGCAGTTCTACTTTCCGAACTCGCCTTTTTAAATTATGGGGTCAGACCCGGCGGGTCTGACCCCGGCTTTCAGCCAACAGGACATTGATATGAAAACCCTTCAGGGCCCGGCCATTTTCCTGGCCCAGTTTCTCGGCGATGAACCGCCGTTCGACTCGCTTGAGCACCTGGCGCAATGGGCGGCCGGCCTGGGCTACAAGGGCTTGCAACTGCCCACGGCGCCGCGCTTGTTCGACCTGGAGCAGGCGGCCAACAGCCAGCAGTATTGCGACGACGTGGTGGCCTTGCTGGCGCGCCACGGCTTGCAAGTGAGCGAATTGTCGACGCATTTGCAAGGCCAGCTGATCGCCGTGCATCCCGCCTACGACACCCTGTTCGATGGCTTTGCGCCCGAGCACGTGCGTGGCGATCCCGCTGCCCGCACGGCCTGGGCCACGCAGCAACTGCTGTGGGCGGCAAGCGCCTCGCAGCGCCTGGGTTTGCAGGCGCACGTGACGTTTTCAGGCGCGCTGGCCTGGCCCTACCTGTACCCGTGGCCGCAACGCCCCGCCGGCCTGGTGGAAACGGCATTCGCGGAATTGGCCAAACGCTGGCTGCCCATCCTCGACGCCTTCGATGCGGCCGGCGTGGACCTCTGCTATGAATTGCATCCGGGCGAGGACTTGCATGACGGCGTGACGTTCGAGCGCTTCCTGGCCGCCGTCAACGATCACCCGCGCGCCTCCATCCTGTATGACCCCAGCCACTTCGTGCTGCAGCAGCTCGATTACCTGGCCTTCATCGACATTTATCACGCGCGCATCAAGGCCTTCCATGTAAAAGATGCGGAATTTCGGCCCAACGGGCGCCAGGGCGTGTATGGCGGCTATGGCGACTGGCAAGACCGGGCCGGGCGCTTCCGCTCGCTGGGCGATGGGCAGATCGATTTCAAGGCGATCTTTTCGAAGATGGCGCAATACGATTTTCCGGGCTGGGCCGTGCTGGAGTGGGAATGCTGTCTGAAACACCCGCAAGATGGCGCGGCCGAAGGGGCCCGCTTCATTCGCGAGCACATCATCCACGTGGCCGAACGGGCGTTCGACGATTTCGCCGCCAGTGTGGTTGATCAGGATCAAATCCATCACTTGCTTGGCTTGAAATAAGGAAACGACATGCAGCGACGCTTACGGCTGGGCATGGTAGGGGGCGGGCAGGGCGCATTCATCGGCGCCGTGCACCGTATTGCGGCGCGCATCGATGACCAGTATGAACTGGTGGCGGGCGCCCTGTCGTCCGATCCGCTGCGTGCGCGCGACAGCGGCGCCGCGCTGCACCTGGCGCCAGGGCGCTGCTACAGCGATTACCGCGCCATGGCGCAGGCGGAGGCTGCCAGGGCGGACGGCATCGAGGCGGTGGCCATCGTCACGCCGAATCACTTGCATGCACCCGTCGCGACGGCGTTCCTGGAAGCGGGCATCCACGTGATTTGCGACAAGCCGCTGGGCATCTCTCTGGCGCAAGGCCAGGCGCTGGCGGCGCTGGCGCAGCAGAAAAATCTGCTGTTTGCGCTCACGCATACCTACAGCGGCTACCCCTTGCTGCGCCATGCGAAAGCCATGGTCGAGGCGGGCGAGATCGGCGAGCTGCGCCTCGTGCAAGTCGAGTATTCGCAGGACTGGCTGGCCGATGCCATCGCGGCTGGCGGCATGAACGAGGGCAACTGGCATAACGACCCGCACAAGGCCGGCCCCGGCGGCACCCTGCTTGACGTGGGCTTGCACGCATATCACCTGGCGCAATTCGTTAGCGGACTCACGCCGCACGCCGTGCTGGCGGAACTGTCGACTTTTGTTCCGAATCGCACCCTGGACGACCATGTGCAGGTGATGCTGCGCTATTCGAATGGCGCCAAGGGAACCCTGTGGGCCAGCCAGGTGGCGACCGGTTGCGAAAACACGGTGCGTCTGCGCCTGTTCGGCAGCAAGGCGCAACTGGACTTTGACCAGGAACAGCCGAATGCACTGTGGTATACGCCGCAGGGTGGCAACCGCCAACTGCTGCGCCCGGGCCGGGTCGACAGTGCGGCCGCGCGCCACGCCACGCGCGTGCCGGCCGGCCATCCGGAAGGCTATCTGGAAGCTTTTGCCCAGCTGTATCTGGATGCCGCCTTGCGTATCCGCGCCCTGCAGGCGGGGGCACCGATACCGGAAGCGGCGCGCTGGCTGCCCACGGTGGCCGATGGCGTGGCGGGCCTGGCCTTTGCCGAGGCCGTGCTGCGCAGTCATGCGGCGGGCGCCAGCTGGACCACCTTGGCGGACTGTTAAACTGGGCGCATGAGCGCGCCCTTTACCATCACTATCGTCCCTCAAGACTGGCAATTCACGGCCGAGGCCGGCACTACCGTGCTGGCCGCCGCCGAGCTGGCAGGCATCCGCCTGCTCAGCTCCTGCCGCAACGGCACCTGCCGTACCTGCCTGTGCCACATGCCAGAAGGAAAGATACGCTACACGGTGGACTGGCCCGGCATCAGCCCCGATGAACGGCTCGACGGCTACATCCTGCCCTGCGTGGCCGTGGCCGAAAGCGATCTTACCGTGCAGGCGCGCGCCGTGCGTGTCTGACTCAGGACAGCTTGCCGCCCTTGAGCCGCTGCAGCAGCGCGTCCACGCTGTCGCTCACGGGCAAGCCGTGACGGCGCAGCAACTGTACGTGCAGCACCAGGTTTTCCAGCACCAGCTTGGCCGCCACGGCCAGCAAGGCCAGGTTGCGGTCTTCCGGGCTGAAACTTTCCATGGCGTCGGCCATCTCGCACAGGTGGTTGGCGATCAGCCCGCGCAATTCCTGCTCGTTGAAGGGCAGGTCGGCAAAATCGATGGGATCGGCCACTTCCACTTCCTGCATCAGCACCGCTAGTTCTTCCGGGGTAATCGTCATGCCTGGCCTCCTTGTGTGCTCGACCCTATTTTAGGCCATGCGCCATTGTATCGCTGGCAAAGCGGACTAGAATGAGTCCAGGCCGATGACGTCGAAGGCAACATGGCGCACTTGCATTTTACTCAACAATTATCACGTTTCCTCGACGTTCCCACCGTGGAGGTGGCCGCGCCACGTCTGCGCGCCGCCTTGGAAAGCGCGTTTGTCCAGCAGCCGCGCCTGCGTGGCTATGTGCTCGACGAGCAGGGTGCGCTGCGTCCCAATGTGCTGATCTTCATCGATGGCGCGCGCTGCCGCGAGCGGCGCGAACTCGACGACGTCTTGCGGCCCGACAGTCAGGTGTATATCTTGCAGGCACTTTCCGGAGGTTAATCATGGGAGCAGGCATGGCGCAGCGCGCGTATCTCGGCACCCGCAAGGGGCTGTTCCAGTTCGATGTCGATGCGGCCGGCGCCTGGCAGCTGGCGCTGGTGCAATTCGCCGGCGACCCGGTCTCCATGCTGCTGCACGATGGCCGCGACGGCACCCTGTACGCAGCCCTGAATCTGGGCCACTTTGGCGCCAAGCTGCACCGCCTTGAGCGGGATAGTTCGACATGGCAAGAGATCGCCGTGCCCGCCTATCCGGCCAAGCCCGAGGACAGCAGCGATAGCGTGGACTGGACCTTGCGGCAAATCTGGTCTCTGGCGACCGCGGCGACAGCTGGCAGCTGGTGGAATCCTTGTGGAACGTGCCGCAGCGGGCGCAGTGGTTTGGCGGCGGCTACGACGTGCCCGGCATCCACAGCATTTGCGTCGACCCGCGCGACAGCAGCAAGGTGCTGGTCGGCATGTCTTGCGGCGGCGTCTGGCAAACGGTCGATGGCGGCGCCAGCTGGGGCTTGAGCGCGACGGGCATGCGCGCCGATTACATGCCGCCCGAGCTCGATGAAAACGAGGCCGTGCAAGACCCGCACCGCATCGTGCGCAGCGCCGGCGCGCCGGACGCGCTGTGGTGCCAGCACCATAACGGCATCTGGCGTTCGCGCAATGCCGGCTGGCACTGGCAGGAAGTGAGCACGGCGCCGCTGTCGCATTTCGGCTTTGCCGTGGCCGTGCATCCGCGCGATGGCGACACGGCCTGGTTCGTGCCGGCGCAGTCGGACGTGTTGCGCATTCCGCAGGACGGCGCGCTGGCCATGACGCGCACGCGCGATGGCGGGAAAACGTTCGAGGTCTTGCGCGAGGGATTGCCGCAGCAGCATTGCTACGACCTGGTCTGCCGCCACGGGCTGGCGCTGGCCGACGACGGGCGCAGTCTGCTGATGGCCTCGACCACGGGCGGCGCCTGGTATTCCGGCGATGAGGGCGAGCATTGGCAGACGCTGTCTGCCCACTTGCTGCCCGTTTATGCCGTGTGTTTTGTCACGCCGTAGTAGCACAGGAAGATATCGACGGCCAGCTCCGTCACTTCGCGTCGGCGTGTCGGACCCAGCAGCGGCTCACCGAGGGTGACCTGCGGCCAGAAGGCAAAGGTCTTCAGTGGCGACATCAGCAGGTGCGCCACTTCCAGCGTCTCGCCCGCCTTGATGCGCCCATCTTGCTGCGCTGCGCGGATCCAGATATTCAAGCCCGTTTCCTTTTCATTCAGGCGCGCCACCATGGCTTGCGCGCGTTCGGGCGAGTGGATGGTTTCGCCAAAGATCACGCGCGCCAGGTCGATGAATGCCGCGTCGCACAGCAAGACCATTTTTTGCTCGACCAGGGCCAGCACCTGCGGGCGCAACGGCCGGTCGGCAACGTAGGGTACGGCGGGCTGGGCCACGCTGCTTTCCCACATGCGCTGCAGGATTTCCGCGAACAGTTCGTCCTTGCTGGGGAAATGGTTGTACACGGTACGCTTGGAAACGGCGGCCGTGGCGGCGATCCTGTCCATGCTGGTCGCATCAAAACCGTGCTCGCGGAACTCGGCGATGGCGGCATCGACGATGGCGACGCGCTTGCGGTCGGTGAGGCGTTGCGGTGCGGCCATGGCGGGAAATCTCCTTTGAAAACAATATTTTACACCTCCTGGTTTACTTTGCTTGAAATAGGAACTACACTGTGTAGTGTAATTAAATCCTTGTACATTTTTTACTGGGCCACATATGCACTTGCACGTAGCCGCACGTCGTCTCATCTTTCTGGGAGTCCTGATCATCATGAGTTCTTGCACCTTGCGCGCCGCGCCTGCCGCGCCGACTGAATCGCCACAACGCCTCGAAGGCAAGTTCCGTAATCCCGTGACTATGCACAAGCTGGGCAAGGCAGCCACGCTCAAGCTGCTGTGGACCTTCTTGTTTGACAAGCCTGACAGCACGATGCCGGCCGCCGCCGTTCCCGTGCAAGCCTTGACCCGGGCGCAACTGCTGGCCGCGCCCGATAACAGCCTGTTCCGTCTCGGCCATTCGACCCTGCTGCTGAAACTGAACAATGCATTCTTCCTCACCGATCCCGTTTTTTCCGAGCGCGCCTCGCCGGTGCAGTGGGCAGGACCAAAACGCTTTCACCAGCCGCCCATCAGCATCGCCGACTTGCCGCCGATCAAGGCCGTCATCCTGTCGCACGATCATTACGACCACCTCGACCATGCTGCCGTGTTGCAACTGGCCGCCAAGACCGAGCACTTCCTCACGCCGCTGGGCGTGGGCGATACTTTGGTCACATGGGGCGTGCCCAAGGACAAGGTGCAGCAATTCGACTGGTGGCAAGGCACTACAATTGCCGGCGTGAAACTGGTGGCGACACCATCACAGCATTTCTCGGGACGCGGCTTGTTTGATGGCAATCAGACCCTGTGGGCCTCGTGGGTCATCGACGCACCGGACGTGCGCGTGTTTTTCAGTGGTGATTCCGGCTATTTCGACGGTTTCAAGCAGATCGGCGACAAATATGGGCCCTTCGACGTGACCATGATCGAGACGGGTGCGTATGACAAGCTGTGGCCGGACGTGCACATGCAGCCAGAACAGACCCTGCAAGCCCACCTGGACTTGCGCGGCAAGTGGCTGCTGCCCGTGCATAACGGCACTTTTGACCTCGGCTTACATGCCTGGCATGAACCGTTCGACCGCATCACCGGACTGGCGGCGAAGCAGGGCGTGAACCTGGCCACACCGCAGATGGGCGAGGCGGTCGACCTGGCGCAGCCGCAGAAGGGTAAAAAATGGTGGCTGGCCATGCTGGAAGAGGAGATGGCCCGGTAAAAATGGATCAAGCCCTTACATCGATCAGGCGGCCCAAGGCCTGGCCATAGCTATTCAGCTGGGGTGTGCTTTTTGGCGCCGCCTGGCTGAGCTGCTGCGGTACGGCCACCTTGATCGCCTGGTCCAGTAGCGGCGCCTTGACGGCGGCCGGGGCTTCGGCCTTCGCTTGCTGGCTGCTGCGCTGCGTCTGGCTCAACGATTCCTGTTCCCGCGCCAGTGACTGGCGGCTTTGCGCCAGCTGTTCGCTGTCGCGCCGGACCTGGTTCTGGCCTTGTTCAACCCTGCGTTGCGCCGTGGCCAGCGAGGCTTGCAAGTTGTTGACGGACGTTAGCGTGACCACATTGTTCACCTTTGAAAGTATGCCCAGGCGTGTGCGGAATAGCAAGAAAGCAGGCTTGGGGCGCGACATGTCTGCAGGTAATCTTTACCTGAATCAAGAGTAGGACAAATTCTCTCACAGTGCCAGCTAATTATGTTTTATTGATAATGCTATCGTGCAGACGGGGCCTTGCGCTAGCGGCATGCCGACGCTGCTAAAGTCTTTTTCAAAGTGAGTACCCGCTGTTGCTTACAGCCTTGATTTGCATGCTATTGCCGATGGTACGCAGCGCCGAGAGGAAATTATTTACATTTAAAATGTTGCTCTTTAAATAGTCAATGTATTGTTGTTTTTCTACCATGTCTGTGCACGGTAATGTGCGGCCTGCTTGGCGCTCTGGGCTATAATTGACGGTCAGAGTTGGTTTCTTTTGCCACACAGACAGGTAGTTAACATGAATCTCAAGAGCCTCGCAATTGCCCTCGGCATGTCGAAAACGACAGTCAGCAGGGCGTTGAACGGCTATCCGGAAGTCAATTCCCGCACCCGTGAAATCGTCCTGGCCGCCGCCAAGAAAGTCGGCTACCGGCCCAACCCGCTGGCGCGCAGCCTGGCCGTCGGCCGCACCAATGTGCTGGGCATGATCTATCCCCTGCTGCCCAGCGACTTGGGCGACAGCGTCTTTCTTTCCGTGGTGAATGGCATGTCCGATGCCGTGGAAGCGTCAAAGATGAGCCTGATCATCGCCCCCGTGTCGCCGCAAAACGAACAGCCCTCGTATGAAACCATGGTGCGCGGGCGCCAGGTCGACGGCCTGGTGGTGGGCCGCACCAAGGTGGTCGACGAGCGTATCGCCTACCTGACGAAGGTGGGTTTTCCTTTTGTCGCGAATGGCCGCACGCGCATCGACGCGCCCTATGCGTATTTTGACTACGACAACGATACGGGCATCGACCTGGCCCTGTCCTTCCTGCTGGCGCATGGCCACCAGCGCATCGCCCTGCTGAGCGCGCCGCTGGATTTGCATTTTGCCTATGAGCGCAAGGAAAGTTTTATCCGCTGCATGGCGCAGGGTGGCTTGCAGCTCGATCCCCGTTATTTTCTCGATAATACTTTCGACCGCCGCAGCGGTTACCAGGCCATGCAGCAATTACTGGCTTGCTCGCCGCGTCCCACCGCCGTCATTGTCGACAACCATTTGTCCGGCGTGGGCGTGGTGCGCGCCCTGATGGATGCTGGCATCGAGATCGGCAAGGAAATATCCGTCATCGTCTGGGGCAGTGTGGAAGACACCTTGATCGGCATCAACGTCACTACCATAGCCCAGCCCGACCTGCGCCGCGCCGGCGCCAAGATGGTCGAGATGCTGCAATCCTTGCTGGCCGGCATGCCGCCGGAAAAGCTGCAGGAAATCTGGCAACCGGTGCTGTTGCCGGGGGCCACCGTGGGGCGCTGTCCCGACGCATGAAAAAAAACGCAGCGCCGAGGCGCTGCGTTTTGATGTCCAGGCCAGCTGACGCGCTTATGCCGCGTGCTTCGTTCCCTCGGCCAACACCGCCAGCAATCGCGCCTTGTCCTGGCGATACGTGGCGACGGCCGCTTCCTTGACGTGGCCGAAGCCGCGGATTTTGTCGGGCAGCGATGCCAGTTCCACGCAGGTCGCCAGGTTTTCCGCCGTCAGGTTGGCCAGCAGGCCGGCCAGCAGTTCGCGGTATTCGACGATCAGCGCGCGTTCCATCTTGCGTTCAGCCGTGTAGCCGAAGACGTCGAAGGTGCCACCGCGCAAGCCTTTTGCTTTCGCCAACAGCTTGAAGGCGCGCCACATCCAGGAACCGAACTCCGCTTTCACGAGGTGGCCCTTGGCATCTTTTTTCGCGAACAGCGGCGGCGCCAGGTTGAATTTCACGGAGAAGCTGCCTTCAAACTGCTGCTGCAATTGCTCCACGAAACGGCCATCCGTGTACAGGCGCGCCACTTCGTATTCATCCTTGTAGGCCAGCAACTTGAAATAGCTCTTGGCGACAGCCGTCGACAGCTTCTGGCCCAGTCCCAGGGTGTTTTCGCGGTCGCGTACCTGTTTGACCAAGGTCAAGTAACCCTCCGCATATGCGGCATGTTGATACGCGGTGAGGAACTCCACGCGTTTCTTGATGACGCTATCGAGGCTTTGCGGCATTTGTACGAGGATCGCTTGCGACGGCGTGGCGATCTGTGTCACCTTGCGTACATCGACGGCGGCACGGCGGCCCCACAAAAAGCTTTTCTTGTTCGACGCGATGCCTACGCCATTGAGTTCGATAGCGCGCAGCAAGGCCGCTTCCGTCAAGGGGATGCGGCCCTTTTGCCAGGCGTAGCCGAGCATGAACAGGTTGGCGGCGATGGAATCGCCCATCAGCGCCGTGGCCAGTTTCGTGGCGTCGATGAAGTCGGCCGCGTCCGCGCCGCCCACGGATTCCTCGATCAGCTGGCGTACTTCCGCCGTTGGATATTGCCAGTCGGCATTTTGCGCAAACGTGCCCGGCGGCTGCTCGTGCAGGTTGACGACGGCCAGGCTGCGGCCCGGACGCATTTTTGACACGGCATCCTGCGCGCCAGCCGTCAGCATGTCACAGCCTAAAATCAGGTCCGCTTCGCCAGTGGCGATGCGCTGGGCGCGGATATGCGCCGGGGAGGCGGCGATTTTCACGTGCGAGGTGACGGAACCATTCTTTTGCGACATACCCGTCATGTCCAGCACGGAGGCGCCCTTGCCTTCCAGGTGCGCCGCCATGCCCATCAGGGCGCCCACGGTGATGACGCCCGTGCCGCCGATGCCGTTAATCAAGATGTTGTAGGGCGCGTCGCAAGCGGGCAGGGTAGGCTCCGGCAGCGGGCCGAAGTTGTCCGTCTCGCCCGGCTTGCCGGCGCCTGTTTTCGTCTTCTTCAGGCTGCCGCCTTCTACGGTGACGAAGCTGGGGCAAAAGCCCTTGGCGCACGAGTAATCCTTGTTGCACGAGGATTGGTCGATGCTGCGCTTACGGCCAAATTCCGTTTCTTTTGGCAAGATCGACACGCAGTTCGATTGCACGCCGCAGTCGCCGCAGCCTTCGCAGACGGCGTCGTTGATGACCATGCGTTTGGCCACGTCCGGGTACTCGCCTTTTTTGCGGCGCCGGCGTTTCTCGGCCGCACACGTCTGGTCGTAGATCAGCACGGACACGCCTTGTACCTCGCGCAATTCGCGCTGCACGGCATCCATGTCCTTGCGGTCGTGCAAGGTCACGTGGGCGGGCAGGTTGGAGCGGTCGCTGTAGCGCGATAAATCTTCCGTGACCAGCGCGATGCGGGCGATGCCTTCGGCCGCCACCTGTTGCGCCATCATGGGCACGGTGATCAAGCCGTCCACGGGCTGGCCGCCCGTCATGGCGACGGCATCGTTGTACAAAATTTTGTAGGTGATGTTCACCTTGGCCGCTTGCGCGGCGCGGATGGCCAGGTAGCCCGAGTGGAAATACGTGCCGTCGCCCAGGTTCTGGAACACGTGCGGCAATTCCGAGAACGCGGCTTGGCCTATCCACGGCGCGCCTTCGCCGCCCATGTGCGTGGTCAGCTTGTTCATTTCCGGGTAGATCGAGGTCGCCATCACGTGGCAGCCGATGCCGGCCAGCGCCAGGCTGCCGTCCGGCACCTTGGTCGAGGTATTGTGCGGGCAGCCCGAGCAGTAGAAGGCGGGGCGGAATGGCGTATTCACGGCCTTCTTCAATACCGCATCCTTGGCATCGAGGAAACTCAATCTTGCCTTGATCAGGTCGCAGGTGACGGGGTCGGAAATCAGGCGCGCGATGCGGCTGGCGATGACACGCGCCACCTGCGAGACGGAAAAGTCCGCCTTGGACGTCAGCAGCCATTCGCCGCGCGGCGCCACCCATTCGCCTTTTTCATCGAACTTGCCGATCACGCGCGGGCGCACGTCGTCGCGCCAGTTGTAGAGCTGTTCCTTGAGCTGGTATTCGACGATCTGGCGCTTCTCTTCGACGACTAAAATTTCATCGAGGCCTTGCGCGAATTCGCGCACGCTGTCCGGTTCCAGCGGCCATGGCATGGCCACCTTGAACAGGCGCATGCCGACGTCGGCCGCCATCTTCTCGTCGATGCCCAGCTCTTCCAGGGCTTCGAGCACGTCCAGGTAGGATTTGCCCGAAGCAATGATGCCCAGCTTGGCGTTCGGGCTATCGATGGTGGTGTGGTTGAGTTTGTTTTCGCGTGCGTAGGCCAGGGCCGCATAGATCTTGTAATCTTGCATCAGCGCTTCCTGGTTGCGCGCTTGCTGGCCCAGCGGGATGCTCGACAGGCGCGCGTTCAGGCCGCCTTCGGGCATGATGAAATCCTGCGGAATCTTCACTTCCACGCGGAACGGGTCGGCATCGATGGAAGCCGACGATTCGACCGTGTCGGCCAGCGCCTTGAAGGCCACCGTGCAGCCGGAAAAGCGCGACATGGCCCAGCCATGGATGCCCAGGTCCAGGTATTCCTGCACATTGCATGGATACAAGACGGGGATCATCGAGGCCGAGAACAAATGGTCGGACTGGTGCGGCAGGGTCGACGAATACGCGCCATGGTCGTCGCCAGCCACCAGCAGCACGCCGCCCAGCTTGGCTGTGCCAGCATGGTTCATGTGCTTGAAGACA
The DNA here is from genome assembly GCF_900095265.1 of Janthinobacterium sp. UMAB-56. GTDB lineage: Bacteria > Pseudomonadota > Gammaproteobacteria > Burkholderiales > Burkholderiaceae_D > Janthinobacterium. The sequence continues at coordinate 107,762 of NZ_LT607670.1, read as the reverse complement.
TCGCCGCAGCGGTCCACGCCCGGGCCCTTGCCGTACCACATGGCGAACACGCCGTCGTACTTGGCCGGGCCGATCAGGTCGACCTGCTGCGAACCCCAGACGGCCGTGGCCGCCAAGTCTTCGTTGACGCCGGGCACGAACTGCACGTGGTGTGCTTCCAGTTGCTGCTTGGCTTTCCACAGGTTTTCATCGAGGCCGCCCAGCGGCGAGCCGCGGTAGCCGGAAATGAAGCCGGCCGTGTTGAGGCCAGCTGCCTGGTCGCGCAGGCGCTGCATCATGGGCAGGCGCACGAGGGCCTGGATGCCGGACAGGAAGATGGCGCCGGAAGTGGCCGTGTATTTGTCGTCGAGGCTGACGCTGGTCAAGCGGGAAGGTTCAAGCGGTGTAGATGGCGCGGCACCGGCGTTTCTAGCGAACGCTGCGGAGCCGTTTTCCGTGGTCACGGACATGGCTGTCTCCAAAAGGGTGTTTCAGATAACGGCTGTACAAGGTGCGCGCCCGGTAAGGCGCGCGCTGTGCAGACGGGATGGCCGCGTGTGGGCGGCACATAACTAGTTTAAATTTAAAATAGTTAATATGGTCAGTGTAGAACGCGCAGGAGGAAGGGGCAAATACGCTTTGGAGATGGGGGTATAAGAAATACTTATGTCATGGGCGAGAGCACGTTCGCCCCCGCCCAGCGCCCGCTGCCGCACAGTTCGGCGGCCACTTGCAGTACGAGGTTTTTCACGGCATTGCCTGCATTCGTCAGGGGAATGTTTTTTGACGCGCACAGGGCCACCGTGCGCGACAGGACGGGGCTGTGGATGGCGTAGCTGCGCATGGCGCCGCTGTCGAGTTCGGCCAGCAGGGGCGCGGCCGGCAGGATGGTGGCGCCCATGCCGGCCAGGATGGCCGATTTCAGGATGGCGATCGAGTTGATCTCGATCACGTTCACCGTCTCCAGGCCCAGTTCGCGCGCGCGGCTGTCGATGCGCGGGCGCACGCCATGCTGCAGGCCCGGCAGGATCAGGGTGGCGCTCAAGGCTTGCTGGAACGACATGGCGTGGCCGGCGGGCGCGAACGGCGAATCGCTGCGGCAGATAAAACGCATCTCTTCTTCCACCAGGGGGATGCAGGCAAAGGGTGTCAGCTGGCCATCGTCGAACAGCACGGCCAGGTTGATGCGGCCCGATTTCAATTGTTCGTTCAGATTGCCCGTGATTTCTTCCGTCAGTTGCAGGGTGATTTCGGGATAGCGTTCGCGCGCGGCCAGCAGCAAGGGCAGGGCCAGTGCGCCGGAGATACTGTGTGGCAAGCCCAGGGTGACATTGCCGGACGGCCGCGTGGCGCTTTGCGTGACCGCCGAGCGGGCGTCGGCCACCTGTTTCAGGATCGCCTGCGCATGTTCGTAAAACACCTTGCCCGCATCCGTGCTGAGCACGCCCTGGGCCGAGCGGTGCAGCAGCTGCACGCCCAGTTCCTCTTCCAGTTGGCGCAACTGCTGCGTCAGGGCCGGCTGCGCCACGTGCAGGATCAGGGCCGCGCGCGACAGCGAGCCGTGGTCGACGATGGCAACAAAGTAGCGTAGTTGGCGCAGTTCCATGGGTCCCAGACGCGGTGCGGTGATCGGAAAAAACAGGCTGTTGCGCCGCGGCGCCGAACGCGACCGGCAGAATAACAATTTTGTTATACTCATTCTAGCGCCTTCGGTGCTCCAGCCGTGTACTTGTGGGATGACAGCATGCTCAAGAAAGTTGATTCGTCTCAATTAAAAGTGGGCATGTACATCCACGACCTCAGCTGCGACTGGATGACCCATCCATTCGTGCGCAACCGTTTCCTGTTGCGCAGCGATGATGAAATCCGCAAGATCGTGCAGGCCGGCATCCACGACGTGGTGATCGACAGCGGCAAGGGCCTCGATGTGCAGGATGCGCCCACCGTGGCGCAGGCGCGCGCCGCCACCGAGCGCGAGCTGGTGCAGATCGCCACCCCGCCGCAGGTGGTCACGCGCGTGTCGCTGGGCATGGAACTGGCCCGCGCCACGCAGGTGCGCCGGCAGGCGGTGAGCCTGGTGCGCACGGTGATGGCCGATGTGCGCCTGGGCAAGGCTGTCGAAATCGACCGCGTGCAGCACACCGTGCAAGATATTACCGAATCGATCCTGCGCAATCCCGGCGCCCTCGTCGGCTTGTTGCGCATCAAGAGCAAGGATGATTACACCTTCTTGCATTCCGTCAGCGTGTGCGCGCTGCTGGTGGCATTTTGCCGCTCGCGCGGCGTCGATGGGGCCATCACGCACCAGGCCGGCCTCGGTGGCTTGCTGCACGACACGGGCAAGGCCCTGGTGCCCGACAGCGTGCTGAACAAGCCCGGCCCTTTGACGCCGGAAGAATTTGCCATGATCAAGCGCCATCCGCGCGACGGCTATGACATCCTGCGCCAGTCGCCCGAGGTGGGCGCGATTCCCCTCGACATCGCCTTGCACCACCACGAACGGCGCGACGGCAGCGGCTACCCGGACCAACTGGCCGGTGACGCCATCAGCGAGCTGGCGCAGATGGCCGCCATCGTCGATGTGTACGATGCGCTGACGTCCGACCGCAGCTATCACAAGGGCATCGCCGCCGCCGAAGCGCTGCGCAAGATTTATGAGTGGAGCAAATTTCATTTCAACCCCGTATTCGCGCAGGACTTCATGCGCTGCGTGGGCATCTATCCGGTCGGCACCATGGTGATGCTGGAATCGGGCCGCTTGGCCGTTGTCGTCGAGGCGCACGAAAGCAATCTGCTGGCGCCGAAGGTGAATGTGTTTTTCAGTACGAAGAGCAAGACTTACATCAAGCCCGAGACGGTTGACCTGTCGCGCGGCTTTGGTTTTGGCGGCGCCGACAAGATCGTCGGCCATGAGTCCGCTGCCAAGTGGCAGGTTGATCCCATGCGCTTTCTTTCCCTGGCGGATGCCTAGAAAAATTCCGCAGTGTCATTGGAGGCGATGGTCGTTAATAAACCTTTCGCTACCAACTCGTCGTAATGGCAAGCCAGGTTGCGGCCATGGCTCTTGGCGTAATACAAGGCCTGGTCTGCACGGCCCAGGATGATGACGGGCGCCTCGTAGGCGTTGATGCTGACGAAGCCGACGCTGACGGTCACTCTGCCCACTTGCGGGAAGTCGTGTGCTGCGACATTGGTGCGGAAGCGGTCGATGATTTTCTGCGCATTTTCCAGGGTGATCGAGCGCAGCAGCACGACGAATTCCTCGCCGCCGAAGCGGAAGATACGGTCTTGCGCGCGGAATGACGATTGCAGCTGGTTGGCGATCAGGATCAGCACTTCATCGCCATACAGGTGGCCAAATTTATCGTTGACCAATTTGAAATGATCGACGTCGATCACGGCCAGCCATTGCCGTTCCGTGTCCGTATGGTGACGCCGTTCTTCATCGACGGGACGCGGCTTCTCTGCTTCCGGTTCGCCGCGGCTATGCAGGATTTTTGCCAGCTGGTCGTCGAAGGTCTTGCGATTCAACAAGCCGGTGAGCGAATCGCGTTCGCTGTAGTCGAGCAGGTTCTGGAAATTGCGGTACACGCTGACGATGCCGCCGATCACCTGGATGGTGGCGCCCGTGTACGGCGTGGGGTTGGTGATTTCCAGGCAGGTGGTGACCTGGTCGCCGATCCAGATGGGCAGCCACAGCAGATGGCGGCCGTCGGCGCACAGGGTATCGGCGCTCGCTTCATGGCGCGCGATGCAGGCGGCCAGCGCCGGATAATGCGACAGCGGTTCGCCCGGCAGCGACGGGTCGGGATTGTCTTCCATGCGGGCCACGCTGCCCGCCACGATGATGGCCCGCGACCGCACGAACACCTGGCCGCGCACGGTGGTCAGGGCCAGCACACGGGTCTGCGACGCGGCAGCGAGTTCCTGGACCGCCGAGATCACGGAGATGTCGAGCATCGTGTGGTCGCGGTGCCCGGTCATGTCCACCATGTGTTTCAGTAGGGAATCCATTGTCAATCTCTGGAAAGTAGTCACACAAGTGTCGTCATACCAGCATTGCATCAAGCAAGAGCATGTTCGCGTCCGTCTACAAGAAGCCAAGATTTATTTGGTGGCATGACGCTCTGTACCGCCGGGCGAGAGGCCTTTCCAAAGAAGAGCTAAGCAGGATAATGTCTTTTTGCCTAATAGGCAATTAAGGTATGCAATATTTCATGTAAATACATGAGATTCATGCACTACATTGCAAAAAACTTGCCCTGACGAAGGATTTCAATCCTGATCGCAACATTTGTTTGCGTCAACCGTCATATCAACAGGGTTTGATAATTTCCATATGGAAACTTGTGGCGCGTCAATTTGCCAAAAAGTGGACGCTTTATAGTCTAGGCAATGGCGCAGAAATTTACGGCAGGAAACATATTAGCAGGAATGGGCAATGTTTCACACCCGATTGCGCCAGGGACTTGTGATTCACTTTTGGGAGCTTGTCATGCATACCTTCCTGTCGGCAGTACAGCAGTTTGTCAAGGATGAGGATGGCATTACGGCAATCGAATACGGCCTGATTGCGGCCTTGATGGCTACCGCCATCACTGCCGGATTCTTGCTGATCAAGACCAACTTGCTGGCCGTCCTCACCGACATTTCGTCGAACCTGGTGTTGACGCCCTAAGCGGGTGCCCGCCATCGGCCGGCCGGTGGCGGGTTTTTCTTCAGGAGGTATGCCATGCCTGCAACTGCCTTGTGCGACCTGCTGTTGCTGTGCTTTGTGACGGGGGCCGCCGTCAGTGATTTGATGCGCCGCAAGATACCCAATGCTGTGGTGTTGTCCGGCATCCTCGCCGCCCTGGCGCTGCAGCTGTGGCTGTGGCCGCAAAGCGTGCTGCCGCTATGGCTGGGCGGCATGGCGACGGGCTTTTTTCTATTCCTGCCCTTGTACGTGCTGCGCGGCATGGCTGCCGGCGACGTCAAGCTGATCGCCATGGTGGGCGCCTTTGCCGGGCCCTGGCCCGTGCTGCAGATCTGTTTCGCGACGTTTGTCCTGGGCGGGCTGATGGCCGTGCTGATGATTACGTACCAGGGAAAGTGGCGCGCCTGCCTGGGCAATCTGCGCCAGCTGCTGTGGCCGATCATCGCGCGCATGGCCGGTATTGCCCTGGTGCCAAACGCACTGGGCAGCGGTGCCAGCGTGGGCAACATGCCATATGGACTGGCCATCGCCCTCGGTTGCCTGGTGGTGCAAGGGCGGCATTATTTCTGATTGTTATTCATTGCTCTTGATCAATGGGCGCCAGTCCGCGCTGGCTAGAATGAATTCTGTTGAATGCAGTCTTAACCGGCTTGGAGACACAGCATGACCGAGGTCGACTATTCCCTCAGCACCGAGAGCGCGCCGCGCCCCGCCGCTGCGAACCTGATGCCGCCCTTGCCGCCGCAGCCGAAGAGCTTGCGCGAAACGGGCCTGGAGCGACCGCTGGTGGTCGAACTGATCGCCAAGCTGATGTTTGTGGGCGGCAAGACGCACCTGTCCGCACTGACGACGCGCTTGCGCCTGTCGCTCAATGTTTTGCGGGAAGTGCTCGATTTCATGGTGGCCGAGCAGATGGCCGAAGTGGCCTGGCGCGGCGAATCCGATATCGACGTGCAGTACCAGCTGACGGGCGCTGGCAAGCAGCGCGCCAGCACCTTCCTCGGGCGCTGCGCGTATGTCGGCGCCGCCCCCGTCACGCTGGATGCGTACCGCGCCATGGTGGCGCGTCAGTCGTGGCTGGCGCAGGAGCAGCGCGTCGGCAGCGACGACCTGGCCGCCGTGCTGGGCGGCGCGCATGCGGGGCCGGGCATGCTCGACGTGGTGGGCGCGGCCCTGCATTCGGGGCGCTCGCTGCTGCTGTACGGTCCGCCCGGCAGCGGCAAGTCGACCCTGGCGCTGCAATTGGGTCAATTGCTGCACGGGCTGGTGGCCGTGCCCTACGCCATCGTCGTCGGCCACGACATCATCCAGTTGTACGATCCGGCCCAGCACCTGCCGCCGGCGCCGCAGCATGTCAGCCATGCGCGCCAGGCGCTGGAGCGGCGCAGCACGGACATCCGCTGGGTACTGTGCCAGCGTCCCGTGATCCACGTGGGCGCCGAACTCGACGCCGGCATGCTGGAGCTGCGCCATGACGCCAGCGGCGGCTGCTACCAGGCGCCGCCCCATGTGCGGGCGAATAACGGCATGCTGATCATCGACGACCTGGGCCGCCAGCGCCTGGGCGCGCAAGAACTGCTGACGCGGCTGATGCAGCCGCTGGCGCGCGGCAGCGATCAGCTGGGTCTGCCCGGTGGCGTGCAGATCAGCGTGCCGTGCGACAACGCTCTCGTCCTGGCCACGAATGTGCCGCCGGGCGAGCTGTTTGACGCCGCCTTGCTGCGCCGCATCGGTTACAAGGTGCAGGTGGGACCGCTGGCCGAGAGCGCCTATCGCGCCCTGTTCCGCCAGCAATGCCGGCTGGCCGGCATGGCCATCGATGAGCTGACCCTGAACCATGTGTTGCACCTGCATGGCGCGCAGGGACGGCCCTTGCTGGCCAGCTATCCGCAGGAATTGCTGGCGCGCATAGGCGACTTCGCCGGCTTTGCCGGCAGCGAAGCGCGCTTGACGGTGGGCGCCCTGGAACAGGCCTGGAGCAGCCTGTTTGCCAGTTGCGACATGCCGGCTGCCAGCCTGTGCGAGCGCATCGCATGAAAAACCGGCGCGCCCTCCTGATGATGGGTCTTGCCGTGGTGCTGGGCCTGCTGGCCGTGCTGCTGGCCTCGCACTGGCTGCTGCGCCAGACGCCGGCCGTCAAGGGCAAGATCGTCGTCGCCGCCAGCGATGTCAACCTGGGTCAGCGCCTGGCGCCCGAGATGCTGCGCCTGGCCGAGTGGCCGGCGGAAAGCTTGCCGCAGGGCGCGCTGCAAGACCCGGCGACACTGGCGGGACGGGTGCTGAAAACCAGCGTGCTGCGCGGCGAGCCGCTGAGCGAAGCCAAGCTGGCCCCCGTCGGCACCCTGGGCGGCCTGTCGGCCCTGATCACGGAAGGACGGCGCGCCATTACCGTGCGCGTCAATGACGTGATCGGCGTGGCCGGCTTCGCCTTGCCGGGCAACTATGTCGACATCATCGTGAGTACCCAGCAGGATGCCGGCGACCGCGCGTTTCCGCACAGCCGCAACATTTCCAAGATCGTGCTCGAACGCATCCTGGTGCTGGCCGTGGCGCAGGAAGTGGGACGCGACGAGACCAAGCCACGCGTGGTCAATGCGGTGACGCTGGAAGTGACGCCGGAACAGGCGGAAAACCTGGACCTGGCGCGCAGCGTGGGCAGCCTGTCGCTGGTGCTGCGCAACCAGGTCGACCCGCAGCCGGGCGTGACGGCGGGCGCGACCAAGCTGACCCTGCTGGGCGGACCGCACGAAGCGGACCCCGTTCCTGCTGCCGCGCCCGTGCTGGCCGTGGCGCCGCGTCCTGTGCGCGTGGCGAAGGCGCCGCTGGAGTCGCCGCGCCAGTGCAGCGGTGTCATCGACGGGACGCGCCAATCGCGCGAATGCTTTTAGGCTTGTTGCCTTGCTCAACCATGGACACGCTCATGAACCGCGCCCTGCTGATACTGTGCTGCCTGCTCTCGCCGCTTGCCGCTGCGGCGGCCGATCCTGGCCCGCGCTGCGGCGGGGAAGCGGCTACACCCGGCAACTTGCAGCTACAGGTGGGCAAGTCGAGCATGCTGCGCCTGCCTGAAGCGGTACAGCAGCGCAGCGTCGGTAATCCGGCCGTGGTGCAAGCCATGCTGGTGGCGCCCGACACTTTATATGTGGTCGGTGTCGATGTGGGCAGCACGAATATGCTCATCCAGGGACGCAGCGGCGTGTGCAGCGTGGTCAACGTCAGCGTCAGCATGGACCCGGTCGGCTTGCAAACGACCCTGGCGGCACTCATGCCGGAAGAAAAAACCATCCGCGTGACGGCCGTGGCCGACACGATGGTGCTGTCGGGCACGGTACAGGATGCGGGCGCCGTGCTGCGCGCCGTCGAGCTGGCGCACGCCTACGTGCGCCGCGCCACCGTGCCGCTGGTGCTGCCCAGGCCCGCCGATGGCGCCGCCACGCCGGTGGCCGCTGCGGCGCCCGCTGGCGGTGCAAACAGCCGCATCATCAACATGCTCGACGTCGGCGCGCCGCAGCAAGTGATGCTGGCCGTGCAGATCGCCGAAGTGTCGAAGTCCCTGCTGGAACGGCTGGAAGTGGGCGCCACTCTGCGCTTCGCGTCCGGCAGCTGGGCCACCACCTTGCTGTCGAATTTCCTCAGTGGCACGTCCAACGGCGTGCTCGACGTGCGCAAGTCGAATGGCCAGCAGCTGACCATCGAGGCGCAGAAACAGGATGGCCTGGTGCGCATCCTGGCCGAGCCGACAGTGATGGCGATCAGCGGTCAAGAGGGCAGTTTTTTGGCCGGTGGCAAGCTCTTCATTCCCGTCGGCCAGGATAACAACAAGATCACCCTGGAAGAGCGCGAGTATGGCGTCGGCCTGCGTTTTACCCCCACCGTGCTGTCGGGCGGGCGCATCAATCTGAAGGTGGCGCCCGAAGTGTCGGAACTGTCGCGCGAGGGCGTGGGTATTTCCGCCGCCGGCGCCAGCGGACGCTCTATTTTGCCCGTTATCACCACGCGGCGCGCCTCGACCACGGTGCAGCTGTATGACGGCCAGAGCTATGCCATCGGCGGCTTGATCAAGAACAACCAGGTGAGCAACATCACGGGCGTGCCCTGGCTCAGTGAAGTGCCCATCCTGGGCGCGCTGTTTCGCAGCACGGATTTCCAGCACGACCGCACGGAGTTGCTGTTCGTCATTACCGCGCACCTGGTGAAACCTTTGCCTGCCGACGTCGTGCTGCCGACGGCCAAGCTGGCGCCGCCTTCGCGCACGGACTTGATGTTGGGCGGCAAGATGGAAGGAACGCCGGCGCCGCCGCCCTTGCCGCCGCTGCGCGCGGCCAACGGTTTCGAGCTGAAATGAGACGGGGAGACGTGCCATGCCGAACTCGCTTTTGATGTCGCTGCGGCGCCTGGCAGCGCTGGCCCTGGCCTTGCTGCTGGCCGCCTGCGCGTCCAGCAGCACACCGCAACTGGACTTGCGCTTCGGCGACGCCGTGCGCCTGGCCATGGCGCAGCAGGTGCGCGCTCCGGCCAGTGCGGGCAATCACACGCCGGCCGACGGCCTCGATGGTCCCAGCGCGCAGGCCGTCATGCAGCGCTACCGCGCCTCGTTTGCGGAATCGCATGCCCAGGCGCCGCAGCCGGTGCAATTCATGCTCGGAGGCGGTAGTGGCAAATAGACGCCAGGGCCAGCGCGGGGCGATGCTGATCGCCTTTTCCATCCTGCTCGTCGTGGTGCTGGGCTTTATCGGCCTGGCATTGGACGTGGGGCAAGTCATCGGCCGCAAGACGGAACTGCAGAATCTGGCTGACAACGCTGCGCTGGCGGCGGCTGCGGAACTGGTCGGCACGCCCGAGGGTCTGCTCACTGCCGTGGAAAAAGCCAAGAGCAGTGCGGCCGACAGGAGCGCATGGCGGCGCCGCATGGAGGGCGCCGTCCTGTCGGATGCCAGCATCCGCTTCGCCAGCGCACCCGACGCGCCCGCCAGCGAGTGGCATGCGGCGGGCGCCGTGCCCGATCCTGCCACGGCACTGTTCGTGCGCGTCGATACGCAGGCCAATGACCCGTCGCTGGGTCGGGTGGCGACGGCGTTCCTGGGTGCCTGGTCGCCGGCGCTGCGCACGCTGGACACGGGCGCGCGCGCGGTGGCAGGGCGGTCCAGCCTGTCTCTGACCCCGCTGGCCATTTGCGCGCTGTCGGGCAGTGCCGCCAGCCCGCGCACGAATGCGGCATTGCTGCCGGCCGTGGAGTTGCTGGAATATGGCTTTCGCCGCGGCGTGGCGTATAACTTGTTGAAGCTGAATCCGCATGGCCCGGCGGCCGAACATTTCGTGCTCAATCCGCTGGGCCGGCCTGGCATGCTGGGATCGTCGCTGCAGGTCAGTGAGTCGAGCGTGCTGCCGTTTGTCTGCAGCGGCACGGTGCTGTATCCGCGCATCGGCAGTGCGTCGGTGCATGTGCACCGGCCCTTTCCTGCCGCGCTGTGGCCCGCCTTCAATGCGCGTTTCAACCTGCATACGGGCAGCGGCTGCCATCCCGTCACGGCGCCGCCGGACACGAACATCCGCGCGTATCCGAATACGGCGACTAACTGGTGGATGACGAATACGCCCGATGCGCCCAGCGCCCTGAGCACCGGCAATCCGCTGCTGTCCGTGGCCGACCCGGAATCGAACGCGACGCCGCCCACGCTCGGCAGTTACGGGCCGCTGTGGTCGTTTAGCAGGGCGGCCAGGTACAGCAGCGTGAAGCCACCCGGCGGCTATCTGCCGTTTGCCACCAGCGACTGGCCCAGGCTGTATCCCGCTGCTCCGGCCGCGCCGGCTGCCAGGTCCGGCTATCCTGCCACGCCACCATACCAGACGCTGGCTTACCAGACGGCGCCGACCGGCAACACGGGTGTGGCGCAGCGGCGTTTGCTGCATATTCCGCTGCTGGCTTGCCCCGTGCCGGCCGGTATTGACGTGCTGGCCCAGGTGCGCGGCATCGGCCGCTTCATGATGACGGCGCCGGCCAGCAATGGCGTGCTGAGCGCCGAATTTGCGGGTCTGGTGGCCGAGGGTACGCTGATCGGCCCAGCGGAGTTGCTGCAATGAAGCCGCTTCGCCGCGCGCCACGTCGCCAGGGCGGTGTCGCCGCCATCGAGCTGGCGCTGATCCTGCTGTTCTTCATGGGACTGCTGCCCTTCGTGCTGCTGTTCGGCCGCGCGCTGCTGGTGTACACGGCTCTGCAAAAAAGTACGCACGATGCGGCGCGCTACCTGGCGACCATGCCGCTGCCGCAGATGGCCAATGCCGATGCGGCGGAACAGGGTGTCGTGTTTGCCCGGCAGATGGTGCGGCAGGCGATGTTGGAATCCTGGCCAGGCATGAGCAGCGGGAAAGTCAACGTGGATTGCATCTATAACGATGACTTTTACAGCTGCGGCAACTACCCGACGGCGCCGCTGCAGGTACGCATCAAGGTGTCCGTGGACATGCCCGTCGATATCCTGCCCGAGCTGACGCGCAAGTGGCTGCCGCAGCTGGCGCCGATCCCGCTGCGTGCGAATGCGACATTGCGCTATGTCAACTAACCTGTATATCCGGCAGCGGCGGCAGCGCCAGGGCGGCGTCTTCGCTGTCGAGTTCGCCATGCTGGCGCTGCTGTTCTTCCTCTTCCTGTTTGCCATGCTGGAAGTGGCGCGCGCCGTGTACGTGTGGAACATGGTGCATGAGATCACGCGGCGCGCGGCGCGCGCCGCCGCCGTCACCGATTTCAGCCATGCCGGCGCCTTGCAGGCCGTGCGCACGCAAGCCGTGCTGCGCGCCACTCCGGGGGGCCTGCCGCTCGGTGGCGGCATCAGCGATGCATATGTGCGCATCGACTATCTGTCGCAGGCCGCTGGCGGCGCCGCGCTGGCGGCAGTGCCGGTGACGGTGATGCCAGGCTGTCCGCAACGCAACCGCATCAATTGCCTGGACGATCCGCATGGCGCCAGTTGCATCCGCTTCGTGCGCGCGCGCCTGTGCGTGCCCGCCGATGGCGCGCGCTGCGAGCGCGTGCCGTACCGGCCCGTGCTGCCGCTGCTGGGGGTGATGTTTCCCGCTGGCGCAGGGGCCGTGCGTTTGCCCAGCGGGTCCACCATGGCGGTGGCAGAGTCGCTGGGCTATCCGGACAATCCTGGTTTTTGTCCATGAGCGCCCATCGCCCGGCGCAGCCGAATGTATTGTTTTGAATGAAGGAGCGGTGATGAAAGCCTTGATGATTACCCGCGACGCCAGCTTGCACGATGAAATCGCGGCACAGGGCGCGGCGCGCATGCCGGTGCTGCGCCTGCTGGAGCGGCGCAGCGGCTTGCGTGAAGCCGTCGAGCGCATGCTGCCCGAAGCACCCGAACTGGTGATCGTCGACGCCAGCGGCCTTGACGCTGAGGAGGCGGACTTGCTGGAGCGGCTGGCGCGCCAGTATCCGCTGGCCGTGCTGATGCTGCTCACGCGCGGCCAGCAGCAGGATGTGCTGATCCGCGCCATGCGTGCCGGCATGCGCGAAGTGCTGCAACTGCCGCTGGTGCACAAGGCCTTCCATGAAGCGATGGATAGGGTCGATATCCAGGCCGGCGTGACGCAGATGCGCGACGGCAAGGTCCTCGCTTTCATCTCGTGCAAGGGCGGCAGCGGCGCCACCTTCTTGTCGACGAATTTTTCCTATGCACTGGCAAGCCTGGCCGGCTGCAAGGTGCTGCTGATCGACTTGCACGGCCAGTTCGGCGACGCCACCCTGTATGTCTCGGACCAGAAGCCGGCCATGACCCTGTCCGACATCTGCGCGCAGATCGCGCGCATGGATGGTGCCTTTCTCGCCTCGTGCCTGGTGCACGTGACGCCGAACTTCGGCGTGCTGGCGGCGGCCGACGACCCCGCACACAAGGTCGACATGCAGCCCGAGCACATGGACCGCATCCTGGCCGTGGCGCGCCAGCACTACGACTACATCGTGCTCGACGTGGGGCGCCAGATCGATGCGCTGTCGCTGCGCGCGCTCGACAACGCCGATGCCATCTATCCGGTGCTGCAGCTGGCCTTGCCCGACATCCGCGACGGGCGCCGCCTGCTCGACATTTTCCGTTCGCTCGGCTATCCGGGCGAGCGCCTGCGCCTGATCGTCAACCGTTATGAAAAGGGCGGACGGCTGCGCCTGGCGGACCTGGAGCAGGCGCTGGGCGCAGAAGTGGTGCACACGGTGCCCAACGATTACATCGCCGCCACCGATTCCGTCAACCAGGGCATCGCGCTGCTGCAGCTGTCGCGCACCAGCGCCGTGGCGCGCAGCCTGGCCGAGCTGGTGGAACTGGTGACGGCGCGCCGCGTGACGGAAAGTCGAGGCCTGTTTGACCGGCTGTTCAGCCGCAGCGAGGCCTAGGACAGGGAGAGATGTCAAGGCTCCCGCCGGGGGCCATCATGGGAGCCAAGATGACTTTACGCGAACGCCTGGCGGCGAATGAAACGCTGCGCCCCGCCAGCAATGGACAAGGCGCGCTGGCGCTGCACGCCTACCAGGAGCTGAAAAAAACCATGCACCAGACGATACTCGACCGTATCGACCTGGAGCGCCTGAAACGCCTGACGGCGGAGCAGTTCAAGCATGAGCTGGCGCTGCTGGTGCAGCGCGTGATCGAGGAAGAGCGCATCGTGCTGAACCAGCATGAGCGGCATAGCCTGGTGCTCGACATCCAGCACGAGATGCTGGGCTTTGGTCCGCTGGAGCCCTTGCTGGCCGATGCCAGCGTGTCCGATATCCTCGTCAATACCTGCGACAAGGTGTATGTGGAGCGGGGCGGGCGCCTGCAACTGACGGAGGTGACCTTCCACGACAATGCACACCTGATGAAAATCATCGAAAAGATTGTCTCGCGCGTGGGGCGGCGCGTCGACGAATCGAGCCCGATGGTCGATGCGCGCCTGCCGGACGGTTCGCGCGTGAATGCCATCATTCCGCCGCTGGCCGTCGACGGGCCTATCCTGTCGATCCGGCGCTTTGCCGTGCAGCCTTTGACGATCGCCAACCTGCTCGACTACAAGAGCCTGACGCCGCCCATGGTGCAGGTGCTGCAGGCGCTGGGGCAGGCCAAGGTCAATATCCTGATTTCCGGTGGCACGGGCAGCGGCAAGACGACCCTGCTCAACGTGCTGTCCGGCTTCATTCCCGGCAGCGAGCGCATCGTCACCATCGAGGATGCGGCCGAACTGGCGCTGCGCCAGCCGCACGTGGTGCGCCTGGAAACGCGTCCGCCGAATATCGAGGGCAAGGGCGAGGTGAGCCAGCGCGCGCTGGTGCGCAATGCGCTGCGCATGCGGCCCGACCGCATCATCCTGGGCGAGGTGCGCGGCGCCGAGGCGCTCGACATGCTGCAAGCGATGAACACGGGCCATGAAGGGTCGCTGGCGACCATCCACTCGAACACGGCGCGCGACGCGCTGGCGCGGCTGGAAAACATGGTCGGCATGGCCAGCGTGAACCTGACGCCGCGCGCCACGCGCCAGCAGATCTGCTCGGCCGTGACGGTGGTGATGCAGGTCTCGCGCCTGACGGACGGCGCGCGCAAGCTGGTCAGCCTGCAGGAAGTGACGGGCATGGAAGGCGACATCATCGCCATGCATGAAATCTTCCGCTTCGAGCAGACGGGCGTGGATGCCGAGGGCAAGGTGCAGGGCCACTTCTGCGCCACGGGCGTGCGGCCCCGTTTCACGGAACGCTTGCGCATGTTTGGCGCGCCCGTGCCCGATAGCGTGTTCGACCCGGATCGAATTTATGAGTAAGGGAGAGGATCATGGACCTGGTGTTCTACGGCTTTGCCGTGCTGCTGTTCGCCGCCTGCATCCTGATGGTGGAAGGTGCCTGGCTGTGGTGGTCGGGCACGCATGGCGGTGCGGCGCGGCGCATCCAGCGGCGCTTGCGGCTGATGGCCGCGCGCGGCGAGGCGGGCGGCGAGCGGGTGTCCATCCTCAAGCAGCGTCGCTATGCGCGTGCGCCCGGCCTGGAGCGTTTGCTGCGACGCGTGCCGCAGGCGGCGCAGCTCGACCACGTGCTGCTGCAATCGGGCTTGTCCTGGTCGGTGGCGCAATTCCTGGGTGGCGCGGGCACCCTGCTGCTGGCGGCGCTGCTGTGGCTGGCCATCTGGCCGCTGCCGCTGCCGGGCGCCATGCTGCTGCTGGGCGTGGCGGGTGGCGGGCCGTGCATGGTCGTGCTGCGCGCGCGCGCGGCGCGGCTGAAAAAGATCGAGGCGCAATTGCCGGAAGCGGCCGATTTCCTGGCCCGCGCGCTGCGCGCCGGGCACTCGTTCTCGAATGTGCTGCAGATGGTGGGCGATGAACTCAATGAGCCGATCAGCGGCGAATTCAAGATGGCGCATGAAGAAATCAATTACGGCGTGCCGATGAACGAGGCGCTGCAAAACCTGGCCGCGCGCATTCCGCTGACGGACTTGCGTTACCTCGTCATCGCCGTACTGGTGCAGCGCGAATCGGGGGGGAACCTGGCTGAAGTGCTGGTCAGCATCGCGCGTATCATCCGTGCCCGCTTGAAGTTGCTGGGGCAGGTGCGCGTGCTGTCGGCCGAGGGGCGCATGTCGGCCTGGGTGCTGGGACTCATGCCGGCGGTGATGATCGGCGTCATGGCGCTGGTCAATCCGCAATACATCCGCCTGCTGTGGACCGATCCCAGCGGTATCAAACTGCTGTGGTATGCGGCCGGCATGGTGGCGCTGGGTGTCGTCTGGATGCGCAATGTGATACGTATCCGCATCTAAAACAGGAGGTGGCATGAGCGGTCCCCAACTGCTGTTTCTCGTGATCGTCTTCGTCGTGGTGGTGGCGCTGGCCCTGCTGGCGTGGCTGATCTTCTTTCCAGGCACCTTGCGCCAGCGCCTGTTTGGCGCCATGGCGCCGGCCGCCAGCGACGCGGTGGCCGAGCATGGCTGGGTGGAGCGCGTGGCGCGCGTGGCGCAGCCGTTCAGCAAGCTGTCGCTGCCGGAAGAGGGCTGGGAACGCTCGCCGCTGCGCACGCGCTTCATGAACGCGGGCTGGCGGCAAGCGAGCGCGCCTGCCCTGTACTTTGCGGCGAAAACCGTGCTGGCCCTGCTGTTTCCTATCGTGCTGGGCCTGTATGCAGCCAGCGCCATGGCGGCGCAGCTGCGCAGCGTACTGCTGTTGCTGCTGTGCGTCAGCGCCACCATCGGCTACTACCTGCCGAACCTGGTGCTGGCCAGCACGGCCAAGCGGCGCCAGCGCGACATCTTCGAAAACATCCCCGATGCGCTCGACTTGCTGACCGTGTGCGTGGAAGCGGGACTGAGCCTGGAGCGCGCGCTGGTGAAGGTGTCGGGCGAAATCCACATCAAAAGCGTGGTGCTGGCGCAGGAATTGCAGCTGGTGCTGATGGAAATGCGCGCCGGCTTTTCCAAGGAAAAGGCGCTGCGCAACCTGGCCCTGCGCAGCGGTGTGGAAGACGTCGATACCCTCGTTGCCATGCTGATCCAGTCGGAACGCTTCGGCACCAGCATGGGCGATTCGCTGCGCGTGCATTCGGAAAACCTGCGCAGCAAGCGCAGCCTGCTGGCCGAGGAAGCGGCGGCGAAGATCGCCCTGAAACTGCTGTTCCCGCTGATTTTCTGTGTCTTCCCCACCCTGATGCTGGTGCTCATGGGGCCGGCCGTGATCGAAGTCTATCGCGTGCTCGTGCCGGCCATGGCCAGCCGCTGAAAGGAGTCACCATGCGCTTGACGCTCTCCCGCCTTGCCGCCGCCTGCACCTGCCTGGGCCTGGCCGCCTGTACCACGCAGCTGGCCCATGCACCGGTGCCCGCGTGGCCTGACGCCGATGCCGCCTATGCGGCGGGACGCCAGCATTTTGAGCGGGGCGACCTGCCTGCCGCGCAAGCGGCGTATGAGCAGGCGCTGCGCCATGCACCGCGCCACGTGAACGCGCGCAACGGCCTGGCCGTGCTGCATGCGCAGCGCGGCGAATACGCAGTTGCCATAGCCCGGTGGCAGGCGCTGACGCAGGAGGCGGGCATGGCGCGGCCGCAACAGGCCTATCTGTTCAGCAATCTCGGCCATGCTTATTCTCTGGACGGGCGCGAAGTGCAAGCGTTGACTGCGCTGGAACAGGCGTGTCTGCTCGATCCGCTCAATGCGCTGGCCTGGCAGCACCTGGCGCAGGTGCTCGAACGCCTGGGACAGCACGAGCGCGCCGCCCTCATGCGGCGCCAGGCGGCCAGCTTGCAGGAACACGACCTGCGGCGCGACCTGGCCTTGTTGCGCGCGGCGGCGCCGCCGCAACTGGCGTCCGCAGCCGCGCCTGCGCCGGTGCAGGAGACGCCGGCCATGGCGCGCGTGGAGATCACGCAGAGCGAGGGCATGGCCCAGCTGCGGCGCGTGGCGGCGGCGCGCAGCGCGCCCGTCGCCGCGCTTGAGCGGCCCGTGGCGGCGGCTGGCGCACCGCTTCCACGCCTGGAAATCGTGAATGGCAACGGCGTGCCGGGCATGGCCGCCGCGCTGGCGCGCAGCCTGGCCGGCGCGCCCGTGCAGGTGGTGCGCCTGGCCAATGAAACCAGCTTCCAGGTAGCGCGCACGCGCGTCGAATACCGGCCCGCGCAGGAACAGGTGGCGCGCCAGTTGGCCCGCCAGTTGGGGACGCAGGTGCAGACCCAGGCCGCCGACTGCCGTGCCAGCGAGCTGCGCCTGATCCTCGGCCATGACCTGAGCGACCCAGCCATGCTGCACCGCTATTATCTGCAGCAATTGCAGTTGGCGCGCCAGGCGCTGGCGCGGCTCGGCTAACACGCCTTCGCCAGTGTCTATTGCGGCTGGCGGCGGCGCGCGAAGGCCAGGGCGCCCAGTCCCAGGCCCAGCAGGAACAGGGTGCTTGGTTCCGGCACGGCCAATGGATCGATGACGACGATATCGGTGCGCGTGGACTTGGAGAAATTCAGGGTATAGCTGCCGGCGGGCAGGGCAAAATTCGACGTCAGGGAAAACTGCGCAAAGCCATTCGTGAAGGCGCGCCCGGTAGCGGGGTCATTCGTGCCGGCCGTCATGTTCAGGCTGAACGGGTCCAGGCTGCCGGCGCCATGGTTGCCGTTGATGTCGCTGCCATTGTTCGGGTTGCCGTCGGGCGCAAACTGGAAGATTACGCCATCGGCGTTTGCCTTTGACAGGCAGCCGACGGGGCTGGAGGTATTGCACGAGATATTGAAGATATCCATGATCGACACGCTCGACTTGTCGCCCATGGTTGTCACGCTGGTGCGCAAATCGCGCCGTCCCAAGAAGCTGAAGGTGATGAAGCCGGCGCTCGACAGGGTCAGGTTGACGGAACCGGTGAGCGTGTCGCCGGCCGTGGCCGTGGCGGCGCCAACGGTGTTGCGCTGTGCTTCCGCCACGGCTTGCACGGTGGCGCCGCCATTGAGCATGTTGCCGAAGGCATGCGCGTCGCCGCGCGCGAACTCCAGCGTGGAACTGGGGCTGGGAGCGTAATTATTTTGCGGCAAGCCGCTGCAGCCGCCGCCCGAACATACTTGCAGTACGTCGGCGTTGGCGGCAGGACCCGTATTGACGGCGCGCGGATTGACGGCGACGCCGCCCTCAAAGAAAGCGCTGTCGCTGGCATTGCGGTTGGCGCCAGCCAGCGACAGGCTACCGGTACTGGTGGTGATGCGGAAATTGTTCAATTCGTTGACGGCCAGGCCGTAGGCGCCGGCCTGCGCCTGGCCGCTGGCCAGCAGGCTTGCCGCCGCCAGCGCGCCCAGCCAGGCCAGGGTCTTGCTTTGTGTGTGATTGACGTTCATCGCAGCCTCTTATCGTGGTCAGTCTTGAAAAATCCCGGGGGACCAGGAAGCCAGAATGACTTGCCTGGATTCATCTCGTAGACACAGATAAGCAGCTTGCATGCCACACAAAAAAAGCAATTTGAATCAAGTACTTGCGCAAAGCGGACCGGGCTGCATAGGGCCTGGTGTAAGAAAGGCCGACGCCGCCTGGCGGGCGACGCTGGCCGGCCTCAGGTGCCGCGGTGATAGCTCAGGTGGCCACCCGAATTGCTTGCGCAAGCGCAGCCGATGCGCGCCGGCACGCTTTGCGAAATAGCCATCCTGGCAGTAAAGCCGCTGCGCCGCTTGCGCAATATCAAAGGTGCGGCACATCGCATCTGGTCCGATCATTGCCCGGTAAAATAGGCCATGGCAAACAAAACCCCCACCTTCCCCGGCGCACGCACGGGTCGCGGCCAGGTCCTGGCCGTGCTGCTGTCGAACCGCGACCAGTCCGGCGCCGAACCGCTGCAAGGCCGCGTCTCCCTGGCCGCCATCGTCAAGGCGCTGAAACGCAAATACCACTGGCCCATCGAGACGCACAGTTTCCCCGCGAATACGCAAGATGGCCGCGCCAGCTGGGCGACCGTGTACAGCTTGCCGGAAAAGGTGATTCAAGCCGCGCTGGAGGCCGGCGGCCGGGAGTGGCTGGAGAGCCGGGCCGTGGCCGGGCGGGGGTGAATGCGCAGCAGTACGCTATTCGAGCCGGAAGCCGACCTTCAGCGTGACCTGGAAGTGCGCCACCTTGCCATCGACGATATGGCCGCGTGACTCAAGCACTTCGTACCAGTCCATATGCTTGACCGTGAGCGCCGCCTTGGCAATGGCATCGCGTATCGCCTGATCGCTGCTCTCGGTCGATGTTCCCACCAGTTCGATGAGCTTGTAAGTGTGTGCGGACATGATATTTCCCCAGGTAGGCAAGCCAGACATCGGAAAGTTCTTCTTCGCCAGTAAGCACCCATAGTGCGCCTAAACGCGCTGGACGTCATTGCGCGGCGCAGCAAGGCGTCACGGGAGTGGTTCGCAGAAGGGAGAAAAGAAAAAAGGGCTACCAGCCGAAGCGCATAACCCTTTGATTTACTACTAAATTCTGGCGCGACGGCCGGTTTCGAACTGGACACCTGATGATGACAAATCAGATGACGCGGCAACTATCCTGACACAGGTGGACTGGCCAGGCACAGAGCCGCAGACAGTGCGCCTGCACGACAAGGCGATGCAACAAGGTGAGCGACCTTTTGCGTAAGTCCTAAGAACTTAAATAAGCCCATCTGCTATCGCACTGAACAGGCCTGCGCACTTGCCATTACCAGGGTTGGGCAAGCCAGCTACGTGTGTTGGATAGGATAAGCAGCGCGTGACATCGCCGGGTCGATGCAATGGCATTGCGTTCCGCTTGGCGCCGAATCTGCAAAGAGCTCACTCCTGACAACTACCGGCAACTGTCGAATTTAATCGCAGCAGAATTGTATTTTATTCGAAATGATATTGATTATCATTTGTATTTGAATTATTGTAGAGCTTGTCACATGAGAAATCAGACAGAAATAGCGCCAGTCTTATAGACAGCAATTCTTCTTGTGACAATCAAAGCTACAACAGAGCTACTCCAGGAAGGTCCTTGACCCCCACCCAGACGGCCACAACCTGCGACGATCCACAGGCAACGGTTTGCTTTCCCCGCCAAAACCATCCCCCAGGACTTTCAGGTAACGCGCAATCGCATAACGCAGTACTTGCCTGACCTCAAGCCATCGGTCTGCAACCTGCTCAGCACGTTCGACTCGTTCAATTCAGTCACCTCGCACAAGGAGGTAATGAATTTTTTATGCCAATAAAAATTGGGGATTTACCTCATTGAACTTTTGCCTCAATCATCCTGGAGAAAAAGTCTCATGCAGCTGAAAACTTATGATTTCATCGCCATTGGTCTAGGCCCATTCAATCTCAGTCTGGCTTGCCTCACGGAGCCCTTAACCGACGTCAACGCACTATTTCTGGATCAGGTGGCGCAGTTTGAATGGCACGCGGGGATGATGCTGCCTAACGCCACCTTGCAAACACCATTCATGGCGGACCTGGTCACACTGGCTGACCCCACCAGCCCTTTCAGTTTTCTCAATTACGCTAAAACGCAGGGTCGGCTCTACTCTTTCTATATCAAGGAAAACTTTTTCCTGATGCGCAATGAGTACAATTCCTACTGCCAGTGGGCACTTGCACAGCTGTCTAATGTTCGCTTAGGAAACCGCGTAGAACGTGTGGAGTACGATGAAGCAGAAGCGCTATACCTGGTGCATAGCCACGACCTTGGTAGTGGTCAGATTTGCACTTACCGTGCGCGTAAGCTGGTGCTTGGTACCGGCACCAGCCCGTTTATTCCAGAATGCTGCCGCCACTTAGGTGTGCGTGCACGACATGCTGCCAGTTACCTGCGCGACAAATCGAGCCTGCAACGCAAGCGCTCCATCACCATTATTGGCAGTGGTCAAAGTGCAGCAGAAATTTACTATGACCTGCTGCAAGATATTGACCGATGCGGTTATCAGCTCCATTGGCTGACGCGCTCGCCACGTTTCTATCCGCTGGAATACAGCAAGCTGACGCTGGAAATGACCTCGCCTGATTATATCGATTATTTCCACGCTCTTCCTGCCACTAAACGCGACCAGTTGATCCGGCAACAGCAAGGCCTGTATAAAGGCATCAACCTCAGATTGATCAACGACATTTTTGATCTGCTCTACAACAAACGACTGAACGGCGATATACCCACACGTTTGCTCACCAACGCCGACCTGCGTTTTTGCCATTACGACGAAGTAACGCATCGTTACGACATGGTGCTGCACCAGACTGAATCCGGTCAGAACTACCAACATCAGAGCGAAGCACTCGTACTGGCGACCGGTTATCACTACCAGCTACCTGAGTTTCTGTCGCCAATCCGATCGCGTCTGCGATGGGATGAGAAAAAAAGACTAGATGTAGCACGTAATTACAGTGTCGATTTTGCCGCCAGGGAAGTATTTGTCCAGAACGTAGGCTTATACAGCCACGGTCTGAGCACACCTGATTTGGGCATGGCCTGTTATCGCAATGCCACTATCCTGCGCGAAATCACCGGTGTCGAACATTACGCCATTGAGCAGCGCATTGCCTTTCAGGAATTTGTACTGCCGCTGGGTAGCGAAGTCATCCCAGAAGAGGCTAAAGCTGCATGAATACAGCCTTTTTCTTACTATCGATGACGGTCGTCGCTGTCATCAGCGACACCATGCTCATTCCGTTTTACCCCCAGTTCTTCGCGCAACGCTTTGGGATGGAAAGCCCCGAGCATGTCGGCGCATATCTGGCGGCAATGAGTGCCACCGTGATCCTGGCACTGCCCGTCTGGGCAAGAGTCGCACGCAAACTGGCGGTCATTAAATTGCTGGTGATCACTCAGATCGCAGCCGGCCTGCTGTGTTTGTACTGCATGCACATTGAGTCACTTGCGATGTTTTGGCTGGTCTCGCTGTGCATGATTGCTTTCAAAGGCAGTTATCTCTTGATTTATCCCTTCATGATGCGCATGCAAAAGCCAGAGCGACATGTCTTCATGGCTAGCCTGCTTTCCATCGTGATCCACTTTGGTGGCATTTTCGGCGCCATCATCGGGGGTGTTGTACTGGATCGCTGGTCAGTTGAAGACGTGTTCTTGTTCATGGCAGCCGGTGATGCCATCCAGACGTTGATCTGCATCTACTTGCTCGGCAGCGGCAAGGTCGCGCAAAAAACCGGCGAGGTGCATGTGATTGGCCATGGTGCGAGCTCTCGCGGTCGCCGTCCCCTGTATCTGTTAGGAATAGCGATGATGCTGTTCTATTTCAGCGCCTATCTGGTTCGCCCTTTCTTTGCAGAGCACTGGCAACTTGCCTCTGGCATTGATAACACAACGGTATCGGGTCTGGCGTTTGCCATTCCAGCTGGCATGGCACTGCTGGCACTGTGGAGCAATCATGCTGCCAGCCGCAGCCACTTCCTCCTCAATCGCCCGGTTCCCTGCCTCATTCTGGGGGTGCTCGGACTGCTGTTACAAGCCTGGCCGCAGCCTGTCGCTGTCGTGCTGGGGCGCTGCCTGTTCGGCTGGGCAATGTTTCAGGTCACTGTCCATCTGGATGTACTGCTATTCCAGCGAAGTAGGCCAGACGACTACGCCAAAGACTACAGCCTGATTAATCTGTTTCAAAACCTCGGCGTGATTGGATCGTCATTTACTGCCGGCTCACTGGTGGCAAGTCAGGGGCTTTCTGCACCTTTCTTGCTGGCCGCTATTGGATTTGTCCTGTCCGTGATGAGTTACCCCTTGCTATGTCATGTCTCCTTTAAGAAAGCGGTGACTGCATGAAACCAAGCATTCTTTTTGAAAAGCAGCACGCCCGCCTGGGGTCTCTGCAGATACGCCTGCTGCAAGCGCAAGACATACCGGTGCTGCATCGTTGGTTCAACCTCGGCTACGCACGTTTTTGGGGTATGCAAGGGCAAAGTCCAGATCAGGTCCACAGCTTTTATCGCCAGTTGCAAACGAGCGGACATGCCAATGCTTACGTTGGCATCGTCAAAGACGAGCTGAGTTTTTTGATGGAAAGCTACGCGCCGGCACATGACGAGCTAGGACAACACTATCCGGTACAAGCTGGCGACCGGGGCATGCATTTTTTTGTCGGCCCGGCAGAAAAACCTGTGCACGGCTTCACTCAGGCCCTGCTGGAACTGATCCTGGAGTTCCTGTTTCAGCAGCCTTCTATTCAACGCATCGTGGTCGAGCCCGATGTGCAGAACCAAAAAATCCATGCGCTCAATCGCAAAGCAGGTTTTGTCTATCAAGGAGACATCCAGCTTAGCAACAAACTAGCCAGCCTAGCATTTTGCAGTCGCGCCGATTTTGCCACCGCCTGCATGCATTTGAATCACCCTTCAAACATGACACAGAGGACTTAATCAATGGATATCAGCATTCCCACTCTGCAACAGCCACTCAGCCATCTCAACAGTGCTAACTGGGCACAGGCAAATCGTCACCTGGTACGCAAAATACTGAGTGAGTTTGCACATGAAAAACTGCTGGAGGTGTTACCGCAAAAAGAGACCAATACCTACCGCGTAGATATCAGCACTCAAGAGATCAGTTACGTGTTTACTGCACAGCGTTACGAGCTCGATCATTTGGATATCGTGCCGCAGTCCATTCGCAAATTTCAACACGATACGGAAGTTGCGCTCGATGCACTCACATTGATCATTGAGTTTAAAGACCGGCTGGGCATCAGTACACAACAACTGCCGATTTATCTCGATGAAATCAGCGCCACACTTAACAGCAAAGCCTTCAAGCAGATAAAACAGACACTGAGCTCGGCAGAGCTGGTGCAGGCATCTTATCAGCAGGTAGAGACTGGCATGAGTGAAGGCCATCCGGTTTTTATCGCCAACAATGGCCGTATTGGCTTCGACAGTCAGGATTTTTTACGCTATGCGCCAGAGAGTGCTACTCCGCTGGAACTGGAGTGGATCGCCGTGGCAAAAACACATGCCAGATTTTCCAGCGTGCGCGAACTGGACTATGCCACTTTGCTGGCCTCGGAGCTGTCCGAAGCCACGCTGGCATCCTTCAAATCCAGACTGGCTGATGCCGACTGCCAGATCAGCGACTACTACTTCATGCCAGTACATCC
The DNA here is from genome assembly GCF_900095265.1 of Janthinobacterium sp. UMAB-56. Classification (GTDB taxonomy): domain Bacteria; phylum Pseudomonadota; class Gammaproteobacteria; order Burkholderiales; family Burkholderiaceae_D; genus Janthinobacterium. The sequence goes on along the minus strand of NZ_LT607670.1, from coordinate 83,536 downwards.
CTGGCAGTGGCGTGAAAAAATCTCGACCTGTTTCGCTGCCGATATCGCGAACGCGCATATCGTCTATCTGGGTAGTAGCGAAGACCAATATCTTGCCCAGCAATCTATCCGTACCTTCTTCAATATATCGAAGCCGCAGCGTCGCTACGTCAAAACTTCTCTATCTATTTTGAATATGGGCTTCATGCGCGGTCTGTCCCCTTACTACATGAGCGCCACGCCGCAAATTAATGAGTGGCTCACAGAACTGGTGGCTGCCGATAGTGTCTTCAAAGAAAAACGCTTCACAGTACTGCGTGAGGTCGCTTCCATTGGATATCACAATCGCTATATTGAGGCGGCGGTAGAAAAAGATACGCCGTACAAAAAAATGCTGTCAGCCCTTTGGCGCGAGAGTCCTGTTTCTCAACTGCGCGCAGGACAGCAATTGATGACGATGGCCTCGCTACTGCATGTCGATAATGAGGGCCACTCGCTGGCTGCGGCACTGGTCAAACGCTCTGGTCTTGATGCCCACGACTGGCTGCAGCGCTATCTCGATACTTATCTGACACCGCTTCTGCATGCCTTTTTTGCCTATGACCTTGTATTCATGCCGCACGGTGAAAACCTGATTATCGTTCTGGAAAACGCCGTTCCACAATTTGTCTTCATGAAGGACATCGCCGAGGAGATTGGCCTACTTAACAGTGATCGCCAACTGCCACCCGGCGTGGATCGTATCTCAGTGAAGATCGAAGACGATATGAAGATCAATTACATCTTTCTGGATATTTTTGACTGCTTCTTCCGCTACTTGGCACCCCTGCTCGACAGGCAAGCAAATTTACCGGAAACACAATTCTGGCAAGCAGTAGCAAGCTGTGTAACGAACTACCAAAGCAGTCACCCTCAGTTTGCTGCTAAGTATCGTCAATTTGATCTGTTCAAGCCCAACTTTGTGCGTACCTGCCTCAATCGTCTGCAACTCAATAACAACCAGCAAATGATAGATCTGGATGACAGAGAAAAAAATCTGAAATTTGCCGGCATGCTCGACAACCCATTACACCAGTTCCGCCTACGCAATGAGGCTTGAGTCAGTGAGCAGATATGAACAATCGCAACGAGCATAACCATCCACTTCCTATTCAAGAAAGAGAGTCAGATTAATGAAGCGCGCTAAAACACGCAAAGTCATCGGTTTATTATTGGCCAGCACCAGCCTGACAGAACTAGCTGCCGCTCGCGCCGAAACGAGGTCCGATCCTGTCGTGCTAACCCCGATTATCGTCACGGCCAAACGGGCATCCTCAACGACGACTGAAGATTCGCAGTCCTACACCGCGCCCATAGCTTCCAGTGCAACTGGTCTTGATCTGTCCCTGCGAGATACACCGCAATCGGTCAGTGTGATCACTTACCAACGCTTGCAAGACCAACGGCTCGAACGCGTGATTGATGTCATCAATGCCACGACGGGCTTGAGTGCCAAACAATACGAGGCAGACCGTTTCAGTCTGTTTTCACGCGGCATGAGCATTACTAACATTTTGTACGATGGCGTCCCCACCTTCTACGACACCCGTTTTAACTACGGCGACAATGCGATGGACACCGCGCTGTACGACCGTGTGGAAGTCGTGCGCGGCGCTACTGGCCTGACCACTGGCCCCGGCAATCCCTCTGCCTCGGTCAATCTGATTCGTAAAAAACCGACTGCTGATTTCCAGGGGAGTGCCTTGCTGGGGCTGGGTTCGTGGAATGCCTGGCGCAGCGAAGTCGATGTTGCCGGCCCTATCAATGCCAGCGCCAGTGTGCGTGGGCGCCTGGTCGGCGCGCATCAGGAGAACCAGTCTTTCCTCGACCGTTACCGGCAACAGCGCGACGTTCTCTATGGCGTGATCGAAACTGACCTGAGCAGCGATACGCTCCTCACAGTCGGTATGGATTATCAAAAAAATCGTACTCACGGCACGATATCGGGTGGCTTACCGCTGTTCTATAGTGATGGCAGCAGAACCAATTATCCGCGCTCGGCCTCCACTGCGCAGCCCTGGTCTACATCAGGCACCACTGCGTTCAATGCATTTGCCAGCCTCAGACATACGCTCAACGAAAATTGGCAACTGCAAGCCAGCTTTGCTTACGGTCACAACCAACTGGAGATGAATAATGCCTACGTCTACGGCACACCGAATGCGCAAACCAATTTGGGTTTAAACAGTGGTGCCTTCAGTAAGATTGAAGCGACACGCATTCAACACGCTGGCGACCTGCGCCTGAGTGGAAATTACCCATTGTTGGGCCGCCAGCATAAGCTCAATGTGGGCTTGAATCTCAACGAGCAAAACTTTAATACGCCGTATTACTACCCCAGCGCAGCACTGCCACCACTGGGTAATTTCCTCACTTCAGGCTATGGCATAGCAGAGCCTGCATGGAGTTCGACCAGCTCGACCGGCTCCGATGGCCGCAACAAACAGCAGGCACTTTACACTGTTACGCAACTGTCGCTGACCGACCCGCTATCGCTCATTCTCGGCGGACGCTTCACCAACTACCAAAGCAAGACTAACAACTTCGGTACGCGTAGCGATGCTGACTACAACGAGTTCTCCTTCTATGGTGGCATCAATTATGCCGTCACCGATACCACGTCGGTCTATGCCAGTTATACGGATATCTTCACACCGCAAACCGTGCTCGATGCCAATGCCAAGGCACTGGTACCAGAAATTGGACAGAACCGGGAGATCGGCGTCAAAGCAGCCTTGCTGGACAATGCAGTCAATGTCTCTGCCGCCGTGTTTGATATTGATCGCCAAAACATAGCGCAAGCTGTACCTGGACAGTATCTGCCGGGACGCGTACAGGTCTATCAAAGTGTCGGCAGTGGTAAGACACGCGGTTTCGAAACAGAAATTTCCGGCCAGTTAGCCAAGGGCTGGAACCTGACTGCTGGCTACACGGTATTTTCCAGCCATGACGATAAAGGGCAGGCACTCAGTACCACCCTGCCACGCCGTCAATTCAAACTTTTCAGCAGCTACCAGCTCCCAGGCGCATGGAATCAGCTGACCTTGGGCGGCGGCGCCAACTGGCAAAGTCAGAACAGCAACATCGTCAATCGACCTGATCGCAGCAAGGTCAAGCTGGAAGAAGGTGCTTACGCATTATGGAATCTGATGGCGCGCTACGAGTTTGACAAGCAGCTGTCGCTCGCGGTGAATGTGGAAAACGTATTCGACAAGACTTACTACTCGCAGCTGGGCCAATACGACCAATATCAGTATGGCAAGCCGCGCAACATCAACGCTACGCTGCGCAAACGCTTCTGATCAGACAGATCAGCGCAAACACCAGGGTGCATAACGCAAGCTATGCACCCTGCTCAGCGGCTTTTTCAACGTTGTCATGCTTTCATGAGGTTTCATGTCGCTGCAAGAATTATTCGCCATGATCAGCCAGGTTCTGCCTGGCCTGGACGGTAAGATCGCAGGTCACCTTGGGCAATCCCATCCCATAACAATTGATGTCGATCATGAGCCTGCATCGGCAGTACGACAGTTGTATCAATTTTTGCAAAGTAACTACCCGGAAGCAGGCCCGCATTACTGGTCGTGTCGTTGCTGGAACCTGTTGATATGGCAGCCGGTATATTTTTGCGTGCTCAGCACACATTTAGCGCACTGTGTACCGAGTCTGAGCGGAATGAAGCAAACGTTGCACCCTGGCTATGTTGCTGGATTTTCCCTTCCACAGCAAACGCTGCATACAGCAAAAAACGAGAGCTTGATTAAGACCGCAGCAACAAACATCGTCGTACTGCGCGATTCGCTATATATCGCATTACGCAAGCACATCAAGCTATCAGAAAAACTAGCCAATATGCTGGAGGCCGATTGCGTAACGTCGGCACTGCTACATGCCCAGCAACATCGAAAGACGATACCCAATAACGACATAAAATACTGGAGCCAACAATGGTTTGAGGCGCTGCAACTGCCCTGCGCTGATGCAGTGATAGAAGTAAAAATGGAAGAGCAAGAACCACGCCTTGCCTTATGCAGAAAATCCTGCTGCCAACATTTTCGTCGCGCTGATGGGGAAATGTGCCATGACTGCCCTAAACGCAGCATGCAAGAACGCCATCGGATTTTACGAATGGCATATGGCGCAGACTCCGATTAGCGCAAATTTTCAAACGGTAGCTGGGTCAGATTTCAATGCCATCGTTGAACTACTTTTGCCGTCATTGGTATTAGGTGCGCTCAACAGGATTCTCCTGATCTTTCAGAGAGAATTGTTCATCCGGGCTTACTCCCGGCACTCAGACAAAAGGCTGGCAGCCAGACACTGCAACTATGCCAACAGTCTTTTGTGTAAGCTCTGACTCCTAAACTCATCGGTCTTAATACCGGGTGCTCCGACGAGTTTACGACCCAAGCTGCCGATTTTCGGTGATCCACTTCCATAGCCAGCGACCTCGCAGGTATCCGTCGCGCTCTTGGTGCTTGAGAGAAGGGCGTCGCAGCTGTGCATGCGATAAGAGCCGTTTTGGCTCTTCGATCGCCTGTGCTTGGTGCGACAGGCCGCTGGCCCTTCCGGCTTGATTGATCAAGCCGGGTTACACAGGGGTTACATGGCGTCCAGAAAGCAAAAAGCCCAATCCTGAGGATTGGGCTAAGTGCTTGAATTTATTGGTGCCGACTGCCGGTTTCGAACTGGCCACCTGATGATTACAAATCAACTGCTCTACCAAATGAGCTAAGTCGGCAAAAACTGCGCGTTGCGAATTATACGCTATTTAATGCGTGTCAGGGTCGGGCGGCTGCCTTTTTTTGGTGGTTCGTCGTCACCTGGCGTGGCGTTGTCGCGTTGTTCGGGGGAGCTGGTCGGCACGGACGACAGGGTCGGAGTGCTGGCGGCGGGGGCCAGCACTGGGGGCGGGACGTCGCTGGAGGCGGGGCTGTCCGTCGGTTGCGCATCGGGATCATCGTTGCCCAGCACGGGCTCGAAGGCCATGCCCTGGCCGTTTTCGTTGGCGTAGATGGCCATCACGTTGTCGACCGGCACGTAGATTTCGCGCGAGACGCCGCCAAAGCGGGCGTGGAAGCGGATGGCGTCATTGTCCATCTTCAGGCCGCTGGTGGCGCCGAAGCTGATGTTGAGCACGATTTCACCCTTCTTCACGTACTCCATCGGTACCGTGGTGCGCGAATCGACTTTGACCGCAAGATAAGGCGTGTAGCCGCTGTCGGTGCACCACTCGTAGATGGCGCGCAGCATATAAGGTTTGGTTGAGATTTCAGACATGGTAGGCACTGTGAGGCGGGAGCGCCCTGCGTCAAGCATGAGGCGGGCGCACCGGTATTTCAAAAGACACAGATATCCCGGCAGACGCTGCCTGCCGGGAAGATCTTTTAGCGGCGCATGACTTTCTCGGATGGCGTCAGCGCTTCGATGTACGCAGGACGCGAGAAGATGCGTTCGGCGTATTTCATCAGCGGTGCGGCCGTCTTCGACAGTTCGATGCCGTAGTGGTCCAGGCGCCACAGCAGCGGCGCGACAGCCACGTCGAGCATCGAGAATTCGTCGCCCAGCATGTACTTGTTTTTCAGGAACAGCGGCGCCAGGGTCGTCAGGCGGTCGCGGATTTCCGCGCGTGCCTTGTCGTGGGCCTTGTCGTTGCTCTTGGCGCGTTCGCTTTCCAGCACGTGCACGTGCACGAACAGCTCTTTTTCGAAATTGAACAGCATCAGGCGCGCGCGGGCACGCATCAGCGGATCGGCCGGCATCAATTGTGGATGCGGGAAGCGCTCATCGATGTACTCGTTGATGATGTTCGATTCATACAGGATCAGTTCGCGCTCGACCAGGATAGGCACCTGGCCATACGGGTTCATGGTCGAAATATCTTCCGGTTTGTTGAACAGGTCGACGTCGCGCACTTCGAAGTCCATGCCTTTTTCAAACAGGACCAGGCGGCAGCGTTGCGAAAATGGGCAGGTTGTACCCGAATAGAGAACCATCATTTTTTATAGTTCCTTAGAAACAAAGGGGGTGAAGCCGCGAACGGCTCACCCCAGGTCGCTTGTCCACTCATGCGGACAACGCAGAAACAGGCATAAACCGGCCTACGGCCGGCGCCTCACTTATTTGACTTCCTTCCAGAACGACGCGTTAAGGCGCCATGCCAGCAGAGCAAAGACCGACAGGAACAGCAGCACCCACACGCCAAGGCGCTTGCGTGTTTGCTGTGCCGGTTCGGCCATCCACTCCATGTAGCCGACCAGGTCGGCTACCGCATTGTCATACTCGATCTTGTTCAACGTGCCTGGCTTGACCTGCTCGAAGCCGGCAAATTTGTGGATCTTCTTGCCTGGCTCGTGGGGATCCGTCTCTTCCACGAACTTGGCAGTCTGGACACCTTGCAATTCCCATAATACATGCGGCATGGCAACATTCGGCAAGACCATGTTGTTCCAGCCGGTCGGCCGAGTGTCGTCTTTATAGAACGTACGCAGGTAAGTATACAGGTAGTCGCCGCCTGTGCCAGCGGAAGATGATTTCGCGCGCGAAATTACCGACAAATCCGGCGGTACGACGCCAAAGAAAGCCTTGGCGTCCTGCGGTGCCAGGCTTGTCGTCATCAAGTCGCCTACTTTATCACCGGAGAACAACAGATTTTGCTTGATCTGGTCTTCCGTCAAGCCCAGGTCGCGCAGGCGGTTGTAGCGCATCGACACGGCGGCGTGGCAATTCAAACAATAATTGACGAACAATTTGGCGCCATGTTGCAGCGCTGCCATGTTGGTCTGGCGGTCAGGCGCCTTGTCCAGCGGAAAGCCGCCTTCGCTGGCGAGGGCCATGGCGGGCACGAAGGCCAGGATGGCGAGCAGTTTTTTTGAAAATTTCATGTAAGGTCCTTTGAGCGTGGCGTGAGAGCGGCTTAGTGCGGGTGAAACGTCACACGCGACGGCACGGTCTTGAACTTGCCCATTGCACTCCACCATGGCATCAGCAGGAAAAAACTGAAGTAAATCAGTGTGCACACTTGCGACACGATGGTTTTCGTATCCGTTGGCGCCTGGGTGCCGAGGTAGCCGAGGATCAGGAACGACAGGCCGAAGATGGCGTACACATATTTGTGCCAGCTCGGACGGTAGCGTATCGATTTCACTGGCGAATGGTCGAGCCATGGCAGGAAGGCCAGGATCACGACGGAACCGCCAAAGAACACCACGCCCCAGAATTTCGCGTCCAGCACCTGCGGCAGCATGCCGATGATGGCGACGATGGCGATGCCGGCGATGATGGACTTGACGGTCGTCGACAGGCGCGACTTGAGCCAGATGAATACCACGTAGGCGGCCACGACACCCATCAGCACATACATGAAGTCGGCCGTGGTGGCGCGCAGCACCGAGTAGAACGGCGTGAAGTACCAGGTTGGCGCGATATGCAGCGGGGTTTTCAGCGAATCGCCAGGCAGGAAGTTGTTGTATTCCAGGAAGTAACCGCCCATTTCCGGCGCGAAGAAGACGACGGCGCTGAAAATGACGAGGAAGATCGACACGCCGAACAGGTCATGCACGGTGTAGTAAGGATGCGAAGGAATCGAATCGACCGGGTGGCCATCGGCGCCCAGGTTTTCTTTCACTTCGATGCCGTCCGGGTTGCTGGAGCCGACTTCATGCAGGGCGATCAAGTGCGCTGCAACCAAGCCCAGCAGTACCAGCGGGATGGCGATCACGTGGAAGGCGAAGAAGCGGTTCAGGGTTGCGTCGGAGACGACGTAGTCGCCGCGGATCCACAGCGACAGGTCAGGGCCGATGAAGGGGATGGCGCCAAACAGGTTGACGATCACTTGTGCGCCCCAGTACGACATCTGGCCCCATGGCAGCAGGTAGCCGAAGAACGCTTCGGCCATCAGGCACAGGAAGATGGCGAAACCGAACAGCCAGATCAACTCACGTGGCTTGCGGTACGAGCCGTACAGCAGGGCGCGCGTCATGTGCAGGTAGACGATGATGAAGAAGGCGGAGGCGCCTGTCGAGTGCATGTAGCGCACCAGCCAGCCCCACGGCACTTCGCGCATGATGTACTCGACGGAATTGAAGGCCAGGGCCGCATCCGGTTTGTAGTGCATGGTCAGGAAGATGCCGGTGACGATCTGCAAGACCAGCACCAGCATGGCCAGCGAGCCGAAGATGTACCAGAAATTGAAGTTTTTCGGGGCATAGTATTTGCCCCATTGGTCATTCCACAGCTTGGTCAGGGGAAAGCGGTCATCGACCCAGCCCAGCGCTTTTTCGGCGACGGGAGCGTCTGCCGGGAACTTCGTTTCTTTGAAAGCAGCCATGATCAAGCCTCGCCTTTCTCGTCTTTACCTATCAGCAATTTGGTGTCGCTCAGGTACATATGGCGCGGCACTTGCAGGTTGTCCGGCGCCGGCTTGTTCTTGAACACGCGGCCTGCCATGTCGAAGGTGGAGCCGTGGCAAGGGCACAGGAAGCCGCCTTCCCAGTCATCGGGCAGCGACGGTTGCGGGCCAGGGGTAAATTTCGAGGAAGGGGAGCAGCCCAGGTGGGTGCAGATGCCGACGGCGACGAGAATTTCAGGCTTGATGGAGCGCCATTCGTTCATGCAGTACGACGGCGTGAACTCGGCGGGGTTGCGTTGGGAATTGGCATCGGCGACCTTGCCATCGGTTTGTTTGAGCGAGGCGACCATTTCCGGCGTGCGCTTCAGGATCCAGACCGGCTTGCCGCGCCATTCGACGGTGCGCATTTCGCCGGGTTGCAAGGTGGTGATGTCTACTTCGACCGGCGCGCCAGCCGCTTTCGCGCGCTCCGACGGCTGGAAGGTGCTTACCAAGGCTCCCGCGGTTGCCAATCCAACTACACTGCCCGCCGCGCACGTGGCGACGAGCAAGCCGCGACGGCCTGAATCGACCTGCTTTTCGTTACTCATGCAAACCCCAATCAGTCAAAATGCGAATCTTTATTATGAGTGGCAGCCGCGAAAAAACCGTCGCCGAAGCTCTTTCCCACTGATTGCCGCAACCCGCATCTTTGTACGGTAAATTGGCAACATCCCTGCGGAACTTCGGCCAATGGCGCAGCCCGTGCCAGTTTCTTGTTGATTATCCGGAAGTGAAAAAGCCACTTCTGGCAACCGCAAATTATAAGTGAAGCAAACAACGAATAAAACAAAAACGTTGCTTGTACCATAATTTATATACTTTTGCAGGAGGTGGCTAGTTCTTTCGAACTAGATGCACCAGGCTGTGCCGGAATTGGTCCTGACGACAACCACAAGTTGGTATCCCCAGGAATCAATAGTATGATCGGCATGTTTTTATATCTATCCGAAGGAGAAATTCATGGCAATGATGCAAGAATTTAAAGAATTTGCAATGAAGGGTAACGTCGTCGATCTGGCGGTCGGTGTCATTATCGGTGGCGCCTTCGGCAAGATTGTCGATTCCCTGGTACAAGACGTGATCATGCCACCCATCGGCCGTATTTTCGGCGGCCTCGATTTTGCCAATTACTACCTGCCCCTGAATGGTCAAGTCTCGACGATGACCCTGGTGGAAGCGAAAAAGGCGGGCGCCGTGCTGGCCTACGGCAACTTCCTGACCATTTTGCTCAATTTCGTCATTCTTGCCTTCATCATCTTCCAGATGGTCCGCCTGATGAACAAGGCCCGCCGCCGCGAAGCGGCCTCGCCGGTCCCGACGCCGGACGCCGTCACGTCGGAAGACATCGTGTTGCTGCGTGAAATCCGCGACTCCCTGCAGAAGAACGGACAGAATAGCAACGATCTGGCAAAATAAGTCGTTCCGGCACCGGCCGGCTGACCTGGGCAGAGAACTCTATGCGACGATTCTGGTTATTGTTTGCGCAAACCGTGACCATCGCGCTGGCGCTGTATTTTGTGTACGGCGCGTTGCGCCCGGCCAGCCGGGTACAGCAGCTGGGTTCAGCCGCCAAGCCGGTGCCCGTGGTGGAAACGGCCTCGAGCAGCCTGTCGCCCGGTTCCTACCGCGAGGCGGCGGCGCGCGCCATGCCCGCCGTCGTCAACATCCTCACCTTGCAAGTACCCAAGCGCGGCGCCCATCCGCTGGCGCGCGATCCCTTCTTTAAACGTTTCTTCGGCGACCGCGACCCGGACGGCGAGGATGATGATGACTTGAAAAACAGTCTCGGTTCCGGCGTCATCGTCAGCCATGAAGGCTATGTGCTGACCAACAACCACGTGGTCGAAGGCGCCGACGAAATCGAAGTGGTGCTCACCGACGGGCGCAAGGCGCCGGCCAAGGTAGTGGGCCTGGACCCGGAAACGGACCTGGCCGTGATCAAGATCGACCTCGACAAACTGCCCGTCATCGTGCTGGGCCAGTCGGAACTGGCGCGCGTGGGCGACGTGGTGCTGGCCATCGGCAACCCATTCGGCGTGGGGCAGACGGTGACCATGGGCATCATCTCCGCCCTGGGCCGCAACAACCTGCACATCAACAGCTTTGAAAACTTCATCCAGACGGATGCGGCCATCAACTTTGGCAATTCGGGCGGTGCCCTGGTCGATACACGCGGCAACCTGATCGGCATCAATACGGCGATTTACTCGCAAAGCGGCGGCTCCGTCGGCATCGGCTTCGCCATACCCGTCTCGACGGCCAAGACGGTGATGGAAGCCATCATCAAGGATGGCCACGTGGTGCGCGGCTGGATCGGCGTGGAAACGCAGGACATCACGCCCGAGCTGGCGCAAAGCTTCAACTTGCAGCGCTCAAGCGGCGCCATCATCGCCGGCGTGGTGCGCAACGGCCCGGCCGACAAGGCGGGCATCGTGCCCGGCGACATCCTGCTGACGGTGGAAGGCAAGCCCGTCGGCGACACGACGGAAATGCTCAACCTGATCGCCCAACTGCCGCCCGGCGGAAAAGCTAAAATGACGGTGCTGCGCAAGAATCGCGAAGCGGCCCTCGACGTGATGGTGGGCAAGCGCCCCCTTCCGAAAGAGCTTTCCAAATAGTTGCTGATCGGAATTTGACACATGCATGTGCGTGATTTGACCCAATTTTTACGTGAACTGAGCGACAACAATAACCGTCCCTGGTTTGTCATGAACAAGCCCCGCTATGACATCTTGCGCGAGGAATTCCTCGCCCTGGTGACTAGCCTGATCGGTGAGCTGGGCAAGTTTGACCCGGCCGTGAAGTACTGCAATCCGAAGAAGGCCTTGTTCCGCATCAACCGCGACGTGCGTTTCGCGCACGACAAGAGCCCGTACAAGACGCGGTTCTCGGCCGCCATCGCGCCAAACGACATGCGCCGTCCCAGCAAGGCGGGCGGCCCCACGTATTATCTGCAGATCGATGGCGAGGGCAACTTGCTGTTCGGTGCCGGCGAATACATGCCGCCCCCCGGCCGCCTGAAGGCGCTGCGCGAACACATGGTCAACGACGCGCCAGGTTTTTCCAAAGTGCTGAAAAATAAGCGCTTAAAAGCCCGTTTCGGCAGCATCCAGAACGAGGGCAAGTTGCAGCGCCCGCCCAAGGGTTTCGAGGCGGATGCCGAACATATCGAATTCATCAAGCTGAAGAGCTTTTTTGTCTGGACCGAAGTGCCGCTGCCTGTCAACGAGCCCGAGAAACTGCTGCCTACCCTGGCGCAAGGCTTGCAGGATGCGTGGCCGCTGGTCGAGTGGATGCGCGGCGCGAAAGAGCCGGAGGAAGTCACCGAGTAATTGTTGAAGGAGCACATGATGGCACTGGAGCACGCAAGTTCAGGACAGGTGATCGAGGTGCTGCGCAGGGATGGCGATGACCTGTCGCAGTTTTCCGCCATTGCGCTGGCCAAGACGGATGAACTGGAATTGATCCGCATGTGCATGCCCAAGGGCAAGACCATGCCCGAGCATCATGTGCTCGGTGAAATCACCCTGCTATGCCTTCAAGGGCAGGTGGCGGTGACAGCGCATGGCGGAGAGCAGCTACTGGGCCCGGGGCAGCTGCTGTACCTGCACGGGGGCCAGGCGCATGCACTGGCCGCGCGCGAAGACAGTCTGGTACTGCTGACGATCTTGCTGGCCAAGGCGGGGCGCTAGTTTTTCCTGGCGCTTCAGGCCACCTCAGGCGGCCTCAGCGCGTGGATCGCGCGACAGCAACTGCTGCACCATCAGCTGTGGCAAATCCCCATCGAACAGCACGCCGGCCACCGCATTGGTGATCGGCATGTCGACGCCCATGCGGCGCGCCAGTTCGCGCACGGCCCTGGCGCAGGGCACGCCTTCGGCCACATGGCCAAGTTCGGCCACGATGGTGGCCAGCGCCTTGCCTTGCGCCAGTCCCAGGCCGACCCGGCGGTTGCGCGACAGGTCGCCCGTGCACGTCAGAATCAAGTCGCCCATGCCTGTCAAGCCCATGAACGTTTCCGTCTGGCCACCCAGGGCCGTGCCCAGGCGCGTGATTTCCGCCAGGCCACGCGTGATCAGCGCGGCGCGCGCATTCAAGCCCAGGCCCAGGCCGTCGGCCACGCCGGTGGCGATCGCCAGCACGTTCTTGACGGCGCCGCCCACTTCCACGCCTACCAGATCTTCGCTGGCATACACACGGATGGTGCCGCCATGCAAGGCCGATACGACGGCGCTGCGCAAGGCGGTGCTGTGCGAGGCGATGGTCAGCGCGCATGGCAAGCCACGCGCTACTTCCTGCGCGAACGAGGGTCCGGACAGGGCGCCGCCGGCCACCGTGTCGCCCAGCACTTCCTGCACGATCTGGTGCGGCAACATTCCCGTGCCGCCTTCAAAGCCTTTGCATAGCCATACCAGCTTGCCGATGCCCTTGTCTTTCAATTGCTGCAGCATCGGCCGCAAGCCCGCCACGGGGCAGGCGGCGATCAGCAGGCTGTGTTCGCCGCTGGCATGCGCGACGGCAGCATCGAAATCGGCGCTGATGCGCAGTTGTGGCGGTAATGTGAAACCCGGCAGATAACTGTTTTCGCCGCTGGCAGCCATGGCGGCCATGGCTTCCCCATTGCGGCCCCACAACAGCACGTCGTGGCGCCCGGCCAGGGCCATGGCCACGGCCGTGCCCCAGGCGCCGGCGCCCAGCACGGTAATGCGGTACGGGGCGGCCTTGGTGGATGCGGCGGTATCGGGAGTGTTTTCAGGGGAAACTTGCATGCAACCTCAGTCTGGCAGGGGGAGGGGCACGGCGCGGCTGGCCGGTGCCCGGATGAATCCGGCGGTGCTTACAGGCCCCACACTTCGCTGGTCTTGACGTAGCCGCTCTGGCCATCCTTATGGCGCACCTTGACCCAGCCGGAGCTCGCTTGCTCGCTCATTTCCAGTAGCACGCCCTTGTCGACGAGGATGATGGGTGAGGCGGTGTCGTCGGGGCTGGCGCGTACCTTCAGGTTCGCGGCGCGCGCCACGACATTGCGTTTGGCCGACAGGCCCTTGGCTTCCGTCCAGGCCATTTCGCCGCTGGCGTCGCGTACCTTGACCCATTCGCCGTAGCTGAGCACCACTTCCAGCGGCATGCCGCGTGGCGCCACGTACAGCTTGCCGCCCTTGGCGGATGGCGCGTCGTACAGGATCACGGGAGCGGCGCCCACCGTTTTGAAATCGACGGCGTGGCTGGTGGCGGTTGCCAGCAGCAGCACGGCGCCGGCTATCCAGCGGAACTTGCTCAAGAGCGCACTTTTCAACATGATATTTTTGAACCTTAACGAAACACGGCGGCCAGGCCGCCGTGTCAGGCCAGCCTTGAAAGCTGGCGGGGTCTTGCCTGAAGCTTAGTGCGTCGTCGCGTCGGCTGCCGGGGCAGCTGCAGCGGCGTCAGCAATAGCTTGCAGACGTTGTTGGTAGAACACTTCGAAGTTGATCTCGGCCAGGTGCACTGGCGGGAAGCCGGCACGGGTGATCACGTCGGCGATGTTGGCGCGCAGGTAAGGGTAGATGATGTTCGGGCAGCCGATTCCCAGCAGCGGATCGAGTTGATCGGCAGGAATGTTGCGTGCTTCGAAGATACCAGCTTGCTTGCCTTCAACCAGGAAAGCGACTTTTTCGCCGACTTTGGCGGTCACGGTGATGGTCACGGTGGCTTCAAAGATGCCGTCGGCCAGAGGCGCAGCGCCCACGTCCAGAGCTACTTCGATCGCTGGCGCTTCTTGTTCCAGGAAAATAGCTGGGGAATTTGGTTGTTCCAGCGACATGTCTTTCAGGTAGACGCGTTGGATTTGGAAGACTGGTTGCAGATTTTCGTCGGACATGGAACGCTTTCGTTGTAAAGGACAAGAACGGCACACCGTTCAAATATGGTACTTGCGGTATTCAAACCGTGCCGGATAGGCACGGCCAGATCAGGTGCGAGGGCAATTGTATCAAAACAATACGACAAAAAACCAAGCAATTTCTCGAACCCGCTTTATATCAGGCTGCCGTCCCATTTAACAAGGGGTCCAGCTTGCCGGCTTGATCGAGCGCATACAAATCGTCGAATCCGCCCACGTGGGTATCGCCCACATAGATTTGCGGCACCGTGCGACGGCCCGTGCGTTCCATCATCTTGATGCGCTCTTCCGGGTCGAGGTCGACGCGGATCTTTTGCACGGCCACGCCCTTGGCTTCCAACAGGCGTTCGGCGCGCACGCAATACGGGCACACGGCGGTGCTATACACAATTACTGGGACACTCATGATGACTCCTTATGTTAGTGCTGGCGCAGGCTTACTTGGCCAGCGACAAGGTTTTCAATGGCAAACCCTGCTTTTTCCACTCGTCGAGGCCGCCTTCCAGGCTCGTTGCCTCAGCGAAACCGGCTTTACCCAGCAGGCCGACGCCCGTTGCCGAACGCGAACCTTTCTGGCAAACCACTACAATGGGGCGCGTTTTGAATTTTTCCAGCTCGCCCAGGCGTTTTGCCAGTTCCGGCAGCGGAATATTTTTTGCGTCAGGCAAGTGGCCCGTGGCGAATTCTTCCGTGCTGCGCACGTCCACGATGATGCTCTTGCCACGGTTGATCAGTTGCGTCACTTCCAGCACGGTCGCGCGCTTGCCGCGCATCGACAGCAGTGGCCAGAGGAGGGCGCCGCCGGAAATAATGACGATGGCAAACAGAAAAATGTGGTCGATAATGAATTTCACGTAGGGTCCAATGGTTTAAGTCAATCCGCGCATTATAAAATAGAAGCTGGACGAGGTCTTTTTACGTTTTGCTTTTTTGATTTGAACCCCTTGAGAAGATAGAACTATGTACAAAATCGTTTTCATGCGTCACGGCGAGTCCACCTGGAACCTCGATAACCGCTTCACTGGCTGGACCGACGTCGATCTGACGGAAAAGGGCATCAACGAAGCCAAGGCCGCCGGCCAGATCCTCAAGCAGGAAGGTTTTACGTTCGACGTGGCCTACACTTCGGTCTTGAAGCGCGCCATCCGCACCCTGTGGCTGGCGCTCGACGAGATGGACATGATGTATCTGCCGATCAAGAACGACTGGCGCTTGAACGAGCGCCACTACGGCGCCCTGCAAGGCCTGGACAAGGGCGAGACGGCCGCCAAGTATGGTGACGAGCAAGTATTGGTATGGCGCCGCAGCTACGACACGCCGCCGCCGCCGCTGGCCGAAGACGACGACCGCGCCTCGTTCAACGATCCGCGCTACGCCGGCTTGCCGAAAGCGTCTATCCCGCTGACCGAATGCCTGAAAGACACCGTGGCGCGCGTGATGCCGGCCTGGGATGAGGAAATCGCCCCGGCCATCCGCGCCGGCAAGAAAATCATCATTTCGGCTCACGGCAACAGCCTGCGCGCGTTGATCAAGATGCTCGATGGCATCAGCGACAGCGATATCGTGGGCCTGAACATTCCCAACGGCCAGCCGCTCGTGTATGAACTGGACGCCGACCTGAAACCGATCCGCCATTACTACCTGGGCGACCCGGCAGCGATTGCGGCAGCGCAAGCGGCCGTGGCGAACCAAGGGAAGGCCAAGTAACTTGTTGTCTTTCTTCCGCGGCACAGCAATCGCCCCCTCTGCTGAACGACCCCTGCCGGCGTGGCGCGCCGGTGCCATGCTGTGCGCAGCGCTGCTGTTGTCGAGCGGCGCCGCACAGGGTGCCAAGCCCACCGAACGCAGCAAGCAGAAAGCGGCCGCGGAAGCTCAACGTGCCGGATTGCAACAAAAGCTGACGGCGCTCAAGCGCGACATCAGCCGCACGGAAAGCGCCAAGGATGACGCGGCCGATACCCTGGCCGAGTCGGAAGAAGCCATTTCCAATGCCAACCGCGCCTTGCGCGACCTGGCGCAGGAACAAAGCGAGACGGGCGTGAAACTCAATGCGCTGGGGCAAGAGCACCAGCAGCTGACGGCCACCGTCGCGAAACAGAAGGCGCAGCTGTCAAAGTTGCTGCGTGAACAATATGTTGCCGGCAACGAAGATCGCATCAAGCTGCTCTTGTCGGGCGACAATCCGAACCGCATCAACCGCGACTTGCAATTGATGGCCTATGTGTCGCAGGCGCAGGCGCGCCTGCTCGACGCCTTGCGCGCCAACTTGCTGGCGGTGGAGAAAAACCAGGCGGACGTGCAGAACGCCAAGGATGAACTGGAAGAAATCGCGCAGGAAGAGCGCGACCAGAAGGCCCTGCTGGTGCAAGAGAAGGCGCGCCGCGCCGCTTTGCTGACGAGCTTGTCGCAGCGCCTGGTGGCCCAGCGCAAGGAAGTGGGCAATGTCGAGCGCGATGAACAGCGCATGGGCAACCTGGTCGACAAGCTGGCGAAACTGATCGAAGAGCAGGCCGCCGCCGCTGCTGCTGAAAAGAAACGCCAGCAATTGCTGGCCGAGCAAAGGGCCGCCGCCAAAGCGGCCGCCGACGCCAAGATCGCCGCGGAAAAGCGTGAACGCCTGCTGGCCGCGCGCGCCAGGGCCGCGCAAGCGCAGGCTGAACGCGAACGCCTGGCGAAAGAACAACAAAACAAATCGGGCAAGATCAAACCGCAAACTCCGCTGCCGCCCGTCAAGCTCGAACCTATCGATGACGACGAGCCACCGCAGGTGGCCAAGGTGGCGACCAAGCCCGAGCCGAAGCCGGAGCCGGAGCCGGAGCCGGAACGCCCAAGCCTGGGCCCGGCCGCGCCGGCCGGCGCCTTTGCCAGCCTGAAAGGGCAGCTGCGCGCGCCCGTGTCGGGCAGGATCGCCGCCCGCTTCGGCAGCAAGCGCGGTGACGGTCCCAGCTGGAAGGGCGTGTTCATCCGCACGGGCGAAGGCAGCGAGGTCCACGCCATCGCCGCAGGGCGCGTGGTGTTTTCCGACTGGCTGCGCGGTTTCGGCAATTTGATCATCGTCGACCATGGCGGCCAGTACATGAGTATTTATGGCAATAACCAGTCGCTGCTGAAACGCGTAGGCGATGCCGTCAAGGGCGGCGACGCCATTGCCAGCGCGGGCAACAGCGGCGGCAACGAGGAATCGGGGCTATACTTTGAATTGCGTCATCAGGGCCGCGCCTTCGACCCCGCCACCTGGGTGAAGTTTTAAGTTCCCACCATTGCTGCGGCAGCGAATTTGTAGATTGCGAAGAATACATGGGTATCAAAGTCAAAAGTATCGGCCTGATCGGTCTGGGCGTGCTGGCCGGCATCGGCATGTCGCTGCAGTTCCCGGCCGTGGCGCAGAAAATCACGAATGCCCCGCTGCCGCTCGACGAGCTGCGCCAGCTGTCCGATGTCTTCGGCCTGATCAAGTCTGACTATGTCGAGAAGGTGGACGACAAGAAACTCTTGACGGAAGCCATTTCCGGCATGGTCTCTTCGCTGGACCCGCATTCTGTCTACCTCGACAAGAATGCCTTCAAGGAAATGCGCGAAAGCGTGCAGGGCAAGTTTGTCGGCATCGGCATCGAAGTGAGCATGGAAGACGGCTACGTGAAAGTCGTCTCGCCCATCGAGGACAGCCCTGCCGCCAAGGCCGGCATCCTGGCGGGCGACCTGATCACCCGCCTCGACAACATCCCCCTGAAGGGCTTGCAGCTGGAAGAGGTCATCAAGAAGATGCGCGGCCAGCCTGGCACCAAGCTGGTGCTGACGATGTCGCGCAAGGGCGAAAGTAAGCCGCTGGTCTTCCCCATCGTGCGCGAGGAAATCCGCGTGCAAAGCGTGAAGGCCAAGATGGTCGCGCCCGGCTATGCCTGGCTGCGCATCGCCCAGTTCCAGGAACCGACCGTCGATGACATGGTCAAAAAGATCAACGCGCTCTACGCGCAAGACCCCAAGCTCAAGGGCCTGGTGCTGGACTTGCGCAACGATCCCGGTGGCGTCGTGCCGGGCGCCATCGGCGTGGCGACGGCCTTCCTTCCGGGTAATGCCGTGATCGTCTCCACCAAGGGCCAGTTGCCCGAGTCGAAACAAGTGTTTTATGGCCGCCGCGAATTCTATGCGCCGCCGGGCGCCAGGGCCGACCCGCTGGCCAAGCTGCCGGCCGCGCTGAAAACCGTGCCGCTGGTGGTGCTGGTCAATGCCGGTTCCGCTTCCGCCTCGGAAATCGTCGCCGGCGCCTTGCAGGATTACCAGCGTGCCACCATCATCGGCACGCAAACGTTCGGCAAGGGTTCCGTGCAAACCTTGCGCCAGATCACGGCCGATACGGCCGTCAAGCTGACCACGGCCCGCTATTACACGCCGAAAGGCCGTGCCATCCAGGCACGCGGCATCGTGCCCGACTTGCTGGTCGATGAAACAGCAGAAGGCGACGGCTGGAACAGCCTGCGCGTGCGCGAGGCGGACCTGGAAAAGCACTTGAGCAGCAACGATGGCAAGCCGGAAGCGGCCAAGCCGACCATGGAAGGCATGCAGGAGCAGCTGGAACAAGAGCAGCGCCTGATCACCACGGCGAAAAAGCGCAAGCCGCTCGAATACGGCGCCAAGGATGATTTCCAGCTGCAGCAAGCCTTGAACCACTTCCAGGGCTTGCCGGTGCAACTGGCCAAGGTGGAGGCCAAGGGCGAGAAGATCAGCGCCAAGCCGGAAATCGCTTCCGACATCAAGGCGGACGACAAGAAGATTCCCGTGCAAAAACCGTAGTCCCGCCATGAACGACCATCAATTGCTGCGCTATTCGCGCCATATCCTGTTAGATGAGATCGGCATCGAAGGCCAGCAAGCCTTGCTGGACGCACATGTGCTGGTGATCGGCGCGGGCGGGCTCGGCTCCCCGGCGGCCATGTATCTGGCCGCCAGCGGTGTCGGCAAGCTGACCCTGGTCGATGACGATACGGTCGATCTGACCAACCTGCAGCGCCAGATCGCCCATACGACGGGCCGCGTGGGCCAGCCGAAGGTGCTGTCGGCGTGCCAGACCTTGAGCGGCATTAATCCCGAGATAGACATCGTCGCCTTGCAGGAACGCCTCGACGGCGCGCGCCTGGCCGAACTGGTCTGCTCCAGCACGGTGGTGCTCGACTGCACGGACAACTTCGCCACGCGCCACGCCGTCAATCGCGCCTGCGTGGCGGCCAGGGTGCCGCTGGTGTCGGGCGCCGTGATCCGTTTCGATGGGCAAGTGAGCGTGTTCGACCCGCGCACGGGCACCCAGCCGTGTTACTCCTGCCTGTTTCCGCAGGAGCAGCAGTTCACGGACGAGGCCTGCTCGAGCATGGGCGTGTTCGCGCCGTTGGTGGGCGTGGTGGGTGCCATGCAGGCGGCTGAAGCGCTGAAACTCATTATGGGCGTGGGGGAATCGCTGGCCGGGCGCCTGCTGTTGCTCGACGGCTTGCACATGGAATGGAGCAGCATGCGCGTCGCGCGCGACTCCGGCTGTGCCGTTTGCGGCGCAGTGGCCTTGCCGGCTTGACAGTCTCTGCACAATTTTTTCCCTATATGACAGGCTTTGTCATATTTCCGCTTTATACTCTGCACTCATTACTCACCTTCTTCTCTCTTTCTTATGCAAAACGCAGCAAACCATCCGACCCGCCAGCGCCGCGCGCGCGGCTTCACTTTGATTGAAATCATGGTCGTGGTGGTGATCATGGGTATCCTCGCGTCACTGGTGGTGCCCAAGCTGATCGCCCGCACGGGCGAGTCGAAAGTGGCGGCGGCGAAAGTCGACATCGCTACCGTGATGCAAGCCTTGAAACTGTATCGCCTGGATAACCAGCGCTATCCGACTACCGAGCAGGGCTTGCAGGCGCTGATCGAAAAACCGACCACGGGACCTGCCGCGAATGGCTGGAAGGCGGGCGGCTACCTGGAAAAGATGCCGAAGGATCCGTGGGGCAATCCCTACCAGTTCCTGTCGCCGGGTGTGAAAGGCGAAGTCGACATCATCTCGCTGGGCGCCGATGGCCAGCCTGGCGGTAGCGGCGACGATGCCGATATCGGCTCCTGGGAACTGTAAGTTTTCCATTGCATGCCTGCCATGACCACCGGTCGCGCACCGCCCCGGCCACGCGCCAGCGGTTTCACGCTGATCGAATTGCTGGTGGTGCTGGTCATCATCGGCGTCACCCTGGGCCTGGTCTCGCTGAACGCCATGCCGAATGGACAGCAAGCGTTGCAGAAGGAAGCCGAGCGCATCGCCCTGCTGCTGCAACTGGCGCGCGATGAAGCCATCGTGCGCAGCCGGCAGGTGGCGTTCGAGGCTGACGAAAATCAATACCGTTTCCTGGTCCTCAATGAAAAGCTGTGGCAACCCGTGACGCAGGACGATTTGCTGCGCGAGCGCAGCTTCAACAACACGCCCATGCTGCTCAGCGTGCAGCCATCGAACAGCGTGGCCCAGCCGCTGCGCATCATCTTCGGCCGCGAACCGGTCGACAAGCCTTTCGTGCTGACCCTGGCCAGCGGCGAACGCAGCGTGGCCATCCGCGCCGACGGCATCGGCCACTTCACGGTCGAGCAATGATGCGCCTCGCACGCCAACGCCAGCGCGGCTTCACTTTGCTGGAAGTATTGGTTGCCCTTGTCATCGTCGGCACGGCCCTCGGCGCCTCGCTGCGCGCCGTCGGCAGCCTGACGCAAAACAGCGATGGCTTGCGCAGCGCCATGATGGCCACCTGGTCGGCTGAAAACCACCTGGTGCGCTTGCGCCTGGCAAAGACTTTCCCCCAGACTGGCAAGCGCACGGTCGATTGCCCGCAGGGCGATTTAAAACTCATTTGCGAAGAGGAAGTGGTGGCGACGCCGAATCCCCGCATCCGCCAAGTGCGCGTGAATGTGTATGACGTGCAATATCCGGCCCGGCGCATCGTGCGCCTGGTGTTACTGGCGTTCAACGACTGATGGCGCGCCGTCCTCTTTCCGCCGCGGGCTTTACCCTGATCGAGCTGCTCGTGGCGATCGGCATCCTGGCCATGGTCGCCGTGCTGGGCTGGCGCGGCCTGGACAGCATCATGCGTTCGCGCGAGGTGCTGACCAGCCAGCTGGAGCAGGCGCGCGGCATGCAGCTGGCGTTTGCCCAGATGCAGAGCGATTGCGACCATCTGGCCGGCGCCGGCCAGGGCAATACCTTGCTGAACGGCCGCACCAACCTGTCGGCGGAAAATGACCGCCTGACCCTGGTGCGCCTGGCCGCGTCGGAACAGGAGCCGCAGCAGTTGCAAGTGGTCACTTACCGCCTGAGCGGCGGCGTGCTGATGCGGCGCGAGTCGAACGGCACGCGCGACCTGGCCGTGCTTGATACCCTGTGGCAGGCGGCGCGCGACGATACCGATACCTCCAGCGCCGACGTGGCCCTGATGCGCGGGGTCGGCAGCATGGTCATGCGCGGCTGGAGCAATGGCGCCTGGAACGTGCTGACGGCGGGCGCCGCCATTTCCACGCAGGTACCGGGCCTGGAAGTGACCTTGCAGATGCCGGGCCAGGACGCGGGCCTGTCCAAAGTCTTTTTATTGGGGCCGGGATGACGCACTTTTCGCTCCCCGCGCGCCAGCGTGGCGTGGCCGTCATCACGGCCTTGCTGCTGACGGCGCTGGCCATCACGGTCGTCGCCAGCCTGTTCTGGCAGCAGCAGGTGCAAGTGCGCTCGATGGAAAACCAGCGCCTGCGCCTGCAGACGCAGTGGGCCATGCGCGGCATGGTCGATTTTGCCCGCTTCTGGCTGCGCCAGGACAATCCCATGCTGACGGCGGCCGACGGCGTGTGGGCCACGCCCATCGAGGAAGCGCGGCTCGACGATTATGTGGACCGCGAAAAGGTCGACACGGAAAAATTCGACGCCACCGTCTCTGGCCGCGCGCTTGACGCGCAGGCGCGTTTCAATATCACCAACCTGGTCGCCGCCACGGGCGGCATCAATTCGCAGCAGGTGCTGGCTTACCAGCGTCTGCTGGCCAACCTGCGGCTCGACAGCGGCCTGGCGCAGGCCACGGCCGATGCCGTGCTGCGCGCGAAACCAAAACCGCGTGCCGCCAACAGCGGCAGCGATGGCAAGACGACCAGCCCCGCGTCGGGCGGCGGCAGCGAGCCGGTGGCGTTCACGCAGATCGAGGATCTGCTGGCCGTGCCCGGCTATACGCCGCAGATGATCGAGCAGCTGCGCGACTTTATTATCGTTTTGCCTGAACTCACGCCAGTGAACGTGAATACGGCCCCGGCCGAAGTGCTGGCGGCCGTGACGATGATGTCCTTGTCCGAGGCGAGTGCCCTGACCTTGAGCAATCCGCGCAAAAAGTTTGTCGATAAAGCAAATTTCCAGAATAATATTAATGCTGCACTGATTGACGGCGTAGAACTTGATGTGAAGAGCCGCTACTTCCTGACCGTCATTCGCGTGCGGCTGGACCGTGCCGCCCTTGATGCCGTGGCGCTCATCAATCGAAAAACGGATCCGCAGCGCACCACCAGCCTGGTCTGGTTGCGGGAAAATTAACAGCTGAAAGCGAGTCACTTTGACAATATTGTATATCCGTCACCCGGCCAAGGCGTCCACCGACAGCGCGCCTGCCTGCTCCTTCGTGCTGGCCGGCGACGGCGGCACCCTGCTGCAGCAAGGCAGCGCGCCGCTGGGCAGCCTGGGCCAGCTGATCGCCGGCGCCAAGCAGGTGGTGCTGCTGCTGGCGGCGGCCGACGTGACCCTGCTGCGCCTGAAAACGCCGCCGCTGGCCGGCGCCCGTTTGCGCGCAGCCTTGCCGGGCCTGGTGGAAGAACACATCCTTGGCGATGCCCAGGATTGCCTGCTGGCCGCCGGCGCGCCCGATGCGGCCGGCATGCGCACGGTGGCCGTGGCGCAGCGCGCCTGGGCCGACGTACTCGTGAAAGCGTTGCTGGCGCAGGGTGCGCGCAAGGTGGCGCTGTTGCCGTCGCAACTGTGCCTGCCCTTGCAGCCGGGCAGCGTGACGGCCGCTCTGCAGGCGAGCGGCGACGGCCTGGAAATGGCCTTGCGCCAGGCGCCGCAAGAGGGCCTGGGCCTGGTGTTGCCGGCCCAGCCGCAGCAGGCCCTGCTGACGACGCGCGCGTTTGCCGGCGATGTGCCCTTGACGGTCTACGTGGCGCAGGCCGAGCTGGCGCAATATCAAGAGCTGGCTGCCGGCATGGATGGCATGACGCTGGAGAGCGACCATTGGGCGCACTGGATCGCCGGCGCCCGCGCAACGTCGCTGGACCTGGCGCCCGCACTGGGCACGGCCACGGGATCAGCCACCGAATGGCGCCGCTGGCGCTGGCCGCTGCGCCTGGCGCTGCTGGCCGTGATCGTCAACCTGGCCGGCATGAATATCGAATGGATGCGCCTGAAGCGCGAGGCCGCCACCGTGCGCACCTCGATGCAGCAAACCTTTAAGGCCGCGTATCCGAATGAAGCGCCCGTATATGGCCTGGAAGCGGAGCAGATGCGGCGCAATATCGCCGCTGCCCGCCTGCAAAGCGGGCAAGCCAGCATGGATGATTTCACCAGCATGAGCGCGGCGCTGGGCGAGGCGCTGGGCGGCCTGGCCGGGCGCGGCGTGGTAGCCTCGCTGGAATACCGCGAGCGCAGCCTGATCGTCAAGCTGAAGCCGGACATGGTCGACGCCAGCGCCCAGGCGCAGGTGCGCGATGGCCTGGCCGCGCGCAAGCTGGCCTTGAATGAAACGGCGCCGGGCGTGTGGAAGATCACGCCGGCCACGGGAGCAAAAACATGAGTGCAGCAGTGAACAAGGCGCGCGCCGCGTTGGTGGGGCAGCAGCAGGCCGTACAGACCTTCTGGGCCGAGCGCACGCCGCAGGAGCGCAAGCTCTTGAGCATCGGCGGCGTGGTGGCGGGCCTGGCGCTCGTCTATGCGGTGTTTTTCGAGCCGGCCTGGACGGGCCGCATCGCCTTGCAAAAGAGTTTGCCCGAGTTGCGCCAGAATGCGGCCCAGTTGCAGGCGCTGGCGCGCGAAGCGGGCGAACTGGCACGCCAGGCGCCCGTGCAGGTCGCGCCCATGGGCCGTGAAAGTCTGGACGCCTCGCTGAAGGCGCGCGGCCTGGCGCCACAATCGCTGTCGCTGACGGGCGAATATGCGCGTGTGCAGCTGAACGGCGTGCCGTTTGCCAGCGTCATGCTGTGGCTCGACGGCTTGCGCCGCGAAGGCCGCATCGCCGTACAGGAAGCGAGCATCACGGCGCAGGATAAGGCAGGCCGCGTCAACGCCACCTTCAGCCTGCACCAGAGCCCGGGCGCGGCACGATGACGCGCCTGCTTGGCTGGCTGCTGGCCATCGTCATGAGCGTGTGCCTCACCCTGCTGGTATTTTTCCCGGCCGGCTGGGTGGCCGGTATCGTGGAAAAGCAGACGGGCGGACGTTTGACCTTGGGCGATGCGCAAGGTACCCTGTGGCGCGGCTCGGCCTTTGTCGGCGGGGCGGCCAGCGCGAACGGCGCCGTGACGCCCCTGCTGCCGGGGCGTTTCAGCTGGCGCATTTCGCCCTCGGTGCTGTGGGGATCGGCGGACGTGGAATTGCAAAACCCGCAGGCGCTGTCGCAGCCGGTGAACCTGCGCGGCTCGTGGTCGCACTGGCAGGTCAGCCCGGCGGCCCTGCTGCTGCCGGCCGATGGCCTCGGCGGCCTCGGTGCGCCGTTAAATACCGTGGCGCCGACGGGCAGCATGCGCCTGTCGTGGAGCACCTTGGAGCTGGCTTTGGCGCAGCGGCAGTTTTCCGCCGTCGGCCGCACTACCTTGCAGATGACAGACATGGCCTCGCGCCTGTCGTCCTTGCGTCCGCTGGGCAGCTACGAGCTCGATTTCGATTGGCAGGGGCAGCAGGCGACGTTGACCTTGCGCTCCATCAAGGGACCGCTGCTGCTCGACGGCAGTGGCAGCCTGCAACAGGGGCGCATGCAGTTTTCCGGCCAGGCCCAGGCCGCAGCAGGATATGAAGAGACCTTGGCGAGTTTGTTGAATTTGCTGGGACAGCGCCGTAGCAATAGCGAAAAAAACATCATCGCCTTAGAGTTCAGACAATGAAAAAACCATCCGTGAGCCCCCATACATTCTCCTTCTCGCTGCGCCGCCTGTCGGCCGCCGCCTTGCTGTGCTGTTCCGTGGCCGGCATGCCGGCACCCGTTTGGGCCGCGCCCGGCGATGAAGCGGCGCTCAATTTCGTCGGCGCCGACATCGAATCGGTGATCAAGGCGGTGGGCCATTACACCAACATCAATTTCGTCATCGACCCGCGCGTCAAGGGGACGATCACGCTGGTGTCGGAAAAATCGATCAGCAAGACGCAAGCCTTCGGCTTGCTTGCCTCGGCCTTGCGCCTGCAAGGCTATGCGGTGGTCTCCGGCGACGGCTATGCGAAAGTGGTGCCGGAAGCGGACGCCAAGTTGCAATCCGTGCCGACCCAGGTGGGCAATGGCGCCAGCCAGGTGAAGGGCGACCAGATCGCCACCCAGGTGTTTTATCTGAACTACGAATCATCGGCCAACCTGCTGGCCGTGCTGCGCCCCCTGATCTCGCCGAACAACACGATTAACGCCAACCCGGGCAACAACTCGCTGGTCATCACCGATTACGCGGATAACCTCAAGCGCCTGGCGAAGATCATCGCCGCGCTCGACGTGCCCGCCTCGACGGACCTCGATGTGATCCCCGTGCGTTATGCCATCGCTTCCGACCTGGCTTCGATGGTCAACAAGCTGATGGAAGGCGGCAATGCGGGCGCCGGCGCGGCAGCCGATACGGGCAAGGTCTCCGTGCTGGCCGATCCGCGCACCAATTCGCTGGTGCTGCGCGCACCGTCGGCGGCGCGCGCCAACCTGGCCAAGTCGCTGATCTCGAAGCTGGACCAGCCCACCACGCAGCTGGGCAATGTGCACGTGGTGTACCTGAAGAATGCGGACGCCACCAAGCTGGCGCAGACCCTGCGCTCGGTGGTGACGTCGGACGGCTCTGCCGCCACGGCGCAGCAGGGCACCAGCAACCTCGCCACGAACAACCCGATCAGCCAGAACAACAGCGGCATGAATAGCAGCGGCCTGGGTGGCAATACGCAAAATGGCAGCTCGGGCGGCGCTTCGCTGAACAACGGGCCGCAGCAGCTGTCCTCCGGCGGCGCGGCCGGCTTCATCCAGGCCGACGCCTCGACGAATACCCTGATCCTGACCTGCAACGAGGCCGTTTACCGCAATCTGCGCGCCGTGATCGACCAGCTCGACGTGCGCCGCGCCCAGGTCTACATCGAGGCGCTGATCGTCGAAGTGACGTCGTCCAAGGCGTCCGAGTTCGGCGTGCAGTGGCTGGGCCTGTCGGGCGACAGTTCCAGCAATTACCGCGTTGGAGCGCTGCAGTCCTTCGCTTCCGGCACCACCAACAACATCGCCTCCATCGCCACGGGCGGCGGCAAGGTCTTGCCGACGGGCGGCCTGACGGTCGGCATCTTCAAGCAGATCAACGGCGCGCTGGGCCTGGGCGCCGTGGCGCATGCGCTGGAATCGGACGGCAACGCCAATATCCTGTCGACGCCAAACCTGATCACCCTGGACAATGAACTGGCGACCATCAAGGTGGGCCAGAACGTGCCTATCCTGACGGGCCAGTACACCAGCACGGCCGGCACCAACACGAATCCCTTCCAGACCATCGACCGCAAGGAAGTGGGCCTGACGCTGAAGGTGCGCCCGCAGATTTCGGAAGGCGGCACGATCAAGCTGGGCATCTATCACGAGACGTCGAGCGTGGACAAATCCACGTCGACGGCTGTCAGCGGCATCACCATCAACAACCGCGTGATCGAAAACAATGTGCTGGCCGACGATGGCCAGATCATCGTGCTCGGTGGCCTGATCGAAGACAGCACGGGCGACAATGCGGAAAAAGTGCGCGGCCTTGGCGACATTCCCCTGATCGGCAACCTGTTCAAGTACCAGACGCGCGAGCGCAAGAAAACCAATCTGATGATTTTCCTGCGCCCTGTGATTGTGCGCAACAAGGAGCAAAGTGGCAGCCTGGCGGCCGACCGCTACGATTACATGCGCTCGGCCGAGACGGCCGCCGTGCCTGCCACGGGCAATCTGATGCTGAAAGACCTGGGCACACCCGTCTTGCCGGCCCTGCAGGATGGCCAGCCGGTGGGCGGCAACATGGTGACGCGCCCCGTGCCGCCGGCACCGACGCCGCCGCCAGGCGCGCCGGCCAACGCGGCCACGCCACCGCAGTCCCTGCTGCAGCAATACCAGCAGCAGCCGCAGCCGCAGCCGCAGAAGTGACGGGATAGCCATGAGTAATCTGCTTCCCTACGCCTACGCGCGCGATTTCGGCTTGCTGGCCCGGCCTGGCGCCGTCGATGGCAGCCCCGTCGAGGTGCTGGTGGCGGCATCGACGGCGCCGGCGGCCATTGCCGAAGTGTCGCGCCGCTTCGGCCAGATTCAATTGACGGTGCTGCCGCGCGGCGAACTCGATGCGGCGATTGCCGGCGCCTATGCGGGCGGCGGCGGCGACGCGTCGCAGATGGCCGATGAATTCGACGCCGACCTGGATTTGACCAAGCTGCTGCAGGATGTGCCGGCCATTGAGGACTTGCTCGAATCGTCCGACGATGCGCCCGTCATCCGCATGATCAACGCGCTGCTGACGCAGGCGCTGCGCGAAGGCGCTTCCGATATCCACATCGAGCCTTTTGAGCAGACGTCCGTCGTGCGCTTCCGCATCGACGGCAGCCTGCGCGACGTGGTGCGCCCGCGCAAGGCCATCCACGGCTCGCTGATTTCGCGCATCAAGATCATGGCGCAGCTCGACATCGCTGAAAAACGCTTGCCGCAGGATGGCCGCATCACCCTGCGCGTCGGTGGCAAGCCGGTCGACGTGCGCGTTTCGACCTTGCCCACGGGGCATGGCGAACGGGCCGTATTGCGCTTGCTGGACAAGGAAGCGGGGCGCCTCGACTTGCAGCACCTGGGCATGAGCGCGCCCATGCTGGCGCAGTTCGATGGCCTGATCACGCAGCCGCACGGCATCGTGCTCGTCACGGGCCCCACCGGCTCGGGCAAGACCACCACCCTGTACGCGGCGCTGTCGATGCTCAACGCCACCACCACGAACATCCTCACGGTGGAAGACCCGATCGAGTACGACCTGGCCGGCGTGGGCCAGACGCAGGTCAACCCGCGCATCGACATGACCTTTGCCAAGGCGCTGCGGGCGATTTTGCGACAAGATCCCGATGTGATCATGATCGGCGAGATCCGCGACCTGGAAACGGCGCAGATCGCCGTGCAGGCGTCGCTGACGGGCCACCTGGTGCTGGCGACCCTGCACACCAACGACGCTTCGGCGGCCGTCACGCGCTTGCTCGACATGGGTATCGAACCGTTCCTGCTGTCGTCGTCCCTGCTGGGCGTGCTGGCGCAGCGCCTGGTGCGCAAATTGTGCGGCGCCTGCAAGACTTACGATGGCGAATACTGGCAGGCGGTCGGCTGCGAGCATTGCGGCCAGACGGGTTACCAGGGCCGCGTCGGCGTGTACGAACTGCTGCGCACGACGGAGCAGATCCGCGCGCAGATCCACAACCGCGCTTCGGAAGCGGACGTGCGCGCCGTCGCCCTGCAGGACGGCATGACGAGCATGCGCGACGACGGCGAACGCTGGCTGCGCGACGGCACTACCACGCAGGCTGAATTGCTGCGCGTGACCAAAGACTAGGCCCGCCACCATGCCCGCATTCCGCTATGAAGCCGTCGACGCCCAGGGCGCCACCCGCAAGGGCGTGCTCAATGCCGACAGTCCCCGTTCCGCGCGCGCCGAGCTGCGCGTGCAAGGCCTGGTACCGCTGGCCGTCGAGCCGATCGCCGCACAGGTCGATGCCGCTGGCGTGACCCGCCGGCGCGGCTTCGGCGAGCGTTTGTCCAGCACCGAGCTGGCCCTGTTTACGCGCCAGCTGGCCAGTTTGCTGGAAGCGGGCCTGCCGCTGGAGCAAGCGTTTTCCGCCTTGCTGGAACAGGCCGAGCGGCCCTACCTGCGCGACCTGATCGCCTCGATCCGTTCGGAAGTGATTGGCGGTGCCGCGTTTTCCGACGTGCTGGCGCGCCATCCGCGCGATTTCGCGGAAATTTACCGGGCGCTGGTGGCCTCGGGCGAGCAGATCGGCCATTTGTCGCGCGTGCTGTCGCGCCTGGCCGACTATATCGAGCGGCGCAATGCGCTGGTGCAGAAGGTCAAGCTGGCGTTCACCTATCCGGCCATCGTCACGGTGGTGGCGTTTTCCATCGTCATTTTCCTGCTCACCTACGTGGTGCCGCAGATCGTTTCCGTATTCGCCAATACCAAGCAGAAGCTGCCCATGCTGACGGTGATCATGCTGGCGCTGTCGGATTTCGTGCGCCACTACGGCATCGTCGTGGCGATTGCCCTCGTCGGTGCCTGGGTGGCCTGGCGCCGCGCGCTGCAGCAACCGGCACTGAAGCGGCGCTGGCATACCTGGCTGCTGACGGCGCCCCTGTACGGCAAGTTTGAACGCAGCCTGAATACGGCGCGTTTCGCCAGCACCCTGGCCATTACCACGGGCTCCGGCGTGCCGATCTTGCGCGCGCTCGACACCAGCCGCGACACGCTCACCAACGTGGCGATGCAGGAACTGGTGGCCGAGGCCAGCGGCGCCGTGCGCGAGGGCGTCAGCCTGGCGCGCGCGCTGTCGGCGCAAAAGCATTTTCCGCCCATGTTGATACACATGATACGCGCGGGCGAAATCACGGGCGAGCTGCCGGCCATGCTGGAACGCGCCGCCAGCGCGCAGGAGCAGGATCTGGAACGCCGCACCCTGACCATTGCCGGCCTGCTGGAGCCGGCCCTGATCCTGGCCATGGGCGTGGTGGTGCTGCTGATCGTGCTGGCCGTGCTGATGCCGATTATCGAAATCAATCAGCTCGTCAGATAAGAAACTCAAGGAAGCCATGAAGCGTTTGCCTCAATTTACAAGTTTGCTCGCCGTCGTGGCGCTGTCCGTGTCGCTGGCCTACTGGGCCATGCAGCTGTTCAAGGCACCGCAACGCCCCATCAATCCACCCGCCGTGCCGGTGGTGCAGGATGCCAGCGTGGAGGCGGGCGCCTCGCTGTTCGGCGGCCAGGTCAGCGTGGCCACTGCCAGCAACTACCAGCTCAAGGGCGTGGTCGCCGCCAGCAATGGCCGCGGCAGCGTGGCCATTATTGCGACCGATGGCAAGCCATCCGTGGCCCTGCCGGAAGGCGCCGAGGTGGTACCCGGCGTGACGGTGCTGGAAGTGCATGCGCGCCATGTGCTGCTGCGCGATGGCGGCGTGAGCAAGCGCATCGACCTGGTAGCGGACGACAAGGCGCTGACCTTGCCGGGGCAAGTGTCGGCCACCCCGACGCCGGCTGCGGCCCCTGCGCCGGTCACGAACCTGGTGCCGCCGCCGCTGCCGATGGAGCAGCAGCGGCCGGCGACCATGATGCCGGCGCCGCAAGTGAGCAGCAGCGTGCCGCCGCCGTCAAACTAGCGCTGTTTTTATCGTATTTTGCCGATGGCGCCATGCCGCCATCGCCACAGGAGTCTTCATGTTCTCGATCCGTGCCGTCCTGGCGGGCTGCGTGCTGGCGCTGTGCGCCTTGCCGCCAGCTGCCGCAGCCGACCTCCCCGCCGCCACAGCTGCCACTACCTCTGCCCCCGTTTCCCCGCCTGCCGTCGCTGCGCCCGTATCGGCGCGTCCGCGCATCGCCCTGGTGCTGTCGGGCGGCGGCGCGCGCGGCCTGGCGCATATCGGCGTATTGAAAGTGCTGCAGGAGCTGCATGTGCCGATCGACATGGTGGTCGGCACCAGCATGGGTGGCGTGGTGGGCGGCGCCTATGCGGCCGGCGCTTCCGTGGCCGACCTGGAAAAGATGGCGCGCGAGACCAACTGGGCGCGCGTGGTGGCCGACCGGCCGCCGCGCGACGAACTGGCGTTCCGCCGCCGCGAGGAAGATTTATTGCTGCCGTCGCGCATCGAGTTTGGCCTCAGCCGTAACGGCATTTCCACGCCGCCGGCGGCGGCCAGCAATGCGGCGCTGGAACTAGCCTTGAACCGGCTGCTGCCCGCTGGCATGCGCGACCGTCCCGCCAGCCAGTTGCCGCTGCCCTTCCGTTCCGTGGCATCGGACCTGGTCAATGGAGAACTGGTGGAGCTGGTCGACACGCCGCTGTTCCTGTCGATGCGCGCCTCGCTGGCCGTGCCGGGCGTGTTCTCCCCCGTGCGCGTGAATAACCGCCTGGTGGTCGATGGCGGCCTGGTGCGCAACCTGCCGGTCGACATGGCGCGCGCCATGGGTGCCGACATCATCATCGCCGTCAATGTGGGCACGCCGCTGGCGCCGGAAAAAGAGCTGGGCAGCGCCATCGGCGTGGCGCAGCAGATGCTGCAGATTCTCACGGAGCAAAATGTGCAGCGCTCGCTCAAGGAATTGCGTCCGCAGGATATTCTCGTGGCGCCCGACCTGACGGGCGTGAGTTTCCTCGACTTTGAAAACTATGCGCGCGCCATGCGCGCCGGCGAACAGGCGGCGCAGGCCCTGGCCGCCCGCCTGGCGCCGCTGGCACTGCCGCCGGAGCAGTACGCGGCGCGCGAGCAGCTGCGCCTGGCCGCGCCGGCCTTGCTGGACGTTGCCTTGCCGCTCACGCGCCTGGCCGTGGAGAGCGAAGGCGATATCAACCCGCGCATCCTGCAAGCCCAGTCCGGGCTGGTGGAAGGCCAGCTCGTCACCCAGGAAGACGTGATCAAGGCTGCCGGCAAGCTGTATGGCCGCGGCGACGTGGCGCGCGTGGAGAGCGAAGTGGTGGACGCGGGCGACCAGCGCACGGTCAGCATCAAGGCCGTCGAGGCGCCGTGGGCCAGCAACCGCCTGCGCGTGGGCCTGGAGCTGTCCAGCGATTTCAGGGATAGCAACAGCTTCGCCTTGAAGCTGCTGCATGTGCATTCGAACCTGAACAGCTGGGGCGGCGAGTTGCGCAGCACGGCGCAGATCGGCAATGCGCGCGGTTATGGCGTGCAGTTCTGGCAGCCGCTGGGCGCCGGCAACCCATGGTATATCGCGCCGCAACTGCAATACACCTCGTCGGCGATGGATGTCTTCGACCAAGGCCGGCGCAGCGCACGCCTGACGTATAACGGCCAGACGGCGGCGCTGGTGCTGGGACGCGAGTTCGGTACCTGGGGCGATCTGCAGTTCGGTGTCTCGCGCACGGAGATCAAGGGCAAGCTGGCGATACCGGCCGATCCCACGCTGCCCGAGTCGCGTGCGCTGGGCACCACGCAGTTCGTCCAGTTCCGCGTCGATACGCTCGATTCGCCCGGCTTCCCCACGCGCGGTGCGCTGCTCGACGCCACCTGGACGCGCGCTTCGACCACGGGTTCGGGCGAAGCGGCGCTGGGCCGCTCTTCGCTGACGGCATTGAAGGCTTTCGGTTATGGCAACTGGGCTGGCCACGTGTATGGCGAATGGGCGCGCGCGCAGCGCGGCGAGGCGCCGCTCAGCCTGGGCGGCTTCCTGCGCCTGTCCGGCACGGACTTTGAATCGGTGAGCGGGCGCAGCATCGCCCTGGCGCGCGTCGTGATGGCGCGCCGCATCGCTTCCCTGCCCAGTACCCTGGGCGGCGCCGTGCGGGCCGGCTTTTCGCTGGAAATGGGCGGCGGCTTCGATCAGAATGACCGCTGGAAGAGCAGCAAGTTCACGCAGGCCAGCAGCGCCTTCATCTCCGTCGATACGCGTTTCGGCCCCGTGTACGTGGCCTCGGGCGCGTCGAAGGGCGGCGAGAGCACCTTCTATCTGTTCCTGGGACCCGTCTGGTAGCTGGCGGCCGGCGCAGCGGGCAGGGCGGCGGCGGAACTGCGGCGCAAGGCCGTGAAGGCGGCAAATTCCCATGAGCGAAACCCCAGCAGCAGGGTAAAGCCATCGCGCTCGGCGGGCGCCAGGCGCCGGTCATTCTGGTGCAGCCGCGCCAGTTCCTCGGCCAACTGGCGGATCTTCTGCACCAGCTCTTGCGCGCTCGACAAGGACAGGCGCGCCGGGATGCACATCAGGGTTTCGCCGGCGCCATCGAAATGCCCGCTGAAATAATCGGCCACCACGTGTTCGCGGAAGTACTGCTGCACAGGGCCGTCGGCCAGCCAGTGGAAGGCGTTCGAGACGCGCAGGCTGTAGCGGTTCAGCGGTTTGAGTTCGATCAAGCCCAGCCGGTCCAGCTCGGCCAGGCAGCCGATGCATTCGGCCTGCGTCAGCGCATACGTTTCCACCACCTGCTCCAGGCTCCAGTGGCCCAGGCAGCAGATTGCCACCAGCAGCAGGCGCGGATGCGCCACCAGCGACTTTTCCTGTATGAGCGTGAGCGTGTCGGCATGCGGCGTGATGTCGGCCGCGCCGCGCAGCACGTCTTCCATGGCGATGCCGGAAGCCTTGCAGATCAGGGCCAGGCGCGACAGCGACATGTCGTGCTGGCCAAACATGCGCTTGACGCTCGACTCGCTCATGGCGATGCGTTCGGCCAGTACTTTATAGGTGATGCCGGCGGCGCGCAATTGCGTGCGCAGCACGCGCAAAACCAGTTCAGGTGAGCTCACGAGATATCCTTTTTTACAAGTTTGGTAGCGGATGACGCTACCGAATGTAGCCGCTAATGGCACTTTGCACAAGGTGATAGTACTTCGCGGCAAAAGAGATGACACTCCCGCTTGTGGCTCGCGCAGCGCGCTACAACCAGGCAATCCATCCACTTGTAGAGGTTATCCATGTTCCCATCTTTCCGTTTCCCCGCAGCGCTGCTGGCGCTGGCCAGCATCGCTCCCCTGCATGCCGTGGCGGCGGCAGCCGAGCCCGCACCGGGTCCCGTCTATGCGGGCGCCAGCTATGGCTTTCGCGCCAATACCGGCCTCGATTGCGTGCCAGGACAAGGCGATTGCGACAAAAGCAGCAAGCGCAATGGCAAAGCCTACGTGGGTTACAGTTTCGACGCGCTGCCGTTTCAGGGCGGCGTGGCCCTGCCTTCGCTTGAGCTGGTGGGGTACACAGGCGGCGAGGTCAAGTCCGGTTTCGAGACGGGCGCCGGCAAGGTTGCCGGCCGCGGCAAGTTCAGCGGCCTCGGCGTGCAGGGCGTGCTCGGCTACCAGTTCGACGCCTTCACCCTGAGCGGGCGCGCCGGCGTGGCCTACACGCAGGGCAAGGTCGATTATCTGGGCGGCGGCTCGGACAAGAAGAACAAGGCAGGCCTGATCTACGGCATCGGCACGGCATATGCACTGAACCAGAACTGGTCGCTGCACCTCGATTGGGACCGCGTGCCGGTCAAGTACAACGACAAGCAAACGACCAAGGTCGACATGTTTTCGCTGGGCGCGTCCTACCGATTTTAACGGGATGCTGCTGCAGCAGAGAGTGGCCTGATGGCGGACGCCCCGATTGGGGTGTCCGCGGGCGGCCTATTTGTCCGTTGCGACCTTCAACAGCAGTTTCGCCAGCAGGCGTTTTTCCTGCTGGCGCTGGCCAGACACGGTTTTCACGTGCGCCCCGGCGGCGCGCTGCAGGGCGGCAGTGGCGACCGGATTGCGCGGTTTTTGCGAGGGTTCGACGCGGAACTGCATTTTCTGCCGCGTCGCCAAGGCCTTGTTTGCCATCGGTCTCCCCCTTCCTGCTTACAGCACGTAGCGTGACAGGTCCTCGTTGACCGACAGCGCTTCCAGGCGTTCATTGACATACGCGGCATCGATCAGCAGCAGGTTTTCCGTGTTGCTGCTGCCTTCGCTGGCCGTAAACGACACTTCTTCCAGCAGTTTTTCCATCACCGTGTGCAGCCGGCGCGCGCCGATGTTTTCCGTGCGCTCGTTCACCGAATAAGCGATTTCCGCCAGGCGCGTGATGCCTTCCGGGGCGAATTTCAAGGTCAGGTTTTCCGTCGCCAGCAAGGCTTCGTACTGCATCGTCAGGCAGGCGTCTGTGCTGGTCAAAATGCGCTCGAAGTCCGAGATCGACAGCGATTCCAGCTCTACGCGGATGGGAAAGCGTCCCTGCAGTTCCGGGATCAGGTCTGATGGTTTCGACAGGTGGAAAGCGCCCGAGGCGATGAACAGAATGTGGTCCGTGCGTATCATGCCGTACTTGGTGTTGACGGTCGTGCCTTCGACCAGCGGCAGCAGGTCGCGTTGCACGCCGGCGCGCGAGATGTCGGCACCGCCCGATTCCGAGCGCGAGGCGATCTTGTCGATTTCATCCAGAAACACGATGCCGTTCTGCTCGACGTTCTGGATGGCCTTCTGTTTCAGCTCATCTTCGTTGACCAGCTTGGCCGCTTCTTCCTCGAGCAGCAGTTTTAATGCTTCGCGGATCTTGACCTTGCGGGCCTTCTTGCGCTGCCCGCCCACGCCCGAGAACATGGACTTGATCTGCTCTGTCATTTCTTCCATGCCGGGTGGCGCCATGATTTCCATCTGCGGTCCCGCTTCGGCCAGCTCGATCTCGATTTCCTTGTCATCGAGCTCGCCCTGGCGCAATCGCTTGCGGAAGGTCTGGCGCGTGCTGTCGCCGCTGCCGCTGTCCACTGCCGCCGCCGTATTCGGCGTGAAGCCGAAGTCGCGCGCCGGCGGCACGAGGATGTCGATCACGCGGTCTTCGGCTGCATCTTCGGCGCGTGCGCGCACCTTCTTCATTTCCAGCGCCCGCGTCTGCTTGATGCCGATGTCGATCAGGTCGCGGATGATGGTGTCGACGTCGCGCCCTACATAGCCCACTTCCGTGAACTTGGTCGCTTCGATCTTGATGAACGGCGCCTCGGCCAGCTTGGCCAGGCGGCGCGCGATTTCCGTCTTGCCGACGCCCGTGGGGCCGATCATGAGGATATTCTTGGGCGTGATTTCATGGCGCAGGGGCTCGGCCACCTGCTGGCGGCGCCAGCGGTTGCGCAGGGCGATGGCAACGGCGCGCTTGGCCTTGGCCTGGCCCACCACGTGTTTGTCGAGTTCGGTAACGATTTCCGACGGGGTCATGTTCATGATCATAATGGCTTTCTGTATTCTGAGCTCGGGGACGTTTAGTCCAGCGTCTCGATGATGTGCGACATATTGGTATAGATGCACAGCTCGGCGGCGATGGTCAGCGCTTTCTTGACCACTTCGGCCGGCGACAAGTCCGTGTTTTCCTGCAGCGCCTTGGCGGCGGACTGGGCGAATGTGCCGCCCGAGCCGATGGCACCGATGCCGTCTTCCGGTTCCAGCACGTCGCCATTGCCCGTGATGACCAGAGTCGATTCGCTGTCGGCCACCAGCAGCATCGCTTCCAGGCGGCGCAGCACGCGGTCGGTGCGCCAGTCCTTGGCCAGTTCGACGGAAGCGCGCAGCAGATTGCCCTGATGCTTTTCCAGCTTGCCTTCAAAGCGGTCGAGCAGGGTGAAGGCGTCGGCGGTGCCGCCGGCAAAGCCGACCAGGACTTTGCCCTGATACAACTTACGCACTTTCCGGGCCGTGCCCTTCATGACGATGTTGCCGAGCGTTACCTGGCCGTCGCCGCCCAGGGCGACTTGCTTGCCGCGCCGGACGCAGAGGATGGTGGTGCCGTGAAATTGTTCCATAGTGACCTTAAAAAATTCGTGCCGATGCGTGCAGCGTCACGCGGTGCGCGCCCATGGCTCAAAAATGGGGATGGAAAAGGCAATTGCAAGCGGCACTTGCCGCTGCCGTGCTTGCTTCAGTGTAGTCGGCGCGGGACGAAAAAAAAGCACGCAACCGAAGTTGCGTGCTTTTTTTACCGCCATCGCGGGGCCGCCGGGGCGACCGCGCAAGGGGAGGGGCGATCAGTCGCCGTAGAGCTTTTGTTTCAGTTCGCGCCGTTGCTGGGCTTCCAGCGACAAGGTGGCGGTCGGACGGGCGATCAGGCGCGGAATGCCGATAGGCTCGCCCGTTTCTTCGCACCAGCCATAGTCGCCGGTATCGATACTGGCGATCGATTGCTGTACTTTCTTCAGCAATTTGCGTTCGCGGTCGCGCGTGCGCAATTCCAACGCATGCTCTTCCTCGATGGTGGCGCGGTCGGCAGGGTCCGGTACGAGCACGGTTTCACGCAAGTGTTCCGTGGTTTCGCCGGCGTTTTTCAGCAAGTCTTTTTCGAGCTGCTGCAGGCGGGCCTTGAAGAATGCCAGTTGTGCCGGATTCATGTAGTCATCTTCGCTCATGGCGCGAATTTGGTCTTCGCTGATGAGAGGGATGTCTTGGTTGGCGGCCGGGGTCGATTTATTAGTTTTGGTCATAACTTCGCTTACCTTCGATACGACAGAGTTTTCAAATTGATCAGTTGATGCGGCGATACCGAGCAACTGTACAGGTTCCGCTTGGCATTGCTGTCCCGCTGTACTGCGTGCGACCTTGGCTTGCCGGCGAAAGCCAGGATTACCGGCAGGCTATAGTGTCATGTTGATAACTTTTTACCGCTCTATGCCAGTCGCGCTAGGCGCGCGTCAACGGGCGTGTTGGGTGGATCGGTTGCATGCCTGGCATGCGGCCAGCGGCAGTTTGCCAGCATTTCATGACAGGCGAACGACATGGGCCGTTTTCGTCGCTGATTTTGGCACGCTTTGCCTTATATTGCCATCCCGATTTGTTGACGAGCCGATCAGAGACGGCCACCTGTTGGTTTATACCAGCAAGATGCGTGTCCGACAGCGGGAAAGCGTGTTTAACTTTCCCTTTTGTTCCTGCTTTGCAACGGATGCTGTGCAAAACCCGGCTAGTTTATACCAAACATTGTTCGAGTCCGCGAATAAAAATGTCTTTTGGTAGATTTTTGCCAATAAACACCATTTTGCTGCCGCGCACTTCGTCCTCGCCCCATTTGGCGCCCAGGTCGCTGCCCATCAACTGATGCACGCCCTGGAAGACTACCTTGCGTTCGGCGCCCTGCATCAGCAGCACGCCCTTGTAGCGCAGCATGCGTGGGCCATACACTTGCACCAGGCCGCCGAGGAACTCGTCGAGCTTGGCGCTGTCGAACGGCTGCGTGCTCTTGAAAACAAAGGCGGCGATATCGTCGCTGTGCTGCGCATGGTGGTGGTCCGCATGGCCGCAATCGGTGGCGCACGCGTCGCTGTGCTCATGCTTGTGTGCGTGGCCGTGCGCATGCTCATCTAGGTGCGCATGCGCTTGCTCATGGTCATGCACATGCGCCGTTTCCGTGGCCAGGAAATCCGGGTCCAGTTCCAGCTTTTCATTCAAGTTGAAACCGCGGATGTCGAGCACTTCGGCCAGCGGCGCGCGGCCGAAATCGACCTTGGCGATGGGCGCACGGGGATTGATGCGCTTCAGCCGGCGCGTCAGCGTGGCCACGTCCTCTTCACTGACGAGGTCGGTTTTTGACAGCAGCAGCTTGTCGGCAAAGCCCACTTGCCGCTGGGCTTCCTCGTATTCATCGAGTTGCTTCATGGCATGACGGGCGTCGACCACCGTGATAATGGCGTCGAGCATGTAGTGACTGCCCACTTCTTCATCGACAAAGAAGGTTTGCGCCACGGGGCCGGGATTGGCCAGGCCCGTCGTTTCGATAACGACACGGTCAAACGCCAGCAGGCCGGCGTCGCGCTTGCGCGCCAGTTCCGTCAGGCCCACGATCAGGTCGCCGCGCACGGTGCAGCAGATGCAGCCGTTGTTCATCTCGATGATGTGCTCATTGCTATCCTGGACCAGGATTTCATTGTCGATGTTTTCCTGGCCAAACTCGTTTTCGATCACGGCGATGCGCATGCCATGGTCTTCCTGCAGTATGCGGTTGAGCAAGGTGGTTTTGCCTGCGCCGAGGAAACCGGTGAGGATGGTGGTTGGAATCAGTGCCATGAAGGATGCCTATGCTGTAATCGGTGGTGCCGCCGCGCAAGCGGAAGAATGCGGACGATTATGCCGGAATTTTGCAAAGGCTTGCAAATGCGCGCCCATCCACTTGATATGGATCAGGCTGCTCAACGGGCGCGGCTGCCTACTTGAGCTTGGCGCGCGGGTGCGCCTGGTCATACACGTGCGCCAGATGCTGGAAATCGAGGGCCGTGTAGACCTGGGTCGAGGTGATGCTGGAATGGCCCAGCATTTCCTGCACGGCGCGCAAGTCGCCCGATGATTGCAGCACGTGCGAAGCGAACGAGTGGCGCAGCACGTGCGGGTGCACGTTTGCGGGAATTTCCGTCGCCAGCGCGTGCGCCTTCAGGCGCAGCTGCAGTACGCGCGGCGAGATGCGCGTGCCGCGCGTGCTTAAAAACAAGGCGGCGCTGCCATCGGCCGCTGGCGGGCGTACGGCCAGCCAGGCAGTCAGGGCCACGAGGGCGGCCTTGCCGACGGGCACCTTGCGCATCTTGCTGCCCTTGCCAGTGACGATGACTTCAAAGCTGGCCATGTCGAGCCAGCCCAGCGAGGCGGGCTGGCCGCCGTCAGCCTTGCAGTAGTGGGTATCCAGGCTGGTCAGTTCGGAGACGCGCAAGCCGCTTGAATACAACAGCTCGAACATGGCGCGGTTGCACCGTTGTTCCGGTTCGGCGCTACCGTGCTGGTGTTGCGCTGGCGCCACGAGGCGCACGGCATCGTCCACCGACAGGGCTTTGGGCAAGGTTTTGGCCCGCTTGGGGGCGCGGATGCCGTCGACGGGATTGGCGTCGAGTGCCGTTTCACCGCTGAGCCAGTTGAAAAAGCCCCGCCACGACGACAGCTTGCGCGCGATCGAACGTGGGTCGAGGCCGCCGGCATGCAGCTTGGCCGTGTAGCGGCGCACTTCGTTGTGCGCCAGTGCCGTCCAGGGCGTATTGCCGCTCAGTTCCAGCAAGGCGCGCAGGTCGCGCCCGTAGGCGTCCAGCGTATGCGGCGACAGCTTGCGCTGCGTGGCCAGCTGCGCCAGGTAGGCGGCTAGCCACTCGGCCTTGCTGCGTGCCGCATGCATGGCGTTCTCAGGCGCGCAGCGCGGCCAGGGCGGCGCTGGCCGTGGCGCCGATATGCACGAGGAAGTCGGTGCCCATGCTCGAGGTAAAGCGTTCGCTGTCGGGCGAACCGAGCACCAGCAAGCCGAAGGTGCCGGTTGTGCCGGGGGCGCGCAGGGCGATCATGACGGTCGATGCGATTTTATCGGCCTGCAGCCAGTGCACGGCTTCGAAATCGCGGTTGCTGCCGCAATACGGCGTTTGCAGGCTGTTGGCGAACATGCGTACATCGGCCGTCACATCTTCCGTGAACCAGCCGTTGGCGTGTTCAGGCAACACTTGCCACAGGCGCAGGCTGACATAGGGCACGTCGAAATTGCTTTGCAAGGCGTCGACCAGTACGCGTGGCATGGCGGCATCGCTGCGCACCTGCAGCATGGCCTGGTTCCAGCCGTGGAATTTGCTGGCGATGTCGCCATTTTCCTCGGCCAGTCGGCTCAGCTTGGACATGCGCAGTTCGAGCGCCTTGTATTTGTCGCGCATCACTTCCATCTGCCGTTCCTGCAGCGAGATGGTGCGTCCCGTCAGCGGGCTGCTCAGCTTGACTTCGCCGAGCAGAGCGGTATGCTCTTCGAAGAAAGACGGATGCTCGCTCAGGTATTGGGCGACGGTGCTGGAATCGAGTGTGGCGGTCATTGAAAATATCTGTCAGTGAAGGATGAACGCTTCATTCTAACCGAGAGTGCGCCGGCATAGGCGCAAAGGCAAAGGCACCCGTGCATTTTCCGCGCGCCCATGAAAAAAGCGGCATGGTTGCCCATGCCGCTTTGCATTCCTGGTCAGCAATCACCCGTGGTGGGTGCGTTGCGGGCCATTAAAAGTTGTGATGCAAGCCCAGGCCGATGTAGTTGACCGAGGTGGTGTTGTTGTAGTTGAGGGTGCTGGCTGCCTTTTTGTTCGAAATATCTGCGTACAGGTAGGTACGTTTCGACAGATTGTAGTCGTAGCCCAGCGATGCCTGCTTGGTCTTGGCGACGCCGTCCGGCGTTTTTTGACCGTAGCCAGCGCGGATCTTGCCTGGGCCGACGTCATAGTTGGCGCCCAGCACCCACGATTTGGTGTCGGTATTGATGATTTTGAAATTGCCGTCATCCTGGTGCTGGTACGAGGCCATCAGTTTCAGTTCCGCTACCGGATTGAACGATGCTGCAACCGACCACAGCTTCGCTTGCAGGCCATTGCGCTCGTAGGCAGCCATGGCGGCGAACTGACCATTGTTGTACGTGGCCGACATCGAGTACGGGTTCGATGCTGGCGCCACATTGGCTGCCACGGCGAAGTTACCGGAAGCATTCGTCGTCGCGTTGGCTACGGTGGCGCCAACGCCGCCATTTGTATTTGCTTCCTTGGCGGCCACGGTGGCGTTGAACTGGAAGCCATTGAACACTGGCGAGTTGTAGAACAAGGCGTTCGAGAAGCGGTTACGCGAGTTGCCAGCCGGGCTCAGTGGATCGCTGGTGTAGGCGGCCACGGTCAGATCGGTCTGGAAACCGGCTTGCGTCGGCATGCCCGACCATGGTTCGAACATGGTGCTCACTTCTTGGTACGCGGTCAGGCCACGGCCCAGGCGCACGGTACCGAAGTCGCCTTGCAGGCCGACGCGGCTTTGACCCTGGAACAACGGACGGGCGCCATTGCTTTCCAGCGTGCCCGTATCGGATTCATAGCGAATTTCCAGTTGGAAAATAGCTTTCAAGCCATTGCCCAGATCTTCCGTGCCCTTGAAGCCCAGTTTGTTGTTGTCGCGCTTGGTGACGGCGGTGGTCGAACCAGTTGCTTTGCCCAGGCCAGCATCGATCGTGCCGTAGATTTGGACGGACGACTGTGCTTGTGCGGTTGCGGCAAAGGCGCCGAAGAGTGCGAGGGCAACGAGTGATTTTTTCATGTCTTATTCCCTATTAAAAGTGAGTTCCGTCCGAGATCCGAGCAGATTGAAATGCGTTGACTGCCGCGTTTCGATGAATGAACCTTAATTCGTCGGCGCGCAAGACGTGCGGGATTGGTCAAATATGCGTGAAAAAATTGGTGAAAAGCGTCATAAATGTACGGCCCTGTTGTATTTTTGTAACGCGCGCTTTCGCCCCATCCTGCGCCGATGGCCAGCGTTCCCCCCATCGCCACCATGGCGGCGCCTTGCCATATTGGCGTGTTCTGGCCAGAACATTGTTGCGTTGAATCAAGTTCTTAAGCCGGCTTTAGCGGATTTATGACACAAGGACGTTACACTAAGGGACGGCCTGCACTGATGGGTCCGGAGACGACGCACTATTATTAGAATCATTGACTCAATATCGAGAATCGATGGCAAATCGCGAAACATTAGGATTGATCAAGGGCGCACGTGCTGGCGATGTGGCTTGCCAGCTGGCGTTGGGACGGGTGTATCTGTTCGGACAGGGTGTGCCGCAGAGCCTGCCGACCGCCTTGCACTGGCTGGCGCGGGCGGCCCAGGAGGATAGCGAGGAAGCATGCTTGCTGATTGGCGCGCACGTGCCTTTCGAAGTGGCGCAACCGTCAGCCAGGACGCTGATTCCGTATTACGCGCAGGCCTTCGATGCGGGCCTGGTACAGGCGGGCCTGGTGCTGGCGCAACTGGTGCTGGGCAACGCCGCCAGCAGCGGCGAAGCCTTGTGCGCCAAGGCGCGCGTGGCGCTGGACGCCGCCGTGCGCGCCGGCTTGCCCAATGCGCAATGGTTGTTATCCATGCAAGAAGGATTGTCTGCGGCCGGCATAGCCGATACCGGTGTCGCTGGCGAACCTGCCTCCGATGGCAACACGCCGCTGCACGCCTGGCTGGAACAGGCCTGGAGTCAGGGCAACCATGCCGGCTTCCTGTCGCAGGGCTTGCCGCTGGCGCGCGAGCTGTTACAGCGCCAGGCGGTTGCCGGAGGGCGCACGATCGCGCTGG
Organism: Janthinobacterium sp. UMAB-56; assembly: GCF_900095265.1. Taxonomy (GTDB): domain Bacteria; phylum Pseudomonadota; class Gammaproteobacteria; order Burkholderiales; family Burkholderiaceae_D; genus Janthinobacterium. The sequence goes on along the minus strand of NZ_LT607670.1, from coordinate 40,260 downwards.
ACGCGCAGCAGGTGCTGTTGCTGTCGCGTTGCGCCCAGGCACTGGCGCCAGGCGGCGATGCCGAGGGGTGGCAATGTTGCGAGCTGGCAGCGCATGGCGGCGACCGCACGGCGCAGCTGGAGCTGGGACTCGGCTATGCGCGCATGGATGCGCAGGGACAGCGGCTGGCCACGCGCAATGGCGCGGCCAATTTCAAGCGGGCCGTACGCTGGCTGACGCAGGCTGGCGAGCAGGGCCTGGCCGAAGCCTGGTTCGTGCTGTCGCGTATCTATACAAAACCGGAATTTTCCCAGCGCAATGTGGTTGAAGCCCATTCCTGCCTGGAGCGTGCCGCCGACCTCGGACATGGCCCGGCCCAGCTCGAGTGCGGCATGCATGCCTGGCGCAATCGCCGCGACGGTGTCAACAACGATGTGCGTGCCGCGTATTGGCTGCTGCAGGCGCAGGCGCAAGGCAGCCGTGAAGCGGAGGCGGCACTGGCGAAGATTGCGCCGCGAGGCGACCCCGGTGACTGGGGCCAGTGCGCCGCCCTGCAGGCCGACGGGCACTTGCGGCTATTGGGCCAGAGCCACCCCCTGCTGGCGGCGCGGCTGGCGCTGGCGCGCTGTTTTCATCTGTCGCGTGCCGAGGCCTTGCTGCTCGACATTCATGCGGCCGACCAGGGGCATTGCCTGCTGATCGATATCAGCGCCACGCATGGGCGCGGCAAGCGGCGCCTGGTGCTGATCCGCACGGCGCAGGAGCGCCAGTTGCTCGATCAGGTGGTGCGCTTGTTCGAACGCGTCGATTGCGGCGTGACCGGGCCGGAAGGCAATTACCGGCAGCGTTTGTACCGCTTGAAGTGCTACCTGGCCGAACCCGGTGTCGCGCAGGAACAGCAGTTCCTGGCCGCCTGACGCTTATTCGCTTACAGCTCGATCGTGCCTTCGAAGACGGTTACGGCCGGGCCCGTCATCAGGACGGGATGGCCGGGGCCTTGCCAGGCGATCGACAGTTCGCCGCCGCGCGCGCTGATGCGCACGGGGGAATCGAGCCGGCCGCGCAGGATGCCGGCCACGGCGGCGGCGCAGGCGCCCGTGCCGCACGCCAGCGTTTCACCCGCGCCACGTTCAAACACGCGCAGTTTCACGTGATGGCGGTCGACGATCTGCATGTAGCCGGCGTTGACCCTGCGGGGAAAGCGCGGGTGATGCTCGATGCGCGGGCCCGATTGTTCCAGGTCTTGCGCATCGACATCGTCGACCACTTGCACGGCATGCGGGTTGCCCATCGAGACGACGGACACCAGCACGTTGGTCGTGTTGCCCGGCAGCGCCAGGTCCAGCGGCCACAAGATGTCGTCACCCTCGGCCACGCCGTCCAGGCCGTTTGCATCGAACGGCACCAGCGCCGCGTCCAGCACGGGCGCGCCCATGTCGACCGTGATGTTGCCGTCGCGCTCCAGGCGCGGCGCGATGATGCCGGCCATGGTTTCCACGCGGATGCTGTCCTTGCTTGATAAGCCTTTTTCGCTGACGAATTTGACGAAGGCGCGCGCGCCGTTGCCGCATTGCTCGACTTCGCCGCCATCGTTGTTATAGATGCGGTAGCGGAAGTCGCAGCCGGGCAGGCGCGGCTTTTCCACTACGAGGATCTGATCGGCGCCGATGCCGAAACGGCGGTCGGCAAGGCGCTGCCACTGGGCCGGCGTGAAGTCGATATCTTGATGGATGGCATCGATGACGATGAAGTCATTGCCGGCGCCATGCATTTTGGTAAATTGGAGTTTCATGTTCTGCCGTATCACTCGTGTTGGTTATAGAACGACGCTTCGCCTTCCGGACGCGTCTTGAAGCGTTTATGCGTCCAGAAATACTCGGCCGGCGCTTCGCGCACGCGTTCTTCGATGAATGCATTCATGCGCAGCGTGGCGGCCGTGATGTCGTCGCCCGGATAATCGTCCCACGCAGGATAGTAGGTCACTTGCCAGCCCTGGTAATTGGGCAGGAAGGTGGCGATGACGGGAATGACTTGCGCCTTGGCGGCCAGCGCCAGGCGCGCCGTGGCCGTCAGGGTGGCGGCGGGTACGCCGAAGAAGGGCACGAATTGCGCATCCTTCTCGCCGAAATCCATGTCCGGCAGCATGAAATACGGCAAGCCGTCGCGCAGCGCGCGCAAAATCGTCTTGATGCCATCCTGGCGCGTGAACAGCTTGGGCGGCTTGAAGCGCGAACGGCCGTTGCGCAAGGCCTGGTCGAAGGCGGCATTCTTTTGCTGCACATACATGGACGAGGCGGAAATTTCCATCGCCGTGGCGGCGCCGGCCACGTCGAGGCAGACGAAGTGCGGACACAGCAAAATGGTGGGCTTGGCAGCGATCTGCTGGCCCGGGAAGGCGGGCACCTTCCGGATCAGGCGGTTCAGGCGCGCTTCCGACGACCACCACAGGATGCTGCGCTCCCACACGCTGCGCGAATAGGCCTGGAAATGCTGGCGCGCCAGGGCCACGCGTTGCCGTTCCGTCAGTTCCGGCATGCACAGGCGCAGATTCGTCAGGGCGATCTTGCGTCGCGTCGGCATGGCGAGGAACAGCAGGCTGCCGACGGCCACGCCGAAGCGGCCGAGGATGGGCAAGGGCAGCCAGTGCAGCAGCCACATGAAAGCGATCAGCAGTCTCATGCCTGCTCCTTGGCGGCATCCGGCATCGCTGGCGTGGGCGGCGGCGCGCCGCGCGGTACTTTATAGCGGTTGTAGCTCCACAGGTATTGCGCGGGACTGCGGGCGATCAATTGTTCCATGGCGGCATTGATAGTGCGCGCCTGTTCGGCCGAGGTGATGGCTAGCGACTCGGTAAATGGCACGAAATGCACGACGTAGCCACGCCCGCCAGGCAGGCGCTCGGCGTAGGTGATGATGACTTCGGCGCCGCCCATCTGCGCCAGCTTGGCCGGCAGGGTCATGGTGTAGGCGGGACGACCGAAGAAATCGGCCCACACGCCTTCGCCCTCCTGCGGCACCTGGTCGGGCAGCAAGCCGATGGGCTGGCCTTTTTTCAGGCATTTGGCAAAGATGCGCACGCCCGACATATTGGCCGGCGCCAGCATCAGGTTTTCGCGCGCGCGGGCACCCTCGATCAGCGGTTTCAGGGCGGCGCGCTTGGGCGGGCGATACATCACGGTGAGCGGCGTGCGCAGCGCGATTTGCTGGGCGACGATTTCAAAGCAGCCCAGGTGCGGCGTCAGGAAGACGATGCCGCGGCCGTGCTGCAGCGCTTTTTCCACCAGTTCCCAGTTTTCCACCGTCGCATGGCGCGCCACGCGCGCGGCCGGCGCGCACCAGATGAAGGGCAGTTCCAGTACGCTCTTGCCCGCTTCGGCCACGGCCGTGTGCAAGTGTTGCGAAAACCCCGCACCCTGCATGTTCTCGCGCATGCGGCGACGGTAGGAGGGAGAAATGGCGTAAATCACCCAGCCGAGCACAGCGCCCAGGCCATGCAGGACGGGCAGGGGAAAGAGGGATAAGAAGCGGAAAATTGGGACTAACATGAATAAGCGGTTTCCAGGAATGGCGTGTTGCTGTGCCAAAATTTTTTAAGAAGCGTAAAATACCACGTATGCAGTAACCGCTGAGTTAATAGACAACTTGCGAAGCGGAATATAAATATCGCTAAAGCGTCGCAGGCAAAATCCTCTTTACTGCGACAGAACATTCACATAGTAATCAGGAGCTTGCAATGTCAAACGACTATCTCTTCACTTCCGAATCCGTTTCGGAAGGCCATCCCGACAAGGTTGCCGATCAAATTTCCGACGCCATCCTTGACGCCATCCTGACCCAGGATCCAGCCGCCCGCGTGGCTGCCGAAACCCTGTGCAATACCGGCCTGGTGGTGCTGGCTGGCGAGATTACCACGCACGCCAATGTGGATTATATTCAAGTTGCGCGCGAAACCATCAAACGCATCGGCTACGACAACACGGAATACGGCATCGACTACAAGGGTTGCGCCGTGCTGGTGGCCTATGACAAGCAGTCGCCTGACATCGCGCAAGGCGTCGATGAAGGTGCGGGCATTGACCTGGATCAAGGCGCTGGCGACCAGGGCCTGATGTTCGGCTACGCCTGCGATGAAACTGCCGAGCTGATGCCTGCCGCCATCCACTACGCGCACCGCCTGGTCGAGCGCCAGTCGCAACTGCGCAAGGATGGCCGTTTGCCGTGGCTGCGTCCGGATGCGAAATCGCAAGTGACCCTGCGTTACGTCGATGGCCGCCCCGTCGGCGTGCACACGGTCGTGCTGTCGACACAGCATGCGCCGGAAATCTCGCACAAGCAAATCGAAGAAGCCGTCATCGAAGAAATCATCAAGCCCATCCTGCCGCGCGAATGGCTGACGGAGACCAAATTCCTCGTCAACCCGACCGGCCGTTTCGTCATCGGTGGTCCGCAAGGCGATTGCGGCTTGACCGGGCGCAAGATCATCGTCGACACCTACGGTGGCGCAGCCCCGCACGGCGGCGGCGCGTTCTCGGGCAAGGACCCTTCGAAAGTCGACCGTTCGGCAGCGTATGCGGCACGCTACGTGGCGAAAAACATCGTCGCGGCCGGTCTGGCGCGCCAATGCCAGGTGCAGGTCAGCTACGCCATCGGCGTGGCCAGGCCGATCAACATCACCGTCTACACGGAAGGCACGGGCGTGATTCCCGACGCGGAAATCGCCAAGCTGGTGCTGGCGCACTTTGATTTGCGTCCAAAAGGCATCGTGCAAATGCTCGACCTGCTGCGCCCGATCTACCAGAAGAGCGCCGCCTACGGCCACTTTGGCCGCGAAGAGCCGGAATTCACGTGGGAGCGCACCGACAAGGTTGCCCTGCTGCGCGACGCTGCCGGCCTGAAGTAATCTAGTCACTTTGTCATGCAAGCGCCCCGGCCAGCTGGCTGCGGGCGCTTTTTTCATGGCGGGCGGGATGTTGTAACGTAGCAAGTATGGCGAATTTGGCTGGCGCAGCGGCCTTGGCGCTGTTAAAATCCATCGTCCGAGGAGCGTTGCGACGAAGAAATTCGCCAGGCTCGGAATATCCTGCAACTGCGCTCACGTACCTTTTTCAACTGAAAGGAGGGCGTGATGAACGCCGTACTCAAATCGCAACACGACTACACCATCGCCGATATCACCTTGGCCGCATGGGGCGACAAAGAAATCAAGATTGCTGAAACGGAAATGCCTGGCCTGATGGCCATCCGCGAAGAATTCGCGGCTGCGCAGCCCTTGAAAGGCGCGCGCATCACCGGTTCCATCCACATGACCATCCAGACCGCCGTACTGATCCAGACCCTGGAAGCACTCGGTGCGCAAGTGCGTTGGGCATCTTGCAACATTTACTCCACGCAAGACCACGCTGCTGCCGCCATCGCTGCCGCCGGTACGCCTGTGTTCGCCGTCAAGGGCGAATCGCTCGACGACTACTGGGAATACACGCACCGCATCTTCGAATGGCCGAACGTGGATGGCAAGGCCGTCTACTCGAACATGATCCTCGACGATGGCGGCGACGCCACCCTGTTGCTGCACCTGGGCGTGCGCGCGGAAACCGATCTGTCGGTGCTGGCCAATCCGGGTTCGGACGAAGAAATCTGCCTGTTCAACTCGATCAAGAAACACTTGCTGGCCGACCCGACCTGGTATTCGAAGCGTTTGCCGGAAATCCTCGGCGTGACGGAAGAAACCACCACCGGCGTGCACCGTTTGTATCAAATGCACAAGGAAGGCAAGCTGGCTTTCCCTGCGATCAACGTGAACGATTCCGTCACGAAGTCGAAATTCGACAACCTGTATGGCTGCCGCGAGTCGCTGGTCGACGGCATCAAGCGCGCCACCGACGTGATGATCGCCGGTAAAGTGGCCGTCATCGCCGGTTACGGTGATGTCGGCAAGGGTTCGGCACAAGCCATGCGCGCCCTGTCGGCGCAAGTGTGGGTGACGGAAGTCGATCCGATCTGCGCACTGCAGGCGGCGATGGAAGGCTACCGCGTGGTGACCATGGATTACGCCTGCGAACACGGCGACATCTTCGTGACCTGCACCGGCAACTACCATATCCTCACGCACGATCACCTGACGCGCATGAAAGACCAGGCCATCGTCTGCAACATTGGTCACTTCGACAATGAAATCGACGTCGCTTCGTTGAAACAATACGAGTGGGAAAACATCAAGCCGCAAGTTGACCACATCATCTTCCCGTCGGGCCGCCGCATCATCTTGCTGGCCGAAGGCCGTTTGGTCAACCTCGGTTGCGGCACGGGCCACCCGTCGTACGTGATGAGCTCCTCGTTCGCCAACCAGACGATCGCCCAGATCGAACTGTATGCGAACACGGCCAACTACCCGGTCGGCGTGTACACCCTGCCAAAACACCTGGACGAAAAAGTCGCTCGTTTGCAACTCAAAAAGTTGAATGCGCAGCTGACGGAACTGACGCAAGAGCAAGCCGACTACATCGGCGTGCGTCAAGAAGGCCCTTATAAGCCAGAGCACTACCGTTATTAATCGGTAGTCCGGGGCTGTCACTCCCCCTCTGAGGGCCGGCGCTTGCCGCCGGCCTGACCCTACTTTTGACAGGCTAGAGAAATGCGCTTGCTACTGATTTGGTTTATCAATGCGGCAGCCCTGTTTGCCGTCCCGTATTTGATGCACTCGGTGACGATGAGCAGCGGCTGGACCGCGTTGCTGGCCGCTGCCGTGCTGGGGCTGGTCAATGCGCTGATCCGCCCTCTGTTGATCTTGCTGACCTTGCCTGTGACGTTTTTGTCGCTGGGCCTGTTCATCCTGGTCATCAATGGCTTCATGTTCTGGCTGGTGGCGCAAGTGATCGACGGTTTCCATGTCGCCAGTTTCTGGTCGGCCGTCGGTGGTGCATTGCTGTACAGCGTCATTTCCTGGGCCCTGTCGACCTTACTTTTGAGTAATGACGATGGAAAAGCATAATTTCAGTATTGAGTTTTTCCCGCCGAAAACCCCGGAAGGGGCGGAAAAGCTGCGCGCCACGCGTGTCAAGTTGTCCGAATTGAATCCGAAGTATTTCTCGGTGACCTTTGGCGCCGGCGGCACCACGCAGCAAGGTACCCTGGACACCGTGCGCGAGATCCTCGCGGCCGGCGAACAGGCCGCGCCCCATCTGTCGTGCGTCGGTGGTTCGCGCACATCGATCCGCGCCGTGCTGGCCGACTTCAAGGCGGCCGGCGTGCGCCGCATCGTCGCCTTGCGCGGCGACTTGCCGAGCGGCTACGGCGCCTCGGGCGAGTTCCGCTATGCCAACGAACTGGTGGAGTTCATCCGCGCCGAGACGGGCGATCATTTTCATATCGAAGTGGCCGCCTACCCGGAAGTGCATCCGCAAGCCCGGTCGCCGCAAGACGACTTGCAGGCGTTTGCGCGCAAGGTGCAGGCCGGCGCCGATGCCGCCATCACCCAGTACTTCTACAATGCCGACGCGTATTTCCAGTTTGTCGAGCAGACGCAGAAGATGGGCATCAACGTGCCCATCGTGGCCGGCATCATGCCGATCACGAACTACACGCAATTGATGCGCTTTTCGGACATGTGCGGCGCGGAAATACCCCGCTGGGTGCGCTTGAAACTGTCCAGCTTCGGCGACGACAGCGCGTCCATCAAGGCCTTTGGCCTGGACGTCGTGACGGGTTTGTGCGAACGCTTGCTGGAAGGCGGCGCGCCCGGCTTGCATTTCTACAGCATGAACCAGGCGGCGCCCACTACCGCACTGTGGCAGCGCCTGGTCAAGTAATTCTTCGGGGTTATAGCGCCTAACAGAACCGTAGCGAGCGGATGCGAGTTGTGGCTGAGAAGCGGAGCTGTGCTAAGCACGGGGCCGCCGAGGCAGTGAGCATCGGAAGCCGCAAATCGCGACGCGCAGTAGGTAATGTTCGGTGCTCTCAGTAAAGATCGCCCTCGGTCATAATGTGATCGAGGGCGATGTCGTATTCGCCGTTCGGAAAACTGGCGGCCAGGCAGGCATAGGCGATGCCCAGGGTGCGCGGACGCGGCGTTTGCGCCAGGGTGCGGTCGTAATAGCCGCCGCCATAGCCGAGGCGGAACCGTTGCATGCTAAAACCCAGGCAGGGCACCAGCAGGGTGGCAGGGGCCGGGCGCAGGCGCAACTGGGCCGGCACGGCCACGCCCATGCCATCTTTCACCATCGCTACGCCGGGCGTCCAGTCGGAAAATGCCAGCGGCGCATGCTTCTCCAGCACCACCGGCAAGCTTAATTGCACGCCGCGCGCGGCCAGCTGCGCGTACGCGCCGTGCAAGTCCGGCTCGCCATGCAGGGGCCAGTACACGCCCAGTTCCTTGACGTTTTCCTGCGCGCACCAGTCCAGCAGGCGCTGCGCGATGGCTGCATCCCATTCTGTGCGCGTGGCATCGGGCAGGGCGCGCCGGGCCGCCAGCAGCGCCTTGCGCAAGCCGGCTTTGTCCTGTGGCGCAATGGGTGGCCGTGTAGCCGGATCGCATGTTATTCTAGGGTCGCTATTCATATCACCATCAAGTTAAGATTGAGAGTCGTACATTGATTTCCCCACTGAAATGGATTGCCGGCACGATGCTGTGTGTTGCATCGGCCTTGTCTCCCCTGGCCGCCCTGGCCCAGGTATCGACCAGCGTATCCCCAGCCGCACCCGACACGCGCAGCGAGGACGATGCCTTCCTGCTGCTGCGCGACGCCGCGCGCAAGGATGACGCCGAAAAAGCCGACTTTTATGCGGGGCGCCTGACGAATTACCAGATTCCCTCGTATGTTGACTATTATCGGCTGAAACCGCGCATCAAACAGCTGACGGAAGCGCAATTTCGCGATTACCTGAACCGCTACAAGGGTAGCGCCATCGCCGACCGCTTCCGCAACGACTGGTTGCTGGAGCTGGGCCGCAAGCGCGACTGGGTCGTGTTTGATGAGCAATATCCGCAATTCGCCCTCGATGACGACACCCAGCTCAAGTGCTATGCGCTGATGTCGCGCGCCGCCAAGGGCCAGAACGTGGCACCCGAGGCGCGCAACCTGCTCGTCTCGCCGCCCGGTTATGGCGAAGCGTGCGGCAGCCTGATCGCGGCATTGGCGCAAAATGGCCAGTTCGACGCGAATGACCTGTGGGCGCAGATCCGCCTGGCGGGCCAGACGAATGCGACGGGCCCGGCGCGCCGCATCGCGCTGCTGCTGGGCGCGTCCGACGCGAAGATGGCGCAAGCCATCGACTTGCCGGCGCTGATGCTGGCCAAGGGGCCGGGGCCAAGTCGCGCCGACCACGAGATGTACCTGGTGGCCATCGGCCGCATGGCGAAAAGCACCCTGAAGCTGGGCGTGGTGGCGCTGCAAAAGGCGAGTTCGCAACTGACGGCGCAAGAGCAAGCCATCGGCTGGGCCAACCTGGCCCTGCAAGCGTCGTACTCGCTGGCGCCGGAAGCGTTCGACTATTGGCAAAAATCGAATGGCGCGCCATTGACCCAGGAGCAGATGCAGTGGAAAACGCGCATTGCCTTGCGTGAAGGCAACTGGCCCGTGGTGAAGGCGTCTATCCAGGCCATGCCCGCCTCGCTGCGCGCCGACCCCACCTGGGTGTACTGGCTGGCACGCGCGCAGCAGGCGGAAACGCCGGGCCGCCCGAATGTGCAAGCCGATACCCTGTACCGCACGATTGCGGACCAGTCGAATTTCTATGGCTTGCTGGCCAATGAAGAGCTGGGCAACCACCTGGTCTTGCCGCCGCCTGGCCAGCCCATCATGCCGACGGAAATTGCCGCCATGGCTGCCAATCCGGGCTTGCAGCGGGCGCTGAAATTTTTCAACATGCGCCTGCGCTTCGAAGGCACGCGCGAGTGGAACTGGGAATTGCGTTCGATGACGGATAGGCAACATCTGGCAGCCGCCGAATTTGCGCGCCAGAACAATGTGCTCGACCGCATGGTCAACACCTCGGACCGCACGCGCCTGGAAGTCGATTACACGCAGCGCTATCCGACGCCGCACGACGACGTCATGCATCCGGCCACGCAAACCCTGGGCCTCGATAAAGCCTGGGTGTATGGCTTGATCCGCCAGGAATCGCGCTTCATCATGGATGCGCAGTCGCACGTGGGCGCATCCGGCCTGATGCAGGTCATGCCGTCGACGGCCCGTTATGTCGCCAAGAAGATCGGCCTCACCGATTTCGTCACGGAAGCCTTGAGCGACGTGCGCACCAACGTCTTGCTGGGCACGAATTACCTGAACATGGTGCTCGGTGGCCTTGACCGTTCGCAAGTGCTGGCCAGCGCCGCCTACAACGCGGGGCCGGGACGCCTGCGCATCTGGCGCGCCACCATGACGCGGCCGCTGGAAGGCGCCGTCTTCGCCGAATCAATTCCGTATACGGAAACGCGCGGCTACGTGAAAAACGTGATGGCCAACGCCACATATTACGCGGCCCTGTTCGAGAAGAGCCCGCAATCGCTGAAAGCGCGCCTGGGCACCGTGGGGCCGAAAAACAGCGCTATCGCGGCCGATTTGCCTTGACCCATATTGTTGATCACTGACCATGCAAACGACCATCCTTGACCCCAGCCTGACGCAAACCCTGGCCGCTGCCCGCGAGCCGGGCCTGACCCTCATCATCGGCAACAAGAATTACTCATCGTGGTCGATGCGCCCATGGGTGGCCATGACGGCGTTCGGCATCCCGTTCCAGGAAGTACGCGTGCTGCTCGACCAGAGTGACACGGCCACCAAAATCGCCGAGTATTCGGCCTGCGGCAGGGTACCCGTGCTGCTGGCGGGAGAAATAACGATCTGGGACAGCCTGGCCATCTGCGAATACCTGGCCGAGCAGTTTCCTGACAAGCATCTGTGGCCGCAAGACGTGGCCGCGCGCGCCATGGCGCGTTGTGTCTGCGCGGAAATGCATTCCGGTTTCGCCGGCTTGCGCACGGATATGTCGATGAATATCAAGGCCAAGTTGCCGGGCCGGGGCCGCACGGCCGCCGCCCAGGCCGATATCGGCCGCATCAGCGAAATATGGGAAGAGTGTCTGTCGCGCTTTGGCCACCACCAGTTCCTGTTTGGCGACTTTTCCATTGCCGATGCGTATTTCGCCCCCGTCGTCATGCGTTTCCGCACGTATGGCGTGCGCCTGGCGCCGGCCTTGAACGCGTACTGCGAGCGCGTGCAGGCGCACCCGGCCGTGGCCCGCTGGATCACGGAAGCGCTGGCAGAAACGGAAGTCGCTGCCAGGCACGACGCGGAATTACCCGATTAAAGAGACGTTGATGATGAAGATATACACGGTCGGTGGCGCGGTGCGCGACCAACTGCTGGGTTTGCCCGTGAAAGACCACGATCACGTCGTCGTGGGCGCCACGCCGGAAGACATGCTGCGCCAGGGTTTTCGCCCTGTCGGCAAGGATTTCCCCGTGTTTTTGCACCCGAAGACGCAGGAAGAATATGCCTTGGCCCGCACCGAGCGCAAGACGGCGCCCGGCTACCGGGGCTTTGTCTTCCACACGGCGCCCGACGTCACGCTGGAAGACGACCTGGTGCGGCGCGATCTCACCATCAACGCCATCGCGCAAGCCGAGGACGGTACCTTGACCGACCCGTTCGGCGGCATCGCGGATATCCGCAACAAAATCTTCCGTCACGTCTCCGACGCGTTTGGCGAAGACCCCGTGCGCATCTTGCGCCTGGCCCGTTTTGCCGCCCGCTTTAATACTTTCACTGTTGCGCCCGCTACACTGGCCCTGATGCGCCGCATGGTGCACGACGGCGAAGTCGATGCCCTGGTGGCCGAGCGCGTGTGGCAGGAAGTGGCCAAGGGGCTGATGGAAAGCCATCCTTCACGCATGCTGACGGTATTGCACGAGTGTGGCGCGCTGGCGCGCATCATGCCAGAAATCATGCTCGGCGCACATTTGCTGCAGGCTGTCGACCATGCCGCCGTGCAAGGTGTAGATTTGCCCGTGCGCTTTGCCGCCTTGATGCTGCAACTGAGCAAGGCTGCCATCGAGCAGCTGAGCGAGCGCTTGCGCGTGCCCAACGAGTGCCGCGAGCTGGCCGTCATGGCGGCGCGTGAACGGGAGCATATCAACGGCGCGCTGGACTTGGGCGCCGAAGCCATCGTCGCCCTGTGCGAACGCTGCGATGGCTTGCGCAAGCCGCAGCGCTTTACGCAACTGCTGCAAGCGGTGGCGTGCGATGGGCTGGTGGCGGCTGACTTTGCGCCGGCGGCGCGGCTGCAGGGCGGCCTCGATGCGGCCCGCGGCGTGAATGCGGGGGCGCTGGCGCAAGGCTGCGTGGAGCCGAAACGCATCCCTGAAGTCATCCACGCGGCGCGGGTGGCGGCCGTGCAGGCATTCCTGGCCCAGGCTTGAAGGACGGGAATAGGCTACAATGGCGGCATGATGTTGCACTGCACAATATCGGCCTGACGTGCCGCAGCACCGCTTCCAGGAGTCGTCGTGACCTTACCCAAGCTGTTTCAAAACCCGTTTCGCCGCTGGCTCAGTCGTAGCGGCGGCGGGCGTCCGAGCGTGCTCGTCAAGCAGTTGCATGAGCGCGACCGGCGTCGCATGATGAAGCATTTCCTGTCGCTCGAGAAAAGCGACCGCCTGCTGCGCTTCGGCAGCGCCTTGCCCGATGAACTGGTGGCCCAGTACGTGCAGAAGATGGATTTCTCGCGCGATATGATTTACGGCGTCTACAACAGCCTGTTCAAGCTGGTGGGCGTGGGGCATCTGGCGTTCGCGCCGAAGGATAAGTCGCCGGCGAAAAGTGTCGTGACGGAGAAGGAGCAGGTGGCCGAGTTTGGCGTATCCGTGTCGAAATCCATGCGCGGCATGGGCGTCGGTTCGAAACTGTTCGAGCGGGCGGCGATACATTGCCGTAACAACGATGTCGATACCCTGTACATGCATTGTTTGTCGTCGAACAAGACGATGATGCATATCGCCAAGAAGGCGGGCATGGAAATTCAGCGCGACTATGGCGAAGCCGATGCATACCTGAAACTGTTGCCGCCAAACCCGTCGAGCATGCTGCAGGAAGCCGTGCAGGAGCAGTTTGCCATGTTCGACTACACGTTCAAGGCGAACGCGCGCGCCGCATTCAAACTGTGGGATCGCTTGCCGGGGCGCAAGAAGAAGCCCGAGCCACCGTCACAGTAAGGGCAGCGCCGTCGTATCCTTGATACGCTGCAGGGCAAAGCTCGATTTGACGTCTAGCACGGCCGGATGGCGCAGCAGGGTCGCCATCATGAAGCGCGAAAAGTGCTCCATGTCTTCCACGTGCACGCGCAATAAATAATCCATTTCGCCCGTCATCGCATAGCAGGCCACCACTTCCGGCCATTGCGCCACGGCGACGGCAAAGTCGGCGCGCGGCGAGGTATTCGTCACAAGGTTGGGCGCCAGCACGCGTGCCGTGCTGTGCGCCGTGGCGTCGCTGTGCTTTTCCAGCCGCACATTCACGTAAGCCAGCAAGCCCAGGCCGATCTTTTCCGGGTCCAGCAAGGCCACGTACTGGCGGATGACGCCCGCTTCTTCCAGCCGTTTGACGCGGCGCAAGCATGGCGATGGCGACAGACTGACCTGTTCAGCCACGTCCTGGTTCGACAGGCGCCCGTCGGCCTGCAGGACGGCAAGGATCTTGCGGTCCGTTTTATCCAGCGTAATTTTGCTCATGCTTCCTCCGGTGGTTCTCGTTTCACGCAATATTATTGCGCAAATCATGCTTGTTCGGGAGATCTTTGGCATTTAATGCCCGCGACCCACGCCTATACTGTGCGCTACTTCTTGGAGGAGACATCATGCAATTTCAGCCTTGGGATAACCCGATGGGTACCGATGGTTTCGAGTTCGTCGAGTATGCAGCACCAGACCCAAAAGCATTGGGCAAGCTGTTCGAGAACATGGGCTTCACGGCCATCGCGCGCCACCGCCACAAGGATGTGACCCTGTATCGTCAGGGCGACATCAATTTCATCATCAATGCCGAACAGGATTCGTTCGCGCAGCGTTTTGCTCGCCATCATGGCCCGTCCGTGTGCGCCATCGCCATCCGCGTCGACGACGCGGCCTTTGTGTACCGCCGCGCGCTGGAACTGGGCGCCTGGGGTTTCGACAATAAAACGGGGCCGATGGAGCTCAATATCCCCGCCATCAAGGGCGTGGGCGATTCCCTGCTGTACTTCGTCGACCGCTGGCGCGGCAAGGGCGCCGACAAGCCAAACGCGGCTGCACCGGGCGGCATCGGCGACATCAGCATCTATGACGTCGATTTCGTCGCCATTCCCGGCGCCGTCGCCAATCCCGTCGGCCATGGCCTGACGTATATCGACCACCTGACGCACAATGTGCATCGTGGCCGCATGAAGGAGTGGGCGAGCTTCTATGAAAGCCTGTTCAACTTCCGCGAAGTGCGCTATTTCGACATCGAAGGCAAGCTGACGGGTCTCAAATCGAAGGCCATGACTTCGCCGTGCGGCAAGATTCGCATTCCCATCAATGAATCGTCGGACGACAAGTCGCAGATCGCCGAATACCTGGACCAGTACCATGGCGAAGGCATCCAGCATATCGCCCTGGGCACGGACAATATCTATGCCTCCGTGCAAGGTATGCGCGACACGAGTATCGATTTCCAGGACACGATAGAAACGTACTATGAGCTGGTCAACCGCCGCCTGCCGAACCACGGCGAGCAGCTGGAAGAATTGCGCCGCCTGCGTATCCTGATCGATGGCCACAGCACGGAAACGGAACGCGAACTGCTGCTGCAAATCTTCACGCAGACGGTGATCGGTCCGATCTTCTTCGAGATCATCCAGCGCAAGGGTGATCAGGGCTTCGGCGAAGGCAATTTCCGCGCCCTGTTCGAATCGATCGAACTGGACCAGATCAAGCGCGGCGTGCTGAAAGATACGAACGCGGCGTAATGTTGCTTTGTAGAAAATAGTAGAAAAAACAGCAGCAAAAAGGTAAAAACGCGGGAGTGCAGCGCAGCAAAGAACTGCGCGCCTTCCTGTGGTAGTCTACGACAAACAAGTCATTTTTCCGCACCGGCATGCTCACAAAGCGCAGCCGGTACGTGTGAGTTCAACCGACCTGCACGCGTAGCACAGAGAATAATGGAGACAAGTAATGAATGCACCAATCAAGGGCTCGAGTCTTGAGCCGGGCGCGCACGCGTCCGAAATTTCCCTGAACGATAAATACACGCTAGAGCGGGGCCGCGCCTTCATGACGGGCACGCAAGCGCTGATCCGCCTGCCCATGCTGCAGCGCGAGCGCGATCTGAAGGCTGGCCTGAATACGGCCGGCTACATCACCGGTTACCGCGGTTCGCCTGTGACGTCCGTCGACATGACGGCGATCAAGGCCAAGAAATACCTCGATGAACACCACGTCAAATTCCACCCGGGCCTGAACGAAGACCTGGCCGCCACGGCCGTCTGGGGCACGCAGCAAACGAATCTGTTCGAAGACGCGAAATACGATGGCGTGTTCGGCATGTGGTACGGCAAGGGCCCCGGCGTCGACCGCTGCGGCGACGTGTTCAAGCACGCCAATAACGCCGGTTCCGCCAAGCACGGCGGCGTGCTGGTACTGGCCGGCGACGACCATGCGGCCAAGTCGTCTTCCACGGCGCACCAGTCCGACCATATCCTGAACGCCTGCGGCATCCCCGTGCTGTACCCTTCTTCGGTACAGGAATATATCGACTATGGCTTGCACGCTTGGGCCATGAGCCGCTACACGGGACTGTGGGTATCGATGAAATGCGTGACCGACATCATCGAGTCGGGCGCCGCCGTCGATTTCGACCCGGACCGCGTGCAGATCACCTTGCCGCTTGACTTCGAGATGCCGGCCGGTGGCTTGAACATCCGCTGGCCCGATACGGTGCTGGAACAAGAAGTACGCATGAACAGCTACAAATGGTATGCGGCGCTGGCCTATGCGCGTGCCAACAAGCTCAATAAAATCATCTGGGACAGCCCGAAGGCGCGCATCGGCATCATCACGGCCGGCAAATCCTACCTGGACACGCGCCAGGCGCTGGCCGACCTGGGCATTGACGAACAGACGGCGTCCGATATCGGCATCCGCTTGTACAAGATCGGCATGACCTGGCCGCTGGAAGCGGACGGCGTGCACGAATTTGCCAAGGGTCTCGATGAAATCCTCGTGGTGGAAGAAAAGCGCCAGATTCTCGAATATGCCTTGAAGGAAGAACTCTACAACCTGAAGGATGGCGAGCGTCCGCGCGTGGTCGGCAAATTCGACGACACGGGCGAATGGAGCAACCAGAAGGGCACGGGCCACGGCGACTGGCTGCTGCCGGCCACGTATGAACTGAACCCGGCCATGATCGCCCGTGCCATCGCCAGCCGCATTTCGCGCTATTACGCCGGTCATCCCGTCGAGCAGCGCGTGAAGGAGCGCATCGCCTATCTGGAAGCGAAGGAAAACGTCCTCAAGGCGATCAGCGCGAAACCCGATCCGCAAAAGGACCGCACGCCGTTCTTCTGCTCCGGCTGCCCGCACAATACCTCGACCAAAGTGCCGGAAGGCTCGCGCGCGCTGGCCGGCATCGGCTGCCACTACATGGTGCTGTGGATGGACCGCGAAACGTCGACGTTTACCCACATGGGCGCCGAAGGCGTCACCTGGGTTGGGCAGGCGCCGTTCACGAATGAAAAGCACGTGTTTACCAATCTTGGTGACGGCACGTATTTCCACTCGGGCATCCTGGCCATCCGCGCGGCCGTCTCGGCCAAGGTGAACATCACCTATAAAATCCTGTTCAACGATGCGGTGGCCATGACGGGCGGCCAGGAATTCGACGGGCCTTTGTCTCCGGCCATCATTTCGCGCCAGATCGCCGCCGAAGGCGTCGGTCCCATCATCGTCGTCACCGATGAACCGGAAAAATACCCGGACGATTACGCCTGGGCGGAAGGCGTCACCGTGCGCCACCGTTCGGAACTGATGGACGTGCAGCGCGAACTACGTGACATGCCTGGCGTATCGGCCATGATTTACGACCAGACCTGCGCCTCGGAAAAACGCCGCCGCCGGAAACGCAATGAATACCCGGATCCGGCCAAGCGCGCCGTCATCAACGAAGCCGTCTGCGAAGGCTGCGGCGACTGTTCCGTGCAATCGAACTGCCTGTCGGTGGAACCGCTGGAAACGGAACTGGGGCGCAAGCGCCAGATCAACCAGTCGTCCTGCAACAAGGATTTCTCGTGCACGACGGGCTTCTGCCCCAGTTTTGTCACGGTGGAAGGCGGCGGCTTGAAAAAACCGAAGAAGGCAGCTGCCGCCGACAAGGCTGCGCCAGCCGTACCGGCCTTGCCGACACCAGTCATTCCCTCGACGGCGGAACCATTCGGCATTTTAGTGACCGGCATCGGTGGCACGGGCGTGGTCACCGTCGGCCAGATCCTGGCCATGGCGGCCCACGTGGAAGGCAAGGGCTGTTCCGTGCTCGACATGAGCGGCCTGGCGCAAAAAGGCGGCCCCGTGATGTCGCACGTGCGCCTGGCCGACCGCCAGGAAGACATCCATTCGACCCGCGTCGGCACCGGTGCGGCCGATCTGGTGATCGGCTGCGACTTGATCGTCACGGCCAGCCGCGACGCCCTGTCGCGCATGGGAGAAGGACGCAGCTGGGCCATGATCAACTCGACCAGCTCGTCGACGGCCGCCTTCGTGAAAAACCCGGACTGGCAATTCCCCGGCGCTTCCGCGCGCATGGAAATCGAAAAGGCTTGCGGCAGCGACCACGTGGACTTCATCGACGCGGGCCAGATCGCCACGGCACTGATGGGCGACTCCATCGCCACGAACATGTTCATGCTCGGTTATGCCTGGCAAAAGGGCAAAGTGCCGCTCACCGAAGCGTCGATCATGAAGGCCATCGACTTGAATAACGTCTCGGTGGCGTTCAACAAGGCCGCCTTCAACTGGGGCCGCGCCGGCGCCCACGATGCGGCCAGCCTGGTGCGCATGACCACGCCAGCGAAAGTGGTGGAATTCAAGCGCATCGACACGCTCGACGACATCATCGAAAAAAGAGTCGCCCTGCTGACGGCCTACCAGGACCGCGCGTATGCGCAGCAGTACCTGGACTTCGTCGGGCAGGTGCGCGCCGCCGAAAGCGCCTTGAACGGCCCGCACTTGCGCCTGACGGAAGCCGTGGCCCGTTACTTCTACAAGCTGATGGCTTACAAGGACGAGTACGAAGTGGCGCGCCTGTACACGGACGGTGCCTTCCAGGCGAAGATCGCCGCCATGTTCGAAGGCGACATCAAGCTCAAGTTCCACCTGGCGCCACCTATCATGGCGAAAACGGATGGCCAGGGCCATCTGATCAAGAAGGAATATGGCCCGTGGATGCTGAAGGCCTTCGGCGTGCTGGCCAGGTTCAAGGGCTTGCGCGGCACGGCCTTCGATGTGTTCGGCCATACGGCCGAGCGCAAGATGGAACGCGCGCTGATCGGCGAATACCGCGCGACGGTGGGTGGCTTGCTGCCGAAACTGACGACGGCCAAGCTGGCGCAAGCCGTGGCGATAGCCAGCATTCCGGAAGATATCCGCGGCTATGGCCATGTGAAGGAACGTCATCTGAAGGCGGCGAAAGAGAAGGAAGCGAGTCTCCTGATCGCCTTCAATGCGCCGACGCCGCTGCCGCCCATCGTGGCAGCACCCGTGGCGGCCACCGTGGCGTGATGGGCTGAGCACAACGTTGTAGCAATGGCGCCTGCGGGCGCCATTTTTTGTATCAAAGAAAACAACGCCTGTTTGTAAAACGCATTATAATTTTTCGATAATTTCTTTTCGGAAAGTTTCTCATGTATTCCCTGCGCTCCTCCCTGGCCATTCCCCTCGTATTGTTGTTGAGTGCCTGCGGCGGCGGAGGCGGCGGTGCGCCAGTTGCTCCTCCCGTGACGCCGACGGGTCCGACGGCGCTGGTCGCAGCCTCCACGGTGGCGAACCGCTGCGAGGCGCCGCGCAGCGGCAGCAGCATCGACAAGCAGGGGGCCTTGCTCGATGAACTGACGTGGGTGCGCAGCTGGATCGATGAAACGTATCTGTGGTACCGCGAAGTGCCGAGCACGTACCAGCCGCAGAGCTTCAGCACGCCCATCGCGTATTTCGATGTGCTGAAAACAACGGCCACGACAGCGTCAGGCAAGCCCAAGGACCAGTTTCATTTCACGTATACGACGGCCGAATGGGAAGCTTCGCTCAACGGCGTGGAACTCGGTTATGGCATGCTGCTGGCCTTGACGCGGACCACGCCACCACGCAGTGCCGTTGTCACGATCGTCGAGCCGGGTTCGCCGGCGGGACTGGCGGGCTTGCAGCGCGGCGATGTGCTGCAAGCCATCGATGGCGTCGACTTCGTCTATGCTGCGGACCCGGCCAGCGCGAAGATTATCAACGCCGGCCTGTTTCCCAAGGCGCAAGGCACGCACACGCTGGGATTGAGCCGCAACGGGGTGGCCATGAGCGTGAACCTGACGGCGGTGGACGTGAGCACCAGCGCCGTGCAGAACGAGCGCATCATCGACACGCCCACGGGCAAGGTGGGCTATCTGACCTTCAACAGCCACAATAATGTCGCCGAGCGCCAACTGGTCGAGACCATGCGCCGCTTCCAGGCGGCCGGCATCAGCGACCTGGTGCTCGATGTGCGCTACAACGGCGGCGGCTATCTGGATGTCGCCAGCGAGCTCGCCTACATGATTGCCGGTCCACAAGTCACCACCGGCAAGACCTTCGAGCAGACGCTCTTCAATGACAAGACGCGGCCGGGAGCGCCCGTGCCATTCCATGCGCAAAGCCAGGGCTTCGCCGGCCCGAATCCCCTCCCCAAGGGCACGCCCTTGCCCTCCCTGGGCCTCAAACGGGTGACCTTGCTGACAACGGGCAATACCTGCTCGGCCAGCGAAGCCATCATCAACGGCTTGCGCGGCGTGGACGTGCAAGTCAACCTGATCGGCGGCACGACGTGCGGCAAGCCCTACGGTTTTTATCCTGCGCCCAATTGCGGCACCACGTATTTTGCCGTGCAGTTCCAGGGTGTCAACGCCAAGGGCTTTGGCGACTTCGCCGATGGCATGGCGCCGACCTGCGACGTGGCGGACGATTACCAGCATCAGCTGGGCGATGCGGCGGAAGGCATGCTGGCAGCGGCGCTGCGCTACCGCAGCAGCGGCAGCTGCGTCCCGGTCACCGGCGCGAGCAGGCTCTTGAGCTCGATGCAGAGTCCGGCCGACACGGCCCTGCGACTGCTGCGGCCGGCCTACAAGGAAATTGCTGTAATGAAACGATAAAGCGTGCTTCTGTTTTCCTGCGCGTTGGGAGCAGCGGCAAGTTTCTTCCCGTAAATATTTCTATATAACAATTATGGTATATAGAAAGACGAATCGATTCGTTCTGTAATTGCTGGCATCTTGATATCTTTCGCCTTCTCCCTAACCTTGAGACGCGCAAAGATGCCTATACAATTCAAGTTACCACCGCTCACCGTTGCCGTACTGGCCATCCTGGGCGGTACCGCATGGCAGGCGCACGCGCAAACGCAAGCGCCCGCAGCGGTTCAGCAGCCAGCGGCCACCCCGCCAGCCGTCGTGGTCACCGGTTCGCGCATTCCCCGCGCCAGCCTGGAAGGCCCGTCTTCCGTCACCATCCTGACCGGCGATGAAATCACCAAGCAGGGCTACAAGAACGTCTTCGACGCGCTGACTAGCCAGGTGCAGAACAGTGGCTTTACGCAAGGCGAAGATTACGGCAATACCTTCACGCCATCGGCCAATACCATCAGCCTGCGCGGCCTGGGTCCGAACCATACCTTGATCCTGCTGAATGGCCGCCGCCTGGCCGATTTCCCCATCGCCTATGACGGCGCCGTCAACTTCACCAACCTGGCGAATATCCCGGCCAGCATTGTCGATCGCATCGAGATACTCAACGGCGGCGCCTCGGCCATCTATGGCTCGGACGCGATCGCCGGCGTGGTCAACGTGATCCTGAAAAAACAGGCGGAAGGCTTCGATATCAACGTCAAGCTGGGCGGCACCTCGCGCGGCGGCGCCGGCAACCAGCGCGTGCAGCTGACGGGCGGCGGCAATTTCGACAAGCTGCATACCTTGTTCAGCGTGGAATTGAGCGAGCGCGACCCGCTGTGGAGCATGGACCGCGACTTCATGAGCAGCCGCTCGGGCGTGCCGACCACGATCGCTTCGCGCCGCGTGATGGCGTCAGGCACGTCCGGCCGCTATGTGGACCTGGGCGATACTTGCAGCCAGTTTGGCGACCTGTTCGGCGGCAGCGTCGTCAAGTACCAGGCCAAGAACGGCACCTATTGCGCCAGCCCGAAAGCCCGTCCCACCTACTGGACCACGCAGACCAAAAATAGCAGCCAGAACGTGTTTGGCAGCGCTAATTACGAGCTCGATGCCGATACGACCTTGTTTGCCGACTTCCTGCTTGGCAAGAACAAGACCGTGAACACGACGCGCGGCCCATCGTGGACCTCGGCCTCGCTGGGCAATGGCTACTTCCTGAACCAGAACAGCGGCACCTACGAAGAGTGGACCCGCTTCATGTCGCCCGAGGAAATCGGCGGCGTGCAGCGCTACAAGCGCAGCTGGGATGACGTGGCCACGGCCATCTCGCTGGGCGCCAAGGGCCGCATTCCTGGCACCGCCTGGCAGTATGAAGCCAACTACAACGCGTCCATCTACAAGAGCGAAGGCCACACGCCGCGCATGTTGTCGAACATCGACAACTTCTTCCTGGGACCCAAGCTGGGCACGGATGCCAAGGGCGTGGCCATCTACGCACCGGATGCGGCGCGCCTGTCGCGCCGCCTGACGGCTGCCGAATTTGACAGCATCGCCGGCTACAGCGATAGCAAGGACAAGGCCTGGACGAATACGCTGAGCTTGGCCACGAATGGCGACCTGTTCCAGCTGCCTGCCGGCACGGTGAAAATCGCCACGATTGCCGAAGCGAGCAAGCAGGGCTTCAGCAACGAACCCGACGCGCGCATCGACCAGGGCTATTTCAATATCGCCACCGGTTCGGGCGTCACCGCCGGCACCCGTTCGCGCTATGCGCTGGGCGCGGAATTGAATGTGCCCTTGCATGAAAAGCTGACCGGCACCCTGGCCGGCCGTTATGACCGCTACAGCTTTGCCGGCCGCAAGGAAGGCAAGTTCACCTACAACGGCGGTCTGGAATTGCGTCCCGCGCCCGAGCTGCTGTTCCGCGCCAACTACGCCACCAGCTTCCGCGCGCCAGACATGAACTATATCTACCAGGCCCGCGGCAAAGGCTATTATTCGAGCACCACCGATTACTATCGTTGCGACGCCGCCGGACAGGCCATCGAAGGCTGCGAATATGCCAACAAGTCGCCTGGCGCCGACTATGTGCAGAACGGCAGCCGCGACCTGCAGTCGGAAAAGGGCAAGTCCTTCGGCGTGGGCGCCGTCTGGTCGCCGAGTTCCAATTTCGACGTCTCGGTCGACTACTGGAGTATCAAGATCGATGACCTGGTGACGAATCTGAGCGCCGACAAGCTGCTGCGCGACGAATCCGACTGCCGCCTGGGCAAGGCCGACATCAGCTCGCCGACCTGTATCGATACCGTGGGCCGCATCGAGCGTTACGCGGCCAATGCGTTGAACAAGGCGGGCGAGATCAAGACCATCACCGTCAACCCGATCAACGCGGCCAAGCAAAGCAGCAGCGGCATTGACGTCAGCCTGAAGTACTTGCTGCGCACGACGGATTATGGCCGCTTCGCCTTCAAGGCCAACTACGCCAGGGTGCTGAGCAAGAAATCGCAGCAATTTGTCGGTGATGAGGTGACCGACGAAACCAAATCGATGACCAACAAGGATTGGCCCGACAAGCTGAACCTGAGCGTCAACTGGGCTGCGGGCGACTGGTCGAATACCTTGCTCGTCAGCCGCTACGGCAAGGTGCCGAATGCCGCCGGCACGGGCTACCTGACGCCGACGGTGTTGGCCAATATCAGCACCGTGTACCGCATCAGCGAACGCGCCACGCTGTCACTGATCGTCAACAACGTGTTCGACAGAATCAAGCGCGATACCAGCAATGGCTGGCCGTACTACCCGATCGGCAATTTCAGCCCGCAAGGCCGCCAGGGGTGGATCGAGTTCAACTACCATTTTGGCTCGTAATTCACGCTTGCCAGAGCAAGGCCGGAGTAGCTGACGCTGTTCCGGCTTTTTTATTTGCCACTGCGTTTTTATCTGAACGCCACTCTATAATTGCCCGCTTGTCCCTCACGATGGAGCTAATCCGATGCGTCGCCATACCCTGCTGTTTGCCACCGTGTTTTCCCTGTTTGCCGTCAACGCGCATGCCGCGCGCGACATGCGGCAGTTTTCCCTGAAGACGGTGGCCGAGTACTCGGGTTTCCAGCAGACGGGCCGTTACGAGGAGGTGGAAGCCTTGTGCCAGCGCTTCCAGGACCACTATCCAAAACAGGTGCGCTGCCTTGAATTTGGCCGCACGCCGGAAAACCGCCCCATGCTGGCGCTGGCCGTTTCCAATACGGGTGCGCTGACGCCGGAGGCGGCCAAGCTGCGCAAGATACCGGTACTGCTGGTGCAAGGCGGCATCCATGCGGGTGAAATCGACGGCAAGGATGCGGGCTTCCTGGCGCTGCGCGAAGTATTGGAGGACCGGGCGGCGTCCGGCGCGCTGGACAAGCAGGTGGTGCTGTTCGTGCCCGTGTTTAATGTCGATGGCCATGAGCGCTTCGGCCAGTGGAACCGTCCGAACCAGCGTGGCCCTGTGGAAATGGGTTGGCGCAGCACGGCACAGAATTTCAATTTGAACCGCGACTACATGAAGGCCGACTCTCCCGAGATGCAGCACATGCTGGCGCTGGTCAATGCCTGGGATCCGCTGGCTTACGTGGACTTGCACGTGACGGACGGCGCCCAGTTCGAACCCGATATCTCGATCCAGGTCGAACCCGTGCATGCGGGCGATGCTGCCTTGCGCGTGGCGGGGACGGCACTGCGCGATAGCGTGCTGGCCGACCTGGCAAAGCAGGGTTCCGATCCGAAGCCGTTCTACATGTCATTTGCCGAAGAAGACAAGCCGCAGTCGGGTTTTGTCGATGCGACGCCGAACCCACGCTTTTCGCACGGTTATTTTTTGCTGCGTAACCGTTTCGGCGTGTTGGTGGAAACCCATTCGTGGAAAGACTACCCGACCCGCGTGCGCATCACCCGCAACACCATCGTCTCGCTGCTGGAGCAAGTGGCGCAACACGGCGCCGCATGGCGGCAGAGCGCGATGGAAGCAGACCAGCGCGCGCTGCAGCTGGCCGGCAGTGCGCTGCCTCTCAGCTACAAGACCACGGAGGCAAGCCGCATGATCGCGTTTCGCGGCTATGCCTATACGCGCACGCCGTCCGAGGTCTCGGGCGCCTTGATGACGCGCTATGACGAAAAGACGCCGCAAATCTGGAACGTGCCGCTACGCGACGAGATCGTGCCCGACCTGCTAGTGGCTGCGCCGAAGGCCGGCTACCTGGTGCCGCGCGCGCAGGCGGCCATGGTGGGCGCCAAGCTGCGCCAGCACGGCATCGCCTACCAGGAAATGCGCAGCATTTTCGCCCGGCAGAATGTGGAAGTCTTCCGCGCCACGCAAGTGAAGTTTGGCGCGCAGTCGTTCGAAGGACGCCAGACGCTGGCGGTACAGGGCGCATGGCAGAAGGAAGAGCGCCTGGTCGACGCGGGCGTGCTGTACGTGCCCGTCAACCAGCCGAAGGCACGCCTGGTGGTGGCCCTGCTCGAACCGCGCGCGCCCGATTCGCTGCTGGCCTGGGGCAGCTTCAACACGGCGTTCGAGCGCAAGGAATACATGGAAGCCTATGTGGCCGAGGATGTGGCGCGCGCGCAGCTGGCGGCCGATCCGGCGCTGGCGGCGCAGTTCCGGCAGAAGCTGGCCAGCGATCCCGCGTTTGCCAATAGCCCGGCTGCGCGCCTGGAATTCTTCGCCCGCCGCCACGCCTCGTGGGATGAGCGCTTGAACCTGTATCCGGTCATGCGCGTCGACGTGGCGCCGGCGGCCTACAAGGACGGTTCGTGATGCTTCAGGTATTCCATATCCTGTAGCGGCGGGGCGCCGAACAGGCGCCGGTATTCGCGGCTGAACTGCGATGGGCTTTCATAGCCGACCTGGAACGCCACGCTGGCCGCTTCGAGCTTGCCTGTCAGGAGCAGCTTGCGCGCTTCGAGCAAACGTATCTGTTTTTGATATTGCAGGGGACTCATTACGGCGAGCGCCTTGAAGCGGTGGTGCAGGCTCGATACGCTCATGCTGACCGACTTGGCCAGTTGGCCGATGTTCAAAGGTTGGTTGTAATGATGTTTGATCCATAGCATGGCTTCGCTGACGCCTTTCTCTTGCGCGTGCGCCGTGACGCTTTCGTACAGCGCCGCTCCGCCGCGTGCCGTCAGCAGCCGGTACAGGATTTCCTGCTTGAGCAAGGGGCCGAGCGCGGCCAGGTCGCGCGGCTTGTCCAGCATGCGCAGCAGCCGCAACAAGGCGTCCTGCACATGCGTATCGGCTTGCTCGACATAGGCGGCAGGCTGCTTGCGCCGGCTGTCCGGCACGGCCAGTTGCATGTCTATCACCAGCGCCGCCAGTTCGCGCGCATCGAGGGCGATGCGCAGGCCGAGGTAGGGCGTCTGCCGCGACGCCTGCGTCACCTGGCCGGAGACCGGCAAGTCGATCGCCGACACGACATAGCTGCCAGCGCCGTAACTGGTGATCTCCTTGCCAATCAGGATGGTCTTTGCACCCTGCAGCACCAGGCACATCGACGGCTCCAGCATGCCGCGATGGAGTTCCGTCGTCTGCGTGAAACGGATGAGGGATAGATAGGGCAGCGCCGTCGGCAGGTCACGCTGCTCCTGGGGCAGGCCCTGGAACAGCGCGAACGCTTCCTCGCGCAGCTGTGCCAGCGTGGCGCAAGTGTGGGGTACGGCAGGATCAAGGGCTTTCATGGCTGGTAGAGTAGCCCATCATCGCCTTCGGCTCAAGATATGCTTCGAGCCCATACGTGCCAAATTCGCGCCCGATGCCCGACTGCTTGAAGCCGCCAAAGGGCGCCAGCGGTTCGTCGTACAGGCCGTTGATGAACACGCGGCCGGCCACCAGTTGCGCCGCCACTCGGTTCGCGCGCGCCTGGTCGCGTGAGCTGACATACGCCTGCAAGCCATAGCGGGTGTCGTTGGCGATCGCGATGGCTTCTTCTTCGCTGTCGTAGGCGATGATGGACAGCACGGGGCCGAAGATTTCTTCCTGCGCGATGGCCATGTCGTTGCGCACGTTGACGAAAACGGTCGGCTTGACGAAATAACCGTTCTCCATTCCTGGCGGATGGCCGGTGCCGCCCGTCAGCAAGGTCGCGCCTTCCTGCGTGCCCAGGGCGATGTAGCGCTGTACCCGCGCATGCTGCGCAGCGTTGACCAGGGGCCCGATCTGCGTGCCGGCGTCGGCGGGGGCCCCCACTATCAGGGCGTCGACGGCCACTTTGATGCGCTGCTGGATTTCGTCCAGGCGGCTGGCCGGCACGATCAGGCGCGTGCCCGCCAGGCAGGCCTGGCCGCTGTTGAAGGTGAAGGCTGCCACGGCGGTGGGAATGGCGAGGTCCAGGTCCGCATCCTCCAACAGCACGTTCGGCGATTTGCCGCCCAGCTCGAGGGTCACGCGCTTCATGGTCTCGACGGCGCCGCGCGCGATTTGCTTGCCCACGGCGGTC
Source organism: Janthinobacterium sp. UMAB-56 (assembly GCF_900095265.1). Taxonomy (GTDB): domain Bacteria; phylum Pseudomonadota; class Gammaproteobacteria; order Burkholderiales; family Burkholderiaceae_D; genus Janthinobacterium. Next base: position 13,405 of record NZ_LT607670.1, on the reverse strand, counting down.
GAGCCTGTAAACGAAATCTTGGCGATATCGCGATGCGCCGTGATGGCGGCACCGACCGTGTCGCCGCTGCCATTGACGATATTGAACAGGCCGGGCGCAATTTGCGCCGCGTGCAGGCATTCGGTGAGGATCTGCGTCTGGGCCGCGCTCAGTTCACTGGGTTTGATGACGGCCGTGCTGCCGGCGGCCAGCGCGGTGGCCAGCTTGCTGCAAATGAAACCGTAGCTGGAGTTCCACGGCGTGATGATGCCGACCACGCCCAGCGGCTCGAGCACGACCCGGGCCGAACCTGCCGTGCGCACGAAGTCGAAGGTTTCCAGCAGTTGCATGGTGTGCAGAAAACTGTTCGCCGCGCGCTGTACGCTGGCGCGGCAAAACGGCAGGGTACCGCCATATTCCTCCACCATCACCTGCACCAGCTCTTCGCTTCGGGCGGCCACGGCGTCGTGCATACGCTGCAGGATGGCCATGCGTTCCTGCTTGCTGGTGCGCGAATATGCAGGGTAGGCCGCCTTGGCGGCGGCGACGGCGGCATGGACGTCGGTTTCATCGCCGAGTACCACGCTGGCGCGTGGCTGTCCGGTGGTGGGATTGATCAATTCCTGCACTTGCGTGCCATGCGGCGTGACGAATTGGCCGTTGATATAGATGTGATGGATGTTCTGCATGGTTGCTCCGCTTCAGGTGAATAAGGTCAGCTCAGTCAATTCAGGACTCCATCTTGCTCCCGGCGGTGCGCCAGGCGGTAGACCAATGCTGTGCGAAGATTGCCTGATTCTGCAAATTCTGTCGCCCGCAGCCACTTCAGGCATGATGTCGTTTCATCCACACCTTTGTCCGGAATCCGCATGGAACACCACAGCTTTCTCATCAACATACTGTTTTACCTGGTGGCCGCCATCATCATGGTGCCGCTGGCCAAGCGCCTGGGCATGGGCGCCGTGCTGGGTTACCTGGTGGCCGGCGTCGTCATCGGTCCCTGGGGGCTGGGCCTGATCAAGAATGTCGAGGTGATCCTCAGCTTTTCCGAATTCGGCGTGGTGCTGTTGCTGTTCCTGATCGGCCTGGAGCTTGAACCAAAACGATTGTGGCTGCTGCGCCGCCCCATTTTTGGCTGGGGCGGGGCGCAGGTAGGCGTCGTCAGCGCGGGACTGTGCGCCGTGGCCATGGCCTGTGGCGTGGACTGGCGCACGGCGCTGGTGGGCGCGCTGGGGCTATCGCTGTCGTCGACGGCCATCGTGCTGGCCACCCTGGGCGAACGCAAGCTGATGAGCACGCCGGCCGGCTCCGCCGGCTTTTCCATCCTGCTGTTCCAGGATATAGCCGCCATTCCCATGATCGCGCTGGTTCCGCTCCTGGGCGGGCTGGTCACGCACAGCGGCGAGCCGGGCTGGCTGCGCGTGGCCAAGCTGGCCGCCGTGCTGGCGGCGCTGGTGATCGGCGGGCGCTTCCTCGTCAACCCCATCCTGCGTTTCATCGCCAAAACAGACTTGCGTGAAATTTTCACGGCCTTTGCCCTGCTGCTGGTGATCGCCATCTGCGTGCTGATGGATTCGGTGGGCCTGTCGATGGCGCTGGGGACCTTCATGGCGGGCGTGCTGCTGGCCGATTCCGAATACCGGCATGAATTGATCAGCGACCTGGAGCCGTTCAAGGGGCTGCTGCTGGGACTGTTCTTCATCGCCGTCGGCATGTCTGTCGATTTCGGCGTGCTGCGCGCCCAGCCCCTGTTGATCCTGGCGCTGGTGGCGGGCCTGCTGGCGGTGAAGATCGCCTTGCTGTACCTGCTGTCGAAGTTTTTTGATATTCCACGCGGCCAGCAGCTGTTCTTTGCGCTGCTGCTGTCGCAAGGGGGCGAATTCGCCTTCGTCGTGTTTGCCGCAGCTGCGGCCGCGCACGTGTTTTCGCCGCAGACGGCCGCGCTGCTGGTCGTGGTGGTGACCCTGTCGATGGTGGCCACGCCCTTGCTGCTGCTGGCGCACGATAAATTTGTCGCGCCGCGCCTGCAAGGCGAGAAGAAGCGCCGCCCCGACGACCATATCGAGGCGCAGGACAATCCCATCGTCATCGCCGGTTTTGGCCGCTTCGGCCAGATCATCGGCCGCCTGCTGGCGGCCAACAAGATCGGCGTGACGGTGCTAGACCACGATCCGGACCAGATCGAGTTGCTGCGCAAGTTCGGTTTCAAGGTGTTTTATGGCGACGCCACGCGCGTGGACCTGCTGGTGGCGGCCGGCATCGAAAAGGCCAGGGCGCTGGTGATCGCCATCGACAACGTGGACGACAGCCTGGCCCTGGTCGACGCCGTGCGACTGCGCCTGCCCGAACTGACGATTCTGGCGCGCGCGCGCAACGTCACGCATTACTATGAATTGATGAAGCGCGGCGTGACCTTGATCGAGCGCGAGACGTTTGCCGCAGCGCTGCAGCTGGGCGAACAGACCTTGCAGCAGGTGGGGTTCAGCGCGGAGCGGGCGCAGCGCGCTGCCGGTATCTTTGGCCGGCATAACCTCAAAACCTTGCTGGAAGTGGCGCCACACTTCCAGGACCAGCAAAAAGTCATGTCCCTCACGCGCCAGGCGCGCGAGGAGCTGGAAGACATGTTCGAGAGCGATGCGGCGGCGTTTGCGGCGGCGGAAACACCGGGATCAGACCCCCGGGTCTGATCCCGGCATTACTTGCCCCGGCGGCTTTCAATCGCCTCGATCTGGTCCATGATGCCATTCATGCGCGCCGCCAGCGCCTGGTACGGTTTCGGCGAGGCCAGGTCGACGCCTGCCGCCTTCACGAGATCATAGGGGTAGGCCGAGCCGCCCGCGCCGAGCATTTTCAGGTAGGCGGCCAGCGCGCCCGGTTCCTTGTCGAGGATGCGTTGCGCGAAATCCTGCGCCGCCGCGATCGAGGTGGCGTACTGGAACACATAGAAGCCGTGATAAAAATGCGGCACGTAAGCCCATTCCAGCGCGTAGGCGGGGTCGATGCTCATGACGCCTTGCGCCTCGCCGTGGTAGCGCTTGAGGATGCCGGCATAGATGGCCGTCATCTCTTCGCCCGTCAGCGATTCCCCCTTATCCACCTTGCCGTGGATGGCCGCTTCGAATTCGGCGAACATGGCCTGGCGGAAGTAGGTGCCGCGCAGGTTTTCCAGCGCTGCGCCCAGGTACAGCAGGCGCTCGTCGTCATCCTTGGCCTGCTTCAGGCGCGCATCGAGCAGCAGCGCCTCGTTCGTCGTCGAGGCGATTTCCGCGACAAAGATGCTGTAGGGCGCGTAGATCGATGGCTGCGCCTTGTTGGCCAGCACCGAGTGCATGGCGTGGCCCCATTCGTGCGCCAGGGTGCTGACGGCTTCGTAATTGTCCGTGTAGTTGAGCAGCACGAAGGGATGCACGTCGTACGCCTCGCCATTCATGTAGGCGCCCGCCACCTTGCGTGGACGCGGGTACACATCCATCCAGCGCGCCTCCACGGCCGACGTGAGCGCCTTGACGTAGTCGGGGCCCAGCGGCGCGACGGAATCGAGCATCATTTGCTTGCCCTCGGCCAGCGGGAAGCTGCGGTCGCTTTTCAGCAGCGGCGCATAGATGTCGTAGTAGGCCAGGTCCTTGATGCCCAGCATGCGCGCGCGCAGCTTGAAGTAGCGGTGCAAGGTGGGCAGGTTGGCATTGGTTTGCGCAATCAGGGTCTGGTAGACGGCCGGCGGCAAATTGTCGGCGTCGAGCGCCGCACTTTGCGAGTTGGCATAGTGGCGCACCTTGGCATACGCGGCATCCGTTTTCAGCTGGCCGTACAGGGTTTCGCCGAACGTGCGCTCATACTCTTTCCATTTGCCGAAGAAGGCGTCGAACACCAGCTTGCGGTCGGCGCGCTTGTCGTCGCCCCGGTATTTGGTATACGCCGCCTGGTCGAGGCGCACTTGCGTGCCGTCCGACAGTGTGACGCTGGGCCAGGGGATTTCCGCATTGGCCAGGGTGCGGTAGATGCTGGCGGCCGAACCCGTGGCCAGGCCGAACTGCGCCACCAGCTGTTCGCCGGCCGCGTCCAGCGTATGCGGCGCGCTGCGCAGCATGTTGCTCAATTGAAAGCGATACAGTTGTAAGCCCTGGTCTTTCGCCAGCATGGCATCGATGCGCTTGCTGCCCAGGGCGAGGATTTCCGGCTGCAGGAAGGTGCTTGCCTGGCTGAAATCGTTGCCGAGCAGGGCGGCGCGCTGGTTCAACTGGTTACCCTTGCTGTCGCCCGTATCCTGGTCGTAATACTGCGCCGCATAGGTGGTGAGCGTGTTGACGCGCTTGCGTGCATCGGCGACCAGGTCCAGGCAGCTTTTCAGGCGGGCTGGCGAGGCTTTCAGCTGCCCCTTGCAGGCACCCAGTTGCAGCAGCTGGGCTGACAGCTTTTTCGCGTCGGCGTCGAACGCGGCATCGTTTTGATACAGCGCCGTCAAATCCCAGCGGTCGGCCTGGCGGTCGGTGGGTGCAGGTGCTGGTGCGGCGTAGGCGCTGGAGAGGCTGAGGGCCAGCAGGGAGAACAGCAGGGGGCGCTTGAGCGCGGATGGCGTCATGGTTCATTCCAGTGAGGTTGTCGGAAGAATGCGTGCTGACCGCCGGGCAGGGATGCGCGCGTGGCACACCGCGTACCGGCAGAGCTGACTACGGTACATCAAATGGATGCGGGGGGAAAGAGGCAGGATGCCGCCACCTGGGCGGTGGCGGCGAAACAACAGGAGCTTACAATGGTTGCAGCGGGATCGTGCCGAATGTGGTCGGCGTCGAGCACGGCTCTTCATCGAAGGCGATGTCGCCCATGGGGCTGGCCACGCCGTCCGCCTTCAAGTCTTTGAAGCCGAACAGTTTCGGGTCCATCAAATGCGATGGCGCCACGTTCGACAGGGCCGAGAAGATGCTTTCCACGCGACCGGGGAATTTCTTGTCCCATTCGCGCATCAGTCCCTTGATCTGCTTGCGCTGCAGGTTTTCCTGCGAACCGCACAGGTCGCACGGGATGATGGGGAAGCCCTTGACTTCCGCATAGCGCTGCGTGTCTTCTTCTTTGACATACGCCATCGGACGGATGACGATGTGCTTGCCGTCGTCCGATTGCAGCTTGGCCGGCATGCCTTTCAGTTTTCCGCCGAAGAACATATTCAGGAAGAACGTTTCCAGGATGTCGTCGCGATGGTGGCCCAGGGCGATCTTGTTGGCGCCCAGCTCGTCGGCCACGCGGTACAGGATGCCGCGGCGCAGGCGCGAGCACAGCGAGCAAGTCGTCTTGCCTTCCGGGATCAGGCGCTTGACGATGCTGTAGGTATCCTGGTTTTCGATGTGGAAGGCCACGCCCAGTTCCGTCAGGTAGGCGGGCAGGATTTCCGGCGGGAAGTTCGGCTGTTTCTGGTCCAGGTTGACGGCAACGATATCAAAATGGATGGGCGCGCGCTCGCGCAAGGTCATCAGGATGTCCAGCAGCGCGTAGCTATCCTTGCCGCCGGACAGGCACACCATCACCTTGTCGCCGTCTTCGATCATATTAAAATCGCCGATGGCCTGGCCCACCAGGCGGCACAGGCGCTTGTGCAGCTTGTTGTTTTCCAGGGCAATCTTTTCCGCCTTCTTGCGCGCCAGTTTCTGCGCTTCCACGTTGGCCGGGAATTCCACGGCCGTCGTCGCCGGTTCCATCACTGCGGTATCGTTCATGTTGCTCATGCTTCATCCTTGATCTTGAATACTTCCACGCCCACGCCTTCGCAGTCGGGATACACGTCCGGCTTCATCGACGAGACGCGCGCGGCGCGCACGCGCGGGTGCGCCAGCATGGCGGCGAGCACGTCGTCGACCAGGCTTTCCTGTAGCTGCACGTGGCCTTTGGCCATGCGCCTGGCGATGGTTTCGCGCATGAAGTCGTAGTCGACCACTTCTTCCAGCTGGTCCTCCTTCGGCGTCGACAGGGACAGGGGAATGTACAGGTCGACGTTGATGAGGACGCGCTGCTCGCCCTTTTTCTCGAAGTCGTAGACGCCGATGTTGATGAGGACTTCGTAATTGCGCAGGAACAGGCGGCGGCAATCGGCCAGGCGAGGGTGGAACAGGGCGGACGACATAGTTTTACCTTTTAGGGGATGCTGGAATGCTGGTTGTTTGGTATGGCTGCTGATTATTTGGTCAAAAACATGACGTCGCGCGGCAAACCGATCAAATGCTGGCCGCCATCGACCAGCAGGGTCGTGCCCGTCAGCGCGCGCGCGCCGGCCACGTAACAGACGCTGTCGGCCACATCCTCGGGTGTGCTGGAGCGGCCTAGCGGCGTGTTTTCATGCGCCTTGGCAAAGTTCGCTTCCGTCTGCTCGCCGGAGACCATGGTGATGCCGGGGGCGATGCCCACCACGCGCACTTTCGGCGCCAGCGCCTGGGCCAGCATGGTGGTCGCCGACAGCAGCGCCGCCTTGGACAGGGTGTACGACAAAAAATCAGGATTGAGATTGTACAGTTTTTGGTCCAGCAAGTTGATGACCACGGCTTGCCCGCCTGCCGGGGTGGCCTGGTACAGCGCTTGCGCCAGCAGGATGGGGGCGGCCAGGTTGGCGTGCATGTGGGCGTCGAGCGCGGCGACGGAAAAATCGCCCGCATTGTCGTATTCAAACAACGATGCGTTGTTGACCACACAAGTAAGCGGTCCCAGCGCCGCCTGCGCCTGCGGCAAGAGCTGGCGCACGGCCTCTTCCTGCGCCAGGTCGCAATGGAACGCTTGCGCACGGCGCCCCAGCGCGGCGATTTCCGCCACCAGGCTGAGCGCTTCTTCGCGCGAGTCGCGGTAATGGACGGCGATATCCCAGCCGTCGCGCGCCAGGCCCAGCGCGATGGCGCGGCCGATGCGCCGCGCCGCGCCCGTGACGAGGGCGACCCGGGGAGTGCTGTGTGGCAATGTCGATGCTGGAGTCATGTCTTTATTTACTGTGCTTGTGTGTGAAGTGCGCCTGGCCGCCATGGCCTTCCTGGCCGACACTGGCGTCGTGGCCCGCCGATTCGCTACAATGCGGGTATGTCTCTTCCCGCACCCGATAGCGACGCGCTGGCCGCGTCCCATGCCTTGCAGCACCAGATTGCCGCCGAAATCGCGCGCAATGATGGCGCCATTCCCTTTGTCCGCTTCATGGAGCTGGCGCTGTATGCGCCTGACCTCGGCTATTACAGCGGCGGCGCCGCCAAGCTGGGCAAGGATGGCGATTTTACAACCGCACCGGAGATTTCACCCCTGTTCGGCGCCACTCTGGCCCAAGTGGCAGCCGCTATTATGGCGCAAACGGCTCCGCGCATCCTCGAATTCGGCGCCGGCACGGGCAAGCTGGCATTTGATATCCTGACGGAAGCGGCCAGCGCCGGCATCCCTGTCGAACAGTATGCGATCGTCGAATTGTCCGGCGAATTGCGTGCGCGCCAGGAGCTGGCCCTGGCCGCCTTCCCGCAAGTGGTCTGGCTCGACGGCTTCCCCGACAGTTTCGAGGGCGCCGTGTTCGGCAATGAAGTGCTGGACGCCATGCCCGTCAACCTGATCAGCAAGACGCCCGCCGGCTGGTGCGAGCTCGATGTCAGCATTGCCGACGGCCAGTTCGTCTTTGTCGAACGCCCGGCCGGTGCCGACGTGGCCGCGCAGATCAGCGCCCAGGTGCCGGACGCCGAAGCCTTGCCGGTCGGCTATGTCAGCGAGATCCACGGCGTGGCCTGCGGCTTCATGCGCTCGCTGGCGCGCATGCTGACCAATGGCAAGGGCGGCGCGGCCGTGCTGTTCGATTATGGTTTCCCTGCGCATGAGTATTACCTGGACTTGCGCGCCACGGGCACCCTGATGTGCCATTACCGCCATCATGCCCACGCGGAGCCGTTTTATCTGCCCGGCTTGCAAGACATCACGGCCCACGTCGACTTCACGGCCATGGCGGTGGCGGCGCAGGATGCGGGTCTCGATGTGCTCGCGTACATGAACCAGGCGTCCTTCCTGCTGGGCGCCGGCATCGGCGACCTGCTGCTGCGCACCGATCCGGAACACGTCAAGACTTACCTGCCGCAAGCCAGCGCCGTGCAAAAGCTGGTCTCGCCGGCCGAGATGGGGGAATTGTTCAAGGTACTGGCGGTAGGGCACCGCGTGGTGTTGCCGGAAGCCCTGTTGTCGGCTGACCGCAGTCACCGTTTGTAAGCGCGTGCAATATCAAGGCAGGGCAGTGTCGCCCTGCAATTTCCTGTCCACCGGTGGTTATTGTCTTGTCATATCGTTTATGATGACCGACACAGCACGGTTCCATCCTGCAAGAACCCGTCGCCGCGCACCGATTTCAAGATAGAACGATGGGAAAGATACATACACACTATGACAACCTGAAAGTGGCGCGCCTGGCGCCGCAGGAAGTCATACGTGCCGCGTACAAAGCCCTCAGCCAGAAATACCACCCGGACAAGAATCCCGGCGATGAAAAGGCCGCCCGCATCATGGCGATCCTCAACAGCGCCTATGGCACCTTGTCCGATCCGCAACGCCGCAGGGAACACGACGAGTGGATCGCTGCCGAGGAGTGGGAAATCGAATGGCTGGAAAGCACCCACCAGGAAGAAGGCAGGAGCCGCGATGGCCGCGCGAAAGGTCATGCCCAGTCGCATGAGCACACATGGGCGCAGGATGTGCCGCCACCAAAGGGCAAGCCGCGGCGCGGCTTGCAACCCATCTGGCGCAACTGGCGCTGGTGGTTGAGTTTACTTGTCTGCCTGCTGCTGGGCTGGCTGGGTGCCTTGCTGATGCTCGACACGTCCCAGCCCGTGCCTGCCGCGCTGGCATCGGCCTGGAGCGGCCTGGCCCGCGATGGCGAGAAGTCAGTAGCGCAGACGGCCGCGCCACCGCCATCGAAAGGCGAGGTCGTGGCCGTCGACAGCTGGGCGGTGGGCAAGCCATATGCACCGGAACCGCAGCAAGCGAAGACGCCCGAGATCCGCGTGCTGGCCGTTTCCCAGCTGAACCTGAAAGCCAGCCCGCTTGCCTGCGATGGCGTGGGCCAGTCCGCAGCGCTGGTGGCGCCGAATGGCGAACCGTGGCCGGCGCAGTCCGGCTATGTCGATGGCTTCCCGATCAGTAACAAGGGCGATGAACTGGCGTTGACCATCGATAACAGCAGCAACGCGGCGCCCGTGTTCGTCAAACTGTACGACCAGGAGCGGCGCTCGAACGTGCGCTACCTGTACATCCTGGCCAATGACAAGCTGACGGTGGAGCAGCTCAGCGCGGGCAAGTATGAAGTGCGCTACCAGGCCGTCGGGCCAGGCCAGGACAATTGTGGCGGTAGCACGCACGGCGCTGCCTCGGCATCGGCGTCAGCATCGGCATCGTCCGCCGGCGAAGGCGATACGCAGAATCCTGTTGTAAGCAGCATCTAATCTGATTATGCTTGATATGCGTCAACGCAGCGTCCACATCGAACTTATCCATTAGGAGTATTCATGACCGACCTCAAAGCCGATGCAGATGAGAACTGGCTGCTCGACGAAGATGAGCCGGTGGCCAGTCCTGCCGGGCTGGCCGCGCCCGACCAGCGCCTGTGGCGTGTCCTGATCGTCGATGATGACGTCGATGTGCATGCGGTCACGCGGCTGGCGCTGCGCAATGTCAGCTTCAAGGGGCGCGAGCTGGAACTGTTTTCCGCCTACAGCGGCCGCGAAGCGTATGACATCTTGCGCGACACGCCCGATATCGCCCTGGTGCTGCTCGACGTGGTGATGGAAACGGATGACGCGGGCCTGATCCTCGCCAGGCGCATCCGCGCCGACCTGAACAACTCCATCGTGCGCGTCGTGCTGCGCACGGGCCAGCCGGGCCAGGCGCCCGAACAGCGCGTCATCATCGAATACGACATCAACGATTACAAGGCCAAGACGGAACTGACGACGCAAAAGCTGTTTACCACCGTCATTTCGGCCCTGCGCGCCTACGAGAGCCTGATGATGCTCGAGCGCAGCCGCATCGGCCTGGGCAAGATCCTGGCCGGCGCCACCAATCTGTACCAGATCCATTCCCTGCGCGAATTCGCTTCCGGCGTGCTCAACCAGGTCAGCGCCATCCTCGACGTGGGTGCAGATGGCGTGCTGTGCCTGATGCAGGGCGGTGGCGGCCACCCCGAAGTGGTGGCCGCCACGGGCACGTATGCCATGCTGGCCGAGGCCGAAGCCCTGCCGGCCGACCATGCCCTGACGGCTACCATCGCCAAGGCGTTTGCGGAAAAGCGCAGCCAGTTCGAGCATCCGGCCAATGTGCTGTTCATCCATACGGAAGGCAACCGCGAGCTGGCCATCTCCGTCACGCCGCCGTGGCCGCTGGCGCAGATCCAGCGCGATTTGCTGGAAGTGTTTTGCCAGCGCATCGCCGCCGCCTTCGACAACCTGTATATGTTCGGCCAGCTGCGCAAGGCGCAGGAAGCGACCGTGGTGGCGCTGGCCGACCTGGCCGAGTTCCGCGACAGCGACACGGGCGGCCACGTGCGCCGGGTGCAGCTCTTGTCCGACGCCATCGCCCGGCGCATGCAGCAACGCGGCGTGTATGCCGACGAACTCACGCCGCAACTGCTCGACATGATAGGCCTGGCCAGCATCTTGCACGACGTGGGCAAGGTGGCCACGCCGGACGCCGTGCTGCTCAAACCGGGCAAGCATACGGACGCGGAGCGGGCACAGATGCAGCTGCATGCCGGCGTCGGGCGAACCATCCTCGAGCGGGCCGCCAACATGGTCGACGGCGTCAGCTACCTGACGTATGGCGCGCAGATCGCGGGCGGCCACCACGAGCATTTCGATGGCGCCGGTTATCCGAATGGCCTGAAGGGGCGCGACATTCCCGTGGCCGCGCGCATCGTTGCCGTGGTCGACGTCTTCGATGCCTTGCTGCACGAGCGGCCCTACAAGGAACCGTGGCCGTATCCGCAAGTGCGCGAATATATCGAGCAGCGCAGCGGCAGCCAGTTCGATCCGGAGGTGGTGGCGGCGCTGCTGGACTTGATCGACCACGAGCCGGAACTGTGGCATCCGGAGCGCGCCGTCGCTTGAGTAGCAACGCCGTCGGCATTTTTCGGCCCGTCGCCATTCCCTTGCGCGCGGCGCCGTCATATACTCGGCAGCCTCAGGCTGGCTGGCGCCACGCACCAGTGTGGCGCGCCGCAGAGGTTTCGGACATCACGACATGAAAGAACTCAAGGGCCTTAGCGCACTGATCATCGAGCCGCATCCGGGCATGCGCGCCAGCCTGCACAATATGCTCAACCTGTGCGGCCTGGCGAAGATCGATGACGCGGCCAGCTCGGGCCAGGCGATCCGCATGCTGGGCAGCAAAGCGTATGATTTGATCCTGTGCGAATACGATCTCGATGGCGGCCAGGATGGCCAGCAGATGCTGGAAGACTTGCGTCACCACAAATTGATGCACGCGTCGACCATGTTCTTCATGGTCACGGGCGAAGGCAGCTTCGCCAAGGTGGTCAGCGCCGTCGAACTGTTGCCCACCGATTACATCCTCAAGCCGTTTACCGCAGACAACATGCTCGAGCGCATCGGTCGCGCGCTGGACAAGCGCAATGCCTTCGTGCCCGTGTACGAACTGATCGACGTGGGTAATGAGCGCGCGGCGATTGCTGCCTGTGCCGAGGGCGCCAGCCTGTATCCCCGTTACGCCACGGATTTCCTGCGCCTGCGCGCGGAATTGCATTTGCTGCTGGGCGAGGCGGCCGACGCCGAGCCGATCTACGCAGCCCTGTATGACGCCAAGGCCATCGGTTGGGCGCGCCTGGGACAGGCGAAGACACAGTTCCTGCTGGGCGAGTACGCCGCGGCGCAGGGCACGCTGGAAGGGTTGCTGGAAAATAACAAGCGTTTTCTCGACGCGTATGACTGGCTGGCGCGCACGCACCTGGCGCAAGGCAAGCCTGAGCTGGCGCAATCGGCCTTGAGCGAAGCGGTGGCCCTGTCGCCGCACGCCGTGCGCCGCTTGCGCCGCCTGGGCGAGGCGGCCCTGGCGGCCGACGATATCGGGATGGCGGAAAAGGCCTTGAAACTGGTGGTCAGCAAGGCCAAGTATTCGGAATTCCGCGATCCGGAAGACCATGTGCGCCTGGTGCAGACCCTGGTGCGCAAGGACGATCCCTTGCAGGTAGGCGCCGTAATCCGCGACCTCGACAAGTCGATGGGTGGGCAAAAGAATACGGAACTGTGCAGCGCCCTGTGCAGCGCCATGCTGCATGCGCATACGGGTAACGAGGAGCGGCTGCAGCAATCGCTGGACGCGGCCCTGGCCGCCAACCGCCACAGCGTGGGCGGCTCGACCATGCTGAAAACCGAACTGGCACGCCACTGCCTGGCCCACGGGCGCGAGGATGGTGCTGCCGAGGTGATGCGTGAAGTCATGCGCAATGCGCCCGATAGCGCGGCCATGACGCGCGCCATGGCCGTCTTCGAGCAGGCGGGGCGCGAAGAACTGGCCAAGGCGCTGGCGCGGCAAAGCCGCCAGGAAGTGGCCGACATGGTGGCGGCCGGTGCGGCCAGGGCGGGCGAGGGCGATTTCCGCGGCGCCGTCGATCTGATGGGTGAGGCCGTCACGCGCCTGCCCGACAATCCGCAAGTGGTCTTCAATGCGGCCGTGGCCGTGCTGAAATGCCTGGAACACGAAGGCTGGGATGAACGCATGGGGCAGCAAGCCCTGACGTTTATTGCCGGCGTGCGCCGCCTGGACCCGCGCAACCCCAAATTGCCCGTGCTGTCGGGCCTGCATCAGCAACTATTGCGTAAATATAAGCCCTTGGGCAACTCCTGGATGCACCCGCCTGACGCCCGGTAAGCAGGGGAAATGCAGGGCGAATGACGGGAAAATGCGGCTTGTGGGCAGGGGGGATAAAAAAAATGCGAAAAAAGACGACTTTTTCGCGCCAACCCTTGCACATTCTCAAATCGGGAGCTTATAATCACGCCCCGAAGCAGCCAACTTCTTCTTTATACGCAAATGCAGCAGTCAGGCATCAGTAAATAAGGTTGACAGTTGTGAGTAGATGCTTCATACTCTGCGGTTCCCGCGGAGGGGTGGCCGAGTGGTTAAAGGCGACAGACTGTAAATCTGTTCTCTATGAGTACGCTGGTTCGAATCCAGCCCCCTCCACCAAGTTTTTGCAAGGAAAACTGGGTAGTAGCAAAAGTAAGTGAAGATAAAGTGAACGATACCTCGCGGGTGTAGCTCAATGGTAGAGCAGAAGCCTTCCAAGCTTACGACGAGGGTTCGATTCCCTTCACCCGCTCCAGTTTCCGTTCAGATGCTTGATGCATCGCATGCAACAAATTACAGCCCTTGTAGCTCAGTGGTAGAGCACTCCCTTGGTAAGGGAGAGGCCACGTGTTCGATCCAC
>NZ_LT607669.1 GCF_900095265.1 Janthinobacterium sp. UMAB-56 | reverse complement strand
TCCGTGTATTTACGGGTTTGCAGACGGCCTTCGACGTAGACGGACGAACCTTTTTTCAGGTACTGGCCGACGATTTCCGCCAGGCGGCCGAAGAACGAGATACGGTGCCACTCTGTTAATTCTTTTTGTTCGCCCGTGTTGCGATCCTTCGATTTGTACGAAGTGGCCACGGCGATGTTGGCGATCGCGTCGCCGCTAGGCATGTAGCGGATTTCCGGGTCTCGGCCCAGATTGCCGACGATGATGACTTTATTTACTGATGCCATATTAATTTCCTATGATGTTAGATGATATTGATTGCGAAGTGATTTCGGTTGCGCTGTTCCATTTTGCCGTCAACCTCCACTTCAAAATAGTGCTTGCCAAGGAGCTGAATACGGATCAACTGACCAACCTGTAGCTTCATATCAGCCACAAGATCGGAAAGATGTTCACCAATGAATTCCTTATCATAGGCGCCTGTTTCGGATCGAATTTTCATCGCGTAGGTGATGTAGGGTTTACCATCTCCGTTACCGGTACGCTGTGATGTTCCAAATGAAACAACCCTGCCCGTGAACGGTGCACTCTTACTCCCTGTTGCCGGAACGATGGTCGACTGAGATGGGGATGTTGAAACGGGCGTAGGCTTATTCTTCGCCTGTTTTTCTTCGTTATCCCAAGGGGGGGTATGCGATAACGTAGTGGTCGCCTTTTTGGGATATTTTGGATTCTCTTCTGTGCGTATCAACGCAACAGGTTTGAGTCCATTTTGACGCACCCATTGAATGGCTCCATCGATGTCAAACACCACTGCGGAGTCATCAGCTATGAGCGGCGTAAAATCGATTGGCTTAATATGACGCAACTCGCGGCACACTATACGAATTACATCGGCCGTGTAGTAATGATAAAAACTTACTTTGCGACCGTTGATCTCTCTGCTATAGACCCGATCAGCGACTTGATACTGCAAGTTTTTGGTGATATTGGGTAAGCTTACTCCGTGGCTAACCTCGTGCAGTGGTTTTGGTTGGGCCTTAGACTTATTTGTGAATGTTGCCATTATTTTGGCGCCAACTGCTTCCATGGTTGCAAATGGAAAAATCAGCAGTCCATATGGTAAGTCAACAACTTTATCTGGGAACTTGGGATTTTGGCTCATTGGGAATTCTCCGTGAATGCCGAAATTCGGCGTTAGCAAGGAGTGAGCATTTATGATCGCTCTCCGATACTTGGTATCGAACAGCTGGGGGATGTAAGACAATGCCGGGGACCGACAAAATCATTTTACAGGATTTTAGTTGCAGGGAAAAGGGCTTACTATTAAGTACGGGAACACCCTGGTGCATAGCGCCAGGGTGTTTGAAATTACAGCTCGGCCATCATGATCTTGTAGTCCGCCATCTCCCACAATTCTGGCGTGTGGGTAATGAAAAACTCGCGACCATAGCCACCTTGCTTGAGAACGGCTCGCTTCATTTGCATGAACGTACGCTTTGCTTCGGGATCTAGTGCACCGTCAGTTTCGTCGGTAAATAAGGTCTCGCAGTGGGTCATACTTGACTGCGATGCATACAGCGCAACCGAGCGTGTCAGGCACTCGTTCACCAGTACCTCTTCGCCACCTGACATGTCGCCAAGTGACTTTTCGGTACCCCGATGGCCGTCAAAGACCTTTATATCAAAGGTCTCCTTCATGTTGCCAGTCTTCGTCTCGCTTTGCGTATCGAGGCGCACGACAAAGCGCCCTTCAAAGCAGTCCGAGAGCAGGTTGTTGCAAATCGCGGCAATCTCTGGTCCTGAGTCGTCGATACTCAACGCCACGCAGCCATCGTTGCCTAAACCTTTCTCCAGCAGCTTCCATTTTGCGATTTCTTCAAACAGGCGCTCGGCTTGCTCTTTCACCTGAACGGAGCGCGCAGCCAGCGTACGCACTGCCTCGAGCTTGCCCAAAAAAGTAACTTTCTGTTCGCTGAGAGCACGGGCACGGGCCTGAACTTCGACCAGTGCAGCGCCAGCAAGCGCAACGGCACTTTGGTAAGCCGCTACCTCGGCGTCGGATACCGGCTTTTCCAGCTTAGCCAGGCGCTCCTCGAGCACTTTGGTTTCAGCCAGACTGGTACCCTCTATGAGGGCCAGGGCCTGCACCTTTTCCGACTCGATTGCAGCAAGTATTGTCGAAACCTGCATCATGCGATCGTTAGCAGCGGCGATGTCTTGACGCTGTTGCGCAATTGTATCGGCCAGCACTGGCAGTCGAGTTTCAGCGTCGGCGATAAGCGGGGCACGCGCTGCAAGACGGTTGTCAGCGTCGAGAGCATCTGCAGCCATCTTTCTCTTCTTCTGCAAGACTCTCACCTCCGCCTCGATGGTATCGAAGCCGGCTACCCTTGATTGAAGATCTTTTACCTTGCGGCTGATCTCCTGATAGGTTAATCGCTTGGCGGCTTGCTCCGCTTCGTGAGCCGGAACATCCCGCATTGCAGCGTTTGCTTGCTCCATTAACGGACAGGCCAATTGCATCTGCGAGCCTTTACAAGGAACCTGCTCAACCAGCCCGGCAGTCTCCTTAAGGCTCTTGATACGGATGGTCTTTGCTTGTCCATCCGATGCCAGCTTCGAATGGTCTGCGATGAGCACATTCAACTCGGTTCGCATTACTGCAGCACCGGCCAGCGTAACCTGGTGCGCGTCGACTGCGCCGTCGATTTGTTCGAGGTCGTGCTGGCGTTGGTGAAGACGTCCCACCGCTTGCGCTACTGCACTCTTCTCAGTCAGCACAGCATTGAGCCTGCGCATTTCCGCTTCATTCGACTGTACGTTGATTTGCACAGATGTGATCGCAGCTTTTACGCTGGCGGCCTCGGATTGATGACGCATTTGTTCACGAGCGTACTGAGTGTCCACGCTCGCCCTGCTGCTGGCCGCCTTGCTGAAGACCACGCCGATTTGCTCGGTCAGAAATCGAACTTCCTCAGCGTTCTTTGCCTGTGCATCTCGTTTGGCGAGAATACCTGCCAATTTTTCACGCGCACCGTTGACGTTTGCTTGAGCCGTGACTTCATCTGCGCAGCCGGCGCGAATGAGTTCATCAACCCGTGTGACTTCACCAGTCAGTACAGCTGCGGTGTTGTCCTGGTTGCGTGCTTCGGCCAATTCGTCGTTGATACCCGCGAGCTGCTGGCGGAGGAACTTGCCAACCAGTGCCGCGTTGGAAGAAAGCGTACGCAAGCCCTGAAGGTTCAGCACCGAAGCCAGAATCGACTTAATGTCGCCAGTGCCGTAGGATGCGAGAGATTTGCGACCTTGCGCTGAGAAATGGGCCGTGAAAAACTTCTCCGGCGGCCCCAGGATGGTATCAACGCAGCGATCATACGTGGCCGTCTTTCCGTCCGAGAGCGTGCCATCATCAAGCTGAACCGGCCTCCATTCTTGAACTGCTGTGTCCCACTGATACAGGTAGCAATCCGATTTCTGGGTTTTGCCCGTCGTCTTAAATGACAGGAGGGTTCGATAGAGTACACAATCGTTCTCCCACAGCAGTTCTTTCATTGCCGTGGCGCCGTAGATTTGCGTCCAGTACGAGAAGCCACCGGGTCCGAGCGTAGTTGCGCGGGAAGGCATAATTCTGAATGGGTGAAGATTGTCCAGGACTGTACTTTTTCCGGCGCCATTGGGGCCTACAAGCGCAACGAGCGAGGCATCTTGGGGAATGGTTTGAAGATCGAGTACCAGGCTGTCCCGGCCAAAAGCAGCGGATATGCCAGTAAAGCCTTGCAGTGTGAGTTTGAGTGGTTTCAATTTGGCTCCATACCGCATAGCGGTGTTTTTAATGGAGTCAGCTGGCAAGCAGCTTGCCGATGGGACCATCGGGAAGCAGAGTGAGTGTGAGTTTGCGTATGATTCTATGCCTCAGGGAGACAACGCCATCATAGCAGGTAAATACACCTGGTTAAAGATGGGCCCGCGACACCGCCGACTCATCGTCGGCGGTTTGGCGGCTATTGCAATTTGGCGATGGTGGTCATACGGAATCTGTCGAGGACAAAGTTACGCATCGGCCAGCTGTATTGGGCGCTCAGTTCGGTGCCGTACTGGACGGCATCGGCATAGCGAGTGAAGTCGCCAACACATTCAACGCCCTCGCCTTTTAAGCGGATGTAGACGGAGAAAGTTGTCGGGTTCAAGTTGTCGATTTCATAGTGCGTGGCATCGTCGAAACCGGCCTCATAGCTGCGCACGCCATGTACCTCTAGCGTGTCATATATGTGGCGATTGCCACCTATGATGTTTTGGGCATAGCGGTCAAAGATGAACTCCGCTGGAATGGTGGTGAGGGAGGTAACTTGTAGGTTAGCGCCATTTGGCGCTGCGAGTGGGAGGGTGTTGAGCATATTGTCGATTCCGTTATATCGTTGAATGAATTCGGCTCGCGCGGTGCGGACCGTTGATGGAGCGATATATTCCAAGTGAGAAATAGATCGAATGTCAGCCGAGGTGACGATCTGTCGTGCAACTGCAAATTCCAGAGGTACACACATGGCGTAATGAGTGCCGAAGATCGGCGAGTAAAAAACATGAGCTGTGCTCATCGATGCGGCGCATCGAAGAGCAAGAAAATTTGAAGGTAAGCCTGGCACCTACCCGTTTGAGGTAGGTCCCAGTATTCCGTTTTTTACGCGGCAAGTGGCATATCGATCGATGCCAGCCATTCGACCTGGCTGTATGAAAACAACGAGCCTGATTTACTTGTGACGGCTTGCTGGCCCCATTCCTTCAGGGCTTCGCGGTCGATCTTGCTGATGCCGCCCATTGGTGTGAGCGAGATCTTGTACACAGGTTTTTCGTAAGTTCCCTCGCGGGTGAGAACGCAGGTTCCAACACGTGCATTATTGCTGTATAGCCAGAACGCTTCGACCGGCCCAACGCTCTTGTACGGAATCGTCGTATTGACCAGCGCGGCAAATTCATCGCGTGTGATTTCTTTCAACGAGAACTGCGCTGGGCCGTGGCCGATCGAGAGGACATAAAAGCGGTCGTTATTCGCCAGTCTTGTCAAATACGTGGGAATCTCGTTCAGCTTCTGATGCACTCCTAGCGGGGCGATGTGTGTATGACTGTCCCCAACCATCCATGCGATTTTCATCCCAGGGTGCGCGAAGCGTTCAAGTGTCGCCATGTCAATCTCCAGGTCCTTCGGATAGTGTTGCAGCAGCTCCAGCTTGTACTTTGCGATTTCCTGCTTCATTGCTTCTATAATTGCTTGAATCATGGGTTCCTCGTGATGTGAAAGTGGGATGAATTCAAACAATTTGATCTTCAAACTCGGTTTCCGAATGGCGTGTGTTTGCAGGCGGGCCTGATGGATCAGGTGCCGATTGCCCTGGGCGTTTGTTGGTGGAATTGAAAGCGCTTGCGATATCCTCTGGCGCCATCGTTTGCAGCTGGGACAGCCGCTCGGCCAGACCTGACGTTGGTGTTTGCGTGAACTCGCACCACTTGATGAATCGTTCTTCAACTGACGATAGCGACGAGATGCCGGCGCAGCGTTGACGTTGAATTGTAAGCACCTCGCCCTCGATCTTCACTTCGGCGGAGGCGCCCAGGATTTGCTTGATCGCTTGGCGATCAATTGTCCTGGCGAACTCTTCGTCGACCGAGTACCTGACACGAACAAAGGCACCGCGGCATTGCTCCGCTACGGTGGCCAGCTCGTCCAGGTTTGGAATGCCTTCGAATGCGATTTCAATCATGCGTTTCGATGGCGTTTGCACTAGGGTAAAGTCGGCCGTATCGGCTGATACTTCCCAGATGAGGCAGTATTTCTCCCCAAGCTCCCCGTAGTGGTACCGACCGATCGAGCCTGGATACGCGATGCGCTGCATACGGCCGTCATGCTCACGTGTCCATTGCTGGTGCATGTGGATGTGACCGAGCATCGTCGCGCTCGTGTTGGCTGAGAACAGAGCACCGAGTGAAAACTCGTGGTCCATTCCCGCCATCGGCACGCCGGATTCATTAAGAGATCCATCGACGGTACCGTGACTTGCCAGTACGGTAGGAACACCGCGGCGGCGTAACGCAGCGTTTGCAGGACCGAACAGACCAAGAAGTGCTGCCAGGTGATTCCCCATTTCGACACTTGCATTGTCGGCGCCCACTACCAAGGCCAGTTCAGCCTTGTTGACGGTCGGCACGCTGGTGATAACCAGGTCATATTGCACATCGGCGTAGGTCGGGTCATAGTCGAGCCATTTCCCGTCCGCGAGGCCAATCATGCCGATCTTGTCAGAAACGACAATGGGATGATTAGCTCCGATCATTTCCAGCATCTTGAGCAGTCCTACCGGCTCATGAGAGAAGGTACCTTGCAGCAGGAATACTGGGCAGTGGTCGGCCAGCTGCTTAATGCGTTTTGCCAGTGCCAGCAGTGCTGGAGAGTGACCGTCCAGAGCGTGGTCAGTCAAATCGCCAGTGAGCATCGCAACTGCGACGTCGTTGACGATTGCTTGTTCGACTGCATGGCCGAAGCAACGATCCGCTTCATCCAAATTGCCCGGAGAGTAGTGCAGGTCCGAGGCGTGCAGAATTTTCATGTGATTCTCCCATTGATGCCGTGATTCGGCGTTTTAATGAGAAGAGCGGGAAGGCTCATCGATGCAGGCAGCAGTGATGAACGTGAAGGTGGTTGCCGCCCCTTTGAGAGGGGCGACGGTGGGTTCGATAGTACGCGGACAGATCAGTGGAAGATCGCCGCTTTGATGTCGGTACGCGCTGCCTGGCGAGCAGACTTGCGACGTGCATTGTTACAGCCTTTCGGCGCCTGCTTGCGCGGTTCCGGTTGGCCAGCGTGGATTGCCTCCGTTTCGACGCGGTAGCTGCGTTTGTGTCCGTATGCTTGCATGATATGGCCTCGTGATAATTGGTGATCTGACTATTCGCCAGCTTTGTTGGAAGGAACTGCGTCTGGTACTGGCAATGCTGCCGGTGTTGGTGGCGCCACCTGTACAGCGACCTTGTCGGTGAAGATGTCATTGAAGGAGCTGGCCAGGCCGGGGGCCTGGGCGAACAGCGAAGAGAGAGCATTGTTCATAAAATACATCCTTGATGGTGATTGTAGAAAGGGTGCGGAGCGTTCAAGACGCACGCATTAGTTGAAACTCCAATTGGAAATATCGAGGTAATCGGAAATTTTTTCCTCGCAGACGTGAGCGTGTTGCGGGCTCACGATGGTGGATAGCAACTGCACCACGCGTTTGATTTCCTTGCGCATGCTGCGACCAACGATACGGCGCACGCGATGCGGATCGAATCCGAGTTCATCGCATACCCACTCGATGCTAACGAGGCTTCCGTCAGGATTGAGGCTGTATAGCCAGATAAGAGCATCGAGCCGATTTTGGTCAGCTTGGTTTGATTTGGTGCCAGTGACCGACGTCTGACCGAAGAGATCGGGTTCGACATCTTCCGACTTGCCTTCAATGTCCCACATCATTCGCAGAAACATGCGCTTGGCAAGGATATGCTCGGGACTGTCGCCAGCTTCGATTGATTCCAGATTTACCGACTCCGGTTCGTCCGGATCGACGAGCAACTCTCTGGCGTCAGTTTTTTTTTTCGCTGGAACCAATGGAGTGCGAGTCGGCTTGGATTTCAATCCAGGTTTGACGGACTTGGTTGAAGGCGGGTGGCCGTCGTGCAATGGTTTGGGGGCAGGTGATTTAGCTTCGATGGGTTTCTGATGATCGACTGGGATGTCGTCGAAACAGTCGAAGATGTCCAGCTGGATGACCACAGCCGGCTTTAGTAACGCGACCGGGTTTGTTGAGTGCATAGAACCTCCAGTAAATGCCGCAGGGCGGCAATAGAAAGAGGTGTTCCGTGAAGGATCAGCGCTTAATCAGTGCTGATTCGAGAATGTGGAGGGGGTGACTTGCGTGATGCTATCGAGCGCCTACAATGGTGGCATTATTAAATAAAGGAATGTTATGCCAACTGATTTGAACGCTGTCTCCGATGAAGCTTATGAGCGTTGGATACGTGAGGCGGGAGGTGTGAGCGATCCGGACAGCCCTACTGAAGAGAACCTGGTCAGTCTGTTCAGCAATACGATGCGCGAAATGGATACCGAGGCAAGGGCACGCCGACTGGTCGACGTGGCCAATATGGCGTTGGCAATGGCCGACAAGATCCTGGGTTGCCAGGTTCCTGTCGCCAAATGCTTAGTGCTCGTTCAGCACTAATTAGTTCAGCAAAGCGATCTTTGCCAGATTACGAGCGTGCTGCACGTTGCGGAAAACGCGATCGTTTTCGATACAGGGTTCGTTTTCAATGTCCCCGATTTCGTTCAGCACTTGCTGGGCGGTATTCGGGTTCTTTGCGAAGGCAAACAGATTATTCCAAAACTCCATTTCATGAACGGGGTACTGGGAATAGCGTTGGCCTTCTTGTGGTTGAACCAGTTTAGCCTGGTGAGCTGCAATTGCCGATTGGGTCAAGATGGTCATGGCGCACTACTCCTAATAGATTCCGCATAGCGGGGTTAAAAAGGAGTTAGTGACTATCGTCACTTACCAATGGGAACATAGGTAAGTGGGTAGGAGAAACAATGCCGTAAGCCGACATCATTAATGTACAGCAACTTCTGCGGCATGTCTAGCAGAGGCAATCAGAAAAATTAGTAGCGGTTGGCAATACCTCGGCACAGTATTTGTCGTCAAAAAAGTGGGATTCCCCAGTAATCATGACCATACGCACCCTTTTACCATGTCACTGTGTCCATCTTCCCGTTTTTAAAATTTTACCCGCCATAGTCGCCAGTACCTCCTGTTACGTGAGCATGTTGGAAAACGATTCAGCTTCAATTTTCACGCAGATTCCCTGTTGATTAATCGCGCCCTAGCGGTCAGTATTCGACGCCAAGTTTTTAAAAGACATCCAAAGCATCGTCATTTTTTGTAACTAACCCACCCATCCCCATCAGCATTACCAACTCCGGTACCGTACCGGACTCTTCCAAGTCCGATGGCCCTGGCGACCCCGCTAACCCGGTGCTAAAAGAGCTAAAAGAATAAAAAGAGCTAAAACGAGTCCAAAGAGTCAACCTCTTCCTCACCGAAGTCCGTAGCAGTAGAGTCCCTTTAATTCATCGACAAATGGTTGGTTAGTTACATTTTATGCTAGACTCGATGCACTATTAATGGACTTCGAACATGAAAAAACTAACTTCGTGGGACGAAGATCCCATCGCTTCGTTTTCATCCTTCGTATTCACTGATGACTTTGCAAGAACAAGTCTTCGACAACCAGCTGATTTGATCCTGAGAACCTTATCAACCGAGTCTGCAAAGACCTATATTTTCATGTTCGGCAACTTCGTCAAATGGATGGTTGCTGAGCAGAAAACACTGTCCACAATCACTCAATTCGACTTGTTACGATTCATCAACCGCACTGAAAATGGTAAACGTTTGCTCAATAGCAAAATTGCCTTCAGATACCTCCGATTAATCGAGCGGTGCTACGACCATCTCGGTATTGTCCCCAATCCGGCTCGACTTACGATGCTCACTACTGCCCCTGGTGAATTTGCAAAGGATGCAGCTGGACGGTCCCTTTCCAGCGATCAGCTTCTGCGATTCTTCGACGCACTTCCGTCTGCATCCCCGCGGCGCCGACAAAAAACAGCATTCGATGGTTGGAAAAGACGGCGTGATCGTGCAATGCAGGTGGTGATGGCGCTCGCAGGGCTTCGAGTATCTGAGGCGGTTGGCCTGCTACTCGAAGAAGTTGGCAAACAGGTAGAGATAGATGGAGCAATCGAATTGACCATCACACCTGACGAAAAGCACGACACAAGTTACGAACATGTAACGTTATTACCTCGCGCGGGCGTCGATGAACTTCACCCCTGGCTTAGGGAACGCGACCAAATGAAGATTCCAGGCCATTTCGTATTCCCGGCAAATATGGCCGGCGACAAAATGACGAAAAAAACCGTTTACGTTCAGATACGATCCACCTTTGCACGCGCTGGACTGGACTTGTCTCGGTCAGGTGGTAGAACCTTGCGCAACACTTTCGCCAAACGACAATTGGAAAATGGAACACTTCCTGATGATCTCAAAGACATCTTGGGCTTGGCCCTCGAAAGATCAGCTGCTGACTACAAATTCATGCAGATCAACGAAGACAAGAAGAAATGAAACTCTCCATTATTCTCTCTACGCTTGCCTCAGCACGTTTGCCATCCGTCACAAGCGGAGAGCTACAGCAACTCGTCGGTACAGCCGAAGGTAAAGCGTTCGCGGATGACTTGAAATGGTTTGCTCTCGGCGACACAGGACGCCGAGAGCACTTAGCGGCCGTAGTTCATTTACTCGCGCCTGGCGTGCGCAATACGGTCGAGAATTTGGGCTTCCACTTTGACCTGGTTCGACTCATCGCTGCGGCCAAGGACGACGGATCCATAGGGCTTCAGACGATTAAGATAGCCAAAATGAATAGCGGTAACCGAGCGCGCGCAATCGCTTACCTTCACGGTATTGGTCTTGATTTAGCGATCACTGACACTTCAACGAAAGCACTCGCGGAACCGCCCTACTATTCCTTCAAAATTTTCAGTACTAACGCCGCCCTCTGTATATCGGAAGCCCGCACACGTTCAGGAAACCAACATACGATCCAGCTCGAAGGAGCCCTCCATATGGGCACTGCCGGCGATCTCAAAAGGTATGATTGGCAAAACAAAATAACCATACAGCTTACCGTTCAAGAGGCCTATCTGACCCTGGGCCTTTTTGAGAATTTGGTATCACATGTTAAATTCGATGGCCACGGCAGAAATCACGAAAAATCACTCCAGATTGAATTCCAAAATACGCACTATTTCGTTCGAATTATCCAACGTGCCCGAACACCCATATCGATTCCAGTACGCGCAGTCGATGGAATTCAAATCGTGTCATTACTCTACAAACAACTCTTACGAAATGAAGAGCACCTGAAATTGGACGACATCCGAACTATGGTCGGTCGAATGGCAGCAATGATGCCAAAGAATTAAACAGAAAACCAATGCCGTCTTGGGCCTATCGATATATTTCTTGATGATTGCATTACCCCGCGGGGAAGGGGCGTGTTTCAAGCCGTTGGGATCTGCGCTGCGAAGTGCCAAGTCAAGAATTCGTCAACACGGTAGGCCGGGAGGTCAACGATGTGAGTTAGCATATTGCGTAGCACAACCTCAGGATCGACGCCATTGAGCTGGGCCCTTCAAATCAACGAATAGATCGCGGCGGCCCGCTCGCCTCCGCCGTCGACGCCTGCTAACAGTTAGTTGCGGCGGCCTATGGCCATACCTCGCAAACCTCGTTCCGAGGCCGAATTGTCGATCTCGATTGCGTCGTCGTCACAGTAACTCAGCAGTGCCGGCGAGAGTTTGAGCGCAATCAGGATCACCGCCACCGTGTCGGAATTACTCGACAACGTATCAGATTTGGTGCGCAGCTAAAGCTCAAGGTCATCGAGCAGCGGACGCGAGCAGCCTTGCCGAATCAGCCCTCATTCGCCAGGCGGTTTACCCCGGTTATCGACCTCGAACAAATACAGCTCGGCGATACGTGCAGCGCCTCAGTGGTCAGCGGGGTTTACCCGCGCCGCGGCATGCAGGTCATGGAATTTACGCCCCGCATGCGCACAGCAGGCCACTTCGTTAACCATGCCTTTTCAAACAAGGCGTTAAACCCCGCATATCCGTAGGCCTGTAATGCGTCATCGAATTTAGCCTGGTTGGTTTGCGGATGGATACCTTTGTGATCTGGCGAGTAGGCGAACCATTCTGCTGGTGGCGCGATGTCGCCGGCAGGTCGATCATCGCGCACATAGGTCCATAGCCGCCCGCTTTCGATCTTCCCGTTGCCAGACACGAGTACTGGCACAGGCGTGTCGTCTGCATGCAGCTTCGTGACAGCCAGCAGGTGGTGCCAGATCGCGTCGACCAGTGGGCGCAGCTGCGCACTGGCTGCGCCCACCCAGTGCGCCAGCAGGATACGATCAGGATCGAAGTCCTAGGCTCATAAATCAACGACTGACGGTATAAGGGTAAATGATAGGCGAACTTAGCCACCAGTACGTGCGCAAGCAGGCCAGGCCCGGCGATGCTGCGTTCAATCGGCTGACTCGGCGTCTTCACGAGCACGTTTCAGCATGAGTACGCCAGTTTGGGACGCACATGGCGTATCACGCGGATGCTGGCCGGCACAAACGCCAGTTGCTCAGCCACGTCCACGCCAAGCGGACGTAGGCCGCCGCAAGAGGAGCAATCCTTGCCTCGCCCTCGTTGCGCTCGCATACTGCATACTCAGCCGCCAGCCACAACAACATCAAGGGCATAGATGTCGTCGGACAGGTTAACCTGGTTAATCATACGTTAAGTTCTCGCGAAGCCCCCGACGTTGACAACAACAATTCTGTTTGCCAAGTGAGGACAGGCTGACTCCTGTCATACATCAGCGTGCTGCTAGTAGGCTGAGTCAAGGTCACCGAGATACCCAAGAGCCCAATCACGCACAAAGGTCACTAAAATTGTTTCGTTCTACGCCAAGCTAGCTCATATGCCAAATCCCTCCCCTCAAAGTCACTATATTTGTTGGAGAAAAGAAGATTTTGGCCATCCTGCCGCTCCTTAAAGATAAAAATTGATACTTTCATCATGGTTTGGCACCTCCGTAGTGCCTCCACCTTCGAATACTCCACAATTTTAGTGACCTTTCCCCGACACATACCTATCAAGAGGTGAGTTATTTCGGTGTGAGTACATACACTCCCACAATTTTTGTGACCTTGTACCCTTCAAAAACAAGTCCAAGGCCTGGCAAACCACGCTTTCCACCGATTCAAGTGCAAAACTTGAAACAAACATACGAATAGTTTGACCTGACAGTATATTTTTAGTGCATCAATGGCAATTTTTTACCTAAACAAATTCAGTGACTTTGAAGAACAAGAACAGTAACCTTTCACGTAAACTCTGCGATAGGGTCCAACAATAAAAGTGACTTTTCGAGAGAATTTAGTGACTTTTCCCAACACAAACCGTAACTTTACATCTAAACTACGTGACCTTTCAAAGCTAAGTTATTGTTTTTAAAGGGTATTCCGTTTCCCCTAGTAAGTAGGTTTTGTTTCTAAGAAGAACTAAACTACATCATCCTACCTGTGGATAACTCAAGCTATTTACTAATAAAATCATAGTCAAAGTCACTGGAATTGTTTTGACAAGGTGACCTTTTCAATGCATGATTTCGCCTATTGACAAATACAGGCGGTGATCGTGGACAACTCTAGACAACTTGCACTTGTGCTGTTTGAATCGCTGGCCCCCGAAGGTCGTGGCGTAAATGAAGCGCCAAAGGCACTCGGCTTCAGACGCAGCAACGCATTTGTTCGAATCGTCGACCTCAGTTTAGCCGGCAGACGTTTAATTGACGTTGCTTACTTTTTGGCAGCATCAGAACCTGAGTTTAAAAAAGAGTATAGAGTTGACTATGGTTTGTTCAAATGGCTTTTAGCAACTACAAGCGATAATAGAGCTCACGTTAAAAAATTGATTCGCGAAGCACAAAAAGCGGCTATCGAACTTAACGGACCAGACGAACAGGATGACAATACAATCCCCTGGGGCGCTGTTCCACTGATGGGATCCGCTTTTATTGATAATGGCGAATTCATTTTTGAACTTTCAGAACGATTGCAAAAAGCAATAAAAAATCCGCAAGCCTCGCATCTTCTGAGCCTTCGCTACGTTTTTAAATCAATTTATTCTAAAATCCTTTACGATCGTCTACAACCTTTTATGGACGATGGACTGACGCCATGGTTTGACTTAGAATCATTACGAGTATGGCTTGAATGTGATAAAAAAACTTACAAAGTATTTAAGCACTTTCGAGGACGAGTTCTTGACGTAGCAGTCAACGAAATTGCAGACGTAACAGGTCTGAAAATTGTGATGGTTACACAGAATGTGCCGGGCTCTAAAAGTATTGGGCATGTCCGTTTTAAATGGGAAGATTCTCAACATAAAGATGACAAAAATGTGGCTTTTGTTGTCTTACGCAATACTTACGAAATACTACGTACTGAATTTGGATTAAACCAATCCGAATTTGAAGAAATCACCAAGAACAGAACAGTTTTCACTGACGAGCGAATTCAACAAGCGATTGAATACACACGAACTCAAGCTACTGCTAAAAAAATACGTATTCGAGCTGGCGGTTATTTCATGAAAGCTTTGCGCGAAGGCTATCTGATTGGCAGTATTGATAAACAGATTAAAGAACAAGCTTTGGAAACGGAAGAAATTAGCCGCCAAAGTTCAAAATCAAAAACGGCTCGAGAGGCTAACGCCGATAAAGAGGTAACAGCAAGACAGCACAAAGAGTCTTTGCTAGGTTGGGAAGCATTCAATCTACTCAGTCAGGAAGAACAAAATGGCCTTAAAAATGAATTTTGCAAACTTCCAACATCTCCAATGATAGCGCGCAGACTTAATTTAACGATAGAAGAGCTTACGAATCACCTCTCTAACCCCGCTGTATCTACAAGTTTTGGTTGCTTTGTAGCGAATTTAGTTCATAAAACTGCCAAGACACAAGGGGATAGAAGCCTTAATTTATTTTCACAAAAATAAATTTTATTCGCAATTTTCAGCTGCCGGCAGCATACATAAAGAGTTTATCGGCCTAGCTGCAAACACTTAAATCTGGCTGTCCGCCGGCGTAACCGCCATGCACGCCCACAGGAACAGCACGGCTGCGCCAGTATAAACTGCGATGGCCGATGATTAGTACAACGGCCACAGGTCACTGTCCCTTGGCAGGCGCGTCGACATGGTCAAGGTGCTCTGGTGGAACTGTGGCAGCCAGTGCTTGCTGCCAAATCAGCTTAAGCGTGGGCGATTCGTGTGGCCGTAGGCTGCCCGAAGCAGCATCGCAATGACCCAGACGCAGCTTTAGATGCAGTTGGAGGGTATCCGACTTACGCTGGCCGCAGTACACCTGGCGCCCCACCTCAGCCTTGTAAACGTTACACACCTCGTGGAGAGCTTGACACTTGCTGCGCACTAATGACCTGCGCAACTACATGTGCACCCTGAAGGCGCTGTTTCTACCCTGCCAGGGCCTGGTAGGTGAGCGCAATGTGAACATCGCAACTGATGCCGACGCGCTTCTGCATATGCAGACCCCTGCAGTTTAATCGCGAGTCCGTCATCTAAGCGTGCGAACGAGTCCACCAGGATCGTTCCTTGCTGCCGAGCTGGGCGGACGCCGCAAGCGCGGCGCACTGCCCGTTGGACGACGCGATTGCGAAACATGTTGTGCGAGTCACCAATAGCATGCCCACAACGCGTGAGAACCGGTGCTAGCGCCCGGTATCGGTTAGCAGCAGCGGCGAGCGTTCCGCCGCGATCTACTCGCAAATCTTGACCCCCGAGTTCAATGCCAACGATCTCGTGGCCTGGCTGCATCGCGAGCTCACGCACATCGTTGATCATTCGTTCAAACGGGTAGAAATCTTTCGACCCTACACTGGGCCGCGCCAATTCCAACGGACTTAAACACGCCGCATCCTATCGGCGAGAGTCCAGCATCGATAAATTTGGCGACAGACTCACGACGGTGCTGGCTTTACGCTTACTCTTAAATTTCGCGGGCTAGCTAAAAAATCACGCCACTGCACTGCATCAGCTGGAATTTTCCTAGATGCAAGGATTTTTCCATAAAACGGCAATTTTCCTTGCAAATACCTAAAAAGTTTGTAACCATTGGGCATGTGAAATTATTAGGGGAATCTCTTGACTCGCAAGCCTTTCAAAGTACAAGCAGTGGCTACTCTTCTGGGTATCAGCGTTGACGCTGTTAGACGTGACTCTGACGATGCTGGTCTACAAATCGAACGTCAGCCAGGTGATGGCCCCAAGACAAGGCTGTTCAGTATCGAGAATATTTTCGATCTTGCGGCATATCGAGCGAAAAAATTTGGTATTACGGCTAAAGCAAAACGGATAGTTACTGTGTACGCACCAAAAGGTGGCGTTGGGAAAACTACTCAAACATCCAACCTTGCTGCACTATTCGCCTTGATGGGTTTAAAAGTACTTGTTGTTGATTTAGATTTTCAGGCAAATTTGACAATCTCGTATGGCTACGACCCGGAGTTGACTCATACTGAAGCAAAGGATACGGGGTTACCGGTTTCCACATGCGTGGACTATCATCTTGGCCATTTATTGCCACAATGGCAGAATAGCGGCCAACTTCCTAGATTAAACGATGTGTTGAAAAAACCCTTTGGGGAAAACGGACCACATTTAATTCCTTCTGAAGTAACTTTGGACAGACTCGAAGCGTTGTTCACGGTCGATGCGATTATGAGCAAGAAGCCAGAGTTAGCAATTGCTCGATTTTTAGCTGAGAACCGTTCGGGCAGAAACTTAGATATTGACCTGTCCCAGTACGATGTCGTAATGTTTGACGCACCTCCCGCAAAAAATCAAACCACTCGTGGTGCTCTACTTGCCAGTGATTACGTCATCGCCCCAGTATCGATGGAAAAATACAGTACAAAGTCCGTCTCTTACTTAGCCGGTGTCCTCAGTGAAATGCAAGAAGAGCACAATAGATATCCAGAATTGATAATTCTGGGTAACTTCTATGATATGACCCGTGTGCGAGTTGCCGCTCAAGTAATCGCCTTAACCAAGCAATACCCGAAGGCGTGGTTAGACAAACAAATAAGTTCTAGCGAAGAATTCAAAAAAGTCTTAAGTGATGACGAAGGGATGCCGTTGGCATTGGCGCGACCAAGTAGTACCGCAGCTCGTGAATTGCGAGAAGTAGCAAAGGTACTTATAGAAAAAATGGGTGTATTGTGAAAAGCAAACAATCTGAGTCACAATTCAATGCGTCGTTGGCGGCTTTACTTACGCCCGCGGCACCGGTTACGAAACCATCAGCGATGCACATGAATGCGGTACCTCAGGGACCCTCAAAAAGTCTGGAAGAAATGCTCCAGGAGTCTGATAAGCCTGTTCCTGCTCAATTGGTGATTCCGGATAATCCCGTCGAGCATTCTAAAGTGAGCGATGTCCTCCACCGTACCGAATCCAGCATTATTGTAAAAATACCGGTACAAGACTTGGTTGACTCTCCCTGGCAACCACGGCACAAGTACGATGAAACAGCGATCCAAGCACTTGGGGAAACCCTTAAGGCCCGCGGCCAAGATGAACCGATACGCGTTCGTAGGCTTCCAAACGGGAAGTATCAATTAATCGCTGGCCACCGCCGTACAAGGGCTGCTCGGTTAATTGGATGGGCAGAGTTAGACGCAATTGTTTTGGAAATTGATGACCGTGAGGCGCAAAAAGCAACTTTGTTAAGCAATGAGACGAATGAAGGCCTTAGCGACTTTGAACGTGCATTGTCTTATCAGGAACTGATCACTGCAGGGTTCGCAACGACGCAAAAGGACGTAGCACGTCTTACTGGCTTATCTCAGGGGCGGGTTTCGCAGTGCTTAGGCTTGTTGAAGTTGCCACAAGAAATATTAGATTTGCTTGAAAAATACCCAGGGCTGCTAAGTTACCGTCATGCCAAGGTAGTACAAGATAGCCTCGAAAAACACCCCAATACGCTGCCTGCGATTATCACCGCACTCGACACCTTGATTGATAAGCCTGAGCTCGAGAGCAGTGAACTCAAGACTATTCTCGACAGAGCCCTTGAAAGCAAACGTCCACGGAAAGCTTTAATTGAACCGCGTACTATCGGGGACAAGAACGGACGTTCTGCATTCAAGGTCCGAGTACATGCACATCAAATCGTCATCAATATTGAAGAAGGGGTGGATGTCGATATGGCTGGTAAGAAAACTATGGCGGCTTTGAGGCAATTTGCAGAATCGTTGGAACTGCCATCTGAAGAAAAGCTTAAGAATCAATGACTTAGGCATTCTTGTATTCTGGATTTTTTATGATTCTTCTTTAAAATCAAATACTTAGAGAAAATCATTAGCTGCTAATATTTTGACTAAAATCTCAAGCTGCGACCGCCGATGTGGCGGTCGCTGTTCGGTGTTGATTTGGTATGCATTCACCAACAATTGAACATCCACCTCCCCTCTCAAGCGCGTCATAGCAACTAATAAGTGATAGACCTTTACAAGTTGCACATATAGTCTCGCTTTCGTATGCGTACTTTTTGCTTACTTGTAGAAATCATTCACTATGAATGTACTTTCCACATCAATCCAGCCACATGGTTTGACATTAATCAATTGCTTGTAATCGACGTATCTACGCAGTAGCAACCTCATGTTCGTAATGGAATACTGTGACCCGGAAATCATAGCCTGACACACCTTGATTGACTGAGTCCATTCAAGTGTTACTGTACCCGAAAATCTGGTGGGAGGCGTCGAGATCAGATATGCCTGCCTTGAATTCCGGATCGACATATCGATAACGGTGAAGCCTATCATTGTCATCCGTGACTAGCAGAATATCCCTGTCGGTCACACGCGACAGCCAGCTATGAGGCCGCAACTTCGTCAACGCCCCATTGCCCGTGGCGAATTCCCACGTTTGACTTGCGCGGTCGCTCGCCACCAGGAAGCAGCCTTGCAGTATAGAAATTCTGTGTTGATAAGCATGGCTGCCATGACAGCAGGCCGGGCGCGTTATCTGCCGCGCGCCTTTTTCAGATTCCTGCAAGGAGAGTTTGGCGACTTCTGCTGTGCCATGCAAGCCGAGCGGCCAATCAGTCATCGCTATGGTGAGATAGCCGTCGCGCCTTCGAAACGACGTGTTGTGGTGCCGGGCTAGCTGATGAGCGGCCTGGCGCACCGACGCTGATTCGAGCAGGCAATAGGCAAACGCGAGCCAAAGTGCCTTGCGGCTGCATACCAATCAGGGCATTGACTTTGCAGCTTCATAATACGCAGCGGTAACGATGATGGCTTCGTTCATGGCCATGAATGTGCAGAATCTCGTGTGACTGGCCGGAGAGACCATGCTTAGCCGCACCACGCTTTCAGCAACGCAAAGGTCGCATCGTGGGGTGAATTACCCTGCAGCATGGCGAGTTCAGCCTGCCCTTAGCGTCAGCTCTGGAGAACAACCAGCGCGATTAAGCCTCTCCTTTCGGCTGTCCGCATGTGCTGCTGTTTGTATGGTGAATTTGCAGTGTCAGACAGCGCAAACAGGGTGTGATTCCATCATTCCCAAATTTACCAATGACAGAGCCTAATAAAAAAGGCGACCGAGAGGTCGCCTTTAGATGTATAAAACAAGTTAGTTAGGACGAAAGTCTTCGCAAGTTGTTCATTAACGTAGAACCTTCATTGACAACGCTTAAGCCTGCTGGTTCAAGTTCCGGATTAGATGTAATAGCTGAAGAGGCGGTGATAGAAGGATTCGATGACAACACCTCAGGCTTGGACTGTTTTTCATGGCCTTCATTATTCGGCACGGAAGTGGTTTGTTGACCATATGCATTGGAAGTGCTGGACTGAACACTAAGGACTGGTTGAACATCCCAAATACGACCCGCGTGCCGTAAAGTTGTCTCGTCCAGAATGAAGCCGGACTGTTCGGCAGCGTATCCCAGTTCGATCAGTCGACGTAGCTCACCGCTCATATCTACATGAGGACGGTTCAGCCGCTTCATTACAAGTAAACCGATGACGGTTGGTCTAATCAGTACTTTGTACTGGATCCCTTTGCCCTCCAGGTTATCCTTCGCCATTGTTACATCCTTTTACACAGAATCACCAAAAAGAGCTTAAGCCGCTTTGGTTGGAACACTCACTGCACGCTCAGAGGCCGTTAAGACGAACATGCCATATTTCCACATCCCTCTGGAGTTAGCGTACGCTGCTTCTGGTGCAATTATACGCTTGCCCTTGTAGATAGATGCAAAAGCATCTACGCCCAAGATGCTTAGAATGAGTTCAGTACCACCCCCAACGAATAAAACGGCGCCTAGATCTGAACCATCACCACATTTCGAAACAAAGTAATTCCTGACCATTTCCAAGTACTCTTTGCATGCAGTCTCGATGATGTGGGTAACGTCTACAATTTCACCGAACAATTCGTACTTTTTGGTGCGACAAGCTTCTTCTACAAATGGAAGCGGAGGATTTGCGTTCAGCTCGTACTCTGACTTAATCCGTACTGCAACCTTATCAAGTAGATGCAGTACGCCAACATTTGTTGTGCCACTTCGATCGTTATATACAGAACTCACATTTTCCGCAATAACAGCCATATCTAATGTCTTGCCACCGAGGTCCATAACCCCGATTGGCCGACGACTAATTAACTGCTCAATCGCGGCATCTAACTTGCCGTCAGGCTGAAAGAGGACGTCATAGAAGGCTGCAATTCCTTCGCTGATGACGCTTTGGCCTAAGATTCTAGCCAGGCTCAGGCCCTTGCCGATACGCTTGACGGGCTTTGCAAGGCTATCAATTTTCTGATTGATAAAGGTTTGATTCGGGGCACCATTCTTGTAGTACTGGTCAACTGGAAGTCCAGTGATTAAATAAATTGTTTTATCTCCCAAACCACACTCAGAGAGGGCGTGGTTTACTAGCGTACGGTTGAGATCAGAAATAGGGTACCCGTCCATACGTGTGTCTAATGTACGGAGAAGATTTTGAGAGCCGGCAATAGTAAAACGACGATCTTCGGTTTCATACGCGCTACCGGTTGTGCTGTCTGTGCCGACCGACATTACTTGCTGCAATCCTTCAATCGCCCGTGCTTTATTGTAGCCATACATGTACTTCTGGTTCTCGCTATCCCAGCCAAAGCAAGTTTTGAGAGTATCGTGACCATCATCTTGCCCTACGACCATCAAAGTTTCCGTTTGAGAAATAATGCTCATTGTCGATCTTTCTAGTTTGATTGCCGCCTATTTGGCGGAAGTAAGTTTCTTATGCATGCAAACTGTAACTGAAGCACAGGTTGAGCGCAAGGCCAATCAGGGCCTAATAGGGACTGTTTGTCCCTTATGGGACTTTAAAGGATGTTATCAAGGTCTAATAGGGATATGTTTGCGCCCCATGTTGACGGCATGCAAGGTTTGCGTCTACATTCTCATGCCACTCAACTCCCGCACCAGTTCGGATAGCGCGTTCGAAAGCCGAAGAAGTATGCGAACCGGGCCGGGCGATGTGAATCCTGGGGAGCATGCAAACGTCGACCAGGTCGATGTTGCGGCCGTGGTCGGCGACGCTGGCGCGGCTAAGTGCTCGATGCGCGCAGGCGCTTGCCGGCGTGCTGCAGGATGGCCACCAGGCCAAGTGCATCGGTACCGCGGACTACCTTGCCATGCGATCGCCAGGTGTCGCTGCAGGCGGCGACCGCCAACTGCAGAGCCGTGCGCTCCTGTCCTGGATGGCGCATCTGCCTGCCATGGTGATGAGGATCTTGGGAAGCATGCGGACATCGACCATGTCGAGGTTGCAGCCGTTGCCGCCGACGCAGATCCGACACCAGTGCAAGCGCGTCCGCGATGCTGTGGCGGTCGCCAGGCCTACGCCGGTTTGATCGCCACGCGAGCGTGCAGCGCTCCAGCTGGCCAGCTGCTCGATGTCGGCCAGCTGCAGCGTGCAACGCGCGCGGCCAGCTCGGCGCCGTCGGCGCACGACCACCACCAGGGCGAGTGCATCGGAATCGCGCACTATTGGGCCAGGCGCGCACCAGATGCCGCTGCAGTGGCCGGCCGCGTCGGCTTAACGTACTATTTTTTCCGGTTTCCGTCTTCTCGCCAGCTAGTTACATCAGGATTTGGGTTTTTTTACACGAATCCCGGCCGCCCCTCGCGCCGGCCTGGCGGCCACCACGGCATCGAACGCATGCATGCCCTGGGCTGGTCCTGCCTCAGTGGTGCCCTCCTGTCAGTACGCGCAAGCGCTGCATCTGGCCAACGTCGACGAACTGGCCACCTGGTGCGCGTAGCGCCCACGTGTGACTTTTCGAAATTAATGCGACGGTTTTAGAAATAGGTGCGACAGGTTTTTCCGAGGAATGAGGCTGTGCCTGTGTTACGCTGGAAAAAGAGGCCATCATTGGACTCGCTCTGAATACAACCTGTTTTAACCTTATTCAGAGGATCAACATGGCACAAGCCGCCGTCTTAAAGCCGGGCCAGTACCGGCATCTTCTTCGCGTCACAGCAGCCATAAGTCGCGATCCCGAGCGCGATACTCTCGTCCTATTGTTGGGGATAATGTGCGGGATGAGGGTGAGCGAAATCGCACAGATTGAAGTTCAGGATGTGCGGTTTCCGTCCGGTGCGATTCGGCAAGAAGTATCACTTCGGGCCGCTATCACGAAGGGACGCCGCCAGCGATGCATCTATCCCACGAATCGGGCGCTCATCGAGGCGTTGGAATCCTACCTAGCCTATAGGATAGAACGCCGTTTGCGCATGAGCGACGATCCCCAGCGTTATCGAGGCCTGCGGCCCGATAGCGCCCTGGTGCTAACCTTCAAGGGGTTCAAATACAGCATGAACCGTAAGCGCCGGATCAACCAAGCAGGCGAGCAAGTCGATTATGCGGCCTGTGACGCCTTGCAATCCCACGTGACTAAGTTGTACCGGGACGCGGGCATTAAGGGCGGTAGTAGTCATTCTGGCCGGCGCACGATGGCATCCCGGCTACTCGAACAGGGGCATTCGCTGGAAACGATTCAACTCATGCTGGGTCATGCCAATCTTGAGTGTGTAGACCCATACCTTGAAGCCCCGAAAGAAAGACTTCGACAGGCCTTCATTGACGCGTTATGATACTCATTGGGTACTGAAATGGTGAGCTGATGATGCATGAAAGAACAGTGACGCAACAAGAGTTTTTACGTGGGGCGATGGACAAGCTTGGCTTGCCCACGCCACGGGAATTTGCAGAGCGCATTGGAGCGCCTGAAACAACGTTAAAGAAGTGGTTAATGCCGCCAGAGGCGAAGTCGAATTACCGCGAAATGCCATCCACCATGTGGGTTCTGGTGCGCGAGATTTTGGAGCATGAAGAACTGAAACGAAAGTTCGAAAAATTATCAAACAAGATTGCCAAAAGCGCTTGACCAAGTACCCAATGGGTATATAATGCTTCATATGGATACGCAATTCAGCGTCCCTAGAATGGAGTGCAGCATGAGCAAGCAAGATACCCTTAAGGCGAATTATGCCTACGCCGTCACCAACGGCTACGCAGAGTATGTGGCAAGTGCATACAAGGGCTATTGCACAATTTGCCAGCGCTGCAACATCAAACCGATGTCGCGCACTCAGTGGGCCTTTAACTAATCCCGGAAGGAAAAGAAGCATGAAGAAAATTGCTAGTTTGCGTCGCTACGGTAGTCACGCAAAAAAGACCTTCATCAAGCGCAACGGGAAGTACTCGGAGCGCGAGATTTTGATGCTGCTGCGCTCGTGCTTCCCGTGCCGCTTCACGCCTTCCAACTGATCGGAGAAGAGATTCTATGAAGACTCATAAAGTGGTCGGCATCTACAGCGGGGACACATATTTGACTGGCACGCTCGACGAATGCGAAACGTATGTGGCATATGAGCCTGCGAACAGCTTTCATATCGAACCACTCTAAGGAAATGACGTGGCGAAGAATTACGGAATCGGTTTTTGCCAGGAAGGCATTCGAGTCTTAGAGGCTGAGGAAGAAAAGATGTTTGACGAACTGGGGCATGGCTTCGATAAGTTCTCACAAACCTTTCTTCAACTCCAGCGCTACAAACGATTGCTGAAGCAGTTCACAGCAGAAAAAGAAGCTGGGTTGAGGCCAAGCTACAACCCGGAAGTACACGGCAGTTTGCACCAATAGGAAATCGACCATGCCACGCGCTCACTTCCACCTGTGCAAGAACCCGATCTGCGGTGGCGATCTTGCAGACAAGACGAATGCTTATGAAGAAGTGGATGGAGAAATCGTAAGCCGTCCTGTTTGGAAATGCCGGTGCTGTGGCCAGGAGACTAAGCGGATCGTGCGCAAGTCAGCGAAGGCAAAAATGATTGAGGCGAAACTGAACGCTTATTTGGCTTCGGCCCGAATGTAAAGGAACTGATCCATGAACGCAGCCGAATTTGCAGGCCAGTACCTCGCCCTAAACAGCGATGGATTTCTAATGATGGCCTTGGTCAATCCTGGCGAATCTGCGTCTGGTATCCAGTTCACAGGCACGTTAGCCATTCCGATGCGTGACGCCTTTCTGGTGCAACTTGAGAACGGCTGGCGCCTCATCGGCGGCGTGAACGAAAGTGGGTGCAGGCTTAACCGCACCACATTGTCCGATGTTGCACCAGGAGCCGATGAGCGCGCAGCGAAGCTTGAGAAAATGGGAATCCCGGTCTTGAGCGTCGAGGCCGGGAGAGAAAACCTGAAGCAGCATGGGATTCCCATGCACCACGTGAACTACTGAAGTTCGAGGAAACGTAGCATGACCCACCATAATCTCCCAGACAGCGCGACCTCGCTCGAGATCCGTGCGGCATTTGCGCTGGCGAAAATCTACCGTCGCTTCCTGTTGGGCGAACACGAACAGATGTGGCGCGTCGCGCTGGTCGCGGCTGAAGGCTTTCCGTTCAACGCCATGTTGGTCGAACGGCAGATGACCGAGTGCCCGCACCTGTTTGCGGACGAACCGGAGTTGGCCGCCGCATGGGACGTTGGCGTCGCAAAGCAGCGCGAGTTTTTAATCGGACTTGACGAGATCATGCGCGAGGCCGCCAATGAGGATGCCATGTTGACGGCGGAGGCTGATTACTATGCCGAAGTTGAGCGCGAACTTTGGGATGACATCTACGATGACTGTCTCTCGCAAGGTCTGGTTGACTAATAGGAAAACGACCGTGGCGATTTTGACTGAAATTCTCTTGATGTGCGACGGCGGAAAGCGCGGATTTGATTGTCCTGAAGATGCTCCGTTCAATCAGGATGGTGCGAAGGATACTGCCAGTGTTAGCCCTTCGACCTTGCGCAAGAATGCTGCCAGTGAGGGATGGGTAAAAGTGGGGCATATGGATTACTGCCCGGCGTGTGCTGCACAGATCGTCAACAAGTAACTCAGAAAGTAGACCATGAACATCAAGGCACTGGCCATCATTGCATGCAAGGTGTGCGGAAGTACCGAACTGACCTGGCAGACCTCTATTATCAACCGCTCCAACATTCAGCAAGGGCGGCTCAACACGAGCGATGTCGAGTGCCTGTTTGTCCTTGGCTGCGACCACTGTTCCGAGACGCTGGCAACAGTCAGCGCTGACAAGGTGGCTGGCTTCATGAACGACAAGAAGACCGTGGCCGCGTTAAGGAAAATAGCCGTGGCAGATTTGCACCTCAATTTGAAGGGCGAGTACTTCGACCAAATCCGGGCCGGCACCAAGCTGTTTGAGTACCGCGCTAAGTCAACCTGGTGGAAGCGCTTGGAGGGTCGGCAGTTCGACCGAGTGTTCATCAAGCGCGGCTATCCACGCGCCGGCGACGTGGACAAGATCATCGAGCGGCCGTGGCGCGGGTTTGAAGTTCAAACGATTACGCACCCTCACTTTGGGCCACAGCCGATTGAGGTCTGTGCCATACGAGTAAACTGATAGGAATTCGTATGAATGTCGTTCGCAGAAATCAACTACTTTATTTCGCTGTAGCGATAATACTGGGTGTGATCGGGTACCGTGGGCTGAACAAGCAAGTTGCGCCACCTGGCACGCCCTTAGCGGCGCGGTTCTTGGCGGCGAAGTATGTCGGTATGACGCAAAGCGCCGATCCTGTTCGTGTCAACGATGCACCAATCATCGAAGGGAATAGGGCGACTGCTAAAGCCGTCTTTGGAAAAGGCGCTGAATGCACGGTGCGGATGGTTCGCGCCGAGAGCGAAAAAGAGTATGGCTGGATGGTCGAAGCTAGTGCATGCGACTCAACCAGATAGAGTTAGGAAATCGCCCAGTAGCACACACGGCCCGCCTTGAACGGGCCTGCGCAATGAGTAGTCAGCAAGGTGTTGGCCATTGATGAGGATTATATGGATGAAAATTTGTGGTTCATAGTAGGTATTCCAGTCTTGCTAGTTAGTTTTGCCTTGAGTATTTGGGCTGTCAGAACACTGAGGAACGCCGGAAGATCGCTACCACCGGCAATCCCGATGCCTGAAGACATCGAGAAAATGCCGGTTAGTGGTCAGCGTCAAATGCGCTTGAGCATCGTTGGAATATGCATCGCAGTATCGTGCATCTGCATAGCTGATCTTGCTGGCATCAGTTCTTTCTCAGATAAATCTCAAGCAATGGTCGGGCTTATCTTTTCTGGTGCGATTCTACTTCGGTATGCGTTTCATTGGGCACAGCGCCCAACACAAACTAAATAGCGGAAAAGACCAGCATGCCTTTTACCCATCAAGACCTTTGCAGCCTGGCCGTAAACTGGCTCCAGCGCGCACCTGGTCGAAGCGGCCCGGCGTGCCAAGTGGCCTTTTCGGAAGCCAAAGGCGGCTGGAACGGCGAGATTCCAGATGCCATCGGATTCAGAACGGCGGCTGAAGATGAAGGCTCCGTGGTTGTGGAGGTAAAGGTTAGCCGCAGCGACTACTTGGCAGATCGCGCCAAAGCCCATCGGCAAGATGGTGCAGCGGGCATGGGCCTCTACCGCTACTTCATGGTTCCAGAAGGCATTATTGCTGTGCACGAGATGCCTCCGCGGTGGGGACTAGTTGAGGTAACACCCAAAGGCATTTTGCGCGTCCTTTCAGGCCACGTGACAGTCAAGCGCGCAGAACAGCCAGCTTGGCGACATGAGCGGGCCATCAGCCGCGAATGGTTGTTGCTGGCCTCGATGCTGTCCAGGGTGGGTAACGTCGAGGCGATGCACACCGAGCTAAAGAGGGTCAAGAACGAACAGGCACGGTTGGCGAGGGAACTCGATGCGTTGCGCGCGCGCGAGCGTGCAAACATGCTCAGCCGAGCCGTCGCCGGCATCGATACGGCACAACCATTAATCGCCCGACGCAAAGCCGCGTAGGACTGCAAGAAAAAGACCTGCGCAGACTGGCGGCACCGTAAAGACCAGAAGCAAGCGAAAAAGAAGGAGCTAATCAATGCTGCAGACAGTAATCACACATCTCCTCGCTGTTGGACTGGAAGTCCATGAGGTTTCCGGCGCGTCCGGATTCGTACCCGGTTGCCGCATTGTGTCTGGAGCTTTGCATGTCGATCCAAGTTGCGCGCCGTCGGCGCTGCTGCACGAGGCCGGCCACTGTGCCATAGTGCCGGCGAGATTCCGGGGATTTATGTCAGACAATTTGTCCATCGGCATGAAACGCATGTTCGACGAACTGAATGCTATGAACCTAGATCCTGACCATCCACTTGAGCGAGCAGCCATTCAGTGCAGCGATCCGGAAGCGACGGCCTGGGCGTGGGCGGCCGGTTTGGCGATCGGTCTGGCGCCGGATAACATCATCTTGGACGAGGAGTACAACGGATCGGGAGCGGAGATCAGGTCAATGCTTCAGACAAACCAGTATATCGGTATCAACGGTCTGGCGCACGCCGGGATGTGCAAACGTGGAATTTGGGTTGCTGAGGATATTCGCTACCCTAAAATGGAGCACTGGCTGCAAGCGGCCTAATTCAAGGAAAAGACATGCAGATAATCAACGCGACCCCACCAGCCGACTTTCCGGCCCAAGTCATCGTGGCGCACGATGCGAAATTCGCAGCAAGTCACCCGAATGACGTGTACTGGTTGCGTGTTAAAGGCGTCGGCGCTGACGTTCGCGCTCACCAATTGACCGGCGCCATCGGGCCTGGCCACGCGCGTCAAATTGCCCGCACGATGGGTTTTGAGCCGACGCACTGGACGCTGCCTGGTGATGGCCGCGCCTATTTGTTCTGATCAAGGAAACGGCAGATGTTTGATCACGTACAAAGCGAACTGAACGAGCTGCTGGCTATTATCCAGGAGACAGCGTATATCCGTGCAGGCCTGGCGCTAGATCCTACGGCAAAACGGTCTGAGGCAACGATGCAAGAATTTGCCCGCAAAGAAGTTCGGAAGGTCGATCTGATGATCAAGTACAACCTGACAAACAATATCGTATACGAGCAGCGCGATGCGCAATCTGCCGCATAGAGGAGAACTGATTATGAAATCTAGCGTACCAATTGATCCGGCAACCATCCGTGAGAAGGATAAAGTCAAGCTGATCGCACTCTACGGTCGGGTATGCCCGAACGACGTACTCACAAGCGACGATCCGCGCCGCGATTGCATTGCTGCCGAGATGCTTGATATCGGCTTGGCTAATTCGTCCGACTCGGCGTTGCAAGTTATCGCCTGGTGGGACCCTTTGATCGAGAACTTAAAGCCGATAGTTGCAAGCGTCCGTCGGTCCTTCCGGAATCTGAAACTGGAAGGCCACTACGGCGCTTGAGCTTGAGAGGACAACGCCCAGTAGCACCCCGCGGGCCATGGGGCATTGAGAGGACTGGGCGAGGTGTCTGGTCAGCGAGGGGAAAACAGCGTGGCGACACAGCGAAAAATTTTTGATCTGCCGTCAGACGGCGGCCGGTTTTATATTAAGGTCGTCAGTGCCAAGCGAGGTAGAACTTTACGCAAACGCGGCATATTAGTGCTGCCTGCAGGCAGAACGGAAACAGGCAAGGTGCTCTACTGCTACCGCCGATATATTTGAATGGAAAAAGCGCCCTAGTGGCGCCCGCAACCGGCCGGCAGCCGATGGAGTAGTGATGAATGTCAATTGAACCCCTCACGTATGAGCAGTCGGTCCGGCTCGCTGTTGTTACGATCCGCGAGGCCTTGAAGCTTGGCCCAGAGCGTTCTAGCGTATCAACGACCGAACGTATCATGGTCGCGTTCGCTGCCTGTGATCGCTCGTTGTGGTTGCCGGAATCGACGTCGACCACAGCGAAGCTTTGGCAGCAACTGGATGATCGCCAACGCGAAGCACTTACGGTCTACCTCAAAAGCTAATCGCAGACAGAAAAATTCCGGCGCGGCTTGGCGCCACCGAACCGGCCGGTAGTCGGTAATTTGAAAGGCCGCTCTCAGCGGAGATATATGTATAAAAAGATTGGTGATTTGATGTACCAGAAGAAAAATCTGGAAGAAACCGTTCAATTCTGTAAAGCACGCAACGCAATAATTTCTGGCACTTCAGAAGACGAACTCGTTAAGGAGTTTCTTCAGGAGGTCGAAAAAAAATCTGGAGGACTAGCTAACAGCGATCTGGATAAACACGTAGGTACAATGAACGTCGCTTTCAATTCCTTTTACGTCATCGACCCGTTTTTCCCAAATCAACAAACGCTACCAATGGAACCAGGCGTTGAACCGGGCACACACGTTATCAATTTCTTTGTCCGATTGGGAAGGAAACCACTTTCGGCCACAGGTGAGTAGGCCAAGGTGAGCACGCATTTCCCAAGCCCAGGCGGCGCAATGCGGCTTAATTACAACGTGAAGTCTTAGACAAAAGATGCGCTACTGCGTCCGCTGCAAAATTCCCGGCGCCCTGGGCGCCCCGCATCGGCCGGCGCCGGCAAGGAAAAATCATGTTAGAAAAAACTGTAGACGTAGCTTTCTCATACTGCTTCGGCGTGCTGGACGTATTTTGTGCGTTCTTCGAGCGCACGCACGCTGTTGTTGGGTTAGGCATTCCAATGCTGTTCGTAATCCTGGTGCATGCGTACCTGCCGGCTTGGGTAGCGGCAGCGATTGCGGTGTTTGTCCTCGCGCCAGCGGCCGCCGCTATGGGCATCGTGTTGGTTGAAGGTTTGCTTCACACCCGTCGCCGCTAAATGTCATCGGAAATCGCGCCCTGGTGGCGCCCGACAGTCCAGCCGGTAGCCGGCAAGGAAATTAGATGAAACAGTTTATCGTCATGGCGGCATATATGACTAGCCTGCTCGGCACAGCACAAGCAGCAGAGCTGGCCACTAACGCACCTGATATGAAGCGTGCTCACAAAGTAGAGCCGCAGGAAGTAAAAATTCTGCCGGGCGACAAGGCCAAAGTCGTTGCGATTTTGACCTACGACGATGGCACGAAGGCTAAGTGCGAATATGTTGTCTCTTTCGATGTTTTGAGGCAGTCGGAGGGTGTGGCATTCACGATGGCACCGTTTCCCCGAACGGAACGGTGCACGCCGGTCAAGTAACGAGGTAAATCTTGATGCGCCGCTGATTCAAGGAAATCGCGCCCTGGTGGCGCCCAACCGGAAGCCGATGAGGAAAATACTAGATGATCGAGGATCCATATCCGCCAGACTGGAAAGCGCTTCAAGCTGGTGTTGCAAGGCTCTTCAACGAAATAGGATTGAGTGCCAGGATTGAGGAGAAGTTAAAGACGCCGAGGGGCGAAGTGGAGATCGACGTTTTTGCTGTGGATGAAGCATCAGTCGACAAAATTCGCTACCTCGTCGAATGTAAAAATTGGAATTCAGCGATTCCGCAAACCGTCGTCCACGCTTTTAACACTGTGATGGCTGAGACTGGGGCAAACATCGGATTCATCGTATCTCGAAAAGGTCTG
Source organism: Janthinobacterium sp. UMAB-56 (assembly GCF_900095265.1). Taxonomy (GTDB): domain Bacteria; phylum Pseudomonadota; class Gammaproteobacteria; order Burkholderiales; family Burkholderiaceae_D; genus Janthinobacterium. The sequence continues at coordinate 76,447 of NZ_LT607669.1, read as the reverse complement.
CAAGCGGGAGCAGAGAGGTACACGGATAATACCAATATAGTTGGAATGACTTACCTCGAATTGCAAGAACGGTATTTTCCGATCTGGTGGGAGCGATGGTTTTGCAGGCAGGTGGGCGATGCGGGCGAAAGCCTAGAGGACTTTGTGGAGCCTTTCAACCCTCGACGAGACGAGTTGGTAGCGAGTATGACGCGAGCGGAGAGCGACCGGTTTAACGAACTGCTGCACCACTACGGCACGTTTGGCCTGGTTATGGGACACATGAATATGGCGAAGTACGTGAACATGGCGGCGTGGCCTGCTGAACGGAACAGGATGGCTCACAAACCAGAAAGTGTTGACCAGTACATCGCCGAGATTCTTGAACCGCATTGGCCCCACTTAAGATGGAAAGCAACGACTTTCAGGGATCTGATGACTGAAATCATTTCTCTTCTGAACGACGCTCTTGAAGCCTTCCGCAGCGTCTTTGGTGGTGATATTAATGAGGTCTACGAACGAAGAGAAGCTCCGGCCTGATCGAGAAATTGCACACAGTAGCATCCAGGGCCTGCGCGACGGGCCAGACCCAATGACAAGGTCAGCAAGGTGCTGGCCAGCGAGGATAAATATGAAAAAGAGATCGAATAAGAACGAAGTCCCAGATGAAGAAAATGTCATCCATTTAATCGTCGGGCGTATGATCCCTACCTTGCTTATTGTGATTGGTAGCGTTTTAATACTAGCATCAACCGTGATGGTAGGCATATCGTTTATTTGTTTAGGTATTTTTTTAGGCATAGGCATGGAAGTGAGCTACAGAAAATCGCCTCTGGAAACCAAGACACTTAAGGAAATTGCCGACTACACCTGGTGTTTGAGTGCGAAAGATGAGCTTAGAAACAGGTGCGCAAATCGTCCGGCCTTAAGTTTGCACGATCTTAATGTGATCCGTGATCTTCAGCTAACGCACGAAGCGGAGGCGGCCCGCATTGCTGAAAACGACGTTCAACAGCAGGCAATCGAAAAGATTTCCCGCATCTGATACAACTCGGAAAATTTCTTCGCCTAGGGCGCCCCGCACCGGCTGGTCCCGGCAAGGATATGATCGCGCCACCTGGCGTAACCGTCCCGGCCGGATCGCAGGGGTATTTTGAAAGGCCGCCGAGTAGCGGGACATAGATGAGTGATAGAAAAATTACGATGCAGGCGATGCGATACCTCTCGCAAGTATCGGAGGCGATCAGTTCGCAGGTGATGATCGGTGCACCTGGTGCAGCGCAAGCGATTGAGGTGAGTGTGCGCTGCTCGAATCACGCCGAACACATTGCACAGTATGACATCGAAGATCTCGCGCTGAAGTTCCGTATGCAAGGCATTGCAGACTCGATGGAATGGCTTATGGTAATTGTGCGGCAACAGGGTGATGTTCTGGCCGAATCGAGGCTCTGCGTTCCAACTACCGCTGATCTGGATGCTGTCGCCTCTGCCGCATTCGCGCAACTCACGCAAGCCGCCACGGAAAGCGCATCATGACCATCGAGCCAGGTAAAACCTACTTTTTCACGAAATCAGGCAACGAGGTTCGCGCCATTGCACCGACAACGCCATATCGTGGCCAGTCAATGTGGGAAGTAGAGCGCACGGGCGGCGCCAGCGCAGGTAAGCGCATGGACGTTCCGGTACGCGCACTAGTGACACAACTCGACTAACAAGGAAATGACATGGATGAAATTACTACAATCGGCTGCATAGCGGCTGCGCTTGTCTGCGTTGCGCATATGGCACGGCCGGTGAGCCGGGCGGAGAAGGCGCATTTACTGCTTCTCGCTGAAGGCGACGCAGAGTGTCAAGAGAGGGCAGATTATCTGGTTACCCGAAAGTGGCTTACGTGGACAGAATATGACGGTGCGAAGCAGTCGATCGAGCGCAGGATGGCTACGCTCCATAACGAGCAGATTCTTGCCGAATCGGGCGCGCGGAAAGTAGTTTTAGATGCTAAACGAAAGCTCTAGGAAAAGACCGTGGCTACACAAAAGAACTGGATCATCAAGTACGTGGCTGGGAACCCGGCCATGTTTTCTCGCGTGACAACGGACGCTGCAGGTGCAATCAAGCGCGGGGAGGCGTTGGCCGGCGCCGAGAAAGTCGCGGCCAACGGCTGGCGCGTGTGGGTAGAGCATGTGGTGACAGGTGAGCGCATCTTTGAAAGCGCTGTCGAAAAAGCATACAAACAAGCGGCAGTGGCCGCGTAACCTGAACTGAAATATCCATGAATTCGAACGAGATCAAATGTGAAGGCCTGCACGTGACCGAGGGAGTTTCCGGCACCTGGTTCTACCACCTGTCCACAGCTGGTACAAACGCCAGGGGGCTGTGCGGTGAGCGGACCATGCACACAGCTATCCCCTTGTCCTCCTGGGGTATGAAAAGCCACCTCAATGAGCGCTACTGCGCCGAGTGCCAGCTCCTGGGAAAAGGAGAACTGCTTGCCGCCGGCGCAACGATCTCAGCCTAAGAAGATAACGACATGACTAAGAACGATGTGATTGAGAAGTTGCGGGCTGGATATGAGTTGGCCAATCGCGGTACTGGATGGTGGCTTACTGCGCCGCAAAAACAATCTGGATCGAAAGATTCTGTGAATTTGGCTAATGAGCTTGTCGATCATATGGAAGCCGAGGGCTTGTTGAAGATCGATCTGCTGACTCGGTCTTTGGTGGCTAAGCTGATCGTCCAGAATTAGAAGGAAAATATATGAAATTGCCACCTGACGCTCTTGGCCTTCTTAGTAAAGGGCTGAAACCTGAAATCCGTGCACGTTGGCCTATCGCTAGTTGGATTATTGATTTGGGAGTGGTAGCGAGTCAGGTATGGCTGTTGTGCTGGTTTTACCGCGCAATTTCGAGTTGATTGCTCTCCAAGGAAAATGGCACCATGAGCGTCGACGCAGAAATTGCGGTACTTTTTAAAACCCCGCGCAAGGAAGTAGTCCTGTCCACTGTAGTGGATGGCTCGATTATGGGCCTCTCGATGGTTGAAGACGCTGACCTGCATTGCTGGGTGTCACCTACTGGCCAGCTGGAATACCGTGCGGATGCTCGCAGTTCTCCGTTGCTAGGCGAAACCAGCCTTGAGGGCCGTCTCTGGATTGGAAGGTTGGGACGCTACTGGACGCCAGACCGTCCGAATGATGGCGGTCAGCCGGTCATCTACGCCGCTACGCTGCGCGCATTTGCAAGCCTGCCAGGTGTGGCATATGTCTGGTATGGCGTGCTGTCGGCAGACGGCGGTTGCAGCGATGTCCAGCCTGCGACCGATGAATGGATCGCGGCATTTTTTGACGCGGCTCAGACCGCATAAAGTTCGAGGGAAAGAGCAACATCATGGATGAAGTCATTTTGCAAATATGGAAGGCGGCAAGCGGTCAATGGGCTGGCCGAATTCTTCGTGGCGATGTTGAGGACGGCCGGGTGGCTGGCTGCACGTCGAAGGACGATGTAGAACATCAGGTGCTTGAAGCCGGGATCGAGTTTGACCGCGTCGAAATGCTTGGCTCGATGCCACCAGTACAGGGATAGGAAACCGACATGTCTAATAAAAAACTCATGGTTATCGTAACGCCAAGGCCACATGCCAATCTCGAACTGCTCAGCCGAATTGATGGACCCCTGTCCGTACCGTGTGGCGTAATCGGACCGAGTTTGGCTCGACAGGTGCTGGCAGGTAATGGCCGTGTCGTTATCCCTGCGTCGCATCTACGCACTGCATTTGATACCCAGGACGGCGTCAATGCACTGCTCGACAATTTTGACTTTGCCGCTGAGCGTACTCAGGCGCCGCTGCTTTTTGAACTCTTGAAACCAGCGCCATAAGATCGATGAAAATACCGGCGTAGCAACGCGCCACCGCTCCGGCCGGCTCGCCGGCTCAACAAGGTAAAGTATTTGTGCGACCTCTAACAAAAATTCGAGAGCAATGGGCTAAGTTATTCACCAAAAAGCGTCGAGGTCTAAGAAAGCCAGTCCGCTGGATTCAACTCTATCGCAGGATCGTTCGAGGACGGCATAGAATCATCCATGCATTGCTTCTAAGTTGGGTGCAAGTGCTTGTGCTGGGATTGGTGGTCTATGGGGCGCTAACAGTCCATGCTCCGGCCGACAGTCGGATACCTTGGATATTTCCACTTGCGAAATGGGCCGCAGCAATCCATCAGTGCGTGATGTTGCTCGACAGAGGCCAGCGTATTAGCAGATCATGGAAGCTGCACCGAGCGACGACGAATACTGAATAGGAAATCGCGCCCTAGCGGCGCCCGCAACGGCCGGAAGCCGAAATAGGAAGAATGTGATGAGTGATAATTTTCAAAGTCAACATGCTGCTAGCGTGGCTCGCATCATGGCCGGGACTGAGGTATTGGCAGCTCGCGTGACCTTGAACGATGAAGTTCTCGTTGTTCACGCAAATCAAGTTGGCCAAGCAATGTTGATGTTGCATGGTGATCCAGTGCCTGGGATGACGGTAGCCCCAAAAGTCGAGTACGTCGCCATGTCAGTGGCCGATTTTGCAGCGCTGCCTGATTGGCAGTAACGGGATCGGAAAACAAATGAACGATCAAGAGCGCGAAGAAATTGAAGTTGGCCGACAGGAATTCCTGAAGGCGCTTCCATACATCATCGGGATATCAGTAGTCGCAGCACTGGTCATTTCGTCTGCGGCGAAGCACTACCTCTAACCGGGAAAAATATGAATATGAACATTTTCGAGCTCATTGAAGACAAAGCACAAGCCAAACGCGTAGCCGATATCATGTCCGGCACCACACCGTTTCCGAACCGAGGGGGCCGTTTGGCTGCATTGGCGGTCGAAGCGTTCCAGTCGCACGGCGTAGATTCAATGTATCAATTGGTTATTAAGGAAAGGCTCTTGTATTGGGGGCTTACCGAAGACGAGTCGGTTGCCGCCGTCAAAGCCGCGCTGGATGCAGGCACGTTGGTGTTACAAGACTCCGACCAGTCCATTCGGGACAAGCTGGTCTGATCGAGGCAAACGCCCACAGCAGTACTGACGCCAGCCTCGAGTTGGCATCTGAGTTGAGAAGGTCGGCACGGTGCCGGCCAACGAGGACAAACCAAATGAGTGCAACGAACGCAAGCCGTGTCTACCGCAAGTTCAAGCGCGCAACCAACGGCCTTTTGAAGCGAAACGGCGCTGCTTACCTTTTGGCTGGTAAGCGTGGGGATGATGATGCGTCGAAGTTGCTGCGCAGCCTGGCTCGGACGGTAGCTGACCAGAACCGCAGCGAAGCCCTGGCCTGATCGGAAAAGATCGTGAAAACCGAATTCAAATTAAGTGAGGCAGACCGCGCCGCGATGGCGGCGGCCGATGCAGCGCACATTGCGCATGAGCGTGCCGAGGACGTGAAACGACAGGCAGTACTGCAAGAAGTCCAGCGCGTCGTGAGCGCCGAGGTCTATACGGACATTGTGGAAGAGCTGACCGCAGACGGCTACACGTTCGACTACCAGATTGCTTCGTCTCCAAAAGGCCAAGAACAATATGGCGGCGCTGCGTGGGGCAAGCACTACGTGGACCAGACCACAAACGGCGGTTATACCGGCGACGAGTACGCGGGCACTGTGTCGATTCCGCTGGGTGATGGCCGGTACTTCCAATTCAGTTATACGATGTGAGGAAAACGGCGCATGCGTCCCGAACCCGGCCGGTAGCCGGAAATTTTGATGGAGTGAAAATGCGGGAAGAAATGATGCCAGGGAGCTTGCGTTTTGAAGTTCAAAACAGTCAAGAAAATACAGTTGCAGAATTCCCTACCCTAGAGGAAGCGGAGGCGCATTTTCAGGAGGATCTTGAAATCGCGGCGAGGCTCGGGCGTAGTGGTGTTCCTATCCAATTGGTCATTGTCCTCAAGCAAGGCAAGTAAGAGCGGAAAATACCTATGCCTTTTCAGTATTTGTCAATAATCGTCGCATGCTTCGCTTTGATCGCATCGATTGGGGCGCTCTTGTACAGCGTCAAGACAACGCGGCAAACCAAGTACATTCGGGATGAGATGTCCGACCAACATCGCATCGGCGTGGACGCATGGGTTGAAAAGCATATCCAACGCTGGCGTGACGGCAAATTAGCTAGCCGCGTCGAAAAGGGTAGTGGTGTATCCGGCTCTGACATAGAAATTATAGAACCGTTGCCCGGTTGGGAGATCGTCGTCGCAACATGCAGAATAATGCACTGAATGTGCCGCCAATGCGGTCCAGTTGTCGAACCAAACCTAACACGGAAAAGTGGCCATGAACTACAAGCTTGCACCTGGCGTCGCCTACTGCATCGGCTGCGGTTGCCAGGATCATCACGCATGCGAAAATGGCTGTTGGTGGCTTAGAGTAGATTATGAGGTCGCCTCTGGCGTATGCAGCGAGTGTGAAAAGCACGTCAACCGTTGGGATGCTGGTGAGCGCTGGCGTAATACTCAAGCTCCGGCTGACATCGCCTGTCAGAACATCGCACATGTCGTTCAGGAACGAATTGCTGGCCGGCTTGACGGCGAGCAGTTTCAACAAACCTTGCAAGCACTCAATGGTATGAGTAAAGAGGAATAGATGAAGATTGATTTAGGAATTGTGCAGCTGGAAGTTGGTGCGGGCGGGGAAACCGAAGTGCAATACAACGTCACGTTGGTAATGGTAAATGCAGCGTTGGCGGAAGCTCGCCGGTTGAAGCTGAGCATCGCTGAATCCGACATGCACAAGCTGCTCCAAGCTGCACTCAAGACAGAATAGGAGAAGGATGAACAGGTTCCGAAAATGGTGGGGAGATGAAAAGCCCACCTCTTTTTATGACTACTTAGGTGAACCTTATCAGCCGGCGCATTGGTCAGCACGTCTGATACGATCCTGTGCAAAGTTCTGCGCTAAAGAATGGAAGTGGTTGGTGGGAAGCGCAATTGCTATCGTCGGGTTGATTGTAAAAGGACACTGGAGCTGAATGATGACTGATATGGATCCCCAGTTCATCCGTGAGCGCGAAGCCTGGTACAAAGCCGGGGCGGGTGCAGTAGCTGTACAGTCAGGCGTTGGAATGCTGGTGATCAGCGCCGTAATGGGGCTGGTGACGGCGATATGGAAACTTGACGCCTCTGAGACTGTGGTCACGACCGGCTTGATGTGTCTAGGATGGACCGCGGCTTCTAATGGCATTATTGTACTGGGGGCACGCAAAAAGGCCCGACGTGGTGGTGTCGAAGTTGATAGATACTAAGGAATACCCTGATGATGCTGATCGCCCATGAGTCGATGGAGCAAGCACGGGAATCGGCAGTAATTCTTGTGAGGCTCGGATCGCCTGCTCGCAAGCTTCTGGCTGAAGCGGTCGAAGCGACTGGTGTAAAGCGCAAGCAGCTTTCTAAAGCCGCGAAGGATCTGGAGACCGCTGGCTTTCTGTTTGTACGCGAAAGCGGGAACCTCTGGGAGTCGCAATTTGAATTGATGCCGACGCTTGCTGGCGAAGAGGCGCTTGAAGTACTTGATGAACAATAGGGAATAGTATGCTGATAAGTGTCTATCGTATGGATGAGACCATGCAAACTAAGTTGGTAGGAGAGACGGAAGTCGACGCGTTGCGCTTGACGATTATGGCCGAGTCGAGAGAAGCCGAGGCGCGTAAGCGCGGCCGGGTTTGGACTGAAGGTGCGGTTCCCTTCTTCGCCGAAGAGCTGATCGCGGCCGCAAAAGCGAAAAAACCGACGACTGAAATCGAGATGCATGCTGCTAATGCAGCAATGGCAGCTTGGTTGTGCGATTCGATTTACAACGGAGTGACAGCGGACATTTTTATCCAATCCGATATTGTGTTCACGCTGCTTTCAAACGGTGCAGTGAAGTACGACCGTCTTCCTGCCACGAAGGTCTAGGAAAACGACAGATCGTGCAGTAGCCGCCCACAAGGCGGCGGGCGCATTGAGAAGGCCGGCGTGGTTCTGGCCAGCGAGGATAAACATGATTACCGATCGAAATCAAAAAGTAATAAGCGAGCTGCGCGAAAAGCTGTCTCTGTACCGCATCGTGGTGCTGCTGGCACCGCAGGGATTGATTGGCTATGCAATCGTGGCCTTCGCGCTGAACAATGGCGCCACACTTGGGGCCCTGAGCATCGAAAAGATCAATGCCATCGTGCCATACCTTTCGTTGGGCTGCGTTGCGATGCTGGCCGGAGGTCTATTTTTGGGTTCCGCAAACGCCAAAAAGATCAAGGTGCTTGAAACGACCGTGAACCAGGATTGAACGGAAATCGAACCCATGAAAAAGAAGCTGAAAACTTTGGCACTACTGCGTCCCGGCGAACTCATTTTCTTCGTTGTGCTGCTGGTCGTGACTCTAACCTTCGTGCCAGGATTAATATTCAAGGCTCTACTGGTGGTCTGCATAATCATCACGGCCGCAATATGCCAACGTAAAAATTTGCGCATGCAGAAAGAGCAAGCTGGTTTTCTTGAATACATCCGCATTCGCCACTGACCCAAGGAAATCGCGCCCTGGGCGCCCGCATGCGGGCCGGCTGCAGGCGTACCGTTTTGATCGAGGATGACCATGAATATCGAACTGCAAAAGCAATGGGCATACATAGCACTTCGCGCAACCGCAACGCCTCCGCCGCCGACAGCGGAGCAGATAGCGCAGCATTTCAAGGACAAGGTGATCGTGCCGTATCAGTTCAATAGCCAGGCCGAGAACATCGACGACCAGGCCGCGCACAAAATAGTGATGGGGAAGAGCCGCGACGGTCTGAGCCGTGCGACCCTGACCGAATCCCGTGCCATCGGCCTACGGGCCGGACTGATACGCCGCATTTGATCTAACCCGGAAAAATATGTCTATCATAAAACAGCAGCAAAACCGGCCCAGCAAGGGATTCACAATAGCACTGTTGGGGATAGTGCTATGCGCGCAAGTCGTGGGTTCTGTGGTGGCGATCAATCAGGGGAAATGGTTAGTTGCATATTCGCTCGTTGTGCTTGCAGCATTGAGCGTGATGGTACTGCGCGGTATGGTGCGCAGCCGAATCAGCTGATCGAGGAAAAGATTAGCCATGCTACTCCAGCCAAAACCCGCTTTCTCTGCGCCGTGCAACCACTGCGGCCTGTGCTGCAAGGAGCAGCTGTGCGAAGTGGGGCAGCTGGCTTTCCCGGGAGCGTCAGCCCCGTGTCCTGGGCTGGATGTGCGCGACGACGTCGCCCTGTGCAGCCTGGTCATCACTGAGGCAGCTGCCGGCATGGAGCCGATGTTGGCAAAGTCGCTGGGTATTGGGTGCGGGTGTTCGATGCCGGACCAGGATACGACCGAGGCTCAGATCAAAGAGTTCGATCGTGTTTCGTTCATCAAAATTTACGGCCGCGCTCGCCAGGTGGCTTGAGCAAGGAAATTATCCATGACGAACTTGGTGGAAATCAATGGTCATTGTAATGAATCGCCACTTGCGCTGACTCCGGTATCCGAGCAGGGTATTCGAGCGCTGTTCGAAGGATTGGCGGCGGTCCACGATACTTTGGTTTTTAGTGCCCCTGCAAAAGCTGCAATCGCGATCACGCCAAGTCTTTTTTCGTTACTGGTGCAGTACTGCGGCGCGGATCCCCGATTTGATAGAGTAATGGCTAATACCTGGCCAATGGAATATCGAACCATGCAGGATCATCACATACGCACTGACGAGGAGCAGTTTGAGGTTCGGAGCAAGACCAAACCGTCGATATTCTCGAGGCTCCTGGGTAGGTCTTAAATTCAAGGAAAAGACCGGCGCCACCTGGCGTCACCGTACCGGCCGGTAGCCGAATTGGAAAACCGCGCCTTGGTAGTGCACCGAGCCGGCCGGCTGCCGGCGACCTGAAAGGCCGCCTTGAGCGGAAAAGTTATGGCAACGATCAATGCACCTGGTCAGATTTTGCGGCAGTTCTACATCTGAGGTGACCTCTACCGTTCACGTGATGACGAAGACTACTATCTGATATTTGCCTGTGACGGAAGCATGTATGTTCAGGTTTTTTACTCACCGAACAAGCAATATGGGCGTGCGTGGTGGGGCCAGCGTATCATGCCTACCGACTTCGCAAATCACACGGTCGAAAGCGTCCGCCTCGATCAGGCGGTTGTAGAGTTTTTGCATAAGAAGCTTCCCAAGGAATAAACACATGTAGAAAATTTATGCTGGCGGGTTACAAATCCACTCTGGCACCGAAAGTGAATGCTGCGGCGTCTACTTGGGTTACAACGAGTGGCGCGCATGGAACAAAGGGGAAGGAGCTGCCGCTTCTCTTCGAGCCATCGTTGGGTCACATCCGGCGACTTGGTCCCTTCCGGTAGAGTTGGTAGACCATGCGGGAAACCCGAAGGCACGAACCGGGGCTGATCCCACTTGACTTGTAACGGAAAACGACTATGGAAGCAGTGACGTTCAAGAACCGCGAAGTGTCAAAAATCGGTACGGTGGTCGATGTCTTTCTCGGCAAGAGCAAGACCGGGACCATCTACTGCGTATTTCGGTCATCGTGACCGCGCATTCCGGCGCATCGTGACCGATGCGCATGTGGTGGTGTTACGCGGTTAAATTCTAATGCCTGCGGTCACGATGGGTCGATATTTTTCTCCTTTTTAGCGGTTTTAGTTTTTTGCATGCGCAGCGAATCGCCGGTCAGTGTGAAGCGGTGGTTACGCTGCATGACGCGGTCCAGGATGGCGTCGGCGATGGTGGCGTCGCCGATCCATGCGTGCCAGTGCTCGACCGGCAACTGGCTGGTGATGATGGTGGCCTTGTTGCCGGCACGGTCGTCAATGATCTCCAGCAGATCCGAGCGCGTCATGCCGTCGATGGCACCCATGCCCCAGTCGTCGAGCACGAGCACGTCGGTCTTGGCCAGTTGCAGCAGCCATTTGCCGAAGGCCCCGCTGCCGTGCCGGATGCGCAACTCCTCTTGCAAACGGGGTACACGCTGGTAGATCGCAGAGTAACCACGCCGGCAGGCGTACTGCGCCAGCGCGCAGGCCAGCCACGACTTGCCGGCCCCGGTCGGGCCGGTCACCAGCACGCTGTGGCCGGCGCTGACCCAGTCCCCGAGTGCCAGGCTCATGACCTCGCGCCTGTCGATGCCGCGACCGGCGCGGCTGTCGATGTCCTCGATGGCGGCTTGGCCATATTTCAGCCTAGCGTTCTTGAGCAGACGCAGCAGCTTGCGGTCGTTGCGGCAATGCAGTTCGCGTTCGACCAGCAACGCGACGCGCTCCTCGAAGCTCAGCGCGCCCATGCCCGGTTGAGCCAATTGTTCTTCAAGGCCGGCCGCCAGGCCGTCCAGTTTCAGCGAGCGCAACTGCGCCAGCGTGGTGTGCATCATCATCGTCATGTCCTCATTCATTGGTAGTAGCCGGGGCCGCGCAGGTGCGCGTGCGCAGGGCTGACCCAGTCGCCGGCAGGGGCCGGCGTGCTTTGGTCACGGTTGTTTTTCAGGATGGCATTTACGTGCCGGTACTGGCAGGCGCCCAGCTGCAGGGCCAGCATGCAGGCGGCCTCGATCCGCACTTTTCCATAGCGTTTGGCTAGCGACAGCAGCCCCAGGCAGGAGCGGTAGCCATGCTCCGGATGCTTGTTTTCGGCCATCAATCGCGTCACCGCTTCCGCCGTCGCCGGGCCGATGCCGGCACCCCAGTGAATCAGCCGCTGCGGCGTCCATTCCATGTGCGCACGGTGCGCCGCCGGCATGTGCGCGGCCACCGTCGTAAAGCCGCCGAAGCGGCTGCTACGGGCGTGGCTGGCTACCCGCTGGCCCCGGTGCAGCAGCTCGACCATGGCCACCGTCACGCGCGCCTCCAGCACCTGGCCGACCAGCGCGTGCGGCACGCTGTAGCGGTGCCGTTCGACCTCGACGTGGTAGTCGATGTGAGTCTTCACGGTTTTGAAGTGCGCCATCTCGTAGCGCTGCAGCGGCAACGCCTGCAGGGCCGGCGCGTCGATGGCGGCGAAGGTGCTGCTCCGGGTGCCGGGCAGCTTCTGGAACGGCTTGTCGTTGAGCCGCGTCAGCAGCGGCGCGATGGCCGCGTTGACCTCGTGCACGCTGGCGAACTGTTGGTGCCGCAGGCGCGCCATGATCCACCTCTCGACGATCTGCACCGCCGATTCCGCCTTCGCCTTGTCCTGTGGATGGTATGGCCGCGCCGGCAGGATCGACGTGCCGTAATGGCGCGCGAAGTCGAGCACGGTGTCGTTGCTGCGTGGCTCGTAGCGGTTCGCGTCCGAGATCAGCGCGCGCGGGTTGTCGGGCACGATCAGTTGCGGCACGCCGCCGAAGAAGCTCAGGGCGCGCGCCGTCGATTCAAGCCAGTCGGTCATCGTCTCGCGCGGCGTGGCGCAGACGTAGGTGTAGCTGGAGGCGCCCAGCGCCGCCACGAACACGTGGGCCCGGGTGCCGTCGGTGAGGCCGATGGTGGGGCCGGCGTAGTCGATGAACAGCTTTTCACCGGCGCGGTGCACTTGGCGCATCGAGCGCTTCAGTTGCTTGGCAAAGCGGCGGTAGTTCTCGCAGAACTGGGTGTAGCCGTAGGTCTGCTCACCGGCGTGGTCGGCGCGGTGCTCCTCCCACAGCAGCATCAGCGTCATACCCTTGCGGCGCAGCTCCTGGTGCAGGCGGCCATAGTCCGGCTGGATGTGGTCACGCGGCCGCTCCGGCGCCACCAGCAGGCGCCGCTCCAGCGCGGTTTCATCCGTGTCCCTGGCTTGCGGCCAGTCCAACCCTGCGGCAGCGGCCAGGCCTACGTACTTGGTGACGACGCCCTTCGAGATGCCCAGCGCGGCGGCGATCTGCTGGTGCGACAGTTGGGCGTCCAGTTTCAAACGCAATACGTCTTTGATCTTACGCATAGTGATCCTTGGTGCGGGCACGCGATCTCCAGAAAAAGCTGGAAGCGTACCCGTTTGGGTTTCAAAATACGTAACACCACTACTGCTGTGCACGACGCCGGTCCGGTATCGTGACCGGCTATTCCGGTATCGTGACCGCCGATTCCGGTGGTGGCCAAAATCGGTCACGATAGACCGGAATGGGCGGTCACGATGGACCGGATTGACAGGTCACGATAGACCGGAATCAGCGGTCACGTTGGTCCGAAATACCCACCTACCGTGTAGTTGGTGGATACCAGTACCAGATCAGTAAGAAGCAACTGGGCGATGTCTTACCGTCGCTGCAAGCGGTCAAGAACTCGCTGATCATCCAGTAAGCACAAAAGGAAAACGCAGCGATGTCAAAAAGTGATAAATCGACACGATCGGATAGAATTCGATTAGCCAACGTAATCGAGCATCGCGCGGAATGCCGCGTATCAAATCGGTGGCTCCACTTCAACTCCAACGCTCAAGAAAACCCCGACGGAACTGGAGGTTGCGAGCAGTTGGTATTTGCGAATGTCATGACCCAAAATGCTGATGGGGTTGCTCACAAAATTTGTGAGTTGGTGCTTGATCGGCAGGAGCTGCTCGATCTTTTGAATCGCATGCCAGTCTATCCGCCAAGCAAAAAATAGGAAAACGCAGATGTATCTTTAGGACGCGCGCATACGCAGAATAGCGGCTATACGGGCTGGGGATCCGTTTTAGTGACCATGCTGAAGACGTGGCGACGACAGCCTACAACTATGACATGTCACAGGACGAGCGGTAACGCCGACCGAAGCAAGCTCCAATCCTGTGCACTCAAAAAATCAAAATGAATCCAATTACACTTCCTCTCATTGAAATTTACCCCCTAGTCAACGAGCCGTTCGATCAATTTGCCGCACTTCGTGACAATGCGGGGATGATTCCGCATCTGCCGCCGGTGGAGATCGGATTCGAGATTCATGATCCCTTAAGTCATGCACGTCGTGCAGTAAATCTGCACAATAACCTGTTGCCCAGCTTGATAGAACAAAAGCTCAATGCGGTGCCATCGTTCAGTGAGGCCCGGGCTGAGATGCCACGGTTGCAAGACATTCCAGCGATCAACAAATACAGAAATTCGTACCCTCACTACGACGCGGCAAGAGTTGATATTGAGATGGCGAAGTTCGGCCGACCACTTCACCCAGGCCAAGTTATCTTTCACGGAGGCATATACCCTCGCGATAGTGCAGGCAAGCAATTTGCAAAATTTACCAGCACGGCAGTGATCTCAACAAGCCTTTGTGCGCAAGTCGCTGCTACACACTCCAGCTATCACACACCGAAAGATGTTTGGATTCTGCGGATAGCGAGCGGGTCAAATACTCGAGCAATCGTCTTTGGACACAGAGGTCAGAACCTTGGCCATGAGAGGGAAGTCTTACTTTCAAAGAATGCGCAATTCACACTACAGGGAATTCATTTTGACGGTGATTACACACTGTACGAAATTGAAGTATTTTAGAGCAGCGAAGCTAGCCACCAGCGCTCTGTATCTAAGTAAATAGGAACATTATGCGCTACTGCGGCCGCTGCAAACGTGACACCGAACATTACCTTTTTGATGGTCGTCTGACCTGTAAACTGTGCGCCTGGAAGCGCATGAACTGATCGAGGAAAACGGCCAGCAGCACTCACGGCCGCACATGATGCGGCCTGGTGCAATGTGAAGGTCAGCACGGTGCTGGCCAGCGAGGAAAATTGTGAGAAAAATAACTTTGGTACTTAATCGCCTTTTCGGCCGACGTCACCGAGGAGAACTTGAACTGCCCGTCAATGAAGGAAGTGAGATCAATTTCTTCATGTGTGGAGTTGGGCGAAAGTCCGCCCTCGCCAAGAAGATATACGCCATCGGTGCTCGACCAGGAGAAACGGTGGCGATCGATGAGCAAGGTGTCGCCCGTGTGGTCGGTCGAAAGCCAGAGATTATTGCTGTTACCAATGAGGAAGAGCGGGCAAGGCTGAAACTGCTACGCATGCTGGAGATCGGGGCAACTGAGTTCAAGTGGATGCACAGTGGTGTTAAGCTACCCTGCAATGGCGTTGATCACAGCAAACTGGATGGGAGAAAGTACAAGATTGCATCCTATCTTAAGTCTGAAAAACCCCTCCCAGGGGGCAAAAAGGGTTGTCGCTGCACATGCGCGGCGGTCATCCCAGGCTTTACCTAAGAATATCTCGGCGCTCTGGAGGCCCCGCACCGGCCGACGCCGGCAAGGAAAAGTATGAAAAATTTTAACGATTTTGTTGTACTTGTCGTCGTCTTTGGCGGGACGTTCATTCTTTGTGGTTTGACTTTCTTGGCTCCTCTACTCTTGCTTTATAAAGCAGGTCAAGCAGTGTGCCGGGTAGCCCATAAGCGCAATATTAGTTAAGCGGAATGTGGGTGACATCTTCATCAATCAGTGGCAGCTGACTTAATTGAAATTAATGTACCGTGAATAGTAAGAAAAATGATTAAAAAATACTTTTCTGGCTGTGTTGTTGGTTTAAGTATCGCTATATGGATTTTTAGCCCATACGACTATATACAGGAAGCCAATAATTCTGCATATTATCATGCCCAGTACGCTGTTCTTCATGGCAGCAATGCTGATAAGGAAGCTATAAAGCGGGTTTTTTTTGATAAAAAAATATCTGTTCACGATTATAATGTGATTGTATTTCCTATATATTTGACTACGGTTGATGGTGCTCAACCTATTTTCCCTGAAATTCAAAAAAGTAAATCTAAAAATATGTTGAGATCCGAGTTGGAAGATTTGCTTAAATAGTTTAGTTGTATAAAATATGAAATTTCTTATTTAATTTAAAGGATTGCCAAATGGATTTGGTTTCATATTGTATGCTATTGTTATGCGGCTTTGCCTTCCTGTGTATGGTGTTGAGTGGTAGTAAACATTCTCATGAATACTATATCGGTATTGCTAGAAAAATTGCTGGAACTAACCCTATCCTTCAAAGGAGCCTTGATAATTTTCCCGCGGCCCTTGCCCCATGTGCCGACAAGGAGGAATTCCTGTCTACACTGCGCTGTGCTGCACAAACGATTGCACAAGAAGAAAAGATTATTTCTGTATGTCAAAGGGCCGGTATTGAAAATCCAACTGGGTTGGAACGGTTAATGGCTCTGCAGATTGCAGAAAATCAGGAAAGAACTTAATCGTAGACTGCTTGAGTAATATGCGCTAAGGTGAGCGCCGCAGCCCACAAGAGCGGCGCCGATATGCTTCAGCCGAGTTACTGGAATTTACCTATTCCCGTTCGAGATGGACTATTTCTCGTTTCACGACGATGATATGTTGTTGGTATTGATGAAACTGCACTGGAAGAACACTGCTTAAGGTTCGAGGTATCTAGCACGCGATACTGGAGCCGCCGCCGTACAACGCGCGCCAGCGGGCCTTCCTTGCCGAACATCGGCAGCAGCTGACGCTCAGGGAGGGCGGCTAAAAGTAATCCTGAGCGGCGAGCCATTCGAACCTAGGGAGGAGCGGCCCTGATGACGCCTTCAAGAGGACGCCATTCGATCCACTGAAAAACTATGTCACATTTCAGTTTTCGATAGCAATCATTCCAACCGGACGGTCTTTGCTAAATTCTCTTTTCTTTCCACTGACGCTTTGTTTTAGCCGTGCATTGCGCGTCTGTGAAAGTGTCCATGCATTAAAACGACCTAACTTGGTTGTTTGCGCTAAGGGTGTTATTTTGCACCACGGTAATTCCAACGCGAGTTGCTGTGCTAATTTACTACGCGTACGCTCATTACCAAGTAAATGGCTTTGCAGTATCACTGACCCTGTTAAGCCATGGGACTTTCCAGCCTTTAGGATAGCTAATGTCCCATCCAGGATAAACCCTCTTGATTGCCGTGCATAGAAGCATGGGATAAAAGATACGAGTGGAGCCATGTGTATGCTCCACCGACCATCACCATTGGGAGTGAGCATCATGTTTGTTTGTTGATACGACCACATGGTGCGGAGGTAAGCGTAGATTATCAGCGTAACAACTGGAAAAAAAACGAACTCGGGAGGGCTATCGTATCGGATTGCAACGATCGCTAGCAGCCCCATTGCGATCAACATCGTACCTGCGACTACCCACAGGTGGTATTTACCCCCGATATTACGAAACTTGCAAAAATATAATTTTTTGAGCCAATTATTCATGTTCTCCTCAGCTAGATTTCGAAAAAAAAAAGACTCACGAATTCATCCTGATGGCCTTCGGCGTGATCGCTATTGGGTATGTAGGAGGGCATCAAGTTGCCTACGAACAATAGATTTTGACACAATCACTTGCCTAGGGTGCCAAAGTTCATAGCTTGCGCCTATAAAATTTGAAACTGCGCGCGCAATTTTTATACCTGGTCGACGCGCCGCTTTCGCCCCACAGCGCTCTTTGATCAAGAACCTCGTTAGACAGTGACGCACGTGCGCTTCTACGTTGTGTAGCAGCGTTCCGCCGAGCCGCTTAAGGCGCACGCCTCACAGCTGGTCGTCATCGCTCAATTGTGCATCGTCGCGGACCGGATTGTGGCGGCGCTGGGGTGGCAGGAACGAATTAAGCGGAAATATTGACCGATCCATCCCATTCTTCGGGCACTGGGCTGTACAGGGCCTTGACGGCCTCCGCCACGCGGTATGGGACGTGCAAGTCAGGCGCCAGCGGCGGATCTTCCTCGCCGTCCTGGCTGTTCATTGGGTGGGCTAGCGGCAGGCCTGGGGAATAGACGGCCGCCCAGTTGCGCTCGGCGAGTGCGGCGACGATGCGTTCACGGTGTTCATGGCGCCACGGTGCGGGCGCCAGGCGGCCGTCTGGCATCCACCACGCCAGGTCGACCTCGATGCACAGTTCGTCTTCCTGCCAATACGGATCGTACACAGCCGGCCGAACGGCGGCGATCCGGATCTGGATGCCCAAGCCGTGCGTCGACACGTGTACCCGGCGCGGATCCAGTCCGTCCAGATACTCGATCAATGCCCGCCGGAAGTCACGATGCAACTGGTCGAACACGCGCATGCCTTCCATTTTGCGCCGTGCGATCATGCCCCGGTAGAAGCGTGCGACCGGCACGTAGTCGCGCGGGTGTGCGGGAGCGATGCCCCCTTCCACGTCGACGATATCAGCTCTCTCCATTGCCAGGCGCCGCAAGTCGCCCCAGATCCAGTCGGCATGGAACTCGTTCAACGCCGCTTTCCTGAAATCGTCGCCGGTGCGCGCTAGCGCGAAGAACCGGCAGGCGCTCGCCCCGAAGTAATCGAGTTCCTGTGCATGGTCCGGCCTGTATTCATAATAGTGCAGCTCCACCAGGTAAGCATGTGCTGAACGGCGCAGGACGATCTTCCTGCCGCCTTGTGTGTGCCACTTCAGCAGCGCGTCGAGCGGGTCTTGCCAGCCAGATGGCGGCCCGTCGACGACGTAGCCCTCGTGGCCGCCGCCGATGGC
Source organism: Janthinobacterium sp. UMAB-56 (assembly GCF_900095265.1). Lineage (GTDB taxonomy): Bacteria > Pseudomonadota > Gammaproteobacteria > Burkholderiales > Burkholderiaceae_D > Janthinobacterium. The sequence goes on along the minus strand of NZ_LT607669.1, from coordinate 58,045 downwards.
GAGCTGTGCCGGGAAATGCCGGCGCACCTCGCCGGACGGTGCAACGCTCTCGTACAGCCAGTTACGCGGCAACTGCCGTTCCACTTCGTCGCGTCCGGGCGGAAGTAGCAAGTCCTCGACGGTCGTGCCAAGGTTAGCCGCCAGCCGGTGCGCCGTGGCCAGGCTCGTGGGTGCTCCCTTCTTGATGCGGTGGATGGTCTTTTCGCTCATGCCCACGGCGTGAGCCTTGATCGGCCCGCCGGCCACGGCGATGCGCAGGCAGACCTTGGCGGGATCCAGTTGGATAGTGTCTTTCCGCATCGTTTCGTGCCTGGCGCTCATTGTCGTCCGCCGGCCTTGCCATTGCTGGCCGAGGCGCGTGCTGCGCGGGCCGCGAAATCGTTCTTTGACACCGTACCCTTGTCCTTCATCATCCGGCTCTGGATAGCCGAGGCTCGGTGCTGCGACATCGGGATCTTGCCGGTCGTGGCTTTGCGCTGGACTGCCTTTGTCTGCTTCGTCATGGTTTCCTCCATAAATTGATTAATACCGGAGGAACGATAAGGCCACACGGCTGTCCAGTCACGTTCTCAAATGGGACATATTCGGACATGGATTCAGACGCTAGGTAGGCGAAGCAGCGACCAAGCCCGCAAGGGAGAGACCAACATCAACAACAGCTCAATGCCTTGAATCGAACAGAATAAGGCATCCGATGAACTAGTCCTGCCGTGAGCATCCCCTTTTTCACATAAGCATTCATGATCTATTTCTTCATAATCTGCAACAGAGCATGAGTAGGTGCGGAAATTGCCATGACAATGCCGTTGTCAAGAACTTCTTCCAATTGCCTAAACGCGAGCGCATCCGCAGAAAACCTACAATACATGAGAAGAAGCCCGCCGCGCTACCTTTGACTACATTGTGATGTTCTACAATCCAAAGCGTAGGCACAGCTTCAGCAAACAGCTATCGCCCATGAACTACGAAAAAACTATATTTTAAGCGACTGGCGAGTGTCTAGAAAACTCGTGACGATTCATTGGTTGACTACCAACCGGTGGAAAAGTCGGCTGACAAGGCTGCGTGAAGCTGCATTGATACGCTGGATGCACGCATATCCAGGCACGGCCGATGTAGGAAAACGAATTGGTGGCGATGCCGCCCCGACGCCGGCCGGTAGCCGGCTATTTGGAAAGGCCGCCAAGTAGCGGGAAAAATGATATGAATGAAATCCATCCGAGATTCGGTCAGGCAATGACCGCAGCCCAATATTCTTCAGAATGGGAGCGCAGCGCCGCTGCCTTCTCTGCAGCAGGGCATTACACGTGGATGAACGAACGATTGGGGAAAGCCGACAAAATCATTGAGGTTGGTTGTGGCGCAGGTGCCAGCACAGAAGCTCTGCTCAGTACAGGTCGCCAAGTGCTGGTGATTGAATCTAACCAATCGTGCGCTGATCGCACCTGTGAGCGCCTAAATGCCAAAGGTATATCGGTCGAACTGATCTCGGTCGATCAACTGTCAAATCTCTCCGCATGGCAAGGACTGAAAGTGAAGATCGTTGTAATAGATGTTCTATCTTCTGACCTTGAGCTACATTTGCAGCCAGGTTCGTTTGACGCACTTGTATGCTGGATGACTGGGACGCATCCTCATCACATCAGCGAAATACTTTCAAAACCTTACATGTCACTCGAAGGCGGGGACATGGCTTTGTACAGGTCATTAGTGCAGGAGCGCTGCTACAAACTCGGCAACCATGCAGTCAAAGTCGGAGGGGGCGTCCATATGGTCGACCGGGCTATGGTCCGTAGCTGGTCGGACAAGGATTGGATGAGAGAAGAGTTGGTAACGCTCCTGAGTACAGTCGCCGGTCCAAATTATGTTTTAACGAAGGGCGATTGCTATCTTAGAAGACTCAGCGAGGGCTTGAATCAATCCGCTATCCAGTACGTGGCACAGCATCCAGCCAGTGTTGCCGGGGAGGTAGTACTTACCTCTACCGTTGCACATCTGGCTTAAGTGTGATGATCTGAAAGTAGCTATCTTCGAAAGCTAAGTCGAGGAAACCTACAAACAAGGGGCCGCGGCCCCGTAAGCTAGATCGTATAACGATCATGCCAATAAAGCGATGCCTTCATCATTCAGCGGCGCCATTTTCACGCTGTTTTGACACTTGCTTTAGGAAATGGTCCATCATACCGCTGACGTTGCGCTGCTCACGGATACGTGTCTCGTCATCGACGTCCTGCAGTCCGTGGAAGTTGGCCACGGCCGATGGACCATCTTTGCGATAACCAGGAATATCTGGCTCGTCGCAGAAGTTTTCCATCAGTACCACTAGTGCGTGCTCAATGGCGTCAGCATGGAGCCCACTGGCTAGGCGTTCGACGAATTTGCTAGCGAGGGATTCGATGCTGCCCGAGTAGCGCATGACATGGATAAGGTCCGCGGCATCTTTGCGTTCATGACGGGAACTGAAAGCGAGCGCCTTCAAGATGATGAAGGCAACCGCATCTGCGTAGCGGATAGTCTCCTTGACCATCCCGCCGTTGTTGGGAAGTTCGACAACGATTTCCTTTTCTTCAAACCAGTCATGTGCGATACCGGCATACAGGATCTGGCACGCGGATACATCCTCGCCATCAATTTCCATGAGAAAGGAACTCTGGCCCGGGTCGTCCGTGTGTTGTAGGAATTCAACGACAATAGGTATGCCGCCGGTGTCGTATACCCATTGCCAGGAACTCACCGGACCTTTTGGGTCAGGTTGATATCGGACGAATCCTCCGTCTTTCAGTTGCCGCTTCAGCTTATCGTAAGTGCCTTTCGCGGCGAGTACCGTAATGTTGAGAACGACGTCTACGTCCGTCGTGCCGGCGTGCTCCGGAATTTCCGGCGGCTGTGACGGAATCAAATAGCGCGGAACCAAGCCCCCCACCAGCCGCAAATCTTTCTTCAATGCACCAAATGCGCGCAGCAGTGCGACAAATGCGATCTCACACGCCGTGGTGTGAACGGTGCTGTACTGTGCCGCGGTCTTATGTTTCGTGTTCATTTGCTGCTTCCTATTTTAAGCGCTTGTGTGCGGAACTCTTCCGCGAGCTCTTTGTTGCGGCCGTAGCCGTTGAGAAGATCCAGATACTGTATGAATCGGCTGGCAAAGCGGGAGTGTGGGCGTTCAGGATGCTCGTCCAGGAACAGGAATGACGCGCCGGTTCGTTCGATCATCACTACGTTGGCGCCTTTTTCCGCTTGAGACAGCCCCATTGCAGACGCCAGCTGCTCCGCCTCGCCTGGCTGAACGATGACTTCCACCCGATCAACGTTGGTCAACCGCGGTACGATGGTGTTGGCGGCAGCGGCCCCGGTGAGCGCCCATTCCTGCTGGGCGTGTTCGACGAATCCTTCAATGACCTGATCGGTGATGTTCCCCTTGTGCGCATACGTGTACCATCGTGTCTTCACTTCCCGCCGCCGGGACCATTCCTCGGCCCATGCATCGAGGAGTGCAGCAGGATCACGCAGGCGGCGGCGCTGACTAGGGCCAGCACCTTTGGATTCGACGAAGTCAAGCTGCTCTAAGGCCTGCATCGTGCTCGACACGGTATAGGTCGATGTCTGTGCGAGCAAAGCGAGCTCCGATCCAGATAGGTACCCCTCATCATGTTTGCTATACCAGTGGTGGAGTAGGGCATGGATGACCTGTTCACGTGCCCCGCTAAACAGCGCGATCTCCTTTTTACGCGCTGGTCGTAGCGGTGCGCGTTCAATATCCACTAACCACGTCTGATGTCTGAAATACAGCGTTCCGCTTTGATCGTAATAGTTGATGCCCGCTTTGCGCAGAGCGTCGCGTGAACCTGGGCTGATCGTTTCTGCGACCAAGCACAGTTCAACTTGCGTGTCATGAGGGGCTGTAGTGCGATACGCCATCAGGTGGCTGATGGCCATACGGACATCGCGTGGATAGGCTATGCGTTTCATCTCGATGGCCAATACGCAGGTGCGCCCGTCCGGCGTAGTTGTTTCCAGCAATGCATCCAGCTGTGCGTTTTGACGGCGATCGCCAAATGGCACCTCGAGTGTTTCATGGCCTGCATGGAAGCCAGTAGTACTCCGCAGAGTGCGAGTGAAATCGTGCAATAGAGAAATATATTTGTTATCCATATGTCCTATATTAGCTGCACAGCTAATATAAAGCAAATACCTAATTTAGCTGAAATTTGCAGATTAGCTGTACAGCTAATCTTGTCGCCCCTGCTGTGGAGGAGGCCGGTGGCCAGGACATTGTTCTAACGTTGTAACGTGTCGGTTGTTCTACAAGTGGGTTGGTCGGTGAAAGCAATGTGTTGTTTATGATGCATTGATCCAACTCGCGCTGCGCGCTGCCCAACATGACACCGACAAAATGGTCAATACGCGGGTAAGCCTGAGCAGGGCTACATGGAGCCAAAATGAACGTCCAATGTACCAGGACGCTGAAACAGTCAGCGATCAAGCGTGACGCTTTGTGCCAATTTTTACTTTTTATCAATCTTTATTATTTTTCGCCAATAGATCGATGTTGATTATAGAAGCCGACGTCCAACTATTTTAGATCATGTCGAAGCGTATGGTCTGATGTGAGACCGTATTGTTTGGCGACAGATGATGTCGCAAAACACCTCCGAATGATGTCGGTGTACGCCATAATTTCCCCAGAAGCGATCCTTCCTATCTACAATACTTAATATAGGCTAAGTATTATAGGGTAAATTACAGGTACGTTTATGCATGAAAAATACCGGTTTAAATACCGCTGTCTGGCTGGTCGTGCTATGCTCTTTTTCACCCACGCCGCCGTGATGTCCGCGCTGGCCCACCCGATCAATTGCGCGCACCATGCAACCACCATCAGACCCGCTGTTCCCACCGCCGCCAGCACCGGCATCGCTGCCGCGCAACGCCGGCCGGCCGCGTTTTGCGCTCACCGACGATGAGGCGCGCAGCCTGGTGATGCAACTGGGCGATATGCGTACCCGTCACGCCAACAACCCCCGCCAGCATCGTCCGTTCGTGCACGATTTTCTACGGGCGGTGCACCACGCGACCGGGCGCATCTACAGCGCAGGGACCTATCGCAAGCTGCTGCAGGCGTACGCGCCCGAGCGCACGCCGTCAACGACCACGCTCGAGACCGAAAAAAACTTGCTTGAGCATGAGCTGAAAAGCCGCGCGGTGGCCGTCGGCATCGCTGCGGCAACGCCACTGCCGGCAGCTGAGGCAGCGCCATCGGTGCCAGCACCGGCGCCGGCGCGGGAAACCGGACTCGAGCTCCAGCAGATCATCAGCTTGCTGCACCACCTGTCAGCGCGACTGGATCAACAGGATCGGGCGTTCGCAGGCCAGGATCGTTCGGCCGGCTTGCAAGCCCACAACGACTATCTGCGCGAGCGTCTCGCCGTCACCGAAGAGGATTTAAATGAAACGCGGGCGCAGGCCGCCCGGATGGCGCTCGAGGTGCAAGCTGCCGCCACCCAGGCAGAGGAGCGTGCGCGCGAGCTGGCGGCGCTGTACCAGAACGTCAAGGACCAGGCGGCGGCGCTGGGCGCGATGGCGGAAGAACTGCATGGCAGCCGGCAGTTTGCCATGCAGGCCATCGATGGCGTGCGCGGAGAAACGCGCGGGGCCAAAGAACGCTGCGCGCAGCTGGAGCAACAACTCAAGGACAAGGAGCAGCAAGTGGACATGTACCGGCAAATGGCGTTCAGCAAAGGAGCGCCTGCACGATGACTGGACTGACGCCCTACGCCCACGGCGCCGGCCAGCTCGCGGTCGCCGCCCCCCAGCCGGTGCACAGCCTGGGGCCCGTCGCCAACGACTGGGAAGCGATCAATGTGTGGCTGGCCGCGGTGGCCGACAACAGCAGAAGCGGTTCCAATGAAACGCTCAAAACCTACCGCTACCACCTGGCCAAGCTGCGCTGGTACTGCGAGCGCGAACTGGGACGCCCGCCGTCGACCTGGACCCTGCAAGATGTGAAAGCCTTCCGCAACTACCTCGCGCAGCTGCCTGCTTCGTCCTTGCGTACTATCAATATCGCACCTGGTGCGCCAGACTACTCACCGTTCCAGAAGCAGCCCGGCGTCAGCACCCAGTCCGACATCATGCGCTTTACCAAGGCCATGTTCAGTGCCCTGCATCGCACCGGCTATCTGCGCCTCGATCCGATGGCGCTCGTCCAAGCGCCGAAGCAGCGCCGCTTGGACAAAAAACGCGCCGTGGGGGATGATTTGTTTGACCTGGTGCTGCAGGTGATGGCGGAGGCGCCGCAGCCAACCCAGAAAGACCATCAGATTTACGTGCGCGACTGCTTCATCTTCATTTGCCTGCGCGAGTCGGGACTGAGGGCGTCGGAACTCATCGGGGCTAAAATGGATGCCGTCGGGTTGCTGTACAACCCCAACAGCGGCAACACCTATTGGGCCATGACGGTCAAGGCAGAGACGGCCAAGGGCGGCAAACAGCGCACGGTACCGGTGAGCGTGGCGTTCCTGGAAGCTTTTATTGCCTACCGGCGCGCGTTCGGACTGGATCCGATGCCTGGACCGAACCCCCAGCAGTATGGGCTTGTGCTGTCCGTGCGCACCAAAAAAAGGGAGAGCGGGAGCCGGATCAAGAGCGCGTCGGACCGACGGCTGTTTGGTGAATGGCGCGACGTGGGGAGCCGGCAAGGACTGCATGGCATCATCAAAGGCCGGATACGGGATGCAGTCCTTCTGCTGGAGCAGGCCGGCGATGGCGCAAGCGCCGCGCACCTGGATCGAGTATCGGCACACTGGCTGCGGCATACGTTCGCGATGACGTCGCTCTTGTCGGGTCAGGATCTGCGAAGCGTGGCCACGTCGCTGGGCCATGCCAGCGTCGACACGACCATGGGCTACACGGAACAGGACGCGATCGATCTGATCGAGAGTTGGGAGCGAGAAACGCCAGGCCGCGTGGCCCGTGCGGGCCAGGCCGATGGAATCAAGTGAACAGGAGTTAAATTTTTTGGTAGGCTTCCCCCCAAATGCTTCAGCCGTCCAACTAAATGTAACGAGGAAAATTCTTGCGTTTTGTTGACTGTTAACCGGATAACGGATAATATGAAAACATGCCAATTCAATCCTTCGCTTGTCCCGACACGCAAGCCCTGTTCACCACAGGCAGGAGTCGCCGATTCGTCAACATTAAGAACGTAGCCGAGCGCAAGCTGGCCCAGCTCGACGCGGCTCCCTCGGTGAATTTCATGAAGGCGCCGCCGGGTAACGACCTGAAAGAGTACGACGGCGCTTGGCATGTGCGGATTAACGACCAATGGCGTCTGACCTTCAAGTGGGGTGATAGCGGCCCTTATGAAGTGCTGATCGAAGACCCACACTGAGCGGGGCCTAGCCCCGCATAGAAAAACCTGAACAGCCACGGAGGGCATTATGTTCAAAAATGGTATGCGTCCTATCCACCCAGGCGAAATTTTGGTCGAGGACTACATTAAGCCCATGGGCGTCAGCGTGCGCGCTGTGTCTCTGGCCCTGCACGTTCCGTACTCTCGCCTCAGCGAGATCACCAAAGGTGAGCGCGGCGTCTCCGCTGATACGGCACTTCGCTTGGAGCGCTATTTTGGCAGTGAGGCACAAGGATGGTTGAATCTCCAAAGTGCGTATGATCTGCGTATGGCCGAAATATCCGCTGGCAAAGCCATCGCCGAAGCAATCAAGCCGCTTGCGTTGGCATAGCTCAAGAAAATCTATGTTTCTCATTGTGAACGACGGACTTGAATTGGTCCTGTCGCATTAGCAAACCGTCGATGGCCGATCAGGAAAACTACGGTGCTTAATCTTGAACGACTCGATGTGCTCCACTTCAAGAGGATGCGCTTTCCGATCGATCTGCTCCTTGTCTGCATTCGTTGGTACGTGGCCTACCCGCTGAGCTACCGGCACGTGGAAGAAATGATGGAGGAGCGCGGCTTGTCGGTAGACCATTCATCGATTAGCAAATGGGCGGTCCGATTTCTTCCGCAGATCGAGAAGATGGTCCGCAAACACAAGCGCCCGGTCGGTGGCAGCTGGCGAATGGATGAGACGTACATCAAGGTCAAGGGCGTCTGGAAATACCTGTACCGCGCTGTCGACAAGCAGGGCAAGAGCGTCGACTTACTGCTCACGGCCAAGCGTGACATGGCGGCAGCGAAGCGCTTCTTCGACAAGGCCATCTGAGCTAACGGCGATCCAGACAAAGTCGCGATGGACAAGAGCGGCGCCAACAACGCGGCCTTCGATTTGATCAACGCCGGCCGTGACGTGCCAATCTTGGTGCGCCAGGTTAAATACCTTAGAGTGCGTGCAAAACCTGGGGAGGCTGACAGATCATCCTTGCTGCTCAAATGTGCTGCCATTGGCGCAAGACTGTCGAGAGGCGACGGAAGTCGGCCTGGTCGCGATCAAAGTTTGCAGTCTGCCTGGCGAGAGTTCGCCATTGAGAACGGCGACTCTGACCTGTGCAAGGCAGTGCGCGCCTTCGTCGGTCCAGCGCATTTGGCGCTTCTTGGCCATGCGCTGGCTGACGACCAGATTCACGGCCGATTCGGCGATGCTGCTGCTGATTGGCAGGCCTTTTCTATATCGTGCACCATAGTTGACCAGGGAATCGGTGTTGTTGCGGATGTAGCAGCTGACGGTACGCAGATTCCACCACAGCCTTGAGAATTCGTAACCATCCCTGCACAGCAGCCTGTCATCAAGTGCCTTGATTCTGGCCACCGCCTTACTGCCCTTGCCATGCCAGACCAACCATTTGGCGCCGCGAATATCACGCTCCATCGACTCGTGTCCAAGCGAGTCGATGGTCTTTTCGCCGGAAATCGAGTTCAGTGCCGCCTGAAACTTCATCGCGATATGAAACCAGTCCAGGATACGGCCGCGCGCGAGCTGGCTTCCTTTGACGGCTTTGCTGAATTCGCCGGCATCGTCGCTAATCACCGTCACGCGCTGATTGGGCGCCACGCCGCAACGACTGAGAAACTGATCCAGCCGTGCAGCCGCCGATGCGACTTCCTTGTGGACGTAGGCGTAGACACGCGGCTCGCCGTCGACAAAAGTCGCGCGGCCGACGACGAGATTCACATGCCGACCCAGACCCCGAATGGAGTCGGTGTGACGAAGCCAGGCCGAATCCACGCTGACTGCGCCGACATGCTCGGATTCACTGTCACTGGGCTCTGTGACGACCTGCCTGGCGATATCACGTTCGATTTCGGCATCGAGCAGCTTGCCAACAACGTGGATCCGATTCCTGGTGCCACTGAAAGAGATGCCCTGATCCAGCGGCAAAAGTTCTTTGAGCAAATCGGTCGCCGCTCTGAACGGCAGATGGGCAGCCCATTTGACCTGGAGGTAGTTCAACTCGGGTGTCGTGTGTTCGGGCAGCGCCTCGCTCAAGGGACTGAACGTACGTTTTGGCGCGCCATGGCAATTGCATGACCACAGTCTCGGGCTCGGCACGGTCACCTTGCCATATACGGTGCGCACGACACGCGCCCGGCTTTCCTTGTGCTGCAAGGCTGCGGCGCAAAACCTGCAATGCATTTGTCCGGCAAGCCATGAATCCACTTGCTGCATCACCAATGCGCGCTGCACCTCGGCCAAAAGAGATCTCCCCTCGGAAAGCGTGAGACCCAGCTGTGAAAGACTATGGTCGGGACGCTCGATCACCGCCAGAACCGCATTGTCTGCTCGGCTGGTATCGTCGTCTCCGTCAACGATGCGTGCCTCTATAATCAAACGCATGACCATCTCCCTCGCCGTTGCGATACCCGTCAGATTACCGCAATCATGCCGAACCGAAAAGAATGCCGCCGAATGTTGCATCAGGTCATCTCCCCAGGTTTTGCACGCACTCGTTGATGGCGGTAAAGATTGGGTAGCTGACGCTTACTGTTGTAATGCAAATGTAATGATTCGGCCATTCCGGTGTGCGATCACTTCTATAAAATGAACTCACCGAATTCGAAGATTCTTTCACCACAACCATGAGGCAGGAGATCAAATGAACTTAATCAAAACCAAAATCATCACCGCGTTTGTGATTGCATCCCTCAGCCCGCTAATTGCCACTGCTCAGTCTCAGAGTAAAGTCATGGCTAAAACCAACCTTGGCAGCACGGTCCAAACCCAAGCAGTAACACGTAGCGTCACAATTTTGCCATCTACAAAATATGTAAATGTCAGGCAGGGAGATGTCGTTACATTCACCTCTGATGGAAAACAGTTTACCTGGCTATTCGATACTCTTCGCCCTACAGATGATTTTGATCTATCCTCCATTGCACCAGCCGAAATGAAAACGCATGGTGTTCGCGTATATGTGGGATCAAATCCTCTTTATGCTAACTAGCTGATAACTGTTTAACCGGCACATGTTATTTCCTTGCACGTGGCATGTAGCCCGACAGTGTAGCTTGTTACTCGCGTAGCTAAAGCCTGCCAAACAGCCTGCCAAACCGCTACGCGAACCGTAGCTTGCAGCATACATCTACGTGCCAGACTTATACATTACTTGCTAGTTCCAGAAGCAATAGCTTTGCACAGCCAATTCATTTTTTCTGCAATATCCAGAAATTCGTGCCCCTCCTATCTAATATTCGAGATAAGAATATACGATGTATACTTCGCGGATATTTTTCTATGCGATGCTGGGAAAAGGTTGATCGAATACAGGCATCCGCCATCGAATTAACTATTATCCACTGATTCATTCTCTTACATATCATTTAAGTTGTTTTTTTGGAACGCCTTTTGTTATATCCCCCATAGAACAGCGCCACGTACCGATGCTTATATGGATGTCAGATGGCTTTCAAGACAGACTGCGACTCAAACGTTCTTGTCTGGACGCGCGACGCGCCTTGCCTTACTCGCATGATAATGTATTCCATTCGATACTGGGATTGCTCGGCGTAAGCACCTCAGTTTACAAGCCAGAGCTTGATATCTTAAACGGATGCACCAATGCAGAGTAAGGCATACTCCAAGGCATTGCTCCTCTTAGCTGTTAGCGCCGGCTTGCTATTATGGATGGGGCAGGCCGCTAATATCGACATGTGGCTAGCAGGACTGAGCTTTGACGCCCAACAGCAGGTTTTTCCGTTGCGAAATTCATGGGTGACCGAACGCCTGTTACACAAATATCTTAAAAATTCACTGAATTTACTGGCTATTTTCTTTGCTATTCTAACCATGATCGGCTGGAAGTATCCGGGAAAGTTTTGGAAACCCAAATTCGACCGCCGCATCCGACTAGTCATTTTATCGTCGATACTGGTTCCTGCGACTATCAGTCTATTGAAGAGGAGTAGCCGGTCGCACTGCCCTTGGGATATTGATCAATTTGGCGGCACCGTGCCTTATTACCGTCTTCTGGAATTTATGCCGGATTTCGTTATAGCCGGAAATAGTTTTCCTGCCGGACACGCTTCAGGCGGTGGCTGATTTCGTTATGTGTTTTTTGGCTACCGGCCGAGCCAAAAAAGGCTATTCCTGCGGGCGTAGCAGGTTTTGCGGTGGGGTTGACCATGGGTATATCACAGCAATTACGCGGGGCCCATTTTCTGAGCCATACGTTATGGTCGATCTGGTTCGCTGCGGCGTTAATCCTTGTTCTTTATTGGCTCTGCATAGCGCCAAAGAGGGAGGATTTAAGAAAATAAATTTCGGCGCGCTACCGTTCAGCTCTGGTGCGCGCCCTTTCTTTTTACGCGATGGTTTTTGCAGATTTAATATCACCATAAACCAGCAAACGTAATGCATTGATGACAACCAGCAACGTCGATCCTTCATGGAATATGACCGCGGTCCCAATGTTCAAACCCATTATGGTGGCTGGTATCAATACTGCGACGACGCCCAAACTGACCCACAAGTTTTGCTTGATGATACGACTGGTGCTCCTGGACAGTCCTACGGCGAAGGGTAATTGTGCAAGGTCGTCTGCCATCAGTGCAACATCTGCCGTTTCTAGCGCTACGTCCGAACCCGCAGCGCCCATGGCGATTCCAACTGTTGCATTTGCCATAGCTGGTGCATCGTTGACGCCATCGCCAACCATGGCGACTTTGCCGTGCTTATCACGAAGTTCCTTGATCGCTTCGACCTTTTGCTCTGGCATCAGGTCGCCACGCGCCTCAGTTAAGCCTACGCTTTTGGCAACCGCATTGGCAACTTGCTGATTATCGCCTGAAATCATGATCAGGCGATCGATACCCAAACCACGCAGCGCCGCCATGACCTCTCCTGCCACTGGACGAGGCGTATCCATGACGCCCAGTACTCCCAGAAAGCGTTTCCCTTTAAGAACAATCATGGTCGTACGCCCTGCTTCCACTAGTTTCAGATCAGCGTTGAGCACGTCCACCGGCAGGACATTTCCATCTGTTTCCGAAAAAAAGACCGGCTTGGCAATGTACACGAGTTCTTCACCGACCATCGCCTGTACCCCGCGCCCCGTAATGCTCTTGATATCGGACGCCTGCACTGGTATCACGGAGTTCCCTAGTCGTTCCTTTGCACCGACCACCACGGCGGACGCCAGCGGATGGTCACTATGCTCCTCAATTGCCATAGCTACTGATAACAGTTCCTGTTCGGTCGCCCCGTCAGCTGCAACAGCATCAGTCAGCTTAGGCTTGCCTTCAGTGAGAGTGCCGGTTTTATCAAAAGCAATTGAAGTAAGCGTGCCTAGATTTTCCAGCGGCGCTCCTCCTTTTACCAGAACACCACCCCGCGCTGCCCTTGCAACACCGCTCAATACAGCACTTGGTACGGAGATGGCCAACGCACATGGGCTTGCGGCAACCAGGACAGCCATGGCGCGGTAAAAGCTGTCCGAGAAAGGTTCATCCACCACAACTCCGGCAAACAGCAGAATGGTTACCAGAACAAGAACTGCCGGCACGAAGATACGCTCAAACTTTTCGGTAAAATTCTGTGTCGGTGAGCGCTGCGTTTCTGCATCGGCAACCATCTTGACTACGCGCGCCATCGTCGACTGATCCGCACGCCGAGCCACCATGACCTCGATGACGCCACTACCATTGATGGTGCCTGCGAACACGCGGTTTACAGCTGCGACCTTGTCAAAAGCCTTCACCGCCTCTGCAGGATCAGAAGCGGGTTGCTTGTCGACGGGAACGCTTTCGCCGGTTACTGGCGCCTGGTTCACACTGCTGGTACCCCGGGTCACCACACCGTCAGCAGGAAGGCGTTCGTTCGGTCGGACAATCACGATATCGCCAAGCTGCAGTTGTGACACTGGAAGCTCAATCATCGTCCCATTCCTGCGTACGTTGGCCGTTTCGGGAGCAAGCTTGGCCAATGCCTCGATCGCACGACGTGCACGCCCCATTGCATAATGCTCCAGCGAATGCCCAAGGCTAAACAAAAACAGTAATAGAGCCCCTTCCGCCCATTTTCCCAATGCCGCAGCACCCACGGCAGCGACCAGCATCAGAGTGTCAATTTCGAAACGACGCGCACGGATATTCTCGATCGCTTCCTTGGCGGTAAAAAATCCGCCGAAAAAATACGCTGCAACAAATGATGCAGTAGGCAACCAGCTTGGGCCGAACGAGAATTTTTCGATCCCCCATCCTGCCAGCAGCAAGATGCCCGATACACCGGCAAAAATGAGTTCCGCATTTTCACCCAAAGCACCACCATGCGCATGGTCGTGGCCAGCATGTTCATCCTTGGGGCGGTGATCGGCTGCCACCTGCCCAGGATGGTCGTAGGCTTGCGCAGCCTTGTCAGGCTGGTTATCTTCTGGTCCGCCTTCAACGGGATGTTTAGTTGCATTCATGGATTAATTCTTTCATGTCAAAGGAATTATGGAGCTTGCGCTGTGGAACATCGGTCGTACTTAACATTTTCCGATACCGCATCTTTCGCGCAGCTATTGAAACAGTGTCTTTAAGAACCATCCCTAACGATGGGGAAGTAAAAAAACAGTATAAACCAAGGACAAGTTTTATCTCATCAGGTAAAAATTCTCTGCATTCCAGTGAGGCCGGATTTTCACATAAATGTACTAGTAGTTTTCAGGAAAGCGCGAACGCTCTACCAATTCGATCAGTATGTGAATAATCTTAATATGCATCTCTTGCACGCGGTCTGCATATTGGCCAGCTGGTGCACAAATACAAACATCGCATAGTGGCTCAAATTCCGAACCCGCCTTGCCCGTCAATCCAATTACCTTCATTCGGAGATTGCGGGCGCTGGTAACAGCCATAATGATCGACGGACTTTTTCCGCTCGTACTGATGGCTAACAGCACATCTCCTTCACGCCCATGCGCCTCCAGATAGCGAGAAAATACCTGGTCATATCCGAAATCGTTTGCAACACACGACATATGGCTTGGGTCACTGATCGCTGTTGCTGGCAGACCAGATCGATCATTACGGAAACGCCCAGTAAACTCTTCTGCAAAATGCATCGCGTCGCACATGGACCCTCCGTTACCACATGTGAATATCCTTCCTTCACCATTAAAGGCAGCCAGCAAGACATTTGCTGCACGCTCTACCCGCTGCAGCCCAGATTCGTCGGTTAGAAATGTATCGAGGGCCTGTTTAGCATCGGTCAAACTTGCTTTGATGTGTTCCAACATAGTTTACTCCGAAATATATTTTAAAATATCTTACTATTGATAATAATTTTAACTTCATTAATTTTAACAAATAACTATACATAAAACTTCACAAGAAATATTCGTAATGATGGGCATTCATGATCATTCATGTATTTAATTTTCTGAGACGTAGTGTCAAAAAAGTTACAAAACTCAATACCACGGCGATATCGTACAAAGCAAATCCCACTGCAGCGCCAATTGCGCCAGTCACCCACACTGTCGATGCCGTGGTATTTCCGCGCATCTCGCTACTACTCTTGAAGATAGTACCGGTACCAATAAATCCAATCCCCACAATCAAACCGTATAGGACCTGCGCTAACTGTGGTGAATTTTCACCGAGCGCACCGATTCCAATTAAAATAAAACCGCAGCTGGCCATTGCAACTATAGGAAATGTCCGCAAACCTGCGCCACCATTTGTTGCCGACTCTCTGTCCCACCCAATTGGCAATGCCAAAGCATAGGCGATCAACATATCAATAATGTGAGAAGCGACTTCAATCCAGCTCATTGATTGAAAGCGAAGCATCAAAATATAACCTTCTTTTAATTTATTAAAATTTTGGACTGCACAATGGTTTTAATGGCGTCGCCGTTTTCGCTTTCGTGGATGTCGAGTCGGTAGAAGAATTTCTTTCTTTACCAACTTTTTTCTACGACTCGACAGCCGCATCCATAACACGAATCCCATGAGCAGCAAGAATGTCAGAACGGATGTACCCAAAACTGTCCAAGTGACCTCCAGATGAAAATCAGGCATCTCTGTAAGATTGCGCGCCCCCACGCTTTCAATTGGTTTATTTTCTACTATCGGAGAATTTTTAATCGCATCATTCATTTCAGATCTCAATTAATATGTGAGATGTATGTTAAAATTTATATAGCTTTTTAATTTTTATATTTTGTATTTAGAACGCATTCAACTCCAAAGGAATTTTTAGCATGGATTAGCCATTAAATATCCTTGGCCATAGGCGGTAGTAATAATGCCCGCACCCAGTTTGCGTCGGACCTGACAAATATGCACGGCTAGCGTATTGCTTTCAATCGTAGCAGCTCCGTCATACATCATTGCTTCTAGATGCTCATGTCCAACAACATGTCCCTTCCCCTGCATAAGGGTTAGCAGGATCCGGTATTCGTGATCGCTAAGCCGGACTGGCTTACCAGCACGCGTTACACTACGCTTTACGACGTCAATTTCAATATCGCCCCAAGTTATTAAAGGCACCATACGGCCCTCACTTCTTCGGGTTACTGCGCGTACGCGCGCCCACAGCTCATCAAATTCAAATGGTTTCAGCAAATAATCGTCTGCACCAGAATCAATCCAAGTTATACGCTCACTCACCTTACAGGATTCGGCTGTTATGAGTACTGGTGTCACGTCATATTGAGCACGCATATTTCGAAGCAGGTTCAACCCGAATTTCGAAGATAGATCATTATCGATTAGGACAATAGAGTAACTCGTCTCAAGCAAGGCCAATCTTGCTGCGATAAGGTCTTTCACATGATTGATCCTCCAGCCATTTTTCAAGGCGCTATCAAATACCTTATCGGCAAATGAGATATCACTTCCCAGCAATAATATACGCATGACTCCCCCCCCATCTTTACCAAAAAATTATTTTTATTTGATTGTCAAATATTTTATTTCTATAAAATTTTTGTGATTAACCAATTTAAATCCGGCAACCAATAGGACACAGAATCAAAAACAACAAAAATCAACAATAAAACGAGTGCCAATATCAACAATTTTTCGCCGATATATTTTATAAATTCTCTTTCATTTTTCATTGATACACCAACTCTTTCCCTATACATCATATCAATGCACAATTAAATCGCAATATTTTTTGAAAAAATTCAATTACTGCCAACCTTCTGATCGCGCTAACCAAGAAGAAATTCTAAAAATATTAATTAATAATTTTCATTTTTAATAAAATAAATAATAATTACATGCAGTATTATCGAAATCATACTTTTCTACTGTGCCCATAGCGGTATTGTGATTTCTGACCACGTCTATGTCGCTCTTTTTCCGCCCAAGCGATGCCATGCTTGGGCGGTTTGTTATCAATTGTCGTTAATCAATATGAGGATCAAGCAGGAAGTTGATCTTTTTCCTGGACAGTACCGGATTCAGCATCCTCATCCTTGCCATGTGCTAAGCGATAAAGCAGCGGAAGGACCAGTAGCGTTAGCAGCGTCGATGAAATAATTCCCCCAATAACGACTGTCGCAAGTGGCTGTTGTACTTCCGCACCTGTGCCGGTCGCAATCGCCATCGGAATAAATCCCAGCGATGCCACTAATGCAGTCATCAAGACTGGTCGCAAACGAGTCAGCGCACCCGTCGTGATTGCCTGGTCTAAGGACATGCCCTCATCGCGAAGTGTCCGGATAAAGGAGATCATCACTAAACCGTTCAGCACGGCCACACCAGACAAGGCGATAAAACCGACTGCAGCGGAAATCGAGAGCGGAATATCGCGCAGCCAAAGCGCCAGAATGCCGCCTGTCAGCGCAAACGGAATGCCTGTGAACACAATCAAGCCGTCCTTGGCGTTATTGAACATCACGAATAGCAAGGTAAACACGAGGAATAATGCGAGTGGCACGACCAGTTGCAGTCGCTGGGTTGCTGACTGCAGTTGTTCAAAAGTCCCGCCCCAGATCATCCAGTAACCAGGTGGTATTTTGACTTCCTTCTGAATCAGTTTTTCCGCTTCGGGAACGAAGGTACCAATATCGCGCCCACGCACATTCGCGCTCACCACGATGCGTCGCTTGCCATCCTCCCGGCTGATCTGATTAGGACCTGGTGCAAAATCGAGGGTGGCTACTTCGGAGAGAGGGATGAAACTAACTTCCCCGGCCGCACCGTTCGTTCCCGAAGAACGTGCCAAAGGAATAGGCAGGCGCTTGAGTGCCTCCAAGTCAGTTCTCAGATCTTCCGGAAGCCGCACGATGATGTCGAAACGGCGGTCACCCTCAAACACGGTGCCGGCATTTCTTCCGCCTGTAGCAATCGCCAACGCTTCTTGAACCGCGCCGACATTGAGGCCATAGCGAGCAGTCTTCTCCCTATCGATATTGACAGTGAGCATCGGCAGGCCGGAAGTCTGTTCGGTCTTGACCTCCGCCGCGCCGGGGATGCGAGAAAGTACACCAGCGATTTGCGCCGCTGTCGCATTCAGGACGTCCATATCGTCGCCAAATATCTTGACGGCGACATCGCTACGCACCCCAGAAATGAGTTCATTGAAGCGCAACTGAATGGGCTGTGAGAACTCATAACTGTTGCCAGCGTAAGTGGCTGCCTCCGCTTGTACGGCCGCTAGTACTTGCGCGCGGGTTTTTTTCGGACTCGGCCAGTCTTTTTCAGGCTTAAGCATCACATAGCCGTCTGAAATATTCGGCGGCATCGGGTCAGAAGCAATTTCCGCAGTACCTGTACGCGCGAAGACCCGCTCAATTTCCGGAAACTTGGCCTTCAGACCAGCTTCGAGCTGTTTCTGCATTTCGATCGACTGGGTCAGGCTAGTCCCCGGGATGCGCAACGACTGAATCGCAAAATCGCCTTCGTTCAGATTGGGAATGAACTCGCTCCCCATCCGACTTGCGACAGCACCCGACAGTACGATAAGCACGACTGCAGAGGTTACCACGACAGCTTTATTGAGTAACGCCTTGGCCAGCAAAGGCGTGTATAAGCGCTTGGCGAACTCCATTACGCGATTTTCTTTTTCAGCAACATTCTTGCCGATAAACAGTGCGATAGCGGCCGGGATGAAAGTGAGCGACAGAATCATCGCGCCGACAAGTGCCGCGACAACGGTAAATGCCATTGGATGGAACATTTTTCCTTCCACACCGGTCAGGGCGAAGATAGGAATATAGACGATCATGATGATGAGCTGACCGAACAACAATGGGCGACGTGCCTCTTTTGCCGCAGCAAATACCTCATGAAAACGTTCCGCGCGAGTCAATGTGCGTTGATGATGCGCTTGCGCATGAGCCAGACGGCGTACGCAGTTTTCTACAATGACAACGGCTCCGTCGACGATGATGCCGAAGTCAAGGGCGCCGAGACTCATCAGGTTCGCGCTGACCTTATAAGTTACCATCCCCGTGAACGTAAACAGCATGGCCAGCGGAATGACCATCGCGGTGATCAGAGCAGCTCGTATGTTACCAAGGAATAGGAACAGTACGACGATGACCAGTACCGCGCCTTCCATCAGATTTTTCTTAACGGTATTGATTGCCTTGTCAACCAGCACGGTCCTGTCATAAACAGTGACGGCTTTGACACCAGCGGGCAAAGTGCGGTTAATCTCCGCCATTTTTTTGTCTACCGCTTGCGAGACGATCCGACTGTTTTGTCCAATCAGCATGAAGACAGTACCCAACACAACCTCGCGGCCGTTATCGGTCGCCGCACCGGTACGCAGTTCACGCCCGAGTTCGACTTCGGCCACATCACGAATGCGAATCGGTACCCCTTGAACGGTATTGAGAATAATATTTCTCATATCCTCCAGCGACTTTACCTGGCCAGGAGCGCGGATCAGAAACTGTTCACCACGTTTTTCAATATAACCGGCACCGACATTGTTGTTGTTCGCGTCCAGCGCAGTGACGATGGCCTGAAACGTCAGGCCATACGATGACAGCTTTGTCGGGTTCGGTGTAACGTGATATTCCTTTGCAAAGCCACCTATGGAGTTGATTTCCGTAACCCCAGTCACGTTGCGCAATTGCGGCTTGATGATCCAGTCCTGGATTTCACGCAAATCCGTCGGCGTGTAAGGCTGGCCATCGGCCTTCTTTGCGTTCGGCTCACTCTCAACTGTCCAGAGATAAATTTCGCCCAAACCCGTTGAAATTGGACCGAGTACCGGAGATACGCCTTCAGGCAAGCGTTCTTTCGCTTCCTGCAATCGTTGGTTGACCAGTTGCCTGGCGAAGTAAATATCCGTTCCATCTTTAAAGATGACGGTAATCTGCGACAAGCCATAACGCGACAATGAGCGCGTCTGCTCCAGACTTGGCAAGCCGGCCATCACTGTTTCGATCGGAAAAGTCACACGTTGTTCAACTTCCAGCGGCGAATACCCTGGTGCTGAGGTATTAATCTGAACCTGGACATTGGTAATATCGGGTACGGCATCAATTGGCAGCTTTTGGTAGCTGAAGATACCAATACCCACCATGGCAATAACACCGAGTATCACCAACCATCGATGCTCGATGGAAAAGCGGATTATGCGTTCAAACATTTGATTTCTCCGGCTTAATGTGCATGTTCGGCGCTGTCTTTGCCCTGCTCCGCCTTGAGGACGAAGCTACCTTTTGCCGCATACGTAGTACCAGCAGCAAGACCCTTTACGATCTCGGTGTATTTCCCATCGCTGCGGCCGGTCTCCACTGGCTGAGCGAAAAAGCCGCCATCGATGCGGATATACACGGCTGGACTACCTTCAACCGTCTGGATTGCATCGCTGGCCACCGCAACAGGTACTTCGCGCTCATCGGAGGTCAGGTCGACATTGACGAACAGGCCCGGGCGCCAGGCCAGTTTCGGGTTTGCCAGGGTGACTCGCGCTTTGGCCGTGCGTGTCTGTTCTCCAAGCAGCGAACCCACATAGGAAACTACACCAGATGCCTCGGAATCCATCGTGGTTGCCTTGACGAGTGCTTTCGTACCAACGCGCACAGTGCCGAGATCCTTGGCGGGAACGATGATTTCTGCCCATACCGTTGACAGATCCGCAATCGTGAATACGTTCACATCGGCGGCCACAGATTCGCCTAAAGTAATGTGCTTTTCGATGATTGCACCATCGAATGGCGCACGCAGTTCAAAGCGGTTCAATGCACCGGAACTAGCACCAGAGGCACCAATGGCGGCGATTTTTTGAGAAGCGTTCTGAGCAGCTATTTCCGCTTCGCGCAGCCCCTGCTGGGCTTGCAAATAATCCTGCTCTGCGGAAATTTTGCCTTCCCACAATTTTTTCTCGCGGTCGTAGGTCAATTTCGCCATCGCCAAGCGCTTTTGCGCACCAAGCGATTCGCTGCGCATTTCAGACAAAACGGTGCTGGCGATGATTGCTAGAACTTGTCCTTTCTTTACCTGCTGACCAAGGTCGACGGCCACACTTTCAACTACACCTTGCAAACGGGGCACGATGTGTGCAGTACGGTCTTCGTTGAAGCGCACTTCGCCAGCTAGTTGAAAGGCACTATTAATACTCGCCGTACCGGATTTTGCTACCATCACCCCAGCAGTCTTGATTTGAGCATCAGTCAACTCAATTTTGCCTTCCTCGCTTTGCAACTTGATCGGGATCGTGACGCCGCCCTTACGGACAGTAATGAGAGCATCAAAAATATGCGGTTCGGCAATGCTCTCTTTGGCCAGCAAACTATCTTTGTCGACTGCGAATTCAAAGTTCATCACCTGGCCGTCAGCGCGTTTGATTTGCTCGGTCGCAGTGGCGGTAGTCGGCGCAACGGGTTTGCCATTTTCGTAGAGCCATAAGCGATGGCGAGCTTCTCCCTTCTCTTCTGCAAGGATGACTTCAACGGTAGTCGCCCCTTGGACAAACAATTTTCCGCCATGGCTGCCTTTGCCGGCGCCTCCTCCAACGCCTTTCTCTTTTTCATCTGCCTTGGCGGAAGTTTCAGTGTCCGTCCCTTCCGGGGCGCCGCCGGATTTACCAGTAAATAAAATGGCGGCCAACAGCACAGCGCCGATTGCTACGATCGCCATCATCGCGCGCAGCGATTTCTTTTCAATGTTCGGTGTTTTCATTTTGTTTCCTGATATGAGATCGCAGGTGCAATCAAAGTGCCATTCGATTCAACGCGTCCGATAATGCGATCGATGTCGGCGGCGGAGCGATGTGATTCAGCGAGCGCGCGTACATATTGAGTTTTTGCCTGGAAAAGTGTGCGCTGTGCATCAAGGACATCAAGGAAGCTAAATTTTCCGAGTTCAAACCCTTTTGAAGCTGCCTCATATGCACTCAGCGCTCCTGGCAGAATGTCGGTCCGCAAAATTGTCAATTCGGACTGCGCAACACTGAGGCGTGCAGTTGCCTCAGCAACTTCCGCTGACAATCTGTTCTCTACTGCCTTCAGTTCATCTCTGGCTTTGTCTGCTCGGCGCAAGGCTGCGAGGACATTGCCTTGATTACGATCGAAAAGTGGCAACGGAATCGATAGCCCCAAGATGGTGCGACGCGGCCCGACTTGACCAAGTTGTTCGTCACGCTGGGTTCCAACGATCAGATTTACATCAGGAATCCTGCGGCTGCGTTCTACCTTAGTCAACGCCTCTTGGCGATCAACTTCCAGACGTGCCCGGAGAGTCTGTGGGGCTGTCGGAAGGCGATTATTCAATTCATTAGAGGTAGGGATAGCCTGTGCTGGCATTTCAAGTGCGACAACGGAATCAAACTGGGGTGTCTGGCTTCCCCAAGTTGCAGCGAGACGCCGTTTGGACAGCGTCAGATCATTGGCAGCCTGATTGAGTTCGATCTTGCTGCTTGCTTCCGCCACACGAGCCCGGGTTTGCTCTACCGGTGACACCTTGCCTGCCATCACACGCCGCGCCGCTGCATCGCTGACGCGCTGCGCAAGTTGCTGTGATACAAGCGCAAGTTGATAGCCCTCTTGAGCCGCTACGACGTCGAAAAAAGCAGTCACGACGTCAGCGCGCAACGAGGTACGGTACCCGGCCAGATCGGCAGAGGCAATATCCCCTCCGAGGCTCGCTGCCGCCATGCGGGCAGCACGTTTGCCACCCAGCTCCAACGGTTGACTGAATTGTATAGTTCGTGTCCTCTGTTCTTTTTTTAGACCCTCCGAAACAAAGGAAAGCTCAGGGTTAGGTCGGGTACCCGCCTGGATCAATTCGCCAGCGGCGATATCAATATCACGCATGGCTGTCCGGAGCCCAGGGTTGCCCTCAAAGGCGAGTTTGATTGCTTCTGCCAATGTCAATGCAGAAGCGCCTTTATGAGCAGCCGCTGGGGCTGCCGTTGCAACTGACGGTGCTTCCGTCTGTGCAGCCGCTTGCAGCGGAAATGCGAGTACGATAGCAAGCACAAGCGGCAAAAATGATGGTCGCATAGAATTCTCCAAAAAATGAAATGGGAAGAATCCGGCGACGACACGCTCACCTGTAGTGGTGATCTACAAATACGAAGATGTGTATGAGTCGATGTCGCCGGACTAGGCGGCAACATGCCACTGAGGGCGCTCAGGTAATTCAGGATAGGGAGGGGGTAATGCTCGAACTAATAACGGCGGGGAATGAATTGCCGTCAACGGCTCCTCGAAATTGGAAGCCCAAGTGATCATGCCTACCAAGCCATGCGAGCACGATGGGCAGTCAAGATGAACAGCCGATTTCTTTGAACTGGAAGAGGAAGAACCACAGCAAGTATCTTTGGATGTTTTGTGTTCGTGCTGGTGATGCCCAAAATGCAAACTTGCTTTACCGCTCTCATGCAAGCAATATGCGCTCGCAATTCCCCAACTCATCTGGAGAGCGAAAGCGACAGCAAGAATATAGAGGAAGCGTTTGAGCATGACTGATTATAACTGGATATTACTCGGGATGTGATAGAGGGCCGGCCGGGATTGCAGTTTTTTTCGCAAAAACCGACCTAACCAATTGATTTATTTGGTAAATTCGACTTTATAATTCATCGGGGCTACCTCGCGTTCAAGGTCCAGCATATATTCGCCGAATCGGTTGATGTGCCCTTTCCGATATGGCGCTAAGCCGCGAAGCACCTCCTCCGTTAGCACATATCCCTTTGCCTGTATTGTCTTGAGGAGCCGCGTCATCTCATGGACATTGTGCAGGATGACCATGTTCGCAACGAGCTGGTTGTACTTGATAACCTTGCGCTGTTCGTGCCGAACGTTTTCGGCAATGATGCCTTCGCCCCCAAAAAACAACCATTTGATGAAGCCGTTGAATTCCTCGCTCTTGTTGGTTGCTGCATGGATGGTACGACGCAATTCTGCGTCGTTGATGTACTTGAGCAGGAACATTGTCCGATGTACCCTACCGAGCTCGCGGAACGCGTAGTAGAGCTTGTTCTTGCGGCTAGCGGTCCCTAGGCGGCGCAGGATCGTCGATGGCGCAATCTTGCCCGCTTTGATGGAAATAACGACGCGCAGCATGTCCTTCATATGGCGCGCGATCAGTTCCCAGTCGATCGATCCACGGAACAGGCTGCCAATATTGTCATACTGGTCGGCCTTGTCCGCCTTGAAGAACACCAGATCTTTGATATTGCGGATGCGCGGCATCAGGTCGATACCCAGCAGCGAAGCCAGGCCAAAGACAGGCGTGCTTTGGGCCTGGGTATCGCCGTGCAGCGTATCTGGCTGGATGTCCGACTGGTTGTTGATTAGCCCATCGAGGATGTAAACCGCCTCATAGACGCCGCATGGAATAAAGTGACTGAACAACGCGATGTACTTGTCGGACACATGGTAGTAGCCAATGCCGCCGTATCCACCGTAGCGGATATGGTATTCGGAAAGCAGGTTAGCCTCGTAAATGTTCCATTTGGTACCGTCGGCCGACGCGCTCTTTCCCGACCCCCAATAACGTGGCAATGCGAAGCGGTTGTATGCATTGATCACCTTGACGATCGCCTTGTCCAGACGCTGCTCGGTGACATGCTTGAGATTGAGCCAGGCCACCTGCTTGCGGCTCAGTCCCTTGATCGAGCGTGCGGTTTGCGTGGCGCCCAGGTTACAACCATAGCAAAACAACGTAGTGATGAAGCGCTTGCGCGGATCGTCTACTTTGGCCTCGAAGCCGGACAACGGACCGAAGAGTTTATGCAAGTCCAACCATTTTTCAGTCTCGGTCAATACATCAAGGATGCTCACCGGATCCATTTCATTGGTGACCATCTGCTCGATGGCGTCAAGTTCGGGTGGCGGCTTCGGGCGCTCCATGCGACGGATCACAATGCCGCTCTCGTCTATATCGGCAAGGCTATTTTGCGGGAATCGGCTGTCAACGTCGCGCGCTAGACTGCCGAGTTTGTCGCGCAACTGCGCGACAAACGCCGGAGCTTCCACCGACAGCCCTACCAGTTCACCATAGGCTTTCACTTCACGCTCGTATTGCTCCCAGTCCACCAGGTGGTTGCGATAATCATCGTAGTCGCCGCTATGCTCGACGTACAGATCGCCCGACTTGAGTTCATCCATGACTTGCGTCATCACGGCAAGTTCGAAATACTTGCGATGCACGTTCGCTGGGGCATCGGCTGCGACTCGGCCAAAAACCAGCTTGCGCCACTTATCGGACATCCAGTCCAGTGCCAATTCAGGTAGCGCACCTTCTGCCGCTGGCAGTTGTTCCTTGTGGCTGGAGCGATGCTTTTGGATGATGGCGATCGCCGCCAGCAGGCTCTGATCCTGGGAGCTCGATTTCAGACTGAGCGCTTCGAGGCACTTGAAGAGCAGGCTGCGCTTGCCAACATACCCGACCAGCATGAACGGATAATAGTTATTGCCAGCATACGCCATGTGCTCGTCGCATTCAGTGATCCATGCCCCAAGATCCCCGTCGAGGGATTGCTCGACCCTAGCGACGCGCTCCTCGTCGCTGCCCTCGTCGCTCAGGACGGTCAGCACTTCGCGGAACTGTCCGATCAAACGCTCAATCTGTTCGGCGTGCTGCAGGTGATATTGCCGCAACCGTTCCTCGGCACCGTTATGCAAGCTGCGGATGGTCTTGATGAAGATTTCGGCGATATCGTCCATTGCCTTCTGCAACTGGCTTTGAATCAGCAGCACGATGAGGGTGTGGCGCTTGAGTGGCTTGAGCCGCCGCATTTCCGCCACATCCAG
Source organism: Janthinobacterium sp. UMAB-56 (assembly GCF_900095265.1). Classification (GTDB taxonomy): domain Bacteria; phylum Pseudomonadota; class Gammaproteobacteria; order Burkholderiales; family Burkholderiaceae_D; genus Janthinobacterium. The sequence goes on along the minus strand of NZ_LT607669.1, from coordinate 32,434 downwards.
GGCACGCGCCTCCAAAACGAGTTGTTCACGCTTGGTTGCGGCGATGGCCTCGGTATTGGGCAGATCCTGCGCCAGCGCGATCATGGTCTCAATGTGGGCCAGGAAATCCGTCACCGCACGCACATTGGGCTGCTTCGGCTCGCGTTTGAGGCTATCCCATATGCGCAGGTTCTTACCCGCAGTGAGCATGTGTTCAAAACGCTCGACCACGCAAGTTGGCAATCCGCCAGCCACCGCCTTATAGATGCCGTCATTGACGCTGGTACGGGAATGGCGAGCCAGCCTGAACAAGTAGGTGAATCCAGGCAGTTCCAGGCGACGCTGGACCAACTCTTCAATCAGGACATTGATAATGTCGGGTAGCTCCTGCTTGGTATGGGCAGCCTGCAGGGCCTGATCTTCCAGCCAGTATTCATCGGACGAGTCCATCACCCGGATCCCCACGTACCCGCGCAGACGGCGCTGGTGTGTTGTCTTGCTACCGGATTGATCGTATTGCGCCAGCGCTCGTTTTGCCGGAACGCGCAGACCGCTATGTTCGCAGATATGCCGCACCACGATAGACGGGATGCTCGACAAAGGGACGAAATAACCGAGCCTTTGCAACAGCATAAGTTGGATCAGCAAAAAAGTACGATGCGATGCTTGGCGATACAGCGTGAAGATATGGTCAATTTGTGCGCGCGAAGGCGTGTAGATCGCCCCGAGCTCCTGCTCAGTGAACTCTTGTTTCAGGCGTGGATAAGCCGTTTCATGGATATTCGTCATTGAAATCAATCGACACCGGTCCAGCGAAGGAATTGCTGGAAATGGTGCATCGATTGCAAGTTTTTTGTCAAGCAATTAAACGTAAAGCATTCCAATCCGGCGACATATGTCTTTGATTGACCTTCCCATTATGGTAATGCGTATAGTGATGATATCTGTCATTCGATCCGTACTTGCTCACGGTCAAGTGACAGCATAGCAATAGCTTGACAGTTGGTTTGATACAACCTAGGCTACGAATATCATCCGTTTAGATAGTTTATGAAGACCTCCCGCACAGTGCGATTGTTCACGGCTCTTGTCGCGATACTTAGCATGCTGTTCATGCAGCATGCGGTCGCTTCATACCTATGCCCCGGCGTACCGATGGGAGTCGGTAGTTCCGTTACATCCGCAGGTGTTGGGGTGTCTGCGATGCCCGCGATGACAGACTGCGCCGGCATGGACACTGACCAGTCGACGTTGTGTCAAATTTATGCTGTGGGGGATGCGTCCAGGCAGTCGCTGGACAAGACGCCTGTCGCCGACCACCCATCTTTCGTACCTGTTGTCCTGCTTCTGACGTTAGCTATTTATGACACTCCCGTAGTGTATACAGCCAAACCTCCTTTGCTCATTACCTTGGCGAGGCCAACGGCACCGCCTATCGCTATCCGCCATTGCTGTTTCCGTATTTAACACTCCAGACTGCCTAGATCGCCATCGCCTTGTCGGGTTCGACAAGGCGATGCCTCCCATCGCATTCTGGAGCTGCCATGTCAATCCCGTACACCGTGCATACAAATGCACGCGTCGTCCGCCTTCACCCATTCATGAAGACGGCGTTAACTCTCGCCCTTACTGTTCCGCTGCTTGCCTTCGTTCATGATGCGCGCGCGGCCCCCCAGCCAGTCACCTTCACCGAGGCGCTGCAGCAGGCTGTCGCCCGCTCGCGCCAACTTCATGCGCAGGACCAGGCAACTGTCGCCGCACACGAAATGGCGGTAGCAGTGGCGCAGCGCCCCGATCCCACTCTCAAGGTCGGCATCGATAATGTGCCCTTAAGTGGCACCGATCGCTTTAGTTTGAGCGGGGATTTCATGACGATGCGGCGCATCGGCATTTCGCAGGAACTGACACGCGCCGATAAATTGCGCTGGCGTTCCGCACGTCTTGAGCGCGAAGCCGACAAGGCGCAGGCGCAAAAAGATGTCGCACTCGCCGCGATTCAGCGCGACACGGCGATCTCCTGGCTCAACGTCTACTACATTCGGAAAATGTCAGTAGTTCTGACAGAACAAGTGGTCTTTTCCCGCCAGGAAATTGACGCCGCTACGGCCGCCTATCGGGGCGGGCGTGGCAGCCAGGCCGACGTGCTGGCTGCGCGTTCTGCCTTGTTAACCCTTGAGGACCGAGCCAGTCAGGTCGAACGCGACCTCAATACGGCAAAAAACATGCTGGTGCGTTGGACTGGCAGCAGCGGCGAACTTGCCGATTCCAGCATGCCCGACTTGGGCACCATCCCTCTGGACCCGGTGTTGCTCGACACTGAACTGGCGCACCGCCCGCAGATCATGGTGTTGAATCGGCAGGAAGAAGTCGCCCAGGCCGACGTCAATCTGGCGCAAGCGAATCGGCATCCGGACTGGAGTATCGAGTTCGCATTCCAGCAGCGCGGCGCGGCCTACTCGAACATGGTCTCCGTTGGCCTATCCCTGCCATTACAGTGGGATCGCAAAAACCGGCAGGACCGCGAACTAGGCTCCAAACTCGCCTTGGTCGAACAAGCGAGGAGCGAACGCGACGAACTGCTGCGAGAAGATGCCGCCAACATCCGTGCCTTGCTCATCGAATGGAGGAGTGGCCAAGAACGTAGCGAGCGCTACGCGCTCCAGCTATTGCCCCTTGCCGACAAGCGAAGCCAAGCGGTCCTGGCCTCTTATCGTGGCGGAAAAGCCTCTTTGGCTGAGGTGCTCGCTGCCAGGCGTAACAGTGCGGACATGCACGTTCAGTTGCTGCAGTTGCAGATGAATACAGCCCAGTTCTGGGCACAGCTTCGCTTCCTCTTTCCCGACATCGCAATCACGCAGATTTCCGCAGTACATCGCCAGCAGGAATTCAAATGAACAATAAGAAATTACGCGTCCTAGTACTTGCGGGTGCCCTTGCAGCGGTCGCTTATGCCGGTTACCAGTTTGGTTTACGACAAGCACATCAGACAGTATCTACAGGTGACGTCAAGGCGGTATCCGGCAACGCAGCAGGCGCCGCGAGTGCTGCCAACAAGAAACCATTATATTGGCATGACCCCATGGTGCCGGGCCAGAAGTTTGACAAACCCGGTAAGTCACCGTTCATGGATATGCCGCTGGTGCCCGTCTATGCTGCGGGGGATGGTGAGGACAGTAATGTTACGATTAGCCCGCGGGTCCAGCAAAACCTGGGAGTGCGCACAGCGCTCGTCACATCAGGAAGGATGTCCGCCGGCTTGGTTGCCGTCGGTAACGTTGCCTATAACGAGCGCGACGTGGCACTGGTGCAGGCGCGTAGCGGTGGATTTGTAGAGCGCTTGTATGCGCGTGCCCTGCTCGATCCGGTGGAAAAGGGGCAACCCTTGGCTGACTTGTATGTCCCTGACTGGATCGCGGCACAAGAAGACTATCTGGCAAGCCGTCGTATGCAAGGCAATGAAACAGCATCCCTGGTCGACGCTGCCCGCCAGCGCATGCGGCTAGTTGGTATGAGTGAGGGGCAAATCCGGCTAGTCGAGTCAAGTGGAAAGGTCCATCCTCGCTTGACGGTTTCAGCACCCATCAGCGGTGTGATCGCAGAGCTTGGCGCCCGCGAAGGAATGACCGTCTCCGCTGGTGCGCCGCTGTTTCGCATCAATGGACTTGCGACAGTATGGGTCAACGCGGAGGTTCCCGAAAGCGTGGCGGCCAAGGTTCGCCCTGGTGACGCCGTCGAAGCGCAGGTACAGGCGCTACCCGGAACTATTTTCAAGGGCAAGGTGGGTGCCATTTTGCCGGAAGTTAATGCCGCGACGCGAACCCTGAAAGCCCGTGTGGAGCTGGCTAACCCCGGCGCTCAGTTGTTGCCCGGTATGTTTGCTACTCTGACCTTCGCGTCAAACAGTGGCACCGATGTTTTGCAGGTGCCGTCGGAGGCAGTCATCCAGACGGGTACGCGCAGCGTTGTCATGCTTGCCCAGGAGGGCGGCAAGTTTATGCCCGTCGATGTGGAGGTCGGCAGCGAAGGCAGTGGTCTCACCGAAATTCGCAAGGGCCTATCCGCTGGTCAGAAAGTGGTCGTCTCGGCGCAGTTCTTGATCGATTCCGAGGCCAGCCTGAAGGGAACGACGACACGCATGAGCGATACGCAGTCCCCTGACGCAGACAAGGCACTTCCGCGCCACCATGGGGTAGGCAAGGTCGAACAGATCGGCAAGGATGAAATCACCATTTCGCATGGCCCTATCACGTCGCTGCAGTGGGGGGCGATGACGATGGGTTTCAAAGTGTCTTCCACGGGCTTGCAGCGCAATATTGGCATAGGTGACCGAGTCGCCTTCGACATCCAGCAAGGCGAGGATGGCAGCTTTGAGATCGTGGCCATTGCGCCGACCTCCGGTGCGCCGAAACCCGAAAATAAACCCATGGGTGGCATGAAAGCACCCGCGGGAGTGGCGAAATGATCACAAAACTGATCCGCTGGTCTATCAGCAACCGTTTTCTGGTCTTGTTGGCGACTGTATTCATTACGGTCTGGGGCATTTGGTCGCTGGCGCGCACGCCGCTCGATGCCATTCCCGACCTGTCGGACGTGCAGGTTATTATCCGCACCAGCTATCCGGGGCAAGCGCCGCAAATCGTCGAGAACCAGGTCACGTATCCACTGACCACCACCATGCTGTCGGTGCCGGGTGCCAAGACGGTGCGCGGATACTCGTTTTTCGGTGACTCCTTCGTCTACATTCTGTTTGAAGACGGTACCGATCCGTACTGGGCGCGTTCACGGGTGTTGGAATATCTGAACCAGGTGCAGTCACGCCTGCCACCGCAGGCAAAAACCGCGCTCGGACCAGATGCGACCGGCGTCGGCTGGGTCTATGAATATGCGCTGGTCGACCGTAGCGGCAAGACCGATTTGTCGCAATTGCGCGCCTTGCAGGACTGGTTTCTCAAGTATGAGTTGAAAGCGGTGCCCAACGTCTCGGAAGTGGCCAGCATTGGCGGCATGGTGCGTCAGTACCAGATCGTGCTCGATCCAGACAAGATGCGCGCCTTTAACATCCCACATGGCAAAATTATCGATGCCGTGCAGAAAGCCAACCAGGAAACGGGCGGTTCCGTGCTGGAATTGGGCGAGGCCGAATACATGGTACGGGCCTCTGGTTATCTGAAGTCGCTTGACGACTTCCGCAAGATTCCGTTGATGACGACTGACGCTGGCGTATCGGTCCGGCTGGGCGATGTCGCGCGCATCCAGATCGGGCCAGAGATGCGGCGCGGGATTGCCGATTTGAATGGTGAGGGCGAAGTTGCTGGCGGCGTGATCATCATGCGTTCCGGGAAAAATGCGCTGGAAACCATCGATGCCGTCAAGGTCAAGCTGGAAAAGCTAAAAGCGAGCCTTCCGCCCGGCGTCGAGATCATCCCCACCTACGACCGATCGAACCTGATCAAGCGCGCTGTGACCAACCTGAAAGAAAAGCTGATCGAGGAATTCATTGTCGTCGCTGTGGTCTGTGCGCTGTTCCTGTTTCACTTGCGCTCGGCGCTGGTGGCCATCATCACGCTGCCGATCGGCATCCTGATCGCCTTTATCGTCATGTACTACCAGGGAGTCAACGCCAATATCATGTCGCTGGGCGGTATCGCCATTGCTGTAGGCGCGATGGTCGATGCCGCCGTGGTGATGATCGAGAATGCCCATAAGCATATTGAAGCCTGGAATCATGCCCATCCAGGTAAACAGCTAAAGGGTCATGAGCATTGGCGCGTCATTGGCGACGCTGCTGTTGAGGTTGGACCAGCACTGTTCTTTTCGCTTTTGATCATCGTTCTCTCGTTTATTCCCGTGTTCACTCTGGAAGCGCAAGAGGGCCGTCTGTTTTCGCCGCTGGCCTTTACCAAGACGTATGCGATGGCGGCGGCGGCTGGACTGGCGGTGACGCTGATTCCCATTTTAATGGGCTATCTGATCCGCGGCCGGATTCCCGATGAGCAAAAGAATCCCCTCAATCGTTTCCTGGTCGCGCTATACCGCCCCTTGCTCGATGTCGTACTGCGTTTTCCAAAGCTGACTTTGCTGGCGGCAGCACTGGTAGCAGCCATCACGATCTGGCCCATGACCCGGCTCGGCGGCGAATTCATGCCGCCATTGGATGAAGGCGATGTGCTGTACATGCCGTCGGCGTTGCCCGGTCTGTCGGCCGGCAAGGTCGCGCAGTTGTTGCAGCAGACTGACCGGCTGATTAAAACGGTACCAGAGGTACAAAGCGTCTTCGGCAAGGCCGGTCGAGCCGAGAGCGCCACTGATCCGGCGCCGCTGGAAATGTTCGAAACCATGATCCAGTTCAAGCCGCGCGATCAGTGGCGCCCTGGCATGACGCCGGAAAAATTGATACAGGAACTGGACCGCACCGTCAAGGTGCCTGGGCTGTCCAACATCTGGGTGCCGCCGATCCGCAACCGGATTGACATGCTGGCCACCGGCATAAAAAGCCCGGTCGGCGTCAAGGTCGCAGGCGTTAGCTTGCAGGAAATTGACCGCATCACTGGTGAGATAGAACGCGCAGTCAAGAAGGTGCCGGGTGTCTCCTCAGCGCTGGCCGAGCGCCTGAACGGCGGACGGTACATCGACGTCAACATCGATCGCGACGCGGCCGCCCGCTATGGCTTGAATATAGCAGACGTGCAAAGCGTGGTGTCGGCGGCGATCGGCGGCGACAATATCGGTGAAACTGTTGAAGGATTGCAGCGTTTCCCGATTAATGTGCGCTATCCACGCGAGGTGCGCGACTCAATTGAGAAACTGCGCCAGCTACCGGTGCTGACAGAGCGGGGGGCGCAAATCCGGCTGGGTGATGTCGCCGCGATCCGCATCGACGACGGCCCACCGATGCTCAAGAGTGAAAATGCCCGGCTGTCAGGCTGGGTGTATGTCGATATTCGCGATCGCGACTTGAGTTCGACTGTGTATGACATGAAGCAAGTCGTCGCCAGGGAAGTCAAATTGCCGGCGGGTTACTCCATTGCATGGTCGGGGCAGTTCGAATATCTAGAGCGTGCCACTGAAAAACTCAAAATCGTCGTGCCAGCGACCTTGCTTATTATCTTCGTGCTGCTTTATTTGACCTTCAAGCGCTTCGATGAAGCGGCCTTGATCATGGCAACGCTGCCGTTTGCGCTGGCCGGCGGCATTTGGCTACTGTGGTTGCTCGACTATCACCTGTCAGTCGCCGGCGGCGTCGGCTTCATCGCGTTGGCTGGCGTCTCGGCCGAATTCGGCGTAATCATGCTGCTTTATTTAAAGCATGCCTGGGATGAACGTCTGGCGAATGGTAACGCTAGTGAAACCGATCTGCTCGATGCAATTCGTGAAGGGGCGGTCTTGCGCGTGAGGCCCAAGGCAATGACGGTGGCGGTCATTATCGCCGGCCTGGTGCCGATTATGCTGGGCACCGGCACCGGGTCGGAGGTCATGCAGCGCATCGCCGCGCCGATGGTTGGCGGCATGATTACCGCGCCGTTGTTGTCCATGTTTGTGGTCCCTGCGGTTTATCTGCTGCTTCGTCGGCGTCAGATCCGTGCCGCCGGCTCGGCAGCAGCAGAGGAGAATTAGCCGTCATGAGACCGTTCGGCACCTACCGCTCGGCTAAGCACCTCGTGTATTTCGTGAGGTGTGCGGTGGTGTTGTTCGGTTTTATCTGGTGCAGCCATATACCGGCGTTTCCACTGCAAAACGACATGCCTGCATCTGCGGCGATTGCGCAGCCGATGGCCATGCCAAGCTGCCAGACATGCGCCTTCTGCTATATGGGACCACCTTTTGCCGACCATAACGCAGGCGGCGACTATCCGGATCTCGGTGCTACCACTGCTACGATGCGTTTTGTTTCGCAAACGGATAGAAGTGATTTTTTTTCTGATATGTCAGACGTTCCCGCAGTTGCGCTGCGGCTTTTGTATTGTCGATGGTTGAATTAGCCACTTGACCATGGGGATGACGATGCATACATCAAATTAGTTTATCGAGGAGTCTATCATGAAAAAATTACTACTTACGCTGCTCTGTATCAGCACTCTTAGCACTGCATTTCCCGCCTTCGCTGGCCCGGACTGGCAACTGATTGAGCAAGGGCGCAAGGCCAAGCAGGCGCAAATGATGCGAGCGGCCAATAAAGCCCCGCAAGCTGGAATGGAACATCAGATGGAGCCAAAAAAGGATCATCAAATGGATCCGAAAATGTATGAAAAAATGGATCAAATGATGAAGGACTGTCAGGAAATGATGAAGAAAAAGTAACGCGGTTTTGAGTGCTGGATGCGATCGCTGCTGGTGGCATATGCGGCCAGCAGCGATCGTATCCATTCAGGTGCTTACCCGATCACGCCATGACTTAATCTTTCCGTTGCCTGCGGTAGTTGCATTAAGTCGCTACTGTCAGTATTTCCAAGAAGAGATTACTAATATGGTGTATTTTTCAAAAGGTCATCTAGTTCCTTGAAGCGTCCCTTGACACGATCAACGCTGTATTCATACATGAGGGAATTGTGAGCAAATTGGGCCCGTTCAACATCCATATCAACGGTGTTTCCATCAATGCTACCTTGGGCTGGAATACGAAATTGCAGGGAAACGTCATCTTTTGACTTTCCTGTTTTTAAGGCCTTCTCAATGTCAATATCTACCGCCACATATCCAGGCGTATCGGCATTCGCGATATTGGATGCGAGAAGTTCTTGACGGTACGCCCGCAGTCCGAGCGCACGTTCATTGATACTCACCTGCTGCCAAATCTTAGCAGCGGTCAAATTCAATGGAAGGTCAAACTGTGTGTGTTGAATAGTTGCCACTGGAGGCAAGGCCATTGCCACTATTGGCGTCGATCCTAGTGCATTAGCTAATGTGGCAGAAAACATTTGCCCTGCCGTCTTGCCTTCCGCGCTGGTGCTACCCTTAACTGTGAGCCCGATAGATGCCTGGATCGATTCAATTTTATTCATGGATTCCTCCCTCATTGACATTCGATTTCTGACGTTTCAGAGAGCTGGTCGGATAGAGTAACTAACTAACCTGTTCGCTTTAAGGATCAAACACGTCTCAATCGTGATGGGAACTAGCTCTAGTCGCGATAGAGCTGATTTCATTCGCAGTGCGCTCGTCGTCCAAACTATAAACAGGTGCAAAACCACCTCCAGGGGTGCGAAAGTTGGTGGTTTGCCCCTGATACATCCTGGCCGCGGTCCACTGCACCTTTCCGTCATAAACATAGACTCGAAGGTCGAATTTCAGCGAGCTAGGATTATCGGTGGAACCGATCGAGCGCTCACCGGGTATGACGAGGGCCTGAGCGACGTAGTCACCAGCCAGAATGTCCTGCCATACCCGTTTGGTGATCTTTTCACCACGGTACGTGGCTCGCCCCCCGTAACCTGCAACAGGTTTAAAAAACAACTTTCGGCGCTCCGTCCACAAGCGGTCCGCATCGGAGGCCGTCACAATCTGCGTTCGCGGTATGCTCTTGAGCAGAATATCTTGCACGGCGGGGGCTACGCCAAGCGCTACGAGCTCTTTCTTATCCGATAGCAGAACCAGATTTGCCTTATTTGCATAGAGGGTATGCGCTTGGGGGTGCGGCGTTAGCACGATTGCGCTTTCTAGATACGCCGAACGCAATGGGAGACACTGGGGCGACTCAAGCATGAAATCGGTCAGCCGGTTATAGACCAAGTCGATAGCAAGATCCCCATGACGTAAAACGCCATCACGATAGGTAAGGTCCGATGGTGAGGCAATAACGGCCTCTATGCCGTGGCGTTCGAACAAGCGTCGAAAAAGAACAAACTCGGGATAGAGATACTGCTGCTCTGGATGATCGTCAACTATCGCGACTGTCCGAAGTGGCTGTGAACGTTGAGAGAGCGCCCATTCCGACTCAAACATGTTGAAGATGGTATCTTCAAGGGTCGCACCGCTATCAATGGCTCGTGTCAATTCACTATCGCTGAGACAGCACGATCTATGGGCTTTTGCCATCGCGGCGTTGAGCATCGCTCCACCGGCATTTGTGTTGATTTCGATGAGCGCCAAGGTATCGTCGTGGATGTGGAAGTCATAGCCAAAAAATACTCCTTTTGCATCATCAGGATTATGCTTGGCAATGTCAGGAGCATCAGTCAGAACGCGCGCACGATACGATGGCAGCGATATTACGGATTCAATCGCTGCAATAACGTCCGCAATACGTTTGCTTTGGCGATACGAGACAAAAATAGGCCGCGCAGAAAATAGATAGGGACACCGCTCCTCGATCAACTCGTGCAATCCGTCCATGCCCGGTTCGCTAGAAAGCGCTATTTTCAATGCGGAGCTATCCAAACTGGTGCAGAAACAGTCTCTATTGAGGCGTGCAGCCGGAAGAAAATTCAATTCTTCGTTGCTAAGCAAGCAGCCATTATTCGATGCAGCTTTCACTATCGCAGGTATATTCATGTTTGCTTCCACAAGAATGTCGCTCGGTGCCACAGTCAGCGGTTAAGGCCGACCGGTACCGCGCAACCGGAGTGCATTGGTAATGACAGACACGGAACTCAGGCTCATCGCTAACGCGGCGATCATCGGCGATAGCAGTTGGCCAGTAAATGGATACAGCACACCGGCAGCCAGGGGAATGCCCAAGGCATTGTAGACAAACGCGAAGCCCAGGTTCTGCCACATATTTCGAACAGTATCGACCGAGATTCGACGGGCAAGGGCAATCCCACGCAGATCTCCTTTTACTAAAGCGACGTGAGCGCTATTGATAGCCACGTCTGTTCCTGTACCCATGGCAATACCAACATTGGCCTTCGCCAGTGCGGGGGCATCATTGATTCCATCGCCGGCCATTGCGACCACCTTGCCTTGCTTTTGCAGTTTTTCTACCAAGGCCAACTTGTCCTGTGGTTTCACCTCGCCGTAGAACTCCGTGATGCCCAGCCTTTCGGCTACGGACTTCGCAGTGGTGACGCCATCGCCAGTGGCCATGATTACGGTCAGCCCTTCAGCGCGCAAGCCTTCTATGGCCTCATGCGTCGTTGCCTTGATGGGATCCGACACCGCAATCAGTCCAGCCAAAACGCCGTCAGAGGATAGATACATGACGCTAGCACCTTCTGTCCGCAGGCGTTCAGCGACCTCAGCAAGCGGCCTCCAATCGACTTTGTCAGCATCCATCAGCGCGGTGTTGCCCAGTGCGATGTGCACCCCGCCAAGCGTGCCGCGCACGCCAATACCGCTGGCAGACTCAAAACTGTCAGGTTTGGTTAGCACCAGTGCTCGCCTGTTCGCTTCGTAGACGATCGCGTGCGCTAACGGATGTTCGCTGCCCTGGTCTATGCTCGCCGCCATTTGCAGGACGTCTTCGTCCTTGAAACCGGGCGCTGCGACCACGCTGTTAAAGGAAGGCTTACCTTCAGTGAGGGTCCCCGTCTTGTCGACAATCAGTGTGTCGACCTTCTTGAGGTCTTCTATCGCTGCGGCATCCCGAAAGAGCACACCTTGGGTGGCCGCGCGGCCTGTGGCGGCCATAATGGACATCGGCGTGGCTAACCCCAATGCACATGGGCAAGCAATGATCAGTACTGCAACGGCGTTAACAAAACCAAAGACCCAGCTCGGTTCAGGGCCATACATTCCCCATAACACGAACGTCAGTAGCGCTATTGCCACGACAACGACCACGAAATAGCCTGCAACACTATCGGCGAGTCGTTGCATAGGCGCGCGGGAGCGCTGTGCCTGCGCGACCATTTGTACGATTTGAGACAACATCGTGTCGCTGCCGATTTTCTCGGCACGCATAATCAGGCTCCCGCTGGTATTGATCGTTGCGCCAATCAACGTGTCTCCGGGACGTTTTGTCACAGGTAAGGGCTCGCCAGTCAGCATTGATTCATCAAGCGAACTCTCGCCATCAAGCACTACGCCATCAACCGGCACCTTCTCACCGGGTCTGACACGGAGTTTGTCGCCGACGTGGACGTGCGTGAGAGGAATGTCGTCTTCGGCCCCATCGTCCTGAATGCGCCGAGCCGTTTTCGGAGCGAGGCCAAGTAAGGATTTGATTGCGGCGGAAGTTTGGGAGCGTGCGCGCAGCTCAAGTATCTGTCCAAGAAGCGTGAGCGAAACAATGACTGCTGCGGCTTCAAAATAGACGCCTATGCGGCCATGTGCAGCAAAGGTAGGTGGGAAGAAGCCCGGTGCGATGGTGGCGACGACACTATAGCCATAGGCAGCCATTACGCCAAAACCAATCAAGGTCCACATATTCGGGCGCATGCGTGCCAGCGATTGCGCCCAGCGCGTGAAAAATGGCCAGCCGGCCCACAGTACGACAGGGGTACTTAATGCGAATTCAATCCAGTTCTGGCCTGGCAGCCCCATTTCAAGGAACACATGCCCAAACATCGCCAACAGGAACACCACCAGAGTCAGAGGCAGCGTCCACCAGAAACGATGGCGAAAATCGACTAGCTCCGGGTTTTCCGCCTCATCTAGCGTCGGCATTTCAGGTTCGAGCGACATGCCGCAAATGGGGCAAGTTCCCGGTGCAGGCTGGCGTATCTCGGGGTGCATGGGGCAGGTGTAGACCGCTCCCTGCTGTGGCGAGTGCTCGGGGCTGGGCGCCGCATTCGCTCTATCGATGAAGGAATCTGGCGCTGCGTTGAACTTTGCCATGCATTTCCCGCTACAGAAGTGGTAGACCATACTTTTGTAGGTGATTTCTTGCTCGGGATTTGCGCCAACGCGCATGCCGCACACAGGATCGATGAATGGTTTTTCTTCCCCTGTCTTCATCGTATTGCCAGGCCCGGTCTTGCTATGGGTATCGTGATGATGCTCGTGCGCATGATGCTCGGCGTCAGTTCTAATCATGAATCACTCCTTGGGCAGATTCGCCTGTTTCTTTGCCTACGGTGGAACCAGCTATGGTGACAATGGCGGGAATTGAACATTCCCGCCGAACGAAGTCATCTACTTGGCGGAGACTACTACCAGCCCCTTCATGCCGGCCTCAAAGTGACCGGGTTGTAAGCAAGCAAACTCCACTTTGCCGGCTTTGTCGAACTGCCAAACGATGGTTCCCGATTTTCCAGGCGTCACGGTCACTTGATTGGGTTCCGCATGCTCCATCTCCGGAAACTTTGCCATTTGTTGGGCATGTTCTTTTAACTCGCTCTCAGAACCAATGACCATTTCATGCTTGATCTTGCCGGAATTGTTGACGACAAAGCGAATGATCTCGCCCCGTTTCACGGCAATAGACGCTGGGCTAAAGCGCATGCTGTCGTTCATATCGACAGTGACGGTACGCGTCACTTTTTTCGGGTCTCCCGCCTTGCCCACAAGAGATGCGCTCTGCTCATTTGCGCCATGCTGGTGGCCACTATGTGCTACTGGGCTGCTATCCGGTACCGCAGCATTGCTGAAAGTGCTCAAGCTGGCCAGTAACATTACTGCAATTGCATTTAAGGTCATCTTTTTCATATCGTACTCCCTTGTAGAAAACCGTCGCGGCATTACATCGCGGTAGGTGGTTGTTGAGTGGTAAGAATTGCCGCCGCAAACAGTGCACCGAGCAGTAGCAAGGTTTCCACTTGTAAAACGACTCTCACCAGAGTGACGCCGCGCAAGGAGCGGGAGGCGGCAGGCAGTCCAAGAAATTTGTTGTAGCCGCCCAAGGCGATAGCCAGGAGGACCAATGCAACTTTGACCAACAAGGTTATGCCATAGGTGGTATGAACAAGATGCTCTGAGCTCCCCACACGGTGCCAGGCGCTGTAAATACCAGTGGCGGCAATGGCAACTACTGCAAGCATTGCTGCCTGAGACATCAATTCGAGGTACTGATCGGTGCTACCCGTATCAAATTTCCGTACCCGCGCCTCATGCAGAACAAACCAGCCGGTAACCATCACCGCACCAGTCCATAGGCCGATGGCAAAAAAATGAATCGCTTCAACCGCTAGCGGAATAGTCCAGAAGCCTTCCTCTCCCGCATGCCCCATGGACGCCCGTGTTACAGAAAAAACAGCCAAAAGTAGAACGACTGCAATATCGCTGATGCGGCCGACTCCGCCTGCTAATCGCACAAAAAAGAGAACAAGCATCGCCACAATAATGGCGCAGCCTGCATGTCCGTAGTCGGTTGTAGACACCATCATCCAGAACATCGGGCACGCTTCGCGCAGGCCTACACCTCCCATAACTGCCGTCGCGCTCAATAGTGCCGATGCACTACCAACTATGCTGATTGCCGCTGCCATCAAGTCAAGTTTGCGCAGCGCTGGCTCGAAATGATCATGATCGACACCGCTAGAACGCATCCAGTAGCGTGCAAACCATGATCCGACGAGCCAGGCAAAGCCGAGGTTCAGCAGCAAAGCTGAACTGACTTGCAACAGCGAGACTGCATCCATTTATTTCACCGTGAACTTAAAGTCGCCTTTGCGACGGTGTCCATCGTGCCCTGCAACTGCCCAGCTCACGGTATAGGCGCCAGCATTCAATGTCGGTACTTCCAAGCGTAAGATGGCCGGATTTGCTGCATCAACCTTTGCCTTGTCTGCAGCAACGGCTTTGCCTTCGTCATCGCTCAGAGTGATTGAGCTAAAGGCTTCTTCCACCTTCTCGTTGAAGGTCAGCGCAATCTCCTTTGGTGCAACTGCCAGGGAGGCACCTGCCTCGGGATTGGAGCTCTTCAAGCTCGCATGTGCCAAGGCAAATGGGGTAGCCAGCGTTGCCGCCACAATGGATGTGGCAAGAATCATTTTCCGCAGTGTCTTCATGTTCAACTCTCTTTGTTAAATTTACTTTACTGCTTCGATGGAAGTGACCGTCAATGCACCGCCAACTTTTTCCACCACGAAACGTACTTTGTCGCCTTGTTTGACCTTGTCAAGCATCGACGGCTCTTTGACCTTGAACATCATAGTCATCCCAGGCATGCCCAAGTTCTTCAGCTCGCCATGTTTGATGGTCAGCTTGCCGGCGTCCTTATCCACTTTCTTGATTTCCCCTTCGCTCATCGCGTCTTGCGTCGCGGAGGCGCTCTGCTGCTGTGCGAGCGCCACGGAGGTCGTTGCCACGGATGACAGGCCAATCAAGGTTGCCAATACAACTTTGTGCAGGTTTTTCATGATGTTTCCTTTCAGTTAAAAAAAATTAGTGACCGCTATGTCCGGTCGGTTTACGAACAGTAACTTCAATATTGGGTTTGTTCATCGTCGGCATCGACTGCCCCCCAGCGTTAGTTGCACGTTCTGGCTCAGGAAGGTTACCCGTCCACTCGTATGCCACGGTTCCGGCCGGATGCTTGTACCAGCCAGGATCGGAGTAGTCGCCGCGCTTCTGGTCCTTGCGCACCTTCAAGACGGTAAACATTCCCCCCATCTCAACCCCACCGAACGGTCCTTCACCCGTCATCATCGGTAAAGTATTATCTGGTAGCGGCATTTCCATGCCTCCCATGGAGCCGCCCTTGTCGCCCATCACCATATATTCAGGGACGATTTTGTTAATTTTTTCAGCAACCCCGCGATGGTTGACGCCAATCATTGTCGGTACCGAATGGCCCATTGCATTCATGGTATGGTGGGATTTATGGCAGTGAAGTGCCCAGTCACCCAGATCAGTAGCGACGAACTCGATGGCGCGCATTTGCCCAACTGCGACATCGGTGGTGACTTCAGGCCAGCGCGACGCCGGTGGTGTCCAGCCGCCATCCGTACCAGTGACGAAAAACTCATGGCCATGTATATGAATAGGGTGATTCGTCATCGTCAGGTTACCGACACGGATGCGTACCTTGTCACCTTGGCGCACAGGCAATGAATCAATGCCGGGGAAGACGCGGCTATTGAATGTCCACAGGTTGAAGTCCAGCATGGTGTTGATCTTCGGCGTATAGCTTCCCGGCTCCACGTCATACGCGTTGAGCAGGAAAACGAAATCACGGTCCACAGCATGGAGCGATGGATCCTTTGGATGGGTCACCCAGAAGCCCATCATCCCCATCGCCATCTGGGCCATCTCGTCGGCGTGGGGATGATACATAAATGTACCTGGCCGTTTGGCCTCGAATTCGTAGACGAAAGTCTTTCCCGGAGCGATACCCGGTTGATTGAGGCCCGTTACGCCATCCATACCGTTCGGCAAGCGCTGGCCATGCCAATGAACACTGGTGTGCTCAGGTAGCTTGTTGGTCACGAAAATACGCACCCGGTCACCTTCGACCACTTCAATTGTCGGGCCTGGGGATTGCCCGTTATAGCCCCAAAGGTTGGCTTTCATCCCTGGTGCAAGTTCACGCACCACGGGTTCGGCAACGAGATGGAATTCTTTTACGCCGTTATTCATCCGCCATGGCAATGACCAGCCATTCAGGGTCACGACCGGATTGTAGGGCCGGCCAGTGGGTGGCACCGGAGGGATGTGCGTCTTGGCATTGTCCATCAACATGGCCTCAGGCAATGACGCGGCACCGGCCTTGCTAACGGCAGCGGCGCTTACCGCTACAGCACCTGCACCTCTGAAAAAATCTCTACGTGAAATCATGGCATGGCCCTTGTATCGTTCGTACTTCCGCTGTTGATGGCGGATTGAAGTTTGGTTTCTGCAATCCAAAAGTCGCGCTGGGTTTCGATGGCGGCATTTACGCTCACCAGTTGCTCGCGCGAATCTGCCAGTAATTCGAATACGCTGGCAAGCATCCCGTTGTAGCGAAGCAGAACCTCGTCGGATATTTTTTTCCGCAGCGGCACAACATCGTCACGATAATGACGGGCGATGTCATAGCTAGTGCGGTATGCGGAGTACGCCTCCCGAACTTCCGAGCGCGCCCGCACGGCAGTGTCGGTGGTGCGATGAACGGACTGCATGTAGAGCGCCTCGGCCCGCGCGACCTTGGCGCCACCCCAATCGAAAATTGGTAATTCAAGGGAAATCTGGTAGCCGCTCTCGCGTGGCAAACCTGTCGTACTCTTATTGGTGTAGCCGGCATCAAAAACGTTGATGAAGCCAGTTGCCTTTGTCAAGCCAAGTGCCGCGGCCGTTGCCTCGGTATCGCGGCGGGCCGACAGCATATCGAGGCGTTGTGACATGGCCTGTGCTTCCGCATTGTTCGTTTCCCGCGGCTTGTCCGGCAGTGGAGGCAATCTGTCCGGCAGGACGAAATTTTGCTGCTCTCCCCACAGGCCCAGGAGGCGAATGAGCTGTTCGCGCGTGGCTGTTGCTTCATGCTTGGTCCTCGCCAATTGTGTCAACGCATCTTGGTAAAACGCACGCTCACGGGCCTGGTCAAGTGTGCTCCAGTTGCCAACCTTGGTCATGCTGTCGGCGAGTTGCGATGATGCCTCGGCGGCGCCGCGCACTTGCTCCGCGAATGCGGCCGATTGGGCCGCCGCAACGGCCATAAAATATGCCCGACGTGTCTCTGCCGCCAACTGCACAGCCTGAGCAGCTGTTAGCAACTTTGTTTGTTCAAAGCGTCCTTGCTCAATGCGTCGACGCGTGGGCAGCGTCAGCAGGCCCGCAATATCAAACATCACACTGCGATCGATTTCAGCGTCGCCACCGCCGCTGACGCGGCCAAAACTAAAACTTGGATTGCGCATCCGTCCAGCTTGTACAAACTCAGCCTCCGAGACCCCCAATTCAGCGAAGGAGACCTTCAGCGCTGCATTATTGAGCAGCGCAATCTGGACAGCAGATTCAGGCGTAAGTGGTGCGGACAGCAAGGACTGCACCTGTGTATTGGACTGCTGGCTGTCTTTCAGCGTCTCTTTCGTGAAGGGCTTGACTTGCCCAATCCGCTCTTGTGTTAGCCGAGAGACATCATTTAAGCCACCATCCGGTGAAAAGCTGGCGCAACCTGCAAGAAATATGACACCGAATACAGTAGCTACCCGATTGGGTGTTGGCAACGATAGTCGCTTCATGTCATTTGCCTTTCATGTTCATTTGATGGCCTTTGTGCGGATCGTTCGCCGAAGACGGCTTGGGTTTTTCCTGGCTTTTTGCCCCGGGTACCATTTCCATCGACATGTCCCCCTGAGCGCCATGCTGAGAGCCCCCTGTTACATCTTGATTTGCCTGAATCCAGGCCTTATCCGGAGATGTCGGGGGCTCCCCAATCGGCTTAACATCCGCAAAAGCGGAAACATATTTCAACGGCGGCACCATCGCCTTAGCATCCGTCACTGTCGCCGTGGTGCGCGCGGGTTGAGTGGATTGTGCATAGACAACCGGCGAGAAGCTAACCGTTGCCAGAAGCAATAAGTGGAAGCGTTGCATGATTCTCTTTCAAAATGACTGGTTACTGGGTGGATACAGCACGAGGTGAGGCGAACGCCAGTACATGATTTCAGGAGACGGCGGGGAAAGTGGTGAGAAGGGAGCTCAAGGGACGCGAGGAACGAGTGGCGGCTCTTGTTGCCTCCAAAGGTAGAGCAAGGCGTACGCTGTTCTGCACCTATTTCGGCCCGGTTGCTTACAATGCGCGTCAGCATGAAATTCATCTGCAGTATCTTCCCTATGACGGACAACTAAGTTCCTTGCAAATTGCCTGAACCACCTGAGATGAAATCGCCTTTTTAGGCTACACCTTCCAACGGACGGAAGGTCAAGCGAATTTCAGTTTTCCAGAGTATTTTCACTTCCACCTTGTCACAATCACCGCCCGCTGATTTAATTGCATCGCTGCAATTCATCATATAAACAAAAAACACTGGAGACCTCGTGCGCCAACTTACTTCCCTAATCGCTATTTCCGTATTCAGTCTTCCCCTATACGCCGCCACACCAACTGAAACTGTTGCTGCATTTCACGAAGCGCTTGCCAGCGGAAAATCCGAGCAGGCGAGTACTTTGCTTAGCCCTGAAATTAAAATTTACGAATCTGGACATGTTGAACGTTCACGTGATGAATATGCTGGCCATCACCTGCCAGCCGATACCGCCTTTGCTAAGGCCACTAAAAGCAAAGTCCTAAAACAAAACGAACGTATTGATGGAAACCTGGCCGTCGTGATGCAGGAAACAGAGACCACAGGACAATTCCAGGGCAAAAATGTGCACTTATTCGGCACGGAAACAGCTTTGCTCGAAAAACAGGGCGATCAATGGGTCATCTTTCATCTGCACTGGTCGTCCCGCAAATCTCAATAACTTCATGAGCCAGCAGTACACTGGCGGGCGTACATGTAATTAGTTGGCGTAGGTCGGGTTAGGTGCCACGTACACACGTACGCCGTGGGTATTCACGCCAGACGGCGCAATTGCCGAAAAGTCAAAGCTCGAATTGGCTCGTAGCGTATCGAACTGCCAAGTGAACGTCTTACCATCCACATCAAACTTGACGACGTCGCCCTGGGCGACATTCACATACTTCGTAGTCGATGAAATCGTGATAGTGCGCGTGGCGGCCGGCGCCGGAGCAGCACTGCCAAACGCTGGATTCGAGTGCATTTCGCCTTGGTGTGCCATCGCGGCAAGCGGGCTGAGAGCGATGACAGCAAAAACGGCGACGATGTTGGCTTTGATGGATTTCATTGGAATGTCCTTATTTTTCAGGTGCGGGTGAATGAAGTTGCGGATCCGATGAAGCTATTCTACGTAGGGGACCCGCACACCCGAATGACTGAAACATTACATTTTCATTACAGAAACCTTGATAATTTGATTAAGGTAGCAGGTTCGAAGTGGAACCGCGACTTTCTTGCGGCAACATGCTAGGCGCAGCAATGGTTTATCAAGAGTAGGTCGAGTGTGAAGATAGGCATGCCGTCGTTGCGGCCGCCAAGCATTCGCTTTAAGCGCTAGCAGTACCGCCATTTGATTGAGCAGCTTATTACCTCTCGATAAGTCGTTTGTCGCCAGATACATGCGATACCAGAGTTTCCAACGTGCTGAGAGACGCACACCTCTGCCACTGAGTACGAAGATTCAGCTAATTGGTATGTCGATACGTCTGGAGAAGACCAGGACGTCAAGAGTTCCGTACCAAGGTGAATCGATAGCCGCGCATAAAAATAGGTTTACATTAATTTCATAATTCGATTATTATAGAAATATGAAATTAAAAGGAGTGCACATGGAAACTAAAAATGTCATCGCTGCGTTGGCGGCACTGGCACAGGAGTCACGCCTGGCCATCTTTCGCTTGCTTGTCCAGACCGGACCGCAAGGGATGGCGGCAACGAAGATTGCCGAACAGCTGGGCATCCCGCCATCTTCCCTGTCATTTCACTTGAAGGAACTGGTGCACGCGGACCTGATCGTGCCGCGCCAAGATGGACGCTTTGTCATCTACGCCGCGCATATCGACAGCATGAATGCCCTGATCGGCTTTTTGACCGAAAACTGCTGCGGCGGCGCGCCTTGCACTACTGCGCAAGGCGCAGCCTGTGATGCCGCATGAATCCAAACGTACAAATTGAATCGCCCCCCAACCAACGCAGTGATTAAAGGATTCGTCATGACCGACAAAGTGTACAACGTGTTGTTTCTCTGTACCGGCAACTCAGCCCGTAGCGTGATGGCCGAGGCGCTGGTCTCCACCATGGGCAAGGGCCGCTTCCGTGGCTTTTCGGCTGGCAGCCACCCGGGCGGCAGCGTCAACCCATTCGCCATCGAGCAAATTGAAGCGACCGGCTATCCGCTCGATAAACTGCGCAGCAAGAGCTGGGATGAATTCGGTACTCCAGACGCACCACACATGGACTTCATCATTACTGTGTGCGACAACGCCGCCGGCGAAGTCTGCCCATACTGGCCAGGTCATCCGCTTTCGGCGCACTGGGGATTCGAAGATCCGGCTGCAGCTACTGGCACCGACGCAGAAAAGCGCGAGGTATTCCATAAGGTGTTCCGGCAGATCATGACCCGGATGAACGTTTTCGTCAGTTTGCCGCTGCACATGCTCGAAAAAAACGCGATCCAGCACGAGATCAAGGCAATTGGACAAAGCGCCGTCTAGTAGGCGAGCGCCCCGGCATGCCTGTTGATAACGGGCATGCCTTACTTTTCACTATTTTGCGATAATTTCATGAACGTTCTTTTTTTGTGTACCGGCAACTCTTGCCGATCCATCCTGGCAGAAGCGACTTTCAATCATCTGGCGCCGGCAGGCTGGCATGCGCTGAGCGCAGGCAGTCATCCGGCCGGGGCGCTGCACCCAGGAGCACTGGCGTTGCTGGCCAACGAGCAGATATCGACCCTGGGGTATTACAGCAAGTCCTGGGACGCTCTGCCTTCCGTGCCCGATATCGTCATCACCGTGTGTGCCAGCGCCGCTGGCGAGACGTGCCCGGCCTACCTGGGCCCAGTGCTTCGTAGCCACTGGGGTGTAGACGATCCCGGCCATGTCACGGGGACGGACGCAGCAAAGGACGCTGCTTTCCGGGTGACGTATGGCATTCTGCGCGCACGCATCGAGGCTTTCTTCGCCTTGCCGCTAGAGCAGCTGCAGCATGACCCTGTACGCCTGAAAGCTGAACTCGACAACATTTCTAGTGTCTTTGCCCCGGCTGCCCCCAAGGAGGCGCTCGTATGTTGACTGCTTTCCTGATTTTCTTGGCGACTCTGGTACTGGTTATCTGGCAGCCGCGTGGCTTGGGTATTGGCTGGAGCGCGGCCATCGGCGCTGGCGTCGCGCTGCTGGCTGGTGTCATCCAGTTGTCGGACATGCCCGTCGTCTGGCACATCGTCTGGAATGCAACCGGCACGTTTATCGCCGTCATCATCATCAGCCTGCTGCTCGACAAGGCCGGTTTCTTCGAGTGGGCCGCGCTGCACGTGGCACGCTGGGGAGG
Organism: Janthinobacterium sp. UMAB-56; assembly: GCF_900095265.1. Lineage (GTDB taxonomy): Bacteria > Pseudomonadota > Gammaproteobacteria > Burkholderiales > Burkholderiaceae_D > Janthinobacterium. Next base: position 10,607 of record NZ_LT607669.1, on the reverse strand, counting down.
TGGTAGCGGCCGCAAGTTGTTTGTCTTGCTGGTCCTGCTGGGCGCCGCTGTCGCTGCGTTGTTTGCCAACGATGGTGCGGCGCTGATACTGACGCCTATCGTGATCGCCATGTTGCTCGAACTGAAGTTTTCAGCCAAAGCTACGTTGGCCTTCGTGATGGCGGCCGGCTTTATCGCCGACACGGCCAGCCTGCCGCTGGTGGTGTCGAACCTGGTCAATATCGTTTCGGCCGACTATTTCAAGATCGGCTTTGCCGAGTATGCGGCCGTGATGGTGCCGGTCAACGCGGTGGCAGTGATAGCGACCCTGCTTGCACTGATGTGGTTTTTCCGCAAGGACATCCCGCAAGACTATGACGTCTCCCAGCTCAAACGCCCCGGCGCCGCGATCCGCGACATGGCGACCTTCAAGGCCGGCTGGCTGGTCCTGGCGCTGCTGCTGATCGGCTTTTTCTGGCTTGAGAGCCTGGGCGTGCCGATCAGTGCCGTGGCCGCCGTTGGCGCCGCTCTGTTGCTGGCTGTCGCCGCTAAAGGCCATGTGATACCCACGCGCGAAGTCATTCGCAATGCACCATGGCAGATCGTTGTTTTTTCTCTGGGCATGTATCTGGTCGTATATGGCCTGCGCAACGCGGGCCTGACCGGCTACCTGACTGGCGTACTCAATTACTTTGCCCAATATGGCGTATGGGGCGCGGCCATGGGCACAGGCGTGCTGACGGCCGTCCTGTCCTCGATCATGAACAATATGCCGACGGTGCTAATCGGGGCCTTGTCGATCGATCCTACCTCAGCGCAGGGCGCCGTGCGCGAGGCGATGATTTATGCCAATGTCATTGGCAGTGACCTGGGGCCGAAAATTACCCCTATCGGCAGCCTGGCGACCCTGTTGTGGCTGCATGTCCTCGACAGTAAGAAGATTCACATCTCCTGGGGTTATTACTTCCGCGTCGGCATCGTCCTCACCTTGCCTGTGTTGCTGGTGACCCTGGCGGCGCTGGCACTGCGCCTCAGTTATTAAGGAAAGGATTTATTATGGATATCACTATTTATCACAACCCGGCCTGTGGCACTTCGCGCAACACCCTGGCGTTAATCCGCAATACTGGCACTGAGCCGCAGGTCATCGAATACCTGCAGCAACCGCCAATGCGCGAGACCCTGGTCGATTTGATTGCCCGTGCTGGCTTGAGCGTGCGCGAGGCCATTCGCCAGAAAGGTACGCCGTACCTGGAACTGGGTCTCGACCAGGCCCAAATCAGCGACGAGGCACTGTTGGACGCCATGCTGGCCCATCCCATCCTTATCAATCGTCCGTTCGTGGTCACGCCGCTTGGCGTGCGCCTATGCCGCCCATCGGAGTTGGTGCTTGACGTTCTGCCCTTGCCGCAACTGGGCACGTTTGCCAAAGAAGACGGCGAGGCGGTCATCGATGCGCAAGGAAAGCGGGTGGTGCCCCATGTATAAGCCAGTCAAGGACTTGCCCAATATCAGTGCTGCGCACCTCGATACGCCGACGGTTGATAAACTTATGCCAGCGACGGTGGCAACGCATCCGCCGCGCATGCTCTTGCTGTACGGCTCGCTACGTGAACGCTCGTTCAGCCGCTTGCTGACTCTGGAGGCGGAGCGGCTGCTGCAGAATTTTGGCGCCGAGACGCGGGTTTTCGACCCGCATGGCTTGCCCATGGTCGACAGCGTCAGCCCTGACCATCCCAAGGTGCAGGAGCTGCGCGAGCTGTCGCTCTGGTCGGAAGGCCAGGTTTGGTGCAGTCCGGAACGCCATGGCGCTGTGACAGGTGTGTTCAAGTCACAAATTGACTGGCTGCCGCTGGAAATGGGCAGCGTGCGTCCGACGCAGGGGCGGACCCTTGCGGTGATGCAAGTGTCGGGCGGCTCGCAATCGTTCAACGCCGTCAACGGCTTGCGCGTGCTGGGCCGCTGGATGCGCATGGTGACCATTCCGAACCAGTCGTCCGTTGCCAAGGCATACCAGGAGTTCGACGAAAACGACCGCATGAAGCCGTCGCCATATTACGACCGCCTGGTCGACGTCATGGAGGAATTGTATAAATTCACCCTGGTGGTGCGCGATCGCTCGGATTACCTGACCAGCCGCTATAGCGAGCGCAAGGAATCCATGCCGGCCGAAGTACGCGCCCTCGCCGAAGCGGCCATGAATCACGAGACGCCAAGCAAATAGGCTGTTTTCATGTTGGCCCGTTCGCCGGGTTTTCACTGCACGATGACCTAGCCGAGGTTTTGGCTGGAAAGGGTAAGATGAAGATGAAAATTCTGGTGTTTCTCGGTTCTATTCGCACCAGCACACCGCCCCTGCCTGCGCGCGTGGGCGAACGGGTCGCCAAGGCCATCGTGGCGCAGTGCCGCCATGATGGCCACAATGTGGTGCTCATCGATCCGCTCGATTACGAGCTAGGTGACGTGTTCAAGCCACACTTTTCCTATGCGCAGGGGCGCGCGCCCTTGCCGTTGGAGCAACTGGCCAGTGAGATTGCCAGCGCCGATGGGTATGTGATGGTCAGTTCTGAATACAATCATTCAATGAGTCCGGCACTGATGCATTTACTGAACCACTTTGGCAGTTCTTTGTTTGCCTTCAAGCCCAGCGCCATCGTCACTTATTCGGCGGGCCAGTGGGGTGGTGTGCGGGCGGCGGTGGGTATGCGCGCTTTTCTGTCCGAGCTGGGCTGTTTGCCGGTGTCGGCCATGATCCATATTCCGACAGCACATACTGTTTTTGCTGCCGATGGCAGCTTTGCACCTGAAGTCGACAGTACGCGTTGGGTTTCCTATATCGAACGCACCTTTTCCCAGTTGATCTGGTGGGCAGAGGCCGCAGGACGGGAGCGGGCCCGCTCGGGAGGCACAGGGCCTTCACCAGCTTTTCTGCGCGATCCTACTCAACGCAATGCGCCGTGAAGCCACATAGGATGGATTATTGCTAGAATGATACTTTAGGGTGCCGTGCGTAGTTTGCGGCCGTGCTCCTTCCTGCCATTTCACGTCTATTTGGATCCCGCTGATGATTCGACTTGCCACTACCGCCGATGCTGCTGCGATCGCCACGATATACAACCATTACGTCAGCAGCTCCACCATCACGTTTGAAGAGCAGATGGTCGCCATCGATGAGATGGCCCAGCGCATCGCTTCTGTGGGTGCGCAGTTGCCGTGGTACGTCTTTGAACGCGATGGTCAAATACTAGGTTACGCCTACGCAACGCCCTGGCGTGCCCGGAGCGCCTATCGTTTTTCGGTCGAGTCAACGGTGTACGTGGCGCACGATGGAGTCGGTCAGGGCATCGGCCGACAGCTTTACAGTACCCTGATCGAGGAGCTCCGGCACCGCCAACTGCAAGTGGTCATTGGTGGCATTGCGCAGCCCAATGAATCTAGCGTTGCTTTGCACGAGCGCCTAGGATTTGAGAAGGTGGCCATGTTCAAGCGGGTTGGCTGTAAATTTGATCAGTGGATTGATGTCGGATACTGGGAGCTGCAGCTTGCTTAGTTAACCGCTGAGCACAAGATTTCTGTCCTCAAAAATCCATTTTCAGCGCTTAACTGTTTCGTTCGATGCTGTCGTGCCAGGAAAAAATAGCGTGAATTGGGTAACTCCATCAAGCTCACTCGTGACACTGGCTCGGCCATGGTGAAGCGCCATGATGGATTTGACGATTGAAAGACCCAATCCAGCGGAGGCTGACGTACTGGCCCTCGATTTATCGGAACGGTAGAACCGGTCAAACAACCGCGACAGGTGTTCCTGCGCGATGCCTGGGCCAGGATTGGAAACAGAAACTACGGCCCCGTCGTCGTCCTCTATCGCCTTGAGCAAGATAATTTCGCCCTTCGGCGTGTACCGAAGAGCGTTCGATACAAGGTTACTCACCGCGCGGCGAAGCAGGTGCCCATCAGCAAGCACTTTACCTGAGGCGATGACGATGAATGATATCCCTGCGTCGGATGCCGGCCCTTCAAAATACTCGGCGATTCGCGTCAGCTCAACATCCATATCAAGCTGCTCAGTTGCTAGCGAAACTTGGTCATGGTCAGCCCGCGCCAAAAATAATATGCTTTCCACCATTCTAGCTAGACGGCCAAACTCCTCGTAGTTAGATGAAAGCAGGTTTTGATATTCATCGGATGATCTGGGCTGAGACAGGGCAACTTCTGTTTGAACCATCAGATTGTTGAGAGGCGTACGCAAATCGTGTGCCAAGTCATCTGCAAACTGGGAAAGGTTATTAAAGCTATTTTGCAGGCGGTCAAGCACCTCATTGAACGAATCAGCCAGTATCTGGATTTCCTTCGGTGCTGATTTTGCATGCAAGCGCACTTCCAAATTGTGCGCACTGACTTGCTGAGCTTGCTGCGCGATGAGCTTTACTTTGTGCAACGCGCGACGTACTAGTAGAAACCCCAGTAGGGCTGTTAGCACCGCACCAAAGAAGCCCGATGCAAGCACTTTTAACTTGTATGCAGATAGAACAGCTGCGCGGCTCTCTTCGCTTCTGGCGAGCGTGATTTTCACCACGGAACCTGTCGAACCAACGGTACCCAGCGCAGCAATAACTCTTAGGTTGGGTTCGCTATGCCCTAGTGCAGCACGTACGTGAGATGGCTCTGGCATCGTCTCTACCGGCACAGCCCCGCTGGCATGCATGAATGAACGGTCACGGGTATTGCGGGTTAATTCTTCACCGTCTTGTGCCTGCATAACGAGCAAAAAGCCGCCATGCAAATCGACAGCATCTAAAAAACGGTGCGGATCCACACGAATCGACTCTACACTCGGTGTCTCCTCAAGCATATGTCTGATGAACACAATACGGTCGACAAGGTCTGCATCATCCCGTGCTTGGAGCTGCACCGCGAGAGCTTGATAGAGATAGATGCCTAAGGCCGAAAATACAATTACCGAGATGCAGGCGAAGAGCGCCCCCAGCTGCGTGGTGAGAGACCAGTTCTTGGCCTTCATTGTCTATCTTCTAATACATAGCCCATACTCCGAATCGTATGGATCAGTTTGACTTCGAAGGGGTCGTCAATTTTTGCCCGTAGACGGCGTACCGCGACATCCACCACGTTCGTGTCGCTATCAAAATTCATGTCCCAGACTTGCGATGCAATTAACGGCCGGGACAAAACTTGTCCGACCCGCTTGGATAGCAGATGCAAAAGTGCAAATTCTTTCGCAGTCAAATCAATCCGAACCCCAGCCCGTATGACTCTTCGCTTGGGAATGTCTAGTTCCAGATCGGCAATCTGAAAAATATCAGCTTCTCTGATCGGCCCTCGGCGCAACAACGTTCGAATACGAACAAGCAACTCAACGAAAGCGAATGGCTTAACTAAGTAATCATCCGCACCAAGCTCCAGACCTTTGATGCGGTCATCGAGCCCATCCCGTGCGGTAAGAAATAGCACCGGCGTATCAACCGTTTTGCGCAACTCAGCGATGATTTGCCAACCGTCTAAGCCCGGAAGCATGACGTCAAGCACGATCAGGTCGTAATGGGCAGTAGTGGCAGCGTGAAGTCCGTCGGGCCCAGTTCTCGCCAAGTCAACAACAAAACCAGACTCACTCAGACCTTTCTGAATATATTCGCCCGCCTTTTGCTCGTCCTCAACCACTAATAATCGCATGTCACTTTTCCACTAGTTCAACTGCTGTGTCCACGTTATGCGGATGGTGAAGATCGCCATCGGTCTCTGTCTTCAGTCTACCTTGGAAAGATGACAATCGTCTAACGCCAGGATTACAATCTTGTCAGAATTAAAGGTCCACCTGCAGCTGTTTAATTACTTGCTATAAAGAGGATACAGGTTTTGTTCGATGCGGCGCTGGTTAAAAGGATCTTCCCGATCGATGTAGCGCATGGCGGACTGGGCATTTTTCCAGCCCACATGCTCCATCAGCGTTCTCAGATCCCACCCATTCGCAGTTGCCCAACTGGCAAAGCCGCGGCGCAGCGAGTGGGCACTGTACAACTCAGGCGCATGCACGCCAGCTTCCTGCAGGATGTTACGCAGGAGCGGCACCAGGCTATCGATGTTTAGGCCGTTAGCGCTGATGTTGGCCCAGCGATCAATGGCACGAAACACCGGTCCAGCCGTCAATCTCGCTGCAACAATCCATTCCTCATAAGCGGTGACAGGGCATAGGCGCGATAGCAACGGCACCTTGAAGTTGCCGCCTTTGAGCTGGCGATCACCTTTGGTGCGTGGCAAAAAGCAAGTCATCCCTTCACTTGGCGTGACGTGGACATGCTCGATCTGCAGGCGCGTCAGCTCATCGCCGCGAAACCCGCGCCAGAAACCCAGCAGGAACAATGCCTTGTTGCGGCGGTACCGCAGCTCGGCGGCCAGTTCTCCCTGGGATTGCGCGGCGTCGGCGTTGGTAGTCAACCAGTGATCGACCAACATGAGTTGATCGATCTGGAAAGGTTTTGCACGCTTTTCCTGGGCGGGGTGCAGCGTCTGGATACCGCGCAAGACTTGGCGTACTACCGGTGCCTTGGTTGGGTCTGGAAAGCCCTGGTCGAGATGCCACTGGGCTAATGCGGCCAATCGCTGACGCAGGGTGTTGACAGCGTGCTTGCCGGCACGGTCGGCCAGGTAGCGTGCCACGCTATCCGGCGTCGCCGGCAAAAAACCACCCCATTCCACTTCAAAGTCGCGGAGCGCGCTTTGATAGCTTTTTCGCGTGTTCTCGCGCGTAGCAGCCTGCAGAAAGAGGTCGATATCAGACATGGCATGACAAGGCAGAAAGGCGGGCGGGTAAGGTCGACTGGGTAAATCGTTGCGAGCGTTGTCACCAATTATGTCCGGCTATACCGGAAAATGTACAGCAAACGCGGCCAAAATAGCACGAAAAGAGATCTGACACAGGATAACCATATATTATCCTGCTTCAATTTCAAGGAAAATTTGAGCTTGAATTTCTCGAAAAATGGTATGTAATTACATGGTATGTAATCCATCATCTTATTTCGTGGAGACGCCATGGCCCACGCCGGACTGTATCAATCTGATATCAAAAAAGCGCGCGATGCGTTGCTGGCCCAAGGGCGCTACCCCTCGGTCGACGCTGTCCGCGTTGCCTTAGGCAACACGGGGTCCAAGACCACCATCCACAAATATCTGAAAGAACTGGAGACGGAAGAAGGCTCTGGCGACGGGCGCAAGGCGCCGATCAGCGATGCCTTGCATGATATTGTGGTTCGACTGGCCGCGCGACTGCATGAAGAAGCCGACGAACGGACCTCGGCTATCGAGTCTCGGAACGCCGAGCAGGAGCGCGACCATGCCGCGGCCGTGAACAACTATGAGAAAGAACTGGCGGCGCTACAACAGCAATTGCGCCAGGCCAGGGATGACGGCATCGAGGAAATACGGACGCATACCCAAACTCGTTCCAGTCTGCAAAATGAGACCATCTTGCGCCACACAACGCAGCAGCAGGTGGCCGATTTGCAAGAGCGCCTGGTCGAAAATGAGGCGCACCGGCGGTCGCTGGAGGAAAAGCATGCCCATGCGCGCGACTCCCTGGAGCACTATCGTCAGTCAGTCAAGGAACAGCGCGATCAGGACCAGCGGCGCCATGAACAGCAGATACAGCAACTGCAAGCAGAGCTACGGCAACAGCAACAAGCCGTGGTGCTCAAACAGGAAGAAGCGACTCGATTGAACCAGGAAGGCGCTAAGTTGGTTGCCGAGCTGTCACACTACAAACAGGCGCTTTACGAGCAACAAGCGCTCGGCCGCCGGCAAGATCAAAAGATCGAGCAGCTTCATGCGGGGCAGCAGCACGCCAAAGACCTGGAACGACAACTTGCCGCCAAAGTGACTGAGAATGAGGTATTGCTGGGACAGGTGGCAGAATTGGGCATGGAGATGGGGGGACTGAAAACCCGATTCCGTGAACTCGAATTGTCCTTGGTCCAAGCTAACGCTAGAGCCGAAGCGAGCCAAGGCATCAGTGAGGAATTGCGGGGTTATCTGCATTCACTGGACCGACCACCCGCCTCAGAGTAGAGGTAGAGATTGGTCTGGACAGCCGGCCGCCAGTCTAAATGAAGAGATATTGCAACAAAAATCAGAATTAATATTCTTTAAAAACAGAAACTTAGATCAAATTTTGGGAATTTTTACAGGAATCCCGGCCGACCCTCGATACCGAGCGCCGACTTGCCAGAAAAATTGCCGAGTCGGAATTGCTGGCTGAACAGCTGAGGGACGCCAACAACGGTATGGCGCCGCTGAAGGCGCAGATCAGCGAGCTGGAGTTCATGCTCGCGCAGGCCAACGCCAAGGTTCAGGCCCAGGAGCAAATCGACGAGCACTTGCGGGCCTACCTCGACAAGATCGCAGCCACCCCAGCAACCTCAAAGACAGACCCACTGAGCATCCGCCTATGAGAAATGCCAGAATGACAATTATATAATCGTTTTTTGAGAAAATGACCGTTTTGTAATCGTTTTTGAGTCAAATTAATTGTTTTTGCGTGTTTATGTCGATCAGTAGCAGTCCATTCAGCGGCTGGTTAGCCGCAGCACCCACGCTGCAGTTGGATTGGCGGACATTTCACTGTGCCGTATGAACAGAAGACGCAACAGTCGCCGGCCTTCGGCCTCAACACGATGGCGCAGCCCGTACATTCATAATAGAACTGGCACGCATCGGTAGGCATGACTTCCTGCTTGCTTAGTCCGCAGTGCGGGCAGGACAGGGTCGATGTGAGAATTGCCTCGGCCATGGCGTTACTTCCCGACCGTGGACGGGAAGCCCGCATCGGTGGTTGACTTGGTCAGCAGCGCGATATTGGCCTTGTCCGCATCCAGATGCACCGTTGCGGTCTTGTGCTCGAAATCGATCTTCACATCATTCACACCTGGAACCTGCTCCAGCGCTTTTTTGACGGTGATCGGGCATGCCGGACAAGTCATATTCTGGACATGGAGGGTGACGGTTTTCGGCGAACTGGCGAAAACCGATCCAGCCAGTAGCAGCGAGAAAATGAAGGTGGGGATGCGCATAGAATATCCTTTCAATAGAACAGCGGGGCATACAAGGGAAATGCCAGCAGCAGTATCACTGGCAACGTAACGAGCCAGTACAGGATGCGTTGGTTCCTGATGACTCGATCTGCAGCGCACGCGTCACCCGGCGCGCAAGCGCGTCGACGCACATAGAGATTGTAGAAGGCCAGGCCGAGAAGCAGCAGCGTCAGGCCGGTGAAATAAGGACTGTACAGCTCAAATGCGATAAGGCGCGACGCCCAACCACCGCCGACGCCAAGCATCAGCAGGACGAGCGGGCCGGCGCAGCATGCGGATGCGCCAAGCGCCGCCAATACCCCAGCGGCCAGAGTGCCTTTCGTTCCGATCGTCATAGTGATTCCAATTGGTTTTACACGAGAATAGGATAAACTCCGTACATAGATACGGAGTCAAGTGCATGATCGAGAAAATGACCATCGGCCGTTTGGCCAGCGCCGCCGGCGTGAACGTGGAAACAATCCGGTTTTACCAGCGTAGCGGGCTAATCGACGAACCGGCGCGGCCGCACGGAGGCTACCGGACCTATGGAGAAGAAGACATCCGTCGGATTCGGTTCATCAAGCGCGCGCAGCTACTTGGCTTCACGCTCGATGAAATTACGAGCTTGCTCAAACTGGAAGGTTCGCTGGCCTGCATCGGCACGCGCGATCTGGCTGCCAGGAAGCTTGCCATGGTGGAGTCCAAATTGGCCGATCTGCAGGCGATGAAAATCGCTCTCACAGGCATGGTTGCTCGGTGCGACAACGAGGAACGGGACGAATGGTGCCCAATCATTCAGGCGCTGATCGACGACTGAAATGCAAACCCTTATAGCCCAGACACGAAAAGCCGTTGAGGCCGAGCTGTACTACCATAATGCCATCATATGATAAGGACCTTCGAAACAAAAGTTGGGTGCGGATCACTTGGCGTTTTCTTAAAAGGACTTTTGTGAGAGCGAGAATCTATCTTGTCGATGATGCATTAGTTGCGGACTGCGAAAGCGGCCTTCGTTTATCGCACTCTGATGCCACTGAACTGGCTGATCTTCTTTGGACAAACGATGTGACATCGGAAGAAGTATCCATGATTGACTGGCATGAGGACGTAGAGCGTGCTCCTCTGTCCGGGCACAAGATAGCCATCTATCAGCGTCTACGCCTGCAAGAGCAATCATTGGAGTGACAGCCGGCTTGGCGCAAGGGCAGGAGTTGATTAAGTAGCACAGCGGGAGTGCTCAAAATGCTGTCGGCGCACATGTAGATTGGATAGACCACAGGACCCACGACATAGAAGTCTATCCGTTTATAAAAAAACATCAATGGGAGGCTATTGTATCCACGGGGGATAGAGAATTGTGTCGATTTACTATTTCTTTCCATGTAATCAATAGCTTAGTTAGCTTTTCGCGAAAAAAACCACAATCCCGGCCGACCCTCAGGCCGGGGCTTCGTAGCCGCCGCCACCGCCGTAGCTGTCATCACCACCGCCGGCGTCGCCGCCCATGCCGGAGCGACCGCCCAGCATTTGCATCTGTTCCGCGAT
>NZ_LT607668.1 GCF_900095265.1 Janthinobacterium sp. UMAB-56 | reverse complement strand
ATCGACCGCGCCACGCGCTGGGTCTTCATGGAGATCTATGCCGACCAGTCCGACAGCAGCAGCACCGACTTCCTGATCAAGCTCAACAAAGCCTGTCCGATCGCCATCGTCAAGCTGCTCACCGACAATGGCAGCCAGTTCACCGACCGCTTTACCAGCAAGAAGAAAGACCCGGAAACGGGCGATCGGATTCCCAGCGGCAGGCACGCGTTCGACGTGCTGTGCAAGCAACTGGCGATCGAACATCGCCTGATTCCGCCACGTCATCCGCAGACCAATGGCATGGTTGAGCGCTTCAACGGCCGTATCAGCGAGGTCGTCAACCAGACCCGCTTCGCGTCCAGGGCCGAACTCGAATCGACACTGCGCAATTACCTGAAAATCTACAACCACAACATTCCCCAGCGCGCCCTGGATAATGAAACACCGATGCAGGCGATGAAGAAATGGCAGGGGAAAAAGCCGGAATTATTTGTTAAACGTGTTTATAACCAAGCGGGTCTTGACACGTAATCAAAACGTGCCGAGCCTCGAAGAGGGGCCAGCTACGGATGGGGTGCATAATCCCAGCGATCTAAACATCTAAACAGCTAAACAGTCACATATTTACAATACTTAATAAAAATATCATAAACATATGCAATTGGAACTATTTTTTCTTATTCATAATCATCCAGCGTGGCGACTTGAATCGGATAATACGGAAATATAACCAGATATACGATGTTATGAATAATATGGAGCAACAAATCAATAACCAGGTATGGCGCCAAAGCATAGTTGCAGGGATCACTGCCATCAGAGAAAACAGCCATAAATACGGCGATGTCATGGAATTGCGGCGCATCAATGCACGCGCCTCCTTGCGGCCCACGGTCCACTGCACAATGCGACGGAAAATCAGGCTATGCAAATGGATACCGTCAGGCATCACCGCTGATTTCCCCTGAATGAATGCGCGTCGATAAGCGGAAAACAGTGTTTCAAACACAGGATAGATAAGCAATAGAACGGCATACCAAGTCGACACTTCAGGGTTGCGCATCACCAGCAACAAGGTCAGTTCGCCCAGCATAAAGCCAATAAAATACGCTCCGCCATCGCCGAGGAAAATCAACCCTACGGGATAATTCCAGATCAGGAAACCTGTAATCGCCCCTGCCACCAACAAGGCAGATACCAGGATAAAGGAGTCATTGACCTGCAAGGCGACATAGGCAAGTGACAGCAACATGCAGATGGACACCACGCTGGCCAAGCCATTGAAACCGTCGATAATATTGATGGCATTGGCAATACCAGCTACGGCCAGCACCGTAATTGGCAAGCTCAGCCAAATAAAGGGAATCGCCCAACTGGAAAATACCCAATCAATGCGGCCGATCCGCGCATCAATCAGGAAATACGCCAGCAGGGCGCCCGCCATGGTCAGCAGTAAGCGGCCTATGGGACTGACCTTGCCCGTGAAATCTTCGACAATACCACCGGCAAAGGCGATGCCTGAACACAATAGCAAAGACAGCATCCAGTAAGTCATGGCCGGCAAACGCCAGATCGACACGAGGGCACTGATCACCACCGCCAGGAAAATCGACAATCCGCCTATACGCGCCACCGAATGCGAATGAACTTTTTGGACACCATGAAAATCCGAATCGAGTGCCGCACTATGCAATCTCACCTGTTTTATAATCAACAGGGTCAATAATGTGGATACGACAAAGCTCACGATAAAAGAAAACATTTTTATTATCAATAAAAAATCGGGCTTGCCACTAAAAAGCCATCGATAAGGTGAAAAATACGAGAAAATTACGCTATACGGCAGTCAATGACATTGTACTGAAATTACCAATAAATCCCTATTTCAACATACTGGCATGCACAGCCTGCCAGTACAGATATCCAACAATGCCAAGTATTGAGGCACCGGGGGATTGGAGATCGCCCGCCTTGCCCCGCCTGCATGTATGCGGGGTCCACACCGCGGGGAAATATACAAATTATTATTTGTATGACAACAAGTGCGCGCTGACTTTCGCCGAGGCTGGTACAGGCGCTGCAGATAGTAGCAAGGGCGTCCATGATCGCTAACCCTTCAGAGGGTAACAGCAGCCTGGCCGCAACGGCGGCAAGGCGCGATATAAATACAAGCGCGGCTGACAGGCTGGGAAGACGCTGACTATCGCAGCGAGACCGACACCTGATTCACCAGCAGATAATCGGTATCGCGACTGGTCAAGAATAATACACCCCGCTCAGCGCCCGTCGGAACAGGCACGGACTCCGCCATGTAAACCTCATCCTTATTGCAATTCACAAGGCGGTAGTAAGGCGTCCCGACATTCCAGTTGATTTGTGCGATCAGACTGCCGGTCTTGGCAGGGCATGTCAGACGGACGGCATATAGGGCAGACCGGGCAAGGCCGGTAGAAAATTCGTGTAGCGCATAGGACTGGTTCGAGGCAAGCAATTTCCCATCCGGCGTCACTTTGGCGCCCCTCTTTTCAGCCTCGACGCCGTACGGGCGAAAGTCTGAAATATCGAGCACCGTCACATAGCTGACGGGCATGTCCTGCAGTTGGTACATGACCATGCCGCCCTTGGCTTGCACGGGCACGGCAAAACGGCTGAGGTACCTGCCCAGCAAACTTGAAAACGTGTTGTGAGCATCCACCGGCTCGGCAAGATTCCAATAAACAAAACGAACATTCTCCTCTTTCAAGAACGTAGCGAGCTGATCAGGCGACTGAATCGCGTCGGCCTTGGCCAGTATCGCAGGTGCATACCAGTTGATATAAACGGGGCTGGCGCTCAGGGTTGCGCCCGTCGGGCGTGTAATGGCAAACAGCACGCGCGCATCGGGGGCATCACGGTTCAGTTGCGCATTAAAAATCTGCTCTGGCATGAGTTTAGCCACCACTGCATTTCGGCCGGCTTCGCTATACAAGGTGCCCAGCGGAATATTGAAGTACCAGTTAATGCCCGGCAAGAAGCAGATATTCACGGCCCCAAACACCATCAGGGTCGCCGCCACAAAACGACGCCGCAGACGTGGCTGTCCTGTCACATGACCACGATAGAACAGGGCGCCAAGCAAAACCGACGCCAGGGGCAACACGGGAAACAGGTAGCGCCAATACTGCATCGCGGCAAACATTACCATGCCGAACACCAGCATGGGCACGACGATGCGCACAGCGGAACGCTTGCGCCCATACAGCAGCAACGACAGCAACGCTAGTGGCAACAGCAACAGATACTGGAAACCTGCGACATAGTTTTGCGACTCATAATGCGCTGGCGTCTGGAAAAACATGTTCCAAAAACTTTTGAAGGAAACTCCTTTGACATAGCGCGTATCGAGGAAGTTATACGGGCCAAAGAATGGCGATTTAAAATAGCCGTTATACAAAGGGAAAACAGGATTACCCGTCACATGAAAGGCGTAGGCATACGAGTGAAAGGCCACAAAGGCGGCAATCAAAACGGCAATCACCAGGCCCGGCACTTGCGATGAAAATGGCACCGCAATACGCTGCTGCCGGCGCAGGTACAACTCGCAGGCATAGGTGCCCAACAAGGCGACACCGAGTACGGCACCCGGCAATTTGGTGGCGGCGCACATCGCAGCAACCATCAGCACCGCCGCCAAACGGGCACCCGAGAAAACCGCTTGCCGTTCCAATGCCAGCAAGGTACCAAGTACCGCCAATACCGCCAGCATGAGCTCTGTTTGCAAACTCGATAACAACACTGTCAGGATAGGGGTAGTGACAAACAATGCCAGGATCAGCAAGCGATCGTTCAAGCGGTGATTGACAAGGTGCGTCAAACGCCATAATCCCCACAACAGAAAACCCGCCAGCGCCAGGTTCATCGCCGGGCGGGCATCGGTTTGCGCCAGAACGGACAGGATGGCATGCAGCAGATCCACGGCAAACGGCGCGACCACCCATATCTGGGAGCGCACATCGAAATCATAGATATGACGCTCCGCCAAGACAGTCCACATGCGCAGATGGGTAGCATTGTCATCGTAGGCAAGCGACGGGAAAAAGGCGTAACGTGCGATATAGCCTGCCAGTCCGATCACCAGTACCATCAATGGATAACTGACACCAGCGGCGCGACGACTGTTGCATGCGAAGAACGCAAGCACCTGCGGCTTGTAAATAGAATGAAATCTCAATAAGCATGCGATCGCAACAGGCAAGCCCAGTATCGCTGCATACACTGTCAAATAGTTGAGCGGAAAGTGTATCAGCAGGCCAAACACCGCAAGGTAGGTGCCAACACCAAGCACCAGCGACTCCGCCAGCAGAAACGCGGCCCGCTCTCCTCTGAACAGGAAATACAGCAATACACGACCGCAGCAATAGGCCGAGACCACGAAATAGGCGATGGCAAGACTTTGCCCCCATCCAATTCCAATCACTAGATACAGCAGCACAAACCCGCTCAGGATGGCGATCTTTTGCCGTATGCGGCACAAGTGCAACATGATGGCTCCCGCGCTGCAAGCCAGTGCCCAGAAGAACAGATCGACCAGCATGTCGTCATGCCAGTACTCGAACGCCAGTGGCCAGGTGCCGATGCCAATCGGAATAATCAGCATGGCGATGACTAAAAATCCAAGCTTCAGGTAATCGATTTTTTGGGCTGAGTGGCGATTTTTAAAAATGAACATGAAAAGGGATGCAATTAAATATAAAAGACGGTTGGTCGTGTACTGCCATCACTGCGGCCCAGACAACATTGCTCAGGAACGTGAGGCATGCCATTTTTTCAGCCTGGCCTCCACCACTTTCCAAGTCGAGAATTGACGTTTTTCATAGTATAAAGTGCCGCTATGGGGTACTTGTCCGATTCTGGAGATACTGACCCCCTGCAGCTGTTGCCGCCCATTCAAGACGAAATGTCCTAGCACAAAGGGAAACAAGCCTATCCAAGTGATACGCTGCGTCGGATACCTCAGGCAGTAAGACAGGAAACGCAGACGTTGGCGCCAAGAAATTAGAGTTGATTCAATCGGACCATTCGCCGGCAGCGGAGACAGAACGCGAAAAAAGAGCCAGGGACAATGAAAATTATTGTAAAGCGCAAACTGGCGCACGAGCGGGGTCAGTCCCCGCTCATGTAGCAATGCCAGGGAAAATGCATGCAATACATCGTGATCGGGATGCCCCCCTTCCCAAGCCAGTATATAGATGCTGGCGAGCGGACCGATGTTATCGAGCTGTCTATCAAGATAATCGGCGGCAAGTGCGATATGCTCCAGCAAGGCGCCATCCTCAATTTCAAGTTGCTCACCAGCAAAATAGATATCGCCAGGGGCGACACCTAATTCCTGCAACACGCCCAAAGACTCCTGGTTACGCAAGCTAGCATCAGCACCAGCAGGCACGCCGCTGGTGAAATAGAGACACACTACGCGCCGTCCTTTTTTCTTTTCCTCTGCAATTTTTTGAAAAATCGCAAACTCATCATCTTGATGCGCAAATAAAAACAGCGCCGTTGATGCGACGCCAAGTTCAGGTACGGGGTCCGCCGGTTCTATCCTAGTATGCATCGAAATCCAGGAAGGAAAATAGTATGTGTCCAGATTCCAGCGAAAAATCTGGCGCTGACAGGGAGCGGAAAATCAAATTGAGCGGGGAGGGACGAAAGCGCTGCGGAATGTCCATGTATGTTCGCAGACCGCCGGCGGACTTCGGTGTCAATCCCAGGTATAAGTGCATGGGAGACTGCATTGCCGATCGAGCTGGGCGGTAAGCGAGTGTACCGGGCAATTCAGCATAGGCGGGCAGGATGCTACCGAATGCCCTGGCATGAAAGGCAATGTGCCCGCCGGCGGCACTGCTGTGGATGCGATTGACAGGATTGGCACAGCGCCAGTCCAGCGATTCCTGGCTCCACACACGCTCGAAATGCGCGTTTCTTGCCGCAAGCGCCCAATTCACACCCAAACTTCCAAAACCGATTTTCGACTCAAGAGACTGGACAAGCTGAAAACCGAGTTTTCGCACAAAACCGGGCGTACTGTTCGCATTTGCAACGCCATACACGCTGGAATAGCCTTGCTCTGCCGCCGCTTGGTATGTCATTTCAGCCAGTTTTGTGAACAGGCCTTTCCCTTGATATTGGGGATGCGTGGCGGTATTCAACGATAACAAGGACTTTTGCACGTGACCGTTGACGCGCAATGATGCAGGTATGCAGACATAATGAGCGGCAAGCGTATCGCCATCGTATGCATCGTAGCCTACGACATGACCATCCGGATTCTGCGCATATAACCACTCCAGGGCGCGCGGCGAGAATTTTTCCTGCTTGGAAAAACAGACGGTAAATAAGGCCTCATACCGCAGCAGCGATTGTGCGTCTACGCGCACCGGCGAAAAAGTTATCATCGAAATACCCAATATCTGCTCAAGAGAAAGCCATTTACCGCCACGATGGGTAGCGATAGCACTTTACCGGCCAGAAAATCACCAGTCAATTGTACAGAAAAAGAAGAAAAACCCATTGTAATTAAGTAGTTGACTGCCACCACCACAGCGAATTTCAGTATTGTCGGGCCAGAACTGACTGCCTTGAACGTCACTTTGGCATGCAGCGCATAATTGGCAACAAGGCCTGATAAAAATCCGACCGAGACGGCGGTGCCATAATAAACGCCGGCGTACACCATTAATTTTGCTGTCGAAATGTCGATCACCGCACACAGAAGCCCGATGCCTATAAAAAAAAGAAACTGTTTGCGTATCAGCATTCGGTAGGCCGTTCTACGCTGGCAGAGCGATGCACAGGACGTCGTGGAACGGAAGAAATATCTTCGGACAGGAACGCCAAAATTAGTTGCAAACCTACAATCACAGGCATGGCCGATAGCATGACGGTTCCCGCTGGCGTAGAAGTGCCTGTCTGCGACGAAATAAACCAGTGTACGCCGCCAAACACGACACCAAAAATTAGCAGAAGCATACCGACTGGCAACTCAAACGAGCCGAGCGATATATTGCGTAAATAATAATTATAAAAAATTCTCTTTGAAAAATTACGGACATGCTTGAGGAAGAATTCACCAACGATGCTAGAAATTTTCAAACCACTGACTTCATCGCCATATTTCGCATCCATGGGAATATCAATCACGACGGCGCGCAAGGTATTGAGTCGAAATAATATATCCGTTTCAAAAAAATACCGGCGGCTGATTTTCTTAAATGGCAAACGTCGTGCGACATCGCTATGAATTGCTGTATAACCATTGGTGGGATCAAACAGATCCCAATATCCTGAGGATAATTTTGTCATGAAAGAGAGTACCGCATTGCCAAACAGGCGCACTTTGGGCATGGCATGGATCTCTTCCAGATCATAAAAACGGTTTCCCTTGGTGTAATCGGCCTCTCCATTGACAATCGGAGCGATAAAGGAGGTGATGAGAGCCGGATCCATCTGGCCATCACCATCAATCTTGATCATGATATCCATGCTATCCGCAATGGCTGCTTGATAGCCAGTCATGACAGCGCCCCCTACACCTTGATTTTCCGGATTGCGCAACACCACAACGCGTTCGTCCCGGCAATGCTCTTCCACAAAATCTCCAGAATTGACAGGGCAACAATCATCGACCACATAAATCCGCGTCACCTCCGTACCGATACTCTCAATGACGTCGAGAATATGATCACGAACTTTATAACTCGGTATTATCACTGCGACTCTTGTTTTTTTCTCGCTCACTTTGCACATCCGGAAATATTGTAAATTATAGAAATAAATTATAGCCAAAACCCTTGGCCACTTACTCAAGGCCTTGGCTATGACATCTTCGACATAGCACAATGCAGGGCCTTCGCTTACCCAGCATTTCATCGGTATTGGCCATCGCCCAGGGCCTGATCAATTACGCCGGAATACGCATGACTGTAGCATCCGTTCCACGCTTGAGCGCCTGTCGGCAGGCACTGCATTCCTCTATCGGGATGAATTCTTAGAAGAAAATACCTGCCGCCTCAAAACGCGCATCCCAGGAATGCCTATTCCGAAAAGCCTGTATGGCCTCGGGCTGATCCCGATGAGCCAGAGCCAGACGCAACTGTTGCTCAAGATTACTGTCTTGATCCATTAAAAATACACCTGGCTGGTCTTCACGCATGGCCATTTCGCCAAATCGGCTCGATAACACCGGCAACCCAAGCGCCCGATATTCATAGTATTTTATCGGATCAACGGATGCTGTCAGCGTGGTGCGTTTAAAAGGAATCAGTCCCACCGAAAAAGCTTGCATGTGGGCTATCGCTTGCTGATGCTGACAGGCTGGCAATAACTCGATGTTCCGGGGAAGGTGAGTGGGTATTGAACCAAACACGGGACCGATCAAGCGTACGGGCACAGCCGGATGAGCGACTGCCAACGCAATCACCATTTCCCAATCAAACCATTTTGCAATCGTCCCAACATAGCCCAGCATGGGCGACGCAGGGCGGGCAGGCAAGTCGGGCACCTGCGGCAGTGTCTCGATGGCACAGGCATTCAAGGCCATGCGCAATCGCTTGCCGCACGCTGCAAAGCGCTCAGCAAGCAGCGTCGATGAAACCAGTACCTGCTTGGCTTGCGCTGCAACGGCACGTTCCCCCTGCTCCATGGAAAACCTGGAAAGGCCGCGGTAAAACGCGGGGAAGTCGTCCATGATATCGAACAGCGATACCAGTTGCGGATGCCGATGCATCAGTTGCAGGGCGAGCTTGCTCGGCTTGCCTATGGCGAGCAGGCAGTGCCCGCCAGCGCTGAAACGCTCGACAGTCTGATGAATCCGCTTCCAAAAAAGGCCATTGAACAGGCCCGATCCTGGCAGGGGTTCGATCGGCAGCGCCGGCGCCGGCAATACGGTCAACCATGACGGCAGAGGCCGCGGGGTAGCGGGCGCACCGTGACTCATCCTGGCCCGTAGGCGCCGCAAATCTTCCAGTGCAGGCAAACGGGTCGGATAAGGATCAATCCATAGTACGGAACCACCATTCTTCGCATGGAACCATTCGACGAATTTATGTGGCCGCTGCGCAAAACTGTCCCACGGCAGCGGTGATACATAAATCAGACATGTCATGCAAAATGCTCGCGGAGTACCTCGACAATACGTTCGGCGCCATGTCCATCGCCATAGGGCGAAATACCGCGCGCCATTTCCAGGTATGCGGATTCATCATCCAGCAAACGCTGCGCCTCATGAACAATACGTTCGTAGTTGGGTCCTACCAGTTTTACCACGCCCTGCTCCACCGCTTCCGGACGTTCGGTTTCATCACGCAACACCAGTACCGGTTTGCCCAACGCTGGCGCCTCCTCCTGCACCCCGCCGGAGTCGCTGATAATCAAATAAGAGCGCTTCATGGCAGCGACAAAGGGGGCATAGTCGAGTGGTTCACACAGGTGGATATTGCTACTGGCATCCAGTATTTCGTACGCGACATCCTTGACATTCGGATTGGGATGCACGGGATACAGGAATTGCACGTCCGGGTTACGCTCTGCCAGGGTTTGAACCGCGCGGCAGATGTTACGGAAAGGCGCACCAAAATTCTCGCGGCGGTGCGAGGTGATGAGAACCAGGCGCTTGGCCGGATCAAGCTCGATACCCAATTCCAATTCCCGGTCCGCAGTCATCAGCAAGGCATCGATCACCGTGTTTCCGGTAACGATAATATCGCTGTCTGGCGCTCCCTCGCGCAACAAATTCTGGCGTGAGCCTTCGGTCGGAGCAAAGTGCCAGCGAGCAAGCCGGCCAGCAATGACACGGTTCGCTTCTTCAGGAAAGGGATTTTGCATATCCCAGGTACGCAGGCCCGCTTCGACATGGCCAAATGGAATGTGATGATAAAAACACGCCAGCGCTGCCGTCATGACCGTGGTGGTATCGCCCTGCGCCAACAGGACGTCTGGCTTCTCTGCCAGCAGCACCTCGTCCAGTTCCAACAACAGCCTTGCCGTCAGCGTGGTCAACGCCTGATTGGGACGCATAATATTCAAATCGATATCGGGCTCGATACCGAAAAAAGTCAGCACCTGGTCAAGCAAGCCCCTGTGCTGCGCCGTCGCCAGCACGCGCACATCAGCCCATGGTTGCTGCTTTAATGCAAGAATTACCGGAGCCATCTTGATCGCTTCCGGACGCGTGCCTACGGCACAAATAATTTTTATCTTCGACATATATTTCCTATCTATGCACTTCCATTACCAATGCGAATTCATATCCAATGCAGTCGTGCCAAACGCACTTACTGAGGCAGGTCCCGTTCGTAATGATGCGGAATCCAAGGTCCCCACTTGGCTTCGTATGTCGCCTTATTATCTTCAAACAATTTCTGGCGATCGAAGCTTTTTATCTTGTTAAATGATGCGGACAAATGATGGTGAATGAAGACATCTTCCGCACAAACGATCCGCAAACCAATCTGCTCGATGCGCCGGCAATAATCGTCATCCTCAAAGAAGCCGCGGCCGAACGCCTCGTCCAGATCGCCTACCCGCTCATACACATTGCGCGTGAACATCACACAGAAAAAGGCCGCAGTCTGCAAAGGGAAGGTTTGCCCGATATGGCTGCGGGTATAGCGCCCCGCCTGCACCAGCATTTCCTCCATGTTGCCATAGTCAATATGGATCTTGGCCTGGTTGCCGATATTGTTTGTGACCGGCCCGATTAAGCCGATGGATGGATCCCGCTGCAAGTGCTTGAACATCGTACGCACCCAGCCTGGCGTGACATACGTGTCGTTGTTCAGCAAGACCAGATACTCGCCACCGGCAATCGCCAGGCCCTGATTGTTGGCTGCGGCAAAACCACGATTATCGTCGTTCAAGATCAGCTTGCGGTTCGAGGCGCCAGCAGCCCACTCGGTCAGGAAGGCTGGCGAGCCATCCGAGGACGCATTATCCACGACAATAATTTCTATCGGGGCATGTTGGGTGTGCTGTTCCAGGCTGTCCAGGCAGGCACGCGTAAAATCGATATTGTTATACGTGACCACCACCACGCTCACGAAAGGATCGCGCGCACCGGATTCCGCATGACTGATCA
This sequence comes from Janthinobacterium sp. UMAB-56, assembly GCF_900095265.1. Lineage (GTDB taxonomy): Bacteria > Pseudomonadota > Gammaproteobacteria > Burkholderiales > Burkholderiaceae_D > Janthinobacterium. The sequence goes on along the minus strand of NZ_LT607668.1, from coordinate 97,230 downwards.
GGGCTTGGGCGCGGTGCGTCCAAGTCTGCTCCCTGGCAAAATTCTGCCGTTGCACGATGGCTGGAGCATCGTCGCGCTCCTGCAGGACTGACTCAATGGCGCACAGGAAGCCTTCGCTATCGTGCGCCACACGCACCAGATCATCAAATTGCTTCATTTCCGGCAAGTCGACGGACACAACCGGCTTGCCAGCGCTCAGGTACTCATACACCTTGACAGGATTGGTGGCCAGGGTGAGCGGAATCACTTTGAATGGCAACAGGCAAACATCGAAGGCATGCAGGTACTTCGGCAACTGCGCATAGGGCACTTCACCTGTCATGACCACATTCGACAGGTGAGCGAAGCGCGCCTTCGCATGGACGGTATCGTCGCCGATCAGCAAGACACAGCAGTCAGTAAAGCGCGCAGCGATCGCTTCGACCAGATCCAGGTCGAACCATTCGGCGATCGCGCCGTAATAGCCGATGATGCGCCGGCCTTGCGGCTCCACGTAGGCGGCGTCGGGCTTGCGCACAAAGTGCGAGAATTCCCCCGCATTGCGCACCAGAGCACGGTGCGGCGTATGTTCAGCGACGATCTGATCGAGCCACGCCGAGGTGGTGATCGTTAAATCGGCATTGCGCATTAAGGCCCGTTCCAGTTGCAAGACAGCATCAGCGGTGTTGCCAAAACCCTCATGATGGTCCATGCAGTCATACACCACGCGGCCATTGGGCAATACGGCGGCGACGTCATACCAGAATGGATGATCCACCAGCGAGACTATGCTGCGCGAGTTTGCCCACTCAAGCACGGCTCCGAGCCCGCTGCGCAATTGCTGCACGGTATCGTGGCCCGGTACCGACGTGTAGATCACGGGCGCGCCTTCGGCATGCAGCCTGATCTGGAATAAGCGGCCTTCACTATCGAGTTGCTCCTGCTGGAAACCAGGACGTGCATCATCCACCAGATTGACCGACACATAGAATACGCGGCGCCCCGACAGGGCAAGGGCCTGCGCCAATTGCTGCGGACGCTGATGGCGAAAATGCCAATCGATCACCCCCCAGACGATATAGTCTGGCACATTGCCAGCCTGCGGGACGGGTTGAACGCCGGGAGCCTCGAATGGCACCGATGCCAACACTTGCTTGCGAACGGCAACGTAAGTAGTCCCGACCGTTTCCCGATAGGTGCTGACCATGGCACGCTTCATCCCATCAGGCAAGGGCAGGCGATGATAGACCCTGCGCAAGCCACGCAGCAATTTTTGACGGTCCTCACTCAACAAACCATAGCGCCACAAGCGGGCGCCGAATCGCAGGGGAGCCGTCAAGCGCCACGAACGGGTACTGCGCAGGCTGTCGAGCATTTTTTGCGCAGCCTGCTGGGCAATGGCAGTTTGGCTGAGGTTATCGATTGCCGTATTGGCCTGCGAGACATTTTGTTGCAACTGCATGATCTCAGACGCCGAACAAACCAAACCCTGCTGAAGCTTGCTCACTTCGGCTTGCGATGCTGCCAGATCTTTTCTGATGGTATTGACCTCCTGGGCAGACTCGGACAGGAGCTGCTGAAGCCGAACGAGTTCACTACCGTCTTCACTCAATCGCAGCGTCAGACTGGCGATTTTCGACTGGTACTCGGCCAGGGCATTATGCAGGCCCTGCTCTTTCGACAATGCATCATCTTGCTCGATACGGCAATCGGCCAACTTCAACTTGAGCTGATCAAACCAGTCTGGCGCCGCATAGACGAGAATAAGCTGTTCGCCGCCCCACAACGCATCGGGAATCAATCGGCAATCGATGACGCGCGACCATGCCAGATGAAAACCATTCTGCAGCACCATCGGCACATTGTCCGGCAAGAAAGAATAAAAATGCTCGTCTATGCGCTGCATTTCGCGGTAAGGCAAGGCCAGCACAATCGCCTTGTGTGCTCGTTGCGCCAATATCGGCAAAATCTCATACGGCGTATGAAAGTGCTCCAGGGTGTTCGATGAAAAGACCACATCGAATTTTTTCGCAGCAGCCTGCACGCCCTCCAGCCAATTTTCGCTCAAGAATTGAATGGCGGGATAGCGCTCGCGGGCCTGTGCGATGGCCACGCTGGAAAAATCAACTCCGGTCAACTGCTGTGCGTCGATATAGCTGGCCAAGCAATCCGTACCATCACCCTGTGCGCATCCCCAGTCGACAAGAGTCATGCCTTGCTGCCGGATTTGATCGAGCAGCCAGCGGGGCAGATTATCAATGGCAAGGCGAGCGAAGAAACGGGATTGACGGGGACCTTCGAAGGTTTGCCAATCGGTCGAGAAACGGCCGTCCCAATAGTCGTCAGTATTGATTTTAGTAGCGTCAGTCATTTATTTGAGCAAAATAGAGTGCTGGATTGGAGGTTGGAACTGGCCAAAAAGGCGGGCATCGGACAGAGATGAGAAATAATGAGCGCCTTCTACATATTCATAATAATGAATATCGCTGTGCTGGCGATTTTCAAGTGCCGCTACCAGGAGATATTTCCCTGTCAGCAAATAATTATTAAGTTGAAACGATACGCTAAATCGCTCCATATCGGGAAGAACTTTCCCGTCGAAATCATGCGTCGTAGAAACAATTAAATCGCTACCCTGTAGATCCTTGATGGAGAACGCAACGCTGAGATGTTCGCGTGGGATATCCGCAGGGATACATAGCTCAATACGGACTTCGATGGCACTATTCCAATAGTGCACATTCTTGCGCACGCCATCCGCATCGAGCACGGCGGCCGACACGATACTACCTTTATGCGATCCCCAATGCGTGACGGGACGCGAGTCCAGCCGGATTTCCGGCACATCGTGTGCTGCTGTCGATAAAGCCAGGAGCGTGTCGCCCTCCTGCTCAACATTTGCGTGAATGCTAGACAACTGTTCTGACTCAATCTCGGCATGTAAGATTTCTTCTTCCGTCTGTTCGTCCTGGAACATGAATTCCATATAACGCCCTGTGACGGGAAATACATCGCCCTGCTCGACCAAGCGCCCCTTGTCCAGCCATACCACGCGTTCGCACAAGGTGCGTATCGATCCGACATCATGGCTCACGAACAATATCGTTGTACCCTGCTCCTTGATTTCCTTGATACGTCGCATGCATTTCGCAACAAAGCGGGCATCCCCCACCGACAGGGCTTCATCCACGATCAAGATGTCGGGATCAACGTGGATGGCAATGGAAAATGCCAGGCGCGCGTACATGCCGCTGGAATACGTCTTGACAGGCTGGTCGAGGAAGTCGCCCAACTCGGAGAACTCCAACACCTCGGCCATGCGGGCCTGCATATCCTGGGCGGAAAAGCCTAGAATGGCGGCATTGAGCATGACGTTCTCGCGTCCGGTAAACTCGATATTGAAGCCCGCGCCCAGCTCCAGCAAGGCGGCAACGCGTCCTTGCGTGCTGATCGTACCGGTGCTCGGCGACACCGTACCGCATATCATTTGCAACAAGGTGGACTTGCCGCTGCCATTGCGGCCGATAATGCCCACCGTCTCACCCCGACGGACGGAAAAGGAGACGTCATGCAACGCCCAAAACTCGCGAAAATACTGCTTTTTCCCACCTCGCAGCATTTGCAGCAAGCGGTCACGAGGGCGGTCATAGATGTGGTAGCACTTGCTGAGGCCCTCTACCTGAATCGATATATCAGAGGACATCGGCAAAACCCTTTCGTGTCTTTTGAAACCAGGCAAATCCCAACCACGACAGCAACAATGTCGCTGCACCATATAGCGTCAACATGCCTAGGTCGGGCAACTTGCCCCAGAATAAAATATCACGTGCCATTTCAACCGCTGGCGTCAGCGGATTGAACAGCAAGAGATGGCGGTAACTCTCTGGCAAAGAACTCACTGGATAGAAAATTGGCGTCATGAACATCAACACCGTCGTGACCATGCCGATAAATTGAGCCACATCGCGCAGATACACACTGAGCGAAGCCAGCATCCAGCTCAATCCCATGATGAGTAAAATCAAAGGCGCTATGATCAATGGCATCAGCAATACGGTAGGATGCGGCACGCCAAACAACACGGTATAGGCGACCAACCACACGCCCAGGCTGATCATGAAATGAAACAGTGCGGAACCAACACTTACCCATGGCAATATTTCCAAAGGAAATACGACCTTCTTGACGTAATTCACATTGGCTGTCACCAAACCCGGTGCGCGGTTAATACATTCAGAAAACAGATTGAAAATGATTAATCCTGCAAACAGCACCAGGGAAAATTCAGTCTTCGAGTCGCTGCCAGCATTCCAGCGCGCCTTGAAGACGACGCTGAAAACGAATGTATAGATGAGCAGCATGAAAACAGGATTAAAGAACGACCACAGGATACCCATGAAGGAACCACGGTAGCGGCCTATCACTTCGCGTTGCACCAAGACCCGTACCAGATTTCGGTTACGCCATAAACTTGCGGCCATTTCTCTTGGCGAAGCAGAAAATTCCCGCATCAGGAAAATATCTCGGCCGTGATGAACGCAGCCCCGCACGCATCCTTCGTCGATAGTATCGCCTCGCCAGACAATGGCCACTGAATCGCCAGCGCCGCATCGTTCCAGGCGATGCAACGCTCATGTTCCGGCATCCAATAATCCGTCGTTTTATATAAAAACTCGGCACTGTCGCTGAGTACGGCAAAGCCGTGCCCAAAGCCTTCGGGTATCCATAACTGTTTTTTATTTTCAGCACTGAGCACGGTACCGTACCATTGTCCGAATGTCGCGGAGCTTTTGCGCAGATCGACCGCTACGTCGAATACTTCCCCCTCCGTAACACGCACCAGCTTGCCTTGCGGCTGCTGTATTTGATAATGCAGCCCCCGCACGACATTTTTTTCTGAGCGTGAGTGGTTGTCTTGCAAAAAAACGACAGATCGTCCCACGGCAGCATCAAATCGAGCCTGATTGAAACTTTCAAAAAAGAAACCCCTGTCATCGCCAAATACGTTAGGCTCAAGTATCAGCACCTCGGGAATTGGACTGGCAATCACCTTCATAAACGGATTCCCTCTTTCAGTAAATTGAACAAATATTTTCCATAGGCATTTTTTGACAGAGGCTGCGCCAATTTTTCCAATTGCACGGCATCAATAAATCCTTTACGGAATGCAATTTCTTCGGGACACGCTACCTTCAGTCCTTGGCGATGTTCGATGGTCGCGATGAAATTACTCGCGTCAATCAGGCTTTCATGCGTACCTGTATCAAGCCAGGCATATCCGCGCCCCATGATCTGTACGGTCAGTTGCTGACGCTCCATGTAAATCTTGTTCACATCGGTAATTTCGAGTTCACCACGGGCGGAAGGCTTCAGATTCGCTGCGATATCAAGCACTTGATTATCGTAAAAATAGAGCCCAGTTACCGCGTAATTGCTTTTAGGTACTTTTGGCTTTTCTTCCAAGCTCGTGGCGTGGCCGGCAGCGTCAAAAGCAACGACGCCGTAACGCTCCGGATCTTGCACATGGTAGGCAAAAACGGTGGCACCTTGGGGCTGGGCGATCGCATTTTCCAACTGCACATGTAGATCGTGGCCATAAAAAATATTATCCCCAAGTACCAATGCGCAGGATGAATCGCCGATAAATTCCCTGCCAATAATAAAGGCTTGCGCAAGACCATCAGGACTTTCCTGCACCGCGTATGTCAGATTCAAGCCCCAGGCGCTGCCGTCGCCCAGCAATTGTTCAAAGCGCGGCGTATCTTGTGGCGTCGAAATAATCAGAATGTCGCGTATGCCTGCCAACATCAAGGTGCTGATAGGATAATAAATCATCGGCTTGTCATAGACCGGCAGCAGCTGCTTGGACACTGCCATGGTGACAGGATACAAACGTGTACCCGAACCGCCAGCGAGGATGATACCTTTACGTTCAGTCATAACTATTTTCCCAGAAATTCTGTCAACATCCTGGCGACTCCAGCCTGCCATGGCGGCAAGGTTAACTGCAAGGCCTCCTGGACTTTGTGCAAAGCCAATCGGGAATTTTTCGGACGCGGCGCCGGCGCCGGGAAAGCCCCGCTGCTGACCGGGTTGATGGCATCGCTGCTGACCTTCAATGTGACACCAGCCTGCCGCGCAAATTCAATCACGAAACGTGCGTAGTCGTGCCACGACGCCTGGCCAGCGGCGGCGAGGTGATAGATGCCGCCGATATCGTGTCCTCCACGCATCGCCTGTACCGCATGCGCAGTCACATCGGCGATCAGTTCTGCGCCGGTGGGCGCACCAATTTGATCATCCACCACGGACAAGTGCTCACGCTCGGCGGCCAGGCGCAGCATGGTCTTGGCAAAATTCCCGCCGCGCGCCGCATATACCCAGCTGGTGCGGAAAATCAGGTGGCGGCAAGCCGATGCCATGATCAGTTGCTCGCCTTCGAGCTTGGTCTGGCCATATACGCTCAGTGGGCCGGTCGTGGCGCTTTCCGTCCGGGCGGCGTCGCCACTGCCATCAAACACATAGTCCGTGGAATAATGCACCAGCAAGGCGCCGATGCGGGCTGCCTCCGAGGCGAGCACGCCCGGCGCCAATGCATTGATGGTGCGGCAAAGCGCCGCATCGCTCTCGGCTCGGTCGACCGCGGTATACGCGGCGGCATTCACGATCACATCGGGCGCGACGCGACGCACGGTGGCGGCCAGCCCGTCAAGATCGCTCAAGTCGCCGCAGAACTCCAGGCTGTCGCGCCCAAGCGAGACCAGCTCGCCCAGCGGCGCCAAGCTGCGCTGCAATTCCCAGCCCACTTGCCCGTTCTTGCCCAGCAAAAGAATTTTCATGCCGCACGCCCTGCATAATTTTGCGCCAGCCAATCACGATAGCTTCCCGACTGCACATGCTCCACCCATTCGGCATTGTCCAGATACCATAGAATTGTCTTGCGAATACCGCTGTCAAACGTCTCTGCTGGCTTCCAGCCCAGTTCACGCGCGAGTTTGCTGGCATCGATCGCATAGCGCCGGTCATGCCCGGGCCGATCGGTCACATAGCTGATCTGCTGGGCATAACTGGCACCATCGGCACGCGGACGCAGCTCATCGAGAAGGGCGCACACCGTGTGCACGATGTCCAGGTTCGGCTTTTCATTCCAGCCGCCCACGTTATACACTTCACCGATCTTGCCGGCGTCCAGCACGCGGCGGATGGCACTGCAGTGATCTTTGACATACAGCCAGTCGCGAATCTGCTGGCCATCGCCATACACAGGCAAGGGTTTGCCGCTCAAGGCGTTGACTATCATGAGCGGAATCAGTTTTTCCGGGAAATGATAAGGGCCGTAGTTATTCGAACAATTCGTCGTCAGCACCGGCAAGCCATAGGTGTGATGGTAGGCACGTACCAGGTGGTCGCTGGCTGCCTTGCTGGCCGAATAAGGGCTATTCGGCTCGTAGCGATGCTCCTCGGTAAATGCCGGGGCATCGGCCGCCAGCGAACCGTAGACTTCATCCGTGGAAACGTGTAAAAACCGGAAATCGCTTTTTTCCTCTGGGGGCAGACTCCCCCAATACGCGCGCACGCTTTCAAGCAGCTTGAAGGTGCCGACAATATTCGTCTCGACAAAGGCAGCGGGCCCATGGATAGAACGATCGACATGGCTCTCTGCGGCAAAATTGACCACCGCACGCGGCCGATGTTCGGCCAGCAACCCCGCTACCAGCTCGCCGTTTCCGATATCGCCATGCACAAACAGGTGTTTGGAGCCATCTTGCAAACTAGCAAGATTTTCCAAATTACCGGCGTACGTCAAATTGTCAAGATTGACAACCAGTTCATCGGCCTGTGCCAGCCAGTCCAAAACAAAATTGCAGCCGATAAAACCTGCGCCGCCAGTTACAAGTATGCTCATTTGATTAGATTTTATTAAAAATTGCAGCTACAAAAAAGGCAATGTTACCTGGCAAACTTTGCCGATGAACACCAGAGCGCTTTAACAGCCATAGCCTCGGCAGCAGCCAAGATTTCCTGGCGGTAGTAAAGTCATCGAGAATGCGCCGGTGTTCAGGTGTTAATTTTCCATGCAGGCGCTGCAGAGATTCGATATTGCGTCCATTCCAGTTACGAAACCAACCGTTGCATAGACGCCGCAGTCTTGAGTAACGCGCCTGCCAGCTACGATTCGTTCCCACCAGATTACCATCGTGCTGACGGTAACGCAAAGAAGGAGATGGATCATAAAACACCTTGCCGCCACAGCCGCTCACCACCATATAAACCCAACAGTCATGCGATACGACCTGCACATCGCCACCCGCCTCGCACAACAATTCTCGCGCAGCATTGTTAAATACCATCGTGTTGCCACCACCTATACTTTGCACCAATGAATTCGCAAAACTTGGTGGCAGGGAAAACAAGGGAGAAGCGCCTATTACTTGATTATCAACATCAACCAACAAGGCCCTCGAACAATATAACGCCGGCACACTTGGCGAAACGTCATTGAGCCAATCGACAGCTCGCTGCAATTTGTCAACTTCCCATATATCGTCCTGATCGGAATAGGCATAATAATCAGCAACTATATCGGCGTTACAGGTCAAAGATAAGAAATTAGCAACAAAACCCTGCGCGGGACCTGAATATATGGATAGACGCTCCCGCCCCCACTTTTGCTGGTACTCTGTCAGGATAGCGCACGTATCATCCCTGGAGCCGTCATCTGAAGCATAGACTTCCCAATTGGTGTGCGTTTGGGCAGCAAATGAGTCAAGCTGCCCAGCCAAAAAATGCTGGCCATGGTAAGTGCATACCAAAATTGCAACCCTTGGCAACATAGATGCCGCGCCCAAAAGAGGGGGTGTTATGGATACATGTGGCATCGCGCCTACGCCATACGTTGTGCTAGCTACATCATTAAATTGACTCACTTATCCGTCTCTATCCTTGGTCTTTCTTAAAACACCCGATGCACAAGGCACGCCGAAGCGGAAGTATCGCAGATGCTAGAGCTTTTTAATAAGCAAATAACATCATGTAACAATATAAAATCCGCTTAAAATTTTAGCTTGATGCGAATTTACCAATCGCGTGCACCAAAGGCAAGCGACTAAACACGTTCTAAAAATGAAAAAACAGCTACATTACCAACAAAATTTGTAAAAAACAATTTTTAACGATGGCTATTTGAGCTTTTCGGAAAGTAAAAGTTTTACGCAGTAAAGGAGGATGAACGTGGTAGCGCCTCCTAGATACCAGAGGCGCTCAGAGAGAAGGGAATTTATTTCGGCATTCCACCCAGCAGAGCAGCAAGCTTTTGCTTCGACTTGGCGGGTGGCAGATTATTGCTCACCATGGGTGCAGCGGTCTTCGCCGGCTCATACGGCTTCAGGAACCAGGGATCGGCCTTTTCGCGGCGGGGGCCGGGACCAAAGGCGGGACGCGCACCGCGCTCGGCGGAGCGGCTGTCGCGGCTATCGCCAGCATGACGGCTCTCCGGGGCGCGCGCGGGACGCGCCTCGCTACCTTCGGTCCGGCGCGGCGGGCGGCGCTCGCTGTCGCTGCTGCGGGCGGGAGCCGGGTTGAAGCCCGTCAATTCACCGCGCTTGATGCTTTGCTTGATGAGTTTTTCGATGTCCGTCAGCAGGCGCTCGTCCTTGTCCGAATAGATCGAAATGGCGTCGCCCGATGCGCCGGCGCGGCCTGTGCGGCCGATGCGGTGCACATAGTCTTCCGCGTTGTAGGGCAAGTCGAAGTTGATGACGCAAGGCAGGTCGGAAATATCCAGGCCGCGCGCCGCCACGTCGGTGGCCACCAGCACGTCGATCTCGCCCTTCTTGAACGCTTCCAGCGCCGCCATGCGCTCCTGCTGGCTCTTGTCACCATGAATCGCCGTAGCGCTCATGCCTTCCTGTTCCAGCACGCGTGCCAGGCGCGAGGCGCCGATCTTGGTGTTCGAAAATACGATGACCTGCTTCAGGTCGCGCTGGCGCAGCAGATGGGCGACCAGAGCATGCTTCTGGTCTTCCGTCACCTTGTAGACCACTTGCGTGACCTTGTCGGCCGTCTGGTTGCTGCGCGCCACTTCGATCGTCAGCGGATCGTTGAGGAAGGTGGCAGCCAGCTTCTTGATTTCTGGCGAGAACGTAGCCGAGAACATCAGGTTCTGGCGCTGCTTCGGCAACAAGTTGATGATGCGCTGCAAGTCCGGCAGGAAGCCCATGTCCAGCATGCGGTCGGCTTCATCCATGACCAGCATCTGCACCTGACTCAGGCTGATGTTCTTTTGCTCGATATGGTCGAGCAAGCGGCCCGGCGTGGCGATGACGATTTCCACGCCGCCACGCAGGATGACGGTTTGCGGCTTCATGTCCATGCCGCCGAAGACGACGGTCGAGCGCAAGGGCGTGTGCTTGGCGTAGGCCTTGACGTTTTCAGCCACCTGCACCGCCAGTTCGCGGGTCGGCGTCAGGATCAGCGCGCGCACCGGGTGGCGTGCCGGCGACATGCTGCTGCTGGCATGCGCCATCAGCAACTGGATGATCGGCAAGGAAAAACCGGCCGTCTTGCCGGTGCCCGTTTGCGCGGCCCCCATCACATCGCGGCCTTGCAGCACCACGGGGATCGCTTGTTCCTGGATCGGTGTCGGATGGGTGTAGCCCTGATCAGTCAGTGCGCGCTGAATTTCAGGCGCGAGACCAAAGTCGGCAAAGGTCAGGCTGGGAGCAGCGGATGCGGCAGGTGCAGGTGCAGCGGCGGTGGGCACCGCTTCAGGGGCAATCGCCGGGCTGGGCGTAGGAGTCGATTCGGTTTCAGACATAAATTTTCTGGTGTGCCTCCGCACTGCGGAAGCCATGCTTTCTCAATAAACAACATTTCTGGGCACAGGCAGCTCCGTCTTGCAAGCCATGGATCATTGTTCTTGCGGCACCTCCGTGCTCCGGGACATGCTGTAGGGCGTATGCGGGAGCGTCGAAGAGATGTGCTGCGATGGCGGCGGAGATCGCGCCGGCGGAACATCGCGCGCAGAAGATACAATATCAGTGCTGTAAACGATACCCTAATTCACCGCAACTGTACACGGAAACCGTGATTTTTGAGCAAAAAGCGTTCCCGCAACGGCACGCCGGGATGCCGTATGATGCGAGCTCCGATGCCAGCTCCTCCGTCCCCAGCCCTCACCATGCCGACCCCGCCTTTCCCACACGATCCGCCACCGCAAGCGCCCAACAAACCGGGCAATGACGAGTGTTGCCACAGCGGTTGCACCTTTTGCGTGCTGGAAATGTATCAGGAAGACCTGGCCGCCTACGAAGAGGCCCTGAGGGCCTGGCAACAGCGCCAGCAAGCCGCTGCTGCGCCCGCCACCCAAGGCCTTAAAAAATCCCGCAAGCGCGTGTAAACGCTTCCCCACTCGTGCACCAGCGCCCCGCTCTTTGCTGACGCCAGCGCCCACTCTTCCAAACGGGAAGCTAGCCAGAACGAGAGGAGCACTGCATACGCTGCGTGCCTTCATGAAACGGTCCAGGCAGGCGCGCGCACGTATATAGACCGTATGGCTAGACAGAAGACCCGGACTCACATCGCTGGCCATCATGCCATCAGCTCGCGCGCGACGGTCAGCGTATTGCTTTTCCCCAGAACACCGTTAGTTCCACACAAGAGACCAGGCGTAGGAGTCGGATGACACGAGGCAATGTTCCTAGCCTACATAAGCACGTCGGCTCATCCGATGCCCGCCTGCGACCGCTGGTCCTATAGTGGATACATGATTCAGCACAACGCTAGCAAGCCAGAAAAGCAGCGCCATCCAACAAAATCAGAAGACGAGGCCCTACCATGTACAAAGCTTATAGCAACCTGACCCCAGCCACGAATAGCCACGCCGCCCAGCACAACTGGCAAGCCGCACCGGCTACGCCCATGATCAGCATCACCGGCGCCCAACAGAACGAATTGCTGCGCGCCTTGTCGCGCGCCGATCTGGAGCGCTTGTTTTGCCAGTTGGAACTGGTCGCGTTACCTGCCGGCAAGCATCTGTACGATTGTGGCGGCAAGATCGAATATACCTATTTCCCCACCAACGCCATCGTTTCCCTGCTGTATGTGATGGAAGATGGCGCCACTACCGAGATCGCCGTCATCGGCCGCGAAGGCGTGGCTGGCGTGGTGCTGTACGAGGCCGAGCGTGCCACCTGCACCGCCATCGTGCAGACAGCTGGCTACGGCTACCGCCTGAAAACCGCCTTCCTGCGTGAAATCTTCAATGAAGGCGGCGCGATGGCACAATTGCTGATGCGCTACACCAGCGCGATGTTTGCGCAAATGGCACAGAACGTAGTAGGCGGACGTCATTGCAGCATCGAACAAAAACTGTGCCGCTGGCTACTCGACCGCCTCGACCGTTCGCTCTCGAACGAACTGAAGGTCACGCAAGACACCATGGCCAACATGCTGGGCGTGCGCCGCGAAAGCGTCACCGTCACGGCCCGCAAACTGCAGGACGAAGGCTTGATCCAGTACCGCCGCGGCACGGTCGAAGTCCTCGACCGCGAAGGTCTGGAAGCGGCCGCCGGCAATTGCTACAAGGCAGCGCGCGCCGGGTTCGAACAGTTCCGCAGCGGCATCAGCGCACATAACTAAGTAATCAGCGCCAATGTATCAAGGCAAGCACGCTCCGGCGTGCTTTTTTTCATTCTGGAGCATGCTGCCCTCGCCGGTCACGTCAAATCGCACGACGGCATATAAACAAGCTCGAGCCGGAATCACTTTCGTCATTGCATCTACTCGCCTGCACCGTTGCGTAACCATCCAGCAGCTAGGTACCCGGTACAATATTGCCTTCCCCAAACCTGGCGCGACCCGCAGCGCCGGCACTATGAAAGAATGCATGGAAGACATCAATTGCGAAGGCTTGCCGCATATCCGCGTACTGGCAGGCGAAAATACCCACGGCCCCGTGTATGAAACCCTGCCGGCGCGCCAGATTGACGAACACGTCTACGAACTGCTGGCCTCGCCCGGCCTGACCCTGAACCTGGCGCGCGGCGACATCGTCAACATCGCCGACCCGCTCGCCCCTGCCGAAGTACTGACGCGCGGCGGCAACTTCTGCATCCAGATCTATGCCGACGACGTGTCGCAAGAGGCGGTGGATCAGCTCGAACGCGACGTGCAAGAACAACTGGGCGGCACCATGGACGGCCAGCACAGGGGCAATCTCACCTTCAGCGTGCCAGGACACCACGGCCTCTACAACGTCAACGGCCCCTTCGACGCCTTCCGCACGGCAACGGGCGTGGAATGGTACTTCGCCAATATCTACGTCAACCTCGATGACGACGATGATGAAACCTTGCTCAACTGGTGGGTGGATATGTAAGCTTGCTCTTGCGCAGGTTAGGGCCATGCCCTGTGCCATCCCGCCGTTTTACTCTGGCCCAAATATCTGTTTGCCACCAGGCTAGACGGTGTATGCGTGCTGTCTTATCCGGTGGATCAGTCGCCGGCGGATGGCGAGGCCTTGCCTATGCTGGCCCTGTTATCACCCGCACAGGCGATGGCCAACCGAATTCAGCGCTACGTGCTACGATGCAAGACAAGTTCCACGCTTTCAACAACATGCCATGAAATACAAATTATTCCTGTTTGACCTGGACGATACCCTGCTCGATTTCAGGGCATCCGAAAAGCGCTCGTTCCTGCATACCATGCACGAACTGGGCTTGCGCGACGGCATCGACGGGCTGTTCACACAATACCAGGCGATCAACGTCGACCTGTGGAAACGTTTCGAAACGGGTGAGGTGAGCAAGGATTTCCTGAAGGTAGAACGGTTCCGCAAGACGTTTGCCCTGAATGGCATAGCCATGGACCCGGAACTGGCCAGCCGCTTGTATCTGGAATCGCTGCCGGACACGGTCGTGCTCATCGATGGCGCCAAGCAAGTATGCGAAACCCTGTCGCGCATCGGCGAAGTGGGCATCATCACCAACGGCGTCGAATCCATCCAGAACCGCCGCATCGCCGCATCCGGCCTGAGCAACTATATTTCCTTCGTCGCCACCTCCGAAGCGTGCGGCCACGCCAAGCCGGACGTGCGCTTCTTCGAGTACGCAGCCAAGATGGCGCGCGCATTCAGCAAGGAAACATCGATCATCATCGGCGACCGGCTGGACGCCGATATCCTCGGCGCCAACCGCTACGGCATCGCCAGTTGCTGGTTCAACCCGGACAGCATGGCCAATACCTCGACCGCCTTGCCGACCTATGAAGTGGCCAGCCTGCATGACATCGTGCCGGTGCTGGACGCGATGCCGGTCAAGTTGAAGCAGATTTGATCTTCAACAAGAGCACCACCTGACATACGCTGGCGGCGGCACGAAAACACACCGCTACTCGCGTACCATCAGTACTCGTCCATTCTGGTGCCAGCCCATGCCTTCTTACGCCGTCCTGATCGCCATCGCAGCACTGATCCTGTTCTTTGCCATGCTGGCCACGCGCCAGGCTGGCAAGTCGGCCAGGCCGTTGCGGCTGCACAGAAAACCCGTCATGACGGCACGCGAGCAACAAATGTATCACCTGCTGCAGACGGCCTTGCCGGAATGCACAGTGCTGGCACAAGTGGCATTTTCCGCGCTGATAACGGCGAAGGGATGGGCAAACAGAAACCGTTTCGACCGCAAGGTAGCCGATTTTGTCCTGTGCAGCCAGCAACTGAACGTCATCGCCATAGTCGAGCTCGACGACCGCAGCCACGCCGGCCGCGAACGCCAGGACAAGGAACGCGACGCCATGCTCAAGCTGGCAGGATATGTGACCTTGCGTTATGCAAATTTCCCCACCCAGCAAGCGCTGCGCGCCGATATCGAAAAACTACTGACGAAAAAAGACGGCGTGAAGGCAAGTGCTCTGCCCGCCTGATCGCGCATCAAGAGATCAGTCGCGCGTCAGCACTTCCAGCAACTCAATCTCGAACACGAGATTGGAATTTGGTGGAATCATGCCCACCTGACGCTCGCCATACGCCAGCGCCGCCGGCACCCACAACTTGCGAGTACCACCCACCTGCATGCCGTGCAAACCCAAAATCCAACCTTGAATGACCTTGTTATTGCTCAACACACAGCGAAAAGGCTCACCCCGCTGATGCGACGAGTCAAACTCCGTGCCATCTTCCAGCCAGCCACGATAATGGGCGGTGATCAGGGCGCCGCGCGCTGCTGCCTTACCCTCGCCAACGACAATATCTTCAATCTTCACTTCAGCCGTCATCTCGTTTCATCCTTCATCAATCGCAATGCCGCGATTGTACACAGCATGAAAAAAGCCCCGGCAGTCACCCGCCGGGGCTCGTTCTATTATTACTAAATTCTGGTGGGCCTCCCGTGAGTCGAACACGGCACCAACGGATTATGAGTCCGCTGCTCTAACCAAGCATGAGCTAGAGGCCCAAGGGACTGCTGCGTGGCGGCGCTATTGACACCCGCCTCGCGCGGCCGTTTTGGAAACGGACACGCGAGGATAGGGGTATCAGCGGCGCACGTCAAGCCCTATTGGCTTCTAGTTGGCTTCCAAGAAGCTTTTCAGCTTGTCGGAACGCGATGGATGGCGCAGCTTGCGCAGCGCCTTGGCTTCGATCTGGCGGATGCGCTCGCGCGTCACGTCAAATTGTTTGCCGACTTCTTCGAGCGTATGGTCGGTGGACATTTCGATACCGAAACGCATGCGCAGCACTTTGGCTTCGCGTGGTGTCAGGGAATCGAGCACGTCCTTGACCACGCCCCGCATGGACGCGTGCAGGGCCGCGTCGGCCGGTGCCAGGGTGTTGTTGTCCTCGATGAAGTCGCCCAGGTGGGAGTCGTCGTCGTCGCCGATCGGCGTTTCCATCGAGATCGGTTCCTTGGCGATTTTCATGATCTTGCGGATCTTGTCCTCGGGCATTTCCATCTTGATCGCCAGGGTGGCCGGATCGGGTTCCGCGCCCGTTTCCTGCAGGATCTGGCGAGAAATCCGGTTCATCTTGTTGATCGTCTCGATCATGTGCACGGGAATGCGGATCGTGCGCGCCTGGTCGGCGATCGAGCGCGTAATGGCCTGGCGTATCCACCAGGTGGCATAGGTCGAGAACTTGTAGCCACGACGGTACTCGAACTTGTCGACGGCCTTCATCAGGCCGATATTGCCTTCCTGGATCAGGTCGAGAAATTGCAGGCCCCGGTTCGTGTATTTCTTGGCGATCGAAATAACCAGGCGCAAGTTGGCCTCGGTCATTTCGCGCTTGGCCTTGCGCGCCTTCATTTCACCGGCCGCCATCTGGCGGTTGATGTTGCGCAAGTCCGGCAGCGGCAAGACGACGCGTGCCTGCAGGTCGATCAGGCGCTGCTGCAGTTCCTTGACAGTCGGAATGTTGCGGCCCAGGATGGCGCTATAGGCGTGCCCTGCGTTGACTTCGCCATCGACCCAGTCCAGATTGGTTTCATTGCCCGGGAAGACCTTGATGAAGTGGGCGCGCGGCATGCCGCAGCGGTTCACTGCCACGTCGAGTATCTGTTTCTCGATATGGCGCACTTCATCGACCTGGCCGCGCAGGGTGTCGCACAGTTTTTCCACCACCTTGGCCGTGAAGCGGATGCCCAGCAGCTCTTGCGAAATGGCTTCCTGCGCCTTGGCGTAGGGCTTGGAGTTGTAGCCTTCTTTTTCGAAAGCGCGGCGCATCTTGTCGAATTGCTGCGAAATGACGGCAAATTTTTCCAGCGCCGTGCGTTTCAGGGTTTCCAGCTGTTCGGCAGAGAAGCCGGCCGCGCCGGAAGCGCTCGCCTCTTCCTCTTCTTCGGCTTCCTCCTCTTCCGCCTCGCCTTCTTCGTCGTCTTCTTCGACGGGGGCGGCCACGACAGGAGCGGCGGCGACCGGTTCATTTTCATCGACGAGACCGTCAACGATTTCGTCGATCTTGATCTCTTCGTTGGCGATGCGATCGGCGGCAGCGATGATCTCGGCGATCGTCACGGGACAAGCGGAAATGGCCTGTATCATGTCTTTCAAGCCATCTTCGATGCGCTTGGCAATCTCGATCTCGCCTTCGCGCGTCAGCAGCTCAACCGAACCCATTTCGCGCATATACATGCGCACGGGGTCGGTGGTACGGCCGAAATCGGAGTCGACGGTCGACAATGCGGCCTCGGCCGCCGCTTCCGCCTCGTCATCGCTGGTGACGACGGCAACGTTATCGGACAGCAACAGCGTTTCCGCATCGGGCGCGTGTTCGTAGACGGCGATACCCATGTCATTGAAGGTACCGATGATGCCTTCGATGGCTTCCGGATCGACGATGTTCTCGGGCAAGTGATCGTTGATTTCCGCGTAGGTCAGGAAACCGCGTTCCTTGCCGAACTTGATCAGGGTCTTGAGTTTCTGGCGCCGGCGCTCGAGTTCTTCCTCGCTCGCTTCCGTGTCGGACGAGAAGGCGTCCTTCAGCAGCGCGCGCTCCTTCGCCTTGCGGTCCTTGGCCTTGGCCTTGTCGACGGCCTTCAGTTCGGCCCGCTCCACGGCATTCAGGGCGGCGACTTCATCATTTTCTGGCTGGAATTCTTTTGGCTTGCGGCCGCGGCGGCCTGGCACTTTTACCGAAGGCAGGACATAGCCGGACGTATCGATGGCCGCCAGGGTGGCGGCGTCGGTGGTCTGGCTGACCACGGGCGCGCTGGTGATGCGCGCTTCTGGCCGGTCGAGCGCCTTTTCGGCTTTCGTGGTAACTTTAGTGGGCTTTGCAGCCGCTTTGGATTCGGGTTTCTTGATTGGCACAGGCGCTTTCGATTACACAACGACTTGCTTTACGGTGGATTAGGATAAAGTTTGCTGCCAGTTCCCTGTCTACCTGCGGGAACCACCATCTTCGAACCTGCCGACAACGCAAATTCGACACTGTTACGTTACTTACACCTCATCGGCCACGATCCGCGGGAAGCGCAGCAATTCCTGTCCACCGGCTGTTGCCAGCCGCCTCGGCAAAAATTCCTGCATCGACCGCGTTGGGAGCGAGAGCCTGGCGCGGTTTGACAGCGTCTGCGAGCCTTGCCCACAATGCCGAAAGCGCCAGTTGGCTCTGGCTGCCGACACGATCCACCGCGCCGATCAAGAGCCTAACTTACTGAAAACAAATACTATTTACGAAACAGAACTAGCTTGCCAAAGCACACAATACTTAGCATTTAATTATAGCACGCGAAAAATGTTTTTCCAGTGCGCGCCATACCTCCAGAGCAAGGTTATCGATTCACCAACTCCGCATCACGCTCACGCTCCAGCTCGCCTTGCTCTTGCATGATTTCGCGGTAGCGTACACCAATTTTCTCGGATGGCAAACCCGACGCAAACAATTGCTGCAATTCCGCCTTCAAGGCATTCAACTTGATCTCGCGGATGGTGCTCACCAGCCACGACAATTCGCTGTCGTAATCGGATTCCGTGCCGGCCGCGATCTCGCCGATGATCTCGTCGTATTCGCTGCCCAGCTCCTTCAACTGCTGCGCCAGGGCGGCAAAACTGCCATGCTCGCCCAAGGCCTGCCCCACGGCCACCAGTTGCCCCAGGCTGTGCGCCGCATCCGGCCCCAGGTGCTGGAAAGCCGTGAGAGCGGCCTCGTCGATGCGCATCGTCAGCGGCGGATGCGCCACCAGCATGCGCATGATCTTCAATTCCAGCCCCACGGGCACGGGGCGGCCCGATTTCGGCGGCGCGCGGCGCGCCACGGCAACGGGCTTGGCCAGCTCGAACAGGGCTTCGATTTCGGCCGGCGTGGACTGCGTCAGTTGCGCCAGGCCGCGCACGATCTGCAGGCGCAAGGACGACGGCGCCATCAGTTGCAGCAGGGGCTTGGCGTCGAACTGCACGCGGGCACGCCCTTCCGGCTCCGACAAATCATGCTCACCCGACACTTCTTTCAGCAAAAATTGCGACAGCGGCATGGCTTCATGTACTTGCTGTTCAAAACCTTCGGCGCCGAATTCGCGGATGTAACTGTCCGGATCGTGTTCCGAGGGCAGGAACAGGAATTTGATGGTTTTATTGTCCGACACATGGGCCAAACTCGCTTCCAGCGCGCGGCGGGCGGCGCGGCGGCCAGCCTTGTCGCCGTCGAAGCTGAAAATCACGTTATCGGTCTGGCGCAGCAGTTTTTGCACGTGGGTGGGCGTGCACGCCGTGCCCAGGGTGGCAACTGCTTGCGGGAAACCCATCTGCGCCAGCGCCACCACGTCCATATAGCCCTCCGTCACCAGCACATAGCCGGCGTCGCGGATAGCCTGGCGCGCCTCGAACAAGCCATATAGTTCGAATCCCTTGGAAAACAAGGGGGTTTCCGGCGAGTTCAGGTATTTCGGTTCCCCATGGTCGAGCACGCGTCCGCCAAAGGCGATGACCTGGCCCTTGGTATTACGAATCGGGAACATGATGCGTTCGCGGAAACGGTCGTAGCGCTTGCGGTTGTTGCCCTCTTCATCGACCTTGTCGATCACCAGGCCGGCCTCGGCCAGAGCCACCACATCGTAGTCGGGGAAGACGGAACGTAAATTGTCCCAGCCGCCGGGCGCGAAGCCCATACCGAAGCGAGCGGCCACTTCGCCCGTCAAGCCCCGGTTCTTCAGGTAGGCGATGGCTTCCGGCGCGTGGCGCAATTGCCCCCGGTAATAATCGCAGGCCTGCGTCATGGCATCGGACAGGGCCATGCTTTGCGCCTGGATCTGCGCGCGCTGGGCCGGCGGGATCTTGTCGTCCGCTTCCGGCACCACCATGCCCACGTTCTGCGCCAGGTCCTTCACGGCATCGACAAAGCCCATGCCCGAGTACTCGATCAGGAAGCCGATCGAGGTGCCATGCGCGCCACAGCCGAAGCAGTGATAGAACTGCTTGGTGGGGCTGACGGTAAAGCTGGGCGATTTTTCACTGTGAAACGGGCACAAGCCCATGAAATTGGCGCCACCTTTTTTCAGTTGCACATAGCGGCCCACGACATCGACGATATCGACGCGGTTGAGCAAATCGGAAATGAAGGATTGAGGTATCACTGGCGAGGGCGGGTCTTGTTATAGGTCAGACTATACTACCGCACGCGGCCTGAGGTTGAGCCAGGTCAACGTGTGGGCGATTTGAGCGGCTGCCAGCATGGGCCGGCAGCCGATTACTACTATTGTATGCTTACGCTGCCGGCGTCAAGGCTTTCTTGACCAGGGCGGACACCACGGTCATGTCGGCGCGGCCGGCCAGCTTCGGCTTGACGATGGCCATCACCTTACCCATGTCTTGCGGACCGGCGGCGCCCGAGGCGGCCACGGCGGCAGCCACTTCGGCCGCCACTTCTTCGTCCGACAGGCCGGCAGGCATATAGCCCGTCAGGTGCACCAGTTCGGCTTTTTCGATGTCGGCCAGGTCGGCACGGCCACCGGCTTCGAACTGGGTGATCGAATCCTTGCGCTGCTTGATCATCTTTTCCACGATGGCCGTCACGTGGGCATCCGTCAGTTCGATGCGCTCGTCGACTTCCTTGCGCTTGATTTCTGCCAGCAACAGGCGAATCGTGCCCAGCTTGCCCGCTTCCTTGGCGCGCATGGCGTTTTTCATGTCTTCGGTAATTTGTTCTTTCAAGCTCATGGCAATCCTCGTGTTGGTAAGTGGTAAAGGGACTCGATGCTCGTGCGCGCGGGCCAAGCAGGCGGCCACAAAAGCGAAAACCCGCTGCGGCGAACCGGAGCGGGCATGCGACTCATCTGAAGTATCACTTCAGGCGAATCAAAACAAAACCCGTGGCGAACAATGCGCCGAACTACCCGGGTTGGTTCTGACTGAACAGTCTTAGAATAATTTTTTCGGCAGTTGTTGGCTGCGGATGCGTTTGTAATGACGCTTTACAGCAGCTGCCAGCTTGCGCTTGCGCTCAGCTGTTGGCTTTTCGTAGAATTCGCGTGCGCGCAATTCGGTCAGCAGACCCGTTTTTTCGATGGTGCGTTTGAAGCGACGCATTGCGACTTCGAACGGCTCGTTTTCTTTAAGGCGAATAGTGGTCATGTAAAATTCAAACCGTTGAGGTGGTGTATAGGAAGAGATAGATAGTAGCAGCTTTTATTCGGAAAGGGAAGCCCCTCCCCCACTTGCGTGCGGCATGCAGCCTGCGGTCGCTGCCGGAATGTGGCGTAAACCACGCACCGGGGCCGGCGCACCGGGCGCCAGAACCCAATACTACAGAGTTGCTTACTGCAAGGCAATACCTGCCGCCACGCCGGAAGCCCAGGCCCACTGGAAGTTGTAGCCACCCAGCCAGCCTGTCACATCGACCGCTTCGCCGATGAAGTACAGGCCAGGCACTTTGTTGGCCATCATCGTCTGCTGCGACAGCTCGCGCGTATCGATGCCGCCGCGTGTCACTTCGGCCTTGCGGTAGCCTTCGGAACCGTTGGGCACGATGGACCAGGCATTGATGGCCAGTCCCAGCTTGCGCAGTTGCGCGTCCGGCATGTCGGCGATGCGTGCGTCCGGCGCCAGACCGTTGACGGCCAGCAGGCAGTCAGCCAGGCGCTGCGGCAGCCATTGCGCGACGATATTGCCCAGTTGCTTCTTCAAGGTGCCCTTGCCTTCGATCAGGGTCTGTGCCACGTCCACTTCCGGCAGCAAGTTGATGACGATGGGCTCGCCCGGCAGCCAGTAGCTGGAAATCTGCAGGATCGCCGGTCCGGACAGGCCACGATGGGTGAACAGTAAATCCTCGCGGAAACGCGCGCCGCTTGCCTTGCGGCCTTTCAGGCTGCCCGTCTCCACATCCACTTCCAGCGCGATGCCGGACAGTTCCGCGAACGGCGCCCAGCTGGCCGCATCGAACGTCAGCGGCACCAGGGCCGGACGCGGTTCGACCATCGCCAGGTCAAACTGCTTGGCGATACGGTAGGCAAAATCCGTGGCGCCGATCTTCGGGATCGACAAGCCTCCCGTGGCGATGACGATGCTGGCCGTTTCGATGTCGCCGCTATCTGTCTGCAGCACGAAGCCGCCGTCTTCTTGCCGGGCAACGTGGTCGATCTTGCACGGCATGCGCCAGTGCACGCCGCCAGCAGCGCACTCATCCTTGAGCATGTCGATGATTTGCTCGGCCGATTCATTGCAGAATTGCTGGCCCTTGTGCTTTTCGTGGTAGCCGATGCGGTATTTTTTCACCAGCGCAAGGAAATCCTGCGGCGTGTAGCGCGACAGCGCACTCTTGCAGAAATGCGGGTTTTCCGAGAGGAAATTCTGCGGCGTGGCGTTAATATTGGTGAAATTACACCGTCCACCACCCGAGATGCGGATCTTTTCGGCCAGCTTGGCCGCGTGATCGATCAACACCACGCGCTTGCCTTGCTGGGCGGCAACAGCCGCACACATCATGCCGGCCGCGCCAGCGCCGATCACTGCCACATCAAATTGTTTTGCCATAGGAATTCCACTCACCGCTGATTACAAAGACGCCATTGTAAACTGCGGCGCCGCGGCTAGCGCGGCCGTGCTGCAATCTGCCGCGATGCCATCAGGCATTGCTCCACCTGCCCGGCGATCGATGGCGGCACGGGCACCTCGCCGCGCAGCACGGCCGCGACCCATTCAGCTGTAGTGGCCGCATCGCGCTCGGCGGGCAAATGCGGCAACTCTTCCACCAGCAACTGTTTTTCCACCAGCAGCGTGCGCTCACCCCCGTGAAACCAGTCGATCTGCTGCGCCTTGTTGGCGTTGGCCACCGTCTCGCCTTCCGTGCCACGCATCAGGAAAGCATCACCGCGCGCAGGATCAGAGGAGGTCAGGAAATATTCGCCGAGCATTTCCAGGTATTCCGGATGCGTGTACGACACCAGGCGCAAGGCCGGCCCGGCGAACGGCTGCATGATTTTCACCAGGGTATGCGTGGAATTGCGCACGCCCAGCACGCGCCGCAGCGATAGCATGTGTGCCAGGCGCGGCGCCAGTGACGCTATGGGCAGGAAGGCGACTTCCCCGCGCGCCATGGCAGCCTCGGTTTGCGCATGGTCCGGCGAGGCCGGCACCCCGAGCGCGGCCAGCACTTCGGCCGTGGTGATGCGGCCCGGATCGCTGCTCACGCCATGCACGAGCACGGGCGCCCCTGCGCGCGCCAGCAGCAGCGCCAGCAAGGCTGTCAGATTGGCCATCTTGCGGGCGCCGTTGTAGCTGGGAATGATGATGGGCGCGAACTCGCCCGCCGGCGCGGCCAAGGGGGTGAACGAGGCTTCGGCCGCGTCGAGGAAGCCGGCGATCTCGTCCACGGACTCGCCCTTGATGCGCATGGACAATAAAATGCCGCCCAGCTCCAGGTCGGATACGCGGCCTTCGAGCATGGCGCGGTAGAGGGCGCGGGCATCAATGCGCGTCATGCTGCGCGCGCCGTTCTTGCCACGGCCTATTTCTTTAATGAAACGTGCGGCGGGAAATGGCTCACCGGCCACATCGGTATGGGGGATGGATACAGTCGTCATGGCGCCAGCTTACACGGATTTTTAACCGTGCAGAGGGGCTGGCGGACGGCATAAGCGTCAAAGCAACAGTCTTTCAAGCTTTTTTTGAACACACTGCATTGCGACTGCATCCAAACGCGCCGCCGCTGCGTATATCAATGCAGGGGAGGATCTATCATGACACACGCGAGCAAACGGGAAAGCGCCTTCGTCGGCATCGAAACGAGCAAGCTGCTGCTGAAAGCCGTGCTGCTCTCGGGCGGCGAAGTACTGTGCAAGGTGCTGGAAAACGACGTCGCAGGCTACCGCTGGCTGCGCAGCTGGCTGCAAAGAAACGATGTGCCCATCATGGGCTTGCGCGTCTGCATGCGCCTCGATATGCCCTACAGCGAGGCGCCTGCCCGCATGCTGGCCGACATGGGTATGCTGGTCTGCGACGCCGAAGCGGGCTCGCTGGATGACTATCTGCGGAGCCAGGACTTGCCCGCTGACGCGGCGCGCAGCGCCGTAGTGCTGGCCAATTACTGCGAAGACAAGCGCCCCGCGCGCTGGACGCCACCCTCGGCCGCCTACGTGGAACTGCGCCTCTGGCTGCGCCGCCTGCACGCCATCGAAGGCGTGCGCCAGCAGGAGTCGGCGCGCCTCGATGCCCATCTGCAGGCTGGCCAGCACGCGCTGCACGCCTTGTTGCGCCAGCAGATCGCCTGCCTGGACGCGCAGATACGCCAGCACGAAACGGCCATCCTGGCACACGTGCGGCGCCATCCCGGCCTGCCCAGGCCGCCCGAGCTGGCAGGCAACTACCAGCGCATCGCCCGCTACAGCGTTGGCGCCAGCCTGGCCGGCGGCCATTAGCGACAAATAAGCGCAGAACCAGGAGGGGACGGCGGCGTGCCGGCCCTGCCATAAAAACAACTCAGGCATTCCCGTTTTGGCCCCATCCCCGCCGCGAGGCCGCATTTCCGCTACACTATTGCCTCTTAAAGAACGCAATAGCGAAAGCCGAGCCAGAATCATGAATACGCCAGACATCGAAAATATCAACGTCACCTCCTTCGCGCCCATGCCGACGCCGGCCGAACTGCACGCCAGGCTGCCCCTGTCGGAGAGCGCCTTCGACACCGTCAGCCGCGGCCGCGAAGCGCTGCGCGACATCATCGACCGCAAGGACCAGCGCCTGTTCGTCGTCGTCGGACCGTGCTCCATCCACGACCCGGTCGCCGGCCTCGATTACGCGCGCCGCCTGAAAGCGCTGCAAGAGGAAGTCAAGGATACGATGCTTCTGGTGATGCGCGTGTATTTCGAAAAACCGCGTACCACCACGGGCTGGAAGGGTTATATCAACGACCCGTACATGGACGATTCGTTCAAGGTCAACGAAGGCATGGAAAAGGCGCGCCAGTTCCTGCTCGACGTGTGCGAACTGGGTCTGCCCACCGCCACCGAAGCGCTGGACCCGATCTCGCCGCAATACCTGGGCGACCTGATTGCCTGGACGGCCATCGGCGCGCGCACCACGGAATCGCAGACGCACCGCGAAATGTCGTCTGGCCTGTCGACACCGGTCGGTTTCAAGAACGGCACCGATGGCGACATCAGCATCGCTGTCAACGCGATCTTGTCGTCGGCCCACCCGCACTCCTTCCTGGGCATTAACGCCGAGGGCAATGTGGCCATCGTGCGCACGCGCGGCAACGCGTATGGCCACGTGGTGCTGCGCGGCGGCGACGGCCGCCCGAACTACGATTCGGTCTCGATCGCCATCGCCGAACAGGCGCTGGCCAAGGCCAAGCTGCCGGCCAACCTTGTGGTCGACTGCTCGCACGCGAACAGCTACAAGAAACCGGAACTGCAGCCGCTGGTGATGGCCGACGTGGTCAACCAGATCCGCCAGGGAAACCGCTCGCTGGTGGGCGTGATGATCGAATCGAACATCGTGGGCGGCAACCAGAAGATCCCGCAAGACCTGTCGCAACTGACCTACGGCTGCTCCGTCACCGACGGCTGCATCGACTGGGACACGACGGCCACCATGCTGCGCGACGCGCATGCGCATCTTCTCAATCGCCCTAAATAAACGGCCGGGGTCACCCCCCGCCGGCGTTGGCGCTGAGTCTGACGTTAGCGGTGTTGAGGGTCTGACCCCATATGCCTATGCCATCTGCACATGCGGCAGCACGGCGTACGACCCGGCCAGCGCCTGTTCGGCCTTGCTGGCCGGGATATTGAGCTCATTGAAGTCCAGGTAGATGCGCCCATCCAGGATACGCACGGCGTACAAACGCGCCACGCCCTGCACGGGCGCCACCAGGCGGCCCGAATCGAGCTCGATGATCCAGCTGTTCTTCGGCCCCATCAGGTTTTTCTCCATCAGCACCCCATGCGCCAGCGGGCCGCCCAGGCAAGGAACGGTGTCGAGCAGCGCGTACACCGTATCGTCAGCCGCGCGGAAGAGCGCCACGCCGGGCAAGTCCTGCCAGGCCAGGCCACGCTGCACCATGCGCGCGCCTGCCAGCGGCATGTCCTTCAGGCGGCAAATCAT
The DNA here is from genome assembly GCF_900095265.1 of Janthinobacterium sp. UMAB-56. Classification (GTDB taxonomy): domain Bacteria; phylum Pseudomonadota; class Gammaproteobacteria; order Burkholderiales; family Burkholderiaceae_D; genus Janthinobacterium. The sequence goes on along the minus strand of NZ_LT607668.1, from coordinate 71,223 downwards.
TTTCCATTGTTCCGACATTGCTAGCTCCCTTGAGAAAGGCACACGCTTGTCTAAGCAAGAGCAGTGCCAATGGCGCTCAAGGCGCAAAACAGCCAGAATTCCGGGTAAAACCGGCGCGCGCCGCACTGCGCAAGTGCACACTGCCGCCGAAATGGTGCGCCGGCCACACGGTGGACTGCCCGGCTTTCCTTTACAATGGCGGATTACTCCTCCCTATTTAGCACCTTCATGATTGTTCTTGGCGTCGAATCCTCCTGTGACGAAACCGGCCTGGCCTTGTATGACACGCAACGCGGCCTGCTGTCGCACGCCCTCTATTCGCAAGTGGCCATGCACGAGCAATATGGCGGCGTGGTGCCGGAACTGGCGTCGCGCGACCATATCCGCCGCGCCATCCCGCTGCTGGAAGAAACCCTGGCAAAGGCAGGCATCACGCTGCCCGACATCGACGCCATCGCCTACACGCAAGGCCCGGGACTGGCCGGGGCGCTGCTGGTGGGTTCCTCGGTAGCCTGCAGCCTGGGCCTGGCCATCAACAAGCCGGTGCTGGGCATCCACCACCTGGAAGGCCATCTGCTCTCCCCCTTGCTGGCGTCCGAGCCGCCGGAATTCCCCTTCATCGCACTGCTGGTGTCGGGCGGCCACACGCAACTGATGCGCGTCGACGGCGTGGGCCAGTACACGATGCTCGGAGAAACGCTCGATGATGCGGCAGGCGAGGCGTTCGACAAGTCGGCCAAGCTGCTGGGACTCGGTTACCCGGGCGGGCCGGCCATTTCGCGCCTGGCCGAATTCGGCGACCCGCTGGCCTATAAACTGCCGCGCCCCATGCTGCACTCGAAGGACTTCAATTTCAGTTTCTCCGGCCTGAAAACGGCCGTGCTGACAGTGGTGAAAAACCATGAAGAAAAAGTCATCGCCAATATCTGCGAGCAGGACAAGGCAAACATTGCGCGCGGCTTCGTCGACGCCATCGTCGATGTGCTGACGGCCAAATGCGTGTCGGCCCTCAAGCACACGGGCTTGAAACGCCTGGTGATCGCCGGCGGCGTGGGCGCCAACGCGCAGCTGCGCGCCTCGCTCAACGCGGCCGCCGCCAAGAAGCGCTTTAAAGTGTATTACCCAGAGCTGGAATTCTGTACCGACAACGGTGCCATGATCGCCTTTGCCGGCGCCATGCGCCTGCAAATCAACCCGCAAGCGGCCAAGTACGATTACGCGTTCAATGTGCGCCCGCGCTGGCCGCTGGACGAAATCCGCGAAGTCTGATCACTCCAGCAGGAAGTTGCGCGTGCCCGCCAGGGACGCGCCCACTTCCACCGTTTCATCCTTCAAGTCCACGCCCGACAACTGCCGGGAAAATGCCTGCGACAGCAAATAATGCAGCCGGTACGCCGCCTGCGCATATGCCAGGCCCTCGGGGCGCACGTTCGAAATGCAGTTGCGGCGCTCGTCCAGCAAGCCTATTTTGGGCGCCCACGTCAGGTACAGGCCCAGGCTGTCCGGGGAACTCAAGCCCGGCCGCTCGCCTATCAACACCAGCACGGCCTTCGCTTGCAACAATTGCCCCACCTCGTCGCCGACGGCCACCCGCCCCTGCGTCACGATCAGCAAGGGCGACAGCGTCCATGCCTCCAGCGCAAGCCTTTCGCGCAAGGCGGCCAGGAACGGCGCCACGTGGCGCTGCACGGCCAGCGCCGACAGGCCATCGACCGCCACCAGCGCCAGGTCCACGCCTTTTACACAAGCCGCCAGCCGCGCGCGTGAAGCGTCGTCGAGCCGGCGTCCCAGGTCGGGGCGTTGCAGGTATTCGGCACGCGTGGCGGCCGCACTGTGCAACTGCACGCAATCTTGCCCCTGCGCGGCCAAGTCGCGCGCCATGGCCTCGCCATCGAGTGCCAGGTGCACGGCGTCGCGCGCCTGCGCATGGGCCAGCTGGAACGCCAGCTGCGCACCAGTCGGCACACTCACGCCGCAGCGTCCCAGTGCGATGCGCGCCGCAGTATGCCGGCGCAAGGCTTGCCAGGCACTGCCGACGACGATATCCGATTTAGCCATACACTCTCCCTGCAAGCGCGTATCCTTGCTACACTGCGCCGCAATTCCAGTTTATCACCGTCACTCACCACGCCAGGAACGCCATGATTGTTGCCGCCGATGCCGCGCAGTGGGACCAGTTGTACGATTCGCCTTTGCTCGGGCGCCTCGGCCCCTCCCAGGCTGAAGTCATCGCCCATGTGGCGCAAGTCAATGCTGCCACCGGTGTCGCCGCGCAGCCCACTTCCACGCTGGTGGACGCTGACTTCCATGCCGACGTGCGCGCGGCGATGGCCTCCATGCCAGCCTCCGTGCAGGCGCTGCTCGACGGCGTGCTGCTGGGGGTGGGCTATGCGCGCCAGCTCGGTTCCTCGGCCATCAGCGACATCGTCGTCAATGGCGAGGGCGTGATCCTGGGCGTGGTGGTGGCGCTCGACGTGGAAGCGTTCGAGGCGCGCACGGCCAATGCCTGGGCCAGCTGGAAGGAGAACACGCCCTTCACGCCGCAAGATGGCTATCGCCTTGAAGCGCAGATCGCCGCACCCGAGGACGACAACCGCCAGCGCGCGCTGCAATACCTGCTGCTGCATGAATTCGGCCATGTGCTGGCCGCCGGCCGGGGCTTGCTGCCCGAATGGTGGAACGCCGCGCAGGCCATGCGCAGCGCGCACGACTACCACTACCTGCCACTAGCCTGGCAGATCACGCCAGCACTGCAGGTCGTGCCCTTGCCAGGCAACGATTTTCCCCTGCGCGCCGACGTCGTGTATTACCAGGCGCCGCGCCTGGCCGCCAGCCAGATGCGCGACGCGTATGCGCAGCTGCAGGGCGCGAACTTCGCCACCCTGTATGCGGCCACCAGCATGCATGAAGACTTTGCCGAATCGTTCGCCAGCTATGTGCACGCCGTCATGCTGGGCCAGCCCCAGCGCATCCGCATTTTTCACAATAACGCCCTGCTGCTGCAGTTCGACGGCTACTGGGAAACAGAACGCAGCACGGCCAAGCGCCGGCTGCTGGAACAGTTATTGGGCAAGTGATCAGTTGGCGGCGCAGCCACCGGCGGCCGCCCGCGCCAGCATGGCGCGAAACGCCGTAAAGACCTTCTGCATGACCGGACGCTTGTACGGATACAGGGCTTCGGCATCCATGGCATGCACGATCATGGCGTTGTCGGCCTCGAACACCAGCAATTCACCGTCACGCGTTTCGGCGCAATCGATGCCCAGATAAGGCATGCCCATGCGCGCATGGATGGCACACAAGGCCGCCGCATGACGCCGCGCAAATTCCTCGTCAAAATGCGCCATGCAGCGGGCCTCCTCGGCGCGCTTGTCCGCGCTTTCATCCATGCCCGCGTTCAGGTAATGAATCATCCAGTGCGAGGATACGGCGTAGTGGCAGATGTACGGCACGCCGTCGATCAGTACGATGCGGTACTTGCGAAACTGGCCATCCTCGCTGCGGTAGTCGACAAAGCGGGCGATATAAAAACGATGCGCGTCAACGGCCTGCAGATAGGCGTGCAGGTCGCTGGCATGCTCCATCTTTTCCAGGTCGTGGCCCGCGTGCGAACCGAGAGGGCGCACGATCAGGGGAAAGACGTCGCCGGGCAGCACGGCATCGAGCGGCATTTCCCCCGAAGCCAGCGCGGCCAGCTGCGCGCGCGCGATGCGCGCCGTGCGCGGCATGGCGACACCGGGCAAATCCTGCAGCTTCCCGCACAGGCCATCGCGCGAGGTGTGTGCGATATGCTGCGGCAGGTTGATGACGGGGCGTGGCCAGTCCGCCACGAATTGCGCCAGCAGCGCCAGCAAGGGCTGGTTGGCATCCGACTCGGCCACGGCCACCAGCAGCACGTCGTGATCCGGCACTTCTTCCGGCAATGGTCCGTCCACCGTCAGGTACAGCAGGTCGAGCGCCACGTCGGACTGCTCGACGAGAAACTCGATGGGCGTGTTCGACATCAGGTCGCCTGGCCCCATCAGCACCAGCACGCGGATGCCGGGGCCCGCTTGTGGCGCTTGCGCGGGCAGCGCATACAGCTGCTGCAATTCGATCGCCTGCGCCTGCACGGCCAGCGCCATCTCGCGCTCGCCCTTCAATTGCAGCACGGTGGAAAAATCCAGGTAGGCGTGCGCGTCATCGGGATACGCTTGCGCGCGCGCCAGCAGCGTTTCGCCCAGCGGCGCCAGGTCTTCCTGCAGAAAGGCGCGGCGCATCAGGGGCGCCAGGCCGATCAGCGGTGCATAGGGCGTGGCGGCGTGCTGCAGCAAATCGTTCATGGTGACTTCCCTTTCAAGACAGGCGCGCGGCGCCGAAGCGCAGCACGCCTGCCAGCAGCGCATCGATATCTTCGGCGCGCGTACGGTGATTGACGATGGCGGCGCGGATGGCCAGTCGCCCGCCGATGGTGGTAGTCGATGGCGCGGCAATGCCAGACTCGTGCAAGTCGGCGACGATCTCGCCATTGAAGGCATCACTGCCGCCATCGGCGACGCCACGGTGGCGGAAGCAGACGATGTTGAGGGTCACGGGCGCCAGCAATTCCAGCTCCGGCGTGGCCGCTATCCGCTCGGCCAGGTAGCGCGCCAGCACGCAGGTGTGCGCGATGGCCGCGCCCATGCGGTCGGCTCCGTGCACCTTGAAAGTGAACCAGGTTTTCAGCGCGCGGAAGCCACGCGACAGGTCGGGTCCGAAATCGCAGGGCCAGGGCGAGCCACCCGCCAGCCCCCGCGCTTCGCGTCGCAGATAGGCCGCCGGAGCGGCAAACGCCGCCATATGCCGCGTGCCGTCACGCACCAGCAAAAAGCCCGCGTCATACGGCACTTGCCCCCATTTGTGAAAATCAAACGCCAGCGAGTCTGCCAGCTCGATGCCAGCCAGCAGGGGCGCCACCTGGGGCGACAGCATGCCCAGTGCGCCATAGGCGCCATCGACGTGGAACCACAGCTGTTCGCGCGCGGCCAATGCCGCCAGCGCCGATAAATCGTCGATGGCGCCCGTGTCCACGGTGCCGGCCGTGCCGGCGATAAAGAAAGGACGCAGGCCAGCCGCGCGGTCGGCGGCGATGGTCTGCGCCAGGGCGGCGACGTCGATCTGCTGGCGCTCGTTGACGGCAATGCGGCGCAAGGCAGCCGTGCCCAGGCCGGACAGATCCATCGCCTGCGCGATGCAACCATGCGCGGCGGCCGAGGTGTACGCCACCAGCGGCGCGCCCTGCAAGCCATGCTGGCGGGCCTGCACGCCCAGCGCTTGCGTACGCGCCACCAGCACGCCCATCAAGTTGGCCATCGATGTGCCCGTGACGAACACGCCGCTGGCCGACGCGGGAAAGCCGAACAGTTCGGCCATCCAGCGGGTGATCTGGCGCTCCACTTCCACCGGCATCTGGTTGCGTCCGCCCACATTCGCATTCAGGCCGGCCGCCAGCATCTCGGCCAGCATGCCCACGGGCGTGCCGCCGCCATGCACCCAGCCCATGAAACCGGGGTGCACATTGCCTACGGCGTAGGGCAGCACATCGTGCATGAAACTGGCGTGGGCATCCGCCAGCTCGCCCGGTGCGCGCGGCAGCGCTTGCGCGAATGCCGCGCGGGCGCTATCCGGCGGCGCCTGCCACACGGGCCGCTGGCGAATTCCTTGTGCGTAGTCGAGCATGTCGTCGAGCATGCGATGGCTTTGCGCGCGAAACGCATCCCAGTCGTGCGGATCGAGGGAATCGGGGTCGGGTGGCAGCATGATGGCGTCAGATGGGAGGATTGCCGATTATCGCACCGGCGCGCGCGCCCGGGGCGTCAATTTGCGCCGTTTTACGCTGGCAGCCGCCCCAGCGCCGCCTGGAAGGCGGGCGCCAGCGGCCCTTTCAGGCAGCCCTGCGCATCCGTGATCTGCATGCGCGCCAGCCAGGCCTCGAACTCGGGCGCAGGACGCAGGCCCAGCACCCGGCGCGCATACAGCGCATCGTGGAACGAGGTGCTCTGGTAGCCGAGCATGATGTCGTCGGCGCCCGGCACGCCCATGATGAAATTGCAGCCAGCCACGCCTAGCATGGTCAGCAAGGCGTCCATGTCATCCTGGTCCGCTTCCGCGTGGTTGGTGTAGCACACGTCGCAGCCCATGGGCAGTCCCAGCAGCTTGGCGCAGAAATGGTCTTCCAGGCCCGCGCGCATGATCTGCTTGCCGTCGTACAGGTATTCCGGGCCGATGAATCCCACCACCGAATTGACCAGCAGCGGCTGGAAGGCGCGCGCAACCGCATAAGCGCGCGCTTCGCACGTCTGCTGGTCCATGCCGTGGTGCGCGCCGGCCGACAGGGCGCTGCCCTGCCCCGTTTCGAAATACATGACGTTGTTGCCCACCGTGCCGCGCCCCAGCGACAGGGCCGCCGCCTGCCCCTCGGCCAGCAGGGACAAGTCGATGCCGAAGCTGCGGTTGGCCGCCTGCGTGCCCGCCACCGACTGGAACACCAGGTCGACCGGCGCGCCGCGGCGTATCGCCTCGAGGGTAGTGCTGATATGGGTGAGCACGCACGACTGGGTGGGAATCTGGTACTGCCCGATGACGGCGTCGAGCAGCTGCAGCAGCGAGACCACCTGCGCCACATTGTCGGTGGCGGGATTGATGCCGATCACGGCGTCGCCGCTGCCCAGCAGCAGGCCATCGAGCATCGACGCCGCGATACCCGTGGCGTCATCCGTCGGGTGGTTCGGCTGCAGCCGCGTGGATAAACGGTTTTCCAGGCCCAGGGTATTGCGGAAAGACGTGACGACCTTGCACTTGCGGGCCACCAGCACCAGGTCCTGCAAGCGCATCAGCTTTGAGACGGCTGCCGCCATTTCCGGCGTGATGCCGGCGGCCACGCGGGCCAGCGTTTGCGACTCCGTCGCGTCGTCCAGCAACCAGTCGCGAAAATCGCCCACGCACAGGTGAGAAATCGGCGCAAAGGCGGCGCGCGCATGCGAGTCGATGATCAGGCGCGTGACTTCATCGTCTTCATACGGCACCAGCGCCTCGTTGAGGAAGAGCGTCAACGGCACGTCCGCCAGCGCCAACTGCGCCGCCACCCGTTCGCGCGCGCTGGCGGCCGACACGCCGGCCAACACGTCACCAGAACGGGGCGGCGTGGCCTTCGCCAGCAGCGCCTTCAGGCTGGCAAACACATAGGTGTGGCTGTCTATCGTATGGCTGAAGCGGGGCATGGCTTGTACTCCAATGCATCTGCAATGGCCCCATTCTACGCCAGGCTACAGGCTGCGCAGCGCCCCTTCCAGCTGCGGATAGCGGAAGACAAATCCCTCGGCCAGCAAGCGGCGCGGCGCCACGCGCTGGCCTTCCACCAGCAAGTCGGCCTGCTCGCCCAGCAAGGCGCGCATGGCGAAAGCCGGTGTCGGCATGAAGCTGGGCCGGTGCAGTACCGCGCCCGCCACCTGGGCGAAGCGGCGCTGCTCGATGGCTTCCGGTGCGCAGAAATTGTACGCGCCGCTCACCGCACCCTGTTCACTGCGGCGCACCAAATGGGCCATGCTGCGAATGACATCGCGCACATGCACCCATGACACCCATTGCTTGCCGCTGCCCAACGGGCCACCCACGCCGAAGCGGATGGGCAGCAGCATCTGCGGCAGCGAACCCTGGTGGCCGAAGACGAGGCCAAAGCGCATGCAGCCCACTTGCACGCCAAATTTTTCCGCCTCGCGCGCGGCCGCTTCCCACTCCTGGCATAGCTGCGACATGAAGATGGCTTGCGGCGCGCTGTCCTCATCGAGTTGCGTGGCGTCGCCCTGCGGCTGCACGCCGTAATAGCCGATGGCCGACGCCGACAGCAGCAGGCGCGGCTTGTGCTGCGCACGGGCGATCCACGCCACCAGTTCCTGCGTCAGCGCCACCCGGCTGCGGCGCAGGGCGGCCTTGCGCGCGTCCGTCCAGCGCTGCCCGACGATGCGTGCGCCGGCCAGGTTGACCACCATGTCGATGTGCTGCGCCGCCGACAATTCGTTCAGCGACCGGATGCAGCGCACCTGGCCGTCGAAGGTCCAGGCAGCCTGCTTCGGCTGGCGCGTCAGCACCGTCACGGCATGGCCGTCGGCCAGCAGGGCAGCCACCAGTTGCTGGCCGATGAAGCCCGTGGCCCCCGTCACCAGCACGCACTGCGGCGCGGCGGCAAAGCTCAGTTTCTCCTCTTGCTCTTGCGTCTCCTGCACCTTGCGCCGGCCAAGCTGCCACACGGCATACGCGTCGCGCAGGCCGGACAGGCCCACGCCCACGCCGCACAGGGCCAGGAAGACACTGAGCCAGCCATACGGCTGCCACACGAGGGCCGTCGGCAACGTCGCCCACTGGCTGCTGTTCAGGGCCAGCAGCGCAATAAAGGCACCTGCGTTAATCGCCAGCACCGTATGCGTGACGCGCTCGGTGGCGGGCAAGAGGCGGGTCTGGTCTTCCACCACGAAATCCCACAGGGTCAGCACGATTTCCACGCCAAAGACAATCACCAGTACCCAGGCCCAGGCGCCATGCCATTCCCAGGCGGCCAGGCCGACGAACAGCAGGCTGTAGATCAGCGCACGCGTGGCATGGATGGTCAATTCCAGGCGCGCCGAGGCCTTTTGCGGCAGCGCTTCCGTGATTTCATGGTGGTAGATGGTGTCGAAGGCGCCCAGGCAGCCTTGCGCCGCCATCAGTTGCAGGGCCAGCAAATGCGTATTCATGGTGTGTCCTTGTGAAGGGTGGGCGCCGCGCTTTCGCGAAACACGCCGACCTGGGTGAAGGTGGTGCCGAACAGGGCGTGGCGGATCTCGATGCGGATGTTGAACTGCTGCGGCGTGTCGTTGCGGTGGCACAAATAGGTCTTGCCGGGGGTGAGCACGCCGGGCAGCGGCATCCGCCAGCCGAAAAGATCCCAAAAATAACCGTCGCTGGTGAAATGCAGGTTGCCGTCCTCGACGTGCAACAGCAGCTTCATGCCCAGGCCCATGCCCACGTATTCGAGTACTTCGCCCTGTGCGCTTTCCGCCATGTAGGACGTGAAGCGGATCGGCGCGCGCCCGTGCAGGCGGTAGATACGCTGCTTGAAGATGAAGGGGCAAGCGGGGCGCGAATAGACTTCGATATCCACGGGAAAATCCGCGTCGTCGTATGGAATCAGCGCGCCTGCGATGAAGGGCCGCGTGAGCCAGCCCAGCAACTTGCCCAGGCGCGAACTGGTCAGCTCACTGAGTTCGCCCCGGTAATACAGGGGCTGGCCGGGCGCGGGATTTTTCTCGAAGCGGCGGCGGATGTCCGGGTGCAGGGTGCGCCACTGCTCGCCCATCACCTTCCTGAACAGCTCTCCTTCGGACGGGCCGTTCATGCTTTTCCCGGCTTGGCGGGCTTGTCGTCCGGGCTGAGGAACTTGGCCACCTTGCCGCCCATGGAGAGCATGCGTTGCAGGGTCGCCGGCGGCAAATTCTTGTAGTCGCTGTAGGTGCTGCTGAGCATTTCCAAAAACGCCAGCACTTCGCCCATGCGTGCCAGCGTCTCTGGCGGTATCGCTGCATCGTGCTCGCCCTCGATCGCGCATTCGCGCAGCACCGTCAGGGTGGGGTCGATCTCGCGCCGCTTGCGCTCTTCCATGATGACCCGGAAGATTTCCCACACATCCTGCAGGGCGACAAAGTGGTCACGCCGATCCCCCATCACATGCGTGACGCGCGCCAGGCCCCAGCTTTGCAATTCCTTGAGGCTGTTGCTGACATTCGAGCGGGCCACGTTCAGGCTGGCCGCGATGTCTTCCGCCGTCAGCGGTGCATTTGCCAGGAACAGCAGCGCGTGGATTTGCGCCACCGTGCGATTGACGCCCCAGCGCGTGCCCATCTCGCCCCAATGGAGGATGTACTTTTGAGTAGTCGGGCTTAATTCCATGGCTTTCTCTTATTTCTGTCGTTACAGAAATGTAAGACAAAACAGAAGCCGGGTCAAGCGCGATTATTCAGGAGGATGCAGGCGGCTGGCCCATGGCACGCAGGAAAGCCTGCTGCGAGGCGTGCAGTTGGCCATACCCGAGTTCGCGGTAGACCAGGCCGTGACGCGGCGCCAGTTCGGCCAGGATGCGCGCCAGCGCCGGGTAGTGACGGTGGTTCCAGGTAGGGAACAGATGGTGCGTCAGGTGCAGATTCAAGCCGCCCAGCCAGTAGCCAAGCCAGCGCAGGCGGCGCGGTTTCGGCGTCCAGTCGCAAGCCGTATAAAACGTGTGCTGGTACCAGTCGTGCGGCAGGGTGCCGTCTTGCCCCGGCTGGAAAAACGCCACTTCGGCCCAGTGCGTGCCGAGGATCAGCGCCACCAGCGCGCACGAGGCGAGCATCTGGCCCAGGAAATACGCGCCCAGCACCACGCCCCAGCCTAGGCCGTGCTGCTGCAGCACCCACATGGGCAGCGCCAGCACCAGCGCCACGTGGCCCAGCTTCCAGCCCAGGAAGGACAGCCAGCCGCGCCAGCCCTGCAAGCGGCTATGCGCGGCCACGGGCGTCTTGCCAAAGCGGTCCAGCCAGTCGCCATACCAGTTCAGATAAGGCAGCGACAGGGCCGCCACCACGGGCCAGTACAGGTATTGATAGCGATACTGCGGCGACCAGCTTTGATACGGCGTCTGGCGCAGGAACGGGTTGGGTTCCGTGTCGAGGTCATATCCTTCCACATTCGCATAGGTGTGATGGAAGTGCACGTGGCGGATGGTCCAGAAATCCGTGTCCACGCCCACAGGCAAGGCCACCAGGCGGATCAGCACGCGGTTCCAGACGCCCTGGCGGAAGATGGCGCTATGGGCGGCGTCGTGCAGGGTGTTCATGGCCAGCGCCATGGCCGCGACCAGGCAAGCGACATAGCTGGCGACAAACGGCCAGGTGCTGTCGGCATGCAAGGACAGCGCATACAGCCCCACCGTCAGCGCGGCCAGGAACACGGTTTTCGCGTGCAGGCGCGCGTCGCCAAAGCGGTGTTTTCCTTCGTCCGCCAGGTAGGCGTCGGCGCGCGCACGCAATTCGCGGCGGAAGGCGGAATCGCGGGCGGGCTGGAAGCGCAGCGGAGGCAGCTGGCTCACGCGCGCGTCCCGGCCGCTGCCGGCCACCACAGGCGGCGCGCCCCATCGAGGCCATGCGCCAGCAGCGCGGCCAAAAACACCCTGCCCCACGCATCGCGCGCGCCATACCAGCCCAGATACAAGGCCGGCATGGCCAGGGCGATGGCGACCCAGGCGATGGCGCCCCAGCGCCGCGCATCAGACAGGCCGCCCAGCGCCAGGGTGCCCGCAAAGATCAGCGCGAACAGGATGGCTTGCTGCGCGCCAGCCAGCACCGCTTCATGATTGACGTAATAAATCACGAGACCAAACAGGATCACGCCGCCGACGCCGATGAACAGCTCTGGCACGTGGAAGGTGCCGCGCGACTGCCAGTGGGGAAAGCGCGCGCGCAGCCAGGTAAACAGTTTGCCGTTGCTGGCCAGCAGAGGGTTGTGCGTGGGTGCCATGCCCTTCACGCCATAGCGCATTTCCACGCCATCGAGTTCCGGCTGGAAGCTGCCGAACAGCCTGTCCCACAGCAGCAAAGTGCCGCCGAAATTGCGGTTGAGGTAGCGTTTATCCGTGCCGTGATGCACGCGGTGGTGCGAGGGCGTCACCATGAATGTATCGAGGATACCGGACTTGTTCACCAGCGCATTGTGGTTATACAGCTGCACCGTGTAATGCAGGGACGAGACGACGAGGAAGATTTCCAGCGGCACGCCCAGCACGGCCAGGATGGCGATGAAGGGGAAATTCGTCAGCGAGGAATACCAGGAATTGCGCACGCCCAGCGACAGGTTGAAATGCTCGCCCTGGTGGTGCACCACGTGCACGGCCCACAGTAAAGGGAATTTGTGGTGCAGCCGGTGCATCCAGTAAAAACACAGGTCCCAGGCAAAAAAGGCAAAGACCCATTGCGCTACCACGGGCCACTGGTCGACGAGATGCAGGTTCACATGGCGCAGCAGCAGGGCGAACGCCGCCACTTCCACGCCGCGGAACACCCACATCAGGATGTGGCCGGAATTGAGGTTGAAGATCACGTCCTTCCAAGGCACGGGTGTCTTGCGTACCCATTTGAGTATCAGCAGTTCGGCCAGCACGAAGGCCAGCATGATCAAGAACGACAGGGCAAAGGGATTCATCATGGTGCGGTTTTCATGGAAACGGCGCGGCGCGCAGCCAAGGATACCTGTATTTTCGCCAGCATGCCGCCAGCGATGCCAACAAACAGGCCGGCGGCCAGGTCGATGCTCACGTGCCGGCGCAGGGCGATGATGGCGTAGCAGATGGCCACGCCCAGTGCCACGACCAGCGCGGAGCGGAGCAGGTGGCGCCTGTCGCACAAGGCCCACACGCACAACAATGTCAGGGCGCCATGTAGCGAAGGCAGGCAGTTTTGCGTGGAGTCCGCCGCCTGCAGCATGCGCAGTGCCTGCGTGCTCCAGGCACTGCCTTCATTCACGGCCGGATATGCAAGGGTGGTCGGATACAGCAGGAAGACCACGCCGCAGGCCAGCGCCGAAAGCGCCATGGCGCGCGCCAGCCAGCGCACGCGCACCGCATCGGCCGCCAGGTAGGCGTAGGGAATCAGGAGGAAGAAGGACAGGTACAGCCAGATGGCGGTATCCGAGTAGGCAATGGCGCGGTCGATGGCCGTCTCGGGCAGCAGCACGCCCTGCCCTTGCAGCAGGTCGCTGGAAAAATACACGAGGCCGACGCTGCCCCAGCCGGCCAGCAAATGCAGCAGGCGGCTGCGTACAGTCATGCAAGAAGGGTTCATGCGGTCGCAAGACGCCGGATACGGCGCCGTTTCATCGTAGGGTCAAAGGGAGGCAGGTCGCCGCTCACCGTCCAGAGCAGACGTTCGGTGGCCACGCCCAGGCCGTGCAGCACCGTTGCCAGGTGGGCGCGCAAGGCGGCCAGGCCAGCGTCGTCCAGGGCCGCGTGCAGCTGCAAGTCCGCTACACCCGACTGCACCAGGCGGTAATCGGCGTCCGGCGGCAAGGCTTGCGCGAACGCCCGCGTCAATACGTCGGCAAACACGGCGACCGGTGCGCCGCCGTTCGCCGACAACATGGATGGTAGGGATGGCAAGAACAGCATGTCGTCGCAGCGCCCTTCGATGCCATCGATGGCGCGCGTGGCGCGGCCGCACGAGCATGGCGTGGTGCGCGCGAGCAGGATGTCGTCCAGGCGGTAGCGCACGATGGGCTGCGTGAGGCGCGTAAAGTCCGTAATCACGGGCACGAAGCGACGTTGTTCCTGATCCAGCCATTGCGGCTCGATATGCACATATTCCTCGTTCAGGTGCAGCACCCCATGCTCGCAGCTGCTGGCGAGGAAACCCTCGGTGGCCTGGTAGATTTCATGCACGGCGCCAAACGCCTGCACGATCAGGGCCCGGTCTTGCGCTTCCAGCACTTCTGCCACCGAGATGACTTTTTTCGGCGCCAGCGCCAGGCTGCCATCGATGACACGGAGCGCCAGCTGGCGCAGCACCTGGGCCGGCGCGACGATGACGGAGGGCCGATATTGCGCCAGCTGCGCGCACAGGCTGTCGAAGGGCTGGAACAGGTCGTAAAACGCAAAGGTCAGCCACGGCGAGCGCACGGCCGTGTACAGATTGCTGTTCGCGCGCAGGAACAGTGCTACCCGTTCGCCGGAAAACAGGCCATCGGGCAGCGCCTTGGCCAGCATCACGCCCGCCCATTGCGCCTTTTCGCGGGGGCTGACGGTAAACACGGCGCGCCGCGACGAGGTGCCCGACGACAGGCCCACCGTGATGTCCCCCACGGCAGGCGTGAAGTCGCGGCTATGCTCGGCCGCCATGGCCGCCTCCATCGCCTGCGCCAGGGTGATGCCCTGCGTGTTCATGGCATCGAAGTGTTCGAGCATCAGCGCCTTGTTCATCGTTGGCCACTGCGCCAGAGGCAGGTGGCGGTAAGCGGCAAAGTAGCTGCTGCGCGCGCACAGCACATCGATGAAACGCGCCAGTTGCCTGTGCTGGTAGGCGCCGAGCTGCGCGCGATCCGCAAAACGCAGGCGGCGCGTGCGCCAGTACGACAGCAAGAGCCAGAAAATACGCTTCACGGACGGCCCGCCACAGGCAAATAATCGAGCGTATCTTCATGCGTGATGCGGATCTGCGCATTGCCCGAGTGGTGCAACTGGTGCAGCCGGTTCAAGGTGGCGTAATACGGCGCGCGCTTGTGCTGGATGAGGAAGGACAGTTCTGACGGGCCGCGCAGTTGCTGAAAACTTTCCGGCACCCAGGCTGCATCCGACGCCAGCAGGGTCCAGCCGCCCTCCTGCAACACGAAGGCGCCGAGATGGCCGATGGCGTGGCCCGGCAAGTCGACGATGTAAATCTCGCCCGTGCCGCTGACGTCGCGCCCGTGCGTAAACGGTAGCAGGGCGGCCGGCAAGGCCGTTTCGGGCACGCTTTCGACAAAAGCCAGGCGATCCGACACATCGGCTGGCAGCAACTCGGGCACGAAGGCCTGGCGTACGGCGGCCACGCCGGACAATCTCCGTACGGCGTCCCAGCCCGTTTTTGAGGCCATCAGCCGCGCGCCGGGAAAGTCGCGCAGGCCGGCGATATGGTCGGCGTGGAAATGCGACAGCAGCAAGGTGTGGATGTCGCCGGGCGCTACGCCATGCGCGCGCAGCTGGCCCTGCAGGGATTCATTCTCGTCGAAGGAAATCGGCGTCACCCACGCATACATGCGGTATACGCCCTTCGCCGTGGCGGCGCGGAAATGCTCGGCATAACCGGTATCCCACAGGTACAGGCCCGCGCGCGTGTCGATCAGGTAGGCGCGCGAGGGGAAGCAGCGGCTGGCCAGCCCGCTGCCTTTCAAGACCATGCACGAGGGATGCGTGCAGTGGCCGACGCGAAACGCCGTGATGTTAGCCATTGCGCTCCTTGCCCACCTTGTGCGCCGCCGCTTCCTGGCGCATCCACTGTGCCGTGCGGGCGATGCCGTCGTGCAGGCTGACGATGGGACGGTAGCCGAGCACCTTGCGCGCCTTGGCGTTATCGAGCGTCATGTCGAAACTGAGCGCGCCGATGCTGTAGGGCGTCAGCGATGGCTCGCGGCGCGTGAAGCGCGAAGCGAACTGCATCAGGCGCGCGGCCAGCGCCAGCACGCGGTAGGGCACGCTGACGATTTCGAACGGCTGCTGCAGATGCTCGCAAAACAGGCTGCGCAAGATGTCGCACAGGCGCGCCGGTTCGTCATTCGTGATGTTGAAGGCAGCGCCCGAAGCGATGCTCTTGTGCACGGTGGCAAGCCACATCGCGTGCACGACATTGTCGACATAGGTGACGTCGATGGTGGCCGCGCCGCCATTGGGCAGCGGCAGCTTGCCGCCGCGCTGCTGCAGCACGCGTGCCAGGCGCGGGATCAGTACCTGGTCGTGCGGGCCGAAGATGGCGCGCGGGCGCAGGATCACGCACGTCATGCCGCGGTGGCGGTCGACCGCCTCCTGCACCAGTTTTTCCGCCATCGCCTTGCTGCGCGCATAGGCGTTGACGAAGGCATCGGGACGGAAGGTTTCCGGCACCTCGTAGCGGTTGCGGTAGTCGAAATACATGGCCGGGGTGGAGATGTGCACGAAGCGCGCCACGTGCAGGCTGGCGGCCGCGCGCAGCAGCTGGGCCGTGGCCGTGACGTTGGCGGCGATGAAGTCGCTCTCCGCGCCCCAGGGCGATGACAGCGCGGCGCAGTGCCAGACGGTGTCCATGCCGCGCACCAGCTCATCGACCTGGCGCGGCGATGCTTGCGCCAGATCAAGCGCCACGAATTGCGCGCCCATGCGTTCGAGTTCGCGGCCCACGTCGGCGTTGCGGCCCGTGGCGCGCACTTCCACGCCCTGCGCCAGCAGGGTGCGCACGGCATTGCGCCCCAGCCCGCCCGTCGCTCCCGTGACCAGTATCCGCCTCATCACACCACCTTCACAGGTCAAGAATCATGCCGCCGATGGTCAGGCCAGCGGCCGTGCCCATCATCAGCAAACGCTGGCCCGCCACGGCCCGCCCCGTCATTACCGCCTCGTGCAGCGCGGTGGGCAGGGACGCGGCCACCTGGTTGCCATGCGTTTCAAAGATCTTGATGATTTTAGCATCGGGGACGTCGAGGATGCGCGCCGCATGCGCAAGCCCCAGCGGGCTGGCCTGGTGCGGCACGACCACGTCGACTTTTTCCAGTCCCGCGCCCGATTCCAGCATCAATTCCGCCAGGAACTCCGGCATCACCTTGACGGCCAGGCGGAACACGGCCTTGCCATCCATGCGGAACAGATAATCGCCCGGTTCGCAGCCATTGCGCGGATTGCGCTCGGTGCCGCCACCGCGAATTTCGCAGTAGCGCAGCCCTTCCGGATACGTGCCCATCTTGTAGGCACGGATGCCGGCGCTGCCATCGCCCCGCTCGACGATGACGGCGGCGGCGCCGTCGCCAAAGATCATCGACGCTTCCGGCTCGCTCCAGTCGACGCCGCGCGAGGCGAGGTCGGACGAGACAATGGCGATACGACGGTAGGCGCCACCGGCCAGCATGGACGCGGCCACGCGGAAGGCAGCCATGAAACTGAGACAGCTGGCGTTGACGTCGAAGCTTTGCGTACCTGGTGGCAAGCCCGCATGTTCGGCAACGAAGCAGGCCGTGTTCGGCAAGGCTTGCTCGGGCACGCCGCAGGCGCAGATCAGCAAGTCGATGTCGGCCGGACGCAGGCTGGCATTCTTCAACGCGTCGCGCAGGGCGGCGGCGCCCAACTCGCTTTGCGATTCATCGGGCGCCGCGACAAAGCGCGACAGCACGCCGCTCTTGCGCAGGGTATAGCCGGCCGGGTGGCCCAGTTTCAGGTCCAGGCTTGCGGAAGTCACACTATGCGAGGGCACGGCTTTGCCCGTCGCGATCAGGCGAACTGGAATCATGTTGGCCTTAAAAAAGTAAAGTAAATAGGGTCTATCGTTGGTCGATGAGCTAGTCGCGTGCCAGCGGCGGCAGTTTGGCGCCGCAGTTCTTGCAGAAATTGGCATCGTCATCGAGCCCTTCTTTCAGGCACGTGGGGCAGGTACGCGTGGTGACCATTTTCGAACTGCGCTGTACCGTCATCTCGGCACTGATAATGCCGGTAGGCACTGCCAGGATGCCCCAACCGAGCAACATCATCAGCGAAGCGATGCTGCGCCCGAGGTCGGTGCGCGGCGTGATATCGCCGAAACCCACCGTCGTCATGGTGCTGATGGCCCAGTATATTGACGTGGGGATACTGCTGTAACCGTTTTCCGGCCCTTCCACGACGTACATCACAGTACCCAACAGAAAGACCACCATCATGACAAAAGACAAGAAAATGAGAATCTTGCGTCGACTGGCGACCAGGGCACGTCCCAGCACCGTGTATTCATGCACATAGGACGTGAGTTTGAGGACACGGAACATGCGCAGCAGGCGCAAAATGCGCACGTCAATCAGTACGTGCGCGCCCGGCAGCAGCAAGCCGATGTAGGTCGGCACGATGGCCAGCAAGTCGATCACGCCAAAAAAACTCTTGGCGTAGCGCACTGGATGCTGCAGGCACGCCAGGCGGGCGAAATACTCGATGGTAAATAAAATGGTGAAAAACCATTCCAGCGCCGTCAGCCAGGTGCCATAGCGCTCGGCCACGGAGGCGACACTGCTGAGCACGACCACCGTCACGCTGATCAGGATGGCGGCGATCAGCAGCAAATCGAAAGCGCGGCCCGTGCGCGTTTCCGCCTCGAAAATGACGGTGTACACCTGCTCGCGCCAGCCCCGCTCGGGCTTGCCAAATTTTTGCTGCGTTTCCTGCGCCGCCAGTTGTTGCGGCGTCAAGGGCGCCGCAGCGCTCTTCGTCGCGGCTTTCATGTCGGTAGTATGCTCATATACCATTATTGTATAGATAATTAGCCAGGCACGGCGACACGCACGCTTGCGCTACAGCTTGCACTACGACAATTTCTTCGCCAGCAACACGGCATTGCGCCGGTCGCGCTCGACTTGCACGATGTCCGTCGTGCGCGCTTCGCTCAAGCCCACCGTGTGCAGCACGGTGGCCGTCAGTTGCAGCGCCGACTCCAGCGCCTCGGGCACGACCAGCGTCGCGCCCGCCTGTATCAGGGCCACCGCATGTGCCTCGTCGCGGGCGCGCGCATACACGGGCAACTGCGGATATTCGCGGCGTATCGATTTCACGGCATGCAGCACGGACGCCGCATGGTCCATGGTCAGCACCACGGCGGCAGCCCGGTCCGCATTCACCTTTTGCAACAGTTCCGCGCGCGAGGCATCGCCGAAATACACGGGGAAACCGCGCGGATGCAGGGTCGTCACCAGCCGCGCATCGTTTTCAATCGCCACATAGGCGATATCCTGCTCCGTCAGCACCTTGGCCAGCAACTGGCCCACCCGGCCGAAACCGGCGATGATGACGGTGCTGCCCTGCGGCGGCAATGCGCCGTGCGCCAGGTCGGCCAGTTGGTGGTGGTGACGCTTTTCCCACCAGTTGCCGAAAGCGCGCGCCGCCTTCGCCAGCGCCGGCGTGGCGAACAGGCTCAGGCCTACCACCAGCATGACGAATTGCGCCACTTGCGGGCCGATCAGCTTGGTACCGAGTGCATACGCGACGACGATGAAGGCGAATTCGCCGCCCTGCCCCAGCAGCACGCCCGTTTCCACGGCGCGCCCCCAGTGAAAGCCGCCGAGGCGGAAAATCACGCTGATGACCAGGGTTTTCACCGCAAACAGGCTCAGCACGGCCAGCGGAATCAGCACGGGCGACTTGACGATTTCGCGCACGTCGATCTGCATGCCCACCGACATGAAGAACAGGCCCATCAGCAAACCTTTGAACGGCTCTATCGTCACTTCCACTTCATGGCGAAATTCCGTCTCCGCCAGCAGCAGGCCGGCCAGCAAGGCGCCCAGCGCCATCGACAGGCCTGCCAGGTATGTGAGGCCCGCGATGCCCAGGGTGCTGAGCAAGGTCAGGGCCATGAACACGTCGGGCTGGCGTTTCTTGACGAAAAACTGGAACAGCGGACGGATGACCCTGCGTCCCAGCAGATAGATCAGCAGGATGGCGCCGGCCGATTTCACGGCTGCAAAGCTGAGCAGATACGCCAGGTCATCGCTGCGTCCGCTGGCGAACACGTCGATCAGGATGAACAGCGGCACCACCATCAAATCCTGGAACATCAGGATGGAAAAACCCGCCTGGCCGCTTGGGGTCTGCAAGGAGCGCTGGTCGGTGAGCAACTGCATCACCACGGCCGTGGACGACAGCGACAGTACCAGCCCCAGCACGATGGACGCTTCCAGCGACAGGCCAAAGTAATACGCCACGCCACCGACCAGGCAAGCGCTGACGGCCACCTGCCCCACGCCCGCGCCGAATACCCAGCGCCGCAGCGCCCACAGCCGTTCCGTCGACAATTCCAGGCCGATCATGAACATCAAGAACATCACGCCCAGCTCGGCCAGGCCGCTGACTTGCTCGGCACGCACGAAGGAAAAATACGTCAGCCACGTGAATTCACCGGCCCACAGGCCGAAGCCGAAGGGGCCGAACAGGGCGCCGACGGCCAGGAAGCCGAGGACCTGGTTGACTTTCAGGCGTTGCAATAGCGGAATAAAAATCCCGGCCAGGGCGAGAAACAGCAGGGTTTCCCGCAAATAAGGTAAGGCGTGTTGCTCTTCCAAGATAATCCTAACTAAATATCATTCATGCTGAGTTGCTAGTGTCGCATGCGCGGCCATGACGATGTCAGTGCACACACGATATTTTTTCCATAAGGCAACATTTCCGCTAATGGCGATCCGCTTGCGGCGGCGCCAGCATGTCCGCGCGGGGCCGCTCCCAGCCCGGCACGTAGGCGGGGCACGGCCGGCTACGGAACTGTTGCAGTTCGACGGTCGTAAAGTTGGGCAACATGGCGGGATTGAAACGCACGTCCGTCAGCTTGTCCGCATTCAGTCTGGGCATGCGGGCAAAGCGGAACCAGGCGTCGGCATAGCAATTGTCCGACTGCAAAGCGCGCAAGGCGGCCAGGCTGCCTGCCGCCTGGGCGGACACGGCAATACCGGGCGCCAGTTGCTGTTCCCGCTTGCCCGTCTCGACCAAGCCGGCCGGGCAGGCGGCCGGCGCCAGCGACTCGGGCAGCAGGCTCAGGGTGCCGCGCCGCAAGGTATACACGTCTGTCCTGCTGTCGAGCGAGACATAGATCCAGCACAGGGGATTGCTGGGAAACGCCGTCATCGCCACATCCCACACGCGCGTGCCGGGGTCCAGGCGCTGCACGGCCGCTTCGATGCGCGTCCGGCCGAGAGCCGAGGCCACGCCTTGTGTGCCAATGAAGGTGGCGGCCAGCGCGAAGGCCAGCAGCAGCGGTCCGCGCCCCCGCTCGCCTGCACGCCCTTGCAGCACGGCCAGTACCACGCCCAGCGCCAGCAAGACAAACAGCGCGGCAGGCGCCAGATAGGTTTGATAGGTAAAGAAACACAGGGCCGCCGCCAGCCCCGCCAGCAGCACGCCTTTGACGCTGCCGTAGCGCAAGGACATGATCACGGGCACGCCCAGCAGCACCCAGAACATGGGTTCGACAATGAAAACCATGTCGCCATACAACCAGCGGCTGTCAAACGGGTAAAACGGGTGCAAGCCATAGGAATTGAGGAAATCCATGCCCATGTGCAAGCAAAATCCCAGCAGCAAACAGGCCGCCAGGCCCAGCCGGGCGGGTAGGCTTTCCCTGAGCAGGCGGCGCGCGCCGGGCCACAGCAGCCATAGCAGGGCCAGCAACAGCAGCGCCTGCGGCAAGGCCAGCAGCAAGGTATGCGTGTGGCCACGGTGGTGCAGCATGTAGCCGAACGGACGCGGCAGCAGCTTGGTCAGCACCAGGTCCAGGTCGGGCGCGTTGCTGGCAAACCAGGCCGAAAAGAGAAACAGCGCGCGCCGGGTGCGCTGGGTGGGGGCTTGCGGCTCGGGCGGCAGGCTGCGATGTACCAGTTCGCCGACCCCGAGGCCGATGACCGAATGCGTAATATTATCCATCGGGCAATTTTACAGGATGGCCGCCCTGGCGCGCTTTTGCACGACACCTTGCGCTACAGCTTTTCCAGCTCCTGGCCGCGCATGCCCACCAGCAAGGCGCGGCCATCGGGCAGCACGCGGAACTCGCCATAGCGTGCCTTTTCCCAGCGCGCCGCCTCGCCTTCCTTGAAGAACCAGGCATCGCTGACCAGCACCCAACTGCCATTCTTCGGCGTCAGCTCGAGCAGGAATTCGCCGGGCGCGAGCGCCTCTTTGGTGTACGGGCGCAGCAGTTCGGCCACGCCGCGCGCATCGCGCCTGGCCACCACGAAGGGCCGGCCAGGCTCCCTGTTCACGCTGGCCAGGGTGCTGAGGACGCCGAGGTTGACGAAATTGAGGCGCATGTAGTCGCCCTGCATCAGCGAACGGGGATCGACAGGCGCCAGCTCCACGAACACAGGCTCGCCCTTGGCAATCAATTGCTCCTTTTGCCAGATGCCGCCATTCGCCACCAGCAACACCAGCAGCAAGCCTCCCAGCACGCCCAGGCGCACGGCGCGGCTGTCGGCCGGCGCAGCCACCGGTTTGCTGTCGACCAGGTGTAATACTGCGCTGCGCGTGGCCAGCCACGACAGGGCGCACAGCAGCGCGCCCGCCATGGCCAGCAGCGCCGCCTTGCTGGCCAGCGGCCAGGCCAGCTGGTAATAAAAACTGCCAAGTATCCACGCGGCAGCCAGCGCCGCCGCCACGGCCACGCGCGAGCGCCCGCTCGTCAAACAATACGCGAGGATCAGCAGCACGGGACCCAGCGCCGGCATGAACCACGCCAGCACGATCAGCACCAGCGCCACGCCGATGGCGGGCAACTGGCGCAGCGCCGGCCAGCGCCACCCCGTCCAGACGGCGGCCGCCACGGCCAGCACAAGCGAGACCCCATTCAACGCCTGCGCATACCAGGCAGCGCCTTGCTGCCGCGTCACTTCACGCGTCACTTCGCCGACAAAGCCACCGCCCACGCTGGCGTCCAGCATGAAGGTCATGCCGGACCAGAAGGCCAGTCCCGCCAGGATCGCCAGCACCCAGCCCGTCGACAGCGATTCCAGCAAGGCGGCAACCGGTGCGCCACGGCCATCATTGAAGGCTTGCTTCTGCAGCCAGTGAGCGCCCAGCCAGCATGCCAGGGCCAGCATCCAGGCCACATACAGTTGCGTGGGATTATTCTCGAAAATCCAGTCGGCCCCGCTATCGACGATGCCCAGCGCCAGCAAGCCGCAGGAGAGCAAGCCCAGCAGCACGCGCAGCCAGTCGCGCGGCAAGGCGGCTGCCACCACCAGGCATGCCAGACACAGCAGCGAGGAAGCCATCTGCGCCGTGCAATCGCGGTACAGCGCATAACCGAGCAAGCCACCTCCCACCAGCAGGCAAGGCACGGCCAGCTGTTCGACAAACAAGGCCACGCCGCGCATGCGGATCAACAGCACGGACACCACCAGCACGATGCCCGCCACGACGTAGGCACCGGGACCGTGGCGCACCACGCTTTCCAGGCCCACGCCCAGCGCAATCATCAGGGGAATGGCGGCCAGCCAGGCGCCGAATGCCGTCATCAGCACCAGCGGCCACGGCCGTACATCCTGCGCCGGCCGGGCAGCGCCGGGCGGCAGCAAGCCGGCGCGCGTGGCGTCATCGATCAGGCTGGCGAGCGCATCGGCTCGCTGACTATTGCTGGTGCTCATGCCGCCTCCTGGCGCGTGCGCCACAGTATGCCTTGCACGGTCAGCGCCAGCAGCACGGCCGCAAACAAGCCAAGCATCACCAGCCTGCCGACACCATCGCCATTGCCCCCATTGAGCAGCACGCGCGCCAGGCCGCCCACCAGCAAGGTGTTGACGCCCAGCGCGACGGCACTGAGGCCGAACACGTCAAAGTAGCGGCGCGTGACCAGCAAGACGCCGGCGACGGCCAGCAAGCCCAGTCCGGCCCAGTACGGCGATGCAAGCTCGCTGCCGAACAGGGCACTGACGGCCGTGCCCGTGATAAGGATGGTGGCGAGCACCAGGCCCAGGCGCAAGGCCCAGTTGCCCGCGCCCGTCCAGCGCGCCAGCAGGGGCGAGACAAACGCACAGGCAAGCAGCACGGCCAGCCAGCCGCTGACGAAAATGGACAGATCGGCCGAATCGATGCGCCAGCTATGCTGCGCATGGGCCTGCATCCACAGGGCGGCGGCCGTGGCCAGCACCAGCATCCACGGCGTCCACAACACGTCGCTGCGCGCCACCAGGCACAGGGGCAAGGCCAGCACGGCCCACAGGGCGAACAATTGCCAGGGATCGGCGCCCGTCTGGTAGGTTTGGCCGAAATACGCGAACAGGCCGCCGATAGCCAGCAAGGCCAGCAGCAGCAAGGGCACGCGCGCCTTGGGCACGGCAAATGCGCCCACGCAAGCGGCGGCAAACACCCCTTGCAGCAGGGCAAAGCGGCCCATGCGGCCCAGCTCTTCCCAGTTGGCGGCAACCCAGCAGATCAGTCCCATGCCCAGCAGCGCGGCGCCCAGCACTGCCACGCCGCGCGGCAGCCAGTAGGCCAGGCGCGCCGGTTCGCGCTGGAAGCCGGCCACCTCTTGCAACTGCCGGGTTTGTTGGGCATCGAGCGCGTTGGCCGAGGCGAGTTGGTACACGGCGAGGCGTAAATCCATCGTCTGCTTTCTGTTGATTTTTAGTATTTTAGTGTGCCGCGTCAGCGCTCGACGCTCACACCGCGCCAGAAGGCGACGTGGCCGGCAATTTGCTTGGCAGCATCCTTGGGCTGGGGGTAAGACCAGGCCGCGTTGGCATTCGTCTGGCCATCGACGACGATGTCGTAATAGCTGGCCGTGCCCTTCCAGAGGCAGATGGTGGTGTGGCTGCTGGGACGCAGGCACTCCTGCGTCACTGCCGATAAAGGAAAATACACATTGTTTTCAACGACTTGCACCTGTGCATCGGTGGCTTGCGCGATGACGGCGCCATTCCATCTGGCTGTTGGCATTTGACTATCCTCCCTCTGTGCCGAGTGTAGCCGAAAAAGCCCGCCATGGCGCGCGCCATTGGCGCCCCGTTCAGCCGCCGCTGATGATCTGGCGCAAGGCTTGCTCAAACACTTCGGGCGGCTGGCCACCGGAAATCAGGTGGCGCTCGTTGATGATGACGGCTGGCACCGAATTGATGCCGTTCTGCTGGTAGAACTTCTCCTGTGCGCGCACCTCGTCCGCGTAGGCGCTTGAGGCCAGCACCTCGGCCGCTTTCACGCTGTCCAAGCCCACGTCGCCCGCCACTTTCAGCAGCACCTCGTGCGAGGACGGGTTCTGGCCCTGCGTGAAATAAGAGTCGAACAGGGCCATCTTGAGTTCCTTCTGGCGCCCTTCCAGCCCGGCCCAGTGCAGCAAACGGTGTGCATCGAAGGTGTTGTAGATGCGGCCGCGCTTGTCCATGGCAAAGGTAAAGCCCAGTTGCTCGCCGCGCGCGCGTATCGCTTCGCGCGATTGCGCCATCTGTTCCGGGGTGGAGCCGTATTTGCGGGCGATGTGTTCGCCGATATCCTCGCCTTCGGGCGGCATATTCGCGTTCAGTTCGAAAGGCTGGAAGTGGATGTCGGCCTGGACGGTATCGTGCAGCTTGTCCAAGGCTTGCTCCAGCGACTTCAGGCCGACCACGCACCAGGGGCAGGAAACGTCGGAAACGAAGTCGATACGGATGGGAGTGGGTGTGGGTGTGGCGGGAGTGGAACTCATGGTGGGCAGCCTTTGCGCGAGTCGGTGGCGGCCGCACCGTGCGGCGCCGCAAACACAGCATATGCGTGCGGGCCGCAGGAATTCAAGCGCTTACTTCTTCTTGCCAGCGGCCTTGGCCGCGTCCTTCTTTCCGCCAATCTTGCTTTCCTTGCCAGAGAGCAAGTTCGCAATGTTCTGGCTATGGCGGTAAGCCAGCAGCACACTCATGACGATGACAGCCAGCAAGATGGGATCGACGCCAAACAGCAAGCCATAGTAAAACGGCGCGAACAGGGCAGCCATCAGGGCTGCCAGCGAAGAATAGCGGAAGGCATAGGCGATGATCAGCCAGGTCGCCAGGGTTGCCAGGCCCAGCCATGGATTGATGCCCAGCAACACACCGAGGGCCGTGGCCACGCCCTTGCCGCCGACGAAACGGAAGAACACGGGCCACAGATGGCCGAGGAAAACGGCGATGGCCACCAGGGCCACGGCCATGTCGCCCACGCCCAGGGCGCTGGAAAAATGCTCGGCCAGGAACACGGCCAGCCAGCCCTTGGCAGCATCGCCCACCAGGGTCATGATGGCGGCGCCCTTGTTGCCGCTGCGCAGCACGTTGGTGGCGCCCGGATTTTTCGAACCATAGGTGCGCGGATCGGCAATGCCGTAGACCTTGCTCATCACCACGGCAAACGATATCGAGCCAAGCAAGTAAGCGGCCACTGTCATTGCCACGGTCGTGATTACTGGATTCATTTCTTCCCTTTATTGTGTTTATTGCACCAGCATCGAGGCTGGCGCAGCAGAATATACACCAGCGCCCGGGTCAAGGACAGGGCGGTGTCGCGTTTTCTTAATCCTGCAGGGCGCACTGCACCGGCTTGGCTTGTAGTAAGTCAAGCAACACCTGCGGCGCCAGCGAGACGAGGAAGCCGCGCCGCCCGCCATTGATATAGATGCGCTCGAGCGCCAGGATGGATTGCTCCACATACACGGGCATTGCCTTCTTGGTGCCGAAGGGCGAGGTGCCGCCTATCATGTAGCCGGAATGGCGCTGCGCCACTTCGGGCTTGCACGGCTCGACGCACTTGCAGCCGATGCCGCGCGCCAGATTCTTGGTCGAGACCTTGCAATCGCCATGCATGAGCACGATCATCGGCTTGGCCGCCTCGTCCTGCATCACCAGGGTCTTGATCACCGCGTGCTCCGGCACCTTCAGCTCGCGCGCCGAGACGCTGGTGCCGCCGTGCTCCTCGTAGGGATACGGGTGTTCTTCGAAGGAAACTTGATGCTTGCGCAGCAGCTGCGTCGCCTGGGTTTCGGAAATATGCTCTTTTTTAGCCATGCGTGATACGCTGATCGTTCAGTGAGGAGTGCTAATTATGCAGCAAGAAATCCGCTTTGCCACCTTCAATGTCTGCAACCTGGCTCCCGCCGGGGCGAAATTGTATGACAACCTGGAACCGTTGAGCCCGGCGCAATACGAGGCGAAGGCAGATTGGACGGCGCGGCAAATCGACCTGCTCGACGCCGACGTGATCGCGTTCCAGGAAATTTTCTCGCAAGCGGCCCTGCGCGACGTGCTGTCGCGCACGCGCCACTACCGCGACGCCGCCCTGGCCGGCCACGAGGCGATGGACGCTGCCGGACGCATGCTGCCCACGGTGGCGCTGGTGTCGCGGCTGCCGCTGGCCGGCGCCGGAGTTGCCTGGGTGAATTTCCCCGCCGGCGTGACCCTCGCCTCCGACAGCCATGCCGCCGAAGACAACGCCTGCCGCTTCGCCCGCGCGCCCCTGCATGTGCAGGTGCACTTGCCAGGCGGACAACTCACCGACGTCGTCGTTGTGCATTTGAAATCGCGCCGGCCCGACTACCGCCACGGCGAAGGCGGCGATGCGGCCGCCTACGCGCTGGCCAACCTGCGTTCGCTGCAGCGGCGCGGTGCGGAAGCGGTGGCCCTGCGCGTGCTGGCGAACGAACTGGGCCACAGCGGCCGTCCGCGCATCGTGCTGGGCGACTTCAACGACATCGCCAATGCCGTCACCACGTCCATCGTCATGGGCGCGGGCGCACCGTGCGAACCAGGCATGGAGATGCGCGCGCGCCTGTACGATGCCAATGCCATCCAGCTGCGCCAGGATGCCTTGCGCCACGTGGGTTATACGAATATCCACGACAGCGCCTACATGACGATCGACCACATCCTCGTGTCCGAGCATTTCCATGCCGCCTCGCCGCGCGCCATCGGCGTGGTGCAGGAAGTGAGCTGCCTCAACGACCATTTGCTGCTGGGCCTGCCACACGCGTCCGACCATGGCCAGGTGCTGGCGCGCATCAGGCTGCTAGGAAATATTCAGTAGTTCAATAATTTAGCCAGCGCACTATCCTCATCCTCACCTCGCCCGCTGGCATAGCGTCCCTGGTATTGCTGGCAGCCCTGCGCCCGCAGATAGGCCAGTTGCCGCGCTGTTTCCACGCCTTCGGCGATCACCGTCAATTGCAGTTCGCGCG
This sequence comes from Janthinobacterium sp. UMAB-56, assembly GCF_900095265.1. Classification (GTDB taxonomy): domain Bacteria; phylum Pseudomonadota; class Gammaproteobacteria; order Burkholderiales; family Burkholderiaceae_D; genus Janthinobacterium. The sequence continues at coordinate 43,825 of NZ_LT607668.1, read as the reverse complement.
CCATGGCGATGATGGTGGCGGCGACGGCCGTATCGGACTCGGCTGGCGCCGCGTCCGCCGCCGCGGGCAGGAACGATGGATCGATCTTGAGTTTATCCACCGGGTAATGGCGCAGATTGGCCAGGCGCGAATAGCCGGTGCCGAAGTCGTCGATGGCCAGCCTGGCGCCCAGTGCGCGCAACTGCGCCAGCACGCCGGCCAGGCGCGCACCGCCCTTCATCAGCAAGGACTCCGTCACTTCCAGTTCCAGGTTGGCGGCAGGCAAACCCGACACGGCCAGCGCCTCTTGTACGCTGAGCAATAAATTGTTGTGCAGGCATTGCGCCGGCGACAGATTCACGGCCACCCACCAGGCCTGGCCCGCATCGTGCCAGGCGCGCGCGCGCAGGCAAGCCTGGTGCAGCACCCAGTGGCCTATCGACACCATCAAGCCGCATTCTTCGGCCACGGCGATGAAGCGCTCGGGCGGCAACAGACCCAGTTGCGGGTGGCGCCAGCGCAACAGGGCTTCGGCGCCGAGGATCTGCCCGCTGGCGACATCGAGCGCGGGCTGGAACTCCAGCACGAATTCATCGCGGCCCAGCGCGGCGCGCAAGCCTTGCTCCAGGCTGGCCCGCTCGACGATTTGCGCATTCATTTCCGCATTGAAAAACTGGAAATTGTTACGCCCGCCTTCCTTGGCGTGGTACATGGCGATATCGGCGTTGTGCATGAGGGTATCGATAGTGTCGCCATCGCTGGGAAAGATGGCCACGCCGATCGAGGCTGCCACCTGCAGCTCGTAGTCGCCCAGCTGGTACACCTGCGTCACGGCATGCAGCAGGCTGGACGCCACATGGGCCGCCTGATCGATGCCGCCCACCTCGGCCAGGATGATGACGAACTCGTCGCCGCCATGCCGGCTGACCGTGTCGACGCCGCGCACGCAGCGCACCAGGCGCCGCGCCACTTCCTTGAGCAGTAAATCGCCCACGTGGTGGCCCATGCTGTCGTTGATATGCTTGAAATGGTCGAGGTCAAGGTACAAGATGGCCAGCATGCTCAGCTTGCGCCGTGCGGCCGCCAGTGCCAGCGACAGCCGGTCCAGCAGCAGCACCCGGTTCGGCAAGTCGGTCAGGAAATCGTGCTCGGCCAGGTGGCGCGTGTGCTCCTCGTTCTTCTTGCGCTCGCTGATATCGCTGAGTATGGCCAGGTAATTGCTCAACTGCCCCTGGCTGTCGCGGATGGCTGTCAGCGATAGCCAGGCCGGATAGCGCCCGCCCGCCTTGCGCTGGCCCACGATATCGCCTTGCCAATAGCCGTTGGCCTCGACTTCATCCCACACGTGATCGAAAAACGCCGGCGTGTCCGGCTCCACGCCATGCAGGGCGAAGGGTTTGCCCAGCATATCGTCCAGGCTGTAGCCGCTGATCTCGCTGTACGCGGGATTCATGCTGACGACGCGCTGCTGCGGGTCCATCACCAGGATGGCGACACTTGCATGCTCGACCACCTGTGCCGACAGGTACAGGGCCCGCTCGGCGAGTTTGCGCGAGGAAATATCGCGGATCACGGCGTAAAACAGCGCTGTCTGGTCGAGCGTGACGGAGGTGAGCAGCACTTCGCCCCAGAACAATTTCCCCTGGCAGGTTTGATAATGCCAGTCGTAGCGCCAGGTGCCCTGGGCGTGGGCCTGCGCCATCAGTTGCGTGCCGCGCAACGATGACAAGGCGCCGTCGGGCTGGCGCAGCGGCGAAAAGTCGCTGAGGCGGCGCCCGAGCAGCCGCGGCCGGTCTTCGCATTGAAACAAGGCAATAGCGGCCGGGTTGGCTTCGGCGATGTATTCATCGCGCAACAGCACGATGGCGTCGGCGGACTTGTCGTATAAATGACGGAAATTGTCACCCATCAGTAACAAGCCACCCTGCGCCGCGCCATCCTGGCCACTGGCCGTGATGTCGACATCGATGCAGACCACTTGCAGCACGCGCCCGCACAGTACGACGGGAAACACGGTGGAACAGATGCGGCGCGGCGCGGCCCCATCGGCGTCCAGCTTCCACAGGCGCATGCTGCGCGCCTTGCCGCTCTCCCACACGGTCGCCAGTTCGCTGGACACCTGCTCGGCCACGGTGGCCGCGTCCGGCAGCGTGGCAGCCACCCTGCTCCAAGGCTGTCCCAGCGCCAGCTCGGCCGCCACGCCGTACAGGCGCGCCGCGCCAGCGCTCCAGTAGCGCACGATGCCGTCGCGGTCGATGCCGCGCACGGCCAGGCCAGGCGCCTGCTCGACGGCAGCAACAATGATCGATAACAAGTCCAGCGCCTTGCCGGCCGGCCCCGCCTGCGGTTCGGCGGCGGCAAGCAGGCTGCCCGGCGACGGGGCGGTTCCGACGATCCGATCAGACATCAGTCCTCCCGTGGCGCGGCCGCACGGCAACCGGCGAGCGTCTGGCCCGTCCGGTAGCGCAACCATCCTGCCCATTCTTGCGCGCCGGCGAATCGGCTTCTTGAGGATGCGCAAGCATCGTGAGGTGCAGACCATCCATGCCGGCCGCGGTCTTTGGTCGCCGTTTTTTGCATTCCAGCCCCGCTTTTGTGCAATCTGTCGCACGGCGATGGCGACAGGACTTGAATCTTCCTAAAGTGGCAACATGCGCATCGCCGTGAACGGGCGCAGCGGCAGGCGTGCTGTCTGCGGCCGCCACGGTGATGCGCTACCCGAATTCCCCCCGGCCAGCCGCAGGCCGGCCGCACCGAGACCTGGCGCCGAACCCCTGCGCCGCTCCTGACTAAAAAATCTATGAAAAACGAGACCCTGCCCCCCGCCTCCCCCCTTGCAGCCACGCGCCGCCGGCGCTGGCGCACCCCCGTGCTGATCCTCGTCGTGCTCGGCCTGGCCGGCGGCGGCTGGACGGTGCTGCAATCGAAGCAGCAAGCCGCCAAGGCTGCCGAACTGCAAGCGAGCAAGAAGAAGGAGCAGGCCAAGACGCCCGTGCATGAACTGGCACAGGGCGACGTGGCCGCCATCGATGCGCGCGCGCTCAGCATCAGCCTGCCACTGTCCGGTTCGCTGGCGCCCGTGACCCAGGCCACCATCAAGGCCAAGGTCTCCGGCGTCATCCAGGAAACGACCTTGCAGGAAGGCCAGCAAGTAGCCAACGGGCAAATCCTCGTGCGCCTCGATGCGGCCGACCAGCGCGCCCGCCTGACGCAGCAGCAAGCCATGCTGGACGAGGCGCAAGCGCGCCTGTCGATGGCCAGCAAGAATGAAGCGAACAGCCAGGCACTGCTCAAGCAAAAATACATTTCGCAGACAGCCTACGACACCACGCAAAACTCGGTCGACCTGGCACGCGCCAACGTCAAGTCCGCCGCCGCCATGCTCGATATCGCCCGTATCGCGCTGGCCGACACGGTGATCCGCGCGCCCATGGCCGGCATCATCAGCAAGCGCCACCTGCAGGCAGGCGAAAAGGTCGCGCCCGACATGCCCGTCTACACCATCGTCAACCTGGCACAGCTGACCCTGGAAGCGCCCGTGCCCAGCGCGGACATTCCGCGCATCAAGCTGGGCCAGGAGGTGCACTTCAAAGTTGACGGCTTCGACGCGCGCGACTTTGCCGGCAAGGTCACGCGCATCAATCCCACCACCGAAAGCGGCTCGCGCGCCATGCTGGTCTACATCGCCGTCGACAATGGCGATGGCGCACTGCGCGGCGGCATGTTCGCCAAGGGCAGCATCGTCACCGAGCGCTCGCCCGTGGCGCCGCTGGTGCCGTTGACGGCCGTGCGCAATGAAAAGCAGGGCCCCGTCGTGTATGCACTGGTGAACAACAAGGTGGTCGCACAGCCCGTCACACTGGGACTGCGCAACGAGGACGAAGGCTATGCGGAAGTGACGTCCGGCCTGGTGCCGGGCGCGAAAGTCATCATCGCCAAACTCGATGGCGTGAAACCCGGGCACGGCGTGACCTTCGCCGCACAATCAGGGACACCCGCCGCCCCTGGCGCGCCGGCAGCCGTGCTGGCACGGAAGGATTAAACCATGTGGATGACCAAAGTCAGTATTCAAAACCCCGTCTTCGCCACCATGGTCATGGTGGCGCTGGTGGTGCTGGGCATATTCTCCTACCGCGGCCTGGGCGTGGAAAGCATGCCCAGCGTGCAGTTCCCGTTCGCCGCCATTGAAGTGAACTACCCCGGCGCCTCGCCCGAGGCCGTGGAAAACGACATCACGCGCCCCATCGAAGACGCTGTCAACACCGTCAGCGGCATCAAGACCATCCGCGCCAATTCGTGGGAAGGGCGCGCCGGCGTGTACCTGGAATTCGAGCTGTCGACCAATATGGACAAGGCCATGCAGGACTTGCGCGACAAGGTGGCACTGGTGCGCCCGCGCTTCCCGAAAGAAGCCAAGGACCCGTTCATCGCGCGCGCCGAAGGCGACAACGAGCGCCCCATCGCCACCATCGTGCTGACCTCGACCGGGCATGACCTGCGCGCGCTGTCGACCATGACGGAGCAGATCATCAGCAAACGCTTCCAAGGCGTGGCAGGCGTGGGGCAAGTCAAGCTGCGCGGCCTGCGCGCGCGCCAGATCCTCATCAGCATGAAGCCGATCGAACTCAATGCCCAGGGCATCGGCGTCGATGAAGTGATCCGCGCCATCCAGGCCACGAATACCAACCTGCCGGCCGGCTCCATCAGCCATGGCGCGGCCGAACAACTGGTGCGCGTGGAAGGCAAGATCAAGGATGCGCGCGAATTCGGCAAGATCATCGTCGCGCGCCGCGCCATCGGCCCCGTCTACCTGGACCAGGTAGCCACCGTCGTCGACGGCGAGCAGGAAGAACTGTCGATCTCGCGCATGAACGGCCAGCAAGCCGTGACCATGGAAATCACCAAGGTGCAGGATGCCAACGTGGTGGAAGTGGGCACCGGCATACTGAAAGTGGCGTTTGATTTGCAAAAGACGCTGCCGCCCGATATCAAGCTGCGCGTGCTGGACGACGAATCGGAACGCGTGCAAAGCCAGCTCAATAACGTCAAGCGCACCATCATCGAAGGCGCCGTGCTGACCATGGTGATCGTCTTCCTGTTCCTGCACTCGTGGCGCTCGACCATCATCACGGGCTTGACCTTGCCGATCTCCGTGCTGGCCAGTTTCATCGCCATGAAAGCCTTCGGCTTTACCCTGAACTTCCTGACCCTGATGGCGCTGTCCCTGTGCATAGGCCTGTTGATCGATGACGCCATCGTGGTGCGCGAAAACATCGTGCGCCACCTGGGCATGGGCAAGAACCACTACAAGGCGGCCAACGACGGCACCAATGAAATCGGCCTGGCCGTAATGGCCACCACGTTCGCCATCGTCGCCGTATTCGTGCCGGTGGCCTTCATGGACGGCATCATCGGCCGCTTCTTCCTGCAGTTCGGCATCACCGTGGCCGTCGCCGTTCTCATCTCGCTGTTCGTCAGCTTTACGCTCGACCCCATGCTCTCGTCCGTCTGGCGCGATCCCGTCAAGGACCGCTTCAAATACGCGCCGTGGCTGGGCCGCTTCATGGCCTGGATCGAGACGGGCATCGACCGCCTGCACGTCTGGTATGGCAAGGTGCTGGCAGTGGCCCTGCGCTGGCGCAAGACGACGCTGGCCACGGCCGTGGCGCTGTTCGCGGGCAGCCTGATGCTCGTGCCGATGATCGGTGGCGAGATGTTCCCGGAAACGGACCAGGGCTGGGTTAACCTGCGCTTCAAGACGCCCGTCGGTTCCAGCCTCGCCTACACGGATTCCAAGGTGCGCCAGATCGAAACGGCCCTGAAGGAATTTCCCGAAATCGACAGCCTGGTGGCCAATATCGGCACGCCGGACGGACGCAACGCGGCCGAGGTGAACCTGAAACTGACGGACATCAAGACGCACAAGCGCCGCTCGCAGCAGGAACTGGAAAAGCTGATCCGCGAACGCCTGGCGCCGATTGCCGGCATTACCCTGTCGGTGGGCAACCGCCCCATCTTCATCGCCATCCTCGGTACCGACGAAGGCAAGCTTGATGACGTGGCGCACCGCCTGATGGACAAGATGCGCAGCATCAAGGGACTGGCCGACATGGAATACAGCCAGGAAGGCGCCAATCCGTCGACCACCGTGAAGATCAATAACGAACTGGCCAGCGACCTGGGCTTGTCGGTGCAGCAGATCGGCAATGCCCTGCGACCGTTCGTGGCGGGCGACACGGTCAGCCACTGGTTAGCCAGCGACGGGCAAAACTACGACGTCAATGTGCAACTGCCCAAGTCGGGCCGGCAAAAGGTGGCCGACCTGGCCGACCTGTCGCTGGCGTCCAGCAAGCTCGATGCGAATGGCAAGCCGATCATGATACCGCTGCGCCAGGTGGTCGACTTCGTGCCGTCGTCCAGCCCGCAGGTGCTGAAACGCCAGGCCTTGCAACGCCGCGTCGCCATCTATGCTGGCGTGCAGGGCCGCCCTGCCGGCGACGTCGACGCCGACGTGCAGAAGGCCATCAAGTCCATCGACCTGCCGCCAGGCGTGCGCTTCGACGTGGCCGGCAACGCGCAGCAGATGGCCGAAACCATGGGCGGCGCCATGATGGCGCTGGGCATTGCGGTGATCTTCATCTACCTGGTGCTGGCCTCGCAGTTCGGCAGCTTTCTGCAGCCGATCGCCATCATGGTGTCCTTGCCGCTGTCCCTGATCGGCGTGCTGGCTGCGCTCCTGATCACGGGCAGCACCCTGAACATCTTCTCCGTGATCGGCTTCATCATGCTCATGGGACTGGTCACCAAGAATGCGATCTTGCTGGTCGACTTCACCAACCAGCGCCAGCGCGAAGGCCTGGGGCAGTTCGAAGCGCTGATGGAAGCGGGGCAAGTGCGCTTGCGCCCCATCCTGATGACGACCCTGGCGATGGTCTTCGGCATGCTGCCGATGGCCATCGGCATGGGCGACGGCGGCGAATCGCAGGCGCCGATGGGCCGCGCCGTCATCGGCGGCGTGATCACTTCGACCCTGTTGACCCTGGTGGTGGTGCCCGTCGCCTACACCTACCTCGACAGCCTGGGCAAGCGCGCCGCGCGCTTTTTCGGCGGCAGCGGCGGCGAGCATGCCCATACCGATGCCGACGGCGAAGCGCATGCCCACTGATTGACCGGTCGCCTACACCGTCCCCGCATTGGCGGGGACGACGCGGCGGCTTCCTGAAGAGAGCTTCAGTTGACCAAAGCTGCCCCACTGGCTAGACTGTCCCCGTTATCAATGATATGGAGTGACTCGTGGGTGCTTGTTCCAGTGACAGTAGTCGATTGACCACCGGCGATCGGCCTTAGGCAAGACGCGCGCATTCCGCCCGCCTGGCCCATGGCAAGGTGCGGTTTTACCTGCGGCGATGCACATTCGCCGCCACTTCCCTCCTCATCGTTCCACCGTTATCGTCTGCTGCCCCCTTTGGGGGCGACCCGTCGTCGCCCTTGCACTCGCCTGTTCCTCCCAAGCCGGGAGAAACTGATGGTGGTATTTGACTTTGCGCTGCGCGTTGCCGCAGCCTTGACCCTGGGCGCCATGATCGGCGCCGAACGCCAGCTGCGCCAGCGCATGGCGGGCCTGCGCACGAACGCGCTGGTGTCCGTCGGCGCCTCGCTGTTCGTGATGGTTTCCGTGCTCGAGGGCGATAGCGCCGGCCATATGCGCATCGCCGCGCAGGTGGTATCGGGCATCGGTTTTCTTGGCGCCGGCGTCATCATGCGCGAAGGCATGACGGTGCGCGGCCTGAACACGGCCGCCACCCTGTGGTGCTCGGCCGCCATCGGCATATTGTGCGGCCTGGGCTTTGCGCTGGAAGCGGCCATCGGCACGTGCTTCGTGCTGGTCGCCAATCTGGTGCTGCGCCACCTGGCGCAGCGCATCAACGCCCACGGCAGCGATGCGGGCATCGAGACGGAAAGCATCTACCGCGTCACGGCCGTGTGCGAGGCGGAACAGGAAGTCCAGGTGCGCAAGCTGATGCTGCGCATGATCAGCGACATGCCGGCGCTGATGCTGCAATCCTTGCACAGCGAGGATGCCGCGCAGGCCGGGCGCATCGAAGTGCGGGCCGACCTGCTCACGCCCCTGTCCAGCCTGGGATTGCTGGAACAGATCGTCAGCCAGGTCAGCCTGGAAGGCAGCGTCTCGGCCGTGCGCTGGGCGCTGGTGAATAACGCGGAATTTGTCGCCGAGCGGGGAGTCTGATGATGAAAAAATGGATGCTGTGGTTCGTGCAACGGGGGCCGTCCGTCGCCACCTACCGCCTGACCGTTACCTGCGCCGCAGGGCAAGCCGATCACGTCGTGCGCTTGCTGCTGGCCGAACTCAAGGGCGCGGGCCTGGCGCCGTCGCAGGTGCTGCGCAACTGGGACGAGGCCAGGCAGCTGGTGCAGCTGATCGCCACGGTGCTGTGCCAGGCCGTGCAGCGCGCCGTGCTGGTGCGCTTCGTCAACCGCGCAGGCGCCTGGCCGCAGGTGCGCCAGGTGCGCTGGGAAGGCGTGGCTCCCCTCAGCTTGAAGCGGGCAAACGCATGAGGAACAGCGCGCCGCCTTGCGGGCGGTTGCGCGCCTCGATGCGCCCGCCATACGCGTGCACGATGGCTTGCGACAGGGCCAGGCCCAGGCCGAAGCCGGGCGCCTCGCCAGCGCGCGCCTGGGCGCCCCGGTAAAAACGCTCGAACAGATGCGGCAAATCTTCCACGCCGATGCCCGGCCCTGCGTCCGCCACGCCCACCAGCGCATGTTCGCCCTCGCGCACCACGTGCACGCTGATGACGCCGCCCGGCGGCGAAAACTTCACGGCGTTATCCAGCAGATTGGCCAGCACCAGGTCCACGGGCCCCGGCGCCACCCGCGCGTGCACGGGCGCGCCAGCATCGACGACGATGCGGATGCCGCGCTGCGCTGCCGCTTTTTCCAGACGCTGCGCGGCCGCCCGCACGAGCGGATTGAGCGCGATGGTTTCCACGGCATTGCGCTCCTGGCCGACATCCAGGCGCGTCAGCATCAAGAGTTCTTCCACCAGTGTCGTCAGGCGTTGCACTTCATCGAGGCAGGACGCCAGCGCATCGACATATTCGGCCGCCTCGCGCGGCCGGCGCAGGGTGATTTCAATTTCCGTGCGCAGGCGCGACAGGGGCGAGCGCAATTCGTGCGAAGCATCGGCCGTGAAGCGCCGCTGTGCATCGTAGCCGTGCTCCAGCCGGTCCAGCATGGCGTTCAGGGTATCGACCAGGCGGCCGATCTCGTCGCGCGTGCCGGGATGGGGCAGGCGCTGGTGCAGGCTGGCTTCGCCGATCGAATGCGCCTGGCGCACCACGTCGTCGATGGCACCCAGCACGCGGCGCGTGAGCATTTCGCCGGCCAGCCCAACGGCCGCCAGCAAGGCCAGCGCCATGGCGCCAAACAGCACGGTGGCCGCGGCCAGCACGTGATTGGCATCGTCGAGCGAACCGGCCACCTGCACCGCCAGGCGCGCGCCGGATGCGGGCACGGGCAGGGAGACCATGCGCAGCGGTTCTTCGCCAAACTTGGGCAGGGTTTCGAAGACAGTGTCGCCGGCCGCCAGGCGCGCCAGCAGGGCGGGAGGCACCGGCAGCTGCGCCGCCTCCAGGTTGCGGCTGCGCGCCAGCACACGGCCTTCGCCATCGATGATCTGCACCAGGCGGTCCAGGCGCGTCAACGACGGCGGCGCCAGGCCCGACGCCACCTCGTGCACTTGCACGGGCTGGCGCGGGGCGGCCGGCAGCATGGCCATTTCCGTTTCGGCCAGCGCCAGCAGGGCCGCATCGAGCTGGCCATGCACGGCGCGCGACAGGCCCCAGTAGCCGGCCAGCGCCGTGCAGGCCACGATGGCGAGGATGACGGCCAGGTGCACCAGCAGCAGGCGTTTGCGAAAGCTAGCCACCGTTGTTTTCCGCCAGGCGAAAGCCGCGTCCGCGCACCGTGTGTATCAATGGCGGCAAGCCCGGCGCATCGACCTTGCCCCGCAGGTTGCGCACGTGGACATCGATCAGGTTATCGATGCCGATCAGGTCCGCCTGCCAGATCTGCTCGGTCAGGCGCGCGCGGCTGACCACCTCGCCCGCCTGGCGCAGCAGGATCAATAGAATCGCATATTCCTTGGGCGTGAGCACCAGCGGCGCGCCGGCGCGTGTCGCCTGGTGGCTGACGGGATCGAGCGTCAAATCGGCCAGCGACAGCACCAGCGGGCGGCTGATATCGGAGCGGCGCAGCAGCGCGCGGATGCGCGCCAGCAGCTCCTCGAATTCGAACGGTTTGGTCAGATAATCGTCGGCGCCCGTGTTCAGGCCCGCCACCCGGTCGGCCGTGGCGTCGCGCGCGGTCAGCATCAGCACGGGGGTCTGGATGCCACGTGCGCGCAAGTCGCGGCAAAAATCGATGCCCTGCTTGCCCGGCAACATCCAGTCCAGCACGATCACGTCGTAATCGACGGCGTAGCTTTCGTCCTCGCCCTCTTCCGCGCTGTGCACCACGTCGACGACAAAGCCTTCTTCCTGCAAGCCACGGGCCAGCAGGCGCGCCGCCTTGCGGTCGTCTTCCACCAGAAGAATTCTCATGCCTGCCTTTCCCATTGCGCTGCGGCTTTTCCGCATTTCCTATGCTGGCATTTTACCGTGCCGCAGCGTGCGCGCACGGAATCTGAAGAATGATTCAGGCATTCTTGGGCACTTCTTCAGGACCACATTGCTATGCTTTCCCTGCGCTGTCAACACACGGCCCGCGCCCCCCCTGACCGCCCGCCTGGGCATGGCATCCACGCATGCCCCATCACCATCAATAACAAGGAAACACCGGATGAACATGACCACCCGCAACGCCCTGGGCGCCAGCTGCGCGCTCGCTCTCGCCTGCTCGGCCCTGGCCGGCTGCGCCAAACCGACGCCAGCGGCCATACCGCGGCCCCAAGCGATGCATCTGGAAGACGGCAGTATCGCCGTCGACAGGATGTCGCCGCTGCACCAGCGCCTGCAGATTGCGCCCGTCCAGGAACAGGACGTCGCCACGCAGACCGAGGCGCCGGGCAGCATTGTCGCCATGCCGGAAAAACTGGTGAAAATCACGCCGCCCCTGGCTGGCCGCATCACGCGGATACAGCGCGCCCTGGGCGACAGCGTGAAGGCGGGCGAGCCGCTGTTCACCCTCGATTCGGCAGAATTGAGTGCCGCCCACGCGGACGACAGCAAGGCGAAAGCCGCCCTGCTGCAGGCGCGCCAGGAACTGAAGCGTCAGAAAACCCTGTTCGAAGCGGAGATCGCCGCGCGCAAGGAGTACGAAGCGGCCCAGGCAGCCTTTGCGCAGGCCCGCAGCGACGCCCAGGCCAGCGCCGACAAGCTGGCCCAGTACGGCGCCGGCGCGCGCGGTTCGCGCCGCGATTATGTACTGCGCTCGCCGATTTCCGGCACCGTGATCGCCATGGAAGGCGCTCAGGGCGGCTACTGGAACGATATCAACGCCGCCGTCATGACGGTGGCAGACCTGACCACCGTATGGCTGGCGGCCAACGTGGCCGAAAGGGACCTGGCGCTGGCGAGCGTGGGCCAGACGGCCCGCATCAGCGTCGATGCCTGGCCCGGAAAAAGCTTCGAAGGCAAGGTCGCGTATGTGGGTGCCGTGCTCGATCCCGAGACGCGCACGGTGCAAGTGCGCGTGGCCATCGAAAACCGCGCCGGCAGCTTCAAGCCCGGCATGTTCGCCCACGCAGTTTTTTCCGGCGCCAGCCGCCGCGCCCTGCTGGTGCCCGCGTCAGCGCTGCTGCAAAGCGGGCCATCGACGCGCGTGATGGTGGAGCGCAGCCCGCTGGTATTCACGCCGCGCACGGTGGAAGTGGGCGCCAGCCATGGCGGACAGGTGGAAATCATCTCGGGCTTGCGCGCGGGCGAACGCATCGTCGTCAAGGAAGGAGTGCTGCTCAATGATTGACCGTTTCATCGCCACCTGCTGCCAGCGGCGCGGCATCGTCTGGCTGGTACTGCTGTTCGTCGCCGCCTATGGCGTCTACTGCTGGAAGCAGCTGCCCATCGAAGCCTATCCCGACATCGCCGATGTCACCTCGCAAATCGTCACGCAGGTGCCGGGCCTGGGCGCCGAGGAAATCGAGCAGCAGATCACGATACCGTTGGAGCGCGCCCTGCTGGGTACACCGGGCATGCACGTGCTGCGCACGCGCAGCCTGTTCGCGCTGTCGCTGATCACGGTGGTGTTCGAGGATGGCAGCGACGGCTACTTCACGCGCGAGCGGCTGCAGGAGCGCCTCGCCAGCGTGAACCTGCCCTACGACGCCAAGCCGGGACTCGACCCTTACACCTCGCCGACGGGCGAGATCTACCGCTACACGCTGGAATCGAAGACGCGCTCCTTGCGCGAACTGTCCGAGCTGCAGTTCTGGACCGTGATCCCGCGCCTGCAACAGGTGCGCGGCGTGGCCGATGTGAGCAATTTCGGCGGCCTGACGACGCAGTTCATGCTCGAACTCGACCCCGCAAAACTGGACAGCTACGGCTTCTCGCTGGCGCAGGTCAAGGATGCCATCAACGCCAACAACATCAGCGGCGGCGGCAGCGTCATCGACCGTGGCCAGCAATCGTACGTGGTGCGCGGCGTGGGCTTGCTGCACTCGCTGGGCGACATGGGCAATGTCGTCGTCAACAGCAGGGACGGCGTGCCCGTGCTGGTGAAGGACCTGGGCAAGCTCGATTACGGCAACGTGGAGCGGCGCGGCATCCTCGGCAAGGACGACAACCCCGACACCATCGAAGGCATCACCCTGTTGCTGAAAGATTTCAATCCGTCCGAAGCGCTGGCGGGCATCCATGCGGCCGTGGACGATTTGAACAACAAGCTGTTGCCGAAGGACGTAAAGGTCGTGCCTTACCTGGACCGCAGCTCGCTGATCGACGCTACCCTGCACACGGTCAGTTATACCTTGGGCGAAGGCATGTTGCTGGTCGCCCTGGTGCTGCTGCTGTTCCTGGGCAGCCCGCGCGCGGCCGCCATCGTCGCGCTGACGATCCCGCTGGCACTGCTGATCGCCTTCATCTTCATGCATCACTTTAAAATCCCCGCCAACTTGCTGTCCCTGGGGGCGATCGACTTCGGCATCCTCGTCGACGGCTCCGTGGTGGTGCTGGAAAACATGCTGCGCCGACGCGAACGGGAACAGGAGCGCCCCCTTACCCTGCAGGACGCCATAGCGTCGACGCTGCAGGTAGCGCGCCCCATCATGTTCGGCATGGCCGTCATCATCGCCGCCTACCTGCCCCTGTTCGCCTTCCAGCGCATCGAGTACAAGCTGTTTTCTCCCATGGCCTATGCGGTGGGCGCGGCATTGGTGGGCGCGCTGGTGGTGGCGCTGGTGCTGATCCCCGGCCTGGCCTGGCTGGCCCTGCGCAAGCCGCGCCGCAGCTACCCTAACCGCGCGCTGGAACAGCTGGCGGCTGCGTACGGGCGCTGCCTCGAGCGCTTGGTGGGCCGCAAGCGCTGGGTAGCGATGGTGTGCGCCGCCTCTCTGGCCGGCCTGGCCCTGCTGGGCGGGGGCATCGGACGCGACTTCCTGCCCTATCTCGATGAAGGTTCCCTGTGGCTGCAAGTGCAGATGCCGCCCGGCATCACGCTGGACAAGGCATCCGAAATGGCCAGCGAACTGCGCCGCGCCGCACTGGAGTTCCCCGAAGTGTCGAGCATCGTCACGCAGACGGGGCGCAACGACGATGGCACCGATTACTGGACGCCGTCGCATATCGAAGCGAGCGTCGGCCTGCATCCGTACAAGAGCTGGAAGTCGGGTCTGAGCAAGCAGCAGCTGATCGCGAAAATGAACGAACGCTTCGCCCGCATGCCCGCAATGACGGTGGCTTTCATGCAGCCGATGATCGATGGCGTGCAGGATAAATTGTCGGGCGCGCACAGCGACCTGACGGTGAAAATCTTCGGCAATGATCTCGATGAAGTGCGCCGTATCGCCGGCAAGGTGGCAAATGTCCTGAAGACCATCCACGGCGCTTCCGACGTGGCGGTGGACGTGGAGCCGCCGCTGCCCAACCTGAAGGTGGAACTGGACCGCGCGAAGGCAGCCCGCTACGGCATCAACGCGGCCGACGTGGCCGACCTGATTTCTACCGGCATCGGCGGCGCGCCCATCGGCCAGGTGTATGTGGGCGAAAAAAGCTACGACATCGCCGTGCGCTTCCCGCCCGCCACGCGCTCCAGCCCGGACGCCATCGCCAACTTGAAACTCACGGCAGCCAATGGCGCCAAGGTGCCGCTGGCGCAGGTGGCAAGCATCAGCACCACCTCGGGCGAGAGTGTGATCGTGCGTGAAATGGGGCGGCGCCACATTATCGTACGCCTGAATGCCCGTGGGCGCGACCTGGCCGGCTTCCTGGCCGAAGCGCGACCGCTGGTGGCGCAAGCCGTGGCCAACGAGCACCAGCGCATCAGTGTCGAATGGGGCGGCCAGTTCGAAAACCTGCAGCGCGCGCAAAGCCGCTTGGCCCTGATCCTGCCGATGACCCTGGGGGCCATGTTTCTGCTGCTGTTTGGCCAGTTCCGCAACCTGCGCCAGCCCGCCCTGGTCTTGCTGGCCGTGCCGCTGGCGATGCTGGGCGGCCTGGCCGCGCTGCACCTGCGCGGCATGACCTTGAATGTTTCGAGCGCCGTGGGCTTCATCGCCCTGTTCGGCGTGGCCGTCCTGAATGCCGTCCTGATGCTGGCGCAGATCAACCGCTTGCGCACCGATGAAGGCCGCAGCCTGCGCGAGGCCGTGCTGGAAGGCGCGCGCGACCGCATGCGCCCCGTGCTGATGACCGCCACCGTTGCCGCAGTGGGCATGACGCCGGCCATGCTGGCAACGGGCCTGGGCAGCGACGTGCAGCGCCCGCTGGCCACCGTGGTGGTGGGCGGCCTGCTGACAGCGACGGCGCTCACCCTGCTGCTGTTGCCGGCCCTGTACTACCTGATCGAGGCGTATGTCTCAGCACGCCAGACGCCAACCGAGGAAGAGACCTATGACACGCTTTAATTGCATCCTGGCGGCCTGCCTGTTGGCCCCTTGCGCCACCGCCGCCCCTTTGACCTTCGATGCCTATCTGGCCGCCGTGGAAAAAAATAGCCTGGAACTGCAGGCGCAGCAGGAGAGCATCACCTCGGCCAAGGCCGGCATCGGCATCGCCGGCCTGCGTCCCGACCCCGAGTTCACCCTGGGTGCCACGCGCGAAACCGTGCGTAGCGCCGGGCACCGTCCCATCACCTGGAACCCGGCCATCAGCATGGCCATCGAGACGGGCGGCAAGCGCGCCGCGCGCTTAAAGGCGGCGCACAGCAATGTCGCGCTGGCCGAGGAAACGGTGGCCGGCTTCAGGAGCGAGCTGTATGGGAATGCCGCCGCCGCGTTCACGGACGCGTGCCGCACGCGCGAGGTCTTGGCCCGCAGGGAGCTGACCATGGCGGCCCTGTCGAAAGTGGTGGAAGCAAACGCCGTGCGGCGCAAGGCGGGCGACGTGGGCGGCATCGAACTGCTGCAGTCGCGCGTGGAACGCGACCAGTTCCAGGCCGAACTGGCGCAGGCGCGCAGTGAGGCCGACAGCGCCATGCTGGCCCTGTCGCCGCCGCTGGGGCGCCAGTTCGACACGCTGTTTCCAGACGCGCAGCTGGCCTGCGACTTCGCCGCGTACGAGAACAAGGATGCCAGGGTGCTGGTGGCGCAGGCGCTCGACGCGCGCAGCGACGTGCGCATCGCTCGCGCCACCTTGGACAATCTGCGCGATGGCGCCGCGCTGGTGCGCGCCAACCGCGCAGTCGACCCGACCGTCACGCTGGGCCTGGCCGCCGCGCGCGGCTACCATGACGGCATCGACGCCAGCGGCAATCGCGTCGATGAGTCACCCCGCTCGCGCGCATTGAGCCTGTCGCTGGCCATCCCCATTCCCCTGTCGCGGCGCGACAAGGGCGACGTGGTGCAGGCGGCGGCGGGCGTCACGCAAGCGATGCTGGCCTTGCGCCAGGCGGAACTGCAAGTGGAAACGCAGGTGCGCACGGCGCAGCGGCAGCTGCGTGCGGCGCAGGACAGGCTGGCGCGCTACCGTGACGGCGTGCTGGTCGATACGCAAAAGGTGGTCGATGGCATACGCCTGTCTTACTTTAGCGGCAATGCGTCTCTGCTGGAATGGCTGGCGGCGCAGCGTTCGGCCGATGAGGCTTACCAGGCATATGTGCAGGCGCGCGCCGATGCGGCCATCGCCAGCACGCAGCTGCAACTGGCGCTCGGCCAGCGGCCAAGCTTATAGCGGGGGAAGGATAGCGCGAAGCGGGGCCGGCGCGGCTGTGCCGCACCGGCCATCGGGAACGGGGAATTACTGCGGCTGGGCGGGCGCGTCGCCTTCGGCGGCCGGATCAGCGTCAACGTCGGCGTCGTCCGCTTCCGGCTCATCGCCCTCGCTGCCATCGGCCGGCTTCGGATTGTTTTTCGCTTCCAGCTTGCGCCTGGCTTTTTCCTCGGCTTTCTTCTTCTTTTCCAGCTCTTTTTGCCGTTTTTCGTATTGGAAATTTGTCTTGGCCATTTACTACCTCTTTAGTTTTTAGATGTTACAGATAAGCACATAAGGCACATTATGACGTAATTGGACCAAACACCAAATGTTTAGCCGCGCGGATGATGCTGCGCATGCAGCAGTTTCAGCCGTTCGCGCGCCACATGCGTGTAAATCTGCGTGGTGGAAATATCGGAGTGTCCCAGTAACAATTGCACAACACGCAAGTCCGCGCCATGGTTCAGCAAATGGGTGGCGAACGCGTGGCGCAGGGTATGCGGCGACAGCGGCGCCGTGATGCCGGCGTTCAGCGCATGTTTCTTGATAATGACCCAGAACATTTGCCGGGTCATGGCGCCCCCGCGCCGCGTGACAAACAGCGCATCGTCCATCTGGCCATCGAGGATGACGCCGCGCGCCTCTTTCAGGTAGCGCTCGATCCACAGCCGCGCCTGCTCGCCGAACGGCACCAGCCGCGTCTTGCTACCCTTGCCCGTGATGCGCAGCACGCCATCGTTGAGGCTCAGCTCCACGGATTTCAAGTCCACCAGTTCCGACACGCGCAAGCCGCTCGCATACATGAGCTCGAGCATGGTGCGCTCGCGCAAGCCCAGCGGCGTGCTCACGTCGGGCGCCGCCAGCAGCGCTTCCACCTGCGCCTCGCTCAAGGTATGCACGAAGCGCGCAGGCTGCTTGGCCGACACCATCTTCAGGCAGGGATCAACCGCAATATGCTTCTGCCGCAGGGCCAGCTGGTAAAAACGCTTGAGCACGGACAGGCGCCGGTTCGACGACGTGGCCTTGCTCTCGTCGTGGCGGGCGGCGAAATACGCTTCGATGTCGGCCGTGGACACCTCGTACAGGCCCTCGCGGCCGGGCCGCGCCACTTCCAGCCAGCGCGAAAACAGCCGCATGTCGCGCCGGTAGGCGTCCAGCGAGTTTTTCGACAGGCCGTCTTCCAGCCACAGGCTGTCGCAGAATTCATCGATCAGGGTGGCATTATCCGGCGCCAGCAGGCTGTTCATCATAGGTAAGCCGCCACGCCTTCATGCGCCAGCAGCCAGCGCTTCACGCCCAGGTGGAATCCCGTCGCATCGTCGTGATGGGCAAAGCCGCCCAGGCCGCCGGCGGCCGTAACCCGGTGGCATGGTATGAGCACGGGAAACCAGTTGGCGCCGCAAGCCTGGCCCACGGCGCGCGGCGCCGAGCCGATCAGGCGCGCCACATCGCCATACGTGCGTACCTGGCCGCGCGGAATGCCGGCGATCGCCGTCCATACCCGTTGCTGGTAGGCGCTGCCCGAGGCGGCCAGCGGCAGGTCAAAGACATAATCGGGGTCGAGAAAATAGCGCGCCAGCTGCTGGCATACCCGCTCGGAGACGGCATCCTGCGGCGCCTTCTCGTCGAAGTGCTGCGGCAGGTAGACCAGTTCGCATACCTGGCCATCCTGCGTACGCGCGCCCATGGCGCCAAACGGCGCGGCCACGATGGCACTGAACAGTTCACTGCCCTGTTGTTTTTTCATCTGCTGATCATTATTCAAGTGTGGCAAATATACAACCCGCAGGCGCACATCGCTGCGCCCTGGCGATTATGCACCGTCTTTGGGCAAGTGGGCGGACGTTTCCCGGGCACGAAAAAAAAGCGCACCAGTCGGTGCGCTTCAAATATTGCTTCACGTTCCCGGTCGTTTGGGTCCGCCGGTGCCGGCTTGTGGCCGCAGACAGCTATGACTCAACAACTTCTGTGAAACGTGTGTCTCCTCAATATATCCCCGGTATCAATACCGTTTTTATAGACCACTCCCCCACTAACTTAGTTACCAATTCTGTATTTCAGCCTTGCTACCGGAGCGTATAAGCAACTACGTGTTTCCCCTTAAGGCTGCCCATCATAGCGCATTTATTCGGCAGGATCGACTTTTTTTGCACCATGACGGGGACAACTGTTTTAGTTGTAAATTAAATTTGGCAGCCACAGCGAGATTTGTGGTACGTAGGTAATCAAGCCCAGGAAGGCCAGCATCGTCAGCAGCCATGGCATCACGGCCACGGTCAATTCGGAAATGCCCATCTTGGTAATGCCGGACGCCACATACAGGTTCAGCCCCACAGGCGGATGGCACATGCCCACCTCCATGTTGACGACGATCAAGATGCCGAAGTGCACAGGGTCGATGCCCAGCTTCATGGCCACGGGGAACAGGATGGGCGCCATGATCAGCACGATCGACGACGGTTCCATGACGTTACCAGCCACCAACAGCAGCACATTGACCACCAGCAGGAAGCTGATCACGCCCAGGCCCTTGCCCGTGATCCACTCGGCCATCGCTTGCGGGATGTTTTCACTGGTCATCAGGAACGAGAACAGCACGGCGTTGGTGATGATATACAACAGCATCGCCGACATGGCGGCCGAATCGAGCAAGACCTTGCCCACTTGCTTGATCTTCAAGTCCTTGTAGACGAAGACGGCGATGACGAAGGCATACACGGCAGCCATGGCGGCCGCTTCCGTCGGCGTGAACGCACCCGAATAGATACCGCCCATGACGATGACGATCAGCAGCAAGCCCCAGGCGCTCTTCTTGAATGTCACGAAGCGCTCGCCCCAGCTGGCCTTTTTCATGCGTGGATAGTTATTCTTGCGCGCCAAGAACCAGGTGGTCAGGCCCAGCAGCATGGCCAGCATCATGCCGGGAATCACGCCCGCCATGAACAGCTTGCCCACGGAGGTGTTGGTGCTGACGGAATACATCACCATCACGATCGACGGTGGTATCAAGATGCCCAGCGCACCCGAGGTGGTGATGACGCCAGCGCCGAAGCCGCGCGGATAGCCCTGCTTGACCATGGCCGGCAGGATGATGGAACCGATCGCTACCACGGTGGCGGGGCTGGAGCCGGAGACGGCGGCAAACAGCGCGCACGCCATCACGCCGGCCAGCGCCAGGCCGCCATGCCAGTGGCCCACCATGGAGCTGGCGAAATTGATCATGCGCCGCGCCACCCCGCCATGCGTGAGGAAGTTGCCCGCCAAAATAAAGAACGGGATGGCCATGATCTCGAACTTCTCGATACCCGTGAAGATCTTCAAGGCCACCGATTCGATGGGCACGCTGGTCATGGTGAACAGGAAGGTGAGCACCGTCAGGCCCAGCGAGATGGAAATCGGCATGCCGGTCAGCATCAACCCCAGCAGCAAAACAAATATGATCAGCGCGTTCATGCCTTGGCTCCTTTTTCTTCAGCCGTCAGTTCTTCTTCCAGGCCCTCGACATGCGAATGGTCGTGTTTCGGCAAGGTACCCGTCTTGATGAAATGCACCATGACTTGCAGGAAGCGGAAGCACATCAGGTAAGAACCGAGCGGCACGGCCAGGTACACCAGCCACATGGGGATTTCCATGTCGGCCGAAGTCTGGTCCGTGTGGCCGATCGACCACACGAAACTGGCGCCCAGGGTCCCGACGATGCCCGTAAACAGGGCGCCGGCGGCCAGGCCGAAGACGATGAAACGGTCGCGCCAGCGGGGATTCATGCGGTTGATCAGCACATCGACGCCCACGTGGATGCCCGTGCGCACGCCGTACGCGGCGCCGAACTTGGCCATCCAGACGAACATGTAGATGCACAGTTCCTGGGCCCAGCTGGTATTGATTTGTATCAGGTAGTCTTGCAGCCCCGGTATCGGCAAGCCGGACAGGTAGCGGTGCACGACCGCGACGAAAATGATGACGGTGGCGGCGCCCATCAGGGACGCGATCAGCCACTCTTCCAGGTGATCCAGAAATTTCATGGTGGACTTTCAAAGAATGCGGGGACGCCAGCACCCGCGCAGGACGCGCAGGCGCTGTTGCTACAGAGAGACAGGGATGTCCCTGAACGCCGCACCAGGCGGCGCGGCGGCGCTGTTTACTTCGCGCTTTCCTTGTTGATGGCCGAGATCAGATCCTTGCCGATGCGCCCCTCCATGGCTTTCTGCACGGGCGCCAGGGCCTTGCGCCACTCGGCCTGTTCCTGCACCGTCAGCGTATAAATTTGCGTCTTGCCCGATTTCTTGATGGCGTCGAGGGCCTGGTCATTGTCGCGCTGGGCGATGGCTTTTTCAAACGTGGTCGCTTCGCGCATGGCTTTTTCCAGCTGTGCACGAATATCGGGTGGCAAGCCATCCCAGAACTTTTTGTTGACGATGACGGCGTAGCCCAGGTAACCGTGGTTGGAGACAGTCACGTGCTTTTGCACTTCATGCATCTTTTGCGTGTACATATTCGATGGCGGATTTTCCGTGCCGTCGACCACGCCCGTCTGCAGCGCCTGATACACTTCCGAGAAGGCCAGCACTTGCGGATTGGCGCCCAGCGCGCGCATCTGCGCGTCGAGTACCTTGGACGACTGGATGCGCATTTTCAGGCCCTTGAAGTCAGCCGGGCTGTGCAGCGGCTTGTTGGCCGACATCACCTTGAAGCCATTGTCCCAGTAGGCCAGGCCCGTGATACCCTTGGGTTCCAGTTTTTTCAGCAGGCTCTTGCCGATTTCGCCTTCGGTAACGTTGTACAGCGCCGTCTTGGTGGGGAAAATGTAGGGCAGGTCGAAGGCTTCGAATTCCTTCACGCCCAGCGGGCCGAACTTGGCCAGCGATGGCGCCAGCATCTGCACGGCGCCCAGCTGCAGCGCTTCGAGTTCTTCCTTGTCCTTGTAGAGCTGGCTGTTCGGGTACAGTTCGACCTTGACCTTGCCGTTCGTGGCTTTCTCGGCCAGTTGCTTGAAGCGCTCGGCGGCCTGGCCCTTCGGTGTGTCTGTCGCCACAACGTGGCTGAATTTGATGACGATGGGCGCTTGCGCGTAAGCGTGGACGCCGGCGGTGGCGCCAATGGCCGCGCACAGCGCGACGAACATGGTTTTCATCTGCATTTTTGTCTCCTGGATGGTTTTTGAAAAAAACTTTATTATTTGTCTACTTGGATATTGTTCCAAAGAAACCGCCACGGCTATTGTGGTTAACCACAATAGCCGGCTGCCGATAAGCCGCTACCCTGCCAGCCATGCCGACTCCCCCCACTCTTGCACGCCGCTTCAAGCTATCGAGCCCGATGCGCTGGCTGCTGCCCGTCATCCTGCTGCTGCTGTTCCTGTCCATCCTGCTCTGGCTGCCCTGGCAGGCGCGCCAGATGGAAAGCAACGAGCGCCAGGAACAGCTGATCGCCGACACTTTGTGGGTGGAGCAGACCATCCGTTTTCAACTGGCGCGCAACGAGGAAAGCCTGTTCAACCTGGGCATGGACATCGCCAGCGCCTCGCTGGGCGCGGAAAAAGTGCACGAACGGCTGCAGCAGATGTTGCGCAATGGCCGCGAACTGCAGCGCGTGCTGTGGCTCGACACCAGCGGCAAGGTGCTGGCCACCAGCGACAGCAGCCTGCCGCATGCCCTGTCGTTTTCGCCGGCTTCGCTGACGGCGGCCGACAATGCGCGCCGCCTGCACCGGGGCCAGTACGCCCAGCCGTCGCAGCAGACGGGCTTTCCCGACGCACCGCCGGGCGCCATGCTGATGGATTACCACCAGCCCCTGTTCGACGGCCAGCGCTATGTGGGCAGCCTGGTGGCCACCTACCAGATCAGCAGCCTGCTCGATGAAATGGTGCCGTGGTGGTTTGCCCAGGATAACCAGATTTCGCTGATCGACCGCGACGACAAGGTGCTGGCGCGGCGCGCCGCCGCCGGTCCCGGTCACGGCGTGTACACGCACAAACGCGCACTTGACGTGCCCGGCGCCACCATCACCCTGTTTACCGACAGCGTGAAAAGCCAGCCCAAGCTGCTGCCCAATTTGCTGGTCGGCTCCGTCATCGCCCTGTCGCTGGGTTTGCTGTGGAGTTTGCTGGCCCTGTGGCGGCATATTTCGCGCCGCCTGGTGGCCGAAGGCGCGCTGCGCCAGCAGATGCTGTTTCGCACGGCGATGGAAAACTCGCTGGTGACGGGCATGCGCGCGCGCGACCTGGAAGGGCGCGTCACCTATGTCAATCCCGCGTTCTGCCACATCGTCGGCTATCCGGCCGAGGAAATCCTGGGGCGTTTGCCGCCCATGCCCTACTGGGTGCCCGAGGCGCTGGAGGAATACCAGCAGCGCTTCGTCAAGGCCCTGGCCGGCAATCCCACGCCGCAGTTCGAAACCTATTTCCAGCGCCCCGATGGCACGCGCGTGCCCGTGCTGATCTTCGAAGCGCCGCTGGTGGACAAGAACGGCCAGCAGACGGGCTGGATGGGTTCCGTGCTCGATATCTCGGACCGCAAGCGGGTCGAGGAACTCAATCGCCAGCAGCAGGAAAAGCTGCAAACGAGTTCGCGCCTGGCCACCATGGGCGAACTGGCGTCGATGCTGGCGCATGAACTGAACCAGCCGCTGGCAGCCATCTCCAGCTACACCACGGGGGCGCTGAACCTGATCCGCCGCGCCATCGAGCATGGCGCCCCCGTCGATCCTGGCACCTTGAAGCCGGCGCTGGAACAGGCCGGCGCGCAGGCGCAGCGGGCCGGCCAGATCATCCGCAGCGTGCATGACTTCGTGCGCAAGAGCGAACCGCAGCGCCAGGATATCGCCATCCGCACCCTGATCGACGGCATCCGCGCCCTGATCGACCTGCAGGCGCGCAAATACTATGTCACCATCCAGGAAGAGCTGCCGCCAGACCTGCCGCTGCTGCGCGCCGACCCCGTGATGATCGAGCAAGTGCTGCTGAACCTGACGCGCAACGCCATCGAAGCCATGCAGGATGCGCCACCCGGACGGCGTATCATGCGCCTGCGGGCCAGCCACGATGCGCAGCAAGGCATGGTAACGGTGGATGTGATCGACCATGGCCACGGCATTGCGCAAGACGTGGCCGAGCGGCTGTTTTCGCCGTTTTTCTCGACCAAATCCGAAGGCATGGGCATGGGCCTGAACATCTGCCGCACCGCCATCGAATTTCACGGCGGCGCGCTGACTTTCAACGCCAACCCCGCTGGCGGTACTATCTTTACATTCAGTGTGCCGGCCGCGCCGCGCACCAAGCACCCAGCACCAAGCAATAACCAATAACGACGAGCCGGAGACACCATGCTACACATCATCGACGACGAAGAGGTCGTACGCGACTCCCTGTCCTGGCTGGCCGCCTCGCGCAGCATCGAGGCGCGCAACTACGCCAGCGCCCAGCAATTCCTCGATAGCCTGGACGGCAGCTTCGACGCCGCCGGCGACTGCGTGCTGCTCGACGTGCGGATGCCAGACATGAACGGCATCGCCCTGTTCGACCAGCTGGTCAAGCGCGACCTGACGGCGCGCCTGCCCGTGATTTTCCTCACCGGCCACGGCGACGTGCCGATGGCAGTCGACAGCCTGAAACGGGGCGCCTTCGATTTTTTT
Organism: Janthinobacterium sp. UMAB-56; assembly: GCF_900095265.1. Classification (GTDB taxonomy): domain Bacteria; phylum Pseudomonadota; class Gammaproteobacteria; order Burkholderiales; family Burkholderiaceae_D; genus Janthinobacterium. The sequence continues at coordinate 19,850 of NZ_LT607668.1, read as the reverse complement.
GAAAAGCCGTTCAACGACAACGACCTGATGGATCGCGTGCAGCAGGGCCTGGCCAACTCGCGCCAGGCGGGCGAGCTGGCCGCCGTGCACGCGCGCCTGGCCACCCTGTCGACGCGCGAACGCGAAGTGCTGGACCTGATTTTGGCGGGCAAGATGAACAAGGTGGTGGCCGACAAGCTGGGCATCAGCATGCGTACCGTGGAAGTGCACCGCGCGCATATCTTCGACAAGATGCAGGTCAAGACGGCGGTGGAGCTGGCGGGGTTGTTGAAGTAGGCTGAAATCGGGGGGCAGCCCCCCAATGCCGCTGGCGTCAAGCTCGGTGCCATCGCATCCTGGGGTCTGACCCCGGCCTTAATCAGTCATCATGATGCTCATGGTGCTCTTCCACGCCATGCTTCCAGTAACTGGCCACATGCAGATGCTGCTTTGGCACACCGGCTTCAATAAAGTGACCGCGCAAGCCCTGCACCTGCGCATGCTCGCACGCCACCCACACATAGCCGTCGCCCTCCTGCGGCAAGGCGACTTGCGCCAACGCTTGCAGTAGCAGCGGCCCCTTGCGGCCATTGCGCGCCACCCAGCGCACGTCCAGCTGCGCCGCGCAATCGAGCGCGATCTGTTCGCCGTCTTCGACGATCTCGATCACGGCCATCGCCCGCGACTTGGCCGGCAGCTGCTCCAGGCGGCGGGCAATCGCCGGCAAGGCCGTCTGGTCGCCCACCAGCACATACCAGTCGAAATCAAACGGCACCAGCATCGAGCCGCGCGGGCCGCCCACGCCCAGGGTCTGACCGGGAGCGGCTTGCGCCGCCCACAGCGACGCGGGCCCGTCGCCATGCAGCACGAAGTCGATCTCCAGCTCGCGCCGCTCGGCGTCGTAGCGGCGCGGCGTGTAATTGCGGGCGATGGGGCGCGCCCCTTGCGCGTACTCGATGGGATTGGCGCCATTGCCCAGCACGGGCAACACGGGCGCCGTCTCGCCCGGGGCGGGGAAGAACAGTTTCACGTGATCGTCGTGCGCAGGCGAGACAAAGCCGTCCAGGTCGTCGCCGGCCAGGGTGATGCGGCGCATGTGCGGCGTCAGCTGCTCGGTGCGCACGACGGTGAGCACGCGCAGTTTCAAGTCATGCCGCACGCGCTCGATGGCGTGCGGGCGTGGCGCTGTTGGTGATGCAGTAGTCATTGCTTATCCTTGTCAAGTAGGTTCAGTGGCCGTCGACGATGGCGTTCGCCGCCTGTTCCAGCACGGCGGAAACGCGCTCGGCTTCCGCTTCACTCCAGTTGGTCTTGTTCAGCAATAGCGCATGCTTCACGGTGTGCATGGCCTGGCGCACCCGCTCGGGCAAGGCGTTGCGCGCCTGGACGCGGGCAAACATGTCCAGGCGGGCCAGGATGCCATCGACCTGGGCGCGGTTCTCGTCGAGATACGCGCGGCCCATATCGGTGATCGTGTAGAGCTTCTTGCCGCTGGCGCTTTCGCCCGACGTGACGTAGTCCTGCTCTTCCAGCAGGGTCAAGGTCGGATACACGGCACCCGGGCTGGGAGCATAGGCGCCGCCGCAACGCTCTTCGATGGCCTTGATGATTTCATAGCCGTGACGGGGGCTGATTTCGATCAGCGCCAGCACGATCAGGGGCAAGTCGCCGCGGCCGAAGACGCGCTCGGCCCGTTCGCCGCGCCCTCGTCCACCTGGGCCACCCGGGCCGCCATGGCCCATGCCGTCGCCGCGCTCGTCGAAGCCGCGCGGGCCGCGTCCGTGCATGTAGTGGTCACTGCGGTGTTCGTGGCGATGGTCGCCATGATGGTGATGGTGATGCTGCTGGCCGCCGTGGCCATGTTCTGTATGCTGTGAGTTTCTCATGTTTTCTCTTTAAAGATATATCGTTAGTAGGTATCGACATTTTATAACGATATATCGATAAGTCAAGGAGAAATTTGTTATGCTCGTCTTCCCCTCATCTACACGCCCATGCCATGCCTGACAAAACCGTCTTTGACAAAATGTTTGTAAAAAATGCCAAGGCCATGGCCGTGTTGAATGACGGCGGCGAGCATGCGGCCTTGCTGGCGCAACTGCCAGCCGAGCGGCGGGTGAATGAAGGAGAGCATGCGGACTGGATACTGCTGTTCGCGCGCAGCCGCGCGGAACTGGAACAGCACCTGCCGGCGGCGCAGGCGCGCCTGGCGCCCGGTGGCGCGCTGTGGGTGGCGTACCGCAAGGGTAGCGTGAAGGCGGGCAGCGACATTCACCGCGACGATATCCGCGACTTGGCGCAAACCATGCGGCTCGACAGCGTGGCGATGATCGCCATCGATAGTGCGTGGTCGGCGCTGCGCCTGAAGCAGGTTTAAGTGCCGTTACAAGCGCAGATCAAGCGATGCCGTGCAGCGCCAGCGCCCATTCGACATGCTCGCGCACGATGGCTGACGGATGTGCGCGGCGCGACAGCAGGGCCGCAACGATGTCGGCCTGGCCACGGGCCTTGGCGGCAGCGTTGCCCATGCCGACTGCCAGGTTGCGCAACCAGCGTTCGTGGCCGATGCGGCGAATCGCGCTGCCTTCCATGCGGCGGTTGAATTCCTCTTCTGTCCAGGCGAACAGTTCCACCATGCCGGCGCTGCCCAGGCTGTGGCGCTCGTCGAAGTCCGGTACGACGGCGCGCTGGGCGAACTTGTTCCACGGGCAGACGGTCTGGCAATCGTCGCAGCCGTACACCTTGTTGCCGATCAAGGGGCGCATCTCGACGGGAATGGCGCCCTTCAATTCGATCGTCAGATAAGAGATGCAGCGGCGCGCATCGAGTTGGTACGGCCCCAGTATCGCCTGCGTCGGGCACACCGTAATGCAGGCCGAACACTGGCCGCAGCGCGCAATCTCCGGCGGGTCCACCGGCAGCGGCACGTCGATGAGGATCTCGCCGAGGAAAAAGAAGGAACCGCCCTGGCGGTTGATCAGCAAGGTATGCTTGCCGCGCCAGCCCAGTCCCCCCTTTTGCGCCAGCTCGACTTCCATCACGGGCGCCGAATCGCTGAAGACACGGTAGCCGAAGTCACCGATCTCGCCCTTGATACGCTCGGCCAGCTGCTGCAGTCGCGAGCGCATCACCTTGTGATAGTCGCGGCCGCGCGCATACACGGAGATCACGGCCGCCGACGGATCGGCGTCGCGCGCCGCTTCGTGCGCGCGCCAATCGGGCCCCAGTGCCGGCGGCAGGTAATTCATGCGCGCGCTGATGGCGCGCACAGTGCCCGGCACCAGTTCGGCCGGGCGCGCACGCTTCATGCCATGGCTGGCCATATAGTCCATTTCGCCGTGATACCCTGCCGCTAGCCAGGCTTGCAAGGGCGCTTCCATGTGCGACAGATCCACGTCGGCGATGCGCACCTCGGCAAAACCCAGCTCGCGCCCCCATTCTTTAATGGTGCGCGCCAGGACGGCGAGATCGGTGACGGTGGCGGACATAGGGGACTTTACGGAAAACGGCAGGCGCGCGGGCGGTTACAATGACAGCAGCCTCCATTTTATGCGATACCGATGATAATGACCGAACACTTCACAGCCCACCTCCACGACGAAGCCGGTACCGCCGCGCTGGGCGCCGCGCTGGCGCGCGCACTGGCGCCTGGCCTGGCGATCTACCTGCACGGCGACCTGGGTGCCGGCAAGACAGCTCTCACGCGCGCCCTGCTGCACGCGGCCGGCCATGCGGGCCACGTCAAAAGCCCCACCTATACCTTGTCCGAACCGTACACGGTGCAGCTCGATGGCCAGAGCGTCAACGTCATCCACTTCGACCTGTACCGCATGGGCAGCGCCGAGGAATTTCTCGACGCCGGCTTTCGCGAAGACTTCGACGGCCGCAATATCTGCATCGTCGAATGGCCGGAAAAAGCCGAACCGGTGCTGCCGCCGGCCGACTTGAATATTTATTTGAACGTTGCGGGCACAGGACGTGATGTAGAATTGCAAGCGTCTTCTGAATTGGGTCTGTCATGCCTTCACCGTCTCAAATTCGCCCCGAACCTTTGATTTCCTCGCCCATCACCCGGCGCACGGTACTCAAGGCCGGCGGCACCCTGCTGTTGTCCGTGTTCGCGCCGATGTCGGCGATGGCGGCGCAAATTCTCGCCGTGCGCGTCTGGCCGGCCGAGGACTATACCCGCGTCACCCTGGAAAACGACAGCATCCTCAAGGCGACCCACTTCATCGTCAAGGACCCGGAACGGCTGGTGGTCGACATCGAAGGACTGGAACTCAATCCCACCTTGAAAGGCCTGGTGGCGAAGATCCAGTCGAATGACCCGTATATCAAGCAGGTGCGCGTGGGCCAGAACCGGCCCAACGTGGTGCGCCTGGTGTTCGACCTGAAGGAAGAAGTCACGCCGCAGCTGTTTACCCTGCCGCCGGCCGGCTCCTACAACCACCGTTTGATCTTCGACCTGTATCCCGTGCGCGAGCCGGACCTGATCGCGCAGTTGATCGAAAAGGGCGACTGGTCGAGCGACCCGGCCAAGCCTTTGATGTCCGACACGCATACGCCGCCACCCGCGCTGCCCCTGCCCGACAGTGGCAAGCCGCCCGTGGCCATTGCACCACAGGTAGCGCCCATCGTGCCGCCCGTGCCCGATATCCGCCCGGAACAGCGCCCCGAAGCACGCCCCCTGCCGGGCCAGAAAGTGGTGCGCATGATTACCATCGCCCTCGACCCTGGCCACGGCGGCGAAGACCCGGGCGCCATGGGCAGCCGTGGCAGCCGCGAAAAGGACGTCGTGCTGGCCATCGCCAAGCGCCTCAAGACCAAGCTGGAGCTGCAGCCGAACATGCGCGTCATGCTCACGCGCGACGCCGACTTCTTCGTTCCGCTGGGCATGCGCGTAGAAAAAGCGCGCAAGGTGCAGGCCGACCTGTTCGTCTCGATCCACGCCGATGCCTTCATCCAGCCGACCGCGCGCGGCTCGTCCGTCTTCGTGCTGTCCGAAAAGGGCGCCACATCGACGGCTGCGCGCTGGCTGGCCAACAAGGAAAACCAGGCCGACCTGATCGGCGGCGTGAACGTGAGAAACCACGACAAGCAGCTGGCCAGCGTGCTGCTCGACCTGTCGACGACGGCGCAGATCAATGACAGCATGAAGCTGGGCAAGGCCGTGCTGCGCGAAATCGGCGGCATCAACCGCCTGCACAAGGGCTCCGTCGAGCAGGCCGGCTTCGCCGTGCTGAAAGCACCCGATATCCCCTCCATCCTGATCGAGACAGCCTTCATCTCGAATCCGGAAGAAGAAGCCAAGCTGACCGACAACGGCTACCAGGACCAGATGGCAGACGCCATCGTCACCGGCATCAAGAATTACTTTGCCAAGAATCCTCCGCTGGCGAAAAGCCGTTTGACCTGACAAGAAAGCCGAGCATGAGCGAGAGTATCTTTGGCGAGCTGCCAGCCGTGACCATCTGCGCCGCCGATGGCGCGCAAGCCACCGTCACCCTGTACGGCGGCCACCTGGTCTCGTGGCGGACCAGCGATGGCCAGGAGCGCCTGTTCTGCAGCCGCGCATCCAGCCTCGATGGCAGCCGCGCCATCCGTGGCGGCGTGCCCGTGATCTTTCCCCAGTTCGGCGCGCGCGGCACCGGCATGCGCCATGGCTTTGCGCGCGTGGCGACCTGGCAGCTCGCGTCCAGCGGTGACGCCGATGGCGCGGCCTACGCGGAATTTGTCCTGCACCACACAGACTTGCCGGAAGCGATCGCCGCCGCCTGGCCCTGTGCCTTCACCCTGCGCCTGCGCGTGGCCGTCAAGGCGCAGGCGCTGGAGCTGAACCTGTCCGTGCACAACACGGGCGAACAGGCGTTTCCATTCTCGGCCGCCCTACACAGCTACTTTGCGATTGATCAATTGAACGAGGCGCGCGTTGGCGGCCTGCAGCGCGTGCGCTATTCGGACGAGACGCCGCAAGATGCCTTGCAGACGGAAGAACTGCTGCAGTTTGCGGACAAGCTCGATCGCATCTACTACCAGCTGCCGGGCGCCTTGAGCCTGCTGTCTGGCGGCCACACGCTGCGCCTGGAGCAGCAGGGCTTTACGGATGCCGTCGTGTGGAACCCGGGTGCGCAAGATGCGGCCGCCCTGCCCGACCTGGCCGACGACGAATACCAGCACTTCCTTTGCATCGAACCGGCCCTGATCCAGCCCGACCTGCTTGCCGCCGGCGCCGGATGGACCGGGCGCCAGCGCCTTGAATTCGTCTAATTCGATTCCTTGATGATGCGGCCATTGCCGGCCTGGACTGGACGTGCATTCAAGGGATACAAGCGGCTGAACAAGGCCATCTGCGCCGGCGACGCCTGTATCGGCTGCTTCATCACCATCCACAGCACGCCCTCGCTGCACGGCGGCGAAGTCAGCGACCCCATATACGTGTAGTAGTCACGCCGCACCGGCAGCATCTCGGCCGGATCGAGCAGGATGGTGGGTTGCATGGTCTCGAATTTTTCCAGCGGCAGGTTGTTCCACACGGTCTGGATGGTCGCTTGCGGCGCACCGCGTTCCAGCAGCAGCGCCAGCACGGCCAAGCGGCCTTCGGCATCGCGGTGCACCAGGTGCACCACCATTTCAAATGCCTTGCCGTTGATGCGCTCTTCGGACGGCCGGTGGAAATGGAATTGCTGCAACTCGAACATGCGGTTCTGCACCGTGATGTAATTACCGCCGCTCACCCCCACCTGCACCGTGTGGCCATTGTCGACCACACTGAACGACGACGGATGGTAGTCAAAGCTGATCTGCTCGAGCTCCACCTTCATGCCATCGCGGATATCGATCGGCGACTGGCGGCTGCCATTGCCGCACTTGGCCCAGTCGACATTGATCTTGCTCCAGTTGGCCGGGCCGCTCTCGCCCTCGTACGACCAGTGCGTGCCGCGCGGCACGGGCGGCGGTGGCGGCGGTGCCGCCTTCACCATGGCGGCGCGCCTGGAGCGGGCGGCAGCACGGGCGGCCTGCGTGGCGCGCATTTCCGCCAGGCGCGCTGCAATGCGTTCGGACAGGTCGACTTCGGCCGCTTCTTCCTTCTCGCGCGCCGTGGGCGCGACGACGACAGGCGCCTTGGCCTCCTTGCCCTTGACCGTTTCAGTCAGGGTTTTCATGGCGGCCGCGCGCGCCGACGCCGACATGGGCGCGGATGCGGCGGCGCTCGCCGAAGCGGGGGCATCTTTGGCGCTTGCCATGACCGCCATCGCGGCAAGGCTGCAAGCTAACAGGGCGCTCAAATGTCGCATGGAAATCCAGAAAGTAAGAATACCCTCTGGTTTACGGCTGGAAAGCAACAAAACTTGAATCAGTGCGGGAGCAAAACAGAAACAGGACAGAGAAAAACGGGATACGGGGCCCGCTGCGGGCTGTGCCGCAACGCGCTTGCCCCGTATCCATGCGGCCTTAGGCCGACTTGCCGACCATGCGCTTGTAGAGTTTCCACAGGCCGCCCAGTACCACCGGCACGACGGCGGCGCCGACACCGATCAGCACGATCAAGGTCAGGTGATCGCGGATCCAGGGAATATTGCCGAAGAAATAGCCCGCCGTCACCAGACCGACCACCCACAACAAGGCGCCCGTCACGTTGTACATCTGGAAGCGCGCGTGCGTCATGTCGGAAATGCCGGCCACGAACGGCGCGAAGGTGCGCACCACCGGCACGAAACGGGCCAGGATGATGGTCTTGCCGCCATGCTTTTCAAAGAATTCATGCGTACGGCGCATGGCATCCTTGTTGATCCAGCGGTAATCGTGAGTAAACACCCTTTGCCCGATGGCCTCGCCTATCCAGTAATTGAGCGTATTGCCCGTGACGGCGGCCGTCACCAGCAAGGCGATCAGCAAGCCCAGGTGCATCTGTCCCGTCGCGCAAAACGCGCCGGCGATAAACAACAAGGTATCCCCAGGGAAGAAAAACAGCACCACGAGGCCTGTTTCGCAAAAAATAATGGCAAACAGCACTGCATACACGAGGGTACCGTACTGCTCGATCAAGAGACCCAGCGTCTTGTCAACATGCACGATCATGTCGAGGAATTGCACAAAATCCATATATTTTTCCCTAAAGGTAGCGGCGGAATCATACACCACCGGACCGGCGCAACGGCAGTCCCCTGCCCTATATTTCGTGATTAATTCGGCAGCGCCCTTGGCGGCGTGGCATTTTAAGTGCAGGTTAAGGAAACGCCGTATCGGCCGGCCAATGCCAGGATTACTATTTGCAATGTTTTTCAAACGAAATATTGGCATTCCGGTATACACTTTCTGACCGGCGCAACCCGTGCCGACCAGGAGAAAACATGTATCGACACCCACTGAGCGGCCTGACCATGGCCACCATACTGGGCCTTGCACATCTGACTGCCCACGCGGCGCCCGTCCAGATCAAGGCGCCCGCCGAACTGCCCGCCAAGGCGACACTGGCCGATGCGATCAAGGCCGCGAAGGCGTCCGATTGGCGTGCCCTGGACCCGGACAACACCCTGTACCTGGAGATTCCCGCCGGCCGCGTGGTGATCGAACTGGCGCCGGACTTCGCGCCCAGGCACGTGGCCAACATCAAGGCACTCGTGGCCGAACAGTATTACGACGGCCTGGCCATCACGCGCGCGCAGGACAACTGGGTGGCGCAATGGGGCGATCCGAACGAGAAAAATCCCAAGCCCATCTTGCATGCCCAGCGCACCTTGCCCGGAGAATTCACGGTCCCCTTGAAAAACATCAAGAGCTTCACCCGCCTGCCGGACGTCGATGGTTATGCACCGCAAGTGGGCCATTCAAACGGTTTTCCGTCCGCGCGCGATCCGAAATCGGGTACGGCCTGGCTCACGCATTGCTATGCGACCGTGGGCGTGGGCCGCGACAACGCCAGCGACAGCGGCGGTGGCACGGAGCTGTACGCCGTCATCGGCCAGTCGCCGCGCCACCTTGACCGCGACATCACTGTCGTCGGCAGAGTCGTCTCCGGCATGCCATTGCTGTCCACCCTGCCGCGCGGCGCGGGCCCCATGGGCTTTTATGACAGCCCCGAGAAAAACGTGCCGATCAAGGCCATCCGCCTGGCCGCCAGCGTGCCTTTGGCACAGCGCAGCAAGCTGGAAGTGATGCGCACCGACAGCGCCGCGTACCAGGCCGTGCTGGAAGCCCAGCGCCACCGCGGCGGCCCTTGGAGCAAGGTCACGGCCGGCCATATTGACTTGTGCAATGCGCCGATACCGGTGCGGGAGGTGGCTAGTCAATAAGGGCTAAGGTTGGGATCAGACCCCGGCTACGTTGGCGCTAAATTATGTGTTAACCATGTTGAGGGTCTGACCCCAATTACGTTGGCGCCACGCTTTGCGTTGGCCGCGTTGCGGGTCTGACCCCGGTATAATGAGGGCATGAACGCTCCCATCACGCCCCACCGCCCGATCCAGGCCCTGCCTGACCAGTTGATTTCGCAAATCGCCGCTGGCGAGGTGGTCGAGCGCCCTTCCGCCGTCGTCAAGGAGCTGCTGGAAAACGCGCTCGACTCGGGCGCCACGCAGATCACGGTACGCCTCGAAGAAGGCGGCGTGAAACGCATCGCGATTACCGACAACGGGCGCGGCATCGATAAAGAGCAGCTGCCGCTAGCCCTGGCGCGCCACGCCACCTCCAAAATCGCGTCCCTGCACGACCTGGAAAACGTGGGTACCCTGGGCTTTCGCGGCGAGGCACTGGCCTCGATCGCCTCGGTGGCCGCCGTCACCCTAACTTCGCGCACGGCGGACGCGGCACATGCGTGGGAAATCGTCGGCTCGCACAATGGCAGCGTCTCGCCATCGTCGGGCGCGCACGGCACCACGGTCGACGTGCAAGACCTGTATTTCAACACGCCAGCGCGGCGCAAATTCCTCAAATCGGAACAGACGGAATACGGCCACTGCGCCGAAGTCGTGCGCCGCATCGCCCTGGCGCGACCGGACGTGGCGTTCTCGCTGTCGCACAATGGGCGCACCATCGACCAGTGGAATATCAGCGAACTGGCCAAGCGCAGCGCGCACATCCTCGGCAATGACTTCGCCGAAGCGCGCCTGGCGCTGGACGAATCGGCCGGCACCCTGCGCATACACGGCTTTGCCGGCTTGCCGACGGCGTCCAAGGCGCGCGCCGACGGCCAGTTCTTTTATGTCAACGGGCGCTTCGTGCGCGACAAGCTGCTGGTGCACGCCGTACGCATGGCCTACCAGGACGTGCTGCACGGCGACCGCTTCCCCTCGTATGTGCTGGCGCTCGACCTCGACCCTGCCCTGGTGGACGTCAACGTGCACCCGTCGAAGATCGAAGTGCGCTTCCGCGACAGCCGTTCCGTGCACCAGTTCGTTTTCCATGCCGTGCAGCGCGCGCTGGCGCAAACCTCGGCCACGGCGTTTGGCAGCGTGCCGGCGCCGCTGCCGGCCGCCTCCAGCCTGGGCGGTGGCGATGCTGGCACGACCGCCGGTGGCCCCGGCATCTGGCGTCGCGAGCAGACGCAGACCTCGTTCGGCGCGCAATTCACGAATACCTTTGCGCCCGCCACGCCCGGCGCGGCGCGGCCCTTCTTTGCCGAGGCGCCGGGCGTGGCGCAGGACACGGCAGCCTACGGCGCCCTGTTCGGCGGCGCCACCGCCAGCTCTCCGATCACGCAGGTCGAGCCCTACATCGCCTCGCCCGAAGCGATGGCGCGCGAAGAGTATCCGCTGGGCTTTGCCCTGGCCCAGCTGCACGGCATCTACATCCTGGCGCAAAACACCAAGGGCCTGGTGCTGGTCGACATGCACGCGGCGCACGAGCGCATCCTGTACGAGCAGCTGAAAAACGCGCTGCAGGCGCAGGTATCGGGCCAGGACATGCAGGTGCAATCCTTGCTGATCCCCGTGACGTTCTACGCGGACGCCATCGAAGTGTCGACGGCAAATGAAAACCAGGACACATTAAAGGCCCTGGGCTTCGATATCGCAGCCCTCTCGCCCACCACCCTGGCCGTGCGCTCCGTGCCGACCCTGCTGAAGAACGCCGACGCGCAAACCCTGGCGCGCGACGTGCTGCGCGACGTGCGCGAATACGGTGGCTCGCGCGTGCTGATCGAACGCCAGAACGAATTGCTGGGCACCCTGGCCTGCCACACGGCCGTGCGCGCCAACCGCATCTTGTCGGTGCAGGAAATGAACGCCCTGCTGCGCCAGATGGAGAGCACGGAACGCGCCGACCAGTGCAACCATGGCCGGCCAACGTGGGTGCAGGTCGAGATCAACGCGCTAGATAAATTATTCCTGCGCGGTCAATAGAGAGCCTGAAAAACGTCCATGGCGGCGCTGCACTGCCTTGCCCTGAACGTTTTGCCGGTCTCTTTTGCACCACATCATACAAAACCAACATGCAAACCACTCAACACCTCCCCCTGGCCGTCGCCATCATGGGCCCCACGGCCAGCGGCAAGACGGCCAGTGCGCTGTCCATCGCGCAAGCCATTCCATCCGAGATCATTTCCGTCGATTCCGCCCTCGTCTACCGGGGCATGGATATCGGCACGGCCAAGCCGTCGAAGGAAGAACTGGCCGCCGTGCCGCATCATTTGATCGACATCATCGACCCGCTGGACGCCTATTCCGTGGCGCAGTTCCGCAACGATACCCTGCGCCTGGTGGCCGAGATTTCCGCGCGCGGCAAGCTGCCGCTGCTGGTCGGCGGCACCATGCTGTACTTCAAGGGACTGGCCGATGGCCTCGACGACTTGCCCGGCGCCGATCCCGTGCTGCGCGCCCGACTGGAAGAGGATGCGGCCGCCATCGGCTGGCCGGCCATGCATGCGCGCCTGGCGCAGCAGGATCCCGTCACGGCCGCGCGCCTGGCGCCAGCCGATGCGCAGCGCATCGGCCGCGCACTGGAAATCATCGCCCTGTCCGGCCAACCCATGTCGGCCCTGCTGGCCCGGCGCGAAAAAACCGTGCTGCCATTTCACTTGCAATCGTTCGCGCTGGAACCATCGGACCGCGCCGTGCTGCACGCGCGCATCGCCACGCGCTTCGACCTCATGCTGAAAAATGACGCCTTGCTCGATGAAGTGGAGCAGCTGCGCCGCCGCGGCGACCTGCATCCGGGCTTGCCCTCGATGCGCTGCGTGGGCTACCGCCAGGCCTGGGAATACCTCGATGGCCGCATCGACCGCGCCACCCTGCGCGAGACGGGCATCATCGCCACGCGCCAGCTGGCCAAGCGCCAGCTGACCTGGTTACGCTCGATGCCGGAGCGCATCGTCATCGATTGCCTGGGCGCTGACCCGGCCAGCGCCATGCTGGCGCAGATCGTGCCTTTGCTGAAATAAGCGTCGCCACACAACAACTGGTCACGCGCTAGACTCGACTCATGCTACGCACGATGNATTGCCTGGGCGCTGACCCGGCCAGCGCCATGCTGGCGCAGATCGTGCCTTTGCTGAAATAAGCGTCGCCACACAACAACTGGTCACGCGCTAGACTCGACTCAGGTTACGCTCGATGCCGGAACGCCTCGTCATTGATTGCCTGGGCATGGACCCGGCCGCATCCATGCTGGCGCAGATACAGCCCTTGCTGACACCATTGCAAAAATAATCACAGCGCCAAGCCGCCATGAAAAATCCACAGATTTTTCATGGCCGGCATTGACAAGGAAATGGGAAGGCTGGATAATGCTCGGCTGTTGGGTGATATAGCTCAGTTGGTTAGAGCACAGCATTCATAATGCTGGGGTCGGTGGTTCAAGTCCACCTATCACCACCAAAGAACATTGATCAGGTTTTTGCTTGATCGCAACCAGCATCCGGTCTGACCGGTCTGTTTGGTGATATAGCTCAGTTGGTTAGAGCACAGCATTCATAATGCTGGGGTCGGTGGTTCAAGTCCACCTATCACCACCAAGAATTAGCAGTATTGATCAACCCGCCCCTGTCTCGCGCAGCGGCGGGTTTTTTCATTTCTGGCACCACCGCGCATGCGGCCTGCGCGCATCATCGCCTCGCGCGCCGTCAACGACTACGCTGCCGGTGTCGCCTGCGTCGGCTGGCATTGCCCGCGCGCCTCGGGCAAGGTGCGCAGCGAAGGCCTGGATGCGGACTGGCATTCAGTTCGCGCCGCAGCCGGTATTTTCGGCTAAGATGATGGCGCGGCGTTGCGCCGCACCGCATCGTGCATCGGCCTCTCATTCATCTACACCGTCAATGGAACAAAAAGACAAGTCTTGGGTCACTTCGGTGGACGTCGCCAAACGGGCCGGCGTCTCGCGCTCCGCCGTCTCGCGCACGTTCACACCCGGTGCCAGCGTGGCGCCCGAAACGCGGGCCCGCGTGATGGAAGCGGCGCAGTCGCTGGGCTACCAGGTCAACATCCTGGCGCGCAGCATGAACCAGGGACAAAGCAATCTGGTGGGCGTCGTCATCACGGGCTTTACGGACCCGTTCCGCGTGGCCCTGCTGGGCGAAGTCACGCGCAGCCTGAGCGAACACGCACTGGTGCCGCTGCTGATGAATGCGGAAGACCCCGAGCGCCTCAGTGAATTGCTGCGCATCCTGCTCAGCTACAAGATTTCCGGCGTCATCATGACGTCCGGCTCGCCGCCATCCGCCGTCGCCACGGAATACCTGCAGCGGCAAGTGCCGGTGGCCATGATCAACCGCGCGCGCGACCTGAAAGGCGTGGACGTGGTCAACAGCGACAACCGCCATGGCGGCGAACTGGCGGCCAGCACCCTGCTCGACAGCGGCGCCAAGCGGCTGGCCTTCATCAATACGCGCGCCAGCAGTTTCAGCGGCATCGCGCGCGGCAAGGCTTTCCTCGAGCACCTGGCGCCGGCCGTGGCGAAGAAACGCTGCATGGCCGGCGAATACCTGGCCGACGCCATCGGCTACCAGGCGGGCCAGGAAGCGGCCGACGCCCTGCTCGCCAAGGGCAAGCTGCCCGACGGCGTCTTTTGCGCCACCGACCTGATCGCCTGCGGCTTCATCGACGCGGCGCGCAGCAAGTACGGCATCGACGTGCCCGCGCAACTGCAGGTGATCGGCTTCGACGATATACCCATGGCGGCACTCGATGCCTACCAGCTGACCACCATCCGCCAGGACGCGGGTGAACTGGCGCGCCGCGCCGTCAAGAGCCTGGTCGAGCGCATGGAAAAATTTGCCATGCCGGGCCGCCTGAAGGAAGTGCCCGTTACCCTGGTGCGGCGCGGCACGACACGCTGAGCGATTCAACACGGCAGATGGCGCAACGCCGTCTGCCCGCCAGACACCGCCCGCCGTTCCCCATTTCCCACACTTTTTTGTCCTCCACCTGTACTGGTTGACATCAAAAAAAATCCGGGTTACTGTTTGCACACGTGTACTGCACACGTGTGCAATTTATTCAAACAAGCCAGTTCTGGCCACACCACAAAAAAACGCCTCGTCCACGCAGGCGTATCAAGGAGACTGTTATGTTGAATCACGTTCTGAGAATCGCCCTCTTCGGCGCCGGGGCCATCGGCCTGGCGGCCTGCACCACGCCCACCGGCGACACCCGCGCGAACACCGCCGCCGTCGCCGATCCGAAGCTGGCGAAGATCGGTCAGATCGTCGTCGTGTACATGGAAAACCGCAGCTTCGACCACCTGTTCGGCACTTTCCCCGGCGCCGACGGCATCGCCAACGGGCGCTCGCCCGATACCACCACGCAAACCGGCCCCGATGGCAAGCCGTATGCGATGCTGCCGGCCGTGGCACTCGACAAGGGAGGCCTGGACGCGCGTTTCAAGGGCGACATCGCCAACCAGGCCTTCCGCATGGAGCCGAGCGTCTCGCTGGGCGACAAGACGGCCAGTCCCGTGCATGCGTTCTGGACGCACAAGCGCCAGATCAACGACGGCAAGAACGACCGCTTCGTCGTCGAGGGAAACACGGGCGCCCTGCCCATGGGCTACTTCGATGGCAGCAAGCTCAAACTGTGGGCGCTGGCGCAGCGCTATACCCTGGCCGACCGCTTCTTCCAGTCCGCCTACGGCGGCTCCTTCCTCAATCACATGTGGCTGACCTGCGCCTGCACGCCCGTGTTCCCGAACGCACCGAAGTCCGTCGTCGCCCGGGATGAGCGTGGCACGGGCCACAAGAAAGGCGAAGAGGCGGAAGTGACGCAGGATGGCTACGCCGTCAACACCATGCAGGGCCCGCTGCTCTTCGACCCCACCAAGAAACAGACTTTCCTGCCGCCGCAAACCTTGCCCACCATCGGCGACCGCCTGACGGACAAGGGCATCTCCTGGGTCTACTATGCGGACGGCTACGACATAGCTGTCGCCTCGACCAAGTCGGGCAAGAAGGCCGAGGATTTCTCGTATCACCACCAGCCCTTCACCTACTTCAAGCGCTTCATCGACAGCCCGCAGCAACGCGCCACGCATCTGAAGGACCGCTCCGACATGATCGCCGACGTCCAGGCAGGCAAGCTGCCGCCCGTCTCGTTCTACAAGCCCATGGGCAAAAAGAACATGCATCCGGGGATGGAGAAATCGAGCGTGGCGGCCGGCGACGACGAGGGCGTGGCCATCATCAGCGCCATCATGGAAGGTCCGCAATGGAAAGATACCGTCATCATCGTCACCACCGATGAAAACGGCGGCTTCTGGGATCACGTGGCGCCACCGAAAGGCGACCGCTTCGGCCCGGCCACGCGCATTCCAGCCCTGGTCATCTCGCCGTTCAGCGAAGGCGGCCATATCGACCATACCGAATATGAAACCGTATCGATCCTGAAGTTCATCGAGGAACGCCATGGCCTGGCGCCCTTGAGCGAACGCGATGCGCGCGCCAACAGCCTGGCCAAAGCCCTCAAGCTCTGACGCCCTCCCCTGCCTGCCTGCCCTAGGTGCGCCGTCCTGCGCGGCGCGCCCAGGTCAACCACACCTGAAGGTAACGCCATGCTGCACGCACGCCATCTTCCCCTGCCCATCCTGATGCTCTCCCTGGCCGCCTGTGGCGGCAGCGAGACCGCCCCTCCCGTCACGCCGGCCATTCCCGCCACCTACTATCAGACCAAGACGCCGTACACCCCGCAGCAGGACGCGGCAACGTATGAAGCCGCGCCAGCCGGCTACGCGCCCGTGTTTACCGAGCTGGTGGCGCGCCATGGCTCGCGCGGGCTGTCGAGCATGAAGTACGATGCCGCCTTCTACAACGTCTGGCAAAGGGCGGCCGCCGACGATGCGCTCACGCCGCTGGGACAAAAGCTCGGCGCCGACATATTGAAACTGATGAAGGCCAACGCGCTGCTCGGCTACGGCGTCGCTGGCATCACGGCGCCCGGCTACGGCAACCTGTCGCAGACGGGCATCAATGAACACAAGCAGCTGGCAGTGCGCATGCTGGCGCGCCTGCCTGCCCTGTTCACACAAATGGGCACGAGCGCCGCCAGCGCACCGCGCCAGATCGTCACCATCAGTTCCGGCGTGGACCGCGCCAGGGACAGCGCCGCGTATTTTGCGCAATCGCTTGCCGCCACGGCACCAAACGTCGCGCCCTTGATTACCCTGCCGCCCGCGCCGGCCGGCTACCCGGCCGGCAAGCCCGTAGCGCAGCCGGATGGCACCAACCGCTTCCTGCTGTATGCACACAAACTGGTGCCGAAGACGGACCTGGTGAGCGATGCCCTCGATCGCCACTACCAGACTTACCAGGACAGCCAGGCTTATCAGGTCTACCTGGATAGCCCCGGCTTCCTGGCCAAGTACACGGCCATCGACACGGATGCCACGGCGCGTACCCTGGGACGCGAGGTACTGGAACGGTTGTTCACCAAAGCCTTCGTCGACAAGATCGACAACGGCAGCTACCGCTTTGCCAATACGGGCACTTACAGTTTCACCAGCGACGACGGCAAATTCACCAATACCGTCACGGGCGACGGCGGCACCACCATCAAAGGCCTGGCCGACGCCGCCTCGGTGCTATACAACCTGTACGCCATCATGGCCGGCATGACGAACGAGGTGCAAGCCGACTTCGTGCAGTACATGCCGTCGGACGCGGCCAAATACCAGGCCTTCGTGCAGGATTACCAGGATTTTTACAACAAGGGGCCCGCCACCGCCGAGAGCGCAAACGTCACCTGGAACTATGTGCGCGCGCTGCGCGACGACTTCTTCACGGAAGTCGATGCCATCGCGCGCGGCGACCTGTCGCATGGCGCCAAGCTGCGCTTCACGCATGCGGAAGCCATCATCCCGCTGGCCACGGCCATGGGCCTGAAGAGCGTCGTCGGCACGCTGCCGGCGGCGCAGACCTATAGCCATGACAACAGCAGCTGGCGCGGTCTGTACGTGGCGCCGATGGCGGCCAACATGCAGTGGGATGTGTACCGCGACGCCAGCGGCAATGTGCTGGTAAAAATGCTGTACAACGAAAAGGAAACGGACTTCCAGGCCGCTTGCGATGGCGCCCGCTTTGCTGCCGGCAGCCATTTCTATGTGTATGCGAAGCTGAAGACCTGCTACGGCCACGTGGCGCAATAAGCGCAGTCCATAGGCGGGCATCCGTGCCCGCCTGTTTGACGTTTGACGTTTGATGCTAGGCTACGCCTGCTCATTAATCACGTCACCCACGGATGCCCATGCCACCATCGCTTCCCCTGTCCAGCATGCTGCTGGGCCTGGCCTGCACCATCAGCGCCGCTCCCGCCCAGGCCGTCGAAGGCCATTACCAGACCAAGACGCCCTATGCGCCGCAGCAGGACCCGGCCACCTATGCCGCGCCCCCGGCCGGCTTCCAGCCCATCTACACGCAACTGGTGGCGCGCCACGGTTCGCGCGGACTGACCGGCATGAAGAACGATGCGGCCCTGTACACAATGTGGCAGCAGGCCGCCGCGCAGGATGCGCTCACGCCTTTGGGGCGCGAACTGGGACCCGACATCCTGGCGCTGATGAAGGCCAATGCCTTGCTCGGTTATGGCGTGGCCGGTATCGAGCGGCCCGGCTACGGCAATCTGTCACAGACGGGCATCGAGGAACACCGGCAACTGGCCGCGCGCATGCTGGCGCGCCTGCCCACCCTGTTTGCGCAAGTGGGACAAGATGCCGCGACGGCGCCGCGCCAGCTGGTCACCATCGATTCCGGCGTGGGCCGCGCGCGCGACAGCGCGCGCTTTTTCACGCAGTCGCTGCTCGAACACGCGCCCGCGCTGGCGCCCCTGCTGTACCTGCCACCCGCACCGGCGCCGTATCCACAGGGACGCGCCTCCGTACTGCAGCCTGCTGGCGTCAACCGCTTCCTGCTGTACGCGCACAAGCTGGCGCCGCAAACGGATTTTGTCGCCGATCGCGCCAACCCGCATTACGCCAGCTATGCTGCCAGCCTGGCCTACCAGTATTATGAAAGAACGAAACAGATGCAGGCCTTGATGATCATCCCGGCCAGGCTGCCAGCGGCGGCCACGCATGCGCGCCACGTGCTTGAACGCCTGTTTACGCCCGCCTTCCTCGACCAGTTTGACGGCGGCGGCGCCAGCTATGCGGACACGGGCAGCTACACCTTCACCAGCGCCGACGGCAAACTCACGCGCACCATGAAGGGCAGCGGCAAGACCGTCATCCGCAGCCTGAATGCCGCCGCAATGAAACTGTATGCGCTGTATGCGATCGCCGCCGGCATGCGACATGAAGTGCCCGCCGATTTCAGCCGCTACATGCCTGCCGAGGATGCGCGCTACTACGCCTATGTCGCCGACCACGAGGATTTTTACCAGAAAGGGCCGGCCACTACCGCCAGCGCAGGCGTGACCTGGCGTTTCGCGCTGGCCTTGCGCGACGATTTTTTCAAGGAAGTCGATGCGCTGGCCAGGGGCGACCTGCGTCATGCTGCCAAGCTGCGTTTCACGCACGCCGAAATGCTCATTCCGCTCGCTTCGGCCATGGGCTTGAAGCAGGTACTCGCGCCGCTGCCGGCATCGACCAGCTACAGTTATGAAAATAATCCATGGCGCGGCCAGAACGTCTCGCCGATGGCGGCCAATATGCAGTGGGATGTGTACCGCAACGGCGCAGGGCAGCTCATCGTACGCCTGCTGTACAACGAAAAGGAAACGGACTTCCAGGCCGCTTGCGACGGCGCCCGCATCGCGCCCGACAGCGTCTTTTACGACTACGGGAAACTGAAAACCTGCTACGGACACGTGGCGACGCGCTGACACGGCGCGCCGCGCTCGCACCTTATTTCAAGGTCGGCATGGCAAACTCGGCACCAGCCTGTGTCGAGGCTGGCCAGCGCTGCGTGACGGCCTTCTGCTTCGTGTAGAAACGCACGGATTCCGGGCCATGCGCGTGGTGGTCGCCAAACAGGCTGCGCTTCCAGCCGCCGAAGCTGTGGAAAGCCATCGGCACGGGAATCGGTACGTTCACGCCGACCATCCCCACCTGCACCCGGTGCGTGTATTCGCGCGCCGTGTTGCCATCGCGCGTATAGATCGCCGTGCCATTGCCGTATTCGTGGGCGTTGACCAGGTCCAGCGCCGCCGTGAAATCGGGCACGCGCACGATGCACAGCACCGGGCCGAAGATTTCTTCCTTGTAGATCGTCATTTCCGGCGTGACATGGTCGAACAGGCTGCCGCCGAGGAAAAAGCCGTTTTCATGGCCTGGCAGCACGAAACCGCGCCCGTCGGCCACCAGTTTGGCGCCTTCTTTCACGCCCGTGGCGATGTAGCCGGCAATTTTTTCCTTGTGCACTTGCGTCACGACAGGCCCCATCTCGGCCGACAAATCCATGCCTTGCGTAATCTTCAGTGCCGCGATGCGCGGCAACAGTGCCTCGACCAGTTGAT
>NZ_LT607667.1:73254-111953 GCF_900095265.1 Janthinobacterium sp. UMAB-56 | reverse complement strand
CAACCTCAAATCATGCTGGTAGGGACAGCCCTCGTAAAGACGGCCCTGCTTTGACGCTTACGATTCGGGGCGGGCTGGGCCGGTAGGCCCAACCCTTCGAATCTCACACGCAGGGCGCGAAGGCGCCCTGCTCGCTTCCGCCAGGCAATAAAAAACCGCCCGAAGGCGGTTTCTTTATTTCCTGGCGGAAGCGGTGTAAGTCACATCCCTAGACTCTGTGCCAATTCTGCCAGATCATCTCACAATCGTACCTACTAAACTACCTACTATCCAAATCGTTCAATAAAATGAAGATTTGATCGTTATCCGCTTCTGCCCATCAAGAAGTCCGTGGCTCACATCGTAAGCTAGGGAAGACTAGGAACTCAACAACCATATGAACATCACAGTAAAGTAGCTGTACAAACGAGTATCCATGCGGAGATTCTGGGTTTGAGAAGCAAAAACACTCTCAACACAAAGATCAAGCAACTTGCAAGCTAGCCTATCGGCAAAACTACGTGCAGGACGTAGAACGTATCAAGATACATCAAATTCTGGGACCATATTAAAATAATCCAGCCAATACTATCCCTCTCAAACCACAAAACATACCTCTTACTTTTACGACTCCTCATCAGACTGGCGGGCCTGCCTCTTAAAGTGAAGATCATTAATGAACATGACATTTGATATAACCACATTCATAACTGACTCCAACTGCATAAGCACCAAAACAAAAAGAAAAGACAATGCGAAAGATTTAAATTGAATTCTATAATCAAGATAAAAAGGAAGTGCCTGAATTACAATCTTCAACAAGGTAAAAAATAGGCCGCCAATCATTACAATGATGGAGGATATAATTGCACCAACAATACCTTCAAGTCGTTTTGCGTCTGATTTCGACTCAGAAAAATCTTTCGCGATTAACTTTTCCGAGTTAATTATTCGACTCATTGCATTTGGATACAAAAATGCTATCCAAATCCCCATAATTACAAAAACCATACCAGATATGCTAGACAACAATGCCAAACAATCTTTATAGTCCACATATTGGTAACCATGCAACCATTTGAAGGTAATAAAATACATCACCACCAATACAGTTACATAAATAAGTATGCGATATTTCACGCCGCAGCCCCCTTTATATCCTTTTTAACCTTAGCCTTGGCTTTTATGTCCATCTTCACACCTGCCAATATCCTGTCTTTAACCTTGGAAAGTCTATCATATATATCAGCTGCTGAAAATACGCTTTGTGATTCTTTACTAAAATTAACTGTTTCGTGCAGCCTATAGGAATCCACCCAAACATCTCCAGATTTCTCTGTTGCAAATCCGATGTTATTCCACTCAGACCTCTTCCGCTCCTCCCTTGCAAATTTCTCAATAATATCTTTAATTTCTGCAGCAGTAGGTTTTGCTTCGGCTCGGACTTCTATTTGTCTTGTTTTAGCTTTCGGTTTTGCCGAGAGGAAAGGTACTTTATCAAAAATTTTAATCCAGTCTGGTCGATCATCAATACCAACATTTAACGGTATCGTATCACGTCGAATAATATGCGTTACCTTTCGCGCCAACTCATCTAACTTTGCACTTCCAGTATTAAGGCTACGTAGATGAACATTAAATCTATACGAGTATCTCTGCGCAGATATCTCACTTGAATCTTTAAACTCAAACCGAACCTTACCTGTTTCAGTTTTACTTTTTATTTTATTCTTATGGCTCACTTTATTCGAAATACTCTGGCTCACCCACTCCATGAACAATCCGGAATCGCAAACTGAATTATCTAATTTCACAGAAACAACAGTATTCATTTTTGGAATAACCCAATAATAACAAGGACGTCCCCAAATCATCTTCTCCTTGCCCTTGTAATCACTTTTAATCTCGATTACTTTTGAACTGCCAGTTTGAGCATTAGCATTTGCTCCAAAAATAGTTCCATCACTATTAGATTCAGACTTCCATAGAACAAATAGATACTCACCGGTATCTTCACATTTGTAAAAATCATGACAATAACATTTCGCCAAGCCAGTTCTTGAGGTCAACGGATCCCAAGGGAGAGTGTCAGTAATAGGCTTTCCTTTAACCCATTCATATATCAAATCAAATGTTTCAGCTGGACCAAGCGTTTTTGCCACCTGGTCCCCTTGTTTGTAGAGTCCGCATTCGTCGATACTGAAAAAATTTAAGTGACCAGGAATAATCATGTTAAAGCACCTTGAAAATATAATTTAAATGAAAAAACATTACTAATTTCTACCAACTTCTACAGAAATTCTAACCACGAACTGACCAGAAGATTGTCAAACTTTACCATAAGTTGCCTAAAAGATATATATACATGTTGAGTTCTTGAATATTTCCTAAAATATGAGCCATCGTTATTGCTTCCGTTTCCCGAGAATTGAGACTTATCTTACGCATCGAAGGCAGCAATGCTGATGGGGCACTTCACTCTGACAGCTCTGCCTTTTTCGATGCCCGAATCAAGTTCTAATGAAAAACATCTAAGCGGAACGAAGTTCAACCTCTCTGAAACTGCTCAAAGTGCGTCAAAATGCGTCAAATCGCATGCCCCCTCTTCGCCCCGCCGCGCCAGTCCTAATGCGCCTTCGGCCATGGCGCACATTTGAGTCAAAAGACCCCTATATAGCGAGCAGGTGTGGAGGGGGGACAACTGCGCGCGCCGGGCCAAGGCACGAGGGTCAGGTCCGGCATTCAGACACGGACTTAGGCGTTGGGTGCTGTGAAAGCTGGCTCAGTCGAAAAGCGAATGGGAACCACGAACGCGCGCCAGCGGCGCGCGGAGCTGCCGCGCAGCGGCAGCAGGTGGAGGATTCGGGGCGGGCTGGGCCGGTAGTCCCAGCCCTTCGAATCTCACACGCAGGGCGCGAAGGCGCCCTGCTCGCTTCCGACAGACAATAAAAAACCGCCCGAAGGCGGTTTCTTTATTTCCTGGCGGAAGCGGTGAGATTCGAACTCACGAACAGTTTAACCCGTCGCTAGTTTTCAAGACTAGTGCCTTCAACCACTCGGCCACGCTTCCTGATGGCAGCATTATACATAAAGGTCAGTGGCTTACCAATGGCTAGCGTTGCCGTGGTCTTATTTCACCAGCGGCAAGGACTGGGGCCAGACATGCGCCGGGACACAGTGGAAGCTCTACAGGCCCCAGTTTTCACGCAGTGCCCGCTCAAACTCCCCTGCCGGCAATGGCCGCGAGAATAGATAGCCTTGCACTTCGTCACAGCCAGAACTCTTCAGGAAAGCCAGTTGCTCGGCCGTTTCCACGCCTTCCGCGATCACTTTATGGTGCAACTGCTGGGCGATGCTGATGATGGTGCTGGCGATGGCGCAGTCGCTGGCGTCGGTGGGGATGCCGGTGGTAAATGAGCGGTCGATTTTTAAGGTGTCGATGGGGAAACGCTTGAGGTAGGACAAGCTTGAATAACCGGTGCCGAAGTCGTCCAGCGAGAGGGCCACGCCCAGCGCCGTGATGCGGTCCATGATGCCGATCACGCGCTCGATGTTGTGCATCAACGTGCTTTCCGTGATTTCCAGCTCCAGCCAGGCCGCTTCCAGGCCGTAGCGGGCCAGGGTCGCCGCCACTCTGGCGGGCAGGGCCGCCGTAAATTCGCGCGCGGACACGTTCACGGCCAGGCGAATCGGCGGAAGGCCTGCCAGTTTCCACGCTTGCGCCTGGGCGCAGGCCGCTTCCAGCACCCATTCGCCCACTTGCACCACCAGGCCCGTCGATTCGGCCAGGGGGATGAACTCAGCGGGCGGGATCATGCCGTGCTGCGGGTGGTGCCAGCGCACCAGCGCCTCAGCGCCTATGATGCGCCCGCTGGCCAGCGCGTATTTCGGCTGGTAGTGCAGCAGCAGTTGCTGTTCCGACAGGGCCTGGCGCAAGCCCGTTTCCAGGCGCATGCGTGCCTGCATGCCCAGGTTCATGTCCTGGCTGTAGAAGGCCACGCTTTCCGCTTCGCCGCCGCTGTCCTGCTTGGCGCGGTACATGGCAATGTCGGCCAGGCGCAGCAGGGTTTCCGCATCTTGCCCGTCTTGCGGATACACGCTGATACCGATGCTGGCGCCCACGCGCAAGTCGTGGCCTTCGATCAGGAACGGCTCCAGCAGCGACGCGAGCAGCTTGTGCGCCACCGTGCTGGCCTCGAAATGCTGGCCGATGTCGAACAGGCCAACGGCGAACTCGTCGCCGCCCAGGCGCGCCACTAGGTCCTGGTCGCGCAATACCTTGCGGAAACGCAAGGAGACCTGGCGCAGCAGTTCGTCGCCGATGCGCCGGCCCAGGGTGTCGTTGATCAGCTTGAAGCGGTTCAGGTCGATGAACAGCACGCAACCGAGCATCTTGCTGCGCTGCGCCACGGTCAGGGCCTGGTCGACGAGTTTGGCCAGCAGGGTGCGGTTGGGCAGGCTGGTCAGCGGGTCGTAGTAAGCCAGGTGGTGCAAACGCTCTTCGGCCAGCTTGCGCTCCGTGATATCGGTCAGGTAGGCGATGAGTCCGATGGGCTTGTCGTCCAGGTCTTGCAGCGGCGACAAGGACAGGCTGGCCCAGAAAATCTCGCCTGACTTCTTTCGGCGACGCACCTCCATCAGCCGTCCGCCCTGCTCCAGGAAGGCGTCGTGGAAACCCGTGTCTTCGTCGTCGTACAGGAACAGGATGTTGCGCCCCACGGCTTCCACCGAAGTGTAGCCGAACAGGCGCTCGGCGCCCTTGTTCCAGCTGGTGATGTAGCCGGTCAAGTCCATCGTCAGCACCGATTCGTGCAACTGGTCGAGGATTTGCGTCTGCTGCGCCAGCAAGGCTTCGACTTGCGCATAGGCATGGGTCGAGCGTTGCGCCAGCGAATGCACTTGCAGCACGCCCGCCGTCAACGACGCCAGGCTGGCCAGGTGGCGGCGGTCGGCGTCGCTGTACAGCTTGCGTCCGGCCACGCTGTAATGGCCAAAGCAATGGCCATCAAAACTGATTTCCTGCAGCAAGGCGGGCGTATCGCGGTGCAACGGCGCGGACGACGCAGTGGAGGTGGCGCCATCGGCGTTGGCCGCAGGCAGGAACTGGCCATGCGGGCTGGCCATCACGGCGCTGGCGATACGGCCCAGCTCGGCCACCAGCGCGGGACCGCGCAAGCGCACGACGGCATCGCACAGGGCGGCGCTGTCACCGAGGAAATCCGACACCGGCTGCAAGGTCATGCTAGAGATTCCGGCTGACCTGGATAGCCCATTGGTAAGCCTGTAGCAGGCTGCGCCAATAGGTTTCTCCATCGATGCCGGCACGGCGCAAGCCCTCGGATGCGGGCGCGGCGCTTTCAACCAGCGCCAGCAAGGTGCCCAGCTCGCCATTGCGCTCCAGCAAGGCGGCGCTCACTTCAGGCGCCAGGTTCAGGGTGGCGATGATGTCCTGCATGGGCATGCCCAGCAGGACGTCGAGCAGGGAAAACACGCCGGCCATGAAGGCCAGGTCTTGCGCGTCGCGGTCGCCGCCGCGCAACTGGCACAGCGCTTCCATCTGCGCCGCGCGCACGGCCGCCAGCGGCAGCAGCGCGTGGATCTTGCCATCGTCCTGTTGCCGCGCATACAGCAGCAGTTGCAGCCAGCGCTGCAGCTGGCGCCGGCCCAGCAGGTTAATGGCCTGGCTGAAGCTGGTAATCGGCGCCGTGAAGCCAAAGGCTGCCGAGTTAACCAGTTTCAATAAATGATAGCTGAGTGATGGGTCTTGCTTGAGCGGCACTTCCAGCTCGTGCGCGTCGGCATCGCGGGCCAGCAGGCCCAGCAACGCCAACAGGCGCTTGCGCGAGGTGGCCTCTTCCGGCTCGCTTTGCTGGCGCGCATGGTGCAAGGCGTAATCGCCGGCAAACCAGCTCACACCGAGTTCTTGCAATGCGGGAAATTGCCCGGCGTCGACGATGTTGTAAGCCAGGTGCGGCCCCGGCAAGGGCAGCAGTTGATGCAGGGCCGGGCGTGCGCCAGACGCGTCAAAGCTCAAGGCGCGCGCGTCGACCTGCGCCGCTGTCACGGGACCGGCATCGGCGCCATCGAGAAGGATGCGGTAGCCGGCGTCGCGCCATTGCTGGCATTTTTTCTGGATCTGCTTGTCGCCGGCAAGCTGGGCCGGCAAACGGAAGATGGTGCGTTGCGGCGCCAGTTGCGCCAGCACGGCCTCGTCCACGCCATACGGGTCGGCCAGGGGAATGATGCAGTCGAGCGGCGCCAGAAAGGCATACGCATCGGCAGCGGCCAGCGCGGCCAGCAGCGGCGCCGTCGAGGCCTGCGGTACATGCAAGGTGACAGCGACCCACTCGTTATGAGCATTGGCCACTGCTTGCAATCCCACCAACGGAAACAGGTTTGATTCAGACGCTGACATCGGTATCTCAGTGTGGGTAGGGCGCCATAGTAAATAAACTGACCAGCATTGGCAACCCTGGCCCGACAGGGATGCCATTTCGACAGCAAGAATCATTCTATCCGAATCTCACTCAGGAAACAGTTTAATTTTGGCAATGATTATTCAAAAAAAACATTCCCCCGGGAGACTCGCCTGTCATGCGGGTTTGACAAAACACGGCAGCGCGCGCGCCTAGTCAGGCACTGCCGCCATGCGCGTGTTCGACCGCATATTTGATCAATTCGGCCTGTCCTTCGATGCCGAGCTTGCGCTTGATGTTCAGCCGGTGCGTCTCTACCGTGCGCACGCTCAGGTCGAGCGCGCGGGCGATCTGCTTGTTCGACTGGCCCGCCGCGATGTGCTGCAGCACCTGCTGCTCGCGGGTGGTAAGGAAGGAATCCTGTACTTGCGGGCGCGACAGTTGCCGCGCCAGGGCCGCGCTGTAATAAATACCGCCAGACATCACCGTCTCGATGGCGAAGACGATATCTTTCCCTGGAGCATCTTTGAGCACATAGCCGCGCGCGCCGGCGGCGATGGCTTGCGACACATATTCAAGCTTGTCGTGCATGGACAGGATCAGCACGGCAATCTGCGGAAACGCCTGCTTGAACAGGGCCGTCGCCTCGATGCCATTCGTGCCGCGCATATTAATATCCATCAACACGAGGTCTACCTGGTGCGCGCGTGCCTGCGCCAGGGCTTCATCGGCGCCGCCCGCTTCGGCCACCACGTCGAAATGCGCCACCGCTTCCAGGCGCGCACGCAAGCCGTCGCGCACGAGGGGGTGGTCGTCCACCAGCAGGATGTTGATCGTCTCGGTCATGGTTGTGTATCTATCAGTGTGTAGTTGGAAGGGCGAGCCGCGCCAGCACCAGGGTGCCGGCCGGAGACGAGGTGATGTGCAGGCTGCCGCCGATGGCCTCCATGCGTTCCGTCATATTGCGCAGGCCGATGCCGCGCTGCGGGTGCAGGGCGATGCCGTCGAAATCGAAGCCGCCGCCGTTATCCTGGATGCGCAATTCCACCGCCTTGCCCGCCTCGTGCAAGCTCACTTCCACGCCGCTGGCGTGGGCATGGCGCTCGCAATTGGTCAGCGCTTCCTGGGCGATGCGGAACAGCACGGTATTCACCATGTCATGCAAGCCCTCGCCCGCCGCCGCAGGGCTGGCCGTGAAACTGGCTTGCGCGCTGCTGCTGTCGTTAAATTCGTGCACCAGGTGGTCGAGCGCGGCAGCCAGGCCCAGGTCGTCGAGGATGGCCGGACGCAGGTTGTGCGAAATACGTCGCACCTCGCCCAGCACCTTGTTCAATTGCTCGGCGGCACGCTCGAAGGTGGCGGGCGCCTTTTCTTTCTGTTCTGCATTGCCACCCAGGCGCGCGATGCCCGCCTCGATTTGCAGCTTGATGGAGACCAGCCACTGGCTGATGCCGTCATGCAAGTCGCGCGACAGCCGCGCCCGCTCTTCCTCCTGCGATTCGACCACGCGCTGCGCCAGCACTTTCAGCTTGGCGTCGGCCACGCGCAATTCGCGCAAATTGAGCACCAGGCCGCAGGCGGCCACCAGCAAGGAGCCGAGGATGGCGATGGCGGCGATCAATTCCATGGTCGAGCGGATATTGCGCGACTGCTGGGCGTCGACCTTGGCCAGCGCCCGCTCCACGTCATCCATATAGATGCCGGTGCCCATCATCCAGCCCCACTCCGGCATCAAGATCACGTAACCGAGCTTGGGCGCGGACTTGTTTGTCGACGGCTTGATCCAGTTATAGCGCTCGAAGCCGCCGCCGCTCTTCGCCCGCTGCATCAGGCGCTGGATGGTCAGATTGCCCTCGGCATCGCGCAATTGCCACAAATTGCGTCCCACCAGTTCGGGCTGGCGCGGATGCATCAGCGACTTGCCCTGCAAATCATAGATGAAGAAATAACCATCGTCGCCATAGCTGAGGGCGGACAGGATGCGTTTGGCTTCCTCTTGCGTGGCGGCATCCGTGCGCCCCGACTGGACCAGTTGCGCGATGGAATGGCTGGCCAAGGTCACGTAATGCTTGAGTTCGGCTTCCTTGCTGGCCAGGTAGGCTTGCTGGATGGTGGCGCGCTGCTGCTCGGCCAGGGTATTCGCCTGGTGCCGCACGGCAAATGCGATGGCGCACAGGGCGAGTATGAGCGGCGTGATGGCCAGGAAGATGACTTTCTGTCTGAGTTTCATGGCCTTGCGCGCTCCGGCGGCGTCGATACGGGTGGAAATGCGTGATTTTACGTTGCGGCGCGGCGAACGGCCTGCGTAGTAATACTGAGCGTTACTGCGTAGTCGTGCGCTTGCGGCAATTATACGATTCCTGAATACTCGCCATAAGCTGCAGAGACACCAAAAGTAACTCCCAAACTGGCGACGACCAGGCTCGGCAGCACACATCATCGCACGGCACAGCGCCCGTCAATCTCTGGAGGAAGCATGAACCGCATTTTCAAACAGCTCGGCTGGGCAGCGCTTGCGCTGGCCGGCGCCGGGTCCCTGGGCGTCGTCGCCCTGCAACGTGGCGAACCGATCAGCGCGATCTGGATCGTCATCGCCGCCGTCTGCGTCTACCTGATCGCCTACCGTTTCTACAGCCTGTTCATTGCCGACAAGGTGCTGGGCCTGGACGCGCGCCGCATGACGCCCGCCTTCAAGCACAACGATGGCCTCGACCACGTACCGACAAATAAATATGTGCTGTTCGGCCACCATTTCGCGGCGATTGCCGGCGCCGGCCCCCTGGTCGGCCCCGTGCTGGCCGCGCAGATGGGCTATTTGCCCGGCATGCTGTGGATTTTGGCGGGCGTCGTGTTTGCCGGCGCCGTGCAGGATTTCATCGTGCTGTTCATTTCCATGCGCCGCGACGGCCGCTCGCTGGGCGACTTGATCAAGGCTGAACTGGGCGAAATTCCCGGCATGATCGCCTTGCTGGGCTGCTTCATGATCATGGTCATCATTTTGGCAGTGCTGGCCTTGATCGTCGTCAAGGCGCTGACCGGCTCCCCATGGGGCAGCTTCACCGTGATGGCGACCATCCCCATCGCCCTGTTCATGGGCGTGTACTCGCGCTACATCCGCGTGGGCCGCATCGGCGAAATCTCCATCATCGGCTTCGTGCTGCTGATGCTGGCCATCATCGGCGGCCAGTACGTGCAGGAATCCGCCGTGTTGGGCCCCATGTTCACGTTTACCGGCACGGAATTGACGTGGATGCTGATCGGCTACGGCTTCATCGCTTCGGTCCTGCCCGTGTGGCTGCTGCTGGCGCCGCGCGACTATCTGTCGACTTTCCTGAAAATCGGCACGATCCTGGGCCTGGCCATCGGCATCATCGTCGTCGCGCCTTACCTGAAAATGCCGGCCATGACCAAGTTCATCGACGGCTCCGGCCCTGTCTGGTCGGGCAACCTGTTCCCCTTCCTGTTCATCACGATTGCCTGCGGCGCCGTCTCCGGCTTCCACGCGCTGATTTCCTCGGGCACCACGCCGAAGATGATTGAAAACGAAAGCCATGCCCGCTTCATCGGCTATGGCGCCATGCTGATGGAATCGTTCGTCGCCATCATGGCCCTGGTGGCCGCCTCGACCATCGAACCGGGCATCTATTTCGCCATGAACAGCCCGGCCGCCCTGATCGGCACCACGGCAGAATCGGCCGCGCAGGCGATCTCGCAGTGGGGCTTTTATGTGACGCCGGAAATGCTGACGCAAACAGCCAAGGATGTGGGCGAGCACAGCATCATCTCGCGCGCCGGCGGCGCACCGACCCTGGCGGTCGGCATGGCGCAGATTCTCTCGGGCGCCATCGGCGGCAAGGTCATGATGGCCTTCTGGTACCACTTCGCCATCCTGTTCGAGGCGCTGTTCATCCTGACGGCCGTCGATGCGGGCACGCGTGCCGGCCGCTTCATGCTGCAAGACTTGCTGGGCAGCTTCGTGCCAGCGCTGAAACAGACGGAAAACGTCATCGCCAACCTGCTGGCCACGGGCCTGTGCGTGGCGGCCTGGGGCTACTTCCTGTACCAGGGCGTGGTCGATCCCTTGGGCGGCATCAACACCCTGTGGCCGCTGTTCGGCATCGCCAACCAGATGCTGGCAGCGATTGCGCTGATCCTCGGCACCTGCGTGCTGTTCAAGATGAAACGCGGCCAGTACGCCTGGGTCACCATCACGCCGACCATCTGGCTGCTGCTGTGCACCCTGACGGCGGGCTGGCAAAAGATTTTCGACGCCAATCCGCGCGTCGGCTTCCTGGCGCACGCCAAGAAATACTCGGCGGCACTCGATGAAGGCAGCTTGCTGGCGCCGGCCAAGTCGGTGGCGCAGATGCAGCAGATCATCTTCAACGATTACCTCGATGCCGGCCTGGCCGCCTTCTTCGTGGTGGTCGTCGTCAGCGTGCTGTTCTTCGGCATCCGCACCATCATGAAGGCGCGCGCCGACAGCCGTCCGAGCACCAGGGAAACGCCGTTCCAGGCCATGCCCACGGTGCAATGATGATCGATGAAATCATCAAGGCGGGTCGGTATCTGGGGCAAAGCATGCGCCTCATGTGCGGCTTGCCCGAGTACGACACCTATGTGGCGCACCGGGAAGTGACCCATCCCGGCGAGCCGATGATGACGTATGAAGAGTTCTTCCGCGAACGCCAGGAAGCCCGCTACGGCGGCGCGGGCAAACGCGGCGGCTGTTGCTAGTTGTGGTGACACCTGACCCAGCCTACTGCGCGTCGGCATAGGCGGCTTGCGATGCTCACCGTACTTCAGTACGGTTGCGCTTCTCGGCCACCTCTGCCTTCCGCTCGCTAAGGCTGGGTCAGATGTTGTTGCTTGGCAATAATTTGAGGGCGGTCTTGCGGAACCGCCCTCTTTGTTTCATCTCGTATAAGTTCCCCTCCCCTCTCTTCCCTTAGACCCACATCAACATCGGGGTGTGTCTTCGCGTCTATATTTTTCCAATAGGCATTAAAAAACAGTCAACTGGCCGACCGGGGAAGCGCCGCCACCATGTTCAATTTCCAACGCTCCAGCATCAGCCAGAAGCTGACCATGATTTCGGTGCTGTCGTCGGGCTGTGCGCTGCTGCTGGTATTCGTGGCGTTTGCGCTGACGTCCGTGCTCAGCCACAAGAACGATGAAGGCAAGCAATTGCTGTCGCTGGCGGGGGTGATCGGTGCGGCCAGCGCGGCGCCTTTGCTGGCGGGGAAAGCGGCACAGCTGCAGGCGGAACAGGTGCTGGCCGCCCTGGTCGCGCGCGACGAGATTGCCCAGGCGGCCCTGTTCGACCGGGGCGGGCGCCTGTTCGCCCTGTACCGCGCGCCGCAGCACGCGGCTGGCCTGGCGGCACCGGAAGACATGGACCCGGCCTTGCTGGCCGACATGGCCGTGCAGCCCGTCACGCAAGGCGCGGGCACGACCCTGGCACCGGCCATGCGCTTGTACCGTCCCGTCTACCGGCCGGACACGGATGGGCAGGAAGTCATCGGCGCCGTGCTGATCGAGGCGGACCTGAACCACATGTGGCGCGACATTGGCCACCACGTAGGCGCCATCGGCGGCGCCACCGTGCTGTCCTTCCTGATCGCCGTGTTCCTCGCGCGGCGCTTCAAGAGCGTGATCGCAGAGCCCATCACCAAGCTGATCGATACGGCGCAAAAAGTCTCGAGCAGCCAGACCTACAGCCACCGCATCGCGCACCAGCGCAGTGACGAGCTGGGCGTGCTGATCGACAGCTTCAACGACATGCTGGCGCAGATCGACAGCCGCGACAGCACGCTGGCCAATTACCGCGACCAGCTGGAGCGCCAGGTGGGCGTGCGCACGGCGCAACTGGAAAAGGCCAAGGATGCAGCCGAGGCGGCCAGCCAGGCGAAGAGCGCCTTCCTCGCCACCATGAGCCATGAAATCCGCACGCCCATGAATGGCGTGCTGGGCATGACGGAACTGCTGCTGGCCAGCCCTTTGAGTCCGCAGCAGCGCCACTACACGAGCATGGTGCAGCGCTCGGGACAGAATCTGCTGGTGATCATCAACGACATCCTCGACTTTTCCAAGATCGAGGCGGGCAAGCTGAGCGTGGAATACATCCGCTTCAATTTCCGCGAATTGCTCGACGATATAGAACACGTGTTCGCGCCGCAGGCGGAAGCGAAAAATATCAGCCTGGAATTCGATATCGCGTATGACATTCCCATCGCCATCTGCGGCGACCCGAACCGTTTGCGCCAGATCATCGTCAACCTGCTGGGCAATGCCATCAAGTTCACGGAAACGGGCAAGGTCACCGTGAAAGTGAGCGTGTGCAGCGAAGATGCGCCCAGCGTGGGCTTGCGCTTCGAGGTGCACGACACCGGCATCGGCGTCTCCAGCGAGGCGCAGAGCCGCATCTTCGAATCGTTCTCGCAGGCGGACGGTTCGACCACGCGCAAGCACGGCGGCACAGGCCTGGGATTGACGATCTCGAAACAACTGGTGGAGCTGATGGGCGGGACTATCGGCGTTAACAATGCTTTAACGCAAGGATCAATCTTCTGGTTCGAAGTAAATTTCGACAAGCGGCGAATCGACAGCGACGACCCGTCCTTCAACCTGAAAACCACGCGAGGGTTACGCGCCTTGATCGTCGACCACACACCCGCCACGCGCGCCGTGCTGGAGCGGCAGCTGGCCAGCTGGCACATCGTCAGCGACAGCGCCGGCACGGCAGGCGACTGCCTGGGCAAGCTGCGCGCAGCCGCGCAGGCGGGCACGCCGTATGGCGTAGCCCTGCTCGACATGGAATTGCCGCGCACCAGTGGCCTGGCCCTGGCCGCCACCATCAAGAGCGAGCCGCTGCTGGCCGACCTCAAATTGCTGTTGCTGAGCACGGAACAGGCGGCGGCCGACCCGGTGCAGCGGCGCGAGGCGGGCGTGGCCTTCCAGCTGATCAAGCCGGCCCGTGAATGCGACCTGTTCGACTGCATCGTCACGCCGCCGCGCGCCAGCGACAGCCTGCGCATCCATCCGCCGCACGCGGCCCGTCAGGTTGGCCGGCGCCAGCGCCGCCGCGTGCTGCTGGCCGAGGATAATCCCGTCAATGTGGAAGTGGCGCTGGCCATGCTCGACAGCCTGGGCCTGGACGTGGTTTGCGCGCGCAACGGCGAAGTTGCCTTGCAGGCGGCGCAGGCCGAGGATTTCGATCTGATCCTGATGGATTGCCAGATGCCCGTGATGGACGGCTTTGCCGCCACGGCGGAAATCCGCCGCCACGAACAGCAATGCGGCCACGCGCGCGTGCTGCCCATCGTCGCCATCACGGCCAATGCCCTGCAGGGCGACCGCGAAGCGTGCCTGGCGGCCGGCATGGATGACTACCTGAGCAAACCGTTTACGCAGCAGGACCTGGGCCACACCATTGCGCGCTGGATCACCCTGCCGCGCGCGGCCAGCGTGCACCACAGCGAGGCGCCGCAACCGCAAATGCCTGCGGAAGGTCCACCCGAGGCGCAGCAATCCACGCCAGTTGCCCCGCCCACGGACCAGCCGCTGAACCGGCAGGCGCTGGAAAACATCCGCGCCCTGTCCGGCACGGAGGGCGATGCGCTGCTCGAACGGGTCATCCACGCTTTTACCAGCGAAACGCCACGCCAATTGCTTGC
The DNA here is from genome assembly GCF_900095265.1 of Janthinobacterium sp. UMAB-56. Taxonomy (GTDB): domain Bacteria; phylum Pseudomonadota; class Gammaproteobacteria; order Burkholderiales; family Burkholderiaceae_D; genus Janthinobacterium. Next base: position 97,882 of record NZ_LT607667.1, on the reverse strand, counting down.
CATGCGCGCAGCGATTGCCGGCGCGGATGCGGAAGCGCTGCGCAAGGTGGCGCACAGCCTCAAGTCGGGCAGCGCCAACGTGGGCGCCGATGGCCTGGCGCAGCTGTGCAAGGAGATGGAAAAACTGGGACGCGCCGGCAGCACCGAGGGCGCGGCTCCCCTGCTGCTGCAGATGCAGCAAGCCTTCCCGGCCGTACGCGTATCGCTGAACGCCATCCTCGTGAAGGAACACTGACATGACAGCGCCCCTCTCCCCTCTGCGCGGCCTGGTGCTGGTGGCCGACGACGATCCCGTGATGCGCCTGCTGATGCGGCAAATGCTCACGCAAGTGGGCCTGGACGTGATCGAGGCCGAAGACGGCGTGCAAGCCCTGGCCAGCTACAAGCGAGGCGGCCCGGATCTCGTCATGCTCGACGTCGACATGCCGGCCCTCGACGGTTTTGCCGTGTGCCGCGAAATACGCCACCAGGAAGTGGGCGGCACAGTGCCCATCATCATGGTCACGGGCGGCGACGAACTGGAAGCCGTTACGCGCGCCTACGAGGTTGGCGCGACGGATTTCATTTCCAAGCCCATCAACTGGCCCATCCTCGGCCACCGCGTGCTGTATGTGCTGCGCGCCAGCGACGCCATCGCCCGCCTGCGCATCGCCGACGCGCACAACCGCGCCGTGCTGGCCGCCATCCCCGACACTTTCTTTCGCCTCAACCGCGAAGGCTTTTATCTCGACTACGAACAGGGGCACGACGCCAGCGCCGGCTTTTCCCTCAGCGACTGCGTGGGCAGCCATATCGGCGACGTGCTGCCGCCCGAAATCGCCGCCCGCCTGCTGGACAAGGCGCACGCCGTGCTGGCCACGCAGCATATCGGCTCGATCGACTACACGCTCACGCACGAGGACAGCACGCGCCACTTCGAGGCGCGCCTGGTGGCGACGGGGGGCGATGAAGTGCTGGGACTGGTGCGTGACATCAGCGAGCGCAAGCGCACCGAGGAACAGATCCGCCGCCTCGCCTATTGCGATAGCCTGACAGGCATCCCCAACCGGCAAGCCTTCCTGGAAACGCTGGAACGCGAACTGGCGCGCTCGAAAGAACACGACAAGAAATTCGCCGTGCTGTTCATGGACCTCGACGCCTTCAAGCGCATCAACGACACCCTGGGTCACGACGTGGGCGACCACTTGCTCAAGGTGGTGTCCGAGCGCCTGCGCGAAACCATCCGCCCCAGCGACCTGGTGCTGCGCGCCGAACACGAGTTTGAGCCCATCTCAGGCGGCAGCAACCTGGCGCGCCTGGGCGGCGACGAATTCACGATCTTGATTCCCGACCTGGAACGGGTGGAAGACGCGCTCAACGTGGCGCACCGGGTGAAGGAAGCCATGCGCCGGCCCTTCATGATCGAGGGGCACGAGATTTTTGTCACGGCCAGCATCGGCATCTCGCTGTATCCGGAAGATGGCGAGGACTGCAATTCGCTGCTCAAATATGCGGACACGGCCATGTACCACGCGAAGAACTGCGGCAAGAACAACGCCAAGCTCTATAGTTCATCGCTGACCATGGAAATCATGAGCCACGTCAAAATGGAAGTGGGCTTGCGCAAAGCCTTGCAAAACAACGAACTGTACCTGCTTTACCAGCCGCAGATCGACGTGCCCAGCACGCAGATCGTGGGCGTGGAAGCGCTGGTGCGCTGGCGCCACCCGGAACGGGGCATCATCTCGCCCACGGAATTCATCCCGCTGGCCGAAGAGACGGGGCTGATCGTGCCCATCGGCGAATGGGTGCTGCGCACGGCCTGCAACCAGGCCAAGGCCTGGCAAAGCGATGGCGGGCGCGCCATCCGCATGGCCGTGAACCTGTCGGCCAAGCAATTCAAGGATGAAAACCTGATGCAGATCGTGCTCTCGGCCCTGGCCGACACGGGCCTGGACGCGCGCCTGCTGGAACTGGAATTGACGGAAGGAACGTTGATGGACGATGCGCGCGCCACCATGGTGACCCTGGAGCAATTGCGCGGCATCGGCGTGTACCTGTCGATCGACGACTTCGGCACGGGCTACTCGTCGATGAATTACCTGAAACGCTTCGACGTGCGGGCCTTAAAAATCGACAAGAGTTTTATCGCCGGCTTGCCGCAAGATACGGAAAACGCGGCCATCACGCGCGCCATCATCGCTATGGCGCATGGCTTGAAGATGGTGGTGGTAGCCGAAGGCGTGGAAACGGACGAGCAACTGCTGATGCTGGAAGAATACGGCTGCGACATGGCGCAAGGCTATTTCCTGGGCCACCCGTCGCCGCATGACACGATCACGGCCATGCTGACCAGGCAGGCGGGCGGGCTGGCCAGCATGGACACTAGAGCACTTCGAAGGCAAGGATTTGCGTGACTTGCTGCGCGTTGAAATTATCGTCGGAAATCATCACCAGGCTGCGGCGGCCGTTTTCCAGGCGCGGGCCCCAGCTGATGCCTTCGATATTGTCTACCCTTTCGAGACCGATCTTTTCCAGGTCCAGCAGCAAGCGCTTGCGCGCCGGCACGTAAGCGGCGCCCGCGAGGGCTGGCAGCGCCTGCACATCGGTGGCGCCATGCGTATCCATCGCGTAGATGCGCACGTGGTTCGTGTAGAGGCCGTCCGCGTGCTCCACGCCGGCCCTCTCCACCACCAGCAACTCATGGTCGCTGACGGCGAGGATTTCCGACACGCCATTATCCGCTTCGCGCCCCGGCGCGGGCCGCGACGCCACTGGCTCAATCGGATACGCGTACTGGCCCAGCACGGTGCCCGCGCGGTCCAGGCGCGTGATGCGCACCACGGAGCCAGTGTCGGGCGTGGCCAGCGGGCCATCCTGGTACAGGGCCGCTTCCATGCCCAGCCACAAACTCTTGCCGTCCGAGGAAAACGACAATGCCTCGAAGCTCATGTTATTGCGCGAGCCGATTTCTTCCTTCGAGACCTTGAACATGGCGGGCGTGGGCAAGGTGGCCAGGTAATGGCCACCGCTATCGGCGTGGCGCACGAACGGATGCAAGCCCACCTTGCGGTTGCCCTCGCTGCCGTACCACAGGCTGCCGTCCTGCGGATCGACGCGGATGGTTTCGATGTCGGGCACCTGGTCGCCATTTTCCAGCCTGGCATGCGCCAGGTTCGGATAGCGGCTGCCGTCGGGCTGCGTAAAGAAATGCACGCTGCTCAAGGTCACGCCTGTAAACGCCCGGCTGTCGTAGGCCAGGGCAGCGCGGTAAAAGCGGGCCGGATTGATTTCCGAGCGGTCATCGCTTTCCATCACCCAGCTATTGCTGGCCGCATCATAGTCGATGCCGGACAAGCCGCCCAGCGTGGTGCCCTCGTACGCGTGTTTGAGCGCGATGCGCTGCTCGCCGATCAGTCGCAAGCCGGCAATCGGCGCGTCATGCGGGAAGCTGGCGCAGGCGGAGAGGAGAATGGCGGCGGACAGCGCGGGGATCAGACGCGCACGCAGGGCGCAGAGGGACGACTGCTTCACGATATTCCTAAGTATTGTTGTTAGCGGAAAGCCCAGAGACAAATTCCGGGGTCAGACCCGGCGGGCCTGACCCCGGCTTTATTTCTGTGGGTCAATAACGAATTACACCACGCCATCGGTCTTGAGCCGCGCGATGGCGGCAGCATCATAACCGAGCGACGCCAGCACTTCATCGTTGTGCTGGCCCAAGGTCGGCCCCAGCCACTGCGTCTTGCCAGGCGTGGCTGACAGTTTCGGACTGATGGCGGGTAATTTGACGGGCGTGCCGTCGGCGAAATGGTGTTGTTCGAACATATCGCGGGCGAGAAACTGCGGATCGCTCAGCATGTCGCGCACGGAGTAGATTTTTCCGGCCGGCACGTCGGCCGCCGTCAAGACGGCCAGCGCGCTGTCGATGGTGTGCGTGGCGCACCAGGCGCCGATGGCGTCGTCGATTTCCTGCGTGCGCGCGACACGACCGTCGTTGCGCGCCAGTTGCGGGTCGCCCGCCATGTCGATGCGGCCCATGGCCAGCATCAAGCGCTTGAAGATGGCGTCGCCGTTGCCGGCAATCACGATGTTTTCGCCATCGCCCGTGGTGTAAGTATTCGAGGGCACGATGCCGGGCAAGGAACCGCCCGTGCGCTCGCGCACCACGCCCGCCTGGTCGTATTCGGGCACCAGCGACTCCATCAGGTTGAACACGGATTCATACAGGGCCACATCGACCATCTGCCCTTCGCCAGAAGCCGCGCCACCCGTCACGTCGCGGTGGCGCAGGGCCATCATGGCGCCGATCACGCCGTGCAGGGCCGCCACGGAGTCGCCAATCGACACGCCCACGCGCACCGGCGGACGGTCGGCAAAGCCGGACACATAGCGCAAGCCGCCCATCGCTTCGCCGATGGCGCCGAAACCGGGCAAGTCCTTCATCGGCCCCGTCTGGCCAAAGCCGGACAGGCGCACCATGATGAGGGACGGCTTGATCTGCTTGAGCTGCTCGTAGCCGAGGTCCCACTTCTCCAGCACGCCGGGGCGGTAATTCTCGATGATGATGTCCGCTTCCAGGGCCAGCTGGCGCGCGATGGCACGCCCTTCCGGCGACTTCAGGTTCAAGGTCAGGCTTTTCTTGTTGCGCGCCTGCACCGACCACCATAGCGAGGTGCCATCCTTCAGGACGCGCCAGGTACGGATGGGGTCGCCGCCATCGGGCGACTCGATCTTGATCACGTCGGCACCGAATTCGGCCAGCATGCGGGCGCAGAACGGCCCCGCGATCAGGGTGCCCAGTTCCAGCACTTTGATGCCCGTCAACGGGCCAGCCGAGGTTTTTTCTTGCATGATTTAGGTTGCCCTGCGGTCGAGCATCGCGCGGGCAATCGTGCCCGCGTCGACGTATTCCAGTTCGCCGCCCACGGGCACGCCGCGGGCCAAACGGCTCACGCGCAAGCCCCGCGCCTTCAGCATTTCGCTGATGTAATGGGCCGTCGCTTCGCCTTCATTGGTGAAGTTGGTGGCCAGCACCACTTCACCGACCACGCCATCGTTGGCGCGATTGAGTAATTTTTCGAGGTGGATATCTTTCGGGCCGATGCCGTCCAGTGGCGACAAGCGCCCCATGAGCACGAAATACAGGCCTTTGTAGGTGAGCGTCTGCTCGATCATCAGCTGGTCGGCAGGCGTTTCCACCACGCACAGCAAGCGCTTGTCGCGCTCGTCGTCGAGACAGGTCTCGCACACTTCATGTTCGGTAAAGGTATTGCACAGGCCGCAATGATGCACGGCATCGACGGCCTGGAACAGGGCGCGCGACAGCATGGCCGCGCCTTCCCTATCGTGCTGCAACAAATGAAAGGCCATCCGCTGCGCCGACTTAGGGCCGACGCCGGGCAGGCGCCGCAGCGCCTCGGTCAAAAATTCAAGCGACTTGGACATGGATCAAGCCTGCCCGGTGCCATGGATCGAGCGCATGCGGTGTGGCATCAGAATGGCATTTTGAAACCGGCTGGCAAGTTCATGCCGCCAGTCAAGCCAGCCATTTTTTCAGCTGATGTCGCTTCCGCCTTGCGCACGGCGTCGTTGAAGGCGGCAGCCACCAGATCTTCCAGCATGTCCTTGTCGTCGGCCAGCAACGATGGGTCGATGGAAACGCGCTTGACGTCGTTCTTGCACGTCATGACGATTTTGACGAGGCCGGCGCCGGACTGGCCTTCCACTTCCACCAGCGCCAGTTGCTCCTGGGCCTTTTTCATATTGTCTTGCATTGCTTGCGCCTGCTTCATCAGGCCAGCCAGTTGATTTTTCATCATGAGAATGCTCCGTTCAATTCAGTTTGTGAGTGTGTTAATCATCAATGCAGGGTCGGCGTGGCAGAGCCGGCCGGTGCAGGGCTAATCGTTCCCGGCACGACGAAAGCGTCAAATGCACGCTTCATGTCGAGCACGAAGGGGTCGCTTGCGATAGTTTCTTCCGCTTGCAGCTGGCACGCCTCGCGGTGGGCCTGCGCTTCCGCGCTGGCCGTGTACCAGACGGCGCCCAGTTCCGTATCGACACTGACCTTGCGGCCGAAGCGCTCGGTCAGCGCGGCTGCCAGTTTTTCCACATTGGCCGGGCTGCGCCAGGTGTCGATGGGCACGCGCAGGCGGAACGTGGTGCTGTGGCCATCGTGCAGGCATTCGATCAGCTCGGCCTGCACGGCCAGTTGCTGGGCCACGCCGCGCAGCGGCAGCACGGCGGCGACGGCCGGCCAGTTGCCATCCCAGTCCAGGCCAGGCACGGGCGTGATCACATACGGTCCGCTGGGCGCGGCTTGCTTGGCGGCACGCTGCGGCATGACGACGGCGGGCTGCTCGGTGCTTTGCGCGGCGGGCGCGGACACGGCGGCCGAGGCGCTGTCGTCGGAAAATTCGGTGACCCACGGCGGCAAGTCGTCGTCGGCCGGCGCCTGCTGTGGCGGCGGGGCGGCGGGACGTTCCTGCTGCACGGGAGCGGGAGCTTCCAGCACGGCCACGGGTGGCGCATCGTCCCACGGTGCCGGCGCTTTCGCGGCGGCGGGCGGTGGCGACGCGGCCGGTGCCGCTGGTGCAGCGGCAACAGGCTCCGGCACTGGCGCAGGAGCGGCTGGCTTGGGCGCCGACGTTGGCGCCGACGGCGCACTGCCCGGCCGGCCTTTCGAGGCGGCGCGGGCCGCTTCCAGCGCCGCATTGATGGCGGCGCGGGCGGAACTGATGGGCGCGCCCGATGCTGGTGGGGCAGCCGCAGGTGACGGCGCTGATGCAGGTGCTGGCGCCGGCACCGGTGCCGCTGCCGCAGCACGCGGCGGTGGCGCTTCGCTGCGCGCCATGCTGGCGGCAGCGGCGGCTACCACGGCCGCTGGCGCCGCGGCGCCAGCCGTCACGGCCGCGTGGCTGGCCACGCTATTCGTGGCGGCGCGGGCGGCGGGAGCGGACGCCCCTGCCGCAGCGCGCGCGGCAGCCATGGCAGCGGGACGGTTGCCCGTTGCCGCTGCAGGCGCGCCAGACGGTACGCCATCGGCACCGCCTATGCCGGGCCGAAAGGCCAGCATGCGCAGCAAGGTCATGGTGAAGCCCGCGTATTCGTCGGGCGCCAGGCCCAGTTCATTGCGGCCATGCACGGCGATCTGGTAAAACAACTGCACTTCTTCCGCATCAAACGCGCCGGCCAAACGCACGATGTCTGCGTACTCAGGCAAATCCTGCGGCAAGGCGGCCGGCACGGTTTGCGCCAGCGCAATACGATGCAGCAAGGTGCCCAGGTCTTGCAGGGCACCATTGTAGGACAGGCTGCGCGACGCCATCTCGTCGGCCACGGCCAGCAAGTCGGCCCCGTCCTGCTGCGCCAGCGCGTCGAGCAGGCGCACCAGGTAGGATTGGTCGAGCGCACCCAGCATGCCTTGCACGGCATCCAAGGTGACTGCACCGGCCGCATACGCGATGGCCTGGTCCGTCAGCGACAGCGCATCGCGCATGGAACCGTGGGCACCCTGGGCCAGCAGGCGCAAGGCCGGCTGCTCGAAGGCGATGCCTTCCTGCCCCAGGATATTGTCCAGGTGACTGATGATGTGGCCGGGCGGCATCTGCTTGAGGTTGAACTGCAGGCAGCGCGACAGCACGGTGACGGGAATCTTTTGCGGGTCCGTCGTGGCCAGGATGAATTTGACGTGCTCGGGCGGCTCTTCCAGTGTTTTCAGCATGGAATTGAAGGCATGGTTCGTCAGCATGTGCACCTCATCGATCATATAGACCTTGAAGCGCGCATTGCTTGGCGCGTAGACCGCTTGTTCCAGCAGCTGCGCCATTTCATCGACGCCGCGGTTCGACGCCGCATCCATCTCGATATAGTCGACGAAGCGTCCCGCATCGATCGCCGTGCATGCTTCGCACACGCCGCAAGGCTGAGCCGTGATGCCGCCCGTGCCATCGGGGCCGATGCAATTGAGCGACTTGGCCAGGATGCGCGACAGGGTCGTCTTGCCGACGCCGCGCGTGCCCGTGAACAGGTAGGCATGATGCAATCGGCCGCTGTGCAAGGCATGCGTGAGCGCGCGCACGACGTGCTCCTGGCCGACGAGCGTCTCGAAATTCTTGGGGCGGTATTTACGGGCGAGGACTTGATAGGACATGCTGAGATTTTACCATGCGAGTTGCGGTGTGATCCTGCGCGGCGGGCGCAAGCCTCATGGCCGGGCCAGCTCAAGTTTAAGTGCAAGCTGGCAAACGCGGCAAAGCAGCAATTGTATAACATGGCCAAGTGAAAACAGGGAAAACACAGCCAGCCCGACAATGCTTCAGCGCCAAGGGAAAGTGTGGCCGTAAAAGCAAAAAAGCTGCCCATGGCAGCTTGATTGTTGATCCTGATGAAACATTCCCGAAGGTGGCGAGCCTGATCTGCGGCACTCATGGTTAATAGCCGTGGCTGCTTCGTTCCCGACCTGACCAGGTTAGCCATGCCACGATGCGCAGGGGCCCGCCAGGGACAATTATAACCGGTCTGGGGCAGATTGGGGAAGCAAGCTGAAATCCGGGGTCAGACCCCCGATCGGGTTGGCAATAACCTTTGCGTTATCGGTGCTGAGGGCCTGACTCCAGCCGCTCAAGGATTGCCTTACAGCCCCAGTTCTTGCCAGATGCTGTCAACCTTCGCCTTCACTTCCGGCGTCATGGCGATCGTCGTGCCCCATTCGCGCGTGGTTTCGCCCGGCCATTTATTGGTGGCATCGATACCCATCTTGCTGCCCAGGCCACTGACCGGCGAGGCAAAGTCCAGATAGTCGATGGGCGTGTTGTCGACCAGGGTCGTGTCGCGGATAGGGTCGACACGCGTGGTGATGGCCCAGATGACTTCTTTCCAGTCGCGGATATTCACGTCTTCGTCGACCACCACGATGAACTTGGTATACATGAACTGGCGCAAGAAACTCCACACGCCGAACATCACGCGCTTGGCGTGGCCCGCGTACTGCTTCTTGATCTGCACCACGGCCATGCGGTAGCTGCAGCCTTCGGGCGGCAGATAGAAGTCCGTGATTTCGCTGAACTGCTTTTGCAGCAAGGGCACGAACACTTCGTTCAGGGCCAGGCCCAGCACGGCCGGCTCGTCCGGTGGTTTGCCTGTATACGTGGAGTGGTAGATCGGGTCGCGGCGCATGGTGATGCGGTCGATGGTAAACACGGGGAAACTGTCCTGCTCATTATAGTAGCCCGTATGGTCGCCATATGGCCCTTCCAGCGCGTGCTCGTAGCCGCTCGGATGGTTTTCATCCGGGTAGATATGGCCTTCAAGCACGATTTCCGCCGAGGCGGGCACGCGCAGCTCGCTGCCGATGGCTTTGACCAGCTCCGTGCGGCTGCCGCGCAGCAAGCCGGCGAACTGGTATTCGGACAGGCTGTCCGGCACTGGCGTGACAGCCCCTAATATAGTAGCGGGATCGGCACCGAGCGCGACGGCGATCGGATACGGCTTGCCCTTGCTTTGAATCGCATGCTCGCGGAAGTCCAGCGCCCCGCCCCGGTGCGCCAGCCAGCGCATGATGACCTTATTACGTCCCAGCACTTGCTGACGGTAAATGCCGAGGTTTTGCCGCTTCTTGTTCGGGCCCTTGGTGATCACCAGGCCCCAGGTAATCAGGGGGGCAATATCGCCGGGCCAGCAATGCTGGATGGGCAGGCGCGCCAGATCCACGTCACTGCCTTCCCAGACGATTTCCTGGCACTTGGCGCCGCGCAACTCTTTCGGCGACATGTCCCACACGGATTTCACCAGGGAACCGAGGCCCAGCAAATCCTTGAAATCCTTCGGCGGCTCCGGCTCCTTCAGGCGCGCCAGCACATGGCCGATCTTGCGCAATTCGCTGACGTCTTCCGCGCCCATGCCCAGCGCCACGCGGCGCGTCGTGCCGAACAAATTACCCAGCACCGGCATGTCATAGCCCGTCGGATGGTTGAATAGCAAGGCCGGCCCGCCTGCGCGCAAGGTGCGGTCGCAGACTTCCGTCATCTCCAAAATCGGTGAAATGGGGGTCGAAATGGGCTTAAGTTCACCCATTTGTTGCAGTTGAGAAATAAAATCTCGCAAATCTGAATATTTCATGTGTTTTTAATTTTTTTTGACGTCGGACGCCGTTGCTGAAGGATCTATGCCAAGTAATTGATTTTATTGGCTTTTGGCACAATGCAAGACAAAAAGTAAGACATAAAAGTAATAAAGAATCGATTCGTTAGTATTGACTTGATATAAAACGGCTTCTACAATTCGCCCAACTTGAAAGAGCACGCCGGCCCAGGGCTTGATTTTAGCGTTTCTCTTTCATTCACGGAGTCGGGGCTCCACATGACATTTTAAGGAGTGTTTTCAAAAGGCGTCTGCCTTACCCCCGGTAAAAGTTGTATTGCGACTGATCCAATACCAAAACGGGACCGATCAGCTCAAGCAAGCAATGACGGCGTTTCTCGCACGCATCCATACGCGGCGGAAACGATGATATTTCTGATGCACGGCATTGGCAGTACCCACAACACCGCGAGACCGCGGAGGGACTGCCTGTTGACGCGACATTTCGGGGAACTCTATGACTCATCGTAGCACTGAAGCAGCCTTGCCTGCTTCAACCGTGGCTGGCCAGCCAGCGTTGGCGCGTCTGCGCGCCCGCGCACAGGCCATTTCAGCACGTGGCGTTTTGACCACGGCGCAACACACACTGACCGTCTTCGGCATTTCCGCCCTGGCACTGATCGCCCTGCTGATGTTCCGCCCTGACCTGGGCAAGCAACTGACGCACAGCCTGTTCCCGCTGCCCATGGCAGAGGCGCAAGCCGTCGAAGCACCGGCCCTGTCGGCACTGATGGAAGCGCCCGCTTCGGTGCAAACGGCCGCTGCCAGCAACACAGCGCTGAGCAAGGAAGAAAAAGCCTTGCTGGGCACGCAAAAGCAGCAGCAATGGGTGACCAACTGGCTCTCCAAACGCTACCGCGTGGCCAACGATGCGACCAATATGCTCGTCTCGACGGCTTACCTGACGGCGCGCGAAATCAAGCTGGACCCGCTGCTGATCCTGGCCGTGATGGCCATCGAATCGGGCTTGAACCCGTTCGCGGAAAGCCCAGTGGGCGCGCAAGGCTTGATGCAAGTCATGTCGAAAGTGCACCATGAGCGCTTCCAGGAAATGGGCGGCGTGCAAGCGGCCCTGAACCCGGTAGCCAACATCCGCGTCGGCTCGCTGATCCTGAAAGACTACGTCACGCGTGGCGGTTCCGTCGAGGCAGGCTTGAAAACCTATGTGGGCGCCGCCAACTTCGCCACCGACTCGGGCTACGGCTCGCGCGTGCTGGCCGAATACCGCCGCCTGAAACAAGTGTCCGCCGGCCAGCGCGTGCCGACCACGACGCCGGTGATGGCATCGAACACGCCAGCGCCAGCCAAGGCGCCGGCAGCGGAAAGCGGCATCACCATTAAAGTATTGCCACACAACGAGATCGCCGGCCTGTAGTCGCGCGCTCTTCAAAACTGCTGCGCAGCCCGCTCTCGGGTCGGCCTTACCCGCCGTACTAAAGCGCAACACTCCGACAGCAAAAAGGGCAGACTTTTCAGTCTGCCCTTTTTGCATCCAGTGCGGCCTTCGCCGCTGGATCCATCCCTACATTACTTGCGCTTGTTGGCGTTGACTTCTTCCTCGCGGAACTTCACTGCCAGCTTGTCGAGCACGCCGTTCACATACTTGTGACCGTCGATACCGCCAAACGACTTGGCCAGCTCGACCGCTTCGTTGATGACGACGCGGTACGGGATTTCCATGTTGTTCTTCAGCTCGAACGCGCCGATCAGCAGAATGCCGTGTTCGATGGGCGACAGTTCTGCGATATTGCGGTCGATCAAGGGGGTCATGCTGTCGCGCAGCGCCAGCGAGTCCTTGATGGTGCCGTACAGCAGCACCGTGAAATGATCGCCATCGGCCTTGTCGAAACCATGCGCGGCGCGAATATTGTTCACGACGGTGGTCGCGTCTTCATTGTTCAGCAACCACTGGTACAAGCCCTGCAGCGCAAACTCGCGCGCGCGGTGACGCGGCGTGCGGTTTTTGCTGGGATTGGCGAGCAAATTTTTCTCAGTCATGATTGTTACCTGTTCTTAAATACGTATCTACTGCAAATAGTGACGAATACCGCGGCGTGCTGCCAGGCAGCACACTGCGGCGCAAGCACGATTAATCCTCGTCTGTGTCTTGCAACTCTTCTAGCGCTTGCGCCAGATTGGCCATTTCCACTGCCACGCGTGCCGCTTCGGCGCCCTTGACCAGCATGCGCACTTCCGCCTGCTCGTCGTTTTCGGTCGTCAACACTGCGTTGGCGATCGGGATGCCGTAATCGAGACCGACGCGCGTGATGCCTGCGCCCGATTCGTTCGATACCAGCTCGAAGTGGTAGGTTTCACCGCGAATCACGGCGCCCAGTGCGATCAGGGCGTCGAATTGCTCGGTTTCTGCCATTTTTTGCAGAATCAGTGGGATTTCCAGGGCGCCCGGCACGGTCACGTGCAGGATATCTTCATCGGCCACGCCCAGCTTGCTCAACTCTTCCAGGCATGCCGACAGCAAGCCACCGCCGACGATTTCATTGAATCGTGCCTGGACGATACCGACGCGCAAACCTTCGCCGGCAAAATTGGTTTCGTATGTTCCTACGGTCATCATAAGCCTCTTTATCAGGTGATCAGCGTCGGCGCCATGCGCCAGACCGCTAAAGTTAATGAATTACTGCTGCCCGGGATGGCACTGAAAACCCGTCACTTCCAGGTCGAAACCGGCCATCGACGGCATCTTGCGTGGACTGGCCAGCAATTGCATCTTGCTCACACCCAGGTCGCGCAGGATTTGCGCGCCGATGCCATAGCTGCGCAAGTCCATGCTGGCGGCACGGCCTTTCGGCTTGGCTTGCGGCGTGTCGAGCGCGGCGAACTGGGCAAACAGCTCGCTCGACGTCTCGCCGCAGTTCAGCAAGACCATCACGCCCCGCTCGGACTGCTTGATGGCAGCCATCGAGGCGGCCACCGTCCACGAGTGGGTGGTGGCTTCGCTTTCCAGCACGTCCAGCAGGGAAACTGGCTGGTGCACGCGCACTAGCGCTTCCAGGCCGGGCGCCAGGTCGCCATGGACGAGCGCCAGGTGGGCCGACGCGCTCGGCTTGTCGCGGAACGCGATCAAGCGGAATTCGCCATGCGCCGTCTGCAGGGTGCGCTCGGCAACGCGTTCGACCAGGGATTCCGTCTGGCTGCGGTAATGGATCAGGTCGGCAATCGTGCCGATCTTGAGGCCATGTTGCTCGGCAAACAGCAGCAAGTCCGGCAGGCGCGCCATGGTGCCGTCGTCCTTCATGATTTCGCAAATCACGGACGCGGGCGTAAGGCCGGCCATGGCCGTCAGGTCGCAACCGGCTTCCGTATGGCCCGCGCGCATCAGCACGCCGCCTTTTTGCGCTTTCAGGGGGAAGATATGGCCAGGCTGGACGATATCGCTGGGCTGCGTGCCCTTGGCCACAGCCACCTCGATGGTCTTGGCGCGGTCGGCGGCGGAAATGCCCGTCGTCACGCCTTCGGCCGCTTCGATGGAAACAGTAAAGTTGGTGCCGTAGGCGGTGCCGTTGCGCGACGTCATCATCGACAGGTTCAGCTCGTCGCAACGTTCTTCCGTCAGGGTCAGGCAGACCAGGCCACGCGCATGCGTAATCATGAAATTGATGGCTTCAGGCGTCACGAAATCGGCGGCAAGCACCAGATCGCCTTCATTTTCCCGGTCTTCTTCATCGACCAGTATCACCATGCGGCCGGCGCGCAATTCAGCGACGATCTCTTCGGTGCTGGATATTGACATTATTCATCCTCTGAAGACACCTGGCAAAACCTGCTGCGCGTCGGTATAGGCGGCTTGCGATGCTCACCGTACCTTCGTACGGTTGCGCTTCTCAGCCACCTCTTCCTTCCGCTCGCGACGGTTTTTCCGGGCGTTGTTAATGAAACTAAAAACTGAAACTGAAACTGAAATATCGAGCGCGAATATTCCGCGAATTTCCGGGAATTTTCTTATAACCTGCTATTTTAAAGGATTTAGCGCTTGCAGACCTGAAATAAGGCAGGTTTGCCGCATGTGCGCCGCAGCCGGCCCCAGAAAACACCGCTCCGCCGAGCCGGCGCAAACGGCGATGGCTAAACGCGCGCCGCCAGCCTTGCAACAAGCATAAGATCTGCCAGTCACCGCCACGGCGCTGACGCCCCACTCGCAGCGACACCCCACACAGGAGCGGCAATATGAAAACCAACGGATCGGCCATCTGGTCAGGCGGCATCAAGGATGGCAAGGGCGCCATCAGCACGCGCAGCGGCGCCTTGCAGGAATATCCCTACGGCTTTGCCAGCCGCTTCGAAGGCAAGCCCGGCACGAATCCCGAGGAACTGATCGGCGCCGCCCACGCGGGCTGCTTCACCATGGCCCTGTCGCTGATCCTCGGCGAAGCGGGCCTGACGGCGGAAAAGATGGAGACGACGGCCGAAGTGACCCTCGACAAGGAAGACGATGGCTTTGCCATCACGGCCGTCCACCTCACCCTGAAGGCGAAGATTCCGGGTGCCGACCAGGCGACATTCGAGGCCTTGACGGCCAAGGCCAAAGCCGGCTGCCCCGTGTCAAAGTTACTTAAAGCCAACATTACACTGGACGCCAGCCTGCTGCCCTAGATTTTCTTCACGGGCTTGACGGGTGCCACGGCAGCGACGGGCGCCACCAGCGGCAGGCGCGAGTCGCTGGCCGGCAATGGCCGGTTCATCAAGCCGGGATTGAGGGCGGCGATATTCAAGTTATACGCGGCGATGGCCGCCGCCACGGACGGGTCTTGCGATGAAGGCGGCGGCACGTCCATGCGCGCGGCCAGCTCTTGCGCCCGCGCATTTTGCTGGGCCATCTGGGCTTGCGCCGTCGCGGGGCCTGCACCGGCTTGCGCCAGCGACTGCGCCCGTACAGAAGCCGCCTTGACCGACTGCGCGCCCTCTTCCCGCTGCACCTGCTCATCGGCAGTCATGCGTTCGCCGTCGATGCGCCGGGCATCCATGCGCTGGCTGTCCGTGCGTTGCGTCTGCTGCAATTGCGCCGCATCGTCGGCTTGTTGCGCTGGCGGCTGGGGCCGCAGCTCCTGCAAGTCCAGGTTCAACTCTTCCGCTTCCAGCTGCCGCTGCACTTCCCGTTGCCGCTGTTCAATAGCGGCCGTCTGCGGCGGCCCTTCATCGACAGCCGTCTGCTGCGCGACGCTGGCCGGCATTGCTTCACCCGTCAAATCCGCTTCGACCACGGCCGCCAGCGGCACGCCCTGTCGCTGCGCCAGCACGGCGCCCACCTGCGCCAGCACGTCCGTTCCCTGCTGCAAGGCGTCCAGGGTGGCGTAACTGTCGGCCGCATACGCGGCCTGTAAAGTTGCCGCGTCGACCTCTTCCTTGCGCAAGTCGATGCCGATGCGGGCCAGCTGCCCTTGCGTGAGCAAGCTGCCGTCCTGTGCCAGCGCGGCGCTGGCATCCGTCGTGCCATCGCCCGACAGCAAATCGTAGCGCTGCGCCAGGCTGCCCGGCGTGTCGCCGGCCGTCGCCAGCTGGCTGGCATCGATGCCGCTCGTTTGCAGCTGGGCAAACGATTCCGTCAACTGCCGCGCCAGCGCCAGCAAGTCATCATTGACATTCACGGGGGTATTTGCCGCCCTGGCCTCCTCTGTAACGCCCTGCAAGGCCAGCAGTTGCCGGCGCGACAAGGCCACGCCGGAGAGGAACTGGCCCAGCGGAGAGATGTCGACCTGGGACGAGGACAGGATGGCAAGGGCCGCCGCCGCGCCGGAAGGCGGCACGGGCAGCGCTGGCGCCAGCGGAGCCGTCTCGCCCACGCGGGGCGTGGCCGGGATGGCATTGGGCACAGTTGCGCGCGAAATAGGGTCCATGACTAGCCTCCACTGCGGAAAGCTTCATAGTATGCGCGTCTGAAAGAAAAGCAACACACGCTTGGCACGACGAAAGGCCGACGAGGGTGTTGCTCCTTTACGCTGCCGTATCAGGCGGCAGCCTTGTCCAGCGACAACATGCGCTCGACATAGCGGGCAATCAAGTCGATTTCCAGGTTGACCTTGCCATCGACCGTCAAGTGTTTCAAGGTCGTCATGGCGATCGTGTGGGGAATCAGGTTGATCGAAAAACGGCAGCCCTTGACGGCGCCCGCGCCCAGGTCTTCCACGCGGTTGACGGTCAGCGACACGCCATTGACGACGACGGAACCTTTGAAGGCCAGGTATTTCGCCAGTGCATGCGGCGCTTCGATCACCAGTTCCCACGATTCGCCCACGGCTTCGAACCTGCGCACGATGCCCAGGCCGTCCACGTGGCCGGAAACCAAATGGCCACCCAGGCGCTCGGCCAGGGTCAGGGCTTTTTCCAGGTTCACTTCCGTGGTCGTATCGAGGCCCACGGTGCAATTGAGGCTTTCGCGCGAGACATCGACGGCAAAGCCCGTGTCCGATTTTTTCACCACCGTCATGCAAGCGCCATTGATGGCGATCGAATCGCCAAGGGCCACATCGGCCAGCGGCAAGCCGCCCGCATGGATGTTCAGGCGCACGCCTGCATCGAGGCCGCCGTCGAGCGCTTGCACGGTTTCAATCTTGCCGATGGCGGCAACAATTCCTGTAAACATGGAGCTAACCTTATAAAAAATGTGAAAGTATTAATTGCGCTGGGCGAATCTTGCAAGGATACGCAAATCTTCGCCCACTTGCTGAACCTGGTGGAATTGCAAAGTCCGCTGCTGTTTGATATCCGTCAATGCCGGCAAGGCAAACATGCCTTGTGCGTCGCCCAGCAAGGTGGGCGCCAGGTAGACCAGCAGTTCGTCGACGCAGCCTTCGCGTATCAGCGAGCCGTTCAGCCTGGAGCCAGCCTCGACGTGGACTTCATTGCATTGCCGACGTCCCAGTTCCTGCATCAGCGCGGGCAAGTCGACCTTGCCACTGGCGTTCGGCAGCACGATGACTTCCGCGCCCAGGGCGCGCAGCTGCGCTTCCTTTTCCGGATTGGCGACGGCCGCCACGATCCACGTGCCGCCGCCCTGCAAGATGCGCGCATCGAGGCTGATGTCGAGCCGGCTGTCGATGACGATGCGACGCGGCTGGCGCGGCGTCTCGACGGCGCGCACGTTCAGTTGCGGGTCGTCCGCCTTGACCGTGCCGATCCCCGTCAGAATGGCGCAGGCGCGCGCGCGCCAGGCATGGCCGTCGGCGCGCGCCTGCGGCCCCGTGATCCACTGGCTCTGGCCATTGTGCAAGGCCGTCATGCCGTCCAGGCTGGCAGCCGTTTTCAGGCGCACCCACGGCTTGCCGCGCTGCATGCGTGAAAAGAAGCCGATATTCATTTCATGCGCTTCATCGGCCAGCACATCCGTGGTGACGGCGATGCCGTTCGCTTGCAGCTTGGCCAGCCCCTGCCCCGCCACCAGCGGATTCGGATCCGTCATGGCGGCCACGACGCGCCCCAGTCCCGCGCGCACGAGCGCATCGGAGCAAGGCGGCGTACGGCCATGGTGGTTGCACGGTTCCAGCGTGACATAGGCAGTGGCGCCGCGCACGTCGTTGCCGCGCGCTGCCGCATTCGCCAGCGCTTGCACCTCGGCATGGTCCTGCCCCGCCGCCTGCGTCACGCCGGCGCCGATCACCTGGCCATCCTTGACGATGACGCAGCCGATGCGGGGATTGGGCGAGGTCGTGTATAAACCGCGCGCCGCCCATTCCAGCGCCAGGCGCATGCCATCGATATCGTTGAGTATTTCCACGGGCTTCTTTGCTTGAAGGTGAATAATTGCTAAATGACAAGTAACAGTCTTGTCAGGAACTGTCGGCCACGCCGCTACAATTGGCCGCTTGCTGCTGCGGGTCGCATACGCGCACCCTGCCCAGCATATTGATTTTAATATGGCGCACCTGCTTTCCCAAAGTCAGGGACAAGGTACCCCAGCGGGCCGCCAGGCTATTGGTCGCGCTGCAACTGCGTCCCGCGCCATTGTAGGCGATATAAAACGGCGCCGTAGCCGAGGAAAAAACGAACTGGACCGTGATACCCGCCGGCAGCGGTCCCTGGCGGAACAGCAATTCGTCATCGCCATCGAACACCAGGTTGGCATTGCGGTCGATGAATACCAGCCAGCCCGTGCGCCAGTCCACGCCACCAGGCCCGGCCGGCATCAGCAGCACCCGCTGTCCGCGCGCCATCGCCTGCGCGCGCGTCAATTCGATGGCCGAGTACAAGTCCGTGGCCACCGTACGCACCTGCTGGCGCGCCAGCAAGTGCTGCAAACCTGGCATGGCAGCGGCCGCCAACAGCGCGGCAATCACCAGTACGGCCAGCAATTCGGGCATGGTGTGCCCAAAGGTGTGCCCGCTCCACGATGCCCGCTTGACCATGGCCTAGGGCCAGCAATGGCTGGCGGGCCCACTGCTGCCGCGCTGGCCCGTGCTGTTCAAGGACAGGACACCGCAATCGGCATCCTGGAACTGTGCGTCGACCTTGGACGTGCCCGGCATGGCCCGCAGAAGTACGCATTGTCCGATCGTCAAGCCGGGACAGGCCAGCGCCTCGATTTCATACGCACTCCCGGCCGCGCCCCCTTCGCCGGACCACCATCGAAACTGCGGCGCTGGCGAAGCCGCGGAAAATGCCAGATAGTGATTGTTTTGCGAGTAAAAGCGCTCCTGCTGCTGCATCAGGCGCAGCAGGGCCGCCTGCCCCTGCACCCGCTTGGCGCGCACGACATAGCCGTGATAAGCGGGCACGGCCAGCGCCAGCAGCAAGCTCATGATCGCCAGCGCGACCAGCAATTCAATCAGGCTGAAGCCCAATGTGGCGGCAGGGACGCCACCGTTGGGAACGGGCCCATTGCGCCTTGCCTGCGCTTCCATGCCCCCTCCCCTCTTCCCAAAAAGCGCCGACCGATACGCTGCGCAGGCCTTCGCGTTGTTAACTGTCGGTACGCCAACCATATCGGCGCCTATTTCTTCTTGGCCGCCTCGTGCAATTCGCGCCAGTTTGCCACTTCGCGCCAGCTCAGGCGCCGCGCCGGCAGCGCTGCGCTGACGACCTTGAGTCCCGCTGCGCTGCCTGCGCCGGGCAAGCCTGCTTGCAGCACGGCCAGTTCCTTGCGCCCCTCGGCCCGCCCTGCTGGCGTCGTGGCGCCCACCGCGCTGTTCAATTCCAGCGCCAGCGGCGGCGCGCGCGCCAAGCCATCGAACAAACGTCCTGTCTGCGCGCCCGCCTGCACGAGACCGGCGCCATCGGCGGCAAAGCCGTTCAGCACATCGAGCACGTACAGGCGCGTGGCTGGCCTGGCGCAAGGGTCGCGCCCCGGCAGGACAGTATTGAACAACACCTTGCCGGCGGCCAGAACGGGACTGCTGACGCTGCGTTCACCGGTCTGCGCCGTATTGAGAAAATCGAGGTACCAGCCATGCATGGCGGCGCTGCCCGTGTAGCGAAGCTCGGCGCCGTCGACGCGCACGCCGCCGGCCGCCTCGCCCAGGCTGCGCTGTTCCAGGTCGGCCCGGCTGCGCGTGGGAGAGGTTTCACGCACATCATCATGCACGGCGTAAAACGATTGTGACTGAAAAGCAGCGGGCCAGGTATCGGCCGCTTCGACCAGCTTGCCCGTGCCGAACAGCAGCAGATAGCCGCCACCGGGCGCATACGCCACGTTCAGCTGCTGCGTCACGCTCTGGCGCCGGCCCTGCGCATCGCGCGCAACAAACACGAGCTTGCGCCCCTGGCCCTCCTTCCACGGCGGCCCGCCGGCCATGTCGAGACGCCAGATATTGCCCTGCAAATCGCCCGCATACAGGTGGGCCAGCGCGCCGTCGCCGCCCGGTACCACGGCGGGCGGGCCCAGCGCCTGGGGCAGGGCGCTGGTGTCCCCATCCACATCGCCACCACTGGCCACGGGCACCTTGAGCCGGAAGTAATTGTTCCCCAACAGCCAGGGCGTGCCGGGCGCCTTGTCCAGCGCCAGCAGGAAGATGGCGGCGGCCGATGCGGGCGCCGTCGTGTCCTTGCCATCGTCCGCATGGTTGTTGTAAGCGCTGGCGACGATGGCGAAATCGCGGTAGGCCGGCGCGCCTTCCTTGCCGCCCATGTTGATGCGGGCAAAAACGGGCGGCGCACGCACGTTGCCCATCAGCTTGTCGTCGCGGTCCGTGAATTCCCACAGCGCCCCCTCTTGCGCGAAGCGCGCCGGGTCGGTGATGTCGAGCGCAAACACGCCCTGCGCCCCGCCACCCATGCCCGACACCAGCACCGTCTTCCAGCGCCCCTGCGCCAACACTTCCGCCGTGGCCGCCGCGCCGTCGAGCAGCGGGCCGGGACTGTAGTGAGTGCTCGCAGCGGCGGGCACAAGGCGCAGCAGCGCTTGCGGCAGATAGGCAAACAATTCGCTGCCCGTACGCGCATCAAACGCATGCAGTAGGCCATCGTTGGCGCCCAGATACAGCATTTTTCGCCGCTGCAGCAGCGCCTTGCGGTGCAAGCCATAGCCGGCACCCGGCATGCCCGCCCCTGGCGCACCCACGTAGAGCAAATTGCCATGCGGCGCCGCGCCCAGGCCGCCTGCACGGCGCCGCAGGAAGCCGCCTGGCTGGCCCACCTCGTGCGTGCGCTGGCCCAGCAGATATGCCAGGCGCGCCTCCCCCCGGCCATCGCCGCCGTCGAATGCGCCCCGCTGCGCCGCATCGAGCCGCTGCCAGGCCAGCGACATCAGGGCGCCCTTGGCATCGAGCGTATAGACGGGACGCAAGGGCGTGGGCGGGCCATCCGGCACGGGCTTGTCCTGGCCACCAGCGCGCCACCATGGCTTGCCGGGTAGCAGGGTGCCATCGGCGCCAACGGCAAACGCGGCGCGCCACAAGGTCATGCTGCCATCGGCCAGGCGCATCTGCGTCTGGAACCAGTATGCTTCTTCGCTACCGTTGGCCAGTGCCATCAGGGCTGGCCCGGCCAGCATCGCCGGCAAGCTAGCGTTGTCGGCGGCCGCAAAGGCTGCGCGCAGTCCTGCGATCAAGGCGGCCGGATCGCTGCCAGGCAGGTAATGCGTGGGCCAGCGGCCGCCAAGGCTCCATTCGTCCAGCGCGCCGCCCGCCGCACTCTTGTAGGGGTTGGCATCGCCGTTCGTATCGAAAAAGCCGCCATATTTGGCCGCCAGCAACAAGGGTGTGGGGGCCGGCGTGGTGGCGGGCACGCCCGCCGGGTCGCCCTGACGCAAGTCGCCCGCATAGTGCTCGACCTTTGCTGCGCCGTCGCTCTTGCCGCCAGGACGCAGGGCCTGCACATGCGACCAGTAGGCTAGCCCTGCCGCATGGTAACTGGCGCCGCCCGCGCCCTCGGCCAGCAATTCCAGCGCCGCCAGTTCTGGCCGTGGCGCGGGATTACCCTGTGCGCCGCCGCTTTCCAGGCGGCCCACCGCATGCGTCCAGGCCATCGCATCGAACGGTGGCGGCGCAAAGCCATCCGCAGCGCGTGCGCGGTCGCCGCTTGCTGCGGGAGCCGCCGGGACATTGCCGGGCACGTAACGGTCGCCCGCCATGCCCGCATCGCCGAGGCTGACGACGATGTGGCGCTGGCAGCTGGCCGTTTGCGGGTCGCTCCACGCAGTCACGACAGGCAGGCCGTCGTCGACGGCAGGCGGGGCCGTGGCAGGCGGCACCACGGCGCTCGCTTGCCTTCCCTGCAGATAGCGCAGCGATTCATACAGCAATTCGGCCAGCGGCGCCGCCCTCGCGTACGCGCCGGGATGCGCGGCATTGCTGCGGCCCAGGCCATTGATGTAAGCGGTCACACCGCCGCCAGGGCCAGCAGCTTGAGCCGCATACACGCCAGTGGCAGGATGCCACTCGGCGCCAGCGTTGTCTTGCGGCATAAAATCGGGCGCCGTCCAGCGCTGCCTGCCCACGTGGGTCAGCGGCGCGCGCAGCACGCCGCCATACACGGGGCCGGTGGTGGCAGGTACACCGTTCAAGTGGCCAAACACGCCCACCCTTACCCTGCCGCCATGCCGCTGCACGGCGCCCACTGGCTTGTAGTTCTTGCCATACGCGAGGCACAAATCGTCGCGCAGCGGCCCTTCATCGGCATCGCAAACGCGCACGCGCGCGAGGAACACGCCGTGCGTGGCAGCAGGGCCAGGCGCGTCGCAACTGCCGCCCGAAGGCTGGCTGAGGCTAGCGTCGCCGAACAGCAGGCGATTGCGACAGGAAACGATGGCCAGTTGCGCCAGCGCAAACGGTGTCGCCGCCGCCACGCCGGCGTGCAGCACCTTGCGCGGGAAAAAGACAGGGTGGGCAAAAAAGTCGGTGGGGCTGTCGGCATCGGGCAGGTAGGCGCGCTGCAGCACCGTCTTGCGCACTTCGTCGATGACGCGGTCGCCGCCCGTCAAGGCATAGCGGACGATATCGAGCATGCTGGCGCTGGCCCAGTTAAGAAAGTTGCCGCTGAAACTGTCGCCGCCGCAGCCGTGCAGCGCATCGGCCGGTTTCAGCACAGAGAAGTAAGCGGTCGCTACGCGCAAATCCGGCAGCATGAGGCCATCCTTGCTGCGATACGGATAGCTGTAGCACATGCGCGCATGAAAGTAACCTGCATAGTCGTGCTGCGGCGCATAGTCGCCGCCATGCGCCGCAGCGGCGGCCGCATGCGTGAGGGACAGGTTGAGCAGCAGATTCGGCGGCACTCTGGCGCCGTGCAAACCCGCGTCGGCCCGCGCCAGCGTCACTGCGGGGGCGGCGTCTGCAGGCACGCTGGCCGCCAAGGCGCCGCCGCAAGCCAGACAGGCCAGCAGCATCCGCCAGGCCCAGCCTGCGCGCCGCAACGCGGACTGCCAGGTGGAGCACAACGCGAACGACAACGTCCTCATGGCCCTGCTCCGGCCGCCTGTTTGCGGTAGTAACTTTGCAGCACGACTTGCGTGCTTTCCTGCGCGCCAAACCCCATGGCCGTGATGCGATAGACATAGCTTTCCGTGGCCAGGCCGCCAACCACTGCCATGGCCTGCGCGCCGGGCGGGTGAAACGGCAGCAATTCGATGAGGTAGCGGGGTCGGCGCGACGGCAGGAAACCCTGCCCCGTCTGCATGACGGCGCCCGTAAACTGGCCGTACGTCACGGCGCGGCTGGCACTTCCCCCTTCCGCGCCATCCAGGTCCATGCTCAGCCAGAGGGCTGGCGCGTCCGGGGCTGCAGGCAGGCACAGGCCCAGTGCGCCTGCGTCGCCGCAGCCGTCCGCGAACCCGGCCGCACTACCTGCTGCGAAGAGGCTTGCCCGGCCCGGTGCGCCGGGCAAGCCTTCGATATCGTTCTGCGCATCCACCAATGCCTCCTCCGCCGCCTGAAACGCGATCTGCCGGTCACGCTCGCCGCGCGCCGCCTTTTCGCCCTGCAAGGCCATCTGCGCTGCCGATATGCCCAGTAACAAAATGAGCACCAGCAGGCACAGCACATACACGAGGGTGGCGCCACGTCGTTTCACACCGGGCGCGCAACGCGGTACGCAACAGCGGACGTCCGCGCCAGCCATCGCACCGCCCGCCTAGGCTGGCCCGTTGCGCAGCATGATGCTCGTCTGCACCAGTTTCCGCAGCCTGGAGCGCGTTGCGGCGGGCAGGGATACGCGCGCGATGCGCACACCCGTGTCGCTGGCGCCGTGCGCCTCGGCATATGCCTTGCCAAACAGATCGAACTGCGCCGGCCCCAGCTCCGCCATCTTGTCTGCCTGGCCCGCCTCGCCATGCAACAGCAGCGCCACGCGCACGCTGGCCACGCGCTTCCAGTGCGTGCGGCGGTACAAATCGCGCTGGCGCGCGGCCGCATCCTCCCCCGCCAGCACCAGCGCCGCATCGTAGGCGTCGAGTGCGCTGGCGTTGACATAGCGGTTCGCCACGCCGTCGGACGGCGTATCCGTATCGAGGCCATACAGCACCTGGAAACCGTCAATGCCACGGATGATGGCGTCCGCGCCCCAGCCGTTCGCGCCACGGTATTTGCAGCGCAGCTCGCCATCGCCATCGGCGCCCAGCGCCACATAGAAAATGCTCCAGCCCCGCTGCGCCTCCGTTTGCGCGGCGCCCACGCCAAAGCCGGCGCAATTGAGCACGGAGCCGTCGCCGCCCTCGTCCTTGCCGGTGCCGTAATAGCGCAGGGCCAGCACATCGCTGCCATGCAAGGCATCGGGCAACGCGCCGCTGATGCCCTCGCTGTTCTTGCCCAGGCTGTGCGCGTCGAGCCCGGCGATATTCGCGCTGTCGTAATCGGCATGGGCGACGGGCGCGGCGCTGCTATCCCAATTCACATAGGCTGTCTGGCGCACGGCGCGAGCGATGGTGTCGAGCGCATAACGGCCGTTGTCATCGAGCCGCGCGCTGGCGGACTGATCGCCATAACTGCCGCTGGCCGCCAGCAGCACGGTACTGGCCGCCAGCATCAGCAGCGCGCCCAGCGAGACGGCCACCAGCAATTCGACCAGGCTCATGCCGCCCTGCCTGCGCCACGCGGTCGAGATACCGCTCATGCGCCGCCTCCCC
>NZ_LT607667.1:59381-73175 GCF_900095265.1 Janthinobacterium sp. UMAB-56 | reverse complement strand
TCTCGGCGGGCGAGCCATCGGGCAGGCGGGCGCGCCAGCCCAGCTTGATGACGATGGGCGCGCCCTTGCCGCCGCTGCAAGCCCAGTGCAAGCCTTGGGCGGCGGCATCCCACGCGGCAAGGTCGCGGCAGATGTGCAGACGTGCGCCGGGCAAAGCTGCATATAGCCCTTGCTTCCACTCGGCGATATCGAATTGCGCCAGTTCGGCAGCGCTGCAGGCGGCAGCGCCGAAGCAGTCGGGCGCACCGCCGCCAGGCGCGGCGCCGTCCGCCGCTAGGTAGGCCAGGTTCAGGTAGGGATTGCCCGCATCGGGCCCCTGCATGAGCGCGCTGTTCGCGCGCATGCGCTCGGCTATGCCGGCGGCCAGTTGCACACCCGCCGACAACAGCGCCGACTCATGGCGCGCGCGCAGGGAAGTCAGTTGCAGGATGCTGGCGCCCAGCAGGCCAAGCGCCAACAGCAACAGCGACACCAGCACCTCGACGAGGCTGCTGCCAGCCACGGAAAACATTGCACGACCGCCCTTGCGCATACGCTACTCCCTTCTGCGGAAAGAGTCGCGAAAACAGGCGGCCCAGCTACAAGATAGGCGCGCGCACAAAAGCGGGTCTGCGCTAGCGCAAACAGCACGGCGATAAGTCGGGAAGAACAGCGTTGGGATTGATCAGGCCACTTGCCAGGCGAACGCTGGCGTGGTGACAAGGGGGCGCAAGACCAGCCCCGCCTTCAACAAGGCAAACGTCGGCGTGTACGTCAGGGCTTGCTGCGCGCCTGCCCCACTTCGGCAATCGCATCCTGGAACTCGGCCAGGTCTTCGAAATTCTTGTAGACGGAAGCAAAGCGGATGTAGGCGATCTTGTCCAGGCGTTTGAGTTCCTGCATGACGAGTTCGCCAATATAGCCGGAATCGACTTCGCGCAAGCCGCTGGTCAGCAGTTTTTCCTGGATGGATGCGATGGCCGTATCCACGGAGGCGGCCGCGACGGGACGCTTGCGCAAGGCCAGCATCAAACTGCCGCGCAACTTATCCGCAGCGAACTCCGTCCGGCTGCCATTCTTTTTGACGACGGCCGGCATGATAAGTTCAATCCGCTCGTAGGTGGTAAAACGCTTGTCGCATTTGCCGCAACGGCGGCGCCGGCGAATGGCATCCCCTTCCTCCGATACGCGCGTATCGAGAACCTGGGTATCGCCGTGCTGGCAAAATGGACATTTCATGGGGCGGAGACAGCTTTATAGTGGTTAATGACGGAAAATCGCCGCCCTTGTACAAAGGGCGCCCGAATCACTCCGGGCGCCCTTGGGCAGCACTGGAATGTGTCAGACAGAATCTTACTCTGTATGACACATTCTGGACAAATAATTAGAGACTATTCTGGTAAGGAGCGTCTGCAGCAGATTGCTCATCGGTCGCGCGGACAAGGCGCGAGGAGGACGCATGGCGAGCCATGCTACGACGAGCAACGCAGCACCCGCTTCCGAGGGGCTGTCTGCTGCGGATGTATTCCTTTACCGGAACAGGCTCTTATGCTGCGTACACAGGGTGCGCGTCGGCCAGTACTTTCACGGCCGCTTTGACGCGCTCGATGGTGGCGGCGTCATGCGGATTGTCCAGCACGTCGGCGATCAGGTTGCCCACTTCTTCCGCTTGCGCTTCCTTGAAACCGCGCGTCGTCATCGCCGGGCTGCCCAGGCGGATGCCCGAGGTGACGAAGGGTTTTTGCGGGTCGTTCGGGATGCCGTTCTTGTTGCAGGTGATGTGCGCGGAACCGAGGATGGCTTCGGCTTCCTTGCCCGTCAGGTTCTTGGCGCGCAGGTCGACCAGCATGACGTGCGATTCGGTGCCGCCGGAAACAATGCGCAGGCCGCGCTTGATCAGGGTTTTCGCCAGCACGTCGGCGTTCTTGATCACTTGCTTCTGGTATTCGACGAACTCGGGGCTCAGTGCTTCCTTGAAGGCGACGGCCTTGCCGGCGATCACGTGCATCAGCGGGCCGCCCTGGATGCCGGGGAAAATGGCCGAATTGATGGCTTTTTCGTGTTCAGCCTTCATCAGGATGATGCCGCCGCGTGGACCGCGCAACGATTTGTGCGTGGTCGAAGTGACGAAGTCGGCGAATGGCACCGGGTTCGGGTACAGGCCGGCGGCGATCAGGCCGGCGTAGTGGGCCATGTCGACCATGAAGTAGGCGCCAACTTCCTTGGCGATCTTGCCGAAGCGTTCGAAGTCGATCTTTTTCGAGAAGGCGGAAGCGCCGGCGATGATCAGTTTTGGCTTGCGTTCGCGAGCCAGGCGTTCCATCGCCTCGTAGTCGATGTCTTCTTCCGCCGTCAAGCCATAGGACACGACGTCAAACCATTTGCCGGACATGTTCAGTGGCATGCCGTGGGTCAGGTGGCCGCCTTCGGCCAGCGACATACCCATGATCAGATCACCTGGTTTCAACATGGCAAAGAACACACCCTGGTTCGCCTGCGAGCCGGAGTTCGGCTGCACGTTCGCGCATTCGGCGCCGAACAATTGCTTGACGCGGTCGATGGCCAGTTGCTCGGCCACATCGACGTATTCGCAGCCGCCGTAGTAACGCTTGCCTGGATAGCCTTCGGCGTACTTGTTTGTCAGTTGCGAGCCTTGCGCTTCCATTACGGCTGGCGACGTATAGTTTTCCGACGCGATCAGTTCGATGTGGTCGTGCTGGCGCGTGTTTTCTTTTTGAATGACGGCGAACAATTCGGGATCGACGTTGGCGAGGGTGTGATCTTTTGCAAACATGTAAAAACTCCAAGTATGAGGGTGCTTGTACTGGCAGGTTGGATCGAATGAGGGGAGCCGGCGTTAAGTGAATAACAACATTTGACAGGCAGCCTCTTCGTGCTTTTCCATAGTGGCTACCCAGGCGAACGGCTGATGAAAAATCTCACGTTTCCCGGTGGGTGCCCACCTTTCGCCGGTTTGCCGATCGCCATCCAGGGAGATCGCCCGACTTTTCGCCAGTCACGTGAGACGTAATGGAAGTCAAATTGTAAGTTAAGTACCCAAATTGAGCAAGGAATGCAACCGTGCAGCTATAATCCGCCGCCCGGCAAGCGCCGCCGCCCTCTTAAGCTTGACGTAAACCTGGGTGGCGCATGTAAGCGTATGTTACGGGGCTTGCCATTACAGCCCTCCGTTTTACAATGCTGCGGTGCAACTTGCATGCCGCTTTTGCATGGCATTCCAGCAAGCGCATCAAGTCACAAGAAGAAAAATCGCGTAAAATGTTGCTCAATCTCACTAATGGCGCAATAAACATGCCTTCAGTCTTTACCTGGAATGTACGTGTCTACTATGAAGACACCGACGCCGGCGGCATCGTCTATTACGCTAACTACCTGAAATTTTTCGAGCGCGCGCGCACCGAATGGCTGCGCGCCATCGACGTGGGCCAGCAGCAATTGCTGGAGCAGCATGACGCGATGTTCGTTGTCAAAAGTGTCAACGCCGACTATCATGCGCCAGCCAAGCTCGATGACACGGTAAGATTAACCTTAAGCATAGAAAAAATGGGGCGTGCCTCCATCGTTTTCCTGCAACAAGCCTGGTGCGGCGACCGCCTGCTCAACACGGCCCGCGTCAAGATTGGCTGCGTCGACTCGGCACTGCGCCCGCGCGCCGTGCCTGATGCAGTGGCGGCCCGCATGCGCGCCGCCTGAGCCCTACAGCCACCCCCGGACAATTCACCCAACAGACTGCCAGCCAATGAACGTTACACAAGATCTTTCTTTCCTCGCGCTCATCACCAATGCCCATTTGATCGTGCAACTGATCATGGCCCTGCTGCTACTGATCTCCCTGACCAGCTGGACCTACATTTTCCGCAAGATGTTTGCCGTGCGCCAGGCGCGCAAGCAGACCATCGAATTCGAACGCAGCTTCTGGGCCGGCGGCAACCTGCATGCGCTGCACCAGAACGCCAGTGGCAACCGTGACCAGAGCGGCGCGCTGGCCCGCATTTTTGACGCTGGCATGGGCGAATTCATCAAGGGCAAGGCATCCTACGGTTCGCGCGAAGCGCTGGACGTGGGTGCCGTGCTCGACGGCGCACGCCGCGCCATGCGCGCCGCCTTCCAGCGCGAAATGGACGTGCTCGAATCGCATCTGGCCTTCCTCGCCTCCGTCGGTTCCGTCTCGCCCTACATCGGCCTGCTCGGTACCGTCTGGGGCATCATGAACGCCTTCCGCGGCTTGGCCAACGTGCAGCAAGCCACCCTGGCCGCCGTTGCGCCCGGCATTGCCGAAGCGCTGATCGCCACCGCCATCGGCCTGTTCGCGGCCATTCCCGCCGTCGTCGCCTACAACCGCTTTTCGCATGACATCGACCGCCTGGCGATCCGCTTCGAAAGCTTCGTCGAGGAATTCTCCAACATCTTGCAGCGCCAGTCGCGCTAAGAGGGAGCAGCGTCCATGGGTTCCTCATTCAATAGCGGCGGCATGCGCGGCGGCCGTGGCCGCAAGTTCAAGTCCGAGATCAACGTCGTGCCGTATATCGACGTGATGCTGGTGCTGCTGATCATTTTCATGGTGATGCCATCGTCGAACAATCCCAGCGTGGTGAACTTGCCCAACGCGGAAAAGTCGGCGAAACCGCCCGATGACTATATTCAGATCGTGCTCAAACCGAATGGTTCCCTGTCGATCGGCGTGATCGGCAAGGAGCAGCTGTCGCCGGAAACGGAACCGAACCGCGACGCCCTGCTGCGCAAGCTGCGTGGCTTGCACGAGAGCAATCCCGACTATCCCGTGATGATCGCGGGCGACAAGGAAAGCAAGTACGACGATGTGATCCAGCTCATTTCGGAAGCGAAAAAGATGGGCATCACCCGCGTCGGCCTGGCCACCAAGTAAGCACAGCATCCTGTTTCCAGACTTGACCGTTTTTAGATAGACTAGACTTTGCAGACCAAACAAATCGACCATGTACTCGGCAAGCCCTACAGCGTGCCGCGCGAACGCAGCCGCTGGCCCTCGCTGGGCCTGGCGCTGGCGATGCATCTTGGCCTGCTGTTTTTCCTGTGGGTGGGCGTACACTGGCAAAATACGGAACCTGTGGCCGTCGAAGCGGAAGTGTGGGACCTGAAAGTGCAGACGGCAGCGCCGCCGCCCGATGTGGCGACGGAACCGGAGCCGACACCGGCGCCGCCGCCAGAACCGCAAGTGGAACAGCCTGCCCCGCCGCCACCGCCGCCGGTGGCCGCGCCCGAGCCGAAGGTCGACCTGCGCGAGGCGGAAATCGCCCTGGAACGCAAGAAGGCCAAGCTGAAGGAAGAAAAAGACAAAGCGGCAGCGGAAGAACGCCGCAAGCAGGAATTGAAGGAACGCGAGGAAGAAAAGCGCGAACTGGAAAAGCAGAAACAGAAAGAAAAAGACAAGGCTGACAAGCTGGAAAAAGAAAAAGCAGAAAAGGCCGACAAGCTGGAGAAAGCCAAACAGGCCAAAGAGAAAGCGGCGGAAGAAAAAGCCGAGAAAGAGCTGTCCGACAAAAAAGCGGCAGCGGAAAAAGCCGCCAAGGCAAAGAAAGCGGCTGAAGAGAAAAAAGCCGCCGACAAGGCGCGTGCTGCGGAAATGAGCCGCATCACGGGTGCGGCAGGCGCCGGCACAACGGGCACGGCCGCGAAAGCGACTGCGCCACGCAAGGACAGCGGCTATGTCGCTGCCCTGACGAGCAAGATCAAGAGCAATATCGCGTACAGCGGTAGCACGGAGGTGCCGGGCAACCCGCGCGCCGTGTTCAAGATCGAGCAACTGCCAACTGGGGAAATTATTTCGGTCCGAAAGATTAAAAGTAGCGGCCTGCCGGCGTATGACAGCTCGGTGGAAAACGCCATTAATAAATCGTCTCCACTGCCGAAGAAAAAAGACGGCACCGTGGAACGCGAGATTGAACTCATATTCGAGATGAAGGATTTGCCTAAATGATGACCATGAAAAAAATGAGCTATGTCGTGCTCTGCGCCAGCCTGATGCTGGGGGCGTCCGGCGCCCAGGCGCAGCTGCGCGTGGAAATTACGGGGATCGGCAGCAACCAGATCCCGGTGGCTGTCGCCAGCTTCGTCAATGAATCGGCGGCGCCGCAATCGTTATCCGGCATCATCAAGGCCGACCTGGCGCGCAGCGGCGTGTTCAAGTTGATCGACGCCGATGCGCCCGTGGCGGAAACGGCGCCCGTCAGCTACGAGCAGTGGAAGTCGCGCGGCGCCGACGCGCTGGCGGCAGGCAGCGTGCAAAGCATGGCCGATGGCCGCCTGGATGTGCGCTACAAGCTGTTCGACACCATCAAGGGCGCCCAGCTCTCCAGCATGAACAATGCGGCCGCGCCGCAGTTCAACCGCCTGCTGGCGCATAAAATTGCCGACGACATCTATGAAAAACTGACGGGCGTCAAGGGCGCGTTCGCCACGCGTATCGCCTACGTCACGCAATCGGGCCGCGAATACCGCCTGGAAGTGGCCGACGCCGATGGCGAAGGCATCCAGGTCGCCCTGCGCTCGAACGAGCCCATCATTTCGCCCTCGTGGTCGCCGGATGGCACCAAGGTGGCGTATGTCTCGTTTGAAAAGAAAAAGCCCATCGTCTACGTGCAAAACCTGGTGACGCGCCAGCGCACCATCGTCTCGAATGAAAAAGGCAGCAATTCGGCGCCCAGTTGGAGCCCGGACGGCTCGCGCCTGGCCGTGGCCCTGTCGCGCGACGGCCATACCCAGGTCTACACCGTCAATGCCGACGGCAGCGGCTTGCGCCGCGTCAGCAGCAGCAGCGGCATCGATACGGAACCCCAATTCTCGGCCGATGGCCAGAGCATTTACTTCACCAGCGATCGCAGCGGCGGACCACAAATCTACCGTATGTCGGTCAACGGCGGCGATGCCAAGCGCGTGACGTTTGGCGGCCCCTACAACATCAGCCCGCGGATTTCCTCCGACGGGAAGACACTCGCTTATATTTCCCGTCGCGACGGCAATTTCCAGCTCTACGCGCTCGACCTGGCTAGTGGCCAGGAACTGCGCCTGTCGGACACCGCCAACGACGAATCACCGAGCTTTTCGCCCAACGGGAAATATATCATGTACGCGACCGAATCCGGACGACGCAAGTCGCTGGCAGTGGTATCGGTGGATGGCCGCGTCAAACAGCGTTTGACCACGCAAGCTGGCAATATCAAGGAGCCCACCTGGGGTCCTTTCATGAAGTAAATGCTGTACAGTTTCACCTTTAACCATGACCCGGAGAATAAAAATGAGTAATTTTAAAAGCTTGGCCTTCATCGCCGCTACCGCAGCTCTGCTGTCCGCCTGCAGCACCCCAGTCAAAGTCGCCGAAACGCCAGTCGTTGAGCGCGCACCTGAAAAAGTCGTAGCTCCAGTTGACACCCGTCAAGTTCAGCCAGTGACGACCGCATCGGTCGATCCACTGGACGATCCAAAAGGCGTGCTGGCTAACCGCAGCATCTACTTCGACTTCAACAAATACGTCGTGCGCGAAGCGGACACCCCAGTCGTGCAAAACCACGCTGCTTACCTGGTGAAAACCCCAGCACGCAAGATCCTGATCCAAGGTAACACCGATGAACGCGGTGGCGCTGAGTACAATCTGGCCCTGGGTCAGAAACGTGCTGAAGCCGTGCGCAAGTCGATGGCTGCCCTGGGCGTGCCAGAAGGCCAGATGGAAGCCGTGTCGCTGGGCAAAGAAAAGCCTAAAGCACAAGGCAGCAACGAAGCAGCATGGGCAGAAAACCGCCGCGCTGACATCGTTTATTGATGTTGCCGGGTGAGCGCCGCAGCATTGACGCTTACCTAACTGGCCAGTCATAGGCATAATAATGGGGCGCAGCGCGGTGATTCACCGCCCGGCGCCCCGTTTGCATGTTTGCGTAACCTTTGAAAGCCCGACTCATGATGACATTCTCGAAAGCCGGCGTCGCCGCCGCCTTAATGGCCGCGTTTGCCATCCTGCCACTGCACGCCAACGCCGCCCTGTTCGATGACGACGAAGCGCGCAAGGCCATCCTGGAGCTGCGCGCCAAGGTCGACGCCATGGCACGCGACCTGAACAGCCGCGTCGACGCCAAGGCGGACAAGACCAGCACCTTGAGCATGATCAACCAGCACGACCAGACCATGCAAGAAATCGCCCGCCTGCGCGGCCAGATCGAAGTGCTGGGCAACGACCTGGCAAACACGCAAAAGCGCCAGAAAGATTTCTACACCGATATCGATGCGCGCCTGCGCAAGCTCGAACCGCGCCAGGTCACCATTGACGGCCAGGAAGCGGCCGTGGGCGTGTCCGAGCAAAGCGCGTACGAAGCGGCGTTCGGCCTGTTCAAGTCGGGCGACTACAAGGGCGCCGTCACGGCACTGGACGCCTTCGTGAAACGCTATCCGGAATCGGCCTACGCGGCCAATGCGCAATACTGGCTGGGCAACGCCTATTACGCCCAGCGCGACTGCAAGAGCGCCATCACGGCCCAGCAGGCAGTATTGAAGCACTACCCGGACAGCCCGAAGGCGGCCGACGCCATGCTTAACATCGCCAGCTGCTACACGGAGCTGAAAGACAAGCCGAACGCGACCAAGACCTTGAACGCCCTGATCTCGCGCTACCCCGACTCCAGCGCGGCCCAGGCCGCCAAGGAACGGGGCGGCAAAAAGTAAAAGCGGGGAAAAAGTTGCCCGTTAGGTTTGACAGAATCCCGGGCACCCCCTATAATCTTTCTTCTTCGGGTCGTTAGCTCAGCTGGTAGAGCAGCGGACTTTTAATCCGTTGGTCGCAGGTTCGAATCCCGCACGGCCTACCAAATACTATGAAGAAGCCAACCGTTCGCGGTTGGCTTTTTTGTTTTTCAAAAATAGAAACAGGCAGCATTATTTCCGGAAGACGAGCGCCATCGGCACTCTACGTCTTCGCTCTTAACGCGACACCAACGCCGGCCTCCCGGCCAGATACGCCACCACACTGCCCATCACCCGCCCCAGCGGCACTTCCACCCAGCGGTAAAACGCGGCCCCGGCCGCCAGGCTGGCGCCCCAGGCCGTCAGCATGCCCAGCGCCTGCCACTCCGGCACCAAAGGAACAAAAGTGATGACTATTGCGTTCACCAGCAGGCAGACGGGGAAGTGGACGAGAAACACCGCATACGAGATGCGCCCCAGCGTGTTGATGGCGCTCCAGGCGCGGCCTTGCGCGGGCGTGCGGGCGCGGCCGAACAGGAACAGGGCACAGGCGACAATCAGCGCCAGGGCGATGCGGCTGCGGTAGTCGATGGCCAGCGCCAGCAGGACGGGCACGGCGGCCATGGCCATGAGCGCGGTCATGGCACCGGGATTGCGCCGGGGGTCGCCAGCCCACCAGGCCAGCATGCCAAGGCCATAGCTGCCGAAGAAATACGGCGCCCAGTTGTCCCAATCCGCATCGAGATTGAAATACAGCAAGGAAAAGGTGATACCCACGGTGACGGCCAATGGCATCAGCCAGTGCCCGCGCCGCTGGCCCGCCAGGCGGCCGCCCAGCCACAGCAGCGATACCGTCAGCAGGTACAGCTGGAAATCGATGGCCACGTACCACGCGCCGGCCGACAGCGATTCATAGCCGAGCACGCCGTGCAGCAGCAAGGCATGAGCGCTCAACTGGCCCAGGGTGACGGCGCCCGACATGGAGTCGTGCTGCATCCAGATGCCCGCCACGGGCGTCAGCACGGCGGCGAGCAAGGTGGCGGCCAGGAAAGGCGGCGCCAGCTTGGCATAGCGGCGCCAGATCGCTTGTAGCGGGGTGGCGATGCCGGGTAGGCCGGCGGGAGCGAGGGACTTGGCGACCAGGAAGCCGCCGATAACGAGAAAAACTTGTACGGCGATGCGCGCGCTGCCGCCCAGCCAGTCCAGCAAGGCAGGCCACAGGGGCTGCACGTAATCGGACATGGGGCCGTAAAACGCCAGGTGGTGCAACACGATCAACTGCGCCGCGCCCGCCTTTAAAACATTGATCCAGCCAAACTGCGGACGCCTTGCCAGGTCCGCCTGTGATGCTACTGCCGCTGCCGTCATTCCTATTCCTTGCCGTGCCAGGCAGGCACCGCCAGCGCGTCGCGCAACAGGCGCGCGGCTGAGGAGCTACCGAAAGGCCGACATCATAGCCGAGGCTGGAAGATGGCGTGGCACGGCAGGCGGCTAAGCCGCCAGCTGTTCCGCTTCCGGCAGCCCGGGCGCCAAAGGCTGTTGTGCCAGGATGGCGTCCAGCAAGCCGGGAAAGCGGCTCTCGATATCGGCGCGGCGCAAGGTGTTCATGTGCGTCGTGCCGGCGTTTTCCGTGTACACCAGGCCCGCTTCGCGCAAGACCTTGAAATGATGGGACACGGTCGATTTCGGGCGCCCGCCATCGAGGTCGCCGCAGGCAGCCGCCTCAACGCGGGCCAGGTGGCGCACGATGTCGAGGCGGATGGAATCGCTCAAGGCGTAGAGCACACGCTCAAGGATGAATTCGCTGGCAGGAGGATGTTTGTGTGGACGCATGAGCAGAATCATACAGCATGCGCTATACTAATTCCATTCTTCGAATATTTACGAACTACCGAATCAGTAGTCACCCACATTACCATCAACAAACACAAAGGCCACCATGTCCGCCCTCTTCCAACCATTCAGTCTTAAAGATATCACCCTGCGCAACCGCATCGCCGTGCCACCCATGTGCCAATACATGGCCGTCGATGGCCAGGCCAACGACTGGCACCTGTCGCACTATGCGGGCATGGCGCGTGGCGGCGCGGGCCTGGTGATCGTCGAAGCGACGGCCGTGGCACCAGAAGGCCGCATCACGCCCGGCTGCACGGGCATCTGGAATGATGACCTGGCGCAAGCCTTCGCACCCATCGTGAAAGCCATCAAGGCGGCCGGCTCCGTGCCCGGCATCCAGATCGCCCACGCGGGCCGCAAGGCCAGCGCCAACCGGCCATGGGAAGGCGACGACCATATCACTGAAGGTGATGCGCGCGGCTGGCAAACCATCGCCCCGTCCGCCATCGCCTTTGGCGGCGGCCTGCCGAAAGTGCCGCGCGCCATGGACCTCGACGATATCGCCCGCGTGCAACAGAACTTCGTCGATGCGGCCGTGCGCGCCCGCGAAGTGGGCTTCGAATGGCTGGAACTGCACTTCGCCCACGGCTACCTGGCACAGAGCTTCTTTTCCGCCCACTCGAACCAGCGCGACGACATCTATGGCGGCAGCGTGGAAAACCGCAGCCGCTTTCTGCTGGAAACATTGAAAGCCGTGCGCGCAGTGTGGCCAGAGCACCTGCCGCTGACGATACGCTTCGGCGTACTGGAATTCGACGGCCGCGACGAGCAAACCCTGCTTGAATCCATCGCCCTGGTGCGCCAGTTCAAGGATGCGGGCATGGATATGCTCAGCGTCAGCATGGGCTTCACGATTCCCGACGTCTCGATTCCGTGGGGCCCTGCCTTCATGGGCCCGATTGCCGAGCGGGTGCGCCGCGAAGCAGGCGTGCCCGTCTCGTCCGCCTGGGGCTTCGGCACGCCAGCCATCGCCGAGCGCGTCGTCAAGGAAGAACAGCTGGACGTGGTGATGGTCGGCAAGGCGCACCTGGCCAATCCGCACTGGGCCTACTTTGCCGCCAAGGAGCTCGGCGTGGAGCGCGCCTCGTGGACCCTGCCGGCACCTTACGCGCACTGGCTGGAACGCTACTGATCATCCTTGAGCGTTGCCGGATGCCCCTCCAGGGGCAGTTCCGGCAGGAACAGCAAGGCGATCAGTCCCAAGAACAGCAGCACGGCGCCGGCACCAAACACGCTGGCGATCGCATGACGGTAGACGTCCACCGTGTGCAGCTGCTGCGCCGCATGCGCGCCCAGCGCAGAAACGGCTTCCACGCCATGGCTATGTAGCTGGTGGGCGAGGATGGCGCCGGACGCCGTCACGCCCAGCAAGCCGCCCAGCGAGCGGAAAAAGGCCAGCATGGCCGTGCCCACGCCGCGGCGCGCCAGGGGCAAGGCATTTTGCACGGCAATCGTCATGTTCGGCATCACCAGACCCAGGCCCGTGCCGAGGAAGAAGATGGCCGGCTCGAGGATCGCGTAACCGCGCGACGTTGCCATGGCCCAGGCCAGCACGGCAAACGCCAGCAGCGCCACTGCCAGTCCAGCCACCTGCACCATCTTGTATTTGCCCGAGCGCGACAGCACCCTGCCGTTGAACATCGACGACGCCACCAGCCCCACCATCATGGCCACCGTCATCACGCCCGACTCCGCAGGGCTGGTGCCCATCACCAGCTGGAAGAACAGGGGAAAGAAGACGCTGGCGCCCGTCAGCCCCATGAACGTCATGGCCATCACCAGGCTGGCGATATTGAAAGTGCGGTTTTCGAACAGGTCGGGCGGCAGCACGGGTTCATCCACCCTGCCCACGTGTACCGCCAGCCAGATAGCCAGCAGCACGGCAACGCAGCCGCACACCTTGATCGCCAGCGCATCCCACGGCCACTCGGTGCCGCCCAGCGCCAGCACCAGCAGGGCCGCCGTGATGGCGCCCGTCAGCAATGCCGACCCCAGGTAATCGATCTGGTGCGCATGCGTGCGTGCGGGCTTACGCATGGCGCGCGCGATGATGACAAAGGCGGCCGCGCCAATGGGCAGGTTGACATAGAAAATCCAGTGCCACGAGAAAGCATCCGTGATGACGCCGCCCAGCACGGGGCCCAGCACGCTGGTGACGGCAAACACGATGGGCACCATGCCTTGCCGCTTGCCCCGCTCGGCCGGCGGCACGATGTCGCCGATGATGATTTGCGCCAGCGGCATGAAGCCGCCCGCACCGAGGCCCTGGATGGCGCGAAAAATGATCAGCTCCGTCATGTTCTGCGCCAGCCCGCACAGCGCGGAACCGAGCAGAAAGGTCAGCAGGGCCGTGAAGATCATGGGGCGGCGGCCATACTGGTCGGCCAGTTTGCCGTACAGGGGCATGGTGGCCGTCGAGGCCAGCACATACGCCGTGACCACCCACGACAGGTGCGCCATGCCGCCCAGGTCATCGACGATGCGCGGCAAGGCCGTGGCGACGATGCTCTGGTCCAGCGCACCGAGCCCCAGCACGACCATCAAGCCCAGGTAGATGGCGCGCACTTCGCGCTCGGTGACGGGCTTGGCCGCGTCTTTTTCAGCGCCTGCGGCATGATCGTGGCGACTCATGCCTGGCCTATCTCAAGCAGCGGCTGCATGGCGGCTTCCAGCGCCATCATCTGCTGCGGGTTGAGGCGGGCGATGCGCCGCGCCAGTGTATCGCGGCGCCGCGCGCGCAGGGTTTCGAGCATGACCAAGCCTTGTGCGGACACTTGCAGCCCGGAGCGGCGCCGGTCCTGCGGATCGGGCGCGCTGCGCTCGACCAGCCCCGTTTCGGCCAAAGACTTGACCTGCGCGCTGACGGTGGGCCCGCGTACATTCTGCAGCCGCGCCAACGCAGCCACGCCGATGCCGGGCTGTTCGTGTATCAGCGCCAGCAACATATATTGCATCATCGACATGCCGCCTTCCAGTTCGCCCCCTTCACGCTGCATGGATCGCAGCAGGCGCTTGAACGCCAGGCGCAAGTCATCGGACAGCGCCAGCGCGCGTGCGGGGATGGGAAGGTCTTCAGTATTGGACATGGGCATCTAAATAGGTAGGCTACCTACCCATATTAAACGGCGCATGAGGGTCCTGCAAGGATTTTTTCCACCCCTGCCCTTCCCAAAACCGCCGTTGGCCGTCATA
>NZ_LT607667.1:0-59351 GCF_900095265.1 Janthinobacterium sp. UMAB-56 | reverse complement strand
AGCGGACTTTTAATCCGTTGGTCGCAGGTTCGAATCCCGCACGGCCTACCAAGAATTTGCAGTCCGTTGCATGCCGCCATGGCAAGCATCAGCGCACAGCGTTACCGCAGTTGTTGTAAAAAGTTTTTGGGTCGTTAGCTCAGCTGGTAGAGCAGCGGACTTTTAATCCGTTGGTCGCAGGTTCGAATCCCGCACGGCCTACCAAATGCTATGAAGAAGCCAACCGTTCGCGGTTGGCTTTTTTGTTTTTGCGCGGCAACAATTCCACCTGCTCCCCATACCTGCCCGGCGTCACTCCCATCACCCGCTTGAACATGGCAATAAAGGCGCTGACGTTGTCGTAGCCCAGGTCCAGCGCAATATTTGTCACGGGCTGGCCGGCAGCCAATAGTTCCAGGGCGCGCAGGATGCGGGCGCGTTGGCGCCAGGCCGAGGGCGTGAAGCCCGTCTCGCTCGTGAAACGGCGCGCCAGGGTGCGCGGCGACACGCCGGCCCAGGCGGCCAACGCTTCCACGCCCCGCTCGTCGGCTAGGTCATCGAGCATGGCGCGCGCCACGCGCAGCAGGCGCGGGTCCGTGGGCAAGGGCAAGCCGAAGGGCTCGTGCAGCGTGGCGGCGATCTCGTCGAGGATCACGCCCGCCACCCGGGCCTGCCGCTCGTCTAGTGCCTGCAGCGCACCATCGCCCCAGCTGCTGGCACGGTCCAC
Source organism: Janthinobacterium sp. UMAB-56 (assembly GCF_900095265.1). Taxonomy (GTDB): domain Bacteria; phylum Pseudomonadota; class Gammaproteobacteria; order Burkholderiales; family Burkholderiaceae_D; genus Janthinobacterium. The sequence goes on along the minus strand of NZ_LT607667.1, from coordinate 58,645 downwards.
CGCTTCGCGCAGCAAACCCGAGACGCGCATCACGCAAGGCGCCGCAGGCAAGCTGGCGCAACTGGCTTCGTCCACATACACGCTCCAGCCCGCAAACGGGCCATGCGAACGCAGCGCATGGACGTGGTGGGGCGGCATCCACACGCAATGGCTGGCCGGCACCACCCACTGCCCGCTGTCGGCAGCAACGGAAAGCAAGCCCCGCATGGCGCCGAACAACTGGCCGCTGGCATGGCGATGCGCCGCCGTCACCCGTTCCTGCGGCTGTGCAATGCGTATGGCACGCAACGGCAGCGACTGCGTGGGCAAGATTGGCGGATTTGACGTATTGAATGACATAAACAACGCAGGCAAGACAATCCCGCCATCATACAGTGGAATCTTTCCATCGTTCAGGAGCTCATCATGCGTGCAGAAGACGTATTAGCCGATCAACAAAACCAGGGCCAGTTCAATGGCGTCACCGTGCGCAAGGGCACGGTGGCTGCCTTCCTCGCCAATGCCAGGCTGTGGCTGGACGAGACCGCCAGCGTCGCAGAACGGACCATTGCCGAGCGCGACATCCTCGACGCCCTGCCCGCCCTGCACGCGCTGGGACTGTTCGACATTGTGCAAGTGCGCGACGCAGCGCTGAGCGAACTGGTGGCCCGCCCCGCCGCGTGAGCGGGCACAGGCTCGTACCCGGCGCGCATTTCCTCTATCATGCTGCTTTGCCCGCCTTCGCATCCGCCATGCCGTTTACCATTGCCACCCCCGTCCACAGCGAACTGATCATCAAGAAAAGCCGTTTCATCGGCTGTGTGCAGCCGATGACGGACCGCGCCAGCGCGCAGCAGGTGGTCAATGACTTGAAGGCGCAGCATCCGGGCGCCTGCCATGTGTGCTGGGCCCTGCTGGCGGGCGGGCAGTCGGCGGCCGTCGATGATGGCGAACCGAGCGGCACGGCCGGGCGGCCCATGCTCGACGTGCTGCGCCACCAGGACCTGGAAGGCGTGCTGGCGACCGTGGTGCGTTACTTCGGCGGGATCAAGCTGGGCGCGGGCGGCCTGGTGCGCGCCTACACGGATAGTGTGGCGCAGGCCCTATTGCAGGCGGAAAAAACGGCCATCGTGCGCCAGCGCACCCTGCGCTGCACGCTGCCATATGCGATGGAAGGCATGCTGCGCCGCGAGCTCGATGGCGCCGGCGCCACCCTGCTGAACGTGGCACACAGCGAGGCCGTGCTGTTCGACTTCAGCCTGCCTGAATCGGCTGCCACCGCCCTGCTGGCCCATCTGCATGAGGCGGGCAATGGACGGATCGCCTGGCTGAAAGTGGAAGACAGCACGGAATAAATCCTAGAGATTGGTTGGCCGCTTGACCTGCAACAAGATGAAATGCGTCCACGCCAGCGCCGGCAGTACCAGCAACAGCAGCATCAGTCCGGCCGGCATGTCCGGCACGAAGCGCACGAAGCAGGCAAGAAAACCGGCGATGGCCAGCCAGAAGCGCCAATTGAACGCATACGCCTTGCGCGCCACCGTTGCCAGGGCGATGCGCCAGAATTCCAGCAAGGCCCACAAGCCCCCCGTCAGCAATAGCGCGGCCAGGGCATTCGCGCCCGGGGCGTCGGCCCAGCTGCGCACCAGGTGGTACAGCAGCACGGGGTAGCCGGCCGTGATGGCCAGGGTGGCCGGACCAGCGGCGATGACAGCTTCAAACAACTGCCCTTTGGAACGATGATCCACTCAACCACTCCTATGCCACGACGCCCGAATGGGCGGCGATCACTTGCAGCGCGCCGGTCGCATTCTGCGCCCATACGCGCGTAAAACGGAAGTCGCCATGCGTTTCCACGTCGTGATAACTGCCCGTCAATTGCATGTGCACGGAGACCACGGCCACTTGGCCATTGACGCGCACATGGCGCTCGGAGGCGCGCAGATCGGTGATGGTCAGCAAACGCTGCTCGTGTGCGGCCAGGTCCGCATGCTTGCTCAGCAAGTGCCCCAGGTGATTGGTGAACAACAAGTCGTCGGCCAGCAACGCATTTAGTACAGCCACATCGGAGGCCATCATGGCCAGGCGCAAGCGCTCTTCCGCATCGAGTACTTGAGCTTCCGTTAAAGCATTCATCTTTTTCCTTAAAAAATAGCACGCCAGATTAGCAAACGAACAAACGTACCATGCTGGCATGAAATCTTCCTTTTCACAATCGTCCGGCAGACCTATATCTGCGCTTATGCCTGTGCAGCATATTTATATAGCGTAATATTCGCAGCGGTATTGCGCAAAACGCCCCCATAGTCCTGTACAGTGCTTGCCCTTTCGCCCCGGGCTGGGGCAGCAATTACTTGTAGTAAAGTTCTCATGCTCTCTGCAGTCTCGAATAAAACCAAGATAAGGCCCCTTCATGGCAATTAACATCATCCTGAACCTGCTCGTTGCGCTGATCGTCTTCGCTTTCATGTTCCAGCAGCAACGCAAACACGCGACATTTACCGTGCGCGTCTTCACGGGCCTGGGCCTGGGCGTGCTGCTGGGCGCGGCCGCGCAAGCGCTGTATGGCGCCGGTTCGCCCATCATCGCGGGCACCAATGAATACGTCGACATCGTCGGCAGCGGCTACGTAAAACTGCTGCAAATGATCATCATGCCGCTGATCATGGTCTCCATCATTTCCGCTATCCTGAAACTCAAGGACGCCAGCTCCCTCGGCAAGATCAGCGCGCTGACCATCGGCACCCTGCTCATCACCACCACCATCGCCGCCGCGCTGGGCATTTTGATGGCCAAGCTGTTCGGCCTGACGGCTGTCGGACTGACGTCCAGCGCCGCCGAAGTGGCGCGCGGCGTGCAGCTGCAAGGTTCGCTGGAAACAGCGAAAGCCCTGTCGCTGCCGAAACTGCTGGTCAGCTTCGTGCCGACCAACCCCTTCCTCGACATGACGGGCGCGCGCAAGACGTCGACCATCGCCGTGGTGGTGTTTTCCATCTTCATCGGCATCTCGGCCACGGGCATCGCGGCGAAGAAACCGGAAATCTTTGCCTCTTTCGAAAGCTTCATGAAAGTGGCGCACGCCATCGTCATGCGCATGGTCACCCTGGTGCTGCGCCTGACGCCCTACGGCGTGTTCGCGCTGATGTTTGAAGTGGTAGCCTCGTCGAGCTACACGGACATTTTGAAATTGATCAACTTCGTCGTCGCCTCGTACAGCGCGCTGATCCTGATGTTCCTGGTGCACCTAGCCATCATCGCCGGCGTCGGCCTGAACCCGCTGCGCTTCGTGAAAAAAGTCTTCCCCGTGCTGGCTTTCGCCTTCACCTCGCGCACCAGCGCCGGCTCGATCCCGATGAGCGTGCAGACGCAAACCCAGCGCCTGGGCACGCCGGAAGGCATCGCCAACTTCGCCGCCTCATTCGGTTCGACCATCGGCCAGAATGGCTGCGCCGGCATCTACCCGGCCATGCTGGCCGTGATGATCGCCCCCACCGTCGGCGTCGACCCGTTCACCGTCAGCTTCCTGCTGCCCTTGCTGGCCATCATCACCATCGGTTCCGTCGGCGTGGCCGGCGTGGGCGGCGGCGCCACGTTTGCCGCCCTGATCGTGCTGTCGGCCATGGACTTGCCCGTCGCGCTGGCCGGCTTGCTGATCTCCGTCGAACCGTTGATCGACATGGGCCGCACGGCCCTCAACGTGAGCGGCTCGATTACGGCCGGCACCGTCACCAGCCGGGTCATGGGCGAAACCGACCTGGCCGTCTACAACAGCGACGACGCGCCCGACCTGGACGAAGCGGAACACGCCGCTTAAGTCCGCTAGCAGCGGCGCGACTGGTTCGCCACCCTCCCCCATCACAACAACCGAGCGTCGTGCTGTGTTCGCCGTAATTGCGGGCACAGCAGACGGCGCAAGCCATGCTGGCACGCAGCGATGCGGACGGCGTGCGCTCCGTGGTGGCCGACGAGCGCCTGCGCTCCTCGACCGCCTGCCCGTGCACAGCAGCGCCAGACAGCCGCTAAAAAGCGCCTCGACGGCCCTGCCTCAAACGACAAAGAGCCTTCCGAAGAAGGCTCTTTGATTTGGCACAAGTACTACGCAGCAGAAGCTGGCGAGACTTATTTTTGCAGGCTGACCGACACCGCTTTCGGCGCGCGGCGTCCCATCAGAAACAACACGGCCTTTTTCAACATGCGATAGACGAAGCGCACCAGCAGCAGGGTCAGCACGCATTCAAGCAGGGTCAGTATCATGGCCACGGCCACCGGCATGCGCGCGGCGCGGCGGTGGAACTTGGCCACGGCGCCATCACGGGCGATTTCGATGCTGTCATAGAAGGTCGGCACGACCAGCAGGGTCAAAATCGTCGAGGTGATGGTACCGCCGATGATGGCGATCGCCAAAGGACGGTAGAACTCGCCGCCTTCGCCCAAGCCCAGCGCCACGGGGAACATGCCGGCGATCAGGGCAAACGTCGTCATCAGGATGGGACGCAAACGCATGCGGCCTGCATACATCAGCGCGTCTTCGCGGCCATGGCCCTCTTCTTCGCGCTTGCGCGCCGCGTCGAGCAGCAAGATGGCGTTCTTGGCGACCAGACCCATCAGCATGATGATGCCGATAAAGCTCATCAGATTGAGGGTGTTATTCGTGATCACCAGCGCCACCACGACACCGATCAGACTCAGCGGCAAGGACATCATCACGGCCACGGGCGCGGTGAATGAACCAAACTGCATCACCAGGATCAAATACATCAGGCCGATGCCCATCACCAACGCGATCAGCATTTCCGTGAACAGCTCTTGCTGGTCCTGGCCGGCGCCGCCGAGCGCCAGGCCGTAGCCGGGCGGGAAGTCGATGGACTTGGCCAGTTTCATGGCGTCGGTCGTCACTTCGCCGTTCGAGCGGCCTTGCGCATTGGCCGACACGGTAATCGTGCGCTTGCCATTCTTGTGCTCGATGCCGGACGGGCCTTTGCCCATGGTAATGGTGGCGATCTGGTCGAGCGGCACCATTTGCGACGTGCCCGTCACGCTGATCGGCAGGCGCTCGATGTTTTCCGACGCCACGCGGTCATCGGGATGCAGGCGCACGGCCACATCGCGCGTTTCACCCGTCGGATCGACCCAGTCGCCCACTTCCACGCCGGCAAACGCCACGCGCAACGATTGCGCCGCATCATTGACGGAAATGCCCATCGAATTGGCCAGGCCACGGTTGAGCTCAATCTGCAGCTCGTTCTTCGGGTCTTGCTCGGACAGGCCCACGTCGACGGCACCGGGAATGGCGCGCAGCTTGTCCATGTAGGCATTCGTGATGGCCATCAGCTTGCGCGAATCCGGACCCGTAAATTCCACCTGGATCGGTTTTTGCGAACCATTGCTCAAGTCATCCTGCACCACGTATTCGGCGCCCACCAGGCGCGACATTTTCTCGCGCAGCTCGACGGCGATTTCCTTGGCCGAGCGCTTGCGGGTGTTGCGCTTGCCGATGTCGACATACACTCTGCCACCGCCCGCATTGATCGAGCTATTGGTATCCTTGGTTTCAGGCAAGGTGCGCGCCAGCACGGCCGCCGCTTCCAGTTTCAAACGCGAATACTCGATGCTGCTCGACGAAGGCGTGCGGACATTGATCATCAAGTTACCCGAATCAGATGCCGGCAAGAAACTCGTGCCGCCATGCGTGGCGTGCAGGGCGATGGCGCCCACCAGGCTGCCGAAAGCGATGACAGCCATCCAGCGGCGGTGATGCAGTGCCCAGGCAATCACGCGGCCATAACGGTCGGCCTGGTGGTCGAACCAGTGGTTGAATTTTTCCAGCACGCGGCCGATACCTTTTTTCGGCGCCGAGTGTTCCTCGACCGGGTCGCCCCAGTAGGCCGACAGCATGGGATCGAGCGTAAACGAGATGCCCAGGCTGACCAGCACCGAACACGTCACCGTCAAGGCAAACGGGCGGAACCATTCGCCAGAGATGCCGGGCATGAAGGCCACGGGAATGAAGACGGCGATGATGGAGAAGGTCGTGGCGGCCACGGCCATGCCGATCTCGGCCGTGCCTTCCAGCGCGGCCGTGCGGCGGTCCTTGCCCATCTGCATGTGGCGCACGATGTTTTCGCGCACCACGATGGCATCATCGATCAGCACGCCGATGGCCAGCGACAGGCCAAGCAGGGTCATGAAGTTCAGGGTAAAGCCGCACAGCCAAACGGCAATGAAGGCGGCAATCACGGACGTTGGCAGGCTCAGCGCCGTGATCAGGGTCGAACGCCACGAGTTCAAGAAAGCGTAGACGACGAAAATCGTCAGCACGGCGCCCAGCACCAGCGATTCGATCACATTATTCAGGCTATGCTGGGCGTTTTCGCCGCCGTCGCGCGTCACTTGCAGGATCGTGCCTTTCGGCAAGGTCTTGTTAATTTCCGCCACCATGTCGCGGATCTTGTTGGCCACGCTGACGGTGGAGGCGTCACGCACGCGGGTGATCGACATGCCCACGTTGGGCTTGCCGCTGCGCATGCTCAGGCTGTTGACTTCGGCAAAGCCATCCTGGATGGTGGCCACTTGGGCCAGGCGCACGATTTCCTCGCCGCGGCGCTTGATCACCACTTTCTCGAAGTCGGCAGGCGACTCGATGCGGCCGACGAGGCGGATACTTTTTTCGTCCAGGATGCCGCGCACCTTGCCCACGGGCGCATTCGTGTTCTGATTGCGCAAGGCGGTGACGACGTCGCTGACGGACACATTGTACTCACGCAATTTTTCCGCCCGCAGCAGCACGGACAGTTCGCGCTTGAGCGAACCGCCCACGTTGACCAGCGCCACGCCATCGACGGTGCGGAAGCGGTCAGACAGGACGTCCTCGGCCAGGCGCGAAATTTCCGCATGGCTTTGCGAATTCGACGACAGGGCCAGTTGCATGATCGGCTCGGCAGCCGGGTCGATGCGCTGCAAGATAGGCTCGCGCATTTCCGTCGGCAACTTGTAGCGCACGGCGGCAATCGCATTGCGGATATTGTCGGACGCTTCGATCAAATTGGTATTGAAGGAAAACTTCAGGAAGATGCTGGCCGAACCTTCATTCGAATCGCTGTTGACTTCGGTCACGCCGGAAATGCTCTGCAACGATTTTTCCAGGCGGTTCACCACTTCGCGCTCGACCGTATCGGGCGAGGCGCCAGGGTAAGGAATGCTGACGACGATGAAGGGCACTTCGACGTCCGGGTTCTGGTTGACGCGCAGTTTTTTGAGCGCCAGCAAGCCGACGCACATCATGGCCAGGATCAGGACAATGGTGGCGGTGGGCCGCTTGATACTGAAATCGGAAAGGAACATGGCTTAGTTTCCTTTACCGGCAACGGCGGCGCTGCTGCTGGCCATGGCGGCGGCCGGCGCGGTCTTGCCGGCCGTCAATTCCACTTTCTGCCCATCCTTGAAGGTCGAACCGGGCGTGCGCAGCACGGTGTCGCCGCTGGCCAGGCCGCTTTGCACTTCCCACTGGCCCGTGCGCACATCGCGCGCGCCGATGCGCAGTGTGACTTTATGCAAAGCCTTGTCCTTGACTTTCCACGTGTACGTCACGTCGCCCGCCTTCACCAGGGCCGAGTCGGGTATCATCAGCGCACTGATGCTGTCTGTCTCGATGCGCCCTTCCGCATACAGCCCGGCCACGCGCGGTTGTTCCTTGTCATTGAAATCGACCAGCACGGCCACCTGGCGCGTGACGGCGTTGGCGGCAGGATCGACCCGGCGCACCTTGCCCGAGAAATCCTGGCCCGGATAACCATTGATGCGGAACAGCACGGGCTGGCCCACCTTGACGATGCCGATCTTGTCGGCCGACACCAGGCCTTCCAGGCGCATGCTGGTTGGATCGATGACCTTGATCAATTCCTTGCCGATTTGCGCCGTATCGCCATTCGACACCTTGCGCTCGCTCACGATGCCGTCAAACGGCGCGCGCACGAGGGTGCGCTGCAACTGCTGGCGCGCCTGGGCGGCGCGGCTCTTCGCGGCGGACAAATCGCTTTGCGCATTGTTGCGGCGAATTTCCGCGTCTTCCAGCGCCTGCGTCGACGTCATGCCCGAGGCGCGCAGGGTTTTCATGCGCTGGAACATGCGTTCGGACTGCTCCAGCACCTGGCCGGCGGCACGGCTGGCTTCTTCGGCCGAATTGAGGCTGTCGCGGATGGACGTTTCGTCCAGCCGCACCAGCACGTCGCCCCGCTTGACGACCTCGCCATTTTCCTTCATGACCTGGATCACCACGGCCGACACTTCGGCGCGCAAGTCCGCGTTGCGCTCGGGCTGCACGGAACCGGTGATGACGGGACCCGATGCCAGCGCATTGCTCTGTATGGTCAGCAGGTCTTCCGGCGATACCAGCAGATTGACGGCGGCGCTGGCCGTCTCATCCTTGCCCCCGTTGCCAGTGCCTTTGCCAGGATCTTTGGACTCTTTGCCGCAGGCGGCCAGGACAGAAGCAATTGCCAGAACAAGCAGGGTTTTGCGCAACATGGGTAATTCTCCGGATAGATAGCACCGCTAGCGTCCCGGCTCCCCGGATAGGGTAGCAGGCTGTAGCAGGCATTTATTTTTTATTAAAACCACAAGCGCCAAAGTATCCATGAGCGTGTCCGGGCATGTCAATCGGCCGTTTCCTGTAATGCCTTAATCAATGGATGAAACGTAGTTTTTACGCCCTGAAACGCAAAACCCCGCCTTCAAGCGGGGTCTTGCGTTTCAGGGGAAGCGAACTTAGCGGCCAAAAATGGTGTTGACCAGGAAACCGATGGCCACGCCCGTGCACAGGCCGCCGGCGATTTCCACCAGGGTATGGCCCATGCGCTCGCGCAAGGTCTTGTGCGCGGCGCTGGCCGCTTCCCCGGCCAGTCGGTTGATGGCCGCGGCCTGCTTGCCCACGTGCTGGCGCAAGCTGTTGGCGTCGATGATGACGATGAAGGCCAAAGTCACTGCCACGCCGAAGGCGGGATGGCCTATGCCTTCGCGCAAGGCAATCAGGGTTGCCATGCTGGAAACGACGGCGCTATGGTTGCTGGGAAAGCCGCCATTGCCGACCAGGCCGAACGCCCATTGCCGCGTGCGGACACTGTTGATCAGGAATTTGATCGGTCCGACCAGGATCCAGGTGATCAGGGGCGTGACGAGGTAAGCGATATCCACGGGGTATTCCTTCTTATATGTATAGAGTGTGCAAAAGACTGCGGCGGCCGGAGGGGCGCGCCGCAATTATCGCAGATCGTCCGCGCCAGCAAAACTGTCTGGCGTCAGCCTAAAAAACGCAGCTCCCGGCGGCAACTAATATAAAATCATGGCATATACAACAATTGACGTATATCAACACTGAGTGCGGCGCGCACAGCGGCGCGGATAATCAAACGTCTTTCACACTTGCAACGGGGTCCTCATGCGGCATTTCAGAATTTCCTTTTTAGTCACTTTTGTCCTGATGGCGGTGTCGGGCTGGTGGGGTTACAGCCATGGCGGCATGTCCGGCTTGATCCAGGCGCTGTGGATCACGGGCGTGCTGGGCGTCATGGAAGTGTCGCTGTCATTCGACAATGCCGTGGTGAATGCCTCGGTCTTGCGTCACTGGAATGCCTTCTGGCAAAAACTGTTCTTGACGGTCGGTATCCTCGTGGCCGTCTTCGGCATGCGGCTGCTGTTCCCGCTGGTCATCGTCTCGGTGGCCACGGGCCTGGGCCTGGTCGATGTGTGGACCATGGCCACCACGACGCCGGATGTGTATGCCAAGCACCTGACGGACAACCACGCGCAGGTGGCGGCCTTCGGCGGCGCCTTTCTGCTGCTGGTGTTCCTGAACTTCCTGTTCGACGACGAAAAGGAATTGCACTGGCTGGGCTGGGCCGAGGAAAAAGTCAATGCGCTGGGCACTGAAAGCCTGGCCGTGCTGATCACCATGGGCGCCGTGGCCGCCTGCGTGGCGATGGGTCCTGCGGAAGAAAAATACAGCGTGCTGGCCTCGGGCATCGTCGGCATCGCCGTGTATATCGGCGTGAACTGGATCAGCGGCTTGCTGGAAGAAGGCGAACCGGACTTGCAGGATGACGAAGAAGGCGCCGCGCCAGCCAAAAGCGGCAATGGCGATCTCGTCAAAACGGTGGCGCGCGGCAGCATCGGCGGCTTCCTGTACCTGGAAGTGCTGGATGCCTCGTTCAGCTTTGACGGCGTGATCGGCGCCTTTGCCATCACCAACGACGTCGTCATCATCATGCTGGGCCTTGCCATCGGCGCCATGTTCGTGCGCTCGATGACGGTGTTCCTGGTGCACAAGGGCACCCTGGACGAATTCGTCTACCTGGAGCACGGCGCCCATTATGCGATCGGCATCCTCGCCTTGATCATGCTGGCGTCCGTCAAGTACCATATTCCGGAGTGGTTCACGGGCCTGTCGGGCGTGGCTTTCATCCTGGTCTCGCTGTGGTCGTCCCTGCGTTATCGCAAACGGCACGCGGCACAAGCTTGAAATCGGGGGTTCCGCCCCCAATTGAGAGAGTAATGGCACGAGCGCCTTGCGCTCATCCCATGAAGGCATGTTTGAGTTATTTATTGAAAAGGAGCACCACATGGCAATCAGTTTGCAAAAAGGCGGCAACGTCAACCTGAGCAAGGAAGCACCGAACCTGAAGAAGATCATCGTCGGCCTCGGCTGGGATCCGCGTTCGACGGATGGTGCCACCTTCGACCTTGACGGCAGCGCTTTCCTCCTGAAGAACGACGGCAAAGTCCGTGGCGACTCTGACTTCATCTTCTACAACAACCTGAAGTCGACCGACGGCTCCGTCGTGCACACGGGCGACAACACGACCGGCGAAGGCGAAGGCGATGATGAGCGCCTCGAAATCGACCTGACACGCGTACCAAACGACATCGACCGCATCAGCATCACCGTCACCATTCACGACGCCGACGCGCGCCGCCAGAATTTCGGCATGGTCTCGAAAGCCTTCATCCGCTGCCTGAACGCGGAAGGCGAAAAAGAAATCGCCCGCTACGACCTGTCCGAAGACAGCTCGACGGAAACAGCGATGATCTTTGGCGAAATCTACCGCCACAACGGCGAATGGAAGTTCAAGGCCATCGGCCAGGGCTTCAATGGCGGCCTGGGCCCACTCGCACGCTCGTTCGGCGTCAACGCTTGATTTTTTCATAAGCTAAACGCAGCCGCCTGAATATCATCAGGCGGCTTTTTTTTGGAGATTTATCATGCCAGTATTTAGTGTCACGGGCGACGTCGATCCTTTCCTGCACGTCAGCATGAAGCAGGGCGAAACCATCTATTGCGAATCCGATGCGATGGTGATGATGGAAACGGCGCTGGACTTGAAAGGAAAGATGACGGGCGGCTTGGGCAGCGCCATCATGCGCCGCTTCGCGAATGGCGAATCGTTCTTCCAGCAGCATATCGAAGCGGTGCGCGGCAGCGGCGACTGCCTGCTCTCGCCTACCCTGCCGGGCGCCATCGAAGTGGTCGACGTGGGCGCGCGCCAATACCTGCTCAACGACGGCGCCTTTGTCGCCGCCACCTCGGGCACGGAGATGAAGGTGCGCACGCAAAGCATCGGCAACGCGCTGTTCGCCCAGTCGGGTGGCTTCTTCGTCATGGAAACGGCAGGCACGGGGCAAGTCGTGGTGTCGGGCTTCGGCTCCATGTTCCAGCTCGACGTCGAACCGGGCAAGGATGTCGTGATCGACAATTCCCACGTCGTCTGCTGGGACAATAGCCTGAAATACGAGATTTCCGTGACCACGGGTGGCGGCGCCAACGGCGGCGGCATCGGCGGCTTCCTCGGCAATATCGTCAACAGCGTGACCAGCGGCGAAGGCATTGTGCTGCGCTTTTCCGGTTCGGGCAAAGTGTTTATCTGCTCGCGCAACCGCGACGCATTTTTAAAATGGACGGCCAGCGGCAAGGCCGGCTAGTCCCCTCTCTCTAAGGCCAGGTTAAGTTTTTCTGGCTAAGCTCCCCGCGCGCGCACCTGCGCGCGGCTTCCCCTATTTCCACCCGGTCCCCGTACATGCAAAGAGTCTGGTTCAACAAAACATTTTCCTCGGTTGGCACGGCCATGCGCCTGATCCGCGAGGCCGATATGGCCGCCACTGGCGGTGTGCCCCGCTATCACCTCGTGTGCAGCAATACGAACGCGCATGCTGCCGCCTTCTTGTCGGCCCACGAATATGCGGTCGAACCGTCGGGACTGACGGGGCACAACTATGTCGAGTGGTGCCTGGAATTTTGCCGCGACCGCCACATCACGATTTTTTGGCCCGGCAAGGAAGCGGGCCTGATCGGCAGCGCCAGCGCGCGCTTCGCCGCCCTCGGCACGCGCGTGCTCAGCGTGGCCAGCGAAGAGACGCTGAACCTGATGCATGACAAGGCGCGCTTCTGCGACGGCCTCGATCTGCCCATGGCGCGCCCGGCCGACTACCGCGCCGTGACGACCATCGAGGAATACGACGCCGCCTACGCCGAGCTGCGCCCGCTGCATCGCAAACTGTGCATCAAGCCCTCGGAATCCGTGTATGGCCTGGGCTTTGCCGTGCTCGATGAAGAGCGCTCGAGCGCCCAGTTGCTGCTGGCCGGCGCCGCCTATCAGGTCAATGCGCAAGAGTTGCGCAACGGCCTGGCGCAGATGGCGTCTTTCAAGACCCTGCTGCTGATGGAATACCTCGATGGCCACGAATACAGCGCCGACTGCGTGGCCGAGCAGGGCAAGCTCATTTGCGCCGTGCCGCGCAAGAAGCTGCACACGGGCGGCAGCGGCCAGCTGATCGAACTGCGCGCCGACTTGCTGGCAGCCTGCGAAAAACTGGCACGTGACTACCGCCTGAACGGCGTCTTCAACATTCAGTTCCGCGTCGGCGCGAATGGCCTGGCTTTGTTGGAAATCAACCCGCGCATGTCGGGCGGCATCGGCATGGCTTGCGCGGCAGGTCCCAACCTGCCCTACCTGGCGCTGGCCGGCTTCGACCAGGGCTTTGACAAGCTCACTGTGCCCGCCATCCACGAAGGCATGCGCGTGGGCGAAGCCGCCTACGCCGTGGAGCTGCCATGAACCTCGTCAAGCAGCAGATGCCCACGGGCGAGCTGACCTTGAAAGTGGACGAGGCGCGCTTTCCGCTGGACTGGCTGATCGGCTTTGCCGCGCGCGCCAACGCCAAGCGCGGCTTCCTGTTCCTGTCCAAGGTGCTGGGCAAGCACTGGCCCGTTACGCCGCGCGCCATGCAAGCCATCCACGACGACCTGGCCGCGCAGATTCCCCCCAGCCTGCCCGGCCCCGTGGTCTTCATCGCCATGGCGGAAACAGCCGTCGGCCTGGGCCAGGGCGTGTTCGAAGCCTGGCTGCGCGCCAATCCCGGCTCTTCCTGCAAGGCGCTGTTTTTACACAGCTCACGCTACCGCGTGGGCAGCGTGCCCTTCTTCGAATTCGAGGAATCGCACAGCCACGCGCCGCGCCAGTTTCTGCATTTGTCCGACACTGCCAGCGCGCTGTTTTCCACGGCCCGCAGCCTGGTGCTGATCGACGATGAAGCGTCGACCGGCAACACCTTCGCCAACCTGGTGCAAGTGTGCCGCGCACGCTATCCTCAGCTGGAAAAACTGCACCTGGGCGTGATCACCAATTTCATGGGCCAGGCCGCCAACGCGGGCCTGACGCAGCGTTTCGGCCTGCCCACCAGCGTAGGCGCGGCGCTCTCCGGCCACTACGCCTTCCAGGCCGGCGATGCACCGGCTCCGATAGCGGCCAGCGCGCAGCGCTTCGAAGCCAACGAGGAACGGGGCGCCAGCCCCGCGTTCGGACGCATCGGCGTGGGACGCGCCTTGAGCCCGCCGCAAGGCCTGGCGGTGCAACTGGCACAGGAAATCGGCGCCGGCGACTCCGTGCTGGTGCTGGGCACGGGCGAATTCATGCACCCCTCGTTCTTGCTGGCGCGCGAACTCGAAGCGCTGGGCAGGAACGTGGTGGTGCAATCGACCACGCGCTCGCCGATTTTGTCCTGGGGCTCCGTCGGCCAGATCGTCCGCTGCGACGACAATTACGGCGAAGGCATCGCCAATTACCTGTACAACGTGGCCCCTGGCCAGTACCAGCACGTTTTCATCTGCCATGAAACCCCGGCCAGCCCGGCCCTCATGCAACTCGCAGGCCAGTTGAATGGCCGCCTGTTCCACTTTCAGTCAGAGACCAAAATTGAAGAAATTCCTGTTTGTTGATCTGGACGACACACTGTTCCAGACCCCGAAAAAATGCCCGGGCGAGACCGACCTGCAGCCAGCCGCCTACCTGAAAAATGGCGACGCCTGCTCCTTTACGACGGCACGCCAGCGCGCCTTTTTTGAATTCGCGCAAAGCGGCATGACCCTCATACCCGCCACGGCCAGGAATGGCGACGCCTTCCGCCGGGTCGACCTGCCGTTTACCAGCTACAGCGTGCTCGATTACGGCGGCATCGTCCTGCAGCCTGGCGGCGCGCTCGACGCGGGCTGGCTGGCGCTGATGCAGAACGACATGCAGACAGCGCTGCCCGGCCTGCAGGACGCCATGCGCATCATCGACGATTTCCAGATCACGGCAGGCATGCCCTCGCGCGCACGCCTGATCGAAGATTACAACACGCCGTTCTACATCGTCGTCAAGGACCATGAAGCGCGTGGCGAACGTCTGGCCGACATCGAGGAGCAGGTGCTGCAGCAATGGATCGCGACCGAAGGCGCCGACTACTTCATCCACCGTAACGGCAACAACCTGGCAGTGCTGCCGAAGACCTTGAACAAGGCGCGCGCCGTGGCCTACCTGCGCGCGGAGCTGGAAGCCGAGCATGGCGCCATCGTCAGCTTCGGCATGGGCGACAGCCGTTCGGACGCGCGTTTCATGGCAGCCTGCGACTACGCCATCATCCCCAATGGCACCCAGCTGGCAGCCCTCACGGTGGCGGCGCTATGACGCACAGCACGCAGCACTTCAGCGGCAGCTACCGCCAGGAAGACGTGGAATTTCTCCTCACGCCGATGGCGCTCGAACCCATCCTCGACCTGGCCGAAAAGGAACGCTTGATCCAGTCGGGCCAGCGCCACTACAGCGAAATGCTGTCGCCGGAATCGCTGCCCTCGCCCGCCTACCTGGCCCTGTTCAAGAGCGCGTTTGCGGCCAACCGCCTGCAGATGGCGCGCGATTGCCTGCGCCTGGCGGCCCTGATCGCGGCGCGCCGCACTGGCCCCATCACGCTGGTCTCGCTGGCGCGCGCCGGCACGCCCGTGGGCGTCATCCTCGGGCATTTGCTGCGCCAGGTGTTCCAGCGCGCATGCAGCCATTATTCCGTCTCCATCATCCGCGACCGCGGCATCGATGCGAATGCCGTCAAGCACATGCTGGCGCAGGGCCACAGTGACGCCTCGCTCGTCTTCGTCGACGGTTGGACGGGCAAAGGGGTGATCTCGCGCGAACTGCGCCAGACGGTCAACGATTTCAATGCCGCCCATGGCACGGCGATAGACGGCGGCCTGTTCGTGCTGTCCGACCTGGCCGGCACGGCAGCCTGCGCCGCCTCGGCCAGCGACTACCTGATCCCGTCGAGCATCTTGAATGCCACCGTCTCGGGCCTGGTGAGCCGTTCCGTGCTCAATGACAGCATCGGCCCCGACGACTTCCATGGCTGCGTGTACTACGCGCAGTTCGAACAGCACGACCAGTCGCGCGATTTCGCCGATGGCCTGGTGGCCGACGCCATGGCCATTGCTTCGAGCAGCGGCATCCCGCTGGCCGAAGCGAGCGATGCGCCAGCCATGGCGGCCCGCTCGCAAGCCTACATGGCCGCCGCGCAGCAGGAATACGGCATCAGCGACATCAACCTGATCAAGCCAGGCATCGGCGAGGCGACGCGCGTGCTGCTGCGCCGCGTGCCCGAGCGCCTGATCGTGCGCGACACGAATGCGCCGGACGTGGCACATTTGCTGCTACTGGCGCAGGAAAAAGCCATACCCGTCACAGTAGAACCGGCGCTGCCTTACCAGGCGGTCGCCCTCATCAGGAGCGCAGTCGATGGATAACAACTCCCTACACCCACAAAGTGAGCACAAGGCGGCGCTGGGCGCCTCCATGTACGTGCCGACCACCCACAAGGACTTGCTGGCGATCGCCAATGGCGACAAATTCAGCCATTTGCGTTCGGTGATCCTGTGTACCGAAGACGCCATCGCCGAGCGCGACCTCAGCTACGCGCTGTTCAACCTGTCGCTGGCGCTGCAAAACATGGGCGACGAATCGGATACCTTGCGCTTCGTGCGCGTGCGCAATCTCGAGGTGCTGGCGCGCGTGCTGGGCATGCCCGGCGCCGAGAAATTGAGCGGCTTCGTGCTGCCCAAGTCCACGCGCCACAATTTCGCCGCCTATTTCGAGCTGGTGCGCCACACGCACCATTTGCTGATGCCGACGCTGGAAACGGCGGAAGTGTTCGACGACGAGGAAATGAAGCAGTTCCGCATCCTCCTGTCGGCGCCGGACGTGCGTCGCCGCATCCTGGCCCTGCGCATAGGCGGCAACGATTTATTGGCACTGCTGGGACTGCGCCGCCCCACCAGCGGCACCATCTACCAGACGCCGCTGGGCCAGGTCATCGGCCGCCTGGTCACCATCTTCAAGCCGCACGGCTTCCAGCTGACGGCGCCCGTCTTCGAGCACCTGTCGCAGGGCAGCTGGCTGGACGCCGAAGTGGCGCAGGACATGGCACACGGCATGATCGCCAAGACAGCCATCCACCCGGATCAGGTACCGCAGATCGAGCGCCACTACCAGGTGGCGCAGTCGGACATCGAACTGGCGCTGCGCATCATCGACCCGGACAGCCCGGCCGTGTTCCGCATGCAGGAATCGATGTGCGAAGTGGCGACCCATTCGAGCTGGGCGCAGCGCATCATCGAGCAGGCGCGCCTGTTCGGCATCCGCCATGCGGCCGACGCGGCACCGGCGCAACAGACGAATAACTCATTGACTCAACTCTCAAGCGACGAAGGGATTGCACGACCATGACCAATTTCACACGCGGACAAAAAGGCAAACTGGCTGACCTGGGCTTGAATGGCCCGTTTGCCGTCACTCTCGATATCATTTCCGGCTCGATGGAAGTGGACGTCAGCTGCTTCGGCGTCGATGCGGCCGGCAAACTGTCGGACGACCGTTACATGGTGTTCTTCAACCAGAAAAGCGCGCCGGACAACGCCATCACGGTGGACTTGAACGGCCCCCGCTCCACTTTCCAGGTGGACCTTTCGCGCCTGCCCGCCTCCATCGACAAGCTGGTATTTACGGCAGCGACGGAACAGGGCAGCATGCGCGCGCTGGGCAACTCCAGCATGGCGCTGGGCCAGGCCGCCACATTTGCCTTCACGGGCAATGACTTCCAGGACGAAAAAGCCGTCATCATCGGCGAACTGTATCGCCGCGACGGCAGCTGGCGCTTCGGCGCCGTGGGCCAGGGCTTTGCCGGCGGCCTGGCGGCGCTGCTGAAGCACTTTGGCGGCAGCGAGGCAGGGGCGTCGTCGCCGGCGCCTGCACCGATTCCCGTTCCCACACCAGCGGCCCCGCCAGCGGCGAATAAAATCTCGCTGTCGAAGATCCGCCTGGAAAAACGCGGCGACAAGATTTCGCTCGACAAGCGCGACAGCGGCGGCTATGGCCGCATCCGCGTCAACCTGAACTGGAACCAGAACGCCGCGCAAGGCCAGGCGCCGGCCTCGAAGCTGGACACTGGCTTCCTCGGCAAGTTGTTCAACAAGCCGGCCGGCCGCGCGGGCGGCATCGATCTCGACATCGGCTGCCTGTTCGAGATGAGCAATGGCGCCAAGAGCGCCGTGCAGGCGCTGGGCAACAGTTGGGGCGCCTACGAACGCCCACCGTACATCCACCTGGAAGGCGACGACCGCACGGGCAACGTCAGCAGCGGTGAAAACATCTTCATCAACGGCACCCATTTCGACCAGATCAAGCGCGTGCTCGTGTATGCATTCATCTACGAAGGCGTGCCGAACTGGGCCGCGACCGATGGCGTCGTGACGATCGACATTCCCGGCCAGCCGAGCGTGGAAGTGCGCCTCGACACCGACAGCTCGCACGCCATGTGCGCCATCGCCATGCTGGAAAACCACGGCGGCAATCTGCAGGTGACAAAATTGGTGGAATACTTCGGCGGCCAAGGTAAAATCACGGCGCACCAGGCCATGGACGAAAGATACAACTTTGGACTGAACTGGAAAGCCGGCCGCAAGGACTGATCCTTTTACCTAGACAACCCTACCATGACCCCAACGACAAAAAAAGTCACCTTCGCCTTCGCCATCTTCCTCGTGGCCGGCTTCCTGCTGCTGGCCGCCTATACGTGGATGACACTCAGCTTCTCGTACTCGGAAGGCGAACGGGCGGGCTACCTGCAAAAGTTCTCCAAACGGGGCTGGATTTGCAAGACATGGGAAGGTGAATTGCTGCTGACGGCGCTGCCGGGCACCATCCCGGAAAAATTCCAGTTCAGCGTGCGCGAAGAAGACGTGGCGAAGCAGTTGACGGCCGCCGCCGGCAAGCGCATCCTCGTCACCTACAGCCAGCACAAGGGCGTGCCCACGCAATGCTTCGGCGAGACGGAATATTTTGCCGATAAAGTCGTATTGAGCCAGTAACACAGCCACTCCAGCAGCACCGCGCCGGCCAGGCATGCTCGGGCCGGCGCCACTCCCGCCAGCCACTTATCCGCTTCCCGCCCTGACGCTACGGGCGTATCTGCCTTTCCGCCCTGGCACAGTGACGGCATAGCGGGCCGCCGTGCGCGCTACGGCAGATTTTGTTCGCTGTCCGACCTAGCGCGAACGCCAGACGGCTCCCGCCTCATTTGGCTGCGTCAAGCGCTCGATCACTTCGCGCGTCAAACTGGCCGAGCTGACTTGTTCGGCTTTTGCGCGGGCGGCGCTCAAGGAGCTGGAAAACGCGTTTTGCGGCTGTTCCAGGCTCGAGCGCAGGGCGGCCAGTTCGCGCTCCTGCTGTTGCGCGCGCGCCGTCTCCATCTCCAGCAATTGCTGTCTGGCTGCGGCCATGGCAACCGTCGTCTCAGCCGCCTTGCGCTGCAAGGCGGCGTGGGCCTGGGCACTGGCCAGCAAGGCTTGCTGTGCGGCGAGCTTCTCGCTGGCGGCCTGCTGCGCGGCCAGTTCCAGCTGCTCGCGCTGGCGCATGGCGTCGAGCGCCTGCTGTTCCATGGCGGCGCGCGTTTCCGCTGCCACCGTGGCCTGCTTTTCCGCTTCAAGGCGGCCGGCGATGGCTTGCGAGGCGCGCTCTTCGGCACTGCTGGTCTGGCGCTGCTGCACCAGTTTTTGCGCGATCAGGGCCAGCGACTCGCGCTCGGCAGCAACGAAATCGCGCTCGGACGCCAGCAGCGCATCGGCAGCTTGCGCCTTGTCTTCTTCCACCCGGGCGCGCTCGCTATGCACTTGTCCCAGTTCCACGGCCAGGCGCGCCTGCGCCTGCACGGCTTGCGCGGCAGCCGCTTTCTGTTCGCCTTCGACCAGGGCCTGGTCCATCAGGATGCGAATCGCGTCGGCTTCTTTTTGCGCCGCTTCCTGCAAGGCCTGCTCGGCCGCATGCTGGCCGCGCAACAGTTCCGCTTGCGCGCCTTCGGCGGCGATGCGTTCCCGGGCCGCATTGAATGCCAGCGCTTCGGCTGCCAGTTTGTCTTTCAAGGCGGCGATGGCGGCTTGTTCCGCTGCCAGGCGCTCCTGCTCGGCCTGCAGCAGCTGCTCTGCCTGCCGCGCTTTTTCCTGCGCCAGTTGCGACGCTTGCGCCTGCGCAGCCAATGTGGCTTGGCCGGCATCGACTTCAACCTGCTCGGCTTGGTTCTGGCTGGCCGCCAATTCGGCCGCCTGGCGTGCCAGGTCGGCGCGTTCGTGGGCCAGGCTGGCGGCGCGCTGCTGCTCTTCCAGCTCGCGGGCTGCTGCCACGGCGGCTGCCTGTTCGGCCGCTTCGCGAGCCTTGGTTTCTTCGAGAGCTGCCGTTTCCGCTTCCAGTCTGGCGTGGCCGGCGATTTCCGCATCCTGTTCGGCAGCCACGCGGGCCAGCGCCACGGCGCGCAACTGACGATCCACTTCGATGCGCGCCTCGGTGGCAGCCAGGATGCGCACGTCGGCATCGCGGCGCGCCTGCGCGCTGGCCACGGCAACCATTTCCAGGCGCTCGCGGTGGATGGCCGCGTCGCGCAATTCCTTTTCCGTCTGCAGGCGCAACCGCAGGGACTGCGCCGCATGGCGTTCCGATTCCGCCTGCGCCAGCGCGATGGCTTCACGCTCCTGTTCCAGGTGCGCCAGCGCGCGCGCCTCTTCCAGGGCGCGCACTTCGGCAGCGGCGCGGTTGAAGGCCGATTCCAGTGCGATCTGGTCGGCGCGCTCGCGCTGCACCGTCAAGTCCAGCGCTTCGCTTTCCGCTTCGGCCAGCATCTGCGCCGTCTGGCGCGCACCGTGCGCATGACGTTCGCGCTCACGCGCCAGCACGGCGACACGGGCGTCCGCCGAAGCGATGCCCACCATTTCTTCCTTGGCCGCCTGCACGGCGGCGACGCGCTCGACGGCCTGCAGGCGCGCCTGCTCCGTCTGCACCTGCAATTCTTCGGCGGCGCGGGCGGCCTGCTCGGCCAGTTCCGACTGCACGGCCACTTGCTCGCTGGCGCGCAAGCGGCTTTCCTGTTCGGCGCGCGAACGCTGTTCGGCGGCCAGGCGGATTTCATTATCAGACTCCACGCGGGCGCGCAATTCGGCCGTCTCCTGCTTGACGGCTTCCAGGCGGGCCACGCTGGCCTGCGCGGCGGCGCGCATGGTATCGAGACGTTCGCGGTTGGCGGCAATCGCCTCTTCGGCTGCCTGCGCATTTTGCTGCGCGGCGGCGGCGGCGGCCGCGTCGATGGCGGCCCGGTCCTCGGCCAGCGAACGCACGCGCGCCTCGGCCAGCGCGCGACTTTCGGCGGCGCAGGTGGCCTTCGCCTCCGCTTCCACGCGGGCGATCGCCTCGTGGATGGCTTTCAATTCCATTTTCTGGCGTTCGGCAGCCGGTGCCTTGCTGTCGGCTTCAACTGCCGCCTCGGCCTGCGGTTCGGCTTGCAATTCGGGCGTGATGGCGAGCGCTGGCGCTTCCGCCTTGCGCTCCAGGTCCTTGAAATCATGCAGCGAGACCATGCTGTCCTGGTCGAACTCGTCGTCGGCCGAATAGGCGACGGTGAGGGAGGCGGCCTGGCGCTGATTTTGCTGTGCTTGCATGATTTCTCGCTTATTCGGGTGAATTCCATTGCTTATAGGAATTTATTAGCACCATTATCGAGCAAGCATGCACAAATCAGCGCGGCAAGTAGAGGGGCGTTTACCGCCCTTTTCCGGCGTTTAGGTCAAAACGACCACAATGGCGCTTCATCCATCAGGGCTACCTGCTCCCTGAGTTCAAGGATACGGTCCTGCCAATAACGCTGCGTGTTAAACCACGGGAAGGCGACGGGGAAGGCGGGGTCGTCCCAGCGGCGCGCCAGCCAGGCCGAATAATGGATCAAACGCAGGGTGCGCAGCGCTTCGACCAGGTATAGCTGGCGCGGCTCGAAGTCGCAAAAATCTTCGTAGCCGGCCAGGATGTCGCTCATCTGGCGCACCTGGTCGCTGCGCTCGCCCGACAGCATCATCCACAGGTCCTGGATGGCCGGGCCCATGCGGCTATCGTCGAAATCGACGAAATGCGGGCCGGCATCCGTCCACAGCACGTTGCCGCCATGGCAGTCGCCATGCGTGCGCAGCACGGCCACGTCGCCCGCGCGGTCATAGCAGCGCTTGACGCCATCGAGCGCCTGCTGCGCCACGCTGGAATAGGCAGCCAGCAGTTCGGGCGGCAGGAAATTGCCTTCCAGCAGGAACTCGCGCGGCTCGACGCCAAACGTCTGGTGATCGAGCGCCGGGCGTTCCTTGTAAGTGGACAGCGCGCCGACGGCGTGGATGCGGCCGATGAAGCGTCCTATCCATTCCAGCGTCGCCGGGTCGTCCAGCTCGGGCGCGCGGCCGCCGTGGCGGGGGAAGACGGCAAAGCGGAAGCCCTGGTACTGGTGCAGGGTGCTGCCATGGATGTCCAGCGCCGGCACCACCTGGATTTCGCGCTCGACCAGCTCGGACACGAACGTGTGCTCTTCCAGGATGGCCGTATCGCTCCAGCGCGCCGGACGGTAAAACTTGGCCACCAAGGGCGCGCTGTCTTCGATGCCCACCTGGTAGACGCGGTTTTCATAGCTATTGAGCGCCAGCAGGCGGCCATCGCCGCGCAGCCCCACGCTCTCGAGTGCGTCGAGCACGCAATCGGGGCTCAGTGCGGAAAAGGGATGGACGGGCCGGTCGTCCTCGTGCGGCGAGTTTTCATTGTGCATAAGCGACATTGTAAGGCGCGCGCTGGCCGCTGGTGCAAACACTTCGGTGAGGAAGCGCCGCTAGGCGTATACTGGCGCCTTACATTCCATCAAAGAGCAAGCCATGCAACTCGAACAACCATTATCAGAAAAAGAATTCGACGAACTAGACCAATTCCTGTTGTCGGAGCGCTGCTCCGAAGACGCGATGACCATGGATATGCTGCACGGCTATCTGACGGCGGTGGCCATCGGCCCGGAACCGATCATGCCGGCCGAGTGGTTGCCGCGCGTCTGGGGCGAAGATGCGGAAGATGCACCAAAATTCAAGAACAGCAAGGAAGAAGAACGCATCGTCAACCTGATCATGCGCTTCATGAACGAAGTGCTGGTGACGTTTGAAGTCGCGCCCAAGGAATTCGAGGCCCTGTTCGTCGAGCACGACTACGAAGGCCAGACCCTGATCGACGCCGAAGCCTGGTGCTGGGGCTTCTGGGACGGCATGGAACTGCGTCCTGGCTCGTGGAACGAGATCTGGGATTCCGAAGTGGCCGAGCTGATGCAGCCGATCTACCTGCTGGGCGCCGACGAAATCAAGGAAGAAGAACTGAAACTGGTGGAAGACCCGGTCAAGGCGCACAAGCTGGCGCAGGAACTCGAAGCGAACCTGCCGGCCATCCACCGTTTCTGGGTCCCGCGCCGCAAGGCTCCCGTGCAAACCATGAAGCGCGAAGAGCCGAAAGTGGGCCGCAACGACGACTGCCCTTGCGGCAGCGGCAAGAAGTTCAAGAAGTGCTGCGGCGCCGAGCCGGCAGCCGAGTAATCCCGCAGTAGCATCTCCCCCTGCGCCGGCGTCCTGCCGGCGCAGCGCTGGCATTAGCCCAAGAGCTATAATCGCCGCATGAAACTCCCCGACCTGAACCTGCTCGTCGCCCTTGACATCCTGCTCGAGGAAGGCAGCGCCGTGGCCGCCGCGCGGCGCATGAATTTGAGCGCACCGGCCATGAGCCGCACGCTGGCGCGCATCCGCGACGCCATCGGCGACCCCGTCTTCGTGCGCTCCGGGCGCGGCCTGGCGCCTACCCCGCGCGCGCTGGAATTGCGCGAGCAGGTGCGCGGCGTGGTGGAGCAGGCGCACGCCATCTTCACCTCCGGCCGTGAAGTGGACTTGCGCACCCTGGAACGCACTTTCAGCCTGTGCGCCAACGACGTATTTGTCGGCGCATACGGCGGCAAGCTGCGCGACCTGCTGGCCATCCATGCGCCGCACACGGCGCTGCGCTTCGTGCCCGAAGGCGACGGCGCCACGGAAAGCGATGCCCTGCACGCGGGCCGCATCGACCTTTACATCAGCGCGCGGCGCGCCTTTGCGCCCGACATCAAGCTGCAGCAGCTGTTTACCAGTTCCTTTGTCGGCATCGCCCGCAATGACCACCCGATCTTCGACGGCCCCGTCAACCTCGACAGTTTTACAGAATATGAACATATCAGCGTCTCGCGGCGCGGCCTGGCACGTGGCCCATTCGATGCCGCCCTGGCCGAGCGGGGCTACACGCGCAGGGTTTCACTGATCAGCCCTAATTTTCAGTCCGCCATCTTCGCCGTGGCCGATTCGCGCCTGCTGCTGCCGCTGATGCCCACGCCGCTGCTGGCCATCGTCGAGCGGCTGGGCTTGAAGCTGCGCACGTTTCAGCTGCCCATCCCCGTCGACGGCGTTGAAATCTTCCAGGCCTGGCACCCGCGCCTCGACCACGACCATGCGCACCGCTGGCTGCGTCGCACGATCAAGGAGCTGTGCAGCAGCACGCCAGCGGATGCTTGAATCATTGCGTGGCACGCAATTCAGACTTCATCAATGATCAATTTTCATCCTATTTAGCGCTACCTATACTGCGTGGACTGATTCTCATCCACGGAGTTCCCTGTGTCCGCTGTACTGCATCCCGGCGCCGTCCCGACGACGGCGCCACCACCTTCACCGCCAGTGCCTCCCGCGCCGCCAGTTTTTGGCCTGCGCCTGGCCACGGGCCTGGCCGGCGTGCTGCTGGCCGTGCTGGTGGCCGGCCTGAATGAAAACATCACCAAGGTCGCGCTGGCCGACATCCGCGGCGCCATGGGCATCACGCGCGACGACGCCAGCTGGCTCGTCGCCCTGTATGCGGCCGCCTCGGTATCGGCCATGGCGTTTGCGCCGTGGTGCTCCGTCACATTTTCGCTGCGCCGCCTGACGGCTGCCGCCATCATCGTCTGCATGGCCGCCGGCCTGCTATGCCCGTTGGCGCCGAACCTGTCCGTGCTGGTCTTCCTGCGCGTGGTGCAGGGCGCGGCCGGCGGCGCCCTGCCACCCATGCTGATGACGGTGGCGCTGCGCTTCCTGCCGCCGAATATCAAGCTGTATGGCCTGGGCGGCTATGCGCTGAGCGCCACCTTCGGTCCCAGCCTGGGCACGCCACTGGCCGCCTTCTGGACCGAGTACCTGGGCTGGCAATGGGCCTTCTGGCAAATCATCCCGGGCAGCATCGTCGCCCTGCTGATGGTGTCGTGGGGCTTGCCGCAAGACCCGCTGCGCCTCGATCGCTTGCGCCAGTTCGACTGGCGCGGCCTGCTGCTTGGCCTGCCAGCCATCAGCATGCTGGTGGTCGGCTTGCTGCAGGGCGAGCGCCTAGCGTGGTTCGCCTCGCCCCTGATTTGCGTGCTGTTGGGCGGCGGCTTCCTGCTGCTGCTATCGTTTCTCATCAACGAGTGGTCGCACCCGCTGCCATTTTTCAAGCTGCAGTTGCTGTCGCGGCGCAACCTCAGCCACGCCCTGCTGACCCTGGGCGGCGTGCTGTTCGTGCTGCTGGCCGTGATCCTCATCCCCTCGTCCTACCTGGCGCAGGTACACGCTTACCGTCCGCTGCAGACGGCGCCCGTGATGCTGATGGTAGCGCTGCCGCAGTTGATCGCCCTGCCGCTGGTGGCCGCCCTGTGCAACATCCGCGCGGTCGACTGCCGCTGGGTGCTGGCCATCGGCCTGGCCATGCTGGCCCTGTCCTGCATGCTGGGTGCGCGCATGTCGCCGGACTCGATACGCACGCATTTCTACCTGCTGCAAGCGGTGCAGATCTTTGCCCAACCCATGGCCGTGATCCCCTTGCTGCTGCTGGCCACCACCGGTCTGGCGCCGCAGGATGGCCCGTTCGCCTCCGCCTGGTTCAACACCATCAAGGGCATGTCGGCCGTCGTCGCCACCGGCGTGCTCGATGCGCTGATCACGCGCCGCAACCATTTTCATTCGACGGTGCTCAGCGATCGCCTGGGCAATCTGCCGATCTCCGTGGACGTGCCAGGTCTGGCGCAGCGCATGCATGCCCAAGTCGTCACCCTGACCTCGTCCGACCTGTACCTCACCGTGGCAGCCATCGCGCTGGCCATGATTGTGATCATTCCCATCCTGCCGACGCGCGTCTATCCGCCGCGCGCTGCTTGAACCGACCTTCTTGAGTTTTCATTTTTACGAAAGAACCCCACCATGACTGCCCCCATCCTGCGCTCGCGCGCTTTTATCCTCGGCCTGGCCCTGCTGGCCTGCGCCCTCGCCTTTTGCGCCTGGCAACTGCTATTCGCCCGAGGCGACGAACAAAGCACCGACGACGCCTTCGTCAGCGCCGACTACACTGTGCTGTCGCCCAAGGTGGGCGGCATCGTGCGGGAAGTGCTGGTGGAAGACAACCAGCCTGTCAAGGCAGGCCAGTTGCTGGTGCGCATCGATGAGCGCGACTACCAGGCGGCCGTCGCCTCGGCCCGCGCCGACGTGGCCAGTGCCGCAGCCCAGCTGGCCACGACCCACGCCACGGTGCAGCGCCAGCAATCGGTGATCGAGCAAGCCACCACCCTGGTCGATGCCAACCAGGCGGAAGACAAACTGGCGCAGCAAGAGCTGGCCCGCTCAACGCACCTGGCCAGCCAGGGCGCAGGCAGCGTGCAAAACGCGCAGCAGGCACAATCGCGCTTCGATGTGAGCCGCGCGCGCCTGGCGCAGAACCGCGCCGCCCTGGCCTCCACCCGCAAGCAGACGGAAATCCTGCAGGCGCAGCAAGGCGCGGCAGAGGCGACCCTGCTGCGTGCCCGCGCCGGTCTGCAACGGGCCGAACTTGATTTATCGCATACCCAGCTGCGCGCCCCCATCGACGGTATCGTGGGACGCCGTGCCGTGCGCGTCGGCGCCCTGGTGGCTCCCGGCGCCAGCCTGCTGGCCGTGGTGCCCTTGAACCGCACTTTCGTCGTCGCCAATCTGCAGGAAACCCAGCTGACCCACGTGCGCCGGGGCCAGCGCGCCAGCATCGCCGTCGACGCCTATCCGGGCGTGCTCCTGCGCGGCACGGTGGACAGCATCGCGCCCGCCACGGGCGTGACGTTTGCCGCCATCGCGCCGGAGAACGCTACCGGCAATTTCACCAAGGTAGTGCAGCGCATCCCCGTCAGGATCGCGCTCGATGCAGGCCAGGATGGCGACACGGACCGGGGCAACCGCCTGCGCGTGGGCATGTCGGCCGAAGTGCGCATCGATACGTCCATGCGCCGCCAACAGCTGCAACAGGTGAGCGCACGATGAAAGCACTGATCTTCATCACTGCCCTGGGCCTGGCCGGCTGCGGCAGCGTCGGCAGCGACTTCCGGCGCCCGCACAACACACTGGGACAGCAATGGCGCCAGGCGCAGGACGCCCGTTTCGCCGCAGCACAAGATGGCGCCATCGAACAGCGCTGGTGGGACAGCTTTGGCGATAGCACCCTGTCGTCCTTGCTGCAGCGCGCCGCCGGCGCCAACCTCGACGTGCTGGCGGCAAGCAGCCGGCTGCAACAAAGCCGCGCCGCGCGCGGCGTGGCCGGCGCCGCGCAAGGCCCGTCCCTGGGCGCGAATGGCAACTACAGTCGCGCGCGCAACAGCGAGCAGGGCTTGAGCGACCCGTCGCGCAACAACGGCCAATCCGCCTACAGCCTGTGGCAAGGCAACCTCGATGCGGCCTGGGAACTGGACCTGTGGGGCCGCGTGCGGCGCGAAGTGGAAGCGGCCGACGCCAGGGTCGAGGTGGCCCTGGAAACGCAGCGCGGCGTGCTGCTGGCCGTGCTGGCCGAGACGGCGCGCGACTACATCGAGTTGCGCGGCGCGCAGCAGACCCTGGCCATCACGCAGCAACTGCTCGATATCGCCGGCCATACATTGAACCTGACGCGCATCCGCCTGCGCGAAGGCGCGGCGACCCAGCTCGACGAAGCCGAGGCGGCGGCCCACGTGGCCACCATCGAAGCGCGCCTGCCGCCGCTGCAGCAGCGCGCAGCGCGACTGGGCAATGCCCTCGCCCTCTTGCTGGCACTGCCGCCGCAAGCCTTGCAGGCGGAACTGGCGGCAAGCGGGGACATTCCGGCCGTGGCCATGCAGGTGCAGTTGGGCGTGCCGAGTAGCCTGGCCGAACGCCGTCCCGACATCCGCCGCGCAGAAGCGCAGCTGCACGCGGCCACGGCCGCCATCGGCGTGGCACAAGGCGATTTTTATCCGCGCATCACGCTCTCGGGCAGCATCGGCCTGCAGGCGATGCAGCTGTCAGACATCGGCTGGGACGCCAGGCACTTTGCCTTCGGCCCCGGCTTCAGCGTGCCCCTGTTCGATGCTGGCCGCCTGCGCGGCAAGCTGCAATTGCGCGAGGCACAGCAGCAGGAGGCGGCCATCGCCTACCGCCAGACGGTGCTGGCCGCCTGGCATGAGGTGGAAGATGCGCTCTCGGGCTACCAGGCCAACGCCCGCCGCCAGGCCAGCCTCGATGACGCCGTCAAACAGGGACGGCGCGCGCTGGGCAGCGCGGAACTGCAGTACCGCCAGGGCGGCACGGACCTGATCAACGTGCTGCATGTGCAAAACACTTTATTGAACAACGAAGCGGCGCTGGTCGACAGCCGCGCCACCGCTGCGCTGTCACTGGTCCAGGTCTACAAGGCGCTGGGCGGCGGCTGGCAAGCATTTTCAACCACCTCGCAAGAAAGCACGCCATGAAACCGAATCCCGCACACTTCTCCATCCACGACGTCAGCGACTTTCCCATCGTGCGCTTTCGCCCTGAAACAGCCGTCACCGGCTATGCCCCGCTGTGGGAAAACGACATGGACGCCCTGCTGCGCCACGGTCTACCGTTCGTCCTGCTGTTCGAAAAGGAACGCAGCGACGAAGCCCACATCGACCGCAGGCGGCGTGGCCTGTGGCTCAAGCATAACAAGCTGGCGCTGGCCGCCATTTGCCGGGGCCTGGTCTCCATCGAAGCCGATGCAGAGGAACGCGCGCGCCTGCAGGTAATGGCGGCCGGCGCCATGCAAGCCTTCGGCATCGTGCAGGAAGTTGCTGCCACGCGTGAACAAGCCGACGCCCTGATGGTGTGGCTGTTGGGCAGCGGCCAGATGGCGCGGCCGCGCGCGACGGACGTGTGGTGAGTGAGTCAGGCCGCCCTGCGTACCGCGCTTCGTGCAGGGATAACGCACACGTCGCCGTCGCTGTTGGTCGCCGTCGTCAGGGCAATGCCGTATAGCGCGGCCAGGGCGGGAACGGCGCCGGCATCGCTGGCGATATCGGCGACCAGCTGGCCCGAACGCAGCAGCAGCAAGCGCTCGAAACCCAGCAAGGCATGGTTGATATCGTGCAGGATGGCGATGACGGCGTGGCCGCGCGCGGCGCAAAACTGCTGCAGGCTATGGAGCAGATCGAACTGCAGGCCGGGATCGAGCGCCGCCAGCGGTTCGTCGACCAGTATCAAGCCGTTTTCCACATCCCACAATTGCGCAAAAATGCGCGCCAGCTGCACCCTCGCCTGTTCGCCGCCAGACAGGGTGTCCAGGCGGCGATCCAGCAAATGTGCGGCGTGCGCCAGGGCGGCCGCGTCCTGCACGATCTGCCCCAGTTGCGGGTCAACCAGGCGTGCCACCCGCCCCAGGCCGATCACCAGCGCGCACTGCATTCCGAAGGCCACGTTCGAACCTTGCGGCAGGACGGCGCGGCGCAGCGCCAATTCGGCCAGCGACCACTGCGCCAGCGGCCGGCCCGCGAACGCCACACGGCCCGCCTGCGGCTGCAGTTCGCGCGCCATCAGCTTGAGCAGGGTCGACTTGCCAGCGCCGCTGGGGCCAAGGACGGCGATGCGCTCCCCCGGTGCCACCTGCACGTTGAAAGGGCCGAAATACTGCGGGCCCAGTTGCGTGGTGGCGAAGGAGAGTTCCAGTATGGGTGTCATGTTCACCTCCAGGCAGTGCCGTGGCGGAAACGCCGCAACAGCATCAGGAAGAAGGGCCCACCCAGCAGGGCCGTGAAAATACCGACGGGCACTTCCGCCGGGATGGCGACGGTGCGCGCCAGGGTGTCGGCCAACAGCAGCAGCAAGCCGCCCATCAGCATCCCCAGCGGCAGCACGCGACGCTGGTCAGCCCCCAGCCAGGTGCGCACCAGGTGGGGCGCGATCAGGCCGATGAAGCCGATGCCGCCGCACCAGGCGACGGCAAAGCCCGTCAACACGGCCACCAGCACGATCACCTGCGTGCGCAGCCGGCCCACGTCGATGCCCACATGCAGTGCTTGCGCCTCGCCCAGCGCCAGCGCGTTCAATGAGCGCATCAGGAAACGCGTGGCCCACAGCGCAGCGGCCAGCACCAGCAACAGGGCCGCCACCTGGCGCCAGCTGCCGGCAGACAGCGAACCGAGGGTCCAGAAAGTCAGGGTGCGCAGCTGGTCATCGCTAGCCAGGTAAATGCACAGGCCCATGATGGCCACCGTGATGGCGTTCAGCGCCACGCCCGTCAGCAGCAGGCCGACGATGGAGCCGTGCGTAGCCCAGCGGGCAACGCGGTCGAGCAGCAAGCAAATGAGCATGGCGCCGACAAAGGCGGCCCCCGGCAGCAACCACACGCGCAGCTCGGGCACCACGTGCAGGCTGGCCGCGAAGACGATGGTGGCCGCGCCCGCGCAGGCGGCGCCGCTGCTCACGCCCAGCAGCCCGGGGTCGGCCAGCGGATTGCGAAACAACCCTTGCGTCAGGCCGCCGGCCAGCGCCAGCGCGGCGCCGATCAGGATGGCGAACAGGGCGCGCGGCAAACGGATATGCCACAGCACGTACGCGCCGCCGGACAGTGCCTCATCGCCCGCTTGCCAGGGCGCCAGCCAGTCGGCCAGGGTCACCGGTACGGCGCCCGCCTGCACGGCGACGAGCAAGCCGCACGCCAGTGCGATGGCCAGCAACCCGCCAGCGCTCCAGTGAGGCAAACGCCAGGATGCTGCTGGCGTCGTCGCGCGCACGTTCATGCCGCCATGGCTTTGGCGAAGGCGGCATCGAGTTCGGCCAGGGCCTGCGGCATGCGCGGGCCAAAGCCCAGCAGCAGCATGGCTTCCTGCGAGACGATGCGGTGCTTGCGCGCGGCCGGCGTCTGCGCCAGGCCCGGTAATTTGAGGATGCCGTCCACGCCGCCCGAGGCCTTCAAGCCTTGGTCCGTGACGAGTACGATGTCGGGCCGCGCGGCGATCACGGCCTCCGGCGTGAGCGGCTTGTAACCGGCGAAACCGGCCTGCCCGCCCATCACATTGACGGCGCCCGCATACGCAAGCATGGCGTCGGCCCCCGTCTCGCGCCCGCCCACCATCACCTGGTTCGGCGCATGGGCGAGGATGAACAGCACGCGCACAGGCGCGTGACTGCGCTGGTGCACCCTGGCCAGGGTGCCGTCCCACTGCTGCTGCAAGGCTTGCGCCAGGCGCGCGGCGGGGTCGGCACGACCCGTGATGCGGCCCACCTGTTTCACGCGCTCGAGCAAGCCTTCGAACTTGTTATTCGCGTTCAGCACCGCCACCGGCACGCCCGCAGCGCGCACCTGGCGCAGCACCGCTTGCGGCCCTGCCTCCTCGGTGGCGATCAGCTGCGTGGGGGCCAGCGACAGCACGCCTTCGGCCGACAAGGTGCGCGCATAACCCACCTGCGCCAGCTGTTGCGCCACGGCCGGATACAGCGAGGTGGCATCGACGCCCACCAGTTCTCCCTGTGCCCCGAGTGCGTAGACGATCTCCGTCAGGGCGCCGCCCACGCTGACGATGCGCCGCGCTTTGAGCATCGGCTTGGATGCGTCGGCGACGGCCGCCAGCGCCTGCATCGGCGCGGCCAGCGCTAATGCGCCGGCCCCCATTTTTTTCAGCGCGATGCGGCGCGCCACGCTGGCGGCGATCATGCGGCGCATAGTTCGCCCTCCTGCACGACGCGCTCGACGATGTGGCGCCATTCGCACAGCTCATGCATGCCCGGCTTGCGTTCGCCGAAGAACATGGCGATGGTGTCGCCCCTGGCATCGAACAGTTCCACGGACGTCACCAGGCCATCGACGGTCGGCTTTCTGACCACCCAGGCGCTAGCGACATGGTCTTCGCGCAAATGCAGGTTGAAGCGCGTGTCGAGGACATTGATCCATGGCCCCATCACGGCGATCTTGTGCACGGGCCCCGAATGGATCTGGATCATGCCGGCATTGCCAACGAAGGCCATGATGGATACTTTTTCGAGGGCGGCGCCATTGAGCAGGTCAAGCACGCAGGATTTGTCGATCTGCTGCACGAAGCGCGCCTCGGCCAGGCGCAGCCCCTGCAGGCGCGAGACCGAAAATTTTTTCAACATGCTGAAAAACTCATGCGTGTCGCGCAGGTCGGCCCAGGCGGCGCGAAAACCGGCCACGTCGATCCGCGCGTCGGGCAGTTCCGCCGGCGGCGGCGCTGGCGGCGCCACGGCGATGCCGGCCGCCTGGTCCGCGTCGGCGAAGCGCGTCACCAGCGCGTCGTAGGCCGCCAGGTCGCTGTGCGGCTTGAGGAAAATCTTGTGCACGACATGGCCTGCAGCGTCAAAGAATTGCAGGCTGCGCTGCACTTCTTGCTCTCCCATCTCGCGTACCGCAAAGCCATGTGCCCACTGACGGTAAAACACGCGCAAGTCGATGTCGCCGCCCAGCACCAGGCCCACATGATTGTTGTGGCTGGCTTTTCGATACACGCCCATCTTTTCATGCACGCACGAGGCGTTGCGCGTCAGCGCCATGACTTCGCCCAGCGGTTCCAGCGCGGCGATGATCGCGGGCCAGTCCGCCTGCAGGCGCTCGGCGCCCAGCAAAGCGCCATCGGCCAGCGACAAGCCCGCGTGCGCGGCGATCAGCTCGCCCTCGGCTATGCCCAGTTCCTCGGCGATGTCGCGGTGGCGGGCTTTCTTTTCGCGGCGCAGGCGGGCAAATTCATTGGCGACCAGCTCGGTATTGCAAATGGGGAAGGTGCTCGACACGGTGTCTCCTTTCAAGGCGAACACTGGCTGGCATGGGCTGGCGGGTGATGGGGGAATCTTGACGTTAATTATAAATGAGAATCATTCGCAATCAAGACTTATTTACAGACAGAATTTATGCGCAAAAAAAAGCGCCGCGGCAGGAAACCCGTCGCGGCGCAAAGGAGACCGATCGATACAGCCGATCAGTTCGGGAAAAAAAGTCAGGCGCTCGCCTGCACGGCCGGCATGGCTGGCGCCTTGGGCGCGGGGCGCTGCGCCAGCAAGACTACGGCGGCCAGCACCATGGCCCCGCCCAGCAATTGCGTGCCGCTGACCGATTCCTTCAGCAAGGTGACGCCGAACGCCATCGTGATGACGGGTTCGAACGTGGAAATGATGGAGGCCTTGGCCGCGCCGATCTGCGCCACGCCGGCAAAGAAGGCGGCAATCGCAATCGCCGTCGAGAACAGGGCGATCGCGCTGACGGCCAGCCAGCCCGTCGCCGTACCCGGCAAGGAAACGCCTTGCCACAAGGCAATCGCAGTATTCGACAAGCCTGCCGTGCCCAGGATCACCACGCAAGCGGCCAATGGGTGAATATTCTCGCGGCTTTTCGACAGGCTGTTGCCAAACAGGATGTACACGGCGTACACGCCGGCCGCCATCAATGCCAGGGCGATGCCGATAGGCTGGCCCTGCAGCTTGCCGCCCAGGGTGATGGCCATGCCGGCAATCGCCAGCGCCATCAGCACCAGCATGCGCCGGTCCAGCTTTTCCCAGCCCAGCGCCAGCGCGAGGATGGTGACCAGCACGGGATACACGTACAGCAGCATGCCGCACAGGCCGCTGCTGGCATACATGAGGGCATTGAAATAACCTTGCGACTGGGCCGTATACATCAGGCCCATCAGCATGTAGCCGGCCAGCAGGCGGCCGCGCGGCAAGCGCCAGCCGCCCAGCCACACGAGCGGCAGCAACAGCATGGCGGCGATGACGAAACGCAAGGCCAGCATGGTCGACGGGTTGACCCCGGACGCATAGGCCGCCTTGGCAAACACTGCGGAACTGCCGAAACCGGCGGCCGACAGCAACACCAGCGCAACAGCGCGGCGATCAGACATGACGAAACCTCTTCAAATAAATCGGGTAGAACGAAGAACAAGGCGGGCTGTCCGGAGCGCCTCTGCGGGCGGTCTCGTTCCTGGCTTGGGATGCTTGCGCAAAAAATCCTGCATTAATCATATTGCGGGTCACTTCACGCAGTGACGGCATCATATTCGCTTGCGCAAAATGAAACAAACCAATATTCTTCACGGATAGACTCAATATTACTTAGCCTCAACGAGGAGGTTCACCCGCATGTCACGTCCCCTGCCCCCGCTCGCCGCCCTGCACGCCTTCGAGGCGGCCGCCCGCCATGAAGGTTTCCAGCGCGCGGGCGAAGAGTTGCACGTTTCGGCCGGCGCCATCGGCCACCACGTGAAACAGCTGGAAGCGTGGCTCGGCGTCGTACTGTTCCAGCGCCTGCCGCGCGGCGTGGTACTCACTAGCGCCGGCCAACGCTATGCGGCCTCGCTGGGCCCCATCCTCAACCAGCTGGCCGACGTCTCCGAGCAGGCGCGGCGCCAGGGCGATGACAAGGTGGTGACGGTAACGGCTACCAGCTCGCTCGTCTCGCGCTGGCTGATGCCGCGCCTGGGCCGGCTGCGCGACCGCTATCCGCAGATCGAACTGCGCGTGCTGGCCTCGATGCACCCGGTCGACCTGGCGCGCGATGGCGTGGACGTTGCCATCCGCCTGGGCCCGGGCCGCTATCCGGGCCTGAAGGTCGATTTACTCATGGAAGAATGGTTTTCCGCCGTCTGCAGCCCCGGCTTTCGCGCCAACGCGGCCAGCCTGCGCCAGCCCGCCGACCTGCTGCGCTACCCGCTGCTGCACGATGAACCGGAAGTGCACCTGCCCGGCGAAATCGACTGGACGCGCTGGCTGCACAGCTGCGGCGTGCATTACAGCGGCAATAGCGGCAACAGCGGCGCGCGCTTTTCGCACACGTATTTATGCCTGGACGCGGCCGCCAGCGGCCAGGGCGTGGCCATCGCCGCCAGTCCCCTGATCGGCGACGATCTGCGTTCGGGCCGACTGGTGCGCGTGTTCGAACACGCCGTGCGCGGTCCCCACTGCTACTATCTGCTGCGCTCCCCCCAGGCGGAAACGCGGCCCCTCGTCCATGCATTCTGCGAATGGCTGATCGCCGAGGCGCGCGCCGACCAGGAAACCGTCTGGCCCACCGTGGAGAGCGCATGACGCGCAGTGAACTGGCCCGCAGTGCCGCCTACATTGTCCAGCATGCGTATGAACAGGCCAGCGTGATCGCTGCCGATGGCCGGCAAGCCAGCCTGGGCGAATTCTATGGCGATCCGGCCGTGGCCTTGATCGATATCAATGAGCAATGGTGCGCCGTGGCGGGCGAGGGATTGGTGCTTTGCCGGCTGGGACAGACGTTCGGGCAGTGCACGCAATATTTCCGCCAGCCTGGCGAAACAGTGTGGATCACGGGATTGCGGCAAACGGGACCGTTTGCGCTGGAGTGGCAAGGAGAGGATGGCGTCTGGTCCACCCTCGCCTTTGGAACATCCGAAAAATTATAGTTTGATGAAATTTTCGCGGTAGTACTTCAGCTCTTCGATCGATTCCAGGATGTCGGCCAGGGCCGTGTGCTTCTGGTGTTTCTTGAAACCGGTGGCGATTTCCGGCTTCCAGCGCTTGCACAGCTCTTTCAGTGTCGATACATCAACATTGCGATAGTGGAAGAACGCTTCCAGTTTCGGCATGCCACGCACCATGAAGCGGCGATCCTGGCCGATGGTGTTGCCGCACATGGGCGACTTGCCCGCCGGTACGTATTTCTTCAGGAAGGCGATCAGTTCCGCTTCCGCCTGCGCTTCCGTCACGGTCGACGCTTTCACTTTGTCGATCAAGCCCGAGCGGCCGTGCGTGCCCTTGTTCCAGGCATCCATCTTGTTCAGCGTTTCATCCGACTGGTGAATCACGAATACGGGGCCTTCGGCCAGCAGGTTCAAGTGCATGTCCGTCACCACCACCGCCACCTCGATGATGCGGTCGGTATCGGGCTCCAGGCCCGTCATTTCCATGTCGACCCAGACCAGGTTCATCTCATTTGGACGTGCCGGCACGACGGGTGCGGGGGTGGATGCAGAGGTGGGTGCAGAGTTGGGTGCAGTTAAGTCGGTCGCTTGTGACATAATTCTCTCTTGGCCTAATCAAACTAAATAATCAGCCATTTTCTCACAGGCACAGAATGTATTCACTCGCGTTTTCGATTTTGTTTGTATCCGTCCTCGTTTTGACCCTCGCCGTGCGCTTCTGGCTCGCTTCGCGGCAGATCCGCCACGTGCTGGCACACCGCGCTGCGGTCCCGCCCGAATTCGCGGAAAAGATCCCGCTGGCCGCGCACCAGAAGGCGGCCGACTATACGGTGGCGAAGACCAAGTTCGGCTTGCTGACCCTGCTGGTCAACTATGCCGTGCTGATCGGCTTTACCCTGCTGGGCGGGCTGCAATGGCTGGCGCTGCACCTGAATGAATGGATGGGGGCGGGTTCGCCCATGCTGTACCAGATCGGCCTGATCGCCGCCTTTGCCGCCATTTCCGGCTTGATCGACCTGCCCTTCGACTACTACCGCCAATTTGTGCTGGAGCAGCGCTTCGGCTTTAACACCATGGCGCGCAAGCTGTTCTTTACGGACATGCTCAAGGGCGTGGGCCTGGGTGCGGCCATCGGCTTGCCGCTGATCTGGGTCGTGCTGACCCTGATGGCCAAGTCGGGCGACCTGTGGTGGCTGTATGCGTGGTTCGTCTGGAGCGGCTTCCAGTTGCTGATGATGGTGCTGTTTCCCACAGTTATTGCCCCGCTGTTTAACAAATTCACGCCGCTGGCCGATGAATCGCTGAAAAACCGCATCGAAGGCTTGATGCAGCGCGTCGGTTTCGCCTCGAAAGGCCTGTTCGTCATGGACGGCTCGAAGCGCAGTGCTCACGGCAACGCGTATTTCTCGGGTTTTGGCGCCAACAAACGCATCGTCTTCTTCGACACACTGCTGTCGCGCCTGGCGCCGCAGGAAATCGAAGCCGTGCTGGCGCATGAACTGGGGCATTTCAAGCTCAAGCACATCGTCAAGCGCATCGCCATGATGTTCGTCATTTCGCTGGGCTTTTTGGCGCTGCTGGGCTTCCTCAAGACGCAGCCATGGTTTTACGCGGGCCTGGGCATCGATCCCGTCGCCCTGGCACTGACGGGCCAGCCGACGGATGCGCTGGCCCTGCTGCTGTTCATGCTGGCCTTGCCCGTCTTCACTTTCCTGCTCGGACCGTTGACCTCGCTCAGCTCGCGCAAGCACGAATTCGAGGCCGACGCCTTTGCCGCCACGCACACGCAAGCGGACGACCTGGTGTCGGCGCTCGTCAAAATGTATGAAGACAATGCGTCGACCCTGACGCCCGACCCGCTGCACTCGGCCTTTTACGATAGCCACCCGCCGGCCAGCGTGCGCATCCGCCACCTGAAAGGGGCTGCCCCATGAATACGCCATCGACTTCGCAAGACCTGGCCGAACTGTCCTGCGC
The DNA here is from genome assembly GCF_900095265.1 of Janthinobacterium sp. UMAB-56. GTDB lineage: Bacteria > Pseudomonadota > Gammaproteobacteria > Burkholderiales > Burkholderiaceae_D > Janthinobacterium. The sequence goes on along the minus strand of NZ_LT607667.1, from coordinate 21,274 downwards.
ACCGCGCCAGCAGTCGCTGGGCGACACGGACATCGCCACCCTGCACGCCCTGCTGCCCCAGTGGCGCGTGCAAAATGGCAAGCTGTGCCGCGACTTCGGCTTCAAGAATTACTACCAGACCCTGGCGTTCGTGAACGCCCTGGCCTATATGACCCATACGCAAGACCATCATCCGGAGCTCATCATTACTTATAAAACCTGCGCCGTGCGCTACGACACGCACTCGGTCAACCAGGGCGCCGGCGGACTGTCCGAAAACGACTTCATCTGCGCCGCCAAGGCAGACCTCATTTACCAGAGCAGCCAGGTGGCCCCATGAGCGAAGGCAAGTTGACGGGCGTCATCATCGCCGCCCACGGCCGCCATTACCTGGCCGACGTGGACGGCGCCAAGCTGCAATGCGTAACGCGCGGCAAGAAAACCAATGTAGCCGTGGGTGACATCGTGCACGTGACGCGCACCTCCAACGACCAGGCCGTCATCGACCGCATCGAGGAACGCAAGACCCTGCTGTACCGCTCGGACCAGTACAAATCGAAGCTGCTGGCGGCCAATTTGACGCAGCTGTTCATCGTCGTGGCGACGGAACCGGGCTTCGCCGACGACCTGATCTCGCGCTCGCTGGTGGCGGCCGACGCGGCCGGCATCGAGGCGCGCATCATCCTCAACAAGACAGATGTGACGGCCTCGCTTGAGCGCGCCCGCGAACGCCTGCTGCCGTATTCATCGATGGGCTATCCCGTCGATGAAGTGTCGGCACGCGCCGAACCGGAACATGCCGTGGCCACCCTGGCGCCGCTACTGGCGGGCCAGTCGTCGATCCTGATCGGCCAGTCGGGCATGGGCAAGTCGTCCCTGATCAACCTGCTGGTGCCGGACGCGGACATCGCCGTACGCGAAATCTCGGCCGCGCTCGACACGGGCAAGCACACGACGACCTTCACGCGTCTTTACAAGCTCGACGAACTGGGCGCGAACAGCTCCATCATCGATTCGCCCGGCTTCCAGGAATTCGGCCTGTACCACCTGAGCGAAGGCATGCTGGAGCGCGCCTTCCGCGAATTCCAGCCCTACCTGGGCGGCTGCAAGTTCTATAACTGCCGCCACCTGATCGAGCCGCAATGCGCCATCCTGCAAGCCTTGTCTGAAGGCAAGATCGCCAAGATGCGCCATACCCTGTATGGCCAGCTGCTGCACGAGTCGGCGCAAACCTTGTATTAAGCACCAAGCACACATCGCAACAAAAAAACCTCGGCTTGCAAAATTTAATTCTGCGGCCGAGCTAGCCTTCCGTCTTTAATACCAAAACCGTTCATCCGCCGTTTTAGTCATTTCAGCGCGCAAAACCTGCCATCCGTCGCCTGCCGCTGGCGATGGACTGGCGCATTTGTTAACTTGACACCAGTCCCTGCCGGAAACCTGCCAGCGACCACGCGATCTAACTCCAATCAATCCAGCCATCCTGATCGAAGGTGAATGTCATGCATACCAAACGCGTCCTCCCCCTCCTCGTCGCCCTCTTCGCCCTTGCCGGCGGCACCGCCCAGGCGCAAACCGCCGCCGCACCGCAAACCGCGGGCAGCGTGCGCGTCAGCTCGGGCAACTACTACCACGTCACGGCCCAGGAAGCCTTCGATATCGAACAGCAATACCGCATGTCGAATGGACAACGCCTGGAAGTGCGCCAGCAGGACAAGCATTTCTTTGGTCGCCTGATCGACGACCGTGAATTGCAGGAAAAGCCCAGCGTGGAAATCTACCCCACCGGCCCCGGCCAGTTTGTCAGCAAAAAGGGGGCGACCTTCGTTTTCAGCGATGCAGGCGAACATGTGGTGATCGATAACGCCCAACTCTTGCCCAGCTTGCGCATGTCTGCAGACATGCGTAGCGCCAGCAACGTGAACGGCAGCGCCGGCGTCCGCCTGGTGTCACGCTAGGCGCCACCAGCAGGCCGTCGCACGGCAGGGTAGCCCTGCCGTGGGGCCAGTGCGGGACGCACAATTCTGTCCTGCGCACTGAACAATTCCCCGCAATGCCGCTTACAATGTGATGACCATGGCCTGTCCGGTCGCGGGCTGGCGCCATTGTTTGCGGGGAGTATGCTTGAATGAAAATGTTCGCGCTCGAACATGATGTAGCGCAGTGGGAAAGCGCATTGCCGCCGTTGCGCGGCGCCGGGCGCGTACCGCTGCTGCTGTTGCTGTCCTGGCACTTGCGCCAGCGTGATTGCACTAGAGCAATTCATCTGAGCGAGGAAGCCCGAATGCTGCTGCCGCTGGCCAGCCTGGAACCGGTCGCACTGGAACAGGCGCAGGCGCGCCTGCAACTGGTGCAGGCGGAAGTGGCATGGCTGCAAGGTGCGCTCGACGCGGCAGAGAGCTTGGCCATGGCGGCGCACGCCATCCTGTGTGCGCACGGCGATGGCGCCGGTTGCGCCGACGCCCACTGGCTGCTGTCCTCGATTGCCGTCGACCGGGGCGACCATAGCCGCTGCGATGCCGAGCTGCAGGCCGCTGCCGAGCAAGCGCGCAGCGCAGGCGATGCCATGCGCGCCAGCCTGGCCGACGCGGCCACGGCGCGCTGGGCCGTATTACGCGATGCGCCAGCCGCGCAGGCGCGCTGGGGCAGCCACTTCCAGGCCGACAGCGCCAGCGGCAAGCTGCCCGCGCCGCTGGCTGCCTGGGTGCATGATTTCCATGGCCTGCTGGCACACCGTTCGCGCGACCTGGGCACGGCCGCCGGCTACTACATGCAAAGCTATGAGGCGGCGCTGGAGAGCGGCCAGTTGCGCGGCGCGATCACCGCCGCCATCAATATCGGCGACTGTTTCGCCAGTCTCAACGACAACGAATCGTCCCTCGAATGGATGCAGTGCGCGCTGGATCTGGCGCGCCCCACCGGCTGGCCACGCAGCATCGGCGCCTGCCAGACGCATACCGCCGAGACCATGCGCAAGCTGGGGCGCCTGGCCGCCGCCGAGGAATTGCTGCGCGAAGCGCTGCACATCCTGACGCCCGTGGCGGGCGCGCGCACCTATGCCAACGCCCTGTTCCACCTGGGCGAGCTGAGCCTGGACAAGGGAGACTACGACACGGCGCTCGACGCCTTCAGCCGGCTGGCGCAACGCGCCGAAGCGCTGGGCCAGGCCGATTTCCGCAGCATGGCCCAGCGCGGCAGCGCCCACGCGCTGTCCTACCTGGACCGCCCGGAAGAGGCGCTGCAGGCGGCCGAAAGGGCCTGCCTGCTGGCCACCGCGCAAGGCGACGCCATGCATCAGGTGGCGGCCTTGCGCGTCCTGTCCATGCTGCATGCGCGCCACGAACTGCCACCACCGCCCGGCATGGCCGAGCGCAATCCGGCCCTGCACTATCTGCACCGGGCGCTGCAGGTGGCAGCCTCCATCGAAGGCTATTCGCCGCCCGGCGAACTGCTCGATGCGCTGGCGCGTGAATACGCGCATGCGGGCGACTATGCGCGTGCCTACGATATTGCCCTCGATGCGGGCGTGGCGCGCGAAAAAAGCCACACCCAGCAAGCGAGCAACCGCGCCACCGCCATGCAGGTTTACCACCAGACGGAACATGCGCGCTCGGAAGGCTATCATCACCGCGAACTGGCCGCCTCCGAAGCGCGCCGCGCCGAGGTATTGCAGCAGACCAGCGACACCCTGGAACGGCTGTCGGCCATCGGCCAGGAAATCACCACCCACCTCGACGCCAGTGCCGTATTTCAGGTGCTCGACCGCCACGTGCATGCCTTGCTGCCAGTCAACACCTTCGCCGTCTACATGCTCGACCCGGCCGGCACGGCGCTGCGCCGCGCGCATGGCATGGAAGCGGGCCGTCCGCTGTCCGACAACGCCATTCCACTGAGCAATCCACGCGCCTACTCAGTGCGCTGCCTGCTGGGCCGGCGCGAAGTGTATATCGACCAGGTACCGCCCAGGCGCCACGCCTACACGGTGCCAGGTACCCTGCATAACCAGAGCGTGCTGTACGTGCCCCTGATGGTGGGCGAGCGCGTGCTGGGCGTGATGACGGTGCAAGCCTGCCATGCCAAAGCGTATGGCGAACGCGAACGGCTGATCTTCCGCACCCTGTGCGCGTATGGCGCCATCGCGCTCGACAATGCCAGCGCCTACCGGCAACTGCAGGATGCCCAGGCGCAACTGGTATCGCAAGAAAAACTGGCCGCCCTCGGTTCGCTGATGGCCGGTGTGGCGCATGAACTCAATACCCCGATCGGCAACAGTTTATTAATCGCCAGCACCATGCAACAAAAGACGGAAGACGTGGAACGCCTGATGAACGGCCCCGGCCTGCGCCGCTCGGACCTGGCTGCCTTCATCGACGATGCGGGCAAGGCGTCGGCGCTGGTGATGCGCGGCCTGCGCAGCGCGGCCGACCTGGTCAACAGCTTCAAGCAGGTAGCCGTCGACCGCACCACCGAACAGCGGCGCCGGTTTGACTTGCAACAGGTGAGCAATGAAATCATCGCCACCGTCATGAACCGCATCCGCAGTTCGGGCCACCGCATCGAGACTGACATCGACTTCGGCATCGCCATGGACAGCTATCCGGGTCCGTTCGGCCAGGTGATCACCAATCTGATCAACAACGCCCTGTTGCACGCCTTCGCCCCCGCGCCCAACGACGGCGGCGCAGGCACGGGCTGCATGCGCCTGTCCGCCAGGACGGAGGCGGGGCGCGTGCAGATCATCTTCACCGACAATGGCGGCGGCATCGCCGAACAGCATTTGTCGCGCATCTTCGACCCCTTCTTTACTACCAAGCTGGGCCAGGGTGGCAGCGGCCTAGGTTTGTCGATCAGCTACAACATCGTCACGGCCCTGCTGGGCGGGACCATCCAGGTGGCCAGCAGCCCCGCCGGCACGCGTTTCACCCTGGACTTGCCTCTGGTGGCGCCACAGCTGGACGGCGCTGCGCCCGCCAGCATCTATTAATCCACAGCCCTTTGCCCGGGCGCAGGCTTGCCTATACAAGTACGCGCCCGGACGGTCTTTCCAATCTAAAAGCAAAACCCTTATAATTGAACGGCTGAAGTACTTGCCATTGCATTATTTTCAACTTGGCAAACCGCATCGTACCGCGCGACAGGCGTCGCGCTGGCACCGATCAACACAGCAGCGCGCCGGGCGAGGCAGTCATCAGCACGAGATGTTTTACGCTGATGCAACCCGGCGGGAAAGGCACGCCGCCGGCGGCCTGCGCATCTTCAAGTGGTCATTATGTCGACAAAAAAACCGATCAAGCACTACCTCCAGTTCTCCGATTTCACGTTGGAAGAGTACGAATATGTGATCGAACGCGCCCATCTGATCAAGCGCAAGTTCAAGAACTACGAAATCTACCATCCACTGATCGACCGCACCCTGGTGATGGTCTTTGAAAAGAACTCGACCCGCACCCGCTTGTCGTTCGAGGCAGGCATGCACCAGCTGGGCGGCGCCGCCATCTACCTGAACACGCGCGATTCCCAACTGGGCCGCGGCGAGCCGGTAGAAGACGCGGGCCAGGTCATGTCGCGCATGTGCGACATCATCATGGTGCGTACGTTCGGCCAGGAAATCATCGAGCGTTTCGCCGCCAATTCGCGCGTGCCGGTGATCAATGGACTGACCAATGAACATCACCCTTGCCAGGTCTTTGCCGACATCTTCACCTATATCGAACATCGCGGCTCGATCGCCGGCAAGGTCGTCGCCTGGATCGGCGACGCCAACAACATGCTGTACTCGTGGCTGCAGGCGGCCGAAGTGTTCGGCTTCCACGTCAATGTATCGACGCCCAAGGGCTATGACATCGACCTGTCGCAAGTCAAGACCGAACGCTACACTTTCTTCGCCCATCCCTCCGACGCCTGCGAAGGCGCGCACCTGGTCAACACGGATGTGTGGACCAGCATGGGCTACGAAGCGGAAAACGCGGCCCGCATTGCCGCTTTCGACGGCTGGATCGTCGATGGCGCGAAGATGGCCCGCGCCGCGCCCGACGCCCTGTTCATGCACTGCCTGCCCGCCCACCGTGGCGAGGAAGTAGCCGCCGAAGTGATCGACGGCCCGCAATCGGTGGTGTGGGACGAAGCGGAAAACCGTTTGCACGTGCAAAAAGCGCTGATTGAATACCTGTTACTCGGTAAAATCCAATAATTCGCCTGGAACTGCAGAACTCCCGGCAGCATCGCAACACATACATCGACAACGACAACTGGAAGCAATATGAGCGACATTAAAAAAGTAGTCCTGGCCTATTCCGGCGGACTCGATACCTCCGTCATCCTGAAATGGCTGCAAGATAACTACCAGTGCGAAATCGTCACCTTCACGGCCGACCTGGGCCAGGGCGAAGAACTGGAACCGGCGCGCGCCAAGGCCATCAAGTTCGGCATCAAGCCGGAAAACATCCATATCGAAGACGTGCGCGAAGAATTCGTGCGCGATTTCGTCTTCCCGATGTTCCGCGCCAATACCGTGTATGAAGGCGAATACCTGCTGGGCACCTCGATCGCCCGTCCTTTGATCGCCAAGCGCCTGATCGAAATCGCCAACGCCACGGGCGCCGACGCCATCTCGCACGGCGCGACCGGCAAGGGCAACGACCAGGTGCGTTTCGAACTGGGCGCCTACGCCCTGAAGCCTGGCGTGAAAATCATCGCCCCGTGGCGCGAGTGGGATCTGCTGTCGCGCGAAAAACTGCTGAAGTACGCGGAAGATGCCGGCATCGAAATCGACATGAAGCACAAGAACGGCGGCGCGCCGTACTCGATGGATGCCAACTTGCTGCACATCAGCTTTGAAGGCCGCCACCTGGAAAACCCGAGCGCCGAAGCGGAAGAAAGCATGTGGCGCTGGACCGTCAGCCCTGAAAAGGCGCCGGACGAAGCAGAATATCTGGACATCGAATACGAAAAAGGTGACATCGTCGCCATCAACGGCGTGCGCATGTCGCCCGCCACCGTGCTGGCCGAACTGAACAAAGTTGGCGGCAAGCATGGCGTGGGACGCCTGGACCTGGTGGAAAACCGCTACGTCGGCATGAAATCGCGCGGCTGCTATGAAACCCCGGGCGGCACCATCATGCTCAAGGCCCACCGCGCCATCGAATCGATCACCCTGGACCGCGAAGTGGCCCACCTGAAAGATGATTTGATGCCGCGCTACGCGTCGATGATCTACAACGGCTACTGGTGGGCGCCCGAGCGCGTTGCCCTGCAAACCCTGATCGACCACACGCAAGAAACCGTGAACGGCTGGGTACGCATCAAGCTGTACAAGGGCAATGTCATCGTCGTCTCGCGCGATTCGAAGACGGACTCGCTGTTCGACATGAACATCGCCACCTTCGACGAAGACGGCGGCGCCTACAACCAGGCCGACGCCGGCGGCTTCATCAAGCTGAACGCCTTGCGCATGCGCATCGCCGCCATCGCCCGCGAAAAGCGCGGCCAGAAGTAAGCTGTTGCCGGGAGGCACCGCCTGCCGCGCCCGCCAAAAGCCGCCCACGGGCGGCTTTTTTGCATCTCGGGCGTACTCGGCCGCAATTTACGCCCCGCTGCAGCCGCAGATTGTCCCCATTTTGCTGTACGCATGGCAAAATGCTACAGTGCAATTTAGTCGAAAACTTCCCGCTTCCGGAGCCACCATGTTCAAAGACCTGAGTATCAAGAATAAACTGTACCTGGGCTTCGGCTCCATCGTGGCGATTATTTTGATACTGCTGGGCATCGCCTACAATAATTTTTCGCGCCTGTCCGACGCCAATCGTCTAGACCGGCATACGACGGAAGTGCTGCTAGAGATCGACAAGATCCACAACGCCATCCTGCAAATTCAGGTGGAAGTGCGCGGCTATGTCTTGACCGGCAACGAAGTGTCGCTGACCCCGGACAGCGATGAAAAGGAGCTGCTAAGCCTGCATCTGCAAAACGCCATTGCCTTGACCAAGGACAACGCGCAACAGGTAGAGCGCTTCAGGAAGATCGAAACCCTGACGACGAACTGGGTCAAGGACTGGATCACCCCGCTGATCGCCAAGCGCCGCGCGCTGGGCAACGCCCCCGGCGCAACGGAAACGATCGCGCATACCATGCATGCTGGCGGCTACCCTGCCGTCGCCCAGGCCAACAAGATGCTCGACGAAGTGGCGGAAGTGGAAACGAAGCTGTTGACGGAGCGCACGGCGACGTCGGCCAAGTTACAGGAAATCATGCTGCTGACCCTGGCTCTGGGTGGTGCATTGTGCGTCGTGCTGGCGCTGGCGATTTCCATCTTACTCGGCAAAGCCATCCTCGCCCCGCTGAACAACCTGACGGACGTCGTCGGTCGCATCGCCGGCGGCGAACAGGGTGCGCGCGCTACCATCTTGTCGCGCGACGAACTGGGCAAAGTGACGCAAGAATTCAACCGCATGGCGCAAACCATCGAAGACAACCAGTCCAGCCAGATGGCGGCCACCAACACCTTGCGCGCCAAGGTCGATTCCTTGCTGGAAGTGGTGTCTAAGGCGGCCTCGGGCGACCTGACGGGCAAGGTCAGCATCACGGGCAGCGATGCCATCGGTCAGCTCGGCAATGGCCTGGCGAAGATGTTCGAAAACCTGCGCAGCCTGCTCAACAATGTGCAAAAGGCCGGCATCCAGGTGACCACGTCCGCCACGGAAATTGCCGCCTCGGCGCGCCAGCAGGAAGCCACGGGCATCGAGCAGGCGCAAACCAGCGTGGAAATTCTCAGCACCACCAAGGAAATCTCCGCCAACACGAGCCAATTGCTCAAAACCATGGAAGACGCCACCGCCGTGGCCGACTACACGACAAATGCCACGGCCGAAGCGCAAAACAACCTCAAGCGCATGGATTCGACCATGCAGCACATGGTCTCTGCCACCGATTCCATCAACGCCAAGCTGGCGGCCCTGTCGGAGAAGGCCAGCAATATCAATAGCGTATTGATCACCATCACGAAGGTGGCCGACCAGACCAATATCCTCTCGCTGAACGCCGCCATCGAGGCGGAAAAAGCGGGCGAGGCGGGCCGCGGCTTCTCCGTGGTGGCGACGGAAATCCGCCGCCTGGCCGACCAGACCTCGGTCTCCACCTGGGATATCGAGCAAATGCTCAAGGAAATGCAGTCGGCCGTCTCGGCCAGCGTGATGGGCATGGATAAATTCTCGGAAGAAATTCGCCGCAGCGTGGGCGAAGTGCGGCAAGTGGCCGAGCAACTGTCGTCCGTGATGGACCAGGTACAAAAGCTCACGCCGCAATTTGACGCCGTACTGCAGGGCATGCAGTCGCAGGCCATCGGCGCTTCGCAGATTTCCGACACCATGATGCAGCTCAACGATGCCACGCAGCAGACGGTGGAATCCTTGAAAGCCACCAGCGAAGCGGTGCACCAGCTGCAATATGCGGCGGGCGACCTGCAGTCCAGCGTCTCGACTTTCGCCGTCAATATCTGATCCCATGAAAGTGCTGCTCTTTCACATCGGACGCGATCGCTATGGCCTGCCCCTGGCCGGCATCGTGCGCGTGCTGCCGCTGCTGGAACTGAAGCAATTGCCGCTCACGCCAGACTATGTGGCCGGCCTGATGGACCTGCACGGCGCGCACGTGCCCGTGATCGACCTGTCGCGCCTGGCGGGGCTGCCGGCCGCCGCCGCGCAGTACGACACGCGCATCATCATCGTCGACTATCGCGCGCCTGGCGGCGCCACGCATGCGCTGGGCTTGCTGGCCTCGCAGGTGCGCGGCATCGCCGACATCGACCCGCTGCGGCTTGAAGACAGTGGCGTGGCGACGGCGTCCTTCCTGGGCCAGGTGGCCAGCGACGCCGACGGCATCGTGCAACTGGTCGAACTCGAGCACCTGCTGACGCCGGACGTGCGCGCGCTGCTGTTTCAAGACGCGAGCGCGACATGACGGCGCAAGCCCTGCTGCGCCGCGCGACCGGCCTGTCCGTCTCCAAATCCGTGGCCGAACGAGCCGTCGGGCAGCGCATGGAGCAGACGGGTTTTACCGATAGTGCCGCCTACCTGCAGGCGCTGACGCCGGCCGAAATGACGCAGCTGATCGAACTGGTGGTGGTGCCGGAATCGTGGCTGTTCCGCGACCCGCAGGCGTTCTACGCCACCGTCGAACTGGTGCAGGAGCGCTGGGCGCGGGGACGCGCCACGCGCATCCTGTCGATCCCGTGCGCGGGGGGCGAGGAACCGTACTCGATGGCCATGGCGCTGCGTGACGGCGGCGTGCCAAAACAGGCGTTCAGCATCGACGCGTATGACCTGAGCCCCGGCTGCATCGAGCGCGCGCAGGCCGGCGTGTATGGGCGCAACGCCTTCCGCGCGCAGGACGTGGGCTTCCGCGAACGCTATTTCACGCACGTCGCCGACGACGCCTACCGCATCATCGACTCCTTGCGCGAACAGGTGACCTTCAGGCAGGGCAATTTACTGCAGTTCGACACCGCTACCTACAGCCGCCATTACGACGTCATCTTTTGCCGCAACCTGCTGATCTACTTCGACAAGCCGACCACGCGCGCCGCCATCCACAACCTGTCCGCCCTGCTGGCCGACGACGGCATGCTGCTGGCCGGCTATGCGGAAGTGCCATCGTTCTGCCAGAACGGCTACGCGTCGCTGCAGTTACGCCAGGCCTTCGCCCTGAAAAAGGAAATGCTGGCGCCGGCCAGTGCTGTGCAGGTGGCGCCGCTGCCGGCCTTGCGCACCTTGCGCAGCGTGCCGCCCGCGCCGAGACGCGCTGCTGTGGCGGCCCCCTCTTCCGCAACGCCCGTCGCGCCGGTGGCCTTGCGCACGCGCCCCATGTCCCTGCCATCGCCCGCGCCGGCCGTGCAAGCCGATTTGCTGGCCGAGGCACGCCTGCTGGCCGACCGTGGCCAGTTGCGCGAAGCCGGTGAAAAATGCCACGCCCACCTGGCCAGAGTACCCGAGGCGGCGGAAGCGTATTTCATGCTGGGCATCATCAATGAACTGGCCGGCAAGATGGACCTGGCCGATGATTACTGGCGTCGCTGCATCTACCTGCAGCCGGACCATTACGAAGCGCTGTGCCACCTGTCCCTGCTGGCCGAACGCAATGGCAACCATACGGCCGCCGCCACCCTGAAGGCGCGCGCGGCGCGCATCTACCAGCGCCTCCAGGCATCCAACTAAGGGGTACGCATGACAAACCTCATCGCCACCGAGTCCCCCGCCACCATCGACGACTGCTGGAACCATATCGGCGTGGTCGGCGACCAGAGCTGCCCCAAGCTGCCAGCCAACGTACATTGCCGTAACTGCGACGTGTATGCGGGCGCCGCCCAGCGCAACCTGCAGCGTCCCGTGGACGAACACTACCAGCGCGACTGGGCCAGCCACTTCCGCCAGATCGATGCGGGTGGCGAAGTGCGCGACAACTCGGCGCTGGTGTTTCGCATCGGCCGCGAATGGCTGGCGCTGCCCACGCGCGTGTTCGACTCCGTGGCGCCGCAGGCCAAGCCGCACGTGCTGCCGCACCGCAGCGGGCGCGGCCTGGCAGGCATCGTCAATATCGGCGGCAAGCTGTATCCGTGCATGTCGCTGGCCAGTTTGCTGGGCATCGACGAACAGGACGCGCCAGCGGCTCGCGGCCGCCACACCTTTGCGCGCCTGCTGCTGATGCGCTGGGAAGAGCAGGCCTACGCCCTGCCCGTGGCCGACCTGCATGGCATCGTGCGCTATGCCTCAAGCACCGTGCAAGCGCCGGCGGCCACCATCAACAAGGGCCTGTTGCGCTTTCTGTCGGGCGTCATCACCGAGGGCGACATGCGCATCGGCTGCCTGGACACGGCGCTGATCGGCTTTCAACTTGCGAGACTATTACGATGAGCCAGGACCAGCACGGCGACCTGAGTGCCTTTTCCATGCTGGACCTGTTCCGCATGGAGGCGGACAGCCAGACCCAGATTCTCACCGACGGCTTGCTGGCCATGGAACGCCATGCGGGCGACGCGGCCGCCGTCGAAGCGATGATGCGCGCGGCGCACTCGATCAAGGGCGCGGCCGCCATCGTCGGTCTGCAGGTGGTGGTGCAACTGGCGCACGGCATGGAAGACAGCTTTGTCGCCGCCCAGCACGGCCGCCTGAAACTCACGCCGGAGCGTGTCGACGTGCTGCTGTCGGGCGTCGACCTGATCGTGCAACTGTCGCGCCTGGACGATGCCGGCGCCGAAGCGTGGCTGGCCGCGAATGCAGCGCAGATCGACCAGACCCTGAACGCCATCGCCAGCATCGCCGAGCTGCCCGAATTGCCGGCCCTGCCCTCGCTGGCTTCGCCCGCGACGGCCGCGCCACTGGCGCCTGAAGCGGTCGAGCTGCCAGCCCCCAGTGCCGGCGGCCTGGCGGACGATGAGGTGGAATCGGCGGCAGCAGCGTCCGCGCCACGTGCCGGCGCACCTGCCAAGGCCGCGACGCAAAACTTCGACAAACTGCTGTCGCTGGCCAGCGAGTCGCGCATCAATGCGCACCAGATGCACCCGTTCATCGGCGCGCTGCAGCGCTTCAAGCGCAACCAGAGCAGCCTGTTTTCCGCCATCGAGCAGCTGCATGTCGCCATTGCCCGCTCGGGCGACGCGGGCCTGATGGAAAAGTCCCTGCTGGCGCTGCAAAAGACGCAGCCCCTGAAGCAGTTCATGCTCGAACACATCGCCGACATTGAAACCTATGAACGGCGCTTGCTGGCCGTGTCGCAAGGCATGGTCGACGAAGTGCTGGCCCTGCGCATGCGCCCCTTCCGCGAGGGCATCCACGCTTTCCCGCGCATGGTGCGCGACCTGGCGCGCAGTTTGGGCAAGGAAGTGCAGCTGGAGATCGAAGGCGAAGACACCCTGGTTGACCGCGATATCCTGGCGAAGATCGAAAGCCCGCTGAACCACATGCTGCGCAATGCCATCGACCATGGCATGGAAGGCCCGTATGAGCGCATCGACGCGGGCAAGGCAGCGCTGGGCACGATACGCATGGAAGCGCGCCACCGCGCCGGCATGCTGAGCATCGAGATCAGCGATGACGGGCGTGGCGTCGACCTGGAGAAAATCCGCCAGTCCGTCATCGAGCGCAAAATGGCCAGCCCCGCCATGGCCGCCGCCCTGTCACCGGGCGAACTGCTGGAATTTTTGTTCTTGCCCGCCTTCAGCCTGAAGGCAACGGCGAATCAACTGTCGGGGCGCGGCGTCGGCCTCGATATCGTGCACGAGACGATACGCCAGCAAAACGGCACGGTGCGCCTGGAATCGGAGCCGGGCCTGGGTTTTCGCGCCCTGATTACCCTGCCGCTGACGCAATCGATCGTGCGCGCGCTGGTGGTCGACGTACAGGGCGAAGCCTACGCCATCCCCATCGTCAAGGTGGAAAGCGTGGTGCGCGTGCCGCAAGCTGCCATCCATACGCTGGAAAACAAGCAGTTCTTTGAACTCAAGGGCGAGCATTTGGGCCTGGTGTCGGCGGCGCAAGTGCTGGAACTGGGCGAGGCGGCCAGCAGCGCCGACGATTTGCCTGTGGTGGTGATCGGGCGCGGCAAGCAAAGCTATGCGCTGGTGGTCGACGCCATCCGCGGCGAGCAAAGCCTGGCGGTACAGGCCATCGACCCGATCTTCGGCAAGATGCGTGACATTTCCGCCGCCGCCCTGCTGGACGACGGCGAGCCGGTGCTGATCCTCGACGTGCCCGATTTGCTGCTGTCGATCGACAAGCTGCTGCACGAGGGCGGCCTGCACCAGCTGGCGCAGGCGGGCCAAGCGCAACAGCGCCGCGCCAAGCGCATCCTGGTCGTCGACGATTCGCTGACGGTGCGCGAGATGGAGCGCAAGCTGCTGCTGGCGCGCGGCTTCGAGGTCGATGTGGCCATCGACGGCATCGATGGCTGGAATGTGGTGCGTAGCGGCGAATACGACCTGGTAATCACCGACGTGGACATGCCGCGCATGGATGGCATCGAACTGGTCGCGCTGATCAAGAAGGACCTGCACTTGCACAAGCTGCCGGTGATGATCGTCTCGTACAAGGATCGCCCGGAAGACCGCGCGCGCGGCCTGTCCGCCGGCGCCGACTATTATCTGACCAAGGGCAGCTTCCACGACGAGACCTTGCTCGACGCGGTGGCCGACCTGATAGGAGATGCCCGCTTATGAGTTGTACTTCATGAAAATTGCCATTGCCAACGATGTCCCCATGGCCGCCGAGGCCCTGCGCCGCGTGGTGGCCAGCACGCAAGAACACCAGGTACTGTGGATTGCCCGCACCGGGCTCGAAGCCGTGCGCATGTGCGAGGGCAACCGTCCCGACCTGATCCTGATGGACCTGAACATGCCGGAGATGGATGGCGTGGAAGCGACGCGCCTGATCATGCAGCAAAGCCCGTGCGCCATCTTGGTGGTCACGGGACGCCCACAAGACAATGTCAACCAGGTTTTTCGCGCGCTGGGCGCGGGCGCGCTCGACGTCACTGCCACGCCCGTGCTGCAGGGCCAAGTGGGAGGTGACAGCGAACTGCTGGCCAAGATCAAGACCATCGGCAAGCTGATACGCCATAGCACCGAAACGCCGCCGCCGCGCCAGGCAAACGGCAATGGCGGCGAACGCGGCGACGGCCAGGTATCGACCCTGGTGGCCATCGGCGCCTCGACGGGCGGCCCTTCGGCCGTAGCCAAGGTGCTGTCCGGCTGGACGGCACCGCCCGGCTGCGCCATCGTGGTGGTGCAGCATATAGATGAAACCTTCGCCTCGCACTTCGCCAAATGGCTCGATGATCAGCTCAGCATGCCCGTGCGCGTGATCGCCGAGGGCGACGAACTGGCGTCCGGCACGGTGTTGATCGCCAAGACCAATGATCACCTGCTGCTAGATCAAAATTATCGTTTGGGGTACGATGCAGCACCGCGCGAGTATGTTTACCGCCCTTCCGTCGATGTGTTCTTCAACTGCGTGGCGCAGCACTGGCGCGGCGACGCCATCGGCGTATTGCTCACAGGCATGGGGCGCGATGGCGGCGATGGCTTGCTGGCCATGCGCCGCGCCGGCAAGACGACCATCGCGCAAGACCAGGCCAGCAGTGCCGTGTACGGCATGCCACGCGCGGCGGCCGAACTCGATGCGGCGCAGCAAATCCTGCCATTGGATAGAATAAGCGCCAGCCTGCGCAACCGCCTGGGCGCAAAACTCAACAATGGGTGGGAGTCCTCCCCTAACATCTGAAAAGAATGCAATGCCAGAATTCTCCTCCAGTTTCACCCAGCATGAGCCGGCATTGACCGAATTCAAGGTCAGCGTGCTATTGGTGGACGACCAGTTGATCATTGCCGAGGCAGTGCGCCGCATGCTCAGCGACCAACAGGATATCGAATTTCATTACGTGACCGATGCCACGCAGGGGCTGGACACGGCGCTGCGTTTGCAACCGACCGTCATCCTGCAAGACCTGGTCATGCCTGGCATCGACGGTTTCGCCTTGATCCAGCTGTACCGCGAAAACGCGGCGCTGGCGCATGTGCCGGTGATCGTGCTGTCGGCCAAGGACGACCCGAAACTGAAGGCCCACAGCTTTGCCGTCGGCGCCAACGACTATGTGGTGAAATTGCCGGACCGCCTGGAGTTGCTGGCGCGCATACGCTATCACTCGGCGGCCCACATCAGCCGCCTGCAGCGCGACCAGGCTTTTCGTTTCCTGCGAGAAAGTCAAAAGAATCTGGCCGACGCCAATATCGAGTTGCAGAAGCTGGCCGCCCTCGATGGCTTGACCGGTATCGCCAACCGCCGCCGTTTCGATGAAACCTTGCAATTCGAATGGCAGCGTGGTCAGCGCGACAAAGCACCATTGAGCCTGCTGTTCTGCGACATCGACCATTTCAAGAGTTATAACGACCACTTCGGCCATTTGCCAGGCGACCTGTGCCTGAAAAAAGTTGCCGCCGTACTCACGGAACATTTAAAGCGCCCCGCCGACCTGGCCGCCCGCTACGGCGGCGAGGAATTCTCCCTGATCCTGCCGGAAACGGAAGCGGCCGGCGCATTGTTGATTGCCGAAGCATGCCGGCGTCACCTGGAAGGCTTGCAGATCGAAAACCCGGCGGCGGCCGCCGGCATCGTCACCATCTCGATCGGCGTGGCCACCGTCGTGCCCTCGCCCGACTCGACGGTCGAGCAACTGATCAACCGTGCCGACCAGGCCCTGTACGCGGCCAAGCGCGGCGGACGCAACAGCGCGCTGAGCGCCGATGACGTCCAAAATTGATTTTTTAACCGCAAGGAAAGTGAAGCATGAGCACACAACTGGACAATGTCAGTGTCGTCAAGAAGTCGAATATTTACTTTGACGGCAAATGCATCTCGCACAACGTCATCCTGGCCGATGGCGCGAAGAAAAGCGTGGGCGTGATCTTCGCGTCCTCGTTGCGCTTCAACACGGGCGCGCCAGAAACGATGGAAATCGTCAGTGGCCTGTGCAAGGTGCGCCTGGCCGACGCCACCGACTGGAACAGCTATGGCGCGGGCACGCAATTCAAGGTGCCAGGCAATAGCTATTTTGATATCGAAACGGTGGAGACGCTAGACTACGTCTGCCATTTTGCCTAATTAAACAAACACAGGCTCAGGCGACAGGCGCACGCCGTATTTCGCCTCGACATCATCTTGTATCGCTGCCGCCAGCCGGGTAATGTCCGCGCCACGAGCGCCGCCATTATTCACCAGAACCAGCGCCTGCTTGGGATACACTCCCGCGGGCCCCAGGTTTTTCCCCTTCCAGCCACACTGATCGATCAGCCAGCCGGCCGCCAGCTTTTCCGTGCCATCGGCTTGCGCATGGTGTACCA
Source organism: Janthinobacterium sp. UMAB-56 (assembly GCF_900095265.1). Taxonomy (GTDB): domain Bacteria; phylum Pseudomonadota; class Gammaproteobacteria; order Burkholderiales; family Burkholderiaceae_D; genus Janthinobacterium. Next base: position 4,413 of record NZ_LT607667.1, on the reverse strand, counting down.
GCGTGGGAAAACGTTCCAGCAGAGCCACACACTGTGCGTGTGACACCACGGGATTCTTGAAAAAGCTGCCCGCATTGCCGATCACGGCCGGATCGGGCAATTTACGCCGGCGTATCGCCATCACCGTTTCGGCCACCTGTTGCGGCGTCGGTTCGGCAAGATGGCGCTCGGCCACGGCCTGCGCCAGTTCCGCATAGCGCAAGTTCGGCTGCCACTCGGCCGGCAAGGCAAACGTCACTTCCAGCACGATCAGTTCGCGCCCCTCGGCCTGCTTGAAGATGCTGTCGCGGTAGGCGAAGCGGCAAGCATCACGGTCCATGTCGAAGACAATGCCACTGGCACTGTGCATGACGCTGACACTATGCAGATAATCCTTGATTTCCACGCCATACGCGCCAATATTCTGGATAGGCGCCGCACCCACCGTGCCTGGAATCAATGACAGGTTTTCCAGCCCACCCACTCCTTGCGCCAGGGTCCACTGCACGAAATCGTGCCAGTTTTCGCCGGCCGTGGCCGTGACAAGTATTGTCTCGAAATCCGCCTGCGCCAGGCGCATGCCGCGCGTGGCCATGTGCAGCACGGCGCCGGGAAAGTCGCCCGTGAGCACGATGTTGCTGCCGCCGCCCAGTATCAGGCGCGGCATGGCGGAGAGGGCTGGATCTTGCAGCGCCGCCTGTAATTCGGCCTGCGAGGTGATGCGTACGTAGGCGGCCGCATTGGCCGTGATGCCGAAGGTATTCAGGCGCTGGAGGGAGTAATTGTGTTCGATGGTGAGCTCTGCAGACATGGGATAGCGATTATTTTGCTCGATTATAGAGTGAAACCGACAAAAAACCAGCGCAAGACAAGGGCAGGCCGTCCGTTGTCCGTTAAAATGTCGCATCTTTAACGGGGCTGTGCCATTTTGCAAAGAATGCGCGCGCCCGGCGCGCTGCCAGCGCGTTCGCTCCAACACGAAAGGAACAGACCATGCCGTCATTTGATGTAGTCTCCGAAGCCGATATGATCGAAGTCAAGAATGCCGTCGAGCAATCCAACAAGGAAATCACGACCCGCTTCGACTTCAAGGGCAGCGACGCCCGCGTCGAGCACAAGGAAAACGAATTGACCGCGTTTGCGGACTCGGAATTCCAGCTCAGCCAGGTACGCGACGTGCTGACCAACAAATTGACCAAACGCAAGGTCGATGTGCGCTTCCTCGACGAGGGCGACATCAAGAAGATCGGCGGCGACAAGGTCAAGCAGATCATCAAGATCAAGAACGGCATTGAATCGGATGATGCAAAAAAAATCGTGCGCGTCATCAAGGACAGCAAGATGAAAGTGCAAGCGAGCATCCAGGGCGAAGCCGTGCGCGTTACGGGGGCCAAGCGCGATGACCTGCAGGCAGCCATGGCCATGCTGCGCAAGGACGTGCCTGACATGCCGCTGGAATTTAACAATTTCCGCGATTAATTTCGATGATGCGCAAGCTCCGGCCAGCGTTTGCGCCGGCATGGTGACAAGCGCAGGCCTGAGCGCCTGCCCGCTTGGGGTAGAATTGAAGCTGCGCACAGCTACATGCGCCCGCGCCTGACCGGCGACGGGCTTGACCGTACATCTGGCTCAGTGATAACCACGGTAGTCTAAGGATAGCAATGAAACGTGTTGATGATTTCCGCCTGCGATTTGGCAAAAAAGAATATGTGCCCATCATGATAGGCGGAATGGGTGTGGATATTTCCACCTCGGAGCTGGCCCTGGAAGCGGCCCGGCTGAACGGTATCGGCCATATCTCCGATGCCATGGTGGAAGACGTGTCGGATCGCCGTTTCGACACCACCTTCGTCAAAGACAAGACGAAACTGTACAAGTTCAACATTAATAACAGCGACAAGGCCGTGGTGCAGTTCGACCTGGGCCGCCTGGCGGAAGCACAGCGCCTGCATATCGGCCGCACCATGGAAGCGAAAAAAGGCGATGGCTTGATCTTCGTCAATTGCATGGAAAAGCTGACCATGAACGGCCCGCGCGAAACCTTGCGCGTGCGCCTGAATGCGGCGCTGGACGCCGGCATCGATGGCATTACCCTGTCCGCCGGTCTGCACTTCGGTTCCTTCGCCTTGATGGCCGACCATCCACGTTTCCGTGATGCCAAGCTGGGCATCATCGTCTCGTCCGTGCGCGCCCTGCAAATTTTCCTGCGCAAGAACGCCAAGCTGGACCGTTTGCCCGATTTCATCATTGTCGAAGGACCATTGGCCGGCGGCCACCTGGGTTTTGGCATGGACTGGGCCAATTACGACCTGCACACGATTACCGCGGAACTGCTGGCCTACCTGAAGGCAGAACAGCTGGACATTCCGCTGATCGCCGCTGGCGGCATTTTCACGGGCAGCGATGCCGTCTCCTTCCTGGAAGCGGGCGCCGCTGGCGTGCAAGTGGCGACGCGCTTCACCGTCACCGAGGAATGCGGCTTGCCAAACAAGGTCAAGCAGGAATACTACAAGGCCTCAGAAGACGACATCATCGTCAATGGCGTCTCGCCGACGGGCTACCCGATGCGCATGCTGAAGAACACGCCCGCCATCGGCGCCGGCATCCGTCCGGGCTGCGAATCCTATGGCTATCTGCTGGACGCGACCGGTAACTGCGCCTACATCAACTCGTACAACCGCGAAGTGGCGGCCCATCCGGAACAAAAAACCGTTGTCGTGATGGACAAGACTTGCCTGTGCACCCACATGCGCAACTTCAATTGCTGGACCTGCGGCCATTACACGTATCGCCTGAAGGACACCACGCATAAGCTCGACAACGGCGAATACCAGATCCTGACGGCCGAACATGTCTTCAAGGATTACCAGTTCAGCGTCGACAACCAGATCGCCCTGCCGGAAAAAGAAGTTCAGGGCTGAATCTTGTCAGCCTGAATGAAAATGGCGCCGCCTGCGAAGACTGCGCCATTTTTTATGCAGGAAGCATGTCCCGCAGTGCCAGTTCCATGGCCTCGAATTGCGGCCGCGACAGCACGTCTTGCTGCAGGCAAGCTTCCTGCAAGGTCTGCAGCGCGGGCAAAGGCGTCGCACAATGTGCGATCAATTCCCCCAGCAGCACGCCAAAGGCGCGCGCCTCTATACCCTGCAGCCAGTTCCCTTGCGGCGAGCCGGGCACAAACATGGACGCCGCGCCAAAGTCGCCCAACAGGCAAGCACCAGCGTGCGCATGCAGGATATTGTGTGCATATAAGTCGCCGTGCACAATGCCGCGCGCATGCAGCTGGCAGACAGCCGAGGCGATGCCATGGGCTATCGCCAGCGCTTGCGGCGCATCAAAGCGCATGCCATCGGCATACACATCGCGCGTGCACGACGCCAGACTTGGCGGACCCGCCAGATTGCGGAAAGCGGCATCGATGAGCGGCATGACGAGTCCAGGCGCCCCTTGCGGATGCGCATCGAGGGTGCCCAGGATGGGAATCAGGCCGGCGTGGGCGCCCGCGCCGACACAGGCGGCCATTTCGCTGCGCGGCAAGCCGTCGCTGGTCATTGCCCCCTTGAATACTTTGACAGCGACATCATCGCGCCCATCCAGGCGGGCACGGTAAATCACGCCCGATGCGCCCTCGCCCAGCTGCTGCGCGAGTTCCAGGCGCTGCCATGCTACGCCCGCCGCGCCCGCATCAGTCAGGGCCGCCAGCTCACACGCTTCCGTGTAGGGATTGCCCGCATACGCGAGCCAGCTCAAGCGTGGCAAGGCCAGCAGGCAGTCGGGCAGCGCCGTGAAACGGTTGGCGGCGATACGCACCAGTTCCAAGCGGTGGCAATTGCTGAGGCTAGCTGGCAAGTGGCTCAGGCGATTTCCCGCCAACATGAGTTTCTGCAATTGCCCGCACTTGCCGAGTTCTTCCGGCAAGGCTTCGATGGCATTATCGGTCAGGGTCAGCCAGCGCAGCTTCGGTGGCAAGGCTGCGGCCGGCACGTGGCATAGCCGGTTCGCTTTGAAACCGATCATTTCCAGCGCAGGACAGGAACCGAGCACGGCCGGTAAAGTAGTGAACAGGTTATCCGAGCAAAATAGGATGCGCAGCTTGTGCAGGCGAGGTAAATCGTCAGGCAGCGACGATAGCGCATTGCCGGATAAGTCGAGGATTTCCAGGCTGTCGGCCAGGTCGAAGATCTCGCTGGGAAAGTCGGTCAAGCCGCACGCCAGCTTCAGGCGACGCACACCGGCCAGTTGGCCCGCGCGTAATTGTTCCAGTGTGTGCAAAGCAGACAAGATATCCCTTTCAAAAACCTGGTGATCGCCACCGAGGATAAACCTCGCGGACGTAAAAAAACCCCCACCGTATCAACGATGGGGGTTTTTTCGAATAACAAGCCTGACGATAACCTACTTTCACACTGGTTGCAGCACTATCATCGGCGCAAA
>NZ_LT607666.1:90421-113429 GCF_900095265.1 Janthinobacterium sp. UMAB-56 | reverse complement strand
CCGCGACGCCATATTGCTGCTGGCCGCCAGCCTGGACGCCAATTCTGCCCCCCCCTTGGCCGCCGCCATCGTCAAGGCGGGCCCGCCCGCCGACCGCCACTTGCCCGTCAACCAGTTTGCCGCCCTGCATGGGCGCGGCGTGCAAGGCGATATCGCTGGCCAGACATACTATTTGGGCAATGCCCGCCTGATGACGGAATTGAATGTCCTGTCGCCGGAACTGCAAGCCATCCTGGCGCGGCTGGAGCAGCAAGCCTACACGGCGATGGTGCTGGCCACGCCAGTCGGTGCGTTGGGCGTGATTGCCGTGGCCGACGTGCTGCGCCCGACGGCGGCGGCCGCCATCGCCAAATTGAATGCCCTGGGCGTGACCACCGTGATGCTGACAGGAGACAACCTGTTGACGGCGCAGCGCATCGGGGCCGAGGTGGGCGTGAGCCTGGTCAAGGCGGAATTGCTGCCAGAAAACAAACTCGATGAAATCAAGGCCTTGCAACAGCAGTTTGGCGTGGTGGCCATGCTGGGCGATGGCGTCAACGACGCCCCGGCCCTGGCGCAGGCGGACATCGGCTTTGCCATGGGCGCCGCTGGCAGCGACACGGCCATCGAAACGGCCGACGTGGCCCTGATGGACGATGAGCTGGGAAAATTGCCCGAATTCATCAGCCTGAGCCAGCGCACGCGCAGTATTCTCGTGCAAAACATCAGCTTTGCCATCGGCATCAAGGCCGTCTTCTTCGGCCTGGCCCTGGCTGGCATGGCCACCCTGTGGATGGCCGTCTTCGCGGACGTGGGCGCCAGCCTGCTGGTGGTGGCCAACGGCCTGCGCTTGCTGCATCATGGCAAGCGCCCTTAAACTTGCTGGAAAAATATTCCCATCTGGACAGGTGTGGGAGGAACGCTGGCTTGGCGGCTATACTTTAGCCCCGCCAGGGCCGCCGATGTCATTTACGTGGCTTGCCTGTCGAGCGCACATACTACAGCCGCCCTTCTCACTTCTTCATTAAGGAAAATAGCCAAGATGAAAACCGCCCTTTCCTGTGCAGTTCTGCTTGCCATGTCAGGTTCCGCGTATGCGGCACCACAAACGGAAAAACAGATAGCCGAGCTTGTCAATCGCACTGTTATGCCATTTATGAAAGAGCAGGCCGTTCCGGGCATGGCGGTGGCAGTGATTTATCATGGACAGCCTCACTACTTCACGTGGGGGATGGCAGATATCGCAAGCAAGCAGCCCGTCACGCAACAGACATTGTTCGAGCTCGGGTCGGTCAGTAAAACGTTCACTGGTGTATTAGGTGGTGATGCCGTTGCCCGTGGCGAAATCAGCCTTAGCGATCCGGCGAGCAAATACTGGCCAGCACTGTCGGGCAAACAATGGGAAAAGATCAGTTTGCAGCATCTGGCAACTTATACTGCCGGTGGCTTGCCGCTGCAGTTTCCCGATGAGGTTAGCGATGAAGCGTCGCTGCAGAATTATTATCAAGCCTGGCAGCCGCAGTGGCCACCTGGCGTAAAGCGGCTCTATGCGAACACCAGTATTGGCTTGTTCGGCATGCTGGCTGTCAAGCCGTCAGGCATGACCTTTGAGCAGGCAATGCTCAAACGCGTGTTCCAGCCCTTGAAATTAAAGCATACCTGGATACACGTTCCGCAGCAGGAAGAAAAGCACTATGCCTGGGGCTATCGCGATGGGAAAGCTGTTCACGTTTCTCCGGGCATGCTGGATGCGGAAGCCTACGGCGTGAAATCGTCGATCGAGGATATGGCAAGCTGGGTGCAGCTAAACATGACGCCATCTGAAGTAAGTGAAACCTCGCTGCAAAAGGGAATGATGCTTGCTCAGTCACGCTACTGGCATGTGGGTAATATGTACCAGGGTCTGGGCTGGGAAATACTGGACTGGCCGACGCAAGCAAAAACCTTGGTCCGCGGTAGCGATAATAAAGTCGCACTGGCGCCGCTGAGCGCCACGGAAATTACACCGCCAGCGCCAGTGTCACTCGCCACTTGGGTACATAAAACCGGTTCAACCGGCGGGTTTGGCAGCTATGTGGCCTTCATTCCTGAAAAGAAGATCGGCATCGTGATGCTGGCGAACAAAAGTTATCCTAATCCCGTGCGAGTGGAAGCGGCTTACCGCATTCTTCAGGCACTACAGTGAATTTTTGACAATTAAAGAATGTCTGATCAATCAATCCTTAAAAAAACAGCATCCGAGCTATCGACACTGATCGCGCGCCAAGAACTAACGTCCGAACAAGTAGTGTATGCCCATTTGGAAAAAATGGTGCAACTCCAGCCATCGCTCAATGCGGCCGCCTTCGTTAACTGGGAAGGAGCATTGAAAGAGGCTCGCGTACTCGATCAGCAGCTTGCTGGCGGGAAAATCAAAGGGAAATTGCATGGTGTGCCTTTTACGGTGAAGGACTGGATCGATGTCGCGGGGATACCCTGTGCCGGGGCAGACATCAAGTATGCTGAACGGGTCCCTGCGCAGGATGCGACGGTGGTGAGACGATTGAGGCAAGCCGGTGGAATTGTTCTGGCGAAAAGTGCAGTATTGGTTGAGAGTGAGATGTATGGCCGAGTATGCAATCCCCATCACGTTGGCGCCAGCCCGGGTGGTTCCAGCAGCGGAGAAGCTGCCCTCATTGCTGCTTACGCCAGCCCGCTTGGTATTGGAAGCGATTCGGGCGGTTCCATACGCCAACCCGCGGGCTATTGTGGCATTGCCGGGTTAAAGCCGACTTCAGGAAGAGTGCCACTGACCGGGCACTTTCCTCAGATCAACCCCTTGGGCGATCCGAGAACAGTTATCGGTCCAATGGCCAGAAATGTCCAGGATTTGTGCTTGGCGCTGAACATAATGGCCGGCGAGGATGGCGTCGATCCAAGCGTGATGCCGGTGCCGTTAAGTTCACCGATGGACGTGGCCATTCGTGGGTTGAGGGTGGCATTTTATACCTCGGTTGATGAGGCGCTCAACGTCGCTCCCGTTGCTCAAGAGATCGTGCAAGCAGTGCAAAATGTTGCGAAACTACTGGAGAAATCCGGTTGCCGGGTTCAGGAAATGGCGCCGCCTCTATCAATCGAAGCAATGGCGATTACCCGCGATTACTGGGCACGTCCTGAATCGGGATCATGGGATGAGTGGCAGGTCAACTCCATGGTGTCGACGCTTAGCGCGGACCGGGTAGAGCAGCATCTTTTCGCGTGGGACAAGTATCGACGCTCCCTGCTGAGGTTCATGAATGACGTCGATATTATTATTTGTCCGATTGCTGAACGTACCGCCGCCTTCACTGGCGAGGATGAAGGGAGTGTCATCTTCACTGCTCCGTACAGCCTGACCGGTTATCCGGTGGTAGCTATCCCTGTTACCAAGTCAAGCAATGGTTTGCCGATCGGTGTTCAGGTCATTGCCGGTCCTTGGCGCGAGGATCGTGCGCTTGCTGTGGCTCTTGTGATTGAGCAGGCCTTTGGCGGCGCGCCCGCAGATGCAGGCGGCGGATAGTGGCCGATCAGTTTGCCGCCCTGCATCGGCGAGGCGTGCAAGGCACGATCGCTGGCCAGACCTATTATCTGGGTAATGCGCGCCTGATGACTGAATTGAATCTCTTGTCGCCGGAATGGCAAGCCATCCTGGCGCGGTTGGAACAGCAAGCCTACACGGCCATGGTGCTGGTCACGCCAGCCGGTGCGCCGGGCGTGATTGCCGTGGCCGACGTGCTGCGACCGACGGCGGCCGCCGCCATCGCCAAATTGAATGCCCTGGACGTGGCCACCGTGATGCTGACGGGAGATAAGCTCTTGACGGCGCAGCGAATTCGCGAAGTAGTTGGCGTGAGCCTGGTCAAGGCGGAACTGCTGCCGGAAAACAAGCTCGATGAAATCAAGGCCTTGCAGCAGCAGTTCGGCGTGGTGGCAATGCTGGGCGACGGCGTCAACGACGCCCGGCCCTGACGCAGGCGGACATCAGCTTTGCCATCGGCATCAAGGCCGTCTTCTTCGGCCTGGCCCTGGCCGGCATGGCCACCCTGTGGATGGCCGTCTTCGCGGACGTGGGCGCCAGCCTGCTGTTGGTGGCCAACGGCCTGCGCTTACTGCGTCATGGCAAGCGCCCTTAAACTTGCTGGAAAAATATTTCCATCTGGACAAGTGTGGTAAAAAACGCTACTTTGGGGCTCTTCACAACAGCCCCACAATAGCCGATGAAACGCACCTTCCGCCTGGCCCTGCTGTCCGCCCTGCTGCTGTCCAGTACCAGCTTGCACGCCGAACCCGCCGCCCTCGCCGACAGCATCTGCCCCTCGCCCGCACAGCCGATTCGTGAGCAAGGCTACGTGCCCATCAACGGCATCGGGCAATGGATCACGGTCACGGGCGCCGCCTGCGGCAATCCTGTGATCCTCTTCATCCATGGCGGGCCAGGCAATGCGCTCAGTCCGTATGCTGACGCCATCTATGCGGGCTGGGAACGCCACTACACGCTGGTGCAATGGGACCAGCGCGGCGCCGGCATGACGTATGCGAAACAGCGGCCAACGGAAGAGGTTCCCTTGACGGTGGAACAGATGCGCGACGACGGCATCGCCGTGGCCCGCTATATTGAACAGCATCTGGGTCAGCGGAAGGTCATTTTGATGGGCAGTTCCTGGGGATCGATCTTGGGCGTGCACATGGCCAAGGCGCGCCCCGACCTGTTTCACGCATATATCGGCACGGCGCAGGTGGTCAATGCGCGGGACAATGAGACCGGCATGTACCGGGAAGTGCTTGCGTTGGCGCAAGCGGCCGGCGATACCACCACCGTGGACAAGCTGGCGGCGCTCGGTGCACCACCATGGACGGACCCGCGCAACTTCGGCATCTTGCGCCGCTACGACCGAAAATATGAAGCCCTGGCAACGGATGCGCCGCCAAAACACTGGTGGCAGCCGGCGCCGTTCTACGCCACGCCGCAAGCGCTGGCCGATGCCGAGGCGGCCGACGATTACTCGTATATCCAGTTCATCGGCATGCGCGGCGACGGCATGTTCGCCAGGGTCGACCTGCCCGCGCTGGGCACGCGCTTTGAGCTGCCCGTCTTCTTCATCATGGGCGAAGCGGACCTGCTGACCTCGCCCGCCATCGCGCGTCGTTACTTTGACAGCATCAGCGCGCCGGCCAAGGATTTTACGCTGGTCAAACGCGCCGGACACGACCCCAACCAGGCCGTGCTCGATGCCCAATGGACGGTCTTGCGCGACAAGGTGGCGCCGTTGTTCAAGCGTTGAGCGTGCAAGCCGTGCGGCGCGCCCGCAAATGCAGGTGGCGAATCGCCATGGCCGAGACCATCAAAATGCCCGACGCCGTGGCCAGCACGACAACAAATGCCTTGTCGAAGGCCGAGCGGGCCAGTTCCGACACTTGCAAGCCCAGTTCGGCTGGCAATTGCTCGGCGGCCAGCAGCGCCGCATCGAGCGTGTCATGGGCATTTGGCAGCAGGCCCGCGCTTTCCGGGATCACCAGCGTAGCGCTGTAGACGGCCGACAAAATAGTGCCCAGCACCGTCACGCCGATGACGGCGCCCAGTTCATACGACACTTCCTCGATCGAGGCGGCCATGCCGGCTTGCTGGGGCGCCACGTTGAGCATCACGGCGCTCGATGCGGCCGTCATGACGGCGCCCAGGCCCAGGCCCAGGATCACCAGGCTGGCCACTTGGGCCGAAACGGCGGCGTCATGCAGCACCAGATACGACGCCATGCCGATGCCGGACAGCAGCAGCGAACCCCACAGTACCTTGGCCTTGTCGGCGCGCGGCAGCATGAAACCCGTCAGCGGGCCGGCAAAGACGGACGCCAGCGGCAGCGGCAACAGCAGCAAGCCCGCTTCCAGCGGAGACAATTCACGCACCAGTTGCATGTGCTGGCTCAGCGCCAGTTCCATGCCGATCAGGGCGGCCGAGGCCACCATGGCGGCGGCCACGGCGCTGGAAAACGGCAGTTCGCGGAACAGGGCGAAGTCGATCAGCGGCTTGGCTTGCCGCTTCTGGCGGCGCACGAATTTGAGCATGAAGAAGGCGCCCACGGCGAACGAAGCGGCGGCCAGCGCATACGAGGGCTGCGCCTTGCCCAGCTCCTTGATCGCATACACGCCGCCAAGCAGGCCCATCATGATTTGCAAGGAACCGGCCAAATCCCACGGCTTGTCGCGGTTACCGGCCCGTTTCGGCAGGACGACGGCGGCCAGCACCAAAGTCAGCAGCACGATGGGCACGTTGATCAGGAAGACGGAACCCCACCAGTAATGTTCCATCAGGAAACCACCGAGCACGGGGCCGAACGCGGCGCCACCCGAGGCAATCGCCGCCCACACGCCGATGGCGAACGAGCGCTCGCGGTTGTCCGTGAAGGTCAGGCGGATGATGGACAGGGTGGCAGGCATCATCAAGGCGGCGCCGATGGCCAGCAGCACGCGTGCAAAAATCAGCCATTCCGGCGCGGGCGAAAACGCGGCGCACAGCGAGGCGATGCCGAACACGGCCAGGCCGGCAAGGAAAACGGGTTTGTGGCTCAAACGGTCACCGAGGGTGCCGAGGCCGGGCAGCAAGCCGGAGACGACCAGCGCGTAGACGTTGATGATCCACAGCTTTTGCGAGGAAGTGGCCTGCAAGTCGCGCGTCAGCGCGGGCAAGGCGGTGTAGAGCACGGTCATGTCGACCACGATGAGGAACAAGGCGCTGGAGACGATGGCCAGCGTCAGCCATTTTTTCATTGGATGCATAAACAACTCATGGATTTTAGTGTAACTTTTAACAACTATCGGTGTGGATAAAGCGGGTGCTGCGCAAATATTTACGTTCCAGGCTGCCACGGGCCTGGCCTTGTCGGGGGCGGCGGGCGTCAGCCACGGTCGCCATCCTTGTCATCCACCGCAGCGCTCGCTGTGGCAGCGTCGAGTTCGCGCAGCATGACGACGGACACTTGCTTGAAGCCGCGCCCTTGGAAGAACGTCTGCGCCGTCAGGTTGTGCGCGCCGCATTCGAGGAATAAGCGGGCGATGCCGTGGCCGCGCAGCTCGTCGGCTACCCACTCCACCAACTGGCTGCCGATGCCGCTACCGCGCATGGAAGGCAACAAGACCAGGTCGTCCAACGCAGCGAACGATTTCGAGGCGCGCTGGCGCGTGTCGATGGAAACCAGTGCCATGCCGACGATGGCCTCGCCCGACGTGGCGACGGCCAGCAGGGTCGAATCGCCATGCGCCCAGTCATGCGACAGGGCGGCGCGGATTTCGCCGCGTATCACTTCAGGCAAGTCCGCGCGCCAGTTGCCGGGTGCGTCAGCGCGCTCGCCCTGCAGCTCCGAATGGGAGATATAGTCGGCGCTGACGTTATCCAGATACAGCTTGCACAGCGTATCTTCGGCGGTGGCGTCGTGACACCAGTTGAAGTGGATGGCGGGGGAATTGGCTTGGGCGTTTTTCATGGCGGATCTCATGTTATTGAAAATGTAGATCAATTTTATGTCGCCCCTGAATGGCATTCAAGTTAAAATCCATCTGTAAAACAGATAGATTGATGCCATGCACTGGACTTTGGAACAAATGCGCTACTTTGAAGCGGCCGTCGCGGCCGGTTCTTTCTCGGGCGCGGCGCGCCGGCTGGGCCGCGCGCAATCGGTGGTCAGCACCTCGATCGGGCTGCTGGAAGCGGAATTCGGCGTGGAACTGTTCGACCGCTCGCGCCGCAGCGCCGTGCTGACGGAAGCGGGCAAGGTGATGCACCTGGAAGCGTGCGAACTGCTGCGCCAGGCCGAGCGCTTGCAGCTGCGCGCCCAACTGCTGAGCGAGGCGCCCGAAGCCCGGCTAACCCTGGCGCTGGACGAAGCCCTGCCCTATTTGGCCATCAGCACGCTGGTGAAGGAGCTGGCGGCACGCTACCCGGCCCTGGAACTGGTCATGCTCAACGCCACGGCCTCGGAAGTGGCGCAATACGTGGAGCAGCAGCAGGCCGACGTGGCTTTTCACTTCGACCGCGGCCCCATCTCGCCCGTGCTGGAACAGCAGCACATCGGCAGCGTGGCGCAAGGCGTGTTCGTGGCGAAAGGCCACGCTATGGCGCACGGCCAGGAAGTGAGCCGCAATGAGTTGACCCGCTACCGCCAGTTGATCATGGATTCCGAGCTGAACCGCGAACACGCCTTCAGCCCCGCCGTCTGGTTTTCCGACAGTTTTTACAGCATCGCGGAAATGGTCGCCGATGAGCTGGGCTGGGCGATTCTTCCGCTGAACATTGCCAATTACGACAACTACAAGGGCTATTTGCAGGAAGTACCCTGTCCTGCGCTGGCTTTGTCGCGCCTGCCCGTGCGGCGGCTGTCGATTCATGGCAAGAAGCTGAGCGAGACGAGTTTGTGGCTGACGACGCGCTTGGCGGAGTTGTTGCTCGATGGGCCGAGGGGGTAAGGGAATTATGGTTTTCAATTGGCATGGCGGTGTCATCACCCGGCAAACGGTTGTTGATGCCAAGTACAGCAACACACAAAACGTCAGGCGCTTCCTGCTTGCTCATTGCGGCCCTCAGTTCAAGCTTGACCGTGATTTCATGGCCTGGATACGCGATGGTAGCGCTAAAACCATGGGCGATGTCGCCGCTGAATGGATGCGTCGGCATGGGCAGCCCGGTCAAGTGCCGCCAGGCAGCTAAGCCGATAGGGGCCATGCTGGCCTCACCTTATTAAGCTGCATTGAACTATCGGCATTGAATAACAGGCATTGAAAGCTTTATATGATTCAGTCTATCGTCGTCAACAACTGGCTCACCATGGCAAAAGACGATGCCGTGGAGATTAATCCCGACCACATCAATCACGAAGCCGTCACCAATATGTGGAGCTTTTCGCCCACGGAGGAGGAAACGCCGCAGATCCATGCGGCCGATATCGTTGAGTTCATCGGCCAGGTGATCGCGGCCCGCCGCAGCGCGCTCAAAGGCGAGGACATGCTGTTCTATTGCTGGCACGATGCGCAAGTGCGCCAGTTGCGCTACAGCCTGGTGTCGCGCTCGCATGGGCGCTTGCCGTTTGGCCGCGAGGTACGCGAAACGCAAGATTTGGCGCTGATTGTCGACCGGGTGGTGAACGGGGACTGGCACAACGATGATTTTAGGCAGGCCCCGTCGGAGGAAGGCGATGAGCAGGAGCCTACGCCGTTCATCCCGCCCGTGTTTGTAGTGCCTGTGCCGTAGAAATCAGCGCGGCATCATCACGCCAGGAAACGCGCGGTCCGGCAAGCCTCCAGGGCTGACGCCGGCTGTCCATCGACGATTTCTTCGCTGGCGAGCTGGCCCACGATGGCGGCCAGCACCACGCCCGGGTGCATGGCGCATACGTACACGCCCTTCACAGTTGGCAGGTAGCCGATGATGGGCACGCCGTCAAAGGGCATGGGGCGCAGGCCGATGCAGGCGAATGCCGGCGCGAGGGCCTCGGCACCCGCAAGTTCTTCCCGGATCGCGCTGGCCGTGCGCTGCGCGATGGCGGCAGGCTGGTTTTCTGGCGCGTCGTCTACATAGTCTTCGGCCGCCAGCAGGGTCCCGTCTTCGTCCTGCCGCACTTCCATCGCATGGCTGGAAATGATGCCGCGCACGAGGCCGCGCGGTGCCTGGTAGCGCAGGAAGATGGCGGGCGAGGCATGAATCGGCAGGCTGGCGCCCAGTTTCTGCGCCAGCGCGGCAGTACCCGTGCCTGCCGCCAGCACGATCACGTCCGCCTCGAGAACGCCCGTGGCCGTTTCCACGCCCGTCACCCGCCCGTCCTGGACGATAAAACCCAGCACGGGCGTGTGCGTGCGGACGGTCGCACCCAGCGCCCGGGCCGCTGTCAGCAAGGCATGCGTCGCGGCTACCGCGTCTAGGGCGCCCTGCTGCGGCTCGTGGATGGCCTGTTGTGGCGGCTGCCGCAGATGCGGTTCAAGCTGGGAAATGCGGGCGCGCTCAATCAATATGCACGAGGGTGACACGCGCCCATCCTGCGTGCCATACGACAAGGCGCCATGCCAGCGCACCGTCAAACCGGGTACTTGCACTTCCAGCCGTCGCCAGGCGGCGATGGCGGCGCCGCGCAGCGCCGCAATCGGGTCTGTCCCAGCGCAAGACGTGTTAATCCACGCAAACGAGGTGCCCGTCACGCCGGAAGCGATGCCGCCCGCCTCCACCACGGTGACTTGCGCACCCTTGGCTGCCAGGTGATACGCGAGCGACGCGCCGACGATGCCGGCGCCGATGACGACGATGCGTTGGGGGGCGACACGACTCATAGCTGCCTGCCCTGTCCAGCCGCCCGCAGTTCCAGCGCGTAGGCATGACCATCGACAGCCTTGCCTTCCACGATGGCGATATCGGGCACGGCCATTCCCTGCACGAAACCGCAACGCTGCAGCACGCGGATCGACGCTGTATTGCCATCGATGGCGTGGGCGCACAGGCTGGTCAGCCGCCACTCGTCCCGCGCCAGTGCGATCAGGTGGTGCAGCGCGGCCGTGGCCAGGCCCTTGCCTGCCTGCTGCTCGCCGATGCGGTAGCCGACTTCGGCCACGCCTTGCTGCAGGTCGATGTCCTTGAGGTTGGCGCGCCCGATCAGCTCACCTTCTTCGTCGACGATGACGCAAGGATGCATGCGTCCCTGCGCATGCTCGGCCATCAAATGCGCGACGTGCGCCTGGACGCCGTCAACACTGTAAAAATCGTCCGGGCGCCGGTCGATATGGCGCTCGAACCAGGCCCGGTTGGCTTGCTCGAATGCCAGCAGCGGCGCGGCGTCGTCCGGTCGCAGGGTGCGTATGCTCAATGTACTCATGGAGACTCCTGGAAAGGCATGAGTCTAGTGACACGCCGCCCCGCCCGTCAATCTTGATTCCATCAATCAACATGAAGATACAAACGCTACAATGGCCGCCATGAACAACGATCTGTCCGCTCAAGACGCGGCGCGCCTCCTGGGCGTCAGCCTGCTCACCCTGTATTCCTATGTGAGCCGGGGCTTGCTTGCCTCCGTCCGCAATGGAGTGTCGCGACGCAAACGCTATCCGCAGGAAGAGGTGCTGCGACTGGCGGCGCGCAAGCATGACGCCAAGCGGGGCGGCCAGGCGGCAGTGGCCGCCATGCATTGGGGCTTGCCCGTGCTGGAAACGCAAATTTCGCATATTGCTGGCGGACGCTTGCTGTACCGGGGCTATGACGCAACAGCACTGGCCCGGCATGCGACCCTGGAAGCTGCCGCCAGCCTGTTGTGGGACGATGGGGCAAGCGACTATTTTCAGCAAGACGCGCCTTGCCTGCCGCAAGCGTTGTCCAGCGCGCCCGGTGCCACGCCGCTGGCGCGCGCCACGTTCGCCATGGCCATGCTGGCGTCCGCGCCAGCGAATGTGCCTGCAAGCATGCTGCAGGGCGGCCACGCCGTGATGCGTCTCCTGGCCGCCGCCCTGCTGCAGACGGCGCCGTCCACGCTGCCACTGCACCGGCAACTGGCCCAGGCATGGCAAGCGGACGCGGACCAGACGCAATTGATCCGCGCCGCGCTGGTGTTGCTGGCCGACCATGAGCTGAATGCCTCGACCTTTGCCGTGCGCTGCGTCGCTTCGACGGGCGCCAGCCTGCCAGCATCGCTGGGCGCGGGATTGGCTGCCCTGTCCGGCAACAAACATGGCGGCGGCAGCGCTGCGGCCCGTCGCATGTTGGCGCAGGCGCTGGCCGCGCCAGACGCCAGGGATAGCATTGCGAACTACTACAAGACCATCGCGCCGGAGTTTGCCGGCTTTGGCCACCCGCTGTATCCGTTGGGCGACCCGCGCGCGGCGTATTTGCTGGGTACCTTGTCGACGCTGGCGCCCGGTCGGCCGCCACTGGTCGCCATCCTGGCTTTGTGCACGGCCGCAGGCGAACTGCTTGATAGCAAACCGAACGCCGACCTGGCGCTGGCGGCCATGGAACTGGCGTTTGATTGGCCCGAGGGCGCGGGCATGGCCGTGTTTGCCCTGGCCCGCTCGGCCGGCTGGATCGCGCATGCCGCCGAACAAGCGGCGAGTGCGGCCCTGATACGGCCGCGAGCACGCTACGTGGGGCGGCACCAGCGCGATTAAATATACCCACTTGATTTATTACGCATACGTAGTAGTATACTTCGTATGCGTACCAATACCTTGCCCCCACCAGATATCCCCGACACCGCAGCCGCCTGCCCGCTGGGCGAACGCTCGCCGCGCTTGTTTAATTTACTCAACCTGGCGCGCCAGAACCTGTTTCGCTCGGCCGATGCCGTATTCACCAGCGAACTGGGCTTTTCCGGCACGCAAGTGGTCGCCCTGTTTGCCCTGAAGGGCGAGGAAGGCTGCCAACTCAAGGATCTGGGTCGCGCATTGCAATTGAAAAACTCGGCCGTGACGGGCCTGGTGGCGCGCATGGAAGAAAACGGCCTCATCGTGCGCGGACAGTCGGCGTTTGACGCGCGCGCCGGCACCTTGCACATGTCACCCAAGGGCGGTGAAGTGCTGGCCGCCGCCCTGCCCCTGCTCGACAGCCTGAATGAACAGCTCAAGCAAGGTTTCAGCGAGGAAGAGCTGGCCATCGTCGCCCGCTTCCTGCTGCATGCCTCGCGCCTGCGTTTCCAGCAAGACGTTTAACCTCGTTTAACCTAAGCATCACCCCACAGGAGTTAACATGCACCCCAACGACATGAGCGGTTTGCAACTGATGCAAGCTTTCGCGCAAGGCCTGTTTCCCCAGCCCGGTATTTCCAAGACCATGCCCATGGCGGCCCACACGATCGAGCACGGCAGAGTCATCTTCACGGCCACGGCAAATGAAAACCATACGAACCCCATGGGTGGCGTGCATGGCGGTTTCGCCGCCACCGTACTCGACACGGTCACCGGCTGTGCCACGCACACGGTCTTGCCAGCCGGCGAAAGCTACGGCACCACGGACTTGAACATCAAGATGTGCCGCCCCCTGCCCTTCAACGTGACGGTATTTGCGGAAGGCAAGGTCATCAACGCGGGCCGCAACCTGGTCATTTCCGAAGGCACGATCCGCGACGAAGCCGGCAAAGTGTACGCGCATGCGACGGCCACCTGCATGATCATCCGGCCCCGGGAGCCGGCGGCTGCATGATACGCATTGGTAACATGGAGGAAGCCTGGCAGGTGCTGCAGGCCATCCCCGAGTTCGACCAGCGACGCAGTCTGGCGCAGTTGCAGGAGCGGCTGCCCGCCGACGCACTGGTGCTCATCGCGGAAGCAAACGGCCAAGCCGTGGGCTTCAAGCTCGGGTATCGTGCCGGGGATGGCTCTTTATATAGCTGGCTCGGTGGTGTGCTGCCCGCATACCGCAAGGCGGGGCTGGCGCAGCGCCTGCTGGCAGCACAGGAAGCGTGGGCCAAAGAACAAGGTTTTGCGGCCGTCACTGTAAAATCGATGAACCGGTATCCGGCCATGCTGCGCTTGCTGATCCGCAATGGCTATCGGATACGCGCCGTCGAGCACTTCGGCGACCCGGCCAGTGAGCGCATCGACTTCATCAAGCCCTTGTCTTAGCCCTCCCCTCACAAGACCTCTTCAAGGTATGTTTGCCTCTTGCCTGCCAAACGAGCAACATCGCCATACACTGAGCCATTCCGGGCGTCCGTGCCGGCGCTGTAACGTCTGCCCGTGCGACGGCTATCGATCCACGCCAAGAAGCTCAGCGATACGAGTTCATGGCGAACTATGCTAGGCGTGTGCGCCGCGTGGCCCTTGCCGAAGGGGTGCAGATGCGCGCACAGGGGCACGCGGTCGCCGAACTTGCGAACCTGCGCAGCGCGCGCCGTTGGCTACACCGCGACGCGGGACATATTCCCAGTGGCGTTCGCGCGCAGGTATCGAGCGCCGTCGCACAAAGCGAGGCCCTTGCCGAACTGGTCGGTATGCGCGAACAACTGCGCCAACTGTGGACGCCATCGAACGCGTCCAGTGAACAACTTGTGCTCGACCTGACGGCCTGGCTGAGGACGGCCGAGGCTAGCAGTACCTCCACGTTGCGCGAGTTCGCGGCGATGCTGCGCTCGGTGCGCCCGGCGCACATCTTGCTGTAAAGTTTCATGAAAACACTGCTTGCTAGCGTCCTAAAGAAATCAAACGCTTAATTTAGTATTTGCAATACACGGAAAAAGCACTGGCTGAGGCAGCTTCGTGGATCACGCTCGGAAAAAAGGCCTGGGCGCTCCGCAGCGAACCAGGAGGCGACTGATTGGTGTTGCAGAGCGCCAGTGGGTGACGCAATGAATTGCACACGCTGTCGACCTCAGGGGCAGGCAGTGGCAAGCGGGCCAGACAGCGTGGCTCAATTCTGCGAGCAAACGAATCACCGGCGCTTTCCCGCAGCGGCGATTACTCCTTTGCGACAACGACGCCCACGACCTTTCCAAGGCTCAAGCCCTGCCCCAGGATAGAGAAAACAACAACGCAATATGTGAGCGTTAAAACAATATCGCGCTCCGGTCCCGGTGGAAGCGAGAGTGCCAGCGCCACCGAGATCGCGCCTCGCAGGCCGCCCCATACCAGCACTAGCGCCGCCCCCCCGGGCAAGCCGAACCAGCGTGCAGCAGCAGCAACAGGCAAACCAACGGTTGTGGCACGGGCCACGAGGGTGACCACGATAGCCACGGCGCCGGCCAGAAGCAGTGGCAGCGTGAAGGTGATCATGACCACTTCCATTCCGAGCAATACGAACAGTACCGCGTTGAGAATTTCATCGAGCAATTCCCAGAACATATCGACGTAGCGACGGGTCGTGTCGGACATGGCGTAGTTGCGCCCGCAGTTGCCGATCACTAATCCTGCGACCACCATGGCCAGCGGTCCCGACACATGCAGACGGTTGGCCAGAGAGTAGCCACCCGTGACTGCCGCCAGCGTCAGCAAGACTTCGACATGGTACTGATCTATGTTTTTAAGCATCAAATAGGTCAGATAGCCCAATATCGCGCCGAGCAGGAGTCCGCCGCCTGCCTCGCGCATCAATAAGGAAAAAGCCGTGCCCAGCGTTGGCGTACCGCCCGAGGCGAGCATGCCCATGAATAGTGAAAACAGGACGACACCAACACCGTCGTTAAATAAGGATTCGCCAGCAATGACGAGTTCGAGATCTTTCGGCGCCTGCGCCGATTTCAATATGCCCATCACGGCGATGGGATCGGTGGGTGAAATCAAGGCGCCGAACAAGAGGCAATACAGCAAGGGCAGCTGAACGCCCAAGAGCGGCAGCACCAGCCACATTCCAAACCCGACTGCGGCAGTCGACAAGATCGTGCCAGCCACCGCCAAGGTGCCGATCTGCCATTGATAGCGGCGCAGTGACGCGAGCTTGATATGCAAGGCGCCAGCAAACAGCAGGAATGACAGCATGGCCTGCATCAGCAACTCGGAAAAATCGAGCGAACGCAAAAACGTCAGTTCCTGGTCGTGGATCGCCGAGGACAGCCCCAGCGAGTCGAGTAAGACAATGGCAAGCGACAGTGACATCGCGATGACCATCACGCCGATGGTGATAGGCAGGCGAATCCAGCGATGGTTTACATAGCTGAGCAATGCGGTCGTAACAAGACAGATCGCGACAATATCGAGCATACAATTCCGTTGACTGGTCACAAATGGGCGGTTCGGTGGGTGGTCCTCAGTTCATCTTTGTCATTTTCCACTTTAAATGACGTCAATGGAGAGGCAAATGGTTTTCCGCAGCTGCAGCAGCAGGGGGCGAAGGAAAATACTTCACATGGCATGTCCTTCTCGTCGTGATGCATGGCGTGCGCAAATTGGCAGCGCCATCGCCTGCCTGCTAATCCCTTGGGAATGAACTTACGCAACTAGCGGACGTTGGAATGTACGCGAACACACATAAATACAGCCACAGCCCCCTTTAAAGGTGCGTGCCGCGACATCGATGCGCAGCAACAATGGCACGTGCTGTGCATGATTGTACTGACAATTGAATCCAATCGAACAGCGCGCCATGGCATTAGCAGCAACGCCTGCACTGTGAGATGCGCGGGCCGGCAAGCCTCCAGGGCTGACGCCGGCAAGCCGTCGACGATCTCGCCGCTGGCCAGCTGGCCCACGATGGCCGCCAGCACCACGCCAGGATGCATGGCGCATACGTACACGCCCTTCACATTTGGCAAGTAGCCGGTGACGGGCACGCCGTCAAAGGGCATGGGGCGCTGGCCGATGTAGGCAAACTCCGGCGCGACGGCCCCGGCGCCTTCCAGTGCTTCACGGATCGCGTCCGCCGTGCGCTGCGCGATGGCGGCAGGCTGGTTTTCTGGCGCGTCGTCCACAGTGTCTGCATCTGCCAGCATGGTCCCGTCTTCGTCCCGCCGCACCGCCATTGCACGCTTGGAGATGATGCCACGCACACGGTCTTGCCGGCCGGCTGGGCGCCCAAGGACGACGCGACATGATCAAACAGCGGTGCAACGGTGTGAACGGAGGTGCACTGTCACTGGGGCACATTGTGCTGTACTGGTGCTGGGGCGCGGGTATACACTGAGCGCATATTCCTGCTCTACTGGGCATGATAGATAGCCTTTCCCGTATGAAGTTTATCCACTGCACGATGCTTTCCTCCTCACATTCATAACTATGTCCGCTCCTACTCTCGATGTTGCCAACGTTGCCTGCGACGATGCAGGTGTGTATCGAACATTGCTGGAATCGACCCGCGCAATTCCGTGGCGGATCGACTGGGCCACGATGCGCTTCACTTACATTGGCCCCCAGATTGAGGAGTTGCTCGGCTGGAAACAGTCAAGTTGGCTTTCCGTCAACGACTGGGCCGAACGCATCCATGAGGAGGATCGCAAGAAGACGGTCGATTTTTGTGTCGCACAGTCGCAAATGGGCGTCGATCACGAAGCCGACTATCGGGCGCTGAGGTCCGACGGCGAGCAGGTTTGGATACGCGACGTGGTGCACGTGGTGCGTCGCCAGGACGGCAGCGTCGACTCGCTTGTCGGCTTCATGTTCGATATTACCCAGCGCAAGCAGGCCGAGGACAAGATCCTCCAGCTGCAGCGCGAACTGGAAGTTCTCACCTACCGCGACAGCCTGACAGGCGTCGCAAACCGCCGCATGTTCGACACCCTGTACCCGATCGAATGGGCCAAGGCGCGCGCTACTGGCGAACCGCTGTCCCTGATTGTGATCGACATAGATTATTTCAAACAGTACAACGATCATTATGGCCACATGCAAGGTGACGACTGTTTGCGTCGCGTGGCCCAGGCAATGGATGAGGGCGCGTCACGTTCACGCGACCTATGCGCCCGCCTGGGGGGCGAGGAATTTGTGCTGCTGCTGCCAGCCACGAACGAGGGAGCTGCCCGCAACGTGGCCGAGCGCTGTCGCAAGCTGCTGGCGCGCAAGGAAATCGCACATGCAAGTTCCGGCGTTGGCCGCTTGGTCACTGTCAGCATGGGCGTAGGCACGATCTTGCCCAGCGCCCAGATTGACCCCGATGTTTTTCTCGACAGGATAGACCGCCGCCTGTATCAGGCCAAATCGGCGGGACGCGACCGTATATGCGACGTCGAGTCGTGATTCGGCGCGAAACCGGTCGCCCTGTCATCCTCAGGCGCTCCTTTCACTCGTGCAGACGGCATGCTGCAAGGTGTTGTGGAGCGCTCTCAGGCTGCCGGCTTTTTCTTCGCCTTCAATAGGCTGCCGGCCGCATTTTCCTCGAAGCGGCCCGCCTCTTCTATATAGCCATGCACGGTGCCGTCGTGGCGCCAGCCGCCCTGGCGCTTGATGGCCTGGAAATCGGCACCCGCCCGGTGGGCGCTGGTGGCCATGCCACGGCGCAGGCTGTGGCTCGATAATTCCGGCACGTAATCAAGTTGCGCCAGTTTGGCGCAGCTTGCCAAGATCGTATTGATGCTGCTCGCGTGCAGCGCCTTCACGCTCACATGGCCCCACTGGTTGACGGGGCGCAGCAGTGGCCCGGAACGGATGTGCGCGGCGGCCAGCCAGGCGCGCAGTGCCGTGGCCGGACAACAGACGCCATCGCCGAAGGGGATCGCCTTGACGATACCCTCGCCCAGTTGGTCGGTTTTCGAACGGGGCAAGGTGATGAGCATGCCCTGCGGCTCCCAGCTCACGTCTTCCAGTGTCAATCCCGCCAGTTCGCTGCGGCGAAAACCACCAAAAAATCCCAGTTGCAACAAGGCGCTGTCGCGCAAGGCCTTGACGCCGCCCTGCGCGGCCAGTTTGGCGACGATCACTTCCAGGTCTTCCAAAGGCAGGGCCTTGGCCTTCTTTTTCGGTTTGCCGTGCAGGCGGGCGATGCCGGCCAGGGTCTTGCGCACGGTGGGCGTGGACGCGAGATCGGCAAAGCCCTGGTACACATGCCATTGCGACAGTGCCGTCAGGCGCAGAGCCAGGGTGCGCGCGTTCAGGCTGTCCGCATGCGCCATCAGGTAGCGGATGACACTCGACTCGTCGGCCGGCAGCGCCCCTCCCCAGGTCTGGAAGTGGCGGATGGCGGAACGGTAGGCGCGGCGCGTGTTATCGGACGTCGCGGCGGCCAGGAAAGCCTGATGGCGCGCGGCCAGCTCGGCATCGATCACGGCTCCATGTAATGGCAAGGTAGCAATGGCGGCATTTTTCGGCATGGCGGCGCGACGTTTAGACAGGGGGAAATCGGGCATGGCGGCAGCGAAATCGCGGTTGTGTACTGAGAGGGTCACAGAATAGCATGCAAACCACCCCCATAACACGCGATAAGCAATCTTATCGCAGCTTATATTTTTAAGAAATAGTTGAAATTTCTATCGTAATATTATCTCATATTACGTATCATGTAATACGTTACTAAATTCAGCTCATAGGTGATTTCATGGCCCGCGCCGGCATTCTGTACTCTGATGTTATTAAAGCAGCTCAAATCGTCACTGCCGATGGGCGTAATCCCACGGTGGACAGCGTGCGCGAGGCGCTGGGCAGCACGGGCAGCAAGAGCACCATCGCCCCGCTGCTCAAGCGCTGGAAGGAAGAATTCCAGGGCGCGGGCGCCGTGAAAACGGAGTCAGGTCTGCCGGCCGAACTGATGGAGGCGATGCGCGGCGTGTACGAGAAGCAGCAGCGCGACGTGGCGCAGCAGCTGGAAACGGGCATGCAGCAACACCGCGCCGAGCTCGATGCGGCGCTGGAAAAACTGAAGAAGACGGAAAGCGAACGAATCAAATTGACGGAGGCGCGCGCCGCCCTCACCCAGGAATTGCGCGCCACGCAGCACGCGCTGGCGCAACTGAAGGAAGAGCACCACTTCCGTGCCGTGACCCTGGCGACCTTGCACAGCGATAATGCGGGCTTGACGCAGCGCCTGGCCGACCGCGGCGAGGAAATCGCAGGCCTCAACCGCCAATTGGCGCAGGTGCGCTCGCAGTTCGACCATTACCAGGAAGCGGCGGCCACCCAGCGCAGCGAGGAACGCGCGCAGGCGCAGCAGCGTGTAAGCCGGCTGGAACAGGACAATGCGCAGCTACAGCAACGCGTGCAGGGTCAGCAAGCGACCCTGATGCAGCAAGACATTCGCCTGGCGCAGTTGCAGGCGGAGCAAGCGCGCCTTGCCAGCGAAGCGGCCGTCGACCGCGAAACACTGGCCACCGTGCGCCCCGAGCGCGATCAGTTCGAATTTCAATACCTGCAGGCAGCCGCGTCCGCCGACGCCCTGCTGGCCAAACTGGACACGGCCTTGCAGGCGCTGAACGATGCCAAGGTGGCGCTGGCCGCGCAAGACCGCCAGCTCGACATGCAGGCGGAATATACCCAGGCGGCGCAGCAGCGCGCCGAGGCGCTGGCGCTGGAACGCGACGCCTTGCAGCGCGACAATGCCGGCATGGCCGCGCGTCTGGCGCTGCAACTCGATCGCAAGGAGCGGCGCGATGTTTGAATCTGTCTGCCTGGGGTAGCTTTCTACGATGGCACGGGGACGGGCATGACCAGCGCTCAAGGTCTGCGCCATTATTTCCCCGGTCGCATGACGGCCGAGAGGGACGAGGGGCACGACGGGGACGAGTATGCGCAACATTGCAACCTGACGCCCATCGGCGCACCGCCACTGGCGCTGGCCGGTGAACAATGGGAGAACTTCCCCCGCTGGGCGGACTAGCCTGGCGCCGTTGCTACGGGACATGCAGGCGGCCTGGTCGTCAGCAAGCGATAGCCTGGACAAGTGCGAACGGCTGGATGGCCGGGCACACCACATCGCTCTCTGCACGGTGCTTTGCCTGCATGCGGATGGGCAAGCGCATATGGCCAATAATTATTGGCTTGCGACAAGTATTTTCCGAACTGGGACTACTCGATAGGATTTACTGTTTTCGCCATAGGTGTTGCGGCGATCTTTGGCGTCGCTGATGTGCTTCTTTTCCTGTGGCGTTTTCATGGGCTACAGGCGGCGGTTCAGCACGCTGTCGATATCGTGGGTTTTCAATTCCAGGTCAACCTTGCCGCCTTGCAGCCAGTAGCCGTCGCCGCCCCGTTGCAACGCATCGCTATCGAGCGCGCCCAAGGCAGGCGGGATGGCGCTGGCGAGCAGAGCCGCCACGTCGTCCCATGCGGCATACATCAGTTTCAAATACCAGCCATCATCGTGGGCAAAGGCGAGAAAGCGGCTGCGCGAGGCGGCAGGCGGCGTGCGTACACCACGGTGGTCGAGCATCGCAGCAACGTCAGCATCAAGGAGAGCCGGCGCACTGCCCTGGGAATCCTCCTGCCAATCGGCCCACGCGTGGCTGCCCCAGGCGTAGATATCTTCCTGCGCGAGGGCCGGCACTTGTTGCCGTGCAAGCAACTGGTAGGCAGCGGGTTTGCTGGCCGTCCCGGCGCTGCCCTTGCGCAGCACGATGCCGCCAGCCTTGCCGAGGGCGGGTAAAAAATCCTTGAATTCGATGCCGGAAGCGACAATCATGCGCTCGGTCGGATCGTGCCAGATATACAGATAATGTCTCACGTGTTCGTTCGCTTTGCTTAGGGCGCCAGATTCAATGCCACGGCGGCGCGTATCCGCGCCTTGAGCGCCGCAGCATGGCTGGCATGGGTGTCAATGTCTGCCTGCCTTACTGCGCCGTATCGGCCATGCAACTGAGCAGTGCGGCAAGGAACCGGTCGCGCAAGGCATGGTACTGCGCATCGGTCGCGAATTCGCGCTTGTCTGCCGGCTGATTGAGCAGATAGGCGGTGGCGACCGTCCCGCTGGCTGGCTGCAGCAAGGTGTATACACTAATCACGCCGGACGATTGCGTGATCTTCGGATTGTTCAATCCCAGCACTTCCACGCCCTGGCGCGTGTCCGTTTCCAGCGGCACCAGCTGTGGCGGCTTGCTGTTGGATGACATTTGCTGCATTTGCGCCACGATGGTGTCGCGGTCGGCGGCAAACCTGCCTTCGGCGCTGCGTTCGATTTTCAGATTCACGAAGGGCAAGCTGCCCTTGTGAAACAACATCAGCCGATAGCCGTCGGCCACCGAGACCTGGCCCTCTCCCGTCGTCAGCTTGACGCTGCGTGTCGTCACGTGCGCTGGCAAGCGGTCCTGCTGCCTGAACTGGAACTCGCTGCGGTTGATGCATTGCGCCAGTGGCCCCAGGGGATCGGACGTGCGGTCTTGCGCCTGGGCGCCCAGCGCGGCGACCAGCATGGATAGGACAAGCAAATGGCGATGCATCATGGGCGGTATCAGTCATTGGGTGGAGGTGCCGCGAGCATAGCGGCCCATATTAGTAGAAGGCAAATGTTTAGTTGCCATCCTCTAAATGTACATGGGAACCGCTTCTTAATATGAACTTCACCTGGCCCGCGTAGCATTCAGAATGGCAAGGCTCTCACTGTGCAGCGCCTGCCATCACCGGCTGAATCATGAATGACATCGCTTTACCCCTGCACCACCGCAGCACCGTGCCGCCACATCCGGCCAGCGGACACCGGCTGAAAGCGGCGCTGGGCGCCCTCTTCTTTCCCCGCCAGCGCACGCGCTGGCTAGCCTTCCTGGACAGCCTGCCTGGCATGCGCTCGCTGGCCCAGCTGCATCCCTGCCTGCGCTTCAAGATTTACCGCCCTTACGCGTCACGTCAGCTCGGTTGCACGGATCGCCTGGCCTTGCTGGAAGGGCACTACCGTTTCCTGTGGCAGCTAGGCGCCCGGGCGCTGGTCGAGCGGGCAGCGCGCCAGCCCGTGGTGCTGGCCGCGTTCGAAGGCAAGGATGGGGCCCTGTACCGCTTGCAACTGACGGCCATCCACGACAGCTATCGCGAAGGCGAATTGTGCCTGCATCTGACGCGCGATGGCCAGGCCCTGTACCTGGCCAGCTTTTTGTTCCTGCCCCGCGCCGATGGGGTGTCCTTGCAGCTGGGCGCACTGCAAGGCTTGCGCTCCGAGGCGGGCAAGCTGGCGGTCAAGGAAGCCACGCGGGCGCTGCACGGTTGTCGCCCGAAAAACCTGATGGTGACGGCCCTGCGCGATTTCGGCGATTTTTTTGCCTGCAATAACCTGTTTTTGATCAGTAATGACAACCGCATCGCCCTGAATGCGCGGCGCCGGCGCCATATTGCCGCCGATTACGACCTGGCGTGGCAGGAATTGCACGCCTTGCGCATGCAAGACGGTAATTATCACCTGCCCTGCGCGCACTACCGGGTGCAGGACTTGGCCGACGTGCCGTCAAAGAAACGGGCCGATGCGCGCCGGCGCGGCGAATTGCTGCGATGCATGTCCGCCGACATGCGGGCCCAACTGGCGGGTTTGCTGGAGACGCCTGCAGACAGCGGCATGCCAAATTGATAATAGTGACATAAAACTCAGGCAACCTTCATGTAGCCGGCCTATGCTCGGCATTCATCCCAGCCACTTTATCCGGGGGCTGGCGTGAACTTGCCTTTTCCATTGATCACTCGACAGGTTCCCATGAATCCCACTTTCACCCTCCTCCCCCTTTGC
>NZ_LT607666.1:43268-90376 GCF_900095265.1 Janthinobacterium sp. UMAB-56 | reverse complement strand
CCAGCATCGTCATCGCCGTCATCGACGGCAGGGACAGCGCCGTGTATGGCTTTGGCAGCCTGCATGCAGGCAAGAGCGTCAAGCCGGGCGCCGACACCGTCTATCAGATCGGTTCCGTCACCAAGACCATGACGGGCTTGCTACTGGCCGATGCCGTCATCGAAGGCAAGGTGAAACTCGACGAGCCGGTAGCGGCATTGTTGCCGGGATATACATTGCCCGCCTTCGACGGAAAAACGATCAGCCTGCTCGACCTGGCCACGCATTATTCTTCGCTGCCGCGCCTGCCCGACAACTTCGCGCCCAAGGACCCTGCCAATCCGTATGCCGATTACACAGCGGAAAAACAGCGGCAGTTTCTCGCCGCCTACCATCTGCCCAGTGCGCCAGGCACGGCCTTTGACTACTCGAATATCGGCTATGCCGTGCTGGGCACGGCCCTGGCCGCCCGGGCGGGCAGCAGTTACGAAGCGCTGCTGCAAAAGCGCATCGCCGTGCCGCTGGGCATGCGCTCGACCTCGAATAAGCCCACGCACGGCATGCTGGCGCGCCTGGCGCCCGGACATATGCTGTCGGGCGAAGCCACGCCGGCCTGGGATTTGAACGTGGTGGCGCCGGCCGGCGGCGTGTATTCCAGCGCGCGCGACATGGTTGCCTATCTGCAAGCGTATATGTTCAAGCCGCTGCGCCCGTATGCGCTGGCGATCACGCCGCAGCGCCCACTGGCGCCGGATAGCGACACGAAGGTCGGCCTGGCCTGGCTGCTGGAGCAGCAACAGGGGCAGACCTACGCCTGGCACAGCGGCCAGACTGGCGGCTACGCCAGCTATGCCGCGTTCACCACGGATGGCAAACGGGGCGTGATGGTGTTGACGAACACGGCGCGCAGCATCGATGCCCTGGGCTTGTCCGCGCTGCTGCCCGGCACGCCTTTGCCGCCGCTGAAAAAACCGCTAGCCGCCATCGAATTGCCGCGCGCCGCGCTGGCCGAGTATGTCGGCGAGTATCCGCTCGACAACGATTTCACCTTGACGCTGAGCCTGGGCAAACAAGGGCTGGAAGCGGCTGGCACGGGCATCGGTTCGGCGCCCCTGTTTGCCAGCGCGAAAGATCAATTTTTCTTCCGCGCCATCGAGGCGGAACTGGCGTTTACGCGCGATACCGCAGGCAAGATCGCCAGCGCCGTGCTCAAGCAAGGCGGGCAAGACGTGGTCTTGCCGCGCAAGCGGTAAAACTCAGGCTGCCGGGTCTTGCATGAATTGCTCGACCCGCGCCACAAACTCCGCCTTGCTGCGCGTGCGAAACTCACCCAGGAAGGCGTCGCTGCCTTGGACGATCTTGCCATGGCGGTCGTATGACACCTTGCCCATTTCCAGCACGAATTCGCCCTCGGGATCGTCTTCCGGCTCGAAGTGCGAATTGAAGCAGTAACCCGTGTCGCGGCAACTACCCCACAGCAGCAGTGCGCTGCTGAACCATTCCATGGTATCGGGGCCAGGGTTCACCTCGAACAGGGTGTTGACGGTGATGTGCCAGCCGCCCGGTACGCGCAGCGGCTGCAAGGGATAGGGAAAGCGTGGCTTTTTCATGGGATAGGCAGTAGGCGGCTTGCGTAAAAGGCCAGGAACTCCTGGGCCGGCAGCGCTTTCGCAAACAGCCAGCCTTGGCCGAATTCGACTTTGCGTTCCAGCAAATAATCGGCTTGCTGCTGCGTTTCTATGCCTTCGGCCACGATCAGCATGTTCAAGCTGCGGGCCATATCGATGATATGCGGCGTGACGCTGCTGGTGGCGGCGTCCGTGCCGATGGTGTCGACAAAGGATTTGTCGATTTTCAGGGCGTCGAGTGGCAGGTTTTGCAGGCTCGACAGGCTAGAGTATCCCGTGCCGAAATCATCGATGGCCACGGCATGACCGCGCGCTCTCGCTTTTTCGATGGTGGCGCGGGCCGCTTCCACATTGATGAAGCCCCGCTCCGTCGCTTCCAGCCAGATCTGCTGCGCCTCGATGCCTGTGCCGGCCAGCGAGCGTTCCAGCACGTCAAGCACCCTGCCTGTTTCGATATCGCTGGCGCACAGGTTGATGGCGATGTGCAGCGCGCGGTCGGCCAGCAGCGCGGCGCGCATGTCGGCGATGACGCAAGCGATCACCTGGTCCGTGATGGGCAGAATCAGTTCGCCATCCTCGGCCACGGGGATGAACAGGTCGGGCCGTATCATGCTGCCGTCGGGACGGCGCCAGCGTATCAGCGCCTCGGCACCCACGCACACGCCCGTGTCGAGGGCGATGATGGGTTGATAATGGACAAAAAATTCGCGCCGGTCGATGGCGATGCGTAATTCTCCCATCAGCGACAGGCGGCGGCGCGACAGCCACACGACGATGCCGACGATGAAGGCGGCCATCAGCAGGCCCAGCGGTAAAAGCAGCAGCTGTTCGCGCCGCAGCCTGTCGTTCAGCTTGCTGCGCGGCTCGATCATCACGGCCGTCAAGCCATCGCGGTAGAGTAGCGCATGGATGCTGGCGTCGTACGCGGCATCACCCGCCGCTGGCTGGCCGCTGAGCAAGGATTGCACCAGCGCGGGGTCGGGATGGTGCAAAGTGTCGAGCACGCCGCCCTTGTCGATGGCCATGGCCATCTGGATATCGGCGTCGATGATGACGTCGGTAAAGCGCGCGGGATCGACCAGTACCTTGTATGCGCGGTAAGTCAGCCCCACCATGCGCTTGCCGCCGCTGACGACGGGGCGCAGGTTGAAATCGAGACCCAGGCCATTGTCCAGGATGAACTCGGCAGGCGTGACGGCGATGCGCGTCTCTTCGATGCCCGTGGAGGTGCATTTGAGCATGCCGTTTTCGACATAGCCGATATCGTCGATGCTGCGCGTGGTAATGCTGATGCGGCGCAGTTGCTGGATATGCGCTTCCGAACACGGCGGCAGGTCCAGCGCATCGGCGCTGCGCAAGGCGGCACCGGCCGAGGCGATCGAACGCTGTGCGCGCTCGAGCGCATAGCCGGCGAGCAGGCGCAGGCGCTCCTGTTGGCCCTGCTCGGCGCGCGCGGACGACAGGTAAAAGGCCAGGCTCAGGGGGGCGGCCACGCCGATGACTGCAACTAGCACGCTGGTGATGATAATGCGTTTTCTGTGCATGCGCTTCTCCGC
This sequence comes from Janthinobacterium sp. UMAB-56, assembly GCF_900095265.1. Classification (GTDB taxonomy): domain Bacteria; phylum Pseudomonadota; class Gammaproteobacteria; order Burkholderiales; family Burkholderiaceae_D; genus Janthinobacterium. The sequence continues at coordinate 87,213 of NZ_LT607666.1, read as the reverse complement.
ACCGAACACAAGCTACTGCGCGTCGCGATTAGCGGCTTCCGATGCTCACTGCCTCGGCGGCCCCGTGCTTCGCACAGCTGCGCTTCTCAGCGACAACTCACTGCCACTCGCTACGGTTCTGTTCGGCGCTCTTGATTGGTCGTGTTATATGATTGCCATGTATTGCTCGATGGAATCATATTACAAGTAGAGGCCGTGTACTTGAATATTGCTGAACAGTTACACTTTTCCCGCAACTTGCGCGGCGGGCAACATCGGCCTGGCCAGCACAAACACCAGCGCCGCCACCACGGCCGCCAGCCCGCCCGCCAGGTAGAGCACGCTGGCAAAGCCGTCGATGAAGGCGTGCCGCGCCGCTTCCTGGGCCACACCCTGCAAGGCGGGTGGCAGCTGGCCAAACGCTTCGGCCGCGTTGCCGGCGACGATGCGCCCTATCATTTCGGGCGACGCCTTCAAGCCATGCAGCCACGCCAGCTTTTCGAACGAAGCTGCCGTGCGCATGGCCAGCACGGCGCCCAGCGCGCCCACGGCCAGCACGATGCCGACAAAGCGCGTGGTGGTGCTGATGCCGGACCCCATGCCCGTGCGCTCGCGGGGAATGCAGGCGAGGATGGCTTTTTGCGTGGTGCCGTTGAGCAATCCTGCGCCCGCGCCAGTGACGACCATGCCCGCCGCCACCAGGCCGTACAGCAGGCTGGACGCGGCCAGCGCCGTGGCGACGTTGCCTGCGGCGACGATCAGCAGCCCCGTCACGAGGATGCCTCGGTCGTCCAGCCGGCGCATGGCACGTGGCGCCAGCCGGGAAAACAGCACCATGGCGATGGCAAACGGCAGCATGGCACAGCCGGCCAGCACGGCGGAAAAGCCGAAGCCGTTCTGCAGGTACAACGGCAAGAACGTCATCATCACTTGCGCGGCGATGGCGTAGCCGAACATGCCCAGCACGGCACCGACGAAGACGCGGCGGCCAAACAGGGACAAATCGACCATGGGCGCGCGCTGGCGCCGCTCCACCATCACGAACAGGGCCAGCAGCGCGGCGCCGGTCAGAAAGCGCAGCATGGTGGCATGGCTGTTCCAGCCCGCCACGGTGGCGTCGATCAAGCCCCAGATGATGCAGAACAGGCCGGCGGAGAACAAGGCTGCGCCGAGCGGGTCGAAGCTGGCATTCGACGCATCTTTCGACTCGTCCACGTGCTTGCGCACCAGCAGCATCAAGATGGCGACGACAGGCAGGTTCAAATAGAAAATCCAGCGCCAGTTGATGGCGCTCGTGATCAGGCCGCCCAGCAGTGGCGCCAGCGTCATGGCCACGCCCATGGCCGCGCCCCAAATGGACCAGGCGCGCGCCCTCTCCTTTTCCGCATGGAAGGTGTGGCCGATGACGGCCAGCGCGGAGGTCAGCAGCAGCGCCGCACCGAGGCCCTTGATGGCGCGCGCCACGTTGAGCACCAACGGCGTCCACGCCAAGCCGCACAGCAGAGACGCCAGCGCGAACACGGCCAAGCCGAACAGCATGACCTTGCGCCGACCCAGGCGGTCGGCGATGCTGCCGGCCGGTAGCAAAAATGAGGCGAACGCCAGCATGTAGGCGCTGACCACCCATTCCACGTCGACGAAGCTGGCGTTCAGCGCGCGCGCGATCGATGGCAGGGAGACGGCCACCACGTTGGTGTCGAGCATGATCAGCGCGCACACGCCGGAGCAGGTATAGAGGGTCCAGTTGGTATGTTTCATGCCGCGATTGTAAGCAGTCCGGTGTTATTTCCTGTTATAAGACAATCGCCTTATAATTCACTCATGGTGAATAAAGAAAAATTGCTGGAACTGCGGCATTTCCGCTGCGTGCTGGCCGTGGCGCACAACCTGCATTTCGCGCGGGCGGCCGCCGAGCTGGGCATTTCTCCGCCAGCACTCACCAAGCAGGTGCAGGAAACGGAACAGTTGCTGGGCACGCGCTTGTTCCAGCGCAGCAAGCGCGCCGTGGCACTGACGGCAGCCGGCGCACTGTTCGTCATCGAGGCCACGCGCGCGCTGGCGCAACTGGCGCAGGCGCAGGAAGTGGCGCGGCGGGCGGGACGGGGCGAGCTGGGAAGGCTGGACATCGGCTACGTGGCCTCGGCCGCCTATGCGGGCGTGCTGCAAGACCAGTTTGCCCGCTTTCGCGCCAGCCACCCCGGCATCCACATCAGTGCGCGTGAATACGCGATGGATGCCCTGCCCGGCTTGCTGGACCAGGGCCGCGTCGATCTGGCCTTCGTGCGCCCGCCCCTGCATTTGCCGGACGGCATAGACATGGTGGTCTTGCTGCGCGACCGCTTCGTGCTGGCCGTGCAGGCCGACAGCCCGCTGGCCGGGTCGGGCGTGGCGGGGCCGACGGCACTGGCGCAGCAAGCGTTCATCGTGCCGGAGCAGGAATTGGGCACCCTGGAAGTGAGCCGGCGTGGCGGCTTTGCGGCGCAGGTGGTGTCGCGCCCGGGCAGCCTGCTGGCCGTGCTGACGGAAGTGTCGCTGGGCGTGGGCTGCGCCATCGTGCCCCACTCCGTGATGGCCAGCGTGCAATTGCGCGGCGTGTGCTTCCGCGAACTGGAGGCGCCGCAGATCAGCTCGGAAATCGCCGTCGCCTTCCGGCGCCACGAACAGGCGCCCGCCGCGCGCGCCTTCATTACCCAGTTGCGCGCGGCGGCAATCGCCTGAGGCTAGCCTGGTGATTCTGCCGTCAGGCGCTCTTCATTACCGCCACGGCATAAGTGCATGGGCGCGATGTTTCATTGCTGAACACGCAATCCGACGGCGGGCCCAGCGCCAGGCAGTCGCCTTCGTCCAGCTCGTGGCGGGTATCGCCTTCGATGAAGACGAGGCTGCCGCTCAACGCCCAGATCAGCTGGCGCCGCGCCACATAGGCAGCGGCCGGCATGGCCACCACCGCGCCCGGCGGCAAGCTAATATACACGAGATCGAGCGGCATGTCGGATGCCGGTGACACGTGGCGCCGCACATAGCCGCTCTGCGGGTCGGTCCATACGGGCTGCTCAGCCTTGCGCAGCAGGCGCCCGGCGCGCATCTCGGCGCGGGCGATGAGTTCGGACATGCTCAGTCCGAAGGCAGCCGACAAGCGCGCCAGCAAGGTGGCCGTGGGGCTGCAATCGCCCCGCTCTACCTTGTGCACCATCGCGCGCGACACGCCCGAACGGGCCGCCAGGTCCGTCAGCGACCAGCCCAGGCTTTCCCGCTCGAGGCGCACCCTGGCACCGATGCGCTGGTTCAATTCGTCTGGTTTAGTGGACATGTGTCGGATTTCATTCGGATTCCATTGGACAAGGCGGGGACGGCAATCTATGATTTGTCCATTATAGTAGACGACCAGCAAGGAGATCAATATGCACATACGCGATGCCCATGCGGGCGATATCGAGGCCATCACGGCCATCTACAACGATGCCGTCAGCCATACCCTGGCCATCTGGAATGAACGGACGGTCGATGCAGCCAACCGCGCCGCCTGGCTGGCCGAGCGCCAGCGGGCCGGCTATCCGGTGCTCGTCGCCATCGATGCGCAAGGAACGGTCGCTGGCTACGCCTCGTTTGGGGACTGGCGCCCGTTCGAAGGATTTCGCCATACGGTCGAGCATTCCGTGTATGTGCGAGCGGACAGCCGCGGCGCCGGGGTCGGCAAGGCCTTGATGGGGGAATTGATCATGCGGGCGCGCGGCCTGGGCAAGCACGTCATGGTGGCGGGCATCGAAGCGGGCAATGCCGGCTCGATCGCCCTGCACATGCAGCTGGGCTTCGATGAGGTGGGATTGATGCGCCAGGTGGGCACCAAGTTCGGCGCCTGGCTGGACCTGGCGTTCTTGCAACTGCAGCTCGATACGCGCAGCGATCCGGACAGCATCACGCCGCCCGGCTAAGGTCAGGCAGGCGTCAGAGATAGCGCATCAGATATCTATCTCCGGTGGCGGTCGGCGCAGCGCCATATGTTCCCACACGGCCACCAGGACCAGCACGCAGCTGGTGATGCACGCCAGGGTCAATGGCGTGTACAAACGGCCGTAAGCCATCGGGATCAGCGCCAGGATGATCAAGATGCCCAGCAGATGCGACAGTGGCGGCGTGGAACGGTCGTTGCTGACCCATTTGAACAGCGCATTGCCCAGCAAATACAGGATCGGGCCGCCCAGCAAGGCGCTGATGCCGGCGAAGCTCGCTTCATCCGGATGCACGAGCGCCAGTTCATCGGCCACGGCGCTGACGATCACGCCGCCCACGATCAGCACGTGGATATAGGTGTAAGCCTTGCGGGCGATGCGGCCCGGGTCCTTCGCATGGGCGATGCGGTGGTGGCCCGCCTCGGCGCCCGTGTCGAAATAAATCCACCACATGGCGATGCTGCCGGCCAGGGCCGACAAAAAGCCCAGCCAGTTGGCACCCGTCCATGCCAGCCCCGCGAAGGTGGCGCCCGTCACCAGCAGGGATTCACCGAGGGCGATGATGACGAACAGGCCGCAGCGCTCGGCCATGTGGCCGCCATCGACATCCCAGTCGGCTATCGTCGAGCGGCCCAGGCCGGGCACGCCAAACTGCATCCATGGACCGGCCAGGTCGATCAGCAGGGCCGCGCCCCACCAGAAGATGCGTTGCTCGGGCGACGCGATGCCGCCCGCGATCCAGAAGATGCCCGACAGCACGGCCCACAGGGCGATGCGCTGGAAATTGCGGCGGCGCGCCAGCGCTTCATGGCGCACGGCCCACCAGGCGAACAGGGGCCGGCCCACCTGCATGGCGACGTAGGCGAGCGCAAAACCCAGGCCCCGCGTGCCGAACGCTTCGGGTATCGAGGCCGACATGATCAGGCCGCCCAGCATCAGCACAAACAAGCTGATGCGCACGGGAATGCGCTCGGGGTCGAGCCAGTTGGTGATCCACGACGTGAATATCCACACCCACCAGACGGCCATCAGCAGCAAGCCAGTCTGCAGCCAGCCCATGGCGCTCAGGTGCGCCAGCAAGCCATGCGATAGTTGCGTGACAGCAAACACGAACACCAGGTCGAAGAACAGCTCGATCATGCCCACCTTGCCGCTGTCCTGCCCGCCGCGCGTGCGCAACAGCGATTTTGTCAATTCCATAGCGACTCTTTCATTCATACTAATAAAATGTTCAATCCGGGATTTTTATAACTTTACTGGCGTCAACAACGGCAAGCCGGCGAAGTGCGCGGCCAGATTATCGACCACCAGTTGCCCCATCGCATGGCGCGTTTCCACCGTCAGGCTGCCCACGTGCGGCGTCAGCACCACGTTCGGCAAGGCGCGCAAGGCGTTTGGTACGCGCGGTTCGTCGGCAAACACGTCGAGACCGGCCGCGCCCAGGTGGCCATCCTGCAAGGCGGCGATCAGGGCGTCTTCATCGATGAGGGCGCCACGGGCGATATTGATCAGGGTGCCTTGCGGACCGACCGCGTCGAGCACCTTGCGGTCGATGATCTTGCGCGTGGCGGGCGTACCTGGCGCGCAAACAATGAGGTAGTCGCTTTCCTGCGCCAGGGCAAGCAAGGATTCTGCGCGCGGCACGGCAGTGCCGGCAATGGCGCGCGGCTGGAAGTAGCGCACCTGGACGCCGAAGGGGGCCAGGCGCAGCGCGATGGCCTGGCCGATCTGGCCGAAGCCGAAGATCCCGGCCGTCTTGCCGCGCAGGCTGGACGCGGGGGCGATGGCCTCGCGGCGTTCCCAGCCGCCATCGCGCACAAAACGGTCGAGCGCCACGATGTGGCGCGCGCTGGCCAGCAGCAAGGCCAACGCCACGTCGGCTACGTCATCGGTCAGCACGTTCGGCGTGGTGGTGACGGCGATGCCGCGTGCGCGCGCCGCATCGAGCGCCACGCCATCGAGGCCCACGCCATTCACGGCGATGATTTCAAGATTCGGCAGCAAGGCCATGTCGGCGCCATTCAAGCCCAGCGCGCCCGACGTGACGACGGCGCGGGTGGCCGGCGCCCGTTCGGCCAGCCAGGCGTGGCGCGCGTCAGCCGGCACTTGCCAGGCGTGATGGCAGGTATATTGCTGGTCCAGCTGCGCGTTGACGGCAGCCGAGGGACTGGGAGCGAGGATGAGGAGTTCTGGGGGCATGGGCGTCCTGGGTCGTGTCACATGAATTGCAGACGCAACTTAGCATATTTGCGACCCAGCCGGGGCGACTGCCCTGCAATCGCCGTGAAAACCCTGTGCCTGCGGCGGTCTTTAGCCCGGGCAAGGCACGCGTTTCACCTTGCCGCCCGTCTTGAACGGGTCGGCGCCCGCGCCCGGGTTCGCATCCATGCCATAGCAGGCGGCGCCGCCGGCGCTGACGACGCGCGTGACAGGCCGGCCATCGGCCGACAGGTATTCCTCCACGCGGATGACGGGGCCGCCGCGCCAGGCCGAGGCCACCAGCTTCTGGAAGGCGCTTTCGCTCTTGAGGTCGGCTACGGCCAGCCATGGCTTGTCTTGCTGCAGCTCGCCGCGTAGAGCCTTGTCTGCGGCGCCCGCCGCCAGCCGGGCGCGCGTGCGCAAGTCGGTGCTCGATTGGGCCGGGACGGATGCGGCAGGCAAGTCCTCGGGGGGCACGGTGATCGCTTGCGCTGTTACGGGAGCTGTCTCGTAGGCGACGGGCGGCGCACTGGCCCGCGCGCGCGGCATGGGTACGGGCATGGGCGGCGGCATGGGCAGCGGCAAGGCCATCGGTGGCACTTGCGGCGGCGGCCGGGTCGGCAGCAAGGTCATGAACGCCACTTCCGTGTATTGCTTGAGTTGCCGTGCTGGCAGGAGCAGGAAATACAGGCCCAGCGCATGCATGGCCAGGATCAGCGCGACGGCCGCGCCTTTCAAGCTCAAGCCCCGCCGTATGCGCGTAGAAGCGAACTGTAAATGGCGGTGCAATAACATGCGGTTTCCTGTGGGCGCGGGGCGCGATGGCCTATTCTAGCGAAACTTGAACATAGGCATTAATAAATCCACAAGGTATCGTCTGGCGCGCCTTTTCCTGCCGGAATCCGGCACCCGGATGCACAAGGGCATAGGCAGGCCAGCGCAGGCGATGGCCCCAGTATCGCCAGGCAAAGTATCCTTGGGCCGATTTTTTTCGCGTGCGCCCCTGTGCCGGCACATGCGCTTCGGCGACAATGCGAGCATGAAACGACTCCCTGCCCTGCTGCTCTTGCTCAGCCTATCCCTGCCGGCCTCTGCCCAACGGCAAGCCGCCTGTCCGTATGCCGCCTGGAAGAGCGGCTTCAAGGGCGATGCGCAGGCGCAAGCCAGGTGTTTGCTGCGTCCCGTGAAACAGTACGCGCGCCTGGGCGACAGCGCCCCGCTGCCGGAGTTTCTTGCCACCCACATCGGCCAGCGCACCGGCATTGCACCGGCCCGCTTGCGCGCCTGGCTGGCGCAGCAAGGTGTTGCCGAAGCGGACGTGGGCGGCGCCGTCGACGCCCCCCTGTCGCGTGCCGTTGGCCGGCTGGCGGCGCCCATGGCGCGCTATTTCGTCATCCACGACACCAGCTACCCGAATTTCTTGGCGGAACCTATTCCTGCCCACATCAACGACGCCAGCTGGGACTTCAACGACTTCAGCTTGCGTAATCCGGCGCTGGGCGGCGGCCCGAAAGGCCATGTGTACGTGAACCGACTCGGCGGTGCATTGGCCGTGCGCGACTTCGGCACAGCTGGCTACGCCAGCAAGCTGGAGAAAGACAAGCCTTCGCTGACGGGCCTGTTCCTGCATGTGGAACTGGTGCAGCCACGCCAGTCCGTGCCCGGCGGCGGCAAGGGCAACGATGGCCTGGCGCCCGATCCCGGCTTTACGCCAGCGCAATACGAGCGCCTGTCCCTGCTATACCTCGCCGCCAGCGTGCGCAAGGGCACGTGGCTGATCCCTGCCTTCCATGCCGTGCTCGATACGGGCTTTGCGAATGGTCATGACGATCCACAGAACTTTTCCCTGGCCGCATGGTCAGCCTCGCTAGCGCGTCTGCATGCGGCCCTGCGGCAAGCCGATACTGATTAATAAGACGTTCCTCCGACGGCTGATTTGTCGCATACTATCGCAAGCATAGTCATTCCTGTCAGGGAGCCCAGTTGAATATTGCAACGGATCATCAGGCGGGTCGCCAGGCAGGCACACGCCAGCCACTGCGACGCGCGCAGCGCCTCTTTGCCATGCGCGACGCCGTCCTCGACGACTGGGAGCAGCGCGTGCGCGCCAGCGTGCGCGGCGCGGACCAGTTGCTGACGCCCATCCTCACCAATACCCTGCCCGCCTTTTTCGACAACCTGGTCGAAGCCCTCACGCCGGGCCATCCGCGTGACAACGCCACCAGCAACAGCAATGTGCCCGCCGTGCATGGCAATGAACGGGCGCGCATGACCAATTATGGGCCGGAACAGGTGATCCAGGAATACCAGATCTTCCGCGACTGCTTCGCCGCCACTGCACATGAGACCGGCATCACCTTGCGCGCCAAGGACAGGCAGGTGCTCAACGCGTCGATCGATTTGGGCATCCGCGAATCGATACGCGAATTTACCAGCATGCACGAAGGCTTCCGGCGCCGCGTCGCGGCCGGCCTGTCACACGACATGCGCAATCCCCTTGCCGTCATCAGCACCAGCGCCCAGTTGCTGCTGCGGCTGAAGGACCCGGAACGGGTGGTGTCACTGGCGCACAAAATTGCCGAGCACAGCAAGCGGCTTGACAGCATGATTGAGGAATTGCTCGACAGTCTCAGCTACCACAAGGGCCAGCGCCTGCCGCTGTCCCTGAGCCAGTTCGACGTGCTGCGCCTGGTGCATGCCGTGGCCGGCCAGGTCAATTTGCAGCGGCCCGGCAAATGCCTGGTCAGCGGGCAAGCCGTCATCGGCTGGTGGTGCGAGAACTCGCTGCGGCGCGCGCTGGAAAACCTGCTCGGCAATGCCATCAAGTATGGCGACGACAGCCCCGTCAGCGTGCTCGTGGAAGCGGTACACGAACGCCTGATGATCACCGTCCACAATGGCGGCCACGCCATCGCGCCGGAACAGGCTGAACGCATCTTCGACTACCTGCGCCGCGAGAACGACAACCCTGCGCCGGGCTGGGGCATCGGCCTGCCTTTCGTGCAGAACGTGGCCGAAAGCCACGGCGGCAGCATCGCCGTCGACAGCGCGCCCGAGACGGGCACCAGCTTCATCTTCGACGTGCCCGTCGATTGCCGCCCCTTCGTACCGCCCTCCGACATCCCCAAGAGTGACAGCTAGCGCACCAAATCGGTGCAATGAAGGGCGCGACGCCACAAAAATGGTCATATTTGCACCTGTTCACGCCCCTGCTGTTGGCACGCTTCCTGCTGAGCTCTACGTAGACACGGCTCAAGGGAAATCACAACATGGCAAATTTTTTCAATGAAATGACTGCAGATGACGTGGGTACGGACGGCAAGGTACGTGAACACTATCGTGAATTTGACAACTGGCTGGCGCAGCAATCCCCGGAAACCATTGCCCGCAAGCGGGCCGAAGCCGACCTGACGTTTCGCCGCGTCGGCATCACCTTCGCCGTCTACGGCGACGATGCCGGCACGGAACGCCTGATTCCCTTCGATACCATCCCCCGCATCATCCCCGCCGCCGAATGGGCGCAAATGCAGACGGGCCTGGTGCAGCGCGTGCAAGCGCTGAACATGTTTATCCATGATATTTATCACGAGCAAAACATCATCAAGGCAGGCATCATTCCTGCCGAGCAAATTTACAAGAACGCCCAGTACCGCCCGGAAATGCAGGGCATCGCCGTCGCTTCCGACATTTACGCGCACATTGCCGGCGTCGATATCGTGCGCGCCGGCCAGGGTGAATTCTATGTACTGGAAGATAATTTGCGCGTGCCCTCGGGCGTGTCCTATATGCTGGAAGACCGCAAGATGATGATGCGGCTGTTCCCGGAACTGTTCGCGCGCAACCGCATCGCCCCCGTCGACCATTATCCGGACATGCTGCTCGACAACCTGCGCTCCGTCGCACCGATGGGCGTGGATGACCCCACGGTCGTCGTCATGACACCCGGCATGTACAACTCCGCCTATTTCGAGCATGCCTTTCTGGCCCAGCAAATGGGCGTGGAACTGGTCGAGGGCAAGGACTTGTTTGTCAACGATAACTCGGTCTACATGCGCACCACGCGGGGGCCGAAGCGCGTGGACGTCATCTACCGCAGGGTCGACGACGATTTCCTCGACCCGCTGGCCTTCCGTTCCGATTCCTCGCTGGGCGTGCCGGGCCTGCTGTCCGTCTACCGTGCCGGGCGGGTCACTTTAGCCAACGCCATCGGCACCGGGGTTGCCGATGACAAGTCGATCTACCCCTTCGTGCCCGACATGATCAAGTTTTACCTGTCGCAGGAACCGATACTCAACAATGTGCCGACATACCAGTGCCGCAAGAGCGCCGACCTGTCGTACGTGCTGGCCAATTTGCCGAAACTGGTGGTCAAGGAAGTCCATGGCGCGGGCGGCTATGGCATGCTGGTGGGGCCAGCGTCCAGCCTGGCGCAGATCGAGGATTTCCGCCAGCGCCTGCTGGCCAATCCGGGCGGCTACATTGCCCAGCCGACACTCGCCCTGTCCGCCTGCCCCACCTATGTGGACGCCGGCATTGCGCCGCGCCACATCGATTTGCGTCCGTTCGTGCTGTCGGGCAAGACGATTTCCATGGTACCCGGCGGCCTGACCCGCGTGGCCCTCGGTGAAGGCTCGCTGGTGGTCAATTCCTCGCAAGGGGGCGGCACCAAGGATACCTGGGTACTGGAAGCCACTTCCGCCTTTGCAGGAGAGAAAACATGCTGAGCCGTACCGCCGATCATTTGTTCTGGATGGCCCGCTACACGGAGCGGGCGGAAAACACGGCGCGCATGCTGGACGTGAACATGCAAACGTCCATGCTGCCGCAGTCCGAGCAGGACGCGGAACAGGGCTGGCGCGCGACGCTGGGCATTTCCGAGCTGCAAAGCGCGTACGACCACAAATACGGCCGCTTCCACACGCGCGACGTGCTCGACTTCATGGTGCGCGACCCGAACAACCCGTCGTCCATCCTGGCCTGCCTGACGGGGGCGCGCGAAAACGCCCGCGCCGTGCGCGGTACATTGACGACCGAAGTGTGGGAAATCCAGAACGCCACCTGGCTCGACATGCAGAAGCGCTTGAAAAGCAATCTGCTGGAAACGGACCCCAGCCAGTTCTTCGAATGGGTCAAGTACCGCTCGCATCTGTCGCGCGGCGTCACACTGGGCACCATGCTCAAGGATGAGGCCATCCACTTCATCCGCCTGGGCACCTTTTTGGAGCGGGCTGACAACACGGCGCGCATCCTCGACGTGAAGTTCCACGGCGCGCGCGATACCTCGAAAGATAGTACCCAGCGCGATTTCTACTACTGGGCGGCCCTGCTGCGCTCCGTCTCGGGCTTCGAGATTTACCGCAAGGTCTACCGCGACGTCATCACCCCGGCGCGGGTGGCGGAATTGCTGATGCTGCGCGGCGACATGCCCCGCTCCTTGCTGGCCTGCATGGATGACGTGGTGGAAAACCTCAAGCACATCCGCAACGATGTGTCGGCCGATACGGAGCGGTTTGCCGGCAAATTGCATGCGGAGCTGAAATTCGGCCATATCGACGACATCATGAAGGCGGGCTTGCACCTGACCCTGACGGAGTTTCTGGAAAACATCTATGACCTGGGCAACCGGGTCAGCCGCGACTTCCTCGTTCCCTTGGCGGCCTGATGCAGCTCACTATCCGCCACGAAACCCATTACGCCTACAGTGCGCCGCTGGCCTACACCATCCAGCAGCTGCACCTGACGCCGCGTATCGAGCCGCAGCAGCGGGCTCTGTCCTGGCAAATCACCACGCCGGGGCGTTGCCACGCTTACACGGATGCCTACGGCAACCTGTCGCACATGCTGACGATTAACGGCAGCCATCACTCCTTGAGCCTGGTGGCGCATGGCGTGGTGGAAACCATCTATCCGCACAAGGGACGGCTGAACCTGGTCGATACCTTGTCGCCGCTGTTGTTTACCATGCCGACGCCGCTGACGCAGGCCAATCCCGCCATCCTCGAGCTGGCGGCTGCCAGCTTGCTGGACCGGCGCGTGACGGCCGGCACGGGCCATCTGCTGCGCCTGGCCGAGCACATCGTCGGCAAGGTGGCGTATGAAAGCGGCGCCACCATGGTCACCACCACGGCCGGCGACGCGCTGGCGCTGGGGCGCGGCGTGTGCCAGGACCACGCCCATCTGTTCCTCGCCTGTTGCCACGCCTGGGGCATCCCGGCCCGCTATGTCTCCGGCTATATCGATCCGGGCACGACGGGCCACGCGGCCAGCCATGCCTGGGTCGACGCCTGGACGGAGGATACGGACTTCGCGGGCTGGGTCAGCATCGACGTGACCCACGCGCGACTGATGACGGATGCGTATTGCCGCCTGGCCATCGGGCGCGACTACGATTCGGCGGCGCCCGTGCGGGGCGTGCGCCAGGGTGGCGGCACGGAAACCCTGAGAGTCGATGTGCAGATAGTGCCCGTGTAATCGGGCAGAAATGAGGCTGGCCGGGCCTTGCCAGCAGGTGGCATGGCCCGGCTGGTGTAGAATGCTTCCCCTTTTGACTTGATTTACGACGATGACTTATTGCATAGGCATGCGCCTCAACGAAGGCCTGGTCTTCCTGTCTGACTCCCGCACCAACGCCGGCGTGGACCAGGTGGGCACCTTCCGCAAGATGAGCGTGTTCGAGAACCCGGGCGACCGCATGCTGGTCCTGATGACGGCCGGCAATTTGTCGATCTCGCAGGCGATACGCCAGATCGTGTCCGAACACGTGGATGCGGACGGGCGCAGCATCTGGAACGTGGCCAGCATGTACGACGCGGCGCGCATCGTGGGCGAAGCCGTGCGCACCGTGCACCTGCGCGAAGCGAAGGCGCTGGCAGACTGCGGCATCGATTTCAATGTCAGCATCATCCTCGGCGGCCAGATAGGTGCTGAGCGCTGCCGGTTGTTCCAGGTGTATTCGGCCGGCAATTTCATCGAATCGCACGATGAAAACACGTATTTCCAGATCGGCGAAGCGAAATATGGCAAGCCCATCATCGACCGTGTCATCAACCCGGGCACGCGCCTGGACGAGGCGGCCAAGTGCGCGCTCATTTCCATGGATTCGACCCTGCGCTCGAACATTTCCGTCGGCTTGCCCCTCGATCTGCTCGTCTACGAGACGGGCAGCCTGGCCGTCACGCGTTTCGTCACCATCGATGAAAAGAACCAGTATTTCCGCATGATCCGCGACACCTGGGGCGAGCAATTGAAACATGTGTTCGAAGGCATCGTCGATCCCGTGTGGAATGCGGCGCCGGAAACCACCCTGAACGTGCTGTCCTCAAGCAATATGCATAGCAAGCCCGTGCGCGTGGCCATCCCCGAACACGTGAGCCGCGGCGGCCTGACCGTGGCGCCCCTGCAATCGCTGGCGCAGCAGTTCAGCGACGACAAGCAGCATTGATCTGGCTCGCACCGCCCGCGCGCGGTGCTGGACATGTCGCTTTGCGCGTGCTTTTATGGCAATATGGCTTGATATTTAAACCAGATTGACCTGAAAGGCAGGTGGCGCATGGACTTGATCACTTCCGCCGTCGTGGCAGCCATCGGGCATGGCGCGCCCGGCCACGCGTCCGAAGCCGTCGCCGGCCATTATCAACGGCTCAAGCTGGCCGTCGCGAAGTTCGACAGCGCCGCCGCCATCCTGGCCGCCATCGCCGCGCTGGAAGCGGCGCCTGACCATCCCCAGCTGCAACTGGCCCTGTCGGCCGCCCTGTCCAGCGCGAAAGTGTCCGATGACATGGAAACCCTGTTTGCCGCACAAAGCTTGCTCGAAGCGCTGCAGCGGCCTTTGCCCCAACTACCGGCAGTGGAAACTGCGCCCGCGCCGCCAGACAAAAGCGCCGTCGTCTCAAACTATGCCGTCGTGAAAGTGTATTTCGCCACGGACCGCCAGCACGACGTGGGCAAGCCGCCGGGCCAGCGCTTCAGCGGCGAGCGCAGCATGACAGGTGGCAATGGCGGCGGCGACGGGCCGCTCAGCTATGGCAGATGCGACATCAGCATCCCCCGCGATCACCGCATGGGCCAGCTGGAATCGCCGTCGCTGTGGCGCCTGGAATTTCGCGACGACCCGGCCAAGCACGTGGTGTTGCTGACTGCCGAGGTGCAAAACCGTGACAACTTCTTTGCAGCATTAAAGACCCGCATCCGCGCCTCGGCCGGCCAGAGCGCCTTTGTCTTCGTGCACGGCTATAACGTGTCATTCGAAGACGCGGCGCGGCGCACGGGGCAGATGGCCTACGACCTGGGCTTCGACGGCGCAGCTGTGTTCTACAGTTGGCCGTCACGGGGCGACCTGGCCGGCTATACCATCGATGAAAACAATATCGAGTGGAGCACGCCCCACATCACCAACTTCCTGGCCGAATTTCTGGCCAGCACGGAAGCGGCGCAAGTATATCTGGTGGGACACAGCATGGGCAGCCGTGGCCTGGCGCGCGCCGTGGCAGTCTTGCTGGCCGCGCAGCCGCCACTGGCGCAAAAGATCACGGAGCTCATCCTGTCCGCGCCCGACATCGACGCCGGCGTCTTCAAGCACGATATCGCGCCGAAACTGGCCACTGCGCGCAACCCCGTCACTTTATATGCCTCGTCGCAAGACCTGGCGCTGGCCGCCTCGAAAGCGGTGCACGGCTACCCGCGCGCGGGCGACAGCGGTGCCGGTATGCAGATCGTGGCGGGCGTGGAAACGATCGACGCCACGGGCGTCGACACGAGCTTCATGAAGCATGCCTACTTTGCGGAACAGCGCTCGGCCCTGTCCGACATGTTTTCTCTGATACGCCAGCAGGCGCGCGCCGACCAGCGCTTTCTCGACCCCGTCGATACGCCGGCCGGCCGCTATTGGACGTTCAAACCGTGACGCCGCTTCATGCTTGCGGGCACGCATGCTAAGATACGGCCAAGAGGGTGGCAACGGGCACGGCGATGACGCCGCCAGCCGATCCCCCGCAAGCAGGCCATATCATGTTGACATCATCTTCTACACCGCAAGCCGAATCGCTGATCCGCAACACCAATGCCCGCGTCACCAAGACGCGCGTGAAGGTGCTCGACTTTTTAATGGCGCAAAGCCGTTCGCTGACCCACCACGAAATCCAGCAAGCGCTGTCGCAAGACAGCGATATCGATTCCGTCACCCTGTACCGTGTGCTGGAATGGCTGACGGAAAACGAACTGGTGCACCGCATCGCGGGCGCCGACCAGGTGTGGCGCTTCAGCGCGGGCGCAGGCCACCAGGCGCACGAACACGCGCACTTCCAGTGCACCAAGTGCGCCAACGTCACCTGCTTCAATGAAGTCAAGCTGCCCCCGCCCGTGCTCTTGCCGGAAGGTTTCAGCGGCGGCGAAGTCGATTACTTGATCAAGGGCCTGTGCCCGCGCTGCAAATAACGCGCTGAGGCGCAGACTAGCCGCCCTGCCCCCTTAGTGCACCCTTACCGTGCGCAAGCCATGCAGGGTCCAGCCGTACAGGGCCGCCATCAGCAGCAGCATGGCCCCACCCAGCGCCACCACCCAGCTTTCTGGCAGCGACCACGCTGGGTCCAGCTTGCCGGCGGCCATATAGCCAGCCATGGCCACGCAGATGGCGACGATGGGCCAGCCCAGGCGGCGCCGGAATGCGCGCACGATATCAATCTTGCCGGTACGCATGACCTTTGCCGTGACCCAGCCATCGAAGGCATCCGTCACGCCCATGCCCACGGCAAACACCGTAGCCGTCAGCAAGGCCGGGCCCATGCCGCCCAGCGCCACGGCCGCATAGCCCCAGGCGGCCGCCTGCAGGGCCGTGTCGAAGACCAGCGCGAACAACATGCCGACGAGGATGGCACCGAGCGGCCCGGAAACGCCCCTCAGCCATCCTGGCAGCAGCCGGCCGCGCACCTCGGCCAGTTGCGCGCCAGCCAGCAAGCTGCGCGCATTCATGCCGGCGATGAGCAGCAGCAAGGCGATGGGCAGCCACTCCAGCCACCCGAACAATGCTGGCGAAGGCGAAAATTGCCGCGAGGCCAGCGCCGCCATGGCCACGATGGCCAGCATGCAGATGCCATGCCCCAGCGCAAACAGCGCGCCCATCCACGGCGTCCAGCGCGGATGGGCAGACTGGCTGCGCAGGGTCAGCCCATCGACGGCAGCCAGGTGGTCGGGTTCCAAACCATGCCGCATGCCCAGCAGAAATATCAGCGCCAGGGCGGGCAAGCCCGCTTCCACGCTCATGCGCACGCCAGGCTGACGGCGCTGGCCGCGCCTGCCACGCAGCGGTCCAGGCCTCGCGTCAGCATGTCCTGCGGCAAGTCGCGGCCGATGAAGATGATCTTGCTGGCGCGCGCCTCGCCATCGCGCCACGGCGCGCCGAGTTCCGAACCCATCAGCATGTGCACGCCCTGAAAGACGGCACGGCATGGCAAGTCGGCGACGTATAAAATGCCTTTGTAGCGCATCATCTGGGTGCCGAACAGCTGCACTACGGCATCGAGAAAGTGTTCCACCTGCAGCAAATCGAGGGCCTGGGCCTGGTGGTACACAAACGATTGCACGCCATCGCCATGGCGGTGCCCCACCCTCCCCAGGAAATCCGGCTCCAGTTCGACGATGGCATTCAAGTTGAAACCGCGAATATTCAACATATCGCGCAGTGGCACATTGCCGAAGCGCACTTTCTGCAGGCTGGCGCGACCATTGATGGCAATCAAACGCTGGCGCAGCGCGGCCAGTTCGTCCTTGCTGACCAGGTCCGTCTTCGACAGCAGGATGCGGTCGGCAAAGCCCACCTGCTCCTGTGCTTCCCGGTGCTGGCTCAGTTGCTGCTGCGCATGGCGCGCATCGACCACCGTCAGGATCGCGTCCAGCAGATAGCACTCGCTGACGGACGGCTCCGCAAAGAAGGTTTGCGCCACAGGGCCAGGTGCGGCCAGGCCCGTCGTTTCGATGATCACGTGATCGAAAACAATGCTGCCTGCCGCCCGCCTGGCGTGCAGATCGCCCAGGATGCGGATCAGGTCGCCGCGCACGCTGCAGCAGATGCAGCCGTTGTTCATTTCCACGATCTGCTCGTCGCTGTCCTGCACCAGCAAGCCATGATCGATACTTTCGGCGGCGAATTCATTTTCGATCACGGCGATGCGTACGCCATGGTCGCCCCGCAATATGCGCTTGAGCAAGGTGGTTTTCCCACTGCCGAGAAAACCCGTGATGATGGTAACGGGGATGTGTTCTGTCATGGTGTGTTCCTGTGCAAGGTTAATTGTCCAATTCTTCCATGTGCTGCCACTGGGGAAACGGGTCGGGCAGCTTGCGCCAGGCGGCCATGCCCTTGCGCGTTTCCGTATAGTTGAGTTGACATGTCTTTAAATCCGCTTCGATAGCGGCTTGGTCCATGCCCTGGCCGATGAAGACGATTTCCTGGTAGCGATCGCCATACGTTTCACTCCAGCCCGCTTTGACTTCCGCCAGCGACTCGGCATCCGTGGGCCAGCGCTCTTGCGGCACGGCCGCCCACCACAGGCCCACGGGCTCGATATTCATCAATTTGCCCGCACCGGACAGGCTGGCCACCCATTCGGGCCGGCTGGCCAGCCAGAAATAGCCCTTGCTGCGCACCACACCGGGGATCGGCTGGGAAATATAGTCGTGCAGGCGCTGCGCGTGGAACGGTTCCTTCGCGCGGTACACAAAGCTGCTGATGCCATACGTTTGCGTTTCCGGCGTGTGGATGCCGGCCAGCTCTTGCGCCCAGCCCGGCATGGAAGCCGCCTGTTCCAGGTCGAACAAGTTCGTGCCCAGGATGGCGTCCAGCGGCACGATGGACTGCGTGGTTTCGATGATGCGCGCGCCGGGATTGAGGGCCTTGAGGATGGCCAGTACGCGCAGGCGCTCGGCCGCATCGACCATGTCGATCTTGTTGAGGACGATGACATTGGCAAACTCGATCTGCTCCGTCAGCAAGTTGGCCAGTTGACGGTCGTCACCCTCGCCCGCGATTTCGCCGCGCTGCTCCAGGCTGTCTTCGCTGTGAAAATCCGCCAGCAAGTTGGCGCAGTCGACGACGGTGACCATGCAGTCGATGCGCGCCACGTCGTTCAGGCTGTCGCCGTGCTCATCCACGAAGTCGAAGGTGGCGGCCACGGGCATCGGCTCGCCCACGCCCGTCGATTCGATCAGCAGGTAATCGAAGCGGTCTTCGGCCGCCAGGCGCCGTACTTCCAGCAATAAATCGTCGCGCAGGGTGCAGCAAATACAGCCGTTCGACATTTCCACCAGTTTTTCCTCCGTGCGCGACAGGGCCGCACCGGCCGCCTCGGCGCTGTCCTTGACGAGCGAGGCATCGATATTGACGTCGCTCATATCGTTGACGATGACGGCCACGCGCTTGCCTTCGCGGTTGCGCAGTATGTGGTTGAGCAAGGTGGTCTTGCCGGCGCCGAGAAAGCCGGACAGAACGGTGACGGGGAGTTTGCGCTGTGGCATGGTTAATCCTTGGGCTTGGTGAGTTCGGAATGGTCGCTACACATGCAAATAGATTGCATTTGCGAATTATAATGCAAGTCAATTGCATTTGGGTGGCATTCATTTGGCGCCATCTTCAACGTGCTACAGTGGCAGTTCGGCGGCCAGGCTATCGGAGCAAGCGCCTGGCCGCAGAAAAGCCCAACTCTCACAGCACCAAGGAATCGATGATCTTACGCAGCTATACCATGCTTTTTGCAGCACTGATTTTGATGACCGGCAGCGCCATTGCCGCAGACATAAAACCCCCGATCAAGCACTACATTTACTTTAATCACCGCGAGCCGGACGGGGAAAACATCCGCTCGGATAAGGCGTTAACCGATCCACGCTTCAGCGGCGCTCAAATCGTCTACACCTGGCGCAGCCTGGAGCCGGAACAGGACCGTTACGATTTTTCGGCGATTCGCCACGACTTGCGCTATCTGAATGCCATCGGAAAAAAGCTTTGGATACAACTGCAGGAAAAATCCTTCACGCCACGCCATAATGTGCCGTCCTATTTGCTCAGTGATCCCCGCTACCAGGGCGGCATCCTCAAGCAAAGCATGCTTTCCGCGCCGGAACGCGACCCGCACAAGCCGGTGACGGATGACGAATACGGCTGGTCGGCAAAAATGTGGGAAGCGCCGGTGCGCGAACGTTATCAACGCTTGATCCGGGCGCTAGGCAAGGAATTTGACGGGAAGATCGAGGGAATTAATTTCAGCGAAAGCTCGATCGAGATCGGCGTCGAAGATAGCAAGGGAAATACTATTTTCCCCGATGATTTCAAGCCGCAGCAGTATGTAGATGCCCTCAAGGACAATATGCAGGTACTGGCCGCAGCTTTTCCCCACACCACCACCATGGTGTATTTAAACTTCCTGCCGGGCGAATGGCTGCCGTGGACCGACAAGGGCTATATGCGCAGCCTGTTTGCGCAAGCACAAACGCTGCAGATGGGCGTGGGCGGTCCGGACCTGATGCCGTACCGGAAAAGCCATATGGGACAGAGTTACGGCTTTATCAAGGACTACCCAGCGAACCTGGTCAAGGGCATGGCCGTACAAGATGGCAACCTGCGCCAGATCAATCCGCGTACCGGGAAGAAAAATTCAGTGGAAGATATGCTCGATTTTGCCCGCAATTACCTGGGCCTGGACTATATTTTCTGGGTAGAAGACGAGCCATACTTTAGCAATGAAGTGCTGAAACAGCTGCCGGGGCATTGATACGCTTGCGCCCCATGGCCCGCAAGCGTGCATCCATGCGCCTTGCCACACTGTCATGGTGGCGTCATATGGCGGCGTTACAGTCGCGTCCTTTGAATCTTTCCGAGGGCGGTAATGAAAACAAATTGGATCATGCTGGCGGCGCTGGCAAGTGCGGGTTTAACTGGCTGCAACGGCGGCGCGACGACGGCCCAGGTGATACCAGAAGGCACGACGGTTACCGTGGCATTGCTGGAAACCACCGATATCCACTCGAATGTCCTGAGCTACAACTATTACGCGCTGGCTGAAGACACCAGCCTGGGCCTGGAGCGCACCTCCACACTGATCCAGGCGGCGCGCGCGGAAAACCCGAACAATGTGCTGCTCGACGATGGTGACGTCATCCAGGGTACCTTGCTCGCCGACCTGCAAGCCGTGGCCGCGCCCGTGCCCTGCTCCGGCACGCTGGCCGTGCACAAGGCCATGAACGCCCTGAAATACGATGCGGGCGGCATGGGCAACCACGAATTCAACTATGGACTGGCTTACCTGAGCCAGATCACCAACACGGATTTCGGCATTCCCGGCGTGGCCAAGCCGACAGGTAGCTGCGGCGCGCCCGCCTTCCCTTCCGTGCTGAGCAATGTCGTCGGCGTGGCCAGCGGCAAGCCCATCTTCCAGCCCTACACCCTGCTGCCCCGCGACTTCACGGCCGTGAAGCCAGACGGCAGCAAGCTCGATGTGAAGATCAATGTGGGCGTGCTGAGCTTTGTGCCGCCGCAAATCCTCGAATGGGATCAGAAAGTACTCGCTGGCAAGGTCAGCGTAACGGGCGTGCAGGAAGCGGCCAAGCAATATGTGCCGGAATTGCGCAACAAGGGCGCCGATATCGTCGTGGCCCTGTCGCATGGCGGCCTGGACACCAGCGCCTACAGCCCGAAAATGGAAAACGGCAGCTATCACCTGACCAGCACGGGCATCGACGCGCTGATGATCGGCCATTCGCACTTGATCTTCCCGAAAGGCAAGGAAGAAGGCGCGGCCGCGCTGGACGCCTCGTTTGCCGCCTTCCCGGCCAGCGCCAAGATCGACGCCGTCAACGGCTTTGTCAATGGCGTGCCGACCGTCATGGCGCAAAGCTGGGGCCGCCGCTTGGGCATCATCAAGCTGACGCTGGTGTATCAGGCGGGCCGATGGGTAGTGCAGCCGGCCAAGACGACAGTGGAATCGCGCGGCTTCAAGTACACGGACGGTAAGACCCTGGTGAAAGCCGACCCGGCCATCGCACCGCTGGTGGCCACCGAGCACGCGGCCACCATCGCCTATGCCAAGCAGCCGCTGGGCATCAGCACGGATTTCGAAATGTCCGCCTACTTTGCACTGGTGGGCGATGTCAGCGCCATCCAGCTGGTGAACCAGGCGCAGCTCGATTACGTCAAGAACTTCATTGCCACCAGCACCGATGCCACCTTGTCCAGCTACAAGAACATCCCCGTCATCTCGTGCAGCGCGCCTTTCAAGGCGGGCCGCAACGGGCCGTCGGACTTTACGGACGTGGCGACAGGGGCGACGCCGGCCGCGCCAATCGGCTTGCAGGTGCGCAATCCGGGCGACTTGTATTTATATAGCAATAACAACCTGCAAGCCGTCAAGATCAAGGGCGCGGACTTGAAGGCGTGGCTGGAAACGTCGGCCAAGCAATTCAACCAGATCGACCCGGCCAGTACAGCCGAGCAGGACCTGGTGCCGTCGTACGGCACGATCTATAACTATGACGTGTTCTATGCGGAAAACAATGCGCTGACGTACCAGATCGACGTGACGAAAAAGGTCGGCAGCCGCATCGTCAACCTCACGTACAAGGGTGCAGCAGTGGCCGATGGCGATGATTTCATCGTCGCCACCAACGACTACCGCGCCGGTGGCGGCGGCGCCGTGCCCGGCATCGATGGCAGCAAGACCATCATCAAGTCGCCCGATGCGAACCAGGCCGTGGTCAGCAATTATCTGGCGTCGCTCAGCACCAAGGGCGGCAAGGTGACGCTGGCGGCCAATGGCAGCGCGCGCAGCTGGAGCTTCGTCAAGACGGCCACGGCCGGCCCCGTGATCCTGCGCTCGGCGCCCGGCCATCTGGCGCTGGCGCAAGGCAGCGGCATCGCCAACGTGGCGGCCGAGGGCGGCCTCGACGCCAGCGGTTTCGCCAAATACCGCATCGACCTGAGCAAATAAGGTCCATGGGCCGGGACTGCGGCAGTTCCGGCCTGTTTTGATGAAAGCTGATCCAGATGAAACATGCTCTCTCCCTCCCCGCCGTCGTGCTGGCCGCTATCCTGGCCGCCTGCCAGGCATCGCCACCGCCCACGGCGGCCGAAATCGAAGCCATGGCCATGCAGGCGCGCCAGGCGGGCGACCACCAGGCCGAGCGCCGTGTGCGCAGCTGGGCCAGCAAGGACATCCCCGTCGCCGAACGCGAACTGGCGCTGATTTACCAGGCCAGGCCCGAGCGCCGCGCCGAGGCCCTGAATCTGTTCGAACAGGCAGCCCGCGCCGGCGATACGGAAGCAGCATTCGAACTCGGCCAAATGCTGCGCGCCGCTACGCCGGCCCAAGCCTGGCTATGGTACCGGCAAGCGGCCCAGCAAGGCCATGCCAAGGCGGCACTGATGCTGGGTTTGCTGGCGGCCAACGGCGAAGGCGTGCCAAAAGATCCCGCGATAGCCGCGCACTGGCTGGAAAAATCGAGCGAACTGGGCAATCCACACGCCATGTTCCTGCTGTACAACGCCTACCGCGAAGGCCGCGGCGTGCCGCGCGACCTGGCCAAGAGCCATGCATTGCTGGAAGAAGCGGCCCACCACGAATACCCGCCCGCCATTCAGGAGCTGGCCATGACGGTACAGGCGGACGACGCCCTGCGCGCCGGTCACCTGATGAAGGAAGCGACTGAACACCGGCATAACAATTGGAACCGTTTTTAAGCGCACATCTTCGTTCAATGCGGCACCAGCAAGCGCTCCACCTGCGACGCCGATTCGCGCAGCCGGTACTTCCTGACGATGCCGTCCTTGTCAAACAAGATAGCCAGCTCTCTGTCGCGTGTCGATGCGTCGGCCACGGAGGCCAGCGTGCCCACCAGCGGCAGGAATCCCACGAACATGGGCAAGCCGGCCTTGTAGTCGTAGACCCAGACCTCGTAACCACTGCGGAAAGTATTCACCTTGGCGTCTCCCATGACCGTGCTGACATCCGCCTTGGTGCTCGCCCCTGTCGTCAGGGCTTGCCGAACTCCCTCCTCGGTGAGCGGTCTGGCTGCGCCCATGCCAAACGAGGCGCAACCGCTCATGGCAAGGACAAGACTGCCAGCGAGGGCCAGTTGAAGACAGAAACATGGCATGCATCGTTTCATCATGGTGTTAGCACTGCTTGGATCGCCGACGCGCTCGCCACATCGGCGTCTTCCATGTACTCAATTTCGACGAGTGTGTCGTCCGGCCAACTGGTGTCGGCGATCCTGAGCGTATAGGTACGATCGATCAGCAGGGGATAAAAATCATAGAAAATGTGGAAAAGCTTTAGCTCGTTTCCGTACAAAAGGGACGAGAACACGTCTTGCCGACGTTTGCCGTGCACCAGGGTCACATTGAACACGGCGCGATCGGCGTAGTACAGCCAGGCGCCGGGAAACGCGGTGCACACATCGACCGCAGCATCGATCACGTGATACAAGGGCGGCTTGTAGCCTACCAACAGCGTCGCGGCCCGGTCGATTTCGCATTCCAGTCGCAAGTCGCCCAGGCGGCGCGCGTTGGCTGGCAAGCCTGGACTGCGCACGTCCGGACCCCACGCAAAACTGCGCGACTTGCGGTTCGACATGACTTGGGCGTTCTCGTCCCACGCCTGCGCATCGCGCGGCAAGGTAAAGCTCAAGTCGCTCGCCAGCGCAACCGGCAGCTTGAGCGTATCGCCCTGAATCGTCAGGCTCGTACCGGCCACCTTCACGCCGGGCAGGCGCGGATAGAGCCGGTAGCGCAGGCGCGCATCGGGCGCGAGGCCATGGTATTTTTCAAACGCGTCCATGCCCTTGATCATGCGCCGATACGACTGCTCGTCGGCATCGATCAAGCCATCGACCTGAACCACCTGCATGGGTGCTTCGGGCGGCGCGGGCGCTGCTGCGGCAGGCTGCTGGGCTCGATCGCGCCCATCGACAATCCCGGCGAGGCGCGCGCCGTCATCGCGTCCACCGCAACCCTGATCAACAACGGCTACCGCAGCAATCATGTGCCGGGCGCCGTTCTGATGGAACTGAGGGATGCACATGGCACGCGACTGTTCTTCTCTCCCGAGGGTAGTCAAGCCAGCTTGCGCGGCATACCCGAGCAGATCAGCGGCGGTGCCGCGAACGGTCAGCGGTTTCGTCTCTACCAAGGACGTGCCACGCGCTGGTCCCTGATGGTGGCGTCGCCGGAATTGAGCACCTGGTGGGTGCTCAGGTCGATGCTTGGTGACCTGACTATCGACATGCTGATTGCCTTTCCTTTTGTGCTGCTGCCGATCTGGCTCGCGGTGGCGCGCGGTTTGCGGCCGTTGCAGCAACTGTCCAAGCGGATCGCCGCCAAGGGACCGGACGATCTGGCCGCGCTCGGCTTCGATCCGAAATACGCGGAATTGCAACCGCTGACGGCGGCGCTGGACCATCTTTTGGCACAGTTGCGCAAGCGGCTCGCACGCGAGCACGGTTTTGTACAGGATGCCGCCCATGAGCTGCGCACTCCGCTGGCCGTGATATCGGCCCAAGCCCACGTGCTCGTCATGGCATCCGATCTCACGCAGCGCCTTGAGGCTGAACGGCGCATGGACCAGGCGATTGCGCGCGCGTCCCATCTGGTCGACCAATTGCTCACCTTGGCGCAATTTGACAATCAAGACGCCCCCGCGCCGAGCGAACTGGACGTGGCGCAGCTGTTGCGCCGGGAGCTGGCCCTGCTCGCGCCGACGGCCATTGCGCGCCATATCGACCTGTCGCTGGAAGCGCCCGACGCGTTGATGCACATGTTGGACGCGCAGGCCTTCCTCTCCATCGTTGATAATCTTGTCAACAATGCGCTGGCCTATGTGCCGAAGAATGGACAGGTGCGCGTGGCACTGAAGGCGCAGCGCAGTGGCCTGAGCCTGTCGGTAGCCGACGACGGCCCCGGCATTGCGCCGGAACAGCGCACCTTGGTATTCGAGCGCTTCTATCGGGGCAGCGGGCACGATGCCCCAGGGGCCGGCCTGGGCCTGGCCATCGTGCGCGAAGCGGCGGCACGCCTGCACGGCAGCGTCAGCCTGGGCGATGGCATCGATGGCAAAGGCTGCACATTCACCGTGGTGATCATGGCGCCCCACGGTAGCGCGCCGGTATCGACGAAGCGTTCAAGGAGCGCCATCCTCGCGGTGTCGCATCGATAGCAATCTAAGCGCGAGGTGTCTGCTCGATCAAGTTTTGCCTAAGGGACGATTCCCGGACGATTCCCAGCGCGGCTGCCGCTCGCCGCTGCGATGGGCGCATATCAAGCCAGCCGGCGACTGCGCCGGGCGCAGGCGCCGGAAGTTGGACGAGGAGCAAATAAGGCAAGCGGATAAACGAGCGCAAAGACGCGCTTGCCTACCAGTGCTGGATATCGATCTGGCCCGTGATGCTCGTCTCCACCGGATACCCCTCGACCTGCAAGGGCACGCGCCGCTTGACGGACGAGTCGCGCAGGTACACGACGAGCGCTTCCATGCCCACGTCCGTGTGCCCCAGGCTGACGCCTTCCACGCCATCGATGGCCATCAGCGCCCGCTCGTTGCGCCGCTTGGCCGCTTCCAGGCGGCCTTGGGGCGCGGCACGGGCATCGTGCCACTGGTCGATGCCAGCGGCCCCGTGGCCCAAACCCTGTGCAAGAGTGTCATCCGGCAAATACGGCATGGCGGCGTCCTCGAAGACGGCATATGGCGATAGTGCAAATTTACTGTTTGACATGACACACCCCCTGATGCATTCCATCATACACCCGGTGCTCCGGCATTGCAGCACCCTTCATCGGGCAACATCCTGCGCGGCTGCCGCCTCTGCTTGGATCAGCATCGTGCAAAAGCCTGCGCTAGGCAAGGCGGCGCGACCTGTCCTGGTAACGTGCTCAGGTATACAAATTGACGTCGAGCGCCACCACCACGCGCCGCATCTGGTTGGCAAAGGTCATATTGCCGCCGCCGGCAAACAGCAGGCCGACGGGATTGCGCTGCTGGTTCCAGGTCCAGATGGACGAACCGGAATCGCCGCCCGCGCTGAACGTCCCGCCCACGCCCGTGATGGCGATCTGGTCCTGGAACAGCGCGATCCTGCCGCCGCCATAATTGAAGTTAATGGTGGCACCCAGGCCCGTGATGCGGCCCTGTGTCAATTGCGTCGTGCGCCCGGATTTGCCGACCATCATGCCCAGCGCGGGCGCCACCAGCGCGTTGCTGATGCGGAAATACGCGGGCACGCCGCCGCTCAGGTAAACCAGTTCGGGCCGCACGCGGTCTGGCCAGGCCCAGCCGGTGGCGCAATCGACAAAGTTGACGCCGCCGCTGAAATTGATGGGCACGAAACGCTCAAGCACGGCCACTTGGTCTTGCGGGCAGCGGCCGCCGTCGATGGGGCCAGGCTGCACGATGCAATCGTTGAACACGCCGCCGTTGGAATTGGCGAGCACATGGTTATTGCTAAGTATCATCAAACGACTGGTGCGCGGTGCGCTGCGCCCCACGGCCAGGCAAGCGATGGTGCCGGCCGTGATGCGGAAATGCCCGACCGACACGCCGCCGGGCGCCGGGCGCAGGCGGAAACGGTGCGGTTGCGCATCGATCACGCCCGTGACGACGATATTGACGGGCACCTTGTCGCTGGCCACGGCGCGCACGCCCATGGCCCCCACGATGGCGGCCTTGGCGCGGTCGACCGAGGTGGACTCGGCCACGTACAGGGTCAGGGCCGGCAAGCCCGGCTCGCCGCACGAGCTGTCGCTGGCGCCCTCGCCCAAGCCGATGGACACGCCCTGGATATTGCCGCCGTCGCTGAAGGCATCTGCCGCGCGCACGCCACCCGCATGGGAAATCGACTGGCGCATGCCGTCTTCGATGCTGCGCTTGATCTCCAGCAATTCCATGCTGACGCCGCTCAGGGCGTCGGGCACGTCCGAGACAGATGCGCTCTCGATCGTATTGTCGTCTTCGCCGGGGATGGAAAATTGGCCGATGGCCTCTTCATCGTCCGGGCTCTGCCCCCTGCCGCTGCTGCCAGGCGGGGCGGTGAAACCGTTCTCGTTGCCTATCATCGTGTTCTCCTCGTGGGTCGCTGCAAGCCACCAGTGTGGACGCGCGCCGCGTCGCGGTATTGATCTGGATCGAACCGCGCGGGCACCTGGCTGCCCGGCCCTTCTGGGGCCAGCGAGGATAAAAATAGTTCCCTCGTCAAGGTTGAGCGGGATCAGGCGTGCAGACAAGGGCAGCGCCGTATACTTGGCCAACAGGCTGGAACTGGGCCTGCTTCACGGCAGCAACGCCGGCAACACCAGCAACACCAGCAACGGTATGGATGGGGACACAATGACGAGCCCAGCTATGACACGCCACGACGACGCGCCCGCAGACGAGCAAGCAGGCCAACATGCAAATTTTGTGCAGAGCATGGCGGCTTGGGCGGAAAAACACCGCATCAGTCCCTGGCGCGGCAGTTTTGCCGACTTCCTCGAGCAGATTCTGCCCGGCCGCGCCGCCCTGCTGACGCGCAGCGCGCACCAGTACCTGTGGGACATGATGCGCTGGAACGGCCAGACCGATGACAGCGGGCACTTCCGCTGCCGCCTGTTCGATGACGAACTGTTCGGCATCGACGAGGCGATCGACCGGGTCGCCGCCTACTTCAAGGCGGCCGCCGCCGGCTCCGAGGTGGGCCGGCGCATGCTACTGTTGCTGGGTCCGCCGTCGGGCGGCAAGTCGACGCTGGTGATCCTGCTCAAGCGAGGCCTGGAAGATTACAGCCATAGCAGCGAAGGCGCTCTGTACGGCATCGCCGGCTGCCCCGTGCACGAATCGCCGCTGCATCTGGTGCCGCACAGCATGCGCGCCGACTTTCGCGCCAGCTATGATGCCGAGCTGCATGGCGAACTGTGTCCCCATTGCCGTGCCCGCCTGGAAGAGCAGTATGCGGGCGACTTCCTGCGCATGCCCGTCGAGCGCATCCACCTGTCCGAGGCGGGCCGCTGCGGCATCGGCACGTATGCGCCGCACGATCCCAGCACGGCCGACCTGGCCGACCTGGTGGGCTCCGTCGACCTGTCGAAAGTGGCGCAATACGGCGACGAAGGCGATCCGCGGGCCTGGTCGTGGTCTGGCGCCGTGTATGCTGCCAGCCGCGGCATGCTGGAAATGATCGAGATCCTCAAGGTCAAGCGGGAATTTCTCTACCTGTTGCTGACACTGACGCAGGAAAAGAATGTCAAGGTATCGCGCTTCCCCCTGATTTACCTCGATGAAACCATCCTCGCCCATACGAATCTGGCCGAGTTTCGCAAATTCCTGCAAGAAAGCGAAAACGAGGCGCTGCTCGACCGCATGGTCATCGTGCAAGTGCCCTATACGCTCAATTACCGCGAAGAAGCGCGCATCTACCGCAAGCTGATCCTGGCGGGCGCACCCGCCTTCCGCGAGGTACACCTCGATCCGCACGTGCTGCATGCGGCGGCCGTCTTTGCCATCCTCAGCCGCTTGCCCGAAGGCGACGACAAGGAAACAGAACTGGTCAGGAAGCTGCGCATCTATGCCAACGAAGACGTCGACGACTTGCAGCCTGCCGACCTGCGCCGCCTGCGCGAGCGCCACAAGGCGCCCGACGATGGCCTGGCGGGCGTGTCGCCCCGGTTCGTCATCAATGCCCTGTCGCACGCCATCATTTCCGCCCAGCGCAACAGCGTCTCGACCATGGACGTGCTGCTGGCCCTGAAGGACGGCATCGAAAGCGACGCGCGCATCGAACTGAGGCGCAAGCGCCAGTGGGTCGATTACCTGGTGCTCACGCGCAAGGATTTCTATAACCGCTGGGTCAAAGCCGACGTGCACAAGGCCCTGTTCGTGTCGTTCGAGCAAGAAGCGCAAGACTTGCTGAACAAATATCTTGATGAAGTCGAGGCCGTGCTCGACAACCGCCAGATCCGCGATCCCATCACCAGCGAAGAGCGCCGTCCTGACGAGCGCTTCCTGCGTGCCGTGGAAGAAAAGATCCATATCAGTGACTCGGGCAAGCAATCTTTCCGGCAAGAAGTAGTACGCAAGGCCATGGGCGCCTTCAAGCGGGGCGAGGCGTTTGGCCTGGGCAGCCATGCGCAACTACACGATGCCATCCAGCAATATCTGTTCGAGCAGCGGCGCGACGTCCTGCGCCTGGTCGGCTCGGCCAAACGTCCCGATGACGACGTGCGCGCCAGGATCTCCGCCGTCGAGCAGCGCCTGATCGACGAATATGGCTATGATGCCCATAGCGCGCGCGAAGCGCTCAACTACGTGACCACCTTGCTGGCGCAGGAATAGCGATGTCCGCCACGCCTTCGCCAGCTTCCGCCGCGCCGGCCCTGGCACAGCCGTGGTACGCGCTGTTCTCGCGTGGCGCACGCGACTGGCTGCGCCACAACCAGAAGGTGCGCGACGCCGTGCAGGCCCACTTGCCCGAGCTGATCGCCACGTCTGACCTGATCGACGGACCACAGCAGCGCACGGTGCAAGTGCCCATGCGCCTGCTCGAACATGCGCGTTTTCAGCTGGCGCCCGCGCGCAACAGTGTGGGCGCGGGCCAGGGTGACGGCAAGCCCGGCGATATCCTGCGCGTGGCCCATGCCGTCGCCACGGGAGGGGCCGGCGCGCAAGGCGAAGGCGGCAATGGCGAAGGGGAGGTCCGCCTGCTGGTGGAGTTTCCCCTCGATGATATTCTCGACTGGCTGTGGGATGCCTTCGAGTTGCCGCACCTGAAGCCACGCCACCTGGGCGCCATCGACGACGTGCGGCTCGTGCGTAGCGGCCTCGATCGTCATGGCGCCCGTTCGCGCCTGGACCGGCGGCGCACCGCCAAGGAAGCGATCAAGCGGCGCGCCCTGCAGGCGCAGCCAGTGCCCTTCACCAATGATGACTTGCGTTACCACCAGATGCAGCCACAGCCACGGCCCAGCACGAATGCCGTCGTGTTTTTCGTGCTGGACGTGTCAGCCAGCGTGGCACAGGCCGAGCGCAAACTGGCCAAATCCTTCTTTTTCTTTGCCTTGCAGGGCTTGCGCCGCAGATATGCGCGCGTGGAAACGCGCTTTATCGCCCATACGACGCGGGCCTGGGAATTTTCCGAAGCCGAGTTCTACCAGGTCAATGGCATAGGCGGCACCCTGGCCTCCAGCGCCTTTCGCCTGAGCCGCGAACTGCTGCAGGAACACTATGCACCGGGTCGCTACAACGCTTACCTGTTCTATGCCTCCGATGGCGAGAATTTCAGCGAAGACCGGGCAGCGGCCAGCCTGGCCCTGCGTGAACTGGCCGCCTTGCTCAACTATATGGGCTACGTGGAAACCGTCCCCGGCGCGCCGCGCAGCCTGGAAACGGAAATGCACAGCGTGTGCGCTGAGCAGCATCGCCGAGGCTTGCCCTTGCACAGCAGTATCTTGAACAAGAATGACGATATATGGGCGGCCATCCGCACCTTTTTCCAGCACGAGGCGGCCGATACGGAGCACGCAGCATGACGCGCCCTGACGCACAGCGCCACGACGACGCTGCAGGCATAGCCGGCCTGGACGGTTACGCGGCGCGCATCGAAGCGCTGGCGCGGGAACTGGGCCTGGACTTCGCCCCCGTCGAGTTCGAGCTGGTGCCGGACAGTTTTATGGCCGAGATCGCCATCTACGGCTTTCCCGTGCGCATGCGTCACTGGTCGTTCGGCGTGCGCTACATCCACCAGCTCGTGCATCAAAAAATGGGGAACTCGCCTATGTTCGAAGTCATGTTTCCCGGCGACCCTTGCCATGCCTACATGGCCGAACGCAATTCAGTGGCGGAAAACACCCTCGTCACTGCCCACGTGCTGGGCCATGCCGATTTTGCCGGCCGCAATACCCTGTTCCTGCGTTTCGGCGCGATGGCGGGCCAGCGCATCTTGCAACAAAGCGCGGCACGGGCGCAGCGCATCGAAACGGCGCTGCAGCGCCACGGGCAGGAACAGGTGGAAGCCGTGCTCGACGCGGCACTGGCGCTGGAGCCGCACGTAGACATCCACGCCGAACTGCACCGGCCCGCGTATGCTGCGGCATCCGGGCCAGCCAGCGTAGCCGGCGTGGACGATCCTTTTGCGCAGCGCTACCGCCGACTGCCAGGCGAGGCAAGCGCGCTGGCGGCGCGCGACGCGGCGCGGGCAAGCCTGGCGCAGCGCCCGCTTGTGCCGCCGCAGCCCGAGTACGACTTGCTCTGGTTCATCGCGCAGCACGGACCGGAACTGGCCGATTGGGAGCGCGACATTTTCCTGGCCGTACGCGAAGAATCGTTTTACTACTATCCAGTGTACGCCTGCCAGATTATGAACGAGGGCTGGGCCTCGTACTGGCACGCTCGGCTGCTGAGCGAAGCCGACTTCCTGCCGCCAGCGCTGTATCTGTCCGCCATCAAGTCGCACTCGGACGTGGTGCGCCCTTACGCGGGCGAGCACCAGCATGCCTTGGCCGTCAATCCCTATCACCTGGGTTTTTGCATGTGGGAACACATCATTGAGCGCGAAGGATTGGCGCGGGCGCGCCAGATTTGCCGCGACGACGATGACTGCAGCTTTATACGCAATTATCTGGACGGGGAACTGGCTGACCGCCTGGGCCTGTTCGTGCATGAAAGCCGCCACGATGGCGAAACGCGCCTGGCCAGCCGCGACTTGCCGGCCATCCGCGAAGCCATCCTGGCGCCCAAATACAACTATGGCGCGCCATGCATCGCCGTCACCGTGCTCAACGACGATGGCAGCCTGGTACTGCGCCACGACCACCAGCGCGATGGACGTGGCCTCGACCTGGAGCGGGCGGAACAGGTGCTGGCGTATATCGCCCGTGTCTGGCGCCGTCCCGTCACCTTGCAGACGGCCGATTTTCGCGGCACGCCCTGGGTGCTCCACAGCAAGACCGATGGCGTGCCCGAGCCGCCCGCGCCACCAGCAATATCAGCAGCAGTACCGGCAGCAGCACAAACAGCGACACTCGAGCAACATTAGGCGGCAATGCTCGCGCACACCCTGTCCCTTGCCTACGCAGCCATTGCGCACGATGGACGCTGGCCGCCAGTGCGGACACCTCGCAGCTTACGCATGCGCCTATCATGCGCAGCTGATGTACAACAGCTGATGTACAACAGCTGATGTACAAAGAAGGTACAACGGATATACAACGGATGTGCGTCTCAGGCCAGGCCCGCCTGCGCCACATACCAGGCGATGGTCTGCCGCAAACCTTGTGCCAGGTCGTGCGTGGGTACATAACCGAGCAAGCGGGCCGCCTTGGCGATATCCGCCTGCGAATGGCGCACGTCGCCGGGGCGAAACTCGCCGTAGTGCGGCGACCGTGACACGTGCTGCGGGCGGGCGGCCAGCAATAGCTGCTGCATGGTGGCGTGCAGCTGCGTCAAACTGGTGCGGGCATTGACGGCGACATTGTAGACCTGGTTCACTGCCGCCGGGTCCGTGCCGGTGGCGGCCAGGATATTAGCTTGCACGGCATTGTGCACGAAGCAGAAGTCGCGGCTGGTGGCGCCGTCGCCATGGATGCGCACGCTCTCGTCGGCCAGCATGGCAGCGATCCAGCGGGGAATGACGGCCGCGTAGGCGCCCAGCGGGTCTTGCCGCGGGCCGAAGACATTGAAGTAGCGCAGCCCCACCGTCTGCATGGCATAGCAGCGCGCGTACACTTGCGCATACAGTTCATTGACATATTTACTCAAGGCATACGGCGACAGGGGCGCGCCGATGTGCTGCTCCACTTTCGGCAGGGCCGGATGGTCGCCGTAGGTGGCGCTGGATGCGGCATACACGAAACGCCGCACGCCCGCGTCGCGGGCGGCGGCCAGTATGTTCAGGAAACCGCTGACATTGACGGCATGGCACAGCAGCGGGTCGTCCAGCGAACGCGAGACGGAACCGAGCGCCGCCTGGTGCAGCACATAATCGACAGCGTCACTGGCGGCGACGGCGACGGGGCCGCCAGGATCGGCACGGCCGCGCCCGGCCATACTGCCACAGCAGCCGCTGCCACCATCGGGCGCATCTATCTTATTGTCGGCCTCAGCGTCGCCGGCCTTGGCGGCCTGTAGCGGCGCGCCGCAGCCGCGCGCGCACGCCTGCGTGTCGCGGATATCGCCCTCGATGAAGGTGAAGCGGCGCCACGCCTGCTCGCCCACGCTGGCGCGCACCTGCTCCAGGTTGTGGCGGTGGCCCGTCAGAAAATTATCCAGCCCGCGCACTTCCTGGCCCAGCAGCAACAGGGTTTCCAGCAGGTGCGAACCAATGAAGCCGGCCACGCCCGTCACCAGCCAGCGGCGCGGCGTTTGCTTCAGCTGCGCACAGGCAAGCGCATAGGCGCTGGCGCTCGCGCGCAAAGGCGTCAGCGCGCCAGCGAGCCCCATGCCCGTGCTCGCCTTGTCGTCTTCGGCCGACATCACAGCCGCCACACGTGCAGGCCGCCGTCCTGCAGCGGACGGGGGTCGAAATGCGACTTAATGTCGATGAAACAGCCATTTTCCAGCACCTTGGCTTGCAAGTCGGCCAACGGGCGGGCCAGCAGGGCCTGGTGAGAAACGGCGCTGATGATGGCTTCGGCCTGCGGCAGCTGCTCCCAGCTTTCCAGCATTAAACCGTATTCTTCCAGCGCTTCGCGGCCATCGGCAACGGGATCGTGCACGTGCACCTGCACACCGTACGATTGCAGTTCGTGTATCATGTCGACCACTTTTGAATTGCGCAAGTCCGGACAATTTTCCTTGAAGGTCAGGCCCAGCACATTCACGTGCGCGCCCTTGAGTTTAAAACCGGCACGCACCATTTCCTTGATGGTTTTTTCCGCCACGAACTTGGCCATGCCATCGTTGATGCGGCGCCCGGCCAGGATCACGTGCGGGTGGTAGCCCAGCATTTCCGCCTTGTGCGTCAAATAGTAGGGGTCGACGCCGATGCAGTGGCCGCCCACCAGCCCCGGCCGGAACGGCAGGAAATTCCATTTCGTGCCCGCCGCCTGCAGCACTTCCAGGGTGTCGATACCGATGCGGTCGAAGATGATGGCCAGCTCGTTCATCAGCGCGATGTTCAGGTCGCGCTGCGTGTTTTCGATCACCTTGGCCGCTTCGGCCACGCGGATGCTCGAAGCCCGGTGCACGCCGGCCTCGACCACGCCTTCGTACAGGGCCGCCACCCTGTCCAGGGTGGCGGCATCGTCGCCCGAGACTACCTTGCGGATGCTGTGCAGCGTATGCGCCTTGTCGCCGGGGTTGATGCGCTCGGGCGAAAAGCCCACATGAAAGTCTTCTTTCCAGCGCAGACCCGAGTGCTGTTCCAGGATGGGGATGCAGATTTCTTCGGTGGCGCCCGGATACACGGTCGATTCGTAGATGACGATGGCGCCGCGCCGCATGTGCCGGCCGACGGCCGCGCTGGCGCCGGCCAGGGCCGAGAAATCGGGATTGTGCGCGCTGTCGACGGGCGTGGGCACGGCCACGACGATGAAATCGGCCAGTTGCAGCTCGGCCGGATCGCAGCCGACGCTCAGCCATTGCGCTGCCAGCAACTGTTCCTGGCTGACTTCACCCGTCGGGTCGATGTGGCGCCGGTAGCTTTCCACCTTGCGTGCCGACAAGTCAAAGCCGATCGTGCGCTGGCGCTTGCCAAACGCCACGGCCAGCTGCAAGCCGACATAACCGAGCCCTACCACCGCCACCACGTCCGCCTTACCATCGACCTTGCTATCCATATGCCTGTGCTCCGAATGGTTGCGGCCCGAGCAACGCCGTCCGGGAAATTCTACGGTTGCCGGCCCGGCCATTCTTGAGCGGGAACAAGGAACACAGAGTGGCGGCCGGCCCGCGCGGGCACAATCGGCGGCTTGTTGAGCGCAATCAAGGAGGGCGGCGGCCATCTTTTTAAGCTAGGCCATGACGATCCCTCACGCACGCCGCTACCGGAGACTTCCATGGCCCGTTTCCTGCCCCGCCCTCTCTTTTGCCTGCCGGCCGCAACCCTGTGCTGCACCCTGCTGCTGCCCTTGCTGACGGCGTGCCACGACGCACAAAGCAGCGCATCCTTGCTGGCCGACGCGCAACAGTACCGGCAGAAAGGCGAGGCGCGGGCCGCCATCATCCAGTTGAAGAACCTGCTGCAAAAGGAGCCGGACAATGCTGCGGCGCGCTTGCTGCTGGGCAGTATCTACATCGACACGGGCGAAGCGCTGTCAGCCGAAAAAGAATTGCGCAAGGCCAAGGCGCTGGGCCTGGCGTCGCAGCAAGTCATGCCCTTGCTGGGCAAGGCCTGGTTGATGCTGGGCCAGTTCGACAAAGTGCTGGCCGAGATCGCAAACGATGCGGCGCTGCCCGCCAGCGTGCTGGCCCTGCGCGGCGACGCCCTGCTGGCCCTGGGGCGCCGGGACGAGGCGCGCGCACTGTATTCGCGCCTGCTCGAAGCCCATCCCGACCAGGTCGAAGCCTTGCTGGGCCTGGCGCGGCTGGCGGCGCTGGCGCAGCAAGTGCCAGCGGCCGAGCTGCTGCTGGCGCAGGCATTGACAAGCGCGCCCGCCAACCTCGACGCCTTGCGCCTGCACGGTGACCTGCTGCGCCTGCAGGGCCAGAACGGCGCGGCACGCCGCGCCTACATGCAGATCCTTAAAATAAAACCCGACAATACCCAGGCGCACATCGACCTGGCCAACCTCGATATCGTGGAAAACCGCTACCGGGAAGCGGCGGCCCAGTTGGCCACAGCGCGCAAGACAGCGCCCAACAGTCTGGGCTTGCTGCAGACCCAGGCGCTGCTCGATTTTCGCCAGGGCAAGAACAAGGCAGCCTTGCAAGGCTTGCAACTGGTGCTCAAGGCGGCGCCCGATCACATGCCATCCATCCTGCTGGCCGGCGCCGTGCAGCTGGCGCTCGGCTCGCCGCAACTGGCGGAAAGCTATCTGCAACGCTTCCTGGCCGCGTATCCCAAACATCTGTATGCCGTCAAGATGATGGCCTCGATCGAATTGAGGCGCGGCAAGACCGGCGCGGCCATCGCCATGCTGGAAGCGATGCTGGCCGCCTTCCCCGAGGACGTGGAATTGCTGTCGCTGGCCGGCGAAGCGCACTTGCGGGCGCGCCAGTACGACAAGGCCAGCGCCTATTTTGAACAGGCCAGCACCCTGGCGCCGGACACGGCCAGGCTGCATGCGGCATTGGGCATCAGCCGCCTGGGCATGGGCGAAAACAGCCGTGCCATCGACGAACTGGAACGCGCCAGCATGCTCGACAGGAGCACGCCGCAGGCGGGCACCATGCTGGTCATGACCTTGCTGCGCAACAAGCAGAACGACAAGGCCCTGGCCAGCGTCAACATGATGGAGCAGCAGCAGAAAGGCACGAATCCATTGCTGCTGAACTTGAAAGGCGGCGTCTACCTGGCCTTGCACGACTTGCCCGCCGCGCGCGCCAGTTTCCAGCAAGCCCTGGGCATGGACCCCGTCTACCTGCCCGCCCTGAACAACCTGGCGCAGATCGACCTGGCCGAGAAAAAGCCGGAGCAGGCGAAACAGCGGTTCGAGCGGGCGCTGGCGAAGGCGCCGAAAAATGCCGACCTGTGCGCGGCGCTGGCCAAGCTGGCCGCGTCGCAGGGCAAGCCCGACGAGGCGCGGCGCTGGCTGGAGCGGGCCCACCGCGACAATCCCGACGCCGTCGCCCCGGCTCTGCTGCTGAGCAACTTTTACCTGAAGACGGGGGCGCCCGACAAGGCGCTGGAACTGGCGCGCACCCTGCAGACGGGCCACCCGGGCGATGCCGACGCGCTGGCCCTGCGCGCGCAGGTCGAGTACAGCGCCGGCCAGGCGCCGGCGGCGCTCGACAGCTACAACAAGCTGGCCAGCATCCAGAACAGCTCGGCGCCCTTGCAGATGCGCATCGCCAGCCTGCACCTGGCGCTGGGCGATCATCACAACGCGCTGCAAGCCGTCAAGCGGGCGCAGACGCTGGACCCCACCCTGCTCGAAGCGCGCGTGGTGGAAGTGGCCATGCTGTTGAACCTGAACCGCCAGCGCGAGGCGCTGGCCGTGGCGCGGCAGGTGCAGCAACAGCAGCCCGGGCTGGCGGCCGGCTACAAGCTCGAAGGCGATGTACTGATGGAGCAAAAGCTGCCGCAGCAAGCCGTCAAGCTGTACCAGCACGCCTTCGGGATCAGCCCCATCGGCCCCTTGCAGGTGCAGCTCTACCGCGCCTTGCAGGCGGCCGGACAGTCGCGCGACGCCGATATGGGCATGGCAGCCTGGCTGAACGCGCATCCGGAAGACTTGAGC
This sequence comes from Janthinobacterium sp. UMAB-56, assembly GCF_900095265.1. Taxonomy (GTDB): domain Bacteria; phylum Pseudomonadota; class Gammaproteobacteria; order Burkholderiales; family Burkholderiaceae_D; genus Janthinobacterium. The sequence goes on along the minus strand of NZ_LT607666.1, from coordinate 49,749 downwards.
ACGCGCACCTACCTGGCCGGCATGCTGCTCGAAGCCAGGCAATACCGCGCCGCCATCGGGCATTTCCAGTATATCGTGGCCAGGGAGGCGGGCAACGTGGTGGCGCTGAACGACCTGGCCTGGGCATATTTGCAGGAAAATGATCCGCGCGCGCAAGCCACGGCCGAGCAGGCGCTCAAGCTGGCGCCCGACAACCCTTCCGTGCTCGACACCCTGGGCTGGATCCTGCTGCAGCAAGGCGACATCCAGCACGCCATGCCCCTGCTGCGCAAGGCGGCCGGGCTGGCGCCAACGTCGAGCGAAGTGCAGTACCACCTGGCCGCGGCCCTGGCGAAAGCGGGTGACAAGGGCGGCGCGCGCAGGCAACTGCAACAGCTGCTGGCCGCCAACAAGGACTTCCCGCAGCGGGCCGAGGCGCAGGCCTTGCTGACCCGGCTCTAGGCCATGGTGGCGCACGCGGCCCTGTCCGGGCTGGCAGCGCGGCTGCTGGCGCTGCTGGCGGGTGCTGCCTGCATGCTGGCCTTGCGCCACTATCCGCTGGGCCACGGCTGGCCCGGCCTGCTGTTTGCCGTGCTGCTGCCCGCCTATTTCCTGCTGCTGTGCTGGCGTCCCGCCTGCTGGCTGTTCTGCGTGCCAGCCCTGCTGCCCGTGCTCGACCTGGCGCCGTGGACAGGCTGGTTCTTCCTCGAAGAAATCGACGTGCTGCTATTGCTGACGGTGGCTTGCGGCTATTGGCGCCTGGGTGGTACGACCCAGGGCGCAGCGGTGCGGCTCTCGCCCGGCGTCCGCGCCTGCCTGCTGCTGTGCAGCCTGGCATGGCTGGCGTCGCTGCTGCGCGGCGTCCTGCCGCTACCACCCCTGACCATGAATGCCTGGGATAATTACCTGAGCCCCTACAACAGTCTGCGGCTCGGCAAAGCCTGGGCCTGGAGCATGCTGCTGCTGCCGCTGCTGCTGCGCGACGCGAATGCGCCCGCCCAGCGCCGCTATGTGCTGCCGGGCGTGCTGGCGGGACTGGCCATGGTATCGCTGTTCGCGCTGTGGGAACGCGCCGTGTTTCCCGGCCTGCTGAACCTGTCCAGCGACTACCGCATCACGGCGCCGTTTTCCGCCATGCACACGGGCGGCGCTGCACTGGACGGCTACCTGGCCCTGAGCCTGCCGTTTGCCGCACTGTGGCTGGCGCGTGCGCGCAGCCGCTGGCAGACGGCGCTGGCCTTGCTGCTGCTAGCCCTGGCCCTGCATGCGGCCTGCGCCACCTTTTCACGCGGCCTGTACGCCGCCCTGGCAGCGGCAGTGCCGCTGGCCTTTTGGCAGGCCCTGCGCATGGCGCCCGGCGCTGCAACTTGCCCGCCCAAGCGGCTAGATCTGCGCAAACTACTGCCAAAGCTGCTGTTGGCCGGCCTGGGCACCGCCTTGCTCGTGACCATGTTCAGCGTGGCTGGCTACCGGGGCTTGCTCGCCGCCGCCGTCCTGCTCGCGGCCAGTTTCGTGCTGGCCGCGTCTCCCTTGCCCTGGCGATTGGCGCCGGCCAGCCTGCTGTGCGCGCTGTGCCTGCAGGGCTTGCTGGTCGCCTGGTGGCCGGAAGCTGCAGGCCAGCAAACTGCCGGCTGGCTGAAAGGCCCGTATTTCCTGTTCCTGCTGGCCGCCGCGCTGTTGGCGGCCGTGCTGCTGCCCGGCCCCCTGTGGCCGCGCGACGCCGACGGCAAGGGACCGGCCAGGCTAGCCCTGGCGATGATGGCGTGGACCATGCTGGCGTGCAATCTCGCCTGGATAGGCTGGCACTGGGCCGGTCCGCCGGCCCTGCTGCCGGCCGGCCTGGTGCTGCTGCTGTCCATGCTGATGCTGTGCAATGGCCGCTTGCGCCCACCGCTGTGGCAGCTCGACCGGGCCAGCCTCTGCATCGCAGGCGCGGCCGGCATCCTGCTGCTGCTGGCCATCCCCGTCTCGGCCAGCTATTACGCCAGCGAACGTTTCGCCACCACCGCCTTCGACCTGCAAGGGCGTTTGCGTCATTGGCAGCAAGTGCTGGCCATGCAGCCGTCAGACTGGGGCGACCGCCTGTTCGGCATGGGCATGGGCAGCTTTCCCGCCACCTACTACTGGCACAATCCGGGGCACGAAGTGCCGGCCAGCATTGCCTATGCGCAGGACGGCGGCAGTCCCGACAAGCCGGGCAACCGCTATCTGCGCCTGGCCAGTCCCGGCTACAGCGCCGGCTATGGCGAACTGCTGCGGCTGCTGCAACGCCTGCCCGTGCAGCCAGACACGCGCTACACCCTGGCGCTCGACGCGCGCAGGACCGGCTCCATGCCCATGCTGCTGGTGCGCCTGTGCCAGCGACAATTACTGTACGCGCAAAACTGCGTGAATATCCCCCTGCGCCTGCAGGCGCCGCCGCCTGGCAGCCCGGTGGCGGCGTGGCAGCACCATGCAGTGTCATTCGACAGCGCCTGGCTGGGCGCGGGCGCCTGGCTGCTGCGCCCGCCCGTGCAGCTGGAACTGGCGGCCAGCGGCGCGGCCGACTCGTCCATTGTCGAAGTTGACAATCTGAGCTTGCTCGCCCCCGGCGGCGAGCAATTGATCGCCAACGGACGCTTTACGCAGGGCAACAATTACTGGTTTTTCAGCAGCGACCACCATCATTTGCCGTGGCACATCAAGAGCCTGGCCCTGCATCTGCTGGTGGAAACGGGCTGGTGCGGCGCGCTATCCATGCTGGCCCTGCTGGCCATCGCTGCCCAGCGCCTGCTGCGCCAGGCCAGGCAGGGCGACCTTGGCGCGCTCGCCTGCGCCGCCGCCCTGCTGGGTTTTCTCGTCGTCGGCTTGTTCGACAGCCTGCTCGACGTGCCGCGCATCGCCCTGCTGTGCTATCTGATGCTGCTGTGCGCGCTGCTGAGGCCAGCCCACTCCCCGCCACCGCCATCCCTGGAAAGCGCGCCGCCATGAAAACCCTGTCGTCTACATTATCCTCCGCCCTGCTGCCCTGCCTGGTTCTTGCCCTGGCCAGCGCGCCCTGCCGCGCCGACGACGCCCTGGCGCAAGTCATCGCGCGCGTGAAACCATCGATCGTCGGGGTGGGCAGCCTGCAAAAGACGCGCACGCCGCCCGTGAATTTCATCGGCACGGGTTTCATGGCAGGCGACGGCTTGAGCGTGCTCACTTGCGCCCATGTGATCCAGAAATTGCTCGACGCCAATCCGAACGAGGTCGTCGGCATTCTCACGGGCCAGGGCGAGGTGGCGCAGTTTCGCCCCGCCAAAGTCCAGGCGCTGGACACGGAACACGACCTGGCCTTGCTGCGCCTGGCGGGCACGCCGCTGCCTGCCATGGCGCTGGGCGACGCTGCCACGGTGCGCGAAGGCCAGGCCATGGCCTTTACGGGGTTTCCGCTGGGCACTTTACTCGGTTTGCACCACGTCACGCACCGCGCCACCGTGTCCTCGCTGACGCCGGTGGTCGTACCCAGCGAAAACGCCAAACGCCTCGACGTGCGGCGCCTGGCGCAATTGCAAAAGGCGCCGTACACCGTGTTCCAGCTCGATGCGACCGCGTATCCGGGCAGCAGCGGCAGCCCCCTGTTCGATCCCGAGACCGGTCTCGTCTATGGCATCGTCAACATGGTGTATGTCAAAGGCCTGAAGGAGGCGGCCATCAGCGCCCCCAGCGGCATCACGTATGCCATTCCGGGCAGCCACATGCAGGCACTCTTGCTGAAAAACAAATGACCTTCAGTTGCGCCCCTGCCGCAGCCGGTCCGTAATGCCAGGCTCATCCCAGGTCGGAAAAAAAAAGGGGTAAAACGACCGTTCCCCGCCATGCTGTTCCATCAAGCCGCCGTACTTGCGGATCTGCGCCCCCATGTAGTCGAGGTTCAGCCGCAGCAGCACGGCCGGCGCCCCCACGCGCGTGCATTCGCGCTCGCCGCCGAAGTCCTTGAAACCCAGCATGCGCTTGTAGAACACCACGTGGCGCGGATTGACTTCGATCACGTAATCCGTAAAGCCGTGAATATTATGGGCATAGATATAAGAAATATGAATCAGCGCCGCAAACACGCGCTTGCTCACGCCCTTGTCGATGGCCAGGCGCGACGGTTCGCACAGGCGGCGGCCTTGCTCGCGCAGCGCGTCGAGCTTGTCGCGGAAGTTGTCATCGGCGGGCAAGCCCGTCTCGTCATTGTCCAGGCACAGGGTCATGGTGCCGACGGTACTGCCGGCCGTTTCCGCAAACAGGGTGATTTTATTGAGCACATGCGCAATGCCGGGATCGACGGCATAGCCGCGCCAGCCGTACATCTTGCGGATCAGCAAACTGGCCGCTTCACGCCGGCCACGCGAGTTGGCCATGCGGATATGAAAGCGCTGCAGGTCGAGCTCGTGCTCCATGGCCGGGTCGATCCGCCCTTCGCCCACCACCAGGTCACTGAAGGTGCCTGGCGTGTCGAAGGAAATAATGGGTTCATCTTCAAAGCTCATCTTGTCCTCACGTTCATCGGCAGCCGTTAAGACGGACTGAAGCCAATGCCTTGTGACAAGACGAACGCTGGAGAAGTTCCCGCAAGCAGCCCGAAACACAGAAGAAACCACCATTAGATGGCAAAATTGCACGCTGAAATTTGCAAAAAAGTACAAAGTGACAAATATAAGTGCTATCTGAAAATTGCCGAGCTCGCTTCTAGAAAAAGCTCTCCGGTATCAGCAACACATCCCCGGGCCGCATCATGACGTTGGCGGAAATATCACCATGCTTGAGCAGGTCATCCAGGCGCACGCCCAGTTGCTGCTGCCTGCCTTGCCGCATGCGGATGATGCTGGCCTTGTTGCCGGCGGCAAAGTCGGTGATGCCGCCCACGGCGATGAGCACGTCCATCAGCGACATGCCCAGCCGGTACGGCAGCGCCTGCGGCTTGGCAGCCTCGCCGATTACCCTGATCTGTTCGCCATACGGTCCCGAGAAATTGGTGACGATGACCGTCACCACGGGTTGCTGGATGAACTTGCTCAAGGCTTGCTCGACGTCGCGCGCCAGCTGGGTCGACGTCTTGCCGCTGGCCTCAAGGTCTTCCACCAGCGGCGTGGTGATCTTGCCGTCCGGTCGCACGGCCACCGTCAGCGACACTTCGGGATTGCGCCAGACGATGATGTTGACGGAGTCGCCCGGACCGATCAGGTAGTCGTGCATGGGCGCGCTGTCGTCAGAGGGCGCCGGCGGATAGCGGGTGCGGCAGGCGCCCAGCAGGCTGGCGCTACAGGCCAAGCCCAGCGCGTTGAAGAAAAATGCACGGCGAAACGGGTTCATGCGGAGCCTCTTCGAGTCGATGGCGCATCCATGGCCGGCCCCGCAGAACCGGCCTGGACCGCGAACTTCCTATGATTATTAAAACCTGGCAAGTGAACCTTGAGGCGTATCAAGAAGCAATCATCTTGGGAAATCTTGCTCTTTGAGCGCCCTATACTTTGCTTACTCAACAGGCAAGCATTTCTTGCAAGATGCCGTCGTTGTCCGCGCCGCCCAGCCGTCGAGCGTGCAGCACCGTCACCTGAAGGAAGCGACATGGAAGAATTGATACAGCAATTGCTTTCCAGCCTGAAAGGCATCTGGAAGTACCGCTGGCATGCGGTGCTGGTGGCATGGCTGGTGGCGATCGCCGGCTTCATCAGGGTGATCACCCTGCCCGACGACTTCCAGACATCGGCGCGCGTGTTTGTCGATACGCAAACCATCCTCAAGCCGCTGATGGCCGGCATGACCAGCGTACCGAACACGGAACAGCAGGTGGCCATCATGAGCCGTACCCTGCTCAGCCGCCCGAACGTGGAGCGCGTCATGCGCATGGTCGACCTGGACCTCGACGCAAAGACCGTACGCGAGCACGAAGCCCGGCTCGATGAACTGATGAGTCGCATCAAGATCACCGGCACCAATGCGTATGACATCTACACCATCAGCTACGGCGGACGCGACCCGAAGCTGGTGCGCGACGTGGTGCAAAGCCTGCTGACCATCTTTGTCGAAGGTAGTTTCCAGGGGAAAAAGGGCGATTCGCAGAAAGCCGTGCAATTTATTGACGAGCAGATCAAGAATTACGAGGATAAGCTGAGCGCTGCGGAAAGCCTGGTGAAGGAATTCAAGATCCGCAACAAGCTGCTGCTGCCGCGCCAGGGCATCGACTATGGCAGCCAGCTGCTGATGTCTTCCGACAGCTTGAACAATGCCAAGCTGGAACTGGTCGAGGCGGAACAATCGCGCAAGGCCATCCAGAGCCAGATCGCGGGCGACGAGCCGGTGCTGGACCTGGAGCCGAATGCGGCGTCCATCACGAATCCCGAACTCGACGATCGCATCGCCTCGCTCAACAAGAATCTGGACAGCCTGCGCATGCAATTTACCGAATTGCATCCCGATATCATCGCCTCGAAGCGCCTCATTGCACAGCTGGAAGCACGCAAGATCGAGGAAAGCAAGCTGAGAGCGGCAT
>NZ_LT607666.1:42551-43223 GCF_900095265.1 Janthinobacterium sp. UMAB-56 | reverse complement strand
ATCCGCGCCCGCGTGCAGGAATACACCGCGCGCAACGAGCGCCTGCTGGCGCAAAGCAATGCCGTGCCCGAAGTGGAATCGCAGCTGGCCCAGCTCAACCGCGACTACATCATCAACAAGGAAAACTATGAAAAGCTGATCGGCCGGCGCGAAGCGGCCAAGCTGTCGGGCGAACTCAGTTCCACCACCGAAATGATGGCCTTCAAGATCATCGACCCGCCGACGGTGCAATATGCGCCCGTCGGCCCGAACCGTCCGCTGCTGTTCAGCGCGGCGCTGGGCGTGGCCCTGGTGGCCGGCGTCGCCACGGCGCTGCTGATCAGCCAGGTGCGCCCCACCTTCCTCAGCCCCGCCGAATTGCGCGATGCCACGGGCTTGAGCGTGCTGGGCACGGTATCGATGAACTGGACGGCGCTGCAGCAGGTGCGCCGCCGCCGCGCCCGCAATGCCTTTGGCGCCTGCCTCGGCAGCCTGTTCGTGCTGTACGGCGGGGTCATGACGGCCGCGCTGCTGAAATTCTAGACCACGCCACGGGAGCGACGATGAGCAGCAAGGAGCGCAGCACCAGGGACAGCGTCAAGCAGGAGCCCGCCATCCTGGGCGTGGCCGAGGCCGCCGTGCCATACGTGGCGGACAGCGCGCAAGCGGCGCCGGAAGCCGGCAACCCCCGCT
>NZ_LT607666.1:37225-42501 GCF_900095265.1 Janthinobacterium sp. UMAB-56 | reverse complement strand
CAAGGCATGCTCACGCAGGACGGCGGGCGCAGTTCGGTGGCCGAGGATTTCCGCATCATCAAGCGCCCGCTGCTGCGCCAGGCGCGCGCCAGCGGCGCCGAGGCCATCCGCCACGGCAATCTGATCGTCGTCACCAGCGCCATGCCCGGCGAAGGCAAGACCTATTGCGCCGTCAACCTGGCCATGAGCATCGCCATGGAAATGGATATCACGGTGCTGCTGGTCGATGCCGATGTGGCGCGCCCGTCCGTGCTGAAAGTGCTGGGCCTGCCGTCCGAGCCGGGCCTGATGGACGTGCTGCTCGACCCCCAACTGGCCATGGCCGACGTGATCCTGAAAACCAATGTGGCCAACCTGAGCATCCTGCCCGCCGGGCGCAGCAACAAGCATGCGACGGAGTTGCTGGCCAGCCGGGCCATGAGCCGGCTGCTGGCCGAGATCGCCAGCCGCTACGCCGACCGCGTCGTCGTCTTCGACTCGCCACCCCTCCTGATCACCAGCGAAGCGCACGCGCTGGTGGGGCAAATGGGGCAAGTGGTGATGGTCGTCGAGGCGGAAACGACGACCCAGCACGCCGTCAAGGAAGCGCTGCGCCAGATCGACACGTGCGAACACATACATTTGATCTACAACAAGACCAAATCGTTCCCCGGCAACGACTACTACGGTTATGGCTATTACGCTTAGCCGCCGGGTTTCGCTACCGCTGGCGCTGCCGCCGTTGCTGCCTTTGCTATCTTTGCTGCTGCCCGTGCCGGCCTTTGCCGTCGACTGGCTGGTGAAACCGTCGCTGCGCCAACGTGCGAGCTATACGGACAATGCGCTGCGTGCACCGCCCGGCCAGGCGCAATCGGACTTCATCACGGAAATCGCGCCCGCCATCGCCCTCGTCGGCACAGGCCCGCGCCTGCACGTGCAACTCGATTACAGCTGGCACAAATACCTGTCGCGCCAAGCTGCCGATACGCATAGGCACGACTTGCGCGCCACCGCCGACGCCGAACTGGTCAAGGACTGGTTCTTCATCGATGCCGATGCCAGCGTGAGCCGGCGCAACATCTCGCCGTTCGGCCCGCAGTTGATAGCCGAGCTGCCCGACACCGACCATGCCAGCACGGTGCGCACCACCGGCATCAGCCCCTACCTGCGCCACCGTTTCCACGGCCTGGCCACGACCGAGTTGCGCTACACGCGCAATACGGTCGACAGCGGCGGCGCACTGCTGTCCATGCAGAGCGATGAAATGGCATTGCTGCTCAGCGGCGAGCCGCGCAGCAAGGGCTGGACCTGGAACGCCAGCCACGACGTGCGCCGCACGCAGGACAGCAAGCTGGCACCCGTGCGCATGCAGCGCAGCAGCGCGGGCCTGCGCTATCCGTTCAGCAGCAGATGGGCGGCCACGGCCAGCGGCGGCACGGAAAAGGAAGGCTATCTATCCAGCACGGGCAAGACGCCGGCGGGCCGCTTCTGGTCGCTGGGCGGCGTGTGGACGCCATCGCCGCGTACCAGCGTGGCATTCAGCGCGGGCCAGCGCTACTTTGGCAATACCTATAGTCTGGATGCGACGCTCCTGCAGCGCCATACCAACTGGCAACTCAATTACAGCGAAAACGTCACCACCATGCCCACGCAGTTTTCGCGCCTGGGCGAGCGCGACGCGGCCACGCTGCTCGATCAATTATGGCGCGGCATCTTTCCCAACACGCGCGACAGGCGCTTGCGCATCGATGCCTTCCTGCGCTACGCCAACAGCCTGGGACCGGAACGGGGCGCCATCAATTACTTTAGCCACCGGTATTTCCTGCAAAAACAGCTGAAGCTGACAATGGCGCGCGCCACGGCAAAAAGCACGATGATCGTTGGCGTCACGGCCGTCGACCGCACGGCGCAAACGGCCAGCGGCATCGACAGCGGCCTGCTGCCCGGCGTGGAGTTCGGCAACGAAGACCGCACGCGCCAGATCGGCGGCAACCTGGGCTGGAGCTGGCAAGCCAGTTCGCGCACCAGCGTCAATGTCAATGCCGGCTACGCCAGCGTGCGCTCGCTGAGCGTGCCCCGGCGCGACAACAACATCACCGTGACAGCCGGGTACAGCCGCATCTTGCAGCCGGACATGACGGCCAGCATCGCGCTGCGCCACACGCGCCACGCCAGCGACCGCGGCGCTGACTACCGCGAAAACGGCGTCAGCGCCACGCTCACCATGCAATTTTAAGGAGGCTGCAGCATGCCCGACCCTTCTCTTGCCTGCGCCGCGCCGGCGCACCTGCTGTGCGTGGTGGCCGCGCGTCCCAACCTGATGAAGATGGCCCCCATCCTGGCCGCCCTGGCCCGCCAGGCGAGCGCCGTGCGCGTGAGTCTGTTGCATACCGGCCAACACTACGACACGGCCATGAATGGACAATTGTTTGCGGACCTGAACATGCGCGCGCCCGACATCGCCCTCGACGTCGGCTCCGGCAATCACGCGCAGCAGACGGCAGAGATCATGCGCCGTTTCGACGCCGTACTCGACGCGCAGCCGCCGCTGGCGCCCGATTGCGTGCTGGTGGTGGGCGACGTCAACTCCACCCTGGCGTGCGCGCTGGTGGCGGCCAAGCGCGGCACGCCTGTGATCCACGTCGAGGCGGGCTTGCGCAGCGGCGACCGGCGCATGCCCGAGGAAATCAACCGCGTGCTGACGGACCAGTTGTCTAGCCTGCTGCTGACGAGCGAGGAAGGCGCGCGCGCCAACCTGCTGCGCGAAGGCATCGCTGCCGAACGCATCCACTTCACGGGCAACGTCATGATCGACAGCCTGCGCCAGCAACTGCCGCGCGCAGTACAGCCCGACGCCACCTTGCGCGCCCACGGCCATGCCTGCCCGCCCGCGTATGGCTTGCTAACCCTGCACCGGCCGTCGAATGTCGATGACGCAGAACAACTGGAAGCGCTGCTCCTGGCGCTGGGGCAACTGTCATGCCAGCTGCCGCTGCTGTTTCCCATCCACCCGCGCACGGCGGCCGGCCTGCGCCTGGCGGGCCTGGAACCGTTGCTGGCGCGCCAGGCCATCATCTGCCTGCCGCCGCTGGGCTACCTGGAAATGTTGGGCCTGATACAAGATGCGCGCCTGGTGCTGACGGATTCGGGCGGCATCCAGGAAGAAAGCACGGCCCTGGGCGTGCCCTGCCTGACCCTGCGCGCCAATACGGAGCGCCCCGTCACTGTCAGCGATGGCACGAATACCCTGGCCGGCACGCAGCCGGCCGTCATCCTGGCGCTGGCGCGGGGCATCCTGGACACGGGCGGCAAGCGGGGCCGCATTCCGCCCCTGTGGGATGGCCACGCGGCCGAGCGCATCGCCGCCGTCATCGTGCCCTGGCTGGCGGCGCGCCGGGGCGCGGCATGACGCCGTCGCCTTCATCGTTGATATTGCGCAATGCGCTGACCATCGACGTGGAAGACTATTTCCAGGTGTCCGCCTTCGCGCCGCACATCGCGCGCGCCGACTGGCCCCGCCTGGAATGCCGGGTCGAGGCGAATATCGAGCGCATCCTGCTGTTGCTGGAAGCGCGGCGCATCCACGCCACCTTTTTTACCCTGGGCTGGATCGCCGAACGCTATCCGGCCATGCTGCGCCGCGTGGCGGACGCCGGACATGAAGTGGCCAGCCACGGCTATGCCCACCTGCGCGCCTGTGAACAGTCGGCAGCGCAGTTCGGCGCGGATGTGCGCCATAGCAAGACCATCCTCGAACAATTGACGGGGCTGGCCGTGCACGGCTACCGGGCGCCCAGCTTTTCCATCGGCACGGCCAATCTGTGGGCTTTCGACGTGCTGCGGGATGCGGGCTACCGCTACAGTTCCAGCATCTATCCAATCCGCCACGACCATTACGGCATGCCGGACGCTCCCCGCTTCGCCTGGCGCCCACAGGGACCGCACGGCGTGCTGGAACTACCCGTCAGCACCGTGCGCCTGCATGGGCGCAACGTGCCAGCCGGCGGCGGCGGCTATTTCCGCTTGATGCCGTATGCACTGTCGCGCTGGCTTTTGCGACGCATCAATTCGCGCGACGGGCAAGCTGGCATATTCTACTTTCATCCTTGGGAACTCGATCCCGGCCAGCCACGCCCGCCAGGCCTGACCGCCAGGACGCGCTTTCGCCACTACCTGAACCTGGGGCGCATGGAAGCGCGGCTGGCGCGCCTGACGCTCGATTTCTCCTGGGACCGCATGGACCGTATCTTTCTGGAAAGCACATGATGCACGAGGCCAGCCTTCCCTCCGACCCGGCGCCATCGGGCGACGCCATCGCCGTGCTGCCCCTGCAGCCGCACGAGCATGCGCGCTGGGATGCCTTTGTCGACACCTGCACGGATGCGACCTTCTTTCACCGCGCCGGCTGGCAAACCATCATGGAACAAGGGTTTCACCACGACAGCCATTTCCTGTACGCGCAACAGGACGGGCGCATCGCCGGCGTGCTGCCGCTGGCCCATGTGCGCAGCCGATTGTTTGGCTGCTCGCTCGTCTCGCTGCCGTTTTGCGTCTACGGCGGCATCGCTGGCGGCAGCGCGGCCGTGCGCCAGGCGCTCGACAGGGCCGCGCAGGCGCTGGCCCGGCGCCTCGGCGTGGGGCACCTGGAATACCGCTGGCGCGAGGAGGCGGACAATGGCCAGGAAAGCGCGGACGCGTCCTGGCTGGAGAAGCCCCTGTACGCGACCTTCCGCCGCCCGTTGCACGTGGACGCCGAACAGAATCTGCTGGCCATTCCCCGCAAGCAGCGCGCCGTCGTGCGCAAGGCCATGGCGGCCGGCCTGCGCAGCGCCGTCGAGCATGAGCTCGATCATTTTTACCCGATCTACGCGGCCAGTGTGCACCGGCTGGGCACGCCCGTCTTCGCGCGTCGCCATTTTTCCCTGCTGCGCGCGGTTTTCGGCGCCGCTTGCGAGATCGTTACCGTGTACGACGGCCAGCAGGCGCAGGCCAGCGTGCTGCTGTTCTATTTCCGCGATGAAGTGCTGCCGTATTATGCCGGCGGCACGCCGCTGGCGCGCAGCACGGGCGCGAATGACTTCATGTATTGGGAAGCGATGCGCCGCGCCTGCGCACGCGGCTACCGCCTGTTCGACTTCGGCCGCAGCAAGCAGGGCACGGGGGCATACGATTTCAAGAAAAACTGGGGTTTCAAGCCGCAGCCGCTGCCGTATGCCTACCAGCTCGTGCGCGCCACGGCCTTGCCGGAAGTCAACCCGCTCAATCCGAAATACGCGCTATTCATCCGCGCCTGGCGC
>NZ_LT607666.1:16437-37175 GCF_900095265.1 Janthinobacterium sp. UMAB-56 | reverse complement strand
ACTGCTCTTCCTTGCCCACCGCCTGCCATATCCGCCGAACAAGGGCGACAAGATACGCTCGTGGCACATGCTGCAATACCTGAGCCGGCATTTCCGCGTGCACCTCGGCTGTTTCATCGACGATGACGACGACTGGCAGCACGCGAAAAGTGTGGCCGCCCTGTGCTCCAGCACGCGCTTCATCGGCTTGCAGCGCGGCGCGGCGCGCTGGCGCGCCATGCAGGCGTTGCTGTCGCAGCAGGCCATGAGCGTGCACTATTACCGCGATGCGCGCCTGCTGCAATGGGTCGAAGGCCTGCTGTCGGGCGGCAAGGTGCGCCACGCGCTGGCCTTTTCCGGCCCCATGGCGCAATACCTCGATGGCAGCGCGGGCCGCACCCTGCACCGCGTGATCGATTTCGTCGATGTCGATTCCGACAAGTGGCGCCAGTACGGCGACAGCAAGCCGTGGCCCATGTCGCTGCTGTACCAGCGCGAAGCGCGGCTGCTGCTGCAATACGAGCGCCATATCGCGCAGCAGTTCACGGCCGCCAGCTTCGTCTCGCCGGCTGAAGCGGCCTTGTTCCGCCAGTGCGCGCCGATGGCGCGGCGCAAGACGGGCCATGTCAACAACGGCGTCGATACGGCGTATTTCGCGCCCGTGCCAGCCCAACCCGCAATTTATCCCCCCGGCGTGCAGGCCCTGGTGTTTACGGGCGCCATGGATTACTGGCCGAACATCGACGCCGTGCAATGGTTCGTGCGCCACGTCTGGCCCGCCCTGCGGCGCCAGTTTCCCCAGCTGCAGTTCTATATCGTCGGCAGCGCGCCCGCGCCTGCCGTGAAGGCGCTGGCGCGCGTGGCCGGCGTCGTGGTGACGGGCAAGGTGCCCGACATACGGCCCTACCTGGCCGGCGCGGCCTTGGCCGTGGCCCCCCTGCGCATCGCCCGTGGGGTGCAAAACAAGGTGCTAGAAGCGATGGCGATGGGCAAGATCGTGCTGGCCACGCCGCAGGCGCTCGAAGGCATCGCCGCACAGCCGGGCCTGGAACTGCTGCTGGCGCGCGACGATGCCGAATTCATCCACCATGCGGCGCGCGTGCTGCGCAACGCCCGGGGCGGCGCGGCAGAAGGGAACGGCGCGGCCATCGGCGCAGCGGCGCGCCAGCTGGTCTTGCAAGAGTATGACTGGGAACGCAATCTGCGTGGACTCGGTGCCATGCTGGGCCTGCCTGCCGGGACGGATGCAGCTGCCAGCGGCGTCGCCGCGCCGCAGCAGCCGGCACGGGAGATATCCACATGAGCTTACAACCCGAGCGGGTGGCCCGCTTGCCTGATGCGCCAGTCTGGCCGCAAGGGGACGGCCAGGGCCAGCAGCAAGCCCTGGCGCTCCTGCTGCTGGCCATGGCCGCCGTCGTGCTGCTGTACCACGCCACCTTCTGGTCGATGCTGGACCTGTGGTCGCGTTCGCAGACCTTCGCGCATGGTTACTTGATCGTGCCCATCAGCTGCACGCTGGCCTGGCGCCAGCGTGCCCGCCTGGCCGCCCTGGCACCCCGGCCGTCGCGCCAGGGCTTGCTGCTGCTGGGCACGCTGGGCCTGGCCTGGCTGCTGGCCGACGCCGCCAACGTGCCCGTGGTGGCACAATATGCGGCCACGGCCATGCTACCCGCCTGCGTGCTGGCCATCCTCGGCTGGCCGGCCGTGCGCCTGCTGGCCTTTCCCCTCGCATATCTGTTGTTCGCTGTGCCGTTTGGCGAAGTCTTCCTCGAACCCCTGATCGACTTTACGGCCAGCTTCACGGTCACCGCGCTGCAATGGACGGGCGTGCCCGTGTTCCGCGATGGCAGCAATTTTTCGCTGCCCACCGGCAACTGGTCTGTCGTGGAAGCGTGCAGCGGTTTACGCTACCTGATCGCCGCGCTGGCCCTGGGCGCCCTGTACGCCCATGTGAACTGCCACAGCACGCGGCGGCGCCTGGCCGTCATGACCGCCGCCCTGCTCGTGCCTATTTTCGCCAATGGCGTGCGCGCCTACCTGATCGTGATGCTGGGCCACCTGAGCGACATGCGCCTGGCCGTGGGCATCGACCACCTGATTTATGGCTGGCTCTTCTTCGGCCTGGTGGTACTGCTGCTATTCTGGCTGGCCGCGCGCTGGCGCGAATTGCCGCTGGCGCGCGCCGTGCCGCCAGCTCAGCCCGAACGCCTGAACACCGGCGCCGCCAGCCCGCGCGCCGTCGTGCGCGCCGGCGTTGCCTGCCTGCTGCTGGCGGCGCTGTGGCCGGCATTGGCGCTGGCCAGCCACCGTGACGACAGCGCTGCGGCGCCCGGCTCTCCCGCCGTGCTGGCCATGCCAGATCCGCCCGCCTGGCGGCGCCTGCACGCTGCGCCACCCGCGTGGCAGGCGCCGTATGCGGGCGCGCCCGCGCTGTTTGCCGCCACGTATGCACGCCAGGATGGCGATGGCGCGCCTGTGGGGCTGCAACTGCACTGGTATGCGCGCCAGGCGCGCGATGCCGAACTGCTGACGCACCAGGCCGCGCCCTACGGCGCGCGCTGGATGCCATTGGCGCAGCGTCTGCATCACGTCAAGCTGGCAAGCGGCACCCTGGGCGTGCGCGAAAGCGTGCTGGGACATGGCGGCGAACGCCTGCTGGTGTGGCGTATGTACCGCCAGGGCGGCATCGTCACGGCCAGGCCCGTGCTGGTGAAACTGTTGCTGGCGCAAGCCAAGCTGCTGGGCAGGCGACAGGATGGCGCCGACCTCATCGTCTTTGCCATCTACGACGAGCTGGCACCGCCACCGCGCGCACGCCTGCAAGCCTTCCTGCAAGCGGCACTGCCCGTCATCGAACGACGTTTGCAGGAGCTGCCGCATGGCCCTTGACCGCGATACCGGTGATACATGGCAGGCTGCTGCAGCGGCCAGCGCCGCCCCCCTGATCGTGCACGTGATCCACCAGCTCGACGTGGGCGGGCTGGAAAACGGCCTGGTGAACCTGATCAACCATCTGCCGCCGGACCGCTACCGGCACGCCATCGTCTGCCTGAAGAACGCCACTGCGTTTCGCCAGCGCCTGACCACGCCGGGCGTCGATGTCATCAGCCTGGACAAGCGCGAAGGCAAGGACTGGCGCCACTACCTGCGCCTGTACCGCGTGCTGAAACAGTTACGCCCGGCATTAGTACACACGCGCAACCTGGGCTGCCTCGAGGCGCAGCTGCTGGCCTGCCTGGCCGGCGTGCGCCTGCGCGTGCATGGCGAACACGGGCGCGACATGCACGACTTGCATGGCACGCGCCGCAAATACCGGCTGCTGCGCAAATGCATGTTGCCCCTGGTGCAGCACTTCATCGCCGTCAGCGCCGACCTGGGACACTGGCTGGTGGACGCCATCGGCGCGGCGCCCGAGCAGGTATCGCATATCGGCAATGGCGTCGACAGCGTGCAGTTCCATCCGCGCCTGGGGCCGCCGGCAGCCGTGGGCCCGCCCGGCTTCCTGCGCAACGGCGCCTTCGTCATCGGCAGCGTGGGCCGCATGGCGACCGTCAAGGACCATGCCTCGCTGGTGCATGCCTTTTTGCTGTTGCTGGCGCAGCCGGGCGCCCAGGCGCGCCTGCGCCTGATGATCGTCGGCGACGGGCCGTGCCGCCAGACATGCCTGACACTGCTGCAGCAGGCCGGCGTGGCCCATCTTGCCTGGCTGCCCGGTGCGCGCGATGACGTGGCGCAACTGCTGCGCGCCATGGACCTGTTCGTGCTGCCGTCCCTGGCCGAAGGCAGCTCGAACACCATCCTCGAAGCCATGGCGACGGGGCTGCCCATTGTTGCCACGCAGGTGGGCGGCAACGCGGAACTGGTGCAGTCGGGCTGGAGCGGCACCCTGGTGCCGCCCGCTTCGCCCGACATGCTGGCCGACGCCATACTCGACTACTACAGCATGCCGGAACTGGGCCCGCGCCACGGCGCGCGCGGGCGGCGTCAGGTGCTGGCCGAGCACAGCCTGCCAGCCATGGCCGGCGCCTACCTGGCCGTGTACGACCGCCTGACCGGCGCGCGCCAGCCCTCTCCCCTGTCCACCACTCCCTGAAAGGCCTCCCATGTGCGGCATCAGCGGCATCTTTGATTTGCAGGGCCAGCGCGACATCGACGTGCTGCTGCTGGCGCGCATGAACCACAGCCTGCGCCACCGGGGGCCAGACGAAGGGGGGCTGCACCGCGAGCCGGGACTGGGCCTGGCACACCGGCGATTGTCCGTGATCGACCTGGCCAGCGGCCAGCAGCCGCTGTTCAACGCCGACCGCAGCATCGCCATCGTCTTCAATGGCGAAATCTATAATTACCGCAGCCTGATGGCCGAACTGCGTCAGTTCGGCCATCAGTTCCGTACCAGCAGCGATACGGAAGTCATCGTCCACGCCTGGGAACAATGGGGAGAGCACTGCGTGCAGCGCCTGCGCGGCATGTTCGCCTTTGCCCTGTGGGATCGCCGGCGCCATCTGCTGTTCCTGGCGCGCGACCGCCTCGGCGTGAAACCCCTGTATTACGGAGAGGCGCAGGACGGCACCCTGCTGTTCGGCTCCGAACTGAAAGCCCTGCTCGCGCATCCGTCCCTGCCGCGCGCGCTCGACCCGCTGGCCGTGGAAGAGTATTTCGCCTACGGCTACGTGCCCGAGCCGCGCAGCATCTTCCAGCATGCGCGCAAGCTGCCGCCCGGGCATACCCTGTCCATCCGCGCGGGCCAGCCGCTGCCCGCGCCGCAATCCTACTGGGACATTCCGTTCACGCCCAACCCACCGGCCAGCGAGGCGCAGGCGGCCGACGAACTGCTGGCGCGCCTGCGCGAAGCGGTGCGCATCCGCATGGTGGCCGAGGTGCCGCTGGGGGCTTTTTTGTCGGGCGGCGTCGATTCCAGCGCCGTCGTCGCGCTGATGGCCGGTGCCAGCGCCACGCCCGTCAACACCTGCTCCATCTCGTTCGGCGACCCGGCCTACAACGAGGCGCGTTACGCCGACCTGGTGGCGCGCCGCTACGCCACGGCGCACCATGCGCGCCAGGTCGAGCAGGACGACTTCGAGCTGATCGACCTGCTGGCCAATCTGTACGACGAACCGTTCGCCGACAGTTCCGCCATGCCCACCTGGCGCGTGTGCCAGTTGGCGCGCCAGAGGGTCACGGTGGCGCTGTCGGGCGACGGCGGCGATGAAAGCCTGGCCGGCTACCGGCGCTACCGCCTGCACACGCGCGAAGAGAAAGTTCGTGGCTTGCTGCCCGCCGGCTTGCGCCAGTCGCTGTTCGGCACCCTGGGGCAGCTGTACCCGAAGGCTGACTGGGCGCCCCGCTTCCTGCGCGCCAAGACCACCTTCGAAGGCCTGGCGCGCGACACCACGGACGCGTATTTTCACGGCGTCAGCCTGCTGGGCGACGCCATGCGCGCGCGTTTGTTCAGCCCCGAACTGCGGCGCAGCCTGCACGGCTACCGCGCCGTCGAAGTGCTGCGCCGCCACGCGCTGGCCAGCCCTGCGCAAGATCCGCTGTCGCAGGTGCAGTACCTGGACCTGAAAACCTACCTGCCCGGCGACATCCTCACCAAGGTGGACCGGGCCAGCATGGCGCATGCGCTGGAAGTGCGTTCCCCCCTGCTCGACCATGAACTGGTGGCGTGGATGTCCGGCCTGCCGCCGCAGTTCAAGTTACGCCGCGGTGTCGGCAAGTACCTGCTGAAAAAAGCCCTGCGCCCGCTGCTGCCAGACGCCTTGCTGTACCGCCAGAAGATGGGCTTTTCGGTGCCGCTGGCGGACTGGCTGCGCGGCCCGCTGCGCCAGCGCCTGCAACAACGCCTGCTGGGACCCACCCTGGCGCAGTGCGGCCTGTTCGACATGAGCTACGTGCGCCTGCTGCTCGAGCAGCACGCGAGCGGACGGCGCGACTACAGCGCGCCACTATGGTCGCTGCTGATGTTCGAGGCCTTCCTGCGCCAGGTGCTGCCCGTCGATGGCCGCCCGGCGCCGGCACCCGCGCCGGCCATGGCGCTGGAGTGACGCCATGCGCATCCTGCACATCCTCGACCATTCGCTGCCCCTGCACAGCGGCTACACCTTCCGCACCCTGGCCATACTGCGCCAGCAGCGCGCGCTGGGTTGGCACACCCTGCAGCTCACCAGTGCCAAGCAGGGGCCGTCCGACGGCGCGCAGCAACTGGTCGACGGCTGGCATTTCTACCGCACGGCGCCCTTTGCACGCTGGTGGGCGCGCCTGCCCGTGCTGCGGCAAGTGGCCGTCATCATCGGCCTGGCCGTGCGCCTGCGCCAGTTGGCGCGGCAAACCAGGCCAGACATCCTGCATGCACATTCGCCCGCCCTGAACGCTGTCGCCGCCTTCAACGCGGGCCGCGCGCTGGGCATTCCCGTCGTATATGAAGTGCGCGCCTTCTGGGAAGACGCGGCCGCCGACCATGGCAGCAGCCGGCCCGGCGGCCTGCGCTACCGGCTCACGCGGGCGCTGGAAAGCTATGCGCTGCGCCGCGCCGACGCCGTTACCACCATCTGCGACGGCTTGCGGCGCGAGCTGTGCGCGCGCGGCGTGCCCGCGCATAAAATCACGGTGATTCCGAACGCCGTCGATGCCGGGGCCTGCGATGCCGTTGCCGATCCCGCGCTGCTGCACAGCCTGGGTCTGGATGGCTGTCCCGTCATCGGTTTCATCGGTTCCTTCTATGCCTACGAAGGCCTGGCCCTGCTGCTGCGCGCCATGCCGCGCCTGCTGGCGGCGCTGCCTGCGCTGCGGCTGCTGCTGGCCGGCGGCGGGCCGCAGGAAGCGGCGCTGCGCGCGCTGGCGGCGCAGCTGGGCATCGATGCCGCAGTGGTGTTCGCGGGCAGAGTGCCGCATGCGCAGGTGGCCGCGTATTATCAGTTGCTCGACATCTGCGTGTATGCGCGCCTGCCGATGCGCCTGACGGAGCTGGTGACGCCCTTGAAACCGTTGGAGGCGATGGCGCAGGGCCGCCTGGTGGTGGCGTCCGACGTGGGCGGCCACCGCGAACTGATCGAGCATGGCAAGACGGGCATGCTGTTTCGCGCCGGCGACGCCGAAGCGCTGGCGCAGACAGTATTGAACCTGCTGCTGGCGCCCGCCAGCTGGCCGGCGCTGCGGCGCCAGGCACAGGCATTTGTCGAGACGGAGCGCAGCTGGAAGGCCAGCGTGGGCCGCTATGCGCCCGTGTATGCGCGCGTGGCAGCGGCACGCAGGGTGGCGGGAGCGACGCCATGATCTTCGCGGGCCTGCGCATCGCCCTGGTCGGCCCGCTGCCGCCGCCGGCCGGCGGCATGGCCAATCAAACGCAGCAACTGGCGCGGCTGTTGCGCCAGGACGGCGCGCAAGTGCAACTGCTGGCCGTCAACGGACCCATGCTGCCGCCCTGGCTGGCGCGCATCCGCTACCTGCGCGCCGCGCTGCGCCTGCCCGTGCACCTGTGGCGTTTGTGGCGCACGGCCAATACGGTCGATCTGTTCCACATCATGGCCAATTCCGGCTGGTCCTGGCATCTGCAGGCGGCGCCGGCATTGTGGATCGCCAGCCTGAAAGGCAAACCGGCCCTGCTCAATTACCGGGGCGGCGAAGCGGCCGTTTTTTTCGCCCGCGCGCCGCGGCTGGTGGCGTTCAGCCTGCGCCGTGCCAGCGCCATCGTCGTGCCCTCGGCCTACCTGGCCGGCATCTTCGAGCAATACGGCCATACGGCCCATATCGTGCCAAACGTGGTGGACTTGCAGCGGTTTACGCCCGCCGCGCCGCGCGCGCCATGCGCAGATGGTCCGTGCATCATCGTGGCCCGCCATCTGGAAAGCCTGTACGACAACGCCAGCGCCGTGCGCGCCTTTGCCCTCGTGCGACTGGCCTTTCCAACGGCGCGCCTGGTACTGGCAGGCGCCGGCCCCCAGCGCGCGGCGCTGGCGCGCCTGGCCAGGTCGCTGGGCGTTCTGGACTGGGTGCGCTTCGCCGGCCCCGTCGACAACGCGGCCATGCCGGCCCTGTACCAGGCCAGCGACATCGTCCTCAATCCCAGCCTGGCCGACAACATGCCCATTTCCGTGCTCGAAGCGCTGGCCTGCGGCGTGCCCGTCGTCAGCACCAACGTGGGCGGCATCCCCGCCCTGCTGCAAGACGGCGTGACAGCCCTGCTGGTGCCGCCCGGCGCGCCGGCCGCCATGGCGCAGGCCGTCGTGGCGCTGCTGCGCGACCCGCCGCGCGCGCAAGCGCTGGCAGACGCGGGCCTGGCGCACGCCACCACCTTTGGCTGGCCCGGCATCGCACCCCGGCTGGCCGCGCATTACGGCCGCATCCGCGCCGCGCCCCGCCCCGGCGCCTACACGCGCTGCGTCGCCCGCTGGCTGTTTCCACTGCATGAATGGATAAAAGGCCACCACAGCGCGCGCCTGTTGCGGCAGCTCGAACGCTCGCAGTGGTGGAGCGCCGAGCAACTGCGGGAGTGGCAGCTGGCGCGCCTGCGCGCGCTGCTGCGCCACGCGGACGCGCACGTGCCCTACTACCGCGCGCTGTTTACCAGCCGAGGATTCGACCCGGAACAGGTGCGGCAACTGTCTGATCTGGCACGCCTGCCGCTGCTGCGCAAGGCTGACATTGCGCGTGCGCGCGACAGTTTCAAGTCCGCCCGCGCCGTGGGCTTGCGTCCATTCGCCACAGGA
The DNA here is from genome assembly GCF_900095265.1 of Janthinobacterium sp. UMAB-56. Lineage (GTDB taxonomy): Bacteria > Pseudomonadota > Gammaproteobacteria > Burkholderiales > Burkholderiaceae_D > Janthinobacterium. The sequence goes on along the minus strand of NZ_LT607666.1, from coordinate 28,491 downwards.
GGCTCCAGCGGCGAGCCGCTGCAGTTTTTCCTGGGACGGCGCCGCATCAGCCACGACATCGCCGCCAAGTGGCGCGCCACGCGCTGGTGGGGCGTCGATATTGGCGACCGCGAAGCCGTGCTGTGGGGCTCGCCCATCGAACTGCAGGCGCAAGACCGCATGCGCCGCCTGCGCGATGGACTGCTGCGCACTTCCCTGCTGCCCGCGTTTGCCATGTCGCCCGCGCGCCTCGATGGCTACGTGCAGCAATTGCGCCGCTGGCGTCCGCGCATGCTGTTCGGCTACCCGTCCGCCCTGTGCCGCCTCGCCAGCCACGCCAGCGCGCGCGACCTGCCGCTCGACGGCCTGGGCGTCAAAGTGGCCTTCGTGACGGCCGAACGGCTGTACGACGAGCAGCGCGCGCAGATCGGCGCCGCCTTCGGCTGCCCCGTGGCCAACGGCTACGGCGGGCGCGACGCGGGTTTCATCGCCCACGAATGCCCGGAAGGCGGCATGCACATCACGGCCGAAGACCTCATCGTTGAAATCGTCGATGGCCAGGGCCAGCCGCTGCCCGCAGGGGCCACAGGAGAGATCGTTGTCACCCATTTGGCCACGCAAGACTATCCCTTCATCCGCTACGCCACGGGCGACGTGGGCGCGCTGGGCACGCAAGCGTGCGCCTGCGGACGCGGCCTGCCCCTGCTGCAGAGTATCGAAGGGCGCAGCACGGATTTCCTCACGGCGCAAGATGGCACCGTGATGCACGGCCTGGCCCTCGTCTACATCGTGCGTGAACTGCCGCAGGTGCGCAGTTTCAAGATCATCCAGGAAAGCCTGCAGCGCACGCGCGTGCTGCTGGTCTGCGTGGCGCGTCTGGACGATGCCACGCGCAGCGCCATCGTCTCCGGCTTCCAGGCCAGGCTGGGCGCGCAGGTGGAGATCGCCATCGAAGAAGTCGAGCAAATTGCGGCCGAGGCGTCGGGGAAGTATCGGTATGTGGTAAGCCAGGTGGCGTAGGCAGGCTGCCCGCAATTGTCTGGCAATCCGGCCGGCAGGCCGCGATGCACGGATGGAACGCGCTGGCGCCTGAATGCGCGGGCCATGGCTAGGCATGTCTGTCGCGCTTCAAGTGGCCAGCGTCTCCGTCAGAGCGGCGAATGTATGCGCTGGTCCAGCGGCCTCTCGTTGAGCGCATCGGCTGCACGATCCACAAATTTCCGCACGTCTCCCACCTCGGCAAACAACCCGGCATAGGCCGCCTGTATCAGCACCGTGCACTGCTCGAATTTCGCAAGCTGGGCCAAGCCTTCATCTGTGAGCGTCAATATCCGTCGTCGTGCATCATTATCATCGCTCCGATGCCGTATGAGGCCCAGATCGAGCAGCTTTGGTATCTTTTGCATGACCAGCTGATGCGAATGGCCGAGTTCGCGCGCCAGATCCGACGCTGAGGCCGTGCCGAGCGTGGCAAGTACGATCATTAGGGAACACGAACGAACCGGGATCACGATTCCCATCGTATCGAAGACAATCTTGGATTGTTCAGCGATCAGGACGCTCAGCCGTTCGACAGCGCGGCCGAGGAACACGGCATCGTCGATCGCGGCCGGATGATGTATTTCCTTAGTCAAGGCGTTTGTACCTCTGGATGCTACCATCCTTGTTGACGCGTTCCAGCGCCGTCACTTTTCCGCGCAAAATATTCAAGCGGTATCGAAAATCTGACACGCCTTCCACCGCGAACAGGTCGGGACCGATCGGCTCAAGCGCGACCCGAAACCGCTCACGCCAGATATAGTAGAGCGTGCCATTGTCCAGTAAGAGCTGGCGGCCTTCATATTTTCCGGCGGCTTTCTTCAACAGCCCGGCATCGACGTGCGGGCGCTCGATAGCTGCCGTCAAGCTGGGGAGCAGCCAGGCAAATTCGGTCCGCCTGGCGTCATCGGTCTTCGCCAGATTTTCCAACGCCAGCTTGTGCGCCAGCGCAAGCGCGCGAATAGAGGGGCTTGGGATATCGGCTTGCACCCCGCTTCCTTCAAAATCGCCATGGTCCACGGGGTCCTTGATCTGGCCTATCGGCACTTGCACGAAAAAATCGTCGTTGACCGGCTTACGGGCAACCGGATGTGCTCCACCGGCGGTGCGCTCACCGATCAGAGTCGCCCGCCCAAGCTTCTGCATCGCATAGGAAAACCATTCTGCAGAGGAAAACGACGTGGAACCGGTCAAGATATAGACCGGCTTGTCCAGCATACGCTTGCCTGGCAGGCCAGGCAGCACCCATTGCCCGCGCTCGATACGCTTGCCATCGTCATTATAATAGTAGTCGAAGAGCAACTGGTCTTTCTCGCTGGAGAAGAAATAGCTCGCTAAAAATTGCGCCATTTCCAGATGTCCACCATTGTTATAGCGCAAATCGATGATGACGGCATCCGTATTGCCGACGAAGCGCATAACGGACGCCGCCGTATCATAGGCAAGTTCCGGATCGGCAAAATAGCTGAAGCGTATATAGCCGATATTCCCCTGCAGGCGAGCGACCTCATCGAAACCGAAGTTGCTCTCCTCCAGCCTGCTCAATTCTTCTTTTCGTATCTGGGCCTTGAGCGCCGGGTTGGCCTTCGCCTTGAACTCCGCGATCCATTTTGGATCGGCACCCACCAGGAAATGCAGGTCGCCGCTGACTTTGATGAGATCGTCGGTCAGCTTGCTCGCAAACTCCGCCTTTGTGGTCGCCGAATCATAATCGCCCTTTTCCAGATGCGCCTGAAGCAGCGGGGAAATTTTTCGGGCGATGTCCGGGAACGCGTAGTTCGCATTCAAGGTGCTATCGAGGGCGGCGATGATCGCGCCCTTTTCGTCTCGTGAGATCTCGGGTGCCGCTGCATCAGCGCCCGATGCGCAAATGATGGACAGCACCGCTAGCGTTTGAAGTAAGCGTAAAGGATAGCGCATTCTAGTATTCCCCCTCGGTGAGAGCCGATAATACAATATATTGCGCAATATGTTGCAGATTTATTCACCGCTCAACATCTGGTCCAGCCTTTGCTGATCCCCCGCCGCCACAAAGCACCGCGTTTGCCAAAGCTGCGTGCGCTGCGCCTGCACGGACTCCGGCGCGCACCAGGGTGGATACACGCGCAGCGCGCGCTTGCCGCCAGTGCCGGCGCGCGACATCACGCCCCGTTCCAGCAGCACGCTGCGCGGGAAAATGAAAAAGCCGTGCTGTGCGCCATCGTGGACGGCGATGATGACGACATCGACGGGGTCCGCTTCGTCCAGCGGAGCGATCTCGGCGTCGGGATGGGCGCGCTTCCAGACGGTGACGAACTGGCCGATCTTGGTCGGCGTGGTTTTGGCCACGCGCAAGACCAGGCGCTTGCCATGCAGTTCGGCGCGGCAGGCGCCGTATTGCGCGCTTTCCGCTTCCGCCACTGGCGCCTGCGGCAAGCCCAAAAAGGCCCAGGGACTTGCCTTCATTGCGCGCTGAACTCGGCTGCGGCCTTGGCCGCCCACAGCGCCTCGGCGTGGCTGGCGAACGGGGCGTCGTAGCCGTCCACCTTGCCGTCCTCATCGACAAAATACAGCCACCAGCCGTCGGACTGCTCGCGGATGGCTGTCTGGCCCGGTGCGCAGTGGGCTGCCACGTCCTGTATCGATGTGAGGGTGGTGATGCTGATACCGCGGTGAGTGATCAGGTGAGGTGTCATGGCAAAGTAGTTAATGCAAAATAGATAATGGCGAGAGTGTAGCCGCGCCGACCGCCCCTTGGCTAGCGCGCCGCAAAAAAAAGCCCGCGGGCACAAATAGCTTGGGCTACACTGAGCGCTCTAACGGGGGACAACATGGCATCACAGCAAGGTACGGTGGATTTTTTGCTCGACCAACTGGCGGGCGCGGGCAGCGTGAGCGCCAAGAAAATGTTTGGAGAATATGGCCTGTATTGCGATGGCAAGATGTTCGCCATCGTCGCCGACGACCAGCTGTTCATCAAGCCGACGGACGCGGGCCGCGCCTGGATCAGCGTGCAAGGCACGCCGCAGGAAGCGCCGCCCTACCCGCAAGCCAAGCCGTATTTCCTCATCGATGGCGCACTATGGGACGAACGCGAATGGCTGGGCCAGCTGGCGCGGCGCACGGCCGATGCCTTGCCGCAGCCGAAACCGAGGCCGCCGCCCAAACCCAGAAAATCAGCCTCAGCTGCTTAACACACTGTTCTCGCAAGCCTCGCCCCGACGAAAGCACGCCAGATTGTGATAGGTGATGGCAGCGATTTCGCGCAGCGCTTCGATGGTGAAGAAGCCCTGGTGGCCCGTTACCAGCACGTTCGGGAAGGTCATCAGGCGCTCGAAGATGTCATCGTCGATGATGTCGGATGAACGGTCCTGGAAGAACAGATCGCTTTCCTGTTCGTACACATCGATGGCCAGGGAACCGAGCTGGCGCGATTTCAGCGCCTCGATGACGGCGCAGGTATCGATCAGGCCGCCGCGTGAGGTATTCACCAGCATGGCGCCCTTCTTCATCAGCGCCAACGTTTCTTCGCTGATCATGTGGCGCGTGCTTTCCATCATGGGGCAATGCAGGGAGACGATATCGGATGCGGCCAGCAGTTGCGGCAGCTCCACCATGCTGCCCAGTTGCGCGAACTCGGGCACCGGATACGGGTCGTGGCCCAGTACCGTGCAACCGAAACCTTTAAAAATGCGCGCCGTGGCCAGGCCGATCTTGCCCGTGCCGACGATGCCCACCGTCTTGCCGTGCAGGGTGAACCCCAGCAAGCCGTCGAGCGAGAAATTGCCTTCGCGCACGCGGGCATAGGCGCGGTGCGTGTGACGGTTCAGGGTTTGCACGAGGGCCAGGGTGTATTCGGCCACGGCTTCCGGCGAATACGCGGGCACGCGGGCAACAAAAAAACCCAGGCGCTTGGCCGCTTCCAGGTCGAGGTTGTTGTAGCCGGCGCAGCGCAGCAGGATAGCGCGCACGCCGTAGCCGTGCAAGGCTTGCAGCACGGGCGCGTCGAGCACATCGTTGACGAAGACGCAGACCGCTTGCGCATCTTGCGCCAGGAGCACGGTTTCCTCACTCAGCGAGGCACTGTGGTAGACCAGTTCGATGCCGGCAGGGTCGGGCTGGGACGGCAAGGCTTCATCGAAGAAGCGACGGTCGTAGGGCTGGCTGGAAAAGAAGGCGATTTTCATGGAGCGTCCTGGAACAGGCTGGATGGCAAAACAGCATCATAGCGCAAGCGCCCTGCCACACGGCGTACGCCTGGCAGCGAGAGTGCCCTATTGGGGCTCACGTGGCAAGCTCAGCACGTGGCGCAGATAGGCCATTTCTTCGGCGTGCTGGGCGTGATAGCGCTCGCGCGCGGCGCGCATGTCCGCCAGGTGGGCCGCGATACCGCTTTCCGTCAGCTCGACGCCGAAGTCCGCCGGCGGCTGGCGCAGGCCGCCAAACAGGCGCGCCAGGATGAAGCGGCCCACATTGTCGCGGTAGTGCGATGCTTCCCAGTAATAGCGCATCTCGCGCGCCCCCGTCACTTGCGGGATCGGCTCGCTGGTAATGCTGTTGAAACCGGAAAAATCAAACACGCGCACGTCGCAGCCCTGGCGCTGGTGGCGCCCGGCCAGCCGCGCCAGGTCGTGCTGCCATTGCTGCATGGCCTCCCACTTGCCGCGCCAGTACAGAGCGGCTAGCGTCAGCGCATGCGTGGGATTGATGTAGACGCGCAAGCGCGTGCCACCTCGGCACAGCTGGCCGACGCTGGCATCGAAGGCTTGCAACGCGGGCATGGTCGGCCCCAGGCCATCGCCGAATTCCTGCAGCCGTGGCGCAAACGCGCGTGCCGTGCCGGCCCAGCCATGCTTGCGGCTGGTGATGCAGGCCTGGTCGCGCTGGCCGTGCAGGGCCAGGCTGGACAGGCAGGCGCCGTCATAGCTGCCGCTGAGGATGCGCCAGGTGTCGCGCGTCATGTCTAGCGTCAGGCCGCGCTTGATGTTGAGCAAGGCACGCCGCGCAAAAAACGCGGGGCCGCCATCCGTCAAGCCCGGCTCCACGCCGGCCGACCCCAGCTCCAGCGAAAACGAGGGCGCGTCGATGCCCCATACCATGGTATCGACATGGCTGACCCGGGCTGCATGCTCGGCCAGGCGGATGGCGTCGCCGATGGAGGCGCCCGAAACGGCGCTATTGAAGACGCTCTTGCCCTCGAACAAGGCGCGCACACTGGTCGGCAAGCCCATTTCCGTGCGCGAATTGCCGATATACACGACGGCGGGCCGGTAGCGCGCCACGGCATAGGTCTTGCCCCACACGGCCAGCTTTTCATAGGTGGGACGCAGACGCTGCACCAACGGGCTGTCCCACTGGTGCAGCAGATATGGATCGACGTGGTAATTCACGGCGGAAATGAGGGCAAGCGTGAGCAGCACGCAGGCAAAGAAGCTGGCGAGGTAGCGGCGGGCGTCGCTATCCATGGTCAGAACTGGAAGTAAAGAAATTCGGCGACACGGTTCATGCCGAAGATGCAGGCGACAAACAGCGTGGCCAAGCCCACGCTCCAGCGGCGCGTAGGCCGCCAACAGATGGCCCAGCGTCCTCGCCGCTGCAAGATTCTTTCAATCGCAGGCTCGTAGAGAAAGAAAATTTCTTGCGTATTCGGTGCCTTGAAGGCCAGCAACATAGCGCCCAGCAGCACGGGCAAGCCCGGCCCCGCCAGTTCGATCCAGCGGATGCCGTCGAAGGCCGGATGCAATCCCCATTGCGCCAGGCTGGCCCCATGGCTGGCCAGGCCGCGCGGCAGGCTCACGCCATTCGCCCCCACCAGCGCGCCCGCAATGTCCCAGGCCGTGGCCACGTCGGGCGCGCGGAAGAAGATCCAGGCCAGCATCACGGCAAGAAAAGTCACGGCGCCAGGCCACCAGCGCGCCCGCGCTGCGCCGAAGATGCGCCGCCACGCCTGCTGCAGCACCAGGTACAGGCCGTGCAAGCCGCCCCAGATGACGAAGGTCCAGCCGGCGCCATGCCACAGGCCGCCCAGCAGCATGGTCAGTATCAGGTTGCGGTAGCGCACGGTTTCGCCACGGCGGCTGCCGCCCAGCGGTATATATAAATAGTCGCGCAGGAAGCGCGACAAGCTCATGTGCCAGCGGCGCCAAAACTCGGTAATATTGGCCGCCTTGTACGGCGAATTGAAGTTCAGCGGCAACTTCACGCCGAACAGGCGCGACAGGCCGATGGCCATGTCCGAATAGCCGGAAAAGTCGAAATACAACTGGAAGGTGTAGGCCAGCACGCCGATCCACGCTTCGATCAACGTCGGCTCGGCGCCTGCCGCGAAGACGGGGATGGCCAACGGCGACAGCTTATCGGCGATCAGCACCTTTTTTGCTAGGCCGATGGTGAAAATCGACAGGCCGATGGCAAAATTGGCGGCCCGCGGGTGGGCGTTGGCCGGGTCGGCAAACTGCGGCATCATGTCGCGGTGGTGCAGCACGGGGCCGGCGATCAGGTGGGGGAAGTAGCTGACGAACAAGACGTAATGGATGAAGCGGTATTCGCGCACCTCGCCCCGGTAGCAATCGACGAGAAAGGCGATCTGCGTAAACGTGAAGAAGGAGATGCCGATCGGCAAGACAATGTCGAGGCCGGACCATGGCCAGCTGGCAGCGCCAGCACCTGCAGCGATGACGACGGCATGCACGCTGTCGATGAAGAAATTCGCGTATTTATAGTATGCGAGCAAGCCCAGGTTCAGCGCCAGCGCCGCCAGCAGCACACGCTTGCGGGCCGCGCCCGCGCTGGCGCCGATCAGGCGCCCGGCGCCATCATTGACGCAGATCGAGCCCAGCAGCAACGGCAGATAGCGCACGTCCCACCAGGCATAGAAGAACAGCGAGGCAAGCGCCAGCCAGGCGGCTGGTGCCAGGCGCCATTGGGCGCAGGACGCCCAGCGGTCCAGCAAAAAATAGCCGGCCAGCACGATGGGTAAATATGCGAACAGGAAGGCGAAGGAATTAAACAGCATGTTGCCTCCTGGATGGCAAGGACTGCGCCTGATGGTAACAATCGGCTATCTGCGCCGCCACCCGTTCCCACGTAAAACGTTGCACCAGGGCTTGCACGCGGCAGCGCTCGGGTGGCAGCGCCAGCAGGTCGAAGATGGCCTGGCGCTGCGCGGCGCCATCGTCCCAGCGCACCTTGCGCAACGCAAACGCGGAATCGGGCAAGTCCAGCGCGCTTTGGGCCGTCATGACGACGGGCGTGCCAGCTGCCAGCGCTTCGAGCACGCTCAAGGGAAACACTTCGCCCTGGCTGGGCAGGGCCGCCACGGCCGCCGCATGGTAGGCGCTGGCCAGCAGCGGGTCGGCGTGGTCGAGCGCGCCCAGCCAGCTGACGTGCGGCAAATCGAGCAACTGCTGCAGATACGCTTGCTGTTCGCGCGGCGCGGCGCCGATCAGCACCAGGGGCAAGCCGGCCCCCGCCAGCGCCTGCGCCAGACCCAGCTGATTCTTGTACGGTGAAATGCTGCCCACAATCAGCACGAACGGCACGGCGACGCCCGTTTCGCGCAGGAACACATCGCCATTGGCCGTGAAGAAATGCGGGTTGATCCCATTCGGCAAGACGTGGATGGCATCGGCCCCCATGCCGAAACCATGTGCGATGGCATCGCGCTCAGCCTCGCCCAAGGCAATCACCACGTCGGCCAGTTGCAAGGCGCGCCGCGTTTGCGCATAGCTCGTCTGCACCATCCATTGCGTCAGGCGCCCTGCCAGGCGGTCGGCCAGCCGCGCGCGCCAGGCGCTGGCGCGGCCCCAGCCGGGCGACAGCAGCGGCGACAGCACTACGGGCACGCCTTGCTCGCTGGCCATTTCCATGATGCGGTAGGTGCCGTTGCTGGCCGAAAACACGTGCAGCACGTCGAAATCGGCCAGACGCTGGTGGTTGGCGTCAACCAGTTGCACATCCAGCGAGTACGCCGCCTGCCGGGGCAGCCGGTTCAGCGCGGCCATGGTTTCGCGTACCTGGATCTGCAAGCCGCCGTCGCGCTGGAACAGCATCGGGTAAGACAAGATTCCGACACGCATGGTCATCCTTTCGTGCGCCCGCGCCGAGACCAAAGGCTAGGTACATGCAGCAACAAGAATTCGCCGGCCAGTTCATGCTGCAACAGGAACAGACCCGCCAGCCAGCACAACAAGGTGGCCAGCGCCGTGCCTGTCAGCGCCAGCAGCGCCGGCGTGTCAGCCGGCAGCAACAACAATGCCGCGACGGGTGCCACGGCGCTGGGGCCGCACAGCAGCAGGCTCTTGCGCACGGCCCGCGCCAGGATGCGCCAGTCCAGTGCATTCAAGCGCCGCAGGCAGCGGTAGTTCAAGCAGCTGCGCAGCACGTTGCTGAGCACCACCGCCCAGGCCACGGCCACCAGACCGAACGGCGCCGCAGCCAGCAGCAGCGCCACTTTCAAGGTACCGCTCCAGGCATCGAGCCGCACTTGCGCATGCAACTGGCCCGTCGCCACGAGCAGGTAACGGGCCATGCTGAACATGCTATACACGGCCGAAGACAGGCACATGATACGGATCAAGGGCACACAGCCTAGCCATTGCGTGCCATACAATACCTTGACCAGGGGCAAAGCCATACAGGCGAGGAAGAGAAAAAACGGCCAGGCCAGCGCCGTCATGTAGCTGATTGTGCGCAGGTAAGCGCCTTCCGCCCCGCCCTGCCCTCCCTCCCCTCGCGCACGGGCTGCAAGCAAGGGAAACACCACGGGCGAAATGGCGCTGGTGATGGCCTGGTTAAAGATATTGAGCACGCTTTGCGCCTTGCCGAACAGGGCCAGGCTTTCTATGCCGATCAGCTTACCGATGATCAAGTCCGGCGCCGCCACGCCCGCCTCGTCGACCAGGCCGCCCCCCGTCGCATACGCGCCAAAGCGGGCGATCGCGCCCAGGCCACGCCGTCCCGGCAGCCAGGGCAGCTCGGCAGGACGCACCAGCAAGCTCACCAGCAGCGACGCACAGGAAGCGGCCAGCGCCGCCCAGACCATGCTCATATAGCTGTAGCCGTGCAGCGCCAGCAGCACGGCTACCAGCAGGTTGACCACACTATTGGCCGCGTTGATGGCATAGATAGCGCGAAAGCGCAGCTGCCGGCGCAGCATGGGCAAGGTCAAGGCGCTGAACGGTATCAAGAGAAAGTTGATCGCCAGCAGGCGCAGCACGAGGGTCAGCCGTGGCTCGCCATAGAAATGCGCGAGCGGCGCGCTGGCCAGCATTACCAGGCCCGCCAGCAGCCAGGCGACGAGCAGGCTGGTGGCCAGCGCGGCCCGCAATTTCACGACATCGAGCTGTTTTTCCTGGATCAGATATTGCCCCACGCCAAAATCGCGCACCACTTGCGCCAGTGCCACCAGCACGGCGCCCAGCGAATACACACCGACTTCGGCCGGCGTAAGCAGGCGCGACAGCACCATGCTGGCGACAATGCCCAGCAGCAGCACCGTGTATTTTTCGGCGAACGAAAAGAGAAACGAATGGCGGGTGGCGCTCATGCAGGCCGCCCGCGCCTACACCAGGCCGGCATAGAACTGGCGCAACTGGCGCTCCAGGCGCGGCATCGAATAGCGCTGCACGGTTTCCTCGCGCGCCAGCCGTCCCATGCGGGCGCGCCGTGGAGCATCGGCCAGCAACTGCGCCACGGCCGTGCAGGCGGCGTGCTCGTCATCGAGCGGCAGCAGCAGTCCGCCCGCGCTATCGTGCAAGATATCGCGGGTGCCCGGCACGTCCGTCCCTACGGCCGGCACGCCGCAGGCCATGGCTTCGATGGTGGCAATGCCGAAGCCTTCATTTTTACTCAGCAACACATGCAGGTCGAAGGCCGGCATCAGTTGCTCGATGTGTTGCTGGAAGCCGGCAAACACGATGCGCTCCTGCAAGCCCATCTGTTGCGCCTGCAATCGCAGCAGGGCTTGCAGCGGCCCCGTGCCCACCAGCACCAGATATAAATGGGGAAACTGGGCGGCCAGGCGGGCGAACAGGGCCAGCAACGCTTGCGGGCGCTTTTGCGCGGACAGTCGCGCCACGCAACCGAGCACCAGCGCGTCCGGCGGCAAGCCGAGTTGCTTGCGCGCCAGTATCCGCCGTTCGGGCGAGACCAAAAACGTGTCCGTATCGACGCCGTTCGGTATCACGGCCAGCCGCGTTTCCAGCGGCAGCATGTCGCGGTACAGGTCGAGGAAATGCCGCATGGACGAGGCCGACACGGCATACACGCCTTTGACGCTGCGAAACGCTTCCTGCAAGCGGGGCCGCTGCCAGTCGCTGAACGCTTCCAGGGGACAGGCGTTGTGCACGCTGATGACGGTCGGCAAACGGCATTGCCGGGCCAGCCACAGTATGGAAGCACCATAACTGGTCCAGCAAAACGCCACGTGCACCAGGTCGGGCCGCAGCCGACGCAAGCGCCAAGCGCCCGTCAGCCTGGCGCGCAGCCAATTCCAGCGCCGCCACGCCCAATGTTCCAGAAATAGCGGCGGTTCATACACGCACACTTGCATCTGCTTTGCGCGCAAGTCTTGCGCCCAGGCAGTAAAACCGGGAAAGCGCCGCAGGGCAAGCACGCTGTCATAGCCGCTTGCGCCCAGTACTTTCGCCTCTTGCGCCATGCGCAGCTCCATGCCGCCCAGCTCGCCCGAATAACTGCTGATGACGATGCGCGGCAGGCGTTTGCGACGCCCGCGCCATGCTTCATGGAAGAAGCCGCGCAGCCAGGCCCGTTGCCACTGGCGCAGAAACAGGTCGGCCCGGTCGCCCCGCAGCCAGGCCCGCACGGCGCCGAGGGTGTCGCGCACATAGTTCCCCAGCATCCAGCGGGGCACGCCCAGCCATTCCACGCTGGGCGCCAATGTCGCCAGCCGGCACTGGCCCCGGCCAAACAGCATGGCGCGGCGCAGTATCCACGCACGCTGCACTTGCGCGACGCGGATGATATGGGCCACTTTCGCCCGCGCACAGAACCAGGATGGGTTGCCAGCCGCATGCATCTCGAGGTTGAGCCGGGTTT
>NZ_LT607666.1:0-16382 GCF_900095265.1 Janthinobacterium sp. UMAB-56 | reverse complement strand
GCGGGCGCCCGCCTCGAAGATACGGCGGCGAATCGCCATATTGGCGCCCCACACCAGGCCGGGATAGATGGGGGCATCGCGCAAATCGGGGCTGGTGATGCCCCACGTCAAGCCGACCGGTGTCAGGCGCAGCAGCCAGTGCGCCGGTGGCTCGCGCCAGGCGGGCACGATGGCGCCGCCGAACAGGGCATAGCCGGGGTGGCTGCGCGCGCTGTCCTGCAAGCGGCACAACCAATCGGGTGCGGGCATGGCGTCGTCGTCGCCAAACACGAACAGCTCGGCGCCATCACCGCCCTGGCGCAAGGCGGTTTCGACAGCCCCATTCAGGGCGGGACTGCGGCCACGCCGTGCCACATAGACCGAACTCAAGGGCAAACGTCCACGAAAGGCGGCGATCACCTGCGCCGTCGCGTCCGTGCTGCCATTGTCGGCGATGACCAGGCGCCAGCCGCCCGCGGGCGCTTGCAAGCCCATGTAGGCACGCAATACCTGTGGCAAGGTGTCGGCGCCATTGTAGGTCGCCATGAGAACGGTCAACAAGGACATGCCTCCCTGGTCTTACCATGACAAAAACAAGTACTGAAACTGAGTACTGGACAGTATTGGTCCAGTGTACTGAGCCTGCCTGCCTGCCCGTTGACAGGCATCAAGACCATGCCAAGCCGGGCAAAACCAGGAGCGTCCCCCTTCATGCGCGACATCGTGATCACCATCATCATCCTGGGTTCGCTGCCCTTCATCCTGAAGGCGCCGGCCATCGGCGGCCTGATGTGGGTCTGGGTCAGCGTCATGAATCCGCACACGCAAGCCTGGGGCTTTGCCACCCACTTGCCGTTCGCCTTCATCATCGCCATCGCCACCATGCTCAGCCTGCTCATGACGCGCACGCCGAAAAGCATGCCGCTCACGCCCGTCAGCGTGTTGCTGCTGCTGTTCGTGGCTTGGATGAATGTCACGGCCCCGTTCGCCCTGCTGCCGGAAGCGTCCTGGCTGCAGTGGAACAAGGTCATGAAGATCATGCTGATGAGCTTTGTAGTCATGATGGTGATACGCACGCGGCGCGACATCGTGCGCCTGGTGTGGGTGCTGGTGGGGTCGATCGGCTATTACGGCGTGAAAGGCGGTATCTTCACCCTCCGCAGCGGCGGTACGGAACGGGTCTGGGGGCCGGAGGAAACCTTCATAGGGGATAACAATGCGCTGGCCCTGGCCCTGATCATCACCATTCCCCTCATGTATTATTTGCAGCAAAACACGCATACACGCTGGGTACGCCATGGCTTGATGGCGGCGATGTTGCTGTCGGCCCTGGCCGCGCTGGGCTCGTATTCGCGCGGCGGCCTGCTGGCTATCGCCGCCATGGGCCTGTTCATGTGGCTGAAGAGCGACCGCAAGCTGGTGCTGGGCGCGCTGCTCGCTGCGGTCGCGCCCCTGCTGCTAGCCTTCATGCCCGAGCGCTGGGCCGAGCGCATGGATACCATCAATACCTACCAGGACGATGTATCTGCCATGGGCCGCCTGAATGCCTGGCGCATGGCCTGGAACCTGGCGCGCGAGCGTTTCCCCGGCGGCGGCTTCGACGTGTCCGACGCCGCCATCTTTGCCCGTTACGCGCCGAATCCCATGGACGTGCATGCGGCGCACAGCATCTATTTCCAGGCGCTGGGCGAACACGGCTTTGTCGGCCTGTTGCTTTACCTGGCGCTAGGCATCGCCACCTGGCGCACGGCCGCCGCCATCATCCGCCGCACGCGCGGCCAGCCCGAACTGCGCTGGGCGCACGGCCTGGCCACCATGAGCCAGGCTAGCCTGATCGGCTTTGCCGTGGGCGGCGCCTTCCTCAGCCTGCTGTACTTCGACATGCCGTATTACCTGATGGCGGCCCTGATCGCCACGCGCATCGTTGTCGAACAGCAAGCCACGCTGCCCACGTCTGCCTCGCGTCAGGCCAAGCCTGGGGCCGCCATCGCGGAGCAGCCATGACGGCCACCTTGTCCATTCTGATCTACCACCGCGTGCTGGCGCGGCCGGACCCCCTGTTTCCCGGCGAAGTCGATGCGGCCCAGTTCGAGCGACAGTTGCGCCTTTTGAAACGTTTCTATACGCCGCTGCCGCTCGGCGCTGCCGTGCAGCGGCTGCAAGATGGCAGCCTGCCACCGCGCGCCGCCTGTATCACCTTTGACGACGGCTATGCGGACAATGCGCAAGTCGCCCTGCCGCTGCTGCAGCGCCATGGCGTGCACGCCACGTTCTTTATCGCCACGGGCTACCTGGATGGCGGACAGATGTGGAATGACACGGTGATCGCCGCCGTGCGCCAGGCGGCCGGTCCCGTGCTGGACTTGCGCGCACACGCGCTGGGGACGCTGCCCGTCGCCAGCCTGGCACAGCGGCAGGCAGCCATCGCCACCTTGCTGGAACGGCTCAAATACCTGCCATTTGCCCGGCGCCAGCAACTGGCCATGCACATTCGCCGCCAGGCGGGCGCTACGGCAGGCCCGCCAGCCATGCTGAGCACGGCACAATTGCGCCAGTTGCACGCGGCCGGCATGGAATTGGGCGCGCACACGGCCAGCCATCCGATTTTGTCCACCTTGCCGGAACGGGCCGCGCGGCTGGACATCGCCAACGGCAAGGGCCAGCTGGAAAGTTTGATACAGGCGCCCGTGACCCTGTTTGCGTATCCCAATGGAAAGGTCGGGCGCGACTATGGCGCGCCGCACGTGGCGATGGTGCAGAACCTGGGTTTCAGGGCGGCCGTGGCCACGGACAGGGGCGTGGCGCGCCCCGGAGCGGGACTCGATCTGCTGCAACTGCCGCGCTTTACGCCGTGGGATCGAGGACGCCTGGCGTTTCTGTGGCGCTTGCGGCAAAACCGACGACAAGCGCCCCCTGCGCGCCCGGATGCTGGCTGAGCCACTGTTCCAGCATCAGCAGCAACCACACCATGGTGCCGTGATAGGCAGGATGTTCCGCCAGCAGGCGCCCTTTCAAATCGTCGATGAAGTCGGATCGCACGATGCCGCGCACGCGCAGCTGCGTCAGATTGTCAAACGCGAATTCGCGCAGCGGCACGTGGCTGTGCAACCACTGGCCGAAGGGCAAGCCGAAGCCATGCTTTTTCTTGCGCACGATGGCCGGCGGCAGGATCTCCGCCAGTGCCCGCTTGAAAAAGGGCCGCAACTGCCTTCCGTCGAGCTTATCGCGTGGCGCCAGGCGCGACGCAAACGCCACCATCGCATCGTGCAGCAAGGGAAACGCCGCTTCCACGCCAGCCAGCTCGCAAGCCTTGCGCACCTTGACCAGGTCGTTGTCGGCCAGGGTAAAGCGCATGTCCAGCGCCAGCAAGGCATTGATCTGGCTCAAGCCCTGGCCTTGCCGTTCCCCATATGCGCCATGCACGCAGCCCGGCGCCATGCCGGGATCGATGGTGTCGATAAAACCCGCTTCCAGCACCGTGCGGTGGCCATGGCGCAGCAGCAGGTTGTAGCTGTCCAGCCGGGCCGGCAACGGCAAGCTCGCCTGCTCGATGTAGCGGCGCGCCTTGTCGCCCAGCCGCCACGGCTTGCCCCTTTGCTGGCGGCAGAGCAGCGGCTCGATGATGGCCTGGCGCAACATGACAGGCAAGCGCGCATACTGCGACAGCAAGGCCTGGTGCGCGTAGCGCTCGTTGCCGCCGAACAATTCATCGCCGCCATCGCCGCCAAGGAGGCGCTTCACGCCATCCTCGCGCGCCATCTGCGCGCAATAAAAGGCGGGAATAGCCGAGGCATTGCCGAAAGGCTGGTCAAAAATGGCCGCCATGGCGGGGATAGCGGCCAGCACGTCGCCGGGGGTCACGTAGCGCTCGTGGTGGATGCTGCCCGCATGGCGGGCTGCCAGGCGCGCATACGCCATTTCGTCATAGCCGGGCGAGTCAAAACCGATGGAATACGTGCGCGCAGGCCGGCCCGTCACTTGCCCCATGATGGCGGCCAGGGTGGAACTGTCCGTGCCGCCGCTGAGAAACGCGCCCGTGTCCGCGCCATCCGCGCCCAGGCTGCTTTCCACTGCCTGGCGCAGCAGGCGCAGGAATTCCTGTTTGTTGCTGGCAAAGGTGGCGCGCGTGCGTGCCGCTGCCGGCTCCTGGAAGGACAGTTGCCAGTAGTTGCCCTTGCATTGCCTGGCGCCGCGCACATGCAGGTATTCGCCCGGCAGCAAGCGCTGCTGGCCAAGGTAAGCCGTGGCCGGGCCGGGCACCATATGGAAGTACAGGTAGTGATACAGCGCTTGCGGATCGAGTGCGCCACGCACGCACGGATGGGCCAGCAAGGCATCGTGGGAGGAGGCAAAGAACAGGCCCTGCGCATTGCTCGCATAGCTGAGCGGATGCATGCCGGCACGGTCCACGGCCAGCAGGGCCGAACCGGAAAAGGCGTCGAGAATGGCCAGACAAAAAGGCCCGGACAGGCTGGCGCAGGCAGCCACGCCCCGGCTCAGCCAAAGGGAAGCGAGGCGGCACGCCACGTCATGCGCCGAACCGTCGAGC
This sequence comes from Janthinobacterium sp. UMAB-56, assembly GCF_900095265.1. Taxonomy (GTDB): domain Bacteria; phylum Pseudomonadota; class Gammaproteobacteria; order Burkholderiales; family Burkholderiaceae_D; genus Janthinobacterium. The sequence continues at coordinate 11,854 of NZ_LT607666.1, read as the reverse complement.
ACGGGCCTGCCCCAGATGGCCACCTGTAAACCATCCTGCTGATAGACATGGGCGCTGCCGTCGATGGCGGCCACGGCCACGGCCACGCCGCCCGCCCCGCTGATGCTGGCGGCCAGGGGCGCGCTATCGAAGCGTGACAAGGGCGCGGCCATGCTTGCCAGCGCGGCCTGCGCGGCGCCACCGGACGGCGTCCCGCCCTGCGCTGCGGCAAGGCCGGCAGCTCCGCCCGGCGCCAGCCAGCCACACAGGCCGCTCATACAAGCACCTCGGCCGGTAGCGGATGGCCGAGGAAGGCCGTCGGGCTGGCCGTCAAGCCATACGCGCCCGACTGGAACACCACCACCAGGTCGCCTTCTTCGGCGCGCGCCATCTCAATCTGGTCGGCCAGCAAGTCCAGCGGCGTGCACAACGGTCCCACCACGGAGGCCACTTCGCGCACGCCGCCCTGCAGCCGGGTGCCGATGGCGACCGGATAATTCTTGCGGATCAGCTGACCAAAATTGCCCGAGGCTGCCAAGTGATGGTGCAAGCCGCCATCCGTGACGAAAAACACTTGCCCATGCGACACTTTTCGCTCTATCACCTTGCACACATACACGCCCGCCTCGGCCACCAGATAGCGGCCCAGCTCCAGGTTCAGGCGCGCACCCGGCGCGGCCTGGGCCAGGATAGCGAGTTGCCGCTGCAAGCCTTCGGCGACGGGTGCCAGCGCGAGTGCCTGGTCGCCGGGAAAATAGGGCACACCAAAACCGCCGCCGATATTCAAGGTGCGCAAGGGCGATGGCGCGCTGTCGGCCAACTGCAGGGCCAGTTGCACGCTGAGCGCCTGTGCTTCGGCCAGGGCGCTGGCCGACAGGCTTTGCGAGCCAGCATACAGGTGAAAGCCGTGGAAATCGAGGCCCAGTTGGCCGATGCGGCCCAGCAGCGCCGGCACCAGGGCCACATCGACGCCAAACGGCTGCGCCCCGCCCCCCATCCGCATGCCCGTGCGGCGCAGGGCGAAATCGGGATTCACGCGCACGGCGACCCTGGCCGTCACGCCCAGCCGTTCACTGGCCAGCGCCAGCCGTTCCAGCTGGGCGCCCGATTCCACGTTGACCAGCACGCCAGCGGCCACGGCACGCGCGAGTTCCGCATCGCTCTTGCCCGGCCCCGCAAAACTGATGCGTTCCGGCGCCATGGGCGTATCGAGCGCCGTCGCCAGTTCGCCGCCGGACGCCACGTCGATGCCATCGACCAGTCCCGCCAGCCACTGCACCACGGCCGGCATGGGATTGGCCTTCATGGCGTAATGCACATGCACGCCAGCAGGCAGGGCGGCGCGCAGTGCCGCCACGCGGCCCGTGATGTGCGCCCGTTCATACGCATAGAATGGCGTGCCGCCCACCCGCTGGGCCAGCCGGCGCAAGGGCATGCCGCCAATCTGCAGCATGTCTCCGACCACGGCGAACTGCAGGCCCAGGGACGAGTGCAAAGGCAATTGCGTACTGTTCGAGCGGATCAAGTCCTTCATGCCGCGTCTCCTGATTGGACCGCATACGCGTGCGCCAGTTCCCTGGCCAGCAAGGAACGGTCGATCTTGCCATTCGGATTGCGCGGCAGCACGCCATCGCGGATCTCCACCCACAGCGGCACCATATAGCTGGGCAGGCGCGCCCGGCAGGCCGCCAGCACGCTGTCGCGCAGCAATTCCACGCCAGGCGCGGGCGTGACGAGCAAGGCGATGGCGTGGCCCAGCACGACATGGGGCAGGCCCAGCGCGGCGGCCTCCCCCACCAGCCCGCTCGCATACACGATTTCTTCGATCTCGGCCGGGCTGACCCGGTAGCCGGACGTCTTGATCATGTCATCGCTGCGGCCGACGAAATACAGATAACCCTCCGCATCGCGGCGCACCGTGTCGCCCGACCAGACGGCCAGTTCCGGCAGCACCAGGCCGCTCGCCTGCGGCGGCAGCGGCTTGAAGCGTTCGGCCGTGCGCGCAGCATCGTTCCAGTAACCGAGCGCCACCTGCGCGCCACGGTGCACGAGCTCGCCCGGCTCGTCGGTGTCGCACACGCTGCCGTCGGGACGCAGCACCAGCACTTCCGCGTTGGGAATCGCCTGCCCGATGGAATCTGGACGCCGCTCCAGCTGCTCCGGCGCCAGGAAAGTGGAGCGGAACGCTTCCGTCAAGCCATACATCAGGTAGACCTGCGTGCGCGGCAGCGACTGGCGCAGCCGCTCGAGCGTGGATCTCTGCATCACGCCACCCGAATTGGTGATGTAGCGCAAGAGTGTGGACAAGGGCCAGCTCAGCTGCGACAGCTGCACCCACAGAGGCGGCACGGCGGCCAGGCCCGTGATGGCTTCCTGCTCCACTGCCTCGACGATATCGCGCAGCAGCAGGTAATTCATCAGCACGGCGCAGGCGCCGCTGGCAAACGCCGTCGTCAGCTGACTCAAGCCGTAATCAAAACTGAGCGGCAGGACGCACAAAATCCGGTCTTGCTCCGTGTTGCGCAGATAACTGGATACGCTGAGCGCGCCGGCCAGCATGTTGCGATGCGACAGCACCACGCCTTTCGGCCGCCCCGTGCTGCCCGAGGTGTACAGGATGGCGCTCATGTCCGTGTCGATCACCGCGTGCGACACGGATGCGGGCGCGTCGGCGGCGGGCGCGCCGTTCCACGGCTGCAGCCGCAACTTGCCCAGGCTGGTTTGCGGCAGAGGTTCACCCGTCAGCAGCACCGTCTGCAAGTCCGGGCAGGCGGCCAGGGCGGGGCCCAGCTGCACCAGGCGTTCGCGCGAGGTGACGAGGATGGCCACCTTGCAATCGGCCAGAATATACGCCACCTGGTCCGGCTTGAGCAAGGGATTGACGGGCACGAACACGCCGCCTGCCGCCGCCGCGCCAAACATGGCGCTGACGTTTTCCGGGCGTTTTTCCAGGTACACGGCCACGCGCGCGCCACGCTGCAAGCCCAGGGTCAGCAGGGTGCAAGCTGCCTCGCGCACGGATTGCGCCAGCGCGGCGTAGCTTATTTCCTCGCCCTGCCATGACAAGGCTGACGCGTGGGGCGCGCGCAGCGCCGTGTCGAAGATCAGATCGTGTATCAGTGTCGCCATCGTTGCATCCCCGGGTTGCCATGATTGCCATGCATTCCCCTATGATTCAGACAAACGGCCACAACGGTCTTGATTTTGATCAATTAACAGTTTCAGCAGCACAGCTTGAGCCGGCGCAAGACCGCCGCTGGCCGCTGCGCTCTAATGGACAGCGTTGGCTGCATAGCCGCCCCATCCTTGACCGCCATGGCCAGCTTCGCCCGCTTCCTCCGTTTGCCCCGGTTGCAACGACTTGCCGCCAGCCTTCGCCAACTGGGTTGGCGCGACAGCGCCTGGCTGGCCCTGGCGCGGCTGCTGGCGGCCGTGCCGGGCCGGCGCTGCGCGCTGCACCGCTACCAGTTCGTGGCACAGGCGGTGGCGCCCGGTTCGCTGTGTCGCGGGCGCGGCCGGTCGATCGCCGTCACGCCCTGCCTGGCGGAGGCGGACTTGCCGTGCGGTCCCGCACGCCGTCCCGGCGCGCTGGGCGAACGCTACCGCCAAGGCGCGCAATGCCTGGTGGCCCGCAACGCGCAAGACGCTGATCAAGCCGCCATGGCAGGCTGGATCTGGCTGCTGCGCCACGGCTGCCAGGAAGACGAGGTGCGCGCCCGCTATGCGCTGGCATCGAAGCAGTCGTCATGGGACCTCGACGTGTGGGTGCATCCCGATCAACGCGGCGGCCTGGTCTTTGCGCGGCTGTGGGAAGAAGCCAACGCCGTACTCTACGCGCAGGGCGTGCGCTGGTCGTGCAGCCGCATCTCGCGCTTCAACCGGGCCTCGCTGGGCGCCCATGCGCGCCTGGGCACGCACGCGCTGGGCACGGCCACCTTCATGCGCTGCGGGCGCTGGCAATGGATGGCCGCCAGCGTGCCTCCCTACCTGCACCTGTCGCGCCGCCCCGACGACATCGCCTGCCTGGCCTTCGATACCAGCCGCCTGCCCCAATACCCTTCCCTGGAGCTGACATGCCGCATCTTGAAGCAGTAAAGCACATCCTCGACACCACTCTGGGCTTGAACGGGCGCGCGCTGGACGCCCACACGCCGCTGCTGGGCAGCGTGCCGGAGCTCGACTCGATGGCCGTGATCGGCGTAATTGCTGCGCTGGAAGAGCATTTCGGTATCTTTGTCGCCGACGAGGACATCCATGCGCGCCACTTCGCCACCGTGGGCAGCCTGCACGATTTCGTGTTTGCACAGCTGCGCCCATGAACAACGCCGCCATCGATGCGCTGCCGCTGCTGCCCTTCTTCCTGCCCGCCAGCGGCGGCCAGCGCTACTGCCTGCTGCACCTGCCGCCGCCGGGCCGCGGCGCGCGCGGCGGCATCGTCTACGTGCATCCGTTTGCGGAAGAATTGAATAAAAGCCGCCACGTGGCCGCCGCGCAGGCGCGCGCCTTTGCCGCCGTTGGCTACAGCGTGCTGCAGATCGACCTGTTTGGCTGCGGCGACAGCAGCGGCGACTTCGGCGAAGCGCGCTGGGACATCTGGCACAACGACCTGCACCTGGCTTGCGCCTGGCTGGCGCAGCGTGTCGACGGCCTCTTGACCATATGGGGCTTGCGCCTGGGCGCCCTGCTGACCCTCGATTTCGCCAGCCGCGCGCCGCTGCCCCTGGCCCGTTTGCTGCTGTGGCAACCGGAACTCGACGGGCGGCGCAGCATCGACCGCTTCCTGCGCCTGCGCCTGGCGACCAGCATGCTGGCCCGCGACACGCAGGAAGCGCCAGGCCGGGCGCGTGCCACACTGGCGAACGGTGAAGCTGTGGAAGTGGCCGGCTACCTGCTGGCACCCGAGCTGGCGCACGCCATCGATGGCGTCAACGCCCATGCGCTGCCGCCCACGCTGCCCGTCTACTGGCTCGATTACCAGGCGCCGCAGCAAGCCTGCCCGTCCTTGCCGCCGCTGGCGCGCCAGTGGCGCGAACACGGCGCCGCCGTGCACGTGGCCAGCTTCGGCGACGGCCCGTTCTGGCACAGCAGCGAGCTGCTGGCTTGTCCGCAACTGCTGGACGCCACGCGGGCACTGTGCCGCGATTGGCTGGCCGAGGAAGGGATACCTCGATGAAGCGCGACATGCTTGCTGCGCAAACCGTGCACCAGCTGGCGCTGCGCTTTCGCAGCATGGCAGACGCTCCAGGCGAGGACGGCGAGGCGCAGGCGCGCATGGTCGGTATCCTCAGCCTGCCCGCCACACCGGGCCCACGCGGCGTGCTGATCGTCACGGGCGGGCCCCAGTACCGCGTGGGCAGCCACCGCCAGTTCGTCTTGCTGGCGCGCGCCCTGGCAGCGCAAGGCTGGCCCGTACTGCGCTTCGACTTGCGCGGCATGGGCGACAGCGAAGGTCGCGCGCGCGACTACCGCGCCGCCGGCCCCGACATCGACGGCGCGCTGGCGCAATTCTTCGACGCCGTGCCGGCCTTGCGTGAAGTGGCGCTATGGGGCTTGTGCGACGGCGCCACTGCGGCCGCCTGCCATGCGCCGCGCGACGCGCGCATAGTCGCGCTGATGCTGCTCAACCCGTGGGTGCGCAGCAGCGCCGGTCTGGCGCGCGCCACCTTGCGCCATTATTATCTGCCTCGCCTGCTGCATGGCGCATTCTGGCGCAAACTGAGCACCGGCGGACTGCAACTGGGCGCCAGCCTGGCCTCGCTGCGCCAGGTGGCGGCTGCCACGCAGGAGCAGGCAAGGCAAGACAGCGACGCCCCCGCACCGGCCCTGCTGCGGGCGCTGACGCAATTCCAGGGCAAGGTGCTGCTGATACTCAGCGGCGACGACCTCGGGGCGCGCGAGTGGCAAGCCCTGCTCGCCGGCGATCCTGCCTGGCGCGCCGTGACGGCCCGCGCGCAGTGGACGCAGGCGCAGGTCAATGGTGCCAACCACACATTCGCCAGCGCCGCCTGGCGCGGCGAAGTCGAACGGCTGTGCGCCCGCTGGCTGCAGTCATGTTAGCGGCCACGCCGAGCGCGGCACGACCAAACGCGCCCCGACCAAAACGGGTGCTGATGGTGGCCTACCATTTCCCGCCGCTTGCCGGCGGCAGCGGCATCCTGCGCACCCTGGGCTTTGCGCGCCATTTGCCCGACTGCGGCTGGCAGCCGCTGGTGCTCAGCCCCAGCGCCCTCGCGTATGCGCAGCGCGGTGACGCGCAGCTGGCGCAGATCGGCGCGCACGCCACCGTGCGGCGCACCCTGGCGCTGGACGCGGCGCGCCACCTGGCCATCGGCGGGCGCTATCCGCGCTGCCTGGCGCTGCCCGACCGCTGGAGTTCCTGGTGGTTGAGCGCCGTGCCGGCAGGCCTGCGCATGATCCGCGCCTACCGCCCCGACGCCCTCTGGTCGACGTACCCGATCGCCACGGCGCACCTGATCGCCATGACCCTGCAAAAACTCAGCGGCCTGCCGTGGATCGCCGACCAGCGCGACCCCATGCTGGACGACAGTGATCCGCTGGCGCCGTATCCGCCCGAGCCGCGCCTGCACCGCATGCATGCGTGGATAGAACAGCGCATCGCGGCCCGCAGCGCGGCCATCGTCTGCACCACGCCGGGCGCCATCGCGGCGCACCGGCGGCGCCTGGAGCAGGTGGCAGGCGAGCGTTTCCACCTGATCGAAAACGGTCACGATGATGACGCGGGGGCCCTGCAGGCGCATCAGCCGCACGGGCCAGAAGGCCGGCGCAGTCGCTTCCTGCTGCTGCACAGCGGCGTCATCTACCCGTCCGAGCGCGATCCGCAAGCGCTGTTCGAGGCACTGGCCAAGCTGCGCCACGACGGCATGCTGCATACGCATAATTTCCAGCTGGTGCTGCGCGCCACGGGTCACGACGCGTGGCTCGCAGGCTTGCTGGCGAAATACGGCATCCTGGACCTGGTAAGCCTGGAACCCTTGCAGCCGCACGGCGCGGCGCTGCAGGAAATGCTGGCCGCCGATGGCTTGCTGCTGCTGCAGGCGGCCAATTGCAATGCGCAGATACCTGCCAAGCTGTATGAGTACCTGCGCTGCCGGCGGCCCCTCCTCGCGCTGACCGATCTGGGGGGCGACAGCGCGGCCAAGCTGCGCCACTGCGGCATCGACACCATCGGCCAGCTGGCCTCGAGCGGCGATTGCGCGCGCGCGCTGCTGCGCTTCCTGGAACTGGCCCGCCAGGGCCGCGCGCCGCTGGCCAGCCCCGCCGCCATCGCGCTGCAATCGCGGCAAGCCCGCAGTCACGCACTGGCCGATTTGCTGGACCAGGTCAGCCACAGGAGACCAACATGAAACACCGGATACTTGTTTGCACGCTGGCCGCCTGTTGCGCCCATGCCGGCGCTGCCGACTGCCCGCCCTACGTGAAACACACGCCGGGCGGCGACTACACGCGCGCGGAGGACCGCGCCGGCCTGTCCGTGGTCGAGAAATTCCATTTTTCGCGTGCCGTGGAAACGCTCACGCAAGGCATGACGGGCAGCCTGGGCGCCGATATCAGCTACACATTGGAGCACTTCCCGAACCACCATCGGGCACTGGCATCGATGGCAAAGCTGGCCTTGCGCCTGAAAAGCGCGCAGCCCGTCGGCGCCCGCTACACGGTCAGCTGCTTTTTCGAACGGGCCATCGCCTTCGCGTCGCACGACGTGACGGCGCGCATGGTGTACGGAAATTACCTGCTGGCCACAGGCCAGGAGACGATGGCGCTGGAACAGCTGGACGCGGCCAGCCGCCTGGCGCCCGAGCAGGCCACCATCCAATACAACCTGGGCCTGATGTATGTCAAAAAGAAGGACTACGAGAAGGCCAGCGCGCATGCGCAAAAAGCCTATGCACTGGGCTTTCCCTTACCAGGGCTGAAGAACAAGCTGAAGGCGGCGGGCAAGTGGCGCGAACCGCCGCCCGCCGTCATTGAAGAGCAGGAAACGAAGGAAACGAAGGAAGCGCAGAAAACGCAGGAAACGCCAATACCTGCAACTGCCGTGCCGGCCGAAAAAAACTAGCCGGGAATGACGGCCGGCCGCTTGGCCACGCTCAGATGCCCCGTCGGCGAGTTGGCCAGCGCGGCGGCCAGATCGCGCCGCGATTGGGCCTTGTTTTCGGCTCCGCTGATGTACGCCAGTTCGGCCGGCTGCAGCACGGTGATGATGAGCAGCATCACTTCCCCATACGGCGTGTCGAACGTCGGGGGAAGCGTGGCCGCGCCCTGGCCCAGCAGCACGCCCACCTGTTCGTTTTCGTCTTCCAGTGCCTTTGGTGCATCCTGCAAGTCCAGCACCATCGACACGCTGCCGTGGCGCTGCAGCAGCAAATCGATGGAGCCGTGGTCGGCCACGTTCTGGCTGACCTGGTACACCAGGTCGAAGAGCCAGGACTGCGCCACTTCCTGGCCGTCGAAGGCGGCCAGCGGCGCCTCGATACACACTTCCAGCAAATGGCCGCGCGGCACGAAGACGTCGTCGTCATCCTCGAATGGATCGCTCAAGCCATCGCTGGCGATCACGATCGAGCCAGGCCGGCGGATCACGCGCCAGGCCTGGCGCAGTGACGGCCAGCGGGGGCCTCCCATGAAAGCGGGATTGACCAGCGGCGCCAGCACGTCGCCGTCCATGGCGCCCAGGGTGGCATAAAAGGCGTCGCGCGCGGCGCAGGCCGTGGCCAGCATCTGCGCGCCCGCTTCCTTGCCGACGACGGCGTCGTCAGGTTGCGGCACTTGCGCGATAGTGTTTTCAGGCATGGGAGTACTCCTTGAATTAGTCGGCGGGTGGAAAGTCGTGATAGTTGCGGGGCAGATAGCCCCAGATGCGCGCGACCCGCTCACGCACCTCGAAATCGAAGCCGATGCGTTCCAGTTCGGGCACGATCCACACGCCATGGTCGATGATTTTTTTGGGCAGCAGCATGGCCACGTGTTCTTCCGAGCACAGGCCGATGTCGAACCATTCCACGCCCATGAAGGGGAACGGCGGGTGGTAATCCCATTCCGTATCCCAGCGCGAGACATAGCCGCTGACGGAGCCATAGCGGTACGACGGCAGCCATTCAGTCTGCCCGCGCATGAAGGACAGCAGCTCGTTCCACTTGCAGTCGTTGGCGGCTCCCGCCAGATTGCGCCGCGCGATATGGCCGCGCAGCTTGCGCTTGATATCGTCACCGCCGGCGTCGGCCAGCGGCAGGCTGTGCGACGCCGGTGCAGTCATGCAGGCGTCCATTCCCTGTGGTCCACGCGGATGTTCGCCCGCAGATCTTCGACCAGTCGCTTGCGGCTGCTCAAGGCATATTCGACGGGCGAAAAAGGCATGGCGGCCATGGCATAGGCATCGATCAGCGCATGCATTTCCTGCGCCTGCTGTTGCGACAACAGCGTCTTGCTGCCATTCTCGCTTTGCTGCGCGAGCTTTTCCTGCAGTACCTCTTTCCAGGCGATGTGCGCCTCCGACAGGGGATGGGCGACGCACAGGGAAAACGTACCGTTCAAAAAATACATCCAGGCACTGTCGCTACGGGCACGCAAACCCTCCGCTATTGGCGCGCCCCTGTCGTCGAAGCTGTCGCGCAGGCGCCAGGTCGTCAGGTTCAAGGTCGCCAGCGCGGCCGCATAACGGGAAGTAAATTGTGCCTGCAAGCGCTCTTGCGCGGCGTGCGCCGTACTCTCGGCAACAGCATCACGCGCAATGGCGATCCAGGCCAGTTGGGATGGCGGGAAGTAGCGGCCGGCCCTGGACCCGGGCGCCGCCATGGCGCCAAAAACGAACGAGCACACCTTGCCGCTGTCATCGACCACATACGCGGGCGCGGGAACCAGGCCAGCCTGGATCAATGCATCGATTTCTTGCATGGCCATGGCGGCGGCTGCCGCCAATTGCGTCTCGTCCAGATAGTGCAGCGAAAGATAATTATCGAGTTCTGTCATGCGCCGGCTTCCATGTTTATCCCTGTTGCATCCGCAGACAGGCTTACTTCGCCACCGGTTTGACTTTGGACGCGGCCAGCACGGCGCGCTGGCGGGCCGTGTCGATATCGTCGGCCGTGGCCAGCGCCACGCCCATGCGGCGGCGGGCAAACGATTCCGGCTTGCCGAACAGCCGCAAGTCCGCGCCCGGCACGCGCAAGGCCTCGGCCACGCCTTCGAAGGCGATGCCTTTCGCTTCCAGCTGACCGTAGATGACGGCCGAGGCGGCGGGCGAACGCAAGGCCACGTTGACGGGCAAGCCGAGGATGGCTTTCGCGTGCAGCTCGAATTCGCTCTGCACCTGGCTGGCCATGGTGACCATGCCCGTGTCGTGCGGACGGGGGCTCACTTCCGAGAACCACACCATGTCGCCCTTGACGAACAGTTCCACGCCGAACAGGCCCAGGCCGCCCAGGTCGTCCGTCACCTTGCGGGCGATCTCGCGCGAACGCTCGAGGGCCAGCGGCGCCATGCGCGCCGGCTGCCACGATTCCACGTAGTCGCCGTGCACCTGCAAATGGCCGATCGGCTCGCAGAACTGCGTTTCGACCTGGCCCGACGCGCCCACGGCGCGCACCGTCAGCAGGGTGATCTCGTAATCGAAGTCGATGAAGCCTTCGACGATGACGCGGCCCGTGTCGACCCGGCCGCCGCTGGCAGCATACGCCCACGCCGCGTCCACGTCTTGCGCGCCATCGAGCCTGGACTGGCCCTTGCCCGACGACGACATCACGGGTTTCACCACGCAGGGAAAGCCGATTTCCTGGCACGCCAGTTGCAACTCTTGCAGGCTGCTGGCGAAGCGGTATGGAGAAGTTGCCACGCCCAGCGTTTCGGCGGCCAGCGTGCGGATGCCTTCGCGGTTCATCGTCAGCACGGCCGCGCGCGCGTTCGGGATGCAAGTGATTTGTCCCGCCGCTTCCAGCGCCGCCAGGGTGTCGGTGGCGATGGCTTCGATTTCCGGCACGATCAAATCCGGCTTTTCCAGGTCGATCAGGGCGGCAAGCGCCACGCCGTCGCTCATGTCGATCACGTGCGAGCGGTGCGCCACGGCGTGGCCGGGCGCGTTCGGATAGCGGTCGACGGCGATCACTTCGACGCCCAGGCGCTGCAGCGAGATGATGACTTCCTTGCCCAGTTCACCCGAGCCCAGCAGCATGACTTTGATGGCGGTGGAAGACAGGGGCGTGCCGAAGGTGCGGGGCGCGATGGTGCTGCTAGTGCTAGAAGTCATGGCAGAGTCTGTAGGCTTATGGAAAGATGGCTGGGACTATAACAAATGCAGGCCCTCTTGGACAGGGCGCGCCGCTGGCGTGCGAACTGCACGGCAGCGGCGCACTGCAGAACGGGTGCACTGGCGCACGGTGGCGTCGGCCACGTGACGCTGCAGCGCGGCAAGGGGTTTGCCATCGCTCAAGGCACGCCTCCAAAACGGCGCTCCTGGAAGTGTTCCACCAGGAAATCGATAAACACGCGCAGGCGTGGCGGCAATTGGCGACTGGCCGGCCACAGCAGCCAGAATGCGGCGGCCGCCTGCGTATGCGCGTCCAGCACGCTTTCGAGCTGCCCCGCCGCCAGCTCGCGCTGCACGGTAAATGCGGGCAGATAGGCGATGCCCTGCCCCTGCACGGCCAGATGGATGCGCATTTCCACGCTGTTGCACACCATGCCGGGCGCCGGCTGGGCAGACTCTTCCAACAGCGGCCACTGTTCCAGGCGGCCCGTGGCGGGAAATCGGTAATCCAGGCGCGCGTGCCGCAGCAGCCCGGCGCCGTCGGCGGGCCGGCCCTGGCGCGCCAGGTAGGCGGGAGACGCCACCAGCAGGCGGCGGAATGTGCACAGTTTGCGC
>NZ_LT607665.1 GCF_900095265.1 Janthinobacterium sp. UMAB-56 | reverse complement strand
GATGATAGTGCTGCAACCAGTGTGAAAGTAGGTTATCGTCAGGCTTGTTATTCGCAGTAGAAGAAAACCCCACCGGGCTCCGGTGGGGTTTTTTTTCGTCTGCTGATTCCTTTCTATTCCCCTCCCGCTTTCTGGCCCTCGCCTGATGCTCTGTGCATAAAATGCAACAGCTTTCAATATTTATATAAGTGCTTATATAAATGCTGCTACTATCTCCAGATGAAACAAGGACTCGGAACACAACTACGTCACCTAATCGAACTGCTCGACGGCGCCGTCCTGCAAGCCTACGCAGATGCGGGCCTCGATTACCGACCGCGCTACACGCCGGTGATGCGGGTGCTGGCGCAACAGCCGAGCGCGACCATCGGCCAGCTGGCCCAGCTGGCAGGTATCACGCAGCCAGCCGTCACGCAAACGGTGGCCCTGATGAAAAAGGAAGGCTTGCTGCTGGTGGTCGCCGGTGGCGAGGATGGCCGGCAGCGTGTGGTATGCCTGAGCAGCCAGGGGGAGGCATTGCTGCCCCGCTTGCAGACTTGCTGGCAGGCGACCAAGAGTGCGGCCGACAGTCTGGATGCGGAACTGGCATTTCCCCTGTCGGCTTGCCTGGCGCAAGCCATCACGGTTCTGGAGCAGCGCTCCTTTGGTGAGCGGATTGACGATGCAAGCAAGAAAGTAACAGCCACGCCCTGACAACCTACGAGGAAAGCGATGATGGACAACACCCTGAGCATGACACCGAAAAAATCCCCCCTGGCGCGCGTGATGGCCTATCCCCTGGTGCAGATTGTGCTCGGCATGGTGCTGACCTTTGCTGCGGTACCGTTGGTGATGGGCATCGCTTCCCAACTGGTGGCAAAGCCATATCGCATCCTGTGGCCACAGCTGCTGGCGGCGCTACTGGTGTGGTGTGGCTATCGTTTCTATGTGCGTCACATCGAAAAACGCCAGCCGGCCGAACTGGCCATGCCGGGCATGGCGCGCGAACTGGGAGGTGGACTGTTGCTCGGTGCCGGCCTGGTCGCCTTCACATTTAGCGTGCTCGCTGCGCTGGGCGTGTATCAGTTTAGCGGTGTTAACGCCTTGAGCGTCCTGTTGCTGTTCCCGCTGGCTGAACTGGTGCTGGTCGGCATGGCCGAGGAGATGATGTTTCGCGGCATCCTGTTCGGCGTGACGGCACGTGCGCTGGGCAACAAGGTGGCCATCGTGATTTCATCCCTGGTGTTCGCCCTGGCCCATTTGCCCAATGCCGGCTTTTCGCTGCTGGCAATCCTTGCGATTGCGGCCTATGGCGTGCTGCAGGCTGCGCTGTACATGCAGACGCGCCGGCTGTGGGTTTGCATCGGCACGCATGTCGGCTGGAATTACTGTGTCAGCCAGGTATTCTCTTCGACGGTGTCGGGCCATGCAGCGACGGATGGCCTGCTGCGCGGCGAACTGTCCGGCAACGCCATGTTCACTGGCGGTGCCTTTGGTGTGGAAGCTTCGCTGGTGACTGTCTTGCTGATCAGTGCTGTCGCCGCGTACGTGTTGCGCCGGGCTTTCGCCAGCGCACCACGCTAGGCGGCTGCACCGCTCTTATTGGCCAGCCACCACCGGCGGGGTGCCGCTCCTGGCGACCCACTCGATCAGTGCATCGACGGCGGCGCGGCCATTACCGTTAGCCACCAGGTCGCTATTGATCATGGCAACCACCACGCATAGCTGGTTAGTGGCATCGGGCACATAGCCGGCGATGGCCACGACATTCTTCAACGTTCCCGTCTTGATGCGCGCGCGCGCGGCGGCCGGGCTGTTCAACAGGCGCTTGCGCATGGTGCCGTCCAGCGCCACGATAGGCAGGCTGGACTGGAACTCGGGTGCCCATGGGCTTTGCTGCATCGCTTGCAAGACGCCGGCCATTTGCGCTGGCGCAATGCGCCCCGTGCGCGACAGGCCGGAACCGTTGTCAATCAGCATGCCCTGGGTGTCGATATGGTGTCGCTGGAACCAGTCCTGGATGACTTGCCGGGCCCGGCTGGCCGTATCTTCCGGCGCCGCCATGGCAACGGGGCGGCTGCCCAGCCAGCCATCGCTTTGCAAACTGCCCAGGCTCAGGAACAGGGTGCGGGCCAGGGTGTTATCGGACGTCTTGTTGATATCGCGCAGCACCTCCGGCAAGGCGCGCGCGACGTGGTCGGCCAGCATGCGCGTGCCGACTGGCTCGGCCGTCGGCGGCAAGCCCGTAAACGGTGCTTCGCGCACCGTGCCCGTGAGCGTGCCGCCCAGGCGTTTCCAGGTGGTGCGGAACAAGCGGTCCGCATAATCGTTGCGATCCAGCACATTGATGCTGGTGGCCTTGCTGCAATTTTTCGGGAAGGTGCCGTGCAGTATCACCTGCAGCTTGCCGCCCGCATCGCGCCGGTATTCGGGCGGGCGCCAGCCATCTTCCCATTTGGCGCAACTACCCTTGACCAGCTTCATGTCGCTCGTGATGCTGACATTCTCGAGCGGCGGTAGCATCTGCAAGCTCAATTGCCGCTCCGTCGCACTGATGTTGATATCGAGCAAATTGGTATTCAGCAATAACGCATCGGGGATGACGTTGTAGCGGAACTCTGCCGACTCATCGAAGGGCAGCGCGCCGATATCGGGCCGGGCCGGCTGGAATAACTGGCGGTCGAGGATCAGGTCGCCTTTGATTTTCACAATGCCCTGGTTGCGCAGGGTTTGCAGCATGTGCGCCAGCACATCGGCGTTGAAATCCGTGTCGGCGCCGCCGCGCAGGATCAAGTCGCCCTTCAGCACGCCATTGATGACGTCGGCGCTGGTGCGCAGTTCCGTGCGGCCGCGAAAGGTGGGGCCCAGCTGTTCCAGGCCCACGGCCGTCGTCACCAGCTTCATGGTGGACGCCGGCTGCATGCTGCGTTCCGCGCCATGCGACAGCACGGTGGTGTTGCCGCGCATGACGATGGCGCCCATGGCGTCTTCGGGGATATTCGCGCTGCGCAGCAGCAGGCTGACCGATTCGGGCAATTGCGCCTGTGCATTCGACAGGCCAAGACCAGCCAACAGCGCGGCCATCAGAACAGGACGTAACATGGTGCTCCTTAATGGAAAAAGACGTAGGCGACAAAGACGGCGGCGATCACGCCAGCCAGATCGGCGATGAGGCCGGCGGTGATGGCATAGCGCGTCTTGCGGATGCCCACCGAGCCGAAATACAGGGCCACGATATAGAAAGTGGTGTCGGCCGAGCCCTGGAAGACGCAGGCCAGGCGGCCGACGAAGGAATCGACGCCGTAGGTATTCATGGCGTCGATCATCATCGCTTTCGAACCAGAGCCGCTGAGCGGTTTCATCATGGCCGTCGGCAAGGCGGGCACGAAGTCCGTATTGATGCCCAGGTTGGCGAAGAACCAGTTCATCCCGCTCATCAGGAAATTGAACACGCCCGCGTTGCGGATCACGCTGATGGCCACCAGCATGCCGACCAGGTAGGGGATCACGGTGATCGACGTCTGGATGCCGCCTTTTGCTCCCTCGATGAAGGCGTCATACACGTTGACCTTCTTGCGCAGGGCGCCGATGATGAAGATGGCGATAACGCTGATCAACACCAGGTTGCTGACCACCTTGGAGACCAGCTCGATTTCCTGTTTCGTCAGGTATTGCGTGAAGTACCAGATCATGGCCACGATGGCGCTCGTCATGCCGCCCATCCAGCCCAGCACTACACGGTTGAGCAGGTTGATGCGTTGCTTGATCGATACCGTAATGATGCCGACCATGGTGGCGACATAGGTGGCGATCATGCAGGGAATAAAGATGTCGGACGGGTCGGCCGCGCCGAGGATGGAGCGCTGCGCCATGATGGCCAGCGGAATCAGGGTCAGGCCCGAGGTGTGCAGCACCAGAAACATGATTTGCGCATTCGTCGCCTCTTCCTTGTTCGGGTTCAAGGTTTGCAGGCTTTCCATGGCCTTCAAGCCGAAGGGCGTGGCCGCATTGTCCAGGCCCAGCAGGTTGGCCGAGAAATTCATCACCATGTGGCCGGTCGCGGGATGGTCCTTGGGAATTTCCGGAAAGATGCGTGAAAAGAAGGGCGCGATCACTTTCGCCAGCCAGCCGACGATGCCGGCCTTTTCACCGATATTCATGATGCCGAGCCACAAGGTCATCACGCCCGCCAGCGGCAGGGCGATATCCATCACGCCCATGCGCGCCGTTTCGAACGTGCCGTCGATGATGCGCTTGAAGATATCGGTATCGCCGAGAAACAGCCACTGCAGCACTGCGGCCAGGAAGCCAACGAGGAAAAAGCCGGACCAGATGTAATTAAGTGCCATATGCGATCAGTTCTGTGTGTCGGGAGTGAAAAATGTCTGCAAACAAAGTATAGAGGCAGCCCGATACGCGTTGATGAAAGAATGCAGCAATCGCATGCCAAAAAGTTATAAGCTGGCAGCCTGTTTTCATTGGCGCCCCGTACTTTGCCCGAGTAGTCTCGGTGATGCCTGTTCTCTACGTTTGTTTGTTACCCCTGTCTGCACTGGATCACTGATGATGTTGTTACGCAAAACCGCCTGCGCCGCTGGCCTGGCCCTGTTGACGCTTTTCACTGTACCGGCCCACGCCGCCAGCGATGTTGCTGCGAGAGCGGG
This sequence comes from Janthinobacterium sp. UMAB-56, assembly GCF_900095265.1. GTDB lineage: Bacteria > Pseudomonadota > Gammaproteobacteria > Burkholderiales > Burkholderiaceae_D > Janthinobacterium. The sequence goes on along the minus strand of NZ_LT607665.1, from coordinate 137,231 downwards.
CAAGACCCTGCACCTGTTCCTCAGCACCAGCGAGACGGGCCTGGACCCGGCCGTGGCATCCGACCTGGCCAGCCTGAACTTGATGGAAAACATTTTTGACCCCTTGCTGCGCTATGACTACCTGGCGCGCCCGGTGCAGCTGCAGGGCAATACGGCGCGCGGCATGCCGACTGTGGAAGATGGCGGGCGCACGTATATCTTTCACCTGCAGCCCGGCATTTTCTTCACCCCCGATCCCGCTTTCAAGGGCCAGCCGCGCGAAGTGACGGCGCAGGATTATGTCTACAGCCTGACGCGGCTGTATGACCCCAGCCTGAAGTCGCCGTGGTTGTTCTTGCTGGAAGACAAACTGGTGGGCGATGCGGCCCTGAAAACAACATTCAGCTACGACACGCCGATTGCCGGCTTGCAGGCGCTGGACAAATACACCCTGCGCATCCGCCTGAACGGCGTCGATCCGAACTTCCTGTTTTACCTGGCCATGCCGGCCACCGGCGTGGTGGCGCGCGAAGTGGCCGAAGCGTACCCGGCACCGGGGCAGATCGGCAATCATCCCGTGGGCACGGGGCCGTTCCTGGTGAAGGAGTGGAAACGCAGCGACAAGATCGTGCTGCAAGCCAATCCGGCTTTCCGTGCCACCGTGTTCCATACGGATGCCAAGGCGCTGGCCGCCTTGCCGCTGGATGCGCGCGCCATCGCCACCGCGCTGGAAGGCCAGCGCCTGCCGCTGGTCGAACGTATCGAGGTGCGTATCGTCGAAGAGTATCAATCGCGCATGCTGGGTTTTTTGAAAGGCGAATTTGATTACCTGGAGCAAGTACCGGAATCGATGACGGACATGGTGCTGGAAAACGGCGGGCTGAAGCCAGCGCTGGCCGCCAAGGGCTTGCAGTTGACGCGCTTTCCCGTGCTGCAGACGTATTACATGTGGATGAATATGGACGACCCCGTGCTGGGCGGCACGAGCAAGCACAAGCTGGCCCTGCGGCGCGCCATCGCCCTCAGCTACAACAGCCGCGAAGACATCGCGCTGTTGAAGAAGGGGCTGGCCTTGCCGGCCCAGTCGCCGCTGCCGCCCAACGTGCTCGGTTATGACAAGCACTACCGCAGCCCCGTCGGCTACGATCCGGTGCTGGCGCGCGCCCTGCTGGAGCGCTTCGGCTACAAGGCGGGTCGGGATGGTTTCCGCACCCAGCCGGACGGCACGCCCTTGATCCTGACCATGCACACGGAGCCGAGCACGGTGGGGCGCTTGCGCGATGAACTGTGGCGCCGCAATCTGAACGCCATCGGCCTGCGCGTGGAATTCAAAAGCGACAAGAAGACGGAAATCATCAAGGCGTCGCGCCTGGGCAAGGTGCAGATGTTCGAGACCAACTGGATCGCCGACTTTCCCGATGGCGATAACTTTATGCAATTGTTGTACGGCGGCAACGTTGGCCGCGCCAACTATGCCCGCTTCAACTTGCCCGATTACAATAAACGCTATGAGGAGGCGCACTTGCTATCCGATACGCCGCGCCGACGCAGTCTGTACTTCGACCTGTTTCAGCTGATCCACGCCTACACGCCGTGGGTGTTGCTGACGCATCCCATCTCTGCCGACCTGCAGCAACCGTGGCTAAAAAACTACAGGCGCCACCCCGTGGAATTCACGTCCTGGCGTTATCTGGACGTCGATCCCGCCAAGGGCCGCCCCGCAGGCAAGTGAGCACGCAGTCGAAGAGGGCATTCATTCCATAAAGTTATGGTTAGGAAAGCATTTTTCATTGGCTGGGCTTGCTTGCATCGCGCTACTCTGAAAATGAAAACAAATAAAGTCATGCGCAAACGTCATAAAAAAATGTACTGCGAGACAGACGCCGCGATATGACTATACAGCCTGACTTGATAACTCAAGTTTCGATTGCCCAACAAGGAGAAGACCTGTGAAATTGAAGAAACTAGCGCAGTTGGTGGCATTGATGGGGGTGGCGGGGCCGGTCTTGGCACAGGAAGCGGCGGCGCCAGCGATGCAACGGGTCGAAGTGACGGGCAGCAGCATCAAGCGTATCGCCAAGGAAGGCGCGTTGCCGGTGCAGGTGATTACCTACGATCAAATCGAAAAACAAGGCATTACCAGCGCCGAACAATTGTTGTCGACCATTTCGTCGAATGGTACGGGTGCCGACAATATGACGTCGGGCAATAACGTGTTTGGCGCCGATGCGGACAGGGTCAGTGGCGGCGCGTCGTTTGCCTCGCTGCGCGGCCTGGGGCCGAACAGTACCCTGGTCTTGCTCAATGGCCGCCGCATCGCCACGCATGGCGCCAGCGGCAAGGCGGTCGATTTGAACTCGATACCCATGGGTGCTATTTCCCGCGTGGAAATCCTCAAGGATGGTGCCTCGGCCATCTACGGCACGGATGCCATCGGCGGCGTGATCAACTTCATCCTGAAAACCAATTACAACGGCGTCGAAGCGTCGGCCACCACCAATTCCACGCAAGCCGGAGGCGGCATGAACCGCCGCGCTTCCTTGCTGGCCGGCCACGGTAATCTGGAAGAAGACCGCTACAACATCATGATGAGCTTGACGGTCGACAATAACGACAAGCTCAGCTCGACTCAGCGCAAGTTTGCCAACGGCTTCCAGCCTGGACGTGGCCTGTCGCCCGATACCACAGGCACGCCGTTTGCCAACCAGCTGACGGGCGCCGGTACGGCGCTGGGCACGTCATTCAGTGTACCTGGCGATACGAATAAATACCTGCAAGCCAATCCCCTGAGCTTCCAGGGCAAGTGCGACAGCGTCCCCGGCATGTCGCAATACCAGACCGCTCTGTGGTCGAAGGTGACCTCGCCGCTGCGCACCACGTATTCCTGCGCCTATGATTACGGCGGCGACTATGTGATTTCCTTCCCCGTCGAACGCGTCAACTTGCTCAGTCGCGGCAGCTTCAAGCTGGCGCAGGACCACACCATGTTTGTCGAACTGCTCGGTTCGCGCACCAAGGCCACGGCCGAATTCACGCCGATGCAGATCCAGGCAACGGCGGCCAATGGCGGCTTGTACCCGGTGGGGGGCGCGTATTACCAGGACTTGTCCGCGTATATTGCCACCTTCGACAAGACCAAGCCGATTTCCTATAAATGGCGGGCCAACGATTTCGGCAACCGCACCCAGGAAAACACCACCGACAACTTGCGCCTGCTGGTCGGTTTCGAAGGCACGGTAGGTCAATGGGATTACAAGGCGGGCGTATCGCATGCGCAAAGCAAGACGAATACCAAGCTGACGGATGGCTATGCCTATACGAGCAAGCTGTTCCCGGCGCTGGCCAGCGGCATCATCAACCCGTGGGTGGGTGGGGGCCAGACCCAGAGTGAAGCCGCCAAGGCCTTGATCGAGTCGACCATGTTCCGTGGCGACTTCCAGCACGGCAAGACGACCCTGACCTCGGTCGACGGTTCCATTTCCGGGGAAGTGCTGCAATTGCCGGCCGGCGCCATGTCGGCTGCCGTGGGCTTTGACTTGCGCCGCGAAAGCTATGCCTTCGGGCAAGATATTGACGCCGCGACCGTGTACTTGTCGCCAGGCAATGCGGCGCTTGAGAAGGCCTCGCGCAATGTCAAGGCCGTGTATGCGGAATTGCTGGTGCCGATCATCAAGGACCTGGAAATGCAGTTGGCGCTGCGCCGTGATGACTACAGCCTGGTGGGCGCGTCGACCAACCCCAAGGTGTCGTTCCGCTACCAGCCGACGTCGTGGCTGCTATTCCGCGGTTCGGCGAATAAAGGTTTCCTGGCACCCAGCTTCACGCAATTGTATTCCGGCCAGCTATACCAGGAATTGTCGAGCGGTGTGATCGATACAGTTGGTTGCGCACGCCATCCTGGCGACCCGGCATTCTGCGCCCCCTCGCGCCTGAATTATTTTTCGGGTGGGAATACGAACTTGAAACCGGAAACCTCGAAGCAAGGCAGCCTGGGCATGGTAATCGAGCCGGTCAAAGGTTATTCGGCCTCGCTCGACTACTGGGCCATCAATTCCAAGGACCGCATCCTGAATCGTTCTGCCACCATCGTGTTGCAGAATGCCACCTTGCTGCCGCAATACATCATTCGCAACCCGGATGACACCATTGCGTATGTGCAGGCGGGCTGGATCAATGCGGCCGGTTCGCGCACGCGTGGCGCCGACCTGAGCTTGCGTGGCGAAGGCAATACCCAGGGTTACAAATGGAATGCCGCCCTCGATGGCACCTGGACACAGAGCTTCAAGTTCGCCGAGATCGCCGGCCAGGAATACAAGGAGTACGTGGGCAATTTCTATACGCGTGATCTGTACCTGCGCTGGAAGCACAATGCGTCGTTCAGCCTGGCACGAGGCGACTGGAGCGGCTTGCTGACGCAGAAATATAGTTCGGGCTACAAGGACCAGGTACCGAATGGCGGCGCGCAGCCTTACCCGGCCGGTTTCAATCCCAAGGTCAGCAGCTATACCACGTACAGCTTGTCGGGCACGTACACGGGCTTCAAGAATACCACCGTGACGGTGGGCATCCAGAACCTGTTTGACCGCGATCCGCCGTTCACGGCCCACAACGTCGACGATGTCGTCGGCGCCGGCTGGGATCCGCGCGTGGCGGACCCGCGTGGTCGTGCGCTGTCGTTCCAGCTGAAGTACAAGTTCATGTAAGGCGGCATGGCCGGCGGCGGTATGCGCCGGCATGCTACTCTCGTGCGGCGGCGCCTGGCGTCGCCGTTTTTATTCCAGGAAAGGGCCGCATGTCCAGTCAGACCAATCTCAGCCGGCGCCGTTTCGGCGGCGTGCTGGCCGTCACTCTGGGGGCGGCAGGCGCACCGGCGTGGGCGGCGGCCGCGCAAGGGAAGGGCAAACGCATGCAACAGCAACACGCATTGATCAAACCGGCGCGCCTGCGCGACGGCGACCTGGTCGCCATCATCGCACCGGGTGGCTTTACGGATGAAGAGGCCATCGTCAAGGCTGTGCGCAATATCGAATCGCTGGGCTTGCGCGCCAGCCTGGGCGCCAACATCCGTGCCGTGCACGGCAACTATGCGGGCACGGTGCAGCAGCGTCTCGACGATCTGCACGCGGCCTTCGCCGACCCCGAGGTTAAGGCGATCTGGGCCATCCGCGGCGGCTCCGGCTGCATCTCGCTGCTGGCGCTGCTCGACTACGCCTTGATCCGGCGCAATCCGAAAGTGCTGATCGGCTATTCCGACATCACGGCCCTGCACCTGGCCATCGGCCACCAGACGGGACTGGTGACTTTTCACGGTCCCGTGGCCTCGTCCACGTTTTCCGACTATACGGTGACGCAGCTGCGCAATGTGCTGATGACGCCGCAAGACAGTTACACGATCCCGATGGCGCTGGACAACCATCGCCGCGCGCAGACGCAGTCGAACTTCGCCATCCGCACCGTGCATGGCGGCCAGGCGACGGGACGCTTGACGGGCGGTAACCTGTGCATGGTCAGCGCGCTGGCTGGCACGCCGTACGCGGCCGATTTCCGCGAGCATATTTTGTTTCTCGAAGAAATCAACGAAGTGCCCTACCGCATAGACAGGATGTTGTGCCAGCTCGACTTGTCCGTGGGCTTCAACAAGGCGGCGGCGCTGATGCTGGGCATTTTCGAGCATTGCGAGGCGGCCGAGGGCGATACTGCGCTGACCCTGGATGCGACGCTGGACCAGCATTTGCAACCATTGAAGGTGCCGGCCGTCAGTGGCTACTCGTTTGGGCACATCCGCCACCAGTTCACCATCCCGATGGGCATATTGGCGACCCTGGACGCAGACCGGCAAACCTTGACCTTGCTGGAGCCGGCCGTCTGCTAGCGTACGGTGCAGCAGGGCGAATGTCGGTATGCTAGTGTGATTGCAGGCGCGCCACGAGGCTGCGCCGCGTCTCTTACCTCGTCCCGCCATGATCCAGCGCCACGCCAGTACTTATATCCTCAGCCATCCGCTGGCCTTCGCGCTGCAGGTGCTGAAGGGTTTCCGTGCCAACCAGGGCTTGTTGCTGGCGGGCGCCGTCGCGTACTACTCGCTGCTCTCCATCGTGCCCCTGCTGATGCTGGTGGTGGTGGCCCTGTCGCACGTGATCGCAGAAGACGAGCTGTTGCGGACCATCGGCCATTACCTGGAATGGCTGGTGCCAGGGCAATCGAAAGCCATCGTCGCCGAAGTCGCGCATTTCCTCAATAACCGGGGCGTGATCGGCTGGTTGCTGTTGCTGACCATGCTGTTTTTCAGCTCGCTGGCGTTTACCGTGCTGGAAAACGCCATGAGCGTGATTTTCATTCACCGCGTGGCCATCCGCCGCCGCCATTTCCTCATTTCCGCCGTGCTGCCTTACTGCTACATCCTGTGCCTGGGCGCGGGCATCCTGCTCATTACCCTGGTAGCGGGCGGCTTGCAGGTGATGGGCGAGGAAAGCGTGCGCTTCCTGCGCCACGACTGGGGCCTGGAAGGCGTGTCAGGCGTGTTGCTGTATTTGCTGGGGCTGGCGGGTGAAATCCTGGTGCTCACCTCGATCTACCTGGTCATGCCGGTGGGAAGACTATCGATTACGCATGCGCTGATCGGCGGCGTGACGGCGGCCCTGCTGTGGGAAATCGCCCGTCACGTGCTGGTCTGGTATTTTTCCACCTTGTCGCAGGTCAATGTCGTGTATGGCTCGATGACGACGGCCATCGTCGTCATGTTCAGCCTGGAAATCGGCGCCACCCTGCTGCTTCTGGGGGCGCAAGTGATTTCTGAATACGAAAGAGTGGCCCGTGGCGGCGAAGAGGACAAGCCGCTGGCGCTAAGGACTTGATTTAAAGTATGGCTTCAATTCATTATTGCACCGCACAAAAAGCTGTGCTATACTCCGTTCAGTGATTGAGATTTGGCAGCAAATTATCTCACCATCCAGTTCCAGCGCGGCGACCGACAAGTGTAATGTCGATGGCGTGACAGTGCGAAGAGTGGATTTTGTAATTCCGGATACGTTGGTCGATTTACACTTGGAGTCACCATGCAGATAGCATGGGAGTCCGAAAATCAGGAGGCACTTTGCAGATAGCACTGGCGTCCATGACACGATTAAAGCATTGGTAATACATTGGAACGAAGCCTACCCTGAGTAGGCTTTTTTTTCGTCCATCGTTGGCGCATGGGGTCAGACCCACAATACCGCTAACGCAAAGCTCAACGCTAACGCATGTGGGGGGCTGACCCCAGCCTTTTCCTTGGGTCTACAAAGCCCGCGCAATCAAAATTTTCTGGATATCGCTGGTGCCCTCGTAAATCTGGCACACGCGCACGTCGCGGTAGATGCGCTCGACGGGGAAGTCGGATACATAACCATAGCCGCCGTGCACCTGGATGGCCTCCGAGCACACTTTTTCCGCCATTTCCGACGCAAACAACTTGGCCATGGCCGCCTCCTTCAGGCATGGCAGGCCCGCATCCTTCATCGCCGCTGCGTGGCGTATCAGCTGGCGCGCCGCTTCGATTTGCGTGGCCATGTCGGCCAGGCGGAATTGCACGGCCTGGTGTTCATAGATGGGTTTGCCGAAACTTTCGCGTTCGCGCGCATAGCTCAAGGCCGCCTCATACGCGGCGCGCGCCATGCCCACGGCTTGCGAAGCGATGCCGATGCGTCCGCCTTCCAGGCCGGACAGGGCGATCTTGTAGCCTTGTCCTTCTTCGCCTATTAAGTTTTCCGCCGGGATGCGGCAGTTGTCGAACAGGATTTGCGCCGTGTCCGACGAGTGCTGCCCCATCTTCTGTTCCAGTCCCGCCACGATGTAGCCAGGCGTGTTCGTTGGCACCCAGAAGGCGCTGATGCCGCGCTTGCCAGCCGCCTTGTCCGTCACGGCCATGACGATGGCCACGTCCGCATACTTGCCGCTGGTAATGAATTGCTTCGTGCCGTTGATGACGTACTCATTGCCGTCGCGGGTGGCGGTGGTGCGCAGGGCAGACGCGTCGCTGCCCGTGTGCGGCTCCGTCAGGCAAAACGCCCCCAGCATGGCGCCTTGCGCCAGCGGCCGCAGCCACTGTTCCTTTTGTGCATCGTTGGCGTACATCATGGCGATGCTGCACACGGGGCAATTGTTCACGGAAATGATGGTCGAGGTGCCGCCATCACCGGCGGCGATTTCTTCCAGTACCAGGGCCAGCGACACGTAGTCGAGGCCGGCGCCGCCCAGCGCTTCCGGCACGGCCACGCCAAAGGCGCCCAGGGCGGCCAGTTCCTGCAGCTCTTCTTTCGGGAAATGATGTTCCTTGTCCCAGCGGGCCGCGTTGGGCGCCAGGCGCTCGCGCGAGAAACTGCGCAGCGCTTCCTGGATCATGGTCTGTTCTTCATTGAGTATCATGGGACGTCGTCTCGTCTATTTTTATATTGGATTCAGGGAATTACCAGGCGATGGGCTTGCCATCGTAGTTGCGGAACACGGCCTTGTCCGTGGCCGGCAGGCTGGACAGGGTGGCGCGGATGCCGGCAGCGCTTTCCTCTGGCGAAATATCGGCGCCGGCGCCGCCCATGTCCGTGCGCACCCAGCCCGGGTGGAAGGCCACGCAGCTGACGCCTTGCGGGCCATGCACGAGGGCCGTGTCGATCAGCACGGAATTCAAGGCGGCCTTGCTGGCGCGGTACAGCGAACCGCTGGGGTTGCCGCGTTCGCTCAAGGAGCCCATGTGCGAGGACAGCACGGCCAGTTTCCCCTTGGCATTCGCTACCAGCGGCGCCAATATGGGCAGCAGCCGCATGGCCGCCAGGACGTTCGTGTGCATGACGGTATCGAAATCTTCTTGCGTGGGGGAGCCGTCGTGACGGGGGCCGTACACGCCCGCGTTGAGGATGGCTACATCGAGCTTTTCATCGTCGAGTTTCCAGCCCATGGCGGCACAGCCTTCCACATCCGTCACGTCGAGCTGGTACGCTTCTGCTCCCAGTTGCCGGAGGGTATCGCAAGCGTCCGGCGTGCGCGCCGTGGCGATCACTCTCCAGCCAGCGTGGCGGTATTGACGGACGATTTCGTGGCCGATGCCGCGCGAGGCGCCGATGATCAATGCGGTAGGCATGTGTTTTCTCCCTGGAATGAATGAAAGGGCGCGCAGCTGGCAAGGATGGCCGTGCGCGCCCGTGCTTCAGTGCAGCTTATACCAGTTCGATCGCCATCGCCGTCGCTTCGCCGCCGCCGATGCACAGGGCCGCCACGCCGCGCTTGCCGCCGGTTTTTTTCAAGGCGCCCAGCAGGGTGACGATGATGCGCGCGCCCGAGGCGCCGATCGGGTGGCCCAGCGCGCATGCGCCGCCGTGGATGTTGATCTTGCTGTGCGCAATGTCGAGGTCATGCATGGCGGCCATCGGCACCGCAGCGAACGCTTCATTGATCTCGAACAAGTCCACCTTGCTGCTGCTCCAGCCGGTCTTGGCGTACAGCTTCTTGATGGCGCCGATGGGCGCCTTGGTGAATTCGTTCGGCGCCTGTGCGTGCGTGGCGTGGCCGTGGATTTTTGCGATGACGGTGCAGCCGAGTTTTTTCGCTGTCGATTCGCGCATCAGCACCAGGGCCGCCGCGCCATCGTTGATCGACGAAGACGAGGCGGCCGTGATGGTGCCATCTTTCTTGAAGGCGGCTTTCAAGGTCGGGATTTTTTCCAGGCGGGCCTTTTGCGGGCCTTCATCGATGCTGACGATGGTGTCGCCGCCCCGGCCGGTAACCGTCACGGGCACGATTTCCCATGCGAAACTGCCATCCTTGGTGGCCGCTTGCGCGCGCTTGACGGATTCGATGGCAAACGCATCTTGCGCTTCGCGCGTGAAGCCGTACTGACTCGCGCACTCTTCGGCAAACGTGCCCATCGAGCGGGCATTGCCCTTTTCATCGCGGCTGTAGGCGTCTTCCAGGCCATCCATCATCATGTGGTCATAGATCATGCCGTGGCCGATGCGGTAGCCGCCGCGTGCCTTCGGCACCAGGTAGGGGGCGTTGGTCATCGATTCCATGCCGCCTGCGACCACCACGTCGGCGCTGCCGGCGAGCAAGGTGTCATGCGCGAACATGGTCGTTTGCATGGCCGAGCCGCACATTTTCGACAGTGTCACGGCGCCCGTGGAATCGGGCAAGCCAGCCTTGCGCAAGGCTTGGCGGGCAGGCGCCTGGCCCTGGCCGGCCATCAGGCAATTGCCGAAAAACACGTGTTCAACGGCGTCCGGCGCCACGCCTGCCCGTTCGACGGCGGCGCGGATGGCCACGGCGCCCAGGTCGCTGGCGGTGACGTTGGCAAAATCGCCCTGGAAGGCGCCCATGGGGGTGCGTGCGGCACCGACGATTACGACTGGATCATTCATGTTGGATCTCCGGTTGGGGGTGGAAAGGTGCTTGCTTACAAAAACGCAGATGCTGCGGATACGGAAAGACGTCCTCGATATGGCCGTCCATGATGCGCTGCTTGCGCGCCTGCCAGTATTGCGCCGTCAGCAGGTCGGCATGGTGCTGCATGAAATAGTGGCGGATGCGGGGATTACCCAGCAGGAAGGTGCCGAATTGTTCGGGAAACACATCGTGCTTGCCGATGGGATACCACGGTTCGGCCGACATTTCCTCCTCCTCCGTGCGCGCCTGGGGAATGACGCGGAACTGGCAATCGGTGATGTACTCGATTTCATCGTAATCGTAAAATACGACCCGCTGATGACGGGTCACGCCAAAGTTTTTATACAGCATGTCGCCGGGGAAAATATTCGCCGCCACCAACTCCTTGATGGCGTTACCGTACTCGACGATGGCGTGTTCGACCAGGTCATCGCGGCCTTCCTTCTCGGCATTGCTCAGCCACATGTTCAGCGGCACCATGCGCCGCTCGATGTACAGGTGGCGGATGATGATCTGCTCCCGGTCTTCTTCGATCAGCGAGGGGGCGAACTGCTTGAGCTCGGCCAGCAGTTCCGCGGCAAAACGGGCGCGGGGAAAGGCCACGTTGGAATACTCGAGGGTGTCGGCCATGCGGCCCACCCGGTCGTGGTGTTTCACCAGCAAGTACTTTTGCTGGACTTGCGCACGCGTGGTTTCCTTGGGCGGCGGGAAAAAATCCTTGATGACCTTGAAGACATACGGAAACGACGGCAAGGCAAACACCAGCATCACCAGGCCGCGGATGCCGGGCGCGCTTTCGAAGTGATCCGAGGAATGTTTCAAGTGCTGCAGGTAGTCGCGGTAAAACAGCGTCTTGCCCTGTTTTTGCAAGCCCAGTATCGTATAGATTTCGCTGCGTGGTTTGCGCGGCAGCAAGCTGCGCAGGAATTGCACATAGGCCGACGGCACTTCCATATCGACCAGGAAATAGGCGCGCGTAAACGAAAACAGCACGGCGATCTGCTGCTGCTCGAACAGCACCGTGTCGAGCACCAGCTTGCCGTGACGGTTGTGCAGGATGGGCACGACGAACGGGTATTCGCGGTTGCCGTTGATGCCCTTGCCGACCAGATAAGCGCCCTTGTTGCGGTAGAACAAACTGGTCAAAACCTGGAGCTGGTGGTTCGGCTCCAGCCGGTCGCCGCCGAACAGCAGGTGTAGGCGCGCTTCCACCTGGGCCACGTCACGCTCGAGGTTGGCAAATTCGCAGTCCAGCTGGAAGTGGCTCAGCATCTGCGCCAGGGTGTGGCGCAAACCGTTCTGGCCGGGGTAATACACGCGGTAGGTGGGCACCGGGTCTTGCGTGTCGATGTATTCCGTGGAAACAACGGGGCGCACGAAAATATAGTCGTTATTGAAATACGTGCGGTGCAATATGTTGCAGCAGACGGAATTGAAGAAGGTTTCCGCCAGTTCCGGCTGCTTGTGTTCCGTCAGCATGCCGATGTAATGCAGCTTGAGTTCGCGCCACACTTCGTCGCTCAACTCCGACTCTTCGTACTCATCTTCGAGCATCTGCACGCATTCCTGCACGCGCTTGTCATAAAAATCGATGCGCTCGCGGGCCGCCGTCTGTGCCGCGCTCCAGGCGCCTTGCTCGAAATACCGCTTGGCATGCTGGCTTGTTTCGCGGAACAGGCGGTAGTGCTTGTCAAAGCCGTCGCGGATGGTGCGCGCGATATCGAATGCAATCTGGGAAGAGAGCAATTTGGGGAAGGCAATTTGCGTCATAGTTGTGCTCGCATGAATGGCTCATCACCCAGTCGATCGCCGCGCGCCCGTGCTTACTTGGTTTCCGCAAACAGTTCGCGGCCTATCAGCATGCGGCGGATTTCGCTGGTCCCGGCGCCGATTTCGTACAGCTTGGCATCGCGCCACAGGCGGCCGGCCGGATACTCGTTGATGTAGCCGTTGCCGCCCAGGGCCTGGATCGCTTCGCCCGCCATCCAGGTCGCCTTCTCCGCACTATACAGAATGGCGCCGGCCGCATCCTTGCGCAACTGGCGCACGGCTTCCGGCGTGGTGGCGCGGTCACAAGCCTGGCCCACGGCATACACATAGGCCTTGCAGGCCATCATGGTCGAATACATATCGGCCAGTTTGCCTTGCATCAATTGGAATTCGCCGATGGCCTGGCCGAATTGCTTGCGCTCATGTACGTAGGGCACGACCAGGTCCATGCACGCCTGCATGATGCCCAGCGGACCGCCGGACAGCACGGTGCGCTCGAAATCGAGGCCCGACATCAGCACATTGACGCCCTTGCCCAGGCCGCCCAGCACGTTTTCGGCCGGCACTTCGCAATCCTGGAACACCAACTCGCCCGTGTGGGAACCGCGCATGCCCAGCTTGTCGAGCTTTTGCGCGATGGAAAAGCCCTTGAAATTCTTTTCGATCAGGAAAGCCGTCATGCCGCGCGCACCCGCTTCCAGGTCGTTTTTCGCGTACACCACCAGCACGTCGGCGTCAGGACCATTGGTGATCCACATCTTGGTGCCGTTCAAGACCCAGCGGTCGCCCTTGAAGTCGGCGCGCAGCTTCATGCTGACGACGTCCGAGCCGGCGTTCGGTTCCGACATGGCCAGGGCGCCGATATGCTCGCCCGTGATCAGTTTCGGCAGGTACTTGGCCTTTTGCTCGGCCGTGCCGTTGCGCTTGATCTGGTTCACGCACAGGTTCGAGTGGGCGCCATACGACAGGCCGACGGAAGCCGAGGCGCGCGAGATTTCTTCCATGGCGATGATATGCGCCAGGTAGCCCATGCCGGCGCCACCGTATTCTTCGCTGACGGTGATGCCGAGCAAGCCCATGTCGCCCATCTTGCGCCACAGGTCCATGGGGAACTGGTCGCTGCGGTCGATCTCAGCCGCGCGCGGCGCGATTTCGGCGGCAGCAAATTGTTGGATCGCTTCGCGCAGCGAGGCGATGTCGTCGCCGTGGTCAAAGGTCAAGCCTGGGAGATGGAGCATGTCGTCCTCGTCGTCGTTATAAGTTTGGCGGTCATGGGTGCCGGGTCAGTGAAGCTATGATACTCAGTTGTGACGTTTACGTAAACGTAAAGTGAAGCGCGGCCAGCGATGCGCGTGCGCCCAGCACCTGCCGCGTGGCCCCTCAGTTTGTTGGCACCTTGTCCAATTTCAAGTCCGCCAGCATGCGCGCGCACGCGTCTTCATGTGCGCTGATTTCCGCCAGTGCCATTTCAATATCGATGCGCTGCTGCTCCAGCGTCTGGCGGTGTTGCGCCAGCACGCCCAGGAAGCGGTCCATCTGCGCGCGCGTGTCCTTCGGCGACTCGTACATGTCGACCAGGCTCTTGATCTCCGACAGTGCCAGGCCCAGGCGCTTGCCGCGCAGGGTCAGCTTCAAACGGGTGCGGTCGCGCGGCGTGTAGACGCGGCTGCGCCCACCGGCGCCTTCACGTTTCGGGCTGAGCAAACCCTGGTCTTCATAGAAGCGGATGGCGCGCGCCGTGATGTCGAATTCCCGCGCCAGTTCGGTGATGGTATAGGTCGTCATTGCTGCGGGCGGTGTCAGTTGCATGGGTGGTAGGTAGCTGGATGGGTGCTGCGAGGCATGGGGTGGCAACGTCAATTCTATTGTAACGTGCCCTGCGCGTGCTGCAACAAAAAGCGGGCGTGAACAGGAGGATTTGGCGAATAAGGCAACAATTGCTGAAAATAAATTGATTCTTCTTGCGCAAACGCGCTTAAGATCGAGAGTTGGTGGCCAAGATGACACCAAAAAGAGCTTTCCTGGCATAACTGCGACATTCTTTTCGCTGCGATGGCAGTAAAATTTTTGGGCACAAATTCTTTCCAGTAGAGACAATCAAAAAACAACGTTCTACTATGAACACGCTGTGCAGATTGTTTCTATCTTGAAAACAAAATGGCCCTTCTGAAAACTTTGTCTACAAGAAATTGTATGACATGGGCATTGCGCGTATCGGTAGAGGAGGGCATTATCCGATACCGTACGTTGTAATGCCAAACCGAGGCTTTGAATCGTGCTGCAGTGCGAAAATCAAGGCTAGCCGCGAATTTGACCCGAAGCCAGACAGAATCGCAAGAGAAAATTCGGCCCACTTTTTGACTTGAAAAGTCCGGCCGGAGTGTTAATTGTTAATTAATACTCTTTTCAAATGTAACAATCTGTATGGTCATTCAAGAAACTGACTTTCATGTTACAACATGAAATAGTACACCTATGAATTCTTCTAACGAACGCGAAAGCTTCAGCCAGCGACTTCAGTTGGCTCTCAAAAACGCCCATTATTCTCCAGACAGCCCGACCAGACTGGCCCGGGAATTCAACATCCGTTTCGACGGGCGCCCGATTACCGTGCATGCAGCTAGGAAATGGTTAGTAGGTGAAGCAATTCCCACGCAAGAGAAATTGCGCATGATTGCCCAATGGTTGGGCGTTCCGGCGGAATGGTTGCGTTTTGGCGGTCCGGAAAGCGCTACGCCAAATGGCGAAGCGGGCAGCGCTTTATCGCGTTTTGAGTCCGCTGATGTGAAATTGATTGCCGATTTGCAAAGATTAGATGAACATCATCGTCAAATCGCGCGTGAATTTATTCGCATGCTGGTCAGAGTCAACTACCAAAAGTAAGCATCCAGGCCTTCCCAGGCCAGCGCCGTCCGCTTTTCGCTGGCGGTGCTCCCCCTGTCCTTTTATTTGCGCAGAGTCATACTGGAGACATGATTTTGCCGCACAATAAGATCTCGCATGTTGCGCTGCAGCGGAATTATTTGACAATAATGCCGTACGCAGCGGCGCAGCGGCCAATACCAGCGCATAATCACATCAGAAGCAGCCAGTTCATCCACTACGGAGCCGAGCATTTGAGCCGTCTTATGAAAAGTAACTACAGCAATACCGCGCAGCTGAAGGACTTGATGACCGTGCCACCCATGACTGCCGCGCAACATGCGGAAGTGATGCGCAAACGGATCGCCCACCGCAGGATGGTTGAAGAGGCCAGGGATTTGAAGCGCGCCAGCGCCAGTCAATTCGAAAAACGCTAGTGGTGGGTGCCTGAGCAAAGCCGCTGCACATCGGCATAGGCGGTCTGCGATGCTCACCGTGCGACAGCACGCTTGCGCTTCTCAGCCACAAATCGCTGCCGCTTGCTACGCTTTTGTCAGGTATCGTGATACCAACTAGACGATAGGGGTGTCGCCAATGGGCTTTAAACCACTCCACCGCGGTGCCAGGGCGTGCTCGATGCCGAGCAGGTCGATGACGCGCGCCACCGTATGGTCGACCATCTCCGCAATATTCTGCGGGTGGTGATAAAAGCTGGGTAAGGGCGGGAAGATAATGCCGCCCATTTCGGTCACGGCAGTCATATTGCGCAGGTGCGCCAGGTTGAACGGCGTTTCGCGCACCATCAAAATCAGGCGGCGGCGCTCCTTGAGCACCACATCGGCTGCCCGCGTGATCAAATTATCCGACAAGCCATGCGCCACGGCCGCCAGCGTTTTCATCGAGCACGGCGCAACGACCATGCCGTCCGATTGAAACGAGCCACTGGCGATACTCGCGCCGATGTCGCGCAGCTTGTGTACCACGTGCGCCTGCGCTTCGATAGCCTTGCGCCCCACGCCCGTTTCCTGGTGCAGGGTCAGTACGGCCGCATCCGACAAGACCAGATGCGTTTCGACGCCGGGGATGGCGCCTAGCAATTGCAGCAGCCGCAAGCCATACACGGCGCCCGTGGCGCCCGTGATGGCCACGACGATACGGCGCGGCCGCTGCTGGTGATCAGGCATCGAGCAGGGACTTCAGTTCGCCCGATTCAAACATTTCATTCATGATATCGGAACCACCGATGAACTCGCCTTTGACATACAGCTGCGGAATGGTAGGCCAGTTCGAGTAATCCTTGATGCCCTGGCGTACTTCCGGGTCGTCCAGCACATTGACTGTCGCGATGTTTTCCACGCCGCACGCTTTCAGGATCTGGATGGCGCGGCCGGAAAAGCCGCATTGCGGGAACTGGGCCGTGCCCTTCATGAACAGCACGACTGGCGTGCTTGTCACGGTTTCTTTGATCCAGGTTTGTACGTCGCTCATAGCTGCCTCTGATGGGTAAATAAATAGATGCCGTCATTTTATAAGAAAACGCCGGCACGGGTATGTGCTCAAGTCATAAATCGGGCAAGTCAGCCACGTTGAGGCTCGTTGCTATTGATAACTGCCTGCCCAGGCAGACGGATTGCGCTGCGCCCACGTATTTACCCCAGGCCGCAACGGGCACATAGCCGTGTCTGGCATAAAACGCCACAGCGCGACTATTTGCCACCCGCGTGGACAGGTGCACGGCCTGGTAGCCATGTGCACGCGCCTGCGCCTCCACATGGGCCAGCAGGGCTGCGCCCACTCCGATGCTGCCCGGACGTGCATACATGCGCTTGAGTTCGCCGATGGCGCTGTCCGGCTCGCCCAGCGGCCGCAGGGCGGCGCAACCCAGCAAGTTTCCAGCACCGTCGCGTGCCAGGTAAAAGCCGCCGCGCGGCGTTGCTGCTTCGGCATCGAAGGAGGCGCGGCCGCTATCGCCATTGAGGTGCAGCAGCACGTCCGACAATGCATCGAGCAGTAACTGCGCCCCGGCGCTGGTGGCGTCCACGGCCACAATGACGATAGCTTCCACGCCGTACCTGGCGCTTGCTTAACCGCGCAGCTTGGCGAAGGCGGCCGCCATGCTGCCGGCCGGCTCGGGTGCGTTGCGCGACTGCGACTGGTGCTGCGCCATGCTGCGGCGGTCGTTGCGGTCGCCCTTCTGCTCCGGCTTGCTGCCCGCCTGTGGCGCGCTGTCCGTCAGGCGCATGGTCAGCGCGATGCGCTTGCGCTTCTCATCGACTTCCAGCACCTTGACGCGCACGACCTGGCCAGCTTTGACCACCGTGTGCGGGTCTTTCACAAAGGTGTTCGACAGTGCCGAGATATGCACGAGGCCATCCTGGTGTACGCCGATGTCGACGAAGGCGCCAAAGGCGGCCACGTTGGTGACCACGCCCTCTAAAATCATGTCCGGGCGCAAGTCGCGGATTTCTTCCACGCCTTCCTTGAAGGTGGCGGTGCTAAATTCCGGACGCGGATCGCGTCCAGGTTTTTCCAGTTCCTTCAAGATGTCGGAAATGGTCGGCACGCCAAACGTTTCATCCGCATACTTCGCCGGGCTGAGGGTTTTCAGCAAGGCCATTTCGCCGATGACGGCCTGGATATCCTTCTTGATGTCCGCCAAAATCTTTTCCACCAGCGGGTACGATTCCGGATGGACGGCCGAGGCATCCAGCGGATTCTCGCCGCCCATCACGCGCAAGAAGCCGGCCGCTTGCTCGAACGTTTTATCGCCCAGGCGCGGCACGGCCTTCAAGGCCGCGCGCGAAGTGAATGCACCCTTCATGTCGCGGTAGCTGACGATGCTTTGCGCCACGCTGGCTGACAGGCCGGAAACGCGCGCCAGCAGGGGCGCCGAGGCCGTGTTCACATCCACGCCGACGGCGTTTACGCAATCTTCCACCACGGCATCGAGCGAGCGGGCCAGCTGGCTTTGACTCACGTCATGCTGGTACTGGCCCACGCCGATCGATTTCGGGTCAATCTTGACCAGTTCGGCCAGCGGGTCTTGCAGGCGGCGCGCAATCGACACGGCGCCGCGCAGCGACACATCCATGTCCGGCAACTCTTTCGAGGCGAATTCGGAGGCGGAATACACCGACGCGCCCGCTTCCGAGACGACGATCTTCGTCATCTTCGCTTCCGGGTGCTGCTTGATCAGGTCCTGCGCCAGCTTGTCCGTCTCGCGCGAGGCGGTGCCGTTGCCAATCGAAATCAAGGATACATTGTGCTTGGCGGCAAGACGGCCCAGCGTGTGCAAGGAACCATCCCAGTCATTCTTTGGCTGGTGCGGGTAGATCACGGCCGTGTCGACGACTTTACCGGTGGCATCGACCACGGCCACTTTCACGCCCGTGCGCAGGCCAGGATCGAGGCCCATGGTGGCGCGCTGGCCGGCCGGCGCGGCCAGCAGCAGCGCTTTCAAATTGGTGGCGAAGACGTTGATGGCGTCGAGTTCCGAGCGTTCGCGCAGCGCGCCCATCAGTTCCGTTTCCAGGTGCATGAAGCTTTTCACGCGCCAGGTCCAGCGCGCCGTGTCAAGCAACCATTTGTCGGCCGGGCGGCCTTGTTGCTTGATGCCGAAGCGGGCGGCGATGCGGCCTTCGCACGGATTGTGCGGCGCATCCCATTTCGGCTTTTCCGCTTCCGTGTCCAGGCGCAGGCTGACGTCGAGTATGCCCTCGCGGCGGCCGCGCAGCAGTGCCAGCGCGCGGTGCGATGGCACAGTCGAAATGGTTTCCGAGTAGTCGAAATAATCGGCAAATTTTTCGCCTTCGTCCTGCTTGCCTTCCACCACTTTCGATTCGACGATGCCGTGTTCCTGCACGTATTCGCGCAAGGTTTGCAGCAAGGTCGCGTCTTCGGCGAAACGCTCCATCAAAATCTGGCGCGCGCCATCGAGGGCCGCCTTGGTGTCCGCCACGCCCGGGTTGTTGCCGTCGGCACTCGTAAATGCGTCGCGCAGGAACTTGCCCGCTTCCATTTCCGGCGTCAGTTCAGGATTGTCCAGCAAGCCGTCTGCCAGCGGCATCAGTCCCGCTTCGATGGCGATCTGCGCCTTCGTGCGGCGCTTCTGCTTGTACGGCAGATACAAATCTTCCAGGCGCGTCTTGTCTTCCGCGTGCATGACGGCGTCGAGTAATTCCGGCGTCATCTTGTTCTGTTCCGTGATCGAGGCCACGATGGCGGCGCGCCGCTCTTCCAGTTCGCGCAGGTAGCGCAAGCGCTCTTCGAGCAGGCGCAGCTGGATATCGTCGAGGCCGCCGGTCGCTTCCTTGCGGTAACGGGCGATGAAGGGCACGGTGGCGCCTTCGTCGAGCAGTTCGATGGCGGCGGCAACCTGCACCGGTTTGGCGGCAAGTTCAAGGGCAAGGCGTTGTTCGATAGTGGGCAGCATGGTTGTTTCCAGAGCGATCAAGCCTGGAATGATACGCAATCGGCGCGATTGCGCAATCTTGACAGCGCAAATGGACTGTGCGTTGACGGCCGCGTCAACGGGGCGGCAGCAGTGGGCTGGCGGGCGGCGCCGGCGCCGGCCTCTGCGGCGTGACGGATTTGCCGAAGGCATTGCCCATGCGGTGTTCGAGGGCGGCGCGGTTGTACAGGCCCAGCTGGTTCGACGGCCGCTGCACGGCCGCTTCCGCGCCGGACAGGGGGGGCGGTGGCCGCTTTATCGTGTTGCTATTCGGCAATAACTTTTCACTCAAGCAAGACATCGATTGCGCGCGCTGGCCATGCACTTCCACTTCCACGCAACCCTTTTCCGGCGCGGCGGCCTTCACGACGACGGTGTGCTCGTCCGCCTGCGCGGGCAGGGCGGCACAGGCCAGCAGCAACAGCGATAACAGGCGTGGCATGGCGGCTCCCGGAGCGATGGAATAAGCGCTCAGCATAGCAAAATCATATGTCGCAGTGATGACACCTAAGCCCGGTCGCTTTGTGACCAATGTCATGCAGTTGTCATTTTATGAAGCTACCATCTTGCCATTCTGCTTGAAATATTGCAGTCAAGACACTTCATGAGCAGGATTTTTAGCTGCTTCCCCTGGAAAATGACACTAAGCCACCGCCGCGCCGCAACGGGCAATGCCCTGTCCGCCTGCTTGCTGATGACGTTGATGACATTGATGACATTCGTGCGGCCGGCTGCGGGCGCGGACGATGCTGATGCCACCGTGCACGCGACCCTGCGCTTCGACTTGCCCGCCCAGCCGCTCGATACTGCCCTGGTGGCGTTTGGCGAAGCGACCGGGTATTCCGTGCTGGTCAGCAGCACCCTGGCTGCGGGGCGCGTGGCTGCGTCCGTGCGCGGCGATTACACGCCGGCCGAAGCACTGCAGCGTTTGCTGGCCGGCACGCAGCTGGGCGCACGTTTCAGCGGCAGCAGGGCGTTTACCTTGCTGGCGCTGGCTGACGCACCGGTGGCGTCGGCGCCTGTGCCGGCCGAGGCCGTCCCTGCCGCGCCACCGTTGCAAGGCTATGCGGCCATCCTGCAGCGCTCGCTCACGCGCGCCCTGTGCCGCTTGCATCCGGACGCCTTCGGCCGCTACCGTCTGGCCTTCCAGCTGTGGCTCGATGAGCGGGGCAGGGTGCGTGCCGTGCACGTGCTGGAACCGAGCGGCGTGGCGCAGCGCGACCACGCCGTCCTGCAGCGCCTGCGCAGCCTGCTGATGGATGGCGCGCCACCGGCCGGCTTGCCGCAGCCGCTGACGATACTGCTGACGCCGCGGCCCGACCCAGACGCCGACTGCGCGCCCTACCTCACCTTGGCCGGGGCGCCCTGACGATGCCGGACTTGCTGAAAACCACCTTGCGCAAGCTGTTCCTGGAACGCTACGGCCAGTTTCGCCGCCACCTGCAGCGCCGCCTGGGCTCGGAAGACCTGGCCAATGACGCGCTGCATGAAACGTATTTGCGGGTCGAACGCATGAACGTGCCTGAGGCGATCAGCTACCCGTCCGCATATCTGATGCGTATCGCCATCAACATTGCGGAAGATCAACGCCGCGACAATGCGCGTTTGCTCAGCCTGCCGGATATCGACGATTTGTACGAGATGGCCGATGAATTGGCCGACCCGGCCCGCACCTTCAGCGCGCGCGCCGAACTGGAAGAACTGGAACGGGCCTTGCAGGAGCTGCCGAAGCGCCGGCGCGCCATCGTCATCGCCGCCCGCGTCGATCAACTGCCGCACCGCGACATCGCCGAGCGCTTCGGCATTTCCGCCCGCACGGTCGAGAAAGAATTGCGCGCCGGCCTGGAGCATTGCTGCGAACGCATGGGACGCGATTTCATCCAGCGCTTCGGTCCCGGCGCGGGAAAAACGTCTAAACATCATGATTGAACAAGCGGAAGACGACATGGGTGTCATCCAGAAAGAAGCGCAGGCGTGGGTCGTGCGCCTGGCCTCGGGCCAGGTCAGCGAGCGCGATGCGCAAGTGTTTCGCCACTGGTGCGCGCGCAGCCGCCGGCATGCGACGGCGTTTGCCGAGGCGCGCGCCGTGTGGAGCGCGATGGCGCCGGCCGCGCGCGCCGTCAAGCGGGCCCAGGCGCCCGTGAACATGGCGCGGCGCGCCTGGCTGGGCGCCGGCGTGGCCGCCTCGCTGGGCTTGCTGGTGCTGCGCCCGCCCACCGACCTGTGGCCGGTCGTGGCGGGCCTGGGTGCCGATTACGCTACCGGCACGGGCGAGCAGCGCGAAGTGGCCCTCGATGGCGGCGTGCTGGTGCAGATGAATACGCAGACGCGCCTCGATGCGGCACCGTTGCAGGATGGCGCCGCAGCGCTGGTGCTGCTGGCGGGCGAAGCGGAATTCCAGGCCGGCCTCGGCGGCGCGGCGCGCGTGCGCGTGCAGGCCGGCGATGGCACGGTGTCGGCCGGCAGCGCGCGCTTCAATATCCGGCTGTTCGGCCAGGAAGTGTGCGTGACGTGCCTGGCGGGCCGTTTGCGCGTGGCGCAGGCCGGCAACGATGCGGAACTGGCAGCTGGCCAGCAGCTGCGCTATCGGCCCGAGCATTTCGGCCTCGTGCGTGCCGTGGCGAAGGGCGACGTCAGCGCCTGGCGCCAGCGCCTGCTGGTGTTCAAGCAAAGCACCCTGGCCGAGGTGGTGGACGAGGTGAACCGCTACCGTCCCGGCAAGCTGATCCTCCATGGCGAGGCCTTGCAACAGGCGCGCGTGCAAGCGAGCTTTTCGCTCGACCGCCTCGATGATGTGATCGCCCTGATCCAGGATGCGTATGGCGCGCGCGTGACGCGCTTGCCGGGCGGCATCGTGCTGTTTGGCTAGCGATGCACGTCGATAGCATGTCGCCAATTATGACATTTTCATGACCTTTTGCAGTCCCGGACCTTATTCCCTGTCAATGCTGCTGGAAGCCGCGAATCAGTGCCTGCCGCCCGCCCTGTGCGTGCCGCGCGCCGCCTCGCGATATCGGTCAGCAACGGAACATGAAAAGGGAATGTCGCCATGCAGCGAAGCAAGTCGGTCACGAAACACGCATCCTCCTCCGCCATGGCGGACAGTCAGGCCCGGCGCCCGGTGCGATTGAAACCGCTGGCGCTGGCCATCGCCATGCTGCTGCAGGCGGGCGGCGCGCAGGCGCAGCAGCCGTTCAGCGGCGCCTGGTTTGCCGGCAAGGGCGCGCAGCAGGGCACGGCTGCCGCCACGGGACGCTTGCCGAATGGCCAGGCTATCATCGGGATGGACAATAAGCAGGCGCAGCAGCAAAAAGCCAATGCACAGCTGCAAAGTTCGCTGAACAATCTGCAACTGGCGGCGCGTGCCATCGCCGTGCAGCAGGCGGCCCAGCAGGCGGCGCGCCAGGCGGCCATTGCCGCCGGCTCGAAGGTGCCGGAAGGCTTGGCCGAAGGCGGTTTGAAGGTCGACAGCAACAGCCTGACGGCAGGCTGGTTCAACGCGAATGGCCCCACACAGGCGCAGGCTGACGGCAAGACCGTGGTGACCGTCAAGCAGACGGCCGACAAGGCGATCCTCAACTGGGAAACGTTTAATATCGGCCAGAATACCACCCTGCAATTCGACCAGTTGGCGAACTGGTCCGTACTCAACCGCGTCAACGATCCGCTGGCCCGCCCCAGCCAGGTGCGCGGCCAGATCAAGGCTGACGGCACGGTGATGCTGGTCAACCGCAACGGCATCGTGTTCTCCGGCAGCAGCCAGGTCGACACGCGCAGCCTGGTGGCCGCCGCCGTGGGTATGAGCGACAGTCAATTCCGCAAAGGCATCTACAGCGAAACGCTGGGCTCGGGCTTCAAGCCCACGCTGGCCAACGACCTGCTGCTCAACGGCGCCGTAGCCACGCACGCCAACGCCACGGCCGACGTGGTGGTGCAGGCGGGCGCGCAGATCAGCACGCGCAAGCCGCAGACGGTGACGGAAGGCGGCGGCTACGTGCTGCTGGCCGGACGTGAAGTGCATAACGGCGGCAGCCTGTCGGCGCCAAACGGCCAGGTCACGCTGGCCGCCGGCGACAGCTTCGTCATCCGCAAGGGACTGGGCACGGACGCCAACCAGACCTCGAGCACCCGTGGCAACGAGGTCGACGTCAAGTTCAACGCGCAAAGCGGCGCAGGCAAGGTGACGAATGCCGGCCTGGTGCAGGCGCTCACCGGCGACGTCACCCTGACGGGCCGCGACGTGAAGCAGGCTGGCGTGCTGCTGAGCAGCACCAGCGTGACGACACGCGGCACCGTGCACCTGAAGGCCGACGGCAGCGCAGGCCTGGTGACCCTGGCCCCGGACAGCCTCACTACGGTGTTGCTCGACGACAGCGGCGCCACCGCGCTGGACGTGCAGCGCGACGCGCTCATCAAGGATTCGGCGTTGCCGAGCGACGGCGCCTACAATCGCCGCGACCTGTCGCTGATCCAGATTGCCTCCGGCGGCGATATCGCCTTCGACAGCGGTTCGCTGACCCTGGCCACCGGCGGCCAGGTCAATGCGCTGGCCGCGCGCCGCACGCAAGTGGCGCGCGGCGCCAGCATTGACGTCTCCGGCGCCGTGGGCGTCAACGTGGCGATGGCGTCAAATAACGTGCTGATCAATGCGCAGGGCAACGAGCAGCGCGACGCGCCTGGCAACCGCGACAGCAAGGCGCTCAACAGCACTGACCTGTGGGTCGACCGGCGCGACCTGGTACGGGTGGCGGCCGGAACGAACGGCTATCCGACCGACCGCTGGTACACGGGCGGCGGCTTGCTCGAAGTGAGCGGCTATCTCAACACCAGTGGCCATGGCATCGGCGAATGGGCGGCGCAGGGCGGCACGGTGGCCTTCCAGGGCGGCGAGCTGGTGACCCAGGCCGGCTCCCTGCTCAACGTATCCGGCGGAACTTTTGATGTCCAGACAGGCATGATTCGCCAGAGCTGGCTCAGCGGCAAGGATGGGCAGCTCTACAGGCTGTCGACGGCGCCCGGCGACATGCTGTATACCGGCGTCTACCAAGGCTATGCCGCGCACCACCAGCGCTGGGGCGCAGAAGTAACGGAAAATTTCGCCAATCCCCTGATCGGCGCCCAGCAACGGCTGGAAAACGGCTATACCGTGGGCCGCGACGCTGGCCGCGTGGTGGTGGGAACCACATCCGCCGTGCTCGAAGGCGCGATCGAATCGAGCGTGTTCCAGGGCGAGCGCCAGCAGGACGCGCGCGATGCCAGCCTCGACAGTTATCGTCAGTCGCAACTGGCCGCCGCCCGCAACGGCCAGCTGGTGCTGGGCCAGCTGGCGCCCGTGTACGACGCCGCCAGCGCGCAGCTGCGCGACAATCCGGCGGCGCTGCTGCAGGCCATCCATATCGGCACCGGCGGCGCCAGCGCCGGCAATCTCCTGCGCGAAGACGCGCTGCCCGAGAATCTGGTCGGCAAGACCTACCTGGACGCCGGCTGGCTCAACGCGCAAAACCTGGGCGGCATCAAGGCCTACGCCGGCAGCGCCATCGAGGTCGATGCCGCAGTGCAGGTCACGCCTGGCGGCGAAATCGCGTTGCATGCGCCCCAGGTCAAGGTCAACGCCGGGCTGACGGCGCGCGGCGGCAGCATTGCGCTGGGCGACATCGTCAGCAAGCCGGCCACCGGCACGAACGGCTGGCTCGATGCAACGGTCGCCACGCCAGCACCCGGAGCCAAGGTGGGCATCGATGTGACAGCCGGCGTGACGCTCGACACGCGCGGCCTGTGGAGCCAGCTCAAGCTGGATCCGGGCAACATCTCCGGCCTGCCGTATGTCAACGGCGGCGCGGTGGCGCTGGTCAGCAGCGGTACCGTCAACCTGGCGGCCGGTAGCGCGATCGACACGTCCTCGGGCGCGGCTGTGCTGGCCGACGGCAAGCTGAAGGGTGGGCGCGGCGGCGACATCAGCTTGCGCGCGAATCAGAACGATCTCAACGGCGTCAAGTCGGAGACGCTGGTGCTCGATGGCGAACTGCGCGGCTACGGCGTCAACGGCGGCGGCACGCTGACCATCGACAGCGGTACGGGCGTGGTGCTGGGCGGCGGCATGCTGGCCGGCAATGGTGTGTTGCCTGCAGGCCAGTCCGTACCCGTGCACCTGACCTTGGCAGCAGCCTTCACCATCAAGGCCGGCACCGTGCTCGATACCGACTTCAGCTATATCAGCACGAAGGTTCATCCCGGCCAGCCGCTGCTGGACTTGCCGGACTTTAGCGCGGCGCGCCCCTACACCCTGCCGGCCGCCTGGGTGGTGCCGCCCGCCTCGATCAGCTATGAATTCATCTTCGTCACCGGCAGCAATGGCATCATCTACACCAGCGGCATGACCGTGCCGGCCGGCGTCACGCTCACGGGCGTGCGCGGCAAGCTCGGTTCCGGTTACCTGGTGCCGGCCGACGCCTTCCCGAACGGCATGCCGGTGCCCGCTTTCAACGCCAGGGTGGCCGCCGGTACGGCGTTCGCGTTTGATGTGACCTTGCAGGCGGGCGATCGCTTGCTGGCCGGCAACCGTGCGCCGAAGGACCTGGCGGTCAAGCCGCTGCTGGTGCTGGACAATGACCTGTTCCAGCGCGGCTTTGCGCACTACAACATCAATGGCCAGCAAGGCGTGCAAGTGGCGCAGGACGCCACCATCGACGTCAGCATGCCCTTGCTGCGGGCCGACCTGGCGCTGGCGGGCCAATTGCCTACCGGCGTCGATCCAGCCGCCGTCCTGCAACCGTGGCTCGCGCCGCTGTGGCAGGAAAATGCCGTGAAAGGCGTGCTCAAGCAACGGGCCGGCGCCGATATCGCGTTGTCGGCCGGCACCCGCAACGCCAAGGCGCCGCTGGTGGTGGACCAGGGCGCCACGCTGCGCGTGGATGACGGCAAGAGCATCAGCCTGACTGGCAACGGCCAGATCACCGTGGAAGGCACGCTGAGCGCGGCCGGCGGCCGTATTTCCGTATTGCCGGGCACGCTCGTCACCGGTAGCGCGATCAACCGTCCAGACGGCAGCGCCAATGCCCAGTCGATCTGGATCGGCGAGCGCGCGGTACTCGACGTGGCCGGACGCGCGGCCACTGCCACCGACGCCCAGGGCGGCGTGTATGGCCATGTGGGCGCTGGCGGCACCATCGAGATCGGCGCCAGGCACAATCTTGACGCCACCCAGGTGGAGGCGGCCGACGCCTTCGTCATCGTGCGCCCCGGCGCGCGCCTGGAAGCGTCGGGCGCCGTCGCCGTGCTCGACCTGCCTGGCCAGGGCAGCGTGCAGGTGGCCGGTGACGGCGGCACCATTGCTTTGAGCTCTTTCCGCAGCTTGTTGCTCGACGGCAGCCTGCATGCGGCAGCCGGTGGCGCCGGCGCGGCCGGCGGCACGCTGGCGCTCAACCTTGAAACCCCGAACTACGGCATTGTCGGCAAGCTTGACTTGAAGGGCCTGGGCGTGGAAGACGCGGTGCGCGTGCCGCGCGAGCTGGTGCTGTCGCGCCTCCAGGGCGACAGCGGTCTGGCCACCGACCTGCAGGCGGGCGACAGCGATCCGGCGCTGCGCTACGGCGTGGCCCGGCTGGGTGCGGACCGCGTGGCCGCCGGCGGCTTCGACCACCTGGCCCTGCTGTCGAATGGCTTGCTCAGTTTTGATGGCAACCTCGACCTGTCGTTGGGGCAAAGTCTGCGCCTGACCGCCAGCGCATTGGCCCTGGCCGAGCATGCCGACGCCGCTAGCACCGCGCAAGTCAAGCTTGCGGCGCCCTACATCCGCCTGGCCGGCACCAGCCGTTCCCAGAGCGACGACCACCTGATGCCCAACCCGGTGCGCGGCTCCGGCAACGGCGGCCTCGGCGCCGGCAAACTGGGCGTACCCAACGTGGACGACCACGCCAGCCTGACGCTGAATGCCGCGCTGATCGACCTCGCCAACGCCGTTAATGTGGGCAGCAACGGCGTGATCGCGCACAACGCGGCCGACGACCTGGTGGTCAAGCGCGACGCCTTTGGCGAGCTGGCGCTGCGCTCAAGCGGCGACATTCGCATGCGTACGGCTGCCGCGCTGTACACGCCGGGCAACCTGACCCTGGCGGGCGCGCAAATCTATCCGGTGAGCGGTGCTACCGGCAAGGTGGAAGTGGGCAAACGCAACGTAATCAACGAATTCGGGCTGCTCTCCACCGAGTTCGATCCCGCCCGCAAGCTGATCATCGAGCGCAGCGGCGACCCTGCAGCGCCGTTGCCGGCCCTGCCCTACTCGGTGTTCGGCTCGCTGGAGCTGAGTGCCGCCACGGTGAACCAGGGCGGCGTGGTGCGCGCGCCGCTGGGCAAAATCACGCTGGGCCAGAATACGAATGGCGCGGTGACGGGCCACACCAATCTGCTGCCTGGCAGCGTGACATCGGTCAGCGCCAGCGGCCTGGTGATGCCGTACGGCGGCTCGCTCGATGGCCTGAGCTATATGATGGATGGCGTCGACGTCGCATACAAGGGCGTGGGCAATGACCCGGCCGTCGTGCTCACCGGCGAACATATCGATGTGCGCGCTGGCGCCGTGGTCGACCTGTCAGGCGGCGGCACCCTGACCGGCGCGGCCTTCCTGGCCGGACGCGGCGGCTCGACCGACGCCCGCCTCAACCCGCTGGTGCAGACGTCCGGCAAAGGCGGCTTCGTGCTGCCCGGCCTGGCCACCAATCCCGTCTACGCCATCGTTCCTGGCGCGCAGGCGGGCTATGCGCCCATCGTGGCCGAGAATGGCGCCGGCGATCCGGCGCTGGGGCGCCAGATCACCATCGGCGCAGGCGTGCCCGGCCTGGCTGCCGGTACCTATACCTTGCTGCCGTCGAGCTTTGCGCTGCTGCCCGGCGCGTTCCGGGTGGAGCTGAACGGCCTGGCCGCCGGTGGTTTGCCCGTCGGGTCGGCCACGGCCATGCGCAACGGCTCGTTTGCTACCGCCGTGCAGTTGGGCACCAGCAATACCGACCGGCGCACGGCGCTGCCATCGCAGGCGGTGCTGACGTCGGCCGACGTGCTGCGCAGCTATTCGCAATACAATGAAATGAGCTACGGCGCATTCGCGCTGGCGCAGGCGGTGCGCGACGGCGTGCCGCGGCCGCTGCTCGAACGCGACGCCAAGGCGCTGCACATCGAACTGGTGCAGACCAAGGCCAGCACCGACGATGCGCTGCGCTTTGCCGGCACGACCAACTACACGCCAGGCAAGGACGGTTTCGGCGGCAGCGCGCTGCTGCTGGGCGGCTTCGGCAAGAACTACGAAATCATAGGCGGCGGCGCCGCGCCCACCGTCGACTTCAAAGGTATCGCGGTGCGGGGCGACGCCCTGAACGCCATCGGCGCCCCGCGCCTGGGCATCGGCGGCTTACCCACCGTCAACTACAGCAGCAACGGCAACCAGCAAGCCAATATCGCCCAGTTCCAGGGCGGCGTCGACAACATCGTGGTGCGCGACGGCGCCGTACTCAAGGCTGGCGAAGTGTTCCTGGTGACCAATAGCAAGGCAGGCGGCATCGTCATCGAGCAGGGTGGTGGCATCAATACTCTGGGCCGTGGCGCCGCCGCCTGGGATTCGAGCAACGGCTACGTGTATGCGCCGGGCACGTCGAGCGTGCTGGCCGTATCGAATGGCCGGCTGGACATGCTGGCGCCGGGCGTGAGCACCGATCCGCGATCCGGACCGGGCCGCATCGATATCGGCGCCTGCGCGGCGGGCGCCGTGTGCAGCGGCAGTACGCCGCTGTATTCGGAAGGCAGCATCGCCGCCGCCACCGACCAGAGCTTCAACCTGCGCGACGCCACCACCTACGGCACCCGCAACCTGGTGCTGGCCGTGGGCGGCATCAATGTGGGCAGCGCAGCGTCGCTGGCCGCCATGGCCGCGCGCGATGCGCTGCCGGCCGGACTGACCCTGAACCAGGACATCCTCGACCGCCTGTTGCGCGGCGACGCCGGCGTGGGTGCGCCGGCGCTGGAAAGCCTGGCGCTGACGGCGCGCGACGCCATCAATTTCTACGACAACGTCGAATTGTCGACCATCAACGCGAGCACGGGAAAATCGTCGCTGGAACGGCTGGTGATCGGCACCCCGGCGATCTACGGCGCGGGCGGCAGCGACGCCGTGGCGCGCATCAAGACCGATGTGCTGGTGTGGAACGGCGCCATGACCGCGCCCGGCCTGGTCTCCGCCGGCGGCGCGGGCAGCGGCAGCGGGCGCTTGCTGGTCGATGCCCGCCAGGTCGAGTTCGGCTATGGCCCGAACAGCCGGCCCGACACCATCCACAGCATGGACCGCCTGATCCTCGGCTTTGCCGATGTCACCATCAACGCCAGCGAGCGCATCACCGCCAACCACACGGGATCGTTGTCGGTGTACCAGTCGCAAAGCGGCTGGGATACGGCCAGCAAGGGCTATCTGCGCAGCGGCGGCAACCTGGCGCTGAACACGGCGCTGCTCACCGGCGCCGCCGGCTCCGTCAACAAGATCAAGGCGGGCGGCGATATCCATGTCGCGAAGCCATCGGGCGCGGCCGCAACGGCCCCGGGCGCGGCCACATTGGCCGGCGCACTGGGCGCCGAAGTGGCGCTGGACGGGCGCAGCGTGACGCTCGACACGAGCGTGCTGTTGCCAAGCGGCAAACTCAGCGTGTCCGCCGAGCAAGACGTGGTACTGGGCGACAGTGCCCGGCTGGACCTGGCCGGCCGCAAGATCGATTTCAATGGCGTGGCCAAGTACAGCTGGGGCGGCGACGTGGTGCTCGACAGCCGCCACGGCGACGTGCGCCAGGCGGCCGCTTCCACCATCGATTTCTCGGCCGTCTCCAACCGCGCCGGCAAGCTCACCGCCACCGCGCTGGACGCGCAGGCGGGCAGCGTGGCGCTGCTAGGCAGCATCGCCGGCGGCAGCAGCGGCCACTACGACGCGGGCGGCACCGACGTGCCGTTCGCGGCGGGCGGCCTCGACGTGCGCGGCCAGCATATCGCCGATTTCAAGGGACTGAACCAGCGCCTGAGCAAGGGCGGCGTGTTCGGCAGCCGCAGCTTCCAGCTCAAGCAGGGCGACCTGGTGCTGGAGAATGAATTGAAGGCGCGTGAAATCACGGTATCGGTGGATGGCGGCCGTTTGGCCGTCAACGGCACAGTCGACGCCAGTGGCGAGCAGGTGGGCAGCATCCGCCTGGCAGCGCGCGACGGCGTCAGCGTGGCCGGCAGCGCGCTGCTCGACGCCCATGGCAGCGTGCTGCGGGTCGACAGCTACGGCCAGGTGATCGAGGCGCCCAACCGCGCCGTGATCGACATCGATGCCGGCAGCGGCCGGCTGGTGCTCGATACCGGCGCGCGCATGGATTTGCGCGCCGGCACTGCCGGCAAGGCCGACCGCATCGCTTCGCTGGGCACGCTGGAGCTGAGCGCCCGGCGCCTCGGTGGCGCCACTGGCAACGACGTCGCCATCGATGCGGCCGGTCCGCTGGCCATCGACGGCGCCCACGCCATCACGGTCAACGGTTTCTGGTCGTATGCGGATGCCCGCCCGGGCACGGAAACGACGGCCGACGGTCGCCCTTACCAGGTCATCGACCAGGCCTACCTGGATCGCAAGCATGACGATAGCGTGGCTTTCATGACGGGCGCCCTGGCCAACGATGGGCTGATGCATGGCCGCCTGTCCGGCTTGCGCAACTACAAGGATGCCTTCCACCTGCGTCCTGGCGTGGCCATCCTCAGCGCCACGCCGGACGGCGACCTGCACGTCGATGGCGACATCGACCTGTCGGGCTACCGCTACGCCAGCGTCAATGCGCACACGCAGAAGACCGGCGTGGCCGGCTCCGGCGAAGCGGGCGCGCTGGTGCTGCGCGCCGGCGGCAACCTGAACGTCTTCGGCAGCATCAATGACGGCTTCGATGGCAAGGCCTTGCCGGTCACGCCGGACGAGAAGGGCTGGATGCTGGCCAGGGGCCGGGTGCCGTTCGGCGCCGACGTCATCGTGCCGCATGGCCAACTGGTCACGCTGGCCGACGACACCTTCTTCCAGTCCGGCCGCACCTTGAACTACGACCTGCCGATGAAAGCCATGAGCTTGCGGGCCGGCACGGCGCTGCCGTCGCAAGCCACCTTGACGGCCGAGGTGGAATTGCCGGCCGGTACGGTGCTGGGCGGCGCCGTGCGCAATGCCGCCGGCGATATCGTGTATGCGGCCGGCACCGTGCTGGCGAAGGCTGTCACGCTGGGCAGCGGCACGCGGCTCGATGCCGGCACCCGCCTGCCCGTGGGGATGTCCGTGGCGGCCATGACCTGGCCTGGCGGCGTGCCGCTGCCGTACCCGGTGGGCGCGGTAAGGGATACGCCGAGCCCCGACTACGATGGCGACGGCTTGCCTGATACGCCCGCCAATGGCGTGGTGCTGGCCGGCGAACTGACGCTGCGCAAAGGCGCGCTGGTGCCGAGCGAAACCTGGGTGCGACTGCCTGGCGGCGCCGACTCGGTGGCCCTGCGTCCGGCCGATGCCGACGGCAACCAGGGCCGCAACTGGGCGCTGGCGCCGATGCTGGCCAGCGGTTCGCAGTCGTGGTCGATGCGCCTGGTGGCCGGTGCCGATATGCAGGCGGCCGATAGCCGTGCGCTGCGCCCCATGGGCGACAACCGCAGTCTGCTGCTGACCGACCACCACTACGGCGCGGCACTCGGCCTCAGCCTGCCGAAAGTGGCGGTGCCGCCGATTGAGGGCGTGGCGGGCAATTTATACTGGATGGGCGACTCGTCTCTGTATTTCGGCATTGAGCCGGGCACCTTGATTAATGTCGACGATTACGGTGGCGTCGAGGCCGTGCTGGAATACAACAACCTGGGCGTGGGTGACCTGGTGACCTGGCTGCCCGAAGGCGGCAGTTTCCCGATGGTGCCCTTGCCTGCGCGGCAACAGCTGTTCAGCGTACTGCGTACCGGCACGGGCGACCTGGACCTCCTGGCCGGCGGCAACTTCAACCAGAGTTCGCCGTATGGCGTGTATACGGCCGGTACCCAGGCGGCCAATGTGGCGGCGGCTTACCGGCTGCCGCGCGCGGCGGATCGCAACGGTTCCATTCTCGGCCCCGATGGCGACGCCTTCAAGCCTTACGTCGACGGTGGCGCGCAAAGCCTGTACCAGGCCTGGTATCCCGAGCATGGCGGCAACGTGCTGGTGCGTGCGCAGGGCGACGTCACCGGCGACCTCGTGGGTGCCGGCTACGGCACCGAGCGTCGCCCCGACGACCTGGGCTACCTGCGTCCGCAGCAGGACAGCAGCGCCGTCGGCACCTGGCTGTGGCGCCAGGGCACCGGCAGCGCGGTCGCCCAGGGCGATGGCGTGCCCACCGCCTGGTGGATCAACTTTGGCAGTTACGTCGCTGGCGGTCTCGGCGCGAACTACCTGTACGAGACCCTGCCCGTGATGACCGGCTTCACCGGCATCGCTACGCTGGGCGGCGGCAACCTCGTGCTCGAGGCAGGCAAGGCCGCCGGCATGCTGTCGCCGCGTACCGACCAAGCCGCCAAATTCGTCATGCGCAGCCAGGGCCTGAACCTGGCGGTGGCCAGCACCGGCCGGGTATCGGCCGACGGTTCCGCGCTCACGCTGACCGGCGGCGGCGACCTTGACGTGCGTATTGGCGGCGGCCTCAATCCGGTGGCCGAAGTGCGCTCCTTTGCCGAGACGATCGGCGAGATCACGCCCGATACCCGTTTCGCCGGCACGCGTGGCGACCTCAATAGCACTTTCGTCAACCTGCGCGGCGCCTTGCGCATGGAGGCGGGCGCGGTGGGCGGCATCGAACTGCGCTTCGACAAGGGCGATACGCAGGAGTCGCGCGCCTATCAGGTCTACACCTCCACCTCGTCCATCGCGGGCGGCGGCCCGGTGGTGGTGCCGGGCGACTCCGGCGTGCGCATCGATGCGCGCGGCGACCTGGTGCTGGGCGGCGTGGGCGACGCCGGCCGCGTCACCCAGATCAACAATGGCACGCCGTTCACCGCGAAGGGCGTGGCGCAAGACGGCGAAGGCTACAGCTGGTTCTCGCTGTGGACGCCGTCGACCGCTATCGACCTGTTCAGCGCAGGCGGCAACCTGACGCCGTCCACGGCCTGGAGCGACGACCGCGCCAGCGGCAACCAGGCTTCCAGCGGCGGGCGTTTCGTGATGCCGTCGCAATTGCGCGCGGTGGCCGCCAGCGGCAGCCTGTATGTCGGCAACTCCGCCCAAGGGGCGAGGGATACTGACACCGGTACGCTGGCGCGGCCGGCCACCGGCCTGCTGCTGGCGCCATCGCCGGTCGATGTGCATTTCACCCGCCGCACGCCGGGGCAACTTGAACTGCTGGCCGCCGATTCGATCTACGCCGGCGGCTATTCGGTGACGGCGTCGGGCGCCGATCCGACCGCGCTGCCCAACCCTTTCAATCCGGGCTTCGCGGGCGTCTCCGGCACTACCGCCTATGGCGACATGTACACGCATAACGTCAACCAGTTGGCACAGGCACCCAGCGTGCTGTTCGCGTCGCGCGAAGCCGGCGCTCTACCGCAGCGCTATCCGCTGTTCACGCTGACGCCGCCCACCGCCTCGGGCTACGCGGTGCAGGATCAGTTGCCGGCGCGCTATTACGCGCTGGCGGGCGACATCGTCGGGCTGCGCACCGGCTCCATCATCACGCGCGGCGGCGGCAACGCGGCCAGCCACAGCACCTGGTACGAGGGCGCCGGTCCGGTCGATATCCGTGCCGGACGCGACATCGTCAACTCCGGCACGGCGCTGGGGCTGGTCGAAGCGACGCCGGAAGGAATGCTGGGCTGGACTTCGGAGATAGCGTATGCGAATCCTTCGCTGCCGCTGCGGCCGACGGAAATCCGGGCAGGTTCGGCGCGCGGTAATCTGGTGCTGCACAACAATCCGGACGAGGTGTCGGTCGTGCGTGCCGGCCGCGACATTCGCTACGGCACCTTCTACGTGGGCGGTCCTGGCACGCTGGAAGTGACGGCCGGGCGCGATATTGACATGGCCGACAAGGCCGAGCTGAAGAGTATCGGTGCGGTGACGAATAGCACGTCTGGCGACCGCAGCAGCGGCGCCAGCATCGCGGTGGCGGCCGGGGTCGGGGCGCATGGCCCCAACTACGACGCCTTTGCCGCGCGCTATCTCGACGCTGCCAACCTGATCGAGCCGGGCAAGTCGCTGGCCGACCAGCCCGGCAAGGCGGTGGCCGTGTATGGCGGCCGCCTGGGCCTGGCCGACTGGTTGCGCACGCAATTTGGCTACAGCGGCGACGCGGCGGGCGCGCCCGCCTTCCTGGCCGCGCGTCAAAGCGAGCTCGACAAGACTCTCCAGGCCAGCAGCGGCGGCGCCAGGCGCGATCTGCAGCGCGAATACGGCCTGTCGAGCCAACTGCACCTGGTCAACTGGCTGGAAACCCGCTACGGCGCCGGACAGCGCAATGGCGCCGGGCTGACCTTCGATGCCGGCAGCATGGACGCGCGCAAGTTTTTCGCGGCCTTGCCGGCCGAGCAGCAGCGTGTCTTCCTGCGCAACGTCTATTTCGCCGAACTCAAAGCTGGCGGGCGCGAGTACACGGCTGCCGGCGGCGTGCGCGAAGGCAGCTACCTGCGCGGCCGTGAAGCCATCGCCACGCTGTTCCCGAGCAAGGATGCGCAGGGCAAACCCGTGACCTATGCGGGCGACCTGACCATGTTCAGTGGCGCCACCTACTATGCGGACGGCGCCGAGAGCACCAGTACCAAGCGGCCGCGCAAGGGCGTCAACTACCTGACCCGCCAGCAATATGCACTGTCGGGCAACAACCACTTGCCGGTGTTCGACCAGGTCGATGCAGGCATCCACACCGACTTCGGCGGCAACATCGACATCCTGACGCCGGGCGGGCGCACCCTGGTGGGCGTCGATGGCGGCTTTGTGCCGGGCGAAGGCTCGGGCGTGCTGACGCAGGGTGCCGGTGAAATCCAGATATACGCCAGGGACAGCATTCTGCTGGGTCAGAGCCGCATCTTCACCACCTTCGGCGGCAATATCCTGGCCTGGTCGGCGCAGGGCGACATCAATGCGGGCCGCGGCTCCAAGTCCACCGTGGTGTTTACGCCGCAGCGTCGCGTCTATGACGATATCGGCCAGGTCACCCTGTCGCCGACCACGCCGAACACGGGCGCCGGCATCGCCACCCTGAATCCGATCCCCGAGGTGCCGCCTGGCGACATCGACCTGATCGCCCCGCTGGGCACCATCGACGCGGGCGAGGCGGGCATCCGCGTCTCGGGCAACGTCAACCTGGCAGCGCTGCAAGTGGTGAATGCGGAAAACATCCAGGTGCAGGGCAAGTCGACGGGCATGCCGGCCACCGCTGCGGTGAACGTGGCTGCGCTCAGCAATGCCAGCGCGGCCGCGACGCAAGCCGTGACGGCGGCGCAGGACGTGCTGCAGCGCGAACGGGCCGCCACGCGCCAGGCGCTGCCATCGCTGTTCACGGTGAAAGTGCTGGGCTTTGGCAACGAGCAGGCGGACGAGGGCGGTGTCGGCAATCACAAGGGCGGCGAACCGCAGGCGTCCAGCTACCAGCCGGCCGGCGTGGTGCAAGTGCTGGGTGCGGGGCCCTTGACGGCGCCGCAGTTGCAGGCGCTCACGCCGAACGAGCGGCGCGGCATGCAACCGTGAGTTTTATGAACATTTGATGACATTCGACAGTCGCCGCGCGCGGCGGCTGTCTAGGCATCAGTAGACAAGCTTCGGTGGACGACATCCGCAGTAAAAAACGCCGGCCCAGCGCCGCAACACAGGGCAACCGTTTGATTTTAAGGTGAATGGAAGATGCGTGAGATGAAAAAACAGGGCAAGGGGGCAGCAGCAGCGGCACCCGCCACCGCCTTGACGATGCTGTGCCTGGCCATGCTGGCACTGCCCGGCATGAGCCGTGCTCAGGAAACAGTTGCTGCCGCGCCCGCCGTGCCGGAACGGCAAGTGACGATCGAGGAATACCTGGTGCGCGGCAATACCGTGCTCGATGCGCGTGCCATCGAAGAGGCGGTCACGCCCTTCCTGGGGCCGGGCCGCACCCTGAAGGATGTGGAAGGGGCACGCGACGCTTTAGTCGCCGCTTACCAGGCGCGCGGCTACCAGTCCGTCTACGTGGACTTGCCGGAGCAGCAGGTGGAGCAGGGCGTGGTGGTGCTGCAGGTGAGCGAAACCAAAGTGGGGCGCTTGCGCGTGGTCGGTGCGCAATACAATTCGCCGCTCGACGTGCGCCAGCAAGTACCGGCCCTGACCGAGGGCAAGGTGCCCGACTTTACGCAGGCGCAAGTGGAACTGACGGCCCTGAACCGCAGCCCCAAGCGCCAGGTGATGCCGCTGGTCAAGCAGGGCAGCTTGCCCGGCACCATGGACGTGGACTTGAAGGTCGATGACAGCAGCCCCTGGCGCGCCAACGTGGGCTTGAACAACGATTACAGCGCCGATACCAAGAAGCTGCGTAGCAGCGTGTCGCTGGGTCACGACAACCTGTGGCAAATGGGGCATAGCGCCACCCTCAGCTTTTTCGGCACGCCAGGCGACCTGAACCAGACCCGCGTCTGGTCCGCCTCGTACGTGGCGCCCATCGGCACGCAGGGCTGGAGCGTGGAAGCGACCGGCTACCAGTCGAACAGCAACGTGGCCAGCACGGGCGGCACCAGCGTGCTGGGCAAGGGCCACGCGCTGGGCATGAAAGTCAACTACACGGTGCCCAACAGCGGCATCTGGTGGCACAGCTTTTCTGCCGGCATCGATTTCAAGGATAACCAGGAAGCGCTGCAATTGAATGGCGCCGGTTCCAGCATTCCCTTGAAATACGTGCCGCTCAGCGTGGCCTACAACGGCTTTGCGCAG
This sequence comes from Janthinobacterium sp. UMAB-56, assembly GCF_900095265.1. Taxonomy (GTDB): domain Bacteria; phylum Pseudomonadota; class Gammaproteobacteria; order Burkholderiales; family Burkholderiaceae_D; genus Janthinobacterium. Next base: position 99,828 of record NZ_LT607665.1, on the reverse strand, counting down.
ACGGATGCGGCGACCTACGGCCTGGGCCTGTCGCTGGTGGCCGGCACGCGCGCCGCGTTCGGCTATGCCAGCGATAGCGCCGCCTACGACAACAAGCGCTACAAGGCCTCGCCCAGCTTCCTCGTCCTGAAGGGCGACGCCAACGCCACTTATACCCTGGGCAGCGGCGCGCAGCTGCATGGCAAGCTGGCTGGCCAGTTGGCCGATGCGGCGCTGGTGTCGGGCGAGCAGATGGCCGCCGGCGGTGCCAATTCCGTGCGCGGCTATCTGTCGGCCGAAGCGACGGGCGACTATGGCGTCTCGGGCACCGTCGAATGGCGCACGCCCCAGCTGACGTATTTCAGCCGCCTGGAAAACTGGCGTTTGTTTGCCTTTGCCGATGGTGCGCGCCTGCGCCTGCGCGACCCGCTGATCGAGCAGAAAGACTTGTTCGGCCTGGCGTCCGTGGGCGTGGGCAGCAGCTTCCAGTTCCTGCGCTATCTGAATGGCCGTATCGATTTTTCCTATCCGCTGCGCGATGGCCCGCGCACGCACAAACACGTGCGCCGTATCAATTTCAACCTGTCGGCCAGTTACTGACGGGCCAGCTCACCAGCACTGCACTTTTTTAGACTTTTCTTCGGAGAATCACTGTCATGCAACGTTTTCGACGTCTCTTATTCTTGCTCACGATCCTGGGCACGCTCGTTCCCGGCCTGGCGCATGCCTGGTGGCAGCCCGACTGGGCTTACCGCAAACCCGTCACCGTCGACGCCGGCCCCAAGGCGGGCGCCGTGGGCGGCGATCCCGGCCGCATTCCTGTGCTGCTGCGCTTGCATTCGGGTAACTTCAACTTCGAAGGCGTCAGCGACACCGGCGCCGACCTGCGCTTCGTGGCGGGCGACGATAAGACGGTGCTGAACCACCAGATCGAACAGTTCAACCCGCTGCTGGGCATTGCCCTGATCTGGGTCGACGTGCCGGCCCTGACGGCGGGCACGCCGCAGCAGTTGTGGATGTACTACGGCAATCCGAAGGCGCCCGCTTCCGGCAATGGCCAGCGTACTTTCGACCCCGACTACAGCCTGGTGTACCACTTCACCGAGCCTGGCGTGCCTTCGCGCGACAGCACTGCCTACGGCAACCATGCCCAGACAGCCGTGCCGGCGCTGGACGGTTCCGTCATCGGCGCCGGCGCCCGCCTCGGCACGACACCCCTGATGCTGCCTGCCTCGCCTTCGCTGGCGCTGGCCGCCGGTGCGCCGTTCACCTTTTCCGCCTGGGTGCGTCCGGACAGCCTGGGCGCGCAGCAAGTGCTGTATGCACGCCGCGATGGCGCCAATGAATTGCTGATCGGCGTGGACCAGGGCGTGCCGTTCGTGCAGGTGAATGGCCAGCGCAGCAAGCCCGGCCAACCGATCCAGGCCGCGCAATGGTCGCACCTGGCCGTCAAAGCCGATAAAGCCAATGTGGCCCTGTACGTAGGTGGCCGTCCGGCCGTCTCGCTGGCCACCGCGCTGCCAGCCTTCACCACGGCCGCCTCGCTCGGTGCCGATGCGGCGCCGGTCGCCACCGGCACCGCCACCCTGAACAATTTCACGGGTGCCATCGACGAACTGCGCCTGTCGCGCACGGCACGTCCCGATGCCCTGCTGCTGGCCGACGCCGTCTCGCAAGGTTCCGAATCGCGCCTGGCCGTGTTTGGCGCCGATGAACAGCAAGCGGGCAAGAGCCATTTCGGCTTCATCATCGCCGCCATGCCGCTCGACGCCTGGATCGTCGTCGGCGTGCTGGGCCTGATGATGGTCTTGTCGTGGATCATCATGATCGGCAAGGGCCGCAGCTATGGCGCCATCTCGCGCGCGAATGCGCAATTCATGCAGTCGTTCCACGAAGCGGCCGGCGCGCCGCTCGACCACCTGGCGCGCAACGGCAAGCTGAGCGCTTCCGTGAAGACGGATTCCTCGCTGTGGCGTCTGTATGACGTGGCCATCGACGAAATGCGCCGCCGCCACGACCGCGGCTACGACTTGAATGCCGTTTCCAACGCGACCATCGGCGCCATCCGCGCCGCCATGGATGGCGTGCTGGTGCGCGAAAGCGAGCGCATGTCGAAACGCATGATCTGGCTCTCGACCACCATCGAAGGGGCACCTTACGTGGGCCTGTTCGGCACCGTGATCGGCATCATGCTGGTGTTCGTCGTGGCGGCCATGGCCGGCGCCGTGGACATCAACTCGGTGGCGCCAGGCATGGCGGCAGCGCTGTTGTGTACGGCTGCGGGCCTGGGCGTGGCGATTCCCGCCCTGTTCGGCTACAACTGGCTGTCCTCGCGTTCGGACGCCATCGTCGCCGACATGGTCGTCTTCGTCGACGAATTTGCCACGCGCCTGGCTGAAGAGCAGGGCGACGGACGCCAGATGCGTCCCGTGCTGCAACAGGCTTGAGGGGCGCATAACCATGGCCACCTCCGCCAAGTTTACCCCCCGCAAGCGTAGCGGCGGCATCAACATCACGCCCTTCGTCGACGTGCTGCTGGTGGTGCTGGTGATCTTCATCTTGACCAGCAACGCCAGCATTCCGGGCATCAAGGTTGACCTGCCCAAGGCCAGCTCGGCCATGGCGCTGGAAAAGCCGAAGACCAAGGCCATCACCATCGATAACGCGGGCCAGGTCTTCCTCGATGCCTATCCCGTCACCTTGCCCGAGCTGGAAGAGCGTTTGCGCACGGAAAAGGCCTTGACGCCCGACTTCCCCGTGATCGTGCGCGGCGATGCCGCCGTGCAGTACGCGAAAGTGGTCGAAGTGCTCGACTTGTTGCGCCGCATCGACCTGAACCAGGTGGGCCTGGTGACCGGCAAGCCGGCATGAGGAGCGCAAGGTGAAGCGTGACGACATGATGAAGATGGCCGCCTCGGAACCATCGGGCGCGGCGCAGTGGTGGCGCCGCTGGGGTGGCGTGGCCGGTGGCGCACTGCTGGCCGGCGCGCTGGTCGCGCTGGTCTGGTATCTGCTGTCGGACACGGCGGCTACCAGGCGCGAAGTGGCGGCGCCGCCGATGCTGATGCTGCCCCCTCCGCCACCGCCGCCGCCGGAACCGGAAAAACTGCCGGAACCGACGCCCGACAAGGTGGTGCCGGAAGTGTCGGAGCCGGAACCGACGCCGGCCGACAAGCCCATGGACGATGCGCCGGAAAGCCCGTCGCCGGACAAGGGTGACCCCGTCACTATCGACGGCGCGGCGCAGGCTGGCAGCGATGCCTTCGGCATCCAGGCCGGGCGCGGCGGCGGCATGACGGGTGGTGGCGGTGGCGGCGGCCTCGGCGCGGGATCGTATGGCCGCTATGTGGCCAACGCGCTGCAACTGGCCTTTGCCCGCGATCCGCGCACGCGCCAGCTGGCCTTTGCCGACATCCGCGTCGACCTGTGGCTCGACACGGAAGGCAAGACGACGAAAGTGCAGCTGGTGCAGGGCACGGGCAATGCGCAGACGGATGAGCAGGTGCTGGCCATGGTGCGCGATTTCCGCGCCGATGAGCGGCCACCGGCTTCCCTGCGTTTCCCTGCCCGCGTTTCGATCAAGGGCCGCCGGCCGTAAGCGCATGAACTAATTCCTCATTTACCGAAAGAAGCGATGAATTCCTTATTTTCTCCCTCACAGCGCATGCGCCGCCTTCCGCTGGCGCTGGCTGCCCTGGCCCTGAGCATGGCGGCAGGCGCAGTACAAGCGCAAGCACCGGCCGACAGCACCATGGTCAAATTGATCCGCGGCCTGATCCAGAGCGGCGCCCTGAACAAGGATGCCGGCGAAGCGCTGCTGGCACAGGCACAGAGCGAAGCGCTGGCCGCGGCGCAAGCCCGTCCCGCCGCCGCGCCGGCCGCCCTGGCACAGGTGCAGCCGGGCGATGTGCGCGTGCCGTATATTTCGCAAACCGTGCGCGAGCAGATCCGCGACGAGATCAAGGGCCAGGTACTGGCCGAGGCCAAAGCGGGCGGCTGGGCGGCGCCAAATGAAACGCCGGCCTGGACCAAGCGCATCCGCCTGGAAGGCGATGTGCGTGCACGCTATGAATCGCGCTATTACGACATGGCCAACAGCAATATCGAGATCGACTGGCGCGCGCTCAACAGCGGTAGCGGCTACGACGTCAATTCGAACACCAACCTGGCCCTGCCGGTGCTGCTGAACACGCGCGAAGACCGCAAGCACCTGCTGCGCGCCCGTGCCCGCCTGGGCATCCTGGCCGACATTTCCGACAGCACGCAAGCCGGCATCCGCCTGGCCAGCGGCAATGACGACAGCCCGGTGTCCACCACGCAAACCCTGGGCGGCGGCCTGGGCAAGAAAAACATCTGGCTGGACCAGGCCTGGCTGTCCTACCAGCCCGCGTCCTGGCTGAAACTGACGGCAGGCCGCTTTGATAACCCGTTCGTCTCCGGCGATGAACTGTTTTCCAGCGAACTCAATTTCGACGGCATCGCCGCCAAGGTGCAGCAACCGATCGGCGCCGCCAAGGACGTTACCGTGTTCGGCACATTGGGCCTGATTCCGCTCGAGTATTCGTCCGACAATGCGCCTAGCCGCAGCCAGGCAAAAATGTCCAGCGAAAACAAGTGGCTGCTGGGCGCACAGGTGGGCGCTTCGTGGAAGATCAATCGCGACCATCAATTGCGCGGTGCGCTGGCTTACTACAACTTCCGCAACATCAGCGGCGAGTACTCGCAGCCGTGCGCGCTGTACGCGGGGGCCGATGGCTGCAGCACGGACTGGTCGCGTCCGTCGAGCATGCAAAAGGGCAATAGCTTGATGCTGTTGCGCAATATCGCCTTGAACCCGCTGGACCCGGCGAATACGCCGCAGCCGCAATTCGTCGGCCTGGCGTCGAAGTTCCGCCTGGCCAATCTGAATGCGCGCTGGGATAGCAAGGTGGCCGGCGGCAAGGACTTGCGCATCGAGGGCGATTTTGTGCGCAACATGGCCTACGATAAGAACGCCATGTGGGCGCGCGCCAAGGGCGGCATCATGAATAACTTTGGCGGCACGGGCGGCGTCTCGCAAGCCGATTTCAGGAGCGGCGGCAATGCCTACATGCTGCAGGCGACGCTGGGCAAGGCCAGCCCTGCGGCACGCGGCGACTGGAACGTGCTGCTCGGCTACAAGCGCATCGAACCGGATGCCTTGCCTGATGCCTACAACGATTCCACCTTCCACCTGGGCGGCACGAATGCGCGCGGCTACTACCTGGGCGGCGCGTATGCGCTCGACAAGAATACCTGGTTGAACGGCCGCTGGACGTCGAGCCGCGAAGTGTTCGGTTCGGCACTCTCGATCGACACCCTGCAAATCGAACTGAACGCGCGTTTTTAAGGAGCCACGATGTTGACATCCAACACAATGCGCGTGCCGCTCCTGCTGCTGAGTTTGCTGGCTGCCAGCACGGCGCAGGCGCAGCAAAGCATGGAAGAGCGCCTGCGGGCCGAGTTGCGCAATGTTACGGCGCAATTGCAGCAGACACGCGGCGAGCTGGAAGTGCTCAAAGCGAAGGGCACATCTGCCGCCAAGGCGGCGCCCGTGGCCGCTCCCGCCAGCGATGGCTTGAAAAAGGAGCTGGCACGCAGCCAGTCGCTGCTGGCGCAGGAGCGCGCGCAACGGGAAAAACTGGGCGAGCAGCAACAGCGCAGCGCTGCCGCCGCGCAAGAGGCGGCCGCCAACCTGGCGCAGTACCGCCAGGCCAGCGAACAGCTGGCCGCCACGGGCAAGCAGCTCGAAGCGCAGCGCGCGCGCCTCGACGGTGAAGTGACTGCGCAGCGGGGCGCCCTGGCGCGTTGTGCAAGCAAGAATGCCCAGCTGTATGCGGCCGGGCAGGAAATCTTGCAAGCGTATGAGGGCCTCGGCGTGCTGGACGTCATGCAAGCGCGCCAGCCGTTCGCCGCGCAAAGCCGGGTCAAGCTCGAGCAAATTGCGCAGCAGTATGGCGACCAGTTGTACCAGGGCCGCTTTGATGCGCGTCAAACAGAAACGCCGGCCGCTCCCGCGCCGGCACCCCAATAATTTTATTTGCTGAAATGGAATGACGATGGAACACACCAACACCAACTTGCTGACCACCCTGAATGCGGAACAAATGGCCGAAGCCATCAAGGCGGCCGGCTGCGCCGTGACCAGCATCGAACACGACGGCGTCGTGCGCTTGCATAGCGCCAGCCATGGCATCGGCTTTCAGGTGCTGTGGGGCAATGAAGCATCGCCTGGCCAGTACGCGGACCTGACCCTGAGCTGCCCGCTGCGCGTGCAGGGCGGCGACTTGCCGGCCGGCTTGCTGGCCGAATGGCACCGCAGCAAGCGTTTTGCCCGCGTGGCCCAGCATGGCGATTTTGTCGTGCTGGAAATGGATGTGCTGGTCGCCGGTGGCGTCAGCAAGGAGCACCTGTATATCAATCTGCAACTGTGGACGCAGATGATGGGCCAGTTCTTCTTGTTTTTGCGCAACTTTACGCCGGCCGATACGAGCACTGCACCGGTAGTCGAGGCCGCCAGCGTGGCAGAAGAAGAAACCATGCCGGCCTGATAAGTCGCGTCCGCCAGCGGCGAAAATGGCCGGAGACTGGCCTTTTTGGCCGCTGGCGGGTCCCAAGTGTCGTATTAAATACTTATTTTTTAGGCATCGCGCATTAAAACTGTTCAAAGAGCGTGTGTGAATCAAGCCAGCAACGCCTGTATGGCGGATAATATTGCCTGTTGCCGATTTGGATACGTCCTTTACACAAAAATGCGCCCCATGGATTTTACCCGCGACGAAACCAGTGAAACCCCAGTTGCCCCGGCCAGCTTGCCGGGAGCGCCTTTGCCGTATGCCGTCGCCACCTGGCTGCAGCGGGTGGAGGCTGCCGCCCATCCGAAGGCCGTGCTGACGATTGCCGAGCCGGACCCCAAACTCAACCAGCATCGGCTGATCTACGTGCTGGCGCCCACCAGCGGTGGCCGCCACGTGGCCCTGTGCCTGTACAAGGCGCGGCTGCGGCCGAATGGCGACGTGGCGGCGGCGAGTCCCATCAGTGAAATCTTTTCCCTGCTGTCGGCGCCGCCCACGTTCTTGACGCCAGCCGATGAAGACCTCGTGCGTTTCTTCGTGGCCATGCGCAGCGGGCAAAATTCGCAGACGGGTAGCGCCACGGAGCCGAAGGGCAAGGTGGGCGCGGCCCTGCTGAAAATGCTGGCCGAGCAAGATAAACTGTTGTGGGCCAATTCCTGGGCCGATGTCGGCAATGGCCTCGTGTACCCGTTGAAGGAAGGCCCCGTGCGTCCCGCGCGCCTGTTCTGGCGCGACGAAGGCAAGACCATGCGCCTGGGCTGGCAAGTGGACCCGCCGGAAGGCGTGAAGCACCATGGCGCCGACCAGATCGACTACATGCTGCCCACCGATCCACCGTGGTACATCGACAACCTGTCCTGCGGCGTACTGGAATTGAACCAGGGCGGCTCCGACATTTCCCTGGCCGACTTGCAGGCGCTGGTGGCGCAGGCGCCACCGCTGAACGCGAACGACAAGGTACGCGTGTCGCAGCTGCTGCTGGCGCAGGGCTTGCAGCATTTGATGCCGCTGCCGCAACCGTTGCCGCAGCGCTTGCGCAAGGACGTGCCGGCGCAACCGGTCTTGCTGATGGATAGTGCCATGCTGGCCGATGGCAGCGTGCAGCGCTGGAGCGATTTCGCCGTGCTGTCCTACGACTACGATGGCGAGCGCGTCGCGTTCGACCCGTCGCAGCGCGTGGTGCGGCAAGTGGGCGAGGTGACGGAAATTATCCAGAGAAACACGGGCGATGAAGCGCGCGCCCTGGCCACCCTGGCCGAACTGCAATTCAAGAAGCCGGGCTCGGCCCCCTTGAGCGGCTTGAAGGGCGCCTTGCAACTGCCGTCCCAGGCGGAATGGCTGCGTTTTGCCGAGTCCGGCATCGACACCTTGCTGGAGCAGGGCTGGATCGTGGAAAAAACGGCCAAGTACCGCTACGACGTGAGCGAGGTGGGCGACTGGTACGCGGAAATCGATGACCAGGACCCGGACAGCGGCAACGCCTGGTTCGAGCTGGAACTGGGCATCGTCGTCAACCATGCGCGCGTGCCCCTGCTGCCCGTGCTGGTGCAGATGATCCGCAATGCACCCAACGATTTCAATCCGAAAGTCATCGAAGCGCATGCGGATGATGACCAGATGCTGGCGACCTTGCCGGACGGCACGCGCGTGGCCCTGCCGTGGGGCAGAGTGCGCCCGATCCTGAACACCCTGGGCGAACTGTATTTCAGCGACAAGATCAAGCATGCCGTGCGCATGTCGACCCTGGACGCGGCGCGCCTGGAAGAACTGGCGCGGGGCCTGGAACTGCGCTGGACGGGCGGCGAGCAGCTGCGCGCCATGGGCCGCAAGCTGAGCCAGTTCGGTTCCGTGCAAAAAGTGGCGGCACCGGCCGGCTTGCAGGCGACCCTGCGCGATTACCAGGCCGACGGCCTGGCGTGGATGCAATTCCTGCGCGACCATGACCTGGCCGGCATCCTGGCCGATGACATGGGTTTGGGAAAAACCGTGCAGACCTTGGCGCATATCCTGGTAGAAAAGGAAGCGGGCCGTTTGACGCATCCGGCGCTGGTGATCGCGCCGACGAGTTTGATGGGCAACTGGCAGGACGAGGCGGCCAAGTTCGCGCCCAGCCTGAAAGTGTTGCTGCTGCAAGGCAAAGACCGCGCCCAGCAATTCGACCAGATCGACCAATGCGATTTGGTGCTGACCACCTATGCGCTGTTGCCGCGCGACGAGGAAACCTTGCGCGAGCACGATTTCCACCTGGTCATTCTCGACGAATCGCACTACATCAAGAATACGCGCAGCAAGGCGGCGCAAAGCGCGGGCCTGCTGCGCGCGCGCCACCGCCTGTGTTTGTCCGGCACGCCGCTGGAAAATCATTTGGGCGAACTGTGGTCGCAATTCCACTTCCTGTTGCCGGGCTTGCTGGGCGACGAAAAGACGTTCAATACCCAGTTCCGCCACCCGATCGAGCGCCAGGATGACCCGCTGCGCCGCATGCTGTTGAACCGTCGCATCAAGCCCTTCCTGCTGCGCCGCACGAAAGACAATGTGGCCAAGGAGTTGCCGCCGAAGACGGAAATGGTGCGCAAGGTGGAATTGACGGGGCCGCAGCGCGACCTGTATGAAACCGTGCGTCTTGCGATGGATCAAAAAGTGCGCGAAGAGATCGACAAGAAGGGCGTGGCGCGCAGCCAGATCGTCATTCTCGAAGCGCTGTTGAAACTGCGCCAGGTCTGTTGCGACCCGCGTCTGGTGAAGTCCTTGCCGGCGAAGAAGCAATCGGCCGGTTCGGCCAAGCTGCTCGACCTGATGCAGATGGTGGAAGACTTGCTCGACGAAGGGCGCAAGATCCTCGTCTTTTCGCAATTTACCAGCATGCTGGAATTGATCGAGGAAGAGCTGGAATCGCGCGATATTCCGTATGCCTTGCTGACGGGCGAAACGAAAGACCGGGGTGCGCAAGTGGCGGCCTTCCAGCAGGGCGCCGTGCCGATCTTCCTGATCAGCCTGAAAGCGGGCGGCGTGGGCCTGAACCTGACGGCGGCCGACACGGTCATCCACTACGACCCGTGGTGGAATCCGGCGGCGGAAAACCAGGCCACGGACCGCGCCTGGCGTATCGGCCAGGACAAGCCCGTGTTCGTCTACAAGCTGATTGCGAAGGGCACCCTGGAAGAAAAAATCCAGTTGCTGCAGCAAAAGAAATCGGAGCTGGCGCAATCGATCCTGGCCGAAGGCGAAGCGCAAAAGATGGCGCTCACGCAGGAAGACTTGCAGCAGATTTTCGCCCCGCTGGAAGATTAAGGGCGCCGCACGCTTATACTTGGCGATTCTTACTTGCCAGGTATAAAGCATGCTGCCCATTTTCTTCCTGCTGCTTGCCGGCGCCATCCTCATGGCGCTGCGTTTTGTCCAGTTGCGCCGCGCCCTGTTGCGCGCGCGGGCGGGCGAAATGCAATTTCGCCTGCTGGCCGAACATGGCCGCGACGCGACCTTCCTGCTCGACGCCACCACCCTCGATTTACTCTACATCAGCCCTGCCGCGCAGCGCCTGACGGGCCACGATTTGCCTGCCTTGCGCGCGCATGCGGCGCGCCTGGCGACGGATCTGCCGGCCCGCTTGCAGCGCTGGCGTGATGGCGACGCCAGCCGTTTGACCTTGCTGCGCGAAGTGGAACTGCCGCATGCCGACGGCCACCTGCTGGCGCTGGAAATCAGTTCGACCATCGTGCCGGCCGCAGCGGCGATGGGGCGGGGTGTCACCGTGGCGGGCACGCTGCGCGACGTCAGCGCCGTCCAGGCGCAGGAAGCCGAGCGGGAAAAGGAGCAAAAGCGCTTCGCCTCGATGCTCTCGCATGAATTTCGCACGCCGCTGGCCACCATCGACGGCGCCATCCAGCGCCTGGTCTCGACATCGCAAGACGCCGACGAGGCCACGCGCAAGCGCTACGTGAAAATCCAGACGGCCGTCGACCGCCTGCTGGGCATGATCGACGATTATTTGTCACCCGAACGCATGGCGGCCATCGGCCGCGAGCGGGCCGCCGACGGCATCGCGCCGCTGGCCTTGCTGCAGCAGGCGGCCGCCACCGTCCCAGCCAGCCACACAGTGCAACTGGAACTCGACGAGGACTTGCCGGCCAGGCTGCGCTGCGACGTGCCCGGCATGGCCCTGTGCCTGAAAATCTTGCTGGACAACGCCGTCAAGTTCAGCCCGCCGGGCAGTGCGATCACCCTCTCGGCCAGGCTGGTGCCCGAAGGCGGTGTGGCGCTGTGCGTGCGCGATGCGGGAGCTGGCTTGCGGGAAGAGGAACTGGCGCAGTTGTTCGAGAAAGGAAGCCGTGGAAGCGCTGCGACACATCCGGGCGCTGGCCTGGGCCTGTACATGGCGCGCGCCGTGGTGGATGTGCATGGCGGGAGTTTGCAGGGGCATAATCTGCCCGAAGGCGGCGCGGTATTCCGCATTTGGCTGCCGCTTCCTGTCTAGACAAGGAAAAGCCTTGCTTCCGCTGAAGGCAACCGTGATAATTCCTTGACGTAAACCTATTGTGCCGTCCATCATGGTGCAGAAGTGCATCGCATGGTTTGCCCACGGTAGCTCACTAACGGAAGAATGGCGTAGCAATGACGAAAATACTGATCGTCGAAGACAATCTCGACTACGCCGAAGACATGGCGGAGTTCCTCGTTGAGCTCGAACACGAAGTCCATATCACCAGCTCTGCTGGCGGGATGTGGACGGCGCTCAGCCATGGCAATGTCGGCGTGGTCGTGCTGGACCTGGGCTTGCCCGATGAGGATGGCTTCAACGTTATCCCCCGCATGCGCCAGCTGTATCCGCAAATCGGCGTGCTGGTGCTGACGGGGCGAGTCGCTTTCGACAGTCGCATCCTGGGCTTGCGCCTGGGCGCCGACCACTATCTGACCAAGCCGATCAAATTCCCCGAACTGGCCGCGCACATCGAGGCGCTCGACCGCCGCGTCGGGCCGCAAGATCCCGTGCCCGAGCCGGGCAAGTGGACCTTGAAAGTGAGCGCACGCCAACTTGAGCTGATGGGCGCCGTCATTGCCTTGACGGAGAAGGAATTCAACTTCCTGCACCTCTTGACCATCAATACCCGCCCCGTGCCGCGCGACGTCATCGTGGCTGGCATGGGCGGCGAAGATCCCGATGCGGGCCGCAGGGTCGACATGCTGGTGTACCGCCTGCGCAAGAAAGCCAAGACGGGACTGGGCCAGGACTTGCCACTGCGTAGTGCGTATGGCGAGGGCTACAGTCTGTCGGCCAGTTTCAACCTGTCCTGATACGGGACGCCAGCCGCCCGACAGTGGCTGGCGCAATAGAGGGACAGAGTCGGCCGCTTTTTTCAGTCATTCAAATAAAACAGGGTCAGAGTCGCGTCTTGTGCGCTCAAGTGTGTAAAATCAAGGCCTTAGCCTATCTTTACTGACACTGCCATGGCCCGTTTGCCCCGCCTCATCATCCCAGCACTGCCCCATTATGTGATCCAGCGCGGCAGCAACCGCCAGCCCGTGTTCCAGGACGCGGCCGACTACGCGCAATTTTTGTCCTGGCTGAAAACGGGCGCGAAAATGTTCAAGGTGGCCATCCACGCCTATGTTTTATTGCCTGATCAGCTACACTTATTGGCCACGCCCAGCGATGCGACGGGGCTGGGGCAGCTGATGCAGTGGCTGGGGCGTTATTACGTGCCGTATTTCAACCAAAAATACGGCCGCGAAGGCGCCTTGTGGCAGGGACGCTACAAAACCTCGGTCATCGATCCCGATAATTTCTTCCTCACTTGCTGCCGCTACCTGGAATGCGTGCCCGTGCAAACGGGCTTGGTGGGCCAGGCACTGGACCATGCTTGGTCCAGTTATGCCCACCATGCCGGCGTGCGTCCCGATGCCGTCATCACCGACCACGCGCTGTATTGGGCGCTGGGCAACACGCCCTTCGACCGCGAGGCAGCCTATCTGCACTTGTTCGAGCAGGGACTGGGCAGCAGCCAGGTCAAGCTGGTGGAAGAGGCTGTATTGAAGGGTTGGCCGCTGGGTTCCGAGCCATTCAAGCAGGCGCTGGAGCAGAAAATGCAACGGCAAGTACTGCCGGCCAAGCGAGGCCGTCCCCGCAAAATCGTGTCCGACGCGGACGCCAGTTGAAGCATATTCGCGTTTAAAACAAAAAATGCTTCCGTTCTGACGTTTTATTGAAATCGCCTTCACTATGTCCCCATTAAATTTTTAGAGCGACGGAATAGAATTTAATTCGACTCCGACCCTATTTATTCTAGTTGAGTTTTTTGTTGCGTTGCACTACTCTAGTTTTTCGATAGTCATATGCAGCGGAGAAGCCCATGAAAGCGCAAGGCCTGTACGACCCAGCCAATGAACACGATGCCTGCGGCGTCGGTTTCGTCGCCCATATCAAGGGCAACAAGACCCATTCGATCGTCGAACAGGGTTTGCTGATTCTGAAGAACCTCGATCACCGGGGCGCCGTGGGCGCCGATGCGTTGATGGGCGATGGCGCCGGCATCCTGATCCAGATTCCCGACCAGTACTACCGCGAAGAAATGGCCAAGCAGGGCGTGGAATTGCCGCCGCCTGGCGAATACGGCGTAGGCATGGTCTTCCTGCCGAAGGAACACGCGTCGCGCATCGCCTGCGAGCAGGAAATCGAACGCGCCGTGCGCATCGAAGGCCAGGTCGTGCTGGGCTGGCGCAACGTGCCCATCGATACGGACATGCCGATGTCGCCCACCGTGCGCGCCAAGGAACCGGTCATCCGCCAGATTTTCATCGGCCGCGGCCCGGACATCATGGTCACCGACGCGCTCGAACGCAAACTGTATGTGATCCGTAAATCGTCGGGCCACGCCATCCAGGCCTTGAAACTGCTGCACGGCAAGGAATTCTTCGTGCCGTCGATGTCGGCCCGTACCATCGTCTATAAGGGCTTGCTGCTGGCCGACCAGGTGGGTGTGTACTACAAGGACTTGCAGGATGCGCGCTGCATCTCGGCCCTGGCCCTGGTGCACCAGCGTTTCTCGACGAATACCTTCCCCGAATGGCCGCTGGCCCACCCCTACCGCCTGATCGCCCATAACGGCGAGATCAACACGGTGAAAGGCAACTTCAACTGGATGCGCGCGCGTGAAGGCGTCATGAAGTCGGCCGTGCTGGGCGACGATTTGCAGAAACTCTTTCCGCTGATCTACGAAGGCCAGTCCGACACGGCGTGCTTCGACAATGCGCTGGAACTGCTGCTGATGGCTGGCTACCCGATCGCCCAGGCGATGATGATGATGATTCCTGAAGCGTGGGAAAACCACACGACGATGGATGACAACCGCCGCGCCTTCTATGAATACCACGCGGCCATGATGGAGCCGTGGGACGGCCCCGCCGCCATGGCGTTTACGGATGGCCGCCACATCGGCGGCACCCTGGACCGCAACGGCTTGCGTCCGGCGCGCTACATCGTCACGGACGATGACCTGGTGGTGATGGCGTCGGAATCGGGCGTGCTGCCGATTCCCGAGTCGAAAATCATCCAGAAATGGCGCTTGCAGCCTGGCAAGATGTTCCTGATCGACCTGGAAGCGGGCCGCATCATCGACGACCAGGAGCTGAAAAATACCTACGCCAACGCCAAGCCGTACAAGGCGTGGATCAACTCGGTGCGCATCAAGCTCGACGAGATCAAGATGGCCGAAGGACAAGCGAAACAGGACCGCGCCCAGGGCGAAAAAGCGCAGCCATCCTTGCTGGACCGCCAGCAGGCGTTCGGCTACACGCAGGAAGACTTGAAATTCCTCATGGCGCCGATGGCCGTGGCCGGCGAAGAGGCGACGGGTTCGATGGGCAATGACTCGCCGCTGGCCGTCATGTCGAACAAACTCAAGCCTTTGTATAACTACTTCAAGCAATTGTTCGCGCAAGTGACGAATCCGCCGATCGACCCGATCCGCGAAGCGATGGTGATGTCGCTGGTGTCCTTCATCGGCCCGAAACCGAACTTGTTAGATACCAACAACGTCAATCCGCCGATGCGCCTGGAAGTGGCGCAGCCCGTGCTGGGCTTTGACGACATGGCGCGTCTGCGCAACATCAGCGCCCACACGGGCGGCAAGTTCAAGTCGTATGAACTCGATATCTGCTACCCGCTGGCCTGGGGCAAGGAAGGCGTGGAAGCCTGCCTGGCCTCGCTGTGCGCGGAAGCCGTCGATGCCGTCAAATCCGGCCACAACATCCTGATCGTCTCGGACCGGGCCGTGTGCGCCGACCAGGTAGCGATCCCTGCGCTACTGGCCACCTCCACCGTGCACCAGCACCTGGTGAGCAAGGGCTTGCGCGCCTCCACCGGCCTCGTCGTGGAAACGGGTTCGGCCCGCGAAACCCACCATTTCGCCTTGCTCGCAGGCTATGGCGCGGAAGCCGTCCACCCGTATCTGGCCATGGAAACCCTGGCCGAGATGGCGCACAGCTTGCCCGGTGACTTGTCGGGCGACAAAGCCATCTACAACTACACCAAGGCGGTCGGCAAGGGCTTGATGAAGGTCATGTCGAAGATGGGCATTTCGACCTACATGTCTTACTGCGGCGCGCAAATCTTCGAAGCCATCGGCTTGAACAAGTCGCTGGTGGACAAATACTTCAAGGGCACGGCCTCGAACGTGGAAGGCATCGGCGTGTTTGAAGTGGCGGAAGAAGCGCTGCGCCTGCACGCGCTGGCCTTCGGCAACGATCCCGTGCTGATGGATAAGCTCGACGCGGGTGGCGAATATGCGTTCCGCGTGCGCGGCGAAGACCACATGTGGACGCCGGATGCGATTGCAAAGCTGCAGCACTCCACGCGCAGCAACAATTTCTCCAGCTATAAGGAGTACGCGCAAATCATCAACGACCAGAGCCGTCGCCACCTGACCTTGCGCGGCCTGTTCGAGTTCAAGCTCGACCCGACCAAGGCGATACCGCTCGATGAAGTGGAACCGGCCAAGGAAATCGTCAAGCGTTTCGCCACGGGCGCCATGTCGCTCGGTTCGATCAGCACGGAAGCGCATGCCACCCTGGCTGTCGCCATGAACCGCATCGGCGGCAAGTCGAATACGGGCGAGGGCGGCGAAGATCCGAACCGCTACACGCAGGAATTGAAGGGCATCCCGATCCGCCAGGGCGACACCATGGCTTCCATCGTTGGCGCCGAACAGATCGTCGTCGATATCCCGCTGCAGGAAGGCGATTCCATGCGCTCGCGCATCAAGCAGGTGGCGTCGGGGCGTTTCGGCGTCACGGCCGCCTACCTGAACTCGGCCGACCAGATCCAGATCAAGATGGCGCAGGGCGCGAAGCCGGGCGAAGGCGGCCAGTTGCCGGGCCATAAGGTGTCGGAATATATTGCCAGCCTGCGCTTCTCCGTGCCGGGCGTGGGCCTGATTTCGCCGCCGCCGCACCACGATATCTATTCGATCGAAGACCTGGCGCAGCTGATCCATGACTTGAAGAATGCCAATCCGCGCGCCTCGATTTCCGTAAAACTGGTGTCGGAAGTGGGTATCGGCACGGTGGCCGCCGGCGTGACCAAGGCGAAAGCCGACCACGTGGTCGTCGCCGGCCATGACGGCGGCACGGGCGCCTCGCCCCTGTCGTCCGTGAAACATGCGGGCACGCCGTGGGAGCTGGGTCTGGCGGAAACGCAACAAACCCTGGTCTTGAATGGCTTGCGCAGCCGTATCCGCGTGCAAGCCGATGGCCAGATGAAGACGGGCCGCGACGTGGTCATCGCCGCCCTGTTGGGCGCCGACGAAATCGGTTTCGCCACGGCGCCGCTGGTGGTCGAAGGCTGCATCATGATGCGCAAATGCCACTTGAATACCTGCCCCGTGGGCGTGGCCACGCAAGACCCCGTCCTGCGCGCGAAGTTCTCCGGCAAGCCGGAATATGTCGTCAATTACTTCTTCTTCGTTGCCGAGGAAGCCCGTCAACTGATGGCGCAGCTGGGTATCCGCACCTACGATGAACTGATCGGCCGCGTCGACTTGCTGGACAAATCCAAGGCGATTTCGCACTGGAAGGCGCAGGGCCTGGATTTCTCGGCCATCTTCTACAAGCCGGAAACGCCGGATGGCCAAGCTTGTCGCCACGTGGAATTCCAGGACCATGCGCTGGAAAAGGCACTCGACCACAAGCTGATCGCGCAAGCGCGCGCGGCACTGGAAAAGGGCGAGCGCGTTTCCTTCATTTCACCCGTGCGTAACCTGAACCGCACGGTGGGCACCATGCTGTCGGGCGAAGTGGCGAAGAAATATGGCCACGCCGGCTTGCCGGACGACACCATCCACATCCAGTTGCAAGGCACTGCGGGCCAGTCGGCCTGCGCCTTCCTGGCGCATGGCATCACGATCGACCTGGTGGGCGAGGGCAACGATTACGTGGGTAAAGGTCTGTCGGGCGGGCGCATCATCGTGCGGCCGAATACGGAGTTCCGCGGCTGGGCCGTGGACAACATCATCATTGGCAACACGGTGCTGTACGGCGCCATTGCCGGCGAAGCTTTCTTCAATGGCGTGGCCGGCGAGCGCTTTGCCGTGCGTAACTCGGGCGCCACCACGGTGGTCGAAGGCCTGGGCGACCATGGCTGCGAATACATGACGGGCGGTACGGTGGTGGTGCTGGGCAACACGGGACGCAACTTTGCGGCCGGCATGTCGGGCGGCATCGCCTATGTGTATGACCCGGCTGGCGACTTTGCCAGCAAGTGCAACACGGCCATGGTCAGCCTGGACAAGGTCGTGTCTGCGGCGGAACAGCATCTCGACCGCGACGCTTGGCATACCCAGCACCGCGATGGCGTGCCGGAAGCGGACGAAGTCATCCTCAAGCGCCTGATCGAGCGTCACTTCAAGCACACGGGCAGCACGCGCGCCCGCGTCTTGCTCGACGACTGGGCTGTGGCGCGCGGCAAGTTCGTGAAAGTCTTCCCGAACGAATACAAGCGCGCGCTGATTGAAATGGCTGCCGATGCCGCCATGGAAGTACAAGCCGTCGCCGCCTGAGCCAGCCAAGCTCATTGCCAAATGAATGACCAGGGAGCGGCCCAGCCGCTCCCTGCCAGCCTAATACAAAGGAAACATCGTGGGTAAAATTACCGGCTTCATGGAATTCAAGCGCCAGGACGAACACTATCTGGAGCCTGCCGCGCGCCTGAAGAACTACAAGGAATTCGTGCTGCACCTGTCCGACGCGCAAGCGACCGTGCAGGGCGCGCGCTGCATGGATTGCGGCATTCCCTTCTGCACCACGGGTTGCCCCGTGAATAACATCATTCCCGACTGGAATGACCTGGTGTACCGTGGCGCCTACCGCGAAGCGCTCGATACCTTGCATTCGACGAATAATTTCCCGGAATTTACGGGCCGCATCTGCCCGGCGCCGTGCGAATCGGCCTGTACCCTGGGCATACACGAAGATCCGGTCGGCATCAAGTCGATTGAACATAAAATCATCGACATGGGCTGGGAACACGGCTGGGTCACGCCGCAGCCTGCCAGTTTTAGTACCGGCAAGAAAGTGGCCATCGTCGGTTCCGGCCCCGCCGGCCTGGCGGCGGCGCAGCAGCTGGCGCGCGCCGGCCATGCCGTCACCGTGTTTGAAAAGAGCGACCGGGTCGGTGGTTTGTTGCGTTATGGCATCCCTGACTTCAAGATGGAAAAGTCGCACATCGACTTGCGCGTAAAACAGATGGAAGCCGAAGGCGTGGTCTTCCGCACCAGCGTGCTGGTCGGCAAGGATTTTCCCGCCCATGTCAACAACTGGGCCAAGGAGACCATTTTCCCGGAAGACCTGGAAAAAGAATTTGACGCCGTCATCATGGCCGGCGGCGCCGAGCAGCCGCGCGACTTGCCCGTGCCGGGCCGCGAATTGAAAGGCGTGCACTTCGCCATGGATTTCCTGCCGCTGCAAAACAAGGTCAACGCGGGCGACAAGCTCAAGGACCAGATCAAGGCCACGGGCAAGCACGTGGTGGTGATCGGCGGCGGCGACACGGGTTCCGATTGCGTGGGCACCTCGAACCGTCATGGCGCCGCTTCGGTGGCCCAGTTCGAACTGATGCCGCAGCCGCCGGAACAGGAAAACAAGCCCTTGGTCTGGCCGTACTGGCCGACCAAGCTGCGCACCTCGTCCTCGCACGAGGAAGGCTGCGAGCGCGACTGGGCCGTGGCCACCAAGCGTTTCGAAGGCAAGGGCGGCAAGGTGGAAAAGCTGATCGCCTGCCGCGTGGAGTGGAAAGACGGCAAGATGAGCGAAGTGCCCAACTCGGAATTCGAGATGAAAGCGGACCTGGTCTTCCTGGCCATGGGATTTGTTTCCCCTGTACAACAGGTATTGCAAGCGTTCGGCGTCGATACGGATGCGCGCGGCAACGTCAAGGCGACAACGGATGGCGCCGGCTGCTACCAGACTTCGGTCGCCAAGGTGTTTGCTGCCGGCGACATGCGCCGTGGCCAGTCGCTGGTGGTATGGGCCATACGCGAAGGACGCCAGTGCGCGCGTGCCGTTGATGAGTTCCTGATGGGGGCATCCCTGCTGCCGCGTTAAAAAACGAGCAATTGGTCGTTTTTTGCCAGGGCCACGGCGCGGATTGCGACGTGGCCTTTGTTATTTTTACCTGTCAAGTCAACAACGGTGAATGCCATCGGGCAGGGACGCGATGCGGCGGTCAAATTTCCACTACAATATCTGACTTTCGATTCATTAGTGTTGTATTCTCCCCCTTTACGGGGCTATCCCCAGGGGTGTCTCAGCAGAGGTTGGCGTTTCTGCACTACAATACGCCATTAAAATAGTGAGCTTCGTCGTGCCAAATCTTGTTGAGATCCGTGATTTACACTTTGCCTATGGAGAACGTTCGATTTTATCGGGCCTTCAAATGGATTTCCCACGTGGAAAAGTTGTGGCCGTCATGGGTGGCTCCGGCAGTGGCAAGACGACCGTACTGCGCCTGATCGGCGGGCAGTTGCGTCCCAGTTCAGGTTCCGTGAATGTCGACGGCCAGATCGTGCATACGCTCAAGACGGACGAGTTATACCAGTTGCGCCGCAAGATGGGCATGCTGTTCCAGCACGGCGCCTTGTTTACGGACTTGACGGCGTTCGAGAACGTGGCGTTTCCCCTGCGCGAGCACACGGATTTAAATGAAGAGCTGATCCGCACCCTGGTGCTGATGAAGCTGCACGCCGTGGGTTTGCGCAATGCGGCGCAATTGAAGCCGGCCGAGATTTCAGGCGGCATGGGCCGCCGCGTAGCGCTGGCGCGTGCCATCGCGCTCGACCCGGAACTGATCATGTATGACGAGCCGTTCGCCGGCCTGGACCCGATTTCCATGGGCGTGACGGCTAATTTGATCCGTAATCTGAACGATGCGCTGGGCTCCACGTCTATCCTGGTATCGCACGACGTGAAGGAGTGTTTCGCCATCGCTGATTATGTCTATTTTCTGTCATCGGGCAAGATCGTGGCGCACGGCACGCCGGCCGAAATGGCCGTGTCGACGCATCCGTACGTCAAGCAGTTCGTCAATGCCGAGGCCGATGGCCCCGTGCCGTTCCATTATCCGGGCAAGTCGCTGGCCGACGACCTGGGTCTGCACGCGGGAGCGGGCCGATGATCGCGCGTTTCCTGGCGGCGATCGGCGCATGGTTGCGGCGGTCGCTACAAGACCTCGGCTTTGCCGTGCGTTCGTTTTTTATCATTGTCGCCTCCTCGGGTGGGCTGTGGCGCCGTCCGCACTTGCTCATCGAGCAATTGTTTTACATCGGCAGCCGCTCGGTAGTGATCATCGCCGTCTCCGGCCTGTTCGTCGGCATGGTGTTGGGTTTGCAAGGCTATTACACACTGAGCACCTTTGGCGCGACGCAGTCGCTGGGGCAGTTGGTGGCGTTGTCACTGATGCGTGAACTGGGTCCGGTCGTCACGGCGCTGCTGTTCGCGGGCCGCGCCGGCACCTCGCTGACGGCGGAAATCGGCCTGATGAAGGCGGGCGAGCAATTGTCGGCCATGGAAATGATGGCCGTCAATCCTATCCAGCGCGTGCTGGCGCCCCGATTCTGGGCCGGCGTGATCGCCATGCCTATCCTGGGTGGCATCTTCACGGCCGTCGGCGTCATCGGCAGCTACCTGGTGGGCGTGGTGCTGATTGGCGTCGATGAAGGCTCGTTCTGGTCACAGATGCAAGGTGGCGTGAATGTCTGGAAAGATATCGCCAACGGCACGTATGTCAAAAGCATGGTCTTCGGCATCGCGGTGACCTTCATCGCGCTGTTCCAGGGTTACCAGGCGCAACCGACGCCGGAAGACGTTTCCGGTGCTACTACGCGCACGGTGGTCATTTCCTCGTTGATGGTGTGGTGGCTCGATTTCATGATGACGGCGTTGATGTTTAGCAAGTAATTGCCGATCAGCGACAAACAGCGGGCCTGGGCAAGATGTTGCGCAGGCGGCAGCAAGTAAAAATTATTTAGGATTGTTTATGCAACGTAAATCTTTGGATGTCTGGGTCGGCTTGTTCGTCTTGCTGGGAGTGGCGGCATTGATGTTTCTGGCGCTCAAGGCCGGCAATATGAGCTCGCTGTCTTTCAGCAAGACGTATACCATTACTGCCAAGTTCGACAATATTGGCGGTCTCAAGCCGCAGGCGCCCGTCAAGGGCGCTGGCGTGGTGGTGGGGCGCGTGGCGGAGATCCGCTTTGACGACAAGACGTACCAGGCGCTGGTGAAACTCGACATCGAAGATGGCTACAAATTTCCGAAAGACAGCTCGGCCAAGATTTTGACGGCCGGTTTGCTGGGTGAGCAATATATCGGCCTGGAAGCAGGTGGCGATCTGGTGAACCTGGCAGAGGGCGACAAGATCGCCCGTACTCAATCGGCCACAGTGCTGGAAGACCTGATCAATCAGTTCATCTACAGCAAGGCAGCGGAAGGAAAGGACAGCAAATGAGCGAGTCGACCAAGAAATCCCAAGGCAGCCTGGCGCGTATCGGCCTGGCCCTGGCCATCGCCGCCAGCGTGAGCGCTTGCGCCACCGGCACCAATCCGCGCGACCCGCTGGAAGGGTATAACCGCGCCATGTTCAAGTTCAACGACACCGTCGACCAGGTAGCCCTGAAGCCGGTCGCCACCGCTTACAAGAAGGTCACGCCGTCGTTCGTGCAAACGGGCGTGGGTAACTTCTTCGGCAACTTGTCCGACGTGTGGAGCGCCGTGAACAATTTGCTGCAAGGCAAGGGCGAAGCGGGCTTGCAAGATGTCGTGCGCGTCAGCATGAACTCGACCTTCGGCATCCTCGGCTTGATCGACATCGCCTCGCAGGCGGGCATTCCGAAGCATAGTGAAGACTTTGGCCAGACCCTGGGCTGGTATGGCGTCCAGCCAGGTCCGTACGTGATGCTGCCGCTGCTGGGCCCATCGACCATGCGCGACACGGTGGCCCTGCCGCTCGATATCACGGGCGACCCATGGCGCTACAAGGATCCTGCCTCGGTGCGCAATATCGGCACGGTGACGCGCGTGGTCGACAAGCGCGCAGCACTGCTCGACGCGACCAACCTGATGGAAGCGGCCGCGCTGGACCGCTATGAATTCATCCGCGACGGCTACCTGCAGGCGCGAGAAAGCAAGGTTTTCGATGGCGATACGGACCGCCGCGACCGCAAAGTGCCAAAAAACGACAGTAGCGATTATGCGCCGGAGTACGAGGCGAAACCGCAAGCGGCCAGCGACGCCCCGGCGGCCACGGCCGTCGCCGTTGTGGCACCGGCGGACCTCGTAACATCTGGTAGCAATACCGTTGCTTCCGAGGCCAAGCCGCAGGAGTAAACTGCGGTAAAAGAACACCACGGCTGCGATCAACGCCAGCCGGTGCATAGCAAGACCATGAAAGGTAAAACCATGAAATTGATGAAACAATTGCTGGCGATGGCGACCATCGCCTTTGCCACCGCCGCGCAGGCTGCCCCCGCCGTGGAAGCGCCGGACGTATTGGTCAAGCGTATCAGCCAGGACGTGATCGACACGGCCAAGGCTGACAAGGCCATCCAGGCTGGCGATATCAAGCGCGTCACTGAATTGGTGGAAAGCAAGATCTTGCCGTACGTGGATTTCCAGCGCATGACGGCCCTGGCCGCCGGCCGCTTCTGGCGCGATGCCACGCCGGATCAGCAAAAGCAGCTGGCTGCGGAATTTCGTACCTTGCTGATCTACACGTATTCGGGCGCCCTGTCGCAGATCAAGAATGAAACCGTGGAATTCAAGCCACTGCGCGCCGACCCTGGCGATACGGAAGTGGAAGTGCGCTCGCAAGTAAATATGGCGCGCGGTGAACCCGTGCCCCTGAACTACCGCGTGGCGAAAACCCCGTCCGGGTGGAAGATCTATGACATCAACGTGCTCGGCGCGTGGCTGGTGGAAACGTATAAAAGCAGCTTCGCCAGCGAGATCAGCAAGGGTGGCATCGATGGCCTGATCAAGACCCTGGTCGCGAAAAACAAGTCCCTGGCCAGTCGTCCCGCCGTCAAAGCCAAATAATCGGCTATCATATAGCTCCTGACCCAGCTCCAGACCAGCGCAGCCCGACGCCATGCCCGACTCTCTCGACACCTTGCAGTCCCTGACTTCCCTGACCGTGCACAATGCCACCTTGGCATTGGAGCAGGGTCTGGACGCCATCCGCTCGGGCCAGACGAAGTTTGACTTGCGCAACGTCAAGACCGTCGATTCGGCCGCCGTCTCCGTCATGCTGACGTGGCAGCGCGCCGCGCAGGATGCCGGCGCCGTGCTGGAGCTGAAAAACCTGCCGAACAACCTGCAAAACCTCACCAAGCTGTATGGCGTCTGCTCGCTCGTTTCGAGCACTTTGAGCGCCGACGACTGCGCCAGTACCGATGGCCATGCCGAACGCAGCCCGTCCGACCTGCATCATCATTGATCCTGTCCCACTCCCCGCATCAGCAGTAGCTTTCAAGCCGGCAGGCCAGCAGCGCCGCCGGATTGATCCCCAAGTGTTCCACGAATTTTCCAACTATAATTGACTGTTGCGCCATCCTCGCCTGAAGGTGGCACCCTGCACCGGCCTGCCGGCCTGGATGTCTCCGGCAACTGGCGCATCACACCAGACGCATTACACTTGAAACAAGCACATGACCGCAATTCAAATCACGAATGTAGAAAAGAGCTATAAATCGCTGAAGGCGCTGGACGGCGTGTCGCTGGCCATCGAGGAAGGCGAGTTTTTCGGCCTGCTCGGCCCCAATGGCGCCGGCAAGACGACCCTCATTTCCATCATCGCCGGCCTGATACGCCCCGATGCGGGCAGCGTCAAGATCCACGGCCACGATGTGGTCAAGGACTTCCGCAATGCGCGTCGTAACCTGGGCGTGGTGCCGCAGGAGCTGGTGTTCGATCCGTTTTTCACCGTGCGCGAAACTCTGCGTCTGCAATCCGGTTACTTTGGCCTGCCGAACAACGACAAGTGGATCGACGAGGTCATGGAAAACCTCGACCTCACCGGCAAGGCCGACACGAATATGCGCGCGCTGTCCGGCGGCATGAAGCGCCGCGTGCTCGTGGCCCAGGCCCTGGTGCACAAGCCGCCCGTTATCGTGCTCGATGAGCCGACCGCCGGCGTTGACGTGGAACTGCGCCAGACCCTGTGGAAGTTCATCTCGCGGCTGAACCGCGAAGGCGGCCACACGGTCGTGCTGACCACCCACTACCTGGAAGAGGCGCAAGCCATGTGCCAGCGCGTGGCCATGCTGAAAACCGGCAAGGTGGTGGCGCTCGACACCATGTCGGCCCTGATTCGCCGCATCGCCGGCTCGCAGCTGCAGGTGCATCTGAAACACGGCGCCTTGCCGGCCGACCTGCAGCATCTGGTGCTGCACCCGGAAGAACAGCAGGCGTCGAACAAGTTCAGCCTGCGCGTCAACGAATACAGCGAAGTCGAGAACATCCTCGCCCGCCTGCGCGAATCGGGTGCCGAGATCGATGAAATGCAATTGCAACAAGCCGACCTGGAAGATATCTTCTTGCAGATCATGGATAAAGGTACCGTATGATTTCGACAGGATTTCGCACCCTCGTCTATAAAGAGACACTGCGCTTCTGGAAAGTGGCGACGCAAACCGTGGCTGCGCCCGTGCTCACGTCGATGCTCTACCTGCTGGTCTTCGGCCACGTGCTCGACGGCCGCGTGGAGCCTAGCCCCGGCGTCAGCTACACGGCCTTTTTGATTCCCGGCCTGGTGATGATGAGCGTGCTGCAAAACGCGTTTGCCAATTCCTCGTCCTCGCTGATCCAGTCCAAGATCACGGGCAACCTGGTATTCGTGCTGCTGACGCCCCTGTCGCACTGGGAAATCTTCTCGGCGTATGTACTCGCTTCCGTTGCGCGTGGCCTGGCCGTTGGCTTTGGCGTGTTTGCCATCACTTGCTGGTTCGCCGACCTGTCGTTTGTCGCGCCGCTGTGGATCGTCGTCTTCGCCTTCCTGGGCGCCGCCATGCTGGGCACCATGGGCCTGATCGCCGGCATCTGGGCCGAGAAATTCGACCAGTTGGCCGCCTTCCAGAACTTCCTGATCATGCCGGCCACCTTTTTGTCGGGCGTGTTCTATTCGATCCATTCGCTGCCGCCGTTCTGGCAGACGGTGTCGCACCTGAACCCCTTCTTTTACATGATCGACGGCTTCCGCTACGGCTTCTTCGGCGTATCCGACGTCAGCCCGTGGCTCAGTCTTTCCATCGTCGCCGGCTTCCTCGTGATCCTGGCGCTGGCGTCGATCCGCCTGCTGAAAAGCGGTTACAGATTGCGACACTAATTGCGGCGCCATTGATTGCGGCACATCCCATTACTACAATATTCAATATCAAGGACTTATCGTGACCACCACTCCAGAACTGATCCACGGCTATCTGTCGGCCGGCCTCGAATGCACGCACCTCGAAGTGGAGGGCGATGGCCAGCACTTCCAGGCCGTGATCGTCTCGCCAGCGTTTGCCGGCAAGCGTTTGATCGCCCGCCACCAGATCGTCTACGCGGCGCTGGGCGACCGCATGCGCGAGGAAATCCACGCGCTGTCGATGAAAACCCTGACACCCGAAGAATTCCAAGGATAAGCACATGGACAAGCTCCTCATCAACGGCGGCAACCGCCTGAACGGCGACATCGCCATCTCCGGCGCGAAAAACGCCGCCCTGCCCATCCTGTGCGCCGGCTTGCTGACTGCGGGCGACCTGGACCTGACGAACGTGCCGCATTTGCACGACGTGGCCACCATGTTGAAGCTGCTGGGCCAGACGGGCCTGAAAGTGCAGCAGGACGGCGATCGCGTGGTGTTGAACGGCAGCGCCATCACCACCCTGGAAGCGCCGTATGAACTGGTGAAAACCATGCGCGCCTCGATCCTCGTGCTGGGCCCCATGCTGGCGCGCTTCGGCGAAGCCAAGGTCTCGCTGCCGGGCGGCTGCGCCATCGGTTCGCGTCCTGTCGACCAGCACATCAAGGGCCTGGAAGCGCTGGGCGCCGAGATCCGCATCGAGGCGGGCTACATCTACGCCAAGTGCGCCAAGCTGAAAGGCGCGCGCATCGTCACCGACATGATCACTGTCACCGGCACCGAGAACCTGCTGATGGCCGCGACCCTGGCCGAAGGCGAGACCATCCTGGAAAACGCCGCCTGCGAACCGGAAGTGACCGATTTGGCCCACCTGCTGGTGGCCATGGGCGCGAAGATCGACGGCATCGGTACCAGCCGCCTGGTGATACAGGGTGTGGAATCCTTGCACGGTGCCTCGCACGCGGTCATCGCCGACCGCATCGAAACGGGCACCTTCCTGTGCGCCGTGGCGGCCACCGGCGGCGATATCACCCTGCGCAATGTGCGCACCGATATCCTCGACGCGGCGCTCGACAAGCTGCGCGCCATGGGCCTGACGATGACCTTCGGCGCCGACTGGATCCGCGCCGAGATGTCGGCCCGTCCGAACCCCGTCAGCTTCCGTACCACGGAATACCCGGGCTTCCCGACCGACATGCAGGCACAGTTCATGGCCGTGAACACGATTGCCAACGGCGCCAGCCGCGTCACCGAGACGATCTTCGAGAACCGCTACATGCACGTGCAGGAAATGAACCGCCTGGGCGCCGACATTACCATCGAGGGCAACACGGCCATCATCGCCGGCGTCAAGCAGTTGCGCGGCGCACCCGTGATGGCGACCGACCTGCGTGCCTCGGCCTCGCTGGTGATCGCCGCCCTGGCGGCCGACGGCGAAACGCTGATCGACCGCATCTATCACCTCGATCGCGGCTACGACCGCATGGAAGTGAAGCTGTCCGCCGTAGGTGCCAACATCGTACGTATTAAATAACAAGGAATGAGCATGAACGGATCGAACAACGGTGACAGCTCCCAGCTGATCCTGGCGCTCTCGAAAGGCCGCATTTTTGAGGACACCATGCCGCTGCTGGAAGCGGCCGGCATCAAGGTGCTGGAAAACCCGGAGACCTCGCGCAAGCTGATTTTGGCCACCAACGATCCGAACGTGCGCGTCATCATCGTGCGCGCCAGCGACGTGCCGACGTATGTGCAGTACGGCGCGGCCGATTTCGGCGTGGCGGGAAAGGATGTCTTGCTCGAGCACGGCGGTGAAGGGCTGTACCAGCCGATCGACCTGAATATTGCGTCCTGCCGCATGTCGGTGGCGGTGCAGGCCGGTTTTGACTACGAAAAGGCCGTGCACCAGGGCGCGCGTCTGCGCGTGGCCACCAAGTTCGTGCACACGGCGCGCGAGCATTTCGCCGCCAAGGGCGTGCACGTCGACCTGATCAAGCTGTATGGTTCGATGGAGCTGGCGCCGCTGGTCGGCCTGTCCGACGCCATCGTCGACCTGGTCAGCACGGGCAGCACTCTGCGCGCGAACAATCTCGTCGAGGTCGAGCACATCATGGAAATTTCGTCGCGCCTGGTGGTCAACCAGGCTGCGCTCAAGCTCAAGCGCGAGCGCTTGCAGCCGATTATCGAGGCGTTTGAACGCGCCTCGCAAGCCTAGACACCTTCAGTAGCAGAAAGCCGATTATGCCGATACAGATACGCAAGCTCGATTCCAGCCAGGATGGTTTCCAACAATCGCTCGATACGCTGCTGGCGTTCGAGGCGGGCACCGATGCGGCGATTGAAACGTCGGTTGCCAGCATCCTGGCCGATGTGAAAACGCGCGGCGACGCCGCTGTACTGGAATACACCAACCGTTTCGACCGCATCCCGCATGGCGGCGCGGCAGAAATGGCGGCCTTTGATATTTCGCAGGCCGAATTGCAGGCGGCCCTGAACGGTTTGCCATCGGCCCAGCGCGAGGCGCTGCAGATCGCCGCGCAGCGCATCCGCGCCTTCCACGAACGCCAGCGCGAGGAATTGCGCGGGTTTAGCTACACCGAGCCCGATGGCACGGTGCTGGGGCAGAAGATCACGCCGCTGGACCGGGTCGGCATCTACGTCCCGGGCGGCAAGGCAGCGTATCCGTCGTCCGTGCTGATGAATGCCATTCCCGCGCATGTGGCGGGCGTAGGCGAAATCATCATGGTGGTGCCGACGCCCGATGGCGTGAAAAACCAGATGGTGCTGGCCGCCGCCGCGATTGCCGGCGTGACGCGCGTGATCACCATCGGTGGCGCGCAAGCGGTCGGCGCGCTGGCTTACGGCACGCAGACGATTGCCGCCGTCGATAAAATCGTCGGCCCCGGCAACGCCTATGTGGCCGCCGCCAAGCGCCGCGTGTTCGGCATCGTCGGCATCGACATGATCGCCGGGCCGTCCGAAATCCTGGTGCTGTGCGATGGCACGACGGACCCGGACTGGGTCGCGATGGACCTGTTTTCGCAGGCCGAGCACGACGAGCTGGCGCAGGCGATTCTGCTGTGCCCGGACGCTGACTACATCGCCCAAGTCGAAGAGAGCATCGCCAAGCTGCTGTCGACGATGCCGCGCCAGGCCACCATCAGCACTTCGCTGCAGGACAGGGGCGCGCTGATCAAGGTGCGCAGCATGCAAGAAGCGTGTGAAATCGCCAATGCCATCGCGGCGGAACACCTGGAAATCTCGGCGGAAAACCCGCAGCAGTGGGCCGAGCAGATCCGCCACGCGGGCGCCATGTTCCTGGGCCGCTTTTCGTCCGAATCGCTGGGCGATTATTGCTGCGGCCCCAATCACGTGCTGCCGACCTCGCGCACGGCGCGTTTCTCATCGCCGCTGGGCGTGTACGACTTCCAGAAGCGTTCGTCCATCATTCACGTGAGCGAAGCGGGTGCGCAAACCCTGGGCCGTGTCGCCGCCACGCTGGCGTATGGCGAAGGCTTGCAAGCGCACGCGCGCAGCGCCGAACTGCGTTTGAAGCCGCAGCCATGACGAATATGGCGGAGCGGCCGGACTGGGTCAACCGGGTGTATTGCGAGGACGCGCTGGCGGGGCTGGCGCGCATTCCCGATGCTTCCGTGGACCTGATCCTGACCGATCCGCCGTACAACCTGGGCAAGGATTACGGCAATGCCTCGGACCAGCAGTCGGTGGCCGACTACCTGCGCTGGACGGAGGAGTGGATCGATGCGGCGCTGCCCAAGCTGAAAGCCAACGGCAGCCTGTATATCTTTTTGACCTGGCGTTACTCGCCGGAGATCTTCGTCATGCTGAAGCAGCGCATGGCGATGATGAATGAAATCATCTGGGACCGCCGCGTGCCGTCCATGGGCGGCAGCGTGCGCAGCTTTTCATCGGTGCACGACACCATCGGCTTCTTCGTCAAGCGCAAGGATTACTACTTCGACCTTGACGCGGTGCGCATCGCCTACGACGCGGCCACCAAGAAAGCCCGTTCGCGTTCGATCTTCATCGGCGCGAAATGGCTGGAAGTGGGTTACAACCCGAAAGACTTGTGGAGCGTGTCGCGCCTGCACAAGGAACACCCGGAGCGGGCCGACCACCCGACGCAAAAGCCGCTCGAAATCATCGAGCGCATGCTCAAGGCTTCGTGCCCGCCCGGCGGCGTGGTGCTCGACCTGTTCATGGGCAGCGGCACCACGGCACTGGCGGCGAAGCGCTGTGGGCGCGATTTCGTCGGCTTTGAGCTGAACCCCGATTACTGCGCCATCATCGAGCAGCGGCTGGCCGCATTGGCGCAGGAACTGGCGACACCGGCCGCGCCGAAGCCCGCCAAGGCGGCTGCGAAGAAGCCGGCGGCTGTCAAGAAGCCGGCCGCCGTGAAGAAGCCGCCTGCCGTCAAAAAAGCGCCGGCGCGCAAGGCGCGCAGTAGCGCCGTGCCGGAAGACGTCGTCATTTAGTCTCCATTTAATTTCATCAGGAGTGTTTGCAGCATGTCTTTCCTCGATCAGTTAATCAGCAACACCGTGCGCTCCGATGTGCGGGCCGTCAAAAGCTACCAGGTGGCCGATGCCAGCGGCTACATCAAGCTCGATGCGATGGAAAACCCGTATCCGCTGCCGCAGCATTTGCGCGAGGAACTGGGCGCGCGCCTGGCCGGCGTGGCGCTGAACCGCTATCCGCCATCCTATGCCAGCCTGCAGGCAGCCATCTGCGAGAAACTCGGCGTGCCCGCCGGCTATGACGTCATGCTGGGCAACGGCTCCGATGAACTCATTTCCATCCTGGCGATGGCTTGCGCCCACCAGGAAGTGGGCAAGCGCGCCGTGCTGCTGGCGCCCGTGCCGGCCTTCGTCATGTATGCGCGCTCGGCGCAGTTTGCCGGCATGGATTTCGTCGGCGTGCCCCTGCAGGCCGACTTCAGCCTGGATATGCCGGCCATGCTGGCGGCCATCGAAGAGCACCGCCCGGCGCTGGTGTTTCTCGCGTATCCGAACAACCCGACGGGCAACCTGTTTGCCAGCGCCGACATCGAGCGCATCCTGGCCGCCCTCGGCGACACGGGCATCGCCGTCGTCGACGAAGCCTACGAGCCGTTCGCGCAGCACAGCTTCATGGGCCGCCTGCCCGAGTTCGAGAACCTGGTGGTGATGCGCACCGTGTCGAAACTGGGCCTGGCCGGCATCCGCCTCGGCTATATGTCCGCCGCGCCGGCCCTGCTGGCGCAATTTGAAAAAGTGCGCCCGCCCTACAATGTGAATGTGCTGACGCAGGCGGCGGCCGAATTCGCGCTCGCGCATCTCGACGTGTTGAATGCGCAGGCGGATCTGCTCAACAGCGCGCGCGACGAGCTGGCGCTGCGCCTGGCGGAATTGCCCGGCGTGACCGTATTTCCCTCGAAGGCAAATTTTCTTCTGATTCGTGTGGCTGATTCCGACGATGTTTGTGCAAAACTGCTTGCCCGCAGGGTTTTAATTAAAAATATGAGTAAAATGCATGCTGCGCTGGCCAATTGCCTGCGCATCAGCGTCAGCACCCCGGAAGAGAATTCCCTTTTTTACGATGCCTTCAAGGCATCCCTCGTTTAGCCTATCGCCAGAGCCTCCCATGAACCGCACCGCAGAAATCACGCGCAACACCAATGAGACGCAAGTTCGCGTCGCCCTCAACCTGGACGGCACCGGCCAGCAAAAGCTGAACACCGGCGTGCCCTTCCTCGACCATATGCTGGACCAGATCGCCCGCCACGGCTTGATCGACCTGGATATCGAAGCGACGGGCGACGTGCATATCGACAACCACCATACGGTGGAAGACGTCGGCATCACCCTGGGCATGGCCGTGGCCAAGGCCATCGGCGACAAGAAGGGCATCCGCCGCTACGGCCATGCGTATGTGCCGCTGGACGAGGCGCTGTCGCGCGTGGTGCTCGATTTCTCGGGCCGTCCTGGCATCGAATACCACATTCCGTTTACGCGTGCCATGATCGCCGGCTTCGACGTCGACCTGACGCTGGAATTTTTCCGCGGCTTCGTCAACCATGCGGGCGTGACATTACATATCGACAACCTGCGCGGCACGAATGCCCACCACCAGTGCGAAACCGTGTTCAAGGCCTTTGGCCGCGCGCTGCGCATGGCTGCCGAGCTCGACGAGCGTGCGGCCGGCATCATTCCATCGACCAAGGGCAGCCTGTAAGCGCCCGCGAACCACTGTAGATTCCGAGATCAAACATGAATAAAATTGTGGTGGTGGATTACGGCATGGGCAACCTGCGCTCGGTGGCGCAAGCGCTGCGTGCCGTGGCGCCGGAAGCCGACGTGCGCATTTCCGGCACGGTAGAAGACATCGACAGCGCCGACCGCATCGTCTTGCCGGGCCAGGGTGCCATGCCGGACTGCATGCGCAGCCTGCGCGAATCGGGCGTGCTCGAAGCGCTGCTGCGCGCCGCCGACAGCAAGCCCGTGCTGGGCGTGTGCATCGGCGAGCAAATGCTGTTCGATGGCAGCGAAGAGGGCGATGCGGCCGGCCTGGGCTTGTTGCCAGGCAAAGTCGTGCGCTTCCAGCTCGACGGCCAGGTGCAGGAAGACGGCTCGCGCTTCAAGGTGCCGCAAATGGGCTGGAACCAAGTGCGGCAAACGGCACCCCATGTGATGTGGGATGGCATCGCCGACAACGCATATTTTTACTTTGTGCACAGCTATTTTGCTCAACCTCAAGAGGCGGCGCACACGGTGGGCGAGACTGTCTATGGCGCGCCGTTCGCTTGCGCCGTCGCCCGTGATAATATTTTCGCGACACAGTTTCACCCTGAAAAAAGTGCTGCCGCTGGCTTGCAGCTGTACAAGAACTTCGTTCACTGGCAACCTTAACGTTAGCTCTCCGGCTTTTTCCGCCTCCCACTCACTTTTAAACCACACTGACCATGCTGCTTATTCCCGCCATCGACCTGAAAGACGGTCACTGCGTACGCCTGAAACAAGGTGATATGGAACTTGCCACCGTATTTTCCGAAGACCCGGCCGACATGGCCCGCCATTGGCTGATGCAAGGCGCGCGCCGGCTGCACCTGGTCGACCTGAACGGCGCCTTTGCCGGCAAGCCGAAGAACGAAGGCGCCGTGAAGGCCATCCTGAAGGCAGTGCAGGATTTCGCCGTGGAAAACGACATCGAGGAAATCCCCGTGCAGCTGGGCGGCGGCATCCGTGATCTCGACACCATCGAGCGCTACCTCGACGCCGGCATCACCTACATCATCATCGGCACGGCGGCCGTGAAAAGCCCCGGCTTCCTGCACGATGCCTGCGGCGCCTTCCCGGGCCACATCATCGTCGGCCTCGATGCCAAGGATGGCAAAGTGGCAACGGATGGCTGGAGCAAGATGTCGGGCCACGAA
This sequence comes from Janthinobacterium sp. UMAB-56, assembly GCF_900095265.1. Lineage (GTDB taxonomy): Bacteria > Pseudomonadota > Gammaproteobacteria > Burkholderiales > Burkholderiaceae_D > Janthinobacterium. The sequence continues at coordinate 66,940 of NZ_LT607665.1, read as the reverse complement.
GTGATCGACCTGGCGAAAAAATTCGAAGCCTACGGCGTCGAATCCATCATCTACACGGACATCGGCCGCGACGGCATGATGGGCGGCATCAACATCGAAGCCACCGTCAAGCTGGCGCAAGCCGTCAAGATCCCCGTCATCGCCTCGGGCGGCCTGCACAATATCGGCGACGTGGAAGCGCTGTGCGCGGTCCAGGCCGAAGGCATCGAAGGCGTGATCTGCGGCCGTTCCATCTATGAAGGCACGATCGACCTGGCGCAGGCGCAAGAACGCGCCGACGAACTGACCGACGCCGCCGTTTAAGCCTGCCGGCCGGGGCGCGCCTGCGCGTGCCCTGGCCTGGCGACAATCTGGATACCATCATGCTTGCAAAACGTATCATCCCCTGCCTCGACGTGACCAATGGCCGCGTCGTCAAAGGCGTCAATTTCACGGAATTGCGCGACGCCGGCGACCCGGTGGAAATTGCCCGCCGTTATGACGAGCAGGGCGCCGATGAAATCACTTTCCTCGACATTACCGCGTCCAGCGACAACCGCGGCCTGATCTTCGACATCATCGAAGCCGTGGCGTCGCAAGTGTTCATTCCGCTGACCGTGGGCGGCGGCGTGCGCGTGGTGGAAGACGTGCGCCGGCTGCTCAACGCGGGCGCCGACAAGGTCAGCATCAACACCTCGGCCGTGACGAACCCGCAACTGGTGTTTGAGGCATCGCAAAAGCACGGCTCGCAATGCATCGTCGTGGCCATCGACGCCAAGCAGGTGTCGCCCGGCAAGTGGGAAGTGTTTACCCATGGCGGGCGTACTGCCACCGGTCTCGATGCGTTCGAGTGGGCGCGTAAAATGGAGAGTCTGGGCGCCGGAGAAATCTTGCTCACCAGCATGGACCGCGACGGCACCAAGGTCGGCTTCGACCTGGGCTTGACGCGCGGCGTGTCGGACGCCGTCAGCATTCCCGTGATCGCCTCGGGCGGCGTGGGCGGCTTGCAAGACCTGGTCGACGGCATCAAGGTGGGCCGCGCGGATGCCGTGCTGGCCGCCAGCATCTTCCATTATGGCCAGCACACGGTACAGGAAGCCAAGCGTTTCATGGCGCAGCAGGGCATTCCTATGCGCCTGGCGTAAAGTAAATACAAGCAGGATAGAAGAACATGCAAAACGGAACCATCGTAGCAAGCAATGCCAAATGGCTGAAAAAGGTCAAATGGGACGAGCACGGCCTGGTGCCCGTGATCGCGCAGGAAGCGGGCAGCAATGACGTGCTGATGTTCGCCTGGATGAACCGCGACGCGCTGGCGCGCACGGTGGAGCTGGGCGAGGCCGTGTACTGGAGCCGTTCGCGCAAGAAGCTCTGGCACAAGGGCGAAGAATCGGGCCACACGCAAAAGGTACTGGAAATCCGCCTCGATTGCGACGAAGACGTGGTCTTGCTGAAAATCGAGCAAGCCGGCGGCATCGCCTGCCATACGGGCCGCCATTCGTGCTTCTTCCAGAAATTCGAAGGCGACGAAAAAACGGGCGAATGGCACATCACCGAGCCCGTCCTGAAAGACCCTGACACGATTTACGCTGAAAGCAAGAGCAAATGAGTGAAACCTTGAAGCGCCTGGCGGCCGTGATCGAATCGCGCAAGCTGGCCAACGGCGGCGACCCTGCCACTTCCTATGTCGCGCGCCTGTTTGCCAAGGGTGATGATGCCATCTTGAAAAAAATCGGCGAAGAAGCGACGGAAACGGTGATGGCGGCCAAGGATGCGCGGCGCGACAATGATCCCTCGAAGGTCTTGTATGAATGCGCCGACCTGTGGTTTCATTCGCTGGTGATGCTGGCGCAGTTCGACCTGACGCCGCAGCAGGTGCTCGACGAGCTGGCGCGCCGCGAAGGCTTGTCCGGCCTCGAAGAAAAGGCGGCACGCAAGGATGAGCTGCGCGACGCCGGCGAAACCGACAAACACTGACCTACTGGAGCGTGCGTGGATAACTGTATTTTTTGCAAGATTGCCGCAAAACAAATTCCTTCTTCCATCGTGTATGAAGACGACGACTTGCTGGCCTTCAAGGACATCAACCCGGCCGCCCCCGTGCATCTGCTGTTGATTCCGAAGCGCCACGTGGCCAGCCTGTCGGACTGCGACGACAGCCATACGGAGATGCTGGGCAAGCTGCTGCGCCTGGCGCCGAAGCTCGCTGCCGAGTTCGGCTGCGCCGTCACGTATGAAGCCGATGGCACGCCAGCCGGCGGCTTCAAGACCATGATCAACAGCGGCCCGAATGGCGGGCAAGAGGTGTATCACCTGCACATGCATGTGTACGGCGGTCCCCGCCCCTGGCGCGGCCAGCACTGATTTCGCCGTGCGCCGGGTTCGCGTGTATACTACCGGCATTGGTTGACGCTATTCGGGCACCGGCCCGCAAGGAGAATGTGATGGGTTCATTGAGTATTTGGCACTGGCTGATCGTTCTGGTCATTGTGATGCTGGTCTTCGGCACCAAGAAACTGGGCAATATCGGCGGTGATATCGGCAAGGCCGTCAAAGGCTTCAAGGATGGCGTCAAGGGCGACGACGATGCTCCGGCAGCCAATACCCCTCCTGCTGCGCCATCGCAAGTGGCCGACAAAAGCACCATCGACGTCGAGACGAAAGAGAAAAGCAAGTTCTGATAGCGTGGCGGGGCGCTTGCCTCGCCCGGTAACAGCCCTTGTCCGCTTATGATCGATCTCGGTCTCTCTAAAATCGCCATCATCGGCGTGGTTGCGTTGATAGTCATCGGCCCTGAAAAGTTGCCGAGAGTAGCGCGCATGGCCGGTACCTTGTATGGCCGCGCGCAACGCTACCTGAACCAGGTGAAATCCGAAGTCACGCGTGAAATTGAACTGGAAGAGCTGAAAAACCTGCAGAAAGAAGTGCAGGATGCGGCCCATTCCGTCAAACAAAGCGTGGAGAAATCCATGCATGGCGTGGAAAACTCGATCTCCGGCAACCTGGCCGAGGTGGAAAATGCCTGGCGCGGCGATTCCAGCTCCTATGATGGGCATCACGATGCCCATGAAGCCATGCTGCACGCCACCAATGATGACCTGGCCCGCAAGGCACGCGAATTCCGCCGCAAAAAGCTGGTGCGCAATTCCGCCATCCCTGGCTGGTACAAGCAGCGCCACGGCGGCAAGCTGCACGTGCAGTCGGCGGCCGCCCGCGTGGCGCGCTTTCGTCCGCGCGCCAGTTCGTCTTCCTTTTACTCATGAGTAGCAAAGCCCCGGTGGAAGAAACCTTTATCTCGCATCTGGTCGAGCTGCGCAATCGCCTGGTCAAGGCCTCGATTGGCTTTGCCATCGTCTGCGGCATCCTGTTTTACTGGCCGGGTGCTTCGCACATTTATGACTTCATCGCCGCGCCCATGCTCGCTTCGCTGCCGGCCGGCTCGAAACTGATCGCTACCGGCGTGGTGTCGCCGTTCCTGATTCCCATGAAGGTGACCTTGCTGCTTGGCTTCATCGTCTCGCTGCCGTGGGTGCTGTATCAGATGTGGGCGTTTATCGCTCCCGGCCTGTACACGCATGAAAAGCGGCTGATCGCGCCGCTGGTGATTTCGTCGTCGCTGCTGTTCATCGCCGGCGTGGCTTTCTGCTATTTCTTCGTCTTTGGCCGCGTGTTTCACTTCATTAGCAATTTCGCGCCCTCCTCGATCGCCGTCACGCCCGATATCGAAAACTACCTCGATTTCGTCATGTCGATGTGCCTGGCCTTTGGCGCCACGTTCGAAGTGCCCGTGGTGGTGGTGATCCTGGTGCGCATGGGACTGGTTTCTGTTGCCAAGCTCAAGGAAGTACGCCCCTACGTCATCGTTGGCGCCTTCGTCATCGCCGCCATCGTTACGCCGCCGGACGTGGTCAGCCAGTTCTCGCTGGCCGTCCCCATGTGGCTGCTGTTCGAGCTGGGCCTGCTGGTGGCGCCCGTCTTTGTCAGGGCAACCCAGGCGCCGGAAGAAGCGTCCTAGACGCGCAAGCACACTGGCAAAAGCCGCTGACCTCCCCCCGGGAGCAGCGGCTTTTTTATTGCGCAGTCGCTTGGTGAGTGCTTACTGCCGCATCTGCTTTCTGAGGATGCCAAGGTTGAGCAAAACCAAGGTGCTCATCATCCAGTACACGTGTTTCATGTTCGGCATATGCATGGATGCTCCCCACTCCCAACCTGGCAGAAAAATCGGCAATTGCCAGTGAGGAGTACGGTGGCGCCTGCCTTCCCAAGAGCGTAATGGATTGGGACGCTGGTGCTTTGCGGCGCCGCAAACGGCTGCAAAAAAGGGCGCCGCAGCGCCCTTTGCAAGCGGAGGGCGAGCGCCGCTTAATTCATCAATTCCTTGATGACTTTCACGGGCGCGCTGCCGTAGCTGAGGAATTGTTCGTGGAAATCCTTCAGCACGAACTTGCTGCCCAGCGCTTGCTTGCGCTGTTCGCGCAAGTCCATGATTTCGCTGTAGCCGCTGAAATAGCTGGTCAGTTGCACCGAGCTTAGCTGCACGCGGCGCCATTTTTCCGTCGCTTCACGCTTGGTCTGGAAGGCTTGGCGCGTCAGCAGGTCGAGTGCTTGCTCTTGCGTCATGCCCAGCACATGCACGCTGTAGTCGAGGATGGTGTTGGTGACGCTGCGCAAATTCCACTTCGAATACATCAGCCACATTTCCGGCGCGTTATTGCCATAGCCCGATTCGAGCATCATGCGTTCGCCATACACGGCCCAGCCTTCGATCATGGCGCCATTGCCGAAGATGGACTTGACCAGCGACGGCGACTTGTTGGCATACACCAGCTGCGTGTAGTGGCCGGGGATGGCTTCGTGGATGTTCAGGATCTGCAAGATCCAGTGGTTGTACTCGCGCAAGCTGCTTTCCGCCTGTTCCGGCGTTTCGCCATCGAGTGGCGTCACGTTGTAATAAGTGCGGTCATGCGGGCGGTACGGGCCGGGCGCCTCGATGCTGGCGCCGGCCACGCCGCGCTGGTAAGCGGGCGTTTCACGCACGACCAGGGGCTTTTTCGGATCCATCGTCAGCAGATTGTGGCTGCTCACCCATTCCTGCAATTCTGGGATCTGGCGGCGGATTTCCGGCACGAAGTCGGCGGCCGCCACGTGATTGCTGGACAGCTTGTCGATTACCATGCCGATCTTCGCCGTGCGATCCGCCGGCTTGGCCGTGGCGCCCATGGTTTTCAGCCACAGTTCGTCGGACAGGCTATCCATGTGCTCGAGCAGCTTTTCGCGCGCCGCCAGGGCTTTCTGGTACATCTGCTCGGCGCTTACGCTGGCCTGGATATCGTAGGCGAATTTCTGCTCATATAAATCCTTGCCGATGCGGAAGGAACGCGCATTGCCGTTCTGCGCCAGCGCGGCATCCTGTTCCGTCAGCCAGGCCGCGTAGCCTTGCACGGCTGTGCGGGCTGCAGCGATGCGCGCGTTGTACAGCTGTTTTTCCGTCGGCGTCAGTATGGAGCCCTGTGCCGTCTTGTTCAGGTCGTCAAGCACGCTGAGCACGCCGGCGCTCTGGGCGATGGCCAGCTGCGTGTGTTCGCGCGTGGGATGATTGATACTGGCACGCGCGGCCGCATAGTATTGCGGCACGGTGGCGATACGCTTGAGCAAGGTGCGCAGGCGCTGCGGCTGGGACGCGTATTCCGTGTTCAGAATGAAGTCGATGGAACCGGCCACGTTGTACAGGGCGGGATTCCATTCGAATTCGCGGAAGGTGGTCAGGTACCAGCGGTCCGATTGCAGTTTATTCGTCAGCAAGGCCAGGTCGGTGCGTTGCTTGTCCGACATTTTGCCGGCATTGAGCTTGTCGAACTTGCCCAGCCATTCGTCGATGAAGGCCAACTGCTTCTGGCGACTGGCCGCGTCGGGAATGCTCAGGTAGGCGGCACGGTCATACTTGCCGACCGAAATCGCGCTTTCCGGATCCAGGCGCCACAGGGCCATGAGGAACTGGCCGCTGAGGTTATTCATGGAACGGTCGCTGCTGTTCTCGCTGGCGACGGCGGCGACCGTGGCTGCCGTGGCGGCGCTGACGACGGTCGCCTTCCTGGCGACGGTTTTTTTCTTGCTGCTGCTCGTAGCCTTGCCATGCTTCTGCGGCTTCTTGGCGGCGCTGGCCGGTGTCAGGGTAAAGGCCATCATCAATGCGGCGAGCGCAACTTTATTTCTTATCAGCATAGTTTATCTCTTGAATATTTTGTTGTTTGCTATTATCTTAAAATAATAAACTGATAATATAGGTAACAAACAACTATTGAAAGGTTGGCTTTGCTTGCCAGGGCGGCCAAAGATTAGCATTAATTGCCGCGCTTGCGCAGTTTTTTGCCGCCCGTCCGCCGGGCTAGACGACGATGGCGCTGCCGCGCAGCATTTCCTGATGGCGCGCATTGATGGCCGCCACGGCATCCTTGCCGCGCGCCATGCCGGTGGCGTGGATTTCGATGTCTTGCGTGTAGCGCTGGCTGACGCGCACCGTATAGGACTGGAACAGCCAGCTCCAGAAGTTGGTTTCATACACGGCTTCGTCCATGTCGCGCCATTTGACGCCCGTGAGTTTCTTTTTCCATGGCAAGATGCCGGATGCCAGCCACACGCCCGCCTCATCAATGTACAGCTGATAGCTGCGTATCGTCAGCAGGCGGTAGCCGACGATCAGGGCCGAGCCGATCAGCACGACGAAAGCGGCGCGCGCGTTGTACTTGAAGGCCAGCGGCAGGGCCGCAAAGAACAGCAGCACGGCAATGAGGAAGGTGCTGACGTAGGCGGTCCAGGATTTGCCGCACAAAAAGGTGGCGCGCTGGCCGGCGCTGGTGGCGATATAGTCGGTCATGGCATGGGAGAGAAACAGGGAAAAACGATCATCGCATGGAACCTGGACTCCCGTTCATTTTTTCAAGCTCATTTCTTCAACCCTTCCTGCAGCATGCCCAGCATGTCATTGGCCGACATGCGCGCGGCAGCATCGCTGCCTTCCAATAAACTGTCGGCCAGGTCGCGCTTGTGCTGGTGCAATTCGACGATGCCTTCCTCGATCGTGTGCTTCGCCACCAGGCGGTAAATGGTGACGGGGCGCAATTGCCCCATGCGGTGGGCGCGATCCGAGGCCTGGTCTTCCACGGCCGGGTTCCACCACGGGTCCATGTGGATCACGTAATCGGCCGCCGTCAGGTTGATGCCCATGCCGCCCGCCTTCAGGCTGATCAGGAAGACATCGCCTTGGCCCGCCTGGAAGGCGTCGACCCGGCGCTTGCGCTCCTGCATGCTAGTACTGCCGTCGAGGTACTGGTAGCTGACGCCATGCTGCTCCAGGTGCTGGCGGATGAGGGTCAAATGGTCGACGAACTGGCTGAAGACGAGCACCTTGTGGCGGTTTTCCAGCAAGCCCGACAGCAGTTGGGCGAAGGCCGCCAGCTTGCTGCTGGCCAGGCCCAGTTCTGGCGCCACCAGTTGCGGATTGCAGCAGGCGCGGCGCAGTTTCATGATTTCCGCCAGGATCTGGATGGCTTTCTTGGACGCCGGCCCTTCCACCATGGCCAGCTTTTCCAGCGCTTCACGGCGCAGGGATTCGTACAGCGCCGTTTCTTGCGGCGACAGTTCCACTTCCAGCACGATTTCCGTGCGCGACGGCAATTCCGACAGCACTTGCGTCTTCGTGCGGCGCAAGATGAAGGGCGCGATCAGGCGGCGCAAACGCAGACGCGCGCCTGCCGCCGCCCGTTTGTCCTGATCCTTTTCGATGGGCCCGGCAAAGCGCAGGTTGAACTGGTCTAGGGTGCCCAGCAAACCCGGGTTGATGAAGCGGAACAGGTTCCATAATTCACCCAGGTGGTTTTCCAGCGGCGTGCCGCTGGCCACCATGCGGAAATCCCCTTGCAAGGCCATCACGGCTTGCGAGCGCTTGGTGGCGCCATTCTTGATCGCTTGCGCTTCGTCGAGCACGATCGTATGCCAGCGCACGCCGGCAAACAGGCTCGCTTCCTGCTGCAGCAAGCCATAGCTGGCCACCACTACGTCGAAGGGCTGCAATTTTTCCAGCATGTCGGCGCGGTCGCCGCTGCCGAACAGTTTGACCTTCAAGGTGGGCGCGAAGCGCTGCGCTTCGCTGATCCAGTTCATGCACACGGACGTGGGCGCGACGACGAGAGTGGGGCCGTTCGGCGCGCGCGCCAGGATCAGTGCCAGCGCCTGCAAGGTTTTACCTAAACCCATGTCGTCGGCCAGGCAGGCGCCGACGCCCCAGTGCGCCAAGCGCGCCAGCCACTGGTAGCCGGCCAGCTGGTAGTCGCGCAAGTCCGCCTGCAGGGTGCTGGGCAGTTGCGGTTGATAGTCGTCGAGGGCGCGCAGGCGCAGCAAGTGTTCGCGCCACAATTTGTCGGCCTTCACGCCGCCTGCTTCGTTGGCCAGCTCTTCCAGCGCAAACGCGGCCAGCGGGTGGATGTGCACGCCATCGGCATGCGCCTCGCCATACGCGGCCAGCTCGGACAGGCGCCGGTGCAATTCGTCGCTGAGGGCCAGGAACTGATTGTCCCCCAGGGCCACGAAGCGGCTCTTATTGTTTTGCATCAAATCGAGCAGGGCGCGCAAATCCATCACCTTGTCTTCATCGATCTGCACTTCGCCGCTGGCGGCAAACCAGTCCTTTTCACTCTTGATGTTCAAGCGCATCTGGCCGCTGTCGATGCGTTTCGACACGCGCATGGTTTCGCCTTCGGGCCAGGCCAGCACGATGCCGTTTGGCGCCAGCGCCTGCAATTCCACCAGCAGTTGCAGGCCCAGGGCAGGCTGGCCCAGCAGCCACTCGCCATGCTCTTCTTGCGCTTCTTCCAGCACCAGGCAACGACCGATGAGCTGGCGCTGCGCTTCGCGTTCTGCGTTGAGGTCGCGCCGCGCTTGCACGGCCCGGCCCGCCACATCGGCAAACACGCTTTCGGCGCCGCTGCCCGGTGCGTAATAGGCACCGTTGTCGAGCAGCGGGCGGACTAAAATCTGCATTTTCAAGCCCTGCTGATAGGGTAGCAAATGCACGTGCAGGCGGTGGTCGGCCGTGATCACTTCGGCGTCGCCGGTGCCGCCACCGATGTCGGATTGCACGGTGACCATCGACGAGATGGCGCCTATTGCCTGCATCACCTGTTTTTCCGCGTGCAGGGGCACGGACAGACCCAGGCCCACGATGGCGCCGATGCGCCGGTGCTCGTCGAGGATGTGCACCACGCGCAAGCGCGTCGGCGTCTCGCGCTGCACCACCACATTGCTGCCGTTGTCGGGCAGAGGCGGCTGCATGCCCAGCCACAGCTGCCCCTCGTGCGACTTGATCAGCAGTTCCGGCGCGCCGGCGATCAGTTCCACGCGCGTGTCCGGATGGTCGAGCCAGAACACCAGCGGGTGACCCACCAGCAAGACGGCGGCCTTGTCCAGCTCGATTTCATAGCGTGGTGCCGACGAATAGTACTGTTTGAATGGCGCGATGCTGCCCGCCGCGCGGGCGTCTTGCGGCGTGAGAAAATCGATGTCGCCCGCCTCTTCGGCCAGGCGCTTCAAGCCCATGGCGCGGCCCTTGCTCCAGCCGCCGCGCGCGTCGCGCTTCTGTTCCCGTACTTCCACGGCCGTCAAGCCAAAGCGCGGGTCGAATGCCACCAGCCACACCAGCCGCGAGACGCTGCCCAAGGCTTCGGCCGGGGCGCCCTGCTGCAGGTTGATGAGCGCGCTCAGCTGGCGCTGCCACGCTTCCTGGCGCTCGAACCACGGTGCCATGTCCGTCAAGCCGTGTTGCGCCCGCTTGGCCGTCGCATAGCGCTCCTGCTGCGGCTCGCCCATCAAGCCCAGCAAGCCGGCCGCCTGCGCCGCGATCAGATCGTAGCCGGCCGCATCGGCTTGCTGCACCAGCGCTCGCAGCTGCTCCTTGCGTTCGCTCAATTGCGGTAGCGCCAGCCAGTAGTACAGCAAGGCCTGGAACAGCTGTGCCTGCAGTCCCGTTTCCCAGCTGCGCGTGGGGATGCTTTCGGCCAGCTGCACGCCGGCGCGCACCAGGCGCAAGGTGTTGAGCTGCTGGTAGACGATGCTGTCGTGGTTCGGCTGCGCGTGCAGGGCGATATCGAGGTAGCTCTCCGCGTTTTTCAGCAGCTTGGCGTCATTGCCGCGCAGCAGGGCCAGCACGTACAGGTGGCCGCCGATGCCCGTGAAGCACAGCTTGCGCTTGCCCGCTTCCTTGCGCAATCCTTTCAGGGCCGTTTCAAAGCCTGCCACGGCGTGTGCATGTTCGCCGCGCAACAGGGCGATGCTGCTGTCGACAAACAGCGCCTGCGGCCCCTGCTGGCCCGCCAGGTAGCGCGCGGCCGCGTCGAGTTCGCCGCACAGCAGCGCGTCTTCGGCCAGGGCCAGCGGCAGGTTAGCGCCGAGATGGTCGCCGGCCGCCGCCTGGCGCGCGTGGTGGTCGCGCGCGTAGGCGCGGATGGCGAGCGCCGTGGCCGGCTCGCGCGGCGCGTTGCCCAGCAGCACGGCGAGGATGTCGTCCTGCAGTTGCGGCATGACGAAAGACAGCATCTCCGGCGCGAACGGCCGGCCGAAAATTTCGATCAGCGGATGCAGCTGCTGCGCTTCATAGCACGCCATGCAAGCGGCCAGGATGGCAGCCACGTGGCGCACCTCGTCATTGCGCAGCAGGGCGATGCGCAAGCGTGCCACGCCTTGCCGGTAGCTGCGCAATTCCACATAGCCATCCCAGTTGCGCCGCACGGGATTGATCAGCTCGATGGCCTGGCACAGGTCGCGAAACACCAGGTGCTCGATGGCCGCGCGCATGGCGGGCCAGCGCAGCCTGGCTTCGCAGGCGTAGCCCCGTCCCACCACTTCGGACGCCAGCGCGCGCCGCGTCAAATGCTGCAGCATGCCCGTGACGGTGAGCAGGGCGAACGGCGTGCCGTCCGGCTCGACGACATTGGCGCGCTGCAAGTGTTCATACACGGCATGCTTGCCCACCGGTTCACCCGCGATGGCCAGCAAGGCCAGGATCATCTGGTCGTGCTGCTCCAGGGCGGCAAATTCGTCTAGCAGTTGCTGGTCGGAATGCGTGTCACTCATGCGGGCAAATTGGCGATATGCACGGCAGGCTCGCCGGGCGCCACGGGCAGGCCGAATACGCGCTGGTAGAAATACAGTTCCGCGTCCAGCGTACGCACGATGTTTTCCGCCTTGCGGAAGCCGTGTCCTTCGCCCTCGAGCGGCACGTAAGCGACCGGTACGCCGCGCGCCTGCAGGGCGTCGACCATCAGCTGCGACTGCTGCGGCGGCACCACCTTGTCGTCCAGGCCCTGGAAGAAAATCATGGGGCGCGACAATTTGTCCGTGTGATGGATGGGCGAGCGTTCACGGTACAGCGCTTCGGCTTGTGGCTGCGAGGCGATCAGGTAGTCGGTGTAACGCGATTCGAACTTGTGCGAATCGTTGTCCAGGCCCTTCAGGTCGGATACGCCATAGTAACTGGCGCCCGCCTTGAAGACGTCGTGGAAGGTCAGCGCGCACAGGGTCGTCAGGCCGCCGGCGCTGCCGCCGCGAACGATCAGGCGTTCCGGGTCGGCCAGGCCATTGCTTGCCAGGTAGCGCGCGCCGGCGATGCAGTCTTCCACGTCGACGATGCCCCACTGTCCGCGCAGCGCGTCGCGGTATTCGCGGCCGAAGCCGCTGCTGCCGCCATAGTTGACGTCGAGTACGCCGATGCCGCGGCTGGTCCAGTACTGCGTCGCCAGTTTCAAGGTATTGCTGGCCATGCTGGTGGGACCGCCATGGCTGATGACGATGACGGGCGGCAGGGTTCCTGCCGGCGCCTGTACGTCGCCGTTGGTGGGCGGATAAAAGAAGGCGTACGCCGTGCGGCCATTGCTGCTAGGAAAACGCAAGCTGCGCGGCACGGACAGGTAGTCGAGCGCGGGCAAGTGGGCGATCGACTGCGCCAGCACTTCCAGCTCATGGTTCGACAAATCGATGCGCGCCAGTTCCAGCGCAATCGTGGGACTGCCACCCAGCAGCGCGACGAAGCCGGGTCCCACGCGCAGTTCGCGGATTTCCTGGTACGGGTGCGGAATCGGCTCGAGCTTGGCCGCCGCCACGTTCAATTGCGCCAGGTAGCTGATGCCGGCCTGGATATACGTGCAGACGATCTCATCGTCGGAAATAAAACCGTACATGCTACCGCCGAAGGTCCAGTGCGGCGTGGCAAATTCCGCTTCCATCGGGCATAGCGCTTCGACGTCGGCGCCGTGCAGGCGGTACAGATTCCACCAGCCGCTGCTGTCGGAAACGAAGTGCAGCAAGCCGCCCGGCGACCATTCCGGCTGGCAAATCGACTCGCGTGCGCCGCCGGCGATCAGGCGCGGCGAACCGAGGCTACCGTCCGCCTGTACGTCGGCCAGCCACAGTTCCGTGCCTTGCCACGGCAGGCGTGGGTGATCCCAGCTGATCCAGGCCAACTGGCTGCCGTCCGGCGACAAGCGCGGCGCTGCATAAAAATCGTGGCCGCGCGCCAGCACCGTTTCACGCCCATCGAAGCCGACGGCGGCCAGGCTGTTTTCCGGATGGGCATGACCTTCTTCCGGATGCTGCTCGCGCACGGCGATCAGGCGGGAACGGGCCGCATCGACGACGAAGTCCGCATGGCGCGTGCTGCCGCCCTTGGTGAACGCTTCGGACACGCCGTCGCCGTTCACGCGGTACAGGCAGTTGTCGGCGAAATGCGAGAAATACACGGTATCGCCGGCGACGGCATACGCGCCGCCGCCGTATTCATGCACGCGGGTGCGCACATTGAAGGGAGCCGGCGTCAGTTCATCGACACGCGCGCCGCGCTGGCGCAGCAGGGTATTGCGGCCCGCTTCGCTGGCGCGCCCGGCCAGCCAGAGCACATCGTTCCCATCCGCACCGCCCAGGGCCAGCTGCGTCAGTGGCGAGGCGCCAGCGGCGACGACGGCCGCGCTGATCGGCGATGGCCAGATGCCATAAGGGGTGCTGGATGCGGTCGAGGTCATGCGGGCTCCGTGTAGTGAGGGGATCAAGGGCCGCCAGGCAGGGTCAGGGCGCGCGGCGACGTGCATCATCATAATGGAAGGGCAGGCACAACGAAAGTCATCGCTGTGCGTGGCAAATGCTGCAAAGCGGCACCTGAATCAATGAAATGGCGGCCATTGGGTGCGATAATACCGCTTCTCCAAGCTCGATTGCCTGCCATGCCACAATTTGCTCCGCTCCAGAATGATACTTTCCTGCGCGCCCTGCTGCGCCAGCCGACCGAGCACACGCCCGTCTGGCTGATGCGCCAGGCGGGCCGCTACCTGCCCGAATACCGCGCCACGCGCGAGCGGGCCGGCTCTTTCCTCGGCCTGGCAAAGAATCCCGATTACGCCACGGAAGTGACCTTGCAGCCTCTGGAGCGTTTCCCGCTCGACGCGGCCATCCTGTTTTCCGACATCCTGACTGTGCCTGACGCCATGGGCCTGGGCCTGTATTTCGCCGATGGCGAAGGCCCGAAGTTCGAGCGCCCGCTGCGCACCGAGCAGGATGTCAAGGCACTGCAAGTGCCGGACCTGGAGTCGCTCGACTACGTCTTCAAGGCTGTCACGCAAATCCGCACGGAACTCAACGGCCGTGTGCCGCTGATCGGTTTTTCCGGCAGCCCGTGGACGCTGGCGTGTTACATGGTGGAAGGCGGCGGCTCGAAAGAGTTCCATACCATCAAGAAGATGCTGTACAACCGCCCTGACCTGATGCACCACATTCTGGCCATCAACGCTACCTCGGTGGCGCAGTACCTGAATGCGCAGATCGATGCCGGCGCGCAAGCCGTGATGATTTTTGATTCCTGGGGCGGTGCGCTGGCCGATGGCGCCTACCAGGAATTCTCGCTGGCCTACATGCAGCAAGTGGTGGCGCAGCTGAAGCGCGACAAGGATGGCGTCAAGATTCCCGCCATCGTGTTTACCAAGGGCGGCGGCCAGTGGATCGAGCAGATCGCCGACATCGGCGCCGATGCCGTGGGCCTGGACTGGACCGTCAACCTGACGCGCGCGCGCCAGCTGGTAGGACATAAAGTGGGCTTGCAGGGCAATCTCGACCCTGCCATCCTGTTCGCCAGCCCGGAACAGATCCGCGCCGAAGTGGCCAAGGTCCTGAATGCTTTCGGCGCGCCGTCGGCAGGCACGGGCCACGTATTCAACCTGGGCCATGGTATTTCCCAGTTCACGCCGCCGGAATCGGTGGCAGCCATGGTGGAAGCCGTGCACAGCATGAGCCGCGCCATGCGCAGCGGCCAGTAAGCAAGCGCATCCCCCTGGCACAGGGGCAGAAAAGGCAGGCTCTCCAGCGGAAGCCTGCCTTTTTCTTTGCTGCACCGTAGCAAGAAAATACCGACTTATGCACAATTTTTTTTGCTGCGGAAATAAGAGGCAGTCGAAAAGCCATGCCCGGGGATGTTGTGCAAGTGCTTGATTATTAAGAAGTAAAAAATGCCTCGCTCGTCGGACTTTGTTGCAATTGATAAGGTTATTCTTCCGTTTGCCAGCCTTATTCCTTCATTGTCCACAAAGTTATCAACAGATTCTGTGGATAAAATTGAAAAGTAATTAGTTAACCGATACTTAGCGCAAATGTTCAGGTTTTACCTGAAGTGTATGTTGCAGTGCATGAACATTGAACAATGTTTCGCCGTTCGCCAGGCAAAAGCGAACGCCTGCCCGGTAATTGACAGCTTGGCTGTATGTCGTTGGTGTTTTTCCGCATATGGCGCCTCAAAATGGTGCTGATTTCTGTATAAAAAAAATACAAATGCTTCAGTTATGCACAGCGGCGGAAACGCCCCGCAGATTTGCGGCTTCCCGGGCATCAATTTTTAAGTCATTGATTTTAAATACTTAATTTTTATTGCATAGCCCTCTTGACGGCGATCAAAATTTTCTATCCAGATTTTTCTGAAAGTTAATTTTGCTTTGTCCACAAAGTTATCCACAGACATTCTCAAGCTGGGTGCTGTTTCTTTGCCTGGGTAAAGGAGTGCAGATTTTCCGGTAGACAAACACTAGTTCCCTGCGTACACTTGTTGATTGCAAAGAAAGCAATTTTGTATATTTGTGCACAGTGGCAAGCGTAACGCTGTGCCCTGCCTTGATGAAATCCCTTGGTACGGAGGTGCGGTGAAGGACGAAAACGCATTCAGCGTGCAGTTGACGAGCGATACCGCCGATGCTGCCATGGTGTGCGGCATCCGCCTCTTGCTGGCCGTGTTTGCCGTCGTCATCTGCGCTGTCAATCCGGGCGGCAATGTGCATCTGAGCGACGTGGGCACGGTGGTGTGTGGCGCATATGCGCTGCACAGCGCGGCATTATTTGCCCTCATGCAAATTCGCCTGTCCAGCATGCCGGGCAAGGCCATCTACTGGTATGACGTGGGCTGGTTCGGCCTGATCGTCTACTACAGCGGCAGCAGCAATGGCTATGTGTTCCTGCTGTTCTTTTTCGCCATCCTGGCCGCCTCGTTTCAATTCGGCTTTCGCGAAGGCTCGCGCGTGACCCTGATGTCGGCCGCCGCCTTGATGCTGGTGGCTATGCTGGCGGAAACGCCCGAGCAGCGCTGGCATTTGCTGTGGTGTACCAGCTTCCTGCTGGCGCTGGGCCACCTGATCGCCTACTGGGGCGGCATGGGCCTGCAGCAGAAACGCCGCCTGGCCCTGTTGCGCGACGTCAGCCGCCTCTCGAATCCCCGTTTCGGCATCAACCATTCGCTCTCGTCCGTCCTGGAAAAAACCCGCGTCTTCTTTCGCGCCAGCAGCTGTATTCTGGTGCTGCAGGATGGCGACTCCGAAAAATGGCTGCTGCGCACGGCGACTGCGGCCAATGCGGGTACCTCGATCGAACCGGTGCGCCTGTGCGCGAGCGCCATGCCGGCCCTGCTGGCCTTCGCCCCGGAGCACAGCGTGCTGCACGTGCGCCCGCGCCTGAAGTGGTGGCTGTGGATGGGTGGCACGCGCGTGCTGGGACGCGGTTGCCGCAAGTGGCGGCGTTTCGGCGGCGATGCGGGTGAGCGCCTGGTGGAGCTGCTCGAAGCGCGCGCCTTCGTCAGCGCCTCCTTGCGCTTGCGCAAGGGGCAGGGACGCGTGTACCTGATGTCGGCGCGGCACGGCTTCAGCAAGGCCGATGCGCTCTTTCTCAAGCATATCGTGGCGCAAGTGTTTCCCATGATGGAAAACATCGAATTGCTGGACCGGCTGGCATCCGAAGCGGGGCAGCGCGAAAGGCAGAAAATCGCCTGCGACTTGCATGACAGTACCTTGCAACCCTATATCGGCTTGCGCCACGGCATCAGTGCCGTGCGCCAGGCGGCCGCGCCCGACAATCCCCTCATCGACGACCTCGACAAACTGCTGGCGATGGCCACCGAAGTGGTGGGCGACATGCGCCACTTCGTCAAGAACCTTAACAGCGGGCAGTTGCGCAAGGAACCCGAATTGCTGTTGGCCTTGCGGCGCCAGGCGGAACAGGTACGCCAGTTTTACGACATCGATATCACCCTGCGCGTCTCGCCCGCCATCGAAGTGAGCGACCGCCTGGCGGCCGAAGTGTTCCAGATCGTCAGCGAAGGCATCAGCAATATCCGCAAGCATACGCGCGCGCGGCATGGCACGATCGACGTCGATTGCAGCAATGGCTGGCTGCAGATCCTGATTGAAAACGAGGGCGACGGCATGCCGGCCCCGACTTTCACGCCATCGTCGATCGCCACGCGCACGACGGCGTTGGGCGGGCGCTTGCTGGTCAAGCGCCCCGGTGATGGCGGCACCTCGCTGCAGATTGCGATTCCCCTGTGATGCCGGCAGCGAGCGTGCCCGCGTACGCGCGGCAGGCGATACGCGTGATGCTGGTCGACGACCACAAGACCATGTTGTGGGGACTGGAAAAGCTGATCGAAGGCACGCCGGAAATGTCGCTGGTGGGCTCGGCGGGCGATGCCGAGACGGCGCTGGCGATGGCCGCCTCGCAGCAGCCGCATGTGATCGTGCTGGACCTGGATCTGGGTGGCTCGTGTTCCACCGATATTCTGCCTCAGCTGCTGGCCGGTGGCGGCACGCGGGCGCTGGTGCTGAGCGGCACGCGCAGCCAGGAATTGCTGGGCAAGGCCGTGCGTGCCGGTGCGCGAGGCGTACTGGGCAAGGAAGCGCCGGCCGAGCTGCTGCTGCATGTGATCCGCAAGGTGCACCTGGGCGAACTGTGGATCGAGCAGACCCTGCTCGGCTCCCTGCTCGGCGAGTTGCTGGCGCCCAGGGCACCGCCGCCGAGCAATCCCGAAGAGGCGCGCATCGCCAGCCTGACGGCCAAGGAGCGCAAGATCGTCGGTATGGTCGTCGACGGCAATGGCGCGTTGAACAAAGACCTGGCGCAGCGCGCCTTCATCGCCGAACACACCTTGCGCAACCACCTCAGTTCGATCTATCACAAGCTGGGCGTCAGCAACCGACTGGAGCTGTATGTGTATGCCACGCGCCACAAACTGGGGTGACCGCTACTCCGCGATGGCCACCCGCGAGCCCTGGTAGGCGTCGTTATACACGGGCTTGATAAATTCCGACAACATGCCGCCCGTAAACGACATCGTATCGGCGATCAGCATCAGGTAGGGCTTGCCCTTGAGGCCGCCGCTACCCACCAGGTCCAGCGCCGACGACGGGAAATACAGGGTGCCGGCCAGTTCGCCGCTGACGCCGCCCGTGATCTCGTTCTTGCCCGTGACCTTGTCGCGGTCGCCATAGAAGAGGATGCCAGCCATGGGGCCCGTCTCGGGCGCCGCTAGCTTGAGCACGCCGCTGCCGCGGATGTTCACGGGGCCTTGCGTATAGAAGGCCACGCCGTCGCCATGCAGGTTGACGGCGCCGTCAACCGTGAAGCCACCCTTGAGCACATAGATACCCGGCGCAAAATTGATGGTCATGCCACCGGACAGGTTGATGCCGCCAGGATACAGGCCTGGCTGCAAGGTGTGCGTGCCCGTGCCCGTCAGCTTGCCGTTCGCTTGCGTGGCGCCGCCCGTAGGCGGCTTCAGGCGCGCCAGCGGGTCCAGGCGCGCCGCCTGGCCGACCTGCGGCGTGGGCAGGAAGGCGCTGCCGCCATCGTGCCGGTAGCTGGGCGCCTGCACGCCGATGCTGTCGGCCCGGATGGTCATGGCGCCGCTGGCCGTCAGAGTATTGGCCGCGCTGCCGTTGACGAAAATCGAGCAGTGTTCGCCGGTGATTTCGCCGGCCCCCGTGACTGTCATCGCGTCGCTGACGTTCTTGCTGTTGAGGGCCAGGAAACAGGTGGCGTCGGGCCGCGCGCCGGCCACCGCGCGGGCCTGCACCTCGACCGTACGGAAGCCGAACAAGCCCATGAAATGCGTAGGCACGGCTTGCGCCAGCTGCACCTCCACATAGCCGGGGCGCGCCGCATGGGCGCCGGCAAGGGGCGGCAAGTGGACGCTGGTGGCGCTGGCAGCGAAGCCGTTCAGGGCCGCATCCTGCTTGCCCGCAGCGACGATGTCGGCCAGGCTGGCCTGGCGCTGCACTTCCAGCGCGGCCGAGATGGCGCCCGCATCGGCCGCCGTCTGCATGCGCCGCTTGACGAGATATAGATTGCCGCTGTCGCCGGCCAGGCCGGCAAAGCCGATCAGCAGAGGCAGCAGCAGTGCCGTGGCGACAGGAATGCTGCCGCGCTGGCGGTGGCGGTAACGCAGGGATGGGGACAGGCGCATGAAATACCTCGGTTCGGCGGAGTGGGGAATGTCATTGGGAAATCATCATGCTGGCGGAACTGCGCAGCGGAATGCTGAGCGAGCCGACCATGGCGCTGACGGGATGGAAGCGGTAGCTGGCGCTGACGGTGACGATGCTGCCGGGGGCGTTGTCGCCGTTGTCCCAGCTGACTTCGATGGCGTCGAAGCGCAGGCCGACGGCGTAGGCTTCCACCCGCTGCTGTATCAGGTCGCGCGCGCGCGCGCGGCTATAGCGGCCATCGGTATTGCCCAGCACGCTGCCATAGCGCGCGCCTTCGCGGCTGGCCTGCGACAGGGTGTTGTAGTTCCATACCGCCAGCGCCAGGTTGACGATGGCAAACGTGAGCAACAACAATATTGACAGAGTGAGGGCAAATTCGACGGCGAAGGAGCCGCGCTGGCGGATGGGATGCATGGCGTGATCGTTTCTTTCTGGAGGGCGCCTAGCGCAGGCGCGCCGTGGCGCTCTGCTGCAGCCGCAGCGGCGCCGCGAATGCGGGCAGCAGGGGCGAGACGGCATCGGCCAGCACGTAGCTGGTGCGCACTTCAACATAGGTCCACGGTGCGCTGGCATAGCCGGGACACTTGCCGTTGCCGGCATACGGGCTGCCGTCGGCGCAGCGCTGGCGTATCGTCACTTCGGGCATAGCCATGCCGGGCGCGTCGTGCAGGGCGTCGTGGTGCGCGGCGGCGGCGATACGCGCCGTGTCCTGCGTCTGGCTGGCCTGCGCGAACTGCACGCCGGCGCGCGCCGCGCTGACCAGGGCCATCTGCAGGTAGTACAGCCGGCTCATGCCCGCGATGCCGAGGAAAATCAGCAACAGCACGGGCATCAGCAGGGCCAGTTCGACGGCCGCCACGCCCTCCTGTCGGGCCGGTGTGCGGGCCTTAGCTGGCATTGCGCAGGGCCGGCAGCAACAGGCGGTAGATTTGCAGGAAGGCTGGACCCATCAGCACCACCAGCAGCGCAGGAAAGATAAAGAAAATCAGGGGAAACAGCAGTTTCAGGGCGATCTTCGCCGCCTGTTCTTCCGCCCCCTGGCGCCGCTTGGTGCGCAATTGCGCGGACTGCACGCGCAGCGCCGCGCCGATGCCAGTGCCGAAGCGTTCGGCCTGGATCAGCATGGTGACCAAGGCGTCGACGTCTTCCACGCCCGTGCGCAAGGCCAGATTGCGCAAGGCTCTTTCCTTGTTGCTGCCGGCCCGCAGTTCCAGCGTGACGAGGGTGAGCTCTTCGCTCAGCACGGCGCTTTTTAGCACGATTTCCGCCGCCACGCGGGCCAGTGCCGCATCCATGCCGAGGCCCGCTTCGACGCACACCGTCATCAGGTCCAGCGCATCGGGAAAGTTCTCGAAAATGTCGCGCTGGCGCTGCTTGACCATGTGTGACAGCACCACGTTGGGCAGGTAGTAGCCGAGGGCCATGGCGATGAGCAGGCACAGCACCAGCGTGCTGCCGCCGAGTCTGGGGAAGGATTGATGCAGCAGGAAGAAAACCGCGGCCGGCAGGGCTAGCGCCAGGGTCGTCTTGGCGGCGAAGAACAGCAGCGGCGCGGCGTTCGAGCGCAGGCCCGCATGCATGAAGCGGCTGCGCAGCGGCGAGCCTTCCCAGTTCTCGGCGGGCAAGGACAATTTGCCCAGCGGTACGGCCAGGCGCAGCAGGCGCGCCAGCCAGCGCCTGCCGCCTGCCTTGCGGCCTGGCGCCTGCTGGTCGGCCAGCGCGGCCAGGCGCGATTGCAGAGTAGACGAGGCGAATGGGCGCAGCAGCAACAGCATGGCGCCGAAGGCGGCGCAAAAGGTCAGCGCCAGAAACAGTAATTGCAGAAAACTCATGAGCAACCTTTCGGGAAAAAACTCAGATGCGGATGTGCGTTACCTTGCGGATCACCAAAATGCCCAGTGCCATCATCACGCCGGATGTGAGCAGCATCTTGCGGCCGGCGCTGTCGAGGTACAGCAGGCTGAGGAAATCGGGACTGCTCAGCTG
Organism: Janthinobacterium sp. UMAB-56; assembly: GCF_900095265.1. Taxonomy (GTDB): domain Bacteria; phylum Pseudomonadota; class Gammaproteobacteria; order Burkholderiales; family Burkholderiaceae_D; genus Janthinobacterium. Next base: position 46,148 of record NZ_LT607665.1, on the reverse strand, counting down.
CATCATCAGCGCCACGGCAAACGGCATCAGTCCCAGGATCCAGGCTGACATGCGGCCCTCGGCCGACAGTACGCGGATTTGTCCCAGCAGTTTCAGGCGGTCGCGGATGATGGCACTGATGCTGCCCAGCAACTCGGCCAGGTTCCCGCCCGTCTCGCGCTGGATCAGCACGGCCACGACAAAGTAGCGCAAGTCGGTGCTGGGCACGCGGCTGGCCAGGTTGCCTAAAGCGTCGCTCATGGCCACGCCAAAATTGACTTCATCGAAGACGGCGCGAAATTCGCTGCCCAGCGGTGCCGGCATTTCATCGCCAACCATTTTCAGGGCCGTGGGAAAGGCATGGCCGGCGCGCATGGCGCGGCCCATCAGGTCCAGCGCGTCAGGCAATTGCTGTTCGATGCGTTTGAGCCGCTGCTGCTGCGCGCGGCGCAAGTGCAGCAGGGGCAGCGCGCCTGCCAGCGCCCCCAGGCCCGCCAGCAAGGACAGGGGCAGTCCCATTAGCGCGGCCAGCAGCTGGCCGCCCAGCAGGGCGGTCAGGCACCAGCCCAGCAGCTGGGCCACCGTTTGCTGGCGTCCCGCCTGCAATAGCAGGCGGTCCAGCACAGCCGCCGGCGGCAGCGCCTGCAGCAGGCGCTGCAACAGGGGGTGGCGGGCCAGCAGGCGCTGCTTGCTGATCGACAGGGCGGGACGGTGGTCGGCGCTACCTATGCTGGCATTGCGCACGCGCTGGGCCACGCGCCCGGGAGCGCGGTTGCGCATGCCGTGCCAGATCAGGTAGGCGCCGCTGGCCAGCAGCAGCGCGGCGCTGAAGACCAGGGCGGCGAAAAGGAGCAGGGAAGCCATCTTAAAGTCCCTGCCGGGTCGGTTCGAACAGCTGGGCCGGCACCGTGATGCCGAAGGTATGCAGGCGTTCGAGGAAGCGCGGCCGTATGCCCGTCGAGGAAAAATGGCCGAGCACGGTGCCGCCATCGCCTATGCCCGTCTGGCGGAAGCTGAAGATTTCCTGCATGGTGATCATGTCGCCTTCCATGCCCGTGATTTCCTGGATAGAGGTGACCTTGCGCTTGCCGTCGGTCAGGCGCGACACTTGAACCACGACGCTGACGGCCGAGCTGATCTGCTGGCGCATGGCCTTGCTGGGCAGGCTGGCGGCCGCCATGCTGATCATGTTTTCCAGCCGCGTGATGGCATCGCGCGGGGTATTGGCGTGGATGGTGGCCATCGACCCCTCGTGGCCCGTGTTCATGGCACCGAGCATGTCGAGCGCCTCGCCGCCGCGCACCTCGCCCAGGATGATACGGTCGGGGCGCATGCGCAGCGCGTTGCGCACCAGCGCGCGCTGCGTCACCTCGTCCTTGCCCTCGATATTCGGCGGGCGCGTTTCCAGGCGCACCACGTGCGGCTGCTGCAGTTGCAGTTCGGCCGCGTCTTCCACCGTGACGATGCGCTCGGTGGCGCCGATGAAGCCGGAAATGACGTTGAGCATGGTGGTCTTGCCGCTGCCCGTGCCGCCCGAGATCAGGATGTTGATCTTCGCCTTGCCCAGGCCTTGCAGGATTTCCGCCATGCCCGCCGTCATGCTGTCGTAGGCCACCAGGTCGGCCAGGCGCAGCGGGTCGGCCGAGAAGCGCCGGATCGACATCACGGGGCCGTCGATGGCCAGCGGCGGGATGATGGCGTTCACGCGCGAGCCATCCGGCAGGCGCGCATCGACCATGGGGCTCGATTCGTCGATGCGGCGGCCCACGCGCGAGACGATCTTGTCGATGATCTTCATCAAATGCGCGTCGTCGCTGAAGCACACGTCCGTCAGTTCCAGCTTGCCGCGCCGCTCCACGTACACGCGTTTGTGGGTGTTGACGAGGATGTCGGACACAGTGGGGTCGGCCAGCAGCAATTCCAGCGGGCCGAAGCCCAGCATTTCATGCTGGATGTCGCGCGTCAGGTTCTTGCGTTCGAGGTCGTTGATGACCACGGCTTCTTCTTCCAGCAGGCGTTCGACCAGCAGGCGCAGCTGTTCGCGCACCTGCTCGGGCGAGATGCGCTGCAGGTTTTCCAGGTCGACCCGGTCGAGCAGTATGGCGTGGATGCGCTGCTTGAGCAACTGGTAGGCGCGGTTGTCGATGGTGCCCGCGCGCAAGTGCGTGTGCAACTGGCCCAGGCGTTCGCGGATCGGGATGGTGACTGCGTTCATGGTGTCGTCCTTGCTCAGGCGCGGCGCAGCAGGCGGCCCAGCCAGCCATCCTGCGCGGCGATGGGGGCCGCGCCGCTCAGGCGCCGGGCGAATTCCTGCAGTGCCCGCGTGATGGGACTGGTGGGGGCCAGCTGCAGCACGGGGATGCCCTGGTTGACGGAGGCCGCCGCCGCTTCATAGTGGTTGGGCACGGTCATGTAGACATCGCTGCCGTAGGCCGTCACCAGGTCGTACACGCTGATCTCACTGCCCTTGTCGTGACGGTTGACGAGCAGGTGAATTTTTTCCATCGGATAGTCGAGCGAGTGAAAGACATCGAGCAGGCGCTTGCCGTCGCGGATATACGGCAAGGTGGTTTGCAGCACGGGGAAAATCATGTCGGCTTGGTCCAGCGCGCGGATGCTGATCGCGTCCAGGCTGCGGCCGATGTCGAGCACGATGAAGTCATAGTGCTGGCGCGCCAGCCTGAGGATGGCCTCCACGTGCTCCGGTTTCACGTCGTTGGCCAGCGTGGGGTCGTCCGGCGCGGCCAGCACGCCATAGTTGGGCAGTATGTTGAGCATGCTCGACGCCAAAAAGGAGGGATCGAGGCGGTGGATCTGCTGCGCCACGTCGGCCAAGGTGGCCAGCGGTTTCTGGTCGGATACAAACAGCGAGGCGTCGCCGAACTGCAGATTCATGTCGATCAGCACCACGCGGCTGTCGCCCTGCGCTGCCAGCGCATAGGCCAGGTTAGTGGCCAGGAACGTGGCGCCGCTGCCGCCCTTGCACGAGATAAAGGCCAGCAGCTTGCCGTTGGCGTCGCTGCGCCGCTGCAGCTTTTCCTCGATGCGTTCGATGGCCTGGTACAGGCAGCCTGGCGGGGCCGGATAATCGATCACCTCGCGCACGCCGGCGCGCATGGCTTGCAGCAGGAAGTCCGGCGTGTGATGGCGGCACAGCAGGATGAAGGCGATGCGCGGGTGCTGGTTGCCCAGCCGTTCCAGGTTATCGAGGTCGCCGGCTTCGATACTCGGCTGGTCGACGATCACCACGTCCGGCGAGCTGGCCACGGGCAATCTTTTCAGGGGGCCGGCCAGGGTGTCGACCTGGTGCGCGGGATTGCGGCTGCGCAAAAGCGCGACGATGCCGGCCAGGCTTTTTTCATCTCTTGAGTTGACGGTGATTTGCACGGTAAGCCCTCCCTAGCGCTTGCTGACGCCGATGGTCAGGGCCTGCGTCGATGCCGGTGGGGTCTGGAACGATTCCTGGTAGTGCTGGTAGGCAGCCACGCCGGCGCGGCCATCGATGCCGCCGCCGGCGGCCAGGCGGGCTTGCTGACGCGCGGCGGCGTCGGGCTGCAGCACTTGCTGCGCCTGCGTCTGCCGCACGCTATGGCCGAACTGGCTGTCGAGCCGCGGTGTCTGCTGCACGCAGCCGCCCAGCGCCGCGATGGCGGTCAGCACGAAAAGAAGGCGGGGAAAATCAATCATGTTGCTGCTCCGGTTGTGTTGCCGCTGCTGCCGTGGCGGGCGGCGGTGTTCCTTCCATTTTTCCGCGTATGAAAAATTCCGCGCGCGAGGGTTCCACGTAGCCATCCGTGGGCAGGGGCGGTACGGCCGGCAGCGGTTTGACCAGGTGCGGCGTGACGATGAAGACCAACTCGCTGCGGTCGCTCTGAAAGTCGCTGCTGCGGAACAGCGCGCCCAGCACGGGGATCTCGCCCAGCATGGGCAGGGCCTTGATATTCGTCGTTACATTGTTCTTGATCAAGCCGCCGATGGCGAAGCTCTGGCCATCGAACAACTGCACCGTGGTCGCTGCGCGCCGCGTGGTGAACGAGGGCAGCAAGGCGGTGGCATTCGTGCCGCCCGCGCTCAGGCCGATGCCGTCCTTGTTCAGTTCGGAAACTTCGGGTGCTACCCTCAGATTGATGCGTCCGCCATCTAGCACGGTGGGCGTGAATTTGACGGCCACGCCATATTCTTTTTCTTCCAGGGTGATGGTGGGCGTGCCGCCATTGTTGCTCTGGCTGACGGGAATGAAGACCTTGCCGCCGGCCAGGAAACTGGCTTCCTGGCCGCTGATGGCCATGATGGTCGGTTCGGCCAGGATCTTCACGAGGCCGTCGCGCTTTTGCGCGTCGATGCTGACGAAGTTGCCATTCTTCTTGTTGAACGCCTCGATCAGGCTGCGGTTGCCGCTGAGCAGGTTCGACAGCAGGGAGTGCGTCCAGTTGCCGACTTGCACATTGACGCCCAGGCTGGCGCCCAGTTGGTCGACCAGGCTCTTCGACACTTCGGCGATCTTCACTTCCAGCATCACTTGCTGGGGCGCGGCGATGGCTAGCATATTGATCACCTTGATGCCGGCCACGGGGCTGGCGGCAGCGCTGCCGCCGCTGGCGCGCTCGGCATACGATTGCGCCAGCGCCACGATCTGGCTGGCCTTGACGGTGTCGGCCACGGTGCCCGACAAGAGCAGGGTGTCGGCCGCGCCGTGGATGGCGATCTGCGTCTCGTCGGGGAACAATTGTTGCAGCTGCTGGCGCAGCGCACCCGTGTCGATGGCGACGCCGAGGTCGATGATGGAGGCTTGTTTGGCCCGGTCCCACAGGATCAGATTGGTGGCGCCGGGACGCTTGCCCAGCAGGTAGACTTCATTGGCATTGAGCAGGATGACGTCGGCGATGGCGGTATCGCCGACGGCCAGGCGGCTGGCCGCGAATGGCAGGTGCAGCAGTTGCGATTTGCCGGCCGACAGGTTGATCAGGCGCGGCAGCGTGGCGGCCGGCGCGGGCGTGGCCGAGGGGGCTGCCGCGTGCTGTACCTTGGCCGTCGTCTTGGCCGCCTTGGCGGCCGTAGCCGCCTGGCCCGGCAACAGGCTGGCCGCCAGGACCAGCAGCAAGGCCGGGCGTTTCAATGGATGTGTCAATTGCTTCCCCAATCAGTGCTTGAAATCGTTCTTGGAATGGCCATCAGAATTGCTGTGCGCTACGCTCCAGGCCCTTGATGACTTCGATGCGCTCGCTGGCCGCGCGCGCCGGCGGCGCGACGGCGCGCCTGACGACGGCCACGGCTGGCTTGGCGGGCGCTTTGAGGTCGAGCAGGCTGGCGCGGGTGGCGCCGTCCGTATTGACGGGCTGGTCTTCGATCTGGTTGCGCAGTACCAGCGACAAGGTGCCCACGCTGCGCGCCAGGTCCAGCTTTTCCGCCTGCTCCGGCGTCAGTTCCAGGGTCACCGCGTTGACCACCTTGGGCTTGGTATCGTCGCGGCTCGATTCCTGGGCGATGGCCAGCACGAGTATGCGTTCGAGCACGATCTTGGAAATGGCCGCATCGTTGGCTTGCGTGCGTTTCTTTTCCGCTTCGTCCTGGGTATTGACCAGCACATCGACAAAGTTGCCGGGCAGGGCGAAGCCGGCCACGCCCACCACGTCGTTGACGCGTACCGTCATGGCGCGCTTGCCGTCGCCCAGGGCGGCGGACAGGCCACCCACCGTACCGACGGGCGCGAGCTTGCTTTCCAAAACAGGTTCGCCGCGGCCGATATTGCTGCGCGCAACCCTGGCCTCCAGCAGCTTGGCGTCGCTGATGGCGCCCGGCGGCAAGGCGCTGGCTGGCCAGTCCACCAGCGTGATCATCTCGGGCGCCAGGCGCGCGCCCAGGTTGATGTCGGCGCTGGCGACGGCTACCTTGCTGCTGTTGGGCGCCGTTTGTGCGTTGATCCAGCGCAACGCTACCAGGACGGCGGCCAGGGCCACCACGAAGGCCAGCACGATGAGCGCGATGGCGCGGGTATGTCTCATGAAAAGCTCCAGAAAAAGGACAGCAGGGTGCCGGCGGCAATGGCGATCGCATACGGCAGCCTGCCGCTGGCGGCCTGGGGCGCATCGAGCCGGGCATTGCCGCCGCTGACGCCGCGCAGCAGGCTGTAGAACAGCATGCGGTAGCTATTTCCGAGGACCTGGCGCAGCACGCCCGTGCAGGCGGCCACCAGCAGGGACAGCACGCCACCCGCCAGCAGGGTCAGCAAGGTGGCCGACATCAGTTGCTGCGGCCCCATGAAGGCACCCACCATGGCCATCAGCTTGACGTCGCCGGCGCCCAGCGCGCGCAGCATGTACATGGGCAGCAGCAGGGCCAGTCCCAGCGCCAGTCCGGCCAGCGCGGCCGGCACGCCCAGGCCACCGCCGGCCGGCGTCAGCACGGCATGCAGCAGCAGGGCCGCCAGCGCGCCGCCAAAGACCAGGCCATTCGGGATGCGGCGGCTGCGCACGTCATGCCAGACGGCGCAGGCCAGCAGGGCGCACAGCAGCAAGGTGGGGAGGGTGATCGAAAGAAAGGCAGTCATCGATGTACGTGGGCCGAGTGAGAATGGCAAGATGGCGTGGCCATCGTGCCGGCAGTGAAAGTGCAGCGGGTTGATGCCAGCCGTGGACGGGCCGGCATCGAGCGCGATGACTAGGCTTGGAAAATGACGGAAATCAAGGCTTCGGCGGCGTCGTCAGGTTGGTGCCGATAGTGGTGAAGGCCTTCTGGATATCCTTGCCGAGAGCGGTGACGCCGACGACCAGCGCGGTGGCGATCAGCGCGGCGATCAGCGCATATTCAATAGCCGTGACACCGTCTTCGTTACGAATGAAATTTTTGATAGCTTGCATGATGTTTCCCTTGTTGAGGTGGTGGGGTAGGTCGTCGTTGCCAGCCAAAACGCAGGGCAGGCGGACTGCGTGCGCGAGCGGTTTCGGCAGGCTGGCATTGCTTTTATTGCTACAAAATTGCCGAAGCGCTCACTATAGTCTCGGCCGTCTGGACAGGCATCACACAAAGGTCACTTTCGGCTTGGTACAATCGGCCCCTTTTTGCCTGGCCTGCACAGGACATCTGTACCAGGGGCCGCAGCCCCGCTGGCTCGCGCATAACACTGTTATTTTTGGTGATAATTCAGACAACTCCCGGCTTGCTGTTAGGTGTTTGCCGAACAGACCAAGTATCATGGCCGGCCGGCTCGCATGGCTTCACCATTATTTAGATAGGCAATCCCACCCATGGCGCAGTGCATCCTGAAAATCGCGCTCGACACCCCCCTGAACGTCCTGTTCGACTATCGCTGGAACGGCGATGAGGGGCCGTTGCCGCAAGTGGGACAGCTGGCGCTGGTGCCGTTCGGCCGGCGTGACGTGATGGGCTTGATCATCGGCGTAAGCGACAGCACCGACGTGCCCGCCGCGAAATTGAAGGATGTGCTGGCCGTGCGCAGCCAACTGGCGCCCCTGTCGGAACAGTGGCTGGCGCTGGCCGCCTTTGCCGCCGATTACTACCAGCGCCCGCTGGGCGAGGTGGCGCTGCCGGGTTTACCGAAGAACTTGCGTGTGCTGACCACCGTGGCGCTGGACCGCGCCATCAAGAAGCTGGGCAAGCTGGCTGACGCGCATGACGGCACGCCGCTGAACATGCCGGCGCTCAATGCCGCCCAGCAGGAAGCGGCCGAGGCCATCGGCGGGGCGCAGGGTTTCAAGCCGACCCTGCTGTACGGCGTGACGGGCAGCGGCAAGACGGAAGTGTATCTGCAAGCCTGCGCCCAGGTGCTGGCGCGCGAGGACGATGCGCAAATCCTCATCCTGGTGCCGGAAATCAACCTCACGCCCCAGCTGGAAGGCAATATCCGCGCGCGCTTTCCCGGCGTCATGCTGGCCACCTTGCACAGCAGCCTGTCCGAAGGCGAGCGCATGCTGCACTGGCTGGCCGCCCACCAGGGCCAGGCGCGTATCGTGCTCGGCACGCGGCTGGCTATCCTGGCCTCGCTGCCCAAGCTCAAACTGATCGTCATCGACGAGGAACACGATCCGTCCTACAAGCAGCAGGAAGGCTTGCGCTATTCGGCGCGCGACCTGGCCGTGTGGCGGGCCTGGCAATTGCAGATTCCCATCGTGCTCGGTTCGGCCACGCCCTCGCTGGAAAGCTGGCACCATGCGCAGACGGGGCGCTACCGCAAGCTGGAGTTGCGCGAACGGGCCGTCAAGAATGCGGTGCTGCCGCGCGTCAAGATTTTGGACATGGAGCGCGACAAGCCGAAGGATGGACTGACTTCGCATCTGGTCGCCGCCTTGAAGCTACGCATGGAGCGCGGTGAGCAGTCGCTGCTGTTCTTGAATCGGCGCGGCTATTCCCCCGTGATCTGCTGCGAATCGTGCGGCTGGATCAGCAATTGCACGCGCTGCACCTCGTTCATGGTGCTGCACAAGCCCGAACACCGGCTGCGCTGCCACCATTGCAGCCTGGAATTGCGCATTCCCCGCCATTGCCCCACCTGCGGCAACGTCGATCTGCAACCGCTGGGACGCGGCACGCAGCGGGTGGAAGAGGGTTTGCAGCAATTGTTTCCCGAGGCGCGCATTTTGCGCATCGATGCCGACTCCACGCGCAAGAAGGGCAGCGCGCAGGAAGCGTTCGACACCGTGCACCGGGGCGAAGTGGATATTCTGATCGGCACGCAGATGGTGGCCAAGGGGCACGATTTCAAAAAGCTGACTTTAGTGGGCATTTTGAACCCGGACACGGCCCTGTTTTCCCAGGATTACCGCGCCAGCGAACGCCTGTTTGCCCAGCTGATGCAGGTGGCGGGCCGGGCTGGGCGGGCTGCGCAGACGGAAGGGGGCAGCGTCAGTGAGGTGCTGATCCAGACGCGCTATGCGCGCCATCCGCTGTACGATGCCGTCGTCAACCACGATTACGACCATTTCGCCACCACCTTGCTGGAAGAGCGGGCGCAAGCGGCGCTGCCGCCGTATCTGTTCCAGGCCCTGCTGCGCGCGGAAGCCCCCGAGCTGGCCACGGCCATCGAATTCCTGCAGGCGGCCAAGGAATGCATGGCGCACCCGCAGGTGACCATCAATGATCCGATACCCATGAGCATGACGCGCGTGTACAACGTGGACCGTGCCCAGCTGCTGCTCGAGTCCCCCTCGCGGCCCGCGCTGCAGGCTTTCCTGAAGCAGTGGTTAGGTGCATTGCGCGCCATGAAGACGCGCGTGAAATGGTCGCTGGAAGTGGACCCGCTGGATATCTGATTAGTTCAGGTAATCACGCGCCGACTTGACGATCTGCTCGGACAGCAACTTGGTAAACGGCGTGTCCAGAGTCCACGCATGCCAGCTCAGCGGCACGTCCAGGGTGTTACCCGGCATCAAATCGACGAGGCGATCCGTCGCCAGCGCCTGCGCGGCCAGGCGTTGCGGCATCAGGCCGTAGGCCAGGCCATCGAGCACGCAGCTGCGGCGCGCCGCCTCCACGGGCAGGGTGTGGTGCGGAAACGGTTCACGCATGCTTAATTGTTCAGCGAGGAAACGCGCCAGCAAGCCATGCTGGCCCACGACGGCGGGTGCCAGTTGTACCGCCTCGGCAATAAAACCATCGCCGAACCAGTGCCCGGCAAACACGGGCGTGGCCACGCAGACATAGCGCAAAGTGCCCAGCGGCGTGACGCTGGTGGCGGCCGCCGCGTCGATCGCTGTACCGGACTCTGCCGACACGCAGCCAAACACGGAGCCGTCACGCACCATCTGCAAGGCGCTGTCGCTGTCGGCCAGGCGCACGTCGAGCTGGCAGCGCGGCGGCGCCAGCAGGGCAGGCAAGGTATCGGGGAACCAGGTGGCCAGGCTGTCGGCATCGATGGCGATGGCGATTTCCGGCATGCTGACGCTGTTGCCCAGGTCGATGTCGAGCGACGCTTCCATCAGCTTGACGTTGCGGTGATGCACGATCAGGCGCTGGCCCAGGCCCGTCGGCACGGCTGGCTGGCCACGGATGATCAGCAGGCGCCCGCTGGCGTCTTCCAGCGCCTTGATGCGCTGCGAGACGGCCGACTGCGTGATGCCCAGCGCCAGGGCGGCCTTGTCGAAACTGCCGTGGCTGGCCACGGCGTCCAGCACCGCCAGCGCGCGATAATCGAGTGATCCCATTAGCTCAGCTTATAAATTCTAAAAATGATTAGTTATACTAATACATATATTGCAGCAAAGTAAAACCTTATTTTCGGCAAACGGGTAGTATCGAACGCTATGAGCAACCTCAGTGGGATGGACAGCACCATGAAGACAATACAAGTGGATGTGGCCGTGATTGGCAGCGGCACGGCCGGCATGACGGCGCACAAGGCGGCGCGCATGCAGGGCAAGCGCGTGCTGATGATAGAAAGCGGGCCCTACGGCACGACGTGCGCGCGCGTGGGCTGCATGCCCAGCAAACTCTTGATCGCCGCCGCCGAGGCGGCCCATGCGGTGGCTGCGGCGCCCGCTTTTGGCGTATATCCTGGCCCCGTGCGCATCGATGGCCGGCAAGTGATGGCCAGGGTGCGCAGCGAGCGCGACCGCTTTGTCGGCTTCGTGCTCGACGGAGTCAACGCCATCCCCGAGGAAGAAAAACTGCGCGGCCATGCGCGCTTCATCGCGCCGGGCAAGCTGCAGGTGGATGAGCATACCCTCGTCGAAGCCACCAGCGTGGTGATTGCCACCGGTTCCACGCCCATCGTGCCGCCCGAGTGGCAGGCGGCCGGCGACAGGGTCATCACCAGCGACGCCGTGTTCGAGTGGACGGATTTGCCAAGCTCCGTGGCCGTGGTCGGCAGCGGCGTCATCGGCCTGGAGCTGGGCCAGGCGCTGGCGCGGCTGGGCGTGCGCGTGACGTTGTTTGCGCGCGGCAATAAAGTCGCGCAGCTGACGGACCCGCTGGTGCTGCGTGAGGCGGACGCCGTGCTGGCGCGCGAACTCGATATCCGCTTCCAGACCAGCGTGGCGCACATGGCGAAAAGCCCGGATGGCAGCGGCGTCGCGCTGACCAGCCGCGATGGCACGGGCGTGGAAAAAACCGAGCAGTTCGAGTATGTGCTGGCCGCCATCGGCCGCGCGCCGAACGTGCATGCTATCGGCCTGGAGACGACGCAAATCGCGCTCGACCTCCACGGCATTCCCCTGCATGACTCGCACACCATGCAATGCGGCAAGAGCGCCATCTTCATCGCGGGCGATGCCGACAATGCCTTGCCGCTGTTGCCCGAGGCGGCCGATGAGGGCCGCATCGCGGGCGACAACGCGGCGCGCTTTCCTGACGTCAAACCGGGCTTGCGCCGCACGCCGTTGAGCATCGCCTTCACGGAGCCGCAGATCGCCACCCTGGGCGCCACCTACCAGCAACTCTGCGTGAGCCACGCGGGACGCTTCGCCGTCGGCGCCGTGTCCTTCGGCAACCAGGGCCGCAGCCGCGTGATGCTGCAAAACCAGGGCTTGCTGCGCGTGTATGGGGAATTTGGCAGCAAGCGCTTTCTTGGCGCCGAGTTGATCGGTCCAAGGGCGGAGCACCTGGGTCATCTGCTTGCCTGGGCATGCCAGGCCCAGCTGACGGTGCCGGCCATGCTCGACATGCCGTTTTACCACCCCGTCATCGAGGAAGGCGTGCGCACGGCCTTGCGCGAACTGGCGCTGCATCTGGAAAAAGACCCGGAACATGCGCCCGGCTGCGCCGATTGCTCGCCTGGCGTGTGATGCAATTTTTGTATTTAAACAATTTTGTAGACAAGCGCACATGATTGCGCGATCATCGCTGCCACATTGAAACATTGATTAAAAGCAAAAAACATTTCAATTGATTCATGCCCCACGATCACCCGATGGTAAAAAGGGTGGCGGCTAGCGATGACGGAGACGATGTGAAAATTCGGCGCATTTACGCGGGAGAACTCGCCCTGGGCGTGGCCCTGCCCTGGGACGTGCATGGCGAGACGGGCGGCTTGCTGGCCAGGCTGGGCCATGTCATCAGCAGCGAGAACCAGATCGAACTGCTGCTGGCACGCGGCGTCATCGCCGATACCAGTGCCGACCTGCCGCGCACGGCCACGGAAGCGCCTTCGGCCCTGCGCATGCTGAATTGCGTCACGGCAGGCCTGGCCCTCGTCTTGCCGGCCATTGCCGCCGGGCAGGCGGGCAGCCAAGCCTCGCTGGCGCCGCTGGCGCAACTGGTGGAAGAGGCCGTTGCACTGGACGCCGACGTGGCGCTGGCCTGCATCCTGCACAACCAGGGCGCGGGTGACTTTGCCGTGCGCCACAGCGTCGACACGGCCGTCATTACGGCCCTGCTGGCGCGCGCCCTGAAACTCGATGATGGCGTCGTACGCAGCGTGGTGCAGGCCGCGCTGAGCATGAATGTGGGCATGCTGGAACGCCATGCGGACTTCCAGCACAAGGCGGGGCCGCTGGACGCGGATGAGCGCGCCTATTTGCGTGCGCATCCGCAAGCGGGTGTCGATTTGCTGCGCGCGACGGGCGTGACGGACGCCGTCTGGCTGCAGGCCGTGCTGCAGCACCATGAAAATATCGATGGCAGCGGCTATCCGCTGGGCACGCAAGGCGAGGCGATCGGCATCGGCGCCCGCCTAATCATGCTGGCCGACCGCTATTGCGCCCGCGTGTCGAAACGCAGCTACCGCCAGCCCTTGCTGCCGAACGTGGCACTGCGCGAAATGCTGATGGCCGACAAGGCCACCCTGGATGCGCCGCTGGCCTCGCTGCTGGTGCGTGAGCTGGGCATCTACCCGGTCGGCACCTTCGTCAAACTGTTGAATGGGGAAATCGGCGTCGTCACGCGCAAGGGCTTGAATGCCACCACGCCGCATGTGCAGTCGCTGATCGGTCCGCGCGGCGCGCGCCTGGACGTGCCGTTGCGGCGCGATACGCGCGTGGACTTGCACGCCATCCGCGAAGTGCTCAGCGCGGAGCAGGCGGGCTTGCAGTTTCGCCCTGACCAGTTGTGGGGCCGCAGCGCGCGCGCTTAATTCAGCAAGCCCGCATCCAGCCGTCCCTCGAGCGCCAGCTCGCGCATGATGCGCACGGTGTCGATGTCGGACTCCTTGTAGGCGGAGCGGCGGAAGTCGTCGTACAGGGCGTTGGCCGCATCGGTGGCCGCGTCGTGGCCGTCGTCATATTGGAAGCGCACCCACAGGCTGGCCTCGTCGGGCATCTCGATGGTCATCACCAGCGAAGAGGCGCTGATATCCTGTTGCGCCGGCACTTCATAGCGCACCTGCAATTGCGGCAGCAGCAGCACCCTGTCGTTGATGACCAGCTCGCCATAGCGCAGGCTGCGCGCGAAACCGGCATCGCTGCGCTGGCTGATCTGGCATTCATCGAGGTGCGGCACGAACAGCCTGGGCGATTCGGCGCGCAAGACCAGGCCGCGCCAGACCTGTTCCAGGCTCAAGGTGTCGATCAGGGGGTTCAAAGGATCGTTGATTTCAATCAAGTGTTCAAATTTCATGGGACTGCCATTCGGTAAGTGGGCGCGCACGGGCGATATAGGCGGAATGGTACCCCAGCGCTGACATCGCCGCACGCATTGCATGGGCCAAGATGGCGGCAATTGGCGAGATATCAATGTCAATGCCTGTTTTTCACGCAGGTCTTGCCCTGCAAATGGCGGGCGCGAGACTGTTACAATGGGCTGCTGTTCCCTGCGGAAATACCCTGATGTCCAAAGCACCACAGTTCGGTCTGAATGCGCCCCAAAGCGAAGCGGTTACCTACCTCGACGGCCCTTGCCTGGTGCTGGCGGGCGCCGGCTCGGGCAAGACGCGCGTGATCACGCAAAAGATCGCCCATCTGATCGAAGACCGGGGCTATGACCCGCGCACCATCGCCGCGCTGACCTTTACCAACAAGGCGGCGCTGGAAATGCAGGAACGTATCGCCAAGCTGCTCAAGCAGCCGCGCCAGGCCAAGCAATTGACGGTGTCGACCTTCCACTCGCTGGGCGTGAAAATCCTGCGTCAGGAAGCCAATGGCGTGGGCTTGAAGGACCGCTTTTCCATCATGGATAGCGACGATTGTTTTTCGCTCGTGCAAGACCTTGCCATTACCACCGATAAACAGGTGATACGCGGCATCCAGAGCGCCATGTCGCTTTGGAAAAATGGCTTGATCGACCCGGACATGGCGCTGGCGCAAGCCAAGGACGAGGACGAGGCGAACGCGGCGCGCATCTACCGCAGCTATGTTGCCACCCTGTCTGCCTACCAGGCCGTCGATTTCGACGATCTGATCCGCCTGCCCGTGGAACTGTTCCGCAACAACGGCCCCGTGCGCGACAAGTGGCAGCGCCGCCTGCGCTACCTGCTGGTCGACGAATACCAGGATACGAACACTTGCCAGTACGAACTGGTGAAACTGATGGTGACGGGTATCGGCAAGAAGCCGATGTTTACGGCCGTGGGCGATGACGACCAGGCCATTTATGCCTGGCGCGGTGCCACGGTGGAAAACCTGAAGACCTTGGAAACGGATTTCCCCGATTTGCGCGTGATCAAGCTCGAGCAGAATTACCGTTCCACCATGCGCGTGCTGAACGCGGCCAATGCCGTCATCGGCAACAACCCGAAGCTGTTTGAAAAGTCGCTGTGGTCCGAGCACGGCCTGGGCGAACCGATCAAGGTGCTGGGCATGCAAACGGATGAGCAGGAGGCGGAGCAAGTGGCCATCATGATCTCGGCCGACCATTTCGAGCGCAAGAATAAATTTTCCGATTACGCCATTCTGTACCGGGGCAACCACCAGGCGCGCATCATCGAGCAGTGTCTGCGCAAGGAACGCATTCCATACACGATTTCGGGCGGCCAGAGCTTCTTTGACAAGGCCGAAATCAAGGACATCATCAGCTACCTGCGTTTGCTGGCCAACGAGGACGATGACCCGGCCTTCATCCGCGCCGTGACGACGCCGCGGCGTGGCGTGGGGCAATCGACGTTGGAAGTGCTGGGCGCGTTTTCCGGCCAATGGCAGTGTTCGCTGTTCCAGGCCGTGTTCAAGGGCGGCATCGAGGCCAAGCTGACGGACCGGCAGTTGGGGCCGCTGCGCGACTTTTGCAACTTCATCAATGACCTCGAATCGCGCGCCAGCCGTCCGGGTGCGGCTGGCAGCGGCGACAACGCAGCTGAAGTGCTGGACGACATGATGAAGGAAATCCACTACGAATCGTATCTGTACGATGCCTTCGAGGAGCGGCAAGCGCAAAGCAAGTGGCAGAACGTGCTGGAATTCGTCAACTGGCTGAAGGAACGTGGCCGGGGCGGCAAGGACCGCGACGGCGAAGAAAAGAACGTGCTGGAACTGACGCAGATGGTGGCCCTGATGACCATGCTAGAAGGCAAGGACGAAGAACAGGACGCCGTGCGCATGTCCACCCTGCACGCGTCGAAAGGGCTGGAGTTCCCGCACGTGTTTCTGGTGGGCGTGGAAGAGGGGATTTTGCCGCACAAGGGCGACCCTGACGCGCCGGCCGAAACCATCGCCGCGCGCATCCAGGAAGAGCGACGGCTGATGTATGTGGGCATCACGCGGGCCCAGCGCACCTTGCACGTCACCTGGTGCAAGAAGCGCAAGCGGGCCGGCGAGCAAGTCCATTGCGACCCCTCACGGTTCATCAAGGAAATGCAACTCGATGTGGGCGACGCCGTGCCGACGGAGTCGGAAATCATTTCGCCGAAAGAACGTCTGGCGCGCATGAAGGCGCTCTTGGCCGCGCCGAAAGTTTAATTAAAAAACGTTCACGCTTCCACGGCGCCGTCCGGCGTGGTTTTTGGCACGATGGCCAGCTGCATGCCCAGTGCATCGAGCATCTTTAAAATGGTTTCGAAGCGCGGTTTGCTGCCTTCGCGCAAGGCTTTATACGCGCCTTCGCGCGTGATGTCGGCCCTGGCCGCCACCTTGCCCATGCCGTAGGCGCGCACCACGTCATTCATGGCCGACTGGAACAGTTCCGCGTTGCCGGTGGCGATGATTTCGCTCATGTAGGCGGCCACGGCGGCCTTGCTGGTCAGGTGTTGCGTTGGGTCAAATGTGCTCAGGCCTAATGCTTCCAGGTCGTCGAGGTCGAAGGTGTCTGGGTGTTGGTTCATTTCTTTCGTGCTCCTGTCGATGGGCTTGCCGCTGCTTGCCTGATGGCAGCCTGCCGGACTTTCAAGTCCCTGAGGATCGCTTGCGCCTGCTTGATGTCGCGTCGCTGGCTGGACTTGGTGCCGCCCAGCAGCAGCAAGATCAGGGTGCCCAGATTGGTCTCGTGAAAATACACGCGCCAGCCGGGCCCCGTCTGCAAGAAGCGCAACTCGCACACACCTTCGCCTACTGGCCGCCAGTCGCCCCTTTTTCCATGCTGCAAATGCTTGATGCGCGCATCGATGGCGGCGGCTGCCACGTCGTGCAAGCCATTTTCCCAGCGCCGGAATTCTGCCGTCTTGCGGGTGTCGATCAGGACAGGCAAAGTGGATAGGTTCATTGTAATCGTTTGTTCTCATTCGTCAAGCGGTTTGAGCCCATACAGGGAGAATAAACAGAAATCGTGGCCCGCCTGCTGACGAATGGAGGGAGTTTGTCCTGGCTCACGCGGCTGCGGCGGTAGAATGCCGCTTTTAGTCAGGAATCACCGAGAGCACCATGGACAATGCAGAACAGATGGAAATACGTTTCGTCGATATCGAAATCAAGCTGGCGCAGCAGGAAGACCTGGTCGAGTCGCTAAACCAGATGGTGTACCAGCAGGGCAAGCGCATCGACCAGCTGGAAGCGATGCTGCACAAGCTGGGCGAGCACGTGCGCGACGGGGCGCAGCAGGCAAATGGCGGACTGGTGAGCGAGCGCCCGCCGCACTATTAAGCAAGGAAATTGCTTGGCTACCGCTGCTCGTCCAGCGCTGTCCATGCCGGCAACTGGTGCTTGCGCCGGTCGCGCGCATAGACGCTGGCCATGGCGATGCCAAACAGGCTGCCTGCCGCACAGGCCGCCACCAGCGCCGCCAGGGGCGATAAGGGGGTGGCGGCATCGGGCCGCGACCAGAAAAAAATCCACATGATCAGGCCCCAGAACATGCCGAACCAGAGCCCCATGCCGAGCGCGGCACGCAGGAAGGACTGGAAATGCGGCGGCGGTACTGGCACGCCGGCCTTCCACAACAGGCGTATCAGCGGCGGCGCATAGTGGCTCCGGGCCATGCCCGTGCTGCTCAACAGTTCCAGGGCGCGTGCCTTGCGGTGTTCAAAGCTCATGGATTCTCCGTCTATTGTTGCCGAATGAATACTATATGCCATACAGGTCAGCTGAGCATTGATATTTTTCTATTGGTCCGGTCACGGGCGCTGCCGTATCGGTGTGCATGTCCGTAGAGCCAGGCATGAAAACCTTTCATGTAGGGGCGTATCGCTACCATCGGTAGTTGCTGGTGACGCAAGTGTGTCAGGCTGTTATTATTTCAGGCTGGCCCGCGACACAATCGCGGCTCTCTTGCGTTTCCTGAAAGAAGACATGACCCGTCCAACAATGCTCGTCATCGCCGCCAGCCTGATGCTGGCGCCAGCCGCCGCCGCTTTTGCCGCCGCCGCTTTTGCCGCCACCGCCACCGCCACCGCCACCGCCACCGCCACCGCTGCCGCCGCGCCAACCAATGCCGCTACCTCGGCAGCCTTGCCCGCTTCGAACCCGTTCGCGCAAGCCAGCAGCTTGCCATTCAACTATCCACCGTTCGACAAAGTGCAGGACGCCGACTACGCGCCCGCCTTTACGGCAGGGATGGCCGCCAACCTGGCGGAAATCAATGCGATTGCGAATAACCCGAAAGCGGCCACCTTCGACAACACCATCGTCGCCATGGAGCGCTCGGGCCAGTTGCTGAGCCGCGTGCGCACCGTGTTTTCCGTGATGTCCGGCTCCAACACGAATGACACGATCCAGGGCCTGGAACGTGAGCTGGCGCCGAAGATGGCAGCCCACAGCGACGCGATCATGCTCAACGACAAATTGTTCAAGCGCATCGATACCCTGTACGCCAAGCGCGACAAGCTGGGCCTCGATGCCGAATCGAAACGCCTCTTGGCCCGCTATCACACGGACTTCGTGCGCGCCGGCGCCAAGCTGGCGGCGGCCGACAAAGAAAAGCTGCGCGCCTACAACGGCAAGCTGGCGGCCCTGTCGACCAAGTTCGCGCAAAATGTGCTGAAAGAATTGAACGCCTCGGCTGTCGTCGTCGACACGCGCGAAGAGCTGGACGGTCTGTCGCCTGCGGCCATCGAAGTGGCTGCGGGCCTGGCCAAGAAGCGCGGCCTGGATGGAAAATATGTGATCGCCCTCGTCAACACGACGGGCCAGGCGCCGCTGTCGCTGCTGACCAATCGCGCCTTGCGCGAACGCATCATGGCTGCCTCGCAAGCGCGCGGCAGCCATGGCGGCGAGTTCGACAACACCCAGGAAGTGCTGGAATTGGCGAAACTGCGCGCCGAACGTGCCGCCTTGATGGGCTACCCGAACTACGCAGCGTATTCGCTGGAAGACCAGACGGCGCACGACACCACCGCCGTGAACGCCCTGCTGGGCGAGTTGGCGAAGCCGGCCGTCGTCAATGCGCGCCGTGAGGCGGACGATATCCAGAAGGTCATCGATGCGGGCAAAGGCGGCTTCAAGGTGGGCGCCGCCGACTGGGCCTTCTATAGCGACAAGGTGCGCGCCGAACGCTACAACTTTGATGAGACCCAATTAAAACCGTACTTTGAAATGCACAGTGTGTTGACCAAGGGCGTTTTCTTTGCTGCAGGGAAATTGTACGGTCTCACCTTCAAGCAGCGCACCGACTTGCCCGTCTATACGGCCGACATGCTGGTGTACGACGTCTACAATGAAGACGGCACGCAGCTGGCCATCTTCACGCTCGACCCTTACGCGCGCAGCAACAAACGCGGCGGCGCCTGGGCGAATGCTTACGTGGGCCAGTCGAGCTTGCTGAACCGCAAGCCCGTCATCGCGAATAACCTCAACATTCCGAAGCCGGAAGCAGGCCAGCCGACCCTGATGACGTTTGACGAAGTCAACACCATGTTCCACGAATTCGGCCATGCGCTGCACGGCATGTTCTCGAACGTGAAATACCCGCGCTTCGCCGGCACCAGCGTGCCGCGCGACTTCGTCGAATACCCGTCGCAAGTCAATGAAATGTGGGCGCTGTGGCCGGAAGTGCTGCAAAACTACGCCAAGCACTATCAGACGGGCGCGGCCATCCCGGCCGAACTGCTGGCGAAAGTGACGGCGGCCGACAATTTCAACCAGGGCTATAAAACCACGGAATACCTGGCGTCGGCCCTGCTGGACCAGCGCTGGCATCAGCTGACTCCGGCGCAAATCCCCACCGACGTGCTGGCCTTTGAAAAGGCCGCGTTGACGGACGCGGGCATCGATTTCGCCCCGGCGCCGCCGCGCTACCGCACCACGTATTTTTCGCACGCGTTTGCGGGCGGCTATTCGGCCGGTTATTACGCGTATCTGTGGTCGGAAAAACTCGACGCCGACACGGTCGAGTGGTTCAAGGAAAACGGCGGCCTGACGCGCAAGAACGGCGACTGGTTCCGCGCCAAGCTGCTGTCGCGCGGCGGCAGCGCCGATGCGCTCGACATCTACCGCAACTTCCGCGGCCGTGATGCGAAGATCGAACCGCTGCTGGAACGCCGTGGCCTGAGCGTGAAATAAGCCGGCAAGTAAGTCGTGTGATTCCGGCGTCAAGGCCGGGTCAGTGAAGTGGCTGCCAAGCAATTGGCGGCCATTTTTATTTGGCGATGTTGATGATAAACCGTGGTAAACCGCACATTTGGCGTGCTGCACCACAGGATCGCCCATGTCGGATGACGCCTGTGTGACAGGCTGCTATGATCTGCCACTGGCCCGCGACGCGATCGCGGTTCTTCCCCGCGCTTCCTGAAAGATGTCATGATCCGTCCACAACTGCTCGTCATCGCCGCCAGCGTCATGCTGGCCCACGCCGCTCCTTCCGCCCTGGCCGCCGCCGCTGCACCCGCCGCCGCCATCAGCGCCCAGAATCCTTTGCTCAAAGCCAGTCCGCTGCCATTTCAGATGCCGCAGTTCGGCCTGATCAAGGATGCTCACTACGCGCCGGCGTTTGCCGAAGGCATGAAACGCCAGCTGGCCGAAGTCAATGCGATTGCCAACAATCGCCAGGCGCCCACGTTTGAAAACACCATCGTGGCCCTCGAGCGCACGGGGCAGTTGCTGCACCGCGTGCAGAGCATCTTCAGCAACATGACCTCGACCAACACGAATAGCGTGCTCGAAGCGGTGGAAGTGGACGTATCGCCCAAGCTGGCCGCGCATGCCGACGCGATCACCCTGAACCCGAAACTGTTTGCCCGCATCGACACCCTGTACGCCAAGCGCGACAAGCTGGGCCTCGATGCCGAATCCTTGCGCCTCTTGGCCCGCTATCACACCGATTTCGTGCGCGCCGGTGCCAAGCTGTCCGATGCGGACAAGGAAAAATTGAAAGCCTACAACGCCGAGCAGGCAGGCCTGGAAACGGCCTTCGCGCAAAACGTGCTGAAGGAAACGAATGCCAAGGGTCTCGTCGTCGACACGCGTGCCGAGCTGGCCGGCATGACGGACAGCGATATCGATACGGCCGCCGCCGCCGCCAAGGAACGCGGTTTGACGGGCAAGTTCCTCATCGCCCTGGTGAATACCAGCGGCCAGCCGCCATTGGCCGTGCTGAGCAATCGCACCACGCGCCAGCGCCTGATGGATGCCTCCCTGAACCGGGGCAGCCAGGGCGGCGAGTTCGACAACCGCGCCATCGTGCTGAAGCTGGCAAAACTGCGCGCCGAACGGGCCACCCTGCTTGGTTACGCCAACTACGCCGCGTATTCGCTGGAAGACCAGACGGCCAAGACCACCACGGCCGTCAACACCCTGCTGTCGGAACTGGCGAAACCGGCCGTCGCCAATGCGCGCCGCGAAGCGGCCGACCTGCAGCAAGTGGTCGATGCGGAAAAGGGCGGCTTTCAGGTGGCGGCCGCCGACTGGGCCATCTATACCGACAAGCTGCGCAAGCAACGCTTTAACTTTGATGAAAACGAGCTGAAACCGTACCTGGAATTGAACAGTGTGCTGAACAACGGTGTTTTCTTTGCCGCCAATAAACTCTACGGCATCAGCTTCAAGCAGCGCACGGATCTACCGGTGTACAACCCGGACGTGCGCGTGTACGACGTGCTCGATGCCAACGGCAAGCCGCTGGCCCTGTTCATCGCCGACTTCTATGCGCGCGGCAACAAGCATGGCGGCGCGTGGATGAATGAATATGTGTCGCAATCGTCGCTGATGGGGACGCATCCCGTCGTCGCCAATCAATTGAACATTCCGAAGCCGCCCGCCGGCCAGCCGACCCTGCTGACGTTCGATGAAGTGACGACCATGTTCCACGAATTCGGCCATGCCTTGCACGGCATGTTCTCGAACGTGAAATACCCGCGCTTTGCCGGCACCAGCGTGCCGAGCGACTTCGTCGAATATCCGTCGCAAGTCAATGAAATGTGGGCCGTGTGGCCGGAAGTACTGCAAAACTATGCCAAGCACTACCAGAGCGGTGCGGCCATGCCGCAGGAATTGCTCGATAAAGTCATGGCGGCGAAGAAATTCAACCAGGGTTTCATGACCACGGAATACCTGTCGGCCGCCTTGCTGGATCAGCGCTGGCACCAGCTGGCGCCAGCGCAGATTCCGACGGACGTGCTGGCCTTTGAAAAAGCGGCCTTGAGCGATGCGGGCGTCGACTACGCGCCCGTGCCGCCGCGCTACCGCACGACATACTTCTCGCACAGCTTCTCGGGCGGCTATTCGGCAGCCTATTACGCCTACCTGTGGTCGGAAAAACTGGACGCCGAATCGGTCAACTGGTTCAAGGAAAACGGCGGCCTGACGCGCAAGAATGGCGACTGGTTCCGCAGCAAATTGCTGTCGCGTGGTGGCAGTGTCGATGCCTTGCAATTGTTCCGTGACTTCCGTGGCCGCGACGCCACCGTGGAACCATTGCTGGAACGCCGTGGCTTGAACGCCAAGTAAGCCGTCCTCAACTGAAGCTTGCGTTGCGTTGACCTGGCGCACGCAAGCTTTCCGTGCCGGCGGCGTAGAATTGAGTAAGATGTCAATAAGAAGGCAGTTGAAAGAGTATATGAGTCAGCAAGATTTGAATGGCATTACCCTGGAAGGTATCGTGACGCGCCTGCATGCCCACTACGGTTGGGACGGTTTGGCCAAGCACATCGATATCAATTGCTTCATCAGCGATCCCAGCATCAAGTCGAGCCTGAAGTTTTTGCGCAAGACCCCGTGGGCCAGGAGCAAGGTGGAACAGTTGTTCCTGGACACGCAATTTACTGACTGACAGGAAAAAACATGGATAGCAAACTCAAGGAATCGCTGCAACAGCTGCATTCAACACTGGCAAGCAGCGGCCCCGTCGATGAAGAACTGCAGGGTTTGCTGCAAAAGCTCGATGTCGACATCAAACTGCTGATGGAAAAGCGCGCCGCGCAGGCACAGGATGAAGAGTCGACCACCTATGGCCTGGCCGAACGCAGCCAGGAATTGTCGGCCAAGTTTGCCGTCAAGCATCCGAAACTGGAACCGGCGCTGCGGGAATTGGGTGAGATTTTAGCTAATATGGGTATTTAAGCAAGTATTGAGAAATGCTGGGCCCGTTCCTGCGGGAAAGGGCCACATTTCCCCAAGTGATTGAAAAATAAACGTTTTTTATACGAAAATCCAACAGTAAAAAGCAGGCCGTCAGGTTGGAAATGGCCAATTCCGGTACAATCCGTACCCTATGAGCTCCCCTACCAATTTATTTGCGACCGTTCCCAAGCGGTCTGCCCGCGCTGCCGTGGCGCCTTTCCTGCCGATGTCGCGTGCCGAGATGGACGCGCTGGGCTGGGACCAGTGCGACGTCATCCTCGTCACGGGCGACGCCTACATCGACCATCCGAGTTTCGGCATGGCCCTCGTCGGCCGCCTGCTCGAAGCCCAGGGTTACCGCGTCGGCATCATCAGCCAGCCCGACTGGCTGTCGGCCGACGCCTTCCGCATTCTCGGCAAGCCGCGTTTGTACTACGGCATTACGGCCGGCAACATGGATTCCATGGTCAACCAGTACACGGCCGACCGCAAGATCCGTTCCGACGATGCCTACACGGCGAATGCGGAACCGAATAAGCGCCCGGACCGCGCCGTCACCGTATACGCCCAGCGCGCGCGCGAAGCGTATCCCGACGTGCCGGTGGTGATCGGCAGCATCGAAGCGTCCCTGCGCCGCATCGCCCATTACGATTACTGGTCGGACAAAGTCCGCCGTTCCGTCTTGCCCGATTCCAAGGCTGATTTGTTGATCTTCGGTAATGCCGAGCGGGCGCTGGTCGACCTGACCCACCGCCTGGCCGCTGGCGAACACATCAAGGATATCCGCGACTTGCGCGGCACGGCCTTCATGGTGCCGTCCGGCTGGCTGCCCGGCGACGACTGGGGCGTGCACAATTCCACCCGCGTCGACGTGCCCGGCAAGATCGACCCGCACTACAGCCCGTACGAGATGGTGCAGGAAGACAAGACCGCCTGCGCCACGGAAAATGCCTCGAAATCGGCCGAAGTCATCAAGCCGATCCGCATCATGAGCCGCGAAGAGCGCCTGGCCATGGCCAAGGAAAAGCACGACAAGACGGTGGTGCGCCTGCCCGCCTACGATGTCGTCAAGGATGACCCCGTCATGTACGCGCACGCGTCGCGCGTGTTCCACCTGGAGTCGAATCCCGGCAATGCGCGTGCCATGGTGCAGGCGCACGGCGAACGAGACGTGTGGCTCAATCCGCCGCCGCTGCCGCTGGCCATGGACGAGATGGATGGCGTGTACGACATGAATTACGCGCGCGCCCCGCACCCGAGCTATGGCAAGGCGCATATTCCCGCCTGGGAAATGATCCGCTTTTCCGTCAATATCATGCGCGGCTGCTTCGGCGGCTGCACCTTCTGTTCGATCACGGAACATGAAGGGCGCATCATCCAGAGCCGTTCGGAGCCGTCGATCCTGCGCGAAATTGAGCATATCCGCGATAAGACCAAAGGCTTTACGGGTACCATTTCCGATATGGGTGGCCCCACGGCGAATATGTACCGCCTCGCTTGCAAGGAAAAAGAGATCGAAGTCTCGTGCCGCCGCCTGTCCTGCGTGTATCCGTCCATCTGCGTCAACCTCGGGACGGACCACAGCAAGCTCATTTCCCTGTACCGCAAGGCGCGCGCCATTCCCGGTATCAAGAAAGTGCTGATCAGCTCGGGCTTGCGCTACGACCTGGCCGTGCGTTCGCCCGAATACGTGAAGGAACTGGTGACGCACCACGTCGGCGGCTTGCTGAAGATCGCGCCCGAGCACACAGAAGAGGGCACCTTGTCGAAGATGATGAAGCCCGGCATTGGCGCGTATGACGAGTTCAAGGAAATGTTCGACCGTTTCTCGCTGGAAGCGGGCAAGAAACAGTATTTGATCCCGTATTTCATCGCCGCCCATCCGGGCACGACGGACCTGGACATGCTCAACCTGGCCCTGTGGCTGAAGAAAAACAATTTCAAGCTGGACCAGGTACAAACCTTCATGCCCACGCCGATGGCCATGGCCACGACGATGTACCACACGCGCAAGAATCCCTTGCGCAAGGTAACAGAGGATTCGGAAGTGGTGGAAACGGCGCGCAGCGGCAAGATCCGCCGCACGCACAAGGCTTTCCTGCGCTACCAGGACCCGGCCAACTGGCCGATTTTGCGCGAAGCGCTGGTCAATATGGGCCGTGGCGACTTGATCGGCAATGGCGACAAGCACTTGATTCCTGCCTGGACGTCGTCGGAATCGGGCGGCCTGGCCGCAGGCGAACGAAGCCGTCAGACGCATGGCACGGGCACGCCGGACAAGTTCAAGGTGGCGCCAGGCAAGAGCCGTATCGCCCTGGGCGGCACGGCAGCGGCGCCGAAAGCATCGGCCGCCGAGTCGAAAGTGCGCCCATCGATCCTGTCGACCATCAAGACGAAGGCCAAGCCGGCCGCCGTGCCGATGGGTCGTGGCAGCAAGCCGCCGGCCAAGGGCGGCCATGGCGCGCCGGCACGGGGCGGGCGCAAATAAGCAGTCTTCGTCTCTCGGACAGCGACTGAAAACCCGGCAACGCGGACTGCGTTGCCGGGTTTTTTGTCATCTGCGCACCAAGATGGGGCGAAAAATGTGGGGGCGACAGGATTTTTAGCAATATTTAAGAATTGAATAGAGCAAAAGGCAATTTTCCCTTGTGGCAACTTGGTGTTTGAAAATATACTCCTTGAATATTTAGCCGTACGGCAACAAAGCTGCCATTCTGGCAAGCGATACAGGCGTGCGGCGTCAGCGTTGATATGAAAAGAGATGCCAGTGAAATGCCTTTCCTGCCAGGCCGAGAATAAATCGGGCGCAAAATTCTGTTCCTCTTGCGGCACGACGTTTGCCGTAGCTCCCGCCGCCGCCGCCCCGGTGCCGGGAAAATCCTGTGGCCAGTGCGGCCATGATTGCAAGCCCGATGCCAAGTTTTGCCCCAAGTGTGCGTTCAGCTTTGGCGTGGCGCCCCTGGCCGCAGCGGCGCCGCAGCCTGAGCCGGTCATTGCGCCCGTCATTGAAGCTGCCATTGAGCCGGTCATTGCGTCCGTCATTGAACCCGTGCCGGAAGCCGCCCCAGTGCCACCGCCCGTGCTGGAAAAGCGCCGTGCCGAACCGGAACCCGCGCCTGCACCAGAAGCAGCGCCAGCACCAGCTTGCGTGCCTGACAGCGCGACTGGTAGCGGGCGCATCAAGCTGATCGCCGCCGCCGTCGCGGCGGTCGTGCTGCTTGGTGCTGCGGGTGGATATTATTTCCTCTCAAGCAAGCCGCCAGCGTCGGCGTCGGCGCCGGAACCCGCTCCGGCCTTGCCGGCGGAAACTGCGCCTGCCGCCGCAGCGCCACCTGCCGCCGAAACGCCGCTGGCCATCAGCGATCCCGTGCTCGATGGTGCCACGGCGACCGAGCCTGCCGTGACGCCAGCCGCGCCGTCCCCGGCACCTGTCGCCGCGCCAGTTCCCGCGCCGGCGCCGGCGCCAGCCCCGGTCGTGGAAAAGCCGGCCAAGCCCGCCAAAATGGCACCGCCAACTGCGCCTGTCAGCAAGCCTTCCGGTCTCGAAAGCGTGATCACGGAGAGCTTGTCGGAAGCGAGCCATTGCATGAGCCAACGCAAATACGACTGTGCCATTGCCAATGCGAATGCCGTGCTGCGCATGGACACGGGCAACCGCTACGCGCTAGACATCAAGCGCAAGGCGAAAGAAGCGCAAGACAAGGCCTTGTCGCAAATCCAGATCGAGTAAGCCGCTGCTCGCCTGCCCTTCCTATTTTGATCTTCCCGGAGAATAACGTGAAAAACTTGAAACAAATTGCCAAGCCCATGGTGGCCTTGCTGGTCGTGTCCTCGATGCTGGCCGGTTGCGCCGCGCCAGGCGGCCCTGGCGCCACCGGCACCACCACCGCAGGCACGGAAGCGGCCAGCGGCGAATGCAATACGGCCATGCTGGCCGGCATCGGCGCCGTCGTGGGCGGCTTGCTGGGCGGTGGCAACAATACCGTGCGCGGCGCGGCCCTGGGCGCCAGCCTGGGCGCACTCGCCTGCGTGGCCTTGAATTATCAAAGCCAGCAAGTCAAGACGGCGCAACAGGTGCAGAGCGATTACAAGGTGGCCAACAAGGGCAAGTTGCCCGAGCAATCGACCCTGGTGAAGTACGAGACGGGCTTTACGCCATCCTCCGTGCGTCCGGGCCAGAAAGCGCAGACCAATTCGTATATCGAAGTAGCGGCCGGCACGCGCGATCCGAACCCGCTGGTGGAAGAGGAATTGAGCTTGTACAAGCCAAATGGCGACTTGATCAAAACCGTGCGCAAGGTGGTCAGCAGCAATAACGGTAGTGGCGCCTACAAGGGCGGCTTCTCGATTCCCATGCCTGAAGGCGTGCCGCAGGGGATTTACCCGGTACGCACGGCCCTGTACCTGAATAGCAAGCGCGTCGGTGGCCAGGACGTCAAGCTGCAGATCGTCCAGCGCCCATCGCCCGCGTCCGACCTGCAACTGGCGCTGGCCTACTGACATAGCATGACCACGGGACGGCCAGGCAGGCCGTCCCCTTCCGATTTTCCCCTTCCAGGCTAGACATGACCATTTCCACAGAAGCACATAAACCTCTTCCCTTTTCCTCCGCCGTGGGCTCGCTGATCGAAGCGACCGACGCCATCAAGAATTTCCGCGCAATTGCCCTGCTGGCCCTGACCTTCATCGGCGCCGTCCTCGTCGGTGGTGTACTGACGATGCTTGCCGGCAGCATGAGCAGTGTCGTACTGGCCTTCCTGGGCGGCCTGATGGCTTTCCTCGTGATGTTTTACGGCTCCAACGCCGTGGGCATCCTGCTGATGCGCGATGCGCAGGGCCAGCCTGGCTTGAGCCTGGTTGATGCCATGCTCGTCTCGCTGTACACGAGCCACCGCCTGATCGCGGTCGTCTTCCTGGAATTCTTGATCGTGCTGGCGGCCATGATTGCCATCGCCATCATCTTGTTCGTCTGCAAAATCCCCGTGCTCGGTCCTGTGCTGTACACGGTGGTCTTCCCGCTATCGGCCATCGTGCTGGGGGTGCTGGTGTTCGCGCTGTTCTACGTGATGCTGCCGCTGGCCGGCCCTGCCGCCTGGTCGGGTGCCAGCGTGTTCCAGATCATTGCCCGCCTGAACCAGATCGTGCGCACCAAGCTGGTGTCCGTGATCTTGCTGGAAGTGCTGCTGTTCCTGATCACCTCGTTCGTGGCACTGCTGATCTTTGGTGTATTGGGTACGGGCGTGTCGCTGACCACGGGCATGTCGGCCGGCATCCTGGGCCTGGGTGGCCAGATGAATATCTATGCGCTGGCTTCGGGCCTGGGTGGCGGCAGCGGTTCCGGCTATATCATCGCTGCCGGCCTTGGCGGCGGCTTGCTGATGGCGGCCGCAGCCGTGGTGCCTGGTTTGATCTTCACCAAGGGCGTGTGCATCATTTACCTGGATGCCACGCGCAACGTCGATTTCAGCGCCTCGGAAGCGAGCCTCAACGACGGCCTGGCCACGGTCAAGAAAAAGGCCGAGGAAGCGCGTGAACGCGCGCGCGCCCTGGCCGAGCAGGCGGCTAGCCCAGCCGCGCCAGCAGCGCCAGCCGCTGCGCCGGCTGAGAGCCTGCAATGCCCGAACTGCAAGGCACCGGTCGCATCCGACGATGCGTTCTGCGGCGAATGCGCGCATAAACTCAAGTAAGGTACGCCATGGCTCACTTCTGTACCAAATGCGGCACGGCCTATGCCCCGGGCGCGCGATTTTGCGATGAATGCGGCAATACCTTGCCTGCTGCTGCGGCAGCGCCGGCGCCGGCCAGTCCGGTCGGGGCTGGCGTGAAGCGGCGCCACGTCATGATTGCCGGCGGCGTGCTGGCGGTGGTCATCGTGGCCGGTGGCGCCCTGGCGTGGTTGCTGGCGCCCGAAGCGGCCTCGGCCAGCAGTTTCAGCCGCGCCATCGACGCCCATCTGACAAGCGACGAGGCGGCGCGCGACAAGTTGCTGTGCCTCAGCAACTTGCCGTACCAGAAGGAAGAGATCCGGGTGGCCTCGTACGACAGTTCCACGCGGCAGTGGCTCGATATCCTCGTGCGTAACGGCCTGTACAACGCTCCCGTCGAGCAAGGCAGCGGTGGCTGGCTGGCGCAATCGCAATTTGTCTATGCGCTGGCAGCGCCGGGCAAGGCGGCCTTGCGCGGCGACAAGCTGTGCGTGGCCAAGGGCGTGAAAGTGGCCAAGGTCAGCGGCTACGAGCAAGTGCGCGAGATGGGCGGTCAGCAGGTGGCGATGGCCACTGCCACGCTGGCGTTGACTGATGAGGCGGCCTGGCTCGCCACATCGGCGGACCGCGCGCAGATCCTGCAACGCTTGCCGCATGGCGACCTGGAAGTGCAACTGCCCTTGGCCCTGGTCGACAAGCGATGGCAAGTTACCGACCGCGCGCAACTGCAGCAGGCCGCCATGCTTATGGCCGGTGCCATGCGCCAGGCGTCTGGCGCGCAAGGAGCGGGCATGCTGGACAAGCTGAAAAGCGTATTCCGCTTTGGCGGCCACCCGCTGGTGGGCAAGTGGAAGTCGCCCATGGGTGGTGTGCTGGAATTTACGCGTGACAGCATCATCGAAGGTGACAAGGTAAGCAAGGGCACGTTTAGCACGGAAGGCAATGTCGTGACGCTCACGCCGGAAGACGCAGGCGGCATCGCCATGCAGATTAGCCTGAGCAACGATAACAATACGGCCACGCTCGCCGTGGGCGGCATGCCGGTCGCGGTGCTGCAGCGCATGCGCGATTAAGCATCATTAAGCATCATTAAGCATCGGCCAGGCGGCGCAGTGTGCCGCCTGGCCGTGGCACAGTCCCCAACAGCCCGGCATGCCGGGCTTTTTTACGTCCCTTGGCCAGCGCCGCAGTGGCAAATTTATCTTGACATCAAGATAGTCTGCGCCCACACTGGGTTTTTATCTTAACGTCGAGATAGTTAATGTCTGCCTCCGCTGCCCGCCCCGCCTGGGGCGATATCGTGCTCACGGCGCTGGCGCCCCTGATCTGGGGTTCCACGTATATCGTCACGTCTGAACTGCTGCCGCCGAACCGCCCCTTTACTGCCGCCCTGATCCGCGTGTTGCCGGCCGGCTTGCTGTTGCTGCTCCTGATGCGGCGCCTGCCCGCGCGGCGCGACTGGGGGCGTGTGTTGATACTCTCCGCGCTGAATATCGGCGTATTCCAGGCGCTGCTGTTCGTCGCCGCCTACCGCTTGCCAGGCGGCTTGGCGGCCGTGGTGGGCGCCATCCAGCCGCTGCTGGTGATGGGCCTGGCCTGGGGCGTGGAAGGGCGCCGCCCGGCCCGCCTGGCGTTGGGGGCCAGCGTGCTGGGGGTGGCGGGCATGGGCGTACTCTTGTTGTCGCCGCGCACGGTGTGGGAGCCTATCGGCATCGCCGCCGCGCTGGGCGGCACGGCCTGCATGGCGGCCGGCACTTATCTGACGCGGCGCTGGAAGCCGGACTTGCCCGTGCTGGCGCTGACGGGCTGGCAATTGCTGCTCGGCGGCCTGATGCTGGCGCCCGTCGCCTGGCTGGCCGATGCGCCCTTGCCGGCGCTATCCGTGCAGCAAGTGCTGGCCTACGCCTACCTGTGCCTGGCCGGCGCCCTGCTGGCGTACGCCTTGTGGTTTCGCGGCATTGCCCGCCTGTCGCCCGTGGCCGTGTCCTCGCTGGGACTGCTCAGCCCCTTGATGGCCGTGATACTGGGCTGGGCCTTGCTGGGCCAGGCCATGACGGGCTGGTCGATGCTGGGCTTGCTGCTGGTGCTGGTCAGTGTGCTGGCGGTGCAGTGGGCCAGCGCGAAGCCTGTGCCCTAATCTGTTGTTTCCGCGCCCTGGCATGGGCATGCGCTGATTTTTCAGGCAATAATGTCCCACAGAATTGGGGGATGCAGCATGACGAACAGCTACCACCGGGCTGCCGCGCAACGGGGTGGCCTGTTTGCCATCCTTGTGCTGGCCACTTTTTTGATGGGGTCGAGTTTTATCGCGGGCAAGATCCTGCTGGCCGACGGTTATCCGGCCATGTTGCTGGTGGGCTGGCGCTTCCTGCTGGCCGCGCTGGCTACCTTGCCCCTGGTCTGGCTGCAAAAAAAACCCATGCCGGGCGTGTTGCGCTTGCGCGACCTCGATGTCCGCGGCGTGGCCACCGTCATGTTGATCGGCCTGATGCAGACGGCTGCCGTGATGGGCCTGCTGTTTCTGGCCATGCGCACGGTGTCGGCCGCCACCGCCGCCATCCTGCTCTTCACCAATCCCCTGTGGGTGGCTGTGCTGGGCCGCCTTTTTCTCAATGAACAGCTGCACGGCGCGCGCATCGCGGGCTTGATCCTCGGCATCGCGGGCGTGGCCTTGTCCGTGGGCTGGCACAGCCATGCTGACGGTGGCGGCGGGCAATGGCAGGGCGAGGCGATCGGCCTGCTGTCGGCCTTCTGCTGGGCCGCGGCCACCATCATCAACAAGCGGGCGAATCTGCCCCTGGCCAGCTGGTCGCTGAGCTTTGCGCAAATGCTGACGGGCGCGCTGGCCTTGCTGGCCATCGCCTATGGCCTGGGCCAGCGCTGGCCCGCGCACACCAGCGCCAGTCAGTGGGCCTGGTTTCTGTGGCTGGCCATTCCCGCCTCGACGGGTTCTTTCGGCCTGTGGTTCCTGGCCCTGAAGCGGGGCGGCGCCAGCCGCACCAGCAGCTTCCTGTTTCTCGCGCCCCTGTTCACGGTGCTCTTGTCGTATTTCATCCTCGATACGCGGCTGACGTGGTGGCAGGGTCTGGGGGCCATATTCATCTGTGTTTCCCTGGTGCTGGTGAACCGTCTGCGCCTGCCTTCCTAGCCGCCGGTCCCCCTTTTTGCTGCACCGCACATACAGTTTTGCTTGCACTGATCTAGGGCATTGAGGCACTATTCGCTTCGCGCAAACGTTTGCGCGTAATGAAATTCCATAAAAGCATGCTCTATACGTGCTTGACCAATAACTCTGGAGACGCTCATGACATCCCGTATTCGCCTGAAAATGATTGCCGCCGCTGTCCTGGTGTGTGCCTTGCCCGCCGTGCCGGCGATGGCGCAGACACCTGCCAAACCGAAGGTGGCGCTGGTGATGAAGTCGCTTGCCAATGAATTTTTCCTGACCATGGAAAATGGCGCCAAGGCGCATCAGAAGGCGAATGCCGCCAAGTACGACTTGCTGTCGAATGGCATCAAGGATGAAACGGATACGTCGAGCCAGATCAAGCTGGTCGAGCAGATGATCGTCTCGCGCGTCAACGCGCTGGTGATCGCCCCGGCCGACTCGAAGGCGCTGGTACCGGTGCTGAAGAAAGCCATCGATGCGGGCATCATCGTCGTCAATATCGACAATAAGCTCGACGAGGGCGCGCTGAAAGAGAAGGGCATCAGCGTGCCCTTCGTCGGTCCGGACAACCGCAAGGGCGCCAAGGTGGTCGGCGATTACCTGGCCAAGCAGATCAAGAAGGGCGATCAGGTTGGCATCATCGAAGGCGTGTCCACCACCTATAACGCGCAGCAGCGCACCCTGGGTTTCCAGGATGCCATGAACGCGGCCGGTGCGAAAGTCGTCAGCGTGCAGTCGGGCCAGTGGGAAATCGCCCCCGCCAACACGGTGGCGGCCGCCATGCTGAACGCCAATCCGAATATCAAGGCTTTGCTGTGCGGTAACGACAACATGGCCATCGGCGCCATTTCCGCCATCAAGGCGGCCGGCAAGGCGGGCAAAGTGCTGGTCGTCGGTTACGACAACATCAACGCCATCAAGCCGATGCTGGCCGATGGCCGCGTGCTGGCTACTGCCGACCAGTTCGGTTCGCAGCAAGCCGTGTTCGGCATCGAGACCGTGCTGAAAGCCCTGGCGCAGAAGAAGAAACAGGCCGAGCTCGGTGGCGTCATCGAAACCAAGGTCGAACTGGTCGCCAAGGGCGCCAAGTCCTGATCGTTTGATCCCGCCGGGGCCGGTGCCAGCGTACTCACGAGTAGGCGGTACCGGCCCCGCCGCCACTACCGCGGAGTTTTATCATGCCAACCGACATCCCCCCGGCGCCATCAGCCGCCATCCCTCTATTGACCCTGGATAACATCGGCAAGTCTTATGTCGGCCCCGTGCTGGGCGGCGTGGGCTTGCGCTTCGCCCCTGGCCAGGTGCTGGCGCTGACGGGCGAGAACGGCGCGGGCAAGAGTACCCTGTCGAAGATCATCTGCGGCCTGGAGCAAGCCAGCACGGGCACCATGTTGCTCGATGGCAAGCCTTACCAGCCTGCCTCGCGCGGCGCCGCCGAGGCGCTGGGTATCCGCATGGTGATGCAGGAACTCAATTTGATTCCCACGCTGTCGATCGCGGAAAACCTGTACCTGAAAAACCTGCCGCAGCGCTTCGGCTTCATCGACCGTGCGCGTCTCGAACGCGACGCGCGCGAGCAAATGGAAAAAGTGGGCTTGGGCGGCCTCGACCCGTGGACCCTCGTGGGCGAGCTGGGCATCGGCCACCAGCAAATGATCGAGATCGCGCGCAATCTGATCGGTGCCTGCCGTTTGCTGGTGCTCGACGAGCCGACGGCCATGCTGACGCACCGCGAAGTGGAATTGCTGTTCCTGCAAATCGAGCGCCTGAAAGCCGAAGGCGTGTGCATCATCTATATTTCCCACCGCCTGGAAGAACTCAAGCGCGTGGCCGACCGCATCGCCGTGCTGCGCGATGGGCAACTCGTGTGCGACGACGCTATCGCCGGCCACTCCGCCGCCGACCTGGTCAGCCTGATGGTGGGGCGCTCGGCCGACGATGCCGTCGACCTGAGCGGGCGCACCATCGGCGCACCGCTGCTGCGCGTGCGCGGCCTGGCGCGCGGCAAGGTGGTCCACCCGACGTCCTTCGACTTGCGCGCCGGTGAAATCCTCGGCATCGCCGGCTTGATCGGTTCTGGCCGCACGGAATTGCTGCGCCTGATCTTCGGTGCCGACCGTGCCGACGCCGGTGAAGTGTTCCTCGGTGACAGCACAACGCCCGCCGCCTTGACGTCGCCGCAGGCAGCAGTGAAAGCGGGCATCGCCATGATCACGGAAGACCGCAAGGGACAAGGTTTGCTGTTGCGCCAGTCCATCGCCGTCAACACCACCCTGGCCTCGCTCGACACCGTCAGCCACGCTGGTCTGGGCTGGCTCAACGACGCAGCCGAAGCGTCGGTGGCCGACGACTATATCCAACGCCTGGGCATCCGTTCGCGCAACAGCGCGCAAACGGTGGCCGAACTGTCCGGCGGCAACCAGCAAAAGGTGGTGATCGCGCGCTGGCTGTACCGCGACTGCCCCGTGATGCTGTTCGACGAGCCCACGCGCGGCATCGATATCGGCGCCAAGTTTGATATTTATCAGGTGCTGGCCGAACAGGCGCGCCAGGGCAAGGGCCTCGTCATCGTCTCGAGCGATTTGCGCGAACTGATGCTGATCTGCGACCGCATCGCCGTCATGAGCGCGGGTAGCATCGTCGAGACTTTCGAGCGCGGCGCCTGGAGCCAGGACGCGCTGCTGTCGGCCGCCTTCTCCGGCTATTTGACTTCTACTTCCACTCCAGCTGCGGCTTGATCCGCCGGAAAGATTCCCATGACCACCCACTCCTCTCCTACGTATCTGCAGCGCAGCCTGGCCGACCTGAAAAACTATGCGGGCCTGATCGGCGCCCTCCTGGCCATGTGCGTGCTGTTTTCGTTTGCCAGTGAAAACTTCTTTACCCTGGCCACCTTGAGTACGCTGTCGAACAACATCCCGGCCCTGGTGGTGATGGCTGTCGGCATGACCTTCGTGCTGATCATCGGCGGCATTGATTTGTCCGTCGGTTCCGTGATGGCGCTGGCCGCCTCCGTGCTGTCGCTGGCCGTCGTGCACTGGGGCTGGCCCGTGTGGAGCGCGGCCCTTCTGGGCATGCTCGTCGCCGCCATGTGCGGTGCCACCACGGGCCTGATTTCCGTCGGCTGGCGCATACCCTCGTTCATCGTCTCCCTGGGCGTGCTGGAAATGGCGCGGGGCCTGGCGTATCAAGTGACGAATTCGCGCACGGAATATATCGGCAGCGCCGTGGAAGGCATCAGCTCGCCAATCGCCTTCGGCCTGTCACCCGCCTTCATCGCCTCGATCGTCATCGTTGTCATCGGTCACCTGGTGCTCACGCGCACGGTGCTGGGACGCCACTGGATCGGCATCGGCACGAATGAAGAAGCCGTGCGTTTGTCCGGCATCAATACGAAGCCGTCGAAGGTGCTGGTGTTTGCCTTGATGGGTTTGCTCGCCGGCGTGGGCGCGCTATTCCAGGTCTCGCGCCTGGAAGCGGCCGATCCGAACGGCGGCGTGGGCATGGAATTGCAGGTGATCGCCGCCGTCGTGATCGGTGGCACGAGCCTGATGGGCGGGCGCGGCTCCGTCATCAGCACCTTCATTGGTGTATTGATCATTTCCGTGCTGGAAGCGGGCCTGGCGCAAGTGGGCGTGTCGGAACCCGTGAAACGCATCGTCACGGGCCTGGTGATCGTCGCCGCCGTGGTGCTCGACACTTACCGCCGCCGCGGCGAACGCGCCTGATCGCAACAGAAGGCACCGTCCATGGCAACCATCAAGCAAGTGGCGCAGGCGGCGGGGGTGTCGTATACCACCGTATCGCACGTCCTCAACAATACTCGTCCCGTCAGCGACGAGGCGCGCCGCGCCGTGCTGGCGGCGGCGGAACAATTGCATTACGTGCCCAGCGCGCTGGCGCGTTCCCTGCGCAGCCGCAGCACGGGTACTATCGGCCTGATCATTCCGAATAATACGAATCCGTATTTCTCGGAAGTGGCGCGCGGCATCGAGGATAGTTGCTACGCGGCCGGCTACAGCGTCATCTTGTGCAATTCCGATGACGACCCCGTCAAGCAGCGCGAGTACCTGAACGTGCTCTTGACCAAGCGCTGCGACGGCCTGATTCTGTCTGCGCTGGCCGACAGCGATGGCGAATTGCTGCGCAAGATGAAGGTGCCGGCCGTGCTGCTCGACCGCGCGCCCTGCGACCTGTCCATCGATGCCGTGGCCGTCGACAACCGCGCCGGTGGCGTGCTGGCCGCGCGCCACTTATTGGGACTGGGACGCCGGCGCCTCGCCTGCATCGCCGGTCCCCGCGAAGTGAGCATTTCCAACGAGCGCATCGACGGCGCGCGCCGTGCCATGGCGGACGCGGGCGTGGTCCTGGCCGACGCCCTGTGCCGCCATAGCGATTTTACCAGCGCGGGCGGCTATGCGGCCGCGCTGGACTTGCTGGCGCTGCCCAAGGCGCAGCGCCCCGACGCCTTGTTTTGCTGCAATGACTTGATGGCCTTTGGCGCCCTGCGCGCCGCCGCCGAGCGCGGCATTGCCGTGCCGGGTGAACTGGCCGTCGTCGGCTTCGACGATATCGACCTGGCCAGCTTCGTGCATCCGGCTTTGAGCAGCGTGGCGCAAAACACGCGCGAGCTGGGCCACATCACGGCCGCCTGCCTGCTGGCGCGCATCGCCGACCCGGCCTTGCCGCGCCAGCAGCGCAGCATCGCGCCCGCACTGCACGTGCGCGGCTCCAGCGTGGCCGCTACTGTAACTTCTTGCGCACCTACTTCTTCACCTGCAACTGAACTGATGGGAATGACATCATGATCGTGGTTATCGGCAGCATCAATATGGATCTGGTCTTGCGCGTGCCGCGCATGCCCCTCCCCGGCGAAACCCTGACGGGCGGCGCTTTTCGCACCATTTCTGGCGGCAAGGGCGCCAACCAGGCCGTTGCCTGCGCTCGCCTGAGCGGCAAAGTGGCCGGCGCCCAGCAAGTGGCCATGATCGGCTGCGTGGGCGATGACGCCTTTGGCGCGACGTTGCGCGCCGCGCTGGTGGGTGACGGCATCATCGACAGTCACATCACGACCTTGCCGGGCGTCGCGTCCGGCATCGCCTCCATCCTGGTCGATGACAATGGCCAGAACAGCATCGTGATCGCCGGTGGCGCCAACGATTTGCTCAGCCCCGCGCACATTGACGCGGCGCAAGGCTTGATCGAACAGGCCGATATCGTCGTGCTGCAGCTGGAAACGCCGATGGCCACCGTCGTGCACGCCATCAAGCTGGCCCGTTCCCTGGGCAAGACCGTGGTGCTGAACCCGGCCCCGGCGGCCAGCTTGCCGGACGGCGTGCTGGAACTGGTCGATTACCTGATTCCGAATGAAATCGAAGCTGCCATGCTGGCCGGCGTCAGCCCGGAAAGGGCCGATGCCAAGGCGCTGGCGGCTGCCCTGCAAAAGCTGGGCAGCGACAATGTCATCATTACCCTCGGCGCCAAGGGCGTGCATGCGGCCCTGTATGGCGGCGATTATGATTTTCCGGCCGAAGCCGTCAAGGCGGTCGACACGACGGCCGCCGGCGACACCTTCATCGGCGGCTTTGTCGCCGGCCTGGCGTCCGGCATGGACGAGGCGGAAGCTATCAGCCAAGGCCAGCGCGCGGCCGCCTGGAGCGTCACCAAGCCGGGCGCGCAAACCTCGATTCCCCACTTGCACGAGCTGTTCTGAGACCATGAAAAAATCACCGCTGCTCAATATTGCGCTGTCGCAAATGATCGCGTCGCTGGGCCATGGCGACATGCTCGTCATCGGCGACGCTGGCTTGCCGTCGCAGCCGGGCGTGCCCCTGATCGACCTGGCCCTGACACGTGGCATACCCGGCTTCATCGATACCGTAAACACCGTGCTCAGCGAAATGCAGGTCGAGTATCACTTGCTGGCCAGCGAATTGCCGCAGCATAATCCTGGCATGGCGGCGCAGGTGGCGGCCCTGGCCTTGCCCGATGCGCGCCAGGTGACGCACGACGAGTTCAAGCAACTGTCGAAGGGCGCGCGCGCCATCGTACGGACGGGCGAGTGCAGTCCGTATGCCAATGTCATTCTGGTGGCAGGCGTCGTGTTCTAGCGCAAAGAATCGTCAGAGTGTTTGTCAAAAGCATCAACGCTATTGTTCTCACTGAAATAATTATCCAGTGGCAAAAGGGGCGGCTACAATAGCCGTATTCCTGCCAGCTCGGCAGTTTCCTGTGGTGTCCCGCCATGCCGATGGAAGCATCTCGCGCTTTCCGCTGCCCCTTGCCGCCGAGCACAGGCCGGCGTGTGTTCGGCTGGCTGGCCTGGCTGGCTCTGCTGTATGGCTGCGCCACGCCCGCCGGGGCACTGGAAGCGGTCTCCCTGCAACTCAATTTCACGCACCAGTTCCAGTTTGCCGGCTATTACGCGGCCATCGAGCAAGGCTATTACCGCGAGGCGGGGCTGGCGGTGACGCTGGTGGAAGGCAGCGGCGTGCCGCCTGCCGAGGCGGCTGTGCTGGCGGGCCAGGCCGAGTATGGCGTGGGCAACAGCACCTTGTTGCTCAGCCGCCTGGCGGGCAAGCCCGTGGTGGTGCTGGCCGTGGTATTCCAGCATTCGCCCAGCGTGCTGTTGATGCGCCAGCAGGGCGGCGCGCCTGACGTGCGCAAGCTGGTGGGGGCGCCCGTGATGATAGGCTCGGTCGGCGATGTGGCGCTTGCCTCCGATGAAGTATCGCTGTTCCTGGGGAAAATGGGCGTCGCGCCGCAGCAGATGCGCCACTTGCCGCCCAGCTACCGGATCAAGGATTTGATCGATGGCACGGTTGAGGCGATTGCCGCGTATTCCACCAACGAACCGGACTACCTGGACCGGGCGGGCTTTCCCTATTACCAGTTTACGCCGCGCTCGGCCGGTATCGATTTCTACGGCGACAACCTGTTTACCAGCGAGCAGGAACTGCGCCGTCATCCCGAGCGTGTCAAAGCATTCCGCGCGGCCAGCCTGCGCGGCTGGCAATACGCCATGGGGCATCGCGAAGAGATGGCGCGCGTGATCCATGCCAAATACAGCCAGCGCCATGACCGCGCGCACCTGCTGTACGAGGCGCAGCAGATGGAATTGCTGCTGCAGCCCATACTGGTGGAGCTCGGCTACATGAATCCCCAGCGCTGGCAGCACATCGCCGACACGTATGCGGCCATGGGCGTACTGCCGCCGAATGCCACGGATAGTCGCGCCTACCAGGGTTTCTTGTATCACCCCGTGCCAGGTACCGACCTGGGCTGGCTGTACCTGTCGCTGGGCGTGGCGGGCAGCCTGCTGGCCGTGTCGGCCGCCTTTCACTTCAACAACCTGGCGCGCGAGCGCCGCCGCAGCGAGGAAACCATACGCCAGGGAGAATTGCGCTTTCGCACCATGTTCGAACAGGCGCCCATGGGCATCGCCCTGATCGATACCGTGAGCGGACAGTTTCTCGACATCAATCCGCGCTACCTCGCCATCAGCGGGCGCACCCTGGAACACATGAAGCGGTCGAGCTGGATGGAGATCAGCCATCCCGACGATGTGGCCGGCGAGAAAGAGCAGGTGGCGCAGCTGCTGGCGCGGCGCATGCAGGGCTTTCGCCACGCCAAGCGCATCGTGCGACCCGATGGCGGTGTGGTGTGGGTCGATGCCTCGGTGACGGCCATCGCCACGGCGCGCCATGGCGGCCCGCACCACCTGTGCATGCTGGAAGACGTGACGGACAAGCGGCAAACGGAAGCGCTGATCTGGCAGCAAGCCAATTTCGATACCCTGACGCAATTGCCGAACCGGCGCATGTTCCATGAACGCTTGCGCCTGGCGCTGGCCCAGGGCCGGCGCGATACGAGCCGCGTGGCCATCCTGTTTATCGACCTCGATCATTTCAAGGAAGTCAACGACACCCTGGGACATCACCAGGGCGATATCTTGCTGATCGAAGCGGCGCGGCGCATCCGCGTGGGCGTGCGCGAGACGGACACGGTGGCGCGCCTTGGCGGTGATGAATTCACGGTGATCCTGTCCGACCTCGATGATCTGCAGCAAGTGGACCGCATCGCGCGGCAGATACTCGATGGCTTGCTGGCGCCGTTCTTGCTGGGACAGGAACAGGCGTTCGTCTCGGCCTCGATCGGCATCACCCTGTATCCTGACGACGCGGGCAATATTGAGGACTTGCTCAAGCATGCGGACCAGGCCATGTATGTCTCGAAAGGCGCGGGGCGCAACCGCTACAGCTACTTTACGCCCGCCATGCAGGTAGCTGCCGTCAAGCGCATGCGCCTGGGCGCGGACCTGCGCACGGCCCTGCGCGAACAGCAGATGCAGCTGTATTACCAGCCTATCTTCGAGTTGCATGGCGGCAAACTTGCCAAGGCCGAAGCCTTGTTGCGCTGGCAGCATCCGCAGCGGGGCATCGTGTGCCCGCCCGACTTCCTGGCGCTGGCGGAAAGCAGCGGGCTGATCGTGGAGATCGGCGACTGGGTGCTGTGCACGGCGGCCGCGCAACTGCGGCGCTGGCGCGCGCAGGGCCAGGCCATCGGCTTGCCGGGGCTGCAGCTGTGCCTGAACCAGTCGCCGCTGGAGCTGCAGCGCGAAGTCGAGGCGCCCGGCACCTGGCTGCGACAGCTGATGGCGCTCGATGTGCCGCCTTCGGCCATCGTGCTCGACATGCGCGAAGATGTACTTTTCCCCAGCGGCACTGGCCTGGCGCCACGCCTGCAACACTTGCGCGCAGCGGGCCTGCAGATCGCCCTCGACGACTTCGGCAGTGGCCAGGCCTCGCTGACGCAATTGCAGCAATGTGGCATCGATTACTTGAAGCTCGATGGCGTGCTGGTGCGCAAGCTGGCGCCCGGCGCCAGCGAACTGGCGCTGTGCGAAGCCATCGTCACCATGGCTCACAAGCTGGGCTTGCAAGTCATCGCCGAAGGGGTGGAGACACCGGAACAGCGCGCGCGGCTGTTGGAGATCGGCTGCGATTTTGCCCAGGGTGATTGGTTTTCGCCGCCATTAGCCATCGACGCGTTCGACGCGCTGCTGCGCGCGCAGCAGCCCTGGCACCCTTGAAACAGGCGTGCCCTGCCACCAGATTTCAGGTGACTCTGCGGGACAGGGCTCCCGGCCCGAACGGGCGTATACTCGGCGGGCTGGCGCCTGCGCCCGGCGTTGCTGTCATGGGTCCTGGACCTAGTGCGCAGGCAAACTTTCTTCCATTCACTCAACTCGAGGTGACCTCATGGGCATTTTCAGCAATATCTACAACAAAATCTTCCACCATTCGTCCGACGCTGCTCCGGCAGCCACGCCAGCTGCCGCTACCGACGCGCCAGCGGCGGCAGCACCGGCGCCAGCACCAGCACCAGCACCAGCACCTGCGGCTGCCATGCCAGTGGTGGACGTCGAAGTGGTGCTGGTCGACCTGGCCAGCAAAAACGCGGAAAAACTCAATTGGCGCACGTCCATCGTCGACCTGATGAAACTGCTGCAGCTCGACAGCAGCCTGGCCTCGCGCAAGGAATTGGCGCAAGAGCTGCATTTCACGGGTGACACCAATGATTCGGCCAGCATGAATATCTGGCTGCACCGCCAGGTGATGATCAAGCTGGCGGAAAACGGCGGCAAGGTACCGGAAGAACTGAAAAACTAAACATCTGGCGGCGACAGGGGTATCCACTGTCACCGCTATCCAAGCCTGGGGGAACTGCCTATCATGGAGTTCCCATAGCGTCATGATAGCTAAAATCAATTGAAACTATTGTGACAATCAATTTTGCTTATGGGTTAAAACCCCTTACACTAGAGTCTTACTGATTCACCACACGAGAGGAAATGACTATGTCGCTCATCAATACCCAAGTTAAACCATTCAAGGCAACCGCATTCCACAATGGCAAATTCGTCGACCTGACGGAAGCGTCGCTGAAAGGCAAGTGGTCGGTATTCGTGTTCTACCCAGCCGACTTCACCTTCGTTTGCCCAACCGAACTGGAAGACCTGGCCGATCACCACGCCGAGTTCCAGAAGCTGGGCGTCGATGTGTACGGCATCTCGACCGATTCGCACTTCGCGCACAAAGCATGGCACGACACCTCGGACGCGATCAAGAAAGTGCAATACGCACTGATCGGTGACCCAACCGGTACCCTGTCGCGCAATTTCGAAGTCATGATCGAAGAAGAAGGCATGGCACTGCGCGGTACCTTCGTCATCAATCCGGACGGCTTCATCAAAGTGCTGGAAGTGCATGACAACGGCATCGGCCGTGACGCAGCGGAACTGTTGCGCAAAGTTAAGGCAGCTCAATACGTTGCCGCTCACCCAGGTGAAGTTTGCCCAGCCAAATGGACGGAAGGCGCAGCAACCCTGACCCCATCGCTGGACCTGGTTGGCAAGATCTAAGTCTCGATGCAGCACGTAGCAAACAAGTAGTTACCGCGATGCCGGACCGGGCGTCCGGCCCGGCATACGCCTAAATATTTGTAAAGGAAGAAAAAATCATGTTAGATGCAACCCTCAAAACCCAACTGAAATCCTACCTGGAAAAAGTGGTGTATCCGCTTGAGCTGGTCGCTTCTCTCGATGACAGCGCAAAAGCCCGCGAGATGAAGGAATTGCTCCAGGAGATAGTCCTGTTGAGCGACAAGATCACGCTGGTCGAGCGCCTTGACGCTGGCGTACGGGCCCCGTCGTTCAGCATCAACCGTGCAGGCTCCGACATCGGCGTGCGTTTCGCCGGCGTGCCGCTGGGCCACGAATTTACCTCGCTGGTGCTGGCGCTGCTGCAAGTGGGCGGCCACACCATCAAGTTCGACGAGGCCGTGATCGAGCAGATCCGCAACCTCGACGGCGATTACGAATTTGAAACGTTTATTTCGCTCTCCTGCCATAACTGCCCGGAAGTGGTGCAAGCCTTGAACGCCATGGCGGTGATCAATCCGCGCATCAAGGTCACCACCATCGATGGCGGCGTGTTCCCGAAAGAAGTGGAAGCGCGCCAGATCATGGCCGTGCCGATGATGTTCCTGAATGGCGAACACTTTGGCCAGGGACGCACGAATGTCGAGGAAATCCTCGCCAAGCTCGACACCAACGCCGGTGCCCGCCAGGCAGCAGCGTTGAGCAAGAAGGACGTGTTTGACGTGCTGATCGTCGGCGGCGGCCCTGCCGGTGCGGCAGCGGCCATCTATGCGGCCCGCAAAGGCATCAACACGGGCGTGCTGGCCGAGCGTTTCGGCGGGCAGACCCTCGACACCATGGCCATCGAGAATTTTATTTCCGTCAAGGAAACCGATGGTCCGAAGTTTGCCATGGCGCTGGAACAGCACGTCAAGACCTATGACGTCGACATCATGAACACCCAGCGCGCCGCGAAATTGACGCCAGGCAAGTTGATCGAGATTGAAACGGCGAATGGCGCCGTCTTGAAAGCCAAGACCGTGATCCTGGCCACCGGTGCCCGCTGGCGCGAAATCAATGTGCCCGGCGAGAAGGAATACCGCAACCACGGTGTCGCCTACTGCCCGCACTGCGATGGTCCTTTGTTCAAGGGCAAGCGCGTGGCCGTGATCGGCGGCGGCAACTCGGGCGTGGAAGCGGCGATCGACCTGGCCGGCCTGGTAAAACACGTGACCCTGATCGAGTTCGGCGCGGAACTGCGTGCCGATGCGGTGCTGCAACGCAAGCTGCATAGCCTGCCTAACGTGACCGTGATTACTTCGGCGCAAACCACCGAAATCCACGGTGACGGCAAGATCGTCAACGGCCTCAGCTACACGGACCGGGTCAGCGGGGAGTCGAAGAAGGTCGAACTGGAAGGCGTCTTCGTGCAAATCGGCCTGGTGCCGAACACGGAATGGCTGAAAGGCACGGTCGCGTTGTCGCGCCACGGCGAAATCGAAGTCGACGCTCGTGGCCAGACCTCGATACCGGGCGTGTTTGCGGCCGGCGACGTCACCACGGTGCCATACAAGCAGATCATCATCGCTACCGGCGAAGGTGCCAAGGCAGCCCTGTCCGCCTTTGACCACCTGATACGCTCGGATGACGAGGAAGTGGTCGATGAAGCCGCCGCGAAAGAAGCATTGACGGCCTAAGCTGTCCCGCCGAAAAAAAACCGGAACGCCGCAAGGTGGTTCCGGTTTTTTTATGGGCGCAGGAAGTCAGCTGCCTGCGTACAGGGGATTGGCTGTCACATACACTTGCACGCCATCGACGGCCATGTCCTTGGGCGCGATGTCGCTCAGGGCGAAGACAGTCTTGTTGCTGAAGGTTTGCACATGCCACGTAAAACGCTGGCCGGCGCGTACGATGGTGACGGTTTCGCCGCGCGTGACGTTGATGTTGCGCGTGTCGGCTTGCAGCTCGATACTGCGCTGGGCGGCCGCGTGTGGTGCGCTGCTGCCATAGTCGGCG
This sequence comes from Janthinobacterium sp. UMAB-56, assembly GCF_900095265.1. Classification (GTDB taxonomy): domain Bacteria; phylum Pseudomonadota; class Gammaproteobacteria; order Burkholderiales; family Burkholderiaceae_D; genus Janthinobacterium. The sequence goes on along the minus strand of NZ_LT607665.1, from coordinate 2,123 downwards.
GGCGTGCCTGTCGGGCCGGCGGCGATGGCCGAGGTGGCACAGGTGGCAAAAATGGCGCACAGGATGGCCAGGGCGCTGCGGTGGGTGTTCAACATAATTTCTCCAAGAATAAGCCAGGCGCGCTGAATAAGCGTGCCGTGTAGTCGTCGTGGCTGCACCGGGATCGCCGGTTTTTGCAACACGGCATCGTAAGCTGTCCTTGGCCGATCTGCAAAGCTGTATTTCCTGTCTATATTTCCACCGTTGCCGCCAGCGGCACGTCCGGCGCCAGGTGGCTGGTCAGCACGATGCACTGGCGCGCCAGGCGGGCCGGCTCGGCCAGGCGCGCGCGCAGGTGCGCCATGGCGGCCGCATCGAGGCCATTGAACGGTTCGTCGATCAGCAGCAGGCGCACGGGCAAGGCCAGGGCCAGCGCCAGTTGCAGCTTTTTATGCTGGCCCAGCGAGAGGGCGGTGATGCTTTGTTGCAAGGTGGACATCATGGCAAACGCGCTCAGCTCGTCGTTCAGCAGGGACTGGTCGCTGCCCGGGTACAGGGCCAGGTGCAGGTCGAGCATTTCATGCACTTGCAGCCAGGGCAGGGCGGGGGCGTCGCCGCCGCAATAGAAGGTGAGTGCGCGGTAGGCCAGCGGCATGCTGCCACTGTCGACGTCATCGAGGCGGATGGTGCCGCGCGCGGGCAGCAGGGCGCCGCCCGCCAGCTTCAGCAAGGTCGTCTTGCCGGCGCCATTTGCGCCGCGCAGCCAGGTGATACCGGGACCGAATTGCTGGCTGTAGCCTTGGAACACGCTGTGCGTGGGAAAGTGAAAAGCCAGGTGTTCGATGTGCAGCGCAGGAGAGGGGGGATTCAATTCCATAATTCGCTTCCGATGGCGCTCAAGGCAAGGATGGATAGGACGACGAGGACGACACGCCCGCGCGCCGTCAGGCGGGGCAGGCCGACGATGGCCAGCAGGGCCGCACTGGCGGTGAGGGCGTACACCTTGCTTACGCGCTGTTGCAAGGTGGCGGGATCGATGGTGTACAGCAAGACAGCGCCTGCCAGCAGCACGGCAAACGGTGGCAGCAGGCTGGCCGCGCAGGCCAGGCGCGTCAAGGCCGAGCTGGCCAGGGGCCAGGCGTTTAGCGTGGGGCCCAGCACGGCGAGCTGCTCGCGCACGGCCTTGTCGCCCCGGTCCGTCACGATGACCAGGCTGGCGCTGGCCAGTAAGCCGAGCAGCGGTGCGGGCAGCAGTGGCGCGCGCAGCAGCCAGGCCAGCATGCTGGCGCCAGCGGTGGCCAGCAGCACGCTTTGCTGGAGGCCGATCACATTCTCGTTGCGCCAGAACGGCAGCCAGAACAGCTGGCGCCACATGAACACGGTGCGCCAGCGGGGCCGTTGCGCTACATACGCACTCATCGTTGGCGGGCGCGCCCTTTGTGCGGGGCGTGGCGCGCGCAGGCGCTGCGCCACGATGAGCGTCGTCAGCAGCCAGGCCAGTAGCCAGGCGGCGATGGTGGTGGCGATGCCGGGCGCGACAATCGGGCGCAGCCAGGTTGGCGACTGCAGCAGCCAGATGGTGGCCGAGACGGCATAGGCGAGGCCCAGCGGCAGCATCAGCAGGCCGGCCACGGCCACGTCGGCTTGCCAGCGCAAGCGCGGCGGCAAGGGCAACTGGCGCAGCCAGGCGGCGATGGGGGCCGGCAGCAGGCGCTTGCGCAGCAGCCAGGCGGGCAGGCAGGTCAGCAAAGCTTGCGCGCCCAGCAGACCCAAAGCGGCAGGCCAGGGCAGGCGCACGGCGAGAAAGCCGGGCAGGGCGATGACGCTGAGCAAGCCCAACAAGACAGGACCGGCCAGGAAGACGAGGATTTCCATGGAACTGGCCAGGCTGGCGGCAAATTGCAGCAAAGCGTGATGGGCCAGGCGCAGGCGCAGGGCGAGGTAGGGGGAAAGACTGCGGGGCAGGCGCATCAGGCAGTAGCTGCAGAGTCAGGAGGAGCGCTGATTCTAACAGCCGGGGTCAGACCCCAGGATAAGTTAGCTTTGAGGTTGACGTTGGCGGTGTTGAGGGTCTTACCTCACAATGGGAAAAGCCCTTCGGTTCAGAGAACCAAAGGGCTTTTCTTTTATTGGCGGAGCGGACG
>NZ_LT607664.1:107821-157937 GCF_900095265.1 Janthinobacterium sp. UMAB-56 | reverse complement strand
GTGTGATGCCATCATCTTCTGATTCATTGACGGGCTCAAGACGGCGCTGGCTTGACGCTTACAAATCAGCCCCCCATACGCGTTACCAGCCATGATTTGAATCCCCCTCTCGCAACGTGCAAACGCAAAAAAACCCGCCGAAGCGGGTTTTTTTCACTCTACAGCCAAACCAAAAACTCAGAACTGATTCATGGTGTTGTCTTTACCAGCCGCCTTCAGCGCCGCTTCGCCGCTGAAGTAATCCTTGTGATCGTCGCCGATGTCCGAGCCGGACATGTTTTGATGTTTCACGCAGGCGATGCCCTGGCGGATTTCCTTGCGCTGCACGCCGGCCACGTAGCCCAGCATGCCTTGCTCACCGAAGTATTCCTTGGCCAGGTTGTCGGTCGACAAGGCGGCCGTGTGGTAGGTCGGCAGGGTGATCAGGTGATGGAAGATGCCGGCTTCGCGGGCCGAGTCGGCCTGGAAGGTGCGGATTTTCTCGTCGGCCGTGATCGCCAATTCCGTCTGATCGTATTCCACGCTCATCAGCTGGGCGCGGTCGTAGGCGGACACGTCCTTGCCGTCGGCCTTCATGATGTCATACACCTGCTGGCGGAAGTTCAGGGTCCAGTTGAACGATGGGCTGTTGTTGTACACCAGCTTGGCGTTCGGGATGACCTTGCGGATTTCGCTGACCATGCCGCCGATTTGCGCGATATGCGGTTTTTCCGTTTCGATCCACAGCAGGTCGGCGCCGTTTTGCAGCGAGGTGATGCAGTCGAGCACGCAACGCTCTTCGCCCGTACCGGCGCGGAATTGGAACAGGTTGCTTGGCAGGCGTTTTGGACGCAGCAGCTTGCCTTCGCGCTTGATGATGACGTCGCCATTACCCAGCGCGTCGGCCGACACTTCTTCGCAGTCGAGGAAGGAATTGTATTGGTCGCCCAGGTCGCCTGGTTCATTGGTGACGGCGATCTGCTTGGTCAGGCCGGCGCCCAGCGAATCGGTGCGGGCGACGATGATGCCGTCGTCCACGCCCAGTTCCAAAAAGGCGTAGCGGATGGCGCGGATCTTGGCCAGGAAGTCTTCGTGCGGCACCGTGACTTTACCGTCCTGGTGGCCGCATTGTTTCTCGTCGGATACCTGGTTTTCGATCTGGATGCAGCAGGCGCCCGCTTCGATGAACTGTTTTGCCAGCAGGTACGTTGCTTCCGCATTGCCGAAACCGGCGTCGATGTCGGCGATGATGGGCACGACGTGGGTGATGTGGCCGTCGATCTTGGCCTGGATGGCTTGCTTGTCAGCACCCTGCGCGGCGTCCAGCTGGCGGAACAGGCCGCCCAGTTCGCGGGCATCGGCCTGGCGCAGGAAAGTGTAGAGTTCACGGATCAAGCTGGTGACGGCGGTTTTTTCATGCATGGACTGGTCTGGCAGCGGGCCGAACTCGGAGCGTAAGGCGGCAACCATCCAGCCGGACAGGTAGAGGTAGCGGCGGTCGGTGCTGTTGAAGTGTTTCTTGATCGAGATCATCTTCTGTTGACCGATGAAACCATGCCAGCAACCGAGCGATTGCGTGTACTTGGATGTGTCCGCATCGTAGGCAGCCATGTCGTTGCGCATGATCTTGGCCGTGTAGCGGGCGATGTCCAGGCCGGTCTTGAACTTGTTCTGGGCGCGCATGCGGGCGGCGGACTCGGGATTGATGGCGTTCCATGCGCTACCTTGTTGCTCTTTCAAACCGGCAACAGCCTTGATGTCGTCTTGATATTGGGACATGTGTATCTCCTAAAGAAAAACTAAGTTTGAGAAAATCGTCGAGTGCGCCGCTTTGTCGATGCGAACTGCATGACTAAATAGTAGGCCTATTCATGTCGATGTTCAAGTCTTATATAAGACATATAACTTAAATTTAATCCTTGTTTTTCAATGACTTAATTTTTGTATTTTGCGATGTGGAATGAATTTTCAAAAAGTGAGAGAACTAATGCCTGAGCCTGCTGTTTGAAATTTCGCGATGTGAAACGTCTTTTCAGAATTTGGTGCAGCGCGACAAAATCGGGGCGTAAAAAAGCCACCCGAAGGTGGCGCTGACTTGTGTATGCCTGCTTGCAATGTGCGGAGGGCCTTGCTGGATGCTTTTTCAGCGCAAATGTCGTATGCCGGCCACAGCTTAGCGAATAAGCTGGTGCGCTGGCACAGGATAAGGGCGGGACAGTGCGTCGACCACGTCCGCCGTTGCCAGCACTTGCGCATACTCGCCATGCAAATTGGCCAGCGCCATCGCATGCACCTCGTCTGCCGTTCTCGATGTGCCTGCATAATCGACTTGAGCAAACGCAAAACACGCATCGGCGACGACTTGCGTGGCAAAGCCCAGATTGCCCGCCGTGCGCGCGCTTGACTCCACGGAATTGTTGGTGCTGACGCCCACGATGACCAGCTTGCTGATGCTGCGTACGCGCAACCAGCGTTCCAGTCCCGAGTGGATGAAGGCATCCGGCACATTTTTCTCCACGACATGCTCTTCCGGCAAAGGCGCCAGCGCTGCCTGAAATTCAACGCCGGGCTGGCCGGGCCAGAAGGGCGATCCTGGCGTTCTGGAAATGTGGCGCACATGTACGACGGTGGCGTCCGCTGCACGCCAGGCTTGCAGCAGGGTGGCAATCTGGTGTTCCGCGCCGGGATTGTTGCGGCTTCCGGCAGTGGGGCTGGCCATGCCTTGTTGCATGTCGATGATGATCAGTGCGGGATGGTGGGCATGCATGTTGGTAGCCTGGAAGGGATGGCAGGCGCACTGGGCGCCTGCCTGAGGGAAATAGCACTGCAGTGATTGCCGCAGGGGCGTGTATCTAGCGTCCCACGGTCTGCCGCTGGTCCTTGATGAACAGTGCCGTCAGCATGCCCACCACGCACACGCCGATCACGTAATAGGCGGGGCCCAGCACATTATTTTTCAGCATCAGGGTCACGACCACGGGCGTCAGGCCGCCGAAGATTGCGTACGACAAGTTGTAGGAAAACGACAGTCCCGAGAAGCGCACCTGCGCCGGGAATGCTTGCACCAGCACGTAGGGCACGGCGCCGACGACGCCGACGCACAGGCCCGTCATCGCATACAGGGGTAGCAGCAGGTCGGGGCGGCTGCCGATGGTGGTGTAGAAAATATAGGTAGTAATGGCCAGCAGCAGAGAGCCGACGAAGATCACGCGCTTGCCGCCCAGGCGGTCGGCCAGCATGCCGGCGATGATGCAGCCGAAGGCCAGGCAGAGTGTTGCCACGGTGTTGGCGACCAGGGTGGTGCGCGGCGCGATGTGGTGGATCTTTTGCAGCAGGGCAGGCGTCATCAGAATGACGACGACGATGCCGGCCGACAGCATCCAGGTCAGCAGCATCGATACGGCGACGGCGCCGCGATGGCTGCGCAGCACGGATTTCAAAGGCATTTCCGTCGACAGGGCCTTGCGCTGCTGCATTTCCGCAAAGACGGGGGTTTCATGCAGCCAGCGGCGCAGATACATGGCGCCGAAGCCGAAGACGCCGCCCAGCAGGAAGGGATAGCGCCAGGCACCATCGGTGATTTCTTGCGGCGTGTAGACAGTGTTCAAGCCGGTCGCCACGAGCGAACCCAACAAAATACCGACAGTCAGGCCGGCCGTCAGCGTGCCGCAGGCAAAGCCCGTGAAACGGCTGGGCACATGTTCGGAGACAAACACCCAGGCGCCCGGCACTTCGCCGCCCACGGCCGCGCCCTGGAAGACGCGCATCAGCAGCAACAGCAGCGGGGCCGCCAGGCCGATGGTGGCGTACGTGGGCAGCAGGCCGATCAGCAGTGTCGGCACGGCCATCATCAGGATGGAGAGGGTAAACATGCGCTTGCGGCCCAGCAAGTCGCCGAAGTGGGCCATGACGATGCCGCCCAGCGGACGCACCACGTAGCCGGCGGCGAAGATGCCGAAGGTTTGCAGCAAACGCAGCCATTCCGGCATTTCCGGCGGGAAGAATAGCTGGCCGATGGCGTTGGCAAAAAAGACGAAGATGATGAAATCGTAGAATTCCAGCGCGCCGCCGAGTGCGGCCAGCGACAGGGTCTTGTAGTCTTGTGAGGTGAGGGGACGGCTTGCGGCGGTGTTGGAGGTAGGCATGTGTCTCGTTCTTGTGTGTTATTGGAGATTGCCAGATCTAGCATACGCATTTCCGCCGCTTGAGTAAATGTTATGGCATGGGGGCGGTGCGCGTGGGTAGCCTCAGCTGTGCTTAATACAACGCCACTATCATCGGCGTTGACTTCATTGGAAAGGACACACAATGCACATCATGATCGTGGGCGCCAGTCGGGGCCTGGGACGCGCGCTGGTGGACGGGTTGCTCGATGACGGCCACACCGTCATCGGCGTGTCGCGCCAGCAAGCTGCCGACTTGCCTGCCGGCCAGGGCACACAGCTGCAATGGATCGCGGCGGACCTGGCCAAGCCCGCCGAGGCGGTCGAACGCATCGCGCACGCAGCGCCCGCCGCGCTGGACGCGGTGATCTACAACCTGGGCGTGTGGGAAGAAAAAGCCTTCAGCGATGGCTACGCTTTCCTCGACGATGCGGACGATGTCATCGTCGACATGGTCAATACGAATATCACGGCGACCATTTTGCTGCTCAAGCGCCTGGTGCCGTGCTTGCTGGCCAGCAGCAAGCCGCAGCTGATACTCACGGGGTCGACCTCCGGCCTGCGCCAGAGCGGCCGCCCGGAAGTGACGTTCAGCGCCTCGAAATTCGCCCTGAACGGCATCGCCGATGCCTTGCGCGAAGGTTTCCGGGCGCAGGGACTGGCCGTGACGGCGCTGCAGCTGGGCTATCTGAATACCTATGATGGCTTGTCCGTGCCGCTGGCGGACGCCGCTGCGCGGGGCGAGGGCGAACTGATCCCTGTGCATGACGTCGTTGCCGTCGTGCGTATGCTGCTGAGTTTGTCGAATGCCTCGTTCGTGCGCGAACTGGTGCTGCCGGCGCTGCGCGACGAGCGTTTCTGACGGTGACGCGTCTGTGCCGAGCATGGGTTTGCTTGATGGTGCAGCGCTCGCTTGCGCAAAACTATGCAGGCACTCTGCGCACGCAACGCGCGTAGCAGTCAAACTCGCGCGCGGTCTGATAGCTGACGCCCGTGTCAAAATCCTTGCACCAGGCTTCGTCTTCGATGTCGCCCGGCTCGCCCGACCAGTGCCAGTTGGGCCGGAATGCATCTTTCAGCGTCGCATACAGCAGTGTCTGCTCGCGCCGTCCCGGCAAGCTGTGGCCCAGGCTTGCCGCCCAGCTTGATGCGGCTTGCCACGACTGGTAATCCAGCTCGCACTCGTCGGGCTGCAGCAGCAAATGGTAATCGGGCGCGCCATCCGTGCCGAGGATCAGGCCGGCGTAGCGTTCGCCGTGCCGCAGGGGGACGGGCGCGGCGGCAGATAGCGGCAGCTCGACCCGGCGCACGGCACAGGCGCGGCCGGCGTAGGTCTTGCGATAGTTGTACTGGGTGCCGTTGTCGAAATCGTGGCTCCAGGCCATGCGGGGCAGGATGGCGTCCTCTTCCGACGACCAGTACCAGGCATCCGGGAAAGCGTGGCGCAAGTTGGCGTGCAGCAGGGCCAGTTCGCTGCGCGTCGGCAGGCAGGCGCCGCGCGCCGCAGCCCAGTCCAGCGCGTCTTGCCAGGGCAGGGCATCGGCTTCGCCGGGCAGCAGGAACAATTGATAGCCGGCGGCGCCAGCCATGATGCCTGCGTAGCGTTCGCCGGCGATGGCGCTTTGGTGGTGCGAGAGGGGATCGTCGAGTGTCGGCAGCATTGCCTTCCTTTCTGTCTGTGCAAGTAATTATGCCTGGCGCGCATACGCAAACATATGTTGCACATATTCGGCCTTGCCAAGCGGCACGCCGTTATGGCGCAGGATGTTATAGGCCGTCACCAGGTGGAAATAGAACTGCGGCGTGGCCCAGTTCACCGCGTATTCCAGGCCCGTCATGTCGAAGGTCATGCCACCGGCCAAGGCGATCGACACTGCTTGCTGCGCGCCAGCGTCGATCGCTGCGCGGTCCGCCGCAGCGAGCATCGCCAGGGTGTCGTCGATCAGCGCCTTGGCTTGCGACATGCTGGCGGGCGTGGCGAGCTGGGGCAGCGCTTGTTGCGTCAGCCGGCACACGGCTTCCTGCGCCTGGGTACACGTGAATTCCACCTGGCGCGCCAAGGTGTGCATGTCAGGCGCCAGCCGCGCGTCGAGCAGATTTTGGGGATCGAAACCCAGGGCCTGGGCGCGCTCCTCGCCTTTATTTAACAACGTCGTCAGTGAGCGCAGCATCTGTGCAAAGCAGGGGATGGTAATGGCGTAGACCGACATGGATATTCCTCAAGTAGTGATGCTGACAGGGAGTGGAAAGGCGCTCTGCCTTTACGGATGCCCCAGCACGCCCGGGCAATGCTCGAACCAGCCATCGTCTTCTTCCTGTGCAATAAAATCCGCGATCAGCGCTTGCTGCGCGGGCGGGACGGCGGCCAGCAAGGTGTTGAAGCAGGCGATGGCCGAGGCGTGGGGCGTGCCCGCGCCGTTGGCGATGCCGACGAGAAATTCGCCAGCCCAGTCGGGCAAGCTGGCGATCAAACGTGGCAGTTCCTGCAGCAAGGCGGCGCAATACGCCGTCTCGCCGAAGCGCCAGGCGGCGCGGTTGGCCGTCTGGTAGGCGCCGTAATCGTGCTCGGCTTGCACGGACTGAACAATGGCCAGCGCGTATTGCGCGCCTTCCGTGCCCGTCAGCGCATCGAGCATGGCGCTGTAGCGCTGGAAGCGCCGCTGGGCTGCATCGGGCGGCGTGGTGCTGTCGCCATCCTGGACGATGTTGCCCACAATTAAAAGTTCGGCTTTCCAGGGTTCGAATGAGGGTGGCATGGAGTGAATGAAATGATCGCGATGGGCTGTCATTATGACCTGTGCCGCCTGTAATTTTATTGATGGTGGCAGATTTCTTTTCGACGAAAATGAATCATCCTTGTTCTTCTATTTCTTGATTTTACTGGTGGTGGTAACTAATCGTTGCAAATGAAAGTTGGTCTATGGTATCAATGCGATTATTTTTTCTTTGTTTGAAATAGATAATAAGAATGCGGCGCTGGAATTACGATATTTTCTGCTATTCAATTCAGCGCTTGCCTATCATATTTTTTATTTATCGTGAATAATTCGGGTCGAGTGAAATGTCATTAACCTGATCGGAATATCACGTGAATAGTAGAATTTTATTTTGTGCGCTGGCTTTTGCTGCCTTGTCGGCCTGTGGCGGCGGGAGCAATGACGCTGCGGACAATGGCGGCGTCGTGGCGCCACCCGTAAATCCCCCCGTCACCGTGGTCAATACGCAGCCAGTCGCGCAAGCCGGGCCAGCCCAAAGCGTGGTGGTTGGCAGCGTCGTGACCCTGGATGCGAGTACCAGCTCCGACGCCAATGGCGATACCTTGACCTATAAATGGGTGATGAGTTCCAAACCCGTCACCAGTGCCGCCGCCCTCGATTCCTTATCCGCCGTGAAACCGACCTTTACCGCTGATGTGGCTGGCACTTACGTGGCCACCTTGCTGGTCAGTGATGGCAAGATCAGCAGCGAACTGTCTTCGGTTACGATCACCGCGTCGGTAGCCAATGCTCCGCCGGTCGCCCACGCGGGCCGTGCAATGACCGTCGTTGCGGGGATGGGCATCATGTTGTACGGTAGCGAAAGCAGCGATGCGAATGGCGATATTCTGATATATAAATGGAGCCTGGTATCGAAGCCGGCCGGCAGCACTGCGCAGTTGTTGGATGTCAACTCGGTGCGCCCGTATCTCTCTATGGATTTGCCCGGTGCATATGAAGTGAGCCTGATTGTCAACGACGGCAAGGTGGATAGTGCGCCGGCTTTCGTGACGATGACGGCGGTTGTCGCCAATGCCCCACCAGTGGCCAATGCGGGCGTGCTGCAGAACGTGCTCAAGGGGAGCACCGTCATTCTCGACGGCAGCGCAAGTTCCGATGCGAATGGCGATACCCTGACGTATTACTGGACCTTGACTTCTAGTCCGCCCATGAGTACTGCCACGCTGTCGTCTCCCAGGCTGGTGAAACCCTCATTCATCGCCGACAGGGCTGGCACGTATGTCGCCACCTTGCGTGTGGATGATGGAAAGATAACGAGCAATCCAATGAACGTGACGATAACGGCGACGTCCACGAATGCCGCCCCGGTGGCGAATGCCGGCGTGGATTTGCATGTATTGTCAGGCGCGGATGTCGTGACCCTCGATGGCAGGGGGAGTTCGGATGCGGACGGCGACAGTCTCAGTTATAAGTGGACGTTCATTTCCGTGCCTGCAAATAGCATGCTGCAACCATTTCCCGGCGCATGGGACCGCAGCCAGGCAGTCAGCAGCTTTTGGGCGAATGTGCCGGGAACCTATGTCGTCAGTCTTGTCGTCAATGACGGTACGGTCGACAGTGCACCATCGACCGCCACCATTATTGCCACTGCAAGCTCGACCAATGGGCGGCCGATGTCCAATGCGGGCATGGACCAGCTTGTCGAGCCAGGAACGACCGTGCGTTTGACGGGACTTGGCAGTGCAGATGTGGAACACGATGTCTTGACATACCGCTGGCAATTGAAGAGCAAGCCTTTCGGCAGCAAGGCCGTGCTGTCATCGCTGACTGACGCGCAGCCGACATTTGTCGCAGATATGGCCGGTGATTATGTCGCGACATTAATCGTCAACGATGGCTCGGTGAATAGTCGCGAAGATAATGTCACGGTAACGGCGACGCCGAATCTGCTCAATTTATACCAGGTGCAGGACAATGGGGCCGGTCAGGTCGACACGAAGGTCGGCTTGCCTTACCTCGCCAATGCGACGGTACAGAAGTCGTGCTCAGGGTCGTGTGCAGCCAACTTTACGGTCGATACCTTCAAGGTGGCCGCCGCCGGGACCAGCTTCATGATTACCAATGTGACGGCCGTCGACAGTACCGGCAAGGTCGTTCCAGCCATCGTCGGTCTGGTGTCGGGCCAGGTCATTCCTGCCGGCAGTAGCGCCACCTTTTCGCTGGTGTCACCCAAGACGAATGGCGCAACGGCCAAACTGACGTACAAGTTCTTTGTGGCGGAAACGGGCCAGTCTTTCGTTTATAACGCAGACTTCACGTCAAACTAAGTGATGTAATATGGCGAATGTCGGGCTTTGGTCCCGCATTCGCCAGCCCTTCTTGTCTGTGTTCCCATGCCCATCTGGACTTCCCCGCCACAACTCGTCGCCCTCGCCGTTTTCTATGCGCAGGCGCAAGCCCATCCGGAAATGCTCAGTGATGCTGTCTTCCTGGAAAATGTGAAAAACGCCCACTGGCCCACCAATTGCTGGAATTATGCGGAAGCGTCGTTCGCCATCATCGCGCCCGCTTGCCTGCTGCGTCCGCATTTGACCGCCGAGCTCATCGCATGCCCTATCGACGCCATGATCGCCGGCGGCCTGGAAGATGCAGGGCAAGTCATCGCAATCGGCCTGGGCTGCACCACGCGCGAGGCGCCATATGTGGTGCCCAGCGAGGAGGGCAGGCGCTGGCTGAGGCAGGTGTGGCCGGGCTTGGGCGAGATGGCCGGGGCGGTGTTCCGGGCCAGGCTGCTATTGGCGCTGGCCGATGACGATGATGATGAATAAGCGATCAACAAGCGCTGACGCTTGACTTCGAAACTTGGTTTGCGTTAGGGTATACGTAACTACTTACATATATCCTGTCAAACATGTCCTCCAACCTGCAAACCTACGGCTCCCTGATGCTGGGCAGCCGCCTGCGCCGTCTTTCCGATCAACTGTATGCGGGCGTCGATACCAGCTATCTGGCGGCCGGCGTCGAGCTGAGCTCGCGCTGTTTTCCCTTGTTATTGCTACTGCGCGACAACGGTCCCACGGCGATCACGACCCTGGCCGCGCAGATCGGGCAGACGCACCCGGTGGTGGTGCAACTGGGACGCAAGTTGCTCGATGCCGGCGTGGTGACGGAGATGCCGGACGCCAAGGATGAGCGGCGCCGGCTGCTGGCGCTGTCCGAAGCCGGGCAGGCATTGCTGCGCAATATGGCGCCCCTGTGGGACGATGTGCGCGCGGCCATTGACGCCGTGTTCGAGCAGGGCACGCCGCAACTGATGGCCAGCCTGGAGCGGGCCGAAGCGCGCTTGCAGGCGCAGGGTTTTGGCGAGACGATTGCCGCCTGCCGGCGCCAGCGCGAGCGGGACGCCGTGGAAATCATCGATTACGCCGCGCAATATGCGGCCGATTTCAAGCGCCTGAATATCGCTTGGCTGGAACGCTATTTCTATGTCGAGGCGCTGGACGACAAGGTGCTGTCCGATCCGCAAAGCTCGATACTTGACGATGGCGGGCAGATTTTCCTCGCTCGCCTCGATGGCAAGATCGTCGGCACTTGCGCCCTGATCTGCACCGGCGACGCCAGCATCGAACTGTCGAAGATGGCCGTCACGCCAGAATGCCAGGGCCTGGGCATCGCAAGGCGCTTGATCGAACGGGCTTTCGACGCCTTCGAGGCCAGCGGCGCGACGCTGCTGTTCCTGGAGTCGAACAGCAAGCTGGCGCCCGCCATCCGCCTGTACGAAAGCAGCGGTTTTCAGCACGTGGCGCGGCCCGCCGGCGACGCCCATTACCAGCGCGCCGACGTCTACATGGAGTGGCAGGGCAGGTAGCACACGCCAGGGCGCCACGCGGCGCTCCCCATCGGCCGTCTCCCGCGTTACAATACGCGCACCCCATAACGGAACTCAGGTTCCACTATTCGAGACGCCGACGCCGCATGCCTTCCTTCCCGATGCCCTTCCCGCAGATGATCGTTCCCCCTGAACCCACCCAGGCGCGCAGCAAGCAAGCGTTCGAGCGCCTGCTGCAGGTAGGCGAACAGTTGCTGGCGGAAAACCGTTTCGATGAAATCGGCGTGGCCGACCTGGCCAGGCTGGCGGAAACATCCGTCGGCACTTTTTACCGCTTGCTGGGCGACAAGGACACCCTGAGCCGCTTGCTGCTGCAGCGTTTTTTTTCCGACATGGTGGACAAGGTCGAGACCCTGACGGAGCTGCGCCAGTGGGAAGGGCGCAGCCTGGAAGAGTTCATCCGCGCCATGGTGGCCATGTTCGTGGCCGTGAATGGCGGGCGCAGCGGCGTCTTGCGGGCCTTGATCACGCGCGCGTCGCAGGATGCGCAATTTCGCGACAGGGTGCACCAGATCAATCATCTGATCTCGCAGCGCACGGTCGCCGTGCTGGCCAGCAAGTCCTCCAGCATCCGCCACCCGAACCCCACGCAGGCGATGATGGTGGTGCCGCCCGTGCTGCTGGGCATCCTGAACCAGCACACCCTGACGGGCTCGCTGTCCTTTTTATCGGGCGCGGCACTGGAAGATGAACTGGTGCGTGTTGCTTTAAATTACCTGACTTGAGATATTGTGCGATTTAACTTGAAATCGGAATTCGGATTCCGTATTATGTTTTCCAACAGCAGGAAAACATATTCCTGCACCTGAACACAAAGCATGTTCAACAGCAAGGAGACAGAATGCGGCGTCACACCACATCCGATGTTACATTGCATTACCTCGACCTCGACCTCGATCCCGGCACAGAGACAGGACAGGGCGAGCCCGTGTTTCTGCTGCACGGCCTCGGTTCCTGCGCCGAAGACTGGCGCCCGCAAATCGATGCCCTCGGCAGTCACTATCGCCTGATCGTGCCCGATATGCGCGGCCATGGCGCCAGCCCTGCGCCAAGCGGCGACTGGCAGATCGGCGACTTCGCCAACGACCTCTTCAATTTGATGGACCAGCTCGACGTGCCGCGCGCGCACATCGTCGGCTTTTCCCTGGGCGGCATGGTGGGCCTGGACATGGCCAACCGCGCTCCCGACAGGGTGGCCAGTTTGTGCCTGATCAATTCCCAGCCCTTCCAGGGCAGCAAGCCTGCTTCTTTGCTGTTTGCCTACTGGCTGCGCCGCACGGTGATCGCTACCTTCGGCCTGAAAACCATGGGCAACATCATCGGCAAGAAACTGTTTCCCGATCCATCCCAGCAGCCCCTGGTCGAGCGCTTCGCCAGGCAAATGGCGGGCATGGACAAGCGCGCCTACCTGGCCGCGCTGGACGCCATTTTCCACTGGGATATCGACATGCATTTCCAGGCCCTGGCCATGCCCGTCTTCATCATGGCGGCCGACCAGGATTACACGCCCGTCGCCAGCAAGCGGGCCTTTGCCGCACAGTTTCAGCAGTGCGAGATCGAGATTATCGCGAACTCGCGCCACGCCACGCCCCTGGACCAGGCGCAGCGTGTGAATACCTTGTTGCAGTCCTTCCTCGCCACACATTCAAAATAAACAGGCCACTCGCCGCACGGGCAGCGGGCCGGGAAACAGTCATCGCAGGGCAGGTGCTCGCTACGCGCGCGCCGGTACCGTTACGTCCTGCGATTCTGGTATCCGGCCGTCTTCCCTGGTGGCAAGCAAGTCTGACATTGGAGACGCTATGAAACTTGCTTTGAAATTAATGCCCGCCGCCCTCGCCGTTGCCGGTGCCTTCAGCTTTTCCACCCAGGCCCTGGCGCAGGAAGCCGCCACCGCTGCCACCGCCAGCGCCCAAAGCGCCAGCGAGGCCAGCGACGCGAAAGAGCGCATGGAAACCGTCACCGTTTCCGCCCGCCGCCGCGAAGAACGCTTGCAGGACGTGCCGCTGGCCGTCACGGCGTTCTCCGCCAAGGCCCTGGAACGGGCGAATATCCAGAACCTGGCCGACTTGCAGGAGCGCGTGCCGAACCTGACCGTGTACGCTTCGCGCGGCACGAATACCACCCTGACGGCCTTCATTCGCGGTGTGGGCCAGGCCGATCCCGTCTGGGGCGTGGACCCTGGCGTGGGCATCTATTTTGACGACGTCTACATGGCCCGTCCGCAGGGCGCGCTGCTCGACGTATTCGACGTGCAGCGCATCGAAGTGCTGCGCGGCCCGCAAGGCACCTTGTACGGCAAGAACACCATCGGCGGCGCCATCAAGTACATTTCGCGCCCCCTGGCGAAGGAAAACGGCGCCTCGGCGGAAGTCGGCCTCGGTAATTACAATCAGCGCAACTTCAAGGCCGCCTTCAATCTGGCCAACGAGAACGGCACCTGGCGCGCGCGCCTGGCGGCCGCCAAACTGGACCGTGACGGTTTCGGCCGCAACACCTTTAATGGCGAACAGGTCAGCGACCAGGACAGTACGGCCGCGCGCCTGTCCGTCGGCTACTTTCCGCAGGACATACCCTTGACCGTCGTGCTGAGCCTGGACGCCACGGACGATAAATCGGGCGTGCGCGGCTTCCAGCGCATGGGTGTCAGCGCTTTCGACCCGCTCAAGCGGCCAGCCAGCACGGATGCGTATGATATCCAGAGCGGCATGCCGGGCAACAACTTCACGCACAATCGGGGCGGCTCGCTGGTGGCCAACTACACGCTGTCGAACGACTGGTCCGTCAAAGTGATCGGCGCCAAGCGGCGCAGCACGTCCGAGCAAACCATCGACTTCGACGGCTTGCCGCAGCCCATCGCCGACGTCTTCGGCGACTCCCGCGACGAACAGAAAAGCCTGGAATTGCAGGCATCTTACAGCGGCGACCATGGCGCCGGCGTGATCGGCCTGTACCGCTTCGAAGGCACGGCAGGCGGCGGCATCTACAACAACTTCCTGGGGCGCCAGTTCACGGCGGCCGTCAGCACGGTGGAGACGGACAGCACGGCGCTGTACACGGACTGGACCTGGCCGCTGGGCAAGGTGTGGAGCATCAATGCGGGCTTGCGCCACACGCGCGAGGAAAAGCGCGCCATCGTGCTCAACCGCGCTTTTGCCGACGTGGGCTTTACGCGTCCCATCCAGACGGCGGCCGACTTCGACAAGTCCTTGTCGGTCAGCAATACCTCGCCGAAATTGTCCGTGCGCTATGAAGCGTCGAAGACGACGAATTTCTACAGCAACCTGTCGCGCGGTTTCAAGTCGGGCGGCTACAACGTGCGCGCCAACAATCTGGTGGTGCCCGATTCGGCGCGCCCCTACAAGGATGAAAAACTCGACGCGCTGGAAGTGGGCATGAAATACGCGGCGCCGGACGATACGTTTGACGCCAACGTGGCCCTGTTCACCAACCGCTACAAGGATATCCAATTGTCGGTGTTTACCAGCTATGTGCAGCCGGGCGGCGTGCCGGGCTTTTATGGCGATTTCACGAATGCGGGCAAGGCCACCGTCAAAGGCGCCGAGTTCGAATTTTCGTGGCGGCCCAACCGCCAGTGGGAAGTCAACGGCTTCCTCGCCCTGCTCAATGCCCGCTATGACGAGTTCATGAGTGGCGGCAAGAACATTGCGGATACGCAAAAGTTCAGCAACACGCCAGCCCGGCAAGTGGGCTTGAATGTGACGCGCACGGACCGCGATGTGTTTGGTGGTGCCTTGCGCAGCATGGTCGGCTATGGCTACCGCAGCAAGGTGTATCCGACCACGGACTTGAGCGACACCCTGGCGCAGGGCGGCTACAGCCTTTGGACGGCGGGCGTCGTATGGGAAGCGCCGAAGCACTGGACCTTCAGCCTGCACGGCAGCAACCTGGGCAACAAACGCTACCGCACGGATGGCTACAACATTCCCGCCGTGTTCATCCTCGACGGTTTCTATGGCCCGCCGCGCCAGATCATCGCCAAGGCCGGCTACAAGTTCTAAAAGCTTGTTGAAGTGCCAGCCTGGTGAGCGCCAGGCTGGTTCGTTGTCGCTGTTTTCATCCTTAATGAATCAGGAGACTGGCATGGCAAATCTGCATCAGCAACTGCGTCATATCTTATCTGCATGCATCGCCGCCTGCGGCTTGCTGGCAGCGCTGCCGGCCTTTGCCGGGCAGTGGGACTTCGGCCTGTACGCGAGCCTGTGGGGCTCACGCGAATACCAGGTCTGGCTACCGAGCAATTACAACCCCAACACGCCGCTGCCCGTGGTGCTGATGCTGCATGGCTGCGGTTCCGAGCCCAACAGCATGGCCGCCGTCAGCCGCTACAACCAACTGGCCGACAGCGAAAACTTCATCGTCGTCTATCCGCGCCAGAACGTCACGGCCAACCCCATGCGCTGCTGGAATTTCATGCTGCCGCTGAACCAGGAGCGGGGCACGGGCGAGCCGGCCGTGCTGATGGGCATCTTGAACAAGATCAAGAACAAATATGCGGTCGACAACAGCCGCGTATATGTGACGGGCATTTCGGCCGGCGGCGCCATGGCATCCATCATGGCCGCCTGTTACTCGGATGTGTTCGCCGCAGTGATGGTGCATTCGGGTGGCATGTACAAGGGCGCCATCGGCATGCTCACGGCCGCCGATTCGCTGTTCAACGGCAGTGCCTTCGATCCGAAAGTACGCGGCAAGGATGCCTGGCGCTGTTCCGGTTCGCCGCGCCGCCTGATGCCGACGATGGTGTTCCACGGCACTTCCGACATCGTCGTCAACCCTGTCAACGGCGAGCAAACCATCGAGCAATTCCTGCAGACCAGCGACTATGGCGACGATGGCCTCGATAATGACAGCGTGCGCTACCGTGCCGACAGCATCGTGCGCCAGACAGTGCCGTATGGCCGCAGCTACTCCATCGACACGTATCGGCACAACGGCGCCGTCATCGCGCAAAAGTACACGGTCGAGGGCATGAACCATGCGTGGAGCGGCGGGCCTCCGGGCTGGCCGTTCAGCGATGAACTGGGGCCGGACGCCACCGTGATCAGCTGGAATTTCTTCAAGCATTACCAGCGTTGATGGCGTGAGGAAATGGGCGGCTTGTACAATGGCGCGCAGTGATTGCGCCCCATTGTTGATGCCTGTGAAAGATCCCATGCCTGCTTGCCGCCTGTTGTCCTGTGTTGCCCTTGCATTGCTGTCCGCTTGCGCCAGCGTCGGCCCGCCCGCACCGTCGGCGGCCTACGCGCAAGCGTTCGAGCGTGCCGCCCAGCAAGACAGCATGCGCAGCGAATGCGACTGGAACGTGCGCTATGCGCCCGTTGCGCCCAGCGACGCCAGCGTGGCGCAACTGCAGGCGATTGCCACGGCGCGCCTGGCGGCTTTGCAACTGGCGCCCGCCTGGAGCTTGTCCATTCCCGGTGGCGAGGCGCAGGCCTTCAGCGATTCGCAGCAAGACCGCGCCGGGCTGCAATTGTTGCTCAGCATCGTCTTGCCGGCCATGGAACGCTACCCGGCCGGCGTCTTCGCGCGCACGGGCCTGCGCCACGTCGTGCTGGTGAAAGACTTGAGCGTGGATGGCCAGCGCCGCATGGCCATGCCGGCGCCGGAAATCGACAGCGTCGTCTACGCCGACAACCTGCTGGCCGCTCTGTGTCCGTCCGGCATGGAGCTGCGCGTGCACCATGAGTATTACCATTTCATCGAATACCGCCTGTTCAACGATTTCTATTACCGCGACCCCGCCTGGCTGGCCCTGAATCCGCCCGGCATAGCCTACGGCCAGGGCGGCGCCACGGCTTACGGCAAGGGTTTTCAAAACCTCGGCCACCCGCAGCCGGGACTCGTCAGCCTGTACGCAGCTTATGGTCCCGAGGAAGACAAGGCGGAGGTGTTCGGCTCGATGATGACGCCAGCGTATGCGCTGCGTCTGGAACGGTGGACGGCGTTTGATCCCGCCTTGCTGGCGAAGCGGGAAAAGTTGATGGAAGTATTGGAAACCTTGGCGGGTTCCGACTGAAGAAGCATTTGCAGATGCCTTTGGCGCATCCTGACACTGCGTCCTCCCGGTATTTCCCGGTAACTATATAATCTGCGCTTGGGTGATACCCGCCCCAGAACTCGGATTGAAGGAATGCCATGCCAACCTATTTCGTGCGCCCCTTGGCGCTGTGTGTAGTATCGGCCGTCTGCCTCTCTGCCAGTGCCGCCGAGGCGGTGGCGGTCGATGCGCAGCAGCGCGCGTCCTTGCTCGACTTTTATGCACAGCAATATCCGGGCGAGCCGGCCACGCGCACCGTGTTCGAGAGCGTGCCCGTGGTCGGCAGCCGCGGCAGCGAAGTGGTGGGCAGCGTGGAAACCCCGCCGTATCGCGGCCATGGCGCGCTGTGCCGTACGCAGCGCAGCAAGTTCGTGCTGCACGGCGAGGGCAAGCAGGCGCGCTGGCAGGAGGCGGGCATGGAGTATTACGCCTGGCTCGACCGTGGCCCCTGCCGCGCCGTGGCCGAACCCGTGCGTATGCTGCAACGCATCCCCGATGTGGAACTGGAAGGCGTGTTGCTATACCAGAAGCCGCTGCTGGAGCGGGCGCGATTATTGATGGCGGGCAACACTGCCTGCGCTCCCTTGCGGGCGCTGAAGTTTACCCTGGCGGCCGTCGACGTGGGCGCCGCTGCGCCGCGTGCCGAAGAGCGCTATGCGCTGGTGTTCAAGAGCGACCGCGACAGCTACGCCCGTATCTGGCTACGCAAGAGCGGCGCCCAGTATGACGCCTGGAATGTGACTTGCCCGCCGGTGCTGTAAGCTGCGCATCCCCGATTTATTTTTTGACTGTTGCAATCATGAACCAGAATTCCACTTCCGCCCGCAGCTGGGGCACCATCGTCACGCATAGTGACGAGATGGCCATCATCTACCGTTACGTCGACGCCTTTCATGACGATTGGGACCTGTCGTCGCAACCGGACCGCATCATCATCGCCTGGCGTTATGAGGACGAAACGGGCATGCCCGCGCCGAACGAGCGCGAGCACATGGAAGAGCTGGAAGCGGCGCTGGCGCCCGTGGTGGAAGAGGGCGGCTTCGCCACTCTGGCCCTGGTATCCACGGGCGAAAACTTGCGCGAATGGATTTATTACACGCAGTCGGGCGAGGAATTTTTCAATCGCCTGAACACGGCGCTGGCGTCGCGTCCGAAATTCCCGATTGAAATTCGCAGCGCGGCCGACCCCGCCTGGTCGACTTACGCGGGTTTCATGGCAGCCCTGCCGCAGTAATTACGCCAGCGCGGCTGTCACGATGCGTGTGGCGGCCGTGATGATGTCCTGGTTCGTATCCGCTTTTTTCTGTTCGCGCGTGTAGTACACGGCGATGACCAGCGGCGCGCCGCTGGCCGGATAGGCCACGCCAATATCGTTGACGCTGCCATACGCGCCCGAGCCCGTTTTATCGGCCACCTGCCAGCCGGCCGGCACGCCGGCGCGGATGCGCTTGTCGCCCGTCGTATTGCCGCGCATCCAGGCGTCGAGCTGCTGGCGTTGTGGCGCCGGCAAGCTATTGCCTAATAATAGTTGCTGCAAGCTGTGCGCCATCGATGCAGGGCTGGCCGTGTCGCGCACTTCGCCAGGGATGGCGCTGTTCAATTCCGTTTCCCAGCGTTCCAGCTGAAACACCGTATTGCCGATGCTGCGCGCAAACGCCGTCACGGCTTGCGGCCCGCCTAATACTGTCATCAAGAAATTGGCCGCGCTATTGTCGCTGTATTGCAAGGTGGCGGCGCACAGGTCCGCCACGCTCATGCCGTCGCTCAGATGCTTTTCCGTGATGGGCGAATACGTGACCAGGTCTTTTTTCTCGTAGCTTACGTGCTGATCCAGCAAGCCCGGCTGGCTGACGCTGCGGGCCAGCACGGCGCCCGCCAGCATGGCCTTGAAGGTGCTGGCCAGGGGAAAGCGTTCGTCGGCGCGATAGGCGACGCGCAGCTCGCTGCCCTGGCGCCAGGCGGCAACGCCGAGGCGTCCGCCGGCGGCCTGTTCCAGCGCGGCCAGTTGCGTGTGGGCGGCGGCGATGCCGGTGGCGGGCGCGGCAAACAGCAGCGGTGTCGGGCACAGCAGGGTGGCGCCGCTGGCCAGCAAGAGGTGGCGACGGAGGTGGTTCAGGGAGTCAGTCATGGTGTGGGAGTGTTGTTGGTGTGGAAAGGGTAGCCAGCAGTTCGCCGATGGCGAGCAGGTTGGCCGGTTTGGTCAGATGGTGGTCGAAGCCGGCCGCGCTCGATTGGCTGCGGTCGTTTTCGGCACCCCAGCCCGTCAAGGCAACGAGTACGACGTTGGCGCCGGCCGGTATCCGGCGCAGCGCGCGCGCCACTTCATAGCCGTTCATGCCGGGCAAGCCGATATCGAGGAAAATGACATCTGGCAAGAATTGCGGCGCCACGGCCAGGGCCTGCGCGCCGTCGTGGGCCACTTGCGTGGCATGGCCCATCATGTCGAGCACGGCGGCGAGGGTATCGGCCGCATCCACGTTGTCATCGACCACCAGTACGCGGAAGTACGGGCCGCTGGTGGCGCCGCCCTGCGAGGCCGGCGCGGCGGGCGCGGCCCGCTCCGCCGCCACCAGGGGCAGGCGCACGCTAAAGGTGCTGCCCAGGCCGGCGCCGGGACTGCTCGCCGTGGCACTGCCGCCGTGCAACTCGGCCAGGCGCCGCACCAGCGACAGGCCAATGCCCAGCCCGCCTTGCGCCCTGCCCATGTTCTGTCCCACCTGGGTAAACATGTCGAAGACGGTGGCGATCGACTCGGCCGGGATGCCCACGCCGCTGTCCTTGACCTCGATCAAGACCTCGTTGCCATCGCGCACCGCGCGCAAGGCGATGTGGCCGCCAGCGGGCGTGTATTTGGCGGCGTTGTTGAGCAGGTTGCCCAGCACTTGCGCCAGTCGCGTGGGATCGGCCTCGAGCGGCAGTGCCTGCGCGTCCAGCGCCACCTGCAACTGGTGATGGCTCGCTTCAATCAGCGGCATGCTCGTTTCCACGGCGCTGGCGATGATGGTTTTCAGATCCGTGCGTTCGAGCTTGAGTTCGATCTGGCCCCGCGTGATGCGGGCCACATCCAGCAAGTCGTTGACCAGGTGCACCATCTGATTGACTTGCCGTTCCATTACGTCGCGCACTCGCGCCACGGTGGCGGGCTTGTCGGCGGCCAGGCGCATGATTTGCAAGCCGTTGCGGATGGGTGCCAGCGGGTTGCGCAGTTCGTGCGCCAGGGTGGCCAGGAATTCCGTCTTGCGCCGGTCCATCTCGGACAGGTTGTCGGCCAGCTGGCGCAATTGCTGCTCCGAGCGTTTGCGCTCGCTGATATCGCTGAACAGCACCGTCAGCAGACGGCTGCCGGGGCCTCCCAGGCGCGCGGCGAAGACTTCAAACCAGCGCTCCATGGCTACGGCGGCATTTTCGTAGCGCGCAGGCTCGCCGGTCTTGAGGACCTGGTCGTACAGGTCGAACCAGTGCTGGTCGTGGTCGGGCACGATGCTGCGGATGGTCTTGCCGATGGCATCGTCCAGCCCCGACTGCTTGACGAAGGCGGCGTTGCCTTCCAGGTAGCGGAAGTCGACGGGGCGGCCCTGCTCGTTGTATAGCATCTCGATGACGCAAAAACCCTGGTCCATCAGGTCGATCAGGGTGCGGTAGCGTTCCTCGCTGCGGCGCAGTGCGTCTTCCACCTGTTTCTGGCGCGTGATGTCGAGCAGGACGCCTGGAAATTGCAAGGGCGTGCCGTCGGGCGCGTATTCCGCGCGGCCCCGCGCGATCACCGAGCGGTACTGTCCATCGCCGGCAGCGATGCGGTAGCTGGCCTCGAACGGCGTGTGCGCGTGCAGCGCCTGTGTAATCTGCGCACTGACTTGCTTGCGGTCATCGGGGTGGATGATGTCCAGGTAGCGCGCCAGGGGCGCCGCCGCGGCCGCATCGGCATGGACGGGGAACAAACGCGCCATATTGCTGTCGACCGTGACTCGGTCGGCCCCGATGTCCCAGTTCCAGGTGGCCACGTCACCGGCCGCCAGGGTCAGGCGCAGGGTTTCCTCATTCTGCTTGCTGGCCGTCAAGTCGAGCGAGATGCCGGACAGGGCGATCACGTTGCCGGCGCCGTCGCTGGCACAAGTACCGCGCATGTGCGCCCAGTGCAGCGAGCCGTCGGGCCAGCGCACGCGGATGTCGATCTCGAAATCGCTGGCGCTGGCGATGGCGGCATGCACCACCGTTTGCCAGTGCTGCAGGTCGCCGTCGAGCATGATACCCATCAACTGCACGTATTCGATGTGGCTGGCAAGTGGCAGGCCCAGATTGGCCTTGAATGCATCGGAACCGGCCATGCTGCCGCTGCCCAGGTCGATCTCCCACGTGCCCATGCGGCCGCCCTGCATGGCCAGGCGCAGCCGCTGTTCCGTCTGCCGTTGCTGCGTCACGTCGCAATGCGAACCCAGCCATTCAAGAATGCTGCCGTCGGGCGCCAGCACCGGCAGCATGCGCACGAGCATATTGCGGTAGGCGCCGCTGACGTGGCGCAGCCGGTATTCCGCTTCGAACACGCTCGTCAGATGCGATGGCATGACGTAGGGCAAGTTGCGGTCGTCCGGATGCAGGGCATTGAGCCAGCCGCGGCCCAGCAGTTCTGCCTCGGTCTGGCCCGTGAAGGCGCGCCAGGAAGGCTGGTCGCTATCGAACTGGCCGAAGGTTTTCGTGCTCCAGACGATATCGCAATGCGCGCCCAGCAATAGATGCGCGGCCCGGGCGGCGGCGGGGGAAGTGGGCAAGTCTTGGCTATGCAGGCTCGGTTCTGGCATGGAGAAGGTCAGTAATGGTGCGGCGCGCCGCCGCTGCACTGGAATGTGGCAGCACGGCAAGGTCAAGTACGGCGATATTACAGTCAAATACCGGCCCGGGCCTGTCTTCCAGGCGCATTTTTGCCGCCTTGTTGAAATGGTGGCGCCAGGGCCGGAAAACGGGCAAAACAGCCAGCCCATGTCCATATTGTGGCTGAATAACCACTAGTCAGCCTTGAATGTTGGTGAATGAATATTTTACATAACAATATTCTTGCCGCGCATAAGCCGCTTGAATTAAATTGGCGCCTTACTAAAAAGTTGGCGCTCATCAGACATCCCAGAGATGCGGCCGCAACCGCTGTCCGCTTGCGTGGCAGCCAGGGCAGAGCCAGTGACGCCGAGAGCGGGGGAACATTCGCTCGCGCTGTTGCACCGTGATGGTGCAAACGATCGTCCAGCGCCGTATATAACCCGGAGACAGGTTGCAAGAAAGACAGATTTCGCAATTCTTTTTTTAAACTTCTGGGAAACCACATGATCAAGATGTCAAAGATGCACAAGCGTTTGTGCGCCAAAAGCGCCGCAATGCTGGCCCTGTCCGCTGCCTTGCCTATCGGTACGGCTTATGCTGATGAAGTCGCTGCTGATACGGCCCCTGCCGCCAGCCAGCTGGAAACCGTGACCGTCACGGCACAGCGCCGCAAGGAAAATATCCGCGACGTGCCCGTCTCCGTATCGCTATTGCGCGACGAGAAGCTCGACGTGCTGGTGTCGAGTGGTCAGGATATCCGCGTGCTGGCCGGTAAAGTGCCGAGTCTGAACGTGGAATCGTCGAATGGCCGCACCTTCCCCCGCTTCTACATCCGCGGCTACGGTAATACCGACTTCAACATCTTTGCATCGCAACCTGTTTCCCTGATTTACGACGATGTCGTGCAAGAAAACCCTATCCTCAAGGGCTATCCGATTTTCGACGTGGCTGGCGTAGAAGTGCTGCGCGGCCCGCAAGGCACCTTGTTCGGCCGCAATACGCCTGCCGGCGTGGTCAAGTTCGAATCCGTCAAGCCGAACCTGGACAAGGTTGAAGGCTATTACAACGTTTCCACCGCCACGCATAACACCAGCAACTTCGACGGCGCCGTCAACGTGCCGCTGAGCAAAGAATGGGCGCTGCGCTTCTCGACCCTGCGCCAGCACCGCGACGATTACGTCGACAATACCTTTACGGGCCAGAAAAACGCGTTGGACGGCTATAACGAACATGCCGAACGCGTGCAATTGCTGTACGCGCCGAACACCACGTTCAACGCCCTGTTCAATGTGCACCAGCGCAATACCACGGGTAGCGCGCGCATCTTCTTCGCCAACATGATCAAGCAAGGCACGAATGATATCGTCGACGGCTTCGATCCGAACAAGTCGTTCACGAATGCACCGAATTTCCAGCGCCTGCGCACCAACGGCGCCAGCGCCCGCCTGAGCTGGGATCTGGACGGCATCAAGTTGTATTCGATCACAGGCTTTGAACAGGTCGGCAATTACCTGTCGCATGGCGACATCGATGGCGGCACGCCGACGGGCCCCGGCTTCATTCCTTTCCAGGTTGAAACGGCTGGCGGCATCAGCAGCGTGAAACAATATTCGCAGGAATTGCGCGCCGAATCGAAGAATGCCGGACCGCTCAATTGGCAGGCTGGCGTGTACTACTTCAACGAAGAAGCCAACGGTTTCACCGACAACTTCGATTCCGACACACATGTGCTGGGCACGCATCTGGCCAGCCGCCAGAAGAACTCGGCCTGGGCCACCTTCGGTTCCGTCAACTACGCCGTCAACGATGACTTCATGCTGCGCGCCGGCTTGCGCTACACCAAGGACAAGAAGGATTTCAACACGGTGGAAGCGACCAACATCGAGCAGGTCAACCCGACCAGCGCCGATGTCAGCAAAGCCAAGGTCAACTGGGACTTGAGCGGCACCTACAAGTACAACAAGGACGTGAACTTCTACGCCCGTATCGCCACCGGTTTCCGCGCGCCAAGTATCGCTCCGGCCAGCACCAGCGTGCCTGTCACGGTTGCCGATGCGGAAACCATCACCTCGTACGAAGCGGGCATCAAGGCCGACCTGTTCAACCGACGCGCCCGCGTCGCCTTCAGCGTGTATGACTACCAGGTAAAAAACCAGCAACTGACGGTCGTTGGCGGCACCTCGAACGTGACGCGTTTGATCAACGCAGCGAAGACGAATGGCCGTGGCGCGGAACTGGAACTGGAAGGTTTTGTTACGCCTAGCCTGAAGATGTCCCTGGGCGGCAGCTACAACTTCACGGAAATCAAGGATCCGAGCCTGTCGATCGCCACCTGCGACAAAACACGCTGCACTGTGACTGATCCGATCAACGCTGCAAATCGGGCCGTCATCGACGGCAATCCGTTGCCACAAGCGCCGAAGTGGACGATCACTGCCACGGGCCGTTATTCGATTCCGACGGAGAACGGCGAATTCTTCGTCTTCACGGATTGGGCTTACCGCAGCAAGATCAATTTCTTCCTGTATGAATCGACCGAGTTCACCGGCAAGCCGATGCTCGAAGGTGGCTTGCGCGTGGGCTACACCTGGGATGCCGGCAAGTATGAAGTGGCCGCTTTTGGCCGCAACATCACCGACACCCAACGTATCACGGGCGCCATCGACTTCAACAACCGCACGGGCTTCATCAATGAGCCACGTCAGTTTGGTGTGCAGTTCAAGGGCAACTTCTAATTGCCCGATACCAGGCGCCGGCCCTTGCGGCCAGCGCCTGCTTCAACCCGCCCGGTTTGCGCCGCGGCGGGTTTTTTTATGCGCGCTCGGGAAGTCGTGCCAGCCGCTGCGCCCAGGCGGGAACGGCTTGCCGCCAGAAATCGTCCACCTTGTCTGCACGCAGGTCGAGACCGAGGATGCGGGCGGCCGGCAGCAATGCCGACGCCAGCAGTTCGGCAGCATGCGTGCCCGTATCGAAGGCGAGGGCGCCCGTCTGCTTGGACAGCTTTTCGCCGCTGTCGTTCGTGACGACAGGCACGTGCAGGAAGCCAGGATGGGGCAAGCCCAGCACATCCTGCAGATACAGCTGGCGCGGCGTGGAATCGAGCAAGTCCGCGCCGCGCACCACCTGCGTGATGCCTTGTGCGCCATCGTCGACCACCACGGCCAGCTGATACGCCCAGTAACCATCGCCGCGCAGCACGATGAAGTCGCCCACTTCGCTGGCCAGATCCTGCTGCTGCGGACCCGCCCAGCGGTCGCTAAAGCCATACACGGCTTGCGGCCCCTGCGGTACGCGCAAGCGCAAGGCCCGCGCCGCCTTGCCCGGCGCCAAGCCATGGCGGCAGGTGCCCGGATACACGGCGGCTCCGTTCTTGGGCGTACCTGCAAGCAGCACGGAATCCTGGATCTCCTTGCGCGAACAGCCGCACGCATACACGAGGCCATCGTCCTGCAACTGCTTCAGCGCCGCCTCGTACAGCGGCAGCCTGCGGCTCTGCCACGTCGCTTCGCCATCCCACGCCATGCCGCAGCGCTGCAGGGTAGCCAGAATCGCCATATCGGCACCCTCGACATTGCGGTCATAGTCCAGGTCCTCGATACGCAGCAACCACGTGCCGCGATGCACCTTGGCATCGAGATAACTGGTCATGGCGGCAACGAGCGAGCCCATGTGCAGGGGACCGGAGGGAGAGGGGGCGAAGCGGCCGATGTAGGGAGGGGAGAGAGAACTATTCATTCGTGCTTGCGCAAGCGGCTACACAGGTAGTTTGCGCTGGTGGAGTTGGCTAGGGTTGGAGCAAGTATCGGGGAGGGCGCGAGGCGTGTCAAATCGTGCGAAATGGCAGAGGCATGTCATGCCGCTGGAATGCCATCTTGTCTTGCGCGATGCATGAGCTGGACGTGATTGGATCGTAGCCCAAGGTAGCGAGCTACAGGATGAGCTGTATTTGGACGATGTGCAAGCAGTTGTTCCACGGTCGCGCTCTCCGCCAGCAGGAAAGCTTCATGCTGGCATCAGGCGCGAGCGTGGGTGTTGATGCGGAACAATGAATTTTAGAAATGGTACTCCGCGCGTATCATCGGCGTCTTCGCCGTCTGGCCCACATTGCCCGTGGTGGCGGCAGAATTGCCGAACTTGTTCTTCCAGTACTGGTACTCGATGCCTACGCGGAAAGTGTTCTTGGCGCTGCCCAGGGCCGCGCCCACGTCGTACATCACCTGCATGTCGATATTCGTTTCCACCGCCGTGTCGCGCCCCACTTCATCCTTGCCTTTCGAATCGATGAGATTGAAGAAACCTTCGAACGAGAACAGCGGCGACAATGGAATGCCCCAGGCGCCCGTCAGCATGGCATGGGTTTTAAACGTGTAGCGGCCCGTCACTTGTGAGATGGGCGGGAAGGCGCCGCTGGGGGCATTGCTTTCGCGCAGCAACAGCAAGCTGGTGTTGAAGAAGCCGGGCACGTCCCACATCAGGGTCGGGCCGGCCACCAGCATGCGCTTGCGCGAGTTGTAGCCGACGTCATTTTTCGTGTTGACGTCAAAGCCGAGAGTGACGCCAACGCCGCGCACGGGGCCGAACTTGATGTCGCTGCCGCGCACCTTGCCGATGTCGATGGTGTTGCGATACACCAGATACGCCTCCTGCGCGCCGGATGTTTTACCGAGTGCGCCAGGGTCCTTGCTGTCGGACATGAGGAAATCCAGGTTGACGAAGTTGCTGCCGTATTTGTAGCCGCTGGCATGCGTGATGGCAAAGATGTTTTTCTTGATGTCGTCCGGATTGAAGGGCTCGCGGTAATCATTGCCGGCGCGCCAGCTCAGCGCGGTATCGCTCCATTCGGCAGCCTGGGCGGTGGCGCCCATGCCAAGGGTCGTAGTGAGGCAGAGCAACAGACACGGTAGGGTTTTTGGCACTTTCGGCTCCTGAGGGCAGTGTTGGAAAACGGGTATTCGGTATGGCAGGGCGCGTAGCCCGCATGCAGCACTGCGAAGTAGCAACTGCGCGCCGTTCAATCCATGATGCGAGTATCGACGCATAGGACGATATGTATTTTCTGCATAGTTACTATCAGTTCCTGAATATAATCATCGCACCTTCTCACCCTTGCGGGGCAAGGCGGTTGCTGTAAAGCTGATAATTTTTTTTAAAATTGTATACAGGTGTTGTTTTTTTGTGGAAATAGAAATGCGCGCCGCCACGCCATCCCCCAAGCGCTGCGGATGCCGATACGATAGAGCGACCAGCTTGATTTTTCCCACCGGCGACCATGCCGGCGACCCTGCAGCGAGGCACGAAAAAAACAATGACGGCACGCCTGGAATTACACGATATCAGCAAGCGCTATCCGTCCGTGGTGGCCAATGACGGCATTCATCTCACCGTGGCGCCGGGGCAGATCCACGCCGTGCTCGGCGAGAACGGCGCCGGCAAATCGACCTTGATGAAAATCATCTATGGCGCAGTGCAGCCCGATGGCGGCCGCATCCTGTGGAATGGCCGCGAGGTCGAGATCGCTAACCCGTCGGCCGCGCGCGCGTTGGGCATCGCCATGGTGTTCCAGCACTTTTCCCTGTTCGACACCTTGACGGTGACGGAAAACATCGCCCTCGGTTTGCCCGCCGGCACCAACATGACGGAGCTGGCGCAGCGCATCGAGGTGACGGCGCGCCAGTATGGCCTGGACCTGGAACCGCAGCGCCACGTGCACACCCTGTCCGTGGGGGAATGCCAGCGCGTGGAAATCGTGCGCGCCTTGCTGGCCAAGCCGCAACTGTTGATCCTCGATGAACCGACGTCCGTGCTGACGCCGGGCGCCGTGGAAAAATTGTTTACGACCTTGCGCCAGCTGGCGGCCGAAGGCTGCAGCATCCTCTACATCAGCCACAAGCTCGACGAAATCCGCGCCCTGTGCCATACCTGCACGGTGGTGCGCGCCGGCAAGAATGCGGGCGTGTGCGACCCGGGCGCGGAATCGGCCGCCAGCCTGTCGCGCATGATGATAGGTGCCGAGCCGCCCGCCGTCACGCGCGTGGCGCGCACGCCCGGGGCGGCCATGCTGAGCGTCAGGCATTTGCAGTTGCCGAAGAGCCATCCGTTCGCCACGCAATTGATCGATATCAATTTCGACGTGCGCGCGGGCGAGATCGTCGGCATCGCTGGCGTGTCCGGCAATGGCCAGCAGGAATTGCTGGCTGCCCTGTCGGGCGAGGACCTGCGTGCAGCCCCTGCCAGCATCGTGCTGAACGGCGTCCAGGCGGGCTGTTTGCCGCCGGGCCGGCGCCGCGCCCTGGGCTTCGGCTTCGTGCCGGAAGAAAGGCTGGGGCGGGGCGCCGTGCCCGACATGGGGCTGGCCGACAACGTGCTATTGAGCTTGCAGACACCCGCCACCATCCGCCACGGCTTCGTGCGTCACAAGGTCATCGCGCAGCGGGCGGCCGCCATCATCGCGCGCTTCCAGGTGAAGGCGGGCGGACCGCAGGCGCTGGCGCGCAGCCTGTCGGGTGGCAACTTGCAGAAATACATAGTCGGACGCGAAGTCATGCGCGAGCCCACCGTGCTGGTAGTGGCGCAGCCGACCTGGGGCGTGGATGTGGGCGCGGCAGCGCAGATCCGCGCGGAATTGCTGGCGCTGCGCGACGCGGGCTGCGCCCTGCTGGTGGTATCGGAGGAACTCGATGAATTGTTCGAGATCAGTGACCGCCTGCTGGTGATGGCGAAAGGAAAAATGTCCCCGTCGCTGGACGTGGGCGAGGCCAGCGTGACCCTCGTGGGGCAATGGATGAGCGGGCTGTGGCCGCAGGAGGCTGCCCATGGCTAAGTTCGCCTTGCGCCTGGAAGCCCGGCCCACACCGTCGCGGCTGATGTCATGGCTGTCGCCCGTGCTGGCCGTGCTGCTTACCGTGCTATGCGGCGCGCTATTGTTTCTTGCGCTGGGACACGATCCACTGGCGGGACTGGCCGTGTTCTTCGTCGAACCGCTGCGCGACGCGCATGGCTGGTCCGAGCTGGGACTCAAGGTGGCGCCGCTGCTCCTGATCGCCGTCGGCCTGGCCATCTGCTTTCGCGCCAACATCTATAACATCGGCGCGGAAGGGCAGTTGACCCTGGGTGCCATCTGCGGCGGCGCGGCCGCCCTGTACCTCGATGACGGCGTCGGTGGCGCGGCCGTCATCGGTGTTGCCCTGCTGGCAGGCATGGCCGGCGGCATGGCATGGGCGGGCTTGGTAGCCTGGCTGCGCGACCGCTACAACGCCAGCGAAATCCTCGTCTCGCTGATGCTGGTCTACATCGCGCAATTGCTGCTCAGCTATCTCGTGTACGGCGTGCTGCGCGACCCGGATGGGTTCAATTTTCCCCAGTCGAAACTGCTGTCCGATGGCTTGCTGCTGCCGATGCTCATCAGTGATACGCGTTTGCACGTGGGCATCGTCTTCGCCTCGCT
The DNA here is from genome assembly GCF_900095265.1 of Janthinobacterium sp. UMAB-56. Taxonomy (GTDB): domain Bacteria; phylum Pseudomonadota; class Gammaproteobacteria; order Burkholderiales; family Burkholderiaceae_D; genus Janthinobacterium. The sequence continues at coordinate 128,875 of NZ_LT607664.1, read as the reverse complement.
GGCCTCGCTGGGCGGCTGGCTGTATCTGTCACGCAGCATTGCCGGCTTCCGCCTGCGCGTGGGCGGCATGGCGCCGGCCGCCGCCCGGTATGCGGGCTTTTCTTCGCGCAAGACTTTATGGTCGTCCCTGCTGATCTGCGGCGCCCTGTCCGGCCTGGCGGGCGCCTGCGAAGTGCTGGGACCGATGGGGCAGTTGACGCCCACGGTGTCGCCCGGCTACGGCTTTGCCGCCATCATCGTCGCCTTCGTGGGACGGCTGCATCCCGTGGGCGTGATTTTCTCCAGCTTCGTCATGGCCCTGTTCTATATCGGCGGCGAACTGGCGCAATCGCGCCTCGGCTTGCCCAGCGCGATCACGGGCGTGTTCCAGGGCATCTTGCTGTTCGCCTTGCTCGCCTGCGACGTGCTGATCCAATACAAATTGCGCTGGAGGAAACATGGATAACCTGGCCCTGACGATAGCGCCCCTGATCGCCGCCAGCATCAATGCGGGAACGCCGCTGATGCTGGCCGCGCTGGGGCTGCTCGTCAATGAAAAGGCGGGCGTGGTGAACCTGGGTGCGGAAGGCATGATGCTGGTGTCGGCCATCACGGGCTTTGCCGTGGCCGTTAACACGGGCAGTCCCACACTGGGCTTTCTGGCGGGGGCGGGGGCCAGCATGGTGCTGTCCGGCTTCTTTGCCTGGCTGACCGTGTGGCTGGGCACGAACCAGTATGCGACGGGCCTGGCCTTGTCGCTGTTTGGCGCGGGCGCGTCCACGTATATCGGCCTGAACTATGTGGGCAACAGCTTGCACAACGGCCGCTTCGGCATCCCGTTCCTGGAGGATATTCCCGTGCTGGGGCCGGCCCTGTTTCGCCAGCATCCCATGGTGTATCTGTCGCTATTGCTGTGCATGGCCATCGCCTGGTTTCTGTACCGCACGCGGGCCGGTCTGGTGCTGCGCGCCGTGGGCGAGTCGCCGTCGTCTGCGCATGCGCTGGGCTATCCCGTGCGCCGCATCCGCCTGGCGGCCGTGCTGTTCGGCGGCGCCTGTTGCGGCCTGGCTGGCGCCTTCCTGTCATTGGTCTACACGCCGTTGTGGGTCGAGGGCATGGTGGCGGGACGCGGCTGGATCGCGCTGGCGCTGACCACCTTTGCCACCTGGCGACCCGCGCGCGTGGTGGGCGGCGCCTACCTGTTCGGCGGCATCACCATTTTGACCTTCCATGCGCAGGCGCTGGGCGTGCCCATCGCCTCGCAGCTGCTGTCGATGCTGCCGTATGTGGCGGCCATCGTCGTGCTGGTGCTCATTTCCAGCAATGCCAATTACATCAAGCTCAACATGCCCGCTTCGCTGGGGAAAAATTTCAATCCCGGAAATTAATCACTCACCACAAGGAAAACCATGTCCAAGAAACTATTGTGCGCCGCCGTTTGCAGTGCCGCGCTGATGCCCGTGATGTCCGTCATGGCCGCCGCGCCCGCCGCTGCGCCATTGAATGTCGGTTTTGTCTACATAAGCCCCATCGGCGACGCGGGCTGGACCACCCAGCACGACCAGGCGCGCAAGGAAATGGAAAAAGCGCTGGGCAACAGGATCACCACCAAGTATGTGGAAAACGTGCCGGAAAGCGCTGATGCGGAGCGGGTGATCCGCGACCTGGCGCAAACGGGCAGCAAGCTGATCATCACGACCTCGTTCGGCTACATGAATCCCACCTTGAAAGTGGCGAAGCAATTTCCTAATGTGAAGTTCATCCACCTGACCGGCTACAAGACGGCCGTCAACGTGGCCAACACGAATGCCCGTTTCTACGAGGGCCGCTACCTGGCAGGCGTGCTGGCAGGCAAGATGAGCAAGACGCACGTGGCCGGTTATGTGGCGGCGTTCCCCATCCCGGAAGTGTTGCAGGGAGTTAACGCCTTCACGCGCGGCATGCGCAGCGTCGATCCGAAGGCGGAAGTGAAAGTAGTGTGGGTCAATAGCTGGTTCGATCCGGGCAAGGAGCGCGACGCGGCCATCACCCTGATCGGCCAGGGCGCCGACGTGGTCACCCACCACACCGACTCCACCGCCGTGGTGCAGGCGGCCGAAGAGAAGGGCAAGTATGCGATCGCCTATCACTCGGACATGAAAAAGTACGGGCCGAAGGCGCAGCTGGCCGCCGTCACCCACCATTGGGGCGAGTACTACACGAAGCAGGCGCAAGCCGTGCTGGATGGTACGTGGAAAACCAGCAGCACCTGGGGTGGCATCAAGGATGGCATGGTCAAGCTGGAAGGCATCAACGCCGCCGTGCCCACCGACGTGAAACAGTTTGTTTTGGCGCGTGAGAAAGACTTGGTGGCTGGCAAGCTCAATCCTTTCAGCGCGCCGATCAAGGATAACGATGGCAAGGTGCGCCTGGACAAAGGCGTGCTGGACGATGCGGCGCTGACGAAGATGGATTATTTTGTCGAAGGGGTGGCAGGGAAAGTTTCCGGAAAGTAATAGGATTGGCTGTAAACATGCTGTAATATTGCCGGAAACGGGAGCAGGGCCGGGACGCAGTGCGCCTTCCCGGCCCATCCACATAGCAGAGCCTGCACAGGTCCGTACCGGAGATTGACCCATGGATAGACTGGAAGTATTCAAGATTATCGCGCTGCAAGCGAGCAAGGGCGAGCTGACGTTCCCCGCCAACGTCAAGGTCACCTTGAAGCTGCAGGAAGCGCTGGACGACCCCGATTGCCATATCGAAGCGGCCGCCCGCATGGTCATGGCCGAGCCGCTGCTGTCGGCCCGCGTCGTGGCATTGGCCAACTCTGCCGCCTACAACCGGTCCGGCAATGAAATCGCCAATGTGCGCGCAGCCGTCTCCCGCCTCGGCTTTGCCACCTTGAAATCGATGGTGGCGTCTGTCATCGTGCGCCAGCTGGGCAGCCAGATCACGGACCCGCAATTGCGCGCCAAGGCGGCCAGGCTGTGGGAACACACGGCCCACGTGGCCGCGCTAAGCCAGGTGATCGCCAGGAAAGTCACGCACGTGGACGTGGAAACGGCCATGTTCGCCGCCATCGTGCACGAAGTTGGCGGCTTTTATCTGCTGTCGCGCGCCGAGGAATATCCGGGTTTGCTCGACGATAATACCGAAGACTGGATCGAGTACGGCGAAAAACTGATCGGCCGCGGCGTGCTGCGCCAGCTGCAAGTGCCCGACATGGTCTTGCAGGCAGTGGAAGGCATGTGGCACGGCGGCAGCCCGTTCCCGCCCCGCACCCTGGGCGCGACCCTGGTGCTGGCCAACGATTTGTCGCCCGTCGGCTCGCCCCTGCACCCGCCGGAAAGCGCCGAGCGGCGCCTTGCGGCGGCGAAGATCGACTTCGGCATCGGCGGCAGCACCTTGCACACCATTCTCGAGGAATCGGCCGAAGAGATCGAATCCCTGGCGGCCGCCTTGCTGGTGTAACTTACCCCGCCATGAAATCCCCGCCCTTGCTGCGGGGATTTTTTTCGTCCGCATTTTGCTGTGCCTGTCCCATGGCATACAATCGCCGGCTCGGCCATCCGCCGGACTGAATGTCTCCTCTTACCCAAAGGATCTTATGCAGAAGCTGTTCTCTTCCCTGGCCGTCACGGCGCTCGCTTCCAGCCTGGCACTGGCGTTTTCCGCGCACGCCGCCGCCCCTGCCGCCAAGGACTTGCCCATCGTGCAGGAAGCGCCCCTGCGCGCCCACCTGGCCTTCCTGTCCAGCGATTTGCTCGAAGGCCGGGGCACGGGCCAGCGCGGCGCCGACCTGACGGTGGCCTACCTGGAAACCCAGGCGCTGATGGCCGGCTTGCGCCCCGTGCGTGGCAACAGCTACCGCCAGAGCGTGCAAATTGCTGGCGTGAAATCCATGCCTGCCGAGAGTAGCCTGCAAGCCGTGGCGGGCGGCAAGGCCGTGCCGCTGGCGTTCGGCCCGGACTGGGTCTGGGCCACGGGCGACTCCGTTGCCGCCCACACCTTTGACGCGCCGTTGGTGTTCGTCGGTTACGGCATCACGGCGCCGGAAGAAGGCTGGAACGATTTCAAGGGCGCCGATGTCAAAAACAAGATCGTCGTCATGATGGTCAACGACCCGCAGCCCACTAATGCCGAACCGAACCGTTTCGCCGGCAAGGCGCTGACCTATTACGGCCGCTGGACCTATAAATTCGAGGAAGCCAGGCGCCAGGGAGCGGCGGGTGTATTGCTGATCCATACGAAACCGTCGGCCTCGTATGACTGGAGCGTCGTGCAAAACAGCTGGAGCGGTAGCGAGCGCTTTCAATTGGCGGACAGGACAAGCGGCACGCCGCTGCAGGGCTGGATCGCGGAAGATGCTGCACGTCGTTTATTCACGGCCGGCGGCCAGGATCTGGACGCCTTGCGCGCGCAAGCGGAAAGCAAGGATTTCAAGGCTGTCGCGCTGAATGCCAAATTGTCGGGCGACATGAAGTCCGCCGTGCGCAAGGTAGAGCAATTCAATATCGCCGGCATGGTGCCGGGCACCGATCCGACATTGAAGGAAGAAGCCGTCATCTACAGCGGCCACTGGGATCACCTGGGCAAACAAGGTGACAGCGGAGATACGATCTACAACGGTGCCGTCGACAACGCTTCCGGTACGGCCGGCTTGCTGGCCATGGCGCAGGAAGCCGTGAAAAAGCCTGCGAAACGCACGCAGATATTCCTGTGGGTGGCGGCTGAGGAGCAGGGTCTGCTGGGCAGCGCCGCCTACGCGGCCGACCCGCTGTGGCCCCTGGACAAGACGGCTGCCGCCCTGAACCTGGACAGCCTGAATTTCGTCGGCGCCACGCACGACATCGGCGTGCAGGGCAGTGAGCGTACGGAGCTGGGCGCCATGGCGGCGAGTGTCGCGAAATCCATGGGCATGCATATCGCGCCAGCCCGTCCCGACCTGGCTGGCGGTTATTTCCGCAGCGACCATTTCAGCTTTGCCAAGGCGGGCGTGCCCGCGTTTTCCATCAATGGCGGACGCGAGTACGTCAAGGATGTGGCAGCATCGAAAGCCAGGGCGGCCGCCTACGGCCCCCGCTACCACCAGGTCACCGATGAGTACGATGCCAGCTGGGATCTGTCCGGCATGACGCAGCAGGCGCAATTCACCTTGAACCTGGGGCAGGCCGTGGCAAATGCGGCCAGGATGCCGGCCTGGAAGGCGGGCGATGCCTTCGGCAAGGCGCGCGCGCAAGCGCAGTAAGGACGTAAAAAAACCGCTTGGTCGAGCGGTTTTTTTCGCGCCTTGGGCTTAACTTGCCCGTTCCAAGCGGCGCTGCGTGTGGCGGTACTTGCTCCACACCAGCAGCAGCAACAGCGGCATGGCGCCGCCCACCATGCACAGGGCGGGCCAGCCGCCGGCGGCGAAGCTGGCGCTGGCCAGGGCCGAGCCTGCCGAGGCGCCGATGAAGCCGCCCGCGATGAACACGGTAGTGACGCGCGCCCGCGCATGCGGTGCCAATTTATAGATGATGGACTGGTGCGTCACTTGCAAGCCCATCACGCCCATGTCCAGCAGCACGATACCGATCAGCAGCAGCGTCAGCGAGTGGGCGCCAAAGCCGATCAGGGCCCAACCTGCGATTGAGGCGACGGCCAGCAGCCACGTGGCCTGGCGCGCGTAGCCGCGGTCGGCCATGCGGCCCGCCGTATTCGCGGCAAAGGCGCCCGTGGCGCCAGCCAGACCGAACAGGCCAATCTGCATTTCCGAATAGTGGTAGGGTGCGCCGCTGAGCAAGAAGGTCAGCCCCGTCCAGAACACGCTGAAGGTGCCCAGGCCCAGTCCCGAGAACAGGGCGCGCTGGCGCAGCAAGGGTTCCTGGCGGATGATGTCGGCCAAGGAAGCCATCAGCTTGCCGTATTGCAGCTTGCCACGCGGCACTTCGTTCGGCAGGATGTGGCGCAGCATGATGAGCAAGGCGGCCACGACGATGGCCGCCAGCACGTAGACGGTGCGCCAGCCACCGCTGATCTGCGACACCGTGCCGGAGACGGTACGCGCCAGCAAGATGCCCAGCAACAAGCCTGTCATGACGGTGCCCACCATGCGGCCCCGGCTATGGTCGGGCGCATACGAAGCCACCATGGCCGTGACCACCATCAATGCACTGGCCGTGATCCCCATCAAGACGCTGGCGATGGCAAAGACAATAATATTCTGGCTGGTGGCGGCCAACAGCAGGGCGCCTATCTTGGCGATCAGCATCCACGTCAGCAACTGGCGGCGGTTCAGCACGTCGCTGAGCGGTACCAAAAACACGATGCCCAGCACATAGCCGATTTGCGTGGCCGTCACCAGATAGCCCGCTTGCGGCACACTGACGCCAAACGAGGCGGCCAGCATGGACGTGAGCGGCTGCACGTAATACAGGCTGGCGACGAGCACGCCGGCGGACAGGGCAAACAGCAGGATGCGGGTGGAGCTCAGCAGGGCGCTGGCATCGACGGAAGATGGTGCAGATTTCATGCGATACAACTTTCTTGGAATGACGCTTTTGGATCAGCATGATAGCGGGGCTACGCATTTCTTGCCGGGCGCGGCCGATTTTGCGGCTGGGTGGCAGGCAAAAAAGCGGGCAAAACAGCGGGCAAAAAAATCCCGGCGATCGTTGCCGATGGCCGGGAAAAGGGTATTTGGGGAAATACCGAGAGAGAGTGAAACTTACTGCGCGCGGGCCAGCTCCGCATGCACCTGCGCCGTGATTTCATACGAGCGCAGCCGGTGCTGGTGTTCGAAGATTTGCGAAGTGATCATCAGTTCGTCGGCGCCCGTCTCGGCGATGAAGGCGGCAAGCTTGGCCTTGACCGTCTCCGGCGCGCCGATGGCCGTGCACGACAGGACGGAATCGAGCATGGCGCGTTCCTGCGGGCCCAATTGCTCCAGATAGCCGGGCACGGGCGGCTGCAAGCGTGACGGGCGGCCCGTGCGGAGGTTGACGAAGGCTTGCTGCATCGACGTGGCGCGCAGCTGCGCTTGCGCATCCGTGTCGGCGGCAAACACGTTAAAACCCAGCATCACATACGGCTTTGCCAGTTGTTTCGAGGGCTTGAAGTGCTCGCGGTAATAGGCCACGGCTTGCAACATCATCTGCGGCGCGAAGTGCGAAGCGAAGGCGTACGGCAAGCCCAGGTGGGCGGCCAGCTGGGCGCCGAACAGGCTAGACCCCAATATCCACACGGGCACTTTCGCGCCCTTGCCGGGCACGGCCAGCACGCGCTGGCGCGGCTCGTCGGACATGTAATCGATCAGTTCCAGCACGTCTTGCGGAAACTGCTCGGCGTCGGACTGCAGGTCGCGGCGCAGCGCGCGCGCCGTCGTCTCGTCGGAGCCGGGCGCGCGGCCCAGTCCCAGGTCGATGCGGCCCGGGTGCAGCGCTTCCAGTGTGCCGAACTGTTCCGCGATGACCAGCGGCGAGTGGTTTGGCAGCATGACGCCGCCCGCACCCACGCGGATGGTCTTGGTGCCGGCCGCCACATGGGCGATGACGACGGCCGTGGCCGCGCTGGCGATGCCCGGCATGCCGTGGTGTTCGGCCAGCCAGTAGCGGTTGTAGCCCCAGCGTTCGCCGTGTTGCGCCAGGTCGAGCGTGTTCTTGAACGACTGGCTGGCGTTGCTGCCTTCGGCGATGGGCGCAAGGTCGAGTATGGAAAATGGAATCATGGTAGCGATATCGGGACCTGGTGGAAAATCACAATGGACGATTTGTCTATCTCCTGATGGCAACAGGGTCAGCCTTGGCAGGGAAGACAGCTGGACACATGATAATGCGAATCGGGAATTTGCGTACTGATCGGTAAAAAACTCGTATCGGTGGCAAATTGGTGTCGGCGATGCTAGCGTGTGCCTCGCCACTTGATGCGCCCCGCCATGTTCAAAAAACCTGTCAGGCGGCGCAGGAAGTGGCTATCCCGCTTGTGCTGCAGCAGGTGCAGATCGGCGCGCCGTCGCTGCAGACGTGCGCGCCGCAGATTGCCACTTTATTGGCCGTCTTCTGGCACTACACGGGTATGCTGCATCCACAACCGGCCGCCATCGGCGGTGCTGCCAATGCATGGCGCACACGGTGTGCACGGGGCATTCCGAATACGAGTTCATCACGGAAAAACCGCTGCTACTGAACCTGCAGAAGGTCACGGCCGTGCTGATCGCGCGGGCGAAATAGCTGCTTGCAAAAATAAAAGGAAGTCATAGACTGCAAGCCTGAGACGAAGCCCGGCGCCGAACTTTTTATGCGTACGCGGGTCTGACGTTTCCATGTAGGAAGGGAGCAGCTATGCATGAACAACAGGAGGCCCGGCTGGTGCCGGGCAGAGCAGGCGGGGTGGTGCCGCGCCTGAACCCGGAAGAGGGGCGGTCATGAACTGGCCGCTGGAACGGGAAGTGGCGCACAAGCTGGCGCAGATGCGGGGCTGGCTGGAACAGGAGCGTGCCGGTGCCGTGCGCCTGCGTAGCGTGGACTGGTTTGCGTGGGCCACGGCGGGCGCGTCGAACAGCCTTAGCCATACGGCCGAGTGCGCTTGCGCGGAAGTGCTGGTGACGCGCGACGCCGCCTACATCCTGACGGACGAAGCCGAAGTCATGCGCATGCGCGAGGAGGACGTGCGCGGGCCATGGACGTGGCAAGTGTCGCCCTGGATGCAGCCGCAGCTGTATGAATTGCGTGAGCATTTCGTGCAGCATGCGGCCGGTGGCGCGCCGGTCTTGTCCGACCGGCCCGGCTTGCATGAACGCAGCCTGCCCGTGGCCCTGCGCGAAGAGCGGCTGGTGCTGCTGGAATCGGAGCAGCAGCGCTATCGCCAGGTAGGACGGCTGGCTGCCGGCGCGGCCGCAGATGCGCTGCGCCAGGCCCGCCCCGACTGGAGCGAGCAGGAGCTGGCTGCCGCATGCGCGCGCGCGCTGTGGCTGCGGGGCTTGCAAGCCGTGCACGTGCAGGTCAGTGGCGAGGAGCGCCAACAGCGGTATCGGCGCGCTTCGCCGGCCCACGTGGTGCTGGGCACGCAAGCCGTGCTGACCCTGTGTGCGCGGCGTTTCGGCCTGTGCGCTAGCCTCAGCCGTCAACGGCGCTTCGGCCCGGCGCAGCATCGCGCCGATGGCGCGGGGGTGGTCATGGACGATGCGGATGCCGCCATGCTGGCGCTGGAAGCGGTGGCGCTCGATGCTTGCGAAACAGGCCATGCGCTGAGCATGGTGTATCACGCGCTCGACAGCGCCTATGCGTATGCAGGGCAGCCCGACGCGGTGCGCACCAGTCGGCAGGGCGGCATCCATGGTTACCTGGCGCCCGAAGTGGCAGCCGGAGCGCACACGGAAATCCTCCTCAAGCCGGGCATGGCGCTGGCTTTCCACCCCAGTTTGCCCGGCAGTACGGTGGAAGACACCTTTTTGCTCGACGGCAGCCAATTGCACAACCTGACGCACGACCCGGCCTGGCCCTCGGCCGTGGTGCAGGGGCGCAGCCGGCCGCTGACCCTGGCCTTGGCTTGATACGGCCCTGTGTGCAAAAAATCGGTACGCAGCGGCCAGCCCCGGCACCTGTCAATAGCGCTGCATCACGCATTTTTGCGCGCTGACCCGATCGCCAATCTGGAGGGCGGGCCGGGTATTTTGCATGAAGCTGCGCGCCAGGCTGGCATTGTCCGTGGCGTGACAGGCCCCGGCAAGGGACAGGCCAGGCTGGCCAGCCGCCGGGTTTTTTTCGATCTCATCCTTTCCTCATGGTCGAACACTCAGGATCGTCACCCGCAGTGATGCGGATAGCCGCGATGGCTGCATGTAAGAGCATGGCGCCGCCGGGATGTTCGGCAGCCGTCATGAGTGATTGCGCTAGATCAAGCGTCTAGTTGCCGTGCTTGGTATAAACGATGCTGATAATCACTAGGTCGTGCGCCCGCACGTTTCCTCACTGTTGAATCGGGAGAAAAAATGTCCTCTGGTCCTACCGCAAAACTGATCGATGAGTTAGTGCTGGCCGTCGCCGGCACTGCGCGCGATGCCCGTGCACGCCATATGCTGGCACAGGCCTTGCATGGCCTGGTGCGGCTGGCGCGCTCGGAACAGTTGCTGGACATGCAGCGCGATGCGGCACGCGCCATGGGCGCCGGCAGTCGGCGTGAGGCGCGCGCCCTGATGCGGCGCCTGGGCGCGTGCAGTCAGGGGCAGTTGCGGCTGGCATTGCAGGATCGTGTAGCGGACCGCGCCTGACGCTCTGTCCTGTCCCGGTTCAGGCTTTGGGTTGTGGCGCGCCCTTGCCGAGGGCGGCGGCGACCATTTTGGGCCAGAGAAAACACAGCGGCAGGCAAACCGCTGCTGCGGCCGTGATATCGACCACCCAGTCGCTGACGGCGCCATGTCGGTAAGGCAGGAAACTCTGGATGTATTCATCCAGCGCGCCCATGGCCGCCACCATCAGCACCGACAGCAGCGCCCGGCGCGCCATGCCGCCGCCCGTGCCGCTGAACAGGATCAGGGCCAGCACGCCGTAACCGAGGGAATGCAGCACGCCGCCCGACGCATATAGACCCACGTCCGCGCGCACGCCGGGAATGTCGCCGATCAAAATCACCAGGGCATATAGCAGTAGCGCGGTGCGGAAGCGCAGGCGTGCATAGCGGTCGGAAAAACAGAGTTCGGGCAAGTGTGCAGGCATGAGGCGACAGGGCAGATGGAAAGACCGTCACCATATCATGTGCATGGCGGGCCATCGTGTTTTTGCGCAAGAGCTTGCCGTGCAGGCAAAAAAAGGCCCGCGGTGACGCGGGCCAAAAACCCAAATGAAATGGGTCAAGAGTTGAGAGTTGCTCGGTACTCACCATGTCGCCCGCCTTGCGGGCGGGCGCCACGGTCATGAAAGGGGAGTGGTGTGCCATCGCGGCACACCTGTCTGTAGTCAGGCATATCGGTTGCCTGTACAGCAGATGAAGTCAGTATAGGGGGCGAAGATGACGGGCTGATGACACGCCGCAACATTTTTTTTGCGGCACGCAGAATGACGGAGAAGATTGTGAATCATGGCAAGAATGGCCATGTTTCAGTCGTGATGGCAAAAAAAAAGCCCGCTGGTGAAAGCGGGCTTAAAACTATTTTCTTGGAGGAGAATAGTGGAGACAGCTGCATTATGCTGCGTCGCACGATATGTGTCTAATGGTCTTTTTAGATAACCATTATAGTTTTTTTATATAACTAGATCGTCCTGCCTTCACTCCTTGACGGCCACCGTGTAGTTGAGCGCCATGCGCCCGCCATCGACATAGATGGTCTGGCCCGTCATGTAGGTGGCGTCGTCGCTGGCCAGGAAGGCGGCGATGCCGGCCACTTCTTCCGGTTCGCCGCAGCGGCCCAGCGGCGTGCGCGACAGGATCGTATGGCGCGCCTGCGGGCTCGACAAGACCGCCTGCTTGGCCAGTTCCGTCAGGATGGTGCCAGGGCCAATGCCATTCACGCGCACGCCGTGCATGGCCAGATTCAAGGCCATGACCTTGGTCAGCTGGTTGATGGCGCCTTTCGACACCACGTACGGCACCTGGTTCGGGATCGCCAGTTCCGCATTCACGCTGGACATATTGATGATGCAGCCGCTATTGCGCTTGACCATTTCGCGCGCCACGGCCTGGCCGCACAGGAACATCGATTTCAGGTTGATGCGCATGACCCTGTCGAAATCGTCTTCGCACACGTCGAGGAAATCGGCGGCGTGCGTCACGCCCGCATTGTTGACGAGGATATCGATATGGCCGAACTGGGCCAGGGTTTCCTTCAGCATGGCATCGACGTCCGCCTTCTGGCTGACGTCGGCGCAAAAGAAGTACGCCTGCGGGCCGAGCGCGGCGGCCGCCTGCGCGCCTTCTTCCTTGATGTCGACCAGCATCACTTGCGCCCCTTCGGCGATCAGGCGGGTGGCGCAAGCCAGGCCGATGCCTTGCGTGGCGCCCGTGACGATGGCGGTTTTATTGATCAGTTTCATGTGTGCTCCTCGGCGGTAATAGGGGCCGCGCCGCCCGTGCCACCAGCCTGCGCGGCAATGGGCAGATTTTAATCCCTGGGCGGGAATCAGAGGACGATGGCTTCGTTCGGCAACTGGTTGTCGCGCGGACCAGTTGCGGGGAAGTGGCTTTGCAGCAAGCTATTTAGCTGCTGCAAGGCATCGAGCGTGCTGTCGTGGTAATTGCTATCCTTGAAACCTTGCGTCATGGCGCGGCACACGGCTTGCCATTGCTCCGGCGTGATGCGTCGGCCCACGTTGCGGTCGGCGACGATGTCGACCTGGTGCTCGGCCAGGTTGATATAGATCAGCACGCCAACGTTATCTTCCGTATCCCACACACCATACTGGGCGAACAGTTCGCGCGCCCGCTCGCGGTTGCTCACACCCTGATAAGCCATGCCCGGCGTCAGGGCGGCCTCGACGATCAGGCGCACTTCCGCCTGGTGCATCGCTTCTCCGTCGCCGATGGCCGTCTCGATGGCTTTCAAGGTGCGTTCGGGAAAAGCCTGGCGCGCCGTCGCCGGCGTGCCGCGCAAATGTTTCAAGGCGCGTCCGCAGCGTTGTCCGAATGTCAGTTGTTTTGTCATTACCAATCTCCCGAGGCGCCGCCGCCATCAAAGCCGCCGCCGCCGCCGCCGAAACCACCACCACCACCGCCGCCGCCAAATCCACCGCCGCCGCCGAAGCCGCCGCCACCGCGGTTGTTCAGCGCCTGGCTGAGGATGCTGCCCAGCACGACACCAGTGGCGCCGCTGGACCAGTTGCTGCCGCGCTGCAGCCGCGTAGGTCCGCCGCGCGAGCGGAACACGGTCAGCACGACGAGGAAGCCGAAGAACAGCAGCGGCAGCCAGAAGGTCATGCCGCCCGCTTCCACGCTGGCCGGCGCTTTCTGCTGTGCAGGTGCGGGGAATTGCTCCTGGTTCAGCAGGGTGGCAATCGCTCCCACGCCAGCGACCAGGCCGCCATAGAAATCGTTCTGCTTGAAATGCGGGGCGATCACGTCTTGCAGGATGCGTTTCGATTGTGCATCCGTCAGTACACCCTGCACGCCACGGCCCGCTTCGATGCGCAGGCGGCGCAGGGACGATGGGTTGTCCTTTGCCACCATCAGCAGCACACCGTCGTCGACGCCCTTGCGGCCCAGCTTCCAGGCATCCGTCACGCGGATGCTGTATTGCTCGATGGCTTCCGGTTCCGTGCTCTTGACCAGCAACACGGCGATCTGGCTGCCGGTCTTGGCTTCGTAATCGGCCAGCACGCCTTCCAGCGCCGCTTTCTGCTTGGCGTCCAGCATGCCGGCGTCATCCGTCACGCGCGCCGCCAGCGGCGGCACGGGCTGCAACTCCTGTGCGCCGGCCGGGGGCATCGTCCATAGCAGCAGCGCCGTCGCCAGTGCCGCCAGAGAAGACCAGGCTTTCATCTTATTTGCCAAAGTTGACGGTTGGCGCGGTCGAGATGGATTTTTCGTTTTCCACCGTGAACGAAGGCTTGACCTTGTAGCCGAAGACCATGGCCGTCAGATTGTTCGGGAAGCTGCGCGCATGCACGTTGTAATCCTGGACTGCAACGATGTAACGTTGGCGCGCTACGGTGATGCGGTTTTCCGTGCCTTCCAGCTGCGACTGCAAGTCGCGGAAGCTGGTATCGGCCTTCAAGTCCGGGTATTTCTCGGATACCACCATCAGGCGCGACAGGGCCGACGACAACTGCCCCTGCACTTGCTGGAATTTCTCGAAGGCGGCCGGGTCGTTCAGCACTTCGGGCGTGATCTGGAAACTGGTGGCGGCGGCGCGCGCCTTGGTCACCGCTTCCAGGGTTTCGCGCTCGTGCGTGGCGTAGCCCTTGACGGTATTCACCAGATTAGGGATCAGGTCGGCGCGGCGCTGGTACTGGTTGACCACTTCGCCCCAGGCGGCCTTGGTGGCTTCGTCCTTGCTTTGGAAGTCGTTGTAGCCGCAGCCCGTCAGGATGCCGGCCAGCACAGTGACGCTCAGCGCCAGGCGCAGCCATTTGGTGAATTGATTGGTGATTTGCATGATGGGTTCCGTGCAGAGTATGGGAGGTGAGGCAAATATACCTGAAACGGCCCGGCATGTCGGTTTAATAAGCGCTGGCGGCCGTGTCTGGCCGCCTTGCCACGCCGTGGCAACCCCGCGCCGCGTTACAATACGGGGTTTGCAACTGACGATAGAGAAGGTGTGCCGTGAATTTCATCAATAAATTATCCGCCGCGTGGACGGCCAATAATTCCCTGCTGTGCGTGGGCCTGGACCCCGACCTGGCGAAACTGCCGGCCGAATTGCGCGACTTGCCTGATGGAATCACCAGCTTTTGCACCCGCATCATCGACGCCACGGCCGACCTGGCCTGCGCCTTCAAGCCGCAGATCGCGTATTTTGCCGCGCTGGGCGCGGAAAAGCAGCTGGAAGACATCTGTCGCTACGTGCGCGAGAATTACCCGCACATCCCCCTGATCCTCGACGCGAAGCGGGGCGACATCGGCGCCACCGCCACGCAATACGCGCGCGAAGCGTTCGAGCGCTACGGCGCCGACGCCGTCACCGTGAACCCCTACATGGGCGAGGATTCGCTCGACCCTTACCTGGCGTGGACAGACCGCGGTGTGATCATCCTGTGCCGCACCTCGAACCCGGGCGGCTCGGACCTGCAATTCCTCAATACGGATGGCGAACCGCTGTACCAGCGCGTGGCGCGCCTGGTGGCCGAGAAATGGAACAAGAATGGCCAGTGCGCGCTCGTCGTCGGCGCCACTTTCCCTGAAGAACTGGCGCAAGTGCGCGCCATCGTCGGCGACATGCCGCTGCTGGTGCCCGGCATCGGCGCCCAGGGCGGAGACATCGCCGCTACCGTCGGCGCGGGCCAGACGGCGAACGGCATGGGCATGATGATCAGCTCTTCGCGCGCCATCATCTACGCCACGCCGCAAGCGGGCGAAGACTGGGCCGATGCGGCGCGCCGCGTGGCCATTGAAACGCGCGATGCGATCAATCAACATCGTGCGCTTTAAGTTGCATGCATAAAAAATGCCGGGCTAGCCCGGCATTTTGCATTTAGTCCCTTTGCGGTGCGACGATCTCCGCGTAATCGTACAACTGTCCCAGAATCTCTTCTCCACGCTCATCGACCGATTCCGACAGCACGTCGATTTCCGTAAACAGCATTTCGATGGTGCGGGCGCCGCCGTCGCCGTCGAACAGGCGCGCGGCGCGGTGCTGTTCCCAGCGCAGGCTTTCCGCTTCGCTCAGGGTCTGCGGGAAATTGCGGGCGCGGTAGCGGAACAGCAATTCCTGCAGGCGTTCGTCGGCAAACGAGGGGCGGGCCGTGGCCAGCTTGGCCGGCGTGTCGCGGCGCAGAGATTCGAGCAGGCGCCGGTCGTCGTTGCTGATGAAGCCATTGTACAAATCTTCATCCACGTCCAGGCCGGCATTCGCGCCCGGGCGCTGGAAGACTTCGGCCCAGATCGCATCCATGTTGGGCGCCGTGGCGGCCAATTGCGCGTTGACCTTCGCCGTGTCCAGATCGATGCCCCATTGCGCGGCCATGGCGGGCGACAGGGTCTTCAGATTGCCGACCAGCATGGGCGACTTGTTCAGGTGCACGCTTTTCACGGGCAGGCGCGTCATGCCTTCGGGCATGGCTTCCTTGCGCGTGAACAGACGCGTGCGGATGGTGTCGGCGTCCAGGCTGAACAGTTCGCGCGGGTCGTAGGCGCAATCCCAGACGAGGATCTCGTTCTTGTTGCTCGGGTGCGTGGCCAGCGGCCAGACGATGCCCAGGCAGCCGCGTTCGGCGGGGAACATGCCGGACACGTGCAGGAAGGGCTGGCGCTCGCTGGCGGCCAGGTGCATGCCCATCTCGCTGGCGACCCTGTCCTTCTTGTGCAGGGCCAGGCAGAACTCGAACAGTTTCGGCTGTTTTTCCTTGATCAGGCGCGCCAGGGCGATGGTGGCGCGCACGTCGGACAGCGCATCGTGCGCCGCTTCGTGGGCGAGACCGTTGGCCTTGCTCAAGTGTTCCAGTTTAAAGCTGGTCTGGCCATCGTCGCGCTTTGGCCATTCGATGCCTTCCGGGCGCAGCGCGTGCGTCATGCGTACCACATCGAGGATGTCCCAGCGGCCGCAATGGTTCTTCCATTCGCGCGCATACGGATCGATCAGGTTGCGCCAGAACAGGAAACGCGTGACTTCATCATCGAAGCGGATGGTGTTGTAGCCCACGCCGATGGTGCCCGGCTCCGAAAAGGCCGCTTCGATGGTGGCAGCGAACTCATGTTCGGGCACGCCCAGCTGCAAGCATTGCTGCGGCGTGATGCCCGTGATCAGGCACGATTGTGGGTCGGGCAGGAAATCATTGGCGGGCTGGCAATACAGCATGATGGGCTCGCCAATTTCCCTGAGGTCGGCATCCGTGCGGATGGCGGCGAACTGGGCCGGGCGGTCGTGGCGCGGCTGGGCGCCAAAGGTTTCGTAGTCGTGCCAAAGAAAAGTCTGGTTAGTCATTGATGGTCGTTGCTTGCTTAATTGTTATCTTAATTGTCCGGGCCGCTTCAGTTTTCTGAAAACCTGCCGATACTACACGAGAGGATGATCATCATCGCGTTTCCCGCATGGTGGCATACATTGCCCGTTCAAGGAGGTCTATCGTGTCAATTCCCATCGCCGCAAGCGGCAATTCCACCCCTTCCGTGACTTCCGTCAGTACGGGCGTTGCCGGCAAGGACGATAAAGTCCAGCAAAAGGACGGCATCAACGCTGAAATGAGCGTGAATGACCGCAGCAAGCTGCAATTGAACGCCTCCATCATGCAGGCCTCGCTGAATGTGTCGATCGGCTCGGAAAACGAGCCGCTGGCGCTGCTGTACAAGACGGCCATCACGAATATCAATGAAGCGCTGAAGGGCCAGTACGGTGAGGATGCGATCCAGAACGCGGCCTCGCAGGACAATAGCGCCGAAGCGACGGCAAGCCGCATCGTCTCGCTGTCGACGGGTTTTTTTGATGCCTACAAGAAGCAGAATCCCGGCATGGACGACGATACGGCCCTGAGCAAGTTCATGGATACCATCAGTGGCGGCATGGAAAGAGGCTTCAAGGAAGCGCGCGACATCCTGGGCGGCTTGAAAGTGCTGAATGGCGATATCGCTGGCAATATCGACAAGACGTACGAGCTGGTGCAGAAGGGCTATGCGGATTTCATCGCCGCGCACAGCAGCAAGAAAGATGACGCTGCCACGCCGGATACCGGCAAAGCGGCCGACAGCAAGGCTGCCTGAGCTATAGCGCTACTGTGTTGCGGCCCGAAGCTTTCGCCCTGTAGAGCGCCGCGTCGGCCGCGGCGATCAGCGCCTCGTCGTCCTGTTCGGCCGCCAGGCTGGCCACGCCGAAGGAACCCGTGATGTGCGGCAGCGCGCTGCGCATGTCGGCGAAGATGACGGCGTGCTGCATGCGCTCGCACAAGCGTTCGGCGACCCGCAAGGCCACGTGTTCGTTGGTGTCGGGCAAGATCACCATCATTTCCTCGCCACCATAACGCACGGCGAAATCCGTCGGTCGCAGGGCCGCGCCCAGCACTTGCGCGGCGATGCGCAGCGCCTGGTCGCCTGCCTGGTGGCCGTGCGTGTCGTTGAAACGCTTGAAATGGTCGAGGTCGATCATCACCAGCGATAGCGGCGAGCCGCTGGCGTGGGCCGTGACGATCATGTTCGGCAGCAAGTCGGTCAGCCAGGCGCGGTTGTACAGGCCCGTCAGGCTGTCGACCATCGACAGCTGGCGGTAGAATTCGCCCAATTTCTGGCGCCGGCGCAGCAGGGCATTGGCGGCGCGGATGCGGAAGGACAGCAGTCGCAGCAGATTGCGCGCCAGGCCATTCGATTGCTCGATCAATTCCCAGACGATGGCCGCGTCGATCACCAGCAAATCGGTTTCTTCCAGGGCGGAAATGGCGGCCAGGTTGCTCGCTTCATCGAGCACCGATTGTTCGCCCACGCTTTCGCCGGGCAAGACTTTGCTGACGGTGCCGTCATCCATGCCCGTGTGGGTGTCGGCGGCCACGGCCAGCGAGCCGCGCAGGACAATGTAGAGGCTGGCCCCTTGCGTGTCGGCAATCGCTTCGCCCGCTTCGAGGCGCATGACGGGGCAGGGCGCCAGCATGGCGGCCGTGTGGCTGTCCGCCCCATCGCGAAATAGCTGTAAATCGCCGATGTTGCAGCCTGAAGCGCCGAAGTTGCCGATCTGTTCCACAATCACACTTTCAAAAAGCCGGCGCACGAGCAGGGGGCCGGTAGCTTCATGATAGCGTAAAGCGGCCTTGGCTGTAACGGCAAAAGCTTGCTTGATGTCACTTACTGTGAGAAATACGACAATTATTTCATTGTCGTGTTAATAATTTAAAATGCTTGATGTTTTGATATTGATATTGCCGCGCGCGAAAGGCGGGCCGGATGTGCAAAGGCAGCCTTGAACGGCTGCCTCAGTCTCTGGAAATCCTGCAGGGGGGAATTATTCGGCGGTCTCTTCCGCTTCGGTCGTATCGATCACGGCATTCTTGCCGGTGGCGTGGCGCTTGCTGTCTTGCAGGCGGCCCAGGGCACTGTCGATGGCGCGTTTCAGCTTGTCGGTGGCGCCGGAAACGGATTGATGCACGGTGGCGTTCTGTTCGGTCACGGCAATCGGTTGATAGCCGGCAACGCGTGCTTCCATGACGCAGCGGATATCGTCGGCGCCGCCTTTCGGGCCATTCGTGTCGCTGATGTGGACTTCGATGCGGGTGAGGTTGTCGCGGAAGCGGCTCAGTGCGCTTTCAAGTACGGATTGCACATGTTCGTTCAGTCCAGCGGTGTTGGCGATGGTGCTGTCGGTATGAATATTGATTTGCATATGCTGACTCCTGTCAATTCAAAAAAAACCCATCTCAGGCGTGCTGCGGCCTGGTTGCTGCCTCATGCACATGACCTCGTGCATGGAACTTATCTTACTCCTCTTTCGCGTATTTCAAGAGGGGGCGCACGATTAAGATGGGCTTAACCCTTCAGCCAGGTCAAGTTTCTTCATGGAATTTTTTTCGCGTCACCGTCAGCCGCCTTTTATCCCGCTCTTATCCCGCTCTTATCCCGCCTTTATCCGTTAATCAGCCCCGCCGCAATATTGATCGACAAGCCCAGCACGACCAGGTTGAAGAAAAAGCTCAGCACGGACTGCCCCAGCACGATCTGCCGCATCAATCGCGTCTGCACGCAAACGTCCGACGTTTGCACGGCGACGGCGATGGTGAAGGCGAAATATAAAAAATCCCAGTAATCGGGTTCTTGCTCGCCGTCGGGAAATTTCAGGGGACGTAGCGCAGGGTCGGCCCGGTAATACAGGTGGGCATAGTGGAAGCAGAACAGGGTGCCGACGAGGAACCAGGAACCGACCAGGGTGAGGATCGTCAAGCCGTAATGCAGGGCGCGCTCGTCCGGCGCCATGTCTTTCATCGAGGACAGTTGCGAGACGATGGCCGCCAGGCTCATCACGGATGCCACCGACAGGGCCGACAGGACCATGGCCGCCCGCTCATCCTGGCGCGCCGCCACGGCCTTGACCTTGTGATGGTTGGCACGCATCATCATCCAGGCCATCGACGCCAGGTAGAACCAGACGGCGACGTTCCACGCCGTCAGCAGGCGCGTCATTTGTTGCCATGCTGCCGGCAGCAGCAGGCCGGCCGCCACGCCGATGGCCGTGGCCAGGCTCAGGTGGGGGCGGCTGCGGATGAAGCCGTGCAAGGGAAGCGTGAGTTTCATGGTGCGAGGTCGTCAGTGGCAATAGCGCATCTTAGCCCTTATGTGCCGGCTCAGCTGCTCGTCCTGCGGCCGCTTCCTTCTCGTGGTGGGGGAAGCGATCCATGCGCGACAGCACGGGGAACAGCACGGCCCACACGCCCGTCACGGCGAGGGTGGCGGCGCCGCCGAAGAGCACGGCGCGCACCAGGCCGAACCAGCCAGCCGTCAAGCCCGATTCGAATTCGCCCAGCTCGTTCGAGGCGCCGATGAAGACGGCATTCACGGCGCTGACGCGGCCGCGGATCTCGTCGGGCGTCTCGAATTGCACCAGCAGGTGGCGAATGTAGACGCTGACCATGTCGCCGGCGCCCATCAGGAACAGCGCCGCCAGCGCCAGCGGGAAATGGCTGGTGCTGCCCAGCACCAGGGTGCCCACGCCGAAGACAGCCACGCCGCCGAACATCCAGGCGCCCACGCGGCGCGTGATGGGGAAGATGGCCAGCGTGATCGAGCACAGGGCCGCGCCGGCGCCCGGTGCCGTGCGCAGCAGGCCCAGGCCGCTGGGGCCGGCATGCAGCACGTCGTGCGCCAGTGCCGGCAGCAGGGCCGTGGCGCCGCCGAACAGCACGGCGAACAGGTCGAGCGAAATGGCGCCCAGCACGATGGGTTTCGACCAGACGAAGCGCAAGCCTTCAAGCAGGGTATGCCAGCTGACGGGTTCGCGTTTCACCACTTGCGGCGCGGGCGTGGTAGCGCGCATCAGCACGACGGACACGACCAGCAGCGCGGACGAGATCAAATACACCACCTTGGGGCCGAAGTAATACAGCAAGCCGCCCAGGGTAGGCCCCAGAATGATGGCCACGTGCGAACTCGACGAGCTGAGCGCGACGGCGCGGCTGAAGTGTTGCGTGGGTACCATGTTGACCAGCACCGCTTGCGTGGCCGGCATCATGAAGGCGCGCGCGCTGCCGAACAGCACCAGCACGGCAAACACGGGCCAGACGATGGACAGCCCACTGAGCGTAAAGGCCAGCAGAGCCAGCGCGCAAGCGAGTTGCGCCGCCAGGCACCAGGCGATGATGTTGCGGCGGTTGTAGCGGTCGGCCACATGGCCGGCTGGCAGGATCAGCACGAGGAAGGGGGCGAACTGCGCCAGGCCGATCAGGCCCAGGTCGAACAGGCTGCCCGTGATCTGGTACACCTGCCAGCCGATGGCCACGCTTTGCATCTGCACGGCCACCGTGCCCAGCACGCGGGCGGACAGGTAAAAGGCGAAGTTGCGGT
>NZ_LT607664.1:106033-107756 GCF_900095265.1 Janthinobacterium sp. UMAB-56 | reverse complement strand
CGGCAGCGGATGCCGCGCCAGCCGCGCCCCGCTGTCTGGAAGGTGGCGCTTACTTGGCCAGGTCGGCTTCGGTGGTGAAGGCGTCGGCGTAGAACTCGTCGGCTGGCAGCTGGCACAGTTGCACGAAATCGCGGTTGGCCGACTCGACGACGATCGGTGCGCCGCAGGCATACACTTGATAAGCGGACATATCCGGCAAGTCGGCGATGACGGCCTGGTGCACGAAGCCCGTGCGGCCTTCCCAGGCGTCTTCCGGCTGGGCGTCCGAGACGACGGGTACATAGGTGAACTGCGGCAAGTCGGCAGCCCACTGGCGGCACAGCGCATCCATGTACAGGTCGTGCGGCCGGCGACCGCCCCAGTACAGGGTGATCGGACGCTGTGACTTTTCGTTGATCATGTGCTCGACGATGGCTTTCAAGGGGGCAAAGCCCGTGCCCGAGGCCAGCAGCACGACGGGCTTGTCGGAATCTTCGCGCAGGAAGAAAGTGCCCATCGGGCCTTCGAAGCGCAGGATGTCGCGCTCTTTCATGCTGCCAAACACCTGGTCGGTGAACAGGCCGCCTGGCATATGGCGGATGTGCAGGCTCACGGGGCCGCCTTCGACGGGTGCGCTGGCCATGCTGTAGCTGCGGCGCTTGTTGTCGCGCAGCATGATTTCGATATACTGTCCGGCGCGGTAGTGCAGGCGCTCGCTGGCTGGCAACTGCAGGGTCAGCACGACGACGTCGGGCGCGACTTTCTCGATGGTGGTCACGCGCGACGGCATTTTCTTGATCGGGTAGTCGCTGCTGCCTGCCACTTCGCGCGCCTGCACCACCAGGTCGCCCTGGGGCACGGCGCAGCACAGCAGCGAGTAGCCGGCCGTTGCTTCATCTTCCGTCAGGGAGCGTGCCTGGTATGGCTTATGCTGTACGCTGCCGGACACGATCTTGCCCTTGCAGGAACTGCAGGCGCCGCTTTTGCAGCTATACGGCAGGCCCACGCCTGCGCGTATCGCCGCCGACAGGACGGTTTCGTCCGCTTCACAGCTGAATTGGTGGCCGCTGGGCTGAACAGTAATTTGAAAAGTCATACAATCCTTGAGATGAAAAATATGTTAATGCACTCTTTGCGCAAGCCGGTGGGCTTGCCGCGTCTGCTGATCCTGGGCTGCGGCGACGTCGGCATGCGGCTGCTGCCCCTGCTGCGCACGCGTTTTCGCGTCTTTGCCGTCACCAGCCAGCCGGTGCGCTGCGCGCAGCTGCGGGCGGCCGGCGCCGTGCCCATCGTGGCCAACCTCGACGACCGCGCCAGCCTGAAGCGCCTGGCGGGACTGGCGACGATGGTCGTGCACCTGGCGCCGCCCCTGTCATCTGGCTTGCTGGACCGGCGCACGCGCAATCTGGCCGCCATTTTACCCGAGCATGCGCGCATGGTGTATGTGAGCACCAGCGGCGTGTATGGCGATTGCGCGGGTGCCTGGGTCGATGAGACGCGGCCGACGGCGCCGGCGAATGCGCGCGCGAAGCGGCGTGTGGACGCCGAACAGGTTTTGCGCGGCTGGGGCGCGCGCCGCGGCGCCAGCGTGGCCATCCTGCGCGTGCCCGGCATTTACGCGGAGGACCGCCTGCCCCTGAAGCGCTTGCGCGAAGGCACGCCGGCCCTGGCCGCAGGCGACGATGTCTACACCAACCATATCCATGCCGCTGACCTGGCGCGTATCATCGAGCGGGCCTTGTGG
>NZ_LT607664.1:93963-106001 GCF_900095265.1 Janthinobacterium sp. UMAB-56 | reverse complement strand
GCCAGCGATGACAGCGAACTCAAGATGGCGGAGTATTTCGATGCCGTGGCCGATACGTTTGGCTTGCCGCACCCGCCGCGCCTGCCGCGTGCCGCGCTGCAGCAAGTGGTCACGCCGATGCTGCTGTCGTTCATGTCCGAATCGCGCCGCCTGCACAATACGCGCCTCAAGCGCGAGCTGGGCGTGCGCCTGTGCTACCCGCGCGTGGCCGATGCCTTGCGGCCGCTGTCGGCCGGCGGGGCCGGCATCGGGTAAAATGGCCGGTTATCTGCGCACTTTGCTGGGCCGGCGCGCAGCGCGCCGTTGCGGCGGTGCGCCATTCACTTAAGGACTACAGCATGAGCACCCTCACTTACGAAGCCTACCTGGACGAGGTCACCACCGTCCTGACGGAACTGTATGACCTCGACGACGACGCCGCCATCAAGCTGGTCGTGGCGGCGCAGGACGCCGAATTTTTTGTCCCACACGATGCGCACGAGGAAATGCGTACCATGGAGCAAGCCAAGAAAGATGCTGTCACCCTGTTCGAGCGCAAGCAGAACCGCCAGCAAACGCAGGAAAAACAGCAACAGCGCGTGCGCCAGCAAAAGAAATAAGGACGCCCGCCTGGCTGCGGGGCAGTACGGCCTTCGGCGCAACACCGGGGCCTTGCCATTTGATGCAGCGCAAACGCGTCATGACGCCGTGGCGATATGGTGAGCAATGTCGTCACGCGTTTCAGCTATTGGTAGCTGGTTCCATACCGCGCGACGCTGTTTCCCGTTAGCAGGAGCGAGTCATGCGAGCTACGAGTCACCCCAGCAAGGAACAGGTGCGTGCCTATATGCGGCGCCGCGAACATGCGCTGCAGCCGCCTCCTCCGCCCGATGAAATTCGCCGGCAACTGGCCTGGCGCCGTAGAGATGCCATCGCGGGCACTTGCCTGTTTGCCACCCCGGCCGGCGTGGCCGCGCACGGTTGGCATTTATCCGCGGAAATGGCCTGCCTGGGCATGCTCATGGCAATTGCCTGGATGATACGCTGCGGTGTTCCCCATTGTAAAAATTGATGACGTGCAGCAAATTTTTCCGATTTGAGTTATCCTCTAGCACATTCAAAGTGCGTCAATTCTCTTCAATTATCACAATTTCGCTTTAAGTTACGCAAAAATCAACAATAGCGTGTATTATATTGTTTGCGGCGTAAATGCCGCATAAGTGATGGCGCTTTTTAGTGTGTTTACCCTGAATTATTGCAGAAGAGACATTCGGTTTCTTTTTGCTTTAATACAACAAGTACGGATTTTCGATCATGTCTCTCAAACAAATTACCTCTTTGCCTACCTACAACCCGAATCGTGTCCTCGACGCGATCATCGACAAGCTGCAACTGAAAAACGATGCCGCCCTGTCGCGAGCTCTGGAAGTGGCGCCGCCGGTCATCAGCAAGATTCGTCACAACACCTTGCCGATCGGCGCCACGATCCTCATCCGCATGCATGAAATCAGCGATTTCAGCATTCGTGAATTGCGCGAGTTGATGGCTGCCTAAGAGCGCCTGACAGACGGCAAACTGAGAGGTGCCGTCTGGGTAAGTCAGGCTTGCCGCGTGCGGCAGCCACAGCTGTTTTCTGCTTTTTTATTGCGGCTCGCGATTCAGTACCGGACGATCGACATAGAAGCCCCCCTTTTCCAGGCCAGTCGTGGACGACTTGACCACCGCTGCGGCCAGTGAGGCAGGGGCGCTGGAAAATGCGGTGTTGGCAGCTCCCGTCGCGCGGCCCGAATACGCCGTCGCTTGCACCGCCGCACTGGAAAATGCCGTTTGCACGGCCCTGCCCGAGTAGGCCGTTGCCTGTACCGCCGCACTGGAAAACGCCGTTTGTACGGCCCGTCCCGAATAAGCCGCCTGTACCGCGCGTCCCGAATATGCAGCCTGTACCGCGCGGCCCGAATACGCCGTTTCTGCGCGGATATAGTCTTCCCCGAACGTTTGTTCATACAGTTGTTTCATGCGCTCGCCCACGCGATGGTGCGCTGCTTCGTCGTCTTCGCCGCGCAAGCCGATGTAGGGGAAGTGGTGCAGGAAGTAACCGAACACCTGTTCGCAGTCCGCCGCATATTTCAGGGTATCGAGGATGTGGTAGTGCCAAAAGGTATCGACGTCCATCAGTGGCGCCGTTTCTTCTTCCGGAAACTGTTTCATCAGGATCAGGAAGCGGCGGTATTCAAATTCCACCGCATTCGCTTTTTCCAGACTCCATCCTTCGCCTGACTCCCGGTGCATCAGCTTGACCTTGATCGCGTCCAAATTCAAATCGGCAATTGCCTTGAAACCGTCGTTCGTATCCATGAATGTCCTTTGGTAAAGAGTGTTGTGGGAAATACGCTGAAACGAGGGAGAGTGGTGGGTGTGTACTCCTGGCAAGTAGTGGAAGAATGCCCGGCCCATGGCAGGCGGGCGCCGAGTTGTTCTGCATTAATATTGCATTTAATTACGAAATAAGCAAGCTGAGCTTGCTTCATGCTGGCGCGCCTGTCAGGCGCTGGGCCGGCCTTCTTCCTGGTAGGGAAACGCGGTGGCGTCCGCCCCCAGGGGTACGCTGACGTGTACGCTCATGCCGGCGCCCGGGCTGCTTTCGATGTAAAAAGTGCCGCCAAGCAATTTTATGCGTTCCTCTATGCCCACCAGGCCAAACGAACCCAGCTTGGTGCGCCCGTCGATGGCCGCGCCCACGCCGTTGTCGCTGATGCTCATCGACACCGTATCGCGGCACTTTTCCAGCTTGACTTGCACGCGGCTGGCATTGGCATGCTGGGAAATGTTGCTGAGCGACTCTTGCAGGATGCGGAACAGGGCCGTCGCGCATTGATCGCTGAGGCAAATGTCGTCATGGCTTTCGCTCACTTCGCAGGCAATGCCCGTGCGCTGGCGAAACTGTGCCACCTGCCATTCGACGGCCGCATTCACGCCCAGGTCCAGCACGGTGGGGCGCAAGTCGTTGATGATTTGCCGCACGCTCTTGATGGTGGCGTCGATCTGCCCCAGGGTTGAACGGGCGCGGGCGTTCAGGCGCGGGTGGCGGCGCTGCGTGCGCGAGGCCAGCATGTCGGCGTCGATGCGCAATACCAGCAGATTCTGCCCCAGGTCGTCGTGAATTTCGCGCGCGATGCGCTTGCGTTCTTCTTCCTTGATCTGGTCGGCGTGGGCCGCCAGGCGGCGCAGTTTCTGGTGTGACAACTGCAGGCGGATCTGGCTGGCACGCAATTCCTCCGTCATTCCCGTCGCCATCTGGATGGCGCGCCGGCGCGACGACGCCAGGGTATGGAACAGCACATACAGCAGCATGGTGCTGGCAAAGCCGATCAGCAGGGCCAGCCAAGGCAGGAAGGCGTCGAAGCGCGTATACAGGTCGCTCTTGCGCACGCTGAACAGCGCTTGCCAGACGCGGCCATTGTGCTCGATCAGCATCGTGCTGCTCAGGTAACGTCCCGAGTTGCCGGGCAGCCACCATGGCGCATGCATGCCCGCCGTCGTGCTGTCGAAGATGGGGCGCATGTCGTGCGGCAGTTGCAGCGGCAAGTCCGGTTGTTCACGCGCCTGCTGGCCAATATCGAACAGGGTCAGGCGGACATTGCGTACCGGCATGTCGGCCAGCGCGCTGCGCATCATCGTCACCAGGTCGTAGCCGATGCCCACGGAACCCTGGTAAGCCGCGCGCCTCTGCTCTACCGTGTCGACCGGCATGCCGTAGCGGTACACGGGCAGGCGCATGGCCATGCCCGTCAATTGTGGCCGTTCTTCCATCGGCACGGGCATGCCGGAATTGCTGAGGTGGCCGGAGTCGCGCGACTGCGCCAGCGCTTCGGCGATCAGGGGGCGCGCAGCGATGTCATAGCCATATTTTTCCGGGGAACTGGCAATCGGTTCGATGTACACCAGCACGGAATACTGGTTACGCGGGGTGGGCGGATGGATGGTAAACGCCGGATAGCCGTCGCGTCCGGGCGGATAGTCGCGCTGCATGGCCGCTTCGAGCGGCGCGCGCTGCGCATCGTCGAGTTCCCGGCTGTAATTGAGATTCATCACACCCGGATAGTTTTGCTGCAGGGCGAGGTTTGCCACGTAACGGTGAAATTGCTCGCGGCTCACGTGTTCGTTGGCATGGAACAGGCTGGCCGTGCCGCGCAGCAGGTTGGTATAGGATTTGACGCGCGATTCGATGTTTTTCCGGGTATTGCGCGCCAGATTGTTGAATAGCTCGCCGGCATCGTTTTCGATCGACAGCGAGGCGGCCAGGTAAAACAGCAGGCCCACCATCAACGACATCACAAAGCCGAACAGCCAGAGCGGTCTTTTTTCAGCAGATAAGGGGTGTTCGCCGGCAGTAGAAGACATCGCCATCCGCATCAGGTAGAGGAATCGGGTGCCGCCTGTGTGCTGGAGGCTGTACTGAGTTGCACAAGCGCTATCGATATTGTAAATTGCTCAATAGCTGCCTAATATACAAAATTATCGTGAGTATAGTCAACAGGCAATATTTCTCGCTGAAACGAAAAAAAACCGCCGCAGCGGTTTTTTCGTGAGCGAACTAGCGCCTTATTTGGCTGCTTGCCAGCTGTCTTTCAGCGTGACGATGCGGTTGAAGACGGGCTTGCCAGGTTGGCTGTCGACGCGGTCGGCCGCGAAGTAGCCGTGGCGCTCGAACTGGAAGCGCTGTTCCGGCTGCGCCAGTTCCGCGCCCGGTTCCAGCCAGGCTTGCACCACTTCCTTGGCCAATGGATTCAGGGCCAGCTTGAAGTCCTTGCCGCCGGCGTCCGGCTGCGGGTCTGTAAACAGGCGGTCGTACAGGCGTACTTCGGCGGGAATCGCCGTCGGCGCGCTGACCCAGTGCATATTGCCCTTGACCTTGTAGGTCGAGCTGCCTTCGGTGCCCGACTTGCTGTCTTCAAAGTAATTGCAATGCACGGCGATGACCTTGCCGTTTTCATCCTTGTCGTAGCCCGTGCACTCGACCACGTAGCCATAGCGCAGGCGCACGCGGCTGCCCGGCTTGCCGTCGATGGGCGGATACAGGCGGAAGTAACCCTTGTTCGGCACTTCCATGAAGTCGTCTTCCTCGATCCACAGCTCGCGCGAGATGGGGAAGGTGCGCAAGCCCCGTTCCGGGAAGTGCGGGTGCACGGGCGCCGTGCATTCCACGCTGTCGTTTTCAGGGAAATTGTCGATGATCAATTTCAACGGACGCAGCACGGCCACCGTGCGCGGCGCTTTCGGGTCCAGGTCTTCGCGCAAGCAGCCTTCGAGCACGCTGTAGTCGATCCAGCCGTCCGATTTGGTCACGCCCGTGCGTTCGCACATCAGCTGAATCGCTTCCGGCGTGTAGCCGCGGCGGCGCATGCCCACCAGGGTAGGCATGCGCGGGTCGTCCCAACCGTCGACGATGTGCTCTTCCACCAGTTGGCGCAGCTTGCGCTTGCTGGTGACGATGTAGGTCAGGTTCAGGCGCGAGAATTCGAACTGATGCGGCACAGGCTGCTGGAAAAATCCGCCGGCCGACAGGGTTGCCAGCAGCCAGTCGTAGAAGGGGCGGTGGTCCTGGAATTCCAGGGTGCAGATCGAATGCGTGATGTTTTCCAGCGCGTCCGAGATCGGGTGCGTGTAGTCGTACATCGGATAGATGCACCAGGCGTCGCCCGTGCGGTGGTGGTGCGCATGGCGGATACGGTAGATGGCCGGGTCGCGCAAGTTCATGTTCGGCGAACTCATGGCATCTTCGCTCATCTTCGCGCGCAGGATGTGCTCGCCATCCTTGAACTGGCCCGCCTTCATGGCGCGGAACAGGGCCAGCGATTCGTCGCGCGGACGGTCGCGGAACGGCGAATTCTTGCCGGCCTGGCCGAAATTGCCGCGGTTGGCGGCCATGTCTTCGGCGCTCTGGCTGTCGACATAGGCAAAGCCGGCCGTGATCAGGTATTCGGCCATCGCGTACAACTGGTCGAAATAGTCGCTCGCGTAGTGCAGGTGGCTCTGGCCATCGGCATGCTGAGGTTCCCAGTCAAAGCCCAGCCATTTCACGCTGTCCATGATGGTGTCGACGTATTCCTGTTCTTCCTTGGCCGGATTGGTGTCGTCGAAGCGCAGGTTGCACTGGCCGGCGTAATCGCGCGCCAGGCCGAAGTTGACGCAGATCGACTTGGCGTGGCCTACGTGCAGGTAGCCGTTCGGCTCTGGCGGGAAACGCGTGATCACCTGGGGCAGGCCGGGGCGCACGTGGGCGCCGGCAGCCAGGTCGGCTTCGATGATGTTACGCAAGAAATTAGGCGCCAGCGCTGGCGCGGCGGTATTCGGTTTATCGTTGCTCATTGATCAGTGCGTAAGAGTGACAGTAAAAAGCATTTTACCGTACCACAAGCGCTTTATATGCACGTATTTGCCCCCATATCCCAGCATGCAAGCGACGCGGGCGCCGTTCTATAGGATAATTCGCCTTTAATTAGCAAACAAATCGTGACCCCGGAGCCATTTATGGAAAATTTGTATAACGTCCTCGGTGTCGCGCCCAATGCCAGCGACGATGAAATCAAGAAGGTTTACCGTTCGCTGGCCATGCGCTTCCACCCCGACCGCAACCAGGCCCCCGGCGCCGAGGCGCGCTTCAAGAGCGTCACCAAGGCGTATGAAATCCTGGCCGACCCGGCCAAGCGCGCCGAATACGACCAGAGCGTGAATCACCGCATCATCATCGACCCGGAAGCGGAAGCCTATGCCCTGTGGTGCGGCGTGTTCCGCCTGCATGGCACCGCATTACCCGCCGATTAAATTGACTTGGCCAGCATGCGCCGGCTTGAATTACTTGAAAACAACAACAACGGCGCTCTTATATCGATAACAGCGCCGCGCATCACATTGGAAAGCACAGCATGAGAAGAGTACACCCTGAATTCGCGTACCAGTCGCGTGAGCTGGAAGGCCAGATCGATGGCATCCTCGGCGACCCGCCTAACCGCAAGAATTATAAAAGCATGGTCGACGCACTGGTGAGCGAGTACGCCAGCGGCGGCGGCATCGAAGACGTGAACATGCTGGCCTTCGCGCTGGTCG
This sequence comes from Janthinobacterium sp. UMAB-56, assembly GCF_900095265.1. Lineage (GTDB taxonomy): Bacteria > Pseudomonadota > Gammaproteobacteria > Burkholderiales > Burkholderiaceae_D > Janthinobacterium. Next base: position 98,915 of record NZ_LT607664.1, on the reverse strand, counting down.
ACCACATCACCTTCAGCGACCCGAAAGGCTTGCTGGCCGAAAGCGAAGACTACGAATTCGGCGACCCGGCCCGCGTGTTCTCCATGGCTGCGTGCGCCGCGCCGGAAGCGGCCAAGATGTACGCCGCCATCGAAGAGAGTTTCCCCGAGCTGGCGCGCCAGGCCATCATCACGGCCTTTTTGCACAAGAATCCGCGCCTGTGGGACGACGACGACCAGTCGCTCGACCAGCTGGCCGCCAATGACGACGGCGACGACGGTCACGACGAAGACGAAGCCACCGACGATTTCGCCCAGATGTTTGACCAGGATGGAGATGACCATGGCCGATAATAAAGATGATCAAAAGAGTAATCTTCCGGCGCTGACGAAACAGGTCATGGAATTGGTGCTGTCCGGTTCGCTGGGCCATGCCGAGCAGGCGTTTGCCGACGCGGCCGACCAGTACGGCGACCTGGCCGTGGTGGAAGTGCTCAATGCCATCCCGCCGCAAGTGACGGCCCTGCACCTGGCCGGCTTTGACGGCGGCAAGATGTCGCTGGCCACCTTGCTGGTGCCGCCGAAAGCCTGGGCCGACAGCCTGGCCTTCATCGCCGCCACCTGGAGCGACGACCAGATCGAGGACGATCCTGAGCGCATCGCCGAAGCGCTGTTCGCGCATATCCACGGCGTGGTGTTTTCCACCGACGATGCCGAGCGCCGCCGCGAGCTGCTGCTCGAAGCGTCCGCCACCGACTGGGGCGCCACGGCGTTCGCCATCCTGTTCTCGATGGCGCCGAAGGAAATCCTCGAAGTGGCGGGAGAGATCGTCATCAAAGGGCCGTATGTGACGGGCGTGACGTCGTCCGACAACGACGTCGTGCCGCTGGCCATCGAGCTGGCGCAAGCCAATGAAGACGGCTGGGACCGCTCGCTGTTCGAACTGTTCCCCGACTTCCGCCACAGCGCCGACCTGGCCGACGCGGAATACTCGGACGACCCCGATGAAGAGCCGACCATGTTGCAGCGTAGTACCAAGGAATTGCTGTACCGCCTGCGCAAGCAAGTGCCGAGCACGCGCAGCGCACCGCGCAGCAGCACGCGCCGCAGCCTGGGCACCGGCATTTTCTCGTAATGAAAGCAGGGAACGTCTAATGCTGCCAGCAATTGTTGTAGAGAATCTTCCGCGCCTGGTGCGCGCCATCAAACTGTTGCCGGGCGACCCGCGTGAAGACGCGGCGCTGGACCTGGCCGATGAATTGACGGGCATCACGGCCATGGTGGCCGAGAAGTTCACGAATGAACGCACGGCCGACGGCATCCAGAAAGCGCTGTACCTGACGGTAGGTGGCGTGTCCTTGGGCCTGGAGCAGGCCGTCACGCATGAGGGCGACCAGGCCGCGCTCGACTTCCTCGTCGAGCACGGCGCCGAGCACGCCTTCCAGGTGGGCTTCCGCTTGATCAAGGAGCTGTCGCAATTGCCGGAAGACGCCCTCGTCGGTGAATACGACCAGGACCCCGTCTACCTTGCGCGCCGCTTGCGCGAGCTGTTCATCGATATTTGCCAGGCCGACCCGAATCAGAACTGGGCCGGCTATGAAAAGTATGCGCTGCAGTTGCAACAGCGCAAGGAAGTGCAAGCCGTCGTGCGCCTGGCCGGCTGGCTGCGCCGCCACCATGACAACGGCCCCGTCAGCGACAGCGACTTGAATGCCGAAGGTGTCATCGCGCTGGCCATCATCTTCGCCATCGAAGGCGGCGGGCGCATCATGGCGCGCACGGGGCAAAAGGAATTCGAACGTTTCGTGCGTTCCGTGCGCAAGAACAAGCCCGACTTCGAGGAAGGCTGGGCCGCCCTGGTGGCCAAGGTGCCCGTGCAGCATCATCCTGTGTTGCTCGAGCGCATAGAATCCTACCGCCGCAGCTGTACCGTGGTGCATAAAATTCTCACGCGGGCCAGCATGAAGAGCCTGTTCGAGGACCTGGAAAATTATGCGGGTTCGGAGCTGGACGCCGACTACTCGTAATCGTTGCCCACGTAGGCCGGCACGCGCCGGCCTATATTTTTTCTTCCTGCGCCGCTGCCTCGGCCAGTTTGACAAACGCTGCCACCAGCGGCGACGTTTCTTCTTCCCTCTGTGCCAATAACAGACTGGTCGTCGCCTGCGGGTCGGCGATGGGGCGGTAGCATACGCCATCCATGCGGATGCGATCGAACGAGGCGGGCAGCACGGAAATGCCGCAGCCGGCCGCTACCAGGCCGATAATGGTCGACGCTTCGCCCGCTTCCTGCGCCACGTGGGGCACGAAGCCGGCGGCCTTGCACAGGCGGAAGATCTGCGGATAAATTCCCGTGCCCGCATCCTTGGGATACATGACAAAACCTTCGCCCGCCATGTCGGCAATGGCAATGGCGTCCTTGGCCGCCAGCGCATGGGCGACGGGCAGCACGAGGAACAGCGGATCTTGCCGCATTGGCGTGAGGCGGATGTCGTCCGGATACGTCGTTTCCGGCGGGCGCACGAAGCCCAGGTCCAGCGTCCTGCCCGAGATCGCTTCCAGCTGATGCAACGTGGCCATTTCATGCAAGGTCAGGGTGACGTGCGGGAATTGCTGGCGGTAGCGGTTGATGACGGTGGCGAAGTAGGGCGTAAATGGCGTGGAATAGGTAAAGCCGATGCGCAATTCGCCCGCCTCGCCCCGTTGCGCACGGCGCGCCGTGACGGCCGCCTGTTCCGACAGGGCCAGGATGCGCCGCGCATCGTCGAGGAACAGCGCACCTGCCTGCGTCAGTCGCACGGAGCGCTTGTTGCGTTCAAACAACTGCGCGCCCAGTTCCCTTTCCAGCGCCTGGATTTGCTGGCTCAGCGGCGGCTGGCCGATGTGCAGCCGTTCGGCCGCGCGCGTGAAGTGCAGCTCTTCGGCGACGGCGACGAAGTAACGCAGGTGGCGCAGTTCCATATAAGTAATATTTATAAAATATGAGTTGGGCCTTGAATATATATTGGACGATATGAGTTGGCAATCCTAACATGAAGACTCGCTCCCTCTTTCGCTTCTTTACTTCCTTCCTATGGCCATGTCTGATTCAGCGCTCGCGTATGCCTCCGCCGCCACCCCGGCGCTTCCTGTTTCACCTGTTGCACCCGCTCCTCCCGCCCCTCGCTCGGCCATCGCCAAGGGTTCCGTGGAATTCAAGCGCAGCAACCGCGCGCTGTTTTTCGGCGGCTTTTCCACCTTCAGCTTGCTGTATTGCATCCAGCCCCTGTTTCCCCTGCTGTCGCAGCAGTTTCATTTGACGCCGGCGCAAAGCAGCTGGTCCTTGTCCGTCTCGAGCGGCTTGCTGGCCATCTCGCTGGTGCTGCTGAGTGCCGTCTCGGACCGCATCGGCCGCAAGCCGCTGATGGTGGCGGCGATGTTTTCCGCCGCGATACTCACCATCTTGTCCGCCTTCGCCCAGGATTATGCGCAACTGCTGGCCATCCGCGCCGCGCTGGGCGTAGCCCTGGGCGGCATGCCGGCCGTGGCCATGGCCTATCTGGGCGAGGAAATCGAGGGGCCGTCGCTGGGTCTGTCGATGGGACTGTATATTGCCGGCAGCGCCTTCGGCGGCATGTCGGGACGCTTGATCGCTTCCATGCTCAGCGATTTCCTCTCGTGGCGCTGGGCCCTGGGTGTGCTGGGCGTGGCCGGCGTGCTGGCGGCAGCCGAATTCTGGCGCAGCCTGCCCGCGTCGAAAAACTTCGTGCCCAGTACCCGTGGCTGGAATGCGCTGCCGCACGCCATCAAACAGCATTTTTCTGACCAGGGCTTGCCGTGGCTGTTTTGCCTGGCTTTCGTGCTGATGGGCTGTTTTGTCAGCCTGTACAACTATATCGGCTACCGCCTGCTGGCCGCGCCCTTCGGCTTGCGCCAGAGTACGGTAGGCTTGCTGGCCTTTTTGTACCTGATCGGCATCTTCAGCTCTGTCTGGGCGGGCCGCCTGGTGGACCGCCTGGGGCGCCGGGGCGTGCTGTGGATCATGCTGTCGGTGATGCTGTCCGGCATTTTATTGACCCTGTTCAATTCCCTGCCGCTGATCGTCATCGGCATGGCGCTGGCCACGTTCGGCTTCTTCGCCTCGCATTCGATCGCCAGCAGCTGGGTCAGCCGCCGCGCCCGCGCGCCGCAGGCGCTGGCCTCGGCCTTTTACCTGCTGTTCTATTACCTGGGTTCGAGCCTGATCGGCTCCGCCTCGGGCATGATGTGGGGCTTCGACGGCTGGACGGGTGTCATCATCATGCTGGGCCTGTGCCTGGGCGGCGGCGTGCTGATCGCCTTGCGCCTGCGTCACTTGCAGCCGCTGGGGGCGCGTGAAGCGGTGGGTTGAGCGGCTATTTGGGGCAGTTGCCGATCATCGTTTCGCCATTCCTGCCGGCGCCCGTGGTCACGCACAAGGTACCCAGCGCGCTGGTGATCTTGTAGGTGTGGCTGCCCTTGGACGCATTGCTACCCATTTCCTCGATTTTTGACGCCTCGTACCATTTCGGTGGCACGGCCGCGTAGGCTTCGGCAAAGCCTTGCTGCATGCGCTTGAAGCCCGTGTCATCGAGTTTTTGTTCTCCGCGCTGGGGGAATTGCTTGCGCAAATCCCTGTCGATCTTGCCCACGTCGCGCTTGGCTTGCGCCAGGATATCGGCGGCGCTGGGTGGCGCGACGACCGTGATCGCTGCTGGCGTTGCTGGCGCTGGCGCCTGTTCGATGCTGGGGGCGGGCAGGGGGCGGCTGACGGGCGCCGGCATACGCGGGCGTGGCAGGCGCGCGGGTGCGGGTTTGGCGCTGGGTAACGCGACGGGCTTGGGCGGCGCAGGGGCGGTATGGCGCAGCCAGGCGATGGCCGGGCCCTGCGGCAGGTTTTCATTGGTGGCAAGGCGGGGCCGCGACTGCAGGACGACATAGGCCAGGCCCACGTGCAGCAGGACGATCAGCAGCAGG
>NZ_LT607664.1:49331-93932 GCF_900095265.1 Janthinobacterium sp. UMAB-56 | reverse complement strand
GCGTTCATGGATGGCATGCTGGTTCAGGTACGCCAATGTATCTGAAGGATTTGATACTTATCTAAAATGTCACACGTACTTACAAAAAACTGCCACGCGGAAATTTCGACGCCCTGGCCGCTGGCGGGGAACCCTGTCGCGGTTTGACGATCCAACTCCTGACACCATGGGAGGACACATCATGCTGCAGGCAAAGGAAGTGGCACGGCGCTTTGGCGCCATCGAACACGCGATCGGTCGGGCGGCCCAGCTATGCGGCAAGCAGCAGGGCATGCCGATGGACTTGAAGGATTGCATCAAGCAATTAGACCAGCAAAAGAGCGCCGTGCGGCAAGCCATCGATCTGCAAGACGATACGCGCATCCGGCAAGCCGTCGAGCAGATGGAATCCCTGGGCGACCGCGCCAAGCGGGCGTGCGGCACGGCGTCCAGCGTGACGCCGGAAATGAAGAGTGCGGTGCTCAAGGTGCACGATGAATTATCGGACCTGAAGCACCAGCTGCACTAGGGCTTGGCGCTTGAACGCCTTACATCTGGCGGAACAGATGGGCATATAAAGGACTGACGCGCAGCTGCGCCGGATGCTGGCGCAGCGTCAGTGACAGCTTGCCCGCCTCGTCGCGCACGGCCGTGGCGATGGCGCTGGCATTGACGATGGTGCCCCGGTGGATTTGCCAGAATTGTTGCGGGTCCAACTGGGGCAGCAACTCCTTCAGGCTCGTGCGTATCAGCGCTTCGCTATCCTGGCACACGACGTTGATGTATTTGTCCAGCGCTTCGAAATACACGACGTCGGCCAGCGCGATCATGCGCACGCTGTTGCCGACGGCCGCCCGTATCATTTGCAGGCGCGGGGCGGGTGGCAGCATGGCTTGCAGTTGGCTCAGCAGGCGGGCCATGTTGTCGTCGTTGACGGATCCGGCTATCGCCGCCGCCGTGGCGGCTGTCGCTGGCGCGGGGCTTGCGGTTGTTGTAGCGCTGCCGCTGCCGTTGCCACTGTCGCGCAAGCGCTGCTGCAGTCGTTCCACTGTCTTACTCAGGCGCGCATCGTTGACGGGTTTTAAGACGTAATCGGCGGCCGCATGTTCGAAGGCGGCCAGCGCGTATTCGTCATAGGCGGTGACAAACACGATGTGCGGAAAGGGCGTGTCGGCGGGCCACTGCTCGGCCAGCTCTTCGGCCGCTTCCAGGCCCGTCTTGCCAGGCATTTTGATGTCCAGAAATAGGATGTCGGGCTGCAGCGCCAGGCCTTGCCGCAAGGCTTCCACGCCGTTGGGGCAGGTGGCGACGATGTCGAGTTCCGGCCATAGCCGTTGCAAGGCGTGCGCGAGGGCGGCGGCGAGGATGGGTTCGTCTTCGGCGATCAGGGCGCGTGGTGCGTGTGGGGTGTGCTGGCTCATGCGAGGGGACTCGTGATGGTGGGTGGAAGGGGGAGTGTCAGGCGGGCGATCGCGCCTGCCGGATGGTTGGCGTCCAGCGACAGGCTGGCGCAATCGCCATGCATGCCGCGCAGGCGTTCGCGGATATTTGCCACGCCCAGGTGTGTGCCCTTGGTCTGGCCCGGATGATCGAGGCCCAGGCCATCGTCGCTGACGGTGAGCAGCAGCATGCCGCCGTCCATGGAGGCCTGCACATGGATATGGCCGCCTTCGATCTTCGGTTCCAGGCCGTGCTGGATGGCGTTTTCCACCAGCGGCTGCAGCAGCATGGGAGGCACCTTGATCTGGCGCAAGGCCTTGGGCAAGTCCAGCGTAAAGCTCAGGCGCGCGCCCATGCGTATCGACATCAGGCCCAGGTAGGCTTGCATCAGGGAGAACTCCTGTTCCAGGGTGGTGGATCCGGCGCGCGAGGAAGAGAGGGTGGCGCGCAGGTACTGGATCAATTGATCGAGCAGCAACTGGGCGCGGTCGGGGTCAAAGCTGATCAGGCCCTGCAGGTTGGCCAGGGTGTTGAACAGCATATGCGGCTCGATCTGTGCCTGTAATAATTGCAGCTGCGTCTGCATGGCCTGGCGCGCCACGGATTCGGCGCGGGCCTTTTCCTGGGCCGCTTCCATTTGCAGACGGGCAATTTTTTCCCGGCTGCCAAAAAACAGGATGGCCGCTCCCGCCGCCGCCAGTGTGAACACCGTCATGCTGACATTGCGGGGCGACATGGAGACGGGGGCGGGAACGTCGATATTGGCCAGCCAGCCGAACAGCATGGTGCCGCCTACTTGCGCCACGGCGGCGCTGACGATGATGAGGGCAGTGAAGGGCAGCAATGGGGCACGCCGCTGTTCGCCCCACCTCGCCAGGCGGATGCCGTCGATGAGCAGGAAAGCAATACTGCCGATGCACATGGACGCGAGCAGGTTGAGCCAGAAGCTTTGTCCGCCGCTCAGCACATAGGTGATGAAGAGGGCGCACAAGACATTGAGCAACAGCGCATAGCGGGCGTCGGCCAGCAGGCGCCGGTAGGGAAAGCCCGTCTTGCGGGATGCTGCGGCGGTAGTGTGCATGCGGGACTGCTTTCAGGTGGGCGCTCGGCTTGGCAATGCGGTAATTATGGGCGGCTCTGCATGTGGGCGCAACGCCGCCGCGACGAAACAGGGCAGGCGTGGCGCGAATCGCCTGAGCGCGTCCTTTACACGGTGGCGCTTGCACGCGATGATGGCAAGACGCTTTGATCGACAAGCCCATCACAATAAAGGAATACCATGTGGCCCTATCCACGCACCCTGGCACACCGCGGCGGCGGCACCCTGGCGCCTGAAAACACCCTGGCCGCCCTGCGCTGCGGCCTGGCTTACGGCTACCGCGCCGTGGAATTCGATGTCATGCTGGCATCCGACGGCGTGCCCGTCGTCGTGCATGACCCCGAGCTGGGTCGCACGGTGGCCGGCAGCGGCCATGTGAACGACTACACGGCCGCGCAGCTGGGCGCCATGGAGGCGGGCGCCTGGTTCGCCCCGCAGTTTGCGGGCGAAGGCGTGCCCACCTTGGCCGCCGTGCTGGCGTATTGCAAGGCGCAGCGCATCTGGATGAATATCGAAATCAAGCCGGCGCCCGGCTTTGACGTACAGACAGGCACGCTGGTGGCGCGAGCCGCGCGCGATTACTTTGCGCAGGAAATCGCTGCCGGGCAATTGCTGCCGCTGCTATCGTCGTTCAGCATCGAGGCCTTGCAGGCGGCGCGCCAGGCGGCGCCGGAACTGGCGCGCGGCTGGCTGGTCGAACAGATACCGGATGATTGGGCGCGCACGGCGAAGGAATTGGGCGTGGTGGCCATCCATTGCGACCATCTGCAGCTGACGCCGGAACTGGCGCGAGAGGTAAAAAGGGGGGGATTTGGACTGTTTTGTTACACCGTCAACACGCCCGAACGGGCCAGCGAGTTGCTGGCCTGGGGCGTGGATGGGATGTGTACGGACAGGATAGACCTGATTGGCGCGGCCGAATAATGTGATGTATACGCAGCGGAAATCCGGGGTCAGTCCCTTCGGGAGCGGAATTTTTCCCATTGGAAAAAATTCCCCCGGTCGGGTCTGACCCCGGCATTTCGGCAGTTGTCGTTCGGACAAAAATTAGAAAGTTACACGCATCCCTACCGTCAAGTTGCGCCCCGTCAACGGTGCCGCATTCTTGATGAACGAGGTATGGCTGTATGCCAGTTGATTCGTCAGGTTGTTGGCCTTGAGGTAGAACTGGGCCGGCGTCGTGCCGATGCGCGTGTCATAGTTGGCGGACAGGTTGAGCATGTTGTAGCCCGGGGTTGCCGTTTCGAACGCGGCCACTTTATCCTGCTTGCCCACGCGGTAGAACTCGGCCACGCCGCTCCATGCCTGCCAGTTGGCGTCAAACTTCACGCCGACGCGCTGGGCGGGGATGCGGGGTAAATTGCCGCCACCGTCGGCCAGCTTGGCCCGCACGTAGTCGCCGAAGACGCTGGCGCCGAACATGGGGCTCAATTGCTGGCGCACTTGCCCTTCCACGCCCGTAAACGTGGCGTCGCGCTGGGCGTACTGGATCAGCTTGAAGCCTTCGTGGTTGTCCAGCGTGCTGCCGAAGATGTAGTTGTCGACCTTGTTGCGGTAGGCGCTGGCCGAAAACGTCGTGGCGCCCGCATATTTGCGCAAGGTCAAGTCGATATTGTTCGACGTTTCCTTGCCCAGGTTTTGATTGCCCAGTTCATACGTGGCCGTAGCCATGTGCACGCCGTGCGCATACAGTTCCTCGGCGCTGGGCAAGCGATGCGTGCGCGAGATGGTCGAACCGAGCGAATACTGGGGCGCGAATTTCCACACGGCGCCCAGCGACACGGACGTGCCCTTGGCGCTGCGGTCTTGCAGGGTGGCGCTGTCGACCGTGATGTCTTGCCATTCGTGGCGCAAGGCCGCTTCGAAGCGCCATTGGTCGAGCTTGTATTCCTCCACCAGGAAGGCCGCATGTTTCTTCGTTACCGTCGGCGCCACGTACGCTTCTTCGCCCAGGGCGGAGAAATCGCGCTTCGACGTTTGCAGGCCGAGCACGCCTCGCCAGCCGAAGACGGGGTGGTGTTCCATTTCCAGGCGCGCGTCGTGGCCCTTGTTTTTAAACGTGGTGGCGATTTCCGCACCTTCGATTTCATCGTGCTTGTAATCGGTGAACGCGGCGCGCAGGCGCAGCTTGGCGAAGCCGGGCACGGGATCGCGCAATTCTCCGCGCACGTCCCAGCGCTCGCTCTTCAGCTTCACGAAGGGCACGCTGGCGTGCTCGTGGTCATGTTCCTCTTCAGCACCATGGTCGTGGCCGTCATGACCGCCGCAATGCAGGTGCGTGCCGTGCGGGTGGCAGCTCTCGAATTCGTGGTTGTGGCCGGGCAAGCCGTATTGCGCATGCTGGCTGGTGAAGGCCAGGCCCAGGAAGCCGCGCTGTCCCACCCACGACACGCCCACGCTGCCCGTGTCCGTCTTGTTGTAACTGCCGGCCACTTTGGAGCCGCCTTCCCAGCCGCTGCCGACCTTGTATTCCTTGGCGTCGCGCTTGACGCCTTCCGCGTGGAAGGCGATGTTGCCGGAGCCGCCAGTGACTTCAAAGGCGCCCGCCTTCTCGCGCGCAGCCGAATTGGCGCGTACTTCCGCGCTGCCTTCAAAGCCTTTCGCCGGCACGCGCGTGGGGATTTTCTTGTCGATCACATTGACGACGCCGCCGACGGCGCCGCCGCCATACGCCAGCGCGGACGGGCCGCGCAAGACTTCAATCTGTTCCGACAGCATCGGTTCGGCCGCCACGGCATGGTCGGGGCTGATGGTCGAGGCATCCTGTATTTCGGCGCCATCGGACAACACTTTGACGCGCGGGCCATCCATGCCGCGGATGATGGGGCGGCTGGCGCCTGCGCCGAAATGGCTGGAGGTGATGCCGGGCTGGCCGGCCAGGGTTTCGCCCAGGGTCGCTTCGCGGGAGCGCACCAGTTCCTCGCCTTCCAGGACGGTGACAGGCGTGCTCATGTCGTCGCTGCCCAGGGCCAGGGCGCTGGCCGAGACGGTGACGGCAGGCAAGGTGGCTGCCTGCTGCGCCAGGGCGCTGGCGGGCGCGGCGAAGGCCAGCATGATGGCCAGCGCGAGGGGAGTTGGTTGGTGAGGACGGACGGACATGGGCAAGAGTTCCTTATCGGCTAACGGTGTTGGCAAGTTTGGGGCAGTGCGTGCACGGTGCTGGTCTGCCCTAAGATGATAATGATAACCCATTATCATTACTGTGTGACAGTTTTTCCGGGCGGTAGATGCAGGCGGATGGTGTATTCTGTCGGCTATGGAACGCACAACACGTCAAAAAACCGCTATTCAAGCCGCCATCGAGTCGGCCCAGCGCCCCCTGTCGGCGCAGGAAATCCTCGAACAGGCCAGCTTGCAGGTGACGCAGCTGGGCATCGCCACCGTCTACCGCAATTTGAAATCGCTGGTGCTGGAAGAAAAGGTGCACGTCGTGACCTTGCCGGGTGAAAACCCGCGCTATGAGTCGAACACGGCAGCCATTCACCACCACCACCATTTCCAGTGCACCACGTGCCAGCGTGTGTTCGACGTGCATGATTGCCCCGGCGACTTAAAGCGCATGGCACCGCAAGGCTTTGTTGTCGAGCGCCATGAACTGACCCTGTACGGCCGCTGCGCCGACTGCAATGCCACCGCCGGCGCCGTCCCTGCCGTTGCGGCGGGCGCCACCGCGGCAGTTGCCACCACTGTGCACGCCTGCGCCGGCGGCCACGACCCGGCCTGAGCGGGCAGGGTGGCATTGCTGGGCAGGCTTGCAACAGTGCGGCCCGCCCGGCGTCAATTCCCGTACCCAGATCACGTATAATCTTCCCTTTAAAGCTGCCGCCACTCTTTGCCAAAAAAACATGAAATCATCTGAAATCCGCGACAAGTTCCTCAAATTTTTCGAGTCCAAGGGCCATTCCATCGTCCGTTCCAGCTCCCTGGTGCCAGGCAACGATCCGACCTTGCTGTTGACGAACAGCGGCATGGTGCAATTCAAGGATGTGTTTACGGGCACGGACAGCCGTCCGTACACGCGTGCCACCTCCGTGCAGCGCTGCGTGCGCGCCGGCGGCAAGCACAACGACCTGGAAAACGTCGGCTACACGGCGCGCCACCATACCTTCTTTGAAATGCTGGGCAACTTCAGCTTCGGCGACTATTTCAAGCGCGATGCGATCCAGTACGCGTGGGAATTGCTGACCAAGGTATATGGCTTGCCGGCTGACAAGCTGACCGTCACCGTGTATATCGAAGATGACGAAGCGTACGATATCTGGGCGAAAGAAATCGGCGTGCCTGTCGAGCGCATCATCCGCATCGGCGACAACAAGGGCGCGCGCTACGCGTCCGACAATTTCTGGCAGATGGCTGACACGGGCCCATGCGGTCCGTGCACGGAAATCTTCTACGACCACGGCGCCGACATTCCTGGCGGCCCGCCGGGCTCGCCGGACGAAGATGGCGACCGTTTCATTGAAATCTGGAACCTGGTGTTCATGCAGTTCAACCGCGACGAAGCGGGCGTCATGCACAAGCTGCCCAAGCCTTGCGTCGACACGGGCATGGGCATGGAGCGCCTGGCCGCCGTGCTGCAGCACGTGCATTCGAACTATGAAATCGACCTGTTCCAGCATTTGATCAAGGCTGCCGCGCGTGAAACGGGCGCCACCGACCTGGAAAACAAGTCGTTGCGCGTGATTGCCGACCACATCCGCGCCGCCGCCTTCATGATTGTCGATGGCATCATTCCGGGCAGCGAAGGCCGCGCGTATGTTTTGCGCCGCATCATCCGCCGCGCCCTGCGCCATGGTCACAAGCTGGGCCAGACGAAACCGTTCTTCTACAAGCTGGTGACCGATCTGGCCATCGAGATGGGCGGCGCCTATCCGGAGCTGGAAGAAGCGAAAGAAAATGTCGCCAACATGTTGAAAGCCGAGGAAGAGCGTTTCGGCGAAACCCTGGAAACGGGCATGAAAGTGCTGGAAGCGCAGTTGGCCAAGGATGCCACGGGCATCGACGGCGCCACCGCCTTCACCCTGTATGAAACCTACGGCTTCCCGCCAGACTTGACGGCCGATATCTGTCGCGAACGCAATATCACGTTCGACCAGGTGGGCTACGATGCGGCCCTGAAGGAAAGCCAGGAACTGTCGCGCAAGGGTGGCAAGACGCACAAGGACAGCAAGGTCGAGTATGCGGGCGAGAAAAACAAATTCGTCGGCTACGATCAATTGACCTTCAGCAGCAAGGTCGTGGCGCTGTACGCAGCCGGCACGCCCGTGCAGGAGCTGAAAGCGGGCCAGGATGGCATCGTCGTGCTCGACAGCACGCCGTTCTACGCGGAATCGGGCGGCCAGGTGGGCGACCAGGGCGCGATCGCCTCGGGCGCAGGCACCTTTGCCGTCAGCGACACCCTGAAAATCCAGGCTGACGTCTTTGGCCACCACGGCGTGCTCGAGTCGGGCGTGCTGAAGGTGGGTGACGCCGTCTCGGCCGAGGTCGACACGGCCAAGCGCGCGCGCACCATCCGCAACCACTCGGCCACGCACTTGATGCACAAGGCCTTGCGTGAAGTGCTGGGCAGCCACGTGGCGCAAAAGGGTTCGCTGGTCGATCCCGACAAAACCCGTTTCGACTTCAGCCACCATGCGCCGATGACGGCGGAGCAAATCGCCGCCGTGGAAACCATCGTCAATAAAGAAATCCTGGAAAATCGCGCCACGCAAGCGCACCTGATGTCGTTTGACGATGCCGTCAAGCATGGCGCGATGGCCCTGTTCGGCGAGAAGTACGGCGACGAAGTGCGCGTGCTCGATATCGGCAGCTCGAAAGAGCTGTGCGGCGGCGTCCACGTGCAGCGCACGGGGGACATCGGCCTGTTCAAGATCATCGCCGAAAGCGGCGTAGCCGCCGGCATCCGCCGCGTGGAAGCGGTGACGGGCGAGGGCGCGCTGGCGCTGGTGCAAACCATCAACCGCCGCCTGGTCGAAGCGGCCAACGCCCTGAAGGCGCAGCCGGAAGAGCTGACTGCCCGCATCGTCCAGGTGCAGGACCACGTGAAGGCACTGGAGAAAGAACTGGCCGCGCTGAAATCGAAACTGGCCTCGGGCCAGGGCGATGAGCTGGTCACGCAAGCCGTCGATGTGAACGGTATCAAGGTGCTGGCGGCCGTGCTCGACGGCGCCGACGTGGCCCGTTTGCGCGAAACCATGGATAAGCTGAAGGACAAGCTGAAAACGGCCGCCATCGTGCTGGCCAGCGTGGCTGACGGCAAGGTCAGCCTGATCGCCGGCGTGACGGCGGACGCCACTTCCAGGGTCAAGGCGGGCGAGCTGGTGAACTTCGTTGCACAGCAAGTGGGCGGAAAAGGCGGCGGACGCCCCGATATGGCGCAGGCTGGCGGCACCGATGCCAGCGGCCTGGCGAACGCCCTGGCTGGCGTGCCGGCCTGGGTTGGCGAACGCGCAACACAGGCGTAAGCCAGAGGACATGCGGGGTTTTTACCCCACAGCCCCATGAAAACGGCCCGCAGACACTGTTTGTGGGCCGTTTTGCCGTGTGGAATCTCGTTGTGACACCACAACAGCCGATGAACTATTTTGGTGCAGCGCGTCAATGCCCCTGATTTAGAGTAGTATGTCGAAAATCAGTACAACAAAAATGGCGGGATATTGATGATGAGCGACACACTACTTGATACCGAAATTATGGAATTTCACAAAGAACTCGACGCGCGGGGCTTGAATTGCCCGTTGCCGATTCTGAAGGCGAAAAAGGCTTTGTCAGAGCTGCAGAGTGGGGAAGTGCTGCGCATCATGGCAACCGATCCCGGTTCCGTGCGCGATTTCCAGGCTTTCGCCAAGCAAACGGGCAATGCCCTGTTGTCGCATGTGCAGACGGGTACCGAATTCGTCTTCCTGATGCAACGCAAATAATTCTGCCAGCCGGGGCCGCCGTGGCGCGGCCTGCCTGATACCTTGCCGTGCTGCATCACTTTTACGTCACTTTCAAGCCCTTTTGCTGCCTTGCAGCGTAGCGGCCGACCTTCCTGAAATCCCCAAAGCTGCACAGTTTAGATGGATTGTTCTAATAAAAAATCGCACGATCGTGCTTAAATTCGGTTCAGGATTCAAATTTCTCTTATAATCGAACGCACAATCAGCACTTGATCCGTCATTTTTATAATTTCCCAAAGGCATAGCTATGAAAGTCTTGGTACCCGTCAAACGCGTGGTCGACTATAACGTCAAAGTCCGCGTCAAGAGTGACGGCACTGGCGTCGATACCGCCAACGTCAAAATGTCGATGAACCCTTTCGATGAGATCGCGCTGGAAGAAGCGATGCGCCTGAAAGAAGCCGGCAAGGTCACTGAAGTGGTCGCCATCTCCTGCGGCGTGACGCAGTGCCAGGAAACCCTGCGCACGGCCATGGCCATCGGCGCCGACCGCGGCATCCTGGTGGAAACGACGACTGAACTGGAACCGCTGGCCGTGGCCAAGCTGGTGAAAGCCCTGGCCGAGAAAGAGCAGCCGCAACTGATCATCCTGGGCAAGCAAGCCATCGATGATGACAGCAACCAGACCGGCCAGATGCTGGCAGCCCTGCTGGGTTGGCCACAAGCCACGTTCGCCTCGAAAGTCGTGCTGGAAGACGGCAAAGTCACGGTCACGCGCGAAGTCGATGGCGGCCTGGAAACCCTGGCGTTGACCTTGCCAGCGATCATCACCACCGATTTGCGCCTGAACGAGCCACGCTATGTGACCTTGCCGAACATCATGAAGGCAAAGAAAAAGCCGCTCGAGACCGTCAAGCCGGAAGACCTGGGCGTCGACGTTGCGCCACGCCTGAAGACCTTGAAAGTCGTCGAGCCAGCCAAGCGCTCGGCCGGCATCAAGGTGCCGGACGTCGCTACCCTGGTCGCCAAGCTGCGTACCGAAGCCAAAGTCATCTAAGCGCGGCCCCGCCGTTTATCCAGAACAATTACAGGACACATCATGGTCGCATTAGTTATTGCTGAACACGACAACGCTACCTTAAAGGGTAGCACCCACCACACCGTGACCGCGGCTGCCCAGTGCGGCGGCGACGTGCACGTGCTGGTCGCAGGTTCGAACGCCTCGGCTGCTGCCGCTGCCGCCGCGCAAATCGCCGGCGTGACGAAAGTCATCGTCGCCGACGCGCCGTACTTCGCCGACGGCCTGGCTGAAAACGTGGCCGAGCAAGTGCTGGCCATCGCCGGCAACTACAGCCACATCCTGGCGCCAGCCACCGCCTACGGCAAGAACATCCTGCCGCGCGTGGCCGCCAAGCTGGACGTGGCGCAAATCTCGGAAATCACCAAGGTCGATTCCCCGGATACCTTCGAGCGCCCGATCTACGCCGGTAACGCCATTGCCACCGTGCAATCTGGCGACAAGGTCAAGGTCATCACCGTGCGTACCACCGGTTTCGATGCGGCCGCCGCTACCGGCGGTTCGGCTGCCACGGAAACGATCTCCGCCGTTGCCGACGCCGGCAAGTCGGCCTTCGTGGGCCGCGAACTGGCGAAGTCGGACCGTCCTGAACTGACCGCCGCGAAAATCATCGTGTCGGGCGGCCGTGGCATGGGTTCGGCCGAGAACTTCCACATCCTGGAACCGCTGGCCGACAAGCTGGGCGCCGCCATGGGTGCTTCGCGCGCCGCCGTCGACGCCGGCTTCGTGCCGAACGACTGGCAGGTTGGCCAGACGGGCAAGATCGTCGCCCCATCGCTGTACATCGCTGTCGGCATCTCGGGCGCGATCCAGCATCTGGCCGGCATGAAAGACTCGAAAACCATCGTCGCCATCAACAAGGATCCGGAAGCGCCGATCTTTGCCGTGGCCGACTACGGCATCGTGGGCGATCTGTTCGAGATCGTGCCGCAACTGGTGAAAGAACTGGGTTAAGTCACACCCATCTAGGTTTTGTATATCACAAAGCCACGCCGGCCCGCCCCACACGGCGAGCCGCGCGTGGCTTTTTTCTTGGAGAGTGAAGATGAGCTATCAAGCCCCGCTGAAAGACATGTTGTTCGTCATGAACGAACTGGCCGGTCTGGCCGAAGTCCATACCTTACCGGGCTGCGAAGATGCCACGCCCGATACGGCCGAGGCCGTGCTGGAAGAGAACGCCAAATTCTGCGGCGGCATAGTGGCCCCCCTGAACTGGCCCAGCGACAAGGAGCCGAGCTTCTGGCACGACGGGCAGGTGACCACATCGAAAGGCTTCAAGGAAGCCTTCAAGGCCTATGGCGAAGCAGGTTGGCAAGGCGTGCAGCACCCGACCGAGTTCGGCGGCCAGGGCTTGCCCAAGCTGCTGGCCACGCCCTGCATCGAAATGCTCAACTCGGCCAGCATCTCGTTTGCCCTGGTAGCCCTGCTGTCGGACGGCGCCATCGAGGCGCTCTTGACGGCCGGCAGCGATGAGCAGAAGGCGGTCTACCTGGAAAACCTGGTGTCGGGCAAGTGGACGGGCACCATGAACCTGACGGAGCCGCAAGCCGGTTCCGACCTGGCCGCCGTGCGCACGCGCGCCGTGCCCCAGGGCGACGGCACCTATAAAGTCTTCGGCACGAAGATTTTCATCACCTATGGCGAGCACGATATGGCGGAAAATATCGTCCACCTGGTGCTGGCCCGCACGCCGGACGCGCCCGCTGGCGTGAAAGGCATTTCGCTGTTCATCGTGCCGAAATTCCTCGTCAATGCGGACGGCAGTCTCGGTGAGCGCAACGACGCTCATTGCGTTTCCATCGAACACAAGCTGGGCATCAAGGCCAGCCCGACGGCGGTGCTGCAGTTTGGCGACCATGGCGGCGCCATCGGTACCCTGGTGGGCGAGGAAAACCGCGGCCTCGAATACATGTTCATCATGATGAACGCGGCCCGCTTCGGCGTCGGCCTGCAAGGCATCGGCCTGGCCGAGCGCGCCTATCAGCAGGCCGTGGCGTTCGCCAAGGACCGCGTACAGTCGCGCGACCTGGCGGGGTCCACGGGTCCTGTCTCCATCATCCATCACCCGGACGTGCGCCGCATGCTGATGTCCATGCGTTCGCAGACGGAGGCGGCGCGCGCGCTGGCCTACGTGGGCGCGGCCATCAGCGACGTGGCGCATCACCATCCGGACGCCGACGTGCGCGCGGAAAGCCTGGCCACCTATGAATACCTGGTGCCCGTGATCAAGGGCTGGGCCACGGAAATGTCGCAGGACGTCACGCGCGACGGCGTGCAAGTGCATGGCGGCATGGGTTTTATTGAGGAAACAGGCGCCGCCCAGCATTATCGCGACGCCAAGATTCTCACCATTTACGAAGGCACGACGGCCATCCAGGCTAACGACCTGGTGGGGCGCAAGACGGTGCGCGACGGCGGCGCCGTGGCGAAAGCCATCATTGCCCAGGTGCGCGCCACAGAAGCCCAGTTGGGCGAGCTCTCTGGCGCCGACTTCCAGGCCATGCAGCGCCATCTGGCCGAAGGCAGTGCCGCGCTGGAAGCGGTGGTGGAATACGTGGTGGCGAACATGAAGACGGATATCAAGGCCGTGTTCGCGGGCAGCGTGCCGTATCTGAAACTGGCGGGCATCGTGCTGGGCGGCTGGCAAATGGCACGCGCAGCCGTGGTGGCGCAGCAAAGGCTGGGAGAAGGTAGTGGCGACGCCTCGTTCTACAAGGCAAAAATCGCCACGGCGCGCTTCTTTGCCGACCACATCCTGTCGCAAGCACCGGGCTTGCGCGCCACCATCATCGACGGCAGCGCCGGCGTGATGGCCTTGTCGGAAGAGCAGTTTTAAGTTGCATCTTTGCCGGTGACTGCCGGCAAAATGCAAAAAGAGCGCTGGAGAGTGATCTCCAGCGCTTTTTTATTTCTATCAAGAATGCTTGGGAAAGCGTTCAGGCACTCTTATCGGCGGGCGATGCCGTTGCCGGAATTGCGTACCAAGTCGCCAGCCGCCAGGCCAGGGTCCTGGTCAAACGCGAAATCGGCCTTGGCGCCCGTTTCATATTGCACGGTGACGGTCCAGGTCTTGGCATTCTTCATGTGGCCTTCGACTTGCTTGCCTGCGTAAGCGCCGCCAGCGGCGCCTGCCAGGGTAGCCAGGTCCTTGCCGCGTCCGCCGCCCACCTGGCGGCCCAGCAGGGCGCCAGCCACGCCGCCGCCGATCAGGCCCAGCGCGCCGCCTTCGCCCGCTTTTTCAGCGACATTGACTGCCAGCACCTTGCCGCAATCGGCGCAGATTTGGTGCTGCGGCTGCTTGGAAGGCTGGTTGGCGTAGGAATTGCCCGCTTTTTGCGCCGCCTTGGCGTTGATGATGGCCTGGTCGTATTCGCCCTTGGCGTCGCGCAGGCATTGCATGCGGGCTTTCGAGCTGCTTTCTTCTGCGCACAATTTCTTGTCGTCCGCATAGCGCGTGCTGGCTTGCTTCGTGTCGTAAGCGTATTGCGCCTTCGGCGACAGGTTTTGCGCGAAGGCGGAGGTGCTGAACAGGGCCGTGATGGCGACTGCGAGGATGAGTGGGCGACGAATCATGATCTTCTCCTAGGGGGTGTTGAATGTGCCAGTAATGCCGGCATTGTGCATGCAGTATAGAGGAAAATCATGATTGCTTACCAACACTTACATGTGCGTGCAGGGGGCCGGAGTGATGCTATTTCCGTGGGGAAATTAGCCGTAGGCGCCGCCCGTATATAGCAAGTCGAAGAGGCGCGCCATGGTAGCGATCAGCACGCCTGCGCCTAGCATCAAGGTAGCGACCAGCACCACGGCCAGGGGCCAGCCCGTGTCCGACAGGTGGCCGGAGGCGGCGTTGTAGCGCGCATCCCACTTGTCGTCCGGCATCAAGCCCAGGACCAGCGCTTCCAGGAAGCCGCCCAGGGCGGACAAGGTCAGCGGCAATATCTGGAAAAACCAGTCGGCGTCGGGTAGCAGTTGGTGCAGCAGCACGGTGGCAGGCAGGGCGGCCAGGTGTAGCCAGCCCCAGCGGTCTTTGGCGCCATGCAAGTAGAAGCGGTGGGCGCCTAGCATGCCCAACAGGAAAGCCAGTAGTGTCGTGACGGCCTTGTTCTTGTGCGACTGTTGCAAAATGGTAGCGGTGGTCATGGGACTCCAGAGTTGCTCATCGGTAAAGATTGCCAGTATCGGTCATTGCCTGCCGCAACGATAGCACTTTCAGACGGCGCGCAGGCGATGTTGTCGCGCGCTTGTGCTGCCTGGGAGTGGCATTACCGGCACGATAGACGCACGCGCCTATTGCGTCTTCGGCCATGACTGGTCATAATGTTTGATTAGCCCAAATTACACGCCCGTCATCATAACGCTTGCTGCCTGGCGGTAAAGCGCGCTATAATTTGCGGCTTTTTCCGCCTCAGCACACTTTTTGGAAATATTATGGTCGTTATTCGTTTAGCTCGTGGAGGCGCCAAGAAGCGCCCGTTCTTCAACATCGTCGCTACTGATTCGCGCAATCGCCGCGATGGTCGCTTCATTGAGCGTATCGGTTTTTACAACCCGATGGCGCAAGGTGGCGAAGTTCCACTGCGTATCACCGCAGACCGTCTGGCCTACTGGCAAGGCGTTGGCGCACAATTGTCGCCAACCGTTGCTCGCCTGGTAGCTAGCAACAACAAAGCAGCAGCTTAATTAGATCACTGGTTTGACGGTCAAGACTGCATCCGGGGTGAAAGTCCCCGATGACCTGGTACAGGTAGGCTATGTCTCCGGTGCTTATGGCATTGCTGGCGGAGTCAGGATCACTCCTTTCTCCGACGACGCGGATGCATTATTAAGCGTCAAAACCTGGTGGTTTGATAAACCGACCTTGCATGATGTTCAAGTCAGGCAAGCGAAGTTACACGGCGGCGACGTCGTGGCCCAGCTGGTGGGTGTGGTCGGGCGGGATGCCGCAGAAGCGCTGAAAGGCGTCTCTGTGCAAATTCCGCGTAGCCATTTCCCGACGCTGACGGCCGATGAATTTTATTGGTCCGATCTGATCGGACTGACAGTCGAGAATTTGCAAGGCGAGTGCCTCGGCACAGTGCACGACATGATGAGCAATGGTCCGCAGTCGATCTTGCGCGTTACGCCCGTCGCCACTGCCGATGAGACCGTTGAAAAGGCGCCTGAGCGCCTGATCCCGTTTGTTGGTCAGTTTGTCATTAACGTTGACAAGACCGCCAACAAGATCACGGTCGACTGGGGCCTCGATTATTAAACCGCCTGCGCTTAACAATGCGCCGGGCAAACTTTGCAGGATGGTGAACGATGCAATTTGATGTCGTGACCCTGTTCCCGGAAATGTTTGCCGCGCTGACGCAGTCGGGTGTGACCCGGCGTGCCTTCGAGCAGGGTAGATGTGGCTTGTCGCTGTGGAATCCCCGTGATTTCACCAGCGACAATCACCGCACCGTGGATGACCGCCCATATGGCGGCGGCCCCGGCATGGTGATGATGGCCCGTCCACTCGAAGCGACAATTAATGCAGCAAAGCAACGCCAGACCGATCTCGGCCTGGCGGCGCCCCGCGTGGTGTTCATGTCGCCGCAAGGCCGTCCGTTGACGCATGAGCGTGTCACGCAGTTGAAAGCCGAACCTGGTTTGGTGATCTTGTGTGGCCGCTATGAAGCCGTGGACCAGCGTTTGCTGGACCGTTGCGTCGACGAAGAGATCAGCGTCGGCGACTTCGTCCTGTCGGGCGGTGAATTGCCTGCCATGGCGCTGATGGATGCGGTGATCCGCCTGTTGCCGGGTGTCTTGAACACCGAGGCATCGGCCATCGAGGATAGCTTCGTCAATGGCTTGCTCGATTCGCCGCATTATACGCGGCCTGAAACGTATGAAGGCATGGCCGTGCCGCCCGTCTTGATGGGTGGCAATCATGCCGAGATCGTCAAGTGGCGCCGCCAGCGCATGCTGGAAGCGACCGCGACAAAGCGGCCTGACCTGCTGGTCAGCGCACGCGCCGCCGGCTTGCTCAGCAAGACCGACGAAAAATTTCTGGCCAGCCTGTAAGCCGTTTTCGGACGGCAAGCAGGGTGGCTTTGCAGTGCCGGGCATGTTGCCCATATTGTGTTACCCATCCTCTACCGGGCGGATACTTGCTATCCACAGTGCGCCGGCATGATGGTTTTCGGAGTTATAAAAATGGACTTGATTCAACAATTAGAGCAGGAAGAAATTGCTCGTCTGGGTAAAACCATTCCTGAATTCGCACCAGGCGATACCGTTATCGTCAGCGTCAACGTAGTCGAAGGTACGCGCAAGCGCGCCCAGGCTTACGAAGGCGTCGTTATCTCCCGTCGTAACCGTGGCCTGAACTCGAACTTCATCGTTCGCAAGATCTCGTCCGGCGAAGGCGTCGAGCGTACG
This sequence comes from Janthinobacterium sp. UMAB-56, assembly GCF_900095265.1. Taxonomy (GTDB): domain Bacteria; phylum Pseudomonadota; class Gammaproteobacteria; order Burkholderiales; family Burkholderiaceae_D; genus Janthinobacterium. The sequence continues at coordinate 77,047 of NZ_LT607664.1, read as the reverse complement.
TTCCAACTGTACTCGCCGCTGATCGCTTCGATCGAAGTGAAACGCCGTGGTGATGTTCGCCGCGCCAAGCTGTACTATCTGCGTGAGCGTTCGGGTAAATCGGCGCGTATCAAAGAAAAATTGCCAAATCGCCGCGTTGTGGCGAAAGCAAGCGCGTAATATCAGCGTCTGCGTTGGGAAAAGGGTGCCTCAGGGTGCCCTTTTTTTATTCTGAATTGCTATTGAGGCAAGCTGCCATGGCCACCATCGCATTTGATCCCAAACAACTCGCCATCGATTCGATCGCCGGCGAGGCGGCGCTCGACGCCGCGCGCCTGACGCCAGGCTGGCTGCGCCAGCGCCTGGCCGAACAGCCGGACTGGCAGCCCGAGATCACCCAGGATTTCCTCTCCGCCCGCGCCGTGCCGGTGCGCGCCGCCGTGCTTATTCCTATGGTGCAGCGCCCGCAGGGCTTGACCATCTTGCTGACCATGCGCACGGACAACCTGAGCAGCCATGCGGGCCAGGTCAGCTTTCCCGGCGGACGCAGCGAAGCCTTCGATGTGTCGCCCACCGCCACGGCCTTGCGCGAAACGGAAGAAGAAGTCGGCCTGGCGCGCGCGCACATTGAAGTGCTGGGCTGCCTGCCCGACTACCTGACGGGTACCGGCTACCAGGTCACGCCCGTGGTGGGCCTGGTGGCGCCACCGTTCGAACTGCGCGCCGACCCGTCCGAAGTGGCGGAAATTTTCGAAGTGCCGCTGGCCTTCCTCATGGATGGCCTCAACCATCAGCGCCTGTCGGTGGAATTGCCCGGCGGGCGGCGCTCTTTCTACGCCATGCCGTATGAGCGCTTCTACATTTGGGGCGCCACCGCCGGCATGCTGCGCAATCTGTTTCACCTCTTGCGCGCGTAAAATGCTGCCCCGCACGTAATAAGTTTGATTCCAGCACTGCACTGCGCTATCGTAGCGGGCATTGCGGTATTGCTGAAAAAGACAAAAAGGACGTTTGATGACATTTCTCTCCATACTTTGCGCATTGCTGATCGAGCAGCTCAAACCTTTGCGCGCGGATAATCCGATCTACGCCGAAATCAAGAGCCTGGCAATGCGCATGGAGACCTGGTTCAATGCCGGCCACGCCAACCATGGCCGCATGGGCTGGTTCCTCATGATCGGCGTGCTGATGGTGCCGGCGGCTGGCGTGTACTGGCTCTTGCAGCATTATCAGCTTTCCCTGCTGGCTTTTGCCTGGAACGTCCTCATCGTCTACCTGACCCTGGGCTTTCGTCACTACAGCCATTACTTTACCTCCATCCAACTGGCCCTCAGCGCCGGCGACGAAGCGACCGCTCGCACCTTGCTGGCCGATTGGACCAAGCTCGACACGGTGGGCATGGAAGCGAGTGAAATCGCCCGCATCGCCGTGGAAAAAGCCCTGATCACCACGCATCGCAATGTGTTTGGCGTCTTCTTCTGGTTCCTCATGCCACTGGGGCCCGCCTGCGCAGTGATGTACCGCGTGGCCGAATACCTGGCGCGCGCCTGGAACGAGCCCGAGCACATGCGCAATGAAGCTTTCGGTCAGTTCGCCGCGCGCGCCTTTTACTGGATCGACTGGATCCCCGTGCGCCTGACGGCCGTGGCCTTTGCCGTGGTCGGCAATTTCGAAGATGCCATCTACGCCTGGCGCAATTTTGCCCAGCGCTGGCAGGACGAGGCCATCGGCATCATCCTGACGGCCGGCGGCGGCGCCATGGGCGTGCGCCTGGGCACGCCGGTGGAAACGGCGGCCCGCGTGCTCGTCACGCCCGACCTGGCCGTCGATGACAGCGACAGCGAAAGCGATATCCTGCCGGGCGAAGAGCCGGGCCCGCGCGCCTTGCAGAGCACGGTTGGCCTGGTCTGGCGCGCCTTGCTGCTGTGGATGTTGCTGCTGCTATTGATGTCGGGCGCCGTTTTCCTCGGCTGACGCGGACGCACACGCGCCATCCATGCGCCTTGCGCGTGGAACAAGGTTAAAATAGGGGCTGGCGCGCAAGGCGTGCCGGCCCCTGTTTGCATAGTCGGGGCAGATCGAGGTAGAACCCAAGTCTTCTATAAGATATAATACTGGCTTACCGCAGCAAACGTAGTTGAATTACCAGCCCGGCTTACCCGCCGGGGCCATTCACGCAATCCAGTCCCGACAAGCCACATGGCCGAGTTATCTCAAAAAACAGGGGAACTCTCAGACGAGTTCTTCATCCTTGGTCTCACCAGCAATGGCAAGCAATTCCGACCCAGCGATTGGGCCGAACGCCTTTGTGGAGTGATGTCCTGTTTCAATCCCGAAGGTGGCGGGCGCAACGCGCACCTCCAGTATTCGCCCTACGTGCGCCCGACCGTCGTCAATGGCGTCAAGTCGGTGGTGGTCAACACCAAGCTGCGCGAGATCGAGCCGATGGCGTTTCACTTCGTGCGCGAATTTGCCAAGGATAATGACTTGCAGATCGTCGAAGCCTGCTTCCTGCCGCCCCCCGAAGAAAAGTAAGATCCGTTTCACTGATGTGCCTCAAACCCGCCTCGGTGGGTTGGCGTAGCGCGGACACTCTGCCTCCAACGCAGTGGCGACACGCGTATCTGCCCCCGCAAACCGGCCATTGCCAGCGTGACACGAGCGTGCAGATAGCGGCGCTGCTGATGCGCCAGCGTCATGTGGGCGACCTGATCGTGGCCGAACAGCCGAACGGCGAGCGCGTCCCCATCGGCATCCTCACCGACCGCGACATCCTCAGCCCTGGACCCCGCCAGCGTCGTCAGTATCGACGACCTGCTCGCCTTCCTGGCCCGGATCAGCAGCGGCCAACTGTTACATGAAAAGTGCATGCGGAAGTACTCCCGCATTGCGCAATTCCGGTCAAATCAGCTTCGCCTGAAAATGCTACAGTCGCTGCTCGTTCAACGGGAAGCGTTCATGCATTATCTGGCCAAGGCACTCTGGTATATCGAATCGCATTTTGCCGACAATATCTCGCTCGGCGATATCGCCCACGTGGGCGGCGCCTCGCCGTGTCACCTGACGCGCGCGTTTGGCCTGGCCACGGGCCACTCCGTGATGCGCTATGTGCGGGCGCGCCGGCTCAGTGAGGCCGCCCTGGTGCTGGCGCAGGGCGCGCAAGACATCCTCGCCGTCGCCCTGCAGGCCGGCTACAGTTCCCATGAAGCATTTACGCGGGCCTTCCGCGAGCAGTTCCAGATCACGCCGGAAAAGGTACGTGCCCAGCGCCACGTCGCCAACCTCGCGCTGGTGGAGGCCATCAAAATGGATGTGGCACCTGGCGTTGCGCTGGAGGCGCCCCGTTTCGAGCAGGGTCCCGCCTTGCTGGTAGCGGGCCTGCTTGAACGGTATCGCGCAGAAACCTCGGCCGGCATCCCCGCTCTGTGGCAGCGCTTCCTGCCCCACGTGGCGCCCGGCCAGCTGGTGTATGGCGTGTGCTGCAACAATGACGATGCGGGCAATTTCGATTACCTGTGCGCCATGCCGGTGAGCGACTTTTCCCTGGTTCCCGACAGCTGGGCGCGGCTGCGCATCGCCCCGCAACGCTACGCCGTGTTTCATCACGGCGGGCATATTTCCACCATCCGCGCCACCTGGCATACGGTGTGGAATGAATGGCTGCCCCAGTCCGGGCTGGAGGTGGCGGACGCCCCCGATTTTGAACGCTATGACCAGCATTTCGATCCCGCCAGCGGCATTGGCGGCGTGGAAATCTGGCTGCCCTTGAAAGCATGAGTATGTTCCCAAGCATGATTGCGCCGGCCACGTCTGCCGGCGGCACCGCGCTGCGCCAGCGCCTGTTGCAAATCGCCGCCGCGCTGGCGGCGGGCCTGCCCCTGTACTGGGTGCTGGGGCCGCAGCCGTTGGGCTGGCTCGCCTGGTGCGCGCCGCTGCCCGTGCTGTGGCTGGCCCTGCGCTCGTCGCGCCGCGATGCGGCCTGGATGACGTTCCTGGCGGCCGTGCTGGGCCTGTCATCCAACTTTGCCTATTTTCGCCTGCTCATGCCCCTGGCCTCCGTGCTGGCCGTGCTGCTCGTCAAGGCACTGCTGTGGCTGCTGGTGGTGCTGGCCACGCGGCGCCTCGTGTTGCGCTACCGCTCCGGCTGGACGGTGCTGGCCTATCCCGTGCTGTGGGTGGCCATCGATACCCTGATGGCGGCTTTGCTGCCGGACGGCAACTGGGGCAGCCTCGCGTATTCGCAAGCCGATAACGTGGCCGCGCTGCAGGTGGCGGCACTGGCGGGTGTGCCTGGCCTGCTGTTTTTGCTGTGCCTGGTCCCCTGCGCGCTGGCCTTGCTGCTGGCGGGCGGCCGCACGTATGCGCCAGCGGCGGGCGCGACCGTGCTGCTGCTGGCGGCCGCGTTCGCCGGTGGCGCCTGGCGCGTGCAGGGCGCGGTGGCCTCAAGCGGGCCGCTGGCGGGGCTGGTGGCCATCGATGACTTTATCGGCCCGGCCACGCCGCCGGCGCGTGCGCAAGCCATCTGGGACCAGTATGCGCGCCATGTCGAAGAGCTGGCCGGGCAGGGCGCCAGCCTGGTGCTGTTGCCGGAAAAGATAGCCGTGCTGGCGCCCGCGCAGGCGGAGGCCGTGCGGCAGCGCTTCCAGGCGCTGGCGCGCAGTACGGGCGTGTGGATCACCGTGGGCCTCGGCGTGCAAGACGCTGCCGGCCGGCGCAACCTGGCCTGGCTGTTCGCACCCGATGGCGCGGCGCCCGTCAGCTATCAAAAACATCATCTGGCGCCGCCGGAGCGCGAGTTTCTTGCTGGTAGCGCCTACGCCGTGCAGCCGGTGGCGGGTCTGGCCATGGGCCTGGCCATCTGCAAGGACATGCATTTCGCGTCCCTGGGGCAAACGTATGGCGCGGCCGGGGCGCAAACGATGTTGGTGCCGGCCTGGGATTTCCAGTTTGACGCCTGGATGGGGGCGCGCATGACTGTCGTGCGCGGTGTGGAAAACGGCTATGCGGTGCTGCGTGCGGCGCGCGAGGGCGTGCTGACGGTCAGCGACGCGTATGGGCGGGTGCTGGCGGAGCGGGCCAGCAGTGCCATGCCGGGCAGCACCCTGCTGGCGCCGCTGCCGGCAGGCGCATCCGTCGCCACCTGGGCAGGATGGCTGGGGCCGCTGTTCGGCTGGCTGTGCGTGGCGCTGGGCGTGATTGTGCTGTGCCTGGGCCGGCGCGCCGTGCCTGCGCCGTGACGGAAAACGTCACATTTTGCTGCAATGCGCAAAACCGCATTGCGCCGCTGTTTTATATTATTTGAGAGGCTGCCACATAATCGCTGCCGATGACTTCACCATTGCGTTGCCTATATCGGCGCGATGGCGGCATATATATTGCACTGCAATAAGTGGTTTTCTCTGGTATTGAGAAAATGGGGCGATTGGTATTAATTGGTACTTAATTCAGCCACGAAGTCATACATATCGCCGCGGAAGTAGGAGCGGCAAAATTCCACGGCGCGGCCATCGCGCAAAAAGCCCAGCCTTTCCACCGACAAGCCCGCATCACCTTGCTCCGCCTGCAGCAGGCTGGCCTGCTCCCCCGTCAGTAAAAGCGCGCTGAGGCGCTGCAAGGCCCGCACGGGCCGGTTGCCCGCCTGTTCCAGCGCGTCATACATGGACACGTCGACGGCGTCGAGCGCTGGCAGGCAGCTGGCGACGATGGTCGCGTATTCCAGGCACATCGGTACTTCGTCCGCATAGCGGATACGGTGAAAACGGTACACGGGCGCGCCCGGCGACAGCCGCAGGCGCAAGGCCTCTTCCGGCGTGACGGTGCCTTCTGCCCGCTTGAGCCACACGCTGCGCGGCGTGCGCCCGCGCGCCCGCATGTCCTCTGAAAACGAGGTCAGCTTGGCGAAATTCTTCTCGATGCGCGTATTGATGAAATTGCCCGAGCCGGGACGCCGCACCAGCAAGCCCTCATTGACGAGGCCATCGATGGCCTTGCGCACGGTGATGCGCGAGACGGACAGGTCGCTGGCCAGCTGGCGCTCGGCCGGCAGGGCTTCCTCGGGGCCGAGGATGCGCTTGTCGATCGCTTCGCGCAGCGCGCGCTGCAGTTGCTGGTACAGGGGCAGGCTACTCGTCTGCCCCAGGCCTTGCATGATGTGAGCCAGGGTTGTCATACGCTGAGGGTCTCCGTTACGGCGCGTTACAGACGCGCTCTGTATCTGTTTTGAGTCGCTGGATAATACCAAAAAAGACCGTTATAAAACCAATTTGAATTATCAGGCCGTCAATTTATTCCTGGCCTTGCAGGTATTTACCTCACTCATACGGGCTACAGAGTGATTCAGGAGAAGTGGTCTGTGTGATTCAAACAACGTTATAAAAAAAAAGTTGCAACTGGTAGTGTTCTGGTATTGGATAGTAGTATATTGGCGTTGAATTGGTTTTGTAAGTGGTTGTGCCGAAGGGTCTGCAGCACGCCGGTGAGAGTAGGCGGGCTGGAAAGAAGACCTACGTTAAAAATGAAAAGGTTCCAATCCTGGAGCCTAAATCAAGGGGGAGTACATGAAACGCAATTTGACAGCTAGCTCTGCAGCACGCAATTTGACGCCTATCGCCGCTGCTGTGGCTATGTTGATGGCCGGCGCGAGTTTCTCGGCGCATGCGCAGGAAGCCGTGGCTAAAGAGACCAAGCCGGCAGCGACGGCTGATGTTGACGAAGGCCAGACCGTCGTCGTGACGGGTATCCGTGCATCGCTGCAACAATCCTTGAACCAAAAACGCAATTCCGACAGCTTGGTCGAGGTGATCACGGCTGAAGACGTGGGCAAGATGCCTGACAAAAATATCGCCGATTCGCTGCAACGCGTGCCAGGTGTCAGCGTCGCCGCTGCCGGCGGCAACGAAGGCAGCTTTGGCGAAAACGACCGCGTGGCCTTGCGCGGCACACCGTTCGGCCTGACCCTGACTACCTTCAATGGCCACTCCGTCAGCAGTGGCGACTGGTTTGCCGACAACATCATCGGCGGTGGCCGCAGCGTCAGCTTCTCGCTGTTCCCATCCGAACTGATCGGCCGCGTCACCGTGCACAAAGGCTCGCAAGCGAATCTGCTGGAAGGTGGCGCGCAAGGTGTGATCGATATCGAATCGCGCAAACCGCTGGACTTCAAGAAACAAATTACGGGTCAGGTCAGCCTGGGCGCCGTGTACTCGTCCAACTCGGGCAAGAAAGATCCGCAAGTGAGCGGCATGCTGAACTGGAAGAACGATGCCAACACCATGGGTGTGATGGTGCAGGGCTTCTATCAGAAGCGCAAACTGAGCCGTGTCGGCCAGGAAAATGGCGTCTGGTATGACGAAGTCAAGCCGGATTCGGCAGTCGCTGCTGCCTTGCCAGGCTCGGCCGGTGGCCGCGTCAACTACATGGGTGGTACCGCCTGGTTCGAACAGGAACGTACGCGCAAGGGCGGCCTGATCGACGTGCAGATAAAACCGAGCAACGCGCTGACGCTGGATTTCACCCTGTTCCACTCCGAACTCGACGCGCCGAACATTAACCATAACTTCATCCAGACCGTGGGCCTGGAAACGGGCAGCAAGGGTGGTTATCCTGTCGGCAATGTCAGCGGCACTTACAAGGGCGGTATTGTTACCGGCCTGCACACCACCGTGCCAGCCAATTGCGGCGTCGTCTGCGCCGGCTATTCCAGTGCCGTGCAGGAGGAGTTCAGCCGTCCTGTGGCGGAAAGCAAGTCCGACTTCTTCAACGTCGATGCCAAGTACCGCGTCAATGACCGCCTGACCTTCTCGGGCAAGGTCGGCACGACCAAGGGCGTGGGCAATACAGAAAGCGGCGCGCTGGGCGTTTGGATGCCTTGGACGGGCGGCGGCTACACCCAGAAGGGTGCCAGCCATGGCGTGATCTACGATACGCCGGGTGCGGATAAGTTCTCGATCGGCGGCCGTCAGGCAACACCTTACACCTACGGCTCGCACGTCACTGCGAACGACAAGGAAACTTATGGCCAGATCGACGGCTTCCTGAAACTGGACTTGCCAGCGATCTCGTCGGTGGAATTCGGTGCCCGCGTTGCGGAACATAAGCGTGACCTGACGGCCATCGGCATCGTTGCCAAGCCATCGCTGGGCGTGACTGCCAACTTGCCGATGAACGGCCTGACATCGTTCCCAAGCAACTTCAACGACCTGGGCGTGAATGGCGCCGGTTACTGGACGTTCTCGCAAGCGAGCGTCAACAAGTGGCTCAACGATAATGCCACGTACGAAGGCAATCTGCGCCAGTCCGAATTCAACATCAAGGAGCCGACCCAGTCGGTGTACGCGATGGCGAACTTCGGCACGGAAGGCCTCTCGGGTAACTTCGGCGTGCGCTATGTGCATACCAAGGAAGACGTCAACCGCTACGAGTTGAATCCGGCTGCCCAGTATGTAATCAAAAACTACACCAACACGTATAATGATTTCCTGCCTAGCGCCAACTTCCGTCTGGATGTGACGAAGGATATCATCGGCCGTTTCGGCATCAGCCGCACCATGGCTCGTCCTGAACTGGGCATGATGGCCGGCCTGGATCTGCGCGACAACCAGCTCGACGGCAACGCCGGCAATCCTAACCTGCGTCCTATCCGCTCGAACAACGCCGACATCGGCGTGGAATGGTACTTCGCCCCAAAATCGATGGTCTCGGCTGGCATCTTCTACTCGTCGCTCGATGGTTATGTGACCTACGGCAAAGGTGTGACGACGTTCTACAACCAGTTGCAGAACAAGTTCACCCAGTATGAAGTTGGCACGCCAACCAATACCACGGCGGAAGTCAAGGGCCTGGAACTGTCGTACGTACAAGCGTTGCCAGCAGGCTTCGGTGTGAACGCCAACTACACCTATACCGATGGCAAGGAAACGGGTAACGTCAAGGGTTCGCCATGCGGTGATTTCGGCGAATGCACCATGATCGGCACCTCGAAAAACGCCTATAACATTGGCGCGTTCTTTGAAAACGACAAGTTCAGCGCGCGCCTGACGTACAGCTACCGTTCGCAATTCCTGAACGGCACCTCGCGCCGCAGCGCAGCGTATCAGGCTGGCATCGGCGGCCTGTCGGCATCGATCGCCTACCAGCTGACGGAAAACCTGGCCATCACCCTGGACGGCAAGGATCTGAACAATCCACTGTCGCGTTCGACCATCAAGACCCCTGGTTCGGATGATATGCCAGGCGCGTTCTACAAGAATGGTCGTCAGATCTACCTGGCACTGCAAGGCAAGATGTAAGACGTTTATATAGTGGATGCCCCCCGGCGGACACCTGGGATGGCATGACAATGGCGGAGCGCAGCTGGCTCCGCCATTTTTTTATTGCAAGATGCTTTTCTTTACATGGTGAGATACATCCGATGACATTACATGCAATGCTGGCTTGCTTCGCTTGCGCGCTGCCACTGGCAGCCTCCGCCGCTCCCGCCGCGCCGGCTTTCGCGCCGGAAGTGGTGGCCTATTATCCCGGTTGGAAATCGGCTGATTTTCCCGTTAACGAGCACAATATTCGCCCTGGCAATGTCAGCCTGATCCAGTACGCGTTCGCCGACATCTGCTGGGATGGCGAACATGGCAATCCTGCGCCCGAGGGCGGTGGCATGAGCGCCTGCCTCGATGCGCAGGGCCAGCCGTCCCGGCCGGCCAATGGCAGCATCGTGCTACCGGCGCCTCAAGCCGATGCCGACAACTTGCGCAAACTCAATGCGCTCAAGCACAATAATCCGCAGCTGCGCGTCCTGCTGTCGGTGGGCGGCTGGATCTGGTCGAACCGCTTTTCGGACATGACAGCCACGCCGTCCGCGCGCCAGGCATTCATCGCTTCCGCACTGGAACTGGTGCGCCAGCATGGTCTCGATGGCATCGATATCGACTGGGAGCATCCGACGAGTGGGGGAATCCCCTGCATCGAAGGCAAGGTCTGCCACCGAGGCGACGACAAGGAAAACTATGTGCGCCTGGCCAGCGAACTGCGCAGCGCCTTCGACCAGGCGGGCAAGCAGACGGCCGGCCGCCATTACCTGATCACCATCGCCGCCGGTGCGCATGCCAGCCTGAGCGACGACAGCGCCGCCGCGCCCGGCTGGATCGTCCGCCTGGCGGCGCAGCTGGACTGGATCAACCTGATGACGTATGACTATCGCGGCGTCTGGGATGCCGAGAGTGGCCAGCTGGCCCCCCTGTATGCCGATCCCGCCGACCCGCAGCGCGACAAGGCCCTGAATGTGGACGCCACCGTGACGCGCTTCCTGCGCGCCGGCGTGCCCGCCGCCAAGTTGGTGCTGGGCGTGCCCTTCTATGGCTATGGCTGGAAGCAGTGCGCCGCAGGTCCCCGCAGTGACGGCCTGTACCAGCCTTGCCAGGGCGCAGCCAGCGGGATTGATGGTACGCCGACCTTCACCTATCGGCATCTGCTGGAGCAGGGTTACCTGCGCGACGGCAAGGGCGCGCGCGGCTTCCAGCGCCACTGGAATGGCGCGTCGCAAGTGCCATATCTGTACAACCGCGACAGCGGCGTCTTCATCAGCTATGAGGATGCGCAATCGGTGGCCCATAAAGTGCGCTATATCCGCGACATGGGCTTGCGTGGCGGTATGTTCTGGGAATTGAGCGGCGATGCGCAGCAGGTGCTGGGCACTGCCCTGGCGCCCATCCTGAAGGGGGCGCAGCCATGAACCAGCGCTACCTCGCCCTCGACGTCCTGCGCGGCCTGACCGTCGCCCTGATGATCGTCGTCAATACGCCCGGCGACTGGGGCAGCGTGTATGCGCCCCTCCTGCATGCCGAATGGCATGGCTTTACTGTGACGGACCTGGTCTTTCCCAGCTTTTTGTTTGTCGTCGGCAATGCGCTGGCCTTTGCGCTGGGCAAGTATGAAAACCTGGGCCATGGCGCCGTGCTGGCCAAGCTGTGCAAGCGCAGCGCACTGATCTTTTTACTCGGCTTCCTGCTGTACTGGTTCCCTTTCTTCAAGCTCGACGATGCGGGCCAGTTCGCCTGGTCGCCGCTGTCGCAGACGCGCATTCCCGGCGTGCTGCAGCGCATCGCCGTGTGCTACCTGGCCGCCGCGCTGATTTTGCATTACTGGAAGGCGCGGGGCGCGTTGCTCTTCAGCGCCTGCGCCTTGCTGGTCTACTGGGCCATCCTGGCGACCTGGGGCGACTACAGCTTGCATGGCAACGCGCCGGCCAAGCTCGATCTGATCCTGCTGGGTGACAGCCACCTGTACCACGGCGAAGGCCTCGCCTTCGATCCGGAAGGCGTGCTTGGCACCTTGCCGTCTATCGTCAACGTGATCGCCGGTTACCTGGCGGGCAGTTTTTTGCGCCAGACGGCGCCGGCGCAACTGCGCTACCGCTTGGGGCAACTGGCCGTGGCCGGTGCACTCTGCGTGGTCGTGGCGCTATGCTGGAATGAGGTGTTTCCGATCAACAAGAAACTCTGGACCAGCTCTTACGTGATGCTGGGCATCGGCCTGGATTTGCTGCTGCTGGCGCTGCTGATGTTCCTCATCGACGTGCGCAAGATCACGGGCTGGACGTATTTTTTTGAAGTCTTCGGCAAGAACACCCTGTTCATTTACCTGGTCTCGGAAGTGCTGGTGATCATCGCCTTTACCGTGCGCATCGGTGGCGGCAATCTGTACCAGTGGCTGTATCAGCAGTGGTTCACGGGCTGGGCGCCGGCGCGCGTGGGCTCGCTGCTGTTTGCCGTCAGTTTCATGCTGCTGTGCTGGCTGATCGCCTACGCCATGGACAAGCGCAAGATTTATATCAAAGTCTAGAACTTCAGCTTCAGGCCGTAACGCGTGGCCAGGGCGGTGAACAGCAGCATCAGGGCGGTGACGGCGGCGGCATTCCACAGGCCGGCCGCGCCGCCCGTTTCCAGGTAGGGCCACCAGAAGCGCGGCAGGTGCAGTACGGCCGCCAGTTGCTGCCACAGGTCGGGCACGATGTAGGCGAACAGGGCATTGGTACCGGCGGGCAATAGCACCACCGCCCACGCGCGCCAGCGCCACACGTCGATGACGATGTAAAACACGAGGAACAGGGCCAGGATGAGGGCGCTGCACACGAGCGTGTAGGATTGCGTCGCCGCGATCTTGTTGATGTGGTGGTAGGGCCGCAGCAGCAGGCCGGCCGCCAGCAGGCCCAGCGCGAACCATGCCATGAAACGGATGCGCTGGGCATGGCTCAGGGCCGCGCCGCGCAGGAATAGCTGGCCCACCAGGGTGCCGGCCATTACATTGGCCGCCGTCGAACCGAGCACCTGCGGCACATTGACGATGGCGTTCACGCCAGCCGGCAGGAAATCCAGGCTGCCCGCCGTACCGCCCATGTACAGCGCGATCAGCAGGGCAAATACGCCCATCAGCGCCGTGCCGTTGCCCTGGCACATCAGGTACATCAGGCTGCACAGCAGGTAGGACCAGCCTATCATGCCGAGGATGCCCCACCACGACGGTTGCAGCCAGGTGCTGGAAAATTCCGCATTCAATTCGCCGCGGAAGGTCGCCAGCAGGAACAGCATCAAGGCGCCGCCGGCAGCCAGCTCAAGCTTGCCCGCGCCCTGGCGCCACAGCAGTATCATGGCGCTGTAAAACAGCAGGAAATAGACGGAGTGCGACACGGCCTGCGGCAGCAGCACCGCCTGCGCATCGTAGCGGTATGCATTCGCCAGCACCACGCCGGCCAGCATCAGGCTGGCGGAGCGCCACAGCAGGCGTCCCAGCAAGGCTGGCGTGACGTGGCCGCAATGGCGTTGCAAGGCCAGCGGAATGGCCATGCCCACCATGAACAGAAAGCCGGGAAAGACCAGGTCGGGCATGGTGATGCCGTCGGCACGCGGTCCCGTATGTTCAAGCCAATAAGCAATGCCGGGCATGCCGGCCAGGTAGTTGACCCAGATCATGGTGATGATCACGAAGCCGCGAAAGGCGTCCAGGCTGGTCAATCGTTCGGTGGCGGTGGCGGTGGCTGGCGGCATGGAAGGAAAAGGTCGAAAAAAAAGCAGCCCCGGCCTGGACCGGGAACCGCTTTGCGCGTGCTTGCGTGAGCAAGAATTACTGTGCCGCTGCCGCCGGTGCTGCCGCTGGGGTGGCAGGACGGTTCAGCCACAGTATCCAGTAACGGGCCAGATCGCTCACGCCATCGCTGCCCTTGACGGTTTCCAGCACCTTGATGGCATCGTCTTTCTTGCCGGCCATGGCGTAGGAATAGCCGAGGCGCAGCTTGGCGTCTTCTGGGCGCTTCAGGCCGCCCTTGGCGATGCCTTTCTGGATCAGGTCAATACCTTTGTCGAACTGGTCCATCGTCACGAAGGCGTAGCCCAGGTTGGTCAAGCCCGTGCCGTCCTTGCTTTTCATGGCCGACGCTTCGCCGCTGGCGATGTTTTTCGCATCGTCGGCGGCAGCCTTGTTGGCCTGGTCGCGCAGTTTCTTGTGCTTGGCAGCATTCGCGCCCGTGCCCAGCACGCCCTTGGCATAGCCGGCGTCGAGGACTTTTTTCGCTTCCGTCGGGAAGGCGTTTTGCAGGGCGATTTCCGCCATGTCGCTGTAGTCCTGAGGCGGCATGGTAGCGACGGCCTGGAATTGCAGGCGCAGCACGTCCAGCGCGAAGCGGTCCGAATAACCGGCCTTGCCTTGCAAACGGCCCAGCAGGTCGCTCCAGTAGTCGTCCGACGGGTAGTAGCGCACCAGGTTTTCCATGGCGATCAGGTAGGTGGCCGGATCCTTGCTTTTCGATCCTGTGTTGGCCAGCAATTGCAGTTCTTCGATGGTCGGCGTCTTGCCCGCTTGCTGCTTGGCCGTCACATCGGCCATCAGTTCCTGTTTCGCGCGCGCAAAATCATTGCTGAAGTAGTAGGCGCGGATGATGTAGGGACGCACGGTGGCCACGTCGCCCGTTTCCGTCTGGTAGCGGGTAAACCATTTGATGGCGTTCGGGTAATCCTTGGCGTTGTAGTGGTAGTTCGCCAGCGCCTGGATGAAGTCGCCTTGGGCTTTCTTGTCCAGCTTGCCCGATTCGATCACCGCTTCCAGCGCCGTCATGGCCATGGGGGCATTGTTCGTGGTCGATGCCAGCGCCACGCGCAGGCGGTTCAGCACAAACAATTCGTAGGGCGTCAAGGCTGGAATGGCGGCAGCCTGGTCGATGCGGCTTTGCACGTCGGCGTAGTTTTTGGCATCCATCGATGCCTTCACGACGGTCGGATCGAGCAGTTTGAACACTTCAGGGCGCACCGTGTCGGCCGGGGCTACGGCAGGGGCACCGGCGGCGGCCGCAGGTTTTGCATCCTGCGCATGCGACAGGGCAGGCAGGACATTCAGACCGATGGCGGCCAGGATCAGGCTGAGACGGGCAAGGCGGAATTGGGACATGGGTTATCTTTCAATCAATAACAAAAATACGCACCGGCACTGGCAGCCGCAACATCGTGCAGTGGCATTGCCAGAGGGGCAAGGAAGCTTGAAAAAACACATTCTGCCAGTCTGCCTGCATAAGTCAAACAGAAGTGGCATGTTACAGAGCGGCTATTGTCACATAAACGGCTGAGCGGGTGCGGCAAACGTGCGTGCCAGGGCTTGCCCTTTGGCATCGAACAGCAGGCAGCGCTGCGCTGGCAGATGCAGGCGCATGGTGTCGCCCGCCTGGCGCAAGCCTTCCTCGGCCGGCAGCTTGACGGCCAGCATCTCGGTCACGCCGTGCATGCTGGCGTAAACGATGGCCACGTCGCCCAGGTATTCGACATGGCTGACGGTGGCGTCAACGACGTTGTTACCCGCATTTTCCCCGTGCTGCAGGCCGACATGCTCGGCGCGCACGCCCAGAGTCAGCTGGTCGCCTGCTGCCACGCTCTGGCCCCGCGCCTCGACCTCGATCACGGCGCCGCCGGGCAGGCGCACGGCCACCGTGCCGGGAGCGCTGGCGACGGCGACGCAAGCGACGAAATTCATCTTTGGCGCACCGAGGAAGCCGGCCACGAACAGGTTGCCGGGATTGTTATATAGCGCGTGCGGACTGCCCACCTGTTCGATGCGTCCGCCGTTGAAGACGACGATGCGCTCGCCCAGGGTCATGGCCTCGACCTGGTCGTGCGTGACGTAGATCATGGTGGTTTTCAATTCCTGGTGCAGGCGCGAGATTTCCACGCGCATTTGCACGCGCAGCGAGGCATCGAGGTTCGACAGCGGCTCGTCGAACAGGAACACCTGTGGTTTGCGCACGATGGCGCGGCCGATGGCCACGCGCTGGCGCTGGCCACCCGACAGGTCTTTCGGCTTGCGTTTCAACAGTGGCGTGATTTGCAGGATGTCGGCCGCGCGTTCGACGGCGGCGCGCACGTCCGCCTTCTTGTGACCGGCCAGGCTCAGGGCGAAGGCCATGTTTTCGAACACCGTCATGTGCGGGTACAGGGCGTAGCTCTGGAAGACCATGGCCAGGCCACGCTCGGCCGGCGCGATATCGTTGGCCAGCTTGCCGCCGATATGCAGTTCGCCATCCGTGATGTCTTCCAGTCCGGCGATCATGCGCAGCAGGGTCGATTTGCCGCAGCCGGACGGCCCCACGAAGACGACGAATTCGCCGTCGCCGATATCGAGGTCGATGCCGTGAATGACCGGGTGCTTGTCGTCATACAGCTTGACGATATTTTTTAATGCAATGTGTGCCATGAGGTGGTTCTATCCTAGCTGGCGCTGGCCGGCGCGGATGTGGCGCCGGCGTCAGCTTGGTCGGAAGGAGCCTTCGGTCCGATACGCATGAAGCGCGACAGGATCAATACGGGCACGGCCGACACCAGCACCCACAGGAAAAAGCTCTTGTAGCCGAGCGCCGTCTGGATGTCGCCGCTGATCATCTTGAACAGCACAAAGCCCAGCTGCATCACGCCGGTGGCAAACGCATAGTGGGCCGTCTGGTATTTGCCCACGGAGACCACCTGCATCATGAACAGGATCAGGCCGACAAAGCCGAAGCCATAGCCGAACATCTCCACGCTGAGCGCGGCCGTGATCAGGGTCAGATCGGTGGGCATGCTGTGGCTCAGGTAGTAGAACACCAGGTTCGGCAAGTTCATGGCCAGGATCAGGAAGAACATGGCGCGCTTCAGGCCCAGCCAGGAGGTGAAATAGCCGCCGCCTATGCTGCCCAGCAAGAAGGCCACGGTGCCTGCCGTGCCGTACACGGCGCCCACTTCCGTCGTCGACAGGCCCAGTCCGCCCAATTCGCGCGCTTCGCGCAGGAACAGCGGGCCGATGGTTTGCACCTGCGCCTCGCCGGCGCGAAACAGGATGATGAAGGCGATCATGCCCCAGATGCCAGGCTTTTTCAGGAAGTCCACCAGCACGTCCCACAGGGTGCGGCTGATGCCGGCCACGCTCTTGTCGGCCACCGCTGCGTTGCGCACCTGTGGCAGCGCCCACAGGTGGTAGGCGGCCAGCGACAGCATCATGGCGCCGATGATCAGGAAGATCACCGACCAAGCCGGCTTGATGCCGATTTTTTGCTCCAGGTAGCCGGCCAGGATCACCAGGCCGCCCAGCGAAATGAATTTGCCCGCATTGAAGAAGGCACCTTGCCAGCCCGCGTAGGCCGCCTGCTGCTTGTTCGACAGGCTGGCGATATACAGGCCGTCGCAGACGATGTCGTGCGTGGACGACGCCAGCGCAGCGACGAACAGCACGGCGATGCAGGCGGCAAACCACAGCGGCGTTTGCAGGGCCAGCGCGATCAGGCCCAGGCTCAGGCCACCGGCGAACTGGAACAGCACCACCATGGTCTTCTTGCTCGACGCCAGTTCCAGGAAGGGGCTCCACAGCGACTTGAAGACCCAGGCAAAGCCGATCAGGCCCGTCCAGCGGGCGATCTGGTCGTTCGGCACGCCCAGGCTCTTGAACATCAGGCCGGCCACCAGGGCCACGGCGTAAAACGGCAGGCCCTGGGCGAAGTACAAGGTCGGTACCCAGGAGATCGGGCTGCGTACTTTTTTGCTGATGCTGATGCGCTTGTCGTGCATGGAAGCTTCCTTATCGAGAGACGTTTTCATTTGACTGCGCCGTCCATGCCGCGCATGAAAAAGCGTTGGGTAAACAGGAAGGCGAGCAGGGTCGGCACGATGGTGATCAGGGTGCCGGCGGCGATCACGCGCGTGCTGCTGCCGAAGGTGCCGCGCAAATACAGCACGCCGACAGAAAGCGGGAATTCATCGGGCTTGCTCATGACGATGGAGGGCCAGATGTATTCATTCCACGATTCGACAGCCGTCAGGATGCCGACGGTGGCCAGCCATGGCGTAATCAACGGCAGCATGATGCGGCTGAAGATGACCCATTCGGTGGCGCCATCGACACGCGCCGCGTCGATCAAGTCTTGTGGCACTTCCTCGAACGCCTGCTTGAGCAGCAAAATGGCCACGGCCGTCACCACGTTGGGCAGGATCACGCCCGTGTAGGTGTCGACCAGGCTCATTTGCGTGATGGTGATGAAGTTGACGAGGAAGTTCACTTCCGAGGGCAGCACCAGGGTGGCCAGGATCAGGCCGAACACGAGTTTGCGGCCGCGAAATTTCAGGCGCGCCAGCGGATACGCGGCCAGTGAACACAGCAGCAGTTTCCAGAACACGGTAAATACGGCGATCAGCACCGAGTTCTTGAAGAAGGACCAGATCGGGATGGCCTGGAAGACTTCGATGAAGTTGTCGAAGGATGGCGCCTTCGGCCAGAAGGTGGGTGGAAAGGCGAAGATATTGCCTTCCGTGGAGATGGCCGTCACCAGGGTCCACCAGAACGGGAAGACGCAGATGACGGCGATCGCGCACAGCACGGCATAGTGGCCTGCTATCGGCAGGCGCGTTTTCAGGGGGCGGGAGCGGATTTTCATGGTCATTGCCTGTCAGCGGTGCTTGGGTTTCAAATAGCGCAGGCACAGCAGGGCGATGGCTATGCAGAACAGCGAGACGACGAAACTGGCCGCCAGTGCGCGCGGCAGTTTCAAGTGCTTGAGGCCCTGGTCGTAGGCGTAGTACAGCGCCGTGAAGGTGGAATTCATCGGCCCGCCCTGCGTCAGAACATCGACTTCCTGGTATGCCTTCAAGGCTGCCAGCACGGACAGGATGGAGCACAGCATGATGGTCGGGCGCAGCATCGGCACGGTGATTTTCCAGAAACGCTGCCAGCGGTTGGCGCCATCGAGCATGGCCGCTTCCTGCATGTCTGACGGGATGGCTTGCAGCGCCGCCAGGTACATCACCATGTACCAGCCCAGGCCGCGCCACAGGGTGACGAACATGACGGCAAACAGGGCCAGGCTATCGTTCGTCAGCCAGCCCACGGGCGCGTTCACCAGCTTTAACGTCATCATCACGTAGTTCAGCGCGCCCTGTTCGTGGAACATGAAGCCCCACATGATGCCGACCACGGACACGGTGGTCACTACCGGCACGTAGAAGGCGGCGCGGAATAAACGGATGCCGGGCAGGCGGTTGTTCACCAGCACGGCCAGCACGATGGCGCCCACTTGCACGAAGGGCACCATCAGCAGGAATATCAGCGAGTTTTTCAGGCCCGAGACGAACATCTCGTTGTTGAAGATGTAGCGGAAGTTATCCAGGCCGACGAAGCGCGTCTCGCGTATCAGGCTGTAGTCGGTGAAGGCCAGCACGGAGCCGTAGCCGACGGGCCAGAAGGAAAAGGCGGCCAGCAGCAGCAGGGCCGGGGTCAGGAACAGCCAGGCTTGCAGGGTGTGGCGGTGGGCGAGTTTCATGGTGTCCTCAGTGGCGCGGCAGGGTGGCCAGCTTGCGGTTCCAGATGGCGACGGCCTGGTCCAGCGCCTGCTTGACATCCTGCTTGCCCGTCACGCCCGCTTCGACGGCCTTCACCAGCGAGCGGCGCAATTCGTCGTAGTCATCGATGCCAGCCACGTACAAGGTGCGCGAGTGGCCCATCGACAGGGCACCGGCGGCCACCGCCTTTTCGGCCGCGCCCGCGTTCTGCGGCGTGGATAGAAAAAACGGGTCGGCCGCTGCCTTGACGGTGGTGGGAAAGACGCTGGCCTGCCTGGCGAAAGCCAGCTGGTTGTCGTCGTTCGTCAGGAAGCGCGCGAACTTGCCGACCGACGGCAGCAAACGCGCCGGCACGCCTTTCGGAATGGCGAAGTGCACCAGCCAGCCGCCATCGGCGATACCGGTCGGGCCCAGCGGCGCGGGCGCCACGTCGGTGATGGCGTAGATGTCTTTCGCGTCGCCGCGGATGCGCTGCATGGCAGTCGGCGGCGCCAGCAGCATGCCCAGGCGGCCGCCCTTGTAGGCGTCGATCACGGCCGGAAAATTATCTTCGGCGAACAGGCTCTCCTTCAACAAACCACCGACCTTGTAGGTGTCGGCCAGTTTCTGTACCAGCGCCACGTGCTGCGGCGAATTGAAGACGGCGCGGTTGTCGGTGATGACTGCCAGGCCCTGCTGCATGAACAGGCCATCGATTTTCGAGAGGGCGGGGGCGATGCCGGCCTTGCCCGTGCGTTGCGCGATCTGGCGCGCGAACGCCAGTTGTTCATCGAGGCTGGTGGGGCCGCGCGTGAGGCCCGCCTGCCTGAAAATGGCGGTATTGAAGGCGATCACCGCGACATTGCTGTACATGGGAAAACCGTAGGTGTGACCCTTGAAGCGCAAGTCGTCCAGGGCGCTGGGAATGTAACTGGCGCGCGCTTGCTTGATCAGGGCATCGACGGGCGTGAGCAAACCGTCGCGCGCAAATTCGTCGGCCCATGGCACGTTCAGGCTGACCAGCGCTGGCGGCGTGCCGGCCACGATGCGCGTGACCAGCTTGGTCTGGATGATGTCCCACGGAAAGTCTATCCATTCGATCTTGACGTCGGGATTCTGCGCCTCATAGCGCGCCACCACCGCATTGAAATACGGCGTGAACTTGGGCTTCATGCTGAAGGTCCAGAATTCGATTTTCTCGGCAGCCCGTGCCTGCGGCGCGAGCAGGCCCGCGCAGGCAACAACCGCCAACAGTCTCTTGATCGTCATTTTTATCCTGGAGCGCGAGGCTCCAATGTCCATGAGTCTGCGGCGCGGGTACATGCCCTTGCCGTCGCTTATATTCGTGCTGTTGCCGGCAGCCGCGCCCCTTGCCGGGAGCGCAGCTGCCGCCTACTGCTTAATTTGTCTTCGTGACCTTGCTCAAGTGACGCGGCGCATCCGGGTCCATGCCGCGCGCGGCAGACAGTTTCGCCGCCATCACGTAGAAGGACTGGATGGCAACGATCGGGTCAAGATCGGGCGTCGCCGCCACCGGCAGGGTCAGGTCGCGCTCGGCCACGTCGTCGGGCGCCGCCAGCAAGACTTTGGCGCCGCGACCGCGCATTTCCGTGGCCAGTTGCAGCAGGCCGGATTGAGTCGGGCCGCGGGTGGCGAAGATGAGCAGCGGATAGCCGTCTTCAATCAGGGCCATCGGGCCATGCTTGATTTCGGCGCCGCTGAAGGCTTCCGCCTGCAGGGCTGAGGTTTCCTTGAATTTCAGCGCCGCTTCCAGCGCCACGGGGAAGCTGATGCCGCGGCCCACGACCATGATGTTGCGCGCCGGCGCCAGCACGTCGATCGCTGGCGACCAGTCGACGCGGGTTGCTGCGAGCAGCGCTTCGGGCAGCGCATCCAGGCCGCCCAGCAACTCGGGGTCGTTCTGCCACTGTGCCACCATGCGCGCGCCGGCGACCAGGCTGGTGATGAAGCTTTTCGTCGCGGCGACGCTCTGTTCCTTGCCGGCGCGCAGGGGCATGGCCCACTCGGCGGCGTGCGCCAGGGGCGAATCGATGTCGTTGACCAGGGCCACGGTGGTGGCGCCGCCATCGCGGAAGTAGCGGATCGGTTCGACCACGTCCGGGCTCTGGCCCGATTGCGAGATCGAGATGGCCAGCGTGTCGCGCGTCACCAGCGGCGACTTGTTCAGTGTCACCAGAGACATCGGCAGGGACGCCACGACGCGGCCCAGGCGCGCCATGATCAGGTAGGCGACGTAGTTGCAGGCGTGGTCGGAGCTGCCGCGCGCGATGGTCAGCGCGGTCGAGAACGAGGTGCTCCTCAATTTGCGGCCCAGTTCCGCATAGCGTTCCGTGTCGCTGGCCAGTTGCAGGGCGACGCATTCGGCGGCGGAAATGGCTTCTTTAAGCATCATTGAGGTCACAGATTTCTCCTTCTATATATACAGCTTTGAGTTTGAGATCGCGATCGAGTACCACCAGATCGGCGTAAGTGCCGGGGGCCAGCCGGCCGCGTTCTTCCAGGCCCAGGTAATCGGCGGCGTTGGTCGACACGCGCCTGGACGCGTCGGCCAGGTCCAGTCCCAGCCCCACCAGGTTGCGCAGCGCCTGGTCCAGGGTCAGGGTGCTGCCCGCCAGGGTGCCGTCGGGCAGGCGTACGCCGCCCATGCATTTCTGCACGGCGTGGCGACCCAGCATGTATTCGCCATCGGGCATGCCGGTGGCGGCGGTCGAATCGGTGACGCAGTACAGGCGCGGGATGGCGCGCAGGGCCACCTTGATGGCGCCCGGATGCACGTGCAGCAGGTCGGGGATCAGTTCGGCATATTCGGCGTGCGCCAGGGCGGCGCCGACCATGCCAGGCTCGCGGTGATGCAGGCCGCTCATGGCGTTGAACAGGTGTGTGAAGCCCATGGCGCCGTGTTCCAGCGCTGCCACGCCGTCTTCATACGAACCGAGGGTATGGCCGATCTGCACGCGCACGCCGGCGTCTGCCAGGGCGCGCACCAGCTCAAGGTGGCCGGCGATTTCCGGCGCCACTGTGATGACGCGCAGCCTGGCCAGCGTTTGCAGGCGCTCGATTTCTGCCAGGGTGGCGGCGCGCGCGAAGTTGGGCTGCGCTCCGAGCTTGCCGGCATTGATGTACGGACCTTCCAGGTGGGCACCCAGCACGCGCGCCGTGTTCGGGCGGCGGTGCTTGGCGGCGATGCCGATGGCCGTCAGGGCCATGTCGATATCTTCCGGCGGCGCCGTCATGGTGGTGGCCAAGAGGCTGGTGGTGCCGTGGCGCGCATGGATGGCCGCGATGGTGTAGACGGCTTCGCCGCCTTCCATGATGTCCTTGCCGGCGCCGCCATGCACGTGCAGGTCGATAAAGCCGGGCAAAATATAATCGTCGCTGTTGCCCGACGGGTGGAGGGAATCGCCCGTGATGCTGTCGACCCGCTCGCCGAAGGCGATGGCGCCGTGGATCCAGCCGCCGGGGGTAAGGATATTGCCTTTGATAGTGCTGCTCATCTGCGCGACTCCGCTACGAATTCATAATAATCACTGCGGCAATACGAGTGGGTCAGTTCCACCGCTGCGCCGTTGTCGAGATAACTGACACGGGTGATGTGCAGCATGGCTTCACCCGTCTTGATATTGGCCAGCTTGGCCTGTTCCGCCGTGGCGTTGACGGCGCGGATATGCTGCAGCGCGCGCATCGGGATGGTGCCGCGCGACTCCAGGTAGCCGTACAGCGAATCGGTGACCTGCTGCGGGTCCGGCATATACAGCGCGGGGATGGTGGTCGTCTCGATCGCCATGACCACGTCGTCGGCCGTGCGCAGGCGGCGCAGGCGCGCCACCGGCATGTGCGGCGAAAGTCCCAGTGACAGCAATTCCAGCGGCGCGGCCGCGCCGATGTCGCGCTGCAGCCAGCGCGAGCCGGCCGTAAAGCCCCGCTGGCGCAATTCTTCCGAAAAACTCGTCAGGCGCGACAGCGGCTGTTCCAGCTTGGGCGTGATGTAGGTGCCCGAGCCGCGCTTGCGCGTCAGCATGCCACGGTCGCACAGCATGTCGATGGCCTTGCGCGCCGTGACGCGCGAGATTTCCAGGATTTCCGACAGCACGCGCTCGGAAGGCAAGGCCTGGTTGGCGCGCCAGTCGCCGCTGGCGATACCGTCCGACAGCATGTTCGCCAGTTGCATGTAGAGCGGCGTGTCGCTGGCGGGATTCGGTTTGAAGGCAGACAGTTTGGCCAGCATGGTCATTGCTCCTGCAAGTGCTTGCGTATCAGGCGCAGACCGCCTGCGGCCGAGTCGCCCTGTGCTGGCACGACCAGTTGCAATAGTGTCGCCGGCAGGTAGCTTGACAGGGGCGCCGCCAGGCCGCCGCACAGGGCCACGGGCAAGATGCCGGCCGGGTCGAGCGCCCTGGCGATGAGGGCGATCTGCTGGCCCGCGTCCGTCAGGATGGTACGCGCCACGGCATTGCTGGGTGCGTGCTCTAGCACCAGCCGCGCCAGTTGCGCGAAGTTGGTCTGGCTCGCGGCCGCCAGCCACACCTGCATGGCGTCGCGCTGGCCGCCGCAGGCGTCGATGATGGCCGTGGCGAAGGCACTGCCAGGCACGCGCCCGTCGACTACCTGCTGCGCATGGTTGATGGCGCGCATGCCGATCCAGGCCCCGCCCGCCTCGTCGCCGGAGGGGAAGCCCCAGCCGCCCACTTGGTGGCGCTTGCCGTCCGCGTGCAGCACTTCGCCCACGCTGCCTGTGCCGATGGCAACGATGGCGCCCGGCTGGCCGGCGTGCGCGCCCAGCAGGGTGGTCAGGGCATCCGATTCGAGTGCCACAAAGGCATAGCCGGGATGGTGTTCGATGAAGCTGGCGGCCCACTGCTTGTTGTGCACGCCGGCCAGGCCCAGACCGATGGCCATGCGCTGCAGCGGCGGCTGTTCCAGGCCGGCGGCGCGGAAGGCCAGCGTGACGGCATGCGCCACGGACGTCCAGGCCCGGTCGATGCCCAGCCCCAGGCCGGATGGGCCGCTTTGTCCCTGTGCCAGTTCCTGGCCATCGAGGCGCGCCAGGCGTACGCGGGTCCCGCTACCTCCGCCGTCGACGCCGATTATGTATTCGATCATGTTGTGCAGTCCCGCGGTTGATTGATGGCGCCTGTCTCGGTTCTTCTATTTGTCGGGCGGCGAAAAAGCTGAAGGCACTATATTGTTGCACTGATGGCTAGTCAAGAGGTATTTAAGTGGTATTGTAAAATTCTGTCGCGCCCGACGCAGCACCCCCGTGGGTGTGATTGCAAGTGATTGTTAATAAAGGCTATTTTTTGTATTGCGAATGGTATTGAAATTGGCCTTGTTTAATGCCACTTTTCGGACTGGTCTATGCCTGGTGTTGCGCTATTGCTTGTATGCATGCTTGGCAAGGGACGCCATGAAGAGTAAAGTCCGGCTTTTACACCTGAGTTGGAAGAGCATGATGAACGACAAGGCAGCAAAGAGCGCGTACTGGGACGACTGGCAGCAAGAGGCGCTGGCCGCTGGCGTGTCGGCGCCGCTGGCTGCGCTGGGCATGGAAATGATGCGCACGCACCGCAAGAACCGCTGGCCGAAGGATTTCCTGGGTCGCGAAAGCGATGGCCCGGTCATGATAGAAATGTGCCTGGAAGACGAGGCCGAAACGGAATTGTTCTTTATCGAGAACCTGTATCCCTACGATGCGGCACTGATCGAAAAGACGCGCCGCCGCCTGTGCCTGCACTAGGCAGGCGGATGCCGCCTGCGCGCATGACAGAACAGCCGCCTTGCGCGGCTGTTTTTACGTCAGCGTATGGAATTTATCGTTGCGCGTGCGCGAATGCATGCGCAGGCCCAGCAGCCCGATGGCGACCAGCAGCAGCGAATGCGTGCGCGGTTCCTGCGGCGTGGGCACGCGCAGGCTCGCTTGCGGCGGCTGGAAATAGGCCAGGCGCACGGCCTGGGGGGAGGGCGCCGCCCGGTAGGCCGCCATCTGAACCGGCGAAGTGCTTGCCGCATGCGTGTTGCCAGCGACCGAGAGCGACAGGGCCGCGCCCAGCAAGATCATCTTTCTCATCATATTGTCTGTTTCCGCCGAGGGCTGTGAATCGATTACACATGGTCTGGCGTATGCCGGCCATGTCCTGTCCCCAGTGTGTATGCTTGCTACGGTGCCGGTCCTGCCACACCTAAACAATATCTTTTTATAAAGTTCGTGTATTAAAACATAATAAATTGAAAATGCCTACGGCTTTTTGCAAATAAGCGCATGCGCTGCCTGAGCTTGCCGGGCGGGATCTGTTGCATGGGGGGAAATGACGTGGCATTTTCATGGGGGAGTGTCATAATGGCCCAGGCATTTCCGCCCAGGTATGGAGTAGATGATGAGCAAGGCACAGGACAGCAAGAAGGAAGCCAAGAAAGAACCGGCCAAGAGCATGAAGGAAAAGAAGGAAGCCAAGAAGGTCAAGAAAGAAGAGCGCAAGCGCTGATCATGCGCTTGCGCCGTTCCCCGACGCGGCCGTGGCGTGCGCCTGCCCTGCTGGCGGCGTGCGCCATGCTGGCCTTCGGTGTGCCCGTGTCCGGCGTGCTGGCGCAGCAAAAGCCGCCGCCGTCCACGTTCGGGCAAGTGGTGGGCAATGCCGTGCTGTGCATCGACCAGATCGACAACAAGGCCTTTTATGCCTATTTGCTGACGGCTTTCGGCCCTGCCTACAAGCATGAGGGGGGCGCCTACTGGTTCCGCACGGATGCCACCTTGTGGGGCGCGCCGATAACCGACGTCATCGTCAGCGACGACACCAGTCCCCTCGTCTTCATGGGCGTGGTGGCCGATTCGACGCCGGAAAAGCTGGAACCGGCCATCCGCAGCGCCTCGGGCCTGCGTTTCAATAAACTCGACAGTTCCGCCTTTCCCGTCCGTGGTTCCATGCCTGGCAGTAAAATTGTCTACTTCCGTAGCAAGGCGAAAGTGTATTGCGCCAAATACAAGCCGTTGCCGCCGGCCCGCACCCGTTGAGGGGTTCGGCTTGTCGCCGCGCATTTTGATCGTTTCATCCGCAGGGTCTCCATGTACACGCATTATTTCCAGCTCAAGCAATCGCCGTTCTCGATCGCCCCCGATCCCCGCTACCTGTTCATGAGCGAACGCCACCGCGAAGCGCTGGCGCATCTGCTGTATGGCGTGGGCAGCGGCGGCGGCTTCGTGCTGCTGACGGGGGAAATCGGCGCCGGCAAGACCACCGTGTGCCGCTGCTTCATGGAGCAGATTCCGGAAAACTGCCAGCTCGCCTATATCTTCAATCCGAAACTGTCCGTCGAGGAATTGCTGCTGTCGATCTGCGAGGAATTCCGCATCGCCCTGGCGCCCGGCGTGGCCAGCGTGAAAGGCTATGTCGACGCCATCAATGCCCACCTGCTGGCCAGCCATGCGCAGGGCAAGAACAATGTCCTGATCATTGACGAGGCACAAAACCTGTCCGCTGCCGTGCTCGAGCAGTTGCGCTTGCTGACCAACCTGGAGACGAGCGAACGCAAGCTGCTGCAGATCATCCTCATCGGCCAGCCGGAATTGCGCGCCATGCTGGCCCGGCCCGAGCTGGAGCAACTGGCGCAGCGCGTGATCGCCCGTTATCACCTCGGTTCGCTGACGGCCGAGGAAACGGCCCACTATGTACGCCACCGCCTGGCCGTGGCGGGCAGCACGGCGCAGACGCCGTTCGCGCCGCTCCTGATGGCGCAGATCCATGCCTTGAGCCACGGCGTGCCGCGCCGCATCAACCTGCTGTGCGATCGTGCGCTGCTGGGCGCCTACGTGGAAAACCAGCCGCAGGTGACGCGCCAGATACTGCGCCGTGCCGCCGAGGAAGTGTTTGCCGAAGAGGGCAAGCCGGCAGCCGGACGGGGTCTGCGCTGGCCGCACGTGGCCGGCGGCGTGCTGGCCGGCGCCGTGGTCACGGCGGCGCTGGCCTGGCATGTCATGCCGCGCCCGCCCTCTGTGCCCCCAGTATCTGCCGTGGCCGCCTCGCATCCGGCCGCGTCTGCCGTGCTGGTTGCCGCCGCGCCTACGCCCACGCCCACCCGCGTGCCGGACCGCAACGCCGTGCTGCGCCAGCTGGCCAGTCTGTGGGGCGAACAGTTGCCGGCCGGCGACGCTTGCCAGGCGGGCACACGCGCCGGCCTGCGTTGCCTGCATAGCCGGGGCGGTATCGCCGAGCTGCGCGTGCTGGACCGCCCCGCCATGCTGGCCTTGCGCGATGGGGAAGGGGGGGAACAGCTGGCGCTGCTGACGCGCGTGCAGGACGAGAGCGCCACGCTGATGTTTGACGGCAAACAACAAAGTTTGTCGCTGGCCCAACTGGCGCAGCGCAGCGATGGCAGTTTTACTACCTTCTGGCGCGCCCCGCGCAACTGGCGCGACGAAGTGCCACTGGGGGCGCGCGGCGCCGACGTGGACTGGCTGGCGCAGCGCTTGGCGCAACAGCGGGGCTTGCCGGCGCCTGCCGCCAATCTGCCGCTCGATGCCGAGATGCAAAGCCAGCTGCGCGCTTTCCAGCAGAGCCAGAACTTGCGGGCCGATGGCCTGGCTGGCCCTAAAACGTTCATCCGCCTGATGCAACTGGGTGATAATTCGGAGCCGCGCCTGAGCAGCGCAGCTCCTGCCGTGGCGGCGCCCGCTGCGACGGTGATGGTGGCAGGAAAATAAGATGTCCTACATACTGGAAGCACTGAAAAAATCGCAGGCCGAGCGCCAACTGGGCGAGTTGCCGTCGATCCATGCACCGCAAGTGCCATTGCACGCTGCCGCGGTGTCCTCTGCGGCCCAGCGCGGGCCCGTCTGGCTGGCGCTGGGTGGCATCAGCGTGGCAGTGGCCGCCGCGCTGCTGCTGTGGCAGACATGGCAGACATGGCAGCCATGGCAGG
>NZ_LT607664.1:41330-49284 GCF_900095265.1 Janthinobacterium sp. UMAB-56 | reverse complement strand
GCACCTGCGGCCGCTCCCGTCGTTCCTGTCGTGCTGGCCCAGGCTGTGCCCGCGCCGATACCGGCAGCGGCGCCGCCCGCAGTGCCTGTGTCCGCACCGGTGCCGGTCCCCGTCCCCGTCACGCAAGCCAGGCCCGTGCCGCAAGCGGCCACCGCCGCGCCCGTGCACCATGCCAGGCCCGTGCCGGAATCCAGGCAGGAGTCGCCCAGCCAGGCGCTTTCTGCCGCCCCCGCTCCGGCGGCCGAAGAGCCCGTGCAGGGCATACGCGACTTGCCCGAGCCGATACAGCGGCAAATCCCCACGATCGCCATCGGTGGTTATATCTATTCGAAAAATCCGGCCGACCGCCTGCTGCTGATCGACAAGGTCTTGCGCCACGAAGGCGAGGAGCTGGCACCCGGCCTGGTGCTGGAAAAGTTGCAGCCGAAGGCGGCCATCTTCAGTTTCAAGGGCTACCGCTACCGCGTGCCGTATTGAGTTGTTGCACATCAAGGCCGGGTCGCCGTCGCTGAACCATCGTGGCCATGCCTGATCAAACCTGAGTCGCTGCGCCCGTGTGCGCGGCCGGGGAGGTGCGATGATTGCTGCCGCAACTGCTGGCGAGGGTGTTCTTGATACGCATGGCTTGGGAAACCTGGCGCGCATCGGGCATATCGTCGTGCTGATGATGGAAAACCGCTCCTTTGATCACATGCTTGGCTACCTGAGCCTGGAAGGCGGGCGCGCCGACATCGATGGCTTGCAGGCTGGCCATGCCAATGTGCATGCGGGCGTGACTTACCCCGTGCATCATTTGCGGCGTACGGCTTTCGGTCCGCAGCAAGACCCGTCGCATACGGGCCTGTCGGTGGCGCGGCAACTACAAAAAGACAATGGCGGCTTCGTCGACGACTATGCGCAAACGCACCCGGGCGACCCCGACATCGATCTGGTGATGGGCTATTACAATGGGACCGATTTGCCCATGTACGATTTTCTGGTGCAGCAGTTCTGCGTCTGCGACCGCTGCTACAGTTCCGTGCCGGGTGCCACCTGGCCCAACCGCCTGTATGCGATCAGCGGCAAGGCGGCCGGCAGCAAGGATAGCAAGCGCGTGCCGCTGTATGCGAACAAGTCCTTCGTGCGCCACCTCGAGCGGGCCCAGGTCAGCTGGAAATTTTATTCCGCCTGGAAGCCCTGGAGCCTGGCGCTGACGGATGAGCATTACCGCTCGTCGGAGCTGTACGAACCCTTCGGTTCCAGCGCGCGCCGCTATGGCTTCATCGGCGATGCGCTGGCGGGTACCTTGCCCTCGGTCAGCTGGATCGATCCGCATTTCTTCGACAATGACGACCATCCGCCGGCCGATATCCGCGCCGGCCAGGCGCTGGTGGCGCAGGTCTACCAGGCCCTGTCGCGCGGACCGGCCTGGGCGCGTACCTTGTTCATCCTCAGTTATGACGAACACGGCGGCTTTTTCGACCATGTGCCGCCTGGTGCCGCCATCGACGACGACCCCGCGTTTCGCCAGTACGGCGTGCGCGTGCCGATGCTGCTGGTGTCGCCGCTGATCGCGCCAGGCAGCGTTAGCCACCAGGTGGTCGACCACACGTCGATTATCAAAACCATCTTGCAGCGCTTTTGCCGCGCCGCCGATGGCGCCTTGCCCCAGATGGGCGCGCGCGTGGCGGCCGCCAGCGGCCTGGGTGCCGTGCTGACCCTGGCACAAGCGCGCGCTGCGCCAGCCCTGCCTTTTGCTGTGCT
The DNA here is from genome assembly GCF_900095265.1 of Janthinobacterium sp. UMAB-56. GTDB lineage: Bacteria > Pseudomonadota > Gammaproteobacteria > Burkholderiales > Burkholderiaceae_D > Janthinobacterium. Next base: position 47,541 of record NZ_LT607664.1, on the reverse strand, counting down.
GGCGCAGCGCGCCGCATGGGAAGCGCAGGCGCGGGCTCAGGACTTTGCCCCGCTGGCGCCTGCATGCGCGCCTGATGATGCGTTGGCTGCCGCTCCCACCGCACCCTTTCAGTCCGATGCGGAGGCGGGCGCGATCGCGGCGCACCGGCAATTGGCGCGCACGGCCAGGAATGCGCAGGCGATAAATGGTAGGACTGCGGGTAAAGCTGCGGGCAAAACGGCGGGCAAAACGGCGGGCAAAACGGCGGGCACGGCAGCGCCGACACCGGTGGGGCGGCGCCGGCGGCAGGGCGGCAAACCCGCGCTTGCCGGTGCTAGGAATGGCGGAAAAGCTGCAGGCGCTTGACCTTGGTGTTGTGTTGCTCAATGAGTTGCTCAATGAGGTGGCAATGTGCGGCGCCGGCGCCGGTGGGGCTGCGTATAATCATTGCTTCTCAATCAAGGAGTGAGCATGCACGATGCGATGCCCGCACACCCGGTACTCGGTGTGATCGGTCGTTCCGGTAGCGGCAAGACGACCCTGCTGGAATTTGTGGTGAAGGAAATGGCGGCGCGTGGCCTGCGCGTCAATCTGGTCAAGCACAGCCACCATGACCTGGCGCTGGAACCGCCGCAAAAAGACAGCGCCCGCCTGCGCCTGGCCGGTGCGGCGGAAGTGCTGGTGGCATCGCCGTACCGTTTTGCCATCGTGCATGAGCTGCGCGGCGCACCGGAACCTAGCCTGGCGCAGCAATTGTCCCGCATGGGGCCGGCAAACCTGACCCTGGTCGAGGGTTTCAAGACGGATGCCATTCCCAAGCTGGAAGTGTTTCGCCCGGAAGTGGGGCAGGCGCCCCTGTATCCGCATGACCCGCATGTGATCGCCGTCGCCTCCGACAGCCCGGCGCCCGCCGACTTGCGCGAGGGCGTGCAATGGCTGGACTTGAATGCGCGCGAGCAGGTGCTGGCCTGGCTGCTGCTGCAGTTGGAAAATAAGCTGGAAAAATAAGCTAAAGGTTTGCCGGCGGCATCCGTTAACCAGAGTAGAACCTCATTGGAGAAACGTATGGACGTCGGAAGCATTGCTCAACTGTCAACTACGATGGCGGAGACAGGCACGCGGCAAGCCGTGGGCTTGACTGTCCTGAAAAAAGCTCAGGATATCCAAAGCTCGACTGCTACTGCCTTGCTGCAAGCCTTGCCACCGATACAGGCGGCGCCTAGCCTGCCTGCGCACCTCGGTAACCGCATCAACACGACAGCCTGAGCGCAGTCCCGCGACGCCAGTCTGGCGCTCGCCAACCCTGGCCCACACTACCGTCATCGACGGTGGGGAGTGGGCTGTCTGCTGCCTTTTTGCCTCTGCCAAATTAATTCACTGAGCATGGTTCGCCATGGCGCGTCCGATTCAGTAGAATGACGCCCATCACCTCGCATTGCCCATGGCGTAGTCCTGGGTGTGCCATTTCTTTGACCCATGCAAGAGGAATCCCCATGAACAAACGTCAAGCTCTCATCGCCGCCGCCCTCGCAGGCCTGTGCGCCGGCACCACAGTCAGTGCGGCCGTGCACGATAGCCCTGCCTCCGGCGACAAGGAAAAATGCTACGGCGTGGCCAAGGCAGGGCAGAACGATTGCGCGTCGTCCGATGGCGCGCACTCCTGCGCGGGCCAGGCGGAGGCGGACAATCTGCCTACGGAATGGACCTATGTTGCCAAGGGCACGTGCGAACAGGCGGGCGGCTCCGTCAAGCCTGTCAAGGCGGGCAAGGCTGCCAAGCCGGCGACACAGCCGTAAGCTTCCGCCGCCTGCCCATGCCGCCGCCAGTTCCAGTACTTGCCGGTGTCGGCCTGCGCGCCGCGCACTACCGCGACTTCCTGGAGCGCCTGCCCCGCGTGGGCTGGCTGGAAGTGCACACTGAAAATTATCTGCAGCCATCGGGCTGGGATAGTCATGTGTTGCATACCCTGCGCCAGGATTACCCCATCAGTCTGCATGGCGTGGGCCTCGGCCTGGGATCCGCGCGCGGTTTTTCCGAAGCCCATTTGCAGCGCGTGCGCGCCCTGGTCGAGCGCATCGAACCGTCCCTCGTGTCGGAACACCTGTGCTGGGGTGCCGTGGCGCAGCAGCAACTCAATGAGCTATTGCCGCTGGCCTTGAATAGTGCCGCCCTGGACTTGTTGTGCGCAAGAGTGGGGCGGGTGCAGGATGTGCTGAAAAGGCCGATCTTGCTGGAGAATGTCGCCACTTACCTGCGTTTTGCTGACGATGCCATGAGCGAGGCGCAATTCCTGGCGGAACTGGCACGGCGCAGCGGCTGCGGGCTGCTGCTCGATATCAACAATCTGTATGTGAATCAGTGCAACCACGGTGAAGATGCCCTGCTTGCCATGCAAGCCATCGCGCCGGGCAGCGTGGGCGAGCTGCACCTGGGCGGCCACCTGCTGACGCCACACGCCGTGATCGACCACCATGGCGCCGCCGTGGCCGATCCCGTCTGGGACTTGTATGCGGCCGCCTTGCTGCGCTTTGGCGCCGTGCCCACGCTGGTCGAATGGGATACGGATTTGCCGCCGCTCGATATCCTGCTGGGCGAGGCGGACAAGGCGCAAGCCATGCTGGCGCGCCATGCGCCACGGGCAACGTGGCAGGGCGCGCTGCTGGCGGCGCCGCTGGCCGTTGCCGTCGATACGCTGGCGACTGGCCAGCAAGCGTTTGCCACAGCCTTGTTGGATACTGCGGCAGACCTGCCATCGTTTGCGGGAGAGGCAGTGCCGCAGCGTTTTTCACTATACCGCGGCAATCTGAGCGCCACCTGGCGCCGCACCCTGGGCCAGGCGTATCCCGTCGTGCTGGCGCTGGTAGGCGCCGAGTTCTTTGGCGGCCTGGCGCGCGCGTATGGCAGGCAGATGCGATCCGATAGCGCCGACTTGAATCAGTTTGGCGCCCGTTTCGCCGATTTTCTGGCTGCCTTCCCGCCCGTGGATGCGTTGCCCTACCTGCCGGACATGGCGCGCCTGGAATGGGCCGTGCACCTTGCCCATTACGCGCCTGATGCGCAGGGCCTGGCACCCGAGTTCCTGGCAGCTTTGCATGCCGAGCAACTCGAAGCGCGCCGTTTTGCCATGCATCCCGCCTGCGCCTTGCTGGCGTCCGACTGGCAAGTGGCGGCCCTGTGGCAGGCGCATCAGGAGGGTGCAGGAGGGGGGGGTTTTCCGCAAGCTATGCGGGTAGCCAGCCGCGCGCTGGTATGCCGGCCGCGCTGGAAGGCGCAAGTGCTGCTGCTGGATGCGGCGGCGCATGCGGCCTTGCTGGCCTTGCAGCAGGGCCAGGCGTTTGGCGCCGCGCTCGATGCGGCCTTCGAGCGGGACCCTGCATTTGACCTGGCGGCACATTTGCGCCAGTGGCTGGCGCATGCGGTGTTGACGGCGTGACTGTTTACTCGAAGGCCCGCAGCAGGCGCGCTTCTCCAGTCTGATCGCGGTGCAGGGCATTCGCGGCCAGAGTGGCATCCAGCATGCGCGTCACTTGCTCTTCTTCAAAGCGGGCCAGTTCGGCAGTGGCCGCGACGAGGGCCAATTCCAGCCTGGCGCGGGCGCTCTGGTACAGGCTGCTGGTGTATTTGTCTGTGTTACGCAGCAATTCTTCGGCGTTTTCTATCACCTGGCGCAAGTCGCCGATCAGGCGTTCCTGGCTGCGCGTACCTTGTTCGGGATGGTCCATGGCGCTTCCCTCCTGCAATCGATATTCATCTGACAATAACGACATGTCTGCAGCTTGATGCCGGCAGCCGGGCTGGCAGTGGCGCTGGCTGGTTACATGGGGCTACTTTCGCGCCCCATGCCTGCATCAGGCGGGAGCGACGACCGTGATACGGATATCGCCCACGCTGACGACCTGGCCGGCGCGGATCTTGGCGGTCTTGCGTAATTCCTTCTTGCCATCGACCTTCACCACGCCGCTATCGACCATGACCTTGCCCGCGCCACCGCTGTCGCACAGGCCAACGAGCTTCAATAGCTGGTTCAGCTCGACGAACTCGGATGTTAAATCAAAGCTTACTTTTTGCATTGTATTCCTTATTGCAATGATGTGTTTTAAACACTTGATGACGGCATCGACTAAGGTCATAGTTTACATGAAGCGAGGGGAATGCAGGCTGAGCCTTAACGTTTGTCGGGCCGCGTCATCTCCAGGGGCACGATCCACGCATTGAATTGCTCTTCCGTCACAAAGCCCAGGGCCAGCGCCGCTTCCTTCAAGGTTGAGCCTTCGTGCTGGGCCTGCTTGGCGATTTGTGCCGCCTTGTCGTAGCCGATGTGCGGCGCGAGCGCCGTGACCAGCATCAGGGAGCGCTCCATCAGTTCGGCGATACGACCACGGTTCGGCGCGATGCCGTGGGCGCAATGCTCGTCGAAACTGCGCATGCCATCGCCCAGCAGGCGGGCGCTTTGCAGGAAGTTGTGTGCGATCAAGGGCTTGAAGACATTCAGTTCGAAATTGCCCGAGGCGCCGCCCACCGTGATGGCCACGTCGTTGCCGAACACCTGGCAGCACAGCATGGTCAGTGCTTCGCACTGGGTGGGGTTGACCTTGCCCGGCATGATGGAGCTGCCCGGCTCGTTTTCGGGGATGGTGATTTCACCGAGGCCGGAGCGGGGGCCGGACGCCATCCAGCGCACGTCGTTGGCGATCTTCATCAGCGCCGTGGCCAGGGTCTTCAGTGCGCCATGGGCGGCCACCAGCGCATCGTGGGCGGCCAGGGCGGCAAACTTGTTGCTGGCCGATTCGAACGGCTGGCCCGTCAGGCGCGCCAGCTCGGCAGCGATGCGGCCGGCAAATTCCACGTGGGCATTCAAGCCCGTGCCCACGGCTGTGCCGCCGGCAGCCAGTTGCCGCAGCGGTGGCAGGGATGCCTTGATGATGTGTTCGGCAAAGTCCAGCTGCGCCACATAGCCGGAAAATTCCTGGCCCAGGGTCAAGGGCGTGGCATCCTGCAAATGGGTGCGGCCGATCTTGACGATGTCGGCAAATTGCGTGGCCTTGGCGTCCAGGGTGGCGCGCAGCTGGCGCAGCGGCGGCAAGACCGTGTCGGCGACGGCCAGGGCGGCCGCCACGTGGATGGCGGTAGGAAAGATGTCGTTCGAGGACTGGCCCAGGTTGACGTCGTCGTTCGGGTGCAGCAGGCGTTCGGTACCGCGCAAGCCGCCGCTCAGCTCGGAACCGCGGTTGGCCAGCACTTCGTTCATGTTCATATTGCTTTGCGTGCCAGAGCCCGTCTGCCAGACGGCCAGCGGGAATTCCGCGTCGTGCTTGCCGGCCAGCACTTCGTCTGCCGCCTGCGTGATGGCGAGGGCTTTCTTGCCATCCAACAGGCCCAGTTCCAGGTTGACGTGGGCGGCCGCGCGCTTGACGGTGGCCAGGGCGGCGATCAGTTCGGGCGGCATCTTTTCCGTGGAGATATGGAAGTGCTCGAGCGAGCGCTGCGTTTGCGCGCCCCAAAGCCGGTCGGCGGGTACGTCGATCGGGCCAAAACTGTCGCGTTCGATTCTGCTACTCATGGCATCCCTTTCATCGATGGAGGTGGATCGAGTGTACTCCAGGCGTCAAAAAGGCACAGGGTGATGCTGTATTGCATCATTTTTACCCTTGCCTCTCTATATTTTTGCGATTTCCTGCCGTTAAAGGCAGGCGAGTCCCGTTTATTTATACTGTTATCAAAGCGATCAGTCCATGCAGAGCAGCATCCTTCCCCGTTGGTCCCTGATCGCCTGCGCCGCCGCCAGCCTGGCCTTGCCGCCTGTCATGGCGGCCGAACTGGGGGATATGGCGGTGCTGTCGCACGTGGGCCAGCCCTTGCTGGCCGAGATCGAACTGACAGCCCTGGCGCCAGAGGAAGTCAAGGGTGTGAGCGTGCGCCTGGCCTCGCCCGATGTGTACCGCGGTGGCGGTATCGGCATGGATCCGGCCCTGCAGTCCTTGAAGATCACCCCGCTGGAGCGGGCTGGACGGCAGTATGTGCGCGTCAGTACCGGGCAGGCGATCCAGGCTGGTCATGTGCATTTATATTTATTGCTGGGCAATGGCAGTGCCGCCGTCGTGCGCCTGGGCACCTTGTGGCTGACGCCTGCGCCGCCCGCCGTCGCTGTCGCCGTGCCGGTCAGGCCTGCCATTGCGGTGCCCGCGCCCGCGCCCGTGTCCGTGCCGCTGCCGCGCGCGACGGCCGGCGCAC
>NZ_LT607664.1:0-41300 GCF_900095265.1 Janthinobacterium sp. UMAB-56 | reverse complement strand
GCCTCGTGCGACCGGCACGCGTGTTCGTGCCGCCGCCCGCCGCGCCCAGGCCGGCTGCCCCCGTACTGCGTCCGCCGCCATTGCGCCGCGCTGCGGCGCCCGTGGCCGCTTGTGCGCCGCAGGCAGATACTGGGCAGGCGGCTGCGTGCGTGGCGCTGGACGAGAAAAACGCGGCCCTGAATGAAAAGCTCGGTGAATTGGAAGGCAAGATCGGCGCCTTGCAAAAGGCGCTGGTTCAGCCCGCCAGCACCGTGGCGCCCGCCAGCGCGCCAGCCGTGGCAGAAGCGCCGCACGTTAAACCCAAGCCCTTGCACGCGGCACCAGCGGTCGAGAAGGAACAGAAGCCGGCTGGCAACGGCTTGCTATGGCTCGGTGTCGGCACTCTGCTCTTCCTGCTGCTGACGGCGCTCATCGTGTATGTCGTGCGCAAGCGCAGGCAGGCGGCGGGGCCGGGTGGGCCGTCGAAATACTGGGTCTTGCTGCGCAAGCCGTTTGGCCGCAAGAAGAAGGATGCGCCGGTGCTGACGGAAGCGCCGCACGAGGACGCGGCCGAGCCGCAGGCGGAGCCGTTCTCGCGTTAATGATGCTGCAAGGCCGCACCTGGATTTGATGTAAAAAAAGATATTGAAAAAATAAAGAAAAATGCGGGGCTATCGTGTTGCCTATTTTTCAAAGATGGTGATATGATTACCTGGTAGACTTGCTCTGCGACAAAAAACAGCCCCAGCCTGGCGCAGTCACCAACGATAGTGTGGCGCGGCAAACAGGTGTAGCGTTGCATAAATGCCTGGGTCTGGAAGCGGTTTGCGATGCCGACGATGTGCTCGCGAACGCCGGATGCAACCGGCAGCGAGGCGACGCCAGGAGATACCTGGGGTTCGCCTTCCAAATTCCCCTTCTTGCTTCCGGAGCGCTGCAGATGCCGCGCTTACTGCCAGGAAGTCGACGTAAAAAAAGCACCCGCGGGTGCTTTTGTCGTTACTGGTACGGCGATGTTCGTTCTTACATGCGGGCGCGCTGGCTCGGCATCGCGTTCGACAGCTGCGTCATCCACGGTTCCGTGATGTTGCGGATTTCGCGGTCGTTTGCGAGGATTTGCTTGAGCAAGTCGATCTTGCGCAGGCGCGAGGCGCCGGCCTGGGCGGGCACCTTGCCCGTGATGACCGCGCTGGCGGCGCTGGCGCACTGGTTTTCCAGGGCATTCAAGCCATTCCAGTCGCTCGAACGTGCGGCCGTGACCATTTTATTGGTCATTCCTGCAATATTTTCATACATCGAGAGAACGTCGTTGGAAGTCATGAGCACACCCGTAACTAGTGAATGGATTACCGCTTGTCTAGATTAACGGCGTGCTTGAGCGGAACTTGAGGGTGTTTTTAAAAAAAAGTGAAAATAATTTGCAAGATGCCTGGCGGGCCGCCGGAATCGCCCGCCAGGTCCCATGGATGCCGGGCTTTCAAGCTGTGACGATGCCGGCGGCGTGGGATTTATTTGACGAGTTCTTCCAGTCCCGCGCTCAGTTCGGCTGGCGGCGGCATCTTGTCGACCAGTATCGAAGGTGGCAAACCGAGCGTTTCGGCCACCTTGCTGGGGTAGCAGGCGATGATTTCTTCATTGCTCAACTGATTTTCATCGATGCGGGCGCGCCAGGCGGCCAGGTGGATGATGGCGGCCAGGCGGTTCACGGGCGCCTGGGCCAGCGGATCGGGAAAGGCGGCGATGGCGTCGGCAAAGGCGGCGGGGAATTTCCAGCGGCGCGCCAGTTCGGCGCCCACCTGCGCATAGTCATAGCCCAGCGACACCCGCTCCGCGTCGAGCCGGCGTGCGTCGAGCGGCGGGGCGATCTTGTCGAGCTGCATGGCTTGCTCGGGCATGGCGGCATGAATCACCAGTTGTCCTATCGCATGCATCATGCCGATGGTGAACGCCAGATCCTGGTTGTCGCCCGTCTGCCTGGCGATCCACCGGGCCGACACGGCGCTGTGCAGGCTGTAGCGCCAGAACTGCGGCAGGTTCAGGCCGGGCACGGCCTTGAAACCGTCGACCAGGCCCGAGCTGATGACAAGCGTGCGCACGGTGACAAAACCGAGCATCAGCACGGCGTCTTCCACCGTGCCGATGCTGCGCGACACGTGGTAATAAGCGGAGTTGGCCAGCCGCAGCAGCTTGGCGCTCAAGGCCGGGTCCGTACCCAGCTGGCGCGCGATGTCTTCGGTGGCAATGGCGGGATTGTCGAAACTGCGTACCAGTTCGTCGACGACCTTTGGCGCGGTGGGCAGGGCATGGGGTTGCTGGAACAGCGCTTCCAATTGCATGGCAATCTCCTTGGTGTTCGCGCGTGACGGTGTGCGGTTGTGCAACTATATGCCGATTTTTTGTCCGCATGCAAAAAAGTTGGGGGACGGTTTTTTGTGCCCGGGACAGTGATGATTTCAGGCTATGATTTTGACTATTTTCATCGAAAGGATCGCCATGCACGCTTTGCTTTTTTCCTGCCCCCGGACGCCAGTCCAGGCTGCCATCGCCATCGCCCTCGCCCTGGCCGGCGCCACCCTGGCCTATCTACCGGCCCAGGCGCATGGCCAGCAAGCGGTGGCCAGCGCGGCTGTTCCCGCTGCCGCCACGACCTTGCCCGGCGACGACTTCTATGATTACGTGAATGGCGACTGGCTGCGCAGCACGGAGATACCAGCCGACCGCAGCAGCTGGGGTTCTTTCGCCATCCTCGCCAACGCGACCAACGAGCGCATCATCGCCCTCGTTGACGGCCTGGCGGCGGCGCCGCAGGTGGATGCCTCCGCGCGCCAGGTCAGCGATTTTTACCGTTCCTGGATGGATGAAGCCGCTATCGAAGCGAAAGGCTGGGCGCCGATCAAGCCCTTGCTGACAAAGATCGATGGCATACGTGACAAGGCGGGACTGGCCCGTGCGCTGGGCAAGAGCCTGCGCGCCGATGTCGATCCGCTCAATTCCACCAATTTTTATACGGAAAACCTGTTCGGCCTGTGGGTGGCGCAAGACTTGAACGACACTACGCGCAATGTGGCCTATCTGCTGCAGGGCGGGCTGGGTTTGCCCGACCGTGCCTTCTACCAGGGCGACAGCACCCGCATGCAGGGCTTGCGCGCCGGCTACCAGGCGCATATCGCCGCCATGCTCAAGCAGGCTGGCTACAGCGATGCGCCGGCCCGCGCCGCGCGCGTGTTTGCGCTGGAGCAGCAAATTGCCGCGAGTCACGCCAGCCGCGAGGATTCTGCCGATGTCGCCAAGGGCAACAACGCGTGGCGCGCCGCCGACTTCGCCAGCAAGGCGCCGGGCCTGGACTGGAAAGCCTACTTCCAGGCGGCAGGCCTGGGCCAGCAGGCCGATTTTATCGTCTGGCACCCGACGGCCATGACGGGCAGCGCCGCACTGGTGGCCAGCGTGCCGCTGGCCACGTGGAAGGATTTTCTTGCCTTCCACGCGATCAACCATTTCAGCACGACCTTGCCGAAGGCGGCTGCCGACCAGCGCTTCGCCTTCTATGGCAGTGCCCTGAGCGGCACGCCGCAGCAGTCGCCGCGCAGCAAGCGGGCGCTGGCCGCGACGAATGCGGCCCTCAGCGACGCCGTCGGCAAGCTGTACGTGGAACGCTATTTCCCGCCTGAATCGAAAGCCCGCGTGCAGGACATGGTGACGCATATCGTCGCCGCCTTCTCGCGCCGCATCGACCAGCTCGACTGGATGGCGCCGGCCACCAAGGCGCAGGCGCAGGAAAAGCTCAAGACCCTGTACGTGGGCGTGGGCTATCCGGAACGCTGGGCCAGCTATGCGGGCTTGCGCGTGGTGCGCGGTGACGCGCTGGGCAATGTGCAGCGGGCGGAACAGTTTCACTATCGCCAGCAACTGGCCAAGCTGGGCCAGTCTCCCGACCGCAAGGCCTGGGCCATGCCGGCGCAGCTGGTCAATGCCGTCAACTTGCCGCTGCAAAATGCGCTGAACTTTCCGGCCGCCATACTGCAGCCGCCATTCTTTGATCCGCAAGCCTCCGATGCGGCCAACTATGGCGGCATCGGCGCCACCATCGGCCACGAGATCAGCCACAGCTTCGATGACCAGGGCGCGCAGTTCGATGCCCAGGGCAAGTTGCGCGACTGGTGGACGCCAGCCGACCTGGCGCATTTCCAGGCGGCATCGAAGCAATTGGTGGCGCAGTTCGCTGCCTATAAACCATTTCCCGACCTGGCAGTGAATGGCCAGCTGACCCTGAGTGAAAACCTGGCCGACCTGGCTGGCGTCGCGGTCGCGCATGACGCGTTCAGCGTGACGCAGCAGGGCAAGCCGGTACAGGCGGGTGCGGACCGCGATTTCTTTACCGGTTACGGCGTCAGCTGGCGCAGCAAGGCGCGCGAAGCGGCGGCGCGCCAGCAAATCCTCACGGATGGCCATGCACCGGCGCAATACCGCGCCGCTACCGTGCGCAACCTCGACGCCTGGTACCCCGCCTTCGACGTCCAGCCGGGGCAGCAGCTGTACCTTGCGCCGGAACAGCGTGTGCGCGTCTGGTAGACGCTGTTGACGGTGCCGGCGCCCAGCGCGCCGGCACCGTAAAATGGCGGAACATATCGATAGGACCGCCATGAAGCCGACCCCACAGCAAGACCCCATCCACGCCATCACCGAGCGCACCCTGGCCCATTACGATGCCAGCGCCGAGCAGTTTTTCGAAGGCACGCGCGACCACGACGTCAGCCAGAACATCAGCGCGCTGGTGAATGCCATCAACCGGCCCGCGCCTTTGGCGATCCTCGACCTTGGTTGCGGCCCTGGTCGCGATCTGAAAGCGTTCACCGCCATGGGCCACCAGGCCACGGGCGTTGATGGTTGCCCCCGTTTCGTCGAGATGGCGCGCGCCTACAGCGGCTGCCCCGTATGGCAACAGGATTTCGTCGACCTCGACCTGCCCGCCGCGCACTTCGACGGCGTGTTCGCGAATGCCGTGCTGTTCCATGTGCCCAGCGCCGTCCTGCCCGGCGTGTTGCGCGCGCTGTACGCTTGCCTGAAGCCGGGCGGCGTATTGTTCAGTTCGAATCCGCGCGGGCAAAACCAGGAAGGCTGGAATGGCGAGCGCTACGGCAGCTACCACGACGAAGCGACGTGGGCCGCGTTTGTGCAGGCGGCCGGTTTTACCCTGGTCGAGCAGTACTACCGTCCGCCGGGCTTGCCGCGCGCGCAGCAGCCATGGCTGGCCACCGTCTGGCGCAAGGACATGGGGGCTTGATCGGCGATGTTGCTGCTGTGTTAGGAACCGTACAGAGCTTTTGATCCCCACTGCGTACTATTGATACATCGACACGCAACAAGCAGTTTGCAACAGCGTGTGAGCCGCGGTACCGGCCCTCAGGGGGCCGGACAACAGATGTACCAACTACAGTGAGGATCCATCATGAACAAAGATCAAGTCGAAGGTAAACTGAAGGAAGTCGGCGGTAAAATCCAGGAACAGGCTGGGAAAGTCGTCGGCAGCGAAGAACAGCAAGCCAAGGGCCTGGCAAACCAGGTCGAAGGCAAAGTGCAGAAGAAGGTTGGCGACGTCAAGGATGCGGTCGAGACCGTGACGCGCAAGCCTTGATTCTGGCAGCAAGAATGTAAAAACCGCCGCCTGTTGCAAGACAGGCGGCGGTTTTTTATTTGCGGCTGGTCAGACTTATTGCGGTGGATGGCCCAGCTTCTGTTTGAAGAACATTTCAATTTTCCTGTACACGTGGCGCTGGCCCGCGCGCGACGAGATGCCGTGCTTGGCGCCTGGATACGTCATCAGGTCGAATTGCACGCCGCGATTCACGAGGGCGTCGATCAGGCGCGTGCTGTTGCTGAACAGGACGTTATCGTCGGCCATGCCGTGCACCAGCAGCAGCGGCGACGTCAAGCCGTCGAGGTGGGCGAACACGGTGCTGGCCTTGTAGCCCTCCACGTTTTCCTTCGGCATGCCGAGGAATTGTTCCGTGTAGTGGGTGTCGTACAGCGACCAGTCGGTGACGGGCGCCACGGAAACGCCCATGGCGATCTTGTCGGATGCTGCGGACAGCAAACGCAAGGTCATGAAGCCGCCGTAGCTCCAGCCGAACACGCCGATGCGTTTCGGATCGACGAAGCTTTGCTTGCCCAGCCAGTCGATGCCGACCAGTTGATCGGCCACTTCGGCTGCGCCCAGCTGGTGATAGATGGCGTCCGTGAACGCGCGCTCGCGGCGCGACGAGCCCCGGTTATCGAGGCGGAAGACGACAAAGCCCTGCTGCGCCATGTACTGGTCAAAGTTGTTGCCCCAGCGGCGCGCCACATGCTGCGAGTGCGGGCCGCCATACGTCGACAGGTAGACCGGATAGCGTTTGCTGGCGTCGAAGTTCGACGGCTTGACGATGGAGTAATACAGCGTCTGGCCATCGTTGGCCTTCAGGGTGCCATACTGCGTCGGCAGGTGGTCCGCCTTGTATTTGGCGTACGGGTGGCTGGCGTTGAGCGCGTTTTCTTCCAGCCAGCCCACCATGGCGCCATCCGGGCGGCGGATGCTCACCTGCGGCGGCGTGGCCGGGTCGGAATACGTATCGACAAACACTTCGCCATTGCGCGAGAACGTCGTGTCATGCCAGCCATCGGCCTGCGTCACGCGCTGTGGCTTGTCGGCAGTGCTGCCGTCCAGCGCCAGGGCGTAGGTCTGCTTGTCGATGACGGCGTCGCGGTTCGACGAAACGAAGACCTTGCCGCTTTTCTGGTTCACGGCCAGCACGCTGTCGATGCCCCATGCACCCGAAGTGACCGGGTGCAGCAGCTTGCCGCTCATGTCGTACAAATACAGATGGTTGCGGCCCGTGCGCTCGGACGACCAGAGGAAGCTGCCGTTCGACAGGAAGCGCAGGTCGTCATGGATGCTGACCCAGGTTGTCGACGTTTCCGTCAGCAGGGTGCGCTGCGCCAGCGTGGCGGCATCGACGGCGATCAGGTCGAGGGTCTTCTGGTCGCGCGACTGGCGCTGGTACACCAGCGACTTGCCATCAAAGCTCCAGTCGGCGCGCACCAGATAGATGTCCGGGTTCGTGCCCAGGTCCACCTGGCGCTGCACGCCCGTTTCCGGCGAGACGATCAGCAGTTGCACCAGCACGTTCGGGTCGCCAGCGGCAGGGTAGCGCTGTTCCACGACGTCGGTGCGGTCGGCGAAAATTTCGAAGCGGCGCACGACGGGCACGGGCGCTTCGTCATAGCGCTTATAGGCGATGGCGGAATCGTCGGGGGCCCAGTAGTAGCCGGTGCGCTGGCCCATTTCTTCCTGCGCCACGAATTCGGCTTCGCCGTTGTGGATGGTGCCCTTGCCATCGGTGGTGAGCTGGCGTTCCTTGCCGGACTTCAGGTCGATCACATAGATGTTCTGGTCGCGCACGAACGACACGTAGCGGCCTTTTGGCGAGATTTTTGGATCCAGCACATTCCCCTTGGCGACCAGGCGCGCCTGCTCCGGGTGGGCCGCATCGACCAGGTACAGATTGCCGGCCAGCGGCACCAGCAGCTGCTTGCCATCGGGTGACCAGCTGTAGCTGAGAATGCCGTTCAGGCTGGCAGTACGCTCGCGTTCGCGGCGCGCCTGCTCTTCCGGCGAAATCGTTTCATTCGGCACCAGCGCCTTGGAGTCGACCAGGCGGTGCGTGCTCTTGTCCTTCAGCTTGAATTCCCACAGGTCGAGCTGGAACTGGTTGTCGGCGCGGCCGCGCAGGAATGTGACGCGCTCGCCATCGGGCGAGACCTTCAGGTTGCGCACGCCGGGGCCGGCCAGCGCCGGATCGGCGTGGATGCGATCCAGGGTCAGCTTTTCAGCCGATGCGGGAACGCTGGCCATCGCGGCCAGAAAACAAAGAATAAAACGCATGGATGTCTCGGTAGTTGGAAGAATTGCCAAGCGTAAGACGATACCAGAGCGTGCCTGTTTATGCGATAGCCCCGGCCACGGAATAAGATCATCGTAGCCGTATTTCCTTCGTAAAAAATACCCAATCGCCGCCCATTGCATGGCACTTTTCCCAATTCAGGCCAATATCGACCCTGTGATCACGGTCAGGCAGGCGCCGCCTATCCAGGCGTGACCATCGCGGAAACTGACGGACACGCGCCCGTCGCGTTGCAAACAGCTGCCCTGGCGCACGCGGTAGGCGGCACCCGCCAGCAGGTGCGCGATGCAGGCGTTGGCGCTGCCCGTGACGGGGTCTTCTACCAGCGCGCCCTGTTCGCTGAGCAGCGCGCGCACTTCGTAATCGGCCGGCCCGCCGGGGTCATGCGGGCCATACAGCGCCAGGCCGTCGGCCATTGACGCGGCCAGCAATGGCGTCAGCGCCGCGATATCGGCGCGCACATCCAGGCAGGCGGCGGCGCTGGTCAGCGGCACGCACAGCCAGCGGATGCCCATCTCGACGACGCTGCCGCCAGCGGCCGCAGCGCCGCCCAGCGCCGCGTGCAGCAGCGGCAGCAGGGCGGGGGCAAGCGCGCGCACGGTGCAGGGCGGCGCCTGGAACGCCAGCACGCCGCCCGCGCCACGTTCCACCTGCACCAGGCCGACGCCGCATTCCTGCACCAGGTGCGCGCCTTTCGGCTGCATGCCCGCCTCGACCAGGGCGTGGGCCGTGCCCAGGGTCGGGTGGCCGGCAAACGGGAATTCCGTCTCGGGCGAAAAGATACGCACGCGGTAATCGGCTGCCGGGTCGCGCGGCGCCAGCACGAAGGTGGTTTCCGACAGGCCCGTCCAGCGCGCGATCGCCTGCATCTGCGCTTCATCGAGGCCATTCGCGTCGAGTACCACCGCCAGCGGATTGCCGAGGAAGGGCACGCTGCTGAAGACATCGACTTGCTTGAAGGGGCGCAGCTTTGGCATGGCGGATTCCGAGTAGAAGGGTCAGGCCGCGCGCAGGCGCTGCAGCGACAGGCGGTTCAGATACCAGGTCAGCAGCACGGCGGCCACCGTCAAGCCCGTGACGAGGCCGATCCAGAAACCGGCGGCGGCCATCGGCTGGTCCGGCGACCAGATGAAGCCTTGCGGCGCGAGGCCCAGCACATAGCCGATCGGCAGCGAGAAGCCCCAGAAGGCCAGCAGCTGGATCAGCATCGGCTGGCGCGTCACCTTGTATCCGCGAATGGCGCAGGACGTGGCTACCTGGGTGGCGTCGGACAGCTGGAACAGGGCGGCAAACAGCAGCAGCTGGGCGCACAGCGCTTGCACCTGCGGGTCGGACGTGTAGGCCTGTGCGATCTGGTGGCGGAAGACGGTAATGACGGTGGCCGAGACGATGGCCGCCGTCAGCGACATGGCCACGCCCACCCACGAAATGAAGCGGGCGCGGCGCAGATTGGCTTCGCCCACGGCATGGCCCACGCGCGTGACCAGCGCGATGCCGAAAGTGAGCGGCACCATGAAGACGACGGACGAGAAATTCAGGGCGATCTGGTGCGCCGACACCTGGATCACGCCGAAGCGCGCCACCAGCAGACTGATGACGCCAAAGGCGCTCACTTCGGCAAAGTAGGTCACGCCGATGGGCAGGCCCAGGCGCAGCATGGGGCCGATCGACGACAGCTGCGGCCACTCCCAATGCGTGAACGGATACGTGGCGCGGTAGGCGGGCGCGATCCTGATCCAGGCCAGCATGGCCAGCAACATCATCCACACGCAGCAGGTGGTGGCCACGGCGCAGCCCACGCCACCCATCTTCGGCATGCCCCAGTGGCCGTAGATCAGCAGGTAGTTGACGAAGATGTTGAGGCCCAGCGCGGCCAGCGCGATGACCATCACGGGCTTGGTCTGGTTGATGCTGGTGCTGTAGCCGTACAGGGCGCGGTAGGCGGCGAATGGCGGCAGTGCGCAACTGATGATGTGCACGAACAGCTTGGCCTTGGCCGCGACAAAGGGTTCGAGCATCAGGTGGTCGAACACCAGGGCCGCCATGTTTGTCAGCAGGCAAGCCACCAGGCCCACGAGCAGCGCCTTCCACAGCGACTGGCGCACGATGTGCGGCACCTGGTCGTGGCGCGCGGCGCCGATTTCATGCGCCACCAGGGTATTGATCGCCATCATGATGCCGCTCACGGTGACCAGCACGATGGACCAGATGGCCGCACCCAGCGACACGGCCGCCAGTTCCTCGGGGTTCGTATGCCCCGTCATCGCCACGTCGGCCGCGCCCATGCCAACGGTCGCCAGTTGGCCGATCAGGATGGGCCAGGCCAGCTTCCACAGCGAAGAAATTTCAGTACGGACGGCGGGCAGGGTGAACGCGGTAGTGTGTGGCATGGGCGGCAAGCTTGACTAAACACAAGATTCTACCGGCATTCGCCGTGCTTGTCCGACACGGCGCCCGTGGCGCCCGAAGGCGGTAATCATTTGTTACAGCGATGACGGTCAGTTGCGGATAGACTGCGCGCTCTCTGGCAAAATGAGCACATAGTCAAACCGCACTATCCTGACCTTGGAACCCGGTGAATACGCGAACCTGGAACGCCTGAACAACCGCATCTCGTCGGTGCGCGAAGTGCGCTGACGCGGGCCAGGTGGTACGCCAAATGGCAATAAGCGGCTCCCGCAGGAGCCTGTTATTGCTTTTGGTAACAATTTCTTGTGTAGTTCCCATACTTTGTTACACCGTTTTTTCTACGGATGGCTACACTGATAACAATTGCCATGTCGATCACTCGCCTTTGCCGCCACCGGAGACCGCCCCATGAATCGCCCGTTCACTTACGCCCTGCTGTGCGCCAGTTCGCTGTTTGTCCACCTTGCGGCGCAGGCCGGCGAGATCCGCCTGTACACCGATGACAATTTCAAGGGCAGGGTGGTGGTCTTGCGCGATACGACGGACGACCTGTCGCGCGTCAATTTCAATGACACCGTCTCGAGCATCCAGGTCGATTCTGGCAGCTGGGAAGTGTGCACGGACTCGCAGTTCAACGGCAGTTGCGAACGCATGGGGCCGGGGAGGTATGAAGTGCTGAACACGGTGTTCGAGAAACGCATTTCCTCGCTGCGCCGCCTGTATTGAACGTGTGATCGGACCTCCCCGCCGGCCTTGTATTTGTTACACTAGCATCCTGGCGCAACAGCCAGGAAAATCATCACCAAAGAATGAAGAATGGAGTAAATCATGACGGGCCCTTTCAAACACGCGTTGGCATGCACGGCCACCTTGCTGCTTTCGCTGGGGGCCCATGCGGCCGCCCATGCAGGCGATATCACCTTGTTCGAAGACGTTGATTTCCGTGGCCGCGCAGTCAACCTGCGCGAGACGACGGACGACCTGTCACGCATGGGTTTCAACGACAAGACGTCGAGCATTGTGGTGCGTTCGGGCACCTGGGATGTGTGTACGGATGCCGGCTTCCGCGGCCGATGCAAGACATTGGGGCCGGGGGAGTACAGTTCGATGCCGGGCATGAATGACGCCATCAGTTCGGTGCGCGAGTCGGGCCGCGGCGATGGCAACAATCCGGGGCGCCCTGGCCGCGATCCCGACCGGGGGCATGGCGGCGGCTATGGCCGTGGCGGCAGCCTGGAAGTGTATTCGGGCGCGGGCCAGAATGGCGGTTCGGCGCGCCTGAACCGCGATACGGACGATTTTGTCACTATCGGCTTCAATGACCGCACTACCAGCATCGTCATCTATAACGGCTATTGGCAGTTGTGCAGCGATTCGAACTACAACGGCGTGTGCCGCATCTTCGGCCCCGGCCGTCACGATGACCTGGGACGCGGCCTTGATGGGCGCGTCTCGTCGGCGCGCATGGTCGACGAGCGCGAAGCGCGCCGCCAGCAGCGCTACGAGCAGCCTTACCAGCCGCCGCAATATCAGCAGCCGCAATACCAGCCGCGTGGCGCCGTCCTGCTGTTCCCTGAAGCGGGCATGCGTGGCGAGCCGCTGGCGCTGGACCGCAATGCCGAAGACCTGGTGCGCTACAACTTCAACGACCGCGCCTCGTCCATCGTCGTCAACGAGGGACAGTGGGAAGTATGCAGCGATTCGAACTTCCATGGCCGCTGCGAAGTGATCGGGCCGGGCGAATATGGCCGCCTGAACGGCATGGAAAACCAGATTTCTTCGCTGCGTCGCGTGCGCTGATTTTCTCCAGCACGCATGCAGACAGGCCGCCCGCCGGGTTGATCCCGCCGGGCGGTTTTTACATACGTTGCCGTGTGCTGACATTTGCTTGCCCTTTGTTACACACGCCGCCTGTCGCCTCGACTACACTGGCGAAAATGTCATCAGTATTGGAGTTGTCATGGTTCGAACTTTACGCCCCGCGCTGCTGTGCGCCGCCACCCTCTTTGCCCCCCTTGCCGCGTCCGCAGGCGAAATCACCCTGTTTCAGGACGCCGGCTTCCGTGGCCGGCCCGTTACCCTGCGTTCCGACACGGGCGATTTGTCGCGCATGGGATTTAACGACAAGACCTCCAGCATCATCGTGCGCTCGGGCACCTGGGAAGTGTGCAAGGACGCCAATTACCGGGGCAACTGCCGCGTGCTGCAGCCTGGCCGCTACGACAGCATGCCGGGCATGAACGACGCCGTTTCCTCCGTGCGCGAAGTGGGACGCCCAGGTCATGGCGGTGGCGATCACCGTCCCTACCCGCCGCGCCCTCCGCGTCCTGAGCCGGAGCGTCCGTATCCCGCTTATCCTGGCCACGGCGGTGGACACCGTCCCGACATGCATGGCGCCGTGCTGATGTTTCCTGACGCCGGCATGCGCGGCCGGCCCGTGCGCCTGGACCGCGAAGTGCGTGATTTGAGCCGCTATGGCTTCAATGACCGCGCCGTATCGATCGTCGTCAACTACGGCCGCTGGGAATTCTGCGTCGATGCCAACTTCCGCGGCCGTTGCGTGGTGATGGGGCCAGGCAGCTACGGTCGCCTGCATGGTGGCCTCGAGCGCCGCATTTCCTCGCTGCGCCGCGTGCGCTAGGCAGTTTCACTGCGCTGCCACCGCCCGCAGGCGGTGTTGTATTGTGCGCACGCTATGTCGCAGCCAATTCGTGTACCCTTCCCATAGGCAGTTCAACCATGGGGAGCAAGCACGGTGGAATACAAGGACTACTACAAGGAGCTTGGCGTCGAGAAAACGGCGACCGAGGCCGAGATCAAGAAGGCCTACCGCAAGCTGGTACGCAAATACCACCCTGACGTGAGCAAGGAAGCGGACGCCGACCAGCGCACCAAGGCACTGAATGAAGCCTACGGCGTGCTGGGCGATGTGGAAAAGCGCGCCGCCTACGATGAGCTGGGCCGCAATCAGGGGGCACAGGGTCAACCCTTCCGCCCACCGCCGGACTGGGGTGCGGGCTACGAATCGTCGGGCGCCGACGATAGCGACTTCTTTGCCGACCTGTTCGCCCACGTGGGCGGGCGGCGCCGCGCCGGCGGCAGTTTCCAGATGCAGGGCGAGGACAGCCACGCCGCCATCAGCATCGATTTGCAGGACAGCTATCACGGTGCCAAGCGCCACATCGTCATGCGCGTGCCCGAAGCGGATGGCCAGGGCCACGTGGTGACGCGCGAGCGCACCCTGGAGGTGACGATACCGAAAGGCGTCACGGAAGGCCAGCAGTTGCGCATGAAGGGGCAGGGGAACCCGGGCAGCGGCGGCGCGCCCGCCGGTGATTTGTACCTGGAGATCCGCTTCCGGCCCGATGCGCGCTACAAGCTGGAAGGGCGCGACGTGTTCGAAACGGTGCCTGTCACGCCGTGGGAGGCGGCGCTGGGCGGCGAAATCGACGTGCCCACGCCATCGGGCACGGTGTCCGTCAGCGTGCCGCCCAACTCGCAGACGGGGCGCAAGCTGCGCCTGAAGGGGCGCGGTATTCCCGCCTCCCAGCCGGGCGACCTGTATCTGCTGCTGGACGTGGTGCTGCCGCCGGCGAACGATGACAAGGCGCGCGAACTGTATGCAACCATGGCGCGCGAGATGGCTTTCAATCCGCGCCAGAAGCTGGGAGGGTAAATCATGACCAACAAGGTAATTGGCGAATTGCTCGAAGACCGTGCCCTGAGCCTGGAAGAACTGGCGCGTGCCTGCGCCGTGGAGCCTGACTGGGTGGTGCAGCACGTGCAGACGGGCGTGCTGCTGCAGGATGGCCCGCCGGCGGGACAGCTGACGGCCTGGCGCTTTACCAGCCTGGACCTGGTGCGCGCGCGCCGTTTGCATGAAATCGAATCCGTGTTCGATGCGAACGCCGAACTGGCCGCGCTGGTGGTCGACTTGTCGGAGGAGGTGGCGCGCCTGCGCCGCCGCCTGCACGTGCTGGGCGTCGAGTAGTCCTCAGGCAGGTTCGCCGTGCCGTTGCACGGTGAGCCTGGCAATATAAAACTGCCCGTTGACGACCACCCGGTGCGGGATACCGGCCACGTCGAAGCCGGGACCGCCGTCTTCCATCCATTCCTGCGCCACGGAATCGAACTGCTGCGGCGTCATGCGCAGCATCTGCGCCGTGATGACGAAGCGCGCGCCAGGTTTTTGCTTGTTGACGAAGTCGTCGATGCCGGCCATGGTGATTCCTTATCAATGTATGCGCGCATGATACCTGCCCGTGCGCGCATCTAAAACCCCTGTTCCAGCAGCGGCAGCTGCTCCGCAAAGCGCTCCGTCAGCCATTTGCCGGCCTGGCCGGGCGGCGTGTCGGCGCGCTGGATCAGGTAAATCGGATAATTTTCTCCCTTGTCGACGGCCAGCGCCAGGTGCACCAGGCGGCCTGCCGCCAGGTCGTCGCGCACCATCGCTTCGGGCATGTTGCCCCAGCCCAGGCCCGCGCGCAGCAGCGCGTGCTTGGAACCGAGGTCGCCCAGGCGCCAGTTGCGCAATCCCAGCACACCGAAATCCTGGCCTTGCGTCAGGTCGCTGCGGTCGCTGAGCACCAGTTGCACGTGTTCGCGCGCCACGTTGGAGGCGATCGGGCCTGCCAGCTGCGCCAGTGCGTGGCTGGGCGCGGCCACGGGAATCAGCCGCACATGGCCCACCGCCAGACGCTCGAAGACGCTGGCCGTGGCCGTCATCCAGCCACCGAGGCCAATGTGGCAGCTGCCATCCATTACCAGCTGCGCCACGGCGCCCATGGCTTCGATGCGCAGGCGCAGGGCGACGGTAGGGAACTGCGCCTGAAACGCCTCTAAAACGCGGACCAGCACGCAGGTGGGAAACATCACGTCGACCACCACCGACACTTCCGCCTCCAAGCCACCGGCCAGCGCCTTGGCGCGCGCGCGCATGCCGTCCACCTTCAGGGCCACGGCGCGTGCGTCGGCCAGCAGGGCCTTGCCCGCATCCGTCAGGGTCGGCTTGCGCTTGCCGCGGTCGAGCAGCACCACATTCAGTTGTTCTTCCAGGTTGGCGATGGTGTAGCTGATCACCGACTGCGTGCGGTGCAACTGGCGCGCCGCATGGGCGAAACCGCCCGCATCGATGACGGCGACGAACACGCGCAACTGGTCGAGCGAAGGCTGGCCCGGTTCTCTCATGGCAACTCCATATCTAAAAATTCGATGCTAATCATTGATATTTAAACGGTTTTATCGATGATAGACCCGAGCTATGCTATGTGCAAGGGCTGCGACGGGGCCATCCCGTCACCCAACTCACAGGAGTACTTTATGAGCAAGGTCTTACACATCAATAGCAGCGTGCGCAACAGCGGTTCCCTGTCGCGCCAATTGTCCGGCGAATTCGTCGCCAAACTGGCAGCACAAGGCGCCAGCGTGGTCGAACGCGATCTGGCGGCGCAGCCCGTGCCGCACCTGACGGAAGAGGTCATGGGCGCCTTCTTCACGCCGGCCGAACAGCGCAGCGCGCAGGCAGCAGCGGCCGTGCAATTGTCCGATACGCTGGTCGATGAATTGCTGGCCGCCGACGTGCTGGTGCTGGCTGCGCCCATGTACAACTTTTCCGTGCCCTCGACCCTGAAGGCGTGGATCGATCACGTGGCGCGCGCCGGCCGCACTTTCCAGTACACGGCCACGGGCCCGGTCGGTCTGGCCACGGGCAAGAAAGCGGTTATTTTCACAGCCAGTGGCGGCGTCTACAGCGAAGGTCCGGGCGCCGCGTATGATTACCTGAGCACTTATCTGCGCACGGCGCTGGGCTTCATCGGCATCACTGACATCGAGTTCGTGCAAGCCGAAGGCGTGGCCATGGGCGAGGACGCCGTCACCAGCGCGATCGCCAGGGGCCGCGCCTCGATCGAGGCCCTGGCTGCCTGAGTTCGATCTTGAGTTTGTCCCTGATCTAGTTCCAAAGACGTATTGCCAATCTGCCATGGTTGACATAAGCTTGCCGGCGGCACTTCCCGTGCCAGCCCGGCGAGCCGTTCGCCATGAAAGTCCCCCATGCACAAGTTGGTCAGCGCAATCTTGTTCGGCTGTTCCCTGTTTTCTGCGGGCATGGCGCTGGCGCAGACTGCGCCACCTGCGCCACTCCACGTGGGACGCCACGCCTCCACGCCAGAAGATATCCGCGCCATTGAAAAAGTCGTCGCCGACTTCCAGGCGGCGCTGCTCGCCAAGGATGTCAAGCTGCTGTCTTCGCTGATGCTGCACACAAACATTCTGTTCGCCGGGCCCGCCGACGACGGTTTCATCAAGAAAATGCGCGACACGACGGACGTCCACTACGACGGCGTCGGGGCGGCCGGCTATGTCGGTTTCGCCAACTTCATCCAGCGCGAACCGCAGCGCACGGAAGAAAAATTCTACAACGTCAAGATCACCCAGGACCGCCATGTGGCGTGGGTCAACTTCGACTACGAATTGCTCGTCGGCGACAAATTGTCCAACTATGGCGTGGAAGCGTGGCAGATGGTCAAGCGCGACGGCGCATGGAAAATCCTCAGCGTCGTCTGGTCCATGCATCCCGCCGCCGAGGCGGAAAAATAGGGGGCAGCCAGACCGCGTCAGTCGCGCGGCAGTTCGCGAATTTCCACCGTCCCCCCTGCGTTCAGTACGGGGTTTCCGATTAACAATTTTTTTGCATCGTCTATACTTTCAGCTTGCACACGTATATAGCCTGACAAGTGTGGCGTGACCGGCCTGGCCTGGCCAGAACGGTGCACGCAGATACCGGGCCCGATGGAGCTGCCACCGCAGAAGCGGCCACTGGCCCTGAGCATGGCGAAGTAGTCTTCCCAGGCGAGCGTGGCGATGTCCACCGGTGTTTCCGTGTCGTCGTGCATGAAGATAATGTAGTCATTCATCTTTTTCTCCTGCGCCGCGTTATAAAAAGAGAGCTGAATTGAGTATCCTGAGCAATCGCGAGTGCATGGTTTTACCCTTTTTCCGCGTCAGTCCGTAGAGACAAGCTGTCCGGCCATGTCATTTTTGGAGCGAACATCGTGCCGATAAAGTATGTTGATTTTTATGAGGTGAATTACACGGCAGAGCGCTTGCCGGGCTGCAAGCTGTGGGGCGCCTACGTTGCCATCTATGCCCCTTCGCCCAACCCCATGCACCGGATGAATCTGGTTCGCAAGCGCCGGGTGTCGGCCGACCATCAGTTTACAACGGAAGCGGACGCCATGGCTGAAGCGGGCGAGGTGGCCGTCAAGCTGGTCGAGCGGCGCCAGCGCCGTTATGTCTTCCACCCCTGATGCCACTGCGCTGCATCCTGCAGCGCGCGCCAGGGCAGAATCTGCACGCGGCCCGAATGCACGGCTTCCAGTTCCACGTGCGTGACGGGTTCATCCGGGGTGGCCGTTGCGCACAGTTTGATGACGAGGAAGTGTTTTTCCTTGTTGACGGGTGTTACGGCCGTCCATTTGCTGTTGAGTAATTTGTTCGGACGCAAGTTATTGCGATTTGCAAGGTGCATGGTGGGCTCCGGATTGGCGTGATGGCGATGTTGCCATTATCATGCAATACCGCCACGCACGAGGACCGCCATGAAACGCCAGCTGCACTTGCTTGTCATCGACCCGCAAAACGATTTTTGCGACTTGCCCGCCGAATGGCTGCCTGCGGGCGCCGCACCGGCCCTGGCCGTGCCCGGCGCCCACGCCGACATGCTGCGCGTGGCGCAGCTGATCCGCGAAGGGGGCGGCGGCCTGACGCAGATCAGCGTGACGCTCGACGCCCACCACCGCTACGACATCGCCCACCCCGCCTTCTGGCGCACGGGCGATGGCGGCGCCGTGCCGCCGTTTACGCAGATCAGCGCACAGCAGGTGCGCGACCGCCTGTTCCTGCCCGCCGCCAGCGGCGCCTTGCCGCGCGCGCTGGCCTACCTCGATGCCTTGCAGCAAGCGGGGCGCTATCAATTGATGGTGTGGCCCGTGCATTGCGAGATCGGCAGCTGGGGCCAGAATATCCATGCGGCCGTGCGCGCCGCCTACAACGCCTGGGAGGTGGATCAGTTGCAGGTGGTCGCCAAGCTGAGCAAGGGTTCCAATCCGTGGACCGAGCATTATTCGGCCGTCATGGCGGAAGTGCCCGATGCGCAGGATGCGGCTACCCAGCTGAACCTGGATTTCCTCGCCACCTTGCTGCCGGCACAGCAGATTTATGTCACCGGCGAGGCAGGCAGCCATTGCGTGAAAGCCAGCACGGAGCACATTGCCGATTATCTCGAAGCGCAGCAAGGCAAGCCGGCCCTGTCGCGCCTGGTCTTGCTGACGGACTGCATGAGCCCCGTCACGGGCTTTGCAGCGCAGCAGCGCGACTTCCTTGCCGCCATGCACGAGCGCGGCGCGCGGCTGGCCACGTCCGCCGACGTCTTGCCCGACTTGTTGGCCAACGCAGGCGCTTGATGCTTTCCTGCAAGCAGACTCTGCTGAAATGCTTGCAGTGGCGTACTATTCTGGCTTCAGGAAGTTGGAGAAAACACACATGACCCCGATAGTGCGCAGTTTGCTGGAAACCGATCTGTATAAATTTACAATGTGGCAAGCATTGCTGCACGGTCATCCGAATACCCATACCGAATACGAGTTTGTCTGCCGCAATGCCACGGCCTTTCCCCTGTCCGAACTGAAGGGCGAGCTGGAAGAACAGCTCGACCACCTGTGCTCGATGTCATTTGCCGATGACGAGCTGGCCTATTTGCGCACCCTGCGCTTCATGAAGAGCGATTTCGTCGACTTCTTGACGGTGTTCCGCTTCCAGCGCAAATTCATCGACGTCAGCACGGATGGCGACACCTTGCTGGTGCACGCGGCCGGGCCGCAAGTACATGTGATGGGTTTCGAGATTTTCGTGCTGTACATCATCAATGAACTGTATTTCCGCCGCTTCGACCTCGATGCGGCCATGCGCGAAGGGCGCCACCGCCTGGGCTTGAAAGTGGCGGCCGTGAAGGAATTCGGCAAGCTGCCGCGGCGCAAGCATCCGTTCGAATTTTCCGATTTCGGCGTGCGTCGGCGTTTTTCAGGCGCCTGGCATGATGAAGTGGTGCAGCGCCTGGCGCATGAAGTGCCCGACTATTTCAAAGGCACGTCGAATGTGTACCTGGCGAAAAAGCTCGGCATCGTGCCCATCGGCACCATGGCACATGAATACATGCAGTCATTCCAGTCCTTCGGCGTGCGCCTGCGCGACTTTCAAAAGGCGGCTCTGGAAGACTGGGTACAGGAATACCGGGGCGACCTCGGCATTGCTCTGACGGACGTGGTGGGCATGGATGCCTTTTTGGCCGACTTCGACCTGTATTTCGCCAAGCTGTTCGACGGCTTGCGCCACGATTCGGGCGACCCTGTCGAATGGGGCGAGAAGGCGCTGGCCCACTACACGGCCTTGCGCATCGACGCCAATACCAAGCGCCTCGTGTTTTCCGACGGCCTGGACCTGGACAAGGCCTTCGCCCTGTACCAGCACTTCGCCGACCGCATCATGACGGGCTTTGGCATCGGCACCAATCTCACCAACGACGTCGGTTTGACGCCGCTCAACATCGTCATGAAACTGGTGCGCTGCAATGGCCAGTCAGTGGCGAAACTGTCCGATTCGCCGGGCAAGACCCTGTGCAAGGATGAAACCTTCCTCGCGTATTTGCGGCAGGTGTTTCACCACCCTGCCGTCCAAGCGCCGGTCTAGAAACCCGTGACCACCGTGTTCATGTGCTCGACCTGGGGCGGGGCGGCGAAGAACTCACCGACCAGGCCGCGCCAGGCCTGGAAGTCGTCGCTGCCGCGGAAATGCACGGTATGGTCTTCCAGGGTCGTCCAGCCGACCACCAGGCGGTAGGCATCGCCATTTTCGATCGAGCGCTCCAGGCGCATCGATACGCAGCCGCGCGCGCGCTGGAACAGGGGCACGGCTTTCGTCACGGCCGCCTCGAAGGCATCATGCGTGGCCGATTTGATCTGGATATGGGCAATTTCAAAAATCATGGCAAGTTCCACTGTCGAATAAAAGAATGCTGATCTTGCCATAATTTCGCCGCGCGAGGGCGGCGCCAGCCTGTGAGTGACTGCACGCCAGCGCGTTGCTCGCCCGCTCCTGTGGATTGTCGATGGCGACGACGCGGCGCAAGATGCTGCGCATCGGCAAGCTGCTCGACGATACGGATCAGGGCAGGCGCAACATGGTCGCTGCTGGAAGTGCGCATGGCCAGGCGTTCAAGTAGGGGCATCCGATTTTGACCTGCCAGCCTGTAAAAAATTCTGCCTCAGCCTGTAAAATCTTCGATCAAGGCGCAAAAGTTTGATAAATATCCAGTATGGCTGCCAAGTCGCGCTAAGATACGCCTTGCGGTGCATCCTGCAGGTGGGGATGCGGGATCAATCTTTCATAGGAGAACTAAATGGCAGCGAAGAAAATTCTGTTCTTGACCGGCGATTTTGCAGAAGATTATGAAACGATGGTGCCGTTCCAGGCCCTGCTGATGCTGGGCCATACCGTGCATGCCGTTTGTCCCGGCAAGAAAAGCGGCGAGACGATCAAGACGGCCATCCACGATTTCGAGGGCGACCAGACTTACACGGAAAAACCGGGCCATTTGTTCACACTGAATGCCAGCTTCGACGAGATCGATCCGGCCGACTATGACGCCGTGATGATCGCCGGCGGCCGCGCACCCGAATACCTGCGCCTGAACGACAAAGTCATTGCCGCCGTGCGCCATTTCGCCGAGGCGGGTAAACCTGTTGCGGCCGTCTGCCACGGCGCGCAATTGCTGGCCGCCGCCGACGTCATCCGCGGCAAGCGTATTTCAGCCTATCCGGCCTGCGCGCCGGAAGTGACACTGGCCGGTGGCACGTATGCCGACATCGCCGTCACGGACGCCGTCACGGATGGCCAGTTCGTCACGGCGCCCGCCTGGCCCGCGCATCCGGCCTGGCTGGCGCAGTTCGTCAAGTTGCTGGGCACCGAGATCCGTTTGTAACCTTTACCAGTCCGGCAGGCCGCAGCGCTTGCCGGGCGCACCACTTTTCAGATTCGAGTTCTTCATGCATGCGCCGCGCAGTCAACCCTCCCGCAAACAACTTCCCGCGTCGCGCTGGCGCCAGCGCCGCCTGGCGCAAGCCGAATCGGGCCTGAGCGCCGCGCAGGAACGCCAGTTGGCCACCCTGCACGAGATTTCCACCCTGCTGGCGGGACAGCACGCCATCGATGCGCTGTGCCGTGGCTTCCTGCGCCACGTGATGCAGTTCGCACAAGCCGAAGGCGGCACCGTGCGTATCCTTGATCCGCAACAGGACACCGTGCACATCATCGTGCATGAAGGTATTTCCGATGCCATGGTGGAAGAGGAACACTGCATCCGCAACAACGATTGCCTGTGCGGCGCGGCCGTGGCGCAGGGCGTGATCCAGATCCGCGATTTCCGCCAGGTCGATGCGCTGCAGCGCTTCCGTTGCCAGGACGAAGGGTTTATTGCCATCGCCGTCTTTCCCATCCTCGCGCGAGAGCAGGTGGTGGGCAGCTTTTCGCTGCACTTTGCACGCCCGCAAGCCGTGCATGCGCAGCAGCAGGGCTGGCTGGAAACGCTGGGCCAGAGCCTCGGCATCGCCATCGAAAACCAGCGTCTGATCGCGCGCGAAAAGGAATTTGCCGTGGCGCGCGAACGCAGCCTGCTGGCCGAAGGCTTGCATGACAGCATCGCGCAAAGCCTCAATTTCATCAGTCTGCAAGTGCAGATGCTCGACGATTCCGTGCGCCGGGGCCAGCTCGACGAAGCGGCCGAAGTCTTGCCGCTGATGCGCATGGGCGTTGAACAAAGCTACCAGGATGTGCGCGAATTGCTGGTCAATTTCCGTACGCGCTGGCATGGCAGCGATCTCGAAAGCAAACTGGCGGAAGTGCTGGCCAAGTTCGAGCTGCAGACGGGCGTCGTCGGCACCCTGGACATGAGCGGCAATGGCGCGCCGCTGGCGCCCGAGCAGCAGTTGCAGATCCTGTTCATCGTCCAGGAAGCGCTGTCGAATATCCGCAAGCATGCGCAGGCGGGCAACGTGGCCCTGCGCGTGGAAAACGGGCGCGATTTTGCGCTGCAGGTACGCGACGATGGCGAAGGCTTTGCCGCCAACCTGCGCGACAAGAAAACGGAATTGCAGATCGGCTTGCGTATCATGCAGGAAAGAGCCGAGCGGCTCGGTGCGCAATTTGCCATCGACAGCACGCCCGGTGGCGGCACGACGATCTCGCTGGCCTTGCCGGCAGCGCGGCGCCAGGCCGCGTAAGCGACGATCCCGAATCTATTCCCTATGAATCTATTCCCTATTTATCAGGCAGAAGAAACAACTATAGTGAACGCACCAATCAAAATCCTGCTGGTCGACGACCACACCTTGCTGCGCAGCGGCGTCAAGCTGCTGTTGCAGCGCAATCCTCAATTCCAGGTGGTGGGCGAGGCATCGAACGGGCTTGACGGCGTCAGGCTGGTGGGCGAACTGCAGCCCGACGTGGTGCTGATGGACTTGAACATGCCAGGCGTGACCGGCGTCGAGGCGCTGCAGCTGATATTGCAGGACTGGCCGCAGATGGTGGTGCTGATGCTGACGGTGTCGGAAAACGCGGCCGACCTGGGCGCGGCCCTGCGCGCGGGCGCGCGCGGCTACTTGCTGAAAAATATAGAAGCCGAGCAGCTGGGCCAGGCCATTTGCCGCGCCGCCGCCGGCGAATCGGTGATTGCCGATGCCATGACGGCCAAGCTGGTGTCGCAGTTCCGCGCGGGACAGAACGCGCCCCAGGCCGACTATGACAAACTGACGCCGCGCGAACGCGAAGCCATGGCGTGCCTGGCGCAAGGATTGAGCAACAAGGAAATCGCGCGCCAGCTGGACGTGGCCGAAAGCACGGTGAAAATCCACGTGCAAAACATCCTCAAAAAGCTTAAGCTCAGCAGCCGCGTGCAGATCGCCGTCTACGCGGTCGAGCGCGAACTCGGCAAATAAAGATCAAGCAATGCGCAAATAAACCCCAGGCAATGCGCGATTGTTTGATCTGCATGGCGTTCCGGCCTAGACAACCCTAGTTCCTTTGACGTATGGCCTTGACCGTGCCTGCGCATTACACTCTTAGTCATTCGCTAATCTAATAAGAGAGTGTCATGCATAAGGTCAACGTCGATGGCTTGCTATCGAGCCAGGCTCTGTTCCGCCATATTTCCCCTTCGCAATTAGAACAATTGCGCCAGGATGTCGTGCGTGTCGAAGTGGAAAAAGGCAAAGTGCTGTTCCGCAAGGGCGAAGTGGCGGAAGGCGCCTATGTGGTGGTCTTCGGCCTCGTCAAGCTCAGCGTGTTTTCCATGGAAGGTACCGACAAGGTACTGGAACTGATCCGTCCGGGCCAGAGCTTTGGCGAAGCCATGATTTTTCTCGATGAACCGTACCCGTTCTGCGCTGAGGCGCTGGAACACTGCCTGTTGCTGCGCATCCCGCCGCATGCGTTGTTGCGCCTGCTGGACCAGTCGCCGCGTATCGCGCGCCAGATGATGAACAGCCTGTCGCACCACCTGATGGGTTTTATCCGCAACGTGGAACGCTGTTCCGTGCAGAACGCCACCCAGCGCGTGGTCGAGTACCTGTTGCAAGCGTCGGACCAGCAGCGTTCGAACGAGGTCAAACTGGACCTGAAGAAAAGTCTGCTGGCATCGTTTTTGAACCTGGCGCCCGCCACCCTGTCGCGCGTGCTGCACCAGTTGACGGACTTGCATTTGATTAAAGTCAGCGGTTCGCTGATCCAGATCCAGCCCGATGCCTTGAAGACCTACCGCCATGGCTCCGCCACGGCCATGCTGAATTAAGCTTTTTCAGCAGGCAAGGTCAGCCGCCAGAACAGCAGGGCGAGCAAGCTGACCGCCGCGCCCAGCGCGCATACCCCATGCCAGCCCGCCAGTGCATACACGCTGGTGGCGGCAATCGCACCGAGACCGCTTCCCACCGCATAAAACAGCATATAGCAAGCCACCAGCCGGCTGTGCGCGTCGCTGTCCTGCTTGAAAATCAGGCTCTGGTTGGTCACGTGGATGGCCTGGCCCGCCAGGTCCAGCGCGATGATGCCGATGATCAAGGGCCACAGGGCCGCGCCCGCAAAGCTGAGCGGCAGCCATGCGGCCAGCAGCAACAGCAGGGCCGCGCCCGTCGTCCACTGCGCGCGGCCGCCGTCCGCCAGCGCCCCGGCGCGCGCCGCGCCCAGCGCCCCGATCACGCCCACCAGGCCAAAGGCGCCGATGGCCGCATGGCTATAGCCCTGTGCCGTCAAGGGCAGCACCAGGGCGCTCCAGAAGATATTGAAGACGGCAAACATCAGCAGGGCCAGCATGCCGCGCACGCGCAGCACCTTGTTGTGCAGCAGCATGTCCAGCATGGAGGCGAGCAGGGCGCCGTAAGCCAGCTTTTGATTGGATGGCTGTGCCGGCGGCAGCTTGCGCCACAGCAGCAGCAACAGGGCGCAAGCGATGGCTGCCGAGACAAAGTACACGGCGCGCCAGTCGGCAATATCGGCCACCACGCCGGACAGGGTACGCGCCAGCAGCAAGCCGATCACCACGCCGCCCTGCGCCATGCCGACCACGCGGCCCCGCTCGTGGCTGGCCGCCGCACTGGCCGCGTAGGCGATCAAGCCTTGCGTCATGGCCGTGCCGAGCAAGCCCACCAGCAGCATGCCGCTCAGCAAGGCGGCCGTGGAGCGGGCGCAGCCCAGCGCTGCCAGCGAGATGGCAAGCAAGCCCAGCTGAAACAGGGTCAGGCGGCGCCGGTTCAGCATGTCGCCCAAGGGAACCAGCAGCAGCAGGGCCAGTGCGCAGCCGAGCTGCGTGGCCGTGATGACCATGCCGCTAGTGGCGTCCGTCATGCCGAATTCGTGCGCCAGGGTGGCCAGCAAGGGCTGGGCGTAATACACATTGGCCACGCTGAGGCCGGCGGCGCAGGCAAACAGCCAGACGAGGGAGGGAGGAAGTGCTGTCGTTACGGGGAGCTTGGTATCGCGCATGGGGTATCAATTAAGTGGTTTCAAATTAAAACCACTTGGAGTCTACGCCGAGAAGTTTTAAAATGCAACCACTCAATCCTGGAGCATGCCCGTGGCCAAGCGCAAAAGCCTGAAAGCCGACCCCTGTCCCGTGGCGCGCGCGCTCGACGTGATCGGCGAACGCTGGTCGCTGCTGATCGTGCGCGACGCCTTCGACGGCATGCGCAGGTTTGGTGAATTCCAGAAAAGCCTGGGCGTGGCGAAGAACATCCTGGCTGACCGCCTGCACACGCTGGTGGAAGAAGGCATTTTTACGGTCGCGCCCGCCTCGGACGGCACGGCTTACCAGGAATACGTGCTGACGGCCAAGGGTCTGGGCCTGTTTCCCGTCGTCGTGGGCTTGCGCCAGTGGAGCGAGGAGCAATTGTTCGCGGCGGGCGAGGCGCACTCTACCCTGCTGCAGCGCGGTTCAGGCTTGCCCGTGCGCCGTATGGATGTGCTGGCGCCCGACGGCCGCGTGTTGCAGGCGGGCGATACCGTCGTGCACAAGGTGTCGCCCAAATGAAGCGCGTGGCCGTGCTCGGCGGCGGCATCACGGGCGTGACGACGGCGTATGCGCTGGTGCAGCGGGGCGTGGACGTGACCCTGATCGAGCGGCACCGCTATGCTGCCATGGAAACGTCGTATGCGAACGGCGGGCAATTATCGGCCTCGCACGCGGAAGTGTGGAACCACAAGGCGACGATACTGAACGCCCTGAAATGGATGGCGCGGCGCGATGCACCGCTGCTGCTGCATCCCTGGCCCAGCTGGCACAAGCTGAGCTGGTTTGCGGAGTTTCTCGCCGCCATGCCGGACTATGAGCGCAATACCATCGCCACGGCGCGCATGGCGATCGCCGCGCGCGAACATTTGTTTGCCTGGGCGGCGCAAGAGAATATTGATTTCGATCACCGCCGCGCTGGCATCCTGCACGTCTACCGTGACCAGCGCGGCTTCGAGCGGGCGGCTGGCGTCTCGCGCCTGCTGGCGCAGGGCGGCTTGCAGCGGCGCACCGTCACGCCGCAAGAGATGCGCGCCATCGAACCTGCCCTCGCTGGCGACTTTTACGGCGGCTACTTCACGGACAGCGATTCCACGGGCGACATCCACAAATTCACCGCCGGCCTGGCCGACGCCTGCGCCCGCCGGGGTGTGGCGTGTCGCTATGGCACGCAGGTGAAGGCGCTGGCGCGCGAACAAGGCAAGCTGCGCGTTTCCATGGACGACGACAGCACCGTCTTCGATGCCGTCGTCATCTGCGCGGGCACGGCCAGCCGCGCCATGGCCGCAATGTTGGGCGAGCATGTGAATGTGTATCCCGTGAAAGGTTACTCGATTACCGTGCAACTCGATGACGCCGCCAGCCGGGAGGCGGCGCCCAAGGTCAGCCTGCTCGACGATGCCACCAAGCTGGTCAGCAGCCGCCTGGGTGTAGACCGGTTGCGGGTGGCGGGCACGGTCGAATTCAATGGCGTCAACCACGACATCCGCGCCGACCGCATCCGTCCGCTGCTGCAATGGGTCGAGCAGTGCTTTCCTGGCGTGAACACGCGCAAGGTGATCCCGTGGGCGGGCTTGCGCCCCATGCTGCCCGCCATGCTGCCGAAAGTGGGGCCGGGCAAGGCGCCGGGCGTGTACTACAACACGGGCCATGGCCACCTGGGCTGGACCCTGGCGGCGGCCACGGCGGAGATGGTGGCCACGATGGTGAGCAAGGCGGTGGCGGCTAGTTCTTCGGCAACAAATCGCTGAGCGCGGTGCGCCCCTTGACGGTGAGGAAGGGACCGACCTTGTTGTAGGGTAGCAGGAAGTCGTTTTCGCAGCCGCTGCCGTTGGAGTCTTCCCAGAACGACACGCCTGCAGGCTTCAGGGACAGGTGGAAGCGGCCACGGCCGTCGTAATCCGTGCCCTTGCATTCGGCGTCGATTGTCACATTCTTGAAGAGGGCCTGGCGCAGGCGGTCGGGCAATTCGGCCTTGTCGTCGCCATCGCTGGCGCTGGCGCCAAACCAGTTCCACACGTCCGTTTCCTGGCCCGTTTTCACGTCCCAGGTGCGGAACCGGATGGAGGTGCCGCTGGCGCCATAGCCGGCCGCCCAGCGGTAAAACTTGACGGTCACCCAGCGCGGCGACCAGTAGGTCGGCTCCGCATACACTTCGTCTTCCGTCGTGAAGCCGTTGCGGCCCAGGTATTCGCGGCGCGTGGCATAGAAGTCGGCCAGGTCCGCTTTATTCTTCGCCAGCACGGCGCGCAGCTGCGCATTGATTTTTGCCACGCCGTCGCCGGGTGCCATCAGTTCCACGGTGATGGTGTCGCCGATTTGCACGTTGCGGTATTGCTTGCCTTCAACGGTAACCGGTTTACTTACCTTGGTGCTGGGAAAGTCTTCCAGCGCCAGGTTGTAGGCGTCGCTGGCGCAGGATGGATGCTCGCGGTCGCCCGCCGCTTCCAGCAAGCTCAAGGCTAGTGGAAGGGTTTTGCCGCTTTTCGGGTCCGTCCAGGTGCCTGCCAGCTTGCCGCCCTGCGGCGCGTTGAGTTTCCACGTGCCCGTCGTGTCGCCCTTGGGGTCGGATTCGCTCCAGTCGCTCTTGCCGTTCGGCTTGGCCAGCATGATCGGCGTCTTGTAGCGCGTGTAGTAATAATTGCCGCTGCTATCAGCCCCTTGCGTGGGGCTGGGCTGGTTGAAGCAAGCCACGATACTGGCCTTGCCCACGGTGCCTTGCCACACCCCTTGCACAGGCGGCTCGGCGGCCATGGCCAGATTCAGGGCGGGCAGGGTCAGACATACAAACAAGAAGCGGCGCATCGGGTTTTCCGGTGATTGGCGATGGCCGATTCTACAGGGCCACTGCCTGGATGTGCCACACGTCAACTTTTATGCTTGCTTTTCCTGCGCCACCACGGCCATCGCCGCGCCCAGGTAGTGCAGCATGGCCACATCGACGAAGCTGCCTTCCATCAAGCGCGGCTCCTGCTGGTGCGCCTGGCGGAACTTCAGCTGCGTGGCCGGGTTCGTGCCCGCATACGAACGGAACAGCTCCAGCCACTGCCGCGCCAGTGGCAGCACGGCCGGGTCGGTGGGCGGCGTGCGCGCATCGATGGCGGCGCGCACGGCGGCGATCAGGGCCGGCCACTCGCCCGAACGCTTGCCGTAGTTGGCCACCAGATGCGCGTATTCCTGTTCGTCGAGGAAAGGGCGATACAGCGCCATGCGCGAGGCATTGAAGGCGGCGATGATGAACTGCATCAACTCCGCATCGATGCTGGTGGTGGCCTGCATGATAGGCTCCTGCGCGTGCATGTCGTTCAGGCGCGCGAACAGGCCCGGGTGGGCGCCCGTGTCGCGCACCAGCTTGACCATCCATTGCGTGGCCAGGGCTTGCGCTTGCGCATCACCGGGGCCGGCGCCCGCGTCCCTGGCGGCGCGCACTCTTGCGACCATTTCTTTCCATTCCTGTTCCACGGCCGCGTCCGACAGCAGTGGCAGCTGTTGCAGTTCTTCGTGACTAAAGTATTTGTCGTACATGGTCATACACTCCATAGTGGTGAGCCACTCGGCCAGTTCCGGGGTCTGTCCCTGCGCCAGTTGCGCTTGCAGGGTGCACAGGCGACCACGCAGGGTGGAAGCCTGCGCGATCTGGCGTTCCAGCATGGCGATCTGCTGCGCCACGATGGAATGCAAAGGCAGATCCGGGCCGGCGAGGGCGTTGGCGATATCGGCCAGCGACAAGCCGAACTTGCGCAGCGCCATGATCCGGTGCAGCCGGTCCATGTCGCTGTGCTGGTACAGGCGGTAGCCGGCTTGCGTGCGCGCTGAAGGCGAGAGCAGGCCGATGCTGTCGTAGTGGTGCAGGGTGCGGATAGTCAGGCCCGTGAGCCTGGCCAGTTCACCGATCTTCAACAGCATGGTCTTCTCCTTGTCTTCAGTGCGTGCAAGCACGATGGCGCCTGACGCTACGTCAGGGTCAAGCAGCATATTCAAGCGGGGCCATTGATTGTCAAACGCTGCCGCAATTCCTGCAGCAAGGTGCCTGTTTTCGGCGTCAGCTGGCGCGCCAGCGGCCAGGCCAGGTACAGGGGCAAGCCTTGCGTGGCCAGTGGCGGCAGGACTGCCACGATGGCGCCCGTGGCCAGGTATTGTTCCACCAGCCAGGTGGCCAGCTGCGCCACGCCCAGTCCTGCCAGCACGGCGGCCGTGCGCGCTTCTGCGTCGCCTACCGTCATGCGGGGAGACGCTAGCCGGTGTTCCAGCTGCCCGCCATGTTCACCGTCCGCGAATAGCCACGGCATGGGCGATCCGTCGGCGCGCCCGTAGGCGATGCAGTCGTGCTGTGCCAGTTCCGCGATGGAAGCGGGCGTGCCGCGCCGCGCCAGATAGCCGGGCGCCGCACACAGGATCAGCTGTTCATCGCCCAGGTGCATCTGGCCCAGCGCCGCCGGCCAGTGCGAGGGTGCGCCGATACGCACGGCGATATCGATGCGCTCCTCGAAGAGGTCGACGAAGCGGTCGCTGAAGGCGATCGATGGCTGCAGCTGCGGATACTTTTCGCACAGATCAATCAGGGCGGGCATCACGCGCATGCGGCCATATGAGGCGGGCACGCCGATGCGTACCTTGCCTGCCAGTTCGCCTTCCTGCTCGGCCAGCACGTTTTCCGCATCGACCAATTCCTGCAGTACGCGCTTGCAGGTGGCGTAATAGGCATGCCCTGCGCTGCTCAACTGCAAACGCCGCGTGCTGCGCTCGAACAGGATCACGCCCAGGCGGGCTTCCAGGCGCGCCACGCTCTTGCTCACGGCCGAGCTGCTCAGGTGCAGGCGCTCGGCCGCCTTGGTAAAACTGCCGGCGTCGGCGGTGGCAAGAAAAGGCGCGATGCCTTTCAAGTGGTCTGACATGGTTAAGGAATTTTTTTCATGAATAAGATGAAATACTATCGTGGATAAGAATTTCTGTCCGCTATATCATGGTTTTTTGCACAGGCATTGGAGTATCCATGAACAAGCACGCATTGATTATCGGCGCCAGCGGCGTCATCGGCAGCAAACTGGCCACCCATTTACTGGCGCAAGGCTGGCAGGTGACGGGCGTCTCGCGCGGCCGCACGCCAGTCCCCGCCGGCTGCGCATCGTTGCAGCTCGACGCCACGGATGGCGCGGCAGTCAGTGCCGCGCTGACGGGCCTGGACGCCAGCCACGTCTTTTTCACGGCCTGGGCGCGCCAGGCCAACGAGCAGGAAAACATCCGCGTCAATGGCGCCATGGTCGCCAACGTGCTGGCCGCGCTCGGCCCTGCTGGCCACTTGCGCCATGCGGCGCTCGTCACTGGTCTCAAGCATTACCTGGGACCGTTCGATGCGTATGGACAGGGCAGCGTTCCCGTCACGCCGTTCCGCGAAGAGCAGGGGCGCCAGGACGTCGAGAACTTTTACTATGCACAGGAAGACCGCCTGTTCGAAGCGGCCGCGCGCCATGGCTTTACGTGGAGCGTGCACCGCCCGCACACCATCATCGGCTATGCGCTGGGCAATGCCATGAACATGGGCCTGACCCTGGCCGTGTATGCCAGCCTGTGCAAGGCCAGCGGCCAAGCCTTCGTCTTTCCCGGTTCCTCCGCGCAATGGCATGGTTTGTCCGACATGACGGACGCTGGCCAGATCGCGCGCCACCTGGCGTGGGCGGCGGATAGCCCCGCCGCGCGCAACGAAGACTTCAATATCGTCAACGGCGACGTATTCCGCTGGAAGTGGCTGTGGCCGCGCCTGGCCGCGTATTTCGGCGTGCAGGCGGCCGATCTGCCCGAACCGATGGCGCCGCTGGACCATCGCATGCAGGACGCGCCCGCGCAGTGGCGTACCCTGGCGCAGCAGCATGGCCTGGTGGAGGCTGATATCACCCGCCTCGCCTCCTGGTGGCATACGGATGCCGACCTGGGGCGGCCGATGGAAGTGATGACGGACATGGGCAAGAGCCGCAAGGCCGGTTTCCTCGACTACCAGGATACGCCCGACGCCTTCTTCCATCTGTTCGAGCGCCTGAAGGCGGAGCGCATTATTCCGCGCTAGACGCAGACTGCTCGGGCTTGCGGCGCTCCTGCGCCCGCTGCCACTCCAGCCCGGGCCGGTCGACGCGGAACTGCAACAAGCGTCCCTGCACCACTTCCGTCACATACGCCGTGCGGCCATCGGGGCCGCCGAAGGTGATGTTGCTGGGCTTGGCGCCGGGCACGCTGATTTCGCGCAAGATGCGGCCCTGTGGCGACAATTTCACGACGCTGCCCTTGCCGTAGCGCGTCACGTACAGGTTGCCATCGACATCCACGCGCATGCCATCCATGCCGAAATCGTCGAACCTGATCAGCAATCGCTTGCCGTTCAGGCTGCCATCTGCGGCGATGTCATACATCCAGATATTGCGCTGCACGCTTTCATTCACATACAAAATCTTGCCGTCGGGACTCACTTCGATGCCGTTGGCCGTGCCCATGGTGTCGAGCGCCAGCGTCACCGTGCCGTCTTGCGCGATGCGCCACACGCGGCCCGTGTTTTCCTTCCAGTTCGGGTCGCTCGCATACAGCACGTCTTCCTGCGTGATGGCGATATCGTTCGGCTGCGTCATGCGCGGCTCGCGCGCGTGAATGGACAGCGCGCGCGTGGCCGGGTCGACCAGGTAGATCGTGTGCTCCATGTAGTCGGCCAAATACATTTGCCCGCGGCTGCCGAAGCGGATGCCGTTGGCGATGCTGGTGCCGGGCAGGGTCAGGTACACCTCGCCTATGCCGCCGGGGCTGACCTTGCCAATGGTTTGCTGGCGCGCAAAGTTGACGGCATAGACATTGCCATCCGCATCCACGGCCGGACCTTCGATCCCCTTGGTAAAGGAATGCGCGGGCGTGAAGGTGGTGGCGAGGAACAGCGCTTCGTGCGCGGGCGGGCTGGCGCAGGCGGACAGGTTGGCCAGCGCGGTGGCCAGCATGGCGCTGCGCAGCCAGGGCAGGGCGGTTCGGGAGTCGGGCATCAAGTGTTCTCGGTATGGCAAAGGTGGCGTATGTTACCCGACGCGCGCCAGCCGGGGCGCCAGGCGATGCTTCACGCCGGGCCGCCACCCTAGGCTGCCACTACGACCAGGTCGGGGAAGTCGTCTTGCCAGCCTTCCCATGCATCTTGCAGGTGGGCGTGCATGCCGGCGCGTTCTTGCGCCAGATCAAACTCGTCGGCGCTGGCCAGCAGAAAATGGGCGATGGCGCGCAGGGTGGCCGGGTCGGCTTGGAGGGTGACGTCGGAACAGCGTTGCGGCCGGTCTGACGGCGCGTCTTGCAGATAGCAGTGCAGCGATAAATGTGGGGTCATGGGTGTCTGTTGTCGAGGTGAAAGCCCGGCATGGCATGCGCGGGCAGGTTGGTGAGCGCGGCTGCCTGTTTGCGGCCCCCTACAGGCAGCCTGATGCGTATGTAGTTGATTTAACTGAAATTTGAGCCGTATTGCGCTTACACTAAGTCTGACTATACTGTAATGATAGCCGTGTTTTTTGTTCACGGCGACGCTGGCAACCCCACGGAGGCCTCATGTCTTATGCGAACCCTACTACCCACAATGGTTTCCTGATTTCGGCCTACGCCTGCGAACTGCCCGAAGGGTGCTGGCAGGGACAATTGGTGCTGAGCAAATGCGGCTTTGCGGATGTCCGGCAAGCCAATCTGGAAAATCGCGACACGCAGCATGAAGCGGAGCAATCGGCCCTGGCCATGGGCTGGCAGCTCGCCAATTACGTGCTACCCCTGCGCACTGTTGACGATAAGTAATCTAATGCTTTCAGTTCGCAGGGTAAATAGAGTATCGTGTTCGGATAGTAAGCAATACATCGTATGCAGCAATTGAGCTGGCGTGCGCGGCGATGCCTGAGTGAACGCCGCGTAACGAAGAGTTGTCCTTGAGGCCGGCCCCCACAGGCCGTACACCGTCACCATGCGTTACACAGCACTCTCGCCGGATCCTGAGGATGTGCCCGCCCAGCAACTGTCGTCCGAGCAAAATCTGCATGCCTTGCATGGCCGTGAAGTCAAGCTGCTGCGCGAGACGATCAATCAACTGTTGAGCATGGCCAAGATGCAGGTGGAGGAAAAGGATAAATCCGACGCCTTTGGCCTGTTGGTCACCCAGTTGCGCGAAGCCAATCAAAACCTGGTGCTGGCGACGTTTGGTGCGCAGGATATGCAGGCGTCCGCCGAGGCGACGACCTTGCGCCAGACGGAATTCCTGGCCATGCTTGCGCATGAGTTGCGCAATCCCTTGCAGCCGCTGGCGATGGCCAATGACTTGCTGGCCAAGAAGGTCGACCTCGATCCCCAACTGGCGCACGTGCATGGCGTGATCGGCCGCCAGGTGGCGCATATGGCGCGCCTGATCG
This sequence comes from Janthinobacterium sp. UMAB-56, assembly GCF_900095265.1. GTDB lineage: Bacteria > Pseudomonadota > Gammaproteobacteria > Burkholderiales > Burkholderiaceae_D > Janthinobacterium. The sequence goes on along the minus strand of NZ_LT607664.1, from coordinate 7,467 downwards.
ACGATTTGCTCGATGCCTCGCGCGTCAGCAGCGGCAAGATCACCTTGCAGCTGGCGCCCATCCTGTTGAGCGACATCGTCGCCGCTGCTGTGGAAGTGGGCCAGGCCAGCATCAGTCAGCGCCAGCAAGTACTGAGCGTGAACCTGCCGAAGGAAGCCCTGGTCATCGAAGGGGACCTGGTGCGCCTGACACAAGTGTTTGCCAACTTGCTCATCAATGCCAGCAAATTCACGCACGAGTTTGGCCACATCGATATCGTTGTCCGGCGCCACGATACTATGGTGGAAATTGCCGTCAGCGACGATGGCGCCGGCATCGCCCTCGATATTCAGCCTTTCATCTTCGACCTGTTTACCCAGGGTTTCCGTTCGCTGGAACGGGCGCAGGGCGGCCTGGGCATCGGCCTGTCGCTGGTGCGCATCATTACCCAGTTGCATGGCGGAACCGTGGATGTCTTCAGCGCCGGGGTCGGCTTTGGCAGCCAGTTTGTCTTGCAACTGCCCTTGTCGTCGCTGGCGCCGCCTGCTCCGGACATGGATTTGCAACGGGAAGCGCAGCTTTTGCCACGCCGCATATTGCTGATCGAAGATAATGCCGATGCGGCGGAAATGCTGGCGCTGCTGCTGACGCAGGACGGCCACCATGTCGACGTGCGCAACGATGGCCCCAGCGGCTTGCGTGCTGCGCTCGATGCGCCCTATGATGTCATCGTTTGCGATATCGGCTTGCCGGGCATGGATGGCTTTCAGGTCATCAGTGCGGCACGCGCGGCCCTGGCGGCGCCGCTGCCATGCTTTGTCGCCACGTCCGGCTACAGCCAGCTTGGCGAGTTCGACCGCGCTGGCGAGGCTGGGTTTGACCATTACCTGGTAAAACCCATCAATATCGACGCTTTGTCGAAGATAATCACGGCAACGGTTCCGCGCTGATGGGCAAAGTAGCCCTGATGCTTTTTTTTAACATGGTCCATGCACCGAAAACCGCAGAGAAAAGATCCGATTATGGCCACAGTCCATGAACAGCGGCAGCGAAGGATAGAGCATGCGCTGTTACGCGAACCAGGAGCGGTGGTAAACGTCAGTATTCGCCTTTGGGAGCAGCTGGCCACTGAATTGAATCAGATCATTGGTGAGCGGGGCGTGGAGTCGATGTATGCCCGTAGCCTGCACCAGAGTCAGAAACAGTTCAGCTGGCTGACGCCCCATCCGCAGCAAGCGCTGGAAGCCGCCATGACCGCCTTGCGCGCCAGCCTGCAGGGCCAGGCGGACACCGCCGCCTGCGCGGCAAGCACGGCGATGTTGATGCACTTCATCAATACCCTTATTTTATTAATTGGCGAACTCTTAACGAATAGCATCCTCCTCAGAGCCTGGGGTGATGACGTTGTGAATAATGCTGGAACGGAGCCGAACGAATGAACAAAGTCACCATCCACCGCCTGGCCACTGGCGTGCCGGGGCTGGACGAACTGCTGGGCGGCGGAATACCTGAATTTTCCTTCAACCTGGTGGCGGGCACGCCAGGCAGCGGCAAGACGACGCTGGCGCACCAGATCATGTTTTCCCTCGCCACGCCGGAGCGTAAGGCGCTGTTTTTTACGGTCCTGGGCGAGCCACCGCTGAAGATGCTGCGCTATCAGCAGCAGTTCCCCTTTTTCGATGTGGAAAAGATCAACAAGTCGATCAAATTTGTCAATCTGTCGGCTGACTTGCTGGAAGGCGATTTCGACCGCGTGCTGGCGCGCATCGCCGAAGAGGTGGAGGCATTCTCGCCCAGCCTCGTTTTTGTCGACTCCTTCCGCTCCGTGGTGCAGTCGGCCAAGGCCATGGAAACGGGCGCTGCAGGCCTGCAGAATTTCGTGCAGCAACTGGGTGCGCAAATGACCAGCTGGCTGGCCACGACCTTCCTGATCGGCGAATACCTGGCGCCCGAGGCCGAGTCGAGCGCCGTGTTCACGGTGGCCGACGGCATCCTGTGGCTGTCCCAGCTCGTGCACCGCGATGCCATGGTGCGCAAGATCCAGGTGGTCAAGATGCGCGGCCAGTCACAGAGCCTGGGCGTGCACACCTTCCGTATCAATGATGATGGGCTGGAAATCTTTTCCCGCGCCGTGCTCAAGGCCAGCAGCATAGGAAAGATCAGCATTTCCGGCAATGAGCGCCTGTCGATGGGCGTACCGGAACTCGATACCATGATGGGCGGCGGCTTGCCGGCCGGCTATTCGCTGCTGCTGGTGGGCCCGTCCGGTTCCGGCAAGACCGTGCTGGCCACGCAATTTCTCAAGGAAGGCGTGCGTTGCGGCGAGCCTGGCGTGATCGCCGCCTTCGAGAAAAGCCCAAACCAGCTACTCAGCTATCAATTGAATGCACTCGTCAGTTCCGGCCAGGTCGGCGTGATCAACACGCGCACGCTCGACCTGTCGCTCGATGAAGTCCTGCATGACCTGGTGAGCATGATCACGCGCATGAAGGCCAAGCGCGTGGTGATCGATTCCCTGTCCGGCTTTGAAATGGCGCTCGCTTCCATGTTCCGCGAGGATTTCCGCGAATCGCTGTACCGCCTGGTGGCGGCCTTGACGGACATGGGCGTGTCGGTGCTGATGACGGCCGAACTGGAAGACCAGTACACCATGCTGCGCTTCAGTTCCTACGGCAACGCCTTCCTGGCCGACGCCATTATCATGCAGCGCTACATCGAGCTCGAAGGCCAGTTCAAGCGCGTGGTCTCGGTGGTGAAGGTGCGCGGCAGCGGCCACAGCAAGGACATCCGCTTTTACGATATCGATGCCGATGGGTTTAAGATCGGCAGCACCCTGAGCCAGTATCAGGGCATCCTGTCGGGCGAGCCTTACCGGGCCTAGGCGTGCGCTGTTGGTGACAGCTGAGTAGAGGCGTATGATGGAAGTGCGGCCATGCCGAAGAGGATGGCTGTACGCGGAGGAGACGGCTGATGCGTCTTCTGGATTTCCGAGCTGATCAAGAGGAGATATGATGGACAAACCCGAATTCATCCTGGCCGCAAAGGCCATGGAAACGCTGGAGATGTATCAGACCTTCTATGGCCACGCGCAGGAATACCAGGCGCACCAGCAGGAAGTATTGAAACTGCTGCGCCACAAGGGCGCCTCCCTGCTGGTATCGGAGCATGGTCCGGCGAAGTTCTTGCTGGCCTTTGCCGATGCGCTGGAAGCGGCCAGCTTGCCGGGCGAGTATGTGCCGCTCAGCCGCAGGTAGGGCGGGCATGTCCCGGCAGGGGCAATCGTCTTCTCCGAGGGGGCGCGTTTAGCAGCCTGTCGCTCCCTCGTTCAGCGACAGCCTGGGCAGGCGCACGGTAAACACCGTGCCGCATTCCAGGCTCGACTCGGCGCCGATGGTGCCGCCGTGCGCGCTGGCGATTTCCCGCGCAATAAACAGACCCAATCCGATACTGGTTGCATTGGGCGCTTTGTGTTCGTCGGAAACGGCCAGCTGTACCAGGGGATCGAAAATACTCTTCAGCGAGGCATCCGGGATCTGGCGGCCGAAATTCTTCACTTGCACCACCACCGTATCGGCATCGCCGCAGGCCGTGATGGTCACTGGCTGGTCGTCGGTGCGATATTGTGCAGCATTGTTGAGCAAATTGGAAAACAGCTGGGCCAGGCGGGCCGCATCGAAGTCGCCGATCATTTCGCCCGTGGTACTCAGTTCAAACTTGCATTGCGGGTGAGCGGCCGAAGCATCCTCGACGGCCGTCTTGCAGATTTCCCCCAGATCGCCCAAGGCGGGCGACATGGGCATGCGTCCCCCCAGCTGCGTCCTGGCGAATTCCAGCAGATCGTTCACCATGGTTGTCATGGCAGCTGCGCTACGGGCAACCCGTGCACCGATCTGCAGCGTGGAAGAAGGGCTCGCGCTCGGCCTGCTCAGCAGTGCGCCTGCCATCGTCATCGTACTCAGCGGACTGCGCAGATCGTGGCTGAGGATGGCGAGAAAGGTATTGCGGGTGCGGTCGCTCTGCTGCGAATAGCGTATGGCCGATTCCTGCAGTGCCTGGTCTATCGCTTCGTTAAAGCGCAAGATGTCGTCCGTTGCCGTTTTCGACGCCACCGACACCTGTGCCATCCACAGTCGCAGAACGCTGGCCCGCATCGCGCGGAATTCCGCCGTCAGCTGAGGCAGCGTGAATCCAATCTGCTGGCGCAGAGAGCCATGCGTCGCGGCTGCGGTTTCTTTGCCCGCTATCTCCGAGACGCCCGTCGTCGATTTCTTTTTTCGCTGCGCCGCGTTTTCGATGACGTCCATGTCGCGCACGATGGTTTGCAGCATCTGCTTTGCATGATCGCGCAATTCTGCTTTCGAGATGGCGGCTCCGGGAATGGGGAGCGACCTGGCGAAGAGTTCCCACTCTTCCAGGATCGGCTCCAGATGGCCGGTAATAAAGCGCGATAGTTTCACGGTGGACCAATGCGTTGATGGACGAGGAGCCAGTGTACGCCGTTGAGGCGATGAGTGGAGTTCGCGTGCCTGCTCCGGGTGTCATGTATCTCATACCCGACATCTTCCGGTGCCTGGGGCAGGATGTGAGGGGGAGGGGCAGGTCCGGCATTCACACACTGCTGTGGTCTAATTTGCTCGGACACCTCGATAGGTGGAAAATACACCACCTGAGGAGTTAGACATGACAACAAGAAAACGAAGAGTATTCGATGCCAGCTTGAAGCTGGAAGTAGTGCGCATGATCAAGGAGCAGGGTCAGAGCGTACAAAACGTCAGCGAGACCATGAGCATCGGCCAGACGGCGATCCGGCGCTGGTTGACGCAATACAGTGCTGAACAGAACGGCCTGCCGGGCATCGGCAAACCGCTCACCGCCGAGCAACAAAGGATCCGGCAATTGGAGCAGGAAAATCAGCAACTGCGCCAGGACGTCACCATCTTAAAAAAGGCATCGGCCTTCTTTGCCCGCGAAATGAAATGATTTACACGGTCATTCGTCAGCTGCAAAAGGAGGCCTTTCCTGTGCAGCAGAGCTGCGATCTGCTGGCCGTCAGCAGGTAGGGCTTTTACACGGCACAGCACCGTGCCGCCAAGCCGGCGGCCTGTAAAGCAAGCATCCATCTGAAAGTGGCGTTCATGGCCAGCCATCAGAGCTACGGAAGCCGCCGACTGGTCACCGCCATGGCCAACGCGGGCGTACGTATTGGGCGCTTCAAAGTGCGCCGACTGATGCGCCAGGCAGCCTTGAAGCCGGTCTGGAAGCGTAAATTCGTGCACACGACAGACAGCAAGCACGGCTTGCCGGTGGCCGCCAATGTGTTGAACCGACAGTTCAATCCGGCCGCGCCGAATCTCGCTTACGTCAGCGACATCACTTACATTCGGACCGGCGCTGGATGGCTGTACCTGGCCACAGCCCTCGATCTGTATGCACGCAAAGTGGTCGGCTGGGCCATGGCGCCGAGCATGCCCGCCGAGCTGGTCTGCGATGCCTTGAGCATGGCGATCGGACAGCGGCAGCCGGCCCCAGGATTGATCGTCCATTCGGATCGCGGCAGTCAATATGCCAGCGCGCTGTACCAGACTATGCTTGAGCGGCACGGCTTCGTCTGCAGTATGAGCCGTAAGGGAAATTGTTGGGATAACGCCGTCGCAGAACGATTCTTCCTGAACTTAAAAATGGAACGTGTCTGGCAACGACAGTATGCCAACCATGCCGAGGCAAAAGCCGATATCACCGACTACATCGTCGGTTTCTATAACTGCAAGCGTATCAATTCAGCATTGGGCAATCTGCCTCCCACCGTCTACGAACGGCAAATGGCAGCACGTGAACCTATCGTTGAGTCCGAAATTACTTGACCACCACACACAGCCTATAGTGACAGACTTGGTCAATTGCCAAACAATTAATTTGACTTTACACTCGGCGCATTCTTTTGCTTTTGCTAGGATCAGACCCAATGAAAAAACTGCTCGTTATCGCGACACTGGCTATCTCATTTTCTGACAGCGTCTACGCCCAGCGACGGGACAGCGCAATTGAAGCTCGCATTGAGCAAGTAGAGAACGGCTTATTGCCTACCAGCAGCGCGGGTGGAGTACCAATTCAAGGCGCTCGTCTTGCCGAACGCATGACTGCACTGAAGGTGCCGGGCATCAGTATCGCCGTCATCAATAACGGTGCGATTGAATGGGCGCGCGGATTCGGTTTAGCTGATGTTGCCAGCGCTCGCCATGTCAACGAACACACCAGATTCCAGGCTGCCTCCATCAGTAAGTCAGTGACAGCAATGGCGGCTATGTCCCTTGTGCAGGCAGGTATGCTTTCGCTTGATGAGGACGTCAACCTGCGTCTGGCAGCATGGAAGCTCCCGACGAATGAGTTTACCGCTCAACGCAAGGTTACACTGCGTGGCCTGCTCAGCCATACCGCTGGCATCGGAGGGCATGGTTTCCAGGGCTATGCTGTCGATCAAGCAATGCCCACTCTTCTTGAAGTGCTCGATGGAAAAGCTCCAGCCAATTCAGATCCTGTGCGAGCGGAGGTGGTACCTGGTAGCGCATGGAAATATTCTGGTGGTGGTTATGAAATTGTTCAGCTCATGATTACCGAAACGACACGCGAGCCGTTTGACCGGTTCATGCAACATGCCGTGCTCGACAAGATTGGAATGAAAGAAAGTTCCTTCGTCCTTCCTGCCGGATGGGAGGCTATGGCATCGAGCGCCTACCTTGTTGATGGCCGTGACGTTCCCGGGAAATGGCATCGTTATCCAGAGATGGCAGCAGCATCCTTGTGGACGACGCCCTCGGATCTGGCCCGCTTCGTCATCGAGATCCAGAAGAGCGCCTCAGGTCAATCCAACAAGGTGTTGTCACAAAAAATGACGAATGAAATGCTGACGCCAGGAATTGAAGATTTTGGACTTGGCCTATTCCTCGGTGAAAAATCTGATGCACGTAGAAGTTTTTATCATGGTGGCGGTAACGCAGGCTTTCGCAACATGATGTTTGCTTATACGTCCACTGGCCAAGGCGCAATCGTGATGACCAATGGTGACAATGGTCAAGAGTTGATCGAAGAAGTTCTACGCGCCATTGCACGCGAATATGGTTGGACCAATTATCTGGTAGCAAATACGCCGCCGCCTACGTAACAAGAAGGGGCAGGTCCGCTATTCGGACACGGCATGAGCGGCTGATGTTGTCGTTGGGAAAGTAGCCTACGGCGCAAAAGCGAGTCAGGAGAATCGGAGAGGGTTGCGCTTGCAAGCGCAACCCGGTTTTGCGGCGCCGAGCTGCGCTCGCCGAAGTCCCGCAAAACCCCCGCGCCCGTGCCGGACGCGGATTTGATTCCCCGCTATCGGCAGCATCGAATAAAAAATAAAGGCCCCGTCGCTTGCGCTCGGGGGCCTCTATTTTTTATTCAGTGGTGGAGACGGCGGGAATCGAACCTACCGTAAAGCTTGGTTTCTTGGCTGTCTTA
>NZ_LT607663.1:176813-186735 GCF_900095265.1 Janthinobacterium sp. UMAB-56 | reverse complement strand
GTGGTAGAGCACTCCCTTGGTAAGGGAGAGGCCACGTGTTCGATCCACGTCAAGGGCACCAGTATCCTTTCCCCGCAGCTGTAAAAATGCCCATGGCGGCGTTGTACTTCCTCGCCGTACATTCGTACTGTCTTCGTCAGTACGCCTTGCCCTGAACATTTTTCCATCTGCTCTGCTGTCTTCCAGCCCGCATCTACTCCGCGTTTCAATACACCCGTTCGACCTTCAAGCCCCTTTGACGCAATAAATCCGGCACGCTTTTCGTTCCGACCAGATGCAGCACGCCGATGGCGGCAAGGCTGTGCTTTTCGCGCGCCAGGAGTTTGGCGATGCCGTCGGCCAGGGCCGGGTTGCGGCCATCTAACAATACCTTTTGCACGAACTGCGCAGCGAACGAGGGGTCTTGCGCGGCTTTCGCCGCCAGCTTGTCGAAGGCGGCCGCGTCGGCCGTGCGCCAGGCGTTGGCGATCTCGCGCGCTTCCTGGCTTTGTTCCTGGTCTTCGATCGACGCCACGCCGTCTTCCAGGAAACGGCACTGGTCGAGCGGCGACATCGCGCCAAACAGCGCCATCTGGGCTTCCATCGACTCGAGTTCCACCACGGGGATCTTGCGCACCCTGGCCTGCTGCGCCAGATAATTGTCCACCGCCAGGTCGGAGCGATAGCCGAGCGTGGAAAATTCGCCGATGGCCAGCATGCTGGCCAGCATCCACGGCTTCATCGGCGCCACCGATTCGGCTGGAATGCCGTATTTTTGCAACAACGGCGCCAGGCGCGGGGCCAGGGTCTGGCGGCAGTCGGCCGGCACTTTGCTGCCCGGCGCCTCCATGCCGTATTTCAGCACGGCGCCCAGGGCCGCGCGCGGATCGGCGCCCGGATCGATCTCCAGCGCCAACGCGCCAGCCTGCTGCAGCGCCTGCGCCACGGTCGGCTCGAGCGGATAAAAGTCGGGCGCACCGACGTGGATGGTACCGAACAGATACAGGGTGTGGCTGGCGTCCTGCACCTTGAACAGGGCACCCCGGTTTTGCGCCACGCGCGGCGCTTCGGCGAAGGCCGCCTGCAATGGCAGCAAGAATAATCCGCAAAACATCACTATAATCTGGCGTCGCATGGTTTTCCTGATTGTTGAATTTTTCATCTTGCTTATCATCTTGCCTAAAGACTCCTGTGCCTGTGTCCCATCTTAACCGCTCGTCGCCGGTCTGGCTGTTTGACCTCGACAACACGCTGCACAATGCCTCGCACGCCATCTTCCCCACCATCACGGCCAATATGAATACGTATATTGCCCGCGTGCTGGGCGATGGCGTCACGCCCGCAGACGATGCCATCGTCAATGCGGCGCGCGCGGCCTACTGGCACCGCTATGGCGCCACCTTGCTGGGCATGGTCAAGCACCATCAGGTGCAGGCCGCGCACTTCCTCCACGAGACGCACGCGTTCGACGATTTGCGCGCCATGATACGCGCCGAGCGGGGGCTGGGGGCTTTACTCAAGCGCCTGCCTGGCCGTAAAATTTTACTCACCAACGCGCCGCTGCGCTATTCGAGCGACGTGATGCGCCACCTGGGCTTGCGCCAGCACTTTGCCCAGCATATCTCCATCGAAGCGATGCATGTGCACCGCCAGCTGCGGCCCAAGCCATCGACCCTGATGCTGCGCAAGCTGATGCGCAAGCACCAGATCCGGCCCGGCCGCTGCATCCTGGTGGAAGATACCCTGGCCAATCTGAAGGGTGCGAAAAAACTGGGCCTGCGCACGGCCTGGATCACGCAATACCTGAAAATGGCGGATCCGATCGGCATGGCGAAGTTGCCCAAGGCGTTAAATCGCCCCGCTTACGTCGATGTCAAAGTAAAATCTGTCCGGCATTTGGCACGCCGCCTTCACCGTCTGCGTTGAAGGGGACTCCTGGGCTTCCGGTTGACGCCGGAAGCCGCACCGCTAGCGGCGGTGACGGACCGTCCCGTCAAGGCAGCATTTTTTTAACGACAAGAGAAAATATGGCAAGCACACCGCCGGGCCAGCGCAGGCTACAAATTCTTCAGGCCCTCGCCGCAATGCTGGAGCAGCCGAAAGGCGAAAAGATCACCACTGCCGCACTGGCGGCCAGACTGGCCGTGTCGGAAGCGGCCCTGTACCGTCATTTCGCCAGCAAGGCGCAAATGTTCGAAGGACTGATCGAATTCATCGAGTCGAGCGTCTTCGGCCTGATCAACCAGATCGCGGAAAAGCACAGCGACGGCATGACGCAAACGCGCGACATCATCGGCATGCTGCTCAATTTCGCCATCAGCAATCCGGGCATGACGCGCGTGCTGATCGGCGACGCGCTGGTCAATGAGGACGAGCGCCTGCAAGTGCGCATGAACCAGTTCTACGACCGCGTGGAACTGGCGCTCAAGCAAGCCTTGCGCGTGGCTGCCGCCGAAGGCCATGGCAAGGAAAGCGAAGTGGCGGCGCGCGCCACCCTGATCGTCAGCTTCGTCATCGGACGCTGGCATCGCTACGCCAAGAGCGGCTTCAAGATCAATCCCTCCCAGGAAGCGGCGCTGCAAATCGCCATGCTGCTGGGGTAAGTCACCGCTGCGGCTGTCCCCATGCATACCGACTGTTTCGCCCTGCTCGACGACGCCAGCACCCCGGGTGCCGGTTCGCGCCTGTACACGGGCCTGGCGGCAGTCTTGCGGTGCAGCGAGGGACACCAGTGGCCGGCCCTGATCGAGGGGCTGCAAGAGGCGTTACAACGCGGCCAGTACGCCGTCAGCGTGTGCAGCTACGAACTGGGGGCGCATTTGCTGGCCATGCCGCCGCGCGCGGCAGGCATCAACGCCCCGCCGCTGGCGCAGGTACTCGTTTTTGAACACTGCCGGCAGCTGTCGCAGGACGATGTGGCGCAGTGGCTGGACGAGCGCGTCCGCGCGGACGCCGCGCCGGCCGGCGTGGCCGATACACACGCGAATGTCGACCAGGCGCAATTTACGCAGGCGCTGCAGCGCATCCACGACTATATCGTGGCCGGCGACACTTACCAGGTCAACTACACCTATCGTTTGCGTTTCGACGCCTTCGGCTCGCCACTCGCCCTGTATGCGCGGCTGCGCGCGCGCCAGCCCGTGCCCTACGGCGCGCTGGTGATGCTGCCCGATGGCGGCGCACTGCTGTCGCTGTCGCCGGAGCTGTTCGTGCGCCATGCGCAAGGCGAGCTGATGGCGCGTCCCATGAAAGGCACGGCGCCGGCCGCCCCGCCGGAGCAAACGGCAGAAAACGCGCGCCGCGCCACAGCCTTGTCTGCCGATCCGAAGAACCGCGCGGAAAACCTGATGATCGTCGACCTGCTGCGCAACGATATCGGCCGTATCGCCGCCACGGGGTCCGTCAAGGTGCCGGCCCTGTTCGAGGTGACGCGCTACAGCAGCGTGCTGCAGATGACCTCCACCGTGCAGGCCCGCCTGCGCGAGGATGCCAGCCTGGCCGACATCTTCCAGGCCTTGTACCCGTGCGGCTCGATCACGGGCGCGCCGAAACGCCGCACCATGGAAATCATCGCGGAACTGGAAGAGGCGCCGCGCGGCATCTATACGGGCGCCATCGGCTGGTTCGATCCACCGGCCGCTGGCGCCACCCACGCCGTGGGCGACTTTTGCATGTCCGTGCCGATCCGCACCCTGGCCCTGCAGCCGGCTGGCCCTGGCGGCATCCGGCGCGGCGAAATGGGCGTGGGTGCCGGCATCGTGCTCGATAGCGACCCGCACGATGAATTTGCGGAATGCCAGCTCAAGGCCCGCTTCCTGACGGGATTGAGCAACGACTTCGAACTGTTCGAGACCCTGCACGCCAGCCGTGCCGGTGGCTGCCGCCAGCAGGAACGCCACCTGGCGCGCCTGGCCGCCTCCTGCGCCTACTTCGGTTTTGCCTGGGATGCCGACGCTGCCCGCGCCGCGCTGCAGGCGGCATGCGCGGCCCGCCCCGACGATATCGCCTTCCGCCTGCGCCTGGCGCTGCGCCAGGATGGCCAGTTCACGCTACAAAGCGGTGCGCTCACCGCCTTGCCGGAGACCGTGAACATCCTGCTGGCACCCGACGCCACCGTGGCCGACGACCTGTTCCTGCGCCACAAGAGCAGCGTGCGGACGCGCTACGACGCGGCCTGGCGCGCGGCCGAGGCGCAAGGCGGCTTCGACATGCTGTTCTGTAACGAAAGGGGTGAGCTGACGGAGGGTGGGCGCAGCAATGTCTTCGTCCGCCTCGACGGTCGCTGGCACACGCCGCCCCTGTCCTGCGGCTTGCTGCCGGGCGTGCAGCGCGCAGCCATGCTGGCCGATCCTGCCTGGGATGCGCAGGAAACCATCATCACGCGCGCCATGCTGGCGCGGGCCGAAGCCATCGTCGTGTGCAATGCCCTGCGCGGCGCGTTGCCGGCCAAGCTCATCCTTTAAGCATCTATCCGCATTTCATAGCCGCCGTATATCATCCGCTTGCCATCGAACGGCAACTTGGCCGGGTCCATCATCTCGGCCAGGCGCGGGTCTTGCATGACCTTGTCGTTGATTTCATCGCGCTTGGCGCGCGACTCATACACGATCCAGGAAAATACCACCACTTCGCCCTCCTGCAAGTCCACCGCCTGCGGGAACGAAGTCAGCTTTCCGGCTTTGACATCATCGCCCACGCATTCGCGAAATTCCAGTGCGCCATATTCGCGCCAGACGGCGCCGCAACTACGCGACATGGCCAGGTAGGCATCGAGTTTGGCTTTCGGTACGGGCACCACAAATCCATCAACATACGCCATGATGTTCTCCTCTGTTGTGACAAACACGAACAAACAGCTTAGGATAATGATGGCAAGACGACAAGCTCGACATGAAAAAAGCAGGCGTTCAAGCCTGCTTGTGTGTCGACAACTTACAGTGCCAACGCTTTTTCCACCGCGCCAACGAGTTTTTTGTCGTCCGGCGTTACCTTGCTGGGGAAGCTTTCCACCACTTTACCGTGGCGGTCGATCAGGTATTTATGGAAATTCCAGGCCGGCGTCTTGCCCGTCTGCTTGATCAGGTCCACGTACAGCGGATTCGGCGTGGGGCCGGAAACGACGGACTTCGAAAACATGGGGAACTTCACGCCATAGGTGTTGTAGCAGAAATCGGCGATTTCCTTGCTGCTGCCGGGCTCCTGCTTGCCGAAATCGTTCGACGGGAAGCCCAGCACCACCAGGCCCTTGCTGCCGTACTTGGCGTACAGCGCCTCGAGGCCTTCATACTGGCTGGTGAAGCCGCAATAACTGGCCGTATTGACGACCAGCACGACCTTGCCAGCGTACTGGCACAGGTTTTGCGGCGCTTCATCCTGCAAGCGATTGAAGGTCTGCTTGAGGATGGCGGGGCAGGCTGCTGGCGCGGCAGCAACTGTCGCGGTGTCGGCGGCTTGGGCCGGCATGGCCAGGCTGGCGCCGGCGGCAAGGGTGGTGAGCGCAAACAGCTGGGCAAGGGTCTTGGACATGAGGGGCACCATGGTTGAACGGAAAAAAACCATTCTATGTCAAACGCCGCGCACGCGTACAAGACGTAGCACAACGGCGATTGCTTGAGCGATATCAACAACCGTGCAGTACTTGCCCGGCGCACAGTTTTTTTACCTATGCTCGGTCTTCCTGTCCCTTTTCTTGCCCTGTGGAGTAGCCATGCCCTTCCCGCACCTGACCGCATTGCCCCTTGCCCTGCTGGCCGCCAGCCTGCTCATTCTGGCACCAGACGGCGCGCACGCCGCCACGACGGCCAAGGCCGTCAAGCCCGCCGCGACCAAGGACGCCCCCGCCCTGCCCGGCTACCAGGCTGACCTGAGCCAGACCACGGTGTCCGGCCTGTCCTCGGGCGGCTTCATGGCGGCGCAATTTGCCGTCGCCTACTCGGCCACCGTCGCCGGCGCCGGCATCATCGCGGGCGGCCCGTATTTCTGCTCGGGCCAGCCGGGCCGCTTCCCCTACATTCCCTACCTGACGAATGCCCTGACCACCTGCATGAATCCGGGCAGCGCGCAGGTGGCGCCGCCTGTCGCCAGCGAATTGCTGCGCGCGGCAAACGATTTTGCGCGCGCCCGTCTCATCGACGACACGGCCAACCTGAAGCGCCAGCGCGTGTATCTGTTCAGCGGAACGCAAGACCGAACCGTGACACGGCCGGTGATGGAGCAGGTGGGGAAATTCTATGCGCTGGCCGGCACGCCGGCGGCGCAGATCCGCTTCGTCGACACCGTCGGCGCGGGCCACGCCATCTTGACCGACAGCAATCAGGACAAGCCGTGCGCCGTGACGGAGTCGCCCTTCATCAACGACTGCGACTACGTGCAGGCGCGCGACATCCTGCAGCACCTGTACCCGGACCTGCAACCGTCGTCCACCACCCTGACGGGCAAACTGATCGCCTTCAACCAGCGCAGCTTCATCCAGAGCGCGTACTCCAGCATGAACAATACGGCCTATGCCTACATCCCGAAAGCCTGCGACAGCGAGAGCTGCCGCGTGCACGTGGTCTTCCACGGCTGCCTGCAAACGACGCAAGCCATCGGCGACCGATTCTATACCAGCACCGGCTACAACCAGGTGGCGGACGCCAACAAGATCATCGTGCTGTATCCACAGGCAGAACCGAGCCCCGTCTACCCGTACAACCCGAAAGGCTGCTGGGATTTCTGGGGCTACACCAGCATCAATCCGATCGACCCGGATTTCTACCGCAAGAGCGGCACGCAGATGGAAGCGGTCAAGGGCATGCTGGACCGCCTCGCCGCGCGCCGCGGCTCACACTAGGATGCCTTAGATGCCGCCCATGCAGATGTACTTGATTACGAGATAATCCTCGATGCCGTAGGTCGATCCTTCGCGGCCCAGGCCCGATTGCTTGACGCCGCCGAAGGGCGCGATCTCGTTCGAGATCAGGCCCGTGTTGACGCCGACCATGCCCGTTTCCAGGCCTTCTGCCACACGCCAGATGCGGCCGATGTCGCGCGAATAGAAGTAGGCGGCCAGGCCGAACTCCGTGTTGTTGGCCAGGGCGATGACTTCATCGTCCGTCTTGAAGCGGAACAGTGGCGCCAGCGGACCGAAGGTTTCCTCGGTAGCCACGCGCATGTCGTTCGTCACATCGGCGATGATGGTCGGCTCGAAGAAGCCGTTGCCCAGCGCATGGCGCTTGCCGCCAGCCAGCAGGCGTCCGCCCTTGCCCAGCGCGTCGGCCACGTGTTCTTCCACCTTGGCGACGGCCTTGGCGTCGATCAGCGGGCCTTGCGTGACACCCGCCTCGATGCCATTGCCTACCTTCAGCTTGGCCACGGCGGCCACCAGCTTGTCGGCAAACGCGTCATACACGCTGTCCTGCACGTACAGGCGGTTGGCGCACACGCAAGTCTGGCCCGCGTTGCGGTATTTCGAGGCAATGGCGCCTTCCACTGCCGCATCCAGGTCGGCGTCGTCGAAGACGATGAACGGCGCATTGCCGCCCAGTTCCAGCGAGAGCTTCTTGATCGTTGGCGCGCACTGTTCCGCCAGTAAGCGGCCCACCTGGGTCGAGCCCGTAAACGTCAGCTTGCGCACGATGGGGTTCGACGTCATTTCGCCGCCGATGTCTTTCGGCGCGCCCGTGACGATGCTGAACACACCCGCAGGCACACCCGCGCGCTCGGCCAGCACAGCCAGCGCCAGCGCGGAAAACGGCGTCGCTTCGGCCGGTTTCAAGACCATCGGGCAGCCGGCGGCCAGGGCCGGGCCGACTTTGCGGGTAATCATGGCGGCGGGAAAATTCCATGGCGTGATGGCGGCGCACACGCCGATCGGCTCCTTGGTGATGACCAGGCGGCGGTCAGGCCACGGCGATTGCAGGGTATCGCCCGCCACACGCTTGCCTTCTTCGGCAAACCACTCGATGAACGAAGCGCCGAACTGCACTTCGCCCTTCGCTTCCGGCAAGGGCTTGCCCTGTTCGGTGGTCATGATCAGCGCCAGGTCGTCGGCGTTTTCCAGGATCAGGTCATGCCAGCGGCGCAGCACGGCCGCACGCTCTTTGGCCGTCTTCTTGCGCCAGGCAGGCCAGGCGGCATTGGCCGCCTCGATGGCGCGGCGCGTCTCGGCTGCGCCCATCAGGGGCACCGTGCCGATATGCTCGCCGGTGGCGGGATTGCTCACATTAATCGTCTGGCCAGCATCGGCATCTGCCCAGGCTCCATTCACGTAAGCCTGGTGACGCAACAAGGTAGGATCTTTCAACTGCAGCATATGGATCTCCGGTCTGGTTTGAATTATCGACGAAGGATACTATGCCACAGCGCGGCCGATTCCGCAGGCGGAGTATGGAACTACTCGACCTTGAAAGACGACAGTTTCGGGTCCGGCGCCGGGTATTCCAGCTTCATGGCCTGCAGGGTTTCCAGCAGCAGGGTAGCCACCACCAGGTTGCGCTGGGTCTTGGAGTTCGATGGCACCACGTACCATGGCGCGTGGTCGGCATCCGTCTCGCGGATCGCCGTTTCATAGGCGCGCTGGTAGCCATCCCACTTCTTGCGCTGGGCGATATCGTTGGGATCGAACTTCCACTGGCGGTCAGGATCGTCGAGCCGCTCCTGCAGCCGTCCCCGTTGCTCGTCCTTGGAGATGTGCAGGAAGACTTTCAGGATGATGGTGCCCGTTTCGCTCAGCATGCGCTCGAAATCGCGGATATGCGCGTAGCGGCGCTGGCATTCTGCCTTGTCTATCATATCCTGCACGCGCGTGATCAGCACATCCTCGTAATGACTGCGGTTGAAGATGGCGATCTCGCCCTTGACGGGCACGTGCTGGTGCACACGCCACAGGTAATCGTGCGCCAGTTCGATATCGGTGGGGCCCTTGAAAGCCACGGCGCGGATGCCCATCGGGTTGATATTGCTGAAGATGGCCTTGACGGTACCGTCCTTGCCCGAGGTGTCCATGCCCTGCAAGACCAGCAGCACTTTTTTCTTGTGCTGCGCGTACAGCATGCTCTGGCACTCGGCGATCTGCGCCGTCAGCGCCACGGTTTCCTCGCGGTCCAGGGCCTTGCACTGCGCCGCAGTCAGCTTCTTGTTCGCCGCCTTGGTGGCCGCACCCAGCAGGCGCTTGCCGGCGAATTCCTCGTTCAGGTCAAAACCCTGGCCGGCGCGAAATTGCGTGCGCGCCTTCATGCTGCCACCGCCAGCTTGCGATGCTCGATTTTTGTGCAATGGTCCATCACCACGTCCATGCCGGCCGTCCGCGCCAGTTGCGCCGCCTGCTCGTTGATGACATCGAGCTGCAACCACAAACAGCCGGCCTTGACGGCGATGGCTTCCTCGGCGATGGGCAGAATATCTGCCGACTTGCGGAAGCAGTCAACGATGTCGATGCGCGCCGGCGCCACAGCTGCTGCGGCCTGCGTCAGGGTGGCATAGGCACGCTGGCCCAGCACGTCGCGCCCGGCGAGGGCCGGATTGACGGGCAACACGCGGTAGCCATGCTGCAGCAGGTAATCTGCCACTTCATGGCTGGCGCGTTCGGGCTTGTCGGACATGCCGACGATGGCGATGATGCGGCTGTCTTTGAGGATGCGGGCGATGTTGGACATATTCGGGTCTATGAGGCGTGCGACATTGCCCGCCTAGCGTAGCAGAATTATCCAGCGCAAGGAGCTATCCAGAAGACTTAGAAGTCCGCACGGCCGCCATCTTCGCCACGAAAACCTGTGCGCGCGCCGTCACGGCCGCGTAATCTCCCGTGGCGCCCGGGCCACTCAGGCTGCTGCCGATGCCTACGGCCACGGCGCCACTGGCAAACCATGCATGCAGGTTCTCCACCGTCACGCCGCCCGTCGGCATCAAGGGCGCTTGCGGCAACGGTGCGCGCAGGGCCTTGATGTAGGCGGGGCCGAACATC
>NZ_LT607663.1:0-176791 GCF_900095265.1 Janthinobacterium sp. UMAB-56 | reverse complement strand
CTGCAGGGCCGTGACGATCTCCGTCGGCGTCATCGCCCCCGGCATGGCCAGCACCTGGTAGCGCTGGCACAGCGTAATGGTCTCCACGTTGACGCCGGGCGAGATGATGAACTGGGCACCGGCCAGGATGGCGGCGCGCGCCGTTTCCGTATCGAGCACCGTGCCCGCCCCCAGCAGCACGTCATGACCATGGCGTTCGCGCAGGGTGCGCAGCACACCCAGGGTATCGGGCGTGGTAAACGCCACTTCCAGGGCCGTGATGCCGCCGGCGATGCACGCCTCGGCGATCTGCACGGCCGCCTGCGCCGAAGTGGCGCGCACGATGCCGACCATGCCCCGTTCGAGGATGCCTTCGAAAACCCTATGCTTTTGCATCTTTTCTCTCCTGTCGGGCCGGCAGGGCGCCAAAGCGCACTTCCGGCAAACCGCGCACGTCTACCTGGCGCGCATGAAACAATCCCCCCGCCAGCGGTTCGCTCGCCAGCTGCACCGGCGTCAAACTCTCCTGAGCGGTGGTGACGAACAATTCATCGTAGTGCGGCCCACCCAGGCTCACGCAGCTGGGCTGCGACACAGGCAGGGCTACCGCGCGCTCGACGCTGCCGTCCGGCGCGAAGCGCAGCACGCGTCCCGCCCCCCATTGCGCGCTCCACAGGTGGTCGTCCGCATCGATGGTCGCGCCATCGGCGGCGCCCGGTCCCGGATCGAGCACGGCAAACACGCGCACCCGGCTGGCGTCGCCCCCCAGGTAATCGTCCCAGCGGTAGATCGCCTTCTTCATCGAATCGCAAAAATACATGGCCGTGCCATCGACGCTGAAGCAGATGCTGTTCGAAATGGCGATCTGCGGCAAGGGCAGGCGCTCCAGAGTCAAGTCCAGGTTGAGGCGGTAGAAGCTGGCGATGGCATCGCGGCACGGGCGCTCATCGAGCGTGCCGAAGACAAAGCGTCCCTGACGGTCGCAGCGGCCATCGTTCAGGCGCGTCATGGGCAAGTCCCCCTCCACCGTGTGCAAGGGCGTGATGGCGCCGCTGCGCGCATCAAACCATGCCAAGCCGGAAGCTAAGCCCAGCAGCAGCACCTCGTCGCTGTCCGTCAGCGCGAAGCACGCCAGGCGTTCGGGCATGGCCCAGCTCTGGCGCTCCCCTGTGGCCAGCATCAGCGCATGCAGCTGGCAGCCTTCGATATTCGTCCAGAAAACGCGGCCGCTGCGTTCGCACCAGCGCACGCCCTCGCCCAGGAAGTTCTGCGCATCGACCAGTAATTGGGCCCGTGTCCCCATCATTTTTCCTTGTTTTTCAGTGTGATTCGCGTGGAACTGCCGAGCCTCGGCAGCCGACCAGGAAATCCAGGTCCGCGCCTTCGTCGGCCTGCGTCACGTGCTTGATGTACATAGCCTGGTAGCCGCCCTTCATGGCCGCTTCAGGGGCGCGCCACGCTTCGCGCCGGCGCGCCAGTTCGGCTTCGTCGACGTCCAGGTGCAAACGCCGTCCCGCCACGTCCAGTTCTATCATGTCGCCATCGCGCACCAGTGCCAGCGGCCCGCCCACGGCCGCTTCCGGCGCCACGTGCAGCACCACCGTGCCATAAGCCGTGCCGCTCATGCGCGCGTCCGAGATACGCACCATGTCGCGCACACCCTGCTCCAGCAGTTTTTTCGGCAATCCCATATTGCCCACTTCGGCCATGCCCGGATAGCCCTGCGGGCCGCAATTTTGCAGCACCATCACGCAACTGGCGTCGATATCGAGCGCGGGATCGTCGACGCGCTTCTTGTAATGCTCGATGCTGTTGAAGACGACGGCGCGGCCACGGTGCTGCATCAGTTCGGGCGAAGCGGCGGAAGGCTTGATGACGGCGCCGCGCGGGGCCAGGTTGCCATGCAGGACGGCGATGCCGCCTTCGTCCTTGAATGGCTGCGCCAGCGGCGTGATTACCTCGGGATTGAAATTTTCCGCTTCGGCCACGTTGACGGCCATGCTGGCGCCCGTGACGGTGAGCGCCTCGCCATGCAATTTACCCAGCAGGTCGCGGATGATCACGGGCAGGCCGCCCGCATAGTAAAAATCTTCCATCAGGTACTGGCCCGACGGCATCAGGTTCAGCAGGCAGGGAATGTCGCGGCCCAGGCGGTCCCAGTCGCCCAGGCGCATGTCCACGCCGATGCGCCCGGCAATGGCCAGCAAATGGATCACCGCATTCGTCGAGCCGCCGATGGCGCCGTTGACCATGATGGCGTTTTCAAACGCTACGCGCGTCAGTATCTGCGACAGTTTCAGGTCTTCATGCACCATGTCGACGATGCGCCGGCCCGTCAGCTGCGCCTGCAGCTTGCGGCGCGCATCGACGGCGGGAATGGCCGCGTTGCCGGGCAAGGTCACGCCCAGCGCTTCAACCATGCTGGCCATGGTGGACGCCGTGCCCATGGTCATGCAGTGGCCGGCGGAGCGCGACATGCACGATTCGGCCTGCTTGAATTCGCTTGAGGTCATGCGCCCGGCGCGCACGTCTTCGGAAAACTTCCACACATCCGTGCCCGAGCCTATCGGTTTGCCGCGATAGTTGCCATTCAACATGGGGCCGCCCGACAGCACGATGGTGGGCAAGTCCACGCTGGCCGCGCCCATCAGCAGCGCCGGGGTGGTCTTGTCGCAGCCCGTCAGCAGCACCACGCCGTCGATCGGGTTGGCGCGGATCGACTCCTCGACATCCATGCTGGCCAGGTTGCGGAACAACATGGCCGTCGGGCGCAGATTCGTCTCGCCCAGCGACATGACGGGAAATTCGACGGGAAAGCCGCCCGCTTCGAGCACGCCGCGCTTGACCATCTCGGCCAGGTCGCGGAAATGGCCATTGCAGGGCGTCAGCTCGGACCAGGTATTGCAGATGCCGATGACGGGACGGCCATCGAAGGCGTCGCCGGGATAGCCCTGGTTCTTCATCCAGCTGCGGTGAATGAAACTGTCCTTGTCGTCGCCGCCAAACCACGCTTGCGAACGCAAGGGACGCTTGTTATTGTTGTCACTCATACGGTCTCCTGCGGGGAAATCAAGCCGCGTGCAGCGGCGATCAGCAGCGCACCGTGACCGGCCAGATTGGCCTGCTGCTGGTCGTCGACGATGATGCGCTTGCCATAAAAAAATCCGTGTTCTTCGATCAGCAAGCCGAGCGCCTGGCGCAGCATGGGCTTGCCGGTAATGACGAGCGGGGTGTCGGGCCGCATCTGGATGGCGGTGCTGTTGCGCAGCGCCAGCAAGTCGCCGCTGAGGACGGCGCCCATCAGAAAATTGGCCCGCTCGTTGCATTCGACAGCGCTGAACTGGCCCAGGGTACGCACGCTGAAGCAGGCGCGCGCCAGCCCCGTTTTTTGCGCCGCGGCGGCGCCGGCCAGCAGCATTTTCGGCACCAGGCTATGGGCAAAACCACCATCGACCGATTGCTTAATCAAGGTGTGCTGCGTGATCGCCTGCAGCAGCTCGCCCGCGATGGTGGTGCTGCAGCCGAGGATGCGGCGCTGCTCGTCCACGCTAATCAGTTTGGTATGCGAACCGGGCATGATCAAGGTCGCCGCGCCCCGCAATTGCAGGCGCTCAAGCAGCGCGACGACTTCCGTCTCTTCGCCGCGCATCATGTCCATCGCCTCGACGTTATGCAGGCCGACGGCGCCATGCTGGTTGCGCACGCCGGGGATCAGCCACAGGGGCTGCGCCAGCACATCGGGCAAGTCCACCGCCTGCATGCCTTGCGCCAGCTGCGCCAGGCCGGCGGGCGCCGGCAGATGCGGCACGTCCTGCACCCCCATGGGCGAACTGATCATGCCCGAAGCCAGCGCCAGGCCTACCTCGGACGGCGCGATGCCCGCGCTGGCCAGCACGCTGGCGATAGTGTCGCGCAGCGCCTGTTTAAGCGCGCCGTTATGGCCATCGATGGCGGTATTGCGCACGCCCGTTTCCAGCTGTGCCTGGGCAACGACGGCGCCTGCGCGCCACAGCAAGGTGCGCGTATTGGTGGTGCCGGCATCGATGGTGAGTATGTTCATGGACAGGTTCGCAGCGTCGGTGAGGGAAAAAATGAATGAGGGAAAAACTACCTCATGGTAGAACTGCCCTGCATATCTGACCAATCACTTATTTGACATCATTGATACCGGTTCGGATATGTCAAACGCGTCGATATCCTGCACGCCCAAACGGTAGGCGAGCTTGAAGCGCATCACCTGTCCCGGCTGCATTTCCCCACCCTGCGCCAGCAGGGAAAAACAGCGCGCATCGGAATACAGATGGCAACTGTCCTGGGTACTGGAAAAACGCAGGACCCGGCCGGAAGTGGGATCGGCCACCCGCGCCGCCTCGCGCAGCTGGCCGCTGCCCGTCCAGTAAAAGTCATGCCGGAATCCCGGCAAGTGCACCAGCGCCGGCCAGGCCAGGCGCGAAGCGAGCGGCGCCGGCTGGCGGAAGTCAAACGCGCTGCCCGCCACATCGAGCGCAGCGTCTCCCGTATGGCCGCCGGGCCAAGGCCAAGGCCAGTAACGGTCGGCAGCCAGGCGCAGCACATGGTCGCCCACGCTGGCCCCCCTGCCCTGCAGATTGAAGTGGGGCGCGGCAAGAGAGAAACGGGAAACCGTTGCGGCCGTGGCGACGCAATCGAGATGCAGGCTGCCATCCTCGTCGAGTTGGTACGCCAGGTGCACCGACAAGCCGTCTTGCGCCAGGCGCAAGTGCAAGTGGCCGTCGTCCGATGGCGCCCACTGCCAAGCCGTGGGCGCACGCGCCGCAGGGGGCGCCGCGCCCAGCACATCGGCCAGGCGGCCATAGCGGTCGGGCGCCCACCAGGTCCGCATGCTGGCATCATGCGCATCGATGGCCACAAGCATGCCGCGCGCATTGCGCAGCAGATGCATCATGGCGCCTGTCCGGGTGCTGGCGGTGGCCGGCTGCGCTGCTGGAATTCGCGCGGCGTGCAACCGAGTTCGCGCTTGAAGACGGCATGCATGTACTGCACCGTGGTAAAGCCGCAACGCACGGCCACCTCGGCCACCTGTCCCGGCTCGCGCGCCAGCAGGGTCTTGGCCGCATCGAGCTTGAAATGCAGGATCTCATCGTGCACGCTGCGCCCCAGCTCGTGGCGGAAATGCGCTTCGAGCGAGGAACGCGACACGCCCACGTAATCGGCCACCTGCTCCGTCTTGATGCCCTGGCAGGCGTACTGGCGAATGAAGTGGCGCGCCTGCATCACCTGCGGATGCTGGAAGGGCTGGTGGCGCGTGGAAGCGAGCACGTTCAAGCCGGCCGGCGGTACCAGGATGCGCGTGCCGGACAGGCGCGCGCCGTTGAGCATCTGGTGCAGCAAATGCGCCGCCGTGCGGCCCATTTCCTGCGTGCCCTGGATCACGGAACTGAGCGGAATACGCGTGAGCATGCGCGCCAGCGGATCGTTGTCGATACCGATCAGGGCGACTTGCTCCGGCACGGCGATGCCCGCATGCATGCACGCTTGCAGCAACTGGCGCGCGCGCGCGTCGCTCACGGCGATGATGCCGACGGGTTTTTCCAGGCTGTTGAGCCAGGCAATCTGCTGCTCCACCGCTTCGTCCCACGAGGGCGCGCTGGTGGCCACGCCCCGGTACACGTCGGCGCGCATGTGGTCGCGCTGCATCAGCGCGCAAAACGCGGTTTCGCGCTCTTGGGCCCAGCGGTTGACATCGGCCTCGGGCAGGCTGAAACAGGCAAAGCGGCTCAATCCCGCTTCCACCAGATGCTCATAGGCCAGCTTGACGATCTTGAAATTATCGGTCGCCACGTATGGGATGCCGGCAGGGTAATCCTCGGCGCGCGCATATGATCCGCCCACGGCCACCACGGGCAGCCGGCTGTGCACCAGCGCCGCGCAGACGGCGGGATCGTCGAAATCGGCGATGATGCCGTCGCCCTGCCAGCGTTCGATGCCGGGCAGGCGGCAACGAAAATCCTCTTCCAGGAACAGGTCCCACGACACCCGCGTGGTGTTCAGGTAGGCGGCGATGCCCGCGATGATGTCGCGGTCGTAGATTTTATTTCCGTTAAACAGCAGCGCGATCCGGTGCGCGGTCGGTAACTTCATGCTGATGTCTCCTCCATGTGGCAGCCAGGCCTTTCGGGGCCTCGAAAAACCGTAGCGAGCGGTCCAATATCGCCTTGAGTAGCGCAGAGGCGATAGTGGGACGCGCAGCAGGTTTGTCGAAGTTCCCCGCTAGCGGCGTCCGGCACGCGTGCTAACATCGACCCACACGGCGAGGGTGAGGATACTGCCTTTCACGATCATCTGCCAGTAGGTGTCCACGTCCAGCATGGACATGCCGTTATCCAGGCTGGCCATCACCAGCGCGCCGATCAGGGCGCCGTAGACCGTGCCCGAGCCGCCGCGCATCGAGGTGCCGCCGATGAAGCAGGCGGCGATGGCATCGAGTTCACTGAAGGTGCCGGCCGAGGGTGAACCGGCCGCCAGGCGGCCCGTGTTGATCAGGCCCGCCAGCGCGCACATCAAACCCATGATGCCGAAGATCCACAGCTTGACGGCTTTCACGTTGATGCCGGACAAACGCGTCGCTTCCATATTGCTGCCCACGGCGTAGATGCGCCGGCCGAACACGGTCTGGCTGGTGATGTAGCTGAACAGCCCTAGCAAGGCCAGCAGCAACAGCACGGGCAGCGGAATACCTTCATAACCGTTCAGGGTTTGCACGAAGGCATACAGCACGGCGCCGATGACGGCCAGGCGCAAGCCGTCGGCCCAGGGCGCCGCCTGCGGCAAGCCATGCTGCGCGCGGCTGGCGCGCGCGCGCCACGTCAAGAAGGCGGCCAGCAGGAACAGGCCGATGCCCAGCACGACGCCGGGCAAGGCTGGCAGGTAGCCCTGCCCCAGGTAAACCATAGTCTCGGAGACGGGCGCGATCGTGCTGCCGCCCGTGATGCCCAGCAAGATGCCGCGATACGCCAGCATGCCACCCAGGCCCACGATGAAGGACGGGATGCCCCGGTAGGCCGTCAGGTAGCCGTTGAGCAGGCCTATCACCAGGCCGCAGCCGAGTACGGCCGCCAGGTTCAGCGCCAGCGGCCAGTGCTGCGTCACGTCCAGCACGGCGGCGATGCCGCCCAGCAGTCCCAGCATGGAGCCGATCGACAGGTCGATCTCGCCGGCGATAATCACCAGCACCATGCCGCAGGCGAGTATGCCGGTGACCGACATCTGGCGCAGCAGGTTCGACAGGTTGCGCGGCGTGAGGAAACTGCCCTCAGTCTTCCACGAAAAAAAGGCCCAGATCAGCGCCACGGCGATCAGCAGGGCCAGCATCTTGTATTGGGTGAACAGCTGTTTGATACTGTGCGGTTTCATACTGCGGCTTCCTTGTTTGCGGTAGGGGCGGCTGGCGCCGGGCGCTGGTCCAGCGCCGCTGCCAGCACGGTTTCCTGGCTCAGGCCATCGTTGATAAAGTCGCCGCGCAGGCGGCCTTCGCCCATCACCAGCACGCGGTCGGACACGCCCAGCACTTCGGCCAGCTCCGACGAGACCATGATGATGGCCACGCCCCGATCGGCCAGCGCCAGCATCAATTTATAGATTTCATATTTGGCGCCCACGTCGACGCCACGCGTGGGTTCGTCGAGGATCAGGACGCGCGGGCGCGTCAGCAGCATCTTCGCCAGCACGGCCTTTTGCTGGTTGCCGCCCGACAGGCTCGTAATGGGCAACGACGGGCTGGCCGCCTTCAGTTCGAGCTGGGCGATTTCGCCGCGCACGGCCGTCAATTCCGCCTCGCCATCGATGCGCGTGGCGCGCGCAAATTGCTCCAGCACGGCCAGGGTGATGTTCTGCCCCACGTCCAGGTCGGGCACGATGCCGTGATGCTTGCGGTCTTCCGGCACCATGGCCAGGCCCATGGCAATGGCCTTTTGCGGCGAGCCGGTATCGATCTGGCGGCCATCGAGCCACACTTCGGCCTGGCACGGCCCCTGGTAGGCGCCGAACAGGGCCGAGACGAGCTCCGTGCGACCCGCCCCCACCAGGCCGGCAATGCCGAGGATCTCGCCCTTGCGCAGGGTGAACGAGACATCGTCGACCCTCTTGCGCTGCGGGTTGTCGGCATCGATGCAGCTCACGTGGCGCGCCTCGAACAGCACCTCGCCGATCGCATCTTTTTTCGTACGCTGTGGATAAAGCTGGCTCATTTCGCGGCCCACCATCTGCGCGATGATGCGTTCCACATTCATCTGCGCCATCGGCGTGGTGGCGATATGCTTGCCATCGCGGATGACGACGATGGTGTCGCAGATGGCCGCCACTTCATCGAGCTTGTGCGAAATGTAGATGCAGGTGACGCCCTTGGCTTTCAGCGCGCGCAGGATATCGAGCAGCACGGCGATTTCCGACGCCGTCAGCGACGACGATGGCTCGTCGAGGATCAGCAAGCGCGCATTCTTGTTGAGCGCCTTGGCGATTTCCACCAGCTGCTGATGGCCGCCGCCGTAATTCATCACGGGCTGCGCCACGTTCAGTTCGGAGATTTTCAGTTCGCGCAGCAGCTCGTCGGCGCGCTTGTACATGGCCGCGTAATGCATGCGCCCGCCGGGCAGGGTGAGCTCGCGGCCCATGAAGATATTCTCGGCCACCGACAGCTGCGGCACCAGCATCAGCTCCTGGTGGATGATGATGATGCCGGCAGCTTCCGTGTCGCGGATCGACTGCGCGCGCAGCGGCAGGCCATCCCACAGGATGTCGCCATCCCAGGTGCCGTGCGGGTACACGCCGGACAGCACCTTCATCAGGGTCGACTTGCCGGCGCCATTCTCGCCGCACAGGCCGATGCACTCGCCGGCCCGCACCTGCAGGTCGATGCCATCGAGCGCGCGGACGTCGCCAAACTGTTTGACGATGCCTTTCATTTCAAGCAGATATTCAGACATCTGAGCTCACATTCATTCACCAGGAAGATGTAGGTCGGCTTAGCGCTCAGCGCATAAGCCGACATTGCGCGGTAAATCAATTACCCAGTTGCGCCTTGGTATAGAAGCCGTCGTCGACCAGAATATTCACATTCGCCTTGGTCAGCGGCGTTGGTTTCAACAGCACCGTGCTGACCTTTTTCAGGCCGTTGTCATAGCTCGAGTTGTAGGCCGGCTTTTCATTGCGCGCCAGCTGGATGGCCAGCCTGGCCGCTTCCGATGCGATGGTTTTCAGGGGCTTGTAGACGGTCATCGACTGGGTGCCGGCGATGACGCGTTTCACCGCCGCCAGGTCGGCATCCTGGCCCGAGACCGGCACCTTGCCGGCCAGCTTTTGCGCTGCCAGGGCCTGGATGGCGCCGCCGGCCGTGCCGTCGTTCGAGGCGACGATGGCGTCGATCTTGTTGCCGTTGGCCGTCAGCGCGTTTTCCACGATGGACAGCGCTTCGGTGGCGCTCCAATCCTTCACCCACTGCTGGCCAACGATCTTGATGTCGCCCTTGTCGATGAACGGTTTCAGTACCTTCATCTGGCCTTCGCGCAGCATCTTGGCATTGTTGTCGGTCGGCGAGCCGCCCAGCAGGTAGTAATTGCCTTTCGGCTGCAGCTTGGTCACGCCTTCGGCCTGCATCTCGCCCACTTTCTCGTTGTCGAACGAGATATACGCGTCGATATCGGCGTTCAGGATCAACCGGTCATACGACAGCACCTTGATGCCGGCCTTTTTCGCTTCCTTGACGGTATTGTTGAGCACCGTCGCATTGAACGGCACGATCACCAGCACGTCCACG
The DNA here is from genome assembly GCF_900095265.1 of Janthinobacterium sp. UMAB-56. Taxonomy (GTDB): domain Bacteria; phylum Pseudomonadota; class Gammaproteobacteria; order Burkholderiales; family Burkholderiaceae_D; genus Janthinobacterium. Next base: position 167,022 of record NZ_LT607663.1, on the reverse strand, counting down.
CCGCGCGAGATCAGGTTTTCGATCTGCGAAATCTGGCGCTGTTCGCTGGCGTCTGCCGACTGCACGAAGACCTTGGCGCCCTGCTTCTCGGCGGCGGCGATGAAGAAATCGCGGTCGCGCGTCCAGCGCTCCACGCGCAAATCGTCGATGGAAAAGCCGATCTTCGGGTTTTTCGCATCGGCCAGGGCGGCGCTGCTGCTCAATGCCAGCATGGCGGTCATGATGGCTGCACTGATGATCTTGTTCATTACGTGTCTCCTTGTTGGATTTTTTAGCTACATTTTTTAACTGCGGGGTACAACGAACAACAAATAAACTAATGATTGTGGCGCGGCAGCGTTTGCCCCACGGCGCGGTATTTCAGCGCCAGCTCCATGCAGGCGCCCGTTTCCAGCTGGCCCACGCTGGCGCGGTACATCTCCTGCCACGGCGTGGCGCTATCGTTGACGGGCGGCGGCAGCTCCTTGGCGCGGCGCGCCAGTTCAGAGGCGTCAACCAGCATGTCGCAGCGGCCCGCGTTCAAGTCCACGCGGACGATGTCGCCCGTGCGCAGCAGCGCCAGGCCGCCACCGACGGCGCTTTCCGGCGAGGCGTTCAGGATCGAGGGACTGTCCGAGGTGCCCGACTGGCGCCCGTCGCCCAGGGTCGGCAAATTCAGGATGCCCGCCTTGAGCAAGGCGTCGGGCGGCTGCATGTTGACCACTTCGGCCGAACCGGGCCAGCCGACAGGACCGGCGCCGCGCATGACCAGCATGCAGCTGTCGTCAATCGCCAATGCCGGGTCATTGATGCGCGCGTGATAGTCGGCGGAGCCGTCAAAAACGATGGCGCGCGCCTCGAACACACCCTCGCTGCCGGGACGCGACAGGTAGCGCTCGCGGAAAGCGGGCGAGATCACGCTGGTCTTCATGATGGCGAAGTCGAACAAATTGCCCTGCAAGGCCATGAAACCGGCCTTCTCCTTCAGCGGCGCGGCAAACGGGCGGATCATCTCGCGGTCCGCGCTTTCACGCCCGGCCAGGTTCTCCGCCATCGTCCGGCCCGTGACGGTGGGGCGCTCGGCATGCAGCAAACCCGCCTGTTGCAACTCCCACATCACGGCAGGCACGCCGCCGGCGCGGTGGAAGCGCTCGCCCAGATACTTCCCGGCCGGCTGCATGTTCAATAGCAGCGGCACGTCGTAGCCATGTTCCATCCAGTCGCTCGAGTGCAATTCCACGCCCGCATGGCGCGCCATGGCCATCAGATGCGGCTGGGCGTTGGTGGAGCCGCCAATGGCCGCGTTGACGATGATGGCGTCCAAAAACGCTGCACGCGTGAGGATGCTCGACGGGCGCACGTCGTCATGCGCCAGGCCAACGATGCGCCGCCCCGTTTCGTAGGCGATCTGGCCCCGCTCGCGGTACGGCGCGGGGATGGCCGAACAACCCGTCAGCGACATGCCCAGCGCCTCGGCCAGCGCATTCATGGTCGATGCCGTGCCCATGGTGTTGCAGTGGCCGGCCGACGGCGCCGAGGCGGCGGCGATCTGCAGGAATTTGTCATTGTCGATCAAGCCGGCAGACAGCTGGCGGCGACCCTTCCAGATGGCCGCTCCGGAACCCACCAGTTCGCCGTCCATCCAGCCGTCGAGCATGGGACCACCCGACAGCACGATGGCGGGAATGTCCACCGTGGCGGCGGCCATCAGCTGGGCCGGCGTGGTCTTGTCGCACCCCGTGGTCAGCACCACGGCGTCGATCGGGTAGCCATGCAGGATTTCCACCAGGCCCAGATACGCCAGGTTGCGGTCCAGCGCGGCCGTGGGACGGCGGCAGTTTTCAAAGATCGGATGCAGCGGGAATTCCATCGGGATGCCGCCCGCATCGCGGATGCCGTCGCGCACGCGCCGGGCCAGTTCCAGGTGGATGCGGTTGCAGGGACTGATATCACTGCCGCTTTGCGCGATGCCGATGATGGGCCGGCCCGAACGCAGCTCCTCGGCCGTGATGCCGTAGTTCATGAAGCGCTCCAGATACAGGGCCGTCATGTCGATGTGCTCGGGATTGTCGAACCAATCCTGCGAGCGGAAGCGCCGCGCCGCGCGATGGCCTGGGGTACTCATGCGCCGTACCAGCCTGCGTCGACATAGTATTCACGTCCCGCGCACTTGGCGGCGTTGTCCGAGGCGAGGAACAGCGCCAGCGCCGCCACGTCATCCGGCTCCACGCGCGTTTGCAGGCATTGTCCCTGCAGGATCACGGCTTCCGCTTCCGGCGTATGCCACAGCCGCTCCTGGCGCGGGGTGCGCACGGCGCCGGGAATGATGCAGTTGACGCGGATGCCGTCGACACCCAGGTCGCGCGCCAGGCCACGCGTCAAGCCCTCGATGCCGGCTTTCGCCGTCATGTAGATCGACAGCTTGGCTTGCGCCAGGTGCCAGGAAATCGATCCCAGGTTGAGGATCACGCCGCTGCCCTTGGCGCGCATGGCAGGCACCACTGCCTGGGCGCAGAAATACTGGTGGCGCAAGTTGACGGCGATGCGCTCGTCCCAGTAGGCGGGCGTGACGTCCTGCAACTGATGACGGTCGTCGTTGGCCGCATTGTTGATGAGGATATCCGTGGCGCCCGCGCTGTGCTCAATCTCGACGAAGGTGGCGGCCAGCGCACCCAGGTCCGTCAGGTCGCAATAGCGGAAAACAGGCGGCTGCGGCAAGTGTGCCAGCTTTTCCTGCAGCGCCAGCGACGGCTCACGGGCGATGTCGAGAAAGGTGACGTGGGCGCCCTGGCGCGCGAACGCCTCGACGATAGCCACGCCGATGCCGGTGCCGCCGCCGGTGATGACGACGCGCTGACCGGCCAGGCTGGGGTAAGTTGCATGCTGCATGGAGTCTCTCTTTTTAAAAAATCGGATCAAAGCAAGCCGCGACGGGCCAGGTTCTGGTACAGCGCGCGCACACCGAACGTCCAGGGAGGGATCGCATCGCAGCGCTGCACTTCGTTGACCAGCGCGCCCAGCGCGGCGCTGGCGATGGTGACCCGGTCGCCCAGGTGGTGCGTGAAGCCACCGCCCTGCGCACCACGGTCCTTCACGGGCGAAAACATGGTGCCCAGGAACAGCATGAAGCCGTCCGGATACTGGTGGTACTGGCCTGCCGTCTGGCGCACCAGGTCGAGCGGGTCGCGGCTGATCTCGCGCATGAAGCTGGCGCCTTCGAGCACAAAGCCGTCGTCCGCGCCTTCGATCAGCAGCGACACTTCCGCCTGGCGCACGGTGTCGAGCGTGAAGTGCGCGTCAAACAGGCGGATAAAGGGGCCGATGGCGCAGGAGCCATTGTTGTCTTTGGCCTTGCCCAGCAAGAGGGCGCTGCGCCCTTCGATGTCGCGCAGGTTGACGTCGTTGCCCAGGGTGGCCCCCAGCGCCTCGCCCCGGCTGTTGACGGCCAGGACGATCTCCGGCTCCGGGTTGTTCCAGGCAGACGATGGCAGCAAGCCCACTTGCGCGCCGCAGCCCACCGAGGACATCGGCTGCGCCTTGGTAAACACTTCCGCATCGGGGCCAATGCCCACTTCCATGTATTGCGACCAGGCGCCGCGCTGCTGCAGCTGCTGTTTCAGCCGCTGCGCCGCATCCGAACCGGGTTTCAATGCAGACAGGTCGCTGCCCAGTGTCATTTGCAGGGCGGCGCGCAGGCTCGCCGCGCGCGCCGCGTCGCCGCCCGCCTGCTCTTCGATCACCCTTTCGAGCAGGCTGACGGCGAAAGTCACGCCGCAGGCCTTGACGGCTTGCAGGTCGCACGGCGCCAGCAGCAGCGGCTCGCCGGCCGGCGCTGCCAGCGCCTGCTCCAGCAGCGCCTGCACGGGGCCTAGCGCGATACCGGGCGCATGGCGGGCGATATCGATGGCATCGCTGCGTTCAAACAGCTCGGCCACCGTCGCCACCGTCTGCGTGAGGTCGACCACTTCGCCGCCACGCACGGCGACGACGCATGGACCGTCACGCCAGATACGGCCGATGAGGGTGGCCTGCGCCAGGTCGGCGGGCAACAGGGAGGCGGGGGAAATCGGCTGCATGGCAAGCTTTCAAAAGGTCGTGACGGGAAGGCTGGTCTTCAAGTTCGGACCGATTCTGCGCGCCGCCCTGTATCGCTGCAATTACGAAAATCACCAAATTGAATGATGATTATTGGTATTGCAGCGCACCAAAAAAAGCCGCCGACCGGCCGCCGTTCGCGCCCTGTCTGCAGGCGAAAAGTGGCGACATGGCGCATCGCATCAATCGGTCCGGCGATATCGTTTTGGATATCGCCGATGCGAAAAAAGTGATTGGTGAGGGATGGATGGACAAACTAGTATCAGCCGTGGCCTGCAATCGGCCATCCGCACGGAGCCCGCCCACTGGGACGACGGCCCTGGCACATTCAACTATCGAAGACGGTGGAGACCTGAAATGAAAACAACAATGAAAATGCTGACCGCGAGCCTGGCGCTGGCCATCTCCGGCATGGCCGTAATACCCGTGGCAAGCGCCGCCGACAAGGGCGCGATCGGCATCTCGATGCCGACCAAGTCGTCCATGCGCTGGATCGCCGACGGCGACAACATGGTCAAGGTATTCAAGGAGCGCGGCTACAAGACGGACTTGCAGTTTGCCGACGACGATATCCCGAACCAGCTGGCGCAGGTGGAAAACATGATCACCAAGGGCGCCAAGGTGCTGGTGATCGCCGCTATCGACGGCACCACCTTGTCGAACGTGCTGCAAAAGGCGGCCGACAAGGGTATCAAGGTCATTTCATATGACCGTCTGATCCGCGGCACGAAAAACATCGATTACTACGCCACCTTCGACAACTTCCAGGTCGGCGTGCTGCAAGCGGGCTATATCGAATCGGCGCTGAAACTCAAGGAAGGCAAGGGCCCGTTCAATATCGAACTGTTCGGCGGCTCGGCCGACGACAACAACGCGCACTTCTTCTACAACGGTGCGCTGTCGGTCCTGAAACCCTACATCGACAGCGGCAAGCTGGTGGTGCGCTCGAAACAGATGGGCATGGAAAAGGTCGCCACCCTGCGCTGGGACGGCGCCGTGGCGCAGGCGCGCATGGACAACCTGCTCAGCGCCTACTACGGCAATGCACGGGTCGACGCGGTGCTGTCGCCGTATGATGGCTTGAGCATCGGCATCCTGTCCTCGCTCAAGGGCGTCGGCTACGGCACGCCGAAACAGCCCTTCCCCGTCGTGACGGGCCAGGATGCTGAAATCCCGTCGGTGAAATCGATCATCCGCGGCGAACAGGCATCGACCGTGTTCAAGGATACGCGCGAACTGGCCAAGGTAACGGCGAACATGGTCGACGCGATGATGAGCGGCAAGACGCCGGCCGTCAACGATACCAAGACCTATAACAACGGCGTGAAAGTCGTGCCGTCCTACCTGTTGAAACCGGTCACCGTCGACAAGGCGAACTGGAAGCAGGTGCTCGTCACCGGCAGCGGCTACTACACGGAAGCGCAAGTGAAATAAGCATCCACGCTACTGAAGGCCCGGCGCTGCCGGGCCTTTCGCTTCACGCACGATCAAGAACAAGACTGCCGCACGACCGATGCCGACATGCGCGGCCGTGCCAGAGAGGTTATATGACGAACACTATCCTGGAAATGCGCGGGATACGCAAAACATTCCCGGGCGTCGTTGCGCTCGACAATGTCAACCTGCGGGTACGCAGCGGCGAGATCCACGCCATCGTCGGCGAAAACGGCGCCGGAAAATCCACCCTGATGAAAGTGCTGAGCGGCGTCTACGGCCATGGCAGCTATACGGGCGACATCGATTACCAGGGCCAGACGCGGCACTTCCGCGGCATCAAGGACAGCGAAGAAATCGGCATCATCATCATCCACCAGGAACTGGCGCTGGTGCCGCTGCTGTCGATCGCAGAGAATATCTTTCTCGGTAACGAACCGGCCAGCATGGGCGTCATCGACTGGGAATACGCGCAAACGAAGACGCGCGAACTGCTGCACAAAGTCGGCCTGAAAGAATCCCCGGACACCCTGATCACCAACCTAGGCGTAGGCAAGCAGCAACTGATTGAAATCGCCAAGGCACTATGCAAGGACGTCAAGCTGCTGATCCTCGACGAGCCGACGGCCAGCCTGAATGAAAGCGACAGCGCGGCCCTGCTCGACCTGCTGCTGGAGCTGAAACGCCAAGGCATCGCCTCGATCCTGATTTCGCACAAGCTGAACGAAATTTCAAGAGTCGCCGATGCCATCACGGTGCTGCGCGACGGTAATACCGTCGACAGTTTCGACTGCCGCGTCGAAGCCGTCAGCGAAGACCGCATCATCGAAAAAATGGTCGGGCGCGAGATGGCAGACCGCTATCCCCCGCGCACGCCGACCATCGGCGAGACCATTTTCGAAGTGCGCGACTGGCGCGTCTTCCATCCCGAGCATGCCGACCGCCCCGTCATCAAGGGCATCAACATGCATGCCAAGAAGGGCGAAATCATCGGCATCGCCGGCTTGATGGGTTCAGGGCGCACGGAACTGGCGATGAGTATTTTCGGACGCGCCTACGGCCAGCGCATCAGCGGCACGGTGCTCAAGAACGGCCAGGAGATCGACGTCAGCACCATCGGCAAGGCGATCGCCCATGGCCTCGCGTATGTCACGGAAGACCGCAAGGGCCTGGGCCTGATCCTCGAGGAAGACATCAAGAAAAATACCAGCCTGGCCAACCTGGACGCGGTATCGACCCGCACGGTCATCGACGAGGCGCGCGAATTCGGCGTGGCCGACGAGTTCCGCCGCAAGCTCAAGATCCGCTGCTCGAGCATCCTGCAAAAAGTGGTCAACCTGTCCGGCGGCAACCAGCAAAAAGTGGTGCTGGCGAAGTGGCTGTTTTCGCGCCCCGACATCCTGATCCTCGATGAACCAAGCCGCGGCATCGACGTCGGTGCCAAATACGAGATCTACAGCATCATCAGCGAACTGGCCGCCGAAGGCAAATGCATCATCATGATTTCCTCGGAAATGCCGGAATTGCTGGGCATGTGCGACCGGATCTATGTCATGAACGAAGGCCGCTTCGCGGCCGAACTCAGCGCAGCAGAAGCATCGCAGGAGCGAATCATGCGCGCGATCGTTACACACGGAGAAAACAATGGACAATAAACTGACAGCGGGAGCGGCGCCAGGCACGCCGGCAACAACAACGCCAGCCGCAGCGCCGGAAGCGAAAAGCTATGCCGGCTTTTTGAAGAACAATATGCGCGACTACGGCATGCTGCTCTCCCTGATCGTCATCATGGGATTTTTCCAGTACACCACTGACGGCACCCTGATGCAGCCGCTGAACCTGACCAACCTGGTGCTGCAAAACAGCTACATCGTCATCATGGCGCTGGGCATGCTGATGGTCATCGTAGCCGGCCATATCGATCTGTCCGTCGGCTCGGTGGTCGGCTTTGTCGGCGCGCTGGCGGCCGTCCTGATCGTCAACTACCACATGAATTTTGTCGCCGCCAGCATTCTCTGCCTGCTGGCCGGCGCCGTCATCGGCGGCGCGCAAGGATATTTTGTCGCCTTTTTCAAGATTCCGTCCTTCATCGTCACCCTGGCCGGCATGCTGGTATTCAAGGGCCTGACCCTGGCCCTGCTGGCTGGCCAGTCGGTCGGCCCCTTCCCGGAAGGCTTCCAGATGCTCAGTTCGGGCTTTTTGCCCGACCCGTTCGGCGGCGAAAACCTGCGTGGCCTGTCGCTGCTGCTGGGCGTGATCGCTGCTGCGGCGCTGATTATCACCTCGCTGCGCAGCCGCGCCAAGCAACTGAAACACGGCATGGAAAACGAACCGCGCGCCTTCTTCCTGCTGAAAAACGCTATCTTCGCCGCCGTGATGGTGTATTTCAGCTACCTGCTGGCGTCGTACCGTGGCTTTCCCAACGTGCTGGCCGTGATGTCGCTGCTCATCGTCGCCTACACCTTCATTACCAACCGCACGGTGCTGGGCCGCCGCGTGTATGCCGTGGGCGGCAACGAGAAAGCGGCGCGCCTGTCCGGCATCAAGACGGAGCGGGTCAGCTTCTACACCTTCGTCAACATGGGCATGCTGGCCGCGCTGGCGGGCCTGATCTTCGCGGCGCGCCTGAACACGGCCACGCCTAAGGCTGGCACGGGTTTCGAGCTGGACGTGATCGCCGCCTGTTTCATCGGTGGCGCCTCGGCCTCGGGCGGCGTGGGCAAGGTGATGGGAGCCGTCATCGGCGCCTTCATCATGGGCGTAATGAACAACGGCATGTCCATCATGGGCATCGGCATCGACTACCAGCAGGTGATCAAGGGCCTGGTACTGCTGGCGGCCGTATTTATCGATGTGGTCAACAAGAACAAGTAGACCGGTTCGAGCCTTAGGGGGCTCTGGCCGGCGCTTGCGCCGGCCTTTTTTATATATAACGTCGGACAAAAGCGTAGCGAGCGGCAGCAAGTTGTGGCTGAGAAGCGCAGCTGTGCTTTAGCACAGTGAGCATCGCAGGCCACAAATTGCGACGCGCAGTAGCTTATGTCAGACGTTAGCGGCCAGCCGTGCCGCCCGATCCCCCCACCACGCCGCTTCCTCGAACACGGAAAAGCCCGACAGGTCGGCATGCGCGAACAGGATCGCACCGTCATGCTCGCGCAGTGCCTTCAAGCCCGCGTTGCTGCGAAATCCCGGCAAGGGAGCTGCCATGGCGTGGCCGCGCACGGTGATGTCGACGCGCTCGACGCAGCGGGCAAAATCGCGTCCATACGCCGTTTTCAGGTCGACGCTGGCCAGCGCCAGCAGATCCTCAGGCGTCGCCGTGTCGAGCCATTTGCGGGCTGCCTGCGGCGTGCGGTCGGACAGGGCCACATAGGCACTGAAAACGGTTTTCTCGGGCGGACGCACGCGGATATCCTGGTGGGTCGAGACCACATAGCCGAGGCCCGGTTCCTGGTACACCACGTTATCCCAGCACAGGGGCGCATGCGGCAGTTCATCGGGAAAGCGCTTGAGCAGGAAGTTGGCCACCATCCATGGCGCATACGCGGGGGTATGGCGTTTGGCGTCAAAACCATAGTCGGCGATATTGTTTACCACGCGCGCCGCCACATGCAGCGGCATGGCGCAGATGGCCTTGCGTGCCTTGACCAGGTAGGTGCGCGGCTGGCCATCGGCCAGCTCCAGACACAGCGCCTCGATGCCGTTGGCCGTCGTCGTGAGCGAGACCACCGTGCCCGCATGGCGCTGGACTTGGGATGCCTGCTCCATGGCCGTGGCCACGGGCTGCATGCCGCCCGGCCAGGTCAGCCAGGCGCCGTTGCCCGCGTTGGCGGCCTGTCCCCAACGGCTGCAATAGTAATGCAGGCCGGCCCAGGCCGAGACCTGGTCATAGCGCGTGCCATAGTCGTCGCGGCAGCAGTAGTTCAGATACCAATGCAAGGTGGGCGAGGTATAACCTTCGCGCTCCATCCACTGTTTCAAGGTGATGGCGTCGAGCGCCTGCCAGGCCGGGTCTTGCGAAGACTCGATGGTGGGGAAAACGAAGATGCGCTTGCCATCGTTGCCACGCGCCTGGCGCAGGCGCCGCACCTCGGCAAAGAAGCGCTCGTGCTGCGCCAGTTCCGCAGGCGGCACGCCTTCGGTGGGGATGAAGCCATCCTGCCACTTGCCGTTGAACAGCAGTCGCTCTTCCGGCGCATGCAGGATGAAGCGCTCGTCGTAAGTGGGCTTTTCCGCCTGCGGATCGCGCTGGATAATCCCCAGATCGAACAGGATCTCGCGCACGTGCGTGGACTCGGGCGAAGGCAGCGGCAAATAGTGGCCACCCGTGGGATAGGCCAGGTCGCCGAAATGCCCGCCGGCCGCGTTGCCATACGGCTGTGGGCCATCGATCATGAGGAAGTCCTTGTGCCCCAGCTTCTTGAGCCGCCAGGCGGCCGTCAGGCCGGCAATACCCGAACCGAGGATGGCCACGTCGGTGCTCAAAGTGCGTGAAGGTGGCGGCAGCGCCTTGCGCTCGCGCAGCACACTGCGCAAATAGTGTCCCTCGCTGCGGCCCGGATACAACACCTTGGGCGTGATTTCCTGCCAGCGCAGATACGCGGCGATGCTGCCGATGCCAGCGGCTGCCGCTGCCGTGCCGCCGGCGGCCCACAACATGAAGGAGCGGCGCTGCATCAGCGGATCACCCGGTTCCAGTCCTGCTCGAATTCATGCACGAGCGACTGCGTATTCAAGCGATTCGGCGCCATCGGCAAGGGCTGCATGTCGGGCGGGAAGATGAACATCTCGCGCGTGGTGTCGGCATTCAGGTAGCGCATGGGCAGGCGGTAGCTGGTGGGCGGTTTGTAGTCGAGCTGTGGCGAGGCCAGAATAAAGCCCCATTCGCCGAACGAGGGCACATAGGCGTGGTAGGGCCAGGTGCGCATGCCCACTTCGCGCAGGGTCGCATTGATGGTCCAGTAGGCGTGCGGGGCAAAGAACGGCGACGTCGACTGCACTACCATCAAACCCTTGGCCGCCAGGTGCTTTTTCACCAGATCGTAGAAGGGCACCGAGTACAGTTTACCGAGCGCGAAACTGGACGGATCGGGGAAATCGACGATGGCAGCGTCGAACATGTCGCCGTTATTGCGCAGCCAGACGGCGGCGTCGGCATTGACGACGGTGACGCGTTTGTCCGAGAACGAATTGTTATTCAGCTTTGCCAGCTCCGGGCGCGTGGTGAATGCGGCCGTCATGGCCGGGTCGAGGTCGACCACGGTGACGTGTTCGATCTGTGGATAACGCAGGATTTCGCGCAGTGCCAGGCCATCGCCGCCGCCCAGCACCAGCACGCGGCGCGCCCAGGGCAAGGCCTCGAGCACCGGGTGCACCAGCGCCTCGTGGTAGCGGTACTCGTCGCGCGAGGAAAACTGCAAATTACCGTTGATGTACAAACGCGTATCGTCCTTCCAGCGGGTGATCACCAGGCGCTGGTAAGGCGTGGTGGTGGAATACACGATCTGGTCGCCGAACAGGCCGTGTTCGCCCCAGGCCACCATGCGGTCCGACATGGCAAAGCCGGCGATCAGCAGCAGCATCACGGCGCAGGCCCGCAGCAAGCGTCCCGTGAGGTTCTTCAGCTCCGCGCGGAACACGTAAATCGTCCACAGGCCCACGCCCACGTTGAGCATGCCGAACAGGAAACCCGTGCGCACCAGTCCCAGGTACGGCGACAGCACCAGCGGAAACAGCAGGGAGACGGCCAGCGCGCCCAGGTAATCGAAGGTGAGCACGCGACTGACCAGCTCAGAAAATTCCGTCTGGCGCGAGTTCAAGGCGCGCATCACCAGCGGCACTTCCATGCCGACCAGGGCACCGATCAGGAACACCATCACATACAATAGGGTGCGAAATGGCGCGGCCATCCAGGAAAAGGTCATGAACAGGATGGCGGCCGACAGGCCACCGATCAGGCCCACGGCCAGTTCGATGTCGACGAAGCGCGAGAGCACGTCGTCATCGTTTACATATTTTGAAAAGTGAGCGCCTACGCCCATGGCAAACAGATAGCAGCCGATGATGGTGGAAAACTGCAGGATGGAGTCGCCGAGCAGGTAGCTGGACATGGCGCCGGCGATCAGCTCATACGCAAGGCCGCAGGAGGCGACCACGAAGACGGACAGGATCAGAATTTTTTTGTTCATGGGCCTTTTTTTTGTTCTAATATGCGTTGACGTTATCAAATACTCATTGCGAGGAAAGCCGTGCCCGCCATCCTAAACTATCTGATCCATCTTATACTGGCCGCCACGCTGCTGATTGCCTTTTTTATCATCTACACGCGCGTCACGCCGTATGACGAAGTACTGCTGATCCGCCAGGGCAACCAGGCGGCGGCCCTGTCGCTGGGCGGCGCGCTGCTGGGCTTTTCCGCCACGATCGCCTCGTCCCTGATGCACACGGCCGACTACCAGCAATTCTTCGCCTGGGCCTTCGGCGCCATGGTGGTGCAATTGCTCGCCTATGTAGTCACCACGCGATTGCTGCGCATGTCGAAGGACCAGATCGAATCGAACAACAGCGCCTTCGGCGGCTTGCTGGCCGCCATTTCCCTGTCGATCGGCGCCATCAACGCCGCCTGCATTTCCTGACACCGCTTTATCTTATTCAAGGATATCCATCATGAGCCTCGGCAGCTTTATCAAGAAGCAGTTTATCGACGTACTGCAATGGAACGAAGAGACGGAAGGCGTGCTGGCCTGGCGTTTTCCCATGCAGGATTTCGAAATCCAGAACGGCGCCATCCTGAATGTGCGCGAATCGCAGGTCGCCGTCTTCGTCAATGAAGGCAAGATCGCCGACGTCTTCGGTCCCGGCACGCACAAGCTGACGACGCAGACCTTGCCCTTGCTGACCAACCTGAAAAACTGGGACAAGCTGTTCGACTCGCCCTTCAAGTCGGACGTGTACTACTTCAGCACCCGCGTGCAGACTGGCCGCAAGTGGGGCACGCCGCAGCCGATCACCATCCGCGACAAGGATTTCGACATGATCCGCGTGCGCGCCTTCGGCATGTACTCGTACCGCATCGCCGACGCCCGCACCTTCTTTACCGAGATCAGCGGCACGCGCGAAGTCTACACGCGCGACGAGGTGGAAGATCAATTGCGCGGCATTTTGATGTCGAGCATGGCCAGTTCGCTGGGTGGCGCAAATGTCCCCTTCCTCGACATGGCCGCCAACCAGGCGCTGATGGCGCAGGAAGTCAAGGATGGCCTGGCGCAGGCCTTCGCCCGCTATGGCGTGGGCCTCGATGAATTCAACGTGGCCAGCATCAGCCTGCCCGAGCAATTGCAGGCGGCGCTAGACGAGCGCATTTCCGCCGGCATGAAGGGCGGCCTGGGCGCCGACAAGATGAGCGGCTATACGAAATTCCAGGTGGCCAACGCGATCCCGCTGGCGGCGCAGAACGAAGGCGGCATGGCCGGCATCGGCGCCGGTCTCGGTGCCGGGCTGTCGATAGGCCAGGTGATGGCGCAAAGCATGGGCGGAGCGCTACAGCAGCCGGCACCTGTCCCGGCCGCACCGCCTGCGGCGCCGCCGGCTCCCGTGGAAGAACCGATCGAGGCGCGCCTGGAAAAACTCAAGGGCTTGCTCGACAAGGGCCTCATTTCGCCAGCCGACTACGACGGCGCCAAGGCTGAACTGCTGAAAAAACTGATCGGTTAAGCGCGACTGCATGCAAACTGTTTCCTGTCCCAGCTGCGGCGCGGAAGTGCGTTTCCGCTCGCACGCTTCCGTGCTCGCCGTGTGCGAGTACTGCCACAGCACCATCCTCAAGGACGCCGATTCCGTCAAGGAAGTGGGCAAGATGTCGGCCGTCCTGGAAGACTATACACCGATCCAGATCGGCACGGCAGGCGTGCACGACGGCCTGCACTTCACCGTCGTCGGCCGCATCCAGCAGCGCTATAGCGCCGGCACGTGGAACGAGTGGTATCTGCTGTTCGACGACGCCAGCACGGCGTGGCTGGGCGATTCGTCCGGCCTGTACACCCTGACGCGCGAGCGCAGCACGCAAGACGCCCTGCCCGTCTTTGACGCGCTGGCGCCGGGCAAGCGCTATACGATCTGCGGCGAGCCCTACACGGCGGCCGAGATCCGCACCGCCGAATGCATCGCCGGCCAGGGAGAATTGCCCTTCAAGGTGGGCGCCGGCTGGCGCATCCAGGTGGCGGACTTGCGCAACTACGCCAGCTTTGTCACGCTCGACTACACGGACGGTCCGCAGCCCGTCGTCTACCGTGGCGTCGCCGTCACCCTGGACAGTTTGAAATGCCAGCTGCTGCGCGACGACGACGCCATCGCCAAGAGTGCCGGCAAGTACCGCGGCAAGGTCGATGCACTCGATTGCCCATCCTGCGGCAGCGGCATCGGCTATGTGCCCGGCGCGGCGGCGCAGCTGGTGTGTCCCGCCTGCCACGCGCAGCTCGACGCCAGCGGCCCGGAAGCGCAGGTGCTGGCCATCGGCAAGCAGGTGCACGACAACGCCGACATCACATTGGAACTGGGCGCCAGCGCGAAGATCAGCAATGTGGATTTCACGGTCATCGGCATGCTGCGCCGCGCCGACGATGAAGGCAGCGAATGGAATGAATACCTGCTGTATAACGCGCGCGCCGGTTTCTTCTGGCTGGTGGAGACGGACGACGGCTGGTCCCGCTCCAACGTGCTGCCGAACTGGCCCACCTGGCCATCCATGGATGCCGAGCGCTGCACGCTCGATGGCGCCACCTACCGCAAACTGTATGACTACGGCTCGCAGGTCGTGTACGCGGCAGGCGCCTTCAACTGGAAGGTGGCCGTCGGCGACAGCACGCGCGTCTATGAATTCGAGCAGGGACAAACAAAACTGGCGGCGGAAATCACTGGCGAAGAAATGACCTGGTCGCGCTCCGTGCCCGTCGCCTATGACCAGATGGCCGCCTGGTTCGGCACCGCCTTCCATGGCGGTGCCAAGACACAGAATATCCAGCTGAGTCACTGTGGCATTGCCAAGGTCTTCATCGTCATCGTGCTGGTCTTGAATGCGATCCCGATGTTCGTCTCGTTCTCCAGCACCTTGATGTGGAGTTTGCTGGGCTGCCTGGCGCTGTTCCTGCCGGCCGTTTTTCTCGACAAGAATGCAAAGAATCCCCCATGAGTAAATACGTGATCTATGCCCTGATGGTGACGTTTTCCGTCACGGCCGCCAACTGGGTGCGCATGTTCAAGGTGGCTGGCAGCAGCGGCGGCAGCAGCTGGAGTTCGCGCACGGGCAGCGGCGGCGGCAGCTATGGCGGCGGCTCCAGCGGCGGCAGCCACAAATAAGCATGGCATCCACAGCGCATCTGCCCCTGGGCACCCATCTGCTGGCCGACCTGTCCGGCATCGCGCCGGAACGCCTGCGCGATAGCGCGGCGCTCGAGCACCTGCTGCGCGACGCGGCCATCATGGCTGGCGCGCAGGTGCTGCACAGCCATTTCCACAGCTTTGGCGCCGGCCTGGGCGTCACGGGCGTGGTGCTGCTGGCCGAATCGCACATTTCCATCCACACCTGGCCGGAATGCGGCTTTGCCGCCATTGACATCTTCATGTGCGGCGCGGCGCGGCCGCAGTTGGCGCTCGACATCGTCAAGGATGCCCTGCAGGCGGTGCATTGCCAGTTGCAATCCGTGCGCCGCGCGCCGCCCCAGCATTCCTAGCGTCGCTGGTGGATCGCGTGGGGATCGCTTACACTGTCGCCTGATCCCCCAAACCGTGACTCCCATGCGCCGTTCCGCCCTCCTTGCCTTGCCCCTGCTGCTGCTGGTTTCCGCCTGCGACGACTACACGGCGCCCAGCCTGTACCAGGCCACCACGCCCGAGTGCAAGACGTGGACGGAAGGTTCGCGTTTCGCGCTGCCGCGCGGTATCAGCATTTACGCCACGCCGCCTGTCACCCTGAAGGAAGGCGGCACTGAACTGGCGCTGATCTTTACCTTGCCGGTCGGTACGCAAGCCAGTTTCACGCGCCTGTCGTTCCTGCTGGAAGAACCGAAAAAGCCGCCCTTCGCGGCAGCCAAGATACTCACCATTTACCAGCGCGGCATGAATCAGAAGGCAGAGATCGTCGACGTCATCGAGCAGCTGCCCATCATGTTTGCCGCCGTCGGCAGCAGCAAGGAAACCCAATGGCGCTTGCGCCTGCAACTGCCGCGCCAGCTGCCGCAGCGTTTCGATCTATCGATGCCCGACATGCTCGTCGGCGGCAAGCGCTACCCGGTGCGCACCTTTACGTACCGCTATTTTCCCGAGCGCAGCGCCTACGGCATGTGCAGCTGAGGTTGACGCCGGCGCACGCCGCTGGCACACTGGCGTTTTACATCACACAACAGGAGTAGACAACATGCGCCATTCGGATACTGCCGTGCTGTCGGCTGCCTGATCACTGTCCTGCCCTGAACCTGGCCGGGCCAGGTTTTTCTTCATACGCGTGATTGCGTAGCCGACATTCCCCTTCTTTCGTGCCAGTCATAGCGACTGGCGGTGCCTGCACGCGCAGGCTACACGTCCGCACGCGGACGACAGAATTTGGAATCACGCTACCATGATCGCATTCGATTTTGCGCAACTACGCCTTATCGGGCTGCAGCAGGCTATCGCCGGCGCAGCCACCCAACTCGACACCCTCTCCCCTGCTGCGCAGCTGATGCGCGTGAGCGCCGTCCACCGCGACAGCATCCTCGTGCACGACGGCATCCTGGAACACCAGGCACAGATCATGCCGCCTCTGCTGCACGAACTGCTGGCGCTGGATAACATCCTCACGGTCGGCGACTGGATCGCCGCCGAACACGATCTTCACGGCACCCTGTGGATAAGGGCGCACTTATCCCCGGCCACGCAGATCGCCCGGCGCGGCAATGACGGCCGGCGCCAGGTACTCGCCAGCAATGTCGATACGGCACTGCTGGTGATGGGACTGGACGCGGACTTCAACCCGCGCCGCCTGGAGCGTTACCTGGCCATCGTGCTGGCAAGCCAGGTCAGCCCCGTGGTGGTGCTGAGCAAGGCCGACGTGGCCGACGACGTGGGCGGCAAGCTGACCCAGCTGAAACTGCGCCTGCCGCGGCACGTGCCGCTGTTTGCCGTCGATACGCGCCATGCCTATGACGTGGCCATCCTGGAGCCCTGGCTGGGCGCAGGGCAGACCCTGGTGCTGCTCGGCTCATCGGGCGCCGGCAAGTCCAGCCTGACCAATACCCTGTGCGCGGCGGATCAACCGACCAACGGCGTGCGCCATGGCGATGGACGCGGCCGGCACACGACGACGGCGCGTTCCTTGCACCTGTGCTCCAGCGGCGCCTGCATCATCGATACGCCGGGCCTGCGCAGCTGGCGCGCGGATGCCGATGCGGACACCCTGGCGGCCACCTTTGACGACATCGCGGCACTCGCCTCGACATGCAAGTTCCGCGATTGCCGGCACACCAGCGAACCCGGTTGCCAGGTGCGCGGCGCCATCGATGCGGACCGCCTGCGCAACTATCACAAGCTGCTGCGCGACGCCCAGCGCATCGAAGTGACGCCGCTCGAGCGCATCGCCGCGCGTGCCAAGTGGAAAACGATATTGAAGGCGGGGCTGGAAAGGGGCAAGGACAAGCGCCGTTAATTTAGACTGCAGTTAGTTTTGCTGAAAAAAAAGGCAGCCCGCAGGCTGCCTTTTGTCTTGCTGCGTGCGCGCAGATTAATGCTTGCGCAGCTTCTGGATCGCTGCCAGCTGCGCAATCGCGCTGGCCAGCTCGGCTTGCGCTTGCGCGTAGTCGATGCCCGAATCCTTGTTGTGGATATTTTCTTCCGCCAACTTCTTCGCTTCCAGCGCTTTCGCTTCATCCAGGTCGTGACCGCGGATCGCGGTATCGGCCAGGACGGTCACGGTATCCGGTTGCACTTCCAGCAGGCCGCCGGCGACGAAGACGAACTCTTCTTCAGCCTGGCCGACTACCTTGATGCGGACCGCGCCCGGACGGATGCGGGTAATCAAAGGCGTGTGGCGTGGGTAGATACCCAGCTCGCCCTGTTCACCCGGCAACGCGACGAATTCTGCTTCGCCTGAAAAAATCAGTTCTTCAGCGGAAACCACGTCAACGTGAATTGTGTGTGCCATGTGTGTCCTATCGGGTTGAAGAACCCCGCCTTGTAAGGGGCGGGGTTAGGCCCAGACTTAACTTAGTTAAGTTTCTTGGCTTTTTCGATTGCTTCTTCGATCGTGCCGACCATGTAGAACGCTTGTTCCGGCAGGTGATCGAGTTCGCCCGAAGCGATCATTTTGAAGCCCTTGATCGTGTCTTTGAGCGAAACGTATTTACCAGGCGCGCCGGTAAAGACTTCAGCGACGTGGAAAGGCTGCGACAGGAAACGCTGCATCTTACGTGCACGGGCGACCAGCAGTTTGTCTTCCGGTGCCAGCTCGTCCATACCCAGAATCGCGATAATGTCGCGCAATTCCTTGTAGCGTTGCAGGGTCGTTTGCACGGCACGCGCGGTGTCATAGTGCTCTTGACCAACGATCAACGGGTCCAGCTGACGCGAGGTCGAATCCAGTGGGTCCACGGCTGGGTAGATACCCAGGGAAGCGATGTCACGCGACAGCGCAACGGTCGAATCCAAGTGAGCAAACGTGGTAGCAGGCGACGGATCGGTGTAATCATCGGCAGGAACGTAGACGGCCTGGATCGAGGTGATCGAACCGGTCTTGGTCGACGTGATACGCTCTTGCAGACGGCCCATTTCTTCAGCCAGGGTCGGTTGGTAACCCACAGCCGACGGCATACGGCCCAGCAGTGCCGATACTTCGGTACCAGCCAGCGTAAAGCGGTAGATGTTGTCGACGAAGAACAGAACGTCCTTGCCTTCATCACGGAACGATTCAGCGATCGTCAGGCCGGTCAGCGCAACGCGCAGACGGTTACCTGGCGGTTCATTCATCTGACCGTAGACCATCGCAACTTTGGAGTTCTCTGGATTTTCCAGATCGACCACTTTCGCGTCAGCCATCTCGTGGTAGAAGTCGTTACCTTCGCGCGTACGCTCACCCACACCGGCGAACACGGACACGCCGCTGTGCGCTTTAGCGATGTTGTTAATCAGTTCCATCATGTTGACGGTCTTGCCTACGCCAGCGCCGCCGAACAGACCAACTTTACCGCCTTTTGCAAACGGGCAAACCAGGTCGATCACCTTGATGCCGGTTTCCAGCAGTTCTTGCGATGGCGACAGTTCGTCGTATGCAGGAGCGGTGCGGTGGATCGACGCGACTTGCTCGTGCGACACTGGGCCGCATTCGTCAATCGGGTTACCCAGCACGTCCATGATGCGACCCAGGGTTGCTTTACCGACTGGCACCATGATAGGTTTGCCGGTATTTTGAATCATCATGCCGCGACGCAGGCCATCGGACGAGCCGAGTGCAATGGTACGGACAATGCCGTCGCCCAACTGCTGTTGTACTTCCAGGGTCAGTTCCGAGCCTGCCATCTTCAAGGCATCAAATACCTTAGGCATCGCGTTGCGGGGAAACTCAACGTCCACCACAGCGCCGATACACTGAACGATTTTGCCATCAGCCATGTTCGTTCCTTCAATATAGTTAAATTCGTTTAAACCGCAGCCGCACCGGCGACGATTTCGGAGAGTTCTTTGGTAATCGCAGCTTGGCGGGTCTTGTTGTAGATCAGCTTCAGTTCGCCGATCACACTACCCGCGTTGTCGCTTGCAGCTTTCATCGCGACCATCCGTGCCGATTGCTCGGACGCCAGATTCTCCGCGACTGCCTGGTACACCAGCGCTTCTACATAGCGCTCCAGCAATTCGTCGATCACGCTTTGCGCATCCGGCTCGTAGATGTAATCCCACTTGTGGGCGCCCTTGTCGGCGACCATCTTGTCGGCCGTCAGGGGCAGCAATTGCTCCACGACTGGTTCCTGTTTCATCGTGTTGATGAATTTGGTGTAGCACAGGTAGACTGCATCGATCTTGCCTGCCTGGAACTCTTCGAGCATGACCTTGACGGGTCCGATCAATTTGTCCAGGTGGGGCGTATCACCGGTTTGAATGGCGTGCGCGATGATCTTGACGCCGATGCGATTCAAAAAACCCAAACCCTTGTTACCGATGGCAACTGCTTCAATCCGGTTGCCAGCTGCTTCCAGCTCGCGCGACTTCGACGTCACCTGGCGCAGGATGTTGGTGTTCATGCCGCCGCACAGACCCTTGTCGGTCGTGACAACGATGAAACCCACTGCCTTCGCTTGCGTACCCTGGGCAACTGCCAGGAACGGGTGCGTGTATTCCGGATTGGCGGTCGCCAGATTGGCGGCGATATTCCGAATCTTGTCACTGTAGGGACGGGCGGCCCGCATCCGGTCTTGCGCCTTGCGCATTTTGGACGCGGCGACCATTTCCATCGCCTTGGTGATCTTCTTCGTATTCTCTACGCTCTTGATCTTGCCTCGTATCTCTTTGCTTGATGCCATGAGTCCTTACTCCTTCTGCGCGTAGGGCGGCGCCTCACTCGAGGCGGGCGCCGCCTGGCCGCTTAATATGCGCCGGATTTCTTGAAATCAGCAATGGCCGCCGACAGAGTTGCTTCGCTGTCTTTGTCGAGTTGCTTGGTTTCTTCGATCTTGGCCAGCAGAGCAGCTTGCTTGGTCTTCATGTAAGCGTGGACACCAGCTTCGAACGACAGCACTTGCTTGACTGGCACGTCGTCCATGAAGCCTTTGTTCACCGAGAACAGCGATACGGCCATCAGCGAGATCGACAGTGGCGAGTACTGGGCTTGCTTGAGCAATTCCGTCACGCGGGCACCACGGTCCAGCTGCTTGCGGGTCGATTCATCCAGGTCGGACGCGAACTGCGCAAACGCGGCCAATTCACGGTACTGCGCCAAGTCGGTACGGATACCGCCGGACAGGTTTTTGATGACCTTGGTCTGGGCGGCGCCACCGACGCGCGATACGGAAATACCGGCGTTAATTGCAGGACGGATACCGGCGTTGAACAGCGAGGTTTCCAGGAAGATCTGACCGTCGGTAATCGAAATCACGTTGGTCGGAACGAAGGCGGACACGTCGCCAGCTTGCGTTTCAATGATCGGCAGTGCTGTCAGGGAACCGGTCTTGCCTTTGACGGCGCCGTCGGTGAACTTCTCGACGTAGTCGGCGTTCACGCGTGCTGCGCGTTCCAGCAGGCGGCTGTGCAGGTAGAACACGTCGCCTGGGTACGCTTCGCGACCTGGTGGACGGCGCAGCAGCAGCGAGATTTGACGATATGCAACAGCTTGTTTGGACAGATCATCGTAGACGATCAGTGCATCTTCACCGCGGTCACGGAAGTATTCGCCCATGGCGCAACCGGAGTACGGCGAGATATATTGCATGGCGGCCGATTCCGAAGCGGAAGCGGCGACAACGATGGTGTATTCCATCGCGCCGTGCTGTTCCAGCGAGCGCACGATGTTCTTGATCGACGAGGCTTTTTGGCCAATCGCGACGTAGATACATTTCATGCCCTGGCCTTTTTGATTGATGATCGCATCAATCGCTACAGCCGACTTACCGGTTTGACGGTCGCCGATGATCAGTTCGCGCTGGCCGCGGCCAACTGGAACCATCGCATCGATCGACTTCAAGCCGGTTTGCATTGGTTGCGAAACGGACTCACGGGCGATCACGCCCGGAGCGATTTTTTCAATCGCGGCCGTCAGTTTCGTGTCGATGGCGCCTTTGCCGTCGATTGGCTGACCCAGCGCGTTGACAACGCGGCCGAGCAGCTCAGGACCGACTGGCACTTCCAGAATGCGGCCGGTGCATTTCACCGTGTCGCCTTCGGAGATGTGCTCGTAGGCACCCAGAATCACGGAACCGACGGAGTCGCGTTCCAGATTCATTGCCAGGCCAAACGTGTTGCCTGGGAATTCCAGCATCTCGCCTTGCATCACGTCCGACAAACCGTGGATGCGGCAGATACCGTCGGCGACGGAAATAACCGTGCCTTGATTACGCACTTCAGCGCCGCCGTCAAGACCTTGGATCCGGCTCTTGATCAACTCGCTGATTTCAGATGGGTTGAGTTGCATACTAACTCCTAAAAGTGTTTCTCTCAGCTTGCGCGAGGGGTAAGGGTCTGTCTAAGCTGGCCTGCCGAAGCGCGTGTCTTACGACACCAGTGCAGCGTGCAGTTGCTGCAGCTTGGCGCGCACCGAGGTGTCGAGCACTTGGTCGCCAACAACCACGCGCACGCCGCCGAGCAGCGATGGATCCACTGTGACGGCAGGGTTGAGCTTACGACTGAATTTCTTTTCCAGCGTTGCGACCAGCTCGGCCGTTTGGCCTTCGCTCAGATCGAAAGCGCTCGTGATCTCGGCGTCAGCCGCACCTTCCAGACCATTTTTCAAGGTATGGAATTGCGCGCCGATTTCCGGCAGCAGGCTGATGCGGCCATTTTCGATCAACAAGGTGACGAAGTTTTTCACTTCTTCATTGAGCGGCGATTTCAACAACGACAGGATGGTGGCGGCGACGTCGCTTTCCGAAACTTTCGGATTGCGCGCGTACGCCTGTACCTCGGGGTGGCTACCGATCTGTGCCAGTTCGGACACCAGTTCGGACCACGCCGCGAGGTTGCTTGACTCCTTACCAGCTTGGGCTACGCGGAACAAAGCTTCCGCGTAGGGACGGGCGACGGTTGCGAGTTCTGCCATGATTACAGCTCGACAGCAAGACGCTGCAACATTTCGGCGTGAGCCGTAGCGTTAACTTCACGCTTCAAGATCTGCTCGGCACCCTTGACAGCCAGGTCAGCCACCTGAGCGCGCAATTGTTCGCGTGCTTTCGACAGTTGCTGTTCGGCGTCCGACTGGGCTTGCGCAATGATACGCGCAGCTTCAGCTTGTGCATTTTGCTTGATCTCTTCAGCAACCAGCTGCGCGCGCTTTTCAGCGTCCGCAACGCGTTGCGACGCTTCTTCACGTGCACTGTTCAATGCCTCTTGCGCACGCTTTTCAGCGACAGCCATCGAAGCCTGACCTTGATCGGCCGCAGCCAATCCATCCGCGATTCGTTTGGCACGCTCATCCAGCGCATTGTTCAGCGCTGGAAATACGAACTTCATCGAGAACCAGACCAACACCGCGAAGGTGATCATCTGGCCGATGAGCGACATATTGATGTCCATACCTTTGCTCCTAACTAAAAGTTTCTCCTAGGGTTGGAGCGAATTACTGAGCAACAGCCGTCAGAGCGGACAGGAACGGGTTAGCGAACGTGTACAGCAGAGCGATACCAACGCCGATCATCGAGATAGCATCCAGCAGACCAGCGATAACGAACAGTTTGGTTTGCAGTTGTGGCATCAGTTCTGGTTGACGTGCCGAAGCTTCCAGGAATTTGCCACCCAAAATAGCGAAGCCCAGAGCGGTGCCGATTGCGGCCAGGCCGATGATGATTGCTGCTGCCAGAACGGTCATGCTTTGTACTTGTGCGATCAGAGCTTGCATAAAATTCTCCTAAATTTAAAAACGAAAGATACTAAAAAAACAAAATATAAAGTTAATGATTAATGTTTCTCAACCGCAAGGCTCAGATACACAACCGTCAACGCCATAAACACAAAAGCTTGCAAAGTTACAATCAAGATATGGAAAATTGCCCATGGACCACCCAACGCCCACTGTGCCCACCAAGGCAACAACGCGATCAAGATGAAAATCAGCTCGCCGGCATACATATTGCCGAACAGTCGCAGCGACAGGGAGATCAGTTTTGCAACCAACTCAACCATTTGCAGCAAGAAATTAACTGGTGCCAACAAGATCGTGCCGATGATGCCACTTGCATGGAAAGGCGCGGTAAACAATTCCTTGATCCAGCCGCCCAGGCCCTTGGCCTTGACGGAAAACGCGATAATGCACAGAACGACCGAGAACGACATCGCAAAAGTATGGTTCACGTCGGCGGTTGGCACTACGCGCAGCTTGTGCACGCCAAACCAGCTCAACACTGTCGGCAGCAGGTCAACCGGCAAGAAGTCCATTGCGTTCAACAACCAGACCCACACGAAAATCGTGATGGCCAGCGGCGCGATGATCTTGCTTTTTGCGTGGAAGGCCCCATTAATAGTCTCATTGACCATTTCCATGACCATTTCGACGAAATTTTGCAGTTTGCCAGGAACACCGGCCGTCGCGCGGCGCGAAGCCATGTAGAAAACGGCAAGGAAAACAAAGCCCATGATGGCAGACACCCAGAATGTGTCCAGGTTGAAGGCGCCATCGGCGCTTTTCAAGTGGGCCAAATGGTGGCTGATGTATTCTGTGGCGTTGGCCGGGGCAGCATGGCCCGCTTCAATAGCGTGTTCTGTGGTCATAATGAATTTAGATTTGTCGTTTCAGAGCACAACAGGCCCCAAAACCAATGATTAAACAGCGAGCAATGAAAACCAGTATGCTAAGGTTGCCACCGCGAAACCCAAGATCAGCCATAACCAGGCGGCCGACTGAAACAACACCAGTGCCAATATAAACAGCACCGCTGTAATAAATATTTTCACCATTTCCGCACGCAAGTGCGCGCGAAAAGCCTTTTTGGCGTCGCTACTACCGCGAACCACCAGCAAGGCATACGCCAGACTGCCGGCGACGGCGATCGCACCGCCGCATGCGGCGGACCAGCCTCTGACACTACCACCGAAAAACAGGGTGACTGTGGCAAAGCTGATCACGATTGCTAGCTGCAAGGCAACTACTTTGTAGACGGGTTTGGCAATACTTTGTTGTGAATCACTCAATTGCCAGGTTCCCAGAAAAATCTACACACGCAAAGACACGGGATTATAGTTGGCTTTGATCTATAGAGTCAAACGTTGCTGCACCGCAGCAGGGCGATTGCGGCGTGAAACTGACGCTTTACCGACTATTCGCCGCCATTTGCACCACTATATGGCAAAGTCGCTTGTCTGGCCGCTTCCAGCCGTGTTATCAAGGAATCACGTGGTGCATCTGGAAAGCATGGCCAGCTTGTCCACACGAGCATCGCCCCTGTCTTTGCAACTTGCTATTTAACCACGCAAGCGTGTCAACAAGCCATCGAGCACGTCAAGATCGGCAAAATCGATCACTAATTGGCCACGGCCTTTGTTGCCCATCTTGAACACCACGGGCGTGGCCAGCGCATCGGACAACTCTTCTTCCAGGCGGGCGATGTCGCCGGACTTTTCCTTTTGCCGCGGCTCGACCGGGTTGGCCGCTTCCTCGACCGTGCGGGTGACGAGCTTTTCCGTTTCGCGCACCGACAAGCGCTTGGCCACGACCTGGTTGGCCAGGGTGATCTGGCTGGCCGCATCGACGGCCAGCAGCGCGCGCGCATGGCCCATGTCGATATCGCCGGCCATCAGCATGGTTTGCACGGGGCTGGCCAGGTTCATCAGGCGCAGCAGGTTCGACACGGCGCTGCGCGAGCGTCCCAGCGCAGTGGCCGCTTGCTCATGCGTAAAATTGAAGTCCGCGATCAGGCGGTGGATGCCCTGCGCTTCTTCCAGCGGGTTGAGGTCTTCGCGCTGGATGTTCTCGATCAGTGCCATGGCGGCGGCGGCCAGGTCGTCCACGTCGCGCACCAGCACCGGCACTTCCGTCAGGCCGGCCAGTTGCGAAGCGCGGAAACGGCGTTCACCGGCGATGATTTCATATTTGACCAGTCCGCTCAGGGTATCTTGCCCGATCGGACGCACCAGGATAGGCTGCATCAGTCCTTGCGCCTTGATCGAGGCGGCTAGTTCATTCAAGGCCCCCTCGTCCATGCGCGTACGCGGCTGGTATTTGCCGGCTTGCATTTGTGAAACGGGCAAGTTCGACGGTTGATGCGTGTCCGGGCTGGCAAAGTCGCCGCCGCCACCCAACAGGGCGTCGAGTCCGCGACCCAGTCCTTTTAATTTTTTCGTAGCCATGCTGTCCTAATCGTGTTTTCAGAGTAAGCGCTCACATCATTCCTTGGGAGTCGCTCACCCTTTGTTTACATATGTTTGATACGTTCGACCATCTCGGCGCCGAAGGCGATGTAGGCCTGGGCACCTTTCGAGCTGGGGTCGAAGGTCACGCCGGGCAAGCCGTACGATGGCGCTTCGGCCAGGCGCACATTGCGTGGGATGATGGTATTGAAGACCTTGTCGCCGAAGTGCTGCTCCAGCTGGGCCGACACTTGTTGCGATAATGTCATGCGTGGATCAAACATCACGCGCAACAGGCCAATGATCTTCAAGTCCGGGTTCAGGTTGGCGTGCACCTTCTTGATGGTGTTGACCAGGTCGGACAAGCCTTCCAGCGCGTAGTACTCGCATTGCATCGGGATGATCACGCCATGCGCGGCGCACAGGCCGTTCAGTGTCAGCATCGACAATGCCGGTGGGCAATCTACGAGGATGAAGTCGTATTCGCCGTCGACTTCGGCCAGCGCATCCTTCAGGCGGCGTTCGCGGTTGTCGAGCTCGACCATCTCCACTTCGGCGCCGGCCAGCTCGCGGTTCGACGGCAAGACATCGAAGCGTCCCGCTTCCGAGCGCTGGCGTGCCGTTTTGACATCGGACTCGCCCAGCATCACTTCATAGGTCGACGCTTTCAAGCCGGCCTTGTTGATGCCGGCACCCATGGTCGCATTGCCCTGCGGGTCGAGGTCGACCAGCAGCACGCGCTGGTTCAACTTGGCCAGACCGGCGGAGAGGTTGACGCTCGTTGTGGTTTTACCAACACCACCTTTTTGATTTGCTACACAAAAAATTTTGGCCATGTATCTTCTAGTTGTAAAGAGATGCAAACTGCATCGTGCGCCCCGGCATCAGGCCGAAACGATTTATACTGTTTATTTCATTTATACGATATAAATCGTTTATACGGTTTATATCGTTTATACCGTATAAACTATTTATATGATTTATACAATTTAATTTGACAGCCTTTAAACTCTTGCTATAAAGACCAGATGACGCTCTGCATTTAGCCCTGGTACCTGAATAGCCCGTAATTTCGTCACTTTCCAGTCTGCCGGCAGTCGCTCGCGCTCGTCTGGCGGCGCCACCCCTTTCAAGGCGATGAATTGACCGCCCTCGGCCAGCACGTGGTTCGACCAGTTGACGAAGTCGGACAGGTCGGCAAAGGCGCGCGAGGTGATCACGTCGAATTTCTGTTGCACTTCCAGCTGTTCCACCCGTTTCGTGTACACGCTGACGTTGGCCAGGCCCAGTTCGGCCTTCACTTGCGTCAGGAATGCCGTCTTTTTATGCACTGTGTCGATCATCGACACCTTGATATCGGGCCGCGCGATGGCCAATACCATGCCCGGCAAGCCGCCACCGGCGCCCACGTCGAGCACGTTTTTGGCGTCCGCGAACGCGGGCACGGCGGCCAGCGAATCGAGCACGTGCAGGGTCAGCATCTGCAGGGGATCGCGCACCGACGTCAGGTTGTACACGCTGTTCCATTTGGCCAGCAAGGCCAGGTAATCGAGCAGTTTTTCCGTCTGATCCGCACTCAGATCCAGCCCCAGCGCGACGATGCCTTCATTCAAAATCTGGGCAAGTAGCGCCCGGTCAAACTGCTTCATTCAACAACCTCATCCTTTAAAGTGGTAGTCTGCGCGGCACCAAAACCACGCTTTTTCAAATGCACGAGCAGCAGCGAAATGGCCGCCGGCGTCACGCCGGAAATGCGCGAAGCCTGGCCCAGGGTTTCCGGGCGCTGCTTGTCGAGTTTCTGTCGCACTTCGACGGACAGCGCGCCGATATCGAGGTAATTAAAACCTTCCGGCAAGGCCAGGTTTTCGTAGTGTTCGTGGCGCTCGATTTCCTTGCTCTGGCGTTCGATGTAGCCCGCATATTTGAGCTGGATTTCCACCTGCTCGCGCACGGCCGCATCCTCCACGCCGGGGCCGGCCAGGGCCTGGCCTTCCATGCCCGTCATGCTCATCAGGGTGTCGTAGGCCACGTTCGGACGGCGCAGCAAGTCGGCCAGCGAATACTCGCGCTCGATGGCCTGGCCGACGATGCGCTCCGACTCGGCCGCTGCCAGGATACGCGGGTTGACCCACGTGGAACGCAGGCGTTCGAGTTCGCGCGCCACCGCTTCGCGCTTGGTTTCGAAGGCTTGCCATTGGGCGTCGCCCACGCAGCCCAGGCTGCGGCCGATTTCCGTCAGGCGCATGTCGGCATTGTCTTCGCGCAGGCTCAAACGGTACTCGGCGCGGCTGGTAAACATGCGGTACGGCTCCTGCACGCCCTGG
This sequence comes from Janthinobacterium sp. UMAB-56, assembly GCF_900095265.1. Lineage (GTDB taxonomy): Bacteria > Pseudomonadota > Gammaproteobacteria > Burkholderiales > Burkholderiaceae_D > Janthinobacterium. The sequence goes on along the minus strand of NZ_LT607663.1, from coordinate 139,183 downwards.
GTGATCAGATCATCGACCAACACGCCCAGATAGGCCTCGGAGCGGCCCGGCACCCAGGCTTCCTTGTCCTGCGTCAGCAGGGCCGCATTCAGGCCAGCCAGCATGCCTTGCGCGGCCGCTTCCTCGTAACCGGTAGTGCCGTTGATCTGGCCGGCGAAGAACAGGCCCGCCACGGCTTTCGTTTCCAGCGAGGCCTTCAAACCGCGCGGGTCGAAATAATCGTATTCGATGGCATAGCCGGGGCGCAGGATGTGGGCGTTTTCCATGCCCTTCATCGACTGCACCAGGGCGATCTGCACGTCGAACGGCAAGCTGGTGGAGATGCCGTTCGGATAGAACTCGTGCGTCGTCAAGCCTTCCGGCTCAAGGAAGATCTGGTGCGATTCCTTGCCCGAGAAACGGTGGATCTTGTCTTCGATGGATGGACAATACCGTGGGCCCACGCCCTCGATCACGCCCGTGTACATGGGGCTGCGGTCGAGGCCGGCGCGGATGATGTCGTGCGTCTGGCTATTCGTGTGCGTGATCCAGCACGGCACCTGGCGCGGGTGCATGGCCGTGTTGCCCATCACCGAGAACACGGGCACGGGATCGAGGTCGCCCGGCTGCTCTTGCATCACGGAAAAGTCGATCGTGCGACCATCGATGCGTGGCGGCGTGCCCGTTTTCAAGCGCCCTTGCGGCAGCTTTAATTCCTTTAACCGTGCGGACAGCGAGATCGCGGGCGGGTCGCCGGCGCGGCCGGCCGAGTAATTATTCAAGCCCACGTGGATCTTGCCGTCGAGGAAAGTACCGGCCGTGAGCACGACGGCGCGCGCCAGGAACTTCAAGCCGATCTGCGTCACGGCGCCAACCACGCGGTCGCCTTCGACGATCAAATCATCGACGGCTTGCTGGAACAGCCATAAATTCGGCTGGTTTTCCAGGCGCGTACGGATAGCGGCTTTATAGAGAATGCGGTCGGCCTGGGCGCGCGTGGCGCGGACTGCCGGGCCTTTCGAAGAGTTCAGGATGCGAAACTGGATGCCGGACTCGTCGGTGGCAATCGCCATCGCGCCGCCCATGGCATCGACCTCCTTGACCAGGTGGCCTTTGCCGATGCCACCGATGGAGGGATTGCACGACATCTGGCCCAATGTCTCAATATTATGCGTGAGCAATAGCGTCTTCTGCCCCATACGGGCGGAAGCGAGGGCCGCCTCGGTACCGGCGTGACCACCACCGACAACGATGACGTCGAATTCTGTAGGAAATAACATGATAAATAGGTAACAGTGCAAGTAAAAATGCGGGAGAGAGCTCCGATTATAGAGTCTTTTTGCGAGCGCAACCTTCCACGGGCCAATTTTTGCTTAATTTTTACTCAGCAGTGGCAAGGAAGCCGTGATTTCTGTTCCACGTGGAACACTTACCGGGCTGGCGACGGGGCTGCAGCGCCGGGCAAGGTTTGCTACAATTGCTGCATCGTCCGCGACCGTGGTCACGCCAGTGTCCATCGGGACGATCATCCAGGAGGACGGCCTCCCCCATCATGGGCACACACCGGGACGGCCCGCTCTGTATAAGGAGCCGCCATGGCCTGGATACTGTTACTGATTGCCGGCATGCTTGAAGTCGTGTGGGCATACGCAATGAAACTCTCCGAGGGTTTCACCAAACTCACTCCCTCCGTGATGACCATCGTCATGATGATCGCCAGCTTCGGCTTGCTGTCGATCGCCATGCGCACCCTGCCCCTGGGCACGGCCTATACCGTCTGGACGGGCATCGGCGCCGTCGGCGCTTTCATCGTCGGCATCGTCTTGCTGGGCGAGCAACTCAACACCATGCGCGTGTGCGCCGCCGTCCTCATCGTGTGCGGCATCGTGTTGATGAAGCTGTCGTCCAGCCACTGAGAGGACTGTCCATAGTCATCGAACACGATCATCCTGTCCGCCTTTTGATCCTGACACGCCAACTGTTCCACGTGAAACAGGCACGCAGTTGGAAAGCGGAGTAAGCTGGGCTTACGTCCTTCCTGTCAGGAGTATGCATGCCCGCCTTCCAGTTTCACACCGTGCCGTTCCTGATCGTTGACCCGGGCGCCGCCGCCCAACTAGGCGCGCATATCGCCCGTCACTTCCCTACGGTGCGCCGCGCTCTGCTCGTCACCGACGCAGGCTTCTTGCGCACAGGACTGGCCGACGCCCCCCTGCACAGCTTGCAAGCAGCGGGGATAGAAGCGCACGTGTTTTCCGACGTGCAAGCGGATCCACCCGAAGCCATCGTGGTGGCCGGCGTAGCCCAGGCCCAGATGTTTCACGTGGAACTGATTATCGGCCTCGGTGGCGGCAGCTCGCTGGACGTTGCCAAGCTGATCGCCGTGCTAGCCCCAGGCCACCAGGAACTGGCGCAACTGTATGGCATCGGCAATGTCCACGGCCAGCGCCTGCCCCTCGTGCAATTGCCGACCACGGCCGGCACGGGCTCGGAAGTCACCCACATCGCCATCGTCACCACGGGCGCCACCAGCAAGATGGGCGTGGTCGCGCCGCAACTGTATGCGGACCTTGCCATCCTCGACGCCAGCCTGACCCTGGGCTTGCCACCCGCCGTGACGGCCGCCACCGGCATCGATGCCATGGTGCATGCGATCGAAGCGTATACCAGCCGCCTGCTCAAAAATCCCTTGTCCGACATGCTGGCCACGCAGGCGCTGGCACTGCTCTCCAGCAACCTGGTTACCGCTTGCCGCGATGGCAGCAATTTGCCGGCGCGACAAGCCATGCTCCTGGGCGCCATGCTGGCCGGCCAGGCGTTTGCCAATGCGCCGGTGGCCGCCGTGCACGCGCTCGCCTATCCCATCGGTGGGCTGTTTCACGTGCCACATGGCTTGTCGAATGCGCTGGTGCTACCGCACGTGCTACGTTTCAATCTGTCCCACGCGGCGCCCCTGTACGCGCAATTGGCCGCCATCTTGCAACCCGGCATCACGGGCAGCGAGGAAGCGCGCGCCGTGGCCCTGATCGACGCCATGCAGGGGATTGCCTTGGCAACGGGCATCGTGCGCACCTTGCGCGAGGTCGGCATCACGGCCAACGACCTGGACCGCCTGGCCGATGAAGCCATGCTGCAGACGCGCTTGCTGGGCAACAATCCCCGGCCCGTCACGCGCAGCGATGCGCGCGCCATCTATGCTGCCGCACTGTGAGCCAGCAGACTGAGCCCGCCAACCCGCCCTACTACAATGCCACCATGACACCTACAGACATCCCCATTCATCCTGACAGCACCAGTTTTCCACATGGTGCCTGTGCAGGCTGCCATGACAGCGCGCCGCTGCCATTTTCCTTCGAGTATGCCTATCAACCCATCGTCGACCTGGCCACGCGCAGCATCTACGCGCACGAGGCGCTGGTGCGCGGGCCCAACGGCGAAAGCGCGGCCAGCGTGCTGGCCCAAGTCAATGACGCCAACCGCTACCGCTTCGACCAGGCTTGCCGCGTCAAGGCCGTGGCCGGCGCCGCCCGGCTGGGCATGCAGGGTTTTCTCTCGATCAACTTCCTGCCCAACGCCGTCTACCGTCCCGAAGTGTGCATCCGCAGCACCCTGGACGCGGCCAAGTTGTATAACTTCCCTACTGACAAAATCATCTTTGAAGTGACGGAAGGCGAGCGGGTGCAGGACCGTCCCCATCTGGTCGAGATTTTTCGTGCCTACCGGCTCTTCGGATTCCAGACAGCCATCGATGATTTCGGCGCCGGCTATGCGGGCTTGAACCTGCTGGCAGAATACCAGCCCGACATCATCAAGATCGACATGGACCTGGTGCGCGGGATCGATACGCAAGCGCCACGCCAGGCAATCGTGCGGGCCATCGCCAGCCTGTGCCATGAGCTGGGTATCCGCGTGCTGGCCGAAGGCATCGAGACACGCGCCGAGCGCGACTTCCTGGCCAGCTGCGGTATTTCCCTGATGCAGGGCTACTGGTTTTCCAAGCCTGTCTTCCAGGGACTGGGCTACATCGCCGATACTGCGTGGGAATAGAAAAAGGCCACGTGAAACGTGGCCCTGGCTTGCCTGCCGATCCCCTCTAGTTGGGAATATCCACCACCGTTCCCGTCACGCTGATGGCGTTGCCGGACGCGGGCGCCGCAGCGATCAAGGGCAGGTTGACATTCGTGATCAAGGTAGACGCATCGGCGCGCGTCACCGTACGCACCACCTGCGATGGCGGCAAAGCCTGTTGGGCTGACAAATGCGCATACATGGCATCGAGCGCCCGGTTCAAGTACACATGTAGCGACACGATCAAGGTCGGCAAGGCGCTGCTGAAGGAATCGAAGTGGTTGGCATTGCTCACCTCAATATAGCGCAGCTTGCTATTTGCCCCTTCCACGGCGGCGTTCAAGCCCAGGTAGGCGCGCGAAGCATGATTGACGGGAATCAGGGTATCGCTGCGTCCCTGGACGATGATAGCCGGCTTGCCATGCAGTTTGCCGCTAGCTGCGACCTCGGCCATGCCTGCCCGCACGCGCACGCTTTGCATGGCCAGGCTGCCCGGCAAGGTGGCGCCGCTGACAGTGTCGCGTCCCGTCGCCAGGCTGCGCAGACACAGGAAGCCATCGAGCGACTGATCCGCCAGGCTGCTGGAAGGCGACACGCCGGCCGTGTAGACCCTGGCGCCACCCACGCTGTTCTCGTACACGACATTGCCGAGGATGCCGTTTTGCGTGGCAAAGCTGGCCGCCTTTTGCGCTGAGGTGTACGGGATCGGATTGCCGCCGCCGTCCGTCTGCGCAAACGTGAAACCGCACACCTTGTCTGTCACGGAGAATTTTCCGTAGGCATAGGCATACGTCACGGCCACCAGGATGTTCGTGCCCGCGTGCGCTGCCTGCAACGGATCAGAATCGACCAGCCAGCCATACGCGCGCAAGCGCTGCCTCGCGTCCGCCTGCTGCGCCGCCAGATCGGCGCCGTTCAACAAGCCCTTGGCCACCAGCGCCGTGCAACGTCCCGCATTGCCTGCCACGGAAGCGATGCATGGCTGATACAGGGCCGCATACGTGGCGTAGTCAAACAGCGCACGCCCAGGATTGGCAACGACGGCACCGCCCTGGCGCACGCTGTAGGCGCTCGAAGCGGCCGGTTGGACCTGCGGCTCGCTGGCCGCCACGCCGCTGATCAAGCCCTTGCTATCCTGTTCCGCCGCCAGCAAGGCCGAGCCGGCGCCGTTGGAAATGCTCGCCGCCAGCGTGAAGGTGTTCTTCGGCGTCAGGCGCACGATGCGCGCACTGCCGTCGCGGGCCAGCACGCCGTAGCGTTCGTTCAAGACGTAATAGGCCATCTCGACCGCCTGCAAGGTCACCTTGCCCCAGTCCTTCTCCGGATTCTGCTGCGAGTGCGCATGCTTGAAGGCGATACGGTTCGGGTTGACGCCAGCCCAGGCCAGCCGCTCGGCATCGCTCAAGTCCGGCGCGAAGAGCGCATTCTTGCCTGCGGCCACCCTGCCCGCGCGCACGCCGTTTTGCAGATTGACGCTGTCGTCTTCAAACACGTACAGGCCTGTGCCGGAACCCTTGTCGGCATACGCCACGGCGCAGCCCTTCTTCAAGCCCCATTCGCCCGAGCTGCCGATGGCGCCGTAGATGCCGCGCGAACCGCTGGAGGTGCCCGTGACGATACAGGCGCGGTCCGGGTCGAAGCTGGCCGGCACCTGCACCATCAAGGTGACATTCTTCTTGCCCGTGCCATCATCGGCATAGGCGATATATTCACTGCCCGCGACCATGCCCTCGCCCGTGCCCACGTTCCCGGACGCATCCACATTCGGTCCGTAAAGGGTGCCGTAGCCGCTATTGGCGGCAATGTCGAGCACGGCGCGGTAATTGGCGTAGATCGCATTGCGGCGCAGCTCGACAGGCGTCGGCTGCTCCACGTTCGCATACGCAGGCGCCGCCCCGGCCAGCCCCGTCTTGCCCAGCCCGGCCGTCAGCAAATCATTCGTCTTGCCGTCATAGTCGGCGCGCGTGATGGTGCCCAGGTAAGCGGGCATCTGGTTCAGTTCTTCCGGCGCATGGTTGCTGCCGCAGGCTGCCAACGCCAGCAAGGTGCACAGGCCCATGCCAGTGCCCGCACGAATGATCGTCATTTGCATGGTGGTACTCTCCGTTGAAGTAACAGTAGACGCACAATGAAAAACGCCGGACTGTCCGTCCGGCGTTGCTTGAAAATCAGACAGCAGCCTTGGCCGCCCTGCCGCCGAAGCGCGCGATGGCTTCGCCGACGATGCCGCGCCGGAACAGCAAGACGCAGATCACAAAGATCACGCCGGTGACCATGCCCACCGATTCGCCCAGGGTGCCGAACCATTCGATGCCCGTGTGCGTGGCAAGATAAGTGCCAACATCACCCAGCTTGTTCTCCAGCGCGATGATCAGCACGGCGCCGAGAATGGGGCCAGCCATGGTGCCCATGCCGCCCACCAAGGTCATCAGCACGACCAGACCGGACATGCCCCAGTACACATCGGTCAAGGTTTCAAAGCCCAGCACCAGCGTCTTGGTGGCACCGGCCAGCGCAGCCAGCGAAGCGGACAGCACGATGGCCATCAGCTTGTACTTGTTGACGTCGTAACCGAGCGAGATGGCGCGTGGTTCGTTTTCCTTGATGGCTTTGAGCACTTGTCCGAACGGCGAGTGGATGGTGCGCATGATCAAGGCGAAGCCGGCAATGAAGATGGCCAACACGACGTAATACAGCACGGTGTCATTGCCCAGGTCTATCGTGCCCAGCAAGGTTCCACGTGGAACACCCTGCAAACCATCCTCGCCGCCCGTAAATGGCAGGCGCAAGGCAAGGAAGTACACCATCTGCGCCAGCGCCAGGGTGATCATCGTAAAGTAAATGCCCTGGCGGCGTATCGCCAGGCTACCGATCACGAGGCCCAGCAAAGCACCCGCGACGACGCCGGCCAGCAAGCCCAATTCCGTCGGCCAGCCCCAGGTGCGCAGCGCATACCCGGTGACATAGCCGGCCCCGCCAAAGAAAGCGGCATGGCCAAACGACAGCAAGCCCGTATAACCGATCAACAAGTTAAAGGCGCAGGCAAACAGGGCAAAGCACAGCAACTTCATCAGGAAGACGGGATAGCCGTAAAACGGGGCAGCCAAGGCCAGCAGCAAGGCAATGGCGTAACCTACATTCTTATTCATCGTGGTAGCTCCAATACATGACTGATGAGGATTACTTTTCTTTACCGAACAGGCCGGCAGGACGCAGCAGCAACACGATGACCATCACCACGAAGACCACGGTGGCCGAGCCTTCCGGGTAGAACACGCGGGTCAGGCCCTCGATCACGCCCAGTCCCAGGCCCGTCAGGATGGAACCCATGATGGAGCCCATGCCACCGATCACCACCACGGCAAACACGACGATGATCAGGTTCGAGCCCATCAGCGGCGAAACCTGGATGATGGGTGCCGCCAGCACGCCGGCGAAACCGGCCAGTGCCACGCCGAAGCCGAACGTCAACGTCACCATCAGCGGCACGTTGATGCCGAACGCTTCCACCAGTTTCGGGTTTTCCGTGCCGGCACGCAGGTACGCGCCCAACTTGGTTTTTTCGATGACGAACCAGGTGGCCAGGCATACGGAGAGCGAGGCGATCACGACCCAGGCGCGGTAGTTCGGCAAGATCATGAAGCCCAGGTCCGTCGCGCCGGACAGCGCTTCAGGCACGGCATACGGCTGGCCCGACACGCCATAGAAGGAGCGAAACACGCCTTCCATGATCAGCGTGATGCCAAAGGTCAACAGCAAGCCATACAGGTGGTCGAGTTTATATAGCCAGCGCAGCATGGTTTTTTCGATCAGGATGCCGACCAGGCCGACGAGGATCGGGGCGATGATCAGCATGGCCCAGTAATTGATGTCGAAATAACTGAGGCCCATCCAGGCCAGGAAGGCGCCCATCATGTACATGGCGCCGTGCGAGAAATTAATAACGTTGAGCAAGCCGAAGATAACGGCCAGACCGAGGGACAACATGGCATAGAACGAGCCGTTGACGAGACCCAACAGCAGTTGGCTCATCATCGCTTGTATTGGAACGCCGAAAATTTCCATGGCATCACAGTATAAAAAGCACCGCCGGGTAGCGGTGTGGTATCAAGGGAAACACACCACCGCAGACCAGGGTGGTGCGGCGGCGCAAGGCGAACCCTGCGAGCGAAGCGTGCAGGACAGCATGCCCGCGCGGCGGCTGGCATGCTGTGGATATTTCTACTGCCTTACTTCCACAACGAACACTTCGATTCAGCCTTGGTCACATATGCTTGCGCACCGGGCACGGTGGCGACCACCTTGTAGTAATCCCATGGGTATTTCGACTCCGAAGGCTTCTTCACCTCCATCAAATACATATCGTGCACCATGCGGCCATCGGGACGCACTTCGCCATTCTGGGTAAACATGTCGTTGATCTTGGTCTTCTTCAGATAGGCCATGACCTTCTCGCTGTCATCCGTCCCCAGCGCCTTGACGGCTTTCAGGTAGGTCGCCGCAGCCGAGTAATCGGCCGCCTGCAGCATCGACGGCTCTTTCTTCATCTTGGCGAAATAGCGTTTCGACCAGGCGCGCGTCTCCGCATTCAAGTCCCAGTACCAGCCATCGGTCAGGTACATGCCTTGCGTCAGATTCAAGCCCAGCGAGTGAATGTCGTTGATGAAGATCAGCAAGCCGGCCAGCTTCATCGATTTCGTCAAGCCAAACTCGTTGGCTGCCTTGATGCTGTTGATGGCGTCGCCGCCGGCATTGGCCAGGCCGAGGATTTGCGGCTTGGCTGCCTGCGCCTGCAGCAGGAAGGAAGAGAAATCCGAGGCGCCCAGCGGATGCTTGACGCTGCCCAGCACCTTGCCGCCAGCCGCCTTGACGACCTCGGCCGTGTCTTTCTCCAGCGAATGGCCAAACGCATAGTCGGCCGTCATGAAATACCAGCTCTTGCCGCCCTGCTTGACGATGGTGCCGCCCGTACCGCGCGCCAATGCCACCGTGTCATAGGCGTAATGCACTGTGTAAGGCGTGCATTCTTCATTCGTCAGGCGCGAGGAACCGGCGCCAATGGCGATGAAGACTTTCTTCTTTTCCGCCGCGACCTTGGCCATGGCCAGGCTGGCGCCGGAATTGGTGCCGCCGATCAGCATGTCGACGCCTTGCTGGTCGAACCATTCACGCGCCTTCGAGGCAGCGATGTCCGCCTTGTTTTGGTGGTCGGCAGAAATGAATTCCACCTTCTTGCCGGCCAATACCACGCCGGCATCGGCGATCGCCATCTTGATGGCTTCCGCGCCACCGAGACCGTCGACGTCGGAATACACGCCCGACATATCGGAAATAAAACCGATCTTGATGGTGTCGCCCGATACCTGGGCGTGCGCGGCAGCAGAAAAGCCCAATGCGCAAAGTGTGGCGGTGGCAATGGCGATAGCGTTACGTTTCATAGTGTCTCCGTTGGGATTATTGTTTGCTATTTAAACGATTGCTCGACGACGATATGGAACTACATGGGCATTACACGCCAAGCAGCTCGGTCAATACCGGCATCTTGGCTTCCAGTTCGGATGCAGCAAAAGTCTCGACGATCTGACCGTGCTCCATCACATAAAACCGGTCCGCCAGCGGTGCAGCAAACCGGAAATTCTGTTCCACCATGACAATGGTGTAACCCTTCGCTTTCAGGGTAGTGATCATGCGCGCCAGCCCTTGCACGATGACGGGCGCCAGGCCTTCGGATATTTCATCGAGCAGCAACAGGCGCGCGCCCGTGCGCAGGATGCGCGCCACGGCCAGCATCTGCTGTTCCCCGCCCGACAGGCGCGTGCCCTGGCTATGCCGGCGTTCCTGCAAGTTCGGGAACATGGCGTAGATTTCCTCCACCGACATGCCTTTCTCGCCATTGGCCAGGGTCGGCGGCAGCAGCAGGTTTTCTTCGGTCGACAGCGATGAAAAAATGCCGCGCTCTTCGGGACAATAACCGATGCCCAGATGGGCGATTTTGTGCGTGGGCAAACCTATTGCTTCGGTGCCATTGACTTTGATCGAGCCCGTGCGCGCGCCCGTCAGCCCCATGATGGCGCGCAAGGTGGTGCTACGGCCGGCGCCGTTGCGGCCCAGCAAAGTCACCACTTCGCCCTGCTCCACTTTCAGATTGACGTCGTGCAAGATGTGCGATTCGCCATACCAGGTGTGCAGTTGCGTAATTTCCAGCGCGGGTGCGCTGCCATTCACTTGTATCGTCATCAATGCGCCCCTTCCAGCTCGGCCTGGGTGGTGCCCATGTACGCCTCCATCACTTGCGGATTGCGCGACACTTCCGCATAACTGCCTTCAGCCAGCATGGCGCCACGCTGCAGGACGGAAATCTTGTCGCAGATACCGGAAACCACGCTCATATTGTGTTCCACCATCAGGATGGTGCGGCCGGCCGACACCTTTTTGATCAGTTCCGTCACGCGGTGCACGTCTTCGTGGCCCATGCCTTGCGTCGGTTCGTCGAGCAGCATCATTTCCGGCTCCATCGCCAGGGTGGTGGCAATTTCCAGCGCCCGCTTGCGCCCGTAGGGCATGTCAACCGTGATGGTGTCGGCAAATTCCGCCAGGTCGACTTCGGCCAGCAAGGCCATGGCGCGGTCATTGAGCTGATTCAAGGCACGTTCGCTTTGCCAGAAGTGGAACGAGGTGCCGAGCTGTCGCTGCAAGCCGATGCGTACATTTTGCAGCACGGACAAATGCGGGAAGACGGCGGAAATCTGGAAGGAACGGATCACGCCCATGCGCGCGATCTGCGCCGGTTTGGCGGCCGTAATATCTTTCCCATTGAACAGGATCTGCCCCGAAGTGGGGACCAGGAATTTGGTGAGCAAGTTAAAACACGTGGTCTTGCCGGCGCCGTTAGGACCGATCAAGGCGTGGATATGGCCCCGCTCTACCTTCAGGTTCACCTCGCTCACTGCAGTGAAACCCTTGAATTCCTTGGTCAAATTTCTTGTTTCCAAGATGACGTTTGACATCGTGTCTCCTAGTTGTACTTTTTGTACTACTTAGTCATTTTTATAATACACAACTTAAATTTAACGCACAATACAGTATAACTACGGGGAATTTCCGCCAGCCCGACTGGCGCAAACTGGTGCCTTTCACCACTCATTTCCAGGCTGCATGTATCATTTGCGCCGCTTTTTCAGCGATCATCACGGTGGGTGAGTTCGTATTACCAGAAGTAATGTAGGGCATGATGGAGGCATCGACGACGCGCAAGCCCGCTACGCCGATCACGCGCAACTGGCTGTCGACCACGCTCGAGGCATCGCTGGCCACGCCCATGCGGCAGGTGCCCACCGGGTGAAAAATCGTGGTGCCGATCTGGCTGGCCGCCTGCGCCAGTTCTTCCTCGCTCTGGAATTGCACGCCGGGCTTGTATTCCTGCGGCGCAAATTTTTTCAAGGCCGGCGCGGCGGCGATGGACCGCGTCAGGCGCAAGGCGTCGGCCGCCACGGCGCGGTCTTGCTGCGTACTCAGGTAATTGGGCACGATCTTCGGCGCCGCGTAGCTGTCGGCCGATGCGATATGCACATGGCCGCGCGAGGTGGGACGCAGATTGCAGACGCTGGCCGTAAACGCGGGAAACGCGTGCAAGGGCTCACCAAATTTGTCGAGCGACAACGGCTGCACATGGTATTGCAGATTCGGCGTGGCTTGCTGCGCATCGGACTTGGCGAACGCCCCCAACTGCGACGGCGCCATCGACATGGGCCCGCTCTGGAACAACGCATATTGCAAGCCGATCTGCATCTTGCCCAGCATATTGCCTGCCATGACATTCAGGGTTTTCACTCCCTGCACTTTGAAGACCATGCGCAGCTGCAAATGGTCTTGCAAGTTGCCGCCCACGCCAGCGGCGTCCACAAGGGGAACGATGCCATGCTGCTGCAGCAAGGCGGCGGGGCCGATGCCGGACAATTGCAGCAATTGCGGCGAACCGATGGCACCGGCCGTCAGCAAGGTTTCCCGCCGGGCTGTCGCCTGCCACTGCGTGCCGCCGCCCGTAAACACGATGCCCGCGCAGCGCACTCCTGTTTCTGTCGTTTCCAGCAGCAGACGTTCCACGTGGCAGCCCGTCATGATGGTCAGATTCGGGCGGCGCGACGCCGGTTTCAAAAACGCTTTCGAGGTATTCCAGCGGATGCCGCGACGCTGATTGACGTCAAAATACGCGCTGCCGCTATTGTCGCCCCCATTGAAATCGCTGGTTTTCGGGATGCCGACCTGCTGCGCAGCATCGCGAAAGGCGTTCAAAATATCCCACGACAGCCGCTGTTTCTCCACGCGCCACTCGCCACCCACGCCATGGTTTTCCGAGGCGCCGCCGTAATAATCCTCGCTTTGTTTAAATAGCGGCAAGACTTTGTCCCAGCGCCACGAAGCGTCGTCCGTCAAGTCGGCCCAATGGTCGTAATCGCCGGCCTGGCCCCGCATATAGATCATGCCGTTGATGGAAGAGCTGCCGCCCAGGACTTTACCGCGCGGATACATCAGGCTGCGCCCGCCCAGTCCCGCGTCCGCCTGCGTGGAATACAGCCAATCCGTGCGGGGATTGCCGATGCAATGCAGATAGCCGACGGGGATGTGAATCCACACGTAATCGTCCTTGCCGCCCGCTTCCACGAGTAAAACGTTGGCATCCTTGTCGCGTGTGAGCCGGTTGGCCAGCACGCAACCTGCCGTGCCGCCGCCCACGATGATGTAGTCGTATTCGCCTGCCGATTCCAATGAAGCTCCTTTCGGTATGCCATCAAGCTGTCGCGCGGCGTGTCTCCTCGCCGCGTGCCGCTACCAGAGTCTGTCTTTCTTCATGCATGCATGGCTGCTGAGCCGTATTGAGATTACCACCAGTGCCGGGCCAGGGCGACATTAATCGTGGCCAGCAATGCGGGCAAGTGGGATGACAGGGTAAAAGAACGAAAATACGGGGCTGCGCGCTGTGGATAACCGTATGGATATCCACAGGGACGATATGTGTGTAAACGAAAAAATTTTTCGGCGACATTTTTTTGTCCAGAAACCGTCCCGGGCAGATACAAGCCTTACTCAGCGCTTATCCGCACGCCAAGCGATTGTTTACAAGGATAAATCAGCACTTATCCACAGAAGATGTCACCGTTAACTACTATTACTATTCTTGTATACATACTTATTAAGGTAAACCCGACAACGCTCGCTTTGCCTGCCCTTCGCCGTCAGCGTCCTTCGCAAGCGTCACCTCAGAAAATACGAGCAAGCACCTGTCAAAAAAAAACCTAGCCAACAACTGAACGACGAAAACCGGCGCGGCCGGCATCACGCGCACAGCACTGCCAAACCGTTTGGCAAAATGGAAACGTCAACAGACCTGGACGAGCGCTGGACAAGCAGCTAGTTCGATATGAAAAAGAGGGGAAGTTTGCTTCGATTGTGGATAAGTCACTTGATATCCACAGGATGACTTGTGAGTAAACACAAAGTTATGCGCAGGCCCGCATTTTATACAATTTTGCTCCTCGCGCAATACAGCGATTATGCACGTTTTATTTTGCACGTAAACGTATGATCCTGTTGAAAAAAAGCGACTTATCCACAGAAAAATTCGCGTTTACTATTACTACTATTTTTATATATAGATCTATTGTAAACCGATAAAAAACGCGGAAGTCCGGGGATATTTCCAAAAAGCGCCCATGCAACGTCAAAGCCAACGGCGACATCGCGACCCACTGCCAAACCGTCTGCCAGGAATCACCTCGATGCCAGCGTGTGCGAAAGAACAACATTTGTGGTCGCTCAAGTTTGATTGCCAGACAAGGATCCCTGCATGCGAACCACGTCAAACATGCCACGACAGCAAGAAAACCCGTGATTTTTGCTTGGCCGTGTGGATAAGTGCCTGCATATCCACAGGATGAGATGTGGGAAAAGTCACTCTTTGTCCACAGCTCAATTTTTATCCCAAACAAGTCCTCCGTAGATACAATGCTTGTGCGCCTACTTTTTTGTGCACTAAGTCGATGATTTTTCAATGGTATACCGACTTATCCACAAAAAAATGGCCGTTTACTATCACTACTATTTTTATGTATACATCTTTATTTAAAACACAGAAACAAACGCGAACGGTGGAAAAGTCGTCGAACTAGCTGTTTTCACCGTATAAACCGTATTGCAATCCCAAAAACCTGTAAAAACAGCATGAATTCATACAAAAAAATGCGTTTAGGCATCATCAGTGCCTTGCATGAAGAACAGCAGGGGCTGGTAGAAGCCATGCAAGGCCCCCAGAGGCGTTCGCACGGTATGCGCGACTACACCCTGGGGACCCTGTGGAATATCGACGCTGTGTGCGTCCTGTCGCGTCTGGGCAAGGTTGCCGCTGCCATGACAGCATCTATCCTTGTGGAAAAGTACGGAGTTACCCACATCGTCTTCACCGGCGTGGCCGGCAGTGGGGATAAACACGTGAAAGTGGGCGATATTGTGGTGGCCGAATCACTGCTGCAGCACGATATGGATGCCCGTCCTCTGTTTCCCCGCTTCGAAGTGCCTTTGACGGGACTGCAGCGCTTTGCCACGGATCTGGAATTGAGCACGCAACTGGCCGCTGCCGCGGAAGATTTCCTGCGTGACGATGTTTCCAGCGTGCTGAAGGCGGCCGATATCGTGGAATTTGGCTTGCAGCACGCGCAAGTTCACCGTGGCCTGATCGCCAGCGGCGACCAGTTCATCAGCAGCGCCGCGCATGTGACGCAGCTGAAAGCCGATATCCCCGACTTGCTGGCGGTTGAAATGGAAGGCGCCGCCGTGGCACAAGTGTGTTTTGAACTGGGCGTGCCGTTTACTGTCATGCGTACCATTTCCGATAACGCCAACGAAGAGGCCGCCGTCGACTTCATGCGCTTCGTGCAGACCGTCGCCTCGCCGTACGCGTTTACGGTGATTCAGCAGCTATGCCAGCGTCTGGCTGCTTGATTTTTAATCAAGCGCGCATAAAAAAGGCAGAACCACTGGTTCTGCCCTTCCTCATTCACTGCCTGCTTAAAATTTAGACACTTAACATCATTAAACTGGCGTTGCCGCCCGCTGCCGTCGTATTCACGCACAGCGCCCGCTCAGCGACCAGGCGCCACAGGGGGATGACACCCTCCTGCGTGGTGGCGATGGTGCCCACCAGCGCCCCTTCCCGTGCCGCCAGCAGCACTTTGAGCCGGCCATCGAGACTCGGCTCGATCATGGCGATCTGGAAATCATGCTTGACCGACTCCAGGCTGCTGACAACCTGGATGCGGTCCTTCAGCGCGGCCGGCAAGTCGCCCGGGATCAACTCCGGCGATTGCGCCAGCACCAGGGCCTGGTTTCCTGTGGCCAGGACTGCTGCCAGCTGGTTCATCAAGGTTCCGGAGGTGGCCGCCGCGCACAGAATCGTGCCCCGTGCGGCAAAGCTCAGGGTATTGCGCTCGCCTGTCGGGCCTGGCAAGACGGTAGTGCTGCCCAGCAACGTCGTGCGCGCGTATTCTTGCGCCAGCTGCTCGACCTTGTCGTGGCCATGCATCTTTGCCCACACAGTCAGCGCGTCAAGCGCCGGCGGCGCCTGGCGCTGGTGCTGTGCGCCGGCCGGCGCATTGCGCTGCAGGCGCTTCAGGTACAGGGGCCCGCCTGCTTTGGGGCCGGTCCCCGACTTGCCTTCGCCGCCGAACGGCTGCACGCCGACGACGGCGCCGACGATGTTGCGGTTCACATAAATATTGCCCACATGCGCGCGCTTGGTGATGAAATCGATGGTTTCATCGATGCGCGTATGGATGCCCAGGGTCAAGCCATAACCGCTGTCGTTGATCGATTGCACCAGTTGCGGCAGTTCGGAGCGCTTGTAGCGGATCACGTGCAGCACGGGACCGAAGACTTCCTGCGTCAATTGCGCCAGCGACTTGATTTCCAGCACGGTCGGGGCGACAAACGTGCCTTTGACGGTAGGCAAATCGAGCGAATAATGGTCGATGGCCACGGTTTTCATCTTGTTGATGTGCGCCAGCAGCTTGCTTTGCGCTTCCGCATCGATGACGGGACCGATATCGGTCGCCAGGCGGTCAGGATTGCCAACGCGCAGCTCCTGCATGGCGCCTTTCAGCATGTGGATGGTCTTGTCGGCGATTTCCGTTTGCAGGAACAGCACGCGCAAGGCCGAGCAGCGCTGGCCAGCGCTATCGAAAGCGGACGACATCACGTCCTGCACCACTTGCTCCGGCAGGGCGGACGAATCGACGATCAGGGCATTCTGGCCACCCGTTTCAGCGATCAGGGGAAGGTCGATGCCTTCGGCCACGGCACGCGCGGCCAGGTTGCGGTTGATCAATTGCGCCACTTCCGTCGAACCCGTGAAAATCACGCCTTTCACACGCGCGTCATTGCACAGGCCGGCGCCAACGATCTCTCCGCTGCCGGGCAAAAATTGCAGCGCGCCGCGCGGCACGCCCGCTGCATGCAGCAATTGCACGGCGCGGTGGGCGATCAGCGGCGTTTGCTCGGCCGGTTTGGCCAGTACCACGTTGCCTGCCGCCAGGGCGGCGGCCAGTTGGCCCGTAAAGATGGCCAGCGGGAAGTTCCACGGGCTGATGCAGGTGACGGGACCGAGCGCCAGGGTGTTCGGCGCATGTTCCACCTGCGCCGCGTAATAGCGCAGGAAGTCGACGGCTTCGCGGATTTCAGCGATCGCGTTCGGCAGGGACTTGCCCGCTTCGCGCACGGCCAGGGCCATCAGCTCGATATGATGTTCTTCAAACAGGTCGGCCGCGCGCAATAAGGCTTGTGCGCGAACCGCCGGCTCTGTTGTTTGCCAGTCCATGGCGTAGGCACTGGCGCTGGCCAGCGCCGTTTCCACGTCGGCCGGACCGGCTTCCATGACCTTGCCCACGACATCGTCGTGCTGGGCCGGATTGTGCAACATGTGCGTGGGGCCATTCAGGCTGACGGCGCCATCGATCAGCGGCGCCGCCTGCCATGACTGCTGCTGCGCCAGGCCGCTGGCCAGGGCGCGCAAGGTGTCTTCATTCGACAGGTCCAGGCCGGCCGAGTTCTTGCGTTCGCTGCCAAACATGTCCAGCGGCAGCGCGATAGCCGGGTGCGGCAAGCCGCCCTGCAGGCGCGCCTGCTCCAGGGGATCGCGGATCAGGCTATCGATGGCCACGCTTTCGTCGACGATCTGGTTGACGAAGGACGAGTTGGCGCCGTTTTCCAGCAGGCGGCGCACCAGGTAGGCCAGCAGGGTTTCATGCGAGCCGACGGGTGCGTAGATGCGGCACGGCTTATCCAGGTTATCGGGCCCGACGACCTGGTCGTACAGGGTTTCGCCCATGCCGTGCAGGCACTGGAATTCGTAGTCGATAATACCGTCGCGTTTTGCCCAGGTATAGATGGTCGACAGGGTTTGCGCGTTGTGCGTGGCAAATTGCGGATAGATCAGGCTGCTGGCAGCCAGCAGTTTTTGCGCACACACGAGGTAAGAGACGTCCGTGTAGACCTTGCGCGTGTAGACGGGATAGCCTTCCTGGCCATCGACTTGCGCGCGTTTGACTTCGGCATCCCAATACGCCCCTTTCACCAGGCGCACCATGAACTTGCGTCCGCTGCGATGCGCCAGGTCGATCAGGAAATCGATGGCGTAAGGGCAGCGTTTTTGATACGCCTGCACCACGTAGCCGATGCCGTCGAAGCCGGCCAGGTCCGCATCGAACGCCAGTGCTTCCATCAAGTCCAGCGACAGTTCCAGGCGGTCCGTTTCTTCCGCATCGATGTTGAAGCCGATGTTGTACTGTTTCGCCAGCAGCAGCAGCGCTTTGACTTTCGGCAGCAATTCTTCCATGACGCGGGCGCGCTGGGCGCGGCTGTAGCGCGCGTGCAGGGCCGACAGTTTCACGGAAATGCCGGGGCCGTTGCGGATGCCGCGACCATCCGACGCCTTGCCGATGGCATGGATCGCCGTTTCGTACGAGGCGTAATAGTTGGCCGCGTCCTGCTGCGTCAGGGCCGCCTCGCCCAGCATGTCGTACGAGTAACGGTAGCCGCGCGTTTCATTCTCGCGGCTGTTCTTCAACGCTTCCTCGATGGTCTGGCCCGTCACGAACTGGTTGCCCAACATCCGCATGGCCAGATCGACGCCCTTGCGTATCAGCGGTTCGCCGCCTTTGGCGATGAGTTTTGTCATGGCCGAACCGAGGCCAGATTCGCTGCTGGTACTGACCAGTTTGCCCGTAATCAGCAAGCCCCAGGTGGCGGCATTGACGAACAGCGACGGCGATTCGCCCAGATGCTTTTTCCAGTCGCCCTTGCTGATTTTGTCGGCGATCAAACGGTCGGCCGTTTGACTGTCGGGTATACGCAACAGCGCTTCAGCCAGACACATCAATGCAACACCCTCTTCCGACGACAGCGAGAACTCGTGCATCAGTGCATCGACGCCGGAGGCGCGTGTGCGTTTTTGGCGCACATTCGATACCAGTCGGTGCGCCAGCGCTTGCCCTTCGGCCGTCGTTTCGGTGCTGCTGGGGCGGACTTGTTGCAACAGCCACTGCACCGCAGAAACCTCATCGCGCCTATAGGCGGCGGTGATGGCGGCGCGCTGTGGTGTTGCTTCGGGCAGGATTTCTGCCTGCAATGCAGCAAAAGGAATCGGGGTAAAAGCCGAGGGGCCTGCAGGGTGCATAAGTGCTCTTTACAAGGAAAAAGGGGACGAAAACTGACGTAATTCTTGCTCTTTTTTGGTGCAAAAAAATACAGAAAGTCGGACGTTAAGATGATTCGATTGTAAAGGGGATTCTTATGGATTAATTCTGGTAATACAGGGGGCTAGCAATAGATAGTTTTTGATGCGACAATTTAACCAAATAATATTAATTTGGGGGTGATGGTAATGCTGGACAAGATCAGTAAGAAAATCTTGATGGAATTGCAGAGCGATGGACGCATCAGCAATGTGGAGCTGGCCGCGCGCGTGAACTTGTCGCCGGCCGCCTGTCTGGAGCGCGTGCGAAAGTTGCACGAATCGGGCTACATCATGGGCTATACGGCCCAGTTGAACCCGCAACTGCTCGACGTGTCGCTGCTGGTATTCATCGAAGTCGTGCTCGATCGCACGACGCCGGAAGTGTTCGACGCCTTCAAGCATAGCGTACAAATCATTCCAGAGGTACTGGAATGTCATATGGTGGCCGGCGGCTTCGATTACCTGGTCAAGGCACGCGTCAAGGACATGGCAGCCTACCGCGAATTCCTGGGCAAGACCCTGCTGCAAAAAGGTGTGCGGGAAACCCACACTTATGCCGTCATGGAAGAGGTCAAAAACACCACTAAATTGCCCATTAAGTGAGCTCGGTGTAGCCAACCCACTTTTCTGATTGAGCTATCGGAACAAATGTTGTAGGGTAGAACTACACACTGCTACCCGGTAGCCGCCTGAAACGCCGCGCAGACGTTACGTTCAGGGTGCAAGGTGGGCAATCGTGCCCACCCGCATACGGTTACGCCACGTCCCTGCTTGGACGTGACGGGTTTGCGCAGCGGGGGACAAATGAAGCAGTTGCAGCATCAGCTGGTGCGTTTCTTTGTATTCACGATCCTGGCCATGGCCGTTGCCTGTTGCCTGGCCTATCTGCTGCTGTTATCGGGCGGCGACCATCCGTATCTAATTGCCTGCGTGGCCGCCGCCATTGGCGCCGCGCTGCTGGCCTTTGCCGCGCGTCCGCGTGGTGAACCTGGCTTGCACCAGTTCGCCGACACGGTGGGCAAGGCCATCGATGACATCATGATCGGCGCGGCGGAAACTTCGTATTTTGTCGATTCCGTCAAACAGAAGGTGGAACTCGATGTGCGCACGGCTAGCGACATCGCCGACAGTTCCGCACAAAATGCCGCGATGACGGAAAAAATCGCCGCCAATGCGGAAAGGGCCGCCAAGGTGGCCGCCGGCGTGCGCGTGGAAAGCGTGGCGGCACGCGCCGAAGTGGACCAGGGGCTGCGCCGCATCAATATTGCACGCGAGGAAGCGCAAGGCGCTTCCAGCACCATGCTCAGCCTGCAGGAAAAATCCAAGCGCATCACAGGCTTTACGGAAGCCATTTCCGATATTTCCGCGCGCACCAACTTGCTGGCGCTGAACGCCGCCATCGAGGCGGCGCGCGCCGGTGAACACGGCCGCGGTTTTGCCGTGGTGGCGGGTGAAGTGCGGCAATTGGCGCAGCGCACCAAGGAAGCCTCCGATGAAATCAGCGTGATGGTGCGCGAAATCAATGAACAGTCGGAAAAGGCTGCACGTGGCATGAGTTCGCTGGCGGCCGGTGTCACGGAAGCGGCGCGCAATGTGGAGAGCGTGCACGCTTCACTCAGCCATATCGAGGAATCATCGGGCGAGTCCGAGGCCGAGATCGGCGAAATCGCCCGCGCCTCGCGTGAACACGTCGATACGACGCAGCTGATCGCCGACGCCATCTTGCAAATCCGCGACAGCATGCTGTCGACGAATGCCGAATTGCCGCGCGCCACGCAGTCAGCCATGGCCCTGGCGGAGCGGGCCGAGGTGATCGCCGGCGCCCTCGGTGAATCGAGCGTGGCCACGCCGCACGACGAGATCCGCGAGGCGGCCCAGCGCGCAGCGCGCGAGGTGGGCAAACTGTTCGAGCAAGCCATCGTTTCGGGGCGCATCACGCGCGAAGCCCTGTTCGACCGTCATTACCGCCCCATCCCGAACACGAATCCGCCCAAGCACAACACGAAGTTCGATGCATTTACAGACAAGGTGCTGCCGGACTTGCAGGAAGGCGTGCTGGCCGCCCTGCCCCACCTGGCGTATGCGGGCGCCGTCGACAACAATGGATATTTTCCAACGCACAACAAGAAGTTTTCCCAGCCGCTGACGGGCGATTACGCCACCGATATGGTGAATAACCGCACCAAGCGCATCTTCAGCGACCGCACGGGCAAGCGCTGCGGCAGCAACACCAGGGCCTTCCTGTTGCAGACCTACAAGCGCGATACGGGCGAAGTCATGCACGATTTATCCGTGCCCATCCACGTCGATGGCAAGCACTGGGGCGGTTTCAGAATTGGTTACCGCTCCAGCAATCATGCATAGCAAAACGCCTGATGAATCATCATCAGGCGTTTTTTCTTGTGCAGGCTACGATTTATTCAATATGCGGCTTCGGTGCCACGCCGCCGCCAGCCGCTGTGGCCGTGCGCAGGGTGGGCGTGTTCATGCTTTCCAGGTGGTTGCGCAGCCATTTGTGGGCGGGGCTGCGGGCGTCGCGCTCGTGCCACAGCATGTCCAGGTGGACGGCCGGCAGGGTCAGCGGCAAATCCTTGTACAGCAGGGATTCCGTCATGCCCGTCGAGGCGATCAGATGGCGCGGCAAGACCGTGATCAGGTCGGAATTGGCCACCACGCGTCCGGCCGTGAAGAACTGGTTGACCGTCAACAAGATGCGCCGTTCGCGGTGGATCTGCGACAGCGCCTCGTCGATCAAGCCGTGCGCGCGGCCGGAAAAGCTCACCAATAAATGGTTCGCCGCGCAATAGTTATCCAAGGTCAATTCCTTGTCGGCCAGCGGATGGCCACGGCGCATCACGCACACATACTTGCCGGAATACAGGCGCTCGTGGCGAATGGGCGAACCCGTTTCGCTCGACAATTGCGCCGCCACGCCGGGAAAGAAGCCCACGGCCAGGTCGATGTCGCCGCGCAGCAGCATGGGACGCGGTTCGCGCGTGGTCAGCGGCATCATCCGCACGTTGACACCGGGCGCTTCCCGTTCGATCGAGCGCATCAGGGAAGGCAGCCAGAAGGCGGCGGTCGCATCGGCCATGGCCATGCGGAAGGTGGCATGCGTTTTCGACACGTCGAAGGTTTCCGGCGTGACGGCCGCTTCCAGGCTGGCCAGGGCCGAGCGCACGGATGGCCACAGCGCTTCGGCGCGCGGCGTGGGTTTCACGCCATACGCCGTGCGGATCAGCAATTCGTCACCGAGGCTCTCGCGCAGGCGTTTGATGGCGTTCGATACCGCCGGCTGCGTCATCGCCAGGTGGCCCGCTGCGCGCGTCAGGTTTTGTTCCGTCATGACGGCGTCGAAAACACGCAGCAAGTTCAGATCCAGCGTCAGAAAACTCATGGAAAGCCCAAGATAAAAGTTGAATTGATTACTGAAGAGTGTAAACCGCGCCGGGCACGAATATTTTCACTCGTCAAAAAATATTACAGTTTCCATTCACGATTCATATAATTGGTATCAGGAAATGGAATTAGATTTATATGTTGCACTGCACTATAGTACTGGCAAATTCTATAATGCACTGGAACAGTATGTCTACCTTCGCCTCCGCCCTGTACGCAGTATCCGCACCCGTGCTGGAGATTTCCCTGCTGAACGCCCTGCAACTCGTGCTGGTGATCGTGGCCGTGGGCGCTTTCGCCCTGCTGTTCAAGCCTTTGCTGGTAGGGATCGCCCGCGCCATGGTGCTGCTGGTGCGTCCCAAGCTGAGCCGCGAAGAGCGTCTGGCGCGCCAGCAGATGCGCGAAGCGCAAGCCTTGAAGCGTACCCTGGGCAATATGGATGGCGTATCGCCAAGCAATGCTGCCGAATTGCGCGCCCTGTCGACGCGTGCCTGAGTGCTCAACCGTTGCAAGTGACGAGCCGGCGTGTGCCGGCTTTTTTTACGCCCGCGTTTTCTTTCAGGCCATATCGCCCAGCAAATGCGCGCGCAACAAGGTGTCGGCCGGATGGTTACCGATCCAGATTTTCAGCAGCGCATTGTAGAAGGCCAGGTCCGGCACCGTGTCGCCCAGCTGCTTGCCGTTCAACTTGCACAAGGTCCCCTCTTCCGGCAGCCAGTCCACGGTCAGGATGTCACCCTTTTTCAGGCCGGGCACCATTTCGAACATGGCGCCGAACTGCATTGTCTGGCTCAGCAGGCGCGTGCGGTCGGCCTGCTCGGAACTACGCTTCAAGCCCTGCATGAAGGCTAGCCCAAGCTCGTCGGAACTGATGTCGCGCAGCATGACGATTTCGAGACGGCGCGGCCCGGGCAGCGCGAGGATGTCGGCTAACTGGGTTTTCTTTTCCGGCAGGTACAGCGCAATCGTGTAGACCTTGAAGATGACCTTGTAGCGCACGCCGGCGCCGTTGAGTCTTAACTCGCGGCTGGCCAGCTGCACCGTGTCGTCCAGTTTGACGCCACCCACTTCGACGGCCAGCGCTGCTTGTGCCAAGGCGGCGCACAGGCAGGCGGCGGCCAGGGAGCGGCTCAAACGCGATGTGCTGCTATGCATCTTCTGCCTCCGTAGAGAAACATGTGCTGTGGATAAGTCCGCACAAGCACACAGTGTAGAACAGTTGGCAGAAGCTGGCGCCACGAACAGAGGCGAGGGAGAAAAGCTCAGGTTTTTGCGGCGGGAAGTTCGGCCTGCAGGCGTTCGTACTTGGCCATCAGCTGCTCCGGGCTTTCGCGCCAGGCGGGATTGAAGGGGATGCAACTGACGGGGCACACTTGCTGGCATTGCGGCTCGTCAAAGTGGCCCACGCATTCGGTGCACTTGTTGGGGTCGATTTCGTAGATTTCCGCGCCCATGTAGATCGCGTCATTCGGGCACTCGGGCTCGCAAATGTCGCAATTGATGCATTCGTCGGTGATCAGTAATGCCATGATTTCACTCTTACTTATTGCGATGAGGCAGCGTTGGCGGCAATCTTGCTTTGCAGCCAGCGGTTCACCGAGGGGAAGACAAACTTGGAGACGTCACCGCCCAGCGCCGCGATTTCACGCACGATGGTGCCTGAAATAAACTGGTACTGGTCGGAGGGCGTCAGGAACATGGTTTCGACATCGGGCAGCAGGTAGCGGTTCATGCCGGCCATCTGAAATTCGTATTCGAAGTCGGAGACGGCGCGCAAGCCGCGCACGATGACCCGCGCTTCGTGCTTGCGCACGAAATCCTTGAGCAAGCCGGAAAAGCTTTCCACTTGCACATTCGGATAGTGCCCGAGCACTTCGTTGGCGATTTCCAGGCGTTCTTCAAGCGAGAAAAACGGTTGCTTGTTCTTGCTGTCGGCGACACCGACGATCAGCTTGTCAAACAGACCCGATGCGCGGCGCACCAAATCTTCATGACCGCGCGTGAGTGGATCGAATGTTCCTGGATAAACGGCTACAACCATTGCGGCTCCCTAACGATGCACCAATATAGACGCGCATTATGCCTGAAATTGGTGACCACCTTGGTGCTTCGCCTCGGGCCTGGGGGCCTTTTTGCCTCATTTATAGGCAGATTCAGGCAGTTGCCGGCAGTTTGTTGTAAGTTAGCAAATGATAATAAACGGTGCCTGCCTTGTCGGCACGGATGACTTCCCACGGTGCCATCCACTCGGGCTTTTCCAGTGCACTGCTTTCATCGAAGACCAGCGGCAAGCCCGATTCCGCGTAAATCATGCCGCCTTCCTTGAGCAGGTTGGCGCACAAGGGCAACACTTTGGCGAGGAAATCCTGCTGGTAAGGCGGATCGAGGAAGATCAGGTCGAAACGCTGGCCGCGCGATGCCAGGCCTTGCGCCGTCAGCAGGGCGTCGCCGCGCAGCAGTTGGACATTCTCGGCGCGCAATTTCGCCTTGTTTTCTTCCAGCTGGCGGATCACGGGCGTGTGCGTATCGACCATGGTGACGGCGGCGGCGCCGCGGCTGGCCGCTTCAAAACCCAGTGCGCCGCTGCCGGCGAACAAGTCCAGCACCTGGGCGTTGGCCCAGTCGCCGTCACGCAAGTGATTGATCCAGTTGAATACGGTTTCGCGCACGCGGTCCGGTGTCGGGCGCAAGCCCAGTGCCTGCAAAACAGGCAGCACGGAACGCTTCCACTGGCCGCCGATGATGCGTACCTGGTTCGGTGGCGGCGCGTGGTGGACGGGGACTTTGGCAGGTTTTTTAATCTTCTTTTGCATGGGGATTTCTTCAATTCGATGGCGGCCACTATAGCATATGGCCCCCTCTCCCCTGCTGGAGCTGCCTGTCTATTTGGCTTGCGTGGCCAGCGAATTGAAATCGTCGATCCAGCCCTGCATGCGCTTGACGGCGTGGGCTTTTTGCGTCGGCGTGGCGATCTTGATCGCCGTCAAGACCATCTGCGCCGTGCTGCTTTCGTAAGCATCGAAGAAGGCCTTGCGCTCTGAATGTTCCAGGCGCTCGAAACTGTCCTTGATCAGGGTCGAGATCAAGGTCGCGGCCGCTTCCTTGCCGAGCTTTTCCTGCTGGACTTTTTTGACCAGGTTCAACACGTTCTGCTGGCGCCGCATGCGCTCGTCGAGCCAGAGCTCATTGTTCAGCGGACGCGCGTCGGACGCCTTGCGTATGAGGGCTTCCTGCTCGCTGCTGAAATTGCCGAACCACAGTTCGAATTGCTCCATGGCTTTCCTGTAGCGCAGTTGCTGGCGCTTTTCCTGGTCGCCGCTCAGATATTTCTTGCGGTAATCATCATTGTTCGACTTGAACTTCTTTTCCATCTGTGTGATTTGTTCGGGCTTGAGCGAGCGCGCCAGGTCGGCCAGCTCGGGCGCCGCTTTCAGCAACAGCGCCTGGGTACGTTGCTTGACCTCGCTGTAATCCATCATCAGGTCCGCCTGCGTGGTACTGCCTTGCAACTGCTTCTGGCCCGTACGCAGGATTTCCACGTAATCCTTCAATTGCGTCTTGCGGTGCCAATCGAACAGCTTGTCGATATCGTCGCGTACCCAGCCCTTCTGGTCGCGGTCCAGGTCGACATACGCGTTCAGCCACCAGTACAGTACGGTATCGCCGTTGTTGTAGGCCAGGCGCAAGCCGCTGCAGCCGGCGACGATGACCAGCATTAAGGCCAGCACGACATAAGAAAACCGGCTGAAGGGCGTGGAAGACGGGGCCTGCGTGTTAAACTTTTTCATATTCTTAACTTATAAAAATTACGCTCTATGAACGTTGTGATTCTCGCTGCCGGTATGGGCAAACGCATGCAGTCGGCACTGCCCAAGGTATTGCATCCCTTGGCGGGCAAGCCGCTGTTGTCGCACGTCATCGACACGGCGCGCGGCCTGGCGCCGTCCCGATTATGCGTGATTTACGGGCATGGGGGCGCAGCCGTGCTGAAGTTGCTCGACGGCTATAACGCCAGCCATGCCGTGCAGATCGATGCCGCTGAGCAGGCGCAGCAGCTGGGTACCGGTCATGCCGTGCAGCAAGCGCTGTCTTTGCTGGACGACACGGTGCCGACCCTGATCCTGTACGGCGACGTGCCGCTGACCAGCGCCGCTTCCCTGCAGCAGCTGGTGCAGGCGGCCGGCACGGACAATCTGGCCATCTTGACCGTGGAACAGGACGATCCGTTCGGCCTGGGCCGCATCGTGCGAGAAGACGGCGCCATCGTGCGCATCGTCGAGGAAAAGGACGCGTCCCCAAGCGAGCGCGCCATCCGCGAAATCAACAGCGGCATCATGGTCGCACCCACCGTGCAGCTCAAGCAATGGCTGTCGGCCCTGTCGAATGACAATGCGCAAGGGGAATACTATCTGACCGATATCGTCGCCCAGGCCGTCGCCGACGGCGTGGCCGTCACCTCGGCCCACCCGGCCGCCGTGTGGGAAGTGGCGGGCGTCAACAGCAAGGTGCAACTGGCCCAGCTGGAGCGCATACACCAGAACAATATCGCGCAAGCCTTGCTCGAGCGGGGCGTGACCCTGCTGGACCCGGCCCGCATCGACGTGCGTGGCGAACTCATTTGCGGCCGCGATGTCACCATCGATGTCGGCTGTGTGTTCGAAGGCCGCGTGGAACTGGGCGACGGCGTGCGCGTGGGCGCCAACAACGTCATCATCAATGCCACGGTGGCCGCTGGCGCGCAGATCAAGCCGTTCTGCCATATCGAGGACGCCGTCGTCGGCGCCGCTTCCATCATCGGGCCTTACGCGCGCCTGCGCCCGGGCACGGTGCTGGCGGAAGACGTGCATATCGGTAACTTCGTCGAAGTGAAAAACAGCCAGGTCGCCGCGCACAGCAAGGCCAACCACCTGGCCTACATCGGCGACGCCACCATCGGTTCGAAGGTCAACATCGGCGCCGGCACGATTACCTGCAACTACGATGGCGTGAATAAATTCCGTACCGTCATTGAAGACGACGCTTTTATTGGCAGTGACAGCCAGCTGATCGCACCCGTCACCGTCGGCAAGGGCGCCACTCTGGGCGCCGGCACGACCTTGTCGAAAGATGCGCCGGCCGGCAAGCTGACCGTTTCGCGCGCGCGCCAGGTGACCATCGATGGCTGGACACGCCCCGTGAAAATCAAGAAGTAAGCGCACCGCCTTCAATACGCATGACGCCGCCAGCCTGTCCGGGCTGGCGGCGTTTTTTTACGCCTGTGGATAATCCTGTGGAGAGTTGGCTGGTAATTCGGGATAAGTCACGCCATGATTCGCCTCCCGCACTTCACGGAAGTGTCGAGTGTGGATAAGCATGTGGGCAAGCATGCTGACAAGTGATGGATAAGCCTGGTATAAGCTGCGTATAAGCGGTGGAAAAGACGGTATAAGTCTTCAGCTCATGCTGAGTTTGGCTGGCTTGCAGACTCGGCTGGGGTCACTTGAAAAATAGCCTTCAATGCTGCTAGCCCGAAGTGTGGATAAACCTGTGTGCAAAATAGGGATAATACAGGAATAACTTTTAAGTTATTGTATTTAAAGGATATTGTTGCAGCATGTGTCGATCTTCCCTGTGGGTAAAGCTGTGAAAAAGCGTGTTGCTAACTGGTGGGCAAGCTGCGGATAAGTCGGGATAAGTCTGTGCCAGGCATCGATCAATCGTTTCTGGCTCGTATTATGTGAGTCAGAAAGTGATGAACGGAAAAGCTTGCACTTGAGAGCGTGTGGATAACATTGTGCATAAGCGAGTGGAAAGCCGGGGATAAGGCGGGATAACTTCTCTGCCAGCCCGCTTCAGACGGCGATACGCGTCTCGAACTTGCTGCGAAAGGTGGAAAAATAGCTTTTTACGTTGCGCACATTGGCGTGCGCGGCAAACAGGCGATGCGCCAGCGCGTGGTAGGCGGGCATGTCGGCCACCTGCACCATCAGCACGAAGTCTGGCCCGGGCGAGACGCGATAGCACTGCAGCACGGCCGCTTCCTGGGCCACCAGTTGTTCGAATTCTTCCATGCGTTCAGCCGCCTGCACATCGAGCGTAATTTCCACGATGGCGGTCAGGCGCGCGCCCACCATCTGCGGCGCGACGATGGCCACTTGCCGCTCGATGACGCCGCTTTCCCGTAAATGCTTGACTCTCCGCAAACAGGTGGGCGCCGAAACATGCACAGATTGCGCCAGCTCACTGTTGGTTTGCGATGCATCAATTTGCAAAGCGTTCAGGATGCGACGATCGATCTCGTCGAGAGTAATATTGCTATTGTTCATGATTTTGACGAATTGGAGAATATATCGAGTATAAATGAAATAATATTTCATCACAAAATGGCGATGAAATATTCAGTCAAAAATATACAGATTTAGAAAGCATATTTCATGCGCTCTGCATTAGCATGCTGCATTGATGAATTTTTAGACAGAGGTTTCCATGTGCGGCATCGTCGGCGCGGTAGCGCAACGTAATATCACTCCCATCCTGGTTGAAGGCTTGAAGCGCCTGGAATACCGCGGTTACGATTCCTGCGGCATCGCCCTGCATGCGGATGGTCGTTTGCAGCGCTCGCGCTCCACTTCGCGCGTGGCCGAGCTGGAAAAGCAGATCGCCGAAGAAGGCTTGAGCGGTTTTACGGGCATCGCCCACACGCGCTGGGCCACGCATGGCGCCCCTGTCTCGTTTAATGCCCACCCGCATTTTTCCCCAACGGAAGAGAACGCCCGCGTGGCGCTGGTGCATAACGGCATCATTGAAAACCATGACGAACTGCGCGCCGAACTGACGGCCCTCGGTTACGTCTTCCAGAGCCAGACGGATACGGAAGTGATCGCCCACCTGGTCGAGCACATGTATAACGGCGACCTGTTCGAGACCGTGCAGCAGGCCGTGAAACGCCTGGACGGTGCGTATGCGATTGCCGTCTTTTGCCGCGACGAGCCGCACCGCGTGGTGGCCGCGCGCCAGGGTTCGCCCCTGATCGTCGGCCTGGGCAACGGTGAAAATTTTGTCGCCTCCGACGCCATGGCCCTGGCCGGCACGACGGACCAGATCATCTACCTGGAAGAAGGCGATGTGGTCGACCTGCAATTGTCGCGCTGCTGGATCGTCGACGTGGATGGCAAGCCGGTCGAGCGCGAAGTGAAGACCGTGCATGCCCACACAGGCGCGGCCGAGCTGGGTCCGTACCGCCACTACATGCAAAAGGAAATTTTTGAACAGCCGCGCGCCATCGGCGACACGCTCGAAGGCGTAACGGGCATCATGCCGGAACTGTTCGGCGACAACGCCTATGCCATCTTCAAGCAGATCGACCGCGTGCTGATCCTGGCCTGCGGCACCAGTTCGTATGCGGGCATGACGGCCAAGTACTGGATCGAAGCGATTGCCAAAGTGCCTGTCAGCGTGGAAGTGGCCAGCGAATACCGCTATCGCGACAGCGTGCCGCATCCGAATACCCTGGTGGTGACGATTTCGCAAAGCGGCGAGACGGCCGATACCCTGGCCGCCCTGAAACATGCGCGCAGCCTGGGCATGCAGCACACCTTGACCATTTGCAACGTGGCCACCAGCGCCATGGTGCGCGAATGCGCCTTGGCCTACATTACGCGCGCCGGCGTGGAAGTGGGCGTGGCATCGACCAAAGCCTTCACGACGCAGCTGGCCGGCCTGTTCCTGCTGACCCTGTGCCTGGCGCAAGTCAATGGCCGCCTGAGTGAAGAACAGGAAGCGGCGCACCTGAAAGCCATGCGCCATTTGCCTGTCGCCATCGCGTCCGTGCTGGCGCTGGAACCGCAGATCATCGCCTGGTCCGAGGAATTCGCGCGCAAGGAAAACGCCCTCTTCCTGGGCCGCGGCATGCACTACCCGATCGCCCTGGAAGGCGCGCTGAAACTGAAGGAAATTTCCTACATCCACGCCGAAGCGTACCCGGCCGGTGAATTGAAGCATGGCCCGCTGGCCCTGGTGACGAATGAAATGCCCGTCGTCACCATCGCGCCGAACGACGCCCTGATCGAAAAGCTGAAATCGAACATGCAGGAAGTACGCGCCCGCGGCGGCCAGCTGTACGTCTTCGCCGACGTCGATTCCCGTATCAGTTCCGGCGAAGGCTTGCACGTCATCCGCCTGCCCGAGCACTACGGCGACCTGTCGCCTATCCTGCACGTGGTTGCGCTGCAATTGCTGGCCTATCACACGGCACTGGCGCGCGGTACGGATGTGGACAAGCCACGCAATCTGGCCAAATCGGTGACGGTGGAGTAAGCCGGCCGGGTGCCGCCCCGGGCCATCAAGAAGAAAACGCCACCGTCGGGTGGCGTTTTCTTTTATCCAGCACCGCCGTTCACTCTCTGGAAAAACCATGCGAGTGACTTTTTTCTGTCACCGCTGAACCCATTGTGCGAGAATGCCCCTCCCCCCTGGATGGTGCGCATGATGAGCAAACTCGCCGCAATCATAATTGGAACGACACTCGTGCTGGCAGCTTGCAAGCCCGCAGCCACGGCACCTGCGCATGATATTCCTGCGGCCATGCGGCAGACCGCGACCACCCTGCTGCAGTCAAAATTGCTACACGCGACCTCGATTGCTGTCGTTTATCGCGGCAAGGAATTCATTCTGCATCAAGGCGAGCTGGAGACCGGCAAAGCCAATCCGCCGAACGATACAACGCTGTATGAAATCGGCTCAGTCAGCAAAACTTTTGCTGGCCTGCTATTGGCGAACGCCGTGCTTGATGGGAAGGCGGCGCTCGACGATCCCATACAAAAGTACCTGCCGGCCGCCTACCCGAACCTGCAGTCGCAGGGGCAGCCAGTGCGCTTGCGCCATTTGATCACGCACACCAGCAATATGCCGGGCATGCTGCCCATGCAGGTGAACACCATATTGAAGGATTTCACCGCACACGCCACGCCGGCAAAGCTCAATGCAGCCTACGCCAACTACGGACAACAGCAATTCTGGCAGGACTTGCATACAGTCAGCATCAAAGGCCCGCTTGGCAAGGACTACGCATATTCAAGCGCCGGTAGCGAACTCATTGCGCACACTCTCGAAAAAATCTACGCAATGCCTTATGAAGTCCTGCTCACGCAATTCGTCGCGCGCGCAGCCGGCATGCAAGATACCAGGCTGAGAATCACCGCCAAGGATAGCGGCCGGCTAGCGCCCGGCTACCACAGCGACAATCCCGTCATCACAACACCGATGCCACAACTGCCTTGGGGGGCCGCCGGCAACGTGAAGTCGACCATGCCGGATATGGCGAAGTACCTGCGCCTGCAATTGAGCGCCGATCCTGCCGTCGTCGAGTCGCACAAGCCTTTGGCACGCTTTCAGGACGACTTCAGCATAGGCTATTTCTGGAACATCGGTAGCAATCCCCAGTTGGGCACGCATTATGTACACCATGGCGGCGTGCCACGTGCGCAAAGCTATGCCTACGTCGTTCCTCAATATCAGCTGGGGGTCTTCATCATCACCAACCAGAGCGGCGACGCGACTGCCGGTGCCATGGAAAGCGCACTGGCGCATATTTTCGACACAGTGGAATCCATGGAAAGCGCGACGTAGGCTGGCGCCAGAGTATCGCCTTGCGTGATGTTGCCGGCGGGCCTGGGCTTATCGGGATGCATCGGGGGTTTTAGCATCACTGCCTTGCGCAGTGACGCTGGCAGGCTGGCGGGCCAGTTCGATGAAGGCCCGCACGTAGTCGATGGCGGTGTCCGTCTCGCGTGCCCCCAGGAAGATTTGCTTGGCGATGCCGTGCATGCCCAGCCGCACAGGCACTACGTCCATCTTGGCCGCGTATTCCTCGACCAGCCAGCGCGGCAGGGCGGCCACGCCACGGCCGCTGGCCACCATCTGCAGCATGATGTCGGTGGTTTCGATGGCTTTGTGGCGCTTGGGCGTGACACCGGCCGGCAACAGGAACTGGTTATAGATGTCCAGGCGCTCGATATCCACGGGGTAGCTGATGAGCACTTCCTGAGTCAGTTGCTGGGGCTGCACATACGCCGCAGTAGCCAGGGCATGGCCCTTGGCCACGACAAGCACCTGCTCGTAGTCGAACACGGGTTCGAATGTCAGCCCCGGTTTGTGCAGCGGGTCGGGCGTGACCAGCAGGTCGATCTCGTAGCCGAAGAGCGCGCCGATCCCGCCGAACTGGAACTTCTGCTTGACGTCCACATCCACGTCGGGCCATGCGGCCAGATAGGGCGACACCACTTTGAGCAGCCACTGGTAGCAAGGGTGGCATTCCATGCCGATGCGCAGCGCACCGCGCTCACCCTGCGCAAACTGGCCCAGGCGCTCTTCGGCCAGGTCCAGTTGCGGCAGCACCCGGTTCGCCACCGCCAGCAGATACTGTCCGGCCTGCGTCAGGCGCAGGTTGCGCCCTTCGCGCAGCCAGACGTCGGTGCCCAGTTGCTGCTCCAGCTTCTTCATGCTGTGGCTCAGGGCCGACTGGGTCAGGTGCAGCACGCCAGCTGCGGCCGTCAACGACCCTTGTTTCTCGACCTGCTGGACGATGCTGAGGTGAATGCGTTCAAGCATTGAGATGAGCCATATTCATGGATGTATGAAATAAGACCATTATACTTCATCGATCTCCGCCGCTATCATCGATTCCCTTGTTGCCTGTATTTTTCGGCCCTGGCGCATCCATCCATATGAAAGCAAAAATGACACGTCCACTTCGTTTAGTCGCGGTTTCCGGCGGGCTGCAACGCCCTTCCAAGGCTGCAGCCCTGGCAGAGCACCTGATGGACCTGATCGCCGACGAAGTGCTGTGCGAACAACGCCTGGTCGAACTGGGGCAGCTCGCACCGCAGCTCGCTGGCGCAGCCTGGCGCGCCCAGCTGCCCGATGCGGTGGAGCAGGAACTTGCAGCAGTCGAGCAAGCCGACATCCTGGTGGTGTCAACACCGGTCTTCCGCGGCGCGTACACGGGACTGTTCAAGCACTTCTTCGACTTCATTCATCAGGACGCCTTGATCGACAAGCCAGTCTTGCTGGCTGCCACCGGCGGCAGCGAGCGCCATGCCCTGATGATCGACCACCAGTTGCGGCCGCTGTTCAGCTTCTTCCAGGCACGCACATTGCCGCTGGGCGTCTATGCAACCGACAAGGATTTCCTCGACTACCGTCTGCAGGACGAGGCTCTGATCCAGCGGGCCACACTGGCGGTCCAACGGGCCTTGCCATTGATCGGATTGACGCGCCATGCACGTTCTGCCACCGCTGATGAAGCGGTCGCGGCCTGACACGCATCACGACGGCCAGCAATCCACACATTCATTTTTTCGCAGAAATCAGGACACCAGATCACCATGAGCAAAGATTTTATATTCAGCATCAAGAGTATTGTTTTCGATGAACACTATCATCCGGCCGACAATACGCGCCTGACGACCAACTTTGCCAATCTGGCCCGGGGAAACAGCCGCCAGGAAAACCTGCGCAATACCCTGAGGATGATAGACAACCGTTTCAACAACCTGGCGCATTGGGACAACCCGAACGGCGATCGCTACTCCGTAGAGCTCGAAATCATTTCCGTGGAGTTGAATATTGATGTCAAAGGCAGCAATATTCCATTGATCGAGATACTGAAACCGACCATCATCGACAAAAAAACCGGGGAACGCATCGATGGGATTGCAGGCAATAACTTCTCCTCTTACGTGCGCGACTACGACTTCAGCGTAGTGCTGGCAGAGCATAACAATAATCAATCCACCTTCAGCGCCCCGGATGATTTCGGCGATTTCCATGGCAAGCTGTTCAAGCACTTTGTCAGCTCAGACACTTACCAGGAGCACTTCGACAAGCCGCCGGTCATCTGCATCAGTGCATCGAGCAGCAAGGTCTATCACCGGACCGGGAATCAGCATCCCGTATTGGGTGTCGAGTATCAACAAAACGAGTTTTCCTCGACCGATCAATATTTTGAAAAAATGGGGATGCAGGTTCGCTACTTCATGCCGCCGGATAGTGCCGCACCGCTGGCGTTTTATTTCATCGGCGACCTGCTTGGCGACTACACCAATCTTGAACTGATCGCCACCATCAGCACGATGGAAACATTCCAGAAGATTTACCGGCCCGAAATTTACAACGCCAATTCGGCGGCAGGCAAGTCGTATCAGCCCAGCCTGAAGAATCAGGATTACTCATTGACGCAGATTGTCTATGACCGGGAAGAGCGCAGCCAGCTGGCTGTCAAGCAGGGAAAATATACGGAAGAGCACTTCATCAAGCCATATAAAAATGTTCTTGAACAATGGACTGCGAATTACGCTCTCTGATTCACCAACACACGAAATCACCATCATGAAAAAATTATTACCGACTTCAACTGCCGGCAGCCTGCCCAAACCTTCCTGGCTTGCACAGCCTGAAAAGCTGTGGTCGCCGTGGAAGTTACAGGACGAGGAACTGATCGAGGGCAAACAGGATGCCTTGCGTTTGTCGCTGCAGGAACAACAGCAGGCAGGCATCGATATCGTCAGTGATGGCGAGCAGACCCGTCAGCATTTCGTCACCACGTTTATCGAGCATCTGAGCGGAGTGGATTTTGACAAACGTGAGACCGTCAGAATTCGTGATCGCTACGATGCGAGTGTGCCGACCGTCGTGGGCGCAGTGTGCCGCCCGAAGCCGGTTTTTGTGGAAGACGCCAGATTTTTACGCCAGCAAACCACGCAGCCCATTAAATGGGCACTGCCCGGTCCGATGACGATGATTGATACGCTGTATGACAGCCACTACAAGAGCCGTGAAAAACTGGCCTGGGAATTTGCCAAGATCCTCAATCAGGAAGCCAGGGAATTGGAGGCTGCTGGCGTCGACATCATTCAATTCGACGAGCCCGCATTCAATGTTTTCTTTGATGAGGTGAATGATTGGGGAATTGCTACCCTGGAAAGGGCGATTGAAGGGCTCAAATGCGAAACCGCCGTGCACATTTGCTATGGTTACGGCATCAAGGCCAATACGGACTGGAAAAATACGCTGGGGTCCGAGTGGCGTCAATATGAAGAATCTTTTCCCAAGCTGCAGAAATCGAATATCGACATCATCTCGCTGGAATGCCACAATTCGCGTGTTCCCATCGACCTGATTGAGCTCATTCGTGGCAAAAAAGTCATGGTTGGGGCCATCGACGTGGCATCCAATACCATTGAAACGCCAGAGGAAGTCGCCAACACCCTGCGCAAAGCGCTGCGCTTTGTCGATGCGGACAAGCTCTACCCGAGCACCAACTGTGGCATGGCGCCCTTGTCTCGTCGAGTTGCAAGAGGCAAATTGCATGCGCTCAGTGCTGGCGCTGAAATCATCCGAGGAGAACTCTCGACCTAGCAGGCTGGTGAAATACCGAACAGGCGAGTCTTGCCTTGTGCTTCATGACGCCACAGACATCGCCAGGTGTCTGTGGCGTTTGAATTGCTGACTCAACACTCTTCGCAGTTGGATGACGCTGTGCTTGCTGGCGTCAATCTCGATGCCGGGCGGTGGCAAGATGCGTGAAAGTGTGTAATTGATGGGCCTGGGTAACAACTTGCCGCTCCTTGGCACCTCGTTCTCGAAATGCAGCGCGGTCGCCATCGGCTGCGAGGCGATGTCAGTTTGCTGGTTGCCGAGCTGACGCAGCAGGTCGAGGAACAGTACGCTACGTTGTAGCGCATCGACCAGGTATGCAGGCCAAGCCATCAAGACGTTATTGGAGGAAATGTGCCTCTCGCTTGGATAGGAGAAGAGGCCGAGACCGGATGAGTTCGGAGCGGATGGCGGATGCGACACGGACGCGTCTATCCTGTTGATTTCGCGATTAATTTGACCGGACAGGAGCATGTGGCGTGGGGGCGAACACACTCGCCTGGCCGATGGGATTGCGAGAGGATGCACCGGACCTTCAGTGCGTTGCAATTGCTCGGACGATGATTCTCTTTCATGAACAGTGCGTCTGTTTGGTGCCGCACGGAGAGCGTTTTCAGCGACTTTCGCTGAGCCATCAGCCACATGTTGAAGCGCTACGGCTTGGGGGCATTGCTGTGTACGAATGCGCTCGTCCGGCGGCCTTTTTCAGCTATATTGCATACCACTGCAGGAAAAGGCGGCCATGCCGGTCTGGTGGCGACAGTGTTTTCCGATGGCATTCGTTCTGCATCCTCTCTCTTTCAGTCCCCGGGTTCGCATGATTTCTTACCGTATTTTTCGATTTACCCCGTTTTTGCTGGCGCTGTTGCTGGCCTGCTCACTGTCGGCCGCTCCTGCCTGGGCACAGCCCGACGACGACGCCGTCACGGCCGACCAGCGCCTCGATGGCTTGCGCAAGCAGATTACGGTCATCCAGAAGACGCTGGACGCCGACGCCGATGTGCCGGACGCGACCCTGTCGCAGATGAAGGCCGATGCGCTGGCGGCCAGTGCCGATGCGGACAAGGTAGCGGCGACGCTGGAGCCGATGCTGGCCAGCGTGCAGGCGCGCCTGGCCGAGCTGGGCAAGCCGGCGGCGGGCACCAAGGATGCGCCCGATGTGGCGGCGCAGCGCGGACAGCTGGACCGGACCAGCAGCGCGCTCGATGCGCAGGTGAAATTGGCGCGCTTATTGTCGGTTGAAGCCACGCAGGCGTCCGAGCAAGTGTCGACGGTGCGCCGCGCGCAGTTGCAGGCGCGCCTGGGAGAGCGCACGGCCTCCATCCTTGCCAGTTCCTTCTGGAAACAGTTGCATGTGGAGTTGCCGCAAAATATGCAACGCCTGCAAAAGCTGGGCCAGGAACTGGTCGACGCGGCGCGCGAGACGCCCCAGTCCGTCTGGGGCGGCATCCTGGTCGCCATCGTGCTGTTGCTGGCGGCCAGTGTATGGGTTTCGCGTTATTTGCTGTTGCTCACTTCGACGCGCGTGCCGCATGGCCGCCTGCGCCGCTCGCTGCATGCGCTGGCCGTGTTGTTGCTGGCGCTGGCCACGCCGGGCCTGGTGGCCGAATTGCTGGCGCTGGGCTTGCGCTGGGATGGCAATGTCTCCGACAAGACGGATATATTCTTGAGTAGTTTGATCGGCATCATCTGCTTCGCCGGTTTCACGGCGGGTCTGGGCCATGCGCTGTTGTCGCCGAACCGCGCCTCGTGGCGCCTGCTGCCGCTGTCCGATGCGCTGGCGCACCGCATGCGCCAATACCCCAGCGTGTTTGCGCTGGTCGTGGTGCTGGTGTGGACGGCCGAACGCGTGTCCACCGTCATCAATGCGGGCCTGTCGACGGCTGTGGCCATCAACTGCATCGTGGCGCTGGTGCTGAGCATGACAGTGGCCTTTGGCTTGATGCGCGCCGAGCGTTGCTGGCGCCAGGTGCGCGCTGCCGACCCCGCTTCGCCTGTCACGCCGCTGTGGTTGCGCGGCGTGGTGCTGCTGCTGTGGCTGACGCTGGCATCGAGCCTGGTCAGTCTGTTGATCGGTTATGTCGCCTTTGGCAGTTTTGTCACCAAGCAAATCGCCTGGGTCATGGTGGTGGTGTGCAGCACTTATCTGTTGACGGTGTTGCTGGACGATATCTGCATGCTGCTGGCCTCCACCCCGCCGCCGCCGGACGCCGTCAACCCCGTGCTGGCCACGCCCAAGGCGCGCGACCAGGCTGCCGTACTGCTGTCGGGCATTGGCCGCGCCATCGTCGTGCTGCTGGCGTTGATGCTCTTGCTGGCGCCGTTCGGCGAAGGTCCTAGCGAGCTGTTCCAGCGCGTGGGCAAGCTGCAAGATGGCCTGGCCATCGGCGAGGTGGCGATCCGCCCCGCCACCGTGATCCAGGCGCTGCTGGTGCTGGTGCTGGGCTTCATCGGCATCGGCCTGTTCAAGCGCTGGCTGCAAAACAGCTATTTGCCGACGACGAACCTGGACGCTGGCATGCAGATGTCCTTCCTCACCCTGTTCGGTTATATCGGCGGCGTGACGGCTGTGGCGCTGGCGCTGTCGGCGGCCGGCATCGGCCTGGAACGCATCGCATGGGTGGCATCGGCCTTGTCGGTGGGTATCGGTTTCGGCTTGCAGGCGGTGGTGCAGAACTTCGTTTCCGGCCTGATTTTATTGGCCGAGCGCCCCGTCAAGGTGGGCGACTGGGTCTCGCTGGGCGGCGTGGAAGGCGACATTCGCCGCATCAATGTGCGCGCCACGGAAATTCAGCTGGGGGACCGTTCCACGGTGATCGTGCCGAATTCGGAATTCATCACCAAGACGGTGCGCAACGTGACCCTGGCCAATCCGCTGGGCCGAGTGCAACTGAAACTGCCGCTGCCCCTGTCCACGGATGCGGACGAGGCGCGCGCGCTGATCCTGGCCGCCTTTGTCGAGAATCACGACGTGCTCGACGCGCCGGCGCCCAGCGTGCAGCTCGACGGCATCGACAATGGCTATCTGATGTTCAACGCCACAGCGTATGTGGGCTCGCCGCGCCTCGCGTATGGGGTGCGCAGCGATTTGCTGTTTGACTTGCTCAAGCGCCTGCACGCGGCGACCATGCCGATTTCCAATCCCAGCACCATGGTGCTGAGCAGCGTACCGGCGCAGCCCGAGGCGCCGACTATCTCGGCGGTGGCTACCGCACCGGCACCCGTGCCGCCGTTGAGCACTTAACGCACGGTCGACCACAGCAGCGCCGCCAGGTACAGGCCGATGCCGAACGCCGTGTGCGCCATCAGGCTGCGCAGGCGGGCCGCCGTCGGATGCGCCGTCTTGCTGGCGGCCAGGCCGGCACCCATGCCCGGCTGCAAGATGCAAAACGGCGCGGCCACGCTCACCAGGCCCGCCAGCAGCGCCGGCGCGAAGGTCGGCTGTTGCACCCACTCCTGTCCCACCAGCGCCAGCAGCACGGCCGCAAACAGCACGCCGATCAGGTAATGGGCTGTCCAGCCCAGCACCGCTTCATCGCGCACGGGCGCCGCCTGGGCGATGTTGACGTGGGTGACGCTGCCACGCGGCAGATGGCCCAGCCAGCGCCCCACCATCGCAAAGTTCAGCGAGGGAATGCACCAGAAGCGCTTTAACGCTACCGCCCACACATCCATCACCGCCGTCGCGCCTACGCCGATCGCCATGGCATCAAACCAGAATAGTTGCATCGCTAACACCCTTATAACATTCAATTGATTGCTTGAATGTTATAAGGGTGCTAGCATCGTGTCAATGAAAAATGCTGAAATCGAATTGCTTACCGGTTCCGCCGGGTTTGCCCATATTTTAGGCAGTGCACCGCGCCTGCGCCTGCTCGAGCAGATCGCGTACGGCGAATATGCGGTGGAGCAACTGGTGGAGTTGACGGGCCTGTCCGTGGCCAATACCTCCCAGCATTTGCAGCAGTTGCGGCGCGCCGGTTTCGTGCAGGCGCGGCGCGACGGCAAGCGCGTGCTGTACCGGCTCGGTAGCGGCCCCATTGTGCAACTGCTGGGCGCGCTGGACGTGTATGCGCAGCATCAGCGCAGCGAGTTGCAGGCGTTGAGTCGGGGCGACCATGTGGAAGCGCTGACGCGCGAGGAGTTGCTGGAACGCATGCAGGAAGCCAGCATCACCGTGCTCGACGTGCGGCCCGCGCAGGAATTCGCTGTAGGCCATTTGCCCGGGGCGATCA
Organism: Janthinobacterium sp. UMAB-56; assembly: GCF_900095265.1. Lineage (GTDB taxonomy): Bacteria > Pseudomonadota > Gammaproteobacteria > Burkholderiales > Burkholderiaceae_D > Janthinobacterium. Next base: position 99,307 of record NZ_LT607663.1, on the reverse strand, counting down.
ATATTCCCTTTGAACACTTGCAGCGCCGCCTGGCGGAACTGCCGCCACACCAGGACATTGCCGCTTACTGCCGTGGCCCGTATTGCGTGCTGTCCGTGCAGGCGGTGGCGGCACTGCGCCAGCACGGCTTGCATGCGCGCCGTCTCGGCAGTGGCTACGACGAGTGGCAGGCGGCCGGCCTGCCTGTCGTCAAGGCGGCATGATGGCGATTCCCAACAGCAAGCGGGCACTCATCGCCGCCATCGACAGTACGTACGCGAAGCTGATGCAGGAGCTGGCGCGCGTGCCGCCGGCCTTGGCGCGCGCCCCCGTGCTGGAGGGCCAGGTGAAGGGCACGCGCATGAGTGTGTGCGATCTGCTGGCGTACTTGGTGGGCTGGAACGAGCTGGTCTTGCACTGGCACGCGCAGCTGCGTGAGGGAAAACGGATGGATGAGATTGCCTTTCCCGCCGAAGGTTTCACGTGGAACGCTCTGGGAAAACTGGCGCAGCGCTTCCATGCGGACTATGCTGAACTCAGCATGGAAGCCTTGCTGCAGCGCCTGGAACAGGCGAAAGACCAGTTGCTGGCGCTGATCGACGCCCATGACGACGCGCAACTGTATGGCCAGCCCTGGTACACGCATTACACGATGGGACGCATGATCCAGTTCAACACCTCGTCGCCCTATGCGAATGCGCGCACGCGCTTGCGGGCCTGGCTCAAGACCTTGTAAGGCAGCGACCGGCAGGCTTGCACGATTGCATCAGTACCTTCAGAAACGTTTTCAGGCAGGATAGTGGTTTCAAGCGCAACCAAAGAAGGATCGCCATGCTGACCATCGCCCTCGCCCAGATGAATCCCACCGTGGGCGACTTCGACGCCAATGTTGCCGCCATCATCGCGCGCATGGGCCGTGCCAGCAGCGATGGCGCCGACTTGCTGGTCTGCCCCGAACTGTCGCTGTGCGCGTACTACCCGGGCGATCTGTTCGAGGATGCGGCCTTCCTGCGCCACATGCAGCAGGCGCTGGATACCTTGCTGCAGGCATCCACGCGCTGGCCTGCGCTGGTCACCGTCATCGGCACGGCGCGGCCCAATCCCGGTGTCGGCAAGCCCTTGTATAACGCCTTGCTGGCCATCCGCGACGGGCGCATCGTCGCCGAATACTACAAGCAGCTGCTGCCCACCTACGGCATCTTCGACGAGGGCCGCCATTTCGAGCCGGGTCCGCCCGGCGCCTGCACCTTGTCCATCGCCGGCTGCAAGGTGGGCTTCATGATTTGCGAGGATGGCTGGAACGACGATGGCCGCGCCTACGCCGTCAATCCCTTCGATGCCCTGCACGCTGCGCGGCCCGACCTGGTCGTCAGCATCAACGCCAGCCCGTCCGATATCGGCAAGCGCGCGCAGCGCCATGCCGTGTTTGGTGCCGCCTGCAAGCGCGTGCACCTGCCCCTGCTCTTCGTCAACCAGGTGGGCGGCCAGGACCAGCTCGTGTTCGACGGCGCCTCGTTCGCCATCTCGCCGACCGACGGCGTGCAATTCGAGGCGGCTCGCTTCGTGGAAGATTTCCAGCTGCTGCGCTTTGCCGATGGCCGTTTCGCGCAGCCCGATGGCCAGCCCTTCCCCGTGCCCGACCCGGAAGGCATCCCCGCCGTGGAGTTTGCGCGCCGTCAGATCGTGCTGGGTTTGCGCGACTATGCGCGCCGCTGCGGTTTTACGAAAGTCGTCGTCGGCTGCTCGGGCGGCATCGATTCGGCGCTGACCCTGGCCTTGGCCGTCGAGGCGCTGGGCGCCGACAATGTGGTGGCCATTACCATGCCCTCCGTCTTTTCCAGCGCCGGCTCCGTCAGCGATTCCGTCGCCCTGTGCGCCAACTTGCACATCGCGCTGCACACGCATCCGATACGCGACATCGTGGCGCAGTACGAAGCTGGCTACGCGGCGGCCTTTGACGGCAAGCTGCAGGCGCTGCCACTGGAAAACCTGCAGGCGCGCGTGCGCGGCACGATCTTGATGGAGTACTCGAATGCCTTCGGTGCCCTGCTGCTCACCACCGGCAACAAGAGCGAAATCTCGGTCGGCTACTGCACCCTGTACGGCGATACGAATGGGGGACTGGGACTGATCGGTGACCTGTATAAAACCGAGGTGTTCGCCCTGTCGCGCCATCTCAACGCCAGCGCCGGGCGTGAGCTGATACCCGCCGCCGTGCTGGAGAAACCCCCGTCGGCGGAACTGGCGCCGGGCCAGCGCGACACTGACAGCTTGCCGCCGTATCCCGTGCTCGATGAGATTTTGAAGTGGCATATCGAGGGACGCCGCCTGCCGGCGCAGGAAAGCGCGCAAGCCTTGAGCCTGGTCGACCAGCTGCGCGAGACGGACGACGGACGCGCCCTCGTGACACGCATCCTTGGCCTGGTCGCCCGCAATGAATACAAGCGGCGCCAGGCGGCGCCCATCATCCGCGTGCGTTCGCGCGCCTTTGGCAGCGGGCGCCAATTGCCGATCGCCGCCCACTACCCCACCGGAGACGATGCATGAGCCTTACCTATCGCGCCGACGCGGCCATCCTGATCGGCCGTTTCCAGCCTTTTCACAATGGCCATGCCGGTTTGCTGCAAACGGCGCTGGCCACCGCCGCCCAGGTGGTGGTGGTGCTCGGCTCCGCCTTCCATGCGCGCAGTCCGAAGAACCCATTTACGTGGCAGGAGCGGGCCGCCATGATCGCCGCCACCCTGCCAGAGGAACAGCGCGCGCGCGTGCATTACGTGGCCGTGCGCGATTACTACGACGATGGCCGGTGGGCCGATGCCGTGCGGCGCGCCGTGACGCTCGCCGTGCCCGCAGCGCAGCGCGTCACCCTGGTGGCTTGCTTCAAGGACGCCACCAGTTACTATCTGCACCATTTCCCGCAGTGGCAGTTGCTCAATCTGGAAATCGATGCGGGCGCGCCGATAGGCGCGACGGCCATCCGCAACGTGCTGTTCGAAGCCGAAGACGTGGACGTGTCGCTGAGCGCCGTGGCGCAACTGCTGCCGGCGGCCATCGGCCAGTACCTGAAGGCGTGGACTTTATTGCCGTGGTACGCGCCGCTGGTGCAGGAATACCGCGCCATCGAAGCGTACAAGGCGCGCTGGCGCACGGCGCCGTATCCACCCATATTCGCCACCGTCGACGCGCTGGTGCAGACGGGCGGCCACGTCTTGCTCGTGCGCCGTGGCGGCTATCCGGGCAAGGGTTTGTGGGCCTTGCCCGGCGGCTTCCTGGAGCCGCGCGAACGCCTGCTGCAGGGCGCCCTGCGCGAATTGGCGGAAGAGACCCAGCTGGGCGTGCTGGCGCCCACCCTCGTCGAGGCCCTGGTCGGCGTGGCCGTGTTCGACCACCCGGACCGCAGCCAGCGCGGGCGCACCATCACGCATGCGCATTATTTTGACTTGAAGACGCGCCAGCTGCCGGCGGTGAAGGCGGCCGACGATGCGGCGCTGGCGCAGTGGATACCGGTGGCGTCGCTGCCGGCGATGGAGGAGCAATTCTTCGAAGACCACTTCCATATCCTGAACCACTTCCTGCAACTGACGCACGAGGGGCGCTGAGGCATCGGGGAAGCCCGCAGCGCCCGGCGACGCTCAGGACGTCACGCGCTCCCAGCCATGCTGGATGGCCGCCTTGAAGTCGTCCCACGCCGACTGCGGATACGTGTGTTCCCAGGTGCTGCGCAGTTCCAGCTCGACCTGCTCCCAGCTTTGCCCCCGGTAGCTGTCGCTGCCCGCCATTGAATGGCCATAGCGATAGGCGGGATCGTAGTCGTCGAAGCGCGCGCCGCTGGACGCATACTGGCCGCTCCAGTGCTGGCGGTAGTACTGCTCGTCGTCGTCGCTGGTACCGGGCAGATTGTCGGCGCTCGGATAGCGGCGCACGTTGGCGCCCGCGCCGGACGGCGGAGGCGATGCCATGCCGCCCGCAAATTGCTGCGACGCTGGCGCCGCCTCGCTCCGGTTGCCGCTGGGCGTGCCTTGCTGCGATGGCGCGCCCGACTGCATGCTGGCGCCCTGGCGCAACGTGCTGTCGTTTTGCGGCATGCCTTGCCAGCCGCCTGCGCGCCAATGGTCGGCATGTGCATCGATGTCGAGCGGCGCGTAGCGCTCGACGATGTCGGTGGCGCGCTCGATATCGGCGTCGCTCGCTCCTTCCAGGGTCAGCACGACATGGCCGCGCCGCACGGCTTCCGCATAGATGTGGCGGTCGGCGTGATTGCCGAACATGTCCGTAAAGAAATGCTTGATATTGTCGAGCAAGCTGTCGCTACCGTCGCGGCGGATGTCTTCCGTGGCGGAAAATTCGTCACTACCCGCATCGTGCACGCGGATGCTGGCGCCGGGCAGGCCCGCCGTGATCAGCTCGTGCCGGGCGCGCTCGGCCATGTCGCGCAGGGCGAAAACTGCGGCCAATGTATGTGCCATGATGATCTCCAATCGATGAACAACGTCCTGTCAGTGTAGGCCGTGATAAACGAAAGGGGCGCTCGTTTGCCGCTTGGAAAACGTTGCTCTCTCAAATATTGACGAAGTGAAACTTTAGTCGGGCGTGCCCACGAACGCGCGCAAAAAATCGATGAAGGCACGCACCTTTTCCGCAATATGCTGGGTGTTCGGATACACGGCATACACGCCCTGCTGCGGGAAGACGACGTCGGGCAGCAGACGGCGCAGGCGTCCCGCGCGCACTTCCCCCTCTACCAGCCATTGCGGCAGCAAGGCCACGCCGCAGCCGCCCAGGGTAAAGCCCAGCAGGGCCGAGGCGGAGTCGGAATGGATGGCGGCGTCATCCTGCGCGGCGAAGGCGGCGGGGCCGGCGGGCGTGTGCACCTCCCAGCGCAGCGGCGAGGCCAGGCGACTGTGCGCCAGCCAGCGCGCGCGCTGCAATTCATCCAGCGTGGCGATGCCTTGTGCTGGCAGGCTGGCCAGGTAGGCGGGCGAGGCGACGGGCCAGATCGCATACGGCTCGATCAGCGAAGCACGGTAGCTCGAATCGTTGAGCGAACCCATGCGGATGGCCAGGTCGTAGCGGCCCGAAATCAAGTCTTCATGCGAAGACGACGAGGAATGCTGGATTTGCAGTTGCGGGTGAGCGGCGGCGAAGGCGATCAGCGCGGGTATCACCGTGCGGCTGCCGTATTCGACGGTGGTGGTCAGGCGCAGTGTGCCGCGCAAGCCTTGATGGCCCTGGCGCGCCGTTTCGATGGCGCCGTGCGCTTCGCTCAGCACGCGCTGGCAATCTTCGTAAAAACGCCTCCCCACGTCGGTCAGCGCCAGGCTGCGCGTGCTGCGCGTGAGCAGCGACACGCCCAGTTCCGCCTCCAGCTGTTTCAAGTTGAAGCTGACGACGGCCTTGCTCTGGCCCAGCACGGCGGCGGCCGCCGTCAGTGAACCGGCGTCGACGATGGCGATGAAAATTCCCAGGCGGTCTAGACTGATCATGGAAGAGGATGAGGATACATGCGGCTCGCCGCAGTTTGTCAAAATAGTTTTGACAGTGTAATCGGAGCCAGCGCCTTACGCAAATGGCCTGTGGCGCTTAAGCTGGCCGTTTGCCATTCGGAGCACCATGGACTATCGCAAAAAGGTCGCGGCCATCTACCTGCTGGGGTTTTTCGTCGACCTGATCAATATGTTCATCACCAGCGTCGCCTATCCCGACATCGGCCATGCCCTGCACGCCTCGGTGGCGCAGCTGGCCTGGATCAGCACCGCCTACATCCTCGGCCTGACCATCGTCATCCCGGCCAGCGCCTGGCTGGCTGCCTATTATGGCAGCAAAACCGTGTTCATGGCATCGTTGCTAACTTTTTTATGCGCCAGCATTGGCGCCGGCCTGGCGCCCTCGATCGAGGCGCTGATCGCCTGGCGCTGCGTGCAGGGCCTGGGCGGCGGCTTGCTCATCCCGCTGGGACAAAGCATGACCTATCAGTTATACCAGCCAGCCGAGCGCCCCGGCCTGTCCTCCGTCATCATGCTGGTGGGCTTGCTGGCGCCCGCCCTCTCGCCCGCCCTGGGCGGCGTGATCGTCGACAGCCTTTCGTGGCGGGCGATTTTCTATTTGAACGTGCCGTTTGCCGCGCTGGCGCTGCTGCTGGCCGCCTGCTGGCTGCGACCCGACCCGCCGCGCGCTGCCGTTCCCCGTCTCGACGTGGGCGGCCTGGTGGCGGGCAGCACGGCGATTTTGCTGCTGTTGCTGGGGCTGACCATGCTGGGCACGCCAGGAGACATGCTGGCCGGCACCGGCGTGCTGGTCCTGGGCTTCGCCTGCGCCTGGGTGTACGTGCACGGCGCCTTGCGCAAACCGGCGCCGCTGCTCAAGCTGCGCCTGGCCGCCGAACCCCTGCTGCGTATCTCCATGCTCATGTATTTGCTGGTGCCGGGCGTCTTCATGGGCGTGAGCTTGCTGGTCATGCTGTACCTGCAGGGCGTGCTGGGCATGTCGGCATCCACGGCGGGTGCGCTGATGCTGCCTTGGGCACTGGCCTCGTTTGCGGCCATTTCACTGACCGCTAAAAGCTATCGCCGCGTGGGTCCGCAACCGCTGTTCATCGCTGGCGCGCTGCTGCAGGCGGCGGGCATGCTGATGCTGCTGCGGGTGGACTCTGCGGGCCAGTTGTTCTGGCTGGCCTGGGCCTACGCCGTGATGGGTTTTGGCGGCGGCTTGTGCAGCAGCACGGCGCAAAGCACGGCTTTCCTGCGCACGCCGGACGGGCAACTGAGCCAGGCCAGCGCCGTGTGGAATATCAACCGCCAGCTGGGCTTTTGCCTGGGCGTGGCGCTGCTCAGCGTACTGCTGAACGGCTTGCTGGCGGCGCAGGGCATTGCGTCGCTCGATAACCCCACCCAGCACCTGCGTGCGGCGCAGGTGTTTCACTGGTGCTTTGCGCTGGCCGCCATCTCGTGCGTGCTGCCGCTGGCGCTGTGTGCGCGCATCGACAACCGCGCTGTTCTCGACCTTTTACATCACCATGGAGCTAGCAAAAAATGAATGTAAGGAACCCCTATTTTGACGACGTAATCTCCACGCATGGGCTGATCCGCGCATGGCTTGCTGGCGAGGCAGTGACGGCGGAACATTGCGCCGATTTACTCGCGCGCTTTTCCCCCGCATTCACGATGGTGGCACCCGGCGGCAAGCAGCTCGATGGCGCCGGCTTGACGACGTTTTTCCGCGCTGCCGGCGGCAGCCGTCCGGGCCTCGCCATGCGCATCGCCGACCTGACATTAGTCCAGGAAAGCATCGTTGGCGCGACTGTCTCCTACCGCGAATTCCAGTCGCTGCCGGGCGGCGACAGCACGCAGCGCCTGTCCACCGTCGTGTATGAGAAAACCCCGGCTGGAGCGCTGCTATGGCGCCATTTGCACGAAACGTGGGTGGCTTGATCTAGCTTAAATCGTGCAAGTTCTTTTGCAGCGCGGGGCCGCAAGAGAACTGCGAAAAAACCACTTCCAGCCCGGCGCGTTCCGGCGTGCAGCACATGGGTCCCACGCGGTAGCTGCTGGCCTCGGGAAACGGCGCCAGGCGCAGCAGCGGCCAGCGCTCTCCATCGGTCGAATACTGCACGCGGATCACGCCTTTTTCCACCGTCACGCGCAGCCAGAAACCCTCGGGCATGGCGGGCGCCATGCTGACGGCCCAATCGGATTTTTCCAGCGTCAACACCGTGCTCAACAAGAGCTGGCCGTCGGCGTATTCGACGCCGCATTTGAGCCAGTTTTGCTCGTCGATACGCACCATCATGCCGGCCTGGTCGTACAGCGCAGAGTACTGCGCTGCCACGTGCAGTTGCGCCGTGAAATCGCCGTCGATGCCGGTGCCGAAAAAGTGGCCGCTGTCGCGGAAAAAACCATACGAAGTCTTGCGCCAGAAGTCGGTTTTTTCATCTGTCGTCACGCGCAATTGCGCGCCGTCGGCAGACCAGGTCTGCGGTGGATTGAGCCAGCTGCCTTGCGTGAACATCGCCTCTCCTCTTGATCGAAAATGCTACATAGTGTGCCCCCATCCCAGCGCCTTGTACAGGGCGATCGCATCGATGTAGGACGCCGTTTCCGCCTGCAGCGCTGCGCGCCGTATATCGTACAGCGCGCGCTGGTTTTCCAGCACCGCCTGGTAGCTGCCGGCGCCGCCCTGATAGCGCGTCGTGGCGATGTCTAGGGCCGCGTTGCCATGGCGCGCCGATTGCAGCAGGGAAGCCAATCGCATCTGGTTTTGCGCCAGTTGCGTGACGGCGTTTTCCACCTCTTCCTGCGCCACCAGCAGCGCTTGCTCATAGCGCGCCAGCGCACCCTGTGCCTCGGCTTGCGTGCCGCGCAAGCGTGCCCGCACGCTGCCCAGGCGGAAGGCCGGATAACTGACGCTTGGTGCCACCTCGAAGGCGCGCGCGCCGCCGTCGAAAACACCGCTGCCGCGCAGCGCAAAGAAGCCTAAGAATCCACCCAGGCTGAGGCGCGGATACAGGTCGGCCGTGGCGGCCCCCACGTCTTCGCTGGAGGCGGCCAGCAAGCGCTCGGCGCGCACCACGTCGGGACGGCGCTGGATCAGCTGGTTCACGTCGCCCAGCGGCAGCTGGCCCGCCAGCGGCGCCTGTTGCCGTAGCGTCGTGGCCAGCGCGATGGCGCCAGGTTGCTGACCGCTCAGCACATCGAGCCGGTACTGCGCCTGGCGCAATCCCGCCTGCAACGGCGGCAATGCTGCTTCGCTGCGCGCCAGGTTGGCCAGCGCGTTATGGCGTTCTTCCGGCAAGCCGCTGCCGGCGCGGATGCGCGCATCGATCAGGGACACCGTGTCGCGCCAGCTTTGCACCTGCGCCTGCGTCAGCGCCAGGTTTTGCTGGTAGCCCAGCGCCTCGTAGTAATTGCGCGCCACTTCGGCCGCTATCGTCAGCTGCATTTGCCGCAAGTCCGCCTGCGCCGCGTCGGCCCGCGCCTGCGCCGAACGGCTCATGTGCGCCAGGCGGCCGAACAGGTCGATTTCCCATTGCGCATCGAAACCCACGCGCGTGCTGGCGCTGGCGGCGCGGCTGCCCGGAGTATCCTGCTGGACAGTGCGCTGCCATCCGGCCTGGCTGGTGACGGCCGGCAGTTCGTCGAGCCGGCGCTCGTCGAAGATGGCGCGCGCGGCCAGCAGCTTCGCCTGCGCCTGGGCGATATCGAGGTTGTATTCCAGGGCGCTGGCGATCAGTTGCGACAGGCGCGCATCATCGAAAAACGTCCACCAGGCGGCCTCGCTGACGGCGCCCGTAGTGGGCGCAAATTGCGCTTGCTGGGGACTGGCCAGGTGGATCTCGGGCGTGCCCGGCGTGACGTAGGCGGGGCTGACGGCGCAGCCGGCCAGCACGGGGAAAAGGGCGACAAGATAGTGGTAATTTTTCATAGGGATTCCTTCAGCGCCTGCGACAGGTCGCGCGCGCGCGGCGTGGCATGGTCGGCCGTGTGGCGGCGGGCCAAAAAGGTGTACACGGTGGGCAGCACGAACAGGGTAAAGAAGGTGCCGATCAACATGCCCGAGACGATCACCACACCCAGGCCGAAACGGCTGTTGGAGCCTGCGCCGGAAGCGAACAGCAGCGGCACCAGGCCCACCACCATGGCGGCCGTCGTCATCAAAATCGGGCGCAGACGGATCTGCGCCGCCTTGCGGATGGCCGTGATGCGGTCCAGCCCTTCATGCACCTGCAATTCATTGGCAAATTCCACCATCAAGATGCCGTGTTTGCTGATCAAGCCGATCAGGGTCACGAGGCCGATCTGCGTGTAGATATTGACGGTGGCGTAACCGAGCGCCAGGGGAATCAGGGCGCCGCAAATCGACAGGGGCACCGTGATCAGGATGATCAAGGGGTCTGTCAGGCTTTCATACTGCGCCGCCAGCACCAGGTAAATCACGACGACGGCCGCCAAGAAGGCCAGCAGCAGGGCATTGCCTTCCGTGGCGAACTGGCGCGCATCGGATTGCCAGTCGTAGCTGAAGCCCGGTGGCAGGGTCTTGGCCACGCCATCGAGGAAGGCCACGGCGTCGCCCAGAGTCACGCCCGGCGCCGGCACGCCCTGGAAGGTGGCCGCATTTTGCTGGTTGAATTGCGTCAGCATGTTCGGCTCGATCTGCTCGCTCACCGACACGATGGCCGACAGGGGCAGCAGACTGCCATCGTCGGCGCGCACGTACTGCTGCGTCAGGGCTTGCGCCGTCAATCGCTGTTCGCGCGGGCTTTGCGCGATGACGTCATACGCGCGGCCATCCATGCCGAAGCGGTTCAGGTAATTCTCGCCCACCAGCACGGCCAGCGATTCGCCGATGTCCTGCATGCGGATGCCCAGGCTATTGGCTTTTGAACGGTCCACGCGCACTTTCACGACGGGGTTGTTGTAATCGAGGTCGCTGTCGACGACGGCGAACAGGCCGCTATCGCGCGCGCGCTGCTTGACGTCTTCCATGGTGCGGAACAGGGTGGCGTAATCCTGCGCACTGCGCAAGACCAGTTGCACGGGCAAGCCGCCGCTCGACCCTGGCAGGGGCGCCAGCTGGAAGGCGAAGATGCTGGTGCCTTCCACGTCGCCCACGGCATGCTGCAATTCGGCCTGGATGACGGCCGCATTGCGCGAACGTTCGGCCCACGGCGTCAGGTTGATGCCGCCGATGCTCGATGCCGGCCCTTCGCCGCCATTGATGATCCAGCGCGACGCCGTTTCGGGAATATTTTTATAGATGTCATCGAGCTTGTACGAAAAGCGCTCGACGTAATCGAGGTTGGCATGCTGCGGTGCCTTGATGGCCGTCAAGACGCTGGCCTGGTCTTCCGCCGGCGCCAGTTCGCGCTGCGGCAGCAGGTACAAAAACGGCAGACTCACCATCACCAGCGCAGCGAAACCGGCGCTCAGCCAGCGGTGGTGCAGGGAGCGGTCCAGCAGGCGCGCATAGCGCGAGGTCAAGCCCTCGAAGAAATGCTCGGCGGCGCGCGCCATGCGCCCTTCCGCCTGTTTCGGCTGCAGCAGCAAGGAACTCATCACGGGAGACAAGGTCAGCGCCACCACGCCCGACACCACCACGGCGCCGGCCAGGGTCAGCGCGAATTCCTTGAACAGCGCGCCCGTCAAGCCGCCCATCATGCCGATCGGCGCGTATACGGCGGCCAGGGTGATCGTCATGGCGATGACGGGACCTGCCACTTCGCGCGCCCCCACCAGGGCGGCCGCCACGGGCGTCTTGCCTTCCTCGATATGGCGGTGCACGTTTTCCACCACGACGATGGCGTCATCGACCACCAGGCCCACGGCCAGCACCATCGCCAGCAGGGTGAGTAAATTGATGCTGAAGCCGAAGGCCAGCATCAGCGCCGCCGCGCCCAGCATCGACAGCGGGATCGTCACCACGGGAATCAGCACCGAGCGCAAGGAACCCATGCACAGGTAGATCACGATGACGACAATGAGAAGCGCTTCGAGCAGGGTGTGCGCCACCTCGTCGATGGAGGACTGGATGAAGCGCGCCGTCTCGAACGCCAGCTCGACTTTCACGCCGGGCGGCAGGGTTTTCTGGATCTCCGGCAGCAGTTTCTTGATGCCGTCGACGATCACCAGCGGGTTGCCGCCCGGCGTGGGCGACAGGCCCAGGTACACCGCCGGCACGCCATCCATGATGCCGCTCGTTTCTGTCGCGGCTGCGCCCAGTTCCACCGTGCCCACGTCCTTCAAACGCACAAGCGCAGCGCTGTCTTTTGCATCGCCGCCCTTCTTGATGACCATGTCGCGAAACTGCGCCACGCTGGTCAGATCCGTGTTGACGCTGATGTTAGAGACGACGAACTGCCCCTTCACTTTGCCGGGCGCCGCCTGGTAGTTATTGCGCCGCACGCTATCGGCCACGTCGGCCGCCGTCAGGCCGCGCGCGGCCAGTTTTGCCGGATCGATCCACAAACGCATGGCCAGCTGCTGGCCGCCATACACGTCCACTTTCGCCACGCCGTCGATGGTGGCGAACATCGGCTGCACCACGCGCGCCAGGTAGTCCGTCAGCGCGGGCGCCGACACGCTCTCGCTGGCAAAGCCCACATAGGCGACGGCCGAGGAATCGCCGGCAGCGCGCTCGATCACGGGGTCAAAAGCGCCTTCGGGCAGCTTGTAGCGCACCTGGTTGACCTTGGCCATCACTTCCGTCAAGGCCTGCGTGGAATCGCGGTTCAATTCCATGCGTACGGTGACCGTGCTGCTGCCTTGCACGGACGACGAAGTCAGGTAGTCGATGCCTTCCACCGACGACACGGCTTGCGCGATCGGCTGCGTCACAAAACCCTGCATCAGTTCCGCCGAGGCGCCCGGATACGTGGTCGTCACCGTGATGGTGGACGATTCGAGCATCGGGTACTGGCGTATCGGCAGCTGCTTGATGGCGATCACGCCCAGCATCAGGATCAGGGTGCTGATCACCAGCGCCAGCACAGGGCGGCGCACAAACAAATCGGTAAATTTCATGTTGCTCGCCTTCCTTTACGAACCGGCCCTGGGCGCGGCGCGCTTGGCCTCGTCCAGGGTATTGGGCACGGCTTGCACGGCCATGCCGTCCGCCAGTTTCAGCTGGCCCGAGGCGACCACGCGCTGGCCCTCGCGCAAGCCCTTGACGATTTCCACGCGGCCCCCTGCCCGCTCGCCCAGGGTCACGCCCACGCGCTTGACGGTGAGTGGCTGTTTTCCCTCCTGTTGCGCGACGAAGACCGTGTCGCCATACGCGCTGTAGGTCACCGCCGTTTCCGGCACCGTCAGTTGTTGTCCCGCTTCGCGCGCCACGCGCACGTTGGCGTACATGCCTGCCTTCAGGGCGCTGTGGGGATTGGCGAGCGCCGCCTGTACCTGCACCATGCGTGAACGGGCGATCAGCGGGTCGATGGCGTTGATCTTTGCCGTGAAGACGTCGCCGGGATAGGCGTCCACCAGCACTTGCACGGCCTGGCCCGGCGCCAGTTTGGCGCTGCTCTGTTCATCAAGGGCGAAGTTCACCAGCAGGGCCTTCGTGTCGATCAAACTGGCCACCGTATCGGCCGCGTTCAGGTACTGGCCCGCATGCACCTTGCGGATGCCCAGCTGTCCGGCGAACGGCGCGCGGATGGTCTTTTGCGCGATCAGCGCTTGCGTCTGGCGCACATCGCCCAGCGCCGCATCGCGCGCGGCCAGGGCGCTATCCAATTGCTCCTGCGTGGCGGCCTTGTCCCTGACCATTTGCGCCGTGCGGGCATGACTGCTTTCCGCGTTTTTCAGCTGCGCGCGCTGGCGCAGCAGGGCTGCCTGTTCTGGCGCGTCATTGAGTTGCACGAGGATGGCGCCGGCCGCCACGGTTTGCCCCGATGCAAAGTGGATCTGCGTGATGCGCCCGCCCGTTTCGGCGGCCACTTGCACCTGGCGCGCCGCCTCCAGTTCGCCCACGCCCGTGAAGTAGCGTTCCTGCGTGCCCAGTACGACGGGGACCAGAGCCACCTTGGTGGCGGGAGTGGCAGCGGCATCGGCCGCATGCGAGTCGGCGCGGGGGGACAGCGCGGCACCGGCGATGGCCAGCGTGAGGGCCAGCGCGGAAGCGCCGACGAGTTTCGTATGCATGATGAAGTCCTTTACAGCATTACAAAGGGAAGAAGAGGCGCAGCGGAGGCTGATCAGGTCCGCTGCGCGTTGAAGAGAAAGAACAAGCCCAGGGTCCACAGCAGCAGCACCACGTGCGTCGTCTGCAAGCCTTCCTGCGCGATCCAGTAGCCGAACCACAGGCCACCCAGGTGCATCAGCAGCAAAAAGGCGGCCATGGCGCACAGGGCCAGGTTCAGCCACGGCAAGGCAGTGGCCAGGCCGCCGCCGACAAACAGCGTCACGCCGGTCCAGGCGGCGATGGCGGCCAGCAGTTGCAGCGCCAGCACCACGCCCAGCGATAGCCGGTGCAGGGTCAGTGAAGTTAGGGCGCGGCGCAGCAGCGGCGTCTGGATGGTCGGGTCCTGGCGCAGCGGGTCCATGCGCATGGTGTTGCCGATGGCCCAGACAGCGCCGTGGAAGGCGTGCAAATTGTTGATGGCGGCCAGGCTGAGCCAGATGGCCAGGCCGGTAGCGAGAATGGCGTGAAACAGCCAGATGGAGTGCTGCAGATGCATGGGAAGTCCAGTCCAAAAGGTGTCTTGCCTGCATGCGGACGTGGAAATCCCTCGACAGCGGGGAGCTACCGGCCTATTATGCAAGCAATTAGTTGGTTAACTGGCCCCATGATAGTTGAGTGAAATGAATTACACAAGTAAACGTTTGGATAATAGCGAAGCGCCGCAAACGACGGAGCGCATCCTGTATTTCATCAAGACCAAGGGGCCCGTCTCCACGGCAACCCTGGCCAAGACCCTGGACATGACGGGCGAGGCGGCGCGCCAGCAAGTGCAAAAGCTGGTGGCGGCTGGTTTGATCGAGGGGCGCCAGGAAGCGCAGGCCGGCGCCGGACGGCCGCGCCAGAACTGGGTCTTGACGGAAGCGGGCAATGCGCGCTTCCCCGACACGCATGCGCAGCTGACGATCAAGCTGATCGGCTCGGTGCGCCAGCTGTTCGGCGAAGCGGGGCTGGATAAACTGATCGCGCAGCGCGAAGAGGAAAGCCGTGGCGCCTACGCGCTGGCCTGCTCGGCGCCGGACTTGCCCACGCGGCTGCAGCAACTGGCGGCCGTGCGCGATGAAGAGGGTTATATGGCCCGCGTGGAAGCGGATGGCGACGACTGGTTGCTGATCGAAGACCACTGCCCCATCTGCGCCGCCGCGCGTACCTGCCAGGGTTTTTGCCGCTCCGAATTGCAGCTGTTCCAGGAAGTGGTGGGGCCCAGCGCCAGCATCGTGCGCGAGCAGCATTTGCTGACGAATGCGATGCGCTGTATTTACCGTATTTCTTTATTGCCCTAAGCTTTAGGAAACAGCGGCCAGGTACACAGCGCCACCAGCCCCGCCAGCCACCACACGACGGGCCAGTTGCTGGCTGCCAGCAGGTGCGGGAGGGTGACCGGTGTCAGGAACAGCCCCACGTAGACTGCCGTGTTCGCCATGCCCAGGGCCGTGCCCGCGTTGGTGCCGCCCGCTTCCGTGGCCAGTTCCGTGTAGGCCACACCGTGCCAGGCGGACACGGCGATGCCGGCCGCCACCACGGCGGCCATCAGCAGCCAGCCCGGCGCCTCCAGCCAGGCGATGCAACCCAGTACAAGGAATGAAGCCAGCGCCACCAGGGCCGAGCCGCGCAGGTAGGCGGGCCGGTTCGCGTGGCGGTCCGTGTGGCGGCCGCTCCAGATGCGCATCACCATGGCGCCCGCCTGCAGGGCCACCATCACGGCCGTGATGGCCGCCAGGCCCAGGTGGCCATGGTCGTGCAGGAACACGGTGGCGTAGCTGAGTACGGCAAACTGGGGCACGCACAGCAAGCCGATGGCGGCCACCATGCGCCAGACCCGGCGATTTTTCAGCGGTGGCGGCGGCTTGAGCCCAGGCAGGCCCGTGGGCGCGTTTTGCGGGCCCGTGGCGGCCTCGGCAGAGAAATCTGGCTCATGCATCCAGCGCCACGTAAAAAACGCCGACAGGCCGCATACGAGCGCCAGGGCGCCGAAGACGGGCATGAAGCCATGGCGCGATGCCAGGCTGGGCAGGATGAGGGCGCCGAGGCCGCCGCCGAGCGGCACGGCTGTCTGGCGGATACTCATGGCGAAACCGCGCTCGCCCGGGCCGAACCAGCGCATCACGGCGCGGCCGCTGGCGCCATTCACGCTGCCGCCCAGCACGCCGACCAGCGCCAGTCCCGCCGCCAGCGCCCACAAGGGCGGCACGGCGCTGTCCTGGGGCGTGATCCACAGCAGCAAGGTCAATAGCGCCAGCATGGTGCCCAGCAAACCGGTCAGCAGCACGGGGCGGTCGCCCCAGCGGTCGGTGGCCATGCCCCAGGGTAATTCGGTCAGGGCCACGCCCAGGCCCATGGCGCCCAGCGCCACCCCCAGTTGTGTATTGCTCAGGTGATAGCCGCTGCGCAGCCAGATGGCCGTAGTGGGCATGCCGTTGGCGGCGGCGGAAAAGCTGGCATTGGCCGCGACACCTACGGCCAGTACTTTCCAGCGGTGGGCATCGCCCGGCGCGGGCGTGGTGGCGGGGACGGGAACAGGAATGACTGGGCAGCTGGTGGTCATGGCATGGTGAGGAAAGTGATTGACCCTGACAGTGTTGCGCGCTACGATCATTCTGAATATCAGATAATTTTCACCATACCATCCCATAAAACAGGACGATTGAATCTGCGCCATGAGCCTGCTTAATTTCGACATCGCCTTTCTGCGCAGCTATGTGGCTGGCATCGAGCTGGGCAGCTTTGCCCGCGCGGCCGACAAGGTGGGACGCTCCACCTCTGCCGTCAGCGCGCAGCTGAAAAAACTCGAGGAGCAGGCGGGCATGCCCCTGTTCCGCAAGGATGGCCGGGGGCTGGCGCTGACGCCAGGCGGCGAAGTGCTGCTCGGCTATGCGCGCCGCTTGCTGGAACTCAATGACGAGGCGGCCGTCGCCATGCGCGGGGCGGAACTGGAAGGCTGGATCAGGCTCGGCTTGCAAGAGGATTTTGGCGAAGCCTTGCTGCCCGACGTGCTGGGGCGTTTTGCCCGCGCGCACCCGAAAGTACGCATCGAGGCGCATGTGGCGCGCAACACGGCCTTGATGCAGGGGCTGGCCATGGGCCAGCTGGACCTGGCCCTGCTGTGGGGCGGCGCCTGCATCGCCGACGTGGCCGAGTATCCGCCGCCGCAGCGCCAGCATATTGCCGAACCGGCCATGCGCTGGATCGCTTCGTCCAGCCTGGATTGGCGCCCCGAATCGGGCGAGCCGTTGCCGCTCATTACGTTCGACCGCGATTGCCTGTTCCAGCGCTGCGCCACGCAGGCGCTCGATGGGGCCGGCATTGCCTGGCGCACGGCGTTTACCAGTCCCAGCCTGGCAGGCCTGTGGGCGGCTGCGGCCGCCGGGCTGGGCGTGACGGTACGCACCAGCCTGGGCTTGCCCTCTTCCGTGTGTGCGCTCGATCACGTGGCGGCGGGCTTGCCCGCCCTGCCCCCGTTGTCGCTGGAACTGCTGCGTGCCTCCAGCGTGTCCCGGCCGCCCGTCGAGCGGCTGGCCGGCCTGATCATCGAGTCGCTGCAGCAAGGTGCGGCTTAAAACTCCTGCACCGTGGGACGCAGCACGATTTCATTGATGCTCACGTCGTCCGGTTGCCCGATCGCATACGCCACGGCGCGTGCCACCGCGTCGGCGGGGATGGCTTGCTTGTAAAACTCTTTCAAGCCGGCCGCGCTTTCCGCGTGGCTGCTGCCGCCTGTCAGTTCCGTATCGATGGCGCCCGGCAAGATGGTGGTGGTGCGGATGGTGCCGCCGCTGGCGGCCAGTTCATGGCGCAAGCCTTCCGAGATGGCGCTGACGGCAAACTTCGTACCGCTGTAAACGGTGCCGCCCGGACTGAAGACTTTTTGTCCCGCCACCGACGAGATGTTAATGAAATGGCCGCTGTTTTGCGCCTGGAAATGGGGCAAGACGGCGGCGATGCCATTCAACACGCCTTTGATGTTGATATCGATCATGTTGTTCCACTCGTCGACCTTCAAGGCGCTCATCGGCGCGATGGCCATCAGTCCCGCGTTGTTGATCAGCACGTCGACCTTGCCAAATACGGCCAGGGCCGTGTCGATCAGATTCTTGACCTCGGCAGGCACCGTGACGTCGGTATCGGCGATGGCGGCCTTGCCGCCGGCGGCCGTGATTTCCTCGGCGATGGTGTTGAGCAAGTCCATGCGCCGCGCACCGAGCACGACGCAAGCGCCCAATGCGGCCAGGTGGCGCGCGGTGGCTTCGCCCAGGCCGCTGCTGGCACCGGTGATGACGACGACTTTTCCTGCAATATATTGACTCATGATGGATTCCCTGTAGAGGCAGCGAAGTGCTGCGATGACATCGATCTATGCTGGCGAGCCACGTCAGGCAGCGGCCACGCTGCAGGCACAGCTTAGCGTATTTGTGCTGCCATCTGCTATAAAAAAGATAATTACTAAATGGTAATTGTTAGGTACGCGCAATCAGCACTTGCACGGGCGCCATGGGAAAATCGCTGGCCTTGTATTGCTCCACTTGCTGCCAGCCCGTGTCGCGCAGCAACTGCGCCAATGCCCCCTGCCGTGTCACCGTGCGGCCCAGCATACGCATCGGCAAGTAATACGGCAGCACGCGCGTCGCGTCGCCTGCTGCCGCAGCGATTTCCGCTTGGACGCAGACCAGCACGCCACCGGGCTTCAAGGCCGCATGCATCTTGCGCAGGGCGCCCGCCATGTCGGGCACGAAGTGCAGTACGGACGAGCACCAGATGAGGTCGTAAGCGCTGCCGATATCGTCGCTGGCCAGATCGCCGCCCAAAGTCTCCAGCCGCTCGGATAGTTGCGCATGGGCGATGTTCGCGGCGGCCACGGCCACCGTTTCCGGCCAGTCGAAGACGCAGCCGTGCAAACCCGCATGGGCTTGCGCCAGCGCAATGGCAACCCAGCCGGGGCCGCCGCCCACGTCGAGCAGGCGCAGCGGCGTAGCGCGTGCCGCAAACGGGGCGATGCGCTGCATCACGGACAGGGCCGCGCGCATGGTGACGGCGCGCTGCTCCTGGCCGATTTGCTGTTGCGCTGCGGCGGCCCAGTTGACGCCATTCGCCGTGGTGTACGGCGCCGCTTTGCCGCCGTCGCGCACGATGCTGGGTAACTGGGTGGCGAAATGGCGCAGCGCATGCAGCCGGTACAGCCAGGCGTCGCCGCAAAAGGCCATGGAGTCGCGGCAGAAATACTGCAGGGTGGCGGCCGTGCAGCGGTAACGCTGTGTCTCGTCATCGACCTCATTGCGCTCCAGCACTTCCATGCTCCAGAGTAACTCCAGCAGCAGGGCCGTGTGCGGCGCATGCAGCGACAGCGCTTCGGCCAACTGCGCCGGCGTGTGTGGCGTGGACAGTAGCTCGAAAATACCCAGTTCCAGGGCGGCGGCCAGCCCGTCCGCCTGCACGAGCGCGATGGCCAGGTCCCAATAGGGTTGCAAAGGGTGTTGCGAAGTGAACGGCATGGTGCTTCCTTTCGGCGTAGTGGGCATCGAGGTGTGCCTGAGCACTATTTTATGCAACAATGAGAATAATTATCATTTGCATTTGTATGCGACGCGGCGCATTTCGTATGCGCGACGGTGCGCGGGAAAACCGGGGGAGCGATGAGGGAACAGGACAGGGAAGCGGCAGGCTGGGTGCGGCGCCAGCTGGACCCCGGCATGGGCGAATGCCGCGCCGACCGGAGGCAGGTCGAGCACGGCTTGTTGCTCGTGCATTCCGATTACCGGCCGCGGCTTGGGCTCGTCGAGCCATCGCGGCATGACGATGCGGGCGGCCTGGTGATCACCATCGGCCTGGAAGGCGCGTCCGGCTACGCCACGCGCGATGGCGAACAATTGCGTTTCCGCAGTGGTCATACGACGCTGACGGCCTTTCGCCACACCAGTGGCGAGCGCCGTTTCGAAGCGGGCCAGCGGGCGGCGCAATTGCGCGTGCTGGTCGACGAAGATGCGCTGGCGCGTTAGTGGCCGGAAGGCTTGGCTTGCTTGCTGCCCGAAGGTGGCGCGCGCCAGCTGGCGCATGCGGCCACCACGGCGGCAAGTGCCCTGCAGGCGCGTTCCCTGCTGCGCGCGACGGACCCGCTGGCCGTGCATATCGGCGTGCTCAGCCTGCTGGCGGAACAGTTGCGGGGACTGCGTCCGCTGCCCGCATGCGCGCCTGTGCCGCGCTGGTCCGAGGCCGATATTGCCAAACTGGAGCGCGCGCATGCGCTGATGCAGGCGGAGATGGCGCAAACCCTCACACTCGATTACCTGTGCGCGCAAGTGGGCTTGAGCTTGTTCAAACTCAAGCAGGGGTGGCGCTACCGTTACAGCGACAGCCCGCAGCGCACCTTGCTGGCGCTGCGCATGCAGCGGGCAAAGTTGCTGTTGGAAAATGGTTGCCAGGTGGCCCAGGCAGGCTGGCAAACGGGCTACCGCCACCCGGCCAATTTCAGCGCCGCCTTCAGCCGCTATTTTGGCTACGCGCCGAAGAGCGTGGGGCGCGCGGGCGTGTAAAAAGCCGGTGTAGAATCGGCGGGCAGCATTCTTAATCTCACTTCAAGGAGACATGATGGCCCGCAAAATCTTTGTCAATCTGCCCGTGCAGTCGCTCGAGCGTTCCGTGGCGTTCTTCACGGCGCTGGGCTTCAGTTTCAATGCCCATTTCACGGATGAAACGGCGACGTGCATGATTGTCGCCGACGACATTTTCGTGATGCTGTTGACGCACGACAAATTCAAGCAATTCACGCCCAAGCAGTTGTGCGATACCAAGGTGGCGACGGAAGTGCTCGTGTGTTTGTCTGCAGAGAGCCGTGGCGAAGTCGATGATCTGGTGGCGAAGGCCGTCCAGGCGGGCGGCAGCATTTACAAGGAGCCCATCGATTTCGGCTTCATGTATGGCCACAGTTTCCAGGATCCGGATGGTCATCAATGGGAACTGATGTACATGGAAGCGAATTCAATACCGCAATAGTTGCGGTATTGAATCCGGTACGGCGCTTTTAGCTGGCCAGCGCCAGCAGATCGACTACTTCCAGGCCCGCCAGGTCTTGCGTCGTGTTGCCCGCAAACGCGGCGCGGCTTTGCTGGCCGTTTTTCAGCCAGGTGCGCGTGACGTCCTTGATCTGCGCCAGGGTGCAGGTCAGCACGCCAGTGCGGAACTGCTGGCGCACGGCTTCCGTCGTGCCGCGCTGCTGCATATTCCACGCCGTCAGCGCTTCCGCGTACGGCGAGTGCGGCTTGTCGAGGCCCTTGATGACACAGATAATGGCTTCTTCCACCTGTTCTTGCGAGAAGTCGCCGTCGAGGATTTGATCGAGCGTCGTGCCGAAGTCGGCAAAGGTGCCGGCCAGGCGCGGATCGCGGTAGGAGCTCAGGGTAAATGTGCCGGCGCCGGCCGCATAGCTGGCGCTGCCGCCATACGCGCCGCCTTTTTCGCGCAGGGCCGTATGCAGCACCTGGTTGGTCATCAGTTCGGCGGCCACTGCCAGGGCAGAAGCGTCCGGATTGTGCACGCCGGGCACGGCCCAGGAAACGAAGCAATGGTTGATCTGGCTCGTCGCATGCAGGGCCGTGTTGGCCAACGGCAATGCTGCTGGCGCTGGCACTTCCGTTGCCGTAGGGACAGCGTTGTCGACGCTGGCCGCCGGCAGTTCCAGCAAACGGGCCAGGGCGATGCCATCCTGCTCCAGACCCGCGCACAGCACGGTTGGCGCCTGGGCGATGATGTGGGCGTGCAGGGTGTCGAGTTCGCGCGCGATTTCCTGCAAGCCTGCCGAGGTCTTGCTCAGTTGCTGCAGACGGCGGTAGAACGGCAGCGCGGCCGGGCCACCGACGATGTCGTCGAAGCGGCGTGTGGGCGACAGGGGCGCTGCCGAGGCCAGCATGGCATAGCGGTTGCCCGATTCGGCCAGGCTGCTCAATTTATCCTGCACCAGGCTTTCGATCAGGAAAGCCAGGCGCTCTTCTTCATCGAAGCGGGGCTTGGCGATCCAGGCCGACAGCACGGCGGCGATGGCCGCGTGTTCTTCGCGCAAGCCGCTGGCCGAGAACGAGAGTTCCACGCGCATGGCTTGCTGTGGGCGGGGAATCGCTTCCAGGCCGATGTGGAACGAGGGCACCATGCTCTGGCGCCAGGCGCTGGCGTCGTCGAAGGACATCTCGCCCACGCCCAGTTCCGGCGCCAGGTCCGTGTACAAACGCAGCCATGGCCACGACGCTTCCGGCAGGCTGGACACGTCGTACAGCACGTTGGCATAGCTGATGCCGTTCGAGGCAATGGAAAACGCCACGGCGCCGTCGACGGCCGGTGGAATCGGCAGTGCCGGGCGCGGCAAGGCGCTGACGTCGCCGGGGCGGATGCGCGGCAAGACTTCCGAATTCGATGGCAGTTGCTGATGCGCTTCCAGCGCGGCGGACTCGGCCACGATGTGTTCGCGCTCGGCATCCGTCAGGCTCGCTTGCAGGGCGGCCAGCCTGGCGTCTTCCTGTGCGGCGCGGTCCGTAAAGTAGGCGCTGTCGGGCACCACATGGGTGGTCAAACGGCTTGGATTGGCGATCAGCTCGCGCACCAGTTGCTTGAAGAATTCCGGGTCTTCGATTTGCTGTTCCAAGGTTTCCAGGATGGCCGCATTGTCGAAGGCATCCATCACGTCGCCGCCATACATGGCCAGTGGCAAGGCGTGCAGCAAGCGGCCCAGGCCGTAAGGCATGCGGCCGCTGCTGATTTCGCGCTGGCTGTATTTGATATCGCGCAAGGCCGCGTGCAGCACGGCGGCGGGAATGCCCTCTTCCGCCGTTTCTTCCAGCGCGCTCCAGATGCGCTGGTGCGCATCGGCGATCTGTTCCTGGGTCAAGCCTTCCATGCCGATGTGGAAGACCATCTGGCGGATGCCCGCGTCGCGGCCATTCATGTCCGATGGACGGCCATAGCCGGCCGATTCCATGGCGCGCATGACGGGCGCCGACGATTCGCCCAGCAAGCCATGCGACAGCAGATGCGCGTGGTAGTAGGCGATCGGGTCGCTCGACTCGCCCATCAGCCAGGCGAATTGCAGGCCGAATTCATCGTCGCGCGCTTCCTGCGACGGAATTTTCACCACGTTTTCCTGCGGTGCGGTCCACGCGGGCGCCAGTTGCGGCAGGCGGCGCGGGCTAAAGCCGCTGAGTTTGGACAGCACGCGTTCCGCGACTTGTTCCTGCACGGCCGACGCTTCGATATTGCCGGCTGTCATGATGACGGCTTGCGAAGGATGGTAGTGGCTGGCGTGGAATTCTTTCAGCATGGCATGCGTCAGTTCCGGGATCACCAGCGGATCGCCGCCCGATTCCACTTCATACGTCGTACCCTTGAGCAAGGCGCTGGCGATGCCGCTGTCGAGCGCGCGCATGGGGCTGTTGAAAGCGCCCTTCATCTCATTGAAGACGATGCCCTGGTACACCAGTTTGTCGCCTTCGAACGCATGGCGCCAGCCTTCCTGGCGGAAGTTCAGGTAATCGAGGTTGGGGAAGAAGGCCGCATCGAGGTACACATCGAGCAGGTTGAAGAAATCCTTGCGGTCGGTGCTGGCGAACGGGTACACGGTGCGGTCCGAATAGGTCATCGCATTCATGAAGGTGGCCGTCGAACGGCGCAGCATCGAGAAGAAGGGGTCGCGCACCGGGTAGCGGGCCGAGCCGCACAAGGCCAGGTGTTCGAGGATGTGGGCGCGCCCGTCGCTTACTTCCGGCACAGTGGGAAAGGCCACCAGGAACACCATCTCAGCCTGCTCGGTATGCATGTGGATATGGCGCATGCCCGTTGCTGGCTCGACATATTGCTCGATGGTTGCCTGCAAGACTGGAATGAAGTTGCTGCTGACTTTTTCAAATGTGCTCATGCGGTATGGGATCTCTGCGGTAGGTGATTCGGATAGTCGGTAGGGCTGCATCACATGTGGGGGCAAAGTGGCGTAATGCCAGGGCTGGCCGCCAGGGCGGGGTGTCACTTTGACGCCTGTATGAAGTTTTCCCCTATTGTACTAGGAGTATTCGCGCGCCGCCGCCGGTGCCTTGCTGGCGGCCGCAAAAGCGGCAGTGTTGCAAAATTGATCATTCCCGGGTGGCTGGCGTCTCCGAATGTAAGCTTAGCGTACCATGCGCCTTTTCCCCCTTGCTGACTGAACCGAAGGCACTTACCTTGTCCAGACTGTCCTTTCGCCAACTGCTATTTGCCGCCTTCATTTTGACGACGGGCATTTTGACGGCCACGTCCGTGCAAGCCCTGCTGACCCTGGAGCACCTGGCGCGGCTGGGGCGCGAGACGGCGGCGCAGGCGATTACCCTGACGGAACAGTCGCAGCGCCTGTCCGAGCGCACCCTGGCCATGGAGCGCAGCGCGCGCCAGTTTCTCGTGCTCGACGACCCCGTGTTCCGCGAGCGCTATGCGGCGGCCCGCGACGACGCGACGGCCGCGCTGCAAGTGTTGAACCGCGCCACGCCCGAGTTCGCGCCGCAGCTGGCTGAGGAGTGGACGGCGCAGGCGCAAGCGGCCTGGGAAGTGTTGCAGGCCGGCAAGCGCCGCAAGCGCGATGGCCACGCCGTCGTGTACCGCGCGTTTGCCCGCATGACGCAGATCAATGACAGCCTGGCGCGCGAAAGCAAGACGGAAATCGGCAGCCGCAACGACGCCCTGCTGGCCGAGCTGGAGCGCCAGCGCCGCGTGCTGGGCGTGCTGGTGGGCGGCGCCGTGCTGCTGGCGGCCGTGCTGGCCACCTGCTTCGGCTTCTTGCTGTCGCGCCCCTTGCGCCGCATCGAGACGGCCATCGGGCGCCTGGGCGACAAGCGCTATGACCAGCCCATCGTCGTCGGCGGCCCGGCCGATACGCGCCGTCTGGGCCAGCAGCTCGACTGGCTGCGCCAGCGCCTGGCGGACCTCGATGCCGACAAGGAACGCTTTTTGCGCCACATCTCGCATGAGCTGAAGACGCCGCTGGCGGCGCTGCGCGAAGGCGTGGCCTTGCTGGAAGACGAGGTGGCAGGCAAGCTCAGCGATGGCCAGCGTGAAATCGCCGGCATCCTGCAGCAAAACACGGCGTCCCTGCAAACCCAGATCGAAGACTTGCTGCGCTACAATACCGCCGCCTTTGACGCCCAGCATCTGGCGCACAGCAAGGTCGATTTGCTGGTCTTGCTGCAAGATGTGGTGGCCGGGCAGCGCCTGCAATGGCTGGCGCGCCGTTTGACGGTCACGGTGCAGGGCGTGTCCCTGATCGTGCAGGCCGACCGCGACAAGCTGGCCACGGCCCTGGCCAACCTGCTGTCGAATGCCGTGCGCTTCAGCCCGGAAGGCGGCAGCGTGCAATTTGCCTTGTCCTGCGAAGGCGGCCGTGTGCGCATCGACTGCATCGACGAGGGGGCCGGCGTGGCGCCCGAGGATGCCGCGCGTATTTTCGAACCGTTTTACCAGGGGGTGCGCCAGGCGGCCGGTGCACGCAACGGCAATGGCATCGGCCTGTCCATCGTGCGCGAATATATCGCTGCCCACGATGGCAGCGTCACCCTTTTACCGCGCCAGGCTGGCGCGCATTTTCGGATAGAACTGCCCTTATGATGACGAGAATTTCCCTGGCCGGCATGGCCGCCTGTGCGCTGCTGTTGGGCGCTTGCGCCGCCAAGCCTTCCCCCCAGACGCCTGTGCTGGTGCAAACGCCGCCGCGCGTGGTGGTGGTGGCCGATCCCCAACTGACCGAACTGCTGGCCTATCAAAGTGCCTTGCGCCTGATGACGCCGTCGGAACTGATGAAGGCGCAGCTGGACCTGGCGAAGGCCGATCACGCGCCGCACAACACCGTCCGCCGCGCCATGCTGCAGGCGACTGTGCGCGGTGCCGGCGACCTGGCCCGCGCGCAAGCCTTGCTGGAACCGCTGGCCACTGCCACGGGCAAGGATGGTCAACTGCTGGCACCGCTGGCGCAATTGCTCAGCAGCCAGTACGGTGAGCTGCGCCGCCAGGAAGAGAGCATCGACAAGCTCAACACCCAGCTGCGCGACGCCCAGCGCCGCATCGACCAGTTGAATGAAAAACTCGAAGCGCTGAAAAACATCGAACGCAGCCTGTCCGTGCGCCCTGCCGCGGGAGCGCCAAAATGAGCGAGCACGCCCACATCTTATTGGTCGACGACGATCCAGACCTGCTGCGCCTGCTGACCATCCGCTTGAAGGCAGGCAATTATCGGGTCACGGCCGTGGGCAGCGCGGAAGCGGCGCTGGCGCGCCTGGCCGTGGAATTGCCGGCCCTGGTCATTACCGACGTGCAACTACCGGGCCGCGACGGCCTGGCCCTGTTCGATGAAATCCGCCGCCAGCATGCGGCCCTGCCCGTCATTTTGCTCACGGCACACGGCACCATTCCCGACGCCGTCGAAGCGACGGCGCGCGGCGCGTTTGCGTATCTGACGAAACCGTTCGACGGCAAGCTCCTGATGGAAAAAGTGGCGTACGCCATCAACCTGTCCACCGTCATGCCGGCGCCTGCCTCCGGCGACGAAAGCTGGCGTGCCGAGCTGATCAGCCGTAGTTCGCAGATGGCCGAGCTGCTGGCCGAAGCCAAGCTGGTGGCCGGTTCCGATGCCAGCATCTTGATACGCGGTCCCAGCGGCACGGGCAAGGAATTGCTGGCGCGCGCCCTGCACAATGCCAGCCGCCGCGCCAATGCGCCGTTCATCGCCGTCAATTGCGGCGCCATTCCCGAGCAGCTGCTGGAATCGGAACTGTTCGGTCACGTAAAAGGGTCGTTTACGGGCGCCGTCGGCAACCGCGAAGGCTTGTTCCTGGCGGCCGATGGCGGCACCCTGTTCCTGGACGAGATCGGCGACATGCCGCTGCCGCTGCAGGTCAAACTGCTGCGCGTGCTGCAGGAGCGGGCCGTGCGCCCCGTCGGCGCCGACCAGACGCGTCCGGTCGATGTGCGGCTCTTGTCCGCCACGCACCGCGACCTGGACGTGGCCATGGCGGAAGGGCAATTTCGCGAAGACTTGTATTACCGCCTGAACGTCGTGACCCTGACCCTGCCGCCGCTGGCCGAGCGCCGCGAAGATATCTCCCTGCTGGCGAACCATTTCCTGCAGAAACTGGCGGCCAAGTATCAAAAAACCCTGAATGGCTTTGCGCCCGATGCCTTGACTGCCTTAGTCAGCGCGCCATGGCCCGGCAATGTGCGACAGCTGGTCAATGTGGTCGAGCAAGTGTGCGCGCTGGCCACGGCGCCGCTGGTGCCCTTGTCCCTGGTGCAACGCGCCCTGCGCGTGCCATCCCTGGAAGCACTCAGCTATAACGAAGCCAAGCAGCGCTTCGAGCGCGACTATCTGATTCAATTGCTGCGCCTGACGGACGGCAACGTGGCCGACGCGGCCCGCCTGGCCGACCGTAACCGCACGGAGTTCTACCGCTTACTACAGAAATATGAGCTGACGCCGGCCCTGTTCCGCGGTGATGCTGACCCTGTCGCTGAATAGCGACAAAAATAAATCCTTTTAAATCAGTGGTTTAGCGTAAAACGTTGATGGTTTTGCCACTAGCTGTCGCTGCCAGGCGACAAAAAGCCCTGTTTTTCGGGCCAGATCCGGCCAGAACGCGCAGAAAAAATCGGATTTGAATATAAGTGATTGATTTTAAATGAAATTTAAAAGCTGGCACGGTGCTTGCTGTATGGGTAGATGTGACGCTTCAAAGTGTTGCTTTATCCAAGTAAGAAGCTTTTAACTTCATTGAGAGGAACTACCATGCAAACATCGAAACTGTTCAATACCCTGGTTGCCGCTATCGTTCTGTCGGGCGCCTCGATCACCGCTTCGCATGCAGCTGACTCCGCACCAAAAGCACAAGCTCCTGCTGACACCGTCGTGGCCGCCAACGCCGCCGCAGCCGTCCCTGATGAAACCATCACTTCCTCGGCCAAGGCCGCCCTGAGCGCCGATGCGCAAGCCGCTGCCCTGCCAGTCAAGGTAGCAACACAGCAAGGTGTTGTCGTCCTGTCGGGTGACGTGCCGAGCGCCGAAGCGGGTGACCGCGTCGTGCAGATCGTCGCTTCCGTGAGCGGCGTGAAGGAAATCAAGAACGAACTGAAAGTCAAAGCCGCCGGCTAATCGCCCTCGCGCTGTACTTTACTCCGGGTTGCCCTGTCTGCGGACAGGGCATTTTTTTGTCCGCACGGTTTTTGCAGGGCGGCGATACCCATGCCGCCAGGCAAGGTGCCGGGCAATACAGGTAGAATAGCCAGCACTGGCGCCACTCCCGGCGCTTTTTGTCATCCACGGCACAGTGTTGCAAGGCTGCGCCGCTACCAGGTCACCGCATGTCTTCTTTCTCTCCCGCCGCCCTGCTGCGCAATCTGAAACCCGATAATTTCACCATCGCCCTGCTCGTCACCGTGGCGCTGGCCAGTTTCCTGCCCTGCACGGGTCAGACAGCTGTGGTCTTCGGTCATGTCACCACCGTCGCCATCGGCGCCCTGTTCTTCCTGCATGGCGCCAAGCTGTCGCGCGAAGCCGTGGTGGCCGGCGTCATGCACTGGCGCCTGCACTTGCTGGTGCTGGCCAGCACCTTTATTTTGTTCCCCTTGCTGGGCCTGGCCCTGCGTCCGCTGGCGCTGACCTTCCTCACGCCCGAGCTGTACGTGGGCATTTTGTTCCTGTGCGCGCTGCCATCGACCGTGCAATCGTCGATCGCCTTGACGGCCATGGCGCGCGGCAACGTGCCGGCCGCCATCTGCAGCGCTTCTGCCTCGAATTTCATCGGCATCTTCCTCGCGCCCATCCTGGTGGGCTTGCTGGTGGCCAAGGGCGCGGAAAGCAAGTCGTCGCTCGATGCCGTGCTCTCCATCGTCATGCAATTGCTGCTGCCCTTCCTGGCCGGCCAGTTCCTGCGCCGCTGGATCGGCCGCTGGGTCGACCACCACAAGGCCATGCTGAAATTCGTCGACCAGGGTTCCATTTTGCTGGTGGTCTACACGGCCTTCAGCGAAGCCGTCAGCGAAGGCCTGTGGCACACGATCTCGGTGGAAACCCTGGTCGCCCTGTGCGTGTTCAGCATACTGTTGCTGGCGCTGGTGCTGGGCCTGATGACCTTCATCAGCCGCCGCCTCGGTTTTTCCAAGGAAGACGAAATCGCCATCGTCTTTTGCGGTTCGAAGAAAAGCCTGGCCAGCGGCGTGCCCATGGCCAAGGTGCTGTTTGCCACGCACTCGCTGGGCATGGTGATCCTGCCGCTGATGCTGTTTCACCAGATTCAGTTGATGATCTGCGCCGTGATTGCGCAACGCTATGCAAGGCGCAAGGATGGCCTGGAGAGCGAGAAAGTGGCCGCCTGAGGCGGCACGAGGGCGCGCTGGACACAAGTTCAGCCGCCTTGACTTGTGCCATGGCAGAACGCTATATATGCGTGTATATTACGCTCCTTGTTCACCGTTCACTTACAAGGATACGATCATGCGCCTCACCTTCCTCGCCAAGCTCCTCGGCACCGCCCTGCTGGCTACCGCCGCCACCTCCGCCTTTGCCGGCGAAGTGGTGGTGTCGGCGGCGGCCAGCCTGACGAATGCGTTCAAGGATGCGGCGCAAAGCTACGAGGCGCAGTATCCGGGCAGCAAGGTGTCCTTGAACTTCGCCGCCTCGGGCGTGCTGCTGCAGCAGATCGTCAAGGGTGCGCCCGTGGACGTGTTTGCCTCGGCCGACCAGGAAACCATGGATGCGGCGCAAAAGCAGGGTCTCGTCTTGCCAGCCGACCGCATGGATTTCGTCGGCAACAGCCTGGTGCTGATCGTGCCGCACGATAGCAAGCTGGGCATCAAGAGCTTGAGCGACCTGATGCACAAGGGCGTGACCCGCGTGGCCATCGCCAACCCGGCCAGCGTGCCCGTCGGCCGTTACTCCGAAGGCGCGCTGAAGAAGGCGAAACTGTGGGAAGCCGTGCAGCCCAAGGCCATTGGCACGCAGAACGTGCGTCAGTCGCTCGACTACGTGGCGCGCGGCGAAGTCGATGCAGGCTTTGTCTACGCCACCGACGCGGCCATCATGAAAGACAAGGTGAGCGTGGTGCTGGACGTGCCATTGGACGCGCCCGTGCTGTACCCGATCGCCACCATCAAGGGCAGCAGCAATGCCGCCGAAGCGCGGCGCTTCGTCAGCTACCTGCAGACGGCGCCGGCGCAAGCCATCCTGGCCAAGTACGGTTTCAAGAAGCCATAACTTCAGGGACGCGCCCGCATGGATATCGCCTGGACCGCGCTGGCCCTGTCGCTGAAAGTAGCGGCCTGGGCCACGGCGCTCAATTTGCTGCTCGGCATCGGTACGGGCTATCTGCTGGCGCGCACGCGTTTTCCCGGGCGCGAGTTGCTCGACGCCCTGTTGACCCTGCCGATGGTGATGCCGCCTACCGTACTCGGCTATTACCTGCTGGTGCTGCTGGGCCGGCGCGGCACCCTGGGCGTCTGGCTGCAGGACAACTTTGGCATCAACCTCATTTTTACGTGGCAGGGCGCCGTGATCGCCTCCACGGTGGTGGCCTTTCCCCTCGTCTTCAAGCCGGCGCGCGCCGCCTTCGAGGCCGTCGACGGCCAGCTGGAGCAGGCGGCCCGCGTGCTGGGTATTTCCGAAATGGCCATCTTTTTCCGCGTGACCTTACCGCTGGCCTGGCGCGGCATCCTCGCCGGCGTGTTGCTGGGCTTTGTGCGCGCGCTGGGCGAATTCGGCGCCACCCTGATGGTGGCTGGCAGCATCCCCGGCAAGACGCAAACCTTGTCGGTGGCCGTGTATGAAGCCGTGCAGGCGGGCCAGGACGACGTCGCCAACACCCTGGTGCTGATCACCTCTGCCGTGTGCATCGTGGTGCTGCTGTCGGCTGGCCGCCTGGCGCCCGGGCGCATCGCGCACAAATGACGCTGAGGATGACGCCTATGCAACTCGACCTCGACCTTCGCGCCACCTTGCGCTCCGGAAAACGCCGCTTCGACATGCAGGTGCAATGCACCTCGAACAGTCAGCGCATCGCCATGTATGGCCCCTCCGGCGCCGGCAAAAGCATGACCCTGAAAGCCATTGCCGGACTCTTCACGCCTGACGCTGGGCATATCCGCCTGAATGGCCGTACCCTGTTCGATTCCGCCGCCGGCATCAATTTGCCGCCGCAGCAGCGCAATGTGGCTTACCTGTTCCAGGATTACGCGCTGTTCCCGCACCTGACGGTGCGCCAGAACGTGGGCTTCGGCCTGGCGCGCGGCTGGTTCAACCCGCGCGCGCGCGAAAAGCTGGCCAAGGTCGAGCATTGGCTGACCGCCTTTCATTTGCAGGAACTGGCGCACCAGTTTCCCGACGAGTTGTCCGGAGGCCAGCGCCAAAGGGTGGCGCTGGCGAGGGCGCTCGTGGCCGAACCAAACGCGCTGCTGCTCGACGAGCCGTTTGCCGCCCTCGATCCGGCCCTGCGTGTCAAAATGCGTCTGGAACTGAGCCAGTGGCAGCAACGCCTGGACGTGCCCATGATCCTGATCACCCACGATCCGGAAGATGCGCGCATCCTGGGCGAGCATGTGCTGTACTTGCGCGACGGACAGATCGATAACAGGGAAGAACACATGGCATTGGGTGAACGCATTGGATAAGTCAGCGGCAGCGGAAATCGGCCTGCAAGGCTCGGTATGGATGACGGTGGGTGGCGAGCATCTGGGCGGCGCCGGCCGCGTGGAATTGTTGGGCGCCATCGCCGAGTGCGGCTCCATCACGCAGGCGGCCAAGCTTGTGAAGATGAGCTACAAGGCGGCCTGGGACGCCATCGACGCGATGAACAACCTGGCCGGCGAGCCGCTGGTCGAGCGCTTGACGGGCGGCAAGGGCGGCGGTGGCACGCGGCTGACGCAACGGGGGCGCCAGCTGGTCGACAATTTCCGCATCATCGAGCGCGAGCATGCGCGCTATCTGCACCAGCTGGGCAGCCAGGCGGAAGGCATCGCCGACGATCTTTTACTCATACGGAGAATGGCCATGAAAACCACGGCGCGCAATCAATTCCTGGGCAAGGTGGCCGAACTGAAACAGGGTGCCGTCAACGATGAAGTCACCCTGGAATTGCCCGGCGGACAGCACATCGTCGCCATCGTCACGCAGGGCAGCAGCGTAAACCTGGGCCTGGTGCCGGATGCGGAAGCGTTTGCGCTGATCAAGGCTTCGTCGATCATCCTCGTGACTGCCAGCGACGGGGCGCGCTTTTCCGCGCGCAATCAATTGTCCGGTCTGGTGACGCGCGTGCAGACGGGCGCCGTCAACACGGAAGTGGTGCTGGACTTGCCGCGCGGCGGCACGCTTGCCGCCATCATCACGAACCAGAGCAGTACCGACCTGGGCATAGCCCCCGGCAGCAGCGTGACGGCGATATTCAAAGCGTCCAGCGTGATCCTGGGTGTGCCTGCCTGATTTAATCTTGTAAGCGCGCCAGCCACTCCCGTGCCGCCGCCAGCGCCAGTTCCAGTTCCTGCGCCGTTTGCGCCAGCAGCGCCGGCACTGCGTCCAGGCTGCCCGCGTCGATGGCTTCCTCGGTGGCGAACGCGGCGCGGATCAGGCGTTTCGTGCCCAGGGTTCCCACGGAGCCGCGCACGCCATGCAGGATGCGCGCGACGTCGCTGTGGCGGCCTGCCTGCAACGCTGTTTCGGCGTCGCGCATGGGCGTCATGCCCTTGTTCAGCGCGTCTTCCACCATGCGCCGCAGC
This sequence comes from Janthinobacterium sp. UMAB-56, assembly GCF_900095265.1. Lineage (GTDB taxonomy): Bacteria > Pseudomonadota > Gammaproteobacteria > Burkholderiales > Burkholderiaceae_D > Janthinobacterium. Next base: position 66,919 of record NZ_LT607663.1, on the reverse strand, counting down.
ACACCGCGCCCTTTCGCGTCGCGTCCCATCACGCGCATCAGCGGCGCCATGGAAAACATTTCCTCATCGGCGACGGGCACCGTCTCGGCCGCCTGCACTTGCGGGCGCTTGGGCAGGTGGCGCAGGATGACTTGCATCATCTCTTCTACCACCACGGGCTTGGCGATGAAATCGCTGATGCCGGCCGTCATGCAGCGCTCGCGCTCGGACGCCAGTACGCCGGCCGTCATGGCGATCACGGGCAGGCTCAGACGCAGCTCCGTGCGGATGATGTGGGTGGCGCTGAAGCCGTCCATGACGGGCATCTGCATGTCCATCAGCACGATGTCGTAGCGCAGCGCTTCCGTGCGCAGCCGTTCTACCGCCTGCAAGCCGTCTCCCACCACATCCAGCGTGGCGCCCATGTGTTCGAGAATGCCGCGCGCCACGGCCTGATTCAAATGGTTGTCTTCCACCAGCAGGAAATGCACGCCGGCCAGTTCCGTGCCCAGCGGCTGGTGCAACATGCGCTGCTCGCCGTCGTCGTTCTTGGCGATCAGCGCCTGGTGCAGGGCGTCGAACAGGCTCGATCCCGTGATCGGTTTCATCAGCACGACATCGGCCTCGGCCGCGCTGGAGATTTCTTCCAGGTGATTGCGGGCGAAGGCGTTGACCATCACCACGATGGGCTGGCGCTGGCCCGTGGCAGCCTGGCGGATGGCCTTGGCCGTGGCCAGGCCATCCATCACGGGCATGTGCCAGTCGGCCAGCACCACGTCGTACGGTTGCTGCTGTGCCAGGCGTTCGCGGTACAGTTCGATGGCGGCAAAGCCGGAGTCCACTTCGTCGGCCAGCCAGCCCCACGCCTCGATCAGCTTGACGATCAGTTCGCGCGTGGTGCGGTTATCGTCGGCTACCAGCAGACGCAGCTGGCCCAGGGTCGGTGTGCGCCGCGTCTCGGCCGGCTGCGCCAGCATCTCGAAGGGTACGCTGAACCAGAAGCGGCTGCCCTTGCCTTCGCTGCTGGCGACGGCGATCTCGCCGCCCATCATGTGGATCAGCTGCTTGCTGATGGCCAGGCCCAGGCCCGTGCCGCCGAAGCGCCGCGTGATGCTCTGGTCGCCCTGCGAAAAAGCGGAAAACAGCTGCTGTTGCTGCTGCTCCGTCATGCCGATGCCCGTGTCGCGTACTTCGAAGCGCAGCCAGGCGCGCCCGTTATCGCTCTCGGCCAGGCTGACGGCCACCACCACTTCGCCGCTCTCGGTGAACTTGATGGCGTTGCCGGCCAGGTTGACGAGGATTTGCTGCAGGCGCTGGGTGTCGCCCACGAGGCGCCGCGGCACATCGGGTTCGACGGCGATGGCCAGTTCCAGCTCCTTTTCGCCCGCATTCATGGTCATCGTCGTGGCCAGCGTATTCATGACTTCGTCGAGGTCGAATTCGACAGGCGACAATTCCATGCGGCGCGCCTCGATCTTCGAATAATCGAGCACGTCGTTGAGGATGCCCAGCAGCGACTGGCCAGCCACGCGCACCATGGTCAGATACTTGCGCTGTTCCGTGTCGAGCCGGGTATTGCCCAACAGATACACCATGCCCAGCACGGCATTGAGGGGCGTGCGGATTTCATGGCTCATGTTGGCCACGAAATCGCTTTTCGCGCGGTTGGCCGCCTCGGCCCGGTCGCGCTCCTGTTCCAGTTCCGCCGCGCGCGATTCGAGTTCCTGCTGCAGGCGGTCGCGTTCGCTCATCAGGCCGTTGAACGCTTCCGTCAGTTGGCCGATCTCGTCGCGCTGCTGCACCGGCACGGGGGTGAAGCGGCTGCCGCTGGTGCGCAGGGCCAGCAGTGTATCGCGCAGGCGCACCAGCGGCGACAGCAGGCGCACGGTGACCCAGCCCAGCACGGCCGCGGCCAGCAGCGAAGCGAGGATGCTCCACAGCACGAGCCGGTACAGCACGCCATCGAAGGGTTCAAAGGCATCCTCGATGGGCAGCGAGGCGGCCAGCAGCCAGTTCACCGATTGCAGGCGCTTGAAGCTGTTGACGGCCGTGGTGCCGCGGCTATTGGTACTGACCATGCTGCCTTCGCCATCCTCCTGCAGCAGCCGGGTGGTCGCCAGGTTGGCGTCCGGCTGGCGCGGCTGCAGCAAACGGCTGGTGTCGGGGTACAGCACATAGCGCGGCACGGCGCCGCGCGTGAGGATGAAGTAATAGCCGTTCTTGCCGATTTTTTCCGTGCGCAGGCGTCCCAGCAGGTTGTCCTTGTACAGGCGCAGCACGCCGATCACCACGCCAGCCACCTGGCCATCGGCGTCCAGCACGGGGGCGACCATCTGCACGATGGGCATGCCGCTCGATTTGCCCAGCATGGGCTCGGTAATCATGGGCTGGCGCGTGCGCAGGACGGTCTGGAAATATTCGCGCTCGGCGACATTGATGCCGGCGCGCCCCGCCACTTCCGGCATGTCGGCCACGATGGCGCCCTGCGCGTCGAGCACCAGCACGTCATCGAACAGCACCAGCATCGAGCGGCGCGCATAGTATTCGCGCAGCCGGGCAGGCTGGCCGATCAGTTCCGGCGGCTGTTGTTTGGCCGTCAGGGTGACGATTTGCAGCAACATGCCGAGCTTGTCGTCGAGCTCGGCGGCAGTGCGGCTGATCACTGCCGATTGCTGGCCCAGCAAGACTCGGGTGAAGTCGTCGCGCATGTGCTGCACCTGGAGTATGGTGACCAGCGCGATCATGGCGATCGAGGTCAGGCTGGTGGCCAGCGCGACTTTTGCTTTGATGCCGAGAGGCTTCATGATTTCCTTTTCAGTGCCGGGCGGCACAGGCGGCAGATAATGCTGTCAGGAATTTTCCTATCAATACCTCAGCTTGGCAAGCGCCACTGCGCAAATTGCCCTCCCCGTACGGGCTTTTGACGATGTTGCCATATAATTAAAGGCTAGACGTCGTTTATTCGCCGAAATTGCGGCGAAATTGGCACACGGCAACTCTGTATGCAGTAAACTTGTTATTGCATTTTCAAAAAGGTATCGACATGACAGAAGCGCCAAGCACTCCCACCTTGCCCACAGTGAACGTGGAGGCCTTGCGTGCGCGGTGCTCGACCTGCAGCATGCATCAATTGTGCCTGCCGATGGGTCTCGATGTGGGTGACATGGATAGACTGGACCAGATCATCGGCCGCCGCCGCAAGATCGCGCGCGGCGCCCCGCTGTTCCGCATCGGCGACTCGTTCCAGAACCTGTATGCAATACGCCTGGGGCACTTCAAGACCTACCAGATCAATCCGGGCGGCGAAGAGCAGGTGACGGGCTTCCAGATGGCGGGCGAACTGCTGGGCATGGATGCCATCAGCGCCGACCGCCACCACTGTAATGCGGTGGCACTGGAAGATAGCGAAGTGTGTGAAATTCCGTTTTCCAGCCTGGAACAATTGCTGGGCAATATGCCGACCCTGCTGCGCCATTTCCACCGCATGATGAGCCAGGAAATCACGCGCGAGCAAAGCGTGATGCTGTTGCTGGGCAATATGCAGGCGACGCAGCGTTTTGCCGCCTTCATCGTCAACCTGGCGTCGCGCTACGAGGCGCGCGGTTATTCCGGGACCAATTTTCAGCTGCGCATGTCGCGCGAGGAAATCGGCAACTACCTGGGGCTGACCATCGAGAGCGTCAGCCGGCTGTTGTCGAAGTTCAAGAAGGAAGGCTGGCTGCGCGTCTCCAACCGCGAGATCGAGATACTGCAGCCGGCCAAGTTGAAAGCCATTACGGCCGGCACCGACGTCTGCAAATAAGGCTTATAACTCTTCATCGGCATGCAGCGCGATGCTGCGTTGCAGCGGCCAGGTCCAGATGCCGGACAGGCGCCACTCGCGCTTGTCGTTTTCCACCAGCACTTGCCAGCGGCTGCGTTCGAGCATGGGCAGCGCCACCGAGAAGTTGCCGGCCGCATCGGGCTGTACCATCAGCTTGATATCTTTTTCCGGCAGGGTCGCATGCGCCAGGTGCAGCAGCAAAGGTCCCTGGTAAGCCTTGCTGAAGCTATGCACGGAACCGGTCAGGCGCGCTGCAGCAACGTCATACGACAGGCTGGTATCCATCGCCAGGTTGCTGGCGATGGTATCGCGCCGCAAGTCCTGATTGATCGCTTTGCCCTGCTTGTAATAATCGCCCACCACCAGCGCGTCGGGCTGCGTAAACGCGATATAGCCCATGAAGCTGCCGACGACCACGGACAGGCCGGGACCGAGCATCAGCAGCCACGGCCAGCGATGCTTGTACCACGGTGCAACGGGAGCTTGCAGCTTGAGACTGTCGGACATGGTATTTCTCCTGATTAATTGGCCAATCCCCATACGGGGACTGGCCTTGCTACCTTAGCGCGGCACGATGAAGACCGCGCTTTCACGCACATGCAGCGTTGGGTCGTCCAGCGATTGCAGTTCGACCGCAATCTTGTTCGAGCCCTTTTCTCCCACGCCGTGCGGCACGCGCAGGCGGATCGGCCAGCCCAGCGTTTCCGTCGGCTGCAAGGTCACTTCCTCGCGCGTCAGCAAGGTCAGGCCCGGCAAGCCGGAAGCGCTGATTTTGAAATGCTGGCTTTGCTCCGAAGTGTTCATGATCTGCAGGCGGTAGACGTTTTCGATCATGCCGTCTTCCACTTCGCGTCCCATCGAACCGCGGTCGCGGATGACGTCCATTTTCAGCGGCGTGCGCAGGGCCAGCGAAGTACACACGGCAATGATGATCAAGGCCAGGATGGAGGTGTAGATCAGCACGCGCGGGCGCATGGCGCGCTGGCGGATCTGCTGCGAACTGAAGTTGTTTTCCATCGCATGGTCGGTACTGTAGCGTACCAGTCCACGCGGCCGGTCGACCTTGTCCATCACGCTGTTGCAGGCATCGACGCAGGCGGCACAGCCGATGCATTCATACTGCAGGCCGTTGCGGATATCGATGCCGGTCGGACACACTTGCACGCACAGGGTGCAATCGATGCAATCGCCCAGCTTATCGTTGTTGCCGGCCTTCTTGCTCATGGCGCCACGTGGTTCGCCGCGCTTGGCATCGTAGGTGATGATCAGGGTATCCTGGTCGAACATGGCGCTCTGGAAGCGCGCGTAGGGGCACATGTACTTGCACACCTGCTCGCGCAGCCAGCCCGCGTTGCCGTAGGTTGCCAGGCTGTAGAACAAGACCCAGAACCATTCCCAGGGACCGAAATTGAAGGTGCTCACCTCGCGCGCCAGTTCCTTGATCGGCGTGAAGTAGCCGACAAAGGTAAAGCCCGTCCACAGGGCGATGGCGCCCCATGCCAGGTGCTTGGCCGTCTTCTTGAACGTCTTGCGCACGGAGGGGCCCTGCTTGTCGAGGGCCATGCGCGCGCTGCGCGTGCCCTCGATCCGGCGTTCGACCCACAGGAAGATTTCCGTGTATACCGTTTGCGGGCAGGAAAAGCCGCACCACACCCGCCCGGCAATGGCCGTGACGAGGAACAACAAATACGCACAGATGATCAGCAGGGCCGCCAGATAGATGAAATCCTGGGGCCACAGCACGACGCCGAAAATGTAGAACTTGCGCGTGGTCAAATCGAACAGCAGGGCTTGCCTGCCATTCCAGGTCAACCACGGCAAGCCGTAGAACGCCAGCTGGGTAAGCCAGACGCATACCCATCGCCAGGTAGCGTAGCGTCCTTTGGCCTCGCGAGGGTAGATTTGCTCGCGGGCCGCATACATCTTGATGACTTGAGGTTCCATTACGTCATTTCACGGGCGTCTGAGGATTTGACAGGCTCCAGACATACGCCGACAGCACGTGTACCTTGGATTCGCCGAGGAAATCGCTGAAGGCCGGCATGGTGTTGTTGCGTCCCTTGCGGATGGTTTCCATGATGGTATCGGCGCTGCCGCCATACAGCCAGATCTTGTCCGTTAGGTTAGGCGAACCGAGCATCTGGTTACCCTTCGCATCGGCGCCATGGCAAGCCATGCAGGCGCCGAACTTGGCCTTGCCCAGTACGGACTTGACGGGGTCCGAGGTGGAACCGGATAGGCTCAGCACATAATGAGCCACGTTCTCGACATCCTTCTCGGAGCCCAGCGCGGCGCCCATCGGCGGCATCTGGCCATTGCGGCCATGCATGATGGTGGTCTTGATGATGTCGGGATCGCCGCCATACAGCCAGTCCTTGTCGGTCAGGTTGGGGAAGCCCTTGTTGCCGCGTGCATCCGAACCGTGGCATTGCGCGCAGTAGGTCAGGAACAGACGCTGGCCGATGGCTTGCGCCTGCGGATCGGCGGCCACCGTCTTCAAGTCCTGGCTCAGGTACTTGTTGAACAGGGGGCCGTAGTCGGCTTCCGCCTTCTTCAGCTCTTCCTCGTACTGGCCCGTCGATTTCCAGCCCAGGCTGCCGGCATAGTTGCCCAGGCCCGGATACAGGAACAGATACGCCAGGGCGAAGACGATGGTGATGTAGAACAACCACATCCACCAGCGCGGCATCGGCGTATTGAGTTCCTTCAAGTCCTCGTCCCAGACGTGGCCGGTGGTACCGTCGGCGGGCGCGCCGGCGGCCACTTTCACCTTCGACTGCGAGTACAGCAGCACGCCGCAGCCGATGATGCCCAGCAAGGACAGCACGATGATGTAGATATTCCAGAATCCATTGGTAAAGTCAGCCATGGTTGCGCTCCTTCGCCAGGTTCATCTCGGCTTCAGCCGCGTAATCGAGCGCCTCGTCGTCGAACGGCAGGCGCGCCGCCGCGTCGAAGTCGCTATTGCTGCGGCTGAAAGTCCACCACAGTATGCCTACGAACGTCGTAAAGGAAACCACCGTCATGACGCTGCTGGCGCTGTCAAACAGGTTGTCGATTGCCATGCTAATTCCTTGTTTTGATTAATGTACCGAGGCCTTGCAGATAGGCGACCAGGGCGTCTTCTTCCGTCTTGTCCTGCAGCTGCGCGGGGCCGGCGGCGATCTCTTCATCGCTGTACGGCTGGCCCAGGCGCTTCAGGGCGCGCATCTTCGGCATGATGTCGCCGGGCTCCAGCTTGGTCTTCGCCAGCCATGGGTAGGCCGGCATGTTCGACTCGGGCACCACGTCGCGCGGGTTGTTCAAGTGCGTGCGGTGCCATTCATCGCTGTAGCGGGCGCCCACGCGGGCCAGGTCGGGCCCCGTGCGCTTGGAACCCCACTGGAACGGACGGTCGTAGACGAACTCGCCAGCGACCGAATAGTGGCCATAGCGCTCCGTTTCCGCGCGCAGCGGACGCACCATCTGCGAGTGGCAGTTGTAGCAGCCTTCGCGCACGTAAATGTCGCGGCCTGCCAGGCGCAGCGGCGAATACGGCTTCAGGCCGGCGACCGGTTCCGTCGTGCTCTTCTGGAAGAACAGGGGAACGATCTCGACGGCGCCGCCGATGCTGATCACCACCGTGACCAGGGCGATCAGCAGCCAGGGGTTTCTCTCAATCCATGCATGTGAAAATTTCATTTGCTTTCGCTCCTATCAGGCGTGCGCCGCGTTCAGTTCCGGAATGCGGGCGACGGGGAGTTTGCTGCCGCGCAAGGTCATCCAGGTGTTGTAGCCCATGATGCACATACCCGACAGGTACAGCAGGCCACCGGCCACGCGCACCACGTAGTACGGATACGTTGCTTTCACGCTTTCGACAAAGGTGTAGGTCAGGGTGCCGTCCGGATTGACCGCGCGCCACATCAGGCCCTGCATCACGCCGGCGATCCACATTGCGGCGATATACAGCACGATGCCGATGGTGGCCACCCAGAAGTGCACGTCGACCAGGCGCGTGCTGTGCATCTGCGTGCGGCCCGCCAGGCGTGGCAGCAGATAGTAGATCGAACCCATGGTGATGAAGCCCACCCAGCCCAGGGCGCCCGCATGCACGTGGGCAACGGTCCAGTCGGTGTAGTGCGACAGCGAGTTGATGGTCTTGATCGACATCATCGGACCTTCGAAGGTGGCGATGCCGTAGAACGACAGCGAGACGATCATGAATTTCAGGATAGGGTCGGTGCGCAGCTTGTGCCAGGCGCCCGACAGGGTCATGATGCCGTTGATCATGCCGCCCCAGCTTGGCGCCAGCAGCACCAGCGAGAAGACCATGCCGATCGATTGCGTCCAGTCAGGCAAGGCCGTGTAATGCAGGTGATGCGGGCCGGCCCACATGTAGGTGAAGATCAGCGCCCAGAAGTGGACGATGGACAGGCGATACGAGTACACGGGGCGCTCGGCCTGTTTCGGGATGAAGTAGTAAACCATGCCCAGATAGCCGGCGGTCAGGATGAAGCCCACCGCGTTATGGCCGTACCACCACTGGATCATGGCGTCCTGCACGCCCGCATAGGCGGAATACGATTTGGTGAACGACGCTGGCATGACGGCGCCATTGACCACGTGCAAAATCGTCACGGCCAGGATGTAGGCGCCGAAGAACCAGTTGGCCACGTAGATATGCTTGACCTTGCGCTTGATCAGGGTGCCGAAGAAAACGATGGCGTAGGCAATCCAGACGACGGCGATGAGGATGGCGATAGGCCATTCCAGCTCGGCGTATTCCTTGCCGCGGGTCAGGCCCATGGGCAGGCTGACGACCGCGCACAGGATCACCGCTTGCCAGCCCCAGAACGTGAAGGCGGCCAGCTTGTCGGAAAACAGGCGCACCTGGCAGGTGCGTTGCACGACGTAGTACGAAGTGGCGAACAGGCCGCAGATGCCGAAGGCGAAAATCACCGCATTCGTGTGCAGCGGACGCAAACGTCCGTATGTCAGCCAAGGTATGTCGAGGTTCAGGGCAGGCCAGGCCAGCTGAGCGGCGATGATAACGCCAACCAGCATGCCGATGATGCCCCATACCACAGTAGCGACCGCGAATTGCTTCACGATCTTGTAGTTATAGTTCAGCGATTGATCCACAAAGACTCTCCCTGGAATTACTATTTATGATGGTGGCCAGAGAGTAAGTGTTTGACCGTGAAAAAACTTTGATGTGGATCAAAATTCCCCGGATGAAATAAGCGTAGCGAACTGGCATCAAAATAAACCGCGTTTCGGGCAAAAAAATGCCATGCAAGATCCCTACAAGCAGGGCTTGATCTGTGTCAAAAGGCGTATTTCAACGACGCCCAGGCGCCATCGTGCCGGAGGGGAAACGTCAGGCCTGTGGTTCGTCGGGCGCCGGTTTGGCCGGCGTATCGTCGTCCTGCAGCACGCGCAGGCCCGGTCCGACGAGGTCGTCGAACTGGCCGCTGTCCGAGGCCGTGAAGTAGACCCACAGGGCGATGAAAACGACCACGACGCTTAAGGGGATGAGGAGGTAGAGTGCTTCCATGGTTCAGACTTTCCGCAGGCGCAGGGCGTTGGCGATGACGACGGCCGAGCTGGCAGCCATGCCGACACCGGACAGCCAGGGATTCAGGAAACCCAGCGCGGCGGCCGGGATGGCCGTCAGATTGTACAGCGTGGCCCAGCCCAGGTTTTCGCGGATGATACGCATGCTGCGCGCGGCCGTTTGCGCCGTGTCGAGCACGCACTGCAACTGGCTCGAGAGCAGCACCGTGTCCGCATGCGCCTGCGCCAGCGCGGCGCCGGAACCCATGGCGAAGGAGACGTCGGCACCGCTCAGCACGGCGGCGTCGTTGATGCCGTCGCCGACCATGGCCACGACGGCGCCCGTAGCCTGCAATTGCTGCACGAAATCGAGCTTTTCATCGGGCAGGCATTCGCCGCAGGCCGTGGCGATGCCCAGTTGCGCCGCCACGTTTTGCGTCAGCGCTTCCTGGTCGCCACTGAGCAGCACGACTTGCTTGCCGTGCCGGCGGAAATAGTCGACGACGTCGCGCGCTTCCGGGCGCAGCGCATCGCTGAGCAGGAAGCGCGTGAGCCAGCGTCCCTGCGTGCCCAGGTACAGCGGCGTCATGCCTTGCACGCCGACGGCCGTGTCGCCCAGCGGCGGCCCGGCGATGGCGGCGACGAAGGCCGCATTGCCGAGTCGGTAGCGCACGCCGTCGACGCAGCCTTCGAGTCCCTGTCCCTGCACTTCCTGCAATTGCTCGGCATGCGCGCGTGGCTGCTGTCTTGGCAACCCTTCGGCGGCGGCCAGGATCGCCTGCGCCAGCGGATGGGCGCTGCCCGCTTCCAGCACGGCGGCCACTTGCAGGCTAGCGTCGTCCGTCATGCTGCCGAGCCCCTCGATGCGCTGCAGCACGGGCCGGCCCAGGGTCAAGGTCCCCGTCTTGTCGAAGATGATGTGCGTGGCGCGGTGCAGGGTTTCCAGCACATGCGGCTGGACGATCAGCACGCCGCGCCGCAGCAGGCTGTCGGTAGCGGCCGCCAGCGCCGTCGGCGTGGCCAGCGATAGTGCACACGGGCACGACACGACCAGTACGGCGATGGCCACGGGCCAGGCCCGCGACGCATCGTGCCAGCTCCAGAAGGCGAACACGGCGACGGCAAACAGCAGCAGGCCCAGCACGAACCAGGCGGCCACTTTGTCGGCCCATTGTGCGATCTGCGGCTTGCCGCTGCCGGCCCGCTCGATCAGTTTCAATAAATCGGACAGGGTGCTTTCGCGTGCCGGCTTGAGCACGCGCAAGGTCAGGATGGCACTCGCGTTGATGGCCCCGCCTGGCACCTGGTCGCCCGTTTCGCGGCGCTGCGCCGCGCTCTCGCCCGTCAGCAGCGACAGGTCCAGCGCACTCGTGCCCTCGATGATGACGCTGTCGGCGGCGATCGCCTCGCCCGGTTTCACGAGCATGATGTCGCCCACGGCCAGGCTGGCGGCCGGCACCAGGGTCGTGGCGCGGTTGTCGGGAAAGCCCGGCATCAGCGAGGCCGAGGCAGGCAAGGCGTGCTGCAGTCGTTCCAGCGCCGAAGCCGCCTTGCGGCGCGCCTGCAGCTCGAAGTAACGGCTGCACAGCAAGAGGAAGATGAACATCGTGGCCGAGTCGTAATACACCTCGCCGTGGCCCGTGAAGGTCGCCACCACGCTGCCGAAGAAGGCTGCCAGGATGCCCAGCGCCACCGGCACGTCCATGCCCAGTGTGCGCGCGCGCAGGCTGGCCCAGGCGCCCTGGAAGAAGGGCATGGCCGAATAGCAGATGGCCGGCAAGGTGAGCAGCAGGCTGGCCCAGCGCATCAGGCTGGCCATATTTTCGTCCAGCGTGCCATCCTCGGCGGCCAGGTAGGCGGGCGCCACATACATCATGACCTGCATCATCGACAGGCCGGCCACGAACAGCTGGCGGCCCAGGGTCTTGCTGGCCTTTTGCAGGCGCTCGCCATGGCGCACGGCGTCATACGGATAAGCCGTGTAGCCGACTTGCCGCACGGCTTGCAGGATGTCGCCCGGCTCGCATTCGGCGCGGCTCCAGCGCACGTACAGGCGCTCGGTGGCGACGTTCAGGCTGGCCGCCTGCACGCCGGGCAGGCGCGTCAGCTGGCGTTCGATCAGCCAGACGCAGGCGGCGCAGCGTATGCCTTCGACGGACAGGGTCGCTTCGCAGCTGCTGGCGTCGCGCGCGAATTGCGCGTCGTCATTGCTGTACAAACGCAGTTCGGGCGGCATCAGGGTGGCATCAAACGCGTTGACGGCGTACTCGTCGCGGTCGCGGTAATACGCGCTCTGGCCGATGTCGACGATGGTTTGCGCCACCGCTTCGCAGCCGGGGCAGCACATGGCGCGCGGCAGCTCGTCTATGGTGACGAGCCATTTACTGCCGGCAGGGACGGGCAAGCCGCAGTGGAAACAGGTAGTAGGTTTCAAGACAGCATTCATACGATTCTTTTCATGGATGACCCGTCACGCACAGGGCGTCGAGCCAGCCCAGCGACACGCCGTTAGCGGCGCGCAGCAGGCCCAGCAAGCCAAAGCCCAGCACCAGCAAGCCGCTGGCGATGCGCACGGGGCGGCGCTGCATCTGTGCGCGCAGCCGCGTGCCCAGCAAGCCCATGCCCAGCAGGGTGGGCAAGGTGCCCAGGCCGAAGGCGGCCATGGTGGCCGCGCCGTTGAGGGCCGAACCTTGCAGCATGGCCGTCAGCAGGGCGCTGTAGACCATGCCGCACGGCACCCAGCCCCACAGCCCGCCCACGGCCAGCGCCTTGAAAACGCTATCCATGGGCATCAAGGGCTTCAGCAGTGGCCGCACGCGGCGCCAGACGACGTTGCCGGCCGCTTCCAGGTGGGCCAGGCCACGCCAGGCATCCATCAGGTACAGGCCCAGGGCGACGAGCATCAGGTTGGCCAGCCAGTAGCCGGCCACCTGCAGTGACGCCATGTGCAGCATGCCTGCGCCGGCCAGGCTGCCAGCCAGGGCGCCGGCCAGCATATAGCTGCCTATGCGCCCGCCGTTGTAGGCCAGCACGCGCAGCACGTTCGATGGCAAGGCTGTCTGCATTGCAGGGCGCGCCACGGCGATGGAAATGACCGGGCGGACTGGCGCCGTCGGTGCGCCACCGCTGAGCGACAGGGCACCGACGATGCCGCCGCACATGCCGATGCAGTGCACGCTGCCGGCCAGGCCGACCATGAACATGGGCACGAGGCTCAGGGCGTTCATCGGGCGGCGTTACACCGTTTTCGAGTAGCGCAGCGGCTGCACCGCATCCGGCGCCGCGTTGGCGCGGGCCTGCGTCAGGTAGCGGTCGAAGACCATGCAGATATTGCGGATCAGCAAGCGCCCTTTCGGCGTCACCGTCAGCCAGTCTTCCTCGATGACGAGCAAGCCATCGCGCGCCAGTTCACGCAGTTTTTCCAGCTCGGCGGCGAAATAGCTGCGGAACTTCACGGGATGCGCTTGTTCGATGGTGGCGATCGACAACTCGAAATTGCACATCAGCATCTGGATGATGATGCGGCGCAATAAATCGTCCGTATCGAGCTTGATGCCGCGCGCGATCGGCAGCACGCCTTCGTCGAGCTTTTCATAGTACGCATCCAGCGTTTTCTCATTCTGGCTGTAGACGGCGCCGACGGAGCTGATGGCCGACACGCCGCAGGCGATCAGGTCCGCTTCCGCGCGCGTCGAGTAGCCCTGGAAGTTGCGGTGCAGGCGGCCCTGCCGCTGCGCCACGGCCAGGTCGTCCGTCGGCTTGGCAAAATGGTCCATGCCGATGTAGACATAACCGGCCGCCGTCAGGCGCGCGATGCACAGGCCCAGCATGGCCAGCTTGGTGGCGCTGTCGGGCATGTCGGCGTCGAGGATGCGGCGCTGCGGCTTGAACAAATGCGGCATGTGCGCGTAGTGGTACAGGGCGATACGGTCGGGGCTGGCGTTGATCACCTTGCGCAAGGTTTCCGTCATCGTCTCCAGGCTTTGCTTCGGCAAACCGTAGATCAGGTCAATGCTGATCGAGCGGAAACCGGCGTCGCGCGCCGCTTGCATGATGGCTACCGTTTCCGCTTCCGGCTGGATGCGGTTGACGGCTTTTTGCACGTCGGCGTCGAAATCCTGCACGCCCAGGCTGATGCGGTTGAAACCTTGCGCACGCAGGGAAAACACGCGCTCGCGCGACACGGTGCGCGGGTCGATTTCGATCGAATATTCGCCGTCTTCATCGGAAGCGAACTCGAAATGCTGGCGCAAATGCAGCATCAGCTCGTCCATCTGCTTTTCGCTCAGGTAAGTCGGCGTGCCGCCGCCGAAATGCAGCTGTTCGATCTGGTTCATGCCGGCAAACAGCTTGCCCTGCATGGCGATTTCCTGTTTCAGGTAACTGAGATAGGTGGCGGCCTTGCTGCGGTCTTTGGTGATGATCTTGTTGCAGGCGCAGTAGTAGCACAAGGTGTCGCAGAACGGCACATGCACGTACAGCGACAGCGGACGGCGGCCGCCGCGCAGGCGCAGCGCGGCCAGCGCTTCGAGGAAATTGCCGTAGCCGAAGTCGGCATGGAAGCGGTCGGCGGTCGGATACGAGGTGTAGCGGGGGCCGGACTGGCTCATCTTGCCGATGATGAGCGGATCGAACTCGACCACGGCATCCAGGTCGGCGGAAGCACTGCTGAGTAGTGTAGGCATGATGTGTGTAAAGTCTTGAAAGGTTTAGGCGGCCAGGCGTTTCATGGCAGGTTTGCCGGCGTTCGCGGCGCCTCCCTTGCCGCCAGGCATGGCGACACGGCGCGGTGGCGGCATCTTGCCGAAATTGAACAGGCTCACGGCTTGCGACAGGCTGGCCGCTTCTTCCGCCAGGCGCGTGGCGGCTGCGGCGGCTTCTTCCACCAGAGCCGCGTTCTGCTGCGTCACCTGGTCCATGTGGGCGATGGCCTGGTTGACCTGGTCGACGCCGATGCTCTGTTCGCGCGAGGCGATGGAAATTTCCTGCATGATGGCCGTCACCTGCTTGACGGAGCTGACCACCTGTTCCATGGTGGCGCCGGCGCGGTTCACCTGCAGCATGCCGGCGCCCACCTTGCCGACGGAAATTTCAATCAGCTGCTTGATGTCCTTGGCCGCCACGGATGAGCGCTGCGCCAGGTTGCGCACTTCGCCCGCCACGACGGCGAAGCCGCGGCCCTGTTCGCCCGCGCGGGCCGCTTCCACGGCCGCGTTCAGGGCCAGGATGTTGGTCTGGAAGGCGATGCCTTCGATCAGGGCGATGATGTCGACGATTTTCTTCGACGAGGTATTGATCTCGTCCATGGTGGTGATCACTTCGGCAACGATCTCGCCGCCCTGCACGGCCACTTTCGAGGCGGCCACGGCCAGCTCGTTCGCCTGCACCGAGTTGTCCGCGTTCTGTTTCACCGTCGACGAGAATTCCTCGATGCTCGACGCCGTTTCTTCCAGGCTGGCCGCCTGCGATTCCGTGCGGCCCGAGAGATCCATATTGCCGACGGCAATTTGCTTGGTGGCCACGGCCATGGTTTCCACGTTGATGCGCACGTCGCGGATGGTGGCGATCAAGTTGCTGTTCATCTGTTGCAGCGCGCGCAGCAATTGTCCCACTTCATCGGTGCTTTCCGTTTCAAAACTGCCCGACAGGTCGCCGGCGGCGATCGCCCGCGCGCCGTTCAGGGCCTTGCCCAGCGGCTTGAGCACGGACATGCGCAAGGTGTACCAGAGGAAAACGTTGATCAGGAAGCCAAACAGGGTGGCGCCGAAGATGGCGTAATTGGTGATCTTGCCGCCGCTGGCGAACAGGCTGATGACGCACACCAGCAGTTGCAGACAGTTGACGATGGAGGTGGCGGCCCAGATGCGCAGGTTGAGCGACATGTGCGTCAGCTTGTGCACCAGGAGCGCCAGGCCCGGGCGCACGATTTGCCCGTTCTTGATGATAATGTTGCCACCTTCCTTGTTGCGGATGGCGGCGTAGGCTTCTTCGGTCGCCTTGACCTGGTCTTTGTCGGCTTTCACGCGCACCGACATGTAGCCGATGGTCTTGCCTGCTTCGCGGATGGGCGTGACGTTGGCGCGCACCCAGTAAAAGTCGCCGTTCTTGCAGCGATTCTTGACCAGGCCCGTCCACGGCGTACCGGCCTGGATCGAGGTCCACAGGTCGGCAAACGCTTCGGCCGGCATGTCCGGATGGCGTACGATATTCTGGGGCGAACCGAGCAGCTCTGCCTCGCTGAAGCCGCTGACCTGGCTGAAGTAGGGATTCACATACACGATATTGCCGTTCATATCCGTTTTCGACACGATGGCCTGATCGTCCAAGACGAGGACTTCACGGTTAGTCACTGGCAAATTTTGGCGCATGGTCGCGGCTTCCTGATCAGTTAAACAGCTAATTGGTGAGTAAGACTTGCACAATTGCAAGAATGGAGATCAGTGTAAGGAGTCGCCTGCGCAAATTTATTGATGTAGATCAAAATCCTCCAGATTGGTCGTGCTTGCACGCATTTAGCGATAGCAATGCAGCATTGTTTTAAAGTCACTGTTTGTCGGCGGCGGCTAATCCACGCCCGCCGTCAGCGGTCGCAAGCCGCCCACGGCATAGCCTTGCGCGTAATCGATGCCCAACTCGCGGATGACGGCCAGGGTTTCCGCGTTTTCCACGTATTCGGCCACCGTTTTCAAGCCCATCACGTGGCCCACTTCATTGATGGCCTTGACCATCGCGCGGTTGATGGCATTGCTGGCGATGTCGCGCACGAAGACGCCATCGATTTTCAGGTAGTCGACGGGAAGCGCCTTCAGGTAGCCGAACGAGGAAAAGCCGCTGCCGAAGTCATCGAGCGAGAAGCGGCAGCCCATGGCCTTGAGCTGGCGCATGAATACTTGCGCCTTGGGCAGGTTGGCGATGACGGCCGTTTCCGTGATTTCAAAGCAGATTTGCTCGGGCGCAATGGCGTACTGCACGAACTGCCCGGTGATGTAGTCTTGCAGGCCCGTGTCGGCCAGCGACATGCCCGACAGGTTGACGGAATACAAGGCCGGGGCGCGGCGCAGGCTTTGCGCCAGCGCTTCCAGGGGCGGCAGGCTGTCGCGCACGCTCCGGATATGCGCGCAGACGGCGCGAATGACCCAGCGGTCGATGGACAGCATCATGTCGTAGCGTTCGGCGGCGGGAATGAAGGCGCCCGGCAAGATCAGATCACCCTGGCTGTTGCGGATGCGGATCAGCACTTCGTAGTGCTGTTCCGGGCTGTCGTGCAGGTGCACGATGGGCATGGCGTATAGGCGGAAATAATTGTGTTCGAAGGCTTCGTTCAGGCGTGAAATCCACAGCATTTCACCATGCCGCTGCGCCAGCATGACGTCGGACTCCTGGTACACGTGCAGGCGGTTGCGCCCCTGTTCCTTGGCCAGGTAGCAAGCCTGGTCGGCGGCGCTCAGCAACTCGCTCATGGACTTGCTGTCCTGGTTGATTTCCACGATGCCGATGCTCACGCCCAGCTCGAAGCTGCTTTCGTCCCAGGCGAAGTGGAATTGGCGGACGGACTGGCGCAGCTGGTCGCCGATCAGGCGCGCATGGTCGAGCGGACAGTGGGGTAGCAGCACGCCCAGCTCGTCGCCACCGAGGCGGGCCAGGATGTCGCTGTCGCGCATCTCTCCCTGCAGCATCTTGGCCAGCAACTGCAGCAGCACGTCGCCGGCGCCGTGGCCGCAGGTGTCGTTGATGACCTTGAATTGGTCCAGGTCCAGGTACAGCAGCGCATGCGCGTGGCCTTCCTGCTTGGCCGTGCGCAGTGCGCCGGCCACCAGGCGTTCGAACTCGCGCCGGTTGATCAAGCCCGTCAAGGTGTCGTGCGTGGCTTGCCACGACAACTGCTGGCTCAGCTTGCGTTCGTGGCTGACGTCGCGAAACACGACGACGGCGCCGAGGATGTCGCCGTCGCGCGACCAGATGGGGGCGGCGGAATCCTCGATGGCGATGCGCCGCCCTTCGCGCGTGATCAGCTGCGAGCGGCTCGATATGCCGATGGCCTGGCGCTGTTGCAGGCAGCGCATGGCCACGTGCTCGATGGCGGCGCCCGTGCGTTCATCGGCCAGCGGCAAGGTCAGTCCGATATCCAGGCCCTGCGCCATGTCATTGGTCCAGCCCGTCAATTGCTCGGCCACGCGGTTCAGGTAGCGCGTCTTGCCCCGCGGATCGGTGGTGATGACGCCGTCACCGATGGAGCTGAGCGTCACTTCGGCCAGCTCCTTGCGCTCGGCGATCATGAGTTCGCGCAGCATGTGCTCGGTGACATCCCAGATGATGCCCAGCGTGCGCTCGGGATGGCCGCCGCCATCCATGAAGACCTGGGCCTTGGCCGCCAGCCAGTGTTCGCTGCCGTCGGGCCAGACGATGCGGTATTGCAGGGCGTAGCTGCCACGCCGGCGCACGCCATCTTGCAGCACGCCGACGACCTTGTTGCGGTCGCTGACGTGCACCCAGTCGAGAAAGGTGCGGAATGGCTGTGTCAGCGCGCGTTCTTCCCGGCCCAGCAAGGCGGCGCCCTTGGCCGACCAGCTGACCGTGCCATCAATGACCTGGCCATCGACGATGCGCGAATCCCAAAGCGCCATGTGGGCCGCCTCCAGTGCCATCTGTAAACGTTTCTGCTGGTCGCCCATCACCCTCTCCCGACATGGATACAAAGATAGATGCGCCGCCGGTGTTTAAGTTCCCGGCGCCTCGGCCGGTGCGCCAGCCGAGGCGCGCGCCACGTCGCGCACATTCTTTTGCACGGCCACGGCCGCAAACAGGCTGAGCAGAAATGCCATGGCATAGAAACCCTTCTCGCTGTTTTGCAGGCTGGCGTTCCACAGGCCCACCGTCAATAACAGCAAGGCCAGCAGTACGGAAACCCAGCACAGGCCGAAGTAAATCCCCGTCACGGCGATACCCTCGCTGCGGTCGCGCACGGATTTTTGCAGCGAGATGGCGGCGAACAGGCCATACATGAGCAGCGTGAAGTAATAGCCCTTTTCGTTGAGAGCCATGCCGGCATTCCACAGGCCGGACACATAGGTGATGGCGCCGATCAGCAATGCCGCCCAGGAGGCGCCGATGAAGGCGCTGCTGGGACGGTGGATGGGGGTAGTCTGCATAGGGTCTCCATGGACAGCGGGCGCCGCCGGCATGGCCGGGACGGCAGGCACGGATGCGCCCGCCGTCCCATCAGACCAGAAAGCTCATTTGTGCGATTTGAGCCTGCGCAATAAAGCCGACACGGCCGTGACACCGGCCAGCACCAGGCCACCGGCGATGACGCCGGCCACGGCGTTGATCAGGCTGGGCGTGACGGCTGCCAGCACGGGGCCGATGCCGGCTACGCCGCCGAGGGCAATTTCCGCATGGTGCAGCAGGCCGCTGGCCCACGGCCAGCCGTGCGTCAAAATGCCGCCGCCGACCATGAACATGGCCAGCGTGCCCACCACGGAGAGAAATTTCATCAGTTTCGGCGCCGCCGACACCAGCATGCGGCCAAAGCCGCGCACGGCATTCATCAGCGCGCCGGTACCCTTGCGCGCGGCCAGATAAAATCCCGCGTCATCGAGCTTGACGATGCCGGCCACCAGGCCATACACGCCCACCGTCATGATGATGGCGATGCCGACGACGACGGTCACCTGCTGGGCGAAGGTGGCCGTGGCCACCGTGCCCAGGGCGATGACGATGATTTCCGCCGACAAAATGAAGTCGGTGCGGATGGCGCCCTTGATCTTGTCCTTTTCCAGCGCCACCAGGTCGACTTGCGGGTCGCGCAGCGCCTGTGCCAGTTCGGCCTTGTGGCTGTCGTCCGGATGTAGATACTTGTGGGCAATCTTCTCGAAACCCTCGAAGCACAGATAGGCACCGCCCACCATCAGCAGCGGCGTGATGGCCCACGGCGCAAATGCGCTGATGGCCAGCGCGGCGGGTACGAGGATGGCCTTTTTTTTCAGCGAGCCGATGGCGACGGCCCACACGACGGGCAGTTCGCGCTCGGCGCGCACGCCGGCCACCTGCTGCGCGTTCAGGGCCAGGTCGTCACCGAGCACGCCGGCCGTCTTCTTGGCGGCCACCTTGGTCATCAGGGAAACGTCGTCGAGGATGCTGGCGATGTCGTCGAGCAGGGCCAGCAGGCTGGAGCCGGCCATCTCAGCGGGCTCCCGCAGTGGTGGCAGAGAATCTTGGTACGAGGAAACTGTTGTTTTTCATGATGTTATTCTTGGTTGTACGGCAAGGGAAGGCGTGACGGTGATCTTACCTCAGGCTGAACCGGCAGGGCCGCACGGGCTGGGTTAAAATTGCTCCTCGTCACCATTTTTGGACATCGTATGCACCTGGCCACCTGGATCACCTTTGTCATCGCGGCCTCCATCATCGCCGTCTCGCCCGGCTCGGGCGCCGTGCTGTCGATGTCGCACGGCCTGTCGTACGGGGTGAAAAAAGCCAGCGCCACCATCCTCGGCCTGCAGCTGGGACTGCTTGTCGTGCTGGGCATCGCCGGCGCCGGCGTGGGTTCCCTGCTGCTGGCTTCCGAAGTGGCCTTCAATATCGTCAAGACGGTGGGCGCGCTGTACCTGATCTACCTGGGCCTGTCCCAGTGGCGCGCCAAGGCGGCCGTCACGGGCGACCTGCATGCCGATGCTGTCGTGCCTTCCATGCGCCGGCGCGTGCTGACGGGTTTTCTGACCAATGTGACGAATCCGAAGGGCATCATCTTCATGGTGGCGGTACTGCCGCAATTCATCAGCCCCACGGCGCCGCTACTGCCGCAACTGCTGATCCTGGCCGTCACCATGTGCACGATCGATCAGATCGTGATGCACAGCTACGCTTTCCTGGCATCGTCGATGCAGCGGTTTTTCCGCGACGCGCGCGCCGTGAAAAAGCAGAACCGCTTCTTTGGCGGCTTGCTGATGGCCGTCGGCGCCGCCCTGTTCTTCGTCAAGCGTGGCAGCCAGGCGGCTTCCTGAACCAGGACAACTTGCAAACATTTGTAAGCCCGCTTGCGATGCCGGCCGGATGCGGATGTAATCGCTAGCAATCACCCTTGTAAGTCCTGCCTGGAGCGCTGCCATGCGTCCGATCCTGTCTTTCCCCCTCCTCAACACCGTGTGCGCCGTACTGCTGTCGTCGGCGTGCTCCCTGGCTCTGGCCGGGGACCCGCCCGCCCGCGTGGGGCGCATTTCTACTGTCGAAGGGCAGGTGCTGGTGCGCGCCGGCGATGGCGAGGCGCAAAACGCCCTGCTGAACTGGCCCGTCACGACGGATAACCGCTTGACCACCCAGCGCGGTGCGCTGGCCGAATTGCGCGTGGGCGCAGCGGCCGTGCGCCTCGATGGCGATTCCGAGCTGGAAGTGAGCGAACTCGATGACGACAGTTTCAAGCTGCATCTTGGCTATGGCACAGTCAGCGTGCGGGTGCGCAATCCCGATGCGCTGCGCGGCTTCGCGCTGACCACGGCCCAGGCGCGCGTGACTCTCACCGAGCCGGGCTGGGTACGCATCGAGGCGGGGCGCCCGCCTGGCACCAGCGTCATCAGCGTGCTCGACGGGGCGGCCGAGGTGGATGGCGCGACGGGCAGCGTGACCTTGCGGGCGGGCAAGCGCGCCGAGTTGACGGACGAGCAATTGCGCACGGGCGCCGTGCAGAGGGTCGCCTTCGACAACTGGCCCGTAGCCTTGCCTGCCGCCGCGCCGGCCTTGCGCTATGTCACGGAAGATACCACCGGCTATGAAGAGCTGGACCGCTATGGCGCCTGGCAGGACGATGCGCAATATGGCCCCCTGTGGCTGCCCAGCACGGTGCCGGCCGGCTGGGCGCCCTACAGCGACGGGCGCTGGACGTGGATCGCGCCATGGGGCTGGACCTGGGTCGACAATGCGCCGTGGGGTTATGCACCCTCGCATTATGGCCGCTGGGTGCTGCTGGGCCACCGCTGGGGCTGGGCCCCTGGCCGCGAGCGCGCCCGCGTGCCTTGGGCGCCGGCCCTGGTGGGCTGGGTCGGTGGTGTTCATGGGCCGAATGCTCGGCCGCAGCAAGGATCGCGCCCCGACGTGGGCTGGTTTCCCTTGGCGCCGCACGAGCGCTACGTGCCCGGCTACCGCGCCAGCGCGGATTATGAACGCCGCATCAACCGCGTGGCCGAAGGGCGCCGCTCCGTGGCGGGTGAACGCGAACGCAGTCACCGCACCATCATGCCGCCACCGGTGCTGCAAAGCATGCCCTTGAGCACGCCGCCTGCGCCGGCGGGCAACTGGCAGCGCCCCGTGGAGGCGCCGCGCCAGCAAGATGGTTTCCGCCGCGACTGGGTCAACCGCCCTGGCCGCTTGCAGACGGACGATGGCCAGACGCACATGGCGCCGCGTCCCATGCAGCCGAATCGGCCACCCGTGCCGGTCCAGCCGCCGCAGCCCCTGATGCCGGCGATGCCGGCCTTGCCACCGGTGCAAGACCAGGTGGGCCGCCCCGGGTGGAGCGGCGAGGAGCGGCCCCGCGCCGAACGGCCTCAGCCGCGCCCTGGCATCGAGCGTCCCTTTGATGCGCGCGGTAGCGAGCGCGCCAATCCGCCGCGGGAGCGCAACCATGAGCGCGGCGGCCCCGGCCGCAATGGTCGGATGCAGGAAGCGCAGCGTTGACAGAGCTTGCCGCACCGCCTGTCGCGCCGTATCGACATTCAGGCCGAAAAAGCGGCAGTTCGTCGCATGCAGAGGGTAATGGCGGCGTATTTTGTCTACAGTACGACCACTGCTTCTCCACTGCATGACAACACCGATTTTTCCGGCTATTTTGTTCAAACGAAATAGTTTTCGCCAGCTTACAAAGCTGGCTTTTTTTTTCCGCCACGCCGGCGCCATGGCAACGGGCGCAGGCGCTGCCAAAGTTGGCTACAATACGCTTTTATGCAGTCGCCGCGCGCCATGCGCCGCGCCGCCTGTTCTGACCGGCACTGATTGGATTTCCCATGCAAACGACCCCACCCACCGAAGTCACGATTCCTCCCAGCGAATCGCTGATTGAATACCCGAGCGACTTTCCCATCAAGATCATGGGCCCGACGCATGTCGACTTCGCCCCGACCATGCTGGAACTGGTCATCAGCCACGATCCGACCTTCCACGTGGGCCGCATGGAAGAGCGCCCCTCGGGCAAGGGCAATTACACGGGCCTGACCGTCACCGTGCGCGCCATCAGCCGCGAACAGCTCGACGCGCTGTACATGGCGCTGTCGGGCCACCCGATGGTCAAGATCGTCATGTAAGACATGCTGTTGCCCTGGCGGGCTGGCGTTTCGTCAGCCGCCACACCAGGGCAAAGGCCGCGCTGGCCGCCGCCGTTACCCATAGCAGCGGTTTTTCGCTGCCGTCCGTGATGGCAGCGATGATGGCGCCGCAGCCGGCCGTGAGCGCCATCTGGACGAAGAAGAACAGGCCAGAGGCGCTGCCCGCCTGGGCGCCATACGGCTGCAGCACGGCCAGCTGGCAAGCCGGGATGGCCATGCCCACCGACACCATCACCAGCAGCATGGGCGCCACCAGCGACGCCACGTACTGCGGCGCCAGGCTGCCAGCCAGCAACAAGCAAGCCGCGCCCGCCACATTCAACAGCACCGCCACACCCAGCAGATAATCGGCACCCAGACGCGGTCCCAGGGCGCGGAACAGGCTCGACCCTGCGATATAGCCGCTGACCGTCAGCGCGAACACCAGCGCATAGGCGCCGGGCGACAGATGCATGCCTCTTTGCAACAACACGGACGATTCCGCGATGAAGGGGAAATACGTGCAATACACGCAGCCGATGGCCAGCGCATAGCGCAGGAAATACGCGTCGCCCAGCAGGCGTCGGTATAGCGCCAGGGTATTTCCCTGTGGAACGACGCTGGCCGGCTTGGTTTCCGGCACGTAGGCGGCGATCAAGCCCAGCGACAGCGCGCCCAGCAGGCACAGCACGCCAAATACGGCGCGCCAGCCGAACGCCGCATCGAGCACGCTGCCGGCCAGCGGCGCCAGGATCGGCGACAGGCCCATCACCATCGAGATTTTCCCCAGCATGCGCGCCTGCGTGGCGGCATCGAAGCGGTCGCGCACCATGACCCGGCCGATGATGGTGCCGCTGCAGCCGCCGAACGCCTGCAGCACGCGCGCGGCGATCAGCACATGCACATCGGAAGTGAGGCTGCAGACGATGCTGGCGAGCACATAAATGCCGGTGCCGGCCAGCAGCACGGGACGGCGGCCGTAACGGTCGGCCAGCGGCCCGCAAGCCAGCATCGAGGCGGCCGAGCCGGCCATGAACAGGCTCAGGGTCAGTTGCAGCTGGGCATCGCTGGCATGCAGGGCATCGGCCATGGCCGGCAGCGATGGTAAATAGATGTCGATGCTGATGCGCGACAGGCAGACCAGCAGCAGCACGATGCCGCCCCAGGCCCATACAGCGAGTTGTTTCTGCATTGTTTTACACGATCCTCTCATGTGTTCCTTCATGCGTGCGCCCCGCTGGCGCACCAGAACGGTGAGAGTAGAACGGTTGTGGTGTAATGCGAAGTGCCAGTCATCAGAAAACGCATTGGACCACTTGGACGATTATCATGCCGCGAGGAAAATCACCGCACGCCCTGGATTTGCCCCGCCCCACCAGCTGGCTAGCCAAGGCGGGCGTCAACAAGCAGGATGGCGCCTATGAAGCGCTGCGCTCGGCCATCCTGACGAAGATGCTGCCGGCGGGCAGCCGTTTGCCGTCCAGCCGCACCCTGGCCGAACGCTGGGAGTTGTCGCGCGGCACCATTGAAACGGTATTCGACCGCCTGCATGCGGAAGCGTACGTGACGCGCGTGCCCGGGTCCGGCACGCGCGTGTGCGCCGTGGTGCCGGAACGTTTCCTGATGGCAGGCTTCGGCGATGCCGCCCCGGCCGCGTCGGCCGTCGTGCCCGCATCGGCCCCGGACACGGGCGTGCGCGACGGCTTGCCCTTCGTTGCCCGGCGCGCCGACGCCAGCCTGTTTCCCATGGCCGCCTGGTCCAAGTGCGCCACGCGGGCGCTGGCGGCTGCCACGCCGGAGCAGCTGTGCAGCGCCGATCCGGCCGGCTTGCCCCAGTTGCGCCAGCAGATCGCCGATTTCCTCGCCAAGTACCGCGGCATCCGCTGCGATCCGCAAGACATCGTTGTCACGACCGGCATCCGCCACGCGATCGATTTGCTGGCGCGCAGCATCGTGCGCGATGGCGACAAGGTTTGCCTTGAAGAGCCCGGCTACCCGGCCGCGCGCGCCCTGTTCTCCCTGGCGGGTGCCGTGCCCGTGGACATAGCCGTCGACGCCGAGGGCATCGATTGCGCGGCCCTGGCCGCGCACGCGGACGCCAGCCTGGCGTATGTGACGCCGGCGCACCAGTCGCCGCTGGGCGTGACCATGTCCGTCACGCGCCGCCTGGCCTTGCTGGAATGGGCGAATGACCACGGTGCCTGGGTGGTGGAAGACGATTACGACAGCGAATTCAATTACCACAGCGCACCGCTGGCGGCCCTGAAGGCGCTGGACCAGTATCAGCGCGTGATCTATTGTGGTAGTTTTAACAAGACGCTGTTTGCCGGCCTGCGCGTGGGCTTCATGGTGCTGCCGCCCGCCTTGCGCCCGCAACTGTTGCGCATCGTGCAGTTGACGGGCCGCTCCGTGGGCGTGACCCAGCAGCTGGCGCTGGCCGCCTGGATGGAGGAAGGCGCTTTCGTGCGCCATCTGCGCCAGGCGCGCCTGGCCTACAAGGAGCGGCGCGATCTGCTGCTGGCCTGCCTCGAGCAGATCGCCCCCGGGCGCTACGCCATTTCCGGCCAGCAGGCGGGCTTCCATTGCGTGCTGTGGCTGCCGCCGGACAGCGACGAGCGGGCGTTTTGCGCGCGTGCCGCGCAGGAGGGGCTGGCGCTGCAGCCGCTTGGTGATTTTTGCCATAGCGCAAAGCTGGCGCCGGCCGTGCTGCTGGGCTACACGGCGCTGAGCCTGGCCCAGGTGCGCCACGCTGCACAAAAATTGGGCAATTTGTTGCTGTTGCCCGCGCCCGCGGCTGAATGAAATGGCGGCCTGGCTTATAATCACGGCTTCGCCGCTTGAGCACTGAATCTGTCATGACCACCACCCGAACCGAAGTGGCGCTGATCCGCGAGCTGGGCCGCGTCGATTACGAGCCGACCTTTGCCGCCATGCGCGCCTTCACCGATGCGCGCACGACGGACACGCGCGACGAATTGTGGATCGTCGAGCATCCGCCCGTGTTCACGCTGGGCCTGGCGGCCGACCGCGGCCATTTGCTGGCCGGCGCAGAGAATGTGCCTGTGGTGCAGACGGACCGGGGCGGCGAAGTGACGTTCCACGGTCCCGGCCAGGTGGTGATTTATTTGTTGATGGATCTGCGCCGCAACAAGCCGGGCGGCAAGCTGTATGCGCGCCAGTTCGTGCATAAAATCGAGCAAGCCATCATCAACGTGCTGGCGGCGTATAATCTCGCTGGCGAGCGCATCGATGGCGCGCCTGGCATCTATATTGCCGGCGGGCCTAGCAAGGGTGCGAAGATCGCCGCGCTGGGCTTGAAAGTGCGCGGCAACGGCTGCACCTACCATGGCGTATCGCTCAACGTGGCGATGGACCTGGCGCCGTTTTCCTGGATTAACCCCTGCGGCTATTCCGGCCTGAAGACGGTGGACATGCGCAGCATGGGCGTCGTGGTGCCGCTGGCCGAAGTGCAGCGGGCCCTGGCCCACGAATTGACCGTATTACTCGATGTAAGCGAAGTAAACAGCGCCGCAGGCGCGCCTCAGGCAGCAGATGCCTGAGCAAACAAACCAACTCGCCCGACAAGGGCTTGCAGCCATGACTTCTGAGACCATTTCCAGCACCGCCCCCGCCGCTCCCGCCTACAACCCGAGCGAAAAGCAAAAAGGCGCCAGCAAGACGTCGCGCATCCCGATCAAGATCGTCCCGATCGAGCAGATCGAGCGCCTGAAAAAGCCGGACTGGATCCGCGTCAAGGCCGCGTCGGCATCGACGCGTTTCTATGAAATCAAGGACATCCTGCGCGAAAACAAGCTCGTGACCGTGTGCGAAGAAGCCAGCTGCCCGAATATCGGTGAATGCTTCGGCAAGGGTACGGCCACTTTCATGATCATGGGTGACAAGTGCACGCGCCGCTGCCCGTTCTGCGACGTCGGCCATGGCCGTCCTGATCCGCTGGACAAGGAAGAGCCGGCCAACCTGTCGAAAACCATCGCCAAGCTGCGCTTGAACTACGTCGTCATCACTTCCGTCGACCGCGATGACTTGCGCGACGGCGGTGCCGGCCACTTCGTCGAGTGCATCCAGCAAACGCGCGCCCTGTCGCCGAACACCCGCATCGAAGTGCTGGTGCCGGACTTCCGTGGCCGCCTGGAAAAAGCCCTGCTGTTGTTCAAGGATGGCTTGCCTGACGTGATGAATCACAACCTGGAAACGGCGCCGCGCCTGTACAAGGAAGCGCGCCCTGGTTCGGACTACCTGCATTCCTTGAAACTGCTGAAAGATTTCAAGGCCATGTACCCTGACGTGAAAACCAAGTCGGGCATCATGGTGGGCCTGGGCGAGACGGACGAGGAAATCCTGCAAGTCATGCGCGACATGCGCGAGCACGACATCGACATGCTGACCATCGGCCAATACCTGGCACCGTCGAACAGCCACTTGCCCGTGCGCCGCTACGTGCACCCGGACGTGTTCAAGATGTTCGAAGAGGAAGCGTATAAAATGGGCTTCACGCACGCCGCCGTGGGCGCCATGGTGCGCAGCTCGTACCACGCGGATGAACAGGCGCATAGCGCCGGCGTGGAATCGGCGCTGAATTTCTAAGCCCCTTGCGCCAGATCAAAGCCGCCCGCTGCAGAGCCGGGCGGCTTTTTTTTGCTACTTCGCGCCTAGTGGGACGATAGCTGAGTCCTGACGGCAACCGACAGCGGCAGGCGTTGCACCCTGCCGCCGTCTTCGCACGTAACGGTTAAAAGCTTGTCGACAGGCCCGCGTACAGGCTGCGGCGGGCGCCGTATTGCGGTGCCCCCACGCCCACGCCGGAACCGTCGCGCAGCAGATACGACTTGTCGAACAGGTTGATCAGGGCCAGCCGTCCTTCCACCTTGCCGACCGGCGTATTTTTCCACGTGTGCGTGAGCGCCGTATTGACAGTGAAGTAACTCGGCAAATGTCCGGAATTCGGCGCGCCGCCGTCCGGGGTCAAGCGCAGGCCGCTGCCATACAGGAAGTCAGCGCTCACTTGTGAATCGCCAAAGTGATAATGGCCACCACCGGACAGCGTGTACTTCTGGTCGTGATCGAGGTAGACATAGTGTTTACTGATGTAATTCAACTCATCGGCGCCAAACAGCGCCTGGCCCGAATTGATGTTGCGTCCCTGCGCCTTTTGCGTACTGGCGTTGAGGAACAGGCCCCAGTTTTTCTCGCTGTAGATGGCGGATAACTCCAGGCCCTTGGCGTAGCCGTCCGCATAGTTGAATGGCGTCAAGATCAATGCCTGGCCGAACTGGCCTTCGTCCAGCAGGTTATTAATTTTTTTATAATACACATCCGCCGTCACGGTCAGCTTTTGGCTGACTTGGTGGCTGATGCCCACGTCGTAGTAATGCGTGCGCTCGGCCTTGACGTTGTCCGACTGGCCAATTTCCGGCGCATTCGTCGTGTTCGCATACAGGTCGATGCTGCCCTGCGCCGCCAGTTCCTGCGGCGGTGGCGTGAAGTAGCGCGAATAGCCTGCGTGCAGGGCCGTGCCCGGCGCGATCTGGTACGCCAGATTGACGCGCGGGCTCCATTGCTGCTCGCTCGTGTAGGCCGAGACCTTGTCGAAGCGGGCGCCATAGTTGAGGGTCAGGGGTTTGCTGATATGCCATTCATCCTGCAGGTAAAAACTGGCCAGGGTGCCCGTCTTGCCGCTGTTGTCCAGCACCGTGATCGGCGTGCTGGAGGTTTGCGCGCCGTCCATGGCGGGGAAGACGGCCACCGTGTTGTCGCTCGTCGTTTTCTGGCGCGTGTAGGCCAGGCCCGCGCGCACGGTGTGGTCCTGGTGCAATTTGTAGCTGATGTCGAACTGGGCACCGGAGGCGCTGTTCGCGCGGCGCGAGTCCGAGGCCACGCCGTTGTAGATCAGGTCGCCAATGGCATCGGGCGTGAAGTGCAGTTCCGAATACTGGTGGAAGGCCGACACCTGGTAATTGACGTCGCCCAGGCTTTTTTGCAGCGACAGCACGAGGAAGCGGTTCACTTCGCGCTGGTTTTCATTCAGCTGCGACGATGGCAGGCTGGACGTGCCCGCCTGCGCATCGCTGTGGCCATCGAGCGAAAAGCCCGGCGCCTGGTTCGGATTGTTGGGAATCTGGAAGCGGCCGTTATAGGTGCCGAACATGGCGCCCAGGCGCGTGTTGTCATCGAGGAAATATGACAGGCTGCCGAACGATTTATTCTGGCGCGTCTTGTCGTGCAGGGCACTGCGCGTGTCTTGCGGGTTTTCCACGCCCAGGGAATTGCCCAGGTAGCTGCCGGACAGGTAGTAATTGAACTTGCCGACGCTGCCGAAAAATTCGGCACTCGGCTCCACATGGTCGTGGCTGCCGACCATGATGCCGATGCGCCCGCCTGGCGTGAGTCCCCCCTCCTTCGTTTCAATATCGACAATCCCGGCCGTACGCAGGCCGAACTGGGCCGGCAAGGCGCCCGTCATGAAATCCGTCTTGTCGATCAAGCGCGTGTCGATCGACTGGCCGAAACCGCTGATGCTTTCCGGTAGCTGCACGCCATTGATGCGGTATTGCACATTGGCATGGTCGTCGCGCACGTGCAGCGCACCGGAACCCTTCGAATCCTGCGATACGCCCGGCAAGCGCAGCAGCACTTCATTGAATGGCGTGTTGTCGCCCTGGCCCAGCATGTCGACCATGTGGCTGTCGATGCTGTAGATGGTGGTGCCGACTTTCGGCGACAGTTCGATGCGCGCGCTTTTCAAATGGGCGGACGTGACTTGCACTTTTTGCATGTCTTGCGGTGCAGCATCGGTGGCGGTGGTGGCTTCGGCGGCGTGGGCGGAAACAGTAAACAGGCTGGCAAGGGCGAGCGACAGCGCGCTCAAACGGGGAGTGTGTTGCATGGTAAACCTCAAAAATAGTCAACGCCAGGCGGCCCGGCGCGCATGAAAGCGCGGCAAGGGACAACCTGAAAAAGGAAAGACAGCGTGGGAACTACAGTGAGGCGGCAGGCGGGCCGCGCACAGGCGGCAGGGTGAGGGCGGCGACGGGTGCCAGGGTGGCGGGCGCGATGGCCAGCAAGCGGTAGGGCAGTAACTGGGCGGGCGGTTCGGTGATGGCCGGCGGCACGGCGATATCGGCCACCTTGTCGATGACCGTGGCGCACAGCGCGCACTCTTCCGCGTCGAGGGTCGTCTTGTGCAGGTGCGAGGCGGCCGTCGACAGCAGGAACACGAGGGCCAGCGCACTGAACAGCGCCACGCACAGGCGCCACGGCGTGCGCGCGAGGGCGGCGGCACCGTGATGAGCAAGCTTGCGGGTGGGCTGGCGGGAAGACATGGGCGCATAGTAGCAAGAAAATCGCCCTGCTGTCAGCGCTTGTTGCGTATTTTGCGCTAGCGCGAGCTTACAGGGTGGCGCGCAAGTCGCGTGGCGACAGGCCGTAGTGCTGGCGGAAGCGGGCCGCAAAGCGCGACGGCGAGGCGTAGCCGCAGGCGGCGGCGATGTCGCCGATGGGTAAGATGCCAGATTGCAATTCCTGCAAGGCCAGTCCCAGGCGCACGTCTTCCAGGATGGCACGGAAATGGCGCTGTTCCAGGGCCAGCTGGCGGCGCAGGGTGGAAGCGCCCAGGTGCAATTTTGATGCCACCATGGCAACGCTCCAGTCTGCGCCCGGGTCCAGCAACAGTACTTGCTGCACGCGCGCGGCCAGCGGATCGCGGCGGTCCAGCAGCAGCGGGCCGCAATGGCCGCCCAAGGCCAGGGCCAGCAGCAAGCCTTCGGCCTGGTGCGCCAGCAGCGCGGGCGGGCTGCCCGTGGCCAGGCTGGCCATCAGCTGGTCCCAGGCCAGCGCTGCGTGGGGATCGAGCGGTACGCACAGGCTGGCCGTAGCCGCCTGCTGCAGCTGGGTATCGACGAGGCCGCCATGGCGCGCACGGAAACGGGCGATGAGGGCTGGTGAAAAACTCAGCACTTCCGCCCGGTAGCCTTGCGCGCCGGGCAGGTTGGCCACGCCCAGTTCCTGGCCCGCCGGCATCAGCACCACGTCGCCCGTGCCGGCGCGCGCCTGGCGAGCGCCCCATTCCAGCAGTTTTGTTCCTAGCCGCACGCGGCACAGGGCGCTCTGGAAGACGGGCACGCGGCGCAGGGTTTGCGCGCGGCGCGCCTCGATGGTGCCGTGGGCGATGCGCAGTTCGCTCAGGGCAACCGCTTCCATTTCATCTGCCATACAGTCCCGTCAGCTGCGCCTTGCCCAGTGCATTGGCGTTGAGCATGTAGCCGAGCATGGCGCCGCTGGCCTGCTGGTCCAGTGGCAGCTTGTCCACGCTCAAGGCCCAGACCGTGAGCTGGTAGCGGTGCGGCTGGTCGCCGGGCGGCGGGCAGGCGCCGCCGTAGGAGTTGTCGCCGTAATCGTTGCGTCCTTGCACGGCGCCCGCTGGCAGGGTGCTGGCCGTGGCGCCGCCCGGCAAGGAAGTAGTGCTGGCGGGCACATTGAAGACGCTCCAGTGCCACCAGCCGCTACCGGTAGGCGCGTCCGGGTCGTACAGGGTGATGGCATAGCTTTTGGTACCGGCTGGCGCAGCGTGCCACGACAATTGCGGCGACTGGTTGCCACCCGTGCAGCCGAAGCCCTGGAACACTTGCGCGCTCGCCAGGGTCTGGCCGGGGGCGATGTCGGTGCTCGATACCGTGAAATCGGCGGCATGGGCGCCCAGGTGCAGCAGTGGGCTGAGCAGGCCCAGCGTGACGGCGAGGAAGCGGGAGGGGGTCATGGTTTTCCTTTCGGTAAGTATAGGCGAAAGTGTATGCCGTGCAACATAACCCCGCGATGCCGATGCGCTCGACCATGGTGCCGAAACGCTCGTCTCTACCGTATTCCAACGTCATCGTGAGCGTGTTATTTGCTGTGACGCCGATTGTGCCTGTCTTTCATGCTATCGTTCCGCAGCCCAAAATTTACCAGAGTTTCCATGTCGCAACGCCCCAGCAAATGGTTGATCAGCAAACTGCACTTGTACGCGGGCCTGTGGTTCGGCGCCCTGTTCGTCCTGCTGGGCTTGACGGGTTCCGCCATCGCCTGGATGCCGGAACTCGACGCGTATCTGAATCCAACCCTGCTGCAGGCGAGCACGCCCGCGCCCGGCCAGGCTTTCCAGGTCACGCCGCGCACCTTGCAAGCGGTGGTGGACGCTCTCTCGGCCGATCCCGTCTACGGCAAGCCCTCGCAACTCAATCCGCCCGCCGATGCGCGCGATGTGTACGTGGCCTCATACCGCCAGGCCGGCAAGCCGTCCCCCTTCCGCCAGGCCATCGTGCGCCAGGTGATGGTCGATCCTTACACCTTGCAAGTCAAAGGCGAGCGCGATTGGGGCCGTTTCGGCCTCACGCGCCCGCTGCTGATGTCCGGCATGTTTCATTTGCACCGCTATTTATTATCCGGCGAGGCAGGCAAGACCATCACCGGCATCTCCGGCGTGATGCTGTTGCTGATGGCCTTGAGCGGCATCTATCTGTGGTGGCCTCGCCTGCAATGGACGGCCATCCGGCGCGCCTTGACGGTGTCGCATGGCGGTTCCTGGCCGCGTTTCCACTATACGTTTCACAAGGCGGCGGGCTTTTTTGCCGCACCCGTGCTGGCCGTGATCGCCTTTTCCGGTATCTATTTCAATTTGCCGCAACTGGTCGTGCCCTTGGTGGGCCTGGTGTCGACGCTGCCCGATAGCGTCAAACTGAAGAATGTGCAGCAGGACGGCGCCGTGCTCGATGCCGGCCAGGCGATGGCCGCCGCGCAGCAGTTGTATCCGCAGGCGCGCGTCTCGCGCCTCGTGCTGCCGGCCAGGACGGACCAGCCGTATGACGTCCGGGTGCGCCAGCCTGGCGAAATCGCCCATGGCGACGGCGCCACGCGCCTGACGCTGGACGCGCGCAGCGGCATCGCCCTGCGCATCCGCGATCCGCTCACGGCCTCGTATGGCGAGCGCTTCCTGGGTTGGCAATTCCCCCTGCATTCGGGCCAGGCCTTTGGCGTGGCCGGGCGGGCTTTCATTACCGTCTTCGGATTGATGCCCTTGCTGTTCTTGCTGACGGGCACCCTGGTATGGTGGAAACGGCGGCGCAAGCGGAAATAGCGGG
This sequence comes from Janthinobacterium sp. UMAB-56, assembly GCF_900095265.1. Lineage (GTDB taxonomy): Bacteria > Pseudomonadota > Gammaproteobacteria > Burkholderiales > Burkholderiaceae_D > Janthinobacterium. The sequence continues at coordinate 34,154 of NZ_LT607663.1, read as the reverse complement.
CCACCAAACGGCTGCGGGGAAAGTTGCTATCATCATAGTATTTTCCGGCAGATCCGCTGTCCGGACTCACCCGCACAAGGACCAGCATGAGCAATCCCGAGATCACCGTCGCGATGTTGAATGAACGCGGCACAGGCCGCCTGCCTGCCCACCTGGGCATCGTCATCACAGCCGTGGGCGACGGCCAGCTGACGGCGCAATTGCCCGTGCTGCCACACTTGCTGGCGCCGAACGGCTACCTGCATGCGGGCAGCGTGGTGACCCTGGCCGACACGGCTTGCGGCTATGGCTGCATCGTCAACTTGCCCGAAGGCGCGAGCAATTTCACCACCATCGAACTGAAATCGAACCATCTGGGCACGGCCCGCGAAGGCACGCTCATCTGCACCGCGAAAGTGGAGCACAAGGGCCGTAACACGCAAGTGTGGGATGCCGTGGTGAAAAGCAAGGAAACGGGCAAGACCATCGCCCTGTTTCGCTGCACGCAGATGATTCTGTATCCCAAACCAGCTTAAATTTTTACCCAGTTACCTTTGTACAAGATTGGCCCCGTCGGTCCGTTCGGATCGGGCGAACCGCCTTTCGGCTCCAGGGTGACGGCCAGCAAGGCCACGTCGTTGCCGATGGCGCGCCGGGACAACGCCAGTGTCACGTTACCCTTGTCTGCCAACAAGCCCAGCGAACGGGGGTTGCCGCTCTTCGGCACGGCCCACAGTTCCAGGTCGCGATCAGCAGGCACGGGCGCGTTGCCCACCATGCGTACCTCGAGCGCGCCGTGGCGGCTGTCGGCCGTCAGCAGCAGGGCTGTTTGCGCTTTCTCGTCCGTCAGGCTGGCCACATAGCTGATTTGCGGCGCATCCATCACGCGCGTGGCCACGACGATGACCAGCAAGGCGGCGATGGCGCTCGATGCCATGCCCAGCGAACGCCAGAACGACAGCGAATCGCGCCATAGCGACCAGCCGCCCTGCGGCGCCAGGTGCAGGCGCTGCTCGATCTGCTGCCACACGCGCTTGGGCGGCGCCACGGGCGTGGCAAATTCCGCCATCGGTTCCAAACGCTGGCGCCATTCCGCCGTGATATTGCGCAAATCGGCGTCGTTGTGCAGCCAGCCTTCGAAACGCCGCCGCGCACCGCCTTTCAGGGTGCCCAGCACGTATTCGGACGCCAGCTTCTGGCGCAGCACGTCATTGCTGCGGATATTCATGATGCCTCCCGTTTCGCCAGGCACGTGCGCAGCCGTTCCAGGCTGCGCCGTATCCAGGTCTTCACGGTGCCGATCGGCAGCGACATTTGCTGCGCCACTTCGCTGTGCGACAGGTCATGGTAGAACGCCAGGGCGACCACCTGCCGGTGCAGCCCTTCCAGGGCCGACATGCAAAACGCCAGCGCCTTGGCATCACCGCTCAGTTGCAGTGATTCGATGGGCGTGGCCTGGGGGTCTCGGAGTGCATTCATGACTTCGCTATCAAACTGTTCGGCATCGATTTCCACGGTATCGTCGCTGCGCCGCAGCACATCGAACGCCTTGTTGCGCACGATGGTGGCCATCCACGTCATCGGCGCCGCCAGATGGCTCTGGTAAGCGGCGGCGTTGTTCCAGATGGCGACGAACCCCTCTTGCAAGGCTTCTTCAGCGAGCTCTTGCTTATGCAATATACGCAGCGCGAAGCCAAACAGTTTCGATGAGGTGGAGTTATATAGTTGGCGGAACGCGGTGGCGTCCTTGTTGCCGGCGGCGAGCAGCCAGATTTTGAGTTGTTGCGGGTCGAGCGATTGAGCGGCAAGGGACACGGCTGGCCTTCACAAGGTGAATGGGATCACGCCTGGGAAGGTTATAACAACTTGGCAAGCTTTAGCAACAAGGTTTTGTGCGCTGTCTGGTCTTAGCCGGCGATGGCTGATTCGAGCAGCTTGTGCAATTCGGCAAATTCCGGCTTGCCTACGTAGCGCTTGAGGATCTTGCCCTGCTTGTCGAGCACGAAGGTGGTGGGCGTGAGGGCCACGTCGCCGTAGGCCTTGGCCGCTTCGCCCGTCACGTCGAGCGCCACCTTGAATGGCAGCTGGCGCGTTTCGGCGAAGTTCAGCACGTAGTTGGCCGGATCGTATTTCATGGCCACGGCCACGAATTCCAGGCCCTGCCCCTTGTACTTGTTGTAGGTGTCGACCATGTCCGGCATTTCCGCCACGCAAGTGGTGCACGAGGTAGCCCAGAAATTGACCATCACCACCTTGCCGCGCAGGCTGGCCGAGGTGATCTTCTCGCCATGGATGCCGTGGAACGTCACGTCCGGCGCGCTTTGCTTGTCATTCAGCGACAGATAGCCAGCCGCCGCCACGCCCGCCACGAAGACGGCGAGGAGGGTTGGCTTGATCCAGGATTTGGCAGTCGATGTTGACATAGTTTTCACACCAGATAACGTAACGATGGGGCCATTATAGCCCCATCGTTCTGTTCACGGCCCAGGGGGATTACTGTCCGACGGAGTTGTTGACGCGCGCTGGCGCCGGGTCCGGTTGCAATTGCTTCAGCTCCGCTTCCGAAATGTAGTCGAACAGCTTGACTACTTTCTGCACGCCGCCCACGCCGCGCGCCACGTCGGTCGCGACCGTGCCTTCGCGCTGGGTGACGCGCCCCATCAGGAAGACGGTGCCGTTCTCGGTGACGACCTTGAACGAGGCGGCCGAGATGGTTTTCATGTCCACCAGGCTGGCCTTGACCTTGGTGGTGATCAGCGCATCGTTCGAGCGCGAGGTGTAGCTGGCCGGGCCGGCGATGATCAATTCATTGGCCACCGATTCCACGCCTTCGATATTGCGCACTTCGCGCTCGACGGCATTTTTCATCGCGTCGTCGCGCACTTCGCCCGTCAGCAGGACGCGGCGGTTGAAGCTGGTGACATTCACATGGCCGGCATCGCCGACGAGGGAGGGGATGCGCGACTCGCCTTTGAGGGCGATCGACTTGTCTTCGGTCTGTGCGCCCAGGGTGCGGCGGTCTGCCGCGGCAACGCCGCCCATCACTGCGCCGCCGACCATCAGTTCGATGCAGCCGGTGAGCGAGGTGAGCATGGCGCCGCACAAGAGTGCGGTGGCCAGTGGGCGTTGTACGCGTTTCCAGCCTGGGCCAGTACCGAATTTAGTCATTCACGTCTCCTCCGAATAGCGCGACATCGATGCCGTCGCAGATGCAATGTATGGTGGTCAGATGGACTTCCTGGATACGCGCCGTGCGCTCGGCCGGCACGCAGATATGCACGTCGGCATCCGTCAGCATCTTGCCGATGGCGCCGCCGTCCTTGCCCGTCAGCGCCACGACGCGCATTTCGCGCTCGAGCGCCGCTTCCACGGCGGCCATCACGTTGGCCGAATTGCCCGACGTGGAGATGGCCAGCAGGATGTCGCCGGCCTGGCCGAAGGCCTGCACCTGCTTCGAGAAAATCTCGCGGTAGCTGTAGTCATTGGCCACGGCCGTCAGGATAGACGTATCCGTCGTCAGCGCCAGGGCCGGCAGCGGAAAGCGCTCGCGTTCGAAGCGCCCGACCAGCTCGGCCGCGAAATGCTGGCAGTCGGCGGCGGAACCGCCGTTGCCGCAGGCCAGGATCTTGTTGCCGTTGGACAATGCATAAAACATCAGGTCAATCGCCTGCGCAATGGGTTGCGCCAGTACGGTAGCGGCCTGGATCTTGAGTTCGGCACTTTCGTGGAAGTGCGAGAGGATGCGTTGATTATTCATAGTCTGCCGATTATAGTGCAGGCGCGCGGCATGGCGGACAAGCACTGTTAAAAATGCTTACATATCGAGGATGTTCTTCAGCCAACTGATGTGTCCGCCATCGATGGCCAGCGCGTCGAAGCGGCATGGCGGCAGCGTCTTTTGCCCCTGCAGCCAGGTTTGCGCGGCCAGCGCCATGCGCCGCTGCTTGGCTGGCGTGATGCTGGCCAGGGCGCCGCCGAAGGCGGCAGTGCTGCGTAAGCGCACCTCGACGAAAACGATGGAGGGGCCATCGCGCATGATCAGGTCCAGTTCGCCGCCCTTGCACAGATAGTTGCGTTCCAGCAGTACCAAGCCGTGCAGCAACAGATACGCGAGCGCATCGTCTTCCGCCTGCCGTCCCCGCGCCTGTGTATTCTGGAATGGCAGGGGCGGCATGGCGTGTTCTTATTGGGCCGGTGGCAAGGCGGCGGGCGTTGCTGCCGCAGCCGGTGGCCAGGTGCCCAGCACGCCCTGCTGATAGGTGGCGGCTTGTTCCGTGCGTTCGAACACGCTTTGATTCTCTTCGAAGCGCACGGCCAGGCGGCCCGTTACGCCATCGAGCGTGAACGGCGCGTTTGGCCGCAGCGCCACTTCGCGCGCCACGCGGAAGGCATCGATGCCCAGTGCGTACAGGCGCTCCATGTCGGCCGTCAGGCGGCCGTCGCCTGGCTGCTGCGGCTGTGGATACACCATCACTTGCGGATGCTCGCGCTGCACTTGCCATGGCAAGTCCAGCAGGCGCGCGCCGTCGAGCTCGGGACCGCTGGCGCCGCGCCCGGCGCCGGGATTCAGGGATGAAGTGCCATACAGTGGCAAGTCGCTGCCGATGGCCACGCGCAGCTGGCGCGCCTGGTCGGCGTCGAGCGCGGCAAACAGCAGGCCCGGAGGCGTCGCTGCCAGGCGCGCGCGTAGCTGCACCAGCTCGGCGTCGCTCAGGTAGCCATTCGTGGCCGTCAAGTCCATCGTCTCGATCTTGCCGCCCTGGCGCAGCCATTCCTGCTTGAAGGCGGCGCTGATGCGGCGCTGCGAGGGCGAACCGGCCGACAGGATCAGCGCGCTGGCGCCCGGCTGTTCGCTGGCGGCCCAGGCGGCGACCTGGCGTGCCTCCGCCTCGATCGACAGCCCCATCACCAGCAGCTTGGCCGGCAGGCGCGCGTCGCCGCGATTGTCCGGGTGGTTCAGGGCAATCGTCGGTTTGCGCACCAGGTCGCTATTTGCCACGGCCGTGACGGCCGAGCGCGACAAAGGGCCGACGACGATGTCCTGTTCCTCTTGCGCTTGGGCAAACTTGTTCAATACATCACTGCTGCCGTCGCCCGTGTCGATCACCGCCACTTCGAAGCCGCTGCGGTCGCGCTCGTATGCGGCCATGAAGCCGGCGCGCAGCAATTCGGCGGCCGGACCCAGGGAAGCCGAGCGCAGCGGCAGCAGCAGGCCGATGTGGTGGACCTTGCCATCGGCGGGCGCCGGCGCGGTGGCCGCTGGCATGTCCTGCGGCGTGCCTGTCGCCGGCCTGGTGGTGGTGGGCGCCAGCGGCGCGCCATTCCCGTCGTATGCGGTAATATCGGGCACGGCCACGGCAAACGTCACCGGTTCGGGCGGTTGCGGCTTGGGCGGCACGGGCGGCGGCAGCTTCGGTGGCGGCAGCGCCCTTGTGTTAGATTCAATAGGCGCGCACAATTGCCCGGGCGCGTCGCAAGGCGTGCTGCAAGCGCTCAGCATGCCGGTCGCGGCACAAACAAGCAGTAACTTCACACTATTAGCAAGCATTTAACCTCCAAAATGACCGTACAAGAAATCAGTTCCATCGCCAGCCTGCCCATCATGACAGAGGCGGCGCATCAGGTCTATCCTATCGCAACATTGTATATAGTGGCCACGCCAATCGGCAATGTGACCGATATCAGCCTGCGCGCGCTGCATTTGCTGAGCCTTGCCGACGCCGTTGCCTGTGAAGATACGCGCAACACGGCGCACCTGCTGACGCGCTTTGGCCTGAACAAGCCGTTGATTGCGGCGCATCAACATAATGAACGCGAAGTGGCGCAAACCCTGATCGCGCGCCTGCAGGCCGGCGAGCGCATCGCCCTCGTTTCCGACGCCGGCACGCCCGCCGTATCCGACCCGGGCGCGCGTATCGTCGACGCCGTGCGTGCGGCCGGCTTGCGCGTGCTGCCCCTGCCCGGCCCGTCGGCGGCCATCACGGCCATTTCTGCCAGCGGCTTATTGAATGACCAGTTTTACTTTGTCGGCTTCCTGCCGGCCAAGGCCAAGCAGCGTGAAAACATCTTGCACAGCCTGCGCGGCGTGACGGCCACCATGGTGTTCTATGAGGCGCCGCACCGCATCCTCGATTGCGCTACGGCCCTGGTGGAAGCGTTCGAGCCCACGCGCCAGGTGGTGTTCGCGCGCGAATTGACGAAAATGTTCGAGGAAATCCACCGCTGTCCCCTGTCGGAAGCGGAAAGCTGGATCCGTGCCGACGCGCACCGCGAAAAGGGCGAGTTCGTCGTCCTGCTGGAAGGCGCCACCGAAGCGCAGGACGCGGAAGACGTGGAAGCGGAACGCATCCTCAATATCCTGCTGGCCGAATGCAGCGTCAAGCAGGCGGCCAACCTGACGGCGCAAATCACGGGGCGCAAGAAAAACGCCCTGTATGAGCGGGCGCTGCAGTTGAAGGGGCAGGAATAACTTCTCCGGCACGCCCCAAATAGGCGCATTGTTAAATCATTACCACTTGCAGCCGCTATCCTTCTTGTCGAGCAACATCAGCACGGGCGCCAGCAAGCCTGCGCCGGCATAGGCGGTGCGGCAATCGCCGCGCTTGCCTTGTGCGATGTCGCGCGCCAACTGGGTTTCCGTTTGCAGCGGCTTGTCGGGAATTTGCCCCACGGCCGTGCCCACCTTGGACGGGTCGCGTTCGCCGGCCATCTTGCGCGCCGTCCTCCTGGCCGCTTCCATGTCGAACTTTGGCGTTTCTGGCGTGTAGGTGTCGGGACTGGCCGTCGGCGTGGCCGGTGATGCCGGCACGACAGTGATGGCTTGCGGGCTGGATGCTGGTGCTGTGGCCGCTGCTGGCGTTTCCCGGGCAGTGGCGAGTTTCGGCTTGCTGATGGGCTTGGGTTCGCGTTTCGGCTTGACCACCTCGACCGGCGGCGGTGGCGGCTTGGCGGCCAGCGGACGTATCCATACGGCGATCGATTCCACGCGCGGGGCCGTGTCTATCCGTGCGGCTGGCTGTACATGGCGCCACAGATAGATCAAGGCGCCATGCAGCAGCAAGGATACGCCGACGCCCAGCACGATGCTGCGGCCCTTCGGCATGGGCCGGCCACCGTCGCTTCTTTCCATACTGAAATCCATTGCCGTCGTCGCCTTCATGTCTGATCGGGAAAACTTGCGTAGTGAGTGTCGCATATTTCATGCATGTTGAAAAATACAGGCGTTCCTGTGCCGCGCGTAAATAATTTACACAGAGTTTCACCTGACCCTTGACCGAAGTCGATACGGCCTGTATTATCTTGGTCTTCGGAGTGTGGCGCAGCCCGGTAGCGCACCTGGTTTGGGACCAGGGGGTCCAAGGTTCGAATCCTTGTACTCCGACCAAATTTGTAGAAAAAAACCCAAGAGTTTCGGCTCTTGGGTTTTTTTTCGTCTGTAGCGCCTGTAGCAAAAAGGGGCCATCGGCCCCTTTTGTTTATGCGGCGCGTTTCGCCGCGATGGCGTTGCCGGCACGGCTGGAACCCTTGCGCCCCAGTTGCTGCGAGATGAACTGGCCCGCGTCCACCACCAGATCCAGGTCGATGCCGGTGGCAATGCCCAGTCCCTGCATCATGTACAGCACGTCCTCGGTGGCCACGTTGCCGGTGGCGCCCTTGGCGTAGGGACAGCCGCCCAGGCCGGAGACGGACGAGTGATAGATTGCAATCCCCGTTTCCAGGCTGGCGTAGATATTCGCCAGCGCCTGGCCATAGGTATCGTGGAAGTGGCCGGACAGGCCGCCCACGTGGAAAGCGGCGATGGCGCGCTGCATCACCGCCTGCGTTTTGCGCGGCGTGGCCACGCCGATGGTGTCGGCGATGTCGATCTCGTCGCAACCGAGGTCGCGCATGCGACCCACCACGTCGGCCACGGCGTCGAGCGGCACGTCACCCTGGTAGGGGCAGCCGAAGGCGCAGCTGATGCTGCCGCGCAGGCGCAGGCCGTGTTCCTTGGCCGCCTTCGCCACGCCTTCGAAGCGGGCGATCGATTCGGCAATCGAGCAATTGATGTTCTTTTGCGAGAACGCCTCGGAGGCAGAACCGAAGATCACTACTTCATCGGCCTGCGCCGCCAGCGCCGCCTCGAAACCCTGCATGTTCGGCGTCAGCGCCGAATACATCGTGCCGGGGCGGCGTGCGATTTTCTCCATCACTTCGGCGCTGGTGGCCATCTGCGGCACCCATTTTGGCGAGACGAAGGACGCCGCCTCGATATTGGCGAAGCCGGCCAGGGTCAGGCGGTTCACCAGCTCGATCTTGACGGCGGCGCTGATGGTTTCCTTCTCGTTTTGCAGGCCGTCGCGCGGGCCCACTTCGACGATCTTGACCTGTTTCGGCAAACTAGCTTGAGCATTCATTTCAATATCCTTGCAAACGGTTGACGATGCCGGCGACTGCTTCTCCGGCGTGCAGGCGGCGCATCTTGGCGGCGATCTGCGCCACGCTTTCGCGGCGCAGGGTGGCGGCCGAAATATGCGGCGTGATGGTGATGCGTGGTTCTTGCCAGAACGGGTGCTGTTGCGGCAGCGGCTCGTTGCGAAACACGTCGAGTGTCGCCCCGGCGATATGCCCGGAGCGGATCAGCGTCAGCAGATCCGGTTCGGCGAGATGCGCGCCGCGCGCCACGTTGATGACATAGGCGCCCGGCAGCAGCATGGACAGGCGCGTGCGGTCGAGCAGGTTGTGCGTCTCGGGCGTGAGCGGCAGCATGCACACCAGCACGCGCGTGCCGCGCAAGAATGCTTCGAGCCCCTCTTCGTCAGCGTAGCACTGCACGCCATCGATGTGTTTCTGGCTGCGGCTCCAGCCGCGCAAGGGGAATTCGAACTGTGCCAGCGCGCCCAGCACACGGGTGCCCAGCACGCCCAGGCCCAGCACGCCGACAGGAAAGTCCACCTTGTCGAAAGCGGGTAGCGGCTGCCAGATGCCGGCGCGGTTCTGCGCCTCGTAATCGTCGAAACGGCGGAAGTGGCGCAGCACGGCGTGGCTCACATATTCAGCCATCTGCACGCCCATGCCCGCGTCGTCCAGGCGTACCAGCGGCACGTGGGAAGGCAGCGCCTCGCCGAATTTCAAAAGCGCGTCGACGCCGGCGCCCGTGTTGAAGATGGCTTTCACGTGGGCCAGTTCGGGCAGCATGGCGGCGGGCGGCTGCCACACGACGGCGTAGTCGCACGGCGCCACCGTTTCCCCTTCGCGCCAGAAGGTCATTTCGGCCTCTGGCAGCAAGTCCTTGAAATCGGCGATCCACGCCGCTTCCTTGCCGTCCGAACGTTGTAACAGGATGCGCATCGTGGCTGCCTCTACGCGGCGGCCTTGAAGGCCAGCAGCGGCGCGCCATCGGCCACCTGGTCGCCGACCGCGTACAGCACGTCTTCCACCAGGCCGTCGTGCGGCGCGGCGATGGTGTGCTCCATCTTCATCGCTTCCATGATGACCAGAGGCTCGCCCTTTTTGACGTCCTGGCCTTTGTTGACCAGCACGGCAACGACCTTGCCCGGCATCGGCGCCGTCAGGCGCCCGCCTTCCGCTTCCACTTCACCCGCATGCGCCATCGGGTCGCTGTAATGCAGTGTGGTGTGCAAGCCATTGGTGAACACGTGGAACTGCTCGCCATCGCGCAGCACCGTGCCGTGCACGGCACGCTCGCCCAGCTTGATATGCAGCTCGTTGCCTTTGCGCGCCGTCAGGGTGAGTGGCTGGCCGTTGAACAGCCAGCCCTCCGTCTTGTAGGCGATGCGCGCGGCATAGGCCTTGCTGTCGCCGGCCAGCGCGAATTCATCGGCGAACGACAGGCTGCGTCCCAGGGTGCTGTTCAGACGCCAGCCCAGGGCATTGCCCCACGGGTCGGCGCGATTGGCCGATTGCGCTTCGGCGGCCGCTTTCTCTTCCAGCAGCAGGGCGACGGACGCCAGCGCCAGTGCGGTGTCGGGCGCCGCCTGCAGTGCGGGGAACAGCGTGTCTTGATTGCGCTCGATCAAACCCGTATCGAGGTCGGCGCTGGCAAATGCCTGGCCTTCGACCAGGCGTTTCAAAAAGGCGATATTGCTGGCCAGGCCGACGATCTGGTATTCGGCCAGCGCCTGCGTCATGCGCGCCAGCGCCTCGCGGCGGTCCGCGCCCCAGACGATCAGCTTGGCGATCATCGGGTCGTAGAATGGCGAAATCGCATCGCCTTCGCGCACGCCCGAATCGATGCGTACGGCAGCCGGAACCACCGTGCCACCCAGCTCGAACGTCACGGCCGATGGCGACTGCATGTGGCGCAAGGTGCCGATCGACGGCAAAAAGCCCTTTTCCGGATTTTCCGCGTAGATGCGTGCCTCGATGGCGTGGCCGTGAATCGTCAATTCATTCTGTTTTTTCGGCAGCGTTTCGCCAAAGGCGACGCGTAACTGCCATTCCACCAGGTCGGTGCCGGTGATCATTTCTGTCACCGGATGCTCCACCTGCAGGCGCGTGTTCATCTCCATGAAGTAGAACGAGCCATCCTGGTTGGCGATGAATTCCACCGTGCCCGCGCCCACGTAGCCGACGGCCTTGGCGGCGGCGACGGCCGCTTCGCCCATGGCGGCGCGGCGGTCAAACGACATGCCGGGCGCAGGCGCTTCTTCCAGCACCTTTTGATGACGGCGCTGTACCGAGCAATCGCGCTCAAACAGGTAGATGCAGTTGCCGAGCGTGTCGGCGAACACCTGGATTTCGATATGCCGCGGGCGCGACAGGTATTTTTCGGCCAGCACCTTGTCGTCGCCGAAAGAGCTGATCGCTTCGCGCTTGCACGAGGCCAGCGCAGCCTTGAAGTCGGCGCTGTTGTCGATGACGCGCATGCCCTTGCCGCCGCCGCCAGCCGACGCCTTCAGCAGGACGGGATAGCCGATCTTGTCGGCTTGGCCGTGCAGGAAGTCCGCATCCTGTTCTTCGCCGTGGTAGCCGGGCACCAGCGGCACGTTGGCTTTTTCCATCAGCGACTTGGCGGCCGACTTGGAGCCCATGGCGCGCATGGCGGATGCCGGCGGGCCGATGAAGACCAGGCCCGCTTGCGCGCAGGCGTCGGCGAAGTCGGCGTTTTCGGACAAAAAGCCGTAGCCGGGGTGGATCGCCTGCGCCCCTGTCGCCAGCGCCACGGCGATGATCTTGTCGCCGCACAAATAGCTTTCCTTGGCCGGCGCGGGGCCGATCAAGACGGCTTCGTCGCACACGGCGACGTGCTTGGCGTTGGCGTCCGCTTCCGAATACACGGCGACAGTCTGGATGCCCATGCGGCGCGCGGTGGCGGCGACACGGCAAGCGATTTCGCCGCGGTTGGCGATCAGGATTTTAGTGAACATGGTCTCTCTCTTTGCAGCTCGTGGCTGGAAGTTTTTTATCTGAGGTGTCGCGATGAAGGAATGCGCCCTGGTGGGGCGCATTCCGATGGCTGCATCAGCAGCCGCACTTCTCTTTCTGTACCGAGTCCAGCATGGCGCCGCGCGTTTGCAAGCCCAGTTTACCCAGCAGGGTGCGGTCGTCTTCCGCTTCCGGGTTGTCGGTGGTGAGCAGCTTGTCGCCGTAGAAGATGGAATTGGCGCCAGCCAGGAAGCACATGGCTTGCACGGCTTCGCCCATCTGGCGGCGACCGGCCGACAAACGCACGCGCGCCTTTGGCATGGTGATGCGGGCCACAGCGATCGTGCGCACGAATTCGAACGGGTCGAGCGCTTCCAGGCCAAACAAAGGCGTGCCTTCGACTTGCACCAGGTGGTTCACGGGCACCGATTCCGGATACGGATTCAGGTTTGCCAGCTGGGCGATCAGGCCCGCGCGTTGCAAGCGTGTTTCGCCCATGCCGACGATGCCGCCGCAGCACACTTTCAAGCCTGCTTCGCGCACTCGGCCCAAAGTATCGAGGCGGTCCTGGTATTCGCGCGTCGAGATGACGTTATCGTAGAACTCGGGCGCTGTGTCGAGGTTGTGGTTATAGAAGTCGAGGCCCGCATTTTTCAGGCGGTCGGCTTGTCCTTCTTCCAGCATGCCCAGGGTGGCGCAGGTTTCCAGGCCTAGCGCTTTCACTTTGCTGACCATTTCTTCGACTTTGTCCATGTCGCGGTCCTTCGGGCCGCGCCATGCTGCGCCCATGCAAAAGCGCGTGGCGCCATTGGCTTTTGCCTGGCGGGCCGCGTCAAGCACCGTGTCGATGTCGAGGATTTTCTTCGCTTCCACGCCCGTGTCGTAGCGGGCCGCCTGCGGGCAGTAGCCGCAGTCTTCCTCGCAGCCGCCTGTCTTGATCGACAACAGGGTCGCCAGTTCCACGTCGCCATCGGGGAAGTTGATGCGGTGCGTTTGCTGGGCCTTGAACATCAGGTCATTGAAAGGCAGGTCGAACAGGGCGAGTACATCGGCGACCGGCCAGGTGGCAGCCTCCGGCACGGTGATGCGCGCCGCAGGGCGGTGCAGTTCGACGGTTTTTGCTGCTTCTTGGACGTGAGACATGGTGATTCCTTCGCTTCTATTTTTGGATACGTTTAAGTGTTTGGATGCTGCGCCGGCCAGTTGGGCAAGCCGGTGAAATCGAGATACGCCGCCGCCGCTTCTGCGCTCGGTTGCGCCAGGCGCGGCACCTTGCCTAGCAGCGGCGCCGGGATGCGCTCGATCAGCGCATCGATATTTTCGTCGAGGAAGCGCATTTCCACTTCCAGGGTATTGGCAACCCAGCCGATCACCGTCAAGCCGCGCGCTTCGATGGCTTCCACCGTCAGCAAGGCCTGGCTGATGCAGCCCAGGCGCATGCCGACCACGAGGACCACGGGCAAATCGAGTTGCTGCGCCAGGTCGGCTGAATCAAAGCCGGGAGACAGCGGCACGCGGAAGCCGCCCACGCCTTCGACCACGACGGCGTCCGAGGCGGCGGCGATTTCCAGGTAGGCGGCCAGGATCGGCACCGATTCGATGCTGACGCCTTCGAGTGCGGCGGCGATGTGCGGCGCTGCCGGTTCCTTGAGCATGTAAGGCGTGGTCAGGCTGCGCAGCATGGTGACGTTGCCGGCGGCGATCAGGCTGTCGGCGTCTTCATTATGCAGTTCGCCGTCGCGCATCTCGGCGCCGGCGGCGACCGGTTTCATGCCGCAGGCGCGCACGCCGCGCGCGACCAGCGCATGCAGCAGGGCCGACGAGGTCAGGGTCTTGCCGATTTCCGTGTCGGTGCCGGTGACGAAACAGGCAAAGCGCGATGGCAGGCCGGCAATGGCTGGAGCCGGCTGCACGGCCGGTACCAGGTCCGCCAGCACTTCGGCCACGATGGGGTCATCAAGGCTCATGGCGAGTCCTTTCGAGGGTGTTGACTGCGTTGATCAATTGCGCCACTTCCTGCGCCGTGTGGCCGGCCGACAGGGTGACGCGCAGGCGCGCCGTGCCCACAGGGACGGTAGGTGGGCGGATCGCGCCGACCCACAGGCCTTGCTGGTACAGGGTGGCGGCGATATCCAGCATGTCCGCGTTGTCACCGATGATGACGGGCTGGATGGCACTCAATGACGGCAAGGCTTGCCAGTGCTGCAGCCGCAAGCCCTCGTTCCATTGCGCCACCAACGCCGCCAGGTGCACCCGACGTTGTTTTCCTTCGTCACCGGCGATGATGTCCAGGCTGGCCAGCAGCGCATGCGCCAGCGCCGGTGCCGCCGCCGTGGTGAAGATATAGGGGCGCGCCTTCTGGATCAGGGTTTCGATCACGGCTTCATGCGCGCAAACAAAGGCGCCGCCCACGCCAGCCGATTTGCCCAGGGTGCCCACGTACACCAGGAGCGGCGAATGCAGGTCGAAGTGTTCGAGTGCGCCACGGCCATTCTCGCCCAGGGCGCCGAAGCCATGCGCGTCGTCGACCACCAGCCAGGCGCCGTACTGCTCGCACAGGGCCAGCAACGCGGGCAGCGGCGCCAGGTCGCCATCCATGCTGAAGACGCTGTCGGTGACGACGATTTTGCTTGTCGCCGTGCTATCCGCCAGCAGGGCCGCCAAGGCATCGAGGTCGGCGTGCGGATACACGCGCGTTTTCACGCGTGCCAGGCGCGTGCCGTCGATCAGCGAAGCATGGTTCAGCGCTTCCGAGAAGATCTCGGCTTCGGCATCACCGGCGGCCAGGGCCGTCAGCACAGCTAAATTAGCCATGTAACCGGTGCAAAAATACAGGGCGCGCGCCTGTTCCAGGTTGGCGCCCACGAAATCGGCCAGGCGTTCTTCCAGCAGTGCGTGGGCGCGGCTATGGCCACTGATCAGGTGCGAAGCGCCGCTGCCGGCGCCATACAGGTCGGCGCCCTCTTTCAGCGCTGCCACGATGCGCGGATGCGACGCCAGGCCCAGGTAGTCATTGCTGCAAAAGGCCAGCATGTCGCGGCCATCGACCGTCAGGCGCGGCGCGCACGGCGTGTCGACGGTGCGGCGGCGGCGTATCAGGCTGCGCTCTTCCAGCCCTTGCAGTTGCTGTTGTAATCGCGCGATCAGCTCCATCTCAGGCTCCGATCACTTGGTTGAAGACGGCCAGCGTCTGCTGGCCCAGGCCCGCGATTTCCCCGTCGTCGAGGATGTACGGCGGCATCAGGTAGACGGTCGAGCCGATGGGACGCATCAAGAGTTCGTGTTCCAGCGCCGTGCCGAAGAAGCGGCGCGAAAAGTCGGGCGCCGCATCGATGGCGTCAAAGGCCCAGATCATGCCCTGCTGGCGGAAGTGTTTTACTTTTTCATGCTGTGCCAGCGGCGCCAGGGCGCGCGTGATCTTTTCGGCGCGTACCCGGTTGGCCACCAGTACATCGTCTTCCTCGAAAATCGACAAGGTCGCCAGCGCGGCGCGGCAGGCCAGCGGGTTGCCCGTGTACGAGTGCGAATGCAAGAAGCCGCGGCGTACGTCGGTGCTGTAGAAGGCTTGATAAATGTCTTCGCGCGTCATCACCAGCGATAAAGGCAGGTAGCCGCCGCTGATGCCCTTCGACAGGCAGACGAAGTCGGGCCAGATGCCGGCCTGTTCGCAGGCAAAGAAAGTGCCCGTACGCCCGCAGCCGACGGCGATTTCATCGAGGATCAGGTGTACCTGGTAGCGGTCGCACAGGGCGCGCACCAGCGACAGGTATAGCGGATCGTGCATGGCCATGCCGGTGGCGCACTGCACCAGCGGCTCGATGATGATGGCGGCGATTTTGTCGGCCTTCTGCTGGAACAGCCGTTCCACCTCAAAGGCCGCGCGGCGTGCCACTTCCTGGGCGGATTCGCCCTCGGCCGCCTGGCGGAAGTCGGGCGACATCACCGTCTGCGTGGCGCGCAGCAGGGGACCGTAGGCATCCTTGAACAGGGCGACATCGGTGACGGCCAGCGCGCCGATGGTTTCGCCGTGGTAGCTGCCCTTCAGACAGACGAATTCCTGTTTCTCGCTTTTGCCGCTGTTACGCCACGCATGAAAGCTCATTTTCAGGGCGATTTCCACGGCCGAGGCCCCGTCGGAGGCATAAAAGCTGTGACCGAGCACGCCACCCGTCAAGGCGGAGAGTTTTTCCGACAGTTCGATCACCGGTTCATGCGTAAAACCGGCCAGCATGGCGTGTTCCAGCCGGTCCAGTTGATCCTTGAGTTCCGCATTGATGCGCGGGTTGGCATGGCCGAACAGGTTCACCCACCAGGAGCTGATGGCGTCCAGGTAGCGTCGGCCTTCGTGGTCATACAGCCAGGCGCCGCGGCCGTGGCTGACGGGGATGAGCGGTACAGTCTCATGATGCTGCATCTGTGTGCAGGGGTGCCACACGCTGCGCAGACTGCGTTCGACCCAGCCCGATTGTTTTTCTGCTTTCAAAAATGCTCCAATGATATTGCTAGCCCATGAGCCAACTCGGCTTGCGCTTGTCGAGGAAGGATTGCACGCCTTCGCGTCCCTGCTCCGACGCGCGGATCTGCGCGATGCGCTCGGCGGTGTCCGCCAGCAGCGCGTCATCGACCGGCTGGCCGGCGATCTCGCGCACCAGCGTTTTCGCTTGCGCCACGGCGTGCGGGCTGTTGCCCGTCAGCGCTTTGAGCACGTCAAAGGTTTTCGCGTCCAGCGCGTCGCCAGCGACTACCTCGTGGGCAAAGCCGATGCGCAGCGCTTCCTGTGCGGAGAATCGCTCCGCGGTCAGGAAATAGCGGCGTGCCGCGTTTTCGCCCATGGCCTTGATGACATACGGTGAAATAGTGGCAGGGATCAGTCCCAGCCGCACTTCGCTCAGGCAGAAATGCACGTCTTCCGCAGCCAGAATGATATCGCATGCGGCGACCAGGCCCATGCCGCCCGCATAACAGTCGCCCTGGATCTTCGCCACCACGGGCTTGGGACACAGGTAAATCGTGCGCAGCATCTGCGCCAGCTGCAGCGCGTCGGCCTGGTTTTCGGCATGCGTGTAGCCGGCCATCTTCTTCATCCAGTGCAAGTCTGCGCCGGCGCAAAAGGCTGCGCCATTGGCCGCCAGCACGATGGCGCGCACCATCTCGCTGCGTCCCAGGCCCTCGAAGGCGCGCGCCAGCTCGGCGATCGTCGTCTCGTTGAAGGCGTTGCGCACATCGGGGCGGTTCAGGGTCACGGTGGCGACATTGCCCTCGATGACCAGCTTTAAGGTTTCAAATTCCATTCTCTTCTCCCTGAATGCCGCTTACATGCGGAATACGCCGAACTTCGTGTCCGGGATTTCCGCGTTCAAGGCGGCCGACAGGCCCAGGCCCAGTACCATGCGGGTGTCGGCCGGGTCGATCACGCCATCGTCCCACAGGCGCGCGGTGGCATAGTATGGGTGTCCCTGGTGTTCATATTGATCCTTGATCGGCTGCTTGAAGGTCGCTTCTTCTTCCGCGCTCCATGCGCCGCCCTTGCCCTCGATGCCGTCGCGCTTGACAGTGGCCAGCACGGAAGCTGCCTGGTCGCCGCCCATGACGGAAATGCGCGCATTCGGCCACATCCACATGAAACGTGGAGAGAAGGCGCGGCCGCACATGCCGTAATTGCCGGCGCCGAAGCTGCCGCCGATGATGACCGTGAATTTCGGCACGGCGGCCGTGGCGACGGCCGTGACCATCTTGGCGCCATTGCGGGCAATCCCCTCGTTTTCGTACTTGCGGCCCACCATGAAGCCCGTGATATTTTGCAGGAAGACGAGCGGGATCTTGCGCTGGCAGCACAATTCGATGAAATGCGTGCCTTTCAGGGCCGATTCGGAGAACAGAATGCCGTTGTTGGCGATGATGCCCACCTTGACGCCATAAATATGCGCGAAGCCGCAGATCAGGGTAGTGCCGTAGCGGGCCTTGAATTCGTCGAAATCGCTGCCGTCGACGATGCGCGCGATCACTTCGCGCACATCGAAGGGCTTGCGCGTGTCGACGGGGATCACGCCATACAGTTCCTGCGTCGGGTATTTGGGCTCGACGGACTCGCGCAAGGCCATCTGCTGCGGCTTGGTGCGGTTCAGGTTGGAGACGATGGTGCGCGCCAGCGACAGCGCGTGCAAATCATTCTGCGCCAGATGGTCGACCACGCCGGACAACCGCGTGTGCACGTCGCCGCCGCCCAGGTCTTCGGCCGTCACCACCTCACCGGTGGCCGCCTTGACCAGCGGAGGGCCGCCGAGGAAAATCGTGCCCTGCTCCTTGACGATGATCGATTCGTCGCTCATGGCCGGCACGTAGGCGCCGCCTGCCGTGCAAGAACCCATCACCACGGCGATTTGCGGGATACCCTTGGCCGACAGATTCGCCTGGTTGTAGAAGATGCGGCCGAAATGGTCGCGGTCGGGGAAGACGTCGTCCTGGTTCGGCAAGTTGGCGCCGCCCGAATCGACCAGATAAATGCAGGGCAAGTTGTTCTGGTCGGCGATTTCCTGGGCGCGCAAGTGCTTTTTCACCGTCATCGGGTAATAGGTGCCGCCCTTGACGGTGGCGTCGTTGCAGACGATGACGCATTCCTGGCCCGAGACCCTGCCGATGCCCGTGATGATGCCGGCGGAAGGCGCCGTATCGACGCCTTTGGCATCCTGGTACATGGCGTAGGCCGCCATCTGGGAAAACTCGAGGAAGGGCGTGCCGGGATCGAGCAGCATCTGCACGCGGTCGCGCGGTAGCAGTTTTCCGCGCGCCAGGTGCTTGGCGGCCGCCGCTTCGCCGCCGCCGGCCGCGATTTTCTCCACCTTGTCGCGCAAATCGTCGACGATGGCTTGCATGGCCGCGGCATTGGCCTTGAAATCTTCACTGCGCGGATTGAGTTTGCTTTCGATGTGCGGCATTGCGGTTCCTTTTTATGATCGCCCGGTCTCTCGGGTCGCGCTATTCGGGAAAACTGCCGTCGAGATAAAACCAGCGCAGCGCACCACCGCCCTCTTGCGCCTCGCGCACGAAGCGGCTCACTTCATGCAGGCGGTGCGCGCGGCCGTTGACCTTGTAGCGGGCCACGAATTCCACGCTGTCGCGGTTTGTCTCTTTGGCTTGATCTGCTGATACTGCTTTACGTTGACGTAAACGTAAAGCAGATTTTACCTCAAGTCCCAGCCAGTGGACTTTTTCTTCTTCGGCAAATAAAGCATCGCTGGGGCATGTGCTGACATGCCAGGTGGCGCGCAGGTATGGCTCATTGCGCAAGGTAAACGCCGTGTAGCGCGAGCGCATCAGGGCTTCGGCCGTGGGCGGCAAGGCGTCGCCCGCGATATACGGGCCGCAGCAACTGGCGTAGGAGGCGCCGCCACAGGGGCAGGCGGCAGAGTTTGACGGTGTGGACATGCGGCAGCAGACAGGGAACAGGAAAATTCCGCAATTATCCGCCATAACGGCGGCGCCGGGCGCCGCTGCCGCTGGTACGCCTATTTTCGAGGCGCGAGGAAGTCCAGCGCGAACGGTGGCGCCTTGCCGGCCATAAGATCGGCGAGGATGCGCGCCGTGCCGGCGGCAAAGGTAAAACCCAGCGGACCATGGCCCACGTTGAGCCACAGATTGGTGTACTTGCTGGCGCCCACCAGTGGCGCGCTGTTCGGCGTGGCGGGGCGCAGGCCGGCCCAGGCCGTGGCCTGCTCGTAATCGGCGCCGTGCGGCATGGCTTCGCGCGCCAGCCGCGTCAGGCCGGCGATGCGGTTCCAGTCGATGCTATTGTCGGCACCCACCATGTCGACCATGGCGGCCACGCGCAAATCGCTGCCGATGCGCGCATACAGTACCTTGCGTTCGAAATCCGTGATGCTGATCTCGGGCGCGCGGTCTTGCGCGCGGATGGGCGCCGTCAGGCTGTAGCCTTTGAGCGGATACAGGGGCAGGTAAATACCCGCCGTGGCGGCCAGGTCGCGGCTCTGGATGCCGGCCGCCAGCACATAGTGATCTGCCTGCAACAGGCCCAGGCTGGTGTCGACGCCGGTGATCTTGCCCTTGTGCGTGACGAGGCGGCGCGCCTCGCCTTTTAAAATGCGTGAACAATTCGGGTGCTGCAGCAGGCGCGCTTCCAGCGCCAGGCAAAAGGCGTGGCAATCGGCCACCGCCTCGCCCTCGGTAAAGATGCCGCCCGCCAGGGCGCCCTGCAAGGCCCCCAGCGCCGGTTCGCGCTGCACCGCTTCGGCCGGTGACAGCACGATGCGCGCCTCTTCCGACTCGGGCCGCGCCACGGCCCGCTGAAAGATGGCGGGCGAGCGGTAGACGATGAGTTTGCCTGCATTGCGCCAGGCATACGCTTCGGGCGGCACGGTCAATTCCAGCTGTGCCATGCCGGCGCGGCTCCATTCTCCCAATTGCAGCAGTTTGGCCGTCGTGCGGGCATTGCTGGTGGCATTGCAATTGCGCAGGAAACTGGCCAGCCAGCGCCACTGGCGCCAGTCGGCCTCGGGGCGGAAGCGCAGCGGGCCGTCTTTCTGCAGCAGCCATTGCAGGGCTTTGAAGGGCACGCCGGCGTCCGCCAGCGGCGCCACATAGCGGTAGCTGAGCTGGCCGCCATTGCGGTAGCTGGCGGCGATCGCCACCTGTTCATTGCGTTCCAATACCGTGACCCTGTAGCCGGCCTCTGCCAGCCACCAGGCCGATGTCAGGCCGACGATGCCGCCGCCGATAATGATGACTTGTTGCTGCATGTTGCCTCGCTGCGTTGCGCTCCCATGGTGCGGGAGCATTCGGGAAGAGCTTAGAGGCTGGCCATCACGGGAGCCAATGAAACATCATGGTGCAGCCATAACTTTCAGGAATGCACTATTTCAGTGCAAATCATTCATGCTTGCCAATTGCGCCATGGTATAGAGTGGTGAGTATCAATTCTTCGCTGCGCCCCATGGCGGAATACGTGCCCGGATAGCGTTCGGGGTCGCTGCCCGTGCCACCCACCAGCATCACCATGCCATTCTTGTTCTTGAAATCGAGCACGAAGGCGGAGACCAGGCCATACGCCTCTCCCAGGTGGCCAACCGCATCAAAACTGGCGCCCTCGACCAGGCCGTTGCCCCGCCCCGTCACTGCATCGAACTGCTGGTTGCCCAGGCCCCAGGCGCGGTACAGGCCCCGCTCACTGTCGCCATTGCCGGCATCTGGCCCCAGTTGCCATTGCCGGCCAAACATCAAGGCGATGCTGGCGGGCTGCAATAGTTGCTTGCCCTGGTAGGTGCCATCGTCGAGCAGCATCTGCATGACCTTGCCCAGGTCGGCAGCGGAGATGCGCAAGCCGCCCGTGGGACTGAAAACGGTGGCGTTGCTGCCAATCACGTAGTTGGCCAAGCTGGCGGGCGCGGCGGGTGGGCGGGCGTGAAAATCGTCGACCTGGGCGAGCCATGGCCCTTGCGGCTGCCACACTTCCGTTTCCACTGTGCGCTTGCGGTACAGCGTGGCCGTGTTCGCCACTTCATCGGCCGTGAACGCCGCCGGGTTGTAGCCGCCGCGCAGCTCCATGGGGTCGAGCAGCAAACGCCGCATCAGCAAGTCGAAACGCTCGCCCGTGACTTTTTCCATCACGCTGCCGATCACGCCCCAGTTGAGGTTGGAATAGCTAAAGTAACTGCCTGGTGCCGCAGCCGCATCCCACATGCTATCGCCGCCAGCCGTAAACACGTCGCGCAAGCTGTGCTCGGGGCCCCAGGCATAGCCGCCCGCGTCGCGCAGCGAGGAAGTATGGCTGAGCAGGCGGCGCAGGGTCAGTGCTTGCTGGGGGAAGTGCGGGTTGCGCAGCGAAAAGCCCAGATAGAATCCCACGTCCTGGTCCAGGCTCAGCTTGCCCTGCTCGACCAGCCGCATCAGGCCCAGGGTGGTCATCATCTTTGAGATGGACGCGATGCGGAACAGGGTGGCTGACGTCACGGGCAAGCTGTCCGCTGGCGTAACGCCGATGTAGCGGTAGCCGAATTGTTGTTGATACGACACCTTGCCCTGGCGGATGGCCAGCACGGACAGGCTGGCCAGCGGGTGGGCCGGGTCATCGACGATGGCCGAAAGCGTGGCATCGAGTGCGCGCTGCCGCTCGTGTTGCACGAGTTGCTCGGTGCCGCTGCCGGGCGGGGCAGCCAACGCGGTCCAGGTCGTGCCCAGTAGCAGCAAGCCCAGTAAGCCCGTCATTTTATTATGCATGTTTCCCTGTTTCTCGGTGTAATGGAGGCATCGCCAGCATAGGGCGGGATGCCGTCCAAGGCCAATGAAAATTGCTTATTTATCTATAATGCCAAGCTATACGTACGGTAAAACATTGTTTTTTTAAGTGTATAACCGTTATTTATACCCATTTTCCATTTATTCATGGGCGGACGGGCTACGCGCAAGCGCCATCGCTATTACACTAGGAGGACAAGGAGAACTGTATGAGCCAGACCAGCGTAGAACTCAAGGTCGATTTAAATGACAATTCGCCTTTATATATGCAGATCGCCCGCAAGCTGAGCGATGACGTACGCAATGGCCGCTACCAGGTAGACCAGGCCCTGCCATCCGAACGTACCCTGTCCGAACTGCTCGACGTATCGCGCGTGACTGCCCGCAAGGCCATCGACCAGCTCGTCGAGCAAGGCCTCGTCGTGCGTCGCCGTGGATCGGGCAATTATATTGCCCCACGCATCGAGCAGCCGCTGTCGAACCTGTCGAGCTTTTCCGAGCAACTGCAGCAGCGCGGCTACCGCCCCGGCTCGCGCTGGCTCAAGCGCGAAGTCGTCATCGCCAGCAGCGATGAACAGCTGAGCCTGGGCCTGGCGCAGAATACGAAAGTGGCGCGCCTGGAGCGCTTGCGCCTGGCCGACGACGTGGTGATGGCGTATGAAGTGAGCGTGCTGCCCTTCAGCGTGGTGCCGGAGCCGGCCGCCATGGGCGATTCGCTGTATGAATACTTGAGCAGCATCAAGAAGGCCCCCGTGCGCGCCTTGCAGCACATCCGCGCCATGAATGCGACGGACGTGCTGGCCA
Source organism: Janthinobacterium sp. UMAB-56 (assembly GCF_900095265.1). Lineage (GTDB taxonomy): Bacteria > Pseudomonadota > Gammaproteobacteria > Burkholderiales > Burkholderiaceae_D > Janthinobacterium. Next base: position 11,756 of record NZ_LT607663.1, on the reverse strand, counting down.
AGCAACTGGGCATCCCCGATGGCCAGGCCGTGCTGTTCATCACGCGCATCGCCTATCTGGAGTCGGGCGAGGCGGTGGAACTGACGCATTCGTATTGCCGCAGCGACCATTACGATTTTGTGGCGGAGATGCGCCGCGCCCCATAAATCTACTGCCCGAACAGGCGGATCATGGATTCGGCCACGCCGACGGACGATTCCCAGCTCATGCCGGTCACTAGCCGGCCATCGACCTCGACGTGACTCTTGCCGTTGGCGCCGTGCCTGAATATGCCGCCATGGCGCTTGATGCTGCCTTCTGCCGAAAAGGGATAGGCCTTGTAGATCGGCGATTCCTTGTTCAGAAACGCATCGGGGAACGAGGTGAGCACCTTGCCCTGGATGAGGAAAGTACCGTCACTGAGCTTCAGATTCTTGATGCCCTCGGTGCCATGGCAGATGGCCGCGATCACCCCGCCCTGTTGTTCGTAGATACGCAAGGCGATGTCCTGCAGCGGCTTGTTGTCCGGGACACCGACGATGGCCGCGCCGCCGCCGACGAAAGCCATGCCCGCATACTCGTCTGCCCTGACCTCGGAGACGGGCTTGGTATGGGCCAGTGCCCACATGAAATCACTGTCGTACAGATGCCTTTTTAATAACTCGTCCGACGTGACGATCATTTCCAGCGGAATGGCGCCACCCTCGGGACTGACGAAGTCGACCGCGTACCCTGCTTTGCGAAAGGCATCATAGGTATAGGCAAGCTCGGGAAAATTATTGCCGGCGTTAATTTTCGTGCCGGGATATTGATGCACATTCGACACGACCAGCAGCACCTTGCGTGCTTGGCGCGCGGCTGCTGGTTCGCGATGGGCCGACTTGCTGACGATCTTCCAGTTGCCGGCGATCTTTTTCAACAGAAATACATCCACATAGCGGACCCCTTGCTGGGGAATGTGGATCTCGGCCTTGGCGGTGGCCACCTTGCCGCTCACATCCACCTTGATCAGTCGCCCGTGGCGCCCATTGAATAGCCCTATTTTCTCTTGGGAAAAGAGTTTTGCGTATTCCGGACCGCTCAACTCCCATTCCGCATCGTTTTTGCCGTTCAGGTAAAGGCGGGCGGTTGCATGGAAGGCCTGCTTGATCTCGTCCTGTACGTTGAAGCTGGTGCCATGCAGATACAAGCGCACGGTCTCCCGGATGGCATTTTCGTCCTGGTCTGCACTTGCGGCGCTTCCAACGGCGGCGATGCTTAGCAAGCAACAGGCGAGTACCGTTCGCAATAAAGACTGAATCATGGCTTTACCCTCAATGAAGAACTACGTTTATCGGAGCAACGACTATTTCATATCGTTGCTGGTCGATAAGTTATCGAAATGCAGGGGAATGGATGTCGCCAAACATGATTTCAGACTCCGGAATGGCGATTCCGGAGAGGTTTTACGCGGAAACGGCCCTGGCCGCCTGGCCAGATTGGGCGCGGAAGCTGGCGGGCGTCTGCCCGGCAACTTTCTTGAAGGTGGAGTAGAAAGTGGAACTGGAATTGAAGCCGCAGCGCTCGGCAACGATATCCAGGTTCAGTTGCGGCTCGTCGGTCAATACCTGCTTCGCTTCGGCGATACGGTATGCGTTGACGTAGGTATTGAAGCTCTTGCTCAGCTTGTCATTCAGTACCTGCGACACCTGCGCCTGCGTGCATCCGGCCCGCTTGGCCAGTTGGGCCAGGGTCAGATTCGGATTCAGATAGGATTGTTGCACGCTCATCAGTTGTTCCAGCGCAGCGAGCACGGCAAGTGCATCTTCGTGTGTCAGGCGGCTATTCCGGTACTTCTGCTTCGGCTCGGCAGGCGTCAAGGTTTCCTTTCTCAGCAGAAAGACCATGACCGCGACATGCAGCGAGAAGGTGAATGACAAGGCGCCGACAATATAGGACGTGAACGGCGTGCTCGCGTATGCCGCCAACATGACACAGCTGCCGGCAAAGACGCTCAGCAGGAGCACGCTGCTGGTCGCCAGCCGATGCCCGTCGTTCAACCATGCATGGCGGCTTTGCCAGAGCAACTTGGCAGTTGCCAGCAGGTAGCATAGCCAGAACACATGGATGGCATGGCTCGACAGGTCCCACACAGAGCGGTACGCGGAATACGGAAAGGCAACGCCCATGCCTATCAGCAGGCAGGACAAGCCGAGATGCCAACGCCATTGTTGTCCAGCAGGCAGTTGCGCGAGTCCGGCGATGAAACAGCGCACATAGAGATAGGTCAAGGGACCGATCAGCAGGCAGGCCGACAGGCCCAGCTGGCGGAATTCGAGTGCGATCGCAGGGTTGAAGAAGAGGAAGGCGGATTTGGCGGTGCGCACCCCGACGGCAAGCAGCAATGCACTCAGGATGCAGTCGGCGAGGCAGCGAGGCCGACGGCTGAAAAAATAGACGGCCAGAAAAATGCCGTTGATGGCGCCAAGGGCGCTAAACAGGAACAGCAATTGGCTAGCGATCATGGGGCATGTCGTTGATGAGGGCGTCGAGCTGAAGTATAGACACAAATGGGAGCGTATCGAAGTACATGTAGCACGCCACCTTCCTGCACTAGCCATAAGCTCCCGTTATGCCCGCCTGCCAAGCTTTCATGGTTGATCTCGCTCGTTGGTATTAAACTGGTTTCACCTTCAACCATGTTCTGAAATCATGTTGAAAACTGAAACCCCGAGCCGGCGGCATCCGGATCTGGACCTGTATCCGGTGGAGCAACTGGTGGCGGCGCTGGTTGATGACCAGTTCTGGGCCGTCGAAGCCGTGCGGCTGGCGTCGCCGCAGATCGCTGCCGCCATCACTGCCGCCTTGCCGCGTATCGCCGCAGGCGGACGGCTGTTGTACGTGGGTGCGGGCACATCGGGCCGGCTTGGCGTGCTCGATAGCGTTGAATTGAATCCCACGTTTTCCTGGCCGCCCGAGCGGGCTGTCGCCATCCTGGCCGGTGGCGCGGGCGCCATGTTTGTGGCCGTGGAAGGGGCGGAAGATGATTTATTGCAAGGCGAGAAGGATTTGCTGGCCCTGCAGCCGCAAACCAATGATGTCGTGATCCTGCTGGCCGCCTCCGGCGCCACGCCTTACGTGCTGGGCGCGCTACTGGCGGCGCGCACGGCGGGCGCCTTGACCATCGGCATCGCCAACAATGTGGATGCCCCCGTGGCGCACGAGGCACAATGCGGCATCGTGCTTGACACGGGCATGGAAGTCATATCCGGCAGCACGCGCTTGAAAGCGGGCACGGCGCAAAAAATCACCCTGAACACAATTTCCAGTTCCTTGATGGTGGGTTTGCATAAAACTTACGGAAACTTGATGGTAGACTTGAAGCCGACCAACGCCAAGCTGATCTGGCGGGCGGTGCGTCTGACCATGCATGCCACCGGCGCCAGCGAAATGCAGGCCAGGGCCGTGTTGGAACAATGCCACTATCACGTCAAGGTGGCGATTGTTGCCTTGATCAAAAAAATCAACACAAACCAGGCACAGGCATTGCTGGCCGGCGCGGATGGCAGTGTGCGGGCAGCACTGGCGGCGTGATCCGATGGCGCGGCATTCTTCTGTCTGGCAGACTATGAAGGATGTATGGAGCTAGTGAAACAAAGCGCACCGGCGCGCGCGAAAAAACCGTGGCTGTGGATCCCCTCCCTGTATTTTGGCCAGGGCATCCCCTATGTAGTGGTCATGACCTTGTCCGTGATCATGTACAAGAACTATGGTTTCAGCAATACGGATATCGCGCTGTACACGAGCTGGTTGTACTTGCCCTGGGTTATCAAGCCGCTATGGTCTCCCTTCATCGATATGTACCGCACCAAGCGTTTCTGGATCGTCGGCTTGCAGCTGGTGATCGGTGCCGCGCTGGCGCTGGTCGCCCTGACGACGTCATTGCCGCATTTTTTCCAGATCAGCCTAGCCATCTTCTGGCTGATGGCTTTTAGTTCTGCCACGCATGATATTGCCGCCGACGGCTTTTATATGCTGGGACTGGAGGAACATCAGCAGGCGGCCTTCGTCGGCGTGCGCAGCACATTCTATCGATTGGCGATGATCGCCGGCCAGGGTGGCCTGGTGTTTCTGGCTGGCTATTTGACGCATGCGACGGGCAATGTGCAGCTGGCCTGGTCCGTCGTGTTCGCCATCCTGGCGGGCCTGTTCATCGCCCTCTTCCTGTACCACTATTTTGTCTTGCCGAAACCGAAGGAGGACCAGCCCAGCATCCAGGGCGCCGGTATTTCGCCGGTGCAGGAATTCCTCGCCACCTTTGCTTCCTTCTTCAAGAAGAAGGATATTTTTGTCATCCTGGGATTTTTGCTGCTGTTCCGCCTCGGTGAAGCGCAATTGCTCAAATTGGCCGCGCCCTTCCTGCTCGACCCTGTCGCCAAGGGCGGCCTGGGCCTCAGCACGGAACAGGTGGGTCTGGTCTACGGCACCATCGGCGTGATCGCGCTGACCCTCGGCGGTTTGCTGGGCGGATTCATCATTTCCCGCTTCGGCTTGAAACGCTGCCTGTGGATCATGGTGCTGTCCGTCCACTTGCCCGACCTGGTCTTCGTTTTCCTGGCCAGCACCTTGCCCAGCAGTATCTATGTGATTGCCGGTGGCATCGCCCTGGAGCAATTTGGCTATGGCTTCGGTTTCGCGTCCTACATGTTGTACATGATCATGGTCTCCGATGGCGCGCATAAAACGGCCCACTACGCCATCTGCACGGGTTTCATGGCGCTGGGCATGATGCTGCCCGGCATGGCCAGCGGCTGGATACAGCAAATGCTCGGCTACCAGCATTTCTTCATCTGGGTATGCATCGCCACCATTCCCGCCTTCATCATGGCCGCACTGGTCAAGATCGATCCCGAATTCGGCAAGAAGGCCGAGGCCTGATTCTTTTGAACGGTGCGCCCGCAAGGATGGCGGGCGCACAGTAAAATGCCCGCACCGATAGACCTGCGCTCCACCACTGCAAGGAATTGTTTTGTTGTCTACTTTCAAAAAACGCCTGGGCGCCTGTGCCGGCGTACTGGCCGCGCTGGCCGCCGCCACATTGCTCAGCAGCTGTACCAGCACCAAGATGCCCTCCGCTGTGACGCCGGGCGACGCGGGTTTGCCAGCCGTGCCGCCCGTGCAGCACATCACGGGCGAAGTGCCGCCGCCGGCGCCGCGCGAATTTCGCGCCGCCTGGGTCTCGACGGTCGCCAATATCGACTGGCCCAGCCGTAGCAATTTGCCGGTTGCCAAGCAGCAAGCCGAGGCCATCGCCATCCTCGACCGCGCCAAGTCCTTGAATCTGAACGCGATTGTCTTGCAGGTGCGGCCCAGCGCCGATACGATTTACCCATCGCAGCTGGAACCGTGGTCGGAATACCTGACCGGTAAGCAAGGCCAGCCGCCGTTGCCCATGTATGACCCACTGGCTTTCTGGGTAGCCCAGGCGCATGCGCGCGGCCTGGAATTGCACGCCTGGTTCAACCCGTACCGGGCCCGTCACGCGACGGCCAAGTCGCCGCTGGCGCGCGACAGTTTCGCGTCCACCAACCCGGCGTCCGTCAAGCAATACGGCCGCTACCTGTGGATGGACCCGGGCGACGCCGCCGCGTCCAGGCACACGACGGACGTGGTGCTCGACGTGGTGCGCCGCTACGATATCGATGGCGTGCACATCGACGATTACTTTTATCCGTATCCGATCGACGCGCCTGGCGCCGGCGCCGGTGCCGGTGCCGAAACAGCCGCGCTGGACGCGGGCAATGGCGGCGCCAGGCGTGAACTGCCGTTTCCCGATGAGCCTTCCTGGCAGCAATATCTGCTGGCCGGTGGCCAGCTGGACCGTGCTTCCTGGCGCCGCCAGAACGTCAATCAGTTGATCGAAGCGTTATACACAGGTATCCACCGCGAAAAGAGCTGGGTGCGCTTCGGCATCAGTCCATTCGGCATCGGTCGTCCGGACCGTCGCCCTGCCGGCATCGTCGGTTTCAGCCAGTACGACAAATTGTATGCGGATGCAGAGTTGTGGCTGGCCAAGGGCTGGCTCGATTATCTGTCGCCGCAGCTCTACTGGCCCGTGGCGCAGGCGCCGCAAGCGTTCGGCGTGCTGCTCGACTACTGGCTGGCGCATAACCCGTATGGCCGCCATGTGTGGCCAGGCCTGTACACGAGCCGCATCGACAATTCCGCCAAGTCCTTCACGCCGCAAGAGATCATCAAGCAGATCGAAGTGACGCGCACGCGCCCCGGCGCGAATGGACATGTGCATTTCAGCATGGTGCCCCTGATGCAGAACCGCAAGGGTGTCAGCGAACAACTCAAGGCGAGCGTGTACCAAAGCCCTGCCCTGATTCCCGCCACGCCGTGGCTGGGCAAGGAAGCACCGGGTACGCCCGTGCTGGCACTGCGTCGCGATGCCACCAGCCTGAACGTCAAATTGACGACGGGTGGCGGCAAAGCCGTGGCCCAGTATGCCGTGTGGGCGCGCTATGGCGAAGACTGGCGCTTTACCGTGGTCACGGGCGTGCAGGGCGAGCTGACGCTGTTGGACGATGCCACCGGTAAAGTCAACGCGGTGGTGGTCAGTGCCGTGGACCGCCTCGGCAATGAAAGCCCACGCGTCACCGTGCGCGCACCGTTTACGGCCCCCGCCAAGTAATTGTTAACGGTAGTCCATAACCTGCAGGCATGAAACATGCGCAAGCTTTCATGCCTGCAAGTTCAGCTTGGCTTTACACTCACGCCATGATTTCCTTCCCTGCAACCAATACTGACACTGCCGTGCTCGGGCTGGGCATCGACGCGGGCGGCACGCAGACGCGCTGGGCGCTGGCCACCGTTGACGGCGTGATCGTGGCCGACGGCGCCGTGGAAGGTTTGTCTGCCTTGCAAATGGGCAGCGATGGGGGTCGCGCCGCCGTGCACGCCACGTTTGCCAGGCTGTGCCAGGCTGTGCTGGCCGTTGGCCGACCGCGTGCCGTGATGGCGGGCTTGACGGGCTTTGGCGGCGATGATGTTGTGCTGGCGCAAACACTGGCCACCTTGCTGGCGGTCGATGCCGCCAACGTCAGCGTGGGTAACGACATTGACATTGCCTATCGCGACAGTTTTGAACCGGGTGCCGGTTATCTGGTCTACGCTGGCACCGGTTCGATTGCCGCCTGGATCGATGCGGATGGGGGATTTCACCGTGCTGGCGGGCGCGGCGTGTTGCTTGACGATGGCGGCGGCGGCTACTGGATTGCGCGCGAAGCCTTGCGCCATATTTGGCGCCGCGAAGACGAGGCGCCCGGCAGTTGGCAAGCCTCGCCCATGGCCGAAGCCGTGTTTGCCCATCTGGGCGGGAGCGACTGGTCGCAGTCGCGCGCCTTCATGTATGGCCAGGACCGGGGCGCCATTGGCCGGCTGGCGCTGGCCGTAGCCGCCAGTGCGGATGCCGACCCGCTGGCGCTGGACATCTTGCAGCGTGCGGGACAGGAACTGGCGCGATTGGCGCTGGCCCTGACGGCGCGCTATGGTCCGCGTCCCGTGGTGCTGGCGGGCCGCGCGGCGCAATTGCACCCGGCCATCGCTGCTGCCATGCGCGCCGCTTTGCCTGTATCGTTGATGATGGAGCAAAAAGTTGCCCGATCACATGAGGCCGCGGCCAAGTTGGCAGCCAGGACGGCCAGCTTGTGTGCCGGCAAAGACTGATTATTTTATTAACCCGAACATGGATCTTTCATGAAAAAAATCGCCCTCGCCCTGCTGGTGGCCCTGCTCTCCGCCTGTACCACGCCCGCGCCGCACCTCGACCATAGTTTGAACGCACGCAGCCAGAGCCCGCGCGTGAAATTCATCGTCATCCATTACACGGTCAGCGACTTGCCCCGCTCGATCAAGATACTGACGGAACAAGTGGTCAGCAGCCATTATTTGCTGACGGATACGGACAAGCCGAAGTTTTACGTGCTGGTCGACGAATCGCGCCAGGCCAATCACGCGGGTGTGAGTAACTGGAAGACTTATACACAGTTGAATGTCAGCTCGATCGGCATCGAGATCGTCAATCCCGGCTACAAGGACACGCCGGAAGGCCGCCTCTGGTATCCCTTCCCGCAGGCGCAGATCGATGAGTTGATTCCGCTGTTGAAAGATATCCAGGCGCGCTACAACATCGCGCCGGAAAACATCCTTGGCCACAATGAAATCGCGCCGCAGCGCAAGCAGGACCCGGGCCCCCTGTTCCCATGGCGCCAGCTGGCCGATGCGGGCCTGATCGTCTGGCCCGATGCGAACCGCGTGGCCGCCCAACGAATGATTTTTGAGCAGCAAGTGCCGGACGCCGTCTGGTTCCAGAAAAAGCTGGCCCAGCACGGTTATGCCACGCCGAATACGGGCATCTTTGACGAAGCGACGCGCAATGTGCTCATCGCCTTCCAGATGAAATACCGCAATACGCTGTTCGACGGCATGCCCGATGGCGAAACGGCGGCCTTGCTGGAAGTGCTGACGACGCCGGCGCCAGCTGTTGTAGCAAAGTAGCACGACCGTTCCAGCCCATGCCTTTTTCTTATATGCTGAACGTTGATGGCCCGAATGGCCAAAGCAAGGTAAAGGAATAGCTCATGCGGCTGCGTCATATCGAAGTGTTTCACGCCATCATGCAAGTTGGCACCATCAGCGGCGCCGCCCAGGTGCTGCATATCTCGCAGCCTGCCGTGACCAAGGTCTTGCAGCATTGCGAGTTGCAACTGGGCATGCCGCTGTTCGAGCGCGTGCGGGGCAAGCTGTACCCGAAGCCGGAGGCGCACCGGCTGTTTGTCGAGACGGAAAAGCTCAACCGCGATTTATTGGGTATCCGCCGCCTGGCGGCCAGCCTGAAGGGGCACGCGGTGGAAACCATCCGCCTGGTGTCGACGCCGACGCTCGCCATCAGCGTCTTGCCGTTCGCCATGACGCAGTGGCGCCGCGACTTTCCCCATACGCGTTGCCAGCTGGCCACGCATCACACGGGTGAGATCGTCAATACCTTGCGCCTCGGCGAAGCGGACCTGGCCGTGTCCTTGCAAGACCCGCGCCATCCGGGCATCGTGGCCGAACCGATTGCGCAGGGCGTCATGACGGTGATCGCGCCGGCCGGCACCTGGCATGCGGCCGATTGCGGCACGCCTTTGACGGCGCATGGCCTGAATGGCGAGCTGATCGGCCATGCGGACAACGATCCGCTGGGTGAACTGGTGGTGGCCGCCTGCGAGGCGCAGGACATCCACCCCGTCTTCAGTACGGTAGTGCAAACCTATCAAATTGCCCGCTCGCTGGTGGAAGCGGGCGCCGGCATGGCCGTGGTCGACCCATTTACGGCTGCGTCAGGTTCGCCCGAGCGGCTGCAGCGCCGGCCTTGGGCGCCCACGATACCCATACAACTGTATTTATTGACGGCGAGCCACTCGCCGCTGTCGCATGGCGCGCGGCGCCTGGCCGACAGCATTGGCGTAGCGGCGCGTCAGTGCCTGGAAAGAAGAGCTTAATGTCTGTTGCTAGTTTGCAATTGGAAGCGGTCGGTAGCGATCCGCAATTTCGCCACCTGAGCAGCATCGCCGGCATCGCCGTCGACTTGCGCTATGCCACGCCCGACAATTTCGTCGGCCGCGACTTATATAGCCCCATCGATTGCGCCTGGCTGCACCGCGATGCGGCCGCCGCACTGGAAAAGGCCGTGGCCTGGCTGGCCGCGCATCGCCCCGGTCATCATCTGTTGGTGCTCGACGCCTTGCGCCCGCAACGGGTGCAGCAGCAATTGTGGGATGCGCTGCAGGGGACGGAGTTGCTCGGCTATATAGCCGAACCATCGCGCGGCTCGATCCACTCGTTCGGCATGGCGCTCGACATCACCATCGTCGGGCCGGATGGGCAGGAACTGGACATGGGTACGGGTTTTGATGATCTGAGTGAGCGCTCGCACCCGGCGCTGGAGTTGGTCTTGCTGGACAAGGGGGAGATTTCCGAAGAGCACGTGGCGCATCGCCGCTTGTTGCGCGACGCCATGTTCCAGGCGGGTTTCTTCGGCATCAACAGCGAATGGTGGCATTTTGATTGCGGTGACCGGGTGCTGGTGCGCCAGACCTACACCCGGGTACTCTAGTTACAAGACTTTCATCCCTTTCAACATCACGATCAGGATCAGCACGGGCGAGACAAAGCGCAGCAGGAACAGCAGCACATGCGCCAAGGCTTTGTTCTGCAACTGGCCGTGATTGCTGATCGCATCGATGAAATGGTGCTTGCCCCAGGCCCAGCCTGTAAACAAGGCAATCGCGATGCCGCCTACCGGCAGCAAGATATTCGACGAGACGAAGTCGAACAGATCAAACATATTCAAATTAAACAGCTTGAAGTCCGCCAGGGTACTGTTACTCAGCGCGCACACGGAACCGAGTACGGCCAGCAGCAGCATGGTCACGACGGTGGCCCTGGTGCGCGTCCAGCCGAAGCGTTCATGGAAAATGACCACGGGCACTTCCATCAGCGACAGCATCGCGCCCGTTGCGGCGACGGCAGCCAGGATGAAAAACACCACCATCAGGACTTGCCCCATCGGAATTTGCGAGAAAACTGCCGGAATCGTGATGAACACCAGCGACGGTCCCGCACTAGGGGCGAAACCAAACGTGAACACGGCGGGGAAGATGGCGATGCCAGCCAGCATCGATACGCCGAGGTCGGCCGCCATCACGCGCAAGGTGGTGACAGGGATATCCTGGTCATCGCGGAAATAGCTGCCGTAGGTCATCATCGTGCCCATGCCGACGGACAACTTGAAGAAGGCCAGGCCCATGGCCGTCAGTACAACGGAAGCCGTCAGCTTGGAAAAATCAGGACGGAACAGAAAGGCCAGGCCTACACCCGCTTTATCGAGCGACAGGCTGACCGCACATAGCAGCAGTAGTAACAGAAATAGCAGCGGCATCAGTTTCTTGGCGATCGCTTCGATGCCCTTGGTCACGCCCAGCATCAATATGCCGCCGATAAACAGCAGCACGCCCCATTGCCACAACAGCGATTGCAAGGGATTGCGGATCAGCGAAGCGAATGCCGCTTCCGTTACCAGCTTGTCGCTGCTGAGGATGGAGCCGTCGATGGCTTTGGCGATGTAGGCAAACACCCAACCCACCACTTCCGAGTAAAACGCGACGATGAGGAAGGCGGCGATCATACCGATGAAGCCGACCAGCCACCAGGGCTTGCCCTTTGGGGCCAGTTGTTCCATGGCGGAGATCGGGTTGACCTTGGCGCGGCGCCCGAGGGTAATTTCTGCAATCATCACGGGCAGGCCTACCAATAAGGTGGCGAGTAAATAGATGAGCAGGAAGCCGGCGCCACCATTGGCACCGGTTAGATAGGGGAACTTCCAGATATTGCCAAGACCGACTGCGGAACCGAGGGTGGCGGCGAGCACGCCAAAGCCAGTGCTGAAGCCAGCTCGTTTCAGGGACAGGCCTGATCCTTGAGCTTGTTGTTTCATGGTGAATCTTCTATGTATGGACGCGGATTTGCGCTGAGGGGGCGAAATTGTAGCAGTTGGCGGCAAATACTCCTGAAAAGCCTTGCTACTACCAGGGCGCTTTGCTATAGTTCGCCTCCCCGATGAGACGCACTAGTTTGCGGCACAAGAGGGACAGCCTTCCGGGGCTGGGTAGTAAAAGAAGGTGTTGACGAATTTAGCGAAATGCTTCATACTCTTCCTTCTTCGCAGCTGACAAACACAACGCTTTGTCGAT
>NZ_LT607662.1:39909-187997 GCF_900095265.1 Janthinobacterium sp. UMAB-56 | reverse complement strand
GGCGCTTGCTGCCACCGGGCGGCTGGGAACGGCGCCACTCGCCCGCCACGTTCACCTATGCGGCGCACCAAGCCTTCTTCGCGGGCTTTTTGCCCACGCCGGCAGCGCCGGGCCGCCATGCGCGCCTGTTCGCTTCCGCCTTCGCGGGCAGCGAAACGACCTCCAGGCACACGTTTGCGTTCGAAGAGGCCGACATCCCCGCCGCGCTGGCCGCGCGCGGCTACCGCACCATCTGCATCGGCGGCGTGGGCTTCTTTAATAAGCAAACGGCACTGGGTTCCGTGCTGCCGTCGCGGTTCCAGGAAAGTCACTGGAGCGCCGGCATGGGCGTGGCCAGCCGCCATTCAACCGAAAAACAGGTGGCGCTGGCCATAGCCCGTCTGGCAGACGGCAGGCAGCGCACCTTTTTATTCATCAACGTGGCCGCCCTGCACACGCCGAACCGCGCCTACCTGCCAGGCTGCCGCGCCGACTGCCTGGACAGCCATGCGGCGGCCCTGCGCTATGTGGATGGCGCGCTGGCGCCATTGTTTGCCGCCTGCGCCGCGCGCGCACCCACGTTTGCCATCGTCTGCTCGGATCACGGCAGCGCATATGGCGAAGATGGCTACCGCGGCCACAGAGTGGCCCATGACAGCGTGTGGAACGTGCCGTATGCGCACTTCTTCATCGCCCCCGATACACCTCCCAAGGAGTCCCCACCATGAACCCAGCCGATCCAGCGGCCACCCTGGCGCAGCGCATGCGCCACACGCCCTACCAGGCGTATTCCTACTCATATCCACACAAAGCAGCTTACCGCGCCTTGCCGCAAGCGGCGCCCCTCGCGCCGCTGTGGGCGCAGCAAGACCGCTCCGCCCTGTTCGCGTATATCCATATTCCGTTTTGCGAGATGCGCTGCGGCTTTTGCAACCTGTTCGCCATGGCCCGGCCCAGCGCCGACATGGTCGAGCGCTATGTGCAACAGGTGCTGGTGCAGATGCGCGCCCTGGCCGGCGCGCTGGGCGAACGGCGCTTTGCCCGCTTCGCGCTGGGCGGCGGCACGCCCACCTATCTGTCGCCGGCGCAGCTCGATACTCTGCTGTGCGGTGCGCGCGACATCCTCGGCATCGACTTGCAGCACACGCCGGCCGGCATCGAGGCGTCGCCCGAAACCATCACGGCTGAACGCCTGGCCGTGTGCCGCGCGCACGGCATCGACCGGGTCAGCCTGGGCATCCAGAGCTTTGCCGCCGGCGAGATGCGCGCGCTGGCCCGCCCGCAGCAAAACGCTACTGTCCAGCACGCTATCGGCCTGATACGCGCTGCAGGTTTCCCGACGCTGAACCTGGACCTGATCTACGGCATCGCCGGACAAACCGTCGCCAGCCTGCTGGCCTCCATCGACAGCGCGCTCGCCTTCCGGCCCGAGGAAATCTATCTGTATCCGCTCTACGTGCGCGAGCAGACGGGACTCGGCAAAGTGGCGCGCCGCCAGGGCGCGCAATCGCTGAACCCCATCATGCTGGCGCAGGATGGCGACAGCCGCCTGACCCTGTACGCGGCCGCGCGCGACCATTTGCGCGCCCAAGGCTACGAGCAAGTGTCCATGCGCATGTTCCGTGCGCCCCATGCGCCGGAACAGAACGGGCCTTCGTACTGCTGCCAGAATGATGGCATGGTGGGCCTGGGCGCGGGTGCCCGCTCCTACACCTCGCGCCTGCATTATTCGAGCGAGTATGCGGTGGCGCGCGTCGATACCATCAACATCATCGAGCAGTATCTGGCACTGGACGAGGCGCGTTTCGCGCAGGCCGAACATGGCCATGTACTGGACGGGGAGGAACAGCGCCGGCGCTACGTAATCCAGTCGCTGCTGACGGAACCGGGCCTGGACCGCGACGCCTACACGGCGCGCTTCGGCAGCCGCTGCGAAGAAGACTTGCCGCAACTGGCCGAGTTGCACGCCTTAGCCCTGGTGCAAGAGGATGGTCCGCTGCTGCGCCTGAATGCGCTGGGCTACGCCTACGCCGACACCATCGGCCCCTGGCTGGCGTCCGAGACGGTGCGCGCGCTGATGGCCGAAGGCGGCCAGGCGTGCTGACAACACAAGCGGACACCTTGTCCCTGCTGTACCGGGGCACGCTATCGAGCTGCAACTACGCCTGCGGCTACTGCCCGTTTGCCAAGCAGCGCGACAGCCGTGCCACGCTGGCCCGCGATGCGCGCGAAGTGGCGCGCTTTACAAGCTGGGTAGCGCGGCAAACGCGCCCCATCGCCATCCTGTTCACACCGTGGGGCGAAGCACTGGTGCGGCGCCACTACCGCACGGCGATGCAAACCCTGGCCAGCCTGCCGCAGGTGCGGCAAGTCGCGCTGCAAACGAATCTGTCCGGCCCCTTGGGCTGGCTGGAAAACATGGATGGACTGGAGAAAGTCGGCCTGTGGTGCACCTACCACCCGGACCAGACGACCTTGTCCCGCTTTCTGGAACGCTGCGCGCGCCTGGACGCCATGGGCGCGCGCTATTCGGTCGGCGTCGTCGCCATGACCGAGCACCTGGACGCCATCCGCGCCCTGCGCGCGGCCCTGCCGGCCCACGTCTACCTGTGGCTGAACGCCTACGACCGCCGTGGCCCCGGCTACTACCGTGTGGAAGACCTGGCCTGGCTCGACGCCATCGACCCGTGGTTCGCGCAAAACCGGCGTCCGTCTCCCTCGCGCGGCAAACCATGCCTGGCGGGCGAAGCGTCGCTGTCCGTCGATGGCGACGGCGAACTGACGCGCTGCCACTTCGTGCCCGAGCGGCTGGGCAATTTGTATGTGGATGAGCTAGCGGGCATGCTGCAGGAACGCCGCTGCCCGCGCTTCAAGTGCGACTGCTATATCGGCTATGCGCAGCGCAAGGATTTGCCGTTTCAGTCCACGTTTGAAAACGGCGTGCTGGCGCGCATCGCGCCTTTGCAACGGGCGTAAAAAAGCGCGGGCCAACCGCGCCCGCGCTTTTTACCTTGTAGCAACGACCAAGTTACTGCGCCGCCACTTTTGCCGGCTCAGTCGCCGTTACTGGCACCATCTTCAACGAGCGGCTGAGGAAGCCCCAGCGGTCCGCCACTTCCTCGATCTGCTTGGTCGTCGGCTTGCCGGCGCCATGGCCCGCCTTGCTGTCGATGCGGATCAGCACGGGCGCCGCGCCGCCTTGCGCTGCCTGGGCGGCGGCGGCGAACTTGAAGCTGTGCGCAGGCACGACGCGGTCGTCATGGTCGGCCGTCGTGATCATGGTGGCCGGATAGCAGCCGCCCGCCTTCAGGTTGTGCAGGGGCGAGTATTTCACCAATGCCTTGAACTGCTCGGCGTCGTCCGACGAACCGTAGTCAGGCACCCAGCCCCAGCCCACGGTGAACTTGTGGAAACGCAACATGTCGAGCACGCCCACTTGCGGGATGGCTGCAGCAAACAGGTCGGGACGCTGCGTCATGGCCGCACCGACCAGCAGGCCGCCATTGCTGCCGCCGCCAATCGCCAGCTTGGATGGCGAGGTGACCTTGTTGTCCACCAGCCACTGCGCCGCACCAATAAAATCGTCGAACACGTTTTGCTTGTTCAGCTTGGTACCAGCCTGGTGCCAGGCTTCGCCGTACTCGCCGCCCCCGCGCAGGTTGGCCATCACATAGACGCCGCCCATTTCCACCCAGGCAAGATTGGCCACGGAGAAGCTTGGGGTCAGCGAAATATTGAAGCCGCCATAGCCGTACAGATAGGTCGGGTTGGAGCCATCGAGCTTCATGCCTTTTTTCGAGACGATGAACATCGGCACCCTGGTACCGTCGCGGCTGGTGAAGAATTGCTGGCGCGTTTCAAAGGCGTTCGGATCGAAATCGACCTTCGGCTGGCGGTAAACCGTGCTCTTGCCCGATGTCATGTCGTAGCGGTAGATGGTCGCTGGCGTCGTGAAACTGGTGAATGAGTAGAACGTTTCCGTATCGCCACGCTTGCCGGCAAAGCCGCCGGCCGAACCGATACCGGGCAAGGCCACTTCGCGCACCAGCTTGCCGTTCAGGTCGACGATCTTGATCTGCGTTTGCGCATCCTTGAGGTAGTCGAGCACCAGTTGGTTGTTGATCAGGTTGACGGCGACCAGGGTTTCCGCGCTTTGCGGCACGATTTCCTTCCAGTCGGCAGGCGCAGGTTTACGCGTATCGATGGCGATCACGCGCGATTTCGGCGCCTTATTATCCGTCTTGAAGAAGAACACGGGGCCGTCATTGTCGATGAACGAGTACGAGGCATCGAAAGCTTCCAGCAAGCCCACGACCTTGGCGTTCTTCTGGCGCAAGTCCTTATAGAAAACGCGGTTCTTGCGCTCCGTGCCCTGCGTGGCCGTGATGATCAGATAATTGCCATCATCACTGACGGTGCTGCCGCCAAACGCCCATTCCTTCTGGTCGGGACGGTCAAAGACGAGTACGTCGTCGCTTTGCGGCGTGCCGATCTTATGGAAATACAATTTCTGGAAGTAATTGATATCGGCCAGCTTGGTTGCCTCGTTCGGCGCGTCATAGCGGCTGTAGAAGAAACCCTTGTTATCCTTGGTCCACGAGGCGCCCGAGAACTTGGCCCACTTGATGTGATCCGTCAAATCCTTGCCCGATTCGATATCGCGCACTTTCCACTCATTCCAGTCGGAACCGGAAGCGGACGTGGCATACGCCAGGTACTTGCCATTCGGGCTGATCGAGGTGCCGGCCAGCGCCACCGTGCCATCGCTCGACAGGGTGTTCGGGTCCAGCAGCAGACGGGGCTCGTCCGTCAGTTTTTTCACCGTGTACAGCACGGCCTGGTTTTGCAAGCCATCGTTGCGGCTGTAGAAATAACGGCCACCCTGCTTCGTTGGCGTAGAGAAACGCTCATAGTTCCACAGCTTGGTCAGGCGCTGCTTGATCGCGGCGCGCTCCGGAATGGTGCCCAGATAAGACTGCGTCAGCTTGTTTTGCGCCGCGACCCACTCGCCCGTTTCTGCGCTGTTGGCGTCTTCCAGCCAGCGATAAGGGTCAAAGATGGTGGTGCCGAAATAGCTGTCTTGCTGGTCGACTTTTTTGCTGACAGGATACGTCACGGGGGCGCCGTCGCCGGCCGGGCATGCTGGTGCGGACTGTGCCATGGCATTGCCACCGAAAGCGGCCAGCAAGCTGAATATGAGGGTTGCACTACGTAATTGCATGGGTTGTTTGTCTCATTGTTGGATGTCGAGGAAAGCAGGCCGCTCAAACATGCGCTGCGGCTGCCCAGTTGACTTTCGCCAAGAGAAATCATAGCGCGGATTGCCACTTTTAAAGCACAGTTATCCGCTGAATTTGCCGTCTTTTGTTTGGACAATTCTCAGGAAACGCCGTGGTAAATCGCGTTTTTGGGAAGAATTGGCAAACTGACGGCTAGGCAGGAACTATGCTCAAAAGCGCATACGTTTCATCAAGCCGTCATAAATCTTCTTTACCATGGGCAACATGTTCATGGCCCGTCCAGAGGCCGTGCCGCCAGATCCCCCTATGCACACTCTCGCCCTCCCTTCCGCCATCGCCGCGCCGCCCGGCGCGATGCCATCGAATGTGGCTTATCTGAATCCGCCCTCGGCACCCATGAGCGTGGAAGGGACGGATGCCTTGCACGATATCCTGGCGGGCCGCAAACTGAGCGCCCTGTTCCAGCCCATCATCCACATGCACAGCGGCGAGATCATCGGCTACGAAGGCTTGATACGGGGGCCGTCCGACAGCCCCCTGCACGCGCCGATGAATCTGTTCAAGGTGGCGCGCGCGCATGACCTGACCCTGGAAGTGGAACACCTGTGCCGGCAAGTGGTACTGGAACGCTTTGCCGAACTGCAGTTGCCGGGCAAGCTGTTTCTCAATGTCAGCCCGGAATGCCTGCTGCTGCGCAATGCCCGCCATGGCGAAACGCTGGAATACATCGAGCAGATCGGCATCAATCCGGACCGTGTCATCATCGAGCTGACGGAAAACCAGCCCACCTATGACTACGAGCTGATGCGCGAAGCGGTGCTGCACTACCGCAACATGGGCTTCCAGATCGCCATCGATGACCTGGGTGAAGGTTTTTCCAGCCTGCGCCTGTGGTCCGAGCTGCGCCCCGAGTACGTGAAGATCGACATGCATTTCATCCAGGGCATCAATCATGACCCCGTGAAACTGCAGTTCGTGCGCTCGATCCAGGAAATCGCGGAAAAATCGGGCACCCTGGTGATCGCCGAAGGCATCGAGGCACAGACGGAATTGCTGGTATTGCGCGACCTGGGCGTGGCCTACGGCCAGGGCTATCACCTGGGACGGCCCAATGCGGTGCCGGCGCGGGCCCTGCCGGCCGAAGTGGTGCAGGCCCTGGGGCGCAATGGCGTGGCCGTGTATCCGCAGCGCAGTAGCCTGGAAAAGAATGGCGCCAGCATCCGCAAGCTGCTGCACCGGGTGGCGGCCGTTTCGCCCGAAAAAAACAATAACGAGGTGTACGACATCTTCCTGAAGGAACCGAAGCTGATGATCATCCCCGTCGTCGATGATGGCGTACCGCTGGGCCTGATCAGCCGCTTTGAAATGATCGACCATTTCGCCCGCCCCTACCAGCGCGAACTGTACGGCAAGAAATCGTGCACCTTGTTCATGGATGCCACGCCCCTCATTGCCGACCACGAGACGAGCTTGCAGGAACTCAGCTACACCATGGTGCAGTCCGACGCCCACCACTTGTTCAACGGCTTCATCATTACCGAACACGGCCGCTATCTGGGCATGGGCACGGGCCACGACCTGATGCGCGAAATCACGCAGATGCAGATCAATGCGGCCCGTTACGCCAATCCGCTGACGCAACTGCCTGGCAACGTGCCCATCAACGAACATATCGACCGCTTGCTGCACAGCGCCACCCGCTTCTGGGTCTGCTACTGCGACCTCGACCACTTCAAGCCCTTCAACGATGTGTACGGCTACCGCAAGGGCGACGACGTGATCCAGCTGACGGGGGAAATCCTCAGCGGCCATTGCGACCCGAACCGCGACTTTATCGGCCACATCGGCGGTGACGATTTCATGATCCTGTTCCAGAGCGAAGACTGGGAAACGCGCTGCCAGGCCATGCTGGAGCGCTTTGCCGCCGCCATCCTCGCCTATTACAGCACGGGCGACTGCGAACGGGGCGGCTACATCAGCGAAGACCGGCAGGGCAAGAAAGTGTTTTATTCGCTGATCAGCCTATCGCTGGGCGTCATCAAGGTCGAGGCGCACCAGTACTACACGCACCATCAGATTGCCACGCAGGCGGCCGAAGCGAAAAAGCAGGCGAAGAAAATCCACGGCAACAGCCTGTTCCTGGACCGGCGCCAGGGCACGGGCGCGGCGCGCATGGATGCCTAGTCAAGACGGGCAAAGAGGAGCGGCTCGCACACGCACGGGCCTGCAGTACTGGCGACAATGCTGACGGACGTGTCTGCCGTCATGCCGCCAGCGGTGCCGGCCCCAGCAGGGGTTGGCTATCCATATACTGCGTGCTGGCTTGCGCCTGCCACGGGAAGTGGCCGTCGCGCGACGGCCAGACGATCTGGTACAGCGTAAAATCATCGCCCTGGTAATACCAGCGCGCATAACCGACATAATTGCGGTATTGCTCGACGGGTACACGCACGAAGGCGCAAAGATGGCCTTCCAGCAAGACGTTGGTGGTGGCCGTGAAATCCGTGATGGCGCCGCTGCGCACGGCGTCGAGCGCCACATCAAGTATCTGATGGGCCATGGCGCGAGGTAAGCCCATGATGAGAAATTCAGGCTGGCCGAAGCTGTGGCCGGCACCGATGGTGAAGGCATAACCAGGGCCTTCTTCATCAGCACTGATATGGACGCCATGCCAGCCATGCGTGGCAATGTCGTCGATCACTTTTTGCTCGGATGCATCCTCGCCTGCCTGCCGTACCATGGTCCACCTTTCACTGTGCCAAACACCCGTGCCACATGCCCGCATTGCTTTATTGCCTGCGCGACATGCCCTTCGGCAATTATCGCATGCGGCGCGCGACCGCGCGCGCACGGTGGCCGCGCCTCAGTCGCGCGGCGCCAGTGGCCGGTAGCGCACCTGCTGCCATTGCAGCATGCGCTGGCGCGCCTCTTGCAGCTGTACCGGCGCCAGCCTGGCAGCAGCCGTTTGACAAGCCCTGGCCGCTCCGCTATCGCCGCCCTCGGCCGCCAGCGCCAGCCACATATAGGCGCAAACGGGATCTTCCTCCACGCCACGCCCGCTGTTGTACATGCCGCCCAGGTTGTATTGCGCCAGCGCATGGCCCTGGCCGGCCGCGCACGCATACCATTGCACGGCCAGGCCATCGTCTTGCGGCACGCCATGGCCATTCGCATACATGACGCCCAGGTTGTTCTGCGCGCTGGCATCGCCCTGCTCGGCTGCCATGCGGTACCAGCGCACGGCGCAGATTTCGTCGCGCTCCACGCCCTGTCCATTGGCATACATCACGCCCAGATTGAACTGCGCATTCGACGCGCCCTGGGCCGCCGCCCTGGCATACCAGTCCAGCGCCTGGCACCAGTCGCGGGCGACGCCGCGCCCGCCCGCAAACATGCCACCCAGATGATATTGCGCCATGCAATGGCCTTGCATCGCGGCTCGCCGGTACCAGGCGACGGCGCGCGTCTCGTCCTTGTCCACGCCCTGGCCGCGCGCCAACCTCAGGCCCAGGTTGAACTGCGCGTCGGCATCATCCTGCTCGGCCGCCCGCTGCAGCCAGGCGTAGGCACGCAACTGGTCGGGTACCACGCCCAGACCTTCCGCATACGCCACGCCGAGTTGCCGCTGCGCCACGGCCAAGCCCTGGGCTGCCGCCTGGCGGAACCAGGCCAGCGCCTGCGCATCGCTTTGCGCCACGCCCTGACCCCGTTGGTAGACGAGTCCCAGGTTCAACTGCGCCTGCGCATCGCCCTGCAAGGCGGCCTTGCGGAACCAGGCCAGCGCCAGCGCATCGTTCTTTTTCGCGCCCAGCCCCTGCGCATACGCTACACCGAGCAGTGACTGCGCGCTCGCCACGCCCTGCTCGGAGGCGCGGTAAAACCAGGCCAGGGCCAGTTCATCGCTCTGCAGCACGCCGCGTCCCTTGCGGTACATCTGCCCCAGGTTTTGCTGTGCCGATGCATCGCCCTGGGCGGCCGCGCGGCGAAACCACAGCACGGCGTCTGCATCGCTCTGCGCCACGCCGCGGCCGTGGTAATACAGGGCGCCCAGATGATTCTGCGCGTAGGCCAGCCCTTGCAGCGCGGCCAGGCGCAGCCAGACAAAGGCGCGCGCGTCGTCCTGCGCCACGCCTTCCCCTTTTTTGTACATCAATCCCAGGTTGAACTGGGCGTAGGCATTGCCCTGCTCGGCAGCCGTGCGGAACCAGATATACGCCTGATGGCTATCTCTGGCAGTATGGTGCTTGTCCATGTGCGCCCCCATCCACATCGCGCTTGCCGGCAGCACGCGCAAAACGGCGGCCCAGGGCGGCGAAATCGTGTGTTGCTTAAATTGTAAATTCGATGTGGTGGATGGAATTGATCAGGCTCAAACAAAATAACATAATTATATTATTTTGATGCGTCCAGTTTGATGCGAAACGGCGTTCAGCGGCGCGATGGGTGCTTTTGCAGGAATTGCGGCACCTTGGCGGCAGCCAGCTTGTTCAGCGACACCAGCAGGTCCGCGTCGACATCGGCGATGCCATAGCTGCTGCGCAAATGGCGGCCGATATGGATCAGTACTTGCGCCGCCACTTCCGCATCGGACTCGGCCCTGTGGGCGGCACTCTTGAAGGCGATGCCCAGTTGGCTGGACAGCAAGCCCAGCTTGTAGCTGGCCAGGCCGGGAAACACGCGGCGCGACAGTTTCAAGGAGCACACGAGCGACTGGTGCGCGGGCGCCAGGTCCAGCCTGGCGCTTTCCGCGCGCAGGAACTTCTCATCGAAGCTGGCATTGTGCGCCGACAAGGCATCGCTGCCGATGAAGTCCAGCAACTGCGGCACCACCTCGGCCACGGGCGGCGCCTTGTCCACCATGGCCTGCGTGATGCCCGTCAAGCCCGTGATGAACGCGGGAATGCGCGCATTGCAGTTGATCAGTGTCACATAGCGGTCGGTGATTTGCCCGCCCTCGATGCGCAAGGCCGCCACTTCGGTGATGCGGTCGCCCATGTCGGGTGACAGTCCGGTCGTCTCGAAGTCGATCATGACGATCGGTTTGTCAAACACATTCATGAAGTAAGGCTCTTTCTGCAATGCTGCGGTGGGCCAGCTTAGCCGAACTTGCGCACCGCGTCCAGCGCCAGTCCGGCACCGATACTGCCGAACAGGTCGCCTTCAACCTTGCGCGCGGCCGGCACCAGGGCGGCGATTTTTTCACGCAGCAGGCGCACGCCGCTCGATCCGCCCGTGAAGAACACGGTATCGACGGCTTCCGGCGCCACGCCCGCGTCGCGCAGCAGGCGCAGCACGGTTTCCTCCACGGAACCACACAGATGGCCGATGGCTTCGTCGAACTGCGTGCGTTTCAGCAACAGGCTTTGCGCGGGCGACAGGCGATCGAGCTCCAGTTGCACTTCAGCCGCGTCGGACAGGGCAATCTTGCCCTCTTCCACTTTCATGGCCAGCCAGTGGCCGGCACGCTCGTCGATCAGCTTTTGCAAGCGCCCCATCTTGTCTTGCTCACGCGCATCGCGGCACACGTCGGCCAGCTGCACCCAGATCTTCTTGGTGTAGGCCAGGTTGATGGTGTGCCAGGTCGCCAGGTTGAAGTAATAGCTGGACGGCACTTCGCTATTGTTATGCAGGCGGCTGCCATAGCCGAGCAGGGGCATGACGGAAGACAGGCTCAAGTATTTATCGAAGTCCGTGCCGCCGATGTGCACACCGCCGGTGGCGAGGATATCGTCGCGCCGCTCAGCCTTCTTTGCCCGCTCCGGCGACAGGCGCACCAGCGAAAAGTCGGAAGTACCGCCGCCGATGTCGGCAATCAGCACCAGCTCTTCCTTGGCTATCTGCGACTCGTAGTCGAACGCGGCGGCAATCGGCTCGAACTGGAAGGCGACGTCCTTGAAGCCGACGGAGCGCGCCACTTCGGCCAGCGTATCTTGCGCCAGCTGGTCGGCTTGCGCATTGTCGTCGATAAAGAAGACGGGACGGCCGAACACGGCGGACGAGAATTCGCGGCCGGCGGACTGCTCGGCGCGGCGCTTCACTTCGCCGATGAATTGCGCCAGCAACAGGCGAAATGGCAAGGCGCGCCCGCCCACTTCCGTCTGGCCGTCGATGAGACTGGTGCCCAGCAAGCTTTTCAGCGAGCGCATCAAGCGCCCCTCGTAGCCGGCCAGATAGCCGGCCAGCGCCGCGCGGCCAAAACTGACTTCCTCATCTTCCGCATTGAAGAAGACAACGGACGGTAAGGTCGTCTTGCCATCTTCCAGGCCGAGCATGGTGCTCTGCCCGGGACGCGCCCAGCCTACCGTGGAATTTGACGTGCCGAAATCGACGCCGCAAGCATTGGCCATGTCGACCCTTCCCTGAATAAAGGGGCATTATGTTATCAGAACGGGCGCCATTACACCAGAAAAATACTGCCGTCGCGGCCAAGGCAGCAAGCTTGCTCCGCATCAAGTACCCGCCCCGCGCAAAAGCTATGCAGCGGCGCCTGGGACAGGCTCGCTAGAGGAGCAGGCATGGCGCTTGTTATGAAGGCATATCTTTGCCACATGAACAATAAGCATGAATAAGCAAACAGTATTGCCATGCGGCAATCTTTTGCGCTATGCTCATTCTGCCCGCCCAGGCCGCCACAAGCGGCCGGGCCTGCAGGAATACTTTGAGACAGCTTGCTTGGCAGACCAATATGCGAAAAAAGAATACTGTAGCCCGGACACCCAACACCGCCACCCGCCCGACACCCGGTGCCGGACGGCGCGTGACCTCGTATGACGTGGCCCTGCTGGCCGGCGTGTCGCAATCGGCCGTATCGCGCTGCTTCAAGCCGGGTGCCAGCATCTCGCCTGCCACCCATGCCAAGGTCATGCAGGCGGCCATCAGCCTCGACTACATCCCCAACGCGGCCGCGCGCAGCCTGATCACGCGGCGCTCGAACCTGGTGGCCGTCATCATTTCCAACCTGGCCAATCTGTACTATCCGCAAGTGTTGTCCGACCTGAGCCAGCAAATCGCCCGCCAGGGCAAGCGTCTGCTCTTGTTTACCCTGGAGCGCGAAGCGGACATCGGCAAGGTCTTGAACGATGTGTGGCAATACCAGGTCGATGGCGCCGTCGTGGCCGCCTGCCTGTCGGACGAACAGATGGCAGAATTCGGCCGGCGCGACGTGCCGCTGGTGCTGTTCAACCGCAGCCCGCGCGAGCACGCCGTACACGCCGTGCTGTGCGACCAGGGCGAAGCGGCGCGCCTGCTCGTGTCACGCCTGGCCGAGGCAGGCCACCGCCAGTTCGCCATCATCGACGGCCCCGGCGACTCGGCCGTGGCACACGAACGCAAGGCCGGCATGCTGGACCGCTTGCTGACCCTGGGCTTGCCCGCGCCCATCGTCGTCAGCGGCAACTACGATTACGCCAGCGGCGGACGGGGCTTGCGCAAAGTCATCGACCGCCTGGGTCGCGTGCCGGACGCCGTTATTTGCGGCAACGACATCATGGCCATCGGCTGCCTGGACACGGCGCGCCACCAGATGGGCATCCAGGTGCCGCTGCAAATGTCGGTGGCCGGCTTCGACGCGCTGGAAGCATCGGGCTGGCTCAGCTACGACATCACCACCCTGCGCCAGCCCGTGCAAAAGATGGCCACCGATGCCGTCGCCATGCTGGGCGAATTGATGGAACGACGCGGCGGCATCGCCGAGCGACGCCGCTATTGCTCTTATCTGGTCGAGGGGAGTACGGCAAGGCTGACCAGCGAACCTCAGCGTTTCGGCATGATGGCCGCCGCCTGATAACCACCCATGGCGTTGTTGCCGGGCTTACTCTTGTCCTTCGCCGTACTCGCGTACTGTCTTCGGGGCGGCGCCTCGCCGCAGGCGTTTTTCAGACGTTCATCGTTCGCACACAAAACCTTGCACATAAAAAAACCTCGCATCGCTGCAAGGTTTTTTGTTGTTGCAACGGTTGTATCAACCGAAGATCTTACCCTTGAGCATATTCAAGCCCTGGCTGACAAGGTCATTGTTCTCTGGCACTTGACCGTTCGGCGTCAGCTTGTCGATCAGCTGGGGCAGCAAGGCGGCCAGGCCGCCCGAGGCCGCGTCCGGTGCGACGCCCGCTTTTTCGGCGATCTGGGTGATCGTATCGGCGCCCAGCGCATCCTTGATCTGTTCGCCGGAGACGGGCGCGTTGGCGCCGGTGCCGATCCAGCTGGCCACCTGGTCGCCCAGGCCGCTTTCCTGGAATTTCTGCAGCAGGCCAGGCAAGCCGCCATGCTGGTTGACCAGTTCCATCACGCTGGCCATCAGCCCCGACGGGGCTTCCCCTTCCGCGCCCTTGTTACCCAAAGCGCTCATCGCCTGTCCCGCAAGTTGATCTAGCAAACTCATCGTATTCTCCTGAACGCTGTCAATTAGTGCCGCGTAGAGCGGCGTCCGCTGCGGTCGGCGCCTATTCGCCGACATGCACAACAATTATACTATATATAATTTCAGTATTACATTGACAATTTTTAGAGCAACTCAAAAACGGACTCAGCCGAAGCTGCGCCCACCTCCATCATATTTAGTTCGGTACAACATGCAAGCGTAAATTGACGGTGCGCAAAAACGTGTAGAATTAATTTTCCTACTAACTGAGGAGCATCAACACATGAACATCAATAAAGCGGTAGACAAAGCCTACGAAAAAAAGACGTTCAAGGAAATCGCCGATGCCCCAGTCGATGCGCTGCAAGGCGTCAGCGAGAAGGATGCGGAACTGCTCAAGCAGGCATTCAATATCAAGACGGTGCGCGATCTGGCGAACCTGAAATACGCGAAGTGGGCGCGCGCCATCGTTACCCTGGCCGATACGGAAGAATAGACCGGGCCATGCCCATGGCAAGCGCACCAGCAAAGCCCGCCCCAGTCGGCGGGCTTTTTCATGCCGGCCGGCTAGCGACTGGCAAGCCGCTAGCCACTAGGCGCCATTGACCACGCCACTGACCCTGCCCGGCATCTGCTGGCCTTTGCAAGCGAGCACGGGTCATCTTGCCGTCACTACCTCCCACATCACGGGCCACTTTCGCGCCGGCGCGGGCGAAGACGCCATCGTGCTGTGCAATCTATTGCCTGCCGGAAAGTTTCGCAATGGCGCGGCACGCCACTGGTGCCGCACGCATCAATGCTACTGGGGCACGCAGGCCGACCTGGCCGACAGGCAGGCCACGCAACAGATGCGTTGCCGCCAGCACGCCAGCCCCATGGGCTATGTGCTGTACCCGGCACTGTTCGACCCCGGCAGCTTTCACGCCGCCACCTTGCGCCTGGGCCCAGACGGCTTGCTGCAACTGCGCGCACGGGCCGATGACGGCGGCGCCCTGCTGGCACGCGACGCGGTAGCGCTGGCCATCGACTGCGGCGCCCTGCCCGGCCTGTTTCCTGCCGACATAGTGCAGATCAATATCACGCCGCCTGCCGCGCAAGCCTACGCCGCCGCCTTGCAGGCCGGCACCCCGCTGGACTGCAGCGACTGCGTCCGCTGTGGTCATCCACACCTGGACCTGGGCAGCTTCGCGCTGGCGCCGCACCGCCGCCACAGTTGCGGCCATTGCGGCCACGATGCCTCGCACAGCGCCACGCCCATCGTTTCGACGCCGCTGTGGCGCTTGCGCCTACGCATCATGCAAGACTTCTGACGGTGCACCCGCCCGCAGTCAGCCCTGCCGCTCATGTGCAGAGCGGGCGACCTGCTCGGCAAACTACGCATGCTGCCGCCAAGCGCGCAAATGCTGACGACCTTCCTCATCATCCTGCCCTTGAATAGCAACTCGGCGAAGATGATGCCTAGCCTGAATAAACAACAGGCAAGAAGCACTTTCATGTTATCGTTACCAACAAGAATAAGCGGTGTTAGGTGCAGTGCAGCATATTTGGACCGCCTGCCTGCAGAACTTGTCCGTATCTTTTACAATGTTGGTTGTGGGCAGCTATTTCAGCCCGAAAAGCCGGGCGGCTGCCCACGTCCTTTCTTCACCCCGCATACGGTGGCGCATCGCCACCGCTGCGGCTAAGCCTCGGCACGCCGCTCCACCGCCTCACCACCGTTACTCTGCTAATAAGAATATGCACGCATCCGTAGATCCCCTGATTCCGCGCGTCACCGCGCCTTTTGGCGCTGGCTATGCCGACCTGGCCCTGGCCATCGGCGGCCTCGCCATCGGCACGGGCGAATTCGCCTCCATGAGCATCCTGCCCGTCGTGGCCGACGACCTGGGCACAACCTTGCCGCAGATGAGCCACATGATCAGCGCCTACGCGTTGGGCGTGGTCATCGGCGCGCCCTTGATCACCATCTTCCTGGCGCGCATGCCGCGCCGTTTAATGCTGATCTGTCTGATGCTGATGTTCGCTGGCGGCAACTTGCTCAGCGCCATCGCCCCCAATTACGGCTTACTGGTGGTGGCCCGCTTCGTGGCAGGCATCCCGCACGGCGCCTATTTTGGCGTGGCAGCCCTGGTAGCCGCCGCCCTGGCCGAACCGGATAAACGGGGACAAGCCGTCGCCCGTGTCCTGATGGGCTTGACCGTGGCAAATATCTTCGGCGTGCCGCTGGCCACGTATATCGGCCAAACCCTGGGCTGGCGCTCGGCCTTTTTGCTGGTCGCCGCACTGGGCTTGCTGACCATGCTGATGGTGCGCATCTTCGTGCCCATGGTCGCTGCAGGGGATTCCAGCCCGCGCCGCGAACTGGGCGTGTTTCGCCGCCTGCAAGTGTGGCTGACCCTGCTGATGGTGGCGATCGGCTTCGGCGGCATGTTCGCCGTCTACACCTTCATCACGCCAACCTTGTTGGAAATCACGAAAGTGTCCCCGCTGGTCATCTCCATCTTGCTGGCCATTATCGGTGTCGGCATGACGGTGGGGAATCTGATCGGCGGCTGGCTGGCCGACCGTTCGCGCCTGTGGACCATCTTCGGCGTACTGCTGTGGAACGTGGCCGCCCTGGCCGCCTTTACCTATACCAGCAGCAATGTCTGGCTGACGGCGATCAACCTGTTCGCCATCGGCGCCGGCATCGCCGTCGCTCCGGCCGTGCAAACGCGTTTGATGGACGTGGCCGGCGACGCGCAAACCGTGGCCGCCGCCCTCAACCATTCGGCCTTCAACATTGCCAACGCCCTGGGCGCCTGGGCCGGCGGCATCGCCATCGCCATGGGCATGGGCTTGCGCTCGACAGGCTGGGTGGGCGCCATGCTGGCCTGCGGCGGCATCGTCGTGCTGGGTATTTCCGTGCTGGTGGAAAACCGCAGCCGTAATCTGGGCGGCGCGCAGCCGGCTTGATGATTTAAGAGAGCGGCAGCCTTTTCAGGCGGCCGCTCATTTTCCTGCGGCTGGTGATAAACGCTGCCCGCCATCGGCTGCTTGACGCCCGACCAGCCGACTCTGTGCAACAACGCGGACCTCAACCGCCAGGCATGCCCTGCCGGTTCGACCTCTCGCGGTCATACAAACGCTCAAAAGCGTCGACATCGCCGGCCTCTGCCCACAAGCTTGCGATGTAGTCCAATTCCAGAGCGAACGGCCGCTGAAAATCGGGGACGTCGAGCGCATACTCGCAGTTGCGGCTCAGCATGACCAGCCAGTCGGGATAGCCAAGCGCCGGATACAAACGCGTCAGCTTGGCGTCTAGCGATTGCACGCTTTCCCGGCCTGCCAGATAGGCGGCGCGCAGTTCGACGATGTACTTGCCAGCAAGCAATTGCTCCTCCATGCGCGCGGTGCCACGGTAGCGCACGATGATGGCCTCGGCCAGCGGCAGCACCTCGTCCATGCCCCGGGCGCTGGCCAGCAGCACGATGTCGAGGTCGTCACCTTCCTGGTCCAGGCGCAAGCGCTCCACGGCCCAGTCCACGCAGCGCTCCGCCCGGCCATCACCATGGCGCAACTGGAAGCATTCCAGCTCAAGTTCGGTCAATTGTTCCATTGTTATTCTTCCCTTGCGCGTCACGGGCGTAACCGCAATGTTATACCAGCGGAAACGGATGATGGGGAGAAAGAATGCAGGTGTGCAATGGGCGCCGCATGCGGCCAGCCTCCCTGACTTGCTGATGTGAACTGGCGAGCTTCGTGCCCGACACGGCCATGCGCGCGGGCGATATCTTCTCACTGATCAACCAGGTCAGCGGCGGCATCGGCTACAGCCTGCTGCCCGGCTGGGTACGCGCCTTCAGCTCGCGCATCGAACGGCTACCCCTGGACGCGCGCTACGGCTCGCACCAGCAGATCACCGTGCTGATGCTGAGCAGCCGCGAGCGCGACCCGAATTTGCTGGCGCTGGCGGCCGCGTGCCGCTTGTATGGGCGTGGGGGGCGCGCAACTGGTAGCTGAAATGGCGTCGCACGTCGAAACGGTGGCACAGGAGCGCCGCGCTGCGATGCTGGGGCGCATGGAAAACGAGACCACTTGCAATCTTCAACTGGGCAGTATCAGTTCAAGTTGGAAATGCTCTGCGCACATAGGTTTTCCAGAGATTGTCGATAAAGTCGATCTCGACTTTACTGTCACATGCCTGCGCAATCAAGCCCATGTCGTCCGACACATATCCAGCAAGGTCAGCATTTTCAGTGACTTGATACACTTTCTTGAATGCGATCTCCCTGATCTCCTTCACCAGGGCGCATTCGGGTGGACAAGATGAGCTCACTTTTTCGTAGCTGGCACACCATGCGCCATCAAACTCAAAAGAGTCCCTGGCGCACAATGCAGCATCCCAGTCAGTATCTTTCTGAAAAATAGTCTCAAAAAAAATACGCTCATTTATTGTCGCTAAAATTTCGCTTACGGTCGTCATCTCGATATGTAGTATTGATCAGTGTAGATGCCATTCGGCGTTTCGTGTGCCGGCGCGCCAGCGATTGTGATGAGCTGACGCTAAAGCGCCCGCAAGCAGGTCGGCACGCCCATTATAGGGGCTGGCG
Organism: Janthinobacterium sp. UMAB-56; assembly: GCF_900095265.1. Classification (GTDB taxonomy): domain Bacteria; phylum Pseudomonadota; class Gammaproteobacteria; order Burkholderiales; family Burkholderiaceae_D; genus Janthinobacterium. The sequence continues at coordinate 169,827 of NZ_LT607662.1, read as the reverse complement.
TGGACTGCTCACGGGACTGGAGCAAGGAACAATTAAATAGCGCTATCCCACGGCGCCGACAACCTCACGGCGCAATTGATCAAGCCCACCATCGAGTACGTCTGCGGAAAGTTGCCCCACATTTCGCCCGTCACGGGGTGCGTGTCTTCCGACAGCAGGCCCAGGTGGTTGCGCGCCATCAACATCGTTTCGAAGATTTTGCGTGCCTCGTCTTTCCTGCCGATGCGCGCCAGGGCGTCGATGCGCCAGAAGGTGCAGATGTTGAAGGCGGTCTCGGGTTTACCGAAGTCGTCGGGCGCTTCGTAGCGGCGCATGTAGGGGCCGTCGCACAGCGACGCTTCCAGCGCATCGACGGTGGCGATGAAACGCGGGTCCATGGGGTCGATGAAGTTGACTTCCGCCATCAGCAAGACGGACGCGTCCAGGTCGCGCCCGCCCAGGCTTTCGGCGAAAGCCTGGCGCTCCTCGCTCCACGCCTCGCGCAGCAAGCGTTCGCGTATCAGCACGGCGCGGCTGTTCCAGTGGTCGGCGCGGTCCGGCAAGCCCAGCTTATGCGCCACTTTCGCCAGACGATCGCAGGCGGCCCAGCTCATCAGCATGGACGATGTGTGGACGCGCGCGCGCGTGCGCAACTCCCACATGCCCGCGTCCGGTTCCGCGTGCAAGCGGAATGCCTGGTCGCCCACGGCTTCCAGCGCGGCAAACTCGGCCTTGCCGGCCCGGTGGAACAAGCGGTGGTCAAGAAACGCCTGCGCCGCGCCCAGGACAATATTGCCGTAGACGTCGTGCTGGAAGTGTTCCTGCGCCTGATTGCCCACGCGCACGGGTCCATTGCCCCGATAGCCGGGCAAATGGTCGAGCGTCGATTCCGGCAACTGTTCTTCCAGGCCGATGCCGTACAGGGGCTGGATGTGGCCGCCCTTCGACCGGGCGACGATGTTCGTCAGCCAGCGCAAATACTCTTCCATCGTGCCCACTTCAGACAGGCTGTTCAGGGCGCGCACGACGAAGAAGGCGTCGCGCAGCCAGCAATAGCGGTAATCCCAGTTGCGGCTGCTGCCGGGCGCTTCGGGGATGCTGGTGGTCATGGCGGCGATGATGGCGCCCGTGTCTTCATATAAAGACAGTTTTAACGTGATGGCGGCGCGGATGACTACGTCCTGCCATTCCAGCGGCACGGCAAGGCGGCGCGTGTAGGTGCGCCAGTAGTTGATGGTTTCCTTTTCGAAGATGCGCGCCGTCTCGTCGATGCCGCCGGCCAGGGTTTCATCTGGACCCAGCAGGAAGTTGGCCGTGCCTCCCAGCACGAAATACGTTTCGCTTAGGACATAGTTGAGCGACACATCCGTGTTCAGGCGCAAGGTCTGTTCCGGTCCCACATAGCGGATGTGGTGGCTGCCCTGCGTAATCTGCGGCGCCAGCTTGCCCCAGTCGTAGCGGGGGCGCAGGCGCACACGGATGCGTACGGCATGGTCGAGCGGACGCACGCGGCGGATCAGCATCAGCGGGCGGAACATGCGGTCGCGGCTGAGGAAACGTGGCGCGAAATCCGTGATTTCCACGCCCCGCCCCTGCGTATCGTACAGGCGCGTGCGCAAGACGGCCGTGTTCGGCTCATAGAATTGCTCGCTGCGCGCGTAGTCTTCAATGTCGATGCCCCACACGCTGCCGTTATCCGTGGCGTCCAGCAAGCTGTTGAAGACGGGATCGCCGTCGAAGCGGGGCAGACAGGACCAGACCACCTGTCCCGCCTGGTCAATCAGGGCGCTGAAGGCGCAATTGCCCACCACGCCGCAGTTGAGGGATGCTTGCGTGGCAGGCTTGCCGTCTGCAGTGGCGGCGGCGGACACGCCGCTGGGGGTGTCATAGGATGTCGTCATGGGCTACTCCTTCGATGTCAGGGATACGGAGGCGGCCAGCAGCGCCGTGCGCAAGGCGCCCGGGCTGGCCAATCGCAGGGTGGCGGCGCTGGGGCCGCTGCCCACTTTCACGCCCTGCCCGCCAACTAATTGTACAAATGCAAAGCCGGCCTCGTCTGTGGTGTCGTCGCCCGCGAACACGGGCCGGCGCCCGGCGAATGGCGCTTCCACCATAAAGGCGGCGATGGCGCCGCCCTTGTCGGTGGCGGCCGGCTTGGCTTCCAGGACCATCTTGCCATGCAATAGCAACACCCCGTGGCACGCTTGCACGGCAGCCGTCATTTCCTGCACGCAAAGCTGTTCCAATTCCGGCGCCAGGCGGTAATGCAGGGCCACGGCGCCGCGCTTCTGTTCCACCAGCAAACCGGGGTGGATCGCAGCGAGCGCCTCGGCGCGCGCCAGCACGGGCGACACGTCGGGCGTGGGCGCCACATGCAGCGCGCCATCGGCGCCGCGCCGCTCCACGCCATGCACGCCCGCCACCGGCAAGATCAGGGGCGCCAGCATGGCATCGATCTGCGCCACCGGACGCCCGGAAATGAGGGCCAGCGCGCCGCCATGGCGCTCGGCCAGCAGCGCCAGCGCTTCCACCACGCCCGGTTCCAGGCGCACGCCGTCGGGCGTGGGCGCCAGGTCGACCAGGGTGCCGTCGAAGTCGAGGAAGACGGCGCTGCCGGGAGTGCCCAGCAGCTGCGTGTAGACTGCGCTATCGTCAGGGATCTCTGTCATCAGATCCCCTTGCGCCGCTTGATGCGGCTGTGGGCGTCGATCTTGGTCATGACCTTGTCGCGCTGGCGCAAGCGCGCCGCGTCCAGCAGCATGCGCCCGGCCCAGCGATAGACATTGAAATGTTTCACGCGCGCCCGCATGCTCTTCATGCGCTCGCGCTGCTCCACGGGCGGCATCACCAGGCCACGGTAGAGGGCATCGGCGCCCTGCTCGATGTGGTAGGGATTGATGATCAGCGCTTCATGCAGCTCACGCGCCGCACCCGTGAATTGCGACAGCACCAGCACGCCCATCTCGTCATCGCGCGAGGCGATGAATTCCTTGGCAACCAGGTTCATGCCATCATGCAAGCTCGTCACCATGCACACTTCGGAAGCGCGGAAATAGCGCTGCAGATCGTCCTGGCCATGGTGTTCCGCTTTCAGCAGGATGGGCACGTAAGTTCCGTTGCCGAAGCGCAGGTTGATGCGCTCGACCATCTTGCGCACGCGCGCATCGAAACTTTGATACTCATCGAGCGAAGCGCGGCTGGGGGCGGCAATTTGCAAGAAGGTAAAGTGACCTACCATGCCAGGCTGCTGCTCCAGCATGCGCTCGACGGCCTGGAAGCGCTCGACGATGCCTTTCGTGTAATCGAGGCGGTCGACGCCGATGCCCAGCAAGTGGTCGGGCGCCATGCCCAGTTCGGCACGGATTTGCGCGCGGCAGGTCGCCACGTCGGGCTGGTCAGGTTTCTCCTCGGGCCAGGCGATGGAAATCGGGTAATCCTCCACCTGCGTCATTTCGCCGCCATAGGAAATCGTCGATGCCTCCGGCTCGATGCGCGTTTCCAGGTAGCGGTCCACCGTTTCGAGGAAATTCTTGCGGTGGAACGGCGTGTGGAAGCCCAGAATCGTGCTACCCAGCAAGCCATCGAGGATTTCTTCGCGCCACGGGCAAATGCCGAACGATTCCGAGTTCGGCCAGGGGATATGCCAGAACGTGATAATGGTCGCCTTCGGCAAGGCTTCGCGCACCATGCGCGGCAGCAAGGCAAAATGGTAATCCTGCACCAGCACGACAGGGTTGTCCGTCTTCGCCTCGGCGATCACTGCATCGGCGAAGCGGCGGTTGACCTTCACATACTGATCCCAGTCCGACGAGCGGAACACGGGGCGCACGTGAGCGATATGGCACAACGGCCACATGCCTTCATTGGAAAAACCATAATAATAGCCCTGCTCTTCCTCTTCCGTCAGCCACACGCGGCGCAAGGTATAGCTGGGGTTGTCGGGCGGCACGGCCACGTGGTCGAGCTTATCGACCGTCTCGCGGTCGGCGGAACCGGCGCCGTGCGCGATCCACGTGCCGGAACAGGCGCGCATCACCGCTTCCACGGCCGTCACCAGGCCGCTGGCCGGGCGCTGCACGGTAATGCCCGCCTCCGTGTTGGTGTGGATATACGGTTCGCGGTTCGATACCACCAGCACCTGGTCACCGGCCAGGTCCGCCTCGAGCAAGCCGCGTAGTTTTTCCGGCGTCCACTCCGAGGTCCAGCCACTGTCACCCTGGCGTTCCAGATGATATTCCTGCAGCAATTCGCGCAAGTCGCCGATCAGCGGCTGCATTTCCGGCGGCGGCGCGGGCGCGGCCACGGGCGCATCGGCGGCCTGCGCACCCAGCGCAGTGCGGGGCAACAATTCTCCGCGCAATATTTCCTTCACGGCGACCAGCCAGCCGCGCCAGCTCAAATGAGCGACGAATACAGTCATCAGGGAAATCAGGACGGCCAGGATAGCCAGGAAGGCAAAGATGAAATACTTGGTATCGGCATTGCGGCGCTCGACAAAACTCATGTCCTGCACCAGCACCAGGCGCCCCAGCTGGGCCGCATCGTGCATCACGGCCGTTTCGCTGATATGCACGCGTCCTTGCGGCAATTGGGCCAGAGACTTGTACAGCCCGCCGCTGGTGGGGGTACTCCAGCAACCGATCGAGGCGGGATACTCGGACGTCTTGTACAGCAACTGCCCCGCATTATCGCAAAAGCCCAGCGCAATCAGTCTTTCATCGCGCGTGGCGCCCTGGAACAGTTCGCCGATGCGGGCCGCATCTTTTTCGGGCAGGTATTCGGCCAGCGAAGGTCGAAGGGTTCCAGCAAGCAACTCAGCCCGGCTGTCGAGGTCACGCACATACCAGCGCAAGGTCACATTATCGAGCAGGGGTACAACAATATAAGCAAACAATCCCAGCACCAGGGCCAGTGGCAGGATGAAGCGCAAGGACATTCGTAGTGATCGTACTATCATCAGTTTCCTTTGCAAAAACGAAAAACATGGCAAGTATGACCATGTTTCCAATATGGCGACGCTCGATTGCTTTCCATGCTGAAATATTAACGCCGCTTGATGCATCGCAGCAATCCTAGCCAGTATCGACCTTGCTGCAAGCCTTGTCCGTTCGGCAACGCACGGCCGCGCGACGTCATCTACCTTTAAAATAGCAGCTTCCAGCATGCATTTCACTAAAAAAAAGGAGTTTTCGCCTATGGATCTCAGCACGTTCCACTCGCTGATGGGAGGCCCGCTGCGCTCGGCGCTGACCGTGCTCGTTTCCGCCCTGATTGTCACCGTGGTCGCCATCGGCGTGCACAGGGCCGGTATCGGCTTGCTGAAAAGACTGGCCAATGGACGCCCGTTTACCACCAATGTCACGCGCGTGGCCTTCCGCGCCAGCCAACTGTGCGTGATCGTCTTCGGCCTGCGCATGGTGCTGGCCGGCGCGCCCGACGACACGCCTGGCCTCGTTGGCATGTCGCACCTGGCCAGCGTCATGCTGATCGTTGCGTTGACCTGGCTGGCCATGCAATGCATCAAAACGCTCTCCATCACGATTTCCGAAATCAACCCGGTCGACGTGGCCGACAACCTGCGCGCGCGCCGGCTGATCACGCAAGCGCGCGTGCTCACGCGCAGCGCGCACGCCATCGTGGTCATCCTGGGCCTGGCCTTCGCACTGCTGACCCTGCCCGGAGCGCGGCAGATCGGCGCCAGCCTGCTGGCCTCGGCCGGCGTGGCGGGCCTGGTGGCCGGTATCGCCGCCCGTCCCGTGCTCGGCAATTTCATTGCCGGCTTGCAGATTGCGTTTTCTCAACCCATCCGCATCGACGACGTGCTGATCGTCAATGGCGAATGGGGCAAGGTCGAGGAAATCAAGGGCACGTATGTGGTCGTGCGCGTGTGGGACGAGCGCCGCTTGATCGTGCCGCTGCAGTGGTTCATCGAAAATCCGTTCGAGAACTGGACGCACAGTTCATCCACCCTGCTGGGCACGGTATTCCTGTGGCTCGATTTCAGCATCCCGCTCGAACCGCTGCGCGCCGAACTGACGCGCATCTGCGAGTCCGCCCCGCAATGGGACGGCCGGGTCTGCACGGTGCAGGCGACGGATTCGAACGAGCGGGCCGTGCGCGTGCGTTTCCTCATCAGTGCGCAGGATTCGGGCATGGCCTTCGAGCTGCGCTGCCTCGTGCGCGAGGAGATGCTGGCCTTCATCACGACCCATTACCCGCACTGCTTGCCCCGCTTGCGCGCCACGCAAGACCCGATCGAAGTGCATGCCATGCAGGCGCAGAACGATACGCTGTCGCTGCACAAGGCGCAGGACCAGGCTTAACAAAACCCTGCGGCGCGCTGCCCTGGCCCGTGCGCCGCTACAATGGAAACATGAGCACCACCGCCTGGTTCATCCTGATCGGCTGCCTGATGCTGGCGCGCGGCCTGGGTGCAGCCAGCATCACGCGCCTGCCCTTGACCTCGGCCATGGCTTACCTGGGCGTGGGATTGCTGCTGGGCCCGATGTTTCTCGGCCTGTTCTCGTTCAACCTGGTGCGCCAGGCCCCCCTGCTGGAAACCTTGACGGAAATCGCCGTCCTCATCTCCCTGTTTTCCGCCGGCGTGAAGATGCCCGTGCCCTTCAGCCTGGCACGCTGGCTGCCCTCGCTGCGCCTGGCGTGGCTGTCGATGGCCATCTCCGTGGCCCTGGTGGCCGTGTTCGCCTGTTTCGTGCTGGGCCTGCCCTTGGGCGCGGGCGTGCTGCTCGGCGCCATCCTCGCGCCCACCGACCCCGTACTGGCCACCGACGTGCAGTTGCGTCATGCGGGCGACAGCGAGCAATTGCGCTTTATGCTGACCAGCGAGGCGGGCATGAACGATGGCAGCGGCTTTCCTTTCGTCATGCTCGGCCTGGGCTTGCTTGGCTTGCACGCGCTGGGGCCGCATGGCGCCACCTGGCTGTGGCGCGATCTATTCTGGGCCAGCGGTGCGGCCATCGCCCTTGGCGTTGCCGGCGGCGCACTGCTGGCCTGGCTGGGTTGGCAAGTGCGTGCCAAAGCGCCGAAACACGCCATGCTGGACGACCTGGCAGCCCTGGGCTTGATCGCCCTCGTGTATGGCGTGGCCAGCTGGCTGCACGCGTGGGGCTTTTTGGCCGTGTTCTTCGCCGGCGTGGCCCTGCGCCAGACGGAACTGCGGCTGGCCGACGCGCCGAAAGACCGGCAAGGCTTGCTGCAGGCCGAGGAAGCCCATGCCCTGTCCGCCGCCAAGCCGCACGACAGCGAAGTGCCGCTGACCGTCAGCGGCGAATCCCTCGTCTTCAAGGAACACCTGGAACGCCTGTCCGAACTGACCCTGGTACTGTTGCTGGGCGGCGCCGTCACGGCCGCCGCCTGGAGCTGGCAAGCGTGGAGCATGGCGCTGTTCCTGCTGCTGGTGGCGCGCCCGGTCAGCGTCATGCTCGGCTTGCTGGCGTCGGGCACCAGCGTGCGCCTGCGGGGACTGGCCGCCTGGTTCGGCGTGCGCGGCATCGGTTCGCTGTACTACCTCAGCTATGCCATCGCGCATGGTCTGCCAAGCGGCCTGGCGCGCGAACTGACCGACATCACTCTGGTGGTCGTCATCCTGTCCATCGTCGCACACGGCCTGACGGTCAAGCCCCTGCTGGAACGTTACTGGCGCAAATAACTGGTGCAAATAAGCGCTGCTCAGTCCCCTTTGTCATTGCTATACAGCAATGTTTCGTCAATTGCCCCTATGGCGGGCTGAAATATTGTTAAGATAATTAAAAATGGCTAAAGAGAGTATCAATGAAACGAAGAAGCGTGCTGGGACTGGGCGTCTCACTGGCCCTGCTGCAAACGGGCTGCGCCGCCGATCCGGCCAGGCTGGCGTGGGAAACGCAATTTGACGGCTTCATGCACGATGGCCTTGCCCGCACGGAAACGCCGGGCATGAGCGTGGCCGTGGTACGCGGCGAGCAAACTATCTTCGCGCGCGGCTATGGCTGGGCAGATATCCAGGCCGGCAAGAAGGCCGATGCCAACACGGTGTTCCATGTCGCCTCCGTCAGCAAGCTCGTCACGGCCACGGCCGTCATGATGCTGCTGGAACAGGGGGCCTTCCAGCTCGACGACAAGGTGGCGGCCTATCTGGACTTCCCGCTCATGCACCCGAAGTTTCCCGACGTGCCGATCACCTTTCGCCATTTGCTCAGCCACACCTCGGGCATTTCCGACGCCGTGTACGACAAGACGCCGGCGTTTGCCGTGCAGGGCGACCCGCGCCTGCCCCTGCGCGACTTCCTCAAGGGCTATCTGTCGCGCGGCGGCGCCTGGTACGACGCGGAGGCATCGTTTGCGACCCGGCCAGGCACACAATGGCGCTACAGCAATGTCGGCATCGCCCTGCTTGGCTATCTGGTGGGCCGTTTGAACCCCGATGGCCTCGATGCGTATACGCAAGAGCACCTGTTCGAGCCGCTGGGCATGGACAGCACGGCGTGGAAGCTGGCCGGCCTGCCACGGCGCGCCGTCATCGCCCAGCCGTATGCGCACAAGGAACCGGGCCTGCAAGTGCTGCCGCCCGTCGGCTATCCTGACTGGCCGGCCGGCCTGCTGCGCAGTTCGGCGCACGACTTTGCCCGTTTCCTGGCCATCTACAGCAATGGCGGCCGGGTCGATGGCCACCGCTACCTGCAAGATGCCACCTTGCAATTGTTTTTTGCCCCGCAAGCGGCCCCCGTCGTGCCCGCTGACTCGTCCGTGCAGCAAGCCCTGGTATGGCTGCTGCGCGATGTCGATGGCAAGACGCTGGCCACGCACAGCGGCGGCGACCCGGGCGCCGCGTCCGTCGTCTGCGTCGACCGGGCCAGCAGGACGGCCGTGCTGGCCTTCGCCAACGTCAGCGCGGACAAGGAGTTTCGTTCATTCCAGAAAGAAGTCGTGCTGCGCCTGCTGGCCCATGGTGGCAGCGGCGCGCCGGCGGCACAGAAAGGCTAGGCGCCGAACCAGCCGCGCAGCTTGTCGGCCGCGCGTTCCTTGACCTCGGCCGTGATGTAGGTGGCGACCGTGGCGACGGCGGCCGCCAGCACGGCCAGGTCATCCGCATAGCCGATCACGGGCGTGATGTCGGGAATTGCATCGATGGGCGAAATGAAATAGCCGAGCGCGCCATAAATCGCCGTCTTGGCCCACAGCGGGGTATTCGGCTGCTGGGCCGCGTAATACAGCCACAGGGCTTTTTCGATGACTTCGCGCCCCGCCGTCCTGGCGAACTTGACGACCTTGTCCCAGAAACTGTCTTCCGTATATTTCTTTTCATACTGTTTGTCGGCCTGGGCGGCGTGGTCTTCTTCCAGATTCTTTTTTCTGCCAAACATCTGCTGCTCCTGTCTGCCGCGCACGGCGTTACGAAGGCGCACCTTAGCATAACGGCGCACCGGGCGCGCGGCATGCAAGGTAAGCTATCGTCATGGACATATCTGCCACCACCACGCCCCGCGCCGCCGGCCTGCGCTACACGCGCGACCACCAGTACGGCATCGCCCGCCTGGGCACGCCCGGCAAGTTCCGCTACTGCGAAACAGGTCGATTCCGATATGCAAGCCAAGAAGAACATCGCACAGGCGATCGGGTCGGTGGCAAAAAAGACTCGGCAAGACGCCGACGATCTGCCGCAAGTGTTATGTGCGCCCGGCCGTGCTGGAGTCGTAACTGGATGGCAGAAGCAGCCGTGCTGGCCTTGTTGCAGCAACGGCTACAAGGGGCCGCTCAGGTCAAGCCTGGCGCCCAGGCTGGCAGTGTGCCGACAGCTTGAGGGCATCGCTACGGCAGACAGGCAAGGCGCCGTGGCCAGCATCACTCGCCACGGCGGCTGGCGCGCCATCGTTCGTCTGCGCATCGCCCGTAGTCATCAGCGACGCCGCCAGGGTAGCGCAGGTGAACAGGCAGATCAGCAGGAACGGCTTGTTCACGTGGTGGGACTGGTCTGGCTTGTGCATCGCATACTCCGTCGGATTGGTTAGGTGTTACAGCATGGACACGATCATCGCGTGTTTCCGCAAGGCACACAATCAGACGCTTTCGACAAGATGGGTAGGACAGCGCTGACAACGTTCAGCTATCAGGGTCAGTGTCGGCAGATTTGACGCCGGCACCCCCCCTCTCCAGTCAAGCGCATGTTTTATAAGGATTTTTTACTCAGGAACGCTTCCTGCTCGACCTCTTTCCCGGGCACGCTTGGCGCCAGTCACGGGGGAAACGATCATGCGATTTATCAAACAGGCACTGCTGGCGCTGCTGCTGTGCGCACAGTCCGCCGCGCTGGCCACGGGCCTGACGCTGGGCCTGTGCACCTGCGGCGGCCCGAACGATCCCACGCAACCGCCCGCGCCGAAAGTCATGCTGGCCGCGGCAGCGGATACCAGCACCACCGTCCAGCCCGCCGGGGACTTCGAAGTGACGCAGCTGGAAGAGTGGCCGAACAGCGCGTCAGCCGCACGGCCCGGGACGACACTTACCGCGTGCATATCCGCAACAATGGCGGCGAGGCGGCCACAGCGACGGCCAGCAGGTCGACTTGCGCTACGCGGACGGCGCGGGTGGCCAACCCCGCGCAAAAGCCGAAACTGGCAGATCAGCATCACGGCCCACCCGTGACGCCGCGACAGATTCAGGCGGGTAAGTCGGACAATTCCAGTTCCGAAAACCCGGCCCGGCGCCGCGCTTCCAGGTTGAACGGGCCGCGCAGGGTGGGCGCCTCGTAGCGCAGCGCCAGCTCGGCATACGTGGCGCGCAATTCCAGGCCCCTTTGATCGCACAGGTAGCCGTACCAGCGGTTGCCGATTTCCACATGCCCCACTTCATCGCGCAAGATGATGTCGAGGATGGCGGCGGCGGCCATGTCGCCCGCCTGCGCCAGCTTGGCGCGCAGCGGCGGAATCGCATCGAGACCCCGCGCTTCCAGGGTGCGCGGCACCAGCGCCATGCGCGCCAGCACGTCGCCGCGCGTCTTGTCGACCATTTCCCACAGGCTGTCGTGGCCAGGAAAGTCGCCATACGTGTAGCCCAGCACTTGCAGGTGCGCCTGCAGCATGGCGAAGTGCGTCGCTTCCTCTTGCGCCACGCGCAGCCAGTCCGTGTAGTAGTCAAAGGGCAAGTCCGGGAAGCGCCACAGGGCGTCCAGCGCCAGATTCATGGCGTTGAATTCGATATGCGCGAGCGCGTGGACCAGCATGGCGCGCCCTTCCGGCGTGATCATCGAGCGCCGCCCCACCAGGCGCGGCGGCACCAGTTCCGGGCGCTCGGGACGGCCCGGTACGGCGCCGCTTGGCGCCAACGCCGCCTGCGCATCGAGCGAAAGTTGCGCCCCGGCCATGGCCGCCACCATCGCCACCTTGGTGGCCGGGTCCGGTTCGAGCAGGCAGGCGAGCGCTGTTGTACGTAACTCGCGCAATTCCGCTGGCGCGGTGGTGGTCGACGGGGATGACTGCATGGGAATTCTTTCGTGCGCGTTTACAATGAGGGACGCAGTGTATCAAGTGCCTGCCCCGCCAGCCAGTCCAGCAGCGCCTGTACTCTCGCCGGCAGCGCGGCACGGACACCGTGCACGAGATAATACGCTTGCGGGCTGGCCAGCGTAAAACCGCCGAATGGCAAGACCAACTGGCCGGTGGCCAGCCACGGCTGCACCAGCTGGCGTCGGCCCATGGCCACGCCCGCGTGGTGGATGGCCGCCTGCGCGCACAGGTCGGCGCGGTCGAAACGCAGGCTGCGCGCGGGCAAGCTCACGTCTGGCGCTTGCGCGTCCAGCCACAGCCGCCACTCGGCATCGGGCGCGCAGGCGGGCCAGGCCAGGGTGTCGTGCAGCACCGTCGCGCCCGCCAAGTTTTGTGGCGCAGCAAACAGGGCATGTTCGCGCGCATATTCCGGGCTGCACACGGGCGCCAGCCATTCGTCCATCAGCTTGCGCGAGGCCAGGCCGGGGAAGCTGGCGTCGCCATAATGCAAGGCAAGGTCGACCTGCCCGGCACGGAAGTCCACGCTATCATTGCCCACGCGCAAATCGATGCTCAACTCCGGGTACTGGGCCGTAAAACCGGCCAGGCGCGGCACCAGCCAACACTGAGCGATGGAGGGACGCGCATGCACGGTGATGCTGCCCGCCAGCGCATCGCCACCAGCCAGCGCCGCATGCAAGTCATCCCAGCCTGTCTGCAGGGCGACAAAGATGCGCTCACCATGCTGCGTCAGTTTTACCTGCCGCGTCAGGCGCTGGAACAGCAGCAGGCCCAGGCTCGCCTCCAGGCGGGCGATGCGGTGGCTGACGGCGCTGGGCGTGAGCGCCAGTTCCTGCGCTGCCCGCGCAAAGCTGCCATGGCGCGCCGCCACCAGGAAGGTGTGCAGATTGGCGAACTGGCTGGCCGTGAGCGGCGCACCGGCTGGCATCAAACGTCTCCTGCCGCCAGCAGCGTGCGACCGCGCGCGACGTAAGCCGCCATCTCTTGCTCCGGCACCATGCTGCCGCCCGTGCCCCACACCAGGTGCGTGGCCATTTCCAGTTGCGCCTGGTATTGCGGCGCCGCCAGCACGGGTGCTATGCCAGCGAAACCGGCCACGGCGGACGGCTCCAGGCGAAAACCTTGCGTTTGCTCAAGCGTCGCCAGCAAGCGGTACAGTTCTTCATCGCTGACGGTGGCGTAGCCGTCGATCAAGCGCTGCATGGCGCGCCCGACGAAGCCGGACGGGCGTCCCACGGCCAGACCATCGGCGGCAGTGAGGTTGTCGATGCCGATCTCCTGCACACTGATGCGCTCGTGCAAGCCCGTGTACACGCCCAGCAACATGCATGGCGAGTGGGTCGGCTCGACGAACACGCAATGCACAGCATCGCCAAAGGCCAGCTTCAAGCCAAAAGCCACGCCGCCGGGGCCGCCGCCCACGCCACACGGCAAGTACACGAACAGGGGGTGCCCGGCATCGACCGTGACGCCGGCCGCTGCAAACTGTCTTTTTAAGCGTTCGCCCGCCACCGCGTAGCCGAGAAACAGATCGTGCGAGTTTTCATCGTCGACGAAATGGCACGTCGGATCATTCTGCGCCTGTTCGCGCCCCGCTTCCACGGCCACGCTGTAGTCGGTCGCGTATTCGACGACCGTGACGCCATGGCTGCGCAATTTATCCTTCTTCCACTGGCGCGCATCAGCCGACATGTGGACAGTGGCGCGAAAGCCCAGGCGCGCGCTCATGATGCCGATCGACAAGCCCAAATTGCCCGTGGAACCGACGGCGATCGCGTACTGGCCAAAGAAGGCCCGCACGGCGTCGCTGGCCAGCAGGCTGCAGTCAGCGCCCGGCTGAAGCAAGCCGGCGTCCAGCGCCAGCATTTCCGCATGTTTCAGCACTTCATAGATGCCGCCGCGCGCCTTGATCGAGCCGGAAATGGGCAAATGGCTATCGAGCTTGAGCCACAACTTGCCAGGCGCGATGCCCAGGGCCGCCTGCATGCCCGGCAGCGGCACGACGGGCGACTCGATGATGCCGCCGCTGGCGCCGGTTTCCGGGAAGGCCTTGGCCAGGTAGGGCGCAAAGCGCGCCAGGCGGGCGCTGGCGTCTGCCACGTCGTCCGCCGTCAAGCCCACGTCGCGCAAGGCGACGGCCGCCGGCGCGATGGCGGGATTGAACCAGCTCAAGGGCTGCAAGGCCATCAGTTCTGTCATCAGGGGAAATTTTTCGCACAGCGCGGCGATGGCGGGAGTGGGCAGCATGGCAAGCTCGTCAAGGAACAAGCCATGATTAGACCGCATCCGGGCGCGCCTGGCAAAGGATGGTTGATCAGGCTATGGGTGACGGAAGGTCATGTATCGCGCAGTCATCGCCAGGCGCTAAACTTAGCCCATAGCTAAATTTAATTCCTGAGTGCACTATCGATTAAAGAAAAATTTCCACAAAGGCATAAAAATAAGTTATCTTTAAGGCAAATAAAAGGAGACATTTTTTCTCTTTACTACCGAGGCAAAAATGCACTCCAGGAACAACAAGGCCGCAGATACTAATATCGATATGCTTGACTGTGCAAGGCAGGATGACTTGACGGCTCAAAAGGTCGAGGTCGGCATTATTTTCCAGGAAATGCTCGATACTGCCACGGCCGCCGCCTACCTTGCCAAGAACAGGGTACCGATCGCCACCGCGCTGCGCGTCCTGACGGGGTCACGGCGAAAAAAGAGCGGAGACGGCAATTGATGGCTCTGTGCCGGATTAGCTGGGGCAGCCTGCTTGAACAGCTCAGGGTTGCAAAGGAAGAGTAGCCACTTCATACCACACCCGCAAGCCTCGTTCAACCTGCAGGAACTTCATCCAGCCCCCGGTTTCCGTGATGGTTTCGATGCAGACAGGACGAATGCCCGTTTGTAGCAGCCATTCATTTGCCAACACCAGCGATCTGTCCATGCCATCGGAAGAAGGACTGCCCCGGGTAGTCGAACGAAAATCTCTGAACGCGATCATGTACACCTTATTATTCAGTCAGCATCATTTCAGCAGATAAGGCCCTTCAGCCTGCGCTGTCGCACGCACGTGCGCCAAAGGCCTGAAGCAGGCGCAAGAGAGAATAGCAGATTACCTAAAAGAAACATGCACACATAATCACGCATACCTCGCGTTCGCGATGCGGCGATTTCAGCGGGCGCCTTCCGCTTCCCCTGTCGGTAGCAGGAAAGCGCCCTTGCTGATGGCCTGCCTTAGAATGTCAGCTGCAAGCCCACATCGATCGACCGGCCCTCGGCCGGCAAGGCTTGCAGCGCGCCGCCATTGGCCTTCAAGCCAGACAAATACACGCCACCGAGCGGGTCCGCATAGGCGCGGTTGAACAGGTTGCTCACGCCCGCATGCAGGCTGGCCATCTTGCTCAGGGCCACGCTGCTGCGCAGGTTGACGAGGGCATAGCCTGCCGTCTCGGGTTCGAAGCGGCGGGCGTCGACCTTGTCCTTGCGGGTCACGATCTTCGTTTCGATGCGGCTGCTCCAGGCGCCCAGCTTGTGCTCGACGGCCAGCAAGGCGTTGAACGGCATCATGCGGTACAGGTCGCCGCCATCGCTGCGTTTGCCCCGCGTATAAGCGGCATTGCCCATCGCCATGAAGCGGCCCCAGCGCGCGCTGCGCACCAAAGGCAACTGCCACGCCAGATTGGCGCCGTACAGCCTGGCGTCGTGGTTGGCGAAACGCAGCAAGTTGCCATTCGCGCCCATTTTCATGTACGGGTGGAAAGACGCCAGCACATCGACATCGATGTAATTGTCGACCTTGCTGTAATAGGGATTGACGCGCAGGAACCAGCCTTCTTCGCCGCCGCCATGCCAGTCGGCCGTCAACGCCGCCGTGTAAGCCGTCTCGGGCTTGAGGTCGATATCGCCCACATAGCCGTTGCCATCGCCAAACCAGTTGGTCATGGTCATGGCCATCGAGCCGCGGCCCCAGGAGTAACGCTCGTAAAGATTCGGCGAGCGCACCTTGCGCGCCAGCGCATATGCATAGCTGCTGGCAGCGTCCGGCGTGAAAGTGGCTTGCGCTGTGGCATCGATATTCGTGTCGCGCTGGCTGCGGCTGCGCGCATTGAAGGCCCTGGCAGCCATCAGGTCAGGCATGTTCATCATGTTGCTGCCATACGATTGCACGGCGCCCGTCTCCATGCGCACGGATTCGCCGCGCAGGCCCAGCACGCTCGTCCAGCGCGCATCCTGGCCATGGCGCGTTTCGAGTTCGCCAAACAGCACGGTGCGCTCGCGCTTGCCATCGTTGATGTTCAGATAGCTGCGCGGCCCCATCATCATGGAACCGGGCACGGCCGGCCAGTAATCGTCGAGGCGGAAACCGTGCCACTCCTGGCCCAGGCGCAACTCGCCCGCCCCTGTCGGCAGACTGGCCATCAGCGCGTAGCCCGTATTGCGTCCATGCGTAAGCATCGGCATCGTACCCGTGCGCTCGGGCGAGAAAAAGCCCATTTCATGGTCCGTCTGCTGCCAGTAGGCACGCGCGTCAAGCACGCCCCAGGCAAATGTGCCCTGGTAGGCCAGGTTGGCAAACTGGCCATGGTTATCCGTCATGTCCATGTACTGGTTGGGAAAACCCTGGTACGGGATGTGCTGCACGCCGGCGCGCAGGGTCAGTTGCTGACCATCGCGCCTGGCCGCCAGCACGATGGCCTGGTTGATGCTTTCAAACAGGCTGCCCAGCACCTTGCTGCCGTGACCATCGTCATAGCTGTGGCCGCGCGTATAGGCGCCGCTGTAGCCGATGCTCAAGCTGTCGCTGGCGGCCGAGGCATGCACGCTGGTCGCCACGCTATTGTTGACGCTGCGGCCCGACACGGCAAAGCTGCCTTGCGTCAGCAGCGGTGTGCCGGCTTGGGCGAACACGGGCGCGTTCGATTCCACCTCGATGCTGCCGGCTATGCTGTCGCCGCCCGCGCTGACGGGCGTCACGCCCGCGATCAGGCCGATGCGCTGCACTTGTTGCGGATCGATATAGGACAGCGGCGCATTCATGTGATTGGCACAGGCCGACGTCAGTTCCATGCCATCGATGCGAATCTTGATGCGGTCATCGGCAAAGCCATTGACCACCGGCAAGCCGGACACGCCGCCGCCTGTCGCCACGCTGTAGCCGGGCGTGCTGCTGAGCATCAACGCCGTGTCGGCGGCAGGCCGGTAGCCGTCCTTGACGCCCATGACGATGACTTTCATCTCGGGCAGTACGGTGGTGTCCGCTTCACTGCGGGATTGCGCCACGGCGGGCATGGCGATGGCAAGGGAAATCAATAACGGTACATGTTTCATGGTGCTGCTTTCAGATTCTGTAGAGGTAAGACGAACAGGCGCAAGCGCACGATACGCTCGGCGCAAGGCAGTTCAGGGAAAGGGACAGATCAGAAAGCGGCGGGTGGCCCACGGGGCTGGACGGGCGTCCAGGCGAACAGCGGCGTGGCGGACTGGTAGAACAGTTCGGGCAACAAGCCCGTGATCAGTTCGCCGGAAGCGAGCACGAGGGAGGTGGGCGGAATCGATAAAGTGTCGGCATGCATGCTGCAGCAAGGGCAATCTCCCATGCGCATGCCCGATTTTTCAGGCGCGGAAGGTTCTTGCGCGTCGTCGCGGGCGCGCATGGCTTGCATGCCCCCGGCCACCGAACAGATTTCCAGACTGGGCACGGCCATGCCGCTGGCGACCGTCAGCGCGCGCGACAGCGTAGGGGCGAGCGTGGCCAGGAAGATGGCGATACACGCGATCCACAGGACGATGCTGGCCTTGCCTTTGCTGATAAACATGGCAACATTGTATCAGAGCAAGCCCCCTGCGCACAGGGCGCAGGTCAAACCTGACTGACAACGCCTAACAAAACCGTAGCGAGCGGACGGAAGAGGTGGCTGAGAAGCGCAACCGTGCTTGAGCACGGTGAGCATCGCAGGCCGCCTATACCGACGCGCAGTAGGTTTTGATAGGCGTTCTTACAAATCCATCTTCATCGACAGCTTAATGGCACGCGGCGCACCGGACGCCAAACGCGTGCCGGCGCCGGCCCAGTAGCGCTTGTCGGCCGCGTTTTCCACATTCAGTTGCCACACGACGGCCTTGTCCAGCACGCGGCTTGCATAGCGGGCGCCCGCACTGAACAGGCTGACGCCACCGAGGAAGGCCTGGTTCAAGTCGTTGACGGGACGGGCGCTGTAGTAATACGCGCCGCCGTTGACGGACAGGCCCGGCACGGCGTCCAACGCATAGACCAAAAAGGCGCTAGCCGTGCGTTTCGATGCATTTTCCGGCGCCTTGCCGTTGTAATCGGCATTGATGTGGGCAAACTTGGGGTCGAGAAACTGGGCCGACGTCTGCCACGACAACTGGCGCGTCAGCTTGCCCTGGGTCGACAGTTCCAGGCCACGGTAGCGTTGTTCGCCATCCGAGGTAAACACATTGCTGCTGTTGGTGTAATAGCCAGGGCGCGTGATTTCGAACAATGCGGCGGAGACCAAGGTGCCGCCCGGCGTCAGCCAGCGCGCACCCAATTCTTGCTGTTTGCTCACGCCAGGCGCCATCTTGACGCCCTGGTTGGCCGTGCCCGTCGGCCCCGTTTCACCCTCTTCCAGCCCGCGCGCCGTGGACGCGTAGATCGACAGTTCGGGCGTGGCCTTGTAAATCAATGAGGCCATCGGCGTCGTCTTGCTGACGTCGTAGTGGCTGGCGCCCTGGTCGCTCTGGTAACTGCTGCGGCGCACGCCAATGACGCTTTGCCAATGCGGGCCGAAGACCATGCGGTCGAGCGCATACACGCCCGTATCACGCGTGTCGAGCGCGGCCGTCGTGGGCGCAGTGGGCTTGGGACCGAACACGACATTCGTCACGGGCACGGGCTGGTACAGATTTTGCGAAGCAATCGTGTAATTGCTTTGGTAAATAGGGTCTTGCGACTTGTCCGTGCGCGTAGCGCCCAGGGTCAGTTCATGCGCGATGACACCAGTCTTGAAACTGCCGGCAAGTTCCGCGCGCAGCAAGTCGGACGCCGTCACGCTGTGCTGGATATTGCCCGTGATGCGGCCCGCGCCCGTGGCCAGCGCCGCCGCGTTGTTCAGGCGGAAGATCGCCAGGCGGCGGTCGCGCGCTGTTTCCGAGTGACCCGCTTCCACCGTCAGTGCCCAGCCCTCCGCGATGGCGTAGTCGGCGCGCACCTGCGCGTTTTTCGTTTGCGTCTCGAAATGCGACCAATCGGGACCGATCAACTGGCGCGGATCGACGGCGCGCGGCAAACTGATCACGCCTTTCACGGCCGTGGGCAAGGCCACGCCCGCCTGCTCCGTCACTTTGCGGCGCTCGTATTCCAGGTCCGCTTTCAGCAGCAGCTTGTTCGTCACTCTCCAGTCCAGCGCCGTGGAAATGAAACGGCGCTTGCCGTTGCCGGCCTTGTCGAGGTAAGAACCCAGGGTGCCGCCAGCGGCATTGAGACGCACGCCGAACTCTTGCTGCGCGCCAAAACGCCGGCCCACGTCCACAGTCGCCACGGCACTGCCACGGTCATCGAGACTCAAGCCCATGCTGGTGACAGGTCGACTGCCGGCCCGCTTGCTTACGAAGTTGACCACGCCGGCCGGCGACGTGAAGCCATAGTAGAGGGCCGACGCGCCCTTCAGCACTTCCACCCTCTCCTTGTTTTCCATGGGCACTTGTGAGAAGTTCATGATGGGCAAGGAGCCGTTGAGGCGGTAATTCGTGCGGTTTTCCACGGCAATGCCGCGTATCACCAACTGATCCCACGTCTCGCCGCCGTTTTGCTGGCGCGTCACGCCCGCCGTATTGCGCACGGCATCGTACAGGCCGGACACGGCTTGCTGCTCCAGCAATTCGCGCGTGATCACGTTGACGGTCGATGGTACATCCATCATGTTGGCGCCACGAAAACTGCCCGCCTCCGTGGTGAGCGGCACCAAGCCTTGCGCGCGCGCGCCGGTCACCTGCACGGCCTGCATGACTTTCACATCGCCAGCCGTCAAATCGTCCTGGCCGCTGGCGCCATCGGCTGCACTGGCCGCATGGGAAGTGAAGGCCAGCGACAAGGCGGCGGCCACTGGAAGTAGTTGCAAGGAAGGAAAAACAGCGCGCATAAAGACAGGACCTTCAACAGAAAAAAGTAATGAAAGGAAACTTCAAGTTACGCGGCATCATATCCGTAACGATAATCATTCGCAATGAATAAGTGACAATTGGAGATAATTGCGAAAAATAGGCAAGTTTCACAAGATAAACAGCTGTCCACAGCACCTGTTATCACATGAACACGTTTGGATTTTGCAGACCAGGCCGCAAAGAGGCATACTGACAGTCACGGCGCACAAGTGTGCCGCCTAACAAGATACTAAAAGGTCAGTTCGTGAACACAATCGACAACAAAAGCGTGCAGACGAAATCATTTCGCTGGAAACGCTGGCAGCGCTGGGCCGTCGGCACAGGCTGCGCCCTGGCCGCCTACAGCGCGGCCGGCTTCTGGCTGGTGCCCTACGTTATTAAAAACCAGCTACCCAAATTTGCCGAGAAAGAACTCGCGCGCCAGGCCAGCATCGCTGACGTGCGCTTCAACCCGTTTACCCTGCGCCTGGAAGCGGAGCAGATCGTTTTCAAGGAAGCGGCCAGCGCGGATGGCAAGAGCGGCGCGAGTGCGCCCCTGCTGTCCATCGGCGCCCTGGCCGTGCAACTGGAATGGAAATCCATCGTGCGCCGCGCCTGGAGCCTGGCGGAAATCCGCATCACGGCGCCGCAAGCGCAGCTGACCATCACGCCGGACGGCAAGTTCAACCTGGCCGAAGTGCTGGCCACCTGGCAAAGCCGCCACCCGGAGAAGAGCGAAGGCGGCATGCCGCGCCTCGTCATTGCCCACTTTGCGCTGGAACAAGGCAAAGTGGACTGGCACGACCAGAAGGCGGGCTATGCGGACAACTTCACGCCGATCAACTTTACGCTCGATCAGATCTCCACCCTGCCCGATGCCAACGGCAGCTACAGCCTGAGCGCCGACGCGGCGCGCGGCGGCAAGCTGCACTGGCGCGGCACGGCCTCGCTCAACCCGATTCGCGGCGAAGGCGAACTGATACTGAACGACGCGTCCCTGCCCGGCCTTGCCGCATATTTGAAAGCCTACACGCGCGCCACTGTCAGCAGCGGCAAGCTGTCGGCGCGCCTGCCCTACGCCTTTTCCTATGCCGACGGCAAGCTCGAAGCGAGCGTCAAAGGCGCCGGCCTGGCCTTGCGCGACCTGGCGCTGGTGCGAGACGAGGTAAAGGGCAAGGGAGAACCGTTTGCCTCGCTCGCCACCCTGGGCATCGCCGGCGTCAACGCCGACCTGGCGCGCCAGAGCGTCACGGTCGACAAGGTCAACCTGTATGGCGGCAAGGTGGCCGTGCGGCGCGACAGCAAAGGCGAAATCGACGTGGCGAACCTGATGCTGCCTGGCAAACCGGCGCCAGCCGACGCGCCAGCAGCAGCGGCAGCGGCAGCCAAGCCTGGCAAGTGGAAAGTGGACCTGAAGCAAGTGGCCTTGGCCAATGTGGACGTCTACGCCATCGATGAAACCGTCTCGCCTGCCCTGCAGCTGAGCGCCAGACAGCTGCAGCTGAACTTGCAACTGGCCTTGCAGCAAGCGCCAGCGGGCATGGCTACCGTCATCGACGGCGCGAATGCCAGCCTGGCCGATCTGGCCATGCAACGGGGCGCGCAAACACCGTTCAAGCTGGCCCAGTTGGGTTTTACCGATGGCAAGATCGACCTGGCGGCCCATACCGTGCACCTGGGCGCCGTGACGGCCAGCGGCGCGCAGATCGACCTGGCGCGCAACCGCCAGGGGGAGTTTGAGATTGCGCAAAAGCTGCCCGTGTTCGCCGCCGGCAAGGCCGACGCGACGGCGGATGCCCCGTCCGCGCCATGGTCTGCCACGGTAGACCAGGTGGAACTGAGCAAGTTCGCCGCCCGCGTCGACGATGCGGACACGGGCATCAAGGGTACGCTGCAGGATGCCCACCTCTCCCTGCGCAAGGTCAGCAATGATATGCAACAGGCGCTGCCGTTCGAGCTGGGCGTGGGCTTGCGCGAAGGTGGCTTGCTCACGGCCAAGGGCAAGTTCGTGCCGGGCACGGGCGCCGTCGATGCGCAACTGAATTTGAAACAGCTGACCCTGGCGCCCGTGCAAGCCTTGCTGGCGCAGCATGTGAAACTGAAACTGGCAAGCGGCTCGCTCTCCGGCAGCGGCCGCCTGACGACGGGCGGCGGCGCGCCGAAAGCACCGAAAGTACGCTATGAAGGCGGCGTGGATATCGCCGGCCTGGTGCTCAATGAAACGGATGGCAAGCGTTTTGCCTCGTGGAAAAGCGTGCGCGCCGACAAGCTGACCGCCAGCGTGGGCCCCGATTTTGTCGATATCCCCGAACTGCGCGTGGTCGAACCGAACGCCCAGCTGATCATCGAAAACGACCGCAGCCTGAACGCGCAGCGCCTGCTGGTCAAGGCGCCGGAGCCAGCTGTCGCACCAGCGACCACGGCGACGCCAACAGCAGCCGACGCCGCCTTCCCCGTGCGCGTGCGCCGCGTGCGCCTGCAAAACGCCAAGCTGGACTTTGCCGACCTCAGCTTGCGGCCCCAGTTCGCCGCCAAGATTTATGAACTCAATGGCGTCATCACGGGCCTGTCGACGCAGCGCGATGCGCGCAGCCAGATCGAACTCGACGGCCGTATCGACGAATTCGGCCTGGCCCGCGTGCGTGGCAAGCTGAACCCGTTTTCCCCGACCGACAACACGGACTTGAACGTCGTCTTCAAGAACGTCGACATGGTGTCCGCCTCGCCGTACACGATGAAGTTCGCCGGCTACAAGGTGGCCGAAGGCAAGATTTCGCTGGACTTGCAATACAAGGTGCGCAACCGCCAGCTCGACGGCACCAACCAGATCGTGCTCGACAAGCTGACCCTGGGCGAGCGCATCGACAGCCCGGACGCCCTGAAACTGCCGTTGGAACTGGCGCTGGCCATCCTCAAGGATAGCGATGGGCGCATCGACCTCGGCCTGCCCGTGTCGGGCGACATGAACGACCCGCAATTCAGCTATGGCGCCCTGATCTGGAAAGCCGTGGGCAATGTATTGACGAAGATCGTCACGGCGCCCTTCCGCGCGCTGGGCAATTTGCTGGGCATCAGCGCCGACAAGCTCGAATCCATCGACTTCGATGCGGGCAGCGCCGTGCTGCTGCCGCCCGAGCGGGAAAAGCTCAAGCAAGTGGCGCAAATTCTCGCCAAGCGCGAACAGCTGACGCTGGCCGTGCCGGGCCAGTACAGCGACACGGATGCGGCCGCCCTGCGCGCCCAGGCCGTGCGCCGCGCCGTCGCCGCCAAGGCCGGCATCAAGCTGGAAGCAGGCGAAGAACCCGGGCCGTTGAACCTGGGCGAACGCAAGATACGGGGCGCCCTGCGCGACCTGTATGGCGAGCGCTTCGGCAAGGCCGAGCTGGACAAGCAGAAGAAGGCGGCGGAGGCGGCCGTCCCAGCCACAGCGGCGGGTGCAGCGGCATCGACCGGCGCCTCGGCTACGGCGGCGGCAAAAATCCCCGTCTGGCAACGCCTGGGCAAGCTGATCGAAGGCGAACCGCAAGTGGCCGACACGGGCACGTTCTACAACGGCTTGCGCCAGCAACTGGAAGCCAGACAGCCCCTGCCTGCCGACGCCTTGAGCAAGCTGGGCGCCCAGCGCAGCGCAGCGATCCTGGCCGCCCTGCAGCAGGACGGCACGCCGGCAGCCAGGGTCAGCGCGGGCGCGCCGGAAAAAACGCAGGCCGCTCCGGGCAAGCTGGTGGGCCTGAAGCTGGGATTGGCGGCGCAGTAAACGATCGGCGTTGCCGCAACAAGTTTGCGGCAACGCCATGCAAGCGGCAGCAGCAGTGGCGGCGGATTGCTATGCGGACCGGCAAACCGGACGCGCGCAAATGGCTACCGAGTCGAGAAATACCGCAAGAAAGCTCAGTACGGCACTGAGCGCTCCACTCAATCTACCCATGGTGCCTTTCAGGTTTCCGAATACCACCATGTGCAATTCCATGCGGCACCACCCATGCTCTATTTCGCTTTCCCCGCCTCCTTCACCGCCTCATCCGGCAAGGCAAACGCCACCAGGCTATCGCCCATCTTCGTGCCCAGGGAACCGTGGCCGCCGGCCATGACGACCACATATTGCTTGCCCGTCTTGTCGGAGACATAGCTCATCGGCGTGGCCTGGCCGCCGGCCGGCAAGCGGGCTTTCCATACGGTCTTGCCGTTGCGCACGTCGTAGCCGCGGATGTAGTAGTCGAGCGTGCTGCTGAGGAAAGCCACGCCACCGCCCGTGGTGCTCATGCCGCCCAGGCTGGGCACGCCCAGCGGCAAGGCGATGGGCACGGGAGCGCTGTCGCGCGTGGTGCCGTTCTTGTGCATCCATACTTTTTTCATGGTGCGCAAGTCGACGGCGGCGATGTAGCCCCAGGGCGGCGCCTGGCATGGGAAGCCCAGCGGCGACAGGAAGGGATTGATTTCCACGGCAAACGGCACGCCCGTCTGCGGCTGCAAGCCCATTTCCGTGCCCGTGCCGCCCTTCGCGTCGGCTTGCGCGCGCGGCACCAGGCGTTCCAGAAAGCCCATGTAGTCGGGGTTGAGCAGCAGCAACTGACGCACCGGATCGACGGCCGCGCCGCCCCACTCGAAGATGCCCAGCGGACCCGGCGAGATGATGGCGCCCTTGATCTTGCCTTCCGCCACCGTTTGCGGCGTGAACGGCCCCTCATAACGGTGCTGGCGGAAGATGATGCGGCACGCCAGTTGGTCGAACGGCGTCGTGCCCCACATATCCGTTTCGCTGATGTTTTTCTCGGGCAGGAAAGTGAGGGCGGAAAACGGTTGCGTGGGCGATAAACGGTCGCCGGGTGCGGCGTTGGCGGTCGGCACGGCTTTTTCCGGCGCCGGCACCACCAGGCTGCCATCGCGGCGGTCGATCACATAGATATCGCCGCGCTTGGTGGTTGCCACCACGGACGGCACCTTGCCCTTGGGCGTGTCGATGTCGACCAGGGTCGGCTGGCCGCCGATATCCATGTCCCAGATATCGTGGTGCACGGTCTGGTAAGCCCAGCGCAGCTTGCCGCTGGCCAGGTCCAGTGCGACGATGGCGCTATTATATTTCTCGCCATGGGGATTACGGTTACCGCCCCACGTGTCAGGCGTTTCATTGCCCATCGGGATGTACACCATGCCCAGCTTTTCATCCACGCTGGAGACGCCCCAGGAATTGGGCGAATTATTGGTATAGGTCTTGCCATCGGCAATCGGCGCCGTGTCATCCGGGTTCGAGGCATCCCAGTTCCACATCAGCTTGCCGGTGACGGGATCGTAACCGCGGATCACGCCTGACGGCTCTTCCGTGGAAAAATTGTCCGTCACGCTGGCGGCCATCACCACCACGTTCTGCGCCACGGCCGGCGGCGACGTCGGCATCAAAAAGCCCCGCTTTTTCATGCCCATGCCGTGATACAGGCCGATCACGCCATTGTCGCCAAAGCTTTTGCACGCTTCGCCCGTGTCGGCATTCACGGCGATCAGGGTGGCGTCCATGGTGGGCGCAAAAATGCGGCGCGGACACTCCATGCCGGCCGCCTGCGGCGCCGGGTCGCCCTTGGCGCGGCCCGCGTTGACGTCCCAGTAGGCCACGCCGCGGCAGATCATGTGCTGGTAGCTGGAGGCGTCGCGGTTGATCTTCGGATCGTGGCGCCACAGCTCCTTGCCCGTGTCCGGGTCCAGCGCAATGACGATATTGTGCGGCGTGCACAGATACAGCATGCCATTCACTTTCAGGGGCGTGACTTCGTTGGCGATCTCGCCCGGGTCGTTCGGCCCCTTGAAGTCGCCCGTGTTGTACACCCACGCCTGCTTCAGCTGCGCAGCGTTGGCGGGCGTGATCTGCGCGGCAGGCGCGTAGCGGTCGCCATAGCCGGAGCGACCATATGCGGCCCAGTCGTTGGGCGCCACGCCGGGTGCAAAGTCGCCTTGCGGCACGGCAGCCATGTTCTCGGCCGGCACGTCGCCGTGCAAAGTATAGTAATCCTGGAACAGCGAGTACACGCCCACGACGGCCGTCAGCACCACGGCGGCGGCCAGGGCGCTCTTGCCAGCGTCGCGCGGTTTTGTCCCGGCCATCAATGGCGGATCGAGCCGCCGGTCGACGAACGGCAGCAGCAGCCAGACGGCGGCGGCGAACCAGATATCGAGGCGCGGCAGCAATTGCCACCAGTCGAACTTCACTTCGATGACGGACCAGATCAAGGTGGCGAACAGCAGCAGCGCGAGAAACAGCTGGGCGCGGCGCCGCTCCCTCCATACCAGCGCGCCGGTAAGCAGCATGCCGATGCCGGCCACGACGTAATACCAGGAACCGCCAAGGCTGATGAGCCAGGCGCCGCCGCCGGCAAGCGCCAGGCCCAGCAAGATGAAGATGACGGCAGTGATGACAAGCAAGGGTCCAGGCCGGGCAGAGGCAGTCATGATGCTCCTTCACAAGAGTCAGTCGGCGGCACGCGCCTGCGCACCGTATTTGATGGTGATCAAGGAGTCCCATTTTTTCACTAATTGGCCTGACGTGGCACACGCCAGAACGCGATATCTGCGCGGTGTTGCTTTTCATCACACCCCATCCCCCGCTCAGCTCGCCCTTCAGCGCGCCACGTCAAAAAACAAAATAAAACAAATAAATCACAAATTTCTCGAATAAATCAAATATATGGCGTAAAATAAAAATCATAAACTCTGAAAAACAATTTCCCCGATTTTCAACCTTCATCTAGACCGGCACCCATCATGACTATCGCCCAACGCCTGTACACCCTGATCCTTTCCGTCGTCCTGGGGCTGGCCGCCCTCACGGGCTTTGGCATCTACCAGATGGACCGCGTGTACACGGCAGCCAGCTATTCCACCTTCAACACCATTCCCAGCCTGCTGATCTTGAACCAGGCTTTCGTGCCGTTCGCGCAGATGCGCACGGCCGTCTGGCAGCACATGGGCAACAAGGATGCGGCCGTGCGCGACAAGCTGGAAGCGGGCATCAGGGAAGCGCGCGCGGCTGTCGGCAAGGCGCTCGACCAGTATGAAAAAGAAGCGATCACCGATGACCAGGACCGCGCGCTGCTGGCCGCCGACCGTGCCGTGCTGCTGCGCTACGATGGCGTGCGCGACAAGGTGCTGGCGCTGTCGAAGGCGGGCGAACTCGACACGGCACGCGACTTGCTGATGGCGAGCCAGCCACTCATCAAGGAGCTGGTCGACGCCCTCGCCGCCCACCACCGTTACAACGAGACCCTGGGCAACAAGGGCGCGGCCGATGCCGCCGGTGCCGCGGCCAGCGCGCGCTGGATTTCCATCGGCCTGGCCGTGGCCGTGACGGCCCTGGTGGCTGGCATGGGTCTGCTGCTGGCGCGGCGCATCGCCGCTTCGCTGGCCAGCGCCATCGATGTGGCCCGCACCATCGCGGGCGGCGACCTCAGCGTGCAAGCCGAAGCCAGCTCGAATGACGAGGTGGGCCAACTGATGACCGCCCTGGCCGAGATGAGCGAGAGCCTGGTGCGCATCGTGGCCGAAGTACGCTCCGGCACGGACACCATCAGCACGGCGTCGAGCGAGATCGCGGCGGGCAACCTGGACCTGTCGGCACGCACGGAACAGCAGGCCGGCTCGCTGGAAGAAACCGCCTCGGCCATGGAAGAACTGACGGCCACCGTGCGGCAAAACGCGGACAATGCCCGCCAGGCCCAGCAAATGGCCATCAGCGCCTCGGACAAGGCGCAGCGGGGCGGCCAGGTGATGGGCGACGTGATACGCACCATGCAAGCGATCGACAGCTCGTCCAACAAAATCGCCGACATCATCGGCGTCATCGACGGCATCGCCTTCCAAACCAATATCCTGGCCCTGAATGCGGCCGTGGAAGCGGCGCGCGCCGGGGAACAGGGACGCGGCTTTGCCGTCGTGGCAACCGAAGTGCGCAACCTGGCGCACCGTTCGGCGGCCGCCGCCAAGGAAATCAAGGTACTCATCAGCGACTCCGTGCAACAGGTGGAGCAAGGCGGCAAGCTGGTCCAGCAGGCCGGCGCGACCATGACGGAAGTGGTCGACACGGTGCGCAGCGTCACCGACATCGTCAACGAAATCTCGGCCGCCAGCGTGGAGCAAAGCACGGGCATCGAGGAAATCAACCGCGCCATCACGCAAATGGATGAAGTCACGCAGCAGAATGCGGCCCTGGTCGAAGAAGCGGCGGCGGCATCGCAATCGCTGCAAGAGCAGGCAGGCAATCTGGCCGGCGTGGTGGCCACCTTCAAGCTGGCGCAAGGCCCAGCTGGTGCGGCACCGCGCGCGCCTGCTGCCTCGCGGCCCACGCAGCCCAAGACCACGCTCAAGCTGGTCGCCACGCGCCCCGCTGCCCAGGCCAGCAGCAAGGCGCCGGCCGCCGCCGATGCCGGCGACTGGGAAGTATTTTAGGCCTGCCATCACGCAGCATCACTCGCATAGTCCGCACTGGAGCACTGCCATGAACGCCTTCCTCGCCATCCACCCCTTGCTACGCTGCGAAGATCTCTCGCTGATGCGCCCGGCGCTGGCACTGGCAGGCTTGCTCTTGCTGCTGGCCGCCCTGCTCTGGCGCCGCACCCGCTGGCGCCAGGCCGGCCGCGCCCCGGCTGCAGATGGCACGCCGTCCGATCTGCATCTGCTGCTGAAAATGCGCAAGGCGGCCCCGCCAGCCAAGGCAGCGCAGACGGCACCGCCCCAGCAAGCGCCCAAGGCGCCCGATACGCTGCCCTTCGAGCTGGCCCGCCTGGACGCCATGTTCGGCTACGACCGGCGCCTGCAGGGCGAGATCCTGGCCCTGTTCGTGTCCGAAACACGCGACCGCCTCGCCGGCATCGCCCATGCGCTGCGCTGCGAGCGGGCCGCTCCTGCGCGCGTGCTGGCGCAAGAGATCCTCGACGGCAGCCAGGCCATGGGCCTGCTTCCCTTGCAGAAGCTGGCGCGCCAGGCCGTGCTTGCGGGCTTTGCCAACGATATCGGCGCGCTGCGCCGCCTGCATGCGGAACTGCTGTTCGCGCTCGATGCGCTGTCGCAAGCCGTCACGGCGCTACAAACGGGCGCGGCGCTGGCCGATGAGCGCAGCGGCGTAGGCAGCCAGCCATGAGCGCGCACATCGACCTGGCGCGCTTGCTCGACGGCGCCAGCCTGCCGTCGCCCGCCGGCCGGAGCGACTGGCTGGCAAGCCGGTGCCAGCAGCAGGTGCCGCTCGATAAATTGGCAGAACAACTAGGCTGCGATCCGGCCCTGACCGGCAAGGTCATCGGTCTGGCGAATGCCGCCGTGCCACCAGGCGAGCGCAGGCATGCGGCAGTCAATGCGGCGATGCTGGCGGCCATCGGCTTGCCCGCATTGCAACAGGCATTCGCCACCCCGGCCCTGCCAGCGACCTCGTGTGCACACTTCGACGTGCAGCGCTACTGGTCGCATGCGCTGGCCATGGCGTGCGCTGCCCGCGTGGCAGGCGATGCGCTGCAGCTGAGGCCAGCCGATGAGCTATACACTTGCGGCTTGCTGGCCAACTGCGGCCAACTGGCCCTGGCCACCTTGCATCCGCTGGAATATGGACAACTGCTGGGGCAGTACGGCCAAGCCGCCAGGGCACGGCTGCTGTGCGCGGAGTCGCAACGCTTCGGCCACCACCGGCTGGCGCTGTCGGCCGTCCTCATGCGGGACTGGGGCATGCCGGACATCCTGTGCGACGCCGTGCGCTGCCATGCCGCGCCTCCCGGCATCGGGCGTGCCGGACGCATGACGGAACTGGCCTGGCTGCTGAAGTTGGCCAGCTGCTTCGCCAAGCTGATACTGTGCAATGGCGCAGGGCCGCGCGGGCCGGCCCTGGCCGCCGCGCGGGTGCTGGGCCTGGACGCGGAACACATGGAAACCCTGCTACGCCACAGCAACGCCGAATGGAGCGAATGGCGCGAGATACTGGAGCCGCCAGCCCGTGTCGACGCCTGGCGCACGCGCACGAGAGTCCGGCCCGCCGCTGCCCAGGTTTTTAGTGAATTCATCTAATTCGTTGAAATTGATTTTTTGAGCGCGATTGCGTATCATTCCCGTTAACTTCATCCGCGACCATAAAGCCCATCATGCACACTGCAGACGTTTGCACTACTCAAAAAGCCGCCGAAATCCTCGGCATTTCGGTGACATCGGTGCAGCAACTGGTCGAGGCGGGTGTGATCGAAGCCTGGAAGACCAAGGGCGGCCACCGGCGCATTCCCCTGGCGGCCGTCGAGGCCTACAAGGGCAATCCCGGCCATCCAGGCCAGGACCAGCGCGCGGCACGGGCCAACCGCCCTGCTGCATCGGGCCGTCCGCCCTCCATCCTGGTCATCGAAGACAATCCGATCGAACGCGCGCTGTATGAAAAGCAGATCGGCTCATGGGGCTTGCAGGCGCACTTGCGCTTTTGCGAAAACGGCTACCAGGCGCTGATAGAAATTACCCGCGACCAGCCCGACATCCTGCTGGCCGACATCATCATGGAAGGCATCGACGGCTACGAGGTGATCCGCACCATCCTGGCCGACCCGCTGCTGGCGGACATGCACATCGCCATGCTGTCGAGCCTGACGCCGGAGGAACTGGAAGAGCGCGGCGGCGTGCCGCCCGGGGTGGTGTTCTTTGCCAAGCCCGTCAATTACGACGAGCTGCGCGGCTATCTGCGCGCGTGCTGCGCCGGCCATGCGCGGCGCAACAGCCTGGCCGCCTAGCCCGCCACCCATTTTCCCTTGCCACGGAGCCGCCATGCCAGCTTATCGCCACATCGATCCTGCCGTGCTGTTCCAGGCCACCGGCCACGACCTTGAGCTGTTCCGCGCCCTGTCGCAGACCTACCTCGACACATCGCCAGCCATGTTCGCGCGCGTGCAGCAAGCCGTAAGCAGCGGTGCGGCGCAAGCCATCGTGCATAGCTGCCATACCTTGCGCGGCACCGTGGCCCTGCTGGGCGCCAGGGCCCTGGTAGCGCGCCTGGCGGAACTCGAGCAGCTGGTGCGCCACCAGGGCGTGGCGGCAGCGGGCTGGCTGGCCGAAACGGCAGCGCTGATCGACGCTGTGGAGCAGGAAGTACGCCGCAGCATGCTTGACTACACGGGCGCGCAGGCATGAACGCGCGCCGGGCCGCCCTGCGCCTGCTACACCGCTACCGGCCGCGCAGCACGGCAGCCGTGGTGGGCCTGGTGCTGGTGGGCCTGCTGGCACTGGGCATCGTCGTTTCCGGCGTGCTGCTGCACCGCGAAGCCGTCGATGACTGGCAACAGGACCTGTCCAACCTGTCGCTGCTGCTGGCGGAAAACACGGCGCAGAGCATGACGGCGGCCAGCCTGGTGCTCGACAGCGTCAGCAAGGACATCCAGGCTGCTGCCCCTGCGGACGCGGCCGCGCTGGCCACCGCCGTTGCCACCCCGGCCATGCACCAGAGGCTGCTGCACAAGATCGGCGGCGTGCCGCAAGTGGACGTGGTGTCCATCGTCGGCGCCGATGCGACCGTGCTGGCCTTCAGCCGCGCCTTTCCCGTGCCCCCCATCCGCCTCGACGAGCGCGATTACTTCGAGTATCACCGGCGGCACCCGGATGGCGGCATGCATGTCAGCGCGCCCGTGCAAAACAAGGGCAATGGCGCCTGGACCTTCTATATCAGCCGGCGTATCAGCGGGCCGGACGGCCGCTTCCTGGGCGTGGTACTGGTCGGCCTGTCGTGCGACTTCTTCAGTAAATTCTTCCAGAGCACCAGTATCGGCGAACATACGGCCTTTTCCCTGTACCGCAGCGACTACACGCTGCTGGCCCGCTGGCCGGCCGTGCCCTCCATGATGGGCAAGCGCAACCTCACTGGCAGTACCTACCGCCTGCTGGAACAGGGCAAGAGCGCTGGCGTGCTGCAGGTGGACTTGCCACGCGCGGCCGAACAGGGCCGCACGGTCGCCCGGCTGGCCGCCATACGCCTGGTGCGCGACTACCCGCTGGCCGTCAACGTGACCGTGACGGACGAGGTCTACCTGGCCGGCTGGCGGCGCATGTTGCGCACCATGGGCGGCGCGGCCTTGGTCAGCCTGCTCGTGCTGGCCGGGGCCGTCGCGCTGATCCTTTCCCTGCTGCGGCGCCAGGAGCGCGACGCGGCCATGGCGCTGGCGTTGCAGACGCGCGCGGAAGCGGCGAATGCGGCCAAGTCGCGCTTCCTGGCCATCATGAGCCACGAGATCCGCACGCCGATGGCAGGCATCGCCGGCATGGCCGAACTGCTGCAAGACACCCCGCTCGATGCGACGCAGCAGCAGCATGCACAGCGCATCGGCGATGGCGTGCAACAGCTGATGCGTATCCTGAACGACATCCTCGACCTGTCCAAGGTCGAGGCAGGCCAGATGGGCATCGAGCTGCGCGACTTCGACCCGCGCCTGCTGCTCGACGACGTGCTGGCGCTGCACCGCGCGCCAGCGGACCGGAAAGGCTTGCTGCTGGAGGCCGAGGTCGACCCCGGCGTGCCACGGTACATCTGCTCGGACCGCACGCGCCTCGCGCAAATCCTCGGCAACCTGCTCAGCAATGCGATCAAGTTTGCGCCCTTCGGCAGCGTGACCGTGCGCCTGCACCTGGCACCGGCCACGCCGGACGGCGCCAGCGCCTGCCTCGTCGCCATGGTCAGCGACCAGGGCATCGGCATGAACGCCCAACAGCTGAGCCGCATCTTCGCGCCGTTCTGCCAGGCCGACGACAGCATCAGCGGCGCCTATGGCGGCACGGGACTGGGCCTGGCCATTTGCCAGCAACTGGTGACGCTGCTGGGCGGCGAGATCACCTGCAGCAGCGCGCCCGGCGCCGGCTCCCGCTTCACCGTGCGCCTCCCCTGCCAGGCGGGCCAGGCGCCGGAGCCAGAGATAGCGGCGCCAGTGGCACCCGCATCCCTAACTGCATCCGCGCCGGCGCCGGGCGCACGCATCCTGCTGGTCGAGGATACGGCGCTGAACCGCCAACTGGTGTGTTTGCAACTGGGCGCCAGCGGCTACAGCATCGACACGGCGGAGAACGGCGCGCTGGGCCTTGAAGCCCTGGCCGCGCAACAGTACGACCTGGTCCTGATGGATTGCATGATGCCCGTCATGGACGGCTACCAGGCATGCCAGGCCCTGCGTGCCCGGGAAGCGGCCTGCGGCGGGCCGCGCCTGCCCGTCATCGCCCTCACGGCCGGCGTCACCGAGGACGACCGGCAGCGCTGCGTGGCGGCCGGCATGGACGACTACCTGTCCAAGCCCTTCACGGCGGTACAGCTGCGCGCGATGGTCGAGCGCTGGCTGGCACACAGGGCGGAAATGCGCTAGCCGCCCCGGGCCGTACTGCATACCACACCCCACAAAAAATCATTTTATTCGATAAAATCAATTATATTCACTATAATTGATAAATCAACGCGCCAGTGACGCCGCGCATACGCGCACAAAGGCAAACTGGGCAGACCTTGCGGAGACAGCATGCGGATGGACAGATACTGGAAGGCCATGACTTGGGAGCGTTGGGAGCGTTGGGAGGGTTGGGATACGCGCACCCTGCTGTCGCTCTTCGTGGCCATCCTGCTGGCGGGGCTGTGGAGCATCACCCTGCTGCAACTGCGGCACGCCTACGACGCCGCCATCACCAGCGCCGGGCGCGATGCGCGCAGCATGGCGCGCGTCTTCGACGAGCACGCGATCCGCACGATCGAGGCGGCGGACCAGGCGGCCACCTACCTGCGCAGCCGCTACCAGGCCCTGGGCAGCCGCCTCGACATCGTGGCCGACCTGCAGCAAGGCCTCAATCCCGGCCCACTGTACAACCTGTTCAGCATCATCGACGAACACGGCGACACGGTACTGTCGAGCCGCCCCTTCAAGCCGACCAAGCTGGCCGACCGCGAACACATCCGGGTCCACATGCAGCACGACAGCGGCGAACTGTATATCAGCAAGCCGGTGCTGGGCCGCGTGTCGAAAAAATGGTCGATCCAGCTGACGCGCCGCATCAACCATGACGATGGCAGCTTCAAGGGCGTGGTGGTGGTGTCGATGGACCCGTATTACTTTACGCGCCTGTACGACGAAGTCGACCTGGGCGACAACAGCTCCATCACGCTCGTCGGCAGCGATGGCGTGGTGCGCGCGCGCCGGGTCGGCGCCGTCAATACCATCGGCCAGGATATCGCCGGCAGCACGGTATTTTCCCTGATGCGCGGCGGCACGCGGGGCAGTTTCAGCGAGCGCAGTCCCGTCGATGGCACGCTGCGCTTTTATGCATTCGAAAAACTGGCCGGCTACCCGCTCTACATGCTGGTTGGCCTGAGCCGCGACAGCGTATTGGCTGACTATGTCTCGCGCCGCAACCAGGCCTTGCTGATGGCGGCCATCACGAGCGTGCTGATCGTGCTGGCGTGGGCTGCGCTGGTGCTGCTGATCGGCCGCCTGGTCGCCAGCCGCGCCAGGGCCATCGCCGCCAGCGAAGCCAAATCGCGCTTCCTGTCGAACATGTCGCATGAATTGCGCACGCCCCTGAACGGCATCCTCGGTTTCTCCGAGCTGCTGCTGGAAAAGCTGCGCGAGCCGGAACTGGCCGCCTACGCGCAAACGATACAGGGCAGCGGCCGCCAATTGCTGGCCATGATCGAGGCGGCGATGGAATTGAGCGCGCTCGAGCACGACCGGGTGCGGCTTGAATCGAGCGCCGTGCCACTCCAGCAGTTGCTGGAACTGGCGCTGGCGCCGCACCGGCCGCGCGCGGCCCACAAGGGTTTGCAACTGGCGGCGCACGTTGCGCCCGCCACACCGCGCAGCATCGATTGCGACCGCGTCCGCCTGGTGCGCGTACTCGATATCCTGCTCGACAACGCCATCGGCTACACGGCCACGGGACGGGTCGATGTGCACGTCTGGCACAGCGGCGCCGACCTGCAGATCGAGGTGCGCGATACGGGCATCGGCATCGCGCAGGCGCGGCAGGGCGATATCTTCGACAAATTCACGCAAGCGGACGACTCGCCGAGCCGCCCCCATGACGGCGCCGGCATGGGCCTGGCCATCGCGCGCCAGCTCGTCGCCCTGATGGGCGGCAGCATCGGCGTGAGCTCCGCGCCGGGCTGCGGCGCCATCTTCCGCCTGCACCTGCCGCTGGGCGGCAAATTGACCACACTATCACATGCATAGTTGTGCACAAAAGTTGTTCTCCGTGCCTATCGGGTATAGCATCGCCACATGAGCTATCACACAGATGCAGCAGCGGTGCGCAGAGAATGGATCGAATGGCTGTTTTTTCTCCTCGGGCTGCTCATCGTGGCTGCCGCCCTGGCCTACACACATCTGGCGGAAGCGGAGCGGCATGACGCGGCCGAACGCGAGCGGCTGAGCGTACTGACGGCGCTGCTGGCAAAAAATATCGAAGTCGACCTGGAGGCAACCAACCTGGTGCTCGGCGGCGTGATCCGCGACTATCTCGCCGCTGGCGCCGCGCCCGACGCAGGGCAAGCCCTGCCCCGGCGCCTGGCCGCGCTGGTCGATGCCATGCCGGGCGTACGCACCATACTGGTCATCGATGCGAAAGGCAAGCCGGTCGCCACCAACATCGCGGAACTGGCGGGCCAGGATTTTTCGCGCCGCGCCTATTTCCAGACGGCGCGCGACGCCCCTGACGCGCGCATGCTGTACATCTCGGCGCCTTTCCTGACCTTCAAGCGGGACCTGGTCATCACGGCGGCACGCATGGTACAGGACCAACAGGGCCGCTTTGCCGGCGTCGTGGTGGCCACCTTCGACCCCGAATACTTCACGGCCAAGTTCCGCACCGCCATGTATGCCGCCGATGTCTGGGCCGTGGTCTTGCATGGCGACGGCCGGCAATTCCTGAACTATCCGCCCAGGAGCGCCAATGGTGGCAATGTCGACGTCCCTGGCAGTTTCCTGCGGCGCTTCCGCGACAGCGGCTATCAGGCGGGTGTGCTGAGCGGTGTCGAGATTGCCGGCGCCGGCACGCCGCGCGTCATGGCGATGGCCAGGATCGCCCCCGCCGCACTGCATATGGACCGCGCCCTGATCATCGGCCTGAGCCGCGAGGAAGCGGCCATCGCCGCCCCGCTGCAGCGACAGGCACTGGGCTACATCCTCGCCTTTGCCACGCTGGCCCTGGCCGGGACCAGCCTGCTGTTCTGGCGGCAGCGCCGACGCCGGCAGCAAGCTGCCTGGCAGGTGAAACAGGAAAGGACGCGCCAGGCCATGCAAGCCGTGTCCGACAGCGAAACGCGCTTTCGCACCTTGATCGAAGATGCACCCGTGGCCATCGCCATCCTGCGCCACGGGCGCTTCGTGTATTCCAATCCGCGCTACCGCCACCTGCATGGCTACGCCCCCGAGGACGACCTGAGCGGCCTGCCCTGGCGCGCCATGCTCACGGCCGCCTCGCAAGTTGCGCTGGCAAGTAACGAAGCGCTGATCGAGGCCGATTCTGCCAGCGAACAGATGTTTGAAGCCGTCGGACTGGACAAGCAAGGCAGGCCAGTGCCCACCCTCAAGACCAGCACGCGCGTGATGCTCAAGGATGGACCGGCCACCTTGATCTTTGCCCAGGATATTTCCGCGCAAAAGCAGGCTGAGGCGGCCATGCTGCTGGCGCGCGATGCCGCCGAAGCGGCCAACCGCAGCAAGGCGGAATTCCTCGCCAACATGAGCCATGAAATCCGCTCGCCGCTCAACGCCATCCTCGGCATGGCCTGGCTGCTGGAAAGAGGCAGCCAGGATGAGGAAGGATTGCAGATGACGCGCAAGATCCGCGCCGCCGGGCAGTCGCTGCTGGGCATCATCAACGACGTGCTGGACGTCTCGAAAATCGAGGCGGGCCACATGCGCATCGAGCAGGCGCCGTTCCGCCTGGCCGAGGTGATCGAGAAGATTGCCGCCAGCATGGGCGTTGCCGCGCACGACAAGCCCATCGACGTGCGGATCGGACCGCTACCCGATGGCATCGACCACGTGCTGGGCGACGCGCTGCGGCTGGAACAGGTGCTGGTCAATCTGGGCAGCAATGCCATCAAGTTCACGCCGCAGGGCACAGTCGAGTTGTTGAGCACGCTGGAAAGCCGCGACGGCGACGCTGCGGTGCTGCGCTTTTGCGTGCGCGACACGGGCATCGGCATCGCCCCCGAGGTGCAGGAAACGATCTTTTCCGCCTTCGCCCAGGCCGACAGCTCCACCACGCGCCGCTTCGGCGGCACGGGCCTGGGCCTGACCATCTGCCGCCAACTGGTGCGCCTGATGGGCGGTAGCCTGCACCTGACAAGCGGCCTGGGCCAGGGCAGCGCATTCAGTTTCACGGTGCCGCTGCAACGACTGCCCGCCGGTGCCCTGTCCTCGCCCGACATGCAGGGCCTGCAGGGCCTACGTGTCTTGCTGGCCGATAGCAACGCTGGCACGCGCGAAGCGGTGGGCGCCGTGGCGCGGGGCCTGGGCTGGAGCGTGCATGCCGTGTCCGGCGGCCAGGCTGCACTCGATTATGCGCTGGCCTGCGCCGAGGACGCGCGGCCCGGCGTCGTCCTGCTGGCCGCGCGCATGCCGGAGCTGGACGGCGTAGCCACGGCGCGCGCGCTGCGCGAGTACTTGCCACCGCAGCACTGCCCCGTCGTCATTTTGGCGGCCAGCGACGTGCCAGCCACGCGGCCAGCGCGGCGCCATACTGACCTGGCCGATCCGACCGATGCCATCCTCAACGAACCGGTGACGGCTTCCAGCCTGTACAACGCCACAATGGAGGCGCGCCAGCAGCGCGCCAGGGCCGCCGGCCTGGACGCCAGCTCCGGTTCGCTGCAAGAACGCCAGCTGGCCGGCGTGCGCGTGCTGGTGGTCGACGACAGCGAGATCAACCGCGATGTGGTCAAGCATATCCTGTGCGACCAGGGTGCCCTGCCCTCGTTCGCCTGCGATGGCCAGCAAGCGCTGGACTGGCTGCTGGCCCACCCCGCCGATGTCGACATCGTGCTGATGGATGTGCAGATGCCCGTCATGGATGGATTGGCAGCGACGCGCGCGCTGCGCCAGTTGCCGCAGTTTCAGGATCTGCCCGTGGTGGCGCTGACGGCCGGCGCCTTCCAGACCCAGCGCACGGCGGCACTGGAAGCGGGCGTGAATCATTTCATCAGCAAACCGTTCGACGTGCCGCAGACCATCGCCCTGATCGCGCGCGCGCACCGGCGCCATGCACAAGGCTTGCCGGCCCTGCCACCACCCATGGACGAAGGGACGACGCGCGTGCCGCCGAACGGTGCGGCGCCCGCGATCGACCTGGCGCAAGGGATGGCGCAATGGCTCGATGAAGCGCCCTACCGTCAGCACCTGTCGCGCTTTCGCGACACCTACCGCAACACGGTCGGCGCCATGCGCGCTCTGCTGGCGGCCAATGCCCGCAGCGACGCCGCCGCGCTGGCGCACAAGCTGGCCGGCGTGGCCGGTAGCCTGGCCCTGCCCGCCACCCTGCAGGCGGCCCAGCAAGCCGAACAGCTGCTGCACGCCGGCGACGATGCCGCAGCAGCCCTCGACACACTGGAACAGGCGCTGGCGCACGCCATCGATGCCGTCAGCGCCTTCACGGCACAGACGCCGCCGCCCGGCCAGCCGGCGATGCCGGAAACGCAACATGGCCGGGCATGCCAATGATAAACTTGTCAATATAAAAATTTGGGAGACACTATGATCTGGCTCAGGGATTTGCTGCTGCGTGCCTTCATGCTGGGCATGCTGCTATTCGTCGTGGCCGAATCGCTTTCCTACTGGGCGCCGGACATCAAAAAACTGCTGGCCTGGCGTCCTTTCTGACGCCCGCCTAGCCTTCGCGGCCATCCACCCTGGCGCGCCACAGATACGGCGCATACACGTAGGCATACAGGCCAAAGGCCAGCGACCAGCAGGCACCCGCTGCCAGCAACAGCGGCATGGCCAGCGCGGCGGGGCCGACGGCGGCCAGCAGGCGCGCCAGCGCGCCCAGCTGGATCAGCCAGTACATCGCCGTTTCCGCCCTGCCGCCCTGGAGCGGGCGCCCTGTGTGTCCCAGGGTAGTACGCGTCATCATGCCGATGATCAGACCCGCCATCGAGCCCACCGTCAGCGCGTGAAACGCGGCGCTGGCCGGCAGCAGCCCCAGGCTGGCGGCCGCCAGCAGCGCAAAACCGACGCCTATCCACGCATACGACAGGTGCAAGATCCACAGCAGCGGCACGCGCAAGGTGCGCTGCGGCTGCCAGGCCAGCATATTGGACAGCGAGACGCCGGCAGCGCAGAAAGCCAGCGGCGCCGTCAGCCACGCTGGCGCGCCTGCCAGCCAGGCAATCGCAGCCGCCGCCATGCAGGCCACGGCCACGAGCGCCCGCTCAGGCTTGGCCACGGGCGTACGATTGGGATTGATATCGGGCGCCCCATTGCGCGTAAACATGGGAATCACGCGCGCGCCGATCACCGATTCGATCAGCACGATGAGGAAGATGGCCGCCTGCACTGGCACGAACAGCGACAGCGGCAGTACGCCCAGCACGGCCGCGTGAAACAGGCCATTGGCCAGCGCCAGCAGGGCCAGCAAGCCGACCAGAAACAGGTTGCGCGTATTGCCCGAGCGACGCAGCACCAGGTACAGGGGCCAGGCGGCCAGCGGCAGGAACAGCCACTCGACCAGGGCTGCCAGGAGGCCGACGCCGCACAGCATGGCCACGCGCCCCGCCAGCCACAACGCCACCAGCGCCATCAGTTGCGCGCCGTGCGGCGTGGGCAAGCCCGTCCAGTTGCGCCCCGCCGTGTACAAAAAGCCCACGACGACGGCCAGCGCGAAGCCGAATACCATCTCATGCATATGCCAGCCCAGGCCCACGTGCATGCCATCGGCCAGCAAGCCGGCATAGCTGGCCAGCCACAGGGGAATGCTGATGGCCGCAAACACGGCCGCCAACAGGTAAAACGGGCGGAAACCCAGTTGCCAGACGGCGTGGCGGGCATGCCAGGGCGCGGCGCCGCCTGTCGTGGAGGATGGGGTAGCTTCGCTGAGCGGGGTGATGGCCATGGTGAACTCGTAGTGAAAGATATAGTCGTTAAAGATATATCCAATATACTACTTTAAATGCGCAAAGCTCACCAACGGTAAAAGGAGTAAGCGGCTAGGTCGCAATGACTAGCCGACGGCGCAGTCTATTTGCCCTGGCGGTGCTCGACCGCATACACGGCCGCCTGCACGCGGCTGGTCAGCTTGAGTTTTTTCAGCACGTTCTGCACGTGGATCTTGACGGTGCTTTCGGCCAGGTCCAGGGTGCGCGCGATGCCCTTGTTGCTCTCGCCGCGCGACAGGCAGTCGATGATCTCCTTTTCGCGCGGCGTGAGCTTGTCGAGCTCCGACACCGGTTCCTCGCGCCGCGTGCCCGCCTGCAGCTGCGCCACCAGTTTGCCCGTCATGGCTTCGGCGATGACGACTTCGCCGGCCGCCGCGCGGCGGATGGCGCGCACCAGGTAATCGGCGTCGATGTTCTTGATCAGGTAGCCGCAGGCGCCCGCGCGCAGCGCCGTCGCCAGGTCTTCGGCGTCTTCGGAGACGGTGAGCATGACGATGGCCGTGTCGGGACAGTCGTGCTGCATCAGCTGCAGCGCCTCGACGCCGGACATGCCGGCCATGTTCAGGTCCAGCAGCACCACGTCGGGTTGCAGCTGGATGGCGCGCTTGATGCCTTCCACGCCATCGGCCGCCTCGCCCACGACGGAAAAGTCCGTATTGCGCTGCAACAGTGAACGTATGCCGCTGCGGAACAGCGCGTGATCGTCCACCAGCATGACGGTGATCGGTTGATCGGGAGTCTCCATTTTTTTGTACTTTCAGATAGTGGCTTAGGCAGCGCGGCGCTGCTCGCGCGACAGATGCAGTTCGACGGTCGTGCCGCCACCGGGAGCGGCGTGTACGTCGAACGTGGCATCGATGCGCTGAGCGCGCTCGCGCATGATATGGATGCCGACATGGCTGTCGCCCTTTTCCAGCACGGCGCCAGCGTCGAAGCCGACGCCATCGTCGCTGATCGTCAGCATGAAGTCCTGGTGATCGGCAAGGCGCACCTCGACGTGGCTGGCCTGGGCGTGCTTGCGAATGTTCGACAGCGCCTCTTGCACAATAAATAATAACTGCAATTGCTGCTCGCGGGGAAATGGCGCGCCGTCGACATCGGCCAGCAGCTCGGCGTCGATGCCGGTCTGGCGACGGAATTTGTCGACCGCAGCGCGCAGGGAGCCGATCAGGTCATCTTCCATCAGGCGACTGCGGAAGTTGGCCAGCAATTCGCGCACGTCTTCATAGCTTTCCTTCACGCCCGCATGCAGGGCCGGCACGATGCCCGCCACCTCGTCGAAGCGCGCATTGCGCACGGAGTCGTC
The DNA here is from genome assembly GCF_900095265.1 of Janthinobacterium sp. UMAB-56. GTDB lineage: Bacteria > Pseudomonadota > Gammaproteobacteria > Burkholderiales > Burkholderiaceae_D > Janthinobacterium. Next base: position 128,795 of record NZ_LT607662.1, on the reverse strand, counting down.
GAGCATCTGCACTTGCAGGTTAAGGAAATTGAGGCTTTGCGCGATGCTGTCGTGCAAGCCCTGCGCCACCAGGTTGCGCTCTTCGGAAATGGCCATTTCGCGCTCGCGCGCCGCCAGGCGCAGGTTTTCCAGGGCAATGCCCAGCAGCTGCCCCAGGGTTTCCAGCAAGGCCAGCTCGCGCGCGGAAAACACGCGCGCATGGCGGAAATGCAGGTTGAAGAAGCCCAGGTGCTGTTCGTGCGCGTGGAGCTGGAAGACCGAGACGGTGGCAAAGCCCTCGCGGTGACAGCGCAGCTCATGCGCCTTGTCGATGCGGCGCATGTCGTGCACCTTCGCCACGTTCATCTCGACGGCCGTGCCGCACAGGCACTCGCCCACCTTCAGGCAATGCTCGGATGCCACCAGTTCTTCCGACAGGCCATGGTGCACCACCATGTGCAGGTTGCCGCGCTCGGCGTCGAGCACGCGCACGGTGGAGCCGTCGGCCTCGAAATAATCGACGATGCGCTGCATGAAGCCGCCGCAGATGTCTTCCAGGGGCTGCGGGCGTTGCACGAAGGCCGCGCTTTCGTACAGCAGCGCCAGTTCGCGGTTGCGATATTCAAGGGTGGCCGTCTTGCTGCGCACGCCCTCTTCCAGGTTGCCGTACAGCGCCTGCAGGCGGTCGGCCATCTGGTTGAAGCCACTGGCCAGCTGGCCGAATTCGTCATTGCTGTCGACTGCCAGGCGCACGCTGAAATCGCGCTCCTTCATGCGCTGCATGCCCAGGCGCAGCCGGGTGACAGGTTCGATGATGAGCATGAACATCAGGTAGATCATGCTGACCGTGCCGATGACGGCCATGCCGACCAGTATCAGCTGCGAGGCGCGCAGCCAGAAGGTGCGCTGTTCGCTATCGTGCTCGATCAGGCGCACCAGCTGGTCCACCTGGCCGACAAAAATATCCGCATCATGCCCGAACTGGCGCGCGCGCGCGCTGCCGTCGGCGGCCAGGGCGGTCGGGCGCAAGGCGCTACGCCAGGCGGTGGCAATGCGCTCGAATTCGGACTTGATGGCGCGGCTGGGGGGCAGGAACAAGGGGCGTTGCGGGTCGCCGTGGCCGATCTTGGCCAGGGTCTCGTCGATCAGCAGCACCTGCTGGCGCGCCTGCTCGCCGGCGTCGCTGGCCAGCAGCAGGGTCAGGCGATAGGTCTGCATGCGCAAGCGGCCCGTCTCGTTGATGGCGGCCGCACTGCCTTCGAGCTGCCACGACAAGAACAGGGTGCAGCCGATGGCACTTAAGGCCAGCACCAGCATGAGCAGCAGCGCGCCGACGATCTTGGTCGACAGCTTCTGCCAGGAGGAAAACATCGCCTTCAATTTCATACTACCCCTAATAAATGCCTGTTTGTGGCCCCTATGCAGTCAAGTCAGCGACATCACTCCACCCACAGGCCAAGATCCGGGGTCAGACCCGGCGGATCTGACCCCAGCAGTGACACCTCCACTCAGCCGCCCGTCTGTGCCATGAACCGGATAATTTTATCGGGCTGCGTATTGAAATCATGCTGCTGCGGCTTCAGTTCGATGGCGGCGCGGATCGCCGCTTCGATCTGCGCATCGGTGGCCCCGCCGCGCAGCATGGGACCGAAGGCGAACTTCTCTTCCTGGCCCAGGCACAGGTACAGGGTACCATCGACGGACAGGCGCACGCGGTTGCAACTGGCGCAAAAATGCTGCGACATGGGCGTGATGAAGCCTATGCTCGAGCGCCCATCGGGGGTCGCCATATAGCGCGCCGGCCCGCCACCGAGCTCCATCGCCTGCGGCACCAGGCCAAAGCGGGCCGCCAGGCGCTCGCGCACGGGACCGAGCGGCAGGTAGCGGGCATTGCGGCCCGTGCTGCCCATGGGCATGGCTTCGATCAGGCGCAGGATGAACTGCTGCTCGATGCAAAACCCGGCCATGGCCTCGATCTGGCTGTCATTGATGCCGCGCATGGCCACCATATTGATCTTGATGGGGTCAAAACCGGCCGCCTTGCCCGCCACCAGGCCGTCCAGGATAGGCTGCAAGCTGTCGCGCCCCGTGATCTGCTGCATGCAGGCGCGGTCCAGGGAGTCCAGGCTGACATTGATGCGGTCCACGCCCGCCGCGCGCAAGGCTGCGGCGTGCTTGCCCAATTGGGTGGCATTCGTCGACAGCGACAGATCCTGCAAGCCGGGCAGCGCGGACAGCCGCTGCGCCAGCTCGGGCAGGTCGCGCCGCAACAGCGGCTCGCCGCCCGTCAGGCGCACGCGGCGCGTGCCGAGGCGTACAAAAATTCCCAGCAGGCGCTCGATCTCGTCGAACGTCAGCCAATCCTTCGGCTCTTCGAAGCCGCGAAATCCCTTGGGCATGCAATAACTGCAGCGCAAATCGCAGCGGTCGGTGACGGACAGCCGCACATAATCGATCGAACGGCCAAATCGGTCCTGCAACTTGACGCTACCCATGACACAACTCCTGTTTCATCCTCGATTGTAAGGGCTGGGGCACGATCTGGCTGTGCCCCATAAGGCCTAGCGCACTACGCCTTCCGGCCTACGCATTTCAGCCTACGCATTTCAGTCTACTGAACCAGCGCACTGGCTGTGCCTTCCAGCGCGACGCCGGCGATGTCGGCCCGTCCCACCAGCAAATGCAGATACTGGTGCACGGCGCGCTGCCACGCGGCGCGCGACAGGCGGTCGGCGATCTGCGCCTGCACCGTTTCATACGGCATGGCCTGGCCTTCGACGCGGCGCTGCACCTGCACGATGTGATAGCCGAAGCGCGTTTCCAGCAAATGCCCGGCCAGCGCGCCCGCCTCCAGGCGGAACAGCAGCGCGTCGAACTCCGGCACGCTCTGGCCCGGCGACAGCTGGCCCAGGCTCCCGCCCAGGGCGCCGGACGGGCAGTTCGAATACTGCGCCGCCAGTTCGCCGAAGCGCTCTGGCGCCAGTTTCAAGGCATCGAGCACGGCTTGCGCCGTCGCGCGCAGCAGCTCCAGCGGCGCTTCCGGCGTCACCTGGAACAGGATGTGGCGCGCCTCGACCAGCGCGCCGCTGCGAAACAGCTGCGGGCGCTGCGCATGAAAGGTGCGGCAAGCGGCATCGTCGGCGGGCGGCACGCGCACTTCCTGCGCAAACAGCGCCTCGATGCGATCGTCATCGCTGCCGCCCGGCACGCCGAGGCGTTCGGCTTCGTCCAGTAGCAGCCGGCGCAGCACCAATTCATGCACGGCCTGTTTCAGCGGATTGCCGGCGCTGTCGTGATGCGGCAGTTCCTGCGCGATGTCGGCATCGTCGATATCGATGCCATTGACAGAGATTCCCATGATGTAGCTCCTTTCTTAGCGGCGGCGAACCAGTTGATAGGCACGGCCCAGGTATCCGATGGCGCCAAAGCCGCTCCACACGTGCACCAGGCGGGTGAACGGGAAGATGACGAACAGCGACATGCCCATGAACAGATGCAGCTTGAACACCAGCGGTGCATCGACGATGAAGCTGGCGGCGTCGATGCGGAAGGTGACGATGTGCTGTGCCCAGTGCATCAGCAAGACCATCATGTGGCCATCCATGTGCGAAGCCGAGACAGAAATCGACGACAGGCCCAGCAGCAAGGTCAGCAGTATCCACAGCATCACCAGCTTGTCGCCGGCCGTGGTGACGGCGCGCAACCGGTCATTGGAAAAGCGGCGCACCAGCAGGATCAGCAGGCCAGCCAGGCACAGGCCGCCCATCACGCCGCCGGCCGCCATGGCCACGCCCTGTTTCAGGCTATGCGACACGCCCAGCGTATCCCACACCCAGACGGGGGTGAGCAGGCCGGCCGCATGGCCGAACAGCAGGCCGATGATGCCAAGGTGGAACAGGATATTACCCAGGCGCAGGCTGCCACGGTGCAGCAGCTGGCTGGAATCGGACTTCCACGTATATTGCTCGCGGTCGTAGCGAATCAGGCTACCGAGAAAAAAGATGGCCAGCGCGATGTATGGATAAATGCCATACACAAATTGATGCAGATAATTACTCATGATGTACTCTCCTCATGCGGGCGCAGGCGGCCGTTCAAGCGGCGCGCCGCGGCTGCGGGTGAAAATGCACGGGATGGACGCCGCCGGCGAACTGGCCCTGGCCTTGGCGCAGCAAGGGCTCGACACCGTCCGCGCCGGGACCGAAGGTTTCCAGCGCTTCATCCATGTCGCGAATCGGCGGTTCGGCCAGCATTTCGGCCGCCACGGGACTCAGGCGTTCAAGCACCGAGAAGACGGGCGCATACGCACTGCCGTTGGCCGTCAGCTTGCGGCCGATGTGCGCCAGCACGTGGACGGCGTCGCCCAGCAACGGCGCCGATACCGCTTCATCGAGCTGCGCCAAAAATTCCAGGAACAGGGGCACGAAGTCGGGCAAGTCGTCGCCCACCATTTGCAGGCCGTGGCGCTTGTACTCCTCCATCAGATCGACCATGGCCTGGCCCCGGTCGCGCGATTCGCCGTGGATATGCTCGAACAGGTGCAGCGAGTGCGACGGATTGCGGTCGAAGGTGGCCACGTACTGCTGCTGCAGGTCGATCAGGCTGCTGCTTTCCAGGTGCGCCAGCAAGGGCCGCAGCAAGGGGGTCATCAAGGCGTGCTGCTCCGGCATGGCGGCCAGCGCCGCGTCCAGCTGCGGCAGGTGCGCGATCAGCTCTGGCTCCGGATACAGCAGCAGGCGCGAGAGGATTTGATAGTGATGCATGGCGAGTGTCATATCGGTTCCTTAGGCGCCTGGCGCCGTTTTGCGCGACTTCGGCATCTGCATGAAGATGGCCGAACCGTGTTTTTTCTTGCCGAACAAGGTCGGCTCGCTGCTGCCGTCCGAGCAGCCGTTGCCGAAGCTGAAGCCGCACGAACCCTTCTCGTTGAAGCTGTCCTCGGCCATTTCCTTGTGGCTGCTGGGGATGACGAAGCGGTCTTCGTAATTGGCGATGGCCATGATGTGGTACATGTCCTCCACCTGCGCCTTGCTCAAGCCCACCTGCTTGAGGACCGTGAGGTTTTCCACCTTCTCGACCGTCTTGCTGCGCATATAGGCGCGCATGGCCAGCATGCGGTCCAGCGCCGAGACGATGGGCGGCTGGTCGCCTGCCGTCAGCAGATTGGCCAGGTACTGCACGGGAATGCGCAGGCTTTGCGTGTCGGGCAGCATGCCGTTCACGCCCAGCTTGCCCGATTCGGCCGCCGCCTGGATCGGCGACAGGGGTGGCACGTACCACACCATCGGCAAGGTGCGGTATTCGGGATGCAGCGGAAACGCCACTTTCCATTCGACGGCCATCTTGTAGACGGGCGACTTGACGGCCGCTTCCAGCCACAGGTCCGGGATGCCCTGGCGGCGCGCTTCGGCGATGATGGCCGGGTCGTGCGGATCGAGGAACAGGTCCAGCTGCGCCTGGTACAGGTCCTGCTCTTGCGGCACGGAGGCGGCAGCCTCGATCTTGTCGGCGTCGTACAGCAGCACGCCCAGGTAGCGGATGCGGCCCACGCACGTTTCCGAGCACACGGTAGGCTGGCCAGCTTCGATGCGGGGGAAGCAGAAGGTGCACTTCTCCGCCTTGCCTGACGACCAATTGTAGTAAATCTTCTTGTACGGACAACCGGAGATGCACATGCGCCAGCCGCGGCACTTGTCCTGGTCGATCAGCACGATGCCGTCGTCTTCGCGCTTGTACACGGAGCCGGAAGGGCAGGACGCCACGCACGTCGGGTTGAGACAATGCTCGCACAGGCGCGGCAGATACATCATGAAGGTGTTTTCGAAGGTGCCGTACATCTCCTTCTGCATGTTGTCGAACAGCTTGTCCTTGCTGCGCTGGGCAAATTCACCGCCCAGGTCATCTTCCCAATTCGGACCCCACTCGATTTTTTCCATCTTTTTCCCCGTCAGCACGGAGATCGGACGGGCCGTCGGCGGCGTCTGCGACAACGGCGCGCTTTGCAGGTGCTCGTAGTCGTAGGTGAACGGCTCGTAGTATTCGTCGATGGCGGGCAGGTTCGGGTTGGCGAAGATATTGGCCAGGATTTTCAGGCGGCTGCCCTGGCGTGGCTCGATCTTGCCCGCGTCCGTGCGGCGCCAGCCGCCATTCCACTTGTCCTGGTTTTCCCACTGCTTCGGATAGCCGATGCCCGGCTTGGTTTCGACGTTGTTGAACCATGCGTACTCGACGCCGTCACGGCTGGTCCACACGTTCTTGCACGTGACGGAACAGGTGTGGCAGCCGATGCACTTGTCCAGGTTCAGCACCATGCCGATTTGCGCTCTGATTTTCATACTATGCTCCTTCTTCCTGCAACGGGCCTTCGAGCCAGTCAACCTTGTTCATCTTGCGCACCAATACGAATTCATCGCGGTTGGAGCCCACCGTGCCGTAGTAATTGAAGCCGTAGGCCAGCTGGGCATAGCCGCCTATCATGTGCGTCGGCTTGGGCACGGCGCGCGTCACCGAGTTATGGATGCCGCCCCGCTTGCCCGTCATCTCCGCGCCTGGCACGTTGATGATTTTTTCCTGCGCGTGATACATCATCGTCATGCCGGCCGGGATGCGCTGGCTGACGATGGCGCGCGCCGTCAGGCTGCCATTCACGTTGAAGACCTCGATCCAGTCGTTGTCGACGATGCCGGCCGTCTTCGCGTCAATTTCCGACAGCCACACGTGCGGCCCGCCGCGCGACAGCGTCAACATGCGCAGGTTGTCCGAATACGTGGAGTGGATGCCCCACTTCTGGTGCGATGTCAAAAAGTTCAGCGCCAGTTCCTTGTTGCCATTCGGCTTGGTGCCCAGCAGCGCTTGCGTCGTCTTCGTGTTGATGGCAGGCTTGTACACGCACAGTCCCTCGCCAAAATCGCGCATCCACAAATGATCCTGGTAAAACTGCTGGCGGCCCGTCAAGGTGCGCCATGGGATCAGTTCATGCACATTGGTATAGCCGGCCGTGTAGCTGACTTCTTCGCTTTCCAGGCCCGACCACGTAGGCGAGGAAATGATCTTGCGCGGCTGCGCCTGCACGTCGCGGAAACGGATGCTGTCATGCTCGCGCGGCTTGGCCAGATGCGTATGCTCGCGTCCCGTGATGGAAGACAGCGCGGCCCAGGCCTTGACGGCCACGTGGCCATTCGTTTCCGGCGCCAGCGTGAGTATCATTTCAGCCGCATCGATGGCCGTATCGAGGCGCGGCTGGCCCTGCGACACGCCTTCTTCGAGCACCGTGCGGTTGATGCCGCGCAACACGTCCACTTCATGGCCCGTTTTCCAGGAAATGCCCTTGCCGCCATTGCCGACGCTTTCCAGCAGCGGCCCGATCGAGGTGAACTTCTTGTAGACGTCGCGGTAATTGCGTTCGACCACCGTCATGTTCGGCATGGTCTTGCCGGGAATGGCGTCGCATTCGCCGGCGCGCCAATCCTTGGGATCGAAAGGCTGGCCCAACTCACCAGGGGTATCGTGCATCAGCGGCGTGAGGATGATGTCTTGCTGGGTGCCCAGCAATTCGCCGCCGATTTCCGAGAATTTCTCGGCGATGCCCTTGTAGATTTCCCAGTCCGACTTCGATTGCCACAAGGGCTGCACGGCTTCCGACAAGGGGTGGATGAAGGGATGCATGTCGGAGGTGTTCAGATCGTCTTTTTCATACCAGGTGGCCGTCGGCAGCACCACGTCGCCATACAGACACGTGGTTGACATGCGGAAGTCCAGCACCACCAGCAGATCGAGCTTGCCTTCGGCGGCGGGACGCACTTTCACCTGTTTGGGCGTGATGCAGTCGTCTTCGTCGCTGAGCAAGCCATTCTGCGTGCCCAGCAAATACTTGAGGAAGTATTCGTGGCCCTTGCCCGAACTGCCCAGGATGTTCGAACGCCAGACAAACATATTGCGCGGGAAGTTGGCTGGATTGTCCGGGTCGTCGCACGAAAACTGCAGCTGGCCCGCCTTGATCTGGGCTAGCGCATACGCGGCCGGTGCCTGCCCTGCCGCCTTGGCGGCCTTGGCCACTTCCAGCGGATTGGTTTGCAGCTGCGGCGCCGATGGCAGCCAGCCCATGCGTTCAGCCTTGGCGTTGTAATCGAGCAGCGTCAGCTCGCCCGTGCCGCTGGCCGCCGATGGCGAGGCGATGTCGCCCGTTTCCAGCTTTTCGTGGCGCCACTGGCTGGTGTGCGCATAGAAGAACGAGGTGCCGTTCATCTGGCGCATCGGACGCACCCAGTCCTGGGCGAAGGCCAATGGCGTCCATCCCGTTTGCGGACGCAGTTTTTCCTGGCCCACGTAATGGGCCCAGCCGCCGCCGGACTGGCCGATACAGCCGCACATCATCAGCATGTTGATGATGCCGCGATAGGTCATGTCCATGTGGTACCAGTGATTCAGGCCGGCGCCCACGATGACCATGCTCTTGCCGCGCGTCTGGTCCGCGTTTTGCGCGAACTGGCGCGCCACGGTGATGACGTCGGCGCGTTTCACGCCCGTGTGCTTTTCCTGCCAAGCCGGGGTATAGGGCACGTCGTCGTCATAGCTTTCCGCAACATTGGCGCCACCGAGGCCACGGTCGATACCGTAGTTGGCCAGGGTCAGGTCGAACACGGTGGTAACGAGGCCCGTCGTGCCGTCGGCCAGACGGATGGTTTTCACCGGCACTTTGCGCAGCAGCATGTCGGCCGCATCCTTGCCGCCGAAGTAGGCGAAACCCACTTCCGTGACGGCGTCGCTGTCGTTAATCAGGGACAGCATCGGCACGATAGGCACGCCGCTGCCACCCGCCTTCTGCTCCAGGTTCCACTTGCCCGACTCGCCCCAGCGGAAGCCGATGGTGCCGGCCGGCGCCGTAATCGCACCCGTGGTTTCGTCAATGACCAGGGTTTTCCATTCCGGATTGTTGATCTCGTCGAGGTTGTTGTCCAGGTGCGAAGCGCGCAGGAAGTAATCGGGCACCAGGGTGCCGTTATGCTCCTTGAGCAGCACCAGCATGGGGAAGTCCGTGTACTGGCGCGCATAGTCGCGGAAGTAGGCGCTCTGCCCTTCGGCATGGAATTCCTTCAGGATCACGTGGCCCATGGCCAGCGCCAGCGCCGCGTCCGTGCCCTGTTTCGGCGCCAGCCAGATGTCGCCGAACTTCACCATTTCGCCGTAATCGGGCGAGATGGCCACGGTTTTCGTGCCCTTGTAGCGCACTTCCGTGTAGAAGTGGGCATCCGGCGTGCGCGTCATCGGCACGTTCGAACCCCACACCATCAGATAAGTCGAGTTGTACCAGTCGGCCGATTCCGGCACGTCCGTCTGCTCGCCCCACACTTGCGGACTGGCGGGCGGCAAGTCGCAGTACCAGTCGTAGAAGCTCAGGGCCACGCCACCGATCAGCGACAGGTAACGCGTGCCGGAGGCATAGCTGACCATGGACATGGCGGGAATCGGCGAGAAGCCGACGATGCGGTCCGGGCCGTATTTCTTGATCGTCAGCGCATTCGCAGCGGCGATGATTTCATTCGACTCTTCCCAGGTGGCGCGCACGAAGCCGCCCAGGCCACGGATGGATTTGTACTGCTGCGAGCGCACGGGGTCCTGGCTGATCCAGTCCCAGGCGGTGACGGGGTCCATGGTCTTGCGCGCTTCGCGCCACATTTCCATCAGGCGGCCGCGCACCATCGGATACTTTACGCGCTGGGCCGAATACACATACCAGGAATAGCTGGCGCCGCGCGGGCAGCCGCGCGGCTCGTGGTTGGGCAGGTCGGGACGCGTGCGCGGGTAATCGGTCTGCTGGGTTTCCCAGGTGATCAAGCCATTCTTGACATACACCTTCCAGCTGCACGAGCCGGTGCAATTCACGCCATGCGTGGAACGCACGATCTTGTCGTGCTGCCAGCGCTGGCGGTAGGCATTTTCCCAGGTACGGTCTTCATCGACCACGGTGCCATGGCCGTTGGAAAACGGCTCGGCGGGCTTGCTAAAAAATTTCAGGCGGTCCAGAAAGTGACTCATGCTACCTCCACATTGCGCCGCAGGCAGCGGCGCCAGGTCTTAAAAAACGCTGCAAGCACGATGGCTCAAGCGTCGATACAAACAGTCTATCGATGCGCCCCGCGCGGCGGTATTGGCAAGAAGTCGGTTTCCCGCACCAGGAATGCATAGGCGCGTAGTCACCCGGATAGTCACTCTTGCCTATGGGCGCGGCGAGCGTGCTGCGGTATACCTGTCGCCATCGTTCAACCAGGAGAAAAACCATGCCCATTACCGATTACGCCAGCCTGCTGCGCAGCGCCCGCGATCAGGAGCAGCCGCAACGCCTGCTGTTCACCTTTACCCAGGCGCAGGCCCAGCCAGGCGGCCAGGGCAAGTCCCTCACACCGGTGATGTGCGCCGACAAGCTGCCCGAGGAACTGGGCAGCTTCGAGACATTGATGGAGGAGTCGAAACAGATGCAGACGCACTGGGACGTGGTCTTCGTGGCGGGATTGGCGGGCCAGCACGGCCAGCCACCTGCGGCGCAGGCATGCGAGGCGCCCCTGCGCGCCATGGTGACGGCCATCGAGCAAGGCCGCATCGACAGCCTGCTGGCGTTTGACCGCAGCGGGGATCTGTTACGTTTTAGCTGAATCCGGCCAAGGGCGTTCATGCAGATGACGCGCCCTTTCTATCGGACAGACCAGCGGCAAGAACTGCTGCTGGCGGGCCGAATACGCCATCAGGGCGCCGCTGTCGATGTCGAAATACCAGCCATGTAGTTTTAACACCCCCTGCTCCACCCGCCGCTTGAGCCAGGGGTAGGTCAGCAGGTTGTCCAGCGACTGCAAAATACTGGCCAGTTCGCACGCATGGTGCTGTTCTTCCGACGAACGGTGCGCCAGCTCGCGGCGCACCCTTTGCGCCACCGGTTCGGCGATGCGCATCCACTGTCCCACGAAGTCCGTTTCCTGGCCTTGCGCGCGCGGCTGCGGTTCCAGCAGCGCGCGGATGCCGCCGCAGCGCGCATGTCCGAGCACGATGACCCTGGCCACTTCGAGCTTGCAGACGGCGAACTCGATGGCCGAACTGACGCCGGGCGGCGCATCGGGCGTGCACGGCGGCACCAGGTTGGCGATATTGCGCACGACGAACATGTCGCCCGGGTCGCTGCCCGTCAGCAGCATGGGATCGACGCGCGAATCGCAGCAGCCGATCAGCAAGGTCGTGGGCCGCTGCCCGTCGCGCAGGCTGTCGTACAAGGTCTGCGGCTCACTGAAATACTGCTGCTGAAACAGGCTGAAGCCGTTGACGAATTTTTCCAGTTCTTCCATGACGCCCCCTGGCATTTAGCAAGGCATGGGCGCATTCTTGCGCGCATAGCACCACCAGGTAATCGCGATGCAGCTCACATAGAAGCCGATGAAGCACCACAGGGCTGCATCGGGGCTGCCCGTCAGCGAAATCGAAGTGCCATAGCTTTTCGGGATGAAGAAGGCGCCATAGGCCGCCACGGCCGACGTGAAGCCCAGGACGGCGGCGCCTTCCTTGTTGGCGTCGACGATGGCTTGCTCCTGCGCCGCCTTGCCCTTGCCGGCAGACGCGCGCTGGTGCTCCGTCAGGAAGATCACGGGGATCATGCGGAAGGTCGAGGCATTGCCGATGCCCGTGCCGGCGAACAGCAGCATGAACATCCAGAAGAAGCCACTGAAGCTGCCACCCACTCCCGCATGCGGCATGAAATACAGCACGCCCAGCACGGCGCCTATCATCAGCAGGAAAGACCACAGGGTGACTCTGGCACCGCCCAGTTTGTCGGAAATCACGCCGCCGGCCACGCGCGCCAGCGCCCCGACCAGGGGGCCAAGGAAGGCGTAATCGAGCGGATTGACGTCGGGGAACTGGATCTTGATCAGCAGCGGAAACGCGGCCGAATATCCGATGAAGGAACCAAAGGTGCCCGTGTACAGCCAGCACATGAGCCAGTTGTGCTTGCGCTTGAAGATCACGGCCTGCTCGGAAAACGAAGCCTTGGCCGAGGCCAGGTCATTCATGCCGAACCAGGCCAGCAAGGTACTCAAGGCGATGAATGGCACCCAGATGTAGCCCGCGTTTTGCAGCCACATGTCCTTGCTCACGCCATTCTTGAGCCAGGTGAGCGAATCGCCGCCCCAGGCGCCGAAGACGGCAACGGTGATCACCAGCGGCACGACAAACTGCACCACCGACACGCCCAGGTTGCCCAGGCCCGCATTCATGCCCAGCGCGAAACCCTTGCTCGCCTTCGGATAGAAAAAGCTGATATTGGCCATCGACGAGGCAAAGTTGCCGCCGCCAAAGCCGCACAGCAGCGCCAGAATCAGCATGGTCGGATAGCCCGTGTTCACATCCTGCACGGCCAGGCCGATGCCGATGGCGGGAATCAGGAGCGAGCCTGTGGAAATGGCCGTCCAGCGGCGGCCGCCAAAGATCGGTACCATGAACGAATAAAAGATGCGCAAGGTGGCGCCGGACAGGCCCGGCAAGGCCGTCAGCCAGAACAGCTGGTTGTTACTGTAGGTGAAACCGATGTTGGGCAGGTTGACCACCACCACGCTCCACACCATCCACACGGCGAACGCCAGCAGCAGCGCGGGAATCGAAATCCACAGATTACGCGCGGCCGTGGCCTTGCCGGTGCTTTGCCAGAAGCTCGGGGTTTCCGGCTCCCAGGTATTGATCATGTAGCGGCTCACGGGCTTACTCATAACGTTACTCCTGCAGGTTGATTGGTTGGTGCCGCGCGCAGCGGCTTGAACGAGAAATACATCCAGACGAGGGAAACGCAGACGGTGCCATACAGGAGCATGAAGGCGCTCGAACGCACGCCGGTGACATCCACCAGGGCGCCGAACATCACGGGCAGGATGAAGCCACCCAAGCCGCCGGCCAGGCCCACCACGCCCGAGACGGCGCCGATGTTGTCGGAAAAGTCATCGCCGATGAACTTGAAGACGGACGCCTTGCCCACGGCCATGGCGATGCCGACGATAAACAGCAGCGCCGTGAACCACAGCGGCGACAGGCCGATATGGAAAGCCAGCGGCCCCGTGACGGTTTCCACCACCATCTGCGTTTGTGGATACGACAGCAGGAAGAAGCACACCCAGCACACCCACATCACGGCCCAGGTGACTTTCGCCGCACCGTATTTGTCGGAGATCCAGCCGCCCAGCGCGCGCAGCACGCCGCCCGGCAGCGAGAAGCAGGCGGCCAGTAGCGCCGCGTGCTTCAAATCAAAACCGTATTCGGCCACGTAATACTTCGTCATCCACAAAGCCAGCGCCACATAGCCGCCAAACACCACCGAGTAGTACTGGCAGTAGCGCCACACGCGCGGGTCCTTCAGCACCTTCATCTGCGCCGAAAAACTTTCGCCCGATGGCGCCAGATGCGCTTTGTCCGTGTACGAAAACAGCCAGAAGAGGATGGCCGTGGCCAGCATGGCCACCGCATACACCTTCGGCAGCATTTGCCAACCGAAGGCGGCGACGATGCCCGGCGCGACGAACTTGGTCAACGCGGAACCGGAGTTGCCGGCGCCGAAGATGCCCATCGCCAGGCCGCGGCGCTCCTTTTCATACCAGCGCGCCACATACGGCGTGCCGACGGAAAACGAGCCGCCCGCCAGGCCCACGAACATGCCCAGCACGAGGAAGTGCCAGTAGGCGGTGGCGTAGGAGATCAGATAGATCGGCACCACGCTGGCCAGCATCAGCCAAAAGAAGACGCGGCGTCCGCCGTATTTGTCCGTCCAGATGCCCAGCGGCACGCGCACGAGGGAACCCGTCAGCACGGGCATGGCGGCCAGCAGGCCGAATTGTGTTTCTGTCAAGCCCAGGCTGGTCTTGATGGGGATGCCCAGTACGGCAAACATCATCCAGACTGCAAAGCAGATGGCAAACGCGAAGGTACTGCTAATCAGCACGGACGCCTGCTTGCGCCGCATGCCCGGTTCGACTGCCTTGTTACTACTGTTGTTCTTAGTGCCATCTAGGGTAGCCACGATGTTTCTCCATGAATGCACTGGCCGTCTGGCCAGCCGTCCCGACCAGCTTACGTGGCAGAGGCGAAAGCCACTATCGGCCACAGGGTGATTCTGGAAAGGCAATCTGGATAGCCGCATCGGCAAAAATGACTAGATGGCGGGGTGCGGAGCTAGGCTGGATGGCGGGCGTTTTACAAACGCAGATATTCTTGGCACACTCGGCGCCCTTCGCAAGAAGGAGCTGGCCAGATTCCTGCCTTGGCAACGCCTTATCCCGACGACGTATGGCGCGGTGCGCCAAAGGCGGCTATGCTGTGGCCACCGTCAATCAACGCCCCCGACACACGCATGGATTATCTGAGCCTCAAGCATTTCCACATGGGTTGCGCCGCCGCCAGCGGCTGTCTTTTCCTCTTGCGCGGCGCCTGGATGCTGCGCGCCTCGCCTGCATTGCAGCAGCGCTGGGTGAAAATCCTGCCGCACCTGGTCGACACGGCGCTGCTGGCCAGCGCCATTATCCTGGCCGTGTGGAGCGGCCAGTCGCCGGGCAGCCAGCCGTGGCTGGCCGCCAAGCTGTGCGCGCTGGTGGCTTACATCGCGCTGGGCACCATCGCCCTGAAACGGGGCAAGACGCCAGCCGTGCGCGGCGCCGCCTTCGCGCTCGCCGTGCTGGTATTCGCCTACATCGTCGCCGTGGCGGTCACCAGGCAGGCCTGGCCACTGCCATAGCAAGTAACAGCATCAGAACATGTGGCGCAAAGGTCCTGCCCTTGCCCGTAGGCACTTTTGGCAAGACATGCTGCAAGGCGACCTGGCCGGCGGGAGCATGGCGGGACCGGCGCGTTGCCCTATTTCGAGTGGCGGGACACGGAACTGGCGCGGCGCGCCGTGGAAGACGGCGGCCATGAGCTGATCCAGATCGATGGCAACGGCAGCGATGAAATGGATGCGCTGGTGGTGTAGCGGCGCGATACGACCGACATCATCGATGCTGCGGCCTTGATGGGGGTGACGATAGGCCGGCCGCTCGCTTACTATCGCGGCATCGAAGCGATGGTGGGCAAGCGGCCAAGGTAAAGCTATTACTGCATCGGCAAGGCCGCCACATCGACGCCCGGCGCCTGGCCCGTGGCCGGGCGCGTGAAATTCTGGCCGGTTTTCACGACATCGGCAAAGAAACCGCCGTTACGCAGGTAGAATTTGCCATTTTCCAGGCCACCCGCGTAATCCATGCGCTGCGCGTTGCTGGCCGTGGCGTCGCCAGTGTAGCGCCCTGCCGTCACTTCCGACCAGGTGCCGGATACGTTCCTTGCCCACTGGTTGCCAAACTGGACGCGGCGCTCCGTGTAGCCCAGGGTATCGATGAAGTTCTCGAGGAAGGAATGCACGCCCGTCAAATAGGTGGAAATCGCCGGCCGCTTCCAGGTAGCGATGTAGCGCCACTTGCCAGTCTCGGGCGCAAAGAACCAGGCCGAGTAATCGCTGCCGCCCTTGCCATCGGGCCGTGCGCGCGTGATGAAGCGGTACGTCGTGCCAGCCGCCCAATTGTATGAAAGGTAGGTCTGGCCCCCCGTGCCCTCGCCGCCAAACGCATTGTCGACCACGCCGGCGCCCTTGCTGACCAGGGTGGTCTTCGCGCCATTGTCGGCGTCCCACACGGAAAACAATATCCAGCGCTCGCTGGGCGACTTTACCTGAATGCCCATGTAGCCCTGGCCGAAGCCGTTGGCCATGAAATAGGAGCCGATGGCATCGTGCCCCTTGGGTATCGTCATCTCGTTATAAAAATACTCGGTATTGGCCGGCACCGTGTAGCCCATGTGCACGGACGGCCCGCGCCGCGACCAGTAATAATTGGCGGGGTCGTTGGCGTAGTTGAGCGCGGCGCCGGCCGTCACCTTCAGCGCCGGAACGTCGCCAAACGTGCCCTTCACGCGCGACAGCCCCTGCAAGTCCACCTTCACATAGCCGGCCGCCGCCACGTTCACCGTGCCCACGGCGTAGGTCTTGCGCGCCTTGCCGGCCAGCTTGACGTCGAACGGCGTGCCGTTGATCTTCACGCGGATGGTGCTGTTGCCGCCATCGGCCAGGCTGGCGTCGAGCGCCACCTGGACGGGGCCCGCTTCGGCCACGCGGAAATACGTGCTGGCGATGGCAGCCGGATTGCTCCAGCCGGCCAGGCCTTGTTCGTTGATGATGGCCCCTGTCTCTGCGCTGGTGATGAAGGCATTGCCGGCCAGTTCCACCGTTGCGGGCGTCGCCGGCGCGGCCACGCTGGTGGCCAGCAAGGCGGTATTGCCGCTCCCCGTGGCGGTGGCGCCGCCGCAGGCTGCCAGCAGCATCGGCATGGCGGGAAGGACTGCATAGAGTAATGAACTTCTGTGTTTCATCGATGTCTCCTGGGATAGAAAAAACCCGCTACGGCGGCAAGCGCGGTAGCGGGCGTATGGTGCTTAGTACTTGCCGTCGAGGGCGAAGATCGGCTTGCGCGATTTCCACTGGCCACCCGTGAAATCGGGGAAGTCCAGGGTCTGGAAGTTGGCGGCGATCGATTGCTCGGACAGTGGCGTGATCGCGCTCCATGTCACGGCATCGTAGATATCGATCGGCATCGGTGCATTGGCCTTGAGGGCTTCGACAAAGGCGTGGATGACGAAGAAGTCCATGCCGCCGTGGCCCGCGCCTTCTGCCTGCGCCGCGTACTTGCGCCAAACCGGGTGCTCATACTTGTCCTGGTAAGCCTGGAAGTCATCCCACTGGTGCGGCTTGCTGACGCCTTCGATGTGAATCGAATTGTTCAGGTCCATCCACAGGCCGTCCGTGCCTTGCACGCGAAAGCCCAGCGAATACGGGCGCGGCAGGCTGGTATCGTGCTGCAGGATGATGGTTTCGCCGTTCTCGCAGGCCAGCGTGGTCGTGACCACGTCACCCAGCTTGAATTTCACCTTGGCGTTCGCATGCTGCGCGCCGCCCGGCTGCTTGACGATGTAGTCGTGCAAGCCGCGCGCTTTGGTGGCGAAGGCATTGATGCGCGTAAAACGGTTGCCGCGGTTGATATTCGTGTACATGGCGCAGGGGCCGATGCCGTGGCTCGGATACAGCTCGCCATTGCGTTCGACCGAGTGCTGCGTGCGCCAATGCGCTTCCGACCAGCCTTTTTCGCCGAATTCCACGCCGCCGCCATACGGCTTGGCCGGATTGCCGCTATTGAATTTGACGGCGCGCAAATCATGCTGGTAGCCGCCCTGCAGGTGCAGCAGTTCGCCGAACAGGCCCGCGCGCACCATCTGCAGCGCAGCCATCACGTCGCGGCGGTAGCACACATTTTCCAGCAACATATAGGGCGTACCCGTCTTCAACTGGGTATTCAGGACATCCCAGTGGTCTTGCAGGGTGATGCCGGCCACCACTTCGCAACCGACGGCTATCTTCGCCTGCATGGCGGCGATCGCCATGGGCGCGTGGAATTCCCACGGCGTGGCGATGATCACGCCATCGAGACCGCCCGCGTCCAGCATGCGCTTGTAGGCTTTCTCGTCGCGGTCTTCGCCATACGTGCGCGGACGCGGCTTGCCAGCCTTGGCCACCTGGCCCAGCGCGTGTTTCAGCATGATCGGTTCGATATCGCACAGCGCCACCACTTCCACATCGTCGCGGCGCACCAGTTCCGCCAGCAGTACCTGGCCGCGCATGCCCGTGCCGATCACGCCCAGGCGGACCTTGTCACGGCCGGCTGCCGGCGCAGCAACGGCGCCGCCCGGCAGCAAGGCACTGCCGGCCATGGCGCCACCGGCCAGCGCGGCGCTGGCGGAGAGGAAATTGCGTCGATTGATTTGTGTTGTCATTGGTCTCTACTCGCTTCCATTGGTAATGTTCTTCGCCGGCCCGCCGCACGGTGGGCCGGCTGCAGTTTAATAGGTGTATTCCGCCGTGAAGCGCACCGAACGCGGCGCCGTGCGTCCATCGACCTGCAGGTAATTGCGGGAGATGGCGCCATGGTCTTCACGCGTTTCGGTGTAGCGGGTCACGGTCTGGCTGTTGAACACATTGAAGACGTCCACTTTCAGGCTCAGGCCTTTGACGGCGGCGGGAGTATAGGCCACATTCATGTCCAGCTGTGCTTGCCACGGCAGGCGACCCTGGCTGCCGCGTGGCGCCGGCTTGCCGTTGCAATAGAAGTAGGAATCGCCGTAATCATTCTCGAACTTCAGGTTATCGGGCAGCGCGCCGATGCAGTTGCGCGGCGCGCCCGAGGTCAGCGACAGGTTGGCACCCACCATCACGTCCGGGATGACCTGCATGAAGCCGTAAGCCTTGAAGGCGTGGCGATGATCGCCCGGCAGGTAGCCATAGGCGTTGTACATCAGTTCCTTGTGGTCGTCGCTGACCGTCAGGCCCACGTCGCCGCCGCCGATGCTGTCCGTCTGGCCTTCCATATTGCCCTTCAGCCCAGACAAGGTATAGGTCAGCTTGCCATACCAGCCGTTCGTGTACGGGTGCTCGACGAACATGTTCAAGGCGCGGTAAGTGCGCGATGGCAGCGGGTTACCCCACTCTGCCGCCGAAATGTCCACGCGGCGCAGGCCCTTGCCATCGTCAAAGTCCACCATCAGGCTATTGTCGCGGCCCGGGTTGATGATGGCGCACTGGAAGCCGCTCCAGTTGCCCGTATCGACGCCGTTGCGCGTGGCCCAGGCTTCCAGCGGACGCGCGTCGCAGACGTCATCGTTGGTGTCGTTCAGCTTGCGATACAGGACGCTGGCGCCCACCACCAGCTTCTTGCTCAGGGCGCGTTCGAAGCCCAGCGAGAATTCATCCTGCGACAGCGGCTTCAAACCAACGGCCGTCACTTCGCGCGCGTCGCGGCTCTGGCCATACGCGTTGTTGGCCGAATACGGCTTGCTGATCGCATGCAGGCCCGTCGGCGCGCCAGTGACCGGATCGACACCCGTGTAGGTGAACATTTCGCTGGTGGCCAGGAAAGGGCTGGCCATGTTGCTCGACAGGTTGGACGGCACCGGCAAATGGTAGCGGCCACCGTTGGCGAAGAATTTCAGGGTGCCGTCGCCCAGGTAATCCCAGGTCGCGCCCACGCGCGGGGCAATCATGTTGCGCTGCGAAATGAAGGCCACGCCATCGGTGCTGTAGTTGGTGAACTGCTCGCGGCGCAGGCCCAGGTCCAGCAGCACCCGTTCCGTGACCTGGTAGTGATCCTGGATGTATTGCGCCGATTGCACGCTGGTCGGACGCGACAGGTTGGCGTTCAAGTCCTTGCTGACATAATAGCCCTGCTTGCCATAGCCGTCGCCCTGGTACGGCGTTTCAAAGGCGCCATTGATCGGCAGATTCGGATCCGGGGCCCGATGGTAGCTCCAGCGGTAGCCGCCGGCCAGGCTCAGGCCCACTTTCGATTCCACGTCGATGCGGTCGATGCCGCCACGCAGCGAGTGCTTGCCCAGCTTGTATTCCAGGTCCAGGCGCTTGGCTTTCTGGCGGTCTTCCGACGATGGGTCGACCAGGGTACCCGTCACCGTTTGCGGATTGGAATAGCTCAGGCCAGGCACCTGGGTCGAGGTGTTCGACGACGTTTGCGCCAGCAGGGGATCGTAGCCATTCGGCGTACGGGTGTGTGAAGTGCGCGACTGGCCCATCATGGCCGTCACCGTCAAATTATCGGTCAGGTAACCCGTGTACTTGAAGATGTCGACATTCGCGCCTGGCGCAGCCGACGAACCGCAGCAATTGATGGTGGTCTCGCTGCCGCCGCCAGGCACGTTATTGCGTTTCAGCGTGGCATAATCAAAGCCATAGCTCTGGCTGTCCGTTGTCGTGCGGTCATACAGCTTGGTGTATTCAAAGTGGTGGTCATCCGTCAGATTGTAGTCCAGCTTTGCCATCATGCGGTCAACCTTGCTCTTGCTCTCGCGCCAGCCGTTCGGCAGCACCTTGTCCAGCAAGTCGTCGCGCGCACCGGCGACGGAGCCGCCATCCGTGCGCGTCTGCTCCAGCGCCACGAAGGCAAACAGCTTGTTCTTGATCAGTGGACCGCTGCCGTACAAGCCGACGACCTTGCTGGTGCTGCCATTGTCGCGGTTCCAGTACTTCAAGGTCCCGTCCGTCTTAGGATTGGCGCCCGTGTTCGGGTAGTACCTGTTCTCCGTTGTGCCCTTCAGCGAACGCGGGATGATGGAGACCTTGCCGCCGAATTCGACCTTGTTGCCGCCGCTCTTGGTGGTGATGTTGATCACGCCACCCGTGGAACGGCCGAATTCGGAACCGTAGCCGCCCGACAGCACTTGCAGGTTCGAGATTGCGCCAAACGGCAGTTCCGACGCGCCCACCTGGGTCAGGATATTCGTGATGGGGAAGCCGTTCACGTAGAACGCGTTTTCCGACTGGCCCGAGCCGCCGATCGATGGCGCATTGCCATACACGCTGTTGGTGCCGCGTGCCACGCCCGGCGTCAGCTGCACGATGGAGGCCACGTCGTTACCGACTGGCAGCGCCTTCAATTCCTTGGCCGTAAAGATCACGCCATTGTTCGTATTCGACACGTCGATCGGATTGCGCGTAGCTTTCACCACGACGGTCTGCGCCTGGCTGACGGGTCCACCCGCGCTGGGCGGGCCGAAGTTCGCTTCGGCACCGGCGCCGATCAGGGCCTCGACTTCCTGCGACGCTTCGACCGAACCTGCACGCAGCACGCGCACCGCATAGCGGCCTGGCGGCATGGAGTTCGCCACATAGCGGCCCGCGGTGTTGGGCGTCAAGCTGCGCTGCACGCCCGTCGCCAGGTTTTCCAGCACCACGGTGGCGCCGACCGGCGCGCTCACTTCGCCGAAAATGGTACTCGTGGCGTTCGACTGTGCCCAGGCCTGGCCTGGCACGCCGGCCGCCAGTGCGATCACGATCGCGGCGGCGCGGCTGATGTCGCGCAATTTGAGTCGGGTGGTATGCATGGTGGTCTCTCCGTCTATATCGAGGGTTATACGCGCCCTCCCCGCCCCGGGGCGGAGTCGGGGGGATGCAATTTTATGGTGGTCGTCGACAGGTGCAGGCAGGCAGTTGCACCTGTCTGGAAATCAGTCCGTTTTGGCTGATTTTCGTTTTCTTGGGATTACTTTAAAAAGAAAAATAAGCAGCGTCAACAAAAAGAAAGTTGTAACGCAAATTTATCGCCAAATTGAGAAAATAACTGCAATTTATCTTTCGATTTAATGAGTGTTGCGGCAGATAACTTTCGTTATCGTGGTAAGACAGATACACGCGTACGCAGGAAGATGGTCAGCAGGGCACAATCCCCGCAGTAATTGACGGAGAAAAACGCGAAAGAAGACTGGGTCATCGTCTTTCGCTTACGTTTATCTTTCGTATTATGCATTTCAGAATATTGTCTTTTCTTTTTTACGGCAAGACAGCGGCCCGCCAGCATGCGACCGCACTGGCGGGCCGGGGCAAGGTCACGCCTTAAAAGAACTTGTAGCTGGCCGAGAGGGCGAACTGGCGGCCGAACAGATCCTGGCTATGGTTGTAGCCTTCCCAGCCGTTCGGGTCGTAGTACGGCCGCTTGTTGAACGCGTTTTTCACGTTCAGGCCCACGTCCAGATGCTTGATCGGCTTCCAGCTGAACGCCAGGTTCACCGTGGTGTACGATGGCGCGCCCTTGCACTGGCCGGCCGGCAGCGCGACCGAGGCGGCAGTGCAGTTTTCCGGCGTGTTGTCCTTGTCCCAGGGACCGTAGGCCCAGCGCGTCTTGCCCGAATAATTGACGAAGACACTGCTGACAAAGTTGCGGTAGCTCCAGTCGGCATTCACCGTAGCGCGGTAGCGCGGCGAATCGTAGTAGCCGACGGTATTGCCCTTGATGTCGCTGCCGTCTTCGCCGTCATGGGTGTCGCGCTTGCGGATGGTGGCGGCGATGCCGGTGCTCAGCTTGCCCCAGTCACCGAGCGCAAAGCGCGTACGCGCATCGATGTCCACGCCGTCCATCAGGGTGCGGCCACGGTTCGAATACGAGTTGATCAAGCCACCCAGGTTACCCACCGAGTAGCCCGGCACCCCAGCGGCGCACACGCCCGCGTTGGCCGGATTGGCGCACATGGCCGCCACCGCCGCCATATTGCCCCGGTCCGCGTCCGTCAGGTCGTTGCGGATGGCGCTCGAGGTGCCTGCCAGGGACGGCCCGTACTTGTCCACCAGTTCCGTAAACAGCTCGTTGAAGTCCTGGCGCACGATTTCGTCGCGGCGGTTGATGAACCAGTAATCGATGGAGATGCTCAGGTCCTTGACCGGCTGCAGGACCAGGCCCACGGTCGAAATCTTGGCTTTTTCCGGGCGCAGGTTCTGGTTCGGCGGCGTCAGGCCGCCCACCGTCGTCGAGCAGTTCGAATTGAGCAAACTCTTGCCCAGGTCCGCATCCGTCGCCACCCTGGACTTCATCAAGGCGCGCGCCATGGCGTTCGTTTCGTCGCAGCGCACCGTGTCGCGGATGCCGCCCACCTGCGCAAAGACGCCGCCCGAACCCGATTCAGCCAGGTTGGGCGCGCGGAAGCCTTCCGAATACGTCCCGCGCAGCATCAGGTCGGGCCGCGCGCGCCAGATCACGCCCAGCTTGGGTGCCAGGTTGGCGACGAAATGCGGGTATTTATCCAGGCGCGCGGCCGCATTGACTTCCAGCGTGTCGCTGAGCGGCACCACCACTTCGCCAAACACGGCGGCGATGGTGCGCCTGCCATCGAACCAGGAACCGCCCTGCTGCGTGATCAGGCCGTTGGCCGCGTCCGCGTTGCCGGGCGTCAGAAAGCTCTCGCGCATGATGTTGGTGCCCACGGCGGCGCGCACTTCGCGCTCACCGAGCTTGAACAGGGTGCCTTCCAGCTTGGCGTCCCAGGTCATCAGCTTGGTCCAGGATTCGATGGCGAAGGTCGGGTAGGCGGCACGCAGGAGCGCCGCGTTGGCGTCGCTGATTTCGCCGAACTTGTAGGCGGGATTGTCGGAGATATACGTGCGGCCGCTGACGGGATCTTTCGTGAACGGGCCAAACGCCTGCTTGAAGCCATTGATATTCAGATTGGCCGTCTGGAACAGCGTGGAATGGCTGCCCGCCACGCTGAGCGCCGTTTCAAAATCCCAGCCGCCGCCGATGCTGCCGCGCAGGCCGACGAGCGCGCGGTAATTTTCATCGACATTCTTCTGGCCGAAGTGGCCCGTCGCATCCTGCAGCAGGTAGTTCAAACCGGCCGCGCCGCCCATCTTGGCCAGCATGTCGGCATCGAGCTTGCCTTTCAGGTAAACGTTGTTCGGGCTGAGAAAAGGCGTGGCGAAGGTGTTCAGGGTGTTGCCCGTGTTGCGCGAAAACCAGTTACTCGTGCTGCCGCTATTGAAACTGGACGGGCCATTCTCGCCACGCATCTTGATGTGGGTGTAGGCGCCTTCCGCGAACGCTTCCATGTCGCCGCCCAGTTTCAGCCGGCCGCTCAGATAGGCCGTGGCGCGCTCCGAGGTCGGGCCCGTGTCGAGCTGGTTGGGCAGCGCATTCCACACGCAACGCGTGCCCGACGCCTCGGTGATGCTGTTGTTGCAGCCGGGCGCAGCGCGCTGGGTGCGCGCATTGTTGTTGGCCTTGTCGAAGACAAAGAAGGTCCCCGGGTTCATCACGCCCGGTTCGCTGCCGACGCCCACGCGCATATTGGGAATGAAATTGGGATTGTTCGCATAAAAATACGCGGGACGCTTCTGGTAGGTATCGGCCAGCGCGATGCGGTCGCGCTGGTAGACGTTCACGGAACCGTAGATGTTGTAGCCGTCGCTGGCCAGGTCGCCGAGGCCGTACAGCACGCTGGCCTGGCGCTCGCCATAGGCCTTCACGCTGGGCGAAAACTCGCCATTGGCGCGCGCTTCCAGGCCTTGATACGACTTCTTGGTAATCACATTGATGACCCCTGCCACGGCATCGGAGCCATACACGGCCGACGCGCCGTCCGTCAGGATTTCCATGCGCTCGATGGCGGCGGCAGGGATGGCGTCGATATTGACGAACATGGTCTGGAAACCTGCGGGCGCGCCATAGAACGACAGGCGGCGCCCATTCAGCAGCACCAGCGTGCCCTGCGCGCCAAGGCCGCGCAGGTTTGCTTGCGAACCGCCATCGGAGCCCGTGAACATCGAGCGGAAATCCTGCTGCGCCGGGCGAGCGGCCGGCAGGTTGTCCAGCACTTGCAGCAAGGTGAGCGCACCCATGTTTTCAATCTGCTTGGCATTGATCACCTGGACGGGCGACGCCGTCTCCGCGTTGATGCGCTTCAGGCTGGAGCCCGTCACTTCGACGCGCGCCAGTTTCTCCTCCTCCGCTGCCAGCGCCGTTGACGCCAATCCTACCGCCACCATGGCGGCCATCAGTTTTTTCAAGTGCATTCCCATCTCCCTCTTATAAGTGATTTGTTTTCGTCAGGCTGCAAGAGCCCCTCCCCGGTCCGAAGAGGGGCTCGTTTTTACTGAAATGATGAAGTGAAGTGTGTCTAGCGCGGCTTGACTGTCGCGCCTTCCGTGCCGGTCAGCACGGCGTTGGCCCAGTTACCGCAGACCTGGGCCGGGTGGGCGCCACGCGCGCCCAGGGTGCGCAAACTGAGCTGGCTCAGGCCGCGCACGTCGATTTCGGGTTTGACCACCCCGGGAGCCGTGACCAGACCGCTGTCGTACAGCAGCCGCTCACCGCTCCATACCTGGAATTGCAAGCCACCCGCGCTGCGGCAGCTATCGTCCACGCCCAGGTCGGCGCGCAGCAGATTCCAGTTACCCGCCAGTTGCAAGTCGATGCGGCTGGCAGGTCCCACGCCGAGGCCCTTGCGGAACCACAGCCCGTTCATGCGCATTTCGGCCGCCTTGCCGGCTGGCCGGTCTTTCGCGACAGCCTTCGGCAGCGCCAGGTCCGACAGGTAGCGCTGCACTTCGGCGCCTTCGGCCACGCGATGCTCAAGCACGCGGAATTCGGACAGGGTGACCGGCGCCACGTCGGTCGCCAGTGCCGCGTCAAACGCGCGCGCCACCGGCCCCGCTTGCGCCGCCGTGACCATCGGATCGGTGGACGCCGCGCCATCGCCTTCCGGATTCTGCGTGCTCATGACGCGGAAACGCAGCAAGCGCCCGGCCGTGGCAGGGAAATTGATCGTCTGCATGCCCTCTTGCAATGTCAGGGTGCCGCGCGCAAGCGGCGCGCCCCATTCGCCATTGTTGTCGCCGATGTAGATTTCATAGTCGCGCACCTGACCATGCTTCCAGTGCTGGTCGTTGCGCGGCGCCAGTTCGATGCCGTCCACCAGGCGCCGCTCCGTAAAGCCGATCACCCATTCATGCGGACCGCTTTTCACCGAGGGGCTGCGCACGGTGCGGAACCAGGTCTCGGGCTTGCCATCGAAGGCATTCTCCAGCGGATAGCCGCTTTCCTCTGAAGGACGCGCCACCACCTGCATCGCATCGGCCGGCAAGGCGCGGCCCGGCACGGGAGCAGCCGGGAAGTCGGCGTCCAGTCGCGCCACGGCCAGCGCGCCATCGACCTGCAAGGTCAAGGGCTGGCGGATATCCTGCGCCGCCACTTTCACGTGCAGGGTGCCTCGCCGGTCGGCCGCGTCAAAATACCAGGCTTCAAACGCCTTGTCGTAGGCGGCACGGTCGCCGGATGCCGCGATCAGCCGTTCACCGGCGCGCACGGCGGCCGGTGCCTGGCCTGCCAGCATGCGCAGCGCATAGCTACGGCGCGCTTCCTGGCCCGCGTACTTACCTGCCACGGCGCCGATGTCGACCTGCACCTGGCCGCCCGTTTGGCGCATGCGGATGACTTGCTGGCTGAAGGCGCCGCCCTGGTACTGGCGCGTGTTGCCGTCGTCTTCATACAGGGTGTACTCGGAATCGCCGTGCGGATACACGTCCAGCGTGAGCTGGTCCTTAGGCTTCTGGCCGTCGTACAGCATTTCCGGATACATGGGCAGGATGGCGCCGGCGCGCACGAACACGGGCAGCTTGTCCAGCGTCACTTGCATATCCAGATCGCGGCCCTTGGCGTCGGCCGTGGCCTGGCGGCCATCCCAGTAGTCGTACCACGTGCCCTGCGGCAGGTGGATGCCCTTGCGCCAGCCGCCGCTGACGGCCTGGCTGCGGTAGACGGGCGCCACCAGCACGTCGCGGCCCAGCAGGAATTGATATTTGTAGGCTTCCGTGTAGGCGGCCGGGTCTTGCGGATAATCCCACATCAGGCCGCGCACCAGCGGCGCGCCCGATTGCTCCGCTTCGCGTACCAGCGTGTACATATACGGCGTCAAACGCATCTTCAGCTTCAGGTAGCGGCGGTTGATGTCACGGTACGGCTGCTCGAACCACCACGGATGCTTGCGCTCGGCCGCGGCCCAGCCCGACATGCCCATCAGGACTGGCGTAAAACTTTTCCACTGCAAGTCGCGCAAATAGGTTTCCGGGCTGCCGCCGAAGATGGCATCCACGTCGCCCGATGCATACGCCTGGCCCGACAGGCCCGAGCCGATCAGGGTCGGGATGTGCCAGCGGATGTAGTCCCAGCTGGCGCTTTGGTCGCCCGTCCACGCCACGGCGTAGCGCTGGATGCCGGCCCAGCCCATCACCGTCCACAAAAACGGTCGGCTGTCGGAGTTGTTCAGGATGCCGTCATAGGCCGACTTGTTCGCGTCCATGGCGAACTGGTAGCCCTTGCCCGTCCACGCCACGTCCAGCTTTTGCACGCGGCTGCCCGCCTGGCCCACTTCCCAGGCGATCTTGTCGACGCCGTTTTCCGTCCACAGGCCCGTGCGAAAACCGTAGCCGGCCAGCCCCTTCACCGTTTCCGGTAAATTCGTGTAGCCGCAGCCGTAGCCGTCGTTGGGCAAAATCCAGCCGCCCGGCATATCGTGTTCGCGGTACTTGCGCGCCACGGTTTCCACCACGTCCGGCGTCTTGCCGGTCGGGCCATCGCTCCAGCCCTTCGGCACGGAACCCGGTTTCTTCACATTGTCGCCATCGTTGTAGCAATCGGCGTCGCCGTATTCCAGCGCCCAGCGTGGCAACATGCGCGCGCGGCCCGTCAAGTCCGTGTAGCGGGCGACGACGTCGCGCAAGTCCTTGCCGACAAAGAAATACGCATCGAAGCGCCCTTCTGCATGCTGCAGCGAGATCTGCTCACTATCGCGCAAGTCGTAATTGCCATCGGCCCAGGTATTGCGCAGCACGCCCCAGCCGCGTGAACTCATCAAAAATGGGGCGGGGTTCGGCCGGTCGCCCTCTTCCCAGCCGCCCGAATACGACACGGGCACCTGCTTGCCCTTGAATTCAAAGCGGCCATTCTGCTGGCCGCCGCCAAAGTAATGCTCGCCCGGCAGGCTGGAAAGCACCTGCACGCCCTGCTTGTCGTCGAGCGACAGCGGCTGCACCTCGCGCCACAGGGGCACCGCGTCGCCCTTGCGGAACAGGGTAAAGCGCAAGGGCTTGCGGTCGATGCGCAGGCTCAGGGTTGCGGTGCTGATCAGGATATGGTCGGACTGCTCGCTGATCTCGTACGCCACTTGCGCGGCAGGCTGCCCCACGACGATGGGCGCGGCCTTGTCGCCCGGCCCCGTCAAGCCCGCCTTGCCACCCGCCTGGATGCGCAGCACGTCCGCCTGCGGCAAGCTGATACGCAGCTGCATGCCGGTATCGCTGCGCAGGTCCCAAGCCAGTGCCTGGCCCTTGGCCACGTCGGCCGCATGCACCGCGGAGAGCGTCTGTAAATTGCCGATAGTCGCGGCCTGCAAGCCAGGCGCAGCCAGGGTGGCAAGGGCGGCCAGGACACAGGCGGCAAGGACGCGGCGGGGAAGCGGGAGAGGTTTCATCTGCTGGCTTTCAGAAAATCAAAGTGATGGAAATACTTTAAGAAGAAAAATAAATATCGTCAACCAAAAGAAAGTTAAAGCGGCAATTTATTAATAAAATGCCCAAAAACGGCGCATTAATCTTACGTTTCACCAAAATGTCACAAAACATACTTTCGTTATCGTGGCATTTCAGCGACAAGGGGCAGCGCCACCGGGTTTCATGCGGCACTGCAACACGATTTGAAGCGGATAAAACGACATTATTTCGCAAGCCTTCAAACAATTTACTTTCGTTTTACTTTCGTATTTGACTTTTCGAAATTTAGTATTTATGCTTTCCCCAACAAACACTTTACTGACATTCCATGACTACCCTTCTTCAGCGTGACATACAAACTTGGCGCGACATCGGCGGCCTGCACACGGCCGAGGAAATCGCGCAGCAGCCGGCCATCTGGCGCGCGCTGGCCACTATTTTGCGCAAGGAGCAAGCAGCCCTGGCCGCCTTCCTTGGCGATGCGCTGTCCAATCCCCGCCAGCGCGTCATCCTGACGGGTGCCGGCAGCTCGGCCTACGTCGGCGAAATCGTCGCCGATACCCTGAATGCGGCCTGGCCCGCGCACATCCGCGCCATCGCCACCACGACTTTGCTGACGCACCATGAGCTGTACCTGGAAGTGGACGCGCCCACCCTGCTCGTCTCGTTTGCCCGCAGCGGCGACAGCCCGGAAAGCCTGGCCGCCGTAGAACTGCTGCGCCAGGTCGTGCCCGGCGCGCGCTTCCTCAACATTACCTGCAATGCCGATGGCAAGCTGGCGCGCCAGGGCGCCAGCGACAGCAATACCTATAACTTGCTGATGCCGCAAGGCAGTTGCGATCGCGGCTTCGCCATGACCAGCAGTTTCAGCAGCATGCTGCTGGCGGCCCTGTCTGTACTGGGCAAGGACGTCGACCTGACGCGCCTTGACACCCTGGCGCAACTGGGCGAACAAGCCTTGCGCGACTGGTCGGCGCCCGTGGCGGATCTGGGATCAACAGCCGTGCAGCGCGTGGTCTACCTGGGCAGCGGTCCGCTGGAAGCGCTGGCCAAGGAAGCGGCCCTGAAAATCCTGGAATTGACAGGTGGCCGCGTGATGGCGATGGCGAATACCCCGCTGGGTTTCCGCCACGGTCCGAAATCGGCCGTCACGACGGAGTCGCTGGTGATCCTGCTGCGCAGCAGCAAGCCGCTGGCGCGCCAGTACGAAGATGATTTATTGAAAGAGCTGCAGCGCGACAGCGTGGCGCAGGCCTGCCTGACGGTGGGCATCGGCGGCGACCTGTCTGCCGATGCGCCGGCCTGGCCCGACGCCTGGCTAGCCCCGCTGTGGCTGCTGATGGCGCAGCAATATGCGCTGCACCAGTCCGCGCTGCTGCAACTGCGCCCCGACAATCCATTCGCCGGCGGCATCGTCAACCGTGTCGTGCAGGGCGTCACCATCTATGGCCATGAGCAATTCTAATCACATAGCGGCTTACCACGGCATCGACATCGGCGGCAGCAAGATGGAACTGGTCGCCTTTGCCGACCGCGACGGCGCGCTGACGGAAGTGTACCGCGAACGGGTGGCCACGCCGGGCGACGATTTTGCCGCCTTCGTGCAAGCCATCGTCGATCTGGTGGCGCACGGCGACGCCGCCGTGGGCGCGACGGCGCCTGTCGGCATCGGCCTGCCCGGCGTGATCGACAGCGCCAGCGGCCGCCAACTGAGCTCGAATGTGCCAGCCCTGAACGGCCGGCTGGTGGCGCAAACCCTGCAGCAAGCCTTGCTACGCCCTGTCGCCATCGGCAACGATTGCCAGTGTTTCGCCCTGTCGGAAGCGCAGGGCGGCGCGGCCGACCATGCCGCCAGCATGTTCGGCGCCATACTCGGCACGGGCGCCGGCGGCGGCTACTGCGTGGGCGGCCAGCTGCTGCGCGGCTTTAACGGCGTGGCCGGCGAATGGGGTCACTGGAGCCTGCCCGCCACCCTGCTGGCGCAGCATGGCCTGGCCGACTACCGCTGCCCATGCGGCAAAACGGGCTGCCTGGAGCGCTATGTCTCCGGCCCCGCCATGAGCAAGTTATATGCGCATTTCGGCGGCGAAGGCACAGAGCCGCTGGCCACGCTGGCCATTATTGCGCGCGCCAACATGGGCGACGCCGTGGCCCAGCGCACGGTGACCGTGCACCTCGACGTGCTGGGCCACGCGCTGGCAGGCCTGGTGCTGGCCTACGACCCGCACGTGATCGTGCTCGGTGGCGGCCTGTCCAAGCTGCCGCACCTGTATGACAAGCTGCCGGCTGCAGTGAAGCGCCACCTGTTCCCCGGCGTGCACGTGCCACCCATTTTGCCACCCCGCTTTGGCGACGCCGGCGGCGCGCGCGGCGCGGCCCTTTTGATACGACAACATACAAAGGCGTCAACATGATGAAGCAAGCGGAAAACCCGACTTTTACCTTGTCCCCCATCCAGCAAGTGATCAAGGCGCACCGCCGCGGCGAACGCGTGGGACTGTACGCCGTCTGCTGCAGCCATCCGAGCGTGCTGCGCGCCGCCATGCGGGTGGCCAGCGAATACGACACCGTACTGCTGGTCGAAGCAACCTCGAACCAGGTCGACCAGTTCGGCGGCTACACGGGCATGACGCCGGCCGTTTTCCGCGACACCATGCTGGCACTGGCCCGCGAACAGGGTTTCCCCGCCAGCCGCCTGGTGCTGGGTGGCGACCATCTGGGCCCGAACGCCTGGCAGCACCTCGATGCGGCCACCGCCATGGAACACGCCGAAACCCTGATCGCCGCGTATGCAGCGGCCGGTTTCCACAAGATCCACCTCGATTGCAGCATGCGCTGCGCCGATGATCCTTCGCAACTCGACGATGAAACCGTGGCTGCCCGTTCGGCGCGCCTGTGCATCGTCGCCGAAGCGGCAGCGGCCGCCGCCGGCTTCGCGCCGCCCGTCTACGTGATCGGCACGGAAGTGCCGATTCCCGGTGGCGAAGCGTCGCTGGCGCAAGCCGGCGCCGTCACCAGCCCGCAAGCGGCGCGCCGCACCCTCGACGTGCACCGCCGCGCCTTCCTCGACAAGGAACTGCATGGCGCCTGGCGCCGTGTGATTGCCATGGTGGTGCAGCCGGGCGTCGATTTCGACCAGAACAGCATCCAGCACTACGACGCGCCGGCCGCCGCCGAGCTGTCGGCCTTCGTGGCCGAGCAGCCTGGCCTGGTGTTCGAGGCCCACTCCACCGACTACCAGCGCGAGTCCGCTTTGCACGCCATGGTGCGCGACCATTTCGCCATCCTGAAAGTGGGCCCGGCCGCCACCTTCGCCCTGCGCGAGGCGCTGTACGCCCTGTGCCAGATCGAAGAAGAACTGCTGCCGGCGCACGCCACGTCGCAACTGATGCAGGTGCTCGACGACGTGATGCTGGCCAAGCCGAAGAACTGGATCAAGCATTACCTGGGCACGCCTGACGAACAGCGATTGATGCGCCGCTACGGCTTGAGCGACCGTTGCCGCTATTACTGGGGCGAGCCGGCGGTGGCGGCCGCCGTCGACAAGCTGCTGGCCAATCTGGATAGCGTAGCGTTACCGCTGCCGCTGTTGAGCCAGCATTTGCCGGAACAGTATCTGGCCGTGGTGCAGGGCAGCCTGCAGGCCAAAGCGCCGGCTTTGATCGAGCACAAGATCGGCAGCTTGCTGGGGCAATATGCGCGTGCCTGCAACCGCAATGCGGCGGTGGCTGCCATTGCCGCAGCGGCAATCTGTTAAGCTCGGTATTTTCATTTTTTACTGAGCCCGCCACCATGCGAAATACCAGCCAACGCCGTGAATCCATCCTCCAAATGCTTGCCCAGCAAGGCTCGGTGCAAGTGAGCGACTTGGTGGAAAAGCTCGGCGTGTCCGCGGTCACCATCCGCAGCGACTTGAATGCGCTGGAAGCGCAAGGCATGGCCACGCGCAGCCACGGCGGCGCGACCCTGACGCGCACGCCCCCGCCGGAGCACACGATACGCCAGAAGGATGCCATCAACCACGAGCAGAAGGAGCGCATCGGCGCCTATGCGGCGCGGCTGGTGGAACCGGGCGACAACATCATCATCGATTCGGGTACCACCACCATCTCGCTGGCGCGCCATTTGCGCGACGCAACGGGCGTGACGGTGGCCACGAATGGCCTCAACATCGCGTGGGAACTGGCCGACGCGCCCGGCGTGGACCTGATCCTGACGGGCGGCCTGCTGCGCAAGCAGTCGCTGTCGATCCAGGGCAGCCAGGCCGAAACCTGCTTGCAAGCGTACAGCTTCGACAAGCTGTTTTTGGGCGTGGACGGCTTCGACCTGCAGTTTGGCGTCACCACCCACCACGAAGCGGAAGCAAGCCTGAACCACAAGATGGTGGAACGGGCCAAGAAAATCATCGTCCTCACGGACGCCTCCAAGTTCGGCCGCGTCAGCCTGCACCGCATCGTGCAGCTGGACCGGGTCGATACCGTCATCACCGATGCCAGCATCAGCCAGGAATACCGCGAAGGGCTGCAAAAGCTGGGCATCGAACTTTTTATAGCGGAATAACACATGCTGAGCGGCAGAATCCTTACCCCATCTGGCTGGATCACGGGCACCATCACTTTTGACCAGCGTATCGTCCAGATACAAGAAGACCCTGCCGCCGACAGCGCGCTGACCATTCTGCCCGGCTTCATCGACCTGCACGTGCATGGCGCGGCCGGTGTCGACATCATGGAAGGCGCAAACGCTGGCGCCACCGTGGCGCAGGTGCATGCGCGCCACGGCACCACGGCCCTGCTGGGCACTACCCTGACGGCGAAAGAGCCGTCTATCCTGCGCGCCCTGCAAGGCCTGGCCGGCGTCATCGCCGAGCGCCCGGCCAATGGCGCGCGCATGCTGGGCGTGCACCTGGAAGGACCGTTTTTGAACCTGCACCGCCTGGGCGCGCAGCCGCCCGACGTGGTGCAAGCCAGCCTGGCGCTGGTGCAGCGCTTTCACGCCATCGCCCCCATCAAGGTGCTCACCATGGCGCCGGAAATCCCCGGCCACCTGGAACTGATTCCGCAACTGGCGGCGATGGGCATCCGCGTGCAGATCGGCCACAGCGCCGGCACGTATGACGAAGGCGTGGCGGCGCTGAAGGCCGGCGTCTCCGGTTTTACCCACCTGTATAACGGCATGACGGGCATGACCCATTACGACCCCGGCATGGTGGGCGCAGCGCTGGCGCATGCCGAATACGCGGAAATCATCCCCGACCTGCAGCACGTGGCCAAGGGCGCCCTGCGCGCAGCCCTGCGCGCCATTCCGCGCCTGTATGGCGTGACGGACGCCACCTCGGCCACCGGCATGCCCGACGGCGAATACGGCCTTGGCACGCAGCGCGTCTACAAATGCCTGGGCTGCGTGCGCCTGGCCACGGGTTCGCTGGCCGGCAGCGTGCTGACCATGGATCAGGCGCTGCGCAATTTCGTCGAACTGGGCCTGGACCTGGCCGACGCCTCGAACCGTTTGTCGCTGTACCCGGCCGACTACCTGGGCGAATCCGAACGGGGCCGATTGGCACCGGGCGCCTGGGCCGATATCGTCGTCCTCGATTCAGCACTACAGCCCGTGTCCGTCTTCGTCGAAGGCGCGGCCATCGATCTTTCCACCCGCTAGACCCAGCCCCCAACCTCAACCCCGTCCCGGAGTTTTCATGCACGACACGTCACACAAGGCCCCCGTGTGGGCCATGCGCTACCTGCTATTTATTGCCGGCATGGGGGGATTGCTGTACGGCATAGACATCGGCATCATCGCCGGCGCCCTGCCCTACCTGGAATCGACGGCCTCTGTGGCCTGGAAACTGACGGCCCAGCAACTGAGTTTTATCGTCGCCGCCGTGCTATTGGGCTCAGTCCTCTCGTCCCTGTTCGCCGGCGCCCTGGCCGACCTGCTGGGCCGGCGCTGGGTGATGTTCCTGGCCGGCGCCCTGTTCAGCGCCAGCATCCCGCTGATCGCGCTGGCCGACGGTTACACGCCGCTGCTGCTGGGCCGCCTGCTGCAAGGCGTCAGCGGCGGCCTGATCGGCGTCGTCGTGCCCCTGTACCTGGCCGAATGCCTGCCAGCGCAACAGCGTGGACGCGGTGCGGCCCTGTTCCAGCTGCTGCTGACCATCGGCCTGGTGGCGGCCGCCCTGATCGGCCTGCTGCAGGCGCAGACGGTGGAAACGGCCACGCAGGCGGCGCAAGCCTTGCCGGAAGCGGAGCGCATCGCCGCCATCTTCACGGCCAAGGACCACGCCTGGCGCAGCATCTTCTGGGTCTGCCTGACGCCTGGCCTGGTGTTTAGCGTCGGCGCCCTGCTGCTGGCCGAATCGCCGCGCTGGCTGGCGCAACGCGGCCGCATCGAGCAGGCGCGCCAGGCGCTGCTGCGCACGCGATTGCCCGCCATGGCCGAACTGGAACTGCGCGAAATGCAGGCTACGCCCGAAAACGCCGCCAAGGCGGGCGGCAGGGCCAAGGCGAAAGATCCGCTGCTGAGCCGCCGCTATGTACTGCCCTTCCTGCTGGCCTGTCTGATCCTCGCCTGCACCCAGGCGACAGGCATCAATTCCATCCTTGCCTATGTCGTCAATATCCTCAACCAGGCGGGCCTGTCGGGCGCCTCGGCCAATATGGCCGACGTGCTGCTGAAGGTATTGAATGCCGTGATGACGGTGGTGGCCGTGCTGCTGGTGGACCGCAAGGGCCGCAAATTCCTGCTGATGCTGGGCACGGGCGGCATCGTCGTCTCGCTGCTGGCGGCCGGCTTGCTGTTCCGCGGCGCCGAAGCGCATCTGGCCGACGTGCGGCCCGCCATCGCCGCCCAGATCCAGAACGACGGCCTGGCCGTACACCTCGATGCAGCCACCCTGTCGGCCCTGGGCGCGGCCGCAGACGGCACGCCGCAGCAGCTGACCATCGCCTACGCCTACGGCCCGTTCACGAATGTCAAAAGCCTGCGCAGCGACGATCCCGTGCTGCGCCAGGTGTCCATCGCCCGCGCAGACGCCGTACAAGCCGACAGCGTGATCGGCGTCTTTTTCCGCAAGCTGCACCTGAACCCCTTCGCCGACCCGGCTGCCGGGCGCGAGGCGCCGCTGCGCATCGAGAAGGCCAGCCTCGGCCCCGTGCCCTCGTCCACCCACGGCTGGCTGGTGGCCGTCGCCATCTGCGTGTTTGTCTCCAGCTTTGCCGTGGGACCGGGCGTGTGCGTGTGGCTGGCCCTGTCCGAGCTGATGCCGACGCGCATCCGCTCAAACGGCATGAGCATCGCCCTGCTGGTGAACCAGTTCGTCTCGACGGTGATCGCCGCCATCTTCCTGCCCACCGTGGGCTTGCACGGTTATTCGACGCTGTTCTTCTTCGGCGCCGGCTGCACCGTGCTGTATTTCCTGGCGGCCGCGTTTTTGCTGCCGGAGACGAAGGGCAAGACGCTGGAGGAAATTGAAGCGCATTTTGCCAGGTAGTTAGTTTTAGCAGTCTCCTTTACGGCCCCGGTCCATCCTCCCGGGGCTTTTTTTTGCCTGCAAGACAAGCTTACTGACAGTCGCGCGCAGCAATGTTCGGTTTTCCTTCTGGAATCTCGGCCGCCTGGGCTAGAATCTGGCTGCGTCGTGCTACTCACGAGGCGGCAATGGCGCCATGACAAAAACTACCAGGAGACACAGTGAGCTTATTTAGAACCAAGAATTTGGATGACATGATTGCCCACAGCAAGAAGCCGGGAGGTCTGGCCAAGGTGCTGGGGCCCTTCGACCTTGTCCTGATGGGCATAGGCGCCATTGTCGGCACCGGCATTTTCGTGCTCACCGGCACGGGCGCGCTGACGGCCGGCCCCGCCCTGTCGCTATCGTTTGTCGTGGCCGCCGTCGCCTGCTGCTTCGCCGCACTGTGCTACGCGGAATTCGCCTCCACCGTGCCCGTGGCCGGCTCCATCTACACCTACAGCTATGCCACATTGGGCGAGCTAGCCGCCTGGATGATAGGCTGGGACTTGCTGCTCGAGTACGGCCTGGCCGCAGCCGCCGTCTCCGTCGGCTGGTCCGGCTACTTCCAGTCGCTGCTGTCGGGCTTTGGCATCGCCCTGCCCGTGGCGCTGACGGCCGCACCGGGCGCCCTGCCTGGCGTGACGACCTTCATCAACCTGCCGGCCCTGGTCATCATGCTGCTGCTGACGGCCATGCTGGGCTGGGGCGTGCGCGAATCGGCGCGCCTGAACAACATCATGGTCGCCATCAAGGTGGGCGTGGTGCTGCTGTTCATCATCTTCGGCGCGCGCCACGTGCAGCCGGCCAACTGGCAGCCCTATATGCCCTTCGGCTACCATGGCATGCTGAGCGCCGCCGCCCTCGTCTTCTTCGCCTTCATCGGCTTTGACGCCGTCACCTCGGCCGCCGAGGAAGTCAAGAAACCGTCGCGCGACTTGCCCATCGGCATCATCGGTTCCCTGGCCGTGTGCGCCGTGCTTTATGTGGTGGTCTCGGCCATCATGACGGGCATCGTGCCGTATCAAAAATTCCTCGGCGTCGACCATCCCGTCTCACTGGCCCTGCAATATGCGGGCGAAAACTGGATCGCCGGCTTCGTCGACCTGGGCGCCATCCTGGGCATGACGACCGTCATCCTGGTGATGGCCTTCGGCCAGACGCGCATCATATTCGCCATGTCGCGCGACGGCTTGCTGCCCAAACGCCTGTCGACCGTGCACCCGCGCTTCCACACACCGTTCTTCGCCACCTGGCTGGTGGGCATCGTCTTCGGCCTGATCGCCGCCGTGATCCCGCTCAACATCCTCGCCGAGCTGATCAACATTGGTACTTTGGCCGCCTTCACCATGGTGTCCGTCGCCGTGGTGGTGCTGCGCAAGAAGCGTCCTGATCTGCCGCGCGCCTTCCGCTGCCCTGGCGTGCCGTATGTGCCGGCGCTGGCCGTGATCCTGTGCGTGGGCCTGATGACCTTCCTCAGCTGGGTCACCTGGATGGCCTTTACCATCTGGCTGGTGATCGGCCTGGTCATCTACTTCGGCTACGCGCGCCGGCGTTCGCTGCTGCACCCGCAACAGTAATCCCGTCACTGCGCCCAGCGCAGTAAGATGGCGGTCTCGCAACCCTGCAGGCCGCCATCCATGCTCCCTTCCCCCGACCTCATCGCACAGCTGGACCAAAGCACGGACCAGCTCAAGCGCACACGCCTGCGCCACATGCAGCTGCTGGCCGTCGGCCTGCTGCTGCTCGCCGCGCTGGTGTTTGCCGTGGCCCGCTCGCAGCGGGGCGGCCACCCTGCCTGGGGCTATGTGGAAGCGTTCGCCGAAGCGTCTATGGTGGGGGCGATTGCCGACTGGTTTGCCGTCGTGGCCCTGTTCCGCCACCCGCTCGGCATCCCCCTGTGGCATACGGCCATCATCCCGAACAGCAAGGCGGACATCGGCCGCAGCCTGGGCGCCTTCGTGGAAAACCATTTCATTACCGAACAAGGCATTGCCGAACGCATCGTGCAAGCCGACCCCGCCGCGCGCCTGGGCACCTGGCTGGTGGACGAGGTCCACGCGCAGCAACTGGGCATGGCCAGCGCCGGCGTGGTGAAACAGCTGCCGGCGATGGCCGATCATGACACACTGGGCCGCCTGCTGCGCGAGCAGGCCAGCGGCTACCTGGGCCAACTGAATCTGTCGAACGTGGCAGCCGACTGCATCGACGCGCTGATCGCCGACGGCAAGCCGCAAGAACTGCTGGACTTTATGCTCGACCGCAGCGCCGCCTACCTGGACGACGAGGCACACCACGCCGCCATCGGCGACTTCGTGCTGGGCGCCTTCCAGATCGAGAATGCGCTGGTAAAAAAAGCCGTGAAAGCGTATGAGCCGCGCATGATCGCCTCGCTGCAAAAGTTTGCCATCGCCGTGCGCGTCGATGCGCAGCACCCGCTACGCCAGCGCATCGCCGGCTGGATCGCCGACAGCGCCTTGCACCTGAAGGCCGATCCGCAGTGGCAAGAGACCGTGCGGCGCTACCAGTTGCAGCTGATCGCCAGCGATACGCTGCAAGCCATGCTGGGCGATCTCTGGAACAATATCCGCACGCGCCTGCAGGCCGACCTGCACGCCGACCAGCCCATGCTGGCGCAAGCGATCGCCAGCCTGGCGCGCAACATGGGACAGGTGCTGGGCACGGATGCGACTGCGCGGGAATGGCTGAACAACGCCATCGTCGCCGGCAGCGGGTCGCTGGTGCGCCGCTACCGGGGCGAAGTGGGCGCCTTCATCGCCGGCCGGCTGGACCTGTGGAGCAAGGATGAAATGAGCGAGCGCATCGAACTGGCCATCGGGCGCGACCTGCAATTCATCCGCATCAACGGCACCATCGTGGGCGGCCTGGCCGGTTTGCTCATTTACGCCGTCAGCCAGGCAGTTTAAACGCCATCTACCAGCCGGGCACCAAACCGGTTTCGGCCGCGCACGACACCACGCCGCACACGGTGCTGAACAGCGTCGGCACGCCAGCGCGCCCCGTGGCGATGCCGGTCGCGGCGGGGAGCACAGCAAACAGCAAGGCCAGACAGGCTATCGTCTGCAGGCGCCCCAGGGACGGGGACGGGGCGGCCATGCTGCGCCAGATGCTGGCGCACACCGCAAACGTCAAGCGCGGATGTCGCATGCGCCTGAACGGCAGCTTGTCCCTGCATGCCTCTTCCCTTCCCCTTGCCGACCTGTTCGCATGCATGTCCATCTCCTCTGTCACCGAATACCGGCTAGGCCCGCCGACTTGGGCGCCTGGCACACTGACGTATCAGGCTACCCTTGCATTGTGGTGCATAAATTTACCAAATACAATAAATAAACCCATACAGAAACAATTTTCCCATGTACCAAGCAGCGGCGCGGCCGGGAAATACCGCCTTTGCAGACTAATATTGCGGCGCGGCGCGCTCGCCCTGCCACCGAGGCGTCGGCATGGCTGTATCAAAAATCCAAATAAAATCATTAAAATCAAGAAATTTGTGTAAATCAATTTTATTTGATGTATGATGATTACCAAGGAGAGATACAAATGATGCAAGGACATCTACCTCTTCGCCCGTAGCATTCCGCACCTTTGCAGGGGGAAATTCACATGAACCAAATCCTGGCCTTGCGTCTGCTCGACGCCGCCGATGACGCCGCCGTCATCATCGATGCTGCATCACGCATCCGCTATGCCAATGACGCCATGTATGCGCTCAGTGGCTATGCCCCTGGCAGCCTGTCGGGCGAGCAGATCGAAGCCCTTCTGCCCGCCTCCGTGCGCGAGCAGCATGGCGCGCAGATCGGCGCCTATCTGGCCGGCGAAAAAACGTCCAGGGTACTGGGCCAGAAACGCCATTTCGCCATTCGCCATCACGACGGCTCGATGCTGCCCATCGTGCTCAAGGCCATGGACCTGGGCAAGCTCGATGATGAAAGCTACCTGGGCGCCTTTTTTATCGACCAGCGCCACGAGCGCGCCATCGAACAGCAGAATGCGGCCCGCTGGCAGCAGTTGCAGCGCATCGCCCTGAGCGATCCCCTGACCCACTTGCCCAACCGCCGCGCCTTCGAGATCGACGCCGTGCGTGCGGCAGCGCGGGCCAGGCGCGCGGGCGCTGCGACAACCATCGGCATCGCCGACATCGATTTTTTCAAGACGGTCAACGACCGGCATGGCCACGCCGCCGGCGACGCCGTGCTGCAAGCCATCGCGGCCGTGCTTCAGTCGCAGGCGCGGGCATCCGATGTCGTCGCCCGCGTGGGCGGTGAAGAATTCGGCCTGCTGTTCCCGCATACGGACCTGGCCATGGCGCGCCAGGTGGCTGAACGCATCCGCCTTGCCGTGGCAGCAATGTGCGTCGACTTCGAGCACACGCCACTCACGGCGACGATCAGCATCGGCCTGGCACCGCTGCCCCACAACGGCGACTGGAAGGCTGGCTTCATGCGGGCCGACGCCGCGCTCTACCAGGCAAAAAACAATGGCCGCAACCGTATCGAGCAAGCCTGAATACCCCGTTCGCCCCCCCCCACTTCATCGACCACACATCCACTGACAGGAGCAAGCATATGGAAAGCACTACGACACCTACGGCAGCAACGAGCCAGCCGGCACAGGCAGGCGAGCGGGAATTGCTGGTCTTTGGCCTGGGCAAGGAGGAGTACGCGATCGACATCGGCCTGGTGCAGGAAATCCGCGGCTACGGCGCCGTGACGCGCATCGCCAATGCGCGCGCCTGCCTCAAGGGTTTCATCCACCTGCGCGGCAGCATCGTGCCGCTGCTCGACCTGCGCATCGCGCTGGGCCAGGCCGAACCCGCCTACGACGCCTCGACGGTGGTGATCATCCTCGTCTTTGCGCATGGCGCCACCGGCGTCGTGGTCGACCGTGTGGCCGATGTGGTGCCGCTTGCGCCGGCACAGCTCAAGCCTCCGCCACAGCTGCACGGTTCTGCCATGGCTGGCCATGTGACGGCCATCGGCGCCCTGGACGAGCGGATGCTGATCGTGCTCGACATGGACAGCCTGCTGGCGGGACTGGGCATGCACGCCAACGCCAAATTGGCGGCTTGAGCCAGCCGCACCGCCACCGGCACCCGATCCCCCGGAGACACCATGAGCATCCTGATCGTCGATGACAACGACACCAACCTGAGCCTGCTGGCAAGCCTGGCCCGCAAGGCCAGCGCCATCGAGCCGGTCTGTATGAACGATCCCGTCGACGCCCTGTACTGGTGCGTATCGAACGTGCCGAACCTGGTCTTGCTCGACTACCGGATGCCCAGCATGTCAGGCAATGACTTCCTCGGTATTTTCCGCAAGATGCCGGGCATGGCCGCCATCCCCATCATCATGGTGACCACCGAGAACGACTGCGCCGTGCGCAAGCAGGCCTTTTCGCTGGGCGTGACGGAGTTCCTCACCAAGCCCGTCGATACCATCGAGTTCAGCCTGCGCGTGCGCAACCTGCTGGCCCTGCGCACGGCGCAAACCATGCTGGCCGACCGCGCCAAGCTGCTCGAACACGAAGTGGGTCTGGCCATCGCCAACGTCACGGCCCGCGAGATGGAACTGGTCACGCGCCTGGCGCGGGCGGCCGAATTCCGCGACCCGGAAACGGGCGCTCACATCATGCGCATGGCGCGCTACTCGGCGCTGATCGCCAGGGAGCTGGGTCTCGGGGCGCAATGGCAGGAGCTGCTGCTCAAGGCGGCCCCCATGCACGACGTGGGCAAGCTGGCCACACCCGACCATATCCTGCTCAAGCCGGGGCGGCTGGACCCAGAGGAGATGGTCATCATGCGCCAGCATGCAGAAATCGGCGGCCAGATCCTCGCCGGCAGCGATGCGCCTCTGATCCAGCTGGCCGAGGAAATCGCCCGCAGCCATCACGAGAAATACGATGGCAGCGGCTATCCGCGCGGCCTGGCGGGCCAACAGATACCGCTGTCGGCGCGCATCGTGGCCGTGGCCGACGTCTTCGACGCGCTCAGTTCGGAGCGCCCTTACAAGCCGGCCTGGCCTTTGGCGCAGGCGCGCCTGTACCTGCAACAGAACAAAGGCAGCCATTTCTGCCCGCGCTGCATCGACGCCTTCCTGGGCGCCTGGGACGAGGTGCTCGCCATCCGCGACAGCTTGCCCGATCCCGTCCACCACGATGCACACCCACTGTAAGCGAGGAACCTGCCATGCGCGTGCAACAACTGGTCCTGAAAAACCGTGCCTATATCGATGATGCGCTGGCGCCGCTGGCCGCCATGGAGCCCGACCTGGTACTGGTCTTCGGCGCCTGCACCTACTTTGCCAGCACCGAACTGACGGCGGCGCTGCGGCGCCAATTGCCCGGCGCCGTCATCGCCGGCTGCTCCACGGCCGGCGAAATTGCCGGCAAGCGCGTCTACGACGACAGTTGCGTCATCACCGCCATCCGCTTCGCCCATACGACAGTGGCGATTGCCGACGCCATCATCTGTGACATGGCGGACTCGCACGACACGGGCGAACGCCTGGCGCAGGCACTGCCGCAAGACGGCCTGACGGCAGTGTTCATGC
This sequence comes from Janthinobacterium sp. UMAB-56, assembly GCF_900095265.1. Taxonomy (GTDB): domain Bacteria; phylum Pseudomonadota; class Gammaproteobacteria; order Burkholderiales; family Burkholderiaceae_D; genus Janthinobacterium. The sequence continues at coordinate 86,830 of NZ_LT607662.1, read as the reverse complement.
TGGGCACGGGCGTGGCCATCAATGGCAGCGCCCTCATCGCCGGCCTGCAGGCGCACCTGCCGCCGGGCGTGACCATCTCCGGCGGCCTGGCAGCGGACGGCGGGGCCTTTCGCCAGACCTGGACCCTGGGTCCGCGCGGCGCGGCCGACAATACCGTCGTCGCCGTCGGCCTGTACGGCGAGCATATCCGCCTCGGCTACGGCAGCCATGCGGGCTGGGAAGCATTCGGCCCGGCGCGCAAGGTGACGCGCTGCGTCGGCAACGTGCTGTATGGCCTGGACGGTGCGCGCGCGCTGGACATCTACAAGCTGTACCTGGGCGACCATGCGCGCGATCTGCCCGCTTCGGGGCTGCTGTTCCCGTTTGAAATGCTCACGGCCGCGCACGAAAAGAGCCATGTCTTCCGCACCATCATCGCCATCGATGAAGAGCACGGTTCGCTGACCCTGGCCGGCGACATCCTCGCCGATGGCTACCTGAAATTGATGCATTCCAGTACCAACCGGCTGATCGACGGGGCCGAAACGGCCGCGCGCGGCGTCCGGCCACACGCCGATGCGACAGGCGACCAACTGGCGCTGCTGGTCAGCTGCGTCGGGCGCAAGCTGGTCATGGGCGACCGTGTCGAGGAAGAGGTCGAGGCCGTGGCCGAGCTGCTCGACGGCGTGGCCTGCCTCGCCGGCTTTTATTCCAACGGCGAAATCGGCATCACGCAGCCGCATGGCGCCTGCCAGTTGCATAACCAGACGATGACCGTGACTGTGTTGAGCGAAGCATGAACCGCACCCTGGCACGCCAATTGAACCGCGTCTGCAATATCGACTCGGAAAACGCCTGCATCGCCATGCTGGAACAGGCGCAAACAATGTGCGCGCAAGCGGGCACGCCACCCGAACTGGCCGGCTTCCTGGCCGGCCTGCCGGCCCTGCTGCGGCGCATCGACAGCGCCTACGATCAGTCCGATCGCGACCTGGACTTGCGCTCGCGCAGCCTGGAACTGAGTTCGACTGAGCTGAGCATGACCAATGAGCTGTTGCGCACGGAACTGGCCAGCCGCAACCGCGTTTTGCAGTCGCTGCGCCTGGCGGCCATGCGCCTGCTCGACAACGACGATACTGGCCTGCACCTGCCGCAGGAAGGCGATATCGAGGGCCTGTCGCTGCTCCTGGCCGAGCTGGTGGCGCAGCAGGAACTGCGCCGCATCGAACTGCAGAACCAGCGCTTTGCGATGGACCAGCACGCCATTATCAGCATCACCAATACAGCCGGCGTCATCATCTACGTCAACGACAAGTTCTGTGCCATCAGCGGGTTCGCGCGCGAAGAGCTGGTCGGGCAGACGCACCGCCTGATCAATTCAGGCACGCATGCTGACGCCTACTTTGCGCAGATGTGGCAAACCATCACCGCCGGACAGGTGTGGCGCGGCGAAATCTGCAACCATGCCAAGGATGGCCGGCAATACTGGGTCGACGCCACCATCGTGCCCTTTCTCGATGCGGCCGGCAAGCCCTACCAGTACATCGCCATCCGCACGGAAATCAGCGAGAGCAAGCGCATGGCAGAGACCATCGCGAAAAGCGAGCGCGAATACCGCCACGTCGTCAACAGTCTCAATGAAGTGGTCTTCCGCACGGACTTGCACGGCGCCTGGACCTTCCTCAATCCCGCCTGGCACAGCATCACCGGCTTTTCCATCCCTGAAAGCCTGGGCAAGAACGTGCTGCAATTCATCGATGCGCGCGACCGCGACCGCGCCGCCGCCGGCCTGGCCCAGCTGCGATCGGGCCAGGTAGACAGCATGCGCCATGAAGCGCGCTATGTCACCAGCGACGGCAAGGTGCGCTGGATCGACGTGTGCGCGCGCGCCGAACTCGATGGCCATGGCCGGCTGGCCGGGATCACCGGCAGCCTGACCGACATCACCGAGCGGCGCCTGGCGGCGCGCGAGCTGCGCCACAACCTCAACTTCGTCGACGCGCTGATCGAGACCATCCCGATCCCCCTGTACCTGAAGGATGTGCAGGGGCGCTACCTGCGCGCCAACCGCGCCTTCTGCGCGTTCTTCCAACGCTCTCAGGCCGATATACTGGGCATGACGGCGGCCGACATCCTGCCGCAGCAGGAAGCGCAGCTGGTGGCGCGGCAGGACCTGTGCCTGATGCGCGACAAGGGCAAGCAGACCTATGAGGACCGGCTGACCGTCGGCACGCGGCAAGTCGATGTGCTATTTAGCAAGGCAACCCTGCTGGAGTCCGACGGCAGCATGCACGGCCTGGTCGGCACCCTGGTCGACATCTCCAGCCAAAAGGCGGCCGAACGGGCGCTGCTGCAGGCCAAGGAGGTGGCCGAATCGGCCAGCCGCTCGAAGAGCGAATTCCTGGCCAACATGAGCCACGAAATCCGCACGCCGATGAACGGCATCCTGGGCATGACGGACCTGGTACTCGATTCCGAACTCGACACCCACCAGCGCCAGTACCTGGAAGTCGTCAAGGCCTCGGCCGACGCCCTGCTCTCCATCATCAACGACATCCTCGATTTCTCGAAGATCGAGGCGGGCATGCTGACCCTGGAAAGCATCCCCTTCGACCTGCGCCAGTTGATGCAGGAAACCATGCGCAGCCACGCCATGCGGGCGCAGGCCAGCGGCCTGGAACTGGTGCTCGACATCGATCCTGCGCTGCCGCAAACCTTGCTCGGCGATCCAGGCCGGCTGCGCCAGGTGCTGACCAATCTGGCCGGCAATGCCATCAAATTCACGCCGCGCGGCGAGGTCACCGTCAGCGCCCGGCTGCGCGGCAGCGACGGCGGCACGGCCCAGGTGCGACTGTGCGTGCGCGACACCGGCATCGGCATCGCCGCCGACATGCAGGATGCCGTCTTCGACGCCTTCCAGCAGGAAGACGGTTCGACCACGCGCTGCTTCGGCGGCACGGGACTGGGCCTGTCGATCACGCGCCGCCTGGTGACGATGATGAAAGGCAGCATCGGCCTGTCGAGCGAGCTCGGCAAGGGAAGCTGCTTCAGCGTGGACCTGGCCTTGCCCATCGGCGAGCAACAGCCCTTCCTGTCGCCGCCTGGCGCTACACTGGCGGGACGCAGCATCCTGCTGGTCGACGACAACCCCAGCAGCCTGACCATCTTGCGCAAAATCTTCGAGCACAGCGGCGCCACCGTCACCGCCTGCGAGTCGGGCCAGGCGGCACTGGACAACTGCCGCACCAGCCTGCCCGCAGACTGCATCATCATGGACTTCGCCATGCCCGGCATGAATGGCTTCGATACGGCATTGGCCCTGGCCGACCTGCCACACTGGAGCCAGGTACCCATCGTCATGCTGTCCTCCAGCGGCAAGCTGGGTGACGCGGCGCGCTGCCGCGAACTGGGCATCGATGGCTTCCTGCTCAAGCCGGCCAGCCCCGAGGAATTACTGAGCATCACCATGAGCGTTCTGGGCACGTGCCGCGGCATGCACTGCGCCGCGCCCGTCGTGACGCGCCATCGCGTGCGCGAAGGCCTGCCCGGCCTGGACATCCTGCTGGTCGAGGACAACGCCATGAACCGCGAACTGGCCACCGTGCTGCTGTCGAAGGCGGGACACCGGGTCACCCATGCGGCGAACGGCCGCATCGCCCTCGATTGCCAGGCGGCCAGGCATTTCGATCTGATCCTGATGGACCTGCAGATGCCGGAAATGGGCGGCTTCGAAGCCACGGCGCAGATACGCCAGCGCGAGGCGCAGGGCATGCCCAGGAGCGTCATCATCGCCATGACGGCCAGCGCCTTCGCAGGCGACCGCGAACGCTGCATCGCCGCCGGCATGGACGACTACCTGTCCAAACCTTTCCGCACCGCCGCCTTCCAGAGTCTGATCGAGCAGCATGTGTTGCAAATAAGAAAGGAAATAGCGCCACCGGCAACGGAGGGCGCGCCGCGCTTCGACTATGTTGCCGCCCTGGACGACGCCGATCCCGAGGTGATCGGCATCATCGGCGCGTCCTTCCTGGCCGGCTTGCCGGCGCAGCTGGCCGCCATGCGCGCGGCCCTGCAGGCGGACGAACGGCCAACCTTGAGCCTGCACGCACATACCCTGGCCGGCTTGCTGGCCAACTTCCATGCTGGCCCCGCCGTCGCCCTCGCCGAAGCCATCGAGCGCGAAGCGGAAAAAGCCCGGCAGTCTGCATTGCTCGCGCTGCAAGATGCGCTGGAGCAGCAATTGCGGCTGTTTCTGCAGGAGACGGATGCGGCCATCGGCGCGGCAGGCAGCGCGGTCCACGCATCCGGTCAAACTTGATGTACATCATAATTTTTTAAACAAACTCTTGCTATCCTGTAAAAAATTGACAGGAGTACCGGATGAGCAAGACGCAGTCGAAAGGCATCGAGAAAAAAGTGGAACATGAGCGCCTGGGCAGCGCCTGGCAAGGCGTGCCGGCGCCCGACTATCCTGAGAGCGCGCCGGAAGGCGCCACCCTGGATCTGCTGCTGAACGCCTGGCTGGGCAAATTCACGGGCGGCATTTCGCCGGCGGCGCTGGGCAACGCCTATGTCGACTGGCTCAGCCACCTGGCACTGGCGCCATCGAAGCAGCAAACCCTGTTGCAGGAAGCGTGGAAGAAAATCAGCCGCTGGCAGCAATACGCGCTGCAATCGACCCTGCAATCGGCCCAGAGCGGCAACCCCAGCGCGCCGCCATGCATCGCACCGCTGCCGCAGGACCGGCGCTTCGACGACCCGGCCTGGCAGCGCTGGCCGTACAACCTCGTCTACCAGGGCTTCTTGCTGCAGCAGCAGTGGTGGCACCGCGCCACCACGGGCGTGCGCGGCGTCTCGCCGCACCACGAGGATGTCGTCACGTTCACCGTGCGCCAGTGGCTCGACATGCTGGCGCCGTCGAACTTCCCGCTGAGCAATCCCGTGGTGCAGCAAGCGACGCTGGCGAGCGGCGGCGCGAGCCTCGCGCGCGGCATGGCCCACGCAGTCGACGACTGGCAGCGCGCCGCCATCGGGGCAGCCGCGCCCGGCGAAGCGGCGTTCAAGGTGGGCGAGAACCTGGCCGTCACGCCGGGCAAGGTGGTCTACCGCAATGACTTGATCGAATTGCTACAGTACGCCCCCACGACGGCGACCGTGCATGCCACGCCCCTGCTGTTCGTGCCCGCCTGGATCATGAAGTTCTATATTCTCGACCTGTCGCCGCACAATTCGCTGGTGCGCTACCTGGTGGAACAAGGCCACACGGTATTCATGATTTCCTGGAAAAATCCGCTCGAAGAAGACCGCGAGCTGTCGCTGGAAGACTACCGCCAGCTGGGCGTGATGGACGCGCTCGACGCCGTTGCGCGCATCACGGGCGCGCCGCAGGTGCACGCGGCCGGCTACTGTCTGGGCGGTACCCTGCTGGCGATTGCCGCCGCAAGCATGGCGCGCGATGGCGATGCGCGCCTGGCCAGCCTCACCATGCTGGCCTCGCAGGTGGACTTCAAGGAACCGGGCGAACTGTCGCTGTTCATCGACGACAGCCAGGTCAGCTTCCTCGAAGCGGCCATGTGGAACCAGGGTTACCTCGATACGAAGCAGATGGCGGGCGCCTTCCAGCTGCTGCGCTCGAACGACTTGATCTGGTCGCGCCGGCTGCGCCATTACCTGCTGGGCGAAGACGAGCAGCACAGCGACCTGATGGCCTGGAATGCGGACGCCACGCGCATGCCCTGCCGCATGCACTCGGAATACCTGCGCCGTCTGTTCCTGCACAACGACCTGGCTGAAGGCCGCTACCGCACGGCAGGCCGGCACATCGCCCTGCCCGACATCGACGCGCCCATCTTTGCCGTAGGCACGCTGACGGACCACGTGGCGCCATGGCGCTCCGTCTACAAGCTGCAACTGCTGACCGACACGGACGTCGCTTTCCTGCTCACCTCGGGCGGCCACAATGCGGGCGTGGTCTCGCCGCCGGGCCAGCCGCGCCGCAGCTACCAGCTGGCCACGCACCGCCACGATGCCCCCTATATCGACGCGGACAGCTGGCAGCGCGACGTGCCGCACCATGACGGTTCGTGGTGGCCCGCCTGGCAAGCCTGGCTGGCGCAGGGCCCGGGCGCGCAAGTGGCGCCGCCGGCCATGGGCCCCGACCTGGGCGACGCGCCGGGCAGTTACGTGCTACAAACCTGATCACCGACAGCCGACAACCGAGGAAAACCCCATGCCCTACACTACCCTGCTGGTCCACGTAGACAATTCCCGCCACTGCGCCCGGCGCATCCGCCTGGCCGTGCGCCTGGCCGTCGCCGAAGGCGCCCATCTGATCGGTTCGGCCATGAGCGGCATCTCGCGCTATGCGTATGGCGGCGGCGTCAACGCGCTGCAGTTTGCGCCGGCGCAGATGCAGGCGCTGCGCACCCAGGCCAGCGAGGCCTTGCACGACTTCGAGCGCATCGCCCGCGAAGAAGGCCTGGGCACCTACGAAACGCGCTTCGTCGACGACGACGCGCAAGGCGCGCTGCTGCTGCAGGCGCGCTATTGCGACTTGCTGATCCTGGGCCAGACAGACGCGCAGGATACGCCTTCGCGCGTCATCGCCGGCACGGCCGAATACCTGATGCTGCATTGCGGCCGGCCCGTGCTGATGGTGCCGCACGCATCGTCCGCCGTCCCCGAGGGCAGAGCGCAGCATCCGCTGCTGGCCTGGAATGGCAGCGCCGAAGCGCTGCGCGCCATCACCGATGCGCTGCCGCTGCTGCAAGGGGCGCGGCAGGTCAGCCTGGCCGTCGTCAATTCACACGCCCAGGCGGCGGCGCACGGCGAGCAGCCGGGGGCCGACCTGGCCCTGTACCTTGCGCGCCACGGCGTCAACGTCGAGGTGCTGCAGCACGACACGCCGCCGGGCCAGGACGTGGGCGCCGCCCTGCTGGCGATGGCAGCCCAGCGGCACTGCGACCTGGTCGTGATGGGCTGCTACGGCCACATGCGCCTGCGCGAAGCACTGCTGGGCGGCGTCACGCGCACGGTGCTGCAGGAGATGACCTTGCCGGTGCTGGTATCGCACTGACAATGTCACGCTGGCGTGGCGCCAAACAGCGTGCCGATGCCCGAGGCCGCCGCCATCGACAGCGCGCTCCAGAACACCACCCGCAGCACGCCGCGGCCCACGCGCGCGCCGCCGGCCCTGGCGGCCAGGCCACCGAGCAGCGCCAGGAATAGCAGCGCGGAAGCAGCGATGGCTGGCGCCAGCAGGGACATGGGCGCCAGCAGCACCACCAGCAGCGGCAGGGCCGCGCCGACGGCAAAGCTGAGCGCCGAGGCCAGCGCCGCCTGCAGCGGGCGCGCGCGCATGCTCTCGGTGATGCCCAGCTCGTCGCGCGCGTGCGCGCCGATGGCATCGTGCGCCATCAGCGCCGTGGCCACCTGTGCGGCCAGCGCCGGCGCCAGGCCGCGTTCCACATAAATGTGCGTCAGCTCGCGCAGCTCCCCTTTCGGATCGTCACGCAATTCGCCGCCCTCGCGCTCCAGCGCCGCCTGCTCCGTATCGGCCTGTGACTGCACCGAAACATATTCACCGGTGGCCATCGACATGGCGCCCGCCACCAGGCCGGCCACGCCGGCCACCAGAATGCTGTCGTGCGTGGCATGGGCCGCCACCACGCCCAGCACCAGGCTGGCCGTCGAGACGATGCCGTCATTGGCGCCCAGCACGGCGGCGCGCAGCCAGCCCACGTTGTCCATCCGGTGAAACTCGCGGTGTCGCAATGGCATGATCAGCCTCCTTTATGCATGAATCGGCGCGCCGGCCGGCGCGGGAAAGCGTACCGACACCACCAGGCCCGTACCATCCGGTCCCGCCGCCAGCTGGACGCTGGCGCCATGTGTCTCGGCGATACGCCGCACGATCGACAGTCCCAGGCCGCTGCCTGGCTGCTGCGCGCCGGCGGCGCGGAAAAAGCGCTCGAACACGCGTTCGCGCAAGGGCTCGGCGATGCCCGGCCCCGTATCGCTTACGCGCAGCAGCACGCCATCGGCCTCGCTGCGGCAGGCGAGGTTCAGCTTGCCGCCGGCCGGGGTGTAGCGCATGGCATTATCCAGCAGGTTGCGCGCCAGGATCAGGATATGGTCTGGCTGCAGGCGGCACGGGGCCGTGGCCAGGTCCGCCTGCAGCAGCAGATCCTGGCGCTGCGCCTGCGCCAGCCAGGCGGGCAGCTCTTCGGCCAGCACGGTGGCCAGGTCCAGCACGGGCAGCTCGGGCGGCGGCTGCGACTGCGGGTCGAGCCGGGACAAGGTCAGCAACTGCCCCACCAGGCGCGTGGCGCGGTCCACGCTCAGGCCCAGGCCAGTCACGGATTCCTCGCGCTCCGCATCGCTGCGCGCCCGCTGCAGCACCTGCAGATTGGTCTTGATGGCCGCCAGCGGGGTGCGCAATTCATGCGCGGCGTCGGCCGTAAAGCGCTGTTCCTGCTCGCGCGTCTGGCGCACGCGGACGAACAGGCGGTTGATGGCCTGCAGCAGCGGCTGCACTTCCATGGGCGCGTCCTGCATGCTGACGCTGGCAAGGTCGTCGGGCGTGCGCAGCGCCACTTCATCGGCCGAGCGGCGCAGGGCGCCAAACACGCGGTTGATGCTCCACCAGATAGCCAGCGCGGCCAGGGCCGCCATCGGTACGCCGATGGCCAGCAGTTTCAAGGCGAAGCGGCTGCTGATTTCCTGGCGATGGCTGGCCGGTTCAGCCACCTGGATCTGCAACCGCGCGTCGTGATTCCAGCTCGTGTAGACGCGCCACTGGCGACCCTCGTTGGCGCGCCAGCTGTAGCCGACATCGGCCGGCGCGGCGAATGCCTGGTCCGGCGCGCCGGCATTCCTGTACAGCAGGCGCTGCTGCGCATCCCACACCTGGAACAGCAGATACTGGCGATGGTTGCGGTTCTGCTCCACCGGCATCACCAGCGCCGTGCTCGGTCCATGCTCCTGCACCTCGTGCTCGGCCAGGGAAAGCAGCAAATGCCCCGTCTCGGCCAGCGACTGGTCGAACAGTTCCTGGCTTTCGCGCCCCGCTTCCAGGTAGACGATGGCGGCGCTGAAGCCCCATAGCGTGAACGTCAAGCCCAGCAGCACGGCCAACAGCGTGCGCCGCAGCGACCAGGCGCCGGCGGCGCGCGGGGCGGGCGACGTCATGCGCGCGCCTGCGTTTCGGGCGTGTCTGGCCTGTCGATGCTGTAGCCGATGGCATGCACGGTGCGGATCAGCGCCTTGCCCAGCTTGCGCCGCAGATGGTGGATATGCACCTGCAGCGCGTTGCTGTCGACTTCCTCACCCCAGCTGTAGACGCCCTCTTCCAGCTGCACGCGGCTCAGTATGCGCCCGCGCTGCTCGACGAGCATCAGCAGGATGCTGAATTCCTTGCCCGTCAAGGGCACGGCCACGCCCGCCTGATGCACCTGGCGCGCGGCGACATCGATGACGATGTCGCCATGCACGAGTTCTTCGCGCGTGCGCCCGGCTGCGCGGCGGCAGGCGCTGCGCATGCGCGCCGCCAGTTCATCGAGGTCGAAGGGCTTGATGATGAAATCGTCCGCGCCCGCGTCCAGGCCGGCGACCCGGTCGATGATCTGGTCGCGCGCCGTGACGATCAGGATCGCCCCGTCATAGCCGGTGCGGCGCAAGGTCGCCAGCGCCTGCATGCCATCCTCGCCCGGCAAGCCCAGGTCGAGCAACAAACAGCCATAGCGGTGCAGGCGCACGGCCGTGTGCGCGCTTTCGGCCGACTGCACCCAGTCGACCGCATAGCCGGCCTGCTCCAGCCCCATCTGCGTGGCGCGCCCCAGTTGGGGGTCGTCTTCTATCAGCAATATACGCATCGTGGCTTGTCCTGTCCGAATTTGATGCTCGCAGCGTAGGCGCCGGACATTAAGAACTTCTTAACATCTGCTGGCGACCATCCATCCATCTTCCACTTCCGGCCGCCTCCCATGCCCGCTTACTCCCATCTTAACCGCTGCCAGCCTCGCTGGACAATACTGGCCCTGCTCGGCTGGCCGCTGCTGTCGGCTGCCGCGCCGCAGCAACTGCTGCTGAGTTCGCAGCAAATCAGCCGTGCCGGCATCGCCACCGCGCCGGCCGTCGCGACGCTGGCCGCCCAGGACGCGCCTGCCGGCAACGACCAGTACCTGTCCGGCACCGTGGTGGCGCCGCCCGGTGCGGGCGCCGTGTCCAGCGCCGTGCTGGACGGCGTGGTGCAGCAGGTGCACGTGACGCCACTGCAGCAGGTGCGCGCCGGCATGCCGCTGCTGACCCTGTACAGCCAGGGCTGGCTGGAGTGGCAGCGCGCCTACCTGGAAAAGACCAGCGCGGCGCGGCTGGCCCACGCCAGGCTGGCGCGTGACGAAGGGCTGTACGGCGACGGCATCATCGCCCGCGCGCGTCTCGATGAGAGCCGCGATGCGGCGCAACTGGCCACGCTGGCTGCCAGCGAACGCGAACAGGCGCTGCGCAGCGCCGGCCTCGATGGCGTGGCGCTGCGGCGCCTGCGCGAGCAACGCACGCTGTCGCCACTGCTCACGGTGCGCGCCAGCCGGGCCGGCACCGTGCTGACCTTGCCGGTCGAGGCCGGGCAGCACGTCGAGGCGGGCGCGCTGCTGGCACGCATGGCCGCCAGCGCGCCCCTGTGGGTACAGTTGCAGGCGACGCGCGCGCAATTGCCGCTGCTGCGCGTGGGCGACCTGCTGCAGGTGGATGGCTGCGCCAAGCTGCGCGTGACGGCCATCTCGCCCGTCGTCGACGCGGCCACGCAAAGCGCGCAGCTGCGCGCACAGCAAGTGGGCCAGGCGCCGTGCCTGAAAGTGAACGCCTTTGTCGAAGCGCGATTGCTGCGCCAGGCACAAGCGGCGGACGGCGTGGCCGTGCCGGCCGCAGCGCTGGTGCGCGGCACGGGCGAGGCGCGGCAAGACTATGTTTTTGTCGCCAACGCCAGGGGCTTCGTGGCCACGCCCGTGCAAGCCACGCCGGCCGGCGGCGGCATGGTCTGGGTGCGCGGCGCGCTGGCCGCAGGCGATGCCGTGGCCGTGCGCGGCCTGGCCGCCCTCAAGGGCAGCTGGAGCGGCCTGGGACCGGCAGCGGCCACGCCCGCCCAGGGAGGCAAGTGATGCTGGCCCGTCTGATCGCCCTGTCGCTGTCGCAGCGCCTGCTGGTGCTGGTGCTGGCCGCGCTGATGGCAGCGGCCGGCGTACAAGCCTTCCGCGCGCTGCCCATCGACGCTTTTCCCGATGTCTCCGGCACCCAGGTCAAGCTGATCCTGAAGGCGCCCGGCATGACGCCGGAAGAAGTCGAGGCGCGCATCGTCGCCCCCATCGAGCAGGAACTGCTGGGCATACCGCGCCAGGCCGTGCTGCGCTCGCAGTCCAAATACGCGATCGCCGACATCACGCTGGACTTCCAGGAAGGCACGGACGTTTTCTGGGCCCGCCAGCAAGTGAGTGAACGGCTGGCGAACGTGCTGAAAGATTTGCCGGCCTCCGTCAGCGGCGGCCTGGCGCCGATCACCACGCCGCTGGGTGAAATCTTCATGTTCACCATCGAGGGGCCCTTGAGCCTGATGGAAAAACGCACGCTGCTCGAATGGACCATACGCCCCCAGCTGCGCAACATCGCCGGCGTGGCCGACGTCAATTCGCTGGGCGGCATGGTGCGCAGCTTCGAGGTGGTGCCCGACCTGGCCGCCCTGGCCGCGCGCGGCCTGTCGCTGGCACAGCTGCAGCAAGCGCTGGAAGCGAACAACCGCAGCGATGGCGCGGGCCGCCTGGGCAGCGGCGAAGAGGCGCTGCTGATCCGCAGCGACGCTGGCATCCGCACGCTGGCCGACGTGCGCGCCATCGGCATTGCGCGTCGCGGCGACATGGCGGTGAACGTGGGCCAGGTGGCCACGGTGCGCATCGGCCAGCTGACACGCTACGGTGCCGTCACCCAGGACGGGCGCGGCGAAACCGTGCAGGCGCTGGTGCTGGCCATGCGCGGCGCGAATGCGCAGCAAGTGGTGCAGCAGGTGCGCGCGCGCCTCGACGCGCTGGGCCCCAGCCTGCCAAAGGGTACCCGCATCAGCACCTTCTACGACCGCGGCAAGCTGGTGGAGCGGGCCGTGGCCAGCGTCACGGGCGCGCTGGCCGAAGCCACCGTGCTGGTGATCGTGCTTCTCTATGTTTTCCTGGGCAACCTGCGCTCGGCGCTGGTAGTCGCCTGCATCCTGCCGCTGGCGGCGCTGGGCACCTTCCTGCTGATGCAGTCGTATGGCCTGAGCGCCAACCTGATGTCGCTGGGGGGCCTGGCCATCGCCATCGGCATGCTGGTCGACGCGGCCGTCGTGGTGGTGGAAAATATCGAGGCCCATGGCGCCCACGCCCAGCCGGGCGTACCGCGCCTGCACCGCATCTACCGCGCCGTGCGCGAAGTGGCCCTGCCCGTCAGCGCCGGCATGCTGGTGATCATGATCGTCTTCCTGCCCCTGCTGACCCTGCAGGGCCTCGAGGGCAAGCTGTTCGCCCCCGTGGCGCTGACCATCCTCTTCGCGCTGGCCGCCTCGCTGCTGCTGTCGCTGACCGTCATTCCCGTGCTGGCCTCGCTGCTGCTGTCCGAGCGCCACGCGGGGCCGCCGCGCCTGGTGCAAAAGATGGAAGCGGCCTACCTGGCCCTGCTGACCCGCGCCCTGGGCCGCGAACGCCTGGTCGGCGGCGTGGCCGTGGCGGCCCTGCTGCTGGCGGCCGGGGTATTCCTGCACGTGGGCAAATCGTTCATGCCCACGCTGGATGAAGGCGACATCATCATGCAGATCGAGAAACTGCCTTCCGTGAACCTGCAGGAATCGGCGCGCCTGGACCAGGCCATTCAGCGCCGCATCCTGGAACAGGTGCCCGAGGTGCAGCGCATCGTGGCCCGCCTGGGGTCCGATGAGCTGGGACTCGATCCCATGGGCTTGAATGAAACGGACTCCTTCCTCGTGCTCAAGCCGCGCGCACAATGGCGCAGCACGGACAAGGAAGTGCTGGTCGATGCCCTGCGCGCGGCCACGGCGAGCTTTCCAGGCGTCAATATCAGCTTTACCCAGCCCATCGAGATGCGCACCTCGGAAATGCTGTCCGGCGTGCGCGGCGACGTGGCCGTCAAGATCTATGGCCCGGATAGCAAGGCACTGGGCGCGCTGGCGGCGCGCATCGTGGCCCAGTTGCAGACGCTGGCCGGCAGCGAAGATGTGCTGACGACGCAAAACTCGGGCGTGCAATACCTGCAAGTCGATATCGACCGTGCGGCAGCGGCCCGCCTGGGCCTCTCCGTGGAGCAGATCCAGGGCGATCTGCGCACCCTCATCGAAGGCCGCCAGGCGGGCATCGTCATCGAGGGCGGCAAGCGGCTGCCCCTGCTGCTGCGCGGCGGCGATCAGCTGCAGCTGTCGGCCGAGCTGTTTCGCCAGTTGCGCCTGCCCATGAGCGACGCTCCCGCCATCGCCCTGAGCCAGGTGGCCAGCCTGCGCACGGTCGACGGCCCGGTCAAGGTGGAACGGGAAAACGCGGCGCGCCTGGTAGTGGTGCGCGCCAATGTACGTGGCCGCGACCTGGTCGGCTTCGTCGACGAAGCGAAGGCCCTGGTGGCGCAGCAGGTGCCGCTGCCTCCCGGCTACCGCATCGCCTGGGGCGGCCAGTTCGAGAACCAACAGCGCGCGGCAGCCCGCCTGGCACTGGTCGTGCCCGTCGCGCTGGCACTGATCTTCCTGCTGCTGTTCTGTACCTTGCGCAGCATCCGCCAAACCCTGCTGGTTCTGGTCAACATCCCGTTCGCGCTGACGGGCGGCGTGTATGCGCTGGCCCTGACGGGCCAATACCTGTCGGTGCCCGCCTCGGTAGGCTTCATCGCACTGATGGGCATCGCCGTGCTCAATGGCCTGGTGATGATCACCTGTTTCAACGACCTGCATGCGCGCGGCGCGGCCATCGGTGCACTGGTGCTGCAAGGCGCCGTACGGCGTTTTCGTCCCGTCATGATGACGGCCTGCATCACCGGCCTGGGCCTGGTGCCGCTGCTGCTGGCCACGGGGCCCGGCTCGGAAATACAGAAGCCGCTGGCCATCGTCGTCATCGGCGGCCTGCTCAGCGCCACCGTGCTGACCCTGGTGCTGCTGCCCCTGCTGTTCCGCCGTTACGGCGTGGCGCGCCCCGCCGCCCTTACCCCACCTTTGACTGGAGCCATTCATGCAGCACCCTGACCTTTCCCCCTGCGACGCCATGCTGACGCTGGCCATCCCCGTCGCCCTCGAAGAGGACGTGCTCGATTTCCTGCTGCTGCACCCGACCTGGGCGGCCGGGTTTTCCGTGCTTGAGGCGCAAGGCATGGGGCCAGGCGCCGCCTACCCCTCCAGCCTGGAACAAGTACGCGGACGGGGGCGGCGCAAACTGGTCCTGATCGCCGGCATCGACGCCGACTTGCGCCTGCTCGTGCAGGCGCTGGCGGCACAGCTGCCCAAGCCCGACATCGCCTACTGGATCAGCCCCGTGCTGTGCCACGGGAGGCTGGCATGAAGGCGCGCGCCATGGCATTGCTGCTCCTTGCGGCAGGGGCCCAGGCGGCGCCTGCCGCCCCATCGGCCCTGCCGCCCGAGGCCGAGGTGCGGCGCGTGCTGGCCAGCCTGCCCGCACTGCGCCAGGGGGTGCTGAATACGCAACTGGCCGGCGCGGAGCGCGACAAGCTGGCTGCCGGCCCCTATGAATGGACGGTGCGCGCGGGCGCCAGCCGGCGCACGGCCCCCGGCGCGGAACGCTATCGGGAACAGGAAGTGGCGCTGGAGCGGCCCCTGCGCTGGTTCGGCAAGGCCAGCCAAGACCAGGCGCTGGGCGAGCAAGGCCTGGCCGTGGCGCGCGCGCTGCATGCCGATGCCTGGCATGAGGCGGGGCGCGCCCTGCTGCGCGACTGGTTCGACGCGCTGCGCGAGCTGGCCAGCGTAGCGCGGCTGGAAGAACAACTGGCCGTCACGCAGCGCTTGCAGTCGATTGCCGCGCGCCGCGTGCAGGCCGGCGATGGCGCCGCGCTCGACTTGCTGCAAGCCGACACGGAACAGCGCCGCGTGCTGGCCCTGCTGCAACAGGCACGCCAGCGCAGCGAGCAAACGCTCACGCTGCTGGCCATCAGCTACCCCGGCTTGCCGCGTCCGCAGGCCGATGCGCTGCCCGTGCCGCAGGACGGCGGCGAGGAGGTATCGGTCTGGACCGAGCGCATCGAGCACGACAATCACGAACTGCAACTGGCCCAGGCTGAAGCGCAGCTGTACGCCATGCGCGCCAGCCGGCTGGCCAGCGACACCATGCCCGACCCGACGCTGGCACTGCGCACCGCGCGCGAGCGCGACGGCCAGGAACGGGTCTTCGGCGTCAGCCTGTCCTTTCCCCTGCCCGGCGCCGGACGGGCGGCCGACAGGTCGGCGGCAGCCATCAAGGCGTCGATGGCGAGCGAGCGGGTGGCGCAGACGCAGCTGCGCATCGCCCTGGCGGCCAGGCGCGCCGCGAATGACAAGGTGCGCAGCCGCGAGATATGGTCTACATTGCAAGAGGTACAACAACAAACCGCCCGCCAGGCGGACCTGATGCAGCGCGCTTACCAGGCGGGAGAGTGCACACTGGCCGCAGCGCTGGCCGGCAGGCGGCAGGCGCTGGACGCGGCGCTGACGGCACAGACGGCCCAGATCGAGGCGTTGACGGCCCAGGCGCGCCTGCAGCTCGACGCGCACGCCATCTGGTCCATCGACTGATACGGCGCCTACACGATACATCCACGCGACTCACCGAGAAGGAAACACCATGTACACCGAGAAATTAACGACGCAAGGCTGGCGCTATGCAGCCCCTGCCCGCATTCTGCACTGGCTGATGGCCGTGCTGATCCCCGCCATGCTGGCCCTGGGCTGGTACATGATGGAGGTGGAAGACGATCCTGGCAGCGAGGTCTACTTCAATCTGCATAAATCGCTGGGCCTGCTGCTCCTGCTGCTGCTCGCCGCGCGCGCCGCCTGGCGCCTGGGCCACAGGCCGGCAAGCCTGCCGGCGTCCGTGGCGCCGTGGCAAGCACGCCTGTCACGCCTGGGCCACGCCCTGCTGTACGCGGGCATGCTGCTGGTGCCTGCCGCAGGCCTGGCGGGGGCGCTGCTGAGCAAGAGCGGCGTGGCCTTCTTCGGCCTGGCCCTGCCGCGCTGGTTTGCGCCCAACCATGCGCTGGCCGAACAGTGCTTCGGCCTGCATGAACTGGGCGCCTGGACCCTGGCCGGCCTGATCGTGCTGCATGTGCTGGCGGGCCTCAAGCATCTGTTGCTGGACAAGGACGACGTCTTGCAGCGCATGCTGTAGCGCGCAGCGGGCCTGCCGGCTACAGCCAGCCCTCGCGCTTCAGGCGCCGGTGCAGCCAGTAACAGCCGGCGATAATGACAACGATCACGGCAGGATAGCTGCCGCGCCACTTCAGTTCCGGCATGAATTCGAAGTTCATGCCGTACAGGCTGAATACCATGGTGGGCACGGCCAGGATGGCGGCCCAGGCTGCCAAGCGCTTGACCACCTCGTTCTGGCGGATCGAAATCTGCCCCAGCGCCACCTGCATGGCCGAATTGACCAGTTCGCGCATCTGCCCCGCCGTGTGCGTGACCCGTTTGACGTGATCGAGAATGTCGCGGTAGTAGATGCGGTTTTCCTTGGGCACGATATCGCCATGGAAACGGATCAGCTGGGTGCAAATGTCATGCAGGGGATTGACAGCCGCGTCGAGCTTCAGCAGCTCTGTCTTGAGCTGGTAGAAATCCTGCAGCTTGTCTTCGGAGAGACTGGGCTTGAACAGTTGCAGCTCATAATGCTGGAAGCGGGACTGCAAATGGTCGATGCAGGGCTGGTACTGGTCGACGATGAAGTCGATGATGGAATACAACACGTAGCCGGGGCCGCTGGACAGTTTCTCGGGCACGCTTTCCTTGCGCTCACGCAACTTAGCATAGCCGGCCGAGGCGCCGTGGCGCACCGTGATGATGAAGCGGGGGCCGAGAAAGACGTGGGTTTCGCCGTAGACGATGGCGTCGCCGTCCAGGGTGGCCGTGTGCATCACCATGAACAGGGTGTCGCCATACTCTTCCAGCTTGGGGCGCTCGTGCGCCCCCTGCGCATCTTCGACGGCCAGTTCGTGCAAGCCGAAGGCCGATTGCAGCGCCTGCATGGCCGTGACGTCGGGGCTGGCCAGGCCGATCCACACGAAACAATCGGCGTCGCCGAGGAAATCGCCCACCTTGTCGATGTCGAAGTGGGCGATCTTCCTGCCATCGCGATAGGCTTCGCAATTGACGACGGCGGCGTGGGTACTCAGGTCCATGGTGATTTTCAGATAGGGGCGACTATGCCGGGGCGCCAGTATACCGGAGACCATGGCAACCATGCCAACACAGCGATGGCACGCAAAAAGGGGCTTGCGGGCGCCAGCGATAAGGCGGGCACCCTCGCTGGCTGCTGCGCTCGCTGCCCGGAAAATTGTGCTGCACGGACCACGCTGCCGACCTGGCGCAAGCTTGCATCGTCAAGCTGCCGGCCAGGCCCGGAAAGTTCAATGCCAATACTTATTATTACATTGCAGGGCCTGGAGGATGTCGCGCAATTTGGCGATGGTTGCCATACCCGCGCAACACGCCACGCCGCAAGCGGCCACTTTTCTGAAAATAGCGCTGATCCATGCCAGCCCTCCCGATTGACTCCCTTTGCGTGAGGGCCAGGCAATGCATCGCCGCGACCTGCCTGCAACGCTTTTGCCGGCGCCATGCCATCCACCATCCGGCACTGTGCCTGTTCATGGACCAGCGCTGCAAGGTGGCGCAGCTCGGGCGTGACGATTTTGCCGCCTGGGAGCAAGGCATCGCATCCTTGCCGATCACGCGCATGGGCGACCCGTGGCCGGAAGACGTATGCCAGGCCAACCCCAGGCAACTGCTTGCTCCCCTGATGGCGCTGCTGCAGCATGTGCTGGAAACGAGCGCCTGCACCTGGTATGACGACGACGACCTGCCCGCTTCAAGGCGGCAGCTGGACGCCGTCTTGCGCCTCTGCGGGCAGCAGGATGTCGCCGTGCCGGCGTTTGACGGCTATAGGCAACACGATGCGCCGCTGCGTGACAGCTGGGGGCCGCCCCTCAAGGCCGACGAACTCAGCGCGTGGCAGGCCCGGATATCGCCGGTACCTGCGCATCATTGACCAAGTCCGGACCCCGAAAAATAGCAAAATGATTAATTTGACATCGACCTCATTTGACGCGCCCCATCGCATGAAATCATCGCAACACAATCTCCAGGTCGTATAAAGGGATAAGGGACGTTGCAAGCAGGCTAAGGCGTGGAAATGACCGCGTTCAGCGCGCGCCGCAACTCCTTCAGCCGTGGCGGCTTGCCCAGCACGCAGTTGACGTGCTCGGGATAGTCGCTGTCGGCCGCCAGACGCTGGCCCCAGCCCGTGAGCATGATGATGGGCGTATCCGGCGAGCACTGGCGCACCGCGCTGGCCACCTTGCGCCCGTCCACGTGGGGCATGCCCAGGTCCGTGATGACCACCGCAAAGTGTTCGTGCCTGTCGCGCGCGGCCAGGAAGCAGTCGATGCCGGCCTGGCCCCCATCGGCGGACACCACATCGTGGCCATCGATTTGCAGGATGTCGCGCAGGGACTTGAGCACCATCGGGTCGTCGTCCACCACGAGGATGCGCAGGCGCGGCGGCACGGCGTGGGCCGTGTCGGGCGCGACCTCCCCTTCGTCCGCCGCGCAGGCGGGAAAAGCCAGGCGCACCGCCGTGCCCTGCCCCGGCGCCGTGAGGATGTCGATACTGGCGCCATGACGCTCCATCATGCCGTACACCATGGCCAGGCCCAGGCCCGTGCCCCGCTCGCCCTTGGTGGTGAAAAACGGTTCCAGGCAGCGGCGACGCGTATTCTCGTCCATGCCGATGCCCGTATCGCCCACCTCGATCTGCACCTGGCGCGCCGCCTGGCCGGGCACGCCGATGCAGCTGGTGGACACAGTCAGGGTGCCGCCGTCCGGCATGGCGTCGACGGCGTTGAAGACCAGGTTGGTCAGCGCTTCGCGCAGTTCGCCCACGCTGCCGGGCAGCATGGGCAGAGCGTCCGCCAGCTCCGTGCGCAGGGCGATGACGATGCCGCGCTGCTGCGGCATGTCGCTCCAGCGCGCGCGCGTCAGGTCCAGTACCTGCTGCACCACCAGATTGGCATTGATGGGCAACAGCGCCAGTTGCGGTTCGCGCTGGCGATAGAATTCGCGCATGCGCGCCACGGTGGCGGCCACGTCGTCGATGGCGCGTTCGATGACTTCCAGGCAATGCCGGCCCTGCGGGCTGAGACTGGTTTCCGTCTCCAGCAAGGACTCGGTGTAGAGGGCGACGGGAGAAATGGCGTTATTGATATCGTGTGCGATACCGCTGGCCATCTGCCCCAACGCGCGCAGGCGCTCCTGCTGCATCACCGATTGCTGCGTCTGGCGCAAATCGTCATAGGCGCACTGCAGCGCGCCGTAGAGCTGCGCCTGGTTGGCGGCCAGCGCCACATGCTCGCTCAGCTGGCTGAGGAATTCGCATTCGCCGCTGGCAAAGCTGTGCGCGGCGCGGCGCGCCACGATCAGGATGCCGAAGACCGTGTTTTCAGCCAGCAGCGGCGCCATGACGAGGGCGCGCAGCCCTCCTTGCGCCAGCCGCTGCGGAAACGGAAACGCCACTTCGCCAATGTCGGCTTCATACACTAGCTTGCCGCGCACGCAGCTCGACAGGCCATTCTCGTCAATGGGAATGTGCGCGTGTTCGCTCATCATGAACGACTGCGCCAGCGCTTCGCTGCGCACGCCCACGCACGTCACCTGCAGCGCGTGCCGGGACGGCTCGTACAGGCAGATGCAGCTGAAATCGATGGGCAGCTGGTCTTCCAGGCTGCGCACCACTACCTGGAAGATGCTGCGCAAATCCTGTCGCTCGCCGATCGAGCGCGTGATCTGCTGCAGCAGGTTCAGGCGTTCGAGCTGTTCATGCACCTTGCGCTCGGCCAGCTGGCGCTCGGCGATCTGCGTTTCCAGGGCGGCGTTCGTATGCGCCAGCTCGTCGCGCGAGACGGTGGTGCGGCGCAGCTTTTCGGTCATGCCGTCGAAGGCGCGCGCCAGGTCGCCGATTTCATTTTGGGTGTGCACGCCCAGCGCAAAATCGAGCTTGCCGGCGCCGACGATCAAGGTGCCCTGGCGCAGCTTTTCCAGCGGTCCCGTGACGCTGGTCATGGTGAAGTAAATCAGGCCGGCCACCAGGGCGATGATCATGCCGCCAAACACCATGACGGCGACGTTCGCCCGCTGCTGCGCATCGAGCACGCCTTGCCGGCTCAATTCGGACAGCCGCATCGCATCCGAGATCATGCCCTGCACCTTGCCCATGATCTGGCCGGACAGGCGCGACTCCAGTTCGCCCAGCACCTCGCGCCGCAACGGGTCCTGCCCCAGCTCGCGGTGGTTTGCCACAAACTGCTCGAACAGAGCGCCCACACCGGTCAGGTCACCCTGCAATTCACGCAGCAGCGCGCGCTCCTCGGCGGTGCTGAAAGCGGGCGTGGCCAGCAAGCCCGTGGACAGCGATTCGCTGCGCAGCTGCCACTGGGCGCGCGTGCGCGCGCCATGGTGCAGCGCATATTCGATCGACAAGTAGCGCAGCGACGTGGCGGCTTGCAGAATATTGCCTGCGGCCTTGTTCTTCGCCAGTTCGCGCTGCATCGCCATGGTGGTGGAAAACAGCATGACGACGATGATGGCCACGAGCACCACGCAAAACAGTTCTGCCAGCTTGAAGCGCGTTACGATTTTCACGGTGGCTTTCTCAATGAATGACCGTCACGGCCGATGGCGCCACGGCTTCCAGGCCGTCCAGGTAGACGGCATCGAGGAAGTTCGGCATGTCGGCGCGCTCGGCCAGCCGGTTCTTGATGGCCCAGCGCGCCTCGTCTTCCAGCGCCAGCAGCAAGCCCTGGTCGAGCACGACGCCAAACCGATAACCGTGCCAGGCCGCTTGCAGGCGCGCCGCCTCGCTGGCCGACGCCGTGGCAAACAGGGCGCGCGCGGCGTCGGGTTCGTCGCGGCAAAAGCGCGCGCCGGCCAGCAGCGCGCGCAACACCTTGCGCATCGTGGCCGGGTGACTGCGCACATACGCGCCCGTGCCGGCCACGTTGAACAGGCCCGCATACACGTCTTCGCCATAGAAGATGGCAGCATTGCCTGCAATAGCATGCGTCATGCCCGTCAGGAAGGGTTCCCAGCCGGCCGCCGCGTCCACCTCGCCCCGGACCAGCGCACCGGCCAGCTGGTCCGGCGTGTAGTTGCGCAAGCTGACTTCAGCGGGCAGCAGTTTCTGGCGGTTCAAAAAGGCGTCCAGCGTGAAATGGCCGGAGGTGCCCACCGTGACGCCGATGCGCTTGCCTTTCAGGCTGGCGGGCGTGGACACGCCGCTGTCCAGGCGCCCGACGATGCCGTGGTCGCGCTCAGCCTCGAAAATGCTGGCGATGATGACGACGGACTGGTTTTTCAGGTTGGCCAGCACCACGGGGATGTCGGACACGGTGCCCAGATCGGCCCTGCCCTGCAGCACGGCTTCGATCGACGCCTTGCCCGAGGAATACGGTTGCAGCAGCGCGTCGATGCCTTCGTGCGCGAAATAGCCCTGCGCGCGCGCAGCCAGCACGGGGCAGCTGCCCACGTATTGCGCATTCACGGCCAGACGCAGCACTTCCACGGGGCCGGGCGACGGGCCGGAGCGGGCATTCAGGCGCCAGACGGCCACAGCGGCCAGTGCCAGCATCAGTGCGGCCGCCAGCCAGATCGCCCGCCGCACCGGCGCCTCGCCATTCATGCGCTGCATGGCGCGGTGGCCGACTCCAGCGCGCTGTTGATGGCTTCGGAAAACGCCGCCACGTCGATCGGCTTGGTGAGATAGCGGTAAAAGCCCGCCGCCAGCCCTTGGCGGATATCACCCGGCCCGGCCACGGCCGTCAGGGCGATGACGGGGATATGCGCGGTGCGGGGATCGGCGCGCAGCAGCTGCATGACTTGCGTGCCGCTGATGCCGGGCAAGTCGCTGTCCATCAGTATCAGCTGCGGCAGGTGGCGGCGCGCCAGGTCGAGGCCCGTCTGGCCGTCGCCGGCCGAGAGCAAGTCGAGATCGGGGCGAAAATGGATCAGGCTCGCCACCAGGGCCTGATTCAGGGTATTGTCGTCCACATACAGCAGCGTCTTGCGGTCCGGCTGCGCCATCGTTTCTGCGGGCCGGGCAATGGCGGACAGGCGCACACTTTCCTGCGGCGGCTGGCGCGCCGGGCAACTGGCGATATCGAGCCAGAAGGTGCTGCCGTGCCCGGGTTTGCTGGTAACGCCTATCCTGGCCTGCATGGCTTCGGCCAGGCGCTTGCTGACCACCAGCCCCAGGCCCGTACCCTCCTCGTCGCGCGCATCGCGTCCCAGGCGGTTGAAGGGCTGGAACAGCGCTTCGAGCTGCGCGGCGCTCATGCCGCCGCCCGTGTCGCGCACGGACAGGCGCAGCTGCCGCGCGTCGACGGGCTGGCAATCGACGTGGATCTCGCCCTGTTCCCGGTTGTACTTGACGGCGTTCGACAGCAGGTTGAGCAGCACCTGCTTGAGGCGCGTACGGTCGGCCAGCACATGCACGCCGCCCGTTTCGACGAACGTCAAGGTGATGCCGCGTTTGTGTGCCAGCGGTTCCATCATTTGCCAGCATTCGTGGTAGATGTCGGCCAGGTCAACGGCTTCCAAAGTCAGCGACATATTGCCCGATTCGATCCTGGCGATATCGAGGATATCGTTGATCAAAGTCAACAGATGCCGGCCCGCGCCGAAGATGTGCGAAGCAAAGGTTTTCTTTTCCTGCGCTGTCGATGGAATGGAATCGGACATCAGCATCTGCGAAAAGCCGAGGATGGCGTTGAGCGGCGTGCGCAGCTCGTGGCTCATGCTGGACAGGAAATTGGTCTTTTCCTGGTTCGCCCGCTCGGCCACTTCGCGGGCCAGCTGCAAATCCTTGTTCATGGCGTCGAGTTCGGCCGTGTGCTGGCGCAGCAGCAACTCCAGGCGCGCATTGGCGATGCGCAGCTGGCGCGTTTCCAGCGCCCGCGCCAGTATCAGCAGGATGCCCGACACCTTGAACGGCTTGACGACATAGTCGAGCGCGCCCGCCTTCATGGCCTGCACGGCCGAGGCGATCGTGCCTTCGCCCGTCATGATGATGCAGGCCAGGTCCGGATCGATCAGGCGCGCAGCTTCCACCACGGCGATGCCGTTCATGCCCGGCATCATCAGGTCGACCAGCAGCAGGTCGAACGCTTCGACGGCCAGCAGTGACAGCGCCGCCTCGCCTGAGGCCAGCCCCGTCGTGTCATACGCCTGCCCCCGCAAGGTGTCGCACAGCGCGCGCACATGGGCCAGCTCGTCATCGACGATCAATATCCGCGGCGGCATTGATGAGCTATTCATGCATTCTCCTGGCGGCATGACCTTGCGGACCGGGAACTTGCCCCGCAGCATGCGTTCCGAGCATAGCACTTGAAAATTACCAAAAATACACGCTTTGTCACGCGCATGGTGGCGCGAGGGAGCTAGGCGACGTCGGGAAGTCCCCGCAGCAGCTTGTCCAGGGTCAGCGGATAGTGGCGCACCCTCACCCCCGTGGCGTTATAGACGGCATTCGCGATGGCCGCCGCCACGCCGCAGATGCCCAGCTCGCCCACGCCCTTGGCTTTCATGGGCGAGGACATGGGGTCCGTTTCGTCCAGGAAAATGACGTCCTGGTGCGCGATGTCGGCGTGCACGGGCACTTCGTAGCCGGCTAGGTCGTGGTTGACGAAAAAACCGCGGCGCCGGTCGACCACCAGTTCTTCCATCAGGGCAGCGCCCACGCCCATGGTCATGGCGCCGATCACCTGGCTGCGCGCCGCTTTCGGATTCAAGATGCGGCCGGCCGCGCACACGGCCAGCATGCGGCGCACGCGCACTTCGCCCGTGTCGCTGTCCACGCCCACTTCCACGAAATGGGCGCCAAACGTGGATTGCTGGAATTTTTTGTCCAGGTCGCCGTATTCCATATGGTCTTCCGCCACCACATCGCCATGCAAGGCGGCGGCAGCGAGCGGCACGCTGCGCGCGCCTTGGCTCACTTGTCCATCCGAAAAGCGCGCTTGATTTTCGTCAAAGCCCAGCTTGACGGCGATGGCCTGGCGCAAGCGCACGCAAGCCGCGTACACGCCCGCCGTGGAACTGTTGCCGCCCCATTGCCCGCCCGAACCGGACGAAACGGGGAAATCCGAGTCGCCCAGGCGCACGACGACACGGTTCAAAGTCACACCCAGCATTTCCGCCGCCGTCTGGGCGATGATGGTGTAACTGCCCGTGCCGATGTCCGTCATGTCCGTTTCCACCGTGATCATGCCGTCCCCATTCAGGCGCACCCGGGCGGCGGACCGCATGACGAGATTGTTGCGGAAGGCGGCCGCCACGCCCATGCCCACCAGCCACCGGCCGTCGCGCCGCGTGCCGTGCTGCGCCTGCCGCTCCTTCCAGCCGAATTCCACGGCGCCCGTGCGCAGGCAATCGATCAGGCGGCGCCGGGAAAACGGGCGACCGGGTTTTTCCGGGTCCACTTTCGTGTCGTTCAGGATGCGCAAGACGATGGGGTCCATATCCAGCTTTTCCGCCAACTCGTCCATGGCGATTTCCAGCGCCATCAAGCCCGGCGCCTCGCCCGGCGCGCGCATGGAGTTACCTTCCGGCAAATCGAGCACGGCCAGGCGCATGGCCGTCATGCGGTTTGCTCCCGCGTACAACAGCCGCGTCTGCATCACGGCAGTTTCCGGCTGGCCGCCTGTGAGGTCGCCCGACCACGATTCGTGGCCGATGGCCGTGATCTTGCCGTCGCGCGTGGCGCCGATGCGCAGGCGCTGGATGGTGGCGGGCCGGTGCGTGGTGTTGTTGAACATCAAGGGCCGCGTCAAGGCCACCTTCACGGGGCGTTGTGCAGCGCGTGCGCCCAGGGCCGCCAGCAGCGCTTCGGCGCGCACGAACAGCTTGCCGCCGAAACCGCCACCGATATAGGGCGAGACGATGCGCACCTGGTCTTTCGCAATGCCAAGGGTGCGGGCCAGGTCGCCCCTGCTCCAGTCCACCATCTGAGTCGCCGTCCAGAGCGTCAGCTTGCCCCCCTCCCAGGCGGCAATCGAGGCGTGCGGCTCCATCATGGCGTGTGACTGGTCGGGCGTCGTGTAGCTGGCATCCAGGCGCACGGGGGCATGGGCAAAGGCGCCGGCGAAATTGCCCGCCTTACTGTCGGGCTTGCCATCCTTCGGCTTGGTGGCACTGTCCTTGGCCTTGGCCAGGTCGAACGCGCCCTGCTGCTCGACATACTTGACGTCGAGCAACTGCGCGGCCGAGCGGGCTTGCTCGAAAGTGTCGGCCACCACCAGCGCGATGGCCTGGTGATAATGCGCGATTTCAGGGCCGCCCAGCAGATGCGCCGTGTTCATCTTGCCTTTGCCCAATTTTCCTGCAGATTGCGCCGTCACCACGGCCAGCACCCCCGGTGCGCGCCGCGCGGCGCTGGTATCGATGGAGGCGATGCGCCCCTTGGCGATGGCCGCGCCGACGACATGGCCGTAGGCGGCATGCGGC
Source organism: Janthinobacterium sp. UMAB-56 (assembly GCF_900095265.1). GTDB lineage: Bacteria > Pseudomonadota > Gammaproteobacteria > Burkholderiales > Burkholderiaceae_D > Janthinobacterium. Next base: position 61,083 of record NZ_LT607662.1, on the reverse strand, counting down.
GCGGCGGCGTGCTGTTCATACGCGTATGGCGCCGCGCCCGTGGTTTTCAGGGGACCGTCGATGCGATCCGTGGGGCGGCCCACGACTTTCAGCTGGTCGATGGGGTTGGTGGTGGCAGGTGTCGTGAATTTCATGGACTTAGCCTTTCATTGCTGGAGTTTGCCTCAACACGGATGCCACGGTCCGCTGCGCCAGGATGACCTTGTAGGCATTGTCGGCAGTCGGCTTGGCGCCGGCCAGCAGGCGTTCGTTCACGGCGGCGGTGCCAGCGGGCAGCGCCTGCTCCGCGCCGGCAACCCGCCACGGCTGCGGCGCGACGCCGCCCAGCGCCAGCCTGCCCGTGCCATCGGGCAAGATAATCGCCGCCACGGACACCAGCGCGAACGCGTACGAAGCGCGGTCGCGCACCTTGCGATAAACGTGCGTACCGCCGACGGGCGGGGGCAAGGTCACGCTGGTGATCAGTTCGCCCGGCTGCAGCACCGTTTCGCGCTGCGGCGTGTTGCCCGGCAAGCAGTAAAAGTCGGCAATCGGGATGGTACGCACGGCGCCGTCGGCCCGCACGGTATCGATGCCCGCGTCGAGCACGCGCAGGGCCACGGCCATGTCGCTCGGATGCGTGGCGATGCAGGTATCGCTGCCACCCAAAATCGCCAGCGGCCGGCTGAAACCCGCGATGGCGGAGCAGCCGCTGCCCGGCACGCGCTTGTTGCAAGCCTGGTTCGTGTCATAAAAATACGGACAGCGCGTGCGCTGCAGCAGGTTGCCCGCCGTCGTCGCCTTATTGCGCAATTGCGCGGAAGCGCCCGCCAGCAAGGCACGCGACAATACGCCGTAATCGCGGCGCACGGTGGCGTGGGCCGCCAGCGCCGTATTGCGCACCAGGGCGCCGATGCGCAAGCCGCCGTCCTTGGTTGCTTCCACCTGATCCAGCGCCAGGCCATTGACGTCGATCAAATGCGCGGGGGTTTCGATTTCCAGTTTCATCAGATCGAGCAAATTCGTGCCGCCGGCGATGAACCTGGCGCCGGGCGTGCGCAAGGCTGCGGCCGCCGCCTCGGCCGGCGAGGCGGCCTTCTGGTAGCTGAACACTTTCATGCCACCCTCCCGGCCACCTCGGAAATCGCCTCGATGATGTTGGAATAGGCGCCGCAGCGGCAGAGATTGCCGCTCATGCGTTCGCGCAACTCTTCCGGCGTCGCCTGCGGAGTAGCGTTCAAGTCCGCGCTGACGTGGCTGGGGATGCCCTGGCGGATTTCTGCCAGCGCGGCGACGGCAGAGCAGATTTGCCCCGGGGTACAGTAGCCACATTGATAACCGTCATGCGCGATGAAGGCCGATTGCATCGGGTGCAGCTTGTCGGGCGTGCCCAGTCCCTCGATGGTGGTGATGCGGGCCCCCTCGTGCATCACGGCCAGGGTCAGGCAGGCGTTGATGCGCTGGCCTTCCAGCAAGACGGTGCAGGCGCCGCACTGGCCGTGGTCGCAGCCCTTCTTGGTGCCCGTCAGATGCAGGTGTTCGCGCAAGGCGTCGAGCAAGGTGGTGCGCGTGTCGAGTTCAAGGCTGCGGCGCTGGCCGTTGATATCCAGATTGACCTTCATCAGGACGGGCGGCGCCTGGCTGGCCCGGGCCGCAGCATGGGCCGCTTCAGCTGCCCCGGCCACGCCGGGCACGGCCCCGGCCGTGGCCGACAGCGCGCCGGCGATCAGCAAGCCGCGCCGGCCGGCATTGATGTGATTACACTCTGTCATCTCGCGCTTCCTCCTGGCTGTGGACTGGTTGGGTGGGCGCATGCAGGCCCGAAGTGCCAGTCTGGCGGCAAGAGTGTTACGCGTCCGTACGCGAACGAACGTTCAGCCTCAGGCTGCGGCGGGTCGTGCCGACGCCCCCCTGCGCCGCATAGCCCGTGTGGCGGGCGCAGTGATCGAGCGCCTGGCGCAGGGCCGTATCGACGTTGCGCAGCGACATGTCGTGCCGCTCGGCCACTTCCTGGCGGGAGAGCTCGTCCACGCGCAGCGCTTCGAGCACTTGCCGGTGGCGCCGCGGCAGCAGCTCGACGGCCTGCGCCAGACGCTGCAAATCGGCCTGCAGCTCGGCCAGGCGTTCCGGCCCCGCCGCCGTATCGGCAAGGAAGTCGACCAGGCCAGCCTCGCCATCGCCCTCGTCCGCATACAGCCAGGCGCGGTTGCGGCGCAGGCTGTCCATGGCTGCATTGCAGGCCACGCGAAACACATAGGCGACGGGGCTGTGCGCCAGCGGCGCCCCATCACCCGCCGCCAGCGTGCCCAGGCGCAGCCAGGCGTCGTGCAGGCTGTCGCTGGCCAGCTCGGCGCAACCCAGGTGGCGCGTCAGACGCCGGTGCAAGCCCCGGTAATTGCTTTCCAGCACAGCCTGCATCTGCCTGCCCTGCCCCGGCAACGACGCTGGCGCCATGTCGTTGGCCGCCCGCAGACGGGGCCGGATGGCCGGCCGGTAGCAGGCCATGCCTGCATGCCCCATTGCGCGCAAGGGCAAGGCTACGGCCAGGCGGGCCATCATGGCGACAACCTGCTGCGCTCTTGCGCCGTCAACTGGCGCGTAGCCGATTCCGGCAGCGGGCCCAGGCCCAGCACGCGCACGGCGCTGCGCGGGTTGTAATCGGCCGCCTCGATGCGCGCGCCATCCTGCGGGACAGCTTGCACGCTGTCGGGCGGCGCGTCGCCGCCAAAGCCCAGCACGCGCACCGTAAACACGGAGGGTTGCGCCGAGCGGGTGGCGGCGCGCTCGCGCTGCACCACGTCCTGCGCCGCCGCCGTGGCCTGGGAAGCGGCCGCGCTGGCGTTCGTCATGGCGGCTACATTGACGGCTGCCAGCGTCGGCATGCCCTTGGACTCGCCCTTGACCTGGATATTCGCCGCGTTCATCACTGTCAGCGCGGCCAGGTTGACGTTGCCCGAGACGCGGATGCCCGCCTCGCCCGCGTCGATGGTGCCCAGCGGCGCCAGCAAGTCCACGTCGCCGGCCGGCACTTCGGCAATCGGCGCCAGGGTGGCGATGCCGGCACCCGTACTGGGCACGTCGGACGACAGAGTCACGTTACCCCAGTTGTCATACACGCGCTTGGGCGGCGTGTAGACGATGGTCGACTTCGAACCACGGCCCGCGTTGATGTCGCCTTGCGACGACCAGCCCAGGATATCGCCGCCAAACGTCGTCATGACGCGGCTCTGGCCCAGCAAGATGCTGCCGTGCGAGAACAGGTCGATATTCCCGCCACCCTTGGTGATGACACCGGAGGTCGACGGCGGCGCCTCGCCTTCGATGCCGAACACCTGCTTGCCGCCCGGCGTCAGCAGCGCGATGTCGCCGCCGAAGTTGGTGTGCACGTAGCCGCTGCGGGGAACGATGCGGTCGTTTCTTCCCGAGTCCGGGTTGTAGAGACCAAACGTGCCGCGGTACATGACGATGTCGCCCGCATAGGAAATCGTCTTGCCGCTGGCGCCGGTGGCCGGTGCCAGGCCGGCGATGGCGTTGCGGCTGCGCAAAAAGCTGCCGTAGCGGGCGCTGTCCCGGTCGTTGTACTCGCGTCCGCCCGCCTTCAGTTCGGCGAAATACACCTTGCGGGCAAACACGCGCTGCTGCGGCTCGGGCAACGCCAGGTAAAAGGCCAGCGCTTCGGTGGGCGTGCCCTTGAAGCCGTAGCGCTCGACTAGCCAGGTCGCCAATTCGGTCTCGTACGATTTCACCACCTTTCCAGCCTGGTCAGCCAGCGGCACGCCCGTCTGCGCCACGTTCGCCGGGTCAAGATAGGGTTTGACGAAGCGCAGGTAGTCGAGGCCGGCCGCGCCCACGCCCGCCTGCATGGCGATGCCGGCGCCCGGACGCTTGTCGCCCTGCACAATGGGACCGAGGCTGACGACGCTGCCCTTGTCCTGCATCAGGATATTGCGCCCGGCGCTGATGTCGAGCGTGCCGGGACCGGCCACGTTGAAGGAGCTGGTCAGGATATCGCGCCCGGCCGAGACTACCGACACGTCATACGCATTGTTATGCACAAACAGATTGCTGCTGTTGTTGAATAACAAGTCGCTCTCGCTGCCGCCCACCCCCTCCAGCAACGCCGTGCCGCTGCTGACGATGTCGCGGCCGGCCTTCATCCAGACCGGTTGCGCACCCTCATACCAGGTGATGCCTGCATGCTTGGCGTCGTAGAACTCGACGATGCGACCGACGTTGACGCCGAGCAAATCGCCCTGGACGGCATAGATGCGGGCCGCCTGCGTGCCGCTGTTGCCAGGGCCGACGGCCGAATCTGGACCGAAGGCGAACAGCTGATATATATCTGCCCTCGCCGGCACCCCCGTGCTGGACAGATTGCTGGCCAGGGGACCGGTCGACCACGAATTCGGGGTCAGGGCGAGATAGGCGGGCTTGAACGGCGTCGCCATGCTGCCCGCCGCCGCGCCGGACTGGCCGATGGTAAAACCGCCAGCATAGATGGAGTCACCGGCCAGCCACTGCAGTTGTGCATTGGGCGAAGGCGCCAGCAGCAAGGGTGCCGCATAGCTGTTGGCAGCATTGCTGTTCACGATCGCCTTGCCGTAGTACAGGCTGCCATGCGCGGCGGCAACGCGCACGATGGATGGGTAGATGGTGGCAAAGTCGGTTTCCGTGCCGATCGACGCCGTCAATGGCGTCAGATTGCCGCCGGCGGAGAACAGATCGAGCGCCGTGCGCGGCGTCCACAGGCTGAACCAGCTGTTGCCAATGCCCAGTTCGCCCGATGGCGCAAGCGCCGATGTCGGGTTGACCATCAGTACGCGACCGGGATCGGCCACATCCTGCAGCACCTGGTCGCCCAGGGTCGCCACGCTGAACGTGGCGTCGCCCGGCACCAGCGTCATGCCACCCTGCGGCGTGGCGCGCGTGGCAGTGAAGGCATCGTAGGCGCGTGTTTCTTTCGGCGCGTGATCGGTACTTTGTGTGCCATATTGCAGCTTCAGGCTGCCCAGCTGCGCGGCCGACGTTTCCGCGTGGCCGCGCAAGTCGACCAGGGCGCCATTCATGTGGTCAGCATTCGACGTGCCTGCCGGGTTGATGGCGCCGCCCACGCGCAGGTCCAGATCACCGCCGCCCGTCAACAGCATGCTGCCATCGGCAGTCACGCGGCCCGTACTGCCCACGGCCAGCAGCAAGCCCTGCGAACGGGTATTGATATTGCCGTCATAGCTGCTGCCCTGCGCGAGCGCCAGCGCGCCGGCGTCACCCGCCACGTCGGCGCGCAAATTGCCGCCACCCAGAGTGCCAAAACCCGTAAAGCCCAGGATGTCGTCGGCCAGGGTGCTGCGACCCACATAGGTGCCGAAATTGACCCACCATGCCACCGGCTGTGACAGGCCGCCGATGGCGAGACCACCGCTGCCCTGGCGCCACAGCCAGTGGCCCACGGCCGTACTGTCGTAGCCCGCGTCAGCGGTAACGGGACGCAAATTGGTTGCGGCACTGCGGCCCAACAAAGAACCCGTCAGGTCGCCCGCTACCTTCAGCAGCAGATTGCCACCCTGGTCGGGGTACCAGGCGCGGTAAATGCTATCGGCGCCGCCATCGACCAGGTGTTCATGCTCGCCGTCCGGATTGTTCAATACCTTGCCGTCGGCATTGCGCGCCCGCGCCTGGTTGAACGGGTCGCCTGGCAACGTCGCCGTGGACGACATGCCGGCCGTGTACACGCCATACAGGCTGTCCATGCGCAAGTCGCCGCCGCTGACCAGGTCCAGGTCGCCCGTGCCCGTGCGCAGCACGCTGTAGCGCAAGCTGGACGCCTTGTAGTTGTAGCTGGGGCTGGACGTGCCGCACCAGGTGGGATACTCCTCGCACATGGTAGGCCAGCCCAGCGCCACAGGGTCGAGCATGTCACCCGCCTTGACGCTCGGGTCCGCGAACTCTTCCTCGCCGGTCTTGGTCCACACGTAGGCTACCTTCAGCACGCACATGGTCGGGTCGCCGGCGCAGAGATCCACGATATTGGTACCGAACTGGCTGAGGAATTCGTCGGTGATAATTTCACCGGCCACGATGCCGTCGATGCCCAGATCCGCAGCCTCCTGCGTCCAGTACTGCACGCCCTTCGGCGGCACCAGCACGCCGTACATGCCGTAATGGCTGTCGGCCAGGCGCAGGGTGCCATGCTCGGGATGCGCCTGCACGCTGCGCGTGTCGGCTGCATCGAGGTCGGCGCCGGCCACCAGGCGCATGCCCCACGCTTGCGAGCCTTCGGCCAGCATGGGCGCGATGGCCCACAGCTTGCCTTGGCTGCCCGCCACTTCCGGACGCAGCTCGATCGACTCCACGCCGGCCATCAGCTTGACATCGGTGCCGGACGGGATCAATGAGCCCACGGCCAGCGCCAGGTTGCCGTTGAGCGCGAAGACCGAGCGTTCGCCCGCCACGCCAGGCAGTGGCACGCCCTTGGGCCAGGTCATGGCGCTCACTTTCACCGTTTGCTTGAGCACGCTGCCTGCGTCAAGGCGCATGCCGGCGTCCAGGGTGTGCGCCGTGGCCAGCAGGCTGCCGGCCGCATGGATGATATTGCCGGCGCTGTCGCGCACGGCCGCAGCCAGCACCGTGCCGGCCGGCAAGGTCACGGCCTGGTCCAGTGCCACGGCCACGGGCAGGCGCGTATTGGCGAGCAGATTGAAGCCCTTGAGGGGCAAATCGTAATTGAGCACGGCGCCGCCCGGGAACAGGGTGCCGTCGGCCACGGTCACGCCCTGGCCCGGCACGATGACGTCACTGCCATTGATGTCGCGGCCCGGCAGCAATACCCAGCCTTTGTCGTCCTTGGTGGCGGGCGGCGGCGCGAAGCCGTCGTTGATGCTGCCGTAGATGCTCAAGTCGCCGCCGGCGCGCAGCAGCAGGCTGCCCACCTCGCCCGAACCGCGCACGCCCGTCTGCTGGAAGCGCGGGTTCAGGCTGGCATAGCGCATGTTTGAGAGATCCAGGTCGCCCTGTACCACCAGGTCGCCGTCCGGCGTCTGGCTGACGATATCGACGCCAGGGCGCAAGTGCAGCGCATCGGCATACGCGGCCGTCGTCAAGCCCGCCAGTTTGCCGTTGCGCAAGTTCGTGTTGGCCAGCGCCGCATCGATGAAGGCCGTGCTGTCCGCATGCTTGCTGTCCAGGTACGCCTGGTTGATCACCTGGTACGGGCGGCCGCTGGCCGACAGGTCCGTGGCGTAGGCCGCGTCGTCATAGCGCTGCATGGCGTTGACGGCGATGGATTTCGCGCCGCGTATCGTCAAACCGCCGCCTGCCGCAATGGCGATATCGCCAAAGGTGGCAGCGTCAACGTCCGTGCGGGCGCCGCCGCTGCCCAGGCGCGGCGCGTTCAATTCAACCGTGCCGCGCGCGGCGCCGTCGTATTCTCCCTTGCCCTTGCTGGCCACAGCCGCTGTGCCGTGGCGCACGTCGATCTGCGCGCCGCCGGCCAGAGTTAGCAAGCCCTCGCCCGAATTCAGTTCTACGATGGCGCGGTTCGGGCTGTCGATGATCTTGCCATAGCTATCGACGCGCAAGAGCGTGCCGTGCGCGTCGAGCACGGCGTTATCGGCCAGGGTCAGGCCCTGCTTGCCGGCCAGGCGGATGCTGCCCACGCGCTCGCCGCTGGCATCGATGGTGCCGGCCACGGCCAGGCGGCCGTTGTCGACGGATACCTGCACTTCACCGGCCTTGAGTTCATTGCCTATCGTCAGATCGCCCTGCTTCAGCTGGAAGCTGCGCCCGCCCGTCACGCCGCCTTCGTTCAGACGCGTGTTCAGCGCGGCGAACTGGCTGTCCAGCGTGCCGCCGGTGCCCAGCGTTTGCGCGCGCACGTCCACGCTGCCTTTCTTGTACGGCACCACGGTGCCGCCCGCATCGTAATTGCCGCTGGCGCCGCCCAGGATCTTGCCCTGCAAGTCCACCATGCCGGCCGCGCCATCGAGCGCCACGGCCTTCAGGCTGCCGGCGCGGTTGTTCTCGGCCGACAGGTCGATCACGGCGCCGCTAGCTGCGCGGATATCGCCGGCGCGGCTATCCAGGGTGACGTCGCCGCCCCAGCTGTATTTATCCACGTCGAAGAAGGTGCTCTTGCGGCCCGCCATGTCGATGCGCGCAGCGTCGGCCAGACTGATGTCGTGCTGCGCGCTGATAGTCAGCTTACCGCTAGGCAACACCACCGCCGTGGCCACGCTCACGCTGTCGCCGTTCAAGGCCAGCTGGGCGCCCAGTCCATCGTTGTTCTTGACGGCAGCCGCTGGCGCCGCGCCGGCCGGCGCCACCACCGTCAGCGCGCCGCCCGCCGTATAGCTGTGCGCGGAACCGGCGTCGCCCGTCAACAGCGGCGTGATGATGTTCAAGTTGCCGCCGCCGTACTGGTAACCCTTGCCCGTTTCGTAGGCGCCCTGCGCCTGATAGACGGACAGGCTGCCCTTGTGATTGGCCGTGACCTGGCCCGACGCCTTCAGGTTGACGTTGGCAAAACCCAGCGCCAGGCGGTCGAACGAGGCGACGCCGGCCGGTTGCGTGAACGGGCCGAAACCGAAATCGATGCGTTCCGCTTCCAGGTTCAGGGTGCCGCTACCCGTGCCGGCGCCATGCGCAATGATATTGCCGGCTGGCGACAGCGCGCCGCCCCAGACCAGGTTAGCCGTGCGGATGGTGGCCACCGTGCCGGCATCGCCCTGGCCATACATGGCCGGCGTGGTCAGCACCAGGCGCTCCAGCGTGGATTTGCCCGTGGTCTTGTCGTAGGTATCGAGCACCACGTCGCCATAGAAATTGACGCCGTCTGCCGCACTCAGCATCAGCGCTTGCAGCGCCGGTGCGCCCGTGCTGGTATCGCCGCGCAGCAGGCGATCCAGCACGCCCTGGTTCAGGGCCAGGCCGCTGGACCGCGTGCCGCTGGCCTGCGCCGCCGCCAGCGCTTCGCTGCTGCCCATGTTGATGGCACCCACGGACAGGCTCAGGTTGCGCGTACCGTAGCGGGCCGAGTCGTCCAGCTGGAAACTGCCATTGGTCGACAGCAGCAGGGTGCCTTCCGAGTACAGGCTCGCCGTACTGGTGCCGGCGCACGCGTCGTCGCACACGCCGATGCGGATGCCGCCACGCGCCGAACCACCGACCGGCGCCACATTGAGCAAGCCGTTCGAGGCGGCCAGCACGTGCATGTCCGCGCGGGTCTTGTAGATGAAGCCGTCGTTGGCGTCATACGCGGCCTTGCCCCGTCCCAGAGTGCTGATGCCCGCGCCAGGCGCGATATCGATCACGCCATCGCCCAATTCGTAATTGCCCGGGTCCTGGGCCACCAGGAATACCTCGGGTGCCGACAGGACGGCTCCCGCGCGCAGGTAGATGGCACGCGCCGAGTTGACACTGAAGTTCACGTAATTGCCGCCCTGCCCGTATGCCACCGTCGGTGTGTTGCCCACCACAATGCGGGCCGCACCAATATTGTTCAGGCTCGAGGCGCGCACGCTGACCAGCCCGGCGCCGCTGGTGGCCGGCGCGCCATCGGCGAGAATTTCAATCTCGCCATTGGAGACATTGCTCGATCCCAGCATCACTGTGCCGCCATAGCCGCCTTCGGCTGCGGCGAACTTGCCGGTGCCCTTGAACTGGAATGTGTCCAGGCCGCCATCTTGTGCCAGGGTCAGCTTGAGCGTCTTGGCATCGGACGGCAGCATCGCGCGGGGAATGCCGCGCGTCTGCGCATCGGCCAGGGCGAAGGCGGCATAGCCCGTTTCGTTGTACTGGGAATACGTGCGCAAGACCTTGGCCGGCGTGAGTATCAGCTGGCTGGCCAGCGGCGCGCGGATGTCCGTGCCGGCAATCGACAGGGTACCGGGCGCGGCCCAGGAGCCGTTGCGCAGCTGCTGCGCCAGGGTGCCTGCACTGCCCTGGCCCGCCAGGCCGTTCAGTTCGACGCGGAAGGCGCCCGGCAGCAAGGCATAGGTCGAGGGCATCAGCGTATAGGTGCCGGCGGGCAAGCCCGGCACGCCGCTGCCTATCGTCACCTGCCGGCCCACGGCCGCATCGGCAGCACCCTTTTCGCCACCCACAGGCGCCTGCGGCGTTTGCACGCCCGGCACGATGGCGTACACAGGGTTGGTCGTCAGTCCCGGCAACACGAAACCGCCGTTCGCGCCCACCTGCACCAGCGGATGGGTACGCGCGTCGGTGGAACCGCCGCGGCCGGCGATGAAACCGGCGCCCGTCAGTTCGCCGCCGCCGGACAGGTCGAGCAGCGCGCCCGGCCGCACGTCGACGGCCATGCCGGCCATTTCCACGCCGACGCGCAGGCCGCCCTGCGCACTGAAGCCGCCCACGCCCATAAGGGAGGTCAACTTGCCATCCACGTTCCAGGCCTGGCCATCGACGGTGCCGCCATACGGCATGACCAGGCCGGCACCGCTGACGGAGGTGACGCTACCAGGCAACAGATTGACCGTCAGGCTCTTGTCATTGTTATAGCCGGCCGCGCCGATCGACAGGCGGCCCAGCGGCGCGCGCACCACGCCACCCTGCTCGATATGCGCAGCGCCCAGCTCCAGCGAGCCGAAGGCGGAATACGGCATGGCCGGCACGCCATCGGTCGTGCGAGCAATGTTCAGGCTGCGCGCGGGGTCGTAGCCCATGAAGCCATTGAGCTTGGCATAGCCGGCGCGCACGGCGGCGCCGGCGCCCGTTTCCGGATACAGCTGGGCCGCAGTGAGGGTCATGTCGCCCGGCGTGGACAACACCGTCGTCGCTTGATTGCCATCCCAGCCCAGCGGGGATAACAGGAAACGCAGGTCGCCGCGGCTGAACAGGCGCACGTCGTCGGCGACGATATTGACCAGGCCGCGTACATCGATCAGGTCGCCTTCAAAGCTGATCTGCCTGGCGACTGGTGTTTGCCCCGCCGTGCCTGGCGTGACATAGAAATCGCGTCCGACCGGCTTGACGCTGGCCAGGCGCACATAGGGTGCGGCCACGCTGACACGCGCGTCGGGAGAACTGCCGGGCGCCAGCGCCGGCGCGCCATACAGCTGGAAGCTCTGCTGCATTTTCAGCGACACGTCGCCGCCAAAGGTGACGGCCCCCAATAGGGCCAGGTTGCCGAAGCCGCCTGCGTCCACCTGCTCCACCGACAGGCGGCCATGGCCATACTGCAGTGTTTCCGCCGCATCCTGCGCGCGCACATTGTCGGCCAGGTCGCTGGCAAGCTGGCGCTGCGTGAGTATCATCTGGCGTCCCTGCAGCACCTGGGGCGTGGCCAGCACTTTCAGGTATTCGGGCGTGCCCGTGGCCACGGACAGGGTGCCGCCCGCCGCCCCCGCACCGCCCGCTTTGGCCAGCAGCTGGCCATCGAGGTACAAGCCATTATTCGACGCCAGAGCGATGCTGCCGCCCGCGCTGGCCACGTCGATGGCGTCGCCGTTCACGTCCAGCACGGCGTGCGCGCCGGAAGCGTCGAGCACGGCGCCGTCGCGCACGACGACAAACAGCTTGGCCGCCGAGGTACTGCCCTGCGCATGGTCGATCTCGCCGCCGATGACGATGCTGCCGCCATCGATGACCTTGCCATAACGCCGGCCCTGCGCATCCGTGGCCGTGACGGCGCGCGAGGCGACGTCCAGCACGGCGTTCTCGCCGATCCACAGGGAACGGCCATGGCCGGCTGCTTCCACGGCGTCAGACACATTCGGGGCGACGTCCACGCCGCCCAGGCTGATCTTGCCGCCCCAGGCATTCAAGCGCCCTTCCACCGTCAACTGGCCCACGCTGGACAGCTTGATGGCCTGGCCCGCATCGACACTCAGCACGGCCCCCTTGCCCACCAGCAGTTCGGCGCTGGCCATGTCGGCCGCATCGGACTGGACATCGCCTGCCTGCAGGGCCAGGCTGGCGCCCTTGCGCTGCGTCAAGGTGCCCTTCAATGCATTTTCCGTGTAGTGATCCGGCGTCCACAGAGCCAGGCTCTCGTTGTCCACCACGCGCAGCACGGGCATGCGCACGTCTACCTGCGTGCCGTCCGCTACCGTCAAGGCCTGCTTGCCGAGCAGGCTGTAGCTGGAAAAACCCTGTTCAAAAAAGTCAGCTCCCAGCTGCAAGGTACCTTTCTGTGCGGTATCGGCTGGGCCGACCAATATATTGTTTGCCTGCAGCTCCAGCTTGCCGCCGCCGGCAACGCCATGGCCGCGCACTTGCGCGCCCTCGCCCAGCACCAGGTCGGCCTTAGGCCCATAGCTGGCCACGGTCACGTTGCCGCCCTTGCCACCCTGCTGTTTCGCCTGCGCCAGGATGGCCGCGCCCGATGACACGTCGATCAGGCTGCCATTGCCGATACGCACGTCGCCAACCGCGCGCAACGATACATTGCCACCGTTCAAATATGGCAGGCCGGCGGCGGCCAGCGGGTCGCGCAGCACATTGGCCAGCAAGCCGCTGGTGTCCAGGCTGACGCCATCGGCCAGCAGCAGCTTGCCTGCGGGCGCGCCCGGATCGACGAAGGTGTCGAGCATGCCCAGCGCGCCGATCTGCTGCAGCACGTTGCCGGCCATGATGCTGCCGCCACGGCTGCGCAGGCTGCTATTGATGGTCACGTCCTTGCCGAACAAGGTGAGATTGCCACCGTCGGCCACCTGCAGCGCGCTGTCGACCGTGATCGCGCCTTTCGCGGCGATGCGGATGGCGCCCAGTTGCTGATTGTTTAACAGATTGGTGTCGAGCAGCAGCCTGCCCTGGCGCTCTGCAGCCAGCACGTCAGCCACCTCGAGGCCGGCGGCGATACCGTCCTGCACACGCGTCAGGCGCACTTCGTCCATGACGGCCGACAGCACATGCTGCAGCACGCCCGTGCGCTTGTCATACATGGGCTGATACTGGCCGACGATCAGTTGCCCCCGCTGCGCGGCGGCAAACTGCGACTGCTGGTAGCCGTCGAGCAGGGCTTGCGGCGCCTGCGCCTGGCGCTCGCCCTGGAAGACCTCGCCCGCGATGCCGCCTTCCAGCACGGCCGACCCGGTGGCGATCACCAGCTTGCCCGCGTCGCGGCCCACCGTGTAGCCGTTTTCCAGGCGCTGTTGCGCCGCGATCAGGGGATTGGCATAAAACGCGCTGGCGTCCTTGCCCCAGCGCGCATGTTCTTCCTCGTAACCCTTGTATACGCCCGCATACGGCAAGTCGGCCGGCGCGCTGCCCGCTTCATACAACTTGCCATCGGCGCCTTTCAGCCAGGTCTGGCGCAGCGCGCCCGTCTGCACGTCCAGCGTGCCGCCGGACAGGTTGATGCTGGAGCCAAGCTGCGTGACGACATCCTTGCCGCCGAAGCTCACCGTGCCGCCCTGCGCCATCCATTCACTGACGGAATGGCCCTGCGTGCCCAGGTAGCCGGCCACTTCCAGCAAGCCGCCGGCCGTATACCAGCGGTCGCTGTCGTAGCCGTTCGTGCCCTTCGGGACGAACACCAGCTTGCGGCGGTCGACCCAGATATTGTTGTTGATCAAGGCCTTGCCATCGCGGTTGACGGGCGCGTCGCGCTGCTCGTTGCCCTGCACATTGATCTCGACATTGTTCGCCTCCATGGCCACCTTCACGCCCACGGCGCCGGAAACGTCGAGCTGGGCGCCATCGCGCAGCAGGCTGCGGCTGGCGGCGTTGACGGCGATCTGGCCGCCCGTGGCCAGGGTCAGGGAATCGCCGAGCAATTCCACCGTGCCGGCGCTGCCGATCTCGATACGCGACTGGTCGCGGCGGTCATTCACGGCGACGATGTTTTCCGTGGTCGTCACGGCCGGACCGCGCATGGCGTCGCGCTGGCTGTCGAGCGCCGTCGTCTTGCCATCGTCCTCGACCAGGATGGCCGTGGTGGCGCCCCGTCCCAGGGTGACGGCCGCGTCGCTACCCAGGGCATTGACGTGGATGGTGCCGCGCGTGGCCGTCGTGGTGGTAGCGAGCAGCACGCCATCCTGGCGCACCTCGCGCCCGGCCAGTGTGATGTCGCCTTCGCGCGCCTGGATCAGGCCAGTGTTGACCACCTTGCCCGCCGTGCTGCCGGCCGTGAACTGCGGCGTGACTTCGCTGCCGCGCGTGGTCGACAGCGGGTTGCCATCCGTGCCCACGCCTTTTTTGATGGCAAAGCTGTCGCCGGCCGCCAGCAGGGCCTGGCCCTTGGGCGTGCCGATCTCGCCCCCATTGTGGACTTCCTTACCCAGCAGCATCACATAACCGCCACCCTCCGTGCTGCCCTTGGGCATATTGCTGGCAATGCGCGCGCCCGCCTGCACCTGCACCTTGCCGCCCGCATCGGTCAACGTCGCGGCGCCGGCCGTGCCGGGGCTGTAAATGCCGTTCTTCTGGAACTGCTCGTCGCCGATACGGGCTGCGGCCGCCACCAGGTTGCGCGTATCGACCTGGCTCGTACCATTGAAAACAATGCCGTTGCGGTTGACGAGCAGCACCGTGCCGTCGGCCTTGATCTGGCCCTGGATCTGGCTGGGACGCGCTTGCGGATCGTTGACGCGGTTCAACACGGCCCAGTCTTTTTGTTGCTGGAAGGTCAAGGTCGTGTCCTTGCCCACGTTAAACGTTTCCCAGTTCAGGATAGCCTTGTCCGCCGTCTGCTGCACCACCACGGCCGTCTTGCCCGCCGCCACCGTTTGCACAGGCGCCTGGGCGTTGAGCCAGCCTGCCGTCAAGGTATTGGTGTCGACCTGCAAGCCGCCCTGCGCCAGCCCATTTGGCACACTGGCGCCGCCGGCTGCCGCCTGGCGCGCCTGCGCCTGGGCCGATTGCTGCGCGGCAATGGCGCGCGCGGCCAGGTTCAGGTTGTTGAGCGAGCGCTTCAATTGCTGGTTCGCCTGCTGTTGTTGACCCTCGGGCCGGCTGCCCAGCGGCAGCGGCTGGCCATTCGGCAGGCGGCCCGAGCTGGCCGCCGTATTTTGCGCCGCGCCCTTGGCCGCGAACCAGCCGCCGCTGAACGCCTGCTGCGCGCGCGCCGGCGTGGTGAAGGCGCCCGCCATCAGCATGGTGGTCAGTGCGTAAGCGAGCGGCGTGAGCCGCAAGCGGCTGCCCAGCGTGGAGCTACGCTGCACGCCCATGTCGACGTTCGGGACTGGGCGCTGGGCAGTGTGAAACTTGGTCATGGCAATGGTTTCCTGGCTAGAGAGAAGGGAGCGGAGCCTGGCGTTAGCACAAGCGTCCATGCCTCCATGACGTAGCCCGATGACGGAAGGGATAATGTTTTTTGAAAAATATTTTGAATTCCCTGCCGCTGGCAAACATGGAATCAACCCAGCAGGACGATGCCTCCTGGCAAGCTGGTCATTTCCGCCCCCGTCAAGTCACGTATCATCGCCAGCGCGCCATCCATCTGGCTGATGGAAAAGCGCATGCGCACCAGGCGGCGCCCCAGTTCGGGATTACGCAGCAGCACCCGGCCGGGCCGGTAGCGGTTGATTTCATCGACCACCTGGGACAGCGGCTTGCCGACAAACGACAGCGCACCCGTGCGCCAGGCGCTCGCTTCGCCGGCCGGCGCGGCCGTGGCCGCCTGCACGCCCCGCCCGTCATACACCAATTGCTGCCCCGCATCGAGGGTCAGCTGGCGCTGTTGCCAGAGCACGTCCACGGCGCCCGCCAGGCAGGTGACGCAGACGGCCTCGTCCGTGTGGCGCACATTGAAGCGGGCCGACTGCGCCAGCAAGCGCCCCGCGCCCGCCACCACCGTGACGGGCTGGCGCGCGCCACTGGCAAGGATTTCCGCCTCGCCGCCCAGCAATTCGATGGTTTCCTGCGCTATCACATTGACGCGCGTCTGCGTATTCATCTGCACCGTCATCTGCTGCGACAGGGCCACTTGCCGCTGCTCGCCCGTGCCCGTGCGGTAGTCGGCGCCAAGCTCTTGCAGCGACGGCCAGGCGCCCAGCGGTGGACGCAGGGCCAGCGCGGCCACGCCGGCCGCCAGCGCGCCGCCGAGAAAAGCACGCCGTCCCGGCCTGAGGGGAAACGCCAGCACGTTCGCCCGCTGTGGCGCTGCGGCAGCGGTGCGCGCCAAAGCGGGGGCTAGCGCCTGCCACAGTTGTTGCTGTTCGCGCCAGGCACGCGCATGTTCGGGGCTGCGCGCGCACCAGGCGCGCAAGGCGTCGGCGTCGGCCTGCGTAAAATCGTCGGCACGCAGCCGTACCCACCAGGCAGAGGCTTGCCGGCCGATGGCAGCGTCGCTGTCGGCATGGTCTGGAGGGACGCGAGGATCGCGGTCAGGAGCAGTCATGGGATTCATCAATATTTACGGCGGCCCGACACATCGCTGCGCTGGGCGGCATCGGCGTCGGCCATGCAGGTTTTACAGTGTTGCATGGCCGCTTGCAATTCTTTCTTGACCATCGCCACGGAAATGCCGAAGCGCTCGGCGATCTCCGCATTGAGCATGCCGTCGATGCGCGCCGCCGTCAGGATGGCGCGGCGGCGCGGCGACAGGCCCGCCAAGGCCACGTCGAGCGCCTGCACGTCGAGACGCGCCGAAACGATGCGCGCCGGGTCGCTGATGTCGTCGCCGGCCTCGTCGGCCATGTGCATCAGTTCTTCGCGTTCGCGCTCGGTGACGATGATGCGGTCGCGGCGGTAGGCATCGGTGGCGATATTGGCCGCCATACGCAGCAGGTAGGCATCGGGATTGTGGACGGGCGCGGCGCTGCCAGGCGCCACCATCGCTTCGAGGCGCAGCCAGGTTTCCTGCAGCGCATCGGCCGCATGGTGCTTGCAGCCGACCACGCGTTCGAGGCGCCAGCGCAGCACGGCGTAGCGCGAACTGAGGTGACGCTTGAGCTTGGTGCGCAGGTCGGGCATGCTCATGGCGCGGACCGTGCCGGCGCACCAGCGGCGCAATCGACTTCGCTGCCAGGGCCTTGCGGCAGCAACAGAATGGAGACGGGTTGCGGCATCGACGGCAGCGGCGCCGCGCCCACGCGCATGCCCAGCACCACGCGCGCGATGGCCGTGTCGCGCGCGCGCAAGCCGGTACTGTCGAGCAGGTACACGCGCTCCACCACGCCGGCGCGGTTCAGGTACAACTGCAGCGCCAGCCGGTAGCCACCCGGGCGCGTCTGCGCCGCGCGGCACAGCAGGCCCAGCAGCGCATGCTGCAAGCGGCTGACATACGCCGCATGGTCGCCGCCGCCCTGCGTGGCGCCCGGTATGTCGGCGGCGGCCACGACGGCGGCCGGCGGCGAGTTTGCGGCAGTTGCAGCGCCGGCCGGCGCATACACGATGACGGCTTGCGCGTCGGACAGGCGCGATTGCAGGCCCGTGCCTTCCAGCAAGGCTTGCAGGGCCGCGCCAGCCGCATAGGGACCGCGCACGGCGGCCGACTGGCGCCAAGCGTCGCGCTGGTCCATCAGCACGGCGATGCCCGTGCGGCGGCTGTACAGGTCCAGCGCATCGCCGAGGTTTTGCGCGGCGATATCGAATTGCAGCATGGGGCCGTCGGCGGACTGCGCACGCACGGGTCCCACGGCCGCCAGGAAGCCCAGCAGAACCAGGTATCCCGCCAGCGCGAGCACATGGACGGATGCCTGGCTGCCTGTCATATTGCTATCGTGTCGCTATCGTGTGAGGGTGGAACTGCGTGGAAACGGGGTATTGCCAAGTAACAATGCTTGCGTCAACTGCAATAGCCTACACAGCAAACATGACGGCTTCGTGACATGCTTGCCACCCATAAATTTCGCCATGCGGGACGTCAGGCGCGGCAGTTATTTCGGCTACACTGGCTGTCACTTTCCCTTTCAGACGCCTGATGATCGAAAAGAATCTGCCCGAACTGGTCATGCTGAAGCGCCTCATCGACGAGGGCGGCAGCCACCTGGAAGTGGCCGCACCCTGCAGCATCGCCATGGATGGGCGCGCATTTCCCGTGTACTCCATCGCCCTGGGCAATCCCAGCCCCGACGTGCCCGTGCTGGGTTTTTTTGGCGGCATCCACGGCCTCGAACGCATCGGCACGCAAGTGCTTTTGTCCTTCCTGGAAAGCCTGATCGCGCGCCTGCGCTGGGATGCCACCCTGCACCAGCAGCTCGAAAGCATGCGCCTCGTGTTCATGCCGCTGGTCAACCCGGGCGGCATGTGGCAAGCCACGCGCTGCAATCCGCAGGGCGTGGACCTGATGCGCAATGCGCCGCTGAGCGCGCGCGAAAAGGTGCCGTTCATGCTGGGCGGACAACGTTACAGCGCCCGCCTGCCCTGGTATCGGGGCGCGGCGGACGGGCCGATGGAGCGGGAAAGCCAGGCCGTGTGCGAGCTGGTCGAGCGCGAACTGCTGTCGCGCCAGTTCAGCATGGCACTCGATTGCCATTCCGGCTTCGGCTTGCGCGACCGCATCTGGTTTCCCCATGCACATACCAAGGTGCCGATAGAGCACCTGGCCGAGATCGGCGCGCTGGAAGAGCTGTTCAGCCAGAGCTATCCCAACCACAACTATGTCTTCGAGCCGCAAAGCCGGCAATACCGCACGCACGGCGACCTGTGGGACTATCTGTACCTGAACGGCACCAGCTACAGCGGACGCGTGTTCCTGCCCCTGACCCTGGAAATGGGTTCATGGCTGTGGGTCAAGAAAAACCCGCGCCAGCTGTTCAACCGGGTCAGCATCTTCAACCCCACGGCCGCGCACCGCTTGCAGCGCGTGCTGCGGCGCCACCTGGTGTGGTTCGATTTCCTCATGCGCGCCGCCAGCAGCCACGGCCGCTGGATGCCGGAAGGCTTGCAGCGCAAGGCGCAGCGCCGGCGCG
This sequence comes from Janthinobacterium sp. UMAB-56, assembly GCF_900095265.1. Lineage (GTDB taxonomy): Bacteria > Pseudomonadota > Gammaproteobacteria > Burkholderiales > Burkholderiaceae_D > Janthinobacterium. Next base: position 42,298 of record NZ_LT607662.1, on the reverse strand, counting down.
CCCTAGCGCAATGGTACGAGTCATGACGCCGCCCACCTGGATTTTATTACGCGGCCTGATGCGCGAGCAGCGCCATTGGGGCGACTTCCCCGCCAGCCTGGCAAGCGCCCTGCCAGGCGCCAGCATCATCACGCCCGACTTGCCCGGCAATGGCACGCGCCACGCACAAGACAGCGCCACCCGCGTGGCCGCCATGGTGGAAAGCTGCCGCGCAGACTTGCTGGCGCGCGGCATCGCCCCTCCCTACCACTTGCTGGCCCTGTCGCTGGGCGGCATGGTGGCCGTGGAATGGGCCAGCCGCTACCCACAGGAAATCGCCAGCTGCGTACTGATCAATACCAGCATGCGGCCATACAATCCGTTTTATCGGCGCCTGCGCTGGCAAAACTATGGAGCCCTGCTGCGCCAGTTGCTGCTGGGCGATGCACTCAGCCAGGAAGCGCTGATCTTGCGCCTCACCAGCCGCCGGCATGCTGGCGGCAACCCCGCGCTGCTGGCCGACTGGCTCAGTTACCAGCGGCAATACCCGGTCAGCCGCCGCAACGCGCTGCGCCAGTTGCTGTCGGCCGCCCGCTACCGCGCGCCCGCCAGTCGTCCCGCCATGCCCGTGCTGGTGATGGCCGGCGCACAAGATCAACTGGTCGACCACCGCTGCTCGCAGCAACTGGCGCGCGCCTGGCAGGCGGACTGCCTGATCCACCGCGACGCCGGCCACGACTTGCCGCTCGACGAAGGAGCATGGGTGGCGCACTCGGTGGCGCGCTGGCTGGGGGTGGCAGCGGCGGAACATGAGCAGACCGACACGACACAGTCACTATGCCAATAGCCAACCTTACAGACAGACTGACAGCGCTGGTAGAAGTAGGCGTGCACGACCACATTTTTCCGGGCGCGGCCTGGGCCGTGGGCACCCTTGACCACAGCGTAGCGGGCGCTGCCGGGCGGCTCACGCCCGAACCCGCCAGTGCGGCGATGCAGGTCGACACCTTGTTCGATATCGCATCGCTGACCAAGATCATCAGCGTCTGGTCGCTGATTGGCAGGCTGGTGCGCCACAATCGCCTGGGCCTGGACAGCCGGCTGGCCGACGTGCTGCCCGGCACCCACGGTTATGCGCTGGCACCCGTCACCATTTTTCAGCTGCTCACCCATACGGCCGGCTTGCCGCTGCGCGCCCGCCTGCGCGCCAGTTATGGCGTGGTGTACGACGATATCGTGCGCGGCGTGCTGCGCGAGCCGCTCGAAGGCATGCCGGGCCAGGCCGTGGAATACACGGACCGCGCGGCCCTGATCCTCGGCCTGGTCATCGAGCGGCTGCTGGGCATGCCACTGGAGCAGGCCCTTGCAGAATATGTCCTGCGCCCGCTGGGCATGGACGCCACGGGCTATGGTCCGCTGCCAGCGGCGCACGGCAGACAAGTCGCGCCGACCGAATACTGCGAGCAGGCGGGCACCCATCTGTGTGGCGTGACGCATGATTTTTCGACGCGGCTGCTGGGCGGCGTGTGCGGCATCTCGGGGCTGTTTTCAAACGTGCCCGACCTGCAGCGCTTCCTGCGGGCGACGCTGGCGCCATCAGCCACGCAGCACGGCGAGGTGTTCAACGCCGACTGGGTGCGCGCCTCGCTGACGGTGCAGACGGGCGCCCTGACGCCCTCGCGCGGCCTGTTCTGGCACCCGGCCGCAGGCACGCTGCCGGAAGACGACGTCTGGTGCCACCTGGGTTTCACCGGCACGGCCATCTGGCTCAGCCCCCGGCGCGGCCGCTATGCGGTGCTGCTGACCAACAAGCTGTACTACACGCGCGATTCCGCCAGGGTCAACGCGCTGCGGCGCGACTTCATGCGCTGCGCCTTCGGTCTGTGAGTGTTACAAGCGCAAACTCACAACGAGCGCCAGCAGCAGCGCGCCGGCCGCCGACAAAAGTGCGCTGTTGAAACTGTGGGACTGCGCATACAGGCTGCCAGCCAGCACCGGGCCGATGATCTGGCCCACGCCATACACCAGCGTCATGATGGCCATCATGTTGGCCCCTGCCTTGACGGCTGCCCGCTGCGCGGCCGGCATGGCGATGGTCACCGTGCCGACAAACGTGCCGCCGACGAGGATGGCGCTGAGCAAATAGCCAGTGGCCGAGGGCGCCAGCACGGGCAGCGCCACGCCCAACGCCTGCAGCAGCAAATTGAGCCTGAGTGCCTGGCGCGTGCCCAGGCGCTCGTGCAGCCGGTGCCACAGGAAGCACGAAGGCGCCGCGCCCAGGCCGAAGACGGCCCACACGTGGGCGGCGTTCAGGCCGGGCAAGGCCGCGCCCACCAGCACGGGCAAATACGTGGCCGTGACGATGTAACCGAATCCCGCCAGTCCGTAGAGCAGCACCAGCGGCACGGGC
>NZ_LT607662.1:26140-39836 GCF_900095265.1 Janthinobacterium sp. UMAB-56 | reverse complement strand
GGCAATGGCTGGCGCGGCCGCCAGCCCCGCCAGCACGCTGATGCCGGCCAGCAGCAACCACATGCCGGCGCTGTGCCAGCCCAGCTGCGCTGCCAGCACCAGCAATTCGGCCGACACGGCGATACCGACGCCCACGCCCGCGTACAGCAGCGGCGCGCCGCGCGCATGCCGGCGCTGTTGCAGCAGCCACAATGACGCTGCCACCATGGCCAGCGCGCTGAAGACGCCCGCCACGCCCCGCACCGCCACGATGAGCCAGACCGGCATAGTCAAGGCCAGCACGCCCAGGCACAGCGCCGTGCCGGCCACCGACCATAAGCACAGCCGGTGTGCGCTGTGGGCCCGCGCGCGCATGGCCAGGATGGCGCCCAGCAAATAACCGGCATAGTTGGCCGAGGCCGCCAGGCTGGCGTCATTCAACTTGAGTACGCCTTCCGCGAGCATATGCGGGTAGATGGCCGTGAAAGCGAAGCGACCGAAGCCCATGCCGATAGCGAGGATGGCCGCCGCCGCGATGGCCGCGCGCAGCCTGGAAGACGCGCTCACAGCGCCGCCTCGCCGAGCTGCGCCAGCAAATGTTGAAAGGCGGGCACGTCGAATCCCGCGCGCCATACGAGCACGGTGTCGGCTTGCCCTGCGGACAGCGTTTTCAAGGCAGCAGGCGCATCGGACAGCGCCAGCACGCTGGCCGGCAGCAAGGTTACGCAGGCACCGGCCGCCACGCAAGCGATCATGGTGTGATACGAACTCATTTCCTGCACGCTCCACTGCGTGCTGCCGGCCACGCCCAGCAAATCTTCGGCGATGCCGCGGTAGGTGCAGCCCTGCGGAAACGCCGCCAGCGAGCGCGTGCGCACATCTGCGGCGCAACGCGCCTGCGCTTCGCTGGCCGGCAACAACAGACACAGTTCCTCGCGCCACACGGCTGTCGACGCCAGGCCCAGCTCCGCCAGTGCGGCAGCGCCGCCGAACGCTGGCGGCAAGGCAACAAAAGCGCAGTCGAGCAAGCCCGTGCGCACCTGCTCGATCAGGGGGCGCGATGGCCCCGTGCTCAACGCCAGCCGCGTCGCCGGATAGCGGGCGTGATACGCGGCCAGCAAGGCCGGCAAGCGGCTGGCCGCCGTGCTTTCCATGCTGCCGACGCGCAAGGTGCCTCCCTCGCGCCCGCCCGTGACGACATGCCTGGCCTCTTCCGCCAGCGCCAGCAGGCGCTGCGCATACTCGAGAAAGCGCTCGCCTGCCGCCGTCAGGGCCATGCGCTTGTTCGTGCGCACGAACAATTGCGCGCCAATATCGGCTTCCAGCTGCTGGATGCGCGTGGTGACGCTGGACGGCGCGCGGCCCAGCCTGGCTGCGGCCTGGGTGACGCTCAGTTCACTGGCCACGGCACAAAAAATCGTCAATGACTCCATGTCCATCATGTTCTTTCATTCGAAATGGTTGTGCTATTATATTCTCAAAATACGAATAATAATATGCGTACGACACAGCATCCTCAACTTCGTGAAGGAAATAACATGACTTCAATCCAGCGCTTCCTCGACCGCCTCGGTCTGCAATTGCCCATCATCCAGGCGCCGATGGCGGGCGTTTCTACGCCCAACTTGGCCGCCGCCGTCTCGAATGCGGGCGGCCTGGGCTCGCTGGCCATCGGCGCCGGCAGCGTGGCGCAGGCGCGCCAGATGATAGAAGACACGCGCGCCCTGACGGACGGCCCCTTCAATGTGAATGTGTTTTGCCATGCCCCTGCGGCAAGGGATGCGGGGCGCGAGGCTGCCTGGCTGGCCCATCTGGCGCCCCTGTTTGCGGAGCTGGGTGCGGCCGTGCCGGCAGAACTGGAAGAAATCTACCGGACGTTTCTCGGCGATGAGGCGGTATTCGAGCTGCTGCTGGAACAGCGCCCCGCCGTCGTCAGTTTTCATTTCGGCTTGCCGACGCAGCAGCAGATTGCCGCCCTGCGCCAGGCCGGCATCTATACCTTGGCCACGGCCACCAGCGTGCGCGAGGCGGCCCTGATCGAACAGGCAGGGGTCGACGCCATCGTCGCGCAGGGCGCGGAAGCGGGCGGGCATCGCGGCGTCTTCGATCCGCAAGCGCAGGATGAACGCCACAGCACCAGCGTGCTGCTGCGCCTGCTGACGGGCCGCACTACCCTGCCCCTGATCGCCGCCGGCGGCGTCATGGATGGCCTAGGCATCCGCGCCGCGCTGGACCTGGGCGCCGTGGCCGCCCAGCTGGGCACGGCATTCGTGCTGTGCCCGGAATCATCGGCCAGCGCCAGCTACCGCGCCAACCTCAAGAGCGAGCGGGCGGCAGCCACCCGCCTGACCAGCGTCCTCTCGGGCCGCCTGGCGCGCGGCATGGTGAACCGCCTGATCGAACATGGCGAAGCACCAGGCAGCCCGCCACCCGCCGACTACCCCGTCGCCTACGATGCCGCCAAACAATTGAATGCACTAGCAAGCCGGCACGGCGACAGCGAATTTGCCGCGCAGTGGGCCGGCCAGGGCGCCCCGCTGGCGCGCGAAATGGGCGCGGCGCAATTGCTAGCCATCCTGGCCAGGGAAATGGCTAGCTGATTTCAGGATGCCGCAGACATGAATCGCCCCCATGGACACCTAAGCCACAAGCAGCACGGCATAGAGAGATAGGAAGGTGACTCGACGCTGCGAGCGCATTGCATTGTCTGCTTTCGCCCCATAGCTGCCGTTCGAGTTTCGATGGCCACGGTCTGCTAGGTAACGCTTACCGGCTGATGCCCACATGCAAGCTGACCGGATGCGTGGGAAGAGGCGTTTGCATAAAACCTGAAAAATCGGATCCAGCGCCTGTCAAGCTCAGCCTGCCGCTCGGCTTTCGTCACTGGGGACATGACTTTCTATCCGCGTGGAATCCAGTACACATCATTCAATGCGGTACAGGCTGTCAAAGCCGCCTACCTCCACTGACGTGCTGTCTGCCCCACCAAGCATCGGTAGACCCTGGCTCCATCCGGCTGCCAAGACCTGCACGTCACGCACAGGATCGGACGCCTTGGCCCTCTCGTTGCGGATGCGACAGGTTTCGGGATCTGTGGCGAACAACCCACGTGCGAAGACCCGGCCCTGTTCCGCCAGCCTTACGGTTTTGGGAGCACGAATTCTCGCAAAAGCCTGGAAGATGTCTTCCAAGCCTCCACTTGCACCATCCAAGCACCGGGCCAAATGCCACGCATCCTCAAGCGCCTGGCAGGCTCCTTGCCCCGACGTCGGCAACGGCGCGTGCGCCGCATCTCCCACGAGCAGCACATTTGCCCGGCTCCACGTGTGCAACGGCTCCAGGTCGTGCACGGCGATCAGTCGGATGGCATCCGCCGGTGTCGCCTGGATGAGACGTGTGACAGGCTCAGGCCATTCCGCGAACAGGTCCTCAATTTCCTTACGCATATCCGCTGCAGGCGCCGCCATCGGCAATGGCCGTGCCTGCGCCGCCGCCCAGTAGACCAGATCCGGCCGGACCGGCACGCAACCGAAGCGCTTGCCCGCCCCCCAGAAGTCTTGAATCGAAACATCGTTCACCAGCGCATGCGGCCCCTGCGCCACGCCAATCCAGTTCACAAAGCCTTGATAGATTGGTGTGTTGTCACCCGCGACAAACTTGCGCGCCACCGATTCCATGCGACCGTCGGCCCCAATGAGCAGATCCGGGCGGATGCTCGCGCCATTTTCGAAATGGGCCACGGCTCTGCCATTAGTATCAAGCTCAATAGCCACCGCCCGGCGCCCGAACTCCACCGGAATCCCTGCCCGTGCCGCATGATCCAGCAACACCTCCTGCAAGTGCCTGCGCAGCACCGTGTAGGTTGGGTATCCCATCGTCCGGTCCAGCAAACCAATATCGAGGCCCCCCAGTGCATTTCCCGCAGCATCCTGGCGACGCATTGTCAGCGGTCTACCGCCAATGGCCTCAATGTCTTGCAGCAGTCCCAGTTCTTCCAGCACAAAGCTGGCATTGGGCCAGAGCGTCACGCCAGCCCCCATGGTTGCCGGCCCTGCCCGGCGCTCATATACCCGGGGACTGTACCCTTGATTACTCAAGGCAAGCGCCACGCTCAACCCTGCAATGCCGCCGCCAAGTATTCCGATTTCCATGCTAAAGCTCTCCTATTCAATCCGTCCCGACGTGCCGCCGACGGCGATTCATCGGACGAGATGGCATATTAAATTCCGCCACTGTGGAGTACTAGTATGTAAAAATGGATAGCTTTCATACCTTAATCGGGATAATAATGCGCAATGCCCTCGACCTGAATACAGTCCGTGTCTACGTGGCGGTCGTCGATGAACAAAGCTTTGCCGGCGCGGCACGCCTGCTGACCCTGCCATCTTCTAACGTTAGCCGCCACGTCGCCTCGCTGGAACGCATGCTGGGCGTCCGCCTGCTGGAACGCAGCACCCGCCACCTGCGCATGACGGAAGCTGGCAGGCTACTCTACGAACGCGCAAAACCCTTGCTCGACGCCTTGCTCTCCACCGAGGAAGAGCTTGGCGCAGTACAGCGTGAGCTGCGTGGCCCCCTAAGGATGTGCATGCCAGGCGAAGCGCCAAGGCTGCTAGCTCCTATCCTGGCCGAATTCTGTAGCCTCCATCCAGGCATCGAGCTTGAATGCGATACTCGGATGACCGGGCTGGAGGTACTTCGAGAGGACGTCGATCTTTCAATCGTCTTCCACCGGGGCCATCAGGAGGACAGTACTTTCATCACCCGCGAACTCGCCACCCTGCCCAGCATCGTGGTTGCCGCCCCCACCTTGCTAGCCAAGACCGGCATGCCACACTATGTGCGCGAACTGAAGTCTCTACCCTGCATCACCACCCTCAGTGCGCTGAAAGGTCAGCCCTGGCAGTTTCAGAACGCTGCGGGAGAAATCGTCAAGGTGCCGGTCCGCAGCCGTTACCGCGTCAACAGCGGAGAACTGGCAGTGGCAGGCGCACGGCAAGGCATCGGCTTCGCGATTGTGGCGGCCTATCCCTGCCAGGAAGATCTTGCTACGGGCCGATTGCAGGAGGTACCACTGGACCTGTGTCCCGCGCCCCTGAAATTACTGGGGGCATACAGCCATCGCCATTCCGTGACCGCGCGTGTGCGGGCGCTGCTGGATTTGATACAAGTGCGGTTGGCTGAGTCGGTTAACCCTCCCGTGGACCCCATAACTTGTGGAACGGTCTAGGATCGAGGTAGTGCACTGGACTCAAAGTGGAGTTCTTCGGAGCAGAAGCAGTCGCTCGGTATGACTTTCTCAATGTCAGCTTTCGCCCCAGGCTGTGTAAAAACGCAGTTTTGTGTAAACGGATGCCGTTGGGTAAACGTTATGCCAGTATCTCATCAATACGAGCGCCAGATGAAACGATTTATCGAGGGTGAATGCCGGGGCCAGGGTACGTTGCTGCCTGAACTGCTGGACGATTACGTTGCAGAGAACAATCCGGTTCGGGTGGTCGATGTATTTGTCGACCAACTTGACCTGGGCGAACTCGGCTTCGATGGTGTGCAGCCAGCAAAAACAGGACGGTCTGCCCGCTCAAGGACAAGTGCACGCCGAGCCAACAGCGCCGGGTGACACCTTGGGAGCATCAGGATGTGCTCGACGACATGCAGGTACGGCTTGATCAAAGTGCAGATGCTATGCGAATCCGGCGTTGCTCGGTCGAGCATCCGTTCGGGACCATCAAGTCCTGGATGGGGGCGACGCACTTCCTGACGAAAGGACTGGAGCGCGTGAAGACGGAAATGAGCCTGCACGTGCTCGCCTATAACTTCAAGCGAATGATGACGCTGCTTGGGGCCGCTGGCCTCATGGAGGCGGTCAGGGCATATGCTCTTCTACTGGATCCACAGCGCCTGTTTGGAGCGGTTACCTTGGTGGATGGGTCACCGAATCCAGAAAACAGAAACAGCCCTCCTAACGCCTCGCCAACCCACGACACGGCCGCAACCACGCGCAGTTCGGCCACCTGCAGCTATATTTGAGTTTTTACACAGCCTGGGCCGAATCCGGCCGTCGGCGTTCAGGATAGCATCCTGCCCGTATGGAAAAGCTACGAATTTTCACACCCGGGAGAGACTGCCCCGCTTGCCGACACGCCGATGTAGGCCGAAATCAGGCAGTAACTGGCTTGCTCGGTTTTAGCGCAAGCGTGGTTGACCGTCGGCCGCTCTTATAAGTGACGCATCCCATGCGGCGTATTGATGTGTGCGACCAAGTAGGCGGCGCGTTCGCCTTTCGACGGGGAAACAGAACATTGGCTATAAAGGCCGACGGACTGCAGCAAGCGAGAAATTCGTTCTGGTTCGGGATGAAACAGTTCGAGCTTGACGAGAGACAGGCCATAATCCTGAAGCTTGGTCGCAGGGTGCCCCTCCGCTGACCACTCAATTAGTGCCGGCGCGGCGCCATCCAACGGCAGAGCTCCATCGGAGGGAATAGTAATGAGCCAATTAAGAGCGCCACGGCTCATGGACTCGATATTTCCAAGTGCCTCCGAAGAAGCCGAAACGCTTGCCTGAATGTCGGACGTCCGGACTACCCATGTGGCGAGTGTCGGTGCCGAATTGGTGCGCAAAGTATCAAGTGCGAACCAGCGCGGCCTGAGGGGCGCAGGAGCCTTGGGGTTAGGGGCGATTACTTCCAGGAATAAAGAATCGCCCAGCCGCAGAAGAAGATTATGCGTTCCCATGCGCGGATGTTCTCCTCCAGCCTGAGGCTCAACCCCGAGCGCCTGGCGCACAAACTCCGCACCAACTTCAAGCGATGGTGCGGTGACGGTGATATGGTCAATGTGACAGGAAGGCACTCTCATTCCTCCGCCGAAAAGTCAATTATAATTTCTGTTAAGTCCTCTTGAGAGAGCTCATGCGTTTCCAGGGAACCAATTCAAAGTAAGCGCCGATGATATCTTTCAAGTATGTGTTCGCTAAGGGCTGCTCCTGGCCGTATCCTGCCCAAGTTACTCAGACGTTGACGTCACGCCAGCCGCGCAACCAAATATAGTTGTTCTTCCGTAGGGTGATGTAAAAGATCGCGGAAAATGGTGACGCGTTCGGGCCGCATTCAAGTATCACAGGCTCGGCAAGACGAACGTCAAGCGCAAATTTTTCCGAATGACACCAATCGATTTGCATCTGCACAGTATGCTTTCCGGGATCGACATCGAACTCAACCTCCGAGCCATTGGCCACTCTGGCAATTTCTCGCCCGTCCAGGAGAACGGTGTATTTGCGACCTCTATCTTGCCAAATTGCCTTCCTTCGTCGAACAATGATTTTTGTCATTTCAGATGTATTCAAAATTGATTTAGTCAGTTGAGCTGCTTGGCCGTCGACGGCTCATGAGCATAACGAATTGCCAAGCGCAAAAAGTCACGCATTGTCACGCCAACGCGAAGGGCCGCTACGGTTCGCCTGCTATCTGCAACGAGCCTGGCGTGAATTGAATAAAACTCATGCAACAGCTCAAATACATGAAATATATCAAGGCAACCGACACACCGGGATGCCTGCGCCTATGGCAGCCTGTGCCGGAACGTCGGTTCGATATTGCGCGCATGCAGCCAGCGCACGATGTCTTCCAGGTTGGCGTCTTGCAGCAGCAAGCCGGGCGCGGTGGCGGGAGAGGCGACAGGCGGTGCGGCCACGGGCACAGGCGCGGGCGCAGGCTCCACCAGCCCCGCATGTCCCTGCAGCTTGGCCAGTGCCTGCGCGAACTGGGCCGGGTTGATGCTGCGCAAGCTTTCCAGGAAGCCCAACTGGGCCGCTGGCGGTGGAGGCATGTCCAGGCCCGGCTCGTCGACGAAGGCGGCGCCCATGCTGGGGTGGATGAAGGCGGCCCACTTGCCCGACGGCTGCAAACATGGCGGCAGCGCCACCTGCTCAACGTAATCTGGCGGCGCTGCGGCGAGGATGTCGGTCGAGGCGGGTAAAAAGGTGGTGCGCAGCAGCTGCACGAACTGGCGCGCCTGGCCGGCAGGCACGGGCGTGGCCAGGGACAGCCATAACTGGAAGGCCGTGCCCGAGATGCTGACGGCGGGCGCCGGCAAGTCCAGCTCGTGCTGCACGGCATTGGCGATCGCGCACAGCGCGCTCCAGTGCGCTTCGCCGCCGCCCTTGCCGCCAAACTCCAGCACCAGCGCGCGCGTCAGGCCGCCATGGCCGCGATCCTGCAGCAGTTGCACGGGCACCGTGTGCTCGCCCGACAGATGGCGCGCCAGCACGGCCGGCGTCAAAGGCTGCGCGCCGCCACCCGCCTCCAGATAGAGTTGCTGTTCATCCAACAGATACAGACGGGTGAGTTCGGAAATCAGTTTATGCATGGACAGCCTCGTAATAACGTTGAGCAAGACTTGCCAACTTGCCCAGATTATAGCCTCCCCTGCCCTTGGATTTCAGCGTACCGGCTGCCCGGCTGTCTGCCGCGCCCGTCCGGCGCCAAATACGAGCCAGCTGGCCACGGCAAACAGGCAGGCGGCCACGCCGCCGTACAGCATCACGGCGCCAAAACCTTGTGCCAGCGCAAGCTTGGCCACTCCGGCCGGCAGCGTGCCGACGCCCTTGCCTGCAGACAAATCCTCCGCCATGGCGCGCAAGGTGGCCGCGTCCAGTCCTCCGGGCATGTGCGGCCGCAAGGCGGACTGAATGGCTTCGACGAGGATAAAGCCCATCAGCGCAATATTGATGGACAGGCTGACCATGCGCGCGCTGATGTCGATGCTGGAAGCCATGCCGGCCCGTTCACCGGGTACTGCGCCCGTCGTCGTGTTGGTGACAGGCGTATTCGTCAGCCCCAGCCCCGTGCCGGCCAGCAGGCAGCCGGGCAAGATCGTCAGCCAGCTGGCGGCGTCCACACTGCTGCCCCACAGCATCAGCAAAAAACCCAGGCCGATGGCCAGCAAACCGGCAGGGATCACCGCATCGGCCCGGTAGCGCAGCGCCAGCCGCTCTGCCAGGGGCGGCACGAGCAAGGTGGGCAAGGTGTAGGCCAGCAAGGTCAGGCCCGTGCCCAGGCTGCTGTAGCCGAGACCGTGTTGCACGTACAGGGGCAGATAAATCATGAGCGGCCAGAAACTGCAGTTCATGCCCGCCGAACCCAGCAGCGCACCCGAGAAACGGCGGATGCGGAACACGGAGAAGTCGATCATCGGTTCAGCCTGGCGCCGCTCGATCATGACAAACAGCATCAAGCTGAGCAGCGCCACGGCCAGGCTGGCCAGCGTGCGCGGTTCATTGAAACCCAGCGCCGGCCCCTGCGTCAGGCACCACGCCAGGCTGAACACGGCCAGAGACAAGGAGGCGATGCCCGCCACGTCCAGCTTGCGCCGCTGCGGATCGCGCGACTCGCTCACGCCCAGCGCCACCAGCAGCAGGGCCGCCAGCGCCAGCGGCCCGTGCACGAGAAATACCCATTGCCAGTTTGACAGCGCGACGATGGCCGCGCCTATGATGGGGCCGAAGCCCAGGCCCAGGCCAAACACGATGCCCCAGGCGCCAAACGCCCGGCCTCGCGCGGCACCGGCCGGGAACTGCTGCGACAGCACGGCCACCTGGCAAATCAGCATGGCGCCGCCGGCCATGCCCTGCAGTGCGCGCGCGGCGATCAGCACGCCCGTGCTGCCGGCCCAGCCGCATGCGAGGGAACTGAGGCCGAACAGCGCCAGGCTGGCGAGCAGCAAGCGCTTGCGGCCATAGCGGTCGGCCAGGGTGCCCGTTGCCATCAGCACGGTGGTGCAAGCCAGGGTGTAGGCGTTCATGATCCATTGCAAATCCTTGAAGTCGCCGTGCAGCACGGTTTCCAGGGTGGGCAGAATGACGGGCACGCTGGAAATTTCCAGGCCAAACATGAGCGAGGCCAGGCACACGGCGGCCAGGGTCAGTGCATTTTGTTGCGAATTAGTAAGGTGCATCGAAGCCTTGATGTCGGTAGTCATGGAGGAGCGCGTGGTGCCGGCGCGCTGGAGCCACCATTCTAGAAAGCCTCGACTCATGAGGGAAATGATAAAATTCTGTACAATTCATTCATTTTCATCATGAATCACAGGATGCAAACACGATGGACTTCGATACCGCCCTGCTGCGCGCCTTCGTCGCCGTTCAGGACACAGGCGGCTTTACGCGCGCCGCCGAACGGCTGCACCTGAGCCAGTCCGCCATCAGCCACCAGATCCGCCGCCTGGAAGAGCAGGCGGGCGCCGCGCTGCTGGTACGCACGACGCGCAGCCTGCGTCTGACGGAAGATGGCGAGGATTTCCTGCGCCACGCGCGGCAAATCCTGGCGGCCCAGGATGCGCTATCGCGGCGCTTCCAGCGTTCATCGATTGCCGGCGCCGTGCGCTTCGGCGTGCCGGAAAATTTCATGGGCGCGCGCCTGCCGGCCCTGCTGGCGCAGTTTGCGCACCTGTTTCCCGCCGTGCGCCTGGATGTGACGGTGGGCACCTATCTTGACTTGCAGAAACTGGTCGCCGCCGATGCGCTGGACCTGGCCGTCGTCATGGCGCTGGCCGGCGGGCAAGATGAGCCGGCCGTGCTGCGCCGCACGCGCTTCGTCTGGGCGGCGGCGCAGGATTTTCGCCATGACGGCCAGGCGCCGCTGCCGCTGGCGTTTTCACCGGCGCCGTGCATGCACCGGCAAGTGGGCGTCGATGCCCTCGACGGCGCCGGCCTCGACTGGCGCGTGGCGTTCACCTCGCCCAGCCAGCAGGGCTTGCGCGCCGCCGTGCTGGCCGGGCTGGCGATCACGGCCCTGCCGCAAGGCGACCTGGAAGCGGACATGGTGGTCATCGATGGCCACCATGGCTTGCCCGCCCTGCCCGCCGCCCAGTTCCAGCTGCTCTGGCGCGCTGCCAGCACGACGGCGGCGGCCGAAGCGTTCGGGCAATTGCTGCGCGAGTGGTCAGCCGGGGCGGCGGCGTGAATTTTCAAAAAAGTGTAGCCTTCGCAGGTGTGCATTTTCAGGCTAAAGGAAATCTTCTCCCATGACATCTCGTACTTTCCTCGTCACTGGCGCAACACGCGGTATCGGTTATGCCATCAGCACCTTGCTTCATCAGCAAGGCAACCGGGTCGTGGGCATCGCGCGGCACATCGAGGGCGTGGACTTTCCAGGCACGCTGCTTGCCTGCGATCTTGGCGATCTGGCGCAGACGGCGCAAGTTCTCAAGGTGATTGAAAAACAATTTCACATCGATGGCATCGTGAACAATGCAGGCATTGCCTCGCCCCAGCCGCTGGGTCAAATCGACTTTGCCACGTTGCAGAACGTCTTCGATCTGAACGTGCGCGCCGCCATTCAGGTAACACAGCAGTTCGTGGATGCGATGAAGCTCCGCCGGTATGGCCGGATCGTGAATATTTGCAGCCGTGCGATCTACGGCAACGTGAACCGCACCGCCTATTCCGCCGCCAAAAGCGCCTTGGTCGGCTGCACGAGAACCTGGGCGCTGGAGTTGGCCGAGCACGGCGTGACGGTCAATGCGATCGCACCAGGCCCCGTGGAAACGGAACTGTTCCGCAAGACCCGCCCCGTCGGCAGTGAGATGGAACGCCAGGTTCTTGCAACGATACCGATGCGACGACTGGGACAGCCAGATGACATTGCCGCCGCCGTCGGCTTCCTGCTATCGGAGCAAGCCAGTTACGTGACAGGTCAGGTCTTGGCGGTGGATGGAGGCGGCAGCCTCGGCGGGCGCGCCTGACAAGTCAGCACCAGCAGCAAGGCCAGCGCCAGCATGGCGGCAGCGCTGCCCAGGGCAAGCGTCACGCGGTGCGCCAGCAGCAGCACGCCCGCCAGCTGGCCCGCGCCCACGCCGGCCACGGCCACCAGCGCCGCCAGCCCCAGCGAACTGCCGAACTGGTGCGCCACGTTGACGACGCCCGAGGCGGCGCCCGCATCCTGTGCAGGCACGCTGGCCACGCCGGCCGCCGTTAGCGGACTCAGCGCCATGCCCTGCCCCGCGCCGATCAGCACCATGGGCAAGGCCACGCCCAGCCAATACGCCGTGCCCGCGTCGACGCGGCTCAGCCATGCCATGCCCAGCAGGGTCAAGCCCAGTCCCATGGCCAGCAGGCGCGCATTGCCGAAGCGGCGCGTCAGGCGCGGCACGCACAGGGCCACGCCGAAGTTCACCAGGGTCATGGGCAGGAAAGCCAGGCCCGTCAAGGATGGCGGAAAGCCGAGCACCACTTGCAAGAATTGCGTGGTGAAAAAGAAACAGCCGATCATGGCGCCCATGAACAGCACCCTGGCCCCGTACGCCGCATTGCGTTGCGTATCGGCAAAGAGGCGCAGCGGCAGGATGGGTTGCGCGGCGCGACGTTCGATGGCAATGAAAGCGGCCAGCAGCAGCACGCCCGCTGCCAAAGTACCTTGCGTCAGGGCATCGCCCCAGCCGGCGCCAGCCGAGCGGATCAAGCCATACACGACGGCCGACATACCAAGGGTCGAGCTGGCCGCGCCGGCCACGTCGAACTGGCCCCGGCTGCGGGTGCTTTCCGCGATATAACGGCGCGCCGCCACCAGCATGGCGGCGCCGATGGGCAGGTTGATGAAGAAACCCACCCTCCACGACAGCCATTCGGCCAGCACGCCGCCCAGCACCAGGCCCACGCTGGCGGCAATGCCGGCCACGGCGCTGTACAGGGCGATGGCCCGCGTGCGTTCGTGCCCCTCCTTAAATGTGGTTTGCAGCAACGCCAGGGTGGATGGCGCCAGGATGGCCGCGCCCACGCCCTGGATGGCGCGCGCGGCAATCAGCATGGCCGGCGACTGCGCCAGGCCGATGGCCAGCGATGCCAGGATGAATAGCGCCAGGCCCAGCTGCAGAAGCCGGCGCCGGCCATACGCATCGCCGGCGCGCGCGGCCAGCAGCAGCAAGCCGCCAAACGTCAGGGTATACGCACTTTGCACCCAGGCCAGGCTGGTATCCGTAAAACCCAGTTCTTGGTGGATTTTCGGCAAACCCGTCAGGACGATGGACGTGTCGAGCACGATCATCACATAACTGACGAGGATGATGGCGAGGATGGCCGCCTTGTGCGGCGGCGCGGTGGACGCGTTGATGGGAAAATTGTTCATGCCTCCACTGTAAGACTTTCGCATTATCATGAATAGATGCTAAAGTCCGCATGAACTTATTAGCATTACTAATGAATGAGAAAGGCAGTCCGTCATGGCGCAGACCAACTTCAACGACATTCTCGCCTTCGTGGCCGTGGCCCGCGCAGGCAGTTTTACCCGGGCGGCGGCCAAGCTGGGCGTGTCGCAGTCGGCACTGAGCCAGACCGTGCGCACGCTGGAAGAACGGCTCGATTTGCGCCTGCTGGTGCGCACCACGCGCAGCGTCTCGCCCACGGAAGCTGGCGAACAGCTGCTGCGCACGGTGGCACCCCGCTTCGACGAGATCGAGGCGGAACTGGCACTGCTCAGCGAGCGGCGCGACAAGCCGGCCGGCAACATCCGCATCAGCGCGGGCGAGCATGCGGCGCTGACGGTACTGCAGCCGGCCATCGCCAGATTGCTGCCGCATTACCCCGACATCAACATCGAAGTCGTCGTCGACAACGGCATGACCGATATCGTGGCTGCGCGCTGCGATGCGGGCGTGCGCCTGGGCGAGCAAGTGGCCAAGGACATGATCGCCATGCCCATCGGCCCGGATTTCCGCATGGC
>NZ_LT607662.1:23640-26075 GCF_900095265.1 Janthinobacterium sp. UMAB-56 | reverse complement strand
CCCGCCACGCCGCAGGACTTGATGGCGCACAACTGCATCAATATGCGCCTGCCCACGCTGGGCGGCCTGTATGCCTGGGAGTTTGCCAAGGAGGGGCAGGAACTGAAGGTGCGGGTGGAAGGACAGATGATCTACAACAACATGGCCATGCGATTGCATTCGGCGCTCGATGGCCTGGGCGTGGCCTGCATGGCCGAAGATATCGTCCTGCCCTACCTGACCGATGGCCGTTTGATCCGCGTGCTGGACGACTGGTGCCCCACGTATGCGGGCTACAAGCTGTACTACCCGAGTCGGCGCCACCCCTCGCCCGCGTTTACCTTGCTGCTCGACACCTTGCGCTATCCCGGGGTTTGAGCCGGCGCAATCCTTCACCGGGCAGAAATAGTGAATTGCGCGAACACGCGTTTACCATGCGGCGGCGCGGGACTATAGTGGCTTCTTTCCCACCTGTTCAAGGATCGCCATGAAACTCTTTTACTCGCCGGGTGCCTGCTCGCAGGCACCGCACATCATCCTGCGCGAAACGGGCACGCCGTTCACCCTGGTCAAGGTCGACTTGGGCCAGCACCAGACGCAGGAAGGCGGCAATTACTATGAACTCAACCCGAAAGGCCAGGTGCCGCTGCTGGCGCTAGACGATGGCAGCACCTTGAGCGAAGGGCCCGTCATCGCCCAGTACATCGCCGAACAGGCGGGCAGGCAGGACTTGCTGCCGCCCGTGGGCAGCTTCGCCCGCTACAAGGTACTGGAATGGCAAAATTACATCACCTCCGAACTACACAAATCGTTCAGTCCCCTGTTCAATCCCCGTTACGACGCCGACATCAAGGCCTTATTCTTGGAGCAACTTGGCAAAAAATTCAAATGGGTGGACAGCCGCCTGGAAGGTCATGCCTACCTGACGGGCGACACCTTCACCGTGGCGGACGCCTATCTGTTCGCCGTAACGGGCTGGGCGCCGCGCGTGGGCATGGATCTGTCGCAACTGGCCCATCTGCAAGCCTTTCTGGGCAGCATGGCGCAGCGCGACAGCGTCAAGGCGGCGCTGGCAGCAGAAAGCCAGGCAAAATCCGCCTGACCTGCTGCAGTTGCGGTGCTCGCGCTTGTCATGCCGTCTCCCGGATGCAACGCCTGGCCGCCGCTACTTCGCAGGCGTGGCGTCGTCCAGCCGGCGCACGGCCTCGGCCACGCTCAATCCACTGAGCAGCAGCACCGGCCCCCCTTGGACGGTCAGCATGTCGCGCAGCGCCAGCTGCAGCACGCTGCACGCCGGCTCCTTCAGGCGCGCCAGCCCCAGGGCCAGCCCCTGCCGGCGCACAAACACGGCAAACTCGCGCAAGGCTTCGACGCTGCTGCCATCGAGGTCGGGCGACTCTTCCAGGCTGAGGATCACCTTGCGCAGCGGCCCCGCCCGCTCCTCCAGCATGGCACGCGCCAGGTGCAGGCTGCGCTCGGCATTGACAAAGAACAAGGGTTCATCGAGGCGCAGTATCAGCAGCTCCGGCTGCGCCCGGGCATCGCGATGCAGCGCCAGCTTCACATAGTCATGGCTGTCGCCCAGCCGTCCCAGCACGGACATACCGGGCCGCGACAGGCGGCGCAGCATCAGCAGCAGGCTGATGGCGATGGCCACCAGCAAGCCGTCGAGCACGCCGAACAGCAGCACGCCGGCAATCGCCGCCAGCACCAGCAGGCGGTCGCGGCGCCAGGCAAAATAGGGCTGCAAGGAAACAGGGTTCAGGGTATGGCTGACAGCGTGGATGACCACGGCGGCCAGCACGGGCACGGGCGTGAGCGCCACCAGCGGCAGCAGGGTCAGCACGATGACGCCCACCACGGCGGCGGCCACCAGACCCGCCAGGCGCGAGGTAGCGCCTGCCGCCTCGTTGGCCGACGTGGCAGAATAGCCGGCGCCCACGGGCATGGCTTGCAGCAATCCTGCCAGCACGTTCGCCGCGCCCAGCGCCAGCAAGTCGCGCTCGGGCGCCACGGCGTCGCCATGCTTCAAGGCGAAACTGCGGATGGCGCCATACGATTCGGCATACAGGATCAGCGCCAGCGCAAACGCCAGCTCGGCCAGGTGCGTCCATTCCTCCTGCGTCAGGCGCGGCAGGACGGGCATGGCCAGGCTGACATCGATGGCGCCCACCAGGGCCACGCCGTGGCCAGGCAAGTCCAGCCAGCGGCCCGCGCCTATGCCCAGCGCAATGACGATCAGCCCGGCGGGCCAGCGCTGCCGGCGCCGCAGCAGGAACAGCAACAGCAGCGCCGCCGCGCACAGGCCCGCGCCGCGCCCGTTCCACTGCCCTGCCCGCGCCAGCAAGCCAGGCACGAGATGGACGACGTCGCCGTCCGCCTGCACGCCCAGCACGCCAGGCAATTGCTTGAGGATGATGACGATGGCCAGGCCGAAGGAAAAGCCCCGCAATACC
>NZ_LT607662.1:14206-23587 GCF_900095265.1 Janthinobacterium sp. UMAB-56 | reverse complement strand
CCAGCAGGAAAAACGCGCCCGTCAACATCACCAGTCCCGCCATCAGCATGAGGCGGTGACCCGCCGTGCCGCCCTGCATGCTGGCCATGGCCGCTGCCAGCACGGCGGCCGATGACGACGTGGCCGACACGATGGCAAAGCGGCTCGTGCCCAGCGCGCCATAGCACAGCAAGCCCGCGAACAGTGCCAGGATGCCCGCCTGGGGCGCCAGGTTGCCGATACTGGCATACGCCACCGCTTCCGGCAGCAGCAGGCCGGCGATCGACAGGCCGGCGCTGACATCTTGCCAGCGCTTCGTTTGCGTCGCAGCCGATGCGTTCATGGTGACGCTCCAGGTGGATGGCACATGCCGCCTCCATGATGCGGCAAAAACGCCTTCCCGGCCACCACTGCCGCCATGGGCGGCGCGCCGCACTGGCGCCCAGACAGGCGATCGCCGGCCCGGCCACGCCGCGCTGTGCGAAAATGCCCGCTTTTGCCATTGCCGGACTTTGCCCATGCCGCACGCTGCCCTTGAGACCCTTTCCGCACGCGACGCGCGCCGCATCGCGCGCCATGCGCCGGCGGCCGACGCCGCACGCTTCCTGCATCCGGCCCAGCAAGCCTTGCTGCACCGGCGCGGCTGGCTGACGATGCTGGCGCCGCGCAGCGCGGGCGGCACGGAACTCCCCTTGCCGCAAGTGGTGCGCCTGGAAGAAGCCGTGGCCGCCGTCGATGGCAGCATGGGCTGGGTGCTGACCCTGTGTGCGGGCGCCGGCTGGTTCGCCGGCTTTCTGGCGCCCGGCATGGCGCGCAGCATCATCGGCACGCCGCGCGTCTGCCTTGGCGGCAGCGGCGCAGCCACCGGGTACGCGGAGGAAGACGGCGACGGCTACCGCATCACGGGCAGCTGGGACTATGCCAGCGGCGCGCCCATGGCCACCCACTTCACCCTGAACGCCCGGCTGCAGCGCGCTGGCCAACCCCTGCTCGATGCAGATGGCAAGCCGCGCATCCGCGCCTTTCTCGTGCCAGCCGCCTTGGTGCAGCTGCTGCCCTCATGGAACAGCATCGGCATGCGCGCCAGCGCTTCGCACAGCTACCGCATCGAGGGCCAGTGGCTCAGCAAGGAACATGGTTTTACCATCAGTGCCGACACCGCGACGGCCGACGGCCCCCTGTACCGCTATCCGTTCTATTCACTCGCCTACGTGACCCTGGCCGCCAACGTGGCCGGCATGGCCAGCCATTTCATGGCGTTGGCCGAAGAATGCATGCGCCACCGTCGCCATGCGCGCGCCGGCTTGCCCCTGCTGGACGTGGCGGAAGTGGCGACCATGCTGCAAGACAGGAAAGACGCCTTCGCCGCCGCCCGCACCCTCTTTTACGCCGTGCTGGACGATAGCTGGGCAACGGTGGACGGCGGCGCGGCGCTCGATGAGGGCGCCATGCAAGCCGTGCAGGCCGCTTCGCTGGCCCTGGTGGCCGTCTGCCGCGCCGCCGTCGATGGCCTGTATCCGTACTGCGGCCTGTACGCGACCCGCGAAGACAGCACCATCAACCGCGTCTGGCGCGATTTTCACACGGCCAGCCAGCATGCATTGCTGCTACCCTGACACTGCCCACCTCGGCAACGCCGCGCAACAGCTTGCCCCCCCGCCCAGGCGCATGGCTGAAACGGCTGGCGGACACCATGCGGGCCGGATAGCCTGATAAGATGGAGCATTGCTACTTCTCGCTCCCCTATCCATGCACGTCAACACGCTCAGCAGCCTGGCACAACTTTTGGCCAGCGCCGAAACGGAAACCCTGGCCTTTCCCACCAGCATCAACACGGCCCTGCTCCTGCAAAAGGAACTGGCCAACCCGGATTGCCACTCGGCCGACATCAGCCGGCTGCTGCTGTGCGAGCCGACCTTGTCGGCGCGCGCCGTGGCGCTGGCCAATTCGGCCCTGTTCTCGCCCGGCCAGGCGCCCGCCATCACCAGCGTGCGCGCCGCCGTCGAGCGGCTGGGACACCGCAACCTGTATGCGCTGGCGACGGCGGCCGTGATCCGCCAGCTGAACGCGGGCATCCGCGACGAAGCCTTGCGCGTGCGCGCCACCCAGCTGTGGACGCACACCGTGCACGTGGCAGCGCTGGCGCATGCGCTGGCAGGCGCCGTCACGCACACGGATGCCGATACGGCCCTGTTCGCCGGCATCGTGCATGAAGTGGCCGGTTTTTATTTGCTGGCCCAGGCCGACAAGACCCCGGGCCTGTACGCCCAGCTGGAAACGCAGATGGCGTCCACGCTGGAAGTGATCGGCCGCGCGCTGATGCACCAGCTGGGCGTGCCGCAGCCGGTGGCCGATGCCGTCAATGCCTTGCCAGGTTCGACCATCATGCTGCCGCCCGAAGGCTTGCGCGACACCCTGCTGCTGGCCAAGGCGCTGGCGCCCGTGCCCTCGCCGCTGCCGCAAGCGAGCATCACCGTCAGCGCGCCGCTGCAAGCCTACCTTGAGCACGATCCCGTGCTGCAGGTGCTGCGCACGCAGCCGTCGGCCGAAGCGAAGGCCCTGATCGAGGTACTGCTCAGTTAAAGGCCGATCTGCTATGATGGCGCGGGCTGGGATGGACCCGGCCCGCTTTCATCGATGTCCACTGGAAAACTGCCTTGACTATCTCCTTACGCATGCTCGGCCTGGCCGCAGCACTGACCGTGGCGTGCAACGCCAATGCCGACAGCTTCGTTTCCTCGGCCTCCAGCGCCGGCTCCCAGTCGAGCGGCAGCATTTCCGATTCGCTCAACGGTTCGAGCAACAGCTCCTCGCGCGACAACAAGGTGGCCAACGGCCCCTACCGCATCATCGACGTGGCCGCCGTGCCGGACCGCGCCGGCATGACGCGCCTGACCATGCAGGCCGATGCCACGGCAACGCCGCTGGTACTGGACTTGCCGCAGGCGGCGCTCGACAAGCAGCAACTGGCGCAAGGCGACATGGTGCATGCGCAAAACCGCGCCTACGGCATCGAATTTTCGCGCAATGACACGCGCGCCGCCTTCTTCCTGGTGCTGGCCGACGACTGGTACGGCGAAATGGCCACGCGTCCCGTCAGCCTCTGATATTGGCTGTGACCCTGCGGCTGCTGGCCGGCTGTGCCGCCCTCGTCCTGGCAGGCACTGCCCATGCGGGCGCTTCGATGGCCTCCGCGCGCTTTTGCGACCGGGCGCAGGAACTCACGGCCACGGAACAGGACCGGCTCTTGCGCTTTGCCGCCGTGGTGCGCGAAGAACTGGCCGCCAGCGAAGGCAGCGTGGCCCTGATCAGCCGTTCCGGCCTGGACCTGGCCCGCTTCGGCATCCGTTATTCGCACGCGGCGCTGGCCTGGCGCCACGACAATGACAATGGCTGGTCCGCGCGCCAGTTGTACTACGCCTGCGATGAAGGCCGCCCGCGCATCTTCGACCAGGGCACGGCCGGTTTCGCCATGGGCACGAACAACCCCTCTCTAGGCTATATCTCGCTGGTGAAACTGCCGGCGGAAACCGTGCCGCCCCTGCGCGGCGCCTTGCTCGACCCCGTGCGGGTGCAGCAATTGCTGGCGGGCCGCTACAGCGCCAACGCGTATGCCTTCAGTTTGAAATACCAGAATTGCAATCAGTGGGTGGTGGAATTGCTGGCCACCGCCTGGGGTGAGCTGGCCGCAGGCAGCGACTTGCGCGCCCGCGCCCAGGACTGGCTGCGCGCCGCGCCCTATGTGCCCGCCCCTGTCGACGTGGGCGCACGCTGGCTGATGCTCGGTTCGATCTTCGTGCCCCTGGTGCACATGGACGACCACCCGCCGGAAGCCATCGGCACGATGCAGCTGGCAGTGAGCTTGCCGGCCAGCCTGGAAGCGTTTGCGCGCCAGCGCCTGCCCGCCAGCGAACGCGTGGAAATCTGCCACGATGGCAAGCAGGTGGTGGTGCACCGGGGCTGGGAAGCCATCGCCGACGGCTGCGTGCCCGGCCCGAACGACAGGGTCATCGCCCTCGACTGATCAGGTCTGCGCGTCCAGCGCCTCGCCGATCGCATAAAAGCGTCCGCCGGCGATGTAATGCAGGCTGCGCCACGCTGGGTCGGCCTCCTCGAAATGCCAGTGCCCGTCGCGGAACACGCGCGTGTCGGCCCACGCGCCCACCACTTCGCCGATGAACAGGTCATAGCGATCCTGATTGTGCGGCTCGGGGATCAAACGGCAGGCCAGCCAGGCGGAGCAACCCGCCACGCATGGCAAATCAAAGCCATCCATGTGAAATAGCTGCACGCCGGCGCGCGCGAGTTTATCGGGTTGCGCGTCGAGGCTGTGCGTGCCGACGGCATGCGTCAGTTGCAGCTGCGCCGCCGTCGGCACCTGGATGACAAACGTGCCGCTCCCCTCGACCAGGGCGCGCGTGCGCGTGGCCTTGTCCAGCACCACGGTCAGTTTCGGTGGCGCGAAATCGAGGGCGCAGGCCCAGGCGGCGGCCATCACATTGGCCACGCCGCCGTGGCGCGCCGAGACGAGGATGGAAGGGCCATGATTGAGCAGGCGATAGGCTTTTTCCAGCGGCACCGGGGCGATATGAGCATACTCAGGCTCCCTCCTTTTCAGGGACAGGCGCATATCCCACTGGTCGATGCCGGGCCCGAAGCCGTCCGGCGTCACATGGAATGCCTCAAAGCCGAAGCGTGCATAGAAACCCTGCGTGTGCTGGCTGGTATGCATGCGCACGCTGGCCACTTGTGGCATGGCGCGGATCGCGTCCAGGCGCGCCTGCGTCAGCACGCGGCCCAGTCCCTGCCCATGCAGATCCTGCGCCACCATGCCCCAGCACAGGCTGGCGACGGTGCCGCCCGTATCCAGCGCATGGCCGCCGCAGGCGACGATGCGTCCGTCATGCTCGATGACCAGATACGGCTGCTTTGACTCTTCCAGCCAGACGGCAAAGCCCACGCGTTCCGATGGGTCAAAAAAGCGCGGCGTATTGCCGTCGAAGATGGCCAGGCAGGCGTCGCGGTCGCTGGCCTGGTAAGAACGTACTGTCTGCATTGTGTGCACTTTCAGGAACGGAACAAAAAATCAGTCGGCTGCGCCCGTCACAACAGGCGCTCCGAGGTCACAATATGCACGCCTGGGGCGGCGGCCAGCGCCGCTTCCAGCAAGGCACTGGCGATGCGCGGCGCCGGATTGATGCGCCAGCGGCGCGGCAGCACGGGACCCAGCACGCGCAAGAGGCGCAAGGCGGCGCCCTCGCCCGCCCGGGCCACGTCGCGCTCGCCACCGATCAAGCCGGGGCGCACGTGCGTGAGTGATACAAAACCCAGCGCTTCCAGGTCGCGCTCCAGCTCGCCCTTGACGCGGTTGTAGAAAAAGCGCGATGCCGCGTTGGCGCCGGCGGCGGAATTGAGCGCATAGGTGCGGGTGCCCGCCGCCAGCGCCAGGCGCGCCACGGCCAGCGGATAATCGTGGTCCACGCGCGAGAACGCCTGCCGCGTGCCAGCCACCTTCATGGTCGTGCCCAGGGTACAAATGACGGCGTCTGCCTGCCACCAGGGCGCGTCCGCCGGCAAGTGATCGAAATCGACGATGGGCGCTTCCAGTTTCGCATGCGCCGGCAAGGCCTTGCGCGCCGGCGCCACAACCTTGCTGACGCGCGCATCCGCCAGCGCCAGGCGCAGCACTTCACGGCCCACCAGGCCCGTGGCGCCTGTCAGTAGTAATTTCATACATTCTCCCCGCATGCTGGACGCCACACGATACAGCATCTGGCGCCCCTGTATCCGCATGTGCGTCAGGCGCCCGCGTGCGTGTGATAGATCTTGCTGACGATGGTCCACTCGCCTTGCACCTTGAGCAAATTGAAAAAGTCGGTGAAGCGGAAACCCGAGATATCGTCCGTATCGACGCGCGCACTGGCCGCCGTGCCCACGATATCGACGCGCACGATGGCCGCCTGCGCCTGCGGCGATGGCCGGAAGGCGCTGTCGATGATCTCAAACAAGCCTTCGATGGGCCCGCCCGTCAGTTTATCTTCGCCATCGACGCCGAAAATGCTGGCCTGGCTGCTGAACGCCGGGCGCATGATGCTGCTGTCGGCCTGCGCGCCGCCCGCATTGTATTGATTCAGCACGGCGACAATCGCCTGGTAATCCTGCACATAAGTGGTGTTGTTCATGTTGCGCTCCTTGGGTGGGTAAAAAAAGAAATCAGTACGAGCTCGTGGGCCAGTCGGTGTAGCCGCTGGCGCCCCCGCCGTAATATGCCTCGCGCGGCGCTTCGGCCAGTGCCACGCCATGGCGCAATCGCGCCACCAGATCCGGGTTGGCGATGAAAGGACGGCCAAACGCTACCGCATCGACCTTGCCCTCAGCGCGGCGCGCCAGCGCCAGTGACAAGTCGTAATGGTTGTTGCCGATGTAGGGGCCGTTGAACAGCGCGCGCAGCGCGTCCAGGTCGACGCCTGCTGGCACATCGCGCGAGGTGGCCGTGGCGCCCTCGACGAAGTGCAGATAAGCGAGTCCATGGCGATTCAACTGCTCGATCAGGTAGCCATAGGTGGCCATCACGTCGCTGTCGACCGGCGTGTTGCCCGCGTCGGGCGTCACGGGAGACAATCGGATGCCGACCCGCGACGCGCCCCACACTTTCACCACGGCGTGCGTCACTTCCAGCGTCAGCCGCGCACGGTTTTCGATGCTGCCGCCATAAGAGTCCGTGCGCCGGTTGGTTGAATCGCGCAGGAACTGGTCGAGCAGGTAGCTATTGGCCGAATGCACCTCGACGCCATCGAAACCGGCGCGCAGCGCGCATTCGGCCGCATGCACGTACTGCGCGACGACGCCGGCGATTTCCAGCGTCTCCAGCGCGCGCGGCATGGACACGGGCTGCATGCCGCTGGCGGTGTACGTGCTGCCCTCGGCCTGGATGGCGGAAGGCGCAACGGGCGCTGCGCCATCGGGCTGCAGGCTGGTATGCGAAAACCGCCCCACATGCCACAGCTGGCAGACGATCTTGCCGCCCGCCGCATGCACGGCATCGGTGACCAGTTTCCAGCCATCCACCTGGGCATCCGACCAGATGCCTGGCGTCAAGGCATAACCACGCCCCTGGGGCGAGATATTCGTCGCCTCGCTGATGAGCAGGCCGGCACTGGCGCGCTGGGCATAATACTCGGCGTGCATGGCATGCGGCACGCCATCGTCGCCCATGCGGCTGCGCGTGAGCGGCGCCATGACGATGCGGTTGGCCAGGGCCAGCGCCCCCAGATGGACGGGGGCGAACAAATCGCTTTCATGCTGCTCGGTCATCGTATTTCTTTCATGTTGTGCAAGAAAGACCGGAAATAACTGACCGGTCGTCTAGTTTTTGATTAAAAAAAACGGCTACGACAGCAGCCGCTGCGTGGTCGACATGGCCACGTCGAAAGGCCTGCCGTTCCGCGCGACCTTGACCATCAGGGAAGCGCCCAGCCACAGCTGGTACAGGGATTCGGCCAGCACGCGCGCCGGCGTCGTCGCCGCCACGGAACCGTCAAGATGGCCCGCTTCCACCGATTGTGTCAGGCGTTCCAGTATGGCGCCCGTGCCATGCTGCAGCACGGCGCCCATGTCCACCGACAGGTCGCACACTTCGGCGCCCAGCTTGACCACCAGGCATTTGCCTTGCGGCGCGCTGCTTGCCTGCGTCGCGCTCCAATAGTCAAAATAGGCAAGCAGGCGCTCACGGGCATTGCCTGGCCCCGCCAGCAAGGCGTCGACCGTCTGCAGATAGCTGCTGAAATAGTCATCGAGCAAGGCTAACCCGAATTCTTCCTTCGACTTGAAATAATAGTAAAAGGAACCTTTCGGCACGCCGGCCGCCGCCACCAGTTCCGCCAGGCCCACGGCCGTGTAGCCTTTCCCGGCCATCAAGGCCTTGGCGATATCGATCAGGTGCTGGCGCATGTCAGCGGAGGATTTTTTGCTCATGCGGCCAGTATAGCAAAAAATCTGACCGGTCGTCTAGTAAGCCGCAGCCTGTGAATGTCAACAACAATTCCAGCATGCTGGACCTATTGAATCCAAGCAAAGCTGCGGCCTCTTCGCTTACTTGAGCGCGATGGCGAGATCGGTCAAGCCCACCGCCCCGTTGCCGATGGCGGACAGGGCCGGCGTGGCCGCGCCGCCGCTCAGCACCGCCGCGCCCGTCGCCAGGTCGATGCGGTACAGGGAGCTGGGGCCGTTGGCCGACGTGCGCAGGACCGCCAGCGCCAGCCCGTTGGCGCCGCCCGCGATATCGAAGCCGACGTCGCCCATCACCGCGACGCCCAGCGGGCCCACATTGACCAGGGTGCCGTCATTCGGCGGACTTTGCAGGGCCAGCGTGGCGCTGGCCGTGTCGATATCGAACAGCATGGTCGAAGCCGTGCCGGCAAAGCTGTTGGTATAGGCCGCTGCCGTGACGACGGGCGCCGCACCGGCGCGGTTGATGGTGCCATCGGTAGTGGTGGCGCCCGTGTCGACATTGATGCGCAGGTTTTGCCCCGTGTTGCCGATGACGCGCAGGCGGTCGGCGAGCGGGTTGAAATCCACGCCAAAAACCGTGCCGGCGATGGCCGTGTAGGGCGCGCTGGTGTCGGCCGCGTCGGCCGCCAGGGTCGCCTTGACGCTAACGACGCCCGTGGCCGGGGCGATCGTGACGATACGGCCCGTCGAGGAAATGCCGTACAGCAAGCCATCCTTGGGACGGATGTCAAAGCCCAGCAGGCGCTCGCCCGACGCCAGGCCGGTGACGGCCACGTTGGCGTCCAGGGTATTCGGCGTGGCCGTCTTGAAGGTGACGATACGTCCATCGTCCGTCAAGCCATAGGCGATGGGTGCGGTCGGCTGAGTCAAGGCGATGCCGCGCAACTCTTCCGTCACACCGATGGCCGCCACCAGGGTCGCTGGCGCCGTGGCCGCAGCCAGGTTCAGGGTGTACAGATTGCGCACGCCGGCCACCGTCATGACGGCGTAGCCCGTATTGGTGCGCGCATCGATGTCGAGACCGGCCACCGCCGTGGCGGCGATGCCCAGCGGCACGGCGCCGGCCAGGGTACCGTTGTTGGGTGGATTTTGCGTGTACAGGGTGGCGTTGGCAGCGTCGATGACGAACAGGGTTGTGCTGGCCGTGCCGGCGAAACTGTTGGTATAGGCGGCCGCCGTGATGGCGCTGCCGGCCGCGCCGCCGTTGATGTCTCCATCCGTGGTGGTGGCGCCCGTATCGACATTGATGCGCAGGCTTTGTCCCGTGTTGCTGACGATGCGCAGGCGGTCGGCGACGGGATTGAAATCGACGCCGAACTGCGTGCCGGCCAGCGCCGTATACGGTGCCGTGGTGTCGGCAGCATCGGCTGCCAGGCTGGCTTTCAAGGTGGC
>NZ_LT607662.1:0-14130 GCF_900095265.1 Janthinobacterium sp. UMAB-56 | reverse complement strand
CCTGCAAGCCCGTCACGGCAACCGCGCTGCGGATGGTGCCCGGCGTGGCCCGGTCGAACGACAGCAGTTTATTGCTGACAGTCAACACAAACACATCACCCGTGACGACCGCTGGCGGCGGTGGCGTGACGACAACTTCATGGTGAATGCCCCCGCCCCCGCAAGCGGACAAGGTCATGGCAATGGCGGAAACAAGCAGCAGCTTGGCAAATGGCAAAGATGGCAGTGATGGCATGATCGTACCCCCTGTGAGTGTGAGTGGAAGTGCAGCTCATGCCGCCGTTGCAGCGAGCGCACCCCTGTACTACCCACCAGGCACGCCGTTGGATGCAGCGGCGCAAAAAAAATTTCCACCTCTATTTTCTATTCTCTTTAGGTAACTTAATCGCTGTATGGTCGCAGGCACGATAGCGACTGGGGTCAGGAAAGTGGCGCGCAGCAGTCACGCCAGCAACATGGGCGAAGCCGACCTGCGGAGAGCCATCGTGCAGCGCGGCAAGGGCCAAGCGGCGCCTTTACTGGCCAGGCGCGACAGGCGGCTACTCTTCCAGCCCGCCCCCCAGCGCCTTGTACAGGGCCACGGCCGACTTGAACTGGTCGCGTCGCAAGTCCAGCAAAGATTGCTGCGCCGCATACGATTGGCGCTGCGCGTCCAGCAATTCCAGCCGGCTGTCCTGGCCCGCGCCATAGCGCAAGGCCGACAGCTTGCGCCGCTGTTCGGCGGCCACCGCCACACGCTGCTGGGCTTCGATCTGTTGCGCATACGTGGCGCTGCCGGCCAGGCCGTCGCGCACTTCGCGGAAGGCCGTCTGGATCGCTTGCTCGTATTGCAGCACCGCCACATCCTTGCGCAGGCGCGACAGCTGCAGCTCCGCGCGCAGCTGGCCACCCTGAAACAGTGGCTGCGTGACTTGCGGCGCAAACGACCAGTTGCGCGCGCTGCCACGGAACAGGTCACCGAGCTCAGGGCTGGCGAGGCCCAGCGACGCCGTCAAGGACAGACGGGGGAAAAAGGCGGCGCGGGCGGCGCCGATTTCCGCATTCGCCGCCAGCAGCGCATACTCGGCCTGCAAAATATCGGGACGGCGCGCCAGCAAGTCCGAGGGCAGCCCGGGCGGCAGCTGTGTCAGCACGGGCTGGCCGTCTAGTGGCCGACCAGGGGGCAAATCAGCGGGCAGCGGCACGCCCAGCAGCAATTCCAGCGTGTTGCGCGCCAAGGCGCTGGCCCGTTCGCGCGCCTGCACGTCCGCTTCCGCCGTGGCTGCCTGCCCTTGTGCTTGCGCCACGTCCAGGCCACTGCCCTGCTGCGCGCCATGCAGGCGCTGCGTCAGGACCAGCGCTTGGCGCCAGTCGGCCAGGGTTTGCCGGGCCAGTGCCAGCTGTTCCTCGGCCAGCCGCTGTTCCAGATAGGCATCCGCAACAGCGCCGATCAGAGCCATATGCGCGGCGCGCTGGCCCTGCTGCGTGGCCAGGTAGCGGGCAAACGCGGCGTCCGACAGGGAACGCAGGCGGCCGAACAGGTCGATCTCGAAAGCGCTCATGGCGATGCCGGAAGTGAACTGATTTTGTGTCACGCCATCGGCGCCGCGCTGGCGCACGCCGCCCGCATGGGCGCCGATGGCCGGAGTGCGGGCCGCATCCTGGATCTGGTACTGGGCCCGCACGGCTTCCACGTTGAGCGACGCCACGCGCAAGTCGCGGTTGTTTTCCAGTGCGATGTCGACCAGGCGCTGCAGGCGCGCATCGAGCAGCATCTGGCGCCAGCCCAGGTCGGCGGCGCTGCCCGGTGCGGTAACCTCGGCATAAGCGGCAGGGATAGGCGGCACCGGCTTGACCAGCGGCGGCGCCAATGAACAGGCCGACAAGGCCAGCGCAGCCAGGGGGGTGATAAAAAACAAACGCATTACGACTCTCCTTCCACCGCGTTGACGGCGGTGTGATTACTGCGTTTCTTGAAGTACCTGCCCATCTTGTCGACGGCGCCCAGCACCACGACAAAGAACACGGGCACGAAAAACACGGCCAGCACGGTGGCGGTGATCATGCCGCCGAACACGCCCGTGCCGATCGCGTGCTGGGTTTCGGCGCTGGCGCCCGTGGCCAGCATCAGCGGCACCACGCCCAGCGCGAATGCCAGTGACGTCATCAGGATCGGGCGCAAACGCAAACGGGCAGCTTCCACCGTCGCCTCGACCAGTCCACGCCCTTGCGCCTGCAACTGGCGCGCATATTCGACAATCAGGATCGCATTCTTCGCCGACAGGCCGATAATCGTGATCATGCCCACCTTGAAGAACACATCGTTCGGCATGCCGCGCAGCATCACGGCCAGCACGGCGCCCAGCAAGCCCAGTGGCACCACCAGCATGACGGAGACGGGAATACACCAGCTTTCATACAGGGCCGCCAGCACGAGGAAGACCACCAGCATCGACAGCGCCATCAGCATGGGCGCCTGCGAGGCCGATTCCTTCTCTTGCAGCGACTGCCCCGTCCACGCCAGCGCGAAGCCCGCTGGCAACTGCGTCACCAGGCGCTCCATTTCCAGCATGGCGTCGCCGCTGGACACGCCAGGCGCAGCGCTGCCCGAAATGCGCGCCGCCGGATAGCCCTGATAACGCACCAGTTGCAGCGGCGATTCGCTCCACACGGGACGCACCAGTTCACCCAGCGCCACCATGCCGCCCGCGTTATTGCGGATGCGCAGGGCCAGCACATCGTTCAACTGCATGCGCGACGGCGCATCGGCCTGGATGATCACCTGCTGCATGCGGCCCGCATTCGGGAAGTCGTTAACATAGGTTGAACCCATGGCCGCCGTCAGCATGTCGGCGATGGATGAAAACGACACGCCCAGCGCTTCGGCCTTGCTGCGGTCGATATCGAGGCGTACGCTGGCGCCGGGCGGCAAGCCGTCCGGGTACACGCCCGCCACCATGCTGCTTTGCGCGGCCAGGCCCAGTAGCTGGTTCTGCGCCGCCTGCAAGGCGTTGACACCCTGGTTGGCGCGGTCTTGCAGGCGCAGGGAAAAGCCGGACGAGTTGCCCAGTTCATCGATGGCGGGCGGCATCAGGCTCATGATCACGCCCTCCTTCGCCTGCGCCATGGCAGCCTGCGCCAGCGCCACTTCTTCCTGCGCCGTGGCGCCGTGGCGCTCTTTCCAGTCTTTCAGCATGGTGAAGGCCAGGCCAGCATTCGGCCCCGCGCCGGAAAAGCTGAAGCCGAGGATCGATTGATTCACTTCGATGCCGGGCCGCGTGGCCACGTGCTGCTCGTACAGCTTGACGACATCGAGCGTGCGCTCCATGGTCGCATCCGACGGCAGCTGGATCGAGGTGATGAAGTAGCCCTGGTCTTCCTCGGGCAGGAAGGCCGACGGCAGCTGCATGAAGGCCACGCCCAGCGCCGCGACGATGGCGCCATACACGACCATCGAACGGCCGGCGCGCTTCAGCATGGCCACCACGCCCTTTTCATAGCGGGCCGTCATGCGCTCAAACTGGCGGTCGAACCACAGGAAAAAGCCCTTTTTATCGTGATCGTGCGGGCCTATCGGTTTGAGCATGGTGGCGCACAAGGCCGGCGTCAGGGTGAGTGCCAACAATGCCGAGAACAAAATCGAGACGGCCATGGCCAGCGTGAACTGGCGGTAGATGGCGCCCACGGAACCGCTGGCCAGCGCCATCGGGATGAAGACGGCCGTCAGCACCAGGGTAATACCAACCACGGCGCCCGTGATTTCGCGCATCGCTTTCGATGTCGCTTCCTTCGGCGACAGGCCTTCGGTGGCCATCAGGCGCTCCACCGCTTCGACCACCACGATGGCATCGTCGACGATGATGCCGATGGCCAGCACCATGCCGAACATGGTCAGCACGTTGACGGAATAGCCGGCCAGCAGCATCACGGTAAAGGTGCCCATCAGGGCAATCGGCGCGACGATGGCGGGAATCAAGGTGTAGCGTATCTTTTGCAGGAACAGGTACATGACGAGGAAGACCAGCACCATCGCCTCCAACAGGGTGACGATGACCTTCTCGATCGAGATTTTCACGAATGGCGCCGTGTCGAAGGGCACCGAATACTTGATCCCGGCCGGCATGGTGTGCGCCAGTTCGGCCATGCGCGCGCGCACGGCGCTGGCCGTCTGCACGGCGTTTGCGCCCGGCGACAGCATGATGGCGGCGCCAGACGCGGCCTGGCCGTTTTCGCGGATGCTGAAATTGAAGCTTTGCGCCCCCAGCGCCACTCTCGCCACGTCGCCGATGGTCACTTTCGAGCCGTCCGGATTCGCGCGCAGCACGATGGCAGCAAATTCGGCCGGCGTTTGCAGCTGGCCCTGCACGGTCAGCGGAATGGTGACGCGCTGGCCTTCGACGGCGGGCGTATCGCCCAGGCGGCCAGGGGCGATCTGCGCATTTTGCTGCGCCACGGCCGCCGTGATGTCGCCCATGGCGATGTTGTACGACACCAGCTTGGCCGGATCGACCCAGATGCGCATGGCCCGCTCGGAGCCGAACAGCTGCACCTTGCCCACGCCGGGGATGCGGCGCAGTTCTTCCGTCACGTTGCGCGCCAGGTAGTCGCCCAGCGCCACTTCATCATGCTGGCCATTCTGGGAAATCAGGCTGACGATCATCAGGAACCCGGACGACGCCGATTCCACCGTCAAGCCATTTTGCCGCACGGCTTGCGGCAGGCGCGGCTCGATGGCTTTCAGGCGGTTTTGCACATCCACCTGCGCCATCTCCGGATTCGTGCCCGGCTGGAAGGTGACGGTGATCGAGGCCGAGCCCGAGGTATCGGTGGAGGACTCGAAATACAGCAGGTGCTTGACGCCAGACAGTTCGCGCTCGATCAGGCCCACCACGGCATCGTTCATGGTTTGCGGCGTGGCGCCAGGGTAGTTGGCGCTGATGCTGACGCTGGGCGGAGCCACGGAAGGAAAACGCGCAATCGGCAATTGCGGTATGGCGATCAGTCCGAACAGGACGATGAAGACCGCCACCACCCACGCAAAGACGGGGCGGTTGATGAAAAATTGAGGCATGTAATTAAACCACTTTCAATGAGTACACTTTCAATGCGTACGGATCAGCGCACGGCGCTGACGGGAGCTGCTTTGGCGACGGCGGTAGCGCGCTTCCAAGGCTGCGGCGCAGCCGTGGCGCCCGGCTGCAAACGTTCCTGGCCTTCGACGACGACGGTGTCGCCAGCCTTCAAGCCGCTGTTGACTACGTACTGATGCTCGAGCACATCGCCCACGGCAATCGGTTTAAGGCTGGCTTTGTGCATGCCATCGAGCACCCAGGCCTGCGCCTGCCCATCGCTGCTGTGCAGGACGGCTTGCTGCGGCACGAGCACGCCATTGGCCTGCACGGCGCGGGCGATGCGGGCGCGCACGAACATACCGGGCAGCAACTGGCGCTGAGGATTGTCGACCAGCACGCGGATGACGGCGTCGCCCGTGCCCGCATCGACGCTGATGCCCGAGAACAGGATGCGCCCCGTGACGGGATGCGGCTGGCCGTCCGCGCCCAGGATGGTCACGGGCAGCTTGTCGGCGCCGCCGTTGCCTGAGGCTTGCAGCGCGGCCAGCGCGGCGGCTGGCTGGCGCACGTCGACATACACCTTGTCGATCTGCTGGATGCGCGCCATCGGCGCCGCATCCGCCAAGCCCACCAGCGCGCCTTCCGTCACCAGCTCGGAGCCGATGCGCCCGGCAATCGGTGCCTCGATGCTGGCAAAGGCCAGGTCAAGGCGACGCCGCGCCAGGCTGGCCCGCGCCTGCGCCACGGTGGCCACGGCTTGCTCGCGCTGGGCCACGGCGTCGTCATACGCCTGGCGGCTGATGGCATCCGCTTCCACCAGCGGTTTCAAACGCTCGGCCTGGCTGCTGGCGCGCCTGGCCGTGGCCACCGCATGCTGCAGGGCGGCGGCGGCCGAATCGACATCCGCCTGGAATGGCGCGGGGTTCAGCTGGAACAGCTTCTGCCCCGCCTTCACTTCGGCGCCCTGCTCGAACTGGCGGCGCAACACGATGCCGCCCACTTGCGGGCGGATGTCGGCCGTGCGAAAGGCCGCCACCCTGCCCGGCAATTCGTCGCTGAGGACGACGGGGGCCGCTTGCAGCTTGAGCACCGTCACGGCGGCGGGCGGCGCGGCTTCTTCTTGCGGCGCGGGTTTGGAACAGGCGGCAAGGCTGAGCAGTGCCGCAGCGATCAATATGTTTTTCTTGGTGAGGTGGCTCGGATGCATGGTCTTTTCTATGGCAGATCCCAACCGGCGGTCCGGTCGACAGATAAGCGCAGCATAAAAGGCTTGCGTGGATGTTCCGTCAAAGAAATGTGGAGATTCGATGGAGAGAGCGAAGAATGCTAGACTATTTAGATGAACTATCATCACAGCGCCAGCCAGCCCTCTTTTCTTGCCACCACGCCGCCTTCCGCCCTCGTCCTGATCGCCGAAGATGAACCGCAAATCGCCCGCATCCTCGCCGGTTACCTGGAGCGCGACGGCTACCGCACGGCCTTCGCCCTGGACGGCCAGGAAGCGCTGCAGCAGCACCTGGCGCTGGCGCCGGACCTGCTGCTGCTCGACGTGCAAATGCCCCACGTCGATGGCTGGGGCGTGCTGACGGAAGTGAGACGACGCGGCGAAACGCCCGTCATCATGCTGACGGCGCGCGACCAGGATGCCGACAAGCTGGCCGCCCTGCGCGTGGGCGCCGACGACTACATCATCAAGCCCTTCAATCCGGCCGAAGTGGTGGCCCGCGTGGCAGCCGTGCTGCGCCGTTCGCGCGTGCGCCACCTCCCGGTGGGCGGCCAGCGCCTGCGTTGCGGTCCCATCGAAATCGACCAGGAAACCTATGTGGCCAGCGTACTGCGCGACGGCACGCCCCAGCCTTTGACGCTGACGCTGACGGAATTTCGCCTGCTGGCGCACCTGGCGCGCACGCCGCGCCGCGTCTGCAGCCGATTGGAGTTGCTCGAGTCGTGCATGCCCGAGAGCAATTCGCTGGAACGCACGGTGGACAGCCACGTCAGCAAGCTGCGCAAGAAGCTGGAAGAAGCGGGCGTGATGAACATGCCGGCCAGCCTGCGCGGCGTCGGCTACCGCCTGGAAAGTGAGCTCTGATGCGCTTCACGGGCCTGAACCGGCAGATCATCCTGTCGATGTCCGTGCTGATGGTATGCAGCATCCTGATCATCTGGATCGGTTCCTGGACCTTCTTCGCCATCGCCTTCAAGATCGATCCCGGCATGCTGTCCGAGCCCGACGACTGGTCGCCCAGCACCGTCGAATGGCTGTGGATCTTCGCCATCACCATCTTCGGCCTGGGCCTGGCCGCCTTTTTCGCCATCAAGCTGGCCGCG
The DNA here is from genome assembly GCF_900095265.1 of Janthinobacterium sp. UMAB-56. Taxonomy (GTDB): domain Bacteria; phylum Pseudomonadota; class Gammaproteobacteria; order Burkholderiales; family Burkholderiaceae_D; genus Janthinobacterium. The sequence goes on along the minus strand of NZ_LT607662.1, from coordinate 6,751 downwards.
CGCATCCTCAAACCGATCAATTCCGTGATGGACAGCGTGCGCCGCGTGGCGCATGGCGACCTGTCCGCGCGGGCCTTCGCGGGCGACCGCAGCCTGGGGGAGACGGCCATGCTGGTCGATGACTTCAACAGCATGGCCGAGCGCCTGCAGCGGGCGGCCAAGGAAAGCGAAACGTGGAATGCGGCCATCGCACACGAACTGCGCACCCCGGTGACCATCCTGCGCGGCACCTTGCAAGGCGTCGTCGATGGCGTCTTCAAGCCCGAAGAAGTGCCGTTTTCCAGCCTGCTGGCGCAAGTCGAGGACCTGGGCCGACTGGTCGAGGACTTGCGCACCCTGAGCCTGGCCGACAGCGGCTACATGCAGCTGCGCATGGCCTGGACCGACCTGACCCTGGAAATCGAGGAAGTGGGACGCCTGCTGGCGCCGGACATGGAAGCGGCCGGCTTTTCGCTGCGGCTGCACCTGTCCGACCATCCCGTCTGCTGCGACGCGGCGCGCATCCGGCAGATCGTGCTGGCCCTGCTCGACAACGCCCGCCGCTATGCCCATCCGGGCCTGCTGCGCGTGCGCACCCGCGTGCAGGCCGGCCAGTACTACCTGAGCGTCGAGGATGCGGGGCCCGGCATTGCCGACGACCTGGCGCCGCACGTGTTCGTCGCGTTCCGCCGGGGCGACAGCGACGGCGGCGACCTGCATGCGGGCAGCGGCCTGGGCCTGGCCGTAGTCGAAGCCATCGCGCGCGCGCATGGCGGCAGCGCAGCCTGCACGCGCGGCAAGGCGGGCGGCAGCCTGTTTACCATCAAGTGGCCGGTCGAGCATGGCGCGACGCCGCCCGTCGGCTGACTACGCCGGCGGCGCGCGCAGCACCAGCTCATCGTCGTCAAACACCAGCGGCCCGCCAGCGTGCAGGTCGCGCGCTACCCGCAACATGAGCTTTCCATGCTTGGCCTATAGACAATTCGAGTGTGCAAAGCCAATTCTTTGGCCTCTTGCACTTGAAATGCCTGAATCCGCTATCATTTCCAATCTGAACTATTCATTATGAAAGAGATTGACATGTCCGCACTGCTAGAAACACTGCAATGGCGCTACGCCACCAAGAAAATGGACCCGACGAAAACGGTGCCGCAAGATAAAGTCGAGCGCATCCTGGAAGCCGTGCGCCTGACGGCCAGTTCCAGCGGCCTGCATCCTTACGAAGTCTTCGTCGTGACAAATCCTGCCCTGCGCGAGCAGATCAAGCCGCACGCGTGGAACCAGTCGCAAGTGACGGACGCCTCGCATTTGCTGGTGTTTGCCGCCTGGGACAATTACACGGTCGAACGCATCAACCAGATGTTTGACCTCGTCAACACCGTGCGCGGCTTCAAGAATGAAGGCTGGGAAGCGTACCGCCAGCAAATCCTGGCCACGTATCCGCAGCGCGATGCGGAAACCAACTACCAGCACGCGGCGCGCCAGGCGTATATCGGCGTGGGCACGGCCCTGATCGCCGCAGCGGAAGAAAAAGTCGATTCAACGCCGATGGAAGGTTTTGACCCGGCCAAGGTCGATGATATCCTGGGCTTGCGCGAAAAGGGCTTGCGCTCCGTCGTCATGTTGCCGCTGGGCTACCGCGCCGACGCAGGTGACTGGCTGGTGGACTTGAAGAAAGTGCGCCCGGCACGCGAGCAATTCATCACCGAGCTGGCGTAAGCGCCTGGCCCGGGATTGACAAGCGGATGCCCTCACCGGCATCCGCTTTTTTTTTGACCGTTCAGGCCGCTTGCGGGAAGCGTACCGTCACCTGCAGGCCCCTTCCCGCCGCCCCTTCAGCCAGCGCGATATCGGCCCGGTGGTGTTCGGCGATATGGCGCACGATGGACAAGCCCAGACCGCAGCCCCAGGCATCGTTGCCGTCGGGACGGAAGAAGCGGTCGAACAGGCGCGCATGGTGTTGTGGCGGCACGCCGGGGCCGTTGTCGGACACGCGCAGCAGGGGCCGGCCCTCTTCCACCGCCGCCTGCAAGTCGACGCGCCCGCCCTGCTGCGTGTAGCGCAAGGCGTTGTCGATCAGGTTATTGAGCAACACTTGCAGACCGTCGGGATCGGCCTGCACCAGCACCCTGGCCGGCAGCGTTTCCAGCACGCCCAGGTCGATTGCGCGGCTGTCGGCCAGCGCACTGTGATCGGCCACGGCCGCTTCCAGCAATTGTCCCAGGTCCACCGTGTGCAGCTGGCTGGCCGTCAGCGCCGTCTCGTGGCGCGCCAGGCTGAGCAGTTGCCGCACGAGATGCGTGCTGCGGTCCAGTCGTTCGTGCAGCCGCGCCAGGGCCACGCGGCGTTCTTCCTCGCTGCCGGCCCGTTCGGCTACCTGTAACTGCAGTTTCAACGCCGTCAGCGGCGAACGCAATTCATGCGCGGCATCGGCGACAAAGGTGCGCTGCGCCGTCAGCGCCGATTCGAACTGCTCCATCAAGCTATTGAGGGCCTGCACCACGGGGCGCAGTTCGGGCGGCATGTCGTCGGCCGCCAGCGGCGTCAGGGCGTCCGGCGAACGGCCAGCGACGGATTCGGCCAGCCGGTGCAACGGCGCCAGCGCGCGCCCGACCACGGCGACGATCAGCAGCGCCAGGATCAGCGCGAACACCAGCAGGGGCGCGCCGGCCCGCATGGTCATCTGCCAGGCCAGCTGGTCGCGCACGGCCTGCGTCTGCGCCACCTGCACGTAGCGGCCGCGCCGCGTCTCGCCGTACAGGCGCCAGTCCTCGCCGTGCAGCACGACATCGGCAAAGCCGGCCAGCGCATAGCGCGGCAATGCCGGTTGGCCCTGCAAGACGGGCAATGGCTGGCCGCCCTCGTCCCACGCCTGCAGCACGAACGCTTCTTCCGGCTCCTGCGCGGCAGCCAGGCCCGTTTGCGGCGCAAATTCGTCGGGCAAGGCCACTACCAGCTGGCGCAGCTGCAAATCAGCCAGTTCATTGGTTTCTTCCAGCAGCGAGCGGAACAGCGAAATGCCGGCGCCCAGCACGCACAGCAAGGTGGCGGCCAGCAAACCCAGCAGCAACTGGCGGCGGATGGTCATCAAGCTGCACCCCGCATCTTGTAGCCCACGCCGCGCACGGTCTGGATGCAGTCCGCGCCCAGCTTCTTGCGCAGCTGGTACACATACACGTCGACGGTATTGCTTTCCACTTCGCTATCCCAGCCGTACAGCTTTTCGCTCAGCTGACGCTTCGACACTACCTTGCCAGGATGGTCGAGCAAGGCACGCAGCACGGAAAATTCGCGCGGCGGCAGCTTGATCAGCTCCCCCTCGAACCTGACGTCGTGGCTGGCCAGGTCCAGGATCAGCGCGCCATGCTCGATGACAGAGCGCGAACGGCTGACCCGGCGACGCAGCAGCGCGCGTATGCGCGCCAGCAGCTCGTCGAGGTCGAACGGCTTGACCAGGTAATCGTCGGCGCCGCTGTCGAGGCCCTCCACGCGGGCCGGCGTGCCGTCGCGCGCCGTGATGATCAGCACGGGCAACTCGGCGCCCCCCGCGCGCATGGCGCGCAGCACCTCCATGCCCTCCTTGCCGGGCAAGCCCAGGTCCAGCAGCATCAAATCGTAGGCGAAACCGGCCAGCGCCAGCTCCGCATCATGGCCATCGCGCACCCAGTCCACGGCATAGCACTCACCGCGCAAGCCCTCGACCAGGCTTTCCCCGATCATCGGATCGTCTTCCACCAGCAACACGCGCACGCCACCCTCTCAATCTCGAAAATACCGCTATCTTAACGTGCCTGGGGGAAGCTGGCTGGCGCCAGCCAGGTCAGCCAGCAAGTGAGCCGGCACGCCGGCATTGTCGCCTCTGCAAACTGACGCTGGCCAGTAACAACCCCGCGCGCCGCACTTGGCGAGGAACGTCGACATCTCAACGGCCCCGCTTGCGGTTCAGCCAAGGTCCGCCTCCGTCGCTGTGACCGGCACCACGGACAGCATCGTGGCCGAATGTGCATCAACATATTGCACGCTCACGACGGGCCAGGTGTCGACCTAACAGTGGCTAGCGAACTGAATATAGGGATTGGCCTGCTTGATCACGCCGCCCTGAGGCGGCGTCAGACTGGCCGGTGGCTGCAGGGACTGGCACGCCGATGTAACCTTCATGTCGCCGCCGCCATCACTGCGCACGTTGATCGGGATTTGCCGGTCGTCGACAAACGAGCGGCAGGTGCCAGGCACCCCCTTCAACGCTTGCCAGGCATCGATCTGGTAACTGCTATGCGGGTACTGCGGTTTCAGGAAGACCAGCGCGCTCTTGTCTCGCATCTCATCCGATACCGTATCGAAGCTGACCGTAATTTCAGTCGCTCAGACTTGAACGGATACATCACGTCAGGCGACCGTCTGCTTCCGCCCCAAAGCGGAAGTTCGATAGGCACAACTCGCTAGCTGGCCTTCAAGCTTTTTCTTGGAAGACTTATCAATGGCGAAGAGAAGATGACTGCAAAACCAACTGAAAACCATCGACAAAACTCTAGTCGATTCAGTGTTTCACCATAGCTCCTCGTCAGGTAGTGCCCAAAGCTCTTCAAGGTTCACATCGTCACTACTCGGGCGGTGCACCTTCAGGAGTGGGTCAATCTTCAAGATCATAGGTAGTTCGAAGGCCGTCCCCGTGACGACACAGCAGCCCTTGGCCAAGGTTGGGATGAGAGCCTTGGAACTGGAGTCCAAGGTGCTGATGGTGTTGTCCAGCAGCATGAGGTCGCGCTCGTTCACCAGCCGGTGGATGAAGAAGTTGTGGATCTGCGAAACGATGGTGGGCGAGATGTCGGCAGGCCGCTGACTGGAGAGTGTGAGGTAGACCCCGTACTTGCGCCCCTCCTTGATGATCTCCTCAAACAGCTCAAGCCTATAGTCCTTCCAGATTTCATGCTCGCGGGTGGATTGCTCTGAGAGGATATTGTGAGCCTCATCAATGATCAGGTGCAATGTCCTCGTAGGTGGGCTCTTTAGGTTCTCATTATCCTTGTGGCTCGTGTAGAAATTTTTGGCTATTAGCAGAGGCAAGATTTTCTTAATTTCGTTCTTGCACTTCTTCAAAGAGATGACTTGCAAAAGATGTGTCGGAGGTGGCTCATCTACAATTTCAAGCACATTGCGAAGAGCTGTGATGGAAGACTTGGCGCGGGAAAGTACCGGCTGGATGTGCTCATACTGGGCATAACCTAGGACGACATCTGAGCATAGTTGCAGATAGCATCTGAGAATCAGCTCTGTGAACTGATCCAAGTCATCGACATCAACGTGCTCATCCAATAGTGGCTTCATGAACTCAACAAAGCCACCGCTGTTGGAATCATAATAGTGGCCTTCAGCGGCTCTGAAGTATTTGTTCTTGCCGTTGTATGTGATGCCCTTCAAATGGTCTTGAAGCTCTTCGCAATCAATAATTCTGGCAATCTCCCTAGCAAGTTCAAGTGCATCTGGTTTTGGTTCGCCAGAACTAAAGGCTCTCTCCAAAGTCTTTTCAATATAGCGTTCAAGTGGCACATCTTTAAACCGCTCTTTGCCTGTCAGCACTCTTCGCAGAAACGGTTGCTGTGTGTTGGTCGTGGCTTGAAATAGAAGACTTAAAGTTTCAGCGTCCCAAAAATGCGAGGCTTCAATCTTGAATTTGTGCTTTTCCTTTTTGGAATCCAGAATCGTTATCTTCTTCTGTTTAGCAGGAAGGATCTGGTCTTCAACATATTCGCCGTTGAAGTCAATAATGACAAACTGGCTTTTGCTTTTTAGGCCAGCCAGCTTCTCATTGAAAAGTGTGGTGTAGAGCTTCGCCAGTGTGTTTGACTTGCCACTGCCCGTGTTACCAAAGATTCCAAGGTGGCTGTTGAAGATGCGAGTCCATGGCAGGTTTATGGGCACGTTCTCCTTGAGCATAGCTCCAATGGAGAAGCTGGTTGTTCCCTCAGTCCCGTAGATCTTGCCGACCATGCGCTCACTGAGTAGGGATGCCTTGTCCCTGATCATGGGCATGTACTTCACACCCTCAAAGAACTTGTCATCCACGATGTAGCCGATGGGACGCACATCCACTTTTCGGATGTACTGGGTCTTCTCCGCATCAGCTTCCATGCGGCGCTCATCGAGGTACTCGCCCTCTACCAGGCAGACGATGTCAATGAAGCCGCGCTGAATGGAGATGTGCTCCCTGAGCGACACGCCTCTGTACTTCACACCGTCATAGAAGATCGTCTCCTGGCTGGAGTCTTCAAAGATGCGTAGTGAGATGCGGATTCCTGAGACAGCAATGACTTCGCCAACGACGATGCTCATAGACCGTCCTTGTCTTCAGGAGCCTCGTACTTTTCGGCCTTCAGAGAGAAGATGTACTTGTTGAAGTTTGTGAAGTCCAGCTTCTCGCCCTCAGGCGGACCGATGATGGTCACGTTTTTCCAAAGCTTGAATTCCTCACGCATGCTCTCAGCACTGCTTTGGCTGTAGCAGCAAATGAAAGTCTGAAGCTGTGGGTTTGACAGTGAGCGTTGGACCAGCTTTCTGATGTGTTCATCGGCAAACGAAAACCCGAAGCTGATGAGGATGGAGTTTGGCTTCTCAAGCTCATAGCTCAAGAATCTGAGCATCTGGTAGTAGTGCTCCTCAAACACCGTCTCATGAAACTTCCACTTGGTCGGGTTGACGATTGGAAGCTTGTTGGTAAGCGTCAAGCCAGCGCCGTCTTGAGCCCGTCAATGAATCAGAAGATGATGGCATCACA
>NZ_LT607661.1:140090-191470 GCF_900095265.1 Janthinobacterium sp. UMAB-56 | reverse complement strand
GCTGCACTTACATCAAATGTCCACACTTATCGACTGTTAATTGTTAAAGAACCGTATTCAGTGCTACTTTCGCGCCATCGACAAAGCGTTGTGTTTGTCAGCTGCGAAGAAGGAAGAGTATGAAGCGTTTGCAGCATTTCGTCAACCTTCTTTTTTCACCCTGCTTTACTCGGCATTTGCATGCGTCGTTCAGCGAGGGGGCGAATTATAGCCCTGCCACGCACGCCTCGCAAGGGCTATTTTACGCAAATGCCCGCCCTCACCGTCCAGCAAGCCTTGTCTTCACTTCAAGCGCCTTTTAGTGCAGCCTGTCGCAATCGGCTGGCGTGTTTCGTGGTCTTTAGGCACAGTGGCAACATCAGACTCTGACGCTACTCAACAAGGGGTTAAACTTGCCCGCTGCGTCGATTAACTCTTGTACTTGAAAGTGCCCCCATGCTTCCGATTTCCAGCCTGCCCCAATTGTTGAAAACCATCCTCGCTTGGTTGCAACGGGCATTCGACGCGACGACGACGTGGGTCACCCAGCTGTCCTGGTGGAAATTTTTCCTGTTCGCCGCGTTGGCCCTGATCGCCGGCTCCATTTTGCAAGATGAACTGTTCTCGTCCAGCCCGGACGAAGAAGTGGTCATCAAGTCGCATAAACGCAGCAGCAAGGGTTCGGGTGAAACCAATATCCTGATCGACGATACGGGCATCCATTTCAATCCCCGCAACAGCAAGAACCGGCGCACCAGCGCGGCCGACGTGGCCAGCGATGCAGCCGAGGCAGATGCACAGGCCAATGCCGTGCCGCCCGAACCGCCGGAACCACCAGCCGCCCCCGCCAAACCCAGCTATCCGGTGACCACCAATGCGTCAGGGGAAGAAGTCCACATTGAATTGCCGCCGCAAATCGGTGAAGAGCTGTCGAACGCCATAGAAGAAGCGGTCGATGATGCGGCAGAACAAAAAGTGTCGCGCTACCATCAGCAAGCCTCGACCTGGTTCAAGAGCTTTGTCTCGCTATTGGTATTGGCCCTGTTTGCCATGAAGGCGCTGGTCGGCGGCAAGAAACGCGCCGAAGCGGAGACTGTCACGGCAAACGAGGCTGCCGAGCGCGAATCCATGCAGCGCCAGCTCAGCGAAGCGAAGATGCAGATGATGCAGGCGCAAGTCGAGCCACACTTCCTGTTCAACACACTTGCCTCCGTCGAGCACCTGATCCAGGTCGATCCTCCGCGCGCGGCCAAGATGCAGCGCAGCCTGATCCAGTACCTGCGCGCCGTGCTGCCGCAAATGCGCGACAACGCCCTGATTACCAATCTGGGCCGCGAAGCGGACATGGTGCAAGCGTACTTGAACTTGCTGAAGATGCGCATGGAAGAACGCCTGACCGTCGATTTCCAGATTCCCGATGGCCTGCGCAGCGCCGCCTTCCCGCCCATGATGCTGCAATCGATGGTGGAAAATGCCATCAAGCACGGCCTGGAAGTCAAACCGGAAGGCGGCACCCTGCGAATCGTGGCGGAAGTGGCGCACAGCAAGCTGCGTGTGACGGTAACCGACGATGGCCTCGGCTTTGGCGTGGTGCCCAGCGATGGCACGGGACTGGGCTTGCCCACCATCCGCGAGCGCCTGAAGCTGCTGCATGGCGATCAGGGCAGCCTGACCATTACGCCAAATCAACCGTCCGGCGTGTGCGCCGTGATCGAAGTGCCATATCAACTGTCCAAATAAGACAGAGTAGTTGATAAAAACGCTAAATCATTGAATAATCAATCTTCGCCTGTTCACACTTGAGACCTATGCCTACCGCTATTATTGCCGACGACGAAAGACTGATGCGCGACCAGCTGCGCTTGCGCCTGGGCCAGGCCTGGCCTGAACTGGAAATCATCGGCGAAGCCAAGAATGGCGACGAAGCGATCGAACTGGTGGAACAACTCAAACCTGACTTTGCCTTCCTCGATATCCGCATGCCGGGCAAGACAGGCATGGAAGCGGCGCAAGTGATAGGCGGCAAGACGCATATCGTCTTCGTCACGGCCTATGACACGCATGCCGTCGAAGCCTTCGAGCGGGGCGCCGTCGACTATGTGCTCAAACCACCCGAGCATGAGCGCTTGCTGGTCACGGTAGAGCGCTTGAAAACGCACTTGAACAAGCCGGCCCTGGACGTCAACAGCAGCGTCACGGCCATGCTGTCGCAGCTGGCAGAAAAAATCACGGCCAAGCCCACCTACCTGCAATGGATACAGGCCAGCATCGGCCAGGATTTGCGCATGATCCCCGTGGAAGAAATTCTGTTCTTCCGTTCTGACGAGAAATACACCTGCGTGCAGACCGCCAAGTATGAGGCGCTGATCCGCAAGCCTGTGCGCGACTTGGCCGAAGAGCTGGACCCTTCGTTGTTCTGGCAAATCCACCGCGCCACCCTGGTCAACGTGAATGCCATCGAAGGCGTGACGCGCGATATCCGCGGCCGCCATCTGGTGCTCATCAAAGGCAAGTCCGACAAGCTCGAAGTGAGCCGCAGCTTCCTGCACCTGTTCAAGCAAATGTAAGTGTCTCGCCGCCGCCCGGCCCAGGCCGGCGCGGCGCATGACTCTCTTCTTTTCACTTCCTGCGCCACATCAAGCCGCGCCGCGCCAACAGGCATAGGCTGCATGACATCCCGTTCGCCATTTCTGCCCTGCCTTCGTTACGTTCGCAAGGAGAACCCCATGCCTGACCGAGGCAGTTCCACGCTGCTGCGCATCCTGCCACTGGGCATGGCGGCGACGCTGTTGCTGTGCTTGTTTCCGCCACTGAAAGCCCGCCGGCAACGGCAGGCGCGTGGCCAAGCCATCATCGACAGCGCCAGCGAAGCCATCATCAGCATCGACAGCGGGCAAATCATCCTGCATGCGAACGCGGCGGCAGCCAGATTGTTCGATGGCACGCCGGCCAGCATGCGCGGCATGTGCCTGGGCCAATACATCCTGCGCGACTTGCGTACCCTGGACGGCCCGGGCAAGCACGATGGCGATCCACCGTTTGGCGACATCAACCAGAAGGTGCGCCTGACGGGTCGGCGCGCCACCGATTACACCCTGACCGGGCGGCGCAGCGATGGCGCCATGTTTCCTCTCGAAGGCTCGCTCTCGAGAATACAGGAGGACGGCCATAGCGTATTTACCATCATCGTGCGCGACATCAGTGCGCGCCAGCAGATGCATGAGCAGTTGGCGCGCTCCTTTTCACAACTGCGTGAATTATCGAGCGCGCTGCAAACCATCCGCGAAGAAGAGCGCAAGCATATCGCGCGCGAACTGCATGATGACCTGGGGCAGTTGCTAGCCACCTTGCGGGGCGACCTGACGCTTGCGCGCCAGCACATGGATACTACCTTGCCCCTGCAAGCGTTGCTGCATAGCATGGACGGCTTGCTCGTAACGGCCATCACCTCGCTGCGGCGCATCGCCAGCAACCTGCGTCCGCGCGCGCTCGATGAAGGGGGATTGTATTTTTCACTACAAAAACTGCGCCACGACTTCCTGCTGCGCCGCCCCGTGCATTTTGACTTGCTGGCCGACGAGACCGACCTCGTGCTCGACGACGCGCGCAGCACGGCCATCTACCGCATCGTGCAAGAGGCGCTGACGAATATCGCGCGCCATGCCGAAGCGAACAACATCACCATCGCCCTGCATCGCATCGATTCCTCGCTTGCGATCACCATCCAGGATGATGGCCGCGGCATTGCCGAACACGAGCTGGAAAAAGCCGCTGCACTGGGACTGCTGGGCATGCGCGAACGGGTGTGGGGCTTGAAGGGCAGCATCCATATTGGCGCCGACAATGAACTGGGCGGCACCCGCATCGACATCTCGCTGCCCATGCATGCAGAGGCGGCAGCAGCGCCGATGTCATAGAAAAAGGCGCCCGCAGGCGCCCTTGTCATCCGTCACATCAACCGATGCTTAGAATTTGTGTGCGATACCGACCTGGTACGAGGTCAGCGACTTGACGCGCTCGCGGCCTGCGTAAGCGTACACGTCGGTGCGTTTCGACAGGTGGTAGTCATAGCCAAAGCCAAATTCCTTGATCGTGTCCTTATCTTTGACCTTGTTGTTGCTTTGCTCTTGCTTGCCATACGACACTTTGGCATCGCCGCCGCCAACCGAGTAGTTCAGACCGATCAGGTAGGACTTGTATTCGCCGCTCGTGGCAACCTTGGTGTCGCCTTTCGAATAGGCGGCCGTGATCTTGGCTGGGCCGAATTTATAGCCGCCACCGATGGACCACAGGTCAGCCTTGGCTGCCGTTGCCGTTGCTTGCACGGCCTTTTCGTAGCCGGCGTGCAAGCTGATCGGGCCATTGTCGTACGTTGCCAGACCGATCACGCCAGCATCGGCGCTGTTGACTTCGCTCAACACGTATTGCAGGCTGCCCACGAAACCTTCAAAGCTTGGGCTGTTGTAGGTCACGGCATTGTTGACGCGCGACGTGCCGACGCCCGAGCGCAGCAGGGCTTCATTGTTCTTGCCGACTACGCCGTAGGTGTTGAATGGGTCGACGCGGGCGATGGTGCTATCGACCAGATTCTTGGTGCGGCCCAGGATGGCGGTACCGAAAGCGCCTTTCAAGCCCACATAAGCTTGACGGTCGAACAACACGCCTTTTTGCGCGCCGGTGTCGGCCAGGAATTCACTTTCCAGGTTGAAAATCGCGGACAGGCCGCCACCCAGATCTTCCGTGCCCTTGAAACCGAGGCGCGACGCATTGTTTTCGCGTTCCACGGTCGGCTGGCCCGTGGTCTTGGCAATACCAAGGTCAACCAGACCATACACGGTGACGTTCGATTGCGCTTGCGCCGTAGCTGCCGCGAAGGTGCCGATGATCAATGCTGCCAGAGTAATTTTTTTCACTTGATATTCTCTACATTAGGTTGGACAAGTTGAGCTGCTGCTGAGCTGCTTAGCTGCTGAACCGAATCATGCCCGCCAAATACTTCAACAATATGACATCGACAAGATGTTGCTTTTTGGCACAACACCGTGTCACATAAAAACAACAGGCAAAAAAAAACCGCCCGAGGGCGGTTGATGTTGCCGAGCCGGCCTTATTTCAGGCGGCAGCTCAGCAGCCAGTAGTATTCCAGGCGCTTCATGCGGATTTCGCGGGCCGAGTGGGCAAACTTCTTGCGCAGGTGGCTATCCGACGGGAAATTCTTCAGCACCTCATAGCGCTCGCCCCCCTCCGTCGTGCGGAACTGGTGCGTATTGCCTTCCAGGTCGGTGCGCGCGATCACCGTGCTACTGCCGTCGACATAGGAATTGTCGATCAGCACCAGCAGGATGTCCTTGCCCAGCTTGCTGCGCAATTGCTTCAGGTATTTGTCCTGGTCTTCGCGCTTGACGTGCGACCACCAGAAGCCGGCGAACACGGCCGTGAACTTGCCCAGCAAGTCATCGGGCAAATTGAAGGCATCGAGCTTGGCGAAGGTAACGTTGTCAGGCAAGCCGCGCGCTTGGGCCAGTGCCAGCATTTCATCGTTGAGATCGGTGGCCAGCACGGACTCGGCCGACTCGGCGACCACTTCCGTCCAGTAGCCGGTGCCGCAGGCCAGCTCCAGCACGGTGTGGCCTTCCAGCACGTCGGCGACCTTGTCGCGCAACACTTCCAGGTCGTCCTGGCGTTCGGGCTTGTCATAGACGCGCTCGTACTGCTGCGCGATGGTGGCGTAATATTTGGCAAGCTGATCGGTAATCATTGTTTCTTCTCTTCTTAAATAATCTTGGCCAGGCAACTCGCCCGGCCGACTTCCTGCATTGTTAGAGTTCGTAGTGCTCTTTATCACCACTCATCGCCTGCTCGATGAGCTTGCGGTTCAGGGTTGGCGTCAGCAACTCGATAAAGGTATAAATATAACTGCGCAAATACGCGCCTTGCTTGACGGCCACGCGCGACACATTCATGCCGAACAGGTGGCCGACAGGGATGGCGCGCAAGCCTTTGTCGCGCTCGGCATCGAAGGCCATACCCGCTATGATACCAATCCCCATGCCCAACTCGACATAAGTCTTGATGACGTCCGCATCGATGGCTTCGAGCAAGATGTCCGGCTTCAGGCCGCGCAGCACGAAAGCATGGTCGATCTTGTTGCGTCCGGCGAACGCGCTGTCATAGGTAATCAGGGGGAAAGCGGCGATTTCTTCCAGGGTCACGGACTTCGACTTGAGCAGCGGATGGTCGACCGGCACCACCACCACGTGCTCCCATTGATAACATGGCAAGGTGATCAAGCCATCGATGGCGGCGATCGATTCCGTGGCGATGGCCAGATCGGCCTGGTCGCGCTGCACCATCTCTGCGATCTGGCGCGGATTTCCTTGCAGCAATGATAATCTCACCTTCGGGAACTTCAGCATGAAGGCTTGCACGACCTTGGGCAAGGTGTAGCGCGCCTGCGTATGCGTGGTGGCAATGGTAAAGCTGCCGCTGTCCTGCGCCGCGAACTCCTTGCCGATGCGCTTCATGCTGTCGATTTCCTGCATGATCAGCTCGACCGATTCCAGCACCAAACGACCCGGCTCCGTCAAGCCGCGGATGCGCTTGCCGTGGCGTGTAAAAATATCCACGCCCAGCTCTTCCTCCAACTCGATGATGGCCTTCGATACGCCCGGTTGCGACGTAAACAAGGCCTTGGCGGCGTCCGTCAGGTTATAGTTCTGCCGGACCGCTTCGCGCACGAAGCGCAGTTGATGAAGATTCATTGCTGGTTTGCCCTAGATTGCCATAATTTGCCGAGTTTCCGCCCTACCCATGATTTTGCATTCATGCATATACGCATATCGCATATAAGCAAATGCGTACTTAGTAGTTTGGAATAAACACTAAGTTTATTACTATTGCGAGTACTTTGGGGGTGCAAGCATGACTTTGTCTTATATAGTCTCAGGATTTGCCGTAGGATTACTCGTAGGAATGACCGGCGTGGGCGGCGGCTCGCTGATGACGCCGCTGTTGACCCTGCTGTTTGGCGTACCGCCTTCCGTGGCGGTGGGCACAGACCTGGCGTTCGCCTCGATCACCAAGAGCGCCGGCACCCTGACGCACCGCCTGCGTGGCACCGTCCGCTGGGATATCGTCAAGCGCCTGTGCATGGGCGCCCTGCCCGCCGCCGTCATCGCTACCCTGGCGCTGAAATCGTTCGGCACCCTGTCACCGGAAATCGGCCAGATCATCCGTTACTCGATCGCCGCCTCCGTGCTGCTGACCGTCGTGGCACTCATCTTCAAGGGCCGCATGCTGGCCTGGATCAACGCGCACCCCGAGAAACAATTGCAAGGCAAGCAGCTTACTGCCGCGACCATCATCGCCGGCGCCGTGCTGGGCGTGCTGGTGACGGTATCGTCGATCGGCGCCGGCGCCATCGGCGCGACCCTGCTGGTGATGCTGTATCCACGCATGAGCTCGGCAGAAGTGGCGGGCACCGATATCGCCTACGCCGTGCCCCTGACTGCCATCGCCGCCCTGGGCCACTGGTGGCTCGGTTCCATCCACTGGGAATTGCTGGCCTCGCTGCTGGTCGGCTCCCTGCCGGGCATCACGCTCGGTTCCTGGGTCGCCCGCTCCGTGCCGGAAAAATTTCTACGCGTGCTGCTGGCCCTGACCTTGACCGGCGTGGCAGTGAAGCTAATCTATTAGTGACAGAACAAGTGACAAGAGCAGTATCAAGAACATAATCCCAGGCAATCTTCCAGCACCCCGGCTTTTTTAGGAATTGATATGTACCATTACGATCAGTACGACCACCTCATCATCAAAGAACGTATCGCCCAGTACCGAGACCAGGTTGCGCGCCGTATCGCCAATGAACTGACAGAGGAAGAGTTCATTCCGCTGCGCCTGCAGAACGGCCTGTACATGCAACGCCACGCCTACATGCTGCGCATCGCCGTGCCGTACGGCTTGCTGTCGGCCAAGCAGATGCGCATGTTCGCGCACATCGCGCGCAAGTATGACCGCGGCTATGGCCACTTCACCACGCGCCAGAATATCCAGTTCAACTGGATCGAACTGGAACAGACTCCCGATATCCTGACCGACCTGGCTTCCGTGGAAATGCACGCGATCCAGACTTCCGGCAACTGTATCCGTAATACAACATCAGACCCCTACGCCGGCGTCGCCGCCGATGAAATCATCGATCCGCGCCCGTACGCGGAAGTGTTGCGCCAGTGGAGCACCTTCCACCCGGAATTCATCGCCCTGCCGCGTAAATTCAAGGTCGCCATCAATGGCGCCGAGGAAGACCGCGCCGCCATCGCCGTGCACGATATCGGCTTGACGGCCGTGCGCAACGCGGCTGGCGAAGTGGGCTTCAAGGTGATGGCTGGCGGCGGCATGGGCCGCACGCCGATTCTGGGCAGCGTCGTGCGCGACTTTTTACCATGGCAGCACTTGCTGACGTACATCCAGGCCATCATGCGCGTGTACAACTTGCACGGCCGCCGCGACAACAAATACAAGGCGCGCATCAAGATTCTGTTGAAAGCCATCGGCGTGGAAGAATTCACGCGCCAGGTGGAAGCAGAGTGGGTCGATTTGAAGGATGGGCCTGAAACCTTGACGGCAGAGGAAATGCAGCGCGTAGCAGACTTTTTCAATCCACCTGCCTACCTTGCCCTGCCGGAACTCGACTACCAGGCGGAACACGCGGACAACAAGGCCTATGTAAATTGGCTGGCGCGCAATGTCAAGCCGCACCAGCGCCCCGGCTACGTGGCCGTGGTGCTGTCGCTGAAGAAAACGGGCGTGCCGCCGGGCGACGCGACGGCCGAGCAAATCGATTTCGTGGCCGACCTGGCCGACCGCTACAGCTTTGGCGAACTGCGCGTGACGCATGAGCAAAACCTGGTGCTGGCCGACGTCGAGCAATCGAAACTGTTCAAGCTGTGGCAGGAAGCCAAGGCGCACGGCCTGGCCACGCCGAACATCGGTTTGCTGACCGACATGATCTGCTGCCCTGGCGGCGATTTCTGCTCGCTGGCGAACGCCAAGTCGCTGCCGATCGCGGCCGCCATTGCCGAACGCTTCGACAGCATCGATTTCCAGCACGACATCGGCGAGATCGAACTGAATATTTCCGGCTGCATCAATGCCTGCGGCCACCATCACGTGGGCAGCATCGGCATCCTCGGCGTCGACAAGGATGGCAGCGAATGGTATCAAGTGTCGATAGGCGGCGCGCAGGGCAACAATGCCGCCATCGGCAAGATCATCGGACCATCGTTCTCGTCCCTGCAGATGCCTGAAGTCATCGGCCGCCTGCTGCACGTCTACGTGCGCGACCGCCATGAAGGCGAGCGCTTCGTCGACACGGCCCAGCGCCTGGGCCTGGCGCCGTTCAAGGAACATGTCTATGCAACGCCGATCACGGTCGGCAACCTGGTGGGAGAGGACGAATATGTTTGAAGTACGCGAAGAGATCATCAAGAACGCTGCCGTGGTGCCGAACACCTGGGGCTTGCTGCGCCTCGATGAAACCGAGACGCCGGAAACGGTCGTCGTGCCTGCCGGCAAGGTCATCGTGCCACTGCCCGTATGGCTGGCCCAGCGCGAGACCCTGGCCGCGCGCCTGCCCGACATCGGCGTCTGGCTGGCCAGCGACGAACGCCCGGAAGACCTGGCGGCCGACGTGGCGCAACTGCCACTCATCGGCGTGGACTTCCCGAAATTCACGGATGGCCGCGGCTATTCCATCGCCTTCAACCTGCGCGCCCGCCTGGGTTTCCGGGGTGAATTGCGCGCCATCGGCGACGTGCTGCGCGACCAGCTGTTTTCCATGCACCGCGTCGGCTTCGATGCGTATGCGACGCGCCCCGACCGCAGCATCCATGACGCCCTGAAAGGTTTGTCTGTCTTTTCGGAAACCTACCAAGCGTCTTGGGATCAAAAATCGCCGCTGTTCCGCCGCCACCAGCGCGAAGGCCAGAATCCTGACCTCGACAACGCAGCGGGCATCTGAGGAACCATCATGAGCGATTTGACTTCTTTAATTGACGCCACCGAGCAAACGCTGACACGCATCGCCGCGGAGTTTTCGCCGGCCGTGTTCGCGTCCAGCCTGGCAGCCGAAGACATGGTGCTGACCGATATGATTCTCAAGGCGAAGCTGCCCATCGGCATCTTTTCCCTGGAAACAGGCCGGCTGCACCAGGAAACGCTGGCCGTGCTCGACAAGGTCAAGGCCCGCTACGACCACGACATCACCTTGTATCGCCCGCAGCCGGAAGCGGTGGCCGCCTACGTGGAACAAAACGGTCTCAATGCCTTTTATGACAGCGTCGAGATGCGCCGCGAATGCTGCCGTATCCGCAAGGTCGAGCCACTGGGCCGCGCCCTGGCCGGCAACAAGGCCTGGGTGACGGGACAACGCCGCGCGCAGTCCAGCACGCGCGCCGAACTGCATGTGCAGGAAGACGATGCGGCCCACGCCATGACGAAATTCAATCCGCTGGCCGACTGGTCGGAAGAAGACGTGTGGGCGTATATCCGCGCCAACGACGTGCCCTACAATGCACTGCACGACCAGGGCTACCCGTCGATCGGCTGCGAACCGTGTACGCGCGCCGTCCAGCCGGGCGAAGATGTGCGGGCCGGGCGTTGGTGGTGGGAAAATCCGGACTCCAAGGAATGCGGCCTGCACATGGTGGACGGCAAATTGATACGCATCAAATCCGTGGCAGCCTGAACAGACACAACAGACTCAGCAGAACAAGAAAGCACCCCATATGAGCAATATTTTGAACCAGCGTCACCTCGACAGCCTTGAATCGGAAGCCATCCACATCATGCGCGAAGTGGCGGCCGAATCGGCCAACCCTGCGCTGCTGTTTTCCGGCGGCAAGGATTCCGTCGTCCTGCTGCGCCTGGCCGAGAAAGCCTTCCGCCCAGGCAAGTTTCCATTCCCCCTCGTGCATATCGACACGGGCCACAATTTCCCTGAAGTTATCACTTTCCGCGACAAGAAAGTGGCCGAACTGGGCGAGCGCCTGATCGTCGGTTCCGTGGAAGACTCGATCCAGCGCGGCACCGTGCGCCTGCGCAACCCGGCCACGGACTCGCGCAATGCGGCGCAAGCCGTGACCTTGCTGGAAACCATCGCGGAACATAAATTTGACGCCTGCATTGGCGGCGCCCGCCGCGATGAAGAGAAGGCCCGCGCCAAGGAGCGCATCTTTTCCTTCCGCGACGAATTCGGTGCCTGGGACCCGAAAGCCCAGCGTCCGGAACTGTGGGACCTGTATAACACGCGCGTGCATCCCGGTGAAAACATGCGCGTCTTTCCGATTTCGAACTGGACCGAACTGGACGTGTGGCAATACATCGCCCGTGAAAAATTGGAATTGCCGCCGATCTACTTCGCGCACGAGCGCCAGGTGATCCCGCGCAACGGTTTGCTCGTGCCACTGACGGATCTGACGCCGCCGCGCGAAGGCGAAACGGTGGAAACACAAGTCGTGCGCTTCCGCACGGTGGGCGATATCTCGTGCACCTGCCCCGTGTCCTCCGATGCGGCGACGGTGGACGCCATCATCGCCGAAACGGCAATCACGCAAATCACGGAGCGGGGCGCCACCCGCATGGACGACCAGACTTCCGAAGCCTCGATGGAAAAACGCAAGAAAGCAGGGTATTTCTAATGAACGCAGCACTCTCCAACACCACTTTGACCGATAGCCTGGAGCGCGGCATGTTGCGTTTCATCACGGCCGGTTCCGTCGATGACGGCAAGAGCACCCTGATCGGCCGTTTGCTGTTCGACAGCAAGGGCATCTTCGCCGACCAGCTCGACGCCATGTCGCGCTCCAAGCACAAGCGCACGGTGGGCGACACGGTCGACCTGTCGCTGCTGACGGACGGCCTGGAAGCGGAGCGCGAGCAAGGCATCACCATCGACGTGGCCTACCGTTACTTTGCCACGCCAAAACGCAAATTCATCATCGCCGACACGCCGGGCCACGAGCAGTACACGCGCAACATGGTCACGGGCGCCTCGACGGCCGATGCCGTCATCATCCTGATCGACGTGTCAAAAGTCAAACTGGGAGACGACGGCAGCGTGGAACTGTTGATCCAGACCAAGCGCCATTCGACCATCGCCCACCTGCTGCAGATCGAGCACGTGGTCGTCGCCGTCAACAAGATGGACTTGGTTGACTACGATGAAACGGTATACAAGCGCATCGTCGCCGCCTACCGCGAGTTCGCCCAGTCGCTGGGCTTGAAGGACATCACACCGATCCCGCTGTCCGCCTTGACGGGTGACAACGTCGTCGAACGCGGTGACAAGCTGGGCTGGTACACGGGCCCGACCCTGATCGAGCTGCTTGAATCCTTGTCCGTCTACGACGAATCGCACGACACGCCATTGCGTTTCCCGGTGCAACTGGTGGCGCGCCACAACGGCCACGAAGCGAACGATTTCCGCGGCTACATGGGCCGCATCGAGGCCGGCAAGGTCAGCATCGGCGACACCCTGGTGGTGCAGCCGTCGGGCCAGACGGCCACCGTCAAGGATATCGTCACCCTGGACGGCTCCCTGCAGACGGCCGTGGTGGGCCAGTCCGTGACCTTGCTGCTCAATGAATACCTCGATATCTCGCGCGGCGACTTGCTGGCGAGCAGCGAGCGCCCAGCCACTTTGCTGAAACAGGTAGTGGCCGACGTGTGCTGGTTGTCGGAAGATGCGCTGGACCTGCGCCGCAAGTACTGGATCAAGCACGGCACGAAACAGACGGCGGCAAAAGTGACGGCGATTGAATCGATTCTCGACATCAATACGCAGCAGCGCCATGCGGCCGAAGGCTTGAAACTCAACGATATCGCCCGCATCAGCCTGAACGTGCAGCAGGCGCTGGCGGCCGACGCGTATGCCGATATCCGCGCTACCGGTGCGTTTATCCTGATCGATGAAGTGACCCACCAGACCGTCGCGGCGGGCATGATCCGTCTCGACTGAGGAAGGCAAACATGAACAACTCCCCATCTCTGCCCGGCAAGGTCTACCTGATCGGCGCCGGCCCCGGCGCGCAAGACCTGATGACCTTGCGCGGCGCGCGCCTGCTGGCGCAAGCGGACGTCGTGCTGCACGATGCGCTGGTCACCGAAGAGATGCTGGAGCTGTGCCCCCAGGCGCAAAAGATTCTGGTCGGCAAGCGCTGCGGCCAGTTGTCGACGGCGCAGGCGTTCATCAACAAGCAACTGGTCGACAACGCGCGCAAGCACGCGCTCGTCGTGCGCCTGAAAGGGGGCGACCCCATGCTGTTTGGCCGCGCCGACGAGGAACTGCGCGCGCTGGAAGAATCGGGCATCGCCGTCGAAGTGGTGCCTGGCATTACCACGGCACTGGCGGCGGCCGCCGCCACACAGCAGCCGCTGACCAAGCGGGGCGTGTCGCGCAGCGTGGCATTTTTTACGTCCAGCACGGCGCCGGGCGAACCGGATCAGACGCGCATCCCCGACTGCGATACCCTGGTGCAATACATGGGTGGCCGCGAAGCCATCGCCACGGCGCAGCGCCTGCTGGCCCAGGGTCGCCGTACCGACACCCCTGTGGTGGTGATTGAAAACTGCAGCCGCCCTGACCAGCGCATCGTGCGCCTGACGCTGAGCGCCCTGGCACATGGCCTGGGCGACACCCACGGCCCCGTGCTGGTGATGCTGGGCGACGCCATGGCTGAGCGCGCGCACCAGGCCATCGAAAAAGCGGCGCCCATTCTGGCGCGCCATGCTTGAATAAACACAGCGTATTTTACCGACTTTAAAGTCAGTAACCGACGTCTTCAGAGGAAACATGATAGGATGCTCACGCATCTTTTCTCGAGAATCTATTGCAATATAGCAATAAATTTACGCTGCGCCCCTCCGCCATAGCGCTTGCCTGGCGGCCTCCCGCCTAACGGGAACCACCGGCAATGTCCCCGAAAAAAGCTGCGCCCGCAGGCTGCAATACCGCGCCGCGCAACTTTAGCCTGACGATCACACATGAATTTCACCTCCATGCGCGAAGCCCTGACTTCGCTCAGCCGCAGCAATGTTGGCGTCGCCATCGCTGTACTGGCTAGCATGCTCACCGCCATCGCCCTGTGGACGGTGTTCCCGAATATCGACGATGAAAACCATTTACTGGAATGGCTACAGGCGCTGTTCCTGGCCCTGGCTTGCAGCGTACACGGCGTGCGCGCCTGGCAGGAACCTGAGCGCCAGTCCCTGCGTTTCCTGATGCACGCCGGCTTGTCGGCGCTGATGTTCGGCTTCCTGCTGCGTGAGCTCGACATCGACCAGTTCGGCACGGCGCCCGCTTGGGCACAGGCTGAAAAAGCCCTGCGCGTCGTGGAATTGCTGATCCTGATACGCCTGCTGATCTTCTTCGCGCCACGCGCGCGCAAGGTATTCGCCGCCGTGCCACAGATTTTCAGCATGCGTATCACCATCCTGACCGCCATCGGCGGCTTGCTGATGGTGGCTGGCTGGCCGTTCGACAAGAAAATCTTCCATGGCATGCCGGACGCTTACGCGCTGCTGGGCGAGGAAGTGCTGGAACTGGGTGCCTATTTGCTGCTGTTCCTTGCTTCGCTGGCCGACAGCTCGTTCGCCGCCCGCATCAGCCTGGCGCCGAAAAAGAAAGCGGCTTAAGCGTCTTCAAATTTCAAAGGACGATGGTAGCGGCAGCAGCCGCTGCAAAGTCGCGGCCACGCGCAGCAGGCGCGGGTCGTCATCGTCGGCCTCGTCGCAGGTGTCGTTGATACAGAAAAACGGCAAGCGGCCGAAACGCGCCGTCAACTGCTCCAGCTGCTGCGGCGCATCCACATCGCCGCTGGCGATATGCAGCGGGTCAAGCATGCGCGCCCGCGCCAGCCCCTGATGCACCATCCAGCGCGGCACCAGGTCTGGCAGCAATGCCGGCACCTGCCAGGAGCGGAACACGGTCGCGCGCACGCCGGCAAACATGGCCGGCGCCAGCCCTTCCAGTGTATGCAGCGCGCTTTTCAACAGGGGCCGTGGCGCATGCGCATACAGGCGCGGTTCATGCAGGTAATCGGCATACTGCGCCGACAACCATTGCCGCGACAGGGTGGCGCAATTGACAGGCGCCGCCACGTCGGCGCGCAAGCCCGGTAAATCGGGCTGCAGCGCGCTCTCCGTGAAAACACTCAAGCGCTGGTCCCCTTCCCCGCCAAACCAGAACGCGGGCTCGAACGGCGCGCCAAAAAAGACGTCGTCGTTCAAATACAGGAAGCGTTCGGACAGGCCCGGAATATGGTGCAGATACGATTCGATATGGCCGGAATCGAACACGGGCAGCGAGGCGCCGGGCATCAGGCTGGCATGGTCGATCACCGTCAGGCGCGATGAAGCGCGCAGCCAGGCGGGCACCTGGCGGTCCGTCAGCAGATAAACATGGCCGTGGCCGGGGAAGAAACGCTCGAGCGCGCGCAGGTTGTAGCGCAGTTCGCCGTTGTCACGGTAGCGCCCCGCCACGTTGCCGTGCAGGGCCAGTTGGCCGGGATGCGCCTGCGCCCAGTCGGCATACGCCTGCTGCCGGCGCTTGCGCCAGGCGGGATCGGCGCCGTCGACCCACAGGTAGACGATGTCGATGCCGCTCAAGGAAGAGGGCTGGAGCCTGGCGCCGCCACGCAGTAATCGGCGATGGCAGCGAGCACGCTGGGGTTCTCGCCCACTGCCTCGACCACCTTCAGGCGCAGCTGCGGATGCTGCTGGCGCAGTTCTTCCAGCAACAGCGGCAAGTCGCGCAGCACATGCCCGCCCTGCCCCAGAAACACGGGCACCACGGTGATGTCCAGAATGGCGCCTGCGGGCAGCTCGGCCAGCAGGGTCGCCACCAGCTCGGGCAGGCGTGGCGTCATCAGTTCCAGGAAGGCCAGGTGCACGCTGGTGCCGGGCATGCGCGCCTGGCTCAGGTCGCGCAGACGCTCGAAGGGTGCGGCCCACGATGCGGCGCGCGCGCCATGGGCAAACAAAATCAGTGCCTGTTTCACGTTCGTCTCCATCAATGCCGCTCCACCCACCACAGGGCGCCCAGCGCCAGCAGCAGATACAGGGCGCTCGGCGCCACCGCCGTCAGGAAGGCCGGCCAGGTGCTGAGCAGCCCAAGATGCGAAAACAGGGTATTGACCAGCATGAAGCTCACGCCGATCATGATGCCGATGAATATCTTCAGACTGATGCCGCCGCTGCGCGTATGCATGTAGGCGAACGGCAGCGCCAGCGCCATCAGCACGAAGATGGCCAGCGGATCGATCAGCTTTTTCCAGAAGGCGATGCGGAAACGCTCGGTTTCCTGCTTGTTCTCGGCCAGGTGGCGCGTGTACACGGCCAGTTCGCTGGCCGACATGCGCTCGGGATCGGATGCCGACACCGTCAGGATTTTCGGCGTCACTTCCGACATCATGTCCTTGCTGGCGCTTTGCACCGTGCGCACCAGGCTCGTTTCCTGCCCAAAGTAGTTCGCCAGCTTAGGCTCAAAGCCGGGCGCAGTCGCCGCACTGTTCGAAAACGACGTTTCCGTCACATCGGTCAGGCGCCAGATATTATTGCCCTGATAGGTCGCGCCCTTGGCCACGGTCAGGGTGCGCAAACGCATATCGGTGTCAAATTCATACAGCTTGACGTTTTTCAGCTGGCCGTCCGGACGCGCCTCGCCGACATTGAAAAAGCGCGAACCGGTGACGGTGCCCGTCAGGCCATCGCTCTTGACCATGTCCTTGGTCCACAGGCCGGAGCGAAACTCGCTCGACACGGCCGCGCCGCGCGAAGTGAGCTTGAGGCGTTCGGCCAGCGGTTCCGTGCGCGGCGTGATCAACTCGCCGAAGATGAAGGTGATGACCACGAAGACGATACCGATGCGTAGCAGGAAACCGGCTGCCATCGCCGTCGACATGCTCGATGCGCGCATGATGGTAAATTCGGAACTGGCGGCAAATTGCGCCATCGTATAGATCGTGCCAATCAGCGCCGCAATCGGCATCACTTCGTACACGTGTCCCGGCACCAGCACCAGCACATACAGGAAGGCATACTGGATGGTGTAGCCGTTGCGGCCCACCTTGGGCAGCTCGCCCGTCAGGTCGATAAAGGCTTGCAGTGCCAGGAAGGCCAGCAGCACGAACAGCACGGCCTGGAAGATCGAGACCGCAAAATAGCGCTGTAAAATCTTCATTTCGATGCCGCTTTACTTGGTTTGCCGGCGCGACGCGCGCGCTTGAAAGCCGCCAGCAGGACCAGCGGATGATAGCGGTGATTCACATTCAGGCGCCACGCAAACAGCGCTACCACGGCCAGTGCCGCCAGCAGGTGCAGCGGCCACCAGGCCAGCCCGAAGGTCAGGCGGCCCTGTTTCACGCTCGCTTCGACGACCTTGATCAGGTTGCTATACGTAAAGAAAATCAGCAGGGCGATGATCAGGTTGGTCGAACTGCCGGCACGAGGATTGACAAAGCCCAGCGGAATGGCCAGCAGGATCAGCATCAGGCCGATCAGGGGTGCGCTGACCCGCCACAGCAATTCGGCCATGGTGTAGGGATTGGGCTCGGCGATCAGCGCCATGGTGCTCATGGCGCGCACGCCCAGTTCCGCCCCCAGCTCCTGCTGTTTGCTCTCGATACGCATGATGTACTGTTCGAATTCCATGGTCTGGAAGTCCGCCTGGGTCGGCACGCCCTGGTAGCGGCGGCCGCTCTTGAGCACCAGGAAACGCTCCCCCTTGGCGTCGGTATTGATTACGCCTTCTTTGGCGACGACGACGACGGCGCTGCCTTTTGCATCGACGGTATTGACGAAGACGTTTTGCACCACGTTCTTCTCGCCGCTGACGCCCTCGACGAAAAAGATACGGTTGCTGCCGGCCGATTCGCGGAACTGGCCAGGCGTGACTTTCTGCAGGTCTTCGCGCTTTTCAAAGCGCGCCACATATTCGTCGCTTTTCTTTTGCGCCCACGGCGTGGCGTACAGGCTCAGGACGCCGGTGGCCAGCACCAGCGGCAGGCCGAAGCTGAGCACGGGCCTGATCCAGCGCGACAGGCTCAGGCCGGAGGCGAACCACACCACCATCTCCGACTCCTTGTAGCTGCGGGTGACGACCATCAGCACCGCGATGAAACCCGTGAGGATAAGGATGGTGGGCAGCTGCATCAGCGCGGAAAAAACCATCAGCGACATGACGTCGGACGACGCAATCTTGCCGCCCGCCGCCTTGCCGAGAATACCGATCAGCATCCAGGTGAGCAGGATGCTGAACAAAACAGTGAAGGTGGCCCCGGCGGCACTAGCCAATTCACGTCGAAGGGCACGTTGAAAGATCATTCGGAGTTTATAATTCGGGTCAGTTAGTTGAGTAACACGTTACTAGTAAATGAAAACGGAGAACCAAATGGACTTTAGCATAAAAGCATTCGATACCAAGAGCACCCTCGGCACGGCCAAAAGCGGATGCATCGCGGTTGCGGTATTCGAAAACAAAAAACTGTCGCCAGCGGCAAAATCGCTGGACAGCAAGGGTGCGATTTCGGCTGCGCTGAAGTCCGGCGACATCAGCGGCAAGCCTGGCAGCACTTTGCTGCTGCGCGCAGTCGATGGCGTCGCCGCCGAACGTGTTCTGCTGGTAGGCATGGGCAGCGATGACATGGTCAGCGAAAAAAGCTTCGCTACCGGCGTACAAGCCGCGCTGAAGGCCTTCGGCTCGCTGGGCGCTGCGGACGCCATTATCGCATTACCGCTGCTTGAAGTGAAAGAGCGCGACGTAAATTGGGCAATCCGTTGCGTGGTGCAAGCCGCACATGACAGCGAATACCGCTGCGACTCGCAAAAAAGCAAAAAAGATCCGGCGCCAGCGGGCGTGCGCAAGATCGTCCTGGCGGCGCCAGCAACGGCGGCAACGCGCGGCGCGCTGGCACAAGCCATCGCCATCGCCAACGGCTCCGACCTGACACGCAATCTGGGCGACCTGCCGGCGAACGTCGCCAATCCGACCTACCTGGCCAACACGGCCAAGCAGCTGGCCAAGGATTACAAGTTCGAAGTCGAAGTGCTGGACCGTAAACAGCTCGAAGCGCTGAAAATGGGCAGCTTCCTGTCCGTCACCAACGGCAGCGAACAGCCGCCGAAATTCATCGTCCTGAAACACATGGGCGGCAAGGCCAAGGATGCGCCAGTGGTCCTGGTCGGCAAGGGCATCACCTTCGACACGGGCGGCATTTCAATCAAGGCCGGCCCGGGTATGGATGAAATGAAGTACGACATGTGCGGCGCCGCCTCGGTGCTGGGCACCTTCCGCGCCATCGGCGAAATGAACCTGAAGCTGAACGTCATCGGCGTCATCGCCGCGTGCGAAAACATGCCGTCGGGACGCGCCACCAAGCCGGGCGACATCGTCACCTCCATGAACGGCCTGACCATCGAAGTGCTGAACACGGACGCCGAAGGCCGTCTGGTGCTGTGCGACGCGCTGACCTACGCCGAACGTTTCAAGCCGGCAGCCGTGGTCGATATCGCCACCCTGACGGGCGCTTGCGTCGTCGCCCTGGGCCACCACAACAGCGGCCTGTTTACGCGCAGCGATGCAGCGCATGACCAGTTGGCCAATGAGCTGCTGGCAGCGGGCAAACAGTCCAGCGACACGGCATGGCGCATGCCGATCGAAGAGGCATACAACGAGCAGTTGAAGTCGAACTTCGCCGACCTGGCCAACATCGGTACGCCAGGCGGCGGTTCGGTGACGGCAGCGGCCTTCCTGGAAAACTTCACCAAGAAGTACACCTGGGCACATCTGGATATCGCCGGCACGGCATGGAAATCGGGCGGCTCGAAAGGCGCGACCGGTCGCCCGGTGCCCCTGCTGACGACGTTCCTCATCAACCGGGTCTAAATTGACGCCTTGCCGGTAGCGCCCTGCGCTATCGGCGTCGCGAAATAAAAAAAGCCGCCATGGTCACTGACCTGGCGGCTTTTTCATGCGTGGCGGATGAATCAGTAGACGACGGGATTGGGCAAAGGCGATGGCACCACCTTCGGCTGCACCACCGTTTCCGGCATCGCGGCCGCAGGCGGTTTCACGGCGACGGGCGCAGGCGGCGGCGCCAGGCGCGCGGGGTCTTGCATGACGATGGTCAGGATCGACGGGTAGTCGAAGCCGGCGCCCGTGTTGCGATCGACGAAATAGCCGACGCCCAGGGTCAGGATGACATTGCCCCAGACGCTGCCATTGAGCTTGGGATCGATATGGTCGTCCATCGCGATGGCGGGCGAGCCATGCTTGCGGCAGTCGACCTTTAACGGTTCCTGGCTCTTGCGGATGGTGATGCGTCCGGGCGTGGTGACAAACCACTTTCCCACGTCGTTGCTGAGGATGCAGCCGGCGCCGCTCAGTTCGCGGTTGTCCTGGATGGTTTGCACCAGCACCATCTGCTCGGTGTTGCCCGTCAGCGTGGCGCAGCCGCCCAGGCCAAACAGCAGCAGCGTCCCGGCGGCAAGGGCGGCAAGGGGAGCAGACAGCGGCACACGCATGGGTAGCTCGCTTAACGGACGGGAATCGGCTGGTCGCCGGGCACGGCGACGGCGGTGACGTTGTTTTTCGGGCTGCCTTCGATCAGGCGGTCGGAATAGACGAGGTAGACCAGCGCATTGCGCTTGCTGTCGACCATGCGCACGACGCGCACATGCTTGAAGAAGATCGAGGCACGCTCGCTAAACACTTCTTCCTGGCGCGGCAGCTTGCCCTTGAATTGCAGCGGCCCCACCTGACGGCAAGCCACGGCCGCATCTGCCTTGTCTTCGGCCAGGCCGATGGCACCCTTGATGCCGCCCGTCTTTGCGCGCGACAGATAGCAACTGACGCCTGCGACGCGCGGGTCGTCATACGCTTCGACGACGATCTTGTGGTCAGGGCCGATCAGCTTGAACACCGTGTCGACCGAACCGATGGTTTCGGCATGCGCCGCGGCGCAGGCAAAGCCCAGCACCAATGCGGCAGGCAGCAATTTACGCATGAAACAATCCCGGGCACGCACGCAGGCGGCCATCAGTTGATGGGAGCGAAACGCTGGACCATGACGCCCTCGACTTCGATCAATTGGAAGAACACGTCTTTCGGACGGGTCCAGATGGAACCGTCGGCAGCGCGATACACGATCATCGGCGTCAGATCCGCTTCCAGCGTGGCTTCGCACACCAGTTCATAAATGCCGCCCTTGTAGTGCCGATAACGCATTGCCGTCCCCTCAAGCCGTTGAATCTTCGCTCTTGTCGTCGGCCAGTGCCTTCTGCTTCATCTTCAGGCCCTGGATCACTTTCAGTATGCCTTCCATGCCGGCTGCGCCATCGGCGCCGCTGAAGGCGTCGAGCACCTCATTGAGCACCTTGTTGCGCACGGTCGCTTCATCGGAGGACATTTCCAGCGCACGCTGGGCTTTCGCCGCCTTTTCGGCCGCACTCACGCGCGGCTTGGCAGCCGTCTTGCCATGCGTCAGAGCAGCCTGCCAGATAACCCAGCGGCGCTGGGTCTCGAAAATCAGGTACTCATCCGGTTTGTCTTCTCTTCGCCGCACAATGTGGCCGTCACGCTGCGCCCACGCTTCAAATGCAGTTCGCATTTTCTTCCTTTGCAAATGCTACGCGCAAGTCTCACTATTAAAACTGCAACATTTCAAAATAGTACCATCTATTGATGTCGCAAAACAGTCTCATAGATATAGTACTGCAATTTATATAACAAGTCTGGCGGCGCCAGGGACGGAATTGACGCTCCGTCCACGGCACAGTGGTCATGTAATCGGAATAGCAATTACAACTAATTACAACTGCTTCCTGTTCGGTTCTTAACTTGGCTGTAACAAAGCCGTGTGACACAGTTGTTACATTGCGCCATTTTAGTAGTTTTTATCGCGTTTTAGCGAGAAACTTTACACCTTTGTCGCGTTAAACTGCGAGACGCAGCCTGCCACGCGAGCCACTTATGCAAAATCAAACATATCGCTTAATCAATCATACACAAAAATATAATATTCATGCGCCACGATTGGTTAAATACAAATACTTTATTGACACTCTTTTTTCCTGTGAACAAATAAAGCCGATACGCGACATGCGTGGCAGGACACCGCCGACACGCATGCGGTAAGATTCGCGCCTATCGATACCTATTCAAGCAAGGATTTTTCCCATGAAACTCGCCACCTGGAACGTCAACTCGCTCAAAGTGCGCCTGCCGCAAGTGCTGCAGTGGCTGACAGACAACCCGGTCGACATACTCTGTCTGCAAGAGACCAAGCTCACGGATGACAAGTTCCCCGTCGCCGAAATCGAGGCGGCCGGCTACCAGGTGGTCTTCAGCGGCCAGAAGACCTACAACGGCGTGGCCATCCTGTCGAAGTTGCCGATCACCGACGTGGTAAAGAACAACCCGCGCTATGAAGATGCACAGCAACGCATCCTGGCCGCCACCATAGACGGCGTGCGCGTCGTCTGCGCCTATGTGCCGAACGGCCAAAGCGTCGACTCGGACAAGTACGAATACAAACTGGGCTGGCTGTCCGCCCTGCACGACTGGCTGGCCGAAGAAGCGCAGCAGCATCCGCAACTGGCCGTCGTCGGCGACTACAATATCGCCCCCGACGACCGCGACGTGCACGATCCTGTCGCCTGGGCCGGCCAGGTACTGGTCTCGGACAAGGAACGCGCCGCCCTGCAGCGCCTGTTCGACATCGGCTTGACGGACGCCTTCCGCCTGTTCGAACAGGCAGACAAATCGTTCAGCTGGTGGGATTACCGCCAACTGGGCTTCCGCCTGAACAAGGGCCTGCGCATCGACCATATATTGCTGTCACCACCCCTGAGCGCCCGCTGCACGGCGTGCGTGATCGACCGCGTGCCACGCAAGTGGGAACAGCCGTCCGACCATGCGCCCGTCATCGCTACCATAGACTAAGCAGGCAAGCGTTCCAGCAGCGATTGCGCGTTCGTTGCGGGAATCGGCGCTGAAAACAGATAGCCCTGCGCATAGCGGCAGCCGTTCGCCTGCAGCAGGGCGAACTGCTCTTCCGTCTCCACGCCCTCGGCCACGGTCGACAATTGCAGGCTGTCGGCCAGCGCGATGATGGCCGCCACAATGGCGCGGTCTTCCGCGCTGTGCTCCAGGTCCTTGATGAAGGCGCGATCGATCTTGACCTTCTTCACGGGAAAGCGCTTCAGATAGGCCAGGCTGGAATAGCCGGTGCCGAAATCGTCGATCGACAGACGCAGGCCCATGCCATTGATCTGCCGCAAAATCTCCAGGGTATGCTCGCCGTGCTGCATCAGCGCCGTCTCGGTGATTTCGAATTCCAGCAGCGCCGGATCGATGCCCGTTTCCCGCACCACGGCGCCGATGGCCGCCACCAGGCCCTTGTGCATGAACTGGCGCGGCGACAGGTTCACCGCCAGCGGCACCGGCTGCAAGCCCTGGCGCAGCCAGGCCACGCTTTGTTCGCAAGCACGCCGCATCACCCATTCGCCGACTGGCACGATCAAGCCGTTTTCCTCCATGATGGGGATGAAGTGGTCCGGCAGCACCAGCCCGTGACCGGGGCGGCGCCAGCGCAGCAGCACTTCCATGCTATGCAGGCTGCGCGTGGCGATATCGATAATGGGCTGGAAATACAGCTCGAACTGGTTCTGCGCCAGCGCCGTGCGCAAGCTGCTTTCCAGGTCAAAATGCATGGCCGCCGCCTGGTTCATCGTTTGCGTGAAGAACTGGTAGTTATTGCGGCCATTGCCTTTGGCGTGGTACATGGCCGCGTCGGCATGGCGCATCAGGGCGTCGACATCGCCGCCATCGTCCGGATACACGCAGATGCCGATCGACGGCGTCACATGCAGCACATGGCCGTCGAGCGGAAAGGCCGGTGTCAGCGCCTCGATGATCTTTTCGGCCACGCGCGCCGCCTCGTCGGTGTCGCGGATGCCCGGCACCAGCACGACGAATTCATCACCGCCCAGGCGCGCCACCGTGTCGCTGGCGCGCACCGCGCGGCACAGACGGGCGGCTACTTCCTTGAGCAGCAAATCGCCCGTCATGTGGCCCAGCGAATCGTTGATGGTCTTGAAGCGGTCCAGGTCGATGAACATCACGGCCAGCTTGCGCTCGGAGCGCTGCGAGGCCAGCATGGCCCGCTCCAGGCGATCCGACAGCAGTGCGCGGTTCGGCAAGCCAGTCAGGTTGTCGTGGTAGGCCATGTGGTGCACCCGCGCCTCGGCCTGGCGCCGCTCGGCGATCTCGCCCTGCAGCAGCAGGTTGGCGCCGGCCAGTTCGGCCGTGCGTTCCTGCACGCGCAGCTCCAATTCGTCGCGCGCGCGGCGCACCGCCTCGCCTGCCTCGCGGCGGGCCGTCACGTCGTCGACCAGCCACACGGAACGGCCATGCGCATGCGCCAGGTCAAACGGCCGGCCGGACAGGCGCGCCCAGAAGCGGCTGCCATCCTTGCGCACCAACTGGTATTCCGACATGTGCACCCTGCCCGCGTCGAAATCGCGCGCCGCCTCGTCGCGCGCCGCCTTCCACTCGGCCACGTCCGGATACAAGGCCTGCACCGACAGGCCGTTGATACCCCCGGGGCCATAGCCGAAAAGCTCTTCCATCTTGCTGTTGGCACGCAAATTGTAACCGCCCTCCACCACCGAGATGCCCAGCACCGCGCTGTCGAGGATGGCCTGATTTTCCAGCAAGGCGTTGCGCAAGGACTCTTCGGCGCGCTTGGCTTCCGTGCGATCCTCGATGATCCAGATGGTGCCGGCGGCGGGATCGTCCGGATTGACCACATAGGCGATCAGCTGCGCCCACAGGGTGCTGCCGTCGCGGCGCAGCATTTCCACTTCCGTCTGGAAGGGCTTGGCCACCGACAGGAAGGGAAAGGCCGCCGCCCCCAGCAAGTCGTAGGATTGCTGGGACACATACAGCGCGCGCCCGGGCAGGCCAAGCGCCTCGTCGCCGCTGTAGCCGAACATGGCGGCGAAGCCCAGGTTATAGCGCGTGATCTGCCGGTTCTTGGTATACAGGATGCTGACCGAGGCATTCGTCATGATGGCCGCCACCTCCATCTGCGCCTGGCGGCTGGCCGTGACATCTTCGAGTATCCAGATGGTACCCTGCTCGCTGTGCGCCTGGTCGACGGCCTTGGCGCGTATGCGGCACCAAAAAAGGCTGCCATCGCGACGGCGGAACAGGGCTTCATCCTGCTCGTACGGCAAACCCTGTCCCAGCAGCGGCGTGGCCCGCACGCCAAACTCCTCGTAGGCGGCGGGCGAGGGAAACAGCTCGGCGGCGGGCAAGCCCGTCAATTGCTCCTGTGCGTAGCCGAACATTTCGGCGAAGCGGGGATTGCAGCGCAAGACCAGGCGCGAACGTGAAAACAGGATGCCAACGGAGGCATTGTCGAGGATGGCCTGCTGCTCCAGCATCAACTGGCGCGTGGCCTCCTCGGCCGCCTTCTGCTCGCTGCGATCGTCAAACAGCCAGATCGTGTCGCGCAGCGCGCGCTCGGTCTGGCTCTCCGGGTTCAGTACATAGCCGTACGCCAAGGCCCAAAAAGTGGAGCCGTCGCGGCGGCGCATCTCCATCTCGCCCTGGAACGGCAGTCCGCGCAGCAGCAGGGGGGCCGCTTGCCGCACCACGTTTTCATAGGCCGCGCGCGACGGGTACAGGTCGGCGACGGCCAGGCCCACGCCGCTATCGCCATCAAAGCCGAAGCATTCGGCAAAGCGCCGGTTGTAGCGCAGCACGCCCTTGTCGCGCTGAAAACCGATGGCCAGCGGCGCGTTGTCCATCACGGCCTGCATTTCCAGCATGGCCCGGCGCAACTGGTCTTCATCGCGCCGGTGGTCGCTGATATCTTCGATGATCCATACCGTGCCGTCATGCGTATGCAGGGGATCGACGGCGCGCCCGTGCAGCCGCGCCCAGAACAGCGTGCCGTCCTGGCGCCGCAATTCCAGTTCCGTGCGGTACGGCTTGCCTTTGGAAAGCAGCGGCGCCGCTTCCAGCCCCAGGAGGCGGCAATGCTCGGCCGAGCGGTACAGCACCGCGCCCGGCATGCCCGTCAACTGGTGGCGCGCATAGCCCAGCATCTCGGCGGCGCGGATATTGCAATCCTCGATGAAGCCGCCCCTGGAAAATATGATGCCGACGGCAGCGCTTTCCAGGATGGCCTGCTGTTCCAGCAAGGTCTTGCGCAAAGCTTGCTGGTCGCGCTGCTGCACGCTGATGTCGGCGAAGACCAGGGTCGCGCCCGGCAAGCCATCGTCCGCCGGCAGCGGCTTGGCCCATACCTGCACGGCGATGGCGCCCGCCCTGCCTTCCAGGCTGCTGTCCCAGTGACGCTCGCGCCCGGCAGCGCCCAGCGCGCCACGCAGCATGCTCGCGCTCGACACGCGGTAGGCGGCGCTGAAACTGTCTGCCAGCGGCAGGCCCGACACATCTCTGCCCAGCAAGGTTCCCAAGGCGCCATTCACCGCCACCACCATGCCGCAGGCATCGCAGGCGCATGCCGGCAAGGCGATCAACTGCAAGGCATCGGCGATGAAAGCGGGACTGGTCAGTACACGGTTCATGGACACCATGGATGGTTGAAGGCTAAGTGAACATACGCCTGAGCAAAAAACGCTGTCAAGCCGCATGCTGCTGATAGATCATAAACCAGTTTGCGGCGGCTTCCTGATATTCCTTGCTGGTCAGACCTGAAACACCACAGACCACTTGCAACGCGCCCGTTGCAACGCCGTTGCATGGCCAGAAAATGAAACAAATCGATTAGAATAAAGCATGCGCCGCCCTCCCCAACCTCCGCTTGACCACCGCGACAAACCCGTCATCTGGACCGTCTCCGTTTCGCGCCTGTTCGACCTGTTCCGCGACATCACGCTCGAATACGACGACCTGGCAACGATCGAACCGATCAACCTGGGCTTCGATGACGCCGTGCGCCACATCCGCGAACGCATGGCCACCGAACGCTGCGACGCCGTCATCGCGGCCGGCTCGAACGGCGCCTACCTGAAAGGCCGGCTGTCGGTGCCCGTCATCATCGCCAAGGCCAGCGGCTACGACGTGATGCAGGCGCTGGCGCGCGCGCGGCGCATCTCTCCGCACATCGGCGTGGTCACCTACCAGGACCCGATGCCGGAACTGGCCGAATTTGCCGCCACGTTCGGCTTCCCTATCTTTCAGCGCACCTACGCCACCGAGGAAGACGCGCGCGCGCAGATCAACGAACTGAAGGCAGCTGGCGTGAAGGCCGTCGTCGGCGCGGGGCTGGTGACCGACCTGGCCGAAGAGGCGGGATTGGCCGCCGTCTTCGTGTATTCGGCCACGGCCATCCGGCGCGCCTTCGACGATGCGCTGGAACTGGCGCGCCTGACCCAGATCGAATCGAACCGGGGACGGCGTGCGGTGGTGGCCGACACCCTGCGTGCGCGCCACGGCCTGCACGACCTGCGCGGCGAGTCCGAAGCGATGGAAGCGCTGCGCCAGTCGGTGGTGCTGTATGCCCGCTCGCCGGCAACGGTGCTGATTCAGGGCGAGACGGGCAGCGGCAAGGAACTGGTGGCGCAGGCGATCCACCGCGAAAGCCCGCGCAGCCTGGGGGCCAACCGGCCCTTCATCGCCATCAATTGCGGCGCCATCGCCGAGTCACTGCTGGAATCGGAACTGTTCGGCCACGAAGACGGGGCCTTCACGGGCGCGCGCCGGGGCGGCCATGCGGGTCTGTTCGAAGCGGCCAACCACGGCACCCTGTTCCTCGACGAAATCGGTGAAATGCCGCTGGCCCTGCAAACGCGCTTGCTGCGCGTGCTGGAGGAGCGCGAAGTGGTGCGCGTGGGCGGCACGCGGCCCGTCGCCATCAATGTGCGCGTCATCAGCGCCACGCACTGCAACCTGGAACAGCGTATCGGCGAAGGGCGCTTCCGCGCCGACCTGTTCTACCGCCTGGCCGTGCTGCGCCTGCATTTGCCCGCCCTGCGCGAACGCGCCAGCGATATTGCCGGCCTGACCGAATGGTCGCTGAAAAACGCGCTGGCCGCTTTGGGTGCCCGTCCGCACCCCAACCTGCACGCGGAAGTCCAGGCCTGCGCACCGCTGCTGCGCCGCTACGACTGGCCCGGCAACGTGCGCGAACTGCGCAATCTGGCCGAGCGCCTGGCGCTGTTCCTGGCCGCCGAACCGCTACAGGCGCTGACACCCGCCTTCGTGCTGGGCGTGGCGCCGGAACTTGCCAACGCTGCCGGCACGGCGATGCTACTGCCGACGGCGCCCGCCACCATCGCGCCGCGCCTGGAAGACGAAAGCGCCAGCGCAGTGCTGGCGCGTTTCGGCGGGCGCCGCGACGCCGCCGCCCATTACCTCGGCATCAGCCGCACCACCCTGTGGCGGCGCCTGCGCGCCGGCTGATTTTTCAAGCAGACCAAAAACACCATGGACGACTGGCCTCACTTGCACGATTTATGGCAGCGCTGCACGGCACACGGCAGCGCGAGCGGCAAGCTGGGACTGGCGCGCGACCAGCGGGACATCAAGGCGCTATACGCGCGTGGCATTTCGATGGAAGACGCGCTGCACTTCCTGTATCAGCAACGGCCGACCCTGCAGGCCTACAGCGACTGGATCGCCGCGCGCACGCGCCCACGCCCGGCGCATGCCGCCAGTCCCCACCAGGACGTGCTGTCCGCCGCCGAGCTGCGCCATTTTGACGAGCACGGCTATCTGGTGCTGCGCGGCGCCGTGCCGCGCGCACAATGCGCCGCCGCCCGGGCGGCCATCTGGGAGTATCTGGGCGCCTCCCCCGACGAACCGGCATCGTGGTACCAGGCGCACCCGGGCAAACGGGGCCTGATGCTGCAGTTTTCCGACCATCCGGCCCTTGAGGACAACCGCCACAGCGCGCACGTACGCCACGCCTACCGGCAGCTATACGACACTAGCACCAGCGCCGGCATCTACGCCAGCATCGACAAGGTGAGCTTCAATCCGCCGGAAACGCCGCAGCACCGTTTCCTTGGCAGCGCCCTGCACTGGGACGTCAGCCTGCAACAGCCGATTCCTTTCCAGTTGCAAGGCATGCTGTACCTGAGCGACTGTCCCGCGCAGCACGGTGCCTTTCACTGCGTGCCCGGCTTCCAGCGGCGCATGGCAAGCTGGCTGCAGCAAGTACCGCCAGGCCGCCTGCCGCGCGAATGGGCCGTCGAAGACTTGCGGCCCGTGCCCGTCGAAGGCATGGCTGGCGATTTCATCATCTGGCACCAGGCCCTGCCGCATTGCGCCACGCCCAACCGCGGCCCGGCGCCGCGCATGGTGCAATACCTGACCTACCTTCCGGAGCACCGCCAGGACCAGGATGCATGGCTCTGAACCACTCATCCCGTCCTGCCGCCGCTCATCCCGCAGCACTGGCTGCGGGGCTGCGGCGCCGCTAGCATAGTCGTCAAGGAGGAATACCCCATGAAACGAACACTGCAAACATGCATCTTGCTCAGCACCATGCTGCTGGCGGGCGCCAGCCAGGCCGCCGCACCCAAGGCCTTCACGGTCGACGTCACGGGCCAGGGCCGTCCATTGATCCTGATTCCCGGCCTGGCGTCCTCGGGCGAAGTCTGGCAAGGCACGGTGGCGCGCCTGTGCGGCCCGCAAGCCGCACGCCAATGCCACGTACTGACACTGGCCGGCTTTGCCGGCGTGGCGCCCATCGATGGCGACTTGCTGGCACAGGCCGAGCAACAGCTGGCCGACTACATCGACACCCGGAAACTGGGCCAGCCGGCCATCATCGGGCATAGCCTGGGCGGTTTCCTGGCCCTGAAAATGGCCATCGACCATCCGGCCCAAACGGGCAAGCTGCTGATCGTCGACTCGCTGCCGGCACTGGGTGCGACGCAACTGCCTTCCATCACGCGGCCGCAATTGCAAGCCATGGCTACGCAGATGCAAGCGGCCATGCGCGCGCAAGATGACGCCACTTACGCCGCCAACCAGCGCCGCGCGGTGAGCAGCATGGCCAACGCGCCGGCCGACGTGGAGCGCATCATCGGCTGGGGCCAGCGCTCGGACCGCGAAACGGTGATCAAGGCCATGGGCACCCTGATGGCCAGCGACCTGCGCCAGGACGTGGCGAAAGTGCAGTCGCCCACCCTGGTGCTGGGCACCTGGATCGCCTACAAGGATTACGCGCCGCGCACCGCCATCGAAGCGACCTTCCGGCAGCAGTATGCACAGCTGCCGGGCGTACAAGTCGCGCTGGCTGACACGGCGCGCCACTTCATCATGTACGACCAGCCGGACTGGATGGTTGCGCGCATCGAACAGTTCCTGGACTAGGCAGTGAACACGCCCTTGCACCGGCCGCCGCTGCTGGCCAGGATCAACTGGTACTGGACCTTCCAGCTGGCCGGCTGGGGCGCACTCGCCTTGTTCAACAGCGTGTATGGCGGTTCCTCGGAGTTGCGCATCGTCGTGACGATTGCCAGCTGGGGTTCGCTGGGCGGGCTGTTGCTGTCGCATTTGTGGCATGGCATCCTGCGCCGGCGCGGCTGGGCGGCGAGCGGCTTGCGATGGAAACGCATCTTGCCCTCGCTGGCCGTGCTGGCCGCCATCCAGACGGCCAGCGTGACGACCGCCTTCCACGTCATGTATCCGCCTGACGTCCTGCGCGGCCTGGCATGGCTGCCCGGCGCGTTGTTGTTCTGGTTCGGGGTATTCCTGACCTGGACGGTGTTTTACTTTACCGCGCTGTCGCTGCGGCGCGCCGCCCACCTGGAAGCGGAAACGCTGCGCCTGCAACTGCACGGGCGGGAAGCGGAACTGCGCGCGCTGCAGGCGCAAGTCAATCCGCATTTTTTCTTCAACAGCCTCAATAGCGTGCGCGCGCTGATTTTCGAAGACCGCGAAGCGGCAGCGCACATGATCGACCAACTGGCAGGCCTGATGCGCCATGCGCTGCAGTCTGGCCAGCACGCGACAGTGCCGCTGGCGGTCGAACTGGACGCCGTGCGCGCCTACCTGGCGATAGAGCAGATACGCTTCGAGGAACGCCTGCGCGTCAGCTTCGACATGGCACCCGGTACCGATCACGTGCGCGTGCCACCCATGGCCTTGCAGACGCTGGTGGAAAACGCCATCAAGTATGGCGTCGAAGCGAGCGCCAACGGCAGCGACATCCGCATCACGGCGCGGCACGCCAGCCGGGGCGAAGGCGTGGCCATGCTGCAGATCGAGGTGGCCAACACGGGCGCCTTGCGCGAACCTGGCACCTCCACCAGTGTCGGCCTGCGCAATGCGCGCCAGCGCTTGCAGCTGGCCTGCGGCGAGCACGCCAGCCTGGAACTGCGCCAGCAGGCGGGCTGGGTGTACGCCACCATATCCCTGCCGGAGCAGGCATGAACCGTCAGCCGCTCACAGTACTGCTGGTCGATGACGAGCGCCTGGCGCGTGCCGAGCTGCGGCGGTTGCTGGCGCCGCATGTGCAGCGCGGTACGGTCGACATCGTGGGCGAGGCGGCCAGCGCGGCCGACGCCATCGCGCAGATCGGCAAGCTGCGGCCCGACCTGCTGCTGCTCGACGTGCAAATGCCGGGCGGCTCCGGTTTCGACCTGTTGGCCGCCCTGGACGATGCACCCGACGTCATTTTCTGCACGGCCTTCGACCAGTACGCGCTGCAGGCGTTCGAGGTCAGCGCGCTCGACTACCTGCAAAAACCCGTGCAGGCGGCACGCCTGGCCACGGCGCTGGCGCGTGCCGGCGCGCGGGCGCAAGCCGTGCCGCCACCCGTACCGCGCAAGGTCTTCATCAAGGAGGGGGAACGCTGCTGGTTTGTCGCGTTTGACGATATCCGCCTGCTGGAATCGGAAGGCAACTACACGCGCGTGCATTTTGGCGCGCAGCGTCCGCTGATGCTGCGCACCCTGAACCAGCTGGAAGAAAAGCTCGATCCCGCCCAGTTCTTGCGCGCCAACCGGCGCCAGATCGTCAACCTGGCGCAGGTGGCGCAGCTCGCGACGAACGCCTCCGATGGCCTCGACCTGCACTTGCTGGACGGCAGCGTGGTCGAGGTATCGCGCCGCCGCGCGCAGCAGTTCAAGGCCGCCTGCGGCCTGTAAACGGACTATTTCAGCGCGGGGATCGGCTGCGGCTGGAAGGCGGGCCGCGGCTGCTCCTTGAGCTTTTTCGCCAGCATGTCGAGCGCCACTTCCAGCTGGCGGTCGGCGCCGACGAAGGTGGCGTGCGGCGGGTTCTCCACCTCCACGTCCGGCACCACGCCCACGCCTTCAATCAGCCACTGACCATCGATGCCGAACTGGCCGTTTTCCGCCACGCGCGCCATGCCGTTATCCAGCAGGCGCGTATTGTCGCTGAGCCATACGCCGGCGCCGGCCGTGCGCTTGCCCACCAGCGGCGCCAGGCCCAGGGCCTTGATGCCGGCGGCAAAGGTTTCGCCATCCGAATACGTGAGTTCATCGACCAGCACCACCAGGTGGCCGCGGAAGGTGTTCTGCATGTTCGACGACGGCTGCACGCCTGGCGGCGCCCAGTAGGCCCAAGCCTTGCGCAACAGTTTTTCGATGATCCAGCTGTCGATATTGCCGCCGTTATTGCGCCGCACGTCGATGATCAAGCCTTCGCGGTTGATGTTGGCGTAAAAGTCGCGCGCGAACGAGGCGATGTCGTTGGCGCCCATGGCGCGCAGGTGCAGGTAGCCGATGCGTCCCTGCGAGGCGGCGGCCACCTGCTCGGCGCGGCTCAGTTCCCAGTCGCCATAGCGCAGCGCCGTCTGTTTCGCCATGCTGACGGGCGTGACGATGACGGCGCGCGGTGCGTCCTTGCCCTGATTCCGCTTGACCTGCAGCAGCACCTGCTTGTCGGCCTGGTTCAGCAGCAGGTCGCTGATATCGCGCGCGGCCAGCACGTCCTTGCCGTTGACGGCCGTGATCACGTCGCCCGCCTTGACGTCCACCTCGGGGCGCGACAGGGGCGCGCGCGCCGAGGGCAGTTCCGCTTCGCTGCGGTAGACATGCTCGACCAGGTAGCCCGCGCTCGTACGCGCCAGCACGGCGCCCAGGCCCGCCGGCGTGCCTTCCTGTTCCGTGCGGCGCAATTCACCGGGACGTATCTGCGAATGCAGGGCCCCCACTTCGGCCACCATCATGCCCAGCACGTCATTGAGTTCGGCCCGGTCCGTGACCCGCTCGACCAGCGGCGCATATTTGTCGCGCGCCGCCTTCCAGTTCACGCCGCGCATCTTCGCGTCGTACAGGAAGTCGCGGTGCAAGCGCCAGGCGTCGTTGAACATCTGCTTCCATTCCAGGCGCGGATTCGACACAAACGTCCAGTCATCGACTTTGACCTTGGCCTTCGTCAGGTCAGCCGGCAGCTTGGCGCCCGCCTCGATCACCAGCATCTCGCCCGGCCCGGTGGCCGCTGCGCTGCTTGCCGTCCTGTAGTACAGATGTTTCTTGTCAAGCGCCAGGTCGAATTCGCGCACATTGGCCACCAGCAGTTCGGGCTTGGAGCCGGCATTGCCGATGGCGAGGGTCTTCAGGCTGAACTTGTTTTCGCCGCTGTCGCGCTCAAGGAAATACAAGCGCTTGTCATCCATGGCCAGCGCGCTGTAGTTGCCCGCCGCCAGCGGCACCTCATACAGGCGCTCGGCCAGTCCCTTGAAGACGACGTCCGGCAGGGTGGCAGGCGCTTTCTTGACGGCCGACTTGCCACCGGCCTTCTCCAGGGCCTTTTCCGCCGCCTGTTCGGCCGCCTTTTCATCGTCCGTTTCGGCCGGCTTGACGCCAGGGCGGCTCAATTCATCGTCGGGCTGGAACGGGAAACGATTGCCCGGCTGCAACGCCAGCGCATACACGCCGGTGCGCTTGTCGAACACGGGGCCCATGTTGCGGTCGCCCCAGGGCGAACCGTTGGCCAGCTGGAAATTGCGCGCCGACATGAAATACAGCCAGCGCCCGTCGGGCGAAAACACGGGCGAAGCTGACGTATAACGGTCGCTGGTGACGAACTGCAACTGCTTCGATGCCAGGTTGTACAGGCCGATCTGCTCGCGCTGCTCGTTGCTGGCCACGCGCACGATGGCCAGGTTGCGGCTGTCGGGCGACCATTGCACTTCCTCGTGCTTGTCCACGCCCGCCTTGCCCGCGTCATCGATCAACTGGTTGCCCTTCGTTGCCAGGTCCAGCAGCCAGAAGCGGCCTTTTTTATCCGTGTGCGCCAGCCAGCGTCCGTCCGGTGACGGATACAGCTTCCAGCGATGATTGTCGCCCTGCGTCGTCAGCTGCTCGCCCTTGCCCGAGCCATCGGCGGCGTACTTCCAGATCTCGTTTTCGCCGCTCGTGTCAACGATGGCAAAGACGGACTTTTCGTCGCTGGAAAAGACGGCATCGCGCGCCCGCGCCCCTTCGGGAATGGCGATATCGACGCGGCGCTGGCTGCCTGTGCCGGCGATGCTGACGCGCCCCCTTGCCGTGAGGATAATGCGTTCATCCTTGCCCGACACCTGGACGTTGCTCAAGGTATCGAGCGGCGAGCGGATCTGGCGCGCGCGCTGCTGGTCGAAGTCGGAAACGAGGCTGATGGCCAGCGGCTGCGAGGCGCCCTTTGCCGGAGCGTTCAAGTCGAGCACATGCAAATCGGCGCCCAATTGATAGACGACCTTGCCATCGCCGAGGGAGGCATTGCGCACGTCCCACTGCGTGTGGAACGTCAGCGCGCGGCGGTCGGAGCCGTCGGGCAGCATGCTCCACAGATTGTCGCTGCCGCCCTCGTCGCTGATGTAGACCACGCGGCCCTGCCACCACATGGGGCGCTTATTGTTGCCAGCCAACACGGCAGGCTGCGTGTGCATGCGTACGGCCTCGCCCTTGCCGGCCAGGTCATAGCGCCACAGGGTGGCATGCGCGCCGCCCCGGTAGTTGCGCACATTGTCGTTGGTCATGGCCAGGCCGAAACGCGTGAAGAACAGCGTCTTGCCCGCGTCGTCCAGCACGGCGTCGTTGGCGTCGGCCACGGGAAATACGCGACGCGTCTGTTTCACGGGATCGATGGCGGCGACGATGCGGCGCGAGGCGGGACCGTCCGTGTTTTGCGTGCTGACCAGCACTTCACCCTGCGCCGTCCAGCCCAGCACCAGCACGCCGCCATTGTCATACGAAATACGGCGCGGCAAGCCGCCGGCCAGCGGCATCACATACGCTTCCTGCGCCCCTTCGTAAGCGGCGGAAAACGCCAGCCACTGGCCATCGCGCGAAATCGCCGCGTTCGTTTCATAGCCGGGATGCGTGGTCAAACGCTGCGCCGCGCCACCGCGCACGCTGCTTTTCCACAAATCACCTTCGGCAGTGAAGACGACGGTATCGCCGCGCACGGCAGGAAAGCGGAAATAGCTGCCGGCAGTTGCGGAGGCAGCGGCGCTGTCCAGCAGGCCAGCGGACAACAGAAGGAAGGCAAGACTACGGGAAATTTTCATGTGGGCATCCAGATAACGGTCAGGGCGATGAGATGGCATGGACATCATGTCGATACCGGACAGCAATTCTGGCATAAGCGCGGCCAAAGAAAACCTTCTTTATTGCCCACAAAAACGTAAAAAAACCCGCGCCACTTGCGTGGGGCGGGTTTCTTGACAAGAGCAGAAACGCTCTGAACGCCGAACAAAACCGTAGCGAGCGGCAGCGAGTTGCGGCCGAGAAGCGGAACTGTGCAAGAGCACAGTGAGCATCGGAGGCCGCAAATCGCGACGCGCAGTAGGTTTGCTTCGGTGTTCTTATTCCACTTCCACCGTTTCCGGTGCTGCCGTCGGCGCCGCGTCAGGCGGCTCGGGGAATTCCAGCAAGACCTGGTCCTTGTCGTCGAGGTCGACGGTGACCCGTCCGCCGGTGACCAGGCGACCGAACAGCAGTTCGTCTGCCAGGGCCTTGCGGATCATGTCCTGGATCAAACGCGCCATCGGCCGCGCGCCCATCAGCGGATCGAATCCTTTCTTGCCAAGGA
The DNA here is from genome assembly GCF_900095265.1 of Janthinobacterium sp. UMAB-56. GTDB lineage: Bacteria > Pseudomonadota > Gammaproteobacteria > Burkholderiales > Burkholderiaceae_D > Janthinobacterium. The sequence continues at coordinate 155,409 of NZ_LT607661.1, read as the reverse complement.
AAGCGCGCAGCTTCTCGGTAAACACGGCTTCGACCTTTTTCTCGTGCAACTGTTCTTCCAGCTGCATGAGGAACTTGTCGACCACGCGCAGGATGATGTCCTGGTCCAGCGCGCGGAAGCTGATGGTCGCATCGATACGGTTGCGGAACTCCGGCGTAAACATGCGCTTGATGTCGGCCATCTCGTCGCCAGCCTGCTTCGAATTGGTAAAGCCGATCGACGTCTTTTGCAAGCTTTCCGCCCCCGCATTGGTCGTCATGATGATGATCACGTTGCGGAAATCGGCTTTGCGGCCATTGTTGTCCGTCAAGGTACCGTGATCCATCACTTGCAGCAGGATATTGAAAATGTCCGGATGGGCTTTTTCAATTTCATCGAGCAGCAAGACCGCATGCGGCTTCTTGGTGATCGCTTCCGTCAGCAAGCCGCCCTGGTCGAAACCGACGTAACCCGGTGGCGCGCCGATCAAGCGGCTGACGGCGTGGCGTTCCATGTATTCCGACATGTCGAAACGGATCAGCTCGATACCGAGGATGAAGGCCAGCTGTTTCGCCACTTCGGTCTTGCCGACACCGGTCGGACCGGAGAACAGGAAGGAGCCGATCGGCTTGTCCGTCTTGCCCAGGCCGGCACGCGCCATCTTGATGGCCGAAGCCAGCGCATCGATAGCCGGGTCTTGCCCGAACACGACATTGCGCAAGTCGCGGTCTATCGTTTGCAGCTTGCTGCGGTCGTCCTGGTTGACCGTTTGCGGCGGAATACGCGCGATCTTGGCGATGATGTCCTCGATCTCGGCCTTGCCGATGGTTTTCTTTTGCTTCGACTTCGGCAAGATGCGCTGCGCCGCGCCCGCTTCATCGATGACATCGATCGCCTTGTCGGGCAGGTGACGGTCGTTGATGAAGCGCGCCGCCAGTTCAGCCGCCGTCGACAGGGCCGACGCCGAGTATTTCACGCCGTGGTGCTCTTCGAAGCGCGATTTCAAGCCGCGCAAGATCTGCACGGTTTGCTCGACGGTCGGCTCATTGACGTCCACTTTCTGGAAGCGGCGCGACAAGGCATGGTCTTTTTCGAACACGCCGCGAAATTCCGTGTACGTGGTCGCGCCGATGCACTTCAATTGACCGTTGGCCAGTGCCGGCTTCAGCAGATTCGAGGCATCCAGCGTACCGCCCGACGCCGAGCCGGCACCGATGATGGTGTGGATCTCGTCGATGAACAGGATGCCGTTCGGATTGTCCTTCAATTGCTTGAGCACGGCTTTCAGACGCTGTTCGAAGTCACCGCGGTATTTGGTACCGGCCAGCAAGGCGCCCATATCCAGCGAATACACGACGGCATTTTGCAGGATTTCCGGCACATCGCTTTGCGTGATGCGGTAAGCCAGGCCTTCGGCGATGGCCGTCTTGCCCACGCCCGCCTCGCCGACCAGCAGCGGATTGTTCTTGCGGCGACGGCACAGGATCTGGATCACGCGGTCGACTTCTTCCTCGCGGCCGATCAAGGGGTCGATCTTGCCTTCTGCAGCGGCCTTGTTCAGGTTTTGCGTGAACTGGTCGAGCGGGCTTTCCTTCGGCTGGCCATCGACCGGCGCTTCTTCCACGCCTTCGGAGGCTTTCGCGCTTTCCGTCGACTGGTCCTTGCGCACCCCGTGGGAAATGAAATTGACCACGTCCAGGCGCGTCACGCCCTGCTGGTGCAGGTAGTAGACCGCATGCGAATCCTTTTCGCCGAAGATGGCCACCAGCACATTGGCGCCTGTGACTTCCTTCTTGCCATTTGAGGCGGACTGGACGTGCATGATGGCGCGCTGAATCACGCGCTGGAAACCAAGCGTCGGCTGGGTGTCGACTTCGCCCGTGCCAGGCACGGTCGGCGTGTTATCGCCGATGAAATTGGTGAGGGTCTTGCGCAGGTCTTCTATATTGACCGCGCAGGCACGCAACACCTCGGCAGCGGAGGGGTTGTCCAGCAGTGCCAGCAGTAAATGCTCAACCGTGATGAATTCGTGCCGTGCCTGCCGAGCTTCGACAAACGCCATGTGCAAACTTACTTCTAATTCCTGCGCAATCATACTTCCTCCATCACGCACTGCAGGGGATGCCCCGCCTTGCGCGCATGCGTTAAAACGAACTCCACTTTGGTACACGCTATATCTTTAGAGAACACGCCGCACACTCCTTTGCCGTAGCGATGAACACTGAGCATGATTTGCGTCGCCGTTTCACGGTCCTTGTTGAAATACTCCTCAATGATGGCCACCACAAATTCCATTGGCGTGTAATCGTCATTGAGCAAGGCCACCTGGTAGAGCGGTGGCGGCTTCAGCACTTGCCGCTCCAGCAGGGTTTCTGTGTCGTGCTTGGTTGCCATACGCTTATTCTAATGCTTTCACAGTGGTTGTCATGCGCAATATCTACGCCTTTCCAATTGTTCTCAATCTTACGCGTTTTCTTAATAGTGCGCAGATGGCGACCTTGCTGCCAAAATCAAGAGTTGCTTTTTTGGTTGCCGTGAAGAATTTGGCAATATCGATGGAAAAGCGCTTGACTTCATTATTTATTCCGCCAACAATGCTGTATCGACTGTTGCAGTAATGTACAGCTTGATAAGAAGTGAGACGTCGAGGAGGGGGCAAGAAGCTTCTTGCTTTTATGGCTCGTGTGATTTGTTTTAATTTTGAAAGTTCTTTTTATGGCAACAGGTACAGTTAAGTGGTTCAATGATTCCAAAGGTTTTGGCTTCATCACCCCAGATGACGGCGGCGAAGATTTGTTTGCTCACTTCTCCGCAATCAACATGAACGGTTTCAAGACCCTCAAAGAAGGTCAAAAAGTTCAATTCGAAGTCACGCAAGGCCCTAAAGGCAAGCAAGCTTCCAACATCCAAGCAGCCTAAGCATCGCCGGCCCTCAGATGTGAAAAACCCCGTTTTTGAGCGGGGTTTTTTTTCGTCCCCAGGATGCGCAAGGCATCCTGCCCCGGCAATTACATGTGCTCAATCATCACGTCGCCGAAACCGGAGCACGACACTTGCGTCGCTCCTTCCATCAGGCGGGCGAAATCGTAGGTGACGCGCTTCGACGCAATCGATTTCTGCATCGATGAAATGATCAGGTCGGCCGCTTCCAGCCAGCCCATGTGGCGCAGCATCATTTCCGCCGACAGGATCAGGGAACCGGGGTTCACATAATCCTTGCCCGCATACTTTGGCGCCGTGCCGTGCGTCGCTTCAAACATGGCGACGGAGTCGGACAGGTTGGCGCCCGGCGCGATGCCGATGCCGCCCACTTGCGCCGCCAGCGCATCGGAAATATAGTCGCCGTTCAAATTCAAGGTGGCAATGACGCTGTATTCGGCCGGACGCAGCAGGATTTGTTGCAGGAACGCGTCAGCGATGGAATCCTTGACGATGATGTCGCGGCCCGTTTTCGGATTCTTGAACTTGCACCACGGGCCGCCATCGATCAGTTCGGCGCCGAATTCCTTTTGCGCCAGCGCATACGCCCAGTCGCGGAAACCGCCTTCCGTGTACTTCATGATGTTGCCTTTGTGCACGATCGTCACGGATGGCTTGTCATTGTCGATCGCGTACTGGATGGCCTTGCGCACCAGGCGCTCCGTGCCTTCGATCGATACGGGCTTGATGCCCAGGCCCGACGTGGCAGGGAAGCGGATCTTGGTCACGCCCATTTCATTGATCAGGAAATCCATCAACTTCTTCGCTTCGGGCGAGCCTTGCTGATATTCGATGCCCGCGTAGATATCTTCCGAGTTTTCGCGGAAAATCACCATGTCGGTCTTTTCCGGCTCTTTCACGGGCGATGGCACGCCCGTAAAATAGCGCACGGGACGCAGGCAGACATACAAATCGAGCTGCTGGCGCAGGGCCACGTTCAGCGAGCGGATGCCGCCGCCGACGGGCGTGGTCAGCGGGCCCTTGATGGACACCACATAATCTTTCAGCACGGCCAAGGTTTCTTCCGGCAGCCACACATCGGGGCCGTACACATTCGTCGATTTTTCGCCCGCATAGATTTCCATCCAGCTGATCTTGCGCGCGCCGCCGTAGGCCTTGGCCACGGCGGCGTCGATCACCTTGATCATGACCGGGCTGATATCGATGCCCGTGCCATCGCCTTCAATGAAGGGAACGATGGGATTATCTGGTACATTCAGCGAAAAATCGGCGTTGACGGTGATTTTTTGGCCGTCAGCAGGTACAGTGATATGTTGATACATCGTGATCTCCGAAGTGGGACACACCGCTGGCGGGCAACGCAGGCCGGCGACGCGCTCTGCGGTTGCAGAGTTTACAAAAACAAGTCCGAACATGGCGGCAACAACGCACTGTAGCAGGGAAAGAACACCCGAACCATCTGCGGCATCAAAGAAGCTTCGCCATACCGCCTCAAGTCTTCTATAAGACATAAGACTAACGTTTCACATTATGCACCAGTATCTTACAGGGCGCCACGCTTTTGCGGCGCCGACCAGCAGCCACCATCGTTTGCATCAAATCCACTACCAGCATGCCACTCATCCTCTTCAATAAACCATTCCAGGTCCTGTGCCAGTTTTCGCCGCAGGATGGCCGCGCCACCCTGGCCGACCATCTCACCATCCCCGGCATTTACCCGGCCGGCCGGCTCGACGCCGACAGCGAAGGCTTGCTGCTGCTGACGGACGACGGCCGCCTGCAGCACGAGATCAGCCACCCGGACCGCAAGGAAGCGAAAACCTACCTGGTGCAGGTCGACGGCGTGCCCGATGCTGCCAGCCTGGCGCGCCTGCAGGCGCCGCTGGACCTTGGCGACTTCATCACCAAGCCCTGCAAGGCCGTGCGCATAGCCGAGCCGGACTGGCTATGGCCCCGCAATCCGCCCATCCGCGCACGTGCCGACAAACCCACCGCGTGGCTGGCGATCACCTTGAAAGAGGGAAAAAACCGGCAAGTGCGGCGCATGACGGCCGCCGTCGGCCTGCCCACCCTGCGCCTGGTGCGCAGCGCCATCGGCCCGTTTTCGCTGGCCACTCACCCGCTGATGCCTGGAGAATGGTGCGAAGTGCCGGCCGAGCAGATTGGAAAAACGTAAGTTGGTCAGGAAAAGTGGTCTCGGCGCCGAATTTTGCCAATAAGCATTATTTATTTTTAGATAATGCATTAAAATCATCCCACCTTAACATGACTAAAAAGGAAAGATGATGACAAAAGCAATCCTGGCCCTGGCTGCCTCCCTGCTTGCTGGCGCAGCACTGGCGCAATCGGGCGCCAACGTGCACGCTTCCGCCGCTACCGATGCCGTCAAGCCACCACCCGCCTCGGCTGCCAGCCATGCCTCGGCCGCCACCGACGCCGGCAAGCCGGTGCCGCCAGCGTCCGCTTCCGTCAACGCTTCGGCCGCGACCGATGCGCCGCGCCTGATTCCCCAGGCGCGCAAGACGAAGCAGCCGGCCGCTGAAGCGGGCAAGCCCGTAAAATAAGTGCGCTTGCAGGGGTTACGGCAGCAAGCATGTTGCTGTAGCCCCATGCTTTCGGCGCGGCCAGCCAGCTTGAGCAGGCGGCCGGCAACAGACCGCTGCCTGAGCTGACCGAAAACGACGCGCGCACGCGAAAAAACCCGCCAGAATGAATCTGCGGGTTTTTGCTTTTCAACCAGTGCCAGCGTACCGGCACAGGCAAGGCCACCGTGGTGGCTTGCCTGCTGGAGAATATTAAGCGGACAGTGCTTTCAAAGCAGCTGCCAGACGGCTCTTATGGCGAGCTGCCTTGTTTTTGTGGATGATCTTCTTGTCAGCGATACGGTCGATGGTCGACACGGATGCTTGGAAGATTGCAGCAGCAGCTGCCTTGTCGCCGCCCTGGATCGCTTTGCGAGCAGCTTTGATAGCCGTGCGCAAGGTCGAACGTTGGGACGAATTGTGTGCGTTTTGCTTAACTGCTTGACGAGCGCGTTTGCGCGCTTGTGCGGTATTTGCCATGGAATTTCCTAAAACAGGGTCAAAGTGCGTTTGCAAACATTAGTGTTTGCCAACCGGTGCGTTCTGTGCGTCTGCCGAACCATGTGTGCCAAACCAGTGCCTGTCAAACATTAGTGTCTGCGTAACAGAATTCTGTACAGCCTTCGATTATAGCGATATTTTCAAGCGGGGGCAAATCAAAAAACCGTGTGTGGCAGCAAAAACACCTGAAAATGGGCCTGACAAGGGCGAATCCACCGCGTTTGCTTGCATATTTTAAGCGTCTAACGGGACCGCGCCCGGCTATAATCTGCCCCCATGAACTTGCTTAAAACCCTCGCCGCCATTTCCAGCATGACCATGCTGTCCCGTGTAACCGGATTATTGCGCGAAAGCCTGTTCGCGCGCGCCTTTGGCGCCGGCGCCTACACGGACGCCTTCATTGTTGCCTTCCGCATTCCCAACCTGTTGCGGCGCTTGTTTGCCGAGGGCGCGTTCTCGCAAGCCTTCGTGCCGATCTTGTCTGAATACAAGAACCAGCATGGCCAGGAAGCGAGCAAGCAATTGGCCGACCATGTGGCCACGACGCTCGTCTGGGCCACCTTGCTCGTCTCAGCCATCGGCATCGTCGGCGCGCCCTGGTTCGTCTACGTGATCGCCACCGGCCTGTCCAAGGACCCGGGCGCCTTTGACGCGGCCGTATGGATGACCCGGCTGATGTTCCCTTATATTAGCTGCATGTCCTTCGTCGCCCTGGCCGGCGGCATTTTGAATACCTGGCGCGAATTCAAGATTCCCGCGTTTACGCCTGTCCTGCTGAACCTGTCGTTCATCGCCGCCTCGCTATTTCTTGCGCCCCACTTGAAACAGCCGATCTACGCCATGGCCATTGCCGTGTTCGCCGGCGGCCTGCTACAGGTGGCCATCCAGATTCCTGCGCTGATCAAGATTGGCATGCTGCCGCGCCTGTCGATCAATCCCGCCATCGGATTGTCCGACGGTGGCGTGCGCCGCGTGCTGAAAAAGATGGGCCCTGCCGTGTTCGCCGTCTCGGCAGCGCAGATCAGCCTGATGATCAATACCAGCATCGCGTCGCGCCTGATGGAGGGCAGCATTTCCTGGCTATCGTATGCGGACCGGCTGATGGAATTCCCTACCGCCATGCTGGGCGTGGCCCTGGGCACCATCTTGCTGCCCAGCCTGTCGAAGGCGAATGTGGACGGCGACAAGACGGAATACTCGGCCCTGCTGGACTGGGGCTTGCGCCTGACTTTCCTGCTGGCCCTGCCCGCCGCCGTCGGCATGGCAACCCTGGCCACGCCGCTGATTGCCACCCTCTTTCACTATGGCAAGTTCACGGCCGAATCCGTCAGTATGTCGACGCAGCCCCTTGTGGCCTACAGCCTGGGCCTGATCGGCATTATCTTGGTAAAAACCCTGGCGCCCGCGTTTTATGCGCGCCAGGACATCCGCACGCCCGTGAAAATCGCCATCGGCGTGCTGATCGCCACGCAGCTGATGAATCTGCTGTTCGTGCCCTACATCGCCGTGGCAGGCCTGGCCCTGTCGATCGGCCTGGGCGCCTGCCTGAACGCCAGTTTCCTGTACTGGGGCTTGCGCAAGCGCGGCATCTACCAGCCGAAACCGGGCTGGGCCAAATTCTTCCTGCGCCTGCTGCCGGCACTCATCGTGATGGGGGGCGTAGCCTATTTTGGCGCCATGCGCATCGACTGGATCGCCATGCAAGCCCAGCCGCTGTTGCGCGCTGGCGCGCTGGGCCTGGTCGTGGCCGTGTGCGGCGTGGCGTACTTTGCCACCCTGTTCCTCGTTGGCTTCCGCTTCCGCGACTTCAAGCGCCACGCGTGACAATTGCTGCAGGACGTTGTTGCCGGCGTCCCGCCGCACTGAAGACAGACGAAAAAAAACCCGCCGAAGCGGTAATGCCGTTCAGTTAAGGGGTTTTCGCAAGACCCGGATGGCGTAACGCTTTGGTGTAGCTTTGACGGCCCGATCGTATTTTCGATCGGGCCGTTCGTCATTCAGAAGGCTAACCAGCCTTTCGCGCAGGTGCTTCATTGAAGCTGGCAGTTTGCCGTAAGATCTGGTGACCGCAGCCCAGTGAAGCTCAAACTGTATCAAGTGGAATGCACGAATGAAGCTAACTTCGGTAGGTTCGCATTTGACGGTTAAAGCTGCCTTGGCAATCTCGAGCCGGATGAGGTTGTAGGCAATCAGCGTCCCCCATATTTCCTGATAGACGCCTTCTGCCGTTTTTGAACGCAAGGTTAGTGCTGTCCCCAGCATGGTCTGTTTGAGTTCTCGGTAACTCGTCTCGATACCCCAGCGGCGCTTATAGCAACTGGCAATATCGGCCGGCGTGTAGCGGCGGCGCTCTTGCAGCGAGGTCAGTAGTACGCGTTCGCGCCCCTGTGGATCAACGATGGTAATGGCACGCGCCTCCCAGAATTCAGGTAACGCAGCACACTTGGCCCGTGCTTGCGGCGACACCCGCATCCGCACGGTGCAATCGTTCTCGTCGCCTTCAACCACTTCCCATCGGGTATTTGATTTTGCAGGTATGATGAAGTGGCGGTCCGTACCGTTTTGCGTCAATCCGCACAGGATTTCTGCCGACAAGAAGCCACGGTCGAAGACGGTGAGCGATGCATTTGGTACATCGGCGATCAGCTGCTTCGCGTACAGCATTTCATTGGTCCCATAGGGGCCAAATGCGGCACTGTGAACAATGTGCGTCGGTAGCGCGGTCAATGTCACGCCGCGCACCTGCGGATAGCTGGCGACAGCGCCGCTGGGGTAAAGTTGTGCACCAAAATGCTCACGATTCTCGGCAGTATCGTGGGCGCGTAACGTCGTTCCGTCCATCGCAAACAGTTGCAGCCCTTTGAAGAGATAGGCGCGCCGATCCTGACTGTTCCAATGCCGCGCAGAATGATCAAACAGCCACTTCAGGCGATCGGGACCTAGCCGCTGGCGTGCCTGAGCTGCAGCGCTCTTGCTGACAAACGGTACTTGGGAGTCAGGCAGAGCCAGACCGAGATCATCGAGCACCTCGCTGATAGACTTGTGTCGATACAGCGCCAACGCTACCATCAGCCAGACAACCTGCTCCGCTGGCAGCTGCCGATGCCGGATGCTGGTCGCCTCCGTGCGTTGAACAGCTTCTTCGATCCATTCAACGGGCAAGTGTTCTCCTAATCGGCGCCAGTCGGGCGACTCAAGGTGGTTTGCCAGGAAATGGAGAGTATCGTCGAACATCGCGACGAAGGTTAACAGCAATCTGTTACGTTTACAACCATAAAATAAAAATGCCGTTCAGTCTTAACTGAACGGCATTACGCCGAAGCGGGTTTTTTTTCGTTGCGGCGAAAGCTTAGGCAGCTTTCTTGGCGCGACGGCGTGCCACGGCGCCAACCAGCGCCAGGCCACCCAGCAGCATGCCGTAGGTTTCTGGTTCTGGTACTGGCAGGGCCGAGACGGAACCCAGGTAAGCTGCATTTTTCAGGCCCGTCAAGCCCGTCACGTGCACGGTGTACGAACCGGCGCCCAGCTGGCCATCCCAGCTCAGGCTTTGGATACCAGCGGAGCTGGTGTTGGTCAGATTGCCGTAACCCAGCAAAGTGGCCGAAAAATCCTTGATAGCGCCTTCGACTACGGAAAACGTTTGCAGTGCGCCAAACGAAGTCGACGATGGCGTAATCAGTTTGAAGGTCCAGAAATCGTCAACCGCGCTGTTAGCGGCAAACTTGGTGGTGATGGCCGACAGGGTGTCCGAACCGGTTGGGTCCAGGATACCCAGGTCGTAGGTTGCTGCCGACGCGCTGAACGATGCTGCTGCCAAGATGCCTGCAGCGATAAATTTCAATTTCATAGTTTATCCCTTAAAAAGTAATTTATGGCTGCAATACGCAGGCCACCAATAGTTTTAGTACCGGAAGTACTAAAGAGAATGGTAGCATAAATGCATTGAATTACTTATAAATATTTTATCTAAGTTTCATTAGTTGTAACTATTTTCGAAATGAAATATTTGCCAGTATCGATGAATTTCCGCTAAAAAATAGTTGCCAGTGAATTCATCTATTTTTCCCACGCTTTACGGCAAAACCACCGGATTGGCACTGTCTTCAGGGAGATTTTGCGCTTCAGACGGTTCAACTGGCTCAGGCGCTATCCGTTCTTGCGCAGGAGCAATAGGCTCGGAAAACAACGGTTGCGCCCGCACGCCAGGTGTGCTGGCCGCTTGATCGCCTTCCGGCACGGTGGCAGGTCCCGCTGACTGCATGGATGATGCCCTGGCATCGACCATGAAGTGCCACTCCGAGAAATGCGCCCTGCCTTCCAAACCGGCGTAACGGGCTTCGAAATTGCCAACCTTTAATGGCGCCGCCTGCGACAGGCTGTGCACACCGATGATGCCCTGGCTACCGGGCTGTAACAGCAAGCCCCATTCGGCGCGGCCCGTGATGGGATCGACAAACAGCTTGCGCAAATGTCGGCGCACTTGCGGAAAGCGGGGATCGCGCAGCAAGGCGGCCAAGGTCAAAGGCTGTTGCGGCTGGCCCGGCGGCGTGGCGGCCGCATAGCTGTACAGGGCATCGGAAAACTGGGCGCCGATGTCGAGCAATTCCTGCTCGGCCGCCTGGCGCTGCAGCAAGGAACCCATCTTCAGCCCGGCCGCCCCCACCAGGCCCAGGATGGCCACCAGGATGATCAGGCCCAGGTAAGTAAAACCGCGCTGACGGTGCGCAGAACGGGGCATCATTGCTACCAGTCCGCAAACGGCGTGCCGCTGCGGTCCTTGCCGGGCGCGCCGCTTTTCACGTCATACACCTGGCCCGGCGTGTCGTCGGGCGGCGGCACGATGAGCCAGCTGCTGTCGCTGTCCGTGATGGGATCGATGGGCATGGCGCGCAGGTATTTCTTGTCCACCAGTTGCTCAAGGCTATCAGGATAGCGCCCCGTATCGCCGTAGTACTGGTCGACGGTGGCACGCAAATTGCGCAGGTTGTCTGCCAGCACGGTTTCCTTCGCCTTGTCGAGGCTGGGAAAGTAGCGGGGCACGGCCAGGGTCAGCAGCAGCGCCACGATACCTAGCACTACCAGCAATTCGATCAGGGTAAAGCCGCGCGTGCGGTGAGGGGCGTTTTCAGCGGGCATGGTTCACCATAGACGGTAAGGCACGTTGTTCAAGCCGGTCTTGCCCGACGTGGAATACACATCGTAGACATCGTCGCCTTCGCGCGGCTCGGCCGCTTCGCTGGCATAGCTGCGCTTGCCCCACGTTTGCGCATCGCTCAGGCCCGCGTCCGCGTTGAACGGGTCACGCGGCACGCGGCGCAGAAAAAACAGCTTGCTGCGCTTCGGGTTGCGCTGGTCCGGCACGCCCTCGGCCAGCAGCTCCAGGCTTTTCGGGTAGCCGCTGGCATCGGGCGCCCGCACGATGCGGCCCTCGTCACCGGCCCGTTTATAGGCGTCGAGGCCCTGGCGTATCTCGCGCAGCGCGCGCCGCAATTCCTGCTCCTGGCGCCGCTGCACCGTGACCTGCGTAACGGGGATCACCAGGGTGGCCAGCACGCCCAGGATGGCCAGGGTCACCAGCAGTTCGATCAGTGTGAAGCCACCCTGTCCACCCTGCGCATGCACCAGTCTCATTTGGCGACCGGCACCGGCTGGCTCGATGACAGCGGCAAGGGCGCCGCCTGCATCGGCACGGGCTGACCCGATGATATCGGCAAAGGCGACGCGGCCGGCTCGGGCGACGGAGACACTTCGGGCGCCGGCACCGTTTGCGGCAATGTCTGCGGCAGGGTCGATGGCACTTGGCCCGGCGTCATCAGCGGCTGCGGGGGCGCCGGCTGCATGCCGACGGCCGCCGGGCCGGAGCGCACCATCACGGTGCCGGGCATCTGCGTGGCTGCCTTGGCCGCCATGTCGGGACGGCGGCGGAAGCTGCCTTCCGTGCCGGCGGAAAATTCCGATTCCTTCGCCTCCGGACGCTGCACCGTCCGCACCAGGTGCGGCGTGATCGACAACACGATTTCCGTCTTCTGGCTATCGTCCTTGCTGCTGCCGAACAGACGTCCCAGCACGGGGATGTCACCCAGGCCCGGCACCTTGTTGCCCGAGCTGCGCTCTTCATTGTTGATCAGACCCGCCAGCACCTGGTTTTCGCCATCCTTCAATTGCAGCATGGTCGAGGCCTGGCGCGTGCCAATCTGGTACAGGGTCGAGCCGCTCCTGGTGGTGGTGGCCGTCCCCAGGTTGCTCACTTCGAGCGAAATGCGGATACCCACCTCATTGTTCAAATAAATGGTCGGCTCGGCGTTCACCGTCAGGCCCACGTCCAGGTAGCTGATGGATTCGGAAGCGAAGCCGCCCGTGCCCGGTGAAATCGTGGTGGTCACCACCGGCACCCTGTCGCCGATGACGAACTTCGCCTTTTCCCGGTTGCGCACGCGGATGCGCGGATTGGCCAGGATGTTCGCGTCGCCATCCGTCTTGTTGATGTTGGCCGTCACGGACAGGTCGCTCACGCCGATGCTGCGCTGGTTCAGATTATTCAGATCATTGATGGTCAGGCCCGTGCCGCCCGAAGTGCTGAGCGGCGTCAGGGTAAGGCCCTTCGGCCAGGCCACGCCCAGTTCCAGCAGGCGGCTACGCTTGACTTCGAGGATTTCCAGCTCCAGCACCACTTCGGCCTCGGGCACGTCCTGCAGCGCGATCAGGCGCTCGGCCAGGCGGATCGCCTCGGGCGTGTCGCGCACGATGACGAGGTTGAGCTTTTCATCGGCCACCACGTCGCGCGTCTTCAAGATGGTCTTGAGCGTATTGGCCACCTGCTTGGCGTCCGCGTTCGCCAGGAAGAACGTCTTTACCAGCACTTCCTGGTATTCCTTCAGCTTGGCCGCCACGTTCGGATAAATCAGAATCGTGTTCGCATCCATCACCTGTTGCTCCAGTTGGTTCGTCACCAGCAGGAAGTAGACGGCTGATTCGACCGTGCTGTTTTTCAGGAAGATCGAGGTTTTCGCATCCGCCTTGACGTCCTTGTCGAAGACGAAATTGAGGCCGGAACGGCGCGCGATCAGCTCGAACACCTGCTTTAACGGCGCATCGCGAAACTCGATCGTGATCGGCTGCTTGTACGATTTTGCCAGGCCCGATTCGACCACGGGCGGCGCCGTCTTTTCATCGACCTCGCGCAGCAGCGCGCGCGCGCCCGCATGCTTGGGCTGCTCGGTGAGGATGGCATTCAGGCGCTGGCGCGCCGGGTCGTAGCGCTTGGCCTCGATATCCTTCTGCGCTTCGGCCAGCAGCTTGCCCTGGCGCTGCTCGCGTTCAAGCGCGCGCAAGCCGCTGTTGGCGCGCTCGTTCTGTGCATCGATTTCCAGCACGCCCATGAAAGAGGCGCGCGCCAGCTCGCCCTGCCCCGCCAGCGCCTGACGCTCGGCCTGCTGCAAGCGGCTGCTAGTGGCCCGGTCGCGCGCCTGCAGATAGGCGCTGCGGTATTGCGCATTGCCGGGGTCCTGCTGCAGCGCTTCCTGCAGCTTTTGCAGGCCGGCCGGGATTTGATCTTGCGCAAGCAGCTCGCGCCCGTCGCGGTAAGCTTGCTGCCCGGCGCAGCCGGACAGCAGCACCAGCAGCGCCAGCAACGGCGCCGATGAAAAGGAACGAGACATCACTCGAGTACTCCAATGTTGAGCTGCTGAACCTGGTTCAACGGCAGATAAGTGAGCGTCATGACAGGCGGCGCGATGGTCACGACCTTGTAGGCGCCATCGATGACGGTATTGACGCGCACGATGTACGTCTTGTCGGCGCGCGACAAAAACACTTCCCAGGCGCCGTCTGCGGCCGCCTTGCCCAGGTAGACGAAGGGCAGCGGCGGCGCCATCGGCGGCGCTGGTGGCGGCGCGGCGGTCAGCGCCATTTTCGGCGGCGGCGGATTCCAGTTCTGGCTCTGGAAGACGCCATCGGCGCCGCCAAAGGTCTCGCCCTCCTCGCCCGCCACCTCGCTGCGCGGCAGCAGGGCCAGGATGGCCGGCTGCCCGGCCTGCGGCCTGGCCCCCGCATGGCGCGCCGGCGCGACGGCCCGCTCGACCGCTTCAGCCACCTCGGCCACAGGCTGGCGCTCGCCGAACAACAGCAAGGCGCCCGCGCCCAGCACGCCGGCCAGCATGAGACTATGGCGCGGGGTCATGGTGCCTCTCCCGCGCTGTCAGTCAAATAAAAGGTCAGGCGCAAGCGCGCTTCAAGTTGCGTATCGGCGATCTGTTCGCGGCGAAAACTCAGTTCGTCGAGCGAGGCGAATGGGGCGGCGCGCAACGCCTGCAGCGCGAACTGCCACACGGCCGCATAACTGCCCTTCAGCGGCAAGGTCACCTGCCAGGTGGCGACCCGGCTGGCCTTGTCGTAGCCGCTCTTGTATTCACCTTGCGCCAGCAGCAAGCCGTTCTTCGCGGCCAGGTCGAACAGCTGCTTGACCTGCTGCTCCGCGTGGCGCTGCTGTCCCAGGGCGGCATAAAAGCGCGCCAGGTTTTCGCTGGCTGTCGCCGGCGCCGCTGGGGCTGCAGCCGCCACGGCCAGCGATGGCTGCGGCAGGGGCCGCGCTTCCAGCTGCGCCGCCACGGCCCGCTGTTGCCAGGCCCAGACCCAGGCAGCAGCACCCAGCACGAGCAGGGCCACGGCCAGGCAGGCGGGCGCGCCCAGGCGGCGCAACAGCAGTTGCGCGCGCAGGCGCAAGACATGGATGTCGATGGCCATCATGGCGAGCCCCAGCGCGCTTCAAGCTGGAAGCGCAAGGGTTTGTTTGGATCGAGCGCGTTGATTTCATGGCGCAGCAGCTGCACCCTGGCGCCAAACAGTTCCTGCTGCTTCAATTGCGCGATGTAGCTCACCATGGCATCGCTGCCGCTCGTCTCGGCTGTAATCTTCAGCACGCGCTTGCGCGCGTCCGGCTCCAGCGCCAGCAGTGCGATTGTGGGCGGCGTGGCGCTCGCCAGCGCATCCTGCAAGTCGCGCCACGGCAGGTTCAATTGCAGGATGGCCGCATTCACGGCCGCCGCCTGCGCCGGCGCGATCAGCACTTGCGGTGCAGGCGCCGGCCCCTGCGTGGCTGCCATCACGCGCTGCTGCGCCAGCTGCCATTGTGCCTCGCTTGCCTGCTGGCGGCGCAGCGCGGCGCTGCCAGCCCACACTGCTGTAGCGCTCAGCACCACGCCCAGTGCCGCCGTACCCCATGCCCACGCGGGCACGCGGTACAGGCTGCGGCGCCAGTTCGGTAGCGCAAAATCGATATCCAGGCGCGTCATGCCACGCCTCCGCTACGGGCCAGGCGG
>NZ_LT607661.1:87733-140032 GCF_900095265.1 Janthinobacterium sp. UMAB-56 | reverse complement strand
CCGGCGTGGCAAATATCTGGCAGTGGAACGCTCCCGCCGGTGCCAGCCAGTCCGCTGGCGGCGCGCCGCACAGCTGCAGCAGCGCCGGTGCGGGCACGCCTTGCAGCAGCGCTTCGCGCGCCAGCGCCTGCTCCAGCCAGCCATGGCCGGCGCCAGGGGGAACGGGCAATGCGCGCACGGCGCGCAGCTGTCCATCGTGCCGCACGCCCAGGGTCAAGGCGTTCTCCTGCAGCTGGCCAAACCAGGCGCCCGGTTTCAGCGCGCCGTGCCAGCGGTTCCAGTGGCGCGCAAATTGCGGCGTAATAAAAATCAAGGCCAGCTTGCCTGCGGCCGCCACGCGCGTCAGCTGCGCCAGCAGCGCATGCGGCACGGCGCAGAAAAATGGCGCGCGCGCATCCCAGGCGCTACTGCTGTGCCACAGGCCGGGCGGATCGCCATACAGCGACTGGAAGCGCAGCGCGGCGGCCGCCTCGATATCGGCCAGGCGCGCGGCGCCCTGCGGCAGGTCGACTTGCCACAGGCGCGCCAGCGCATCGTCGAGCACCACGGACAGTGGCCAGCCCGCATATTCGCCGGCTGGCAGCAATTGCGCCAGCGCCTGCCCCAGGGCGGAAAAATCGCCATGCAGCGTGTCGTCCGGCACATACGCCTGCTCGGCCAGCAGTGTCCAGGCGGGCGCGCGCCAGCGACTGCTGCGCCACAGGCTCAACTTGCCCGCCGCCACGCCCAGGCGCAGCCCTAGTCCGTAAGCTCTACGCATGCAGGGTGACCCTCTTGATTTCCGTGATGGTGGTGGCGCCCCGCCTGACCAGTTCCAGCGCCGCCAGGCGCAGGCTGCGCGTGCCGTTCGCATACGCGGCCGCCTTGATCTGGCGGATCGGTTTTTTATCGACGATCAGTTCGCGGATTTCATCGGTCAGCACGAGAATCTCGGCGATCGAGCGGCGCCCCTTGTAGCCCGTGCCGCGGCAGTCGCCGCAACCCTTGCCCTGCTTGAACTGGTAGCCTGCCACGTCGGCGCGCGCCAGGCCCACGCTGGCCAGTTCAGCATCGTCGGGCGTGTAGTCAGTGGCGCAATGCGGGCAGTTGGTGCGGATCAGCCGCTGCGCCCAGATGCCGTTCAGGGCCGAGACGAATGCATACGGATCGATGCCCATGTGCGTAAAACGGCCAAATACGTCGAAGACATTATTCGCGTGCACGGTGGTGAGCACCAGGTGGCCCGTAAGGGCCGACTGCACGGCGATTTCCGCCGTCTCGCGGTCGCGGATCTCGCCCACCATGATTTTATCGGGGTCGTGGCGCAAAATCGAGCGCAAGCCCTTGGCAAAGGTCAGCCCCTTCTTTTCATTCACGGGGATTTGCAAAATGCCGGGCAACTGGTATTCGACGGGGTCTTCGATGGTGATGATCTTTTCACGTCCGTTATGGATTTCCGTCAGCGCCGCATATAGGGTGGTGGTCTTGCCCGAACCCGTAGGGCCGGTGACGAGCAGCATGCCGTAGGCTTCCTGTGCCAGCGCGCGCAGGGCTTGCAGCGACGGCACGTCAAAGCCCAGCGCTTCGAGCGTCAGTGCGCCGTACGCCTCGATCATGGCGCGCTTGTCGAGGATGCGGATGACGGCATCCTCGCCATGGATGCTGGGCATGATGGAGACGCGCAAATCGATTTCGCGCCCGCCCGCCTCGACGCGGAAGCTGCCGTCCTGCGGCACGCGGCGCTCGGCGATATCGAGTTCGGCCAGCACCTTCAGGCGCGAGATGATGTGCTCGGCCACCTCGATGCCGTTGACGGAGGTGGCATGATCGAGCACGCCGTCGACCCGGTACTTGACGGCCAGGCCGCTGGCCGTGCTTTCCAGGTGGATGTCCGAGGCGCCCGCTTTCAGCGCGTCATACAAGGTCGAGTTGACCAGCTTGACGGCGGGGCTGGCCGCTTCCGACACGCTGGCGAACGACAGCACGGCCGCCGTCTTGCCATCGCGCCGCGCGTCAGTAGCGGCGCCAGGCAGCAGGCTGTCGACGGCGCGCGCCGACTCTTCCTGTTTCGACAGGTAGGCGGCGATGTCGGCCTGCAGCGCCAGGCGCACGCTCAAGGTGCCCTGGCCGGCGCGCGCACTGAGCCAGGTTTGCAGGTCGAGGTCGAACGGGTCGGCGATTACGCCCACCAGCTGGCCGTCGGCGGCGCGCAGCAGCACGCAATGGCGCGCCAGCGCCTGCGACAGGGGCAGCACATCGAAGGCGGGCGAGCAGGCCAGCATGTCGGCCGTTTCCAGCACATCCAGGCCGAAGGGGCGCGCCAGCTCGCGCACCACGGCGCGCGCCTCGATGCCGCTCAATTGCTGCAACTCCTCGACCAGGCTGCGCTTCGATTGCCGGCACAGGGCGCGCGCGTGCTGCAGCAACGCAGAATCGATGGCCACGATGGCCACGGCGGGCGCAGAGTCGGTTTGTATCATGAAATATCGCCGGCAAGGTCGAAGATGGGCATATACAGCAAGATCACGATGGCGCCCACGACCAGGCCGATGGCGGCCATCAGCAACGGCTCGAAGGTGCGCGTGAAACGATCGATCCAGCGGCTGATTTCACCGTCATAGAAAGCCGCCGACTGGGTCAGCATGGGGCCCATGTCGCCCGTGCGCTCGCCTACGCGCAGCATGCGCAGCGAAATGGGCGTCGTCAATTGATGCTGCTCGAAGGCCGATGACAGGGGCTGGCCCGCCTCGATGGCGCCGCGCGCCTGCTGCAACGACGCCTGCATGCCCGGCGAAACCATCGCATGCACGGTGGCAATCGCCTGCACGATGGTGATGCCGCCTTCGGCCAGCATGCCCAGCGTCAGGTACAGGCGCGACAGTTCATAGATACGCACGCGCTCGCCGATGCCGGGCAGCTTCGCCAGCAGGCGCGCCACGCCGCCATGGCGCAGCGCGCGCCGCACGGCCGTCAATACGACGCTGCCGGTGATCAGCAGCCCGAGCAACAGCAGCCAGCCGTGCTGCGTAACGAACTGGCCCCAGCTGAGCATGACTTGCGACATCCACGGCAGGTTGCGCCCCGCCCCTTGGTAAACCTCGGCAAAACGCGGCACCACATAGCTGATCAGGAAGGCGCTGACGCCGCCGCCCACGGCCAGCAGGATGGTGGGATAGATGGCGGCGCTGACAATTTTTCCACGCACCGTATCGATGCGCTGCTGGTAGTCGACGTAGCGCGACAGCGCGCGCGGCAAGTCACTGGTGCCTTCGGCCGCCTTGACGATGCCGATGTACAAAGGGGGAAACAGTTCGGCCTGCTCCGCCAGGGTGGCGGAAAAGCGTTTGCCTTCGCGCAAGCCTTCCAGCAGGCGCGTGAGCACGCTGCGCGTGGCCGGCGACGCTTCCTTTTCCAGCAAGGCTTCCAGCGCCTCGACGATGCCCAGGCCCGCTTGCAACAGCGCCAGCAATTCCTGGCTGAACAACAGCAAGGGCAAGGCCCGCGCGCGCTGGCGCCCTGCCGCACTGAACGGCGTTGCCCGCAAGGGACGGATGGCGCTGACAAACAACCCGCGCGCCTCGGCCTGGCGGCGCGCGTCGGCTTCGTCGCGGCCGTCGATCACGCAGGTATGCAAGGTAGCTACCGCCTGGTCCGTGGAAAGCGCACGTACTTCAAACTGCATGATGGCGTATCCGTAACAAAAGAGTGGGCGCGCTGGCCTTATTGCGAGCTGATGTCGGCATTCTCGCCGCTACCGCCTGGCTGGCCATCCTTGCCCATGGAAACGATGTCATATTCGCCCTTGCTGCCCGGTGCGCGGTATTGATAGGCATGACCCCACGGATCGAGCGGCACGGCTTTTTTCAGGTACGGTCCATTCCAGCGGGTGCCGGCGGCGGGCGGTGCCACCAGCAATGCGGCCAGTCCTTCTTCCGTGCTCGGATAGCGTCCCACATCGAGGCGGTAAGTATCGAGCGATTTTTCGAACGCTTCGATCTGCGCCTTGGCCACCGTCACTTCGGATTTGCCCAACTGGGCGAAATATTTGGGGCCGACATAGGCCGCCAGCAAGCCGATGATTACGATCACGACCAACAATTCGAGCAATGTAAAACCACGCGCTGGGCGCGTTGCCACAAGGTACTGCCTGTGTGCTGCGTGCATCCGGTAACTCCTTATTGCCTACCTTCAATACATTGCGTCGCTGCGCGCGGCTGATGGCCACGCCCGGGGCGACACGCGCTTGCCCGATGCTTATCAGCCTACCATGCCGCTTATGGTTAATACAATCTTTTCTTTGTACTGTGAACAACAAATTGCATGGGAAACCATCCCCTGCGCGCGAAACTGCCACCATGCCGCGCGCACTTGCCAGCCTGGTCAATGATTCAACTATTTTCAATGCGGAAAGCATCTACTCTTGGTTATCAATTCATAGTAAGTGATGAATTTTATTCATTCAAAATTTGTAACTTTCAAATTAAATTTGCAAGAATAGCAAACAATATAATTGCCTCTTTTGCTATAGTAAAAATCAATTTTCTGCGTATTGGTCTTATCCGTCCACGCAGGAAAGAACACCCAAGACGCAAAACATATTGCATCCGACATAATCACCAAGGGAAAATTCATGACTCGTATTGTGCATTCGAAGGCAGCTTCCGCAGCAAGTCCCTTCTCCGTCAAGCAGTTGACTGGTGCCGCCATCCTGGCCCTGTCCGCCGCCTGTGCGCCCGCCGCCATGGCGGACGTGATCAACTTTGATAATCTGGATAGCCAGTTCGTCGGCCATGGCGACGCTCTGGAAATCGGGAAATTCCTGCTGACGGGCGCCTCGAATGTGCCTGGCGCCAATTATGGCGACCTGGTCGGTGCGGTGTTCGACGGCACGGACCCGGCCGCCTGCGGCATGGCCTGCCCGACCAACAATACAAGCAATTACTATGCATCGCTCAACGACGGCATCGTCTACCTCGACCCACTCAACCCGGGCGGCAGCGTCAGCCTGCAAGGCTTCGACGCCAGCTTCATCGGCTACGCCCAGGGCATCACCTACCCGGCAGTGGCCGGCCTGTTGCGCGTGCAAGGCTTTTACGCTGACGGTTCTTCCCTGTACGAAACGTATCAGCTGGGCGGCCCCGTCGGCGGCAGCTTCCAGTTCCAGCGCTACAACACCAGCGCCAGCTTCGGCAGCCAGCAATTCGCTTCGCTGGCCTTCTTCGGTTTCACTTGTAACACGGCCGGCAGTTGCAGCGCCTTCAGTACCAACAAGGGCCAGTTTGCGCTCGACAATATCGTCGCCTCGGTACCTGAACCATCGACCTACGCAATGCTGCTGCTGGGCCTGGCAGGCATCGGTTTCGCGGCACGCCGCCGCCAGCAAGCCTGATTTGCCCCTTTTCGCTACCGTTACAGGAAATCCTACATGACATTCCGTCCCGCTTTGCGTCCCATTTCGCTCGCCGTGCTGAGCCTGTTTGCCAGCCTGAGCTTCCAGGCCCACGCCGACGACCTGCGCCGCCCTTACATCGTGCAACTGACCGATAAACCGATCGCTTCCTACGCCGGCTCGGTGGAAGGCCTGGGCGCAACCCAGCCTGCCGCCGGCGGCCGCCTCGACCTGGCCAGCGCCGAAGTGCAGCTGTACGGCGACTACCTCGAGCAGAAACAAGCCCGGGTACAAGCGCTCGTCGCCGCCGCACCCGTGCAATACCAGTACAAGATCGTCCTCAACGGTTTCTCCGCCCTGCTGACCGACGCCGAAGTGCGCCAGTTGCAGTCAAGCGGCGACGTGGCCAGCATCGCGCCCGACGAGCCGCGCACCCTGCAAACGAACTACACGCCAACCTTCCTCGGCCTGGACCAGCCGGGCGGCCTGTGGAGCCAGTTGGGTGGCAAGCAGCATGCGGGCGAAGACATCATCATCGGCATCGTCGATGGCGGCGTGTGGCCGGAAAACCTGTCGTATGCGGACAAGGTCGATGCCAACGGCACCCCGACCTTCGACCCGAACGCCACCCTGGCATACGGCGCCGCGCCGGCCGCCTGGAAGGGCAGCTGCCAGACGGGCGAAGGCTTTACACAAGACCACTGCAATAACAAGCTGCTCGGTGCGCAATACTTCAACGCCGTACGCCTGACCGAAACGGACAAGATCCAGCACTGGAGCGAATTCACCTCGCCGCGCGACTCCGTTGGCGACCCTAGCGGCGAAGGCGGCCACGGCACGCACACCTCATCGACTGCGGGTGGCAATGCGAGCGTGCCTGTCACGACGAAGGGTACGCCGCTGGGCGCGATTTCCGGCGTGGCGCCACGCGCCCGCCTGTCCGTCTACAAGGTGTGCTGGTCCTACAACCTGGCCACCCAGGCGACGGGCGCGAAAAATAGCTGCTACGGCGGCGACAGCGTGGCGGCGATTGAAAAAGCCGTGCAGGATGGCGTACACGTGATCAACTACTCGATCAGCGGCGGCGGCAGCGTCAACGATCCGGTCGAGCAAGCCTTCCTGCATGCCTCGAATGCCGGCGTGTTCGTTGCCGCTTCGGCTGGCAACTCGGGCCCGGCGAACACCGTGGCCCACGTCAGCCCGTGGATCACCACGGTGGCCGCCTCGACGCACAACCGCGCCAACCAGGCCACCGTGACCTTGGGCAATGGCGCCAAGTACACGGGCGCCTCGCTCAACTACAACCCGCTGCCGGCCACCACCTTGATCCGCGCCCAGGATGCAGGATTGCCAGGCGCCGATGCGCAAAAACTGGCGCTGTGCTACCGTGCCGGCGACAACGGCGGCGTGGCCTTGCTGGACCCGGCCAAGGTCGCAGGCAAGGTCGTCAGCTGCCTGCGCGGCACCACGGCGCGCACCGACAAGGGCGTCGCCGTGCTCGAAGCGGGCGGCGCCGGCATGGTGCTGGTCGACACGGGCCTGGGCCTGGTTTCGGACCAGCACGTGCTGCCAGCCGTGCACGTGAGTGCCGCCGATGGCGCGCTGATCAACGCCCAGGCGCAAACGGGCGTCGCCACGGCGGCCATCTCGCGCTTCGTCACCAATGGCAACGGCCCTGCCGCCCCTGTGGTGGCCGACTTCTCGTCGCGCGGCCCGAACCTGTTCGACGCCAACCTGCTCAAGCCCGACGTCGCGGCGCCTGGCGTCGATATCCTGGCCGGCGGCTCGCCTGCCCTGTCGCGCGCCCAGCGCGACGCCGTGCAGGATGGCAGCCTGGTGCCGGCGCAAGCCTATATCTTCCTGCAAGGCACCTCGATGGCCAGCCCGCACGTGGCCGGCCTGGCCGCCCTGCTGCGCCAGCAGCATCCTGACTGGAGTCCGGCCGCCATCAAATCGGCCCTGATGACCACAGGCAGCACCACCCTGCCCGATACCCAGGCAGGCGATGCGCGCGGCATCCTGCCATGGGCCCAGGGCGCCGGCCACGTGACGCCGAACAAGGCTGCCGATCCTGGCCTCGTGTATGACGCCAGCCTGGCTGACTACAAGAAATACATGTGCGGCGTCGGCATGACGGCTGAATGTACGGGCGGCACCCTGGCCGGCTACAACCTGAACATGCCGTCGATCACCATCGCCAACGTGCTGGGCACGCAAACGGTGACGCGCCGCGTCACCAACGTGAGCAGCAGCAGCGCCACCTATACGGCCAGCGCCTCGGTCAGCGGCTACAGCGTGGTAGTGGCGCCTGCCACCCTGGCGCTGGCGCCCGGCGAAACCAAGTCCTTCAGCGTGACGCTGACGCGCACCACGGCGCCGGACAACGCCTGGCAGTACGGCGCCCTCGTGTGGAGCGACGGCGTGCACACGGTACGCAGCCCCGTCACGGCCCGCTCGGGTCGCGCGGTGCAATCGCCGGCACTGCTGCGGGCCGACAAGGTCAGCGGCTTGCGTTCGCTGACCCTGTCCACCGGCTTTGCCGGCAAGGTCGGCGCAGCGACAGGTGGCCTGAAGGAAGTGACGCGCAGCGAGCAAACCATCACCCAGGCCGCACCGGGCAGCGTCGACACGCTGGAGCAGATGGCTGCCGCGTGCAAGGCGGGCGGCAGCGGCGTGCGGGTGGTCAATGTCAGCATTCCCGCCAGCGCGGTAGTGGCACGCTTCGAGACCTTCGACCGCGACACCACGGAAGGCACAGGCAATGACATCGACTTGCTGCTGCTCAACAGCGCAGGCGCGACCGTCGCCACTTCGGCCTCTGCTGGCTCGAACGAGGCCATCACCTTGACCACCCCGGCGGCCGGCAGCTACAAGTTGTGCGTGATCGGCTACCAAGTGGCGAATGGCGTGTCGACCGGCTTCGGCCTGTCGTCCGCCATCGTCACGACGGCCGACAAGGGCGGCAACCTGAAAGCCACCCTGCCAGGCAAGGTGTATGTGGGCGGCAGCGCCACAGCCGGCGTCAGCTGGTCGGGCCTGGAAACGGGCAAACGCTACCTGGGCGGCGTCGTCTTCCTTGATGGCAACAACGCGGCGGCCTCCACCACCGTGCTGTCGGTGGAAACCAACAACCCGCTGCCGCTGGCAGTACCCAGCATGCGCAGCGTGAAAACGGACGCCAAGCTGTAAGCACATCGTTCGAATGACCACACGACGCGCCCTGCGGGGCGCGTTTTTTTATGTGCCGCCGATACAGGCGTAGAATCGGCATCATAGGTGCCTCCCCAACGCCTGGAAAGCCTGCCATGCCCTCGAAAAACTGGATATTTGCCGCTATCGCCGGTGTCAGTAGCTTGGCCGGCGCCGTGCCAACGGAGCAGCACAAACCGGCGCAGCAGGCGCGCCACACCTACATCGTGCAATTGACGGATGCACCACTGGCCTCGTACACGGGGGGCGTGCCGGGCCTGGCCCCCACCCTCGTTCAGGGCCGGCGCCTGGACACGGGCAGCGAGGCGGCGCGCCGCTATACGGCCTACCTGGAAGAGCGTCAGCGTGCCGTGCTGGCGCTGGTGGCCGAGGCGCCCGTGCAATACCGTTACACGGTCACCCTGAACGGCTTCGCGGCCATGCTGACGCCGGACGAAGTGGCGCGCCTGCGAGCCAGCCCGGACGTGGCGCAGGTATCGCTCAGTACCATCGAATACACGCACACTGGCGGCGGCAATGGCAAGAAACAGGCCCCGCCGCAGGACCAGCGCTAATGGCTGAGCAGGCGCAGCGCGAGGCCGCGCGACACGGCTTGCGTGCGGTTGCTCACGCCGAATAATTTGTAGATGCGCTGCAAATGGCTTTTCACGGTCCCGCCGCTGATGCCGAGGATTTGCCCCACCTCCTCATTGCTCTTGCCGATGCTGACCCAGTGCAGCACTTCCAGCTCGCGCGCGCTGGCCGCACGCGACGCGGCCGGGCCCGCCATGGGCAGGCGCACGCGGTCTTGCAGCGCCAGCCAATGCAGGTGCAGATAAGGCAGCAGCAGTTCCAGCACGTACGCCTGGCGTGCCGGGTCCGGCAGGGAGGTACAGAACAGGGCAAAAAAACTGCCGCCGCCTGCCACCACATTGCCATGCACCAGGACTTGTCCGATGACGACCGCCTTCTGGCCGCCCGCGCGCCAGGCCTGCGCCAGACGCGCCACCTGGCCATCGCGCGTGTCGTTGATGTCGCGCAGCTGCACGGGATCGAGCACGGCACTGTGCCACGCCTCGCTGCGCAGCACACTCCCATCGGCGCCCAGCTGCGCGCAAACGAGTATGGCGTGCGGCAACAAGGCTTGCAGCGGCCCCTGACTCCACAGGAAGAAATCGCTGGACACGCTGATGCCATGCGCGCCGAGTATGGCGTGCAACAGGTATTCCTGTTCCCGCCCCGTCAGCAGCATCATGCGCACATGGCGGCGTCAAACGCCAGGTAACGGTAGCCGCTGCCGCGCACGGTTTCGATGCGGTGGCCACAGCCACCCGGCTGCAAGGCGTGCCGCAAGCGTCCCACGTGGGCGTCGACAGTGCGCTCGTCCAGATAAGCGCCACGCCCCCAGACCTGGTCCAGCAATTGCGCGCGGCTATGCACCCTGCCAGGATGGTCCATGAGGAAATGCAACAGCCTGAATTCCACGCGGCCCAGGTTGACGGGCACGCTGCCGGCGGTCACGCGCTGGGTGTGCGGATCGAGGCGCAAGACGGTGTCGCCGGCCACGCTTGAGCCTGAACTTGCGCGCAAGGCCGAAGGCGCGCGCCGGCGCAGCAGCGCATGCACGCGTGCCAGCATTTCACGTGGACCGAATGGCTTGCAGAGATAATCGTCGGCGCCGCTTTCCAGCGCCAGCACCTTGTCCTGTTCGCTGTCGCGCGCACTGAGCATGATGATGGGCAAGTCGCACAGCACGCCGTCTTGGCGCACCTGGCGCAACAGCCCGATACCTGAGGCATCCGGCAATGCCCATTCCAGCATCAGCAAGTCGGGCGCGGTGGCGGCCAGCAGCGCCAGCGCGCCGCGCGCGTCCACGGCACAGCTGACCCGATAGCCGGCACCGCCGAGATTATGCGCCAGCAGCGCTTGCATGGCGGGCGCTGGGTCCAGCACCAGAATGTGGCCAGGCATCGATGCATCCTCCCGAAAAAGTTGGCGGCAGCCCATGAAAAAACTAGACTGCCCGACAAGTTTTTCACTATGCATCAAGCGCAAAACGCTGACTAATACAATTTAGTTTCCTGATTTATAGCTATTTCAAATAAATAGATGAAAAAAAACACAGCGGGCCATGGGCGCGCTGTGTCCAGACTGGAAAGACTATGCTGGCGTGACCGACTGGCGTCGGCGCAGGGCAAAACCGATCAGTGCCAGGCCGCCCGTCAACATCATCCATTCCGACGCTTCCGGCACGGCCGAGATCGACGCGATGCTGGCGTAGGTGCTGCCGGCTATGCTGGCGGGCAAGCCGCCGTTGAGCGGGGTCAGCTCGAATTGCAGCAAGTTGCCATTGATATTGCCCAGGTAGGACGTAGCCGTGGCGTCGAGCAAGCCTACGCCAAAGGTCGTGCCAGCGTTGCCGGACGTGTTCAGGAAATCGCCGCCAAAGACGATGTTGAAACCGAACTTGCCGCCCAGTGTCACATTGTGAAACCAGTCGTTGTAGGCGCCGCTATTGCCGAAGGTCAAAGTGCCGGGCAAGCTGCCGCTGACGCTGCCTTCCTGCGATTCCAGTGCGCCGAAAGCGCCCGAGAAATTGCTCAGGGTGGCGCTGGCGCCCGGCGCAGGACTATTGCCAGCGATAAAGGCGAAGTCGAGGAAACCGGCGCCAGAGAATGCGCTGGTGTCGATTTCCACGTGGTAGGCGAGCGGGTCCGCCAGGGCCAGACTGCTGCTGGCGGCGAGCAAGGTGGCCAGCACGGCGCGACGCAGGGTCAGATGTAATTTCGTAGTCAACATGATGCTTCCTTAGAAGTTGCCGGCAAAGATGCTGGCGGAATAATGGATCGTCACTTTCGACGGATTGGTAAAACTGACGGCGAACGAGGCTGTAGCACCGGGCGCCAGGCTGGCCGCGTTGACGCTGACGTAAGCGGCACCCGCATGGCTGCCCGTGGCATTGGCCAGGCTGACGGCGGCCGGCAAGCCGCCAAACAGCACCTGGAACGGACCACTGATGGCCGTCGTGCCCGTGTTGGTGAAGGCAAACGTCCCCGTGTACTTTTGCGTCACGCGGTTGAACGTCAGGCCAGAACTGGCTTGCGCGACGCCGGCCGTGATGTCGCGGAAGGCGGGCTGCAAGTCCAGGCTGACAACGACAGGATCATGGTCCGAGGCGCGGTAAGGCAAGGCGTTGTACAAGTCTTGCGGCTTGGCAGAATCGATGTTGTAGTCGATCACTTCCGGCTCGTCCGCGTTCACATGCCATTCGGCCACGCCCGCCACTTGCGGGCTCAGCGAAGCGCTGGCCAAAGCATGGTCGAGGTAGCCGCTCTGGCCGCCGAAGACATACGAATACGGCACGCCCGACGGACGCACGAAACGCTCGAGCTCATTGACGAAGCCGGCGCCCGTGATGACCTGGATCGGGTCTTCCGCGCCATACGAATTCAAGTCGCCGATGACCAGCACGTCGGCGTCGCCGGCGGCGGCAGCCACCTGCGGCACGAAGCTGCCCACCAGGCGCTGCGCCTGTTGCACGCGCGTGGCATTCCAGCAACTCTGGCTATCGTTCTGGTCAGCGTCCAGCCCGCTCGACGGGCAACTGCCCTTCGATTTCAGGTGGTTGACGACCAGCGAGAATTTCTCGCCATTCGCGGCACGGAAGGTCTGCGCCATCGGCGGACGATTGTTGATGGCGTTGGCGTCCGACAGAGCACCGCCCACCAGGCCCAGCTTGGCAGGCTTGTAGATCATGGCCACGCGGATGGCGTCCGTGCCGGTGGCGGCCGGTTTCGGCACCACCGCGTAAGTGACGCCGCCGATGGCCGCGTTGAGCTGCTCGACCAGATAGGTGACGGCCGTTTCGCCATTGTTCTGGATTTCCATCAAGCCCACCACGTCCGCGTCGATGGCTTGCAGTTCGGCCACAATCTTGTCGCGCTGGCGCACGAACTCGGCCAGGTTGTCGGCGCCGCGGCAATTGCTCTTGGTGGTCGAGGTGCCCAAAGTACAACCCTGTCCCGTCTGGCCAAAGACATTGCTGCCATTGGTAAAGGTCGTAAAGAAGTTCAGCACATTGGCACTGGCCACCTTGACGTTGCCGGACGGCAGTTCCGGACTGCCCGTGCGTGGATTGTCGCGCGAAAACTGTGGCGCTTGCGTCGGCTGCAGTTTATATGCGGCGCCACCGCCGCCGATGGCGCCAAAATCCACCACGCCCGTCAGGTCGGACACCGTGTCGCCGCTGCGCACGGTGCCATCCTGGCCGATGTACGGAATGGTGGGCGGCGTGACGAAAATGCCATCATCGAGCACGATCAGGTTGCTCGCATTGGCGGCGATCAAGGCTTGCGCCTCGTTTGATCCGGCTGGATAACGGTTGGTCGGCACTTCGCGCCGCCCCGCCGACAGGCTCAATTCGCCGCGCGCGCCCAGGTAGGCGTTTTGCGACACGGTCAACGGTTGCGTAAAGCGCACCAGCATGCCTTCGACGGCAGCCAGCTTATCGTTCGGCATCGTCACGTTGGCCGGCACGATGCTGTGGCCCGCGCTTTGCGTGAGGATGGCCGTCACGTCCTTCAATTCCGTGTAGGAATTTTTAGCACCCGAAGGCGTGTACTCGAACACCGTGCCCGTCACGCGCACCAGTTCGCCCGGCTGCACGGTGGTGGCCGTCGCGCCCGTGTACACGAAGATGCCGTCCGAGGTCGAAGGGTCGCCATCACCGGCCGCATCCTGGATGAAGAAGCCCGTACCCACTTTCAGGGTCACCACGCCCTCCGTCGTCTGCACGGAATTGGCGTAGGGGCTGGCCGCGCCACTGCCCTGGATTTGCGGAATCGTGTGGCTGATGGCGGCCAGGCCTTGCACGGCGACATCGATCTTGCAGCTGGTGCTTTGCTGCTGGTCATTGCTGAAATTCACGATGACGGGATAATTGCCGACCGGCACGCCAGCGGCCACCAGCAGGCTGACCATGGCACTCTCACCGGCCACGCCGGCGGCACTGAAATTGGCCAGGTTGATGCCGGCCACTGCCGGCGAGCCAAGGCTGGCAGCATTCACGATGCCATCGACGTCGGAAGCGCGCAGCACGGCGCTGCCGCCATTGCCCACGGCCAGCGCCAGACTGGCGGGGCAGCTGGTGATGATCTGGTGCACGACGGGGCCGCCGCACACATTCAGCGGCGAGGCCGTATTGCGCGGCGTCACGCTGCCAGTGGCGAAGTCGCTGCTGTTATCGTCCGTGTCGCCACAGCCGCCATTTGCGCGCGCTATCGACAAGGTATTCGATGGCGCGGGTGCCACATTGCCCTCGAAGCCGTTGGCCGTACCAAAACCGACCAGGTCGACGACGCTGGCACCTGTGGGGTTGACGCCCGTTTGCGCCGTCTTGCTATTGCTCAGTAACACCTTGCCCGCCGTGCCCGACATGGCCACGCTGCCGCTGGCGTCCGGTGTGGGCAGCGCCGCCGTGCCGCCGGCGCCCTTGGCTTGCTGGACCAGCAGATACTGGCCAGGTTGCAAATCGATAGCCGGCAAGGCCGTCACGGACCAGCTCGAACCTGCAGCCGACGCGTATTGCACGCTCCAGTTATTCACATTGACCGGGCTGGCGCCACGGTTGAAAACTTCGATGAAGTCATTGGTATATACAGCGCCGCTATTGCCGCCACCGCCATACACCTGGCTGATGACGATATCGGAAGCAGCCAGGGCCACGGTTGGCAGGGACAGGCTGGCCAGCAGCGTGGCCATGACGGTCAGGCGCAAGGGCGTGCGCAAGGAGGAAAGCGAGGTGTGCATGGAGATCCCGGTCAGTAAAAAAATGGCGCCAGCCCGAGCAGACGGGCCGGCGCACCACAATTAACAAAAGTATTTCAGACTTGTTATTTGCATATTAAAGACCGGGGATGACGACTTGATGACATTTGATTAAGCCGAATGGCGTAAAAGTCTCTTACCTGAAGCACGGGCAACTACGGTTTTTAGGGTCCAATGAGCAACGTCAGGTTCACGATGGCAAGAAAAAAGAGGCGCCGGCTGAAATATATGATATATTTAAGGCAAATAAGTTTTGTTCTTGATAAGCCATTAGCAACCTTGAGAACCTTGCAATACAAATAGATTGAGCAGGCCCCATCCATGCCTGGCTCTTCAGATGCGGTCCTGTCAGTGCACGAACAACGTCGCACAGGCAGCGCACGCACCAATCACATCCTCAGCGCCTGGCGATGCTCGCCGCGCTCAGAATGCATTTTCAAGAGGTAAGTAATGTTAAAACCAGCCACCCCACTCAAGTTCGCTTCGTTGTTCGCCTGCAGTATGTTATTGCTGGCGACTAGCACGGCGCAAGCTCAAAATAGTGCTCAGCGTGCCAGCGGCGACGAGAAACGCTGCCAGGCCACGGGAGCCGCCGGCAACGCAGTCGGCAAGGCGAAGGACGCCGACCTAGACAGCACGTACAGCGCTTGCAGCCTCGTCGATGGATTCATCGGCTTCGGCGCACGCACCAATGATGGCACGAGCCAGACGCCGGAATTCGGCGAAGGCGAATCGAGCCAGGTATTGCGCCATCCGCAATCCGGCAACCAGGGTCACCGCCTGGCCAATCTGCTGGGCCAGCAAGGCGATGGCGGCGGCAGCTCCGGCGCACGCACCGGCAATGCCGGCGGCGAGTACCGCTTTGGCGCGCGCGACTTTATCGCCGTGCAAGACCAGCCAGTGATCGACGATGCCGCTGGTTATCGCGGCGCCGGCCGCGCCTACGTCAGCGCCGATAGCGTCTATGCACCACTGCTGACATCGTCCGGCTTTGAAACGGGCGCCCCCCCAGGAAAAGCCGGTGTGGGCGGTGGCGGCGCAGGCGGCGGTATCGACAGCGGCAGCAATGGCACCGGTGGCACCGGTGGCGGGGCCATCGTGCCGCCCATCACGCCCGCCGTACCGGAACCCGAGACCTGGTCCATGCTGATGGCCGGCCTCGGCTTGCTGGCCGTTGCCGTGCGCCGCAAGGCCGGGCGCCAGACATAAGAAAAAAGCTCGCAAGAGCTTTTTTTTCGTCCAGGTAAACCACCTCAGCGTCGGAATGCCAGATATGGCGCCGCCAGGGGATCGCCGATAAACAAGCCTTGCGCCGGCCACGCGACACTGCCCCAATACGCTTCCAGCGCCGTCATCCCGCCCAGGTAGCGGCGCAGCAAGACTGTCGAATTGGGAAATTTCTGCCAGAAGTTACACGGTTCGCTGACGGTGCCATAACTGGCCGTGGCGCCCGCCTCGAGCCAGCGCTGACTGCTCATCTGCGCCGTACCTTGCAAATCGCCGCCAAACGAGGTCAGGTGATCCGCAAGTGCCCCCGGAAGGAAACGCAGGGTATCGAGCTTGCCTACCTTGGCCATACCCGTCTGGTAAATCATGATGTCTTGCGCTCCCTCAAGCGAATCGGCCTTGATGTTCTTGATGGTGAGCTTGCGCTGGCGCACCACGCCAGCAGGCGGAAAAAAGGGCGCACGGCTATTGCGCGCGCCTTCACTGGTGGTCAGGAAATAGGCGCTGGCGGGCGGCACGGAAAAGCCGCTGACCGTGCCGCGGTCCACGACGGCCTTGGCCTCCGCCACAAAATCCACCGGGAGCAACATCGACAGGCGCATGCCCATCTGCGTGAATGGCTGGTTGACAGTGCTGTTGAAGTAAGGGCTCTGTTTGCCGGCATTGCAGGTCTTGGCGCACTGCGCCGCATCGTAGCCCAGGGTATATGCGGCCGTGATGGAATTGCACTCGACCGCGTACGGCGCGCTCCACACCATCAGTACCGCCTGGATTTCCGGCTTGAGCTGGGCGTCGATGCGCGACTTTAGCTGCGCGAACTGGTCCACGCTGAGTTTTTTGGGCCGGTTCGGTATCGTCACGTGCACGATATTGGCGGCGGGGACGCCATGCGCCTGGCGGTAATATTCCCCCGCTTCCACACTGTTCGGCTCCGCATCGTTGATGACGATGGCCAATTGCGAGGCGTTCAACCCTGGCGTCACGGATGGCGCATCGGCGTGCGCAATGCCGGCGGCCAGCGCCAGCGAAAAGCAGAGAGATGTATGCAATGGTCAGTATCGTCGTGAGGAAATATCCAGGCAGCCATGCCGCAGCCACCTACTGTGCCGGTCGATTATAGTCCCATGTCGGTATGCGGCAAAAAAAAACGGAGGCCGCAGCCTCCGTTTCATGTACAGAATTTTTTCTTCAGGCTTGCAGCTTGCGGCGGCGCGCCATGAAACCGAGCAAACCCAGGCCCACCAGCAACATGCCGTAGGTTTCCGGCTCTGGTACCGGCGTGACGGCCAGGATGCCACTATAACTGCCGCCAGTTGGGGAGGCCACATAACCGTCAATTTGCAGGAAGTAATTGCCAGCAGCCAAAGGCGTGGAGCCTGACTGCAACGACCACGCCTGGTCTTGTGCCGTGAAATTGATCAGGTCAAGCGCGCCATGAAAAAGAATGCCGCTGGCATTGCCCAGGCTCAGACCGGTCAAGGTCAGGCCGGAGTTGGCGCTCGGTTTGAGCGATGTCGCCAGTGCGCTCAGGTCGTTAAAGCCCGTCACACTGAAGGTAAATTTATCGCTGAAAAAGTTATTGCCCGTGCCGGCCAACTGGCCTGGCGCCAGCGAAAACGAGCCCAGCAGTTCGCTACTGGAATAATCAAGCAAGTCTTGCGTCAGATCCACCGTCGCGTGGCTGATGTCAACCGGCGCAGCTTGGGCTGCCAGGCTGCTGCCGGCAAACATGGCGGCCACAAACAGGGATTTCAGGAATTTTTTCATACTTTTCACCAAGATGACTGCAACTGGCTCAGGCCAGCTGCGGGATGGAAACGCAAACGAGGATACCTATCAGCCAGGCAGGGCTCAAGCCGCCTTCTGGCGACGGCGTGCCATGAAACCCAGCAGACCCAAGCCCGCCAGCAACATCGCATACGTGCCTGGCTCAGGCACGGCCGAAATCAGGCTGCCGTTCGCACTGAAGGCTGCGCCCGTGTTCGAGACCACGTTGCCGCTGACTTTCAAGTAATAGGAACCTGCGGCAAGGTTGGCATACGACAGGGTCCACTTGTCATCGATACCGGTCAACAGCTGATCACCGCCCCGCAGCAAGGTATTGCTGACAATGCTGTACAAGCCGAAACCCGTCAGGTTCAAGCCATTCGCCGCACTGCTGCTGCGCGAATTCAGCACCACGCTCAGGTCGCTGGCCTGCGTCACGCTAAAATTGAACAGGTCGTTGAAAAAATTGCTTTTTTGATTATTCTTGAATTTGTCGCCGAAAGTCAGCGAACCGCCCGCTGCCAGATTGACAGCACCAGGCGTGGAACTGATATCGACGGGGGCGGCCATTGTTGCCGACGAAAACAAGGCTGAACCGGCAAAGGCCAGCGCGGCCAGCGTCGAATACGTATTTTTCTTCATGCGATTCCACCGAGCGTGAGTGCGGATGCGCTTGCATCCGCATGAGTTATCTGATCAAAGCAGGCAGAATCATAGCATAAAGCAATTTTTTATGTTAACTATTTTCCAATGGAAAGTTACTTTATAGCATCATTCCTACAGCCAATAGTTTCACACTGCGGATATCGTAAAAAACTGCACATCAGGCGCGCTGGTAGACATCCTCCAGGCGCACGATGTCGTCTTCGCCCAGGTAGCTGCCCGATTGCACCTCGATCAGGTGCAGGGGCAACTTACCCGGATTTTCCAGGCGGTGGGTCATGCCAATGGGAATGTAGGTGGACTCATTTTCCGTCAGCAAGGTCACCTTGTCACCACAAGTCACACTGGCCGTACCGCTCACCACCACCCAGTGTTCGGCGCGGTGGTGGTGCATCTGCAGAGACAGCTTCCCGCCAGGATTGACGGTGATGCGCTTGACCTGGAAGCGCTCGCCGATATCAATGCCTTCATAGCTGCCCCACGGTCGGTACACCTTGCGATGCTGCACGTGTTCGCTGCGCCCCGCCTGCTTCAAGTGATCGACCACCTGTTTCACGCGCTGTACCTGGTCCTTGTGCGCCACCAGGATGGCGTCGTCCGTTTCCACCACGATCAAGTCCTGCACGCCCAGCACGGCCACCATGCGGCGCTCGGCGCGCACCAGGCAATTGCTCACGCCATCGAGATACACATCGCCGCGCACCACGTTACCGTTGACATCTCCCTGCTGTACTTCCCACAATGCCGACCAGGAACCCACATCGCTCCAGCCGATGGCAGCCGGCAGCACCACCGCATGCGCCGTATGCTCCATGACGGCGTAGTCGATCGAATCCGATGGACAAGCGGCGAAGGCCTGCTCTTCCAGGCGGCAGAAATCGAGGTCGCGGTAGCCGTCGCGCACGGCTGCCTCGCAGGAGGCCAGCATGGCTGGCTGAAATTGTCCCAGTTCGCCAAGATAACGCTCAGCGCGGAACATAAACATGCCGCTGTTCCAGAAATAATTACCGGCGGCGAGGAACGACTGCGCCGTGGCGAGATCGGGCTTTTCCACGAAACGCTCGACCCGGCAGCCCGCCCCACCCGGGCTCACGGGCGCGCCACTGCGGATATAGCCATAACCCGTTTCCGGCACCGTCGGCACGATACCGAAAGTGGCCAGGGCGCCATCGGACGCGAGCAGTGCCGCCTTGGCGATGGCCTCGTGAAACGCAGCCACATCGGTAATGACATGGTCGGCTGGCAAGACCAACATCAGGGCCTGCGGGTCGATGGCCAGCAGGTATTGCGCAGCCACGGCCACGGCAGGCGCCGTGTTGCGCCCCACCGGTTCGAGCAGGATGCCAAGTGGCGGCAGGCCGATCTCGCGCAATTGCTCGGCCACCATGAAGCGGTGTTCATTGCCACATACCACCAGCGGCGGCATGACGTCAAAACCAGCCAGTCCGCTATCGCCGGCACGGCGGTTCGGCAGGCTGCTCACGCGCAGGGCAGTTTCCTGCAGCATGGTCTTGTCCGTTACCAGCGGCAACAACTGCTTGGGTAGCACGGCGCGCGACAGCGGCCATAAACGGGTGCCCGAACCGCCGGACAGGATGACTGGATAAATTTTCATGGTTTCACTTCACAAACAGTTTATGGGGAGCATTCACGCTCGACGCTATAATCCTTCAGGCGATCAGCATGCTACCCAGCACGCCGCGCTCCCTAGTGCACTGAACAAAACCTGCTGCGCGCTACCGGTCGAGACCACTGATGCTCAAGGTACCAAAGCACAGCTGCGCTTCTCAGGCAAACGTGCCTCCGCTCGCGGCGGGTTTGTTCGCTGTTATCAGCCGCCGTCCTTGCTCAGCGTCACGGACGCGGCGGGCACCGCGTCAGGGAACAGGCGCGCATAGGCGGCCAGCAGCTTGGGCGCTTCATATTCCCACTCCAGCTCATTGATCACGCGATGGCGGCCAAACGCCCCCATTTGCTCGCGGCGTGCCGGGTCGTCGAGCAATTCGACGATCTTGCGCGCCATATCGATGGGGTCGTTCTTCAAGGCATACAGCGACGCCTGCTGCGCGGACACCTTGCCCTCGACAAGGTCGAACTGCACAATCGGCTTACCCAGGGCCATGTATTCCATGATCTTGTTCATGGTCGACTTATCGTTCATGTCGTTGGCCACGTCCGGATTCACGCACACGTCGGACGTGTTGAGCATTTCCAGCAATTGCTGATCCGGCACGCGCCCCGTGAAGGTCACGTAGTCAGCAATGCCCATGTCCTGCGCCATCTGCTTCATCTGTTCCAGCGAGGTGCCGCCGCCGACCAGGCCGAACTGCACATCCTCGCGCTGCAAGGTCTGCACGATGTATTGCGCCGCCTGCAGCAGCAAATCGATGCCTTCCTGCGCACCCATCACGCCCACGTAACCGACCAGGTAGGCGCGGCCCTTCTTGAGTGCAGGCACGGGCGGCAGTACGCGCAGGCGGTCCAGCTTGGGACCGCTGCGCACCACATATACGTCGTTCGGGTCCATGCCGCCACGCTCGATGGCGATCTTCTTGTACGACTCGTTGGTGGCGATCGACACGTCGGCGCTCTGGAACGACCAGCGCTCGAACAGCACCATCAACTTGTAAAAGAAATCGCGACGGCCAAACTTCGCTTCGTACAGCTCCGGATTGATGTCATGATGATCGAACAGGAAACGCTTGCCCATCGTCAGTTTGAAGAAGCCGCCGATGAGAAACAGCAAGTCGGGCGGATTGCAGGCATGAATCACGTCGAAGCCGCGCGCGAAATGCACTTTCCACGCCAGGCGGAAAGTGTGGAACAGCGCCAACGAATACTCAACCAGGTAGCCCTTGGCGCCCTCCGCTTCCAGCGGCAGGTGATAGCGGTAAATCTGAATGCCGTCGATGGCTTCGTAGCGCGATTCGTAGCCCTTGCCGGTCGGACAGATGATCGACACTTCATAGCCATTCGCATGCAACGTGGTCGCTTCCTGCCACACGCGGCGGTCGAACGGCGAGGGCAGATTTTCCACCAGGATCAGGACGCGCCGCGGCTTGCCGCCGGCGCCGTCCGCCTTACCAGCAGATGCCGTCATATTGCTCTCCACTTTGTTCCTTGCTGATGCGTACCAGGTCGACGATCTGCTGGTGCGGCTGCAGGCTAGCGGGCACAGTCTTGAATTCGGCCGCGCCGTTACCGATGACAATGGTATCGGCAAAATCGAGCACGTCCTGCATATTCGTCACCATCAGCTTGGAGATGTGCGGGATGTGATTGAGGATGTAATCCTGGTTGGCACCGGTCAGGGCGGCCAGGTTGACGTTCTTGTCATACAGCTTCAGCTCGTAGCCCTTGCCCAGCAGATACTCGATGACATCGACCAGCGGCGACTCGCGCAAGTCGTCCGTGCCGGCCTTGAACGAGAAGCCCAGGATGCCCACCTTGCGCGCACCTTTGTCGACGATCATCTTGATGCCCTTTTCCACTTGCCGCTGGTTCGACGGCAGGATGGAATTCAGCAAGGGCAGATCGAGATCCAGGCTGCGCGCCTTGTAAGTGAGCGCGCGCACGTCTTTCGGCAGGCAAGAGCCGCCAAAGGCGAAGCCCGGCTTCATGTAGTACGGCGACAGGTTCAGCTTGGTGTCCTGGCAGAAGATTTCCATGACCTTGTGGCCATCGATGCCGACGGCCTTGCAGATATTGCCGATCTCGTTGGCGAACGCCACCTTCACAGCGTGCCAGGTGTTGTCCGTGTACTTGACCATCTCGGCCGTTTCCACGTCCGTGCGCACCAGCGGCGCGTCCATCTTTTCATACAGCTGCACCAGCAGCGCGCCCGCCTTTTCATCGGATTCGCCGATGACCGTCTTCGGCGGATGGTAGTAATCGTAGACGGCCGTGCCTTCACGCAGGAATTCCGGATTGTTGCACACGCCAAAATCGACTCCGGCCACCTTGCCCGAGGCCTCTTCCAGG
Organism: Janthinobacterium sp. UMAB-56; assembly: GCF_900095265.1. Taxonomy (GTDB): domain Bacteria; phylum Pseudomonadota; class Gammaproteobacteria; order Burkholderiales; family Burkholderiaceae_D; genus Janthinobacterium. The sequence goes on along the minus strand of NZ_LT607661.1, from coordinate 118,011 downwards.
GTCGGAATCACCAGCGCCCGCATGGAGCCTGGCAGCATGGTCGAGCGCGCCACGACGACGTGGAAACTATCCTTTTCACGAATGGCGGCGCCGATTTCCTGGCACACCTTGCGCACATGGCTCAGGTCCAGGTTGCCATTGAGCTGCGAGGGCGTACCCACGCAGATGAGCGACATGTCCGAGCCAAAGACGGCGTCACGCACGTCAAACGTGGCGCGCAAATGGCCGCTTTTCACGGTAGCGGCGATCATTTCGCCGATGTCCTTCTCGATGATGGGCGTAGTGCCCTGGTTGATCAGGTCAACCTTGGTCCTGTTCGGATCGACGCCGATTACTTCATGCCCATCCGTTGCCAGGCAACCAGCCGATACTGCACCCACGTAGCCGAGGCCAAAAATACTGATTTTCAAAATATGCTCCTTTAATAATTAGCCGGCGAATTTGCCGACGACGCCTGCGGCATCAGCTCGATGTGCGTCACAATTTCAATTGTTCCCTGCACCCTCATGCGCCAGGCGGCGCTGGTAATCGGTGTTTTCTCGTCGAAGCGGCGCGATATCCAGCCGCCAGGTGGTGTATCGCTGCCGCGCAATAGGTCCAGCGTTCCATGCGAACAGCGCATGCGCAAGCCAGACCGCAGTCCCTGCGCCTGCAATTGCCCCTCGTCGACGGTGACCACGCAGTGGTCGCCGAACTGCCAATGCACGGAAATATCATGTACATTTGTACATTGTAATATGTCTTTTACAACAATGCATTTATTATTAAAGTTGAACTCGATACGGCGCCGGTGCAGCACAGGATCGGCCAGGCGGCCATAGCCATCGTGTTCGCCCTCAAAAACTTGCACTTCGGAATTCGTTTCATGAGCAATCATGCGCGCATTGGCTTTTTTCAGCCACATGAAATTGCCGCCGATTTCAGACTGGTCCAGACCATCGACGGATACGGTGTTATGCGCGGGTGTGCTGCGGAAGTAGTCGCGCCATTTTTTTTGCGTGTGATAGGCGTAGGTACCGGGATCGGTGAGCAACTCTTCCCCGCTCACGGAAAGGGTAAATGCCAGCGCATCGGCATGCCCGTGCGCGGCAATCGACAGGTAGCCGAGCGGCGCGCAATCGATGACCATGCGCACTTCCTCGGACGTGCCAAAGTCGCTGCCAAGCAGGAAGTAGCCGCCGTCGGGAAACGCCATCACGGGCGCCTCCGGCAAGCCGCCATCGAGCGCCTGCCACTGTTGCAAGCCAGCCACACCAAACAGCCAGCGATTCTTGTCGTCAAAATGCCTGACCTTGCGCTTGAAGTCGGCGCGGCCAAACAACACGGCGCAGCTGGCCAGCAGCGAGCGGTAGCGATGCCAGCCATCCTCGTGCGCCAGGCGCACCATCTGCGCATCGTCGGCATCGCCCGTCATCGGCACGTTGCCCTCCACGTCCATCAGCGCGGCGATGAAATCGGCCAGACGCTCCAGGCGCTGCAGGTACGCCGTGGAAAAGCCCGCGCCGTTGGCTTGCCCGATCCTCTGGCACAGCAGCATCATGTCCATCACTTCATGCTGATAATAGACGGCTTGCTCGCGGTTCACGCCGTCGGGCGTATTTTGCTTGAGCGCCTCCTCTTCCAGCCCCTTGCGCGCCAGCGCCTGCCATTTCGCACTTTCCGGCCAGCAAGGCCATACGCTACTGGCCACAAACAAGCCCATGTATTCGCCGAACAGATGGTTGTTCGCCGACGAGTGGCGCGAAAAATAGCCGGCGATAAAGTGCGCATGCTGGTAGATGGCGGCAAGCCACTGTTGCAGGAAACGCTGGCCCGCCTCGCCCTGGAACAACGGCGACGCCAGGCCGCCCAGCAATTCCCAGGCGCAGGCCCAGTTCAGCAGGCGCAGCGCGAGCTCAAGCGAACTGGTCCAGTGCACGCCCATGGGATACGGGCACTGCTCGAACCACGATTGCAGCAAGGTCAGTGCGCCATCGGCGTAGCGTCGCTCGCCCGTCACTTTCCAAGCCTGCGCTAGCGCCACCAGTTCCAGGTGCCGGTTCGGTTCCCACAAGTATTTGATATCACCCACCACTTTTTCGCTGCGGTAATCAATCTGCTTGCCCAAGGTCAATGGCGCCACGGTACCCGTCTTCGGATCGCGGTTCCATTGCGGCGGGAAACCCAGTTCGGCTCCACGCAGGGCAAACACATTCCAGCGGCCCGCCAGCACGGCATCGGCCGCAGCGCGCAGGGAGGCGATATCCGTGTCGCGGCCGTCACCGACCAGGAAAGGCCGGCCCAGACGTCCCAATTGCGGCGCCGGCACGCTGCGCAGCAAACCGATGCCGAACTTGCTGGCCTTCTTTTGCAGCAACTGTTGCACGCGCCACGCAATTTCAGGTGCGCCCATCAATTTCAAGCGGTTGATTTTCCATGCTAACGATGTCATACAGCACTCAACCCCAAGTCGTTATAAATTTGCTCCAGGCGCGGCATGACCGCCGCCGTGGAAAACTGACGTTCCACCTTGCTGCGCCCCGCAGCGCCCATGCTTTGCGCCAGCGCGTCATCGGACAGCAAGCGCGCGATCCGCTCAGCAAGCCCATTGACGTCGCCGGGGGCGAGCAGATATCCCTCCACGCCATCTTGTATTGCCTCGGGAATGCCACCGATCGCCGTGGCAATCACGGGTACGCCACAGGCCATCGCCTCGAGTATGCTCATCGGCAAGCCTTCAAAATACGAAGGCAAGACGTAGATGCGGCAACTATTGAGCAGGCGCGTCTTTTGCTCGCCTTGTACCCAGCCCAGCAAGTCGACGTGCCGCGCGACCCCCAGCGCATCGGCTTGTTGCTGCAAGGCGCTACGGTCGCCATCGCCACCTAACGCCAAGTGCAGTGAGGGACAACGTTGCGTCAGTTCGGCACATGCCTGCAGCAGGTCATATACTCCCTTTGCCTGGCCTAGTTTACCCAGGAACAACACGGTTCCCGCTTGTCGTGCAGACCATGGTGTGGCAATAGGCGGCAACGGCACCGGATTGAACATGATCTCGACATGCGCATTGCGGCTCATGCCGCGCACCCAGGCCTGCCAGCCGCTCGACAAGACCAGCACGCGCGAGGCCTGATTGAAAATGTAGCGGATATATGCGCGCCGCAACGGACCGCACTGCCGCTCATAAAAAACGGCAAAGCCGCCGCCATGCAAGTGCAGGATGCTGGGAACGCGGCACAGGAAGGCAAGCAGGAAAAAGCCCGACTTGCGCCAGAAGCTCGCACGCGAGGCGACATGCACGTGAATCAGGCCTACCTGCCCGGTCAGCAGCATGCCGAGGAAGCGCGCATAGGCGCAGAACATGATGCGCAGCTTGGCCACGGGCCCGCCATCGCAATGCGTGGCCAGGTAATGCACGCGATAGCGCTCGAACAGGCCCGCGCTCTCGTACACGCGCGCCACGGCAGCAATGCCGCCCATGGTGTTCAGGCTGGTGCCGACCATCAGGATTTTTTTCATGTCGAATCCGGTAAATTATCATTGTCCGCCAGTCGGCGGGCCCTGCCGCACATGGCCATGCCGCGCGGCACTAGCTAGTTGCGCGGGCACTCGTCTCATTGACCACCCAACGGAATTTCCCCGCCGCCGTATTGGGCAAGTCCGCCTTCAGCACCACCTCCACGCTGACGCCGGAATCGACCATGGTGTGGATATTGTCGAGCAACTTGCGCTTGTCGCTATCGGAAAAGGCGGGGCCAGGCAGCAGACGCACTTCCCAGCGCGCAGTACCCACTTGCGCCACTTGCGACTTGAGGATGTTATCGACACCCTTGAAGGCGAACGTCAGCACCGATGGACTGATCACCGCACCGCCGCTGCCGGTGATGCTGTCCTCAAATTTGCCGGTCACGGGCTCGATCATGGGAAAGGGCCGGCCGCAATCGCAGCGGCCGGGCTTCCAGCGGGTCCGGTCACTGAGCCGGTAACGCAGCAGCGGCATGGCCAGATTATGATAGGTCGTTCCCACCACGAAGCCTTCCCCGTCGGTCGGCTCGCCATTCTCGTCCAGGATTTCAACATGAGAATAATCACTGTTCAAGTGCATGTTTCCGTGTTCGCATTCGGTGGCGAACGCCACGCGCTCCGCCATGCCATACATATCCATGATGGTGGCGCCCAGGCGCTCGACGATCAATGCGCGCTGATGCGGATACAGCGGCTCCGATGCCGTAAACACATACGGAATGGATAGCCGGCGCCCCCGCCGCTGCAAGAAACCGGCCAGCGTGTAGGCAGTCGATGGATAGGCTTGCAACATGGCCGGCGCCGCCTGCTCCAGGCGGTCGATGATCGCATCGGCATGCGCCTCGGTCAGGTGCCGCGACGACAGCAGCAACTGTCGGTTATAGCGGTTCCAGAACCAGAATGGCGGTCTGGTCTGGTTGATCCCTGCCACCATGTCGCCACGCAGGGTGGCGCGCGTCACCTGGGGCGTGTAGCCGGACCAGCTCCAGTGGCGCTGGATGAAGGCGTTTTCCATCAATACCGACTGCATGCTGCGAAAAATCGTCAACGGCGTGCCTGTCGTACCACTGGTCTGCCCTGCCGCCTGCCACGGCCGTTTGCGGCCCTGATGCGGATACAGCACAGCACGGTGCGCCAGCAGGGCCGCCTTATCGATCACGGGAAAATGCTCGCGCAACACCTGTGCCGCCTGGACTGGCGTAAAACCGCGCGGCATGGCCGCGTAATGGGGCAGCGTACGTATGGCGTGCTGCATGCTCGCATGCAAGTGCAACTGGGAATAGTGCGCCAGTTCGTCGGCACTCATGCGTTCATGTGCAGCGAGGCGGTGCATGGCACGCCGCAACAAAAAATTATCACGTAGCATGGCTCGCATGCCGAAACGCAGTTCGTTCTTGATTGAAGACATATTCACAGTGGCTCCCGCAACGGGACTTCCGATAGGAGTGGGATGGAAGGCATCAGAGCAGCAGGAAACGATGGATTTCTTCGCCTGGACTGCCGACCTTGGCCAGGCGCGACTCCGCCTGCGCGATCGAATCGCTCAATGCTTTCCGAAATGTAGCATCTTCGACGGCACGCTCGAGGGCCGCGCGCATGGCTTCGGCATCATCATGCGGCACGAAGCCCGGATAATCGCTGCCCAGATAGGCCTCGATCGCCTCATGGCGGGTCGCCACCAGCGGTTTGCGGTTGCGTAATACCCGCAACAGCACGCTTTGCCCGCATGCCTCGCCCTGGCTTTTCAAGGGCATGGCAACTACACGGCTGGCGGCAAGCAGACTCTCGAACTGCGCCTCCGGCAAATCCAGGTGCAGGCTGACGCGCGATTGCGCCGGCACCACGACGTGATTGCGCTCCGCCGCCACCACCACCAGCGGGGCGCTGACGCCCGCCATAGCCTGCAACAGCAAATCATAGTCGCGGTTGGAATAACCGCCGGCGAACACATAGTCGCCCTCGACCGCCGCTGCGGCGCCGCCAAAACCATAGAGTTCCTGCCGCCACAGGTGGAAATGCACGTCCTGCGGCGCCATGCCGACGGACTGGATCAGATTCTCGCCCTCCCCTTTCGAGAAGGCGATGAAGCCAATCCCGGGGAAGCGCAGGGCGCGCCAGAGCAGGTTGAGACAGCGGCGCGCCCGCACCGAATGGACGAAACACGCCATCACCAGCAGCTTGCGCGGGCGGGTCACCAGGCCGCAACGTATCATCGCCAGGATAGGGAGCGCCTGCCAGCCAATCAGCAGCACGGTATCGTCGCTGCCCCACAGCTTGCGCACGCCCCACAGCTTGGGCGACACCATGGCTGCCAGGATCGACAGTTTTCCGCGAAACGACGAGCCACGGCCACGCTCCGGCCCCATGTTACTGACCTGGGCTCCCTGCTGTTGCAGGTAGGCGACGACGTCCTGGTAGCCGCCAGCTTGAGAAAGGATTATTTGAATCATTAGAAAACATTTTCAAAAAAACATTATCACATAGCATAGCGACATCGTCCACCGTTTTGCTGCAACGCACAGAATTGTTACAAAATTATGGCTTTTGAGCAAAGCCTTCCCGATAAACGGCGGCTAGCCGGCTGGCCAGCACGCGGTAGCTGCGTCGTTCCTCAATAAAGGCCGGCCCGGTGGCGGCAAGCAAACGGGCGGCAGGCAGATCGGCAAGAATGGCGCCGATCTGTTCGGCGATCGCCTCGGGATTGCTGGCAGTCAAGCGACCCGCACCGCTGGCGCGCAACACGTTTTCCTGGTCGGGGCTGTCATTGCCCACGCAAGGCATGCCCAGCGCCAGGTACTCGAGCAGCTTGGTCGGCGAGCTGTAATCGAACAGCGCACCGCGCGGCACATAGGAAAGCGCCACATCGGCGCCGCATAGCAGGGCCAGCGCCTGCAGCGATGGCAGCCAGCCCGTCACATGAATCGCATCGGCAATACCCAGACGCGCCGCATAGGCCATCAAGGCAGGCACATCGGATACCGTCGGCGAATCGCCGATGAACAGCAAGCGTGCCGAGGGCTGGCGGCGGCGCAAAAGCAACAGCGCTTCGAGCAGCATCGTCAGTTCGCGCGAGCTATCGAGCGTACCCAGATAAGCGAGCACAGGGACGTCTTCCCAGCCGGGCAGGCGGCGCGGCGCCAACGCTTCCCCGTGCAGAATTTCCATGTCGACGCCCATCGGCACGGCCGTCAGCCTGTCCGCCGGGATCCCGCGCTCCACCATCAACGCCTTCATCGCTTCGCTCTGCACAAAGACATGGTCTGCGCCCTTGAGCACGACTTTATACAACAGGAAGCGCTCGATCAATCCTTTGAGCAATACCACATGGTAGCGGCGGCCGCCTCCCGCCGCGATTTCCGCGCGCGCGCGCGCGATGCGACCCTCGCTCATCAGGAAAGAGACCCAATAGGCAAAAGGAATGCCTTTCCAGCGCGCGAGCAGCATGGCGAACAAGCCGGTCGACACCATGTCGCGCACCTGTATCAAGTCGCACTGCTCTTTCTTGGCAGCAAAAAGCCGACGCATGCAAAGCTTGAAGAAGGCCCACTCCTGACGCACGCGGCTGGACTGAACGGCTGGCCGCCACTGGCTCGCATAGGCACCATCAACGAGTTCACCCTTGCCGGCCTTGCCGACGATATCGCACACCACGCCGTGACGGGGCAGATACTTTCCAAACAGGGTAACAACGTCGGCACGGAAGGTCGGCAAAGGTTCTGGCACCAATTGCAATAAACGAAATACGCTGTGTGGTTTCAAAGTAAGACACCGTGACTGGCCCGTAAAAGCGGGCGCGCAAAAGAAAAAGCGATGGCTGAAAATCAGCCATCGCTCGCGAGGAGCACGCATATGATAACCGCGGCTCCGTTTTCTGTTAATAGAAATTAGTTATTTGGAATCACAATTGACTGTCCGTCAATCGTCAGCGTCCGTCCGGTAGCGCTCGGCGCACTAAGCGTGTAAGGCAGATTCTTGCATCCAACGTCGAGCAATACGAGGAACTCGCCGCTCGTCGCGGCCGGCTTGACGAAGGCACCATGCGCTTCGAACTTGCCCGCTTGCGGCGGCGGACCGCTGCGCGTTTCATAGCTGGCTGGCTCGTTTGAAATCGAGCGGGCGCACAGCTTGCGATCCACGTTGAGGATGGAAACGGAGCCATCGGCCTGTGGCACGATAGGCGCGGCCGCGTGCAGATTCCATTCGAACTTGTGCCGCGCCGGCGCGGCCAGCAGATCTTGCACCACCACCACATTCTTCGGCCGGAAATACCATACCTTGCGCACCGCTTTGCTCAGCACGCTGCCATAGGCATTGATCGCGTCACCGGCCGTATAGTCGAGGGCCGGCGTCGTGGCGAAACTGAGAATCTTGCCATTCCGGCCCAGATTGACCGTGTTGCCATCAACCAACTGGCCAATGCCGGCATCATACGTAATCGCATTATGCGAGCGGGTTTGACGGTACCAGGAATTGAACAGCGGCGAACCATACCAGTCCATATAGCCGGCCTCGATCAACAAGGGACGCCCGCCACTGCTCAGGATCAGGCTGTTCTGATCGCCGTGGCTATGATTGTACGAGCCAAACGGGCTGGACTTGAAATACACCGACGTCCGGGCGCGATCAGTCAGATCACTATGCATGGCAACCCAGCCGATGCTCTGATACAGGGCGGCGTTAGGTGGCGCAACGAGGGCGGTGGCCTTGGTGTAAGGCAATGGATAAGGAGCCTGCAGCAAAGTGAGGAAATCTTCATCACCCACGATGTTGCGCGCATACCAGGCGGCGGCGGGCGTCGAGAAGCGCGAGGCATACGCCTTCATGTAGCGGAAATCCGGTTTCAGCTCGCTTTCATCGCCAAATACATGGGAACCGGCGCCAGGCGGCACGAAATGGGCAAAAAAGTTCAGGAAGCCATTCGACCAAGGCTTGGCAAAGATATTCACGCCCGTCGCCTCGGACAATGGCTGCCAGATTTGCAATGCATAATCCGCCGTATATTGTCCGTACGCCGTGCCATTGGCAAAACCGCCTTCAGGGCCGCTCCATGCATACACCGTATTGACATAGGAACGGAAGGCAAAATAGAACCAGGCATCCGCCTGCGGTATCTCCCCGATGGCCAGGGTCGATATCAGCGCCAGGAAACCGAGGTTGGTCCCGCCGTGCGAATCGTAGGGATACTGGTCAAGCCGATTGTTATTCCCGCTTAAGTCCTTATAAATATCCGTGGTGCGCAGGGCGATCACATTCAGCCAGGCAGCACGGCGCCGGGCATCGATTTCGGCGGACAGAAAATCGATCGCCTTGATCATCGACAGGGCAATCACGCGCGTTCCCTGGTCCTGATTGGCATAGCTGGTGGGACCGGTCGGGCTGAGCTGGGCAAACTGATCGCCGCGCACGAATGCTTCGTTCAGGTAGCGCGCCTCTCCCGTCAATCGATACAACAAGGCCGCCGATTCGAGCTGGCGTCCGATGGTATTGATGCGCGTGCGGATGTCGGCGTTCTGGGCACTCAGGGCCGCCGTCGCCACGCCGGTATTCACCAGCGGCCAGTCGCTATCTTTCACCGCCGGCGTGTAAGCCATCTTGTATGTCACCTCGCTCACCATGCTGGCCAACGGCGCGGCGCGCTCGGCGCGCATGGCCCTCGTCCATTGGGACGAGGTGAGGAAACCCGGCGGCAGCATGCGCGGACGCGCATGCTTCTTGACGTTGGCGCTCACGACGCTGGTATCGGGGACGACAAACACGGCGGAGGCACTATCGATCGTGAAGTAACGCGGGTTCGACCATTCCGTCGTGGTGGATGGCCGCACGCGCCAGGAGTAGTTGCCGGGAGCATACGCCGCGGTCGGCAAGAACCAGTTGCGCGCCGTCGTGTATGTATAGGCGACCGCACCATTCAGACTCACTTCCAGCACATATGCCGGTGGCTGCGTTTTATGCTGGGACCACGAGAAGGCAGGAGGATTCTGTGCCTGTCGCTGATTATCGCTAGGGAAGGGCTTGACCGCCTCGATGTCAGGCGCAATCACCCAATCTGCGCGGCTGCCACCGCTGACACACAAGCTGGCGAGGATGAGCAAGCGAACGAGCGTCGTTGTGGGAAACTTCATGAAAGTAGCTCCAAATAAGGAAAACCAAAAGCGCACCAGGCGGCGCGCCGCACCATACCTGAATTATTGCCGTGCAAATCAGTCAAAGATGGAAAGCGGGAAAGCGGGAAAAGGTTGTCCAGCATGCCCTGCGCGGACGATGCAGCACAAATCTCCCTGCGTTGAAGCAACTATACAGGAAAGGGAATGATCATCAAAAGCAAAAAACAAAAACTCTTACGTTTTGTTGCGCAACGACATTAGCCGCCACTTTTGAAGAAGTTGGCAATATTATCGAAGAAATTACATGAACTTAGGATAATGTTATTATGATGAAATTGGTTCCAACAGGCGTGCAAAACGGGGCGAGATGCGCGCCAGAGCGGGGAGTTCCGTGCGCTTGAACAACCCGACAAAACGCAGGGCCAGCAGGTAGGCCGTCACGCAGACCAGCAGCGCGGCGACGATGACAAAATTACCACCAGGGATGAACAACACCAGGCGGGCGACCAGTGCCGCACCAGCGATGGCTACTACAAGGCGCAACAAGACTGGCAAACCGATACCCAGTCCCTGTTGCAGGCTAGGCTCCTTGTTCACCCAACGCAGCCAGCCATAGATGATGTAGTACGGCATCGTACTCACCAGCACCAGCAGCAGTGGACTGCGCAGATAGGCGCACAAGCCGAGCAAGCCCAGGAAGGGAAAGGAAAACCACAGCCACAGACGGTTATGGTGGGAGATGCGGCCAATCGGGTTCAAACTGAGAAACAGCGATTCGCCCAGGCTCATCCCTGCCAACTGCAGCACGATCAATACTGCCAGCAGCATCTCGCTGCCATAGCGGCCGTGGGTCACCCAGTTGATCAAGGGTTCGCCGCAACCGATCAGGCTGGCAATGCCAAGTCCGATGATCACGTAATTGAAACGCAGCAGCAGCGACACGGCGGAGCGGATGCGCTCGATATCGTGGTACTTGCTGTAATCGCTGGCCAGCGACGGCTCGACTATGCCCTTGGCCAGGAAGATGGGCATGAACTGGTAGGCGCGGTCCGACAAGGTCTGGAAGAAGCCGAACGACGCCGTGACCAGGGGCGTGGCCACCGCACCGACGATCAGCTTGAGCAGCGCGCCACGGAACGGCAGCCCCAGCATGTATGCCGCCTGCGTTCCCAGGCTGTCGCGCCATAGGGCGCGGAACGAAAAACCAAAACTGAGCGGCAGGGGCGGCGGCGCGTTGTGCCGCAAATGCGCAAATTCGCGAGCCAGTACCAGCAGCAAGGCCAGCGACAGCACGCATTCGGTGACGGCAAAGACATTGGCCACATCGACCACGCCGAGATCGTGGATGAATACCAGGCTGGACAAGCCGGCCAGGCGCACGCAACCGGCCAGCATGAACAGCATGGCCTGGCGCTTCTGCAAACCCAGGCTGTTACAAAAGATCAACAAGCTATCGTTACAGGCCGAGCTGAGCCCATAGGCAATATATTGCAGGGGAATCGAGGATGACTGTTCGATGATCTGCTTCGGCAATAGCAGCGATGAAAAGAAATACAGGCCCAGCAGCAATAACAGCATGAGCGCCAGCCGCGCCGATATCAGACCCAGCATCAGCAGCAGCAATTCACGCCATTTGACGGCTTCGCGCAGGGGCGGCATGAAGCGGTACACCACGCGGTCCATGCCGAACATGGTGACGAACACCAGCACGGCCGTGCCGGCGACAAAAATCGTATATGCCGCGTAATCGTCCACGCCCAGGCTACGCACCAGCACGAACTGGGTCAGCAGCGAGGCAATGGCCACCCCAACCTTTGCCAAGGCGAACCATTTTGCTTGCGAAACCATACGGGAGGCAACGTATGGATTATTTCCCATGCGTGCTCCAGCGCATTGCCCCGGCCGGGGTAGCCGCACGCCAGCGCGGGCGCACAGGCACCTCCGCTTCCACTGGCCCGGCCGTCGCCGCCACCTGGCCGTAGCGGCAAACCTGGACCACGCTGCCCATACAGAACAGGTACAGCAGTTGCACGGTCGGCTCGTCCAGCATGGTGCGGTTGTAGATCAGCAGCGAGACATAAATCAGCAGCACCGCCACGCTGGCCTCAACGATCGCCATTTGCGCCGCGCTTCCCTGCCCACGCCGCATGTAGCGCCAGCCCAGGATGACGCCGCCCACGGCCATCAGGCTATACGCAGCCGCCCCCAGCACGCCCACATCCCATAGCAACACCGCCAGGGCGGTGGCATCCACGTTCAGCGGCGCGAATCGGCGGGCAATGACGCCGCTGCCGCCGATGGAACTGCTGGACTTGCTAGCCCCCGGCCCATAGCCCAGCAGGCGCTTGGGTATGCTTGCCGTGGCATCCTTGGCCCACAGCGCCAGCGAAGCGCCGCGGCTGATTTCCCCCGTCAGATAATTGACGTTGTGGGTATCGAAAAAGTAGCCGCCGCCCGCATCGAGCTTGCCTTCCAGCCCCTTGCTGTGGTTCAGGGTCTGGCCCCAGTACAGCGCGTTATACACAAAATAAATACTGCCGAGCATGGCGACGGCCAGGATGCCGTAGGCAATCACGGAAAACAGGTTTTTCATGATCCGCTGGCGCAAGACAATGAACACGCCCAGCGGCAGCCAGATGAACGCCGCCTTTACCTCTCCCAGCAGAATCACGGCCAGGCCGATCGCAAATACCAGCAACGCCAGCGGGCGCGACATCAGTCCCCTGTTCCAGCGCGCCAGCGCGTACACGCTGACAGCAACGACGAACAGCACCAGCATCGAGCTGAGTCCGCCACCGAGGGGCGTCCCGCCGAATGTTCCCACGACCGAGTCGAAACCGTTGTCGCGCTTGGTGGAGACGAAAAAATGCTGATACAGCACGACGGGCAACTGCAGCACGCCGATCCAGATCAACGACTGCCACAGCCGCTCCAGCGTCGCCGGGCGCCAGGCAAACCAGTAGAAGGACAGCAGCACGCCAAACACCGGCAAGTTCGACTTCAAGGCCGACATCAGCTGGCCGGCCGATGGACGGTTCAGGATGATCGACACCATGTAGCACAGCAGGTAGGCAAAGAACGGCAGCATGATCAGCGTTACCGGCCGCCCCTCCGGCGCCCCGCCCCGTCGCTGCTGGCGGCTCTTGACGACCAGGTCCATGAAGGTCCGCATGCCGAACAGGCCCGCCATCCCCACGGCGATCCAGGTGGCCGAGCGCAAGCCGAAGAAATACAGCGCGGAACCCTGTATTACAAAGGTAACCACAAACAGCAGGTGCAGCAGGATATTGGCATTGACCAGGAAAAACGCCAGCATGGCAAAGATGGCGCCGCTGACGATCACCAGCAGTACCGGCGAGTCGAGGCCGGCAACGGCGCCCACCAGCAAGGCCAAGAACAGCAAGGGGAACAGCAACAGCAGCGACAGGCGCGTATTGTTTGCCTTGCGCCGGGTCATAGGCGCAGGCGCGGCGCCTACGCGGGAGCGGCCAGCGAAAAATGGCATCTTCATCATTACTCTCTTTTACGCAGCCACTAGCCGCTGAACACGCCAACCAGTTTGGTGCGGGATGCCGGTGATAAGCTACTCAACATTTCCTTGACGAATAAATCCTGCATTTGATAGGCAGCGCTGCGGTCCGTATCGATGCTGGACACGCGCACCAGCATGCCGTCAGGCACGGTACCGCTCAAGCCATAGCGCAATTGCTGCAGGCGCTGCTCCATGCCGGGCTTGGTGGCCTTGTCGCCGATCGTGATCCAGTACGTGATCGGCTCGTTGCGGCTGCCATTGACAGCCATCAGGCGCTTGATCGGCAAGCTGCCATACGCGGTCTGCAGGCGCTCGTTGCTTTCCTTCGTGATTTCAAAACCCTGCGCACCGTAGCAGATCTCGGGCTTGTGCACGCCCATGTTATCGCCCTGGTCGCCGCCATAGGCCATCGACAGCATCACGCGCCGTCCCTGGCTGTCGATATACGTGCGCGACAAGGTCTGGTTGTAGATCTTGTCCAGTTTGGCCTGCACCTCGGGATCGATCTGCAGCGGCGCGATGGAACGGTCGACTTGCCAGTCGCCGAAGCGCTCGGGAATCATCGTCTCAAGATTGAACTTTGCTTGCAGGTCGGCAATCTTGACAGTGGGCGTGACGGCCTTGGTCAGGATTGCCGAACTGGCCATCAGGACACCCAGTATCAAACTCGTCAGCAGTGGCTTTTTCATGGTGTATCCTCGCTCGATGGGGTGGCGCGGCGTGCGCGGCGGCGGACGATCCACTGCAACAGGCTATCGGTCGCCAGGATCAGCGACAGGGCCGTCAGGAACAGCACCATGCCGGCGAAGCCGTGCAGGAACCCTTGTCCGGCAGCATCGCCAAAGTGATAGGTGATGAGCGTCAGCACGATCACGCGGATGACGTTGGCCGTAAACGAAATCGGGATGATCAGCAGTGCCAGCACGACATTGCGCAGCACAGCCGTATGGCGCACGACGTTCAGATAAAACAGGCCCAGCGCCTCAAGCGTTAGCAAGGTCTGCAGCCCGGCGCAGGCATCGGCCACCAGCAGCTGATATTGCCCCACTTGCAGGATGACGCCGGTGCGCGCGATCGGATAACCGACCCAGAACAGGATGTGCTCGGTCACGTAGGACACGGCCATCTTCATCGGCATCGTCAGCAAGCTCACTACCTGGCCTGGCAATGGCACCATGAACAGCATGAAGAAAAACGGAAACCACACCTTGGCAAAGCCGCGCCAGCCAAAATTGAGCAGCACGATGGCCGCCAGCAGGACGATGAAGGAGGAAATCTCGAACGCCAGCACCTGCTGTGAGCGGCCCAGGACGTACAGCAGCAGGCCGATGGCGACGAAGACCCAGCCCGAGGCGCTCTTCACGCGGACAGGGTCCTGCGTCATGCGCGGCCACTGGCGATACAGCAGCCACAACGACAACGCCAGGATGATCGGGCCGTGCGCCTGCTCTTCCGTTGCCCAGATACCATGCATCAGGTCATAGAATGTCGGCAGGAACAGGATCGCCATGCCCAGCGCGATCGGCCACCATTCCTCCACTTTATGCAAAGCGGAGATTTTTTGCAGCGTCGCCGAATTCATGGAGCTGACCATCAAAAGTCGACCAGCACGGAACCCACTACTTCGGCACCCGCGTGGGTGACCTGGTCACACATGGTCATGATATCGTCCAGATGGGTCTTGTTCTTGCGCACCACCAGCAAGACGCCGCCCACCCGACCGGCGATGGCCAGGGCATCGGCCGCCGTGGCAAACGCCGCGGTGTCGTACAGCACCACGTCGTAGCGCGATTCGAGCTGCGCATTCAGGTTGCCAAACGAGCTGCGGCTGAGCAACTCTTGCGGATTTGGCGGCAAGGTGCCGGACGACAACACGGACAGGTCGACAAACGAGTCGATCTTGGTGGTCGCGGACAGGTCGGCACGGCCTGCCAGCACATCGGACAGGCCCTGGCGGCTTTTCAAGTCGAAAATATCCTGCTGGTGCGGCTGGCGCAAATTGGCGTCGACCAGCAAGGTCTGTTCGCCAAGCTGCGAAAACACCACGGCCAGATTGGCCGCGAACAGGCTGGCGCCATCGCCGGAATCGACCGCAACGACGGCCAGGGACTTGCGACCGCGCGCGAACCAGCGCAGCATCAGTTGGCTACGCACGGCGCGCAGCGTTTCCACTTGCGGGCTGAACGGATCGAAGGCGGCCACCAGGCGCGGCGAAAAACCGGACTCGCCCGGCTGCAGGTACGGGTACTCGAACTGTTGCGCCAGCACCTGCTGAATATCGGCTTCGGTAATCAGCCCCAGGCGCAGGGCCGCCTCGCCAAAGCGGATACCGAGCTCCTTTTGCATGCGCAGCACGCGCTCGGCATTTTCTGCCGTGATCTTGCCTGACTCAAGCAGCAGGCCACCGATGCTCGAATCGCCACGCTTCGGCAAGCCGGCCGGCGGGATGGGGAGTGCGGGATGATTCATCGTCAGATCCATAATAAAGATTAGTTCAACCGCAGGCGGCGGGGAAGAATGGCACGCAACAGGCGCGAACGTGACCGCGGACGTTTCGTCGCATTCCAGGCGATCGAGCCGAGGACGGGAATCTGCACCGAATCGGACAAATCGCTTTCGGAGCGCACGCGGCGATCCAGCATTTCCGCCAGCATGGCCAGGCCAAGACCCAGCAGCATGCCCAGGAAGACGGACAGGACCGTGTTGAGCAACACTTTCGGGCCAGCCGGCTCGATCGGCGGCACGGCCGGATTCAGCACGGCAATATCAGACTGGTCCGACTGCCCTTCGATCTTTGTCTGCGAGAAGCGTTGCGAGGCGACATCGAAGGCGCGCTGCGCGCTTTCCACGTCCTTGTTAAGCACATTCATCTCGTCGCGGGTCCGGTTCAGTTCCAGCACTTTGGCTTTCTGGGCCGCCAGGGCCGACTTGATCGACGCTTCGCGCTGGGCAAATATCTGCGCATTGCCACCCACGCTGCGCGACGCCACTTGCAGCTGGTCGCGCAGGTCAGCGCGCAGCTTGTCCACTTCCGCTTTTGCACTCTGATATTGCGGGTGATTCGGGCTCAGGCGCTGCGAGACTTCGGCAAATTTCGATTCCGCCGCGCCCAGGCCGATTTTCAGGTTTTGAATCAGGGGATTGGACGCCACGTCCGGCGACTCCGCGCCGTTGATGCTCTGCGCCATGCGTTGGCGCGATGACGCTTCCATCAACTGCCCCTGCGCCGCCACCAATTGCGCCGACAGGTCGTTGAGGCGGTTGGACTCCACGTCCAGTCGGTTGTCGAGGCTGACGATGCCATTGTCCTGCTGGTACTTCGACAGGCGGCTCTGCGCCGTCTCGACGTTATCGCGCAGCAACTTGGTCTGCTCGCTGAAGTAGGCCGCAGCCTTCTTCATGGGCTCGACTTTCAATTGTACATTGATCTTTTGGTACTCATCGGCAAAGGCATTCGCGACGGCCGCCACGAATTGCGGGTCCGCGCCCTTGAAGCTGATGTCGACGACGCTGCTCTCGCGCGATGGCACGATTTCCAGCTTCTTCAGCAACAGGTCGGCCAGCCAGTCGCGGATCGTGCCGCGGCCGTCGGCCGCTTCGCGAAACTGCGCCATGACGGCCGGGCTGTCGGCCAGGTGCAGTTGGTCGACCACGCGCAGCGCCACATTCTTGCTGCTGATGATGTCGATCTGCGTCGCCATATAGCCAGGCAACAGCTGACCCGGCATGGTCAGCCCGGTCAGCGGATCGACACCCTTGTAGTTCAACACCAGCGAACTGGTGGCTTTATACGTCTTCGGCAAGATCAGGCTGACGATCAACGTGGTGGCCACCGTCAGCAAGAGCGTAATAAAGACGATCCGCTGGCGCGCTCTCAGGACAAGCAGAAATTGTGAAAAATTCATCTTTAAACTCTCATTTTATTAAATAGCCTTACAAGCTGACGGCAACGCTGGCAAACAGGCGCTGCTTAAAACAAGCTTTCCTGAACATATACAACGTCATCCACTTGCAGCAAATCATCATGCTTCGCGGTAATTACCTGGATCTTGCCATCGGCGTCGCGGCGCTTGATGCGCATGGCGCGCTCCGTGCCGCGCGCCGTCAGGCCGCCGCCCACGGACAGAGCCTGCAATACCGTCATCGAGCGCTCGAGGCGGAAGGCGCCAGGACGCTGCACTTCGCCATAAATATAGAAGCGCGGCGCGCGCTCGACATAAATCACGTCGTTGCCAGCCAAATCGAAATCGCGATTCAGGTTTGCATCGCGCACCATAGCAACGATGTCGATCTCTTCCTTGGTGGACTGGCCGTTGCGTTTGCGGATAAGGCTGACAGTCTCGCTACCGTCGCCGGCGATGCCGCCTGCCATGGCCAGGATATCCATCACGCTACGCTTGCCTTCCAGCGGGTAGCGCCCGGGCCGGTTCACCTGACCCAGCACCGACACCTGCTGGCTCTGCAGCGAGGTCACGATGATGTTGACCTGCGCCTTGCGCAGAAAGCCGCCGCCCTCCAGCAAGCCGCCCAGTTTCTTTTCTGCCGCGGAGACAGACAAGCCACCCAGTGCCACGTTGCCCACCAGCGGGAAGGTGATCTCTCCCGCTTCGCTGACGCGCGTTTCCAGCGCCAGGTCTGGACTGCCATACACGGAAATTTTCAGCACGTCGCCAGCGCCCAGCAGCACATCGGCAGCACCGGCAAAGCCGGCGCTCAGTGTCAGCAGGAGAGCCATGCACCACATTGACAGTCGTTTCATGATTGGTTCATTTTCAAAAGAGTACTCAGTAAAAGCTGCGGCTTACTTCAAGCCTGCAACACCACGATCATTGGCTTCCGAAGAGCCGGACGCTGCCGGCGCAGCCGCGGCAGGTGCCGGCGTATTGACCGGCGCCGCTACGCTCGCCGCTGCTGCTGCCGCTGCCGGCGCGCTGGCGGCAGCTTTGCCGCCGGCGTCCTTGTTCAGGTAGTCGATCTTGGCGGTGGCACGCAGCCGCTTCAGCTCAGCATCAGCACTATCCTTGGTTTTCTTATTGAACAGGAACTGCTCGATCTGCGGCGCCGCCTGGGCCAGGCTGGCCGGATTGTCACGAATGTCCGCCAGCGAAATCAGCAAGGTGCGGTCGCCTTCGCGAATGATGAACAACTGCCCCTTGGGCATAGCCAGCAATTTCGCGCTCAATTCCGGCGCCAGGTCGGCGCTGGTACGCGACAATTGCGTACGCGCATACTTGACCTTGTTGTTGTCGAGCCAGGCGGCCACATCATCCAGCGACTTGGCGGCGTCCATCGCAGCCTTCAGCTGGTCATTCATGTCGGCGCCGGCGATCACCAGCTCGCGCATGTCGAACTGCTTGCGCTGGCTGAAGAATGGCGGATTCTTGTTGTAGTAGTCTTCCACCTCCGCTTTCGTCGGCCGCGTGATGGTGCCGATGCGTTTTTGCATGTACGCCTGCGCAATGATCAGCGCCTTCGCGCGCTCGACGGCCTGCACCACTTTCGGATCGCGGTCCACTTTTTCCTTGACGGCTTCATTCAGCAGCAACTGACGGTCGATCAGCGATTCCAGCAACTGCTTGCTGGCCGCTTCCTGCTGGGCAGCTTGAACATTGGCGCGCTGCAATTCTTCATTTAACTGCAACACGGTAATTTCCTCACCGTTCACACTGGCCAGGGCCTGGCCTGGCTTTTTTTCCTTGCCGCCACAAGCAGACAAGCTGACGGCCGTCAGCAAGACCAGGCCCGCACACAGCAAACGTGGCGAGAATACGGAGATGGGCGCGATCAGACGGGCGATGTGCGAATGGTTCAAAATTACTCCTTGAGTTCAGGTAAGGAAATCGGTTGCTGCCAACGATAAACATTGAAACAATATTTACGTACAAAACATTAGCAAAAAACACAAATTTCCTGCGAAATTATGCTGCTTGACCATACAATTGTCAATATTATAAATATGATACACAATGTACAAGACTAGCCGGAAAGTATTTGCTTAAAAATCCATTAAGAAGGTTTAAAAACAACTGTTTCCAAGAAAACTGACAGCCAACATCATGAATCACCTATGCGCATCTTAATAAAATAGCACTTTTTGTGCTTGATGCGAATGAAGTTTTCATGCGGGCACGCTATCGTAACGCGTACCCGCGCAGGATCGGCGAGGATGGGGCCGTAGTCTGAAGCACGGCATGGGTAAGCACAGGAGCGCGGGGAAGGCAAGGATGGACAAGCCAGACTGGCCCGCAGCCTGGCTGGCTCCGGGTGCAAGACACGCGTCGCCACCCGCCGTTACATGATGTTGTCGCGCCTGTCTCATATGGCTCTTTGCATTACCGCCTGGTTTGCCCGGTACGGGCCATCGGCCCTACTTCGAATGCTTGCTTCATTTTAACGCGTATTAATCTGACGCAAAACAAATTCCCTACAATGTTGCTTCGCCACTGCGCTCAATGCGCGTTGTCGCGCTTCAGCACCACCTTGACGGTGCGCAAAATGATCCACAAGTCCAGCCACAGCGACCAGTTGCGCAGGTAGTCGAGGTCGAAATGGATGCGTGCTTCCATCTTGTCCAGGGTTTCCGTCTCGCCGCGCAAGCCATTCACCTGGGCCCAGCCAGTAATGCCGGGCTTGACCTTGTGGCGTAGCATGTAGCCTTTGATCAGCTTGCGGTACTGCTCGTTGTGCGCCACCGCATGGGGACGGGGACCGACGATGCTCATGCGCCCCTGCAACACATTGATAAATTGCGGCAACTCATCGAGCGAGCTCCGGCGCAGGAAGGCACCGATGCGCGTTACGCGCTGATCATCCTTGGTTGCCTGCACCACCTTGTCGCCATCCTCGCTGACCGTCATCGAGCGGAATTTATAGACGATGATTTCCTCGCCATACAGGCCGTAGCGGCGCTGGCGGAAGATCACGGGACCTTTCGAGGTCATCTTCACAGCGATGGCGATGATCAACATCACTGGCAACAGCATGATCTGGATCAACACGCCCAGCACGATGTCGCTGCCGCGCTTGACCATGCTGTTAAAACCGGTAAATGGCGACTCACGGATGGCGATCACCGGCATGCCGCCCACATTGTCGAAGCGCGCCTGCATCAAATCGAAGATATAGATATCCGGCAAGAAATACACGGATGCCGTCGTATCCTGCAATTCATCGAGCATCTTGCGGATGCGCGGCTGGGCCGAAATGGGCTGGCTGATGAATATCATCTTGATATTGTGTTCGCGCACGTAGGCAGCGATATCGGCCATCTTGCCCAGCATGGGCTCGCGCATCGTCTCCGGCCAGCGGTCATCGGTGCGGTCGTCAAAAAAGCCGTGCACGCTCATGAACAGGTTCGGGTGACGCTCGACGGTGGCGGCAAATTTCAGGCTGGCATCGTTCGCGCCTATGATGACGACGGAGCGCACTTCACTGCCGCGCCCGGGATCGGCCACCATGCGCCGCGCGGCCAGATGACTGAGCAGCAACACAAACGGCGTCAACAGGAACCAGGCCAGCACCAAATCGTGGTCGTATTGAAACGCCAGCCCTGTCGCCGAGCCCAGGAAGACCAGGATCAGGGCCGTGATGCCCCAGCTGACGAAGACATCGCGGGCATACGCCAGCATGCGGCCGCTGCGCCAGGTACGATAGGGATCGACATACTGGAATACGGATGACGAAATAAAGAACGCAAGGATCATCAATACCAGCGAGTAACCGGTAAATGGCGAACCAGACAGGGCAGACAGCAAATACAGCGTGCCCATGATGATCAAGGGATCGAGGATTCGCTGGAAAAACGAAATCAGGGGTATATCATTGACCGTCATAATACTCTTCAGAACTGGATGCTGGCGCTAAGCGATGCGCCTTTGGCACGGTAGCTGCCAGTATTGATAATAGGGGCGCCCTTGCGCGTATCCTGGAAGGCATTGATGCCCAACTGGATATTCGGCCGCGGCGCATAGGTCAGGCCGATCGACGACGTGCGCGTCGTATCGTTCACGTCGTTTGGCAGCACAAGGCCACTGGCGGCGGAAAAATCGCGTTTTTCACGCCGGACCTGGGCATCCATGCGCACCTTGGCCGAGATATCCCAGGCGGCGGCCAGGCTGGCGCCATTGTTCAAGCTGCTGGTGATCAGAGAATTTTCCACGGCAGCAAATTCATGCCACACGCTGCCCGTAAAACGCACCTTGCCGAGCGGCGCCCAGTACACGGTGACCCGGCCATTGGCGCCGCTGGAGTCGCGCCCTGAAAAGAGATCGTTCTTGCGTTTCACCCAGCCGCCAAGCAGCTGCACTTGCGTCACGCCGCTGAAACGCCAATAGATGTTCGCCTTGACCTCGTCCTGCTCGTATCCTTGCTCAATGCCAAACGCGGCCAGGTTCGCCCGGTTCGGATAAGTACCTTTCAGATGGCGCAGTTGTATGCCGATCCGACTATTGCTGGCCGGCAGATAGTCGAGGCCCAGTTCGGTGGCGTCTTCTTGCCTGTCAGAAATTTTTTGCACAATCGAATCATAGGTATATTTGTCGCGCGAGAACCCGCCCCGCACGCGCCAGCTGGGATGAAAGCGCCACCCCCCATTCACATATTCGCGGCGTATCGTGCGCAAGTTACGGTCCGAGCTTTGCAAATCGCTGAACGGCGTCAGGGTCTGCGAATAACTGGCGCCCACGTGGCCTTCGAGGTGATTGGCAATATGCCACTCGAGGTCGGCCAGATAGTCCTTGCCCGTGTAGTCGAGCTGGTCAAAATGATCAAAGTAAACGCGCGACCACTTTACCTGGCCCGTCAGCAATTGCCGGCCGATGGGACGATTGATCAGGAATCCCGCCTGTACCTGGCGCGAGGTATCGGAGCGCTGCCCGTCAAAACCAGGCGCCTTGTCGTCGATCCGGAACAGATTGTCGTCATAGGAGTACGAGGTAGAGATGAAAGGCGAGATCGTATCGCTGATGGCGGCGCTGGCCGGCAAGCAGCAGGCGGCACCGCCAGCAAGCAAGAGCGACGTGGGCAATATGCGCGCCAAGGCCCAGTCCAAGCGGTTGCGCTGCATTCCTGGTTGGCCGGTACGGGCTTGGCGATGATACGGTGAATTCAACATGGGCATTGTCTTTGAGAGAGCAAACAGTTGATTGGCAATATTACCAGTAAGTCCAGTGTCCACCGGAAACAATCCAGAGGCCCAGCACGCCATTTGTCACGCCATGGGCGAGGATGGGCGACCACAGCGACTGGCTGCGCATGTACAGCAAGCTATACGCGGCGCCGGCAACAATACCGGCCAGCCACAAATTGTGTTCGAAACCAAACAGTACCACGCTGACAACAAAAGCCTTGGCACTAGCCAAGCGTGGCTCGTATTTCAGGAAATCAGGGGCGTCGATCCAGCGCAGCAGGAAAGAGCGCCAGAACAGTTCTTCCATCACGGGCACCACGAGAGCGGCGCCAGCGATGCGCAAGACCACCAGGCTCCATTCGATGCGCCCCTCATTGCGGGGATCGAAGCCATCGGCACTGCCGATCGTCATCCAAGCTGCATCGAGGTTGATCCACAACAGAAAAACAACAATTCCGGTCGCCAGCGCAACGGCCAGCGCACGCGCGCCCAGCGGCGTCCACCGCAATTCCGTGTAATGGCGGCGCCAGTACAACAGCATGCCCAGCACGACGCCGATCTTGACGGCATACAACCAGCGCATATCCTGCGCGGCAACGCCCAGCCGGCCAAGCATGTCGGCAATGAAAATGAAGGAGAGATAGGCCAGAAATGGTACTACCCGGGGCAAGGCGGCACGATCAAACATGGCGCAGCGCAACCGGGATGGACTGACGCGCCGGACGCGTTGGCCCGGATCGCGTGTTTTTGATAACAAACATGCATCTCCCGATGTAAAAAATATAATTATATAATTATATCAAGCTGGACGGTTGCCGTGGCAAGTAATCCTAACTTAATTACAACAGGAGATGGGAAAAACAATCAACCGTTGGCGCGTGCCTCGATCAGCTCCCACTTTTCCAGCGCTTCCAGCAGTTCGCCTTCGATCTCTGCCACGCGTGCATTCAGGCGCTTGCCTTCGGCCGGCGTCTTCTTGTAGAAGTCAGGGTGCGACAATTGGGCTGCCAGCACCGATTGCTCGTCTTCCAGCTTGGCTATCAGTTTGGGCAACTCTTCCAACTCGCGCTGTTCCTTGTAGCTGAGCTTTTTCTGCTTCGCGGCCGGTGCGGCTGCCTCGACCTTGACGGCCGGCTTGCTGGCGGGCGCCGTGGCGATCGGCAAGGTACGCACGCGCTCCCAGTCCGTGTAGCCGCCGACGAATTCGCGCCACTTGCCCTCGCCTTCGGCGACGATCACCTGCGTGACCACGTTGTCGAGGAAGGTGCGGTCATGGCTGACGAGGAAGACGGTGCCGGTGTATTCTTCCAGCAACTCTTCCAGCAATTCCAGGGTATCGATATCCAGGTCATTGGTCGGCTCATCGAGCACCAGCACGTTGGCCGGCTTGGCGAACAAACGCGCCAGGAGCAAACGGTTGCGCTCGCCACCGGACAGCGACTTGACGGGCGAACGCGCGCGTTCCGGCGCGAACAGGAAGTCGTTCAGGTAAGTCATCACGTGACGGCGCTGGCCATTGATCTCGACCCAGTCGCTACCCGGCGCGATGGTTTCCATCAGGTTCGCCTCTTCGTTCAGCTGCGTGCGCATCTGGTCGAAATACGCCACTTGCAGCTTGGTGCCCAGGCGGATAGTGCCCGTATCCGACTCTTCCTGGCCCAGGATCATCTTCAGCAAAGTGGTCTTGCCGGCGCCGTTGGCACCGATCAGGCCAACTTTGTCGCCGCGCAAGATGGTGGCACTGAAATCCTTGACGATGACCTTGTCGCCGTAAATCTTGGAGACGTTTTCCAGGTCAGCCACGATCTTGCCCGAGCGTTCGCCTGCCGACACGTCCAGTTTCACTTGTCCCTGCTGATCGCGGCGCGCATTGCGCGTCAGGCGCAGCGCTTCCAGGCGGCGCACGCGGCCTTCGTCGCGCACGCGGCGGGCCTTGACGCCCTTGCGTATCCACACTTCTTCCTGCGCCAGGAACTTGTCGAACTTGGCGTTTTCCACTTCTTCGATTTCCAGCTGCTCCGCCTTGCGGGTCTGGTAAGCCGTGAAGTTGCCCGGGTACGACAGCAAGCGGCCGCGGTCGAGTTCGATGATGCGCGTGGCAACGTTGTCGAGGAAGGAGCGGTCATGGGTAATGAACAGCACGCTGCCCTTGAAATCGCGCAACAGGCCTTCCAGCCACAGGATGGAGCTGAAATCCAGATGGTTGGTCGGCTCATCGAGCAGCAGCACATCGGGCGCCGACACCAGCGCGCGCGCCAGCGCCACGCGCTTTTGCATCCCGCCGGACAGGGTTTTCATCAGCATGTCGCCCGTCAGGTTCAAACGGTCGAGCACAGTTTCCACCTTGTTTGGCAAGCTCCATGCATCGGCCGCATCGAGTTTGACCTGGATGTCGTGCATGCGTTCCATCAGTTCGTCATCATTGCCCTGACCAAACTGGCCCGTCAGCGCATCGTATTCCTTCAACCACGCCTGCGATTCGCCCATGCCGGAAGCGACGGCGTCGAACACGGACATGTCCGGATCGAATTGCGGCTCCTGCTCCACATACGCAATCTTGATGCCTTGTTGCATCACCAACAAGCCGTCATCGAGCTTGAACTTGCCCGAAATAACCTTCAACAGCGAGGATTTACCCGTACCGTTGCGGCCGATCAAGCCGACCCGCTCCGTGGTTTCCAGTGAAAATTCCGCGTGATCGAGCAGCGCGACGTGACCGAACGCAAGTTGCGCCGATGAAAGAGAAATGACAGCCATAATGAGTAAGAGTGCTCGGGCGCCGTCTCGCGCACACCGCGTGGTGTGCAAAACAGCCGCCGATTGGATGAATGAAGCACGCATTGTACCGATAACTCGGACTTCAATCGCCATCGACCAGTAACTACCGCCTGGATGAACACAGGCTGCCGACACGCGTTGCGTGGAAACGTGGTGTCGCCAGCAGGAATCGAACCTGCATTTAAGTCTTAGGAGGACCTTGTACTATCCATTGTACGATGGCGACACGCGCAGCGGCATTATACAGGCAAGCGCTGACCATTGACAGCCTGGCAAACGGGCCGCGCCACTTCAGACGGAGCGTGCCGCAACCCTGCCACGCCTGCGCGCCACTATCAGCAGCAATCCTGCCATGAGCATTCCATATGTTCCCGGCTCCGGCACGGCGCTGATGGCAAATACCTGGATGGCGCCGAAGGTTACATCGTTACCATGCCAGACTGAACCGTCGAGCAGACTGACCCCGCTCGATGGCTGGCCCAGATAATTATAGGTATAGAGAAAAGAACTGCCGCCATGCGTGAGGTCCTGCGGTACATACAAATCATGTCCGTAGCCAAAAGTGGGGCCATAATTGGCATGATTGTAGGTCTGGTCCTTGCCAACACCGTCACCGTTGAAATATTGCTTCAATTGCGGCAGCACGAAACCCGCAGTCAGGTTGAACAGAAAGGCGGTACGCTCGCTGTCATCCATGGTCACATGCATGCCATCGGTGGAACTCCAGCTTTGCGGGTTGTAACCACCGACGAGCCAGGTTTGCCCCGATGCGTTGGTCGCTTCCATGATGGAAAAGGTCCGCCCTTTGCCATCGGCTGCCTTGTGAAAGTCCAGCGAGGTGTCGCCCGTCGCCTTGCTGTAGATATTCGTCAATGCCAAGGGACCTTCACCGAGCCAGGTTTCCAGCTGCGTCTGATAGCCGGGAGAGAGTAGTGACGTGCCAGATCCGGCCTGCGCACCCAGACAAAAACCCATGCCGGCCACGGCCAGCACCAGACTACTTGCTGCTCTAAAATTGTTTCGCATCCCTTGCCTCGACTGTCAGTATTTAAAACCGGCGCATTTTCCGGTTGCCAAATATAACATGAGAGATAATGTTTTTATATTTATTATTTGGATGCCAATGTGCAATATTTCATATCGGAAATTCAGTCAGGCAGCACCGCCGTCACCTCGATCTCGACCTTCGCTCTATCCTCGATCAATCCGGCCACCTGCACGGCCGTCATGGCCGGGAAATGCTTGCCGATGATTTCCCTGTAAGCAACACCAATTTGTGGATATGCCGCCACATACTCCTTCTTGTCCAGCACATACCAGTTCATGCGCACGATGTGCTCGGGCATGGCGCCCGCTTCGGCCAGCACGGCGACGATATTCTGCAAGGCCTGGCGCACCTGTCCCGCAAAATCGTCCGTATAGAACTGTCCCTGGGCATCCCAGCCTATCATGCCGCTGACATACACCGTGCGCCCGCTGGCGGCGATGCCATTCGCATAGCCGCGCGGCCTGGCCCATCCTGCGGGTTGCAGCACTTGCATCACGTTCTCCTGATTATTCATGCGGTTCATGCGTCCACCGCCTCGCGCAGCAGTTCGCGCGCGATGATCAACTGCTGTACCTCGCTGGCGCCCTCGTAGATGCGCAAGGCGCGAATTTCCCGGTACAGGCGCTCGACCGGATGGTCGCTCACCACGCCCATGCCGCCGAACAGTTGCACGGCCGCGTCGATCACCTGCTGCGCCGTCTCTGTCGCCGTCAGCTTGGCCATCGCCGCCTCCTTCGTCACCTTGCGGCCCTGGTCGCGCTGCCAGGCGGCGCGGTAGGTCAGCAGCGCTGCCGCGTCGATGCCGGTGGCCATCTGCGCTAATTTTGCCTGCGTCAGCTGGAAGTCTGCCAGGGTCTGGCCGAACATCTGGCGCTTTGTCGCGTGGCGCAGCGCTTCATCGAAGGCGCGCCGCGCAAAGCCCAGGGCGGCGGCGGCCACCGAAGTGCGGAACACGTCGAGTGTCGCCATGGCCACCTTGAAACCCTGCCCCGCCTCGCCCAGGCGCTGCGCGACAGGCACGCGGCAGTTGTTGAACCGCAGGCGCGCCAGCGGATGCGGCGCGATGACGGCGATGCGCTCGGCGATTTCCAGGCCGGGATTGTCGGCGTCGACGATGAAGGCGCTGATGCCGCGCGCGCCGGGTGCCTCGCCCGTGCGGGCGAACACCACGTAGAAGTCGGCGATGCCACCGTTCGAGATCCACGTCTTTTCGCCGTCGAGCACATACTCTTCGCCGTCGCGGCGCGCCGCGCACGCCATGGCCGCCACGTCGGAGCCGGCCTGCGGCTCGGACAGGGCAAAGGCGGCGATGCGCTTGCCGCTGGCCACGTCCGGCAGATAGCGCGCCTTGTTCTGCGCGCTGCCGAACAGGCCGATGGCGCCCGAACCCAGGCCCTGCATGGCAAAGGCAAAATCGGCCAAGCCGTTATGGCGCGCCAGGGTTTCGCGCATCAGGCAAATGGCGCGCGTGTCGATTTTTCCATCGATGCCGGTAGCATGCGCGAGCCAGCCGCCCTGTCCCAATTGGGCCACCAGCGCGCGGCAAGCCGCATCGACATCGGCGCCATGCACGTCGTCCAGGTGCTGCGTCGCCCAGGCATCGAGGTCACGTTCAAGTTCGGCGTGGCGCGCTTCGAAAAACGGCCAGTCCAGGTAAGTCGTATCGCGTGTGCTGCTCATCTCAATCGCCCTCGAATTGCGGTTTTTCTTTCGCCACGAAGGCGTGATAGGCGCGGTGAAAATCGTTGGTGGCCATGCAAATGGCCTGTGCCTGCGCTTCCGCCTCGATGGCTTCATCGACGCCCATATTCCACTCCTGCTGCAGCATTTTCTTCGTCATGCCATGCGCAAACGTGGGGCCGCTGGCCAGGCCGGCGGCGAACAGCTGCGCCGCCTCCGCCAGTTCTTCCGGCTCGACCAGGCGGTTGAGCCAGCCCCAGCGTTCAGCCTCGGCTCCGGCCAAGGAGCGGCCCGTGTACAGCAGTTCGGCGGCGCGCCCCTGGCCGATCACGCGCGGCAGCAAGGCGCAGGCGCCCATGTCGCAGCCGGCCAGGCCCACGCGCGTAAATAGAAAAGCCGTCTTGCTGCGCGCCGTGCCGATGCGGATATCGGAGGCCAGCGCCAGCATGGCGCCGGCGCCCGCGCAAATGCCGTCGATGGCGGCGATGATCGGTTGCGGGCAGGCGCGCATGGCTTTCACCACGTCACCGGTCATGCGCGTAAAGGCCAGCAAGCCGGGCATGTCGAGCTGGGTCAGGGGGCCGATGATGTCGTGCACGTCGCCGCCCGAACAGAAATTGTCGCCGCTGCCAGTGATGACGACCGCCTTGACATCGTCGGCGTAGGCGAGTGCGCGAAACAGTTCGCGCAATTCCGCATAGGAATCGAAGGTGAGCGGATTCTTGCGCTCGGGGCGGTGCAAGGTCAAGGTGGCAACGCCGCCTTCAACGGAAAACAGAAAATGCCGCGCAGCGTAGCCAGCCAGGCTGGCGCGGTTGCCTGGCAGGTCTTGCGGCTGGCCCGATAAATGGCGCATGGTCAGTCCTTGAGGGAAGTGTTATTCAGCTGCTGTTTCATGTGCGACAGCAGGTCGATCAATTGGGTTTTATCATCCGGCGCCACGCCGTGCAGCAGTTCGGCGATCCAGCCTTCGTGCACGCGCGCCATCTCGTCGAAGGCGCGCCGGCCGGCTGGCGTCAGCTTGACGCTGTAGGAGCGGCGGTCCTTCGGATCGACCACGCGCACCACCAGTTTTTCCTGCTCCAGCTGGTCGGTGATGCCCGTGATATTGCCGCCCGTGACCATCATGCGCTTGGACAGTTCGCCCATGCGCAAGCCATCGGGAAAGCGTTCGAGCTGCGCCATCAAATCGAAGCGGGGCAAGGTGATGCCGAAGCTGGCGCGCAAGCGCGTACGCACCTCGTTTTCGATTTTTACCGTGCACGAGAGCATGCGCAGCCACAGCTTGAGCGACTGGTGGTGGTCCTGCGTCAGGCGGCTGGCCAGATCCAGCACCGGTTCGGCCTGCGGGAGGTCGCGTTCATTGTCCATTTTATCCATTGTCTACATGACTTCACCGCCGGCGACGGCGATCGATTGTCCATTCATGGCGGCCGACGCGGGCAGGCATAGCCAGGCCACCGCATCGGCCACTTCGCGCGCCTGCACCAGTCGCTGTTGCGGATTGGCGGCGGCCAGCTCCGCGCGCGCGGCGTCTTCTCCGCGCCCTGTCTTGCGCACGATGTTCTGCACGGCCTGCTCCACCATCTGCGTTTCCGTGTAGCCGGGGCAGACGGCGTTGACGGTGACGCCGCGTGGCGCCACTTCCAGCGCCAGCGCGCGCGTCAGGCCGATCACCCCATGCTTGGCGGCGACATAGGCGCTGACGTAACGATAGCCTTTCAAGCCCGCCGTCGACGCCACGTTGACGATGCGCCCCCAGCCCGAATCCAGCATGGCCGGCATGGCCGCCTGGCAGCAGTGGAACACGCCCGTCAGGTTCACGGCCAGCATCTGCTGCCAGATGGCGGCATCCGTCTTGCCGAAGGGCGCAGCATGCGCCTGGCCCGCGTTATTGATCAATATGTCGATGCGGCCGAAATGCGTCCCCGCCTGCGCGAAGCCCGCTTGCACGGATGCTTCCACGCTCACGTCGAGCATGCAGGTGGCCACCCTGCCCGCATGGCCCTCTTCCTCCAGTTGCATGCGCGCGCGCGCCAGCCGCGCGCCATCGCGCCCGGCCAGGGTGACCCGGGCGCCCGCGTCCAGCAAGGCGCGGGCACAGGCCAGGCCTATGCCGCTGCCGGCGCCCGTCACCAGCGCGTGCTTGTCGGCCAATGCGCCGGCCAGTTGTTCCTTGTTCATGTCATCCTTCCAGCAGCCGCGCGGCCACCTGTTGCGGGGTGAGGCCCGTATTGGCGGCGGCCAGCTGCCGCTCGCGCTGCAGATTGCGTTCCAGCTGCTGCTGGCCCGGCCGGTACTGTTTCGGCCACGCTGCGCCTGCCCCGGCGCCGCTGTAGCCGATGCGCGCCATTTCCGTCAGGGTCCAGGCCGGGTTGGCCAGGTGCGGCCGGCCCACGGCGCACAGGTCGGCGCGCCCGGCGGCAATGATGCTGTTGGCGTGGTCGGCCTCAAAAATCGAGCCGACGGCCATGCTGGCGATGCCCGCCTCGTTGCGCACGCGGT
>NZ_LT607661.1:0-87681 GCF_900095265.1 Janthinobacterium sp. UMAB-56 | reverse complement strand
CTGACCTGACCCGAGGAGCAGTCGATCAGGTCGGCACCCGCCTGCTTGAACAGGCGCGCGATGACGACGGCATCGTCGGGCGTGATGCCGCCTTCGACCCAGTCGTGGGCCGAGATGCGCACGCTCATGGGTTTATCCTGCGGCCAGGCGGCGCGCATGGCGCGCAACACGCGCAGCGGATAGCGGCAGCGGTTTTCCAGGCTGCCGCCATATTCGTCCGTGCGGCGGTTGGTCAGCGGCGAGATAAAACTCGACAGCAAATAACCATGCGCGCAATGCAGTTCCAGCCAGTCGAAACCGGCGACGGCAGCGGCCAGGGTGGCGCGCACGAAATCCTGCTCGATGCGCGCCATGTCGCCTTCCGTGGCGGCGCGGGCCGTTTGCGACACGCCGGCCAGGTACTGCTGTTCCGAAGCCGAGATCAGCGGCCAGTTATCTTCCTTCAACGGCAGATCGATGCCGTCCCACATGGGGCGCGTCGAGCCTTTCGCGCCCGCGTGCCCCAGTTGCAGGGCGATCTTCGCGTCGCTGTTGGCATGCACGAAATCGACGATGCGGCGCCACGCCTGCGTGTGCGCTTCGCTATACATGCCGGGGCAGGCGGGCGTGATGCGTGCGTCGGCCGATACGCACGTCATCTCGGCAAACACCAGACCGGCGCCGCCCATGGCGCGCGCCCCCAGGTGCATCACATGGTAGTCGCCCGCCACGCCATCGACGGCGCTGTACTGCGCCATGGGCGAGACGGCGATGCGGTTTTTCAGCAACACGCCACGCAGGCGAAAGGGCGTGAGCATGGGCGGCACGGCCTCGTCCGCCATCGCCACGCCTGCCTGTTCGGCCGCGCGCCGCGCCAGCCATCGTTCGTAGCTGGCCACATATTGAGAATCGCGCAGGCGCAGGTTTTCATGCGAGATGCGCTGGCTGCGCGTGAGCATGGAATAGGCGAACTGCGGCGCTTCCATGGCGCTGTAGCGCTCGACGTTCTCGAACCATTCCATGGAATTGCGCGCCGCGCTCTGGATTTTGAGCACCTCGATGGCGCGCAGCTGCTGGTAGGCCGCCAGCGCAGCATCAGTATCGGCATGCTGGCCGAAGCAGCGCGCCAGCTCGATGGCGTCTTCCAGCGCCAGCTTGGTGCCGGAGCCAATCGAGTAATGCGCCGTGTGGGCCGCGTCGCCCATCAGCACGACGGGTACGCCATCCTGCCGGTGCACCCATTGCCGGCAGACGATGCGCGGGAAGGTGATCCACTGCGCGGAACCGCGCAAGTGCGGCGAATTGCTCAGCAGGCCATGGCCATCGAGTTCCTCGGCGAACAGCGCTTCGCAAAAGGCGATGCCCTGTTCCTGACTCATGGCATCGAGTCCAGCAGCGCGCCACACGTGTTCGGGCGTTTCGACGATGAAGGTCGAGGTATCGCCGTCATATTGATAGATATGCGCCTGGAACCAGCCATATGGCGTCTGGCGGAAGGCAAACGTGAAGGCTTCGAATTTCTTGCGCGTGCCCAGCCAGACGAAACGGCAATGGCGCTGCTCGATCTCGGGCTGGTAGCTGGCCGCATAGCGCGTGCGGATGCGGCTGTTCAAGCCGTCGCTGGCGATCACCAGGTCGGCGCCGTACTGGCGCGCGATGGCCTGGTCATCCTGCACTTCCGTCTCGAACACCAGTTGCACGCCGAGCTCCTCGCAGCGCGCCTGCAGGATATTGAGCAGGCGCTTGCGGCCGATGCCGCAAAAACCATGGCCGCCAGAGCGCACGGTCTCGCCCTTGAAGTGGATCTCGATATCATCCCAGTGGTTGAACGCCTGCAGGATGGCGCGCGCCGTCGGCTCGTCCGCGCTGGCCAGGTTGCCCAGGGTCTGGTCGGAAAACACCACGCCCCAGCCAAACGTGTCGTACGGGCGATTGCGCTCGATGACGGTGATGCGATGCGCGGGGTTCTGCTTTTTCATGAGCAGGCTGAAATACAGGCCGGCGGGGCCGCCGCCGATGCAGACGATATTCATGGGGTGTCCGTGCGAAGTTTGAAGCGCTGCAGCTTGCCCGTTTCCGTGCGCGGCAGGGAAGGCAGGAAGCGGATGGCGCGCGGATATTTATATGGGGCGATCTGCTGGCGCACGAAGTCCTGCAGTTCGGCCGCCAGCGCGTCGCTGGCCTGGCAGCCACCTTTCAGCACCACATGCGCTTCGACGATCTGGCCACGTTCGGCATCGGCGCGCCCAACCACCCCGCATTCGGCCACGGCAGGATGACGCAGCAGCGCATCTTCCACTTCCGGGCCGGCGATGTTGTAGCCGGCCGAGACGATCATGTCGTCGCTGCGCGAGCGGTAATAGAAATAGCCGTCAACGTCCATCTCGAAGGTGTCGCCCGTCAGGTTCCAGCCGTTCTGTACATACTCGCGCTGGCGCGGGTCGGACAGGTAACGGCAGCCCGTAGGGCCTTTCACCGCCAGGCGGCCTGTCACGCCGGGCGGCTGCGGCACGCCAGCGTCGTCGACGATGCAAGCCTGGTAGCCGGGAATGGCCTGGCCGATGGCGCCGCGGCGGATGCCTTCGCCCGTGGCGGAAATGAAGATGTGCAGCATCTCGGTGGCGCCGATGCCGTCCGTCATGGCCAGTCCCGTCGCCGCCTGCCAGGCGTCGCGCGTGGCCAGCGGCAGCGCCTCACCGGCCGACACGGACAGGCGCAGGCTGCGCACATCGTGCTGCGCGACCAGGGGCGCCATCTGGCGGTAAAAGGTGGGCGCCGTGAAGCAGATCGTGGCCTGGTATGCACCGATGGCGCGCAGCAAGCCGTCGGGCGTGAGTTTTTCCAGCAGTACGGTGGCCGCGCCAAAGCGCAGGGGAAACAGCAGCAAGCCGCCCAGGCCGAAGGTGAAGGCCAGCGGCGGCGTGCCGATGAAGATATCGTCGGCGCGCACCTGCAGCATGGAACGGGGAAAGCAGTCGCAAATGGCCAGAAGGTCGCGGTGCATGTGCATGGTGCCTTTGGGGACGCCCGTCGTGCCCGAGGTAAAGCTGATCAGGCAGACGTCGTCGGCCGCCGTGTCGCATGCGGCGAAGGGCGCATCGTGGGCCGACATGCGTTGTTCCAGTTGCGCGCCATCGGCGCCAAAGCACAGCATGGCAGGCAAGCCCGGTATGCCATCGAATTCCCCGCGCAAGCCCTGCGCGCACAGCACGGCGTTCACTTGCGCCCTGGCCAGGATGGTAGACAGTTCACGCGCACGCAGCAGTGGCATGGTGGGCACGGCGATGCAGCCGGCTTTCAGCACGGCCAGCAGGCAGGCCGCCATCATGGGGGTATTCGCGCCGCGCAGCAACACGCGGTTGCCGGGGATCAGGCGCAGGTCCGTCCGCAGCACGTGGGCAATGCGGTCAACCTGCCGCGCCAGCTGCGCGTAAGTCCAGCGCTGGCCGTCGGCAAGGATGGCGGTGCGCTCGCCACCACCGCTGGCAACGGCCGCATCGAGCAGCACGGCGACGCAATTGAAGCGCGGCGGATACTGCAGCTCGGGCAAGTCCAGGCATAGCTGCGGCCAGAGTGCGCGCGGCGGCAAATGCGTGCGCGCAAAATCGTCCCGGGGAGTTGCGGTGCTAGGCGAAGGGTCGCTGCTCATGCTCATCCTGGCTGGTGACGGGCGCGTGCACAAGGCCCGGAAGTAGATACTTTAAACCTAAAGTATTTTTCCGGCAAGCAGAAAAAGGCAGAGTCAGGCAGTGCCGTCGTGCTGCCGCAGCAATCGCACCTGCTGTGCCACGCTGCGCGCCAGCGCTGTCAGTGCCGTTTGCATCCGGTCGCCATCGAGCACCGCTGCCTGCAGCAGGGCCAGCATTCCAGCCTCCGCGCCATGCAAGCCCAGGGTGCGGCAACCGAGGTGCAGCCGTTCGAGCTGCTGGCGCGCCTGGGCCGGTTCGCCGCGCGCCAGCAAGGCGTCGACCTGTTCGCTGGCTGCGACTATCTGTCCCTGGAAGCCCGTCAGATAGGCCTGCAGGCGTTCGCCATCGATGCCCAGCCGCTGCAGCGTGTCGCGCGGCGCCTCGGCCGGCAAGGCCGACACGTCGAAGCAGGCGTCGATATGCTGGCGCACCTGCTCCGGCTGGAAAGGCTTGACGATGTAGCCTGCAGCACCGGCCTGCACGGCATCACGCACCGTGTCAGTATCATTGGCCGACGATACCAGCACCAGCACCAGCGGCATGGCGTCGAGCGCGCTGTCGGAGCGGATTTTCTGCAGCAGCTCCATGCCGGACAGGCGCGGCATGCGCAAGTCGCAAAAGCACAGCGAGGGGCGCAAGCCGCCTTCGAGCTGCTCCCACGCCGCCGCGCCATCCTCGGCTTCCACGATATCGTGCACGCCGCAGCTATCGATCAGATGCATCAACACCATGCGCGACACGACATCATCGTCAACCACCAGTACTTTCATTGCTTTCTCCATTGCCGGCAGCGCCAGGGGCCTGGCCGTATTCTATCCAGTTTCGCCGTGCGCTCGATGGCCAGCATTGCCTATTTTACATCTCATTGTCCGTAACGGCTATTTGCGCCAACAGTGCGCGCAATTGCGGCAAATGCAAGGCCACCTGCGTCCAGCGGCCGCCGTCCGCCGCCTCTTCCATGTCCGTGCACAGCATGTGCAGCTGCATTTCATCGAGATAGGCGGCGCTACCTTTCAAACCATGCAGCAGGCGCCCGGCATTGTCACTGTCCTGCACAGCCAGGGCGGCATCGAGTTCGCGCAAGCGCTCCTCCAGGTCGGCGACGAAAGCGACGCGGATGCGCCGCTGCAGTTCGCTGCTGCGAATGGATGGGGAAGGCGCCGCGACGGGCACTGCCGGTGCGATGCCGAACAAGGCATCGAGTTCTGCCTGCCCCGGCGCGGCCCCGCGCGGCGCGTTCGACGGCATGCGCGGCAACATGAAACCACGCTGCAACTGGCGCTCGATGGCGCGCGCCAGCAAGCCGTGCAGCGCCGCCTCGTCCACCGGTTTACTGAGGAAATCGTCCATGCCGACGCCAAGATAGCGGCTGCGGTCTTCTTCGCTGGCATTCGCCGTCAGGGCCACGATCATCAGTTCCTGATCGCGCACGGGCTGGTCAGGCCAGCCGCCCAAGCGGATCAGGCGCGTCGCCGTGGCGCCATCCATCTCCGGCATGCGCCCGTCCATCAGGATCAGGTCATAGCGGGTATGCACGCAGGCCGCCACCGCCAGCACGCCGTTGGCGACTACGTCGACTCTATGCCCCAGCTCTTCGAGCATGACACGGATGATGATCTGGTTGGTGGGGAAGTCTTCCGCGCACAGCACGCGCAGCTGGTGGCTGTGCGGCGCCAGCGCCACCTGCGGCACCAGCGGCGGCGCCACGCCGTCGGCCAGCGGCAAGGTGAAGGCAAAGGTACTGCCCTGCCCCGGTGTGCTGGCCACTTCGATCTCGCCCTCCATCAGTTCGACCAACTGGCGGCAGATCGCCAGCCCCAGTCCCGTGCCGCCGTAGCGCCGCGTGGTGCTGGCGTCGGCCTGCTCGAACTTCTGGAACAGGCGCCCCATCGCTTCCGCATCGATACCGATGCCGCTGTCGCTGACCGTAAAGCGGATCAGGTTGACCTTGCGTCCGCCGCTGCCGCTGGCCACGCCGGCCCGCTCGACGCAGACGCTGACGCCACCGCGCTGCGTGAACTTGAAGGCATTGCCGACCAGGTTGACCAGCACCTGGCGCAAACGGGTCGGGTCGCCCACCACGAAGGGCGGCAGGTCGGGCGCGAAGTCAATGGAGAAACCGATGCTGCGCGCGGCCGCCTGCTCCTCGAACAGGCTGACGACCGTCTCGATCGCCGCACCGAGCGCGAAATCGATGTTTTCGATACTCAGCTTGCCCGCCTCGATCTTGGAAAAATCGAGCAAGTCATTGATGATCACCAGCAGCGACTGGGCATTGGCCTGGCCGCGCAGTATCTGCTCGCGCGTGGCGTCGTGCAGCTGCTCGTCGCGCAGGGCAAAGCCCAGCATGCCGATCACGCCGGCCAATGGCGTGCGCATCTCGTGGCTCATGTTGGCCAAGAACTCCGACTTCTGGCGCGTCGCATCTTCGGCCTTGCGCTTGGCCAGGCGCAGGCTTTCCTCGTTTTTCGTCAGGCTGCTGTTGACTTGCGCCAGCTTTTCCGACTGGGCCAGCACTTCGATTTCCTTGCTCTGCAACTCGGCCGTGCGTTCGCTGACCTGCTTTTCCAGCTCGTTTTGCTGATGCCGCAGCGCGCGCACGCGCTGCCGGTAGGCGACATACACGGCCCCCAGCAGCAGCGCCGCCATCAGGGTGCGAAACCACCAGGTTTTCCAGACTGGCGGCAAAATCGTGATGGCCAGCGTGGCGCCGCTCTCGTTCCACACGCCGTCCTTGTTGGCCGCCTTGACGCGAAACACGTAGTTGCCGGCATCGAGGTTGGTGTAGGTGGCAAAGCGCCGCCCCGCATCCGTCATGACCCAGTCCTGGTCGAAGCCTTCGAGCCGGTAGGCGAACATATTGCGCTGGGGTGCGGCGAAATGCAGGGCCGCGAACTCCAGCGAAAAGACGCTTTCGCGGCTGGTCAGCACCAGCTTGCGCGT
Source organism: Janthinobacterium sp. UMAB-56 (assembly GCF_900095265.1). Classification (GTDB taxonomy): domain Bacteria; phylum Pseudomonadota; class Gammaproteobacteria; order Burkholderiales; family Burkholderiaceae_D; genus Janthinobacterium. Next base: position 81,070 of record NZ_LT607661.1, on the reverse strand, counting down.
ATGGTCGATGGCCGCCTTGAGCACGTGCGCGAACTCGCCGCGACCGATCACCACGGGTTTATTGAAGATCTGCAGCTGCGTGATGGCCACCAGCGGCGGCACGCGGTTGTCGTGGATATCCTGCGGCACAAACGCCGTCATGCCGTTAAAGCCACCGAAATACATGATGCCATCGGACGCGCGCAGGGCCGCACCATCGAAGTAGGAACCTTCCACTGTGCCATCCGCGCTGTCGTAGTTGCGAAACAGGCCGCTGCGCATGTCGAGCCGCGTGATGCCGCTATTCGTGCTTAGCCACAGTTGCTCGTTGTCGTCGCCGAGGATGCTGGCGACGGCATCGTCGGCCATGCCATCCTTGCGCAGGAAACGCCGGAAGCGAATCTCGCCCTTGGCATCGACATCCATGCGGTTCAAACCATTCGCCGTGCCCACCCACAGCACGCCGCGCTTGTCCTCGTGCAGGAAATGCACTTCGTCGTGGCTGAGGCTATGCGGGTTTTGCGGATCGTGGCGGAAATGGCGGAAGTGGCCGCTGGCACGATCGAGCAAGTCCAGGCCGTGGAAGGAACCTATCCACAATCGCCCCTTGCCGTCTTCCAGCACCGGCCGCACCATGTTGTCGGACAGGCTGTTCGGATCGGCAGGGTCGTGGCGGTAGGTGGTAAAGCGCCGGCTAGACGGGTCGAAACGGTGCACGCCGCCCCGCGTCGAGACCCACAGCATGCCGCTGCGGTCGCTGACGATATTACGGATGGTATCGCTGTTCGGGTCGCCTGCGGCAAAGCGCATGGTGGAGAAGCGCCCCAGTACCGGATCGAAGCGGTGCAAGCCCGTCGAGCCGCCCACCCACAGGACGCCGTCCGGCGCCTTGTACAGGGTGGTGACCTGCTCGTCGCGCGACATGCCGGGCGCACTGCGCAGGTCGAAAAGCCGCGCGCTGCCGTCGCGCGTGTCATACAGTTTCAGGCCGCCCTTGGTGGCCAGCCACAGCTTGCCATTGCCCGCGTCGGCCACGGCGCGCACCTTCTTGTCCGCCAGCGCGCCCACATCGCCTGGTGCGCGCGCCATGCGCGAAAAACCACCGCTGCCCAGATCGACCCGGCTCACGCCGTTGTACCAGGAGCCGACCCAGAAGGTGCCGGCGCGGTCGCGGTACAGCGACGACAGCTGGTTGTCGGCGAGGCTGAATTTATCGCCCGTCTGGTGGCGGTACTGCAGGAAGCTGTCGCTCCCGGGCAGCCAGCGGAACAGGCCATCGGCATTGCTGCCCAGCCAGACAGTGGCGTCGACATCCTGGTACAGGCTGGCGACGCGGATGGCGGAGAAGCCATTTTTCTCACCGAAACGCACGCGTGCCTGCGGCGCCTGGCCAGCACCGCCCAGGCGCCAGCGCTCGGCGCCGGCCATGGTGCCGATCCACAGATTCTGCTGGCGGTCGATCAGCAGCGACTGGATCACGTTGTACTTCGAGCCTGGCTCCTTGTCGACGGCAAAGTGCTCGAAGCGCTCGCTGCCCGGCGCCAGCATGTCCAGGCCCGTCACGGTGCCTATCCACAGGCGCTGTTGCGCGTCCAGCGCCAGCGCCTTGATTTCATTGTCGCCCAGGCTGTGCGGGTTACCCTCTTCGTGGTGCCAGGTGCGGAAAGCGCCCGTGGCGGGATCGAAATGCTGCAAGCCGTCCGAGGTGGCGATCCAGAAGCCGCGCGCGCCATCGTCGAGAATGGCGTGGATATGCCGGTTGCCGTTGCCGCGCTTGCTCTTTTCGGCCGGCGCATAATGGATGAAAGTCTGGCTGGCGGCATCGAAGCGGTCCAGGCCATTGTCGGTGCCCACCCATAGCTGGCCCTGGCTATCGACATGCAGTTCGCCGACCCAGTTGTCGACCAGGCTGGTTTTGTCGCCCTCGATATTCTTGTAGACGACCATGCGGTAGCCATCGTAACGGCTCAGGCCAGACTGGCTGCCGAACCACATATAGCCCTGCCGGTCCTGGGCGATGGCCAGCACCGATTCCTGCGCCAGGCCCTGGTCGACGCTGAGCTGCTCGAAACGCAGGGTGGGCGCAGGCGCCGCCGCGACCTGGCCACCCAACAATAGACACAACAGCAAGACAACATCGCAAACACGTCGAAATACCAGCACAATCGTCCTGTCAAAAAAAACGCGAAAACTCCGGCTACTCTTCCGGGGGCCGTCTCAAGAACCAAAAAACGCCAGTACATCGTCCTTGCGGGCCTGCGTATCGCGCTGTCCAAGACGGATCAGCTCATTAGTATACGTCGATTCGAACAATAAATACGATGCCAGCGCCGCGCCGCGCGCCTCGGCCGCGCCGATGCCCGACAACATGGTGCGGATAGGACGCGGCAAACTGCCGATATGCCGGCTGGCGATGGCGTCGAGCCGCTCGGACGGCGCGATGACCAGCAATTCCACCGGCCGCAAGGCCGTCCTGCCCAGCAACTCGGGCGGCAGCATCGACAGGGTCAGGTTGATGCGGTTCAGGCGCTCGATGTCGACGGCCAGGCCATCGAGGAAAATCGACGACAGCGCGTGCCCGGCGATCTGCGCCAGGCTCGGGTAGCGCGCCGCTTCGGACGCGGCGGGCGCCGCTTCCGTCATGCGTCCCGCGCCCACCACCAGCACCTTGTTCGCGCCCAGGTGGATGGCCGGCGAGATCGGCGCTAGCTGGCGCATGGAACCATCGCCACAGTATTCGCGCTGGCCGCCCACGTACAGGGGCACGGCGGGGAAAATAAAAGGGATGGCGGCCGAGGCGAGCAAGTGTTCCACGCCGATCTGGTCCGGCAGGGCCAGGCGCTGCGTACGCACCCAGGGCGCGATATCCTCGGCCGTCTGGTAAAACGTCATGTGGCGGCTGCCCGAATACGACGACGCCGTCACGGCCAGCGCATGCAGCAAACCGTCGGCCAGGGCCGCGTCCAGGCGCGGCAGGTCGAGCATGCGGTGCAGCAGGCTGACCAGCGGGGTATTGTCGAGCAGGGAACTGGGCGGCGAAGCATGCCACTGGCGCAGCAGCCAGCCGAACGACAGCAGCGACAGCCAGCGCGCGCCCGAGCGGATCACGCCCAGCGAATCGGCCCGATACACTTGCTCGACCTGGATGTGCTGCCACACGTCGAGCAGCTTTTGCACGCCTTCGCCGAAGTTGTCCGCACGGCAGGCCAGCGCCGTGGCGTTGATGGCGCCGGCCGAGGTGCCGCAAATGATGTCGAACGGATTGCGCGCCGGCGCCCAGCCCGCTTCCCACAGAATCGCCGAAATCGCCTGCAGCACGCCCACCTGGTAGGCGGCACGGGCGCCTCCTCCCGTGAGTATCAAGCCTGTTTTATTTTGCATTCCCATGCCGGCAGATTAGCAGGGTCTGTATGCTTTGTGGAAAAGTTTCGGGGTGAATCAATCACCTCTGACCATGCCTTCCCTGCGCGGATCGGCGCCCCCAAACCAGAAATCCTTGCCGTGCGCGTTCAGGCGCATGATGCCCTGCAAGCCGGAATTCTGTTCGATCACGCGCACCTCGTGGCCCATCGCCTGTAGCGCCTCGACTTGCGCTGCGGGCGCGCGGCCCTTTTCCAGCTCCGTCGGACCGTTGCGGCTGCCGAAGTTCGGCAGGTTGATCGCTTGCTGCACGTTCAGGCCCCAATCCATGGTACCGACCAGTACCTTGGCGACATAATTGATGATGGACGAGCCGCCAGGCGATCCCGTCGCCAGCACCAGCTTGTGCGTGCCTTTTTCAAACACCAGGGTGGGCGACATGGAACTGCGCGGACGCTTGCCAGCCTGTACGCGGTTGGCGATGGGACCGTCCGCATCGCGCGAATCGAACGAAAAATCCGTCAGCTGGTTATTCAGCAAAAAGCCGTCGACCATCTGGCGCGCACCGAAGGCGTCTTCCACGCTGGTGGTCATCGACAGGCCGCCGCCGAAGGCGTCCACCGCCACCAGATGCGAGGTCGATGGACGCTGCAGCGCGTTGTCCATGCCCCACGCCACCTGCATGCCGGGCGGCGTACCGGGCAAGGCGCGGCCCATGGATTTGTCGCCGATCAGGGATGCGCGCTGCGCCAGATAGGTTTTATCGAGCATCGAGGCGATGCCGTCACCGGGCAACGGCACGAAGTCCGTGTCGGCCACGTAGCGGTTGCGGTCCGCATAAGCCAGACGCCCCGCTTCCGAAAACAGGTGTATCGCTCGCGCATCGAGCACGCCGCCGACGGGCGGATACGGACGAATATCCTTCACTTCCAGCATGCCCAGCATCTGCGCAATAGCGATGCCGCCCGACGATGGCGGCGGCATGCCGCACACGGTCCAGGCCTTGTAGTCGCTGCAGACGGGTTCGCGCACCTTGGCCTGGTAGCCGGCGATATCGAGCGCCGTCAGCTTGCCGGGATTGGTCGGGTGCGAGGCCACCTTGGCGGCGATGTCGCGCGCGATGCGGCCCTGGTAAAAGGCGTCGGCGCCGCCACGGGCGATCTCGCGCAGGGTGCGCGCCAGCTGCGGGTTTTTCAGCACATGGCCGACGGGCCAGGCCTTGCCGTCCTGATCATAAAAATAGGCGGCGGCGACGGGGTCGCGCTTCAGGGCCTGGTCCCAGTTTAACAGGCCATTGAGGCGCTGGCTGACGGGAAAACCGCCATGCGCCAGCTTGATGGCGGGACCGAACAGGGTCGCCCACGGCAGCTTGCCATGTTCCTTGTGCGCCAGTTCCAGCATGCGCAGCACGCCAGGCGCGCCCACGGAGCGCCCGCCCACCACGCCCGTGGCGCGCGAGACGGGACTGCCGTCCGCATTCTGGAACAGATGTTCATCGGCGGCGGCGGGCGCCGTTTCGCGCCCGTCGAAGGCTTGCACGCGCTTGCCGGTCGAGTACAGCAAGAAGGCGCCGCCGCCGATGCCCGACGATTGCGGTTCAACCAGCGTCAGTACCAGCTGCGTGGCGATGGCTGCGTCGATGGCGCTGCCGCCTTTTTTCAGCATCTGGTAGCCGGCATCGGCGGCCAGCGGATTGGCGGCAGCCACCATGAATTTCTGCGCTGCCCAACCCGATTTTTCCGCATACGCGGTGGCGATTTCCGGCGCCTTTTGCGGCACTTCGGCAAATACGGGACTGGCAGCGAGCGCTCCCAGCAAGGTCAGGCGCAAGGCCAGCGGCTTCAATGTGATCATGGATTCTCCGATAAAAAAAGGGCGCACAGCCGAGCAAGGCTGTACGCCCCATACGGGGATATCCTACATCAAATCGCGCCTGGCTTACTTCGGCTGCATGCGGATCGCGCCGTCGAGGCGGATAGTCTCGCCATTGAGCATGACGTTTTCCACGATGGCTTTTACCAGTTGCGCGTATTCGCCGGGCTTGCCCAGGCGCGATGGGAACGGCACCATCTTGCCCAGCGCATCCTGCACTTCAGCCGGCATGCCGAGCAGCATCGGTGTTTCGAAAATGCCGGGCGCCACCGTCATCACGCGGATGCCGTTGCGCGACAGGTCGCGCGCCATCGGCAGCGTCAGTCCCACCACGGCCGCCTTCGACGAGGCATACGCGGCCTGGCCGATCTGGCCATCGTAGGCCGCCACGGAAGCCGTGTTGATGATGATGCCGCGTTCGCCCTCAACGGTGGCATCCTGTTTGGCCATGGCGTCGGCCGCCAGGCGGCACATATTGAAAGTGCCCACCAGGTTGATGTTGACGACCTTCTGGAACAGGGCCAGCGGATGCGGGCCATCCTTGCCCACGGTTTTCACGGCGGGCGCCACGCCGGCGCAGTTGACCAGGCCGCGCAAGGTGCCCAGCTTGGTCGCCGCGGCCACCACGGCCATGCCGTCTTCTTCCGAGGTGACGTCGCACGGCACGAACACGCCGTTCAATTCAGCGGCCAGCGCCTGGCCCGCCTCGGTCTGCACGTCGGCCAGCACGACCTTGCCGCCAGCGGCCGTCAGCATGCGCGCCGTGGCCGCGCCCAAACCCGATGCGCCGCCCGTGATGATGAATACATTGTCCTGAATCTGCATGAAATCTCCTGAGTATCCTGAGTAATAGGGGCCGTGTTCCCGGCGCCTGATAGTTGATGCACGATGCCATCATTACGCGCTATTACGTTTACGTAAACGTAATGTCGGCGACAATTGTAGCCATTTTTGCGCTGACCGAGCGAAAACTTGCAGCCTTAGCCACTGAAAGGCTTAAAAGCACTGCATGAAAGCCCCGTTGCGGTGGCAGATGCGCCCGTTGGCGTCAAGCGTGGCATTGCCCGCGCCGTTGTAGCGCGCGCCGGCCGCATCGCGACAACCGCCTGTGTCGCAGGCACCGATGGGCTGCGGCGCGCCGGGCAGGGGCACGGCCGGGCTGGGCGGCAGGGGCGCCATGGGCACAAGCGGTGGCGCCGGCTGCGCCGGCATGCGGCCGATCACCTGCGCCACGGAACGGCGCGGCTGCACGGGCGGCGCCGGGCGGCACGGTTCCACCGCCAGCTTGCCGCTATCGCGCGGGTCGAGCCGGCACACGGGCAGCGGATCCGGCACCGCTGGCACCGCCGGCTCCTGCGCCCAAGCATGGCCGCCAGCCGATACCAGCATGGCGCAGGTCAACGCCAGCATGCTTTCTGTCATCCTTGACATACCACCTCCCCCGACATCCAACGCACAAGTTTCATTATTGGCACACGCCGCGCCAGATGTCAGCCAGAGTAACACTCTCACGTCTGCACGTGCCGCACAGGGCCGATACGCCGACGGTAACGGTGTTTTATTTCTGCTCAGCACTTTCCTTCTTGCCAGCATGGCATTACAATAAGAATGATTCTTATTATCATTGCCGAAATTGAGGCGCAGTTTTTTTCATTCATACCCGAGCCACCCGGTAGGCAGCCAGGAAATAAAAACATCCGGAAAGATCACCATGACCAAGCGTAGTTCCGCCTTCGTAGCCCCCGTCGCCACTCCCGCCCGCGCCATGCCTTGCGCCGCCCTGCTCCTGCCCTGCCTGCTGTCACTGGCCGTCAGCAGCGCCTGGGCCGAAGGCAATATGGCCGCCGATCCCACCATGAACACGGTGGTCGTCACCGCATCGGGCACGGCCATTGACATCAAGGATGCGCCGGCCAGCATCAGCGTCATCACGCGCGAGGAAATCGAGCGCCAGCCCGTGTATGACTTGAATACCTTGCTGCGCCGCATCCCCGGCGTCACGGGCGGCACCAGCCCCGAAGGCGAGGCGTCGAAGATCAAGCTACGCGGCTTGCCCGACAAATACACCTTGATTCTGGTTGATGGCAAGCGCGTGGGCAGCTCGGCCGACACCGCCTACCGCCCCGACCTGGGCCGCCAGGACTTGAACTGGATCTCGCCCGACATGATCGAGCGCATAGAAGTGGTGCGGGGGCCCATGTCTTCGCTGTACGGCTCGGACGCCATGGGCGGCGTGATCAACATCATCACGCGCAAGATACCGGGCAAGTGGAACGGTTCGGCCACGGCCAACTACACGCAGCCGCAAGACAGCGACCGCGGCACGGCGCACCAACTGGGCGTGAACCTGGCCGGCCCCCTGTCGGACACGGTCGGCATGCGCCTGGGCGTAAGCCAGTCGCGTCAGAATCCCGATGAAAAATTTTTCGAGAAAGCGGGCAGCATGGGCGGCGAACGCAACCAGACTGTCTCGGGCCAGCTGAACTGGGCGCTGGGCAAGAAACAAAACCTGTCACTGGACGCCAGCTACGGCAAGCAGCAATCGATGGATTCGTCCGCGCGCGATGCGGATGGCGAGCCGCTGGTCTACAGCTGGGGCGCCAACAAACTGATACGCAAGAGCGTCAGCGTCGGCTACGAAGGCCGCTGGGACTTCGGCAAGACCATGGTCAACCTGTATCACAACGACTTCGATAACGAAGTCGTCGGCTCGGTAGCACAATCCAAGGACAGCACGCTCGATGCCAGCCTGGAAAAACGGGTTGGCTGGGGCGGCATCGAGCAAATGCTGGTGATGGGCGGCCAGTGGAAGCACCAGGAACTGACGAATACGAGTACCATCGGCACCGTGCCCACCGATTACCTGGGCAACACCGTGAGCGGCGCGACCCTGTCCGGCACCACCTCGGCCCTGTTTGCGGAAGATCAGTTGTTCCTGCGCGAGGACTTGACGGCCACGGCTGGCCTGCGCCTGGACCACCACAGCAAGTTCGGCAACCACTACAGCCCGCGCCTGTACCTGGTGTACCACCCTGCCCCCGCCTGGACCATCAAGGGCGGCGTCTCGCAAGGCTTCCGCGCCCCGAGCCTGAAGGAAAACTCGCCGGCGGCAGCGACCAACTCGGGCGGACGCGGTTGCGGCAGCCTGAAACCTCTGGGCTACGTCACCGGCTCCTGCTACATGGCCGGCAATGCGGACTTGAAGCCGGAAACAAGCACGGCCGGCGAGATCGGCGTGGCGTGGGAACAGAATGGCTGGGATGTGGGCTTGACGTACTTCCACACGGATTTCAAGAACAAGATCGACTATGCGCCGCTGGGCTTTTACCAGCAGCGCTGGTGGACCAAGATGACGAATATCCAGAAGGCACGTACCAGCGGCCTGGAAGCGACAGCCACCATCCCGCTGACGAAAAACCTGAACTGGCGTAACAACGTGACCTACATGGCGGAAGCGAAAAACCTGACCACGGGCGCCAACCTGCTGTCGACACCGAAGCTGTCGTGGTACTCGGCGCTGGGCTGGCAAGTCAACGACCAGCTGTTCGGCGAAGTATCGGCCCAGTACACGGGCAAGGAACTCGATGCCGGCAAGCTGGCCGAAAAAGCCTACACCATCGTCGACACCGTCGTGTCGTACAAGGTCACGCCCCAGTGGACCGTGCGCGGTGGCGTGCAAAACCTGTTCAAGAAGGGGCCGATGGCCGACGGCCTGGTCGACTATTACGTGCCGGGACGCCGTATGTTTGTTGGCCTGACGTCACGCTTCTGACGCGGCACAGCCCTGCAGCATGTGCCACAGGGCTGCAGGGCGTGACTGGCCTTACTGGGCCGGCAACACTTGCACGGGTGTCGCCGGCGCCAGGATGGCCGGCACGGGCGCGTGGATGGCTGCCGGCGCCTTGACGGCCAGCCAGCCCGTGGCCGGCAGCAGCGGCACCAGCAGCAGTGCCACGATATTGATGATCTTGATCAAGGGGTTCACGGCCGGACCGGCCGTATCCTTGTACGGGTCGCCCACCGTGTCGCCCGTGACGGCCGCCTTGTGCGCCTCCGAACCCTTGCCGCCGAAGTGTCCATCCTCGATGTATTTCTTCGCATTGTCCCAGGCGCCGCCGCCCGTGGTCATGGAAATGGCCACGAACAGGCCCGTCACGATGGTCCCCATCAAGAGCCCCCCCAGCGCCGCAGGTCCCAGCAGCATGCCGACGACGATGGGCACCACCACGGGCAGCAGCGACGGCACGATCATTTCACGGATGGCAGACGCCGTCAGCATGTCGACGGCCTTGTCGTATTCGGGCCGCGCCGTGCCTTCCATGATGCCCTTGATATCGCGGAACTGCCGGCGCACCTCGACCACCACGGCGCCGGCCGCACGGCCCACGGCTTCCATCGCCATCGCGCCGAACAGATACGGTATCAGGCCGCCGATGAACAGGCCGACGATGACCATGGGGTTCGACAAGTCAAAGGTGATGTGCTGGCCCACGGATTCAAGCGCATGCGTGTAGTCGGCGAACAGCACCAGCGCGGCCAGGCCCGCCGAGCCGATGGCATAGCCCTTGGTAACGGCCTTGGTGGTATTGCCGACGGCGTCGAGCGGGTCGGTAATGGCGCGCACGGAGTCGGGCAGGCCCGACATTTCCGCGATGCCGCCCGCGTTATCCGTGATGGGGCCATACGCGTCGAGGGCGACGATGATGCCCGCCATCGACAGCATGGACGTGGCCGCAATGGCGATGCCGTACAGGCCGGCCAGTTGATACGAGACGAGGATGGCGACGCAGACGGCCAGCACCGGATAGGCGGTGGACTTCATCGACACGCCCAGGCCGGCGATGATATTCGTGCCGTGGCCCGTCGTCGACGCTTCGGCGATGTGGCGCACGGGCTTGAAGTCCGTGCCCGTGTAGTACTCGGTGATATACACCATCAGGCCCGTGAGGACGATGCCGACGACCGTGGCACCCAGCATCTTGTAGCGCATCGCGTCGTCGGGCCACAGCAGCCACGTGACCACGGCAAAGCCGACCAGCGACAGCCCTGCCGCCCACCACAGGCCGGTGTACAGGGCCGACATGATCTTCGCGCCCGGCCTGGTCTTCACCATCGAGCAGCCGACGATAGACCCCAGAATGGAGACGGCGCCCAGCAGCAGCGGGTAGATGATGGCCGTGCTGCTCGCCTCTGCCATCAGCAGTGCGCCCAGCAGCATGGTGGCGATCAGGGTCACGACATAGGTTTCGAACAGGTCGGCCGCCATGCCGGCGCAATCGCCCACGTTGTCGCCCACGTTGTCGGCGATGACGGCCGGGTTGCGCGGATCGTCCTCGGGAATGCCCGCCTCGACCTTGCCCACCAGATCCGCCCCCACGTCGGCCCCCTTGGTGAAGATGCCGCCGCCCAGCCGCGCAAAGATGGAAATGAGCGAGGCGCCAAAGGCCAGGCCGATCAGGGGCTTGATCAGGTCATGCTGCGTCAGGCCGGGCGCGCCCGTCGTCAGCAGCAGCCAGTAGAACAGAGTCACGCCCAGCAGGCCCAGGCCGACGACCAGCATGCCGGTGATGGCACCGCCCTTGAAGGCCACGTTCAGGGCCTGGTTGATGCCCAGGGTGGCCGCCTGCGCCGTGCGCACATTGGCCCGCACCGAGACATTCATGCCGATGAAGCCGCAGGCGCCAGACAGCACGGCGCCAATCAGAAAACCCAGCGCCGTATGCAAGCCGAGCAAGGCATAGATGGCGATCAGTAGCACCGCGCCGACGATGGCGATCGTGCGGTACTGGCGCGCCAGGTAGGCGGCCGCGCCCTGCTGGATGGCCAGGGCGATTTCCTGCATGCGCGCGTTGCCAGGATCCTGACGCAGTATCCAGCTACGCGACACCAAACCATAAATGACTGCGACCACGCCGCAGGCTACCGCAAACCACAAACTGGCTGCCATATCGTCCCCTTCTGTTTTTATCCGACGTCATTGCCAACAGCTGCAGACCGCACCGGGTAGGCACGCGCAGCCAGGAAAACACGACCTGCAAAAAACTTCTACCGCGAAAACGATACGGTACCCGGCTCAAGCGCGGGCACAAAAAAAAGCGGACACTCAGGTCCGCTTTTCAAAAACTGCTTATTCCGCCAGTGCAGCAAAGGCGCTGTCGCGGATTTGCTCGACCGGACCGACGCCGGCGATGCGACGGTATTTCGGCGCGCCTGGCAGACCGGACTTGGCCCAGTCATTGTAATAGCCCAGCAAGACCTTGGTCTGGTTGTGGTACACATCCAGACGCTTCTTGACCGTTTCCGCCTTGTCGTCGTCGCGCTGGATCAGCGCTTCGCCGGTGATGTCATCGACGCCGTCGACCTTGGGCGGATTGAATTTGACGTGGTACACGCGGCCCGAACCCGGGTGGCTGCGGCGGCCATCCATGCGCTCGATGATCGAAGCGTCAGGCACGTCGATTTCCAGCACGTAGTCGACATTGATGCCGGCATCTTTCATGGCGTCCGCCTGCGCGATGGTGCGCGGGAAGCCGTCGAACAGGTAGCCATTGGCGCAATCGGCTTCCTGCAGGCGGTTCTTGACCAGGCCGATCATGATGTCGTCCGACACGAGGCCGCCCGCATCCATGACTTTTTTCGCTGCCAGGCCCAGTTCCGTGCCTTCCTTGATGGCCGCGCGCAGCATGTCGCCCGTGGAGATTTGTGGAATATTGTATTTTTCTTTGATGAAATTAGCTTGGGTGCCCTTGCCGGCACCGGGTGCTCCTAAAAGTATCAGACGCATTGAAAAGTTCCTAAAAAACAGATTTTGGATGGTGGTATGTGTAATTATTTTTAGATGATGTTGCTAAGGCTATCTTTCCCTACGAAACTTACCACAAAAAATCCCCGGAGCGCCAGTTTGCTATCGAATTGCTATGCCCTGATTGATCAAAGCCAGCAATTGGCGAGGCGCACGTTTCGAAATGTGGTTTTTACTGCAGGCGCACAAAATTATATTTGCATGCCTGCCGTTTTGCGGGTAGCGCTTACAGGGCGCCGTAGTGGGCTTGCACCCTGGCAAGATCTTCCGGCGTGTCAACACCGGCGGCAGGGGCCGAGTCCGTGACATGCACGGCGATGGCGACGCCGTGCCACAGCACGCGCAGCTGCTCCAGCGCCTCGATGGCTTCCAGCGGCGACACGGCAAGGCCAGGATACGTTTGCAGGAATGCATTGCTGTACGCATACAGGCCGATATGGCGCAGCGGCACATAGCCTTGCGGCAAACTATCGCGCGACTGCGCGAAGCCGTCGCGGTGCCAGGGAATGGTGGCGCGCGAAAAATACAGGGCACGGCCATGCTTGTCCAGCACGACCTTGACCACGTTCGGGTTGAAGGCATCGGCCATGTCATGCAGCGGATGGGCGCAGGTGGCCATGGGCACGGTGGCACTGATCTGCGCCGCACAGGCGGCCAGCAGGGACGGATCGATCAGGGGTTCGTCGCCCTGCAGGTTGACGACAACGGCGTCAGGCGGCAAGTCGAGCGTGCGCGCCACTTCGGCGATGCGGTCGGTGCCCGAGGGATGGTCGGCAAGCGTCATGCACACTTCCACGCCATGCGCGGCGCAGGCGGCGCGGATGCTCTCATGGTCGGTGGCGACGATGACGCGCGCGGCGCCAGACAGGGCTGCCTGCTCGGCCACGCGCACCACCATGGGTTTGCCGCCCAGGTCAGCCAGCGGCTTGCCCGGCAGGCGCGTCGACGCCAGGCGGGCCGGGATGATGACGATGAACGCCATCGTTATTCCACTGCGTCTTGCAAGGTGCGCGCTTCGTCCGCCCACATGATGGGGATGCCATCGCGGATAGGATAGGCCAGGCGGTCGGCGCGGCAAATCAATTCCTGCGCCTTCTTATCGTGTTCAAGCGGACCCTTGCAAACAGGGCAGACCAGGATATCAAGCAGTCGAGCGTCCACGACATTTCTCCACAATTTGTTGCGCCAGCGCGCTATCGATGCGCGCACTGACGGGGACGACCCACAGTCTCGGGTCATCTTTGAGATGTTCAATTTGCGCACATTTTACTGCATCCTTCTCGGTGATCAAGATCACATCCGTGTCGAGGGCAGCAAATGGCTGGTCGAGGAAGTCGTGATGGTCGGGCAAGGGCAGTTCCAGGAAGTCCAGTCCGGCCCCGCGCAGCATGGCAAAGAAACGCTGCGGGTTGCCGATGCCGGCCGCCGCCACGATGCGCTGGCCACTGGCCGCCAGGGCGGCGAGCGGCCGGTGCTCGCTGCGGTCAAGCAGGCGTTCGGCCACGCTGCCATCGAGCAGCATCTGCACGACCAGCGAACCTGCGGGCGCGACACGGCTAACAAGATCCGGCGCCAGCTCGGGCGCATTGATCACCGTCACATCGCGCCGGCGACGCGGCGACTCGCGCAGCGGTCCCGCCGGCAGCAGCCAGCCATTGCCGGCGCCGCGGCCGTCGAACAGCACGATCTCCACGTCGCGCTGCAAGGCGTAATGCTGCAAGCCGTCGTCCGTCACCAGCACGTCGACGTCGGGGTGCGCAGCCAGCAGCGCCCTGCCCGCTTGCGCGCGGTCGCGCCCCACCATCACGGGGCAGCCGCCGCGCTGGAAGATCAGCAACGGCTCGTCGCCCACCTGCTGCGCCGTGGACGCAGCGCTGACGGCGCGCGGCGAACGGTCGGCGCTGCCATGGCCGCGCGAAATGACGCCCGGGCGCATGCCCGCGTCGCGCAGCGCCTGCACCAGCCAGATCGTCAATGGCGTCTTGCCGGTGCCGCCAATAAAGATATTGCCGACGACGACGACGGGTACGGGCAGCCGCGCGGATTTCAGCAGGTTTGCCCGGTACAGGCCGCGCCGCACGGCGCTCAGGGCGCCAAACAGCAGGGAGACTGGCCACAGCGCGCATGCCAGCGGCCCGCGCGTCAGCCAGGCACGGGTGAGATTGGTTTCAAGCTTGGCGGGGGAAGATGTGGGCATGGGGTGAGGGGTAAAGGGCTGGGGTCTGCCCCGGCGGGTCAGACCCCAATTTTGTTGCCGGTAACGATAGGAATTTACTTGCCGCCCGCCTGCGCCGCAAACGTCAGCTTTTCATAGCCGGCCAGACGGGCCGCTTCCATGACGTGGATGACCATCTGGTGCATGGCGAACTGGTCGGCATTGACCACCACCACGGGCGTCTGCGCGGGCGCCTTGCCGCCATTGGCTGCCTTGGCCGCGTTTTGCAAGGCATCGGCCAGGCCGGCCACGTCGCGGAACGAGACGGCTTCCCGGTTGACCGTGTAGTTGCCCTTGGCATCGATGGTGACGTCGATCTGCTGCGGCTTGTCCTTGGCCTGCTCGGCATCGGCCGTCGGCAAGGTAATCTGCAGCTCCGTAAACTTGCTGTAAGTGGTGCTGACCATCAGGAAGATCAGGATCACCAGCAACACGTCGATGAAGGGGATCAGGTTGATTTCGGGGTCTTCACGCCCCTTGCCTTTGCGAAAGTTCATTGGCGGCCACTGTGGACGATGTCGACGAACTTGACGGCTTGCTGCTCCATGTCAATGACGAAACTGTCGACCAGAGCGCGGAAATGACGGTAGAAGACCAGGGCCGGCATGGCGATGGCCAGGCCAAAGCCCGTGTTATACAAGGCCACCGAAATACCGTGGGCCAGTTGCGCGGGATTCGAGCCGCTGGCATTTTGCGAACCGAAGATCTCGATCATGCCCACCACCGTGCCAAACAGCCCCATCAGCGGCGCCAGGGTGGCGATAGTGCCCAGGGTCGTCAGGAAACGCTCCAGCGTGTGGGCCACGCCGCTGCCTGCCTCTTCGATCGATTCCTTCATCACCTCGCGCGGCGCGTCGACATTGCGCAGGGCGGCGGCCAGCACCACGCCCAGCGGCGAATTATTTTCCAGCTTGGCCACCGTGTCCGGCGTGATCTTGCCGCTGCGATATACCTGCACCACTTCATCGAACAGCTTGCGGGGCAGTATCTTGCTACGGCGCAGGTACAACACGCGCTCAATGATCAGGGCCAGGGCGACGATGGAAGCGATCAACAACAGCCAGATGGGCCAGCCAGCGGCTTGAAATATAGCGAGCAAAAGAAACTCCTGGTAAAGGGAAGGCGATGGAGCGCACGGACGGCCTGTATTGTACCGAGCGCCAAAGAACGATGGTAAGTGCGCGCAGGAATGGCGCAATGTAGCGCGTTGCCGCGCCGGCGGCAAGTGGCGCCTGCATGCGCACTTGTCCACACGGCGCGGCGGCGCCGCATTGCGACGCACAGTTTTGCACACTTTGTGTGGATAAGATTGTGAGCAAGCCTGAAGTCCAGCATGCAAGTCATTGATTTGCATGGAAATTATCATGCTGCGCAAAATACAGGCATAGCAGTTTATTGACAGCAGTCAATGTCAATAAATTAATACTTGAAGAGTTCTGCACATTTACTGTGGACAAGATTGTGTGCAAAGCCAAAAAATTCTATTAAGTCATTGATTTAAAAGAAAATTAAATCAATGAGCAAAAAAGTGGCAGCCAGCGCGACATCGGCCCTGGATAGGCCATGAAAGTTCTGCACACAATCTGTGGACAAGATTGTGTGCAAGCGCACGAATAGGCGTCAAGTACATTGATTTATATCGTTTTTATTGCCATGCATAAAAATGTCGCAAGGACCAAAAAACGGGTTTTTGATGGCCCGATTTCGCTGCAAGACGGCACTTTTCCACCGCCAGCGCAGTTCCACACATAAAGTGTGGATAAGATTGTGAGCAAGCTGATTGACTCCATGCAAGTGCATTGATTTTAAAGGGATTTTTCTTTCTGCTGAAAAATAAGGCAGCAATACACCAGGTCCACGCAGTGGAAAACCGGGACACGCCACGTAACGATTCAGGCAGTTTTACACACATACTGTGGATAAGATTGTGAGCAAGGCCTACGACATGATGCTAGTGCCTTGATTTATATGACTATTTTCATTCTGCGCAAAATTCAGGCAAGCCACGCCATGGAGCTTCCGGTGGATAAATCCGGGGCTGAGGCAGAGTTCTGCACATTTTTTGTGGATAAGATTGTGCGCAAGGCCATGCATGGCATACTAAGCGCTTGATTCCTATGTACTTTATTTCCGTGCGCAAAAATGTAGCAAGGCATCTCATCGACAAAATACTAGCCTGTCCGGCAATGTTTATCCAAGGCAAAAAGTTCCGCACACTTTCTGTGGATAACTTTGTGCGTAAGTGGCAGGGGCTGCACTGATGTACTTGATATTAAAGGTATTTTTTCCTGTGCACGCAAATCAGGCATACAGGAATTCTGCATGAAATCAAATACTTAGAAATAGAACTTGTTGTTTTGCGCGATATATGACATAAGCATGACCTCGCCGATAATTTGTGGACAGTTCCTTCCCCGCCTCCAGCATCATGATGACCGAAAACCAGAATGACAGCGGCTTTGCCGCCCCGCCCGTGCTGACCGTCAGCGCCCTGAACCAGGCCGTCGCGCGCCTGCTCGAGCGCTCGTTTCCACTGACCTGGATCGCCGGCGAGATTTCCAACTTCACGCGCGCCGCTTCCGGCCACTGGTATTTCACCTTGAAGGACGATGGCGCCCAGGTACGCGCCGTGATGTTCCGCGGCCGTGCCCAGTACGCGGGCTTCACGCCGCGCGAAGGCGACAAGGTGGAAGTGCGCGCCCTCGTCACCCTGTTCGGCGCACGCGGCGATTATCAGATCAACGTGGAAGCCATCCGCCGCGCCGGCGTGGGCGCCCTGTACGAAGCGTTCCAGCGCCTGAAGGAAAAACTGGCAGCACAGGGCCTGTTCGACCCGGAACGCAAGCGCCCCATTCCCATGTTCGCGCGCAGCATCGGCATCGTCACCAGCCCGCAGGCTGCCGCCCTGCGCGACGTGCTGATCGCGCTCAAGCGCCGCGCGCCGCACGTGTCCATCATTTTGTATCCGACACCCGTGCAGGGACAGCAGGCGCCGGAAAAGATCGCGCAAGCCATCCGCACGGCATCAACAAGGGCCGAGTGCGACGTGCTGCTGGTGTGCCGTGGCGGCGGCAGCATCGAGGATCTATGGTCGTTCAACGATGAAGCCGTCGCCCACGCGATCGCCGACTGTTCCATGCCCGTGATCAGCGGCGTGGGCCACGAGACGGATTTCACCATCGCCGATTTCGCGGCCGACCTGCGCGCAGCGACGCCGACGGCGGCGGCCGAACTGGCCGCCACGCCGCGCGCCGACTGGATGGCGTCCCTGCGCGCCGACGCGACCGACCTGCGCCGCGCCATGCGCCGCAGCCTCGATGATGCATCGCAGACCCTGGACCGCCACAGCCGCCGCCTGCTCAACCCGAAGGCGCAACTGCGGCAGCAGCGCCTGCAGCTGCTGGCCCTGTCGACGGCCATGACGCATGCGGCGCGCGCGCCCCTCAACCAGTCGCAGTACGCGCTGGAGCGCCTGCGTTCGCGCTGGACAGCCTTGCGGCCCGACGTCACGGCGCCGCGCGCGCGCCTGCTCGAAGCGCAGCGCCGCGGCGGCGCGGCCATGGCGCAACTGGTCACGCAGCGGCGCCACCGCCTCGACGGCCTGGCGGCGCAGCTGGAACTATTGAATCCGCAGCGCACTTTGGAACGCGGCTACGCCATCCTGCGCGACGAAAAAGGCGCCATCGTACGCTCCCCGGCGCAGCTGCAGGCACGCCAGAACGTCAATGTGCGTCTGGCCGAAGGCAGCGCGCAGATCGGCATCGCCAGCGTGCAGGCCACCTTGGAATAAGCGTTAGAGTAAAAAAGGCCGGGGAAACTCCCCGGCCCAACACCTGCCCTACTGAGTGAACTTCAACTTCCTTGCCGCACTACCCTGTCAGAACTTCATCGACACGCGCGCGCCTACCGTGCGGGGCGCGTTGTAGAAGGCGCCGTAGATCTGCTGCGTGGGCTGGCATGGCATGCCCACGTCCGTGCAGATTTCATTGACGTCCAGCTTGACCGCCTTGTCCGTGGCGTTCTGCACGAACGCTTCCACCGTATAAGCCTTGTTCGCCGGCTGGAAGCGCAGGCTCAGGTCCAGCGTGGTGTAGGCTTCCTGGCGCTTGACGCCGGCGTGGCCCGGCACGTCGCCGTTGAACGCCCCCGCTCCCACGTACGTCATGGTTTCATAGTGCACCGAGGCGCGCGGCGTGAGCTGGCCGCCGGCGACAGTGAAATCATGCTCGTACTGCACCGTCGTGGCAAACTTCGGCGCATGCTTCATGGTGCTGCCGCCCACGTTCACCAGTGGCGCCGTCGAACCGCAGGACTGGCCATTCGCGCGCGCCGCATCGACGTCGCACGACATAAAATCATCGTACACCGCCTTCAACCAGGTGGCGTTGCCCGTCAGGCGGTCGACCTTCGTTGGCCGCCACACCCATTCCGCTTCCAGACCCTTGACGGTGGCGCCGGCCGCGTTGAAGTTGGCCAGCACGCTGTTGACCACCTGCGATTCGAGCTTGTCCTTGTACTTCATCAGGAAGGCATCGAGGTTCAGGGTCAGTTCGCGGTTCAGCAAGTCCGACTTGAAGCCGATTTCATAGCTGGTCAGCTTTTCCGGCTTGGTGGTGGCGCCGCCGTCGCCGATGGCCGGCGAATGGAAGCCCGTCGTCACGG
Source organism: Janthinobacterium sp. UMAB-56 (assembly GCF_900095265.1). Taxonomy (GTDB): domain Bacteria; phylum Pseudomonadota; class Gammaproteobacteria; order Burkholderiales; family Burkholderiaceae_D; genus Janthinobacterium. The sequence goes on along the minus strand of NZ_LT607661.1, from coordinate 62,180 downwards.
AACCGAACAGCAAAATATCGGGGCGCAGCTTGTATTCGATGCGACCCAGCCAGGTGGCCTGGCCGTATTTCAGGTCGGCCGTATTGTCGCCCGGCGTACTGCCGCAGCTGGCGGCGGTGATGGCGCCACCGGGCCCGATGTTGTGCGTATTGGCCAGGCCGGTGCCCGGCGTAACCAGCTGGCGCAACTGGTCGGCATTGAGGACCGTGGTGCCCAGCGGTGTGTTCGCTGGCCAGTTCGGGCAAGCCCAGTTCTGGCCGCCGATATCGAACTTATGGTCTTTCGTGTAGCGCGCGCCGGCCGTCAGCTTGATCTGGTCCGTCACTTGCTGGCTGACCTGGCCGAACACGGCTTTCGATTTCAGCTGGCGGTCGCCCTGGATGAAGGACATGGCCGAGGCATACTGGCCCACGGTGGGCCGCACGAAGATCACGGCGCCGTTGGCGATATCCTGCTGCACGGCCGCCTGCGAAATCTGGCTGCGGTCGATATCGAAGCGCACCTTGTTCTTTTCATTGAAGAGGAACAGGCCGGCCACCCACTGGAATGGCGCATCGTCGTCCGAACGGGCCTGCAACTCGTGCGAATAGCTGTCGAACTGCGCCCAGTCGGTGCGGTTTTCCGACTTGAAGCCGGGGAACAGGCCCGCATCCGAGTCGTTGCTGTTCTGGCGCTTGTAACGGCTCCAGCTGCCCAGGTAAGTAAAGTCGAGCGCATCGGTAGGCTTGTAATTGAGCTTGCCCTTGTAAGTCAAAATCGACTGGTCCAGCGTGCCCGGCGTGTCGATCAGGGCCGAACGCAACTTCTCGCCCGCTTTCGGTTCGGCCGCCAGGTAGACATTGCCGGCGCCCTGGTCGAGGAAGTAGTCGGCGATGAAAGTGCCGCGCAGCTGCGGCGTAAATTTCCACAGCAAGGAGGCGCGCACGCCCATCTGGTCGCCGGCGCCATACTTGGCCGTGCCCGGCATGACGTTCGAACCGCGGCGGAAGTCCACCGTGCCGTCGTGGCTATCCTTGATGGCGGCGATGCGCAGCGCCACGTCGTCGGAAAACGGGATATTGAGCATGCCTTGCGTCTGCAAATGGCGGTAGTCGCCCACCGTGATGCCGGCCGAGCCCATGAACTTGGCGGTGCTCGGCGCGGCCGACACCAGGTTGACGGCGCCGGCCGTGGAATTGCGGCCGTTCAGGGTGCCCTGCGGTCCGCGCGCCACCTCGACGTGGGACAGGTCATACATCAATGCCGTGGCGCCCTGGGGACGCGGCGAATACACGCCATCGACATAGAAAGCGACGGCCGGGTCGCCCAGCTCCGTGTGGTTGGCCGAACCAACGCCGCGCATGTAGACGTGCACGCCGCCCGAGTCGCCATGCTGCTCGACGACGAGGCTGGGCACCATGGTGGCCAGCGAGGCCAGATCTTTCACTTGATTGTTTTGCAGGGTGTCCTGGTTGAAGGCGGTGACGGCCAATGGCGTCTCCTGCACGAAGGTGTTGCGGCGCGTCGCCGTGACGACGATGCGGTCCATCTGCTCGCTTCCTTGCGGCGCTGCGCTGGGCGTGGCGGTTGCGGCGTCCTGCGCCATGGCGGCGCCGCTGCCCAGCAAAATGCACTGGGCGAAGGTCGCATGCGCCAGGCTGAGGGCGATGGTATTGCGTTTGAGCTGTTGCATTGTTGTTGTCTCCTGTACCGCTGGTTGAATGATGATCACATAGCTCTTTGGCTACTGCTGCACATTTTTTGGGTGTCAATCTGAAGTCATGTCGCCTCCGTGCGGGGTCAATGGGTGGCCACGGCGCGCCCTGCCGTGTCGAATAGAAAGGCATGGCCTTCTTCTGGCGCGAAGCCGATGGCGCTGCCCTGCGCCAGGGTGTGGCGCGCCTCGCCGTGCAGCTTGATGGCCACCGCATGCTGTCCTCCATCGACGCTGCCATCGAGCGTCGCGTGGATGATCTGTGCGTCGCCCAGTTGCTCGATCAGGGTCACGCTGGCGCCATAGCCTTCCCCGCGCGGCACCAGGCGCAGGTGTTCGGGACGTATGCCGACCAGCATGCCCGCCTCGCCACCCAGGGCATCGGCCAGGGCCGGCACGGCGGCGCACGGCAAAAAGTTCATGCGCAGCGCGCCGATGAAGCCGGCCACGAACTGGCTGGCCGGGTGGCGATACAGGTCCAGGGGCGCGCCTACTTGCTCCAGGTGGCCGCCATGGAAGACGGCGACGCGGTCACCCAGGGTCATGGCTTCGACCTGGTCGTGGGTGACGTAAATCATGGTGGTGCCCAGTTCCTGGTGCAGCTTGGCCAGCTCGATGCGCGTCTGCACGCGCAGCGACGCGTCGAGGTTGGACAGCGGCTCGTCAAACAAAAACACCTTGGGCTGGCGCACGATGGAGCGGCCGATGGCAACGCGCTGGCGTTCGCCGCCGGACAGGGCCTTGGGCTTGCGCTCCAGCAGGTGCGTGATCTGCAAAATCTCGGCCACCTTGCCCACGGCCGCGCGCACCTCGGCCTCCGGTTTGCCCGCCAACTTGAGGGCAAAGCCCATGTTGTCGCGCGCCGTCATGTGCGGATACAGGGCGTAGCTCTGGAAGACCATGGCGATGCCCCGCTCGGCCGGCGCCACGTCGTTGGCCAGCAAGTCGCCGATGCGCAGCTGGCCCGCGCTGATGTCTTCCAGGCCCGCGATCATGCGCAGCAGGGTCGACTTGCCGCAGCCGGACGGTCCGACGAAGACCATGAATTCGCCGTCGTGGATATCGAGGTCCAGGCCCTTGACGATTTCCGGTCCGTCGCCGTAGGTCTTGCGGATGCCGCGCAAGGAGATGGCGGCCATGTCAGTGCTCCCCCGCCAATGCCGGCGCATCGGCATGCGCGGCACGCTGTGCGGCGATGAAATCGCGGTACCACAGGGCGCTGTCCTTGAAGCTGCGCTGCTGCGTGGCGTAATCGACGTACAGCATGCCGAAGCGCTTGGCGTAGCCCGAGTTCCACTCGAAGTTGTCCATCAGGCTCCAGTAGAAATAGCCGCGCACGTCGATGCCCTGCGCGATCACGGCGCGCAAGGCGTCCAGGTGCAGCTGCACGTACTCGATGCGCGCCTGGTCATGGATCTTGCCGTCAACGGGCTTGTCGGCCACGGCCATGCCGTTTTCCGTGATGTAGACAGGCGGCAGCCGGTACTCGCGGTGCAGGCCCACCAACAGCTCCGTCAAACCCTGCGGATAGGTTTCCCAGCCCATGTCGTTGACGCCCAGCTTGCACTCGGGCTTGCGCGGCGGCGTCTCGGCACTCATGAAAGCGCGCGTGTAATAGTTCACGCCGAGGAAATCGATGGGCTGCTTGATATCTATGAAATCGTTTTCAAATATAGCTAAAGCAGAAGCGTCGACGTGTTTCAGGGCCAGGGCCGGGTAGCGACCCTTGAAGATGGCGTCCATATACCACTGCACCGAGCGCGCATATTCGAGTTCGGCCAGCTCGCGGTCTTGCGCGCTGTCGGTGGCCGGCGTGGCCGTCCATTGATTGAGCACGATGCCCAGCTTGGCTGACGGATGGACGGCGCGCATGGCTTGCATGGCCAGGCCGTGCGACAGCAGCAGATGGTGCGACACTTGCACGGCGGCGGCCGTGTCGGCCATGCCGGGCGCGAACTGGCCCGTGCCGTGGCCCAGCACGGCCGTGCACCACGGTTCGTTATGCGTGGCGATGCTGGCGACCTTGTGACCGAAGCGGCGCGCCACCTCGGCCGCGTAGGCGGCGAAGTGGTAGCAGGAGGCGCGATTGAGCCAGCCGCCCTCGTCCTGCAAGGCTTGCGGCAAGTCCCAGTGGTACAGGGTTAGATGGGCATCGAGGCCCTTCGCGGCCAGGGCGTCGAGCAGGCGCGCATAGAAGTCGAAGCCGGCCTCGTTCCAGGCGCCCGAACCAGCCGGCTGCACCCTCGACCAGGACATGGAAAAGCGGTAGGCGTTCACGCCCAGGCTGGCGATCAGCTCCACGTCATCAACGTAGCGGTGGTAATGGTCGCAGGCCACGTCGCCATTGCTGCCATCGATGATTTTGCCGTCCGTGTGGCTGAAGGTATCCCAGATGGATGGGCCGCGGCCATCGATGGCGGCCGCGCCCTCGATCTGGTAAGCGCTGGTGGCCACGCCCCAGGTGAAGCTAGCGGGAAAGTGGGTATTGCTGTCGTCGTTATGCATGGTGGTCATGTCAGTGTGAGTGGATTAAGAGAGTACTAGCCTTTGACGGCGCCTTGCGTCAGGCCCTCGATCAGGCGTTTGGAGGCGACAAAGAACATCAGCAAGAGCGGCAGCACGGCAATCGCGGCGCCCGTCATCAGCGCGCCCCATTCCGTGTTGTTCGGTGCCTGCATGCTGCGCAGCGCCAGCGGGATCGTGTAGTTCTCGACCGAGCGCATGACGACCAGCGGCGTGATGAAATTGTTCCACGAGTTGATGAAGGTGATCAGGCCCAGGGTGCCCATGGCGGGGCCGATCAGCGGCAGCACGACACGCCAGTAAATGGCGAATTCACCGCAGCCATCGATGCGCGCCGCCTCGATCAGATCCTTCGGGATGGCCGTGCCGATGTACTGGCGCATCAGGAAAATCCCGAGTGCGCCGGCCGCTCCCGGCACGTACAGGGCGCGCGGCTGGTCCAGCCATCCGAAGAAATCCATCAGCATGAAGGTCGGGATCATGTTCATGAAAGACGGGATAATCATCGACGCCATCACCAGGGTGAACAGGGGCCGCTTGAAGCGGAATTCATACATGGCGAAGGCATAGCCGCCCAGGGAACAAAAGAACAGGGTCAGCGCGGTGGTCATCAGGGCCACGTACAGGCTGATGCCGATATTGCGCCAGAACGGCAGGCGCTCCTGCAGCAGCTCCAGGTTATGCAGCAGTGCCGTGCCAAACCAGCGCGGCGGCGGCAGGCTGTAGATTTCTGCGCTTGTATGCGTGGCGAAGACGAACATGAAGTAAAACGGCGCGACCATGACCAGGGCGCCCATGGCCACCATGGCGTAGGCCATCGAGCGTGTGGTTTTCATCGGGCGTCCTTGGATTCTCGGCGTTCGTTGCGGCTGAAGATGCGGCTATTCACCCAGGTGGTGCTGGCGATGAGAAGAAACAGCAGCCAGGAAATGGCCGATGCAGTGCCGAAGTCGCCCGAGGCAAACGCTGTCTTGTAGACGAAGATGGCCGTCGTCATCACCGACTGGCTCACGCCGCTCGATTCGGCCACCAGCACGAAGGGTTCCTCGAACAGCTGCAGATTACCCATGATGGTCAAGGTCACGGCCAGGTAGACCATGGGGCGCAGCTGCGGCAAGGTGATATACCAGAATTGCTGGCGCTTCGAGGCGCCATCGATGGTGGCCGCTTCATACAAATCTTTCGGGATCACCTGCAGCGCCGACAGATACAACACCAGGTTCCAGCCCAGGTAGCGCCAGAAAATGACGAAGGCGACGGCCGGCTTGATGAACAGCGAGCTGCCCAGCCAGTCAATCGATTCCGCCGGGAACAAGCCGCCGACCAGCGGCAGGCTGGCGCACCATTGGATCAGCACATTGATCTGCCCGTAGTCGCGCGAGAACAGGGTGTTGAACACCATGGCGATGGCCACGCTGGAGGTGATGAACGGTAAAAAGTAAATGCCGATCACCAGGTTGCGCGAGCGCTTGAAGCTGCTATGGATGAAAGCTGCCAGCGGAATGGCCACCAGGTGCTGCGGCACGCCCGAGGCCAGCGCCAGCCACAGGGTATTGCCCAGCGAGCGCAAAAACCACGGGTCCGTCAACGCATATTTGTAGTTGTCCAGGCCCACCCACTGCATGGCTTCCACGCCGCTGGCCGCTTCCCACTGGTTGAATGACAGATAGATGGAAAACAGCAGCGGAAACAGGCTGAAGACGGCGAACAGGATGAAGAAAGGGCTGATGAAAATGTACGGCGCCCACTGCTTCATGTTGTAGCGTTTCCTGGCGGGCCGCGTGGCAGCTGCGGCGCCTTCGGTACAAGGCATGGTCGTGTTCATGCTGCTCCTAGCGCCGCGCGCGGTGGGTGATCAGGGCCTTGGCGTCGGCCAGGGCCGCCTTGATATCCTTGTTTTGCGCCAGCACGCTTTCCAGCTCCATGTTGACGATGTCGCGCGCCACGGCGTCGAACTTGTCGACGCGGATGACGGGAATCTTCGCCGCCGTGTCGCGCGCCAGCAGGCGCGTTTTCTGGCCGCCGAAATACGCCTGTGGCTCGTCCATCATCGGGTCCGCATACGCCGCCTTCAGTGCCGGGAAGGCGCCGATCTCCTTCAAGGAATGCAGCTGGATGTCCTTGTTGACAGTCATGAACTTGATGAATTCCCACGCTTGTGCCTTGTTGCTCGCCTTTTTCGGGATGCCGTAAAAGGAGCCGCCATACGAGGCCAGCGCGCCGGCCGGCAAGTTTGCCGCGCGCCACTGGCCTTTGGAATCGGGCGCCAGCCATTTCGCCAGGTGGCCGCTGAGCCAGGAACCCATCATCTGGCTGGCCACCTTGTCGCGCTTGAAGCCCTCGGCCCACTCGCCCGTCCAGGCCACGGTGCGCGCATCGATCCCCGCCACCCGCGCCGCCTTGGCCAGCTCGAACGCTTTCACGAAGCGCGGAGAATCGACCAGCACTTGCCCCTTGTCGCCAAAATAAATGCCCTCGCCATCTTTCAGGTTGGCGCGGATATAGATATCGGCCAGGTCGCTGGCGCCGGCCAGCAAGTAGGTGCCGGTGGCGGCCTTGAGCTTCTTGCCGGCGGCGATATACGACTCCCATGACTGCGTCAGGTCGGCCTCCTTGATGCCCGCCTTGTCCATCAAGTCCTTGCGGTAGAACAGGGTGCCAGGTCCCAGGTCGGCCGGCATGGCGCCCAGGGTGCCGCGCGAACTGGTCGCCTGCACAAAGGTGAACGGCACGAACTGGGCACGGTACTGCCCTGCCCCGTAAGGCGGCAGCAAGAGGTCTTCCATGCCCTTCGATTCGGCGAAACTGCCGACATAGCGGAAGTCGATGGCCATCACGTCAGGCAGGCGCGCACCGGCCGCCAGCGCCGTCGTCATCGAATTGTGGTGGTCGTCGATCTGCAGGCTGACCAGCTTGACCTTCACTTGCGGGTACAGCTTTTCCCATAGTGGCAAGGCGGTCTTGACGGCGCGGTCCAGGTCGGGGAACGAGGCGACGGTAATCGTGGCAGGGGCCAGCGCCGGCAGCACTGGGGCCGGCGGGACGGCTGCGGCCACGCCAAAGGCCAGGGTCAGCGCTGCCAGAGGGGCGGCGCCAAGTATGCTTGACTTCATTATTTCATCTCCGTTTATTGAGCGTCTTCTATCTTGAAAACGTTTTCACAACATGTGTTCTATTTAACACCGCAAAGAAAATCAAGTCAACCGAAAAAGTTGTCATTTTTATTGAGGACAGCTTGCGAAGCCGCACGTCGTGACGCGTATTCCCCTATGAAAAGATGCAAAAAATCGCCACTCAGAGGCTGTTGTTTTTTATGAAAACGTTTTCACGCTTGAGTCGGATGAGCGTTTCGACGCGAAATCCGACGCAGAGTTGGCCCTGGGCTGTCGGCTGACGCCGACCTGCGGCCTTATCGGCCAGTTATGGTAATCTTTCGATGAAAAGGTTTTCAGAGCACTGACAACCAGCCATATTGATACCCAGGAACCGCCTTGAACGATAGCGCCCACTCTGCTCCCCCTTCCACCTTGCTCGACGTGGCACGCCAGGCCGGGGTCTCGCCCAGCACCGTCTCGCGCATCCTGAACGGCACGGCCAGGGTCTCGGACGACAAGCGCGACGCCGTGCTGGCGGCCATTGCGCACATGAAATTCGCGCCGAATCAGATGGCCCAGGGCTTGAAGAAGGGCCGCTCGATGACCATCGGCATCGTGGTGCAGGATATTTCCAGCCCCTTCTTCGACGAAAGCCTGCGCGGCGTGGACGACGGCCTGAAAGACACGGGCTATGCATCCGTCATCGTCAGCGGGCACTGGAATGCGCAGGAGGAAGCCGACCGCATCCGTTTGCTGCTGGCGCGGAAAGTCGACGGCATCATCCTGCTGTCGGGGCGGATCTCGGACCAGAGCGTGCTCGATTTTTCGCAGCAGCGGCCCATCGTCTCGACGGGCCGCCTGCTGGCCACGAAAAGCGCCATCGGCTTCAAGCTCGACAACGAATACGGCGCCTACCTGGCCGTGCGCCACCTGGTGGAACTGGGCCACCGCCGCATCGCCTTTGTCTCCGGCCCGGCCAACAACACGGATGCGGCTGAGCGCCTGACGGGCTACCAGCGCGCGCTGCGCGAAGCGGACATCGCCATCGACCCGAAGCTGATGGTGGAAGGCGATTTCCACGAGGCAAGTGGCATGCTGGCCATGAACCATCTGTTCGATACGCAGCAGCAATTCAGCGCCGTCTTCGCCGCCAACGACCTGTCCGCCTATGGCGTGCGCCTGTGCCTGTACCGCAAGGGCATCCGCGTGCCCGACGATATCTCGCTCGTCGGATTCGATGACTTGCCCGGCTCGTCCTACACGACGCCACCGCTGACGACCATCCACCAGCCCCTGTACGACATCGGCCGCATCGCCACCGAGGCGCTGCTTGGACTGATCAATGGCGAAGCCGTGCAGGCGGCCATTCCGCCACTGGAACTCATCGTACGCGAGACCACGCGGCGCATCCGCTGAGGCTTGCGGCTGGGAACGTTTCCAAGCAGCTCAAGCTAAACGAGAATCACTACGCGAACGGCATCCGCGACGCGTGCCGGAATCTGCAGCAATGGCGCATCCGCTTTACAATAGTGGCTCGTTCAGCAAGAATGCTTGGTTCAAGCACGCAAGGCTCAACCCTCCGGCCGCAAGCCGGAAGACTCCGAACACTCACCACAAAGGGACATCACATGGAACATACTCTGCCACCACTGCCGTATGAAATGGACGCTCTGGCGCCGCATATTTCGAAAGAAACCCTGGAATACCACTATGCCAAGCATCACCAGGCGTATGTCACCAACTTGAACAACCTGATCAAGGGCACCGAGTTCGAGAACCTGTCGCTGGAAGAGATCATCAAGAAATCGTCGGGCGGCATCTTCAACAATGCAGCCCAGGTATGGAACCACACCTTCTACTGGAACGGCATGAAGCCGGCCGGCGGCGGCGCGCCTAGCGGTGCCGTGGCAGACGCGATCAACGCCAAATGGTCGTCGTTCGACAAGTTCAAGGAAGAATTCACCAAGTCGTGCGTGGGCAACTTCGGTTCGGGCTGGACCTGGCTGGTGCAAAAAGCCGACGGCTCCGTCGACATCGTCAACACCTCGAACGCCGGCTGCCCATTGACCACGGGCGACAAGCCACTGCTGACCTGCGACGTCTGGGAACACGCCTACTACATCGACTACCGCAACCTGCGCGCCAAGTACGTGGAAACGTTCTGGGGCCTGGTCAACTGGGACTTCGTTGCCAAGAACTTCGCGTAAGCGCGAGTTGTTGGCAATCCTGTCAACTTAGGGCAAGAAGAAGCCTGCGCCTCCCCGCGCAGGCTTTTTTTTGCCTGCTGCAAGGCCAGGCGCTGCGCTACAATCAATGCCCTGCCACCTCCCTCTGCCCCGATGTCCGCTCGCCTGCTGCGCCGCCTGTTGCTTTTGCCCCTGCTGGCGTGCCAGCTGCACGCGTGGGCGGCCGCCCCTGCCCCCCTGCTGTCCGACTACACCCACAACGCCTGGGGCGCCTTGCAAGGCGCGCCCGTCGACGTGCTGAAATTCGCCCAGGGCAAGGATGGCTGGCTGTGGATCGCCACGGCCACGGGTCTGTACCGCTACGATGGCGTGGGCTTCGATCGCGTGGACAGCGTGGTCGGCCACCGCCTGCCGTCGAGCAATGTGCTGGGACTGGCCACGCCGCCGGACGGCGCCGTGTGGGTCGGCTACCGCCTCGGCGGGGTCAGCGTCTTTCGCCAGAATGGCACGCGCACCTACCGCGAAGCGGACGGCTTGCCGTCGGGCGCCGTGTTCCATATCGAGGTTGCGCCCGACGGCGCCATCTGGGTCGGCACGCGCGATGGCGCGGCACGCCTGGCGCCGGGTGCAGACCGCTTTGTTGCGCAGGCAGCCAACGTGGGCCTGCCCGACAAGCGCGTGTACCAGATCCTGTTCGGGCGCGATGGCACGCAGTGGATGGGCACCATGCATGGCGTATTTTTCCGCAAGCCGGGCCAGGCGCGCTTTTCCCATGCCTGGCCGCGCACCATGCTCATCAGCATGGATGAAGGGCCCGATGGCGCCATCTGGGCGGTCGACACGCAAAACAATTACTATCGCGTGCGCACCAGCGCGCCGCGCGGCGGTGCACCCATCCGGCCCGACGCCAGGGGCAACGGCATCCGCTTCGACCGCGCCGGCACCATGTGGCTGATGCAGCCCGATGGCATTGAACGCAAGCTTGACCCTTCCGGCCCCAGCCTGGCGGCCCAGCGCCTGACGCTCCAGAACGGCATCAGCGGCCCGCTGCCGCAAACGTCGTTCCAGGACCGCGAAGGCAATCTGTGGTTCGGCACTTCGACCGGCCTGGACCGGCTGCGACCAAATCGCCTGAAGACCTTGCCCGTCGCCGTGCCCTTCGACCATCCCGGCATGCTGCCGGGGCCCGATGGCGATGTGTGGATCGGCGACTACGTGGGCGACGTGCGCAGCTTTACCGCCGACGGGGAGCAAAAAGTGATCTTGAAAGGGACGCTGTCGGCCAGCCACCGGGCGCCGGACGGCACGCTATGGCTGGGCAACGAGCAGGAGCTGCACCATCGCGCGCGCAACGGCAGCATGACGCGCGTGGCGCCGCCCGTGCGGGGACTCGATCCGCAGGCGCTGCAGCAAGACCGCTCGGGCGCGCTATGGGCCTCGTTTTCCGGCGGCGGCCTGTTTCGCCTGAGCGGCGGAAAATGGCGCGCGAACGGCGGCCTGTCCGGCCTGCCGGCGGTGCTGACCACGGCCATGGCGATCGATGGCGCCGGCACCGTCTGGCTGGGCCATGCCGACAATACAGTCAGCCTGGTGGCCGACGGCCAGCGCGCGGGCGCCGTCAAACGCCTCGGCGCAGCCGAGGGCTTGCAAGTGGGCAGCGTGCTGCAGCTGTACCGCGATGGCGACGCAATGTGGGCCGGCGGCGAAAACGGCGTGGCCCTGTACCGCGCCGGCCGCTTCCACACCTTGCGCGGCACCCACGGCGCCCTGTTTCGCGGCGTGTCTGGCATCGTGCGCCTGCCGGACGGCGACCTGTGGCTGCATGGCGCGGACGGCATCGAGCATATCGGCGCCGCCAGCCTGGCCGCGTGGATGCGGGACGGCAGCCCCGTCGATTCGGAACGTTTCGACGCGCTCGACGGCTTGCAGGGACATGCCTCGCAGCTGCGCCCCGTGCCTTCGCTGATCCATGCGCCCGATGGCAAGCTGTGGTTCTCCACCTCGGCCACCATCGCCATGCTCGACCCGCTGCATATCCGCCGCAATCGCCTGCCGCCGCCGGTGCAGATCCACAGCTTGCTGGCCGACGGCGTGCGCTACGCGCTGGACGATGGCAAGCCGCGCCACCTGCCGCAAGGCAGCAAGGCCCTGCAGATCGGCTTCACGGCCCTGAGCCTGTCGATGCCGGAACGCGTGCGCCTGCGCTACCGGCTGGCGGGCGTGGACACCGGCTGGCAGGAAGCGGTGGGACGCCGCGTGGCGTACTACACCAACCTTGCACCCGGCAGCTATCGCTTCGACGTCACGGCCGCCAACGAAGATGGCGTCTGGAACACGCAGGGGGCGGGGCTCGACATCGTGATCGCGCCCGCCTTCGTGCAAACGCCGTGGTTCGTTCTGCTGCTGGCGCTGGGCGCCGCGCTGCTGCTGTATGGCGGCTATGTGCTGCGCATCCGCCACCTGACGCGCGATATGCAGGAACGCTTGCAGGAACGCTTGCAGGAGCGCCTGGCCGAACGCTCGCGCATCGCCCGTTCGCTGCACGACACCCTGCTGCAAAGCGTGCAGGGCCTGATCCTGTCGTTCCATGCACATGCCGACATGCTGCCCAAGGGCACGCGCGAACGGGCGCGCCTCGATGGCACCCTCAACCTGGCTGACCAGTTGCTGATCGAAGGCCGCGACCAGATCATGGACTTGCGCGCCTCGGCCGAACCCGACGAACTGCGGCTGGCGCTGCAGCAATTCGGCAAGGGCCTGGCCGAGCACCGCGCGCACGCCTTCACGGTACAGGTCAGCGGCAGCTGCCGGCGCCTGCAGCCACGCGTGCATGACGAGATCTATGCCATCGCGCGCGAAGCGCTGTTCAACGCCTCGCGCTATGCGGAGGCGGCAAACATCGTGCTGGAACTCGACTATGCGGAGCAGGCCTTCACACTGCGCGTGCGCGACGATGGCTGCGGTCTCGATGACGCCGTGGCACAAACAGGCCAGCGGCCCGGCCATTGGGGCCTGGTCGGCATGCGCGAGCGCGCCGCCGGCATCCGTGCCAGCCTGCGCATCGACAGCCGGCCCGGCGCCGGCACGCAGATCGAAGTGAGCGTGCCGGGCCGCCTGGCCTACTGACGGCGCTTGCGGGCGCGCGCGCAAGCGTCTGCGGCCTGCGCGGGAAGTGTTGTACGATGCGCAAGAGCTTGCCTTGCGCCTGCCTGTCACTCCACGCCTGTCAATCCACTCTTTTCAGAAAGCCCGCCATGAAAAAATACATCCTTGCCCTGCTGGTATTTGCCTCCGGTTCCGCCTTCGCCAACTCGGCCTGCGATACGCCGCGCAATGACTTCGACGGCCTGTACTGTCTCAACAAGGTATACCAGGAAGCGGACAAGGAACTCAACGCCAACTACAAGAAACTTAGCTCCCAGCTCGATGCCGGCGGCAAGCAAAAGCTGAAATCGGGCCAGCTGGCGTGGATAGACAAACGCAACAATAGCTGTTCCAAACGCGAATCGTCGGGCTTTTATGTCAACCTCGATTGCGCCACCCAGACCACCATCGAACGCGCGCAATTTTTGCAGGACCGCGTGCGCGAATGCGTGAGCGCCGGCTGCCAGAACAGCAAACTGTGAACTGAAACTGCACCAGCGCAAAAGGGAACCGGCTCAGGCCGGCAAGCGGGCCGCCTTGAAGCGCCGCCAGGCCTTGTGCATGCGGCCATCGCGGCCCTGCGCCTGCGCGCGCGCCGCCAGATAGCCGCGCACGAAGGCCGCGTGTTGCCGCAGCCCGTCCTGAGCGGACTGGTCAGCCTGGACCTCGGGTAATTGCCGCAGCAGCCGGTCGGCCACCTGCACATCGTTGAGCCGGCCCAGTTCATCCTGCAGGGTCGATAGCCGCGCCACATACGGTTGCACGGCGCGCGCGGCCAGCAGCGAGGCAAAAAATTCCGTCGCATACCGCGTCTTCTTGGCCGCGATGCGCAAGCGGTGGCGCTGCTGCGGCGTGGCATGCTGCAGGCGCTTGCCGCGCTTCACCAGGCGGCGCTGGTCCTTGCGCAGCATGGCGCGGGCAAACGGCGGGACGTGCGCGTCCAGGCGCCGCACCTGGCGCAGGGAGCAACTGTCGCGCCAGGCGCGTGCCTGCAGCCAGCGCTGCAAGCCCAGCATGCACGCCGTGTAGCGCACCGATGTGACGGCCTGGGCCGCCTGCACGTGCTTGCGCCGTGCCTGCGCATGCGCCGCCTCTGCCAGCGCCGCCGCATCCGCTTGCGCCGCGCCATCGAGCTGCGCCAGGGTATTGCCAGCCAACACATCCCAGTCGCGCGCCTCGCCCAGCGCGCCGCCCAGCCAGGCAAGTTCGCTCTTCAAGGCGTCCGGCAGCGCCAGCAGGGACTTGAACATGCCCAGCGCCGAGCGCAAACGGCGCAGGCCCACGCGCATCTGGTGCACGCTTTCTACACTCTCGCCCCCCGCCACGCCCTCCTGGTTGCCGCCGACTTGCTCCAGGCAATTGCCGGCGATGGCCAGGAACACTTGCTCCACCGACATCGCCGCATCCAGCGCCAGGGGCTGCGCCTTAATAGCGCGCAAGGCTTGCAATGGTTCGGACAAGGCCAGCCGGTAGCCGCGTTCCGCCTTGCTCAGGTGGCCAAGTTGCAGCGGCACGTCTTGCAGCAGGGCCAGCGCCACGTCGAACAGGCTGGCGGCCTGGCCCTGCTTCAATTCCAGTTCGATCTCGCTGACGGGCACGCTGCGCGCAGCGTCATCCGCGCCGCTTTCAATGACACCCTGGTCCAGCACGCATTCGATCTGGTCGCCCTGCGGCGTGCGCAACAGCCATACGGTGCGCTCGATGCGCGTGGTAAACACCGGCTGCAAGGCGTCGCGGACGGTGTCCAGGCGCAGCAGCGCGCGTATCGGCTGCTTGCGGCCGATGGCAGAGTCGAGCGCGGCGAGGTCCGGCTGCGGCCCCGGCACGTCGACTTCCCATTCGTGGCGGCTGTGCAAGCCGCCGCTGACGCTACCGCCTGCCTTCAGGGTTTGCACCCAGCGCCCGTCCACCTGGCGCACGCGCAAGCCCGCCTGGTGGCGGCACAGCTGCAAATCAGGCGTATCGACATAGATATCGTGCATCTGCAGCACCTGCGGCGCTGTTTGCGCAGTCTGCGCCAGCAAAGAATGCGCACGCAGACGGGGCGCATCGTCGGGCGCCAGCAGCAACTTCAGTTCGATTTCCATGACCGCTCCTTGCGAGACTCCTGAACGCCTATTGTACGGCGCGCCCGATTGCGCGCAAGGCGCACGCACGCCCGTCGTGATTTTGCGCGAAAATAAGCGCTTCATTCAACCAGGAGATGCCATGAGCTACCACGCCGCCGAGAACCGCTACGACAGCATGCCATACCGCACGTGCGGACGCAGCGGGCTGAAACTGCCGCTGCTGTCCCTGGGCTTGTGGCACAACTTTGGCGACAGCAACAATCTGGCCTCGCAGCGCGACATGCTGCGCACCGCCTTCGACCTGGGCATCACGCATTTCGACCTGGCCAATAACTACGGCCCGCCGTATGGCAGCGCGGAAAGCAATTTCGGCAAGCTGCTGCGCGACGATTTTTTACCGTACCGCGATGAACTGATCATTTCCACCAAGGCGGGCTGGGACATGTGGCCTGGGCCCTACGGCCAGGGCGGCGGCTCGCGCAAATACGTGCTGGCCAGCCTCGACCAGAGCTTGCGGCGCCTGGGCCTGGACTACGTCGACATCTTTTACTCGCACCGCTACGACGCCGAGACGCCGCTGGAAGAAACCATGGGCGCGCTGGCCACCGCCGTGCAGCAGGGCAAGGCGCTGTACGTGGGCCTGTCGTCGTATTCGCCGCAAAAGACGGCCGAGGCCGCCGCCCTGCTGACGGCGTGGAAAGTGCCGTGTCTGATCCACCAGCCGGCCTACAATATGCTCAACCGCTGGATCGAGGAAGACGGCTTGCTCGACACCTTGCAGCAGGAAGGCATGGGCTGTATCACGTTTACGGCGCTGGCGCAGGGTTTGCTCAGCGACAAGTACCTCGATGGCGTGCCGCAGGATGCGCGTGTCAACCGTCCCGGCGGCGGTTCGCTGACGCAACAGCACCTGAGCGCGGAAAACCTGGCCCGCGTGCGCGCCCTGAACCAGATCGCCGCGCAGCGGGGGCAAACCCTGGCGCAGATGGCACTGGCCTGGGTGCTGCGCGATCCCCGTGTCACCTCTACCCTGATCGGAGCGAGCAGCAGTGCGCAAATCCGCGAAAACGTGGCCGCGCTGCAGCAATTGTCGTTCACGGCCGACGAACTGGCCGCCATCGACGTGCAGGCGCGCGAAGGCCATATCAATCTGTGGGAAGGCCCGTCGCGGGCCGTGTAAAGCGTTCACGGCGGCGACATTCGCGGTGGCAGCAGCGCGCAGAGTTCCTGTGCCACCTGCCGGCGCCGCTCTGGCGTGGCGAAGACGCCCACCGCCACATGCCGGCTAGCATCACGCATATCGTTGATGTGTATCAATTGGCGCGGCCCTTGCGGCACGGCGATGCGCGTGCAACAGAGTGCAAAGTCGTGGCGCCGGCAGCGCCCGGCGCTGACCTGTTCGACGATCAGCACGCCGTCGCGCAAGACGATGTGTTCATAGTCGCGCGCGTGGCGCAGGTAGTGCAGCAAGGCAGCGGCCACCAGGCCCAGTTCGGCGAACGAAAATACGGGAATGATCCAGAGGCCGCGCAGCGCAAAGGCGGCCGCAATCACGAGGGAAAACAGGCATAGCAAGCCGTAGGCGCGCAGCAACTGGCGCGCCGTCAAGGCACTGTGGCGCGCCAGCAGCCATTGCGGCTGCTCGCGCGAGTGATCGCGTGGCATGGTGCCTCCCGCACTATTGCTCCATCACCCTCTCACCGCAGCGGCCCTCGTGGCCGCCGCCAGGTTCAGCCAGCTCGCGCCCGGGTCAGGCGCCCAGGCGCACCAGCGCGTGGCCCACGTGCTGCCACCAGTGGTCGCGCGACTTGACCTGTTTCAGGCAAGACATGTCGATTTCCGTGGGAAACACGCGGTCCTGGCAAGCCTTCGTTTCCAGGGCGTAGCGCTGGTTTTCGGCCGCCGCCAGCGCCACGACCAGCCAGAAAGCCAGCGCCAGCAACACCACCAGCACACTCCAGGCCAGGTGATTGGTATAACTTTTTTCACCAAAAAACTCGCGTGGCCGCGTCTCGCGGTACATCGACATCAAACCTTTTTCTTTCTCTTGCGACATCTGCGTTTGCATCCTCTGACATCCTATGCTGTGCCGGCCGGTTGGCCATGGCGGCGCGCACGCCACCTTGCCTACATTTTACGCTGATGGCGCAGCAGAGGCGGTAATTCGTGGCGGCAATTCGCCCCCCGGCCTCAGGGGCGCGGCAGCGGCGCCTGCGGCGTGCGCGGTTCGTCCCCGCCATCCTGCGCCACCGGCGCGGGCACCATGCTCTCCACATGGTCGACATCGATGTCGCCACCATCGGGCGCCGCGTTGTGCGGTTCCACGCCAGCCCGCACGCCGGTGCCGGCCGCATCGCTGTCGTTCTCGAGCTCTTCCGCATCCTGCCCGGGCACGCCCTGCATGTCGCTACCGCTTTCGGAGCTGTCGCTGGGACCGAGCGCGCCCTTGCCATGGCCGCTGCCCAGTACGCGGTCGGAAGTGGCGGGCAAATTATCCGGATCGAGTGAACTGCTGCTCATGGCTATCTCCCATTAATAAAAGAACCAGCTTACTCCCCTGGACTGGCCGGCGGCGCACGCCTGCACGGCATTCCTGCGGACAAAATGCGGCGGCGCACAAATATTTTCATAAATTACTTCACAAATGTACTATTCATTGCTATAGTTAATTCAAGTAAGCATCTTCTCATCCAGAAACTGCTTCATCGGCGGCAGGGCGCCCACCAGCACCCTGCCGCCGAACCGACCGGTACGTGGCGAGCCGGCCCATCCACCCAGCCATCATGCATATTTTGGAGTCTTATCATGCAAGCCAAATCACTCATCGCAGCATTGTTTGCCATCACCACCGCCACCTCGGCTTTCGCCCAAAGCACGGCACCTGCTGGCAACGGCCAGCCATTGACGCGCGCGCAAGTCACGGCCGAATACATCCGCGCCCGCAACGCCGGCGAAATCGCCACAAGCGAAGTCGACTACCCGAAAACGCCGGCCACCGCCACCAGCCAAGTGACGCGCGAGCAAGTCATGGCCGAGTTCTACGCTGCCCGCAAGGCTGGCCTGATCCCGCAAACGGAAGCGGACTTTGATGTCGCGCAGACGACCAAGCACGTCGTGAAATAAGAAACCAGTCAGCCGGTTTCAAACAGTCATACCTCAGTTGCGGCGCAGCACCCGGGCCACTCCCGGCGCTCACCGCGGCGAGTTGTCAGCATCACCCAACACCATCCCTCCCGGAGTCCCTGCATGTCCCTGCACCGCCGTTTGCTTGCCGCCAGTCTGATCCTTGCCTTGAGCGCTTGCGCCGACATGGGCCATATCGCGCCGCAATCGGCCATGCTCGACGCCAATACACTGCAGGCGAGCAAGGCCATGGATGCCGCCGCCAGCGCCGCCATACAATGGCCGCGCACGCAATGGTGGCAAGACTTGCACGACCCCCAATTGAACCGGTTGATGGAGCAGGCGCTGGCCGACAGCCCCACCCTGCGCGGCGCCCAGGCGCGCGTGCGCCAGGCCGAGGCGCTGGCCGGCGCAGCCGAGGACAAGACCCGCCCGCAAGCGGACGCGAATGTCTCCATCAACCGCGAACTGTATTCGCAGCATGGCAGCACGCCGGCACCGCTGGCCGGCAATTACGCCTGGCGCAACCAGGCCACCGTCACGGCCTCGTACGACCTGGACCTGTGGGGCCGCAACCGCGCCGCCCTGTCCGCCGCCCTGGGCGATGTGCAGATGGCGTCGGCCGAATCGCAGATGGCCCGCCTGGCACTGGAAACGGCCTTGGTGCGCACCTACATCCAGCTATCGTATGAATTCCAGCTGCAGGACGTGATCGAACGCAGCCTGGCGCAGCGCGCCCGCATCCTCGACATCACGCGCCGGCGCAAGGCGGCCGGCATCGGCACCGACATCGACGTGGCGCAAATCGAAACCACCCTGCCGGCCGGCCGGCGCCAGCTGGAGCAGTCGGCCGAGTCGCTGGCCCTGCTGCGCAACCAGCTGGCGGCCTTGTCGGGCAAGGGTCCGGCCGCCGGCGCGGCGCTCACGCGCCCCGTGCTGCGCCTGGACCAGCCACTGGCCATCCCGCCAGCGCTGCCGGCCGACCTGATCGGCCGCCGGCCCGACATCGCCGCCCAGCGCTGGCGAGTGGAAGCGGCGGCGCAGCGCATCGACTCCGCCAAGGCCGAGTTTTACCCGAACGTCAACCTGGTGGCGTTTGCCGGCTTCCAGGCATTTGGCTTCAGCCACTTCCTCGATGCCAATTCGCAGATCCGCGGCGCGTCGCCCGCGCTGAGCCTGCCCATCTTTGCCGGTGCCCGTTTGCGCGCCCAGCTGGGCAGCCAGACGGCCATCTACGACGGCGCCGTGGAGCAGTACAACGCTACCGTCATCAACGCCATGTCGGACGTGGCCAATGCCGTCACCCGCGCCCAGTCGCTGGCCAGGCAGCACCAGCTGACCACGCAGGCGCTGGCCACGGCGCAGCGCGCGCGCGACCTGGCGGAAAAGGCGTACAAGGCGGGCATGAGCGACGCCATCAACATGCTCAACACGCAAGTGGCGCTGCTGGCGGAAGAACAGCAGCAGGCACAAAACGGGGCGCGTGAACTCGATCTGTACGTTTCCTTGATGAATGCACTCGGTGGTGGAATCTAAGCTTGCAATCCTGGCATTGCCCTAGCTCAACAAGATACAATCGGAGCTTTATTCACACATGAAGGAATACGACATGACCGCTTTTGACGCCACCTCCAAGCGGCTGCAAAACATCCGCACGCGCATGCCAGGCTTCCCCATGGAACTGATGCGTTTGTTGCGCATGACGTACCACATTCAAAAAGGCATGAAGGATCTGACCAATGCCGCGCTGAAAAAGCACGACCTGGTCGATGCCAGCTACATGGTGCTGGCCGTGCTGTACGGCACGGACGATGAAACCTCGAACGCCTGCACCCTGGGCATGGCCTGTCATGAAAAGCCGGCCAACCTGACGCGCGTGTGCAACGACCTGGAAACGCGCGGCCTGATCCACCGCGGCACGCGCCCCGGCGACCGCCGCTCGGTGATGATCTCGCTGACCGACAAGGGCCGCGCGCTGATCGAAACGGCGCTGCCCGACGTGTACCAGGAAACCTCGGCCCTGTACGAAGGCTTGACGGAAGAAGAGCTGCAAGTGCTCGACAAGCTGTACATGCGCCAGTTGCGCAACCTGAACAATCTCAACAACCAGAACTGATAGCCTATTGATGACGCCAGCCACAGCAACAACATACACGCGCGGCCCCCTGTCCCGGGCGGCCCACTGGCTGGCGCTGGCGCTGCAGGACTGGCGCACGACGGAGGGCGAACGCTGGATCTACGTCGGCAAGACCCTGATCGCGGCGTTCTGCGCCCTGTGGCTGGCCTACCGCCTGGGCCTCGATTCACCGAGCACGGCGATGACCACCACCATCATCCTGGCCCTGCCCAGCAGCGGCATGGTGCTGGAGAAAAGTTTTTACCGCCTGTGCGGCACCCTGCTCGGCTGCACTGCCGCGCTGACCCTGATCGGCCTGTTCCCGCAGCAACCGGTGCTGCTGTTCGCCGGCCTGGCCCTGTGGGTGGGCCTGTGCACGAGCGGCTCGGCCCTGCACCGCAACGCCCAGTCGTATGTGTATGTGCTGGCCGGCTACACTGCCTGCATGATAGCCCTGCCCGCCATCGAGCAGCCCATGCAGGTGTTCGCGCTGGCCGTCACACGCGTGGCCGAAGTGAGCCTGGGCATCATCTGCTCGGCGGCGGTCTCCAGCGTGCTGCTGCCGCGCCACCAGGGCACGCAGGTGATGCGCACGGTGCAAGCCCGCTACGGAAAATTCCTCAGCTTTTGCCAGGACGTGCTACAGCAAAAGCTCACCCCGGCGCAGGTGGAACTGACGCATTTGCAGTTTGCCGCCGACGTGGCGGCGCTGGAACTGGGCCGTTCTGCCGCGCTGTTCGAAGTCACCAGCAAAGTGAGTCACGTGCGCGCACAAAACCGCAAGCTGCACGCCTTCAACGCCACCTTCATGACGGCGCTGACCACCTTCTATACCTTCCACCGCCTGTTCGACCGCCTGCGGCGCGACGGCGAGACCCAGGTCATGCAGGCGTGCGCGCCGCTGTACGCCATCGTCGCCGAGGCACTGCAAACGACGCCGTCGCAAGGCTCGCTCGACACCATGCAACAGCATCTGCAAACGGCGCTGGGCCAGGCACGCATGGACATCGATGGCGCAACCATCGTGCATGCGCAGCGCATCGATTTCGACACCGTCTGCGAGCTGCTCGAGCGCTTTGCGCGCGACATGAGCCGCTTTCACGAAGTGTATTTCAGCCTGGCGCACGACACGCCTCTGGCCATCGCCACGCCGCAGGCATATGCACCCAAGACGCCGCCCGCGCTGGTGATCGCCAGCGGCGCGCGCGCGGCCATCAGCCTGGCCCTGCTGGCCCTGGGCGCCTACTTCCTGGCCTGGCCTTACGCCAGCACGGCGATGCTGATGGCGGCCGTGTTCTGCGCACTGGCCTCGTCCTCGCCGCGCCCCATCCTGATGATCCGGCAAGTGCTGGCAGGCTTTTTGATCGCCATGCCCCTGTCCCTCGTCTGCGTGTACTTCGTGCTGGTGCACGGCGACGGCTTCCCCATGCTGGTGCTCAGCTTTGCGCCCTTCCTCGCCGTCGGCCTGTATCTGATGACGAATCCGGCCAAGCTGGGCGTGGGCCTGGGCGTGTCAACCTTCATCACGCAAATGGCGCCGACGAATGTGATGCATGTCGATGGCGCCGCGTTCCTGAACACCGGCATGGCGCTGATCGTCGGCCTGATGCTGGCCGCCCTGGTGTTTGCCGTGCTGCTGCCGGAACACACGATGGGCCACAAGGACCATATCGGCCCGGCCCTGTGGCGTGAAGCGCTGCAGGCGTGCACGGCGCCGGCGCGACGAGTCAAGCACCGTTTCGACAACCGCGTGCGCGACTTGCTGAGCCAGCTCAATGCAGCGGCCGGACCGGCGCCGGGAGCAGCCACGCGCAGCGTCGTGCGCCAGGCCCTGACGTTGCTGGAAATCGGCCACTCGGTGATCGAATTGCGCGAACTGATTGCGACCGCGCGGCCGGGCGCCACGCGCGACGCGCTGCAGCTGTGCGTAGACCACATCGCCAGTTGGCTGCGCACGCGCAGCGACACGGCACTGCAGGTTGCGCTGGCGGCCACCCTGCAGGCGGGCGCGGTGGTGCGCACGGCACAAGCGCAAGCAAGAGCGACAGCCGAGCGCAAGCAGGAGCAAGACCTGCGCCTGCACACGGCATTGGCCGACCTGCATTCGATCTACACCTCTTTACTCGACCATATGGCGCCTGGCGCCGGAGACCATCATGCCGCGTGAATTCGCCCTGTTCGGAATTCTGATTCCCACCCTGCTGCCGCTGTTCATCCTCAGCATCGGCCTGCAAACCCTGCTGGACCGGGTGCTGGGCTGGCTGGGCGTGTACCGCATGGTGTGGCACCCGTCGCTGGCGCGGCTGTGCATCTTCGTCGCCATCTTCGGCGCGCTGGCTTTATCGCTGTACAAATAACGTTCGACTAATGTTCAACCTGATCAAGGAAAGGCTGCCGACATGGTAAGCAAAATGACCCGCTATGCAATCACCTTGCTGCTCCTGGCTGCCGCCCTGTGGATAGGCAAGACCGTCTGGGACCGCTACATGGAGTCGCCGTGGACGCGCGACGGCCGCATCAAGGCCGACATCATCAACATCAGCGCCGACGTGGCAGGCACCGTCACAGACGTGCTGGTGCGCGACAACCAGGTGGTACAAAAGGGCGACGTGCTCTTCGTCGTCGACAGGGCACGCTATGCGAGCGCCCTGGCGCAAGCCGACGCCGTGCTGGCCGCGCAAAAAACAGAAATGGGCCGCCGCGGCAAGGAAGCGCAGCGCCGCGCCAATCTGGACGCCAGCATCATCTCCACGGAAAGCCGCGAAAGTGCCGCGTTTTCCGCCAGTTCGGCTTCGTCGCAAGTGCAGGCGGCGCTGGCCGCACGCACGCTGGCGCAATTGAACCTGGACCGCACCACGGTGCGTGCCCCCGTCACCGGCTACGTGACGAACCTGAACGTGCACAAGGGCGATTTCGCCGCCGTCGGCGCGGCCAAGCTGGCCGTCATCGACAGCGCCTCGTATTATGTCGTCGGCTACTTCGAAGAGACCAAGCTGGGCATGCTGGCGCAGGACGACAAGGCGGAAATGAATCTGATGAGCGGCGGCACCCTGCACGGCCACATCGAGAGCATCGCGCGCGGCATCACCGATCGCGACGCCGCCACGGGCCGCGAACTGCTGGCCGACGTCAATCCCACGTTCAACTGGGTACGCCTGGCGCAGCGCGTACCCGTGCGTATCCACATCGACGAGCAACCCAAAGGTCAACTCCTGGTGGCCGGCACCACCTGCACCGTGGTGATCACACCCCATTCAGCGCCCGCCAAAGCGTAAGCTTTAGCGCCCGCCCGCCACGTCGAGGAGGCTGCCCGTCACATAGCTCGCGCCTGGCCCCAGCAGGTAGAGGATGGCGTCGGCGATTTCTTCCGGCTGGCCGCCGCGCTGCATGGGCACGCCCGATGCCAGGCGCGCCACCCGTCCCGGCTCGCCGCCCGAAGCGTGGATCTGCGTATAGATAATGCCTGGCCGCACGCCGTTGACGCGGATGCCCTCGTCCGCCACTTCCTTCGCAAGGCCGAGGGTGAGCGTATCGACGGCGCCTTTCGAAGCCGCGTAATCGATGTATTCGCCCGGTGAGCCGATGCGGGCGGCCACCGACGAGACATTCACGATGCGCCCGCCCTGCCCGCCGTTTGCCGTCGACATGCGCCGCACGGCTTGCTGGCAGCACAGGAAATAGCTGATCACATTCGTGCGCAGCACGCGTTCGAGGCGCTGCACGGAAATGTCGGCCAG
Organism: Janthinobacterium sp. UMAB-56; assembly: GCF_900095265.1. Classification (GTDB taxonomy): domain Bacteria; phylum Pseudomonadota; class Gammaproteobacteria; order Burkholderiales; family Burkholderiaceae_D; genus Janthinobacterium. The sequence goes on along the minus strand of NZ_LT607661.1, from coordinate 38,494 downwards.
CCGGCATTTCTGCTCCAGCACGCCCACGTTGTTGACCAGCGCGGTGAGCGTGCCAAGACGCGCATCGACTTCGTCAAACAAACGCGCCACGTCCGCTTCGTCGCCCACGTCAGCCTGCACGGCGATGGCTTCGCCTCCGTCGGCGACGATGCGCGCGCACAGTTCTTCCGCCGCCTGCGCATCGCGCACATAGTTGACGCAGACGGCATAGCCCTGGCGCGCCGCCAGCAAGGCAGTCGCCGCGCCGATGCCGCGGCTGCTGCCCGTAATCAAGATCACTTCCTTCATCAACCCTCCCGGATGGTTATGGCTTCATCATACGCGGACGAAAAAAAACCCGCGCGCGGCGGGTTCTTCTTGCAGACACATTCAATTCCGGAAGTGCGTCATGGCGTAGCCCAGATGCTGCCACCAGTGCTCGCGCGACTGCACGGACGCCAGGCATTTCGCATCGACCTCGTTCTTGAACGCAGGGTCCACGCAAGCCTTGCTGGTCAGCGCATTGCGCTGGTTTTCCACGTTGACGAGGGCAAGCGCCAGCCAGGCCACGAGGGCGAGGGCCAGTACGCACAAAGTCCAGGGCAGCTGTTTCATGGTAATTCTCCAGTGTTACTTCTTCGCTGGCGCGGGAGCGCGCTCTTTCAGAACGCGCGCCACCAGTTCATCCATCACGCGCAGGGTCGCTGTCTGGGTCTCCGGCTCGGACTGGCCCGGACGCGACAGCTGCGCTGGCGACGTGACGAAGCGGCCATCGATGACGATGGTCGGCGCGCTGTCAATCTTGCTGGCAGTGATCAGCTGCTCGTTGCGTTTCAGCTTGGTCTGCACGCCGAAGGAATTGAACATGTCCAGGTATTTGGCCTTGTCGATGCCGTTTTTCACCAGCAGGTCGAGGATGGCGTCATCGCGGTTCAGGCGGTTGCGTTCGACGTGGATGGCGCGGAAGATCTTGTCGTGGAACTGGTCCAGCTGCCCCATCGCTTCCAAGGTGGCATAGGCGTGCGCCTGCGGATCTTTCGGGCCGCTGAAGGCCAGGTGGATGCGGCGGAAGGCGATCTTGTCGCCCTGCTTCTTGACCCAGTCGTGCATCAACGGATCGAGCGCATAGCAATGCGGGCAGGAATACATGAAGTACTCCACCACTTCCACCTTCTTGCCCGTGTCCGTGCGCACTGGCGAAGGGAGCGTGGTAAAGCCGGTATCGGCCGCCATGGCGCCGCCGGTGGCCGCCACCAGGGTGACGGCGGCGAGCAGGGGACGCAAGAAACGCAGAAAACGCATAATAATCCTTCATCATAAAGTGGTCGTGAACGGGGCGAGATTACCACTTTTTGCGCTGTCCATTGTAGCGCGGGCCGAAAAAAGGGAGTTTTACACGCTCCGTTTGCGCCTGATTAAGCCGCTCTTAAGCGGCGCTGCGCGTCTGTCTCAGAAATGGTAGCGCGCCGACACGCGCAGCTGGCGCGCATCGTTAAGGTAAATGCTGGAACGGCAGCCTGGCGCATCGCCGTAATGGCGGCGGTTGGCCAGGTTGCTGCCGGCCAGTTCCAGCTCCCAGGCGCCCAGCTTGCGCGCATAGCGCCCATCCAGGGTGGCAAACGCGGGCACTTGCGCCAGACAGCTGTTGGCGAAATCCGGGCCATAGCGCAGGGCGCGCAGCCATTGCACGCCAACGTCGGCGCTGGCGCCGGTCTGACCCGTCCAGTACAGGCGCAGGCTGGCCAGGGTCTTGGGCACGAGGGCGATATCCGGGCCGTCGTAGGCGTAGTCGTCATAGCGCGCATGCACTTGCCGCAGCTGAGCGTCGAGGCGCCAGTCGCGCGCCAGCGCCAGGCTGGCCTCGATGGCGATGCCGTCGCGGCGCGAAGGGTCGAGGTTGCCCGCGAAGCCCAGCTGGCCCAGGCTCGGGTCGAAGACGATCTGATTGCTGAGGCGCTCGCTGAAGACGCGCACGGAAGCGCTGCGCGCCGCGTCGCCGTAGGTGGCGCCCACTTCCGTTTCGCGCCGCAGCTGTCCCGCCAGGGGACGGTAGCCGGCGCGGGTATAGCCATCATCATCGATGCGGTAGCTGCGCGCGGCCTTGGCGTACACGCTCAGTTGCGGGCGCAGCTGCAAGCTGCCCTGCAAGTCCCAGGCGTTCTGGTTTTCCCAGTCGCTGCCGCCGGCGGGCATGTCGGCCGGATCGAGCTGGAACTGTTCATGCCGCAGCCCCAGCAGCATGCGCGGCGCATATGGGCCGCCGAAGGCCAGCTCCTCGCGCAGCAGCAGTGCGCGCGAGTACTGGCGGCGCTGCCCATCGCCATCGCGGCCCGAGCGCCGCTGCCACTGCATCAAGTCCAGGCCGACTTCCGTATCCGTGCCCACGCCGCCCAACTTGCCGTAATGGCGCAGGCGGGGCGCCAGTTGCCGGCGCCGGCTGCTATACATCGATACGCTGCTGCCCTCCTCGCCCGCATAGTGGGCCGTGGCGTGCTTTTCCCGCTGCGACAGTTCCACCCCCAGCTCGAACTTGCCGACGTAGCGCTGCACGAAGGCGCTGGCGCGCCGCACCTCATAGCGATACAGATCCTCCGGGCGGGCCGCCAGCAAGGCCAGGAACGGCGCCTCGGGCGCGGGGTAGCGGGTGTCCTGGTTCAACTGGTCGGCGCTGAAGCCAAAGCGGCCCTGGCGCACCTTCCATTCCGCGCCTCCGTTGAAGCCGCGCTGCTGAAACACGCTGCCATCACGGTAATTGCCATTGCGCAGCCCGTCCATGGCCACATCGAGCGTCATGCCGCCCTGCTCGCGCGACAGGGCGCCGCGCACGCTGTGCTGACCGCCCTGCGCCAGCTCGGCGGACAAATCGCCATGCGTGACGCCGGCCGCGCCAGCCTCCACGCCTTCCTGCGCGCACGCCGGCATGGCCAGGGCGCACAGCAACAAGGCGCGCGTGGCAACGGTCAGGGCGGAAGGGGCAGGCATCATGGCGGCAGGCTGAGGCGTCACTGCGGCGCGGACGCACGCCAGTGGCACGGAGGGATGGCAAAAGCCGCTCATTATACGCAGGGTGCATGGCGCCGCAAGCACCAGCCCGGTGGCAATTTCCTTCCGCCAATATTTCATTATTAATTTGGCATTTTTATAGGTATATTAAGTAAAGTGCGAAGTGCGCGCGGCCATCCAGGGCGCAGCCGACTGCATCTGAAAGTCAACAAGTCACTGCGGGAGTCACGCATGGAAAGTCGCAGCACAACGCGCCCGGGGCTGCCAAATCCCCGCAGCACGCGCCGCAGCATTGGTTTTTTCCCCATCTCGGGCAAGCTCAAGGCCCTTTGCATTGTCGCCATGCCGCTGGCGCCATCCGCCGACGGCATTGCCCTGGCTTCGCCGCACGCGTCCTCCGTCACCACGCCCAGCGCCAGCAACGCCTGGGGCGGTGCGCGCACGGGCTTGCTGTTCCTGCTGGCCAGCGCCACGCTCGACGCGGGCCGCGCGGCGCTGGCCGTCGACCGTCGCCGCACCTCGGCCATCAAGGCCTGGTGGCGCGGCCTCGGCATGCTGCGCCGGCGTCCGCTGGCCTGCCTGGCCATCTACCTCGTCATCACCTTGCTGGGACTGACCCTGTATGCGCTGCTGGGCGTGGCGCGCCTGAAGCTGGCCGCACCCGGTCCACAGGCCAGCGTGGCCGGCTTGCTGGTGACGCAGTTGGCAGCGCTGGTACTGGCGTGGATGCGCAGCGCGCGCCTGTTCGCGCTGATCGACGTCAAGCGCTCGCTCGGCTAGTCAGCCCCCAGGCGCCCTTCATCAGCCAGGAAGTCGATGAAGGTGCGCACTTTCGACGACAGGTAGCGGCGACTCGTGTAGACGGCATACACCTTGCCGCCCGCCAGCTGGTAGCCGTCGAAGAGGCGCAGCAGCCGCCCCTCCGCCAGGTCGGCATCCGTTTGCCACGACGGCAGCAGGGCGATACCCATGCCATCGAGCGCGGCTGCATGCAGCAGGCTTTCGTTATTGCATTGCAGTACGGGCGAGAACTTCACCGTCTCGCGTCCCTGCGGTCCGTCGAAGGCCAATTCATTACCATTAGATAATAGCGAATAGCTGATCATGGCGTGCCGCGCCAGGTCTTGCGGCAGTTGCGGCTGGCCCGCGCGCGCCAGGTAGGCGGGAGCAGCCACCAGGTGAAAGGCGATGCTGCCGATGGGCCGCGCGATCAGGGTCGGCGATTGGGCCTGGCTCACGCGCAGGGCCAGATCGAAACCCTCTTCCACCAGGTTGACCACGCGCCCGCTCAAGTCGATGTCGAAGGTCACTTCCGGGTAGCGCTCGCGGTAAGCCACCAGGGTGCGCGTAAAAATGGCGTTGGCGAACCAGACGGGCGCACTCAGGCGCAGCATGCCGCGCGGCACCACCGTTGTGCGGCCCACGGTCGCTTCGACCTCCTCCAGATTGTCGAGCATGTCGCGGCACTGTTCAAAATACACTTTGCCGATTTCCGTCAGGCTCAGGTGGCGGCTGCTGCGGTTCAGCAACCGCGCGCCCAGGTGCCGCTCCAGGTGCATCACGTGCTTGCTGACCATGGCCGGCGACAAATCGAGGCGCTCGCTGGCACGCACAAAACTGTCCAGTTCCACCACGGCGCGAAACACGCGCATGCTGCGCAAGGTATCCATGACGGCCCAATCATCAACAAAATGGAAATGATATATCAATAATTGCGATCTTGATCAACTGGCCGCACATCACTATCATCGGTGGCATCAGTCATTCCACCCCGGAGCCGCCATGCAAGAGCACACCTTCCCCACTTACTTCCTGTCGCACGGCGGCGGCCCGTGGCCCTTCATGAAAGACCAGTTCGGTGGCCGCTACGACGTGCTCGAAGCATCGTTGCAGGATATCCCGCGCCAGATCGGCGCGCGCCCGACAGCCGTGCTGGTCGTCACGGCGCATTGGGAAGGGCCGCAGTTTCTCGTCTCGGCCAGCTCCCGGCCGGGCATGATTTATGACTATTCGGGCTTTCCGCCGCATACCTACCAGATCCAGTACCCGGCACCGGGCGCGCCTGCACTGGCGGCGCAGGTCAAGCAACTGCTCGACGCGGCCGGCCATCCGGCGCGCCTGGACCATGAGCGCGGTTTCGACCACGGCACTTTCAGCGCCCTCTTCCCCATTTACCCGCAGGCGGACGTGCCGCTGGTGCAATTGTCGCTGAAACACGGCTACGATCCGCTCACGCACGTCGAAGTGGGCCGCGCGCTGGCCATCCTGCGCCGGCAGGGCGTGCTGATACTGGGCAGCGGCCTGTCCTACCATAACCTGCGCCAGTTCGGCCAGGCGGGCGCCGTCGCCTCGCACCAGTTTGACGCCTGGCTGCGCCAGACCATGGCCTTGCCGCCGCAGCAGCGCCTGCAGCAATTGCTGGCCTGGGACCAGGCACCCGGCGCGCGCCAGGCCCATCCGCAGGAAGACCATTTGCTGCCGCTGATGGTGGCGCTGGGCGCGGCCGAGCAGGAAGCGGCGCAGGTGGTGTACCACGAGGAGGATTTCTTCGGCGCGCTGGCAGTCACCAGCTTCAGGTTTGGGACAGCGGGCGAAAATTAGCAGTCAGCCGGGGTCAGACGGGGACGCCGAGACCCTCAACACCGCTAACGGCTGGCTCGACGCCAACGTCATCGGGAGTCAGTTCAACTAGCGGCTTTTTTTTACTTACGTGCCGCGCTTGCCGCGCGCCGCATTTTTCGCCTTTTCGGCGGCAATCTCCGCCGCCTTGGCCGCTTTTTCCGCCATCTCGGCCGCGTGCTGTGCCAGCAAGGCCGCGCGCGTATCGGGCGTTTCCAGCGAGATGCGTCCGAGGATGCCGCTGCGGTAGTCGAGCAGCAAGGTGTGCGACGCTTTCTCGAAATCGTAGTCGCCGCCCTTGATGCGGAAGCCGCGCTTGGCGGCGATGCCTTCGACCACGCCGATGGCATCGACTTCATCGACCTTGGTGCCGTAGCGGGCCGTCAGCAAGTCCGGATAGCGCTTGAGCAATTCCTCGGCCAGGAAGACGGCCACTTCCTCTTCGATCAGCGCGTTCGAGCCGATGGCGTGGCTGGCCGCCAGCATCAGGCCGTCACTGGGGATGGCAATCTTTGGCCACAGCATGCCGGGCGTGTCGACGAGGATGGTGTTCTTGTCCAGGTACAGCTTTTGCTGCATCTTCGTCACTGCCGGCTCGTCGCCCACCTTGGCCACGCGCTTTTTCAGCAGCGCGTTCATCAGCGTCGACTTGCCCACGTTGGGGATGCCCATGATCATGATGCGCAGCGGCTTGGTCGGCACGCCGCGGTGCGGCGCCAGCGACTTGGCCAGGTCGGGGATGCGCGCCACGTCGCCAGGCTTCTTGGTCGTCATCGCATACGCGGTCACGCCTTCCTGGGCATTGAAATAAGCGACCCAGGCGGCGGTGGCGGCAGGATCGGCCAGGTCGGTCTTGTTGAGGATCTTCAGGCAAGGGCGCTGGCGGAACAGGCGCAGCTCGTCCACCATGGGATTGCAACTGGCTGCCGGCAGGCGCGCGTCCACCACTTCAATCACCAGATCGGTGTTTTCCATGGTCTCGGCCGCTTTCTTGCGGGCCGCGTTCATGTGTCCTGGGTACCATTGTATCGCCATGCTCTTGCTTTCAAAATCGTTCGGTCAATCCGCTATTTTACGTGGTTGCCGCCACGACGTCGCATTTTCCACCACCAGCGCCAGCCGTGCGACGCGAACGAGACAATTGGTGATAATTTGGCAGTTACTTGAATGATAATATCCGCAGTCCGTCCAGCCTGGCCGGTTTCTCCCATTGCACGCTCAACCTGGCACGCACTCCATGCAACGTCCCCGCTACCTCCTCCCCGCCCTTCTTTGCGCCTGCCTGTCGCCCGCCATGGCCCAGGAACAGCCGGCGGTGCCCGGCGATGCGGCCAGTGTGGAAATGCAGCAGATTGTCGACGTGCAAGGCACGCGCGATCCCGACCTGCGCCCCTACCGCACCATGCTCAAGGGACTCGACGCCTATGCCGACCACCGGCGCCTGGCGCCGGACGCGCCGCTACGCTTCATGCTGATCCCCGCCACGCCCCAGGCCAGGCTCGATGGCGTGACCCTGCACCTGTCGGCCGACAACCTGTCGATCCCTGTGCCACTGTCGGCGGACGGCGGCTTCACCTTGACACGCGACAAGACTGCCTACGATGCGAATGCCGACCTGGTCAGCAACAAGAAGCGCGACACCTTGCGCTGGCGCGCCGACATCCACACACCGGGCCTGCCCGAAAATATGCGCCGCCTGGGCGACTTGCGCCTGGAATGCGAAATCCGCTGGGCCGTCGAGCAGGATGACCTGCCCTTTGTCCGGCGCAACGTGTTCCGCCTGGCGGGCGGGCCATGCCACTCGTCGTTGATATACGTGCCGTTTCCCGTGGCGCGCAAGCTGCTTGCCGTGCAGGCGCGCTCGGGCGAGCGCATCCTGGACATCCGCGTCACGCAAGACCGGCAACGCTACGTGCCGCCCTTGCATGACGTGAGCTGGGACGACAATACCCTGCTGACCCTGACCTACGCCGACGATGAAAAAATGGCCGAAGCCGCCCCCGCAGCGCCCTTGCCGGCAGCACAGCGCCCGTAAGGCGGGCGTGGGCAGCCATGTGAAATATTTCTATATGGATTTTTATATTTACTGAAAGAAACAAAAAAGTATGCTCTAATATCGCCTCTTAAATGAAAAGCAATTATTTCCAGGCTGGCTACAGCCACGCGCAGGGAGATAAGCAATGGGGAAATCGGCGATATGATGATGAAACACACTGGCAAGGCGCCGGCGGCACACGCGCAATGCGAACGCGGCAGCCCGCGCCCGGCCAAGGCGACGCCCAAGCGCGTGCCGGGCAATGGCAGCCTGTTGCAGTGGAAGAAGCAATGCCGGCAGTTGCAGGGGCAAGTGGTGCAACTGGAAGAGCGCCTGAAACGCCAGAGCGCCGACAGCTATGGCTTGCAAATGCTGTATGACCAATTGGTCAATGAAATCAAGCACCACCGCGACATGTTGCAGCTCGACAGCTTTGACGCGGATAAATCATCGCTCGTCTACACACAAGCCTGGCGCCGCTTCATGGCCGGCGACGCGCTCGATTACCAGACCCACCGCCACACGAATTCCCGCAGCCGTCCCAGCCTGCTGTAGTTACAGCTCAACCATTACAGCGCAACCATTACAGCTCCGCCAGCGCCTTCACGTGCGCGGCCACGCTGCGGCCCAGGGACGACAGATTGTAGCCCCCTTCGAGACAGCTGACGATGCGGCCCTGGCCGTACTGGCTGGCCACGGCCATCATCTGCTGTGTCATCCACGTGTAATCGGCCTCCACCAGGCCCATGCCGCCCACGTCGTCTTCGCGGTGGGCATCGAAACCGGCGGAAATGAAAATCATCTGCGGCTGCTGGCGATGCAGCGCGGGCAACCAGTGATCGAGCACCAACTGGCGCACGACATCGCCTTTCGAACGGGCCGGCACGGGCACGTTAACGCGCGTGTCCGTATACGATTCCACGTCGCTGTACGGATAAAACGGGTGCTGGAAAAAGCTGACCATCAGGATGCGCGGATCGTGCGCCACGGATTCGGCCGTGCCATTGCCATGGTGCACGTCAAAGTCGACGATGGCGACTCTTTCGAGCCCGCGCACGTCGAGTGCATGCTTGGCCGCGATGGCGATATTGTTGAACAGGCAAAAACCCATGGGCTCGCTGGGCCGCGCATGGTGGCCGGGCGGGCGGATCGCGCAAAAGGCATTGCTGATCTCGCCATCGATGACGGCGTCCGTAGCTGCCACGGCCGAGCCAGCGGCGGCCAGCGCCGCCTCGTAGCTGTGCGCGTTGAGCAAGGTGTCGCCGTCGAGCGGATAGTAATCGCCCGCCGGCGGTACGTTGTCGCGCACCAGGCCGATGGCCGTGGCGCTGTGGTTGCGCTCGATATCGGACAATTGCGCGCGCACGCCGTCGCGATGCTCGACCAGGTCGCTGATGTGCGCGAGGATCAATTGATCGTTGATGGCCTGCAAGCGGGCCGGCGATTCAGGATGCCAGTCGCCCATTTCATGGCGCTGGCAATCGGGATGGGTATAAATGGCTGTGCTCATGCGCTGTACTGGTGACCTCTGTCTCTGCTCTCTATCCATACCGGAAACGCGCGCCGGAACACTGCAGAGCATTCCTGCCTGCCTGGCGCGTTCCCGCATAAAATCACGGGCTGGTCTGTGCCGCCCTTGCCGCCTTTGCTGTCACGCTAATCTACCACGAGCGCGCAGGTGGTGGGCGGCGCGGCTTGACCTGGCCAAAGCGATTGTAAATTAAATAATCCGTCTTACCGTGATAGAAATAGCATGTTTTCGAAAATTCACCAGGCCGCGCAGCAAATCGGCGAAGTTCTCGTCGGCAAACACTTGCATAGCCGCCAGACCCTCGCCTGCGTACTGGCGGGACGAGCACCTGCTGGCCGACGCGATCAACGGCGCCGCGCCGAAGACGCCATCGGGCTTGCTCGCAGCGATGGAAGAGCGGCAAGTGACGCTCGATGGAAGAGCGGCAAGTGACGCTCGATGGCGTCACGCGCGTGCTGGCGCTGCTGGCGTCAGGCCCGGCATGGCAATCCGCTCGACGCACTGAACGCGCAGTTTTGCCGCCAGCAGTTGCGGCGCGGCTACAGCCGTGCGCCGCATGCAAGCCCGCAAGGTTATGCTGCGCGGCTGGCCGCAGGCCAGGCCACGCCAGAGCCGCACGCCGCCAGCGCACAGTTTCTGGCAATCTATGCCGCGATGCAGTATGGTAACGCCAACCCAGATGAACAACTCCGCGCGCGGCGCAGCTTGCGCCGCCTGTTAACCCAATGCCGATGAGACGCTCCTTGCTACCGATCAAAACCTCCGCCCTGTCCCTGCTGCTCTCCCTTCCCCTGTACCTGTCCGCCGCGCACGCTGGCGAAAACAGCCATATTTCCGCTGCCGACCGCGCCCGTGCCATACGCGCGGCCAAGGCCCAGCCCGTCAAGAAGGTCGCCGGCAAGCCGACTGCGAAGAAAGCACCGGCGAAATTCGACTTTGAAGGCGAATTTGTCGACTATGCCAACTGGAAAGAAGTTCGCGCCTTTCTCGACGACATGTCGGCCAAACATGGCTTTGATCGCGCCGAGCTCGATACCCTGATCGGCAAGGTGCGCTATGTCGAGTCGACCGTGCAGCTGATGAAACCGGCCCCGCCCGGCAAGCCGAAGAACTGGCAAGCCTACAGCGCCCGCTTCATCGAACCCGTGCGTATCAACGCGGGCGTGAAATTCTGGGAAGAGAACGCGCAAGCGCTGGCGCGCGCCGAGCGGGAATATGGCGTGCCGGCCGAGATCATCGTCGGCATCATCGGCGTGGAAACCGTGTACGGACGCAACACGGGGCGCTTCCGCGTGCTCGACGCGCTGACCACCCTGGCGTTTTCCTATCCGGAAAGCCCGACCCGCGCCGCGCGCATGGAGTTTTTCAAGGGAGAACTGGAAAACGCGCTGCTGTACGCGCGCAAGGATGGCATCGATCCATTGACCTTGCTCGGCTCGTATGCGGGCGCCATCGGCCTGCCCCAATTCATGCCTAGCAGCATCATGAACTATGCAGTGGACTTCGATGGCGATAGTCACATCGACCTGCGCAATTCCACGGCCGACGCCATCGGCAGCGTCGCGCATTTCCTCGTCGAACACGGCTGGCGGCGCGATGACCCGGCCATCAGCACGTACCCCGTCACTGTTTCGGCCAGCCGCGCCTGGGAAAAATTCATCGGCCAGGGCTTGCAGGCCAAGTACCGGCTGGGGGAATTGCAGGAGGCCGGCGTGAGTACCGTCTCGGCCACACCCCAGAATATGTTGTTCGGCTTGATCGACCTGCAAAATGGTTCAGAAGCAACTGAGTATCACTTGGCAACCAATAACTTCTTTGCTATAACTCAGTACAACAGAAGTTATTTTTATGCCATGTCAGTCATTGATCTGGGCAAGGCCATCAGTCAAGTTCGCGCACGCTAACCGAAAGTCAGTGTAAAGTTATAATATTACTTGTAAGAAAGCGTAAGCGATGTTGAAGCGACCAGAAAAGACGTCTATGGTAGAGCCGATAACATGTGCCAGCCTTGCTCGCCAGCCTTTGTGCGGCACGGAATGCAGAAATGGTTTTATACTTAACTTTTGTCAAAGTACAATTTTTGTTCTATCATAGAGCATAATAAAGAATAAATAGGTGTTGCAGCTAGACAACACCGTTTTTGTGCAAAGCAAGATTTTCAGGCTTTCCCGCTTGAAACTGAATCCTGCTGTACAATTGTGTATATATCATGAAAAACTGTATCCCGGATCGTACCGTGTGTGAATTCGTTCCTTTTAGTAAAGAATGAACATGAACGCAGCAAGAGCGAGCTCCGAGTGTTTTTTACTTTGCAGTGCAACTACAGAAGGAACAATAACATCATGACAAACCAAGTCGGCATTGATATGAACAGCGATTCGGACTCCGACGATCTGCTCCAGTACAACCCAAACAGATTGCTCGATACCCTGATCGAAAACCTGCGCCTGAAGAACGACGCAGCCCTGTCCCGCGCGCTGGAAGTAGCGCCACCGGTCATCAGCAAAATCCGCCACCACCGCCTGCCGGTCGGCGCATCGCTGCTGATCCGCATGCACGAAGTGAGCGATCTGAGCATCCGCGATCTGCGTTACCTGATGGGTGACCGCCGCAACAAATTCCGCATCAGCGACAAGCAATTCAAACCAAAAGAAGGCGAAACGCCACAAGGCTGATCCTGCCAGTTTCGCAGGTTTTCCCTCCCCGCCGTGGGGAGGGGGTAATTTTCAGGCCGTTCTGGCCGACATTCTTTTCCCGTATCAACAATCAAGCAGGAAACACGCCGGTCGAGAGATAGCGGTCGCCACGGTCGCAGACGACAAACACGATGGTCGCGTTTTCCACCGTTTGCGAGATGCGCAGCGCGATTTCGCAGGCGCCGGCTGCCGAAATACCGCAAAACAAGCCCTCTTCCGCCGCTAGGCTGCGGGCCATGCGCTCGGCCACGCCCTGGCTCACGTATTCCACCTGATCCACGCGCGACTTGTCGTATATTTTCGGCAGGTACGCTTCCGGCCATTTGCGGATGCCGGGAATCTGCGAACCGTCCTCGGGCTGCGCGCCGATGATCTGGATGGCGCGATTTTGCTCTTTCAAATAACGCGACACGCCCATGATGGTGCCCGTGGTGCCCATGGCGCTGACGAAATGCGTGACCCGGCCTTCCGTGTCGCGCCAGATTTCCGGCCCCGTCGTTTCATAGTGGGCACGCGAATTGTCTTCGTTGCCAAACTGGTCGAGGATGATGCCACGGCCATCCTTCTGCATCTGCTCGGCCAGGTCGCGTGCATATTCCATGCCGCCCGTCTTTGGCGTGAGCAGGATATCGGCGCCGTAGGCGGCCATGCTTTGGCGGCGTTCCACGCTGAGATTGTCTGGCATCAAGAGCAGCATCTTGTAGCCGCGCAAGGCGGCGGCCATGGCCAGCGCGATGCCCGTATTGCCGCTGGTCGCCTCGATCAGGGTATCGCCTGGCTTGATGACGCCGCGCTCCTCGGCGCGCTTGAGCATGGACATGGCGGCGCGGTCCTTCACGGAGCCGGCTGGATTATTACCCTCCAGCTTGCCCAGGATGACGTTGTTGCGCGCAAGCGCATCGGCACCCGGCAAGCGCGTCAGCTGCACCAGCGGGGTATTGCCTATCGTATCTTCAAGTGTCTTGTAAGCCATCGTGTCTGTTTGAGTAGATTCAACAAAGACCCATTCTAATATGAGATGCTGGCCGGCGTATCGCTGATCGGCGGCGGTATCCGGGACCGCATGCGCGTCCGGCTGCGCCGCCACTGACCGCATTGCGCCTGCCGCACTGCCATTTCCGGGCGTGCGCAAGGGGTATTGCGGCAGGCGCGCGCCGCATGCGCTAGACTCGTCACTGTTAGTTATTTTTGTTATTTGCTTATTCAGCCTCCAAACGGACTCGCCATGGCCAGCAGCACCCCCGAATTCATTCCCGAAACGACGCAGGACGATCCCGTCCAATTTAGCACGCTCGACTTGCAGGGCCGCAGCCACCAGATATCGCCCGTCTTCCATGCGCTCGAACTGCAGCGCTTGCAGCGCTATGGCACGCTGCAGCGCTTTGCCGATGGCGCTACGCTATTCGAGGCGGGCAGCAGCAGCTTCGGCATGCTGGTGATACTGTCCGGGCGGGTCAGCATCAAACGCCACGAAGTGCTGGGGCAGGCGTCGCAGCTGCGCGAAGTGGGCGTTGGCCACTTCATTGCCGAAGTGGCGCAATTGTCAGGCCGCCCCACTCTCGTCAACGGTAGCGCCGTGGGCGCGGTGGAAGTGCTCGACATCAGCTCGGAATCCCTGCGCGCGCTGATCGTGGCCGAGGCGGAGATGGGCGAACGCATCGTGCGCGCCCTGATCCTGCGCCGCGTGGCGCTGATCGAAGCCAATTCAGGCGGCCCCGTGCTGGTGGGACCGCGCGGCAATGGCAATCTGTTCCACCTGCAAAGCTTTTTATCGAGCAATGGCCATCCGCACACGGTGCTCGATCCGGCCACCGATGCGGCTGCCGCCGCGCTGGCCGAGCGTTACCAGAGCACGCCGCAGGATTGGCCCCTGGTGGTCTGTCCGGACGGCAAGATCATGAAAAATCCCGGCAATGCGGAACTGGGACGCTGCCTGGGCATGCTTCCCGATTTGTCCGGCGACAAGATTTTTGACGTACTGGTGGTAGGTGCCGGTCCCGCAGGCCTGGCCACGGCCGTGTATGCTGCCTCGGAAGGTTTATCGGTGTTGGCCCTGGAACAGCGTGCGTATGGCGGTCAGGCGGGCGCCAGCGCGCGCATCGAAAATTACCTGGGCTTTCCCACCGGTATTTCCGGCCGCGCACTGGCGGGACGCGCCTATGTGCAGGCGCAAAAATTCGGCGTCGAAATCGCCACCCCGGCCAGTGCCGCCAAGCTGCTGTGCGACAGCTGGCCGCTGCGCGTCACTCTGTGCGACGGCACGCAGGTGCGCGCCCGCACGGTGGTGCTGTCGTGCGGCGCGCGCTACCGCCGCCCCTCGCTGGCGAACCTGAAAACGTATGAGGGACGGGGCGTGTATTACTGGGCCTCGCCCATCGAAGCCAAGCTGTGCCGGCAGGAAGAAATCATCCTGGTCGGCGGCGGCAATTCGGCCGGCCAGGCGGCCGTGTTTCTCTCCGGCCACGCCGCCAGGGTCCACATGGTGATCCGCGGCGCAGGGCTGGCGGCCAGCATGTCGAGCTATCTGATCGAGCGCATCGCCGCCACGCCCAACATCACCCTGCACACGCAGACGGAAATCATCGCCCTCGAAGGCGACGACGATGGCTTGACGGAGGTGCGCTGGCGCAACAACCAGACGGGCGAAGAGTGCGATTGCGCCGTGCGGCGCGTGTTTCTCTTCGTCGGCGCCGATCCGAACACGGACTGGCTGCAAGACTGCGCCGTGGCCGTCGACGAACAGGGTTTCATCCGCACGGGCTTCGATGTCACGCGCGCCGAATGCCGCGCCCAGGGCCATGCCGCGCATTTACCCTACCCGCCACCGGACTTGCCCGACCGGGCCGCGCTGGAAACGAGCGTGCCGGGCGTCTTTGCCATCGGCGACGTGCGGGCCGGCTCCACCAAACGCGTGGCCGCCGCCGTGGGCGAAGGCGCGGCGGTCGTTGCGCAGATTCACGGCTTTCTTGCGCGCCTGCCAGTCGCTTCCTGATTAGCGCAAGGGCATGGGGTAGCTTGCCACGCTGATATTGCCGTCGCGATCGATGGCCTGGACGCCAAAGAAATAGTTGTCTTTAGATAGCTTGACCTTGGCCTCTGTGACATTGCCCACGTCCTGTGCGCCCTGCCACTGCTCGGCCGTCGTGGCGCGCCACACGATGCGGTAGCCGGCCAGGTCCGGTTCCGTATTCGGCTGCCATACCAGTGTGGTGGCGTTTTCCAGCTGGGCCGTGCGCACCTGCACGCCGGCGGGCGCGGCCGGCGCCAGGGCCAGCGACGCGAGTGCCGCCGCATTCACGCGGGCCACTTGCGCCACATAGTTGTAATCGACGAAGTGCGGCAGGTCGCCATACTGCACGCCGTTCTCCACGCGCACATCCTGATGCTGGTGGGCAAAATCCTCGTGCGGTTCCGTGAAGCGCAGCGCAGCGTAACCTTGCGCGAGGAAGGGCATATGATCGCCGCCGCGCAGGTAGCGGTCGGCGCGCTGGATGACGTTGACGGTAAATCCGGGCACATAGCGCTCGCCCACCTGTTTCACATGGCGCGCCAGCTGGCGCGAGATGGAATCATTTTCGCCACCCGTCGCCACCAGGGCGCGCACGCCGTCGCTCATCTCCTTCACGGCTGGTATGCCCTCGGCAAACAGGCGCACCTGGCCAGCATCAATGGTGCCGTCTTCGGCGCGCGAACTGCCGATGATGTCGTTATTGAGCATGCCGGCGATGTTGAGCTTGTTCAACTTCGCCTGTTGCGCCCAATGGCCGGAACCCAACAAGCCCTGTTCCTCGGCCGCCACGGCCATGAAGACGAGCGTGGAGTCGAACTGGTAGCGCGCCATCACGCAAGCCATCTCGATCACGGCCGCCGTGCCCGACGCATCGTCGTTGGCGCCGGGCGCGTCACCCTGCGCATCCATTACGTCGGTGGCGCGCGAGTCATAGTGGCCGCTGACGACATACATGCGCCCGGCCGACTGCGGCTGGCTGCCGGGCAGGGTTGCCACCACGTTGACGATTTCCGTTGGCCGCGCAATGCGTTTCGAGACGGGTGCGATATGGCTGTCGAACGCCACCTGCAGCCGTCCGCCCGCCTGTGCGCCACAGCGCTCCAGTTCCGCCTTGATCCAGCGCCGCGCCGCACCGATGCCGCGCGTATCGGACACGGTATCGGACATCGTGTGGCGCGTCTGGAAGCCCACCAGCTTGCGCACATGCGCCTCGATGCGCTGCGGCGAAATGTCGGCCACCACCTGCCGTATCTGCTGCTGTGCCGGTTCGGCGCCTGGCGCCGCAGCCACGCCCGCCGACAGCATTGCTGCCGTCATTGCCATCAAAATTCTTACCATGCGCGCCTCCCCCGACGATTGTTTGAGCTGCTCATTCTCGCATTTTTGACGCCAGGCAAGGATGTTTCCAGATGAAAATCGTGCATTATAGAAACTGCTACAATCGGCCACTTCCCGTTCCGCTTACGAAAGACCCCGCATGCGCCAGCCCATCCGCCACCCAGCACGCCGCAACACGCGGACGGTCCGCTGACGGTGCGCCGCCTGCTCGTCAAAGTGCTGCTGCTGGCCACATTGTTTGGCATGCTCAGCATCGCCGCCCTGTACAGCTACGGGCGCTTCGCCGATCGCTCGCTGGGAGAAGCAGGCACGGCCTTGCCCGTGACTGTCGGCGCCACCCGGCTCGACCGCGTGCTGGCGCCGCAACTGGCGCAACGTCCGGGCCACAGCGGCACGGCGCTGATCGACGACAATCTGGAGGCCTTCGCCTTGCGTGCCCTGAGCGCGCGCGAAGCGGGCCGCAGCCTCGACCTGCAGTACTACATCTGGCAAAACGACGTGACGGGCCGCCTGCTGGTGCGCGAACTGCTGCGCGCGGCCGACCGCGGCGTGCGCGTGCGCGTGTTGCTCGACGATATCAACGCGCGCGGCCAGGACGCCGCCATCCTCGCGCTCGACAGCCACCCGCTGATCGAGGTGCGCATCTTCAATCCAGGCCGCAACCGCGATGGCATCTGGTTGCGCGCCGTGGAAATGGCATTGCGCGCCGTCAGCCTGAACCGGCGCATGCACAACAAGGCCTGGATCGTCGACGGCAGGGTCGCCCTCGTCGGCGGGCGCAATATCGGCGACGAATATTTTGATGCCTCCCAGCAAGTCAATTTCCAGGATGCCGACCTGCTGCTGGTGGGGCCTGCCGTGCAGCAGACGAGCGACATCTTCGACCGTTTCTGGAACAGCCGCGCCGTCATTCCCATTCACGCCTTGCACACTGGCAAGGATGCGGGCGCGCCGGAACTGCAGGCTGTGCGCGCCCGCCTCGACGCGCTCACGGGCGAAGTGGGCGCTTCGCCCTACCTCCGACAGCTGAGCGATGCGGACCAGTTGCAGGCGCATCTCGATGGCCGCCTGCGCCTGCACTGGAGCACGCAAGTGCACGTGCTGTCGGACCCGCCGGAAAAAGCCGCGCCCGTGGCCAGTTTGCAGCGCAGCGAGCACTGGCTCATGCACAGCTTGCTGCCCCTGCTGTCGGACGCGCGCGAGGAAGCTCTGCTGACCTCGCCATACTTCGTGCCCGGCACAGCGCTGACGCAAGCCCTGGCCGACAAGGTCGCCGCCGGCGTCAAGGTGCAGGTGCTGACCAACTCGCTGGCCGCCACCGACGTGGCCCTCGTGCATGCGGGCTATGCGCGCTACCGCCAGGCGCTGCTGGATGGCGGTATCGCGCTGTTTGAATTGAAGACCCTGCACCGCAGGCGCATCAGCCTGATGGGGTCGAGCCGTGCCAGCCTGCATACCAAGGCCGTCGTAGTCGATGGCCAGCGTGGCTTCGTCGGCTCCTTCAACCTCGATCCCCGCTCGGCCCAGCTGAATACGGAGATGGGCGTACTGTTCAACGATGCCGCGCTGGCAGCCGACATGCGCGCGCTGTTCCTGCACTCGACGGCTAGCGACACCAGCTACCGCTTGCTCCTCGACAACGGCGCCATGCGTTGGTCCGACGCCACCGAAGAGCCCGCCAAGGTATGGACACACGATCCCGAAGCGGGCTTCTGGCGCCGCATGCTGGTGTCCGTGATGCGCTGGCTGCCGATCGAATCGCAGCTGTAAGCTGACGGCGCATAAAAAAAACCCCGCGCGGCCGGTACCACGCGGGGTTCTCTTCTCGTGCTGCGCGGCACCACCACGCAACACGCTTCACAGCAACACGCTTACTTTTTCTCGGCTTCGGCCTTCTTCGCATCGGCGGCAGCCAGCTTGGCTTCCTTCTTCGCCGCTGCCTCCGCAGCCTTGGCCTCTTTCTTGGCGGCCGTTGCCGCCTTCTTCGCGGCAGCGGCTTCCTTCTTCGTTTCGGCGGCCGTTTTCACGGGGGCGGCATCGGCTGCTGCTGCAACGGGCGCAGGCGCTGCTGCAGGCATCGCCTTGGCGGCGGCAGCTTCTTTTTTCGCTGCAGCGGCAGCGGCCTTGGCTTCTTTCTTCGCGGCAGCAGCCTCTTTCTTCGTTTCAGCGGCTGTCTTGGCTGGCGCCGCAGCGGTGTCGGTCACAGCAGCTGGCTTCGGTGCGGCTTCTTTCGCTGCAACTTCCTTCACAGCAGCGTCCTTTTTTGCCGGCATAGCTTTCGCCGCCGGAGCGGGCGCCGCCGGAGCGCCGGACTTGGCCTGGCCATTCACCTGCAAACCCGCTTCCGACAGCTTCATGGAACTTTTCGGACCGATGCCCTTTACGCGGGTTTCGAAATCGGCCCAATCCTTGAAGGCGCCGCCCTTGGCGCGCTCATCGACGATGGCTTTCGAGGTGACGGGGCCGATGCCCTTGACGCTGTCGAGTGCCGCCTGGTCCGCCTTGTTGACATCGACCTGGGCAAAGGCAAAGCCCATCGTCGCGATCAGGGTGGCGATGGCCAGCAGTATTTTTTTGAACATGGGTATCTCTCCGTGAGGTGGTTTCAAGATGACTCGAACGCAAGGGAGGAACAGCGCCTTAACGCCTTTAACGGCTGTGGCGTGATACGGTTGACAAGACAGGACGGCTGATGGAGGGGAAAACCTGCGCCAGATCAAACGATGCGGCGCAGGTAGAAGGGGAATGCAGGGGATTATTGCGGGAACAGCTCGTCGCGGGTAACGGTGGCCGTACCCAGCTTGCCGACGACGATGCCGCCGGCGCGGTTGGCCGTGCGCACGGCGTCGCCCAGGGCCATGCCGGTGCCCAGCATGGCCGCCATGGTGGCGATCACCGTGTCGCCGGCACCCGAGACGTCGAACACTTCGCGCGCATCGGTGGGCATGTGCAGCACCTCGTCGGCCGTGTACAAGCTCATGCCTTCTTCGGAACGGGTCAGCAGCAAGGCGTCCAGGCCCAGTTGCGCGCGCATCTGCTGCGCGCGTTCCGTCAATTGCTCTTCCGTATTCCAGCTGCCGATTACGCGGCGCAATTCCGACTTGTTCGGAGTGAGCACTGACGCTCCCGCATAGCGGCTGAAATCATCGCCCTTCGGGTCGACCATGACGATCTTGCCGGCACTTCTCGCCGCCTTGATCATCTCGGCCACATTCACCAGGCTGCCCTTGGCGTAGTCCGACAGGATCACCACATCGTAATGCGGCAGCAGCGCATTGAATTGCTTGAGCTTATCGCGCAGCACCGTATCGCTGGGTGCATCCTCGAAGTCGATGCGCAGCATCTGTTGCTGGCGGCCGATCACGCGCAGCTTGATGATGGTGGAAATGGCCGCGTCGCGCTGCAGATAGCTGTGGATGCCGCCGCCCTCGAGCAGGCGCTCGACCTGGCTGCCGGCCTCATCGTCGCCGACCACGCCCAGCAAGCTCGTCTTCGCTCCCAGCGCGGCCGCATTGCGCGCCACGTTGGCAGCGCCGCCCAGGCGCTCCTCGCGCTTCTCGATACGCACGATGGGCACGGGCGCTTCCGGCGAAATACGGCTGACGTCGCCGAACCAGTAGCGGTCCAGCATGACATCGCCCACCACCAGCAGGCGTACCTGGGCCAAGGCGACCGGCGCCGTCAAGGCGACCACCTCGTGGGCGCTCATGCGCGCGTCAGGATCGAGCGACCGATCCCGTGGTATTCAATGCCATTCTCGGCCATGACGGCCGGCTCGAACAGGTTGCGGCCATCAAAGATCACGGCCTGCTTCAGGCGCGCCTTGACCTGCTCGAAGTCGGGGCTGCGGAAGGCTTTCCATTCGGTCACGATGACCAGCGCATCGGCCTCCAGCAGCGCATCCTTCGGGCTGTCGGCAAAGCGCACCTTCGCCAGTTGCTCAGGCGTCAAGTCCAGTTGCAGCACCCGCTTTGCCTCGGCCATGGCGACGGGATCGTAGACGGCTACCGTGGCGCCGCGACCGAGCAAGTCGGCCAGCAGGACGCGGGCAGACGCTTCGCGCATGTCATCCGTATTCGGCTTGAAAGCCAGGCCCCACACGGCAAAATGCCGGCCCGTCAGATCTTCGCCGAAGCGAGTGACCACTTTGCGTCCCAGCACCTGCTTCTGCTGGTCGTTGACGGCTTCGACGGCACGCAGGATGAGCAATTCCTGGCCATATCCGCGCGCCGTGCGCTCGAGCGCCTGCACGTCTTTCGGGAAGCAGGAACCACCATAACCGCAACCGGCGTACAGGAAGCTGTGGCCGATGCGCGGGTCGGAACCGATGCCGTGGCGCACGGCCTCGATATCGACGCCCACCTTGTCGGCCAGGTTCGCCAGCTCATTCATGAAAGAGATGCGCGTGGCCAGCATGGCGTTGGCCGCATACTTCGTGAATTCGGCCGAACGCACATCCATCCAGTAGGTGCGCTCGTGGTTGCGGTTGAACGGCGCGTACAAGCTTTTCAGCAATTCGCGCGCACGCTCGCCGTCCTGCGTGGCATCGACGCCGATAACGATGCGGTCGGGGCGCATGAAGTCTTCGACGGCCGCGCCTTCCTTGAGGAATTCCGGGTTCGACGCAACCGAAAACGTGGCAGCCACGCCGCGCGCGTCCAGTTCGCCCTGGATGGCGGCGCGCACTTTTTCAGCCGTGCCGACAGGCACGGTCGACTTGTCGACGATGACCTTGAACTCCGTCATGTACTTGCCGATGCCGCGCGCGGCGGCCAGCACGTATTGCAGGTCGGCCGAGCCATCTTCATCGGGCGGCGTGCCGACGGCAATGAATTGCATCACACCGTGCGCGGCGGCGGCCTCGACGTCGGTGGAAAAGGTCATGCGTCCGGCGGCGCGGTTGCGCGCCACGACTTCTTCCAGGCCGGGCTCATGGATGGGAATGCCGCCGCTGTTGAGCAAGGCGACCTTCTGTGCGTCCAGGTCGAGGCAAAAAACGTCGTTGCCCAGTTCCGCCAGGCAGGCGCCGGTCACGAGGCCCACATAGCCCGTGCCGATAATGGTGATTTTCATGGTTATGCCGTATTTGTTATTTGTGAATTGCAGGTACTACATACAAGTACACGCCACATTGCGCGGGGCAAGGTGGCGTGTACGATTGATCAGTTCATGACATTCAATTCTTCCGTGCGGCGTGGCGGATACGTTTCCCACTTGTTGCAGCCCGGGCAGTGCCAATAGAACTGGCGTGCCTTGAAGCCGCAGTGGCTGCACTGGTAGCGGGCCAGCTTTTGCGTATAGCCGTGCACGAGGTTTTTCACCATCGACAGCTCCGACCAGATGGCGGCCGGCGCATCCATCATGCGCGCTTCCAGCAGTTTATCCAGGCCCAGCAGGGTTGGCGTGCGGCGCAGCTCGGCGCTGACCAGCTGCTTCGCCGCTTCCACGCCGTCGAGCTCGATGACGGCCTTGAAGACGACTTCGATCAAGTCGATCGACGACGCCTCTTCCAGGTAGGAACGCAGCAGGTTGACGCCTTCCTGCGCGCGGCCCACCTTGGTGTAGCCATCCATCAGGCGCTGCGCCACCAGGGCCACGTGCGGCACGCTTTGCTGTTCCACGCGACGCCAGGTGGTCAAGGCGCCTTCCACGTCGCCGCGCGCCAGCAGCACGTCGCCCGTCAGGATGGTGGCGCGCACGCTCTTGCGGTCCGTCTGCAAGGCTTTTTCCAGCAGCGGCATGGCGTCGTCCGGCTTCATGTGCACCAGCGCGTCATGCGCCAGCTCGCAATAGAACTGGGCGATTTCCTTCTGGCGCGCACCGGCGCCCGATTCCTGCAAGCCCACGGCCGCTTCGATGGCGCGTGGCCATTCCTTTTCGCGCTGGTAGATTTCCAGCAGCGCGCGCCGCGCCTGGGCCGCATATTGCGTGTCGATCAGGCTATTGAAGGTTTCTTCGGCGCGGTCCAGCAAGCCCGCCTTCAGGTAATCCATCCCGAGCTCGTAGGCGGCATGGCCCTGCTGTTCCAGCGGCAAGTCAGGGCGCGCCAGCAAATTCTGGTGCACGCGGATGGCGCGCTCCGTTTCGCCGCGGCGGCGGAACAGGTTGCCCAGTGCAAAGTGCATATCGGCCGATTCCGGGTCCAGCTTGACGACTTCGATGAAGGCATCGATGGCCTTGTCATGCTGCTCATTGAGCAGGAAGTTCAAGCCCTTGAAGTAATTGCGCGGCAGACTGCGCGATTCGGATACCAGTTGATGTATGTCCACACGCGCGGCAATCCAGCCCAGCGCGAAAAACACCGGGATACCCAAGAGCCACCAGAGTTCAAAATCCATGCGATTGTTTTTATTCGAGTAAGAGAGATAGGAGCGACAACGCCGCTTACTGCGCGCTCACGCTGTCCGGTTGCGGCTGGACATTGCTGCTCACGCCAACGGTCTGCAGCGCGGCAATAGTGGTCTTTTGCTTGCTCGCTTCGCGGCGGTGACGGAACACGGTCGGCGTCAGGGCCAGGACGCCGAGGCTGGCGCCGGCGACAAAAAATCCCAGCAGCATCAGGACCAGAGGGCCGCGAATTTCATAATTGAGGAAAACATGCAGGTCGACAACCTGCGCATTCTTCAGCGCAAAACTGAAGAACAGGACGAAAAGAACACAGCCAACGATGGTGGAGATGATTTTCATCGATAGGTCCAGAGAGAACAAAAAATGCCAGTGCCAACATGACACAAACGTAGAGCGCTGATAAAACCGTAGCGAGCGGCAGTGATTTGTGGCCGAGAAGCGCAACCGTACTGAAGTACGGTGAGCATCGCAGGCCGCAAAGCGCGACGCGCAGTAGGTTTGGTCAGTGCTCTACAGCATATTAACAAAAAAAAGCGGCATCCAAGGACGCCGCTTTCTATGTCGCCTTCCAGCAGACGATTAATCCTCGATGATCGGTTGCCCGACCATCGCGTCCACCCGCTCGCGCAACTGTTTGCCCGGTTTGAAATGAGGTACCCGTTTTTCGGGCACCATCACCTTGTCGCCGGATTTCGGGTTGCGGCCGATGCGCGGGGGCCTGCTGTTCAGGGCAAAACTGCCAAAACCGCGGATCTCGATACGCTGACCCGTCGCCAGGGCGTTGGTCATCGCATCGAGAATGGTCTTGACGGCATACTCCGCATCTTTCGCCACCAGCTGAGAATAACGCTCAGCGAGGCGGTTGATCAGCTCGGACTTTGTCATCTGCCGTATCCGCAGTCTTAGTTCTTGTTATCGAACTTAGCTTTCAACAAGGCGCCCAGGCTGGTGGTGCCCGAAGCTGCGTTGTTGTCGGTAGCTGCCATCTTCTGCATGGCTTCCTGGGTTTCAACGTTGTCTTTCGCTTTGATCGACAGTTGGATACCACGGGCTTTGCGGTCGATGTTCAACACCATTGCTTCGACGGTATCGCCGACTTTCAGGTGCGTACCAGCATCTTCAACGCGGTCGCGCGAGATTTCGGAAGCGCGCAGGTAGCCTTCGACTTCTTCGGACAGTTGGATCACGGCGCCTTTAGGCTCAACCGATTTAACGGTGCCGGTTACCAGCGAGCCTTTGTCGTTCATGGCTGCGAAGTTGTTGAATGGGTCACCTTCCAGTTGCTTGACGCCCAGGGAAACGCGCTCGCGCTCAACGTCGATGGCCAGAACGATGGCTTCCAGTTCGTCACCTTTCTTGAAGCGACGCACGGCTTCTTCGCCGGTTTCGGTCCAGGACAGGTCGGACAGGTGCACCAGACCGTCGATGTTGCCGGCCAGGCCGATGAACACGCCGAAGTCGGTGATCGATTTGATCGCGCCGCGGACTTTATCGCCCTTCTTGTGGGTCACGCCAAAGTCATCCCAAGGGTTGGCTTTGCACTGTTTCATACCCAGCGAGATACGACGACGCTCTTCGTCGATTTCCAGAACCATCACTTCTACTTCGTCGCCCAGTTGGACAACTTTGTTAGGAGCAACGTTTTTGTTCGTCCAGTCCATTTCGGAAACGTGTACCAGACCTTCGATACCCTGTTCCACTTCAACGAATGCGCCGTAGTCGGTCAGGTTCGTTACTTTACCGAACAGACGGGTGCTTTGTGGGTAACGACGGGACAGACCGGTCCAAGGATCGTCGCCCAGTTGTTTCACGCCCAGCGAAACACGGTTTTTCTCTTGATCGTATTTCAGGACTTTGGCGGTGATTTCCTGGCCAACCGTCAGAACTTCCGACGGGTGACGTACACGGCGCCATGCCAGGTCGGTGATGTGCAGCAAGCCATCGATACCGCCCAGATCCACGAACGCGCCGTAGTCGGTGATATTTTTGACGACGCCGGTCACGACCGTGCCTTCTTTCAGCGTTTCCATCAGTTTCTGACGCTCTTCGCCCATCGAAGCTTCGATGACGGCGCGGCGGGACAGAACCACGTTGTTACGCTTGCGATCCAGCTTGATCACTTTGAATTCGAGGGTTTTGCCTTCGAATGGGGTGGTGTCTTTGACAGGACGGGTATCAACCAGCGAGCCCGGCAGGAATGCGCGGATGCCGTTGGTCAACACGGTCAGACCGCCTTTGACTTTACCATTGACGGTACCGACGACGATTTCGCCCGATTCCATCGCTTTTTCCAGAGCCAGCCACGAAGCCAGACGCTTGGCTTTATCGCGCGACAGGATGGTATCGCCGAAACCGTTTTCCAGCGATTCGATCGCCACGGAAACGAAGTCACCAACTTTGACTTCCAGTTCGCCGTGGTCGTTCTTGAATTCTTCGACAGGGATGAATGCTTCGGATTTGAGGCCAGCGTTCACGATCACGAAATTGTGGTCGAGGCGCACGACTTCAGCGGAAATAACTTCGCCGGAGCGCATATCTTGACGCGACAACGATTCCTCGAAGAGCGCAGCAAAACTTTCCATACCGGTAGATTCGTTAGTTGTAACAGTAGACATAGGGTTCACACAGGTTATCCAGCAGAGATCGCACGATGCGACTTAAACTGGGTTAGGTTTTTGACACACCCGGACAGGCCAGGAGCCGTCAACGGGCACCACATAGCATAGAAATCACACTATTTCGCAACGGAGGCATACCATTTCAACACGGTTTCAACGGCAACATCTGCCGTCATTGCCGACGTATCGAGGACATGCGCCCCTTCCGCAGGGACCAGCGGCGCAATCGCACGGTGAGTATCACGTTCGTCCCGCGCCTGCAAATCCATCAGAAGGTCTTCCATATTAGCAGAAAAACCCTTGTCTATCAATTGCTTGTAGCGCCGTTGTGCGCGCGCCTCGACGCTGGCGGTGAGGAATACCTTCAATTGGGCATGCGGGAAGATCACCGTGCCCATGTCGCGCCCGTCGGCCACCAGGCCCGGCGTCTTGCGAAAGCCCAGCTGCAAACTCACCAGGGCATGGCGCACCGTTGGCAACACGGCGATTTTTGACGCCGTATTGCCCACTTCTTCGGCACGGATCTGCTCGGTGACATTTTCCTGTGCCAGCAGTATCTCGCCGCCCGCAAAATGGCAGGGCAAGTGCTCGGCCAGCTTGGCCAGCGCATGCTCATCGCGCAAGTCGGTGCCGCGGCGCAGCGCGCTCAGGGCCGTCAGCCGGTACAGCGCGCCCGAGTCCAGGTAATGAAAGCCGAGCTTGTCGGCCACGCGGTGCGCCACCGTGCCCTTGCCGGAAGCGGTGGGGCCGTCGATGGCGATGACGGGAATGTTAAAAGTCGACATAGTATTAAACAATCAATTAAATCAAGGTGTCTTTGGCTATCCCCGCAAACGCGGCGAAATACTCGGGGAAGGTCTTGGCCACGCATTTCGGGTCGTTGATGCGCATGGCGTTGCCACGCCGCGCCGCGCCATCGAGCGAGGCCAGCGAAAAGCACATGGCCATGCGATGGTCGTCATAGGTGTCGATGGTGGCGGCGGCAATGTGGGCCGGCGGCGTCACGCGCAGGAAGTCAACGCCCTCTTCCACTGCGGCGCCCAGCTTGCGCAATTCCGTTGCCATGGCGGTCAGGCGGTCCGTTTCCTTCACCCTCCAGCTGGCGATATTGCGCAAGGTGCTGGTGCCGTCCGCGTACAGGGCGGCCACGGCGATGGTCATGGCCGCGTCGGGAATGTGGTTGAAATCCATGTCGACGGCTTTCAGCACGCCGTTCGAGCGCGCCTCGATCCAGTTCTCGCCCATGGTGATGGTCGCGCCCATCTGCTGCAGGGCTTCGACGAAACGCACGTCGCCCTGGATGCTGTCGCGCCCCACGCCTTCGACGCGCACAGGGCCGCCACCGATGGCGCCGGCCGCCAGGAAATACGAGGCCGACGAGGCGTCGCCTTCGACGTGGATGGTGCCCGGGCTTTGATATTGCTGGCCCGGCTGCACGGTGAACGACTGCCAGCCGTCATGCTCGACCGTCACGCCGAAACGGCGCATCAGGTTCAGCGTGATCTCGATGTAGGGCTTCGAGATCAGCTCGCCCGTTACTTCGATGGTCACCGCATGCTCGCGCGCCATCAATGGCGCCACCATCAGGAGGGCCGTCAGGAACTGGCTCGACACGTTGCCGCGCACGGCGATGCGCTGCGCGTGGATGTGGCCGCGGCGGATGCGCAGCGGCGGGAAGCCCTGCTCGCCCGTGTAGTCGATCTGCGTGCCGACCGCGTTCAGCGCGTCGACCAGGTCGCCGATGGGACGCTCGTGCATGCGCGACACGCCATGCAGGGTGTAGTCGCCGCCGATCACGGCCAGCGCCGCCGTCAGCGGGCGTATCGCCGTGCCGGCATTCCCCATGAACAGGTCCGCCTCGTGGTGCGGGAAGACGCCGCCGCAGCCTTCCACGTGGTGTACCTGGTGTGCCGTGGCCGGGTCGCCCGTCAATTCATCCTGCGTCCATTTCACGCCCAGCGAGGTCAAGGCCGTGAGCATGACAAAGGTGTCGTCGGAAGCGAGCAAGTCGATGATTTTCGTCGTGCCCTTGGCCAGCGCGGCCAGCAGCAGCACGCGGTTGGAAATGCTTTTCGAACCGGGCAGGCGCACCGTGCCTTCGGCGTGCATCACCGGTTCCAAATCGATATGATGGGGGTAGTGCTTGGTCTGGGTCATGCTGGAATCCTTGAGTATTTATAGTGCGGGCGCGGCTGGTATTTCCGCCGTTTCAATCGCCTCGATCCATTGCTGGCGCGCGTGTTGGGCGTTCGCATACACGCCCTCGATGGCGGCGCCGTCGTTGGCGGCCAGGTGGGCGCGCAAAGTCGTCAACTGCGCCAGGTAGGCGTCCAGTTCGTGCAGCAGCGCCGGCTGGTTGGCCAGGCTGATGTCGCGCCACATTTCCGGCGATGAGCCGGCGATGCGCGTAAAGTCGCGAAAGCCGCTGGCCGCATATTGAAACAGCCGGCCAGCGTGTGGTTTGTTGGCAATGTCGTCGACCAGCGCAAAGGCCAGCAGATGCGGCAGATGGCTGACGGCGGCAAACACCTGGTCATGTTCTTCGGGCGTCAATGTATGCACGATGGCGCCGCAGGCGCGCCACGCGGCCGCCACCCGTTCGACGTCAAGCGCGCCATTTTCCGCCAGCGGCGTGAGCACCACTTTCTTGCCTTGATACAGATCGATGATGGCCGCATCGGGGCCATTCGTCTCGCGTCCCGCGATCGGGTGGCCGGGGACGAATTGCCCCACCTTGCCGCCGAGCGCCGCGCGCGCGGCCGCCACCACGTCGCCCTTCGTGCTGCCAGCATCGGTGACGATGGTGCCCGCTTGCAGGTGCGGCGCGACGGACGCCAGGATGGCGCCCGTCTGCGCCACGGGCGCGGCCAGCAGCACCAGGTCGGCGCCAGCCATCGCACTGGCCATGTCGCCGCCGATCTCGTCGATGATGCCCAGTTCGAGCGCGCGCGCCAGCGAGGCCGATGAACGGCCCATGCCGACCACCGTGCCCACCGCACCTGCGTGTTTCAGAGCGCGCGCGAACGAGCCGCCGATCAGGCCTACGCCAAAGATAACTACCTTGTTCAGTGCAGGCGTCGTCATATCGTCAGGCCAGCGCTTTCGTCAGCGCGGCGATGAAGACGGCATTTTCCTGCGGCAGGCCGATGGAAATGCGCAACCATTGCGGCAAGCCGTAGCTGCCCACAGGGCGCACGATCACGCCCTGTTGCAGCAGCGCCAGGTTAACGCGCGCGCCCGCTTCATCATCGTCGCCCACTTTGACCAGCACGAAATTGCCGTGCGACGGCACGAATTCCAGGCCAAGCTGCGTGAACGCTTGCGTGAACTGCTGGTAACCGGCCGCGTTGTTGCGCGCGCTTTGCTCGAGGAAGGCCTTGTCGTTCAGGGCGGCAATGGCGGCCGCCTGCGCCAGCGAATTGACGTTGAATGGCTGGCGGATGCGGTTCATCAGGTCTGTCAGCGCCGGCTGGGCGATGGCGAAGCCGATGCGCAGGCCGGCCAGGCCATAGGCCTTCGACAAGGTGCGCGAGACCACCAGGTTCGGATACTGGCGCACCCACGCCGTCGACTCGTACTGGTCGTCGGCCGAGAGGAATTCGTTGTAGGCTTCATCCAGCACCACTACCACGTGCTGCGGCACTTTCTGCAGGAACGCTTCGAGCTGCGCGGCCGACAGGAAAGTGCCGGTCGGGTTGTTCGGGTTGGCGATGAAGATCAAGCGCGTGTCGTCGGCGATCGCCGCCGCCATGGCGTCGAGGTCATGGCCGTACGCTTGCGCCGGCACGACGAGGTGGCGCGCGCCCAGGCCTTGCGTGGCCAGCGCGTACACGGCGAACGAGTACTGCGAGTACACCACGGATTGGCCATGCTGTACAAATGCATGCGCGGCGATTTCCAGGATGTCATTGCTGCCATTGCCCAGGGTGATCCAGTCGGCCGGCACGTCATAGCGCTTGGACAGCACGGCTTTCAAGTCAAAGCCGTTGGCGTCCGGGTAGCGGCCCAGGTCGTCGATGGCGGCGATCATCGCCTGCTTGGCCGATGCCGGCATGCCGTACGGGTTTTCATTCGACGCCAGCTTGACGATGGCTGCCTCGTCGAGGCCGAATTCGCGCGCGACTTCCGCGATCGGTTTGCCGCTCTGATAAGGGGCGATGGCGCGGACGTATTCTGGACCGATATTTTTAGACATGGTGCTCTTTACAAAGTGGGTAATTGTTGGAATAGCGACAACTTCACAGGCTGACCGGATACGACCCCAGTACCTTGAAAAACGCCGCATTGCTCTGCAACTCGGCCAGCGCCTGGGCGACGGCTGCATCATGCACGTGGCCCTCCACGTCGACATAGAAATAATACTCCCAGCTGCCCATGCGCGCCGGGCGCGACTCGAAGCGCGTCATCGACACGCCGTGTTTCGCCAGGGGCGCCAGCAACTGGTACACGGCGCCCGCCTTGTTCGGCACGGCCAGCACCAGCGAAGTCTGGTCCTTGCCCGACGGCGCCGTCTGCAAGGTGCCCACGATGGCAAAGCGCGTGCGGTTGTGCGGGTCGTCCTGGATATGGCCCTTGACCACGCCCAGTTTGTACTGCGCGCCCGCCAGTTCGCTGGCAATCGCCGCCACTGTGCCATCTGCGCCGGCCATGCGGGCAGCTTCGGCGTTCGAGGCCACGGCGTGGCGGGCGATGTGCGGGTAGTTGTGGTTCAGCCACACCTGGCACTGCGCCAGCGCCTGCGAATGGGCGCAGATGGAGGTGACGCCATCCATGTTGCCACTCTTCGTCATCAGGCTGTGGTGCACGGCAATCGATACCTCGCCGCTGATGATGAGGCTCGTCTGCAGCATCATGTCCAGGGTGCGGTTGACGGCGCCTTCCGAGGAATTCTCGATCGGCACCACGCCGAAGTCCGCCGTTCCCGCTTCGGCGGAACGGAACACTTCATCGATGGACGCGCACGGCAAGCCTTCGACGGCGCTGCCGAACTGCTGATACACGGCCTGTTCGCTGAAGGTGCCGGCGGGGCCAAGGTAGGCCACGGTGACGCGCTTTTCCAGCGAGCGGCAGGAAGACATGATTTCGCGGAAGATGGTCTGCACTTCGCGGTCACCCATGGGGCCGGGATTGCGCTCGGCCACGCCGCGCAGCACCTGCGCCTCGCGCTCGGGGCGGAACACGGGCGCCTGCGTCTCGGCCTTCACGTGGCCCACTTGCTGGGCGATTTGCGCGCGGCGGTTCAGCAGCTCGAGGATTTGCGCGTCGATCGCGTCGATCTGCTCGCGCAGCGGTTTCAATTTATCGGTCATGGTTGTTTGTTTCGTCAGCTGTACTTCAATCATGGCCGCGCGGCCTGCGCCGGCGGCGGGCCGGCGCGGTCGTCTATGCGACTCAGCGTCCGGCAAACTCGTTCAAATAGTTGACCAGGGCTTGCACGCCCTCGATCGGCATCGCGTTATAAATCGATGCACGCATGCCCCCGACGGACTTGTGGCCCTTCAGTTGCAGCAGGCCGCGCTGCTTGGCGCCGGCCAGGAATGCGTCGTTCAGACTTTCGTCGCGCAGATAGAACGGGATGGTCATGCGCGAGCGGTATGCGGGGTCGACCCGGTTCTGGTAGAAGTCGTCCGCATCGAGCGCCGCATACAGCAGCGCCGCTTTCTCAATATTACGCTGTTCCATGGCTGCCACGCCACCTTGGCGTTTGAGCCACTGGAAAACTAGGCCGGCGATATAGATGCCGTAGGTGGGCGGCGTGTTGTACATCGACTCGTGTTCGGCCACGATGCTCCAGTCAAAAGCCGATGGGCAGATCGGCAAGGCCTTGCCCAGCAAGTCTTCGCGCACGATGACCAGGGTCAGGCCGGCCGGGCCGATATTTTTCTGCGCGCCGCCGAAGATGACGCCGTATTGCGACACGTCGATCACGCGCGACAAAATGTGCGAGGACATGTCGGCCACGATGGTGGTCCCTGCTGGCACGTTCGGCGCCTGCTGGAATTCCACGCCGTCGATGGTTTCATTGGTGCACAGGTGCAGGTAGGCGGCTCCCGGCGTCAGCTTCCATTCGGAAGCTGGCGGCACGCCCGTGAAATGGGCGGCCTTGGATGACGCGGCCACGTTGACCTTGGCATACTTGGCCGCTTCCTGGATCGACTTGCCCGACCACGAGCCCGTGTGCACGAAATCGATGGTGGCCGGCTGCTGCGCGGCCAGGCCCACCAGGTTCATCGGGATGATGGCGTTCTCGCCCAGGCCACCGCCCTGCAGGAACAGAATCCTGTAGTTGTCAGGCACGGCCAGCAGCTCGCGCAGGTCGGCCACCGCCTGCTTGTAGATGGAAATGAATTCGGGACCACGGTGGCTCATTTCCATCACCGACATGCCGCTGCCATGCCAGTCCTGCATTTCAAAGGCCGCCTGTGCCAGCACTTCCTTGGGCAGGACGGCAGGGCCGGCGGAGAAATTGTAGATATGGGTCACGATACGGTCCTTAGTCAGATGGAATTATTGGGGCGACTTCGTGGCCGCCCGCATGACCTGGTCGAGCACGGCATTCACGCGGGGAGTCAGCACGCGCTGGCTGATGGCCATCGATTCGGCAGACAGTTGCGGCATGGTGGCCAGCATCTTGCGTCCGAGAGGCGTCTGGTAGAAGGTCGTCAGCTGCTGGACTTCCTGCACCGTGTAAAAGCGCGCATACAGGGGCACCATTTCGGCGGCCAGCTCGTCGATCAGCGTCGGGTCGGCCAGCACCTGCGTCAGGGTCGCGATGGCGAAGGGGATTTCCTCTTCGGCGCTGGCCAGCGCGCGCGCCTTGCGCTGCTCGTCCAGCTTGGGGTTGCTGATGATTTGCTGCTGCGCCGACTGGCGGATCATGGCGGGCACCGTCTGCAGCATCTGGTCGAAGATACTGCGCGTCAGTTGCGGGAACTGCATCGCGTCGAGCATGCGCCGCACGGCCACCGTCATGGCGGGGCTGGGCGCGGCCTGGCGCGCGGGCGTGGCTTGCGTACTCTGGGCCAGGGCCGGCAGGGTCGCAAGAAAGGCCAGCGAAAACGCGGCGAAGAAGGTGGCGACGATTTTTCTCATGGCATGCGGGACTTTACAAAAGCGGGGGGAACTACCTGAGGGTAGACAAAGCTGGCGCCGCAAGTGGCACGCCAATAGCAATTGGGGCTCCCGAAAGAGCCCCAATCATCTTACTCCGGCTGGGCCGGATCGGCTGGTTCAGCCGCTGCCGGCGCAGCCGCAGCATCCAGGCCGGCCTCCGTCGTCAGCTCGACTTCGTCGATATCAGTTTCCACTACGCGCTGCAGGCCGGACAGCTTGGTGCCGTCTTCCACGGCGATCAGGGTCACGCCCTGCGTGGCGCGGCCCATCTCGCGGATTTCCGACACGCGGGTGCGGATCAGGACGCCACCGGTGGTGATCAGCATGATTTCATCGCTGGTATCGACCAGGGTCGCGGCAACCACTTTACCGTTACGCTCGCTGGTCTGGATGGCGATCATGCCTTTCGTGCCACGGCCATGGCGCGTGTACTCGGTGATCGGCGTACGCTTGCCGTAACCGTTTTCCGTGGCCGTCAGCACCGACTGCTGCTCGTTCTCGGCCACCAGCAGGGCGATCACGTGCTGGCCTTCTTCCAGATTCATGCCGCGCACGCCGCGCGCCGTGCGGCCCATCGGACGCACATCGTTTTCGTCGAAGCGCACTGCCTTGCCCGAATCGGAGAACAGCATCACGTCGTGCTGGCCGTCGGTCAGCGCCGCGCCGATCAGGAAGTCGCCGTCGTCCAGGTCGACCGCGATGATGCCGGCCTTGCGTGGATTGCTGAAGTCCTTCAGCGGCGTCTTCTTGACGGTACCGAGGCTGGTCGACATGAACACGTAATGGTCTTCCGGGAACGTGCGGTTCTCGCCCGACAGCGGCAGGATCACGGTGATCTTTTCGTTGTCCTGCAGCGGGAACATGTTGACGATCGGCTTGCCGCGCGAGTTGCGCGAGCCTTGCGGCACTTCCCACACCTTCAGCCAGTACATGCGGCCACGATCCGAGAAGCACAGGATGTAGTCGTGCGTATTGGCGATGAACAGCTGGTCGATCCAGTCTTCCTCTTTGGTCGCCATGGCCTGCTTGCCGCGTCCGCCGCGCTTCTGCGCGCGGTATTCGGAAATCGGCTGCGCCTTCATGTAGCCAGTGTGCGACAGGGTCACGACCATGTCCTGCGGCGTGATCAGGTCTTCCGTCTCCAGGTCGGTCGCATTCAACTCGATCTGCGAGCGGCGCACATCCTTGTTGCCGGCGCCGTATTCGTTTTTCGCCGCCGTCATTTCATCGGTGATGATGACGGTGACGCGTTCCGGCTTGGCCAGGATGTCGAGCAAGTCGGCGATATGTTCCATCACGTCCTTGTACTCGTTGACGATCTTGTCCTGTTCCAGGCCGGTCAGGCGCTGCAGGCGCATCTGCAAGATTTCCTGCGCCTGGTCGTCCGACAGCTTGTACAGGCCATCCGTCTGCATGCCGTAGTGCTTGGGCAGGTTTTCCGGACGGTAGGCATCGATGCCGCCTGGCGTCGTGCCGTCACCCGTGCGGGCCAGCATTTCGCGCACGACAGACGAATCCCAGGCCTTGGCCATCAGCTCGACCTTGGCGATCGGCGGCGTCGGCGCGGCCTTGATGATGGCGATGAAGTCATCGATGTTGGCCAGCGCGACCGCCAGGCCTTCGAGCACGTGACCGCGTTCGCGCGCCTTGCGCAGTTCGAACACGGTGCGGCGCGTGACCACTTCGCGGCGGTGCGACAGGAAGCATTGCAGCATCTGCTTGAGGTTCAGCAGCTTCGGCTGGCCATCGACCAGGGCCACCATATTCATGCCGAAGGTGTCTTGCAACTGGGTCTGCTTGTACAGGTTGTTCAGCACCACTTCCGGCACTTCGCCCCGTTTCAGCTCGATCACCACGCGCATGCCCGACTTGTCGGATTCGTCGCGGATGTCGGAAATGCCGTCGAGCTTCTTGTCGCGCACGTTTTCGGCGATGCGTTCCAGCAAGGATTTCTTGTTGACCTGGAATGGCAGCTCGTCGACGATGATGGCGATGCGGCCGCCATCCTTGCCGTATTCTTCGAAGTGGGTCTTGGCGCGCATGACGACGCGGCCACGGCCCGTGCGGTAGCCGTCGCGCACGCCGGACACGCCATAGATGATGCCGGCCGTCGGGAAGTCCGGCGCCGGGATCAGTTCGATCAATTCATCGATCGTGCACTCGGGGTTGCGCAGCACGTGCAGCGCACCGTCGATGACTTCGGTGATGTTATGTGGCGGAATATTCGTCGCCATGCCGACCGCGATACCGGACGAGCCATTGATCAGCAGGTTAGGAATACGCGTCGGCAAGACCGTCGGTTCCTTTTCCTTGCCGTCGTAGTTGGGCTGGAAGTCGACGGTGTCCTTGTCGATATCGGCCAGCAGCTCGCTGGCGATCTTGTCCAGGCGGCACTCGGTGTAACGCATCGCCGCGGCGCCATCGCCGTCGACGGAACCGAAGTTGCCCTGGCCATCGACGAGCATGTAGCGCAGCGAAAAATCTTGCGCCATGCGCACCAGTGTGTCGTAGATCGAGGCATCGCCGTGGGGATGGTATTTACCCATGGTTTCGCCGACCACGCGGGCGCACTTGACGTAAGGGCGGTTCCACACGTTATTCATTTCATGCATCGCGAACAAGACGCGGCGGTGCACTGGCTTCAAGCCATCGCGCGCATCGGGCAAGGCGCGACCGACGATCACGCTCATGGCGTAATCGAGGTAGCTCTTGCGCATCTCTTCTTCGAGGGAAATAGGAATTGTTTCTTTTGCGAATTGATCCATTGGCGGTTCGACTGATCTCAGGCTGTGGTTAACTTATCTGTTACGCAATGTATGACGCAATACTGCATATCCTGGGTGGCTGTCGTCGTGGACGCCGCGCCGCGCGCTGCTGGCGCGGCCCGGCTTCCATGTCGCAGAGTGCCTGTACAAATCGGCGGGCTGGCGGCACAGCCAGAACGGGTACCGCAAGGGTAGCTCCTGGTCATACGTCGCCGCCGTGGGCATTTGCTCGACACTCTTAACAGTCAAGCGCACGATTTTAGCATGCGCGCCCAGCTACCTGTACAAATTGGCCATACCGACAAGACAGGCAGTTTGCACCGGCGGCGTGCAGCCAGCCCTCTCGATAATGCACAATGGCAATACCAGTTCAAGACACCTGCCCTAAAAAGTGGCAAAAAAAGCGATCAATTGTTACAGATGCGTTACAAATGGGCATTTTCGTTGCGCGAAAACAACGTACGATCTAAAATCGCGCAGGCTTTGATTTAACCACGGTCGTGTGCCACTGATGCGTGTGGCAAAATGACTGGGAAGTTAATTGCTAGTTTCGCAATCTGAAACGAGCGCATATGGTCTACATGATAAAATCTTGGCACGTAGCACCAGTAGCGCAGTGTTGTTCTGCGGATATCACCCCCCGAAAGGAAAAAAGAATGAATAAATTTGTAACGCTGTTTTTCGCTGCATCCGCAGTGATTGCTGGCTCGGCTTCGGCCCAAACCCCAACCTCCCCACCGTTCGCGCCAGTTACCACTGACATCAAAGCACCAAGCCCAAAAAGCGCTTACGTGCAAGATGCCCGCGGCGTGATCGTGCGTGACCCATTCGGTCTGTGCTGGCGTACCGGCTACTGGACACCTGCTGACGCGGTGCCAGGTTGCGACGTGCCACTGTGCGTAGAGCCAGAAACCCTGCAAGACGGCAAATGCGTAGCCCCACCAGCGCCAGTCGTACCTGCACCAGCACCAGCACCTGTCGTGCCAGTACCGGTCGTCGTTGCTCCAACCTCGGAAAAAGTCAGCTTCGCCGCTGATGCATTCTTCGATTTCGACAAAGCTACGCTGAAGCCAGAAGGCAAAGCCAAGCTGGACGAACTGTCCGCACAACTGGGCGGCATCAACCTGGAAGTCATCATCGCTGTGGGTCACACCGACTCCGTCGGCACCGATGCTTACAACCAAAAACTGTCGGTACGTCGTGCTGATGCTGTCAAAGCCTACCTGGTCACCAAAGGCGTTGAAAGCAACCGCGTGTACACCGAAGGCAAAGGCGAGAAACAACCTGTTGCTGATAACAAAACTGCCGAAGGCCGTGCGAAAAACCGTCGCGTGGAAATCGAAGTTGTTGGTACCCGCAACAAGTAATAGCTGAAGCTCTGGACTTGCCCCAAGTCATCGCGCAAGTCAAGAACAGCATGAAAAACCCCGCCACGGCGGGGTTTTTTTTCGTCCGTGGCTGCCCGATTGTAAAATTGCCGCTATTATTCGACCTATGAACGCCGACCCTCTCGAAATCCAAAAATTCAGTGAGCTGGCCCACCGCTGGTGGGACCCCACTTCCGAGTTTCGTCCCCTGCACGAAATTAACCCCCTGCGCCTGGAATGGATCAACGCGAAAGTGCCGCTGGCCGGCAAGCGCGTGATCGACATCGGCTGCGGCGGCGGCATCCTGGCCGAATCGATGGCCCGCAAGGGTGCCGACGTGACGGGCATCGACCTGTCCGAAAAGGCCTTGAAAGTTGCCGACCTGCACAGCCTGGAATCGGGCGCCAAGGTACGCTACAAACTGATCGCCGCCGAAGCCATGGCCGAAGAAGAGGCAGGCCAGTACGACGTCGTGACGTGCATGGAAATGCTCGAACACGTGCCGGACCCCGCCGCCATCGTCAAGGCTTGCGCCACCCTGGTGAAACCGGGCGGCCACCTCTTCCTGTCGACCCTGAACCGCAACCCGAAAGCGTATCTGTTCGCCATCCTGGGCGCCGAATACCTGCTGCGCCTGCTGCCGAAAGGCACGCACGACTATGACAAATTCATCACCCCGGCCGAACTGTCGCAGTACCTGCGCAGCGCTGGCCTGGACGTCAACAGCATGCGCGGCATGGGCTACAATCCGCTGACCAAAATTTACTCACTTAATAACGATACCAGCGTCAATTATCTGGTGGCCTGCACCCGGCCACTGTAACCATCACGCACAATACAAGGCGGCTGCGGCCGCCATTTTTCATTCCCTCTTGACACATTTCGCCCGCCATGATTACTGACCATCTGCCAGCCCCGCGCGCCATCCTGTTTGACCTCGACGGCACCCTGGCCGACACCGCGCCCGACCTGGCAGCGGCCATCAACCTGTTGCGCGCGCGCGCCGGCCTGGCGCCGACCCCGTATGACATCCTGCGCCCCACGGCCTCGGCAGGCGCGCGCGGCATGATAGGCGCGTCGTATGGCATAGGCCCTGGCGAAAGCGGCTACGAAGCCCTGAAAGACGGCTTCCTGAGCAATTACGCAGCAGCCCTGGCCTTGGAAAGCCGTCTATTTAACGGCATCCCTGCCCTGCTCGACGGCTTGCAAGCGCTGGGCCTGGCCTGGGGCGTGGTGACCAACAAGGCCGCCCGCTTCACCGACCCGCTGGTGGGCCAGATCGGCCTGGGCGCGGCCGGCTGCGTGATCTCGGGCGACACCATGGCGCACCCGAAACCGCACCCCGCCCCCCTGCTGGAAGCGGCGCGCCGCCTGGACCTGGCACCGCAAGACTGCTGGTACGTGGGCGACGACCTGCGCGACATCCAGGCCGGCCGCGCCGCCGGCATGCGCACGGTGGCCTGCGCCTGGGGCTACTGCGGCCCCACCGAACCGCTGCACTGGAACGCCGACCACCTGCTGGACACGCCGCAAGCGTTGCTGGAACTGGTCAGCGCGGTGGTGAAGGCGGCACAGGAGCGGCAACTGGCGGCATAAATCATCCTGTGCCGGACTTGTCGCACGTCGATACGAATGCATCATGCAAGAGTGGGCGGATTGCGCTACAATGAAGGTTCTGTGGGGACGACCTGGTTTCGACGTGGGTTGCAAAGCAGCGCAGGGCATACCGAGGGCGGGCTACCTCGTAAATACAACCTGAAAAAACTTAACTGCAAACGATAACTCGTACGCACTGGCAGCTTAATCGCTGTTAGCTCTAGAACACCTCGTCCCTGGGGTGGGCCGTCAAAAGCTCTAGAGTCATTTACAGGGACTCGTCGTATGCTGGGTTACTTAGCGTCCGACTAAATAATAGGTAACTCGCTTGCCCATAACGTGCACATCCGTGCTGGCTGAGTTAAATTAAATGATAGTGCTAAGTATGTAGAACTGTCTGTAGAGTGCTTGCGGACGCGGGTTCGATTCCCGCCGTCTCCACCACCGAATTGTTTAGAATCAAGTAGTTAGCAAGA
>NZ_LT607660.1 GCF_900095265.1 Janthinobacterium sp. UMAB-56 | reverse complement strand
TTGTCAGCTGCGAAGAAGGAAGAGTATGAAGCGTTTGCAGCATTTCGTCAACCTTCTTTTTTACTACCCAGCCCCGGAAGGCTGCCCCTTTTGTGCCGCAAACTAGTGCGTCTCATCGGGGAGGCGAATCATATCAAAGACCGTCGAAGTTTGGCAAGCGCTTTTCCAGGAAAGCGTGCATGCCTTCTTTTTGTGCAGGCGTGCCGAAGGCGGCCTGGAACAAGCGGCGCTCGTAGGCGACACCATCGGTCAGGGTGGTTTCAAAGGCGCGGTTGACGCAATCCTTGATCATCATGGCAACCGAGGTCGGCATGGCGGCGATGGTCTTGGCCGCGGCCAAGGTTTCTTCCAGCAATTTATCGGCCGGCACCACGCGCGACACCAGGCCGATGCGTTCCGCCTCGGCAGCATCGATGGTGCGCGCCGTCAACAGCAGATCCATGGCCTTGGCCTTGCCGATGGCGCGCGGCAGACGCTGCGTGCCGCCCGCGCCTGGCGTAACGCCGACCTTGATTTCCGGCTGGCCAAATTTGGCACTATCGGCAGCGATCAGGAAATCACACATCATGGCCAGTTCGCAGCCACCACCAAGTGCGTAACCTGCTACGGCGCCCACCACGGGTTTGCGCACGCGCAAGATATGCTCCCAGTTGCGGCTGATGTAGCCCTGAGTAAAGGTGTCCGGGTAAGTGTAGTCTGCCATGGCGGCGATGTCGGCGCCGGCGGCAAAGGCTTTTTCACTGCCCGTGAGTACGATACAGCCGATATTGTCATCCGCGTCGAACTTCAGCAGGGCGTCGCCCAGTTCATTCATCATGTTGTCATTCAAGGCGTTGAGCGCCTTCGGGCGGTTCAGGCGGATGACCGCCACTTTGTCCTGGATATCGATAATCAAGTCTTCGTATTGCATAGTGTCTCCTCTGGATGAACGGTGTGACGATTGTAGCGGCTAACGGCAGCGGCGCGACAGATGCGCTGCTATTATTGTGAGCCTGACCACCTTCATCGAGCAGCGTATTTTCTCTTCCTTCTTCCAGTACTGCACCCACTACCTGCGCGGTGACGGCAGCGCCGCCAGCGTCAATTTTCGCCGCCTGTGGTTCAGCAACGGCCTCAATTGCTTCGGTGCCCAGATCACCTCGCTGGCCCTGCCACTGTGCGCGGTACTGTTACTGCATGCGACGCCGGAACAGATGGGCGTGCTGGTCGCCCTGCAGGCGCTGCCGTTCGCCCTCTTCGGCTTGCCCGTCGGCGTGTTGCTGGACCGGCGCAGCAAGCACCCGATCATGCTGTTCAGCGAAAGCATGTCTGGCCTGGCGCTGGCCAGTGTCGCCGTCGCCTACTGGTGCGGCGTGCTATCGATGCCATGGTTATATATATAGTGGGATTCATTATCGGCACGGGCTTCGTCGTGGGCGGCGGCGCCGAGCAGGTTTTTTTGACCTTCCTGGTAGGCCGCGATGGCTTGATCGA
Source organism: Janthinobacterium sp. UMAB-56 (assembly GCF_900095265.1). Classification (GTDB taxonomy): domain Bacteria; phylum Pseudomonadota; class Gammaproteobacteria; order Burkholderiales; family Burkholderiaceae_D; genus Janthinobacterium. The sequence continues at coordinate 229,707 of NZ_LT607660.1, read as the reverse complement.
TGCGCAATCAAAATTTGCCGCTACCGAATCGGCTTCGCGCCTGATCGGTCCCGGTCTGGCCGGCGTGCTGGTGCAAGTGCTGTCGGCGCCCGTCGCCATCCTGTGCACGGCTTGCGGGTATCTGGTTTCAGTATTCAATTTGCGCGCCATGAGCGTGCGCGACCCGCGTCCAGCCCCCTCCGACAAGCACGCCCTGCGCGACATCGCCGACGGCTTGCTGTTTGTCTGGCGCGAACCACTGCTGCGCGCGCTGGCCTGGGGCGCCGGCATCTGGCACTTCCTGTTTTACGCCAGCATGGCCTTGACGGTGCTGTTCGCCACGCGCGATCTGGGCATGAGCCCCGGCGTGCTGGGCATGACGCAGATGCTGGGCGGCGCCGGCGTGCTGCTCAGCGCCTTCATCGTCAAGCCGCTGACGCGCCGCTATGGCACCGGCCGCACCATCCTGATCGGACTGGCGTCCACCTCCGTGTGCTTTGCCCTGACGCCCACGATTCCCGCTGCCCTGTTCGGCAGCGCGGCCGCCAGCGCCGTGGCCTATGCCGTGCTGATGTTCTTTTTCGATTGCGGCGTGATGCTGTTCTTTATTCCCTACCTGGGCCTGCGCCAGAAAGTCACGCCCGACCCCATGCTGGGCCGCATGACCTCGACCATGCGCTTCCTGACGGTGGCGACGGCGCCGCTGGGCGCGCTGGCCGCCGGCTGGGTAGCGGAACACTTCAGCGTGCGCAATGGCCTGGCCTGCATCGCGGCAGGCAGCATCTTGCTAACGATCGCCATGGCATGGGGCACGCCGCTGCGTAGCGTGCGCACCTGAAGAGATGAACAGGCATACACTGCTAAAAGATTGCCTTGGCGACACTATTCATGCCAAAGCCTGGTAGGTTTGATTTATATCAAGGTTTTAATTGATCTAAATCCATAAGCTGTCTGACATCACTTGAGGAGCACGCTATGTTTAACACCATCTTATTTCCCACCGACGGCTCGCCGTTGTCCGACAAAGCCGCCGAGACCGCCCTCGCCTTCGCCCAACTGAACAAGGCCAAGCTGGTCGCCATCAGTGTGGTGCAGCCCTTCCCGTTTTCGCCGATGGCCGACGGCGGCATCGTGCTCGACGCCAGCCTGTACGAACAGCAGATGCAGGAAGCCTCGCAACGCGCCATCGACAAGATCGGCGCAGCGGCGCGCGCCGTCGGCGTGCCCTTCGAAGGCGTGGTGGCCGTGTCGCCCAGCCCGCACGATGAAATCGTCAGTGCCGCGCAGACCTACCATTGCGACATCATCCTGATGGCCTCGCATGGCCGCAAGGGCTTGAATAAGCTGTTCGTGGGCAGCGAAACGCAAAAAGTGCTGGCGCATACGCAATTGCCAGTCATGGTGCTACGCTAAGCCAGCCCACGGCTTAGCCGGCGTCGCGCGCAACAACTCAGCGCGTCGGCGCCTGCTTCGGCAACAACACCCACACGGCGCCGCTCTGCTTCATGCGGCCCGCATTCTCGGCCGCTTCCGCGCCAAAGCCAAAGAAGTAATCGACACGGATGGGTCCGCGAATGGCGCCGCCCGTATCCTGCGCCATCACCAGGCGCTGCATGGGAATCTCGCTATTGGCTTGCGTGGTGGACAGGAACACGGGCGCACCCAGCGGCAGGAAGCGCGAATCGATAGCCACCGAGCGCTGCGGCGTCAGCGGCACGCCCAGCGCACCCTTGGGCCCCACTTTCGGGTCAGGCAGGCGCTCTTCCTTGAAGAAGACATAGCTGGGATTGGCGTTAAACAATTCATCCTTGCGCGTGGGATGGCCGGCGATCCACGCCTTGATGCCCTGCGCGGACGCCTGACTCAGGGTCAGCTCGCCCTTGTCGACCAGATAGCGGCCGATCGACTTGTAGGGATGGCCGTTTTGATCCGCATACGCCACGCGCACGGTTTCCTGCGTATCGGTCAGCTGCACGCGTCCGGAACCCTGCACCTGCAGGAAGAACGCTTCGACTTCGTCATCCACCCACAGCAATTCCTTGCCCGTGACGGCCGTGGCGCGCTCGATGTCGGCGCGGGTCGCGTACGGTATCACCTTCTTGCCGACCAGCTTGCCCCGCAAGCGCATGTTCTTCAGCTCCGGATACACGCCGGCCAGGTCGACCGAAACCAGATCGTCAGGCACCTTGTACAGCGGCGTCTGGTATGGACCGCCGCGCTTGCGCGCCCCGTGCAGCAGCGGTTCGTAATAGCCGGTCACCAAACCGGTACTGGCGCCATCGGCGGTGATGACTTGATTTGGCACAAAGAAAGTCTCGAAGAACAGGCGGATGGCTTTGTCGCTGTCCGCATTGACCTGGCGCGCGATGGTGCACGATTCCTTCCAGTCCGGGCGTTTGACCAGCACGCCGCATGAAGCCATGAACGCTGGCCAGACGGCGCGCATGTCATCGCGGGCCCAGCCAGGCAAGGCGGCAAACTTGGCGGGCACGAAGGTGGGAGCAGCCACATCAGTGGCATCCTTGGCATCCGCCGGCTTGGCAGGCACTGGCTTGACGACGGTCGGCGCGATGGCGGGCGCCTTGCCGCTGGAGGCAGTGGGCGGCGTGGACGGCGTGGTGCAGGCGGACAAAGCAAGCGCTACGACGCCGATTGAAACGGGTAGACTACCGCGTGTCAGTAGACGGCGGGTAAATACTAAGCTGCGGGTAAATAACATAGGGGTACGTATGTGGATCTTGATGATAGAGGCGCTGGTGGCGTTCTTCTTGCTGGCATTTATAGTCTGGTGGACCATGTATTCGGGTAAAAAACCCGCGCCACCAGCACGCAAACAGCTCAAAGAAGAACAGGACAGCACCGAAAAACTGAAATAAAGGGGCGCAAGCCCCGGCGTCCCGTCAATGCAAGGTACGCGGCACCGACAGTACGAACTCGGGAATCGGCGCTTCGAACTGATGGCCATCTTCGGCCACGCAAAAGTATTCGCCGTGCATCGAGCCTTGCGGCGTGCCCAGCATCGTCCCGCTCGTGTATTCGAACTGTTCGCCCGGCTGCAGGAGCGGCTGGTGACCGACGGCGCCCAGGCCGCGCACCTCTTCCACCTTGTTGTTCGCATCCGTGATGACCCAGTGGCGCGAAATCAGTTGCGCGCCAGCCGTGCCCGTGTTGACAACGCGTACCGTGTAGCTGAACACATGCCGCCCCTGGTCTGGTGCCGATTGCTCGGGCAGATATTGCGTCTTGACCGTTACCGTAAATTCATAAGTCGCCATCGTTATTCCTATTCAGACATTGCCAGTCGTATATTGTGTGCCGCGCGCCCGCATTGGCCATCGCGCGCCGTGTATTCAGCGTTTCACTGTGCTTCAATAAGGCATGGTAACGGCGTCAAGCGTAAAATAGCGCATCTTCGCATTTTCTACTCTTAGCTCTTAGCCACCATGACAACATTCCGTATCGCTCCCAGCATCCTGTCCGCCGACTTTGCCCGTCTGGGCGAGGAAGTGCGCAACGTCGTTACCGCCGGTGCCGACATCATCCACTTCGACGTGATGGATAACCATTATGTGCCGAACCTGACCATCGGCCCACTGGTGTGCGAAGCGATACGCCCACACGTGCAAGTGCCCATCGACGTGCATCTGATGGTCAAGCCTGTCGATCGCATTATCCCGGATTTCGCCAAGGCTGGCGCGAACATCATCACCTTCCACCCGGAAGCGTCGGATCACGTGGACCGCTCCTTGCAGCTGATCCGCGACAATGGCTGCAAATCGGGCCTGGTGTTCAACCCGGGCACGCCGCTGCACTACCTGGAACATGTAATGGACAAGATCGACATCATCCTGATCATGTCCGTCAACCCGGGTTTCGGCGGCCAGTCCTTTATTCCGCAAGCGCTGAAGAAAATCGCCGAAGCGCGCCGCATGATCGACGAATCGGGCCGTGACATCATGCTGGAAGTCGATGGCGGCATCAAGATCGACAACATCGCCGCCGCCGCCGCCGCCGGCGCCGACACCTTTGTCGCCGGCTCGGCCATCTTCGGCAAGCCTGACTACAAGGCCGTCATCGACGCCATGCGCGCCGAATTGGCCAAAGTGACGGGCGCCTGATGCAAGCGGGCACGCTGAAAGACCACGTACTGGCCGGCGTGCGCGCCGCCATCATCGATCTCGATGGCACGATGCTCGACACCGTGCCCGATTTTCATGTCGCCATCAATGGCATGCGCGCCGAACTGGACCTGGCACCCATCAGCGCCGAGGCCATCAAGCTGATGGTGGGCAAAGGTTCGGAAAACCTGATCCGCTCCGTGCTGGCGCTCGACTTTGATACGGCCGGCGTGGAACAGCGTTTTGACGCGGCGATGGAGGCCTACCAGCGCCACTACCTGGCCATCAATGGCCAGTTCAGCACCCTCTACCCGGACGTCGAAGCAGGACTGGCGGCGATGAAGGCGGCGGGCTTGCGCCTGGCTTGCGTCACCAACAAGCCGATCGCCTTCGCCCTGCCCCTGCTGCAGCAGAAAAACCTGGCGCAGTATTTCGAGATCGTCTACGGCGGCGATTCGCTGCCGAAGAAAAAACCGCACCCCATGCCGCTGCTGCAAGTGTGTGCGGACTTCGACCTGGCGCCCGCCAAAGTGGTGGCCATCGGCGACTCTTCGAATGACGCGCAAGCGGCACGGGCAGCGGCTTGCCCCGTGTTGACGGTGCCGTATGGCTACAACCACGGACACTCTATACACGACACCGATTCCGATGGTATAGTAAATACGCTGCTCGAAGCGGCCGATTTTATTAGCATGCACAACAGACCAGCATACTGACCAACCCCAACACCATATCGTGAACACGTTTCTCATCAAAAAACACAATGTCACCCAAACCGGCTCGATTGAGGCCTGGCTTTGGCGACGCTGGCAATCCTGGCAGGCCTAAGGGCCGAGCCGTGTAAGATTGCTGTCGGTTGCGCACGCGCACCGGCAGGTTTTTTGATAACCCACCGCAGGGTTTGTGCTTTGTAAGCACGACGCACACGCGTACCCTGGCGGCATGGAGAGACACATGACCGAACTCGAATTCAAATCGCTGGCACAGCAAGGCTACAACCGCATCCCCCTGATCGCGGAAGCTTTCGCCGATCTCGAAACCCCGCTCACCCTGTACCTGAAACTGGCGCAGACCCAGCAAGGCGGCAAGAATACCTTCCTGCTCGAATCCGTCGTCGGCGGCGAACGCTTCGGCCGCTATTCCTTCATCGGCTTGCCCGCCAACACCGTCTTGCGCAGCCATGGCAAGCGTACCGAGATCGTCAAGAACGGTGTCGTGATCGAAGAGCACGAAGGTAATCCGCTCGACTTCATCGAGCAGTACCAGTCGCGCTTCAAGGTAGCGCTGCGCCCCGGCATGCCGCGCTTCTGCGGAGGCCTGGCCGGCTACTTCGGCTACGACACGGTGCGCCACATCGAGAAAAAACTCGCCGGCGGCGCGCCGAAAGATGATCTGAACCTGCCCGACATCCAGCTGATGGTGACGGAAGAACTGGCCGTCATCGACAACCTGTCCGGCAAGCTTTACCTGATCGTCTACGCCGATACGACGCAAGCCGAATCGTTCAGCAAGGCGCGCCAGCGCCTGAAGGACTTGCGCATGATGCTGCGCCGCGGCGTCGATGCGCCCGTTACCAGCGCCTCCGTACGCACGGAAACGATCCGCGACTTTTCCAAGGAAGACTATCTGAAGGCGGTCGCCAAGGCGCATGAATATGTGATGGCCGGCGATCTGATGCAGGTGCAGATCGGCCAGCGCATCCGCAAGCCTTACGTCGATTCGCCGCTGACCCTGTATCGCGCCCTGCGTTCGCTGAACCCGTCGCCGTATATGTACTTCTATAATTTCGGCGACATGCAGATCATCGGCGCCTCGCCCGAGATTTTGGTACGCAACGAGACGACGGCCGACGGCGGCAAGAAAGTCACCCTGCGTCCCATCGCCGGCACCCGTCCGCGCGGCGCCACGCCAGAACGCGACGCCGAACTGTCCGCCGAATTGCTGGCCGATCCGAAAGAAATCGCCGAACACGTGATGCTGATCGACCTGGCGCGCAACGACATCGGCCGCATCGCGCAGACGGGCAGCGTGCACGTCACCGACCGCATGGTCATCGAAAAATATTCGCACGTGCAGCACATCGTCTCGAACGTGGAAGGCAACTTGAAAGACGGCCTGTCGAACCTGGACGTGCTGCGCGCGACCTTCCCCGCCGGCACCCTGACGGGCGCGCCGAAAGTGCGCGCCATGGAAGTGATCGACGAACTGGAAATCACCAAGCGCGGCATCTATGGCGGCGCCTGCGGCTATCTGTCGTTTGGCGGCGAGATGGATGTGGCGATTGCGATCCGCACTGGCGTGATCAAGGACGGCATGCTCTACGTGCAGGCTGCAGCCGGCATCGTGGCCGACTCGATCCCCGAAATGGAATGGCAGGAAACCGAAAACAAGGCGCGCGCCGTACTGCGCGCCGCCGAACAAGTGCAAGATGGCCTGGATGGGGAGTTTTAAGATGCTGCTGATGATCGACAACTACGATTCCTTCACCTACAACATCGTGCAGTATTTCGGCGAACTGGGCGAAGACGTGCGGGTCTACCGCAATGATGAAATCACGATCGAACAGATCGAGGCGCTGAACCCGGACCGCATCTGCATCTCGCCCGGTCCGAAAGCACCAGAGCAGGCAGGTATCTCGGTGGAAGTGCTCAAGCACTTCGCCGGCAAGAAGCCGATTCTTGGCGTGTGCCTGGGCCACCAGGCCATCGGTGTAGCATTTGGCGGCAAAGTCATCCGCGCCAAGCAAGTCATGCATGGCAAGACTTCCCTCATCGCCCATACGGGCGTGGGCGTTTTCAAAGGCTTGCCCAGCCCTTTCACAGTGATCCGCTACCACTCTTTGGCGATCGAACGCGCTTCGCTGCCTTCCTGCCTGGAAGTGACAGCGTGGACGGACGACGGCGAAATCATGGGCGTGCGCCACCGGGAATACGATATCGAGGGCGTGCAGTTCCACCCCGAATCGATCCTCTCGGAACACGGCCACGCCCTGCTGAAGAATTTTCTCGAGCGCTGATTTCATGCGCACGCCCCGGCGTGCCATCAGTGTCCTCCTGCGCCATCATTGAAGAAGGAAGCATCATGCCGATCACCCCACAAGAAGCCCTGCTGCGCTGCATCGAACACCGCGAGATCTTTCACGACGAAATGCTGTACCTGTTCCGCCAGATCATGTCCGGCGAAATGTCGCCCACCATGATCGCGGCCCTGACCATGGGTTTGCGCGTGAAAAAGGAAACCATCGGTGAGATCGCCGCCGCCGCGCAAGTCATGCGCGAGTTTTCCACCAAGGTGCCCATGGCCGACACCACCAACCTGCTCGACATCGTCGGCACGGGCGGCGACGGCGCGCACACTTTCAATATTTCCACCGCCTCGATGTTCGTGGCGGCAGCAGCCGGCGCGCGCGTGGCCAAGCATGGCGGACGCAGCGTCTCGTCCTCGTCCGGCAGCGCCGACGTACTGGACTCCCTGGGCGTCAACATCAACCTGCAACCCGAGCAGATCGCCCAGTCGATCGCGCAGACGGGCATCGGCTTCATGTATGCGCCCAACCACCATGCGGCCATGAAGCATGCGGCGCCCGTGCGCCGCGAACTCGGTGTGCGCACGATTTTCAATATCCTCGGCCCCCTGACGAACCCGGCCGGCGCACCTAACATTTTGATGGGCGTGTTCCACGCCGACCTGGTCGGCATCCAGGTGCGCGTGCTGCAGCGCCTGGGCGCACAGCACGCCATCGTCGTGTATGGCCGCGACAATATGGATGAAGTGTCGCTGGGTGCGGCCACCATGGTCGGCGAACTGGTCAACGGCGAGATCCGCGAATATGAAATCCATCCCGAAGATTTCGGCATGTCGATGATCGCCAGCCGCAACCTGAAGGTGGCCGATTCCATCGAATCAAAGGCCAAGATGATGGAAGCGCTACGCGGCGAGCCCGGTGCGGCGGCTGACATCGTCGCCCTGAATGCGGGCACGGCGCTGTACGCGGCAGGCGTGGCCAGCTCGATCGAAGACGGCCTGGCGCGTGCGCGCAGCGCCGTCAATTCCGGCGCCGCCCTGGCCAAACTCGACCAATTCGTGCAGGTGACGCAGCAACTGGGCACCCCGGCGCAAGCGTAAGCTGCCGCCCTCCTTTATAGAATAGCGACCATCATGTCCGACATACTCGATAAAATCCTGGCCGTGAAGGCCGATGAAGTGGCGAAAGCCAAAGCGCACCGCAGCCTGGCCAGCCTGCGCAGCGACGTGGAAAGCGACAACGCCCTGCGCGCCGGCCTGCGCGGCTTTGAAGCAAGCCTGCGCCAGCACATCACCGCCGGCAAGCCCGGCATCATCGCCGAAGTGAAAAAAGCGTCGCCGTCGAAAGGCGTGATACGCGCCGACTTCCATCCGTTTGATATCGCCGCCAGCTATGCGGCGCATGGCGCGGCCTGCCTGTCCGTGCTGACGGACGAGCAGTTCTTCCAGGGCTGCGTGGCATATCTGCAGCAGGCGCGCGCCGCCTGCACCATCCCCGTGCTGCGCAAGGATTTCATGGTCGACATGTACCAGATCTATGAAGCGCGCGCCATGGGTGCCGACTGCATCCTCCTGATCGTCGCGGCGCTCGACCATGGCCTGATGGCCGAGATGGAAGCGTGCGCCCACGAACTGGGCATGGGCGTGCTGATCGAAAGCCACGACGGCGAGGAACTCGACGCGGCACTCAAGCTCAAGAGCGCGCTGATCGGCATCAACAACCGCAACCTGCGCACCTTCGAGACCTCGCTCGACACGACCATCAATCTCTTGCCGCGCATCCCGCAAGACAAATTGATCATCACCGAATCGGGCATCCACAGCACGGCCGACGTGAAACGCATGCGCGACGCACACATACACAGCTTCCTGGTGGGCGAAGCGTTCATGCGTGCGCCAGACCCCGGCGTGGAACTGGCACGCCTGTTCAGTTAAGCCATGGTAGGCTGGCAGCCATGAGACACGCGATCAGCCTCCTTGCCGCCACTGTCCTGCTGTCGGCCTGCCAGACTGCGGCCCCGCCAGTAGCGCGCACGCCCCCTGGCACGCCGGCCGCGATACAGCTGGCCGCCAACATCGACATCTACAAGTCGCTGGTGGCGCAGCAGATCATGGCGGCCAACGGCGCATACACATACAGCGGGCGCCTGCCGCCCATGCTGCCGGCCATCGTCGTGCTCGACCTGAGCGTAGGCGCCGACGGCGAGCTGCAAAGCGTGCGCGTACGCCGCTCTCGCGACAGCGAAGCATCGGCAGCGGCGCTGGCCGCCGTACGGCGCGTGCAAAGCAAATTTCCGCCGGCGGCACACCTGATGCACCGCCACGCCCGCACCTTCGATTTTTCCGAAACCTTTTTGTTCAACGAGCAGTACCGATTCCAGCTGCGCACTTTGTCCGGTCCGCAGTAAGCGCGCCAGCATCGAGTTCGATGCGGTCGCGTCCCCGCTCCTTGGCCAGGTACAGGGCCGCATCGGCGCGCGACAGCAATGCTTCCAGCCCTTCCACCACCGATGCCTGACAAGCGACGCCTATGCTGACCGTACACGATGGCAGCCCCGCATGATTAGGTTCATGCAGCAAGGCGCGGATGCGCTCTGCCACGCCCAACGCGCTCTGCACCGGCATGTCCGGCATCAGCACGACGAACTCCTCGCCACCGAAACGCGCCACGCAATCCGATTCGCGCAAGGCGCCTTTGATAACGCTGGCCACATGCGCCAGCACCTGGTCACCCACCGCATGACCGTGGCGATCATTGATCAATTTGAAGTAATCGAGGTCGATGCTGAGCAGGGTCAGCGGCAGGCGGTGCCGCCGCGGATTGTCTGTCTCGCGCGCATAGGCGTCGCCAAAACCGCGCCGGTTCAGCACCTGCGTCAGCGGATCGTGGGTTGAGCGGCGCTCTAGTATCTGCTGCAGGCGTCGCGTCGCCATTGTCATGAAGCCGACCGTCAGCTGCAGCGCCATGAAATTGGCAACCACCAGATAAATGCCGGCCGGCGTACCTGCCACCGCCAGGTTCACACTGGCGCCGCCATGCAGCACAGCCGACACGCCGCGCGCCAGCACCACGACAGCTTGCAGCAACATCAGCGCGCCAAAGAAAAAATTCGAAAAGTGGCGCTCGCCGTAACGCCATACCAGTTGCGCCTGGCGCGCATAAAACAGGAAGACCAGCAGGGAGAAGAGTGCCACACGCGCCGAGAAATCGGGATGCGCCAGCAGCAGCCAGCTATTGCCGCAGATGTTCAGGGCAAGTATCAGCAGATAAGCGCGGCGACTGGGCGCCAGACCATAGAATTTCTCCGTGCCCAGCATCGACAAGCCGATGCCGGCCACCAGCGCCGCATTGGCCGCGATCAAAAACGCCGCCGATGGCCACGCCTCGCGGACAGCGAACAGCATGGACGCGCACACCAGCAACATCAAACCGGCTGCCCAATGCCCCAGGCCATGCACCTCGCGTCGGAAACTGCGATATACCGAGAACATGACGATACTCATCGCCCCGCACATCAGGGTCGTCATCAGCATAATCGTTCGAGGATCGAGGGTTTGCACGTTGGGAGCAATCTAAAAGAGACAGTGCGGCAATTTTAGTTTAGTTAAAGAAAAATTAGTTCATTTGCAGTAAATATGCTGGCAAGCCGCCAATGTCGGCGTAGGCGTTGAATTCGGGAAAATGCTGCCTGCAATAGAAAACCGGCCAGTCAAGGCCGGTTTTCTGTCTTAACGCATGCGCGTCAGCGTCATGCCGCGCTAGGACGCTTAGGCCCCGTGACTTTCTTTGGCGCCGGCAACAACGCCAGGCTGACACCCGGCACGCGGTCGCCCTGCAGTACAGCCGTCAATGTCATCAGCTCATCGCGGCGGAAGGCGTGGATCGCCACCTTGGCGCCGACCGCGTAACGGCCCAGCAAGGTGTCCAGGTTGGTGCCCGTGACGCGCAAGCCATCGACCGCCACCAGCACGTCGCCGGCCGACAGGCCGGCCACGTGGGCAGCGCCGCCCTGGTGCACCTGCGCCAGCCTGGCGTCGTTGCCGTCGCGGCCCAGGTTGACGTCCAGGCTGGCTTTTTCCGCCTTGCGCGCGTCGCTGTATTTCACGCCGAAGGGTGCCAGCAGGCGCGCCAGCGGCACATCATCCGTGCCGCGGATGTAGCGCTCGAAGAAGGGCTTCATGCGCGTGCCGGAGACCTCATCGAACAGGGCTTCGACTTCGGCCGGCGTCACGCCGCGCGCTTTGCCCTTGTAGAAATCGCGGCCATAGCGCTGCCATAGGGCCTGCATGACGTCGTCCAGCGATTGCTCACCATTCGTCTTGCTGCGGATCGTCAGGTCGAAGGCCAGCGCGATCAGCGAACCCTTGGTGTAGTAGCTGACGATGGCATTCGGCGCGTTTTCATCCTGGCGATAGTACTTGCCCCAGGCGTCGAAACTGGAATCGGCCACGCTTTGCTTGGTGCGGCCGCTGCCGCGCAGCACGCTGTTGACGGTTTTCCCGAGCAATTTGAAGTAGGCTGCCTCGTCGATCAGGCCCGCGCGCACCAGCATCAGGTCATCGTAATAGCTGGTGAAGCCCTCGAATAGCCACAGCAGCGGCGAGTAACTTTCCGCCTGCAGATTGTAGGGCGCGAAGGCGGCCGGCTTGATGCGCTTGACGTTCCATGTATGGAAGTACTCGTGGCTGCACAGGCCAAGGAATTTCAGGTAGCCATCGCCGATCTCGGTACTGGTTGATGCCGTCGTCGGCAAGTCGGCGCGCGCGCAGATCAGCGCCGTCGAAGCGCGGTGCTCCAGGCCACCGTAGCCGTCACCGACGGCCATGGTCATGAAGACATAGCGGTCCATCGGCGCTTTTTTGCTCTTCGGTTCGAAGAAGGCGATCTGCGTTTCGCAGATGGCTTTCAAGTCGCGGCACAGACGGTCCAGGTCCAGGTTTGGCACCTTGCCCGTGACGACGATATCGTGCGGCACGCCATGCGCGCTGAAGGTGGCCAGCGCGAAGTCGCCCATCTCCACAGGGTGGTCGATCAGCTCATCGTAGTTGGCCGCCTGGTAGCTGCCGAAGCCATAGCGTTTCGCTTTCAGTTCCGGCAGGGTCGTAGCGACTCGCCAGGTCTTGCAAGCCGCATCCTTGGGCTGCACGATGTGCACTTCGTGCGCATCGGATTCCTGGCCCAGCACGCGCAGGAACACGCTGGTGCCGTTGAAGAAGCCGTGATTCTGGTCCAGGTGCGCGGCGCGCACGGACAAATCCCAGGCATATACATCGTATTCGACCGTCAAGGCGCCCTGGCAGGGCGCGGCCTGCCACGAATGCTTGTCCAACTTGGTCAGCGCCACGGCCTTGCCCTCGGACTCGGCGCGGATGCTGACGATGTTGCGCGAAAATTCGCGGATCATGTAGCTGCCCGGGATCCAGGCCGGCAGGGACAATACCTGGCCGATGGCGGCCGGCGACTTGACTGTCAACGTCACCTTGAACATGTGGCCCGCCAGGTCAAGGGCGGCAATGCTGTAAATGATGCCGGCGGCCAGTGGGGCTTTCACTGCGGTTTTCACTGCGCTTTTCGCCGCGGCTTTGCTTGTGGCTTTGCCGCTTGCCTTGGCGCCTGCCTTGGCGGTGATTTTTTGAATCGGTGCTTTCTTCATGTTTTCCTCGTGTCTGGCTTGTCTTCCCGGGAGCGCCACTGCCCCGCCTTACAAATCGTCAGGTGTATCAATATCGCGCAAGATGCCGCTGTCGTCCACTGTCACTTCACACACGGCATGGCTGTTGACGATGCTGCGCGCGCCCTGGTCGCCATCGAGCGCCAGCAGCAGCGGCAAGTGGAAGGCGCTGAAGGCGACAGGATTGCCGCGCCGTCCCTGTAACACGGGCACGGCGATGCGCGCACCATCGTCTATGGCGTGTGACAAGGCGGCGATTGTAGCGGCTTCCACCCAAGGCATGTCGCCCAGGGCGATCAACCAGCCCGGCGCGCCGCGCACGTAATCGATGGCGCAGGTGAGCGAGGCGGCCATGCCCGTGTCGGCATCATGGCAGACGCGCACCTCGCAGCCCAGCGCGCCGAGCACGCGCGCGACCTGCGTGTCGTCGGCACGCACCACGGCCAGCACGCGCGGCAAGGCCGCCAGCATGGACTTTGCAGCCGCCACCACCACGGGCAAGCCCGCATGCGGGCCTTCCGTCAAAGGCTGCAATAATTTGTTCTGACCGCCGGAAGGGTCGAACCTGCGTCCCCTTCCGGCTGCCAGCAAGATGCCGACCGTACTCAAAAAACTGCTACCGTCATGCGGCCGCCAGGTCGAATGGCAGCTTGCGCAGGCGCTTGCCCGTCAGGGCAAACAGCGCGTTGGCGAAGGCGGGCGCCAGCGGCGGCACGCCTGGCTCGCCCATGCCCGTCGGCGCGTCGCCCGACGGCACCAGATGCACCTCGATCACGGGCATGTCGGGCATGCGCGGCACCGGGTAGTCGCCGAAGTTCTGCTGTTCCACCAGGCCATCCTTGAGCGTAATGGCCGCGCCGGGAATCGTCATGCCCAGCGCCATCAGCGCAGCGCCCTGCACTTGCGCCTCGATCGTCAAGGGATTGACAGCCAGGTTGCAATGCACGCCCGCCCACACCTGGTGCAGCTTGGGCGCGCCTTCCACCACGGAGGCCGTCACCACGTAGGCGACCACGGAATTGAACGATTCATGCATGGCCACGCCCCAGGCTTGCCCTTTCGGCAGCTTCTTCCTGCCATAACCGGACTTGGCCACGGCCAGGTCCAGCGCGGCGATGTGGCGCGTATGCTTGGCATCGATCAGCTGCTTGCGGTAGGCGACGGGGTCCATCTTCGCCACGTGCGCCGCTTCGTCGATCAGGGTTTCCATGACGAAGGCCGTATGCGTCGAACCTACCGAGCGCCACCACAGCACGGGCACGTTTGCCTTGGCCGTGTGCACCGACAGCTTCATCGGCAGGGTGTACGGCTCGCCCATGCCTTCGACCATGGTGCCGTCGACGCCATTTTTCACCATGAAGGCCTCGAACGGCGTGCCGGCCATGATGGACTGGCCCACGATGGTATGGTCCCAGGCGAGGATTTTCCCTTTGGCGTCGAGACCGATCTGCGCGCGGTGCACATGCGACGGCCGGTAGTAGCCGCCCTTGATGTCATCCTCGCGGCTCCACATCAGCTTTAACGGGCCGCTCTTGCCCGCCGCCCGATAAGCCTTGGCCACGTTGACGGCTTCGACCACGTAGTCGGAGGACGGCACGGCGCGCCGGCCGAAGCCGCCGCCCGCCATCATCGTGTGCAGGGTCACTTGCTCCGGTTTCAGGCCTGACGTGGCGGCGATGGCCGCCTGGTCGCCCGTCTGGAATTGCGAGCCCACCCACATCGTGCATTTGTCGGCCTGCAAGTCGACGACGCAATTGAGCGGCTCCATCGGCGCGTGCGCCAGGTAAGGGAATTCATACACGGCTTCGATCTTTTTCGGCGCCGAGGCCAGCTTGCCCATGTCGGCCAGTTTGGCGACGGTGCCCGGCGTTTTCGCCAGTGCCTTGAAGGCGGCCAGTTGCTGCTCGCTGCTGACCTTTTCCACGGCGCTCGTATCCCACTCGATCACCAGCGCGTCGCGCCCCTGCTTGGCCGGCCAGTAGCCGTCGGCGATGACGGCCACGCCGCTGCCGCCACGGTCCGTCTTCACTTCCAGCACCTCCAGCACACCCTTGATGGCCTTGGCCTTGCTGGCATCGAATTTCGCCACCCTGGCGCCGAACACGGGCGGGCGCGCCACCATGGCCACTTTCGCGCCAGGCGGCTTGAAGTCGATGCCGAACTGCTGTTTTCCCGTGGACTTGGCGGCCGCGTCGAGCCGTTTCACGGGTTTGCCGATGATGGAAAAATCGCGCGGGTCTTTCAGCTTGACGCTGGCGGGCACGGCTTGGCGCATGGCCGCATCGGCAAGTTCGCCATACGTCGCCTTTTGCCCACCGGGGCCATACAGCACACCCTTGGCGGCGCGCACCTGGTCGGGATTGACTTTCCATTGCGCGGCGGCGGCGGCCACCAGCATGGCGCGCGCCTTGGCGCCGATTTCGCGGTACTGCGTAAACGAGTGCGCGATGCTGCCCGAGCCGCCCGTCATCTGCATGCCGTAGGCTGCATCCTTGTACTGCTCGCCGGCCGGCGCCAGCGCGCCATGCACCAGGCTCCAGTCGGCGTCGAGTTCCTCGGCGATCAGCATGGGCAAGCTCGTTTGCACGCCCTGGCCAAATTCCAGCCGGTTCACCTGCACCGTCACCGTGTTGTCGGGAGCGATGTGCAGAAAGGCGTTCGGTGCATACACGGGCTTGGCGGGAGCGCTATCGGCCGCCATGGCCAGCTTGCCCGCGCCGGGCAGGAAAAAGCCCAACATCAAGCCGCCGCCGGCCACCGCGCCGGCCTTCATGAAACCGCGCCGCGAGACGCCATCGGCCACGCCAACCACAGCCACCGGCGCCGATGCCAGCGCCGCGCCCAGGGTCACCCCGCCATGCTGCAATGCTTCCTGATTCAACCATTCGATACGCATGTCGCTCTCCTCAGGCCAGGGTCTTGGCCGCGTCCTTGATGGCTGCGCGGATACGTTGATAGGTGCCGCAGCGGCAGATATTGCCGCTCATGGCGCCGTCGATGTCGGCATCGCTGGGCGCCTTGTTGCTGCGCAGCAGCGCCGTGGCGCTCATCACCTGGCCACTTTGACAGTAGCCGCATTGCGGCACGTCGTGGCGCACCCATGCCGCCTGCACGGCCTTGCCCACCTGGTCGTTTTCCATCGCTTCGATGGTGGTGATCTTTTGTGCGCCGACCGAGGAAATCGGCGTTATGCACGAGCGGATAGGCTGGCCGTCGAGATGCACCGTGCAGGCGCCGCACAGGGCCGCGCCGCAACCGAATTTGGTGCCCGTCATGTTCAGGTTATCGCGCAACGCCCACAAGATGGGCGTGGAAGGATCGGCGTCGACCTGCGTGTCGTGTCCGTTGATATTCAAGGTAATCATCTGCTGCTTCCCCTTTTTTGGATTGTTATGGCGTCGACAAACAACACCTGATGATACGACAGCGGAAAAAAGTGCAAAAAAAAGCGCGCCTTGCGAGGGCGCGCCGTCCAGCCTTCCTGGCGACAGCCCGGATTACTTAATGGTCGAGAATTTCTGTTCCAGCGTTTTCGCATCGACTGCGCCCGGAATGCGGCTGCCGTCGGCAAAGAAGATGGCAGGCGTGCCCGAAACGCGCAATTGCTGGCCCAGGGCCAGGATTTTTTCATGCGGGTTGGCGCAAGTGGCGGCCACCGTGGCCGGCGCCTTGCCGTTCAACATCCAGTCATCCCAGGCCTTGTTGCGGTCAGGTGCGCACCAGACATTGCGCGACTTGACGATGGAGTCCGGCGACAGAATGTTGTACATGAAGGTGTAGACGGTGACGTTGTCGATTTCCTTCAGCGCGTTCTGGCGGAAGCGCTTGCAATAGCCGCAGTTCGGATCTTCGAATACGGCGATCACGCGCTTGCCATTGCCCTTGACGGATTTCATCGCCGAATCGAGCGGCAGGTCGGAGAATTTGATGCGGTTGACTTCGTCCAGGCGCACCTTGGTCAGGTCTTGCGAGGTCTTGGCGTCGAAGACGTGGCCCACGAACAGGTATTGCGCGGCCTTGTCCGTGTACAGGATGTCGCCGCCCGTACGCACTTCATACAGACCGCCGTACGGCGTTTCCTTGACCGAATCGACCTTGGCGCCTTCGCCCAGGCGCGGTTCGATCAGCTTTTTAATGCTCGCTTCCGTCGGCGTTTCCGCGCCGGCGCACGACATCATCAGGCCCGAGGCCAGCACCAATGCGATTCTGCTCATTTTTATCACTATTACTTCTCCACTTGAAACGCCTGGCGGAACTGGCCTCTGACCCGGCGCAACTATCTTCTTAACAAAACGAGCGCCGCAGACCAGCTGCGGCGACCTTGAATTTTCACTACTTCCATTATCCAGCGATATCTTAAGGCTTAATGATGTCCCAACGCGTGAGAAATCATTTTTCGCTTCAGGGCCGGTAATTTATCCAGCAAGTTTAATCCCAAATTGCGAACCACGCGCAACGGCTCCAGATCGGCGCCGAACAAACGCGCCAGGCCATCGGTGGCCAGTTGCATCAGCAGCACATCTTCCTTGCGCGCGCGGGCATAGCGGGCCAGCACGCGTTCGTCGCCGATGCCGCGGTGCGCTTCGCGCTCGGCGATCGTCTTGACCAGCTGCGCCACGTCGGCAAAGCCCAGGTTCATGCCGTGGCCGGCCATCGGGTGCACCACGTGGGCGGCGTCGCCCACCAGGGCCACGCGCGGCGCCACCATGGCGTGCGGGCGCATCAGGGTCAGCGGAAATGCGCGCACCAGCTCCGGCTGCAACGGCGTCAGCTTGCCCAGTTTGTCGTGACTATACGCAGCCAGGCGCTCGGCCAGCGCGTCGGCCGATTCGGACATTAATGTATCAGCCAGCGCATCGGGCGCCGACCAGACCAGCGAGACGCGCTCACCCTGCAGCGGCAGCAGCGCGACGATGCCTTCGCTGCCCGTAAACCACTGGTGGGCCGCGCCATGGTGCGGCTTTTCGCAGGCAAAGTTGCTGACCACGCCACGCTGGCCGTAGGAGCGGTAATCGAGGCCGATGTCGCACTGGCCGCGCACCCACGATTGGGCGCCGTCCGCGCCCACTACCAGCGCGCAGGTGATGGTGTCGCCGCCATCGAGGTGCACGATGGCCGAGTCGTTGGTCCATTCCAGGCGGCTGGCGCGGCCCTGCAGCACGCTGACGTTCGGCGCGAATTTCAGGGCGGCGTCCAGGGCCTGGCCCAGGTTGCGGTCTTCGACGATCCACGCCAGGCTGCCCACATGCGCGCCGTAGGCGTCGAAACCGAGTCCGCCCGCCTGCGCGCCGTCGCCGTTGACCAGCATGGCGTCGACCGGCGCCACCCTGTCGGCTTCCAGGGCGCCCCACACCTTCAGCGACGACAGCAACTGGTGCGCCGTGTGATTGAGCGCATACACGCGCACATCCCAACTGGCTTCGACCGGCTTGACGGCGGCAGTGGGCGCGGACGGGCTCACCGGGGATAACAGGGTGACGCTTTGTCCTGCCTGGGCAAACGCCAGCGCCGTGGTTTTCGCGATGGCGCCATTGCCGACGATGCAAACGTCGCTGTGGCTATGCATGCAGCGCCGCGTGGTGGGGGAAGTAGGACTGTTCATGCGGCCATTATAGCGTTTGCCCCAGCTGTTTCAGATAGTCCGGAAGTACAGGACGCGTGCCCCAGATCAAGCGGCGCAATGAAATACAGGCAACACGTGGTCTGCGAGCTCCTGCAAGATCTCGGCCAGCGGGAGGCGGCTCTGCCGCAGTTGCAAGCCGATATGCCGCACGCCCCCCCCGCGCATGGTCTTCCGGCGTGCCCGCAGGTACGCGAGCGAGCCATCTGCGCGCCCATCGCGGCCAGCGTTGGCGTCACGCCGTGCTGGCCGCGATGGCCACACCATGCACCCTTGCTTTGTTGATAAAAATACCGTTTATATCAAATCATATTTGATTCAAAGGCAAATAAATCAATGAGCATGCAGGAAATCCGGGAAAAGTCGCAGCCGGCTCTTGCATTCCCGTTTTGGTCTGCTATAATTCGCCACCTTGGCCTGGTAGCTCAGTCGGTAGAGCAGAGGATTGAAAATCCTTGTGTCGGTGGTTCGATTCCGCCCCGGGCCACCAAGAATTCGTTCACGCAACGCCCACTCATGCTAGTGGGCGTTGTCATTTCTGAGGGGCGCAATCCTTGGCTCCGGTTCATTTCCGGCGCAAGCGCTGCACCCCGTTGACATCCCTCACTTCAGCTCGACCTGCGCCGTGCCTTGCGTCGCCCAGAGGCGCCGATATGCCCCTTCTGGATCATGGTCGCGCATTTGCTTTTGCAGGTTGAACCGTCGCCCATTGCGCGGGTCGGTCCCCCGGCCGGCAACGTACAGCCAGTTACCCTGATTGCTGTAGACGTCGTAGTCGATCAGTTGCGCTTCAAACCAGGCAGCGCCGGCGCGCCAATCGCAGCCCAGATCGTGCACCAGGTAACTGGCAACAATTTGACGCAGCCGGTTGGAGAGATAACCGGTGGCACTGAGCTCGGCCATGCCCGCATTGACAAGCGGTTCACTGGTGCGGGCTTGGCACCATGCTTCGAATCGATGCGCATCGTGACTGGGCTGGCCCAGGCTGCTCAAGCCTTGCGCCCGGTACAACGCGACCCCGTGCTGCAGGTGCAGAAAGCGGAAATAGTCACGCCACATCAATTCAAACCAGATCCAGTAAGTGCTGTCGTTGGCGCCGTGCGCTGCTTCAAACTGCCTGAGCGCGGCGCATACCATGCGCGCGGATAGCGCGCCGCAGGCGAGCCATGGCGAAAACTTGGTGGAGTAGTCCACGCCGGTCAAGCCATTGCGTGAGAGCTTGTAAGTGTGCGCCAGCGCGCCAGAAAAATACTGGCGCAGATGTTCAGCGGCGGCACTCGGGCCACCGTAAAAAGCAGGTAGCGCGTACGGGAACGACGACCGTGCGGTGGCAAGATGCGCGTCCTGGGGCACGTCCGGTACCACTGTCCAGGTTTCAGCCAGGGCTGCGAAGGCCGGCGGCAAGGGCGGAATCGTCGTCGGCCGCGCGAGCGGGGCCGACGGCGCCAACTGCTCTCGCTCTACAAGTATGCGGAAGTTAGTGAATACATCGGGCAAGGCAGCGCACGGAAACGGCAGCGCTGCCGGATCGAGCAAGCTCGATTGCCACAGCGCTTCTACTGTCAGGCCAGCAGCACGCAGTGCGGCAAGGTCGCCCTGCTCTTCTGGCGCGGCAACCTCCTCGCAATGGATAGTCGTCACGCCGATGGAATGCGCCAGCGCCAGCAACACCTGGGCGGGGTCGCCCACGACCTCCAGCAACTGACTGCCGTGCGACGCCAGCTGCGTCGCCAAGTCCGCCAGGCCCGACCGGAAAAAATGCTGGCGATGCGGGCTGGTGCGCGGCACATTCCAGGGCGTCGCGACCGATGCGCTGCGATGGCAATACACAAATAACAGATGGCCGGCGCGTTGGCAGGCTTCGCGCAAGGCCAGATTATCCTCGAGCCGCAAATCATTGCGGAACCAGTAAATATGCGTTTGTGCCGACCTTGCAGCGGGGTCGGTATTCATGCCTGACGCTTGCTATCCTGGCGACAGCGATCTGAACAGTACTTCACCTCGGCCCAGACCTTTTCCCATTTTTTACGCCATGCAAACGGCAGCTGGCATTGCTGACAGAGCTTGGTCGGAAGGTCAGATTTTTTTCGCATACGCATGTTGATAGCTCTGGCTAACGTCGGACGTAGGGTGTCGCGGGAGGCAGCAGAAGCCGGCCGCAACTGGGCGGCCTGACGGCCCGCTCGATCGAGTATGCCACATTCGGGCGGCGCCACACTCTTACGGAAAAAACGGATCTGGCGCTGCTATAAGCGCCGTCCTGAACGGGCCATTTCCGGCCCGCTCGCTACCCTCATCCGACGCACCTGGCGCCGAGCAATCCGCTTTACCACATCAAATCATCAGGAATCTGGAACGCCGCATACGGATCGTCCTCGTCCACTTCCGTGCTGGCCTGCTTCACGCGCACGACGATGGCGGGGTCGCGTTCGGCGATCTTGTCGGCGATGATGCGCGGCACCAGTTCCACGGCGCCGCCCAGGCAGACGATCACCAGACGGCCCGCCACCAGGTGGGCTTGCACGGCGGCCGTCACGTAGATGCGCTCGATCTTGTTGTTGAACGTAAAGTTGTACGGCACGTCGCCGTTGTTGCCCTTGCTCTGGCGGTTCTTTTGCACCATTTGCGCGATCTGCGCCACGATGGCTTTCTGGTTGGCGGCCGCGTCGCGCTGGGCGTTCAGTTCGCGCGCGCGCTCCGCGTTCTTGCGCTGCGTCTCCAGGGCGGCCAGGCGCACCTCATCGACACTTTGCGTGCCGCTCTTGCGCTCGTCCTTCTTCTGCTTGCTCTTGTCCTGGTTGGCCAGTTTGACCTTCTTCTTGTCGACCAGGCCGGCCTTTAAAAACTGCTCTTGCAACGAGACCATAACTACTCCGTATTGAGGGTGCGCCGGCCAAGGCAGCGGCATCGGCCGGTGGAAAGACGCTAGCATAGCAAAAAACAGGGCTGCTGCCGCCGCAGAATAGCTGCCCTGGCCAGCGGGCGGGCGCTTGACACCGGGCAGTAACAAAAAGACACACTCAATTTGAAATTTTGTTGATAAATGTCATATAGTTGGTTACGTTTTGCATATCGACACTTGCGTGCCGATTGCATGCCCCTTCCATCAACTGCGTCTACAAGGATTTGCCATGAAACAATTAATCGCCCTTTGCATCGCCGCCGCGTTTGCCAGCACCGCCTTTGCCGCCGCACCGGAAGCGGCGCCCGTCGCCAAGACGGCGCAACAGTCAAAAATGACCACCTGCAATGCGGACGCCGCCGGCAAGAAAGGCGATGAGCGCAAGACCTTCATGAAGGAATGCCTGAGCGCCAAGCCGGCGCCGGCCATGACGCAGCAAAACAAGATGAAAGCGTGCAATGCCGACGCCAAGGACATGAAGGGCGACGCGCGCAAGGCTTTCATGAAAGAATGCCTGAGCGCACCCAAGAAATAAGCACCGGTTCGAAGCGCCCGTGTGTGCTTCACGCCGCAGCGCCAGCCGAAAGGCTGGCTTTTTTTTGTTCCCACCACCTGGAGTTGCCTCTTGCCCCATCGCCAGCCCCTGTCCTTTGCCAGCAGCCTGTTGGCCACCGCCTGCCTCGCCACATTCCTGGCAGCTTGCCAGACGCCCACTGCGCCGCCGGTTTCGACACCGGCCGTGCGCGTGCCGGCCAGCATGCCTGCCGGCTGCGCCAAGCCAGCCTGGCCCCTGGACGCGAAGCGGCACGGCGCCCAGGGCAGGGTGACATTGCACTTCACGGTGGAAGCCGATGGCAAGGTCAGCAAAGCGGCGGTCATCCGCTCCAGCGGCTATCCCGCCCTCGACGAGGCGGCCCGCGATGCGCTGGCCAGCTGCGTCTTCCAGCCCGAAACGCTGGACGGCAAGCCCGTCGCCAGCAAAGTGATCATGCCCTACCAATGGATCAATGAATGAATCGCCGGCGCTGAACGCCGGCAATCATGATCAATGATCAAGATGACATGTGGAAAGATAGCGCGTAGTATTTAATCAACCTACTGCTCAGTACGGTTACATGGCATTCTGGAGAAAGGACGGCAGCTTGGCGGCGTCGAACGATCTCGCGCACTGGCGCGGCCAGGTCTTTAGCCGCCTGTTGCAGGTGGTGCTGCTGCTTGGCTGCGTCACGGCCATTCCCAGCGCGCTGCTGGCCGCGAGCGAAGCGCTCTGGTCCATCGTCGCCCTCGACTTGCTGGCCATCGGCTGGGTCGGCGTCATCTGGCATCTGCGCGCCATGCCCTACCGCTGGCGCGTATGGCAATTCCTCATCGTCGCCTACCTGTTGGGCGTGGGCTTGCTGCTGAAAATCGGCCCCGTCAGCCAAATCTACATGATGCTCATGCCCGTGCTGGCGGCACTGCTGCTGGGCATGCGACCGGCCCTGTCTACACTGGCCCTGACCTCGCTGACCATCTTTTTTCTCGGCCTGCATCCCACCGTCGCCCTGCACCTGCCGGGCACGCCCGACTCTCCCGTGCTGCGCGCGCTGATCGTGGCCCTGAACTTCCTGTTTATCGCCGCCGTGCTGACCCTGTCCTGCGCCTTTCTGCTGCGCCATCTGGAGCGCAGCAGCCAGGCCCTGTCGCAGCTCAACGCCGAGCTGCGCTTGACGGCCACGGCGCTGGCCCGCCTGAACGACATGGTGATGATCGCCGACGTGCTCGATGCCCCGCCCGGCCCCGGCGCAGTACCGGCCACGCGCATCATTTTCGTCAACGACGCCTTCGAACGCAGCAGCGGCTATGCGCGCGCCGAGGTGCTGGGTCGCAGCCTGCTGTTCCAGCAAGGTCCCGCCACCGATAAGGATGAGCTGGCGCGCATCGCCGCCGCCATGGCAAGCGCCCAGCCGGCCAGGGCGGAGTTACTGAACTACAACAAGGCCGGCAAGGCGTACTGGGTCGAAGCGGAACTGGTGCCGTTTACGGATGCGGATGGCAGGCAGACGCACTGGGTGGCCGTCGAGCGCGAAATCGGCGAACGCAAGAAATCGGAAGCGGATATCCACCGCCTGGCCTTCTACGACGTGCTGACGGGCTTGCCCAACCGGCGCCTGCTGATGGACCGCATCGGCCACTTGCTGGCCGCCGCGCCGCGCGACCATACCATCAGCGCGCTGATGTTCATCGACCTCGACCACTTCAAGCACATCAACGACGCGCGCGGCCATGCCACCGGCGACGCGCTGTTGCGCCTGGCAGGTGAACGGCTGGCACAGCTGATGCGCAAGGCCGATACGGTGGCGCGCATCGGCGGCGATGAATTTGTCGTACTGCTGGCGCACCTGGCCGATGACATCGACAACGCCGCCCGCGCGGCGGCCCAGGTGGCCGAAAAAATCCGCGCCGCCATCGCGCGCGACTTCGAGATCGGCGCGCAGTCCTATCATTGCAGCGCCAGCATCGGCGTGACCCTGCTGCCGAAAGCGGGCCGGCAGGCGCACGACCTGCTGCGCGAAGCCGACATCGCCATGTACCGCGCCAAGGCGGAAGGGCGCAACGGCATCGCCTTCTTTGAAGCTGCCATGCAGGCGGGCGTGGAGCGGCGCCTGACTTTGGAACGGACGTTGGCGCGTGCCCTCGACCAGGGGCAATTGTGCATGCACGTGCAGCCCCAGGTCGACCGCCATGGCCGGGTCACGGGCGCCGAATTGCTGATGCGCTGGCCGCAGCCCGACGGCATGCAGATCGCGCCGGGCATCTTCATCCCGATTGCCGAGGAATCGGGCCTGATCGTCCGACTCGGAGACTGGGCCCTGCGCGAAGCGTGCCGCGCCGCCAGCCTGCTGGCGCAGGCCGGCCAGTCCGTGGCGCTGTCAGTGAACGTCAGTCCGGCCCAGTTTCGCCAGCCCGATTTCGCCGCCCGCGTGCAGGCGGCGCTGGCCGAACACGGCACGCCGGCCGGCGCCCTGATCCTGGAATTGACGGAAGGCTTGCTGATCGACCAGCGCGACGCCTCGCTGGCGCGCATGCGTGCACTGGCGGCCCTGGGCATCCGCTTCTCCATCGACGATTTCGGCACCGGCTATTCCAGCCTCGCCTACCTGACCTCGATGCCGCTGTACGAACTCAAAATCGACAAGCGCTTCATCGACGACACGCCGCACGACACGGCCATCGTACAAGCGATACTGGCCATGGCGCGCCACCTGGGCTTGCGCGTCGTGGCCGAAGGCGTGGAAACGCAGGAGCAGGCCGACTTCCTCGTCGCCCACGATTGCGACGGCTTGCAGGGCTATCTGTATGCGCAGCCCATGCCGCTCGATGACTTTATCGCTTGGCTGGCCCTGCCCCGGGCTTAGCTTTCCGACATTTCCTGTACGAAACTCCTCCGCTAGAATACCGGCCTCATAGCCTGTACCTGCACCATCCCCACTTGTCATCTTGTCACATAAAGCGATCCCTGATGCGTCTGCTTCTTCCCCTGTTGGCCCGTCCCTTGCTGCTGTCTCTGCTGGCCGCCGCCCTGCCCGCCGCCCACGCGGCCCCTTCCACCACCGCGCCCACGCCGATCACGCTGGACCAGGCCATGGCCGATCCCGACTGGATCGGCACGCCCGTCGAAGCGGCATGGTGGGGCTGGAAAGGCCAGCTGTATTACATGCAAAAACGCCTCGGCTCGCCCCTGCGCGACACCTATCAATTGCCTGGCGCGAACGCCAAGCTCAATAGCGGCAAGAAGGTCGATGACGCGCAACTGGCCAACCTCGATGGCCAGCAAATGGTGGTCAACCGGGCCGGCACGCGCGCCATCCTGCTGCGCAACGGCGACTTGTTCGAACGCGACCTGAAAAGTGGCGCCTTGATCCAGATCACGCGTGGCGTCACGGCCATCAGCGATCCGCAATATTCTGCCGATGGCGGCGCCGTGCAATACCGCAGCGGCAGCGACTGGTTCAGCTGGAACCGTGCCGAACGCTTGAGCGCACCCGTCGCCCTGCTGCGCGCGGCCAAGGACCCGGACGCCAAGCCGGAAGCGGACGCCCTGCGCGAACTGCAACTGCGCCTGATCGTCAACCTGGCGCGCCAGAAGGAAGACCGCGACGCGAGCCGCGAGCGCCGCCACGAAGAACGCCGCCTGGACAGCACCCGCGCGCCGGAACCGATCTACCTGGGCGAAAAAGTCACGATATCGGGCAAGGCCCTGTCGCCGGATGGCCGCTGGCTGCTGTTCGTCACGCAAGACAAGGCCGCCGAAAAAGGCAAGCTGGGCAAACTGGCCCGCTACGTCACGGAAACGGGCTACCCGGACGTGGACGACGAGCGCACGCGCGTGGGCCGCAACATGCCCATCGCGCAAAGCCTGAAACTGGCCGACCTGCGCACGGGCCAGGTACGCGACATCGGTTTCGACAGCCTGCCCGGCATCGCCACCGATCCGCTGGCGACTTTGCGCATCGAGCAAAAACTGCCACCGCTGAAAGGCAACCGTGCCGTGCACATCGACGCCCAGCGCGACGGCATCGCCTGGACCGATGACGGCAGCAAGGTTGTCGTGCGCGTGCGCGCCATCGACAACAAGGACCGCTGGCTCGCCAGTGTCGACCTGGCTAATGCCGCCCTGGTGCCCGTGCACCGCCTCAGCGACACGGCCTGGGTCAACCGCCGCGCCGACGAATTCGGCTGGCTGCCCGACAACGCCACCCTGTGGTATTTGTCCGAGGAAAGCGGCTACGCCCACCTGTACGCGAAAACCGGCAACGCGCCCGCACGCGCCTTGACCAGCGGCCAGTGGGAAGTGAGCGCCGTCGAATGGAGCCGCGACGGTAAACACGCCTATTTCCTATGCAACCGGCAAGCGCCAGGCACGTATGAAGTGTGCGCCAGCACGGCCAGCGAGGGCGGCGCGCGCGAAGTGACGAACTTGAAAGGCGTGGAAAACTTCGGCCTGTCGCCCGATGGCGGCAAGCTGCTGCTACGCTATTCCGCCAGCTACCTGCCGGCGCAGCTGGCGACCATTCCAGTGTCCGGCGGCAAGGCCCATATCCTCACGGATACGCGCAGCGACGCCTTCAAGGCGCGCAGCTGGGTCATGCCGGAACTGGTGCAAGTGCCGTCCACGCATGGCGCGGCGCCCATCTGGGCCAAGCTGTACCGCCCTGCGCAGCTGGAAGCGGGCAAGCATTATCCCATCGTGATGTTCGCGCACGGCGCCGGCTACCTGCAAAACGTGACCGAGCGCTACCCTGTTTATTTCCGTGAACAGATGTTCCACAACCTGCTGGTGGAAAAGGGCTATATCGTGCTCGACGTCGATTACCGCGCCTCGCTCGGCTACGGCAGCGCCTGGCGCACGGCCATCTATCGCCAGATGGGGCACCCTGAACTCGAAGATTTCATCGACGGCGCCAATTGGCTGGGACAGCAGCACCAGGGCGATATCCAGAATGTGGGCATCTATGGCGGCAGCTATGGCGGCTTCATGAGCCTGATGGCCCTGATGCGCGCGCCGGACGTATTCAAGTCGGGCGCCGCCCTGCGTCCCGTGACAGACTGGACCACCTACAACCACGAGTACACGGCGAATATCCTGAACACGCCGGACATCGATCCGCAAGCCTACAAAATCTCGTCGCCGATCGAATACGCCGACAAACTGACGGGTAACCTCCTGATCGCCCACGGCATGATCGATGACAACGTGTTTTACCAGGATTCCGTGCGCCTGTCGCAGCGCTTGATCGAACTCAAAAAGGATAACTGGGAAATGGCCAGCTACCCGATGGAGCGCCACGGCTTCGTGCAGCCGGAAGCATGGTATGACGAATACCGCCGCATCTATCAATTGTTCCAGCGCACGCTGAAATAAGCCACGATGCCCGCTGGCGGCAGGATTTACCGGCACGCGAATCGCGCTTGCCATTTACGCAAGCGTGGCACATGATGAGAGCATGCAAACGCCAAACTACTCCGCCCTGCTGCGCGCCGCGTGCGCCAGCTTCCTGCTGCTGACCGCCAGCGCCTGCGGCAGCGCCCCCACGCACGATGCGCCGCCCGCCCCCGGCAATGCCGGCTTGCTGGCGCAAATCCAGGCGGAAGTGGGCGCCGCCGCCTGCGATTCCACCCAGCAATGCAAGACCATCGCCATCGGCGCCAAGGCCTGCGGCGGCCCCGAGCGCTACCTGGCCTGGTCCAGCAAGGACTATGACGGCAAGAAACTCAAGGCACTGGCCCAGGCGCAAGCCGAGGCAAGCCGCAAGCAGCAGCAGGCAGACGGCATGATGTCGACTTGCTCCATCGTCACGGACCCGGGCGCCACTTGCCAAGCGGGACGCTGCGTGCTGCAAAAAAGCGGCCTGGGCGGCAGCAACGCCATGTAACTGAGTGATTCGGCAACCAGTCAGGACTGTAGCTGCAAGGTCTTGACGATCTTGCTGTCTACCTTCTCGCCCGCGCCCGAGGTGGTGTTCCGGCTTTCCTTACGCAGCAACAATAAACGGTCGCCACTGACGCCATACTGGCGTGTCTCGTCCGTTTTTTGCGTGAAGCTGACGACGACAAAGGCGCGCCCGCTCACGTCAAAATGAAAATGGCTGGCCAGCGGCGTGCCATCGGCGGCGAGCCACACCTCGATCCCGCCTTCGAACTTCTTCACATACTTGCGGTCTTTCTCAGACACCTTGTCCAGCGACAGGGTAAAACTCAGCAGCCGTGCCGGCTTGCCTTTATAGCTGTCGAGCTTTTCGCCGCTGAACACCGCCTCGTCGATCTCGCGCGACAGGGCGTCCGCTGCCGACACCATGGAACGCAACTCCGTCGCCTTCATTTCCCCCAGCGCAAAGCCGGTCGGCGTCTTGACCTTCGGATCCTTTACCTTGGCGCGCTGCTCGGCTTCCACTTTCGCCAGCAAGTCTTTACCGTAGAGCACCTGCAAGCCCGCAGGCCCGCCCTCGACAGCCACCATGGCCTGGCCGCTATCTTCTTCCGCCGCCTTGCCCTCGCCCTCGCGGCGCCAAGTTTTCGATTCGACCTGCGCCTTGATAGGCATCTGCCCCTGCAAGCGCACCAGCGCCGCAGTCAAATCGGCCAGCCCGTCGGCCCGCGCCGTACCGCAAAACAAACTGAACAAGCCCACCACCGCCAGGCCTTGCACTCCACAACGTCGTTGCATCGTCGCATCCTCATGTCACATATCGATGCCAAAACACCATGTTTTAGCCATCTGTTGCATTTGAACACAGCTAGCTCTGGTCAGGTAGAAAGTCTTTCTGCTATAATTCGCCGCCTTGGCCTGGTAGCTCAGTCGGTAGAGCAGAGGATTGAAAATCCTTGTGTCGGTGGTTCGATTCCGCCCCGGGCCACCAAGAATTCAGAAAAAATATCAAGAAGCCAACCTTAGGGTTGGCTTTTTTGTTTACAGGCTCAAAAAATCTGTGCCCCGGTCCATCTATGATGCCCGGTAGGCCACCGTACTTCTGGCGGCTCCGCTTGTTGCTCAGCGTCAATATACTCCACCATGCCGAGCACGACCGCCTGAGATCAGGGCGTAGGACTATTCAGTTCTTGGCACCCATGCCTTAACCTTTGCAAACATTTTTTCATGCGCCGCATCTGTCTCATTGCTGTCAAAGGAAGCAAGTAGCCTGGATAGCGTTGCGGCTTTATGGCCTCTGAAGCTAGATAACAGGCACCAGAAATAAGCTTGCTGAATATCCTGCGGGACGCCTCTGCCGTAAAGGTACATCAAGCTCAAATTGTACTGCGCACCAGCATCACCTTGATCCGCCGCTCGGCGATACCATTTAACCGCTTGCTTCTCATCCTTGATAGGCCCGCGACTGCTGGCATACAGCACTCCCAGATTGTATTGCGCGTCGACGTAGCCTTGCTCCGCAGCCTTCCGATACCAGGTCGAGGCTTCCTCTTCGTCACGCGGGACCCCTGTACCGTTGACATAAGCCAATGCCAAACTGAACTGTCCACGCGAACTCCCCTGCGCCGCCGCTTTTCGATACCAGCTCACAGCTTGCTGCTCATCTTTCGGGACACCATCCCCACTGGCGAACGTTAAGCCCAATTCAAGCTGTGCGTTGGCATGCCCTTGTTCAGCAGCCTTGCGATACCAGGTCACCGCCTGCTGTCCGTCCTCAGGCATGCCCCACCCGTCTGCCGCTGCCGTTCCCATACGATATTGCGCACGAGCAAACCCATCATCGGCCGCTCTGCGGTACCAACTGATAGCTTGTACTGGATCCTTGGAAACCCCATGTCCGAATTCGTACATCCCTCCCATGAAAAACTGTGCGAGAGCGTAGCCCTGCTCTGCCGCCTTGCGATGCCAAGCCAGAGCCTGTTGCCAATCCTGGGGGACTCCCTTGCCTTTGCCGTACATTACGGCCAGGTTCTGCTGCGCATCGGCCAAGCCCTGCTCCGCAGCTTTTCGATACCATGAAACCGCCCGTTGCTCATCTTTTGAAGTACCCACGCCGTTGGCGTACATCTCGCCCAACTTGTTCTGCGCCACCGCATTACCATCCGCAGCGAGTTTCGCGTAGCCCGTTAAAGACGCAGCGTAATCTTTCGCCTCATATGCCGCGTTGACTTCGTCTAATGTCGGGGACGACATAGCAGCTTCGGAGGCAAGTGCGAGTGTCAACAGACATGTCAAAAAATAGAATTTCATGGTTGAATGACCTTTATCAGAAAAAATTTCTTCAAAACCATTTAGATGGAAAGTCGCTGCCTTGAAATGCGGGCCGAACCCTTCGGCCGACGATCGGGATATCCACGGTAGAGTTCCCGATGCTAGAGGTCGTTCGTACCATCGATATCAGGGGCAAACGCCGTCGAAGTTGACGTTCGTTTCGAAGAGGCACTCGGACTGCTCAGTAGATAGTGTCTTCCTTTTGTGCGGCAGCCGATGACCAGAATGAGAGATCGTTGCCCTTGATCAACTATGGTTTGATGTGCACGTACCGTACTCTGGGATACCAGATTGATTGCACCATGTTGATTTTCAGGAATTATCTCGAAGATAAATAAAAGTGTGATTTATTTGATATCGACCAGCATCGGAATTGAAAATCCTTGTATCGGTGGTTCGATACCACCCGGGCACCAAGAATTGAGCAGCACCGAGCAAAAACCTTCCATCCCGCCGCTATGTACGAAAACGTACGGACTGCGGCCGCGCAAGAGCACATGCTGCAAGCAGACCATCGCTTCCCATCCCGCCGCCAGCGTCCTGCGCGACACGGCAGACGCGGCGCACGGTCCGCTCTCCCCGCCTCACCGCCATGCGAAACCTGCGCCCGACGCCGTCGAGCCGTTCCGTACATAACGGCGCACACTGCCAAAGGATGCATCATGAAAACTACCCTGATATTGCTTGCGCTCGCCTCTACCCTCGCCTTGAGCGCTTGCCAGCGCGAAGCGCCTGCCGTCGTGCAAGTCGTCCCCGGCCCGGTCGGCGCACCTGGTCCTGCCGGCGCTACGGGTGCCACGGGTGCTGAAGCCCCTGCCGGCGCGATGGGTGCCACCGGCGCCACGGGCCAGACCGGTGACAGCGGTGCTGCCGGATACGACGGTGCCAAGGGCGCTACCGGTGCACAAGGCAACGATGGCGCCAAGGGCGATGACGGCGCCAAGGGCAAAACTGGCGACACGGGCGACACGGTAATCGTCGTTCCACAACGTTAAACCGCTACACGCCGGATACCACAACGCCCCCTCCGGTTGGCGTTGTGGGTATGCGCTGTACCGCACAGTAACATCAGCCATAATGGTCTACCCTGTACTTATTACACAGGGAGATATCGCATGCTGACGATCATACTGATGGTGGCCCTGCTGGGCCTGCTTGCACTGTTCGCGCCCGGCCCCGTGCGCCGCGCCCTGATTACGCCACACTTGCTGGCCCTGTTCAAGCGCATCCTGCCGAGCATGTCGGACACGGAACGCGATGCCCTCGAAGCGGGCACCACCTGGTGGGATGCGGACCTGTTTTCCGGCCGGCCCGACTGGTCCAGGCTGCTGGCTTATGGCCGCGCCTCGCTCACTGCCGAGGAACGCCACTTTCTCGAGCACGACGTCGAGCGGCTGTGCGAACTGGTCGATGACTGGCAAACGCAGCAGCAACTCGACTTACCACCGCAAGCCTGGGCCTACATGAAAAGCCAGGGCTTCCTCGGCATGATCATCCCGAAACAATATGGCGGCAAACAGTTCTCCGCCTACATGCACTCGCAAGTGGTCATGAAATTGTCCAGCCGCTGCTCGGCCCTGGCCGTGACCGTAATGGTGCCCAATTCGCTGGGGCCGGCCGAATTGCTGTTGCACTACGGCACCGAAGAACAAAAAGATTATTACCTGCCGCGATTGGCCTCCGGCACCGAGATCCCCTGCTTTGCCCTCACCAGCCCGTATGCAGGTTCCGACGCGGCCGCCATTCCCGACCTGGGCGTGGTCTGCATGGGCATGCACGAAGGGCGCTCCACGTTGGGTTTCCGCCTCAGCTGGAACAAGCGCTACATCACGCTGGCTCCCGTGGCAACCTTGCTGGGGCTGGCATTCCAGACCAGCGACCCCGATCATTTGCTCTCCGACAACGATGACCCCGGCATCACCTGCGCCCTGATCCCCTCCAGCCACGATGGCGTGGTGATCGGCCGCCGCCACCATCCCTTGAACGCCGCGTTCCAGAACGGCCCGACGTCAGGCAACGATGTCTTCATCCCCATCGACTGGGTCATCGGCGGCCAGGCGCAAGTGGGTAAAGGATGGCGCATGCTGATGGAATGCCTGGCGGCCGGGCGCGCCATTTCGCTGCCCTCGTCCAGCGTGGGCATGGGCAAGATGGCCGTGCGCGGCACCGGCGCGTATGCGGCCGTGCGGCGCCAGTTCAACATGGCTATCGGCAAATTTGAAGGGGTGCAGGAAGCGCTGGCCCGCATGGGCGCCAATCTGTACCTGATGGATGCGGCCCGCACCCTGGCCGCGCACGCCGTCGACCTGGGCGAAAAGCCGGCCGTCATTTCCGCCATCGTCAAATACCATGTCACGGAGCGGGGACGCGCGCTCGTCAACGATGGCATGGATATCCTGGGCGGCAAGGGCATCTGCGTGGGGCCAGGCAATTTCCTCGCCAGCGCCTACCAGCAAATTCCCATCGCCATCACCGTCGAAGGGGCCAACATCCTCACGCGCAGCTTGATCATCTTCGGCCAGGGCGCCATCCGCGCACACCCGTATGTACTGAGGGAAATGGCCGCCGTCAGCGAAAGCGACGGCCGCAAAGCCGTGCGCGATTTCGACTCGGCCTTCTTTGGCCACGTGGGCTTTGTGCTGGGCAACCTGGCCAGGGGATTGTGGTACGGACTGGGCGGCGCGCGCCTGGCGACCGTGCCCGATGCCGGCGCGCCCGCACTGGCGCCCTACTACCGCGCCCTGACGCGGCTGTCGACGGCTTTTGCCGTCATGACGGATATGTCGATGTTCGTGCTCGGTGGCGAACTCAAGCGCCGCGAGCGGCTGTCTGCCCGGCTGGGCGATGTGCTGGCGCAACTTTACCTGGCTTCGTCCGTGCTGAAACGCTACGAGGACGATGGCCGGCCCGAGGCCGACCTGCCCTATGTGCACTGGTCGCTGCAAGATGCGCTGGTGCAGGCGCAGCAGGGCTTGACGGGGGTGCTCGACAATTTCCCCGCGCGCGGCCTGGCCGTGCTGCTGCGCACCTTGCTCTTTCCTTTTGGACTGCCCCATCGTCCGCCCTCGGATGAACTTGGCAGTGAAGTGGCGCTGGCCCTGCAAACGCCGGGCGCCGACCGCGAACGCTTGCTGGCCGACGGCCATGTGGCCAGCGAGGGCAGCCAAGGCGGCGATCCCGTGGCCTGCGCCGAGCGGGCGCTGGCCCTGCTGCCCGACGTCTTGCACATCGAAAAACGCCTGAAAGACACGCCCGAAGGCGCGGCCCTCAGGCACCTGCCGCAAAGCCTGTCCGCCATGCAGCAGTGGCTGGCTGCGGCCAAGGCAGCAAGCTCGGTCAGCTGCCAGGAGCACAACACCTTGCTGGAATATGCGCGTCTGGTGGACGGCTTGATACAGGTCGACGATTTTGCCCCCGTCGCCGCGCAAGCCACGCCGCCCTATCCCCGCGATGACGCCGGCGTGGACGATGCCAGCGGCAAGCCCAGCACGAGCGGCACGAGTGCCGCATACACGACGATCACGGACAGCCAGATGGCGCCGGGCCAGTGCGCCCTGACGCCTAAATAAATGCTGGAAAACACCAGCGGGCACAGCACGGACGCCAGGCTAACGGACGCGGCCAACACGCCCTGGAACTGGCCTTGGCGCTCATCGGCAACCTGCCGCGTGGCCAGCGACTGCAGGGCTGGCGCGCCGATGCCGCCAAGGGCGAACACGGGCATGATGGCGAAGATCATCCAGCTACGCGTGGCAAAGGCCATGACGAGCAGCGCGGCGCAGGCACAGGCCACGCCCGCCAGGATGGTGGCGCGTTCGCCCAGCAGTTTTACTGCCGGGCCGGGCAAGAAGGCCTGGGCCAGCGCCTGGCACAGGCCATAGGCGCCCAGCGACAGGCCTATCCACAGCCCGTTCCACTCGAACGCATCGTGGCCCCACAGCGCCCAGCACACGCCATACACTTCACCGGCCGCACTGAAGGTAAAGAAGATGACGGTGATTGGCAGCAAGCTTTTGTGTGAGAAAACCCAGCGCAAGGGGCGCAGGGGGTTCAATGCCGCCAGGTCGATTTTTCCGCCAGTGGGCGTGCGTGACTCTGGCAGCAGATACCAGGCCAGTAGCAGGTTGCCTGT
The DNA here is from genome assembly GCF_900095265.1 of Janthinobacterium sp. UMAB-56. Taxonomy (GTDB): domain Bacteria; phylum Pseudomonadota; class Gammaproteobacteria; order Burkholderiales; family Burkholderiaceae_D; genus Janthinobacterium. Next base: position 195,520 of record NZ_LT607660.1, on the reverse strand, counting down.
ATTCAAGATGGCCGCCGCCATGAACGGCAGGCGCAATCCATAATCGCCGAGTGCGCCACCGAGTACGGGGCCGATGATGAAGCCGGCGCCGAACATGGCGTTGAGCAAGCCGAAACGGCGCGCCCGCCTCGCCTCGGGAGAAATGTCGGTGATGTAAGCGGTGGCCACGGAAACGTTGGCACTCGTCAGTCCGGCGATGGCACGCCCCAGCAGCAGCATCCACAGGCTGGGCGCAAACGCCAGGAACAGGTAATTGACGGCGGCGCCCGCCAGCGATAGCAGCAGCACGGGACGCCGACCCAGGCGGTCGCTCAGCGCGCCCAGCACCGGCGCAAAGATGAACTGCATCAGCGCATACAGGGCCGTCATGATGCCGATATACGGCGCCACGTTGGCCACCTGCGTGACGTCACGCAGCAGCGCAGGCAGGATGGGAAAGATCAGGCCGATGCCGATGGCATCGAGCACGACAGTGGCGAAGATGACAGACAGCGCTGTCGCAGATGTGGATTGTTTCATATACTCGATCTAAATATGTACTCAGTACATAAATATTAAACCTGGTCTTGTTACGCCATCAAGCGTTATCTGTACTCAGTACATCTGCTGTATGATCGTGGCAACATGACGATTCCTTCCGACCTCCGCTCCCGCAAACGCCTTGCTACCCGGCAAGCCATCTCGAATGCCGCCACGCGCCTGTTCTTCGTGCACGGCTTCGAGCAGGTGACGGTGGACGACATCGCGGCGGCCGCCAGCGTGGGACGCATGACGGTGTTCAACCACTTCCCCCGCAAGGAAGACATGTTCTTCGACCGCGAGGAAGAGGGACGCGAGCTGCTGCGTGAGGCGCTGCGCCAGCGCGCCCCCGCCATGGCCCCCATCGAAACCCTGCGCCTGCTGGCGCACCGTCTGGTACTGGAAGGCAGTCCCTACATCGCGTTTTCCGCCGCCGGCCAGGGTTTCATTGCCACCATCGAAGTCAGCGATACCCTGAAAGCGCGCGCGCGGGCAATACGCGACGAGCTGGCGCAAGTGGTGGCACAAGCGCTGACCGAGTGCAGCGGGCGCGACGCGCACGATCCCCTGGCCCCACTGGCGGCCAGCCTGCTGCTGGCCACCTGGAGCACCGCCCTCATCGAAGCGCACCGCGCCTTTCGCCGCGATGGCGACGCGCAGCAAGCCAAGGCCTGCTTCCTGTCCCTGGTGGACCAGGGACACGTCGGCCTGAATGCGGCATTGGCGGGTACGCCTTACGTCTGAAGTTGCCTGGCACCGGCGATGGCAGCGAATGCAAATCCCTTGACCCAAGGCAAGGCGCTACCGCGCCTGTCCGCATAGAATTGCCGGCTTTGCCCACCTTCCATGCGCCACGCTCCCGAACTCCTCCTGCCTGCCGGCTCCCTGGCCAAGATGCATGCCGCCTTCGACTATGGCGCCGACGCCGTCTACGCGGGCCAGCCGCGCTACAGCTTGCGCGTGCGCAATAACGATTTTTCGACCTTGCAAGCCTTGCAGGAAGGCATCGCTGGCGCGCATGCGCGCGGCAAGCAATTCTTTGTCGCCAGCAACATCTTCGCCCATAACGCCAAACTGAAGACCTATTTGCGCGACATGGAACCGGTGATCGCCATGCGCCCCGATGCCCTGATCATGGCTGACCCCGGCCTGATCATGATGGTGCGCGACAAGTGGCCCGACGTCCCCGTGCACCTGTCCGTGCAGGCGAATGCCGTCAACTGGGCCGACGTGAAGTTCTGGCACCGCATGGGTCTGACACGCGTGATTTTGTCGCGCGAACTGTCGCTCGACGAGATCGAGGAAATCCGCCAGCGCTGCCCGGAAATGGAACTGGAAGTATTCGTCCACGGCGCCCTGTGCATCGCCTATTCGGGCCGCTGCCTGCTGTCCGGCTATTTCAACCACCGCGACCCGAACCAGGGCACCTGCACGAATTCCTGCCGCTGGGATTACAAGGTGAAAAATGCCGCGGAAGATGCCAGCGGCGACCTGGGCGGCATGCAGGTAGTGCCGCTGGAATTTCACCAGGCGCTGGCCGAGGCCGACAACAATGCATTTTCCGCACTGCATCAGCAACCGCGCCACCCGCTGGCCGACCAGCCCTATTTCATCGAAGAAGCGCAGCGCCCGGGCCAGCTGATGCCGATACTCGAAGACGAGCACGGCACCTACATCATGAATTCGAAGGACTTGCGCGCCGTCGAACATATCGAACGCCTGGTCAAGATCGGCGTCGATTCGCTGAAGGTCGAGGGCCGCACCAAGTCGCTGTACTACGCGGCGCGCACGGCGCAAGTCTACCGCCAGGCCATCGATGATGCCGTTGCGGGCCGCCCCTTCGATATCGGTCTGCTGGGCCAGTTGCAAGGGCTGGCCAACCGCGGCTATACGGACGGCTTCTACCAGCGCCACCACACGCAGGCGCACCAGAACTATATGCGCGGCGCCTCCGAGGCAGACCGCAGCCAGTACGTGGGCGACGTGCTGGGCGTGACGGACGGCTGGGCCAGGGTGGAAGTGAAAAACCGCTTCGCCGTGGGCGACCGCATCGAGGCCGTGCATCCGGGCGGCAACCGCGATTTCACGATCGCGCGCATGCTCAGCGATGACGGCAAGGAGATCCAGGTGGCGCCCGGCAGTGGCCATTTCGTGCGCATCGAACTCGACGGCACACTGGACAGGGCCTTGCTGGCGCGCTATTTGTAACCGCCAGTCTGCCGCGCCGGCTGGCGTAGCAGTTTCCAAGTGTTTGATTTGACAAGTAAAAATCAGCAGCCGCTCGCTTAAACAATTTGTTTAAGCCTCAACATTGCTATACGATACGGCCACCCTGCGCACGGGGCCGTTATCGGACTCCCGTGCGTTCCTGACACGTTCACCGGAATCCCCGATGCCACCTGCCACTACCGCCCTGATCACCAATGACGCCGTCGTCCTCGGCCTGCTCGCCATGACCCTGGGGGCCGTCTTCTGGACCGCCTCCCGCCCGGATGGCTTCTGGAAAAAGTTCTACACGTATATTCCGTCGCTGCTGATGTGCTACCTGATCCCGGCGCTGCTCAACACGTTTGGCATCATCGACGGCAATGCGTCCGGCCTGTACGCCGTGGCGCGCGACTATCTGCTGCCCAGCGCGCTGGTCCTGCTGTGCGTGGCCATCGATTTCGGCGGCATCCTCCGCCTCGGCCCCAAGGCCATCATCATGTTTCTCACCGGCACCTTGGGCGTCATGCTGGGCGCCCTCGTCTCGTTCGAAGCGCTGCGCCTGGTCCACCCGGAAACGGTGGCGGGCGACACCTGGCGCGGCATGACCACCGTGGCCGGTTCGTGGATAGGCGGCGGCGCCAACCAGGCGGCCATGAAGGAAGTGTTTGAAGTGAACGCCACCCTGTTTGGCCAGTTCGTCGCCGTCGATGTGCTGGTGGCCAACGTCTGGACGGCCGTGCTGCTGTTCCTGGCCGGCCGCGCAGGCGCCTTCGACCGCTGGACCGGTGCGGATTTATCCGCCATCAATGCACTCAAGGATGGCATGGAAAGCTACCGCGCCCAGCATGCGCGCGTCGCCAGCCTGACCGATATCATGGTCATCCTCGGCGTGGGCCTGGGCGTGACGGGCCTGTCGCACTTCCTGGCCGGCCCCATCATCAGCGGGATCAACACCCTGCCCGCCGCATGGTGCCTGCAGGATTACAGCCTGACGTCGAGCTTCTTCTGGATCGTCGTCCTCGCCACCACCTTCGGCCTGCTGCTCAGCTTTACCCGGGCGCGCAGCCTGGAAGGCGCGGGCGCCTCGACCATCGGCTCGGCCATGCTGTACGTGCTGGTGGCCACCATCGGCATGCACATGGACTTGAAAGCCCTGCTCGACAAGCCCTTCCTCTTCCTGCTTGGCCTGATCTGGATGGCCGTGCATGGCGGCCTGATGCTGCTCGTCGCCAAGCTGATCCGCGCGCCCCTGTTCTTCATGGCCGTGGGCTCGCAAGCCAATATCGGCGGCGCCGCCTCCGCCCCCGTGATCGCCAGCGCCTTCCACCCGGCCCTGGCCCCCGTCGGCGTGCTGCTGGCCGTGCTTGGCTATGCGCTGGGCACCTACGGCGCCTACATCACGGGATTGCTATTGCGCAGCATGGCGGGCTGATCCACCCGGCAATAACGACAACGCCAGCCTGCGGGCTGGCGTTGTCGTTCATGGGCTGCTCACCGGCCTGTTTTTCCAGCCACACCAGTTCCCCTCACATCGGCCAAAGCGGCCTAAAAAAGCCCCACAATGTAGCAGAAAGCCCTCAAAACCAAATTTCCGCACCATTTTCGTGCAAAATCTGCGATGATAGTTGCCCAAATAACCGATTACCTCCATGGAATTCTGATGAAATACGCATCTGCTCACGAGTATGTCCAGCATGTCGCCGCACGCAATCCAGGTCAGCCCGAGTTTCTGCAAGCCGTCACCGAAGTCATGGAGAGCTTGTGGCCATTCCTGGAGCAGCACCCGAAATACGCGGAACAAGGCTTGCTGGAACGCTTGATCGAGCCGGAACGCGTGGTGATGTTCCGCGTGTCATGGGTCGATGACCATGGGCAGGTGCAAGTCAATCGCGGCTACCGCATCCAGCACAGCATGGCCATCGGGCCGTACAAGGGCGGCATCCGCTTCCACCCTTCCGTCACCTTATCGGTGCTGAAATTCCTCGCCTTCGAGCAAACGTTCAAGAATGCACTGACGACCTTGCCGATGGGCGGCGGCAAGGGCGGCGCCGACTTCGATCCGAAGGGCAAGAGCCCGGGCGAAGTGATGCGTTTCTGCCAGGCCTTCGTGAGCGAGCTGTTCCGCCATGTGGGTTCGGACACGGACGTACCGGCCGGCGACATCGGCGTGGGCGGGCGTGAAGTCGGTTATATGGCCGGCATGATGAAAAAACTCAGCAACCGCGCCGATTGCGTGTTCACGGGCAAGGGCGCCAGCTTCGGCGGCTCGCTGATGCGCCCGGAAGCGACGGGCTACGGCACCGTATATTTTGCGCAGGAAATGCTAAAGACGCGGGGCCGCTCATTCGAAGGCATGCGCGTGTCCGTTTCCGGCTCGGGCAACGTGGCGCAATATGCGGTGGAAAAGGCCATGGCCATGGGTGCGAAAGTCATCACCGTCTCCGATTCGAGCGGCACCGTCATCGACGAAGACGGTTTTACGCCGGAAAAACTGGCCATCTTGATGGAAATCAAGAACCATCTGTATGGCAGGGTCAGCGACTACGCAGAACGCACGGGCGTGCGCTTCGAGGCGGGCGTGTCGCCATGGCATGTGCCGGTCGACATCGCCCTGCCCTGCGCCACGCAAAATGAACTGCATATCGACGATGCGCGCCTTCTCATCGCCAATGGCGTGCAGTGCGTGGCCGAAGGCGCCAACATGCCCACCACCATCGAGGCAGCCAAGGCCTTCGAGGCGGCCGGCGTGCTGTATGCACCGGGCAAGGCCAGCAATGCCGGCGGCGTGGCCACGTCTGGCCTGGAAATGAGCCAGAACGCGGCCCGCATGGCATGGCCGCGCGAAGAAGTCGACGCGCGTTTGCTGCAGATCATGCAAGGCATCCATGCCGCATGCAAGCAGTACGGCACGCGCGCCGATGGCACCGTCAGCTATGTCGATGGCGCCAATATCGCCGGCTTCGTGAAAGTGGCCGACGCGATGCTGGCACAAGGCGTCATTTAAAGCATCTCCGGCTTCATCAGGCTCTTGCGGCTAATCGTGCGGCCCGACACCATGAACTCGCCGTTGCCGCGGTAGTGCAGGGTTTCGGGCAGCTTGGGCGAGGTGGCCACGTGGGCCTTCACGCACTCGAAAATGAAGAAGCCGCCCTTGGGATTGCCCGCCACCTGGGCCAGCTTGCATTCGAAGTTGGCGTAGCACTCGGCGATCAGGGGCGCGCCCACCAGCTCGGCCGGCTGCGGCTTCAGGCCGAAGGCCGTGAACTTGTCCGTGTCTTCGCCACTGCAATTGCCGATGGCGACCACCTGGTCGACCATGTCGGCCGTGGGCAGGTTGATCACGCATTCCATGCTGCGCTTGATCATTTCATAGCTGTGGTTTGCCTCGGAAATGAAGCAGCCTAGCAACGCGGGCGACAATGCCATCGGCATATGCCAGGCCATGGTCATGACATCGCTCTCGCCCTTCCAGGTAGAACTGACCAGCACCACCGGCCCCGGTTCGAGGAAGCGACGGATATCGGCGACGGGATAATCTTCTTTGTGGTAATTTTTCATCTGATCTCCAGGACGCGGTACGCCATAGCATAGCCCAACGGCGCCTGGCCGGGCGCGCGGCTGGCCCATGGCGGCAGCGTGCCATCCGCGCCGCGATTTGTGCCGTTCAGCGCAATTTTCTCCCTCTCGGCGAACTTGCGCCCTAGAATACAAGATCAACTACTCAAGGAAACCGCCATGCGTCCTCTGTTCCTGTTGTCCATCCTGTCCCTTGCCTGCCTCTCCAGCCTCGCGCATGCCGACGAGCAGACGCGCACGGTCGGCGCCTTCAACGCCATCGACATCCGCGGCCCCATCAGCATCGAAGTCGAATCGGGCAAGGAGCAAAGCCTGTTGCTGCGCGGGGACCAGAAATTCCTCAGCGGCGTGATCACGGAAGTGGTCGATGGCGAGCTGAAAATTTCCATGAAGGATAAAGACATCAAGAAAACGGAGGGCGACCCGCGCATCATCATCACCATGCCCACCTTGCGCAAGCTGATCGCGGAAGGCGCGGGCGAGAAGATCTTGACCAAGCTCAATGGTCCAAGAGTCGACATCAGCTACAAGGGTGCGGGCCGCCTGGCCGCCGATGGCCAGATCGACTGGCTGCGCCTGAAGGCGCAAGGCGTGGGCGAAGTCGACACGAAAGCCTTGCTGGCGAAAAACGTTGACGTCAATTTCGAAGGCATCGGCTCCGTCAAGGTGTATTCCTCGGGCGAACTGAACGCCGTGGTGCGCGGCATGGGCGAACTGACCTATTACGGCAAGCCGAAGATCGTGCACAAGTCGGTCGCCGGTATCGGCAGCGTGAATGCCGCCAAATAAGATTTTCTAAAACAACAAGGCCATCAGGCCAGTGGAGACCGCATGACAGCAACACACGACACCGACGCACCGCTTGTGCTGCGCGAGAATGAAGGTGGCCTCGTCACCCTGCGTTTGAACCGTCCCCTGCAATTCAATGCCCTGTCGGTCGCCATGCTGGCGGCGCTGCAAGAGGCGTTCGATGCCATCGCGCAGCAGCCGCACGTGCGCTGCGTGGTGCTGGCCGCCGAAGGCAAGGCCTTTTGCGCGGGCCACGATTTGCGCCAGATGCAGGCGACGCGCCAGCTTGCGTATTATCAAACCCTGTTCGCGCAATGCTCGCGCGTGATGCAAGCCATCCAGGCCTTGCCCGTGCCCGTGATTGCCCGCGTGCACGGCATCGCCACGGCGGCCGGCTGCCAGCTGGTGGCCAGCTGCGACCTGGCAGTAGCGGGCGCGTCCGCGCGCTTTGCCGTGTCGGGCATCAACGTGGGCCTGTTCTGTGCCACGCCATCGGTCGCCTTGTCGCGTAATGTGTCGCCCAAGCGGGCCTTCGACATGCTGGTGACGGGCCGCTTCATCGACGCCGACACGGCTGTCGACTGGGGCCTGGTCAATGAAACGGTGGCCGACACGGCGCTCGACGAAGCCGTGGCGCGCCTGGCACAGCAGATCATGGCGAAAAGCCCGACAGCCATCCGCTACGGCAAGCAGATGTTCTACCGGCAGCGCCAGCTGCCGTTGGACGAGGCGTATGCGTATGCGGGCGAGGTGATGGCGCGCAATATGATGGAAGAGGATGCGGATGAAGGCGTGAGCGCCTTCCTGGAGAAACGGCCGCCCAATTGGCTGGCGCGGCCGTAAGATAGTTTAACGCTCTTGCTTCATCTGCTGCAGCACGGAAAGACTCAAGGTACCGAGGTCTTCCTTGCCCAGCAGCGGCAATTGCGCCAGCATCTGCATCAGGGCGGAGCTGCCTGTCACGTCCAGCTCGGACGACTGCACCAGCACCGTGCCGGCGCCCGTGAAGTCGATCTGCTTTTCCTCGCCAGATAAACTGAAGCCCGTCAGCGCGCCGGCGGCCGAGGCCCAGCCCTGCACGTGGGCATAATCATAATGGTAGGAAGGGCTGGGGCAATCTGCCCAGCCCAGCACGGCCTGCTCGTCTACGCGGCACGGCAACTCGAGGAAATGCACGGGGCCGTTCGACGAGGCGATCACTTTACCGGTGCCTATCATGGTCAGATAACCGGGCAAGGTCGATTCCTGGCAAATCACATCCTTGGTAAAACCCAGCAGGTTTTTCGCGCGTATGGTCATGTTGGCGTTGTCCAGGTCGTAGCACGCCAGGTCGTTGCCGTTGTCGCCCAGGATCAGCTGGCCCTGACCATGGGCCACGACAAAGTGATGCACGTACTTCGGTGCATTGAAGGCATTGCGCACGATCAAGTCCAGCACGCTGCTGCCCATGGCTTCGAAGCGCAGCTCGCCATAGAAGGCGATCATCTTGCCCTTGCGAATGAAGATCTGTTCCTTGACATCGATGACATACGAAAAGCGGTTCAGATTATCGTTCTTCGGCAAGGTATCGGGATTGTAAATCGTCATGGCTTACCTTTCGCTCGCTTGAATGTAGACCGTGCCCTGGCCCGTAAACTTTACCTGGTAGGATTCGCCGGAAGCCTGGCCGACAAAGGTTTTCCAGTTCAGGTCCGTGACGATGGTCGAGCTCAGCTGCCCCGTATGGCCGATATACGCTTGCGGGTCGACGAACACGGGCACGTCCGGCGTGACGGGCAAGCCGATGGCATTGCCATCCGACAAAATCGCCACTTCGCCCGTGCCTTGCAAGGTGGTGGTAAACAAGCCCTGGCCCGAGGCCATGCCGCGCACCACGCCCTGCACGCCGCCCTGGTTGCCCAGAAACATGGTGCCGGCCGTCAGGCGCGCATCGAAGGCCAGCAGGGAGTCGCTTTCCACATAGAAAGTTTCGCCGCGCACGGGCACGATGCTGACGAACAAGCCGCCCTGCGCATAAAACACGCTGCCCGTGCCGCGCGCCGACATCAGGGCATAACCCTCATTCGTGACGGCGCGCATGGCCAGGCTTTGCACGCCCTGGCCCGCCAGGAAGGAGCGGCTGAACGCCACATCGCCCTGGTACGACACCATGGCGCCCTTGCGAGCGAACACTTCTTCATTGCCGAGTTTGACCTCAAGCATCTTTTCATTGATTTGCTGATAGACAGGCATCGCGGGTCCTCGCTAACTTAACGTTCGGCGGGCTGGATGAACACCACGCCCTGGCCTGTGAATTTATGCTGGTACGACTCGCCCGAGCTCTGGCCTATCATGGTGCGCCAGTTGACATCAAAAACGAATTCCTGGCGAATATCGCCCTTGAAGCCGACAAAGGCGTCAGGGTCCACGCGCAGCGGGTGCGCCGGCGTCACTTCCAGCATGATCAGGTTGCCGCGCGAAATGACGGCCAGGTTGCCATGGCCTTCGACGGTGGTGGAAAACAGGCCCTGGCCCGAACTGGCGCCGCGCAGGCCGGCAAAGCTGGTGCCCGTCTTCAGGCTGGTGTCGTAGGCCAGCAGGCTGCTGCTTTCGATGGTCAGCTTTTCGCCGGCCAGCGCCATGACGGTGATCTCGGCCGCATTCTGCGCGAAAAACACCGTGCCGCTGCCTGAAGCCTGCATCAGCTGCATGCCTTCGTTCGTCACCTTGCGCTTGAGCGCGCCGAAGATGCCTTCGCCACCGAGCAGGGATTTTTCAAATTTGATACTGCCCGTATAGGCGACCATGGCGCCGGCAATCGCCAGCACTTTTTCATCCTGCAGGCGTACTTCCAGCAGGCGGTCGGTATTGGTGCGGAAACTGGTCACGCGCGACTCCCAAAATATGCCAGGGCACAAAACCATGGCTGCTCGACAAGATACCCGGGGTATTGCCGCCCTGCAAGTGCTATTCCTGTCGAACGGGGGGGCGCACCATAAAAAAAGCGTGCCCGGAGGCACGCCTTGCGTTCACGCAGGAAACGGCTTATTCAGCCAGCACCGGCTTGGCGCCGCGCGCATTCTGGAACAGCGGCACCGGATCATTGGTATTGACCTCGACCACCGTCACGCCCTGCACCACGCCAGCCACCTGGTAGCCGACGGCGCCCAGGTGGCGCTTGCCTTCGGCCAGGTTGGACCAGCCCAGTGAGACTGACGCGGTGCCGCCCGTATAGGCCGTGCCAGGCATGAGCGCCTTGAAGTTGCCGTTGTTCAAGCCCGGCGCCAGCACCCACGACGACAAGGTGTAGTTGGCCTGGCCATTTTGCGGCGCGTAACCTATCACGCACACCTTGTAGGTGCCGGCGGCGGGCAGGCGCAGTTCCACTTGCTCATTGGAACTTTCATTGCCGCTGCTGCCGACCAGCACATTGGCGGCATTGTAGACCTCCATGTCCATGTCGGTATTCGCGCCGCCCGTCGTTTCCGCATCATAGGTGGCAAAGCGCGCCGCCAGGGTGCCGGCCGGTATCACCACGTTGTGCACGTTCACGCCCGTGGCACCGCCGGCCTTGCAGGCAGCCGATGCGGCGGCACCCGTCGCCGCCTGGCCTATCGTGCGCGTCTCGCGCACGGCTTCGACCAGCCCCGACTTGATGCCCACCAGCGCGCCCGTGAAGCCCGTGCCCAGGGTCAGCACCTTGCTGCCCGTGGCCGCTTCACTGCTGACCAGAGGAATGGCGGCCAGCGAGGTGCCGCGCGCCGTCAGCGGGCTGCGCACCGTGTGCGTGCCATCCGTCCAGCTCAAGGCGCCGTAGGTCCAGGTATTGGCCGGCGCCGTGGTGCGCGTCAGCTTGACCTGGTACTGCGCCTTGGCGCCGGGCGCCAGATTCAGGCTCGTTGGCGTCACCACCACCGCATAGCCGGGCAGGCTGGCCGAGACGTTGTAGACGGCACTGCTGGCGCCCACGTTGGTCACCGTGCGCGTCAGCACTTGCGTGCCCAGCACATTGGCCGCCGTCAGCGACGCCAGGTTCAGGTTGTAGGCGGCGATGCTGCCGATGGACTGGCAGGTGGCGGCGCTGTAGACCTTCAGGTTCAGGCCGCACAGGAAGCGCGCATAGTCGATTTCCGACATGTCATACACGAGGCCGGGATCGGCCGCGCCGTTCGGTGCGATGTGGCCGGCGCCCTGGCCCCACGGCAACTGGCCCGAGTTCTTCGCCGTGGCATCCCACGACACGGAACCGTTCAAGCCATCCGAATACGTGCTGAAGGCCGTCGTCATCAGCGCCGACTTGATGGCCGCAGGCGACCAGTCAGGATGCTGCTGCTTGAGCAGCGCCGCCACGCCCGCTACGTGCGGGCTGGCCATCGAGGTGCCGGAATAGAAATCCCATTCCGCCGATGGCGCCACGCCGCCGGCCGCCACGGCATCGCGCTGCGCCTGCGTCAGGTCGGCCGTCACGCCAGCGAGCACGTTGGTGCCGGGCGCCGACAGGTCGGGTTTGAGGATGTTCGCGTTAGCCACGTTCGGCCCGCGCGAGGAACGGTCGCTGACGATAGGCGCCTGCACCGTCGTGTCGGCGACAGTATGGATGTCGCCCAGTGCCGCCGTACCGTCGGGCGTCGCCGCCATGAAGGCCTTCAGCGCGTCGCCCTGTGCCTGCGCCAGGTGCACGGTCGACAGCGCGTGCGCCTGGTTGATGATGGTGTTGGCGCCGCCGGCCACGTTGGCGATGACCACGCCCGCCGCGCCCGCCGTCCTGGCATTCGCGCTCTTGTTGACCAGCACGTTGCCGCCACGGTCGCACACGAGTACCTTGCCGGCCACTTTCGCCGGGTCCAGATAGGCCGAGGTGGCATCGGCCCCGCCGAAGCAGCGCAGCAAATTGAGGTCCGTCGGCAATACGCCGGCCAGGCCCGCGTCGCGCGAGCGTATCAGCGGCAGCGCCGGCGTATTCGCATTGCTCGACGCGCCTTCCAGTTTCGTGCCATTGCTGAGAGTCACGTTGCCCGCGTACAGGCGGTTGTGGGTGGAATTGGCCACCGTGGCCAGCCAGGGGCTGATGTGCGACACGGGCGCCGGCACGTCGGGGGCGGGCGTGGCAGGGCCGGAATTGCCACCGGACGTGGCGACGAAAACGCCAGCCGCCGCCGCGCCCAGGAAGGCGACTTCCGTCGGTTCGTCGAAGGCGCCGCCGCCCGCATTCGGGCCGATGGAGAAATTGATGACGTTGACGCCATCCTTCACCGCCTGGTCGATGGCGGCCACGCTGTCGGCCGTGGCGCAACCATTGCGGCCCGTCGACGCTGCCGTCCAGCAGACTTTATAGGCGGCGATGCGGGCGCGCGGCGCCATGCCCGAAGCCTTGCCCAGCGACACGCCGCCCGAAGTGGCGATGGCGCCATTGTTGCCGCCGGCCGTGGACGCCGTGTGCGTGCCATGGCCGCCGTGCCCCGTCAGTCCGGCGACGGAATCGCGCGGCGATAGAAATTCCGTCCAGTGCAGCGCCGACGTGGCGGCGCGGTAATAGCGCGCGCCGATCAGCTTATTGTTGCAATTCTCGACGGAAAAGCCCTCGCCCGTCTGGCAAGTGCCATGCCAGTTGGCCGGTGGCGCGCCGTACACGACATTGTTGCCGCTGTGGCTGGGCACGCCGTTCTCGTCGAGGCGGTCGGCAAAGGCCGTGTTCTCGGGCCAGATGCCGCTGTCGACGATGCCGATGATGATGTCTTCGCCCGCATGCGCCTTGCCGCCCAGTTGCTCCCAGATGCCGCCCGGCTTGTCCAGGCCCAGGAAGCTGGGCGTGTAGCTGGTGTCGAGCTGCAAGATGGAGTCGGCGCTGATATTGGCCACGCCGCTGTTCTTCTTCAGGGCCCGCACTTCATCGTCCGTCAGCAAGGCGGAAAAGCCGTTGAAGACGACGCTGTACTGGTGCGTGATTTCGGCCGCGCTGACGGTGCCGGCCACGGCGGCCTGCTTGTTGTCGAGGTAGCTCAGGTAAGCTTGCACATCGGCGGCGCCCACATTGATGCGCGCGCCGGGAGCCGGCTTGGTGGCAGCCAGGCCGTCGACCTGGCCCGTATAGGTGGCGGCCGGCTTGTCGACCAGCTGCACGATGTAGGAGCGGCGTTCCTGCGCCTGCGCCGCTTGCGCCAAGCTGGCAGCCAGCAAGAGGATGCCGAGTGAGACGGGACGTAGTTTCATCTTACGCTCCTTGCACAGTGGCAGTGGCGACTTTGCCGGCGCGGCGACGCGACAGCATGCCGATGGCGCCCAGGCCGGCCAGCATCAGCATGTAGGTCGACGGTTCCGGCACCGCACTGACATTGATATTGTCGAGCGCAAACTGGCCCTGGTTAAAAGCGGGGAAATCGAGGGAATTGCTGCACGCGCCAGTGTCATTGAAAATGCAGGCATTGAAGGTCAGGCCCGTGAAGGCGTAATTGCTGAAGCCGCCCAGCAGGGAAGCGCTCTGGAAATAGTAATTGCCATCGCTGCCCTGGCCGGGAAACGCCAGCGAGGTGCTGACCACCTGGCCATTGCTGAGGGTGCCACTCAGCTGCAACTCACCCCACTGCATATTGGGCAAGCCGGACACAGGGGCGATGAAGGAATAGTCGAAGCCGGCCAGGGTGAATGCCTGGTGGTCGGCACGGGAAAAGTTCACACCGCCATCGTTGAGGATGGCCAGGTAATTGCCGGTGGCGCCCTGCGGGCAGGCGGCGATATCGCATGACGAGCCCACGCGGCCATCGAGGATGGCGCCCACGCCGCTGACGCCGCCGCCGGCCGCCGTGGTCGGGTCGGCCAGGAACAGCAGGTTGTAGCTCGACGTATTGAGCGTCTGCCCGCTTTCATAGATATCGGGAGGCAAGGAGTCGAAGCTCAGGACACCGGCCATGGCCGGCGCCGAGGCCAGCACGGACAAGGCGGCCAGCGCGGCAAGGACGGTGGAGCGACCGCGGGTAGCGGGCGCATTGACGGTGGCGGGCGATACCCGCGCATGTGATAAACGATTCATTCTATTCCCTTGATTGTTGTGGATAGATAGGTCGGCAGGTCTGATGCCCGCTTTCAGCTTTTTCACAAAAGTGTCAACAAATATAGCAAATCGCATAAAACAAATAACATATTTTTAATATCATTTATTTATTTTTTATCTAACTCAGCGAAACTTTGTTTTGTTTTATCTATGGAAATTTGAGGAATTTCAGCGTTACATTGAAACAACAATTGATGGCAGGCCACGCGTGCGCAGCAGCGCGCGGACAGAACTTCGGATAAGCTCGAAAACCGCGCCTCAGCGCACGGTCAGCGCAAGCGTCACATCGCGGTACACCTGTTCCATCCTGGAACACCAACGCCCTGCCAGAGGCACCCTTGCCTCGCCTGCGCCGATGGCATGAAACTTGCGCAACAAGGCAATCGACTGTGCTCAGGGAACCCCATCATGGAACACGAGCAACTGGCCGGCAGCGGCCGCACAAGCACGCGCGCGGCCTGGCGCGTCATCGCTTGCGGCGCCCTGGCGCTGGCTTTTTTCCTGCTGGCCGCCAGGCTGGACCTGGCTGAACGGCTGACGCACGCGCTCTGGCGCCAGGAACACTGGCAGCTCGATGAGCTGGTCCTGAGCCTGCTGCTGCTGGTATTGGCCCTGGCCGGCTTTGCCGTGCGGCGCGGGCGCCAGGTGGCGCTGCTGCTGGCGCAGAACCGGATGCTGACGCAGCGCCTGCTGCGCGCACAGGAAGAGGAGCGCTGCGCGCTGGCGCGCGAGCTGCACGATGAAGTGGGACAAGACTGCACGGCCATCCGCGCCGCCGCCAGCTACATCCTGCGTGCGCGCGAGGGCGACCAGGCGAACGTGCAGGCGTGCGCCGCCAGCATCGCCCGCTCTGCGGAAGCGCTGCATGCGATGGTGGGCAGCATGTTGCGCCGGCTGCGTCCGCCCGTGCTAGACAGCCTGGGATTGGCGCCGGCCCTGCAGGCGCTGTGCGACAGCTGGGCCCAGCAACACGGCATCGCTTGCCATTTCGCGCCGCACGCCCTCCCCGCCGACCTCGACGACAGCACCGCCACCGCTCTCTACCGCCTGGTGCAGGAAGGCTTGACGAACGTGGCGCGCCACGCGGGCGCCGACCAGGCCACGGTGGAATTGCGCGCCGATGCACACGGCTTGCTGCACCTGGCCATCGAAGACAATGGCCGGGGTTTGCGCCAGGACAGGCAGCAGGCGTCCGGCTTCGGCATGCTGGGCATGCGCGAGCGCGTGGCCGGCCTGCGCGGCCATATCCGCTGGGTCAGCGCGCTGGGCAAGGGCTTGCGCATCGAAGTGGCCCTGGCGGCACGGTGCACGGCATGAGTGGGATGAGCGGCAGCATGCTGCCCATCCGCGTGATGCTGGTGGACGACCACCCGGTAGTGCGGGCGGGCTACCGGCGCCTGCTGGAACAGACTGGCGACATCGCCGTCGTGGCCGAGGCCGGCAATGGTGAAACGGCCTATGCCTTGCATCTGGAGCAGGCGCCCGACGTCTGCGTGACGGATTTGTCCATGCCCGGCATCGGCGGCCTGGAATTGCTGCGCAAGCTGCTGGCCCGTGACGCCAGCGTCCGCGTGCTGGTGTTTACCATGCACGACACGCCACAGCTGATCGCTCGGGCCCTCGATGGCGGCGCCTGCGGCTTCGTCAGCAAGCAAGCCGACCCGGAGCATCTGGTCGCCGCCGTGCGCGCCGCCCACGCAGGCCGGCGCTACCTGGACCCGCACAGCGCACCGGACGTGCTGCAGGGCGCGGCCCGCCTGGAAGCGCAGCGCTTGAGCAGCCTGAGCCAGCGCGAATTTGAAATCTTCCGCCTGCTGGCCGAAGGCCGCAGCGCCGCCGACTGCGCCCGCCTGCTGCACGTGAGCAGCAAGACGGTGGCCAACCACCAGACTTGCATCAAGGAAAAGCTCGACGTGCCCGGCCCCGCCGCTTTGGTCCACCTGGCCTTACGTAACGGGGTCATCGAACACGTTCAGCCGAATGCCTGACCGAACCTACTGCGCGGCGCGCTTTGCGGCCTGCGATGCTCACCGTACTAGAGTACGGTTGCGCTTCTTAGCCACAAATCCCATCCGCTCGCTACGGTTTTGCCAGGCATCTTGAGTGTCAAGAAAACCTAATTAAATACATAGCGCAAGCCCGCATTCACGCTGCGCGGCGCGCCGGCCGCATAAAACGTCGCGTTGACCATCGGATACGCACCGCCCACGGCGGGCAGTGGCCGGGCGGCAAAATTGCCGTTGGCATCGAAACCCGTCGCACCCAGCTGGGCCGCCGTCGCATACTGGCGGTCGAACAGATTATTCACCTGGGCGAACACGCTCAGCTGCGGTGTCAGCTGATATTTGCCATTCAGTTCGACCACGGCGTAGCCGGCGCTCTTGCCGGAACCCAGGTACGCTGGGCCGCCCGCCTGGTGCTGGTTGTTTTCATTGCCGCGCGCATAGGCGCTGGAGACGGCGATCATGGCCAGGCCCACCGTCCAGTCGCGTCCGCCCTGGAGATCCACGTGCGCCTTGAAAATGTGGCTCGGTGTCAGGGGAATCCGCTTGCCCGGGCTAATGACGATATTGCCTTCCAGGCCGGGCGCATCCGCATCGCTGCTGCTGTTGGCGCTGCCGTTGACCACTTCCCGGCTTTGATACGTCGCCTGCAGCCACGTGTAGTTGATGCCGAAGTCCAGCGCGCCCGTCTTGCCGTCCGCCGCCAGCTCCACGCCCTGGTGGCGCGTCTTGCCGAAATTCTTGAAGTAGCCGAAACCAGCCTGCCGGTTGGCCACGAACAGGATATCGTCGTGGTTTTCCGCGCGAAACAGGCCTGCGCTCCAGCGGGCCACGTCGGCAAGCTTGCCGCGCAGGCCAGCCTCCCACGTCTTCGTCACCACCTGCTTCAATGGCGGGTCGCCGGCCATGGCGTTGGGCAGGCGGCACGGGTTTTCCGGATCGGCGCAACCGAGTTCGATGGCCGTCGGCGTGCGGCTGCCTTCGTTGTAGCCCAGGTAGGCGCCGATGCCGACGGCTGGCGCGTAGGCCAGGCCGATGGCGGGATTGAAGCGGCTGAAGCGGTGGTCGCCATCCAGCGAACCACTGCCGCCGCCGGGCGTGATGGCGTCGCGGTTGCGCACCGTGTTGCGGTTGTAGCGGCCGGAAACGCTCAAGGTCAGGTTTTGATTGAACGCAATGCTGTCGCTCGCATACACGCTCCAGGTACGCATGCGCCCGCTCAAGTCGACCCGATTATCGACGGGCGTGCCGTCGTCGTCAATTTCCGTGCCATCGGCAAAGAAGTTCACGGGTGTGATGCTGCGGTCCGGGGTCAGGTAGCCGAACTGACTGGTCTGGCGGAAGGTGGCATGACTGGCATCGAAGGCCGCGCCGGCCGTGACGGCATGGCGTGCTCCCGCCAGGTCGGCCAGCGCGGTGAACTGGCCTGAAAACCCATAGTTTTCCTGTTCTGTATGGCTGCGGTTGATCATGCCGTTGCATTTTTCGGCTGGCTCATCGTTCAACAACACATTGCCGATACAGCGCCACTTCGGGAAAGGCGTATTGGACGCATTCGCCGCGCTGGCGGGAAAGCCCGTGTAGCCGGCCGCCGCCAGGGCCGCGCGCTCGGCCGCACCGGGCTGGTAGACGGACTGGTCAAGCGACTCGTCGTTCAGGTCGCCATTCAAGGTGTGCGTGTCGATCTTGCGGTAGTACACATTGCCCGACAACAACAAGGCCGCGCCGGCCTGGTGCTTGCCCGTCAGATTGAGCAGGGTCGACTTGTTTTCGGTCAAGTCCGGCTTGGTGTAGACACTGCGGTAATCGCGCGCCAGCATACGCTGTTCCTGCAAGCCGTTGCCCGTCAGCGCATTGTCCGCGTGGGCCACGGTGACGGCGATATCGGTGCGCGCATCGCTCCAGCCCAGCTTGCCAAATACCTGGCGCACGTCGGACGGCGAAGCGTCGCGCCAGCCCTCTTCCTTAAAACGGTTGCCCGTCACATACCAGTGCCAGCCTTGTGCATTGCTGCCGCCATGCTCGACCTCGACGGCGCGCCGCTGGTGCGAACCCAGGCGCGCCTCGATGGCCGTACCGGGGTCGCTACGCCCATCCTTGGTTTGCAGGGCCAGCGCGCCGCCCAGCGTGTTGAGGCCGAACAGGGGGTTCGAGCCGGGCATCAGGGTCAGCGAGGCGATCGCCATGCGCGGGATCAAGTCCCAGCTGACGACGTCGCCAAACGGCTGGTTCAGCCGCATGCCGTCCAGGTACACGGACAGGCCTTGCGGCGTACCCAGCAGGGGCGAAGCCGTATAGCCGCGATAGCTGACGTCGGGCTGGAAGGGGTTGTTCTGCACTTCGTTCACAACCACGCTGCCCAGGTTGCGGCGCAAAAAAGCCGAGATATCGAGCGCGCCGCTGGCGGCGATCTGTTGCGCGCTGGCCGTCTGCACGGGTGCGGCCAGCGCATCGCGCGACTGCTCCACGGTGGGCAGCGGCATGCTGCCCGTGATGATGACGGTGGGCAAGTCGCCCGAGGCGGCCGGCTCGGCGGCCTGCGCCTGGCACAGCGCCATGGCGGCGACGGCGAATAAAGTCAGTTTCATGCGTATCCCCGTTTTTATAGTGGTTTTTATTGCGTCCAGTATCGGACAGCCACCATGGATGAACTAGGGAAAAACTCCCGCCCTGCATGCAATTAACGCTGCAAGGGTAAATAACTCTGTTTGAGCTGGCGCAAGACAAAGCTCGATTTGCTGTGGCGGATACCGGGAATTTTATATAAACGCTCGCGCAGCAGGCGCTCATAGTCGCGCGTGTCGCTAACCGCAATGCGCAGGTAGTAATCGTAGTCGCCGGAAACGAGAAACGCTTCCAGCACTTCCGGGATCATGGCCAAGGCGTGGCCAAATTCAAACAGGGCCTGGTCGGAATGGTCGTCCAGCGTGACTTGCACGATGACGGTGTCGGCCAGTCCCACCTTGGCCGCGTTGACGTTCACCGTGTAACCCTCGATGACGCCATCGTCTTCCATGCGCTTGATGCGCGCCCAGCACGGCGACGAGGTCAGGCCCACCTTGGCGCTCAGCTCGTGCAAGCTGATGCGGGCATCCTGCTGCAGGGCCGTCAGGATGGCGAGGTCGAATTTATCCAGCTTCATTCTGTCATATCCTTATTTCACAGCAAATTTTGCTCAAATATGCATTCTATACGAGAAAACCAGCAGCCTTTTCTGCCATGGGGAGCAGAAAATAGAGCCATGAAACCTGACCCCGCCCCCCTCCTCGCTCCCGCCCACGCTCTCGCGCCACGCAATGGCGCCAGCGTCCTCATCGACACCCTGCTGGCGCTCGGCGTCGACACCGTCTTCGGCTATCCGGGCGGCGCCGTGCTGCCCCTGTACGACGCGCTACACGCCCAGCCCCGTTTGCGCCACGTACTGGTGCGCCACGAACAGGCGGCCGTGCACGCGGCCGAAGGCTATGCGCGCAGCACGGGCCGGCCCGGTGTGGTGTTCGTCACGTCCGGCCCCGGCATGAGCAATACCACCACGGGCTTGCTCGACGCCCTGTGCGATTCGATTCCCCTCATCTGCATCAGCGGCCAGGTGGCCACTACCAGCATCGGCACCAGCGCCTTCCAGGAATGCGACGCGCTGGGCATTTCGCGCTCCGTCACCAAGTGGAACCGGCAAATCCGTACGGCAGATGAAACGGCTGGCGTCGTGCACGAAGCCTACGCGCAGGCCACGCAGGGGCGGCCCGGACCCGTGCTGGTTGATTTCCCCAAGGATTTGCAGTTGGCGCCGGTCAAGGAAACGGCGACGCGTGCCCCCGGCACGCCGACAGTTGCTCCCCTGCCAGAGTTCACCGACCTGGAACGGGCCGCCAGCCTGATCGCCGGCGCGCGCCAACCCGTGTTCTATGGCGGCGGCGGCCTCATCAATTCCGGCCCGGAAGCCTGCGCCGCCTTCGGCCAATTGGTGAAGCTGGCCGCCGCGCCGTGCACCCTGACCTTATTGGGCCTGGGTGCCTTTCCCGCCTCGCACCCGGCCTTCCTCGGCATGCTGGGCATGCACGGCACGCTGGAAGCGAACCTGGCCATGCACCACGCTGACCTGATCGTTTGCGTCGGCGCCCGCTTCGACGACCGCGTGACGGGCCGCCTGGACGCCTTCTGTCCCGGCGCGAAGATCATCCACATCGATATCGACCCGGCCTCCATTGGCAAAGTGGTGCGCGCCGACGTGGCCCTGCGCGGCGATTGCGCGCCCGTGCTGACTGCCTTGCTGGCGCAGCTGCGCGGACGCTTGCTGGCGGACCGCCAGCCGTGGTGGCAGCGCATCGATGGCTGGCGCGCGCAAGACAGCCTGGCATTCGACGACACGCCCGACGTCATCGCGCCGCAGGCGCTGATGCGCAGGCTGCAGGTGGCGCTGGAGGGACAGGACGCCATCGTCTCCACCGACGTGGGCCAGCACCAGATGTGGGCGGCGCAGCATTTGCGCTTCGAACTGCCGCGCCGCTGGCTGACCTCGGGCGGTGCCGGCACCATGGGTTACGGCTTGCCGGCCGCCATAGGCGCGCAGATCGCCCATCCCGGCAAGCGCGTCGTGTGCGTCAGCGGCGACGCCTCGATCCTGATGAATATCCAGGAACTGGCGACCGCCGTGCAGCACCGCCTGCCCGTCAAGGTGGTACTGTCGAACAATGGCGCCATGGGCATGGTGCGCCAGTGGCAGGAACTCATCCATGGCGGGCGCTACAGCCACAGCTACATGGAAGCGCTGCCCGATTTCGTCGCCCTGGCGCGCGCGTTTGGCTGGCAGGCGCAGACGGTGAGCCGGCGCGAGGAACTCGATGCGGCGCTGGCGGCCTGCCTGGCATCAAGCGGCCCGTATTTTCTCGACGTGCGCGTGCATGGCGCAGAAAACTGCTTCCCCATGATGGCGCCCGGCGCGGGGCATCATGAAGTCACGTTGACGAAAGACGTCGTCTATACCGAGTAAAACCCCCCGTTTAACTCCACACTCGATAAACCCAGTAACTTTCATCATCGCGGCTGGCGCGCGCCAGTTCGGTGGGGCTCAAGCCCGTGATGGCGCGCACCTCGCGGCACAGGTGGGCCTGGTCGGCGTAACCGCCCTGGGCGGCGATATCGCTCCATGCGGCATTGCCTTGCAGCATGGCCTCGCGCGCATCGAGAAACGACTGTTCCGCGCGGCGCATGCGGCGCAGGGTGCGCATGGGCTGGCCGGCCCAGGCCTTGATGCGGCGCTCGATATTGCGCACGCCACTGGCCAAGCCCGTCGATGCTGCCTGCACGCCCAGGCGGCGCACCCAGTCCTGTATGGCGCCGGCCGGATGGTCGCCGCTTTTGCGCGCCACCGCCCAGCGCGGCGCCAGGAACGCTTCCACCAGCGCGATGCGCGCCGCGTCGTCGGGTGCGGCCAGCACGGCGTCCGACAGCGCCAGCCAGTCGGCGTCGAACAGGGGTTCGAGCGGGCGCACCTGGTCGAACAGGGCTCCCATGTCGATGCCCGTCAGCGCATGCAGGGCGGCCGGATACAGCATCACCATGAAGGAGTGCACGGGGCCGGGATTGTAGCTGACCAGCGGATAGCCGCGCGGGGCGCTGAACAGGGCGGGCGGCATACGCACATGCAGCAAGTCGGGGCCGGGCGCCGCCGCCTCGACCTCGCCAGCGACGGTCCACAGCAGGCAACACATGGGCGTGGCAGGAAAACGGTTCAGGCGCTGCGCCGGCGGCAATAAGGCACAGCCGGTGGTGTCGCGCACGAGGAAGGCGCGCACGCAGGAAGCGAGCGCGGCGCGCGGCGCGATCAAGCGGGTCAGGGGCGTAGGGGCGGCAGGCATGGCGACGATTGTACCGGCAATTTCTGGCGGCGCGCGATGTCGTATTCGTTCAAGACGCGCCAACGCAAGCGCGCTACAGTCATGCCATCGTTCCCACTGAAACAGGAGCTTGCCATGCCGCCACTCGACCACGCCGCCGCGCCCGCCACTACCCCCATCCTGCGCCAGATCCGGCAGTTGCCGGGGCCTTTCGCCCTGCCCATCATCGGCAACGCGCTGCAAGTGAGACTGCCGCGTATCCACCGCGACGTGGAAGGCTGGGTGCGGCGCTACGGTCCCTACGTGCGCGCCTGGTTCGGCCGCACCCTGGTGCTGGTGCTGGCCGACAGCGAAGCCGTGGCAGCCGTGCTGCGCGACCGGCCGGACGGCTTCCGGCGTCCGCTGTCGAGCTATATCGTGTCCGAGGAAATGGGGGGCAACCCCGGCCTGTTCCTGGCCGAGGGCACGCAGTGGCGCAACCAGCGCCGCATGGTCATGGCCGGCATGGCGCCGGGCGCCATCAAGGCCTACTTCCCTGCTCTGGTGACGGTGGCAAAGCGCCTGCAGCGGCGCTGGCATCTTGCGGCCACGCAAGGCCAGGCGATAGCCCTCGATGGCGACCTGAAGCGCTACACGGTCGACATCATCGCCGGCCTGGCCTTCGGCACCGCAGTCAATACGCTGGAATCGGGCGAGGATGTGATCCAGCGCCACCTGGATTCGATCCTGCCTGCCGTGGCGCGGCGCAGCCTGTCGATGCTGCCGTACTGGCGCTACTTCAAACTGCCCGTGGACCGGCGCCTGGACCGCGACGTGGCGGCGCTGGATGTGGCCGTGGCCGACCTGGTACAGCAGGCGCGAACGCGCATGGCGCGCGACCCGGCGCGCCGCGAGCGTCCGCCCAACCTGCTCGAAGCCATGATCGCCGCCGCCGACCTGGAAGGCAGTGGCGTGGACGACCGCGCCGTGGCCGGCAATGTGCTGACCATGCTGCTGGCGGGCGAAGACACGACGGCCAACACGGTGTCCTGGATGATTTACCTGCTGCAACGCCATCCGCACTGCCTGGCGAAGGCGCGCGAGGAAGTGCGGCGCCTGGCACCCGACGTCGCCCACTTCACGATCGAGCAGATGGAGTGCCTCGACTACCTGGGCGCCTGCGCCAGCGAAGCCATGCGGTTGAAACCGGTGGCGCCCTACATCCCGCTCGAAGCGCTGCGCGACACGGTGGTCGGCGACGTGGCCGTGCCCGCCGGCAGCATGCTGTGGTGCGTGATGCGCCACGACAGCGTATCCGATGCGCACTTTCCCGACGCGCAGGCGTTCCAGCCCGAACGCTGGCTGGCCGAAGGCGGCGAGGCGAACAACAAGCGCGCCGCCATGCCCTTCGGCGCCGGCGTGCGCACGTGCCCCGGACGCTACCTGGCCTTGCTGGAAATCAAGATCGCCATGGCCATGCTGCTGGGCAGCTTCGACATCGCCGGCGTCGATACGCCGGAAGGCGGCGAGGCACAGGAACTGATGGGTTTTGTCATGTCGCCCATCGGCCTGTCGATGCGCCTGGCGCGGCCGCAGTGATACCATGGGGATATTTCATACCCTTGAATTTCCCCATGACAATCCGCCTGGAATCGCCGCAGCAAGCCGACGTGCAAGCCCTGATCGCCGAGCTCGATGCGTATCAACAAACCCTGTATCCGGCCGAGTGCGTCTATTCGCTGGACCTGGCATCGTTACCGCCGGAGAGCCTGCTGTTTGCCGTCGCCCGCGATGCGGCAGGCACGGCGCGCGCCTGCGGCGCCATCGTCGTCACGCCCGATTTCGGCGAAGTCAAGCGCATGTACGTGCACCCGGACAGCCGCGGCCTGGGCCTGGCAAAACGCCTGCTGGCGTTGCTGGAAGAACAGGCGCTGGCGCGCGGCTGCCGCTTGCTGACCCTGGAGACTGGCATCCACCAGCCGGCAGCCATCGCCCTGTACGCGCGTCACGGCTACCAGCGGCGCGGACCGTATGGCGACTATCCCGACGATCCATTCAGTGTCTTCATGGAAAAACCGCTGCAGGTGGCAGCATGAACGCACCCGCCGACAGCTTGCTCGACATCCGCGCGCGCCTGCGCGCCTTTGCCAACGAGCGCGACTGGGACCAGTTCCACACGCCGAAAAACCTGGCCATGGCCCTGTCCGTGGAAGTGGCGGAACTGGTGGAACACTACCAGTGGCTGGCCACGGGCGCGGACGCCGAGCTGGACGAAGCGAAGCGCACGGGCATCCGCCACGAACTGGCCGACGTGCTGATGTATCTGGTGCGCCTGGCCGACAAGAGCGGCGTTGATCTGCATGCAGCCGTGCTGGAGAAAATGGAAATGAATGCGCAAAAATACCCGGCGCAGCAGGTGCGCGGCGACGCGCGCAAATATAGCGAATACTGATACGCCCATCCGTGCGTGGCTGCCGCGTAAAAAGGCGTAGCATCAAGCCATGCGTATCCATCTTTCACTGCTGCTCGCTGGCTTGTTCCAAGGTTCACTGTACTGCGCTGTTGCAGTGGCGCAAACCGCGCCCGTGCCGCAAGTCAAAGTGGGCGCCACGCGCGACCCCGTTGATAAATCCTACCGCAAGATGCTGCAGGGCGTGGACCGCTTCGAGCGCGACCATGCGCTGGCGCCGCAGGCAGTGCTGCGCTTTCGTTTGCTGCCGCGCCAGCCCGGCGTGGACATGAGCGGCGTGCAGCTGCGCATCGCCGGCGACACCGTCAGCATCCCACTGCCCTTGGCCGAGGACAACAGCTTTGCGCCCGTGCGCCATGCGCAGGCCGCGCGCGAGGACGCCGTGCTGATCGCCAACCGCAAGGCGACCACCATGAGCTGGCGCGCGCAAGTCATCACGCCTGGCTTGCCGCCCGGCACGCGGCGCCTGGGCGACTTGCGCCTGGAGTGCCGCGCCGGCATGGATTCGGGGCTGATTTCAAATGACCCGCAAATCATCGCCTGGCTGTCCAGCATGCTCTACAACACGGACAAAGTGTGTTCCGAGCCGGACGGCAATTATTTATTTTTCACGGACCGCCCCCTGTTCGGCGTGACACTCGTGCGTGGCGAACGCAGGGTGGCGCTACCGTTCACCATGCTGTACGCGGGCGGCGAGCAAACCCCCGCTTCGCTGCCCTATTGCGATTGCCAGGTCTTGCTTGACCGCACGTATTACGCGCCACTGTGGGATAGCAGCTGGCCCGACGATACCCTGCTGGCATTTACTTACATGGACGAGGTGGCGCCATGAAGCCGCTCTCGCTGATCGTGCTGATGATGCTGGCCGCCTGTTCCGGCACGCGCGCCTTGCAGGCAAGCAAAAACGTACCGTACGCCACCCTGGAACAAACGGTGCAGCCGGGCAGCAGCACGCGCGAGCAAGTGCGCGCCGCGCTGGGAGACAGCACTGCCATCCGCTTCGACAGCGGCAATGAAGTGTGGATGTATACCTATCCGGCCGCGGCAGGCGCGCAGGGCGAATATGTCATTTTGTTCGGCGGGGATGGCGTGGTGAAGAAGGTGCGCAGCGGGGAAGTGTACCGGGTGCAGAAGTAAATCCCGCCAAGCTTACGCTGGCGGGATCCTTGTCTTAGCGTGCTTTCAACAGCGCGCGCGTCGCCATACCGGCGCCCACGCTGGGGCTGCGCCCCACGCCGGCAGCCTTGCGCTTCGGCGACGCCCTCAATTTGAAGATGCCGATCGACTGGGCCACGCTGTCGGTGCGCTGCGCCAGGCTGCTGGCGGCAGCGGCCGCCTGCTCCACCAGCGCCGCATTTTGCTGCGTGATGCCATCCATGTGGATGACGGCCTGGTTGACTTGCCCGATGCCCTGGTTCTGCTCGCGCGTGGTCGAGGAAATCTCGTCCATCACTTCCGTCACGCGGGCCACCGAGGCGATCACTTCCGTCATGGTGGCGCCCGCATTGCTGGTCAGCACGCTGCCCGCATTCACGGTGGCGATCGAATGGTCGATCAGATTCTTGACTTCCTTGGCCGCTGTCGCCGAGCGTTGCGCCAGGCTGCGCACTTCGCCAGCCACGACGGCGAAACCGCGGCCATGCTCGCCCGCACGGGCCGCTTCCACGGCCGCGTTCAAGGCAAGAATGTTGGTCTGGAAGGCGATGCCATCAATCAAGCCGATGATGTCGAGAATCTTGCGCGACGAGGTACTGATCTCGTCCATCGTGGTGACCACTTCGCTGACGATGGTGCCGCCCTTGGCGGCGACGGTCGATGCCTGCACTGCCAGGTCGTTGGCCGTGGCCACGTGGTCGGCGCTGTTTTGCACGGTGGACGTCAGTTCTTCCATGCTGGCCGCCGTCTGCTCGAGGCTGGACGCCTGCGATTCCGTGCGGCTGGACAAGTCCATATTGCCCGTGGCGATTTCCGCCGTGGTGATGCGGATATCCTCGAAGTTGGCGCGCACGTCACCGATGATGCTGTGCAAATTGATATTCGTCTGGCGCAGGGCCGCCATCAATTGCCCCATGTCGTCGTCGCGCACCTTGTCGATGACGCCCGTCAAGTCGCCACCGGCCATCTTGCGCGCCACGCTGATGGCATCGCCCAGGGGCGCGACCAGCGAATTGTGCAGATGGGCCCAGAAATACAGCATCAGCGCCACGGCAGCGGCGGCAGCACCGCTGAGCCAGCTGCGCGTCGCCGTGCTCGTATCGCCGTCGATACTCCACACGGCGCAGCCAAGGATGGCCAGCACCACGCCAAAGACGCTGCAATGCAGGGCCAGGTCTTGCGACAGGCTCAGCTTGCGCCACTCGGCCAGCTTGGCGGCCCAGCCCTGGCGCACGATGCGGCCATTGCGGATCGCCAGCCTGGCGGCGTTGCCCTCTTTGAAACTTTTATACAGGGCTGCCGCTTCGTTGATCTGCTCGCGCGTGGGCTTGGTACGCACGGACATGTAGCCGATCGGGCGGCCGTTTTCAATGACGGGCGTGATATTGGCGAAGACCCAATAAAAATCGCCATTCTTGCAGCGGTTCTTGACCATGCCGGTCCATGGCATGCCCGTCTTGATGGTATCCCACAGGTCGGCAAACGCTTCGGCCGGCATATCGGGATGACGCAGAATATTCTGTGGTGCACCCAGCAGTTCCGTTTCTGTAAAACCGCTGACCTCAATGAAATACTGATTGGCGTAATTGATGTTTCCCTGCAAATCCGTGGTGGAAACAATCGTCATGCCTTCATTTAATACGTATTCATTTTGCGTGATAGGCGTATTGACCCGCATCGTCGCTCCTCTATTTTTTTCAACTAGCATAACAAAAACATAAAAACAATATACCACATCAAGCACCCATGATATATCGCCTCGACGAGGCTGACACTGGTCAAACAATTTAATAAAAACCAATTGATTTATATTTTATAATTTACTTTAACTCAACTTAATTGACTTTATTGAAATATGAATTTCAAATTGCGCGCATACACAATAATTAATAAAAAATTATGTATTGATGCATAAGGCAATAAACACGCCGCTTGCGCCGATAAAAAAATGCCGAGGGCTCCCCGCAATGGCCGGCATATGGCTGAGCTCACCGGCAAGCATGCGGCGGCAATAATAATTATTTCTTGAGGGAAAATAAAAACTGGCGCGAACGCGCCAGCCTGGGAACTGTCTCTAATCCGCGACACAGGCGCCGGAGCGCCCGTGGGGATGGCTTACTTGTACGTCTTGCGCGGGGGCGACTTTGGACGCGCTGGCGCTGGCTTGCGCTCCGTCGTGCCGTCATCAAGGCTGATGCGCAGTTTCTGGCCCGAGACCACGACCGATTTCAGGTGGTCGAGGATTTCTGGCGGCATGCCTTCCGGCAAGTCCAGCACGCTGTAATTGTCAAAGATATCGATACGACCGATATGCTTGGCTTCCAGGTTCGCTTCGTTGGCGATGGCGCCGACGATGTTGCTTGGCGTCACAGCGTGCTCACGGCCCACTTCAATACGGTAAGCCGTCACGCCTGGGCGTGGACGTTCCTTCTTTGGCGCGCGCGGCGCGGGTGCTGCCTCGCCCGCGTCCGCTGGCGCATCCTTGAACGCTGGCGCGGACTTGGCGGCAAACGGCTTGCGCGGCGCGGCTGCTGGCGCCAGGTCCGGTGCCTCGCCGTCGCGGCTGATGCGCAGTTGCTGGCCCGCCACCCACACGGTTTTCAACTGGTCCAGCAATTCTTTCGGCATGCTGTCTGGCAAGTCCAGGACGCTGTAATCGTCATAGATTTCAATCCGTCCGATATTTTTCGAATCGATGCCCGCTTCGTTGGCGATGGCGCCCACGATATTGCCCGGTTTCACGCCATGCTGATGACCGACTTCAATACGGAAGGTCTGCATGCCGGCGTCGGCTGGACGGGAAATGCGTTCCTTTTTCGGGAAGGCCGGACGTTCGCTGCGCTCGTTGCGGTCGAAGCGGTCGCCCCGTTCCGGACGATCGTTGCGTTCGAAGCGGTCTTGGCGCACAGGACGGTCGTCTTGCCACGTGGCTTGCTCGCGCGCCTTGTTCTTGTCCAGCAACAGAGGCACATTGCCACGTGCCATCTTCGCCAGGGCGGCGGCGATTTCGATGGCGGGAATGTTTTGTTCGCGCTCGAAATCTTCGATCAGCGACTGGAACTGCTCCAATTCGCCCAAGGCCAGGGTTTCGCTGATCTGTTCCTTGAACTTGGCGATGCGCACGTCGTTGACGGCCTGGATCGTCGGCAGTTCCAGCATGCCGATCGGCTGGCGGGTCGAACGTTCGATGGCTTTCAACAAGTTCTTTTCACGCGGGGTGATGAACAGAATCGCTTCGCCGCTGCGACCGGCGCGGCCCGTGCGGCCGATGCGGTGGGTATAGCTTTCCGGATCGTGCGGCACGTCATAGTTGACAACGTGGCTGATGCGCTCGACGTCGAGGCCGCGGGCGGCCACGTCGGTTGCCACGAGGATGTCGATCTTGCCGTCTTTCAACTGCTGGATCGTGCGCTCGCGCTGCGCTTGCTGGATGTCGCCATTGATGGCGGCAGCCGAGAAGCCGCGTGCCTGCAGCTTGCCGGCCAGCTCTTCCGTACCCAGCTTGGTGCGGGCGAAGATGATCATGCCGTCAAACACTTCCGCTTCCAGGATGCGGGTCAGCGCGTCGAGCTTGTGCATGCCAGACACCAGCCAGTAGCGCTGGCGGATGTTGTCGGCCGTGCCCGTCTTGGCGGCAACCGTCACTTCGGCCGGGTTCACCAGGTAAGTGGTGGCGATGCGCTTGATGACGGAAGGCATGGTGGCCGAGAACAAAGCCGTTTGATGGCCGTCCGGGGTTTCTTTCAAGATACGTTCGACATCGTCGATAAAGCCCATGCGCAGCATTTCATCGGCTTCGTCCAGTACCAGCGTCTTGAGCTTGGACAGGTCGAGCGAACCCTTGTCCAGGTGATCGATGACGCGGCCAGGGGTGCCGACGATGACGTGCACGCCGCGGCGCAAGGCCGACAGTTGCGGGCCGTAGCTTTGGCCGCCGTAGATCGGCAGCACGTGGAAGCCGGGGATGTGGGCGGCGTACACCTGGAACGCTTCGGCGACCTGGATGGCCAGTTCGCGCGTCGGTGCCAGGACCAGGGCTTGGGGTGAGCTTTGTTTCAGATCGATGCGCGACAGGATAGGCAAGGCGAAGGCGGCGGTCTTACCCGTGCCTGTTTGCGCCTGGCCCAGCACGTCGCGGTTGGCGAGCAATAATGGAATCGTGGCCGCCTGGATAGGCGACGGTGTTTCGTAACCGACATCCTTGAGCGCGCGAATCAGCGGCTCGCTCAGGTTAAGGTCGGAAAATAAGGAAATTGGTGTATCAGACATGAAATCACTCACAAGTTCGCTCGAATCGCCCAATGCGAAAGAGTGTATCTGCTAGTTTACTCTTTACTGGACCTCACCGGGTGGCTGCATGCCGCAGAACGCCGTTTTTTGCGCCATATCTACCGAAAAAAGGCAGAAAAATCGGTGATCCACACGCAATTGGCGCGTGATTTTGCCAACATTAAATGATACACAACAATGTGCTGCCTGCGCCTGTTCTGCGCGGCAGCGGCAGCGGCGGGCGCCTCGACAGCATGGCGCCCGCCCCGTTTCAAGTGCGCAAGAACTCCAGCAAATCTTCATTCAAGCGGTCTTTGTGCGTCGTCGCCAGGCCGTGCGGCGCGCCAGCATACACGAGCAGCTTGCTACCGATAATGAGCTCGGCAGTG
Source organism: Janthinobacterium sp. UMAB-56 (assembly GCF_900095265.1). Taxonomy (GTDB): domain Bacteria; phylum Pseudomonadota; class Gammaproteobacteria; order Burkholderiales; family Burkholderiaceae_D; genus Janthinobacterium. The sequence continues at coordinate 165,299 of NZ_LT607660.1, read as the reverse complement.
CGCCGCGCCGAGGCGGCAATCGGCACGATCTGGTCGTCGTCGCCATGGATCACCAGGGTCGGCACGTCGAAGCTGGCCAGGTCGTCGGTGAAGTCCGTTTCCGAAAACTGCTTGATGCACAGATAGGCGGCCGGCATGCCGGCCTGCATGCCTTGTCGCCAGAAGCTATCGCGCACGCCCTGCGACGGTGTGGCGCCAGGCCGGTTGTAGCCATAGAAAGCCTCGCTCAAGTCGCGGAAGAACTGGCTGCGGTCGGCCTGTACGCCGGCGCGGATGGCGTCGAATGCGCTGATGGGCAAGCCCTGCGGATTGTCCGGCGTCTGCAGCATCATGGGCGGCACGGCGCCCACCAGCACGGCGCCCGCCAGGCAGCGCGTTCCGTAGCGGCCGATATAGCGCGCCACCTCGCCGCCGCCCGTCGAGTGGCCCACCAGGGTGGCACCCTTCAAGTCCAGCACCTCGATCAGCGCGGCCAGGTCGTCGGCATAGGTATCCATGTCATTGCCGTCGAAAGGCTGGCTGGAGCGACCGTGGCCGCGCCGGTCGTGCGCGATGACGCGGTAGCCGTGCGAGGCCAGATAAAACATCTGGTCTTCCCAGGCGTCTGAGGACAGGGGCCAGCCATGGCTGAAGACGACGGGCGGGCCGCTGCCCCAGTCCTTGTAGTAGATCAGGGTGCCGTCGGCGGTACGCAGGGTATTGCTCGATTGCAAATCGGTGGCAGTCATGGAACGCTCCTAGTCGGTGGGCCAGCGGCCATTGTGGCCGCAATGGCGGGCGCACGCCGCGCGCTACGCCAGAGCATTGCGGTAGAGTAAGATTGCTGCTGCTTTACTTTCCCGTATTCACTTTTGGAGTTGTCATGCGCTTTCCCTTCGTCCTCGCCGCCAGCCTGTTCAGCACGGCCGCCCTCGCCCAAGCGCTCGTTGCCGAAGCGCCCCTGCGTGCCCATTTGTCCTTCCTGGCCGACGATTTGCTGGAAGGACGCGGCACGGGCCAGCGCGGCGGCGACCTGGCCGTGCGCTACCTGGAAACCCAGGCGGCCGTGGCCGGCCTGCAGCCATTGAAGGATGGCACGTACCGCCAGGCGCTGACCATCGTCGGCAGCAAGGCCTTGCCATCGAGCAAGGTGACCTTCAGCGCGGGCGGCAAGACGCTCTCGCCCGCCTTCGGCCAGGACATCGTCTTTGGCGCGGCGAATGGCCAGCAAACAGTGGCGTTCGACGCGCCCGTCGTGTTTGCCGGCTATGGCATCCGCGCGCCCGAGGAACGCTGGGACGATTTCAAGGGCGTCGACCTGAAAGGCAAGCTGGTCATCATGATGGTCAACGATCCGCAGCCGACTGCGGCCGAGCCGAACCGCTTTGCCGGCAAGTCCCTCACCTATTACGGCCGCTGGGTCTACAAGTACGAGGAAGCGCTGCGCCAGGGCGCCGCCGGCGTGCTGCTGATACACACGACGGCATCGGCCTCGTATCCGTGGTCGGTGCCTGCCAACGGTTTCGGCCACGAGCGCTTCAACCTGGCGGGCGCGGGCAATGCGGTGGAGGGCTGGCTGCAGGAAGATATGGCGCGCACGCTGTTCCAGGCCGCAGGGCAAGACCTGGACGCCTTGCGCGCGCAGGCCGAAACGCGTGCGTTCCATCCCGTGGCCTTGAATGCCACGGTCAAGGTGGCAGTCAATAGCCAGATCCGCAGCATCGAGCAATTCAACGTGGCCGGCATCGTGCCGGGCACGGACCCGAAACTCAAGGACGAAGCCGTGATCTATTCGGCCCACTGGGATCACCTGGGCAAGGATGACGAGGGCAGCAGCCGCAGCGGACAAAGCGACCATATCTACAACGGCGCCATCGACAACGCCTCGGGCGCGGCGGCCCTGCTGGCCATGGCGCAAGTGGCCGTGCAACAGCCGGCGCGCCGCACGCAGATATTCCTGTGGCCGGCCGGCGAGGAAACGGGCATGCTGGGCAGCACCGCCTACACGCGCAAGCCCTTGTGGCCCTTGGCGAAAACGGCTGCCGACCTGAACCTCGACAGCATGAACTTCGTCGGCAAGACGCACGACATCGGCGTGGCCGGCGCCGAGCGCAGCAGCCTGTATGCGAGCGCCGCCAGGGTGGCCAAGCGCATGGGCCTGCGCCTGGCACCGACCATACCCGACCTGTCCGGCGCCTTTTACCGGGCCGACCATTTTGCGTTTGCCAAGGCCGGCGTGCCCGCCTTCAACGTGGGCTCGGCCGTGTTTTCCGGCGACGGCTCCTTCGACTTCGTCCGGGAACCGAAAGCATCGGGCGAGCGCCTGGTGGCCTTCAAGAAGGATTACCACCAGGTCAGCGATGAATACCACCCGTCGTGGGACTTGTCCGGCATGGTGCAGCAGGCGCAGTTCACCTTGAATCTCGGCTATGAAGTGGCGAACGACAAGAACCTGCCTACTTGGAACAAGGACGAGGCGTTTGGCAAGGTAAAACGCTAGGCACCATGAAGAACACCGGCAAAAGCCGGTGTTTTCATTTAAATCGCCATGATGCGTTTCAGGTCGACGAATGCGGTCTCATACAGATGTTGAAACGCGCCCACCATGACCTCTTCCACGCCCTCTGCCGCGTCGAACTCGCTCGACCATTCCGCCACGCAGGAAGCGGCGCCCGGTTCGCCCGTGACGCGCAGGGTGGAACGGTAGTTCTTGACGGGGATCGGGCCCGAGACGATGGTATAGCTGTAGCTCTTGTCCGCTTCGCTGTAGCTTTGCAGGCGTTCGGCGATGATGGCGCCGTCCGTGGTTTTCAGGCGGCGCACGCGGCCGCCATGCTCGGACAGGCTGGTCTTGATGGAGCTCGACCATTCAGCCAGCGACTGGAAGCCGCCGATAAAATCCCACACGCGTTCGGCGCTTGCCGCCAATGTTACAGAAACAATTACTTGGGCCATCTTTAATTCGGTTCCTCATCCAGGTTTGCCGGGCGCCGTGCCCGGCCGGCCGGAGTTGCCCGGCACAGCCGCTATTTTAGCGCCCATGCGGCTTTGCTGCTGAGCCGATAGCGACATGAACATCGGCGGCTGGCCAGCCTGGCGAGGAGGTCTTACAGATTTTCCGCCAGGAAAATCAAGGAATTGCCGTGCGCGTGGGCGGCGGCGCGCTGCTGGTAGCTGTCGCGGTGGTTGCAGTTGAAGCCGTGCTCGGCACCCGGGTAGATATGGATTTCCACGTCTTGCCGGTCTTCGAAGCGTTCGGCGATCTTTTGCACGGCCTCCGGTGGTATATGGCTGTCCTGGCCGCCGAAATGCATGAGCAGCGGCACCTTGATGTCGTCAGCCAGGTCCAGCTTGTTCTGGATGCCGCCGCCGTAATAGGCGATGGCGGCATCGACCAGGCCGGCCGCAGCCGTTTGGAACGACAGACGGCCGCCGAAGCAGTAGCCGACGGAGGCCAGCTTGCCCGTCACTTCCGGGCGCGCGCGCAGCACGGCGACGGTGGCGGCGATATCGGCGTCGGCATGCGCATTGTCGGTGGCCTGCATCAATTCCACGGCACGCTTCCAGCCTGCTTCGTCATAGCCCAGCTCGATGTGCGCGCCGGCGCGCCAGAACAGGTCGGGCACCAGCACCACGTAGCCATCGGCCGCGTACTGGTCGGCCACGGCGCGGATGTGCTCATTGACGCCGAAAATTTCCTGCAACAGTATGATGGCGGGGCCCTTGCCCACGTGCGGCACGGCCAGGTAAGCCTGGAAGCTGCCGTCCGGGCCGGCGATATCGATCCACTGCGATGTTGTGCTCATAGAAACTCCAGTCTGAGGTTGGGGGGGAATGCCACAGCCAGGCATGTTACTGGTTTTTCGCGCAGCCTGCGTCCGCCCCCCTTTGCCCAGACTCAATACAGCTCGCGCAGGTAAATCACGGGGCCCGACTTGAACACGCCGAAGACGGCGCGCCCCAGGGTACTGGGCAGATACGGCAAGCCGCTGACAGACACATCGACGCTGCCGGCCACGCCCGGCGCCAGCAAGAGCAGCTGTCCCTGGGGTGGAGGCAAGACGCCCTGCTTGAATACATACGTGCCATCTTGCACTTTCAGAATGCCATTGCACGCGCCAGCGCCTGAGGTGAGTCCTTTGTTGCAGTTGGCTAAAGTGACCCCGGCATGCCCGAACTGGGTGACGCTATCGGACACATTGCCCAGCCAGCCGTTATTCCAGTACTGGACCTGCACGGGCAGGCGGATCGGCAAGCGCTCGGAACCGTAGCTGTTGGGCACCATGATGCGGCCCGTGAGCACCGTCAGTTCCCCTTCCGTCCTGGGCGCAGCCGGGCCCGAGCTCACGACATCGCCGCTGGCATACGTGCTGCTGGCGCGAAACCGCACGCCCGTCGGCGGTGCCAGTGCGATCGTTCCTGCAGGCACGGCATAGGCGCCGGGAAAACGGTAGGCGATCGATTGCGTGGCGATGCCAAGAGTGAACTTGTCGAGCGCTACTTCCTTGACGGTCGTTTGCGCGCTGCTGCCGTCGGTGAGGCGGCTACCGGCCGGCGCCGCCGGCGGAAAAACGATTTTCTCGTCGGCCGGGGCCAGACCCTGCAGTGTGACAGGCGCCATCAGCGCCTTTGCCCGGCCATCGTAGTTGACGGTGGTTGCGTCCGCGGCATTACGCGCCTTCACACGCAAGTCAAACGGCTGGCCAGAATACACATACTTGCCAGCCGAACAGATCAGGGGAGCCACGCAGGCGGCAGGAAACTGCGGCTTGCTCACATCTGGCTGCGGCACGATTTCCGTTATAAAATGATGCGGAATGAACTGCACCTGGCCACTCGCGCCGCTTGCCAGCGGGGGAACGACGCCGTTGACGGCAGGCAGTTCCCATCCCAGGTAGTTATTCAAGCTGGCCGTAAATTGAACAAGCCCCACTTCCTTCCAGCCCATGCCCGTGGCGATCAAGACACCGCCGCTGAAGCCCAGGCTGCCATCGGCCGACGGCTCGGCGTGGCCGGTAAACGTGGGCTCGATGATAGTAAGTCCCAGCAGCACGGTTGGTGCTACCGATTCGCGGCCAAAGTTGGGCGTTGCCGCTTCCGCCGCATTCAGGGCCGACACACGGATGTCTTTTGCCGGCGCCACGGGCACCACGGACAAACCCGCCTGTTGCGGCGTGGAGATAGCGCTGAAGGCGAAATATTTTGGGCCCACGATGACCGTACCGCTCCCCGTCATCGTCAAGCCGCTGTCGCTGCCGCTGCTCGATGCATAGGTAGCAACCAAGCCCAGCGCACCCACGTCGGCGTATAGCATCTTCGGCGTGGCCAAGCCATTGGCATCGAAGGTCAACTGGATATTGGCCCCTGCGACGCTGCAGGAGTTGCCGGCATTGGCGTTGGTGGCCAGCGCCACATACGTGCCACCCTGTCCCTGTATGCGTGCCGGCAAGGTGCCAGAGGCGGGGTTGGCATAGGTGCATCTGAGGTTCAGCGTCTTGCTTTGTCCCGCAAACAGGGGCACGCAGGCGTTCGGATTCGATGATGACGCCTGCTTGGCGCTGATGTTGATGATTCCCTCTTCCTCGGCGTAGCGGGGCACACCGCTGATCTGTAGCGCGCTCGTGAGGAATGCCATCTGGCAATTGGTCGTACTGTTGTCGATACTGCTCTTGCATACCAGCGCGCCCGTCGTGGCCGGCACGCTCGTCAAACCCAGCTTCACATTGCTGGCGGCCGTCGTCTGCCCCACGCTGGACGTCACCATGCCCGTGGGCGGTTGTTTATTGTTGATTTGCGCCGTCGCACCGCCTGGCGTCAGGGTCACTTGCACGGCGCCCGTGTAGACGCTGCTGCAGCTGGCGTCGGCGCAGGCCGTCACCGTCACGGGCGCCGCCGCGCACGTGAGCGCCGAAGGCGGATGCGTGATCTGGAAGTGGTCGGGGCCCGCCTGCGTGCCGGGCCCGCATTTCGGCCCCATCGGTTCATTAAAGGCCCAGCCGCTGTTATTCGTCACGCAGCTGCACGGATTGGATGGCGTATACGTCTTGCAAGTGATGGTCTGTTGCACCCGGCCATGGTAACCCAGCGTGATGTGGTCGACCAGGGCGTTGCCGGTGATGTAGGCGTTGGAGGAATCCAGGGTCACGTTGCCGCCCTCTACATCGCCATTGACGCCATTGCCAGAGGCGATGCTCAGGGCATTCGATGCCTTCACATCACCCGTGACGAGCAGGCCGGACGCCTTCAAGTCGATGCTCGGCGACGTCAGATTGCCCTTGATCTGGCTGCCGGAACCGACGCTCAGCGAGGTGCTGGCCGTGATATCGCCCTGCACCTGGCTGTTGGCGGCATCGATGCTGACGACGGGTGCCTTCGTGGCACCCTTCAAGTTGCTGCCCGAACCCAGGCTGAAGGAATTGACGGCCGTCACGTCGCCCGTAATCGTGACGCTGGAACTGGTGGTGATGTTGCTGCCGTTGATGGGGCCAGTTATCGTCGAGCTTGACCCGATGCTCACACTGCCGCTGGCCTTCACGCTGCCGCTGATCGTGACGTTGGAACTGGTCGTGATGCTGCCGCCGTTGATGCTGCCATTCAACGTCGATTTGGAGGAAATGTCGATAGCGCCCGTGGCCGTGATATTGCCCGTCACCTTCACGGGCGTCCCCCCCAGGGAAACGGACGCCGCCGAGATATCGGCCACGAGCACCGTGCCGCCCTGCGACCCCACGCTGAAATTGCCACCGCTGGCCGTCAGGCTGCCACCCGTGATCTTCAGGTTGGACGGATTGACATTGCTGATGTCAAGATTCCGGTTGACCGTCAGGGCCGCCGTGCCGCTCATGCTCAAGCCCTGGTTGTAGCCGATGTTCACATCGCTGTTGACCGTCACGCCATAGCCGCTGGCAATGACGACGTTGTCGGTGCTGCCCATGCTCAGGCTGGCGCAAGTGTATTGGCTGCTGGACGCCGGCAGGCTGCAGCCGCCGACGGCGCCGCCATTGAAGTTGAGCGTGGCGGCATTGGCAAGGGAGGAGCCCAGCAGCAATGTCAGGGCGGCAAAAATGTGGAGTAAGCGCACGATATCGAGGAATCCGGTGGGTGGGGAGCCAGCGGGCGCGCGGATTATTTCATGCTAATCTACGCCATCGCTGTTGTTGCATTATGGCAGTATTTATCCCCCTCGCGCATATCGCATGATCAAGCCTAGACCCAAAGAATTTCCCCTGCGCACCGTCGACATCATCGTCTACCCCGGCTTCAAGGCGCTCGAAGCCATCGGCGCCATGAAAGTGTTTGATTACGCCAACACCCATTTGCGCCTGCGCAAGTTGCCCGGCGGGTACGACGTACGCATCGTGTCGACGGCCATCGGGCCTGTCGAGTCCGACACCCTGATGTCGCTGCACGCCAGCAAGGCGCTCGATGTGAACCGCCTGCCCGACCTGGCCGTCATCGTCGGCTGCCACCATGTCGAGCAAGTCTTGCAAGACATCCCCGCCCTCGCCGCCTGGGTGGCCGAGGCCGCTCCCCGCATCACTACCCTGGCGGCGCTGTGCACGGGCTGCTTCTTCCTGGCCGAAGCGGGCGTGCTCGACGGCAAGAGCGCGGCCACGCACTGGAGCGCCGTGGACAGCCTGCGCCAGCGCTATCCATTGATACAGGTCAATGCCGATGCGATTTTCGTGCGGGAAGGAAAATTCTGGACGTCGGCCGGCGTGACGGCCGGCATCGACCTGGCCCTGGCACTGGTGGAAGACGATTTCAGCCGCGATATCGCGCTCGAAGTGGCGCGCGACCTGGTGGTGTACCTGAAACGGCCCGGCGGCCAGTCGCAGTTTTCCGTACACCTGTCGAGCCAGATGACCACGCATCCGACCATCCGCCAGTTGCAGGGCTGGATCATGGAACACCTGGCCGAAGAACTCACGGTGCCGCTGCTGGCGGCCCGGCTGGCCATGAGCGAGCGCAACTTTACGCGCGTATTCCAGCGTGAAACGGCGACCAGCCCCACGGAATTCATCGAAACGGCCCGTTTCGAAGCGGCGCGCCGTTTACTGGAAGACAATGTCTCCTCCTTAAAACAGGTGGCCGTGCAGGCGGGCTTGCATAGCGAGGAAAGGCTGCGCCGCCTGTTTCAAAAGAAACTCGCCATCACGCCACGCGACTACCGCGAGCGCTTTTCCAGCACGGCGCGCTAGGCGCAGGAAGATCAGCGCGACTTGTTGCTGCGCACGTGGCGCGTGGCCAGTTGCTGGCGGTGCCAGGCCAGCGGCGTAAACATCAGCGCGCACAGCAGATAGGTGGCCAGCAGCGCCAGCCAGATGGCGGGCGTGGCGAGGATGGCGGCATTACTCCACCACAAGGCCAGCAGGGAGGATAGGGCCGCGCCGAGAAAGATGGGCAGCATGCGGCGCAAGGTCAGCAAATAGGCAGTGGCAAACATGGACGGCTCCCATCTCAGGTGACATAGGGATGCCTTCACACTAGCAGGGGCAGGCGACGAAGTACAGCCTGCCGCCCGCCCCGTCCGTCAAGTGTTGCGCAATGAGTACATACGATAAGATTAGTACAAGACCACGGAACGGATCGATTCACCGCTCTTCATCAAGTCGAAGCCCTCATTGATGCGTTCCAGCGGCAAGCGGTGCGTGATCAGGTCGTCAATGTTGAGCTTGCCTTCCATATACCAGTCGACGATCTTCGGCACGTCGGTCCGGCCGCGTGCGCCGCCAAAGGCCGAACCGCGCCATTCGCGTCCCGTCACCAGCTGGAATGGCCGCGTGGAAATTTCCTGTCCCGCCGCTGCCACGCCGATGATGAACGATTTTCCCCAGCCCTTGTGCGTGCACTCGAGCGCCTGGCGCATCAGGGTCGTGTTGCCGACGCATTCAAATGAATAATCGGCGCCGCCGTCGGTCAATTGCACGATGGCATCGACGACGTTTTCCACCTCGTTCGGATTGATGAAATGCGTCATGCCGAACTTGCGCGCGATGGCCTGGCGCGCCGGGTTGATGTCGATGCCGATGATTTTATCGGCGCCGACCATTTTCGCCGCCTGGATCACGTTCAGGCCGATGCCGCCCAGGCCGAAGACGGCCACGTTGGCGCCCGCTTCCACCTTGGCCGAGAACAAGACGGCACCCACGCCCGTCGTCACGCCGCAGCCGATGTAGCAGACCTTGTCGAACGGCGCGTCGGAGCGGATTTTTGCGAGAGCGATTTCCGGCACGACGATGTAATTCGAAAAAGTGGAGGTGCCCATGTAGTGAAACAACGGCTGGCCATTCAGCGAAAAGCGGCTGGTGGCGTCCGGCATCAGGCCGCGACCCTGCGTGGAGCGGATGGCCTGGCACAAATTCGTCTTTTGCGACAGGCAGAACTTGCACTGGCGGCATTCCGGCGTGTACAGGGGGATGACGTGGTCATCCTTTTTCAGGGTCGTCACGCCCGGGCCCACGTCGACAACGACGCCGGCGCCCTCATGGCCGAGAATGGCGGGAAAGATGCCTTCCGGGTCGGCACCCGACAGGGTGTAGTAATCGGTATGGCAAATGCCCGTGGCTTTCAGCTCGACCAGCACTTCGCCGGCGCGCGGGCCGGCCAGGTCGACTTCTTCGATCGTTAGCGGTGCGCCCGCCTTCCAGGCAATCGCGGCTTTGGTTTTCATGGGGTGTCTTCCTGCTCGGTTTCAGATGCGCCATTATCGGCTGCCGGCGGTCGCAGTGGAACAGCTGGCGCCGCGCTTGTCTGAAAACGCGGCGCATTTGTCCGATGCCGCCGTAGCGTGCAGCAGCGCACGGAAGCGCGGTGTGTGACAGGCGTACGCTTGTGCAAGCTCAATCTTGCGGGCACAAAAATGTGCATTCTTGACGCAACAGCATTCCCTTGATGCATCGCACCGACTCGCCCTCACTGACTCGCCATTTCATCGTTCCCGCAGGAGACTGACATGCGCAACTCGCTATTCCGACTGCCCATCACCTGGCCAGCGCTGCTGCTGGCATGCTGCCTGACCCTGCTGGCCGCCTGTGGCGGCGGCCAAGACGACAAGCCGGCCGGCGCCGCCACCGGCAGCCTGACGGTCAGCATCGGCGGCTTGCCGGCCGGCGTGGCGGGCGCCGTCACGCTCAGCGGTCCCGCGTCGTACAGCAAGCTGCTGACGGCGAGCACCACACTCACCAGCCTGGCGCCCGGCGCCTACATGCTCAGCGCCGCCAGCGTTGCGCAAGGCACGGTAGCGCTGGCCCCCACGCCCGTCACGCAGCAGGTGCAAGTCAATGCAGGCGCCACGGCCAGCGCCAGCGTCACCTATGCGGCCACGGCACCGCTGGCCCTGGCCCTGCAAGAGGTGGCCAGCGGCTTGAGTGCGCCCATCTTCCTCACGGCGCCGCCCGGCGACAGCCGCCTCTTCATTCTCGAACGCCCCGGCCGCATCCGCGTGGTCCAGAATGGCGATCTGCTGTCCATGCCCTTCCTCGACATCAGCGGCCTGACCAGCACCAGCGGCGAACGGGGCTTGCTATCCATGGCCTTCCATCCCCGATATGCCAGCAACGGCTATTTCTTCCTGTATTACACCAACCTGGCCGGCGATATCGTCATCGAGCGGCGGCAGGTGTCGGCGGGCAACGCCAACGTGGCCGATCCCCTGTCCGCCCTGACCATTCTCACGATACCCCACCCCAAGTTCAGCAACCACGTTGGCGGCTTGCTCAGCTTTGGCCCGGATGGCTACCTGTATGCGGGCACGGGCGACGGCGGCAGCGCGGGCGACCCGCCCGGCAACGCGCAAAATACCAACGTCCTGATGGGCAAGCTGCTGCGCCTGGACGTCAACGCCAGCACGGTGGCCCAGCCATACGCCATTCCACCGGGCAACCCGTTTGCCGGCATGCCCGGAGCACGCGGGGAAATCTGGGCGTATGGCTTGCGCAACCCGTGGCGCTACGCCTTCGACATGCAGACCCAGTTACTGTATATCGCCGACGTGGGCCAGGCCAATTGGGAGGAGGTCGATGTGCGTCCCGTGAGCCAGGCGGGCAACAATTACGGCTGGAACATCATGGAAGGCGCGCACTGCTACAACGGCAGCAGCTGCAAGCAGGAGGGGCTGGTCCTGCCCGCCATCGAATACAGCCACGATGCTGCCGGCGGTTGCTCGGTCACGGGCGGCTATGTGTACCGGGGCTCGGCCCTGCCGGAACTGGCGGGACAGTATCTGTATTCGGACTACTGCAGCGGCTGGCTAAAAAGCTTCAGCTACAGCAATGGCACGGCCTCCGCCGTGACAGACTGGGGCATCACCAACGTGGGCAACATCCTGTCCTTCGGCCAGGATGCGCAAAACGCGCTGTACATGCTGAGCGGTACGGGCAAGGTGTACAGGATCGTACGTAAATAAGCGTACGTAAATAAGCGTGCGCGAATAAGCGTGCGCAAGCAATCACGGCGGCGCTCGCCTTGGGTGGCATTTTTCGACGGGACGCGGGGAACCGGCTAGAATTGGCATTTCCGCCGCGCCCAGCGCCCTAGACCAAGAGAACACCATGGCCCGTTTGAAACTTGAATTTCCCGAAGACCAGTACTGCTATTCCTCGCAACTGACGGTACGCACCACGGACATCAATGCCGGCAACCATCTCGGCAATGATTCCATGATTTCCATGATTTCCGAGGCCCGCGCCCGCTTCATGTTCGAATTCGGCGTGCGCGACATTGAAGCGGACGGCACCGGCATCATCGTCACCGACCTGGCCACCACCTACCGCGCCGAAGCCCATGCGCGCGACCAGTTGCTGTTCGAAGTGGGCGTCATGGATTTCAATAAATATGGCGGCGACATCACCTTCCGCATCACCCGCCCGCGCGACAACACCCTGATCGCCATGGCCAAGTCCGGCTTTGTGTTTTTCAACTACAAGCGCAGCCAGGTCGTGCCCATGCCGGAAGACTTCGGCAGTAAGTTTCCGCAGGTGAACTGGATCGATTAAGGGAGAGATTCAGCGGGTCACCTTGCCGCCATGCCGCATGCTTGCCAGGAAGACATTAAACTGGAGCGCCATGCAAGCAGCGATAGCGGCAAGACTGTGCCTGGCCCTGCGGCAGAACGGCCAGCTGGCGCGCATCGAAGAGGCATACCTGCGCTGAACTAGCGAGGCACGCCCGTCTACTTGCGCGCCTGGCGCTTCACCTTGATGCCGAAGGTATCGCCATACCAGTCATCGATCATCAGCTTTTCATAGCGCAGCTTTTCATTGCTGAAGTAATGATTGATGCGACTCAGGTAAGACATGTCGGACAGGGCGGCATCGCCACGGCGAATGACCTTGCCATCCTGTTCCAGCACATAGTGCAGGCGCATGCGCGGCCAGTCGACCCGGCCATTCATGACGCGGATATCCTGGCCGGCACGCAGCGAGGGATTTTCACGTCCCGCCAGATCCACATCCGTGACGTCGATTTTCAAGTTCTGTCCGGACGGCAGCGATGCGCCCAGTTTCTCGAAATGGCGGCTCAGTTCCTTCAACACCTCGTCCCGCTCGTGCGGGTTGAACGGGACATCCGTGAATTGATCCGGTTTGCTGAAATGCACTTCAGTTGCGGCCCAGGCCGCGCTGCTGGCCAGCAAGGCCAGGCCGGCGATCAGGGCGCGCGTCGTTTGCTTTTGCATGATGTACCCTTTCAGGAAATGTGAGTGGCATGGAGACCACTTCTTATGCCTCTCCAATATAGCGCGCCGCATCCGTTTCTGATCCGAAATTCATACCTTGTTACGTTTGCGGTTGCCGCCAGAAAGGCCAGGCGCCTTATTTTTTGCAGATTCATTGGCAATATTAATTAAAACAAAGTATTGTCTTGAAAATATAGTTGCCTAAGCGATAAATTATAGATAGTGTGGGCAGCATGCTTTTCAAATGCTTTTTTAGCACGTGTGTTGCATGATTCTAGTCAATTGTTCTTGCTTATTGTTAATACTTAGCCGTCAGTCTACAATCGACAAAATGCGCCCGGAAAACGCGCAACGCCGGTAATGGCGCACAGGGATTCCTGGCGCGGGCGTCTCAGCATTGCGTCAGTTATGCCTTTTAGCGGAACTCGCCCTTATGTCATTTTTGTCTTCAGCCTCGCCCAAATTACCCCCCTGGAAAGTCCTGCTTGTCGACGATGAACCCGACATCCATGACATCACCAAACTGACGCTGAGCCGTTTTCGCCTGGAAGGGCGCGCCCTGAGCTTCGTGCATGCGTATAGCGGCGCCGAGGCCAAGCAGGTGCTGGCGCGCGAAGAAGGCATCGCACTGGTCTTTCTCGACGTGGTGATGGAACGCGAAGACAGCGGCCTGGAAGTGGCACGCTGGATGCGCGAAGACCTGGGCAACCAGTTTACGCGCATCGTGCTGCGCACGGGCCAGCCGGGCCAGGCGCCGGAAGAACGGGTGATCGTCAACTACGACATCAACGACTACAAGGAAAAGACGGAACTGGACCGCACCAAGCTGTTCACCACCACCTTTGCCGCCCTGCGCGCCTACCGCGACATCATGAAAGTGGAAGAGGCGCGCCTGGCCCAGCTGCATTACCGCGAAGGCCTCGAACGCGTGATCGCCGCCTCGTCGCATATCTTCAAGCAGCGCAACCTGCGCGACTTCGCCAGCGGCCTGCTGCAGCAAGTCGTCGCCCTGTTGCGTCTGGAAACGAGCATGCTGCTGCGCCTGCGCGGCGCCAGCGCCATCTCTGGCGAGCAGGACTATGAAATCCTCGCGCAGATCGGCGACCATGAAGCCGATGGCGGCATCCTCAGCCCTTCCCTGCTGTCGCAACTGGACCTCGCCAAGAGCAATAAAATCTCGCGCCTGCATGGCGACACCTATGTCGGCTACTTCCCGAACAGCAGCGGCAAGGCGTCCTTGCTGGTCTTGAAAGGCGTGGAGGAAATCTCCGACCTCGACGCGCAATTGCTGGAAGTGTTCTGCTCCGGCGTGGCGATCGCCTTCGACAACATCCTGCTGACGCAGGAAATCACCGATACCCAGGCCGAACTGATACTGCGCCTGGGCGACGTGGTCGAATCACGTTCGCATGAGGGCGGCAACCACGTGCGCCGCATGGCAGAAGTATGCCAGCTGCTGGCGCAGGCGTCCGGCATGTCCGAGGAAGAAACCATGGTGCTGCGCCACGCAGCGCCCATGCATGACATCGGCAAGATTTCCACGCCCGACGCCGTGCTGCTCAAACCGAGCAAGCTCGACGCGGCAGAATGGGAAATCATGAAGCAGCATCCGACGGTGGGCATGTCCATCCTCGACGGCTCGCAGCGTCCGCTCTTGAAGGCGGCCGCCGTGATCGCCCACCAGCACCACGAAAAATACGACGGCAGCGGCTACCCGCAAGGCCTGGTGGGCGAAAACATCCACAAATACGCGCGCATCGCCGCCGTCGCCGACGTCTTCGACGCCCTCATGCACAAGCGCTGCTACAAGGACGCCTGGCCGCTGGAACGTGTAGTGAGCTACCTGCGCGAAGTAAGCGGCAGCCACTTGGACCCGCAGTATGTGGAGTTGCTGATTGCGAACCTGGATGAAGCGCTTGCGTTGAATCAACGTTTCCCTGATTAGAAGGTCAGAGCCAAGTGCCCCCTGAGCGATACGCACGCCGGCAAAACACGCCTCGGCGCTAGCCCCCAATACGGGCGTTCCGGGCCAAGCGGACCTGAAAAATGTCGAGGGCAAGGCGCAGCGACGCAGACAGTACGCATGTACGGCAAGGAGCTGCAACGCCGCCATCGTCATTTTCTCAGGCCCGCGTCTCGGGCCCGCCGTTTTCAGGTTTTCAAGGACACATCATTGAAACCGCCGCCGGTGTCGGATTACGCGGCTTCGCCGCTAATCCGAGCTACGTGGTTCGAGTGGAAAACGAATTTTATAATGCAATCCCATCCCCGGCGCACTGACCACCTTCACCGTGCCGCCCAGCGGCCCCGTCACCAGGTTATACAGGATGTGCGCGCCCAGGCCGCTGCCACCGGAACCGCGCTTGGTCGTGAAGAAGGGGTCGAACAACTGGCCCAGGGTGGCGCTGTCCATGCCCATGCCATCGTCGCTGTAATCGAGTTCCAGCATCTCGCCAACCGCACGCACGCCGATCTTGATCTTGCCCGGCTCGCCTTCGACAAAGCCATGCACCAGTGAATTGACTACCATGTTCGTGACGATCTGCGAGACGGCCCCCGGATAGCTGCGCAGCTGCACC
Source organism: Janthinobacterium sp. UMAB-56 (assembly GCF_900095265.1). Taxonomy (GTDB): domain Bacteria; phylum Pseudomonadota; class Gammaproteobacteria; order Burkholderiales; family Burkholderiaceae_D; genus Janthinobacterium. The sequence continues at coordinate 150,065 of NZ_LT607660.1, read as the reverse complement.
TCGGCCCCGCAATCGATCTCCACCCTGATCGGCTTGCCCTTGAGCTTGGGTTGCAGGGAGAGCAGGATTTCATCGAGGTATTTGCGCAAGTTAAAGCTGCGCAGTTCGTCCGAGGACTGGTCCACGGCAACCTGCTTGAAGCTGCGCACCAGCGCCGCCGCACGCTGCGTATTCGTCGTCATGATGCGCAAGGTCTGGTCGATGATGTCGAAAAACTGCCGCAAGCCATCTTCATCGAGCTGGCCGCCTTCCAGGTCTTCGCGCGTGAGTTTCAATTCCTGCACCAGGTGGCTGGTGGCCGTGACGCATATGCCCAGCGGCGTATTGATCTCATGCGCCACGCCGGCCACCAGCCGTCCCAGCGAGGCCAGTTTTTCCTGGCGCACCAGTTCCGACTGCGCTTCCTGCAAGGCGCTCAGGGCGCTGTTCAGGGCCGCGTTCTGCTCTTCCAGCGCTTGCTTGGCCTGGCGCCTGGCGCTGTCGGCCTGGATGCGGGCCATCGCCACGGCCACGTGGCTGGCCATGAAAGCCAGCACGTCCAGTTCCGCCTGGCCATACACGACAGATTCGTCGTAGCTTTGCACGATGATCACGCCATATTTGCGCTCGCCCAGCAGCATGGGCGCGCCCATCCAGCTGGCGATGCCGACATTGCCCAGCGGCTCGTCCATCTCGCCGCTGGCCACCAGCGCCGCATAGCTGCTTGCATCGAGCAGGCACGCCTTGCGCCGTGCCAGCACGTAAGAACTCATGCCGATGCCGTAATGAAAGCGTTTCACGGGCGCCTGCGCATCCTTCTCGTCGACGAAATACGGGATCGTGATGTCCTTGTTGTCCGGGTGGTACAGGGCGATGAGGAAATTCTTTGCCGTCACCAGTTCGCTGATGATGGCGTGCAGGCGCGCATACAGGGTGGTCGCATCGGCCGCCTGCGCCGACAGGTTGGCGATCTCATACAGCGCATGCTGCAGGTTTTCCGCGCGGCGCCGCTCGGCCACCTCGTGCGCCAGCAGGGCCGTGCGCTCCTGCACCGCCTTTTCCAGCCGGTCCATGCTTTGCATGCCTTGCAGCGCGCTCGATACGTGCGTGGCGATCAGCGCAAACAGCGCCTGGTCTTCCAGGCTGAAGCGGTGCTGGGCGTCGTAGCTCTGGATGACGATGGCGCCCAGCACCTGATGCTGCTGGTCCAGCAGCGGACAGCCTATCCAGTGCTCGGCCGCCGTACCGCCGCCCCAGGCACCGCCGCCGATGGCGCGCATGGCGTCGTCGTCGGCCGTCATCACCAGTTGCTTGCGGTTGACGATGACCCACGCCGTGGGCGACTGCTCGGCGCTGGCCAGGCGCACGCCCACGTCCGGGTCGGGTGCGGCGTCGAATTCATCGACAAAATACGGAAAGCGCACGAGGCCATCATCATGGTCGCTGAGCGCCACATAAAAGTTCGCCGCATACATGATGCGTCCCAGCGCCGCATGCACGGCCTGCAGGAATTCACTGATATCGCTGCAGGTGCTCGAGCGCTGCCCGATTTCCAGCAACACGGTTTGAACGGCTTCCAGGCGGCTGAGGCGGCTTTCCATGGGTAACTGTGTGCCTTGTGTAAGTATATGTTCTGAAAATCAATATTATCAGTTCAGCCCCGCCTTGGCACGGCATAAAACGCAGAATCTTGCCTTGAGGCTGAGCAACACACGCCACGCGCACATTTGCCACGCTGGCAATACAGTGGCAGACTAGGCGCCTTCCTACAGACCAGACCGTCCTCATGACTGCCACGCTACGCGCCTCGCTTCGCCCCTATACCCTCGCCGGCCTGCTGGCCTTTGCCGCGCTGGGCATGCCGCCGCTGTGCGCCGCGCCAGCCCGGACGCCTGCCGCGGAAACGGCCGATGGCGGACGCTATTTCGGCCCCCTCGTCGCGGGCAAGATGCATGGCCAGGGGCGGCTCGAATACGCGAGCGGCGCCTTCTACGAAGGGGGCTTCGCGCGCGGCGTGTTTTCCGGCCAGGGCAAGCTGCGCCAGGCGTCCGGCGTCGAATACATGGGCGCCTTCCGCCAGGGCGCCTTCGATGGCATCGGCCGCTACACCTCGCCCAAGGGCGAAATCTATGCCGGCAGCTTCGTCAAGGGCAGCTTCGAGGGGCAAGGCCGCTTCCAGGGCGCCGATGGCGCCACCTTCGAAGGCCATTTCAAACACTGGCGCCCGCACGGCGCCGGCAAGCTGACCGACACGGACGGCACCGTCTTCGAAGGCGAATTCGTCCAGGGCCAGGTGCTGGGCAAGGCTAAAGTCACCACCACTGACGGCATCCACTACGAAGGCGAGCTGAAAGACTGGAAATTCGAGGGTGAAGGCGTGTTGCGCACGGCCGACGGTGACGAATACCGTGGCAGCTTCAAGAATGGCCAGTTCGACGGCAAGGGCGTGCTGCGCTACGCCGTGGCGCAGGCGGACGGCCGGCGCGAAGACAGCGGCAACTGGACGGAAGGCCAGCTGGACGACCCTGCCTTAGATAAGCTCACGCGCGACAATATCGAACTGGCCCTGTACCAGCAGCGCAGCCTGCTCGACAGCGCCCTGGCGCGCATCGCGCCACGCGATGCAGCGAAGAAAATCAATCTCTACCTGCTGGGCGTGGCCGGCGATGGCGCGCAGGAAGTGTTCCACCGCGAAACGGCCTTCGTGCAGCGCCAGTTCGACCGCGATTACGGCACCGTGGGGCGCTCGCTGATGCTGGTCAACAGCCGCAACACGGTGGCGCAGCAGCCGATGGCCACGCGCACCAGCATAGCCGCCAGCCTCGACGCGCTGGGCGCGAAGATGGACAAGCAAAACGACATCCTGTTCCTGTTCCTCACCAGCCACGGCTCGCCCGAGCACGAACTGGCGCTGGCGCAAAACGGCATGGACCTGCACAGCCTGCCCGCGCAGGAACTGGCGTCCATGCTCAAGCACAGCGGCATCCGCTGGAAAGTCATCGTGATCTCGGCCTGCTATGCGGGCGGTTTCATCGCTCCATTAAAAGATGACAACACCCTCATCATCACGGCCGCGCGCAGCGACCGCACTTCGTTCGGCTGCGACGACCAGAACGATTTTACGTATTTCAGCGAAGCGTATTTCAAGGAAGCGCTGCCAAAGAGTGCCGGCTTTGCCGAAGCGTTCGACAAAGCCAGGGTGCTGGTACAGGCGCGCGAGGCGGCCGATTTCCGCGAGGGCGGCATGGAGGCCGAAGAGCATTCCGAGCCGCAAATGTTCCAGGGCAAGGCCATCGCCGCGCAACTGAAGGCGTGGCGCGCCCAGCCGCACTGACATGGGCACGGCCGTCCGCCTTTCTGTACAATAAGCGCACACATGAAAAAAATCTTCCTCATTTTGCTGCTGTTCGTGCTTCCGCTCCAGATGTCCTGGGCCGCGGCGAGCGCGTATTGCCTGCACGAGGAAGGCAAGGCGGCACAGCATCTGGGCCACCATAGCCACCAGCACAAGGCCGGGGCCGATAAACAAGCCAGTGTTGATAAAAAAGTGGCTGACCAGCAGAAAAAAGGCCAGCCGCACAGCGACTGCAACGTCTGCCATGGCATCGGCCATGCGTGGCTGCCAGCCGGCTCCAGCCTGCCCGTCGGCGACACCGCGTCCGTGAACGCGGACACTTCCCCCTTCTTTTACGCTTCCCACATCCCGGACGCTCCCAAGCGCCCTGACTGGTCATCGGCCGCCTAGGCCGACGGGACGTTTCAAGCACTGATCGCAATACGCGCGCCGGATAGACCCGGGCGCAAGCCGGTGCGTCCCGTCGAATTCTTTTTCCATTGCTTGGAGAATTCGATGCACCGATTCATCTTGTTACTTTCCGCTGGCCTGCTGGCCTGCAATCTTGCCCATGCGCAAGCACCTGCGGAAGCTGCCGGCCCCCTGACCTTGCCTGCCGCGCTGCTGCTCGCCGACAACGGCAACGCCACCCTGTCGGCCGCCCGCCATGAACTGGCCGCGCAAGGGGGCGCCCTGCAACAGGCGCGCGCCTTGCCCAATCCGGAACTGCAAACCGTGCTGGAAGACACGCAGCGCGCCACGCGCAGCACCACCGTGCAGCTGAACCAGTTGATCGAACTGGGGGGCAAGCGCGGCGCCCGCGCCGCCGTCGCCCAGCGCGGCGAAGACCTGGCGCAAGCGGGCCTGTCACTGCAGCAGGCAGACACGCGCGCCGCCGTCACTTCCGCCTTTGTCGACGTGCTGGCCGCCCAGGAAGGCTTGCGCCTGGCCGACAGCGCCCAGGCCCTGGCCGCGCGCGCCAGCGACATCACGGCGCGCCGGGTGACGGCCGGCAAGGCCTCGCCCGTCGAAGAAACGCGTGCCAAGGTTGCCGAAGCGAGTGTGCGGCTGGAACTGAACCTGGCCCGCAGCACCCTGGCCAGCGCCCGCAAGCGCCTGGCCGCCCTGTGGGGCAACGCCACGCCCCGCTTTACCCTGGCCGAGGGACGCCTGGAAAGCTTGCCGGAACTGCCCCCAAGCCGCGAACTGGCGGCGCGCCTGGCCCAGGCGCCGGCCGTGCGCCAGGCGCAAAGTGCACTGGCCCAGCGGCAAGCCATGCTGGACATGGAACAGCGGCGCGCCACGCCCGACGTCACCTTGAGCATCGGCATGAAGCGTTCGGAAGAGCTGGGCCGCAACCAGGCCATCATCGGCCTGGCCCTGCCGCTCCCCCTGTTCGACCGCAATGCGGGCAACAAGCTCGACGCCCTGCGCCGCAGCGACAAGGCCAGCGACGAGCTGGCCGCCGCCCGCATCGCCGTGCAAACGGCGGTCGCCGCCGCCGCCGAACGCCTGGCCACGGCCCGGCTCGACGTGGAAAGCTTGCGCCAGGACATCTTGCCTGGCGCCCAGAGCGCCTACGACGCGGCCAGCAAGGGCTTTGAGTTCGGCAAGTTTGCCTTCCTCGACGTACTCGATGCCCAACGCACCTTGCTGCAAGCCAAAAACCAATACCTGCGCGCGCTGACCGAAGCGCAGCACGCGGCCGCCGACATCGAGCGCCTGCTGGGCGCCCCCGCCTCCCTGTAAGGAAGACCATCCATGAACATCACACTCAACAAAAAGCAGGCGATCGCCATCGCTTCCATCGCGGCCGCCGGCATCGTGCTGACCATCCTCATCCTCGGCACGGGCAAATCCGACGCCACACCGGCTCCTGCCCTCAAGGCGGAAGCACATGCTGAAAAGAAAGATGAACACGGCCACGAAGAAGTGGAAGGCAGGCTGGAGCTGAACGCCGCCCAAAGCCAGGCGGCCGGTGTCGTCATCGCCACGGCAGCGCCCGGCCGCATCCAGACGACGGTGGCCCTGCCCGGCGAAATCCGTTTCAATGAAGACCGCACGGCCCACGTCGTGCCGCGCCTGGCCGGCGTGGTGGAAGCCGTGCAGGCGGACCTGGGCCAGCTGGTGAAAAAGGGGCAAGTGCTGGCCGTCATTGCCAGCACGGAACTGTCGGAACAGCGCAGCGCACTGCTGTCGGCGCAGCGGCGTTTATCGCTGGCCCGCTCCACGTATGAACGCGAAGAAAAACTGTGGCGCGAGAAAATTTCGGCCGAGCAAGATTACCTGCAGGCGCAGCAAGCGTGGCGCGAGGCGGAAATCGCCGTGCAAAATGCGCAGCAAAAACTCAGCGCCCTGGGCGCCTCCCCCAGCAGCAAGGGCCCGCTGAACCGTTATGACATCCGCGCGCCGTTCGATGGCATGGTGCTGGAAAAACATATCACCCTGGGCGAAGCCGTCAAGGAAGACGCGAACATCTTCGTCATTTCCGACCTGTCGACCGTGTGGGCGGAAATCGCCGTGCCGGCGAAAGACCTGGCCACCGTGCGCATGGGAGGCAAGGCGGAAGTGAAAGCCAGCGCCTTCGATGCCAGCGCGCAAGGCACGATCACCTATGTGGGCGCGCTGCTGGGCGAGCAGACGCGCACGGCCAAGGCACGCATCAGCTTGCTGAACCCGGACATGGCCTGGCGCCCGGGCCTGTTCGTCAGCGTGGAAGTGGTGTCCGGTGTAGCGGACGCGCCCGTCACCGTGCACAGCACGGCCATCCAGACGGTGGAAGACAAGCCCGTCGTCTTCGTGCAGGTGAAAGATGGCTACCAGGCCACGCCCGTGGTGCTGGGGCGCAGCGATGGCACATTGACGCACATCAAGCAGGGCCTGGCCGCCGGCACGCCGTACGCGGCGCAAGGCAGTTTTGTCCTGAAGTCCGAGCTGGGCAAGGACTCCGCCGGTCACGAACATTGATCACGCCAAAGCTAAGGAAACCATCATGTTTGAACGCTTGATCCGCTTCGCCATCGACCAGCGCTGGCTGGTGATGCTGGCCGTGGCCGCCATGGCTGGCCTGGGCATCTACAGCTATCAAAAGCTGCCCATCGACGCCGTGCCCGACATCACCAATGTGCAGGTGCAAATCAATACCCAGTCTGCCGGCTATTCGCCGCTGGAAACCGAGCAAAGGGTGACTTTTCCCATCGAGACGGCCATGGCCGGCTTGCCCAACCTGGAACAGACGCGCTCGCTGTCGCGCTATGGCCTGTCGCAAGTGACCGTGATCTTCAAGGATGGCACGGACATCTATTTTGCGCGCCAGATGATCAACGAGCGCTTGCAGGAAGCGAAGGAAAGCCTGCCGACCGGCATCACGCCCAAGATGGGCCCCGTTTCCACGGGCCTCGGCGAAATCTACCTGTGGACGGTGGAAACGCAAGACGGCGCGAAGAAGCCCGATGGCACGCCGTACACGCCGACGGACTTGCGCGAAATCCAGGACTGGATCATCAAGCCGCAGTTGCGCAATGTCACGGGCGTCACGGAAATCAATGCCATCGGCGGTTACGCCAAGCAATACCAGGTGGCGCCCTACCCGGAAAAACTGGCTGCTTACGGCATCAGCCTGCAAGACGTGGTGACGGCGCTCGATCGCAACAACAGCAACGTGGGCGCCGGCTACATCGAACGGCAGGGCGAGCAATTGCTGATACGTGCGCCGGGACAGGTGGCATCGAAAGACGACATCGGCAACATCGTTGTCGCCAATGTGCAAGGCGTGGCGATTCGCATCCGCGACGTGGCCGACGTGGTGCTGGGGCGCGAACTGCGCACGGGCGCGGCCACGGAAAATGGCCGCGAAGTGGTGCTGGGCACGGTCTTCATGCTGATCGGGCAAAACAGCCGTGCCGTGTCGCAAGCCGTCGACAAAAAGATGCTGGAGATCAACCGCAGCCTGCCAAAAGGCGTGCACGCCGTCACCGTGTATGACCGCACGGTCCTCGTCGACAAGGCGATCAATACGGTGAAGAAAAACCTGCTGGAAGGTGCGGTCCTGGTAATCGCCATTTTGTTTTTGTTCCTCGGCAATATCCGCGCGGCCGTCATCACGGCGACGGTGATTCCGCTGGCCATGCTGTTCACATTTACGGGCATGGTGCAATACCATGTGAGCGCCAACCTGATGAGTTTGGGGGCGCTGGACTTCGGCATCATCATCGATGGCGCCGTGGTCATCGTGGAAAACTGCGTGCGCCGCCTGGCCCATGCCCAGCAGAGACTGGGACGGCCCTTGACCTTGCAGGAACGTTTTGACGAAGTGTTTGCGGCATCGCAAGAAGCGCGCCGTCCTCTGCTGTACGGCCAGCTGATCATCATGGTCGTGTACCTGCCCATCTTCGCGCTGACGGGGGTGGAAGGGCGCATGTTTACGCCGATGGCCCTGACGGTGGTGATCGCCCTGCTGGGCGCCATGCTGCTGTCGATCACCTTCATTCCCGCCGCAGTGGCACTGTTTATCGGCGACAAGGTCGCGGAAAAAGAAAACGCCCTCATGCGCGCCGCAAAACGCTGGTATGCGCCGCTGCTGGACAAGGTGATGCGCAACACGCCCGTCGTGCTGACGGGCGCGGCGGTGGCCGTAGTGCTGTCGGGCTTGCTGGCCACGCGCATGGGCAGCGAATTCGTGCCCAGCCTGAACGAGGGGGACATCGCCATCCAGGCCTTGCGCATCCCCGGCACCAGCTTGAGCCAGTCGCTGGCCATGCAGCAGCAGCTGGAAAGCAAACTGATGAAAAACCACCAGGAAATCGCGCGCGTGTTCGCCCGCACGGGAACGGCCGAGATCGCGTCGGACCCCATGCCGCCGAATATTTCCGATGGCTACATCATGCTCAAGCCCCGCGATCAGTGGCCGGAAGCAAAGAAATCGCGCGAGCAATTGCTGGCGGAAATCGAAGCCACGGCCACCAGCTTGCCAGGCAACAATTATGAGTTTTCGCAACCGATCCAGCTGCGCTTCAATGAACTCATTTCCGGCGTGCGCAGCGACGTGGCAGTGAAACTGTTCGGCGACGATATGCTTGTCCTCGACAGCACGGCGGCGAAGATCGCTGGCGTGCTGGGCAAGATTGCCGGCGCCACGGAGGTGAAGGTCGAGCAGACGACGGGCTTGCCCATGCTGACGGTGCAGATCGACCGCGAGCAGACGGCCCGCTACGGCCTGAACATTGCCGACGTGCAAGCGGCGATTGCCACGGCCATCGGCGGGCAAGAGGCAGGCACCCTGTTCCAGGGCGACCGCCGCTTCGACATCGTCGTGCGCCTGCCCGACAGCCTGCGAAGCGACCTGGAGCAGTTAAAACGCCTGCCCATCGCCTTGCCCCTGGGCGTGGCGGCGGAAGGCCGCGCGCGCTTCATCCCGCTCGGTGAAGTCGCCAGCCTGCAAGTGGCGCCTGGGCCGAACCAGATCAGCCGCGAAGACGGCAAGCGCCGCATCGTCGTCAGCGCGAATGTGCGCGGACGCGATATCGGCTCCTTCGTGGCCGACGCCACGCAGCAGCTGCAAGCGCAAGTGGCCATTCCCCCCGGCTACTGGACCAGCTGGGGCGGCCAGTTCGAGCAATTGCAGTCGGCCACGAAGCGCCTGGAGCTGGTGGTGCCGGTGGCACTGGCGCTGGTGTTCGTCTTGCTGTTTGCCATGTTCGGCAAGGTGAAAGATGGTTTGCTGGTCTTCAGCGGCATCCCGTTCGCCTTGACGGGCGGCATCGTCGCCCTGTGGCTGCGCGACATTCCCATGTCGATCTCGGCAGCTGTCGGCTTCATCGCCCTGTCCGGCGTGGCCGTGCTGAACGGGCTGGTGATGATCGCCTACATCCGCCAGCTGCGCGAACAGGGCATGCCCTTGCAGGAGGCCATCAGCGAAGGGGCGATCACGCGCCTGCGGCCCGTGCTGATGACGGCGCTGGTAGCCTCGCTGGGCTTCGTGCCGATGGCCATCGCCACGGGCACGGGCGCCGAAGTACAGCGTCCGCTGGCCACCGTGGTGATCGGCGGCATCCTGTCGTCGACGGCACTGACCTTACTGGTGCTGCCGCTGCTGTACCGGCTGGCGTACCGCCGGCAGGAGGAGGTGGAAATGCAGGCCGCGCACGAAGGCGCGGCGGTACAGCTGAGTAAATAGAGACGCTAGAGACGCGCGCTACCGCATCAGCTTAAGCCGGCTTGCGGTAGCCGCCTTCGATCCAGTTCGCCGCCGCAGTGGCATTGAACTTGAACGCAGCCGAGGTACGCACCTTGGCGATCTGTTCGCCATCGGCATCGTAGGCGCTCAATTCCGCGTACGGGTGGTCTTCATCGGGGACGATGTCGAACATCACCTTGATTTGGCCCTCGTCGGTGGCGACAAACAGGTTTTTGTGCAATTGCGCATGCAACTGCTGCTCGTGACGGCGCAACACTTCCGAGGCCGTCTTCACCAGCGTATTAAACGCGTTGACGTCGAGCGGTTTCGGGTTTTTCTTGTCGCGGCCCATGGTCCACGGCCCCACCAGGGCCGGCTCCGGCTCGCCATCCTTGATCATGGCCACGGCCCAGCCTTCATCTTCCTCGTTCTTGATCACGCGCGCCGTCCAGCCATTGCCTACCCACAGGCGCGGCTCCTGGATAGGGGCGTCATTGTCTTGCTCGGCTGCTTCGTCGGAAAAGTCGGGAAAATCGGTACTCATGGCGGTGCTCGTGATGGAGGGTCGGGGCTAGCATGATAGTCGAAAACGCCCACCCGTGCCGCCTTGCCGCAAGCGCGACGGAACGTCACACGGCACGCGCCAGCCTGCCACCACGGCATCGCTCAGCACATGGACATGGCCGGCCGGTTGGGCCAGGTCAGCGGTGGACCAGGCGGTACCCAGCGCGGGTCGATGGCCGGCAGCGGCGCATGATAATTGAACGGGGTGATGATGATCGGCGGTATCGCCGATGGCGCGCCAACGGGCTCGGCGCAGGATTGCGTGGCGCTACGCTGGCGCATGATTCGATGGTCGCGGGGGGATAGCGATTGATCCCCGGTATCTGCAAACAAAAGCATGTTGCCCTCCTTGCGGGACTGAGGTGTTCAGTATAGGACGGCTTGCGCGCATTACAAGAAAAGAAATCTTGTTCTACATCAGCGTTTTCTGGCCGCCAGCACCTTCCATACCGTGATATTGACGGCCTGTCGCACGCCGCTGGCGGCAAGCCAGCCGTGCTCCTACAGTACAAGCATGCAACACCCCATTCCCCACACACTGAGGCTTACCATGAAAAAACTGCTCACCTTCGTCCTCATCGTCATGCTCGCCTGCCTGTTCCTCGACAAGATCGGCGGCAGCGACATGCACATGCAGTTGCACGGCGACGATATCGACGGTCCGCTGGAGTGGTTGTTCGGCCTGGTGTTTGCGGGCGGCGGCTTGCTGATCGCCGCCATTGCGCTGGTGTGCGCCGCCATCGTGACAGGAGTCGTCCTGGCTGGCGTGGGCGTGGTGCTGATCGCCGTCGTGGCCTTGTGCGTAGCGCTGGCGCTGGCATTGAGCACGCCTGTGCTGCTGCCGCTGCTGATACCCGTCGTGATCGTCTGGCTGATCATCAGCCGCAACCGGAAGCAATCGCAAGCGCGGCAGCACAGCCTGTAATCACTGCGCCATGTACTTGCTGAGCACGCCGCCGCTGCCGCCATCATTCTGTTCGATGCGGTTGCGCCCGCCCCGCTTGGCCCGGTACAGCGCTTCGTCGGCGCGCGCCAGCACGGCATCGCAATCGGCATCGGTGCCCACCAGTGCGGCCATGCCGATACTCACCGTGATACTGATCGAGATGCCGCCATCGGTGGTCAAGGCGCTTTCCGCCACGCGCCGGCGCAGCCGTTCGGCAAACACGGCCGCCGCCGCCAGGTCGGTGCCCGGCAGCAAGATGGCGAATTCCTCGCCGCCCACGCGGCCAGAGACGTCGACCTTGCGCTGCGCCTGACACATCAGCGCGCCCAGGTGGCGCAGCACGGTATCGCCCACCGCGTGGCCATACTCGTCGTTGACGCGTTTGAAGTGATCGATGTCGAGCATCAGCACGCTGGCACAGCTGGCCAGTTCGCGCTGCAAGCGGGCATGCTCGTTTTCCAGCGCCGCCATGAAGTGGCGCCGGTTCGGCAAGCCGGTGAGGAAATCGGTGGTAGCCAGCTGCAACAGTTCCGCATTCATGCGCTTGCGCTCGGTGATATCGAGCGAGGACACCATGACAAAGTCCAGACTGTCCGCATGGCCGGGCATCACCAGCAAGCTCAGTTCATTCTGCCGCGCCGCTCCATCGAGACGCACGAAGCTGCTCTCGCACTCGTACAGGTGGGCGCCGCCAGCCAGCGCCAGCAAGGCATCACCGAAACGGGGCAAGGCGCTGTCATCGAAATTCTGTGCCAGGCCCAGCGCGCCGCGGCGCTGGTCTTCCTCGTTGGCGCGCACCTGCGCCAGCGCGGCGCCGTTCGCGTCGATGATGCGCACCAGCCGCGCCAATCGTTGCAGCGCCCCCGGATTGGCCTGGAAGTGGGCGCCAAGGTCGTGCACGCCCGCTTGCTCAAGAGCATCGAGCGCGGCGCGCACGGCCGACCAGTCCTGTTCCCACAGGGCCACGGGCGCATGGTCATACAGGCTGCGGAAACGCGCTTCGCCGGCGCGCAGGGCCAGCGCCACCTGCGCCTGTTCGATGGCCATGCCGGCCAGGTGCGCCGCCTCGCTCAGCCGTGCCAGATGTGCCGCGCCCGGCAAGGTGGGCTGGCGGTGATACGCCATCAGCACACCGAGCAGCTTGCCCGAGCCGCCACGCACGGGCTCGGCCCAGCACGATTGCAGCTGGGCCAGCCAGGCCGGCTCCATCGTCGCCTGCGTATCGGCAGCGGCATGCAGATCACCCACGATCACGCGCTGGCCGTCGCGCAGCGCCTGCGCGGCGATGCCATGCACGCCGTGCAGGGTGTCGAGGTTATGCCCATGGCTGGACAGGTTGAAAAACGCAGGCAGGCTCGGCGCCGCGCCCAGCACCAGGCGGTGACGGCTTTCATCGAGCAGCAAGATGCTGCACAGCATGGCAGGATGGTCGGCTTGCACGCTCAGCACCACGCTTTCCAGCACGCGTTCGAGCGGCGCACCCGTGGCCAGCATTTCCAGCACCTGGCGTCGCGTGTGCTCGCGCCGTTCCATCTGGCTGCGCTCGCTGATATCGCGGAAGGTCCACAAGCGCGCCTGTTCGTTACCCAGTTGCATGCTGCGCACATATTGCTCGACCACCCGCCCATCGCGCAGGTGCAGCACGTCGCGCCGCTCGCGGTGGCCGTGCGGCGCATGGGCACGTGCCCCCAGGAACGGCGCCGCCTGCTCCAACTGGCTTTCCACATGGCGCACCAGCGCCGAGCCATCGGCTTGCCAGTCGAGCGCGTCGGACACTTGCCACAGCTCGCGGAAGCGCCGGTTCGAGGTGTAAATGCGGCCTTCGATGTTGTCAACCAGAATGCCGTCGATGGTCGAATCGAGGATGCTGCGCAGCATGGCCTGGCTGCGCTGCGCGGCCTCGGCCATCGCCAGCACGCTCGCCTGTCCCTGCTCGAGCTGGGCGGTCAGCTCGCTCGAACGCGCCAGCGCCGCCTGGGCGCGGGCACGCCCCGCCGCCAGCAGCCAGGCCGCCAGCGCCAGCACGACGCTGGCCAGCAAGCCGGTCCAGGCCACTACGCGCGGCCGCGCCAGCAACTCGCCATCGAAGCCGGGCATGGCGCGCACGCGCAAGGTCCATTCATGGCCGGCGATGGTGATTGCTTGCTGCGACAGCAGGCTGTCCGAGGCGGCAGACGACAAGGCGCCCGGCAAGCTGTCATACATCAGGGCCGCCTGGGCCAGTTGCACGCCATCATAGATTTCCAGGTCAAGTTGGCGCGCCCCCTCGCCGCCCACGCCCGCCATCAGGTCAGCCATGCGGAAGGGCGCAAACACCCAGGCGCGCAAGGCGGCGCGCCGCTGCGCCACGTTGGCATGCGGCAAGCCATTGTCATACACGGGCAGCACCACCAGGAAGCCATGCGCCTGAGCGCCGTCGCCATCTTGCACCAGGTGGATCTTGCCCGTCATGGCGGCTTGACCCGTGTCGCGCGCCTGCTCAAGCGCGGCGCGGCGCACGGGCTCATACCAGAGGTCATAGCCGAAGGCCAGCAGGTTGCTCTCGCTTAAAGGCTCCAGAAAGGTGATGGGCGCATGCCAGGCACGCTGGCCATGCGGACGCACGGCATAGGCAGGATAGCCTTCCGCGCGCACGCTGGCCTCGTGCCGCGCCAGCGCGGTACCGGGCAACAGCGGCACGTAGCCGATACCATGGATGCCGGGAAAGTGGCGATCGACCTGCTGCACCGCCAGATAGGCGTGGAATTCGCGGCGCGTGACGTCCTGCGAACTGGCATGCAGTCCCTGCACGCCGTGCAGCACCTGGATGTAGGTCTGCATGCGGACGACGATGTTGCCCACCAGTTCGCGCACGCGGAAGTCAAAATCGGCCTGCACCTGCTGCTCGCTGGCGTCGCGGGCATTGCGCCAGGCGCCATACGTCAGTCCCAGGCACAGCGCCAGCACCAGCACGGCCAGCACGCGCGGTCCCACCCAGTGCGACACTGGCCGGGCAAACCACGATGAAGATGTGCGTGTAGGCATGGCAGGCTGACAAGCAGAACGGAGATCAAACCGCTACACGGCCAGCAACAGGGCTGGCAGCGGGCTGCACGATTACCATCGGTAGTCGATGAGAATGATAGTACGTTACAGCGGGCGCCCTTGCAATGCTGAGTAATGTGTCAAAAAGACCACATATTTCGCAGGTGCAATGATGTGTACTCCAGGAAAATCCGATGCCGTGAAAACCATCGCACTAGCCGCTGGTATGATCGCCCCGCCATCCACCAAGAAGGAGACTCGTTTGCAGCAAGATAGCTGGCAGGGAAGCTTATGGCTGGCGCCGGACTTTGCCATCTTGCATGGCGCAGTGGGCGCCACGGCGAGCCACGCCCACTATGCACATCAGTTGATGCTGAGCACGGGTGCGCCCTTCATGGCGGAACTCGACGGCAAGCTCCACACGGCGCAGCACTTGCTGGTCGAGAGCCTGCGCCCGCACGCCATCCTGAGTGCGCCAGCCCCCATGCTGACCATCTATGCGGAACCGCAGCGCCTGAGCGGCGCGGCCCTGCTGGCAGCCGTCGGCAGCGCAGGCGCACCCAGCCTGGACAATCTGGCCGCCGCGCTGCAGGCCCAGCCACGCGAGCATTTGCCCGATCCCCGCTTGCGGCGGGCGCTGGACAAGGTCGATGCGCTGTTATCCGGCAAGGTCAGCGCGACGGTCATCGCCGAGGCGGCCCATTTGTCCCTGAGCCAGGTGGAACGCCTGTTCAGCGCACAGCTGGGCTTGCCCGTGCGGCAACTGGTGTTGTGGCGCCGCTTGCGCCTGGCCATCCGTTTTATATTGCTCGGCAGCACCCTGACGGATGCGGCCCACGGCGCCGGCTTTGCCGATGCCGCGCATTTTTCGCGCACCATGCGCAGCCTGTTCGGCGTGCGCGCCGACCGCAGCTTGCGCCAGCTCAACGTCAAGCTGCTCGACTGACTTGTCGCCTAAGACCCGTGGCGCAAGCCCACCGGCAGCTCGGGCGCACGCACGCCCTCTTCCGCGCGCAGCGGTTCGATCAATTGCGCCCCATACGCGAGCGGGTAATCGGGGCGGCTGCCGATGCCCAGGTCCTCGCCCCGCATGCGGTAGCCGGGCGCATCGAAACGCGTGCCCAGCAGGCGGTCCCAGCAGGTAAAGAACAGGCCGAAATTCACGTCGCCCGCCGTGCCGTATTTCATGTGGTGAAAACGGTGCAGTGGCGCCCAGGCAAACACGTGGCGCAGCGGGCCCATGCGTATGTCGACATTTGCGTGCTGCAATAACAGCTGGATCGCCACGGCAAACGCCAGCACGGCCATGACACTCCCGGGGATGCCCAGCAACAGCAGGGGCAGCATGCCGCCCACCGCCTCCAGCAGCAAATGCAGCGGGTGTTTCATCCAGCCATTGAAGCCGTACATACGCTGCACGCTATGGTGCACGGCGTGCAATTTCCACAGGAAATAGTAGCGGTGGCTCAGGTAATGCACGAGCGTGATGCCGCAGTCGGCGATGAGGATGGCCAACAGCAGTTGCGCCCAGAATGGCAGTTGGACCGGCCAGAATGCGCCCAGCGCCACCTGCCCTGCCAGCAGGGGAAAGATCGTCAGGCCCAGCAGGTACAGCGCCTCGTTGACGAGCGCGTGCAGGACGTCGCGCCAGCCGTCGCCCTGAGCGTGGTTCCACGCGCCGTCATACGGCAGATAGCGTTCGGCAAGCAAGGACGTGAGCAGGGCCAGCAGCAGCAAGGGCGGCAAGACCCAGTGAGAGTAGTGGCAAACCGCAATCAGGCAACTGGCGGCGCCGATGAAGCCGGCCCAGAACACGGGACCGTACAGCGCGGCAAAGAAGGATTTCATGGCAAGGCGCTCCTGTGGCAAAAACCACAGCATGGCCTTCCACCCTGCCGCGCCGCTTGAAGAAACGGCGCAAACTATTGACTACTGCGCAGCTTTTCTCGCCGCGTATTGCTGGTAGCCATTCGCACGCAGGGCACAGGCGGGGCAGGTGCCGCAACCATAGCCCCAGTCGTGCAGCTCACCCCGCTCGCCCAGGTAACAGGTATGCGTGCCGCTGCGGATCAGGTCGACCAGCGGCTGGCCACCCAGGTCTTCGGCCAGGTCCCAGCTTTGGGCCTTGTCCAGCCACATCAGCGGCGTTTCCAGTTTCAAACGCGTGTTCATGCCCAGATTCAGGGCCACTTGCAGGGCCTTCATCGTGTCGTCGCGGCAATCCGGGTAGCCGGAGAAATCCGTCTCGCACATGCCACCCACGAGCACCGTCAAGCCGCGGCGATAGGCCACGGTGGCGGCCACCGTCATGAACAGCAAGTTGCGCCCAGGAACAAAGGTGTTCGGCAAGCCGTTTTCCTGCATGACGATCTCGACGTTCTGCGTCATGGCCGTATCGGAAATGGCGGAAATCAATGACAGGTCGATCATGTGATCCTGGCCCAGTCGGCGGTCCCACTCGGGCGACTGCTGGCGCATTTGTTCGAGCACGCCGGGACGCACCGTCAGTTCGATTGCATGACGCTGTCCATAGTCAAAGCCGATGGTTTCCACTCGGCTATAGTGCTTCAAGGCCCAGGCCAGGCAGGTGGTGGAATCTTGTCCACCGCTAAAGAGCACCAGTGCGGAGTCCGTTGCTAGCATAATTTCTTTCTTTTCAGTTTTACTCTGTTGCAATCGTGCGCGGGGAAACCTGATTCCTCGCGCAAAAAATACTTATTCGTCCGCCATCAGTTTACCTATTCCGGTAACATGCAGTCAGCATTTACTCAACTGGAGCACCATGTTTTCTGCACGACCCATACGGCATACGGCTGCCGGCAAGGCGATACGACCACGAATTTTGGCACAAGTAGTGACAAAAGTAATGGGTCAACTGACACTGGCGGCCGCCGGCAGTGTCATCTTGACATGCCCGATCGCCCAGGCCCGCGCGCAGGAAGCGACGCAAGAGCGCGCGCCAGAGCTCCCGCAAGACGCCGTTGCAGACAGCCCCGTCAGCACGGAAGCGGCGCCCGCCCCGCTGCAGTACGAGGTCAAGGTCAACGCGCCAGGCGACCTCGACGAGTTGCTGGAAAAAAACCTGGACCTGGAACGCTTCCGCGGCAACCCGCGCATGGACCGCGAGCAATTACAGCGCCTCGTGCGTGATACCCCTGAGCAAGCCAGGAACCTCATCGCCACGGCCGGCTACTATACGCCCGTCGTCACGGTGCGCGTCGACACGACGGGCGCCAAGCCCGTCGTCATCGTCGACGTCGACCCGGGAGCACCGGTGACCATTGACAAGGTCGAGCTGGAATTGCGCGGCTTCGATCCCACGCCGCCGCTGGCCGCCTCCGAACCGTATGATACGGAAGCGCTCAAGCGCAGCTGGCCGCTGAAGACGGGCAGCGTGTTTCGCCAGGCCGACTGGGAATCGGCCAAGCGCGCGCTGCTGCGCGAAGTGGTGCAGACGCGCTATCCGCGCGCCCAGCTGGCCGATACGCAAGCCGTGGTCGACCCGGAAACGCACACGGTCTCGCTGCTGGTGGTGCTCGACAGCGGCCCCGAGCTGCGCTTCGGCGAATTGCGCATCGAAGGCTTGAAACGCTACCCGGAAGCCATCATCCGCAACCTCGGCAAGATACGCCCTGGCGAGTACTACAGCGAATCGGCGCTGCAATCGTTCCAGGCGCGCCTGCAGGACACCGGCTACTTTGCCAGCGTCGAAGTGAGTGCCGACATGAGCAGCATCCTGGGCGAGCAGATCGAGGCAGGCCAGGAAAGCCAGCAAGCCGAGGTCGCCGGCGCAGACGCCCAGCCCGCCAAGCGCGGTCCCGCGCCGCTGCTGCCGCTGGTGGTGCGCGTGACGGAAAACAAGCAGCAGAACGTCAGCGCCGGTCTCGGTTTCAGTACGAATACGGGTAATCGCGCGCAGCTCAACTATGACAACCTCAACGTGTGGGGCACGCGCTTCAAGAGCGCCCTCACCATGGAAACGAAGAAACAGGCGGCGCACGCCAACTTCTATTTCCCCACCACCGCGCGCGGCTACAACGACAGCGCGGGCGCCTCGTTCGAGCGCAGCGACATTTCCAACGAAATCACGGCCGTCACCACCATCTCGGCCAAGCGCAACTGGGGCGGCACCAACCTCGAGCGCAGCCTGACGTTCGAGTTCCTCAGCGAAGACAAGACCGTCGTGGGACTGGAGCAGACACGCAGCAAAAGCTTGCCGCTGACCTATGCCATCACCAAGCGCAGCCTCGACAGCCTGCTATTTCCCACCAAGGGCTATGTCATCAATGCCCAGGTGGGCGGCGCCCTGCTGCCGGTGCTGACGGACGAGCGCTTCGTGCGCGTGGCCGGCAAGACCGTGTATTACCGTCCGCTGGGCGAAAAAGGCGAGCTGATCTTGCGCGGCGAAATGGGCGCGCTCGGTTCGAAAGAAAAACGCGGCGTACCGGCCGTCTACCTGTTCCGCGCAGGCGGCGACCAGTCGGTGCGCGGCTATGGCTACCAGGAACTGGGCGTGAGGGAAGGCGATGCCACCGTCGGCGGGCGCTATATGCTCACCGGCAGCGCCGAATACCAGTACTGGTTCAAGCCCAAGTGGGGGATTGCCGCCTTCTATGACGCCGGTAACGCAGCCGACACGGTGAAGGCGGCCATGACGCCGAAATCGGGCTACGGCCTGGGCGGACGCTACAAGAGTCCCGTCGGCCCCATCAATGTCGACGTGGCGTATGGCCATGCCGTTCAAAAATACCGTTTGCACTTCTCTCTGGGATTCACTTTCTGATGTCTGATATTACTACCGAGTCCCACGACGCCACGCCGCCCCCGCCGGCGAAGAAACCGCGCCGGGCGCTGCGCTACCTCTTGATCGCCGTCGCCAGCCTGGCCGTGCTGCTGGGCGCCGCTTTCTGGTTCCTGGGCCGCGAATCGACCTTGCAGATGCTGGTGCAAAAAGTGGCCAGCGCCAGCGGCGGCGAGATCGAAGTGTCGGGTGTGTCCGGCTCGCTCTACGATCGCATGCACCTGGGTCACGTCAGTTACCGCAGCAAGACGCAGCACATCACGGCCGACAACATCGACATCAACTGGTCGCCGTTCCAGTTCTTCTCGGAAGGCATCGCCATCAGCGAACTGCACGTCGCCAGCCTGTCCGTGGAAAGCACGGCGCCGTCCGAGGAAGCATCGACGATGCCGGCCAGCCTGGCCTCGCCCTTCCAGATCGGCATTGCCGACGCGCGCCTGGACAAGGTGACGCTCATCAGCGCGGGCGGCAATACGGTGTTTGAAAAAATCCATTTCAGCTTGTCGGGCGACAAGACGCAATGGCAGTTGAAAGACGCTTCAGCGCTGACGCCGTTTGGCCAGGCCACGGCCAGCGCGACGATTGCCGCCACGCAGCCGTTCAAACTGTCAGGCAAAGCCGGCTTGACGCAGCTCAATGCCGCCGCCGGCGAAAAACCGGCCGCCCTGAATCTGCAGCTGGGCGGCGACCTGAATGTGCTGAACGTGACGGCCAAGGGCAGCGCGGGCGCGGCCACGGCCGACGCCCAGCTGGCGCTGGCGCCGTTCGACCCCGTCATCATCCTGCACTCGGCCAGCATCCGTGGCCGCAACATCAATCCGGGCAAGTTCGACGCGACCCTGCCACAGGCGGACCTGAGCCTGGAACTCGACGCCGCCATCGACACCCGCCCCAACGCGCAAACCGTGTCGGGCAAGCTGGCTATCCTCAACCATGCCACACCGGGCCCCATCGACCAGCAAAAGCTGCCGCTGCGCCAGTTCGAGGCGCGCCTGGGCGGCACCTTGACGGCCACGACTTTAGAATCGGCCATCATCGACTTCGGCAACGCGGGCAAGTTCACGGGCAGCGGCAAGCTCAAGCGCGACGCCGCCGACGCTCCCATCGGCACTGCACAACTGACCTTGCACACGGACAAGATCGACTTGCAGCACATTTACAGCAGTATCAACAGCACGAAGATCGTCGGCGATATCGTGCTCGACAGCGACGGCAAGACGCAGACCCTGCGCGCCAAGCTCGGTGAAGCCAAGCTGCGCCTGGACGTGGAAGCCACCCTGGCCGATTCCCTGGTGCAACTGCGCAAGGCAACCTTGCAGGCAGGCAAGAGCAGCGTCAACGCGACGGGCCAGATCAGCCTGAAGGACGAACAGCCCTTCAAGGCCGTGGCCAATGCCAGCCGCCTCAATCCCGCTGACTTCGGCGCCTTCCCCGTGGCCGACCTGAACCTCGACGTGCGCGCCTCTGGTCACGTGGCACCGCAATGGCTGGCGAATGCGGACTTCACCGTGCGCCCCAGCAAGCTGCTCGACCAACCCCTGTCAGGCAAGGGCAAGCTGACGGCCGATGCAGCCCATTTCAGCGGCATCGACGTGCAATTGGCACTGGGCAAGAACAACGTGACGGCCAAGGGCAACTTTGGAGGCGCCGGCGAAAAGCTCAACTGGAATGTCGATGCGCGCCAGCTCACCGCCCTGCAGGGCGACTTGCTGGGCAGCGTGCTGGCCAGCGGCGTGGTGCAAGGCACCTTGCAGCAGCCGCGCACGACGTTTGTTGCCGATGCGAAGGGATTGGGCCTCACCAGCGGCAAGCGCCCCGCGCCTGACAGCGCCATCCACGCCAGCGGCGAGGTGGGCTTGACGGGGCCGAAGCAGGAAACGGAATTGAAAATGACGGGGTCCTTGCAAAAGATCAACCCGGCCGCGTTTGGTGCTGCACTGCCCAATGGCAACGTGAATGCGGATTTCAGCGGCGGCGGCCGCCTGAGCGGCGATTGGCAAGTGGCCCTCAACCTGGCACTGCGCGAATCGACCCTGCAAAACGCGCCGCTGGCCGGCTACGCCAAACTGTCGGCCAACGCGAAACGGGTCGACAGCGTGGATGCGGAACTGCGCCTGGGGCCGAAC
This sequence comes from Janthinobacterium sp. UMAB-56, assembly GCF_900095265.1. Taxonomy (GTDB): domain Bacteria; phylum Pseudomonadota; class Gammaproteobacteria; order Burkholderiales; family Burkholderiaceae_D; genus Janthinobacterium. The sequence continues at coordinate 129,116 of NZ_LT607660.1, read as the reverse complement.
AGCCTGCTGGCCAAGGGTGCGCTGGGCGGCGCCACCGACAAGTTGACGTGGAAACTCGATGCGCCGCAACTGTCGAGCCTGGGCCCGCGCTTTGCCGGCGTGCTGCAGGCAGCCGGCTCGGTCAGCGGCAAGATGGACGCACCGGCCGCGCAACTGACGCTCGACGGCCGTGACCTGACCTTATTTGGCGACCAGCAACTGAAAGCCGTGAAAGGCAGCGCCAGCGTGGGTGCCGGCCAGGGCGCGCTCGCCCCCATGGTCAGCGCGCTGGAGATCACCGGCTACAGCACGCCCTCCTTCAAGCTGGCCAGCGCCCGTCTGGGCACGACAGGCACGCGCGGCAACCATACGCTCAGTTTGACGGCGCGCAATGACGATTTTGATGCCACCGTGCACATCCGGGGCAACCAGAACGGCGCCAACTGGACGGGCACGATCGACAGCCTGCAAAACAAGGGCCGCTATGCGCTCGTGCTGCAAGCGCCCGTGCCGGTGAAAGTGGCCGGTCCCGCCGGCAGCGGCGTGGCGGGCCTGGGCCAGCCGGAACAGATCAGCGTGGGCAACACCGTCATCAAATTGCCAGCAGGCAGCATCACCATGCAAAGCCTGGTCAAGAACGGCCCCCGCTGGACCAGTTCCGGCCAGGCCGCTGGCGTGGCCCTGACCTATCTGGCGCAAGTGATCCCCTCGCTGCAAGCCAATGCGCGCAGCGACCTGACCCTGGGCGCGCAATGGTCGCTCGACATGCAAGTACCAACAGCCAAGCAGAAAGACCCGTCATTGGCCGGCATGCTGCATATTTACCGGGAAAAAGGCGACGTGACGGTGGGCGTGGAACAGCCGCTGGCGCTGGGCTTGCGCACCCTCGATGCCCGCGTCGACGTGGCCAACCAGCAACTGCGCCTGGCCGTGAAACTGGACGGCGCGCGCGCGGGACAGAGCGATATCAATGCCACCGTGCAAATGCTGGGCGGACGCATCAGCAATGACAGCGCGCTCTCGCTGACGGGCACCACCAACATCGCTTCGCTGGCGTGGCTGGCGCCGTTGACGGGCCAGCCGGGCCTGGAGCTGGGCGGTGCCTTGAAGGTCGCCTTGTCTGGCAGCGGCAGCATCGGCGCGCCGCAATTGAATGGCGACATCAGCGGCAGCAAGTTGCTGGTGAACTGGGCCGACCAGGGCTTGAAATTGCGCAATGGCGTGTTGCAAGCCAAGCTGGCCGGCGATCAACTGCAATTGCAGCGCCTGAGCTTTGACGGCGGCGATGGCAAGGTGCAGGCAGACGGCTGGGTACGCTTTGCGAATGGCGAAGCGAGCCTGGAACTGAAACTGATGGCCGACCGGCTGCAGGCGCTGTCGCGTCCCGACCGCACCTTGATCCTGTCCGGCAACAGCACCCTGGTGCGCAACGACAAGCGCTTCAGCTTTGAGGGCAAGTTCAAGGCCAACCGCGCGCTGATCGAACTGGCACCGCAAGATACCCCCACGCAAAGCAGCGACGTGGTGGTGCTGGGCAAGGAAGTCAAGGGCAGCAAGGGAGCACCATCCTTGCCCCTGAATATCGACCTCGAATTCGACCTGGGCAACGCCTTCCACTTGCGCGGCATGGGGCTCGACGCCGACCTGGCGGGCAATATACGCGCCCGCGTCATCAACCGCGCCGCGCCGCGCGTGACGGGCAGCATCAAGGTTGCCAACGGCCAGTACGCCGCCTACGGGCAAAAGCTGTCGATCGAACGGGGCTTGATCGCCTTCACCGGCGCCTACGACAACCCGTCCCTGAACATCCTGGCCGTGCGCAAGCGGCCGGAGGGTGAGGCGCTGTCGGAAACGAATGTGGAAGCGGGCGTGGAAGTGCGCGGCACGGCGCAGGCGCCGACGGCCAAGCTGGTCTCCACGCCGAGCGTGTCGGACAGCGACAAGCTGGCCTGGCTGATCCTGGGCCACGGCGCGGAAACGGCGGCTGGCGATGAAATGGCCCTGCTGACGACGGCCGCAGGCGCCCTCTTCGGCGGCTCCGGCGGAGGCTTGCAAGGCAAACTGGCCAATTCGCTGGGTCTCGACGAAGTGGGCCTGTCGCAGGCGCAAGGGCTGGAAAGCACGGTCGTCACCGTCGGCAAGCGCCTGTCGTCGCGCGCCTACCTGACGTTCGAGCAAGGCACGAGCACGGCGACGAGCCTGGTCAAGCTGCGCTACAAGCTGAACCGCCGCATCACCCTGCAATTCCAGACCGGCACGAACAACGCCCTGGACGTTTTGTACACCTGGGCGTTTGATTGACCCAACGCCGTCAAAACCTACTGCGCGTCGTGATTTGCGGCCTGCGATGCTCACTGTGCTAAAGCACAGCTGCGCTTCTCTGCCGCAACTCACTGCCGCTCGCTACGGTTTTTTTGGGCGTTGGCTTTGGAATGCAATAAAACACAAAGGGCGCCTCGGCGCCCTTTTCCTTGATCTGCCGCAAAGGCGATCTTATTCTGCCACGTCGAGCCCCCGCTCGATCATGCCTTCGACGTAGGCGCGCAGATATTGTTCCAGCGCGGGGCCGGACAGCACGTTAGCCGTCAGCGCGCCGTGCGGCGAGCCTTTCAGCACGCCGTCGTGGTACACGCGCGCAATCCAGGCCACGTCCGCGCCCTGGGTGTAATCGAGTTCATAGTCGAACGATTCTCCGCTGACTTTGCGTGTGTAGACTTCCTTGACAATTGCCATCTAAAACAGCCTTTCTTGACGAGATTAACTGGGATGCGGGTGCGGCACGGGATCGTCCTGCGGCACCGGATGCACAGGCCCCGGGCGGTGCCCGGGCGCTTCCTGCGGCTCCGGCGCCGGCATGGGTTCATCGACCGGCGCCGGCTCGGGCGCGCGGTGGGCATGGATGACTGACATGGCTGGCCTCCCTGCAGACAAAGGAAGACCATACCACGAGATGCCCGCCGCTGCCCTTATTTGCCTGCCGGCTTGACGTCGGCGGCCACGGGGGCGGCGTTCTTCACATATTTCTCCAGCCAATTGTTGCTTTCATACAGCATCTGCATGATCGACTCGCGCGCGCGGTAGCCGTGGCTCTCGTTCGGCAGCATCACCAGGCGCGCCGTGCCGCCCAGTCCCTTGATGGCCTGGAACATGCGCTCGCTCTGGATGGGGAAGGTGCCCGAGTTGTTGTCCTGCTCGCCGTGGATCATCAGCAACGCATCCTTGATCTTGTCCGCATAGTTAAATGGCGACATGGCCTGGTAGACGGCCGGCGCCTGCCAGAACGAGCGCTCTTCCGCCTGGAAGCCGAACGGCGTCAGGGTGCGGTTGTAGGCACCGCTGCGGGCAATGCCGGCACGGAACAAGCGCGTGTGCGCCAGCAAATTGCCCGTCATGAAGGCGCCATACGAGTGGCCGCCGATGGCGATGCGGTTGCGGTCCGACACGCCCCGTTTGACTACTTCCTCGACGGCTGCCTCGGCATCGGCCACCAGTTGCGGCAGATACGTGTCGTTTGGCTCCTGCTCGCCGGTGCCCACGATGGGGAAGGATGGATTGTCGAGCACGGCGTAGCCCATGGACAGGAAGGCGGCCGGTCCCCAATAGCTGACGGCGTTGAATTTGTAGGGCGAACCCTTGGTCTGGCTGGCGGCGCTGGCCGACTTGAATTCCTGTGGATACGCCCACATCAGGGTCGGCAACGGGCCGTCGCGGCGGGCGTCATAGTTCGGCGGCAGCATCAGGGTGGCCGTCAAGTCCACGCCGTCGGCGCGCTTGTAGCGGATCAGCTCTTTCTGCACGTCCTTCAGTTGCGGCAGCGGATGGGCGAAATGCGTGAGGGCCTTCAGCTGCGCGGCGCCCTGCAGCTTGAGGTTGCGCACATAATAATTCGGCTGCTCGGTGGGCGATTCGCGCGTCGACAGCAAACGGCTGCCATCCTCGTCCAGCACGGCCACCACGTTTTCATAGTAGGGCGCGGCACTCTGGAACAGCCGTTCCTTCTGTTTCGTCGCCAGGTTCAGGCGGTCGATGAAGGGGCGGTCGCCTTCCTTCGAGGCGCCCTGGCCGTCGAGCAGGATGGAACCATCTGCGGCGATGAGCAGGCGCGGCAGGCCGGCCGCATCCGCGCGCATGACGGGCTGGCCCGGATCGTTGTAGCGGTCTTCGAAGGAACCGGCGTACACGAGGTCGCCGGGCGTGCCCGCAACGGCGGACGGCTGGTCCGGCTGGATGCGCCACTGCTTGACGGCGCGCGTCTTGTACCACGCTTCGCTCAACAGGGCCAGATCGCCGCGGCCCCAGGCCACGCCCGCATAGCGCGAGCCGAGCTTGGCCAGCACGGCCGGCTTGTTGGTGAACGGCGCCGCCTGCGTGTAGACAATGTCGCGGATCTCGGCCGCCTTGGCCGGGTCGCCGCCATCCTGCGCTTCGGCCCACACCAGGGTGGCTGGCGCATCGACCCGCCAGCTGACGGAGCGCACGCCGGCGGACACGGCATCATTGCCCGGTGGCAGCCCTTCCTCCAGCGGCAGGGTCGCCACCGCATGCAGCACCTTGCCATTCAGGTCGCGCACGTCTATCTTGTGGCCGAAGTCATGCGCCGGCACGATATAGGAATACGGGCGCACGATGCTGGTCGTCAGCAGGTGCTTGCCATCGGGCGACGCCGTCACGCGCGAGAACTGGCCCGGCTGCCCGACCAGGCGCTGCTTGCCGGCCACGTCCAGCAAGGCCAGCTGGATGGTCGTGTAGTGTTCGAACAGCTGGGCATCCTGCTCGTTTTTCAGCAGGTCGGGATAGGTGCGCAATTGCTTGACGCCGCCGCCGGGCATGCTGTCCTGGATGGATGGGCCCGTCGGAATGCCGCTCGCCACGGGCGCCGCACCCAGCTTGGCCGGTTTCAGTTGCACCAGCAGGGTCTTGCTGTCGGGCATCCAGGAAAAGCCGCGACCGTACACGGCCGACAGCGATTGATTGCCCAGCTTGCGCGCCGCTTTCGTCTGCACGTCGAGCAGCCACAGCTCCACGCCGGACTCCTTCACACCCTTGGCGGGATCGGCAAAGGCGATGTGCGTAAACGCCAGGTAGCGCTGGTCGGGCGACCAGGCCAGGTCGGCGATGCGGGGCGCGGCGGGCAAGCCGCTGACCTTGATTTCCTTCTGCGTATCGATGTCGAGTAAACCCAGTCCCGTGTAAAAACTGAAACGGCTGGCCGAATACGTGCGCGGATTGATGCGCAAGCCCGCCAGCTTCAGTTCCGGCTGCGCCACTTCACTGATGCTGGGCAGGGATGGCGCGGGCAGCACGGCGGCCAGGTTGCGTTTCGGGCTCAGGCTCAGGGTCGGCGCGCGCGGCGCATCGACGATGGCTTGCAGGGGCGCCGGCGGGGCTTGATAAGCGCCATCTTGCGCCATGGCCAGGGAAGACGAGGCCATCAGGCCGACAGTGAGGGGCAGCAAAGGCAAACGAGTAGACATGGAACTCCAGTGTATGAAGGTGGCGACAACAAGCGAGTGCACCGCACCGCTCATGACGGCGCATTGTGACAGGGCATAGTGCGTTCATGCCATGTAAATGTCAACCAGCAACTTTTACCGTTTGACAAGCTTCGCCGCCCGCCCCCATCTCGCTTACAATCGCTGTTTTACCCGCTCCCGAATGCCTACATGGAAACCACTACCCTCGCCTTGCTGCTCCTGGTCCCGCTGCTGGTCTGGCGCATCTATTCGCGCCTGAAGAAACTGGTGGCGCGCCAGAAATCGCAGCTGTGGCGGCACTGGAGCGTGGCGATCGCCTTTCCTGCGCTGCTGCTGTTCCTGGCGACGACGACCAAATTCGACGTCTTGCCCCTGTCCAGCCTGGGCGCGGCCGCGCTGGCCGGTGGCTGGCTGGGCGTGCTGGGCTTGAAGCTGACACGCTTCGAGCAAGTCGGAAAAGATTTCTTTTTTACCCAGCACCGCTACCTGGGCCTGGCCATCACGATGCTGTTCATCGCCCGCTTGCTGTACCGTGGCATGGAAATCTACCTGAACACGCGCCTGGACGTGCCCGTGCCGCCGCCGCCGTTCGGCCACAGCCCGCTGACCATGGCCGCCTACGGCCTGGTCATTGGCTACTACGCCATTTACGCCTGGGGCTTGCTGCGCTGGCGCCAGCGCAACAAGCCCTTGCAAGCTGCCGAATAAGCCGGGTCAGTAGTACTGGCACAGGCCAGCACAACTGGTCGCCGCCAGCGCCTGGCGTATCGTCGCCAGCGCCGGCACCAGGCTTGGATCGAGGTCCGTGTCCGCATCAGCCAGGCTGCTCAGCAGGCGCTCGCGCAAGGGCGGCGCCATCAGATTGGCATTCGCCGTGGCGTGCTGCGCGGCCGCTTCCAGCATCATTTTCTTTTGCGCCACGGTCCAGAACGGCACTTGCACGAACTGCACGACGGTCGCAAACATGGTGCTCGATCCCTTGCTGAAGGCGCGGGCGCGCAAACGCTCGGGACCGCTCACCGCATGCGCCGGCTGGGCACTGAATTCCTGCTCCATCAAGCGTATCAAGTGTGCATGGCAATGCATGCCAAAGGCAAAGAAAGTACTCATTTCATCGCCATAATTGGCCAGGTTCTGCGTCACTTGTTCCTTGCGCGCCTGCTGCAGCTCCGTGCCCGACAACGGCAAGGGCCGCTCGAGGTCAAACCTGTAATATGCCTTGCCCAGATTAGTGGCCCGCTCGCACAGGGCCACGCTTTGCTCCATGTCTTGCAGCGCCGCGACGGGCGCCTGGAACAGGCGCGGCCCGTCGGCGATGTTGGCAAACAACTGCGCCACGGCAGGATCGCGCAGGCGCGGCAAACCGCTCTGCGATGTCGCCGTGGCCATCAGCGCTTCCAGGCGCGCGCTGGCTTGCTGGAAATCGGCATAGCTGTCGGCCCAGGCGGCAGGCGCCAAGAGGATGGAGGAAAGGCAGAACAGGCGGCCGATGCGGCGCAACGGCGTGGAAATCGACAAGGTCATGGGATCAGGAAAATGCTATTGGATAATTGGCAATTATAGGCAATCTGTATCCACAGTGCATTTTTGTGCGTTTTACACCATCACTTGCTCAGGCGATGATGGTGACGCGCGGCCAGCGCGCGGCATAATTTTTACTGGCCAGGCGCTGCGCATAACCATCCAGGCTGATACGCGCCGGGTTGCGCCGGATCACCATGTTGAACAGGTCGTCGAGGCCATGCGGCGCGACAATGCCGATCTCTCCGTCAGGCTGCAGATACAGGCCGACTGCCGTGGCAAACTCGGGCCAGGACGCGATGGCGTCATTGAGCGACAGCAAGGGCGGCACAGCGTAGCCAAAGTACTCTTCGAACCACAGGTGCACCCGCGCCTGGTTGCACACTTCCCATGGCACGCCGGGCAACAAGGTTTCCAGGCGCTGGCGCAACTGCACCTCGCTTTCCGCAAGCAAATCTTCCGCATCGAAATACGCCACGTCGACGTCGCTCAATGCCGACGCTTGCGCATCACCATGCAAGGCATCCAACACGAGCTTGCGCACGGCGCCGGCGCCGATGCAGCAGTCAGGCAAGCCCAGTTGCGCCACGGCTTGCAGTGCCTGCATGCACCACGGCGTGGCGCTGGCGATGGCGCGCAGGCGCGCGGCCAGCGCCTCCTGCCCACTCATGTACTCACGGCCGTATCTGCGGCGCCACGCCGTCGTGCTCGCCACTGATCCCGACATTGCCGAAGTACACGTCCAGATCCTGCTTCGGGTGGAAGTTGCGTAGCTTGACTTGCAAGGTGGTGGGGTTGATTTTGGTGAAGGTGCCAGGGAAGCACAGGCTGATCAGCTCGTCCGGCTTGCCCTTGATCAAATTCAAGGTAAAGTCTTCGATGCCATTCTTCCAGGTATTGCCCGTCGTCAAAATGTACGAAACCCAGACGGCATTGACGAAGCCACCTTCGCCCTGTTTCGCCGACAGGCGGTTCCAGGTCTTGTAGAAGGCCTGGTCGCCGCAGTATTTCTTTTCAAATGTATTGCCATCGCCCAGGTAGGAGGCGCCCGGACCGGCCGCGACGAACGGTGCATATTGATGGCGCACGCGCACGACTTTACCGGCAGGAAATTTCTGCTGCCACAGGTAGATGACTTTCACGCCCCAGGCCGGTACCCATTCCTCATCATACAGCTGGGCCAGCAAGCCTTCGCGTATCATGATCTTGCTCTGCGCGGCTGTCAGCGGCGCCACCTTCTTGTCGAATGGCGTGTGCGAGGGGAAATAGGCGATCTGCGCGTCCGACAGACCCAGTTGGCGCAGGCGGGCCGTCACGTCGTTGCTGTCGAGCTTGGCGACGAAGGTGGTTTGATAGTCCTTGCGCCGGCCGTCCACCTCGACGGAAAACTGCTGCGGCTGGCCATAATACGTGGGCGAACCATGGTAGCCGGCCGCGTATTCGGGCAGCGGGAAGAAGATCGTCTCTTCCACATCCGTTTTCGACTCGTTGAGGAATTCGTACTCGACCTTGATCAAGTCCGCGCTCACGCTGAGCACTTCCTTTTTCATGGCCACGGCATCCGTCTTGCCGAACAGGATGCCGCCCGCGCTCACGGAGCCGATGCCGTCATTAGCCACGGCCGGCGCCGAACACGTCAGTGCCAGCGCGAGTGCAGCAGCGGCAGCGGCCGGCAAGCGACTGTAGCGCATCACGCCGCCTTGCCCGCTACGGGCTCGATGCGACGCTGCAGCACGAAGATCGGTTGCGCCCATAGGCTATCCTTTTTCTTCTTGCTGGTGATCAAAGTGAGCTCCGACGGATCATACACATCCGTGTTGTGCGTCAACGGCGTCGTCATCAGGTATTGCGCTTCCGTATTTTTCAGGAATTCGCCGACCAATTGAATATTGCGGATATCGAGGTGGGCAAACGGCTCGTCGATGAAGACGAAGCCGCCGGAACCATCTTCCGATTTCAGCAAGCCGATCAACAGCACCAGCGACTTCATGACTTGCTGGCCGCCCGACGCTTCGCCATCGTTCATACCGATGACACCCTTGCCGTCGAACTTGAAGCGCACGTGCAAGCCCGCCTGCGACAGTTGCACATCGTCGTTTTCCAGGCGCACCGGATCGGCATGCACTTCGATGCCGGCCAGTTCGCCCAGTTCCTTGATGTTCTTGCTGTAAGTCTTGATGGTGTAGCGCAAACGCTCCATGTAGGCGCCACGCGCATTGCCCGTCGCTTCGATGGCGCGGTTATTCTGGTAGCGGCGCTCGTCCGTCTCCGACTGGCGGCCATGCAGCTGGTCCGACAGGCGGTGGTGCTGGTCGATGACGGTGGCGTCGAGTTCCCAGTCGTCGCGCGCCAGGCTGTTTTGCAGGCTGGCCACGCGCAGATCGACCTGGTGCGCATTCTGGTGTTCGGCCACGAGCGCCGCTCGGCGCGCGGGACGACGCCAGCTCTTCGGTAAGTGGCGCCACGCATGGCGCAGGGCCAGCAAGGCGCGCGCATGCTCGGCGCGCTGTTCAATTTGTTTCTTGTAGCCGAGGCGCGAACCAGCTTCCGCTTCGGACAGGGCCAGGCGCGCGTTTTGCCAGACAGTGTCGGCACGCGTGCGCGCCACGGTGGCATTCTTGGTGAGATTTTGCAGCTCGCCCAGGCGGCCGCCCACTTCCAGGCGCTCTTCCTTGAGCGGCTTGGAGTTGCGCAGCGCTTCGGCAAATTCATCCTGGCGCGCACTGAGTTCCTTGGCCGCGTCGACGCCGGCGATGCGCGCCTTCAAGGCGCCCACTTCGGCCGCCAGCTTCGAAATCGCCAGGGTCAGCGTATCTTCCTGCCCTTCCAGGCCCGGCAGCGAACGCAGCAGCGCTTCCAGGCGGCCGCTGCGGCCAGCCTGGCCGAAGCGGTAGCGCGACGCTTCCACGAACAAGGATCGCCCGCCGCGGCGTTCGCGGTGATACGCCTCGGGCGTGATCCACTCTTCGTGGTTGCCCAGCTTGAAGCCCGCTTCGACGGAATCAACACGCGCAATGCGCGACAGCTGCTCGATCAGCCAGCTGGGCACGGGCGCGGAAAATTTCACCACGGCCAGCAAGCTCTCGTCCTTGGCGACGGGCGCCGTGACGAGGTCGGGCACGATGAAGTGGCGATAGCGTTCCTTCTCCGCCAAACGGTAAGCGGCAGCCGCATCCTTGGCTTTATCGAGCAAGACGACCGAGGCGTAACCTCCCAGCACGCCTTCGACGGCGCCCTGCCAGCGGCTGTCCGTCACTTCAACGATGTCCGACAACATGGCGTGGCTGATGCCCGCGTCGCGCAGCGCGCGGCGCATGCCGCGCACATTGTCCGGCTCCGGCATGGCCGTCTTGCCTTGCAACGCGGCAATCGTCGCCTGCTCGCCCGCGATGCGCGCCGACAGGGCGTCGCGCTGCTGGCGCTGCTGCAGCAATTGCGCTTCTTTCTGTTCCAGCTGCGCCGCCACTTCGGCGATATCGCTGCCCGAGTCCGCTGCCAGCTTGTGCAAACGGTCTTTCTGTTCCAGCAGGCTGTCCAGCGGTTTCAGCTTGGCATTGATCAAGGACAAGCGGCTCTGCAAGCCGATCGATTCCTGCTCCAGCAAGGTTTCATTCATCTGCGCGTCGGACAGGGCCTTGGCCTGCGCCGCCAGCGCATTGCGCTTGTCCGTCAGTTGCTGGTCCGCCTGCGCCATTGGTTTGCGCGCATCGCGCAATTGCCGGCTGGCGATGGCCGCCTTTTCGCGCGCTTCGTGGTACTGCAGGCTGGGCAGTACTTCTTCCAGCAGGTTGCGGCGCTCTTTGTGCAGACCTTCCCACTGGTGATAATTGGCCACGCGCAGGCGCAAGCCTTCCAGGTTGGTCTTGGACGCTTCCAGTTCCGTCTCGAAGCGCTTCAGCTCCACTTCCGTATCGCGCTGGTGGCGCTTGGCTTCATCGTAGGCGTCCAGCACTTCCTTGTCGCCGAAGACCTGGAACACCAGGTCGAGCAGCTGGCGCGGCGCGTATTCGCACAGCTTGTCCGTTTCGCCCTGCTCCAGGGCCAGCACTTTCGACATGGCCGGCGACAGGCCCGCATTGGCCAGGCGCTTTCGGTAGTTTTCCACGCCCAGCCAGTCGTTGGCGTCCGTGATGTCCTCGATCTGCACATTGCCCGGACGCATCAGATACTGGCGCTTCCAGTCGCCGCCATTTTTCTGGATCTGGCAAAACAGGGTCACTTCATCGTCGCTGAAGAAGCCGGAACTGCGGAAGGGGCGGTTCGACAGCTGCTTGCCCACGTTCTTGTTGTCGACCACGGCGCGCAGCCAGGCCGTCTGCTGGCCCGAGTGGCGCGCATAGTGTTTATACGTGCGGCCCATCGAGCAGTCGAGGCCGAACAAGGTGCGCAAGGCGTCGAGCAAGGTGGTCTTGCCCGAACCGTTCTGCCCCGCGATGGTGATGATCTTCGCGTCGAGCGGAATATTCTTGATGCGCTGCCAGTAATCCCAGTGCACCAGTTCAAGTGATTTGATATGAAACATGGGCGCTTTCAGTGAGGGAGGTCGGGCGAATCGGCGTCACCGGCATCGCCGGCGTCGGGCAGGTCGCCGCTGTCGACGGACAGCTCGGCATCGAGGTCGACAGCCACCAGGCGCGTCGGCGCCCGCTTGAATACGTCGGCCAGGGCGCCGTTGATGATGCGCTCTTTCAAGACGTCCGTGTCCATCATCAGGTCCAGCAGCGGACCTTCCAGGATAAAGTCGCCGCGCCGCTCGATGAAGCCCAGCTTGGCCAGCGTGCCCAGATTCATGTCCATGCGCGTCTTCTTGCCCAGCTTGTCGCCGAAGTCCGACAGCAGCGCCTTGTAGGAAATGCCGATCGACGCGTCTTCCGCGCGCGGCAGCGGCTTTTCCGTGCCAAACATGTCATTCTGATCATCATCGGCGTGCTGGTGCGTTTCCTGGCGTTCGCGCTTGGGCAGGATGATCTGCGCCCACAGCACCACCAGCAAGGCCACGCCATCGCGCGCCAGGCCGAAATTATTGTTTTGCCACACATCACGCGCGCCGAAAATCTTTGGCTCGATGGTGCGCGTCAATGCCAGGGTGACATGGTCGGCATACACATTGTCGAGCAGCTTCAGGCCGCAGGCCAGCAGGCGCGCATCGATCTCGGCGCGGAACAGCTCGTCTGACAGCACGCGCTTGACGAGCTTATCGTCGCGGCGCAGGGTTTGGTGCGTGAGCAGGCGCGCAATCAGGATTTGGGAATCGTCATTCATCGGCAGTGCCGCTATCTAAATCAAGTGAAACATTCAGTGAAAGCGAGGCGATCGACATGGCCGCCACGTGGGGGTCGGTCAGTTGGACCATCTCGTCGGTCGGTGTAAAGGTGATCGGCAAGCGGGCCAGTTCGGCCGTCGAGCCTTGCAAGCTCGCTTCGGACACATCGCCCAGCAGCGGCAGCATGGAGGCGCGGTACGAGGCCACGGCAAAGCTGGCCGGCAGCAGAGAATCCTGCACGGGCACGCTTTTCGGCCCCTCTTCGCCTATGCTGGGGAAATTGCCCAGGCTGGCGAAGTTCGACAGGCGTTCGAGCAAGTCATCGAGTTCGAGTTGCATGGCGGGACCGTCGCTGATGGTGGTGGGCGCGTCCTCTCCGCTGGGCAGGCCCGTGTTGATGACACCCGCCGTCCGTTCGGACAGCAGTTCCGTTTCGGCCACGTCGATCATCTCGGCCGGCGTGGAAAACAGCGGCACGACAGGCTGGTCGATGGCGCCCTCGGCCAGGCTGGCCAGGTCTTCGTGCAGCAAGAGCCAGCGCTTGATGTCCGTGGTCGACAGGCCCGACTGGCCCAGGTGCACGCGCTGGCGCTCGATCTGGTTCAGCGCGCGCGAAAACATGCCTTGCATGTTCAACAATTTACTTTGTGCGCGGCCGATCGCTTGCGCCGCCTTGTGCGTGGCGCTGTCCGCGTTTTCATCGGAAGTGATGGCGACGAGAATTTCCGAACCTTTTTCCACCCAGTCGCAAGCCATGTTCCACTTCGCCTGCGCCGTGCGCAAGCGGAATTCGGAACCGGAGGCGATGGCGTCCGAGAATTCTTCCGTCAAGTCCACCAGGCGTCCCAGCAAATGCTGGAGTTGCTCGACCGACACGCCGCCCACGGCTTGCGCGCCCGCCACCTGCGACAGGAGAAAGCCCATTTCCGCTTCGTCTTCCGTCTGGCCGAGGCCCAGCAAGCTGTCGATGGCGGACAGCACATTGCGCGCCATCGGGGTCACGCGGTACACGCCCTGCTGCGCATCCCAGGCCAGCAACTGGTTGGTGCGCAAGCGCAGCAAGACCGTTTCCAGGCTTTCCGGCAGCAAATAGGCCAGCTTGGTGTTGATATCGGCGCGCGTATAGGCGGACGTGGCCGCATCGGACGCCAGTTCGCGCAACACCAGCAGACGCACCAGCACGCCATCGAAACCGCCATGAAACAGGGCCGTAAACACTTGCAGCAAAGGCTGCGCCCGCTTCAAGTGAAAAACCTGCTCGATTTCATCGGCCGAAATATTGGGCTGGAAATGCGCCTGCAAGGAATCGTGATGCTCTTGCTCTGTCTGATTTGCATCCGTTGCCACGGCTGCACTTGCCATTATATCAATCATTCTTTTCCGGATGAGTGTTCAGCGGGCGGCGCAGCGGGCTAACGCGGCACTGCGGGGCGGGGGCGTCAGTATATCAGTTCTGACATGCCATTTAGCGTGCGGGAGGGGGCGCTGCGGACGCGGCGCAACACAGCCGCGGTGCCGTGCCGGGCCAGGAAGGCAAAACAGAGAAGCAAACACGGCATGCATGGCCCCGCACATTGGTGAGCACTTACTTTTTAATAATCTTTTGCAAGGTTTGCTCGACATAATCGCCACCGTCCGCATCGGCGAACGTCACCTTCACGGGATACCATTCCAGCGACGGCGCCAGCCACAGGTCCACTTGCTGGCCCTTCTTGTCCGGCGGCGGCGCCTTGACCAGATGGATGGCGGTGACTTCCCCCAGGCCCGTGGCCACCGGCTCTTCCTTGACGACCTTGAAGGTCCACGGTTCGGCATCATGCGCGCCAGCCACGAAGAAAGCCCATTCCGAGCCGGGGACGAATTTTTCGGGCGCGGCGCGCGCCACGCTGGCCAGTTGCCAGACGGCGCTGTTGCGGTCCTGCTCGCCGCCTTTCAGCGGATAGGTTTCATCGCCTTCGCCAAAGACGATGGTCTTGCTGTCGCGCTTGAAGGTAGTCGTGACGGCATCCTTGCGGAAGCGTTTTTCCACGAATTGGAAGGGCGCCAGTCCATAATCGTCGACCGTGCCTTCGCTGCGCTGCTCCAGGATCTTGCCAAACAGGGCAGCCTTGGTTTCGGCCAGCAGCGTATACTTGCCGTCGCCCACGCGCCAGTTGCTGACCGATTCGCCGGACAGCCCGATGCCGCGCTGCCTGGCCTTGATCGAATAGACGAGGTCTGCCGATGGCACCAGCTTGTACGCGCGCTTGATGGCGGGATGTTCCACGGGCGCATCGGCCATGGCGGGAGAGAAAGTGGCAGCCAGCACGCTGGCGAACAGAATGCGTTGCAGAGTCTTCAAAGTCGTCATTTATTTTCCTGTAGCGTCATTGACGCGAATTTGGGTCACGGTTTGCGTGGTCAGCGCCCCGCTCGCTTCGGTATTGCGTATTTGTACCGGATACCATTGCATGGACGGCGCCAGCCAGATATCGAGCTGCGACGAATAGGTGCCGGGCTTCGGTGGCCGGCGCAAATGCCAGGTCACCAGGCGGCCCATTGCTGTATCGAGTTCTTCCTCGCCCACCAATTGGAAGCGGAACACGGTCGCTTCCTTTTCCTCGCCGACGAGGATGTCGATATTACCCGCCAATTGATTGACGTCGGCGCGGCCGATGGCGGCCAGCTGGAACGGCACGCTGGCCTTGTCCTGCGCCCCCACCTGCCATGGCGCCGTGGCCGTCGAGGCCGAAAAGGTGATGGCCTTGGCGTCGCGGTTGAAATGCGTGGCCGTTTGCGCGCGGCCCCTGCGTTTCTCCGTCGCCGTGACGGGCACGATACCGCTGCCATCGATCACGCCCTCGCTGGTCAGCACCAGCAGGTTGATGCGCGTGATCAGCATGCTCAAGCCCACTTCCAGCTTCAGCTGATACGTGCCGCCCCTGTTTTCCCACGCCATCGCGGCCACGCCCTGCCACTTGGTGCCGTCCGCATCGCGCCGGTCCACGTGCAGGTCGAACTGGGCCGACGCGGGCGCATTCGTCTTGTAGTGCCGTGACTGCTCGACGGGCGGTGGCGGCGGTGCACTGGCCGGCACCGGCGCAGCCGCCACGGCTGGCACCGGCGCCGTGATAACCGGGGCCGCCACTGCGGCTGCCTCGGGTATGGCCGGGCCTGCCGGCACGTCACTGGCAGGCGCAGTCAACTGGGCAATATCGCTAGCCGGCAGCGCCGTCGGCGGCGGCGGTGGCGGCAAGCGAGGCTCGGGCAAGGGCAACAACTTGGGCGGCGGCGGTGGCGTCACCGGCCTGGGCGGCTCGGCGATCAATGCCATGCTGACCACCTGCGCTGGCTCTTGCCGCAGCGGCAGCATGCGGGCATGCGAGGTGAGCCATTCCAACGCCACGTAATGCAGTGCACCGATGACCGCGACAAAGATGACGGTGCGGCGGCGCGGTGGCGAAAAGAAGGAGTCAGGCATCATAGGCGGTAGTGTAACGCTTTCACCCCACTTCCCGCTTCTTGCCCGCGCTCAACTCCTGATCTTTTATGTAAGAAAATGTTGGCGCCATTGCGTCAGTTGCAAGCTGATATCTGCTACGCTAGGGGCATCCACCTACCAGGAGATTTCGCATGGCAAACCCGCAAATGCCCCAAATACCGGGCGCAGCAGTTGTGACCGATACCCTCGACTTCGTCAAAAACCTGTGGGGCAGCATGAGCGTGCCCGGCATGGGCATGCCCGGCATCACGGCGCCCACCATGTCGGTGGAAGAGCTGGACAAGAAAATCAGCGACTTGAAAGCCGTCGAAGCCTGGCTGAACCTCAATACCAGCATGCTGCGCGGCAGTATCCAGGCGCTGGAAGTGCAGCGCGGCACCATCGCCACATTGAAATCAATGGGTGCGTCAATGGCGGCGGCCATCACCCAGCCCGGCGCCAGCGAAAAATCCGTGTTTGAATCGGTGCCCTACGCTTCCGCATTTTTCCAGCAAGCTAGCCCTGCGGCGCCTGCACCGAAACCGGCACCTGCCCCTGCACCCGCAGCGGAACCGGCTGCGGCGGCGCCCAGCGATACCGGCAGCCAGGCAGCGGCCCCGTTGGGCAATCCAAGTGCCTGGTGGAATTTGTTACAAGATCAGTTCAAGCAAGCCGTTTCGACGGCGATGTCGCCCGACGCCGCCAGTGCGGCAGCGGCCAGCTTTGGCAGCGTGAGCAAAGCCAAGCCGGCGGCCAGCAAGCCGGCCAAACCTGCCGAGGCAGGCACGGCAGCCAAGGCCAAGGCCCCGCTGCGCAAGGCGCCCGCGAAACGCGCAGCGCCCAAGGCTAAAGCACCAGGGAAGGCCTGATGTCGCAAGCCGGCAATATGATCAGGCGATACGATGAATGCGGATCGCCTCGATCATGTTGTCGGCCTGGCGTTTTACGTCACCGATCGTGATCAGGCCTTCGTCGGCCAGCGCCTTGGCGTGCTCGTACGAAGACTGGAATGTTTCCAGCGTGTCTCCCTTGGCGGCGACCGGGCGTACCCAGGCAATACTGCCGACTTTCATTTTTTTGTACACTTCATTGACCACATCACGCATAGTTTCTTCCTTATTGTTGTAAAGCAACTCAAGCACGGGCGTACCCACACTGGCCCCTAGTTTATCATCCGGCACGCTCACGCACGGATTTTCCGCCTTTTTCCAGCGTTGGCGCTGCCTTTTCCGGCGCCACGATGGCCTCTTCCGGCCCGGTCGGCGGCGTCAGCTGCACCAGTTGCTCCATCAATTGCGCGAAGCGCTGCTGCCCTGGTGCAATTTTGTCTACATATAACAACACGTCCATGGCCTCAGCCGCCAATTCCGCCTGGTAGCCGCGCTGCTCCAGGAATGACACGATGATTTGCGCGGAATTGAACAGGATGCGCAGGTTGTTCGGCAGTTTTTCGCGCGCCGCGCGCATCCAGGCGACCGCTTCGTTGAGCTTGTCCGTCTTCCACAGCAGCACGCCCTTGTTCATCAAGTCCGATGCTTCCTTGCGCGAGGCGATGATCAGGCTCGTACCTTCGTCGCCCATCTTGGCCTTGTCGAAAATCTTTTGCACCTCGTCCTGCACCACCTGGTTGTCGTGGTTATTCTTCACCACGTAGCACAGCAGGCCCGCCGGCGCATCCTTGACGCCGACGGCGAACAGCAAGGTGGCCAGTTCCATGCAGATGTTCTTTTCGGGCCGCGCCGGGTCTTCAAGCAGCATGGCTTCGAGCTCGTCGCCGCACTTTCGGGCGCGCCGGTAATCGCCCGTTTCGTGGTGCACCATGCCTTCCGTGATCTTCGCGCGCAAACCAATTTGCTCGGGCGAGAATTCACGCTGCGCCAGCAACAGCCATTGCAGCGCTTCCTTTGCATCCTTCTTCAGGCCGCATACGCGCGCCAGGCCAAGGTAGGCGTCCGGCGTCTTCATGACGGAAAACTCGCCGATGGAAATACACTTGCGAAAGGCCTTTTCCGCCATGCTGACATTGCCAACTTTCAAGGCCGCCAGTCCCAGGTTGCGCTGGCGCGGCACCGAATTGGGCGACAGGCGCGCCGCCTTTTCCAGCACGCCGCAAGCTTCCTCATGCTGGCCCATCAGCTGGTAAGCGACGGCCATCTGGTCGTAGGCATCGATGTAATACTTGTTTTCAACGATCACGCCCTGGAAAATCTGCCGCGCCGCCTCGTGCTCGCCGTTATTCATGCGTATCTTGCCCAGTCCCGCCTTGGCCCAGCTGTAATCGCGCTCGGCCAGCACTTTTTCGTACACGGCACGGGCCTTTTCCGGTTCGCCGCTTTTCAGCAGCAGGGACGCCTTCATGCGCAGCAGTTCCAGCGCGTGCAGCTTGTTGACCTCGATCTGCGCGTCGCACAGCTTGGCCGCGCGCAGATAATCCTTTTCCATGCAGGCCTGGTCGATTTCGCGAAATACCTGCTTCTTGTGCCACACGCGGTTCAGCCGCGTCAGCAGCACCCCTTCCGTGATGGGCTTGATCAGGTAAGCGTCTGGCTGGTGCTCGGCCGCGCCCATCACCGATTCCACGCTTTTCTCGGCCGACACCATCAGCCACACGCTGGACGGCGCCGTCAGGTTGCGCACGCGCGTCTCTTCCAGCACTTGCTGGCCATTCTTGCCTTCGCCGAGGTTGTAATCGCACAGCACCACGTCGTAGCGCGTCTTGGCCAGCAGCTTCATGGCTTCGCCGCCGCTGGCCGCCTGGTCGATATGGCGCGCGCCCAGGTTGCGCAACGATTCGCGCAGCAGGATGCGGATGCCGATGAAATCGTCGACCAGCAGATAATGTTTGTCGGCCCAGTCGGTGCTGCCCGCTTCGGCGGCGGTGGCGTGGCTGTCTGTCGTCATGGCGTCCTCATTCAGGGCAGGCGCAGGGTGAAACAGCCGCCGCCCAGCGCGCCGCCATTTTCCAGGGCGATGCTGCCGCTGCTGCCCCGGTGCTTGTGCATCTTCGCCACGACACTGGAAAAATACAGGCCCAGGCCCGTGCTGTTGGTGGAAAAGTTCACGCCGGCGGCCATGCCCTCCATGGCCGCGCTGCCCGCGTCGAGCAGTGCCTGCGAGTAGCCCTCGCCATTGTCTTCCACGCGCAATTCCAGCCAGGCATCTGCCTGGCGCACCGACAGGCGGATGGTGTCCTTCGTGTAGCGGATGGCGTTGTTGATGGCATGCGCCAGCACGCCGATGACCAGGTCTTCATCGAGGGTCCAGATCA
The DNA here is from genome assembly GCF_900095265.1 of Janthinobacterium sp. UMAB-56. Taxonomy (GTDB): domain Bacteria; phylum Pseudomonadota; class Gammaproteobacteria; order Burkholderiales; family Burkholderiaceae_D; genus Janthinobacterium. Next base: position 110,151 of record NZ_LT607660.1, on the reverse strand, counting down.
GCTCCGGCGGACAGGCCGTCTGCAGGTGGATGCCTTTCGAGGCCAGCAGGATCTTTTCCTGGTCCACCACCTGGTCGACCACCTGGCTCATCAGTTGCGGCTGCACGTCGAAGGGGTAGCCGGGCTTGCCCACTTCCTTGTACAGGGCCAGCAGCTGGATCAGGTTATCGTTGAGGCGCTTGGTCTGGTACAGCATCTGCGCCATTTGCAGGTAGGCGGGGTCGGCCTGGGGCGCGGCTTTGGCCTGCCCGGCCGCCAGCAGCGACTCAAGGGTGCCGCTGACGACGCTGATCGAGTTTTTCATGTCGTGCACGGTCGACGCCAGGAACAGGAAAAGCTCGGGCGAACTGTGTTGATCTTCCACCGGATATCTCCTTGGGGCCGCAGCTTGAATATTGCCAAGGATAAATTATACCGCCAGCGTGCCGGCGCCAGCCAGCCGCACGCAAAGACCGTGACATGACGCAACAATGCGGCACGCTGCGCAAACGGAGAGGGAGAGGGAGAACTTATGCGTTACGGCGGCGTTCGCGCAGCAGGAAGCGCGCAGGGTCCAAGGCGGCAGCCAATTGACTCTCCAGCGGCAGCGGCTCGCCTTCCAGCTGGCAAGCCAGCAGCTCGGCCGCCAGCGGCGCCCAGATCAGGCCGCGCGAGGCGTAACCCAGCAAGCCAAACAGGCCAGGCCAGCGGGGCACGTCGCGCAGGCGCTCGCAGCGGCCTGGCACGCCAGGGTCGGGCAAGGCGCCCGCCAGCGGCAGGCGGTCCGGCGCCACGCAGCGAAAGCCCGTGCGCCCGGCCAGCGGTGCTTCGAACGGTGCCACGTCAAGGATGTCGGTGATCTTCGCGATATTTTCGTGCTGGCTGGCCACGCGCAGGCTGCTGTCTGCATCGGCATCATAGGAGGCGCCCGCGCAGACGACGCCCTGATGCGCCGGCGTCATGTAGGCTTCGCGGCAGACGACGAACGGCAACGATGGCAAGCTGCCTTCGGCCAGGTGCGTGACCTGGCCGCGCACGGCGTCCAGCGGCAGACCGGCCGCCTGTTCGAAATCGACCGCTCCCGTGCCTGCCGCCAGGATGACGGTGGGCGCCGCCGCGATCAGGGCACCGTCCGCATCGCGCACCAGCCATTCATCATCGCCACGCTCCAGGCGCAGGGCGCTGCTGGAAAAGCGCCGCGTGAGCAAGGCGCCGCAGGCGTCCAGCATGGCCGCGCAGACGGAAGACGGGCGCGCCCAGCCGCCCTGTTCGAACCACCAGGCGCCGTCGGGCGCCGGCGCGCCCAGCATGGCGGAAGCCTCGGCCACTTCCAGCCAGCGGGCGAATTCGGGCGGATACAGGCCGCTGGCGGCGATGTGCCGCTGCACTTGCGCATGCACGCCATCGCGTGGCAGTTGCAAGACGCCGCATTGTTCGCCCTCGATGGCGGCACCGATGCCGCCCAGGTGCTTCCAGTAGCGCAGTGCATACAGGTAGGCGGCACGCACCAGGCGCGTGACGATATTGTCGTCCTTCGACGGCAGCGGCATGAAGATGCCAGCCAGGTTGCCCGACGCTGCGCTGGCCGGCTGCGCGTGGCGTTCAATCAAAGTCACCTTCCAGCCGCGCGCGGCCAGCCGTTCGCAGGCGGCCGCGCCGGCCACGCCCGCGCCGATGACAATGGCGCGTCGTTCGGGCGCCACGGCAGCCACGTGCTCTGCCCGCCGCGCATAAAACACGGCGCGCAAACGGCTCTCGTCAAAAACAAAGCCGTTCTTTTGCAATTGCGTGCGCTGCGCGTCGTCCAGGTGCACGGCCTGCAGGNGGCCTGCAGGCGGGCGCCGTCCATCATCAGGCCCGCCAGCACCGGCGTGTCTGCCGGCACCCAGGCCAGATGCACTTCGTCGACACGCGCCGACAATTGCGCCAGGCAGACATCTGGCTCGCCGATCAGCACATCGAGTGTGACGAAGCCATCGCGCGAGACCATGCGGTGCAGGCCTGGCACGCAAGGCGGCCACTGTGTGCGCCACTGCTCGGGCAAGTGGCTGGCGTCGACGGGACGCGGCGCCAGCGCGATGTAATGCAGGCGGCGATCGCCATGCGCGGCGCAGGCGGCGCGCAAGCGGGCGCCGTCAAAATCCGTGTCGAGCAGGACCAGGGCGCGGCGCATCAATGCCCCGCGCGGCAAAAGCAGGTGGGTGCATGGTCGTTGACCATGCCGATACCCTGCATGTAGGCGTAGATGATGGTCGAGCCGACGAACTTGAAGCCCCGCTTGGCCAGGTCTTTCGACAATCTGTCGGACAAGGCCGTCTTGGCAGGGAATTGACCCGGTTGCCAGTTGTTGACGATGGGACGGCCATCGACATACGCCCACAAGAAGCTGTCCAGGGTTTGCCCTTCCGCGCGCAGGCGCAGGTAGGCCTGCGCATTCGTGATGGCGGCCGCCACCTTCAGGCGGTTACGCACGATGCCGGGGTCGAGCAGCAGCTGCGCCACTTTGTCCGGACCATACGCGGCGATCTTTTGCGCATCCCAGCCGTCGAAGGCGGCGCGGTAGGTTTCGCGCTTGTTCAAGATGGTTTCCCAGCTCAGGCCCGCCTGCGCGCCTTCCAGGTTCAGCATCTCGAACAGCCGGCGCTCGTCGTGGCAGGGCACGCCCCACTCCGTATCGTGGTACGCGAGATAGCGGGGATTGGCCGGATTGGCCCAGGAGCAGCGGGTAATAGTCGCAATAGTAGTCGCAATGGTCGCGGTGATCGTCATGGTCTTGGTCTTCGTGTGCATGCAGATGCCAGTATAGTTTATCGGCCGCGCAAGATACGCCCCAGTTGCAGCAAGCCGTGCGCCATCTCGGCCGGGGGGATCGCCGCAAAGCCCAATAACAATCCGGGTGGCGTGGCGCACGCTGGCCCCGCCGCCGGATCGGCATAGTGGCCCAGCGGACGCAATTCGATGCCCCGTGCCAGACCCGCGCGCGCGACGATTTCTTCATCGTGGCCAGCGCGAAAATACGCGCACAGTTCCAGGCCGCAGTCGGCCGGGCCGCACAGCAATTGATCATCGAGTTCGCGCGCAAGGCCACGCAGCAGCAGGTCGCGCCGCTCGGCATTGCTGTCGCGCGTGCGGCGGATATGCCGGCCAAAGTGGCCCTCGGCGATGAAGTCGGCCAGCGCCATCTGCGGCACGATGGCCGTGTGCCGGTCCATCACGGCCTTGGCCTGTACCAGCGCTTCGGCCAGCGCGGGCGGCGCCACCATGTAACCGAGGCGCAGGCCGGGGAACAGCACCTTCGACAGGGTGCCCACGTAGACCACGCAGCCGGCCCGGTCCAGGCTTTGCAGCGAGGCCAGCGGCGCGCCCGCGTAGCGGTATTCGCTGTCGTAATCGTCTTCCACCAGCCAGGCTTGCTTGTGTGCGGCCCAGGCCAGCAAGGCCAGGCGGCGGGGCAAGCTCATGCTCACGCCCAGCGGCATCTGGTGCGATGGCGTGACATAGGCCAGCTTTGCCTGCGGACAGTGCGCCACGCCATACGCCACGTCCAGCCCCTGCGCATCGACAGGAACGGGAAACACGCGCGCGCCGGCCGCGCGCAGCGGGCCACTGGCGCCACGGTAGCCGGGCGACTCCATCCAGGCCGAGTCGCCCGGCGCCAGCAGGATGGTCGACAGCATGAACAGCGCCTGCTGCGAACCGGAGGTGATGACGATCTGCTGCGGCGTGCACTGGACGCCGCGCGAGGCTTTCAAATACACGCACAGCAGCTCGCGCAGCGGCAGGTAGCCGGCCGGGTCGCTGTAGCCGAACTGGTGGTCGGGCCGGCGCCAGCGCCGCGCTTCCAGGCGGTTCCACACGTCGAACGGAAAATGGTCGATGCGCGGCATGCCGACGCGAAAAGCGCGCAGCGGGCCACGGTGGAAGGCCACCTGGCGCATGGCTGTCACCACACCCTGCCCGCGCGCCGACAGGGGCCGCAGCAGGCCGGGCGCATCCATCTTGCCGGCCGGCGCAGCCATGGGCTGCGGAACCTCGCGACTGACAAAGGTGCCGCGCCCCACAGCGCCATCGAGATAGCCTTCGGCCGCCAGCTGCGCATACGCATTGAGCACCGTCTGGCGCGACACGGCCAGCAGACGGCAAAAGTCGCGCGTGGGTGGCAGTTGCATGCCGGGGCTCATGCTGCCATCGAGGATGGCCGCCTTGATGGCCGCATACAGCTGGCGAAATAGCGGTTCGCGCGCGCCACGCTGCAGCGGCAAGGCGGCGATGATCTGGTTCAGGTGAGAAGCTGGCATGATGGCGCCTTTGAATTGGTAGTTTCAAGATAGCACTTATTGGCTATTTAAAATAGCCAAAACAAACACTAAGATGACGCATCCCCTTCGACTCTTGCGGAGCATCCATGCATCAATTTTTCGCCACCGTGGCCTGGCAGCGCGACGGCCAGGATTTCGCCGGCCAGCGCTATAGCCGTGGCCATGAATGGCAGTTCGACGGCGGCTTGCGCGTACCTGCCTCGTCGTCTCCTTTGTCCGTGCCGCTGCCCATGTCGGTGGCGGAAAATATCGACCCGGAAGAAGCACTGGTGGCCGCCGCGTCGAGCTGCCACATGCTGTTCTTCCTGTCGCTGGCAGCGCAGCGCGGTTACGTCATCGATGACTACCGCGACGACGCCGTCGGCGAGCTGGGAAAAAATGCCGCCGGGCGCCTGGCCATGACGCGCATCGTGCTGCGACCACGCATCGTATGTTCCGGCGCGGCGCCCTCGCCAGAGGCCTTGGCCACCCTGCACCACGACGCGCACGCGCGCTGCTACATCGCCAATTCGCTGACGGCCGATGTGGTGGTGGAAGGCGCGCACTAGATGTACACGCCCGCCACCTTCCGCGAAGAGCGCCTCGACGTGCTGCACGCCTTGATCGACGCGCATCCCCTGGGCGCGCTGGTGCGTCACGGCGCCGACGGTTTATGCGCCGACCATCTGCCGTTCGAAATCGCCGCGCCCACGCCTGAAGCGCCATTCGGCATCCTGCGCGCCCACGTGGCGCGCGCCAACCCGCTGTGGCGCGCGGCCGGCGGGAACGATGACTGCATGGTGATTTTCCAGGGACCGCACGCCTACATCACGCCCGCCTGGTATGCGGAAAAGCAGCGCAGCGGCAAGGAAGTGCCCACGTTTAACTATGCGGTCGTGCATGCCCACGGCCCCCTGCGCGCCATCGACGATGCGGCGTGGCTGATGGACTTGCTGGAGCGGCTGACGGCGCGCCATGAGGCAGATCAAGCTGCGCCGTGGCGGGTGAGCGATGCGCCGGCCGATTACATCGACAAGCTGTTAAAGGCCATCGTCGGCATCGAAATCCCTCTCACGCGCCTGACGGGAAAATGGAAGCTGGGACAGAACCGCAGCATGCAGGACCAGGCCAGCATGGCGCACGGCCTGGCGCTGGACGCTCAAGCCGGCGCGGCGCAGGCGCTGGGCGCACTGATCGCCGCCAACCTCACGCCAGCCAGCTGACGGCCGCCGAAAACGTCAGGAACGACAGCGCCGTCGAGACCAGAATGATGCGGGCGATGCGCGCCGTGTTCGCTCCGAAGCGTTCCGACAGCAGCGACACATTGCTGGCGCTGGGCAGGCAGGCCACCAGCACCATGCAGGTCAGCGCGTACGGATCGAGTGGCGCGCCCAGCGCGATGGCCGCGTGGCCGATGCCCCACACCAGCAGCGGATGCAGCAGCAGCTTTTTCAGCGCCACGGGCACGTATTCTTTCATCGGCGCCGGGTCGGCCGTGCTCATCTGCGAACGGGCCAGCACGGCGCCGATGGTAAACAGGGCCACGGGCGAGGCGGCGTCGGCCAGCAGGCCCACCGTTTGCATCAAGGGCTTGGGCAAGGCCAGTTCCAGCCACGACGCCAGGGCGCCGAGCACAATCGCCCATGGCATCGGGTTGCCTGCCATGCCCTTCAGGGCGTTGACGACGGCGGCGCGGCTGCCGTGCGCGCCGCCGCTGCCGATACGCGACAGGGCAATGCACAGCGAGCTGGTAATGAGCATGTCGACGACGATGGTGACGATGACCGGCCCCGACGACCTTGGCCCCAGCAAGGTCAATAGCAGGGGCACGCCCATGAAGCCAGTATTCGGGAAGGCCGCCACCAGCGAACCGAAGGCGGCATTGTTCCAGTCGATGCGGTGGCTGAGGGTCATGGCCATGGTGACGCCCACCATGATCAGGGCGCACAACAGGTACACGCCGAACACGCTGGCGTCGAGCAGTTGCGCGATGGGCGTGGCGGCGCCGAAGCGGTACAGCATGCAGGGCAGCGCAAAGTACAGGACAAAGCTGTTCAGGCCGCCGATGGCGGCCAGCGGCAGCAGCTTGCGTCGCACGGCCAGGTAGCCGCACAGCACCAGGGCGAAGAAGGGAAAGGTGATGGCGAGGATGGTCAGCATGGAGCGCCATTGTAGCGCGCTCCCTTGGCGCGCCGCCGGCGCAAAAAAAGGCCGCTCGCGCGGCCCAAGGAGGTTACGGGGAAATCGCCGCTGGCCGGCTAGGGCTTGAGCTGGGCGCGGATCTCGCCAGCCGGGTAGGCGGCGCTGTGCACGTTTACGTACAGCTTGCCGGCCTGGTAGCTCGCATACTGAGGCGGCGTGAGCATGCTGCCGGCCGGCACGGCAAACATGCCTTCCGCAGTTTTCACCAACGCCACGATGACGGGGCCGTTGGCGCCGGCGGGCGCTTCATGGATATGCGCGACGGTGGCCAGCATGCCCGTGTAGCTCACGCCGCCGCTGACGCTACCGTCGTGGGCAGCGCGAATAGTGCTGCTGCCGCTGGCCGTGCTGGTATTGGCTGGCACTTCCTGCGCGCCCGTCAAGGTGACGGCATGGCCGCCCGGATGCTGCGGACCATGGGAACAAGCGCCCAGCAGGGTGGCCAGCGCCAGCACGATGGCGGCGCGGCGCGCGTGTTGTTGCAGTGTGCTCATCGCAGTACTCCTTCAACGGATATCGGATCACGGATGGCGCCCCGCCCTGCCCACACGGCCGAGCCGGGCCTGCGCCTTGTATCGCACAAAAAATTGTCGCGCAAAAAATCTTGCTGTAATGCGAAGTTAACGCCATACCGTCGTGCCCGCTTTGCTTTTCGCCAAACTTGCTGCTCGCCTGGCGTCGCCGTTTCAGGCCAGATGCCCTTCCGCCACCCAGCCCCGGTTGGCGGGCGCGGCCTTTGGCTTGGGTGCGATGCCGCTGCTTTTTTCCGCATCGAGGATGATGCTGCGCATGCTGTCGCTGGCGGCAGGCCCGGGCGCGAACGCGTAGTACTCGTCATTGATGGGCAAGCCCGTCATGGCGTCGACCAGTACCGGATCGGCGGCCAGGCCCGTGTCGCGGCTGGCGATGACAAGGCTGGCGCCTTCCGGCGCGAAGTTTTCATTACCCCAGGCAATAAAGGCCAGCAAGACGGGCTTGAAGGCGCGCCCGGACTTGGTCAGCACGTAATCGTAGCGGGGCGGCTTGGCGCAATACAGGCGGCGCGTCATCAAGCCGCCCTCCACCAGGTCGGCCAGGCGGCGCGTCAGGATGGTGGGGGCGATCTTGAGGCTTTTTTCAAATTCGTCGAAGCGCGTCTTGCCATAAAACGCTTCTCGCAGGATGAGGATGCTCCACCATTCGCCCACCTTGCCCAGGCTGCGTGCAATCGGGCAGGGTAAATTATTAAAGTTGGTATGTTTCATGACCCTCTCCTCATATTGATTCAACACAACAATCGAAAAATAGTTCAGTTGCAATACGGAAACTTCAGTTACTATCAATTCACAAGTGACCTTCGCACCACGGTAACTGCCTGAAAATACGCAAAAACTCACACTTTCCTGCTTCAAGTACAATCATGGCTGCTTCTGTTCCCCCAATCCCGGTGCGAAAAACAGTGCCAGCCACGTCTGCCGGTGCTGCTGCCCACGCCCATTTTTCACTCACTGCGTTCACGATGACCCCTTCGAAGCTTGCCGTACTGCCTGCCCTGCTCGCCCTGCTCCTGTGCCAGACCACCACCGCCGGTACCGTATCTTCCGCCTCGTTCCAGGCCAGCTTCGTCGTCCACGAAGCGTGCACCGTCGTCTCGCAGCGCAGCAGCGCCCAGGTGCACTGCCAACACAACACGCCCTATCTGCTGCTGCAGCAGACAACGCCATCGGGCGCCGGCCTCGTCACCGTCACGTTCTAAAAATATATCGTCGCCGTCACCGTGTCCTTGTAGTCGCCGGGGCGCGGCGATACCTGCGCCGGCACGCGGCCGTAAATCGTCAGCGGCACGCTGGCGCCCGTCCCCGTGCCCGTCACCATGCTCGTGCCCGCCGTTCCATCCCCCCAGAGCGGGCCATCGAGGCTGGATGACAGCAGGTAATTGACCTTGTCCGTGGTCACGGTGTTCTTCATTTGTCGGTTGGCCACATTGGCCGCCACGCTGCCGCCGTTCAGGGCAATCTGGTAAGCATTGTTATTGACGCAGCGCACCGACAAGGTGCTGGTGCTACGCAAGTTGCCCGTCAGGATGGAAGCGTTCGCAAACGCCGTCGGCGTGGCCGTGATGGTGCAATCGTTGACGGCCGTGGCATTCACCGTGAAACCGAAGCTGCCGCTGCTGGCAGTGCAACCCTGCAGGTTGACCAGGCCATAGGTGGTGTAGGTGTAGGTTCCAACACCGGCAAAGCTCGACGTATACACGGTATTGGCGTTGGCGACCGTGGGCACGGCGGCCAGGGCGATGCCGGCAGGAATCTTTGCGTACACGGTAAACGTGGTCGAGTACGTGCCGGGCGGCGCCAGCAAACCGGCCGACAGGATCATGCCGAAGGTCGACGGTGCGCCCGCCACGCCGGCGCCACCCCATATCTTCGCCGTGGCATACGAACTGTCCACGTAGACGTTGTACTCCATGCGATTGCTGCCATTGCCCAGCTTGCGCGGCAGGGCCGAGGTGGAATTCGTGCCCAGTCCCAGCGAGATGCACACTTGCGCATTCGGCGTGAGCAACTGCCCCAGATTCAGCGACGAAAACACGCAACTGAAGGTGCCCGTTGCCTGCGCCACGTAATCGGTGCCGGAAATCGGGCTGACGGCGCCAAAATCGATATTCGTCATACTGACCGAGCAGGTATCGGCCTGCGCCGCACCGCCCCAGGCGCAGCCCAGTAGCAGGGTCAGGCATGGCAGCAGGCGGCGCATCAGCGGCCTGCCCCGGCGCTGGCAACAGCGCTGATGCAGCGCAGCGGCCCGATCACGGGCAAGCCGCCCTTTGCCGGACGCACATAGGCAAACCGCACCGTGCACGCGCTGTCTCCTTCGCCCACTTGCAACTGATTCTGCTCGAGCAGATCGTCGACGAAAACGATGCCGTCAAATCCCACGACCGTTTGCTTGCCGCTTTGCAGGTGCAGCACCGGCAAACCCGTGGCCAGCGGCTTGCCGTGCACATCCTGTACGATGACGGTGGCCGCGCTGTAGCGTTCAATGGGAAAGGCCGCCAGCACGCCCGCCAGCTGTTGCGGCACGACATTGATATGCGTCACGGGCACGCGCGCATCGACGTCGAGTTCCTCCGTGGCGATGCTGATCTGGTTATTGCCATAAGGATTCAAGTTCGGCACCAGCAGATAGCCGCTGCTGCCCGTCACGCCGATCTGGCGGTTTTCATGCAACACGGGAATATTTGCCACGCCGCCCGTGGACACCAGCGCAAAACCGTTGCCCACCTGGCGCGCCGCCTCGACATGGCCATCCATCAGCACCAGCGCTCCGGCTGCGCCCAGCGAGGAGGCATTGCCCATGCTGCTACTTTGCGTGCGCGCGCTGACGCGGCCGTCATTGCCCAGGTATTCCACTTGCGCCTGCCGGTAAGCATTGCCGCCCGCCGTGCCGGCCTGCAAGTTCCAGCCGAAGCCGCCGCCAAAGTCCGCCGCGCGCTGCGCGCTGACGCTGCGGCCGTGCTCGCCATTTTGTCGGCTGCTGTACACGCTGATGGCCAGATTGTTGTCGAAGGCCATGCTCAGGCCGAAGTAAAAACCCCGCTTCTCGCGTTGCCGCAAGTCCTGGAACAGGCTGGCGTTGAAGAACAGACCGTGCAACAGGGTGGCTGAATAGCCCACGGTGGCAATCTTCGACGGCGGCGCGCCAGGCGTGCGGTAGCCGATATAGCTGCTGCTGATGCTGCTTCCTGCCGGCAATGGCAAGCTGACGGTAAGGCGATCCGCCGCACGCACCACGGGGCTGCCGTCGCGCGAGGCAAGGTCGCCAAACCCGGCGCTGGCGCGCACGCTTTGCACATCGACGCTGAAGCGCGGCCCCATGTACTGGTAGCCGGCGCCCAGCTGCGCACCACGGCTGCGGCCGGCGCTAGCCGACAGCGAACCGCTGAGCACACCCGCCTGGCCCAGCCGCCACAGCGCGCCTGCGCCCGCTTGGTACAGGCCGGCCGCAAGTTCCACATGGCCTTCGAGAGTGAGCTTGTCGCTGACGCCATGGCGGCCGGAAGCACTGGCAACGAGCTGCCGCTCATAGGCGAACAGGCGGCGGCCATAGTCACGCCGCACGGCGCCCAGCTCGACCGAGTAATCGCTCAAGCCGCTGGCCAGCATGCGCGTATCGACGTACAGGGGCAGCACCGTCGTCACGCTACGCCCCAGGGCATCGCGCGTGACGACGGTGGCTTGCCCCGCGCCATTGATGCCGGCCACCTGGTTCAGCACGAACGGACCGCTGGGCACGCTGGCAGCATATTGCTGCACGCCATTCACATACAGGCTCAGCGACGATGGCACCAGCGCCGTGCCATCGACGGAGGCGACGGGAAAGGTCAGCAGGTCGGGGCGCAGCTGGAAATTCTTGCGCCACTGCACGCCGCCGACGCGCACGGCGCGACTCCAGCTCAGCGACGAGGAAATCAGGTCGCCCACCTGCCACGTTTGCAAGGTCTCGGGATCGGCATGGCTCCAGAAGGTGTCAAAACGCATGTACTTGCGCTGCTCCGAGCCCAGGTTCAAGGTGCCGGTATTGCTGAAAACGCCGCTGTCATTGAAATAGCGCAAATCGTTGAAGATGGCCGTGCGCCGCGTCTGACCCAGCTCCGCATAGGCTTCGTAATTGAGGACGGCGCCGGGCGTGACGCGCGAGGGCGACGTCTGCACCGCCGGGCGCGCGCTGATGCGGTAAGGCGAGCGCAACTCGTCCGCCACCTGCAGCGACACGCTCTGGCGCGCTGCATCATATTCATAGCTGAGTCCGGGAATCGCATCGAGCGCCACCTCGGTCTGGCCGGGCGCGGCCAGACGCGCCGGGTCCAGTCCCAGCTGCTGCAAGTTCGCCATACTGCTGCGCAAGCCTTTGCCCACCTGGGTAAAGCGCAAGATCAGCCCGCTTGATTCAGCATTCACAGTGACCTCCAGATACAGTTCATTCGGCGCCGCCGGATCGCTGGGCAAGCTGGCGGGGCCCGGATCGGCGCCCGTCATGGCCGCCGCGCCATCGGCCCTGGCCAGCGGCGCCATGGCCAGCAACAATAACGCTGCCAGTACGCGTTTCATGCCGTGGCCGCTTGCGCCCATGCCCGGGGTGCGCGGCAAGCCGGCCCGTCATGGCAGCCAAGTTCAAGGTATCGAATTCTTGGCAATGAGTGCCTTCGCATTCACATTGACCGCAATACTCAACGCTCCATTCAGTTCGGCCTCCCTGGCAACGGGCAAACGCCATACGCGCATGCGTGCCGCCAGGACATAACCAAACAAGCCCTTGCTGATGACGAACTCCTTGCCCGCCTGGTTCGTGAACGTCATCGCACCGATCTGCGCATGGAGAGTGCCGCTGTTTTTGATACGCAACATCCACTCGCCCTGTTCGCGGAAAACCTGCCAGTCAAGCATTTCCTTGCCCGGGGCGCCGGCCGGCAGTAGGAACACGGGCACCGAGTAGCGCAGCCGGATATCGACGCCGCTGCGGCCCGCCTCATCCTCGCGGCTGACTTCATCGATGAGCACGCGATACGTCTTTTCCTGCGCGACCGGGCCAGCCTGGGCACGCACGAGGCGGATGGTCTGCCGGCTGTTGGCGGCGATTTCGACGATAGGCGGACTGGCCACCAGTTCCTGCGTCGGCGCCAGCGTTTCCTCGCCATCGCGCTGATCCCAGGCGAACACCCGCACTTGACCGTAGATGGGCTGCTCACCGAGGTTTTGCAGGTTGATGCCGGCCGCACTCTGTGCCGCGCGAAAATTGAGCGTCACGGGCGAAATCTGCAGACTGGCGCCGTGCGCGCCCGCGGCGCAGCAGGCCAGCAGCGCCAGTACGCCTTTCATCAGGGAAGCAGCAGCGGCCTTCACGCAGCGCCCGGTTTAAAAGTACACGGTGGCCGTGATGGTCGACTTGTAGGTATCGGGGGCCGGTGTCGCTTGCGGCGGAATATTGCCGTACACCGTGATCGGCTGCGATGAGCCGTTGCCCGTGCCGCCGACGGTATCCGTGCCCTGAGTATCGCCCCACAAGGTGCTGCCGGCGCTCTGGTACAGATTGAATTGCACCGTCCCCAGGTTGCCGCCGGTGCCGCTCAGGTAGCGCGTGGTGCCGCTCGAACCGGTCCCCGAGCCGGCCGTCAAGCCCACGTTATACAGCGTGGTATTGGTGCAGGTAACATTCACGGTCGTATTGACGTTAACGGCAGTAGCCAGTACACCCTGACTTTGGCCAAAGTCGAGATTGGCCGCCGCGATGGTGCAATTGGCGATGATTTTCAGGGTGACGTCAAAGGTGGTGCCGGCGCTGCCATTCAGATACACGGCTGCGTCGGCGCCACGAGGCAGAAGCGCCGTAGCGGCAACAACCACGCTGGCAGCAACGATAAGGCGGGGGAAGTTCGCTCGCAACATGATACCTCCTGATGATGAAACATCATTTATGAGCCCGCCAAAATGAGGGGCGTCGAGGATAGTCACGGTATTGCCGGCGTTTTTTGGGGCACGCAAACCAGGACGACAAAATACGTGTGTCGAGAGTCAGAAACCCGGGGACTCCGGCACTTTTTGCAGCATTGGCAAAACAGATGTTTTTACAAGCGACATTGCTTTAAGTCAATGCATGAGTGAATTATTGGCGATCTGGGAAATCCGCGCTTCTTCTCGCGGAGAAACATCTTTTGAAATACGCGAAAAGCAGAAAAAAAAGAAAAAGCGAGGCATAATAAGCCACGAATTGCTATTTGGTTAAGCCATCCATGCCATGCCATTGACCAGCGAAACCATCAAAAAAAACATCCTGATCGTGGACGATTCCGCGTTCGAACAGCGCATGCTGATGGAGCTGCTCAGCGAGCAGCCCTACCGTTTCAGCATCGCGTTCAACGGCTACCAGGGCTACCAGCTGGCACTGGCCACGCATCCTGACCTGATACTGCTCGATGTGCGCATGCCCGAGATGGATGGCTACACGGCATGCCGTTTGCTCAAGGCCAACCCCGAAACGGAACAGATACCCGTGATTTTTCTCAGTGGCGCCGATGCCGCCAAGGAACGCATCATGGGCTTGCAGGTGGGCGGCGTCGACTACATTTCGAAGCCGTTCACGCCGGAAGAACTGGCTGCGCGCATCCATATCCACCTGGGTTTGATGCGTAAAAGCAACAGTACCTTGCCCGCAACGACACCGATCAGCAACAAGCTGCAGCATCCCGACCTGGTGTTTGTCAATGCGGTCAAACAACTCATTCTCGACAACCTGGGCAGCCTGCCGAACTTGTCCGAAATCGCCCGCAGCGTGGGCACTTACCGCGAAAAGCTGACCTTGATGTTCCGCGAGCAAACGGGCATGACGGTCTTCGCCTTCATCCGCGAAGCGCGCATTGCCCGCGGCGTGGAATTGCTGCAGCAGACGGACATCGATGTGCAGGATATCGCCCTGCTGATCGGCTTTCACAACGCGGGCAACTTCGCCACCGCCTTTCGCGAACGCATGGGCGTCGCCCCCAGCGCCTACCGCCAACGCCTGCAGGAGCAGACGGGCCAGCGGCAGGCGGCGGGCAGCGGCTAGCGCTGCCGCAGGCGCGTGCTCAGAACTTGTAGTTCAGTTTGAGTGCCGCAACGCGTCCGCGCGGATCGGCCTGGGTAAAGTCAAAGCCGGTGGCGGCATAGTCCCAGGGCGCCCGTTTGTTGGCCAGGTTTTGCGCGACGAAGGTGACGTTCGCCTTGGGTGTCACCTGCCAGCTGCTGGTCACGTCAAAGGTACTGAAGGCGGCGACCGATTCATCGAGGTGCTGCTGCTGCGCATAGCTGCCCACGTAGTTCCAGCTCAGGGTCGACGCCCATTTTCCCTGTTCCCAGGTAGCCGACGTGACGCCGCGCCACTTCGGGATGGAGCCGAAGTAATTGGTGCCGGCACCATCGGTGAGTGGCGCGCCATCGGACAACGGTTCGGCAAAGCGCAGCACGCGGCTCAGCTGGCCGGCCAGGGTCAGCTTGCCCCAGTGCTGGTCGACGAAACGCTGGCGCAGGTCGATATCGATGCCGGACACTTCGCGCCGGCCCTGGTTGCGGAACTGGCGGTACAGAGTCGTGATGCGCCCATCGGCACCGCGCGTGATCTGTTGCGGCGCCACGCTTTCATTGCCGAGGATGGTGGTGGCGCTGGCCGTGCCGATCACGCCATCTTGCTTGATACGGTAGTAATCGAGGCCGATGCTCGAACTGCTGGTGGGCGACACCACCACGCCCAGGTTCAGGTTGTTCGAACGCTCGGGGCGCAGGTTCGGATTGGCAATGGTCATGACCGTCACACCGCGCGACTGCGTCGGCGTCAGGGGATCGCGGGCATCGATCACGCCGGTATAGCTGACGGCCGTGCTGTCGGTAATTTCCGGCAGCGACGGCGCACGGAAGGCGCGTGAAACAGTACCGCGCAGCAGCAACCATGGCGCCGCCTGATAGCGCGCGCTGGCTTTCGGCGAAAACGCATTGCCAAAATCGCTGTAATGGTCGGCGCGGCCCGCCACGTTGACGGACAGATCCTTCACCACGGGCACATTGAATTCGGCAAACAGGGCCGACACATTGCGCGAGCCGTTGATGATATTGAGTGCGGGGCGCAATTCCGTGCCCGACAGCACGGCCGTCGAGGTTTGCGAATCCATCTTTTCGCGGCGCCATTGAAAACCGGCGGCAAAGCCGAGCGGACCCGCCGGTAGGTTCCAGATATCCTTGGCCGCCGAAAAGTCGAGCGTGTCGAGCGTCGATTCTGCCGGGCGCAGGGTAGACAGGCGCAGGGCGTTGCGCACCGCTTCGCTGTTTTGCGACTGGTCAAAGAAATTGTAGCTACCGTCGGCCAGCACTTTCTGGAAGGCATAGCGGTTGACGAAGTTCTGCACCGTTTCCTCCAGCTTGCTGCTGGAATGGGCCACGGCCGTGTCCCATTCCCAGCCCGCCCAAGTGCCCTTGGCGCCAGCCAGCGCGCGGTAGAAGGTGACGCGATCCTGCTTCAGGCGCGGTCCCAGATCGAACAAGGTGGCCGTGAACGGCAAGGGCGTCGCACCCGGATTATTCGGATGGCCCACGGGCAGCACCACGGGGATGGTATCGAGCAGCTTGCTGCTATTGTTCCACACGCGCGTGGCGTTATTCACCGTCAGCGGCGCGCTGAAGGTCTGATCGGCGCGCGAATAACTGTGCAGCAGGTCGACATAGGCTTCCGTATCCGCGTTCAGTTTGAGGGTGCCACGCAACGAAGAGTGAATGCGCTGGATGCCCGGGATCAGCGTCTTGTACGGCGCCGGATTGTAGGCCAGCACCTGGCCGCTGCGATCGGGATTGATGTCCTTGTACGACACCAGTTGCAGCGGACCGCGCACGCCGCCCAGAGTCTGCGTGGGATCGTTGCCAGCGTAATTCGTGGCAGTCCAGCCCAGGCTGCCGCGCTGCTGCTTGCGGTAATCGGCATCGCGCAGCCATGCCACGTCGCTTTGCTGCAGCTTGTCGCGCTGCTGGGCATCGACCGAGAAGACCACGCTATAACCATCTTCCTCAAGCTTGCCGAAACCCGTTTGCAGCGCCGCGCTCTTTTCGTGCTGGCCCGTGCCTTGCGTCGAACCGCCCCATTGCGCCGTGATGTCCGTGCCCGTGAATTGCTTGTACAGGATGATGTTGACCACGCCGGCCACGGCGTCGGAACCATACACGGACGAGGCGCCATCCTTGAGCACCTCGATGCGCTGCACGGCCGCCATCGGCAGGCTGTTGAGGTCAACGAAAGTCTGCTGCAAATCCTGCGCCGTGGCGTAGCTGGCCACGCGGCGGCCATTCACCAGGATCAGGGTGTTTTGCTGGCCGATGCCGCGCAGCGACAGGCCCGAGGTGCCGGCCGAGAAACTGCCCGTATATTGTTCGTTGTAGCTGTTGCCGCTGTTGGCGGAAATAGCGCGCAGCACCTCCGAGACGCTGGTCTTGCCGCTGGCTTTCAATTCCTTGGCCGTGATGACCTGCACCGCGCTGGCGCCCTCTTTTTCGCTGACGCGGATATTCGATCCGGTGACGTTAACGCGCAGCATGTCCTCCTCGGCATGGACGAAGGCGGGAAAGGCGGCGGCGATGGCAAGACTGATGGCGAGTGGTTTGAACATGGTTTCCTCTTATTGGGATTGCAGCCTTTTTCAGATAAAAAAGGCCGAGCAGGGGCACGCGGACCGGTTAGGCCAGCGGGCAAACGACAACGAAACGGATGGGAAAGACTTAGCGGAGGCGTGGACGGGCACGCATCGGCATCCACTGCGCCATGCATTGCATGGTCAGCTGGTGCCGGGCGGCGTAAAAATAGGTAGAAAGACTAAAGTGCAACATAAAAGACACCGGTAAGCGGGGAAGGACCACTATATCTCGGCGTCTTTATGGTGTGAACGAATTAAAAATTGAATGTATATACGATTTGAATCTAAGGACTGGGCGTGGCGATATCAGGCGTCGGCGGTCGCAGCGGTCGCCAGCGCCGCGCGGCGCGCCTGCACGCCCCACCAGTACCAGGAAATCAGGGCATTGACCCAGTAGGCCGCATACAGCACGGCCGTCAGGTGCAGGCCGCGGCTGTAGTAGAGCGGCACGGCCACGGTGTTGACCAGCAGCCAGAAGGCCCAGGTTTCGATGCGGCGGCTCATCAGCAAGAATTGCGCAATGATGCTAAAGACCAACACTGCCGAATCGATAAAGGGCGCGTAGGCATTCGTAAAGCGGTGCAGCAGCATGCCGTAAATGACCACGGAGGCGATACCGGCCGGCACCACCCAGGCCAGGCTGCGCCAGCCCGTGCGCGTGATCGGCAACGGTTTGCCACCCGGGCCACGCCGCCATTGCAGCCAGCCGATGACGCAGGTGACGATGAAAAACAGTTGCAGCATCACGTCGGCATATAGATTAACCTGGAAAAACAGCACGGCAAACAGCACGCAGCCGACGATGCCGATCCACCAGGAATGAATATTATTGCGTCCGGCCAGGATGATGGAGGCAGTCATCAATACATTGGCGGCAATCTCGAGCGGGGCAGTCAAGCGGTCTTCCTTCGCGGGGCAGTGGTAGCACCGCGCCACTATAGCCGATTTACATTGACCGGTGTCCCACGCGCCAGAGACGCAAGCAAGGGGGGCAGATGGGGAAAAACGCGCAAGAACCCGGGAAAAGCGAACCAGGCCAGCCTTCAGACGCTACACCCCCTTGACTTCCGTGGCCATTCTGGCAAATTGAATATCAAATTAAAACTCTATGGAAGTCCCCGTATGCGCCTGCGCCATCTCCTGTTCGCGGCCGTGCTCTGCGTATCTGTCCTGCCTGCCGTGGCATGCCGCATGGCGATGGCGCTGGAACAGTGGCCGCCGTATGTCTACCGCGATGCGCAAGGCCACTATACGGGCCTGGACCTGGAACTGCTGCGCGCCATCTTCAAGGAAGCGCGCTGCACGCTCGTGACCTTTCCGGAACTGCCCACGGCGCGGCGCCAGCTACTGTTCCAGAAAGGTGGACTGGACCTGATGCTGGCCGCGTCCGAGACGCCGGAGCGCCAGTCCTATGCGCGCTTTTCCATCTCGTATCGCGACGAAGCCGTGGGCGTCTTCAGCAAATCCGGCCATGCCGACGGCCAGCGCCAGATCGCCAGCTTCGCGCAGCTCGCGCGTGGCAAGTCGACCCTGCTGGCACCCAAGGTAGGCTGGTATGGCGCCCAATACGCGGCGGCCAGGCCGGCACTGGAAAAGGCCGGCCGCCTGAATACCTTTGGCAGCTTCCGGCAAGGCCTTCTCATGCTCGATGCGGGCCGCGCCGACCTGCTGCTGGGCGACGTGCTGGCCGTGCGCCACGAAGCCCGCAAGCAGGGCGTCGCCTTGAGCACCCTGCCCTTCCTGGCCCTGCGCGCGCCCGTGCACCTGATGCTCAATGCGCGCACGACCAGCACCGACGACCTGGCGCGCCTGAACGCCGCCATCACGCGCCTGGAACAGCGCGGCGTGCTGGCGGTGATACGTAACAGCTACGAGGTGCCGTAACGGCGATCAAGCATTGGCTGCTGCCTCCAGTATCTCCAGCTAGGTTTCGCGGCCATTCTTTTGCACGCCCTTTGCCTTGTCGTAGCTTTCGATCAGCGCGCGGTACGGCGACACGATATGGTCCGCGTCGGCGCCGTGTGAATGCCCATGCCGCGGGATGCGGCAAGGGTACGCCACAGATTACTTCTCAATACGGGCAAAGCAGCCGCTGTTGAAATCCTCGAACGCCTGCGCGATTTCCGCTTCTGTATTCATGACGAAAGGGCCATGGCCGACGATGGGTTCGTCGATCGGCGCGCCGCTCAGCAGCAGTACCACGGCGTCGTTGTTCGCTTCGACGGTAATGCGGTCGCCATCGCGCTCGAACAGCGCCATCTGCGCTTCACGCAGCACGCTCTCGCCATTGACCAGCAGCGTGCCATGCAGGACGATCAGCGCCGTGCTCCAGCCGGCGTGCACCGGCAGCTCCGTCAGCTTGCCCTGGGCCAGGCGCAGATCCCACACCTGCATCGGCGAGAACGTGCGGGCCGGGCCATGCTGGCCATCGAAGTCGCCGGCGATCACGCGCACCGAGCCGGCGCCATCTGGCAGCGCCACCGTGGGAATGGTGTCGCTGGTGATGGCCTGGTAGCCTGGTGCCGTCATCTTGTTCCTGGCCGGCAGGTTCACCCACAGCTGCACCATTTCCAGCGTGCCGCCCGACTGCGTGAAGGCAGGCGAATGGAACTCTTCATGCACGATGCCGGCGCCTGCCGTCATCCATTGCACGTCGCCGGGGCCGATCACGCCGCCCTGGCCCGTCGAATCGCGGTGCGCCACTTCGCCCTTGTAGACGATGGTCACCGTTTCAAAGCCGCGGTGCGGGTGCGAACCGACGCCGGGCGGACGCGTGCCGGGCGCAAATTCGGCCGGGCCGGCGTAATCGAGCAGCAGGAAGGGGCTCAGCTGCTTGCCATGGCCGTCATACGAAAACATCGAGCGCACGGGAAAACCGTCGCCGACCCAGTGCTGGCGCGGTGCGCTGTAGATAGCTGTGACTGTGTTCATTTGGCTCTCCTATGGTGATTGCATTACGATGGAATCAGAATACCCTTGCAACGATGAAGGCGATAGACGGTAAAATCCGCTATCAGCGTTCCAAAAATAGAACGATCAAGGAGACGGCATGCAGGATCTGAATGACTTGTTTTACTTTGTGCACGTGGTCGACCATGGCGGCTTCGCGCCGGCCGGGCGCGCACTGGGCATGCCGAAATCCAGGCTGAGCCGGCGCATCGCGCTACTGGAAGAGCGCCTCGGCGTGCGCCTGCTGCAGCGCACGACGCGGCATTTTTCCGTCACCGACGTGGGCCAGACGTTTTACGAGCATTGCAAGGCCATGCTGGTGGAAGCGGAGGCGGCGCAGGAAGCGATCGAACTGACGCGGGCCGCGCCGCGCGGCACGGTGCGCCTGTCCTGCCCCATCGCCCTGCTGCACTCCCTGGTCGCGCCCATGCTGGCCGGCTTCATGCGCGAACATCCGCAAGTGACCCTGCTGCTCGAAGCGAGCAACCGCCGCGTCGACCTGGTGGCCGAAGGCATCGACGTGGCCATCCGCGTGCGCCCGCCGCCACTGCCCGACAGCGACATGGTGCTGCGCGTGCTGGCCGAGCGCAGCCAGTGCATGGTGGGCAGCCCGCTGCTGTTCGCCGGCGCGCCGCTGCCAAAGGCGCCGGCCGACCTGGCCGACTGGCCCAGCCTGGCCCTCGGCGCGCCGCAACAACACTACCAGTGGGATTTGCATGGCCCCGATGGCGCGCGCGCCCAGCTGCGTCACACGCCGCGCTTCGTCACGGGCGACATGCTGACGCTGCGCGACGCGGCCGTGGCCGGCGTGGGCGTGGTGCAGCTGCCCACCATGATGATCACCGAACAGGTGGCCGATGGCAGCCTGCTGCCGCTGATGGCGCAATGGCGGCCGCAGCGCGAAATCATCCACGCCGTCTTTCCGTCGCGGCGCGGCCTGCTGCCGGCCGTGCGCGCGCTGATCGACTACCTGGCGCACAGCTTCGCCGCGCTGCAGGAAGAGTGAGCCTTTTCAGGTACGATGGCGTCCTCTCGAATCGCCTGGATACCGCATGCGTTTATTGATTTTGTCGGACCTGCACCATGAGTTATGGCGCGAGGATGCGCCGCAGGGCGATCTTGCGCTCAGCTGCCCTGACGCCGTGATCCTGGCCGGCGACATCGATACGGGCACCCGCGCCGTCGCCTGGGCGGCCAGCGCATTCGCAGGACTGCCGGTGCTGTACGTGCATGGCAACCACGAAGGCTATGGCCACCATCTGGACAAGGTGCGCCGGGAGCTGCATGCCGCCTGCGCCAGCACGCCGAACGTGCATTTCCTCGACTGCGACACGCACCTCATTGAAGACCAGACAGGCAACAAGGTGCGCTTCCTGGGCGCCACCCTGTGGACGGATTTCCGCCTGCTGGGCGACGACACGCGGCAAGCCGCCATGCGCGACGCGGAAGCCGTCATGAACGACTACAAGCGCATCCGCCTGGCCAACATGGGCTTTCGCAAGCTGCGCGCGGCCGATACGGCCATGTTCCACGCGCAGCAAAAAGCCTGGCTGGCGCGCGAACTGGCGCAGCCCTTCGATGGCGCAACTGTCGTCATCAGCCACATGGCGCCGTCGCTGCTCTCGGTCGATGATGCCTACGGCAGCGAGGGATGTTCGCCCGCCTATGCCTCTCGCCTGGACGAGCTGGCCATGCAGGCGGACCTGTGGGTGCATGGCCACATCCATGCTACACGCGACTACCGGATCGGCCCATGCCGCGTCGTGTCCAACCCCTGCGGCTACATGACGCGCAGCGGGACGCCGCAAAATCCAGCTTTTGATCCGAATTTCATCGTCGAACTGCCGTCGTGTTAAACAAGCGCGCTAATCATCCGCTTTGAGGCGGCCCGCCAGCCATTGCTGCAGGCGGTGCTTGCCGGCACGGCGCGCCGCGCGTGGCGACGCTACCGACTGGTGCGCGCCAGCGCCGCCGCGCAGCCTGGCAGCCGCCACCAGCGGGTTGCGCGGCTTGGGTGTGGCTTTCACTTTGATTTTCATGGTGTTTCCTTTCAATCCGGTCGTCCAAAACAAAAAACCCCGGCGAGTTTCCTCACCGGGGTTTGAAAGACACCGGCTCGGGATCGGCAATGCTGCCAATGGCCCCGAGCGTCATGCGCGGGGCTAGTGCTTGTATGACTTGCTGCCAGCCTGCTCGAACATGGGGTTCCTTTCTATTTGATGGTTAATCTGCACTGCGGACGCTGATACTGCACCGTTTGCTGCAGTGCGTCAACCGTCTTTCATGGCGCATGCGCCAATGTTGTTATTTTGTCGCAGCCGCTTTTTCCTTCGCAATGCGGGCATCGAGCTTGGCTTCATTTTTGGCAGCGTAGTTGCTGCACGCTTGCGCATCGATGAAAGGATGCGGCGTGACGCCTTCCAGCAATTGCGTCAGCTTGCGGTCGCCGCCGGAGTGGTCGGGGTGGGCCGAGATCAGGATGTCGCAGGGCAGTTTGGCAAAGTCCTGCATGACGCGGCGAAAGGCTGGCGTCAAGTCCGCATGGCGCTCATCGGCCAGGTAATGAAAATCGTCGGCAGCTACCGGCGTGAGGCTGGCGCCGAACACCACGTTCAGGCATTCCTGACGGTCTGCATCCTCGCATGAAACCCAGGTCCAGCTGGTGCTGCCCGGCGTATGGCCAGGCGTGTAGCGCGCCGTGATGGTCACGTCGCCCAGTTGCAGGGTTTCGCCTTCGGCGATCTCGCGCACGTTTTCCACGGCCGGCATGCCATCGATTTCGCCCGCCTGCGGATCTGCGGCGAGCACCGCTCCCGCGCGCAACGCCTCCGCGCCCAGCGGGCTGGCGACCACTTGCGCGCCGCTGTCGCGGGCCAAGGCGGCAATGCCGCCCGAATGGTCGAAATGCGCTTCCGTATTCAGGATGAATTTGATGTCTTCCAGGCGAAAGCCCAGCTCAAGGATATGTTCCTTGATGGCGGCCACCGATTGCGGCAACGCGCCATCGATCAGGATCAAGCCATCGCGCGTATCGATCAGCACCACGCTCAAGCCACCCACGCCCACGTAATACGTGTCGCCATGGATGCGCGCCGGTTGCTGCGGGCGGTTCCACTGCGCCGCGTAGGGCGAGGCAATCGGCTGCGTCAAGGGATCGACGGCAGGCGTGACAGCATGTGCGGCAAACGGCAGCGCCATGGCGGCCAGCGCGATACTGAGCAAGGTCTTGGGAATGAGGAAAGGCGGCATGCGACTCCAGAAGATAGGCGGGATGAATCAATACCACAGGGTAACGTCACCCCCTCGTGCGGTCAAGCAGACGGGCGCAGCGACTTGCGCTACGATAGAGGCCCATTCACTGCCATGCGCCTTGCCGCGCCCACTGCCATGCGTTTGCTGATCCTGTCCGACCTGCACCTGGAAGTCTGGGGTGAAGACACGCCCGCCATCGACCTTGCCACCTGCCGCCCCGACGTGGTGATACTGGCCGGTGACATCGATACGGGCAGCAATGCCATCGCCTGGGCCGCGCGCACCTTCGGCGCCCTGCCCGTGCTGTACGTGCATGGCAATCACGAAGGCTATGGCCATCAGCTCGAACACATGCAGGACGCCGTGCGCGACGCCTGCACCAGCGCCAATGCACAGGGCGCCAACATCCGCCTGCTCGATGGCGATGCCGTGACGCTCGCTGGCGTGCGCTTCCTCGGCATCACGCTATGGACGGATTTTCTGCTGTTCGGTGAAGAGCGCCAGGAAGAAGCCATGCAGGCGGCGCAAGCCTATATGCCTGACTACAAGCGCATCAGCATGGGCGGCGACACGCCACGCCTGCTGTGCGCCGTCGACACGGCGCAGCTGCACGCGCAGCACCGCTGCTGGCTGGAACAGCAGCTGGCACAGCCCTTTGATGGCAAGACGGTCGTCATAACGCACATGGCGCCATCGATGCTGTCGGTGGATGAGCAATACGCAACCAACCTGGGCTCGCCAGCGTTCGCGTCGCAACTGGACGACCTGGTGGCGCAAGCCGACCTGTGGGTGCATGGCCACATGCACGCCTCGCTCGACTATCGCGTCCAGGACTGCCGCGTCGTGTG
The DNA here is from genome assembly GCF_900095265.1 of Janthinobacterium sp. UMAB-56. Lineage (GTDB taxonomy): Bacteria > Pseudomonadota > Gammaproteobacteria > Burkholderiales > Burkholderiaceae_D > Janthinobacterium. The sequence continues at coordinate 86,440 of NZ_LT607660.1, read as the reverse complement.
CAACCCCTGCGGCTACAAGCGCCCCGATGGCACGCCGGAAAATGAACGTTTTGACACCGGCTTCATCGTCGACATCGCCAGCACGGTTTAATTTTTTCGATAGCGCAGCTGCACCACGCCGCTGGGCAGCTGGCGCGTGCCATCCAGGCGCCAGTCGCTGCGCGGCAAGCCGTCCTCGAACAGGCGCACGCCCTTGCCCAGCACCACGGGTAGTACGGACAAGGTCAGGCTGTCGATGGCGCCCTCGCGCAAACCGGCGCGGATGACGGCGCCGCCATCGAGATACACGTGGCGGCAGCCCTCCTCTGCCAGACCTGCCAGCACTTGCAGCAGGCTGCCTTCGCGGCGCTGCTCACCATGGCGCGGCGCAAAGTCGCGGTGACTCAACACCACCACGCGCTTGCCCCCATACGGCCAAGGCTCGAAGCCCAGCACGGCCTCATAGGTGGTGCGGCCGATCAGCAGGGTATCGACTTGATCCATCAATGCCGTGTAGCCGGTGGCGTCGGGCGAGTCGGGCGCCAGTTCGGCCAGCCAGGACAGGTCGCCGTTTTCTCCGGCGATGCAGCCGTCGATGCTGATGCCGAGAAAGGCGCTGACGAAAGGTTGTTGCATGATGCGCCTCCAATTAATTCTACAGTGTAGAATTATGCCCATGAAATCGCCAAAACTTCAAGCCATAGCATCGCCCGTGCGCCGTCCGGGTCGTCCACGCCGCATCGCGCCCGCACTGGACAACGCCGCCATCCTGCAGGCGGCTTTATCCCTGCTGGAAGAAAAAGGCGAAGCGTTTTCCATGCGCGCGCTGGCGCAGTGCCTTGGCGTCGATGCCATGGCCCTGTATCACTATTACGCGGGAAAAGAGGAATTGCTGCTGGCCCTGATGGCGCAGCGTTTTGTCGCGCTCGATCCACTGCAGCCGCCGTTTACGCCACGCCAGACGCCACGGCGGCGCCTGCTCGCGCTATGCGCGCTGTACCTGAAACTGGTCAGCACCACGCCGTATTTCGTGCGCCTGATGGCGCGCGGGCTGGTGACGCAAGCCGATGTGGCCGAGCGGTTTACGGCGCTGTTCGAGCAAGCCGTGGAGGGCCTCGATCTGCCTGAAAAAACCCGGCTGCGCGGGCGCGATGCGCTCGTCGATTTCCTGCACGGCTATGCGCTGGCGGGCAGGCCGGCCAGCGAGACGCAATGGCACGCCTCGGTCGGCCTGATTCTGGCGGGCATGATCGCCCGACACTAGCCGGGCATCAAGCCAGCAGCTTGAGCAGCGCCTGGGCGGCCACTTCCGACGATGCCGGGTTCTGGCCCGTGACCAGCAAGCCATCGGTGACGGCGTACGGCTGCCAGTCGCCCAGCTTCGAATAGACGCCGCCGTTTTCCTTGAGCATATCCTCGACCAGGAAAGGCACGATGGCCGTCAAGCCGACGGCGTCTTCCTCGGTATTCGTAAAGCCCGTCACCTGCTTGCCGCGCACCAGCGGCGTGCCATCGACCGCCTTCACGTGGCGCAGCACGCCGGGCGCGTGACAGACGGCGGCGACGGGCTTGCCGGCGGCGATCATGTGCTCGATCAGCGCGATCGAGTGCGGGTCTTCGGCAAGGTCCCACAGCGGACCATGGCCGCCCGGATAAAACACGGCGTCAAAGTCGGCCGCCTTCACTTCCGACAGCTTGCCCGTGTTGGCCAGCACGGCTTGCGCGGCGGCGTCCAGCTTGAAGCGGCGCGTGGCGTCCGTTTGCGAATCGGGCTCGTCGCTTTTCGGGTCTAGCGGCGGCTGGCCGCCGTTCGGCGAGACCACGGTCAGCTTGGCGCCCGCCTCCTGCAAGGCATAGTAGGGGGCGGCGAATTCTTCCAGCCAGAAGCCGGTTTTCTTGCCAGTGTCACCGAGTTGATCGTGCGAGGTCAGTACCATCAGGATGTTCATATTGTGTCCTTTTATGTCAGGGTTACAGTGCTGCTTCGAGGATACGGCGGCTGCGCGCGAGGTCGATATCGCGGTGTTCGCCGAGGGAGGTCATGCCATGTGCTTCCAGTTGCGTCAGTACTGCTTCCACCGCTTCCTGGCCCAGTTGGTAGGCCGACAAACGGGTCGGGATGCCCAGGCCTTCAAAGAAGGCGCGGGTGCGGGCGATGGCGGCGTCGATGCGCTCCTCTTCGCTGCCGCTGGTGATATGCCACACGCGCTCACCATATTGCAGCAACTTGCCACGTTTCTGCTCGCGCTGCACGTCCAACAGTGCGGGCAGCACCAGGGCCAGGGTGCGCGCGTGATCGATGTCGTACAGGGCCGTCAATTCGTGGCCGATCATGTGGGTGGCCCAGTCCTGCGGCACGCCGGCGCCGATCAGGCCATTCAGGGCCAGGGTGGCCGTCCACATCAGGTTGGCGCGGGTGGCGTAATCATCGGGCGAGGCCACTGCCTGCGGCGCGATCTCGACCAACGTCTGCAGCAAGCCTTCGGCAAAGCGGTCCTGCACCTTCGCCTGCACCGGATAGGTCAAATACTGTTCCGTGGTGTGGACAAAGGCGTCGACCAGGCCATTGGCCACCTGCGTGCCCGGCAAGGTAAACGTTTTACTCGGGTCGAGCACGGAAAATTGCGGGTACAGCAGCGGGTTGCGAAAACTCAGCTTGTCGTGCGTGGCTTTTTTCGTCACCACACCGCCGCTATTCATTTCCGACCCCGTGGCCGGCAAGGTCAGCACCGTGCCGAACGGCAGGGCACGCTGCACATTGGCGCCGCCGCGTTCGGCGATTTCCCACGGCTCGCCATCGTACAGGGCGGCGGCGGCGACGAACTTGGTGCCGTCGATCACCGAACCGCCACCGACGGCCAGCAGGAAGTCCAGCTTCTCGCTGCGCACCTGGGCCACGGCGCGCATCAAGGTTTCATAGCTGGGATTGGGTTCGATGCCGCCAAACTCCTGCACGCTGCGCTGGCCCAGCGCAAGAGCAGTTCGCACTTCGGCCAGGGTGCCGGTCTTTTCCGCGCTGGCCCCGCCGTACAAAATCAGCACGCGCGCATCGTGCGGCACCAGGGTGGACAATTTGGCGACGGTGTCGGCACCGAAGACGATACGGGTCGGGTTATGGAATTCGAAATTTTTCATGTTGCTGCTCCTTTATTATTAGACTGGTCGTCTAAAATGCAATGTAAAAAATGCGGACGTCTATCATCCGCGTACTGGGTGCCCGCTTATTCGTCCGGCGGCAGGTGCAACATCGCCAGGGTCGCCTGCCAGGCCGTTTGCAGGGCGCTGGCGTCGCGCCGCAGCTTGGTCAGCATGGCCGCGCCCAGCCACAGCTGGTACAAGGTGGCGGCCATCTGCGCCGGATCGGCCACCGATGGCAAGGAAGCATCCACCCTGCCCCGCGCGATGGCCAGCGCCAGCCTGGCGATGATGCGGTGGGTGCCATCGAGCAGCGCCACGCGCATCGGTTCGGACATGTCCGCCACTTCGCTGCTGAGCTTGACGACCAGGCAACGGCAGTCGCAGCCGCTGCCATCGAGGCTCTCACTGGTCCAGCTGGCCCAATACGCCATCAGCGACTGCGCCGCGCTCTGGCCAGGCTGGTCCAGCACGTCTTCCATGCCGGCCAGGTAGCCGGTGACGTAATCGGCAAGCATCGCCTCGCCAAACAATTCCTTGGACTTGAAGTAATGGTAAAACGAACCCTTGGGCACGTCGGCGGCCGCCAAAATCTCGTTCAGCCCCACGCCGGCAAAGCCCTTGCGCGTGATAATGGCCTTGCCCTGGTCGATAATGTGCTGGCGCACATCGGTGTATTCAGCTTTCATGCGATGCATTGTAGCACAATTAGACCAGTCGTCTAGATTCATGTTATGGGCGTGTTTTGATCTGCGCGGAAGGTCTCTTTCCTCCCTTGAGAGCTGCCATCCCAACTGCAACGCCGGGGCCGCGCATCACGCTAGTTGTCATGCATGGCGCATTCATCGCGCTTCTCACGAAGATCAATGGCAGCATGATCCTGGGCGCGCCATTCGCGACGCAATTGCGCTATCCTGTTGCAGGCGGTTCTCGCCAATTTCCACCAGGCAAACGGCCGCGGATCGGCCAGCATACTGAGCGCTCTGGCATAGTCCAAGGTCAGCCCGGGGGTCCACGCCATCGTCACGGCACGCTTGCGTATCTGAGCGGCAACCCACAGCTCCGGCGTCGCCAGGATGCGGAAGAAAACCCGCCAGCCTGCGCGCTCTCCATATAGGCGGCCGACGGCACCGTCGATAGCAGCTTCCAAGGCCCGGGCTACCGTACTGGAACAATTACGATGCGTGAGATTGTAAGTCGTATCGCTGCGATAGCGTCGCCAGAAAGCCTGTAACTGGCGCGGGTCGTAATTGCGGATACGGACCTGAACGGTTGACGGGCACCATGCCTTGGATTCTGTCGCATAATCGGGCTGGAATATGCCCGGCACATCATTCTCACTGGTGGCGCGCAGCAGGCGCCCGAAATCGTCAGGCGAACGGTCGATCTCTACTCGCGGGTACAGGCTGATATAAATACCCTCCGGCGTTTCCAATGCCGCATGCCCGGTAGAGATCACGCCGTTGACATCGATCGCGGCGATATAGCGATCGACAAGCGGATAGTTATGCGTCGGCGACTTGGCTGAACCGACAGGCGTCCAGACATGCACCGTCAGCGCCTGCTCATGCTCCGCAGGAGGACCTTCCCACTCCACTTGCGTGAATGCAGAAGCAAGATGCTCATCGGGCTGCACGGCGGAATGCTCCGCTTCCGACAGGGCCGGATTAGCGCCCATGCGGCGAACACGGGCGGCCAGCCCAATCAAGTTGGCGCCGCCAAAAATCAGAAACAAACCGAGGCAATACGGTAGTGTTCCCACATAATGCGTCGGATATGGCTGATAAAAGAAGATTGCCAGCAGAATCTCGGCCATGCCCCAGGAAAAGGCCACGCGCCAGCGACGATAGCGGACCATGTAGGCGGAGGTGCACTGTATCAGTCCGTCGGCGAGAAACAGCGTTCCAAAAATCATCGATAACAAGAAATTGCCATGATGATGGCCGGCGAAGATCAGCATCGCCGCCAGCACCACAGCGCAGCCTTTCACGTATCGCAAGATGCGCTGGCCACCGACGCCAGTCCATGCCACAGCCAGCGTTGCCAGGCCTTCGATCAGGAACAGGTAGGCAAAAAAATTGATCGGGAAGTACAGCGCATTGTCGAGCGCATCAATAAATATGACCAGGCCTGCCAGCAGCCATATCAAGCCAATTGACAGGATAGCGCGCCAGCGCTTGCGCAGATATTCGACTCCCAGTAACAGCAACACCAAGCGAATCATGAATGTTCCTCCTGTTATTGCCTGCGGCAGCAATACTCGTTAACAAGGACCATGAGCTCTCACATCATTTGAGAATGGTTGTGTCGAAATCAATCCATTGGCGTAAAAAGTCTCGCATAAGTTGAGAGCAATTAACAGCATTAAATCGGTTCGCGCACTTTGTCGCGCATGCAATTGTCGCCAGTATTTTTCCAGGGGCCATCGATAGGGCGCCCCGAAAAACCATTTTGTGGGGCGTGCGCATTTGAATCAGGGGCTACTTCAATCGCCTACATCACCGCTTTGCCCAGCATTCAGGCTCTGGATTGGCAACAATGGTCACGGCGATTCATCGGCAGTCATGCGTCAGTTTGTCGCTGCTGCAGGCTCAGGGTGCACGTTTCTCCCGGCCAGCAAACCGCTCCATGCACCGAGAACGGCAATGACGGATGCGAGCAACAATGGCGTGGACCAGCCCCCAAACACATCGTGTACCCTCATCGCCGATCCCGGTAACCGCACGACCCTTCGTCAATGGGCTGACCTTCTTGCCATGAGTGAACGGTCATTGGCGCGGCTGGTAGAAAACACGACAGGATTGACGTTCGGCCGATGGCGCCAGCAACTGCACTTGATGATCGCATTGAGCCAACTGGCAGAGGGAAAGTCCGTACAAAATGTGACAGGAAACCTGGGCTACGACTCCGTCAATGCCTTCATCACGATGGTCAAGAAGGCCTTGGGAAAATCGCCGACCCAGTACTTTTCATCTATACGATAGACGAACTCCATCCGCTCTTAGCCAGCAAAACAGGACTCGGGCATCCCGTTTATCCCTGGCACGTTCATCGCAAGCAGGGCACCGTCTGCATCGGTGGGCGTGGACAGGCCCACTCGCGCGCTGGTACATAACAACAGGTCGCAGGAGGGTCCGCCGATGACATCGACAAATATTCGCTGATGTTCGAGGGAGGGAGAACAGTAGCGCGTTCATCCGGCGCTGCTTACGCATGGTGGATCGGTGCGAACGATACCCCAAACAAATCGGGCTGGTAAGCGGCGGCACTGAACAGGTGAAAGCAGGATTCGTCGATCGCGGCGCGCAGCTTTTCCTGGTCCACGCCCAGCACGACGCCACCGCGTTTGCGCACGCGCCCTTCGATGATGACGGTATCGATATTGCTGCGCTCTGCCGCGTGCACTACGGTACCGATGGCGTTGTTGACCGGGTACAGGTTGAGGTCGCCGGTGCGTATCAGTACCAGGTCGGCCTGCTTGCCTGGGCTCAAGCTGCCGATGCGTTGTTCCAACCCGGCACAAGCGGCGCCGTCAATCGTGGCAGCCTCCAGCAAGCGGAACGCATCGGTGGGCGCCGCCACGTGGTGATGCCCATGCAAGCGCTGGGTATGTCCCATGACCCTTTGCAGGTAGAACGCCACGCGCATTTCCATGAACATGTCGCCACTATACGAAGTCTCGTTGTCGACACTCAGGCCAGGACGTATGCCGTGCTGAAACGCTGCCTGCCAGGCGTTCATGCCATCCTCGATACCGTAGTGGGCATCCGAGCGCGGGCATACATTGACGCGCACGCCTGCCTCGCGCAAGATTTTCCAGCCCGATTCCGGCAGACAGGTGCAGTGGTTGAAGATATTGTCGTTGCCGAGCAACCCCTGCCGGTGCAGGCCTTCGAGCTCGGCTGCCATGCCACCGCCAAAAAACTCGGTCACGATGGGAATACCCAGTGCTCGTGCGATGGCCCACTGGTCAGGTTCCAGCTGCGCCATCATGGCCAGTGTCACCAGGCTGTCAGGATTGCTGAAATACTTGGCTTGCAGGCGAGCCAGGTTGCCTGGCCAATGCGCCTTATCCCAGTCGCCCGCTACGGGCGCGCCGACGGCGTGCACGGCGCGGATGCCGGTATCGAGCAGCGCTTCGACGGCTGCATCGGAATGCTCAGCCGTGCGGCTGTTGTGGGAGTTGTCGATCACGGTCGTGATGCCGGCATCGATGCAGCCCAAGGCCGTGAGCAAATTGCCCACGTAGATGTCGCGCGGTCGGTAGTATTTGGCAAACGAGAAATGCGTGGCGTTGCAATAGTCCTCGAGCGTAGCCGCATTGGGGTTGATGCGGCGCAGCTGGCCTTCCCAGGAATGGCGATGGGTATCGACCATGCCCGGAATGGCAATCATCTCTGCGGCATCGATCACTTCGGCACCGTCAGCCTCCAGGTGCAAGCCGATGGCGGCAATGGCGCCATCGGCAATCAGGATATCGCCCTTGGGCAAATTACCAACATTGCCATCCATGCTGATGATCGTGGCGCCTCGAATCAACATCTTGTGTGGGGCTGTGGCCAGCGGCGCAAGCAGCGCCTGCAATTGAGGGTCTTGTTCACGCATGATTGATTCCTGCTATCGGTAATGAGTTGCACCCAGTCTAGTGCAGGCAAGCACGCAGAAAAAGCAGGCAGGGAGGTTTTCACCATGCAGAAAAACCGAACAATGTTGGGTTATAGTGCCGTTTCCTTTACCGCCATACGGACAAGACATGGATCGCGTACAAGCAATGCAGGTATTTCTTCGCGTGGTCGAGAGCAGGAGTTTTGTGCGCGCAGCAGAGACCCTGGGCTTGCCGGCATCGTCGGTCACCGGCATCATCAAGCGGCTGGAAAAACATTTGCAGACACGCTTGCTGAATCGTTCCACCAGAAACCTCAGCCTGACACCGGAAGGCGAGCGCTACTTCCACCGCTGCCGCGAAATACTTGACCTGATAGCCGACACCGAAGCCAGCCTGCAAGGCCCGGGCGAGCGCCCGCAAGGACGATTGCGCGTGGATATGCCGGGCGGCATTGCCCATGCCGTGATCCTGCCGCGGTTGCGGCAATTCCAGCAGCGCTACCCGGACATCTACCTGATGATCGGCATCAATGATCGCCAGGTGGACTTGATACAGGAAGGTGTCGATTGCGTCATCCGCACCGGTAGCCTCGATGACTCGACGCTGGTCGCGCGCCGCTTGGGCGCGCTGCGCTGGATCACCTGCGCAGCGCCTTCCTACCTGGCCGAACTGGGTGTTCCCGAGGTCCTGGAGGATTTGCAAGGACACCGGGCGGTCCACTACTTTTCCAGCACCGCGCGGCGGGGGAGCGATCTGCATTTCGTCGAGGAGGGCATCCGCATTGCCGTCCCGGTGCCGGGCACGGTAGCGGTCAACGAGACCGGGCTGTACATCAAGCTGGGCCTCGATGGCCACGGCTTGATGCAGCTGGCCGAGATCCTGGTGACCGACCATTTGCAGGCAGGGGGTTTGGTCGAGGTGCTGGCCGACAGGCGGCCAGCACCGGTACCGGTCTCACTACTCTACCCTCATCACCGCTTTCTGTCCCCGGCGATGCGAGCGTTCACCGACTGGACTATTGAGCTGTTCAGCAACGCCAAATTGGAATGATCACTTTGTCACACTAAAATAGAAGTCAGACTGAGCATCCATCGGCACTCAGCTTAGGCAAACTTCTTGAAGTCCGGCTTGCGCTTTTCAAAGAAGGCCGTAAACGCTTCCTTCGCTTCGGCGCCGCCCAGCATGGCGCTGAACAGTTTATTTTCCTCGGCGATGGCCGTTTTCATCGGCTCCATGCGGCTTTGCTTCATCAGGCGCTTGGTGGCGCGGATGGAGGCGGCAGGCAAGGCCACCAGCTTGGCCGCCTGGCCTTGCGCGAACGTCATCAAGTCGTACAGGGGCACGACCTTGGACACCAGGCCCATTTCCAACGCTTCCTGTGCCGGGAAGGACTCGCCCAGCATCAGCTTTTCCGCCGCGCGCGGGTAGCCGGCCAGTTGCGTGAGCAGCAGGCTGGAACCGAATTCCGGGCACAGGCCAAGCTGCGTGAACGGCATCGAAAAGCTGGCGTTGTCGGCCGCGTAGACCAGATCGCAGTGCATCAGCAAGGTGGTGCCGATACCGATGGCCGGGCCGGAGACGGCAGCCACCACGGGCTTGCTGCTGCCGTACAGGGCGCGCATGAACTGGAACACGGGGCGGTCATGGTCGAGCGAGCCATCCTTCGGGCGCGCCGTCTTCATGAAGTCATCGAGGTCGTTGCCGGCCGTGAAAATCTCGCGCTTGCCGCAGATCAGGATGGCGCGCACGGCATCGTCCGTCTCTGCCGCCACCAGCGCATCGGCCAGGGTCTGATACATGGCGCCCGTGATCGCATTCTTGCGCTCCAGACGATTGAATTCCAGGGTGAGGATGCCCTCGCTCTTGCTGCACAAAATATCCATGTCGTCTCCAAAAAGATAAAGGGCGCCGGGGTAATCCCGCAGCGCCCTGTTGTATTGCTTTACTCAGCCAGACTTATACACGTTCAAAGATACCGGCTGCGCCCATGCCGGCGCCGACGCACATCGTGACCATGCCGTACTTCTGCTTGGTGCGCTGCAGTGCGTGGATCACGGTGGCCGCGCGGATGGCGCCGGTGGCGCCCAGCGGGTGGCCCAGGGCGATTGCGCCGCCCATCGGATTCACTTTTGCCGGGTCCAGGCCCAGGTCGCCGATGACGGCCAGCGCCTGTGCGGCAAACGCTTCGTTCAGCTCGATCCAGTCCAGCTGGTCTTGCGTGATGCCGGCGGCGGCGCACGCTGCAGGAATGGCGAATTTCGGACCGATGCCCATGATTTCCGGCGGTACGCCGCGCACGGCGAACGAGGAGAATTTCGCCAGCGGGGTCAGGTTATGTTCGCGCAGGATTTTTTCGCTGACGATCAACAGCGCGCCGGCGCCATCGGACATCTGCGAGCTGTTGGCGGCAGTGACGGAACCCTTGGCAGCAAACACGGGCTTGAGTTTGGCCAGCGACTCCATCGACGAATCGGCGCGCGCGCCTTCGTCGGTGTCGACGGTGCGGCGCGTCACATCAACCTGGCCGGTAGCCAGGTTCGGCGTGCGCGTGATGATTTCGACTGGCGTCGTTTCCGCCTTGAAGAAACCGGCTTGCTGCGCGGCGATGGCGCGGCGGTGCGATTCGACCGAGAACGCGTCCTGCTGTTCGCGCGACACTTTCCATTGCTGCGCCACTTTCTCGGCCGTCAGGCCCATGCCGTAGGCCATGCCGATGTTTTCATCGCTGAACATGTCCAGGTTCATCGAAGGATGGTGGCCCATCATCGGCACCATCGACATCGATTCGATGCCGCCGGCGATCATCACGTCGGCTTCGCCCACGCGGATGCGGTCTGCCGCCATGGCAATGGCCGTGATACCCGAGGCGCAATAGCGGTTGACGGTGACGCCGCCCACGGTTTTCGGCAAGCCGGCCAGCAGCACCGAGTTACGCGCGATATTGAAGCCTTGCTCCGCTTCCGGGAACGAGCAGCCGATGATGGCATCGGTGATCAATGCCGGGTCGAGGCCAGGCGCTTGCGCCAGTGCCGATTGCAGCACGCGCACCAGCAGGTCGTCCGGGCGGGTGTTTCTGAACATGCCGCGCGGCGCCTTGCCGATCGGGGTGCGGGTTGCAGAGACGATGTACGCGTCTTGAAGTTGTTTGCTCATTTTGTTCTTTCAAAGATGTTGAACGAGGTTCGTGTTCTGTCGAATGTCCGAGGTGGTCTGGTTGCCGCTTAGCGCTTCTGCGACAAATACCAGTCCACCGTCACCTGTGCCGCCAGCGTGCCTTCGGAGTCGACAATGTCGACTTCCACGGGAAACGCCACCTTGCCATCCTGCGCCAGCTGCGCCTTCAAGGCAGCCAGGTCGCCCGGTACCCGGCCTTCGGCGCGCGTCGCGCCCCGGGCCAGCTTCTGGTAGGCGATACGCGACTCCTTGGCCACCGGGCGCAAGCCCAGTATCAGCTCGGCGAAGCCGCCAGCCATGGCCGCGCCTGAAGCCGTTTCGGCCAGGGTAAACAAGGCGCCCGCGTGCTGCGTGCCCAGGTGATTATTCAGTTTTGGATCTTCCGGCATCGACACCTTCGAGGTGCCGGCGCCGATGTCGTCGATGCTGATCCCCAGCAGCCGCACGAAGGGCAAGGTGTCCATCATCTGTTGTTTGATACGGTCATACACCATGCTTGGCCTCACGCGCAGCAATACTTTAAATACCAACGACAGGATCGTCATCGACGTCAGGCTTAGTTACGTACCGGCTTACCGGTCTGCATCATGCCCATGATCCGTTCCTGGGTTTTCGGATGGTTCAACAGCTCCAGGAATGCCTTGCGTTCCATATCCAGCAGCCACTGCTCGCTGACGAAACTGCCCTGGTCCACGTCACCGCCCGATACGATCTCGGCGATCATCTCGCCCAGCTTGAAATCGTGCGCCGAAATGAAGCCGCCGTCGCGCATATTGACCAGCTGCGCCTTGATGGTGCCCCAGCCGTAACGGCCTGTCACCTGGATCAGCGAAGGCAGTTGCGGACGGAAACCGGCGTCGAACATGGCGCGCGCTTCGACCTTGGCCACGTGCAGCAGCTCATAGGCGTTGAACACGATCACGTCGTCTTCCTTCAGGTAGCCCATTTTTTTAGCTTCCAGCGCCGATTTCGACACGTTGGCGGTAGCCGCATTGGTGAAGCCCGTTTTCAGGAATTGCAGGATGTCGTTGCCCTTGGCTTCCTTGTAGGCGCGCTGCGCCGCTTCCTTCAAGCCGCCGCCGGCAGGAATCAGGCCGACGCCCACTTCCACCAGGCCGATATACGACTCGATCGAGGCCACGCGCTTCGAGGAATGCAGCGCCAGCTCACAACCGCCGCCCAGTGCCAGGCCAGCGACTGCGGCGATCACCGGCACGTTCGCGTATTTCAGCGACATGAAGGTGTTCTGCAGTTCGGCGATGATAGGATCGACAGCTTTCACGCCGCCTTGCATGAAGGCCGGCAGGGCCGATTGCAGGTCGGCGCCGGCCGAGAAGGCACCGCCTTCGGCTGCGTCGGCGTGCCAGATCACCAGACCCTTGAAGTTTTTCTCAGCTTCGGCCAGTGCCAGTTTCAGGCCATTAATCACGCCTTCACCGATCACGTGCATCTTGGTCTTGAACGAGATGATCAGGACGTCGTCGCCCGTATGCCAGACGCGCACGGATTCGTCTTCGAAGACGGTGGTGCCAGCAGTCTTGCCGTCGATGGCGCCGCTGCCCAGGACGGGCGCGCGGAATGGCTGGCGGTCATACACGGCCAGGCTCGAACGGGGCACGAAGCTGTTCGACACGGCCGAGTAAGAACCTTCCGGCGTGTGCACGCCGCCTTTTTCAGCGACCGGACCTTCGAATACCCATGCTGGCAAGGGCGCATTGCACAGCGCCTGGCCGGCGTCGATGTCTTCCTTGACCCAGTTGGCCACTTGCAGCCAGTTCGATGCCTGCCACGTTTCAAACGGACCGACGTTCCAACCGAAGCCCCAGCGCATGGCGAAGTCGATGTCGCGCGCATTATCGGCCACGGTGTCCAGATGGATGGCGATGTAATGGAAAGCGTCGCGGAAGATCGCCCACAGGAACTGGCCTTGCGGGTTGGTCGATTCGCGCAGCGCCTTCATCTTCTTGACCGGATCCTTTTCTTTCAGGATGCGGGCGATGATGTCGGCAGCCTTGGCGCCGCCGGCCACGTATTCACCGGTGGCGAAATCGAGGCGTTGAATTTCCTTGCCGACCTTCTTGTAGAAGCCCGCGCCGCTCTTCTGGCCCAGCGCGCCTTTTTCCACCAGTTGCGCCAGCACGGCCGGCGTCTTGTAGACGGCGGCGAACGGATCGTTCGGCAGGTAGTCCTGCATGGTCTTGATCACATGGCCCATGGTGTCCAGGCCAACCACGTCCGCCGTGCGGAAGGTGCCCGACTTGGCGCGGCCCAGCTTGGAGCCCGTCAGGTCGTCGACGACGTCCACGGACAGGCCGAATTTCTCGGCTTCGTGCACGATGGCCAGGATACCGAACACGCCAACGCGGTTGGCGATGAAGTTCGGCGTATCCTTGGCGCGCACGACGCCCTTGCCCAGGGTGGTGGTCAGGAAGCCTTCCAGCTGGTCGGCGATTTCAGGCTTGGTGAACGCGGTCGGGATGATTTCGACCAGGTGCATATAGCGCGGCGGGTTGAAGAAGTGCACGCCGCAATAGCGCGATTTCAGGTCGGCGTCGAAGCCTTCGGCCAGCTTGGTGATCGACAGGCCCGAAGTGTTCGAGGCGAAGATCGCGTTCGGGCCGATATGTGGTGCGACCTTTTGATACAGGTCGTGTTTCCAGTCCATGCGCTCGGCGATGGCTTCGATGATCAGGTCGCAACCGGCCAGCAGGTCCAGGTTGTCTTCGTAGTTAGCCACCTGGATCAGCGCGGCGTCATCCTTGTTGCCCAGCGGCGCAGGCGACAGTTTTTTCAGGTTCTCGATGGCGCGCAGCACGATGCCATTCTTCGGGCCTTCCTTGGCCGGCAGGTCGAACAGCACGACCGGCACTTTCGCGTTGATGCAATGGGCGGCGATCTGCGCGCCCATCACGCCGGCGCCGAGGACGGCTACTTTTTTAACGATGAAATTGGTCATATTTTCCTCAAGTCTTAGAACAGGTCTGCGTCGAGTGCCATCAGGTTGGCCGAACCGGAACGCGCCTGACGGATCAGGGTTGCCGTTTCAGGCTGCAAGCGGGCGAAGTAGAAACGTGCGGTAGCCAGTTTGGCGGTATAGAACTTGTCGCCGCTGGACTCTTTTTCGAGGGCGATCTTGGCCATCTGCGCGAACAGGTAGCTGTAGATCATGTGGCCGACGACACGCAGGTAAGGCACGCATGCCGCGCCCACTTCGTCAGGATTCTGGAAGGCCTTCATGCCGATTTCCATGGTCAGCTTGGTGACTTTGTCGCCCAGGTCGCCCAGTGGGGTGACAAATTCGCTCATCGCTTCATCGGTGCCGTTGTCTTCGACGAAGGCCTTGATCTTTTCGCCGAACTTGCGCAGCTTGGCGCCGTTGTCGCCGAGGATCTTGCGGCCCAGCAGGTCCAGCGACTGGATCGTGTTCGTGCCTTCGTAGATCATGTTGATGCGCGCGTCGCGCACATACTGCTCCATGCCCCATTCCGAGATGTAGCCGTGGCCGCCGAACACTTGCATCGCGTCCGAGGTGGCGATCCAGGCGTTGTCGGTGATGAAAGCCTTGATGACGGGCGTCAGCAGCGCCACTTCGTCGGCGGCTTCCTTGCGCACGTCGGCGTCAGGGTGGTGCAGTTCGCGGTCGATCTGCAGCGCCACGTAGGAAGTGAAAGCGCGCGCGCCTTCGGCGTAGGCTTTACCGGTCAGCAGCATGCGGCGCACGTCAGGGTGCACGATGATGCGGTCGGCTGGCAGTTCCGGGTTCTTGATGCCGGACAGCGAGCGCATTTGCGTGCGGTCCTTGGCGTAGATCAGCGCGTTCTGGTAAGCGATTTCCGTCAGGCCCAGCGACTGCATGCCCACGCCCAGGCGGGCCGCGTTCATGAAGACGAACATGGCGTTGAGGCCCTTGTTCGGCTGGCCGATGATCCAGCCTTTTGCGCCGTCCAGGTTCATCTGGCAGGTCGAGTTGCCGTGGATGCCCATTTTTTCTTCGATGGCGCCGCAGGTGATCGGGTTGCGCTCACCGACCGTGCCGTCCGCGTTCGGCAGGAATTTCGGCACCAGGAACAGCGAGATGCCTTTCGAGCCTTCCGGTGCGTCCGGCACGCGGGCCAGCACCAGGTGCAGGATGTTTTCCGCCATGTCATGCTCGCCGGCCGAGATGAAGATCTTGTTGCCGGTAATGGTCCAGGAACCGTCTGCCTCAGGCAGCGCCTTCGAGCGCAGCAGGCCCAGGTCGGTGCCGCAATGCGGTTCGGTCAGGCACATGGTGCCCGTCCATTCGCCCGACACCAGTTTCGGCAGGTACACTTCCTTCTGGTGGTCGGTGCCGTGTTCCTTCAGGCACTCGTAGGCGCCGTGCGACAGGCCAGGGTACATGGACCAGGCCTGGTTCGACGAGTTCAGCATTTCATAGAACGAGTTGTTCAGCACGACAGGCAAGCCCTGGCCGCCGTATTCCGGATCGCAAGCCAAGGCCGCCCAACCACCTTCGACATACTGCTTGTAGGCTTCCTTGAAACCTTTCGGCGTGGTCACGCTTTTGGTGACCGGGTCGTGGTGGCAGCCTTCGCGATCGCCGGAGTGGTTCAACGGGAACAAGACTTCGGAAGTAAATTTGCCACCCTCTTCCAGCACCTGGTTGATGATGTCTGCGTCGACGTCGGCGTACGACGGCATTTGCTTCAGTTCTTCTTCCACTTGCAGGAACTCATGCAGAACGAATTGCATATCCCGGATTGGCGCGACGTATTGACCCATAATTTTCTCCTGAAGGCGTTTAGCTAAAGTGTTGTACTTGTGAACTGCGTGTGCGTTGTTGCGGATACTGCCTGACGGCTTATTGACTTGTGACGGAATTCTGGTACGACGCCAGCAGGCGGATAAAGCCCGCTTGCGCCCGTTCGATGCTGCCCGGCACGCGCAGGAAGCGCGCGTCGTGATGCAGGGCCAGGATCAGGCCATACATCTCGTACACCAGCTGCTGGGCGTCCGTGTCCGCTTTCAGGTCGCCTGTGGCGATCGATTGCTCGACACAGCGCAGCAGCGCGCCCTGCCAGGCCTGCACCATGGCCACCAGGGCCTCGCGGATAGGACCGGGACGGTCGTCATACTCGACGGCGCCGCTGATATAGATGCAGCCGGAAGCGATTTCCACGCTGACCCGCTTGACCCAGCGCGCAAACATCGACTCCAGGCGCAAGATGCCGCGCGGTTCTTTCATACTGGGGAAAAAGACTTCTTGCTCGAAACGATAGTGGTAAAGCTTCAGCACTTCCATCTGCAAGTCTTCGCGCGAGCCAAAGTGGGCAAATACGCCTGACTTGCTCATGTTCATTTTGTCCGCAAGCAGCCCTATGGTCAGGCCTTCCAGTCCGTCGCGGCTGGACAGGTCCAACGCCACGTCGAGGATGGCTGCACGGGTCAGTTCGCCCTTGCGCATGAATTTGACTGAAGTATTCAAGATGTCCGTTCTAAAAGTGATGTTGCCGATTGGGCGGACTGAAGCGAGGGTAAAAAAAGCACGCTCCGAAAAAATCCGAACGCTCGTACTATTATCCACTACCACGCAAAAGTCAAACGGGAACTTTAGAGCCGGTGTTCTATTAATGCAGCGCAGCATGTTTTGACTGCGTGTTTCCATTGATTTCTGCAGGGCCAAAGCGTCGCGCGCCCTTGCCTACCCACAACAGGCGAACTTCAGGAAAGGTCGCCTGCCTTGCTCAGTTGACGGCGGTCGCGCTTGGTCGGCCGCCCTTTGATGGTGCTGCCCGGCTCGCGGAACAGCTTGCGTTCCTCGGCCAGTTGCTCGCGGCGGGCGATGCTGGCCGGCGTTTCGCCATACAGCAAGCGCGCCACGCTTGCCGCGCCGCGCTTGTCGGACAGGCCCAACACGATCACTTCCCACAGCTCCGCGCCATTGTCGATGGCCAGCGCATCGCCCACGCGCACGCTGCGCGCCGGTTTGACGCGCTCGCCGCCCACTTTTACCTTGCCCGTGTCGACGGCTACGCTGGCCAGCGAGCGCGTCTTGAAGAAGCGCGCCGCCCACAGCCATTTGTCCAGCCTTACCGTTGTCATTTCGTTCATGCGTACTTGCCTACTGAAAAAATGCGCATCACCAGCCGGTACACGAGGAAGGCCGCTTCATAGCCGATGCGCCGGAAACGGCCAATGTGCTTGAAATCATCCTGGTGAATCACGATGCCGTCGGCCACGCCCTGCTCGATATGCTGGCGCAAGCTTTGCGCGAAGGCGACGTCCTTGATCACCACGTTCGCTTCCTGGTTCAGGAATAGGCTCAGCGCGTCAATGTTGCTGGAACCCACCGTCGCCCAGTCATCATCGACCACGGCGACCTTGGCGTGCAGCTGCGTCTTGCGGTATTCGACGATTTTCACCCCGGCGGCCAGCAGCTTCGGATAAAACGAGTGCGCCACCGCATCTTGCATGCGGAACTCACCCACGCCGATCAGCAAGACCACGTCGACGCCCCGCTGGGCCGCCTGGGCCAGCGCGTGGCGCAGTTTGTGCCCGGGCGCGAAATACGGGTTGGCCAGCATCACGCTTTTGCGCGCCTGGCCCAGCGCCTGCAGGTAGGCGCGCTGGATGGTGCGGCGGTTGCGCAGGTTGTCGCGCACGACAAAGCCGGCCACGACAGGGTTTTTCGCCAGCTCCTTGCTGACCACGCGCATCTTGCGGTACAACTTGATACGCCGCACCAGGTTCATCTTGCCCAATCTGGCCCACTGCGCCTGCACTTCTTCATGGATGGCGTCCACCAGCGGCCCCTTCACCTGCACGGCGAAATCCCAGCGCGGCGCTTGCAGGCTGATGTTATGGTCGTAGTCGCAAAACATGTCGTCGTTGATATTGATGCCGCCCACCAGGGCGATCTCGCCATCGGCCACGCATATCTTGCGGTGCGTGCGCGTGATGCCGCGCCGGAACCACGGGTTGAAGATGCGGTGGTGCACGCCGGCCGCTTCCAGTTGCGCATGCATGGCCTTGACACGGCGGTTGCCCGTGCCGAACCAGTCCGTGATCATGCACACCAGCACGCCGCGCGCGGCTGCACGTTTGAGCGCGTCGAGCACCAGCGTGCCCGTGGCGTCATCGGCAAAGATATACGTTTCGAAATAGACCTCGGAACGCGCGCCGTCGATGGCGGCTATCAGCGCGGGAAAGTAATCGGTGCCGCAATACAGCAGCTTGATCTCGTTGTGGGCGATGAAATTGACGGTGCGCATGCCGGCAGTCTACGCGAGTTTCAAAGCAGCAACTATCGGTGCGTGGTCCGACAGTTTTGCCCACAGGGTGCCATGCATCACTTGCGCGCCTTCCACGTGGAAACCGCGCACATAGATGCGGTCCAGGCGGAACCAGGGCAAGGCGGCGGGGAAGGTGCGCGCCGGTACGGGGATCGGCGTTTTCGTCTGACGCCGCGCCAGGGTGCGCACCAGGTCGCCCAGGGCCGAGTTCGACGCCCGCTGGTCGAATACTTCCACCACGCCGAGCGCATTGCGCAGCTTGTCGCTGAGGGTGTTGCGCCAGTCGTTGAAGTCGCCGGCAATGATGACGGGCTCGCCGTTCGGCGCCGATTCCAGGACGGCGTCGATCAGCGCCTGCGTCTGCCGTCCCCGTCCCGACTCGAACAGGCCCAGGTGGACAACATAACAATGCACGTCGGCCTGCGGCGTCTTGAGCACGCAATGCAGGATGCCGCGCTGCTCGTAGGCATGGTCGGACACGTCGTGGTTGGTTTGCGAGGCGATGGGGAACTTGCTCAGCAAGGCGTTGCCATGGTGGCCATGGTCATACACGGCATTCATGCCGTAGGCGGAATGGTGCTCGGCGCCGGCAAAAAACTCGTGCTGCGACGCTTCCGGCCAATGCTTGTGGCCGTTTTTCTCGGCGCCATAGCGGGCCGCATTGCGGTCATGCTTGCCCTGCACTTCCTGCAAAAAGACGACATCGGCCTGGAACAGGGCAATCGCCTGCTTCAAGGCATGCACGCGGGGCAAGCCCCGTACGGAAGAGACACCTTTGTGGATATTATAAGTTGCTACGCGGATTTTCATGCCTTGATTCTACTCCCAGACGGGCCCCGCGCGGCGCCAGCGTAGGTGCGCGTGCGCACCCAAGTCTCACTTTATCTGCCTGCCATCGCTAGCAGCAAACTATCGACGGCACTGATGCTACCCACCACGCTGCCGATTACCCACAAGCCCTTCACCAGCCTGGGTGCGCTGCTCCAGCTGAAGGCGCCGCGTCCACCGGCAAAGCAACGGGGGTGCAGGAGAAATCCCAGCATCAGCAAGGGCAAGCCTGCCTGCGGCAAGCGGGCATGTGGCTGATCGGGGAAACACACGGCATACAGGGCGCCAAAGATCCAGGACAGAAATACGGCGCCCAGGAGGCGCTGCTGAAAAGAAAGTTGAGACCAGTTCAGCATGCGCGCCTTTCGTCATCGAGTGAAATTACCATTAAGGCAATAATACCATACGACAATAGGTGCAGCGGCTCAAGCCAGCATGCGTCCCACGCCCGCCGTCACGCTGACGATCAGCGCGGTGATGCCGGCCGCCCAGACGATCTTGACCAGCAAGGGGGCACCGCGCCAGGCCACGGTGCGCTTGCCCTTGGCAAACGGGGCCGGATGCAGCAGCCAGCCGAGTGCCATCAGTGGCATGCCGATGGGCGGCGTGCGTTCGGGCGGCGTGTACAGGCTGGCTGCCACAATCACGACCAAGCACAGCGCCAGGCAGAATGTGCCGGCCAGTTTTTGTTGCCGGGAGAGATTAAACCAGTTCAACATGGAATGCTTTCTAGGGAAATCAGGTGGCGCGCGCCAGGCCCGTCATGGCCGGCAATTGCAAAATCGCTTCCGCGTTGGACGACGAAAAACAGCGGTCCGCCGCCGCCAGGCAGGGCAGCCACGCATACTGCAGGTGCTCGCGGGGGCTCAGGGTAATGGCGATGTCGCGCGGCACTTGCACGCTGAACACGTGTTCCGTGTTGCGCGTCACGCCGGGCGCATAGCGGTGGCGCCAGATCGGATATATCTCGTACACATTCGACAAGTTCCAGTCGCGCAGCACGATGTCGTGACCATCGGCAACGATACCAGTCTCTTCAGCCAATTCGCGCGCGGCCGTGTGCAGCAGCGGTTCGTCGTCGGCATCGACGGAACCCGTCACCGATTGCCAGAAACCGGGCTGGCCCGCGCGCTCGATCAGCAAGACGTCAAGGTCAGCCGTATGAATGACGACCAGCACGGAAACGGGAATTTTATGGTTCATGTCAACAATAAAAAAGGGGTCAGACCCGTCGGGACTCGGCGTCCCCGTCTGACCCCAGCCCTCAACGGGTCAGGCTTTGGCTTTACGCTACTTTTGGCTCGGTGTTGCGCAAACGGATGTGCAGTTCACGCAATTGCTTCTCGTCCACTTCCGACGGCGCATGCGTCAACAAGTCTTGCGCGCGCTGGGTTTTCGGGAAGGCGATCACGTCGCGGATCGATTCGGAACCCGTCATCATGGTCACGATACGGTCCAGGCCGAATGCCAGGCCGCCATGCGGTGGCGCGCCGTATTGCAGGGCGTCGAGCAGGAAGCCGAACTTCAGCTGCGCTTCTTCGGCGTCGATCTTCAAGGCACGGAAGACCTTGCTTTGCACTTCTTCGCGGTGGATACGGATCGAGCCGCCACCCAGTTCCCAGCCGTTCAAGACCATGTCGTAAGCCTTGGCGATGCAGGCGCCCGGATCGCTTTCCAGCATGTCTTCATGGCCGTCTTTCGGCGCCGTGAACGGATGGTGGGTCGCCGTCCAGCGGTCCGCTTCTTCATCGTGCTCGAACATCGGGAAATCCACCACCCACAATGGCTTCCACACGTCTTCGAACAGGCCGGCTTTCTTGCCGAATTCGCTGTGACCGATCTTCACGCGCAGCGCGCCGATGGCATCGTTGACAACCTTGGCCTTGTCGGCGCCGAAGAAGATCAGGTCGCCGTCTTGCGCGCCCGTCTGTTCGAGGATCGTGGCCAGCACATCGGCAGGCAGGAACTTGACGATCGGCGACTGCAAGCCTTCAGGGCCCTTGGCTTTCTCGTTGACCTTGATGTAAGCGAGGCCCTTGGCGCCGTAGATGGCAACGAACTGGGTGTAGGCATCGATTTCCGAACGCGGCATGCTGCCGCCTTGCGGCACGCGCAGGGCCACCACGCGGCCGCCCTTCATGTTGGCGGCGCCGTTGAAGACCTTGAACTCGACCGACTTCATGACTTCGGTCAAGTCCGTGAAGGCCAGCTTGACGCGCATATCCGGCTTGTCGGAACCGTACAGGCCCATCGCTTCGGCAAAATCCATCACCGGGAACGGGTTCGGCAAGTCGATGTTCAGGGTGTTCTTGAAGACGACGCGTATCATGTCTTCGAACAGGTCGCGGATTTCCTGTTCCGTCAGGAACGAGGTTTCGCAATCGATCTGCGTGAATTCAGGCTGGCGGTCGGCGCGCAAGTCTTCATCGCGGAAGCACTTGGTGATCTGATAGTAACGGTCGAAGTTAGCGACCATCAACAGTTGCTTGAACAACTGTGGCGATTGCGGCAAGGCGAAGAAGCTGCCGGCGTTCACGCGCGATGGCACCAGGTAGTCGCGCGCGCCTTCTGGCGTGGACTTGGTCAGCATCGGCGTTTCGATGTCGATGAAGCCCAGCGCGTCGAGGTACTTGCGCACTTCCATCGTCACCTTGTAGCGCAGGCGCAAGTTGTTTTGCATTTGCGGGCGGCGCAGGTCGAGCACGCGGTGCGTCAGACGCGTCGTTTCCGACAGATTGTCGTCGTCGAGCTGGAACGGCACGGGCACGGACGGGTTCAGCACTTCCAGCTCCGAGCAGACCACTTCGATCTTGCCGGACTTCAGGTTGTTGTTGATGGTGCCTTCGATACGGTTGGTCACGACACCCGTCACGCGCAGGCAGAATTCATTGCGCACGGCTTCGGCGACCTTGAACATCTCCGCTTGTTCCGGGTTGCAGACGATTTGCACCAGGCCTTCACGGTCGCGCAAGTCGATGAAAATCAGGCTGCCGTGGTCGCGGCGGCGATGTACCCAGCCGCACAGGCTGACGGTTTGTCCCAGCATGGCTTCAGTGACGAGGCCGCAGTATTCAGTACGCATAGACATAAAATTCTCAGTTCAGGTTAGTGAGTGTTCAATCCGGCCACGTCCCGCGTGGGACGCCTGCCTTTATTCTTTGGCTGCCGGGGCCGGTACAGCAACAACTTCCGCAGGCGCCACCACGCCCATCGAGACGATATATTTGAGCGCCGCATCGACGCTCATGTCGAGTTCGACGACATCGCTGCGCTTCATCATCAGGAAAAAGCCTGACGTCGGGTTCGGCGTCGTCGGCACATACACGCTGACATAGTCGCCCACCAGGTGGTTCGCCGCATCGCCGCCCGGCACGCCGGTCAGGAAAGCGATGGTCCAGGAGTTCTGGTGCGGATACGGTACCAGAACGGCCTTGCGGAAGGCATTGCCCGACGGGGAAAACAGGGTATCGGAGACTTGCTTGACGCTCGAATACAGGGAGTTGACGATGGGTATGCGCTGCAGCAATTTTTCCCACAGTTTCACCACGTAATTGCCGACCAGGTTATTCGTCAGCAAGCCCGTGAAGAACACGATCAGTACCGTCAATACCGTGCCCAGACCGGGAATCGTGCTCAGCGCAGGCAGCTTGTGGCCGAACCAAACGCTAGGCTGCGTACTGCCGGGCACCAGCAACAGCGACTGATCCATCGTGCTGATCACCAGATTCAGGACCCAGGCCGTAATGGCCAGGGGCACCAAAATCAGTAATCCGGTAATAAAGTATTTACGCATCGGTTTCTCGGTAAGGGAGTGTAGCGGCGCGCTTTTCAATCCGCTTTCGGCGCAGCGGCAGCCGGGGCGGGTGCAGGCGCCGCAGCAGGCGCGCTCTCGGTGGCCGGGGCAGGCTTGGCGTTATCGGCCGGGCCCGTCGGAATGGCCGTGGTGGGCGCCGTGCCGCCGCGGAAATCGGTCGCGTACCAGCCAGTGCCCTTCAATTGGAAACCGGCGGCCGTCAATTGTTTCTTGAAACTGGGCTTGCCGCACGACAGGCACACCGTCAGTACTGGATCGGAGATCTTTTGCAAGACATCCTTGGCAAAACCACACTCGTCACAACGGTAAGCGTAAATCGGCATCTCTACTCCGAGAAAATCATCAAAAACCCTGAATTATAAAGCTTTTCCGCCATTCCCAGCGGAAAAAGCCCGCTCGCTCGGCCTGCCAGGCTCAGTCTGCCCGGCGACGCCAGCGCATCCAGCGCTCCTTGCCGGCGAAGACGGCAATGGAATCGTCCACGGCTTCATCGGCCAGGCAGTCGAAATGCGGTGACAGCAATTCCTGTAGTTTCTCACGCGACATGCCAAACGGCGGTCCCTTGGCATTATCATCAAAGAAAAAGTAACCGGCCAGCATGGCGCCCGGCGCCAGCAGCTGCGCCCAGCGGGCCGCCACCTGCGGCCACATGGCGCGCGGCATGGCGCACAGGAAAGCGCGTTCATAGATCAGATCGAGGGACGCAACCGCTTCCCAGGCAAAGAAATCGGCTTCCACTACCCGCCCTGCCCGTTCGCCGACGACGGCGCGCGCGGCAGCCACGGCGGCCGGCGAAAAGTCGATGGCCGTGGCATCCCAGCCGTGATCGAGCATGAAGACCAGTTCATAGGCCGAGCCGCAGCCGGGAATCAGGCAGCGCAGCGGCGCCGGACTGGCGGCCACGAAACTGCGCAAACGCGTGGGCACGCCGCCCTGGTCCCAGGGCGTGAATTGCTTTTCGAAACGCTCGTCCCAGAAGGCGGGCGAGAGCGGGTCGCGGGTATTGAAGTCAGCCATCACTTACGTCCTCAGCAATTTAAAACGGTAGTTGATGCCAGCGCATGAACACTTGCAAGCCCAGCGCACCGAGGGCGAAGGCGCCCACGAAGTACACGATAAAGCTCAGCAGTCGATTCGTCTGGCGCTGCTCTGCCAGCAAGGTTTTCATCAATTCCACATCGTTTTCACGCGGTTCGCCATGCACCGTCAAGGCCTGGTGGAGCAAGCGCGGCAGTTGCGGGAAGATGTGCGCATAACGTGGCGCCTCGGCACGCAGGCGTTCCATGAAGCCTTGCGGCCCCACCTGGTTGCTCATCCACTTTTCCAGATACGGCTTGGCCGTTTGCCACAGGTCCAGTTCCGGGTCCAGCTGGCGGCCCAGGCCTTCGATATTGAGCAGGGTCTTTTGCAGCAACACCAGTTGCGGCTGCACTTCCACGTTGAAGCGGCGCGAAGTCTGGAACAGGCGCAGCAGCACCTGGCCGAACGAGATATCCTTCAACGGACGGTCGAAGATCGGCTCGCAGCAGGCGCGCACGGCCGCTTCCAGCTCATCGACGCGCGTATCCTTGGGCGCCCAGCCCGATTCGATATGCGCCTCGGCCACGCGCTTGTAGTCGCGGCGGAAGAAGGCGAGGAAGTTTTGCGACAGATAATCCTTGTCGTAGTCGTTCAGGGTGCCCACGATGCCGAAGTCCAGCGCGATGTAGCGGCCGAACGATTCGGGCGCGATCGACACGAGAATATTCCCCGGGTGCATGTCCGCATGGAAAAAGCCGTCGCGGAACACTTGCGTGAAGAAAATTTCCACGCCGTCGCTGGACAGCTTGCGCAAGTCCACGCCGGCCGCCACCAGGCGGTCGGTCTGCGACACGGGAATGCCCACCATCCGCTCCATGACGATGACGCTGCTGGAGCAATAATCCCAGTGCATTTCCGGCACCAGCAACAAGTCCGAGTTGGCGAAGTTGCGGCGCAGCTGGCTGGCGTTGGCCGCCTCGCGCATCAGGTCCAGCTCGTCGTGCAGGTATTTGTCGAACTCGCCCACCACTTCGCGCGGCTTGAGGCGCTTGCTGTCGGCCCACAGGCGGCTGGTCCAGTCGGCGGCGATGTGCATCAGGGCCACATCTTCGTCGATCAGCTTCTTCATGCCTGGCCGCAAGACCTTCACGGCCACTTCGCGGCCATCTTTCAGGGTGGCGAAGTGCACCTGGGCAATCGAGGCGGACGCCACCGGCTCGCGCTCGAAGCGGGCAAACAACTGATCCGGGTGCGCGCCCAGGGACTTGGTGATTTGCGCGATGGCCAGGTCGGAATCGAAGGGCGGCACGCGATCTTGCAGGCGCGCCAGTTCTTCGGCGATGTCGGGCGGCATCAGGTCGCGCCGGGTCGACAGCACCTGGCCGAATTTGACGAAAATCGGACCCAGCTCTTCCAGCGCCAGGCGTAGGCGCAGGCCCCGTGGCGACGACAGGTCGCGCCAGAAAATCAGGGTGTCGATCAATTTGGCGGTGCGGGGAACTTGCAGACCAGAAATCGCTATCTCATCCAGACCGTACTTGATGGAAACACGGATGATTTTAAACAGGCGCAGGAATTTCAATATCATGTAGACAAATCCGGTGAGGAAGACTGCGGCTGGACGGCGGCGGCCGCCTTTTCCAGCCGGGCAAGGCGCTTGGCCAGGCGTTCGACGTCATCGCGCACGCGCGTCACGCCAGAGGAGTACTCTTGCAAGGCAGAAGGACGGATCAGCATGGGCTGTTCGTCGAGAAAATATTCGGCCACGTTTTCCGCCAGCTTTTGCTGGCCCGAGCGCACAAAGGCGGCGGCATCTTTGGCACCGGCAACAAGGCGCGTGGCCAGCATGGGGCCGACTACCTTTTCCAGGTCGTGCTCGGCTTCCCAGCGCAAGCCCTTGCTCAACTGCGAAATCGCATTGGCAAACTCGGCATCGCCATCGATCTTGACGTAGGAAAACGCCCGCTCGCGGTTTTGCAGGATCAGCGGCACGTCGGACAATTTCACGCGGATGGTGACATTGGCCGGCATGTCGGCCGGGGCCGTTGCCAGCATGCCTGCACTGTCGACGCGCAGACGCAAAGCTAAGGCGCCCGTGTCGATGCAAGCGAGCTTGCCGGCGTGCACGGCCAACTGCTGGCGCGCCCACGGCTCCTGCGCCAGCAAGTGGTTGATAGTCGCGATGACGGGCGTCATCGGGGAAAGATCGGAAAGTGGTGCCATCTGTGCTTGCGCTTCACGCGCCCTTAAAAAGAAAAAACCGCCCGTAAAACAACGTGGGCGGTTTCGATCTTACCAGTTCAGCAGGAAATATCTGTTAAGCATCATGCATTCGGCATGGACTTAAGTCATTATTCAGCAAGTTTTGACAATTAATTCAATTGCTGGATGCCTGCCAAGACCCAGCCGCTATTGCCGCTGACGGGTTTCGACATATTCCACACTTCCGCGAACGGTTCCGCTGCCGCGCCAGGCGCCGAACGGATCAGGCCCGTAAATTTCACGCTGGCCAGGTAATCATTGACGCTCGTCTCGATGCCCAGCAGTTCGGCGTCGATCGTGACGACATCGGTAAAGTCCGGCTGCGCGCCCCGCTCCTGGATTTGCATGCGCAATTCCGCATACACTTCCGGCGACGTAAATTCGCCGATATCATTGACGTCAGCCTTGTCCCAGGCCGCTTGCAGGCGAATGAAATTGCTTTTCGCGTGGCGCAGGAAGGCATCCTTGTCGAAGTCGCTTGGCACGCCCCATGGCGCGGCGACCGGCGCCGGCTTGTCCAGGCCTACGCCGGACGAGACGGGCTGCAGCGGTGGCAGCGGTGGCATGCGCGCACCGATGTCGGGCACATTGCCGGCAGGTGCAGGCTGGTTGCCGAAGCCGGCGAACGGCGCATTGTTGCTGGCATTGTTGTCACGCTTGCCACGTACCATGCGGTAGATGAAGAAGGCCACGCCGGCCAGCAAAGCCACCATCAGCAGGGTGCTGATCATGCTGGCCAGGGCGCCGCCCAGGCCGAAATGGGACAGCAGCGCGCCCAGGCCCAGGCCCAGCAAGGCGCCGCCCAGCAAGCCCTTCCAGCGGCTCGGTGCCTTGGCGGCAGGCGCTGCGGCGGGAGCTGGCGCAGCTTGCGCCTGGCGTGGCGCGGCAGCCGGTGCCGGGGTAGGTGCCGGCGCGGGCGCCTGGCGGCCCACGTTTTGCGACTGGCGGCCAAACGAACGGCCACCGCCCATCGGACGGGCCAGTGCCTCGCCCAGCATGGATACCGTGGTCGCGGCCAGCATCATGCCGACCATCAATTTCTTCAATTTCATTCCATCTCCTAAAATCACCGGCAAGGGTGAGTTACAGCTTAAGTTACATCTTGATGCCGGTATGCAAAGCGGCAATGCCTGCCGTCAAATTGTAGTACTGCACGCGCTCCAGGCCCGCCGTTTCCATCATGGTCTTCAGCGTTTCCTGGTCCGGGTGCATGCGAATCGATTCTGCCAGGTAGCGATAGCTTTCCGCGTCGCCGGCGATTTTCTGCCCGAACCACGGCAAGACCGAGAACGAATACAGGTCGTACGGCTTTTGCAGCGGCGCGGCCACCTTGGAAAACTCCAGCACCAGCAACTTGCCGCCCGGTTTCAGCACGCGGCGCATTTCCGCCAGCGCCACATCCTTGTGCGTCATGTTGCGCAGGCCAAAGGCCACGCTGACACGGTCGAAATAGTTATCGGGGAACGGCAGTTTTTCCGCATCACACAACAAGGTGGGGGTCAGCAAGCCGCGATTCAAGAGGCGATCGCGGCCCACGCGCAACATCGATTCATTGATATCGGTCAGCCACACTTCGCCGGTAGGACCCGCCTGCTTGGCGAAGGCCTTCGACAGGTCGCCCGTGCCGCCGGCGATGTCGAGCACCTTGAAGCCGGGGCGCACGCCCGCGTTGGCGATGGTGAACGTCTTCCACAGACGGTGCAGCCCGCCCGACATCAAGTCGTTCATCACATCGTATTTGGCAGCGACGGAATGGAACACCTTGGCGACTTCGCGCACTTTGTCGTCTTCTGCAACTGTTTTGTATCCGAAATGGGTCGTATTGGTCATGGTAGGCAGTCTGTTTGAACTTGCAAGCATTATACAAGCGGCAGGCGCATTTCCCCGTGACGCCGGAGAAGGTATTGCCTTTCCACTGCATTAGTAGCCAGCGTTGCCGCCCGGGCATACGCCGCCAGCGCGCCTGAGCGGTTGCCCTGGCGGCGCAGCAAGTCGGCCCGGGCAGCGTGCAGATAATGCGAATTGGCAAGGCTGGGCAAGGCTTCCAGGCGATCCAGCCACGCCAGGCCGTGTGCGGCGCCATGCGCCATGGCGCAGGCGATCACGGCATTGAGCAAAATCAGCGGCTCCGGCTTGTGCCGCAGCAAGGCGCCATACAGGGCGCTGATCTGGCGCCAGTCCGTCTGGCTGGCCGCAACCGCCCTGGCGTGCAAGGCGGCTATCGCCGCCTGCAATTGGTATGGCCCCGGCGCGCGCGCCGGCAGGGCCTGTTCCAGCACGGCCAATCCCTCGGCAATCAGGGCCTCACCCCACAGGCGCCGGTCCTGTTCTTCCAGGGTCAGCAAATATCCTTCGGGCGACAGGCGGGCCGGACCGCGCGACGCCTGCAGCAGCATCAGTGCCAGCAAGCCCTGCACTTCCGGCTGGCCAGGCTGCAAACTGTCAAGCAGCCGTCCCAGGCGCAGCGCCTCTGCGCACAGGTCCGCGCGCAGCAGGCTAGCGCCGCCGCTGGCGCAATAGCCTTCACTGAAGACCAGGTAAATCACGTGCAGCACTTGCGCCAGCCGTTGCTGCAGCTCTCGCTTCGGCGGCAAGGCGAAAGGGATGCGCGCTTCGGCGATCTTGCGCCTGGCACGCAATAGACGCTGCGACAGGGCCGCTTCCGCCACGCCGAAGGCGCGCGCGATCTCGACCGTGGACAGCCCACACAAGGTGCGCAGGGCCAGCGCCACCTGCGCCTCGGGCGCCAGCGCGGGATGGCAGCAGATGAACAGCAGGCGCAAACGGTCATCCTCGATGACAGGCGCTTCTTCAATCACGGACATAGGCAGGCAGGACAGCACGGCCTCGCCATCGGCCACACTCTTGCCCGCGCGGCGCACCTGATCGAGGCCAGCATTGCGCGCCACGGCACTGAGCCAGGCGGCGGGATTGGACGGGATGCCCGTCTGCGGCCACAGTTCCAGCGCCTTGCGGCACGCTTCCTGCAGCACATCTTCGGCCAGGCCCAGATCAGCAAAGCGCCGCATCAAGCCAGCCAGCACCCTGCCCCTTTCCTGGCGAAAGACGTGTTCGACGGCCGCAATGGCGTCGCCGGCCATGTTTATGCCGTGACGGGCCGTACTTCGATGGTGCCCAGGGAGGCCGCAGGACAACGCCCGGCCCAGGCCAGCGCCTCGTCCAGGTTGGCGCAGGCCAGCAGATAATAGCCGCCCAGTTGCTCCTTGGTTTCCGCGAACGGCCCATCCGTGATGACAGGCTTGCCGTTTTGCACGCGCACGCTGGTGGCGCTGCGCACGGGCGCCAGCTCGGCCCCGCCACGCAGCACGCCGGCCGCTTCCAGCGCTTGCGTATAGCTGGCAAAGTTGGCCATCAGGCTGGCCATCTGGCCCTCTTCCATGGCGTCATAGCGCGCCTCGTCGGCGTAGATCAGGATCAGGTATTCCATAGTCTTCTCCAAAAGAAAAATGCCCGCAAGCGCGGGCATTCATACGACGAACGGGGCGGCGGTTATCCGACAGATTACCGCATTATTTTTAACTCAATGTTTATGGCCGCAGCTCGGGCCATGCACATGACCGGAAGATTGCTTGACCGTCATGTCGGCCTTGGCGTCGCGGCCGCTATCGCCCGGGTAGCCGGCTGCCGCCAGGCGGTCCAGGTAATCCTGCCACAGTGTCGCTTGCTGCGCGCCCAGCTTGTACAGATAAGCCCAGGTATACAGGCCGGAATTGTGGCCATCGCTGAAAGTCGGCTGCACGGCATAGTTGCCGACCGGCTCCAGGCCCGTGATACCGACCAGGCGCTTGCCTAATTGCAAGGTTTCCTGGCCCTTGCCATGGCCCTGCACTTCGGCCGACGGCGAATACACGCGCAGGTATTCGAAGGGCAGCGCAAACTGGCTGCCATCGTCGAAAGCCACGTCGAGCACGCGCGACTGGTTGTGCACGGTCAAGCCCGTCGGTTGGGGCGTTGCTACTTTTTCAATCATGACAATACTCTATGCGGATAAACGTTGAATGATGGCGTCGCGCAAGGCGGGCAACAGGGCGCGGCGCGCGGCCAGGACGGCGGGCGCCGTCTCGCGCTGCACGACTGCCCAACTTGGATTGGGGAAATGCGCGTCGTCACGATAACGGGGAATCACGTGCCAGTGCACGTGCGGCGTCATGTTGCCAAAACTGGCCAGATTGACCTTTTCCGGCTGCATCACTTCACGCACGGCCAGCTCGACTTGCCACACGACTTCCATGACATAGTTGCGCTCGCCCGGCGTCAAATCCGTCATTTCCTTCACGTGCTTGTTCCAGATCACGCGGCAGAAACCGGGGTAGGCAGCCTCATCGACGGCCACCACGGACAGGCGCTCGCTGCGCCACAGCAAGGTTTCCAGACCCTGCTTGTTGGCGTAGCCGTCCAGCAAGTTGCATAGATCGCAACTCGTATACATCACACCAGCACCCGTTCGATGCCGCCGTCATTGGCGCGTTTCACGTAATCCGGCATCCAGTTCTCTCCCAGCAAGTGTTTGGCGATCTCGACGACGATGTAGTCGGCTGTCGTGCCCGAATCGTCATTGTAGCGCGACAAGCCTTGCAGGCAGGACGGGCAGCTGGTGAGGATCTTCACGTCGCCCGTGAAGCCGTCGCCGCGCAGCTTGTCGGCGCCCTTGACCATCTCTTCTTCCTTGCGGAAACGCACTTGCGTGGAAATGTCGGGGCGCGTGACAGCCAGCGAACCCGATTCGCCGCAGCAACGGTCGTTCTTCTCGATCTTCACATTGTCTACCGTGCTGATCAGGGAGTTGATGGTCTTGCCCGATTCCTGCAGCTTCATCGGATTGTGGCATGGCTCGTGGTACATATAACGCGTGCCGTTGACGCCTTCCAGCTTGACGTTTTTCTCCAGCAAATACTCATGGATATCCATGATGCGGCAGCCAGGGAAAATCTTTTCAAACTGGTACGTTGCCAGCTGGTCGTAACAGGTGCCGCACGAGACGAGCACCGTCTTGATGTCGAGGTAATTGAGCGTGTTGGCCATGCGGTGGAAGAGGACGCGGTTATCCGTCATCATCTTTTCGGCCTTGTCGAATTCGCCCGCGCCCCGCTGCGGATAACCGCAGCACAGGTAGCCCGGCGGCAAGACCGTCTGCACGCCCACTTCCCACAGCATCGCTTGCGTGGCCAGGCCCACTTGCGAGAACAAACGCTCCGAACCGCAACCGGGGAAGTAGAACACGGCTTCCGTATCGGCCGTCGTCGTCTTCGGATTGCGGATGATCGGAATGACTTTATCGTCTTCGATGTCGAGCAGCGCGCGCGCCGTTTTCTTCGGCAAGTTGCCCGGCATCTTTTTGTTGATGAAGTGGATCACCTGCGCCTTGACGGGCGGCTTGCCCGTCGATGGCGGCGGCGCCTTGGTTTGCTTCTTGGCAAATTTCTTCAACAGATCGTGGCCCAGGCGCTGCGCCTTGTAACCCCAGCCGATCATGACCTTGCGCGTGGCGTTGATGGTCACGGGATCGGTGGCGTTGAGGAACAGCATGGTCGCCTTGGTGCCTGGATTAAAGCTCTTCTTGTCCATCTTGCGCAGCAAATTGCGCATATTCATCGACACGTCGCCAAAGTCGATGTTGACCGGGCAAGGCGTGACGCATTTATGGCAGACCGTGCAATGGTCGGCCACGTCCTCGAACTCTTCCCAATGCTTGATGGAAATACCGCGGCGCGTCTGCTCTTCGTACAGGAAGGCTTCGATCAGGGACGAGGTCGCCAGGATCTTGTCGCGCGGCGAGTACAGCAAGTTGGCGCGCGGCACGTGCGTCGAGCAGACGGGTTTGCACTTGCCGCAACGCAAACAATCCTTGACGCTGTCGGCGATGGCGCCGATATCGCTTTGCTGCATGATCAGCGATTCATGCCCCATCAGGCCGAACGATGGCGTATAGGCATTGCGCAAGTCGGCGCCCATGCCTGGCAGGTTCAGCAATTTGCCCTTGTTGAAACGGCCTTCCGGATCGATGCGCTGCTTGTAGCTGCGGAACTCGCCGATTTCCTCTTCCGTCAGGAATTCCAGCTTGGTGATGCCGATACCGTGTTCGCCGGAAATGACGCCATTGAGCGAGCGGGCCAGTATCATGATGCGGCCCACGGCTTCGTGGGCGTCTTGCAGCATTGCGTAATTGTCCGAGTTGACGGGCAAGTTCGTGTGCACGTTGCCGTCGCCTGCATGCATGTGCAGCGCGACAAACACGCGGCTACGCAAGATGCGCGCGTGAATCGCCGTCGCCTCGTCGAGTATCAGTTTGAAGGCGGCGCCGTTGAAGATCTGGCGCAACTGGGCGCGGATCTCTTGCTTCCAGGTCACGCGCACGGTGCGGTCCTGCACCACGTCGAACACGGTGGCGTCAGGCTGTGTTTCCAGGCGTGCATCGAAGACGGGCAGCAAGCGCTCCAGGCCCAGTTCGGCCAGCTCGCCCTTCACGTCGGCCAGTGGGCGGTCCAGCTGGGCCAGCAGATAGGTCCAGCGTGCCGTCACTAGCGCCAGCAACTGCTGTGCCTGCTCGGCGCGGTCGCCCAGCATTTCCGCATCGTCGACCCCGTCATCTGACGCATCGTCGCTCTTGCCGACTGGCAAATTGCCCTTGGCAAAAAATTCGCTCAAGGCCTCGGCCAGTTGCAACTTGTTCTTGATCGACAGCTCGATGTTGATGCGCTCGATGCCATCCGTGTATTCGCCCATGCGGTTCAGGGGAATCACCACGTCTTCATTGATCTTGAACGCATTGGTGTGCTTGGCGATCGCGGCCGTGCGGGCACGGTCGAGCCAGAATTTCTTGCGCGCTTCCGGGCTGACGGCGACAAAACCTTCACCCACGCGGGTATTGGCGATGCGCACCACTTCCGACGCCGCTTGCGCGACGGCATTTTCATCGTCGCCGACGATGTCGCCAAACAGGGCCATCTTCGGCAGCACGCCCCGTTTCGACTTGGTGGCGTAGCCGACGGCGCGCAAATAGCGCTCGTCCAGGTGTTCCAGGCCTGCCAGGCGGATGCTCGTGTATTGCTCGCCCTTGGCCGGCAAGCCATCGAGGTAATCCTTGATTTCCACGATCGACGGGATCGCGTCGCGCGCTTGGCCAAAGAATTCCAGGCAGACGGTACGGGCGAATTTCGGCATCTTGTGCAAGATCCAGCGCGCCGACGTGATGAGACCGTCGCAGCCTTCTTTCTGGATGCCCGGCAAGCCGGCGAGGAATTTGTCCGTCACGTCCTTGCCCAGGCCCTCTTTGCGGAACTTGCGGCCAGGAATTTCCAGGATTTCCGTCTTGAACGGCGCGTTCGGCTTCGTCGCATCGCGCGTGCTCGGGTGGCGCCATTCCAGCTGGAAACGTGCCAGTGCAATATCGTGAATCTTGCCCAGGTTATGGTCGAGACGGGTGACGTCGAGCCAGTCGCCGTTCGGGTCGACCATGCGCCACGAGGCCAGGTTGTCCAGCGCCGTGCCCCACAGCACGGCTTTCTTGCCGCCCGCATTCATGGCGACGTTGCCGCCAATGCAAGAGGCGTGCGCCGAGGTCGGGTCGACGGCAAACACGAAACCGGCCTTTTCAGCCGCTTCCGACACTTTGTTCGTGATCACGCCTGCGCCCGAATGGATGGTCGCGTATTCGTGGCTCAATCCCGGCAAGACCGTCATTTCGACGGCGCCCAGGGTAATGAGTTTTTCCGTGTTGATGACGGCCGACATCGGCGTCAGGGGAATCGCGCCGCCCGTATAACCGGTGCCGCCGCCGCGCGGGATGATGGTCAGCCCCAGCTCGATGCAGCCTTTCACCAGGCCGGCCATTTCTTCTTCCGTGTCGGGCGTGAGTACGACAAACGGGTATTCCACCCGCCAGTCGGTGGCGTCCGTCACGTGCGACACGCGCGTCATGCCATCGAAGCGCACATTGTGTTTTTCGGTGTAGCGACCCAGCACCTTGACCGTGCGTTTGCGCAAGTCATAGGTCTTGCGGAATTCGTCGCCGAAGTCGGCCACGGCCTTGCTGGCCGCCTTCAGCAGCAGCTCCACATTTCGGCTGCGCGCCTGCGCCACTTCCGGCGCCTCACCGCTGGCGGCAGCATCGCCGCCAGCAGCATCGATGGACAGGCGGCGCTTGTCGACTTCGGCCAGGCGGTGATGCAAGGCATCGATCAATTCCTGGCGGCGCTTCGGATTGTCGAGCAAGTCATCCTGCAGGTAGGGGTTGCGGCGCACGACCCATATGTCGCCCAGCACCTCGTACAGCATGCGGGCCGAACGGCCCGTCTGGCGGGCGCCGCGCAGCTCGTCGAGCAGGCGCCAGGAGTCCTCCCCCAACAGGCGTATGACGATCTCGCGATCGGAAAACGACGTGTAGTTATACGGGATTTCGCGCAGGCGGCTTGCTGCGGGACCATTCGGCGTTTCTGCCAGTAAAGCTTGGATTTGTGCGGGAGCGTTCATGGAGTGTGGTGACGATGTGGACTGGACCCTAAAGGCCCATTTTATCTTATTGCGCCGCACCATGCGGGAACAGCCTTAGGCGGCCTAAGGTTTAAGCACCTCCTCCGCTACCATAGCAAATATGGAAAAGCCTTCTATTGCATGAATAAAAAACCAGTATTAGTGCTTTTTTGACGCAAAAATGCTAAGAATCAGACTGTGCTGCAAACTATCGAACTGCCCAAAAATGGGGCAAACCAGCGTTGCAATACGCTCCGTTTTCGTGCCGTTTACGCCAGCATTTGTCCAATCCGGTGCCACACGCCATCGGGCACGTAGAGCAGCAAGCCCGTCATGGTCAGATAGCGCGCGCACTTGCCGATGGCCATGTAGACCACGCTGGGCCAGAACGGCAACTTGAGCCAGCCGGCCAGGGTGCACAGGGGGTCGCCCACGACGGGCAGCCAGGCCAGCAGCATGGTCTTGGCGCCATAGCGGGCCAGCCAGCGGAACCAGCGCGTGTCGCGTTCCTTGGCGAACGCCTGCTTGGCCCGGTAGCCCATCCAGTAGTCGACGATACCGCCCAGGGTATTGCCCAGGGTGGCGACGCCGATGGCGGCCCAGAACAGCGCGGGATTGGCCTTGATGACGGCAAACACGGCCGGTTCCGAGCCGAGCGGCAACAAGGTGGCGGAAATAAAGCTGATCAGAAAGACCGATGTCAGCCCGACTTCCGGCGCTGCGATCAGTTGCAGCAGCCAGGCGATTGCGGATTCGATCATGGAACACTTCGCGATGCAGTAAGGCTCTCCATTATAATGAACAGCAGCCTGGGCGCCGCACAATCCGCGCCGACCGGCAAAGGCATACCCGCCCGCAGTTCCACAGAGCATTATTGTCGCCAGGCTATCCGCCGCGGCGCCGCCGCTATCGCCCGACACGCTCCAGACCCTTTCTGGCCCAGAATCACTTGCTTGCAGACTATGAACATCGACTACCTCAAGAAAATCCTGACCGCCCGCGTCTATGACGTCGCTACCGAAACGCCGCTGGAACTGGCCCCTGCCCTGTCGCAGCGCCTGCAGAACCAGATTTACTTCAAGCGCGAGGACATGCAAAGCGTGTTCAGCTTCAAGATTCGTGGCGCCTACAACAAGATGGCTCAGCTCAGCGATGCGGAACGCAAGCGCGGCGTGATTTGCGCCTCGGCCGGCAACCATGCCCAGGGCGTAGCCCTGTCAGCGGCGCGGATGGGCTGCCGCGCCGTCATCGTCATGCCGACCACCACGCCCCCCGTCAAGATCGACGCCGTCAAGGCGCGCGGCGGCGTGCACGTGGAAATCGTGCTGCACGGCGAGTCCTACACGGATGCTTACAACCATGCGCTGACCCTGGAAAAAGAACAGAAGCTGACCTTCGTGCATCCGTTCGACGACCCGGATGTGATCGCCGGCCAGGGCACGATCGGCATGGAAATCCTGCGCCAGCATGCCGGCCCCATCCACGCCATCTTCGTCGCCATCGGCGGCGGCGGCCTGATCGCTGGCGTGGCTGCCTACGTGAAACAGATTCGCCCCGACATCAAGATCATCGGCGTGCAAACGGTCGATTCGGATGCCATGGCGCGCTCGCTGAAAGCGGGCGAACGGGTCACCCTGCCCGATGTAGGCCTGTTTTCGGACGGCACGGCCGTGCGCCTGGTAGGCGAGGAAACCTTCCGTTTGGCGCAGCAATATGTGGATGAAGTCATCATCGTCGACACGGATGCCATCTGCGCCGCCATCAAGGATGTGTTTACGGATACGCGCTCCATCCTGGAACCGGCCGGCGCACTGGCCATCGCGGGTGCCAAGGCCTATGTGGAGCGGGCCAGCCTGAGCAAGCACCCCATCATCAACCAGACGCTGGTCACCATCGCCTGCGGCGCCAACATGAATTTCGACCGCCTGCGCTTCGTCGCCGAGCGCGCCGAACTGGGCGAATTCCGCGAAGCCGTGTTTGCCGTCACCATGCGCGAACAGCGGGGCAGCTTCAAGCGCTTCTGCTCGCTCATCGGCGCGCGCAATGTGACGGAATTTAACTATCGCATCAGCGATGAAAAAGCCGCGCACGTGTTCGTCGGCATTCAAATTGCCGATCGGCATGAATCCAGCGTGCTAGCGAAGACCTTCGAGGAACACGAATTCAAGACCCTGGACTTGACCCACGACGAGCTGGCCAAATCGCACATCCGCCACCTGGTGGGCGGCAAGAGCCGGCTGGCCCAGGACGAGCTGCTGTACCGCTTTGAATTCCCCGAGCGCCCGGGCGCGCTGATGCGCTTCCTCGACAGCATGGCGCCGAACTGGAATATTTCCCTGTGCCATTACCGCAGCCAGGGCGGCGACGTGGGCCGCATCCTGGTGGGCCTGCAAGTGCCCCCCGATGAAATGGGAGAATTCGCCCGCTTCCTCGATACCCTGGGCTACCGTTACTGGGATGAAAGCAGTAATCCTGTGTATAAGCTGTTTCTAGGGTAAGCATCAGCCCCCAACGGCGGCTACTCGCCGTTGGGGGAATTAAGCTACCATGCGTGCTTGACTGAATTCACGCCATTACCATGACCACCACCAACGACCTCGCCGAACTGTCTCCCCTGGGCAAAAGCTCTGCCTACCGCAGCGATTACGCGCCGGAATTGCTGTTTCCCATTCCGCGCCAGGGCAAGCGCGACGAACTGGCATTGCACGGCACCTTGCCCTTCTTCGGCCTCGATATCTGGAATGCGTATGAACTGTCGTGGCTGAACCAGCGCGGCAAGCCGCAGGTGGCCATCGCCAAGGTCAGCGCGCCGGCCGATTCGCCGAACATCATCGAATCGAAATCGTTCAAGCTGTACCTGAACTCCTTCAACCAGACCAAGCTGGATAGCCCGGATGCGCTGCTGGCCCTGCTCAAGCAGGATTTGTCGAACGGTTTCGGCGCGCCCGTGCAAGTGGAACTGACCTTGCAGGAAGATTTCGGCAAGCTGAAAATGGGCGAATTCGACGGCGTGCTGCTCGACCGCCTGGATCTGGAAATCACGCAATACACACCTTCGCCGCTACTCTTGAAGGCGGCGCTGGATGAAGCCCCCGTGGAACAAAAGCTCGTCTCACACTTGCTCAAATCGAATTGCCTGGTGACGGGCCAACCCGACTGGGGCAGCGTGCAGATCGAGTACGCGGGACCGCAGATCGACCAGGAAAGCCTGTTGCGCTACCTGATCGGTTTCCGTGAACACAATGAATTCCACGAGCAATGCGTGGAGCGCATCTTTGTCGATATCTTGCGCCAGTGCAAGCCGCAAAAACTGTCCGTGTATGCACGCTATACACGCCGCGGCGGCCTCGATATCAATCCCTGGCGCAGCAACTTCAGCACGGGAGCGATGCCGGGCAATCTGCGCAATGCGCGCCAGTAGCACGGGCGCCACACGCTGAAACCATGCCAACAGGAATGTTGACTGTGTTTTAAAACAACGTTGCAGTAGTGCCGCAGAGCATGTCAAAGACGCTGAAAAATCGGAAAATCGGCATTCGGCGGCGGAAAAACCGGCGCGCCGCGTGTTTTTAATCAAGAAATAGCCGATACACCCGGATGTTATTTTTTTAATAAAATGATGACGACATGGGCTGCAGCGTCCACTGCGCCCGCAGCGGGCGTATACTGTTGAGAATTGGCGTTACAGGCTGCCGAAACAGGCCTATAATTCGGCTCGCAAGCCCTCTGCGCATTGCACCATTTCATTGAGTGTCATGACTAATCTTAGCAAAATACTATCCCCCGAAAACGTCCTGCTGGACCTGGAAGTTTCCAGTAAAAAGCGTGCCTTCGAGCAAGCAGGCCTGATCTTCGAAAACAATTACGGCATCGCCCGCTCCACCGTGTCGGACAATCTGTTTGCCCGCGAACGCCTGGGCTCGACAGGCCTGGGCCATGGCGTGGCCGTGCCGCATGGCAGAGTCAAGGGCAGCAAGACCCTGAAGGCCCCGCTGGGCGCCTTCGTGCGCCTGGCCGAACCGATTCCCTTCGAGTCGCCCGATGGCAAGCCCGTCAATCTGCTGTTTTTCCTGCTGATTCCCGATCATGTCACCCAGCAACATCTGGAAATCCTGTCGGAAATTGCGGAAATGTTTTCCGACGATGCCTTCCGCACGGCGCTGGCGACGGACCCGGAACCCAAATCCGTGCATTCGCGCATCGTCAATTGGCAACCCAGTCTGCAAGCGGCGGGTTAAACTTCAGGTATTCCTCCACTCCTGAAGAAGACTGCCATGTTGCAAACGCCGCTGACGATACAACGCCTGTACGACGATAATCGTGAAAGTCTGCAACTGGGCTGGTTCGCCGGCTTTCCTGGCGGCGAACGCCTGATCTCGGGCGACGTCTCGTCGGCCGCCGACCAGGTGGGCCACTTGAACCTGATCCATCCGGGCCGCATCCAGGTCTTCGGTCACCAGGAAATCAATTACTACCAGCGCCTGAAGGTCAACACGCGCACCCACGTGATCGGCGAACTGATCGCCGGCGGCCCGCCCGCGCTGATCATCGCGCAAGGGCTGGAAACCCCGCCCGACATCCTCGCCATCTGCGACGAGCAAAACATTCCCCTGTTCTCCACCCCGCTGCCGGCCGCGCAAGTGATCGACTTCCTGCGCGTCTACCTGTCGAAAAAGCTGGCGCAGCGCATCATCATGCATGGCGTGTTCATGGACGTGCTGGGCGTGGGCGTGCTGATCACGGGCGATTCGGGCCTGGGCAAGAGCGAGCTGGGCCTGGAACTGATTTCGCGCAGCCACGGCCTGGTGGCCGACGACGCCGTGGAATTCTCGCGCATCGCAC
Organism: Janthinobacterium sp. UMAB-56; assembly: GCF_900095265.1. Classification (GTDB taxonomy): domain Bacteria; phylum Pseudomonadota; class Gammaproteobacteria; order Burkholderiales; family Burkholderiaceae_D; genus Janthinobacterium. The sequence continues at coordinate 47,019 of NZ_LT607660.1, read as the reverse complement.
CGAATATGATCGAAGGCCGCTGCCCGCCCCTGCTGCAAAACCTGCTGGAAGTGCGGGGCCTGGGCTTACTCGACATCAAGGCCATCTTTGGCGAAACGGCCGTGCGCCGCAAGATGCGCCTGAAGCTGATCGTGCACCTGGTGCGTCGCAACGCACTGGAAGAGGAAGTCGAGCGCCTGCCCTTCCTGTTCCCCACGGAAGACGTGCTGGGATTGCCCGTGCGCAAGGTCGTCATTCCCGTCGCCGCCGGCCGCAACATCGCCGTGCTGCTCGAAGCGGCCGTGCGCAATACGATTTTGCAACTGCGCGGCATCGATACCTTGCAAGAGTTCATGGAGCGGCAACGACTCGCCATGAGTGGCGATTAATGTTGCCAAGGAGTTCGCCCTTGCAAGGGCGAACCGTTGCGCAGGCGGAGAGCAATGCTCTCCGAAACCCCTGCTACACCAGCGGTTGGCAATGAGTGGCGACTAGTCTGCAGTGGAGTTCGCCCTTGCAAGGGCGAACCGTTGCGCAGGCACGCAGCAACGCTGCGTGAATTCCCTGCTGCACCCGGAATTTTTCTTAACCAACACTGCAGCCAAAATTGCAATAATTTGTAAAGATAGTTGCCTCGGGAGCGCAGCGCCGATCTTTATTGTATGATCGGCCTATGCATATCGTCCTTATCACCGGAATATCCGGCTCCGGTAAATCCGTCGCGCTCAATGTGCTGGAAGATGCCGGCTACTATTGTGTTGACAACTTGCCACCGGCGCTGCTGCCCAGCCTGGTGCAAACCCTGCTCGATGAAGGCACACCGCAACTGGCCGTCGCCGTCGATGCGCGCAGCGCCGAGTCGCTGACCAGCCTGCCGCACAATGTGGCCCTGTTGCGTGACCAGGGGCACGACGTCAAGGTCATGTTTTTGACGGCCACCACTCATGCGCTGGTGGCGCGCTTCTCGGAAACACGGCGCAGCCATCCGCTGTCGCATGAATTGCGTCCGAACCATAATCCCGCCAGCCGCCGCACCTTGATCGAATGCATCTCGGAAGAACGCGAGCGCCTGTCGGCCATCGAGCAACTGGGCCATGTGATCGATACCTCGGAACTGAGCGCCAACAAATTGCGCGCCTGGATCAAGGATATCGTCGCCTCCGAACGCGCGCCGCTGACCCTGTTCTTCGAATCGTTCGCCTTCAAGCTCGGCGTACCGCTGGACGCCGATTTCGTGTTCGACGTGCGGGCCTTGCCGAACCCCTATTACGACCTGGCGCTGCGCCCCCTCGATGGACGCGACGCACCCGTGATCGCCTTCCTCGATGCGCAGCCGAGCGCGCTGGAACTACTGGCCGATATCCGCGCCTTCATCGAGAAATGGTTGCCATCATTCAAGTCCGACAACCGCAGCTATCTGACGGTGGCCCTGGGTTGCACGGGCGGCCAGCACCGCTCCGTGTACATGGCGGAACGGCTGGCGCAGTATTTCGGCCCGAATGAACGCGTAGTATTGCGCCACCGCGAACGCGCCTAGTTAATCCAGATGGCGCAGCGGATGCGCTTGCGCCGGCCAGACGGGTGCAAAGAAGCGCGCCACCATGGCCGCATCGACCTCGTCCAGGCTGGCAGGGTTCCAGCGCGGCGCATTGTCCTTGTCGACCACCAACGCGCGCACGCCCTCGAGCACTTCGCCATGTTCGAAATTGTGGCGCACCACGCTGCGCTCCATGCGCAGGCAATCGGCCACGCCCAGGTGGGCGCCCCGCCGCAGCAATTCCAGGGTCACCGACATCATCAGAGGGGAACGCTGGCGCATGGCCGCCAGCGCCTTGCCGGCAAACGCACTGTCGTCCTGCGCCAGCGAGGCCATGATGGCGGCCACAGGGCCGGCGCCAAAATGGCGGTCCAGCGCCGCGCGCGCCGTGGCCAGCGCAGAAACACCCACCTCGGCCTGGAAGGGCGCCGCCAGCGCCTTGATGGCCACTGGCAAGGCCTCGCCTGGCGTCGATTCGAACAGGGCCCGCAGCGCCCCCATCTGCGCCTCGGGCAGGTAGACATCGGCCAGGCCCGTGTACAGGGCATCGGCCGCACTGATCGTCAAGCCCGTCAAGCCCATATACAGGCCCAGCTGACCGGCCAGGCGGGACAGGAAATAGCTGCCGCCCACGTCGGGGAACAAGCCAATATTGACTTCCGGCATGGCCATGCGGGTGCGTCCCGTGACGATGCGCAGGCGGTTGCCAGGGCCGGCTTGCGCCACGCCCATGCCGCCCCCCATCACCACGCCATCCATCACGGCGATATACGGCTTCGGATAGAAATGAATTAAATGATTTAAAGCGTATTCTTCCGTAAAGAAATCTTCCAGTTGGGCGCTGCCACCTTGCGGCGTGGCCAGCCCCGCATCGTAAAAGAAGCGGATGTCGCCGCCGGCGCACAGGGCCTTTTCGCTGCTAGAGCGGATCACGACGGCGTCTACCTGCGGATCGTCGCGCCAGGCCAGCAGGGCCGAGTTCAAGGCGCGTACCATGTCCAGCGACAGGGAATTCAAGGCTTTCGGACGGTCGAGCACGATGTGCCCGGTGCGGTGGCGGATGGAGATCTGGACGAAGTCGCTCATGGCAGGCAGGAAAGAAGTGAAAGTGCAAACATTCTAGCGCCTTCGGACGCAACATTGCGTTCCCATGGTGCCGCGCGACAAGGGGGACTGGCGCAAAAAAGGGCGCAATGTGCGCCCTTAGTTGATCACAATCGGTTCAAAATCGCAGGCCGTAGAACACGTGGAAAAACCGTAGCGAGCGCATGTGAGTTGTGGCTGAGAAGCGGCGCTGTGGTATGCACAGTGAGCATCGGAGGCCGCAAATCGCGACGCGCAGTCGGTTTTTTGCTGTTCTTAGGCGGCGGCGAAGTCTTCGTCCGAGTTGTCTGGCAGATGCTTGATCGCCTCTTTACCGTGCCCTTGCACTTTGGTTTTGTACTTCATCACTTGCCTGTCGAGCTTGTCGATCAGCGCATCGATCGCGGCATACAGGTCTTGCGCCAGGCTTTCCACATAGACGGTTTTGCCACTGAGGCGCAGGTTGACTTCGGCCTTTTGACGTTTTTCTTTCTCTTTGAGGTTATCCACGGTCAGAATCACGGCAATATCGATGACTTGATCGAAATGACGTTTCACACGCTCCAGCTTCGTTTGTACGTATTCACGGATGGCTGGTGTGACTTCGAGATGATGTCCGCTGATGGTGAGATTCATACACACTCCTAAAGATGATCGGGTTCGTGCGGTCCATCGACTCCGGCCCGCAGAGGAACCGAAAAAAACTTACAAACACTTACGCAGGCTCACTGGCGGAATTTTCAACGCTTCCCGGTATTTGGCAACAGTACGTCGCGCAATCACCATGCCTTGTTCCCCCAGCATGTCCGCAATCTTACTGTCGGATAAAGGATTTTTAGGGTCTTCTGCTCCTGTCAGTTGCACGATCAATGCCCGTATCGCCGTCGATGACGCTTCGCCCCCCGCTTCGGTGGCGACGTGGCTACCAAAGAAATATTTCAACTCGAACATGCCGTGCGGGGTCAGCATGTACTTTTGAGTTGTTACCCGCGAGATCGTACTCTCGTGTAAACCCAGTGTATCAGCTATTTCACGGAGCACAAGGGGGCGCATGGCAACGGCCCCATGCGAGAAAAAGTTCTTTTGTCTTTCTACTATCGCCTGCGCCACGCGCAGGATGGTGTCGAAGCGCTGGCGCATATTCTTGATCAGCCACTTGGCTTCCTGCAACTGTGCGCCCATGGCGCCCTCCCCCTTGCCCTGCTTGAGCAAGTTGGCATACATGGCGTTCACGCGCAGGCGCGGCATGACGTCGTTGTTCAAGGTGACTTGCCAGCCATGGCGCGCGCGCTTGACGACGACGTCGGGCACCACGTAATCGGACACGTCAGAGGCGAACACGGCGCCCGGATGCGGATTGCACTGGCGTATCACCGTCTGCGCTTCGCGCAAGTCTTCATCGTCGCAATCGAGGGCTTTTTTCAGCTTGTTGAAATCGCGCTGGGCAAACCAGGCCAGGTGCTTTTCCACGATGACGAGGGCCATGCGCCGCGTCACCATGGCGATATGTGGCAGGCGCTTGATTTGCAGGGCCAGGCATTCGGACGCGCTGCGCGCGCCGACACCGGGTGGATCGAAACTTTGCAGCAGGGACAAGGCCGTGCGCAGCTCGTCGGCGTCGATTTCCAGCTCTTCGGGCAGGCGCGCCAGGATGTCGTCGAGCGACTCTTCCAGGTAACCATTGTCGTCGAGCGCGTCGATGATCAGCTCGACCAGCGCGCGGTCGCGCAATTCGAGCACCGTCACGCGCATCTGCTCCATCAGGTGTTCGCGCAGGGTGCAGTGATGGGCTTCGAGTTGCGGGCGCGAATCTTCGTCGTCGGGCGCCTTGCCCCGGCTCGCCTCGCTCCAGTCGCTGTCGCCGCCGTCCGCGACGGCCGGGCTGTCGCCGGCCTCGCCATCGAAGGTCTCCGCTTCGGCCGGCGCCGCAGGCGCCTCCTGGCCTGGCGGCTGGGGCGGTGCTTCTGCCGGCGCAGCCGTGGAACTCAGGGCGCCGTCGGACAGCAGGCGCAGCGAATGGTCGAGCGGATCGTCCAGGCGTTCGAGCAAGGGATTGTCCGTCAGCAATTGCTCTAACTCCTGGTGCAATTCCAGGGTGGACAATTGCAACAGGCGTATCGATTGCTGCAACTGCGGCGTCAGTGCCAGGTGCTGCGAAGTGCGCAGCTGCAATGATTGTTTCATTGGCTTACATGCGGAAGTGTTCGCCCAGATAGACCCGGCGTACCGACTCGTTCGCGATGATGTCGTCGGGGCGTCCCGACGCCAGCACCGAGCCCTGGTTGATAATGTAGGCACGGTCGCAAATACCCAGCGTCTCGCGCACATTATGATCGGTGATCAGCACGCCGATATTGCGCTCCTTCAAGAAGCGCACGATGCGCTGAATCTCGATCACGGCGATCGGATCGACGCCGGCGAACGGTTCATCGAGCAGCACGAAACGGGGATCGGTGGCCAGTGCGCGGGCGATTTCCACGCGGCGGCGCTCGCCGCCAGACAGGGACAGTGCCTGGTTCTCGCGCAGCTTTTCAATCTGCAAGTCGGCCAGCAGTTTATTCAGGCGCTCCTCGATCTCGGCCTTCTTCAGGGGACGGCCTTCGATGGTCTGGATTTCCAGCACGGCACGAATATTGTCTTCCACCGTGAGCTTGCGGAACACGGACGCTTCCTGCGGCAGATACGACAGGCCCATCTGCGCGCGGCGGTGGATCGGCAGGCTGGAAATGTCCACGCCGCTGATATCGATGCTGCCGCCGTCCGACGGCACCAGGCCGACGATCATGTAGAACGAGGTGGTCTTGCCGGCGCCGTTCGGGCCCAGCAAACCCACCACTTCGCCGCATTCGACTTGCAGCGAGACATCATGCACGACTTGGCGCTTACCATAGGTTTTTTGCAGCCCGCGAACGATCAGGGTGCTGCCGCAACGTGTATTTTCCATTATTTCTTTCCTGGCGCGGGCGTGGCCGGCACTTTCTCCGCCGCCGGCGCCTTGGTCTTCGGCTGGATCACCATGCGCACGCTGCCGCCATCGGGCGTACTGGTGCCGCTGTTGGAATTTTCCATCGCAAACTCTTCCTTGCGGCTGTCATACGAGATGAAGGCGCCATTCGCCACGTCGGTCACTTTCGTGCCTTCCAGGCGCGTCAATTTGGCTTTGGAAAACAGTTTCACCACTTCCGTCTTGTTATCGTATTCCACGCGCTCCGCTTCGCCTTCGACCCACAGCTCGCCCGCGCCATCGCGCTTCTGGCGGAAAGTGGCGAGCTTGCCGGGATCGGCCCAGAAGGTAATGAACTGGTAACCTTGCGGATCTTCGGTGATCAGGGCCCGGCCCGCCTTCATGGTCAGGGTACCCTTGACCAGCACGACGTCGCCCGTCAGGGTGCGCACCTGCTTGACGTCATCGACGTGGCCGCTACGTGCCGTGATGACAGCTTCCTTCTCGGAATCGGCCTTCTCGGCATGCGCCACGCCCATCATGGCCAGAGAAAATACGGTCAACAGCAAGATGTTCTTCATAGTATGGTTTCCTTGTTTCATTCTGTCATTTTGCCGCCGCGGCCGGGCGCGGTTTCGGCGGGAGGACCATGCGCAGCGTATTGTGCACGTCCACCACGCCGGTGGCGTTATTGGCCTTCATGCCTACGCCGTTGATGCGCGAGGCGCCCGTCAGGATATCGACAGGCAGGTCCGTTTCCATTCTTTCCTCATCCGGGAACACCGTCAGCGCCTCCGTCTTGACCGTCAGGTTCTGCGCCTTGGGACTGGCCACGCGGTCGATCACGACATTGCGGTGCAATTGCAGCCGGGTATTGTCCTGATCGATATGCGCCAGTTCCGCATTCATGTTCATCGGCGGCATGCCTGGCGAGAGCTTGCGCACGAAGGGCTGGTCGATATCGGACGAATCATCGAGCGGATAATGCGTGAGCTTGGTGCCCGACACGATATAGCTGGGCTTGCCCGTCAAGTCCATGCGCACCAGGCTGAAATTGGTAATGAAATAGTCGGGCTCATTCAATTGCTTGCTGGCGTTAATATCCTGCGCATTCTTGTTCATCACCTCGAGCAACCAAAAGCTGCCCAGCGCGACGAAGACGGCCCCCAGCACGGTAAAAATCATGCGCCAGCGATGGGCGCCTCCTGGCTTTTGCATAGTGCTTTACTCTCTTCAATGACACTGGCGGAAAGGCGCGCGCCTCACTCCAGGAACGGCGCCATGACGCGCGCATAGTTGTCCTGGGCGCGCAGCAGGAATTCGCAGATCTCGCGCACCGCGCCGCGACCGCCGCCGGCCTGCGTCACATGGTGCGCCAGGCCCTGCACTTCCGCACGCCCGCCCGGCACGCTGACGGCAAAGCCCACGCGGCGCAGGATGGGCGCATCGATGACGTCGTCGCCGATATAGCCGCATTGCTCTTCCGTCAAGCCCGTCAGCGCCAGCAATTCGCGAAACGGCGTCAGCTTGTCGTGGCCGCCCTGGTGCACATGGGTAATGCCCAGGTCTTGCGCGCGGCGTGCCGTAATCGCCGAGCGGCGCGCGCTGATGATGGCCGTCTGCACGCCCGATTCCTGCAGCAGCTTGATGCCCAGGCCATCATACACATTAAACGTTTTCATCATCTCGCCGTCCGGGCCGAAATGCAGGCTGCCATCGGTGAGCACGCCATCGACGTCAAAGATCATCAATTTGACCTTGGCCGCGCGCGCCAGGTTGTCCGCTACGCTATCCATCAGATCACCTTCGCTTGCGTCAGATCATGGATATGCAGCGCGCCCACCAGCTTGCCGTCGGCATCGACGACCAGCATCTGGTTGATGCGGAACTGCTCCATCACGGCCACGGCGTCCACGGCCAGGCGTTCGGGCGCGATGCTGCGCGGCTGCGCATGCATGACATCGCGGATGGCCACCTGCGTGAAATCCTGCACGCGCTCGAACATGCGGCGCAAGTCGCCATCGGTAAACACGCCCACGGGGCGGTTCTCCAAGTCGACGACGGCCGTCATGCCCATGCCCTTCTTCGTCATTTCTTCCAGCGCCTGCAGCAAGGTTGCCTGCACAGGCACCTTGGGCACCCGTTCGCCGCTGCGCATGACGTCATGCACGTGCGTGAGCAGGCGGCGGCCCAGGGCGCCGCCCGGGTGCGAGCGGGCGAAATCGTCTTCCTTGAAGCCGCGCAAGTCGAGCAAGGCCACGGCGATCGCGTCGCCCAGGGCCAGGGTGACGGTGGTGCTGGCCGTCGGTGCCAGGTTCAGCGGACAGGCTTCTTTCTCGACAGAAATATCCAGGTGCACATCGGCCAGCTGGGCCAGGCTGGAGTTCGGTTTGCCCGTCATGGAAATGAGCACGCCACCCATGCGCTTGACGACGGGCATGATGGCCATCAGTTCCGACGACTCGCCCGAGTACGATATGGCAATAAAAGCATCTTCCGAGGTGACCATGCCCAGGTCGCCATGGGCCGCTTCGGCCGGATGCACGAACAGGGCCGGCGTGCCGGTGGAAGCGAGGGTGGCGGCAATCTTGCGCGCGATATGGCCGGACTTGCCCATGCCCGAGACGACGACACGCCCCTTGCATTGCAGCAACATCGCCACGGCGCGGCCCACGCTGTCGTCCGTGGCCAGGCGCGCGTGCAGCGCATTGATGGCGTCGGACTCGATCTGCAAGGTAGTGCGGGCCAGCGCGACGGCGCGCTCGGTCGTCGCTTGCATGTCAATTCGATCAAAAGCTTTCAGCATTGTTTTTTCATGGGTTACACTCATGCCCAAAGTATAAACGAATTAGGAAAGCAAAAAACTTGCCAGTCACAACAAACAACGATTTCCATTGACCGTACCGGGCAACCCATGTTTTCCTCGCTTGAACTGACCCTGATGTTACTCGGCAGCGCCGTACTGGGCGTGGTCGCTTTCAGAATGTTGCATTTGCCGCCCATGCTGGGCTACCTGGCCGTCGGCATCGTCATCGGTCCCCACGCGCTGGGCCTGGCGGCGGAAAACGAAGCCAGCCACACCCTGGCCGAGTTCGGCGTCGTCTTCCTGATGTTTTCCATCGGCCTGGAATTTTCTCTTCCCAAGTTCCTCGCCATGCGGCGCATCGTCTTCGGCCTTGGCATGGCGCAGGTAGTCACTACCATCATCGCCACCGTCGTCTTCGGCTGGTTCGTCGGGCGCTACCTGTCCGCCTACATCCACCTGAGCTGGCAAGCCGCGTTCGCGCTGGGCGGCGCGCTGGCCATGTCGTCGACGGCCATCGTGTCGAAAATGCTCACGGAGCGGCTGGAACTCGAAAGCGAACACGGCCGCAAGATCATCGGCATCCTGCTATTCCAGGACCTGGCCGTGGTGCCTCTGCTGATCCTCATTCCCGCCCTCACGCGCGATTCGAACAACCTGGCCGAAACCCTGGCCTGGGCCGGCGGCAAGGCTCTGGTCGTACTCATTTTGCTCTTGTTCATCGGGCAAAAGCTGGTGCGCGGCTGGCTGACCATCGTCGCCAAGCGCCGCTCGCAAGAATTGTTCATGCTCAACCTGCTCCTGATCACCCTGGGCGCGGCCTGGATCACGGAACGGGCCGGGCTGTCGCTGGCCCTGGGCGCTTTTGTCGCCGGCATGCTCATTTCCGAGACGGAATTCAAGCACCAGGTGGAAGAGGATATCAAGCCGTTCCGCGACGTGCTGCTGGGCCTGTTCTTCATCACCGTAGGCATGCTGCTCAATGTTCGCGTCGTGTTTGAGAACTGGTGGCTCGTCCTGCTGCTGCTGTGCGGCCCCGTGCTGCTCAAATTCGCCCTGATCGCGGGCCTGGCCAGGCTGTTCGGGTCCAGCAACGGCGTGGCCCTGCGCACGGGGCTGGGACTGGCGCAGGCGGGCGAGTTCGGCTTCGTGCTGCTGAACCTGGCTGGCGGCATCAAGCTGATGGATCCGTTCGTCGTGCAAGTCGTGCTGGCATCGATGGTGCTGTCGATGCTGGCGGCGCCCTTCCTCATCGCCAAGTCCGATGCCATCGTCATGAAGCTGGCGGCCAACGACTGGATGATGCAGTCGCTGGCCTTGACGAAAATCGCCACACGTACCATGGCTTCACAGAAACACGTGCTGATCGCCGGCTTCGGACGCAGCGGGCAAAGCCTGGCCACCCTGCTGGCGGAAGAAAAGATCGAATACCATGCGCTGGACCTGGACCCGGAACGGGTGCAGGAAGCGCAGCTGGCGGGCGCCCACGTATCGTATGGCGACGCGGGGCGGCGCGAAAGCCTGGTGGCGGCCGGTATCTACCGGGCCAGCGCCGTGGTGATTACCTACGCAGACACACCCTCGGCACTGAAGTTATTGCATTTGCTCAAAGAGATGGCACCGACCTTGCCCGTCATCGTGCGCAGCTACGACGATACCGACCTCGACCAGCTGAAAAGCGCGGGCGCGGCAGAAGTGGTGCCGGAATTGATGGAAGGCAGCCTGATGCTCGCCTCGCACGCGCTGATCATGATGGGCGTGCCCCTGCGCCGCGTGGTGCACCGGGTGCAGGCCGCGCGCGAGGAACGCTATGCCTCCTTGCGCGGCTATTTCCACGGTTCCAGCGACGCGGGCGACGATGCCGAGATGGAACGCCTGCATACGGTCACCGTCAACGAGGGCGCGCAATGCGTGGGCTTACCGTTGAGCACGATCGACGTGGCCAGTTGCGGCGCGTGTGTGACGGCTATCCGCCGCGGCCGTGGCCGCCTTGATGTCAGCCCCGAAACGCAACTGGCCAGCGGCGACGTGGTGGTGCTGCGCGGCACGGCCGACGCCGTGGCCAAAGCGGAAACCTTGCTATTGAAATAATCAGCCGATCTTAATCGGACAATCTAGGCCTGCCAGCTGATGACCTTGTTGCGCCCATCCGCCTTGGCCTGATACAGGGCCTGGTCGGCGTGCGCCACCAGTTGCTGCGCCACCGTTTCGATCGGTAGCAGGGCCGCGTCCTCCTCCAGGCTGGCCACGCCGATCGACACGCTGACCCAAGCCCGCGCGCTGCCCGGCAAGTCAAACATGCTGCCGGCGATGCTGGCGCGGATGCGTTCGGCAACAAAGGTGGCGCTGTCGAGGTCGGCGTCGATCAGCAGCACGACAAACTCTTCGCCGCCGAAGCGGCCCAGCGCATCGGAGCGGCGCAATTCCGTGCGTATGCGCGTGGCCACCTCGCGCAGCACTTCATCGCCGCCCTGGTGCCCATGCGTGTCATTGACCAGCTTAAAATGGTCGATGTCGATATACATGCATGAAATACAATAATGTTGCCGCCGCGCGCGGGCGATTTCTTCCAGCAGCCGGCGGTCGATATAGCGGCGGTTGTAGACGCCCGTCAAGGAATCGGTCAAGCCTATGTATTTCAGCATTTCATTGCTGATCACGTTTTCCAGGCAAATGGCGATGATGGAGGCCATGTGCTTGATGAAATCCGTGCCCAGCGCTGGCGTAAAGCGCGTCACGTCGCTGCTGGCCAGGTTCAGGCTGCCAATCAGGCGCTTGTTGCGCAGCAAGGGCACCAGCGCCACGCTGCGCAAGGGAGCATCGATCTGCGGAAAACGCGGGCCATGCATGGACGCGTCGAACTGTCCCAGCAACGGCAACGGCGGCAAGGCCGCCTCACCCTCGGCCACGGGCTTTGGTGCGGCAAAGCCCAGCTCCGCCACGGCATGCACGAACAGCAACTGCGGAAAGGCGCTGAAATCGACGCCCAGCTTTTCCATCACCAGCACGATATCGTCATCCTCGTCGAGCAGGCTCAAGGTGACGCCGTCGAGGTCGGAAATCACGGGCAAGGTACGGAAAATGGTACCGATCAATTCGGGAAACGTGGACGCGCTGACAATTTCCAGGTCGAACGCCTGGTGCCGGCACATGATGTCGTGGTTGCGCTCGACCTGTTCCAGCAGGAAAGCCATGCGCGCGCGCAAGGCCTGGTTTTCGGCTTCGAGACTGGCAATGCGCGGGTCCGGCGGTATTGCTTGATTCATAGGAACCTTAAACCCTTCTGTGCAGGCGCCATGCTTAAAATGCCAGTTCGAAACCGATGTCCTGCCCTACCACGATACGCTCATCGCCGCCTTCGGTGACGATGGCGTTCATGCCGAAGCAGATGGCGCCGTCGAGCTCGGGCTTGGCGCGATAGCCATGCATGACGTCGAGCGGGTCCGGTCCGGGCACGCCCGTGGCCTGGTCCACCGACGGGATCGGGCAGCGCGAGCACGGCTTGACGGGTTTTAATTTGGTGGCGCCCAATTGCAGGAAGTCGGCGTAGTCTTCCTCGAAGGCGCCGATGTCGCCGATGACCAGGTTGGGGCGAAAACGGTTCATCGGCAGCGCCTGGCGACCGGCGGCGCGCAGCTTGTCATTGACATCGGCGAGCGAGGCACTGCCCGCGATCAGCACCGGGTAGCCGTCGGCAAACATGGTCGAGGCGGCCACGCCATCCGTCCAGGTAGTGCTGGTAGCGCGCACCACGTCAGGGTGAAAGCGCACCAGGCGGCACGGCACGCCGATGGCGTTGGAAAACCAGGCGGCCGTGACCGCGTCGCAATCGTAGGCGCGTACGGTATCGTCCCACACTTGCACCTCCAGCATGGGCGCCAATTGCGGATGCGGCAAGCCCAGCTCGATTTCCAGGCGCAGCATGCCCGGTGCGCGCAATTCCAGGGTGGTGGCCTTGATGGACGGCACGATCAGCGCCATGCGCGGATGTTCACGCTGGGTCAGGAAGCGACCTTGCGCGTCCACCACCATCCATTCCCGATCGAATACGTGCTCGCTCATCAACCCTGAGCGGGTCAGGACCGCCTCGCGCAGGTGGATGCCGGCGCACGATTTAATCGGATACAGGATGATGTCGGACAGGATAGCCATGGACAGGGGAGAAGGAACAATGGTGCTGCTTCTGCCGGGAAGTTATTCAGAAGCGAAGTATGGCAGCAAAGCGGGCAAGCGTAAATCAGCCAGGCTCAGCCAATAAGGCTGGCCTGGCGCAACAACGATCAATACGTGTAGAAGATACGCTGGATTTCTTGCGTGCTGTTCGTCTTGGTCAAGGCCAGCATCAGCAGGATGCGGGCTTTTTGCGGATTCAGGGTGTCGGACACGACACTGTCGAGTTCATCGTCGTTGGCTTCGCCATTGCGCGCCACGATGCCCTGGCCGACGCGGCTGGCACGCACGATCAGCACGCCCTTCTGGCGCGCTTCCACCAGGGCCGGCTTCATTTGCGCGGCCACGCTGCCATCGCCCACGCCCGCGTGGATGATGCCCTTGGCGCCGGCGGCAATGAAGGCGTCCATGCCGACCCGGTTCATATTGGCGTAGCCATACACGATGTCGACTTGTGGCAGGGCATCGAGCTTGCTGATGTCAAATTCCGATTCCAAGGTGTGCTTGCGCGTCGACTGGCGGTAAAAGAAAGCCTTGCTGCCCTGGATGTAGCCGAGCATGCCCAGTTCCGGCGACTTGAAGGTGTCGGTGGTGGATGTATTCGTCTTTGTCACTTCGCGCGCGGCATTGATCTGGTCGTTCAAGGCCACCAGCACGCCCTTGCCCACGGCTTCCTTGCTGCCCGCCAGCATCACGGCGTTGTACAGGTTGATGGGACCGTCAGCCGAGATGGCCGTCGATGGACGCATGGCGCCCACCACCACCACCGGTTTATGGCTTTTCACGGTGAGGTTCAGGAAATACGCCGTTTCCTCGATGGTGTCAGTGCCGTGCGTCACGACCACGCCATCGACATCTGGAGAAGCCAGCAGTACGTTGATGCGCTTGGCCAGGGTCAGCCAGTGTTCATTGCGCATGCTTTCGCTGGCGATCTGGAACACTTGCTCGCCTTTGACATTCGCCACTTTCTTCAGTTCCGGCACGGCCGCGATCAAACGGTCTACGCCTACGGTGGCCGAGGTGTAGCCGACGGTGGTGGTGCTGTCGGCACCGCTGCCGGCGATGGTGCCGCCCGTGGCCAGGATCACCACATTCGGCAATTTGACGACCGCGTCCTGCGCGCGCGCGGGCGAAGCGGCGACAAAGCCCATCAACAAGGTGGCCAGCATCAGCTGTGCGCAAGAATGGAATTTACGTGAAAACATGATGCTCCTGTTCGGTGATGTGTCAAAGATAACAAAGTCGTGTGCAAATTATATGTCATCCGTGCGCGGGAAAATCCCGAATTCATGCGTATCGCGCAAACGTGCGCCCCTTCCCATGCGCTACAGTGGCGCCATGTCCACACTGCGCCTCTTCCGCTCTTGCCTCGTCCTGCCGCTGGTCTTGATGGCGCTCAACGCCTGCTCCACGCAAATCGAGCTGCGCACGGCGGCGCAGCAGGAACAGTTCGCGCTGGAAGCTGCCAGCCAGGGCGACTGGACGCAAGCCATGCGCAGCTACGAGTCGGCCGTCGAAAATGTAGAACTGGGCCATGGCGATCTCGCTTGGCAGGCGCGGCTGCATCACCAGGCGGGACGCGCCGCCAGCGGGGCCTGCCGCTACGACGCGGCCGAATTTCATTTCCGCGCAGCCATCGCGCTGGCAAAGCGCAGCAAACAATCGAGCGCCTTCAGCTACAAGGCGCTGATCGAGCAATATGAACGCCAGGGCAAGGCGACAGAAGCCCTGGCCGTGCACAATGAGCTGGGCTTTCATCATTCACGGGCGCTGGGCGCGCTTGCTGATTTCGAATCGCTGCCGGTGGGCAAGTCTTGCGGCGTGCCTCGATGAACACTGTACGCATCTTGCTGGCCGCCTCCGCCCTCTTCGCCATAGTGTCGCCCGCGTGCGCCGCAGAGCCGGCGTTACCCTTATGGGAAGCGGGCATCTTCGGCGGCACGGCCGTCACGCCCGCCTATCCGGGCGCCGGCGAACGCTCGACGCGCAGCCTGGCCCTGCCCTATCTGATTTACCGCGGAAAAGTAATACGCGCCGACCGCTCAGGCGTGGGCGCGCGCCTGCTCGACACGGACCGCCTCGACATCGATATCGGCTTTGCCCTGTCCTTGCCGGCCAGGTCCAGCGACGTGCCGGCCCGGCGCGGCATGCCGGACCTGGGCACCCTGGTGGAGTTTGGCCCACGCCTGAAAATCAAGCTGGCCGAGCCGACGCAACACAGCCGCCTGGGGCTGGAACTCCCCTTGCGCGCCGTCATCGAAGCGCGCGGCGGCCTGCGCCGCCAGGGCGCCACGTTCGAGCCACGCCTCGTGTATGCGCTGCAAGGCGAACAGCAGGCGTGGCAGGTCGACGCCAGCCTGGGCGCCGTGCTGGGCAATGCCGCCATCAACGATTACTTTTATGGCGTCAGCCCCGCATTTGCCACCGGTCAGCGCCCGGCCTATGCGGCAAAAAGCGGGCTGATGCTCACGCGGCTGGGCCTGGGTGGTTCGTACCGCCTGCAGCGGGACTGGCGCGCCTTTGCCTTTTTACGCTACGACAACTACACAGGCGCCGCCAACCGCGCCAGCCCCCTGCTGCGCCAGAACAGCGGCACCTCGGCCGGCATCGGCCTGATGTGGACGTGGCAACGCTCGGATAGTCTGGCACGGGGCGTGGACGATTAGCCCGCTTAAAACTCCGTCGTGGCCGACAGCATGAGCGTCTGCGGCGCGCCCAGGCCCAGGCTGGTCCATTGCGGCAGCGCCCAGTACGCCCTGTTGCCGACGTTCGTCACGCTGGCGCGCACGGTCAGGGGCCGGCCCGCCGCACGGGTGGCGTAGCGCGCCCCCAGATCAAACACGCTGCGGCCCGATACGGACAGCGAATTATCCTCGTTGATGTATTGCTTCGATGCCGCCGTCGCATTCGCCGTCAGGGTCAGCCCCGGCAGTGGCGGCGCGTCCCACTCCACGCCCAGCTTGGCCTGAAGCTTGGGTACGCCGGCCGCCTGCTTACCCTGGTTGACGCCGTTATTCGTCCTGGCCAGGGTCGGATCCACATAGGCGATGCCGCCCATCAGGCGCACGTCGCGCACGGGCGAGCCGAAAAAGCCCCAGTCGACGCCGCGGTTGCGCTGCTCACCGCCAAAGGAAAAGATATTGCTGACCGGGTCAACATAGCTGCTGGGGCGTTTGATTTCATACACGCTGAGCGTGTGGGCGAATTCGCCCAGGTCGACCTTGACGCCGGCCTCCATCTGCTTCGATTTATACGGGGCAAACACTTCACCCGCGTTGGCCGCCGTCATGGGGGCCGTCGCACCCTGGCTCAAGCCTTCGATGTAATTGGCGTACAGCGCAATATTCCTGGCGGCCTTCACCAGCAAGGCGACGGCCGGCGTCGTGGCAGCGGCGTCATAGCGGGAGGTTCGCGTACCCGTCTTCACGTTGAAGCTGTCGTTGAGCACTTCCTGGCGCCGCAAACCCACCGTCAGCTGCACGCGATCTTGCGCAAACGACAGGGTATCGACCAGGCCGACACTGGCCAGGCGCAATTCCGTCTTCGAAATTTGCGGCGCCTCGAAGCGGGTCGCTGGCCCCCAGACGGGATTGTAGATATTTGTGATCCAGTCTTGCGCCAAGGTATTCCTGCGGCCAAACTGCTGGTCCGTGTGGTGGTAATACGTGGCGTTGGCCGCCCATTGATGGCGGATGCCGGCTGTGCGGAACGTGCCCTTCACGCCCGCTTCCGCCGATTGTTTTTCCAGCTTAAAACCCAGGTCCGCCAGATTGGTGCGGTAGTCGCCGGCCGTATTGAACACCTGGATCAGGTAGGCGCCCGTCGACTGGTAATCGGCCTTGCCGGCGCCGATGGCAGCATACGCCATCAGTTGTTCGTTCACGTCATATTCGCCGCGCAGCATGGCGCCCTTGTCTTTCGTGTCATAGAAGGCCCAGCTTGGATTGAGCAAGGTCTCCGCTTTCGGCGGACGCGGCACTGGCAGGCCGGCGGCCAGGTTGACGCCCCGGTTCAAGCCCCGCGCGCGGTCTTCGCTACTGTACAGGTCGGCGGACAGGCGCGCGCCGTTGCCGCGCCAGTCCAGTCCCACGGACGCGAGCCGGGTTTTCTTTTCCTGATGCTCGATGGCACCATCGCCGTCGCGATAGACGCCATTGATGCGGATGCCGAATTGCTTGTTTTCACCAAAACGCTGACCCAGATCAATATGCCCGCCCCATTGCGCATCCGACATATACGACGCCGTCACGCGTGCCAGCGGCGCATCGCCCGCGCGCTTGGGCACCAGGTTGATGCTGCCGCCCACCGAACCACCCGGCGGCATGCCGTTGAGCAAGGCCGACGGGCCTTTCAGCACTTCGATGCGTTCGCACATCTCGGGCGAGGTTCGATAGACGGGCGAAACGCCGAACAGCCCACCAAACGCGACGTCGCTGGTGCCGGAACTGAAACCGCGTATCGAGTAATTCTCGCCAATGATGCCCGTCATGCCGCTGCTGAAGACGGTGGGATCGGTGGCCGAGATCACATCGGTGATGTCGCGCGCCTGCCGGTCTTCGATGAATTTATCCGTATAGCTGATGGTGTTGAACGGGGTTTCCATGAAATCCTTGTCGCCCAGAAAACCCACGCGCCCGCCGGACGCCACTTGCCCGCCCGCATAGGCATCGGTGACAGTGTTGCCTTTACCCCAGACCGTCACGGCCGGCATGGTTGCGGCGGCCTCTGCACTGGCGCTGTGCGCCGGCTCGCGGCGCAGCGTGTAGCTGCCATTGCCCTCGCGCACGGCCTGCAAGCCGTGTCCGCGCAGCAATTCATAAAAGCCTTCTGGCACGCTATAGCTGCCGGACAAGCCCGCGCTATTCTTGCCCTGCAGCAGGCTAGCCTCGACCGTCAATTCGATCCCCGCCGCCGCCGCGAAAGTGTTGAGTGCCAGCCCCAGTGCACCGGCCGGCACGCTGAACGCTTGCCGTGCTTGCGCTGCTTGCGCGTACGCGGACGGGGCCGCCACGCCCAGCGCCCCAACGCTCAGGCCGGTACCGAGCACCAGTTGCACGGCGGTGGCGATGCGGCTCAGAGTCAAGATGGGAAGGTGGTGCATTGCCATATGTTCTGCCATAGCTTAAGTCCTTTTTTCGGATGGGAAGATTGCTTGCTCTCTCCCTATCTCCCGAACGAAAAGGCAAAACCCTCAATGCAAATACGAATCATTACTCACTTATTGCTCTCACAGGTAGCCCTTCAGCACATCGTCTATGAGCAATGTCAACGACGTCACGCTGGCCGCCGTGATGTACCAGGCATCGGCATCGACAAAGACTACGCGACCGTTCTTCCAGGCATTGGTCTGGCGCAAGAGCGGATTGGCCATCTGTTCGGCCGTCATGACGGGACGGTGTTCCATCACGGCCGTACGGTCGACAACATAAATGATGTCGGGATTGGCTTGCTGGATGAACTCGCTGGAAATGGGCTGCCCATGCAAGCCCGCCTCGATGGCCGCGCTGGCCGGTTTGACGCCCAGCGCATCGAAGACGAAGCCATAGCGCGACTGCACGCCAAACGCGCTGAAAGCGCCGTTGTTGTGCAGCACGATCAACGCCCTCTCGGGACGCTCCTGCGTCACCTTGCGCGCGTCCGCCACCTTCGCGTCGAGCTCAGCGGCTTTCTGGCGAGCAAGGTCTTCCTTGCCGAAGATATGCCCAAGTGTCAGCAAGTGTTGCTTGACCACCTCGATGTGCTTGCTCTCGCTGTTCTGGTAATCCACGTCGAAGTGCAAGGTGGGCGCGATCTGGCTCAACTCTTGGTATTGCTTGGCCTGGATCGAGGTCATCAGCACCAGATCGGGCTGGAGCGCGTGGATATGTTCGAGATTCGGCTGCACGATGGCGCCCAGGTCGAGGATGCCCTGGTCGTCCTTATAGCGGGTGAGAAAGTGCGGCACGTAATCCTTCACCATGCCGGACACGGGCACGCCCAGCTGGTCGAGGAAATCGACTTCATTCATGTCGAGCACAGCCACGCGCCGGGGACGCTGTTCGATCACCGTCGTACCCAGCTTGTGCACGATGGTGATGGGAGCGAATGCCGGCTGTGTGGCCGAGACCGCCGGCGCCGGCGATATGCTCGCCGTCTTGTCGGTACAGCCTTGCAAGACCGCCATGGCGGCGATCAACACGGCGGTTGCCAGACGGGGTTGGATGCAGATCATTTCAAGCTCCTGTGGGGGTAAAGTAATTGCAGACGCAGCCGCGTTCGTTGCGCACGATGTGGAAATCGATGTCGTACAGGGCGCGCAAGCGTTCCTCGGTCACGACCTCGTGCGCGGGGCCAGCAAAGCGCACGGCGCCGCCCTGCATGGCGACGATGTGGTCCGAGTAATTGGCGGCGAAGTTGATGTCGTGGATCACCAAAATCACGGTGCGGCCCTGTTCGTCGCACAGACGGCGCAGGGCGCGCATGATCTGCACGGCGTGTTTCATGTCCAGGTTGTTGAGCGGCTCGTCGAGCAGCAAAATGTCCGTCTGCTGGGCAATCGTCATGGCCAGAAAGGCCATCTGGCGCTGGCCGCCGCTCAGCTCATCGACGTACGCCAGGCGCAAAGGTTCCAGCGACAAAAAGGCGATGGCGTCATCGATGGCCAGACGGTCCTGCGGCGTCAGGGTGCCGCGGCTGTAGGGGAAGCGGCCGAAGGCGACCAGTTCTTCCACCGTCAGGCGCAGGTTGAAATCAGGCGACTGGCGCAGGGTGGCCGCTAGTCGCGCATAGTCCTGGATCTTGATTGCAGCAATATCGCGGCCACCGATCAGAATTTGTCCTCCTCCAGGCTCCAGCAGGCGCGCGATAAGCATCAGCAACGTGGTCTTGCCGGCGCCATTCGGGCCGATCAAGGACGTCACTTTCCCCTGGGGAAACTGCGCGCTGACGTTGTCCAGCACGCGCCTGGCGCCGTAGCTTTTTTCAATCTGTTTGACGTGGATCATACGGTGCCTCGGGTGCGGACCATGAGCGCAAGGAAATACGCGCCACACAACAGATTGACGAGAATGCCAACGGTGGTCCGGTAGTTGAAAACGTGCTCGACCAGCAACTGGGCGACGAGGAAGATGGCGATGGCGGTGGCGCAGCCCAGCGGCAAGGTGACGCAATGGCGCGCCGTGCGGGCCAGGGCATAGCTTGTGTTCGCCACAAAGATGCCCATGAAGGCCGTCGGCCCTAGCAGACTCGTCGATACGGCTACCAGCACGGCGATCAGCGCCAGCTGCAACTGCACCATGCGCCGGTAATCGATACCGAGCGAGATGGCTTGCTCGCGGCCCAGCGCCAGCACGTCGAGCGCCGGCAAGGTTGTCATCAGGGCCACGCAGGCGGCGCCCACCAGCAGGGCCGAGTACAGTAATTGTGCGGGCTGCGCCTTGTTGAACGATGCCTGGCTGAATCCTTGCAGGATGGCAAATTCGCCGGGACTGATGCGCAGCTGGATGAACTGAGTAAACGTGCCGATCACCATCGTCAGCACGAATCCCAGCAGTAACAGGAAATACACGTTGTTCTTGCCATCACGAAACAGCCAGTAATGGATGGCCCAGGAGTAGGCCAGCATCAGCGCGATCGACAGCACGAAGTTGCCGTTGTGTCCCAGCAGCACCACGCTGCGCATGCCCATCGCGAGGATCAGCAGCGACTGCAGCAGCAGGTACACGGCTTCATAGCCCATGACGGCCGGCGTCAGAATGCGGTTGCCAGCAATGGTCTGGAAAACAATCGAAGACACGGCCACGCAGACGCCGCCGATGACGATGGCGGCCAGCCGCGCCATGCGCCTGGGGAGGATGTAATCGAAGTCAAAATTCGCGCCGATAAAAAGAAAGGCCAGCGCCAGGGCAAACACGAGCAGCCACAGCATCCGCCGCTTGAATAGCCGCTTCATCGCCGCCCCCGGATGATTAATATGAGGAACAGCACGCCGCCCACGCCGCCCGCCGTCAGGCCGATCGGCACCTCGAACGGGTAGATCAGCAAGCGCCCGGCGATGTCGCAGGCCAGCAGCAGCGAGGCGCCGCACAGGGCCACGATGGGCAAGGTGCGGCCCAGGTTGTCGCCATGGCGCAAGGCCACCAGGTTCGGAATGGCCAGCCCGACGAACGGGATGGCCCCCACCGTGATCACCGTGGCGGCCACGGTGACGGCCACCAGCATCAGGCCCAGCGCCACCGTGCCCGCATAGTTCAGGCCCAGGCTGGTGGCCATGCTTTCTCCCATGCCCAGCACGGTAAAGCGTTGCGCGTACAGATACGTAAGGACAACGATGGGCAAGATCAGATAAATGATTTCATAGTTGCCCTGCACGATGCGCGAAAAATCGCCGAGCAGCCAGCCCTGCATGCTTTGCAACATATTGTTACGGTAGGCATGAAACTCGGCCAGGGCGCTGAGGACGCCGCCATACACGAGACCGATCACGGGGACCAGAATCGTGTTCTTGAAGCGGATGCGGCGGATCAGGGCCACATACACGAGGCTGGCGGCAAAGCAAAAGGCGAGAGCGAAGGCCATCTTGCCGGCCGTGCCCGCCGCAGGCGCCACGGTCAGCGCAACGAGGATGCCCAGCTTGGCCGCGTCGAGCCCGCCCGAAGTGGCAGGTTCGACAAACTTGTTGCGCACAATGTGCTGCAGGATGACGCCACATACGGACAGGCCCACTCCCGTCAGCACCAGCGCCGCTAAACGGGGCAGCCGACTGGCCGTCAAGGTCAGCCAGGTATCGTCGGACAGCGCGCCGGAAGACGACGATGGCGACAGCAGCTGCGCCCACTCCATTTGCCTGGCGCCGACCAGCAAGGATGCGCAGCACAACAGCAGGAAGACGAAAAACAGACGCGCGCGTGTCAAATGCCGGACTCCGTCCCAGGCTGGCGCGTGGGCGCGGCGATGCGCCAGCCCTTGGCCGCCTGGCGTTGAGCCAGGAAACGGGCATACAGGCCGTCCTGCGTGCGCAAGGTGGCTGGCGCGCCCTGCTCGCGGACCATGCCGCCATCGAGCACGACGATCTGGTCGGCCATGGCCACCGTCGACAACTGGTGGGCGATGACGATCAGCGTGCGCTTGCCGCGCAGCCGCGCCAGCGCCTCGGCGATGGCGGCCTGGTTTTCCGCGTCGAGTGCAGCTGTCGCTTCGTCGACCAGCAGGATAGTCGCATCCTTGATCAGCGCGCGGGCAATCGCGATGCGCTGGCGTTCGCCGCCGGACAGGCGCGCGCCGCCCTCGCCGACCAAGGTATCGAGTCCCTGCGGCAAGCGGGCGATGATCTCGGCCACGCCAGCCTGGCGCGCCGCTTCAAGCACCTGGGCCTCGCTGGCATCCGGCTTGCCGAGGCGAATGTTGTCGCCGATGCTGCCCTGGAACAGATAACTGTCCTGGAAGATCTGGCTGATCTGGCCTGCCAATTGCTCGCTGGACATATCACGCACATCGACACCGCCCACCAGCACCGTGCCCACGCTGGCGTCAAAGAAGCGCGCGATCAGGCGCACCAGGGTCGTCTTGCCGGAGCCGGAAGCGCCGATCAGCGCCGTCATGCTGCCCGGTACGATCTGCAGATTGATGCCCGTCAATACATCGGGCTGGTCCCGAGCATAGCGGAAACTCAGGTCGCGCAGCTCGACCGCACCATTGCGCGGCGCTTGCGGCGCGGGTGCTTCTGGCAGGGGCTGCACGGCGAAAATATCGCGCGCAGCATCGAGCGGGCCGCGCGCGCCGCGCAGCACTTCGCCATAGCTGGCCACTTCCTGCAGCGGGTCGACCAGGCGCACCACCAGCAACAGTGCCACGATGACAGCGATGGTCTCTTCCACAGCGGCTGCACCGCCCTGCAGACTGTTGAACCACAGCGCAGCGGCGGCCAGCAAGGCGGCGAAGATGGCTTGCACGGTCCAGGCATTGAGCACCGACGACAGCGCCGACAGGTAAATCAGGCGTGTACCAGCGTTGCGCTGCCGGGCGATGGCTTGCTGCAGAAAACGCGTGCCGTCGCCACCGAATGCGCGCAGGACGGCTTGCGCTTGCGCAAACTCCACCAGGCGCTGGCTGGTCTGCGCAAAATGATGATGGTAGGCGTCGTCGGCACGCTGGCCCAGGTGCGCCGTCAGCCGCAAGGCGCCGGCCAGCAGGGGCAGCGCCAGCAGCGCCATCACGCCCAGCTGCCAGTGCAGCGCAAACAGCGCGGCCACGAGCACCACGGGCGTGACAGCGCCGCAGATGACGGGCGTCAGTACATGGGCCGGCAGTTGCGCCACATTCATCATGCCTTGCGTAATGACGTGGCCCAGCTTCGCCGTGTTGTCCGGCGTGAACCAGCCGACGGGCAGGCGCGCCACATGGTCGCCCAGGCGCTGGCGCGCCCCTTGCAGCAGCGTCACGCCCACGCGCACGCCCGCTTTTTCCACCTGACGCCGCCAGGCCCAGCAAGCGACCAGCCCGGCCAGCAGCACGATTAGCCACAGGGCCGCGCCGCCCGTATCGCCGGCCAGCAGCCGCCCCAGGGCCAGCACCAGTGCCGTGATCGTCAAGCCACTGAGCACGCCATACGCGAACGCCAGGGAACAGTAGCGGCGGAACACGGCCGCATCGTCGCCCAGCAGTTGAATCAACGTTTTCAGCATGCTCGCACCGCCTCTTCCTGGATATCCTGATAGCCGCCCAGCGCCCACATTTGCGCATAGCGGCCCTTGTCTGCAAGCAAGCCGGCATGGCTACCCTGCTCGACGATGGCACCGTTCTCGACAACAACTATGTGGTCGGCATGCATGACGGTGTCGAGCCGGTGCGCGATCACCAGCAAGGTGCGGCCTTGGGCAAAGCGCGACAGCGCGTCCTGGATCGCCACTTCGTTTTCCGCATCGGCCGCAGCCGTCGCTTCATCGAGCACCAGCACGGATGGATCGAGCAGCACGGCGCGGGCGATGCTGACGCGTTGTAACTCGCCGCCGGACAGTTGCGCATCCTCGCCGATCACGGAATCGTAGCCGCGTGGTAAGGCCAGGAGGCGCTCGTGGATGTTCGCCAGGCGCGCCGCCTCTTCGATCTCGTGTGCACTGGCCGATGGCCGGCCCAGCGCGATGTTCTCGCGCACGCTGGCGTGGATCAGCCGCACTTCCTGCAGCACGAAGCCGATGCGCCGGTACAGCTCGGTCATGGCGATGTGCCGCAGGTCGACGCCACCGAGGGTGATGCGCCCTTCAGTGGGATCAAAAAAACGCAGCAGCAGCCGCGCCAGGGTCGACTTGCCGGAACCGGAAGCGCCGACGATGGCCGTGACCGTGCCGGCTTGCAAAGTGAAACTGATGTCCGACAGCACCTTGTTTTTCCCGTCGTAGGCATAGCCCACACGCTCCATGCGAATCTCGGTGCCGTTAGGCAACTGCTGCTGTTCCGGCGCCGGCTGCGCCAGCACTGGCGTATCAAGCAAGGCTTGCACGCGCTGGGCGGCGCCCGTGGCGTTGTTGAGGTCATGCGTCAGGTAATGCAGTAGTAGCATGGGTGCAGAAATACCGGGCGCCACCAGGGCGAACGGCAGGATATCGACGGGCGCCATCGCGCCCAGGGCCACGAAGACGGTGCCGGCGATCACCACCACGCCCAGCACCGCCACGGGCGCGATCAGCGCATTGGCATTCGCCATGGAACCCACCAGCGGACGCGTAAACGCGGCGAAAGCGTCGGCAAACGCATCGACGGCGGCGCGGTAGCTGCCATGCGCGCGACCCGTGGTGCCGAAGGCCTTGACCACGGGAATGCCATTGACGAACTCCACTACGGCATTGTTGATGCGCCCCATGCCGGCGACGAATTGCTCCATATTGCCCCCGCTGGCCTTCAAGGCGCGGCCGAAAAACAGGAAGAAGCCGGGAAACGGCAGAATGGAGACGAGGGCCAGGCGCCAGTCCATGGCGAAAAGGTACAGCACCGAGATGGCGATGGCGCCGACGGCGCGCCCCGTTGTCGTATAGAAGTGGGCCGTAAGGCTGTGCAGAGTATTGATGTCGTCCTGCATCGCCTGCTTGACCTCGCCCGACGCCCGGCTGGTGAACCAGCCCAGCGGCACCTGTCCCAGGCGCTGCATGGCTTGCAGGCGCAGTAGATGGGTGAGGCGGTTGTCGGCCAGGTGCGCGGCCAATTCGCCCAGCGAGATCAGGGCCATGCCGGCAAACAGGCAAGCGACGCTGGCGATGATGAGCTGCCACACTATGCCTTGCGTCAGCGCAGGCGCGGGAGCGAGGGCCATTTTCGCCAGCTGCGCGATGCCGGCCAGCGGTACCAGGGTAAGCATGGAGCCCGTGCCGGCGAGCACGGCGGCGGCGATCAAACGTCCGCGGATGGGGTACAGGATCCGCCTGATCGGGCCGGCTTGACGGCTTTGGCTACGCATGAGAAGACTGAGAAATAAGGTGCATAAGTTCAAGGAATAAGGGTGGCTCTTACCCTATATCCCGAACGAGAATGCAAAACCCTCAATCGCGCACGCGAAATTGTCAGGCAGCAGCCTGGGGCATGGCTTGAAGCGTCACCCAGTAACGCGTGCGCGCAAGCATCTGCACAGGCAAGGCCAGCGCCAGGTTATGCAGCGCGCGGTCCGTGTCGTGCAGAGGAAACACGCCGCTGACGGTCAGGCTGGCCACGGCCGGGTCGCAGCGCAGCAAGCCGTGACGATAGCGGGCCAGTTCCGCCAGCAGGTCGTCCAGGCGCATGTTATCGGCCACCAGCATGCCCTTTGTCCAGGCCGCCGCGCTGGCAGTAACGGGGGCGGCAGATTGCACGATGCCGGCCGAGAAGATGGCACTGTAGCCCGTGGCGATCCCCACAGCGTGACCGGGCGCATGCGCAAGGCGTATTTCGACGGCCCCCTCGAACACGGCCACGCGCGACGTGTATTCATCTTGCCGTAAAGTAAAACGCGTGCCCAGCGCCTGCACCGTGCCGTGGCGCCCCTGCACGCGGAAAGGCCGCTGCGCCGGATCGGGATCGTGCGCCGTGGTGACGAGGATTTCGCCGGTGCGCAAGACCAGCAAACGCTCGCTGGCGTCGAAGCGCACGTCGATGGCGGAAGCGGAAGCGAGGATCACGCGCGTACCGTCAGGCAAGGAAATCTCGCGGATCTCACCCGTGCCGGTGCTATGCCCTGCCGTGGCGACCTGCCAGGCATCCGTGCCGCGCAGCATATACGCCAGGCCGCCCACGGGCAGCAGCACGGCCAGCAACTTCAGGGCACGGCGGCGGTTCAGGTAAGCGGCCGGGGCCGGTTCGCGCAGCGCGTGCCGGGCAACGTCGCGCGGCACGCTGTGCAGCTTGCCCTCGAACGCCTGCAAACGCTGCCAGGCGAGGTCGTGGTGCGGATGGGCGGCGCACCAGCGGGCACACGCAGCCCGGTCTTCGTCGCTGGCGTCATCGGACCAAAGGCGCGCCATCCACTGGGCCGCCTGCTGCACGATCGCGGGCGCAATCAGCACCTCCATGACTCAGGCGTCCGGCGCATACAAGGCCTGGTAGCAGGCCAGCAAACCGGCGGCGATGTATTTTTCGACGGACGAGACGGACACCTGCAATTCGGCGGCGATGTCGCGGTAGCTCAGGCCATCGAGTTTGCACAGCAGCAAGGCCTTGCGCGCCTTGGTGGGTAGCTGGTGCAGCACCGCATCGATTTGCGTCAGCGCCTCGATCACCAGCGCGCGCTCTTCCTCGGACGGAGCCAGCGCTTCGGGCAGCAGAGCCAGCACTTCCAGATAGGCCGCCTCGATCTGGCGGCGGCGGTACAGGTCGATGACCATGCCGTTGGCGATCTGCGTCAGGTGGCGGCGCGATTCTCCGGCAGGCGGAACGCGCCCCGTCTTCATCAGGTGCAGATACACGTCGTGCGCCAGGTCGGCCGCATCGAAGGCATTGCCCAGCTTGCGGCGCAACAAGCCCCGCAGCCAACCATGATGGTCGGTATACAGAATGCTGACTTGCTGCTGAAGCGCTAACTCGGCGGTGCTCACGATACCCTTCCTGTGGTCCTTGGCCTGCGAGACAGCGGACACATTAATATAAATGAGAATTATTCTCATTGTATAGGAAAAAGCAAGGCAAGAGCAACCGGCCTGGACGGAACGCACGGCATGGCAAGGCGATGGAATTAGCCAGGCGGGCAATAAAAAACCCTGCAAATCAATGATCTGCAGGGTTCCTTGTCGCCCCATGCCCAAGCATCGGGCCGGGTCGAAAGTTAGACGTTGAACAGGAAGTTCAGTACGTCGCCATCCTTGACCACGTATTCCTTGCCTTCGGCGCGCATCTTGCCCGCTTCCTTGGCGCCCGCTTCGCCCTTGTAGGCGATGAAGTCGTCATAGGCGATGGTTTGCGCGCGGATGAAGCCGCGTTCGAAGTCGGTGTGGATCACGCCGGCCGCTTGCGGCGCCGTGTCGCCCACATGGATGGTCCAGGCGCGCACTTCCTTCACGCCTGCCGTGAAGTAGGTTTGCAGGCCCAGCAGTTTGTAAGCGCCACGGATCAGGCGGTCCAGGCCTGGCTCTTGCATGCCCATGTCGGCCAGGAAGGCGCCCTTGTCTGCATCGTCCAGGTCGGCGATTTCCGCTTCCAGCGCGGCGCAGATGGCGACGATAGGGGCGTTTTGCGATTGCGCGTAGGCCGTCAGCTGGTCCAGCAGCGGGTTGTTGGTGAAGCCCGAATCGGATACATTGGCCACGAACATGGCCGGCTTTGCCGTGATCAGGCACAAAGGCTTGATCAATTCCATTTCGTCGGCGTCCAGGCCCATGGCGCGCACCGGCTTGGCATCGTTCAGGTAAGGCATCATGCGTTCCATGATGGCCAGCAGCTTGGCTGCGTCCTTGTCGCCCGAGCGGGCTTTCTTGTTTTCGCGGTGGATGGCTTTTTCCACGGTGCCCATGTCGGCCAGCGCCAGTTCGGTCTGGATGACTTCGATATCGTCGAGCGGATTGATCTTGCCGGCCACGTGGATGACGTTGTCATCTTCGAAGCAGCGCACGACGTTGACGATGGCGTCCGTCTCGCGGATGTGCGACAGGAACTGGTTGCCCAGGCCCTCGCCCTTCGATGCGCCTGCCACCAGGCCGGCGATGTCGACGAATTCCACGATGGCATTGACCATGCGTTCCGGCTTGACGATGCCGGCCAGCGCATCCATGCGTGGGTCCGGCACTTCGACGACACCGACGTTCGGCTCGATGGTGCAGAACGGATAGTTTTCAGCCGGGATGCCGGCTTTCGTCAGTGCATTGAACAGGGTGGACTTGCCGACGTTCGGCAAGCCGACGATACCGCATTGGAGACTCATGGAAAACCTTTAAATAATCAATATTGCCGGCAAGCGGCTGGTGCAAAACGGCCATTGCGGGCGTTTTCTGGATAATCTTGCTGTATTAGTGCTCTAAGGGTCAATTGTACCTCTATGCACCCTACTCTTCAAAAAAACCACCCCCTGTGCGGCTAGGGCGCGTCATCCCCGTCGTCCGGCTGCGACGCATCGAATTCCAGGATGTCGCCGGGCTGGCATTCGAGCATCTCGCAAATTTTCGACAAGGTATCGAAACGCACACCGCGCACCTTGCCCGATTTTAAGAGGGAAAGGTTCTGCTCCGTGATGCCGATAAAGGCGGCCAGTTCCTTCGATTTCACTTTTTTCCTGGCCAGTACCAGGTCGAGGCGCACGACGATGGCCATCAGATGAACTCGCTGTTTTCATCGGCCAGGCGCTGGCCTTCATGGAGGATTTGCGCCAGCGCAAGGAAAACCGTACACAGCAGCAAGGTCCACAAGTCGCCGCCCGTGATGTCGATGACCAGGCGTAACTGGCTCGCCCCCTCGTCCAGCAAGCCAAACAGCATGCCGCGCACGGTCGGCTCCAGCAAAGTCAGCACCGTTCCCAACAGCAAGCCGCCAGCGAAACGGCGAAAGCGCTGCGCCACCTGCGGCGTAAAAAAGACGCCCTGCTCGAACTGATGCAAGACCAGGACCAGCTGGCGCACGGCATCGCCCAGCACCAGCAAGGCTGGCAAGGCCAGCGCCAGGCCAAGACCCCGCTGCCACAAGGGCATGGCGGCCAGACGCTCGAATGGCTGGCTCTGCAATTGCAGCAACAGTTCATACATGCCGGCGCCACCGACGCTGCCGTGCGCGGCAGGCGCGGGCGCCAGCCAGCCCAGCACCGTCAGCAGCAGGTACAGCACAAAGAACGCCGAGACGCCGTAGCGCACGCGCCGGCTCAGTCGCGCTGCTCCCGTCTGATTTTTTTTCATATTCAAAAGTATACGGATGCGTAAAGTGTTGTTAGAATAAATTATCGTAAAACAATAACTAAATCATGTTTTGCGACCATTTTAACATGTTACCCCACCATATCGACTGGAGACACCATGAAAACCCTGCTTGCCTCACTCGTTTGCAGCACCGCCTTTTTACTCAGCGGCGCCGCCCGCGCGCATGACTTGCATGCCATGCTGCAACAGGCGCTGGCCGACAAGAGTGTGCCTGCCATGGCTATACTCGTGATCCGCGACGGCACGATCGATGCCCAAGCACAGGCGGGCGTGCGGGCCAATGACGGGCACGATGCCGTGCGCGCCGATGACGTGTGGAATATCGGCTCCAACGGCAAGGCCATGACGGTGACCCTGATCGCGCGCCTGGTGGAACGGGGCGTGCTGTCATGGGACGCGCCACTGTCAAGCATGCTGCCCGCGCTGGCGGGCGGCATGCGTACCGAGTACCGCGACGTCAACTTGATGGATTTGCTGTCGCACCGCGCCGGCCTGCCGCCGAATCCGGACGAGGGGTGGATCAATTCCACCTACACGGACACGCGTCCATTGCCGCAACTGCGCCAGGAATACGCGCAGCGCGCACTGGCCGACGCTCCCGTTGCCGCGCCGCGCGGCGAATCGCACTACTCGAACAGCGGCGCCATGATCGCCGCCGCCATCGCCGAGCGCGTCACGGGCAAGACATATGAAGAATTGATGCAGACGGAAGTGTTCGGCCCGCTGGGCATGCAGGCCGCGTTCGGCCCCACAGTGCGGGGGCAGAACCTGGGCCACAAGGAAAACAAGCCGATTGCCGGCTTGATGGCCAGCAATCCGCTGATGATGGCGCCCGATGGCGAAATCCACCTGAGCATGCAAGACTGGGCCAAGTTTGCGCTCGATCAACTGCACGGCGAGCAAGGCAAGGGAAAACTGCTGAAACAGGAAACGTATGTCTTGCTGCATACGGCGCAGGGCGACACGAATGCGGCATTGGGCTGGGGCGTGATGCACTTTCCACCACAAGCGCCGCAGCGCGTGCTCACGCACCTGGGCTCGAACGGCTACTGGCACGCGCTGATCGCGTTAGCGCCCGGCAGTGGCGATGGCTTGCTGATCGCCGCCAACGCGGGCGAAGGCAGCAGAGCGCAGGCCAGCCAGCAGCAGATGGCGAAAACCATCATGGCCGGCTTTGGCAAGGCAGGGAAATAGACTCAAGCCGTATGCAGCTTCATCGTCGCGGCCTCGAACTTGCCTTCGACGATATGCGGCATGACCTGCAGCGATTTGTCGATGGCTTGCTCGATCAGCTCCTGGTCTTCGCGGCGCGGGCGGTGCAGCACGAAGTCGGCCACCTGCTGCTGCAGGCTGAGGGTGCGCGGGTGGCCGATACCCAGGCGCAAGCGCCAGTAATCCTGCGTACCCAGCGCGGCCGTGATGTCTTTCAAGCCATTGTGGCCGCCGGCCGAGCCGCCCTTTTTCAGGCGCGCGATACCCGGCATCAGATCGAGTTCATCGTGCACGACGAGCACTTCATCGGCGGCAATCTTGAAGAAACGCGCCAGCGCGCCCACGGACTGGCCCGAGCGGTTCATGAAGGTCAGCGGTTCGAGCAGCCAGACTTCCTTGCCGCCAAGGGAGGTCTTGGCCAGCATGGCGTTATAGCGCGAATCGCGCTGCAAGCGCGTGCCGGGCAAGCTGTTGGCAAGGTTGTCCACCAGCCAGAAGCCGGCATTGTGGCGGGTTTGTTCGTATTCGGGTCCCGGGTTGCCGAGGCCGACGATCAGGCGTATGGGCATGGCTGTATCTACAATGGAAAAGAAAGCATTATCGGTGAAAACAGGCAGAAAAAAACCCGCGCGGCGAACCTGGCGGGTTTTTCCTTGCGACTACCGCATTGCTGCGGCGGCAGAATTACTTCTTGTCGGCTTCAACAGCAGCTGCTTCAGCTTCAGCGGCAACGTGGCCAGCCGGTACCGAAGCGGTAGCGATGGTCAGGTTGGCGCCGTGGGTGACAGCGGTCACGCCAGCTGGCAGGACCAGGTCGCCAACGTGCAGCGAGTGACCGACGTCGATGTTCGACAGGTCAACGTTGATGAATTCTGGCAGTTGGCCTGGCAGGCACGAAACTTCGATTTCGTTAGCTACGTGGCTGATGGTCGCGCCGTGCAGTTTGACTGCTGGGGAAACGTCAGCGTTGACGAAGTGCAGAGCAACTTTCACGTGGATAGCTTGCTTAGCATCAACGCGCTGGAAGTCAGCGTGCAGGACCAGTTGTTTGTATGCGTGGACTTGGAAGTCGCGCAACAGAACTTGCTGGGAAACGCCGTCGATTTCCAGATCCAGGATCGACGAGTGGAACACTTCTTTTTTCAACGCGTGGTACAGGGCGTTGTGATCCAGCGAGATCAGCACCGGGGCTTCAGCGCCACCGTAGACGATACCAGGGGTTTGGCCGGAAATGCGCAGGCGGCGGCTCGCTCCGGAACCTTGCAATTCGCGTTTAAATGCGATAACTTTCATGTGAAACTCCAAGAAGAACAAGGCTTGCGCCTTGTGTTATGAAGATTCCCGCGACCAGGAATCTTCGGAAATGGGCGCGTATGCGCCCCGAAAACTAAAACACTGCGGCGCAACAGGCAAAAAGCCGGTCGCGCCGCAGGCATTACGTCTGTTGCTATTTATCGAATTAGTCGATAAAGAGGGAAATAACCGAATCACCCTTGATGATGCGTTTGAACGTCTCGGCCAGCAGCGGCGCGCACGTCAATTGACGGATCTTGCCGCAGGCCAAGGCCGCTGCGGACAGGGGGATCGTATCGGTGACGACCAGTTCATCGAGTGGCGACGCCGAAATACGGTCGATCGCCGGGCCCGACAGCACCGCATGCGTGCAATACGCCACGACTTTTTTCGCGCCACGCTCTTTGAGCACTTCAGCAGCCTTGGTCAGGGTGCCTGCCGTGTCGACCATGTCATCCATGATCACGCAGTTGCGGCCTTCGACTTCACCGATGATGTTCATCACTTCCGACACGTTCGCTTTTGGACGACGCTTGTCGATGATGGCCAGGTCGCAGCCCAGGCGTTTTGCCAGGGCGCGCGCACGTACCACACCGCCGACGTCCGGCGAAACCACCAGCAGATCCTGGTAGTTTTTCTTTTGCAGGTCACCCAGCAAAATTGGCGAAGCGTAAATATTGTCGACTGGGATATCGAAGAAACCTTGAATCTGGTCAGCGTGCAAGTCCATGATCAGGACACGCTCGACACCGGCTTCTTCCAGCATGTTCGCCACCACCTTGGCCGAAATCGCCACACGCGCGGAGCGTGGACGACGGTCTTGGCGGGCGTAGCCGAAGTAAGGAATCGCGGCGGTAATGCGGCCAGCGGAAGCACGTTTCAAGGCATCAACCATCAGCATGATTTCCATCAAGCTGTCGTTGGTTGGAGCACAGGTGGATTGCAAAACAAAAACATCCTTGCCGCGCACGTTTTCGTTAATCTCGACCATTACTTCGCCGTCGGAGAATTTCGAAACGTTTGCTTTACCGAGAGGGATGCCGAGGTTTTTTGCGACCCCCTCTGCCAACGCTGGATTCGCGTTGCCGGTAAAAACCATCAGGTTTTCGTAAGCCATGGGAGTCCCAAGAGGTGATATAGAAGTCTTGAAAAGCACTAACCGGGCATAAGCCCGGTCAGTCATTGTTTAGAATATGCCGCGTGGCGACATATCTGCTTTTTCCCGTACTGGACGCCAACTTCGCATCGACAGACTACGGTGAAATGGTGGCAGGGGAAGAAGGATTCGAACCTTCGCATGCTGGAATCAAAATCCAGTGCCTTAACCAGCTTGGCGATTCCCCTACGTTACTGACTGCTTGCCGTCATGTTGGCCAGTATTATACCGGCTATTTGACGCTAAGCAAAATCTTTTTTTGCTGCCTGCCTTGTTTCACAACAGCGCGAGCATCGGGTGGCGCTTCAATGCTTTTGCCTTCCAGGCGATCCAGACTGGTGGCACATTGCTGAGCACCGCATCCGCTTCTTCCTGACTGCCAAACGCACTAAATACACAAGCACCGGAACCAGTCATCCTGGCCTCACCGTAAGCACCCAGCCATTCTACCGCATCTGCTACGGGCTTGAAAAGACTGCATGCCACTTGCTGTAAATCATTCTTGCCAAACCCGCCCGCATCGTTTCCTTCTGCGAGGTGCCTGGAAAAGTCCGCTATTGTGACGGGTTCGGTATTTCTCGTCAAGCCTTCCGCACAAAAAATTGCAGCGGTCGGTACTTGCACGCCAGGCTCGATCACCACATACCAGCATTCGGGCGTGGAGACGGGCTGCAGGGCCTCGCCCACGCCTTCGGCAAAGGCGTTTTCGCCAAAGATGAAAAACGGGATATCGGCCCCCAGCGGCAGGCCCAGCGCCATCAATTGCTCGCGGCTCAAGCCTGCCTGCCACAGGCGGTTCAAGGCCATCAGGGCCGTGGCCGCGTCGGACGAACCACCACCCAGGCCGCCGCCCATGGGCAACACCTTGTCGATGGCGATATCGACGCCGCGCGGCAAGGCGCCCGTGCGGCGCAGCACTTCGGCCTGCAGCAATTTCGCGGCGCGGATGATCAGGTCCTGCTCTTCCGGCACGCCGGCCAGCGCCGTCACGCGGCGGATCAGCGTGTCGTCGCGCAGCGCGAAGTGCAAGGTGTCGCCGTGGTCGAGCAACTGGAACACCGTCTGCAGCAGGTGGTAGCCATCGGCACGACGGCCGTTGACGTGTAGAAATAAGTTCAGCTTGGCCGGGGCCGGGCAATGGTTCAGGGTCGTCAGTGTCATGGTGCTGGTGCGGATGGGGCGGCATCGAGCACGATGCGCAGCGACACGGCATCGGCCTGCGCGCTGGCATTGCGTTCGGCATCGATACGCCGCGGTTGGGGCAAGGCGCCCGGTACATTTTCGCCCGCATTTTGCCCTACTTCCTGCCACGACACATAGCGCAAGCGCCAGCCGTCTTTGGTCGTCACGCTGTCGTTGGCCGGTGAAGCGACGAAAGGCTGGCCATCGGCGCCCACCGCATAGCCCTGCAGCCAGTCGCGCAAGCCCGATACGGGCAGGGACCAGCCCAGCATCTGCGCGCTCAGGGTGTCGACATCGGGCGCGCTGCGCGGCGCCTTGCCGCTTTGCGTCAACACGGCCTGCTGCGGCGTGACCGCGATCGTGGCCAGGGTGCTGCCAAGGGGCGAATAC
The DNA here is from genome assembly GCF_900095265.1 of Janthinobacterium sp. UMAB-56. Taxonomy (GTDB): domain Bacteria; phylum Pseudomonadota; class Gammaproteobacteria; order Burkholderiales; family Burkholderiaceae_D; genus Janthinobacterium. The sequence goes on along the minus strand of NZ_LT607660.1, from coordinate 12,936 downwards.
AGGGTCACGTCCGTGCGCTGCGCCGTCTGCTGCCAGTTGAAATTGACGGTCGCCGATTCGGGCTTGTCATCCTTCTGGTACACCACGTTCAGGCGGCCCGTCAGCTCGACCTGTTCGCGGTAAGGGGCGACGGCTTTTCCGGACGGCGCGGCGCCGGACGAGAATGGGGAGCTCAGGCTCGAGCAGGCCGAGAGAGAAAGGCAGAGCGCGGTGAAGGAGACGAGTTTTTTTAACATGGGTACAAGGAAAAACCAGCGTCAAGGCGCTGGTTTTTGTTAGTTGAGTATATTGAGTATATTGAATCAAGCGATACAATCACAGACTGACATTCAGGCGCGCCAGGGTGCTTTTCAGCGCCTCGTTTTTCGGGTCCTTGGCTTGCGCCTCGCGCCACAATTTTTGCGCTTCATCCTTGTCGCCCTTCTGCCACAGCACTTCACCCAGGTGGACGGCGATTTCCGGATCGCTGCGCACGGCATAGGCGCGGCGCAGCGCATTTTCCGCTTCGGCCAAATTACCCATGCGGAACTGCACCCAGCCCATGCTGTCCATGATGAAGGGGTCGCCCGGCGCCATCTGCAAGGCTTTTTCGATCAGCGCATGGGCTTCCTGCAGGCGGACGCCGCGTTCGGCCAGCGAGTAACCCAGGGCGTTGTAGGCGTGCTGGTTATCGGGCGCCAGCGCCATCACGCGACGCAGGCTCGTTTCCATCTGTTCGAGTTTATCCAGGCGCTCGGCCAGCAAGGCGTAGTCGTACAGCAGCTCAGGATTGTCGGGGAAGCGCAGCAAGGCGTTTTCCAGCACCGTATAGGCGCTTTGCACGTAGCCGGCATCGCGCAGGAATTGCGCGTCGACCAGCAGCACCTGCGCCTGGCTTGCCGGATCGTCCGTTTCAATTTCCGTCAGTGCCTTGCGCGCCGCATCGAGATTGCCGCCACGGGCGATCAACTGGGCGCGCCGCAAACGCGCCTCGACATAGCCGCTTGATGCGCTGTTGTCGACCTTGTCCAGCCAGGCGATGGCGCCGGCCGTGTCGCCGCGCGTCTCGGCGATCTGCGACAAAATCATCAGGGCCTTGAACGGATCGCGCGCGTCGCCAGGGGATTTGTCGAGCACGGCGAGGAAACGCTTGAAGTACTGCTCGGCTCCCTTGCTGTCTTCCAGCTGCAGCGCCACGATGCCGAGCGCATACAGGCCACCCAGGTTATCGGGCTGGCTTTTCAGCAGCAGCAGGAACTGGTCGCGCGCCGGCTCCAGCTGTTTTTGCTCGACCAGCAGGCGTGCATACGCGCCGCGCACTTCGACGGCATCCGGATTGTTTTGCAGGAAAGTGGCCAGCACCTTGCCCGCCGCCTCGGGTTCGCCCGTCACTTGCGCCAGGGTCAGCGCGGCCAGCTCGGAGTTCGGCTTGATGGCCAGCGCCTTGTTCGCTTCGCCGATGGCACGCTCACGCTCGCCGAGCGACAGAGCGCCCTGCGCCAGCACCAGGTGCGCTTCGAACATGTCCAGGTAGGGCTGCACCAGGCGCGTCACCATCGAGTAGGCGTACAGCTTGTCGTTCGAGCGCGACAGGATCTGCTGCATCTGGAACAGGGCGACGCCGCGCGCACCCGCTGGCGCCTTGGCCAGGCGCTCGGCAAAAATCGGTTCCGCTTCTTCGATCTTGTCCGTCAACACGACGAAGCCGAGGAAGAACTGGGTCGCCTCGTCCGATTCGGGCGCCAACTCGCGCCACAGGCGGATGGCCGCCAGCGCTTCGCCGCCCTGCTTGGCGGCCAGCGCCATTTCGGACGCGCGGCGCGCCAGGCGCGGGTCGCGCGTCTGCTGCGCCGCCACCATCATCGTCACGTACGGCCCTTGCCACTGGCCACGCTTGAATTCCATTTCAGCGCGGGTCAGCTTGTACAGCAAGTCGCTGCTCAGCTCGACCTTCGGCAAGCCCCCCGCCTCGGTGTCCGCCTTGGTGTCTGCTTTGGCGTCCACCTTGGACCCGGCGCCCGCTTCCTGCGGCGCGGCTGCGGAGGGGCTGGCCGCGGCATCGGCGGGGGCGACAGGCGTCTGTGCCATGGCATGCGTGGCCATCAGGGCGGACAAGGTTACAATGGCGAAAGCGTTTTTCAAAGGCTGATCCTGGCTAAACGGCAAAGTTTGATTCTACGCCCAACACGGCTATCGCGTACTTCACGTATGTAACGAAATATGTACGTCGTGGCGGCGCAGCGTGCCCGGGCCAGCCATCGGCCGGCAAGCCGCCTGTTTTTACCCGCTTTTCCACCATTCGAGCCCTATGCCAGAATTGCCAGAAGTCGAAGTCACACGGCGCGGTGTCGCGCCTCACATCGAAGGGCGCGCCGTGCGCGCCGTCGTGCTGCGCCGCGACGGCCTGCGCTGGCCCTTTCCCCCGGCCCTGGGCGAACAACTGTCGGGGCAAACCATCGGCCTGACGGGGCGGCGCGGCAAATACCTGCTGATCCATTTCCGTCACGGCACGCTGATCATCCACCTCGGCATGTCGGGCCATTTGCGCGTGCTGCCAACGGGGACGCAGGCGCAAAAGCACGATCATTTCGACCTCGTCGTGGAAGATGCGGACGGCGCCAGCCAGGTGCTGCGCATGACGGACCCGCGCCGCTTCGGCGCCGTGCTGTGGCACGACGAGGCCGACGGCCCGCTGGACAACCACGCGCTGCTGCGTGGCCTGGGCACGGAACCGCTGGAAGGCGGCTTCACGGGCCAGCTGCTGTTCGAGAAGACGCGCAACAAGGGCAGTACCATCAAGCAGGTGCTGATGGCGGGCGACATCGTCGTCGGCGTGGGCAATATCTATTGTTCCGAAAGCCTGTTCCGCGCAGGGATCAACCCGAAGACGCCGGCCCGGCGCATCGGCCTGGCCCGCTATGAGAAACTGGCGCAATCGATACGCGACGTGCTGGCAGAAGCCATCGTGCAAGGCGGTAGCACCCTGCGCGACTTCATCGGCGTGAACGGCCAGTCCGGCTACTTCCAGCAGACGTATTTCACCTACAACCGCGCTGGCAAGCCATGCCGCGTCTGCGGCGCGACTATCCGCCAGATCGTGCAGGGACAGCGTTCCACGTTTTACTGCGTGAATTGTCAAAAGTAAGCACATTCATAGAAGGAGCCAGATGGTCAGGGACTTGGAACAATACAGCGCATGGCGCCAGGATGTGCAGGCCGCCTTGCAGGCATACCGGCACGCCGCCAGCGCGGCGGGCCTGGTCGACGGCGCTTCCGCGCTGCGCCTGGCGCGCTGTGCCTCCCGCCTGCTCGATGACCGCCTGTCGGTGGCCTTCGTGGCGGAGTTCTCACGCGGCAAATCCGAGCTGATCAACGCCATCTTCTTTGCCGGCTATGGCCAGCGCATCCTGCCCTCGGGCGCGGGCCGCACCACCATGTGCCCCACCGAACTGCTGTACGACGCGGCCTGGCCGCCATCGATCCGGCTGCTGCCCATCGAGACGCGGGCGCAGAACCTGTCGACCAGCGACTACCGCGACCTGCCCGCCGCCTGGACCGTCCTGCCACTGAATATCGATGCGGGCGGTGACATGCAGGAAGCCATCCGCCAGGTCAGCCTGACGAAAAAAGTCAGCGTGGAAGCAGCGACGCGCTACGGCCTGTACGACGCCGACGATGCGGACGCCCCCGCCATGCTGGACGAAGACGGCCTGGTGGAAATTTCCATGTGGCGCCACGCCATCATCAACTTCCCTCATCCGCTATTGAAACAGGGCCTGGTCATCCTCGATACGCCAGGTCTGAACGCCATCGGAACGGAACCGGAACTGACCCTGAACCTGATTCCGAATGCGCACGCGGTGCTGTTCATCCTGGCGGCCGACACGGGTGTCACGCGCAGCGATATCGAGGTATGGCGCAACCATATCGGCGCCGGTGCGGGGCGCCTGGTGGTGCTCAACAAGATCGACAGCATGTGGGACGAATTGCGTGGCGATGCGGAGGTGGAGCAAGCCATCGAACGCCAGCAGGCCAGCGTGGCGCATCTGTTGACACTGGACGCTGGCCAGGTGTTTCCCGTCTCGGCGCAAAAGGCCCTGGTGGGCAAGATCAACGACGATGCGGCGCTGCTGGAAAAGAGCCGTTTGCTGCCGCTGGAGACGGCCCTGTTCGACGAGCTGATCCCCGCGCGCAAGGACATCATCCGGCGCCAGCTGGCGTTCGACCTGGACGCCATCGAAGCGGCGCAGCAGGTGCAGGCGGCGGCGCGCGCGCGCGGCATCGCCGAGCAGCTGCACGAGCTGCACAGCCTGCGCGGCAAGAACCAGAGCGTGATCGCGCACATGATGCGGCGCATCGATATCGAGAAGAAGGAATTCGACAGCAGCCTGTTCAAACTGCAAGCGACGCGCGCCGTGTTTACACGCCTGTCGACGGAACTCTATACGAGCCTGGGCATGGACATCGTGCGCGACGATATCGATGGCGTGCGCGCGGCCATGCAGCGCAGCCGCTTTTTCACGGGCTTGCGCGAAGCCGTGCGCCAGTATTTCGAGCGCATCGCCAGCAACCTGGACCGCTCGGAAGGCAAGACGGCCGAGATCACGGAAATGATGAACGTGATGTATCGAAAATTCGCCTCAGAACATGGTCTGGCGCTGGCCTTGCCGATGCCGTTTTCACTGGCCCGCTACCGCCAGGAGATCGCCGATATCGAAGCCGTCTACCATAAACAGTTCGGCACGGCGACCTTGCTGACCACCAACCGGGTGGTACTGATGGAAAAATTCTTCGACACCATCGCCTCGCGCGTGCGCCGCAGTTTCAGCAACGCCAACGATGACGCCAGCGCCTGGCTGAAAGTCATCATGGCGCCGCTCGAAGCGCAGATCGTCGAGTACAAGGAACAGCTGAAATTGCGCTTTGCCTCGATCCAGCGCATCCACGACGCCACCGGCAGCCTGGAACAGAAAATCGCCGGCTTTGAAGCCAGCCTGGCGGCGCTCGAACGCGACAAGGGGCAGCTGGCGCAGTTGCTGGCGGCCTTGCGCGCCGCCAGCGCAAGCTAGGCAACATCAGCAACATCAAACAACAGAACACTGGAATCCCGCATGAAACGTTTGCTGCATCCGCTCTCGCCCGCCACGGGCGCGGCACCTTTGGAAGACTATGTCGACCCGACTTTTTCCACCACCGTCATCGCCTGGCAAAAGCAGCATGGCCGTCATGCGCTGCCGTGGCAAAATACGCGCGACGCCTATCTGATCTGGCTGTCTGAAATCATGCTGCAGCAAACACAGGTCACCGCCGTTCTTGGCTACTACGCGCGCTTCCTCGAACGCTTCCCCACCCTGCGCGACCTGGCAGCAGCCCCCGTCGAAGACGTGATGGCGCAGTGGAGCGGCCTCGGTTACTACACGCGGGCGCGCAACCTGCACAAATGCGCGCAGCGCGTGGTCGCCGAATACGACGGCGTCTTCCCCAGCGACCCTGCCCTGCTGGCCGACCTGCCCGGCATCGGCCGTTCGACGGCCGCCGCCATCTCCGCGTTTTCCAGCGGCACGCGCGCGGCCATCATGGACGGCAACGTCAAGCGCGTTTTCGCGCGCACCTTCGGCATCGATGCTTATCCCGGTGAAAAACGGGTCGAGGAAGCCATGTGGCGCCGCGCCGAGGCGCTGCTGCCTGAATCGGGTATCGAAGCCTACACGCAGGGCTTGATGGACTTCGGCGCCACCCTGTGCACCCGCAGCAGCCCCGATTGCGGCCGCTGCCCCTTGCAAGCGCGCTGCGTGGCCTACGCCACCGGCCGCACCAAGGATCTGCCTGTGCGCAAACCAAAGAAAACCAGCCCGGAAAAACATGCGCTCATGCTGGTCATCATCGACGACGGCCAGGTGCTGCTGGAGCAGCGCCCCGGCTCCGGTATCTGGGGCGGCTTGCTGTCGCTGCCGGAACTCGATGGCCACGTGCTGGCCGATGAAGACTCACCGCGAGAGATCAACCAGGATGCGCTGGCGCGCGCCGTGGCGCCGTTCGGTACGATCGAAACACAGGAACGGCTGCTGCCCATCGTGCACGTGTTTACCCACTACAAGCTGCACATCGTCCCCTGCCGCATCACGCTGGCGCGCCGCCTGGCGCTGGCCGGGGAGGCGACGCACGTCTGGTACGACGGCGCAAAAATCGCCGACGCACCGCTGCCCGCTCCCATCAAGAAACTGCTGCTGGACCTTTTCGGCGATGCGCGTGCTGCACAGCGCAGCATGTTCTAGTGCGGCGTTTTTCACTGTTCGCGCTGACGGCGCTGTGTTTGCACGGCGTGCAAGCGGCTGACGAACTGCCAAAGGTACCAGAAGTGCCAGAGGTGAGAATAGGCGTACTGGCCTACAAGGGCGGCGACGCCGTGCAGCAGGACTGGTCGTATGTGACGCGCCACCTGCAAGCGAGCATCCCCGGTATCCGTTTCATCCTGGCCGACTACGACCAGGCGGGCCTGACGCGCGCCGTACAGTCGCAGGCCATCGCCTTTGCCATCACCAGCAGCGGCCATTATGTGGCGCTCGAACACAGCGACGGCGCCAGCCGCATCGCCACCCTGGAATCGCCGTGGACGGATACACCGCGCCAGGCCATCGGCTCGGCCATCGTCGTGCGCAGCGCGTCGCCGCTGCATGACCTGGCCGACCTGGCGGGCAAGAACGTGATGGCCGTGGCGCCCGATGCCTTTGGCGGCTACCAGATCGCCGCGCGCGAACTGCTGGAAGCGGGCATCGATCCCGCGCATGATTTTTCCAGCCTGCGCTACAGCGGCTTTCCCTCGCAGCAGATCATCGACGCCGTACGCAGGGGGCACATGGATGCGGGCATCGTGCGCACCTGTTTGCTGGAACAGATGGTGGCCCAGGGTGAAGTGCGGGCCGGGGAGCTGCGCGTGATCACCACGCGTCCGATTCCCGGCTTTCGCTGCGCCAGCTCGTCGCGGCTGTATCCAGACTGGCCCTTCGTGACCCTGCGCCAGACACCATCCGCGCTGGCGAAAAAAGTGGCGCAGGCCCTGCTGGCCATGCCGCGCACCAGCGAAGGCTATAGCTGGACGGTGCCCAGCGATTACCAGATCGTCGACGAACTGTTCCGTGAACTGCGCATCGGCCCCTACGCCTATTTGAACAAGCTGACGTTCGAGACGGCCCTGCGCCGCTACTGGGGCTGGATGTTGCTGGTGCTGGCCTTGCTGGTGGCCTGGGCCGTGCACACGGTGCGCGTGGAATACCTGGTCAGCCGGCGCACGGAGCAATTGCGCGCCGCCCAGCACCAGCAGCGCGCGCTGGAAGAGCAGGCGCGCCAGCGCCAGGCCACGCTCGATCACACGGCGCGCCTGGCCATCCTGGGCGAGATGGCCAGCGCCATCGCACACGAATTGAACCAGCCGCTGGCGGCCATCGGCAATTTCGCGCGCGGCATGGCGCGCCGCATTACGGCAGGCCGGCTCGACGCGGCCCCCCTGCTCGACGGCGCGCAGGAAATCGCCACGCAAAGCGAACGCGCGGGCGCCATCATCCGTCACATCCGCGCGATGGCGCAAAAGCGTCCCGCCCACAGCACGGCCTTTGCCCTGGCCGACGCCGTGGAGCAAGCGATATCGCTGTTCCGCGCGGCCCATCCGCAAGCGAGGATCGATTGGCGCCACGACAGCGCCAGCCCTGACGCGCAGGTGCTGGCCGACCCGCAGCAAGTGCAGCAGGTGCTGCTCAATCTGCTCAAGAATGCGCTCGATGCGCAGGTGGAAAACGACAATCCGCAGCATGCCATCGGCGTGATGCTGCACAGTGAAAACGGGGCCTGCACGGTAGCCGTGCGCGATGCGGGATGCGGCCTGGAGGCGGCACAGATGGCACGCCTGTTCGAACCCTTCTTTACCACCAAGGCCGAAGGCCTGGGCCTGGGCATGTCGCTCAGCAAAAGCATCATCGAATCGTTCGGCGGCAGCCTGTCGGCGCACGCCAACGCCGATGCGCCCGGCTTGACGGTGTGGTTCCGCCTGCCCGAAGATACGGGCATGCAAGCCAACAGGGAAACACCATGAATGAAAGCGATGCGATTATCTTTGTCGTCGACGACGACGCTGCCATGCGCCGCTCGCTGGCCTATCTGTTCGATTCGGCCGGCTGGCAAGTGGAGACGTTCGAGTCGGCGCGCGATTTCCTGCAGCGCTATGCGGGCCATGCACCCGGCTGTTTACTGCTCGACGTGCGCATGCCAATGATGAGCGGACTCGAATTGCAACAGGAGCTGTCGCGCCACGCCATAGCACTGCCCGTGATTTTCCTCAGCGGCCACGGCGACCTGGCCATGGCCGTGCAGACGATGAAGGCTGGTGCCTGCGATTTCCTGGAAAAGCCGTGCAAGGACCAGGTATTGCTGGACGCCGTCTCGCGCGCCGTGGCCCGCAGCGTGGAAGAAAGCCGCAGCGCCGCCAGCGCGAATACGGCGCAATCGGCGCTGGCCAGGCTCACCGCGCGCGAGCGCGAAGTGGCGTTGCTGATGGCCGAGGGCAAAGCCTCGAAAGTCATCGCCCGCGAGCTGGGTATCAGCGACAAGACGGTACAGGTGCACCGCCATAACACGATGGAAAAACTGGGACTGCATTCAGCAGCCGAGATAGCCCGGCTGCTGATGGCCAGCGGCGAGATTTAAGCCCGCACGATACGCGCCGGCAGTCCCTGCCGCACCGACGTGCCCGAGACGGGATCGACAAACACGTTCTTGTCGCCGCGACTAGGGTCCGTCAACCCCAGGTCATTCAGGTTGATGCCGGCACCGATGGCAGGTTCATCGGGCTGGCGCGACTTGCCGATGCGGTGGGCACGCGCGCCATGCTCCTTGTGGCCGAAGCCATGTTCGACGGCGATCACGCCGCGCTGCACGCCATGGCGCAGCATCACCGTGGCCCTGGCCCTGCCACCCGGCGTTTCCAGATAAATTTCATCGCCATTGTCCAGTTTCAAGCGCGCCGCATCGTCGGGATGCACGGCGACGGGATTGTCCGGATGGATGCCGCGCAAGCGCCGCGCGCCGATGCTGTAGGAGTTCTGCAGCGCCGATTTAAAACTGATCAACTCGAATGGCCATTCGCTGGCCGGGTAGGTTTTGCGCACGGGCGTGCCATCGGCAAACGCCGCCACTCTCCAGGCAGGCGTGCCGGGAAAACGCTTGCCGCTCAAGCTGTTCTTGCTCACGCCCAGGCCCTCGTTGTACAGCATCATCGGTTTCAGATAGCGGTGCGTGGACCAGTCCTGCGGATACGGCGTCTCGTCGACCACCGGGACAGGAGCTGCGGGCGCCTTGGCATTTACCGGCGGCGGCAGGCGCAGGCCGAACATTTCGCCGTAGCTCTGGTAGCGTCCTCCCCGCGCCAGCATGAAGGCCACCTTGCGCCACTCTTCCGGCTTCAGGGTGCGCTCCAGTTCGGGGCGGATGCGTGCCACGCCGGACAAAGCGATATCGTCGTCGCTGGCTTCAGGCACGGCCGTCTTGCCTTGCCAGGCGATGTTGGCGCCGCCGCGCAGATACCAGTCTTCCGCGCGCAGCAGGGGGAAGCGCTGGCCATCCATGTCCTGCAAGGCTTCCGGGCCGAAGCCGGGCAAGGACATCGCTTTGGCCAGCGCGATGAAGAACGATTCCATGCAGATGCTCTGGCCGTCCGGCGTCTTTTGCACGCGCGGCTCGACCACGGGCCAGCGCGCCGTGCTCATTTTGACGGGCATGCCGCCCCAGGCGCCGGCCCAGCCCCAGCTTTCATACAGCAAGGTATCGGGCAGCAGGTAGTCGGCAAACGCCGAGCTTTCATTGATGAAGGGGTCGATGGCGACGATCAGGGGAATCTTCTTCGGATCGGCCAGCTCCTTGCCGATCTGCGCGCGCAGACCCGTGATGCCATACACGGGATTGCAGCTCCACAGGATCAGCGCCTTCAAGGTATAGGGGTAACCATTCATGGCGCTGGTGAGCCACTCGGTCGCCAGCGCGGGCGCGTTCGGGTACCACGGCGCCCTGGCCGGATACGCCTTGCCCGCCGCCTTCTTCAGCTTGAATTCCGAAGTTTTTTCATAGGGTACATTGCGCCCGATCGGCATGCCGGCAGCCTTGATCTCGCCGTCGAAACTCTCGAGGTTATAGCGCGGACCGGGTCCTGCATCCTTGAAGCTGCCACCGTTGATCAGGGTGCCGCCCTTGCGGTTCAAATTGCCGATCAGGGTGTTGAGCATAACCAGCGCATACGCGTTATAGAAACCGGCGCCCGACATCATGCCGCCGTGCGCATTGACGGCGGCGCGCTTGCCGTGGCTGGTGAGTTCCTGCGCCAGGCCTTCGATGATGTCGCGCGTGATGCCGCAGGCAGCCGCGTATTCATCCATGCTGTGGCGCTGCGCCTCCTCACTCAGCATCGTCATGGCCGTCTTCAGGTGCAGCGGCGCGCCGGCCACTTCCAGCGGACCGTCGAAGAACAGGCGCCCCTCGCCCTTGGCGGCATTGTGCGGCACGATGGCTTGCGTGGCGGCGTCGATCACGCAAAATGCGTCGCCATCCTTGTAGCGCTCTTCTTCCGCCAGCTCCACCGCGCCGATGTCCGACGCGCGCAGGTAACGGCCATCGCGCGGATGGCCCTTCTCGTTGATGATCAGATGCGTGGCATTGCACCAGGCGGCCTCGCCCGCCGCTTCCGCCACCTTCAGGTTCGGCTGCACGAGGAAGTGACGGTCATAGCGTTCGTGCTCGATGATCCAGCGTATCATCGCCATGGCCAGCGCGCCATCCGTGCCCGGCTTGATCGGTACCCAACGGCTGCGGTCTCCTGCGGCCAGGCTGTCGGCATTCGTCAGCACGGGATCGACGACGACGTAGCTGAAATCGCGCTTGCCCGAACGGGCTTTCGCGATCAGGGTGCCCTGGCGCTTGAACGGATTGCCCGCATTGCCGGGCGCCGTGCCCACAAAAATGCAGAACTCGGTGTTTTCCAGGTCCACTTTCGCATGCGGCATTTTCTTCATGTCGCCGAACATGGCGCCGGAGCCGCTGCGGTAGGCGCCGCCGCAATACGAGCCATGGTTGACCAGGTTCAGACTGCCGTACGACTGCTTGAAAAAGCGCGTGCCGAACGCCAGGCGGCCATCGTCCGTGCTGCACATCAAGCCCACCTGGTTGACTTGCGGGCCCAGTTCCGGCTGCGCCGGATCGATCGGTTTTTCCAGCTCGCGCAAGGCGCGCAAGCCCTGCACGTGACCTTCGCCAAACAGGTCGCCGCCTTCCGTCACTTCCTTGACCAGCTGATCGAAGGCGATCGGCTCCCACTGGCCACCGCCGCGCGGGCCCACGCGCTTCATGGGCGCCAGCACGCGGAACGGCGACTCCATCTGTTCCAGCACGCCATTGCCGCGGCCGCAAGCGGTGGAGCGCCCTTTCAAGCCCTTTTCCTGGAAACGCGAGAGCGACACAAAGCTGTCGCGTATCGAGGTCTGGTACGGCAGCGCCGGGTCGGCCGACATGGGGCTGTAGGGATTGCCCGCCACGCGCAGCACCTTGCCGCTTTTTTTATCCAGGCGCACGCGCACGCCGCAAAACGTGGTGCAACCCATGCACATGGTGTAGCTGACCTGCTGCTCGGGATTGACCGTCAATGCACCCGTCGTCGTGTCGACGGAAAACTCGGGCTGCAGGGAATTGCCGTGCAGTTTCTGCACAGGCTTGTCCTTGCCCAGGGCATGGTCGACCATGCGGCCTGCCGTGGTGGAAAAGCTGGCGGCAAAGGCGGCCAGGCCGCCGCCGATGGCGCCGTAGCGCAGCAGCTTGCGGCGCTTTTCGTTTTCATCTTCAGGGACGTCGTTGTTTGCGTTGTTGTGTGTGTGATCGTTCATCATTGACTCCTCAGTGCGTGGCCATGGCGGGACGGCTGCGTGCAGCGACGACGCGTCCGGCCCATGGCAAGAATTCCAGCATCAGCAACAGCAGCGCGATCCACAGACCGGCCGTGCCGATGATCCCCAGCAAACCATCATTACCCATCGGCAGGTGGTAGTCGTACAGGCCCGCACCCGTCTTCGGGATCGTCTGGCCGCCGATAAAAATCGTCCAGCGCATCATCCAGGCGCTGTGCAGTGCGATCAAGCCATTCACCAGGCCACTCGTGGCGGGACGCCAGATGGCCAGGGCCATCGGCACGATGGACGACAGCACGGCCCAGACGGCGGTGAACTGCCACTGCGGCATGCCGGCCACCTGGGTAAAGGCCATGCTATGGCTGGCGCTCACGCCGGACAGGCTAACGAACAGCCAGCCGCCACCCAGGGCAAGCACCAGTGCCAGCGACAGGGCCAGCGCACGGTTCAAGGACACTTCCAGTACCTTGTCGCGGCCCGGCAGGAAACGGTTGAACAGCAGCGCCAAGCCGACCGCGCCGACAAAGGCCGTGGCGGCAAATTGCGCCGGCAGGAAGGGCGTATACCACAGGGGTCTGGCACGCACCACCATCACTTCCATGCCCGTGTACAGGCCTACGACAAAGGCGGCGAGCAAGGTGAAGGCGGCGGCGATGCGGATGGCCCGCATTGAGGCGGCGCCGCCGCGCCCGGCCAGCCGGTACAGGAAGGCCAGACGGTCCTGGCCCTGGCCCCGCGCGGCGAAATCCACGCGCAGCGCCAGCCAGGCATACAGCATCAAACAGCCCAGATACAGGGGAATGAAGAACGAGCCCCACGACATCCACGACTGCGGCTGGAAGTAAATATAGAAATGGTAGAAGCGGCCCGGCCCGTGCAGGTCGGCCAGCAGCGCCACGGGCGCCGTCATGCCGCAGACGAGGGACGCCAGCAGCGCGATGCGTCCCAGGCGCTCGTACGCCTTGCGGCCGAAGACAAAGTACGGCAGGGTCAGCATGAAGCTGCCATAACTGAGACCGAT
>NZ_LT607659.1:218705-233726 GCF_900095265.1 Janthinobacterium sp. UMAB-56 | reverse complement strand
ATCAACTGGTCGAGGCACTGTTGCCGCGCATCGCGGCACTGAAGATTACGCAAGGCATGGATCTGTCGGCCGAGATGGGCCCCGTCGTGACGCAAGTGCACAAGGAAAAAATTGCTGGCTACATCGCCACAGGCGTGAAAGAAGGCGCCAAACTGGTGGCCGACGGGCGCGGTTTCGTGTTGCCAGGCCATGAAAACGGCTTTTTCCTCGGCGGCAGCCTGTTCGACCATGTCACGCCGGAAATGACGATCTACAAGGAAGAAATCTTCGGCCCGGTGCTGTGCATCGTGCGCGTGCCCGATTTCACGGCGGCGCTGGACCTGGTCAACGCCCACGAATACGGCAATGGCACGGCGATCTATACGCGCGATGGCAACACGGCGCGCGAATACACGCACCGGGTGCAGGTGGGGATGGTCGGCGTGAACGTACCGATTCCCGTGCCGATGGCTTTCCACAGCTTCGGCGGCTGGAAGCGCAGCCTGTTTGGCGACCACCACGCGCATGGCCCGGAATCCGTGCGTTTCTACACGAAGCAGAAGGCCGTCACGCAGCGCTGGCCGGCCTCGACGGCTGCCGGCGCCGAGTTTGCCATGCCGACCTTGAAGTAAAACTGTCTGGTTCGCTTCTTGCTTACTGCAATGGTTAATTATTTAGCCATTGCAGATCGCTCCCATGACGTCCAGCCGTACCCAGCCTTTGCGCATCGTTGTCGTCAACACCCTGGTCGAGCACGGCGTGCATGCGGATGCTGCCCTGGCTGCCCAGATACAGCGCGGTAATGCCTTGCGCATCGGCTTGCTGGAATCAGGTTTTGACATCGTCGCCTCCCTGCCAGCCGACCTCTACCTTCCTGAGCGCATCGCGCAACTGCAGCCTGACCTCATCATCATCGATGCCGAATCGGATGCGCGTGACGTGCTTGAGCACATCGTCATCGCCACGCGCGACGAGCGTCGCCCCATCGTTTTGTTTACGGAAGACGGCGCCACGGCCAGCATCGATGCGGCCATGGCAGCCGGCGTGTCCGCCTATATCGTGGCCGGTTTGCAGGCCGAGCGCATTCAACCCGTGCTGAACGTGGCCCTCGCACGCTTTCGCCAGGAAGAAAAATTGCGCGCCGAATTGCTCGACACGCGGCACAAACTACTTGAACGCAAGGTGATCGAACGGGCCAAGGGCCTGTTGATGACGCATCATGGCTTGACGGAAGACCAGGCTTACCAACGCTTGCGCAGCATGGCCATGAACAAGAAATTGAAGCTGGCGGACATTGCCCAGCGCATCCTCGACGTGGAGGACTTGCTGGGATGATGCGTCCATTTCCTGATACAGGCTGGTGCAGCGCACCATTCCGGTGCATTTTATGGCACATTGGGCAGGACGTGCACAGGCACGGTCCTTGCTGCTGGACGGGGAGAGCCTTGCCCATGGTGGCGCGGAAAAACAGTACTTATCAGCAAGGAATGGTATGACAGAGCAAGCGGGCAAAGAGGCAAGAGAGGGCAGCCAGGTGATGCGATCCCTGCAGCCGGAAAAACAGACGATACGCATCGGTTTCCTGCCGCTGACCGATTGCGCCTCGCTGGTGATGGCCTCAAAGCTGGGGCTGGACGAGAAATACGGCATCAAGATCGAACTGAGCCGCGAGATGTCGTGGGCCGGCGTGCGCGACAAATTGAGTAATGGCGAACTCGACGCCGCCCACGTGCTGTACGGTCTCGTGTATGGCGTGCAGATGGGCATCGGCGGCCAACAGCACGACATGGCCGTGCTGATGAACCTCAATCACAGCGGCCAGGCCGTCACCCTGTCGGCGACGCTGGCGCGCGAGGGCGCCCACGATGGTCCGACGCTGGCGCGTCACATGCGCGCTGCGGCGCGGCCATTTGCGTTTGCGCATACTTTCCCGACCGGTAACCACGCAATGCTGCTGCAATACTGGCTGGCCGCGCACGGCATCGATCCGCTGCGCGACGCGCGCGTGATGACGGTGCCGCCATCGCAGATGGTGGCCGCTTTGCGCGCAGGCCAGATGGATGGCTTTTGCGCCGGCGAACCGTGGGGCTACAAGGCCATCGTCGATGGTGTGGGCGTGACGGCCGCCACCAGTGGCGCCATCTGGCCCGACCATCCGGGCAAGGTGCTGGGCACCAGCGCCGCGTTTGCACACCAGCATCCGAACAGCTGCCGCGCCCTGATCGCCGCCGTGCTCGAGGCGGGGCGCTGGATCGATGCCAGCGATGCCAACCGGCTGGCCGTAGCGGCCACCCTGGCCGAGCCTGCTTACTTGAATACGCCGCAGGAAGCGCTGGCGCCGCGCATGCTCGGCCACTACCAGGATGGGCTGGGCAAGACCTGGGATGAAGCGCACGGTTTGAAGTTCTATCACGATGGCGCCGTGAATTTCCCCTACTTGTCGGACGGTATGTGGTTCATGACCCAGCACCGGCGCTGGGGCTTGCTGCGCGACGAACCCGATTATCTGGCGGTAGCAAGGCACGTCAATCGCCTCGACCTGTACCGCCAGGCGGCGGAAATGACGGCCACGCCCCTGCCAAAGACCCCCATGCGCAGTTCGACCCTGTGCGACGGCATCGTGTGGGACGGCAGCGCGCCGGAAGACTACGCGGCATCATTTGCCATCGGCCGCTGTTTTTGACTGAATTTGATGGGAGACTGCAGCATGGCGCAACTTGGAAGCGTGACCTTGGTCGGCGCCGGTCCCGGCGACCCGGATTTGCTGACGATCAAGGCAGTAAAGGCCATCGCACGGGCCGACGTGGTACTGATCGATGACCTCGTCAACCCGGCCATCCTCGCGCATGCGGCGTCCGGCGTGCGCGTGGTCGAGGTCGGCAAGCGGGGCGGCTGTGCCTCGACACCGCAAGCCTTCATCGAACGCCTGATGCTGGCCGAAGCGCGCGCCGGCCTGCACGTGGTGCGCCTGAAAGGGGGCGATCCGTATCTGTTCGGACGCGGCGGCGAAGAGCGCGCCTACCTGCGCAGCCACGGCGTGGCCGTCGAGGTGATCCCCGGCATCAGCAGCGGCCTGGCCGCACCGTCCAGCATCGGCGTGCCGCTGACGCACCGTAGCTGGAGCCAGGGCGCCATTTTTGTCACGGGCCACGGCAAGGATAGCGTTTCCGAGCCTAACTGGGCGGCCTTGGCGCAAAGCCAGCTCACCCTCGTCATCTACATGGGCGTGGCCAGGGTGGCGGCCATCCAGGCGGGCTTGCTGGCTGGCGGCATGGCGCCAGGCACGCCCGTGGCCGTGGTGCAATCGGCCAGCCTGCCGGCGCAGCGCCAGTTGCTGAGCACCTTGCACGCCTTGCCCGGCGACTTGCTGACCAGCGGCCTGGGCAGCCCCAGCATCATCGTCGTGGGCGAGGTGGTGCGCTGCGCCGATGCCTGGGATGACCATGGCGCCGGCGCCTTGCTGGCCGCTGCCGTCGGACGCTAGCGTATCGGCAGGGCCACGGGACGGATGGGGGCCGCGTCGCCGCCGCGCAATTTCAAGGAGGCGCCGATGAAGGCGAATTGGTACACCTTGTCGCGCGACAGCGCTTCCAGGTCGACCAGTTCCAGGATCGGCGTGCCCTGCTGCGCCAGCAGATAGGTGTGCACGGGCAGGTAGTTGCCGGCCACTTCGGAGGGAAACGCCTCGAAGCTGAGGTTGTCTGCGCCCACCACCATGGCACCGCCATCTTCCACGAGGAATGCTGCCGCATCGAGCGACAGGCCGGGCGGATTCGCCATGTAAGCTTGCGCTTGCGCATAGTGCTGCATGCGGCCCGTGCGTATCAGCACCACGTCGCCCGGCGCCAGCGTGACGCCTTGCTTTGCCAGCGCGTCGCGCAAGTCTTGCCGCGTCACGCGGTAATTGTCGGGCAGCTGTGACAGTCCCTTGGCCACGGCCACGTCGATCAGCACGCCGCGCGCGACGATGGGCGGCAGCTTTTCCGCGCCCGTCACGGTCCAGCCCCGGTCGCCGAGGTGTTGCTCTTCCGTAAAGCCATTCCAGATCTTGCCATTCAAGCCGAAGTGGTTGAGCGCGTCGATATGCGTGCCCATGTGGGCATACATGGAGACCGCCGAGCCCGTGTAGCTGACGTGGCGGTTCATGACCTCGCCCACGTGCATCGAGTCGGCCACCACATTGCCCTTCGGCGTGTGCGTCATCCACATTTGGTAGGGCGGATCGCCTGCCGCCTGCCAGCTGGGCATGCCGACATAGAAATCGACGGCCAGGTCGTAGCTCTTGCCGCCGTCGATGCGCGCAAGGATGGCGGCGCGCGAGGCTGGCGTCATCAGGTTCAGGCGGCCGATTTCGTCTTTCGGGCCCCAGGGACTGAGGCCCACTTCCGGCATTGCGGCGGCAGGGGCGGGTGCTGCGGCCTGTGTCGTTCCGGCCAGCAAAGCCAGCAGCAGGGTGGTCAGGGTGGCAGATGGTTTGAACATAAGATATTCCTTGCGTGACATGCATGTAGAAGTCACTATCATATTGTTTTCCAATCAAATTATAATCGGCGATAAAATAATAAGATATTCAACTGAGCGGAAAGAATCATGGATGTTCTGGCGCATATGCGCGTGTTTCGCAAGGTGGTCGAGCGCGACAGCTTCAGCAAGGCGGCGCTGGACCTGAACCAGTCGGCGGCGGCCATCAGCAAGCAGGTGCGGCAACTGGAGGCGCGCCTGGGCACGGTGCTGCTGCTGCGCACGACACGGCGCATGAGCTTGTCGGATGGCGGGCGTGCCTATTATCTTGAATGCTGCCGCCTGCTCGATGAAATCGACGCGCTGGAACTGGCCACGCGCGGCTGCGCCGGCAAGGTGGCGGGACGGCTGCGCGTGAATGCGCCGCTATCGTTTGGCTTGAAGGTGCTGTCGCCGCTGCTGCCAGAGTTCATGGCCCGCTATCCGGAAGTCAAAATCGAAATGACCCTGGACGACCGTCTGCGCGATGTGGTGGGCGAAGGCTATGACGTGTCGCTGCGCATCCGCGCTGCGCTGGCCGATTCGACCCTGGTGGCGCGCCGCCTGGGCGAGGTCGAGCAAATGATTTGCGCGGCGCCCGCCTATCTGGCGCGGCGCGGCATGCCCCGCCAGGCGCAGGATTTGCACGGTCACGATTGCCTGGCCTACCGCCTGGCCGACAGTCCCGGCGTCTGGCAACTGGCCGGCCCGGAAGGGGCGAGCAGCATAGTCCTGCCAGTGCGCTTTTCCGCCGACAGCAGCCTGCTGCTGGCCGATATGCTGGTGGCGGGCATCGGCGTGGGCGCGCTGCCGTCGTTCGTCGCCGCGCCCCTGCTCGACAGCGGCGCCCTGGTGCGCGTGCTGCCGTCGCACGGCATGGCCAGGCGCGGCGTCTATGCTTTGACGCCCGATGGACGCCATGTGCAGGAAAAGGTGCGCGCCTTTTGCGACTTCCTGGCAGTGGCCCTGCAGGCGACCTAAGCGCGCGGTGTTTTCCAGGGCAAGCAGCCTGCGCGCTTTTTTTCTTCCACAAGCGCGTCGGGCACGGGCTTTGATAGTATCCTCGTACTTGCTGGGCGGCCTGCGCCGCACATTCGAGGAAACCGGAATAAGCGATCGACAATGCACACTTTGAGCAAGGGCGGGGCGGGATCAGGCATCAGGATATGGGCGGGTGGCTTGCTGCTGGCCTTGGCGGTGGGCGGTGCCCTGTACGCGGGCGCGGCGCGCACGGTCAATGACGATGCCGAACAGCGTTTCGACAATCTCACCCAGAGCGCCCAACATAACCTGGCAACGCGGGTGAAAAGCTATTCCGACCTGCTGCGCGGACTCGAAGCCCTGTTCCGCACCAGCGAGCATCTGACGCGCCGCCAGTTCCACGATTATGTGGCCGGCCTCGATATCGCGCGCCAGTTCCCTGCCATCGAATCGGTCAACTATGCGGTGGCCGTCCCGTCGGCGCAACGCGCCGCCTTCATCGAGGCCGTGCGTAAAGATACCAGCCTGGCGCCGCGTGGTTACCCCGATTTCACCATCCGTCCGCCCGGCGAACGGCCGGCCTACACGGTATTGACTTACCTGGAGCCCGACTTCCTGCTGGGCGAACGCATGGGCGTCGATATCGGCGCCAACCCGCTGGTGGCGCAGGCCCTGGAGCAGGCGCGCGATAGCGGCGAGGTGGGCGCGTCGGGCCAGGTGATCATGATCAAGGGACCGCCCGCTCATGTGGGCCTGGGCATGCGCCTGCCCGTGTACCGCAATGGCATGCCGCAAGGTGGCGAGGCAGAGCGTCGCGCCGCCTACCAGGGGTCCGTGGGTATCGGTTTCGGCGTGGCGCAGCTGGTGCGCAGCGCACTCGAACACAGCGCCCTGGAACCGCTGCACCTGACCCTGTACAACGCCGCCGAGCCGCTGCCTGCCAACGGCGTGTGGCGCATCACGCCGCAGGACCGCCTGCTGTTCAACGATAATGGCGACCTGGCGGCAGCGCCGCCGCAACCGGGCAGCGATACCGCATATTTTGACCTGGTGCTGCCTGTGGCTTACCAGGGCGGCCTGTGGAAAGCCCATTTCCGCGTGCGCAAGGTGGAGTTGTACAGCGGCTTCGACCGTTATTTTCCATGGCTGGCGCTGGCCGTCGGCGTGGCCGGCACCCTGCTTATTTATGGCTATATCTTTACCCTGTACCGTTCGCGCCGCAATGCGGTGGCGCAGCGCATCTTGCTCGATACGGTGCTCGATAGCGTCGATGCCTATGTCTACATGAAGGATGCCGACCTGCGCTACCGCTACGTGAACGCGCGCACGGCGAAGATACTGGGCCGTTCGGCGCAGCAGTTGATCGGCCGCCAGGATGGCGAACTGATGCTCGGCGATGCGGCCGCTGCTGCGCGGCTGACCGAACGCCAGGTCTTCGACAGCGGCGCCAAGTTCGTCGGCGAAGAGCGCTTCGTCGATGCGCAGGGCCAGGTGCATCACTTGTGGAGCGTGAAGGTGCCGCTGGGCTTGCCCGGTCCCGTCACGGGACTCATCGGCCTGTCCACCGATGTGACGGAACTGCACCGCCTGAAGGAGCAGGCCGATGCGGCCAGCCAGGCCAAGAGCGACTTCCTGTCGAACATGAGCCATGAAATCCGCACGCCGATGAACAGCATCATCGGCATGGCGCACCTGGCGCTGAAATCGGTGGCCGACGCGCGCCAGCGCGATTATCTGCAGAAAATCTTCCATTCGGGCCAGCATTTGCTGGGCCTGATCAACGATATCCTTGATTTTTCCAAGATCGAGGCGGGCAAGCTGGAACTGGAAGTACTGGACTTCCGTCTCGACACCCTGCTGGCGAACGTAGCCAGCCAGCTCGGCGATGCGGCCGCCGTCAAGGCGCTGGCGCTGCAGTTCGATATCGCGCCTGAGCTGTCGCAGC
This sequence comes from Janthinobacterium sp. UMAB-56, assembly GCF_900095265.1. Lineage (GTDB taxonomy): Bacteria > Pseudomonadota > Gammaproteobacteria > Burkholderiales > Burkholderiaceae_D > Janthinobacterium. Next base: position 226,321 of record NZ_LT607659.1, on the reverse strand, counting down.
GCTGGCGCGGCGACCCGCTGCGCCTGGAACAGGTCTTGCTGAACCTGACCAGCAACGCCATCAAGTTTTCCGACAATGGCAGCATTTTCGTGCGCGTGCGCCAGTCGGAGGAGCGCGGCAGCCATGGCATGCTGCGCTTCGAGGTGCAGGACCGTGGCATCGGCATGAAGCAAGAAGAGGTGGCGCAGCTGTTCCGCTCCTTCCACCAGGCCGACCCGTCGACCACGCGCAAGTATGGTGGCAGCGGACTGGGGCTGGTGATCAGCAAGCAACTGGTGGAACTCATGGGCGGCAAGGTGGGCGTGTACAGCCAGCCGGGACTGGGCAGCACCTTCTGGTTCACGGCGCGCCTGGAGAGAAGCGCGCAGGGCGGTGACGAGCGTATCGCCGAAGTGGAGCCGGAAGTATTGGGCGTGATCCGCGGCGCCTCCATCCTGCTGGTGGAAGATAACATCTTCAGCCAGCAGGTGGGCTGCGAATTGCTGGAAGACGCGGGCGCCACCGTTTGCGTCGCCAGCAATGGCCGCGAAGCGCTGGAATTGCTGGGTCGCCAGCGCTACGACTGCGTGCTGATGGATGTGCAGATGCCGGAGATGGACGGCTTCGAGGCGACCCGTCGTATCCGCGCCGACCCCGCGCTTAGCGGCCTGCTGGTGATCGCCATGACGGCCAATGCGGGCAGCGAAGACCGCGCCCGTTGCCTGGCGGCGGGCATGGATGAATTCGTGACCAAGCCGATCGCCCCGAATCTGCTGTTTCACCTGCTGGCGAAATGGTTCCGCCTGCGCGGCGGTATCGGCAGCATCGGCCGTGACAGGATGGCGGCAGTGCCGAAAGCGCCGCCATCGGCCGCCGCGCTGGAATTGCGCGACACGGCCATCCTCGACCTGGCCACCCTGGCGCTCACGTTCGGCAATGACGCCGTGAAGATGCGCAAGTACACCCAGCTATTTCTCGACACGGCACGCGACGGCATCGCCGAAATGGAGCAGGCCATGGCGCTGCAAGACCTGGGGCGCCTGGCCGACCTGGGACACCGCAGCAAATCGTCGGCGCTGGCCGTGGGCGCCCATGCCTTCGCCAGCCTGTGCACGTCGATCGAAGGCTTGCGCCTTGGCGGCGATCTGCAGCAGGCGCGCGCCCTGCTGACGGCGCTGGAGCCGGCGCTGGCACAGGTGGCAGAACAAATTTCACTGGAATTTGCCGCCAGCGACGCCCCCTGACGCAGGCAGCGGCGATAATAGGCGTTTGACGTCTCCGGCCACCCGGCCGGAGACGCGGCAAACCATCGGATCAGCATGCATACTCCCGTCACGCCCGGCCTTCTCATCCTGCATGGCAACCAGCTGGAACAGCTGCGCGCCGCCGTCTTCCAGTGGCTGCGCCAGCATCCGCTGGCGCCCCTGGAAACGGATATCTTCCTGGTGCAGTCGAACGGCGTGGCCGAATGGCTGAAGATCGCCCTGGCCGAGGAAATGGGGGTGTGCGCCGCCACGCGCATCGCGCTGCCGGCGCGCCTGCTGTGGGAAAGCTACCGTGGCATGCTGGGGCGCGAGCGCGTCCCGCGCGTATCGCCGTTCGACAAGTCGCCGCTGACCTGGCGTTTGATGCGTCTTTTACCCTCGTTGCTGGCCGAGCCGGTCTTCGCGCCGCTGCGCTACTTCCTTGCCGATGGCGATAGCGAACGCCGGCTGCAGCTGGCCGAGCGCCTGGCCGACTTGTTCGACCAGTACCAGGTCTACCGCGCCGACTGGCTGGCCGATTGGGCCGCGGGGCGCGACCAGTTGCGCACGGCGCGCGGCGTAGCCATCGCCTTGAAGGAAGACCAGCGCTGGCAGGCGCAGCTGTGGCGTGCCGTGGCTGGCGACGTTGACGCTTTCGAGCGCGACACGGGCCGTGCCGACATCCACGACGCCTTCCTGGCGGCGATCGCCGCCGGCGAGCAGCCTGCCGGCAAGCTGCCGCGCAGAGTGGTGCTGTTCGGCGTATCGGCCTTGCCGTATCAAACCTTGCAGGCGCTGGCCGCGCTGGCGCGCCACACGCAGGTGGTGCTGGCCGTGCCCAACCCCTGCCAGTTTTACTGGGGCGATATTATCGACGGGCGCGACTTGCTGCGTGCGCAGAACAAGCGCCAGAAGCAGCGCAATGGCCAGGACCTGGCGCAAATTGCGCTCGAAGAACTGCATGCGCACAGCCATCCGCTGCTGGCCAGCTGGGGCAGGCAAGGGCGCGATTTCATCCGCATGCTCGACGAATTCGACGAACATGCGCAAGCCGAAGGGCGCGACGACAGCCTGCGCATCGACCTGTTTGGCGAGGAAACGGGCGAGACCCTGCTGCAGCAGGTGCAGGTGGCCATCCGCGAACTGCGCCCGCTGGCCGAGCATGAGCAGCTGCCGCCCGAGGCCGGCGACCGTTCGATCGAATTTCACGTGGCGCACAGCGTGCAGCGCGAAGTGGAAGTGCTGCACGACCAGTTGCTGGCCATGTTCGCGCACAGTGCCGTAACGGGCTTGCGTCCGCGCGACGTGGTGGTGATGGTGCCCGATATCGACACCTTCACGGCCGCCATCCACGCCGTCTTCGGCCAGTATCGGCGCAACGACGAACGGTTCATTCCCTTCGAGATCGGCGACGTGAAGGACCGCAGCGTCAACCCGCTGCTCGTCGCGCTCGAGTGGCTGCTGCAACTGCCGCAGCAGCGCTGCCGCCAGAGTGAAGTGCGCGACCTGCTCGACGTGCCGGCGCTGGCCACCCGCTTTGGCCTGCAGCCGGACGACCTGGCCACTCTGGGCGCCTGGATCGAAGGGGCGGGCGTGCGCTGGGGCCTGGACCAGGCGCACCGCGCCGGCCTGGGGCTGGGCGCGGCCGGGGAACAGAATGCATGGATCTTCGGCGTGCGGCGCATGCTGCTCGGCTATGCCAGCGGCAGTGGCGCCAGCTTTGGCGGCATCGAACCGTACGCGGAAGTGGGCGGCCTCGATGCGGCGTTGGCGGGCTCGCTGGCGCAGCTGGTCGAGGCGCTGCTGCACTGGCGCAGCGTGCTGGCCGGCGCGCGCGCGCCAGCCGAATGGGGCGTGCAGGCGCGTGCGCTGCTGGCCGCTTTTTTCGATGCCGACGACGAGGGCGACCGTTTGACCCTGGCGCAGCTGGAAGGCGCCTTGCAGGGCTGGCTGGAAACCTGCGAGCATGCCGGCTTTGTCGAGCAGGTGCCGCTATCCGTGCTGCGCGTGGCGTGGCTGGGCGCGCTGGACGAGCCGACCCTGAACCATCAATTCGTCTCCGGCGGCGTCACCTTCTGCACCTTGATGCCGATGCGCGCCGTGCCGTTTCGCGTCGTGTGCCTGCTGGGCATGAACGATGGCGACTTCCCGCGCCGCGCGCAGAAGGCCGATTTCGACTTGCTGGCGCTGCCCGGCATGGCGCGTCCTGGCGACCGTTCGCGCCGCGACGATGACCGCTACCTGATGCTCGAAGCCTTGCTGGCCGCGCGCGACAAATTGTACGTGAGCTGGGTGGGACGCAATGTGCGCGACAATTCCGAGCAGCCGCCATCCGTGCTGGTGTCGCAGTTGCGCGACTACCTGGCCGCCGGCTGGTCGCTGGACCGGCACCTGGCGTCGCTCACCACCGAACATGCGCTGCAGCCGTTCAGCCGCCGCTATTTCGAGGCCGATGGCTTGCTGACCTACGCGCGCGAATGGCGCGTGGCGCATGCCGAGGCCGATGTGGCCGATGCGCAGGAACAGGCCGCCGTGCTGCCGCTGGGCCCTTACGAGCTCGATCCCGGCACACGCTTGAAACTGGGCGAGCTGGCCAGCTTTTTGCGCCAGCCCGTCAAGTACTTTTTCCGCCGCCGCTTGAGCGTGTATTTCGCCGACGCGGCCATGCTGGGCGAGGATGAAGAACCGTTCGGCCTGAATGCGCTAGAGCGCTATCTGCTGGAAGACACCATGCTGGACGATGGCGGCGCCGTCGAAGCGGCGGGTGACGTGCGCGCCAGCCTGGAGGCGCGCGCAGCGAGGCTGGCGCGTGTAGGCGTGCTGCCCATCGGCTTGATCGGCCAGCAGGTACAGGCGCAATTGGTCGAGGCGCTGGTGCCCGTGCGCAGCGCGTGGCTTTCCTTGCGCGCCTCGTTCCCGCTGGCGGCCGACAAGCGCGCCATCAATTTGCCGTTTGGCGAGCTGCAGATCGACGACTGGCTCGACAAATTGTGCAGCAACGGGCGCGACACGGCCTGGCTGATGCAGATTTCCTCGAAGGTGACGGACAAGGCTGGCCTGGCGCGTGGCGACAAGTTGATGCTGATGTGGCTGCGCCAGCTGGCCGCCGCCGCCCTCGGCTTCCCCGTCACCGGTTACCTGGTGGCGCGCGACGCCATCGTCAGCATGGCGCCGCTCGATCCTGCCACGTCGCGCGCGGCGCTGGCCACTTTGCTGGCGCTGTGGCGCGAAGGCATGAACCATCCGCTGCCCACGGCGTGCAAGACGGGACTGGCGCTGGTGCAGGGCGGCGACCCGCGCGCCGTGTATGACGGCGGCTTTGACATGTCGGGCGAGCGCGATGAACTGTGCCTGGCGCGCCTGTGGCCCGAATTTTCCGCGCTGGCCGCCGAGGAAGCATGGGAAGACTGCACGCGCGAGCTGTATGGCCCGCTGGCCGACTGGCTGCAGCAACATATTACGATAGACCCGATCAGCGCGCCCGATGACGGCGCCGGAGAAGAACAATGACGAGCCATCTGCTCAACCCCCTGGCATTCCCGCTGCACGGCTCGCGCCTGATCGAAGCGTCGGCTGGCACGGGCAAGACCTGGACGATCGCCGCGCTGTACGTGCGGCTCGTGCTGGGCCACGGCGACGACGCCAGCCGCTTCACGCGCCCGCTGCTGCCGGCCGACATCCTGGTGATGACGTTTACCCGCGCCGCCACGCGCGAATTGTCGAACCGCGTGCGCGAGCGCCTGATCGAGGCAGCTGCTTATTTTCGCAATGAGTTGCGCATTGAATCCGGCGGCAGCGATCCGTTTCTGGACGCCTTGCTGGAATCCTACCCTGACGAGAGCGAGCGGCAAAAGGCCGCGCACCGCCTGATGCTGGCCGCCGAGACGATGGATGAAGCAGCCATCTTCACCATCGACGCCTGGTGCCAGCGCATGCTGCGCGAGCACGCGTTCGACAGCGGCAGCCTGTTTGACGAAGAACTGGTCAGCGACGAGCAAGCCCTGTTCGAGGATGCGGCGCACGACTACTGGCGCCAGCAAGTCTATCCCTTGCCGCCACAGGCGCTTGATGTACTGCTGGCCTGCTGGCCCGACGTCGAAGCGTTGAAGAAAGGTGCGCGCGAGCTGGCGCGCCGCGCCGACATCATGGGCATGGCGGGCGAGGAACCGTTGTCGACGCTGATCGCGCGCGAACAGCGGGCGCTGGCGGCGCAGCTGGCCACCCTGAAGGCGGGCTGGGTCGAGCGCGTGGACGGCATGGCGGCCTGGATCAACGAGCAGCGCGCCGCCAATCCCAAGTGTTTCAACGGCGTCAAGATGAAGCCGGAGAACCTGGCAAAGTGGTTCGACGGCTTGCGTCGCTGGGCGCAAGATCCGCTGTTGCTGCAGCCGGCCATCACGGCCAAGGCCTGGGAACGTTTGACGCCGTTCGGCATCGAGGATGCGTTTGCCAAGAGTTTCACGGCCCGGGTGCCCGAGTGCTTCGAGCATACCGAGGCATTGGGGATGGCCCTGGCGGCATTGACGCCGCTGGCGCACAAGCTGCACCTGCATGCGGCGGCGGCCATCGCCCGGCGCATGGATCAATTGAAGCGCCAGTCGCGCCAGTTCGGCTTTGCCGACATGCTGCAGCGCCTGCACGACGCGCTGGCCGGCGAGAATGGCGCGGCCCTGCGCCAGCGCATCATCGACCAGTATCCGCTGGCCATGGTCGATGAATTCCAGGATACGGCGCCTGCTCAGTACCGGATATTCAATCTGCTGTACCGCATCGGCGACAACGACGCGGCGCTGGGCCTGTTCCTGATCGGCGACCCGAAGCAATCGATTTACGGCTTTCGCGGCGCCGATATCCAGAGCTACCTGGCGGCGCGGCGCGCCACCGCCGGCCGCCACTACCAGCTGGGCACCAACTATCGTTCGACGGCGCCCCTGGTGGCGGCCGTCAACCAGCTGTTCCTGCATGCCGAGCGCGCCGAAGTGCCGTTTGGTGCCTTCCGCTATCGTAAAAATGGCGACAATCCGCTGCCGTTCGAAGCCGTCGATGCCAAGGGCCGCGCCGAGCACCTGGTGAACGCCGGCGGCCCGTTGCCGGCCCTGCTGGCCGCCTGCGCCAGCGATGAAGGACTGCGCGGCGACAGCTACCGCGAGTATTTCGCGCAGCATTGCGCCGAACATATCGTCGCCATGCTGGGCGATCGCCAAGCCGGTTTCGCTGGCCCTGAGGGATTTGTGCGACTGCAGCCGGCCGATGTCGCCGTGCTCGTGCGCGACCGCAAGGAAGCGGCGGCCATCCGCCGCGCGCTGGCGCGCCGCCGGGTCGCCAGCGTCTACCTGTCCGACAAGGATTCCGTCGTCGACAGCGAGGAGGCGCAAGACGTGCTGCGCTGGCTGGCGGCGCTGGCCAACCCGCTTGACGGAGGTCTCGCGCGCGCCGCCTTTGCCACGCGCACCATCGGCCTGTCGCTGGGCGAGCTGGCGCGCCTGTCGAGCGACGAACTGGAATGGGAGCGCCGGGTCGAGCAACTCAAAGCCTTGCACCTGATCTGGCAGCGACAGGGCGTGCTGGCCATGCTGCGCCGCTTCATCCACGAACTGAAGCTGCCCGCCATGCTGCTGCAGCAAACGGGCGGCGAGCGGCGCTTGACGAATCTGCTGCACCTGGCCGAACTGCTGCAAGCGGCCAGCCGCGAGCTCGATGGCGAACAGGCGCTGATACGCTGGCTGGCCGAGCAGATCGCCGGCGAAGGCGAGGGCGGCGACGAGCGTGTGCTGCGCCTGGAAAGCGATGCGGAACTGGTCAAGGTCATCACCGTGCACAAATCCAAGGGCCTCGAATACCCGCTGGTCTATTTGCCGTTCGCCGTCACGGCGCGCAAGGTGGATAAGCGCAACCGCAGCTTCTTCGACTACGCGGGCGAAGACGGCGAGCGCCGCCTCGACCTGTCGCTGTCCGACGAGGCGATGGCAGCGGTCGAAGAGGCGCGCATCGAGGAAGACTTGCGCCTGCTGTACGTGGCCCTGACGCGCGCGCGCCATTTCCTGTGGCTGGGCGTGGCCGCCCAGGCGGCGCGCAAGGCGGGCGAAAATACCTTGCACGAATCGGCGCTCGGCTACCTGCTGACGGGTGGCGACAAGCTGCCATCCGGCCAGTTGCTGCTGCGCTGGCAGCAGGTAGTGGGCGATTGCGACGCCATCTATGTCACTTCGCTGGCGCAGCCCGATGCCTGCACGGTGCTGGACCGCGTCGAGCGCCGCCCCGAGTTGCGGCCTGCGCCCGTGTTCTCGGGCGAATTCGAGCGCGACTGGTCGGTGGGCAGCTTTACCTCGCTCACACGCCAGATCGGCGCCGTGTCGGCTGCGCACGTGCCCCAGCGTGCATTGGAAGAGACCT
>NZ_LT607659.1:217573-218650 GCF_900095265.1 Janthinobacterium sp. UMAB-56 | reverse complement strand
CGCGTCGCCGCTGCAGGCGGGCGACGCACCATGGCACCGCTTCCCGCGCGGTTCCGTACCCGGCAATTTCCTGCATGAGCAGCTGGAATGGATGGGCGGCGAAGGTTTTGCTTGCGTCCACGACGAACATTTCGACACGCGCCTGGCCGCGCGCTGCGAGCGGGCGGGCTGGGGCCACCGCCAGGAAGATGCCATCGCCTGGCTCCGGGAAATTGCCAGTACGCCGCTGCCGCTGCTCGACGCGTCGCTGTCGCAGTTGGACAGCACACTATCCGAGATGGAATTCTGGTTCCCCAGCGAGCATTTGTCCACCGGCGCGCTCGATCAGCTGTGCACGCGCTTGCTGCTCGATGGCGCGCCGCGCCCCGTGCTGCCGCGACGCCAGCTGCACGGCATGTTGAAAGGCTTTGCCGACCTGGTCATCGAACGCGATGGGCGCTACTGGGTGCTCGATTACAAGTCGAACGCGCTGGGCGCCAACGACGCCGCCTACCACACGCAAGCGCTGGCGTCGGGCATGGCGCAGCACCGCTACGATATCCAGGGCGCCATCTACATGCTGGCGCTGCACCGGCTGCTGAAAAGCCGGCTCGGTGATGCCTACGACCCGGCCGAGCACCTGGGCGGCGCCATCTTCCTGTTCTTGCGCGGCATCGCGAATGCGGATACCCATGGCTGCTACTGGCTGGCGCCGCAACTGGAACTGCTGGACGGCCTCGATCAATTGTTATCTGAAGAAGTGGAAATAGCATGAAGCATGAGGAACACGATGAAGCGGCCCTGGGCGCCTTGTTGACGCATGTCGACGGCGTCGCCGAGGCGGGCCATCTGCGCCGCCTGAGCGCCGCCTTTGCGCGCTTCATCGCCAGCCTGGACGACAATGCGCCGAATGCGCGCGCCGTGGCCGTGGCCTGCGTGGTGCTTGCCGAACTGGAAGGGCGGGGGCACAGCTGTTTGATGCTGTTTGATCTGGCCAGCGAAGCGTCGCAACTGCTGGGCTGGAGCGAGGAGCTGTGGCATGGCGTGCTGGCCGTCTCCGGTGCCCTGCCGGACAGCGTCGCTGGCTGGCGCGCGCTG
>NZ_LT607659.1:215892-217539 GCF_900095265.1 Janthinobacterium sp. UMAB-56 | reverse complement strand
CCGATGTGTGCCAGCCGCTGGTGCTCGATGGCGAGCGCCTGTACCTGCGCCGCTACTGGCGCGACGAAAGCCTGGTGGGCGAGAAAATCGCCGTCCGTGCCCAGGATTTGAGCAGCCCTCCGCTGGCGCAGGTGCGGCAATGGCTGGACATCCTGTTCGACCAGCCGACCAAGGATGGTGGCCCGGACTGGCAAAAGGTGGCGTGTGCCATCGCCCTGCGCAGCAAGGTGGCCATCATCACGGGCGGGCCGGGGACAGGAAAAACCTACACGGTGGCGAGCCTGTTGACCTTGCTGTTTGCCGTCTCGCCGCAGCCGGAGCAGTTGCGCATCGCGCTGGCCGCACCGACGGGCAAGGCGGCAGCGCGGCTGAAACAGTCGATCGACAAGGCGCTCGAAGGGCTGGCGGCGAAGGCGGGCGAGGCGCTGCCCCTGCTGGAACTGGCGCGGCGCATGGGCGCGGCGCGCACCCTGCATAGCTTGCTGGGCGCGCGGCCCGATACGCGCGCCTTTGCCCACCACGCGGGCAATCCGCTCGACGTCGATGTGCTGATCGTCGATGAAGCGTCGATGGTGCACCTGGAGATGATGGCCTCGGTGCTCGACGCCTTGCCACCGACGGCCATCTTGATCCTGCTGGGCGACAAGGACCAATTGGCGTCGGTGGAAGCGGGCGCCGTGCTGGGCGACTTGTGCCACGACGCCCAGGCGGGCGCTTACACGCCTGCCACCATCGCGTATGCGCAGGCGGCCAGCGGCGTCGCCATTCCGCCCGCCTTCGCGGGAGTGGCGGGCGCGCTGGCGCAGCAGACGGTAATGCTGCGCCACAGCCACCGTTTCAGCGGCCCGATTGGCGAACTGGCGCTAGCCGTGAACGGCGGCAGGCCCGATCTGGCCAAGGCCTGCTTCGCTGGCGACAGCGGCGGCCAGCTGGCGTGGAGCGTGCCGGCGCAGCAGGACGAGGTGCTGCGCCTCGCCTTGCGCGGACGTGCGGATGCGCCGGGCGGTTATCAGCCCTATCTGGCGCTGCTGAACGCCGGTGAGGAAGGCTACGCGCAGCATGACGACTGGGTGCGCGCCGTGCTGCACGCCTTTGAAGCGTTCCGCATCCTGTGCGCCGTGCGCGAAGGCGAGTGGGGCGTGGCGGGCCTGAACACGGCCATCGAGCTGCGGCTGGAAAAGGAAGGGCTGATACGCCGCAGCGAATGGTATGTGGGCCGTCCCGTGATGGTCACGCGCAACGACTACGGCACGGGCGTGTTCAACGGCGACATCGGCCTGACCCTGCGCGACCCGGCGCGGCCAGGGTCATTGCGCGTATATTTTTTGGAAGGCGAGAACGTGCGCAGCGTGCTGGCCACGCGTTTGCGCCATGTGGAAACGGCGTTCGCCATGACGGTGCATAAATCGCAGGGTTCGGAATTCCGCCATACTGTGCTGGTGCTGCCGCAGGAAGGCGGCGCCATGCTGGCGCGCGAACTGGTCTACACGGGCATCACGCGCGCGCGCGACTTCTTTACCCTCGTCTCGCCCACGCAGGCCGTGCTGTTCGACGCGATTCTGCGCCGCACGCAGCGCGCCAGCGGGCTGCGCGGCTTGATCGGCTGATCGACTTCGCCAGCTTCGCCTTGGCCACCAGCGCTGGATT
>NZ_LT607659.1:199897-215821 GCF_900095265.1 Janthinobacterium sp. UMAB-56 | reverse complement strand
CGCAGCGCGCGCAGGCCAGGATGACGTGGTCAAACGAACGGCGATACTGTTTAAAAAATTAACTATGCGGCAATCATGGTGGAGCGGCAATAAAGAATGGTGTTGCTTTGATGGAATAAATGTTTATTATTTCGAATATTGAATAATATTGTTCCGATTTTTGTGTGAGAATGCAAGAGCAGGGTGGCAGGGCGACAGCGCTGTGTCACACCATCAAAATCAAAACCAGGAGTCCATCATGTTGTCTTCTCTTCGCACGCGTCTGGTGCTCATTTGCGTTTCCATCGTCGTGCTGTCCATGCTGGCCTTGTCGGTCGCCAATTACGTCACCACGCGCAGCAGCATGCTGGCGTCATCCGACCAGCAGATGCAGCAACTGCTGCAAAGCCAGTCGGCCGTGCTGGCGCAATGGGTCGATGGCAAGAAAAAGGTCATGGCGTCCGTCGTCATGTCGGCCGAGACGCCCGATCCGCTGCGCGCCTTCCAGATCGCGGAAAAGGCCGGCGATTTTGCGGAAGTGTTCATCGGCTATGCGGACAAGCGCTCCGTGTTTACCCATCCGGGACGCCCGGCCGATTTCGATCCCACGGCGCGCGCCTGGTACACGGACACCGTCAAGGCCGGCGTGCCGATGCTGACGCCGCCGTATGTGGATGCGGCCAGCCACAAGCTGGTGGTGTCGTTTACGGCGCCCGTCGGCCCGAAAGAGGCACTTAGCGGCGTGGCGGGCGCCGATGTGCTGCTCGACACGGTGATCGCCAACGTGGTGGCGATCAAGCCGACGCCGCACAGCTTTGCCTTCCTGGTCGACCAGAGCGGCACCATTATCGCCCATGCGAACAAGGACCTGAGCCTGCAGCCGGTGGGCAAAATCGATGCGGCGCTGTCGGCCGCGCAGGTCAACCGGCTGGAAAGCACGCGCACGAGCGAGGCAGTGCGTTTGAACGAGCGTGACGGCATGCTGTACGTCACGCGCGTGGCGGGCACCGATTGGCTGCTGGCCGTGGTGCTCGACCAGCAGGAAGCCATGCAAGCCTTGCAGACGATGCTGACTACGGCCACCGTCACGGCCGTGCTGCTGGCCGGCGCGGCGGCGGTGTTGCTGTCGCTGCTGGTGTTCAACATGCTCAAGCGCCTGGAACTGGTGCGCGATGCGCTTGACGACATCGCTTCCGGAGAAGGCGATTTGACGCGCCGCCTCGACGCTTCCGGCGTGGATGAACTGGCGCAGATCGCCGGCGCCTTCAACCGCTTCATCGACAAGATCGCCGCCGTGCTGGTGAAAATCCGCACGGCAAGCGAATCGGTGAAGGTCTCGTCGATGGAAATCGCCGCCGGCAACCAGGACCTGTCGTCGCGCACGGAACAGCAGGCCAGTTCGCTGGAAGAAACGGCCGCCTCGATGGAAGAGCTGACCAGCACGGTAAAACAGAATGCGGACAATGCGCGCCAGGCCAACCAGATGGCGCAATCGGCATCCGGCGTGGCCAGCAAGGGCGGGCAAGTGGTGGCGCAGGTGGTCGATACCATGGCCTCGATCAACGATTCCTCGAAGAAGATCGTCGATATCATCAGCGTCATCGATGGCATCGCCTTCCAGACGAATATCCTGGCCTTGAACGCGGCGGTGGAAGCGGCGCGCGCGGGCGAGCAGGGACGGGGCTTTGCCGTGGTGGCGACGGAAGTGCGTAATCTGGCTCAGCGATCCGCTGGCGCAGCGAAGGAAATCAAGCTGCTGATCGACGATTCGGTGGCCAAGGTCGATTCGGGCGCGCGCCTGGTCGACGAGGCTGGCGCGACGATGCAGGAAATCGTCGACAGCGTGCGCCGCGTCACCGACATCATGGGCGAGATCACGGCCGCCAGCGTCGAACAAAGCTCGGGCATCGAACAGGTGAATCAGGCGATTGCGCAAATGGACCAGGTGACGCAGCAAAATGCGGCCCTGGTGGAAGAGGCGGCGGCTGCCGCGGAAAGCCTGCAAGACCAGGCCAGCACCCTGTCGCAGGTGGTGGGCGTGTTCAAGCTCGATGAAGGACAGGTCGCCGTGCCGCCGCCGGCCAGGCCCGTGGTGCGCGCAGCCATCGCGCCGCGCCTCGCCAGCCGTCCGGCAAAAACGTCCGCCGCCAAGCCGGAACGCAGCGAGGAGTGGGAGACGTTTTAAACTTGTCAACTGTCAGGCGCGCCGTGGCGCCAGGGTAGGCGCCATCTGTTTCGCCACTTCAAAGAACGCGTTGGTGGCCGGCGTGTTCTGGCGCCGGTCGCGCACGGCCAGGCCCACCTTGCGGCTGACGGGCGGGTTCAAGGGCAGGGCCAGCAAGTCCGGGTACTGTTCGCGCAGGCGCTGCGGCAGGGCCAGTTCGGCCACGATGGACAGGCCGTCGCCGCGGCTGACCATGTCGAGGATGGTGATCACCTGGCTGATGCGATAGGGCACGTGCGGCTGCAAGCCCGCGTCGGCGAACAGGGGTTCGATCAGGCAGGCGCAGCCCGCCTCGGACATGATGAACGGCCCTTCGCACAGCTGCGCCAAGGTGATGGTGGTTTCGCTGGCCAGCGGGTGGCTGCGCGGCACCAGCGCCATCATCTGGTCTTCCACCAGCGGCGCCGTATCGAAACGCTCGTCGGGCAGCACGACGAAGCCCACGTCGACCCTGCGTTCGCGTATCCACTGCACCACTTCATGGTCGGCGCCTTCGTCGATGCGCAGGGCGATGCCGGGATAGCGCAGGCGGAATTGCGCCGTGATGGCCGGCAGCAGGTTCAAGGACGAGGTGGGACCGAAGGAGCCGATGCGCAAGCTGCCCTGGCGCTGGCCCAGCACATCGGCCGCTTCCTGGCGCATGGCTTCCGACAGGCCGAGGATTTCGCGCGCACGCACCAGCAACTGGCGGCCCACGTCAGTCAGCTCGGCCGAGGCCTGGTGGCGCACGATGAGGTCCACGCCCATCTCCTTTTCCAGCGCCTTCAAGGCGTGCGAGACGGCTGACTGGCTGATGCCCAGTTGCGCGGCGGCGGCGGAAAAGCCGTGCAGTTCGGCCACCAGGGTAAAAATTTCCAGTTGCGTGAAGGTCATGGTGTGGTTTTCCTGCGCTATGAGTATTTGCTCATTATTTCATGAGTTGATATTAGTATTAATATATAAGCATACCGCACGTGCAGCCTCCGCTGTACCAGCGACATCATAGGACTTTCCATGCGCACTTCCGCCCTACCTTCAGCTGCTCTGCCTGCCGTGCAATCGCCGCTCGTGTATATCAAACTGATTTTCGTCGCCCTGTTTTGGGGCGGCACCTTTATCGCCGGGCGCGTGCTGGCGCAGCAGATGCCGCCCATGACGGCCGCCAGCGGGCGCTTCGGCGTGGCCGTGCTGCTGCTGGTCGTGCTGGCATGGAAACTGGAAGGGGGCTTGCCACGCCTGGACCGCAAGCAGCTGGCGACGACGGCGGCGCTTGGCCTGACGGGCATCTTCTTGTATAACCTGTGCTTCCTGGCGGCCCTGTCGCGCATGCCGGCCGGGCGCACGGCCCTGTTCGTGGCCCTGAACCCCATCGTCACGGCGCTGGCTTCGGCCATGCTGTTCCGCGAACGCCTCGGTTCCTTCAAGTGGCTGGGCATCATGCTGGCGTTTTGCGGCACGGCCATCGTCATCACGCGCGGCGATCTCGCCGGCGTGCTGCACGGCACCGGCGGCGGCATCGGTATGGGCGAAGTGTTCATGTTCTGCGGCATCTCCAGCTGGGCCGCCTACACGCTGATCGGCCGGGTGGCGCTGAAGGGCTTGAGCCCGATCGCCGCCACCACGTATGCCTCGATGTGGGGCCTGGCCTTTTTGCTGGTGGGGGCGGTGGTGGAATTTCCCAGCGTGCCATGGCATAGCTTTGGCTGGCAAGTGTGGGCCGCCATCGCCTACCTGGGCGTGTTCGGCACGGTGATCGGCTTTGTCTGGTATTACGAAGGCGTGAAAGCGCTGGGACCGTCGCGCACGGCCGTGTTCAACAACCTCGTGCCCGTGTTCGGCATCGTGCTGGCGGCGGCGCTGCTGGGCGAATCCGTGCTGGTATCCATGCTGGTGGGCGGCGCGGTGACGATAGCCGGCGTGGTCATGACCAACCGGCAAGCGAAATAATTATTTGGCGCGCCGGCGTTTCGATGGTTTTGCCGGTGCTTTTTTATGCCGGCTGACGGAGGCGCGCTTCACTTTCGGCTCTTCGATGCCGTTTTCGGCCGCCAGCATGCGGCGGATGTTGACGGCATCCATGGCGCGCACGGAATTGGCGCGCGCATTGAGCAAGATCATGGTGGCGAACTTGCCGGCCGACTTGATGCGCATGATCAGGCAGCGGCCCGCCTCATTCGTGTAGCCCGTTTTCGACAGGCCGATATCCCAGCCCTTGGCGCCCACCAGGCGGTTCGTGTTGTGGTATTCCACATCGCGGCCCTTGATCTGGATCACGTCCTTCGAATCGGTGGTGATGCGGCTGATTTCCGGGTAGCGCGAGGCGGCCACGGCCATCTTGACGAGGTCCGCTGCCGTCGACTGGTTGTTCGGCGACAGGCCCGTCGGCTCTTCGATGACGGTCTGGCGCATGCCCAGGGCCTTGATCTTGGCGTTGACGGCCACGGCGAATGCCGTCGGGCCACCGGGGAAGGTGCGCGCCAGCGACGCGGCGGCACGGTTGTCGGATGACATCAGCGCCAGTTGCAGCACGTCGTGGCGCGTCAATGTGGCGCCCACGGGTACGCGCGAGGTGCTGTGTTTCAAGGTGTCGACATCCTCGCGGTCGATGCTGATCTCTTCCTGCATATTGGCCTTGGAGTCGAGCACGACCATGGCCGTCATGAGTTTGGTCAGCGAGGCGATGGGCACCACCACGTTGGAATTTTTTTCAAGCAAGACTTTACCTGTGCCATCTTCGACCACCAGTATCGACTGGGAACCGAAGGGCACGGCGATGGCCGCTGTCGAAAGCGTCATCAGCACCGCGGCGAACATTTTTTTGAGCATGGGATTTTGTATGTGGGAAAGCAGTTTTGGGGCGCCATCGAGGGCGCTGCGCGCAAAGCCGGGACCGGGCCGCGCGGGGCACGCGGCGTGTGTCTCGGAAGCAATATTTGCCAAGTTTAAACAATACCATTAAAGATCAAGCGATGTCTATGGTACAGGCCCGAGACAAGCGGTGTTGCGGCCAATTTGGCAAATAAAAACGGCTATTCTTGCCGTAGTGAAAATTGTTACGCCATTATTGATTTCGTCTTGGAAACTTCGTATTATTTCAGCAAGATTGGCAGCGATGCTCTGGCAGGCAGCGTGCGCTTCGTCGTTGATGCCTGCCCCTTCGTGCTTCGTCGCCCCGTGCTATGCCCTGCAACGGTGGCACCGTAGACTGCGTTCATGCCTGAATCACAGACCACGGAGAAAGCATCGTGTTAAAAAAATATACGCACTGGTACCGCAGCATCGATGAAGAATCGCTGCGGGTGCTGAAACATCCCGAGGTGGCGGCGCAGGTCCAGGGACGGGTACGCCGCTACGTCGCCATGAAACTGGTCAAGCTGACGCCGATCGAGCGCCAGCAATTGCACGATTTCCTGCTCAAGTACCGCGGCGCCGGCTTTTACATCGCCGCATTCAAGCTGATGCTGATGTTCAGCGCCATCGGCGTCGTCCTGCACCTGCTGCTGCCGGCCAGATTCGAATTGCTCAAGGCCCTGGCCTTCAGCAACGGCATGGGCTTTGCGCTGGCGTGGGGCCTGGTTGGCGTGTGGTTCAATTACCGCAGTTCCGTGCGCAACAAGTTCAAGAAATTCTTGCGGATCGTGTCGACCTGCGCGGCAGGGGCCGCGGCCGGCGTGCTGCTGGCTGGCCTGAGCGATACCGGTTCCATGGGCATGGCCTTCGAGCGATTGCTGCGCGTGGGCGGCATCGCCTTGCTGGTGGCCGGTTTGTTTTACATGGTGCCGCTGGCAATCGTGACCACCTGGCGCAACCGCCAGTACGAAGCACTGACTCTGCAGTTGCAGCAAGATGCCGAGCGCGACCGTCTGGCGCGCGAACTGAGCGAATCGCAGCTGCGCCTGCTGCGCGCGCAGATCGAGCCGCATTTCCTGTTCAATACCCTGGGCGCGGTGCAGCAACTGGCCGAGCAGGGGGCCCATGGCGCGCCGAGGGCGGCGGCGCTGACGGCCGACCTGATCGCTTTTTTGCGCGCCAGCCTGGCCGAGATGCGCAGCGAGCACGTGACCTTGCAGAGTGAATTCGACATGGTGGCAGCCTACCTGCGCGTGATGCAGGCGCGCATGGGTGCGCGGTTGCGCTTCAGCCTGGATTTGCCCGACGCGCTTGCGCAGGCAATGATCCCCAGCATGATCTTGCTGACCCTGGCGGAAAACGCCATCAAGCATGGCATCGAGCCAGCCTTGCGCGGTGGCACAGTGCACCTGTCTGCCGTGCTGATGGAGAATGGCAAGCTGCGCCTGTTCTTGCAGGACACGGGCGTGGGCCTGGGCGCGGTACCGGTGGAAGGCGGCGGACTGGGCCTGGAAAACGTACGCAGCCGGCTCTTGCTGTCCGATCCGGCCGCCAGCTTGACCCTGCGCGATGGCGAAGACGGTGGCGTGATCGCTGAAATAGTACTGCCCATTAAAATTGCATCCAGCCTGAAAGATCCCGCCGCATGAACTCCACCATCCTGATCGCCGAAGACGAACCGCTGATGCGCGAGCGCCTGCAGACGATGCTGGCGCTGGCCTGGCCCGAGGCGCGCATCGTGCTGGTGGCGGAAAACGGCAACGATGCCTGGGACGGCTTCCTCGAGCACGAGCCGGACGTGGTCTTCCTCGACATTCGCATGCCGGGACTGTCCGGCCTGGAAGTGGCCGAGCGCATCGGCAAGCGCGCCCACGTGGTGTTCGTCACGGCCTACGACCAGTACGCCGTCGATGCCTTCGACGCGGGCGCCGTCGATTATCTGTTGAAACCCGTGCAGGCCGAGCGCTTGCAGCGGGCGCTGGCCCGTTTGCGCGACAAGCTCGGCGCGCCGCCGGCCGACATGGCCCACTTGCTGCAATCGCTGCGTGCCGCGCTGCCGGCGCCGCCGCGCGAAAAACTGAAGTGGATCAGGGCCAGCGTGGGCAAGCAGATCCGCCTGATCGACATCGACGACGTGCTGTTCTTCCAGGCCGACACCAAGTACACGCGCGTGGTGCTGGCCGGCTCGGAAGCGCTGGTGCGCACGCCGCTGAAGGATTTGCTGGGCGGGCTCGATCCCGATCAATTCTGGCAAATCCACCGCGGCACCATGGTCAACGTGAAAGCCATCGAAGCGGCCGAGCGCATCGACGCCGAGCGCATGCAGGTACTGGTGCGTGGCAGCGCGGAAAAATTGCCCGTCAGTCGTACGTTCACGCATTTGTTCCGCGATTAGCCAGCAATGCAAACGCCCCGCACTTGGCGGGGCGGGGCGATCGGCGGCGGTACTTTGCTTACTGGATCTTGGCGATCGACACCTCCGTCGATTTCACCAGGGCGATGACTTCGCTGCCCACTTTCAAGTCCAGGTCCTTGATCGAACGCGAGGTGATCACCGAGGTGACGATGCCGTGCGGCGTTTCCACGTCCACTTCCGACACCACGGGGCCAAAGATGATTTCCTTGATCTTGCCGCTGAACTGGTTGCGTACATTCACTTCCGAGATAGCCATGAGTTTTCCTTTGTGCCCTTAATGCGCCGTGCGGCGCGACATGGCCAGAGTACGGCGCGCGCCGATTTTTGACCACGAATCGATGCGCATATCGATATGCGGAACGCGTGCGAAAGTGCTGATGCAAGCATATTATTCGCCTGTGCGCGGGAGCCGGAAGTGCAAGCTCTTGGCGACGAGGCAACCACGTCCGGCTGGTGCCTGCAGCCGTGCGTAGTCCTGCGCATCAGGCAAGTGCAGCACGCCATCCGCGAGAAGGCGCATGGTGACGCTATAGGGCTGAGTAGTACCGGGGAGCAAGTCCGCCCTCAGCGCCTCCTTGCATTGCTTCATCACTTCCTTGTGGTGCTCTCACATTTCCACGTATTTCTTCGGATGATTGATGAGGGTGATGCACATCTCGGTCAAGTGCTCCTTCTATCGTGCTGGCATACAGCGATGCCGGCATGCCATTCCCGCCGTTTGCACCGGACTGGCTTTGGGCCAGTTGGTCGGCAAGCTGCCCTTCGAGTCCGGCTCGCTCATCGCGTCGCGTGCCGGCGCCGGCCTGTGACTGCACGGCGTTGCCGTCCGTGGCGCTGGCAGAACTTGTACCGTCCTGCGCTGTCTTAAGCATGCGGACTTCCTGGCTTGCCGACGTAGCCATGCCGGCCATGGCTACGTCGCTGGCATGGCCGGCGCCAGCGATGCCATGGTGCGTGCCTGGTCACTGCCGCGTATCCTTCAATTGAAGGACGTGGCACGGGTTTGCCAATTTTTTTCAGCCAGGGGGGACGGATGGACAAGGAGGGGGCTGATCCGGTCATTGCCGCTTTTTACCGGGCGGCACTGGAGCCGGCGCAGTGGGATGCGGCCCTGCGTGCGTTCGCGCGGCTCGCTGGTGGCGACGTAGCCTGCTGTTTCCTGAAAGCGGAAGCGGGAACGGCGCCTTCGCGTGCCTGTGTCACGGGCCTGGACGAGCAAGCGTGGGAGCACGGTTACCGCCGCTACTATCACGCGCTCGATCCCGGCTATGCGGTCCTGACGCGGGGGCCGCCGGGGCGCATGCACCTGATGCAAGACTATTTCAGCGACCAGGCCGTGGCGCGTAGCGAGTATTTCCAGGATTTTTACCTGCGCGCGGGCGTGCGCTATTCGTGCAGTGGCGTCGTCCCCGATAACGGCGCGCCGACCATCCTGTCCGCGCACCGCGCAGCCGGCCAGGGCCGCTTTGACCGGCGCACGCATGGCCAACTGCAGCGCGTGCTCGCACATTTGCCGAATGTGTTTCGTCTGCGCGATACGGCGCAGCAAGCCCAGGCGCATGGTGGGCTGGCCTGGGCTGCGCTCGATGTCTTGCCCCGCGCGATCTTGCTGGTCGACGCCGGCCTGCGGCTGGTCTTTATGAACCAGGCGGCGCAGCGGCTGCTGGCTGCCACGCCCCCGGTTCGGCCCTTGATTGCCGTGCGTGGCAGCAGCGTGGATGTGCGCGTCAGTTCGGTGCAGCAGCAGTTGGCGCAACGCGTGCGGCAAGTGTGCGCAGGGCTGGCCTGCCCGCGTCCGGCGCCCTTGTATGCCGCTGATGAGGATGGCCGGCCGGCCTTGGAAATAGGTATCCTGCCGCTGCCTGTGTGCATCGGGCAGCACGCTGTCGGTGATGGGGCAGTGATGGCCATGTTGTCCCTGCGGCCCCTGTTCAGGACAGGGCTGCGGCATTGGCCAGGTGCGTTCGAGCGGCCATTCCGCTTGACGGGCGCTGAGTGGGCGCTGGCGCTGGCGTTGGCGGACGGGATGGAGCCTGCCGGGTACGCGCAACGGCAGGGCGTGCGCATCAGTACCGTGCGCAGTCAGATCCAGGCCATCCTGGCCAAGACGGGCACGCAGCGCAGCAGCGAGATCGCCAGCCTGTTCAGCGCTCTGGAGTGGGACGCCGGCACACCGCCATAAAAAAACCGGGATAAATCCCGGTTGTTGATTGATGCAGCTCAGATTACTTCTGATAAATCTTGTCGAACTCGCCGCCATCGTCAAAGTGTTTCTTTTGCGCCTGTTTCCAACCGCCAAAGACGTCATCGACGGTAAACAGGGTGATCGGTTTGAAGCTGGCCGCATATTTCTTGGCAACTGTGGCCGAACGGGGGCGCAGATAGTGCTTGGCGACCAGTTCCTGGCCCGGCTCCGAGTACAGGTATTGCAGGTAGGCCGTGGCCTGCTTGCGGACGCCGCGGCGGTCGACGACCTTGTCGACGACGGCCACCGGTGATTCGGCCAGGATGGAGATGCTCGGATACACCACCTCGAAGTTGTCGCCGAATTCGGCGCGCACCAGTTGCACTTCATTTTCAAACGTCACCAGCACGTCGCCGATTTCACGCTGGGTAAACGTGGTGGTGGCGCCGCGGCCGCCGCCATCGAGCACGGGCACGTTCTTGAACAGCTTGCTTACGAGTTCGCGCGCTTGCGCTTCGCTGCCGCCTTTTTTCACGGCATAGCCCCAGGCTGCCAGATAGGTGTAGCGGCCGTTGCCCGAGGTTTTCGGGTTCGGCACAATGACCTTGATGCCGGGCTTGGCCAGGTCGTCCCAATCCTTGATGTGTTTAGGGTTGCCTTTGCGTACCAGATACACCATGGTCGAGTAAAACGGCGCCGCATTGTTCGGGAATTTCTTGGCCCAGTCTGCCACCACCAGGCCGCGGTCGACGAGGAGGTCGATATCATTGGCCTGGTTCATGGTCACGACGGACGCCTCCAGTCCATCGGCGACGGAGCGTGCCTGCTTGCTCGACCCACCGTGCGATTGCTTGATGGTAATGGTTTCTCCCGTTTTGGCTTTCCAATCTGCAATAAATGCGGGATTCACGTCCTTGAACAATTCGCGCATCACGTCGTAGGACGCGTTCAGCAAGACCACCGGTTCGGCGGCGCTGGCGGCCATCGGCAGGCTTATGGCGGCAGCGGCCAGGGCGCTGGCCAGGAACCAGCGGCGCGAGCGTTGGGCGAAGGTTGCTGCGGCAGTCGATACGGCGTTGAGATCGGTCATGTTGGGCTCTTGTTGTGAGAATAGATAGACATGGTCTAAAATTCCTGCCGGAAAAGAAACGAATTTTTCGTAATATGCTTAGACTTGATTTCCGTTTGCGCTAAAAAACAGATATGGATTTCTGGAAACATTCGTGGGCAAGGTGCGCAACAGCACTTAGTCTGCAGGCATTGCGCCATAGGCAAAACCGGTCCGTGGCGTGCGGCAAAAAACCCGATTGCGCCGCTTGGTGTATAGTCGAATCGCACGATACAGGGGTAAAACCGTCTGCATCGGCAACTGGAATATTTTGTGAGCGTACATGAGTCTTGAAATTCGTATTGCAACATCGACCGACGCTTTCGAAGCGTGCAACGTATTACGACGCTCCATCGTCGAATGCTGCAGCCTCGATCATCGGGACGATCCGGCCATCCTGGAAGCCTGGCTGGGCAATAAAACACCGCAGATGGTGGCGTGCTGGTTTGCGTCGCCGACTAATTTTTCGCTGGTCGCCGTCGAGGCGGGCGCCGTCGTCGGCGTTGGCTTGCTGACACGCGCCGGCAAGCTGGCCCTGTGCTACCTGCTGCCCGAGGCGCAAGGCCGCGGCGCCGGCAAGGCGCTGGTGGCGCAATTGGAAACGCAGGCGCGCGAGTGGGGCATCAAGGCCCTCCAACTGCACAGCACGGCCAGCAGCCAGGCGTTTTTCGTCAAGCTGGGCTATGTTGAGGCGGGCAATGTGCGCTCGCCCTATGGCGTGGAAACGATTTTTTGTTGGAAACAGATTGACCCCGCAGGCATGTCCAGCGGCGACCCCAAGCGCAAGCGCTTTTGTAACTGCAATACGGCCTGACGGTTATTTTGCGCCTCGGCCCGCCCATCCGGCGGCGGGCCTTTCCCTCCGCTATCTTGCTGTCCCTCAGTAACTGATCTGGAGATAAACGCCTTGCGGCGCGCTATCGTGTGCTGGCAGCACGGTGCCGCCGGCAAACAGTTTCAGTTCGCCGGGTGCAAACGCCAGCCAGTCCTCGTTTTGCGTCAGCGGATGCGTGGCGATGACGGCGATGCGGTCGTCCAGGTGATTGTGCTGGCGAAAGTCGATGCTGCGCTCGCAATCGATCAGCTGCGCCACGGAAAACGGGTATGCGCGTAGTACATAGTGCAAATGCGTGGAACAGTGGGCAAACAGCAGCTCGCCGTCCGACAGGATGAAATTGAAGCTGCCGTGCGCGGCGATCTCCGTGGCGACCTCGGCGATGGCGGCGCGCAGCGCGGCGCGCGCGGGTGCCCCCTGGGGAAACTGCGTGCGCAAGTGGCCCAGCAGGTGGCAGAAAGCCTGTTCGCTGTCCGTGTCGCCGCTGGCGTGATAGTGCGTATTGGCGGGCGGGCGCCACGACTTCAAGTCACCGTTGTGGGCGAAGGACCAGGTCTTGCCCCACAAGTCGCGGGCGAACGGATGGGTGTTCTCTGGCGCGATGCGGCCGTGTGTGGCCTTGCGGATGTGCGCGACAATATTCCTCGCTTTCACCGGATGCTGCTGCACCGTGGCGGCCAGCGGCGAATCGATGGCCGCCAGGTGATCCGTCAGCAAGGTGCAGCCGCTACTGGAATGATAAGCGATGCCCCAGCCGTCGCGGTGCTCGTCCGTGCGTCCGCCCCGTTCGGCAAAACCGGCAAAGGAAAATCCCAATGCGGCCGGCTTGCTGCTGTTCATTGCGAGTAACTGGCACATGGCTGCCCCTTCTGATGGTGTCGGTACACGTCCACAGTAAAGCCCGGGCCTGGGGGCGGGAAGGAATGTTTCCGAGTATCGTTATGCGCTGGCCGTCGCACCCCTTATGTGCTGGCCGCATATCAAATGGCGAAACCATTCGTTCTGCTTTGCCTGGGCTTGCCTTACTCTGCCTGCTTTGGCGCCGTCTTCCCAATGCGGGCAGCTGGCGCAGTCCGATGAAGGAGCACGCATGCCATTTCCCGTCCTGAAGAATTACCTGGCCCGTCTGTCGCATCAAACCCAGGCCGGCACCCGTGTCTGGCTCGACGGGGAGGGCAGGGCGCTGGGACGCTTTTTCAATTGCACCATGAGCAGCGCCTTCCAGCCGCTGCGCGAACTGGGCAGCGGCAAACTGGTGGCGTTCGAGGGCTTGGCGCGCAGCGTGTCGAAGGCGGACGAGGGTTTGTCGCTGTGGCGTTTGCTCGATCACGCGGCCAGCGACGATGAGTCGGTGGAGCTGGACCGGCTGTGCCGCATGCTGCATGCCATTAATTTTTTCCGGCAGGCAGAAGCGGAGCAGGCCGAGCTGTACCTGAATGTGCACGACCGCTTGCTGAGCGCCGTCAGCAGCAATCACGGCCACGCCTTCCAGTGTATCCTCGACGCGCTGGGCTTGCCCATTGGGCGCATCGTGCTGCAATTGCCGGCGGTCACGCCGAACCAGGGCTGGCTGCTCAACTACGTGGCCGATAATTACCGCCGCAACGGTTTCCGCCTGGCCATCAACGTGGCCAGCGTGCATGAGGCAACGGGCCTGCTGGAGCGCTTGCACCCGCATGCGTTCAAGCTGGACGCGGGCAAACTCAGCGACGAGCAGGCTGTCGCCAGCTTCGTCACCCTGTGTCATGCGGCGAAAATTCGCGTCATCTTCAAGCGCCTCGACACGCCGGACGCGCTGGCCGCGCTGCGGCGCATCGCCACCACCACGGGCTTGCCCATCGTCGCCCAGGGCTATTTATTGGATAAACCGTTGACGGCGCTGGCGCTGGCAAGGCACGATGTTGCGGCCAGCGCCGCCGCCCAGGGCGCCAGATGCTGAAATGAGGGCGACACGATAGGCATTGAGGGTTTTTCTTCGCAGCACAATACGCTATAGTATTCCCATCGTTAAATTGGACTGACTATGGCATCGCGCAGAAACTTTCTACACCACGGTATGGGCCTGGCCGCGCTGGGCCTGGTAACCACCCCGCTCATCGGCTGCGCCTCGCGCACGGCCGCTCCCGCCTCGGCTTCGGCCAGCGCCAAGCCGCGAGCGCCGCGCACGGGCGTACCGGCCCAGCCGACGCAACTGGCGAGCGTCGACCGTTCGATCACCTCGCGGTCGCGCCAGGCCATCACCGAGCTCGAACCGCCTCCCGACATCTTCGACGCGCAGGCGCTGGACCTGGAATTCTGGCTCAAGCCCCGTACCCTGGAAGTGGTGCGCCCGGCCAGCAATGAAAAGGCCAGGCTGCTGTACTGGAAAGATGGCGAAGTCATCGATTCGGCTTACCAGGAACTGTGCCACTTGCTGCGCGACGTGAACGGCAAGAAGACGGCGCCCATCGACCCGAAACTGCTGGAAACCCTGTGGGGCACACAGGCGTTCGTGGCCCGTTATGGCATCGAGCAACCGCTGGAGATCCTGTCGGGCTACCGCACGGCCGAGTCGAACAGCCGCCTGCGCGAAGCGGGCGTGCCGGCTGCGCGCCAGTCGCTGCACATCTCGGGGCGCGCCGCCGATATCCGCGTGGCCAATCTGAACGCGGAAGTGCTCGGTTCGCTGGTGCGCAGCTTCAAGCAGGGTGGCGTGGGCTTTTATTACCGTTCCGGCCCTCGTGGCGGCTGGATCCATGCCGATACTGGTCTGCAGCGCACCTGGAAAGGTTAAGGCGATCGTCGTCGCAGGGCGGCTCCGGCAGGCTATCGTTGCTGGCGCGCCGCCCTGCCTTGAAATTCACCGGGCACTCCCGGCAAAGGCGCCAGTCCCGTCGCTGGCCGCCCCTGTGCCTGTATCGTCCATCCCATGAAACTCTCCAGCCATAACATCGAACTGTTCCTGGCCGTCGTCGACGGCGGCTCGTTCTCGGCCGCCGCGCGCGCCTTGCGGCGGGCACCGTCGGCCGTCAGCATGGCGATGGCCAACATCGAGGCGGAACTGGGCATCGCGCTGTTCGACCGCGGCGCGCGCGAAGCCGTGCCCACGGCGGCAGCGACGGCCCTGATACCGCATGCGCGCCTGATCGCCGAGCAGTTGAAGCTGTTGCATCTGCACGTGCAGGAATTGTCGCAGGGGCTGGAAAGCCGCATTTCGCTGGGCATCGCGGCCGAACTCGACCATACGCCATTCCTGGCCGCCGTGCGCGCGCTGTCGCAGCGCCATCCGCTGCTCGACATCGAAGTGCTGACGGCGCCGCAGGACGATGTGCTCGACATGCTGCACCGTGGCCGCATCAGCGCCTGCATGGCTTTCGCTGGCGGACGCATCAATCACGAGGAACAGTTCCAGTTGGTGGGCAGCGATGCCTTGCTGGCGATTATTTCCACCCAGCATGCGCCTGACGTGGCAGGCCGGCCCTTGTACATCGAGGAATTGGTAAATTTGCGCCAGATCATCGTCGCCAGCCGCGAACTCGACCTGGCCGATGCGCGCCCCGTGGTGGGCTTGTCCTATTGGCGCACGGACAGCTTGCCGATGGCGCTGGCCATGGTGGAATCGGGTTTGGGCTGGGGCAATTTTGCCGCCTCGGCCATCCAGGACTCGCTGGCGGCCGGGCGCGTGCGCTGCGTGGCATTCAAGAATACCGGCAACGGCCTGGTCGTGCCCATCCACCTGGTGTGGATGAGGGACCGGCCGCTGGGCATGGCGGCACGCGCCTTTCTTCAGTTGCTGACTGCGTCGGAAACGACCCCGCCCTGAGTATCGGGCGCCTCTTCCTTCGGCTGCTGCGCCGACAGGGGCACGCCAAACAGGCCATCGAAGAAGTAATTGAAGATGAAGCTGTAGCAGGGAATGATCAGCATCAGCGCGAAGTCCAGCACGAAGGCTTGCCACAGGCTGATATCGAGCCACCAGGCGATCAGCGGGATCAGGTAGATGACGAGGGTGATCTGGAAACCGATCGCATGCAGTATGCGGCGCCAGACCGTGCGCGTGCGTGACACTTGGCGGATTTCCCAGTATTCGAACGCCGTGTTGTAGAGCAGGTTCCAGATGACGGCGATGGTGGTGATCATGATCGCCAGCGGTCCCGTGCTGGTGGGCGATTCGCCCGAAAGCAGGGTCAGCCAGGCCGTGGAAATAGCCATGCCGATGATTTCAAAGGCGGTGACGTAGACGATTTTGCGTTGGATGCCTTGCATGTAAAGCCTGTAAAGAAGAGGTGGCGCGTATTTTAAGTCAGGCATGCTGATCTTTAAAGTCGATAGCTATCAGTTTTTCTGATGGATTCGGCGTGGAAATACC
>NZ_LT607659.1:117906-199866 GCF_900095265.1 Janthinobacterium sp. UMAB-56 | reverse complement strand
AAAAGGTTAACGAGCATGCAAGGCGCAGCAGACAGCAACATCCCCGATTCCCCCGCCAGCCCGGAAGAACGTCCCCGTTTTCGCCCCCGTCCGTGGGAACACCTGGAAACGCCGTACGACGTGGAAGTGTGGGTCGAGGAACATAACCGCAGCATGCAGGACAATATCCGCGCCACGGAAACGGGCGTGGGCATCTGCTTTACCCTGGCCGAAGGGGGCGATATCTATCTGCAGACCAGTGCCGACGGCGCCGTCGTGCTCGACGTGACGCCGGGTGCGGCCTGGGTCTCTCCATTGATCAGTGCGGCGACGGGCTGCGAGACGCCGGACGCGTCGTTGTGGATATTGCCTGACGATAAATTGATCCAGCTGATCGTGGGGCTATCGAGCCTGGTGGCCAGCACTTTGCTGGTGGTGGGCCATGATTTCGGCTTGCGCCGGCGCGGCATGGGGCGCTGAACCGTTCGCACGGGAGCAGGGCGGGCATGCCCCTTGTAAGGCACCGCTTTGCGCTGTATGATGCGGGCGTTGCAAAATATGCCATGCCCGCGCCTGGCATGCCTTCCGCCCACACTCCGATGAAAAGCCTGCGATGCATAATGACAAGCTGGACCTCCGCAACATCAGCCTGGTGTGCGTGGAAACGCGTTATCCCGAGCTGGCCAGCTTTGCCATCGAGCGCTGCCTGGCAGGCGCCGATTTCAAGGAATGCCTGCTGTTCACTTCCCGCCTGCATGACTTGCCCCCGCATATACGCCAGGTACTGATCGCCCCCATCGCGAGCGTGGAGGCGTATTCGGCATTCGTGGTGCATGAGCTGGGTGCCCATTTCAGCGGCACGCATGTGCTCATCATGCAGTGGGACAGTTTCATCGTGGATGCGCGCCAATGGCAGAGCGCTTTCCTGGACTGCGATTACATAGGCGCACCGTGGTCGCATCGCCCGGTGGCCGTCGGAAATGGCGGCTTTTCGCTGCGGTCGCGGCGCCTGTACGAGGTCTTGCCACAACTGGCCATCACGCAAGCCCACCCCGAGGACTATGCGATCTGTGAGTTGCATGGCGTTCAGTTGCGCGAGGAGTTCGGCGTGCGCTTTGCCGATACCCGCCTGGCCTCCAGCTTTGCCTTCGAATGCGTTGCGCCCACCGGTCCATCGTTCGGTTTCCATGGTTTTTTCAATTTTGGCCGGGTGCTGGACGACGTGGCGCTGCGCGATTACCTGCTCCTGTGCGACGATGCCATCATGCATGCGCCAGCCGTGCGCAGGCTGGTCAAGCAGCTGTATGGTTCCGGCCGCTACCGGATGGCGGCACGCGTATTACGCCGGCGCCTCAACGGTGGCGCCGCCATGTTCGCCGACGCCTGCCTGCTTGCCCTGCGCGCCGGCTGGCATGCGCTTACGCGTGGCCGCGCGCGCGCGGCCGCGCTACCGGCGCAGTTGTCCTGACCGCTTGTGGTGAAAGTGGCATACCGGCATGCATCGCTCGACACTGCGCGGTGCGCATGCTAGTCTCGCTACTGCACCCACCTGTTTGCCAGGGCGGCGGTGCCAAGGACAGCTATGGACATACCTCCGCAAGCGGCATCTGCTCCGGATTCCTCCCCGCTCGGCCACGACGGCGTGCCGCGGCATGTCGCGCCCCTGCTTGACGATAGTGTCTTCAGCCCGGAGCGGGTGAAGGCCGAACGCGAGCAAGCCTATTTCAACGATTTATACCTGCTGGCGCCCGTCGCCTATTTCGTGTTGGGCCTCGACGGCCGTATCCTGCAAGTCAACCTGGTGGCGGCCGAATTGTTCGGCCTGGTGCGCGAGCGTCCCGGCCACGTGCTGTTCCGTGCCTATGTGCACGAGGCGTTCCGTCACGATTACGAGCAGTTCGTGCAGCGCGTACTCAATAGCAGCGAGCCAGAGCGCATTCAGCTGCAGGTGCGGCTGAGGCCACATGCCGATGCGCGCGAGGCCGGTGTGCCCGTCGGCCTGCTGGGCAGCGCCGACCCGAATGGCCAGGCGCTGCGCCTGGTGCTGGAGCAGGCCGAGGGCAAGCTGGCGGCGCTCGAACGCAGCGAAGAGCGCTTCCGGCGCATCGTGCACAGTGCCGAGGAGGGAATCTGGGAAATCGATGCGCAGGCGCTGACCAGCTTTGTCAATCCGAAGATGGCGCACATGCTCGGTTGCCAGATCGAGGATATGCTGGGCCAGCCGCTGGCTGCCTTCATGGATGACGAGGGGCGCGCCATTCTGGAGCGCAACATTGCGCGGCGCCAGGATGGCATGGCCGAGCGCCACGAATTCAAGTTCCTGCGGCGCGATGGCAGCACCTTGTGGGCCACCCTGGCGACCAATCCCATCTTCGACTCGGGCGGCAACTACCTGGGTGCGCTGGCCCTGGTCAGCGATATCACGGCGCAGCGCGCGGCGTCCGAGCGCATCTGGCGGCAAGCCAATTTCGACCCGCTGACGGGCTTGCCGAACCGCCACATGTTTCTCGACCGCTTGCAGCACGAGGCGGGCCATGCCAAACGCGAAGGCGCTTGCCTGGCCCTGCTGTTCATCGACCTCGACCATTTCAAGCAGGTGAATGACCGCTTGGGCCATGAGAAGGGCGACATGCTGCTGCGTCAGGCGGCGACGCGCATCAGCGAGCGCGTGCGCGCCACCGATACGGTAGCGCGCCTGGGCGGCGACGAGTTCACCGTCATCCTGGCCGGCGTTGGACAGCTGGGCGGTATCGAGCGCGTGCTGCAGGAATTGACGGCGGCGCTGGCCCGGCCTTTCGTGCTCGACGGCGACACGGTGCAAGTGTCGGCTAGCGTGGGTGTGGCCCTGTATCCGGGCGATGCGGAGGCGCCGGACATCTTGCTGCGGCATGCCGACCAGGCCATGTATGCGGCCAAGAGTGCAGGGCGCAACGGCTACAGCTATTTCACGCCGGCCTTGCAGCAGGCGGCCGACTTGCGCCGCAGCACGGTGCGCGAGATGCGTGTGGCGCTGGCGCAGGACCAGTTCGAGGTGCATTACCAGCCCATCATTCGTCTGTGCGATGGCAGCATCGAGCGGGCCGAGGCGCTGCTGCGCTGGCGCCATCCGCTGCGCGGCTTGCTGCTGCCCGCCGATTTCATCGCTTTTGCCGAGGCGAACGGCTTGATCATCGATATCGGCGAGTGGGTGTTTCGCCAGGTCGTGCGCCAGGCGCGGCTTTGGCAGGACGAGTATGGCGCCGCGTTCCAGATCAGCATCAACAAGTCGGCCATGGAATTTCGCTGCGACGCCGCGCTGTACCAGGACTGGGGCGGGCAGCTGGCGCGCCAGGGCCTGGCGCCTGGCGCCATCGTCATCGAGACCACGGAAGCGGTGCTGCTTGACGAGGCGCGCCAGGTGGTCGAGCGGCTGCGTCAGTTCCGCGCCATGGGCCTGTCACTGGCGCTCGACGATTTCGGCAGCGGCCAGGTGTCCCTGGCGTGCCTGAAAACGGCCGATATCGATTTTCTCAAGATCGACCGTTCCCTGGTGGGCCAATTGGGAGGCGACGATGCCGGACAGGGCTTGTGCGTGGCGCTCATTGCGCTGGCGCAGCGGCTGGGCCTGAAAGTCGTGGCCGAAGGGGTGGAGACGGCGGCGCAGCGCGATCTGCTGCGTGCTGCCGGCTGCGATTATGCACAGGGGTATTTCTTTTCCCGTGTGCTGCCTGGACAGCAAATGGACCGCCTGCTGGCAGCTCAGCCGGCTGCCTGAAGCGTCATCTGGGCTTGCGCCCCTGCATCGCCGTCCATCAGCTGTTCCACGGCGGCCAGGGTCTCGGCGGCGCTGACATTGGCCAGCGTCAGACCCGGTGCCAGGATAACCCGGTAGTGGCGGCTGGCCGGATAAAACCAGCGATAGTTGTCGGTGCGGATGTAGTAGCCGACGATTTTCCTGTCATACGCCGAGGCAATGTGGATCACCGAGGTATCGGGCGAAACGACCAGTTCGCAGCGCCGGATCAGTGCCGCCAGTTCCAGGATGTGGCCGGTAGGTGGCGCACTCATCACGTTGGCATGGCCTGCGCCGCGCACGATCTCGGTGGCGCGCTCTTCGGTGCCTGGTGCGGCGATCACCAGCAGCGCATGGCGCGGATAGCGTGCCGCCAGGGCGGCGCAGCAGCGCTGGGCGTCGGCCACGCTGACCGTGCGTTGCGCATTGCTGCCCTGGAAATTAAGGCAGAACAAGCCTTCATGGGAGCGCAGCAGGGTGTCGCAGGCGGCGTCGACCTGTGCAGCGTGCGCATCCACGCCGAACAGTTCGTAGCGCAGGTCGATGTCGCCCAGGGCAAAGGCGCCAAAGGTGGCGAAATAGCTGTGCAGGATGTGGCGGCTGCGGTCGCAGGGCACCGTATGGTCGAACATGCCCAGCTTGGCCGTCGAGGTACCGTACTTGGGAATGGCAAAGCCCGTCAAATAGCGGGCACCCAGCCATTTGATGCGCAGCAGCAAGGGAATCGAAAAGCGGTTGTAGGGGTTGAAGATGACGTCGTAGCGGCGTCGGCGCAGCTCGGCGATGGTGGTGCGCAAGTCGCGCAGCAGGGGCTGCTTGTCCCAGATGAGGATTTCGCTCACATGGGGATTATCGGCGATGACATCGCGGTTGGCGCTGCTGGCCGCCACGTCGATCTGCCAGTGCGGATAGTTTTTCTTCAGCTCGCGCAGCAGGGCCGAGGTGACGATCATGTCGCCGATCTTGTCGTTGCGCAAAATCAATACCTTGCGCACCTTGGCGATATCGAGGGGCTGCTTGTCGGATTTTCCCAGCAGGGCGTAACTGAGCAGCCGGGCGGCGGTTTTTATCAAGGGAACTCCGGATGTGGATGACGGGATGCGCCGGCGTATGGTGCAAAGCGACAGCGACAGCGGCATCTTACGGATTTCCACCGTCCTGAGCTAGGGGCCTGCCCCATTTATATCCCACTATTGCTGCGCGCGCCATGGCAGCGCACGCGGGAGTGGCGTTTATTCCAGGCCCAGCAGGGCGACGACGCGTTCGCGGCTGATGCCGACCAGTGCCGAGCTGATGGCCAGCAGCGATTCATAGCCTGGCTGGCTGGCCTTTTCGGTGAAGTTTTCCGCCAGCGTATCCATGCTGACGCTCACTTGCACCGGTTGCGCGCGGGCCACGCGTCCCGTCGCTTGCGCCAGTGCCAGGCTGACGGAACTGCGCGCCGCCTGCAACTGCGCCAGCGCCTGCACCACTTGCTGCAAGGTGGCGCGCAGGGCTTCCGTGTCGCCCGTATGCCATTCTTCCGGCGCGATGGCGGCCGGTTCCGCATCCGTGCGCACGCGGCTCATCTGGCCGGTCGGATAGCGGATGCCGCTGCCGCGCACGGACAGGCTGTCGCGCACGTTGGCCCAGCTCGCTTCCGACGTGCTGAACACCAGCTCGCCATTCTTGCCCTGCTTGACGCCTATGCCGGACGGCATCAGTGCGCGGTCGAAGCGGGAAACGATTTCGCTCTCGCTCAGGCCAGGTTCGATATTCACCGAGCGCAGGGCCTGGTTTGCGCCGCCGACGGAAAACGCCAGCACTTCCTGCGGTCCTTCCTGCAGGCTGGCCATGGTCAGGCCGCGGATGCTGAAGTTCTGCTGCGCCGCCCGCGGGCTGGTATAGCTGAGCTGTGCGTCGAGCGTGCCGCCCGAGGCGCTGGCGCGCTGGCGCCAGGTATTGCTGAACTGGCGCACGCGCGCTTCGACTTGCCCTTCGCGGCCCTGGCGCGCGGCCAGCTTGGCCGCCAGTTCGCTTTTCAGCGCTTGCAGCTGGCTGCTGCTGCGTTCAAGGTAGTCCAGGGTTTGTTGTGCGTTGGAAATTTCCCCCTGTAACTGGTGATCCCAGTTGCTCAGGCCACGTTGCAGGCTCGCCGTCGAACTCTTCGCCGCCGGCGCCTCGCTGCGCGCGCTGGCGCGTCCGCCGCCATCAATGGCGGCGGACGCGTCATCGGCGACGCGGGCCTTGCCGGTGCCTTTGGCATTGACGCCGGACGAGGAGGAAGTCTGAACGATTTGCATGGTGGTCAGAGAAGATCAAACAGGGAAATGGTGCCAACCTTGGCGTATGCCTTGTAGGTTGCCTGCAGGGCCGTCTGGTAGCCGTTCAGGTCGATGGCGGCCGCGCCCATGTCGGTCTTCTTCAGATCCGACAAGGCCATGTCGTTCGACAGCGAGACGTTGGCCAGATTGCCTGACAAGGTGGATAGAATGTTTTGCGCGCCGCCAAAGATGGCGATCTTGCCGGAGAGTAAATCCATGCCATCATCGGTGCCATCGAGCGCGGCACCCACCACGCTGCGCACGGCCGGATCGTTCGGGCTGACGCCGGGCTTGCCCAGCGTTTCGATGGCCTGGTCGATCTTGTTCAGCCACACTTCCAGGTTCTTCACGTCGACGTTGGCCGCCTGCGTCACGCCATTGCCCACGACCACGGTTTGCGTGGCGGTGTTGCCGTTATAGCTGTAGCGCAAGCCGGCGTTCGCAGCGGAATTGAACGCGATGGCCGGCTTGTCGGTATCCGTGCCGGAAAACATGTAACGGCCTTCCTGGTCCTTGAGGTTGGCCGTGTACAGCACGCTGTCGCGCATGGCGGTCAGCGATTGCGTCATTGCATTCAGGTCGTCCGGCGCATTGCCGCCGTCGGCAGCCCACACCAGCAGGTCGCGCGCCTGGCCCATGTCGGTGACCATGCTCGACAGGTAGTTTTCGTTTTTCAGCAGGCGCACTTTCACCGTGGCGATATTGTCCTGGTACTGGGTCACCATGGCTTGCTCGCGCGTCAGGCGCGAAATGCGCACATTGCCGATCGGATCGTCCGATGGCAACTGGATGCGCAAGCCCGAAGCCATCTGCTGGGTCAGGTAATTGATGCGTTCCTGATTTTGCTGAAGAGAAATATTAATCAGCGCTTGGTACTGGCTGCTGGCGACACGCATGCTCTTCTCCTTAACCCATCATTTGCAAAGTGGCATCAAACAAGCTGTTCGCCACGGAAATGACTTTCATGTTTGCCTGATACATATTCTGGAATTCCACCAGGTTCATGGCTTCCTCGTCCTTGTTCACGCCGCTGGTGGACTTCCAGTCATCGATGGCTTGCGCGCGCACCGTATTGGCCGTCTTCAGCAAAGACTGGTTCTGCTGGCTGTAGATGCCGAGCTTGCCGACGAGCTGCGTGTCGGCATCGCTCAGCAGGACCGAGCCGACCCAGTTGACGCTAATCGGTTCATTCTTGATGTCGATCAATTTTTGCAAGTTGCCGCTGTCGCCAGCGGCGCCCGTCAGCGACAGGGCCAGGTCCCTGGCGTTGAAGCCGGGAGTAATGCTCAGCTTGCCATTCGCGTAAGCCAGCAGGGGGCCGCCGGCAGTGCCGGTCATGGTTTTCCCCAGTGCCAGCTGCGCGTTGACCTTGCTGGTTAATTGCGTGGCCATGTCTTGCAGCGACTGCTGCAGCGGTTTCAGGGTATTTTGCTCGAATTCCCCCAGGCCACCCATCTGGCCGCCGATGGCCACCGGATCGAGGGTGTACGAGGATTTGGCGAAATCGAGGCTCAGGGTCTGCTCGCCGGTCTTCGTCATGCTGCTGCTCAGGCTACCGGCCAGGCTGCCGATCACCAGCGGCTGGCCCGATTTCAGCGACACATTGCGCGAGCCGTCCGGCTGGTCGAGCACTTCGATGCCCATTTGCGACGCCAGGCCATCGATCAGCTGGTCGCGCGCATCCATCAGCGACGACACATTCGTGCCCGAGGCGGTGGAAGTGCTGATGCGCTGGTTCAGCGCGGCGATATTGGCCAGCGTGGTATTGGCTTGCGGTACGATCGCCGCGCGTTGTTGTTGCAGCGACAGCAACTGGTTGCCCATGACGGTGCTGATGCTGTTGAAGCGCTGCGCCATGGCGTCGGCGGAAGTGACGATCTGCTGGCGCAGCGGCGTCGAGGTCGGGTCGACGGCCGAGGCATTAAGGGCGGCGAAAAAGCCGTCGATGCCGTTGCTGATGCTGGAAGCATCGTCGCCCATCACGCGCTCGAGCTGTGTCAGGTAAGGCTGGGTCTGCGAACGGGCGCCCTGGTCGGATGCGGCGCGCCACATTTGCTGGCTCTTGTAGGCATCGGCAAAGCGCAACAGGGCGGACACTTCCACGCCATTGCCGGCCGAGCGCACGCCTACGCCGGCGCCAAGCGAGGACAACAGCACGCCTTGACGGGTATAGCCCGTCGTTTGCAGGTTGGCGATGTTCTGGCTGGCCGCATTGAGTGCGGCCTGGGCGGCGATGCTGCCTGACAATGCATTGCTGATGATGCTCATTGGGCAAGTTTCTTTCGTGAGAGTGGCGCGTGCGGGTGGGCAGGCATTGAATCGTTGTTACCTGGTACAGGCGACGCTTCAGACGGATTTATTAAGCGGCGCTGCAATATTGTCTGTCGTGGCAGCGCTTTTGGCTGCCACGGGGGCGCCGGCTGCCGGCAGCAGCTGGCGCAGGATGGCGTCGGCGATGCCGAAGGCGCGCTGGCCGGCCATCTTGTCGGCCACCAGGTTGTCGGCCATTTCCAGCATGTCGCTGTTGATCGGGTCCTTGAAGACACTGTCCTCGCCCGCCATCTCGCGCGTGCCCGAACGCATCTGGCGCAGCATGTGCGAGATGAAGAAGGCCTCGAACTTGACGGCCGCCTCGGTGGCCTTGGCCGCATAGCGGGGATTGGCCGGGGCGGCTGCGGCGGGGCTCTTGTCGTCGAGCGCCGAAGGCAGGGCGCTGCTGCTGTCGTTTACATTCATTTCCACTCAGCTTTCAGTGCCACGTTAGATTACCACCAGTTCGCCTTCGATGGCCCCAGCCTGGTCGAGGGCTTGCAGAATTGCCATGATGTCGTCGGGCGAAGCGCCCAGGCTGTTGACCACGTCGATGATCGATTGCAGCTTGGCGCCGGCCGGCCATTTGAACATATTGCCGTTGCCCTGGTCGACGGACACCTTCGACTGCGGCGTGACGGTAGTCTGGCCGCGGCCGAACGGCGCCGGCTGGCTGACGGCCGAACTTTCGGAAATGATCACTTTCAGCGAGCCGTGCGTGATGGCGGCCGCCTTCACGCGCAAGCCCTCGGCGATGACTACGGTGCCGGTGCGCGAATTGAACACCACTTTCGGTGTGTCGATGCCGACATCGACGGTCAGCGCTTCGAGCTTGGCCATGAAGGCCACGCGCTGGGTCGGGTTTTCCGGCGCCAGCACTTCCACGCTGGTGGCGTCGCGCGTGGTGGCGACGGCGCCGAAGCGGCGGTTGACGGCTTCGACGATATTGATGGCCGTCTCGAAATGCGGGTGGCGCAAGTTCAGGGTGACGGTCGGCTTGGTGGAGAAATCGCTGAGAATCTCGCGCTCGATGTTGGCGCCGTTGGGAATGCGGCCCGAGGTGGGCGTGTTGACGGTGACGGATGAGCCGCTCTTGCCGGTGGCGTTCAAGCCGCCGACGACCACGTTGCCTTGCGCCAGCGCATACGTTTCATTGTCGGCCGCGCGCAGTTGCGTCAGCAGCAAGGTGCCTCCGCGCAAGCTTTTCGCATCGCCCAGCGAGGATACTGTGACGTCGATGGCCTGGCCACGGCGGTATCCTGGTGGAAACACGGCGCTGACCATGACGGTGGCGACGTTCTTGCTTTTTGCTTCGGCGCCGTCCGGCATCTTCACGCCGAACTGCTTGAGCATGTTGACGACGGACTGGCTGGAGAATTTCACCTGGGTGGTGTCGCCGCTGCCGTTCAGGCCCACGACGAGGCCATAGCCGACGAGCGGATTGTCGCGCACGCCCTCGATGCTGACCAGGTTGCGCAGCACTTGCGCGGCGCTGGCGGGCAGGGCAAAGCCGGAGAGCACGGCCAGCATGGCTGCCAGGGGCAGGGCGGAGCGGAATTTCATGTTGTCACCTTAAAACGGCATCCACGGGCCGACGAAGAAGCGCGTCAGCCAGCCTGGTGTATTGGCTTCGGCCAGGGTGCCCTGGCCGGAATAAGCGATCTGTGCATTGGCGATGCGCAAGGACGAGACCTGGTTGTTGGAATCGATGTCGGCCGCGCGCAGGTAGCCGCGCAGGCGCACGAATTCCAGGCCCTGGTTCAGGGTCAGCGTCTTCTCGCCCTGCACGCGCAGCAAGCCGTTCGGCAGCACTTCCTGCACGATCACGGTGATGGCGCCGGACAGCGCATTTTGCTGCGTGCTGGTCGAGTCGCCGGCGAAGTTGCGGTCAGCCGACAGGTCGACACCCGTCTTCGGGAAGGTCTTGCCCAGAATGTTGGCAGCCTTCACGCCGACGGAGGAACCCTTGTTGAACGAGGTGCCCGCCTTCTTGCTCGCCTGCGTGGTTTCCTGCAGGGCCACCGTGACGACGTCGCCCACGCGGAAGGCGCGGCTGTCGGAGATCAGGTCCAGGCCCGCGTCGGGATTGAACACGCCGCCGCCCACGCCGCCGCGCGCAGCGCTGCGCGGCGCCACGGGCAGCGGCGTATCGGAAAAGCTGGGCGCCACGGGCGCGGCTGGCTGGCTGGCGCAACCGGCCATCAACACCAGCAGCAAGGCCGCCGTGGCTTTCATGGCGACTGTCATCAGCGTGCCGCTTGCGCCAGGTATTGCAGCATATTGTCGGCGGCCGACAGCACCTTGGTATTCATTTCATAGGTGCGCTGGGCAGCGATCATATCGACCATCTCTTCGACCACCTGCACGTTCGAGCCTTCCAGCGCAAACTGTTTCAGCTTGCCCAGTGCGCCTTCGCCGGGACGGCCTTCCGTCGGCGTGCCGCTCGATGCCGTTTCCTGGAACAGGTTTTCACCGAGTGCCAGCAGGCCCGTCGGGTTGATAAAGCTGGAGAGGTTCAGTTGGCCCAGCTGGGTGCCGTTGACATTGCCCGGTACGGTGGCCGTGACCATGCCGTTTTCGCCGATGGTGATCGCCGTGGCATTGTTTGGCACGGTAATCTGCGGCACCAGCGGCAAGCCCTGGGCGTTGACCATCACGCCGTTTTCATTGATGCCCAGCTGGCCGGCGCGCGTGTAGGCCGCTTCGCCATTCGGGCGCAGCACTTGCAGGAAACCGTTGCCGGTGATGGCGACGTCGAATTCGCGGCTCGTCGTTTGCAGGCTGCCGGTGGTAAACACCTTTTGCGTGCCCACCATGTGGGTACCGTTACCCAGCTGCACGCCCGAGGGCGAGAGGGTGTTGTCGGCGCGCTGTGTGCCCGGTTGCTGCTCGACCTGGTAAAACAGGTCCTCGAAGACGACGCGGTCGCGCTTGAAACCAACGGTATTGACGTTGGCCAGATTATTGGCGATGGCTTGCAGTTTGGCATCTTGTGCCTGCACGCCGGTCTTGCTGATCCACATTGCTGGATTCATCGTTTACTCCTGGTAATTGGTTGGCGTTGGGCTTAAGCGCCCAGCAGGCGGTTGCCGGATTCCGTCATGGAATCGCTGGCCTTGAATACTTTCATCTGCATCTCGAAACTGCGGTTCAGGCTCATGGTGGCGACCATTTCCTCGACGGCAGAGACGTTGCTGCCTTCCAGGTGGCGATCGCGCAGGCGCACCGTCGGATCGGCCTGCAAGTCTTCGCCGCCGCGCGCCACGATCAGGCCCGCCTCGTTCTTGGTCAGTTCGCCAGCTTCGGCGTTGACCAGCTTGAGCTTGTCGACCGTCTGCATTTGCGCCGTACCCGGCACCTGGATGGAAATCGTGCCATCGGCGCCGATAGCCAGGCTGGTGTGTTCGGGAATCGTGATGGGACCGCCTTCGCCCAGCACAGGCCGGCCGTTGATGGTCAGCGCGCCTGTTTCATCAAGGTCCATGGCGCCGGCGCGCGTGTAGGCTTCGCCGTTTTGCCACTGTACCGCGAGAAAACCGTTGCCCGTGACGGCCACGTCCAGTTCGCGCCCTGTTTCCTTGATGGGGCCCGTGCGCGTGCCGATCGCGCTCGACTGCGTTTGCGTCATGTGGCGGTCGTCGTAGCCATAGCCGTTCTGTAACGGCTGGGCAGTGGACACTTCCAGGTTGGCGCGAAAGCCGCCCGTCTCGATATTGGCCAGGTTGTTGGCGTGTACCTGCTGTGCCCGCAGGGCACGGTCGGCCCCGCTCATGGCGGTATAAATCAGCGCATCCATTGCTCTTTACCTTTGCGTATCGTGGATTACAGCGCTTGCATCAGCGATTGCAGCATGGCGTTCTCGGTCGAGATGACCTTCGAATTGGCCTGGTAATTGCGCTGCGACGTCATCAGGCCCACCAGTTCGGAGGTGATGTCGACGTTCGACTGTTCCAGCGAGCTCGTCACCAGTTTGCCGGCCATGCCGACGCCCGGGCGGTCATACATGGCGGTGCCGGAAGTGGTCGAGGCGACCCAGCTGGTATCGTTGACGGCAGTCAACGCGCCTTCGTCGGGGAAGGTGGCCAGGGCGATCACGCCGATGCTTTGCTTTTGGCCATTCGTGTATTTTGCCACGACGGAACCGTCAGCGGCCAGTTCCACGCCTGTGTAGGTACCCGAGGCATAGCCGTCGGCGCGGTCGGTCGAGGTGGTCGCTTCGCCGGCGAACTGGGTGGTGCCCGTGTAGTCGATGGCAACCGACATGGCAGCGGCGCCCGGCGGCGTGGGCAGGTTAGGCGTGGCAGACGTGCCGGTGATCAGCTTGCCCGAGGTATCGAAGGTCATGCTCGTCACCGGCGTCACATCGGTGTTGTCGAAGGTGTAGTGCACATCCACGCCCGTCGCCGTCTTGACGAAGTACTGGCCCAGCGAATGCTTGGCGCCCAGCGAATCGTAGACGATCGAAGACTTGCCGCTGTTGTAGCTCAGTTCATTGGTCTTGTCGAAAGCCGGGGTTTTCACGGTCCATTCGGACGACAGGTTGGCGGCATACGCCAGCTTGGTCGACGCCACGGCGGGAATCTGGCCCGTCGGAATGAGCATGTCGCCCATGGTACCCAGGGTGGTGCTGCCCTTGACGGCGGCATAGCCCTGCACCAGCCGGCCGTTCGAGTCGATCAGTTTGCCGTCGCTGCTGGCCGAGAAGATGCCGACGCGGCTGTAGCTCATGGTGTTTTGCGCATCGCGGGCGACGAAATAGCCGCGGCCGTCAATGGCTGCGTCGAGCGCGCGGCCCGTGTTCAGCACGCCGCCATTGAGCGACATGCTTTGCGTGAGCGAGCCGATTTCCGTACCCGTGGCGCGCGAACCGGCATACATGGCCGAAAAGTTGGCGCGGCTGCTCTTGAAGCCGTAGGTGCCGGCATTGGCGATATTGTTACTGGTGCTGTTCAACTGTTGGTTGATGGACTGGATACCGGACAGGGCGATGTCGAAACTCATGTTGACTTCCTTTAGTGAAGGACGAGATTAGTGTGCAGGAAACGAAGGGAAGGGCGGATCAGGCCGTCTTACCGTTAAAGCCGGTGATCGCGCCAGGGTTGACTTCGCCCAGGTTCGACACGCTCAGTATCATGCTGCCGCCGGACGACAGGCGCACGCTGTTGAGCTTGCCTGCGATGTCGACCGATGGCTTTTCCGTGCCACCGGTGGTAACCGTCATGCTATAGGTGCCAGCAGGCATGCCCAGTGCAACAGGGTCAATGGTGAAGGGCACGGTGCCGGCTCCCTTGGCGCCCAGTTCGATCTTGTATTCCTTGTCGTCCGCGCCTTTCAGGGTCACGGTGGTCTTGGTGGTGCCGGCAGCCAGCGCGATGCTGCCGCTGACCTTGCTCTTGTCGAGTTGCACCGTTTCGCTGTTGACCATCACTTCGGAACCGACTTGCGCGCCCAGGGCCAGCACTTGCATCGATTGCAGCACGCTGGCATTGGCGCTGGTCAGCGCCGACAGGTTTTGCATCGCTTCCGTCTGCGCCTGCTGCGTCAATTGATTGACGAACTGGCTAGGATCGGTTGGCGCGAGGGGATCCTGGTTCTTGATCTGCGCGACCAGCAACTTGGTGAACATATCCTGGGTGGCAGTGCCTTGCGACTTGACGGCATTGTTGTTGCTGCCGCTGCCGCTGGTGTTATTTGTAAAGAGATTGGTTTCCATGGATTATGCTTCACCTAATTTGAGGAGCGACTGCTGCATCGACTTGATGCGGCCCAGAACTTCGACATTGGTTTCAAACGCGCGCGACGCCGACATCATGTCGGTCATCTCGGCAACCTGGTTGACGTTAGGGTAGAACACCATGCCATCGGCATTGGCCATCGGGTGGCCCGGTTCATACACCTTGCGCAGCGGTTCGTCGCTTTGCACCACGTCGAGTACCTGTACTCTTCCACCGGCACCGCTGGAACCGGGGCCGTCCATCACGGCCGCAAACACGGGTTTGCGCGCGCGATAGGTTTCGCCTTCGGAACCGGCAACGGAATCGGCATTGGCCAGGTTGCTGGCGATGGTATTGAGGCGCACGGTTTGCGCCGCCATCGCCGAACCGGCGATCTTGGAAATATCCTGGAAGCTCATGCTGATCCTTATTGTCCGGAAATGGCCTTGGACAGACCCTTCAGTTTCATGTTGACGAAAGTGAGGCTGGTCTGGAAATCGGTGGCATTTTGCGAGAATGCCGCCTGCTCCACGCCAATTTCAACGGTGTTGCCGTCGCGGCTTGGGTGATAGGGTACGCGGTACAGGGCGCTGGCATCGTCGTCGGTCGACAGCAGGCCGGCCTCGTTGTCCTGCAACTGCTGCAGGGCGCTGCCAAAGTCCATGTCCATGGCCTGGAAGCCGGGCGTGTTTTCATTGGCGATGTTGGCGGCCAGTACGCGTGTACGGTCGGCACGCAGCGCGAGTGCATCGGCGTGCACGCCCAGCGCATCCTTGAAATTAATCCCCATGGTCATCCTTTGTATTGAATTCGATCGTGCTTTTCGCGGTTCTGAGCAGAAAATAGGTGGTGCAGAGCTAAAATCCCAGCCTGGTCGTGTTGACGCATGGTAAGGTCATGCCGCTTCAGTATCTTTGATTAAGGTTAGCGATGATTTACTTTGAGAACTATTCCGTGATGTGGAACAAGGCGCAATGTCGTCACATACTGCTTCCGAGCCTATTTTTACTGACCAGCCTATATAGTAGTGCAGGACGCGCAGAATTGCCAGCCGACAATATATTTTCGCGTGTGGAACAACTGGCGCGCGAGCAATTGGCACAGCAGGCAGCCTCGGCGGGATTGCTGGAACCGCAGTTTCAAGTGACTGTGGTAAAAAGCACGCGCCCCGTGCCGGCGTGCGCGGTGCCCGTCGCGCTGGAGACGGCGGACAGCCGTTCGGCGCAGC
The DNA here is from genome assembly GCF_900095265.1 of Janthinobacterium sp. UMAB-56. Taxonomy (GTDB): domain Bacteria; phylum Pseudomonadota; class Gammaproteobacteria; order Burkholderiales; family Burkholderiaceae_D; genus Janthinobacterium. Next base: position 184,560 of record NZ_LT607659.1, on the reverse strand, counting down.
GCATGCGCTTTGTGGCAGTGTGTCCTGGAAGCAACGGTTGGCGTTATGAAATGCTGGCACGCGGCAATATCACGGCCCGGGTGGCCGTCACCACCGCACCGGTGACAGCCAATACGCCGTTGCAGGCAGACGACGTGACCCTGGCGCGGCGCGACGTGACGATGGTGCCCGACAGTATTGCTTCCTTGCCCGGCGCCGTAGGCCTGTCGAGCCGGCGCAGCTTGCGTAGCGGCGAGGTGCTGCGGCAAGGGCAGCTGGCGTCGCCCGTGCTGATCAAGCGGGGCGGTGCAGTCAATATCGTGGCGCGCAAGGAACAGGTGGAAGTGAGCATGGCCGGTGTCGCGATGGATCCGGGTGCGCTGGGCGAAGTGATTCGTGTACGCAACGCCACCAGCGGCACGGTGATACGTGCCAGGGTGGTCGATGCGGGCGTGGTGGAACCGGCTGACATTGCCGGCCGTTAAGGAAAGATCAGTCTGCGGCGGCCGTGCGCTGCAAGCGCGTCGCCAGCTGCGTCAGCTTGGCGGCGTAGTTCGGGTCGGTGGCATAGCCGCCACGCGCCAGACCTTGCGCGAAGGCGCCTGCATCGGCACCCGTGTTCAGGGCGGCGCGGTAGCGTGGGTTGTCGAGCAACACTTGCGCATAGTCGCGGAAGGCGCTGGCCTGATCAGGGTAGCTGCGGAAGCGCTCGGTTTTCTTCAAGGCCGTGCCGCTGCCCGCCTCGTACTCGGTGGTCAGGTTGCTGGCCACTTCACCTTGCCATTTGCCGCCAGCCTTGATGCCGAACAGATTATTCGTGTCCGCGCCCGTGCCCTGGCGCAGTGGACGCTGGCCCCAGCCCGATTCCAGTGCGGCGTGGGCGGCGACGATTTCCGGCGCCACGCCCAGGCGCGTCCCCGTCTCTTCCGTCCACGGCTTGATCGAGGCGAGGAATTGCTGCTGCGCTTCGCCGATCTCGCCGCCCTGGTTGATGCTGCCCAGCACATTGACGGGCTGGCTCTGCTCCAGATAGGCGCGACCTTGCGGGCTCAGGCTGGTGGCGTTGCCGCCGCCCTGCTCGATAAAGCGGGCCACTTCGCCCTGCACCTGCCGGAACACGCTGCTGAAGTTGTCGCCGGAGGCTGCGGAATCGCTTGCGCGCATATTGCTCTGCACGGCATTTGTCGGCGCCGTCGATGGCGTCGCCACCGTGGCGCGCGTGGTCAGGAAATCAGCCTGGCGCATAGGTATCTTCCTCGCCATGCAGCACGCGCTGCATGATGCTGTACTGCTCTGTTAATAAATCACTGTTGCGGGCATTCAGGCGCTTGCATTCAAGCACCATCTGCTCGAGCGCGGCCCAGTCGCGTTGGGCGGTGGCACGCGCGTCTTCTTGCAACAGCGCAAATAATTGTGACATATCGCCTTGCGGGCCGAGCAGGGCAGTGACGAGGCTGACCCGCTGGCGGCGGCGCGCATCAAGCGGCTCGACGGCGGCGATGACCTGGTCGGCCAGTGCCGTCAACTGCGTGCTCTGGTGGTGCAAGGTCGCCTGGAATTGCTCTTCCAACAAGGTTTGCAGGGCGGCATAGCCGGCGCGGTCGTCCGTCATGCCTTGCAGCACGCGGCGCACGGCTTCCTGGCGCGTGATGCCCTTGCGCGGCGCGGTCACGACTCGCCGCCGTGGAAACGCTGGATCAAGCCTGCCAGTTTCGAGGGATCGAACGGCAATTCGCCCTTGGCCAGCGCATCGCGCAGCATGGCCACGCGCTCGTGGTCGATCTCAGGCATGGCGCGCAGGGCGGCCATGGCCGGTTGCAGCACGGCCGATTGCAGTTCTGCCCCGGCCGACGAGCCACCCATGGCAGCCGCGGCGCCCGCGTACTCGGCGATGGCCTCGGCGGGCGCGACGGCGCTGCTGCGTACGGCGGCGCCGGTATTGCCGGAGGAAATTTTCATCCTTTGTCCCTTGCCCTTAATTTGCATGCTCATCGCGCTCCTTCTTTGCGGGCAGGCCCAGTTTTTCGCGCAGGCGTTGCAGCGTGCCCGAATCCGGCTCACCGACCTCCAGCTCTTCGCCTTGCGCCTTTTGCCCGGCCATGCCGAACATGGCGGCGATGCTGTCGGCCTGCCCCCGCGTCAATATTAACAGTTCGATGCGGCGATTGATGCCGGCGCTGGCATTTTTCACGTCCAGCGGCGCGCGGTCGGCCATGCCCACCACTTGCAGCACGCTGTCAGGACTCATGCTGCCGATCAACAATTGCGCGCGCGCCGACATGGCGCGGTTGGCTGACAGTGTCCAGTTCGAATAACCTTCATAGCCGGTATTGGCGTACTTCAGAGAATCCGTGTGGCCGACGATCAGCATCTGGTTATCCATTTGCGCAAACACCGGGCCCATCTGGCGCAGCAGCTTGCGGAAACGGTCGGTCGGCACGGCGCTGCCGCGCACGAACATGCCTTGCTTGTCCGTGTCGTGCAGCATGACGCGCAAGCCGTATGGCGTGATCACCGATTGCAGGTTGCTCTTCAGTCCCGCTTCATCGCTGAGCTTATCGAGCGCGCGCGACAGCGATAGCAAGTCTTCCGGCGACTGGTAGCTCACCTTGGTCTGGTTGGGCGGCGCCGAGCCGGCCTTGCCGTCCTGCGTCTGTTTGCCTTCCGTGCGCGTGTCTCCGGAGCCCTTGCGGGGCATGGGGAAGCGCTCGATGAGGCTGCCGCGCGGGCCGCCACTCTGTTCCGGCATGACGCCCTGGCCTTCGCCCTGGCGGCTGCTGGCCGACGCGTCCATCATGATTTCCTTCATCGCCTGCTGTTCGCGCGCGGCCATCAGCCACAGCACGAGGAACAGCGACAGCAGGGCCAGGCAAAAGTCGGCGAACGCTACTTTCCAGGCGCCACCATGGCCATCGTCGTCATGCTTGCGACCGGCACGCTTGATGATGGCCTGCTCATGTTTCTCATGCGGCTTTAGCACGGCGGCCTCCCCGGCCTTGGCCTTGCTCTTGTTCGGCGCCGCCATCTTCCAGCGCATTGATCCAGCTTTCCAGCTGGGCGAAGCTCGGCTTGATGTTCAGCTGCACCAGGCGGCGGCCCGCATCGATGGCCAGCAGCGGCGGCTTGCCCGCCACGTGCGTGACCAGCACGACCTTCACGCACTCCATGGTCGAACCTTCTTCGCCCACCAGTTGTTTCATCATGTTGCACATCGGATCGAGCACGCCGTAGCAAAAGAAGATGCCGATGAAGGTACCGACCATGGCGGCGCCCACTTTTTCCGAAATTTCCGCCGCATCGGCGCCGTCGGCCACGGAATTCATGGCCATCACGATGCCCAGAACGGCGGCCAGGATACCGAAGCCGGGCATGGCTTCGGCGATCTTGTGCAGGGACTTCGACGGCTGCAGCAATTCGTCGTGGATGGCTTCGAGTTCCTGCTCCAGCACGCCTTCGAGTTCATGCGCGTTGATCTTGCCCATTGCCATCAAGCGGAAGTTGTCGACGATGAAAGCGAGCAGCTTCGGCTCTTCCAGCACCAGCGGATAGCGCTGGAACAGGGCGCTTTCACGTGGCGCCTCGACGTGCGCATCGAGTGCCTTCAGGCCGCCGGCGGCCGTTTGCAGCAATTCATACATCAGCAGCAGCAACTGGCGCTGGAATTCCGAACCTTGCTTCTTGTGCGTGACAATCTTGCGCATCTGGTGCAGCATTTCACCGAGTACATGCTTGGGGTTGCCCAGCACCAGGGCGCCGACGGCGGCGCCGATGATGATGATCAACTCGACCGGTTGCCAGATCGCGTGGACGGTGCCGCCCATCAGGGCGAAGCCTCCGAATACACATCCCATCACGATTAAGATACCGATAATTACCATGTCAACTGCCTTTCTGCGTCATTGTGCTGCGTCAATTTGATTGGTGTTGCTGAAACTTATGCGTCTTGCAGCAGGGCTTTCATTTTCCCCAGCGCCGTCTTGTTCAATTGGCAGACGCGGGCATCACTCAGGTCCAGTACGGCGGCAATTTCTTTGTAGCTCAGTTCGAATTCGTAATACATCTGGATCACGCGCTGCTCGCGTTCGTCGAGCGCGCGCAGAGCTTGCTCCAGGCTGCGCCGCACCATCAATTGCTCTTCCGGGCTGGGTGCGCTGTCGGCCTGCCCCAGGCTTTCCTGCAGCACTTCGTCGAAACTGGCGATCAGCTCGGCGTTTTCCGCCAACTGGTATTCCTGGAAGGCTTCCGGCGTCAGCTTCAGCGCAGCCATGATTTCCGCTTCCAGCGGTTCGCGCCCCAGGCGCCGGGTCAGGGCGCGCACGCTGTCGCGCAGGCGGTGGCTTTCCTGGCGCACGGCGCGCGGGCGCCAGTCCTGGCGCCGCAGTTCATCGAGGATGGCGCCACGGATGCGCAGGCTGGCGTAGCTGCCGAAAGACTGGTCAGGCACGCCGTAGCGGCGCAGTGCTTCAAGCAGACCCATCAGGCCAATCTGTTCCATGTCGTCGCGGTCGATGGCGCCCGACACCTGCGAATTGAGCTGGCGCACGATGCGTTTCACCAGGGGAGAGTACGCCACCAGATGTTGTTGCTCTTCGGCAACGCTGAGCACGGCCGCGCAAGCGCTGGCGGCGGCATATTCGCCGGCGCCATACGCTTCCTGGTATTGCTCTACATAGGCCAAGGGATCTCCCACTAGGTCGGCTGGCGTGTTGGCTTATTCAATGATCAGCTTGCCGACCATGACTTCCGTGAAGGGCTTTTCCATCTGTTCGCGTTCATAGCTGACATTGAAAGCCTTGTTGATCTGTTCGGCATACTGTTCCACCGTCATGGTCTGCGCCTTGTCCATCGGAAAGCTCGACAGCGTGCTGACGGCGATCGAGCGCATCAGCGGCAAGTGGTCCTTGGTCAGCTTTTCCTTTTCCTCGGTGGTGGCGATGACCAGGTCAGCCGACAGGTAATGCGTTTCGTTGTCGCCGGGCGCGCGACGCAACATCACGATGACCTTGTCCAGGGTGAGGAACTTGCGCGCCTTCTTGCCCGTGGCGGGCGGTGGCGGGGCTTTCGCTTCGGCAGCGTCGGCATGGCCGGCGACCGGCTTGGCCAGGTACCACATGGCGCCGCCAGCCGCGCCGGCGGCCAGCACGGCCACGGCGATAAAGCCGCCTATCAGTTTCATTTTCATATTCATCAGGCAGTTTCTCGCTCATGCATGGCGTAAGTGGTGGCGGCAGCGCTGCCGTCGGACAGCGCGCGGCCGGGCTCTGCTTCATCCTGCTGGCGGCCAGGTTGACGCTGGCCGCGCGCGTCGCCTTCGGCAAACGCCTGGGCGGCGGGGCTGCGCGGGGTGGCGCTGATATTCACGGCCACATCGGTGTACTGGCGCTGCGCCAGGTCGCTGCGCATGTTTTCGCCGATGCCTTGCAGCTGGCGCAACACTTCCGAGTTCGACGCCGTGACGTTCACTTGCAGCGCGCCAGCCGTGTGGCGGATGGAAATTTCAATGCGACCCAGCATGGGCGGGTCTAGGCGTATCGTCGCGTGTTCGCTGTTGCGGCCGATCTGCGTCTGCAGGCGTTCCCCTAGCGCTTCGCGCAGCGGTTCCTGCCATTGCTGGGCAGGGCCGTTGAGCTTGATGGTGTCGCCGGCTGGCGCCGCCGTGGCGGTATTCCCGATCGCACCTGTCAAGCCCAGGTTGGGCGTGGCTGGGGCTGGCGTCGCGGCGCCGCGTTCGCCTTCGCGCGTGGCAGGGGCGACGACGGCTGTCGCCGGAGCGCCTTGCTGCAGCAGTGCTTCGAACGGTTTTGCCTGGGCGATGCCTTTGGCGAGCGTCGCCGGATTGGCGGCAGCCAGCGGTTCGCGCGTATCGCGCCCTGGCGCCGTTGCCGGCGCACTCAGGGTGACGGCCGCAGGATGCAGGCTGATGTTGAGTGCCGGGTTGGCTTGGGCAGGTGTCTGCGCTTGCGCCTGGGCGGCGGCGCGCGCCTCGGCTGCCGCCGCGTCCGTTGGCGGCAGCATCGTCACCGGCATGCCGAGGACGGGGGCGGCCATGGCTGGCAGGCCGCTGTCGGTCTGTTTGTCGCTGTCGCTGTCGCCGTCTTTGGCGGGCGCGGGGGTGCCGGCATCGGTCGACTCCACGGCTGGCACATCGAGCAGCTGCGCAAACAGGGGCAGGGCGGAGAGAGCGGAGCCATTGCTGCCATAGCCTGGCGTGCCGGGCAAGGCGGTCGTCTGCGCCGATGCTGGCGCCGCATTGGAGGGCGCTGCCGGAGCGGCCGGTGCCGTGTTGAAGTTCATGATCATGCTTGATACCCTTCAGTGTCGTATTCGCCGAGCGCGGCGTAGGCGACCCAACCTTCCTTGTTTGCCTGTAATGCACCCAGGTGTAAGCCCAGGCGCTCTTTTTCCTCAGAGCAAATTTTAACCGCTTGCGCGTGAATTTTGCGCAATTGCAACAATTCTGTTTTTTCCGGCACAGTCCATGCGCCACGTTCGGCCAGCAGCGGAATATTCTTCGCCAGGCTGGCCGAGAGCTCTCCCATCGCTTCCCAGTCCTGCTGCACCATCGCCTCGCTCAATTGCCGGCTCAGCTGCTGCAGCGCAGCGCGCCTAGGCATTGTTGGCCTGCACGCCCACCCAGCCGCGCTTGATCGTCGTCATCAAGGTCGTCACTTCATCGATGAGGGTCGGGTCGAGCTTGATGCCGGCTGTGTACAGACGCGCCACGCAGTAGTCATACAGGCGCGCCAGGTTGACGACCACTTCGCCGCCATTGTCGAAATCGAGCGAGCTCGATAACCCGTTGATGATTTGCGTGCATTTATCCAGGCTGATGGCCTTTTGCTCGTAGCGCTTGCCCACGATATGCCCGCGCGCGCGCGCCAGTTCTTCCAGCAGGCCGTCCGTCAGCACCAGTACCAGCTCGACCGGTGTTGCGCGGGCGGTCTGGGCATCCAGGTTGACGGCGTGGTAGTTGCCGTAAGCTTCATTGTTTAACATTATTGTATTCTCGCTATGTTAACGTGGGGCGGCGCGGCAGGCGCATCCGCCTTAGGATTTATTGTTGCTGAACATGGCGTCGAACATATCGGACGTCTTGCTCATTTTTTCCTGCATGACTTGCAGGCGCGAATATTGATCGAGGAAACGTTTGTAGGCCGTGTCATATTGGGCCGTGAGGCGCTCGCCGCTCTTGGCCAGGCTTTTCTGCAGCTTCTCCGTGGCTGCCTGACGCTGGACGATCTGGCCCTTGGTGATATTGCTCCACTGGCCCAGTACTTTGTCCAGCCCACCGAGCACGCCGGCAGGGGCGGACAGGCTGTTGTTGCCAAAGAGCTTGTCGAGGCCAGTCGGGTTGTCGGCCAGTTTGGCCGTCAGCTTGGCGGTGTTCAGGCTGATTGTGCCGTCGCGCTGGGCCGTAATGCCGTAGGACACGAGCGATACGCCATTGACGTTCAGGCGCAGGGCGTCGCCCATGCTGCTGCGCAAGGCATTCAGGCCAGAATCGTGGGCGAAGATGCCCGCGGCAATACCCTTTTGCGGGTTGCCGGGGCTGGCCAGGCCATCCATCAGGGTTTTCAGTTTGTTGTAGGCATCGACGAACGCTTGCACGTTGGCGGCGGTGCCGCTGCTGTCCGTGGCGACAGTCAGCGTCACGGGCGCTTCGGCTGCACTCATGGCACGGGTGAATGTGATTTTCACATCCTGCACGTTGGTGAAGGTATTCGACGCTTGCGTGATGGCCGTACCGCCGGGTTTGCCGCCCAGCCAGACGATGGCGTCGTCAGCCTTGACGACTTCCTTGATGTTGGCCGGAGCGATCAGCGCGCCTTTCAGCGCGATATTGTTGACACCGCTGGCGTCGAGCGTGGCGGCGTTTGCAATGCCCGTCGCATTCGACGTCAGGACCATTTGTGCAGTGCCGTCGATGGTGACGATGGACGCGGTTACGCGCGAATTGTTCTTGCTGTTGCCATTGATGGCGGCAGCGATTTCCTGTGGTGTCAGTGTGCCGTTGCCATCCTTGTCGGCGGCTGCCAGATCGATGTCGAGCGTGTTGTCGCCCACGCCATCGCCAATTTTGACTTTCAGCGTACCCGTGCCATCAGCGGTATTGACGCCGCTCAGGCCGCCATAGGACATCTGGCTGGCCGTGGCCAGTTTTTCAACAAAAAAGGAATAGGTACCCGGCGTTGCATTGATGCCGGCCGTGGCAGAGCCGTAGCCAGCGGCCGGGAAGGTGGCGGACTGGCTCAGCACCGATTTGCTGCTACTCATGGACGACATGGCGCTCTGGAAGGCCGAGATGGCCGATTTCAGGTTACCCAGCGCGGTGCTGGTGTTAGTGGCCAGTGTGTTCTTCGCCTGCAGGGCTGCCTTTTGCGCAGCGACAGACTTGGTCGCCAGATTTTCTGCCGTTGGGATCGGATCGTATTGCGGTGCGGTAATTACGCTTGCCATGCCAGACTCCTGAATAAAGGGATATACCGGTACAAGGCGACCCCTATTCCCGTTTCGTGAAGTTTTCCTGAAAGAAACTTACACAAACCTCATTTTACCTGCCCGCGGAACCAGAATTGCGTCGCCAGCTCGTCTTGCCGCTTGGTATCTACACGTTGTTGCTCATTTGCAACATGCTTTTGTTTTTGCGTCAGCACCTGGTCCAGCACCTCGCGCTTGGCCCAGGCCGTATTCAGGGCGCGCTGCGAGACAGCCATGTTGGCCTCGTGCAAGTGCAGGTCTGTACGGTGCTGGTCTGCCATCTGCATGACCGCCTGCTTGAAGTTGCCGCAGTTGACAGAAAGGGCCAGGGGCAGGGCACCGCTGGGGCCACTGTCCGTGTACAGGCCCGTCAGGCGTTCCAGGTTTTTCTGGTAGCGCTCGCGCACGGCAGTGTGCGCCGCCATTTCGCCTTGCAGGCGCTCCACTTCGGTGCTGCGCAGGCCGACCAGGGTGGTCAGGTTGCGGATGGTATGCGCGTCGCTCACGTATGCTCCTAGGCCATGATCTGTTCAAGTTGGGCGATGCACGGCCCCATCGGCGCCTCTTCCTTGGTGCCCTGGCACAGGAAGGCTTCGATGGGTGTGTGCAATTGCACGGCACGGTCGGTAATCGGGTCGGCGCCGGGCACGTAGGCGCCCAGCGGGATCAGGTCGCGCACGCGCGCATGGCGCGCCATCGAGGCCTTCAGTGCGCGCGCCGCCTGCATGTGTTCGGGGGTGATCACCTGCGCCATGCAGCGGCTGATCGAGGCGGCAATGTCGATGGCGGGGTAGTGGCCCCGCTCGGCCAGTTCGCGCGTGAGCACGATATGGCCGTCAAGAATCGCCCGCGCCGTGTCGACCACGGGGTCTTGCTGGTCGTCGCCTTCGGCCAGCACCGTGTAGATGGCACTCATGCTGCCGTCAAGGTGGGCGCCATTGCCGGCGCTTTCCACCAGTTGTGGCAGGTTCGAAAACACGGATGGCGGATAGCCGCGCGTGGCCGGCGGCTCGCCCAGGGCCAGCGCCACTTCGCGCAAGGCCATGGCATAGCGCGTCAGCGAGTCGACCAGCAGCAGCACGTGCTTGCCCTGGTCGCGGTAGTGGGCGGCAATCGAATGGCACAGTTCGGTGGCCATGATGCGCATCAAGGGCGACTCGTCGGCCGGCGCGATCACCAGCACGGCCTTTTTCAAGCCTTCGGCGCCCAGCGACTTTTCGACGAATTCGCGCACTTCGCGGCCCCGCTCGCCGATCAGGCCGACGACGACGACATCGGCCACCGTCTGGCGCGTGATCAGGCCCAGCAGCACGCTTTTTCCTACGCCGGAACCGGCCATCAGCCCCACGCGCTGGCCCTTGCCCAGGGTCAGCATGCTGTTGATGGCGCGCACGCCCACGTCCAGCGGCTCGATCACCGGTTGTTTCTTCAGGGGATTGATTTTCGGCGGCGTGACTTCCAGGATGTGTTCGCCACCGAGGCGGCCCAGGTCATCAATCGGTTCGCCCAGGCCATTCACCATGCGGCCCAGCCACGACGGGCCGATTTGCAGGCTGGCCTTGTCGGGCAGGGGCAGCACGCGCGCGCCCGTGGTCAGGCCCGTGGCTTTCTTGAACGGCATCAGGTAAGAGAGTTTTTCGCGGAAGCCGACGACTTGCGCATCGAGCCACTCGCCGCTCACAGTTTCGATTTGACAACGCTGGCCCGTATGCAGACGGCAGCCGGCGCTTTCCAGCAGCAGGCCGGAAGCGCCGACCAGGCGGCCGGTCGGCGTCGCGACCGGAATATCGCCGATCTCGAAGCTGCGCAGCGTGTCGGCGATCATGCAGGCGTGCCCTGGTCCGCGTGTTCGGCGGCCAGCGCCAGGTGGCTGCTGACCTGTTCCATGCAGGCCGACAGGCGCTGATGGCAACCCGCGTCGACTTCATTGTCGCCCGCCTTGATGCGGCATTCGCCTGCGTCGAGGCGCGCGTCGGCGATCAGGTTCCAGCGCTTGGCGCGCTTCGGATCGAGTTCGCTGATGCGTTTCAATTCTTCCGGATTGAGGAAGACGTCGATTTCTTCGCGCGTGGGCGGCATCGAGGCCAGTGTCTCGTCGACCAGGGCCAGCAGTTGCACCGGTTGCAGCGCCAGTTCGGCGCGGATCACCTGGCGCGCCACCTTGGCCACCAGGTCGACCACTTCCTTGCGCTGCGCTTCGCGGTAATCGGCGCGCACTTTTTTCAGGTCGCGCAAGATGGCGTCGACAGGGCGCGCCAGGCGGTCCAGCGCCACCAGGGTCTCATTGCGGCCTTCTTCGCGGCCCTGCACGATGCCATCGCTGCGCCCGGAGTCGTAGCCGTCCTGCTGGCCTTGCACCAGGCCCACTTCGTAGCCGTCGCGCTGACCCTGCTCGAAACCTTCCGAGACGGACGCCTGCCACTGGCCGTCCGTATCCTCGTTGGAGGCGCGCTGGCCGGCGGCGATGAATTGCGACAGGGGGGGGAAACGATACGAGCGGAAGTGTTTCATTCGATCACCGCTTCAGCAAACAGTTGCACTTCGATCTCGCCCGCATCGGCGAGGCCCTTGACGGTCGCCATGATTTCCTGGCGCGTCTGTTCGATACGGGAGAGTGGCACGGGGCCGGAACGGCGCATCATGTCTTCGAAGCTCTGTGCCTGGCGGCGCGGCATGGTCTTCAGCACGGCGTCGCGTATTGACGGTTCCGCACCCTTCAGGGCGATGGCCCACTGTTCCATCGGCACGTCTTCCAGGATGCGCGTGAGCGTGACATCGCTCTGCGTGGCCAGGATCAGGAAGTCGTACATGCTCAGTTCGATTTCCGAGACGACGTCCGGGTCGTGCGCGCGCAGCAGTTCGACCAGCGCGGCGCGGTTGCCCGGCATGCGGTTGAGGATTTCGGCGGCCTGGCGGATGCCTTCCACGCTGGTGCTTTGCGTGTCGAGCGTGCCCAGGCAGCGGCCCACCAGTTCGTCGAGCTCGACCAGCAGGTCGCGGTCGATCTCGTCCAGGCGCGCCAGGTTCAGCAAGACCAGGTCTCGTCCTTCGACGGGCAGGGCATCGAGGATCTGGCCGGCCAGCGCGGGCGGCAAAAAGGCCAGGAACACGGCTTGCATCTGCACGTGCTCGTTGACGATGTATTCGGCCAGCCACTTTGGCGAGGCCCACTGCAGGCGCGCCATCTTGGGGCGGATGGCGTCGCCGTAAATGTTGTTCAGCACGCTATTCGCGATATCGCTGCCCAGCGCCATGTCCAGCGAGCGCTTCAGGTAGCTGCGCGAGGCGCCGTGCACGCCGCTTTGCTGGCGGTAGTCGTCGAAGAAGGTCTGCATGGCCGTTTTCACGGATTCGACCTTGATGCCGCTCATGCGCGACATCACTTGCGTGACTTCCAGCAATTCTTCACGCGACAGGCAGCGCAGCACGTTGGCAGCCTGCTCCTCGCCGATGCTCAGCAGCACGATGGCGGCCTGTTCCACGGGATTCAGGCTGACGCTTTCGTACTCGGCGCCGTCGGAGGGATTATTGTTGTTGAGTTCGGCCATTTTTCTGCATCCATTGTTTGACGACTTCGGCGACACGCTCGGGTTCTTTTTCAGCCAGCACTTTCAGGTGATCGACCATCACGTCGACCGCCGAGCCTGGTGGCGGCAAGTCATAGTTTTCCAGCAGGGGCACGACCGGCATGTTGCCTGCGCTGGTCTCGCCTTCCAGCGCCAGTGCGGCGCCATTCAGGCCCAGCGCTGGCGCGCCGGCAGCGGCCACGCCATTGGCGCCGGCGGCGTTGCTGCCGCCCAATGCCAGGGCAGGATCGAGCTGTTTCAACGGCGGCGGCGCCAAACGCGTGGTCAGCAGGCGCAGCAGCGGACGCAGGATCAGGAAGTAGCCGAGCACGGCGCCCAGGGCGTACAGCAGCCAGCCGCTGAAATCGACGACGGTATCGCGTTCTTCCCACCACTGCGCCACGGGCGGCTTGGCAGGGAAGGCCAGCGCCGTCAGGCTCAGGCTGTCGCCGCGCTGGGCGTTGATGCCCAGGCCGCTGCTCAGCATTTTTTCGATATTGCCCAGTTCGGCAGGGGTCCAGCCAGTTTTTGGATTCGGTGCGGCGGCGCTGTTGAGGACGACGGCAACGCTGAGTTTTTCCAGGCGGCCACGGCTACGCTTGATCTGCGTGATGCTGCGGTCGTAGGCGTACTGACGCGTGGTGGCGTTCTTGCGGGCCGTGCCGTCGTCGGAAGGCTTGGGCGCGCCATCGGCAGGCGCGGCGCCATTGGCATCGGCCGGTGCCGGCACGGCGGCCGCTGGCGGACGGTTCGACAGGCTGCCCGGGATGCCGGCCACGGTGCGGTTGCGTTCCTGCTCTTCACGCATCGCTTCGCTCGTCACTTTCGGGGCTTCGCCGTATTTTTCCAGCGTTTCGTCCACGCGGTCGTTGTTCACGGCGGCCGTCACGCTGAGCTTGAAGTTGTCTTCGCCGATGACAGGACCCAGGAGGCCCGTGATGTTGCGGCGGATCTCATCCTGGAAACGTTTCGCGCCTTCATTGCTGGCAGCCGAGGCATCGAAGCCGTCCGTCAGGTCGATGTGCGAAGACAGCAGGTTGCCGCCCTGATCGACCAGGCTCACGCGCGTTGGCGCCAGGCTGGCGACGCTGCCGGCCACCATGTTGATGACGGCGGCGATCTGCTCCGGCGCCAGGGTGCGGCCCGGTTTCAAGGCCACCACCACGGAGGCGGACGATTTGTCGCCGTCGCTGGCGACAAACGAAGTCGACTTGGCAATCGACAGATGGACGCGCGCCGAAGCGATCGCGTCCATCGTCATGATGCTTTGCGCCAGCTCGCCTTCCAGGCCGCGGCGGAAGCGCACGTCCTGCACGAACTGGGACACGCCCAGCGGGTCATTCTTGTCCATCAGCTCCAGACCGGCCGGCAGTTGCGCCGTCACACCCTTCGAGGCGAGCAGCATGCGCACCTTGCCCAGCATGGCGTCGGGCACCAGCACCTGGCCGCTGTCCGGATGCAAACGGTAGGGAATGTGCTCGGCGTCCAGGGTGGCCATCATGTCCGTCACGGCCACTTTTTCGCGCGCGCCAAACACCGGCTTGTAGCTGGCCTGGTCGCGCCATGCATACATGGTCACCATGGCGGTGATGCCGATGGCCAGCACGACGATGGGAACCAGGTTTTTCAGCAGGGCGGGCGGAATGGCGGGCTGGGCGCCAGGGCGCCAGCGCGCAAATGCGGACTTCATGGTGGTAATCACTTGGGGTAACTTTCGCTGGGAGGCTGGGCGTGGATCAGGACGTGAAGATTACAGAGGCAGTTTGATGAGTTCGTCGACGGCGCCCATGACCTTGTTGCGCACTTGCATCAACATGGAAAAGGACAGGCTTGCTTCCTGGCTGGCCAGCATGGCGCCGACCATGTCGTCGCTCTTGCCGCTGTCGACGTCGCTCATTTTTTGTGCGGCCATGCGGTCGTCGCCATTGACCTTGCCGATGGCGTCTTTCATGCTTTGCGCAAAAGAAAAACCGGATTGTTCCGGTGCGCCGAACTGGGCGGCGGGCGCGATGCTGGCGCCCAGGGCGTGCGCGTCATTGCTCAGTGCTGCCAGATCGGCCTTGATCAGACCTGCGAGTTCGTTGCTCATCGTACCCTCTACTTTCAATATGCGGTGACGTATCAATCAGAAATTACTGGTGTTGCCATCCCGGCAGGCATTCCATCGAATGCCATCTTGTCCGGCCCGATTTACAAGGCCCATCAGTTTTATCAGTTGCCACACCACCCGCTTGAGCAGATTCAAACAAACCCGGCAGACTCGCGCCGATATGATTTACATGGCCATGACAACTAATAATTATCTGATAAAAGTTTCTTCTGGTGGCAATAAACGGAACTGGAAACTGCCATAAAAACCGGAATCAGGTAAGCGGAATGGCGCACTGCAAATCACTATTTCATCGCTATAAGCTTACCTCGCAGCAACTATAAAGTAAAGAGAGAATTGCCTCAAGGAATATTGATACATGGCAATATTTGGCTTTTTCATGTATTGTTCAGCACCGTAGTCATCCAGCATGCGATACGATACGCAATCGTTTGCTTGCGCACTTGTAAAGCAGGTAAAGATGATGCTGTATTTAATTCCGGGCGATCCGTATAATTTGTTCTGCCACACCGCAATACGACATGACCCTCATGATAACCACTAAGACAGATCAAACTGTGCGCCATCAAGTCCTCGATTCCTGTCTGCTTGGACGTCCTGTCCACTTGCTGCATGTCTTCGGCGCCCAGCTGCGCGACGACCTGGCCGTGGCCCTGCGCCAGCCTATGAGTCGTCGCTACTGGGGCAATTTCCAGATCGATGGCGTGACCTTGTCGCGCGTGGAAAACGAGGACAGCGTGAATCGCTGGTTGAGTTTTTCCACGCCGGCCGGCCAGACGGGCTTTGCGCTCGAACGGCAGATACTCTTGAGCGTACTGAACTATCGTTACGGCAGTGCCGGCGCCAAGGGCGCGCTGCCCGATCCGGCGCAGGTGCGCGTGACGGCCACGGAGGAGCGTCTCGCTGTGGTGCTGGGACAACAGTTGGTAAACAGTTTGCTCACCCGCGTCCACAAGAACCTGCAAACCTTGGGCAAGAGCAGCGAGCTCGACAGCAGTGCCGAGGTTGCCGTGCAGACTGGCGTGCACCCGGTGCGCGGCAGCTGGATCGTCACCGTGGCGCTGAGCGACGTCGAAGCCGGACAGAGCGGTCAGTTCTGGTTCTCGCTGGACAAGCGCCTGATGGCTGACGTGCTGCGCGGCCTGCTGCCTGAGCGCGCACAAGCGAAGAAAGCCTTGCGTGGCAGCGTGCGTCCTCTCGCTTCGCGCCTGCAAGTGACTCTGGAAGGCCGACTGGTCAGCAAGCAGGTGCAACTGGGCGCCTTGTTCGACCTGCGCGTGGGCGACGTCATTCCCGTCAGCCTGAGCCGCACCGACGTCATGCTCGACGACTCCCGTCTATTTACAGCTGCTGTTTCCGAACACAAGGGCAAGCTCTGTTTAACCTCCTTTGAAGATGTCGAATAATATGAATATGACCGATAGCAACCAGAGCGAAACCCTGCTGGAAGACCTGGGTGATGACATGATCATCGACCAGGGCGATGTGTCCGACGTGGCCAGCACGCGTGCGCGACGCGACATTCCGCAGATGATGCGCAAGATTCCCGTGACCCTGACCCTGGAAGTGGGCTCGGCCCGTATTTCGCTGGAAGAATTGATGGCCATCGGGCCGGAAAGCGTGATCGAACTCGACATGCTGGCCGGCGAACCGCTGGTGATCAAGGTCAACGGCACGCCGATCGGCCGTGCCGAAGTGGTGGTGGCCGGCGAGAACTATGGCCTGAAAGTCATCGACCTCGACGGCCTCAATCTCGACCTGATGACAGCATGAAGCTGGCGGTACCCGGTTTGAGCCGGCGCCGCGGCGCGCTGGTTGCCGCGCTGGCTGTTCCCGTTCTGATGCTGTGCTGTAGTGCTGCCGGGGCGCAGGATTTATTGTCCGGTGTGGTGCCGGGCGCGAAGACCGACCTGTCGGTGAAGATGCAGATCCTCGTCGTCATGACCCTGCTCGGGCTGTTGCCCGTAATGGTCATGATGATGACCAGCTTTACCCGCTTCGTCATCGTGCTGTCCCTGCTGCGCCAGGCCCTGGGCTTGCAGCAGGGCTTGCCCAACCGCATCGTCACCGGCATCGCCCTGATTCTCACCCTGCTGGTCATGCGTCCCATCGGCGACCAGGTGTGGAAGGAAGCGTTCATGCCTTACGACCGCGACCAGATCGGCATGCAGGAAGCTTTGAAGATCGCCGAAGTGCCGATTTCGCGCTTCATGCTGGCCCAGACGAGCAAGGCTGCGCTGGCGCAGATCGCGCACCTGGCCGGCGAACCGTCGACCATGCGTCCGCAAGACCATAGCTTCACGGTCAAGCTGGCCGCGTTTGTCTTGTCTGAACTCAAGACGGCGTTCCAGATCGGCTGCATGCTGTTCATCCCGTTCCTCATCATCGATCTGGTGGTGGCGTCCGTGCTGATGGCCATGGGCATGATGATGCTGTCGCCGCTGGTCATTTCGCTGCCGTTCAAGCTGTTGCTGTTCGTGCTGGTCGATGGCTGGACCCTGACCGTCAACACCTTAGTTACCAGCATACAGGGCTATTGACCGATGTTTACCCCTGAAGTCGCCGTCGACCTGATCATCGAAGCGCTGCATGTCGTGATGCTGCTGGTGGTGATTCTGGTCGTGCCGGGTTTGCTCATGGGCCTGCTGGTCGCGCTGGTGCAGGCGGCCACCTCGATCAATGAACAGACCATGAGTTTCCTGCCGCGTCTGCTGGTCACCCTGCTGGCGCTGATCCTGGCGGGACGCTGGATGGCCGGATACCTGATGGATTATTGCGTGTCCATTTTTCAGCGCGCCGCCACCCTGGTCGGATAGCGCCGCGCGCCCATGGATCAGATTTTCAATCAGGTGCTGCCGTTTCTGCTGGCCGTGTGGTGGCCGTTCTGCCGCATCCTGGCCATGCTCAGCGCCTCGCCTGTGATCGGTGACGCCATGGTGCCCGTCCCCGTGCGGGTGCTGCTGTCGCTGGTGCTGGCGATCCTGATGCTGCCCGTGATGCAAGCGTCGGGCGCCTCGCACGAATTGCTGAAAATCGATCCGTTTTCGCTGCACGCCGTCGTCGCCACGCTGGAGCAGGCCATCATCGGCTTCATCCTGGGCCTGGCCTTCCACTTCGCCATGTCGGTCATGTCGGTGCTCGGTTACCTGGTATCGAGCCAGGTGGGCTTTTCCATGGCCGTCATGAACGACCCGCTCAATGGCACTTCGTCGGACGTGATCACGGGTTTACTCACCATCATGTGCATGATCGTGTTTTTCGCCATCGACGGCCACCTTGTGTTGACGGGCGTGATTGGCGCCAGTTTCACGGCCTGGCCAGTGGGGCAGGGCTACGGGCCGCTGCTGCTGCAGACGGTGGCCTATAACGTGGCGTGGATTTTCGCCGCCGCCTTGCTGCTGGCCTTGCCCATCGTTTTTTCCACCATGGTGGTGCAACTGGGCTTTGGCTTCCTGAACCGCGTGGCGCCGTCGCTGAATCTGTTTTCGCTGGGCTTTTCCATGATCACCATGTTCGGGCTGGTAATGCTGGCGCAGATCGTGCGCTTTATTCCGGAACACTATATCGCCATGACGAATCGCGTGCTGGACATGCTCACCGAACAGATGCGGGTGGCCCATGGCGGATAACAGCACTGGCGACAAGACAGAAAAGGCTTCAGCGCAGAAGCTGAAGAAGTCGCGCCAGGAAGGGCAGGTGGTGCGTTCGCGCGACCTGTCGACGGCGCTGGGCATCCTGATCAGCATGAAAGTCTTCATTTACCTGCTGCCTGGCTACCTGCAAAGTTTTCGCGAACTGTTCGCCATGGCCTTCATGCCGCTCGACAGCAAGGGCGCGCTGGAGAATGCCATGTCGATGGCGTTCACCACGTCGGTGGGCTTGCTGATCAAGATGATCGTGCCGCTGTTTTGCGTGCCCCTGTTCGTGGTGCTGGGCTCGCTGGTGCCGGGCGGCTGGGTCATCAGCACGAAGAACTGGATGCCAAAGATGGAGCGCTTGAGCCCGGCCAAGAATCTGGGTCGTCTGTTTGCGCCCAAGCATGGTTTTGAATTCGGCTTGTCCATTGCCAAGGCCGTCGTGCTGGGCATGGTGCTGGTGCATGTGAGCCGCTCCAGCCTGACGCAGTACGTGGACCTGCAGCACCGGCCGCTGCAGCAAGCCATGCTCGATGGCTCGGCCTTGATGCTCGATGGCTTGATGGCACTCATTTCCGTCTTCGTCCTGTTTGCCATCATCGATGTGCCGGCACAGGCGTTTTTCTTTGCCCGCAACCAGCGCATGAGCAAGCAGGATGTCAAGGAAGAACATAAAAGCAGCGAAGGGCGCCCCGAAGTGCGTCAGCGCATCCGCCAGTTGCAGCAGCAGATCGGCCGGCGCAGCGTGCGCAAGACGGTGCCCGACGCCGACGTGGTGATCGTCAATCCCGAGCATTACGCCGTCGCGCTGAAGTATGACCAGGACCGCGCCGAGGCGCCGTTTGTCGTTGCCAAGGGCGTCGACGAAATGGCGCTGTATATCCGGCAAGTGGCGAAGGAATACCATATCGAAACGCTGGAGTTGCCGCCTCTGGCGCGCGCCATCTACAACACCAGCCAGGTGCAGCAGCAGATTCCCGTGCAGCTGTATCAGGCCGTGTCGCAGGTGCTCAACTACATACTCCAGCTGAAAGCATTCCGTACTGGGCAGCGTGCCGCCCAGCCCCCATTTCCCACCGAGGTGGTCGTGCCATCTCATTTGAGCGAGGTAGTACCTTCATGAATTTCCTGAACCGAGTGGTTGCTGAAATGCGCCGCCACAAGTTCGCCACGCCGCTGTTCCTGCTGGTGATCCTGGCAATGATCATCCTGCCGCTGCCGCCGGTGCTGCTCGATATCTTGTTCACTTTCAATATCGTGCTGGCACTGATCGTCATCCTCGTCAGCGTGTCGGCCAAGCGGCCGCTCGATTTCTCTGTCTTCCCGACGGTGATCCTGGCTACCACCATGCTCAGGTTGACCCTCAACGTGGCGTCCACGCGCGTGGTGCTGCTGCACGGCCATACGGGCGCGGACGCGGCCGGTAAGGTGATCGAGGCTTTCGGTAACGTGGTGATCGGCGGTAACTTCGTCGTCGGTATCGTCGTCTTCGTGATCTTGATGATCATCAACTTCGCCGTCGTCACCAAGGGTGCCGAGCGCATCTCGGAAGTGTCCGCGCGTTTCACCCTTGACGCCTTGCCGGGCAAGCAGATGGCGATCGACGCCGACCTGAACGCCGGCCTGATCAACCAGGAAAAAGCCCAGCTGCGCCGCAAGGATGTGGCAGCCGAGGCGGATTTCTATGGCGCCATGGACGGCGCGTCGAAATTCGTGCGCGGCGATGCCGTCGCCAGTATCCTCATTTTGATCATCAATATGGTGGGCGGCGTGGCCATCGGCTCGCTGATGCACGACTTGTCTTTCGGCGATTCTTTCCGTCAATACGCGCTGCTGACCATCGGCGATGGTCTGGTGGCGCAAATTCCGGCACTGCTGCTGTCGGCTGCAGCCGCCATCCTGGTCACCCGTATCAGCGATTCGGGCGACTTCGAGCAGCAGGTGGCAGGCCAGGTGCTGACCTCGCCAACGGTGATCTACAGCGCCGCCGGCATGATGGTGGCGCTGGCGCTGATTCCGGGCATGCCATGGTTCATGTTCATGACCTTCGCGGGTGTGCTGGCTTTTGTCGCCTGGCGCCTGACCAAGCGCGTGAAGGGGCCAGATGCGGCCGGCATGGCGGCCATCCAGGCGGCCCTGCGCGATGACAAGCCTGCCGAGCTGGAATGGCAGCAATTGCCCGCCGTGCAGCCGCTGATGGTGATGCTCGGC
Source organism: Janthinobacterium sp. UMAB-56 (assembly GCF_900095265.1). Taxonomy (GTDB): domain Bacteria; phylum Pseudomonadota; class Gammaproteobacteria; order Burkholderiales; family Burkholderiaceae_D; genus Janthinobacterium. Next base: position 164,581 of record NZ_LT607659.1, on the reverse strand, counting down.
TACAAGCTGGTCGGCATGGTGGATAAAACGCAAGGCGAACCGTTAAACAAGCGCGTCAAGGGCGTGCGCCAGAGCCTGTCCGAAGCGATGGGCTTGCTGCTGCCGAATATCGGCGTGCGCGACGACCTGGCCCTGAAGCCGTCGCAGTATGCCATCGTGCTGTCGGGCACGGTGGTGGCGCAGGCGGAGGTGCAGGCCGACCGGCTGATGGCGATCCCGTCGCCGAACGTGTATGGCCAGCTCGATGGCATTCCCGGCATCGAGCCTGCCTACGGCATGCCCGTCACCTGGATCGAACCGAGCGAAAAGGCGCATGCGCTGGGCCTCGGTTACCAGGTCATCGAGGCGCCCAGCGTGATCGCCACGCATTTGTCGAAAATGGTGCGCGAATACCTGCCGGAACTGTTCCGCCATGAAGACGTGTCGAACATGATGGAGCGCCTGACAGCCCTGTCGCCCAAGCTGGCCGGCGCGCTGGACAAGGCGCTGACGCACACGCAGCTGCTGCGCGTGTTCCGCGTCTTGCTGGCGGAAAATGTGTCGCTGAAAGATATCGTGCCCATCGCCACCACATTGCTCGACAGTTCGGAAACGACCAAGGACCCAATTTTGCTGGCGGCCGAAGTGCGCTGCGCGCTGCGGCGCCAGATCGTCAGCGGCCTGTTTGGTCAAAAGATGGAAATGCAGGCGTTTAACCTGGGCGGCGAGCTGGAAAACATGTTGCTCGGTTCCCTGAACCAGGCACGCCAGTCTGGCAAGGTCACCCTGGATAACTATCCGATCGACCCGCATCTGCTGTCGCAATTGCAGGTGAACATGCCGGTGGCGCGCGAGCAGATGAAGCAGCAGGCCACGCCGCCGCTATTGCTGGTGCTGCCGCAAATCCGTCCGCTGCTGGCCCGCTACGCGCGCCTGTTCGCGCCTGGCCTGCATGTGCTGTCGTACAACGAAATTCCGGAAAACCGCGAAGTGAGTATCATCGGTACGGTGGGGTAAACGCTGCAACAAGGGGAGTATCAGCAAAAACGGCGCTGCGTGCGCCGTTTTTTATGCTGCCTCAATCCTGCTCGTCGATGGGGGGCAGCAGGTCATGCTCCTGGCCGTCGGCCAGCAGCAGCACGGTGCTGCCTTGTGCAGCGTCTTCCTCGTCGCCATAGTCGTAACCGAGCGGCGCAGCCACTTCCTTCGAGGCGACGACGGTCTCTTCTTCGTCTTCTGCCACAGGTGCCGCAGGCGCATTTGGATTGCTCGCCGCTTCCGCTTCCGGCTGCGTCAACAGCAACGCCACTTCGGCCATGGCGCGGAACAGGGCCAGCGACAGCGAGGCGGCGCCCGCCTGCATCGGGTAATTGCCGTGCACGCGCTGCGCATGCAACTGGCGATTCAGGCGGCAGCGCAGCACGCGCAGGCCGGCGCGGCGCACGGCGTCGGCGATCTCGGGCAGGGCCAGGCGCAAATGCCGCAGTGCTGCTTCCTCGTCGGCCGCCAGCTCCAGCAGCACGCCGTCGCCGGACGGTTCCATCTGGATCACCACCCGGCCGATGCCGATGATGATCAGTTCGACGCGCAGCGCCACCTTGCCGCGCCGCCTGGGCGCTGCATCTTCCTCCTCGTCGCTGGCCAGCACGCGCAGCAGCAGGCGTTGGCCGCCCCAGCCATACACGGCAAAGCGCCACGCTTCGCTGTCGACCGTCAGAGGCGGACGGGCGCCTTCGCGCAGCAGGGCTGGTTGCTGCTCGGCCATGAACAGATTGCCCGGCACGTGCTGGCCGCGCGCCTGTTCCTGCAGGGCCGCGTATTGCTCGCCGTAGGTTTTGACCATCACGCGCCACGAGGCGGCCAGTTGCGCCGCGTCGGGCGGCTGCCAGACCAGCTGGCGCGTGAAGAACAGCTGATTGACTTGCATGGCGCTGCTGTCGCGCGGCATGGCACCGCCCGTGCCATCGGCATTGGGCTTGATGAGGGACGCCAGGCTGTCCTGGCCCTGTTGCAGTTGTGCCGGCAGGGTGCCCGCATCGGGTGCAGGCGCCATATAGGGCCCGATGGGCACCAGCGGCTGCACCACGCCGGGCACCATCGGCGTCGCGGGGCTGACGTCGAAACGCTGGGTAATCAGGGGTACCGGATTGCCCGATGAGATGCGGTCTATCGCCATGCCACTATGTCCGGAAGAGAGTCTATACGAGCTGGTGAATCAGTCTGTATCAGCCGTCATGGCTGCAACAGTGACAGTATCATTTTCTGCATGCTCTGGCTTTGCTTGAGCATCGCCGTGCTGGCCTGCAGCAACATTTGTGCTGACACCATGTTGGCGCTTTCCGCCGCGTAATCGACATCCATGATGCGGCCGATGGCGGCCTTGGTATTGGTGACCATATTGGCCAGGTTGTTGTGCACATGGTCGAGGCGGTTGGCCGCCGCGCCCAGGGCCGAGCGCACGCCGCCGACCTGGTCGAGCGCCGCTGCCAGTTGGTCGATCATGTTGTTGGCGCTGCCATTCGTGCCGATTTCGCTGCCGGCCGTGGCGCCTGGCGCAAAGTTGGCCGAAATGGCTTTGAGTACCGTGTCCAGGCCGCCCATCTTGCCTGACACGTCGAACTTCATGGTTTCGCTGCTGCTGGCGCCGATCTGGAACGTCATCGCCTCCGACAGCGTGCCCTTGCCTGCGCCACCGTTGCCCAGCAACAAGCTGCCGCCGTAGGTGGTATTCGTCATGACGTTGTATAGCTCCAGCCCCAGCGCATCGTACTCGGATTGCATGGCATCGCGGTCGGTCTGGTTGGCCGAAGCGTCGGCCGCCTGCGTGGCCAGGTCTTTCATGCGTACCAGCATGCTGGTCACTTCGCCAAACGCGCCTTCGGCCGTCTGCAGCATCGAGGTGCTGTTCTGCGTATTGCGCATGGCCACCGTCATGCCGCTCACCTGGGCAATGAGGCGCGTGGCGATTTGCAGGCCAGCCGCGTCGTCCATGGCCGAGTTGATGCGAACGCCGGTGGAGAGGCGCTGCATCGATGTGGATAACTGGCTATGTGCCCATCCCATCGCGCGTTGTGCGTACAGTGCGGCGATATTGGTGTGAATGCTCAGCACGTGGCGGCTCCGGTGGGCGGTGAGGGTGAAACGGGTCTATCTTGTATAGGCGACTGTGGCGCCAGCATTGTTAAATCGAAAGGCAATATAGTCAAATTAATATGTTTCGCACATAAAAAAAGCCAGACCGCAGCCTGGCTTGGCGTTGCTGGCCGCAAGCGGCCAGGCAAAGATTATTGCAGCAAGGACATGACCATCGAGGACATGCTGTTGCTTTGTTTCAGCATCGCGGTGCCGGCTTGCAGCAGCATTTGCGACGAGGTCATGTTCGAGCTTTCGGTAGCGAAATCGACGTCCATGATACGGCCGGTAGCGGCCTTGGTGTTGGTGGCGATGTTCGACAGGTTGCTGTTGATGTGGTCGAGACGGTTGGCGGCGGCGCCCAGAGCGGAACGCACGGTACCGACGTTGTCGATGGCAGCTGCCAGTTTGTCGATGGTGGTATTGGCGGTACCGGCGGCAGTCAGTTCGGTGCCCACGCCTGCGGTGCTGGCCTTGAAGTTGTTGGCCGACAGCGCCATCAGCTTGGTGTTCAGCGCGCCCATGTCAGTGGATACGTTGATGCTCATTTTTTCCATCGAGCTTGCGCCGATCTGGAAGGTCATCGCATCCGACAGCGTACCCTTACCGGCGGTGCCGTCGCCCAGCAGGGTCTGGCCACCAAAGGTGGTGTTGGTCATGACGTTGTACAGTTCCAGGCCCAGCGCGTCGTATTCGGCTTGCATGGCGGTCTTGTCCTGGCCGTTCGACGAAGCATCGGCCGCTTGCGTAGCCAGATCCTTCATGCGTACCAGCATGTTAGTGACTTCGCCAAACGCGCCTTCGGCCGTTTGCAGCATCGAGGTGCTGTTTTGCGTGTTGCTCATGGCAACGGTCATGCCGCTGGTCTGCGCTTTCAGGCGCGTGGCGATCTGCAGGCCAGCGGCGTCGTCCATGGCTGAGTTGATGCGGTAGCCGGTGGACAAGCGTGTCATTGAGGTCGACAGTTGCGATTGGGTCTTGGCGATCGAGTTCTGTGCGGACAGCGATGCGTTGTTGGTGTGTAGGCTCAGCATATGGTAACTCCTGTGGTAAATGCATTGCAGGACGGTAGTATTTTTCGTCCTCAAGCAAAACAGGCGACCACTTGGAGGTAAACGTTAAATGCCGTGTGGAAATTATTTAATGGAATGCGATGGGTGTAAGAAAGCCAGACGCGCGGCCTGGCTTTCTTGCTGGCCGGTACCAGCGGAAACTACAGGAAGAAAATTATTGCAACAAGGACATGACCATCGAGGACATACTATTGCTTTGTTTCAGCATCGCGGTGCCGGCTTGCAGCAGCATTTGCGACGACGTCATGTTCGAGCTTTCGGTGGCGAAATCGACGTCCATGATGCGGCCGGTCGCGGCCTTGGTGTTGGTGGCGATGTTCGACAGGTTGCTGTTGATGTGGTCGAGGCGGTTGGCGGCAGCGCCCAGGGCCGAGCGTACGGTACCCACGTCGTTGATGGCCGTGGCCAGCAGGTCGATGGTGGCGTTGGCGGTGGTGGTCAGTTCCGACGCGCCGGTCGAGGCAGCGGCGGCGAAGTTCTTCGTCGCGGCCAGTAGCGATGCCGACAGGGTGACCATGTTGGTCTTGACGTCGATCGTCATGTTTTCCGTCGAGCTCGCGCCGATCTGGAAGGTCATGGCGGCCGACAGCGTGCCGGTGGTGCCTGTGCCATTACCCATCAGCAAGCTGCCGCCGAAAGTGGTGTTGGTCATGACGTTGTACAGTTCCTGGCCCAGGGCGTTGTACTCTGCCTGCATGGCGGTCTTGTCTTGTGCGTTCGACGAGGCATCGGCAGCTTGGGTGGCCAGATCCTTCATGCGTACCAGCATGTTGGTGACTTCGCCAAACGCGCCTTCAGCAGTTTGCAGCATCGAGGTGCTGTTTTGCGTGTTGCTCATGGCAACGGTCATGCCGCTGGTCTGGGCTTTCAGGCGCGTGGCGATCTGCAGGCCGGCAGCGTCATCCATGGCGGAGTTGATGCGGTATCCGGTGCTCAGGCGTGTCATCGAGGTCGACAGCTGCGATTGGGTCTTGGCAATCGAGTTCTGTGCGGACAGCGATGCGTTATTGGTGTGAAGGCTCAGCATGGTGTTGCTCCTGTAAGGTTAATTCGTCGAGGGGCAACGTTTCTTGCCCTCAATAGTACAAGACGACCAGATCTGCCGGCTTATTAAATGCTGTATGGAAATTTTTCATAATCGCGTATGGCCATGAAAAAAGCCCCGGCAATCGCTTGCCGGGGCTGTTCTTGAAGCGTAGTCGATTATTGCAGCAGGGACATGACCATCGAGGACATGCTGTTGCTTTGTTTCAGCATCGCGGTGCCGGCTTGCAGCAGCATTTGCGACGACGTCATGTTCGAGCTTTCGGTGGCGAAGTCAACGTCCATGATGCGACCGGTCGCGGCCTTGGTGTTGGTGGCGATGTTCGACAGGTTGCTGTTGATGTGGTCAAGGCGGTTGGCGGCGGCGCCCAGGGCCGAGCGCACGGTGCCAACCTTGTCGATGGCGGTGGTCAGGTTGCCGATGGCGGCGTTGGCCGCTGCCGTCAATTCCGTACCGGCGGCGCCGGCGGTGGAGAAGCTGGCCGATACGGCTTTCAGGGCAGCTGCCAGGCCGGTCATGCCGGCGGTGACGTCGATCGACATTTTTTCCGTCGAGCTCGCGCCGATCTGGAAGGTCATGGCCGACGACAGCGTGCCGGTGGCGCCCGTGCCATCGCCCAGCAACAAGCTGCCGCCGAAGGTGGTGTTGGTCATGACGTTGGCCAGTTCCGAGCCTAGGGCATCGAATTCTGCCTGCATGGCCTTTTTGTCGTCCACGTTCGACGAGGCATCGGCAGCTTGGGTGGCCAGGTCCTTCATGCGGATCAGCATGTTGGTGACTTCGCCAAACGCGCCTTCAGCCGTTTGCAGCATCGAGGTGCTGTTTTGGGTGTTGCTCATGGCAACGGTCATGCCGCTGGTCTGGGCTTTCAAGCGCGTGGCGATCTGCAGGCCGGCCGCGTCATCCATGGCTGAATTGATGCGGTAGCCTGTGCTCAAGCGGGTCATCGAGGTGGACAGTTGCGATTGCGTTTTAGCAATCGAATTTTGCGCGGACAGCGACGCATTGTTGGTATGCAGGCTCAGCATTGGAAAAACTCCTAATAAGTATGTTCGGTCGGGAGCCGCGAACCATCGCGCTCTCCTTAGTACAAGACGACCATGCCTCGACGTTTATTAAATGCCATATGGAAATTTTTTATATGGATGTTGCTGGATGAAAAAAGCCCCGGCAATCGCTTGCCGGGGCTAGTCTTGAAGCGCAGTCGATTATTGCAGCAGGGACATGACCATCGAGGACATGCTGTTGCTTTGTTTCAGCATTGCGGTGCCGGCTTGCAGCAGCATTTGCGACGACGTCATGTTCGAGCTTTCGGTGGCGAAGTCAACGTCCATGATGCGGCCGGTCGCGGCCTTGGTGTTGGTCGAGATATTCGACAGGTTGCTGTTGATGTGGTCCAGACGGTTGGCTGCGGCGCCCAGTGCGGAGCGCACGGTGCCGACGTTGTCGATGGCATCGGCCAGCGTCTTGATCATGGTATTGGCGGCGGTGCCCGTGGAGATTTCGGCGCCGGCGGTCGTCGTGGCAACCGACGAGAATTTGGTCGACACGGATTTCAGCGCCGTGTTCAGGGTCGACATGCCGCCCGAGACGTCGATCGACATTTTTTCCGTCGAGCTTGCGCCAATCTGGAACGTCATGGTGGTCGACAGGGTCGGCGAACCGGCGGTGCCGGCGCCGTCGCCCAGCAGCTTGCTGCCACCGAACGTGGTGTTGCTCATGATGTTGTACAGTTCTTGGCCCAGGGCGTCGAACTCTGCCTGCATGGCTTTCTGATCATCCGTGTTCGACGAGGCATCGGCCGCTTGCGTAGCCAGATCCTTCATGCGCACCAGCATGTTGGTCACTTCGCCAAACGCGCCTTCGGCCGTTTGCAGCATCGAGGTGCTGTTTTGCGTGTTGCTCATGGCAACGGTCATGCCGCTGGTCTGGGCTTTCAGACGTGTGGCGATCTGCAGGCCGGCGGCGTCGTCCATAGCCGAATTGATGCGGTAGCCGGTGCTCAGGCGGGTCATCGAGGTCGACAATTGCGATTGCGTTTTTGCAATCGAGTTTTGTGCGGACAGCGATGCGTTGTTGGTATGCAAACTCAGCATGGGAAAACTCCTAATAGGGTAAATTCGGCCGGGAGCTGCAAATTTGCGCTCTCCATCACTACAGGACGACCATCAGCGCTTTTTTATTAAATGCTTTCTGGAAATATTTATGCGGCCATGGTGCTGTCAGGCAACTTCCTCATGAGAATCCAGTTCAATCTCGAAGGTGGCCGCTGCCTTGCCTTCGCACCAGCGGTGCCACATGGCGCGCATGGCGCCTTCGAGACCGGCGGCGATGACTTCCGAGCGACCCATGGCCGAATTTTCAATCAGTTGGCGCAAATTGCTGCGGATATTGGCCAGCAGCGCCGGATCGTTGGCGATATACGTGCCCTTGGCAACGAAATCATCGGTGTCGCGCGCGATGAAGGCGGTCAGGCCCATGTGGCTGAGGGCGCACGCCGTGACCCTGCCCGGCAAGGTGTTGCCCGGGATGGTCAGCGTGGGCACGCCCATCCACAGGGCATGCATGGTGGTGGTGCCGCCTGTATATGGGAAAGTGTCGAGGCACAGGTCTACTTTGTGATGCAAATGCAAATATTCCTCGGTTGATGTGCGCGGATGGAACTCGAGGCGGTCGCGCGCGATGCCCTCGCTGGCGAACCAGTCGATGTAGGTATCGAAGGTGCCGCTTTTTGGCATCGCACCCATCAGCATGCGTGCGGTGGGTACGGCGCGCAGCAGTTGCGCCCAGGCGGCAATCACTTCGCGGCTGAGTTTGTTCGGCCGGTTGAAGCTGCCGAAGGTCATATAGCCGTTCTGCAACGTAGGCAGGGCATTCACGGATGGCGACATCGCGGACGGCAGGAACGGCGCAGCAGCCGGCAGATAGGCGATGGCTTCGCTGAACTGCTTTTCCATCTCGCCAGGCGGCAGGTAAAAGCGGTCGCACAGGAAGTAATCGATGGCTTTCAGGCCCGTGGTGCCAGGGTAGCCCATCCAGCTTGCCTGTACCGGCGCGGGTTTGTGGGCAAAGGCCAATAAGCGGTTGATGCCTGTATGGCCCGACAGGTCGATCAGGACATCGATCCTGTCGTTTTCAATCTGCGCCGCCAGCTCGGTATTGCTGAGGTGATTCACGGGGCGCCAATGGTGCAGCAGTTCGCGGATGCGCGCGGTGCAGTCATCCTCGAGCACATTGGTGTAGTAACCATACAACACGACGCGTGGTGAGGGGCTCAGGTGATGGAAGATGGGTAGGACAAAATTAGCCACCGCGTGGTTATTGAAGTCACCCGAGACAAAGCCCACCTTCAGCACTCGCTCCGGATCGCGGTCATTGCGGTGTTGCGGCCAGCTGGCGCGCAGCGGCGTTTCGAATATGTCGGCAAATTTCTGGTGTTCCGCAAACAGCAGGGCCGGATCAGGGTAATCCAGGTGCGTCAGGCAAAACAGCAAGTTGCTATACACGGGGGCGCATTGCGGATCGATGGCCAGGGCGGCCCGGCAACTGGCGATGGCTTCCTGCAGCATGCCTTTTTCGCACAAGGTTGCGCCCAGGCTGGCATGCGCCTCCAGGTAGGCAGGCTTGAGCGCGATCGCCTGGTTGAACGCGGCGATGGCCTCGTCATAGTGGTTCAGCATGCGATACGCGATGCCCATGTTCAGGTGGGCGGCGGCAAAGCCGGGGTCGAGCGCGATCGCCTTGCGGTATTGCTCCAACGCCTCTTCGTGGCGCTTCTGGTCATGCAGCACGGCACCGATATTGCTATGCACGATGGCATGCCCGGTTTCAAATTCGAGTGCCTTGGCGTACACGAGCAGTGCTTCGTCATAGCATTTGGCTTTTTGCAGGGCGATGCCGAGCCGGTTGTGCAAGTCGGCCGACTCCGGATCCAGTGCCAGCGCCTGGCGTTGGCAATCGACCGCGCCGTCGAAGTCGCGCGCGGCAGTCAGGGCATCTGCCAGATGTAGCAGGGTCTTGCCGTAGCCAGGGTCCAGCTGCAGCGCCTTGCGGTGCATGGCAATGGCGTCGTCCAGGCGTGCCAGCTCCAGCAGAATCAGGCCTAGATTGTTATAGTTGAGGGCATTTTCCGCATCCAGTTCCACCAGGGCCTGATAGATTTCCAGCGCCTGCGGCTTGCGATCCAGCGTCAGCAGCGTGCTGCCGAGATTGGTGCAGATGCCAATGTCCTTGGGGCTGCTGTCATGCGCACGCTGGAAGGCATCGAGCGCCTCTTCCTGCCGCTCCAGCGCATTTAGGCACAGTCCCAAGCCATTCTGGAAAGCGGCATTGCCAGCGTCGAGGCGCACCGCCGTTGCATGGCATGCCAACGCTTCGTCCAGCTGCTCCAGGTCTTGCAAGGTGGCGCCCAGGTTGCTGTGGACCAAGGCATAGTCCGGCGCTAGCGCGATGGCGCGCCGGTAACTGGCCGCCGCATCGTCGAGCTGCCCGAGGGCCTGCAGCGCATTGCCCAGGTTGCCGTGCAGTTCGGCATCGTCAGGCACGATCTCCAGCGCTTGGCGATAACTGGCAACGGCGCCGTCCAGGTCGCCCAGCGACTTGAAGGTGTTGCCTAAATTGAAGTGTGCCATGGCATAGGCCGGATTGATGGTCAAGGCCTGGCGATACGCGTGCGCCGCCTCGTCCAGCCGCCCCAGCGCCACCAGTGCACTGCCCAGGTTGCCATGCGCTTCGGCAAAGTCGGGCTGGATCTCCAGTGCTCGCAGATAGGAGTCAATGGATTGTTCGTATTGTCCTGTAGCTTGCCAGGCATTGCCCAAATTGCCATGGGCTTCCGCATCGTGTGGTGTGAGCGCCACGGTTTTTTGTAAAGTCGACAGCGCATCTTTCCCCTGCAGTTGCAAGGCCGTACCGAGGACGCTCCATGCAAAGCCCGATTCAGGATAGCTGGCGATCAGGGCGCGCGTGGCACTCTCTAGCTGCGCGTACTGGCCCGCGTTATACAACGCAATCACATGTTGCATTTCCTCTGCGCGTGGGGTCTGTGGCAGCTGCGCGACTGCGACTTGGGCGCGAGCCAACAATGCCTGTGACTCCGCGTTATCGAGTCCGCGCTGGATCGCGCTTTCAATGATTTCCAGTCCATGTTCGGCCTGTTCCGCCGCCAGCAGGCCATTTGCATAGGAGATCCAGAATTGGCCTTCGTCCGGATTGACCGACAGCGCCGTGCGCAAATAGGGCAGCGCCGCATCGTGAAAGCCCAGTTGCCCGGCCAGCAGGCCGACATTGTGGTTGGCAATGGCATGATATGGCTGTGCCTGCACTATTGACAGATACAGCGCCTCCGCTTCCGCATGGCGCCCCGCCTGGTGATGTTCGATAGCGCGCTGCAGATCAGCGTCGAGGTTCACTGCTTCAGGGGTATGGGTGCTCATGGATGTCGGAGGAAGATGTGCCAGCGCGAATTGTAACTGCTGGGAATTGAAATAGAGAGTTTCCGTGTGGAATTTTTTCGTTATATCCGTTTTGCAACAATACGCAGCCAAGGTACTGCGCTGCTAATGCCGGGCTAGGGATGCCTGAATTGTAATTGCATGCGCAAGCGCTCGTCATCGGCTCCGGGCAGGGGGGAAAAGCCATGGCGGCGATACAGCGCGATGGCCGGCTGATTGTCGCGCGCCACTTCCAGCGTGATTGCGCGCAGCCCTTGCTGGCGCGCATGCGCAAGGCAGGTGGTGAGCATCTGGCTGGCGACGCCCTGGCGGCAGTATTCTGTCAACACGCTGACGTTGCTGATGTAGGCCACACCCGCCGTGGCGTCATGATAGACGGCCAGCAAGCCGGCTAGCCGCCCGCCTGACCACGCTTCGAAGCGCAGCGCGCGTGCGTGCAGCTTGCTGGCGTAATCAGGCAAACTGGTGCGTGCACGCAAGGACGCGAGGAATGCGGGATCGCAGGCGAGAAAATGCGTCATGAGTTCTGCGGCCGAGGCCTGTTCGCGCCGCAGGTCCAGTACGGTATTCATCATTCCAGCTTGGCGAGGCCGAAACCATGGCGGCCGAACTGGTTGCCGTTATACAGCAGGTAGACGCTGCCGTCGCACTCGAATACATGCGGATAGCACTGCATTTCCCCATCCCATTCACCCTCGGTGCCTTCCAGTCCTGGCTGGTAGTCGTTGCGCGTCCAGTTCGTCAGGTCGTCGGACCAGGCGTGGCCGATGCGATAGGCGCGCCCGCTGTTCACGCGGAAATCCGATGATTGCCGGTAGCAGAAGAACATATGGTGGCGCCCCTCAATGGTAATCACCGTGGGCAGTGCCTGGCTTTCACCGGGGCCAAGACGGTCCGTGATGATCTGGCGCGCCTCTTCCTTGGTCCAGTTGATGCCGTCACTGGACGTGGCATGGCCGATCTTGTAGGTGCGGTCGGGAGCGCTGTCCTGGCTGTAGCGCCGCCAGCCTGTGCCAAAAATGTACCACATGTGAAAGACACCGTTGATGTGCTTGACGAAGCCATCGCCGACCAGGCAAGGCTCGTGCAGTGATGGGCCGAGGACCGGGCCGGGGCCGATGCGCTCGAACGTCAGCCCATTGTCGTGGCTGATGGCCAGGCCGATGGCCGTATCCACGGAAACGGAAACGCGTCGGTTCCAGCCGCATGTGTAGCCATACACGGCGTCGCCATGGCGCATGACGTTCATTGGGAAAATACCATGTTCGTCGAAACATCCCAGGCCACCCAGGGTGATGACGGGTTGCCTGGCAACGCCGATGATCGTGCGCAGATCCTTGCGCATATCGACGAAGGACACGTGGCTCAGGTATTTGCCATTTGCGGGATCCACTGCGCGGGTAGAGAAATAGATGCGCACGAAATCGTCGAAGACCAACGCTTGTGGCGATTGCGCAAAGTGCTTGCAGTCATTTGCCAGCACATGATCGGCAGGGTCGAATATGTGGCCAAGTTTCTTCCATTGCATGGTTTTGTTCATGCGTAATGTCCTTTCGATGCTGCCTAGTCAAGGTTGCTGCGCCATGGCGATGCCAGCCTTGCTGATGTCGCGGCGGCGAGGTCCCGTGCCTGTTGTGTTGGGTGTGCTGTCATGCAGAGTCCTGCGGCCTCACGCCGTGGGCCGCGTCATGTCGAATTGCTGGCGAATGGCCGTCTGCAAGGATGCCGGAGAAGTAAACATCATCACGTCGATGATGGATAGCCACGGCACGAATTCGCCCCCGCTTTGGGGGTAGGGGGGCAGGCGCGACTGTAGGAACTCCAGTACGATGCCCTTGGCGAGGAAATCCGCCTCGCGATACAGTTGCAGGCCGCCAATGGGGTTGATGTAACGGTCTGCCCCGGTGGCCTGGCACAGGGCCAGAACCTTGTCTTGGCCCTTGAGCGCATGGTCGATGGCGATCTCCGAAGAGCGCTGGAACGGTGTGGCGATGCCAAGGTGCTCGCAGGTCTCTACCAGGCTGTGCAGCAGGAATTCAAACAGGTTCGCAGCAGGGTGGTGCACGATGCTTTCCAGCAGCGCCATGGTCTCGCGCAGATACGGCGCGCGCTGATATGCGCCTTTGAATTGGTTTAGCAGCTTTTCCGCATCGAACTGCGGTGAAATTTCGCGTTCGCAAATATGCAAGTGATCAGAAGCATTTTTTAAGGGCAAGGTGAAGGTGGTGTCCTTGTCATTAAGCAGCATGCGATTACGGTTGATCCAGCCTTTTTTGGTGTATTTGATATTGTCATAGACAATAAACAGGTCCGCGACCGCGATTAGCTGGAAATAGCCGATGTAGGGTAGAAAATACGGCTGCATGATGGCCACTCTCATACTGCCTGCAGCAGCACTGGCGGCGCCCCGTATTGCGCAATCAGGTCACTGATGGCGTCGATTTGTTGCGTCTCAAGCGTGGGATACAGCGGCAGGCAAATCACCTGTTCCGCAGCAACGCGGGCAGCCGGCAGATTCGCTGGCGCAGCCGATGGCATGCCGCGGTACATGGGGAAGTCACTGATAAGCGGATAAAAATAGCGTCGCGCGTAAATATTACTTTCGCGCAATTTCGTGAACAGGGCATCGCGGCTCAGCGGGTAGTCTGGCCTGACCAGTATCGGGAAATATGCGTGGTTGGTGGTGACGTTGGGCGGAGGGGTGATGCAGTCGATGCCCCGCACGTGCGCCAGATTTCTGCGGTAGCGCGCGTCGACTTCCTTGCGCTGAGCAAGGGTCGTATCGATATTCTTGAGTTGCAGCAGCCCGAAGGCGGCGTTGATTTCACTCATTTTGCCGTTAATGCCAGGCGCAACGACGGTTGTTTCATCGACAAAACCAAAATTTTTCAAATGGTCAATACGCTGCTTGGTCTTTGCATCCGGTGAAATGATCGCGCCACCCTCAAAGGTATTGAATACTTTGGTGGCATGAAAGCTCAGTACGGACAGATCGCCGTCATTGAGCACGCTGCCGCCCGCATGCCTGACGCCAAATGCGTGAGCTGCATCGTAGATGACTTTCAGACCGTAATTGTCCGCAATTTTTTGTATGCGATCGACGTCGCAAGGGTGACCATAGCAGTGCACCGGCATGATGGCGGTTGTCTGCGGCGTAATGGCCGCCTCGATTTTTGCGGGATCCAGGTTGAAAGTGTGCGGATCGATATCGACAAACACCGGTTTGATGCCGTTCCACAGCAGTGAATGCGCTGTGGCCACGAACGAATACGGCGTCGTGATGACTTCGCCGGTGATGCGCAGCGACTGCAAGGCTGTGATCAGGGCCAGCGTGCCATTGGTAAACAGGCTGATATGTTTGACGCCGAGGTAGTCGCAAAGGGCCTGCTCCAGCTGCTGATGGAATGGTCCACCATTCGTCAGGATCTTGTTTTGCCAGATTTCCTGTAAGTAAGGAAGGAAATCCTCCAGCGGCGGCAGCACAGGCTGGGTAACATAGACCGGCTTGGTCAGGGCGTCAGGATACATGCGTGTTCCCGGATGCAATAGGCAGTTCGACAGTCATGATATCAATGTCCATTTTGAATGTGTCACGGACGCGCAGATGCACAATCTGTTCAGGGTTGATGGGCATAGCCGGAGCAGCGTTCGCGTTCATGGACAGGAATAAAAATGTTTAGCAACGGGAATTGTAACTGTTGGAAGTGCTTAAGAGAAACTTTCCCGATCGAATTTACATGCGTACGTGGTAGCTTGCCCCGCTTGCTGTTGCAAGTTGGTCGTAGTACCGGGGAATAGGGCGTTTTCGATGTGAAAAAAACAGCACCACGCCTCGGCAGGCGGGCGCTTCCCGTGCTGCATTGAACGCCAGGTGAATGGGGGGGCTGGCGAACTTCTTTACGGTGAGCCTGGCGCGCTTCGCGGCATTGCCCATGCGACCTAATTTCACTTTCACTGTCAGGGGAATATGCGATAATCTTGTCCGCTGGCAAGATTGTCTTTCACTGCACAACGGCGGCGCAGAGTTGAGCTGGCCCTATTTTCGATTGGAGAAGCGAGCGATGTTCAAGTGGGAAAAGCTGGGGAAAATGTTCGATCCGTCGACAGTGAGAGATCGTCCCTGGATGAATGAGTTTTCCCAGGCGCCATCAGTTGTGGTCATCGACCAGGTGGTGCGCGTGTATTTTGCCTGCCGTCCGCCCCCCGATGCGCAGGGTAATTATGTCAGCCTTTCCTCCTACGCCGATTTCCGGCGCGACAACCTTCTCGAACTGGTCGGCGTCAGCGAGCAGCCATTGCTGGAATTGGGCGGCCTCGGCACTTTTGACGAATTCGGCGCCTATTTTACGTCGGTGGTGGCGCGCGACGATGACGTGATGGCCTACTACGTAGGTTATACCCGTTGCGAATCGGTACCGTTTACCATCAATATAGGTGCCGCAGTCAGCAGCGATGGCGGCAATACTTTCACTCGCCTGGGACCCGGACCTCTTTTGCCCTGCACCCCAAATGAGCCATTTTTTCTGACGACTCCGCGGGTCCGGAAGTTCGGTGCGCGCTGGCATATGTGGTATAGCGCCGGCAAGCGGTGGGTGAATACGGGCCGCAGGGCGGAGCCTGTGTATCACATACGTATGGCCACTTCGGACGATGGAGTGCACTGGGTGAAGGAAGATCGCGACTTGGTCGGGTGCGTGATCGGCGACAACGAATGCCAGGCCTGTCCCGATGTCTTCGAGTTTGGCGGCAAATACCACATGCTGTTCTGTTATCGTGCGCATGAGAACTACCACGGGAAGGATGGCGGCTACAAGCTCGGGTACGCGGTATCGGACGATCTGCTGCACTGGGAGCGCGACGACAGCAAGGTGGGACTGAGCGTGTCCGAAGAGGGCTGGGACTCGGAAATGGTGTGCTTCCCGCACGTGTTTGCTCTGGATGGCGAGATTTACCTGCTTTATTTGGGCAATCAGATGGGACGGCACGGCTTTGGGCTGGCCAGGATGAACATACAATAAATAATTGCGCAGAGGGAGTAGTGAAAATGCAAACAGGTTTGAATGAGGAAAAAACGCTGCTGGAGAATTATGCGGCCAACTACATTACTTCGGATGATTCGAGCCAGCAGAGGCTGATGCGCCATCTGGAAATGCGGGTATTCAAGCCGTATGTCAACAGGGGACGTGCGCTGGAACTGGGATGCGAAATCGGTTACATGTCCGAACTGATCGCGCCGCTGGTCGACCAACTGGACATCGTCGATGCTTCCGAGTTGTTCCTGGAAAGAACGCGGGCGCGCAACATTCCCAATGCTCGCTTTTTCTGCTCCCTGTTCGAGGAATATGTTGCGCAGCAGCCTTACGAGGCCGTGTTCGCTTCCCATGTACTTGAACATCTGCTTGATGTGCAACAGGTCTTGAAGCAGGTCAAGGCGCAGATGTCGCCCACCGGACACCTGCTCGTGGCAGTACCGAATGCGCGCGCAATGTCGCGTCAGCTCGCGCGTCACATGGGGCTGATCAATGACCTGTATGAGCTGACGCCGAACGATCTGCGTGGCGGTCATCGCCGGGTCTACGACCGCGTAACATTGAACCGTGAACTCGAGACTGCCGGTTTCGAGGTGGTGGCGCTGGGGGGGATTTTCTTCAAGCCGCTGGCAGATTTCCAGATGGATAAGATGATTGATTCCGGTATCCTCGGCGAGCCGCAGCTGGAAGGCTTGTATCGCATGGGCAACGAGTATCCGGATATGTGCGCGGACGTGTACGCGATCGCGCGTCCCAAGGCGTAGCCCTGTCTGGATCGGCTATCGATGAATATTGGAAAGGCGGACATTATAAATAAGCGCGTATTGATTTTTCCCGCAGGGATGCCACGCTCGCTGGTCTACCTCGACCAGGCGCTGGCGAATGGCATGGAGGTGGTGGGTTCGTCTTCGCTCGGGCACGACCCGGCGCGCGAGCGTTACTCGCGCTGGGTGCAACTCCCCTACGTTACCGCGCCGGAATTCGACGAGGCCTTGCGGCAGGCGGTTTCTGCCCATGATGTCGGCAGTATCTACACGCCCAATCCCGTGGTTTGGGATTACCTGCAGCGGCGCCTGGGGCACGATTTTCCAGGCCTGGTGCTGATCAACAGCGCACCGCTCGCCAGTGAAATGGCACCGTATGCCCGCGCCCTCGCATTTGGCAAGGCAGTGCTGGCGCAGCCGTTCGGACTGGCCGCCAGCGGCGAGCGTCCGCCGACCGCCGCCTCTGAAATTGCCGCGCTGTTCCGGCATGCCGAAACCATCCCCGGTATGTGCGACCAGGAAAAGATACGCGCCCTGTGCGAAGTTTTCCGCTATTGCCCGACAGGCGACGTGGTGGAGGTGGGCAGCTGGTGGGGGAAATCCGCCTTCGTGCTCGCTTCCCTGGCGCGTTGCCATGGCACGGGCAAGCTGCTGTGCGTTGATCCGTGGACAAGCGAGCATCTGGTGCAGGAAAACAAGAGTGACCTGATCGATAACGTTGCGTGGGATGCCAGTGAAGCGCTGACCGTCTTCCAGATCAACCTGTTACCCTATGCGAATGGTATGGTGAACTATCTGCGCTTGCCATCGGTGGAGGCGGCGCTCGCGTACCGTCAGGATCGCGTGGTCGAGACGGAGGCCTTTGGCCGGACCCAGTACAGTGGAAAAATTGCCCTGCTGCACATCGACGGTAACCACGGCTACGCCGAAGTGCGGGCCGATATTGCTTCTTGGTACGATCTGGTCAGGCCGGGTGGCTGGATCGTGATGGACGACTATGCATGGGCTTATGGTGACGGGCCGCGCCGGGCCACGGACGAATTCCTGGCACAGCATGGCATGCGCATTTCCTGTGCTTTCTTTTCGGGCGGGGCACTCTTCATCCAGATGTCAGGCTAGCTTTAGTCTTGAATCAGCGGTGCCAGCCATGGCACTTCCGGGGCAGGCCCGCCTGGCCAGTCCCGTTATTGCAGTCAGTCCTCAATTGCAGCCAATGCAAGCGGCAACAGCCGCCTCTGAGACGGCTGATCGCAAACTTACATATTCGGATAATTCGGACCGCCGCCACCCTCCGGCGTCACCCACACGATGTTCTGCGTCGGATCCTTGATGTCGCAGGTCTTGCAGTGCACGCAGTTTTGCGCATTGATCTGCAGGCGCTCGGCGCCGTCGTCGTTCTTCACGAACTCGTACACGCCGGCGGGACAGTAGCGCGCTTCCGGGCCCGCATACGTGGCCAGGTTGACGTCGACGGGCACGCTGGCGTTTTTCAGCGTCAGGTGGATGGGCTGGTCTTCCGCGTGATTCGTGTTCGAGATGAAGACGGATGACATCTTGTCGAAGGTCAGCTTGCCATCGGGTTTCGGATACACGATCTTTTTCGACTGGGCCGCCGGCTTCAGGCATTCGTGGTCGCCATGCGTATGGTGCAGGGTCCACGGCGCCTTGCCGCGGAAGAGGAGCTGGTCGACGGCCGTCATCACGCTGCCCAGGTACAGGCCCTTCGACAGCCAAGGCTTGACGTTGCGCGCCACGTGCAGCTCTTCATGCAGCCACGATTGTTCAAACGCGACAGGGTAGCTGGACAGTTCGTCGTGCTGGCGCTGTTCGCCCAGCGCGCCGAAGGCCGCGTCCGCCGCCAGCATGCCGCTCTTGATGGCCGCGTGGCTGCCCTTGATGCGGCTCATGTTCAAGAAGCCCGCATCGCAGCCGATCAGCGCGCCGCCGGCAAACACCAGTTTCGGCAGCGATTGCAGGCCGCCGGCCGTGATCGCGCGCGCGCCGTAGGAAATGCGCTTGCCGCCCTCGAAGAACTTGCGGATTTCCGGATGCGTTTTATAGCGCTGGAATTCCTCGTACGGCGACAGGTACGGGTTTTCGTAGGCCAGGCCGACCACGTAGCCGACCATCACCTGGTTGTTTTCCAGGTGGTACAGGAAGGAGCCGCCATAGGTCTTCGCGTCCAGTGGCCAGCCGGTCGAGTGGATCACCAGGCCCGGCTGGTGCAGGGCGGGGTCGATTTCCCACAATTCCTTGATGCCGATGCCGTACGATTGCGGGTCCTTGCCGGCGTTCAAGTCATACTTGGCCATCAATTGCTTGCCCAGGTGGCCGCGCGCGCCTTCGGCGAACAGGGTGTACTTGGCATGCAATTCCATGCCCAGCTGGAAGTCGGGACCCGGTTCGCCGTCGCGCTTGACGCCCATGTTGCCGGTCGCCACGCCTTTCACGGAGCCGTCATCGTTGTAGAGGATTTCCGCGGCAGGGAAGCCAGGGAAGATTTCCACGCCCAGGTTTTCCGCCTGCTGGCCCATCCAGCGCACCACATTGCCCAGCGAGACGATGTAATTGCCGTGGTTTTCAAAGCAGGCCGGTACGGCGAAGTTCGGTGTCTTGTAGGCTTTGGTTTCCGTCAGGAACAGGATGCGGTCTTCCGTCACTGCCGTGTTCAGGGGCGCGCCCAGTTCCTTCCAGTTCGGTATCAGCTCGGTCAGCGCCTTCGGGTCCATGATGGCGCCGGACAGGATATGCGCGCCCAGTTCGCCGCCTTTTTCCAGCACGCAGACGGACACTTCCTGGCTCTTTTCAGCGGCCAGCTGCTTCAGGCGGATCGCCGCCGCCAAGCCTGCGGGGCCACCGCCGACGATCACCACGTCATACTCCATGGTCTCGCGCGGTCCGTACTGTTCAACTAAGTTATTAGGCTGTGTCATGGTCTCGATTGTTAGTCACTAAATGGGTGGGTGAGGAATCTTCGAATAAATTTAAGCACGAGTGTGCTTGTTTTTGGCGAGGATTGCAACTTTGGCGCCATTTTGCGTGACATTGCCCCTCGCCGCAATCTAAATCCGGCCATTTTGTGTAATGATGGCGTTTACCTTTGCTCAACTGTGGCGCAGGGTATTTTGCCCCTGTGCCAGTGGCGCGGCGTAAAGTGTTATCTAAAACAAAACAGGAGTAGCTCGTGGGCATAGAAGTCAATTTCGAGGGCAAGATTGCCCTGATTACCGGCGCATCGAGCGGCCTCGGCGCGCGCTTTGCGAAAGTGCTGGCCCAGGCCGGCGCGCAGGTCGTGCTGGCGTCGCGCCGCACCGAACGCCTGAAGGAATTGCGTGCCGAGATCGAAGCCGATGGCGGCGCCGCGCACGTGGTGTCGCTCGACGTGACCGACTTCGCCAGCATCAAGTCGGCCATCGCGCATGCGGAAACGGAAGCGGGCCCCATCGATATCCTCGTCAACAATTCAGGTGTGTCAACGACGCAACGCCTGGTCGACGTCACGCCCGAAGATTATTCGTTCGTGATGGACACCAACCTGCGCGGCTCCTTCTTCGTGGCCCAGCAGACGGCCAAGCGCATGATCGCGCGCGCCAAGGGCGACCCGAAGAAACAGCACCGCATCATCAATATCGCCTCGATGGCGGGCTTGCAGGTGTTGCCGCAGATCGGCGTGTATTGCATGAGCAAGGCGGGCATGGTGCACATGACGCGCGCCATGGCCGTGGAGTGGGGCAAGTACGGCATCAACACCAACGCCATCTGCCCCGGCTACATTTCCACGGAAATCAACGAAGATTACTTTGCCACCGAGCAGGGCAAGAAGCTGATCGAAATGTTGCCAAACAAACGCCCTGGCAAGCCGGAAGACCTCGACGGCCTGCTGCTGTTGCTGGCGGGCGAGGATTCGCATTTCATCAACGGCGCCATTATCTCCGCCGATGGCGGCATGAGCACCTTTTAACGCCATAAAACCTGCTGCGCGTCGCGCTTTGCGGCCTGCGATGCTCACCGTACTAGAGCACGGTTGCGCTTCTCGGCCACAAATCGCTGCCGCTCACGACGGTTTTACTTGGCGTTAAACGATAGTCACCTTGGCTGCAGCCCTAGCGCTGCAGCTGCAGTCCCACCAGCTTGTGCACCAGCTCGGATGACGTGGCGGCGGCGAATTTGCGCATCAGCTTGGCGCGGTGCATTTCCACCGTGCGGGGGCTGAGGTCGATCTGGCGGGCGATGACTTTGCTGGTCTTGCCTTCCACCAGCAGGGCGGCGATTTCGCGCTCGCGCGGGGTCAACTCGGCCGTCACGGGACGCTTCTCGCTGACATCCTCGAACGTCCAGATGCCCGCTCCCAGCGGTTGGTTCGACAGCATGGCGTGGCCCGTGACGTGGCACCAGAACAATTCACCATTACTGCGGCGCATGATGCGCTCGTCCGAATAGCGGCCCTTGGCGTTCATGATGGGAATGATGCGTTCACCCGTGCGCAGGAATTCGTCGTGCGTGGGGTAGAGTACTTCGAAGGACTGGTCGTCGAGCTGGGCGCGCGTATAGCCGAACATGGCCGCCAGCGCTTCGTTGCAGCTGCGCATGATGCGGTTTTCCGACATGCACATGCCCACGGGCGCGTGCAGGAAGATGCTTTCATAATCGATGGCTGACGCGGCGTTCATCTGATACGTATCACTCTCACAGTGGGATGGCCGGCACGGCGCCGGTAGTTCTACGGTATTGTACTTTCCGCTCGCGTATTTTATGCTGAGTCGCTACCTGAGTCATGGACTCAAGAACTAAGCTTAACAAAAGATAGAGGGACACTCATGAATAAAGTTTATCCTGACGCCGCCTCGGCGCTGGCCGGTATCGTCCAAGATGGCCAGACCATCGCCGTCGGCGGCTTCGGCCTGTGCGGCATTCCCGAAGCGCTGATCGCTGCCTTGCGCGATTCGGGCGTGACGGGCCTGACGGCCATTTCCAACAACGCCGGCGTGGACGGCTTCGGCCTGGGCCAGCTGCTCACCACGCGCCAGATCAAGAAAATGATCGCCTCCTATGTGGGCGAAAACAAGGAATTCGCGCGCCAGTACCTGGCCGGCGAACTGGAGCTGGAATTCACGCCGCAAGGCACCCTGGCCGAGAAATTGCGTGCCGGCGGCGCCGGCATTCCCGCCTTCTTCACCAAGACCGGCGTGGGCACCATCGTCGCCGATGGCAAGGAAATCCGCGAATTCGACGGCGAACAATACGTGATGGAACGCAGCCTGGTGGCCGATGTGTCGCTGGTGAAAGCCTACATGGCCGACCGTGCCGGTAATTTGGTTTACCGCAAGACGGCGCGCAATTTCAACCCGAACGTGGCCATGGCCGGCAAGATTACCATCGTCGAAGTGGAAAAACTGGTCGAAGTGGGCGAGATCGACCCGGACCAGGTGCATACGCCCAGCATCTTCGTGCACCGCATCGTGGTCAATGCGAACCCGGAAAAACGCATCGAGCAGCGCACCGTGCGCGCCGACTAAATACAAGATTGGGAGATGATTATGGCTTGGACACGTGACGAAATGGCCGCGCGCGCGGCAAAGGAATTGCAGGATGGCTTTTATGTGAACCTGGGCATCGGCTTGCCGACCCTGGTGGCGAACTATGTGCCGGAAAATATGGAAGTGTTCCTGCAGTCGGAAAACGGCTTGCTGGGCATCGGCCCGTTCCCCACCGATGCGCAAGTCGATGCGGACCTGATCAATGCGGGCAAGCAGACGGTAACGGCCTTGCCCGGCGCCGCCTACTTCAGCTCGGCCGACTCCTTCGGCATGATTCGCGGCGGCAAGATCAACCTGGCCATCCTGGGTGCCATGCAAGTGTCGGAAAAAGGCGACCTGGCAAACTGGATGATTCCAGGCAAGATGGTCAAGGGCATGGGCGGCGCCATGGACCTCGTCGCCGGCGTCAAGCGCGTGGTCGTGCTGATGGAACACGTGGCCACGGCCAAGGATGGCACGACGTCGCACAAGTTGCTCAAGCAGTGCGACTTGCCGCTGACGGGCGTGGGCGTGGTCGACGTCATCATCAGCGACCTGGGTGTCATCGACGTGACGGAAAACGGCTTGAAGCTGGTGGAACTGGCGCCTGGCGTGACCAAGGAACAGGTGCAGGCTGCCACGGGCGCCGAGCTGGACGTTTCCGCCGTCTAAGTACAATATACGCCGCGCAATAGCAGCGGCGCGTCGTGACGAAGAAGGGCGGACAGCGATTTCCGCCTTTTTTTATGCGCCCGCCTTGCCGCGCAGTCCGTCGAGGCTGTAGGCACCGGCACCCGCCGCGGCGAAGTACAGGAAGGTGAAGCAGTACAGCACGGCCAGTTCGCCGCCGTTCAGGATGGGCAGGAAGGCCGCTGGTGCATGCGCCATGAAGTAGGCGGCCGCCATCTGGCCCGACAGGATGAAGGCGACGGGGCGCGTGAACAGGCCGACTAGCAGCAGAGTGCCACCCACCAGTTCGAGCACGCCGGCCGCGCCCATCAGTGAAAATAGTTGCAAGCCATCGAACATGGCCACGTGTGGCGCGCCGAACAGTTTTGCGGTGCCGTGCTGCAGGTAGAGGAAGCCGACGATGATGCGCAGCAGGCCTAGCAGGCGTGGGGTCCAGGTGGCGAGGAGGGCGGGCGAGAGGAACATGAGGTACTCCATTCAAAAAGGGTGGATAGCTCGGTGTCAGGCTTGCATTAACGCAATGTGATTATGCGGGAGCCAGGCGGCGAGTCATAGAGACTACTGTAATGGTTTTTTATTCATTGATCATTATGGTAAATATTGATGCATGATTTACTGTTTGTTGATGATGGGCTAAAGTGCGCGCACATGAAAAAAGCCCCGCGGATCGCTCCGCGGGGCTTCTATCTGGCTGTTGCCGCTTACTTGACGATATTCACGCTCGGCGCGACATAAGCGTCGTCGGTCGGGTGGGTGGGATGGGCCAGCTCGCTGTGCAGCTTGTCCATGTCCAGCTCTTTTTCCCATTTCGACACGACGATGGTGGCCACGCCATTGCCGACGAAGTTGGTCAGCGCGCGGCATTCGCTCATGAAGCGGTCGATGCCCAGGATCAGCGCCATGCCGGCCACGGGAATCGTCGGTACCACGGCCAGCGTGGCGGCCAGGGTGATGAAGCCGGCCCCCGTGATGCCGGAGGCACCTTTCGAGGTCAGCATCGCCACGCCCAGGATGGTCAGTTCCTGCCAGATGGTCAGGTCCGTGTTGGTCGCTTGCGCCACGAACAGGGCGGCCATGGTCATGTAGATGTTGGTGCCGTCCAGGTTGAACGAGTAGCCGGTAGGCACGACCAGGCCGACTACCGGTTTCGAGCAGCCCAGGCGCTCGAGTTTTTTCATCAGGGCCGGCAGGGCCGATTCCGACGAGCTGGTGCCCAGCACGATCAGCAGTTCTTCCTTGATGTACAGCAAGAAGCGGCCGATCGAGAAGCCGGTGTACTTGGCGATCAGGCCCAGCACGACGAAGACGAACAGGAAGCAGGTCAGGTAGAAGGAACCCATCAGCTTAGCCAGGGGAATCAGCGACGCCAGTCCGTATTTACCGATGGTAAAGGCCATCGCGCCGAAGGCGCCGACGGGCGCGGCTTTCATGATGATGTTGACCATGCCGAAGATGGCATGCGACAGTTCGTCGATCAGCTTGGTGACCGGACGGCCGCGTTCGCCCAGCAGCGAGAGCGAAAAGCCGAACAGGATGGCGATCAGCAGCACTTGCAAGATGTCGCCCTTGGCGAAGGCATCGACGAAGGTCTTCGGGATGATGTTCATCAGGAAGTCCACCGTCGACAGGCCTTCGGCGTGCGTGTATTGCGCGATCGATTTGGCGTCGAGGTGGGCGGGATCGGCGTTGAAGCCGGCACCCGGTTTCAGGATATTGGCAACCAGCAAGCCGATGCCCAGTGCGAAGGTGGAGACCACTTCAAAGTACAGCAGCGCCTTGCCGCCCACGCGGCCGATCTTCTTCACGTCTTGCATGCCGGCAATGCCGGAGACCACGGTACAGAAGATCACCGGGGCGATGATCATCTTGATCAATTTGATAAAGCCGTCGCCCAGCGGTTTCATGTCGACGGCGTTGGAAGGGTAAAACACCCCCAGCAGCACGCCAGCCACGATGGCGAACAGCACCTGCACGTACAGGATTTTATAGAATGGTTTTTTCATGAGTGGTCTCCTCTTGCGGGTTGATGCTGCGATCATCCGCCCATTGCTGAGCTGGCTCAATTGTGGATAACCGCAGATATGCCGTTTCGCTATATCGGGTATTGCGCCAGGCATGGTGTGCTGCGGCGCAGCATTTCAGGCGCGCGCTTGGAGCATTGCCCGCGCTGCGCTACACTGCCATAGTGTCGCGCACGAGGCAGCCGGCAAATCGCCGGTTTCTTCTTTTTTACTACCAAATAACGACGCCGGACAAAACCGTAGCGAGCGCAAGGGGATTGTGGCCTGCGACGCGCAGCAGGTTTTCTCCGGTGTCATAAGGAAATAAGGAATTGGCATGATCGAAGCGAGCATCAAATCCGTCCAGTGCATCTCTCCCGCAGGCTTGCATACCATGTCGTACAAGGAGTGGGGGGCGCTCGACAATCCGAACGTGCTCGTCTGCGCCCATGGCGTGACGCGCGTGGCGGACGACTTCGACAACCTGGCGCGCGCCATGGCCAGCGATTACCGCGTCATCTGTCCCGACGTGGTGGGGCGCGGGCGCTCGGGCTGGCTGGCCAACCCGCAGTTTTACCGCGTACCGCAATATGTGAGCGACATGGTGACTCTGCTGGCGCGCGTGCTCGCCGATGGCGAGCGCCAGACGGTGGACTGGTTCGGCACCTCGATGGGCGGCTTGATCGGCCTGGGTCTGGCTTCCTTGCCCAACAGCCCGATCAGCAAGCTGGTGCTGAACGATATCGGCCCGACCCTGGCGCCGGACGCCTTGCAGCGCATCGGCGACTACATCGGCCAGGATTTGCGTTTCGACACCTTCGAGCAGGGCGCCAAGTTTGTGCGCGACGTCTCCGCCAGCTTCGGCCCACATACGGATGCGGAGTGGCATAAACTGGCCACCGATGTGTTGCGCCAGGATAAGGATGGCCATTGGCGCCGCCACTATGATATGGGGCTGGCCATGCCGTTCCGCTCGGCCACGCCGGAATCGGCCGCCAACGACGAAGCCATGTTGTGGGCCGCGTATGATGCCGTGCGCTGTCCCACCTTGCTGGTGCGCGGGTCGGAGTCCGATCTGCTGTCGCACGCGACGGCGCAAAGCATGCTGGGCCGCGGCCCGAAAGCGCAGCTGGTGGAAATCGCCGGCGTGGGCCACGCACCCACTTTTGTCCACGACGACCAGATCGCCATCGCGCGCCAGTTTTTGCTGGGCAAGTAATCAGCTATCAATGTAGCCATAACGCTGTACAGATTTTGAAACAACCGAAAGAAGAAGCATGGAAATTACACGACTGCACGTAGGCAAACGCCTCTCCGAAGTAGCGATACATAACAACACCATCTACCTGGCTGGCCAGATCGCCGAAGACACCACGCAGGGCATCGTCGGCCAGACGCGCGAAGTGCTCGGTCACGTCGACCGTTTGCTGATGGAAGCGGGCAGCGACAAGACGTGCATCCTGTCGTGCCAGATCTATATCGCCGACATGAAAGACTTCCCCGGCATGAATGAAGTGTGGGATGACTGGGTCGCCTCCGGCCACACGCCGCCGCGCGCCACGGTGGAAGCGAAGCTGGCCAATCCGGCTTGCCTGGTTGAAATCGTCGTCATCGCTGCAGAGCGTTAAGTCATTCAGTTATTTAGTTGTTAAGTTTATAAGGCATTACATGGTTTCCATCTCGGCCCCGAATAGCGCCACATCGGAACAACTGGTAGAGGGCTTGAGTGCGCCGGACAGCGCGCGCGTGCTGGACGCGCTCGCGTATGCCACCGAAGCGTATGGCGACAAGCAGACCTTTGCTGGCCGCTCCGCGCTGGAGTTCGCTCTCGGCGTGGCTACCACTCTGGCTTTCCTGCGCAGCGATGCCGAAACGCGCATCGCCGGCCTGATGTTCGAGCTGACCCTGCTGGAACCCGATACGGCGGCCGATATCGAACCGCGCTTCGGCAAGCAGGTGTGCGACCTGGCGACCGGCGTGCGCCAGCTGATACGCTTGCGGGCGCTGACCCAGGCGCAGCACGGCAGCGCTGGCGGGCGAGGCAAGAATGCGGCACAGCAAGCCGTGGCCCAGGTGGAAACCTTGCGCAAGATGTTGCTGGCGATGGCGTCCGACATGCGTGTCGTGCTGGTGCGCCTGGCGGCCTGCGTGACGACCTTGCGCTATTTCGCCGAATTGAAGTTATTCAATGAAATGACGCGCGAATACGGCAAGGAAACGCTGGATTTGTACGCGCCGCTGGCCAACCGCCTCGGTATCTGGCAGCTGAAGTGGGAGCTGGAAGACTTGTCCTTCCGCTTCATCGAACCGGAAGCGTATAAGCGCATCGCCAAGATGCTGGAAGAAAAGCGCATGATGCGCGAGGGCTTCGTTTCCTCGGCGATTCTGCGCCTGCAAACGGAACTGGCTTCGGCCGGCATCCAGGCCGAAGTGTTTGGCCGCCCGAAACACATCTACAGCATCTGGAACAAGATGCGCGGCAAGGAGCTGGACTTTACGGCCCTGTACGATGTGCGCGCCTTCCGCGTCATCGTTGCCGACGTCAAGACTTGCTACACGGTATTGGGCGTGGTCCACAATATCTGGACCCCCATCCCGAAAGAATTCGACGATTACATTTCGCGGCCGAAACCGAACGGTTATCAGTCGCTGCACACGGTGGTGACGGCCGAGGATGGCCGTCCGCTGGAAGTGCAAATCCGCACCAATGAAATGCACAGCTTTGCCGAATACGGCGTGGCCGCGCATTGGCGCTACAAAGAAGAGGGCGGCTCGAACTTTGCCGGCCAGAAATACGACGAAAAGATCGCCTGGCTGCGCCAGTTGCTGGCCTGGAAGACGGAAGTGGCAGACGCCGTCGTGGGCCAGGAAGAAATCCAGCGCGAATGGGTGGAAAAGTTAAAATCGGCCACCCTGGACGACCGCATCTTCGTCATGACGCCGCAGGCGCGCGTGCTGGAGTTGCCCGTGGGCGCCACGCCTGTCGACTTTGCCTATCACTTGCACACGGATGTGGGCCACCGCTGCCGTGGCGCCAAGGTCGACGGCATCATGGTGCCTTTGAATACCCAGTTGAAAAACGGCCAGACCTGCGAAATCATCACGGCCAAGGGTGCGCCAGGCACGGCCGGGCCGTCGCGCGACTGGCTGGGCACCGGTTACGCCGTCAGCACGCGCACGCGCTCGAAGATACGCGCCTGGTTTCACGCCATCGACATGCAGGAAACCCTGGCCCACGGCCGCGCGCTGGTGGAAAAATCGCTGCAGCGCGAAGGCAAGACAGCGGTCAACCTCGAGGCGCTGGCGCAAAAGCTGGGCTTTGCGAAAGTCGACGAGCTGTTCCTGTCGGTGGGCAAGGATGAATTCAGCCTGCGTCACGTGGAGCAGGCGCTGCACGACAATGGCGAAGTGGTGGTGCCGGAAGATGCCGTGCTGGTCGGTAAAAGCCGCGCTTCCAGCGTGGAGCAGGGCGCCAAGTCCGGCGTGCTGGTGGTGGGCACGGAAGGTCTGATGACGGTGCTGGCCAAATGCTGCAAGCCGGCGCCGCCGGATAGCATCGTCGGCTTCGTGACGCGCGGCAAGGGCGTCTCCATCCACCGCGCCACTTGCAAGAATTTCGAGGAAATGCGCGCCAAGGCACCCGAGCGCGTGATTTTCACGGAGTGGGGCAGCACGGGCGGCCACGACACCGTCTACCCGGTCGATATTTTCATTCTGGCCGGTGACCGCCAGGGCTTGCTGCGCGACATCTCGGAAATCTTTTCGCGCGAAAAGATCAACGTGATCGGCGTCAACACCCAAAGCGCCAAGGGCCAGGCCCGCATGACGTTTACGGCCGAGATCAGCGCGACGGCGCAGTTGTTGAAGGCGCTGAATGTGATCAAGGACGTCAGCGGGGTGCTTGAGGCGCGGCGTAGCTGACGCAATGAACTGCCGGGGGCAGACCCCCAATGCCGCTAACGTAAAGCCCTGCGCTAACGTGGCCGAGGGTCTGACCCCAGTCCTGGCTGATGTGTCTTGTCGCCGTCATGCAAGCCCGCCATCGCCGCCGTCTCCGGCTGCAAAGTAATATGATCGATGCCATGTTTGGCCAACAGCATCTTCTTGATCGCGCGCAAGACCTTGGGCCAGTGGTCGAGGTGCTCGATTTCCACGTGGCCGATCAGGGCCGGCTGGCCCGGCGACATGTCCCACACATGTAAATCGTGCACGGCAACCACGCCATCGACTTGCTCCACGTCCGTGCCCACTTCGATGTAGTCGATGTGCATGGGCACGCCTTCCATCAGGAAATGGTAGGACTCGCGCAGCACGCCGAAGGTGGATTTCAGGATCAGCAGCGACACCAGCACGGACAGCAGCGGGTCGATCTGCATCCAGCCCGTAAAGTAAATCACGGCGCCGGCGATGATGGCGGCGACCGAACCGAGTAAATCGCCCATCACATGCACGAGGGCGGCGCGCGTATTCACGCTTTGCTTGTCTTTCGACAATACCCACGCCACTACCACGTTGATCGCCAGGCCGATGAAGGCGACGATGAAGACCATGCCGCCCTTGACGGCTTGCGGGGCGGAAAAGCGCAGCACGGCTTCATAGCAGATCCAGCCCACCACGCACAGCATGGCCAGGCCGTTGACGAAGGCGGCCAGCGCCTCGGCGCGGCCAAAGCCGAACGAGTGGCGCGGCGAAGGCGGGCGGCGCGCGATGATTTGCGCCAGCAGGGCCAGGCCCAGCGCTGCCGCGTCGGTGACCATGTGGCCCGCGTCGGAAATCAGGGCCAGCGAATTGGACAGGAAGCCGGCGATCACTTCGATGCCGGCAAACGACAGGGTCAGTCCCAGCGCCCACGCCAGGATGCTCTGGCTGCGCCCTTCGAACGAGTGGGTGTGCTGGGCGTCGCCCTTCCGGTGGGCGTGCAAATGGGTGGCGTCGTGTTCGGTCTGCGTCGGCTGCATGGAATGCTTTGTGGAATGAGGTTGCCGTCAGTGTAATTGAAAAGCAACAACATAGTCGGCGCGTAAAAAAACCTGCAGGCCGAGAGGCACTGCAGGTCTTTCCTGTAGCAAGCAATGTGACTGAGACAGACTTACTGCGGCGCCGTCTCGCCAAACTTCCCTTCGCGGAAATCCTGTACGGCCTGGAACACTTCTGCCTGGGTATTCATGACAAACGGGCCATACTGTGCGATCGGCTCGTTCAAGGGTTGGCCGGCGACGAGGATCACGCGGCCGCCTTCGGGCGCCTCGATGCGCACGCCATCGCTGCCCGGCGTGTTGGCGAAGATCGCCATGCGCAGGGCGGGCACGGCCTTGCCATCGACTTGCACTTCGCCACGAAACGTGTACAGGAAGGCGTTATGGCCTGGCGGCAAGGGCTGCTCGAAACTGCTGCCGGCCGGCAAGTCGATGTCCAGGTACAGCGGTTCCGTCAGTTCGCGCTGCACGGCGCCCGTCACGCCATGGCTGGTCCCGGCGATCACTTGCACTGCCACGCCCGCGTCTGTCGTGTAGCGGGGGATTTCATCGCTGGTGAAATCGCGATACCACGGCGTGCGCATCTTGTCGCGCGCTGGCAGGTTCAGCCACAGTTGAAAGCCTTCCATCACGCCTTCTTCCTGCTCCGGCATTTCCGAGTGGATCACGCCGCTGCCGGCCGTCATCCATTGCACGCCGCCCGACGTCAGCAAGCCTTCGTTGCCCGCGCTGTCCTTATGGCGCATGCGTCCCGTGATCATGTACGAGACCGTTTCGAAACCCCGGTGCGGATGCTCGGGGAAGCCGGCGATATAGTCGTTCGGCTTGTCGCTGGCAAAGTTGTCGAGCATTAAGAACGGGTCGAGACGGCGCTGCAACGGCTGTGTCAGCACACGGTTGATCTTCACGCCGGCGCCATCCATGACGGCCTGGCCGGCGATCACGCGCTCGACGGCGCGTGCTTGCTTGACGGTGGTGGTATCGCTCATTGTTCTCTCCTGTAGGCCAGGACGGCGCCAGTGCGCCGCCCCTTTTTACTGCTGGGGATTACACCAGGATCGCGTTGATCTCGGCGTCCGCTTGCGCTTGCGCCTTGGCCACGGCTTCCGGGCCCATGCCCATGCCTTCCGAATACACGTATTGCACGTCGGTCAGGCCCAGGAAGCCGAACATGGTATTCAGGTAAGGCACCTGGCTATCGTTGGCGCTATCGCGGTGCAAGCCGCCGCGGGACAGGCCCACGTAGACTTTCTTGCCGGTCAGCAGGCCAACAGGGCCGTTTTCCGTGTACTTGAAGGTGACGTTGGCGCGGGCAATCGCGTCGAACCAGCTTTTCAGTTGCACGGTGATGCCGAAGTTGTACATCGGCGCGCCAATGACGATGACGTCGGCTGCTTGCACTTGCGCGATCAGCGCGTCATCCAGGGCGATGCGGGCCGCTTGGCTTCCCGTGCGCTGGTCCGCTGGCGTGAACAGCGCCTGCAGGGTCGGCTCGTCGAGCACGGGGTGCGGCGTGGCTGCCAGGTCGCGGCGCGCCAGGCTTGCTTGTGGATTGGCCGCTTGTACGCGGGCAACGATGGCGTCAGCCAGACGGGTCGAGGCGGAACCGGTGCTGCGGGCGCTGGAATTAATTTGCAGGATGTTCATCTTGTTTTCTCCGTTGTGAGGTGTCTTGCGATGGATGAACTATAGCAATTCCAAAATTGATGCGGAAGCCGTTAAAATGGATAACATTAATCCACTCATGGAACAATAAAGTTAAAGGTAGGCGATGGATATCGATCCCGGAGATTTGCTGCTGTTTGCGCGCGTCGTCGAATGCGGTAGTTTCAGTCGCGCCGCCGTGCGCGTGGACTTGCCGAAGTCAACCCTGTCGCGGCGCATCTCGCTGCTGGAAGCGAAGTTGGGCGAACGGCTGCTGCTGCGTACCACGCGCAAGCTGGCGCTGACGGAGTTTGGCGCCAGCCTGCTCGAGCATGCGCGCAAGGTGGTGGAAGAAACGGAGGCGGCCGGCGCGCTGGCGCAGCACCGCCAGGCGGGGCCCAGCGGCTTGCTGCGCATTTCCATGCCGGCCGATTTCGGCGACACGCTGATGCGCCAGGTGCTGGCTGAATTCGTGCGCCGCTACCCGGCCATTTCGCTGGAGCTGGACTTGTCGGCGCGCCGCGTGGATTTGCTGGAAGAAAATTTTGACCTGGCCATCCGCATGGGCAATTTGCCCGACGACGCCAGCCTGTCGGCGCGCCGCGTGGCGTTCAGCACTCTGGCACTGTATGCCTCGCCGCAATACACGAGCGTGCACGGCTTGCCCGAGCATCCCGACGACCTGTACGGCCATGATTTGCTCAGCTTGCCACGCGCCGTGCATGGCCTGGTGCACTGGACTTTGATCCGTGGCAAGACGACGTGGGAGCGCGATTTACCCGTGCGCCTGCTGGCCAATTCGCCGGAATTGCTGGTGCGCATGGCCTGCACTGGCGTGGGCATCGCGGCCAGCACGGACCGCTTCGCCAAGCCGTATGTGGCGACGGGGGAATTGGTGCGGGTCTTGCCCGAGTGGTGCTTTCCGCTGGTCACGGGCTGGGCTGTGTTTCCAGGCCGGCGTTTGATGCCGGCCAAGACGCGCGCGTTTCTCGACTTGATGGAAGAAATGTATCAGACGGACGCGCCTGTTTAAACAGGCGCATGTCCCTTATTTGGGCACGTTGCCCATGACTTCGCCCAGTTGCACGGGGCCGGCCGCTTGCCAGTTGGCATTGAAGTCCACGGTATCTTTCGGGAACAGCATGACGACGGTCGAGCCGAGCAGGAAGCGGCCCAGCTCTTCGCCCTGTTTCAGCACCACATTGTCGTTGGCGTAGCTCCAGTCGCGCACCTGGCCAGTGCGGGGCGGATTGACGACGCCGTGCCAGACGGTGGCCATGCTGCCGACGATGGTGGCGCCCACCAGGGTCATGACGAACGGGCCGTTGGCCGTGTCGAACACGCAGACGACGCGTTCGTTGCGGGCGAACAGGCCGGGAATGCCGCGCGCCGTGGTCGGGTTGACGGAAAACAGTTCACCGGGAATATAGATCATGCGCGTCAAGCGGCCATCGCAGGGCATGTGGATGCGGTGGTAGTCGCGCGGGCTCAGGTACAGGTTGGCGAAGCTGCCGTGTTCGAACCGGGCCGCCAGGGCCGCATCGCCGCCCACCAGGGCCGTGGTGCTGAAGTTGTGGCCCTTGGCCTGGAAGATCTGGTCCTTGTCGATCGTGCCGAACTGGCTGATGCGGCCATCGACGGGGCAGACGTAGTCGGCTGCCGCCAGCGGACGGGCATCGGGGCGCAGCGCGCGCGTGAAAAAGTCGTTGAAGCTGGCGTAGTGCGTGATGTCCGGGTCCAGTGCCTCATCCATGTTGACGTTGTAGTGGCCGACGAACCAGCGGATCAGGCGCGTCGTCATGGCGCCGCCCTTGGCACCGGCGATCCAGCCGGCAAAATTGGTCAACGCTCCCTTGGGCAGCAGATATTGAGGCAAAACGGCAAGACGGTCAGACACGATGGGGAGCCTTTGACGGGGTGATGGGAAATGGCGAAAACGCATTATAGCGGCGATGTGGCGCGCAATGATATGTACCGTATGCAAGGGTACCTAGCACTGTCTGCCGCCGAATTTAATTTGCCATAGGGTATATTTTCAAGAAACTGTGTCATAAGAGCAAAATTGTCGCACAATACGGCGGCCAGTTTTTTAGCTTTTAGCCATTTTTATTCAGCCAACTTTTTTTAGCCAGCTCATGATGCCACGCCGTTGCCTCCGCCTCACCGTTATTGCCTCCGCCGTCTTGTTTGCCTGGAATGTCCAGGCCCAGCAATCCGAAACGCCGGCCGTCGCGCCGCTGAAGGCCGAGAAGGCCGCCGCGCCCGCCATGCAAACCGTGGAAGTCAAGGGCAGCGGCTATGATCCGCGCCGCGACGATACGGCCAGCAAGATGGTCGTGGGCAGCGAGGAAATCCTCAAGTATGGCGATACCAATGTCACCGACGTGCTCAAGCGTTTGCCCGGCATTACGGTGTCCGGCGCGGCCGGGCGCTCGGGCGGCGAAATCCGCATGCGTGGCCTGGGCAGCGGCTACACGCAGATATTGCTCAACGGCGAGCGCGCGCCGGCCGGTTTTTCGCTCGATACTTTGTCGCCGGACGTGATCGAACGCATCGAGATTTTGCACGCGGCCAGTGCCGAGTACAGCACGCAGTCGATCGCCGGCACCATCAACGTGGTGCTGAAAAAGGCCGTCAAAACAGCGCAGCGCGAGCTCAAGCTGGGCGTGCAGGGCAGCGACGTGAGCTTTTCGCCCAGCGTCAATGTGCAATTGTCTGACCGCGACGGCAATTTCTCGTATTCGCTGGCCGGCTCGCTGTACCGCTACGATTACCATTACGATAATCCCGGGCTGGAACTCGGTTATGCGCCCGACGGACGGCAAAACCTGCTGCGCCGCACGAGCGGCACGGGCGATGGCCGCCCGGAAGGCATCAACCTGTCGCCGCGCCTGAACTGGGTGCTGGCCGGCGGCGACAACGTGACGGCGCAATTCTTCTTCAATGGCGGACGCTCGAACCACCGCAATGTCAGCCGCGCCGTGACGGAGCAGGGCTTGCGCCCCGACTACGACATGAATACGGGCAACTCCAGCAATCACAATGCCTTTGGCCGCAGCGACCTGACGTGGATGCACAAGCTGGCCGGCGGCGCCAAACTGGAATTGAAAATCGGCGCCTCGGCCGCCCGCAATACGTCCGACAGCTTGCAGCAAGGCTTTATCGATGGCAGCGGCCTGGCGCTGGAGCGCAAGGTGGGCTTGAAGGCGACTGAAAACGGCGTCAGTTCGACCGGCAAGTATTCCACGCCCTTGCTGCCCGGCCATGCCCTGTCCATGGGCTGGGATGGTGCTTACACCGAGCGCGAGGAAGCGCGCCGGCAGCGCGAAGCGGCCCTGGGCGCGCGTCCGCCCGTCAACAGCGACGAGGGTTTCGACGCCACCATCAAGCGCCTGGCACTGTACGTGCAGGATGAATGGGACATCACGCCGCGCTGGTCCATGTATGCGGGCGTGCGTTGGGAAGGCATCGATACGCGCAGCGCAGGCAATACCTACGACGAAGTGAATCAGCGCACCAGCGTCTGGAGTCCGCTGCTGCAAACCCTGTGGAAGTTGCCCGATACCAAGGGCGACCAGGTACGCCTGGCCCTGACGCGCACCTACAAGGCGCAACCGACGTCCAGCCTGATTCCGCGTCGCAATACTTCGACCAACAATAGCCAGACGGACCCCGACCGAGAAGGCAATCCTTACCTGAAACCGGAGCTGGCGCTGGGCATCGATGCCTCCTACGAACACTACTGGGCCGAAGGCGCCTTGCTCAGCGCGCGCGCCTCGGCCCGCCGCATCGACGGCTATACGCGCCAGGGTTTGCTGTTCATGAATGACCGCTGGGTCTCTACGCCCGTCAACGATGGCCGCGCGAATACGCAGACCTTGGAGCTGGAGGCGAAGTTCCCGCTGCGCGCCGTGATGGCCGCGCCCGTACCGGGCATCGACTTGCGCGCCAGCGTCAGCCGCAACTGGTCGCAGGTGGAGCAGGTACCGGGACCGAATAACCGGCTCGACCAGCAAACCCCCGTCAGCGGCAACTTTGGTCTCGATTACAAGACACCCGGCGGCATGCTGACCACGGGGGGCAGCTTTAACTTCCGCAACGGCGGCCCCGTGCGCATCACCGAGCGCCAGAGCGCCTACACCTCGCCGCGACGCGACCTCGACATTTATGCGCTGTGGAAATTCGATGCGAAGAACCAGCTGCGCCTGGCTGTGTCAAACCTGCTGGCACAAGACTTCGAAAGCGACACCATCTATACGGACGCCAGCGGCACGATCCTGCGCAACAGCATTTCACCGAGCTCGCCGCAGGCGCGCGCGACCCTGGAAATGAAGTTCTGATGGCCATGTTTTTGTGCTGAAAACCCCGGCCCGCCTCCACGCTGGCCTATAATCTCGGCAATTGCGCGCACGGCCAGTTCGTGCGCGCCACCTTTTCCTTTGCCAAGATTGCTTTCCCCATGACGTTTTCCTCCCTCGGCCTGATCGATCCCCTGGTCCGCAAACTCGATGAGCTCGGCTATGCCAAGCCCACGCCCGTGCAGGCGAAAGCGATTCCTGCCGTGCTGGCCGGGCGCGACCTGATGGCTGCCGCCCAGACGGGCACGGGCAAGACGGCCGGCTTTGCCGTGCCGCTGCTGCAGCGTCTGACACTGGAGGGCGTGGTGGCGCCGCAGTGCGTGCGGGTGCTGGTACTGGTGCCCACGCGCGAACTGGCCGAGCAAGTGTATGCCAGCTTCCGCAGCTATGGCGGTAACTTGCCGCTGCGCAGCTTTGTCGCCTATGGCGGCGTGCCCATCGAGCCGCAGATCAGCAAACTGCGCAAGGGCCTCGACGTGCTGGTGGCCACGCCGGGCCGCTTGCTGGACTTGCAGACGCAGGGCGCCGTGAAGTTCGAGCAAGTGCAGACGCTGGTGCTGGACGAGGCGGACCGCATGCTGGACCTGGGCTTCGAGCGTGAGCTCGATATATTGCTGATGACTATGCCCAAGCAGCGCCAGACCCTGCTGTTCTCGGCCACCTTCTCGGATGCCATCCGCGCCATGGCGAAAACCATGCTGAAAGACCCCGTCACGGTGGAGGTCAGTGCGCGCAACAGCACGGTCAAGGCCGTGCAGCAATCGCTCATCGTATGTGACAAGAAACGCAAGCCGGAACTGTTCTTGCACTTGCTGAAGAAAAAGCGCTGGGGCCAGGTACTGGTCTTCGTCAAGACGCGCAAAGGTGTCGAGTTACTGGTGAACACCTTGCTGGAACAGGGCGTGCGCGCCGATGCCATTCACGGCGACAAGACGCAGCCGAACCGCTTGCGTGCGCTGGCCCGTTTCAAAGCGGCGGAGGTGCAGGTGCTGGTGGCCACCGACGTGGCCGCCCGCGGGCTCGATATTGAGCAATTGCCCGTCGTCGTCAATTTCGACTTGCCCACCGTGGCGGAAGACTATATCCACCGCATCGGCCGCACGGGCCGCGCGGGCGCCTCGGGTGTCGCCATTTCCCTCGTCTGCGCCGACGAGGTGGAATTGTTGTCGGCCGTCGAAGCGCTGACGCGGCAAACCCTCAAACGCAACGAGGAGCCCGGTTTCGAGGCGGAACACCGCGTGCCGGGCACGTCCGCCGGCGGCACCAT
Source organism: Janthinobacterium sp. UMAB-56 (assembly GCF_900095265.1). Taxonomy (GTDB): domain Bacteria; phylum Pseudomonadota; class Gammaproteobacteria; order Burkholderiales; family Burkholderiaceae_D; genus Janthinobacterium. Next base: position 127,654 of record NZ_LT607659.1, on the reverse strand, counting down.
CGAGAAGAAAGCCGTCAAGGTACTGGCGCCGAAGGCGGCCGAGCGGGCCAAGAAGCGCCGTTTTTATAAATAATCGCAGGCGCAAGGCGCGCTGCAGGGATATGGCATTCGTGCCATCATGCGGCTATGACTTCGATCCCTTTGTTCCCGCTCAATACGGTGCTGTATCCCGATGGCTATTTGCCCCTGCAGATCTTCGAGGTACGCTATCTTGACATGATACGTCAGTGCATCATGGACGAGCAGCCATTTGGCGTGGTGCAGCTGCTCGATGGCACGGAAGTGCGCAAGCCGGGCCAGCAGGAAGCCCTGGCGCCCGTGGGTACCATGGCGCGTATCGTCGATTGGGCGGCGCCCCTGTCGGGCTTGCTGCAAATCAAGTGCATGGGCTTGCAGCGTTTTCACATCGTTTCCAGCGAACAGCTCAAGCACGGCTTGTGGATGGCGCAAGTCGAAACCTTGCCGCCCGATAAAATCATTCCCCTCCCGCAAGAGCAGCAGAACGTGGCCGACGCGCTCGGTGCCCTGATCCGCACCTTGCAGGAGCAAAAGATCCCGCCCGAACAAATGCCGCTACAGCCGCCTTACCGGCTCGACGAGTGCGGCTGGGTGGCGAACCGCTGGTGCGAGCTGCTGTCCCTGAGCGCCATGCAAAAGCAATTGCTGCTGAGTCAAGACAATCCCGTGCTGCGCCTGGAACTGGTGCAAGACATGCTGACGGAAAATGGCTTGCTGGAAGAGTAAATCACCGCAAGCCGCATGCTTGCACACACTTCCGTTGTGCAATTGCAATTTCTATTGAGAAATACTTTACGCTTTGCCGCCGCTGGCATAAGATAATGCCCTTGGGCAAGATTGCCCTGGGCAACACTCAAGAGTACACGACAATGTCAAAAGTAAGCGCGGAACAGATTAATGCGGCAATGGATGCGATGGCGGGCGAAGGCCAGGCCATCACGGTGCGCGCCTTGCGCGAACGACTGGGCCATGGCGCTTGCCTGGGTACCATCAGCAAGCTCTTGCTGCGCCGCAAGGCCGGCGCGCAGCGCCAGATCGCTGCCGCCGCCGAACTGTCGCCCGTGCTGCAGCAAGCCATCCTCGATTATGTAGGACAGGAATTAAGCGCCAGCCACAGCGCGCATGAAGCCGAAATGAACGACAATCAGCAGGAATTGATGGACCTGGCCAGCGAGAACGAGCGCCAGCAAGAAATGCTCGACCTGCAAGCGGGCGAGCTGGAAACCTTGCGCGAGGAGCTGGAACGGGAGCGGCAAGTGGCAAACCAGGCCCGCACGGACCTGGCCAAGGCGCAGCTGCGCCTGGAAGGCTTGCCGCGCCTGGAAGAGGCGGCCGAGCAGGCGCGCATGGACCTGGCCAAGGCGCAATTCAAGCTCGAAGGCATCCCGCGCCTGGAAGAGGCCGCCGAAGCGGCGCGCGCCGAACTGATACAGGCCCAGCTGAAGCTGGAAAGCCTGACGCGCGTGGAAACGGAACTGGCGGCCGCGCGCCTGGAACTGGAAGCGGAGCGCGAAGAGCTGGGCGAAACGCGCGCCGAACTGGACGAGGAGCGCACCTTGCGCATCAAGGCGCAGCAGTTCATCGTCGATCCGATATTCAAGACGCCTGTGTAGGAACACCTGAGCAAACCTGCTGCGCGTCGGCATAGGCGGCTTGCGATGCGTCGTGGATAGTGTGTCATGCGGGCCTTGCTGGCTTAAAATGGCGCACTGTCGCGCCATGCGGCGCGGCGCCTGATCGCAAAGAAGGTTTATGTCCGTAGAAAAAGAAGTGCCGCTCCCGTTTGCTGCCACCCCCATATCGCCGCGCGCGTTGCCGCCCAGGCCGCCAGCAGAATTCAGTTCGCCCGAAGCGGCACTCGCGCGCAAGCAGGCGCGCGAAGACAAGGATGCGCAGGTGCGCGGCGTCACCTCCATCGACGCCATGCGCGTGGCCATCAAGCAGACGGCGCGTGACTTGCCCACCATCACCGAGGTGCCGCGCCTGGCCATGCTGGACGCCGCCGCCTTCCGTGCGCGCGCCGCGCTGGGCTTGCCTTTCCTGATGCGCGGGCTGGTGCAGCGCTGGCCCCTGTCCAGGCTGCAGCCTGCCGTCTTGCGCGAGCAGTTCAGCCACGTGCCCGTGCGTGCGCGGGTGGGCGACTACATCAACACGGCGTTTGCGGCCGACCGCGCCATGCAGGACATGTCGATGGGGCAATACCTGGACCTGGTGGCAGAAGGCAAATACGCGCTGCCGCCGTATCTGGGCAACCTGGAATTGCGCGAGCTGAACCGCCTGTGCCATTGGCCCACGTATTTCGACAAGATGGGCCCGCCGCGTTTCTGGGTGGGGCCGGCCGGCACGGTGACGCCTTTGCATTGCGATTACGACGACAATATCTTCGCGCAAGTGTGGGGCCGCAAGCGCCTATTTTTATCGCCGCCGCACCACGACGCCTTCCTGTATCCGCGCGAGGCGAACGCCATCCTGTTCGGTTCACCCTTCGACCCGGAAGCGCCCGATTTCGAGCGCTTCCCGCTGGCGCGCCAGGCATTGATGATCGAATGCCTCGTCGAGCCGGGCGATATGCTGTACGTGCCCGCCGGCTGGTACCACCAGGTCCGCGCGCTGACGTTTTCGCTGTCGTCGAACCGCTGGGCCAGGGCCGTGCCGCTGGCGCTGCATGGCGGGGAAATTAAGGCGCGCCACAGCCTATGAGCAACAGCATCGGCCTTTCGCGCTCTTCGGCCAGCGCCGGCTGCTGCGCAATCTGATCGTCTGTCGGGCCCCATTCTTCCACCTGTTCCAGCTGGAAACCGGCGTGTAGCAAGGCATTCAAGGTCGTGCCCAGGGTGCGGTGCTGCTTGATCACGCCGGGCGCCAGCCAGTCCGAGATGCGCGGGCCTTGCTGCTGGTAACTGTCGACGGGCCAGTGCTTGCGGCCCTGCGCATCGGTCAGCCAGCCGGGTTGGCGCGGCGCCATGAAGATCGGATGCTCGATAGAAAATACCAGCTTGCCGCCTGGCTTTAAACTCTGGCGGATGGTGGCTAGCAGGGTGGTGTAGTCTTCGATGTAGTGGAAGGCCAGCGAGCTGTAGACGAGGTCGTAGCTGGCCGGTGGCAAGGTCAGTTGTTCCATATCGAGTCGGGCATACCCGAGCGCTGCCTGATTGCCCATGCTGCGCGCCTGCGCCAGCATCTTTTCCGAGACGTCCACGCCCAGCACCCGCGCCGCGCCGGCTTGCACTGCCCAGCGGCAGAACCAGCCATAGCCGCAGCCCAGGTCGAGCACGTTTTTTCCTTGTAAGTCGGGCAGCATGGCGCGCAGGGCTGGCCATTCGGGCGCCGCATCGAGGCCGCCGACGGAGCGGGGCAGTTGGCTGTAGCCGGTAAAGAAGGTGTCGTTGTCGTAGATGTTCTGTGTCATGTGTCCGTATCCTTGTGTATGGTGCGTTTGGCGTGGCCGCTGCGCTGTGCCCGGTAAATGCCCGCGTGGCCGGAAAACAGATAGGCCACGACGCAGGCGATGGCGGCATAGACGCCGATCTCGGCGCCGAACAGCTCCATGGCCATCAGCGTCGAGGCGATGGGCGTGTTGGCCGCGCCGGCAAACACGGCGACGAAGCCGATGGCGGCCAGCAGGGTGACGGGTTGGTGCAGCAGCGGGCCCAGCGCATTGCCCAGGGTCGCGCCGATGTAAAACAGGGGCGTCACTTCGCCGCCCTTGAAGCCCGTGCCCAGAGAGACGATGGTAAACGCCATCTTGCCGAGGAAATCGTAGGCTGGCAGCGGCTGCTTCAAGGCGTCAACGATGGTGGGAATGCCCAGGCCGATGTAGCGATCCGTGCCCAGCAGCCACACGGCGATGGCGACGGCGAGGCCGCCGGCCAGCGGACGCAACGGGGCGTAGCCGATCCAGCGTTTCATCAGCCCGCTCAAGCCATGCGTGGCTTGCGCAAACACCTTGCCCGTCACGCCGAACAGCACGCCCGCGATTACCATGGCGCACAGGGGCCAGGCAGAGAGGGCGGGGGTCAAAGGCACGGCGTAATGCGTGTGTTGCACACCCCACCACAGGCCCACCTGGTCGGCGATGACGGCAGCTAGCAGGCAGGGCAGCATGGCTTCATAGCGCAGGCGGCCGATGGCCAGCACTTCCAGGCCGAAGATGGCGCCCGCCAGCGGCGTGCCGAAGACGGAGGCAAAGCCGGCGCTGATGCCGGCCATCAGGATGATGCGTCGGTCGTCATTGTTCAAACGAAACATGCGCGTCAGCTGGTCGGCCAGCGCGCCGCCCATCTGCACGGCAGTGCCTTCGCGCCCGACAGAAGCGCCGAACAAATGCGAGATGACGGTGCCGCCCAGCACCAGCGGCGCCATGCGCAGCGGAATGATTTTTTTCGGGTCGTGGATTTCATCGAGTAGCAGATTCGCGCCGCCTTCGACACTGCTGCCGTAGCGCAAATACAGCCAGCCGACGGCAAAGCCGGCCACGGGCAGCAGCCAGATCAGCCAGGCGTGCGCCATCCGGGTGCGCGTCGCCCAGTCCAGTGAGAACAGGAAACCGGCCGAGGCCGAGCCGGCCAGCACGGCCACGACCAAGGCCAGCAGCAGCCATTTCAACAGATGCCGTAACAGATCGGTAAGGGCGCTAAGACGCTGCATCGGACATCCAGTCAAGGCTGATTGGGGGAGATTCCTTGCAGGCCCAGTTCCGCCACCAACGCCTGCCCGATGGCGCGCTGTTCGGCCAGGATGGCGCGCAAGTGGTGGGGGCGCGTCTTGACATTCGTCATGACCACGCGCAGCACATTGGTGGGGCCAGGATAGCGCGTCGATTCCAGTACCGTGCGCGAGACAAAGCTGTGGCCCTGCGCTTTTTGCCGGTTTTGCAGCTTGGCGTTGAGTGTGTTCAACTGCTTGTTCAGTTCGGTCGCCGCCTCCACCTGGCCATCAGCCAGCAAGCTTTCCATACGCTGGCGCAAGTGTGCGGGCAGGTAGCGGTAGGTCAGAATGAAGGTGTCCGAACGCGTGACGAGTTCGAAATCCTGCTGGTCAGCCAATAAATCCTGCAACTGGCCGGACAACGTGGCCGCCTGCTGCAGCAAGGTCGTGTAGCCGGACACGCCCAGCACTTTGAACGAGGTCCACAGTTTCAAGGCGTCGAAGCGGCGCGAGCCTTCCAGCGACGTCTGGCCCAGGTCGCCCGAGTTGTCGCGCAAGATGTAGTTGGCGTTGTGTTTGAGTAGGTTCAGGCTGGCGCTGTCCTTGAACAGCACCATGCTTTGGGCCATCGGCACCCACAGCAGCTTATGCCCGTCGATGACGACGGAGTCGGCCAGAGCGATGCCGTCGTACAGCGCGCGGTACTGTTCCGCGATCAGCAGGGCGCCGCCCCAGGCCGCATCCACATGGAACCAGATGCTTTCTCGGGCGGCAATGGCCGCCATGGCGGCCAGCGGATCGATGGCGCCCGTCTCCGTCGTGCCGGCGATGCCGATCATGGCGATGACCTTGATCTTGCGCGACTTCAATTCGGCAATCGTCGCTTCCAGCGCGGCGATATCGATGCGGTTGTCGCGGTCAACGGCTACCAGGTGCAGGGCGTTTTCACCGAGGCCCAGGGTCGCCAGCGCCTTTTTCACGGAATAATGGCTGCGGGCCGAGCCGATCACGGCCAGTCCCGCGTAGCCCGATTCCTGCATGGCGGCAAACAGGCCACGCTTGCGCGTGCCGGGCAGCTGCTGTTCCAGCGCCACGGCCAGCGCCGTCAAGTTGCCCATGGTGCCGCCATTGACGACATTGCCCAGCGCGCCGCTGGTGGCGGCCATCGCCTGCGTGTAGACGCTATCGGCGTGCTGGTACACCTGGCGGTGCAGCCAGCCCAGGATCTGTTTTTCGATCAGGGTCGACACATACGCTGTCTCGATCTTTACCTGGTTCTGGTTCAGGGTGGCCGTAAACGCTTCGGCCAGCACGCTGATCCAGGGCAGGGCCTGCGTCATGTGGCCGATGTATTGCGGGTGGTTCAGCTGGGCCGTATTGGCCAGCACGGTAGCGTCGAGTTCTTGCAGGAATGCCGCCACGGGCATGCCGTGCGCGGGCAGGCAGGTGTCGGACAGTTGCGTCAGCAGTTCCGCGTATGGCGTGTGCGGATACGGCGTGTCGCGCTCGGCGGCCAGCCAGCCGCCCAGCATGCGCAGCGCCTGCTGCAGGGGCGCGGGCGAGCGTTGCAGCGCATCGATGGAAAAATGCTGCTGCAGCAGCTGTTCGACAGGGGTATCGTTCATGGCGCTTTGTCTTCTCTACGGATTGCTGATGCCACGGTGACAAACGAATTGCGCCCAGGCGAAAGCGGGATTTTACCCGACTCCGCCTGGGCGCATCAGTTTGCTATTCCTGTCTGTGATCAGAAGTAGTTCAGGCCCAGTGCCGACTTGACTTCATCTGCCGTGCGGGCCGCTACTTCGCGTGCCTTGAAGGTGCCTTCTTTCAACATCTGGATGACTTGGCCTTTGTCCTTGGCGAACTCTTCGCGGCGGGCGCGGATAGGCGCCAGCATTTCCTGCAAGACCAGGTCCAGGCGCTTCTTGACGATGCTGTCGCCCAGGCCGCCACGCACATAATGGGCTTTCATGTCGGCCAGCGCCGCTTTTTCCGGGTCAAACGCGTCCAGGTAAGTGAAGGCGATGTTGCCTTCCAGGTGGCCCGGGTCTTCGACGCGCAGGTGCAGCGGGTCCGTGTAGACTTTTTTCACGGCGGCCGTGATTTCGGCCGATGTCGCGCCCAGGTTGATGGTATTGCCCAGCGACTTGCTCATCTTGGCCTTGCCGTCGATGCCGGGCAGGCGGCCGATGTCCGGCACCAGCGCCTTGCATTCCATCAGCACTTCACGGTTGTACATGCGGTTGAAGCGGCGCACGATTTCATTCGTTTGTTCGATCATGGGGATCTGGTCTTCGCCCACGGGCACCACGCCTGCCTTGAAGGCCGTGATGTCGGCCGCCTGGCTGGCCGGGTAGGTCAAAAAGCCGGCCGGGATGTCGCGCTCGAAGCCGCGCAGGCGGATTTCTTCCTTGACGGTGGGGTTGCGCTCGAGGCGCGCCACGGTGACGATGTTCAGGTAGTAAAAGGTCAGTTCGGCCAGTTCCGGGATTTGCGACTGGATGAATACCGTGGTTTTCGTCGGGTCGATGCCGACGGCCAGGTAGTCGAGCGCCACTTCGACAACATTGCGGTGCACCTTGTCGATGTCGTCCATATTGTCCGTCAGCGCCTGCGCGTCGGCCAGCATGATGAATTGCTTGTAGCTGTTCTGGTAAGCGACGCGGTCGCGCAGGCTGCCCACGTAGTGGCCCAGGTGCAAGGGGCCGGTCGGGCGGTCACCCGTCAGGATCACGGATTGCGAAGCGATGGCGGCGGCCGACAGCGGTGCTGCGACTGCGTCGTTCTGGTCTTGGGTATTGGGGGTACTAGGCAAGCTCATCAAGTTTCCTTTTGAGCCGCCTGCATCGGGGATGATCCAGGCTGGAGCCTGTTACGCCACCGATCGAGGCGGCGTGGATCAAATTCACATCACTATGCAGTGGCCGCGCGAAAGTGAGCAGGACCACCAATTCAAGCAGGCGTGTTGTGACGGGATAAATTTCATGGCGTTATGGTTGCAGTTCGTGCGCGTTCTGTCAAGTTGCGTGCCGATATATCTGCTGCGTTGCGCCATAGTCTAGCCTTCTGTAGAACTTGCTTTCCGGGTACTATTGCCGTTCGGCCACTTTTGCGTGGCATGAATCATTGGAGAACAGTATGCGCGTGTCGTCCCCCGTCCGGCTCACCGGCCTGGCCCTGGTTGTCAGTTCCCTATGCAGTTCCCTCTTTGTGGCGCCGGCGATGGCGCAAACGCCACCGATGACGCCCGATATCGGCGCCAAGCTGGTGATGCCTGACGTCAATGATTACGTCAAGCGCGTGGTGATGATCCCCATGCGCGACGGTGTCAAGCTGTACACGGTGATCGTCGTGCCGAAAGAGGCCAAACGGGCGCCCATCATGCTCACGCGCACGCCATACAATGCGGCCCGTCGCGCCCAGCGCGCGACCAGCGCCAGCATGCTGGCCACCTTGCCGCAGGGCGACGATACCCTGGTGGAAAACGGCTACATCCGCGTATTCCAGGACGTGCGCGGCAAGCATGGCTCCGAAGGCGATTACGTCATGACGCGCCCCGTGCGGGGGCCACTGAACAATACCAAGGTCGATAACGTGACCGATGCCTGGGATACGATCGACTGGCTCGTGAAAAACGTGCCGGAGAGCAATGGCAAGGTAGGCATGGTGGGTTCATCGTACGAGGGACATACGGTGCTGATGGCCCTGGTGGACCCGCATCCGGCGCTGAAGGTGGCCATACCCATGAGCGCCATGGTCGATGGCTGGCGCGGTGACGACTGGTTCCATAACGGCGCCTTCCGCATGCCCAGCCTGTCTTACCTGGCGTGGCAGACGAGCGTGCGCGGCAGCGGCGACGCGCCCGTGACGGGCGTCTACGACGACTACGACGGGTATCTGCGCATCGGCTCGGCCGCCGACTACGCGAAAAAGTTCGGCATCGACAAGCTGGCCTACACGAAAAAACTGTTCGAACATCCGGCTTACGACAGTTACTGGCAGGAACAGGCGCTCGACAAGATCCTGGCCAAGCGCCCGTTGATCGTGCCGACCATGCACGTGGTGGGGCAGTGGGATCAGGAAGACATCTATGGTCCCTATGCCACCTACTGGGCAATGGAGGGGCGCGACACGCGCAACAACCTCAATTACCTGGCCATCGGTCCGTGGCGCCACAGCGGCGTCAACTATGAAGGCTCCAGCCTGGGCGCCCTGAAGTTTGACGGCGACACGGCGCGCCAGTTCCGCGAAAAAGTCATGCAGCCCTTCCTCAATCAATACCTGAAGGATGGCGCACCGGAAGCCAATACGCCGCCAGTGACGTCTTACCAGAGCGGCACGAACCAGTGGCAGCGCTTGTGGCAGTGGCCGCTGGCTTGCGAGACCTGCGAAACCAAGCTGACGCCGATCTACCTGCAGGATGGGTACAAGCTGGGCTTTGCGCCGGCGCCAGCGGCATCAGACTCTGCCAGTGGCGCGTACGACGAATACGTGGCCGATCCGGCGAAACCCGTGCCGTTTGTCGCGCGTCCCGTGCGCCTGAGCGATGGCGAGCAGTGGAAGCCATGGCTGGTCAGCGACCAGCGCGGCTATGCGGACCGCACGGACGTGCTCAGCTATGTTTCCGAACCGTTGAAGACGGCCGTGCGCATCGCCGGCGCGCCTGTGGTCAATCTGTTTGCCGCCACCAGCGGCACGGACGCCGACTGGGTGGTGAAACTGATCGATGTGTATCCTGACGAAGTGCCGTCGCAGCCGGCCATGGGCGGCTATCAACTGGGCGTGGCGATGGATATCTTCCGCGGCCGTTATCGGGACAGCCTCGAACATCCGACGGCCATTCCGGCGGGCAAAGTGGAGCGCTACCGTTTCGCCTTGCCGAATGCGAATCACGTCTTCCTGCCCGGCCACCGCATCGCCGTGCAAGTGCAGTCGAGCTGGTTCCCCCTGTACGACCGCAACCCGCAAACCTTCGTGCCGAATATCTTCCTGGCCCAGCCAGGCGATTACAAGAAGGCCACGCAGCGCGTGTACCACGCGGCAGGGGCGGCCAGCGCCATCGAGTTGCCGATTGCGCCGCTCG
>NZ_LT607659.1:114872-117865 GCF_900095265.1 Janthinobacterium sp. UMAB-56 | reverse complement strand
GCGATCAGGGCGATGGCCAGGTAGCGGCGGGGGCTGATTTTTTCGTGCAGGAATAGCGCCGCAATGGCGATGGCGAACAGGATCGACGTTTCGCGCAGGGCCGCGATGGCGGCCACGGGCGCCTGCGTCATGGCCCACAAGGCCAGGCCATACGAAGCGAGCGTGCCGATACCGCCCAGGGCGGCCAGCCGCCATTGCGTTTGCGCATAGGCCAGCAAGTCGGCGGGGCGGCGCAGCGCCGTCCACAGCAATAGCCCCGAGCCGTTCAGGACAAAGATCCACATGGTGTAGGCGGCCGGCGCGCCAGACAGGCGCACGCCGATGCCATCGATCAGGGTATAGCTGGCGATGACGCAGGCGTTGCCCAGCGCGAAGTCGGTGGCGCGTCCCGTGTTTTTTGCCGTGCCAGCCGTGGCGGGCAGGCGCGCGGCGAAATACAGGCCGAAGATGCCGGCGCAAATGCAGGCAACGGCGCCCACCTGCATGGAAGAAAGACGTTCGCCGATCAGCGGCCAGCTGGCCAGCGCCACGAGCAATGGCGCGCTGCCGCGCATCAGGGGATAGGCATGGCTCATGTCGCCCGCCTTGTAGGCGGCCGCCAGCAGGGAATAATACGCCAGCTGTGCCATGGCCGAGACGGCCAGATAGGGCCAGCTGGCTGGCGCGGGCGCATCGACAAAGGGCAGGGCGGCCAGCGAAATCAGGGCCGCGCCCACGGAGACCAGCACGGTCGTGAGGAAGGTATCCTTGCCCGACTTGACGATGGCATTCCAGCTGGCGTGTAACAGGGCGGCAAACAGAACGACGGCGACGACAAAACCGGACATGCAGGTCTTAGCGCGGACGTATGCTGAGCGACAACAGTTCCTGGCGGTGATGGCGCTGAAAGCCTTCCATCAGGGTGCCCGAGCGGCCCGCCTTGTCCAGCAATTCGCGCAGGGTTGCCTGGTCTTCCGCCGTCAGGGATTTGCGTGACAGGTAGACGCCGCTCATGCCCCACGGCAATTCCGGCAGCGCTTCCAGGCGCAAGCGGTCGGCCAGGCCGTACACGCGCGCATCGTTTTGCGCCACGCCGGTGAGGATGGTGGGGGCCATGATGGTGGCGTCGATGAAGCCGCTTTGCATCAGGCGCGCCACGGAGAGGGCGTCGACTTCGTAGAACAGGCGGCCCTGGCTGCTCAATTCCTTCGCCAGCGCCTGGTAGGGCAAGCCATAGTCGTAGCCGCGCACCAGCGCCACGCGCAATTCTCGCCGTTCGAGCAATTCCTGCATGGTGTTGATGGGCGCGCGCGTGCCTTGCAGCGAGATCAGCAGCGGGCGGCTGCCCAGCATGGGGATGAACAGGCCATGCTGGTCGCGCCGCAATGTGCTGCTGGCAGGCATCAGCAAGTCGGCCTTGCCCGTCTCGAACATCGCTTCCAGGCGCGCGCGGGGCACGGCCGTGAAGATGAAATTGCAGCCGAGTTTGGCCCCCATGCTGCGCAGCAAGTCGGGATAGATGCCGCCGATGCTGGCGCCATTGATCACCACGCTGGCACCGATGGCCGAGACGGGCACCTGAATGTCGCGCGAGCATTGCGCGCTGCCCAGCGACGGCAGCGCCAGCGCCAGTATGGCCACGGTTCGGCGCCAGGCGCTGGAATAAAAGTCAGTCATACCCATCCTTGCTTGCCATCGAATCGCGGGCGTCGGCAACGCCCGCTTGATTATCCCATTCTCGCCTATTTATTTCCCAAATGCAATGTTATGCCGCCGACTACTTTGTGGTGGAAACCGCAAGTCTTGCCTGGCGCTGTGCCTTGAAGTAGCGCCAGGCCACCACGATGCCCAAGGTTTGCATGATGGCGCACAGATAGAAGGTGCTGCCGATGCGCCAGTCCTGCGCCGGCAAGTGGCTCACTTTGCCGAGGATCATGCTGCCGAGCAAGGGCATGATAATGATGCCCAGGCTGCTGATCGATTGCAGGGAACCCATCAGTTCTCCCTGCTCGTTGGCGGCGGACGCCTTGGAGATGATGCCTTGCAGGGCGGGGCCGGCGGCAAAGGCCAGCAGGTTGCACAGGATCAAGGCGTACATCATCCAGCCCTGCGTGGCCAGGCCGTACAGCAGGTAGGTGATGGCGCCCGAGGCCATGCCCAGCAGCGACAAACGCACTTCGCCCAGGCGCTTGATGAGTATGCCCAGCAAGCCGGCCTGTACGACGGCTGCGCACAGGCCGACGCAGAACAGGGCGATGCCGTTCTGGCGCGGCGTCCAGTCGAAGCGGAAATGCGTGTACAGCACCCAGGTGGTGTTGAGCATCATTTGCGCAAACGTCATCAGGCCGAAGGCCAGCACCAGGCCGCGGATGTCCAGGCGGCGCAGCAGTTTCAGCAGGGCGGCAAATGGATTGATGCGGGCCAGGGTGAAGGGCGGGCGCGGACCCGGCTGCAGTGATTCGGGCACGCAGAAATAGCCGTAGATGAAATTGGTGGCCGACAGTGCCGCCGCCACGAAGAAGGGCAGGTGCAGATTGACGTCGCCCAGCAGGCCGCCCAGCATGGGACCGCAAATGAAGCCCAGGCCAAAGGCGGCGCCGATCTTGCCGAAACTCTTGGCGCGGTTGTCCGGCGTGGAGATGTCGGAGGCATACGCGGACGCCACCGACATGCTGGCCGACGAGACGCCGCCGATGACGCGGCCAATGAACAGGCAGGCCAGGTTCGGCGCCAGCGCCGTGGCGAGGAAGTTGATGCCCATGCCCGCCATCGAGTACAGCAGCACGGGACGGCGTCCCACGCGGTCGCTGATGGCGCCCAGCATGGGCATGAAGATGAACTGCAGCAAGCCGAAGACGGCCGCCATGATGCCGTACCAGAACGCTTGCGCCTCCTTGCCGTTGACAAAGTCGCCGATCAGGATGGGCAGCACGGGCACCACCAGGCCGATGCCCAGCATGTCGATGAAGACGCAGACGAGGATGAAATTGAGCTTGCCTTCTTGTGCGGGCGCG
>NZ_LT607659.1:80520-114830 GCF_900095265.1 Janthinobacterium sp. UMAB-56 | reverse complement strand
CAGCATGCGCGGTGCTGGCTATCGCCAGCCATGCTAGAGCGCAATCGCCCATTCCGCAGCAAAGGCGGCGCGGAAATCGGTCAGCACGGCCAGGCGTTCTTCGGCCAGCGCGCGGCCCGCCGCCGTTTGCATCTTGCCGGGCAGCTTGTCGAGCTTGGTGACGATATGGTCGAGCGCATACGCCTTGTCGTCGAGCGCGCGATGCTGGGCCAAGGGATCGTTGCCATGCGCCAGCGCGCTGTCCATGCGCGCCGCCGTATAGAACAGGCGCGCCAGTCCCACGGCGCCCAGCGCGTCGATGCGGTCGGCATCTTGCACGATTTGCGCTTCGATGGTGGTGGGCCTGAGGTCGGCGGAAAAACTGTGCGTCTCGATGGCGTGGGCCACGCCGGGCAACTTGTCTGCCGGGAAATCCATTTCTGCCAGCTGGCGGTAAGCCAGCGCGGCGGCCTGGCGCGACGCCAGGTGGCGCTCGGGGTGGTTTTTCGGCAAGTTGACCAGGTCGTGCAGATAGCACGCAGCCATCACGGTGAGAGCGTCGGCCTGCGCATGCTCTTGCAGCAGCACGCAGGCATTGCGCCAGACGCGCCGCAAGTGGTTGATGTCGTGGGCGCTGTCGTCGCCCAGGCCGGCCGTGGCCAGGGCCAGCAGGCGTGGTTGCCATTGAGTAAGCAAGGTTTGCATGGTTGGTATTCTGTAGCGTAAAAAGCCGGGGCCGTCAGTGTGGCATAAAACGCCGCCGCTTGCGGCCCAGAAACTGGCGCCCAGGCGTGCCGTATTCGCCACATAAGTGTATTTTGGAAAATCTCTGACCTGGCGATTGCTCTTTTTTAGTGCATGTAAAATTTACATGGGGTAACATTGCCGCACGGAAATTAGAGGCATCAACTAATTGCTAAAAAGTATTTGCAAAAAAATATATAAGTAACTGCCATCCCATCGTGGATGGTTCTGCCACGTCCAGGGCTTGCGTGCAGCATGCCTTGGCCTGCGCCTCAGGCGAGTTAACGAAAGGATTATCATGAACACCATTTCCAGCGACACAGGCGCTACCGTCGCCAAGGCTGCCGAATACCTGGCTTTTACCCTGGGCCAGGAAGAGTATGGCATCGACATCCAGAAAGTGAGCGAAATCCGCAGCTATGAGACGCCGACCCGCATCGCCAACGCGCCCGAGTTCGTCAAGGGCGTGGTCAACCTGCGCGGCATCATCGTGCCGATCGTCGACATGCGCATCAAGTTCAACCTGGGTACGCCCAGCTATGACCAATTCACCGTCGTCATCATTCTCAATATCGGCAACCGCGTGGTTGGCATGGTCGTCGACCGCGTCTCCGACGTCACCACCCTGATGCCGGAGCAGATCAAGCCCGCGCCCGACATGGGCCGTTCGATCAACACGGAATACGTGATCGGCCTGGGCACCATCGACGAGCGCATGCTCATCCTGGTCGATATCGACCAGCTGATGTCCAGCGCCGACATGGGCCTGATCGAAAAATTGGCAGCCTAGGCCGCCAGGAAAAGTCCAGGGCGGCGTTGCCTTGCCCTGAACATTTCCCGACACCCTGGTGTTGACAGGGTTTTTTAGAAACAATTGACCCCAAGCATTGTTTGCTTTTTCTGCAAGGCGCACGCTAGCGCATTTCCTGGCGCACGATTCAGCCGAACCGTGCGCCAGTTTCACTTGTCACCCCCGTGTCGCCACTGCAGCGAGCCTGCGTCCGCGCCAACACGAAATCGCCAGCCTGTCGCTATGCCGGCGTCCGGGTTTTTTAGGATAGTCACATGAATGTATTACGCAACGTCAGCATCGGTGTTCGCCTCGGCCTCGGTTTTGCCGTCATTTTGCTGTTTTCCATGCTTATTACGGGCATCAGCGTCTGGCGCTTGCACGACGTGGCCAGCGCCACGCGCGTCATGATGGAGCAGCCATTGGCCAAGGAACGCTATATTTCTGACTGGTATGGCCGCATCGATAGCGCCGTGCGCCGCACTATCGCCATTGCCCGCAGCAGCGACACTTCGCTCAGCGGCTACTTCGCCGAAGAATCGAAAGTCTCGTCGTCCAGCTCGGCCGAACTGCAAAAGAAGATCGAGGCGCTGATCGACACGCCAGAGGAAAAAGCCATGTTCGCGGCCTTGCTGGAGCAGCGCAAGGTGTATATCAGTTCGCGCGACCAGGTCTACAAGCTGAAGGGCGAAGCGCAGGTTGATGCCGCCAATGCCGTGTTTGAAAAGACCTTCGTGCCTGCCGCCGCCAAGTACCAGAAGATGGTGCTGGAATTGCTGGAACAGCAGCGCGCCAGCATCGACAAGACCGCGCGCGAAATCGACGCCGTCGCCAGCACCAGCCGAACCCTGATGCTGGCGCTGGCCGCGCTGGCACTGGCTTTTGGCGTGGTTTGCGCCTGGGTCTTGACAATGGGTATCGTGCGCCCACTGCGCATAGCCGTGGAGATTGCCCGCAAGGTGGCCGACGGCGACTTGACGGCGCAGATCGACGCCAGCGCCAAGGATGAAACCGGGCAATTGCTGCTCGCCCTGAAGGATATGAACACCAGCTTGCTCAACATCGTCGGCGAAGTGCGCAGCGGCACGGACAGCATCGCCACCTCCTCGACGCAGATTGCCGCCGGCAACCAGGACCTGTCTTCCCGCACGGAAGAGCAGGCCGGTTCGCTGGAAGAAACGGCGTCTTCGATGGAAGAGCTGACCAGCACCGTGNTGAAGCAGAATGCGGACAATGCGCGGCAGGCGAATCAACTCGCAGCCTCGGCAGCGCAAGTGGCCGTCAAGGGCGGCGAAGTGGTGACGCAGGTGGTGGGCACGATGGAATCGATCAATGCTTCGTCGAACAAGATCGTCGACATCATCAGCGTGATCGACGGCATTGCTTTTCAGACCAATATTTTGGCCTTGAATGCGGCCGTGGAAGCGGCCCGTGCCGGTGAACAGGGGCGTGGCTTTGCCGTGGTGGCATCCGAGGTGCGCAACCTGGCGCAGCGTTCGGCTTCGGCGGCGAAAGAGATCAAGACCCTGATCGGCGCGTCGGTCGAGCAAGTCAACGCGGGCAGCATGCTGGTGGCGCAGGCCGGCTCGACCATGAACGATATCGTCGATAGCGTGCAGCGCGTGAGCGACATCATCACGGAAATCACGGCAGCGAGCAGCGAGCAAAGCGTGGGCATCGACGAGATCAACCGGGCCATCGGCCAGATGGATGCCGTGACGCAACAAAATGCGGCCCTGGTGGAAGAGTCGGCGGCGGCCGCCGAATCGATGCAGCATCAGGCGCACAAACTGGCGCAAGTCGTCAGCGTGTTCAAGCTTAATGGCCAGCAGGCCGGCGCTGCGAACGCGATCAAGCCGCCGACAGCACCACAAACTGCCTTGCGCATCGGCGCACGCTGATGCCGGCGCGGCTGCCCCTGGCAGCCGCTTTTTGCACTCCCCCGTATAGTCAGATTCCGCTTTTTTAGGATATTTACATGAATTTATTAAGAAACGTCAGTATCGGTGTGCGCCTCGGCCTGGGTTTTGCCGTGATTTTGCTGTTTTCCATGCTTATCACGGGTATCAGCGTGTGGCGTTTGCATGAAGTGGCCAGCGCCACGCGCAACATGATGGAGCAGCCCTTGGCCAAGGAACGCTATATTTCCGACTGGTATGGGAAGATCGATAGCGGCGTGCGCCGCACCACAGCCATCGTGCGCAGTGCCGACACCTCGCTGGGGCCGTATTTTGCGGAAGAGGCCAAGCAATCGTCGGTTGTATCTGGCGAGCTGCAAAAGAAAATCGAAGCCTTGATTTCCGGTCCGCAAGAAACTGAATTGTTCCGCCAGGTCAGCGAACAGCGCAAGGTCTACCTCGATGCGCGGGCACAAGTGTCGAAGCTGAAAGTGGATGGCCAGGCAGAGGAGGCGGACAAGGTGTTCCAGAATGTTTTCGTGCCCGGTTCGACCAAGTATCTGACGGTGGTACGCAATATGCTGGAGTATCAGCGCGCCAGCATCGACACGACGGCGCGCGAGATCGACGCCGTCGCCAATACCAGCCGCACCCTGCTGCTGACCCTGGCCACGCTGGCGCTGGCGTTTGGCGTCGTCTGCGCCTGGCTGTTGACGATGGGCATCGTACGCCCCCTGCGCACGGCCGTGGAGATCGCCCGCAAGGTGGCCGATGGTGACTTGACGGCGCAGATCGAAGCCAGCGCCATGGATGAAACCGGGCAATTGCTGCTCGCCCTGAAGGATATGAACACCAGCTTGCTCAACATCGTCGGCGAAGTGCGCAGCGGCACGGACAGCATCGCCACGTCCTCGACGCAGATTGCGGCAGGGAATCAAGACCTGTCTTCCCGCACGGAAGAGCAGGCCGGCTCGTTGGAAGAAACGGCGTCTTCGATGGAAGAGCTGACCAGCACCGTGAAGCAGAATGCGGACAATGCGCGGCAGGCGAATCAACTCGCAGCCTCGGCGGCGCAAGTGGCCGTCAAGGGCGGCGAAGTGGTGACGCAAGTGGTCGGCACGATGGAATCGATCAATGCTTCGTCGAACAAGATCGTCGACATCATCAGCGTGATTGACGGCATCGCTTTCCAGACCAATATTTTGGCCTTGAATGCAGCCGTGGAAGCGGCCCGTGCCGGTGAGCAGGGACGCGGCTTTGCCGTGGTGGCGTCCGAGGTGCGCAACCTGGCGCAGCGTTCGGCGTCGGCGGCGAAAGAGATCAAGACCCTGATCGGCGCGTCCGTGGAGCAAGTCAACGCGGGCAGCATGCTGGTGGCGCAAGCCGGTTCGACCATGAACGACATCGTCGACAGCGTGCAGCGCGTGAGCGATATCATCACGGAAATCACGGCGGCCAGCAGCGAGCAAAGCGTGGGCATCGACGAGATCAACCGCGCCATCGGCCAGATGGATGCCGTGACACAACAAAATGCGGCCCTGGTGGAAGAGTCGGCGGCGGCCGCCGAATCGATGCAGCACCAGGCGCACAAGCTGGCGCAGGTCGTCAGCGTGTTTAAACTGAATGGGCAACAGGCCAGTGTCAGCGGTTTGAAGGGCGTCAAGCGCCCGGCAGCGAAAGCGCCGCAAGAAGCATTGCGGATAGGCCGCGCCGCTTAATTTTTCACCACCGAGCCGGCGATCGCCAACTGCGACAGCCGGTCCGCCTCGCCATTCCTGTGGCGCGGCAGCCAGCGCAAGCTCACGTCAGTGAATTGTTCCAGCAGGGCCACTACGGTGGCCCTTTGTATTTCCAGCCCCTTGGCGCCGACGGGCGTCGTTCCCAGCACATCATTGATCACCACCTGGCTGTCGCCGTACAGCAGCAGTTGCACGGGCGGCGGGCGCACGCCGAGCGCCGCTTGCAGCAGGGCCGTCAGGGCCGCATATTCCGCGTCACTGCTGCTGCCATGGCCGGCCGCCTCACTCACTTCGATGCGTTCGCCGTTCGGTCCCAGCAGCAGGGCGCCTATGCCCAGCTTGCCAGGGTTAGGATGGGCGGAACCGTCGAACCAGCCGCGCCAGGCCAGCGGGCCGCCATGGTCCTGGCGCCTGAGCGCCAGCTGCGCGCGGCGCGCCTGCATCTTTGCTTCCTTGCGCTGTTTGCGTGCCTCTGCCTCCGCCGTCATGGCTTGATGAGCCAGGTATCGATGAGGCTGCCGAGCCAGCACGCCACCAGCACGCCCACGGCCACCGTCATGACAGGGCCATCATTGGCGGACAGTGCATCGATTTTTTCCATGATCAGTTGCACGTCGAGCGGCAGGGCGCCGCTGTCGATCTGTGCCAGAACCTGGTCCAAGCGTGCCATGATCTGGCGCAATACGAGCACCAGCGCGATCAGGGCAGGCACGAGGAAGAGGCAGCCGCGCGCCTTGCGTTGCAATACAAAATGCCCGCTGCCGGGAAACACCAGCGCCGACAGCAGCAGGGCTTGTGTGCGTTTGGAAAGGGATGAGCCGCTCATGCGCGCCTTTTGTAGGGGAAAGAGCGGTCCATCATACTATTGCCAGCCGAATTTGCGCAGGTACACGCGTTTCATGAACGTCGTCAGCAGGGTGTAGCAGACCAGGATGGCCAGCAGCCAGGGGAAGTAGGCCAACGGCAAGGCTTGCAATTTAAAGTAGGTCGCCAGCGGTCCCATCGGCAGGAACACGCCCACGGCCATGATGATGGTGGTGGCCACCAGCAGTGGCACGGACGCGATGCTGTCGATGAAGGGCAGCTTGGGCGTGCGGATCAGGTGCACGATCAGGGTCTGCGTCAGCAAGCCCACGACGAACCAGCCGGACTGGAACAGGGTCTGCTGTTCTGGCGTATTCGCGCCGAACACATGCCACATCAAAATAAAGGTGCTGATGTCGAAGATCGAGCTGATGGGGCCAAAAAAGACCATGAAGCGGCCGATGTCACGCGGGTTCCAGCTCAAAGGCTGCTGGATCAGCTCCGCGTCGACATTGTCGAACGGGATGGCGATCTGCGACACGTCGTACAGCAGGTTTTGCACCAGCAAGTGCAGCGGCAGCATCGGCAAAAACGGCAGGAAGGCGCTGGCCACCAGCACGGAAAACACATTGCCGAAGTTTGAGCTGGCCGTCATGCGGATGTACTTGAGCATGTTGCTGAAGGTGCGCCGGCCTTCCAGCACGCCTTCTTCCAGCACCATCAGGCTCTTTTCCAGCAGAATGATGTCGGCCGCTTCCTTGGCGATATCGACGGCCGAATCGACGGAAATGCCGATGTCGGCGGCGCGCAAGGCGGGCGCGTCGTTGATGCCGTCGCCCATGAAGCCGACGATATGGCCATTGCCGCGCAGGGCGCGCACCAGGCGCTCCTTGTGTAGCGGGCTGAGCTTGGCAAACACGGTATTGTCTTCGGCGGCTTGCGCCAGGGTGGCGTCGTCCATGTCGTCCAGTTGCGGGCCTTGCAGCACGCCGTGCACGGCCAGGCCCACTTCGCGGCAAATCTTCGCCGTCACCAGGTGGTTGTCGCCCGTCAAGACCTTCACGGTGACGCCATGTTCGGCCAGCGCGCGCAGGGCAGGCGCCGTCGATTCCTTCGGCGGATCGAGGAAGGCGACATAGCCGATCAGGGTCAGCGCCGTTTCATCGGCCACGCCATACACGGTTTTATGCGGCGGCACTTCCTTGACGGCCACCGCCACCACGCGCAAGCCTTCCGCATTGAGACCATGCGTGGTTTCCAGCACTTTCGCCAGCAGGGCAGGATCGAGGGGAATATTCACGCCTCCCAGGCGCAGATGGCTGCAGGCGGCGAGGATTTCCTCAACGGCGCCCTTGCAGATCAATTCATGGTGGTCATTCTTTTCGGAAACGACAACGGACATGCGGCGGCGCACGAAATCGAAGGGGATTTCATCGACTTTGACGTAATCGCGGGCCAGCTGCATTTCCGTCTGCAATTCCACATGGTCGAGCACTGCGCGATCGAGCAGGTTTTTGAGACCCGTCTGGTAGTGGCTGTTCAAATAGGCGAATTGCAGCACTTCATCGGAGGGCTGACCGAATACATCGGTATGGCGCTCGAGCACGATCTTGTCCTGCGTCAGGGTGCCTGTCTTGTCCGTGCACAAGACGTCCATGGCGCCGAAGTTCTGGATGGCGTCCAGGCGTTTCACGACGACTTTCTTTTTCGACAGTTTCACGGCGCCCTTGGCCAGGGTGCTGGTGACGATCATGGGCAGCATTTCCGGCGTCAGACCGACGGCCACGGACAGGGCGAACAGGAATGCTTCCATCCAGTCGCCCTTGGTCCAGCCATTGATCAGGAACACCAGCGGCGCCATCACGAGGGCGAAGCGGATCAGCAGCCAGCTGACGCTGTTCACGCCCGCTTCAAACGCGGTGGGCGTGCGCTCGGTGGCCGTCACGCGCGTGGCGATGGTGCCGAAATAGGTGCGGTTGCCCGTGGCCAAGACCAGCGCCGTGGCCGCGCCCGAGATCACGTTGGTACCCATGAACAGCAAATTGGCCAGCTCCATGGGGTCGCGGCCATGGGCGTCGGCCAGTTCGGCCATCTTTTCCACGGGCAAGGATTCGCCCGTCATGGCGGCCTGGCTGACGAACAGGTCTTTCGCGGACAGCAAACGGCAGTCGGCGGGGATCATGTCGCCGGCCGACAGCACGATGATGTCGCCCTGCACCAGTTGGCGGATGGGCAGCTCGGTCCGCTGTCCATTGCGCAGCACGGTGGCGGTGTTGCTGACCATGGCTTTCAGGCGTTCGGCGGCGCGGTTCGAGCGGCCTTCCTGCACGAAGCGCAGCAGGGTCGACAAAATCACCATGGTGCCGATGACGATGGTCGCTTTCGGGTCTTCCGTCAGATAGGAAACGATGGCCAGCACGGTGAGCAGCAGGTTGAAGGGATTCTTGTAGCACAGCCACAGATGCTGGTACCAGGCCAGCGGCTTTTCATGCTCGACTTCATTCGGTCCGGTTTGCGCGCCGATGACTTGGGCCTCGGCATCGCGCAAGCCTTCCACCCGCGTATGCAGGCGGTTCAGCGCGCCATCCAGGTTTTCATGGGCGGCGTCCAGCAACTGGCGCGCGAGGTGATCTGGCACGGGACGGGCCGTGCTGTTTTCCAGCGGCATGGCGCGGCGCCGGAAGTTGCCAGCAGTATGGCGCTTGCGCAGGAACGATTCGAATAAGCGGGTGAAGAGATTCATGGCTCTTCCTTTCACGACGAGGTGTTGACGGGCGGCGCAGCCGCAGGCAAGACTTGCGTGCCGCCAAGGCACGATAGTGCTGGCGGCCAATCCGGGTCAGTAGCCGGTCGCGATCGGAAAGAGGGGGGAGAGGCGCGCAGCCGGACTGGCCGCACGAGACACCGCACCTTGCTCAGCAAGGCACGGAGGAAAGGGAATTCCGCGTTGCTTGCTGCTTAGCTGCCGAGGCAATCACCGATACAAGATCGGCTACTGTCACTAGAACAAGTACCCACGTGGGACTCCGTAAATGAATAATGGGGGCATCTTATGGATGCGCTGCAAGAGTGTCAACTGAAGAAATCTTAGGTTTCCAAAGTGTAATGTGGGTGTGGGTGCATGCGAACGTAAGATGCCAAATAATCAAGGTTGATGGCATTAGCGCGGGCGGAGGTGTTCGTTTGGGGCTATTGTTCTGGCCAGAGGCATACATTCGCGTTGTTGTGGCGTAACGTCAGCGTCTGAATCGGCCAAAAGCGGCCATCCGATGAAGAAATCACGAAGGAACGTTGTCAATGCAAAACCGATATTTAAAGTTGTCAATCCAGAATTTTCTTCTGATGATGTGCCTGACGCTCGGGATGCATTGTCGTTCTGAAAATCGTGCCAGTAAGCTACCTATGATTCAATCATTGGAGAGCTATGACGCTGCGATTCATAATTACTCGACTTCCCCCTCGTACGTACTAATTTTCATAGCTGACAGGGAAACAGGACAAGCGAAGCCTATCTGTACAACTGCTAATTTCCTGCTTGGTGCGATACACCGCGAGTATGGGCTAGGGTATGGAATTGCCGATTTGTCGATGGCTGCTGAGATTGCCGCCAAGAGTCCAGGCCGACTGTTCCGTTTTAATCAGCAGTCAGCCTTAAATAACATTGCCGTAAAGTATACCGCCAATGACCTATCTGCGGCGCGTGCGCTTCTTGCCCCATGGTCGACCGAAGAGTTGAAATCGAAATTTTCATCGCTTTCGCGTGAAGCCCGCTTACCAACCGACAACTATGCGAGGGAGGCTATCGCCTGTGCACTGATTGAACGCGGTTTTTCGCCAAAATTGGCGGATATTTCGGGCCAAGTATATGTGGACCGATGACTGTGATTGTCGTCACTGCTCTAGCCATTTTAAGCATGTAAGTTAATGTCTTCCGGTGATAAATGACGTTGCTATGATAGTTGGAAAAATAGCTCTATGACGGGTACAGTGATCTGCCTTGTTGAAGCTTGAGCCGATTCGGACTTACTATCGAAGATCCGCTTCGGGGCCTTGGCGGAACTTCGCACACGAAAAATCCGGCAGCAAGTCGTACCACATGTAACTTAGCAAAGCGGTGCTGTCGAAGCGCCGATAGCGGCCTGTGTCAGGCATGTTTGTCGAGTCACAGTGTGGCGGCAAGCGATCTCGCATCAGGCCGGTTGTGCCGCCATCGCCAGCGAATCGGAAAGGATGTGCCACAGTGCCGCATGGCGCTGTTGCAGGGCGGCGCCGCCCGCGTAGATCAGTTCCACATGCAGGCTGTCGACGATGCCGAGGTAGGCTTGTGCGTACAGGTCGAGGCGTTGGGGCGCCAGAGTGGGCGCCATGCGGCCCAGGCTATTCACGTAATGCCGCTGCAATTGCGCCAGCAAGGCTTCGTAACCCGTGCCGACTTCGATGCGCAGGGTGGCGGGCGGCAGGTAGGCCGTGCGCAGCAAGAAGCGCAGATGGGCCGAATCCGCGTAGCGCTGGGCCATGCGGTCGCAGTACAGGGCACCGGCCCGCTGGCCGCCGGACGTCGCCAGGGCCGCTTCGTCGGCGAAACAGGCATCCATGAAGGCTTGCTCTTCGGCCAGCGCGTCGGCAAACACGTCGAGGAACAGGGCGTCCTTGCCGGCGAAGTGCGAGTACAGCGAAGCCTTGCGCATGCCCGCCTGTTCGGCGATATCGCTGAGGGACGAGGCGTCGTAGCCATGTTCGGAAAAGTGCACGACGGCAACGGCACAGATGTTATCGGCGGAGGCCGAGCGTTTCTTCATAGATAGGCAATGGTGGGGTGAAGCGTCAGTGCGCACCCAGGCTGCTGGCGCTTGCCGGATGGACGCGCGCAGTGGCCAGGGTCAGCCATGATACCAGCAGGCCGGCCATGGTCAAGAACAGCAGCCAAGGCACAGGTCCCCATTCGGACAGGCTGGCCGCCAGCGGCGTGGCCAGGGACGATAAGCTCATCTGGATGGCGCCCAGCAATGCCGCCGTGGAGCCGAGCGCGCGCTGTTGCGAACCCATGGCCATGGCCATCAGCGCCGCTTCGGCGATGCCCAGGCCAAACAGGGCCACGAACATGCCCGGCACGACGGCGGCGATGCCTGCTCCTGCCCAGGCACCGAGCAGGGCCAGTCCCGCGCCGCCCAGCATGGCCACGCTGCCCGCCACGCTCAAGCGCGCCACGCCGTGGCGGGCCACCAGGCGGCCGCTGGCCATCGCGCCCAGCAGCACAGCCACGCCCGTGGCACCGAACATCAGGCCGAAATTGCTGGCCGACAGGCCGAAATCGCGCTGGTACACGAGCGACGCGCCGCCGATATAGGCAAACAGGAAAAAGAAGCTGGCGGACAGGGCCAGCGCGGGCAGCAGGAAGGCGCGGTCCAGCGCGATGCGCGCATACGTGCGGTGCAGGCCGCGCGGCGCGACGCGGCGGGCGTGGGGAAGCGTTTCCGGCAGGAATAGCGCGCTATTGAGCAGGGTCAAAGCACCCAGCGCGGCCAGGGCCAGCATCACGGCGCGCCAGCCGTAATGGGCATCGAGCAAGCCGCCCACGGCGGGCGCCAGCACGGGCGCCAGTCCCACGATGGTCATCAACAAGGCAAACAGCTGCGCCGCCTGCACGCCATCGGCCACGTCGCGCACCATGCTCATCACCACGACCAGGGTCAGCGCCGCGCCCAGACCCTGCAAGGTGCGCGCCAGCAGCAGGGTGGTCAGTTGATCGGCCTGCGCCGCCCACACGGCCGCCACGATGTAGACGGCGATGCCGGCCAGCAGCGGACGGCGCCGGCCCAGCATGTCGGTCAGCGGCCCGCACAGCAGCTGCCCGCCACCCAGGGCCAGCAGGAAAACGGTAAGGCTCAGCTGTACATTCGCGTACGAGGTGTGCAGCTCGCGCGCCATGGCCGGCATCGAGGCCAGGTACATGTCGATGCCGGCCGGACCGAGCACGGCCACCAGGGCCAGGGAAGCCGCCAGCCCAAGACTGGCGGCGGGGAGAGTGGTTTGCTGCTGCATCGTGATTCCTTCATGTCATCAAAAAAACGGGGCATGAACGCCGCCGTGTTTTTTATTGTACACTTACTGCCTACCGGTAGGTAGTTAGTTCAATAATTTGAAAGGGCGCAGAGCAATGAAGAAAGAAACAATGACGGGAGAACTGGCATGACGGAAGCGGGAATTGCGCTCAGCGGCGTGGCCGTGGCGTTGCTGTTTGCCGCCTGGAGCTCGCACCGTACCCGTTGCGAGCGGCGCGATGTCGTATGCCTGACGATACTGGGCACCGTGCTGGGCTTGCCAGGGGGCGCCTTGCTGGCGCTATAAAGCGGCGCAAAAAAAACGGCAGACCTCGCGGCCTGCCGTTTTGCTTTCCTCTTGCCCGGTTAGCCGGGCAGCAGGCGTTTACTCTTCTTCGTAAGAGCTGATAGGAGCGCAGCCGCAGAACAGGTTGCGGTCGCCGTACACGTTGTCGGCGCGGCCGACCGGTGGCCAGTATTTGCGCTGGCGCAAGGAAGCGACGGGGTAGGCCGCGATTTCACGGCTGTACTTGCGTTCCCAGTTGTCCGACATCAGCACCTGTGCCGTGTGCGGCGCGTTTTTCAAAGGGTTGTCGTCGTGGTCGAATTCACCGCTGGCGACCTTGGCGATTTCCGCGCGGATGGCGATCATGGCGTCGATGAAACGGTCGATTTCCACTTTCGATTCGCTTTCCGTCGGCTCGATCATCAGGGTGCCCGGCACGGGGAAGCTCATGGTCGGCGCATGGAAACCGAAGTCCATCAGGCGCTTTGCCACGTCTTCGTTGCTGATGCCGGTGGCGTCCGTGATCGGGCGCAGGTCCAGGATGCACTCGTGCGCGACCAGGCCGTCGTGGCCCGAGTACAGCACCGGGTAGTGCGGCGCCAAGCGGCGCGCGATGTAGTTCGCTGCCAGAATCGCCGTCTCGGTCGCTGCCGTCAAGCCTTCCGCGCCCATCATGGCGATGTACATCCATGAAATCGGCAGGATGCTGGCCGAGCCGAATGGTGCGGCGCTGACAGCGCCGATACCGGCGGCATCGCGCTGGTAGCCCGACGAACGCTGGTTCGGCAGGAATTTCGCCAGGTGCGCGCCGACGCCGATCGGGCCGACGCCCGGTCCGCCACCGCCGTGCGGGATGCAGAAGGTTTTATGCAGGTTCAGGTGCGACACGTCGCCGCCAAACGAGCCGGGAGCGGCCACGCCGACCAGCGCGTTCATGTTGGCGCCGTCGATGTAGACCTGGCCGCCGTGCGAGTGGATGATCTCGCACAGTTCCTGGATGCCTTCTTCAAACACGCCGTGGGTGGACGGGTAGGTGACCATCACGCACGCCAGGTTGGCGCTGTGCTTTTCCGCTTTCGCCTTCAGGTCGGCCAGGTCGACGTTGCCGTTGGCATCGCAACTGGTGACGACTACCTGCATGCCGACCATATTGGCCGAGGCAGGGTTGGTGCCGTGCGCCGACGACGGGATCAAGCAGATGTTGCGGTGGCCTTCGCCGCGCGATTCGTGATACGCCTTGATCACCAGCAGGCCCGCGTATTCGCCCTGCGAGCCGGCGTTCGGCTGCAGCGAGACGGCCGCGTAGCCGGTCAGCGCGCACAGCATCTCTTCCAGTTGCGCGATCATTTCGCGGTAGCCCACGGTTTGCGCGTCCGGCGCGAACGGGTGGATGTTCGAGAACTCGGGCCAGGTGACGGGAATCATTTCACTCGTCGCGTTCAGCTTCATGGTGCACGAGCCGAGCGGGATCATGGTGCGGTCCAGCGCCAGGTCCTTGTCGGCCAGGCTGCGCAGGTAGCGCAGCATTTCGTGTTCCGAGTGGTAGCTGTTGAATACGGGGTGGGTCAGGTAGGCGCTCTCGCGTGCCAGGTTGGCCGGCAGCGCGCTGGTCACATTCGCTTCGACGGCGTCCAGGTCGGGGGCGGCCGGCGCGTTGACCAGGCCGTGCGCGAACACCTTCCACAGCAGCGCGATATCGTCGCGCGTGGTGGTTTCATCGAGCGACACGCCGACGTGGGTGGCATCGATCTTGCGCAGGTTGACGCCGTGGTGCATGGCCGTCGCGTGCAGTTGCGCTGCATCGGCGACGTTGACGGTCAGGGTGTCGAAGTAGCTCGCGTTGACGACGCCATAGCCGAGGGTCTTCAGGTTGGCGGCCAGCATGCCTGTAAAGCGGTGCACGCGCTGGGCGATCTGCAGCAGGCCGGCAGGGCCGTGGTAGACGGCGTACATCGACGCCATCACGGCCAGCAGTACTTGCGCCGTGCAGATGTTGGACGTGGCTTTTTCGCGGCGGATATGCTGTTCGCGCGTTTGCAGGGCCAAACGATACGCCTTGTTGCCTTGCGCATCGACAGTCACGCCCACCAGGCGGCCCGACATATTGCGCTTGAATTCATCGCGCGTCGACAAATAGCCGGCGTGCGGGCCGCCGAAACCGAGCGGCACGCCGAAGCGCTGGCTGTTGCCGACGACGACGTCGGCGCCCCATTCGCCCGGTGGCGTGAGCATGGTCAGGGCCAGCAGGTCGGCCGCGACGATGACCATGGCGCCATTCGCGTGTAGTTTTTCCACACCGGCGCGGTAGTCGCGCACGACACCATTCACGCCAGGGTATTGCAGCAGCACGCCGAAGCAGGCGTCCAGCGACTCGATTTCAGCCGGGTCGAAACTACGCACTTCAATGCCGATCGGCTGGGCGCGCGTCTGCACCACTTCCAGCGTTTGCGGCAGCACGTCATTGGCCACGTACAGCACGTTCGATTTCGACTTGCCCACGCGCTGGATCAGGGTCATCGCCTCGGCGGCGGCCGTGCCTTCGTCCAGCATCGAGGCGTTCGAAATGCCCATGCCCGTCAGGTCCGTGATCACTTGCTGGAAGTTCAGGATCGCTTCCAGGCGGCCTTGCGAAATCTCGGGCTGGTAAGGCGTGTAGGCCGTGTACCAGGCAGGATTTTCAAAGATGTTGCGCAACACGACGCCTGGCGTAAAGGTGTTGTAGTAGCCTTGGCCGATCAGGGACTTGAGCACCTGGTTCTTGCCGGCGATGGCTTTCAGGCGTAACAAAGCTTCCTGTTCCGGCATCGGCTGCGAGTACGCGCCCAGGGGCAGGGCGCCCTTGTTGCGGATGTTGGCCGGTACCAGGGCGTCGATCAGCGCGGCGCGCGATGGGTAGCCGAGGGTCGCCAGCATGGCTTGCTGTTCGGTGGAGGAAGGGCCGATGTGGCGGGCGATGAAGGCATCGCGTGCTTCGAGTTGGGTCAGGCTGGTGCGGGTCATGGTATAGAGGCCAAAGAGACTGAAAAACCGGGATGCGGCGCGCGGGCGCAGCGCAGAAAAAATGCAAACGGGCCGCAGACGCGGCCCGTGAGTCAAACGCGATTAGGCGCTGGTGGTGGCGCCATAGGCGGCAGCGTCGAGCAAGCCGTCCAGGGCCGACACGTCGGCTGGCTTGATCTTGAACAGCCAGTTGGCGTAGGCGTCGGCGTTGATCGATTCAGGCGCATTGACGACGTCGTCGTTGACTGCCACGACTTCGCCGGCAATCGGCGCGTAGATGTCGCTCGCTGCCTTGACCGATTCCACCACGGCGGCGTCGTCGCCGGCGCCATAGGTGTTGCCCACGGTTGGCAGTTCGACGAAGACGATGTCGCCCAGGGCGTCCTGCGCGTACTCGGTGATGCCGACGGTGATGGTGCCGTCGGCTTCAAGGCGTACCCATTCGTGGGAAGCGGTGTACTTCAGGTCTGCAGGAATGTTCATGTGTGGCTCCAGATGGTAAGTGTTTGTTATTGGTGATGTTTATTCGGTCTTGCGGGCGGTGGCTCTCTATCGCTAATCGCTTACGCAGCCAGGATTTTACCGTTACGCACGAAAGGCAGCTTGACGACGGAGGCGGCCAGCTGCTTGCCGCGGATTTCCACGTGCACGGTGTCGCCTACAGCTACGCCGTTGGGCACGCGCGCCAGGGCAATCGCTTCCTGCATGGTCGGGCTGAAGGTGCCGCTGGTGATTTCGCCCGTGGCGTCGTTGCCGGCGATGATGACTTTTTGATGGGCGCGCAGCACGCCGCCTTTTTCACGCAGGATCAGGCCGACGAATTGCGCGTTCTGGCCTTTGGCCAGCAGGGCGGCCTTGCCGATGAATTCACGCTCGCTGACCAAGTCGATGGTCCAGGCCAGGCCCGCGTCCAGCGGGTTGACGCTTTCATCCATGTCCTGGCCGTACAGATTCATGCCCGCTTCCAGGCGCAGGGTGTCGCGCGCACCGAGGCCAGCCGGCTTGACGCCGGCAGCGATCAGGGCGTTCCACAGGGCTTCCACCTGGGTCGCGGCCACGCCGATCTCAAAACCGTCTTCGCCCGTGTAGCCGGTGCGAGCCAGCATGACTTCGCCGAAGGCCGTGTCCTTGACGATGACGACGTTGAAAGGCTTGATGGCTTCGGACGCGGCTTGCGTTTGCGGCAGCACTTGCCACACTTTGGCGCGCGCGTTCGGGCCTTGCACGGCCACCAGGGCCATGGCGTCATTGCCATCGCGGCGCTGCGTAATCGTCAGGCCGCTGTTGGTGTTGGTATTTTGCTGCTGCATCCAGGCCACGTCTTTTTCCGCCGTGCCTGCGTTGACGACGAGGCGGAACCAGTTTTCGTTGAAGAAGTAGACGATCAGGTCATCGATGACGGTCCCTTCGGCATTCAACATGCACGAGTACAGCGCCTTGCCCGACACTTGCAGTTTGTCGACGTTATTGGCCAGCAAGCCGCGCAAAAAGGCGCGCACGTTGGGGCCTTCGATATCGACCACGCACATATGGGACACGTCGAACATGCCGGCGTCGCCGCGCACGGCGTTGTGCTCTTCGATTTGTGAGCCGTAGTTGACGGGCATGTCCCAGCCGCCGAAATCGACCATGCGGGCGCCGAGGGCACGGTGGGCGTTGTTGAGTGGGGTCGCTTTGAGCGTCATGGATTCCTCGGGACGAAGGTAAAGGGGGGAAGTTAACAGAACACACGGCGCCAAACACGGCTTTCCGGCGTGATCACTGACCCCTCTGTCCTTTGTACCTGAGAGATTACGGGGGCTTGCCCCGTGCGCCCCTTCGGTGGGCCGCTTGCGTAAAGCCGCGGCCGCTCTCCAGAGTTGAACTAAATATGTCGCCAAAGCAACAGCTTCAGTCCGCCTGATCGGTCCTTTTGCCTGAGAGTTTTTGGGTAGTGCCCCTTCGGCGGCAACGCTGGGTTGCCCTCTCCCGATCAAGTGGGAGGAATATATGCCAGCAGGGTCTTTCTGTCAATCTGAAAAGACGTTGCCAAATTGCAGCAAAAGCCCCAGTTTGCGCGGCTGGGAGGGGGACTCGGCAGCGCAAGTGGGCGCCCCGCCGCGCAGGAATGCGCTATGATGAAGTTCTGGCTTTCTTGCGGGTGGTTGCCATGAGCACGACACAGAGCGGGACGCAGCACGAGACACAGCACGAGACACAAGACAACACTGAGCAGCACGGTTACTTTACCCTCTCGGGCGATGTCAACAGTGACATGGTGCGGCGCGTCTTCAATGCCGTGGCCGACATCACGGAAGACAAGCTTTCCACTGCGCACATCCTGATCCAGTCCAATGGCGGTTATGTCAGCGATGGCATCTGTCTGTACAACTTCCTGAGTAAGTTGCCACTCGACATCATTACCTACAATGCGGGCGCCGTGGCGTCCATCGCCGTCAGCCTGTTCCTGGCGGGGCGGCACCGGCATGCCAGCGACACGGCCCGCTTCATGGTGCACAAGTCGCATGCGACAGCCTCGCCCGGTTCGCGCCCCGACGCGCTCAGCATTATCGTCGAAGGCTTGCGCGCGGACGACATGCGTACCGAGCGCATCCTGCGCGGCCATGTCAACCTGACGGACGAGCAGTGGCAGGTACATGCCTATTCCGACCTGCACCTGACGGCCGACCAGGCGCTGGAAGTGGGCATGATCGAATCGATCCGCGACTTTGCGCCCCCCAGGGGCAAGCGCCTGACGAATATCTGACGCGCGCCGGGCACGCGCGAAGCGCATAGTTTCACCAAGGAAACTTTGTAATGGAATGTAATTTTTTGCCGCAGTACAGCAAAAGCCGCGCGGAACAGGGCACAGTCGTGGCATAGTGCACGCTGATCATGAAATAAGTGCAGGCACGATGACTTGGTGGAATGGAATTTCTTTCGCGGCCGATATGTCCGTGATGGGGCCGGCTGGTGTGGCGATTGCCTTGTGGCTGCTCGTCTCGCGCCAATGGCGTTTGGTGCTCAGCTGGAGCTTGTGGTACGGCGGCGGCCTGGCCCTCGTGGTGTTGTCCAAGCTGGCCTTCATGAGCTGGGGCGTGGGCAGCAGTACGCTCGATTTTACGGGTTTCAGCGGCCACGCCATGCGCGCCGGCGCCGTGTTTCCCGTGCTGATGTATGTGCTGTTGCAGCGAGCCGAACCGCGCATGCGCCATGCCGGCGTGCTGGTCGGCGTGGCCTTTGCCGTGCTGGTTGCCATTTCTCGCGTGCTCGTGCATGCGCACAGCGTGTCGGAAGCCGTCAGCGGCTGTGTGCTGGGACTGGCGCTGGCGCTGGGCTTCATGTGGAATGCCCGAGGTGCCGTCCATTTCGCCGTCAGCCATGCGCTGGCCCTGGCCAGTCTGGCGCTGATGGTCGTGCTCAGCTTCAAGGCCGAACCCATGCCGACCGAACAATGGCTGCAAAAACTGGCCTTGCTCCTGTCCGGTCATGAGCGCGTTTTTTCCCGCGCAGACTGGAAACTGGCGCAGGACGGCCGCCCAGCCCCTTGAGCTGGCGTCGGCTGGCACTTGACGCTGCGGTTTTTTGGCCAGAAAAGCATCGGGAAATGGTATGATGAAGCACTTTTTTGCGGTAAGCGGCCAGACTGCCGCCGCAAGGGTGACCTAGGTGACCGTGTACTGCAATGTACCGGGTCCACCGATCTCAACCGCCAGCATAGGCCAGGAACTCTAAAACACGTGCGTCTCTCTTCCATCAAGTTGTCGGGATTTAAGTCTTTCGTCGATCCCACCAATTTTCAGGTGCCAGGCCAGCTCGTGGGCGTGGTCGGGCCGAACGGCTGTGGCAAGTCGAACATCATCGACGCCGTGCGCTGGGTGCTGGGCGAATCGAAAGCGTCGGAATTGCGCGGCGAATCGATGCAGGACGTCATTTTCAACGGCTCCACCCACCGCAAGCCGGCCGGTCGCGCTTCCGTGGAACTGGTGTTCGACAACAACGATGGCAAGGCGTCCGGCCAGTGGGGCCAGTACGCCGAGATCGCCGTCAAGCGCACCCTGACGCGCGACGGCACCTCTACCTATTACATCAACGGC
The DNA here is from genome assembly GCF_900095265.1 of Janthinobacterium sp. UMAB-56. GTDB lineage: Bacteria > Pseudomonadota > Gammaproteobacteria > Burkholderiales > Burkholderiaceae_D > Janthinobacterium. The sequence goes on along the minus strand of NZ_LT607659.1, from coordinate 95,473 downwards.
CAGCCCGTGCGCCGGCGCGATATTCAGGATATTTTCCTTGGCACCGGCCTTGGCCCGCGCGCCTACGCCATCATCGGCCAGGGCATGATTTCGCGCATCATCGAATCGCGCCCCGAAGAATTGCGCGTCTTCCTCGAAGAAGCGGCCGGCGTGTCGAAATACAAGGAACGCCGCCGCGAGACGGAAAATCGCCTGCAGGACACGCGCGAGAATTTGCTGCGCGTGGAAGACATCTTGCGCGAACTCAATGCCAACCTGGAAAAGCTGGAAGCGCAGGCGGCCGTGGCCACCCGTTTCCACGCCTTGCAGGCGGACCAGGAAGAAAAGCAGAAACTGCTGTGGCTGCTGCGCAAGAACGAGGCGCAAAACGAGCAGACGCGCTATTTCCGCGAAGTGGAACAGGCGCAGACGGACCTGGAAGAGCAGACAGCCAAGCTGCGCAACGTGGAACTGACCCTCGAGCAGATGCGCCAGGCGCACTTTGCCGTGGGCGACCGCTTGCATACGGCGCAAGGCCATCTGTACCAGACGAATGCGGAAATTGGCAGCCTGGAAGCGCAGATCAAGTTCGTCATCGAATCGCGCGCCCGCCTGCAGGCGCAGCTGGCGACGCTGACGGCCCAGCGCGACCAGTGGAACAGCCAAGGCGCGGAATACCAGGAACAGATCGAAGAGGCGCAATTCCACCTCGAGGAACTGGCCGCCAAGGTGGAGCAGTCGCAAATGATGGCCGAACAGAAGGGCGAGCAATTGCCCGAACTGGACGCCGCCTGGCGCGCCGCGCAACACAAGAGTACGGAATCGCGCGCGCGGATCATGCAGGCCCAGCAGCAGCTGGAGCTGGAATCGGCGCACCAGCGCAATGCTTCGAACATCCTGGCCAGCCTGTTGACGCGCCGTGAGCGCCTGCAGCAGGAAAAGAACAGCCTGAGCCTGCCCGACAGCAGCCACCTGGAAAATCTGAAACTGCAGCTGGAAGAAAAGCAGCAAACCCTGGAAGAACAGGGTTTTTACCTGGAAGAGGCGCTGGAACAACAGCCCAAGCTGGAGCAGGAGCGGATGGAGGCGCAGGCGCAAGTCAATGCCGAAACAAACGCCAACGCCCAGCTGGAAGCGCGTCTTTCCGCGTTGAAACAATTGCAGGAACGGGTGCAGACCCAGGGCAAGGTCCAGCCATGGTTGAAAAAGCACGAGCTCGACACCTTGCCGCGCCTGTGGCAAAAGCTGCAGATCGAAGCGGGCTGGGAAGCAGCCATGGAATCGATCTTGCGCGAGCGCACGTCGGCCTTGCAACTGTCGAATATCGACTGGGCCAAGGCGTTCTTTGCAGACGCGCCACCGGCCAAGCTGGCCCTGTACGCGCCGTCCACGGTGGCGCCGCTGCCCCAGCCGGAAGTGCCGGGCCTCAAGCCCTTCCTGAATTTGCTCAAACTGAATGATCCGGGCTTGCGCGGCTTGCTGCAGGATTGGCTGTATAACGCCTATGCCGTGGAAGACGCGGCCGAGGCGTTGGCGCAACGTGGCAACTTGCCGCCGGGCGGCTATTTCGTCACCCGTGCAGGTCACGTCGTGACGGCCACCAGCGTGCGCTTCTATGCGGCCGATTCGGAGCAGGAAGGCATGCTGGGGCGCCAGCAGGAAATCGACAATATCGGCAAACAGTTGCGCGCGCAGCAATTGCTGGCCGAAGAGGCGCGCGCCCGTTCCGTGCGGGCCGATGCGGCCGTCGCCACGCTGACACGCACTCTGTCCGACTTGCGCCTGCGCATACAGCAACTGACGTCGTCCGTGCACACTCTGCAACTGGACGTGGTGAAACTGTCGGAAGTGGAAGCGCGCTTCAACCAGCGCAGCACGCAGATCGGTGCCGACCTGTTTGAGATCGCTGCGCAGGAGGCGGAGCAGATGCAGGCCAAGCTGGAGTCGGAAGAAAAATTCGAACAGCTGGACATGGAACTGGGCAACTTGCAGGAAGCGCACGAAGACGGCCATACCGACTTTCTGCAGAAAGAGCAGCTTTTGTCCGAGGCGCGCGAAGCCTTGCGCGACCTCGAACGCGCCGCCAAGGATACGGAATATGCGGAAAAAGCCCACCGCGCGAAGATCGAGGAATTGCGCCGCAACATCGCCACGGCCAGTACGCAGGCCCAGCAAGTGACGGCCAGCCTGCAGGCAGGCGAACTGGAACTGGCCAACCTGGAAAGCGGCGCGGCGGCCGACGGCTTGCAGGACTTGCTCGAGCGCCGCACCACGCAGGAGCGGGCGCTGGCGGATGCGCGACACGAACTGGACCAGATCACGCAGCAGTTGCGCCTGTCCGAAGATGCGCGCACGCAGTCGGAACGCAGCCTGCAGCCGCAGCGCGACAAGATCATGGAAATGCAGCTCAAGGAGCAGGCCGCGCGCTTGAACCAGGAGCAATTCGCCCAGCAATTGCTGGAGTCGGGCGCCGACGAGGCCGCCCTGACGGAAAAGCTGCACCCGGACATGCGTCCCTCGTATCTGCAGGGCGAGGTGACGCGTTTGACGAATGCCATCACGGCCCTGGGCGCCGTCAACCTGGCCGCGCTGGACGAACTGGCGCAGGCGTCCGAGCGCAAGAATTTCCTCGACGCCCAGAATGCCGACCTGACGGAAGCGATCAATACCCTGGAAGACGCGATCCACAAGATTGACAAGGAAACGCGCGACCTGTTGCAAGACACCTTCGACAAGGTCAACCACCACTTTTCCGAGCTGTTCCCCATCCTGTTCGGCGGGGGACAGGCCAAGCTGACCATGACGGGCGACGAGATTCTCGATTCCGGTGTACAAGTCATGGCGCAGCCTCCCGGCAAGAAAAATGCCACCATCCACCTGTTGTCCGGTGGAGAGAAAGCGCTGACCGCGACCGCATTGGTGTTTTCCATGTTCCGCCTGAATCCGGCGCCGTTCTGCCTGCTCGACGAAGTCGATGCGCCGCTGGACGATTCGAACACGGAACGCTTCTGCCGCATGGTCAAGCGCATGTCCGACCAGACCCAATTCCTTTTCATTTCGCATAACAAGATTGCGATGGAAATGGCCCATCAATTGATCGGTGTGACGATGCAGGAGCAGGGCGTATCGCGCATCGTGGCGGTGGACATGGAGTCCGCCGCAAATTTTGCTACCGAGGCACAAGCAGCATGACAGACCTTCAAATTACCTTGTTCGGCGCCGGCGGCGTCTTTATCGTCGGTGTTTTTTCGTACAACAAATGGCAGGAGTACAAGGCCAAGAAAAGTGTGGAACGGGCCTTTTCCAGCGACCACGATGACGTGCTGATGCGCGAGGGCGACGCCCCCGCAGAGGAAGCCCAGGAAGCCGTCCTGCGCCAGGAGCCGCGCTTCGATACTGCGCCAGCCGCCAAGGCCGAACCGTCGTTCGGCGCGCCGCCAGCGGCCGTTGTGCCGGACGCGCCCGTGCACGCGGAACCGTCGCTGGGCGATAGCGGCGTGGAAGCTGCAACCGCTCCTGCCGCGCCGGTGCAGCAAGAAGTCAGCGCCGCCAGCGAACAGGCGACCAGCCTGGTCGACCCGCTGATCGATTGCCTGCTGCCCCTGTCGCTGGAAGCGCCCGTGCGCGGCGACAAGATCTTGCCCGTGCTGCAAACCCTGCGCCTGGTGGGCAACAAGCCCGTGCATTTCATCGGCTTGCACGTGAATGGCGACTGGGAACCGATCACGCATGGCGGTGTCTACACCAAGATGCAGGGCGGCGTGCAGCTGGCCAGCCGCAGCACGGCCTTGAACGAACTCGAATACTCCGAGCTGGTCACGCGCCTGCGCGGCGTGGCGGACGAGATCGGCGCCGAGCCGGAAGTGCCCGACATGATGGAAGTGATGGCCGAAGCGCGCAATCTGCACCGCTTCGTTGCCGGCCACGACGCCCAGCTGGGCGTGAACCTGCACACGAATGGCGCGCCATGGGCCATTTCCACCTTGCTGTTCGCGCTGGAAAAACAGGGCTTTGACGTGCGTCCGGACGGCCGTTTCGTCATGCCGGACGGCGACGGCAGTTATCTATTCTCGTTGTCGACGAATGTCACCCTGGCCGAGGAAACGACGCCGCGCCTGACCCTGCTGCTGGATGTGCCCTGCGTGGCGCCTGCGCGCGACGGTTTCGGCGCCATGGTCGCTTGCGCCAAGGCACTGGTGGGCCGCCTTGACGCCACCATCGTCGACGATTACAACCAGGCCTTGTCGGACTCCGCGCTGGCCGAGATCGCCGGCCAGGTGCAAGAGTTTTACCAGGAAATGGACGCGGCCGACATTCCGGCCGGTTCCACCCGCGCCCTGCGTTTATTTAGCTGAAGAATCGCGCAATAATGACTGATCCGATCAACCAGGACGCCGCCCAACGCGTCCTGGCACTCACTGCCGAACTCAATCGGCATCTGCACGCTTACCACGTGCTCGACAATCCCACCATCCCCGACGCCGAATACGACAAGCTGTTTGTCGAATTGCAGGCGCTGGAAGCGGCGCACCCCGCGCTGCGCGCGCCCGACTCGCCCACCTTGCGCGTGGGGGCTGCCCCCTTGCCGCAATTCGAGCAAGTCACGCACACGGTGCCGATGTTGTCGCTGAATAATGGTTTCTCCGACGACGATATCGTCAATTTCGACCGTCGCGTGCGCGAAGGCCTGGACCTCGATGCGCAGGATGTCGCATATGCGGTCGAAGTGAAATTCGACGGCCTGGCCATCAATCTGCGTTATGAAAACGGTCTGTTCGTACAGGCGGCCACGCGCGGCGATGGCGCCACGGGCGAAGACGTGACGGCAAATATCCGCACCATTTCCGGCATCCCTTTGCGCCTGCATGGCAAGAATGTGCCGGCGCTGCTGGATGTGCGTGGCGAAGTGATGATGTTCAAGGCCGATTTTGCCCGCCTGAACGAGCGCCAGCGCGAGGCGGGCCATAAGGAATTCGCCAATCCGCGCAATGCGGCAGCCGGCAGCCTGCGCCAGCTCGATTCGCGCATCACGGCGCAGCGCAAGCTGCGTTTCTATGCCTACGGCATCGGCGCCCTCGATGGCGCCGCCATGCCTGTCTCGCATGCGGCCTTGCTGGACTGGTACGCAACCCTGGGCATTCCCGTGTCCGGCGAGCGCCGTGTGGTGCAGGGGGCGCAGGGCTTGCTGGCCTACTACGCCGATATCGGCGCGCGCCGCCCGGCCTTGCCTTATGAGATAGACGGCGTGGTCTACAAGGTCAACGCGACGCAAGACCAGCAGGAGCTGGGCTTTGTGTCGCGCGCGCCGCGCTTTGCGCTGGCGCACAAATTCCCCGCCGAAGAAGCGCTGACGCAGGTGTTGGGCATCGATATCCAGGTGGGCCGCACGGGCGCCATGACGCCCGTGGCGCGCCTGGCGCCCGTGTCAGTCGGCGGCGTGACGGTGACCAACGCGACCTTGCACAACGAAGACGAAGTGCTGCGCAAGGATGTGCGCGTGGGCGACACCGTCATCGTGCGCCGTGCCGGCGACGTGATTCCCGAAGTGCTGTCCGTGGTGCTGGAGAAGCGCCCCGAGCCGGCGCCGCTGCCGTTCAAGATGCTGGAGGCTTGCCCCGTGTGCGGTTCGCACGTGGTGCGCGAAGAGGGCGAAGCGATTGCCCGCTGCTCGGGAGGCCTGTTCTGCTCGGCACAGCGCAAGGAAGCGTTCCGCCATTTCGCGGGCCGCCGCATGATGGATATCGAAGGGCTGGGGGAACGCTATATCGATACCCTGGTCGAACTGGAATACGTGCATGGCCTTGCCGACCTGTACAGCCTGACCCTGGATAAATTGCTGGAAATGAAGCTGCGCGCCGACGAGCGCGATGGTTCGACGCCGGAAACAGTGCAACAAGGCAAGATTCCCACCAAATGGGCGGAAAACCTGCTGGCCGGTGTCGCCGCGAGCAAGCGCCCGCCGCTCGAGCGTTTCCTGTTTGCGCTGGGCATCCGCCACGTGGGCGAATCGACGGCCAAGACCCTGGCCGAATGGCTGGGCAGCCTGGCGTATGTGCGCCGCGCGCCGGCGGCCTTGCTGCGCGTGCTGCCGGACATCGGCGGCACCGTGGCCGAGTCCATCGCCGACTTCTTTGCCGAAGAAAAGAACCAGCAGGCGCTGCAGGCGTTGCTGGATGCGGGTGTCACGCCGCAGGGCGAACATGCGCCCAGCGCCAAGTTGCGCACGCAACTGGAGCAAACCAAGCTGCTGGCGGCCATCGGTATCCCGAAGCTGACGGAGCCGCGTAGCAAGCAGTTGGTGGAGCGGGGCGTGACCCTGGCCGGCCTGGCTGCGCAGGGCGCCAGCTTCCACGCGGGCTTGCCCGCGGCAGTGGCCGAGGCGCTGGCACAATGGCTGGCCGATGAGGAGCATGTCAAGCTGCTTGGTCAACTGGACGCCCTGAGAAATGAATTACTGTCACAATTGCCTGAAATGCCAGCCGCTGGCGGCAAACTGGACGGCAAGACCTTCGTCTTGACGGGGACCTTGCCCAACATGAGTCGCGACGAGGCCGCAGAGCTGATCGAAGCGGCTGGTGGCAAGGTCAGCGGTTCTGTGTCGAAAAAGACAGGATATGTGGTGGCCGGCTCGGACGCCGGCAGCAAGCTGGCCAAGGCGCAGGAGCTGGGCGTGGCCATACTCGACGAGGCTGGCCTGCTGGCTTTGCTCACACTAGACTAATCATTCAACCTCTTACAGAAGACCTATGAAAAAAATCAGAAAAGCAGTCTTTCCCGTCGCCGGCCTGGGCAGCCGTTTTTTACCGGCCACCAAGGCGCAACCGAAGGAAATGTTGCCCATCGTCGATAAGCCCTTGATCCAGTACGCGGTGGAAGAGGCCGTGGCGGCGGGTATCACGGAAATGATCTTCATCACGGGCCGCAACAAGCGCGCCATCGAAGACCATTTCGATACGGCCTATGAGCTCGAGTCGGAACTGGAAGCGGCTGGCAAGCGCCAGTTGCTCGAGATGGTGCAAAACGTCATTCCCAAGCACATCAATTGCATCTACATACGCCAATCGGCGCCGCTGGGCCTGGGGCATGCCGTACTGTGCGCCCGCCCCGTGATTGGCGACGAGCCGTTTGCCGTCTTGCTGGCCGACGATTTCATGGATGTGGAAGAGGGCGTGCGCCCGGTGCTGGCGCAGATGACTGATGTCTTCCAGTATGAAAACTGCTCGCTGCTGGCCGTGCAGGACGTGCCGCGCGCGGAAACCAAGCAGTACGGGATCGTGTCGGCAAAGAATTATCAGCCCGACCTGGAACTGGTCTCGGCCATCGTGGAAAAACCCGCGCCCGAAGAGGCGCCATCGACCCTGGCCGTAGTGGGCCGTTATGTGCTGACCAGCCGCATCTTTAGCCACCTGGAAAATATCGGCACGGGCGCCGGCGGTGAAATCCAGTTGACGGACGGCATCGCCGCCCTGATGCGCGAAGAGCGCGTGCTGGCATACCGCTACCAGGGGCAGCGCTATGACTGCGGCTCCAAGCTGGGTTATCTGAAGGCAACGACGGCGATGGGCATGAAGCATCCGGAAACGGGCGCAGCCTTCCGCACTTACCTGCAAGAATTGCAAGCGGCACTGGAAGAAAAATGACGGTACGTGAAATTCTGAAGATGGGCGATCCGCGCTTGCTGCGCATGGCCGAGCCCGTGCGTGAATTCGATACGCCCGAATTGCATGCCTTGATCACGGATATGTTCGACACCATGCATGCGGCCAATGGCGCGGGGCTGGCGGCACCGCAGATCGGCGTCAATCTGCAGCTGGTGATTTACGGCTTCAAGCAGAACCTGCGCTATCCCGATGCGCCACAAGTGCCGGAAACCGTGCTGATCAATCCTGTGCTGACGCCTTTGTCGGAACGCAAGGAAGAGGGCTTTGAAGGCTGCCTGTCCGTGCCTGGCCTGCGCGGCAGCGTGCCGCGCTGGAGCGAGCTGCACTATGAAGGCATGGACCAGTTCGGCCAGCCCATCAGCCGCGATTGCGACGGCTTCCATGCCAGAGTGGTGCAGCATGAAGTGGACCACCTGCACGGCATTTTATATCCGATGCGCATCGTTGATTTTACGCAATTTGGCTATACCGAGGTCATGTTTCCTGATTTGGACCCCAACGAAGACGACTAAGTTTCGGGGCTGACCCGAAATTTTGACAGTCCATAAGAAATGGCCGCGCAGCATGAGCTGGGCGGCCATTTTTTTATGCCATAAGCAAAGCTGGCGAGCCTAGCGCACCTTGCGGTTGCTGCCCAGGTTATCGAGCAAGGCTTTCAATTCATCCTGCATGGCCTCCGTCAGGTTCAGGAAGCGGCAGCCTATCTGCACCTGTTCTCCCAGCAGGAAGGAACGGAAGGTGCGCGACAGGCGGATTTCCAGGTCGGCGATCATGACCTTGTTTGGCCCCAGTTCCAGGCGCACGCGCGACAGTTTGCGCCCCACGTACAGGCCAACCGTGTCGCGCGGATGGGCGCGCATGCCGATGCCGCCGGCCGAGAAGTCATACAGCTGCAATTCGTATGGACGCCCCTCAAGCACGAAGGCGGCCAGGTAATACACGCCCAGCGGCGTTTCCAGGCGCGCTGACTCGCGCCGTTCCAGCACCAGGCAATGGCTGGGGAAATTGGTCAGGTAGACGTTCGGCCGCTCGGGATAGGCTTCCCATTCGCCATTGATGGTAAATTGCAGCTTGGCGTTTTGCACCCATGATACAAACGTGGCGCCGCCTTCGGGCAGGGTGGCGCCTTCATTGAGTTCCAGCACGAATTGCGGCAAGTCATCGTCGACGGACAGGATGCGCGCCAGGATGAGCTCTTCGCCACCCGTCGGGTAGATGGAAATGGCGTCGCCGTTGTCAGCCAGGCTGCACAGGGTTTCGCCGATATCCCACGGATCGCTCATATGGTGCGGCTTGGTGCCGGGCGCCATCGGCTCGGCCACGTCGGCCAGGCTGGGCGCGCCCTTGCGCAGGGGATTAGGGATGGGATCGTTCACGACAGCGTATCTCGTTTGTTCTAATGAGGAATAGTGTATAGGTTTAAAGCAATATTTACTAAGTAAATCACAATAGTTAAATTTATATCACTATATACCTGTTGCCAGCCGGGCCTGGCATGCCACGCGGCATGCCATTGGGGTGCTGATGCTTAAAACTGTTCGTCCGCGCTCAGATAGCGCCATTGGCCCGTCGGCAGGTCGCCCAGTTTGACCTTGCCGATGCGCACGCGTTTCAGTCCCAGCACTTTCAGGCCGACAGCTTCGCACATGCGGCGGATCTGGCGCTTCTTGCCTTCGCGCAGGGTAAAGCTCAGTTGGTCCTCATTTTGCCAGCGCACCTTGGCCGGCAGCAGCGGCTTGCCGTCGAGCCACAGGCCATGGTTGAGCTTTTTCAGCTCGCTGTCGGGCAAAGTGCCGCCCTTGGTGTAGCTCACGCGCACCAGGTATTCCTTGTCGATATCGGTATCGTGGCCGATCAGCTGCTTGGCCACGCGTCCATCCTGCGTCAGGACCAGCAAGCCGACGGAATCGATGTCCAGGCGGCCCGCCGCCACCAGGCTGCGCAGCTGGGTGGGGTGGAATTGTTCCGGGCTGCGGTCTTCCGCCCAGCGGTTTTCCGCCTTGATCAGGGCCACGGCGGGCGTGTAGCCGTCTTCGGCCTGGCCGCTGACATAGCCGACCGGCTTGTTGATCAGCACGGTGACGCGCTTCGATTGCTCGGCCGCCGCCTGGCGCTCCACGGTGACTCTCTGGCTGGGGGTGACTTTGCTGCCCAGCTCGGACACCACCTTGCCATCCACACGAACCCAGCCGCGCGCGATCCATTCATCGGCTTCGCGGCGGGAGCACAGGCCCAGTTCGGACATGCGTTTGGACAAGCGTAATAATTCTTCGGTCATGTTGTTTCAGTTTCAGTAAGGGTAGGCGCTGCGCGGACAGTCTAGACTTTCAGCGCATCGAGTAAATCGGTTTCCAGCATTATCTGGTTGCGGGCATTGTTGAGGGCGGGGCCGTCGACGAGGAAGACGTCTTCGACCCGCTCGCCCAGGGTCATGATCTTGGCCGTGTGCAAGTTGATGCGGTACTTGGTCAGCACATTGGCGATCGCATACAGCAGGCCCGTGCGGTCGTTGGCAGCCACCGACAGCAAATAGTATTGGCCCTTTTCATCGGGCCGCAAATCCACGGTCGGATGGAAGGGGAAGGTGCGCGACAGGCGCGACAGCCGTCCCTTGCCGGGCGGCGGCAGCGGCGTTTGCGACTGCAGCAGTTCGCCCAGCTCATGCTCGATCAGGCTGATGATGTCGCGGTAGCTCTTGGCGAAATTTTGCTCGGTGACCAGGAAGGTGTCGAGCGCATAGCCATTTTTCGTCGTGTGGATCTTCGCGTCGAGGATGCTGAAATTCTTGCGGTCGAAATAGCTGCAGATGCGCGCAAACAGGTCGGGCTGGTCGGCAATGTACACGGCGACCTGCAAGCCTTCGCCGATGGGCGCCAGCCGGCATTTTACCACCGGCAACTTGCTGTCGAGCTTGTCATATAGCGAGCGCGTCTGCCAGGCGATGTCGGAGGCGTCATGGCGCAGGAAATACGCCACGTCTAGCTGCTGCCACAGTTTCAGGTGCGCGTCCGGCGGCAAGCCGTACAGGCGCAGCGTGGCCAGCGCTTCCTGCTGGCGGTTCTTCAGCTCGCGGTCGGCCGTATGCGGCTCGCCGCCCAGCACGCGCAGGGTGATCTTGTACAAGTCTTCCAGCAGCTTGCCCTTCCAGGCATTCCACACTTTCGGGCTGGTGCCGCGGATGTCGGCCACCGTCAGCAGGTACAAGCCCGTCAGGTGGCGCTCGTCCTTGACCACTTTCGCAAAGGCGGCGATAACGTCGGGATCGGACAGGTCTTGCTTTTGCGCTACTTGTGACATGGTCAGGTGATTTTCCACCAAGAAAGCCACCAGTTCCGTGTCTTCCGGCGACAGGCCGTGGTCCTGGCAAAACTGGGTAGCGTCGGCCACGCCCAGTTTCGAATGGTCGCCGCCGCGGCCCTTGGCGATGTCGTGAAACAGGGCCGCCACGTACAGCAGCCACGATTGCGAGAAATCGGCCATCAGCTGGCTGCAGAATGGGTACTCGTGCGCGTGTTCGCTCATGGTGAAGCGGCGCATGTTGCGCACCACCATCAGAATGTGCTGGTCGACCGTGTACACGTGGAACAGGTCATGCTGCATCTGGCCCACGATGCGGCGGAAATTGGGCAGGTAGCGCCCCAGGATACTCATCTCGTTCATGCGCCGCAGCGCATGGATGATGCCGACCGGCGCTTGCATGATGCGCAGGAACAGGGCGCGGTTGACCGGGTCCTGGCGGAAGGTGGCGTCGATCTTGAAGCGCGCGTGCCACAGGGCCCGCGTGGCGCGCGACGTCATGCCCTTCAGGGCCGGGCGCTCGGTCATCAGGACGAAGATCTCCAGCATGGCCGACGGGTATTGTTCGAACGTATCGTCGGCGCTGATGTCGATCAGGCTGTTGACTTCATTGAAGCGCGCGTTGATGGGCACGGCCACGTCATCTTGCGGAAACAGGCGCGCTTCGATGTTTTGCAGCAGAATCGTGTTGAGCTGGGTCACGGTCTTGGCGGCCCAGTAGTAGCGCTGCATGAGGAATTCGCTGGCGCGGCGCATGTGCGGCCCGCTGCCCGTCGCTTGCAGGCCCAGTGATTCTGCGATGGCCGTCTGCACGTCGAACACCAGGCGGTCTTCGCGCCGTCCCGCATGCAGATGCAGGCGCACGCGGATATCCTTGAAGGCGCGTTCCTTTTCCATCAGCTGACGCGCTTCCGTCAGCGTGATCAGGCCGCCGGTGGCCAGGGTGCGCCAGGAGTTGGCCAGGCCGGCCGCCTTGGCCACCCACAGGATGACCTGCAAGTCGCGCAGGCCGCCCGGGCTTTCCTTGCAATTCGGTTCCAGGCTGAAGGCCGTGTCTTCGTATTTGGCATGGCGCTGGCGCATTTCCGCCGTTTTCGCCTGGAAAAACGCCTGCGGGTCCATCGCCGCCTCGTAGCGCTGCTGCAATTGTGCGAACAAGTCTGCGTTGCCGCACACGAGGCGCGCTTCGAGCAAGCTCGTTTGCACGGTGATGTCGGCCTTCGATTCGACCAGGCATTCCTCGACCGTGCGGATGCTGTGGCCGATTTCCAGGCCCAGGTCCCACAGCAGTTGCACCAGTTCCTCGAGCTTTTCCTGCGTCGCCGCATCCGGCGCCTGTTGCAGCAGGATCAGCAGGTCGACGTCGGAATAGGGAAACAGTTCGCCGCGGCCATAGCCGCCCACGCCCACCAGGGCCGTGCCGGGTGGCAAGCCCGCTTCTTGCCAGGCGCGCGCCAGCACGCCATCGACGCTGTGGCGCAGCCCGCGCAGCAGTTTTTCAGGCTTGCCGTCAGCCTGGAAGGCCGCAATGACGACCTGGCGGTCGGCTTTCAGTTGCTGTTTCAGCTGTTCCCGAACTTGCTTTTTCATCTGGGCCCTGGGGTGGCGGTGCGTGGGATGGAAGAATCAGGCTTTGTTCAGGATCAAGGCGGGCGGTGGCGGCATGCCGGGCGAGACGGTGAGTACCTCATAGCCCGTTTCCGTCACCAGCACCGTGTGTTCCCATTGCGCCGACAGGCTGCGATCCTTGGTCTTGATGGTCCAGCCATCGTTCATTTCGCGGATTTCGCGGCGGCCCGAGTTGATCATCGGTTCGACGGTGAAAATCATGCCCGCCTCCAGGCGCTCCAGGGTGCCTGGCTTGCCGTAATGCAACACCTGCGGTTCTTCATGGAAGACCTTGCCGATGCCGTGGCCGCAGAATTCGCGCACTACGCTGTAGCCGGCCTTTTCCGCATGCTGCTGGATGGCGTGGCCGATATCGCCAAGGTGGGCACCGGGCTTGATCTGGTCGATGCCCAGCCACATGCATTCATAGGTGATTTCCGACAGGCGCTTGGCCAGGATGGTGGGCGTGCCGACGAGAAACATGCGGCTGTTGTCGCCGTGGTAGCCATCCTTGATGACGGTGATGTCGAGGTTGACGGAGTCGCCGCTTTTGAGGACCTTGTCGCCGGGGATGCCATGGCAGATGACGTCGTTGACGGAGGTGCAGATGGCCTTCGGGTAAGGCGTGTAGCCGGGCGGGCAATAATTCAGCGGGGCAGGGATGGTGCCTTGCACGTTGACCATGTATTCATGGCACAGGCGGTCCAGTTCGCCTGTCGTGACGCCGACCTTGACGAAGGGAGTGATGTAGTCGAGAACTTCGGCGCCGAGTTTGCCGGCAACGCGCATGCCTTCGATGTCGGCGGCGGAATTGATACGGATGGTGGACATGGTGTGATTCGCAATCTGCAAGATGTTCGGGTAAAAAGCACAGACGAATTTCAGCGTAGGAGAAAAAGTCTGCAAATATGTCGAAATTATAAACGAGGCGACCTGAATCCGCCCCTCCTTCCTATGGATGAGCAGGGATTGACGGCAGAAGTTGGCGTGGACAGGCGGTGTGCCCATGCCATGCACCAGCGTGGTGCGTGGGCCGTTTCCGCAGGGCCCGCGATTTGCAGTGCGGACTTGATGTGGCGGTCATTTCGGTGTAGAATCCCGGGTTGCTTGAATTCTCTTTTAAGCAATGTAGTAAAACAGTGTATTTAATCTATATAAACACGCGAATCCGGTCGACAAGGGTGCCTGTATGGTGACTGATCGGATTCCAGACCCAACCCTGGAGTTAATAATGTCCGTAACAATGCGCGAAATGCTGGAAGCCGGTGTCCACTTTGGTCACCAAACCCGTTTTTGGAATCCAAAAATGGCACCGTTCATCTTCGGCCATCGCAACAAGATCCACATCATCAACCTGGAAAAAACCATGGCGATGTACCAGGACGCAATGAAGCACGTGCGTCAACTGGCTGCAAACCGTGGCACCATCCTGATGGTTGGCACCAAGCGTCAAGCTCGCGAAATCATCGCTGCTGAAGCACAACGCGCTGGCGTGCCTTTCGTTGATCAACGTTGGTTGGGCGGCATGCTGACCAACTTCAAAACGATCAAGACCTCGATCAAGCGTCTGAAAGACATGGAAGTGATGGTCGAAGACGGTTCGATCGAGAAGCTGTCGAAAAAAGAAGCGCTGATGTTCTCCCGCGAAATGATCAAGCTGCAAAAATCGATCGGCGGCATCAAGGACATGGGCGGCATTCCTGACGCAATCTTCGTCGTGGACGTCGGCTACCACAAAGGTGCGATCACCGAAGCAGCTAAACTGGGCATCCCGGTCATCGGCGTTGTCGATACCAACCACTCCCCAGAAGGCGTGAACTTCGTGATCCCAGGTAACGATGACTCCTCGAAAGCCATCATGTTGTACGCTCGCGGTGTTGCTGATGCAATCATCGAAGGCCGTGCAGCTGCCGGTAACGAAGTTGTTGAAATGGTTAAAGCAGCCGCTGGCGACGAATTCGTCGAAGTAAACGAACAGGCTTAATGGCCAGGCTGTCGCAAGATAGCCGTTTGTAAGCACAGCAGTAAGGGAAAAGGGGTGGCAGCAGCTCCCCCTTTTTTTTAACAAAAAAACGATAGTGACCGCTGGCGAGGCATATATGCCCGGCCGCGACTGTCGACTCACCGAATCAGGAGAAACACATGGCAGCGATTACAGCAGCGATGGTAGGCGAATTGCGCGGCAAAACCGACGCACCAATGATGGAATGCAAAAAAGCACTGACCGAAGCCGAAGGCGACATGGCGCGTGCGGAAGAGATCCTGCGCGTCAAGCTGGGCGGCAAGGCATCGAAAGCATCGGCACGCATCACCGCTGAAGGCGTCGTGGCAACCTATATCGCCAATGGCGTAGGCGCCCTGGTCGAAGTGAACTCGGAAACCGACTTCGTTGCGAAAAACGACGATTT
>NZ_LT607659.1:47392-80474 GCF_900095265.1 Janthinobacterium sp. UMAB-56 | reverse complement strand
CGGCTGACGTAGCTGCCTTGCTGGCCCTGCCACTCGATGGCAAGACTCTGGAAGACGTGCGCGCTGCCCTGATCGGCAAAATCGGCGAAAACATGACCATCCGCCGCTTCCAGCGTTTCGAAACCAGCGCCAAGCTGGCTTCCTACCTGCACGGTGCGCGCATCGGCGTGATCGTCGAATTCGACGGCGCCGATGAGCAAGTCGGCAAAGACGTGGCCATGCACATCGCTGCCATGAAGCCAGTGTCGCTGTCGTCGAACGAAGTTCCAGCGGAACTGATCGAAAAAGAGCGTTCGGTTGCACAACTGAAAGCCGAAGAAGACGCAGCCAAAGCGGCCGCCGAAGGCAAGCCAGCGCAATCGCCGGAAATCCTGGCCAAGCGCCTGGAAGGTTCCGTACAGAAGTTCCTGAAAGAAGTGTCGCTGTTGAACCAGGCTTTCGTGAAAAACGACAAGCTGTCGGTTGAGCAAATGCTGAAGGCGGCTAACACCAGCGTCAAAGGTTTCGCCATGTACGTAGTGGGCGAGGGCATTGAGAAGAAGCAAGACGACTTCGCAGCAGAAGTCGCAGCACAGATGGCTGCCTCCCAGGGAGCGTAAGTAAAGCGGGCCGAGAGGCCCGTTTTTTTGGCCCGCCCGCACCTGTCGTGCCGGGCGGCGGCATGGGCAGCCCCGCGCGCCTATCCGGCGCTGCAAGGCGCTGCGCCATGTCATACTCGAATAACCTCATTTATGGAGCCCCAGCTCATGTCAAAACCAGCCTACAAGCGCGTCCTCCTCAAGTTGTCCGGCGAAGCCCTGATGGGGGATGATCCCTACGGCATCAACCGCGCCACGATCGAGCGCATGGTGGCCGATGTGGCCGAGGTAGCGAAGTTGGGTGTGGAACTGGCAATCGTGATTGGCGGCGGCAATATCTTCCGCGGCGTCGCGCCCGGCGCGCAAGGCATGGACCGTGCCACCGCCGACTACATGGGCATGCTTGCCACCGTGATGAACGCACTGGCCCTGGCCGATGCCATGCGCCACGTCGGCATTACCGCGCGCGTCATGTCGGCCATCGGCATCGAACAAGTTGTCGAGCCGTACGTCCGCCCGAAAGCCCTGCAATACCTGGAAGAAGGTAAAGTGGTTGTCTTCGCCGCCGGTACCGGCAATCCGTTCTTCACCACCGACACGGCAGCGGCCCTGCGCGGTTCCGAGATCAGCGCCGAGATCGTCCTGAAGGCCACCAAGGTCGACGGCGTCTACACGGCCGATCCGAAGAAGGATCCGAACGCCACCCTGTTCCACACGATTACGTTCGACGACGCCATCGCCAAGCACCTGCAGGTGATGGATGCCACCGCATTCGCCCTGTGCCGCGACCAGAAACTGCCGATCAAGGTGTTTTCGATCACCAAGCCAGGCGCGCTGATGCGTGTGATTCTCGGTGAAGACGAAGGTACTTTGGTTCACGTCTAAATTAGTATTAGCAGCAATTTCAATATTTATTATCATTAACAACGCCTGACAACACCGTCGCGAGCGGAAGGAAGAGGTGGCCGAGAAGCGCAACCGTACCGAGTACGGTGAGCATCGCAAGCCCCCTGTGCCGACGCGCAGCAGGTTTTGACAGGCGCTACCACAGGAGAGCAGCAATGTCCTTAGCTGACGTTAAGAAAAATACCCAGGAACGCATGACGAAGTCGCTGGAAACACTGCGGGCCGACCTGGCCAAAGTGCGTACCGGCCGCGCCCATACGGGTATCCTGGACCACGTCATGGTCGATTACTACGGTTCCCCGACGGCACTGACCCAGGTCGCCAACGTGACCCTGATCGACGCGCGCACCATCGGTGTGCAGCCGTACGAAAAAAAGATGGCCAACACCATCGAAAAAGCCATCCGCGACGCCGACCTGGGCTTGAACCCATCGGCACAGGGCGACCTGATCCGCGTTCCGACGCCGCCGCTGACGGAAGAGCGCCGCAAGGAAATGGTCAAGCTGGTCAAGAGCGAAGCGGAAGACGCGAAGATTGCTGTGCGTAACATTCGCCGCGATGCGAACGAGTCGCTGAAGAAGCTGGTCAAGGAAAAAGCCTGCTCCGAGGACGATGAGCGCCGCTCGTCGGAAGAAGTGCAGAAGCTGACGGACAAGTTTATTGCCGACATCGACAAGATGGTGATCGACAAAGAAAAAGAAGTGCTGACGGTCTAGTTTTCAGTCCTTCTGACACTGCCCGGAAAAGCATGGCTTTTCCGGGCAGTGCTATTTGGCGCATAATAGTTATCTTTTATTTTTGGTATTCGTGTTTTCATGATCTATTCGAGTTCGACAACAGCAGTACCTGAGGTGGGCACGGTGCCGCGCCATGTGGCAATTATTATGGATGGCAATGGCCGCTGGGCAACCAAGCGCTTCCTGCCGCGCGTGGCTGGCCACGTCAAGGGCGCCGATGCCGTGCGCAGCATCGTCGAGGCTTGCCTCGACCGGGGCGTCGAATATCTGACCCTGTTTGCCTTCAGTTCGGAAAACTGGCGCCGCCCGGAAGAAGAGGTGTCGATGCTGATGCGCCTGTTCGTCACCATGCTGGAACGTGAAGTGGTCAAGATGCATGCCAGCGACATCCGCTTGAAAGTGGTGGGCGACCTGTCGCGCTTCAATGGCGAGCTGCAAACCCTGATCGCCAATGCGGAGCGCAAGACGGCGAACAACACGCGCCTGACGGTGTCCATCTGCGCCAATTATGGTGGCCGCTGGGACATCATGCAGGCAGTCAACAAAATGACGGCCGAGGCGGCAGGCTATGGCCAGCCCGCCGGGCACGCTTACACGGAAGAGCAATTGGCCCCGCACCTGGCCATGGCCTACGCGCCCGAGCCCGACCTGTTCATCCGCACGGGCGGCGAGCAGCGCATTTCCAATTTCCTCCTGTGGCAACTGGCGTACACTGAGTTGTTTTTCACCGAGACTTTCTGGCCCGACTTCAATGACGAGTGCCTCGACGCGGCAATCGCGTCTTACCAGCAGCGCGAACGGCGCTTTGGCCGTACCAGCGCGCAATTAACTGAAAAGAC
This sequence comes from Janthinobacterium sp. UMAB-56, assembly GCF_900095265.1. Lineage (GTDB taxonomy): Bacteria > Pseudomonadota > Gammaproteobacteria > Burkholderiales > Burkholderiaceae_D > Janthinobacterium. The sequence continues at coordinate 77,414 of NZ_LT607659.1, read as the reverse complement.
AAACTGATGCTGAAAACACGGATAATCACCGCCCTGGTCTTGTTGGCGGTCTTGCTGCCGGTTCTGTATCTGAATTATTTCCCTGCTTTCGCCGTGATCGTCACGGCGTTCTTCGGCGCCGCCGTATGGGAAAGCTTCCGCATCTTCAAAAATCGCCAGGCGCTGCTGATTGCCGCCGCCTGGACCGCCGCCTTCGCGTACACGTTTTTTGTCGGCAATGGCATGGCGCAGCTCAATTTCTGGTTCGCCCTGTGCGTGGCCATCTGGCTGATCCGCTTCGTGCCTTCGTTGGCGACGGGCTTGCCGCCTACCGAAGGCCTGGGCAATACCCTGCTCAGCCTGGTGTATCCGGTGACCATCGTTGGCTGCTTCGTGGCCATCATTGCCTTGTTCCTGCATAGCCCTGTCTTCCTGCTGTCCGTCATGGCCCTCGTGTGGATCGCCGATATCGGCGCCTATTTCTCGGGCAAGGCTTTCGGCAAGCGCAAGCTGGCGCCCAGTATTTCCCCAGGGAAGTCATGGGAGGGCGCCATCGGCGGCGGCATCGCCGTGCTGCTCATCGCCGCTCTCACTATCGTGGCCGCGCCATCGCTGCCGGTCCTGCAAGACACCTTCGCCGTGCAGTTGCAGCTGCGCCGTGGCTGGCTGCTGGCCTTGCTGGTACTGCTGCTGGTCGTCGCCGCCAGCATCGTCGGCGACCTGTTCGAATCCCAATTGAAGCGCCGCGCCGGCATCAAGGATAGCAGCAACTTGCTACCTGGCCATGGCGGTGTGCTCGACCGTATCGACGCCTTGATCCCGGTTCTGCCATTTGCCGCCCTCGTGGCCAGCTGGCTTTAAGGAAACACATGCAATACATCACCATCCTCGGCGCGACCGGTTCGATCGGCGTGTCCACTCTGGACGTGCTCGCGCGTCATCCGGAGCAATACAGCGTATATGCGCTGAGCGCGCACAGCCGCGTGGCTGAACTGGCTGCCCAGTGCCTGCAATTCCGTCCCCAGCGCGCCGTCGTCGGCACGGCGGACGCCGCCCTTGAACTGACGCGTTTGCTGCGCGGGAAGGGCGTCGATACGCAGGTAGAGTTCGGCGTGGACGCCCTGTGCGCCATCGCCAGCGCGCCGCAAGTGACGGGCGTGATGGCCGCCATCGTCGGCGCGGCCGGCCTGGCGCCTACCCTGGCTGCTGCCCGTGCCGGCAAGAAAGTATTGCTGGCCAATAAAGAAGCGCTGGTCATGTCCGGACAGTTGTTCATCGATGCCGTGCATGATAATGGCGCCGTGCTGCTGCCCATCGACAGCGAGCATAACGCCATCTTCCAATGCATGCCGCATGCCCATGGCCGCGCGCCTGGCGCCGCCGGCGTGGCAAAAATCGTGCTGACGGCGTCAGGCGGTCCCTTCCTCACGCGCGACGTCGAGACACTCGATAGTGTGACGCCGGACCAGGCCTGCAAACATCCGACCTGGGCCATGGGACGCAAGATTTCCGTCGATTCGGCCACCATGATGAACAAGGGCCTGGAAGTGATCGAGGCACACTGGCTGTTCGGTGCGCCGGCCGAACAGATCGAAGTGCTGATCCACCCGCAAAGCGTGATCCATTCGATGGTGTCGTACGTCGACGGTTCCGTGCTGGCCCAGCTGGGCAATCCGGACATGCGCACGCCGATCGCGCATGCACTGGCCTATCCGCAGCGCATCGCTTCCGGCGTGGCGCAGCTGGACCTGGCGCAAGTGGCTACCCTGCAGTTCGAACGTCCAGATTTTCGCCGTTTCCCTTGCCTGGCGCTGGCCTTCGACGCCTTGCGCGCGGGCGGCACGGCGCCGGCCCTGCTGAACGCGGCCAATGAAGTGGCCGTGCAAGCCTTCCTCGACGAACAGATCGGCTTCCGCCAGATCGACCAGGTCATCGCGCACGTGATCGAAACGGTGCCGCATGGCGCCGCTTCCAGCATCGAGGCCGTGATGGAGCAGGACCGCCTGGCCAGGGTGGCCGCGCACGCCTACATCGCCCAAAGGCTGGCTGCATGACCTTGATTACCACCTTGCTGGCGTTCATCGTTGCGCTCGGCTCGCTGATCACCCTGCACGAGCTGGGTCACTACCTGGTGGCGCGCTGGTGCGGCGTGAAAGTGCTGCGTTTCTCCATTGGCATGGGAAAAGTGGTGTATTCGCGCAAGTTTGGCAAGGACCAGACCGAATGGGCAATTTCCGCGCTGCCGCTGGGCGGTTATGTCAGCATGCTCGACAGTCGCGCGCAAGATCTCAGTGATGTGCCGGAAAGCGAATTGCGCCGCGAATTCACGCGCCAGAGCGTGTGGCGCCGCATCGCCATCGTGGCTGCCGGCCCGCTGGCCAATTTCCTCGTCGCCATCGTGCTGTACGCTGGCCTGTTCATGCATGGTATCGAAGAGCCGTCGAGCAAGCTTGGCCCCGTGGCTGAGCAGACTGCCGCCTACACGGCCGGCTTGCGCAGCGGCGATATGGTCGAAGCGGTCAATGGCAAGGCTGTGGCCAGTTGGTCCGAGCTGCGCTGGGAGCTGATCCAGGCCACCCTCGACAAGCAGCCGGCCCGCATCGACGTGCGCCGGCCTGACCGTGGCCAGCAGGAAGCGAACTTGCCGACGGCCAGCCTGACGGAAACGGACCTGGAAGGCGACGTGCTGGGCAAGTTGGGCCTGACCATGGCTCGTTCCGCGCCCACCTTGATGGAAATCATGCCCGGTGGCGCCGCCGCGCGCGCCGGCCTGCAGAAGAATGACCAGATCCTGGCCATCGACGAACAGCCCGTGCATGAGGTGGCTGCCGTCATCGCCACCCTGAGCCAGGCGCCGGGGCGGACCTTGCAACTGCAACTCTTGCGCCAGGGGCAGGACCTGACCCTGGCCATCACGCCGGACGCCGTGCCGGGCGCCGGGGCAGAGGGAGCTGTAACAGTTGGTAAGATACAGGCAAAGCTGGGGCAGGTGCCAGATATGATCAGCGTGGCCTCCGGACCGTTTTCTGCCGTGGCCAAGGCGTCCGTCAAGGTCTGGGATACCAGTGTCATGAGCCTGAAAATGCTGGGCAAGATGATCACCGGCCAGGTCTCGCTGAAGAATGTGACGGGGCCCATTACCATCGCCGATTACGCGGGCCAAACGGCGCGCATCGGCCTGGTAAGCTACCTGAGCTTCATTGCCTTCATCAGTATCAGTCTGGGCGTGATGAATTTGCTACCCATTCCTGTTCTGGATGGCGGGCATTTGCTGTATTATTCGCTGGAAGTTTTGACCGGACGCCCCTTGCCGGAGCGCGTAGGCGAGATTGCCCAGCGCCTGGGGATCGGTTTGTTGCTGACCTTGATGGTGCTTGCCGTCTTTAATGACGTGTTGCGATTGCTGAATTAGGGCGGTGGTTGAGGCCATTGCGTGAGTCGCACAAGCAATCTTTTGTGTATGTTGTCCATTGATTTACCCATTGAATAACCCCAATGAAATTACATTCTGCTCGTTTTGCCTTGCCTTCCTTTCGTCGCAGCCTGATCGGCGCAGCCGTCATGGCCTTCTGTTCCGGCCACGCGCTGGCCGTCCAGCCATTTACTGTCAAGGACATCCGGGTCGAAGGGATCCAGCGTACCGAAGCGGGCACCGTCTTTGCCTACCTGCCGGTGCGCGTCGGCGAGACGTTCTCCGACGAGAAGAGTATTGCGGCGATCAAGGCCCTGTATGCGACGGGCATGTTCAAGGATGTACGTCTGGAAGCCGAGGGCGACGTGCTGGTGGTGCTGGTCGAGGAACGTCCGGCCATCGCGAGCGTGCAATTTACCGGTACCAAGGAATTTGAAAAGGATGTGCTGGTCAAGGCATTGAAGGAAATCGGCGTGGGTGAAGCCAAGATTTTCGACAAGGCATCCGTCGACCGCGCGGAACAGGAACTCAAGCGCCAGTACCTGTCGCATGGCCTGTACGGCGTGAAGATCACCACGACCGTCACGCCGATCGAGCGTAACCGCGTCAACGTGGTATTCGCCGTCGACGAGGGCGACGTGGCCCGCATCAAGCAGATCAACATCGTCGGCAACAAGGCCTTCACCGACAAGGAACTGCGCGAACAGCTGGCCCTGAACACGGGCGGCTGGTTCAGCTGGTACACCAAGGCCGATCAGTATTCGAAGACCAAGCTGACGGGCGACATCGAGTCGCTCAAGTCCTACTACCTGGACCGCGGCTATATCGAGATGCAGGTCGACTCCACGCAAGTGTCGATCACGCCCGATAAAAAAGACATTTACCTGACGATCAATATCACCGAAGGTGAAAAGTACAAGATCGCCGGCACCAAGTTCGAAGGCGAGATGTTCGGCCGCGAAGAAGAGCTGAAAGCCCTGAACCTGATGCGCGAAGGCGAGATTTACTCGGGCGCGCGCCTGACGGCCACGAACAAGCGCATCCAGGATCGCCTGGCCACGTTCGGCTATGCCTTTGCCAACGTCAATGCCAATCCGGAAATCAACCGTGAAAAGCATGAAGTGGGTTTCACCTTCTTCATCGATCCGGGCAAGCGCGTGTACGTGCGCCACATGAATATCGCCGGCAACACCACCACGCGCGATGAAGTCATCCGCCGCGAATTCCGCCAGTTCGAATCGTCCTGGTACGACAGCAACAAGATCAAGCTGTCGCGCGACCGCGTCGACCGCCTGGGTTACTTCAAGGATGTCACCATCGACACGCCGGAAGCGCAGGGCACGACCGACCAGGTTGACGTCAACGTGACGGTGGTGGAAAAACCAACGGGTAACTTCCTGATCGGCGGCGCCTTCTCGCAATCGGAAAAGTTCACCCTGTCGGCGTCGATTTCGCAGGCCAACTTCGCCGGTAGCGGCAACACGGTCGGCATTGAACTCAATACCAGCCATTACAGCCGCACGATCGCGTTTTCGCAAACCAATCCGTATTTCACGGACGATGGCATTTCGCGCAGTTTTGAAGTCTACCTGCGTACGACGGAACCGCCGGCGCTGAACATCGGCAGCTACAAGATCAAGCAAACTGGTGGCCGCGTCAGTTTCGGCGTACCATTCTCGGAAGTCGACACCGTCTTCTTCGGCATCGGCGCCGAGCGTTCGCGCATCGAGACCGATATCACCAGCCCGATCCGCTTCAAGCAGTACGTGATCGACAATGGCGGCCCGTCTGACGGTATCGGTTCGGCTACCACGAATTCCATCCCGCTGACGGCGGCATGGCAGCGCGACAGCCGCGACAGCGCCCTGACGCCTTCGATTGGCCGCTACCAGCGCGTCAACCTGGAGGCTGACCTGATCGGCGACCAGAAGTACTTCCGTGCCATCTATGAGCACCAGTATTTCCGTCCGCTGTTCAGCAAGGTCACCCTGGCGCTGAAAGGCGAACTCGATTACGGTCACGGCATCGGCAAGCACGTGTACCCGGTCTTCAAGAACTTCTACGGCGGCGGCATCGGTTCGGTGCGCGGCTACCTGAGTTCCTCATTGGGCGCGGTCGAACCGAGCACCAACGATGCCTTGGGCGGCGCCTCGCGCCTGATCGGTAACGCGGAACTGCAGATGCCATTCCCCGGTTCGGGCAATGACCGCAGCTTGCGCTGGTTCGGTTTCCTTGACGGCGGCCAGGTCTACCAGGAAGGCGAAAAAATGCGGATCTCGCAATTGCGCTATTCTGCAGGCTTGGGCATCAGCTGGATTTCACCGGTGGGCCCGCTCAAGCTGAGCTATGCCAAGCCGCTGAACGCCAAGCCGACGGACCGCCTGGAACGCTTCCAGTTCCAGATGGGCACAGGTTTCTAAGCGCCCGTTTGCATCGGGGCGCCAGCTTTTACTTTTTGACCATGGAGTATCATGAACACCGCATCCGCTACCCTGCCCAAGACCCTTGCCGTCATTGCATTGTGCTGGAGTTCGCTGTTGCCGGTGCAGGCGCAGGCTCAGGAGTCGAAGATCGCCTGGATCAGCAGCGAACGTATTTATAACGAGTCGAGGCTGGCCAAGCTGGCCAGCGCCAAGCTGGCCGAAGAGTTCCGCTCGCGTGAAAAAGCCGTGCAGGAACTGGCGGCCCGTTTCAAGGTGGCCAACGAGGCCCTGGAAAAGGACATGCCGACCCTGAGCGAGGCGGAGCGCGCCAAGCGCCAGCGCGAGTTTTTCGAGCTGGACAAGGAACTGCAACGCCGCCAGCGCGAGTTCCGCGAAGACTTGAGCCAGCGCACGAACGAAGAGCGCAGCGCCATCGCGGAAAAAGCCAATACCATCATCCAGCAGATGGCGCATATCGAAGGATATGACATCGTGTTGCAGGAAGCCCTGTGGGCCAGCCCGCGCATCGACATTACCGACAAGGTCTTGAAGGCGCTGGACAAGTAACAGTAACGGTTAGAAGCCTGACAGTGCCGTCGCGAGCGGATGTGAGTTGTGGTTGAGAAGCGCAGCTGTGCGAAAGCACGGGGCCGCCCGAGGCAGTGCGCATCGGAGACTGCAAATCGCGCCGCGCAGTAGGCATAGTCAGACGTTTTTATAAGGGTATATCGATGGGCACTCGACTAGGAGACTTGGTCGAACGCTTCGGTGGTCAATTGGCGGGCGATCCCAACCTGGAAGTCACAGGCATCGCACCGCTGGCCGACGCCGGCGCTTCGCACATCAGCTTTCTCAGCAATAGCAAATTTCGCGCACAGGCGGCCCAGAGCGGTGCAGCGGCGCTGATCCTCACGCCTGCCGACGACGCGCTGATCGGCGCCGAGTACGCCGGCGCGCGCATCGTCACACCGAATCCCTATGTGTATTTCGCGCGCGCGGCGCAGTATTTCGCCGCCCTGCATGAAATCAGGGCGCCGATTGGCATCCATCCGGGCGCCTTTGTCGACGCCAGCGCACAGGTTGACGCCAGTGCCTCCATCGGCGCGCATGCGGTGATTGAGGCGGGCGCCGTGATAGGCGCCGGCTGCGTGATCGGTCACGGCTGCGTGGTGGGGCGCGACGCCATCATCGGCGCAGGCACCCAGCTGTTCGCCAACGTGACGTTCCACGCGCGCTGCGTGATCGGCCAGCGCGGCATCATTCATTCGGGCGCCGTGATCGGCACCGATGGCTTCGGCTTCGCCAACGAAGGCGGCGTGTATATCAAGATTCCGCAGACGGGCAGGGTGGTGATCGGTGATGATGTCGATATCGGCGCCAACACCACCATCGACCGTGGCGCACTGGCCGACACCATCATCGAAGATGGCGTCAAGCTCGATAACCAGATCCAGATCGGCCATAACTGCCATATCGGCGCGCATACGGCCATGGCCGGTTGCGTCGGCGTGGCCGGCAGCGCCATCATCGGCAAGTACTGCACCTTTGGCGGCGCCGCCATGGTGCTGGGCCACCTGACCATTGCCGACCGCGTCCACGTGGGCTCGGGCAGCATGGTCTCGCGTTCGATTCTTGAAGCGGGCCAGTACACGGGGTTTTATCCGCTGGCCAAGAACGCCGACTGGGAAAAGAGCGCCGCCATCGTGCGCAACCTGTCAAGCATGCGCGAGAAGATACGCGCGCTTGAAAAAACAATTAAAACACTGACCACGCAAGACGAAAAATGACTACTGAAAAAAAGACCCTCGACATCCTCGCCATCAAATCGCTGCTGCCGCACCGTTACCCGCTGCTGCTGGTTGACCGCGTGCTGGACTGGGAAGCGAACAAGACCATCACCGCCATCAAGAACGTGACGGTCAATGAAGAGTTCTTCCAGGGCCATTTCCCGCACAAGCCGGTGATGCCCGGCGTGCTGATGATCGAAGCGCTGGCGCAGACGGCGGCCTTGCTGTCGTTCCTGTCGATGGGCGTGAAGCCGGACGAAAATTCGGTGGTGTATTTTGTCGGTATCGACAATGCGCGCTTCAAGCGTCCTGTCGAACCGGGCGACCAACTGAAGATGGACGTGGAAATCCTGCGCGTCTCGCGCGGCATCTGGAAATACAAGGCCGTCGGTACGGTCGATGGCAAAGTGGCGCTGGAAGCGGAACTGATGTGCACCATTCGCAGCGCGCAGGATGCAAGCCAATCTGCGAGCCAGCCAGCGGGGCAGTAAGATGGCGGCCATCCACTCTACGGCAGTCATCGATCCGAAGGCCGAGCTCGACAGCTCGGTCGAGGTGGGTCCGTACACCATCATCGGTCCGCACGTGCGCATCGGCGCCGGCACCAAGGTCGGGCCGCACGTGGTCATCGACGGCCATACGACGATCGGCAGCGACAACCACCTGTTCCAGTTTTCCTCCATCGGCGCGCAGCCGCAGGATAAAAAATGGGCGGGCGAGGCAACGCGCCTTGAAATCGGCGACCGCAACACCATCCGCGAATTTTGCACCTTCAACACGGGCACCGTGCAGGGTGGCGGCGTGACGCGCCTGGGCAATGACAACTGGATCTCGGCGTATGTGCACCTGGCGCACGACTGCCTGGTGGGCAACAATACTATCTTTTCGAACAATGCCCAACTGGCGGGTCACGTGGAGATCGGCGACTGGGTCATCATGAGCGGTTTCGCCAATGTGCACCAGTTCTGCAAGATCGGCGCGCACGCCTTTGTCGGCATGAGCACCAGCCTGACGCAGGATGTGCCGCCGTTCGTTCTCTTGAACGGCAATCCGGCGCAGGCGCATGGCGTGAATATCGAGGGCTTGAAACGTCGCGGTTTTACGCGCGAGCAGATCAACGGTATCCGCAGTGCGTATAAGCTCATCTACCGCTCCGGACTGACCCTTGAAGACGCCAAGGCGGCCCTGTTCGAAGAAGAAGCGGCAGCCTCGCCCGAGGTGGCGCAACACATTCGCGCCATGCGCGAATTCCTTGGCGTGGCCTCGCGTGGCATCGTCCGCTGACCTGGCCGGCGGCCTGTCGGTCGCCAATGTCGCCATCGTCGCCGGCGAGGTGTCGGGCGACTTGCTGGCCAGCCGGCTGCTGTCCGGTCTCGCGCCGCAGTTGCCCGGCACCCGCTTCCACGGCATCGGCGGCGAGCACATGGTCAAACAGGGCTTTGTTTCCGACTGGCCGCTCGACAAGCTGACCGTGCGCGGGCTGTTCGAGATCATTCCCCGCTACCGCGAGATCAAGGGCATCCAGAATGCGCTGCGCGACCAGTTGCTGGCGGAGCGTCCCGCCGTCTTCATTGGCGCCGACTATCCCGGTTTTAACCTGGGACTGGAGCAGCAGCTGAAGGAGGGCGGCATCCCTACCGTACACTACATCGGGCCGCAGATATGGGCCTGGCGCGGTGGCCGCATCAAGAAAATCATCAAGGCTGTCTCGCACATGCTGGTGATCTTTCCGTTCGAGGAAGAGATTTACCGCAAGGCGGGCGTGCCCGTCACCTATGTCGGGCATCCGCTGGCCGAAATGATTCCCCTGCAGCCTGACGAAGCGGCTGCGCGCAGCCGTCTGGGCTTGCCCGACGATGCGAATGTCGTGACCCTGATGCCGGGCAGCCGCATGGGCGAACTCAAATACAATACGGTGGCGTTTGTCAATGCCTGCAAGCTGCTGCTGGCGCGCGACCGCTCCTTGCGTTTCGTCGCGCCCATGGCTGGTGAAAAACAGCGCCAGTATTTCCTGCAACTGATCCGCGAAGCGGGCTTGCAGGACGTCGAGATACTGCTCACCGATGGTGATTCGCACACGGCCATCTGCGCCGCCGATGCGGTGCTGGTGGCGTCCGGCACGGCGTCGCTGGAAGTGGCGCTGTACAAGAAGCCCATGGTCATCGCCTACAAGATGATGCGTGCCTCGTGGGAAATCATGCGCCACATGGGCTATCAGCCGTGGATTGGTTTGCCCAACATCCTGGCGCGCGACTATCTGGTGCCCGAGCTGCTGCAAAATGCGGCCAGCCCGCAGGCATTGGCCGACGCCATGTGGCAGCAGCTGAGCGACGTGCCGGGCCGCCTGCGCCTGGTGCAGCGCTTCACGGACATGCACCACAGCCTGCTGCGCGACAGCGCGCGCGAGAGCGCCAGCGCCGTCATGCAAGTCATCGCCGCCAACCGTAAGTAAGTCCCGATCACCGCTACAACCGCAATACCAACCAAAGATTCAACGTGAAAAATATCTATCCCGGCCTGTTTGACGACTTGCCATTCTCGCTCGATGAAATCATCTGTGGCGTCGACGAGGCAGGCCGCGGTCCGCTGGCCGGCCCCGTGTTCGCCGCCGCCGTCATCCTCGACCCGCAGCAGCCTATCGACGGCTTGCGCGATTCGAAAAAACTCAGCGAATCCAGGCGCGACCTGCTGGCGTCGCAAATCAAGGCCAAGGCCCTGGCCTGGGCCATCGCCGAAGCGTCGGAAGAGGAAATCGACCGCCTGAACATTTTGCAGGCGTCGATGCTGGCCATGCGCCGCGCCGTCGAGGCTTTGGCGACCGTGCCGACCCTGGCCCTGATCGACGGCAATCGCTGCCCAGTGATGGCGATACGCGGCATGGCCATCATCGGTGGCGACGACAAGGTCGATTCGATTTCCGCCGCTTCTATCCTGGCCAAGACGGCCCGCGATGCGGCCCTGGTGCACCTGCATGCGGCTTATCCAGAGTACTGTTTCGACCAGCACAAGGGCTATGGCACCAAATTGCACCTGGAGCGCTTGCACCTGCACGGCGCCTCGCCCGTGCACCGCCGCTCGTTCGCGCCTGTACGCAACGTGATCGCCCTGTTTGGCGGACAAGAGGTGGTGGCATGAAGACGATAACCTCGCGCGACAATGCGCAATACAAGGAGCTGCTGAAGCTCGCGGGCAGTTCGCAGGCGCGCCGCAAGTCGGGCCGCACCTTGCTCGACGGCGTGCACCTGTGCCAGTCCTACCTGCAGCTGCGCGGCATGCCGGAGCAGTGCATCGTCAGCGAAAGCGCCTTGCAGAACGGCGAAGTGGCCGACATCGTCGGCCAGCTGGAAAGCCAGCGCGCACATGTACTGGGCTTGCCCGACGCACTGTACAACGCTGTCAGCCAGGTCGAGCACGGCGTGGGCGTGATGTTCCTCATCGAGACGCCGGAACGGGCCGTAACAAGCCCCCTGAGCGTGTCGGCCGTGCTGCTCGATAACCTGCAAGATCCGGGCAACGTGGGTTCTATCCTGCGCAGCGCGGCCGCCGCCGGCATCACGCAGGTGTACTGCAGCGCCGGCACGGCGTTCTGCTGGTCGCCGAAGGTGCTGCGCGCGGCCATGGGCGCGCACTTCGTGCTCGACATTTTTGAAAACGTCGACCTGGCGGCCCTCGTGTCGAACGCCAAGGTGGCGACACTGGCCACCAGCGGCTACGCTACCCAGCGCCTGTACGACGTCGATCTGCGCCAGCCCGTCGCCTGGCTGTTCGGCCATGAGGGGCAGGGCGTGGCCGACGACCTGCTGTCGATGGCGACGCACCAGGTGGTCATTCCCCACCTGGGCCAGATCGAATCGCTGAACGTGGCCGCCTGCGCCGCCGTCTGCTTCTTCGAGCAGCTGCGCCAGGCCCAGGCCTGAACAGGGTCACCATGTCTTTCCCTGTGCTTGCCGACGGCGCCGCACGTGACGAGGCCTGGTGGCGCCAGGTCGCCGCATGTTATCCCGCGCCGCCGGACGCCATCGTCAATCTCGAGCATGGCTATTTCGGCGCCATGGCCGCGCCTGTGCAAGCGGCCTTCGAACAGGCCGTGCGCTACACCAACGAGCAGCTGAGCCCGTTCGTGCGCGGCGAGTTCACGCAACGGCACGTCGATATTGTGCGCCAGCGCATCGCTGCGATGATCCATGCCGAGCCGCAGGAGATCCTGCTGACCCGCAGCGGCACCGAGGCGATGCAGGTGCTGATCACGCAATACCACGGCCTGGCGCCTGGCGATACCGTGCTGTGGAGTAATCTCGACTATCCGGCCATGCGTACGGCCATGCGCTGGCTGGCGCAGCGCCGTGGCGTCACCAGCACGCAAGTCACATTGCGCTTGCCCATCAGCGATGACGAGATCGTCGCCGCTTACGCACAAGCCATACGCCAGGCAGTGAAGCCCAAATTGCTGCTGCTGTCCCAGGTGACGCCCGCCAACGGCCAGCAACTGCCGGTACAGGAAATCATGGCGCTGGCGCGCGAACACGGCATCGACGTGCTGCTCGACAGCGCCCATGCGCTGGGGCAAGTCGACGTTGACGTGCAGGCCATGGGCGTCGACTTCGCGGGTTTCAATCTGCACAAATGGCTGGGCGCTCCGGCGGGACTGGGTGTCGTGTATATCCGCGCAGCGCAGCTGCACAAGATTGAGCCGCATTTTGGCGACGAGGATTATCCGCTTGACGATATCCGCAGCCGCCTGCACATGGGCATGCCGCCGATCGGCGCCATCCTTGCCGCGCCCGCCGCGTTTGACTTTCATGAGCGCCTGGGCGGCACGCCAGCCAAGACCGAACGCCTGGCCTGGCTGCGCAATTACTGGGTCAATCGCGCCGCGCAGCTGCCCGGCGTGCGCCTGCTGTCGCCGCTGGACGCGGTGCGCGGCACGGCGCTGGTCGCGTTTGCCATCGATGGCATGGATGCACGCGCACTGCAGCAGGCCTTGCTGCAGCGCTTTGGCCTCTTTACCGTGCAGCGCAATATCGGCGATACCGATATCGTGCGCGCCACGGTGGCCATCACGACGCAGACCAGCGAACTCGATCAACTGGTCGCCGCGCTGACAGTGCTGTCCGGCGAGGCGAACGCCTGACAAAACCGACGCGCAGCAGGTTTGCTCAAGCGTGCTAGTACTCGCGGCGGTTCGGCTTGATCTCTTGCAGTATCGTCGTGGAGATCTCTTCGATCGACTTGGTGGTCGAGGAGAGCCAGCGGATGCCCTCGCGTTTCATCATTTTTTCTGCCTCGTTGACCTCGTAGCGGCAATTTTCTATGGCCGCATACTTGCTTCCTGCGCGTCTTTCGTTGCGTATTTCCGACAAACGTTCGGGCGTAATGCTTAATCCGAAAATTTTATTCTTAAATTCCAGCAGGGCGGAAGGCAGCTTGTCGCGCTCGAAATCGTCGGGAATCAGCGGATAATTGGCCGCCTTGATACCGTATTGCATGGCCAGATACAGGCTGGTCGGGGTCTTGCCAGAGCGCGAAACACCCACCAGAATGACATCGGCCGAGGACAGGTTCTTGTGCGACTGACCATCGTCGTGCGCCAGCGAATAGTTGATCGCCTCAATGCGGTTTTTGTACTCCTCGCTGTCGACGATGTTGTGCGAGCGGCCGATGGTATGAGTCGACATCACGCCCAGTTCCTGCTCCAGCGGGGCGACAAAGGTCTGGATGAGGTCCATGTGCATGCCGCTGGACTTGCGGATCACGGCCGACAGGTCGTTCTTCACCAGGGTGGAGAAAATGATCGGACGCTGGCCGTCGGTGGCGAAGGCTTCGTTGATCTTGCGCGCCGCCTCGTAGGCCTTGTCCATGGTATCGATGAAGGGCAGGCGGATCTGGCGGAAGCGCAGATCGAACTGCGTCAGCACCGAGTGGCCGAACGTCTCGGCGGTGATGCCGGTGCCGTCGGAAACGAAGAAGACGGTGCGGGCCGCGGAGGGCAGAGGGGGGCGTGGATCTTGTGTCATGGGTTTTCGGATCAAGATTGTGCGTCGTCAATTTGCGCCGCACAAGGTAAAATGGCTGCAACGGTATGATTGTGCTGCACGACGCCAAGAATAACAAGAAGACTGTCTGTGCGCCGCGCGTAAAGATTTCTATCATCAGTAAGGGTGTCATTATGACCAACGCAGTATCGCAACAGCAGGAAGACAAGGACGCGGTGTATGTTGCCTCGTTCGAGCATTTGCGCATGACGGATGTTGAATCCGTCGGCGGCAAGAACGCCTCCCTGGGCGAAATGATCAGCCAACTGGCGGAAGCCGGCGTGCGCGTGCCCGGTGGCTTTGCCACCACGGCACAGGCATTCCGCGATTTCCTGTCGTACAGCGCGAACGGCGGCTTGCCGCTGGCCGAACGCATCGCCCAGCGCCTCGAAGGGCTGAACATCGATGACGTGCGCTCGCTGGCGCAAGCCGGTGCCGAGATCCGTCAATGGATCGTGGAAACGCCATTCCAGCCTCGCCTGGCCGCTGAAATCGACCAGTTCTACGCCAAACTGGTGGCTGATTCCGATACCGAAATGTCGTTCGCCGTGCGTTCCTCGGCCACGGCGGAAGACTTGCCGGACGCGTCTTTTGCTGGTCAGCAAGAAACCTTCCTGAACGTGGTCGGCATCGACAACGTGCTCGACGCCATGAAACAGGTGTTCGCCTCGCTGTACAACGACCGCGCCATCTCGTACCGCGTGCACAAGGGTTTTACGCACGCTGAAGTGGCCTTGTCGGCTGGCGTGCAGCGCATGGTGCGCTCCGACCTGGGCGCCGCTGGCGTGATGTTCACCATCGACACGGAATCGGGCTTCAAGGACGTGGTCTTCGTCACCTCCAGCTATGGTCTGGGCGAGACCGTGGTCCAGGGCGCCGTCAACCCTGACGAATTCTATGTGCACAAGCCGATGCTGGAAAAAGGCAAGTCGCCTGTGATCCGCCGCAATATCGGCTCGAAGCTGCTGAAGATGGAATTCACGAACGAAGCGAAAGCCGGCCGTTCCGTGAAAACCGTCGACGTGCCTGTCGAAATGCGCAACCGTTACTCGCTGAACGACAGCGAAGTGGTGGAACTGGCAAAGTACGCCGTCATCATCGAGAACCACTACGGCCGTCCTATGGACATCGAGTGGGGCAAGGATGGCCGCGACGGCAAGCTGTACATCCTGCAGGCGCGTCCTGAAACCGTCAAGTCGCAGCAAAAGGCGACCGACGTGCAAGAGCGCTTCAAGCTGAAAAGCACGGGTACCGTGCTGACGTCCGGCCGCGCCATCGGCCAGAAGATCGGCGCCGGCCCTGTGCGCGTGATACATGACCCGGCCGACATGGAAAGAGTGCAGCCAGGCGACGTGCTCGTTGCCGACATGACGGACCCGAACTGGGAGCCGGTCATGAAGCGCGCCTCGGCCATCGTCACCAACCGTGGCGGTCGTACTTGCCACGCTGCAATTATTGCGCGTGAACTGGGCGTGCCTGCCGTCGTCGGCTGCGGCAATGCCACCGACGTGCTGAAAGACGGCACTTTTGTCACCGTCGTCTGTTCCGAAGGCGACGAAGGCAAGATCTACGATGGCTTGCTGGAAACGGAAGTGTCGGAAGTGTCGCGCGGCGAATTGCCTCAGCTCGACACCAAGATCATGCTCAACGTGGGCAATCCGCAGCTGGCGTTCGACTTCCAATCCGTGCCGAACGCCGGTGTGGGCCTGGCGCGCCTGGAATTCATCATCAATAACAATATCGGTGTGCACCCGCGCGCGATCCTGGAATACCCGAACATCGACGCCGACCTGAAAAAGGCCGTGGAATCGGTGGCGCGTGGCCACGCTTCGCCGAAAGCGTTTTACATCGACAAGCTGGCCGAAGGCATCGCCACCATCGCCGCCGCTTTCTGGCCGAAAAAAGTCATCGTGCGCCTGTCCGACTTCAAGTCGAACGAGTACAAGAAGCTGATCGGCGGTTCGCGCTACGAGCCGGACGAGGAAAACCCGATGCTGGGCTTCCGCGGCGCCGCGCGCTACCTGTCGGCCGACTTCTCCGAAGCGTTCAACATGGAATGCGAAGCCATGAAGCGCGTGCGCAATGACATGGGCCTGACAAACGTTGAAATCATGGTGCCATTCGTGCGTACCCTGGGCCAGGCCGAGAAAGTCATCGACCTGCTGGCGAAAAATGGCTTGAAGCGCGGCGAGAACGATTTGCGCGTCATCATGATGTGCGAAGTGCCGTCGAACGCCATCCTGGCCGACCAGTTCCTCGACCATTTCGACGGCTTCTCGATCGGTTCGAACGACCTGACCCAGCTGACCCTGGGCCTGGACCGCGATTCCGGCATGGAATTGCTGGCGGCCGACTTCGACGAGCGCGATCCCGCCGTGAAAGCCCTGCTGTCGCTGGCCATCAAGGCTTGCCTGGCGCGCAGCAAGTACATCGGCATCTGCGGCCAGGGTCCTTCGGATCACCCTGACTTCGCCGTCTGGCTGATGGAGCAGGGCATCGAATCGATGTCTCTGAATCCCGACTCGGTGATCGATACCTGGCAAAAGCTTGCTGCGCTGAAAGCGTAAGCATTTTTCTTGCCCTCTGAAAACCCGCTGCCGCTCACCTGGCAGCGGGTTTTTTTACGCCTGCCACGCGGCGCACGACAGTATTCGATGGGCTTGCGTCAGATCAGCTAAAATGATTCCACCAATACATTGAAACGGGAGTTCTCATGGCAAGCAAGAAACCGAGCAAAGTGGCAAAGATCGATATCGGCATTTCCGAGGCGGACCGCGCGAAAATTGCGGAAGGCCTGTCCGGCCTGCTGGCCGACAGCTATACCTTGTACTTGATGACCCACAATTTCCACTGGAACGTCAAGGGGCCGATGTTCAACACCCTGCACCTGATGTTCATGACGCAATACACGGAGCAGTGGGCCGCGCTGGACCTGATCGCCGAGCGCATTCGCGCCCTCGGTTATCCGGCGCCGGGCACCTACAAGGAATTCGTCAAGCTCGCTTCGATCAAGGAAATTGACGGCGTGCCACCAGCCCTGGACATGGTCAGCCACCTGGTGTCGGCGCAAGAGGCGACCGCTCGCACGGCGCGCCGCTTGTTCCCGCTGCTGGAAAAAGCCAATGACCAGCCCACGGCCGACCTGATCACGCAGCGCCTCGATTTGCACGAGAAAACGGCATGGATGTTGCGCAGCCTGCTGGAGGAATAGTCCCTTTTCGCCGGCCATTATTCGCCCGCGGCTATTGACGCCATCAGGAATTGCGTTAGACTGCTTGTATATAGGTGTTTGGCAAGAAAAATATCAGGCAGTACTGTGCATTAAACCCCGCCGCTTATATAGGCTGCGGGGTTTTTTATTTTCGGATTCACAAGGATGGAGGCATCATGGCTGAATGGGCAGGCTGGTTTGTGGCCGCAGGCGCGGTATTGATACTGGAATTGTTTACTGGCACGTTTTATTTGCTGATGATTGCCATTGGCATCAGTGCCGGAGGATTGGTGGCGCTGGCGGGCGGCAATGGCGGCTGGCAAGCCCTGACGGCTGCCATTGTCGGCGTGGTCGCCACGCTGTTATTGCGGCGCAGCCGTTTTGGCAAGGCGGCACGGCGCGACGTGGCCCAGGATCCGAATGTGAACCTGGATATCGGCCAAAGCGTGGCGGTCACGCATTGGGTCGATGGCGCGGCGCGCGTCATGTATCGCGGCGCACTGTGGGATGTGGAGCTGATTCCCGGCAGCGATACGCAAGCCGGACATTACACCATACGTGCCGTGCGTGGCAGCCGTTTGATTGTTGGATAACCTGGAGAATAGATTATGGAAGTAAGCATCGGAAACATGTCGCTGATATTGTTATTGCTGGCATTGGTATTTGTCTTCAAGACGGTCAATGTGGTGCCGCAGCAGCATGCCTGGGTGGTGGAGCGCCTGGGCAAGTTCCACGCGGTATTGGGGCCTGGACTGAATATTGTCGTGCCTTTCGTTGACCGCATCGCGTACAAGCACGTGCTCAAGGAAATTCCACTCGACGTGCCGCCACAGGTATGTATTACGCGTGACAATACGCAATTGCAGGTCGATGGCATTCTGTATTTCCAGATTACCGACGCCATGCGTGCTTCGTACGGCTCGTCGAATTATATTGCCGCCATTACGCAACTGGCACAAACGACCCTGCGTTCGGTGATCGGGAAGATGGAACTCGACAAGACATTTGAAGAACGTGACCATATTAATACGGCCATCGTGAATGCCATTGATGAATCGGCGGCAAATTGGGGTGTCAAGGTATTGCGTTATGAAATCAAGGATTTGACGCCGCCCAAGGAAATTCTGCATGCCATGCAGGCACAGATTACGGCTGAGCGTGAAAAGCGTGCCCTGATTGCCGCCTCGGAAGGGCGCAAGCAAGAGCAGATCAATATTGCCAGCGGTGAGCGTGAAGCGAACATTGCCCGCTCGGAAGGCGAAAAGCAGGCATCGATCAACCGCGCCGAAGGCCAGGCCACGGCCATCGTCGCACTGGCGCAAGCGAGTGCAGAAGCGCTGCGCCAGGTGGGCGCCGCCATCCGCGAACCGGGTGGCGAGGATGCTGTCAACCTGAAAGTAGCCGAGCAGTATGTGGGCGCATTCGCGCAATTGGCGAAAGCGAATAACTCGATTATCGTGCCGGCCAATCTGGGCGATATGAGCGGTTTGATCGCCACTGCGATGCAGGTGGTGAAAACGCAGAAGCCGAAAGGTGGCGTGGCCATTCCCTGATAGCGCGTCTGGCTTGGTGAATAGCAAGCCCATAGCAAGTTTGTCGTGAATACTGCCCGCTGCATAGCGGGCAGTTTGCATTTGCGTCGCCCTGATTATCTCCTGACGGCAAGGAAGGGATATCGGCGGATGAATGAATAACGTTGAAAATATTTTCTTCATGCTATGCTATGCACACTTTCGGAATGATGTGCAGTCATGCGGCGCTTATTTCTTTGATTGGCCTGATATTCGCCGCGCAGGACAAGGGGTGGTGTTTGCGAGTGATGCATGACAGGCGATAGTATCGGACTCCGGCCTGTTTTTAATTGCAATTTATAATTACTATAAATTGCAATGAGACAAAAAGTGCTGCAAAATTAATGCAGCCTATGGCGCTCAATTCAATCACCGCCGCACGAGACAGGGATGGTGGCACGCTGGTCCATGTGCGATGTCCTCCGCCTCCTTGATTGAAGGCCTGTACCGCTTGAAAGCCAGGGAAGTACGGTTTTGGGTAGAAGAATTGTAAAAAACAATCAAATCTCAAGAAAAATCACCTCAGTCGCGTTACAATTGGATAGAATTTAACTGTTCAGTTATATTTTTCAACCTACACAAGGAAATATCATGGATCTGTCCAGCTTATCCCTGTCCGAACTGCGCACCTTGCAGGACGACATCAAGAAGCAAATGAAAAAACGCGAACAGGACGATCTGTCCAAAGCGCGCGAGCAAATCCTGGCAATTGCCCAGAGCGTGGGCGTTTCGGTAAAAGATCTGGTTGGTACGGGTATCCGCGCTAAAACCGGCACGGTTGCAGTTCGCTATCGCAATCCGGATGATGCGACGCAACAATGGACCGGCCGTGGCCGTCAACCGAAATGGGTCAAAGAGTGGACCGATTCGGGCAAGTCGCGTGATCTGCTGAAGGTTTAAAAAAACCGTTCATTCGGATGCTTGTCCTGTGAAGTGACAGGTGTAGTACAAGGCAGCATGCAAGCATCCGGAACTTTCCTGATTTATCGTCTTTGGCCAGGCAGGCAAAGCTGATTCATTCGTTTATCTCCATGGCGTTTTCGCTAATACCAGTCTTATTCCCGTCGTATCGCTTGCTTTTCCTGTTTTCATTGCATCGCACTGTGCTTTTCTGCTTGCCGCAGGTGCCGGCAAAATAAAACCCGGCATATAGCCGGGCTTGATGGTATCGGTGCAGCACGCTGCGCGTCGTGCCGTATCAGCGGCGGTGCGACTTCATGGCCGCCTGCACTTCGCGCGCGCCGTCGCGGTCGCGTTCCGCTGCCCGCTTGTCGTGCTGTTTCTTGCCCTTGGCCAGGCCGATTTCGCATTTCACACGGCCGCCTTTGTAGTGGAGGTTGAGCGGCACCAGCGTATAGCCGGAACGTTCCACCTTGCCGATCAGTTTATCCATTTCCGTGCGGTGCAGCAGCAGCTTGCGCGTGCGTACGGCTTCCGGATGAATATGGGTGGAGGCGGTCGGCAGGGCGCTGATATGCGCGCCGAACAGGAAGAGTTCATCGCCGCGGACGACGACGTAGGCTTCCTTGATTTGTACGCGGGCGTCGCGGATGGCTTTGACTTCCCAGCCTTCCAGCACAATGCCGGCTTCGTAGCGATCCTCGATAAAGTAGTCGTGGAAGGCTTTTCTGTTGTCTGCTATGGTCATGAGATGGTAAATGTGCGCGGGTCGGTTAAACTACTGTCTCGCGCAAGCGCGATAAAATCACTATATCCAACATCATAGCAAATGGTTCTTCAATGGCAGTAGTACATAAATCAGTTTTTCTCGGCTATAGCGCCGAACAAATGTTCGCGCTGGTGGCGGCGGTGGAGGATTATCCCAAATTTCTGCCCTGGTGTGGTGCGGTCGAGATTCGCGAGCGGGACGAGAACACCGTTGTCGCCAGCGTGGGCATACATTACCACGGCGTGCGCCAAAGCTTCACCACGTCCAACGAGAACGTGCCGCCGTCTTCCATCAAGATGAAGCTGGTGGACGGCCCTTTCAAGACCCTCGACGGCGTGTGGACCTTCAAGGCCCTGCGCGAAGATGCGTGCAAGATCGAACTGGACCTGCATTACGAATTTTCCAGCCGTGTGCTCGAGCAGATCATCGGCCCCGTCTTCGGCATGATCGCCAACAGCATGGTCGATTCCTTCTGCAAACGCGCGGAGACGGTGTATGGCTGAGGCCAGCATACATGTGCAAGTCTGTCATGCCTTGCCCGACAGCAGCTTTCTGCGTGCACTGACGGTGCCTGCGGGTACCACCATCGGGCAGGCGCTGACGCTGAGCGGCTTGCTGCAGGAAATCCCGGGCATTGACCTGGCCATCAATATGGTCGGCATCTATGGCAAGAAAAAGCCACTGGAGACGATCTTGCGCGAGCATGACAGGGTGGAAGTGTATCGCCCCTTGCAGGCGGACCCGAAAGAAGCGCGCCGGCGCCGCGCCGGCAGCAAGCCTGCCAAAAGCTGAGGGAAGGGCAGCTGCGTGGGCGCTGCCCGGCGGGTGCCAATTTTTGCTTTTTTCAAATATCTTTTCTATGCTGCAAGGACGGAGGGTGCTTTTTTCTGTATAACTTGCTTTTAGGCACCACAAGCAAGCATACATGCGGGTTCTAGCCATTTCTCCTTTTCCATGGGCGAAACGTGGGCGAAAATACTAAGCAGTCTCAGCCTTAATCCCATCTGTCATTTTGCAATACTGATCAGGCAACACGCCACCTTCCTGCTCCACCCATCGGCCATATGTCCTGGTGATCATGGTCGTATCGGTATGCCCCATTTGCTTTGCCACGTACATCGCGTTGGCTCCCGTCGAGAGTAGCGTCGACGCGAAGGTGTGCCTTGTCTGGTACGGATTCCGGTAGCGGACCCGTGCCTTCTTAATCATTGCCGCCCAGAAGAGGCTCAGGCGCTGCGTGTTGTCCCAGCCCTGGCCGGTGGCCGGATCAAGGAACACCAGGCCGCCAGCAAGGAAGCTATGTTGTTTTTGTGCAACCAGCGCCTCGACGGCACCGCGCCGCAGGTCAACCAGGCGGCGGCCGGCGCGCGTCTTCAGTTCCTCACGCGACTCACCCATAACGCGCGAGCGCTCCACCTTCGCCTTGAACCCGGCCCAGTCGATCGATTCCCAGCGTAGCGCAATGTACTCGCTCGGGCGCATGCCCGTGTAGAAGGCAAACTGGAAGACGTTCCTGGCCTGGCCCTGCGCAGCACCGAGGATGGCCGCAATCTCCTGCGCGGAAAACGGATCCACCTCATATTCCGCCTTGTACGCGTCGCGGTCTAATGTTTTTTGCAATTTCACCCGGTCCAGCGGATTGCTATCGATCAGGTCGTCGTTTATCGCAAGCTCCAGCGCGCCACGCAGGGGGATCAGGATTTGCCGGACCGAGGTGGCTTTCAGTGATAGATCGACAATCCAGGTGCGCAGCGCGGCCGGCGTAAGGTCGGTGAGCAGGGTGTCACCCCATTGCCCCAACAGAATTTTGTCGCGCACTCGCTTATAGCTTTTCAAGGTGCTGGGCGCGAGGATGCGCTCATAGATTTCGAATTGCTGTTTAAGCAGGTCGCCAACGGTTACACCCTTGCCCCGAGGTTGCAAGCCGAACTTCTTCAGTTGCGTCGATTCGGGGAAGTACTTGGCATAGCTGAAATTGCCCAGCGCAATTGCGTTCAGTATCTCGCCGCGCAGGCGCTCGGCGTATTTGATGTTTGCCTTGCTGTGCGCAAGCTTCAGCGTTTCCCTGCACTCAGTTCCCCGGTACATAAATTTTATGCGGATCGATTCGCTTTGGACGCCGGACCGGAGTTCGACGCCTGGCGGGCTGGACTTGTTTGTTCCCATTTTGCTACCCATTCCTCTACTGCCGGCAGGTTGATCCACAGCCGGCCATCCACAATTTTGCATTGATTGCCGTCGAGCCACTTGCCGGCCTTGCGGCGGGCCTGCACGGAATCGACGGAATCGCCTGATATTTCGACGTAACGCTCCAGCTTCACCCAAGTCAGGGGCTGGTGCGCACGCTCGATTGCGGCAACCATCCTGGCCACCACGTCGTGCTCGCTCATGTTCATGGTGCGCTCCAGGTTGCCGGTGTCGCTTCAATGTTCTTTTCCATATTCACCTTTCAGGTTGTCGCGGCCAGGACGCCCGCCAGGGTCGCCGCCACGTAAATCAGGATCAGGGCCGCCGCCACGCGCGCGGCGGATCGGTTTCGGGTTCCGCTGCTCATCGCGTAGCCCGGACGTTGCCAGTGCGGACCCATCGAGCGATGCCCAGCTCGCATGCACTGGTCAGCGCCAGGCCGTTTGCCATCCCGCTATGGGTGGCCAGGCCCTTGCAACCGCAGTAGCAGGCGCGCCGGCGGCCGGGGCGCTTCGGCTTTTTCTCGCTGTAGCGGACGTGATCGTCGGCAGAACCGATCTTGCCCCAGCCGACAGTGCCGCCACGCATCGCGGCCGACAGTGCGCTTTTGCTCAGCTCGTTCAAGTCGGTCATGGGGCTACCCGCTTGAACTCGATCACCCACACTAACGGGTTGACTGCCCAGCTGCCGGCGCCGTTGATGGATTCCCACAGCGCGCCGAACGTCGGCGCAGCGTCCTCAAAGCAGCGATCCATCCGCTTCGCCATTTCGAAGATTGTCATGTCGTCCAGCAAGCCATCGACGGCATCAATACCCTCAGCCCAGCAATCGTCTTCGCTGATATCCTGTAGTTGCTCGAAGTTCACCGACACGATCTCCAGCAGGATGCGACTGGCTGCGCGCGGCATGTGAATACTGGGGCGCCAGCGTGGGCGCTCAGGGTCGCCGACACACTCTTCCACTGGCCAATTGCCAGGTCGATCCGTGCAGCCTAGCTCCAGATCGGCGCGGTACTCGATCTTGCATTCGCTGTGCGGACGCTGGTGCTCGTCGGGTGACACATAGCCAAACGTCTCGCGCACCCATAGGCGGTCGCCGGGATTCCCATGAGGGCAGCTCATCTCGTAGCTGACTTCATCAACTTTCACCACTGGGATTGGCTGGTAATAGGCGCCGCTTGAATGCGTCTTAAACTTCACCACGCGCCGCGTCTGCGTCTTGCTGCCGTCGAGCACGGCGCGCACCATGGCGGCGTTCATGAGGATAGGGCGCTCTTTCATGCTTTTTCTCCAGCGGCCGGCGTGGCCTCAAACATATCGACGGTTTTCGTATCGCGCACCACCAGCGGTGGCAGCACGTCCAGGAATTCACCTATGGTCAGCGCGTTGTCGCGTGGGCAATACGGCAGGCAGTCAACGGTCCAGTCGCCCGGGAGGTCAGCCTCGGCCCGAATTTCCCCATCGGCCACCGCGTCGATGGGCTGGTCTTTGATCTCGCCAAAGTCCGACTTAAAGCGGATTTCGGCTTCGTGCTCGCTGGTGGCCATGATGACGGCCGTCAGTGTGGCGCTGACGGTGTAGAGGCGGCTGATCATGCTGTCGCCCCCGGAGTAGTAAGCACCGTGCGATTGCCGTTCGATGCCATACAGCTCACCACGCCAGCTGCTTCCATCGCCTCCATCAGCCGGGCCGCCTGGTTGTAGCCGATCCGCAGGTGGCGCTGCACCAGCGATATCGACGCTCGCTGCTGGGTGCGTACGACCTCGACGGCCTGGGCGTACAGCGGATCGCTCGCACTGCCGTCGCCGGGCAGCACGGCGCCTGTCGCTTCGCCATTCAGCTGCAGCACCGGGCGCTGCTCGCGCACGGGCTCGTGGCCTTTGGCTGGCCCGGCGTCAACGGCTGGGCGAGCCGCTGGCGCCACGGCGTCCACTTCACCGCCCAGAGCCTCGACCAGGTCGGCCAGCATCTTGGCCAGTTCGCCCGACATCAGCGCGAAGTCGCTGTCGAAGCGCTCGTCGTCGTTGCGCGTGGCGCTTTCCTTGATAATCTCCAGCGGCTTTACTGACTTGATGGCCAGGGACTCGTCCAGCACGAAGCTGATCTTGTCGTTCCAGGTCATGGCCAGGCGCGTGCACTGCTTGCCGGCGGCGATGTGGCGGCGGATATCGTCCGCTTCCAACGTGTGGCGCTTGTACGCCACCTGGGCCTTGCTCTCGCCGGTGGCGCGCATGATCGCGTCCTGGTCGACCGTGAAGCCTGCCGGGGATTCGTCCGCTTGCAGCCATTCCGTCATCGCCCCGACTGGCGAGCGCATGACGCGCAGGCTTTCCAGCGGCAGCTTATCGACGGATTTCAGCAGCAGCTTGATCGCCTCGTCAGCTTTGGCCGGGCTGGCTGCGTCGATCACCAGCCACCCATTTACCGGGTCGATCCACGTGAATGTGTTCGATCGGATGCTGAAAGCCTGCGGCAGTAACTCATCAGCCACGCGCTGCTTCAACTCCTTCATCGCTTTCTTGCCTGGTGCGAAGCCCTGTACCTCTTCGAGTTCGGCAGCCCTGTCCTTGGTCACCTGGTTGATGACCGACGACGGTAATAGTTTCTTTTCCGCGCCCAGCAAGATCAGCATCTGATTGTTGACTACATGCACTAGGCCGCCGTTAGGGCGTGGCGTATCCCAACCCTGGCGCATCAGGTCCATGCTGGTGGCCGGCGTAAATTTGTTCTGGGACAGGGCCTCTTCCAGCTGTTCTGGCGTGTAGGCCCGCGGTGCGGGCAGGCGGTAAATCTGGAGGTTGCGAAAAAACATTTCTCATTCCTTTGCTTGTAATGGTTTGCGATTCAGTTTTTTGCCCATTTTGTGAGCCTCTCGGTGATGTGGGGCGCAGAGCCAAACGACATCGAGCGGCGCGCTGTAATCTGGATGGTGCGCCTGAGCTTTACATTCGCAGTCAGGCATCGCACATTTTGGCCACGGGACCAGTCGCCCTTCCTTTACCGCGTTATTCACAGCATCCCGGGCGCGAAATTTTTCAGGGTGAGCCGCCTGCTCCTTTAATCGACTGGCCTTGTTTGTAGCGATGCGACTTGGCTCGCCGCGACGCTTTCGGTCGATTTCATTCAGCGCGGCGACTCTGTGCGGCAAGGCATTTCGCTGCCGGTCGTATGCCCGTGCCGAATCCAAATTCTTCAGCCTATTTTTGATCGACGCTGCCTTCGTGCATTCTTTGCATTGCGCCATGACGGCGTCTGATGATCTCGACTTTTTATAGAATTCGCGAAGGCTTTTATTTAGCCTGCACTTTGAACAGGGTCGCAACAAGGGTGGAGCGACAGATACAATCGAGTTACCTTGCATTTTCAATCCTTCAGCGGTCGAACCGCAGCAGTTGCTCAACGACCGCATCCAGGTCGTCGCGTGTGTATTTGGTCAAAACGCGCTGCAAGATGACGTTGATCGTCTCGCTATACAGCGCCTCAAACTCGATCTCGTCCATCTGTGCAAAAGAAACACTTTTTGCCTCCAGCCGCACCTCGCCCTTGAGGTTGACCGTCGATTCGAAGAAGCCGGCCAGGATCGCGACGTCTTTGCGGAACCGCTCTTTGTTCTTCGCCACTGGCTGGCCTTGATACGTCAGGCCGCCGCGCGGCTCCCACTGGTCGAAGGCGAAGGACACCAGGGCGAAGTACTTCTTGTGAAACTTGTAATTCCGTACCTTCTTGAAGTCGGCGTGCATCAGCGCGCCAACTTTCATCTTCTGGATGAACTCGGCCGCCGCCTCGTCGTGCGGGACGAGGACGTTTGCCGTTTTCATGAGCACGATTTCTGTCAAGGCGTTGCTCCCGCAGTGCCGCGCGCCGTCATGCTTTTTCCACTTTCGAAGCCGTCACGCGGTCCAGGTCGTAGCAGCCGCTGATGCCATCCAGCCAGATAACGGCGGTGTGGCCGCTGAGCACCTGCGCCTCGCTGGTGGTAACCGTCTCGCGGACCTCGCCGCTGTCCAGCTCAACGCTGACGGCGGCGCCGACCTGGTGCGCAGCGTTGAACTTGTCGCATGCCGCCTGGAGCTTGGCGGTCGCCTGTGCCTGGCGTTCGGCGCGCGTGGTCATGCTGCACCGCCCAGGTCGGCTACGTCGATAACAATGCCGCGGCAATACGGCTCGCCGTCTTCCACGATTTCGAAGGTGGCGTGCGGCACGTCGGTGCGGTAGGTCCAGCTGTAGCCGTCTTCATTGCCCCACAGGGCATCCACGGCGCGCACCTGCGGCGCCCGGGCGAAATAATCCTTGAGTGCATCGTCGTCGTGCTGGATATCCTCGCGGAACGGCAGCAAACCCTTGGCGTCGAGCAGTGCGATGGTCGGCGCGCCGCGCTCGTCGTCCACGAGTCCACGGAACTCCATCAGGTCGTCGCTGGCGCCGAAGATCACGATCAGGCCGGCCGCCTTGGCCTGCATTTCTTCTTCTTTCGCTATTTCTTTGCCGTATTCGCGGCCCGTCAGCAGGCCGGCCAGCAGTTCTTTGCTCAGCTTGACCGGCGCGGCTTCCGCCAGGCTGGCCGGTTTGACGGTCGGCTGCGGCGCTGTGTGGTTGAACGCGGCCTGGTTGACCTTCGAATATGGGAACTGGTCAGCGCATTTCTTGATGCGCTGGATGAAAAACGAGCCATGTGACGCGGCGCCCAGGAATTCGGCGAACAGATCGGCGCTGAAATTCTGGTAGTGGTAGATGTCGCTCTGGCCGGTCGATTTCTTCGGGTGGAACTGGATGGCCAGCAGGCCCAGCTCAGGCGCATGGCCGATGGCTGCAAACTGGCTAGATTCGACCTGGTGCATGACAATTTTAGGGGTGGCGCTCATGGTGATCTCCTGGTGGTTGGCTATGGTTTAAACGGCGTGCGCGGCTTGCACGTCGGCGATGTGGCGGCGCAGGGCGCTGCACATGCCGGGGAAGTCGGCTTCGTGGTAGAGCTTTGCGGCCTTGTCGGTGGCGGCCGGCGCGAAGCCCAGCGTCTCCAAAAAGACGGCGGTAACGGCAAAACCGAGGCGGTCGCTGATCTGGCCCAGACGAAGCGTCGGCGGGCCGGCCGGCGCCGTCTCGCGCACTTCGATGCGCACTGGCTGGCATGCGGTAGGAGTCGCGGCCGCAGCCATATCCGCCAGATCAGTCAAGCGGCCTTGTTCGGCCAGGGCGGCAGCTTGTTGTTCAGCTGCAGCGCGGTCGCACTCAGCCTGGTCGGCGGCTGCATGGCGGTCTGCAGCGGCCTGCGCTTCTGCGGCAACCCGGGCCTGCTCGGCGGCGACACGGTTAGCATCGGCCTGGCGCGCTGCGGCCAGTTCGGCCAGTTGGCGGTCAATCTCTGCTTGGGCAAGACGGTTCTTCTCGGCCTGGGCATCGGCTTCCGCCTTAAGCTGAGCTGCGGCGGCTTCGCGTTCGCGCAGGGCGGCAGCTTCCTGTTCGGCGGCCAGCGCAGCCAGTCGATCCGCCTCAGCCTTCTGCG
Organism: Janthinobacterium sp. UMAB-56; assembly: GCF_900095265.1. GTDB lineage: Bacteria > Pseudomonadota > Gammaproteobacteria > Burkholderiales > Burkholderiaceae_D > Janthinobacterium. The sequence goes on along the minus strand of NZ_LT607659.1, from coordinate 49,641 downwards.
CCGCGGCGACGCGATCGGCCTGTTCCAGCGCCAGACGCTGACGTTCGGCAGCCGCTTCGCGCAGCTGGGCCAGCTCGGCGCGCTCGGCGGCGATGCGGGCAGCCTCTTCTTCACTTGCTACCGCAGCAGCGCGCAAGCCGGCCAACTTCACCAGCACATCCGCGCGCGCCGTCACGGCCGCATCTTGGAGCTTACCGAACGATTCGTCAGGCAGATCAGCTTCCAGCGCTGCGATCATCTCGGCGATCACAGCGGCCGACTTGCCGACGGTCGCCAGCGGCAGTTCGCGAATATTGACGATGCGCTGGCGTACCTTCTCCTCGCGCTCGGCCTCGGCTTTTTTCAGGTCATCCTTGCGCTTCTCCTCGGCTTTGATGGCCGCGTCGAACTTGGCTTCGTAAGGAATGACTGCGTTTTTCAAATCGGCGTACTTCGAGTCCAGCAACTTGCCGATGGTCAGGATGGGAGCCTTGCGCTCGACGCGCGCCTTCTCGCCGGCCACTCGCACATCGTCGCGGAACGCGGCACGGTACTTGATACAGATTTCCATGCCTGCCGGCGTGCTGGCGTCCGGGGTGATCGTGTCGGCCTCAGCCTTCAAGATGGCGAACATGTCGTTATATGGCCTGAAAACCTCGGCGACGTACGCGACCGGGTCCAGGGTGATCAGCTGGCTGCCGGCAGCAGCCGCGATTGCTTGGACAGTGGTGGCGCCAACTGCTGCGATTTCGTTAGGTTGGTTGTTCATGGTGCTTCCTTCATCCGTAATAGTTTTTCGTTATGGGAAACCAATTTTTCAAACTCGGTCAGTTCTTCGACCATCTGATCGATGTATGCGTCATCGCGCTGGAAGGTGCGCATCCACAAATGCTTGTCGATGATCTCCAGGGCAGGGCAGTACAGGCAGAAGTCCCACCAATTGCGCGCCGTGATCCACATGCAGCCCTGCACCTGATCCATGAACTCGCTGGCGTCGTTCTCGATGTAGATGCGTTGCAGGCGCTCCGGCGAGATCAGGCATTTGTATTCACTGCCGCCTTCGCGGCCGATCAGCCCGTCGGCACTGGCGCCGAACAGTCGGTCGCCGGTCAGCACGAAGCCCGCGCGCTCCACCATGTGACCGCTGGCGATCTCGTGCTCGCGGCGTGCCGCCGGTTCCAACTCGTGGCCGCGCCGCATGGCGTACGTCTCGAAGCTTTCATCCAATGGCTTGCCGCTGATTCGCTCAATGGCCAGGCGGAAGGCATAGGCCTTGGCCGCTTCCGAGAAGTCACCGACCGGCAACCCTTCGATGGCGCGCTGAACGGATTCAGCCTTCGGCGTAGCGCGGTAGCCCGCGATTTCGCGGGCATAGCCTTCGCTGTAGCCCTGCCGGATGGCGTCGACGTAGACCTGTTGCTTCTCGTCCAGGCCGCCGGTGCGCGAGCGTGCGACGACGAACATGCTGGCGGTGATCACGCCGGCGCGCGCCTGATGCCATGAATCGCTGCCTTGTTCGCAGTTGAGGACGATCATTGCGCTGCTCCGGCGGCCTCGGCGCGGGCCTTCAGCTTCGGATATTCGGCGGCGAGGCCATCTTGCGTTGCTGGCGACAGCCGGCCCCAGCTTTCGTTGAAGATGTCCAGACCCTCGTCGGCCAGTGCGCTGAAATCGGCAAGGATCGCCTGCATGTGCTCGGACAGTGGCTTGGCGGCGCCGGCGGCCGGCTCCGCGTCGACGGTGCGCGCCCGGTCGGCGGCCGTGGCGTCAGCCTTCCAGCCGTCGTGATAGGCGGCCAGCGCCTTACGGTTCGGTGCGCCGGCTTTGCTCCAGAACTCCTGATAGGCGGCGACGCCCCGGGCGGCTGCTGCTTTGGCTTCTTGAATCAGGCCTGGCGAGGCTTCGGGCGCCGCCGGCGCACTGGCGACCTGCTCGCCAGTTGGTGTGATGTCGCGCATTTCGCGATTCACTTCTTCCAGCTCGTCGGGGGTATAGACGCCCAAGATCACGTCCGGCGCATACAGGCGGGTCCAGCGCTTCACTGCGAGGTAGGCCAGCTGTTGTTTAGGGTCAGTGGCCCACAGCGGCGAATTGCGTACGCTGGCCTGCACCAGCAGCAGCTCAAGCACGCGCGGCTCGGTTTCACCCTTCAGTGTGCACGACACGCGTACGCCCAGGCCGTCCTCGTCCTGCATGCCGTAGTCCGGCACTCGGAACTGGTATTCCTTCTTGTCGCCTTTGGCGGGCATGGTGATGACCTTCGTCTTGCC
>NZ_LT607659.1:12379-47304 GCF_900095265.1 Janthinobacterium sp. UMAB-56 | reverse complement strand
TACTTGAAGCGGTCCAGCGTAACGCCACTCGACTGGATCACGGCATTGACCAGCTGCGCCTCGTAACCGAGCGTACCGTTGACCAGGTGCGTTTTCTGCGCCACCGCGAATGGGTTCATGCGCCACTGGATGGCCTGCATCACCACAGCCGCACAGTCGGCAGCATTGCCGCGCAAGTGTTCCGGGATGGTGGCGCGGCCCTTGGCCATGATGTCGGCCAAGCGCATCATGCTGTCCATGCTTGCGCTGTCCAGGATCAGCGAGGCGCTACTGGTAGCTACGACGGGCAGGTCGCCTTGTTCGTATTGGGTCGCCTGTATGGCGGTGCGGCTTTCTTGCGTAACTGCATTCATGACTTTTTCCTTGTGAGTTTTATGATTTCTGCCTTCAACAGCGCCAGGCGGACGGCGTAGACGATTGCTTGGCCCGCATGCCAGTTGCCCAGCACCTGAATAAACAATTTCATTTCGCCGGCGCCTGCTCGATCAGCGGCCAGCGGTCCGGCTGTGCCGCTTGCCGCGCCAGCTCGGCGATGAACTCGCGGTCACGGGCGTTTGCCGCGTTGTCGCTGATCTCGGTCCAGGCCAGCAGAGCGAAGAAGGCTGCGACAGCGATAATGGCCATCGCCTTGTCGAACCAGCTGGCGGGCTGGCGGCGCGTGATCGCCCGGTAGTTAGGTTGACTCATGGGCGAGCTCCTTGATCGAGAATTAAACGCATCTGGCCCTGCGCTTCCAGTTCCGCTGCCGTCGGGCTGCAACCTTCTGCATCACCGTCCTCGCCTTCGTTCGGGCAGCATTCCTGCGCTGCATCTTCTCCGCGGTGCCATGCGCCGCATACTGGGCAGATGTAGACCTCGCTGACACTGGGCTGGCAGCACTCGTGTGCGTCACTCTCGTCTTCGTGAATATCACCGCATGAGCCGCACTTCCAGCGCGTTTCTATGAGGCTCATGGCGACACCAGCACGGTGATGCTCATCGGCTCGTCTTCCGGCAGCGCTGCGAGGGTGGCGTCAGGGCTGCCGGTGCCGGCGTAGGTGTGCTGGCCGCCGGTGGCGGTGCAGGTGGTTATGACGTAGCTCACGATGCAGCCCCTTCGCGGTATGTCAGTTGCAGGCGGATGCCGTTGCGGCGCGGCGTGGCCACCTCGCTGCAACAGGCGCCGGCCGGCAGTTGGTCGGTCGCGTCCAGGCAGCCGCTGTTCAGCGCCGATTCCATGCCAGCATCCTGGTGGGCGAAGGCGAGGGCGGCAGATACGGCCAGGCGGGACTGGCGGCCGGCGGTGACGTTGCGGGCGTCGATCATTTGGCGCGCTCTACGAGCATGGCGTCGGCTGCTCCATATGCATATTCAACCACCTCCAAAATATTCGGCGCTTCTTCTGAGAAGGACGGGATTGCTGATTCAGCCGTGTGATCATCGACGTGCCCACCATGCTTTGCGATCAACGCTTGCATAGCCTTTGCTGCAAAGTAGTCGCGTAGATCGATATTTTCCGCTGGCCCCGCCAACACAGGTGGATCGATGAACTTGACCATGTCAGCATTGACCTGCTGCACACTGCCATCGGCGCGCTCAATGATCGCGGTCGTGTAATTGCCCGCGCCGTTATCGAATTCTTCATACTGGTTGCCGAACTGGTGAAAGGCTGCCATGCCGTCCGGAACCTTGACGCTTTTACGGCAGCCGTCGATGGTCTGCTGCTCCCACTTGAAAACTTGAACTTGGCGCATGGCCTGCTCCTTTGGTTGTTGTTTTAATTACTGGCGGGCCGAAGGCGCGAATGCCGCCGCAATACCGGCGTCCTCGCCCACCACGTAACGGCCAGTCGTGCGGCCGCAGAAAGGGCAGTGGCTGGCGACGCACGGCATTTCCTTGCCCTTGGCGCTGGTAAAGCCCTTGCCCGTGCCACGGATGCGGAACGGGATGTTGATCGTGCTGAGCAGGCCCATGTCATCCGTCATGGCGAAGCCGGTGGCCTGGCACTCGACCTGGATGTCGCTGCCGGCCTTGGCCACGATGAATGGCGAGCTGGCCAGGTTCGTTTCGATTCTTTTGACGCAGTCGCAATTCATTGTTCTGCTCCTCTGGTTAATTGGCGCCCCGGCAGGGGATCGAACCCTGCTGGTGTCGGCCGCACTGTCCGACACCACAGCCACTACGGGGCTTTCAATCCTGCGTACGCCAGGAAGCGCGTGTGGCGGCCGGCGCTGGTCTCCGGCTTGCTCCAGTTCTAGATACGTCAGCTCGAACAAGCGCCCGGGATAACTATCGCTCGCGCATCAGCCTGCGCATTCACCACACAGAGCGGCCATCGGTATGACGATCCCGATGCCTCCCCGGCCAATGGACGCCGGCGCCGGCGCTCCCCATCGTCCGGCGCGCTTTACATTCATTCGCCGCCGCTCTGTGTGGTTCCTGCGCTCGCCTGGCGCAGGTCAGGGTGGTGCATTACGTCGGAGTGCTCTTTTCGATGTATTCGATAGCCTGGCCGACAGTTTCGATTTTTTCGGCGTCGTCGTCGGACGCTTGAATTTCGAACTCGTCTTCCATCACCATCACCATTTCAACCTTGTCCAGCGAGTCGCCGCCCAAGTCGTTGACGAAGTGCGATTCGCGAGTCAGATCCGACTCGATGACGCCCAACTGCTCCGCGACGATTTTCTTTACGCGCTGCTCGATGCTCTGCTCCATGACTGCTCCGTTCGTTGAGGGGTTGGCCGGATACGCCGGCCGGTCGGCACCTAACGCAGTGCGAGCGGGCCACTCTGTGCCATCGGGCAGTTAATCGGGCTGCCAGTCCTGTCCCGCCTTGCCTGCGGCGGCGGGCGACCGCTAAACCTTTGCCAGCTCAGCAGTCCAGCCCAGCTCGCGGCCATAAAACGTGCCGGTGCAAGACGCCATACGCGCATCTACTCGCGCCAGTTCATGCGCCTGATTCGGGCTTCCCGCCCAGGCTGTTGCTTCAAAATTCCCATCCTCAAACTTGATCGACACGTTGTACTTGCGCAGTGTTGCGCGCGCAGGTGATGCGGTGAACAGGCCGGGCAGGGCGTCGCGGGCGCTCATGCTGCTTCCATCCGCCAAGGGCCGGTGTAGTTGCTGCAGGCTTCGGCGCGCAGCGCGGCGGCAGCGCCGCATTCCAGGTACTGCAACCGACCACGCGGCAAGCTGGCACCGAACGAGTTGCAAATTTCCAAGCGGCGAGGGCAGCCGATGCTGGCAACCAGGCCGGCGCAATGGCCGTCATTGGTAGTTTTCGCGGCGCTGATGTTCGAGATGATCTTCATGGCGATTAGCCGCGCGCTGGGATTGCGATTGCCGGGATCACTTCGCCGTGGGCGACGAGGACCGCTTCGAGTGCTGCGAGCTCTGCGGGGCTCATGCTGCGCTCCCGGCTGCATCACGTTTTGCAACGAACTCGCCCAGCGAGCGGCCATCGGCAACAGCCTGGTCGTACACGGCGCGGCTGATGCGGTTTTCGATCAGGATGCGCGTGCATGCCTTGATGTCGCCCTTGGCGGCGTTGGCCTTGATCATCGCGATTGCTTGGGTGCGGGACATGGTGTACTCCTGTGTTTGCTTTCGATGGATGAACTATAGCAGTGCTACAGTTTATGTGCAATAGCATTGCTACAGTTTATGTTAAAATTCTTTCGTCGCCTCAAAAGCGACCGGATGCCCGGACAAAATCACGCCGGGTAGCGCGAGTCCAGATAGATGGAGTCGGCGAACGCTACGCAGTACCCAGGGTATTAACGCGAAACGGGCGTAGTGGAAGGGCCGCAAGAAGGACGACTGGCGGCAACGATGGGTGATAGTGGGGAGAGTCGAGTCGGGGGCCGGAAACGGTCAAAGTCTCCCCTATGCGCAGTGTCCGAAGTCGAAGAGGGGCATTCAGCGTTCTCACGGAGCCAGGCTTTATCGCTTGGCTACTGGGAGAGTGCTGCTCAGGAACCGAGTCTCCAAGGGCATAGGCTTCAAAACGGTGGCTTTAGAACTTGGAAAAGCAAGATCAAAAGCTTACTTCAAGAGCAAGATAATGATTTTTGAGTACCTTTTACAAAGGAAAACATAGTGGAAAATAATTCGGCCCCGCTGGGGCAAAAAAATTCCCCGGCCGACGGGGGTGGCAATGCGGCGAATTTTACGCCCGCAATGCGGCCGGCTGGGCTGGTGGCGATGGCCAGCCGCGCATTCCCTGGCTCGACCGAATCGTATCTGCTGATGCAAACCGATCTGATCGAGTTCTGGCTCGCATTGGGCCGCCAAGGTGCCGCAGATCCGATTGGTTACGCGCGGTATGTGCGCTGCGCAGGGGCTGACGAGACGATCCTGGGCGCGACTACAGGGACGTTTGAATTATCTGAATTAATTTCGGCAGATTCTCCGCGCCCGCATCCAATAGTTTCATTGTCAGGTGTTTTATGGAATCGCCGCGCAACTCCCGAAGCTGATGCAACAATCCAGTCTTTTCTTCGGGCGGCAGATCCGAACCCTGGATGCGCGCCGCAATCAAGTCGCGGATCGTGTCATCGTGAAGCTTGACCGTCACCACGCCCAGGATTGCGGTCAGCCCACCATCGTCGGCAAGAAAATCCAAGCCTGCCGATGTGATTTTGGCCTGGGAGAAAGTTTTTGTTCCGCCTATTTCCTGAGAGTAGGACCCATCAATTAATCCATGCTCATACAGGTAATGCAGATTTGGCGAGACGTTCGGGTTCCTTCCGATCCATTCGCCCATGATCGTCATCTTCGGGTACGTCTCAGATAGGTATGTTAGTAGTTCATTTTGCAATACGCGGTCAATGGCCATGAAATTTCCTTTTTTAGTTAATGGGCGCGTCCGGAGTCGGGAAGCAGTAGGGCGCGTCTCATTGTAGCGAAATTGGCAATATGGAATGCCGCCAAAAGTGTCAAAGGCCAGGTGTAGCACGCAGGCTGGCGGCGGTGGAACTGGGCTGGCGGCCGTGATACTCTTGATTTTCCGCTTCTCAACTTTAACCTGTTAGGAGATAGGCAATGTCTGTGCGTGATTTTAATTTCGTAGAGGGTGTCCAGAAATCGGACACCCTTACCGCAAGGGTCACATCCGTTGTGATCCTTTGCGGCGCAAGGGGTAGTAATCCGATTAATAACCTGCATGCAGGGGCTTCGACGTGAGCGCGCCACCGCGCAGCGCCGAGCTGAAGTCGGCATCAGCAAACCTATGCCGCTACGCAATTCCTGAATGCGACCGCATCGAGATCGCGATGGCTACAGTGCTGCTCCTCAGTGGCGATGCTGAGCGCGGAGAACTCGACGTGCATGGCCGACCCTTCGCGGCGCAGATCTACGCCGACCTACTGGGCAAGGCAATTGCCGGCGGCTTCAAGGATGCGGCGATCTTGGCTGCCTACGGCAAGGCCAAGGCATTCACTTCCACGGGGATGGAGCTCGCCACTGATATGGTTCGCTGCATCGGCGGTCATGACGCCGTACTGGATATCTGCGACCTTCACACCTTTAAACCTGCCGACTGCGGAGCCCTGCAATGAATGATCGCGTATCAGAAGAGCTCCTGGCCAGCGCGGCCGGTCGATATGTCTCGCTGCAAGCACTGAAGGTGCGCGCGGCAGCACTCCCGAAGATTCGCTGGAAGGGTCAGAATGTCATCACCACAGAGTTGTTGGCGAAGCTCTATGGGACGGATGTGAAGAACGTCCAGATGAATTACTCCCGAAACGCTGCGCGGTTCGATGAAGGGATTCATTTCTTCAAAGTGTCAGGCAAGACTCTGGTAGATTTGCGACCCACTTTAAGTGGGTCGCAGATTTCCGCCAAAACGAGATCACTGATGCTCTGGACTGAACGCGGCGCGACACGGCATGCAAAGATGATCGAAACCGATCAAGCTTGGGATATGTTCGTCGCGCTCGAAGATCACTATTTCAAGCAGTTCGAAGTCGATCCGGATAGCGAGCCAAGCACAGCTGAGGATCGCCGGCCGCTGCACATTGCGGCCTACGACCTGGCTGTGAAGAATAGGGGGCTGATTTCAGCCGGGCATACCATCCACAACGAAGCGGCTGGCAGCACGCGCTACTCGAAGATGACCAAGGGCGGCGTCAAGGTCGCGCTGCAAGCCTCCCGGCCGCTGATTGATCGCACGGCAACAGAATCTGACTTCGTGCGGATGGATTCCCGCAAGCGGCGTCCGACCAAAATCGTCCAGCTGGAACTCGGCCTTAGCGACCCGGGACCGAGCATCTTGGAATAGTCCGACGCCAGGCGTAAAAAAGCCCGCGCGCGGCGGGCTGATCTTACGGCTTGGCGGTTGGCGCCTGGGGAGTTGTCGGCGCGGCCGGCGTCGGCTGGGCGTAGATTATAATTGGCGCTGGCGCAGCTGCCGGACCTTTGGGCGCGACATTGTTGAGCAAGAATGTCATCAGCGAAATTCCGATGACGCCAAGCGCGAGAACTGTTCCGGCTACCCACTTCACGGTATCTGCTGTGCTCTTGTGTAGAGTGGCATCAAAGCGAGCAAAGTTCGCAATCATTTTTTCCTCAATCGAGGCGATCCTGCCGTCAGTCCTGGCCTCAATGGTCGCAAGCCGACCGTCCGCGATGGCGTTCGCAGTTTTGATGTCGCCGATCATTTGGGCTGTAGCAGCCGCAAGCTTGGCATCAATGTAGTCTTTGTCGGTGGTAGCACTCATTTTTTCATCATCGCCCGGCGTGGCTTCGTTGTCAACTACATCGATAGGGAGTGTGTCAGCAGGCGACTCAATCCCCTGCGCAAGTCTGAGGGCAATTGCCTGGCTGCCCGCCGCTACTTCCCCAGTCATGCGCCTAATTTTTGCCACCGTCTCAGCGATTTTCTCGGGCGTTTTGCCTAATTGAGTTGTTTGACCAGTCTCCCGGATTTCTTTTGCAGCCTGTTCCATCAGTCGTGCCTGCGTCGTCTGCATCTCGACCATCAGTGCATGCAATGTAACGACATTGGGTGACTGCAGACCCAGTTCAGTCCGAATAGTTGCGATGATTTCTTCGAGCACGGCGACAGTCGGTGGACGACTTGCCGCAACCTCTGGAATGGTGATGGTCGGAGTGGATTCAATCACTCGCAACACCTCGTCAACAGTAATGGTGCTCATTTTTTCCTAACTATTGATTGCGATGAAGTGGCGCCACACAGCCCGCACCACCGCGACTCACTCAGCCCAGCCCAGCCGCAATGCCTGCAAACCGAATCAGCGGCACACCTGCCGCTGGCGATGTGACGCCAAGGCTTGCCTTTGCGGAGGGAGGGGGGATTTTGCTGGTGGCGCCATCCAGGCAACCGATCTGATGGAGTTAGGATTTGTCGATGCTAATCAGAAAGCCCTTAATGTAGGCCGCAGGCAAGAATCCTACGGCCTCGCCCGCCTTTCCACTGATCTTGTAACGGATTCCGGTTTCCTGATTTTCCTCCAAATATTTTCTGGTTACGTTAATGCCAACCGTTTCCTCGTAATAGCAGCCACTGCTGCTGGAGCAGGATGACACCTTCCGATCAATAGAAACGAAATCAAGTTTCATCCCCTTAGAGTCGTAAGCCTCATTGTAAAAGCGCCACTGAGCATTATAGAAAGACGTGAGGTATATCTGATAATTAACGGATTTATCTGAGTCTTGTTTCCACGCGCGCAATCGCAAAGTATTGTACTCAGAAGCGTTCGCGCCCAAAAACGTTGTAATTTTTTTAAATTCGTCGTGGGAGACTTTCGTCTCAGATGCTGCGGCCTGTGGGTCGGTCAACATAAGCTTTGGCTTCGGAGTCGGCACATGTGTAACGCAAGCCACAAGAGACATGGAAAAAGTCGCCACTGCGACCATATGGGAAAATTTCATTTCTTGACCTTAATTTACCGGAAAATTTGCGCCGTTGCACGGCCGCATTATATAAAATATTGACAATAGGAAATCTATCAAATTTTCACATTTCCTCATCGCTCAACCATATCGATTCGATCATGATGCCGATCTGCATTGATCTCGGTGCACCGTGCGCGGATTGAGCGCAGGATGACTGGGCCGACGCCCTTGATCGCAAGGAGGATATGATCCGGAGCCTCATCGATTGCGGCAGCCGTAGATAGTCCCATCATCATCATGAGTTCAATCGATGCACGCCCCAGCTTTGGGATGGTGTCCAAGAATTGCGGAAAGAACTGATCAATGATGTCATCATCGCTTTGTTCGAGTCTACCGGCTATGTCAAGCCATTGGGGGAGTATCAATATCTCACGAATTTTCATAATGCGATAATCCATCGAATTGTCAGCCTCAAGAATTGCGCGGAAAGCAATTAGGAAATTTAGAAAATCGCCGCCATCCAGAGGTATTTTTCCAATGTCCGACGAAATTAAATTGTCGGACTCATAATTAACGTCGATGCCAATCTCTCGGAAAGTAAAGGATTGCGGCACCCAGCGCCCCTCATTTTCGCCAGCATCCATAGTAGGTGGAAAATTCGGGAGGTCATTAAAAATGATGCCGTGCAAAGGGAGGAGCCTGGCCGGCGTACTAAGTCGCATTGGCACCTGATAAGTTAGGCTCTTATACAAATCATAATTTGGGTATGCATTATCCTCCTCTTGACTTATTTCCTCCGTCAACGCCATTAGGTCCGATTCGAATTTATCTAGGCTTGTGAGTGATATGAATGAATGCTGCGCTACCAAGTTTTTTAGTTCAACAAGGCGATCTTGCGCCACGCCAAGCCTAGATCGTCTAGTTTTCAGATTTTTTGATTTTTTTGCTATTTGGGCTGATTCGTTGATTATTTGAACGAGTCGCTGACATTGATCGGCTGCGAAATTTTCAGCTTGAGTAAAAATTCTCTCGGTTGCCTTAATATCTTCAATGGGTTGCGCTTGATTGAATCTCCAAACATTCGAATATTTCATTAAAAGTCAACGCTTTGCCAAACCTTAATAACACGCGCCAATATTTGAAAATCCATGTCTGGCTTTATCGTCCAATCGCGGTAGGCTTTGTTTTCGGATGATGCAATAATGCCCTCACCGGGTATTCTTTGGAGTCGTTTAATAAAGCCCTCATCGCCAACCCTGAAGAAATAAACTGCGTCTCCATCAAAAGTATTAATTCCCCGATCTACTAACAGTGGATCGCCTGGATTGAACATGCCCCGCATGGAGTCGCCAAAACCCGTGACGATGGCAAGATTTTTTACACCGGTATGACTGCGGACATTTTTTTGAAGCCAGTCCGGTGTGACACGCCACCCGTTAATCTCGCCAGGCTGATCGCGCAGCAGCACGCCAGCACCCATCGATCCGCCGGTATCGTATTGTGGGATAGCTATCTCAGTGCTTATCGCATGGATTGGCTCGCGCAGTATGACGCCGCTGGAACCGGCCTCAGTTTGACGCGATGCCTGCAACGCCTCCGCCGCAAGACGGGGACTTATGTCATCAAGAGTGCAGCCAAAGCCCCGCGCGTAAGCGAGTGCAGCATCGAGGCTTATTGGGCGCCTACCGGTGATATTTTGATAAATCATCGATTGTCCGCCCTTTATGTTCTGCTCACGAGCAAACTCAGCGCGGTTCACCTTAGCAAATCGCGCTTTGAGCCTTTCGGCTTCCTCTTCTATTGTCAGAATCTTCATGTAGCTATGCTATCGAAAAAAAACAATAGCAAGGCTTGCGATAAAACTGTAGCAATGCTATTGTATTGAGATGGAAAATTCATCTCAGGTTTCAATTGTGCGGGCGTGCTCGATTCTCGGTGGGCAGGCGGCCCTGGCGGGGCGCTTGGGCGTTACCCCCGCTGCCGTCAATCAGTGGATAAAGGGATTGCGGCCAGTTCCCTCGAAACACTGCCCTAAGATCGAAGACATCACCGGGGGGATTGTTCGCTGCGAGGAGTTGCTCCCATCGTTCAACTGGGAATCTCTGCGCGCCAGGCCGCCTATGGGTGCCGCCCACCGGGCCACCGATCCCGCCCCAGCACCAGGCCACGCCGGCCGCCAGCCGCCCACGACGAACTGCATGCTCGACACCGTGCCCGACCGCGCTGCTGTCAGCATCGACGCGAGAGCAATTCCATGAGCTGGCTGTCCTCACTGTTCCGGCGCCCGATGGTCATCGCGCCCGTTGCCGTCCGGGCTGGCGACGATCTTGTCATCTCGCTGCGGGATCGGCTCGATTCGGATGATGCATTTGCGCTGCTCGACACACTTAAGCAGCAGTTCCCCGCCACGCGCATCCACCTGCTCACGGGGTTTGGCGACGTTCAGGTACAGCGGAACGATCGCGGCGGCAACGGCGCAAGTGGCGATGATCGTGGTGATCCACCATTTCCAGTTGGCGGCCCAACCCTGGGCAAGCCAGCTTCGCGCCTGCCGGCAGCGCGTGAGCAAGGAGACGTTGTGGTGATCACCCTGGCGACCCAGTTCCGGCTGATAGCCGTCTACATCCCGCCAAAGTAGCAAAGCGATTCTGTCTCGCATGCCCATGTCAATCCTTTGAGAATGTGAAAAATGAATAAAAAACTAACGATTCGTGCCGCGCTGAGCGCACTTACTGCTGCTGCCATGTCGCGCTGCGCAACGACCGACCTCCCGGCGTTACTGGAACTGCACAACGCCGCCGTCAATGCCATCAACGCACTGCCCGACGCCGGACCGCTTACGAGCGCCGGAAGCTCTGGCGCAATCATTGGCTCCTCCGCCAAGTTTCTCATTGGCACCCCGGTGACCGATGAAAATCAGCCTTTGATCCTGATTGAGCTGCGCAAGCACACTGCGCTGCTGACCGCGCTCTGTCGCCACCAGCGTGGCGCTGAGTTGATAGTGCAAGCACCTCTCGATGTTGCCGCGCCGGGCGCCAAGAAATCCAGCAATGCGGATCGCGGCACCGCCTCTGCAAGCGATGTACTCGCGCCGTTCAGTGACTTTGCTGCTGCCGTCACAGCCGCCGCCGAAAAGCGCTTCGCCGCCGATCCATTTGCGCCCACCTTCGAGTTGTTTGCCGGTGAAGACGCGGTGACTGTCAAGTTGTATCCGCGCCCTGGCTCGGTGCAATACATCGTGAACGTCACTGGCCCGCGCTCATCCGCCGTCAGAATCGAAGGGGGTACCCCAAAACTGGTGCAGGTTTCGCGCGTCGAGGAAGCGCCCAGCGATGCTACTCCGCCGCCTGGCGCGAAGCCTGGGTACTGGCTATCAGTCGTCGGAATGAAGCAGCCTGCCTGGATAGAGAGTCCGCCGCAGACTCGCACGTCTGAGCGTGCATCTCCAGTAGGGTGAGATTTTCGTTCTGCAAGACGATGCTTAGCTCTGCTGTGCCCGCGTTGTCCAGTTTGTAGGTCGTGCGAAACCGCAAGTCCTCGCCGTCGAAGCTGATATTTACCGAGTTGTCCATGGGAGCTTCCTTCGTAAATTGTTGAGTGGAATTGACAAGTTACCACGTTGGAATCTCCCGCCCATATTTCGCAGCACCCGCATCACCTTTTCCTCGTAGTCCGAACCATAGGAGCAGCACTTTGAACCAAGCAACAAAACCACCAGCGCGCGACGCAGATTTGACCGTCATCCTCAGCAGCACGGAGAAAGATGCATTCCGCCAGAAATGCAGCCAGATCGGTATTCGCTGCGGCACCCAGGCGCGCCGTTTGATGAACGCCTGGAATCCGCTTGCGCCTCCAATGCCAGTGCCGGTGAATGGTAAAGCGACGAGGCGGCCACGGGAATACCCAGGACATAGGCATTTTGTGACCAGCCTGCCGAATCGAGCATCCCGTGGCGGCGCGCCCCGACCATCGCGTTTTTAAGGGCTTTCGCCTGCGCAGTGAGCGACCAGAAACAGTAGAGAGGGAGGGGAAATGCATGACGGAAAAATAACTGCCAGCGCCACGGATCAGATCGTGCATTACGCCAGGGCGCTGGTTGAGGCGCGCGCCAGGTCCCGTGCCGCGAAAGAATCGAATGACCAGGCGGTCCTTGAATTGGCAAAGCGCGCGGAGTACCGGGCCGGCAAAGACCTGGACCGCGCGGTAGATCGACACAGGCCGCCGTAACGGGTTCGGCGCCCGACAGCTACAGCATCACACGGCCACCTAGTGGCCGATTTATCCACCATCAAACAGGAGCATGACATGACGCAAAAACCCATCCATTCGCCGAGCCAGGCGCTCAACAACATGGCCGGCAACAACAAGCTGCTCGACACCCTCATGGAGAAGCTGGGCCTGAAAAACGACGCCGCCCTGGCGCTCACGCTGGAAGTCGCGCCGCCAGTCATCAGCAAGATTCGCCATGGCCGCTTGCCCATCGGCGCCACGATCCTGATCCGCGCGCACGAAGCGACCGACATCGCGATCCGCGAATTGAAAGCCATCGCCACACCGGCCGCGCCAGAGGTGGCGGTTTGACCTGGACGACCATGAAGCCGGAAGGAGGCACGCCGGCGAAGGCCGAGCAGGGCGCGCAGCAGCACGACCAGGTGGAGCCCAATCCGCATTACGTGCGGACACACGACCCGGACCCTGGCCACGTCCGCGCGCGGGCGCACTACAGCGCAATGCTGGCCGAGCTGCTGGGCCGGAAATGAAAAAAGCCCACTTGCAGGTGGGCTTCCTTGAAACGCAATAAATACCGGAAAGAATTTATGGGCGAAATTGTACAACACAAAAGCATCAACATCGCAGAAACGGTGATCACCACCGATTCAGATGGCCGCTTTTGCCTGAATGATCTGCACAAAGCATCGGGTGGCGAGGACCGTCACGTGCCTGGTTACTGGCTGGAAAACCGCCAGGCCGCCGAGCTGATTGCCGAATTGGAAAATACCGGAATTCCGGTAGTTAAAAAGCCGGGGCGTAACGGTGGCACCTATGCGTGCAAGGAGCTGGTCTACGCTTACGCCATGTGGATCAGCGCCAAGTTTCACCTGGAAGTCATCCGCACCTTTGATGCCGTGGCCACCGGCCAGGCGCCGGCCGCCGCGCCGACGCGCAGCGCAATCTCGCCCGCCAAGGAATTCCGCGCCATTTTCGGCATCGCGCGCCTGATCGGCCTCGACAAGAACGCTGCGGCTATCAGCGCGAACCAGGGCACGGCCGCGCTGACCGGCGTCAACATGCTGCAACTGATGGATCGCACGCACCTGGCCACGCCCAGCCAGGAGATTTACTACACACCGACGGAGCTGGGCAGCCGCTTCGTCAAGAGCGCCAAGGCCTTCAACCAGTTGCTTGTGCAGGCCGGTTTGCAAGAGAACATCGCCGGGCACTGGGTGCCAACCGAGAAGGGCAGGGAGCATGCCTACGTGATGGATACCGGCAAGGCGCATGCCAGCGGCACCCCCATCCAGCAAGTGAAATGGCGCGACTCGGTGCTAGGTGAGGTGTCCTTGTGAATAGCCAAGTTGACAATCGAGCGCGCCCGACTTTCGGCGTAAATAAGACGAAACGCCGCCGCTCCGGCATAACGCTCCCGAAACAAGGCTCCCGCTCTTACGCGCTGCTGCAGGCGATGCTGGCCGGGCCCGGCACCTTCTACCAAATCTGCGAGCGCGCGGGCTTCGATATCGAAGAGTCGGGCATGGAACACCGCCTGCGCATGATCTTCTCGCGCTTCATCCAGGGCAATGTACGCCTGATAGGCATTCGCTACGTGCTGAAAGACGCCTCGCGCGCGGCGCTGATGGGCGCGGGACCAGAACAGCCTGGCCAAGTGGCCACGCCGCACTTCCGCGGCACGGTGGGCGCAATGCCTGTCGTGGTCGTTCGCCGGCCGGCTGCGGAGGCGCGCCCATGAAGCGCGATGAGCTCCCGGCAACTCCAATCCGCTATCTGTCGCTGTTTAGCGGCATCGAGGCGGCAACTGTGGCGTGGGCGCCGCTCGGCTGGGTATGCGTAGGCGTGGCCGAAATCGAAAACTTCCCCCTGCGCGTGTTGGCGCACCACTATCCGAACGTCCCAAACCTGGGCGACATCACCAAAATTACCGAAGCGGATATCGCCGCACTCGGCCGCATCGATGTGATGGTTTTCGGTTCGCCGTGCCAGGACATGTCCGTGGCCGGCAAACGCAAAGGAATGCTCAATGCAGATGGAACTATTACTCGATCCGGCCTATTCTTCGCCGCCTTCAATATTTTCCAGTGGGCCCGTAAGCACGGCGGCTGCCGATTCGCATTGTGGGAAAACGTCCCTGGCGCCTACAGCAGCAGCCAGGGCCGAGACTTTGCAAGCGTGGTTGAACTCCTGGCAGGACTCGACGACGTTGCAGTGCCCGTCAACGGCTGGGGCACGGAAGGCTGCGCGCTGGGCGACAATGGATTGCTCGAATGGGCATGTCTGGACGCGCAATGGTTCGGAGTGGCGCAGCGGCGCCGCCGCGTGTTCGCTGTCCTCGATACTGGAAACTGGTCCAGTCGCACCCCAATACTTCTTGAGCGCCAAAGCATGCGCGGGGATTTTGCGCCGCGCCGAGAAACGGGGCAAGACGTTGCCGGAACTATTACATCGAGCCTTGGCCGCCGTGGCGGACAGCCTGACTGCGGCAGCACTCCCGGACTGCTCCAGCCCACTGTATTGCCTGGCTCACGGACAGGGGGGGCGGAACTAGGAATTGACCGCAGCGCGACGCTGACCTGCAACCATGAGGCGCCGATTGTCGCCGGCGATCTGACGGCAATCGCCTTCGATAGCCGCCAGGATTGCATCAGTAGCACCGAAGTATTCGGTTCGCTCGGATCGTCCAGCCCGCAGGCGCAGGCCATCACCTATGCCATCCAAGCCGGCGCGCTCCGGGCGAACCCGAACAGCGGCCCCGATGGCGTCGGTGTGCAGGCGCACATCGCCTACACACTTGAGGCGCGCGCCGAAGTGCAGGCCATCGCGTTCTCATGCAAAGACCACGGCGCCGACGCAACCATTGAACTGGCGCCGACCATGCGCGCCATGGGCCATGCCGCAAGCCATGTGAATGCGGGCGGGCAGTTGGCGGTTTGTATCACTGGAGACGTCACCCATTGTCTCAAGGCCGAGGGCTTCGACGCCAGCGAGGATGGAACTGGTCGCGGGCAGCCGATTGTGGCAATGCCATTCCAGGAGCGTGGTCGCGAAGGAGGTCGCAGTCTGGAGGCTATCACTGAGGTTGCATACGCGCTGATGACCGGCAACGGCGGCGGCAAGACCAACGACCGCAACATCATGACTCCCGGCATGGCGGTGCGCCGCCTCACGCCCACGGAAACGGAGCGCCTGCAGGGATTCCCTGACGGCTACACCGCCATCCCCATCAAAAAATACGCCCGCAAGCGCGTGACGAAACTGCGTCCGGAGAGCATGTGGGCGCAGATCGACGGCAACTGGTGGCTGCTGGCTGCTGACGGACCACGGTACAAATCGCACGGAAATTCGTTTGCGGTGCCGGTCGTCGCATGGATCGGCCGCCGGATTGATGCAGCCATGCGCATCAACTTCACACATGAGCATGAGATGAGAATGGAGGCAGAATGATCTACGACCTCGCCCGAACTGAGCGGCAGCATCGCGCCATTCAAAAATCACAAGCGCCCACCGGAAACCGTCGGAACTGCACGCACTGCAAAATGCCGCGCAGCCAGATTGGCGGCCGGTTGTTGCCGCGCCCAGGCTCGCGCCGGCGCGACTGGATTTGTGCAGGCTGCGCGGCCGATCGTGCGGTAATCGCATGAATCGCAGCCAGCCCATGAAGCCAGGCAAGGGCTTCAAGTCCCGCACCTCGCCCATGCCCAGCACCGGCATGCTCTCCGTGCAGTCGCACCAGCGCACGGCATCGAAGCGCAAGGCCAGTTTGAAGTCGAAGGAGCGCGCCGTTACGACCGCCGAGAAACTGCTGTGGACCCGCCTGGCCGCGCTTGGCTGTGTCGCCTGCAAGAAAGACGGCAAGTTCAATACACACGTCAGCATCCATCACGTCGACGGCCGCACAAAGCCTGGCTGCCACCAACTCGTGCTGCCACTTTGCTCCGGTCACCACCAGGACGGCACTGGCGAAGACAAAACGATGGTCGCGGTTCATCCATGGAAAACCCGCTTCGAGGCGCGCTATGGCACGCAGGTCGAGCTGATGGCTGAGTGCGCGCAAGCCTTGAACGAACAACGGTCGGCCCCTGCGCCGCCGACCACAACAAAAAATATTATGGAGCAATCATGAGTGCATTTAACGAAGCGGAATTTACCGCGCTGGGTGAATACGAGCACTTCATTAAAAACAAGTTGCGCGTCGACGTGCCGGCCGGCTTCGATCTGGACGTGCCTACTGGCCCCCTGTTCGACTTCCAAGCCGCGTGCGTCAAGTGGGCATTGAAGCGTGGCCGCGCGGCGCTGTTCGCCGATACCGGCCTCGGCAAGACCGCCATGCAAACAGCATGGGCGCAAGCGGTGGCCGACCATACTGGCGGCAACGTCATCATCGCGGCGCCGCTGTGTGTGGCGCAGCAGACGGTCGATGAGGCGGCTAAATTCGGCATCGTTGTTAAATATTGCCGCGCCGATGCCGACGTCGAACCAGGCATTACTATCACCAACTACGAAATGCTGGATCACTTCGACCTGGAATCATTCGCCGGCGTGGTACTGGACGAATCGAGCATCCTCAAATCACACACCAGCAAGACCCGCGAAGCCATCGTGACAGCATTTAAGTCCACGCCCTACAAGTTGTCGTGCACCGCCACACCATCGCCGAACGATTACATGGAACTCGGCAACCAGGCGGATTTCCTGGGCGTCATGTCCGCATCGGAAATGCTCGCCACCTTTTTCACACACGACGGCGGCGATACCTCGAAATGGCGACTCAAGGGGCACGGCCGCACGCGGTTTTGGGAATGGATGGCCACCTGGTCCATCTGTATCCGCAACCCGGCCGATATCGGCTTCGATGGCGCACGGTACGAGTTGCCGCCGCTGAACATGATCGAACACACGGTATCGGGCGGCGACCTGTTGGAAGGCCAACTGTTCGCGGTCACCGCGCAGTCACTGTCCGAGCGGCGCCAGGCCAAGAAAAACAGCATGGCTGATCGCGTTGCGCTGGCGGCCAGCATCGCCAACAGCACCGATCAGCCGGTGATCGTTTGGTGTCACATGAACGAGGAAAGCACGGCCCTGACCGCTGCCATCCCTGGCGCCGTCGAGGTAACCGGCTCCATGACCATCGACCAGAAGACAAAAAACGTCATGGCATTTACCCATGGCGCGGCGCGCGTGCTGGTCAGCAAAGCATCGATCTGCGGGTTCGGAATGAATTGGCAGCATTGCAATGTGATGGTCTTCGCTGGCATGGACGATTCATTCGAAAAATATTACCAGGCCGTGCGCCGCTGCCATCGGTTCGGCCAGCGCCGTGCCGTTGACGTGCATATTATCACCGCCGAAACCGAGGGTGCCGTCAAGGCGAACATCGAGCGCAAGCAGGCGCAGGCGAATGAGATGGCCGGCGAGATGGTGGCGCACATGCGCAGCATCACCCGGCGCCAGATCGTCGGCGCGACCAGCAACACCGAAACCTATAACCCGACCATGCCAATGACCGTCCCGGCCTGGATCATTGCCAACATCGAGAATTGACCATGACCAACGTTATCAATCAAGCCATCGACGAGAAATTCGCCCTGTTCAATGCCGACTGCGTAGACGTCGCCAAGACTCTGCCGGACAATTCGATCGATTTCAGCGTCTACAGCCCGCCGTTTGAAAGCCTGTATGTGTTTAGCAATAGCGAGCGCGACATGGGCAATAGCGCATCAAGCGCCGATTTTTGGCAGCACTACCGTTACCTGATCGCCGAAATGTTCCGCGCGATGAAGCCGGGCCGCCTGGTCGCCGTTCATTGCATGAACCTTCCAACATCGAAGACGCGCGACGGCTATATCGGCATCAAGGACTTCCGCGGCGAAATCATCCGCTCGCACCAAGCGGCTGGATTTATCTATCACAGCGAGGTCTGCATCTGGAAAGACCCGGTGGTGGCGATGCAGCGCACCAAGGCGCTGGGCCTACTCTACAAGCAACTGCGTAAGGATAGCGCCATGTCGCGCCAAGGCATCGCCGACTACCTTGTGGTGCTGCGCAAGCCGGGCGAAAACCCCGACCCGGTGACCAAAACGCCGGAAAGCCACTCGGTCGACTTGTGGCAGAACTACGCCAGCCCGGTCTGGATGGACGTCCGCCAGACTCGCACACTGCAATACATGAGCGCCCGCGAGAGCGACGACGAACGACACATCAGCCCGCTGCAGCTGGACGTGATCGAGCGCGCCATTGACCTGTGGACGAATCCCGGCGACCTCGTATTCACGCCGTTTCTCGGCATTGGCAGCGAGGCGTATGTGGCGCTGCAAATGGGCCGGCGCGCCTGCGGATCCGAACTCAAGCGCTCGTATTTCGACCTGGCCGTGCGCAACTGCCACGAAGCGCAGCAGGCCAAGGCCGGCGACCTGTTTGCGGATCAAGAATCATGAGTCGCGCAAATTTCAGTGAATTCGTGCTGGGCGCCATGCCCGGCACCAAGGCCGATATCGTCATCAAGTCGGGCGTCAGCCAGGCGGCCGTGCTGCGGTGGATCCGTCTGCTGCACGCTGACCGCAAGATTTACATTTCGGGCTGGAAGCCGCACCCGCGCGCTGGCGCCGCCATGGCCGTTTATGCGGTCGGCGACTTGCCGGACGCCAAGTGCAAGCTGAAGCACATGACGAAGCGCCAGGTTCGCCTGCGCTTCGAGGCCAAGGCCAAGCAGGATGGCCGCTGGGATTCGATGAAGGCGCGCTGGCGCAGCAAGTACTGGATCCGCAAGGCGGGCGCCGTGGGCGATCCGCTGGTGGCTGCGCTGTTCGGCGCGGCGCGCGCGCAGGAGGTGCGCCCATGATCCACTATCACGGATTGCCAATCACGCCAGCCACGGCCGCCGTGCGCGCCGTCAGCGGCGGGCATGCATTCGTATCGTTCCGCCACCCGGACCAGTTGACCATTGCCCTGGAGGTGGCGCAGTCGTTCGCCGTCGACAATGGGGCGTTTTCAGCCTGGCGCAGCGGCCAGCCGATCACAGCCTGGTCGCAGTTCTACGAATGGGTGGGCGAGCTGCACCGTTACCCGAACTTCGATTTCGCTGTAATCCCTGATGTCATCGATGGCAGCGAGGCCGACAACGACGCGCTGCTGGCCGAATGGCCGTGGCGCACCTCGGCGCCGCACGTCGGCGCGCCAGTGTGGCATTTGCACGAATCGCTGGACCGCCTGGACCGTCTCGTCAGCGAATGGCCGCGTATCTGCCTGGGCAGCTCGGGCGAATTTGCGCAGATAGGCACACCGGCCTGGTGGACGCGCATGGCGCAGGCGATGGACGTCATCTGCGACAAGGCTGGCCGCCCAGCCAGCAAGTTGCATGGCCTGCGCATGCTCGACCCGGCAATCTTCTCCCGCTTTCCGTTCGCCAGTGCCGACAGCACGAACATCGGGCAAAACGTGGGTATCGATTCAGCCTGGCGCGGCACCTACACGCCGCCAACGAAGGAGGCGAGGGCAGCGATCATGCGCGAGCGGATCGAGTCGCATTCGGCGCTGACATTTTGGGATCGCAAGGCGTCTCCTATCCAGCAGCCGTTGTTTATGGGGGCATAGCCGTGCACTACTACAAAAGAAACATTGGTGATTATGCAAAGAAAGCAGGACGTTTGTCCATGTTGCAGCACGGTTCGTACACGCTCTTGATCGATGCGTGCTACGACCGTGAACAGTTCCCTACGATGGATGAGGCCATCGAGTGGACTTGGGCATCATCGACGGCCGAAATCGAAGCGGTTCAGTTCGTTTTGCGCAAGTTCTTCACGTTGGAGGGCGGTATTTACGTGCAAGCGCGCATCCAGGATGAGATAGCTGAATACCATGCAAAATCGGAAACAAATCAACGAATCGCCATAGAGCGCGAAACGAAGCGTAGGGAGGGTTTCACGAAACGTGCACCAGACGTGAACGAACCGCCACCTAACCAAGAACCAATAACCAATAACCATAAACCAGTAAAGAACAAAGACAAGTCGCCTCCGGCTCCCGATTCGCTGTTTCCCGACGTCGATCCGCAGATCGTCGCCGACTTCAAGGCGCTGCGAACGAAACACAAGGCGCCGGTCACGCGGACTTCCATCCAGGGCATCGTGCGTGAAGCCGAAAAAGCCGGCCTGACCCTGGAAGGCGCTTTGCGCATCTGCTGCGAGCGTGGCTGGCGCGGGTTCAAGGCCGAATGGATAACGCAACACGCCGTGCGCGCCGGGCCAGGGCAGGGCACCAGCACGGTCTACGATCAAACGATGGCGGCCGCCGAGCGCGCCAAAGCCCGAATCTTCGGTAACGCAGCACCGCAGGGAGAAAAGCATGACGCAGGATGACTACGAGGATTTTGCAGGCATGGTGGGGGCAATCACCGAACTCTACGGCCGGGCTGCAAGCGAGTTTGCCATCACGATCTGGTGGGGCGCGCTGCGCCAGTACGACCTGGCAGCCGTCCGCCAGGCATTCGATCGTCACGTCCGTAATCCCGATACCGGTCAGTTTGCGCCGAAGCCTGCCGACCTGATCCGCATGATGGGCGGTACCACGCAAGACTCGGCGCTGGTGGCTTGGGCCAAGGTCGACCGCGCGCTGCGCGTCGTCGGCCCATACCGAAGCGTCGTGTTCGATGACTCGCTGATCCACCGCGTCCTGGTCGAGATGGGCGGCTGGGTCTCGCTGGGCGCGAAGACTGAGCAGGAATGGCCATTCGTCGGCAAGGAGTTCGAGAACCGGTACCGCGGATACCGCATGCGCAACGAACGGCCGGATTACACGCCGGTGCTGGTGGGCATGACCGAAGCGCAAAACCAGCGCGCCGGCTTTGGTGTGGAGCCGCCGATGATGATCGGCGATCAGAAGTTGGCGGCGCGCGTGATGGCTGGCGGAACAGCGCAGCAAATTATTGCCATGGCGCCGGCTGGATCGTTGGTCGCACCCGCGCAGCGCATTGAGGGGCGAGCAGCTTAGCGGGAAAAGCAGCTGCGACTTGCGGAGCAGCCCGCCACGCGGCGAACGAGGGTAGGGCACTACGAAGTGATGTACCTGTGAAATTAAATTGAACCTTGAGGCTAAAAATGAAAACCGCAATGAAAATTAAGATGGTAAAAATATCCGACCTGCACACCGACATCAGCTATCAGCGCGAACTCGATACGTCCCGCACCGCCGAAACGGTGAAAGCGTTCAGTCTCGGCGCGATGAAGGCCATCAGCGTCTCACAGCGGTCCTGCGGGCAAATGTTTGTCTATGATGGGCAGCATACGGTGGAGGTGGCAAGGGCTTGTGGCATGACTTCGGTGCCAGCCGTGATTGTGCCCGGCGACAAGCGGAGGGAGGCCCAGTGGTTTTTGCTGATTAACGGGGCTGGCGCGAAGCGAGTGCCGCAACGAGGGATTCAAAAGGCTGGCGTCATTGCGGGTGACGAGATGAGCGGCAAAGCGCAGGAGGTGCTGGATACCTATGAAATCGAGGTCAGCAGTGGCGGATTGAGGGCGGGGAGAACTAATGCTATCGGAGCCATTAAGCGCTACATCGGGCAGTCGCCGGCCAATTTGAAGGTGGCTATGGATGCGATTCATCAATTGTGGCGGGATGACCCGTGCGCATGGTCTGGCGTTTTGCTGCGAGGCATGGTGGATGTTGCGAAAATTGACGGACTGATGCCCCAGGTAGTCGCCGCTTGCCGCAAGAAAAAATTGACGCCTCGACGAATCATGGATGTGGCCAGCGCTATGCAGACGGCTGCTGGAGCAACTGGCGGCGGGGCAGCGCACGCCCGCGCAGCCATTCTGAAGTTGAGTGGTGTGAAGCTGGCGGCTGAGGTGATTGCGATATGACGACGCCTGCGATGGACGCAAACAAACGCCTGGCTGAGCTGCTGGGCTGGACGAGCATTGTCGAGGTGGGCGGTGCCCTGGTCGGCACGCCGCCGGCGGGCGCGGCCGAAAGCCGTGGCCAGGCGCTGGTACCGGACTGGGCTGGCGACTGGTCGGCGATAGGGCCGCTGGCCGCGCAGCACCAGGTCGACGTGCTGCACAACTGGGGTAGCGTGTACGGCCGCTGGGGCGCTGGCGCCAACTGCGCGGCGCGCGTGGCGGTCGATCACATCGCGGATGATCGAGACGCGGCGACGCGCATGGCGCTCACGCTGGCTGTGGCCGCGCAACTGGAGGCCGGCCAATGATGGCCCGTGGCTTACAGGCGTTGGGCCGCCTCAAGGTCGGTGCCATGAACCAGACCGAGGCGGCCTACGCCAGGACGCTGGAGCTGCGCAAGGCGGCCGGCGAGGTGGACTGGTACAAGTTCGAGGGCCTGAAATTCCGCCTGGCGGACAACACTTTTTACACGCCGGATTTTGCCGTGCTGCTGGCCGACGGCGCACTGGAGGCGCACGAAGTGAAAGGGTACATGATGGAGGATGCAAATGTGAAGATCAAGGTTGCTGCCGATCTCTATCCCATCCGCTTTTTCATTGTCCGTGCCAAGCCCAAGCGTGAAGGTGGCGGTTGGAAAATTGAAGGAGTCCGTAATGGCGATTAATGCGGCTGGATTGGACGTGGCCGGGTCCAATAATCCGCGCTGGAAGGGTGGTCTGATTCAGAAGGAATGCGAAATATGCAAGGCGCAATACACCGTCAAGCCAGTCCACATGGCATCCCGTTTTTGCTCGCTCAAATGCGTTGGCGTCTCGCAGCGTGGAAGGTCTCGGATGCATGCACCACCCAAGCGAACGGAGAAGCAATGCGAGGTATGTCTAGCCCCGTTCTCAGTGCCTACCTGTCACGCGAAGCGACATCATTGCTGCTCCAAGACGTGCTCGTTTGCACGTCGATCAGCGATGTCGAAGGGCGAGGACAACCCTAGCTGGTCCGGTGGGATGTCGCGCTTTCCCTATCCGTGGAATTTCCGTGAGATCAGCAAGGGAATCATCGAGCGAGACGGGGCTGTTTGCAGAAATCCGACTTGCGCCGGCGTGGATTCCAGATTAACTACGCACCACATCAACTATGACAAGCAAGATTGCAGGTCTGATAATTTAATCTGCCTGTGTTCAGCGTGCAATTCAAAAGCGAATTTTGGCCGAGAGGCCTGGAAGGTCTTTTATCAAAAGATGATGTCCGATAGAAAAGTCGCTGGCGAATTGAAAACTGGAGGAATTCTGATGGGTGCACGATATCCTGGCCCCGCCAGTGCGCTCGACCTGATCGCCGTCAAGCAGCGCATCGATGCCGACACGTGCGACCAACTGGCCATGGCCATGCTCCTGGCGCTCGATGCGGCAAAGCGGGGCGCTGCGCCGGCGCCAGTTGCCAACACGCTGACCGAGCATCTGCTGACCAGCGTGGCAATTTGGTCGCAGATGGGCAACAAGCCGCTGTACGCGGCGGGCGTCAAGGCGTGGGACGCATTGCGTAAGGCTTGCGCGCGGCCGACAGTGCTGCTTGACCTGACGACCGGCGAGTATGCGGCGATCAGCAAGTCGATCAGCTATTACGTCCGGGCGCTGCCGAGGCTGGAAATCGGCGTGCTAGTGGCGGCGCAGCAGCGGGCGCTGGCGCAACTGCGAGGATGAAAATATATGTCGAAAATCACGTTGAAAATCGTAAATATTTGGTCGCATGTGATACGCTCGTGTCATCGTCTTTCGGAGGGTGTCATGGGTTTTGCTGATCGTTATATTTCCGCTATCGGTTCGTCAAACCTGCTGGACGACGCGCTGCACCACCAGACCGAGCCGCTGGCCGCTGCCGCGCTGGCCGGCGACATCGGCGCGCTGCTGTGCCGCGTGAAGTATGCCGATGGCACGCTCACGAAGATGTTCGAAGGCAATGCGGGCAACCTGGCGCAGCTGCTGCGCATCTGGACTGCCGAGGTGATCCGGCGCGGACAGACGCGCCGCTGGCTGCCGGAAAACACAGCATGGGATGCTCAAGCGGCACAGGCGCTGTATCGGCGCGTGGCCGAGAAGTCGCTGGCTTACTGGCTCGACAGCAAGTGCAAGGTGTGTAGCGGCACCGGCGTCAAGGCGCTGCTGGGCAATGGCATCTGCACCAGCTGCAGAGGAACCGGCGCCGCCGCAATCCACGGCACGGCCGGCCTGGAGCTGGAGCACGTCAAGGATATGGTGAGCGAGTTGAGCGCCATCGCTGACAGCCACTCCGGCCGGGCATCTGGCCTGTTGCGTGGTGGCGACCGGTAGCGAAAAATATAGAGTGCCTGTGTTTACAAACAGTATTCCGTTGTATAATGCAGGCTCTTATTCAGGAAAATTCTTCCGGAAATCGTAATGTGCGCATCGCGCCACCGATAGCCGGAACTCGCGACAGTACCCGGACCCAGCGCCGTACTTGCACGCCTTGAATTTGCCGCTCACCACGCACTATGGCCGTGGGAGCAACACCCAAGCCCGACGCTCACGCGACTCGGGCTTTTTTGTTTTCTGGCGCCACGAAAAGGCGATCATGGCCGCAATCGTATTCTTTAACCGCCTCCGGTTCCGGCGCACGCCGCAAGAGATGTCCGCCATCATCGCCGACACAGCGCCGACCGAGCCACCCACGCGCCAAGAGGTGATCGACCAGCTCGACGCCGACATCGTGCGCCAGTTTCAGCGCATGCTGGATATCGATGCTGAATAGCAATGCCAGAAATTTGAATGGCCGGATGCGCGCGCGATCACGCCGCCGCAGGCCTGAAAAGGAGGTGCACCATGAAGTAGCGAAGACCACACCCGACCGCCTGGCGCCAATCCCGGCGCCGGCGGCGTTGAAGCGCGACGTCACTGCGCACGGGTCAAAAATCGGCTGATGAGTTTCGGAGCGCCCGCCCGGAGATACTCAAGGGATGCCACACAAAACGAAGAATCACCAAGACCTGCCAACCGCTGGCGACCGGACATAGACTAAGCCGGGACGAAGAAGCCAGCAGGATGCGCCGAGCAGGCCGCAGCACAACAGCCGACGGACTTTGTACCTCCGGCAATTCGGCGCCAGACGCTGTAACTGGCAACCCGCTTAAGTGTGCGCGGAAGTGAGTCGCCCGCGGTGGCATGAAGGCCGCCCGCCAGTTTTGCCGCTGTAGCTCATCAGGTAGAGCGCCTGTTTTGTAGTCAGGATGCGAGGGGTTCGAGTCCTCTCGGCGGCACCAGATTTCCCTTGCCCGGCATGCCGGGTTTCGCCGTCAGCCGCATCACTGCGCTGGCGGCTTTTCTTTTCCATGCGCAGATAGGTTTGCAAGCCGAAAGCAGCTCGTCCCTGCTTCTGCGCACCCATTTCAACGACGACCACTGACGAAGGGCGGCATCATGCAAGATATGATCATTTCGAGCACCAGCGTGCGGCAAGACGCCGAGGGTCGCTTCTGCCTCAACGACTTGCACCGCGCGGCGATGGCGAAAGGCACGGCCACTAAGTCACACAGGCCCGGAACCTTCCTGAAGCGCCCCGAGACGGTAGCCCTGGTCGCGGCAATGGAAAGGCGATGCACCCCACAGTGCATCACTCCCGTTTCCACTGTAAAGGGTGGCGCGCCAGGAGTGACGCAGGGTACGTTCGCGGCAAAGACGCTGGTCTACGCATACGCTATGTGGATCGATGCCGACTTTCACCTGGACGTGATTGAGGCTTTTGATCGCGCCCATGGTGGGCAGCAGGGCCTGTGGCTACAAATGCAGGCGCTGATCTCGCGCGAGGTCGAGTCGAAGGTAAAGGCCTCGTTTGGTTCGCACTTGATGCTTGCCCGAAAGCGAGAGATTCCACCGCTGCGTAACGAGCGCCAGTTTCTTGAAACGGCAATTCAGCCGTCACTGTTGAATTAAGGTCGCCATGTCCAGCCTCGCCATCTTCCTGATCCTGTTCGGCGCCGACCATTCCGCACAGGCACGCACATCGCGCGAACCAGCGGCCAGCACCTGGCCATTTAAACCGGAGCTGCCCCATGAATAACCTGATGACCGTGCACACGCTCGGCCCGCAACTAATCGCACTACTGGGTATGCCGCCGAACTGTGTCTCGTTCGAGTTGCGCTGCGCAGCGAATGAGATCGTCACGGTCAAGTGCGAGTATTACCCGGAAGAAGCCGACGGCTTCGATGTGGTGCTGGCTGAATATAAGCTGGTCCCGCGCGAGAAGCTGGGCGCCACCAAGCCGCACCCCTGCGAGGTGATCGGCTTCGATGCCTGGATGCGCGAGCGCACCGAGGCTGCGCACCAAGCCATGATGGCGCACGCCAAGCGCGGCACTACCCCATACACCTAACACTTGCGACTGCCAGCGCGCTCCAGTGGCAGAGCTTGAAGAAACGGGCGCAGCTCACCGACGTAGCAATGATCCAGAGGACTCCAGCCGCGATGCACCGCGGCGCCTGCTGGGGGCGGGCGGTGACACAACGAAAGCCGACATGCAGAAAATTCAACACCCATCGAACAACGGCGTGCTCGGCGCGCCTGCAGACTGGAACCAGGCCGAGTTGCCGTGCGGCGCATTGCCGATCACGCGCACGCACGTGGGCGATCTGCCTGCCGTGGTGTCGTACTGGCGCCCGAGCGTGGAGGACCTGGCCGTGCTGAATTCCGGCGGCTCTATCGCGCTGTGGGTGCTGGGCGCGACCATGCCGCCGGTCAATTTAAGCATCGAAGGCGCGTGAGACACTACATTTAGTAGGTCGAACGCGAAAGTGTCAAAAATTACCGGGCTGAGACCACCGGAATTGCTACCAAACACTACATCTAGTAGGTCGGAATGAAGAAAAGCCGAAATTCCGCAGCGCCCACCTCTGCGCGCCCGGTTCCGCCTGCTGAATTCACCGACCCACTGAGCAGCCGCTATCTGCCCGCGCCCGAGGTGCTCAATTGGGCGCGCGCAACCATCCTCACCGAAGGCGGCGCGCTCCACAACGAAGACCACGCCCACCTGGAATATGCCGACGTGCAGTTCCTGTGGGCGCCACACAGCTTCGCCAAACAAGGCCGCACCGTGCTGGGCCAGTGCGAGGAAATGACCTTTCGCTGCGGACCGTGGCAGAAGGGCCGCCAGCAACAGCAGATGGCTGACTGGTTCGGCGCAGTGCCGGACTTCCTCATTACCCTGGATGCATCGTATTGCCTGACCTGCAGCGACGCCGAGTTCTGCGCGCTGATCGAGCACGAGCTTTATCACATCGCCCAGGAGCTGGATGACTTCGGCGCGCCGGCCTTCAACAAGTACGGATTGCCGAAGCTGTGCATGCGGTCGCACGACGTCGAAGAGTTCATCGGCGTGGTCCGGCGCTACGGT
Source organism: Janthinobacterium sp. UMAB-56 (assembly GCF_900095265.1). Lineage (GTDB taxonomy): Bacteria > Pseudomonadota > Gammaproteobacteria > Burkholderiales > Burkholderiaceae_D > Janthinobacterium. Next base: position 19,944 of record NZ_LT607659.1, on the reverse strand, counting down.
GCCAGCCAGGACGTGCAGCGCATGATCGATGCAGCAAATAGCCCGCCCGAGGTGGGGAAAATCAATATCGCGAGGGCTTGCGGAACCTGTTTGCTGAAGGCTGCATAAGGTTGACCGGCCATTTACCGGAAGGCAACACATGGCAGCACTTAAAGACGAGGTGAAGCTGTTCATCGTCAAGGCGCTGGCATGCTTCGACACGCCGACGCAGGTATCCATCGCAGTAAAGGAAGAATTCGGCCTTGATGTGCCGCGTCAGCAGATCGCCACCTACGATCCTGAAAAGCACGTCGGGCGCAGTCTCAGTACGAAGTGGAAGACGCTTTTCCACGACACCCGTGCCAAGTTCCGCGAAGACGTCGCGGTGATCCCGATTGCCAGCAAGGCATTCCGCCTGCGTGCGCTGGCCAGGATGGCACAGCAGGCAGAGGGCATGCGCAATATCGCGCTGGCCGTCGCCGTGATCGAGCAGGCAGCCAAGGAAGTAGGTGACGTCTACGTGAACCGCCGCCTCGATGCGCCGAAAGCTCCAGGTGATATCGGCGAAGGCATGCCGGCCGCACCTGAATACATATTGAAGCCAGATGAAGACCTCCCCGACAGCCCGATTCTCTGAAGGGCCGGTCGCGCTGACGCCGAAGCAGGCGAACATTTATTGCTGGGGATGGCAAAAGAAGGCTCGCTTCCGCGACGCGGTTTGCGGCCGCCGCTTCGGCAAGACGTTCCTGGGCAAGGCCGAGATTCGCCGTGCTGCGCGCCTGGCCGCCGAGTGGGGAGTCAGCACGGAAGACGAGATTTGGTACTGCGCGCCTACGTTCAAGCAGGCAAAGCGGGTTTTCTGGAAGCGTCTCAAGCAGGCCATCCCGCCCAGCTGGCGCGCCGGCAAGCCGAATGAGACGGAATGCTCGATCACCACTAAGGCCGGCCACGTCATCCGCATTGTCGGCTTGGACGCGTACGACAACCTTCGCGGCTCCGGTCTGTTCTTCGCGCTGGTCGATGAATGGGCTGACTGCGTGTACGCGGCGTGGGAAGAGGTGCTGCGGCCTATGCTGTCGACCTGCCGCTTCGTCATCAACGGCGAGGAGCGGGTCGGCGGACACGCGCTGCGCATCGGCACGCCGAAAGGCTTCAACCATTGCTATGACAGCTACCTTGATGGCCAGGGCGGTGAGCCTGACCACAAGAGCTGGCTGTACACGTCGGTCGACGGCGGCAACGTCCCGGCCGAGGAGATCGAAGCGGCGCGGCGCAAGATGGATCCGCGCACGTTCCGCCAAGAGTACCTGGCCAGCTTCGAGAACTACCAGGGCGTCATCTATTACTGCTTTGACCGTCGGCGCAACCATACCGACGATACAGTCAAGCCAGGCGACGCGCTGCACATCGGCATGGACTTTAACGTCGGCAAAGGCGCTGCGGTGGTTTTCGTGATTCGCGACGACCTGCCGCGCGCTGTCGATGAGTTCATGGAGGTGTTCGACACGCCGGCCATGATTGAAAAGATCAAGGGCCGGTACAAGCAGACTGGCCAGCAGCATCTGATAACGATTTATCCGGATGCGTCCGGCCAGAACCGCAAGAGCAGTGGCGCCAGCGAATCTGACCTGTCTCTGCTCAAGGCAGCCGGCTTCACGGTGGTGGTCGACCATAGCAACCCGGCTGTGAAAGATCGCATCAACAGCGTGAACGCCATGCTGTGCAACACCTACGACCAGCGCCGGATGCTGGTCAACACCACGAAGTGCCAGAAATACACGCTCAGCCTGGAGCGTCAGATCTATGACGACAAGGGAGAGCCGGACAAGAAGGGTGGCTTCGACCATGCCAATGATGCCGGTGGCTACTTCATCACCAAGCGCTGGCCAGTGACGAGTCGCACGACGACCACGGCGCCGCTCCGCATGTAACAACAAGGAATTCCATGACCGACGCCGTACGCAAACAATCAGCAGAAGCCGCAAAGCTGAACGAGGATTGCGCCCTGGTCGCCGCGCTGCTGGGCGGTACCAAGGCGATGCGGGCGGCTGGCAAGAAGTATCTGCCACAGTGGCCGGGCGAGGACAGCGAAAGCTACGATCTGCGCCTGGCCGTCGCTACGTTGTTCCCGGCCTATGCCCGCACCATCGATGTGCTCTCGGCCAAGCCATTCAGCAAGCCGGTGACGCTGGGCGAGGACGTGCCGGAACGGCTCAAGCCTTGGCTGCAAAATGTCGACCTCTCCGGCCGCGACCTGCACAGCTTCTTGTCGGAGATTACCCAGGAGGCGATGGGCTACGGCTTCGCTGGCATCCTGGTCGACTTCCCCAAGGCGGGCAACCTGGTGACCAAGGCGGACGAGGAGGCCGCCGGCGTGCGCCCGTACTTCGTTCAGGTGCATGTGCAGAACGTCCTGGGCTGGCTGCCGAAGAATGCGACCAGCCTTGACGGGCTGACCCAGCTGCGGCTGCTGGAAAGCGTGTCTGAGCCGAATGGCGACTTTGACACCAAGGAAATCGAGCAGGTCCGCGTACTGGGGCGGGGCACTTGGCAGACCTGGCGCCAGAGCGAAACCGGCAGCAAAAAGGAGTGGACGCTGCATGAAGAGGGCGTCACCAGCCTGAAAATCATCCCCTTCGTGCCCGTCTACGGCAAGCGCCTGGGCTACATGCAGGCCACGCCGCCGCTTCTGGAACTGGCGCACAGCAACGTGGAGCACTGGCAGAGCAAGAGCGACCAGCAGAACATCCTGCACGTCGCGCGCGTGCCAATCCTGTTCGCCAAGATGCTGGGCGAGGGCGGCATCACGGTCGGCGCCGGCAGTGCAGTTAAGTCGGAATCACCAGAGGGCGATCTGAAGTTCGTGGAGCACAACGGTAAGTCCATCGAGGCCGGTCGCCTGTCCATTCTCGACCTGGAAGACCGCATGCGCCAGGCTGGCGCCGAACTGCTGGTGATCAAGCCGGGCAATGTGACAGAATCGCAGACCCTTGCGGACAACGAGCAGGGCGCATGCGCGCTGCAGAAGATCGCGCAAAATATTCAGGACGCCGCCAATCAAGCGTTGCAGTTTATGGCGGAATGGGTTGGCGAAAAAGAGGGCGGGCACATCAAACTGCATACCGATTTTGGAGCAGAAAGTCTTGCCGCGACGTCGGCTGAGCAATTGCTGAAAGCGCAATTAGCTGGCGCTATCAGTCTTGAGACCCTGTTTGGCGAATTTAAGCGGCGGAATATTATTTCCATGGATATTGACTGGGAGGCAGAGCAAGAGCGCATCCTGTCGAGCTCGCCCCACCTGATGGGAGCATAAGTGGGCGCGCTCGAAGAGTGGATTGCCGAGATGTTCCTCGTGCACTCGCTGAACCTGCTGCGCTTTTCGGCGGACGTGCAGGGGAAGATTGTGGCGCTGATGGGCGCCATGTCGAAGGAGTTGGCGGGCAAGCTGGGCGAGGGCGAGGTGTCGAGTTATGGCAAACAGCGGCTGGCCGCGCTGCTGCGCGAGTCGAACGCTGTCATTGCCTCGCATTACAGCGGCATGGAAGAGGAATCCATGCGCAACTTGTTGGGCATGACCCACATCGAGGCGGACTACACGGCCAAGGTGCTGACGCAGGGCCTCAAGATCGAACTGGGCGCCAAGCTGCCGCCGGCCACCTATCTGGAAAAGCTGGTGGGCGACACGCTGATTAAGGGCGCCTCGTCAGCGAGCTGGTGGAAGCGCCAGGCGCTCGATACGCAATTCCGCTTCGCCAGCCAGGTGCGGCTCGGTGCCGCGCAGGGCGAGACGACGTCGCAGATCGTGTCGCGCGTGCTGGGCAAGAGCGCCAGGGCGGCCGATTCGCTGGCCAACAAGCCGGCATTGCCCGCCACGCCGCCAATGCCGGACTCGAAGGCGCCTCCGGCCGTGCCCGCAACGAAGCCAGGTGTGCCGCCAACTGATCCAGCCGCCAAGCCGCCTGGCGCCGCGCCGGATCCTGTTGCGCCGGGCGAGCAGGGCATCCTGAAAACGTCAGCCGCAAATGCGCGCGCGCTGGTGCACAGCTCGGTGCAGGCCGTGGCCAACGCCGCGCGCCTGGCTAGCTTCCAGCAGAACGCGGACCTGATCGAGTGCCTGGTGTGGCTTTCCACGCTGGATTCGCATACCTGCTTGCTGTGCGCCATGCGCGATCTGCACGAGTACTCGCTGCACGACCAGGAGCCGATCAACCATACCTACGAGTGGGCGGGTGGGCCTGGCGCCATCCACTTCAGCTGTCGTTGCGTGCTCAGTACGCGGACCAAGTCGTTTAAGGACCTGGGTATCGAGCTGGACGAGCCGGGCGACAGCACTCGTCCCAGCGATGGCGGGCCTGTCAGTAGCAAGATGAACTTCAAAGACTTCCTGGCCAGTAAAGACAAGGCGTGGCGGGCCGAGTACTTGGGGCCGGGCCGCGCTGAGATGTACGAGGCGGGCAAGATCACGCTGAATGACCTGATGAACCTCAAGGGGCGCAAGCTGACGCTTGAGGAACTGCAGGCGAAGTACAAGTAGACTTTTTCATACTAACGAGGGCCGCCCGGGCAACCAGGTGGTCCTTTTTTTTGCCGCAAGCGGACGCGACGCGGTGCACGGCCGGAAGGCCAACGATAGGGCGGATGCCCGGAAAGAACGACCATGCCATTCAAATTCAACGCAGACGGAACCATTGCAATCGACGGCGAGAAGAAGCTGCCGATCTTCATTCACCCCAACGGTACCGAAGCGCCATTCGACGCGGATACCACGCTGGGCACCATCACCCGGCTGAACGGCGAAGCCAAAACGCACCGCGAGGCGAAGGAGGCTGCCGAGCAGCGCCTGAAATCGTTTGACGGTATCGAAGACGGCGTGGCCGCTCTGGCCGCGTTGAATACGGTCAAGAGCCTCAGTTCCGGCGAGCTGAAGACAGCCGCCCAGGTCAAGGAAATCCAGGATGCGGCGGCGAAGACCGCGCAGGAGCAGGTCGCCGCGCAGGCCAAGGCAAGCGCCACGCAGTTGCAGGAATTGACCGCGCAGCTGGATAAGCGCACCAACGAATTGAACACCCACATGATCGGTGGCGGCTTCGCCAGTTCGAAGCTGCTGACCGACGACAAGCACCCGAGCCGCCTGGCGATCCCTACCGAGATGGCAAAAGCCTATTTCGGCAGCCATTTCAAGGTCGAGGACGGCAAGATGGTGCCGTACGACGCCGCCGGCAACAAGATTTTCTCGCCGACCCGCCCGGGTGAAGTGGCCGACTTCGATGAAGGTCTGGCGCAGCTGGTGGCCGCCTGCCCATTCAAAGATCAGATCCTGAAGGGCTCCGGCGCCTCGGGCGGCGGCGCCCATGGCGGAAATGGCGGCGGCGCAGGTGCCAAGCAAATCTCCCGCGCTCAATTCGAGGCGATGGGCGTCCAGGATCGCGCCGCAGCAATGAAAGGTGGCGTAACGGTCGCCGGTTAAATTTCGCAATTCAGGGCGTCGCTTTGACGCCCTACACGTGCCTTTTCGATGGATGTCGGAAGGGTGCTTTGGGCTGGATGGCCTCTCAGTTCTAAAACTCAAATCACCCCTCAATGGCTCGCTTTCGCGGGCCTTCTTCATTTTTGAAAGGTATTACAATCATGGGCACTCTTACCCTGAATGGCTTGCTGCCGACCATCTACAACGCGATGGAGGTAATCTCGCGTGAGCAGATCGGCATGATTCCAGCTGTGTCGCGCGACTCCAATGCTGAGCGTGCCGCGATCAATGAGACCGTGCGTTCACCATCCGTCGGACCTATGGTCGCCGAAGACTTGACACCAGGCGCCTACGCGCCGGACACGCCGAATCAGACCATCAACTACGTTGACATGACGATCCAGAAGGCGCGCTCGGTGCCATTTGGCATCACGGGTGAAGAAAATCGCGGCTTGAACAATGCTGGCACGCTGGGCGATATCAACGCGCAGCGCATTACCCAGGCGCTGCGCACGCTGGGCAATGAAGTCGAGGCCGATCTGGCTGCGTTGCACATCTACGCCTCGCGTGCCTATGGTACCGCCAACTTGACCCCGTTCGGCACGGCTGCCGACTTCACCGATTTCTCGAATCCGCTGCGCATCCTGGACGACAATGGCGCACCACTGACCGACCGCCAAATGGTTCTGGGCTCGTCCGCGATCTCGAACATCCGTGGCAAGCAGTCCGGCCTGTTCAAGGCGAACGAAGCGAATAGCGATGAACTGCTGCGTCGCGGCATCATCGGCCAGGTCGAAGGCTGGGACATCCACAATTCGGGCCAGATCCGCTCGCTGGTCCCTGCCGGCACCGCTGCCGCATCGACCACCAACGCTGCGGGCTATGCCGTCGGCGCCACGGTGATCAACTTGGCTGCGGCCGGTACCGGCGCCTTCATCACGGGCGATATCGTGGCGTTCGCTGGCGATGCCGACAACAAGTACCTGCTGGCGGCTGGCGATGCTGACACCTCGAACGGCGGCACCATCGTGCTGGCCGAGCCGGGCCTGCGCAAGGCAATCCCTGCCGCAGCCACTGCAATCACTGTGACTGCAGCCACCACCCGCAACATGTTCTTCCACCGCTCGGCCATCCAGCTGGCTTGCCGCGCGCCGGCCATGCCGGATGAAGGCGACTCGGCCGATGACGTGATGATGGTGACCGACCCGGTTTCCGGTATTACCTACGAGTTCTGCATCTACAAGCAGAAGCGCCAAGTTCGCTACGAGGTCAACTTGGCCTGGGGCGTGAAGGCCGTGGCACCTCGTCACATGGGCATCCTGATCGGCGCGTAAGCGCTGTTGGGCTAATCATCAACCTGGCCCGGCCAGCACTGCGGTGCTGCCGGGCGTCACCTGGACTTCACCATGGATACCATCAAAATCGTATCGACGGACCTGCGCACGCAGGGCCCTTTCGTCGTAATCAATAAATCCGACTTCAACCCCGACTTGCACGAGCTGTACGGCGACCAGGACCTGGGCGCGCCGGCCGAACGCGTGCCGACGATGGCCGAACTGCTGGCCGTGCGCGATCAGCTCCTGGAGCGCGAGCGCTCACTGGACGCCGAGAAGGAGCGCATTGCCGCGCAGGAGCAGCGCCTGGCCGATCAAGCCCAGGCCAACGAAGTCGAAGCGCAACGCCTGCGCGACGAGGCTGCAAGCTTGCAGGCCGCGAAAGATGCAGCTGCGGCCGCTAGTCTTGTCACTTCGACCGAAAAGCCCGCAAAAGCCACCAAGGCGTAATCCCTGGCCAGCACAGCCCCGCGCGCCGGGGCATTTCATAAACCGCACTCCCGAAAGCCAATATGCCCACTATCACCGCCGGCGGCACGCCGCAAACCATCACGCTGCCAGAGGGGCGGGTCTTAAATGTCAGTGGTACAGCTGGTGCGGCTGGCGTCATCTACCGCCTCGATCCGCTGCTGGGCGGCACGAATTCGCTGCAGTCCTGGACAGTTGGCGCAGGAGCGCTGGCCCCCATAGGCCCATTCGCTGGCCGGCAGTCATTCTTGCTGACCTGCTCAGCCGGATCCATGAGCGCTGAAAACCAGGTGGCCGACTTAACTGCGGTGCGGCAG
>NZ_LT607659.1:0-12307 GCF_900095265.1 Janthinobacterium sp. UMAB-56 | reverse complement strand
GATACACAGGCTATGACGCCGCAGGCAATATCACAGGCGTCACCAGCCGTACTGGCCAAGCCGAAATGCTGCAGTGGTCGCCGACGGTGGCGACCACGCACGAAATAAAACTGACGACGTTCGCCACCGGCGCGCGTGTCAAGGATCTGCGGGGGCGAATCGGCCTATGGGTCTATGTCGATAACCTCCCGGGCTACGAGCCAGGTGGTACGCCGATCGGCTCCATCGGTATGACGCTGACCACGGACGCCGGCGCGGCGAACACCAATGCCTTGACGGTCGGATTTAACAGCAATCAGGTCAGGGAAGGCTGGAATTTCTTGAAGTTCGTGCAGCGCGACCCGGCCGCCTACGTGACCGGTTCAGGCGTTACCGAGTACCACCCGTTCGGTGTGCTGGCAGGCGCCTACGGTACCGGCGCCGCCGCGAACATCCGCGACGCGGCAATCACCGGTATGAAGATCGACCTGTCGGGCATGGCAGGCGCCAACATCTACTTCGACTCGATCTGGACCGACTTCGACTCGCAGGCGCAGATCGTGCTGGGCACGGATTCAGTGGGAGCGGATATGCCCACGTACTACCTGCCCATTTTCGACGCGTATAACTGGAAAGGCTACGTCGCGGTGCCGAAGCGCATATGGGTTAGCGGCGACAAGGTGGTCAGCGACTGGACCGGCATCAATCCTTGGCTGAAGCTGGCCTATGATGCCGGCTGGGAATGCATAAACCACAGCACCAACCACCTGGGTGGCGCTGATGCGACAGGTACGATCACATCGCCATCGGCCATTGCATACGAAGTGGTGCCCGTCACCGCGCTCTACCTGAACAGCGGTATGACGCGCGGCCTAGAGTTTTACGCGTCGCCCCAGTCGTCAACTAGTCGGCTGTCCGAAAAGGTGATCAAGGGCACCGGCATCAAAATGCAGCGGCACGCTCGCAAGATCAATATCACGGTTACCCCATGGGGCATCGATAACCCGCACCACGTGGGCGCTTGCGACTGGGGCAGCGCTACTGCCGGCGGCATCTCGAAGATCACGGGCGGCGTGACCGGCTCGATCGCGGGCTGGCAGAGGGCCAGCCAGATCAACCGCATGACCGACGTCATCATCGCCTACGGTGATACCTGGTTCCCGTTCTGGCATGGCGTCACAGGCCTGGGCGACACGGGCAGTGGCGAAGATCCTACGGGCGACAATCTGCTGCTGATGAAGTCGGCATTTGAGAAAGCCTGCGCATACATCCGCCAGCAGCAGCTGGCCGGGAAGGTGCGCATGTGCGACGGCTTCACAGGTTTTTACTACGGAACGGGGCAGTGATGAAAATTGACGATATTGAATGGCGCGACTACTGCTGCGGCGATGCCTGCCAGTATGCCGAGGTAAAAACGAGCGCAGGTACCTTGCAGATCAAGACCAGTCACGATGCCGGCGATCTGTCTTACCTGGTGCGGCGCTACGGCTTGGATAACATGTCTATCGATGCCGGGTACCTGCCTATGACCGAAGCACAGTTGTCCATCGCGCTGGGAGCCTGACATGTCCATCGTGATCGAAACTGGCGCCGGCCTGGTCGACGCTGAATCCTATGCCAGCGTCGCCGCGGCTGATGCGCGCTGCGCCAGCCTGGGCATCACTGCCTGGGCGGCGCTGGCCGAAGCTGACAAAGAGATTGCGCTGCGCAGGGCCACGCTTTTCATGGTCACCTACCGCACCCGCTGGGCCGGCCGCCGGGTGCATCAGCACCAGGCACTGGACTGGCCGCGTTACAACGTGGCAGTCGACGGCTTTATCCTGCTCAGCACCATCGTGCCTGCGGAAGTAGTCAATGCTTGCATCGACTTGGCCGTGCGCGCCGGGAGCGGCGAGGATCTGCTGCCCGACCTCGACACTGGCTCGAACGCCATCAAGAAAGACAAGACTGGCCCGTTGGAAACCGAGTACTTCCAGAACACCACGGATGCGCGCGAGCGCTTCGTGGCCGTGGATGCGCTCCTTGCTCCTTATTTCGGCTCGGCAGGCGGCGGCAATTCGATAAAGGTGACACGAGCATGAGCGCATATCCGGCAGTGAAGATCGACGGCTGTTTCGTTGCTGACAACACCTACCGCGATGGCGGCAAGGTATGGATCGTCACCAACCTGATCGCACGCGCTAAGGACTTGGTGCCGTTCGACCTGCCGCTGGCGGCGATTTACTCCGGCAGCGAGGTCTGGACCCCTGTCGGTTCGGCCTACGGCATCGCGCACCACGTGCGCCGCGCGCTGGACGTCAACACCGAGTATCCGATCATTCTGTGCCAGCAGGGCTTCATCATGGACGGCTGGCATCGCGTGCTGCGTGCCCTGATCGACGGCAAGACCACGATCAAGGCCGTGCGCTTCGTGGAGACGCCGCCGTATGACTACTTGAAAGCGCCATAGGCTATGACCGACTACAGCAAGACCGCTGCGCGCGCCGACCAGTCCCTGCGCCGCAAGGGCGGCATCGTGGTGCTGCGCCAGGTAGTTACCGGCGAGTACGACCCGGACCTTGGCGCCGCGCCCAGCGCAACCTCGGGCCACGAAGGCACGGGCGTGAAGATCGCCTACGAGGCCGAGAACATCGACGGCACGCTGATCCAGGCGGGCGACCAGAAGCTGCTGCTGTCGCCGCTGCAGCGCAACGGTGCGCCAATGCCGACGCCGACCGTTTCCGACCTGGTGATGATCGGCGGCGTGGCCTACACCATCGCCAATGTCGGCGACCTACAACCGGTTGATGTCAGCCTGTTATTTACTTTGCAATTGCGGGGTGTGTGATGGCTGGCAAATCATTCTCGCTACAAATCGCCGAGTTCATCGCCAAGACGAAAGAAAATGTCGATTTTACGGTTAGAGAGACTTTGCATAAACTGGATGAGAAAATTGTCGCGCGTTCACCTGTTGGGGATACCAAAAAATGGCTCTCATTAAGGCCGTACTCTACATGGAAGAGGGGCAAAAAGAGCGGTAAAGTAAAGACAATGCTAAAGGGGCCGGCGGGCTATGTTGGAGGAAGATTCAGATCAAATTGGCAATTATCCGTCGATGCGCCTGCGACTGGCGTGCTGGGCTTCGTTGCCACTGATGTGGCGGCCGCCATAGCCGCCCATGGCGCAGTACTTAAGGGCGCCAAGGCAGGGCATATTTACTATCTTGTCAATAATCTGCCTTATGCCATTCCCTTGGAAAACGGGCACTCTAAACAAGCGCCCATTGGGATGGTTGGAATTACCGTCATGGAATTTCCATCCATCGTGAATGAAGTCGTCGCAGGCATTAAAAAATGAGCCAACTGAAAATACGCGCGGCGCTGGAGGCGGCCCTGGCCAGCATCAAGCCCGACATCGACACCGCATGGCAGAACGCGCCATACAAGCCAGTGACCGGCCGGGAATATCAAGCCGCATACTTGTTGCCGGCGGCGCCGAACAACCATTCCATGGGTGACGGCTCACGCCAGGAGCGGGGCATCTTCCAGATCAACCTGATGTATCCGTCAGGGCAGGGGAGTGCGACCGCCGCCGCGCGCGCCGAGATGATCGCCGCCCTGTTCCGGCGCGGGGCCAGCTTCACCAAGGGCGACGTGACCGTGCAGATCGAGCGCACGCCTGAAATTGCCGACGGCCGCGAAGATGGCGACCGCTGGATGGTGCCGGTGAAGATCCGGTACTTCTGCAACCTGTAACCCGCATTACCCCACACAGATCGCCTCGGCGGTCTTTTTTTTCGACCAAAGAAAGGCAATCCCACCATGACCACAGCAAACGGCATCGACAGCCTGCTCGTTATCGGCAAGCAAACAGCGGAAGGCACGAAGGCGCTGGCCGCCGCCGGCCGCCTCTATCCGCGCGTGACCGCGACGTTCGACACGGACGCCGACAAGTACTCGAGCAATGAGATTGACCCCAGCCAGCAGCAGAGCGATACGCGCCTGGGCAACTTCCGCACCTCCGGCGCCATCAAGGGTGAAGCTAGCTGCGGCACCTACGCCGTGCTGCTTGCCGCGCTGCTGCGCCGCGACTTTACGGCCGGCGGCGTCACGGCAGCGCAAAACACCATCGCATCGGGCGCAACGGGCCTGACGCGTAGCGCCGGCTCGTTCCTGGCCGACGGTCACCGCGCCGGTACCGTCGTGCGCATCGGCGGCTTCCTGACCACCGGCACGGCCAACAACGGCAAGAACTTCTTTATCACCTCGGCCACCGCGCTGAAGCTGACGGGCCAGTTCATGGACGGCAGCGCCATGACGGTGAAGGTCGAAGGCGACCCGGTGACCGTAACCGCCACCGGCAAGCGCAGTTTCACGCCGCTGAGCGGGCACAGCACGGACTGGTTCACGGCCGAAGTGCAGGATCCGGGCATTGCCGTAAATCGCTGCTTCATCGACCAGCTGGTGAGTAAGGTCGATATCGCCGTGCAGCCGAATGGCATCACGAGCATGGACTTCACCCTGATGGGCAAGCTGGAAGGCGCGACCACGCCGGCCGCCTACTTCAACGCGCCCGCCGCCACGCCTGGTACCGGCAAGTTTTCCGGCGCCACTGCGATGCTGTCGGTCGCCGGCATCCCGTCGCAAATTTGCACGGGCATGTCGCTGTCGTTGGACGGCCAGGTCAAGATCGATCCCGTGATCGGCTCCAAGTTCGCCACGGCCGCCTCGCGCGGCAAGGTGCTGGGCTCGGGGCAATTCACTGTCTTGCTGCAAGACTCCGTCTACATCGACTACTTCAAGAACGAGACGGAAATTCCACTGGCGTACGCCATGGCGGCCAGCACGGCGCCGCTGGCCGAGGTGATGACCATCGCCATGGGCCGCATCAAGATCACCAGCGCCAAAGTCGATGATGGCGAGAAAAACAAGATTGTCACGTGTGCGTTCGATGTGCTTCGCTATCAAGGCACCGATGCGCAGTTCGAATCCACCACGATTGCCTTCCAGGACACAAGCCTGGTTTAACCCTTTGCCCGGCCACGCGCCGGGCTTTCCATGAAAGGCTCTGCCATGCATGAATTGAAATTCAATAACCACAACTTTGCCTTAGTCGAGCACGACGGCAAAACCTGGCTCAGCGCCGCTGATATCGCCGTTGCCCTGGGTTACAAACGAAGCGACCAGGTTTCGCGGATTTTTGAGCGTCACGAGCGTGAATTTTCATCCTCGATGACGACAGTTTTTCAGGCCGTCAGTTTGGGACGTGGCGCGCCGCCGTCCGATATCCGGCTATTTAGCTTGCGCGGTGCCCACCTTGTTGGCATGTTTGCGCGAACATCGAATGGAGTGGCGTTTCGGCGTTGGGTACTCGATCAGCTTGAACAGGTGGAGCGCCAGGCCGTGCCACAGCACTCGCTGATGGTCGAGTGGTTCAAGGCGAAAGCTGCCGCCGACGATCAGGATCGTTTTGCCAGTATGTGTGGCAAGGGCTTGAGCGAGCACAAGACGCGCAAGCCACCGCTGGCTGAGCGGCTGAACCAAATCAGCAACCAGATTCAACCATCACTGCTTTCCTGACCCGGCCACACGCCGGGTTTTCTTTTTGGTGCAAGCCAACCCCAGCACCGACCGGTCGCTGTCGCCTTCGTGGGCTCGGCGGCCGGCACGGGCATTGTTTATTACCCACGAAAGGCACTACCCATGAACACCACCCAAGCACCTGCAGCCCTGAACGCCGCTCAAGCCATCGCCGTCGCAGGCTTTGACATTGCCAACCTGTCCGCGCCAGCCGCGCGCGTGACCTTCGACGTGCCCGTCATCTTCGATGCCGACGGCGAGCCCGTGGCCGGCATCAAGATCGTCGGCAAGAATTCCGACGAGTACCGCAAGGAAAGCCACGCCGTGCGCGCCGAGGGTTACAAAAAGTCGGCCAAGCGCAAGACGGCCATCGACGCCTCCACCGACGAAGGCGCGGATCAGCTGGTGCACGTCATCGATGACAACCAGAAGCGCCTGGCGCTGGCCGTGGCCGTCGACTGGTATGGCTTCACCAGCAACGGCGCGCCCGTCGCCTTCGACAAGGGCATGATCGCCGCGGCGTTCGACAAGTACCCGACCTGGCAGGACCGCGTGACGGCCGCCCTGGAAAACGACGCCAATTTTTTGAAGGTCTGATCCAGGCCCTGCTGCTGTACGCCGATCACCTGTTTGATCGAGCGGCAGCGGCAGGTGATGGCAATGCCAAGGGCGACCACCTGGACACCGCCCGGCAAAACCCGCTGTATCGCGCACCTGAGGCGCCGGCCGTGCCGCAGCTGCCGCACGAGTTGGAATATTTGTGGACCTGGTTCACGCAGCTGAGCCAGAAACGCCAGTGCGGCATGGCCGTCAATGCGCTGACCAGCGCTGAGATTCTGGCTTGGCAGGCGCGCCACCAGGTGCGCTTCGATCCGTCTGAAGAGGCAGTCATTGATCGCCTCGATGCGCTGTTTCTCCATCACCAAAACAAGAAGGACAAATAATGCCTGATATTGCTGCTCTTGGAATTTCCATGGATGCTCGCCAGCTGGAGCAGGGCGCCCAGGCAATGGACCGCCTTGGCGCCGCCAGCGAGAGTGTCGAAAAGAAGGTCGACAGCGCGACGACGGCAGTTGAAAAGCTTGGCAAGGCCAGCGCCGATGCAAAAGGAAAAACTGCGGAAGGCGCAGCCGCCGTTGATGCGGTCGGCGAGGCCGGCGCGCGCGTGGTGCAAAAAGTGGAGGCGGCAACCACCTCCATCGACGCAATGGGCGCCAGCGCCACACGTATCCGCACAGTCTTCCTCGGTGGCAGCAACACGCTCGACGGCTTCATGGGCGCATCGATGGGCGTATGGCGTAGCAGTGAGGCGGCTGCCGCCGGGATCGATAGCCTCGGCGCGGCTACGGAGCGGACCTGGAAGAAGCAAGCCGATTACAACGGCGCGATGGCCGACACTACCCGCCTCATGCGCCAGGCTGCTGAGTCCGCACGCACGCTGGAGGAGTCAAATCACAAGATGCTGGTGCAGTTGCAGCGCGAGATTGACACGTTCGGCATGGCGCGCGGTGAGTTGGAGCGCTATCGCGCTGCCGAGCTCGGCCTGGGCAATGCCGCTCAGGTCAAAGCTGCGGCGCTGGGCAATAGTATTGATGCCATGCATCGGGAGGAGCGGGCTGCACGTGATGCGGCTGGCGCGCAGGATCGCGCAGCCCAAGCTGGCGACCGCTTTATCAAAAGTTTGCAGGACCAGGTGGCTACCTTGAGCATGACCACCCAGCAGCTACAAACCTACCGCGCCGCTCAGTTGGGCGTTTCCGACGCTGCGGCACCGCTGATCAATAAGCTGGCCGAGACGGGCGAGGGCGCTAAGAAGGCCGGCGGGCACATGGAAGGCTTCAGCTTCCAGTCCGCCAGCGCAAAACGTGAGTTGCTCGTGCTTGCCCACGAATTGAGCCAAGGGCAGTTCAGCCGGTTCGGCGGCTCGATGATGGTGCTGGGCGAGCAGACCGGTGCCGCAGGGCTGCTGTTTAGCGCTGCCGGCTTGGCTGCCTTGGGCTTGGCAGCGGCCATCGGCACAGTGGTTTATGCAATGTTCAAAGGCGCAGGTGAGCAGCGTGAAATGAATAACGCGCTTATCTCGACAAACAATTATGCCGGCCAGACAAGTGATCAATTGCATGAAATGGCTCGCGCCGCGACTGCCGCCGGCGGCAGTATCCGCGAGGCAAAAAAGGTTGTGATTGAATTGGCGGGGAGTGGAAAATTCACAGGCGACCAAATTGCGTATATCACCGATGCGGTTATTGCGCTTGAGCATGCCGGCAGTAGCACTGTCAAGAAGACCATTGCCGAATTTGAATCCTTAGCCGTGCAAATGACTGGCAATGGAGCTCGTTCGACCGAGGCGATTACCCGAGCCGCATTGAAGCTGGACGATACATATCACTTTCTTACTATCGAAGTATTCGCGCATATTCGTGCACTGGAAAAAGAGGGGGATCAGAAGGCTGCATCTGCGCTTGCAACGAAAGAATTTGCGAAGGCAACCGAAGACGGTGCCAAGCAAATGATTGAAAACCTCGGCTACCTGGCACGTGGATGGCACGGCGTTACTGAGGCCATCGGAAATGCTATCGACAAACTTGGCGAGTGGGGTGCGCGAGAAACCGAGGCATCGAGGGTGAAAAAAATCCAGACTGAGATTTATCAAATTGACAGTGGATCATATTCCTCCATTCATGGTGGTGATCGCAATGCCTACGATCAGAAAACCTTGGCCATGATTCGTCTCGATCTAACCAAGCAACTTACTGTTGCCGAGGAGGCGCTAACCGAGGCGAAGAAAAAGGCCACGGCTCAAGGCGATGAGCAGCAGAAAAAATCAGCCCTGATGCATGACATGCAGCGCATGCAGGCGGCCGACGATAGGCGCAGGGAAGAATCTCTCGGCCGTCTGAATGTCGAACTGAATAAAAACAAGCGAACTGTGCAGGGCCTGGCCGACTTGAAATCGGACGATCCACTCATCAAAGCGTTGATCACGCCCGAAGCCAACGAGGCGCGCCGCCTCGCCACCATCAAGGAATTCTCCAAAAAGCCCACCGCCACGAAGGTCAATCAGGTCGAGAACACCGAAATGGCGGATCGCTTGGCGCGCGTCCAGGATGACGTGAATGCCGAAAAGGCCATGATCGACCAACTGGCCAAGTATAACGAGATGTTCCATAAGGCAGGCCGCGTGGGCGACGAGGAATATTTTAAAAACAAGCGCGATTATGCTAATGCTACCGCCGCCGAGGAAATCGGTGGCTATACGGTGCAGATTGCCGCCTTGCGCGCGCATCACAGCGCAACGGAAGCCGAGGCCGCAAAGCATGCCAAGCAGATCAATGACCTGATCGGTAAACGCGCGGCTGCGGAGGCGCAATCGGATAGGGCGATCCAGTTGCTCGATGCGGAAGAAATGCTGCGGAAGGAGGCTATCGGCGAGGCATCTGATGCTGCAATCAATAAGTACATTTCTGGGTTGAGCCAGGAAGCGCAAAAGATCGAAGAGGCAAATCGAGGCCGGGAAGTCTCGCGCGGCTCCATCGAACGCGAGGCTGTAGCGCAGCTGGACCTGGCCATCGCATACCAGAAGCAGTTCATGGCCGGCCAGGCCGCAGCCGGAGCAACGGACGCCGAACTGGCCCAAGCACCTGCCATCCTGAAATATCTGGAAGACCAGCGCGCGGCGCGCTCACGCCTGGCCCAAGGGCTGGACGCGCAAAGCGATGCGAAGCATATGGAAAACCTCGCCAACCAGGCCATCAAGGACTGGGATCGCGCAGGCAAATCTATCGCTGACAGCCTGTCCACGGCATTTGGCAGTGGTGGCAAGGCGATTGGCCAAATGTTCAAGGCCTATAGCGAAGGCATTGCTGGGCAGTTGCGCGCGCAAAAGGAACTGCGCGAAGCGAAGAAGCTAAGCGACGACAACCCTGACAGGATCGCAGCCATCAACCGCGCTCAGCTGTCGGGCGCAACGGCACAAATCAAATCCTATGCTGATATGACGACGGCGGCGCAGGGGTTCTTTAGCGAGGGATCGAGGGGATACCAAGCCATGGCAGCAGCATCGCAGGTGATGCATGCGGCCGAGGTTGCTTTGACGGTAGTGAAAGGGATTAATGCCGTGCTGACGCAAGGCGAGGGCGACCCGTACACCGCTTTTGGTCGTATGGCAGCCATGGCTGCAGTCGTGGCAGCCCTTGGCGTTGCTATCGGCGGCGTGAGTGGGTCGGACACGACCGCCAAGGACCGCCAAGCCGCCACCGGTGTTGGTTCGATCTTGGGCAATTCCAACCTGGACATCAAGAATGGCCCTCTTGGTGCGAAATCGGAATCGATCGCGCACAGCCTGGCCATCATGGAAAAGAATTCTGGGCTGGGCCTGGTGCACACCATTTCGATGGACGCCTCGCTCAAGCAGATGGTGGCCGGCATCGGTAACCTGGGCAACCTGCTGGCGCGGTCTGGTGTGACTGCTGCTGGCGGCGGCGCTGCAGCGGGGGTGCAGACCGGCACTGCTACGCTCGGGGGCGGCGTCGGCAAAGCGGCGTTCGCCGGCCTTGGCGCCTATGGCGGCGCATTGGCGGGTGGTGCAGTTGGCAGTGTTTTGACGATGGGCACCATCGGCGCGGCACCGACACTGTTAGGTGCCATAGGCGGCCCTATTGGCATGGCTGTAGGCGCCGTGCTGGGTTCGTTGCTTGGCGGCGTCGTGTCGAAGTTATTTGGCACCTCGACCTCGATCAAGGACCAGGGCATCACCGGCAAGGCCATGTCGCTGGGGAATGTAGATGCGCTGGGCTTTACGGCCCAGGCCTACGCCGACGTCAACACCAAGAAAAAGGCGTTCGGCATCAGCTATAGCAACAAGGACAGCACCAAAACGGCAGCGCTGTCGGATGAAATGAACGACCAGTTCACGATGATCATTTCCAGCATGGGTGACACCATCCGCAGCGCGGCCGACGTGCTGGGCCTGGGTGGCGCCGCGTTCAACGCCAAGCTCAATACCTTTGTGGTCGATCTGGGCAAGATCAGCCTCAAGGATTTGACTGGCGAGGAGCAGCAGAAAGCCCTTGAAACGGCCTTTTCCAAGCTGGGCGACGACATGGCCAAGTTCGGTGTTGCCGGCCTGCAGCAATATCAGGCGGTGGGGGAGGGTTACCTGGAGACGCTGGTGCGCGTCACCAACGATTACGTGCAGGTGTCCGACGTGCTGGCCGTGCTGGGCAAGTCGTTCAACACCACCGGCCTGGGGGCGGTGGCGCTGAGCGAAAGCCTGATCGCTGCGGCCGGCGACCTTGATAAGCTGACCAGCGGTACCGGCTTCTTCGTCGAAAACTTCCTGACCGAAGCGGAGCGCATGGCGCCGATCACCAAATCGGTGAACGATGCCATGGGCAAGCTGGGTGTATCGGGCGTGACCACGGTCGACCAGTTCAAGGCCTTGGTGCTGGCGCAGGATCTGAACACGGCCGCTGGCCAGTCCATGTATGCGCAGCTTATCGCTATCGCTGAGCCGTTCAAGAAGGCCGCCGACTACGCAGCCGAGCTGGCGGCAGCCACTGGCGAGTATGCCGCAGTGGCGAAAACGGCATCCGAGATCGCCAGCGAACGCCGCGACCTGCAGCAACAGCTCAACGAATTGACGAAAAGCGAGACGGAACTGCTGGCCATCCAGCGCTCCAGCATCGCCGCCGTCAACCGTGCGCTGTTCGACCAGGTACAGGCGACCAAGGCGGTGGTGACGGCCAAGGACGTGCTGGCAAAGGCTTACGACAGAGAGGCAGCAGCGGCCCAGACGGCGCTGGACAAGTCGAAATCGTGGGTGACAACGCTCAACAGCCTGAACGCCAGCCTGGCCTTGGGCGCCCAGTCGACGCTGACGCCGGAGCAGAAATACGCCGAGGCGCGCGCCCAGTTCGAGAAAACCCTGGCTGCGGCCAATGCCGGCGACACGACGGCGCAATCCGGCCTGTCGGCTGCCGAGCAGGCCTTCTTGACAGCTTCCCAGGTAGTCAACGCCTCCGATGCCCGTTACGCGGCTGATTACGCCCGCGTGGTGGCGGCCAACAGCGAGGCGCTGAAATGGGCCTCGGCCCAGGTCGACGTGCAGCAGGCCAGCCTGGATGCCCTCAAGGCCCAGGTATCGGGCCTGATCACCATCAACGACAGCGTGCTGACGGTGGCGCAAGCCATTGCCAACCTGCATGCGGCGATGGGCACGGCGCCCGGCCTGGGCGTGCAGTTCGACGGCTCCCATGCCGGCGGGCTGGCCAACGTGCCGTTTGATGGCTACGCGGCCGAGCTTCACCGCGGTGAAGTGGTGATGGATGCGCCAGCTGCAGCGGCCATGCGCCGCTACTTCGGCGGCGCCCCAAACCAGGGCGGCGGCAATACGGATGCGCTGCTGGCGGAAATTAAGCTGCTACGCGCGGAAGTGGCTGCGCATCGAGCCGACCAGAGCAAGCAAACCGGCGCCGTGGTCCAGGCTACCGTCGAATCGAACGACAAAGCAGCAAAAACGGTTGTGGCCGGTGTTGATAAATCTGCCAAGGCATCTGCCTGGGCGAAGCAAGTGGAGTACTCGCAATGACAGACGCGCAATTTTTGGCATGGCTGCAAAGCTCGTCGGCCACCCGCATGGTGCTGATCGAGGTGCAGGTCAATGTGGCGGGGGCCGAAGTGACGAGGTTTATCTCCTCCTGGCCGTATGTCACCGGCCCGGCTGACCTCCCGCCCAACGTCGAGTACTTGCCGCTGGCCACTGGCGGGCT
>NZ_LT607658.1:111523-254649 GCF_900095265.1 Janthinobacterium sp. UMAB-56 | reverse complement strand
ACCTCAAATCATGCTGGTAGGGACAGCCCTCGTAAAGACGGCCCTGCTTTGACGCTTACGCTGATTTCGACGGATGGTAGATTGAAGAATGCCCCCAACGATGCCCTTACCAAAAAGTTGCCTACCTGCACCATGAATTAATGCAACAAAAAATATCCATTCGAGCTAAGGAGTCAAAATGATTGTGTCGGTGGTTTGACCGGCGCCAGGTACGCAAACCGTCTCATCGGGTTCGTAGCAGGTGTTCCGGCAGCGGCTGACGCGCCGCCCTGACGCACGCGGGCGCGGCGGCGGCAGGCACTTCCTGTTTGCTGACGCTATCCTCTGCGATCAGGTCATCCAGGCGGGTTTCAAGCTGCTCGATCTTGCGGTCGATCTTTTCCGACTTGCGACCGAAGTGCATGCGCTTGAGCTGCTCGATTTCCAGGCTGCAGACACCTCGCTTACCATCGGCTCGCAGATTCGCTCCACGCTTCCTCTCCACGGTCGATCGCCTTTCTGCAGTTACGCTTCACTTCGTTCGCTGTGACCAGCTCACGGCGGGAGTTGTATCCACAAGAGTGCCTCCATGCTGGACGCACCAGACTAACGCTTGAAAGATCAAGTGTAACGCCCTCCTTGAGTTCGAGCTTTCACACGACAGGAAAACCTGGGCAGATAGTTGAGAATGCGCAGCGCCCACAGACTGCGCTGGGATTCGGCGTGTAGTCTTCGGCCAATATACCTAAACATGCTTTATATGCTGCGGTCTTTTCGGGCGCTTTGCTAATTGGGACGTCGATCTCGCGAGGCATAAGCAAAGTTCTCACGGTAAACGATGTTCGGGGCAAGGTGGGAGCATCTAAAATTAATGGACGAAGCAAATCCTTTGTTTTCGTAGCGCCATAGGAAGTAATCCTAATCAAGTGGTTACCTGCCTGTGGAGAATGAACTATCCAAGGTAGCTGAACGTAGAGACCAGCTAATCTGGCCATTCCACCTTCGATAATTCTTCCTCCAAGGGAACTGACAAGACTCATTCCCTGGTTACATACCGAGACGGCATCACAAAATAAGCCAGGATCTTCAGCGTGTACTGGGAGGCGGTTGTTTGACCAAGCTGTATCGAAGCAGACTTGAGCGTTTCCTCCTTTCGCGAAGGAGATAAGTGCTTGGTTAATAGCTCGCTTGGCTCGAGCCGAAACGTCTAGCTCAAGCTCAGATGTAAGGACAAGTTTGTGTCGGTAGTAGTACTGGCGAGGGCAACGAACATAAGTTTCAAAATCATCGAAGCTTATGCTCGACTGAGCTGCGGCCGGCACGAACAGCCGCGTAGTCTGCTTTGCTTGAGGAAGTCCATACGGAAGCATCTTACAAAATTCCGCTGGCAGTCTCTGTAATTGAAGGGGGCGATCCTTAGTACCAAATTCGACACTCTCATATAGATGAAGGCGAGTCTTGGCTCTGGACAGTGCAACATAAAGCAAGTTATTTCTTTCCACCGCGTTTTCAAAGTCAAACTCAGTAGCGGTACTTCCAAGAATCTCTGGCGAAAGAATTTCCTCTACTCCGCCGGGTAAATTCCACGTAGGCTTAGCAGCCCCATACGATGCATCGTCCACGTAGCCGACATGCACGCTTTCAAACTCCAAGCCTTTGCTTCCGTGAACAGTCATGATACGGACTGCATTCATGAAGCTTGCCTCTGCTGGAAGCTGCTTATCGCCGTAAGTCTCGCCAATTCTTTGTCGCAACTGCTGTCTTGACAAGTAGCGCGATAGATTCATACGACGCGCATCACCATCCCCGTTGCGGATGGAGTAGGCAAATTGCCAGAGTGCGATCCGTTGGGTTTGTGCATCTATAGAAACGTCGTTATCATTGGGTAGGCCAAAACGAAGCTCAAGCATCAAATGACAAAGGAAAGCCCAGGGACTACTGCTTCGTGATAAACCTTTAAGTAATTGCGCTATCGCGGCTGCCGCATTTATGCCACTTGGTGAAAGCCCTTGAACTTTTTTTCCAAGCCAGCGCCCTCGCTGAAATTCCATGTTCTGCCGTGAATAATTGATTAGGCAGTGGATATCTACGATAGGAAGACTGTAGGCGGGCTCCGTGGTTAAACCAACTAGCGCCTTGGGTTCTCTCTCCACTAATAATTGCATTAGACAGAGAAATCGCTTCACTTCGACACGTCGCATCACGTCGCCGATATGGAATACTGGCACACCGGAATCTCTCAGAAAGGTCGCTATAACATCTACATCCGCGGCGCGTCTGCAAAGAACTGCTTGGTCACGGTACTCAATCCCAGCTCCCTTATCCATATTGATTCTATCGCGGATGCCATTCGCAATTGCTGACTTGGTTGAACAGGAAAGCAATTCCGGGATTATGCCACTGGCCCCCTTAGTCGCGGTTAGCTGATCAAGCGGCAGATACTGCTCCAAGACGTGTAACGTGCCAGCGTGACTAAATAGTTTAACGATTTCCGCCGAACTGCGGCGGTTGGAGTCCAATGGGTACTTGCGTGCAGTCTGAGACTGATCAGATTTAAATGATTGTTCAAAGCGTAGAAGGCTCTTAACAGAAGCGCCTCGCCAATGATGAATCGCTTGGCGAACATCGCCCACGACCCATAATGACTTAGACTTTAGAGCTATTTGTCTGACAAGTACCACCATCGCTTCTGACACATCCTGATATTCATCCACCAGAATATGCTCGAATTGATTCGCAAATTGAGCAACCTCACTACGATCATCGCGTAACTTGATAGCCGTCCTCATTACAAGATCGGACATGCTGACCATTTGCGCTTCGTTCAATGCGACTTCGAGCGCACTGTACAGCTCCGCGATATCGTGTCGTTGCTTTTGAACTTCGTCAGATAAGTCGGGAAAGTCACTAATACGTTGTCTGAACTGCTCTGGAGTAACAAGCTCCTCCTTAAGCCTGTGAATGCAAGAAATGACGTCCTTGAGCCAATCGTAGGGATCCTGTAGGCGTTGATAGAACTGCAATGTCAGCTTGGGTAACGAACGGACCAGCAATGAGATTTCTTGCAATGTATCCGCGACCGCTATCTCCGACTCGAGTTTAAAAAGTTGATGATACTTCCGAAAGAACTCAAGTCCGAATGCGTGGAATGTTCCAGCCCATATACTGCTTGCAGCATTTAGTCCAGATAGCCGTAAACGCTCGACCAACTCGAAGGCGGCCTTATTCGTGAACGTAAGAACCAGGATTTTGCTAGGCGAGACACCCTCTGTATCAACCAAATGTTTGACACGCTGAACAAGAGTCGTAGTCTTCCCAGTGCCGGGGCCGGCGACCACATTCACATATCGCTCAGGAGCTGTGGCTGCCGCAATTTGATCGGGACTCGGTGTAGGAAGCACTGAGGGAGGTGCTGGCGGGAATACCGGAAGCAACACGGCATCCAGCATTTGCTGTCGAACAATCTCCAGTGGAATCAAGAAGTCAGTGGCGATTTTAGTCGGCCCTTTACTCTCGGTCCAAAGTTGCTTCGCTAAAGCGCGAGGCATGAGTAGTTCACGGGCGAAAACGTTTGCTTGTAGCTCTTGACGCTCATGCACCCCATACGCTTCTACTTTTAAGGTGGCTGGCGTACCATCAGATTTTGTCAGCGACGCTAACGATGCAATTGTTGGCTCATCCTTGTCCGCGTCGAGTATGAAATGGCCGAGCTCATGAGCGACGAGATATGCGAGCTCAGGGGGCGGAATGTCATTGCGGACATATATGGAGCATTCATCTCTTTTCAGCACAGCGATCGCTCCGCCGAGCGCCGCGAATCCTGAAGGCACGATTTCAATCGCAAGCAACAAAGCGCTTTCGACACTAACTAGGAGTTCGGTACTATTCGGATGCTTATTTGTGCAGTGCTTAAGCAACTCTGATCGCACACGGATTGCCTCCAATCGAGCCCGTTCAAATGGATTCATTCGAGTTCACTCATCTATGTGAAGGAGTCGGTTGGTATCGATGGATGGCAAACTTAAGGATCTAACGGCAGCTTCCCATGCCTCAGGCATGGCTGATACTGTTGGTTTAGTATCTCCAGCTTTGAATGAGGGCACAGTGGATAGCTGAAAAGCCTCGGCGGTTACTCGCCTAAGAGCGCGAACGGATACATCTAGCACGTTTGAAAGCATTTCGAATACCTTGGTGGGCGCTTCAATTCTTCCTGAAAGAATTCCGTTAATAAGTGGGCTACCTGATTTGGTAAATCCCAATTGCTCAGAAAGGGTTCGGGCCGCAGGACCTTTGATTCGCTGTATGGCAGCCCAAGCCGCCTCAATGTCTTCAATAGGAACTTTGAACCCATTTGCCATTCTTGCTTGAAGTGCTTCATTCAAACACATAGCAGCAAGCTGCGAGACTGATCGGCCATACTCTTTCGCCACTAATTTTAGCCTCAACGAGTCATGACGATTCAATCGAAGCATCCATTGAGTTGTCTCTGCCCCATCGAGGATATCCAATCGACGCTCATATTCATCCAACAGATGACAAGGGCTTTCATCGAACATTCTGTTCTCGAGATCGTTAAACCCTTCACTCACAAGGGAACGAGCAATTGTTGCTATCGAGCTATCCTCAGCGCTGGCGATTTGGCTCAACAACTCGTAAAGCGACTTCTTTGAGGTCACGCCAATGGTTTCTTGCCTTACTTTTGTTCGTTGCTTATCGTCCATCTTATCTTGGATTCCCATCTCAGCCTCCCTTTTTCTTGAAGCATTCGTCGTGTTAAGTAGTGCCTGCCATTCCGGGGCCCAATTACTTTGACAGCGAGCATGCTTGAGTTGTACTTGAAGGGCGGCCGTTAGCTGAATAGCAGCGGCTTCAAGACTAGGTGCTTGAACGCGCAGCTCTTCCCTATTGGGAAGAAGAACGGCACAACTAACGAGAGAGCTTCGTGGCTCGACTTCAAACCTCGCTGTGCTGTAAAGGGTACTAGTAATACGAGCCCACTCCCCGAGAAGGTGGGTCGCGTCCTTCGAAGATGATTTGGCAAGATTTTTCATTTGCATGCTGGACAATTTAGGGGTCTACAGCTAGTATAGGCACGTATCAACAATATATCAAGCATTCAAGGGGGCGATTTGGACTACTCAGTGTTGGCTGCCGCTGTCAAGGACGCTGTCGCCGAATGGCGGCAGCACCTAGATTTCGACAGCGCCGCCCAGGCCATAGAAGATCCAGTGGCATTCACGGCACAGATTTTGCCCCTCGTAGAGCAACAACTTGCGCTTTCCAGCGTGACCGTGGGTGAACTGCGCGCAATTGCACAACAGGAAGTATTCATCCATTTACCGAACGCATTTGAAACGCAGGGACTAGACGAAACTCCGTCGAAATTCCTCCCGGTACCAAGCTCTGAAGGTGTGCTCCGAGCGAAGGCGGCTGCTATCGCGGCAATGGCAGTCATTGGGCTACAAGCTGTTTCGTATGGTTCTGAGAATGAGGGCGCGCTCTTCGTCAACCTGGTCGGCATACCAGGTGACGGTACAACTGCAACAAAATCAAAGAAAGAGATGCGTGGACACACGGACGGGGCTAGTTTTCCTCCTCGCGGTCAAGCTGACGCGGTTCGTCCGAAAATTGCTCCGTCGCCAGACGTCGTCTGCCTTGTCGGTTTACGTAATCCTGACTTAATTGTGACTACGGTGATGCCCTTGCCGGCAATCATCAAGCAGCTTTCTGAAGCATACGTCAACGAGCTGAAAAAGCCACAGTTCGAGATTATCACGCAGGAAACTTTCATTAAAGGGACACAACGTACCATCGGCGAAACGCACATCGCGGAGAATGTCGCGGTCTTGTATTACATCGATGGCAACCTCGCGACGCGCTTCAGCCACACCAGGGTGACAGCGGACAATTCTGAAGCAGCCACCGAGGCGCTAACTGCATTCAAAGGCGCTTGCGCGGAGTGTAAGGAAGAAGTTGTAATACGCCCAGGCGATGTGCTACTGGTCAGCAACCGCTATGCGCTTCACGGACGTCAGGTGGTTGGTGGCGAAGTGGGCGGGGAGACTCGCTGGTTGTTGCGAACTTACGGCCTGGTGGCTGGTGCCGCGCGACCAGATCAATTTCATAGCGGCTCCAACTTCAAACTTTTTCCCTGACACGACCGCATGCAGCTGATCCGTGCCCACGCTTTTTCCACGCTAACTACTTGTACGTTGAAGCAGCACAGTCTTCACAGGCTGCACTCCGCAATGATCAGCATAGGCCATGCCACTGGCCCAGTGCCAAACTTACCTGCTCTAGCAGGGTGTTGAAAAAGCATCCAGTCCTTCAGGTTTTTTCGCCCCACATGCGAATTTTTCGGGCTGGAAGCCGCATTTTTCCTAAAGAGCAGTTTTCAGCCACTTTTCAGGCCGATTTTTGGTACTTTTCAGCACTTCCCGTACTCTATCGACTGAGTTATCCAACCACCGCCGATTAACGCCAGCCAAAGATCGTCGCCATGCACGTCAGGTTGTAAGCGGTGAACGTGAACGCAGGGAAGGTCAGGGTCAGGTATGCCATTCGGACACAGACTCACGCATACGGTGCAGCAATGCACGCTCATTCGAGAACCTATTTGGAGTATTCCGTTGAGCACGAAGTGCGAATAAGCAGGTGTGAAGTTAGCAAACCGAAGGTTAGCTAACTTCACCTATCCTGCCCCGCGTCGCACAGCGACTAAACCACAAAAATCGTCGGGCACAACTTCGACCAAACCATTTTTTTACAGGTACGAAAGCAAATTTAGCAGGAATGTATGCCGAAACCAGCACGGTAGTTCCGCCCTGCGCAGCGACTGAAACCCTTTAATCACCGGGTAATACCTCGGTCGAACCATTTTTTTGCAGGTACGAGAGCAGATTTAGCAGGAATGTATGCCGAAAGTAGCACGGTTGATCTGCGGCAATAGGCAGCGTCCAAGTGGGAACATTTGACATGCATCTGGGCCGACCTTGATCAATGTCAGCAACAAATTTTCATAGTCTGCTTTACGAGTTCTACACGGCAATAGCGCGCTTCTCCTCCGATGGCTGCGCCTTTCCGCGTGGACAGAAAGTGCTCCCCCTAGAGGCGGTCAAAACGATTGCTGACAGGTATTGATGGCGTGAAATGCCAGCAGTCGCAAGCACAGGTGGCGGCGACACAGCAACAGGACCAATGAAATCGGGGCCGCGCCAATGCATCTATCGCATGAAGAATGCGCTGTCGATTGCCGAATTTTTAGCTGCTAAAGCTTCCACGAACCCGCTCCTGTGTCCAGCCTTGATCTCACACAAAGTGCGCGGCAGGCTTGATCCAAGTGGCATCGCAGGCCGATTCTTGTTGCACCAGCGATTACGGCATTCGATACTGGACCCATGTTTTCGGAATAATGATTGCGAGCGCGTCTCGACGAAGGACGAATCGGTGGCAGGGCAAGGCCTGCCACATATGCCATTCGCCCCCGTGCTGCCGCTGGCATTTTTGGTTCACGAAGGGGGACGCCATGAAAGCAGCGACAGCCGAATACCTGAAAGAGCGCCGCGTTGAACCTCGCATGGACGAAGAGCGCTTCATCCGCTTGGGCGAGGTGCTGGCAACCTGCGGCAAGTCGCGCAGCAGCGTTTATGCGAGCATCAAGGAAGGCACCTTCCCTGCCCCCGTCAAGCTGCAGGGACGCTCCTCTGCATGGCTCAGGAGCGAAGTGCTACGTTGGATGCAAGCGTGTATCGAGGCCAGCAGACCTGCAAACACGGTATGCTCAATAATCGACACTTCATCAAGCACCAGGCCAATCGGCAACAAAGGGACCAGAGCCGAATGAAGCGGGGAGATACCGGGATACCTGCGACATAGAGACGTTCACCTCCGCCGCTGTGCCACCCTGGCATCCCTCATGGCCTCGATCAAATCATCTTCATCAATGCCCAATCCAAGGCAGCCAAAGATGATGTCGGTGCAGTAGTCGTATAGCAAATCAATCACCTCTACGCTGCGCTCCTTCTGGATTTTCTCCAGTATGATCTGCATGTCGCTTCTCACGCCTTCGTCGGCCACGACGCGGCTCAGCGCCGGGAATACGAGGCCGTGCAACCGCTCCAGCGCTTGCCTGCCAACCTGGCTTACGCAGCGCTCTACCTTTCTATCATCCATGGCAACTGGAAGCAGGCAATGCCGCCTGACGGGCTTCGGTGGACGCATATGGGCCGCGTCGAACTCTGTACGCGGATCCAGCCCATCATGCAGCATCTGGCGGGCGACTGCGCGGCGGCATCGAGCAAGCGCCGACGAGACTTCCGGGTAGTGGCCGAATGTCAGGGCATTTTCCTTGCCGTCCTTCTGGCGAAATTTCATGCGCCAGACCTTCGAGCCAGTCGGCATGACTTCAACATACAGGCCGTAGCCATCGAATAACCTGAATGGCTTGTCCCCAGGCTCTGCCTGTAACAGCTGCTGCTCTGTCAGAGGTTCAATTCGTCTTGGCATGGCTGCCTCCTTAACGACGCGGCGCTGGCCACACCAGTTCCAGCGATCCATGATGGCCTGGCTTCGGCGTATCGCCGCGCTCCACGGCTTCCAGGTAGTCGGCCCACTCCTGCATCATCTTGCGGCGCTCAGACAGGAACTGGGCGCGGTCGTAGGCGCTGGCCACCTTGTCCTTGGGTGCGTGCGCCAGCTGGCGATCCACCACTTCATGGCGGTAGCCCAGGCGCTCCTTGATGGTGCTCATGGCCAGCGCCCGGAAGCCGTGGCCGGTCATGCGGCCCTTGTAGCCCATGCGGGCCAGCGCCACCAGCAGCGTGTTGTTGCTCAACGGCTTGTCGTGGTCGCGCTGGTTCGGAAACAGGTACGTGCCGCGGCCCGTGATGGTGTGCAGCTGGCGCAGCAAGGCCAGCGCCTGGCGCGAAAGGCAGACGTGGTGATTGGTCGTGTCGGGGTTGACGGTCAGCTTGCCGCGCTTCATGCGCTGCCAGGGAATGATCCACTCGCCCTTCTCCAGATCGACTTCGCTCCATGGCGTCTCTATCAGTTCGCTGGTGCGTACGAAGATCAGCAGCATCAGGCGCAGCGCGATGCGCGTCGGCTCGAACATGCGCGCCTCGTTGCGCGCCAGCGTGTCCAGGAAAACGGGCAATTCATCGGCATCGATAGCGGCGAAGTGCGAAACGCGCTTGGTCTTCAGGACGTCCTTCATGTCCACCACCAGGTTGCGGTCGGCCAGGCCGCACTGGATGGCGTAGCTGAATATCTGCGAGCAGACGGCTTTCAGGCGATGCGCGATCTCGGTGGCGCCGCGCTCCTCGATCTTGCGCAGCGTGGCAATCAGTTCACGGTGCCTGATTTCCGTGATCGGCCGGTCGCCGATACGTGGAAAAATATCGGCCTCCAGGCGCTGCAGCATGTTCTTGGAAGTGCGCTCGCTCCAGGTTGGCACCTTGTTTGCGTACCACTCGCGGGCGATTTTCTCGAAGGTATTGGATGCTTTTTCGGCGGCGAGCCGCCTGGCGTCGTCTCGGTACTTGCCGGGGTCGATTCCCTGCAGCTGCAAGCGGCGCGCTTCCGTGCGCTTTTCACGCGCCACCATGATCGAAATTTCCGGATAAGGCCCGAAGGTCAGCGTATTTTCCTTGCCGTTCGATTGACGGAATTTCATTCGCCAGATCCGCGAACCGCTGGGCATCACTTCAACGTACAGGCCGCCGCCATCGAACAGCTTGTATGACTTTTGCCTGGGCTTGGCATTTTTGACCTGGAACTCGGTCAGGGGAGGGATAATCTTGGCCATGGCTGGTCTCCTCAGCATATGCGTCAGAAATCACTTTAGACCGGCGAATGAGGGCTTGGTTGCGAGACTTGGGGTAAGCTGATCTGTATCTAGCTCCGATTTTTGCTGGCTGCAGCTGGACAGTACTGGACGCCAGAATACAAAAAAACCGCTTTAGCACGGGCTAAAACGGTTTTTTGTGGACGTTCTTGGACTTCCTTGAACTGGCCAATTTGTATCTTTGGCGGAGAGAGGGGGATTCGAACCCCCGATAGAGTATTACCCTATACACGCTTTCCAGGCGTGCGCCTTCAGCCGCTCAGCCATCTCTCCTGAAGGCAATGCGCGCGCGTCTTGCTTGCTCACATTGTGTACTGCATATCGCTTGTCGCGAAGCCGCAGATTATAGCAAAGATTCTACAGACTGCCAAAGTTATTTACCCTGGGGTAAAAGTTTGGCCAGGCCCGGTGGATGGATGCGCCTCAGTGCTGCGCAAGGCCCTTCCGGAGGCACTGGCCTGTCAATTAAGACGTTTCCTTCAGCTGATCCAGAATCGCCGGGTTTTCCAGGGTCGAGACGTCTTGCGTGATCGTCTCGCCCTTGGCCAGCACGCGCAGCAAACGGCGCATGATTTTGCCAGAGCGGGTTTTCGGCAGGTTGTCGCCGAAACGGATTTCCTTCGGTTTCGCGATCGGGCCGATTTCCTTGCCGACCCAGTTGCGCAGCTCCAGCGCCAGTCGTTTCGCTTCCTCGCCTGTCGGACGCGCTTGCTTGAGCACCACGAAGGCGCAGATCGATTCGCCTGTCGTGTCGTCCGGACGGCCCACCACGGCTGCCTCGGCCACCAGCGGGTTGGCTACCAGCGCCGATTCGATTTCCATCGTGCCCATGCGGTGGCCCGACACGTTCAGCACGTCATCGATGCGGCCCGTGATGGTGAAGTAGCCGGTGTCCTTGTTGCGGATGGCGCCGTCGCCTGCCAGGTACATCTTACCGCCCAGTTCTTCCGGGAAATAGCTGGCCTTGAAGCGCTCGGGGTTGTTCCAGATCGTGCGGATCATCGATGGCCATGGGCGCTTCAC
Source organism: Janthinobacterium sp. UMAB-56 (assembly GCF_900095265.1). GTDB lineage: Bacteria > Pseudomonadota > Gammaproteobacteria > Burkholderiales > Burkholderiaceae_D > Janthinobacterium. The sequence goes on along the minus strand of NZ_LT607658.1, from coordinate 243,803 downwards.
CACCAGGATACCGCCCTGGCCGTTCGGCACGTCCTGGCCCGCTTCGTCGACGATGGCGGCCATGATGCCCGGCAATGGCAGGGTGCAGGAACCGGGCACCATCGGCGTGGCGCCGGGCAGCGGGGTGATCATGTGGCCACCCGTTTCCGTTTGCCAGAAGGTATCGACGATCGGGCATTTCTCGCCGCCGATGTGCTTGTAGTACCACATCCACGCTTCCGGATTGATCGGCTCGCCAACCGTACCCAGCAGGCGCAAGCTCGTCAGGTCATAGTTGCTTGGATGGACTTTCGGGTCCACGTCGGCTGCCTTGATCAGCGAACGGATGGCCGTCGGCGCCGTGTAGAAGATGCTGACGTTGTGCTTCTTGATGGTTTCCCAGAAACGGCCCGCGTTCGGGTAGGTCGGGATGCCTTCGAACACCACTTGCGTGGCGCCCACGGCCATCGGGCCATACGCGATGTAGCTGTGGCCCGTCACCCAGCCGATGTCGGCCGTGCACCAGAACACGTCGTCGGGCTTGATGTCGAAACTCCACTTCATCGTCAGCGCGGCCCACAGCAGGTAGCCGCCGCTCGAATGCTGCACGCCCTTCGGCGTGCCCGTCGAACCGGAGGTGTACAAGATAAACAATGGATGCTCGGCATCAACCCATTCCGGCTCGCATTGCGCGCTCTGGCCTTCAACCAGGTCGTGCAGCCACGTGTCGCGGCCGGCCACCATCGGCAAGTCGCTGCCCGTGCGTTGGTAGACGATGACGTTTTTGACGGAGTCGCAGCCGCCCAGCGCCAGCGCTTCGTCGACGATGGATTTCAATGGCAGCTTCTTGCCGCCGCGCAATTGCTCGTCACCCGTGATGACGGCCACGGCGCCCGCGTCGATGATGCGCTCCTGCAGCGATTTTGCCGAGAAGCCGCCGAAGACGACGGAGTGGGTGGCGCCGATGCGCGCGCAGGCTTGCATGGCGGCAACGCCTTCGACGGACATCGACATATAGATGATGACGCGGTCGCCCTTGGCGATGCCCTTGGCTTTCAGGCCGTTGGCGAACTTGCAGACTTTTTCGTGCAACTCTGTATACGTTGCCTTGGTGACGCTGCCGTCATCCGCTTCGAAAATGATGGCCGTCTTGTCGCCCAGGCCGTTTTCGATGTTGCGGTCCAGGCAGTTGTAGGACACGTTCAGCAGGCCGTCTTCGAACCATTTGTAGAATGGGGCATTGTCTTCGTTCAGGGTGCGGGTGAACGGCTTTTTCCAGCTCAGGTTTTCGCGCGCCAGCTTGGCCCAGAAGCCTTCGTAATCGCGCTCGGCGTCGGCCACCATGGCGCGATAGGCGTCCATGCCGGAAATCGTCGCCTGTGCGGCAAATGCCGCCGACGGCTCAAATACGCGCGACTCTTCCGGTCCCTGCTGCTGTGTGCCCTGCCCTTGGTTTTCTGTAGCGCTCATGCTTGTCTCCAGTGTAGTAATTGTTTGCTAACACGATAGACCCCGTGTCTTACGGACGCCTTACATGTCGCGTTTATGCAGCGTTTTACCCCTATCAAGGCTAACCATAAGCGCCTTCGGCAACAGGAGTCAAGGGGACGCCGTACAGTATTTTCACTGGGAAAATGCACGGTGCGCCGAAGGTTCAATACCACTTTGTGGTTCATCAAACCTCATAATCAGGAGCAAGGCCATGCGCAGTCATCAGCAGCAAGTGTAAAATGTCGGGCATACCAAAAATTGGTATTTACTCCCCCCAGGAAACCCCACATGATCGACCACCTACCACCGTCATCCAAACATACCAAGCTGCACCCGCTGTCTTCCTTCATCTTCATGTCGCGCTGGCTGCAGTTGCCGCTGTACCTGGGCCTGATCCTCGCACAATGCGTGTATGTATTTCATTTCTGGGTGGAATTATCCGACCTGATCGGTGCCGTGTTCGGCAATGATGCGGCCCTGCAGCACGTGCTGACGGCCGTTGCCGTGCCGGGCAGCGCCCTGCCGACCAAGCTGAACGAAGCGACCATCATGCTGGTGGTATTAGGCCTGATCGACGTGGTCATGATTTCGAACCTGTTGATCATGGTCATCATCGGCGGCTACGAAACCTTCGTTTCGCGCATGCACCTCGATGACCACCCAGACCAGCCGGAATGGCTGTCGCACGTCAATGCTTCCGTGCTGAAGACGAAACTGGCGATGGCCATCATCGGCATCTCGTCCATCCACCTGCTGAAGACCTTCATCAACGCCAACTCGTACAAGATCGAAGTGATCATCGCGCAAACGGTGATACATATCGTCTTCATCCTGTCGGCCATGGCGATTGCCTACACGGACCGCATCATGACGGTGACCCAGAACCAAGCCAGGGCGCCTCACTAAGTTCTGGCGCTCCCATGCTGATGAGCAAACAGCATCAAAGTCTTACCCTTCTTATCCACCGCGAGAACACCATGACTGTCATAAAGCAAGAAGACCTGATCGAATCCGTCGCCGCAGCGTTGCAGTACATTAGCTACTACCACCCTGCTGATTACATCGAGCATCTGGCGCGCGCCTATGCGGCCGAGCAAAGCCCTGCGGCAAAAGATGCGATCGCGCAAATCCTGACCAACTCGCGCATGTGCGCGGAAGGCAAGCGTCCTATCTGCCAGGACACGGGCATCGTCAACGTCTTCCTGAAAATCGGCATGGGCGTGCGCTTCGAAGGTTTCAGCGGCACCGTCACCGACGCCGTCAACGAAGGCGTGCGCCGCGCGTACAACTTCGACGACAACAAGCTGCGCGCCTCCATCGTGGCCGACCCGCATTTCGACCGCAAGAATACCAAGGACAACACGCCAGCCGTGGTGCACATGGAACTGGTCGAAGGCAACACCGTCGACGTGAAAGTCGCTGCCAAGGGCGGCGGTTCGGAAAACAAATCCAAGATGATCATGATGAACCCGTCCGATTCGCTGGTGGACTGGGTCATGAAGACCGTGCCGACCATGGGCGCCGGCTGGTGCCCGCCTGGCATGCTGGGTATCGGCATCGGCGGCACGGCAGAAAAAGCCATGCTGATGGCAAAAGAAGTGTTGATGGAAGACATCGACATGTTTGAGCTGAAACAACGCGGCCCGCAAAACAAGCTGGAAGAATTGCGCATCGAGCTGTGCGACAAGATCAACTCGCTGGGCATCGGCGCGCAAGGCCTGGGCGGCCTGACGACCGTGCTCGACGTGAAGATCATGATGCACCCGACGCACGCCGCGTCGAAGCCTGTCGCCATGATCCCGAACTGCGCTGCCACGCGCCACGGCCACTTCGTGCTGGACGGCTCGGGCCCTGCCTACATGACGCCGCCATCGCTGTCGTCGTGGCCGGAAGTGCACTGGACGCCGGACACGGAAAAATCCAAGCGCGTCGACTTGAACAACCTGACGAAAGAAGAAGTCGCTTCGTGGACGCCGGGCCAGACCTTGCTGTTGAACGGCAAGATGCTGACGGGCCGCGACGCCGCGCACAAGCGCATCCAGGACATGCTGGCCCGTGGCGAAGAATTGCCGGTCGATTTCAAGAACCGCGTGATTTACTACGTCGGTCCGGTTGACCCTGTGCGCGACGAAGCCGTCGGCCCGGCCGGTCCGACCACGGCCACGCGCATGGACAAGTTCACCGACATGATGCTGGAAAAAACGGGCTTGATCGCCATGATCGGCAAGGCCGAGCGTGGCCCCGTCGCCATCGAGTCGATCCAGAAGCACCAGTCGGCTTACCTGATGGCCGTGGGCGGCGCCGCCTACCTGGTGTCGAAAGCCATCAAGCACGCCAAGGTGCTGGGCTTTGCCGACATGGGCATGGAAGCGATCTACGAATTCGACGTCGTCGACATGCCGGTGACGGTGGCCGTGGATGCGAAAGGCACTTCGGTGCACAACACGGGTCCGAAAGAATGGCAGGCGAAGATCGAGCAGATCAATAGCGTCAGCAAGATTCCCGTGACGGTCGTTTAACCAAGCTCTACCATAGACGCCGCGCGGCAATCCAGCGCGGCGTTTTTCTATCTTCTTCGGCTTTATATGACTTCTATTGCAAGCACTGCCCGCCCGGACGCGCCCATCGGCGTTTTTGATTCCGGTGTGGGCGGCCTGTCGGTGCTGCGCCATATCCGCGCGCAGTTGCCGCAGGAAGATGTAATGTACTTTGCCGATTCCGCCTACGCGCCGTATGGCGACAAGACGGAACATCAAGTCATCGACCGTTCGCTGGCGATCACGGCCTTTTTATTGCAGCAAGGCGCGAAAGCATTGGTGGTGGCGTGCAACACGGCCACCATCGCCGCCATCAAGGCGCTGCGCGCGCGCTACCCGGACCTGCCCATCGTCGGCGTCGAGCCCGGCTTGAAACCGGCGGCCAGCATCAGCCGCAATGGCAAGATCGCCGTGCTGGCCACGGAACGCGCCTTGCGCGGCGACAAGCTGCTGGCCCTGCGCGAGCAAGTGAGCGCCGCCACGGGCGCCACGTTCATCTTGCAGCCCTGCATAGGCCTGGCCGACCGCATCGAGCAATGCGCGCTGGGCAACGATCCGCTGGACGCCACCAGTGCCATGCTGGAACGCTACATCGCGCCCATGCTGGAGCTAGGCGTCGACACCCTGGTGCTCGGCTGCACGCACTACCCCTTCGTGCAGGACGCCATCACGCGCACGGTACGCGCGCATACGCAGGAAACGATCACGCTGGTGGACACCGGCGACGCCGTGGCGCGCCAACTGGCCCGCTTGCTGGACGCCGCGAGCTTGCGCCGCACCAGCAACGACGCACCGCAATTGCAGGGCTACACGACGGCCAGCGTCGAAGCCTTGGCGAAAGCCTTCGCCGGCTTGCTGGACTTGCAGCCGCCCGTCGCACACCTGTCCGTGTGAGCGGTGTGAGTAAAAGCGACCGTTTTCATGCAATCTTTCGATTCTTTAAAAAAGACTGCATTTAGATTTGCCACTTCGCCGAGTTCTTTGTATAATTCGGCACCTGTTCAGCAAAACAGCTAAACAGGTAAGTAAGACAGTGGTGGCTGTAGCTCAGTTGGTAGAGTCCAGGATTGTGATTCCTGTTGTCGTGGGTTCGAGCCCCATCAGCCACCCCACAGAATTGTAGGAAAATCAAAGGGTTACATGCTTCGGCTTGTAACCCTTTTTTGCATTTTCCAACGGTTTTTCTTATTTTCCAACGTAGTGAGCTAAGCTACGGAAGCGCCACAGCGCGCGGTCGGATAGGCCAGTACCTGCAAAGCGTGTCCGATCCGACGATCGACAATCTATTCAGGTGGCGACATCATTACGAAACAAGGCTCGCCGTCCAGCTTCACGCGCAACGTAGCGCGGAGAAGCCCAGGCGAGCCCACACGCGGGCCCAAGCTGCGCTCCAACTCGTCAGCCGCAGATGCTATCGAGCGCAGGCGGCGTATTTCCCACAGCAGCGTGAGTACGTCGGCCGACTCGTTGCGACCCTGGATCTCTTTCAACTGCTCGATGCTGAGCGGCGCTCGAATCCTACTCATTACCGCCCTTTCATTGCGCGTTTAGATCGTTCCATAGCAACTCCGCAATGGATGGCTCATCGTCTAACTCGGCACGCAAAACACTGCGGATCGTCTCTACCGCCTCGTCAGTCGACCCGAGACTCCGCTCCAGTTGGTCCGCCTTCGACACGATTGCACGCAGGCGCATGATCTCCCGCAGCACGGCGCGCATGTCCCGCGAATCGCTACGGAGCCGGATTTCCACCAGCTCGACTGTCGTCAGGGGCTTTCGAAATTTGCTCATGACCGCATTGGTCGAACGTTCCTGGTATCGGCTTCAGGCTCTGACAGGGCCAGATCCAGCGCACAAAGCCAGGACTGCGCAAACTCGACCACCTTTCCCTCCGCATTCGTTGTTCGCTCGAAGCCGGCCAACGTGAATTTACCGTCGTTCGCCCAGACGATGTGCGGGTCGAGCAGCTCCAGATTTGGCAAAGGCTTATCTGGCTGCATGAGACGCGCAACCTTCACTGGGCGCCGCAGCCCCTGGTCAGTGACGTCCATGATGAGTAAATGACCGCGGTACTTCACTGTGTACCGGTCGTTCAGCATGCGGCGCTCCACGGCCACGCCTGCCTGCCGCATTTTTACCACTCTTATCTTCATAGCACCAACCAAAAATACTGTATATACATACAGTATATCGGACTGATGCACGTTGTACAGTAAACAAATATGCGGACTACTCTGGCGAAAACCCGCTGGGCATTTCGCTAGGAAGAGTCGTCTGGTACATCAAGCAGCTTTCTGGATCAAATTCAATATTTCATCCAAATTGGCCGGCTTCACCAAGTGATGGTCAAAGCCTACGGCTTTAGTTTGCGATCTTGCAAGGTCATCGCCCCACGCTGTAAGTGCAATTATTTTGGTTGTCTGGAATTTTGCCGATCGCCGTAGAGTTGACACGACCTGCAGGCCGTCCATGTCGGGCATACCAAGATCAACAAAAAAGACATCTGGGTCGAATGATTCTGCAGTCTTCAATGCCTCAGCACCACCATAAACAGGGATGGCATGATGGCCGTAAATTTCGAGGAACTGAGCTATTAAATCAGCCGCGTCACGGTTGTCGTCGACCACCATAATGCGAAGCAATGATTGCTCTATTGTCATGATTATCTGCCTTAGATTTGATGCATCTCAATAGGACACCAAATACGCCAGCAGGTTCAGGGCGGGAGAATGTTTTATAGTCAGGTGTTATGACTTTTGGTGCTGTGTTGCACTGTGGAATTATACAGTCCATTCGAAAGATCGACTCTGAGGTGTGAGCTTGCGGCCACAATGTTTGAATATTTCACATCTGTTACTTTCCCACTTTGATGCAATATTTTCAATACAGCATTAATGTACAATTCACGTATTCACTTGGCAGTGTATGATTAAGCATCATCTCACGGAGTAACGATGAAACAACTAAAACAGCCTCTGCTGGGTGACTACGAGTATCAGGTCTTCGTCAACTCGACTGAGACCGGGCACTATCAAGGAGTGATCGTCGTCACTGGCTACAATGGTGAGGCCTATGAGCCTAGCATTCAAATCCAGACCCCTATACTTTTTAAATCCTCACATGCTGCCGAGATCGAAGCCTCCGCTATGGCCGTCTATCTGATTCACACGGGAGCGATTACTGCGCTTTTGTCACAGGCCGCAGCCGGAACTCCACTAACAACCCTTGAGCCAGGGCAGCTAAAGGTGGTCGACACCTGGTAGTCAGCCATACCATTCTCACGCACAAACGCTGGACACGCCGACCACGTCGCAGCTACCGCTTACACATGCCAGTGCAGACGTCTGCACTGGTCGCTAAGATGACAAAAAGTTAGAACAGTCCTGCTGGTTCCGCAGCCTTATCCCAACTGTAAATGATCAACTCGCTGCGCTCGACAGCTCTGCCGCCGCCGCCCACGTTGTACTGGATGCCGGTCGTATCCATCTGGAAGCGCTCAAAAACACGCCGAATATCAGGGTGATCGTTCAGGCTCAAAATGGCCTTGCCCTTCAATCGCCCCATCAACTCGGCCATTTTCTCGTACTGCTCGAATTCGAACTCAACGCCATAGCCAGCAGTCTCCCAATACGGCGGGTCCAGGTAGAACAGAGTATGCGGCCGGTCGTAACGCTCCATGCACTTGTACCAGTCCAGGTTCTCGATATAGGCATTGGACAGGCGCAGATGCGCTGCCGACAAGTTCTCCTCGATGCGCAGCAAGTTGATCGGTGGCGCCGTAGTGGCCGTGCCCCAAGTCTGCCCGTCGACCTTTCCGCCAAAGGCTTGTTGCTGCAGGTAGAAAAATCTGGCCGCGCGCCGAATGTCGGTCAGGGTTTGCGTCGGCGTTTCCTGCAGCCACTTAAACATGTCACGGCTCGACAAAGCCCACTTAAACTGTTTCACGAACTCCTCCAAGTGGCACTGGACGACCCGGTAAAGATTCATCAGCTCGCCGTTGACGTCGTTCAGCACTTCGACGTCTGCCGGCGGCCGCATGAAGTACAGCGCGGCGCCGCCGGCGAACACCTCCACGTAGCAGGTATGCGGCGGGAATTGGGGGATGATACGATCGGCAAGGCGTCGTTTGCCGCCGATCCAGGGGATAATGGGTAAAGCCAAAATGTGTACCTCCTAGTGATAGAGTCGGATTCCCTCCCGCGAGGTAATCCAAGCCTTCTCACCCGGCGCACCGGCTGATTGCTGCTGTTAGCGCAGCAACAATCAGCCACTCCCTACGGCGCCATGCCGTTTTCCCGCACAAATGCCTGACATGCACGGCCGGTGGCCAGATCCTGCTCCACCGCCTCGGTCAGCGCTCGCGTATCTCGCTCGACGTCGTCGCGTACCAGCCGGCGGGATGGATCGGCTTCATCGCTGCCGCTGGCGCCGTCGGCATTGGCCGCGCCGGCAGGTCCACAGGTTCCGGCGCCGACGCGCACGCGGTCAACATAAATGCGCTGAACAACAGGGGCAGTTTCTTCATTTTTAGTCCTGGTAATAATCTGGTTGATGTTTTCCTGCGTGATCGACAGCGCGGCGTTATCGCGCACGCGAGCGACGATGGCGACCGCATCGCGCGCGGTGCGCTCGGACGTGGCCCGCTGGAATCCCTCCTGGTCGCCAACACTGTGGGCGCAAACAATCCCGACGCCGGCCGCTACCAGCAGCGTGGCCAGTACAAAGGCAACTCCCCGCCACACGGTCGCGCTCATGCCAGCACCCGCTGCGCCACCTTGAAATACGCCTGCCGCTCGGCCAGGCCATTCGCCCCCCCGTTGATGCGCTTCGTCACCGCCACTTGGTCACCGGCATCGGCCAACGCGTTCAGGCCACGGGACTGCCAGAACCAGCCAGCCGAGCGGCAGGCGTTGACGGTTTGTTCGAGAAGTTCCGGCTTGGCCAGCAGATCCAGGCCCAGGGCCTTGCCGCATGCGGCGTAGTTCGTGCGGCCGGTCACCTGGATCAGACCGCGCCCACGGAAGCGCACGCCATCGCCGGGCTGCGTGTTGCCCAGGTCGCGGCGCCCCTCGTACGCCGCGCCGCTGGCCAGCTCGCGCACATACAACAGTTGGCCGGACTCATGCGCAAGCTGGGCCAGGAACGACGCCTGGCGCGCCGGCGTGTTGATGCCGAACTCGGCCATGGCGGCGTTGAGCGCGAGCAAAAAAATACCCGCTTTGGCGCGGGCATTGGGCATGATCTTGATCAACTGGTCGAGCGTCATTTTGCACCTCGGCGGTTGAACGTCATGTGAAGGGCCACGCCGGCGGCAATCAGCAGCTCGAACAATTGGCGGTCGGAAATCGCCGACATGATGCCGGCCGCTGCGCCGCACGACAGTGCAACATGCCCCAGGCGCGCGACCATTGCTGTTTGCCGCGTCATTTTGTTCAGCTCGATGACGCACAGGTACAGGACGTAGATCCAGATAACGGCTTGGATAATTGAAATCAGCGACATGGTTACTCCTTTGTATCAGGTTGATCGGGCAGCGTTGGCAATTTCGCATTGCGCGTGCGGTCGATCAGGGCAAAAAATACGGGCACAGCGCGCATGGCGCCCAGCCCCCAGAAAAACGCGATAGCACCGGCCAGTTCGGTCGGTGCGTTCAGGTAGTGGATGGCCAGTGGCGTGGCCGCGCAGGCGACAGCGCCGCCGACCAGGAACGCCGTCATCGCTTGGCGCTTCGTCATTTCCTTGGCGTAGCTCAGCGAAGCGGCTGAGCCGATAAATGCGCCGATCAGCACCGCGTAGGAAATGCCAGCCACGGTGCTACCAGGTGTTTCAATTGCCATAGGGCCTCTCAGGTGATGGAAATGAAAAACCCGCCGAAGCGGGTTTGTAGTGAGGCGTGGAAGCCTATGCGACTTTGACGATGATCGGCAGCCGCAGCTAGGCCAACAAAGTCAGATGAAATTACCATCTGAAATTCTGTTGTATGAAAGTGTGGCTACGAATGGCGTTAAATTAGTATAGGTATACGTGACCGAGGTCCCGCCCGTGCTGATAGCACCCGATCCTGCATTGTTCGTTGGTCCAGCCAGAGTCTGCAGGACCGATCCGCCGGATTGCCGCTGCGTGAAAATGAATGTGGCCGTGTTGAGCAGGGCTCCATTACTATTTGCATACGAATTTGCATACACCAAATACACGCCATCGGAAATAATCAAGGCCGCTAAATTGATGTTTTGCGTTTCTCCATACGTCGTGCCGGCGATGAGTTTTGTTCCCTGAACCGAAAAACCACCTGAGCCACGAAGAATCTGCTTGGGAAAAATTCCTCCTCCCTCACTACCGGGGCCAATCAGGTCAGCAGGCTGGATATTTATGTAACGGTCATATCCATCATGCCCTGCACCGTTGTAGGGTGCTGTTATGTTGTAGCCCTGAATCAGATTATCAGAGCTAATACCGGCGATTGATACCGTAAGGACACCATGGCCATTGAACGCGCCACCTGTGGCAGAAGCCATCAGCACTGGTGAGCAAGTCACTCCACGGCAGCCATCCAGCTTTATGGCCGCAACATAGTCCGATGGACCAGTGCCGGGAGGGGCGTCGAATCCACTATTGTCGAAAACACCGGTCACCCGGCCGCCGCGCGCTAATACCAACCGGACATCATTACTGGTTGTGGCACCACTAAACGTGCAGTCGATATCCACCACATCCGTCCTGTCAATATCGATAGCCTCCGTGAATCCCTGGCGCTGGATATCAACACCTGACATTTTGAATAATTCTAGGTGTGAGGTGCGCGCACGAATGCTGGCGTAGACACCACCGGGTGCCCCGAACATGCGCCCGCCGTTTTGCACGTAGCGGCCAGTACAACCGGTGATGTAACTCCGGGCACCGAACATTTCAGCATTGGCGTTGTTAATATCGATATAACTCAGACTCGCGTCGATATGCGCACCAGCTGAGTCAAGTTCGCAATCCACCAAAAATAAATTCACGCCTCGGCTACCAATAAACCCATCCGAACGCATCGCCGGCGTGGTGCCCACCCCTGCAATTCGGATGTGAGCTGGGGCATTCTGGAACACGCACTGCACGATGCGGAAATCGGTTGCGTCGACGTCAAAATAGAGCGATCCGCCGTCTGGATAATCACCATAGTTGATGCCGCTCCCGGATAACGGCAGATCAAATGTGCTGCCCACCGTCACATACCAGAATTCCATCCACTGCACAGTGCTATTCACAGCCGCATTGCACAGGATCGCGCCATCCAGGCTCGCACGGCTCCATTTGATGATGGGTTTATTTCGATTATCACCGGAAACCACGGCAAAGCAGGTCCACGTCACATCCCCATCAGTGACGGTCGCCCCCACTGCAGTAGGCCAAGCGGGCTCCACCGCACCGGATACCCCCTTTGTATTGGCGCGGTAATAGAACCCGTTGGATGTGGTAGGGAGGCGCGTGCTAAATTGCTGGAACTGATAGCTAGCCTGCCAGCGGCCAGAGGGCGTTACCGCCGTACTATCCATGATGATTCGCGTGTGACTACCGGTGTTGGCCGGATGCGCGCGCGCCGTCAGCAAAATATTTGTTGGGAAGGTCGTTGTTCCGGTCACGCGCAAGCGTCCAGGCTCAACAATTCCCACTGGGTGGCCCTGACCAATCCCAGCCCAAGGCGTGTTGGTACTCACCGCACGCCAGAGGCAGTTAGCGAACTTTTGGAATGCTGCCGTGCTGTCTGTCTGCCCGGTATGGTCACAGCCAAACCAAGCACTTGAAATTCCACCTTCAAATATTCGCTTCCAGCACCCACCGCCAGCAGCCCTGAAAACGGTGCCATCATCTGTGATGGAAGTGTTATCGGATGGGTCTAGCACAAATTGACCAGCAATTGGGGCAGGCCTTGCAGTGACACGGTAACCAGATACATCAACGCGTTGGCGTGGTCCCTCATAGGCTTTCAGTGCTGCGTAATCAGGAAGTTGAAGTGCCTGAAAAGATTGCGCGACGGTCTCACCGCCATTGCCAATAAGTTCAGTACCAGATTCCGCGACAAGAGATTCCTTTAAGGATCGCACGGCGGTCGCACTTCCCAATGCAATCGCATCAGCAAACTGATTGTGATCATTTGATGGGATCAATCCGGCTTGTTCAATGACACGTACGATTGCTTCCTGGATAGCATTGAAAAATTCAGCAGACAGATATGTAGCCTCCGAGACCCCTGGCCGAGCAGCCCGGAACCCATCCTTTCCCGCACCAAATTTATCAATCTCCCGATTTACTGTGTCGATGCGTTTCATTCTGGGACCTTCTGATTAAACACCAGCCGCTTATTGGCACCATGGATATCCATGAAAGATTGAATGGCCGAAGCTCCAGCCGACGCGACTGCTAGTTCATTTCGCAATGACTCAGTGGCGGCGGCGCACTGCCGCACTTCATCTGCTGTGTTAATCGTTAATAAGGGCATCCATACAATCGCACAGGCCCACTCGTCCACATCAGCACCTGTTTGTGGATTTTTGCCGCGCACTTGCGTGAACCAGCTGCAGCCGAGCTGTAAACAATCTTTTTTAATCAAAGGGCAGAATTTTCCGGGTTCAAGTTTCATATTTAGTTCTTGGTTGCAATGATGATGTCGACATACTTGATGTCGAGATTGAGCGTATGGGTGTGAGAGCCACCCCCGCCGCTTGAGCCCGAGCGCACACCAGGATAGGTTGCGCTCCCGCCCCCGTCGCCGATATGGGCACTCGTGCCGTCTCGAGCAAATACCGGGGTGCCATGGTCGTGCTCCGGAATCTGCGCGACAGTCAGCGTGGTCGCACCGACACTGCCTGCAATAAACGCGGAGCTAAAATCGATGGCACCGCCGGAACCGGCCGCGCCGCTGACGACCCGCAATGCCTTGTCGTTATGCGTTACGTCCTTGGTCCACCCAACTGGAGCAACACTCTGCTGGAAGAGCATGCGAGTGCCACTGGGAATCACTGCGTTGGCCTTGGCCGTGGCATCGGTGGCCGCTGCAGCTACTGCTGCAATGCGCGCCGCATTCGTTTTGTTGGTTGCATCCTGTGCCGCCGCGTCGATGGCTGCGGCCCGCGCGCCCGCTGCTTTGTTGGTCGCATCAATAGCTGCTGCAAAAATGGCCGCCTCGCGGGCGGCCGCATCGAGCACCGCCAATGCCGCCACGAACTGATCCATATCAGCCTCGGACAACTGCAGGCCTGCGGCCTCGATAGTCCGTACGATCGACTCTTGAACAGCGTTAAACCATGTCGCCGTCAGACCTGTGGCCAGCGACACCCCTGGCACTTGCTCTTGAAATCCATGCCGACCAGGACCGAACAGATCCACTGCCGGGTCCAATCCATCAATGCGCCGCATCAGCGACCTCCATATAGGTAAAAACTACTTGTGTGTGCGCTGGTTTGAGACGCATCAGCTGGCACTCCAAAGCGCCGAATCTATAGCTGTCGATACGGGCGTCGCACCGCGTGCTGGCTCGGAAAAATGCATGGTTGTCGCCTTGGTGCGGAATATTCACTTTCCAGAGGAAGCGAAACTGCTCATTCATCACGGCTACCTCGCAAGTCATCTCGCAGTTCGTCGGACCGAACTCAGTAAGAGTCATGTCCGCGTAACCAAGAACGGCAGCCAGGTTGAGGAAGTAAGCCCTCGACATACCACCCGGCTCCTGCAGCTTGACCACGACGCGCGCCTGACGCTCAGAAATTGTTTCCGGGTTACCACCACAGCTATCAGGCAAGCCGAGAGTTGCTTCCCATTCAGGCAGCAGCTCGACCGCCGTCAGAGGGAAACCATCGACAAGCAAGGCCCTGGAACGTGCATCAGTGCGCTCATACGCTTGCGCAAGGGCGAGTAAAAGACCGGTCTGCGCGGCATCGAGGTCGCGCGGCCAGACCCGGCCGCGAGGCATTAATGCCTGCAGCGCCCCCAGGTAATCCTGGGCTGAAAAAGAGGCTGTCATGTGGTTTGTGTATAGGTGATGGTGCCAATAACTGGCAACGCACCAGATGGATTAGTTATCGTGCCGAGCGGTGCCAGGATGACGAAAGTATCGACGCCAGAAATGCTGGAAATAGCTGACCAAATATGCGCCAAAGCGACCGGCTTGCCTGGAGCACCATCGCGCAAAAACACATCAGCGATTGCGCCCTCCACCATAGCCCTGGCCGCCACCGGCAAATTTTGGATCATGAAATTCACCGGGTTTGGCGCCGGCGACGCCACGTTAACGAATGCAGTTACCGGCTGCAGTTGCAAAATATGATTGGCTACACGCAACTGGTCGCCCGTAGCAGGCGTACCACGCGATTCGTCAGTCGCGGCACCGTTGATCCCCTGCGGGAAGCCACCGTGTGCAACCTGGCTCCGGTCCAGCATGATGTAGACCACCACGGAACCGATACCCAGCACATTCGCTACCGACCAGGCACGGGTAACGCCTGGAACGTCCTTGGCCCACGTCACATAATCGTCGCGCGCACCACCGCGCGGCGGCGTTTGATACTGGACCAGCATGCGACTGCGCAAACTATCGAACGACTCCACATCGGAACCTCCAACAAATGCTGTGGTGACGATCCCACCGGCCTGAATACCTTCGATGGCCTGCGCCAATGTCATGACACTGCCCGCCACCGTATTGCCAAATGCGCCGGCCTGGCCACCCGCGTCAGGATCAGCAACGGCGTTCACTTCAACTGTACCTCCCTCGCCGACGAGCGCGGCTTCACTCGTTGTATAAGTTACGCCGTCACCGCGGACCAGGCCCGTATCGCTTGGGATCACCCTTCCAGGAACGCCTTTAAACGTCACGCGGCCGCTGGCCGAGGTCGCTGCCTGGCGGTAAATTCCTTTCAGGGCCGCCCAGCCTTCCAGATACTCGTCAGTAGCGGTAAATGGCACTGCCTGTTTGGCGATCCAGTCGAGATAGCCGTAATGCAGGTTGGCTAGGTTGGCCTGTGCCACGCCAGTAATGTTGAGGTTTGAAAAACGCAGCAGCGGATCTGCTCCAGGAAAGCCTGATGCAATATCTTGCGACACCTGGTTGCGTATCTCGGTCAATGTAGGACGAATAAATGGCATCTAGTTTGCCCTCCATACCCAGCTAAAATTAAATGCGATTGCCGCACCACTCTGTTGATACGCCACCAAATTGGCTCCCAGCATGCCTGGACGAGTCCATTCAGTCGTGATGTCGAAGCGGGCCACCACGCTGTCATCGATCAGCCATTGCAGCGACTCGGCGATGTAGTCGTTTGCCAGCCGCAGTGTTTCCTGCGTCTGCTTGGCGCGCTCTAGAAGCCACAAGCGCGAGCCAATCTTGTAGTCTTGGTCGACGTCGCCAATCCAGCCACGTGGATCACCAGTACCATCCGAGATGACGTCGTCAGAACTTGCCTCCCGATCGCTGAACAGGCTAATCAGGATTGCCGTCTCCAGGTCATCCCCGCTGGCCAGATTTGCGTTGTCGTGCGCCCAGTCGCCGCGCGCCATGTCGCGTATCCATATCGTCCTGGTGTCGCTCATACCGGCTCTCCTGACTCATCAGTGCCCACCCGCACGCCGCCGTGCTTGTGGTGGTCCAGGCTGATACCGTCGGCCACAATATCGCCCGTGGCGTTCAATGAGCCATTCAGCTGGATATCGCCGTTGATGGTGATCGGCAAGCCACCGCTGTTGATCACGATGCCGGCCTGCGTCAGGTGGACCGACTGGCCCAGCGCGTCGTAAATGGCCACCTCGCCCGAAGCCAGGTTCTTCATGCGGTAAGCCTGGCTACCGATCGACACGACCAGGCCGTTTGACCTATTCCCGCCCAGGAACGACGCAAACACATCAGAGCCGATCGGCGGGTGGCAGGTATAGCCGTAGTCGTGTGGCGCCGGCATGTTGTCGATGATTTCCATCGATCCAAACCGTACCTGCAGCTTTTGCACGGCGCCGCTATCATCGACGAAGGTGATGCGGCCACGCCCGAAAGCCAGCATGACGCAGCGGTACAACCGTTCGATGGCCCCGATCATTTGCCCGCCGCTGCTGGAACTTCAGCAAGCGCCTTGACGAGCAGAATCGGCTGCACCTCGAAAGCTGTTGGCGGCATGATCACCAGCTCGCACGTGGTGCCTGTGTTCGCATCACGCTTGTATGTCACGTCGCTGATCAGCCAGGTTGTAGGGGCCAGCTTCAGGGCAGGAAAATCGACCGGCACCAGCGTGTTTGGCTGGTAAAGTTTGCCAGCCGAGTCACGCCATCCATCCGTCACCAGCTGCAGCCGCCGCGATCGGCCCGAGCGGCGCGAACGCTCCCAGTCAGCGCGTTGCCGCAGTACGTTAAAGTTGGCATCACCACTCTCGGCGATCAGCACCTTGCGGCGATGACGCGGCACGTTTTCGTCATTTACCTTCATGACGAAATTGCCGCCATCACCGGCATCGGAGAATGTATCGACATTCTGGATAAATGCCAGGATCTCGGAATAACGCTGGTCCATCGAGTACTCCAGCGAAGCCGACTGCACGTTCTTCCCCTGGGTAAAACCGCTGGCCGCACTAACTTTTCCAACGCGGGTCAGGAACAAGTTGCCAGCAGGATCGTCATAGGCCAGCAGCGCCGCATATCGGCACAGCCGCTCGATGATCTCAAAAGCCTTCTCGCCAAGCATCAGGTTAAATTGATGGATAGGCGGATCTGAATCGGTCACGTCCGTGGACACCGTAATCGGCACTGCATCTGCACCAGTAGTGGACACGCCGTACGGCAATGCAAGCTTGCGGGCGATCTCCAGCACGCTCGACCCGGTGATCTGACCACCAGGCCACTCGGCGTCACAGTCGACCAGGTCAGCGCACTTGCTGCGGCCCATTACGCGCAAGGCATGCTGGCCGGCGTTAAACGATGGCACCAGGCGGTCGACGTAGCCTGTGATGACCAGGTCAGCGCCTAGCAGCACCTGGCATGCATCGCCAGGCTGAATAACGAAAGCGCCGACGTCGCCTGGATAAAGCTCGGTCATCATCACGTCGAAATCGCTCGGGCAGCGCTCGATGCCGCGCGATACACGGATAGAGGTCCAACCCGACAGTTTCCGACCGCCAACAATTAATGTGAGATCATCTGCCATATTTTTTACAATCAGTTGAATTAAAAGGAGAACGCATGAAACAAAAAATGAAAAATTCAATATGCTTCGCCATGCTCGCCTTATCCGGAAACGCCTTCGCCGAGTGCCATATAAAGACCGGTAACGCGGTTTTTTGCCTGGCCCCCAAGCCGGCCGCCTATGCCTATCAAGCTCTAGGCTTTGACGCCAAAAAGACGAATCTCTCCCACTATCGACAACTGATGCAGGAAGCGGGATGTGGCCGCCCATATGGCCGCACGTTTAAGGAAGCATCATTGAGGCTGTTTTCAAAAGGCAGGGTAGCTACGCCTGACGGCTGGGTATCCATCAGTCATGTCGCGGTGAACGACAGCGATGCTTACTACGTCGCTACCGACTACATTGAAGGTGTCTGCGAGCCGTTTAAGCCAACGACCAACTCATCGTCCAACACCTTGCCAGCAGGTTAAGATGACAACGCCTTGAACTTGGTCGGCATAAAAGCCGGATGAATCGGGTTCGCTTGCGACACCAGTTCATCCGACCGCACAGGACTCCGGTAAAGCCGCTGCGCCATGACCGGAGCTGGCATCGACAGGTTGCTGCCGACGCTCGCAACACCGGCCAGCTGGGCGCCACGCGTCGCCAAGTCATGCGAGACGGCCGCGCGCAAGGCACGCAAGGCGTTGAACGTCGCGTCCTGCCCCTGATCCCCTGCGCTGATGATCTCGGCGTCCAGCGCCCCGCAGACGGCCTGCCTGACGGCTGCAGCATCGTCAGCGGATGTCGGCTCATACTCGGCCGAGGCCCTGGCCAGCGCAACGATGGCGGCGCGCCTGAACAGCTCTCCGGTCGCATCCTGCATCACGGCCATCGCCGAGCCGATGACCGACGTCGACGTCACTTCGTCGGGGAAGAAGTCGGCCAGGCTCGATAGCAGCCGCAGTGCGTCGGCTCGCTTGACTGCAGCACCGTACAAGGCGGCCGCCAGGTCCTGAGCCGCAACGGCAAAATCGCTTGCAGTACTCATGGTCCCAGCCCCGATCCCGTCGACGTCAATTTTGCAATCGCACCAGTTACCGATGTCCGCGCCGACGCCCCCAATGCGATCAGCTTCGGGATCGTCGTCTCGGCCGACGCCACCGCGCCGGCGAGAACGGCAAACTTGCCGATGCCTGGGCTCTTTGCGTACCGGCCGACACTGCCTGTCAGCGTGCCCACCATGTTGTACAAGTTGGTCGCGTCGTTCGCCAGCGACTGCGCCTTGCGCCCCCAGGCAGCGGCCGTGCTGGCCGCCTGCGCTGCCGTCACAGCGCCCTGCTTCAGGGCCGCGCCCACCTTCGATGCGAAATCGGTCGCGCTGGCGGCGTCCGCCGCCTTAGCTGCCGTTTTGACTGCGCTGCCGGTCGAGGTGGCCACGCTCGGGAAAACACGCTGGCCAGACTCGATCACATTGAAATTGACCATGAACACCCGGCCCTGGTCCCAACGCTCCTCCGTTGAAAACTCCATCACGCTGACACGCAGCTGGCCATACGTGGGATGCATCAAATCGCCGTCGCCGGCGGTCTCGATCGCCGCAATCAGCCGGTCACGCTTGGCAATGGCATCATCACCGACCAGGAAGCCGCTGACGCTGACGTGACGAGCAGACCGGCCCAAGTCCTCCACCCATACCGTGTCCCGGAATGGGTATTCATGCACCACCTGGCGCCGGCCGAATTTGCCTGAACCGCCCAGCACGCCGAATGGCACACCACGAAAGGATGCCGGCCGCAGCTGTGAGAACCAGGAGGCGGCACCAGGTGCAGCCGCACCCTTGTCGCCGCTGACACGCTTCACCAAATTTGCCGCACTACCGATGGTGGTGGTGATGGAACCTATCGCGCCCAGGGCGCCATCGATACTCATCCCGCCGCCAGGGTAGGCATCGAGTGATTCACTCGCACAGGCACCATATCCCCACCTTTCATATTTGCTGTCGCCGTTGTTCCCGCCGGCGCATTTTTGAAGTCGACCACTACCTGCGTCACCGCCTTTTCGACCATGTCCTTGCTGTAGCCGGCGCTGTTACCCTCTTGCCGGATCATGCTGGAAATCAGCGGCGCCACCGTCTTTTTATCGGTCAGGTCCAGCGGCTGGTGCGCGCCAAATCCTGTCTGCTTTGAGACGTTGCCGACATAGCCAGCCGTATCGTTTTCTTTTGGTGGCGCCCACCGTCCAATGATGCCGGCGATCGTGTTCAGGCCATGCTTGCTTTGCTGGACCTGCAAATTCTTGATCATCGCGGCAAGCCCGGCCTCGGGCGTGGGAAAGCGTGCAAAGCCATCCTCACGCGGCATATCGCCCCAGGACCGCAGATTGCCCGGGTTGTTATTGCGAATGCCGCGTGGGGCGCGGGAGCGCGTGCCAGATGCGTCCTCCCAGTCACCCGAAGCACCACCGCCCCGGCGGTCGCCCCAGTCACCCGAGGCACCGCCGGTCTGCTTTTCACCAAGACCCTTGGTACCCTTGGCCAGCTTTTCCGTGGTTTTGGCGATCGCGCTTTGACTTTTGGCCGCGTCGTCGGACATATCACCCCACAGGCCCTTCCACCACTTCTTGACCTTGTCCCAGTTTTCATATAGAAAGAGCGCCACTGTCGCAATGGCCATCACAATCGCGGTGATCGGGTTGGCCAGCATGGCCAGGCGCATCAGCCCCAGCGCGCGGATGAACACAGGGATGATGGTCACGCCCAAGCGCACCAGGCTGGCCCCAAATGTGGCCACGCTCAACAGGAACGGCCCGGCCATCACGCCCATCACCAGCAAGGCGGCAGTTTTCCAGCCACCGAGCGAATCGATCACGCCGGCAACGCCCGAGATAAAGCTGGTCATGCCATTCAACACATCATTGAAATTGATGCGCTCGATCCAGGTGGCAAACGCCGCGACAAACTCGGTCACCCTGGTAGCGATCAGCTCGCGGTTGGCCGTCACCCAGGTGATCAGTTTTTCAATGAACGGCTGCAGTACCGGAATCAGCCGCTCACCGATCGAAATTTTCACGCCCTCGGTGGCCATGCTGAGCGACACCATCTTGAAACCAAACTGGTCAGCGGCCGCGATCGCGCCGGCAGTGCGTGAACCACCAAACTCGGCAACTTTCTGCTGGAACTCCTCGATGCCCTTGGCGCCCTTGCGCAGCAACGGCAAAGCCGCCTCGATGCCGAACTGGCGCGCAATGACGCCCTGCACCTGGGCGCTTTTGATACCCGAAATGTAGGTGGCGATATCCTTGAAGCCACGCGCGGCATCGATCGAGCCGTCTGCCGTCTTGTGGATGCCGATGCGCATTTTATTAAGCAGCATCAGCGCCGATTGGTTCCGCCCGAACAGCGCATCTTCCATCGTATCGCCGACCGACTTCAAGCTTCCGGTCAGCTCTTCCGCCGTCACGCCAGCCAGCTTGGCCGCGCCACGCATCGACATCAGTGTCGACGTCGACATGCCGATCAATGCCCCGGCCTTGCTCACTTCCATGCCGACCGTACCCCAACTGGTGGCCAACGCCAGCAAGCCGGCGATCGAGCCGACACCGATCACGGCGGCCATCGGCGCCACGATCGAGCGCACTCGGCCGGCGACATCGAGCGCGGACCGGCCGACGCCGCCCATTGCCTTGGCCACCTTGTCCAGGCCCAGTTCAGTGCTGAGCTGCTGAACCGAGCGGCGAATCAAAACGAGCGGCCTGGCCAGCCGCTCGAACGTGTCATTAATTTGCCGCACTGTTCGCGTGGCACGGTCGACGGCCGTGATAACAATATTAAAAACGCTTGCCATTATTCAGCCTCTCCCGCTTTGAGCATTCGCTGCGCCTGCTCGCTCCACCAGTCAAGCTCGGTCCAGGTCAGGGACCACCCGTCGTGCGGCCCCCAGCCGTAATACTTGGTCAGCTCGGCTACGACTTCACGCCAGTTGGAGGGCCAAGTACAGTAAAGCTGCCTAAAAAATCAGCCGCCTCCTGGAAGTCGCGCTGGCACAGTTTTTCAATGGCGCCGCGCGGCACCTTCGCCACGATCGAAATCAGCGCGATCGCCACGTCAACATCACTGCCGGCCTTCGACGCTTTCGACAAGTCGCCAGCAGTCGGCTCACGCAGGTCAAGCGTGGCGTATTCGATGTGGCCCAGCGCCACCGGCTTACGCAGCTGCAGCGTCTTTTCGTCTACGATTTCAGCCGCAGAGCCTGCACCGTCCACACCATCCAAATTTTCTTGATCAATCATTTTTTACGCCTCCTCGACGCTGAAACCTTCCCATTTCACTTCAAAAGTAGCTTCGGCGGTTTTCACCTCCTGGGCCTCCACGGTCCACATATTGCGGCCGACAATCGTCTTGCCGTTTGCCAATTCAACGGTGACGGTCACGTTCGTCATGGCGTTGAAATTGGCGACGCTCAGGCCGCCGGAGTCGCGCACGGTGCACGACATCTTGCCCGCTGCCGGCTTCTCGGAGTAGCCGTGTACGCGGTCCTGACCGACCAGCGTTTCGCGCGCCACCTTCGCCACGCTGTATGCGAAATCGCCGGCGAGCATGTAATTCGTTCCGTCGACCGTCAGGTATGCAACGCCTGCCAACCGGTTGGTGGTATCTGCCAATTCAGGCTCCTATAAAAAAAGGCCGCTGGATAGCGGCCCTGGGGTTGTCTTACTGCAGGCGGAACTGATTGAGCAGCGCGAAGATCCGCAGCTGGTTGATCAGGATGCCCGGATACAGCACGTCGACGCGGTTCGGGTTCTGGCTGTTCTGCTCCACCACCAGGCCCGCTTTGAACGCGTCAGCGTTTTGCACGATGCCGGCGTCTTCCAGTTCGCGATACTTGGCGATCAGGTCGGCGCGGATGATGTTTGGCGTCACAATCGCAGCGCCCGAGCCAAAGCGCGTGCCGTTGGCCGCCAGCTTCACGCGGGCGTATTTGCTGGTCACCATGGTGCGCAGCTCGCGCAGCACGTAGGCCAGGGTGAACATCGTTTCGATCTGCAGGTAACTGTCGTCCAGGTTGCCGAACGCGTTTTTCTGATAGGTCGTGATCAGATTCTGGATCGACACCGTGCCGTCATCGGCTACCGAAAAGGTCGAAATGCCCGAGTGCAGCAAAATGTTCTGGTCCGTCATCTGGAAACGGCTCTGCAGCGGCGGCGGCAGCACGCCCTGGATCGCCACCGTCTGCAGGGGCAATGCAGGATCGTTGCGCAGGCTGACGGCCGCAGCACCTGCCGTCCCCGCCGCCCAGATCCAGGACGGCGTCGGCGAGCCGTTCACGCCCATCACGCTTCCATGCTGGTCGTTGCGCGCGGTACCCATTGTTACCTGGGCGCCGAACGTGCCTTTGTAGGCCCCGAAGAAGTGGCCATACAACTGGCTGTTCCATGACCAGCGGCCGGTCGTATCGTTCATCAGCGCTTTGATGGCGTCGAGCGATATCACGTCCGTGTACGGGCAAACGATGAAGTCGAACGTCTGGTCGCCCAGGTTCGCAAACGCCGCCGCCATCGATGGCGCCGTGGCGCCGCCTGCCATTGGTGCGATGGCCACGGTCAGGCCGGCCGGCAGCACTTCGCCACCACGCGAACCCTGGTAGTTCAGCTGCAGATCGATATCGTTGCCGCACGGGCCCTTGTTCACCGCGGTGAAGGTCACCACGCCTGCAGCAGCCGCCGCCTTGACCGGACAGGCACCGTCAGCATTGACCAGGGCGGCCAGCGCCGTTGCCAGCTGTGCCACCGTCTGCGTTGCCATGACCGGCATCGCGTAGCGAACGCCGGCAACGTACGCGTAGACCGTGCCGCTCGCGGTCGCAGCCGCGCTGAAGGTCAGCGTGCCAGTCGCGGCGCCCGCAGCCGGGTCATCGAGCAGCGGCAGGTACCACACCTCGCCGAAGGTGTCGTTCAGGCGATAAGCTGCCGTCATCAACGCCAGCATCGAACCCTGGCCACCGGCCAGTGCAGCGTCAGCGGCGCCCTGGGAAATAATCGGCACGTTCGGCACCGCCGTGCCCGCCGCCGTGATCTGGCCGATGATCAGCGCGCGCTGCGCCGCCTGCGCCGAGTTGGCGCGGGAGTTGTCGACTTCCGCATAGAACAGCGGAACCCGGATGTTGTTTGGGACGCCTTTGAATGGGATGGTCATTCTTTATTACTCCCGGTCGAACGCGGCGGCTTTTCAGCGACAGCAGCCTTGACCGATACATCACGGTCGAAGATGCGGCGCTGCCAGTACGGCGTATCAGGCACTTCCCGGCCATTGGCTGGCAGGACGTCCTGTAAATCAGGGTCCGGAATCGTCAGACCCGGCGCTGGCGTTACATACATGGGAATCTCCTATTGAGGTAAATCGATGTTCAGCGCACCTTCGTCGCGGCCGTCAGGGCCGGCCGTGCGCGGCGCAGGTGCCGCAGGAAAACGCGCATCGGGATAGTTGCCCCTGGAGTCGAAAGGCGCGCCCGCATCAAGGTGCAAACCAAAACTGTGCAAAGGAATAGGCAGGCCGGTCAACGGCTCACCAGGTGGCGCACCAGGCGCGCCGTAGGAATCGAACATTTCAGGCACTTCGAATGCGAACAGCATGCGGGCGCCGCCAAAATGAGTCCGCCCTTCCGAAGAAATCTCCGTACGGCTTTCCACAGACACAACCTGGTTGATGATGCGGATCAGATCGTTGTTCGTCAGCAGCGCCATTTCGATGCACAAGCAAAGCGCCTCGATCGCATCCTGCGCGGCGCTACCGGTTCGCTCTTCTACTCGTGCCTCGATCTCGATCGTGCAGGTACTGGTGAACTGCGGCGCGCCCTTTCCGATCGATTCCTTGCGATCGTCCGGCGCACGCAACAAGATGGCTGGCAATAGTTCAGGCGGCGTGCTCCAGTCACCAGGTGAATCAACGGTAACGCCAGCGAACTGTTCACCAGTCAACGCCGCCAGTGCCGCCAGGCGAATCTGCCGGCGCGCAAGCATCAGTTCACCAGCCATCATGGCTCCGCATAGTTAAGCAGCAAGATGGCGGCACCGACGCCATTCAACTGCACTTCTTTGACGACATACGTGCCGCCGGCATGCAGATTGGTGGCGGTGATCACGACCCGGTCACGTTGGCGCGGCGGCACCGCAAACTCGGCCAACCGGACGCCCAGGGCGGGCATTTCCGTTGTAATGCCGGTACCGCCCACCAGGTCGACGGACTTGTAGGCTTCATGGAACGTGCCATGAATGCCGAAGGGGGCGCCTGCAGCCGGCTGGAACTGCGCTGGCTCACCGAACTGGGCCATAACCGGCCCGTTCACCACGCGGTCCCAGTCGATCACTCTGCCGACGGAGGATTGTCGTCACCCTCCTTCTCGAACGCGGGGCCCGGCGCGATGGTCGGCGCCGTCGCCGCAGGGTCGAGCAGGTAGCCGCCACTGCGCAGCCAGGCGGCTTCACTTACAGGCAGTGACACTTCGCCACCTGGTCCGACATTGCTACCTTCGAATTTAACGGTGCGGCCTGGGGCGACGACCGCTTTGACTAATTTTTCAATTTTGGCGGCCATGATCAGAATACTTTCGGAGTTGCTACGGTTGCGCAGAGCGAGGCGTTGACACGGGACGGGATAACAATCGGCGAGGACTGCATCATGATCAGGCGCTGGGCCGGGTCCTTTTCGACCCAGGTCTTCGGCGCATAGGGCAACGCCGCGTAGTTAACTTCCGGGTCCAGGATCTGGCCGAAGGCACGCGTGCCCATCAGGTCGGGGCCGCTCATGATGACCTTGCCGTCATCCACCATGGCACGCTCGACGCCGTTCTCATCGATGTACCAGTCGTTGTAGACCCACAGATCGTACTGGCCCCATTTGCCCTTGTACTGGGCGCCCCGTTGGACCTGCGCGCCGATATTCACGTTGTTGCCTTCGCCGGAACGCGGGTAATGCAGCGACGTTTTGACATTGCTGTCCAGCTTGAAGTACTTCCACGACGTGGTCGTGAAAATCAGGTCGGTAGCAGTGCCGCCAGACTTCTTCAAGATGTTGTGGCCACTTTCTTCGATGAAATCCGACGGCGCGGTGTAGATGCCATTCGCGCCGACCGCCTGGAAGGCCGTATCCCATTTATCGGCGCCGGTCAGCGCGATCGACAAGCTCGGGTCGCGGCCGAAGTCGACCAGTACAGCAGGGAAGCCGTCGCCCACGATCAGCACCGTGCCGTTCATCAGCGCCGAGGCTGCCATCCATTCCAGGCGGCGATCGATCATGTCGACCTGGTCGGACATTTCCGCTTCGAGGTTGGCTGCTTCACGCGCGGCACCGGTCAATTCGCCGCCGATACGTTCGCCGATCATGCGCTTCACAGGCTTGCGCAGGTCAGGGGCGCGCTTGTCCTTGATATAGGCTGGCTTGAACTGGTTGGTCTGCAGGCGGCGCTGTTCGACCAGCTTGCCCTGCACCAGTGGCGATACAAACGGCGACATGCGGCGCAGGCCGACATCGACGTCGATCGAGACATACTCGGAATCGGCCATCACGATGTTCGGGAAAAAGCGATCCAGCAGAAATTTCTGCGGGCGCTTCAGGTTGGGCACCACGCCGATCAGGACGTTGGTGTTGAACAAAAAGGACATAATTTACTCCAGAAATTTGGACGAAAAAAAAGCCCTCGTCAGAGGGCTTCATTGGACATTGCCGATCAGGTCGGGTCGGCAGCGGACACCGAACCCTTGACATAGATCGACAAGGGCCGCAGCGCAGCCGCCGCTGCAGCAATCGTGATGCCGGTACCCAGGGTCATGGCGGCACCGTTGAATTCGCCGGCGAGATACACACCAGCATTCACGTCGCCGGCGGTCGCGTCGACGTTGTCGACAGCAACGACTGCCGGATTCTGGGAACCATCGGCAGCGGCAGCGAGCGCCACGACGTATTTGCCCGACGCGGTAATACGGCCCAGCACGGTGCCACGCGGGAACACCTGGCCCGCCAGCACGGTCACGGTGTCCGTAACAAGCGGATGGCGACCCGCGATCAGCTGATCCGGGATAAAGGTTTCGGCATAAATGCCAGGGATCTGCGGACTACCACCCACCTGGTTGACGGGGAGACTCATGTTGAACTTCCTTTAAGTGACGGGTTGAAAACTATTTTTCGCCGCGACGAGCCTTGCCGGCTGCGATGATCTGCGCCGTAACAGCGGCATCACTGCCAGCTGCAGGAGCAGCTGCGGCACCGGCGCCGACGTTTGGCGTTTTGACGCTCGCCATGCGGCTGGCCAGGCTGGACGGCTGCGGCGCGCCACCCATCGCGAAGGTCTCCAGCATGCCGATCGCTTCAGCGCTGGGCATGCTGGTATTGAAGGCCAGGTGCGCGGCGACATCGGGCCGCGTGGCAGCTGCTGCGCATTTGAAGATCGAGGCACAGCGGGCACGCTCGTTCACGCGCGCCGCCTTTTCCTTGTCGTCTTCGTCTTCTTCGGCTTTCTTGGCCTTTTTGGCTTCTTCTTCCTTTTTCTTTTCTTCTTTTTCTTCTTCTTCGGCTTTCCGGGCATCTTCCTTCTTCTTCTCTTCCTCCTCCTCTTCTTCCATGCGCCGGGCATAGTCTTCGTCGGATTCGTCGGTGCGCTGCTTCTTGTCGTCGTCTTCCTCGCCGCCGTCGGCTTTGGCGCCGGCCGGCTGGCCCAACAGGTGGGCGAACGACAGGGATGCCACCATTTTTGCGATTTTGCTGCTCATGTATTCTCCAGAAAAAGTTAGGTAATTTCGGCCAGCAATGCCCGAAATGCTGCATCAGGGGCCAGTACATCATCTGCAAGCGACTGGCTGACGCCGGCCGCCCCCAAGTAGGTTGCGGCCCGGGTATCGCGGACCACCTTGGCCGAGATATTCCTGTTGCGGGCGACGGTCGTGACAAACAATTCGCCCATCAAATCGATATCGCCCTGGAAGCGCGCCAGCGCCTCCGGAGACAGCGGGATTTCAGGATGCCCATCCGCCTTCGACTCGCCGTAGGTAATGAACGTCACCTTGAAGCCGGCACCCGTCAGGGCCTTCGACCAGTCCATGTGCATCCAGATAACGCCGATCGAGCCGACGCCGCCAGTACGCGGCACAGTAATGCGGTCGGCCGCGCTGGCGATCGCATACGCTGCCGAGTAGGCGCACTCGTTCAGGATCGACCAGATCGGCTTCTTGCCACGCGCACGGTAGATTGCGTCCACCAGGTCGAAACAGCCTGCCACTTCACCGCCTGGGCTGTCGATGTCGAGCATGATGGCTTTCACGTCCGGATCACTCAGCGCCATTAGGAAATTCTGCCGGATGCCGTCGTAACCGGTCATGCCGGAAAAAGGACGCAACGAGCCGAGTTTCTGCACCAGCGTGCCGTAGACCTGGATGATGGCCACGCCGGCAACCACCTCATAGCCGGCGCGGCCATTGCGGCCAGGCGACGAATAAACCACGTCATCGTCTTCCATCAACAGCGGCGCCGGGTTCAGCCGCGCGATCTGGCTGATGCCCAGCCGGTCGGCCAGCGCCGCCATGATCACCTCGGCCTTGCCGGGCGCGATCGCCAGCGGCGTGTTGAACAAGCGCTGTGCCAAGAATTCAAATTTCATCATTTAGCCTTCGGTTCATCAATCATTTCGGATGCGTCGTAGCCACCACCCCATTCCGGCAACGGCAGCCCCAGCTCGGCAAACCGTTTGACTTCTATCGCGCGCTGCTCCAGCGTTTCGCGCCAATCCACACCACTAAGTTCGGCGGCTTCATCTTCGAGCGTGGATAGGCCGGCATCCATGCCCAGGATGGCGCCTTGGCGCTCTTTCACAGGATCGATGATGCCGCGACCTGGTCCCATCCATTTGGCCCGAGAGTAAGCCGTGCGGTGTTCGTGGAAAGGCGGCGCGCGCCGTGGCAAGGGTAAGTTGTCGACTTCCATCGCTTCTTCGGCGAATACACTGACAACCGACTGACCCATACCCACCCCATAGTCATTGCGACGCCGCGACAATGTTTTCCAGGCTTCCAGCATGGCGCCACGCGCCGAGCTGTAGTTCACGTCGGACCAGTCGTTGTTGACCTGCTGCGCCGACAGCCCAGTCCCGGCCGCGAAGTTCCGCAACACAGCAGACTCAAAGGCCTGAAAATTGGCGTTTGGCCGCGTCGCGGATACTGCATTGATTTTCTCGCCCGGGAAAAGAATTGGCATGCGGGCGCCGCCAAGCTTGATCCGGCGATCATCGTGAAACTCACTGCGCTGAGTCTGATAGTCCTTCAGGTCGTCACCACCCATCGCTTCTTCGACAACAGCGGGGTCATACGGCGATTCGATGTAAGCGGCAAAGATCGCATTGATGATCGAGGCATCGAGCTCGGCGTTGTCATACTTGACCAGCATTTTCAGCCGCTGCAGCACCGGCGCAAAGATGCCTACGCCTCGATGCTGGCCAGCGCGCTCATGGTCAAAATCATGGATGATGATCGGCCGGCCCCAGCTGGTTTCCCGCTCGATGCGCTCCCACGTTACCGACTTGGCGCCGGCGAAGAAGTCGCCCTGGTGGGCACGGCGGATGTGATAAGCAACCGCAGCGCCGTAAGCGTCAATTTCCACCCCACCCCGGATGTCGTTGCTATCAAATACCAACTGAGGATTCGACAAACGATCCGGGTCCAGAATCTGGATGGCAGTCGCATACCGCGCACGCCCTGGCCCCTGCCTGTCTGGCAACCAGTGCACCATGGCCAATGCATCGCCATCGACAATTTTGTGCCGAAAACCCAGGCGCATTTGCTGGCCTACCGTCATTTCACGCTGGGTGTCGCTGTAGCGGCCGATATCGTTCGACCAGGTTCGGTAACTGGCACCCAGGCACTGGCTGAACTCATCGGCCCACACGTGGTCGAATTCCTTGATGCCCGTGTGGGCGCGCAAGGCGGCGTAATCCGGCTTGAAGATCGGCCGGAAAGAAGCGCCGATCGCGTTGTCCAGGATGCGCGTGACGGCACCGGATGCCCAGCCATCGTTGCGCACCATGTCACGCACGCGCGAGACGATCCGGTCGCGGTGCATATTGAGGTCGCCATCGGGCGAACCCAGGAACGGCGTCCAGTCAGCCATGTGGTCGCCGTACATATCGGCGGCGTCGTATGGGGAACCACCGGCACCGGACAGCATCGATGCTCGGTCACGATGCGGCGGCAGCGGCTGGCCGTTCGGCCCGAGGATTCTAACGGGGCTGGCCATCAGAATCGGAACCGCATTGGTCGACGCGATCGGCTGATAATACCCAGCTGCTGCTGCAGCGTCCGGATGAGCACGATCAGCTGCGAGATATTCGTCTGGGTGTATGTCACGGCGCGCGCGCCGTCGCCCTGGGTGTACGAGTAGGACGTTCCCTTGGCGCCAGTCGACAGGTCGATATATGCCTGCTGCGCGTCGGCCAGCGTCTTTTGCAACGCGGCCGTGGGCATGCCGGCCAGCAAGCTGGTGGATGGATCAAATGGTTTCATGAAGTTCCTACGCGAAGCGTTTACGTTTTTTCAATGCCGGTACTGCGGCGACGGATATAACTCGCACTGCAGCAGGTTCAGAAGCAGCAACGGCTTCCACGAGATGCGACGACTCCGTGGGCAAGACCTCCTCTACCGCAGCGCCAGGAGCGCTGTTGACCGGCGCCGCGCCTTCGCTCGGCAATACCGGCACATCCGGCAGGTCATCGTCATCGAACAATGGCGCCTGGCTCAATTGCGCCTCCAGGGAGCTCCATTGTGCCGGCATGCGCAAATGCACTTTCGCGGCGCGGCTGGCATGCAGCGCGTAGACCTCGCAATCGAGCACCTCATTGCGGCGGCCGACTTTCTTTTGCCAGGCCTTGACGATATGGCCGTTGCTGGTCCGGATCGGCGCCTTGACCTCAGACTCCAGCAGCTGACTGTAATACTCCGGGCTGGTGTTTCTGTAGGTATGGAACCGGCCAGGCCCGCTACCGTCCAGCGAGACGCGCCCGCTTTCGCCGATCAGCAAGTCCTTGGCACGCGACGTGCCGACGATGAACACTTGCAAGCCATATTTCGCCGCCTTGGTGTTGCGCTTGTTCGTTTCCTTGGTCGGTACCGGCCGCGCGAAAATCTCGGAATCCTTCAAACTGGATCCCTTGATCGCCATGACGAACGGAATGCCCTTACGCTGGTTGTTCCGCACCCACTTGTACGTCGCGTCGGACGTGGTGCCGTCCGACGTATCCAGGCTGACAGCGGACAGGCCAATTTTGTAGCCGCGCACCGACCGGTACTTGTGATACAGGATCGTATTCAAGTCGGCCCACACAGGATCTTCATAGACAGCAGGATTGCCGAATATGCGGATGTACTGCACCAGCCAGCTTTCTTCGCCACGCCCGAATGCCCGCAACACCACTTCAATCCGGTCGTGCTGGATATCGACGCCAGCGACCAGGATCAAGCCGCCGATCGGCACGGTGTTGCCCTCGTAATCCAGCTCGCGTTCCTGCAGTGCCCCGATCGTCGGCATGTCACCCTTGTAGGTGTATGGCAGGCCTTTGCTGCTATTGACAAAGGCAATCAGCGGGCCGGCATCGCCAAGGCTGAACGCATGCAGCGCGGTCAGCCATTTTTCCATCAACAACGCCATGCGCGAGCCTGGGAACGGGCTCATCAACTCATTGAAGTAGAAGCCGGCTACGCCACGAAACGGTGCGGTAGCAACCCAGCGGCCCTTGCGTACATACCGATTTTTCTGTGCATCGGTCCAGGCGCAGCCACAAGCCGGGCATGCGTAATACGCCGTCTCCGGCAGCTTGATGCCGAAGACAGGGTGGCTCTGCAGCGGGTCGTCCAGACAGCGCAAATTATCGAAGTCGAGCGGGTGCTCCTCGCCGCAATCGCCGCAAGGGATCATCGCCCGGCGCTTGTCCGAATTCTCCATTTCAGCGACGACAGCCGAAACGCCTTCAATCGTCGGCGTGCCGCCAATGATCAGCTTCGGCCGCGCATAGGTCTTGACCCGCTCCTCGGCCAGCTTGATCGAGTCCCCCTGCCCTCTCAGGTTCAGGTTGCAATCGTCCGGCTCTTCCACGAACACGCGCGGCGTCGGCGTCGACTTCACCGAAGAAGGCGAATTCGAGCCGACCAGTTTCAGGAACCCGCCAGGGAACCGCTTGAACAACTGGCGCTGCTGCGCCTTCCTGCTGCGCAGGTCTATCTTGCCGCGCAAGCGGGGCGTCGCGTCGACCATCGGCTCGAACTTCTCGGCCATATATTCTTTAGCCGCCATCTCCTTCGGGAACAGTCCCAGGATCGGCGACGGGTCGCTGTCGACCCACTTAGCCAGGGCGTTACCGATGACTCCCGACGTCCATGCGATCTGCGCCGATTTTTGCCCGACCACTTTGCGCACGGTAGGATCGTCGATCGCATCGAGCGGCCCGTTCTCCCACGCCAGATAGGGCGTCACGTCCAGGTTGTACTTGCCCGGCAGCTGCGACTCCAGCTCGGACAGGTAGCGGTATTTCCGCGCCCAGGCGCGGGTACTGATTTTCGGGGCGGGCGCCCAGCGCTTCTGGACTTCCTTAATCGTCGTAGCCACCGTCTGGCGCATCATCGCCTTCAGGGTCGGGTTCATCAGAATCGAATGCGTCGACATCAAAACTCTCCAGCTTGGCCAGCGAGGCCTCGATCTGCACCAGGATCAGATCGGTATCGACCGTGATGCCATGCAATGCGTGAATCTCGCCGACCAGGCGCAGCGGCAGCGAGAGCAATTCTGTTTTTGTCGCGACGATATGATCCGACCAAGCGCGCTCGAACAGCGCGGCCGGCGCCAGCTGGCCCAGCCGCTCGGCCAGGTCGACCTCCAACAAGTCAGCCTTCAACCGGTCGACCCGGTCACGCGGTTTCTCACCGACGCGGCGCGCGATGTCGCGGGCGACCATCCACTGGATGACTTTCGCCGTGTCGTAACTGTTGACCGAGCCGCGCCCGCCGTTGATCTCAAAAGGGAAGCCGGGCTCTTTTTGCCACTCGCTGAATGTGCGCTCCGATACGCCGATGATTTCCGACAGCTCGCGCTTGGCGACCAGTTTTCCCATGGCGGTATCCGATAATCAAAAAGGAAGGAAGGCTATAAAATTCCTCAGCTAGAAACAAACCGGGGCGCGCAATGCCCTCGGGAGCAAACCCCCCAGGGAGGACCCGCTCATTTCGGCAGGGCCTGCGCCCTGGTCGACCGATGGGTCACGGCCGGGCCGACCCCATCGCTTTGACCATGCCTTTGTCCATCTCGGCATTGAAGTTGGCATTGACCAGCGCCGTTGCTCGCGCCTGGTACCCCAGCCGCGTCCTGACTGCCAGCGCATCACCGAAGCGTATCAACAGCTTCAACGCACCGGACGTGTTGACGCCGCGCGAACTGATGCGCGTCTTGCCCGTCTTCTTGTTCGTGATCGATGCCGTTGCCGCCGTGCGTTGCCACACACCGTTGACGATCCCCTTCTTCGTCTTGACCGGCCCGATGAAGATATCGCTGCGCCCCTTCAGTGCGGCCAGCGCGCCCTTGCGCAACTGCCCGTACTGGTTGAGCGTGATGTCCTTGGGATTGAGCAGCGCCTTGCCAGCCAGCTTATGCACACCGCCGCGCTCGTACGGCTCAAGATAGGCGGCCGTCTTGTCCATCACGTACACCCTGGCCGTCAGGTTGTCTTTGCGCGCCGCCACGGATTTGACCGAGCGCAGCGTGAAGGGCGACGGGTTCTTCAGTTTGGCCGACAGGTTCTTGACCTCATCCACCGTCACCATCTTGGCCAGCGACGTCAATGCCAGTGCAGTCGCATACGGCAGCTGACGCCGGGCGAGATCATTCAGGCCCCGCTCGAAGTCCGCCAAGTTGGTGCGCACCGAGATATCAAACGCCATCGCCGCTCCATTCAGATCTGTGCAGACGTCTGCACAAACGACCCACAAGAAACATCGTGGGCCGGTGGTTGATACGCACACTGCGGCGCACTATCATCAACACAAATAAAAAAGCCCACCGAAGTGGGCAAGCACAAGGAACGTATGTATCCCCCGCTATGCAGCGGATCGAGACAGATCACCTCTTTCGCTGTTGAGAAATCTTTACGCAAAAACGCAAAAAGCCCGCTTTTAAAGGCGGGCTATCTGCTCAAGACGCACTAAGTACATCTAACAGACGCATCCTAATCGAAATGTCGCCTAGTGGCAACATGTTTGCGCAATTTAGGCTCCAAGATTGCCTCAGCCTCCGCCAAGGCATCAGCAAAATGCACATCCTTGAATATCCAAGCGGTGCAAATCCCCTTGGATTTGCGGACCGCCCACCATTGCATCCGGCTCAGCGAGTTGATCATGACCTCGATGGCCTCGCCCGCCTGCATGAACTCCTTGGTATCCTGCTGATTGCCCTCCCCGCTGGTGATCTGATAATCACCTAGGGCGTTCCAACGTGCCCAAATATTCAGGCAAACGTCCAGTGGCGCTACCTGGTGCACTGCTTCCACTTCCATCGTCCCCATTGTCCTACCCCTTTTCGTTGTCCACTGTTTGTTCATCCCATGCTTGCTGCTATCCCATCTCGCCCATCCGCCTCACATACGGCTCAGGAATATTTGCCTGCGGGTCGTCCAGGTTGATCCTGTTGCCCCGCTCATCCGTTCCTATCCGCACGCCCCGGGCGATCGGCGTGCCCACCTCATGCCCACCTTCCGTAGCGTGGAATCCTTGCCCGCCACGCATGCCGCGCCGTATCGCCGCGTCTACCTCCTTCGCTCCGAATGCCTCGCGGAACGCATCGATGATTGCCGCGACCTGGGGCATCTGTTCCCTCATGTTGCCGTTGCTCATGCCACTCTCCTGCTGTTTCGTCCGACCTCAAAAAGGTTGGGCAAAAGGTTGGACGGCTGAAACCCGCATGGTTGCTTGCTTTGCCAACCTCCCAACCTACCCAACCTATTTCTAGGTTTTACTGGAAGGGGAAAAGTTGGAAACGGCCCCGCACACGCACGTATACGTGCGCACGTGTGCGTGCGTGTGGGCGCGGTTCGGTTGGCGAGGTTGGGAGGTTGGCGGGGCCGCTGCTCATGCGGGTTCCAGCCGTCCAACCTCAAATTGGCGAGGTTGGACGGATGGTCCAGCCTGGCCGGAATGGGCATGTCAGCCGTATGCAATTCCGCCTTTTCCGCCTGCGCACATGGCGCCCACGATCCCTGGCAGACGATTGCTGCAGCAACGCCCGTTACGTTAGAAGGGAAGCGGCGCATCGTCGTCCTCCCGTGTTGGTTCAGCGCCAGGCTGTGGCGCCGGCGCTGGCCGCGCGTAGAACCGCTCGCGCGCGCCCGATGTTTCTCGATCTTTGATCCAGCCCAGCTTGCGCATGATCGCGCCGATGCGCATCGTTTCGAGCTTGGCCGGGCCAAGCTTCGATATCTCGAAGTGTAGGCCGCGCGTCAACAGGTCCAGCACCGTGACGCGGTTGATCTTGCCATTGACCTTCTCATTACCATCGGCGTCCAGCCCCTCCAGGTAGCGGTAGATATGGCCATGCCATGGGTCGGGGATCTCGCGGTTTTCCTGTTCAGGCGATACCAGGCGCGTCTGCTGTTCGCGTGTTGGATACGTCAGCACGCCGGCATTCATCATCGCCACGGCCTCGCCAAATAACTGGTCACGGTCCTCAATCAACGCGTCCAGATCGATAGTCCCTGTGGCCACCGGCCAAAAACGTCGGTTGCCCGTCGAGTCCTTGAAATACTCGCCTTCGTTGGTCGTCGCTGCAAATGCGCAGCGGCGCGGCATGTTCTTCATGCGGCGGCCGTACGGCTCGCGGAACCTGTCCACCGTCGACGACATGAACGCCTTGATGGCCGTCACCTCTGACCTGTTGAACTGCTCCAGCTCGGCCACCTCGTACAGCAGCACGCCCTGGATCGACAGGTACCCGTCTTTCTCGCCCATACGGAAAGGCGTGTCGGCAAACCAGTCGCCGCCCAGCACCTTCAGCGCGGTCGACTTACCCTCGCCCTGGCCGCCCTCGAATACGGGCGCGTAGTCGTGCTTGGCGCCTGGGCGATAGGCCCGCACCACAACACCAACAAAAAACATGGTCGACACCAGCTCAAGGTATTCGGCTTTATCTGCACAGCCCCAGTACCGGCCGAACGCACCGGCTACGCGCTGTTTGCCGTCCCACATGGCGCGGCAGCGATCCATGTAGTCCGTCACCGGGTTGAACGCATGCTCGCGCGCCGCCTGTGCCACACCGCGCTCGATGTCGCCTATGCTGGCCAGCAGCAGGCTATGGTGGCGCGACAGGTACACGCCCAGGTGGAAATCGTCGCCCTCCGTCCATTCGCCTGGTTCACTGCGCCAGGGTGTGGCGCGCCGTTTCACCTGCAGGCCGGAAAACAGATCCAGGCCCACCAAGCCAATCAAGCGCGGATCGCCCTGCATCACGGTGTAGACGTTCTCGCGGCAGCCTTTTACGCCGCCATTAGCAGTCTGGATCAATTCCGCCCGCAGCTGCTTTGGCGACATGCCCGCGCCAGCTGGCAAAGGGGTAGATCCGTCTGCCGGCAGTGAATCCATCTGCTCGTCAACCCAGCCAGGCACGTCATCTGCAGGCGCCGCCGGCGCCGCGACGATCCCGGCCTGGTCAACTGAATCGATCTCGTCCACGCGCAGCCTCGTCACCCAGGACATCACCTCGTCAACGCCGGCGCCGCCATCGATCAGGTCGGCCACGTCCCAGCCATCGGCCACCTCACCTGGTGCGGGAATGTCGACAAAAAACACCGAGCAGCCCAGGCCGCGCAGAATGGCGCCGATCTTGATCATCGCCGCCATGCCGGGCTGGTCCGCTTCCGGCATCAGCTCGCCGGCCCGCTTGTGCTTTTCCTTGTAGCGCTTGGCGTCGGCATCGGCCCACAGAATCACCGTGCGGCCTGCCAGCGGCGTCCAGTCGGCCTTGTCGACCGCCTTGCTGCCGCCGACCCAGGACACGGCATCCAGCTCATCTGCCAACATGTCGTGGGCGCGGTCTGTACACTTCTCGCCCTCCAGCACCAATACCGGCAATTCGGGCCGCAGCGCACCGCGCAGGTACAGCGGGCGAGGAACAGGAAACGACATCCACCGCCATTCGCGGTGGTTCGAGACCGGGTGCTGCGCGAACACGCACGGCAGCACTTCCTTGCCACCGTCCGAGGTGGTGAAACGATAGATCACACCCAGCAGCTGGCCACCCTGGTCGCGGTACTCCCACGATATATCAGGCTTGCCGCGCACCACGTGGGCCTTCGGATAAGGCCCTGCATCGGCCGGGACGGGCAAAATTGGCGCCCAGGGCGTCTTTATTTTTGCCTCGGAAACTGCCTGTACCCCTTTGTCCGCTTGCGCGGGCGCGCGACTGGGGGTGTTTTTCGGCTTGGCCGAAACGATAGGGCGCGTTGCGCCAGGAGGGGAAAAATCGGATGGCGTCAGCGTGATACCCAGCTGCGCGGCCAGGTCGGCGCACGCCCGGCCCTGCTTCACACTGTGGATATGCGCATAGAGGGAAATGAGATCAGCGCCGGCTACGCCGTCGTCGGAAAAATCAGCCCATACGCCGGCTTTATCGCCTTCGAGACGGATACGCATTGATTTGCCGGCTTCGCCGGAGGCAGAACCAATACAGAACTCGATACCTTCACGCACGCCGTTCGGGAACCAGGAATTCAGCAGCGATTCAATGGAAAGGATGGCCGCGCTGTTGACTGCGGCAAAATCGTCGAGAGTCACGCGGTACGCACCTTCGCCTTGTGCGCAACGCGCTGACTACCGTAGCGGGACGGGATCTGTGCGTAATCGAGCGCGCCCTCGCGCACCAGGCCTGCACGCGCACTGTGGCGATCCGACAATAACGCCTTAGATGGCGCGTGGCGCGGCCCCGCAACCTGCCCTGCCGTCGACGTCGCGGCGCCAACGACCGGGCCGGCATAGTCCCGGCCGCGCTGCGTGACGGTGTACTGGCCGGCCTCCATGCGCACCACGTGGCAGCGAGTCAACGAATTGACGATATCGCGCTCGAACGAGGTGATGGTGCCGCTCCAGCCGATGGCACGCATCCAGTCGTTTAGATCAGCACGGCCTCCCAGCTGCAGGAGTTTGCGCACGGCGATGTCGGGGCGCGTGCCGGCGCGTGGTACACGGTATACGCTCATGCCGCACCATCCTGACCACCGTCAGGCAAGCAATACACGCGAATGGTCAACGCCATCAGCTCGGACAGACCCCGCTGCAAGCCATCCATATCGGCATCGAGGCAGGCGCGCTCACGCGCATCAATCACCTCGTCTGCAGTCGCCTCTTCGAAGTGGGCGGCGAAGATCCCCAAGCGGACGTATATGTCGCGAAACTTCTTGGCCAGCACTTCATTGCCGTCCGATAGGTCTGCCGGCAATTTGACGAATGCCCCACCGCTCGATGCGGCCACCGCCTCGGCAAATAACGTAGTGCCAGAGAACGCCTGCAGCTGCAGGGCCGTGTCGACCGTCACCCCCTGGCCCTTGCGTTCGTAGACGCGGTTTTCCAGGCCATTGCGGCTCATGCCCAACGCAGCTGAAATTGCATCCCATCCGCCAGGGAAAGCCTTGATCATGCCAAGGTACGCTTTTTTGATTTTCACAACATTTCCTTCTACATGGTGGTTGTTGTTCGCAAGCAATCTAGCTACGCTTGCGGCATGAAACAAAAGTGCCTACGAACCGTTTGGACCATCAATTCCGACGACCGCACGCTCTGGCACCGTATCGAGAATGTTTGATGGAGAAGGCAATTGGCGCCCCGCGTGGCCCGGTATGGGAATCAAATCAGTAGCGCGATGAGTGGGGGCAGCCGGCAGGCTCAAAGCGAACAAGTCTGGACGCAGATCCACACAACGCGATGTACCTCCAGTCATGCTTTCAATTGACCGGCAGTGCTTTGCCGGGATCTGCCGACCAGGAAGCTTCCACTGGCTCACAGCGCCTTTAGTCACCCCGAGGTGATCAGCCAGCGCTTGCATAGAGCCGGCTAACGCTATCGCGTTTTCAAGTGCTTTTTCTGGTGTCATTTTTTGCATCCGGTAGATGAATTCGCTTGAGTATAGGTATTCTATACATTTGCGTCAAGCGCTTCTATACCTTATTGGTAAAGAGAACCTATACGATGGCGGAATGGAAATTAAAGACGTAATAGCTAAATGGGTGCGGACAGCAAGAGCCACGGCAGGCATGTCGGGAGCTGATCTAGGCGCAAAAATGGCGCTGCTGCTCGGGTCCGAGCGTGGGCACAGTAAGGCAAATATTTCTCACTGGGAGACAGGTAAACACAGCCCCAACTTGCGCCAACTGCTAGCGATCGCCAAGATCACCGCGCAGTCGCTACCTGATGAAATTCGCCAGGGCATGTCGACGGAGCCATCCCATCTATCGCTAGTAAGCACCGCCCCATTTGACCAGAACGCTAAGGCAGCAAAGCTTGGGTCTCGGGCAATACCAGTCATATCATCCATTCAGGCTGGAGCGTTAAAAGAAATTGTTGCGCCATACGCACCAGGCGACGGGTCAGCCACGATTTACGTTGATGAGGGCTACTCTCGGTGGGTATTTGCTCTAGAAATTGAAGGTGATTCGATGTCTCCCGATTACTTACCAGGGGACATCGTTATCATCGAGCCAGAATGGGAACCGCGCCCTGGAGATTGCGTTGCCGCCAAAAATGGTAAGCAGGAAGCGACCTTCAAAAAGTACCGACTGCGTGGCACAAACGCTCAAGGTAACGACATATTTGAATTGGTTCCAATTAACGAAAACTACCCTACAGTGAGAAGCGACGAAGTGCCACTCACAATAATTGGCGTTCTGGCGGAACTACGAAGGAAAACCCGCAGACGCTAAACATCCACTCCTTTTGCCCGATACAGGCTCGCCCAGCGCGAGCCTTTTTTACGTCCATCAAGCAGCCAATCACGTCGTCCAAAACATAAAAACCATAATGTATAGTTTTTCTTTACATTAAAAGTATAGTTGACCTATACTTGCCACCATCGAAGTAGCAACCACAACGATGGAGCAAAGACGATGGAAAACCTCGAACCAGCAGCAACCACGGTCGACAGCCTCATGGCAGCCGCATTTGACCGCCCACGCGATCCGCGCAGCGCCGCATACAAAGCTGGCGCCCGGGCCCACCTTGCTCGTGTAATCGAGAACAAAACAATCGCGGTACCGTACCCGTCCGGAACGGCTGAACGCGATGCGTTTTATGCCGGCGAGAACGAGGGCAAGGCAATTTACAGGCAAGCATGGGAAAAGGCGCAATTGGCATGAGCGCCTTCAACGTCATCATCCGCCTGCCCGGCCAGCTGCCCGGCGAAGGCCGGCCACTGTCCGCCATTGGCGCCGATGCTGCCCCTGTGGCCATGTCGATGATCGACCGCTTCGGCATCTGCCTGGTTTCCGTCCAGCCGTTCAAGGCCCCGCGATGAAAACCGCCACCAAGTCGCTGGCACACGATCAGCACCTCAGCCAGGCACTCGCCGCGGCCACCGCATTGGCGCGCCTGCAGCACCTGGCCACCTCGATCCGCTGCGCGCCGGCCGACCTGTCATCCGACGGCGGCCGCAGCATCGACATCCTGCGCGTGCTCGATGTCATGCGCGCACGCGGATACCGCATCGAGCCCCCTGTCATCGCCAAAGCGCAGCCACAGCCGCAGCACACCGTCTGGCTGCTCGACGTCGTCGTGCCATCCGGCGCCGGCGTGCGCCTGGCCGTGCCACTGCCCCGGGTGCCGGCATGACCGCCCCGCTCGTCCACCTGGCGATCGACGTCCGCAGCGTGCTGGCCAGGCCACTGCACGAACTGCGCGGATTCGCGCACCCGGACGGAAAACCCATGTCACCACGCCAGGCGAAAAACGCCCTGGCCGCGCAGCTGGCCGAGGGAAACGAACTGCTCCCGATCGGCAACAGCGCCCCATTCGATTTCATCAAGAAGTAACAAAGGGCGAATGCCCATCACTGGAGATTTATATGGAACTCAAAGCCGATATGCCACTGGCACGGCCACCGATGCCACCAGCAGCAGAGCCGGTGTTTTGCAAGGATTGCTTGCACTTCGCCACCTCCCCAGCACGACGCTTTCCGCAGTGTACGTCGCCAGATGTCCGGCTTATCGATCTTGTTTACGGCTACCAGCCAATAGTCTGCGTTAAAGCCCGCAGCAACAACGACTTTGCCGGCCTTTGCGGACCATCAGGGAAATTATTCGTCAAGGCCCACCCATGAGTAGCGACCTCGTAATCCCCACCATCGGGGGCCTGAAAACCGCGCCGGCACGCAAAGCGAAAACCATCGTCGTCGACGAGCTGGTCGACGGCCCTGTGTACGGCAGCACCCGCCGCGCAGATATCCGCCCCAGCTACACGAATCGCAAACGCTTCGACGAAGTCAAACTGCAGAAGCTGGCCGCGAACATCAAAGAGGTTGGCATCATCCAGCCGATCCTGATCCGACCAGTCACGCCGACCGCCGAAGCGCCCGAGCCGTTCGAGATCGTCGCTGGCGAACGCCGCTGGCGCGCTGCCGGCATCGCCGCGCTGGACGTCGTGTCGACCATTACCCGCAACCTGACCGATAGCCAGGCGCGCGAAATACAGATCCTGGAGAACCTGCAGCGAGAAGACCCGCACCCGATGGAAGAGGCGGAAGGGTTCCAGGAACTCATGCTGCAGGCCGGATACACGGCCGACCAGCTGGTCGTAAAACTGGAAGTATCACGCTCCTATATTTATGCCCGCCTGAAGTTGTGCGCACTGACGACCGAGGTGCGCGAGAAGTTCCTCGATGACGCGATTTCCGCCTCGACAGCGCTGCTGATCGCACGCGTACCTGTCCCTGCCCTGCAGATCAAGGCGCTGTCCGAGATCAGCGCGCCAGATCAGCGCACTGGCGAGCCGATGTCGTACCGCGCGGCGTTACAGCATATCCAGACCCGCTATATGGTCGACCTGACCCGCGCGCTGTTTAAGCTCAGCGATGCCGCCTTACTGCCTCTTGCCGGCGCCTGTACCAAGTGCCCCAAGAAAACAGGTAACCAGCCGGACGTATTCACTGACATCAAAAGTGCAGACGTCTGCACAGATCCGGCGTGCTACGCCGAAAAGCGCCAGGCGCACGATGCATTAGCCATTGCAGCAGCATCCCAAGGCGGCGTGCCTGTCTACGAAGGCGAGGATGGGGCGACAAAAAGACGCCAGAATGAATATAGAACCAGCAGCCAGTTTGTAGCGCTGGCGTCGCCGTTGTGGGTCTTCGAACGCAACGCGCCCAGCACAAAAAATGAAGGCAATACAGAGAAATTCCTTGAGAGCGGTCTGCTGCCCGAGCCAGCGTGGTACGTGAAGGACGAGAAGGGCCTGTTGACCCCCTTTTACGATAAGGCGACCATCCAGAAACTCTTGGAAGATGCCGGCGCGTGCGAAACAAAAGAAGTCTATGACGCGCGCATGTCGGCACTCCGCGCCGCAGAAGCAAAAAAGGAGGCCGCTGCACATACACCGGAAAAGCAAGCGGCCGCCGAAAAGCAACGGGAAATCGCACGCGCGGAAGAGAAAAAAGCCGAACAGGAAGAGGCGTACCGCATCGAGCTTTACAAGCGCCTGCGCGCACGCGGCGCCAACGGTTTCTCACTGGCCTCGCTGCGCGAATTTACCAAACTGGTGCTGATTGACCGCGATCTGCCAGACGAGGCTCTCGCCGGCGTATACACGTTTGACACCTCCAGCACCGAGAGCATTCACGCCTATATCGATCAGGCTGGCCTGTCCGATTTGCAGTTGCTACTGGTCGACCTGCTGCTAGGCGACAGCCTGATTACCAATGGCTGGGATAACGAAGACCTCGAAAACCAGCAGGCCGCAATACATGCCATGGCCAGGCATGAAGGCATAGACCCTGATGCCGTACGCCTGCAGCTGGAAATGGCGTCGATCGCGTTTGAGGATCTGCAGGAGCACCAGTTGAGTGACCTCATCGCCAACGCACCAGACCGCCTAAATGACCTCAGTAAATTTATTCTCGCCGAGCGGCCGCTCTTGGTCTATTCCCTCGATCGGGCCGCGAAAGCCCTTGGCTGGAATTACGCACCAGGTCAAGTCTGGCTGCGCGCCGGAGAAGCAAGCACACCAGGCGCGGCCCACGTGGCGCAGGAAGAGTCCGACGACGAGGACGCTGCCAACCTGGCAGACCAAATCGGCCTGTCCTCAAGCGTAGAAGTAGCCGAGATCGAGGCGCCTGCAGTAGCTGCGGTCGACCAGCCGGAACCAGAAATCAAGACGCCAGCACCGCGCGTACGCAAGCCAAAAACCACCGCCAAACCAGATCCATGGCCATGGCCCAAATCCCCGGCCGCCGGCACCACAACGCCCACGCCTGATACCGAAGCAGCCCCTCAATAACCACCACTAAAACGGAGCAATCATGAAATTCATTACAGCCATCATCGCCAACATCCGCACCCTCCTCGGCTCGCTCGTCCAGCCTGCAGCGCCGGTGGCCACCGTCACCGCGCCGCATATCCGCATGCTGTTGCTGCACCTGTGCGATCAGGACGAAGCAAAGGCCCTTTGGCTGGCACGCTGGCTGGCCTACCCGCTGCGCAACCGTGGCGCAAAGATGCGCACGGCAATCCTCACGACTAACAAAGACGGCGCTGGCCACCTGCTCTTCGAGCAAGTCATCGGTCCGATGTATGGCAACCAGGCGCAGCTTGGGGGCGTCTTGCCACGCCGAACATTTAACGCATGGGCCATCGGCAAGCGCTATGCCGGGCTGTCAGACCTCAAGAATTCGGACCTAGACACCGCCTGCGTGAAAAACCTGATCACCTCATCGAACATTGTGGTCCATCGCCACGGCCTGCCCGATATCGCCATTTCGAACAGCCTCAACGTGGTTTTCATGACCGGCGCGCGCGAGGCACTCAGCCCGGATAACTGCGATCGCCGCTTCTTCGTGCTCAACCCCAAACAGGCGCTGCCCGTGGCACTTGCTGCCGCCGTCGTCCATGAGATCGAGAATGGCGGCCTGATCGAGTTCAACCACTTTCTGATGCATGAACTGGACATGAGCAGTTTTGACGCCTGCTCGTCGACGAGCTACGCGCCAGCGCCAGGCCGGCCAGCAACTGCCCTGCAGATCCTGCCATCGACGCAAGGAGCTGCAGCATGAATACGCCCCAAACAGCCGCCGGCGCTGAGCGCATCGATGCCGTAGAAGTGCAGGAACGCCTGGACTGGCAAGCAATGCGCGCCGGCCAAACTGCATCGATCACCATCGACACCGCCACCCTGGACTTCCTGCCCAACGGCCCGCACCAGGTGGCCGCCATGGCCAACCTCGGCGCCGAGCTGCTGCAGGAGATCCAGGCATACCGCCCACAGTTCCAGTTCAAGCGCAGCCCGGCCGAGATCGTCGGCGCGCTGATCGAAGAGGCCCACTCCTCGAACGGCGTATCACCAACGCGCATCCAACAAGACGATGCCATAGGGTTTGCTGTGTTCGCCACGGACAATCGAATCGTCCGCGTATGGTTTTCTAGTTATGACAGTGCCAGCAAATGGGCCACGCGAGCCGGCATCAACACTGCTGACCTCGTCCCACTCTTCACCCACCCAGCGCCCCCTAAAGTGAGCGTGGGGCACAGTGTTTTATTGGACGCAATACGCGAC
The DNA here is from genome assembly GCF_900095265.1 of Janthinobacterium sp. UMAB-56. Taxonomy (GTDB): domain Bacteria; phylum Pseudomonadota; class Gammaproteobacteria; order Burkholderiales; family Burkholderiaceae_D; genus Janthinobacterium. The sequence goes on along the minus strand of NZ_LT607658.1, from coordinate 199,865 downwards.
GGCGCGCCGCTAGAGGAGCCAGTAAGCGTATGCAAGGCCATGATGGCCCGCATGCCTGCTCGCCTGGTGCTGGACAAGGGCGTTGGGCCGCTGGCTGCAGTGCATCTGGTAAATATTGGCGTCACCGGCTGGGTCTACACGGAAACGACAGCTACGGCCTATGCTGACGGCTTCAATCGCGGCGCAGAATGGCTGCGCTCATCGATCATCGAGTATGCCGACAAGCTGCCGCCAACCAGTGCCGCCACGCGCGATGTGATTGCTGAGCGCGATCGGCAGATCAAGTCGGAAGGCTACGACCTGGAACACGATGATGTGCATCAAAACGACGAGATCGCTGCTTACGCCACGTTCTACGCTATGCCGCCAGCCGCCCGCGATTGGCCGGCAGAGGAAACCGGCTACGGCATGACCTGGGGCCAAGCGATCATCCCTGCCGACTGGGGACCACCAAAGCCCTGCGATCGACGGCAGGAACTCGTTAAAGCCGCAGCGCTCTTGGTCGCCGAGATCGAACGCCTGGACCGGGCTAAGAAAACGGAGGGCGAATGATCAGCCTCCAATTCCGGCGCCTGCTGCGCAGCTTGGAAAGGCGCTTGGCGGACCGGGTCGAGCAGCGTGAAGACAAAGCCATCGCCGCGTACATGGCGGCCGTCAGCGCCTCACTCGGTAAGCCACCAAAACGGCGCCAGGGCCGCGCCGAGCCTATGCCCTACCGTCTGCGTATCGCCGTCGCGTTCGCATCGCTGGCCAGCGCCCTGTTCAGTCTGTACTGGTGGTATCCATGACGAACTACTTAAGCGCATCCGAACTGGCCGAGCTGGTCGGATGCAAGCCTGGCCAGCGCTGCCGCATGCAGGCCTGGCTCACGAAAAACCGCTGGAAGTTTGAAGTCGACGCGCGCGGTCTACCGAAAGTGGCACGGGCCTATCATGATCGCAAGATGGGCATCACAGAAGAAGCAACCTCAATCAAATATGATCAAGCACCAAACCTCCAAGCGTTCTGCTAAAGAACGCACCGGCATCGACCGTCTTTACAAGCGCGTCGGCGTCCGGAAAATATCCTTCTATTACCAGCACCCGGACGGCAGCAGCGAGACGCTGGCCACGGCCATGGTTGGCGATCGAAAAGGCATCGCTGACGCTGATCGCGCGGCCAAGCGCAAGGCGCTCGACATCATCGAGGGCAAGATCATCGCCGGCTCAGTGGCGCAGCTGATCGAGCGGTTCCGCGACGAGATCGCGCCCACCCATTACCTCGACCAGTCCAAGGATGGCCTGGCCGTCCGGGAATCCGGCTACAAGAACCTGACCAAGTTCTTCGGCAAAATGGATCCAAAATCGCTGCGCATGCTGCACGGCTATCAGTACTTGGACGCGCGCGCCAAAGCCGGCGCGCCGGCGAAGGCGAACAAGGAACTGTCGCTGATGTCGACCATCTGCAAATACGCCGTGCGCTGGGGCGTGATCGAGGCGATGCCGTTCACCGATATCATGCAGAACGACATCGAGAAGGACGTGCGGACAATCACCCGCAGCCAGGTTGTGCGTTTTTACCTTTGGTCGCTGCGCCAGACCGCCACCTTCCGCAACCTGGGCTGCGCCGCCATGTTCACCTACTTGACCGGCTTTCGCGCGGCCGAGGTGCGGCCGTTCCATATCTCAGGCAAGATAAAGGAAGGCGTTATCGTCACCAGCGCCAAGCGCAAGAAGGGCCAGGCCGAGGTGATGAAGCTGCGGGAGTGGTCGACCAGGTTGCGCGTGGTCGTCGCGCGCGCTGAGCAAACGCACTCGGTCCCGCGCCAATACCTGTTCGCCAATTCAAAAGGCCAGGCGTACACACGGTCAGGGATGGGGTCGGTATGGCAAGACGCCATGTTCGAGTGGATCGCCACGTTTGATACCGAGGCGGCCGCCGCGCTTGCCCGCAAACGCGCCGCAGAGCTGGAATATATCCTGGCGTACAAGAAGGGGCTGAAAGTGGCGAAGTATGAGGCCGGCTACCGCCTTGCAGACCACGCACAGTATTTTTCACTGCAGGACATTCGGCCGGCGGCCATCACGGCCAAGTTCGACCAGCGCAACGTCGACGCGTATGATTTTGCCGCTCACGCGAACCCCAGCACCACGCACAAGCACTACGATCGCAGGAAAATCAAGAAGGCTGGTGCCACCGAGTAAGTATTTTCCTTAGCAAGTCACTTGTTCCGAGCGTCAACCAAATTGATATTTTCTTTCTATCCTGAACAGTGACTTTCTTTCCCGGAAATACATAATCCTCTGCTTTGGCTATCGCGGTCGCAAGCATTTTCCCGACAATCCAACATTGATTTTAATACTCGACAGGCCCGAAATTCCCTTGATATCCAACTTGGGTGAGTACCAGCCGATTAACGCACTCGACACTGACCAAGTCATTCTCCACGGGTCTACCAAATAAGCCAAAATTGCGAATGGTAGTCGCATCCACGTATTGTTTTCGGTCTGGATGGATTCGACGAACCGACATACCGTAAACCGTCTCGAAAGGATGGGTACCTGTGCGAATCAAGCTAAAGAAGGACGAATAAATCACGCCATCATAACCAGCGTCCTTCGCAGCGAGAGCGATATCGCGCGTAATGTCATATGAGTGAGATCGGGCAAGAAACAGCATGTGAATAGCCATATCCAGACTCTCGAACTCCGTCACAGAATCACTTTCCTCTAGGGGGTGAGTGAGGTCCAATAACCGGATATCGCGCTTACACTTCAAGGTAGCAACATAGACTTCATCCTCCGTCGACGCTCTGCATTCGTGAATACAGACGTCTAGATCTTGCGATCCATACATGACAGATAGACCTGGAGAATCCATACGCCCTTTACCCGAAAAAGCCGCCGGCGGACTGTCGTACTCTGAAGAATCGGCTGGGCGCTCAGGGTCTAATCGCAGCCGATAGAATTTACTGCCAACGCTGAGAGTACTCTCAGGGTACTCCTTCAGAATACGTTCGATAATCTGAGGACGAGTTATTGGATTCTGAAGAGCCTTTAAGGGCTCGACTTCACCGACCATCCACAGTCGTGGTCCATAATGGAACATGCCAATTTTAGCGGCCTCCTCAATCAACCTGACATCGTTCTCGAGCCAAGCTGACGGGACGATGTCACTTTGGCCGTAATGCTGCTCGTTCACCTGAATGACTGGAGCTGCGCCGTACTCTCCCCTAACTGTAGTTCCACTAACGAAGAAGCGCCATGCGAGACTTCTAACATGATTTAGTGTCAACTTGCTCCCATGGGCACTTTGACAGTTCGGACAATTACCGGGCTGCTCAGCGCCATGGTTTGCAGCATCAATCCGCAGTCCCTCATCTTTAAAACAGTCAGAGCAAAGCAAAATTTCACCAATTGGTTCAATTTGGTCAGACATGTAAATCCCCTATTTCTTCGCTTGTTTCGACGATTGAATACGCCAGAATATTCTAAATGCGCGATGACCACTTGTGGCCGAACTCGGCAGTTTTTGACAGGATAGCATCTTGCCAAGTTGAAAGGTGTAACGCGTCAATGCTATTCCGAATAACGGGCGTCCGTCTAATACCTTTGGATTCAAATTGGCGAAATGGAATGCCTTCTCAACTGAGGGAAATAGGTACAAAAGGGAGGATGACAATCGTTCGATCTTCCAACGAGCAGGCTGCAGGCCGCATAGACTGGTGATAAAAAATGGCCCAGCGTTGGAAGATAAAATTTTTAAAGTATTGATTTAAAAGAATAAATTTATGTTAAGCGCTAGGGTTGTGATTCCTGTTGTCGTGGGTTCGAGCCCCATCAGCCACCCCACAGAATAAAGAAGAGCCCGGTTTTTGAGCCGGGCTTTTTCTATTCCAGAACCACTTTTATTTCTGCACCGATACCGGCCCCGGTATCGCTTCCTGTAAAAAATTCATTAGTGCAAATTTGACCATCGCCCTACTCTGGGGTGCGGCCTGGACCGCCCCATAAAAACAGTACGGAGACAACGATGAAGCACATCCTGGCGGCACTCTGCCTGATATTCTGCGCCCACGCGCAAGCGCTCAATCTGACCGGCGTGCCCAACGCGCACGACCCCGGCACACTCACGCGCGACGGCGACACGTATTTCAATTTCACCACAGGCGACGGCATCTGGTATTCCACCTCGACGGACCTGCTGAAATGGTCGGCCGGCCCCGCGCCCGTATTCAGCACGCCGCCGGCCTGGATCGCCAATAAAATCCCCAACTTCAGCGGCTCGTACTGGGCCCCCGAAGTGATCCACATGAATGGCTACTATTACCTGTATTACTCGGTCTCCACCTTCGGCACGTCCGTATCGGCCATCGGCGTGGCCCGCTCGGCCTCGCTGAAAAACCCCAACTGGACGGACCTGGGCATCGTCGTGCAATCGTATGGGGGCGGCGCGGAAATCAATGCCATCGACCCGGCCCTGTTGCGCGACCATGACGGCAAGGTCTACATGTCGTACGGCTCCTTCTTTGGCGGCATCGGCGTGACGGAAATCAACCAGGCCACGGGAAAGACGAGCGGCAACGTCACGACCATTCTCGGTGGCGGCGGCAAGGATATCGAAGCGCCCTACATCACACATGACGGCCAGTATTATTACCTGTTCGTCAATCGGGGAAAATGCTGCCAGGGCGCCGCCAGCACATATTACGTGGAAGTGCAGCGCGCCAGCAGCGTGACGGGACCGTACAGCGGCACGCACACCTTGCTGCCCAACCTCGACGGCAGGTATAAGGGACCGGGCCATATCGGCGTGCTCAAGCAGGATGGCTGCAACTACACCTCGATCCACTATTACGACGTCAACGACAATGGCGCGGCCAAGCTCGACATTTTGAAGATGACTTACAGCGATGGCTGGCCCAGCCTGACGCGCAATTTCTCCGTCGCCAGCTGCGGCGGTATCTCGGATGGCCCTACCGTGCTGCGCTCGCGCCTGAGCGGCAAGGCGCTGGCCGTGGCGGGCGCCGGCACGGCGAATGGCGCACTGGTGCAGCAGCAAACTTACACAGGGGCAAAACACCAGCAATGGTATGTGGTGGGGCATGGCGATGGGTATTACAGCCTGATCAATGCAAACAGCCTGCTGGGCCTGGACGACTATAACAACTCGACCACGGCCGGGACCAACATCGCGCAATGGACTTACTGGGGCGGACTGGGCCAGCAATGGCGTTTCGCCAGCCCGGCGACTGGCTACCAGACGATCAGCAACCGCTACAGCAACCTGACCCTGGACGTATTCAATCTGAGTACGGCGGAAAACGCGCAGATCATCCAGTGGAATTTGACCAATGCGAACAATCAGCAATGGTCGCTGAGCCGGCCATAGGACAGGGAATCTAGCCCGCCAGCACCGACTGCACCGTCGTCACCAGGTCTTCCAGGCGCACGGGCTTGACGAGGAAGTGGCGGAAGCCCACGGCCAGCGCATCGTCCATATACATGGGCAGGCTGTGGCCGGTGACGGCGATCAGCACGGCATTGGCCGTCTCGGGATGGTGGTGCAGGCGGCGGCCGATTTCGATGCCGCTGATGCCGGGCATTTCGATATCGAGGTAGACGGCGTCGGGCACGCACAGCTTGACTTGCTCGACGGCCATCTGCCAATTGCGCACCACCACCGCGTGGTGGCCCAGCGCTTCGAGCAACATGGCCAGCGATTCGCCCACTTCCTGGTTGTCGTCGACCACCAGCAGATTGAGCTTGCGCGCGGCAGCAAGCTGCCCGTCGCCCTGGCGGCGCTCAATAGAGGAAGCGCCTGATGTCGTTTCAGTTGTCTGGCTCATTGTACCTTCACGTCTGACGGCTGCAAAAGCGGCAGTATACAAGAAGCACGCCCGAGGCCGCCGCACGAAAGCCATGCTGCCGTGCGGCAATCCATGCCCCCGCTGTACCGCATCAACAACAGTTGCTCGCTTCTCCCGTGCAAAGTCGGCGCTGCACAAGGTTCGCAATTGACGAATATAATGAGAATCATTATCATTCTTATCCCCTTGCGCCGGATGCCCACGCCACGATGTTGTCGCGCCGCCTGATTGCCCGCGCAAGCATTGTCACTACGGAGATCCATGCATGGCTGCCACACTTTCCACACTGCCCTTTTCGCTGCGCCCGTGCGCGCTGGCCATCGCCGTCGCCTGTCTGGGCGCTTCCCTTGCCGCGCAGGCGCAGGAGGCCAATACGGCAAGTACGGCCGATAACGCCGGTGCCATCCTGGAATCCATCCAGGTCAGCGGCAACTTGCTGGGCACCAGCATGGCCGCCAGCACGAAGAATTTCGCGGGCGCCCGCACGGTGGTGCAAAAGGACGACATCGAGAACTCGGGCGCGGCCAGCCTCAGCGACGTGATGCGCCGCATTCCCGGCGTACAGATCAGCGACAACTCGGGCAGCGCCGGCAGCGCCATCTCGCTGAATATCGGCGTGCGCGGCCTGGCGGGGCGCTATTCGCCACGCAGCACGGTCTTGCTCGATGGCATCCCGATGTCGGTGGCGCCGTATGGCCAACCGCAGCTGTCGTTCGCGCCCGTCAGCCTGGCCAATGTCGAGACGGTCGACGTGGTGCGCGGTGGCGGCGCCGTGCGCTTCGGCCCGCAAAACGTGGGCGGCATCATCAACTTCAAGACGCGCCGCGTGCCTACCACGCCTGGCATCACGGACGATGCCAGCGTGCGCTATAACGCTTACAGCGAGGTGGGCCACAATACCCAGGCCAGCGTCTTTGCCGGCACCCAGCTCGACAGCGGTTTGGGCCTGGCGGTACTGTACTCGGGCATACGCGGCAGCGACTGGCGCGTCGGCAGCGATGAAAAAGTCAACGACTTCGCCCTGAAATTGCGCTACGACCTGAGCCCGACGGCCGAGGTGTACGGCAAGCTGTCTTACTACGACGTGACCTCGCGCACGCCGGGCGGTTTGAGCGCCGCGCAGTACAAGCAGGACCCGTTCCAGAACACGCGCCCGACCGACTTCTGGAGCGGCGAGCGCAAGGCCTTCGACATCGGCTACCTGAACGCCCTGTCCGGTACGCAGGAATTCGAGGTGCGCGCCTATTACAACAAGAGTTCGCGCGAAAGCACCCTGATCAATGCCGGCCGCACAGGCCTGGGCCGTCAGCCGCGCAATTATGAAACGACGGCCATCGAGCCGCGCTACACGCAGCGCTTCATCACGGGCAAAGTCTCGCAGGATGTCACCGTCGGCTACCGCTACCTGGCCGAGCGGGCCGATGAAAGCATCTATAACGTGGTCATTGCCAGCGGCGTACAACAAAAGCCGACGCGCTTCGCCAACAATGCCACCGATGCCCAGGCCGTGTATATCGACGACAAGATCGCCATCGATGCCTGGCGCATCACACCCGGCGTGCGCTACGAGCACATCAAGACGGAACGCTATAACCACTTGCCGACCGAGCAAAAGATCGAGTTGCTCAACAACAAGGCCCTGCCGTCGCTGAACGTGGCCTACTTGCTCAACCATCACGTCACCCTGTTCAGCAACTACAACAGCTCGTTTGGCGCCGTGCAAAACACGCAGCTCAATGCGCAGTCGAGCAAGAATCCGTTGCAGCCGGAACTGGCGAAAACAGCCGAACTGGGCGCGCGCTGGAAGAGCGATCAGCTGTCGGCAGAGGCGACCTTGTTCAACATCAAGTTCGACAACCAGATCCAGTCCGTGGGCAGCGGCGAAAACGTCATCTTCTACAACGTCGGCGCCACGCATCACCGGGGCCTGGAAACGGCCATCGACTACCATTTCGACCAGGCCGGTCCGCTGGCCGGCTTGAACGCCTACGCCACCTACACCTACACCAAAGCCACTTTGCAGGACGGCGCGAACGCGGGCAATGACGTGCCGTTTTATTCGCGCACCACGGACACCGTCGGCGCCCACTACCAACTGGGCGCCTGGGGCTTCGACTTGTCGAGCAGCCACCAGAGTCGTCAGTTCGCTGACGAAAGCAACACCGTGGCGGAAAATGCGGCGGGCAACCTGGGCGTCATTCCCGGCTTTCGCACCTGGAACACGCAAGTGAAATGGGCAGTGCCGGGCCAGAAAGGTCTGGAACTGGTCGCCGGCGTCAATAACCTGAGCGACAAGCGTTTCTTCACGCGCACTTCGGATGGCAACCTGGGCAAGCTGGTGGGCGCGCCGCGCATGGTCTATCTGCAGGGACGCCTGGCGTTCTGATGTCCAGATCCCCACGCGCGCGGCGGTGCCTATCGAATCGATATGCCGCCACCTAGGTCTGCGGCAAGAAAAAACCTGCATCGTTGTTGTAACGGCGCAGGTTTTTTTACATCGCGATGTCACAAAAATACTGTGGTGCAAGCCGCGCCAAGGCACAGTTCACTCTGGCGCGACGCCGCATTTAATTCATCATGGAAACCAATTGCCATGTAGACATAAATGATTTCACAATTACATTTATTTTTATCGAGCGCCTGTTCGTTATGTGAGTTTTAGTGATATTCTTTAAATGTCATTTAAGAAATCAAATTAACTTTTAACCAATAAAATGGACGCTATATGAAAACGCCTGCCACTCTCTTCAAGATCGCCGCATTGGCCTCCCTGATCACTGCCGGCGGCGCCCACGCCGCGACCGAACTGGTGGTCAACGGCAGTTTTGAAAGCAATGTCATTGCCTCGCCTTACGCCCAGTTGAGTGCTGTAACGGGCTGGACTTCTTCCGTCAGCGGCAATACGGCTTTTGAAATCCAGAAAGGCGCCACGCAAGGCGGCCTGGGCGGTTTCAACCCCGTCGCCGCCGATGGCATGCAATACCTGGAACTCAATGCCGCGCGCCTGACGTCCGTGTCGCAATCGCTCGCCACCACGGCCGGCGGCACGTATGCGCTGTCATTTGCCTACTCTGGCCGTCCCGACACGCCGGGCGGCGCGAGCAGCCTGATGAACGTCTACTGGGGTTCGACCCTGCTCACGCCAACGGCACTGGTCGGTACCAACAGCGGCGTATGGCAAACCTACAGCCAGAATGTGACCGCGCTCGACTCGTCGACCTTGCTGCGCTTCGAGTCGATCGGCCCCGTCTCCGCACCGACCTATGGCTCCTACCTGGATAACGTCTCGGTGCTGGCTGCCGTGCCGGAACCGGAAAGCTACGCCATGATGCTGCTGGGCCTGGGCTTGCTGGGTTTCATGGCACGCCGCAAGACTGCCGCCTGAATCCGGGCCGTCTCGCGCAACAGCCGCCCCGCCGCCTGGCCGGGCGGCTTTTTTCATGGAAAAACGGGGGCATTACCGCAGGAAATGTTGCCATAAAGAATTAAATTGGCGCTACAATAGCGGGGTATCAGGCAATGCCTAGCATCGCTCCGCCAGGGCCCCTACCCCGCCCTGCTCATCAGCACGCATTTTTTGAACAGGATGACTGGCGCTGCCGGGCCCGATTGCGCTCCCGGCACGGCCACCACACACGTACCATGTCTGCAGAAAAAACCATTACCGAAACGAGTTCCTACGGCAAGGAAACACCCGTGGGACGTCCCGATATCGATGGCCGGGCCGGCATTTTCGTGCCCACGGCGGAATTTGACATCGACAACACCACCACCATCCGCAAGGGCGCAGGCATTGTCGGCTTCGGCAATCTCGATGGCACCCTGACCGTGTATTTCGAAGCGAACCGCTTCGACGAAAGCAATCTGCACAAGTGGGAACACAAGGCGCGCAAGGCGTATGACCGCATGGTCATGGGTGCGCCCACGGTGTCGAAGGCGAAGATCGATGCGCGCATGCTGGAACAGGTGGGCATCATCGATGGCATGGGCATCAATCTCAAGCACCCGGAACGCCTGACGCACTGGCTGGCAATCTCGAACGTGCCGGACACGGCACCGGAAGAGCCTGTAGTGCGCTGGAAAAACCGCTAAGCGGCCGCAGAGCGAGGCGGGGAGCCAGGCACGAGGTGTTGTCCTACATCGCGGCGGACATTCATCTGATGCCCAAAAGCATCAACTCAAACTATGATGAAAGCCTGAACACACCCCACACCACTCAGGAGTACGACATGTCCCGCCTCATCCCGATCAGCTTTGGCGCCTTGCAAATAGGTCTGGCAGCGGCGGCGATGTATATCCTGTGCTCGGCGGACGTGCTGCATCAGGGTTCGGTCTATTTCCACTGATACAGCATCCCGCTACTGCCCGCCATACGACCAGGCGCGCCAGATGAACGCTGACCGATGACTAACGGCGGCCGTGGTAGCGTCCATGCCCGCCCCAGCCACCGCGGTGCCCACCGTAGCGCCCAAAGCCAAACATGAAGTCCAGGCCGATCGTCACGGGCGGATTGTAATAATACGGTTGCGGCGCGTACACAGGCGCCGGCACGTACACGGGTTGCTGCACGTACACGGGTTGCCGCTGTACATACACCGGCTCATTCGTGTATTCCACGCGCGGCTCGCTCATTACCCGACCCGACTGCGCCGGCTCGGACGAGACCGTATGCCATTCATAGGGATTGTAGGCGCCCTGTGGCGCGCGCGAACCGTAATACGCCGGACCGGGCGGCGCCACAGCGCAGCCACCCAGGGCGGCCAGCGAGATTACTGCCAACAGGGTTTTCATTGCAATTCTCCTCGAGTACCAATGCTATGCACTAGCTTAATTAAGTACTATAAGAAATTACGCCGCGCTTTGCTGCGCTTTTACCGATTGTTACACCCCGAAGCACGCTGCAACATGCATTGTGGCAAAGCCGCTACACACGGCTGGCGCGGCATGTTTCCTCAAATAAACGGAATCGCGCACGTGTCAATGGCCTTGCCGGTAGCATCGTAGCGCTGCACGCACACCTGATAGCGCACGCCGTAATCGAGCTCGACCTGCTCGACCTTGCCGTACTTCAATGTCCAACTGGGCTGTACCTGTTGCCGGCCAGCCAGCGCTGCCACATCCTGCGGGATTGCCATCGCCGTTTGCATCTCCCCCTGGCGCGCATCCTGGCGCCGCGCCACGTCGATGGACACGCTCACGGCCAGGTCCACGCCGCCGTCCACATAGGCCATGGCGGGCGCGCCCCGCTGCGCCCGCATCACGCCCCAGGCGCAAGGCTTGCCGCCGGCCTCGCATTGCTTTAATTGCGCCAGCGGAAAATATTCAGGGGCAATCTTGCCTTCCTTGACAGGCCAGCTGGTACGCACGCCATCGCGCTTGCCCGTCAGGGGATTGTCCCAGCTCAGGCTATTGACGACGGCCACGGTTTGCCCAGGCTGCAAGCCGGCAGGCGTGCCCAGCGATGCGCAGGCGGAAAGCAGCAAGCCGGTAGCGGCCAGGGAGGAAAGTGTCAGGATGCGCTGCATGGTGAGCCTCTTGTGGTGGGATATCCCGAAGGTATGTTTTGAGGGTAACAGAATCGGCGGCGACAGCGCCGTTGGCTGGCGCACATAACACTACGGGCGGCACCCTTGCAGGCGCCGCCCGTAGCGGAGACGACCATGCCGGGAGCCTGGCTCCCGGCAATGCGCGGATCAGTCCAGCTTCCAGGCGTAATCGACCTTGGTCCAGGTTTGCGCTGCGGCGCCATCCTTGGTGCCCGGTTTGAATTTGCACGCTGACAGAGCCTTGATGGCGGCCTTGTCCAGGTTCTTGAAGCCGCTGCTCTTGTCCACTTTCGAATCGGCAACGCTACCATCGGCATTGACCAGGAAGGACATCGACACGGTGCCCTGTTCTTCGTTCATCAGCGAGGCTTTCGGATAGTCGGCCTTGCAGCTCTTGGAATCGAACGACGCCGGCACCTCGGCCGCGAAGGCGGCGGAAGAAACGGACACCAGCAAGGCTGCTGCAACACTCATAAAACGCTTATTCTCAAACATGTGCTTCCCCATGATTATCAGATACGGTAATTACAATTTCCTGTGCGCCGTTGGCCGCGCTTAAAACTCTTCCCACTCATCATTGCTGCCAGCGCCTGCCGCCTTGCGTGGCGCAGGAGCTGCCACGGGCGCGGCCGCTTCAGCCTTGCGCGTCAGCGACTTCACCGGGCGCAAAACCGACGCCGGCTTGCGCACGGCCACTGGTGCCGTGGCCACGGGTGCAGGCACATACGCTGCCGGCTTCTCTTCGCCTTCAACCAGTTTGAAAATGCTGACCACGTGGGCCAGTTCGGACGCCTGGTCTTGCAAGCTTTGCGCCGCAGCGGCAGCCTGCTCCACCAGGGCGGCATTTTGCTGCGTCATGCCATCCATCTCGATGATCGACAGATTGACCTGTTCGATGCCCGCGCTTTGCTCCTGGCTGGCACTGGCGATCTCGCTCATGATGTCCGTCACGCGGCGCACGCTGTCGACCACTTCGCCCATCGTCACGCCAGCCTGACCCACCAGGCGCGTGCCGCGTTCGGTCTTCTCGGCCGAATCATCGATGAGGATCTTGATTTCCTTGGCGGCGCCAGCGGAACGCTGGGCCAGATTGCGCACTTCCGAGGCCACCACGGCAAAGCCGCGGCCTTGCTCGCCGGCACGCGCCGCTTCCACGGCCGCGTTCAGCGCCAAAATGTTGGTCTGGAAGGCGATGCCGTCGATGACGCCGATGATGTCGACAATCTTCTTCGCCGATTCATTGATCGAGCTCATGGTGTCAACCACTTGCGACACCACGGAGCCGCCCTTCAAGGCCACGTCCGAAGCGGTGGCGGCCAGTTTGTTGGCTTCGCGTGCATTGTCCGCATTCTGTTTCACGGTCGAAGTCAGCTCTTCCATGGCCGACGCCGTTTTTTCCAGCGCGCTCGCCTGCATTTCCGTACGCGACGACAGGTCGAGATTGCCGTCGGCGATCTCGCGCGACGCCGTGCCGATGGTTTCCGTACCGACGCGCACCTGGCCGACGATGCCCACCAGGCTGTTGCGCATTTCCTTCATTTCCGCCAGCAGGCTGGACGTATCGGAAGGCTGGGTGTGGATGCCGATCGACAGGTCGCCATTGGCGATGCTGCCGGCGATCGATGCCGTGTAGTCAGGCTCGCCGCCCAGCTGTTTCAGCAGACCGCGGGTAATCACTAGCGCTGCCGCCACGCCCATCGCCACGGCCAACACGCCGAGGATGATCATGAACAGGCGCGCACTGTCGAAGGCCTTGCGGGCATCCGATTGCATCTGTTCGTTCAATTTGTCTTCCAGGGTGGCCAGCTGCTCCAGCGCCTCCATCCATTTTTTCTGTACCGGGCGGATTTCCTTGATCATCACGCGCGTGGCGCCTTCCGCATCGTTGGCCATCCACAGTGCGGACGCCTTGGCGATGGCAGGCATGGCTGCCGCTTCATATTCCTTGATCGAAGCGAGCAAGGTTTTTTCTTCGGCAGTCGACTCGATGGCGAATTTCTCTTCGAGTTTTTTCTGCGTTTCCTGATAGGTGCTGGTCTGCGTCTTGATACGCGCCATTTCCGGCTCCATATCGCCCGCGTCGGTCATCAGAGTGAGGATGCGCAGCGAGGTGATGCGGTCGCTGACGTTGCCACGCATATCGATCACCAGGCGGGTGACGACGTTGTTGACATTGATCACGTGATCGAGACGGTCCTGGATTTGCGCCATGCGCGCGATGCCGAGGACGGTCACGGCCACCAGCAGAACCAGTACCAGGGCGAAACCCAGGCCCAGGCGGGTACCAACCTTCATTTTTGCTAAATTCATTTCGGCTCTTCGTAAATGAAACTATTGATAAGGATTTTTGCCCGGCACGACAAGACGAAGGCTGCGTTACACCGGGTTCCGCCCATACCCATTGGTATGCTGGCGGTATCCGGCCGCACGCAGCCTGGGGTACTTCCTGATCCACAACAGCCCTGAAAACGCCAGTGACTGCGAATGCAAATTTCTTCCACACACTGAATTTTTGACACTGATGATATTAGATCAACATCAAACATTCATATGAGAAATATTTGTCTATAATCAATTATAGGTGTAAATTTTGCCTCAAAGCAAGCAATAAGTACCTGAATAAATGCCTGATTAACTTTCTTCGGGGAAATGGCAACAACGCCGTTTCTTGGCCCATAGAAATGCCCCACGACAGTGCGGGCGTGCGCCGAAACAGCGCATTTACAACACATGGGAAAGCCGGTGACAGCGTTTTGGGAGAGATACGCAGAGGAAGGGGAAGTACAGACAATACCAGTGCGCCAGGGCACAGGTATAGACAAGTTGGCTCAGCGGTCCCAGCTGCAATGCATCACATAGGCGTGACGCTCTGTGCCAAAGACAAAGACGCTCCAGATGGCACCCAAGTGGGCGGCCAGGCTGCGCTGGCTAGACGATACCAGTTGATACCAGTGCGGCTCGCCGCCCAGCAGTTCGGCCAGTTCGCGCGCGAAACCGTCGAACAGGCGCCCGTCCAGCGACTGGCGATCGGCATCGCTCATCGGGTTCAGGCGCTCGAGCAGCCACTGGCGCGGCGTGCACAAGACGCCGTTGCACGCGGCCGTCCCGAGTGGCTGCAGGCGCAAGCCCTCCGGTGGCAGCCCCAGCGCGCGGCACAGGGCGTCTAACGATGCCTGCGCTGCGATGGGCCCCAGATAATCGCAAAGAAACAAACTGCCATCATCCTTCAATGCGCTAACGGCTTGCAGGTAGCCATGCAACTGCTGTGCATGGGCATGGCAATCGCAGCTCATCAGGCAGGCAAGGACAAGCGCGCCGCCGCTTCCAGCAACAGGCGCGGGTCGCCCGAGGCCAGCTTCTTCGAATCCGACAGGGTCTGGCGGAAACCGCGCGCGCCGGGCAGGTTTTGCATCAGACCCAGCATGTGGCGCGTGACGCTGTTCAGTTTCAAGCGCCCCGCTTCCTTTTCCAGCTGCGCACTGATATACGGAATCATCGCTTCGAGCACCTGTTCGCGCGTTTTGACGGGCGCATCGTCGCCGTAATAGCGCTGGTCGAACTGCGCCATGACATACGGGTTGTGGTAAGCCTCGCGGCCCAGCATCACGCCGTCGAGGTGCTGCAGGTGCAGGTCGATTTCAGCCAGCGTCTTGATGCCGCCATTGATGATGAACTCGAACTGGGGAAAATCACGCTTCAAGCGATAGGCATAATCATATTTCAGCGGTGGTACTTCGCGGTTTTCCTTCGGGCTCAGGCCCTTCAGGATGGCGTTACGCGCATGCACGATAAATGTCTTGCAGCCGGCGTCGGCCACGGTGCCGACGAAATCGCGCACGAAGTCGTAGGACTCGCTGTCATCGATGCCGATGCGGTGCTTGACGGTAACGTCGATATCGACCACGTCGCGCATGGCTTTCACGCAGTCGGCCACCAGTTGCGGTTCGGCCATCAGGCAGGCGCCAAACGCGCCCTTTTGCACGCGCTCGGACGGGCAGCCGCAGTTCAGGTTGATCTCGTCATAGCCCCACTGCTGGCCCAGCCTGGCGCTGGTGGCCAGGTCTTGCGGATCGCTGCCCCCCAGCTGCAGCGCCACCGGATGCTCTTCCTCGTTGAAGCGCAAATGGCGCTCCACGTCGCCGTACACCAGCGCACCCGTCGTCACCATCTCGGTGTAGAGCCAGGTGTGGCGCGTGATTTCGCGGTGGAACTTGCGGCAATGGCGGTCGGTCCAATCCATCATCGGGGCGACGGACAGGCGGCGGGAAGGCAAAGAAGAGGAAGTCATGGTGTCTACAAAAAACAGGAGCTGCAAATGACAAACCCGCTGCGTGCCTCACCAGTGACGGTGACGCGGCGCAGCGGGCCGGGAGCGGCATGGCCCGCAGGCCATGCACTACAACATATTACGCATCACGCGACGCTTTTTTACGCTCGTGCTCTTTCAGGAAGCGCTTGCGCAGACGGATCGATTTAGGCGTGATTTCCACCAGTTCGTCGTCCTCGATGAATTCGACTGCGTATTCCAGCGACATCTGAATTGGTGGCACCAGGCGCACCGCTTCGTCGGTACCCGACGAACGCACGTTGGTCAGCTGCTTGCCCTTGATCGGGTTGACGACCAGGTCGTTGTCGCGCGAGTGGATACCGATGACCATGCCTTCATAGACCGGGTCATTGTGCGACACGAACATGCGACCGCGGTCTTGCAGTTTCCAGATAGCGTAGGCAACAGCGGCGCCGTCGTCTTGCGAGATCAGCACGCCATTACGACGGCCAGCCATTTCGCCACGGGTGTTGTCGACTGGCGCGTATTCATGGAACACGTGGCTCATCAGGCCGGTGCCGCGGGTCAGGGTCATGAATTCGCCCTGGAAGCCGATCAGGCCACGCGCAGGGATCAGGTACTCGAGACGCACGCGGCCCTTGCCATCCGATTCCATGTTTTGCAGGTCGCCGCGACGACGGCCCAGTTCTTCCATGACGCCGCCCTGGTTGACTTCTTCAACGTCGACCGACAGGTTTTCAAACGGCTCGTGGCGCACGCCATCGACCATTTTGAACACGACGCGTGGACGCGATACGGCCAGCTCGAAGCCTTCGCGACGCATGTTTTCGATCAGAATCGTCAGGTGCAGCTCGCCGCGGCCCGATACTTCAAAGATCGTGTCGTCGTCGGTTGGCGAAACGCGCAGAGCAACGTTGGCTTTCAGTTCGCGGTCCAGACGGTCACGCAGTTGGCGCGAGGTAACGAACTTGCCTTCGCGGCCAGCCAGTGGCGAGTTGTTGACCATGAAGTTCATGGTCAGGGTCGGCTCGTCGACGGTCAGCATCGGCAGCGGATCCGGGGTATCGACTGCGCACAGCGTCGAACCGATGCCGATTTCATCGATACCATTGATCAGGCAGATGTCGCCGGCAACAGCTTCGTCCACCAGCACGCGCTCCAGGCCCTTGAAGTTCAGCACCTGGTTAATGCGGCCTTTGATAGGCGTGGCGCCTGGGCCATTGATGACCAGCACGTCCTGGCCGACCTTGACGGTACCGCGGTTGACGCGGCCAATGCCGATCTTGCCGACGTACGACGAGTAATCCAGCGAGGTGATCTGCATTTGCAGCGGGCCTTCAGGATTGTCGTCACGTACTGGAACGTGTTCCAGGATGGCGTCAAACATCGGCTTCATGTCGCCGCTGCGCACGTCTTCGGTCAGGCCGGCATAGCCGTTCAGGCCCGAAGCGTAAATGATAGGGAAATCGAGTTGTTCGTCGGTAGCGCCCAGCTTGTCGAACAGTTCGAACGTCTGGTTGATGGCCCAGTCCGGGCGCGCGCCTGGACGGTCGACCTTGTTGACGATGACGATAGGCTTCAGACCCAGTGCCAGCGCTTTGCGCGTGACGAAACGGGTTTGCGGCATCGGGCCTTCTTGTGCATCGACCAGCAGCAGAACCGAGTCAACCATCGACAGAACACGTTCCACTTCGCCGCCGAAGTCGGCGTGGCCTGGGGTGTCGACGATGTTGATGTGGGTGCCTTCGTACTCAACAGCGCAGTTCTTCGACAGAATCGTAATGCCGCGCTCCTTTTCCAGGTCGTTCGAGTCCATGACTCGGGTGTCGACCGCTTGGTTTTCACGGAAGGTGCCGGACTGGCGCAGCAGCTGATCCACCAGCGTGGTTTTGCCGTGGTCAACGTGGGCGATAATGGCGATATTACGAATTGCGCGTTTTGTATTTGACATGGTCGTAGTAGTTACTGAAAAACTGCGGAGTGCGTACAAGGTGTACGAGATACCCGAATGCTAATCTATTTCCGGAACCGCGTAGTATAGCATGTTGCGTTGCAACGCTATCTAAAAATGCTGGCGGCTCCCGCAGTCGGGGACGGTTTGTTTAAAAATACGACACCGGATTAGCAGTGTCGCTGATCAATATGACTTGAGCGTGACTTACTTATTCGTGTGCTGTCGCGATCAAACGCTCCGGCGCCAGGATGCTGTATTCCTGCAACTGGCCCGTGCCCAGCAGCTTGCTGTCGTGATACACGCGCACCCTGCCTGGCTCGGCCGGCACGGCGACGTCTTCCTTGCCCAGCGCGATGCGCTGGCCGTGCAGGAAACGCTTGGACAGTTCTTCCGTCAGCTGGACGGCAGGGAAACTCGACAATAAAGCATCGACGGGGGCCAGCAAGCTCAAGGGCGCAGCGTGCGCCGTCAGCTCGTCCAGCGTAACGACGCCGTCTAAGGTCAGATCGCCCACCTGCGTGCGGCGCAAAGCGTTCAGATGCCCGCCGCAACCGAGGGCATGGCCGATGTCTTCGCCCAGCACGCGAATATACGTGCCTTTGCTGCACATCACGGACAATTTCAGGAACGGGGCCTCGTAGCCGAGGAACTCAAGCTTATGGATGGTCACCGGGCGCGCTTCGCGCTCCAGGGTGATGCCTGCCCTTGCATACTCATACAAGGGCTTGCCATCTCGCTTCAAGGCCGAGTACATGGGCGGCGTCTGCAGAATCGGCCCGCGGAACTGCGCCAGCACGGCTTCGATCTGCTCCTGAGTGACGTTAACGTCGCGCGTTTCCAGCACTGCGCCTTCCGTGTCGCCCGTATCCGTCGTCTGCCCCAGGCGCACCAGAGTTTCGTAGGTTTTGTCGGCTTCCAGCAAGTCTTGCGAGAACTTCGTGGCTTCGCCAAAACACAATGGCAGCAAGCCCGTGGCGAACGGGTCCAGGGTACCCGTATGGCCCGCTTTTTTCGCGTTCAACACGCGCTTGGCCTTGATCAGGGCATCATTGCTGGACCAGCCCACGGGCTTATCGAGCAGCAAGACACCGTCGACCAGGTCGCGCACCCGCTTGATGCCGGGCGGTTTCTTCGGACCCGCCACCTTTATTGCTCGTCCGCTTTGTCTTCAGGCTTCGCATCCGGCTCGGCGTCGGCCGCGCGCGTGGCGTTGGCCTTGTCGATCAGGAGCGACATTTCCATGCCGCGCGAGGTCGAGCTGTCGTGCACGAAATGCAGCATCGGCAGGGTGTGGATGTGCAGGCGCTTGCCCAGCAAGCCACGGATGAAGCCAGACGCGGCCATCAAGCCTTCGGTGGTGTTCTTGATGGCTTCCTTGCTGTCTTTCAACATCGTGAAAAACACCTTGGCATGGGCGTAATCGGGCGTGATCTGCACTTCGGTGATGGTGATCATCGTACCCACGCGCGGGTCTTTCAATTCGTAGGCGACGATTTCAGCCAGATCGCGCTGGATCTGGTCTGCCACGCGCAAGCCGCGCGCTGGCATGGTTTTGCTATGTTTAGCCATGATATATGCTGTCCTAAGTGCCGCAGGGCGCATGGGTCAAACGGTTGCCCGTTGACCAATGCGCCCCACGTGTTTGCGCGGACAACGATATGTCCGCGCCATTGTTCTTACCGAGATTACAGGCTACGAGCGATTTCCTGGACTTCGAACACTTCCAGTGTGTCGCCAACCTGAATGTCGTTGTAGTTCTTCAGCGACAGGCCGCACTCCAGACCGGCGCGAACTTCTTTCGCATCGTCCTTGAAGCGTTTCAGGGAGTCGATCTCGCCGCTCCACACCACGATGTTGTTGCGCAACAGGCGGACGGAAGAAGCACGCTTGACCACGCCATCGGTGACCAGGCAACCGGCAATCGCGCCCACTTTCGAGACCAGGATAACCTGGCGGATCTCGACCTGGCCGATGACGGTTTCGCGTTTCTCTGGTGCCAACATGCCCGACAACGCCGATTTGATCTCGTCGATCGCATCGTAAATGATGTTGTAGTAGCGAATGTCCACGCCATTCGACTCGGCCAGCTTGCGTGCCTGGGCATCAGCACGGGCGTTGAAGCCGATGATGACCGCTTTCGAGGCGACTGCCAGGTTGACGTCCGATTCCGTGATGCCGCCGACGGCTGCGTGCACAACTTGTACGCGCACTTCGGAGGTCGACAGTTTCTGCAGCGAACCGACCAGCGCTTCTTGCGAACCTTGCACGTCGGTCTTGATGATCAGCGGCAAGTTTTTCACTTCGCCTTCGGCCATCTGGTCGAACATGTTTTCCAGTTTCGCAGCTTGCTGTTTCGCCAGTTTCACGTCACGGAACTTACCTTGACGGAACAGACCGATTTCACGCGCCTTGCGCTCGTCAGCCATGACGACGACTTCTTCACCGGCAACCGGCACTTCCGTCAAGCCCTGGATTTCGACCGGGATCGAAGGACCCGCTTCAGCGATGGACTTGCCGTTCTCATCGAGCATGGCGCGAACACGGCCATACGAAGAGCCAGCCAGGATCACGTCGCCGCGTTTCAAGGTACCGGACTGCACCAGGATCGTCGCGACAGGACCACGGCCCTTGTCCAGACGCGCCTCGACAACCAGGCCGCGCGCAGGCGCATCGACCGGTGCCTTCAGTTCCAGCACCTCGGCTTGCAACAGCACTTGTTCCAGCAGATCGTCGATACCCTGACCCGTTTTGGCCGACACCGGCACGAATGGCGATTCGCCACCGTATTCTTCCGGCACGACTTGCTCGGCGACCAGTTCCTGCGTCACGCGGTCCACGTTACCACCTGGTTTGTCGACCTTGTTGATCGCCACCACCAGCGGCACGCCGGCTGCTTTCGCATGGGCAATCGCTTCTTTCGTTTGCGGCATCACGCCATCGTCGGCGGCAACCACCAGAATAACGATGTCGGTTGCTTTGGCGCCACGGGCACGCATTGCGGTAAACGCTTCGTGACCCGGGGTGTCGAGGAAGGTGATCATGCCGCGTGGCGTATCGACGTGGTAAGCGCCGATATGCTGCGTAATGCCGCCCGCTTCGCCGGAAGCAACCTTGGCGCGACGAATGTAATCGAGCAAAGAGGTCTTACCATGGTCGACGTGACCCATGACGGTGACCACCGGTGCGCGTGGCTTGCTTTCGAAGTGCGCGTGTTCGCCCACATCGGCCAGCAGCGCTTCCGGATCGTCCTGTTCGGCGGCGAACGCCTTGTGGCCCATTTCTTCCACCAGAATCATGGCGGTTTCCTGGTCCAGCACCTGATTGATCGTGCACATCTGGCCCAATTTCATCAAATGCTTGATGACTTCGGATGCCTTGACGGACATTTTGTGCGCCAGTTCGGCCACGGTGATCGTTTCCGGTACGTGCACGTCTTTGACGACGGCTTCCGTCGGAGCCTGGAAGTTCGATTCACGGTCATCATGGTGCGTCGGGCGACGGCCCTTCGCGCCACCGCGCCAGCTGTCACGGCCGCCTGGGCCGCTATTGCCGCGTGGCTTGGGACCACCGGTGGTGCCGCGTTTTTTCGCGTCATCGGACCAGGTGGACGACACATTGGCCGACTTGATGGATTTCTTGTCTGCAACAGCAGGCTTCTTGTCGCCCGGCTTGTCGCCAGGTTTCTTGTCAGCAGGCTTGTGCAGGGTGCCTTCCGGCGCCTTCGGCTTGACCGGAACCGGTACGGGTTCAGGTGCCTTAATGGCGCGGCGTGGCGCGTTCATCATGGCCTTGATCTGGGCGACTTCGTCGGCAACAGCCTTGCGTGCACGCTCGGTGGCTTCCGCTTTGTCAGCGGCTTCCTTGGCGGCAACAGCAGCGGCGGCGGCTTTCTTCTTCGCTTCTTCAGCGGCAGCCACTTTTTTCGCTTCAGCGGCGGCGTCGTCAACGACAGGTGCAGCGGCGCTGGCGACAGGTGCGGCAGCAGCCTTGGCAGCCGCTTTCTTGGCTTCCGCTTCAGCTTCTTTCTTCGCAGCCAGTTCAGCCTGTTGCGTGGCTTTCGCCTGGGCTTCTTTTTCCGCGTCGAGCTTGGCAAGACGTTCTTGCTTTTCGCGCAGATCGGCTTCCTGGCGGGCGATCAGTTCAGCCTGTTTACGGGCATCTTCTTCACGGCGCGCCACGTCGGCGGGATCGATCACCGGTGCGGCAGGCGCAACCGGTTCTGCTACGACCGGCGCAGCTTCGTCACGCTGGACGAAAGTGCGTTTCTTGCGCACTTCCACCTGGATGGTGCGCGATTTGCCGGTGGCGTCAGCTTGCTTGATTTCAGTCGTTTCCTTGCGGGTCACGGTGATTTTTTTCTTTTCTGTGTCAGCCGCTGCGCCGTGTGTGCGGCGCAGATGATCCAAAAGCTTGTCCTTATCATCTTTCGACAATGGATCTGACGTCGAACTTTTCTCGACGCCGGCAGAACGCAGCTGCGTCAGCAGCAAATCTGCAGGCATCTTCAGTTCGGTGGCAAATTGGGCTACGTTGTTACTCGCCATTCAGTCCTCTTTTCTATGTGTCGCGGAGATGATAAAGATACTCAAATTAAGCCTTTGCGGATTCGGCCAGACTCCATGCCTTGGCTTGTAAGGCCTTGGCACGATCGTCGTATTTCGAGTCAACCAACTTCATCTCATCGTCGGTCACATCTTTAAATTCACTTGTAATCAGTTCACGCGCACGGTCCGCAGACAAGGCCAGGATTGCGCCAAATTCGTCGTATGCCAGTGCTGCAAATGCTTCAACGGTCTTGATACCAGCCAGACCCAGCTTGCCGGCGGTGATGCGGTCCATGCCTTCCAGACCCACCAACGCCTCGTCCATGCCTTCCAGACCCTCTTCCGAAGCAATCGCTTCGGTCACGAGCGCATCACGCGCACGGGTACGGAGTTCATTGACGGTATCTTCGTCAAACGATTCGATTTCCAGCATTTCGGAAATTGGCACGTAAGCGATTTCTTCCAGACTGGCGAAACCTTCTTCCACCAGAATATCGGCCACTTCCTGGTCGACATCGAGCTTTTCCATGAACAGGATGCGCACGGCAGCCGTTTCCTGGGCAGCTTTGTCAGCCGATTCTTCGGCCGTCATGATGTTGATCTTCCAGCCGGTCAGGTCCGAGGCCAGGCGCACGTTCTGGCCGGAACGGCCGATCGCGATTGCCAGGTTTTCTTCATCCACGACGACATCCATCGCGTGTTTTTCTTCATCGACCATGATCGACGAGACGTTCGCCGGCGCCAGGGCGCCGATGACGAACTGCGCCGGATCTTCCGACCACAGCACGATATCGACACGTTCGCCACCGAGTTCGCCGGTCACGGCCTGCACGCGCGAACCGCGCATGCCGACGCAAGTACCGATCGGGTCGATGCGCTTGTCGGCCGTATAGACGGCGATCTTGGCGCGCACGCCGGCATCGCGGGCTGCGGATTTAATTTCCAGCATGCCTTGCTCGATTTCCGGCACTTCCAGTTCGAACAGCTTCATGATGAAATCGGGCGCGGTGCGCGACAGGATCACTTGCGGGCCGCGCATATTGCGGTCGATACGCAAGATGAAAGCACGCACACGGTCGCCGATGCGCAGATTCTCTTTCGGGATCATCTGGTCGCGCGGCAGACGCGCTTCGATCTTGCCCGATTCGACGATGGCATCGCCACGTTCCATGCGCTTGATGGTGCCGGTGACGAGCGAATCGCCGCGCTCCAGGAAATCGACCAGGATCTGTTCGCGCTCGGCGTCACGCACGCGCTGCAGGACGACCTGTTTGGTATCCTGGGCGAAACGGCGGCCGAACTCAACGGATTCGATCGGCTCTTCGATGTGGTCATCGACTTCGATATCGGAAATCTGTTCTTTTGCCTCGAAATGCAGGATCTCCTGATCCGGCAATTGCAGGCCCGCTTCATCGGGCACAACGTGCCAGCGGCGGAACGATTCGAATTCGCCCGATTCACGGTCGATAGAAACGCGGATGTCTACCTCACCCTCATACCGTTTCTTCGTGGCTTGCGCCAACGCGAATTCGAGGGCGCCGAAGACGACATCTTTATCGACGTTTTTTTCGCGCGCCAGCGCGTCAACCAATAATAAAACTTCGCGGCTCATGCTTTGCGTCCCTTAAAAACCACCTGCGGCACCAAGCGTGCCTTATCCACATCCGCGAGCGTAAACTCCAACATCGCCGGACCATCCTTACCTTCAAATTCCAACGACAATTTATCGCCCACGGGTTCTTGCAAGAGCCCCTGGAACGATTTCCGGTTGTTCGTACCCGGCATCGCCACAGTCAGCTTGACGATGATTTCCTGGCCTGCGAAACGGACAAAGTCTTCCAGCTTGCGCACCGGACGATCCAGACCCGGGGAAGAAATCTCGAGACGCTCGTAAGGAACGTTCTCTACCGTCAACACATGCGATAACTGGTGACTCACCGTGGCACAGTCTTCGACCGTGATCGGACCTTTTTCAGCGGCATCGGCGGCGCTGAAATCAATAAAGACGCGCAGCAGTCCGCGCTCGGCACGTTCGACATCAACGAGCTCATAGCCCAGACCTGTAACTGTCTTTTCAATTAATCCCAACTGCTGCAAGAAATTCTCCAGAAATAAGGCCCGCTTTCGGCATGACAGCGCCACACTGAGCGCCGACAACATGCAAAAAAACACGCGCAAGTCATATATGGCCTCTTGTTGGCGCCATTACAAACGGTTCAACAAAAAAAAAATGGGCATCTGCCCATCTTCTTGTATTTCCCCAGCCAGATGAAAGCACTCCCCACCAAACAACCCTGCGGAGAACTTTTATTAGGCTGCAGATTATAACCTCTTATTAACTTCGCCGCAATGCCGCACACGAGGAGCGGCCCGGCTTACAACAGTTACAAGAGCGCGCACCCGCAGCAGTTCGGCGGGCGCGCAAGAAGAAACTCTTCCCGATTAACCTTTGCTGCGACGACGCGGCATGCCATCCATGCCACCACGGTCCATGCCGCCACGCGGCTGGCCACCGGAACGCGCCTGACCACCGGCACCGCCCGCATTGCGGCGCGGACCCGTGTTAGCGAAGCCGAAGGTCGTTTGCAGCGGATCGGGCTGGCGCGGACCGCGCTGCGGCGCGCGGCCTTCACCACCCGGACGACCCTGACCCTGACCGGCCGCGCGCGGCGGACGACCCTGGCCTTGCGGCGCGCCTTCGAACGATGCCGACGAGCGCGGCTGGCCACCCTGGAACGGACCTTGCGGCTGGCCACGGCCCGGACCACGCGCTTCGCCTGGACGACCCGCGCCGCCTGGGCGACCCTGGCCTTGCGGACGGGCAAACTGGCCTTGCGGCTGGCCACGGCGCGGCGCGACAGGGAAAGGATCGGCGTTGCGGTTGCTCACATCGATGCGGTTGCCATTCGGCTCGTCATCGCGGCTGGCCTTGCGCGCTTCGCGGCCCTTGGCGGCACCAGCGGCACGCGGGTCACCCGATGCCGGCATTTTCTTTTCGATGCCGTAGGCGGTCAGCAGGTCGCGCACGGTGTTTTCATCCATCTCTTCCCAGCGACCGCGTTTCAGGCCGCTCGGCAGGGTCATGGCGCCGTAGCGAGTACGGATCAGGCGCGAGACGGTCAGGCCGATGGCTTCGAACATGCGGCGCACTTCGCGGTTACGGCCTTCGCCGATCACCACGCGGTACCACTTGTTGATGCCTTCGCCGCCGCCATCGGCGATCTTCGAGAACTGCGCCAGGCCGTCTTCCAGTTCGACACCGGCCAGCAGCTTCTGGCGCATGCCCTCTTCCAGCTCGCCCAGGGTACGCACGGCGTACTCGCGGTCGATGCCGTAGCGCGGGTGCATCAGGCGGTTGGCCAGGTCACCGGAGGTGGTAAACAGCAGCAAGCCTTCCGTATTGAAGTCGAGACGACCAACGGCCAGCCACTTGCCCGCTTTCATGGTCGGCAAGCGGTCGAACACGGATGGACGGCCGTCCGGATCGTTGTGGCTGACGATTTCGCCGGCCGGCTTGTGGTACACCAGCACGCGTGGCGGCTTCTTGCTGACACGGCGCTGTATCAACTTGCCATTGATGCGCACGTGGTCGGACGGCAGGATGCGCTGGCCGATGTGGGCCGGCTCGCCATTCACGGACACGCGGCCCGAAACAATCAGGTCTTCCATGTCGCGGCGCGAACCGAGACCGGCTTCAGCCAGCACCTTGTGCAGCTTCGGTGCGTCGTCGTCGGACGTCAGGTCGCGGCGCACGGCCACCTTTTGCACGCGGCCCGTGCCGCCTTCTTCGCTGTCGAAAGCGTCGGAGGTGACAAACGAGAACACGGCGTCAGCGTCGCTGAGTTTACCGGGCGCAGCCTGGCGGCCCTTGCCCTTTTTGCGGCTCTTGCCGGCATTCTTGCCAGCACCCGGCACGTCGTTGCGCGGACCGCGCGGCAGACGCGGGCCGGAAACGAGGTTGCCTTCGGCATCGAACACATCGGCGACAGGCGCAGCTACTTGCTCTGCGGCAGGCGCTGCAGCAACGGCTTCGGCTGCCTGCGGCGCTTCGGCGCGCGGCGGCTGGCGCAGCGCGCGTTCTGCCTGCACGCCACGCATCTGGCGCGGACCACGGGTAGTGCGAGCTTCGGCCGGCTTGTCAGCCACGGCTTCCGGCGCCGCTTCAGCGACGGCGGCAGCGGCCTTGGCGGCGGCGCGGGCGCGCGGCGGACGCGGCGCCGGGGCAGCAACCGCCTCGGCAGCGGCTTCCGCGGCGTCGGCCACGGCCTTCAGCGCTGGCTTGGCGCGGGTTTTCTTGACGGCAGGCGCAGCTTCTACGGCGGCGTCAGCGACAGGCGCATCGGCGGCCACGTCGGCTTTCGTACGGCGCTTCGGCTTGGCAGCGACGCTGTCGCCGGCTGCAGCAGTTGCAACGGCAGCGGCCGCATCAGCTTCGATCTGGGCCTTGGTGCGGCGCTTGGGCTTGGCAACGATGGCTTCGTCGCTGGCGGTTACTGTCTCGGGTGTGTTCGGATTATTCATTCTTCGTTTCTTGGCTGTGCTGACCTGGCGCAGCGTCAACCGTTAGTTCTGGCGCAGGGTCGTGAGTGTAGGCTTCGTCCGTGGGCGAAGCATCGGGGCCGGCATCAAGGCTTGCTGTCACATCTACATCTGTCACAGCCGTATTGCTACCTGCACCAAGCTGGGGGGCAAGCTCATTGCTTGCCTTGTCAAAATTTTCCTGCAGGGCCGCTTCCAGGGCTTCGAGCCCATTGCCCTGCATTTCACTGATTTGCTGCAAAGGCGGCAGCTGGGACAGCGAATGCAAACCCAGATCATCCAAAAACTGCTTGGTGGTGGCCAGCAAGGCCGGCCGTCCCACCACGTCGCGGTAGCCGATGGCATCAACCCAGCCACGGTCTTCCAGCATCTTGATCGTCTGCGAATTGACGGCAACGCCGCGAATTTCCTCGATATCGCCGCGCGTTACCGGCTGGCGGTAGGCGATGATGGCCAAGGTTTCCAGGGTCGCCCGCGAATACTTGGGCGGCCGCTCGGGCGTCATGCGATCGAGATACATCTTCATTTCCGGGCGGCTTTGAAAGCGCCAGCCCGAGGCCAGACTGACGATCTCGATACCGCGCCCTTCCCACTCTTGCCGCAATTCTTCCAGCAATTGCTTGATCGTGTCGGCACCAACGCCGACACCACGCACGCGACCATTCTCGTCCGCATCGACGAACAGCTTCTTCAAGCTGTGGATCGTCAGCGATTCACGAGCGCACAGCAACGCGGTTTCGAGGACTTTTTTAGCCTCAATTGTATTCATAGCAATTCTGTGCGGATATGTGTTGCAATTCGTATGCAGAGAAAGAAATCAAAAACGTTCATTTCAACGTAACAGATGGCATACATCGATGATGACGCCGTGCTGGGTTACAAGTTGAGGCTGTTTTTCCGACGCCTTGGCCGATGCGCGCAAAGCGGGATTAAAGCGGATGCAGTGAAAGTCCTGCCATCCATGGTGCTGGCCTTAAATAACCAGCAATGAAACGCACTTCGGAGCAGCTGCTTTTCCCGTGGCGACAACACAGCCAGACAGGAGAGCGACAGTCGTCGTTTCATCCAACGATGCCAATTGTACCTGATAAAAAGCGGAAAAGCGCAAAACCGGGTAAAACACGCGTTTTACCCGGCCTCGACACGACACATCCCCAGCCACCTGCATCACCGGGAGGCGAGTTTCTCCGAGAGAATGGCCGATGCCCCCAGGAACGCCGGGTACTGCGCCGTGATGACGAAGGTCGGCACTTGCGAGACATAATTGGCAAAGCGCCCCTTGCGCTCGAAGCGGGCGCGGAAGCCGGAGCGGTCGAAACGCTCGCCCAGGCGTGGCACGATGCCGCCGCCGATATAAATGCCGCCAAGCGCGCCCAAAGTGACGGCGACGTTGCCCGCCACCGTGCCCAGCATGCAGCAGAACGCTTCGATGACGTCGTCGCACAGTTGGGATTCGCCGGCCAGGGCGCGGCGCGTGATTTCCGCCGCCGGCAAGGCTTCCGCCGGCACGCCCGCGCGGTCGGCCAGGGCGCGGTAGATCAGTTCCAGGCCATCGCCGGAAATCAGGCGCTCGGCCGAGACGTGCTCGTATTCGCGCCAGGCAAATTGCAAAATGCTCACTTCCACTTCATTGAACGGCGCAAAGCTGACGTGGCCGCCTTCGCTTTGCAGGGCGATCCAGCCGCCATGCGACGGAATCAGGCCCGACACGCCGAGGCCCGTGCCGGCGCCGATCAGGCCGATGGCCGTGTTGGGACGGGCCGTGCCCGCCCCAACCTGGTGCTTTTGCTCGCTCGACAGCTGCGGCAAGGCGCGGGCCAGGGCCGTGAAATCGTTGACCACGTCCAGGGTCGTGAAACCGCACTCTTCGCGCATGGCGCGGATCGAGAATGACCAGTGGTGGTTCGTCATGCTGAGGAAATCGCCGTCGACCGGGTTGGCGATGGCGATCATGGCATGGCGCACGGCTTGTCCGCCGGCGGCAGCGATGTGCGGCAGTGCCAGGTAGGCTTGCAGGGCGGCAGACAGGCTAGGGTAATCGGCACAAGGCAACACTTCCACCAGGGTGATGTGGCCGGTGGCCACTTCCAGGGCGAAACGGGCATTGGTGCCGCCCACATCGGCCAACAGGCGCGGTCCATCGGAGAAGGCGGAAGTCGGCAGTACGGGAGAAGACGAAGCGCTCATGATTTTAAATGATGAAGTGGGACGCATGGGACGCCAAGCTTAAAGGATGAATGCGCCCGGAGGCAAGCAAAGTTTGTAGTTTAAGTACATCAAATCTAGCCTTTATTGGTAGTTCCACTCCAAATGCAACAGGCGCAGCCAACGTTACTCACAAACAAAGATTCATAGTAAGTACTTGCACTCGTCAGACACACGAAAATCATGTTGCACAGCAGCAGGAATTAGCTGGAAAGCACAGTATGCCGGAGTTTGCGCAAAGCTGCCTGGTGTGCGGCGGCACGGGTGTGGCGCTATCATCCAGGCAACCCGGCGAT
This sequence comes from Janthinobacterium sp. UMAB-56, assembly GCF_900095265.1. Classification (GTDB taxonomy): domain Bacteria; phylum Pseudomonadota; class Gammaproteobacteria; order Burkholderiales; family Burkholderiaceae_D; genus Janthinobacterium. Next base: position 170,645 of record NZ_LT607658.1, on the reverse strand, counting down.
GGTGTTTTCGTATTATTACTACCGGTTTTTACCACCAGCTTTACTGCCAAGCTGGCGTGCGGCAGGCAGCGTGGATCAGGACGGCAAGCCTTCGCCCAGCAAGCTGGCGGGCGCCGGCTGGTCCGAGCGATAGGCGGCATTCCACGCATCGAGGCCGCCATGCAGGGGCTTGGCGCGGTGAAAGCCGTGCTGGTGCAGCAACTTGGCCACTTGCGCAGCCGTCACGTCGTTGGGACAGCTGCAATACACGATGATGTGGCGGTCCTTGTCCATGGCGATCATGGCCGGCACGGGTTCCTTGCCATTGAAAAACAAGGCGCCCGGCACGGCAGGCTCCAGCGCCTGCGCCGTGGCGCTGCGGGCGTCGACCATCAACGGTTCCTCGCCCTGCTCTATGAGTGCGAGCAATTCATCGATGCCGATGCGCTCGATCTGCAAGGCTTGGCGGAAACGCCGGCGCTCGAGGAATTTGTACAGCAGGAACAAGCCCAGCAAAGTGGCCAGCATCAGCAAGGCCGTGCTGCCCATGGTGCTGAGCAAGTCGAGCACCTGTTGCACGCTGGCGTGGAAGATCACGCCGACGACGATGCCCGTGCCGCTCCACAGCAAGGCGCCCAGGCCCGCGTACAGGAAAAACAGGCGGGGCGGCGTGCCCAGCGCGCCCGACATGGGCGCAGCCACGGTATTGAAACCCGGCACGAACTTGGAAACGATCAGGGCTTTCGGCCCCCAGCGCTTGAACTTGTCTTCCGTCTGGCTGACGCAGTAATCGGGCGACAGCGAGATGCGGCACAGCAGCCGCAGGATGCGCTTGCCGAAATGGCGGCCCGCGCGGAACCACGTGAAGTCACTGATCAGGCAAGCGCCCAGCGCAGCGGCCAGCACCAGCGCCCCATTCATGTCGCCATCGACGGCCAGCGCCCCCGCCACCACGAGGATGGGGAAGGCGGGAATCGGCAGGCCGAGCTGCTCCACCAGCACGATGCCAAAGACAATCAGGACACCGTAATGTTCGAGCAGGTAAATGAGGTTGGGCATGGCCGCTATCTTACCGTAAAAGCGTGTTTAGATTTGCACGCCCTTGGGTATGGCACTCAACAAGGTACGCGTGTACGGATGCACAGGGTTGCGGTACAGCTCATCCGAATCGGCCAGTTCCACCACTTGCCCCTTGTGCATCACCATCACCTGGTCGGCGATGTATTTCACCACGGACAAATCGTGCGAGATGAAGATATAGGACAAGCCGAATTCATCCTGCAAATCCTGCAGCAAGTTCAATACCTGCGCCTGCACCGACACGTCCAGCGCCGACACGGATTCGTCGCACACCAGAATTTCCGGCTGCATGGTCAGGCAGCGGGCAATGGCGATGCGCTGGCGTTGGCCGCCCGAGAACTCGTGCGGATAGCGGTGGAAGGCCTGCTCCGGCAAGCCGACTTTATCGAGCAGCCAGTAGGCCTTGGCGATGCGTTCCTGGTCGTTCGCGCCTATCTTGTGGATACGCATCGGTTCGAGCAAGATCTGCCCCACCGTGTAGCGTGGATTCAGGGAAGCGTAGGGATTCTGGAAGATGATCTGGATGCGGCGCTTGTACGGCAGATACTCCTTGTTCGGCATGGCAATCAGATCCTTGCCGTGGAACATGGCCGTGCCGCCCGTCGCCTGGTGCAGGCGCAGCAGGGTCAAGCCCACCGTCGTCTTGCCGGAACCGGACTCGCCCACCACGCCCAGCGTCTTGCCGCGCGGTAAAGTGAATGACACATCCTTGACGGCCTGGAACTCGCGCTTGCCGAACAGGCCCTCGCGCGTGTAAAAGCTTTTACTGAGATTATTCACCACCAGCACCGGCTCGTCGCCCGGCGTATAACCGCGCGTGCGCTGCTTCATTTCGATGCCGGGACCGGCCTTGCCTTCCATAAAATCGGCAATGACGGGCAAGCGCCATGGACGCTGGTCCAAGGACGGGCGGCAATGCAGCAGGGCCTTGGTATAAGCGTCGGCCGGCGCCTCGAACACTTGCCGCACCTCGCCCGTCTCGCGTACTTCGCCGTGGCGCATGACGATCACCTGGTCGGCGATTTCTCCCACCAGGCCCAGGTCGTGGGTAATGAAGAGCACGGACATTTGATGCTTCTTTTGCAGCGCCGCGATCAAGTCCATGATCTGCTTCTGGATCGTCACGTCCAGCGCCGTCGTCGGCTCGTCGGCGATCAAGAGTTTCGGTTCGCAAGCGATCGCCATGGCGATCATCACGCGCTGCTGCTGGCCGCCCGACATCTGGCTCGGGTAGGCGTCGATCTTGGTGGCGGGATCGGGAATACCCACTTCTTCGAGCAGCGCCAGCGTGCGCGCCCGCGCCTGCTTGCGGTTCATGCCCATGTGCTGGCGTAACACTTCGGCAATCTGGAAACCCACCGTAAACACGGGGTTCAAAGACGACATCGGCTCCTGGAAAATCATCGAGATATCCTTGCCGCACATGGTGCGCCGCTCGGCGATCGACAATTTGAGCAAATCGCGCCCGCCGAAATGGATGCTGGAAGCAGGATCGATGATGGTGTTATCCGGCGGCAACAATCCCATCACGGCCAACGAACTGACGGACTTGCCGCTGCCCGATTCGCCCACCAGGGCGACGGTACTGTTGCGCGGCACGTTGAATGAAATGCCCTTGACGGCTTCGAACGTGGTCTTCTTGTCCAGGCGGAAAGTGACGCGCAAGTCGCGCACTTCCAACAGGTTATTCTGGTCCATGAGCAACTCCTATTTCACTTTGGGGTCGAGCGCATCGCGCAAGGCATCGGTAAACAGCGAGAACGCCGTCACCAGCACGGCCATCGCCGTGGCGGCGGCGGTCAGCTGCCACCATTTGCCCAGGATCAGTTCATTTTGCGCCTCGTTGAGCATGCTGCCCCACGAGACAGTCCCCACCGGCACGCCAAAGCCGAGGAAACTCAAAATCACTTCGGCCTTGATGAAGCCCACCACGAGGATGGACATTTGCACCAAGGCAACGTGACTCACGTTCGGGAAGATGTGCGAAAACATCTTGCGCCAGTGCGATGCGCCGATGGCGTCGGCCGCCATCACGTATTCGCGCGCCTTGTGCTTGATGTATTCGGCGCGAATCAAGCGATATGGCCCCGTCCAGCCCGTCAAGCCCAGGATCAGTACGATGGTCAGCACGCCCTTTTGCTGCAGCACGGCCGCCACCGTCAAAATCATCAGGATGGAAGGAATCGACGTGAAAATGCTGTAAAACCAGTTGAAGAAGTCATCGACGATGCCGCCGAAGTAGCCGGACACTGCGCCAAACAAGGTGCCCAGCACGACGGCCAGCAGGGCTGCCACCAGGCCCACCACGATCGACGTTTCACCGCCCTTGATGGTTTTCTGCAGAATGTCGTGGCCCCATTTGTCGGCGCCGAACGGCAAGGTTGCCGCCTTGTGCGCGATCAACTTCTTCGTCTTGCCCATGCCGGCGCGCAAGGCCGTCAAGTCGTCGGCCAGCGGGTCCGTGACGCCGTACATTTCCACGCCAGCCGATGGATTGCTACCCATCTGGGCGCGCAGTTCGGCGATATCGTCGGCCAGCGGGTCGAGCACATTGACGGGCGTCGGTGCGCCGCGCTCGTCCGGCAAGGGAATGGCGCCATCACCGGCGGCGTCCTTGTCGGCCCCCACAAACGTGGGCGGCGCATAGCTGACGGCCACTTCATCTTCCCAGTTCGAGGCTAGCAGGCCGCTGGCGGACGCCAGCACCAGCAGGAAAAACGCGCCGACCACGGCCAGCGATACCATTGCAATCTTGTCGCCGCGCAAACGGCGCCACGCCAGGGCCCACAGGCCGGGCGATGTATGAGGTTTCGACATCGTCTCTTTCTACTTCAGTTGTACGCGAGGATCGACCGCCTGGTACAGCAGGTCGGTGAGCAGGTTGAAGAGCATGGTGGCGGCGGCGACATACACAGTGATCGCCTTGATCACCGGAAAGTCGCTGCGCTCGACCGCCAGAATCACTTCACGCCCGATGCCGGGGATGCCGAAGAAGCGTTCCAGCAGGAAGGCACCGATCAGCAGGGCCGGCAAGTTCGACATCACATAAGTAATGATGGGAATGCCGGCATTGCGCAGCACGTGCACCCACATGATGCGGCCTTCCTTCAAGCCCTTGGCCCGCGCCGTGCGCACGTAATCCTGGTTGGCCTCGTCCAGCACGAAGGTACGGAACAAACGCAGGGTCGGGGCGATGGACACGGCCAGCCCGATCAAAATTGGCAAGGTTGAATAACGCAGCAGGTTTTCCCAGAAGCTGTCGCCCCACCCTTGCACGGGGAACAGGCCGAGCTTGTAGGCAAAGCCGTACTGGAAGACGATGATGTAGACGAGGATGGAAATCGACATGCCCACCGTGCAGGCGATCATGACGGCGCGGTCCGTCAACGAACCGCGCACGAAGGCGATGGCCAGCGCCAGCGCCACGCCAAAGAACGTTTCCAGCACCGTCAGCGGGATCAGCACCATCATCGACGGTCCCAGGCGCGAGGTGATGATGTGCGACACGGACTCCCCCGTGGCCCAGCTCTGGCCGAAGTCGAAGGTGACGATCTGCTTGATGAAAATCCACAGCTGCACGTAATACGGCTGGTCGACACCGAGCTGACGGCGGATGTTGGCGATGCTTTCCGCACTCGACATCTTGCCGGCCAAAATGTAGGCGGGATCGCCGCCCACCCAGTTGAACAGGATGAAGACCAGCAGGACGACGCCCAGCATGGTAGGCAGCATCTGCCACAAGCGGCGCAGGATATAAGCGAACATAATGATTCCTTGTTTTTATAAGCTACGCTTATTTGGTAGCAGCCGAGGCTGGCTTGGCCACAGGCGTACCATCGCTATCGATATCCATGTAAGCCCATTCCTGGAACAAGATCGGGTGCTTCTTGTAGCCCAGCACCGACTTTTGCGCCAGCATGTTGCGGTAGCGCGCATAGCCGATCAAGGCACCCGCATTGACTTCCAGGCGGCGCGCCATCTTGTGGAACAGCTCATCGCGTTCGGGGCTGGCCGGCATGGCCTGGCTGGCCACGTACCATTTATCGTATTCCGGGTCCTGGTAGCAGCCATTGTTGTTCTGGTGCGTGTTCGGGCCATAGAACAGTTGCATGAAATTGTCGCCGTCCGGATAGTCGGCCAGCCATGGCGCCGTGCGCGTCTGCATCTTGCACTGCTTTTCCGTCTTCAAAATATCGGAAAAGATCATGCGATCGTTTTCCATGCGGATGCCCAGCGAGTTATACGTCTTGCGCCACATTTCCGCCTGCAGCACGCCATTGGCTTCGTTGCGCGAGGCGTAGCGTATCAAGAGCGGCTTGCCGTCGGGCAGGGTACGCCAGCCATCGGCGCCCTTCTTGTAGCCGAATTTATCCAGCAGTTTATTGGCCAGCACGGGATCGTATTGCAGCAGGCTCTTGTAGTGAGGATCGTAGCCGACGACACCCGGCGGTATCGGATAGTCGAGGCGCTTGGCCTGGCCATTCCAGATGATGCGGATTTCTTCATCGATATTGTGTGCCATGGCAATCGCGCGGCGCAGGGCGATCTTTTCCTTGCTGAAGCCGCCCAGGGTGGGATCTTCCATGTTCCAGTAGTAATAGCTGATTTCCGGGTCCAGCAGGCGCGACAGTTGCACGCCCTTTTCCGCCAGCTCGGGGCGCAGCTTGCCGTTCAACAATGCCTTCGGCGCCAGCGGGCCGTCGAGCCAGAACACGTCCGTGCCACCGCTCTGGAAGGACAGCCAGCGCGACTGGTCTTCGATCATCACCGTGATTTCGATGCGGTCGATGGCGGGAATGCGCTTGCCCTGCATCTGGCGCACGATGCGCTGGTCATCGGGATCGTCGCCGGCCATGAAATTCCACGTTTCCGGCAAATGCTGCGGGTTGCGGTTGAGAACGATGCGGTTGCCGCGCGTCCATTCACCCAAGGTGTAGTAGCCGGTGCCGACGGGATTCGAACCCACTTCGCCCTTCACGTCGCCGTACTTGTCCACCACTTCGCGCGCCACGGCCGCCGTCGGCACGTAGGCAAGGATCATGGGAAAGTTGAAATCGGTCTTGGTCAGCGTGATGCGCAAGGTGTACGGGTCGAGGATTTCCAGGCCGGCCACTTTCTTGCTGTAGTCAAACTTGTTCGACTTGGCCGCGTCCTTTGCCAAGTCATCGAGGCCGACCACCTTGCCCTCTAACAGCCAGGTGTGTGGCGAGGCCAGGCGCGGATCGAACAATCGCTTCCACGAATACACATAATCGGCCATGGTCAGCTCGCGGCGCTTGCCGCCAAACGCGGCGTCGGGCGTGAACAGGATGCCCTTCTTCAGGCGGATGGTATACGTCTTGCCGTCGGCCGACACTTCCGGCATGGCCGCCGCCGCGCCGGGCACCACCTTCACGGGGCGCGCCAGGTAATCATAGGTGTACAGGGTGTCGAAGACGGCCTGCGTGATGTGATTCGAATACAGGTCGCGCGATGTGGCCGGATCAAAACCGGTCTCGGCGGCCGGCAAGATATAGCGCAGAGTTTTGACCGGCGCGGCCGCAGGGGCGGCATCCGCGGCAACGGTTGCCAGCGGCAGGGCGGCCAGGCAGGCGAGCAGCGCCATGCGCCGCATCCATGGTGACTTCATGTAATACCCTTCATCTCGATTATCTGTCGCACCGTATTGGTGCGCTTGTACTGGTTTCCCCCTGGGATACAGGATTCCACCGCCAAAACCAGTCCATCCTCGCAAGATCTATGCCTTGTTAACCGCCAGCCTCGCCGATGGTTTGACGAGCTGGAAAACGCGTAACGATAACGCATATTTTGCTCGCCCGGCGAAAAGCTGCAGGACTTCTGGCGTACGCGGCAACAACCACCCGCGCCAGGGGAGGAATATTCCGCACCGCAACATCGGCTGGACGATGCCGTGCAAAAGTGCATTGGTAGAAACCCGTAGGTCCGTGAATGAACGCACTTTTTAGCAGCACGTGTAAAACGCATAGCGCAGTGCAACATTAAGATAATTGCCAATACTGAAACATCCTGAAATTACAAAAAACACTGTTGTTTCCATCACGAAATGTCACATTTGCGCGTTGACAAGGTTTCTCGGCAAATGGTCTTATCAGTCACGGCAACGCACAGTATGCCGTTTTACCCACAGTGATTGCCGACGCAGCAATCTTTTTTAGCCTAGCGAGGTTGTGTCGCAAACCGGCCAGCCGAACTTACTTTCGGAGTTTTGAGAATGATGATGGAAACAGTGATGTCCCGCTCCGTACGCCTGATTTTTTCGGGTAGCGTAGCAGCGGTCAGCCTTGGCATGATGGCTGCGCCGGCAATGGCACAAGATGCCAATGTCCAACGTGTGGAGATTACAGGTTCGAGTATCAAACGGGCCTCGGCAGAAACAGCGTCGCCGGTGCAAGTGATCACCCGCGACGATTTGATGAAGTCCGGCAAGGCTACCGTCGCCGAATACCTGCAAACCCTGACCGCTGATGGCGCCGGCTCCCTGCCGACGGGCTTCGGCAACGGCTTTGCCGCCGGTTCCACTGCCATATCGCTCCGCGGCCTGGGCGCCACCTCGACCCTGGTCTTGCTCAATGGCCGCCGCATGGCGCCATTCGCGCGTGCCGACGACGGGCAGAAAAGCTTCACCGACCTCTCCACCGTGCCGATGCAGATCGTCGAACGCATCGAAATCCTCAAGGATGGTGCTTCTTCCACGTATGGCGCAGATGCCATTGCTGGCGTAGTCAACATCATCCTGCGCAAGGATTTCGAAGGCCTGACCCTGAAAGGCGACACCGGCATCTCCGGCGACAGCGACGCCAAGCAGCACCGCGCCTCGCTGACCTTCGGCAAGGGCAACCTGGACACGGATAAATTCAACGTCGTCGTCAATGCCGAATACACCAAATCAGACATGCTGATGAACAATGAGCGTGCGGGACGCAAATGGATCGGCAAGGCCGACCTGCGTCCATACGGCTACGCGATCAACACCCAGTTCGCCGGCGGCTACATCAATGGCAACAACGACGCGAATGCATCGCCCGTGGGCCTGATCCGCGATCCAGTCACCAACAATTACGTAGCCCTGCCCGGCTGCGCCAACTTGTCCGTTTCCTCGCCACAAGATCCGAAGGGCGGCTGCCTGTGGCACCACGACCAGTTCCGCTCCATGCAGCCGAAGATCGAATCGATCAACCTGTACACGCGTGGCACCTGGCAAGTCAATGCAGATACCCAGGTGTACGCCGAAGCCGGCTATTCGAAGCGTGATACGGCATTCACCCTGATACCGCCGTCGATCACGCCGACCATCGCCTTCCCGCCCAGCGCCGGCAGCCCGACTGGTGTCATCAACTATGGCTCCGGTGCCGGCACCACCATCATGCTGGCCGCCAACCACCCGCAAAATCCGTATGGCGTGCCGGTGCGCGTGCGCTACCAGGCCTTCGACGTGGGCGCCAGCACGCGCCAAGCCAACAATGAATTCAACCGCATCGTGCTCGGCGTCAAGGGCAATGCCATGGGCTGGGACTACGATGCCGGCTATACGCATTCGGAATCGAAGCTGCACCTCGATTACAGCAACATGCTCAACATGGCCGTCGTCAAGGATGCCCTGGGTAATCCGAACAGCCAGTATTTCCCCTACTATATCGGCGCGCAGGCGGGCAAGAATCCGGCCTCGCTGTACGCCGCCATGGTAACGAACGCCACCTCTGACTCCACGACCAAGCTCGACATCATCGACTTCAAAGCGTCGCGCGAGCTGATGCAATTGCCGGGCGGTGCCCTGGGCCTGGCCGTGGGTGCGGAACACCGCCGCGACAAGCTCGACAATCCATCGCTGTCGGGCACGGAAAACGGTTCCATCAACTCCAGTTATGTCGCGGCCAAGGGCGACAGCAAAGTCTCGGCCGTATTCCTCGAAGTGCTGGCGCCCGTCATCAAGACGGTGGAACTGTCGGGCGCCTTGCGTTACGACAAATACGACCGTTTCTCGTCGACCACGCCGAAACTTGGCGCCAAGTGGACGCCGCTGAAAACCTTCGCCGTACGCGGTACGTATTCGGAAGGCTTCCGCGCACCGGGACCTGCGGAAAGCAATGCCAATTCGCAATCGACGGGCACCTCGACGGTCAGCGACCCCGTGCGCTGCCCGGGCGGGACCCGTTTGCCGGGCGCCAACGCCAGCGACTGCGAGCTGCAAGTGGCCGCCGTCAAAATCGGTGACCCTAGCCTGAAGCCGGAAAAGTCCAAGGGCTACACCCTGGGCCTGGTGTGGGATCCATTCAACGATACCAGCCTGTCGCTGGACGGCTGGAAGATCAAGCGTGAAAACGAGATCAATCCGCTGCCGTACAATGAAGCGGCTGCCCTGCCGACCGCCATCCGCGCCGACAACAACCTGACCATCAACGGCGTCGTCACGCCGAACACGGGCACCTTGCTGATCACCAAGGCGCCGTACCGCAACTCCAGCTTTACGGAAATCAAGGGTATCGACCTGGACGTCAAGCAGCGCGTGCGCCTGGGCGACTACGGCCGCGCCACGTTTGGCCTGACCTGGACACACATCGCCTCGTGGGTGCGGGCCGAGTCATCCACTGTGCACTACCAGTTCGCCGGCACGCATGGCAATTGCGATACCTCCAACTGCGCAGGCACGCCAAAGGACAAGATCAATCTCACCGGCTCGTGGGACATGGGCAACTGGAACGTCAGTGGCGTGCTGAACTACCGTTCAGACATGAAGAACATCCTGTTTGAAGGCAAGCCTTGCGCCTCCAAGCTGGCCAATGGTACGCCGGCGCCGAACGGTTGCAAGATCGCCTCGTTCACCACGCTTGACCTGTCAAGCCGTTGGAACGTCAACAAACAGCTGCAACTATTTGCCTCGATTAACAACGTGACCGACAAGATCGCGCCGCTCGACCCGCTGACCTACGGCGGCATGAGCTACAACCCGATGGATGCCAGCGGCGCCATCGGCCGCTACTTCAAACTGGGCGCCAGCTACAAGTTCTTCTAAGCTGACAGCCATATTCGAACGCAAGGCGGTGAGCAATCACCGCCTTTTTTCCATCTGCGACTGTCGCGACAGCTCACTCATCCACATATCTATTGCGCCAGCGCAAACCTTACCTGCTGCGCACCTGTAAAACTCCCTTGCAGGCCACTTGGCCCATGACCATGCCCCAGGAGTATCAGATGACGCAAATCCGCAGTTCCTCCCCTACCTTGCGCCTGCTGTGCGCAGCCTTGCTCGGCGCGTATGGCCATGCGGCAACGGCGCAGGAAACCGACGCAGCCGGCACGCCCGCCATGCAGCGCGTCGAAGTCACCGGATCTTCCATCAAGCGGCTCGTCTCGGAAACAGCCAACCCTCTCTCCATCTTCAAGGCCGAAGACTTTGCCAAGCAGGGCCTGACCACGGCCCAGGAAGTCCTCAGCAAGATACCCTCGAATTCCTCCAGCATGGGCAGCGGCAATGCCGTCGGCGGCAACACCAGCGGCTTGCCCACGGGCGGCCAGGCCAGCGCCGACTTGCGCGGCCTCGGCGGCGACAAGACCCTTGTGCTGCTCAACGGCCGGCGCATCGCCAACCATCCGTATGACGGCGCCAGCGTCGACCTGAACATCATTCCCATCGCCGCCCTGGAGCGCGTCGAAGTGCTGCGCGACGGCGCCTCGGCTATCTACGGCACGGACGCCATCGGGGGCGTCATCAACTTCATCACAAAGCGCTCGGTGAATGCCACGAACATCACCGCCGAGGTAGTCGAGCCCGAACACAAGGGCGGCGGCGAGCACCGCATCAACCTGTCGACGGGCTTCGGCAAGCTCGATACCGACGGCTACAATATTTTCGGCGTGGTCGACTACCACAAGCAGAATGTGCTCACGTCACAGGACCGCGATTTTTCCAAAACCGGCATCATTCCCGAGCGCGGCCTGTCGCTCACCAGCGGCACGACCTTCCCCGGCAACTACTTCGATGCGGCGGCCAATCGCGGCAAGGGCCTGGCCGGCAATCCGTATGCGGCCACGGGCTGCAAGCCGCCCCTGTCCGTGGCGGCGACCAATGGCACCTGCCGCCAGGACTACACGCGGCAGATCGACGACCTGCCGGCGCAGGAACAGGTGGCCTTCTTCGGCAAGGGCGCCTTCAAGCTGGGCGGCGACCACCTGGCCACGGTGGAATATCTGCATGCGGAAAACAAGGTAAAAGCACGCACGGCGCCGCCGCCGCAAATAGGCTTGATACTGCCCAATACCAGCAAATACTATCCGGGCAATGCGGGCGGCGTGCCGGCACAGCCGGGCTTGTCCGGGCAGCCGCTGAGCGTCAACTGGCGCCCCGTGGAAGCGGGACAGCGGCAGATCGATTCGAACGGCAAGGCGGATCGCCTGGTGCTGGCAGTCGAAGGCGAGCTGGCTGGCTGGGACTACAAGACGGGCCTGAGCCACGCCATCAGCAAGTCGTCCGAGAAATTTACAGGCGGCTATGTGCAGGATGCCTCGTTTGCGGCCGGCGTGCTGAACGGTATCCTGAATCCCTTTGGCACGCAGGACACGGCCGGCAAGGCTTACCTGGACAGCACCGCCCTGCGCGGCGAGGTACAAAGTGCCAAGGTCACCACCACTGGCTTCGACATCAAGGGCAGCCGCGAACTGATGCAACTGGCCGGCGGCCCGCTGGCGATCGCTCTCGGCGGTGAACTGCGGCGTGAAAAAGCCGACTTCAATGTCAACCGCGATATCGCCAGCCAGGCCACCAGTTCCGGCTTGTCCGGTTCGCTGTCGAAGAGCGGCTCGCGCACCATCCAGGCGGTCTTCGGCGAAGTCAACTTGCCGTTGATCAAGGACCTGGAAGTACAACTGGCCGCCCGCTTCGACCATTACAGCGACGTGGGCAGCACCACCAATCCGAAACTGGCCCTGCGCTACCAGGCCAGCAACGCGCTGGTACTGCGCGGCTCGGCCAGCACGGGCTTCCGCGCTCCCACCTTGTTTGAAAAGAATGCGCCGCCGTCGAAGAACGATACCAACGATTCCTACGACGATCCCATCCTCTGCCCCGGTGGGGTGCCGCAGCCGGGCGCCAATCCCCTGCGCGATTGCGACTTGCAGCAATTCAAGCTGCAAGGCGGCAATGAAAAGCTGAAACCGGAAAAATCCACCACCTTCGCCTTCGGCTTCGTGCTCGAACCAGTCAAGGAAGTCACCGTCGCCATCGATTACTGGAACATCCATCTGAAGGACAAGATTTCATCCTTGCCCGAACAATCGATCTACGGCAACTACGAAAAATACAAGGCCCTGTTCCTGCGCAATCCCGATGGTTCGCCCTACGCCATCCTGGACTTGAACGACAACCTCGGTGAAGTGAAAACCGACGGTATCGACGTCAGCCTGAATGCACGCCTGGGCCGGGGCGCCTACGGCGATTTCAGCGTGTCGGTCGATGGCACGTGGACCCACAAGTATGACTACCAGAACGAACGCGCTGGCGAATTCATTGCCAATGTGGGCCGCTATGCGGACAACAATCCTGTGTTCCGCTGGAAACATACGGCAGCCCTGAACTGGCGCATGGGCAACTGGGGCGCCACCGTGTCGCAATCGTTCAAGTCCGGCTACACGGATCAGAACCAGGTAGATCCGCAGTTCCGCCACGATGTGCCCTCCTACAGCCTGCTGAACGTGTCGGGCAGCTATGCATGGAAAGGCTTGCTGCTGACGGCCGGCGTGAAAAACCTGTTCGACAGGGAACCACCGTTCTCGAACCAGGGCACCTTGTTCCAGAAAGGTTACGACCCGCGCTACACGGACCCGCTCGGGCGTGCTTACTACCTGCGCGGCAGCTATACGTTTTAAGGGAAAGGAAGGAAGAAAAGACACTCCGGACAGCGCTGGCCAGCGTATGCCAGCCATGCCAAAGACGGCGCCATCAGCGATGATGTGCGCCGTTTTATTTTTACGCATCTGAGCAAGGCTGACAAGGGCTCACGATACTTTATTACTGAAGGATTATAAAAAAAACAGGAAAATGTTGCATTTCGTCCAAAAAGTCCGCACGAAATTGACAATCTGAATGGTGAATGTTTTGATGGGGGCCCAGAAAATTTACAGAATTTTCATTGGTGGATTTTCAAAAAGGCAAATAAATTGTTGGTGAGCAACAAGTTATTTCAAAATAATTGCCGCCTTTATCACAATAACAAGGAATTTCAGATGATGATAGAAAATGTAATGTCGCGGTCGCTGCGCCTGATGTTTGCAGGCGGCATGGCCCTGAGCATGCACGCCGCCTATGCGCAAGAAACAACAGATGGCACCATGCAACGCGTGGAAGTCACGGGTTCGAGCATCAAGCGCATCGCTTCCGAAGCGTCGCTGCCCGTGCAGTCGTTTAACCAGAAAGACATCAAGAAAACCGGCGTCACCACGGTCACCGATTTCATCCAGCAAATTCCTGCGATGCAGGGCTTCTCCGTAGCCGCCGATTCGGTGGGCGGCGGCGGCGGCGGCGTCACCACGGCGTCGATCCACGATATCGGCGCAGCCTACACGCTGGTGCTGCTGAACGGTCGCCGTATTGCGCCATCCAATTCCGGCACAACCATCGACCTGAACTCGATACCCCTGTCGGCGATTGAGCGCGTGGAAGTGCTGACAGATGGCGCCTCGGCCCTGTATGGCGCCGACGCCATCGCCGGCGTGGTCAACTTCATCCTGAAAAAAGGCGCATCGCCGCTGGAAATCAATGCCAAGTATTCGCGTCCTGAAGAAAAAGGTGGCGCCAGCAACTCGATTTCGATCAGCAAGGGCTTCGGCGACATCGACGAAGACGGCTACAGCATTTTCGTGTCGGCCAGCCATGACGAACAAAAATCGCTGAAAGCATCGCAGCGCAGCTTCGCGAAAAGCGGCATCATCAATTTCAACGATCCGAAGACGGGCAAGGCGCTGCAATTCATCAACGGATCGTCGCGTTCGGCACCGGCCAATGCCAGCGTCAACTACAACCGTACCGATGCGAACGGCAATGTGGTGATCAACCCAGAAACCAACAAACCGTTTGTCGACAGCGTCAACCTCGCCAATCCGTATGCACTGGCCCATGGCGGCAAGTGCGCGCCTAGCAATATGGACTTCTACGGCGACGGTAACTGCTATTTCGACTCGCCGTCAACCATTGAAATCAATCCGGAATCGAAGCGCGACTCGCTGTTCAGTTCGGGTACCGTCAAGCTGGGCAAGACTGGATGGCAGGGTTTCTATGACTTCGCATACACCGAAGCGAGCATCAAGGCCAGTATCGCGCCATACCCGGCCGATTTCTCCATTTCCCCGAATTCGCCACTGTTCAGCAAGTACCTGGCCTCGCAGTTGAGCCCATCGCAACTGGCCAATGCCGTGAGCGGCGTCGCCAAATACCGCCTGTCCGAAATGGGCAACCGGGTGTACGACTACGGCACCAAAGCGACCCACCTCGTCGGTGGCGTGGAAGGCAGTGCATTCGGCTGGGATATCAATACAGCCGTAACCTACTCGAAAAACAAGCAAACGCAGGACTACGTGAGCGGCTTCCCTCTGGCCGACAAGTTCAACGCCCAGATCGACGCCGGTAATATCGACCCGTTCGCCTACCCTGTAGGTTCCATGCCGGACGCCATGCGCCAGGCACTGATGGGTACCGGCTTCAGCGGCACCTACAACACGCAAACAGTGGAAATGAAGGGCGTCGATGGCCGCGCATCGCGTCCCGTGTTCTCGCTGCCGGGCGGCACCGCCATGCTGGGCGTGGGCGCCGACTTCCGCAACACCTCGTACAAAGTGCAACAGGCAGACGTCGCCAAGCAGGCGCAAATCCTGTTTGACAATGCACAAGTCGACAGCGAATACGCACGCGACAATGCAGGCGCATACGCCGAGCTGATGCTGCCGATCTCGAAGAAACTGGAAATGACGGGCTCGCTGCGTTATGACCAGATCGGCGCCATCGATGACAAGCTGACAGGCAAGACGGTAGGCAAGAAGGAAAACGCCACCACCTGGAAAGTCAGCGGCAAGTATTCCGCGACCAAGAACCTGATGTTCCGCGCCGCAGCCGGCACCGGTTTCCGTGCCGCCAGCATGCAGGAAATCGCCGGTCCACTGGAAGACTGGGGCGTCACGGGCGGTAACTACCAATGCCCATTGACGGCAGCGAACGGCATGGGCGGCCACCCTCTGGCCGGCTACTGCAGCGGCGTGGGACGCCAGCAGTTTGAAGCCTTCCAGGGCGGCAATCCGGACCTGAAGCCGGAAACGTCGAAACAGTGGAGCATCGGCACCGTATTCGAGCCGATCAATAGCCTGTCGATGTCCTTCGACCTGTGGAACGTGGAAATCCGCGACCAGGTAACGTCGGTGTCTGAAAGCTTGATCTTCAACAATCCAGCCAAGTATGCCAACCTGTTCACCACCAAGCACATCAGCTCGACCGGCCTCGACGTACTGGCAATCAAACTGCTGCCTATCAACATCGGCAAGGTGGAAAACCGCGGTATCGACTACGACTTCACCCACAAGATGAAGTTGCTGGACGGCCGCCTGACCACTCGCCTGATGGGTACCTACCTGCTGCGTTCGCGCTACACGACGCCGGGCACCGATGATCAATGGGAAACCAGCCTGAATCGTTACGGTTCGAACGACAAGGTCAGCTTCCGCAACATCATCCGCGCCACCAGCACGTATGAGACGGCCAAGTTCACGCATACGCTGAGCGCCAGCTATCGCAATGGCTACACCGACAAGGAACAGACGGTTGACGATTGCGCCGTGATCGTGGCCGGCAGCCCTGGCGAATGCTATGGCATCCAGCTGGAAGTACCGAGCTATACCACCTTCGACTTCCAGACGGCTTACCGTCCACTGAAGAATGTGGAAATCACGGGCGGCATCCTGAACCTGTTCGATCGCAGTCCGCCGTTCACCCTGCGCAACACGGGTTCGCATCAAGTGGGCTACAACCCATCGTACTCGAGCGCCCTGGGCCGCCAGTTCTATCTGAGCGGTTCCTACAAGTTCTAAGCTGATTGCATCTGATTGCAGCTGAAAACTGAAAAAGCCCGGAAAGCTTAGCTTTCCGGGCTTTTTTGCATGCTACACACCACTTTACTCAGCGTCGCCCCGCAGGCGGCGCTGCTTGACGGCCGCTGCCAGGTTTTCCAGCACAGCAACGCTGGCGCTCCAGTCGATGCAGCCATCGGTAACGGATTGGCCATAGATCAATTCCTTGCCCGGGATCAAATCCTGGCGGCCAGCGACCAGGTGCGATTCCACCATCACGCCGACGATGCGGCCATCGCCGCCTGCCACCTGGCTGGCGATATCGGCGCACACGGGAATCTGGTTTTCCGGTTTTTTCGAGCTGTTCGCATGCGAAGCATCGATCATCAGGCGCGCCGCCAGGCCTTGCGCGGCGATGGCCTTGCACGCTTCGTCCACGCTGGCCGCGTCATAGTTGGGCGTCTTCCCACCGCGCAGGATGATGTGGCAATCTTCGTTGCCGTTGGTCGAGACGATGGCCGAGTGGCCGCCTTTCGTGACGGAGAGGAAATGGTGCGGCTGCGAAGCGGCCTTGATGGCTTCCACGGCGATTTTCACATTGCCATCCGTGCCATTCTTGAAGCCGACGGGGCACGACAGTCCCGAAGCCAGCTCGCGGTGCACCTGCGATTCCGTGGTGCGCGCGCCGATGGCGCCCCAGCTGATCAAGTCGGCGATGTATTGCGGGCTGATGACGTCGAGGAACTCGGTGCCGGCCGGCAAGCCCAATTCATTGATATCGCGCAACAGTTCGCGCGCCATGCGCAAGCCGTCGTTGATGCGGAAGCTGTTGTCCATGTACGGATCGTTGATCAGCCCCTTCCAGCCCACCGTGGTGCGCGGTTTCTCGAAGTACACGCGCATGACGATTTCCAGTTCACCGGCGAAACGCGCGCGCTCCTTGACCAGCAGGCGCGCATATTCTATCGCCGCCTTGGTGTCGTGGATGGAGCAAGGCCCGATGACGACCATCAGGCGGTCGTCCTGACCGTGCAAGATGCGGTGCAAGGCGATACGGGCGCTGGCGGCGGTCTGTTCGGCTTGCTCCGAGCAGGCGAATTCGCGGATCAGGTGGGACGGCGGAGTCAGTTCCTTCATTTCGCGAATGCGCAAATCATCGGTGCGGGGCATCATTTTCTCCAAAATTTAAGGATGGGTAAAACATCTGGGTAAAAAAAAACCGCCATCAGTGGCGGTTTTTTAGAATTTGCTGGGATCTCGTTTTGCTGCTACGTGAACCGACCGCTACTCCACCGCCTTTGGGTTGGAATTGCTAAAGTAAAAATAAGCGGTAAAAAAGTGGCGAGCGAACATGCGAGTCATCCCTAAGTGATGAACGACTATAAACCTAAATTGCAAGGGTTGGCAAGCATATTTGTCGGCAAAGCCGCATGTCGCCGCCGTTTTACACTGAAAAATACGCAAAAAAGCATAAAAAGTTGCGCTGTAGCGATACGCATCGGCTGCCTGTCAACGCGGTCGCCGCCGTGACGCACACGCCAGGGCGGCCCTTTTAACGGTGGCAGGCGAGGCACCGTACCCCTCTCGACTACGCGGGCGGGACGGGACGCTTTCTCCGTGCGGAATCGAAGCACACAATATGAGTCGCAGGTGTTTGCGCTTGCCCCCTGGTTCAGGCCGTGCCGCCCACCGTGATGCCATCGAGGCGCAAGGTCGGCTGCCCCACGCCCACGGGCACGCTTTGCCCCTCCTTGCCGCATACGCCCACGCCCGAGTCCAGGCGCATGTCGTTGCCGATCATGGAAACACGGTTGAGTACGTCCGGGCCGTTGCCGATCAGGGTCGCCCCTTTGACCGGGTAGCTGAGCTTGCCGTTTTCGATCATGTACGCTTCGCTGGCCGAGAAGACAAACTTGCCGTTCGTGATATCGACCTGGCCGCCGCCAAAGTTGACGGCATACAAACCGTTTTTGACGGAAGCGAGGATCTCGCCCGGGTCCTTGTCGCCGCCCAGCATATAGGTGTTCGTCATGCGCGGCATGGGCAGGTGGGCGAACGATTCGCGGCGCGCATTGCCTGTCACGGGCATTTTCATCAGGCGCGCATTCATGGTGTCCTGAATGTAGCCCTTCAGGATGCCATCTTCGATCAGGGTCGTGCACTGCGTGGGATTGCCTTCGTCGTCGATATTCAGGGAGCCGCGCCGGCCGGCCAGGGTGCCGTCGTCGACCACGGTGACGCCCTTGGCTGCCACGCGCTCGCCAATGCACCCGGAAAACGCGGACGAACCCTTGCGGTTGAAATCGCCTTCCAGGCCATGGCCGATCGCTTCGTGCAACAGGATGCCGGGCCAACCCGGCCCCAGCACGATGGTCATGGGGCCGGCCGGCGCGGGGCGCGCCTCCAGGTTGACCAGCGCCGAATTGACGGCGTCGGCCGCGTATTGCTCCAGCACGGCATCGCTGAAATAGTCATAGCTGAAACGCCCGCCGCCACCGGCCGAGCCCGTTTCGCGGCGGCCGTTCTGCTCGGCGATCACGGTGAGCGAGACACGCACCAGGGGCCGGATGTCGGCCGCCAGCACGCCATCGCTGCGCAGCACCAGCACCACGTCATATTCACCGGCCAGGCCCGCCATTACCTGCACCACGCGAGGATCTTTCGCGCGCGCCATCTTTTCCACGCGTTCGAGCAACTGCACCTTGGCCGTCGCATCGAGCGAAGCGAGCGGGTCATTGGGCAGGTACAGCGAGCGCCCGCCCTGCGCCAGCGTCTGCCCCGCAATCTTGATCTTGCCGCTTCCCGCGCGCGCAATCGTGCGCGTAGCCGCCGCTGCTTCCAGCAGGGCCCGCTCGGAAATATCGTCGGAATATGCAAAAGCCGTCTTGTCGCCAGACACGGCGCGCACGCCCACGCCCTGGTCGATGGAAAAACTGCCGGTCTTGACGATGCCCTCTTCCAGGCTCCAGCCTTCGCTCCTGGTCGACTGGAAGTACAGGTCGGCATAGTCGACCTTGTGCGTAAACATCGTGCCCAGGGCTTTGAGCAGCTTGTCTTCGTCCAGGCCGAAGGGAGTCAACAGGATATCGCGCGCCACAGCCAGGCTGGACAAATTGGGTTCAAATGGGATCATGGCTATCTATTGTTTACATTTACATGGTGCGGTGGGCTAACGCTGGCAAGGATTCGCGCACGCCGGCCAGGAACGCCAGGTCGATCTCGCCGCTCACCACGCCCTCGCCTTCGGGCAGCACGGCTTTCACTTCGCCCCACGGGTCGATCAGCATGCTGTGGCCCCAGGTGCGCCGGCCGTTCGGATGCAGGCCACCCTGCGCCGAAGCCAGCACATAGCACTGGTTTTCGATGGCGCGCGCGCGCAGCAGCACTTCCCAGTGGGCGCTGCCCGTCGTATGGGTAAACGCGGCAGGCACGACGATCAGCGCGCAATCGCCCATGGCGCGGTACAGTTCGGGAAAGCGCAGGTCGTAGCAGATGGACAGGCCGACCCGACCGAACGGCGTCTCGATGGCGCGCACCTGCACACCGGGCACGATGGTACGCGATTCGTTGTACGACTCGGCGCCGCGCGTAAAACCGAACAGGTGGATCTTGTCGTAGCGGCCGGCCGGCGCGCCTTGCGGGTCGTACACCAGCGTCGTATTGAGGACCTTGCCCTCCTCGCCAGAGATCAGGGGCAAGGTGCCGCCGATCAGCCAGATGCCATGCTGGCGCGCCATCTGCGCCATGCCATCCTGGATAGGTCCGCTGCCGGGCTGTTCCGCATGGGCCAGCTTGTCCGTTTCCTGCTTGCCCATGATGGCCCAGTATTCGGGCAACACCACCAGCTGCGCGCCAGCGGCCGCGGCCTGCGCCACCAGGCGCCGCGCCGTGGCCAGGTTGTCTTCCACGAATGGCGAAGAAATCATTTGTACTGCTGCCACTGTATGCATCATTGCCACCTTTCATCCATTCGAACACCCCGACTATTTCGCCACCGCCTCCCCGGCTGAGGCGGCAGGCACGGCGACAGGCTCCAATTTACCACCATCGAGCTTGGTCACGACGGGCGATTTCCACGGGCCGGCGATACGCATGTGGTAAGTCAGCGCCTTCATCACGGGAGCGCGCAGGAACAATTGCGCCAGAAAACTTCCCAGGCCAATGACAGGGTTGACGGCCAGCGCATATACGAGCGGCCCCGTGCCCAGGTTAAACTCGGGGATCACCACCACATGCAGATTCGTCGTTTCATTGGCGATATCGGCCGTGCCATCCATCAGCACGGTGGCCGCCACGCCATGCATCTTGAGGTTGTCGGTCGTCACCACGCCGCGCTTGATGCTGGCGTTGGCCGTGATGCCGTCGAAGGCCAGGCCTTCGGAAAATACGTCGTGGAAATCGAGTTTCAGCAAACGGGGCAAGGCTTGCAGACTGAGCACGCCCAACAGCTTGGCCGCGCCCGGATCCTGCTTGAGGAACTGGCCCGACTCCACATTCATTTCGATCTGGCCCGACAGGGTGGGAATGTCCAGCGAATACGGCAAGCCATTCCAGGCGATGTCGCCGCTCAGGCGGCCCTTGCCGCGACGCACCGTGTCGGCAAAGCCGAAGCGGTCGAGCAGTTTGCCCGCATCGACGATATCGAGGCCGAAGCGCAGGCTGGTCGTGCTTTGCCCATCCTTGATAACCCATTTGCCATTGCCGCTCAGCGCGCCATCGGCGTTCGACAGTTGCAACTTGCCCACGCGCCATTCACGCCCGCCTGCTGCCATGGTGTTATAGGCTTGCAACTCCAGCCGGCCTATCTTCTTGTTAAACAGTTCAAATTGCTCGGCGATGATATCGAGCGAGGGGATGGATTGGGCGCCGCTTTTGCCTTCCAGCAAATTTTTCACGTCGTTGGCGGCCGACTCCGGAATGATCAGCGACGACAGGCGCGCCGTCATCTTGCCCAATCCGGACGGCGTTTCCAGCCAGGTCACATAACCGGACACCTGTTTCGCGTCTATACTGGCTTGCCACACATCCTTTTGATGCGTGGCGCCCACTACCACGTTTTCCAGCTTGCGCTCACCCAGCATCAGTTCGCTGGCACGGGCCGCCATCAGGTCCGGTACCACGTATTGTGCGATATCGGGCGCATCGTCGGCGTTGCCGCCCGCTTCGGCTGGCGCCGTGCTGCCGGCAATCTCGCTGCCGACGCCGATCCAGCTGTCTACGTCCAGCGTTTTCATATTCACGTTGAGCATCATGCCGCTGTCCGGTTCCGGCGCCGGCACGTTCACGCCGATGCCGCCGCGCACCAGGCGCCAGGCATCCTTGCCCTGCTTCTGGCGCTGGTAGCGCGCAGCGATGCCCGACCCCAGCGCGATGCGGATATCGTCAGTGCGCAGGCCGGCCCCGTTCGCCGCATTGCCCGTCAAAGTGAACTTCACGGGCAGGCTGTCGCTGGCAGGCTTTTTCAGAGGGGCCGGGAAATCCAGGCCCAGGCCCGTCAGCGGCGACTCGACATTGACCACCACCTGGTGGTCGCGCGCCGTGATCAGGCCGCTATAGCGCGCGCCGCCATTCAAATGTTGCGCCAGGCGCTGCAGCACAGGCGAGGGATAGGTCTTGCGCAAGCCATCGATGCTCATGCTGCCGGCGAGTTTCACCTGGATGGAACTGTCCGGCTGCGTGCCGCCCGAGATGGCCAGTGGCCCGCCCAGCAGGTTGCCATTCAAACCATTCAGGTTGACGCCCTTCTCGTTGAACTCGATCTTGCCCTGCGTGCCCAGCACGGGCGGCATGTCGTGGAACAGCACCACATCATTGCCCGCCAGCTGCAAGCTGCCCTGCACGGTCGAGTCCAGCATGCGCTCGATCGGCAGGTGCAGCTTCAATGCCAGCTTGGCGTTGCCCGTCGCTGTCGTTTCATCCGTGAAATGCTCGATCCAGCCCAGCACGGGGCTGGCCGTCACGTATTTGAGGAATTCCTGCATCGGGCCCGCTGCGTTGCCTTCGATGTCGAGCAAGGTATCGAACACGGTCAGGTCGGGGATCACGGCTTTGACATTCGTCAAGGCCACGCCGCCCGTGGTGGCCGTATCGCCGCGAATTTCCATGCGCGCCCGTTCAAACACGAAACTGCCATTGATCTTGTCCGCCTGCGGCCACAGGGGCGCCTTGCCGGCCAGCGGGCCGCTTTCCGCAAATTCGCCGGGCGCATAGTTCAGGGTGCCATTCTCGATCTTGCCGGCCACGCGGAAGTCGCCGCGGTTGCGCTGGGCGGCATTCCGCTGGGCTGGCGTGTCGGCCTTGAAGGGGAAGTGTTCGAGCTCGCCGCGCAGGCGCAGGCTGACATCGCGCGCCACGCCGCCTTCGAGCGCGCCCGTCAGCCAGTGGCGCAGGTGCTCGGGCGTTTGCAGCGGCAAATAGCGGCCGATACTGTTAATCTGGAAATTGTCTATCGTGCCCGTCAAATCGACCTGGCCCAGGTTCTTGCCGTCGAGCGGCATGCGGTGCGTGCCTTGCAAGGCGACGCGCAAGCCTTGCTGATTGAAATCAAGCTTGTCCAGTTCGACTTGCAGCATATTCTCGGCTTCAAACGTCCAGCGCGCCTGCATGGCGAATTGTTCGAACGGCATGACCGGTTCGCTCAAGTACGTGGGCAATTGCAGCACCAGGTCTTGCGCATCGATATGGATGCTGCCGCCCTTGTCGTTGGCGTCGATGCTGCCGCTCAGGTGCTCGAAGCCGGGAATGGCCGGCGCCGCCGCCTGCGCGGGGGCGCTCGCCGTCTTCGCCACTGCCAGGCGCGCCGGCTGCGCATTCAGGCCCAGGTCGATGAGCTTGCCGCGCAAACGGTAACTGGCGGGCGTGGCCATCTCGCCTTCCCATTGCGCTGAAAAATCCTGCAAGCGCCCGCGCGGCGCCAGGGCGTCGAGGCGCTGGCGCTGCTGCTCGCCCAGCGGCAGCTTGTCGGCCAGCGCCGCCAGGGTTTGCAAATCGAGCGACTTGGCCGTGATTTCCGTGCGCGCCGGCTTGCGCCTGGTGGCGGCAACAAAGCGTTCGGATAGGGTCGTGGGCGGCAGGCTGAGGCCATCGCGCGTTTCCACTGCGAAATTCGTCAGCTCCACCTGATGCCCATTCGCGCCAAAGGTTGGCTTGCCGTCCGGCACCTGCGCCGACAGCTCTTCCTTGGCCGAAATGCGCCCGCTGACCGACAGCAGGTCGAGCGGGGCGATATGCCGCCCCAGTTGCGCCTGCACATCGGCCAGACCCACGTCGGCAGTGAAACCGGCGAGGCGGGCGTGATCCAGGCTCAGCCAGGCGCGCAGGGCACCCTTGCCCTGGCTCAGCTCGAACGGATAATCGAGGTAGCGGCGCCAGGCGGCCAGGTCGGCATTTTTCAGGTCGGCGTACAGCTCGCCCTTCCACATCGACACATCCGAGATGCGCGTGCTGAAGGGCGGATGCGTGAAGTGAGCGCGCACATCGATGGGCGCGGCCAGGCTGGCCGGCGGCGTGGCCTGCAAGCCCAGTTGGTGGCTGCGCCAGCGGTTGCGCAGCAGCAAATTGACCTGGGACAAAGCCAGCTCGGGTGTGCCGCGTGCTTCGTCCGTCCAGCGCACCTTGCCATCGCGAATGATGATGTCATGCTGCGACAGCAGCCAGTCGGCGCCCTTGCCATCGCTGCCTTGCGTGCTGTCGATCAAGACGCCCGCCACATACAGCTTGCCATCCTTGCTGCGCCGCACGTCCAGGTCGGGCCGCGTGATTTCCAGGGTCGTGAAACGCACGGAACCGAGCACGCTCCACCATGACACGGTGGCCGAGACGCTCGGCAGACTCAGCGCCTGGCGGCCCGCCTGGTCGCGCAGGCTCACGTCGCCGAGGAAGAGATTCGGGCGCACGCCATGCCACGAGGCATAAATACGCGCGATACTGACAGGGTTGCCCAGCGCGCGGCTGGCCGCCCGCTCGATATCGCCTTTGTAATAATCGATATTCGGCAAGATGGCGTAGCGCAGGAATAAAAACAGCACGGCGAAGGCGAAATACGCCAGCAGCACCAGTTTGATGGCAAGACCCAACACATGATGGGTGGCCAGGTTGGCCATGCGATAGGCGGCACGCAGCCGCTGCCAGCGCAGGGCCAATGGCACATGTTCTGTCACGCTTGCTTCTGGCGGTTTTTGCATCAATAAGCTAATAAACTGGCCCGGCGTCAAATAATGGCAAAAATCGTCTGCATTCGTGGGGCGCACCTGCATCCTTGCGCTTGCTTCTGAGCATAGCCTCCCTTACCATCGTCCGGAAGAGCACGCACTGCTGGCGGCATATGCGCCAGCGGCACAATTTTACCGCATCCCCCGCCGTTCGCAGCCAAGTTAAACAAGAACATGCAAGCAGCATCCACGAGACACTTACCGACACCATGAGCACACAGCCTTTGATCTCCGCCTCCCGTTTCTACCAGCGCTGGCTGGACGCCGCCCCCGAGCGCGCCGCGCAACTGGCGCAACTGGTGCGCGCGCCGCTGGACGGGCTCGATTTTGCCGCCGCGCTGGCCGACCAATCGAACGCCGCCAGGCCGCCGCTGCCGCCCGAGCGGGCCATGCGCCGCCTGCGCAACCTGCTCGTCTGCGGCCTGATCGCACGCGATCTTGACGGCCAGGCGGACTTGAACGAAGTCGTGACAGCCATGACGGGCTTTGCCGATTTCGCCATCCGCACGCATGTGGACGCCATCATGGCCGAGATGGTGGCCCTGCACGGCATGCCGGTCGGCGAGGAATCGGGCGAGGAACAGGCGTTGATGGTGTTGGCGATGGGCAAACAGGGCGGCGGCGAGCTGAACGTCTCGTCGGATATCGACCTGATCTTTGTTTACCCGGAAGATGGCGACACGCAAGCAACCCTGCCGGGCCAGCGCAGCCTGTCCAACCACGAGTTTTTCATTCGCATGGGCAAAAAACTGATCGCCGCCCTGGCCGAGATCACGCAAGACGGTTTTACTTTCCGCGTCGACATGGCGCTACGCCCGAACGGCAATTCAGGCCCGCTGGCGGCCAGCCTGAGCATGGTAGAGCAATACCTGATCGTGCAAGGGCGCGAATGGGAGCGCTATGCCTGGGTCAAAGCGCGCGCCGTGACGGGCAAGCCGGCAGATATCGCCTCGCTCGACGCCATCGTGCGTCCCTTCGTCTTCCGCCGCTACCTCGATTTCGGCGTCATCGATGCCATCCGCAC
The DNA here is from genome assembly GCF_900095265.1 of Janthinobacterium sp. UMAB-56. Taxonomy (GTDB): domain Bacteria; phylum Pseudomonadota; class Gammaproteobacteria; order Burkholderiales; family Burkholderiaceae_D; genus Janthinobacterium. The sequence continues at coordinate 145,289 of NZ_LT607658.1, read as the reverse complement.
CATGCACGGCCAGATCCGCGCCGAGGTCAACCGCCAGGAGCGTTTGCATCCGGACCGCAGCAACAACGTCAAGCTGGGCCGTGGCGGCATCCGTGAAATCGAATTCCTGGCGCAAGTATTTCAATTGATACGCGGCGGGCGCGATGCCGAGCTGCGCGAGCGCTCTACGCGCGACACCTTGCGCACGGTGGCAGACAAGGGCTTGCTGGAGCCGGCTATCGTGGAACAGCTGCTCGCTTCCTACACGTTCCTGCGCAACCTTGAACACCGGCTGCAATACCTGGACGATGCGCAAACGCATACCCTGCCCGCGAATGACGCCGACCGTCTGAGCGTGGCACAAATGATGGGCTTGCCCGACACGCCCGCCCTGCTGGCCCAGCTGGAAGCGCACCGCGTGTTTGTCGCCGGTCAATTCGACGAAATGTTCAGCGACAAGAGCAGCGGCACGCCGCCGGCCGACTCGGGCATCGACCCGCAAACCTCGAACGATTGCGCCGCCTCCGACCAGCAAGAAGCCATCGAGGCGCGCTTCGCCGCCCTGGGTTTCCATGAACCCGTCGCCTGCGCACGCCGTTTGCTGGCCACGTGGCAGGCGCCGCGTTTGCAATCCTTGCCCGAGGCAAGCCGCACGCGCCTGGTGGCCCTTGTCAATTCCGCCCTGCCCCTGATCACCGATTGCTCCGTTTCCAACGGTAACGCCAGCCAGCTGGCCACTCTGGGCCGGCTGCTCGACTTTTTGGAAGCCATCGCGCGCCGCTCGGCCTATCTGTCGCTGCTGACGGAATACCCGCACACGCTCGAGCGCGTCGTGCGCATGGTGTGCGCCAGCGGCTGGGCCGCCACCTTCCTCACCCAGCACCCGATACTGCTCGATGAACTGCTCGATGAACGCATCCGCAACACGGTGCCGGACCCTGCCGCACTGGCGCTGGACCTGCAACGCCAGCTCGACGACGCGCCCGGCGACACGGAGCGGCAGATGGATATCCTGCGCGAAACACACCACGCGCAGCTGTTCCAATGCCTGGCGCAAGACCTGGCGGGCGACCTGAGCGTGGAAAAGCTGGCCGACTACCTGTCGCAGCTGGCCGACATCATCGTCGCCGCCACCGTGCCAGCCGTCTGGCAAACCTTGCCCACACGCCACCGCGAAGTGCCGAAGTTCGCCGTCATCGCATATGGCAAACTGGGCGGCAAGGAACTGGGTTATGTCTCGGACCTGGACGTCATCTTCCTGTTCGACGACGACGACCAGGAAGCACCCGGCCTGTACGCGAAACTGGCGCAGCGTTTCATTACCTGGATGACCTCGCACACTTCGGCCGGCATCCTGTTCGACATCGATATCGCCCTGCGCCCCGATGGCGCCTCGGGCATGCTGGTCTCCAGCGTGCAAGCCTTCGAGCGCTACCAGGGCAGCGCCGCCTGGGTGTGGGAACACCAGGCGCTCACGCGCGCGCGCTTCTGCGCCGGCGACGTCAGCATCGGCAAGCACTTCGAACGCATCCGAGACACCATCTTGCGCAAGGAAAGGCCGGAAAACGGTCCGCTCAAGGGCGAAGTGGTGGCCATGCGCAAGAAAATGCTCGATGCGCATCCGCCCCGCCCCGGCAGCTTTGATTTGAAACAGGACCCGGGCGGCATGATCGACATCGAATTCATGGTGCAATACCTGGTGCTGCAGCATGCGGCGCAATTTCCGCAGCTGACGGCCAACTCGGGCAATATCGCCCTGCTGCGCCTGTGCGGCGAACTGGGGCTGATCGACGCCCAACTGGCCGCCCTGGTCGCCGACGCCTACCGCACACTGCGCAAGCTCCAGCACCAGATGCGCCTGCAGGGGCAAGACCTGGCCCGGGTGGAACCGGAACGGGTGCGCGTGCATGCGGACAATGTGATGTGTCTGTGGCACACGATCTTTCCCGCAACGATTGCATAAGGCCGGCGGCGGCGTATGATACGTACAGGCAATTCCACTTCCGAGTAGTGCCTGCCAACAGGCCGCGCCGGGTTTGCCTATCATCCCAGGAGACAGCGTATGAAGACTAGCGTAAAAACGGGCATCCATGCCCTCGTTGCCAGTTGCATCATTTGCGCCATGCCGGCAGCGGCATGGGCCGCCCCCAAGGGCAGCGCGGACGAAGCCATCGCCATGACCAAGCGCGCCGTGGCCATGATCAAGGCCGATGGCAAGGAAAAGGCCTTTGCCGCCATTGCCGATCCCGCCAACACCAGCTTCCATGACCGCGACCTGTACATTTATGTGTACGACATGAATGGCGTCACCCTGGCGCACGGCAACAATCCCAAGATGGTCGGCAAGAACCTGATCGACCTGAAGGACAATGAAGGCAAGCCCATCGTCAAGTCGCTGATCGCCACGGCGAGCACGCCGGCCGGGCGCGGCTGGGTAGACTTCAAGTGGCCCAATCCGCTGACCAAGGTGGTCGAGCAAAAATCCGGCTACATCGAACGGGTCGACAATATGATTGTCGGTTCCGGCATCTATAAATAAGCCACGGCAAGAGGAAACCGCAGCCGCATGCCGCTCCATTATCTGTCCCGCCTGAGCGGATCGGCGCGCGATACGCAAGCCAACCTGCAGCTGGGATGCGTGCTGGCGCTGGTGGCAGGCGCCGTGAATGCGGGCGGCTTTCTCGCCATCGGCGGCTATACCTCGCACATGACGGGCATCGTTTCAGGTATGGCCGATGACCTGGCATTGGGCAATATCACGCTGGCCTTGGCCGCGCTGGGCGCCTGGCTGGCCTTCGTCAGCGGCGCGGCCGTGACGGCCATCATGGTGAACTGGGGCAAGCGGCGGCGGTTGCACAGCCAGTTTGCCGCCAGCCTGATGCTGGAAGCGGCATTGCTGCTGCTGTTCGGCCTGGCGGGCAGCTACCTGGCCGCCATGCCCGACTTGCTGGGCCCCGTCACCATCTTGCTGTTATGCTTTGTCATGGGTTTGCAAAACGCCATCATCACCAAGATTTCGGGTGCCGTCATCCGCACCACGCACGTGACGGGCTTGTCCACCGATATCGGCATCGAGCTGGGCAAGATGGCCTATTACAACCGCAGGGAATTGCCGGACCGGGTAGTTAAGGTCAACCGCGGCAAGCTGAGAACGCACAGCCTGCTGATCAGCTGCTTCTTCATCGGCGGCGTCAGCGGCGCACTGGCCTTCAAGCACATCGGCTTTCCCGCCGCCACCATCATCCTCGCCGGCGTATTGACCCTGCTGTCCGGCGTGCCCGTGCTGCGCGACTTGCGCCTGCTGTGGCGCTTCTACCGGCGCCGCTTGTGGAAGCAAAAATGCCGTCCAGACCAGGTCTGAACGGCATCACCTTACATGCTGCGCTGAATTACTGCTGTGCAGTCTTGTTGCCAGCGGCAGGACCGATGTAGCGGTTAATGAAGCTGTACACGGCTTCACCCCACTTGATGTTGTTGCTTTCCTTGGACCAGCCATGGCCTTCGCCCGTCATCACCATCCATTCGACCGTATTGCCCTGCTTGAGCAACTGGTCGCGCATTTTCTCGCCATGGATCAGGGGCACGCGGCGGTCTTCGCTGCCATAGGCCATCAGCACCGGCGCCTTGATCTTGTCCGCATGATCGATCGCAGATACCTTACGGAAATACGCGTCGTCGGTCTTCGGATCGCCGTGCATTTTCGTGCCGATGTTGTCCATCACCGGGCCGGAGACATCCGACCAGTTGACGGTGAACAACATTTTCACATCCGTCACGCCCACCCAGTTGATGCCGCATTTGTACAGGTCCGGATTTTTCACCAGGCCGTACATAGTGGCATAGCCGCCGTAGCTGGCGCCGATGATGCAGACGCGGTTGCGGTCGACGACGCCCTGCTTGACCAGTTCCTCGATGCCGTCCGTTATGTCGTCCTGCATGGCCAGGCCCCATTGCTTCCAGCCCGCCGTATGGTGTTTCCAGCCCAAGCCGGTCGACATGCGGAATTGCGGCTGCATCACGGCAAAGCCGCGCGAAGCGAGCATCTGCGTGATCGGATCGTAGCCAAAGCTGTCGCGCGCATGCGGGCCACCGTGGATATACGCCACCAACGGCAGGGCCTTGGGCGTGCGGCCTTCCGGCAAGGTCAGGTAGGCCGGGATGGTCAGGCCATCGCGCGCCTTGTAGTGAATGACCGTCTGCTCGGAAAGCTTCTTGCCGTCCAGTGAGGGCTTGACGCTGTACAACGGCTCCAGCGTCTTCTTCAAGGTATCGAAGTAATACAGCTTGCCCACGTTGTTGACGCCAGTGGAGACCACGACGGCGCGGTTGCCGCGCCACTGGAATTCCACGTGCTCGCCAGGCAGGCTGGCGTCAAGCGAAGCCTGCAGGCGCGCATAATCTTCGTCAAAGTAATACATTTCCGGCTTCATGCCATTGACGGCCACGCCCACCACCTTCTTGCGCGCTTCGTCAAAGACCAGGCCGCCCGCGATGTCGACTTCCGCATGCTCGGCGATCAGCTCGCCCGCCGTGTTGTTGGCGCTGTTCCAGATATGCACGCTGGCCTTGTCGCGGCCATTGAAACGTCCCGCCACGAACAGGGTCTTGTTATCGAAATCAAATCCCAGCGGATTCATTTCCTTGCCTTCATCCAGATACGCTTTGTAAATCGCTTTCCACGGCGCCTTCTCGTCATCGCGAAGGTATACGGTCTGCACGATGCGCTTGCTGCCGTCTTCCACCGTCATGGCCGATGCCACGCGGATCACATTATTATGGTCCAACACCCAGCCACTGACGGCGCCCGGATTATTAAAGGTCAACAAGGCCATGCGGCCGTTTGTCGTATCCAGGCGGAACACATCGCTGGCGCCCAGGTCGGCATCGCGGCCCCGTTCATTGTTGACGACGATCAAGTCGTTACTATCGCCACCAACGCGCTGCAGCACGGACACGGGCTTGTACGGCATGCCCGTGCTCATCGATTCCTTCACACTGATGACCAGTTTACGGAAACCGCTGCCGTCGCTATTGACGGCAAACAAACCACCACCAGTCTGTTTTTCCAACACTTCTTCGCTGCCCTTACTGATGCTGAACACCAGGCGCTTGTTGTTGACCCAGATGGGATTGGCCACGTTCCAGTCCGGATCGGAAGCCACCACGGTCGAGGCCCGCGTATCGAGATTGATGACCGCTAGCACAAAGCGGCCATTGCGCGGCGTCAACACCGCCATGCTTTGCCCATCGGGCGACAGGATGGGGCGGCCGCTGAATTCCGCCTTCTTGAAGAATTCGGCGATGGGAATGGATTCGTCGGCGCGCACGCTGGCGCTGTACAAGCCGCTGCTGAGTAACAAGGTGCTAAGCACGACAGGAATGATGCGTCGGTTCAAGACAGTCTCCTCGATAAAAACAATGACATTAATTTCCTTAAGGCAAATATGCGCCGCTTGCCCACCAGGATAAAAAAAGGCGCCGTCACCTCACGGCCACGGCGCCTTTTTCATCACGCGCGATTACTTGAAGCTGTAATCAGCCGTGATTTGGAAATAACGGCCCATCGCGCTATGCAGCGACGAGAAGTAGTTCGCCGTGCCGTTCGGATGGAAAGGCGGTTTGCGGTCGAAGGCGTTCTGGATAGCAAAGCTCAGCTTGGTGTTCTTGAAGCCGCTGTAGCTGCCGCCCAGGTTCACCACCGTGAACGATGGAATCCCTTTGCACAGCTCCGGGAAGCCTTCGGTTTCCAGTACGCAATCTTGCGTACGGTCAGCAACCGATGCCATCTTGCTGATGAAGACCGTATCTGCTGACAAGGCGTAGGCCGCTTTCTTCCACGCCAGGCCCAGGGTAGCTTGCACCGACGGCGTGCCGCGGGTGCCAGCGTACTCGATCAGGCCGTCGGTTGGCGACGGCGCGTTCTTGAACGACTGCATGTGGCTAACGTTCAGGGTTGGCTGCAAGCTGCCGTACTCGCCCATGTTGATACGGCCCGTCAACTTCAAGTCCACGCCACGGATCTGGGTCACTGCGACGTTGGTCAGCAACATCTTGATGTTGGTGATTTCACCGGCGGTAGCACCGGCGAGCTTGTCGGCGGCGGTCAGCGGATCACGCGTGATGGCAACGGCCGGGTCGCCAGCGTAGCGGCCAGGATCGGACAGTACCTTGTCCAGATCATAGGTGCTGATTTCGTTGACGCGCTTGATCTGCCACAGATCGATCGTCGCCAGAAACGACGAGCTTGGTTCCCAGGCCAGGCCCAGGGTGTAGCTCTTCGCCGTTTCCGGTTTCAGCTCCGGATTCGCGCCGCTTTGATACGGGCTGGAAGTGGAGCAGCCCAGCGTGTATTGGGCGTTGCAACGGTATGGATCGCGAATCGAGACAAAGGCATTGCGCACGTCGGTGGAGTTTTCCACCAGGGTCGGTGCACGGAAGCCTTCAGCATAGGTGCCGCGCACCATGAACGCTGGCGTCACGCTCCACTTCAAGCCCACTTTCGGCGTAGTCGAATTGCCGTAATCGGAGTAGTGATCGTGACGCACTGCCACCTGAGCTTCCAGCGATTTCAGCAGGGGAATCGTCGATTCCGCGTAGATCGAGGAAATGTTGCGGTCATTCGAAAAGCCTGGCGGCAATTGCGCCTGGTGATAGAACTCGCCTTCCACGGCGAGCGGATCGGGCGACGTGCTCAGGCTCTCGCGACGGAACTCGGTACCGACCGCCAGGCCGACGGCGCCAGCAGGCAAGTTGAACAGTTCACCAGAAATCTTGCCATCAATTTGCGTCAGGCTGGACTTGAACGTGTTTTTCGAACTGGCCGTGATCGAGTCATACAAGGCCTGGTTGGCTGCACCGCCGCCAAAGATGAAAGTACCGTTCTTGTAGGCATTGACGAAAGGCGTCAGCATGATCGCGCTGGTATTGCGCGAAGTCACTTGGCTATCCGTACGCAACAGGGCAGTTTCCCAATCCCAGTTCTTGAAGTCACCTTTGACACCGACCAGGTAGCGACCGAAGTCGGTAGTGTTGTCCTGGCCCTGACCAGGGAAGTCGCGCAGCGAAGCGCGCACGCGCACGGTGCCGTTACCACCTGCCAGCGTTTTGCCGTCAGGACCGATCAGATCTTTCGGATATTGAGGATGCGTGATCGGCAAGGCTGGCGTCACTTGGCCAGTCTGGCCGGCAACCCAGTGCAGCAGACCGGTGACGGTGGCTTTGTTGCGGTTGAACATCAGCTCGCTGAACACGGTGGTACTAGCGGTCGGCTGCCAAGTCAGGCGGCTGGTGATGCCGAAACGGTCGGTCTTGCCAGCGGAATTGATGGAGCTGTCCTGGAAGTCATCGAATACGCAAGCATTGCCGACGGCGCCAACGGCCAGCACGGGCGAGGCGGGGACCAGGCGGTCTGCCGGGCAGTTGTTGTCCAGTGTGCGCGAGACCAGCTTGTTGGTAGCCTTGTCGGTCCAGTAGATATTGCCTGGGTAGGTGTACAGCGAGCGGCGGTCCTTGTAGCCATATGCGCGCAGATCCTGCGTGCTCAGGTAGCCATCGCGCTTGCGCAGGTACATCGGATCGCGCTGGCGCACGTCCAGGGTAGCGTAGGCATTGAAATGGTCCTTGACCAGGCTGCCGGCACCAAAGCTGATGGTGGCACGCTTCTGTTCGCCATCGCTGCGGCTGGACTGGCCCAGCGAGCCGCCCACTTCCAGGCCCTCGAAGCTGTCGCGCAGGATGATGTTGACCACGCCGGCCATGGCTTCCGAACCGTAAATGGCCGATGCGCCGTCTTTCAGGATTTCAATACGCTCCACCGCGCCCACGGGAATCGAGTTCAAGTCGACAAACGTCGTCTGGAATTCAGGCTGCGCGTAAGGCGCCAGGCGGCGGCCGTTGATCAGGGTCAGGGTTGCCTGGCTGCCGAAACCGCGCAGGTTCAGGCCGGCGGCGCCAGCGCTGAAACCGTTGGTGCGGTTTTCGTCGATACCGCCGACGTTCGACGAAATCGTGCGCAGCACTTCATTGAGCGACGTCGCGCCACCACGCGTGAGTTCATCACGCGTGATGATCTGCACTGGCGAAGCCGATTCCAGCGTAATGCGGCGCACGTTCGAGCCGGTCACATACACTTTTTGCACCGGGCTGCCATCGGCCTCGACTGCAGCCTTCGCCGGCGCCGCCGCCTGAGGTCCCATGCTGGCGTCCTGCGCATGAGCTACTTGAGTCAACAAACTGGTACCGGCAATTACGCCCAGCGCCAAGCGAACCAAGACCACACTAGATTTTTCTCTGATGAACATTACTCTTCCCTTTGTGCTTTTTTATATAGTCAGTTTTGTTATTGCAACTCAGATTCAGGCAGCCAGCGGCGTTACATATTCCAGGCAGGCAATACGTGTCCCAAACGCGGTCATGCGTTGTCTGCATGAAACTTTATTATGCATGCAAGTTTTTTCATTTTGTTACAAATGTTAGTTTATGTTGCTATAAAACGACTTGACGAAATATTAAATATTAAATATTAAATTTACCGATATTAAGCTTGGAAAATATCGATAAATTAGAATTAAATTTAACAGGGTAAATAGTTTCCAGTTTGGCATTTACGTTCTTGTCAGAATCATGTAAGGCTGAGGACAATTGGTTTTTATTACAACTGAGAATGACAATAGCGGTCTGCGAGGCAAGCGGAATGGGGCACGGCAGCAGGATGCTGCGGCAGAATGGAGCGAGGAATTTTATTCAGCATACACGGCAAAAAAAATGTAACTAAAGGTAGTCATGTATAACACGCCACCTGGACTGAAAAACACCATCGATGCGCGCGCAAGATGTACGCGCAAAAAAAAACCGCCCTGTCAGACAGGGCGGCCCGGCACCGCTCAGGGTGCGTTCACTGCAGCGTTTTGATGAATTACTTGGCCGACATCAGCGCAACGGTGGTGTCGAGCATGCGGTTCGAGAAACCCCACTCATTGTCGTACCACGACGAGACTTTCACCAAACGGCCCGATACCTTGGTCAGGGTCGAATCGAAGTTCGACGAAGCCGGGTTGTGGTTGAAGTCGATCGATACCAGCGGTTCGGTCTGGTACGTCAGGATGCCTTCCAGGGCGCCTTCCGAAGCGGCCTTCATCAGGGCGTTGACTTCTTCCACGGTGGTGTCGCGCTTGGCGATGAAGGACAGGTCGACCAGCGATACGTTGATGGTCGGCACGCGGATGGCGAAACCGTCCAGCTTGCCATTGAGCTCAGGCAGCACCAGACCCACGGCGGCGGCAGCACCCGTCTTGGTCGGGATCATGCTCATGGTGGCCGAACGGGCACGACGCAGGTCTTCATGCATCACGTCGGACAGCACCTGGTCGTTGGTGTAGGCGTGCACGGTGGTCATCAGGCCCGTTTCGATGCCGATAGCGTCGTTGAGTGGCTTGACCAGCGGTGCCAGGCAGTTGGTGGTGCACGAAGCGTTCGAGATGACGGTGTCGGTCGATTTCAATACCGAGTGGTTGACGCCGAAAACAACGGTCGCGTCGACGTCCTTGCCGCCTGGTGCGGAGATGATGACTTTTTTCGCGCCGCCCTTCAAGTGCGCCGAAGCTTTCTCTTTTGTCGTGAAGAAGCCGGTGCACTCAAGCACGACGTCCACGCCCAGCTCGCCCCATGGGATTTCAGCCGGGTTGCGCTGTGCGAATACGCGGATCGGATCGCCATTGACGATCATGTTGTCGCCTTCGACAGTGACCGTGCCCGGGAACTTGCCGTGCGCGGTGTCGTAGCGCGTCAGGTGGGCGTTCGATTTGGCATCGCCCAGGTCGTTGATGGCAACGATCTGGATATCCTGTTTCTTGCCGCCTTCATAGAAAGCGCGCAACACATTACGGCCGATGCGGCCGTAGCCATTGATTGCAACTTTGATCGTCATACTCTGCTCCTGATTAAAAAAGAAGGTACATGCACGCTCCCGGCGAGAACCTCGCCCGGAACGTTAAAAATCAATTCAGCCAGCGATAACGGCTTTCACCTTGGCCACGACGTTGTCGACCGTGAAGCCGAAGTGCTTGAACAGCACGCCGGCAGGCGCCGATTCGCCAAACGTGTCGATACCGACCACGGCGCCTTCCAGGCCCACGTATTTGTACCAGAAGCTGGTCACGCCAGCCTCGATGGCCACGCGCGGCACGCCCTTGGTCAGCACGCTGGCCTTGTAGGCGGCGTCCTGGCGGTCATACACGTCGGTCGACGGCATCGACACCACGCGCACGGCGATGCCTTCGGCAGCCAGCGCGCTGGCGGCGGCGACAGCCAGTTCCACTTCGGAACCGGTAGCGATCAGGATCGCCTTCGCATCCGCCACGTCGTTCAGCACATAGCCGCCGCGATAGATGTTTTCGATCTGTTCAGCGCTACGCTCCTGGTACGGCAGGTTCTGGCGCGAGAAGATCAGGGTCGACGGGCCATCCTTGCGGCGCACGGCGGCGCCCCAGGCAGCAGCCGACTCGACGGTGTCGCATGGACGCCAGTTGTCCAGGTTCGGGATCAAGCGCATCGACGAGACGTGCTCGACCGATTGGTGCGTCGGGCCGTCTTCGCCCAGGCCGATCGAATCGTGGGTGAACACGAAGATCGAACGCAGTTTCATCAGGGCGGCCATGCGCAGCGCATTGCGGCTGTAATCGGAGAACGTCAGGAACGTGGCGCCGAACGGGATGTAACCGCCGTGCAAAGTGATGCCGTTCATGATGGCGCTCATGCCGAATTCGCGCACGCCGTAATTGATATGGTTGCCAGGCTGGCCCGAACGCACGGCCACACACTCTTTCCAGTTGGTCAGGTTAGAACCGGTCAGGTCGGCCGAACCGCCGAGGAATTCCGGCAAGGACGAAGCCAGTGCCTGGATGGCGTTCTGGCTGGCCTTGCGGGTGGCGATGTTTTCTTTCTTCTCGACGCAGGAAGCGATGGCGGCCGACAGCGCCGTTTCAAACGCGGCTGGCAATTCGCCCTGCATGCGGCGAGTCAGTTCGGCTGCTTGCTGCGGGAATTCGCGGCTGTAGGCGCCAAAACGCTCGTTCCAGTCCGCTTCCAGCAGGGCGCCTTGTTGCTTGGCATCCCAGGCTGCGTACACGTCGGCCGGCATCTCGAATGGAGCGGCATCCCAGCCGATGTATTCGCGCACGGCGGCGATTTCCTTGTCGCCCAGCGCGGCGCCGTGGACCTTGTCTCCGCCTTGCAGGTTCGGCGAACCCTTGCCGATGATGGTCTTGCAGCAGATCAAGGTTGGCTTCGATGCGGTCTTGGCGGCGGCGATGGCGGCGGACACGGCGGCAACATCATGGCCGTCGACGGCGCGGATGACGTTCCAGCCGTACGCTTCAAAGCGCGCCGGGGTGTCGTCCGTGAACCAGCCTTCGACTTTGCCGTCGATGGAAATGCCGTTGTCATCGTACAGGGCGATCAGCTTGTTCAAGCCGAGGGTACCAGCCAGCGCGCACACTTCGTGCGAAATACCTTCCATCAAGCAACCGTCGCCGACGAAGGCATAGGTGTAGTGGTTGACGATGTCGTGGCCAGGCTTGTTGAATTCAGCGGCCAGCAATTGCTCCGACAGCGCCATGCCGACGGCGTTGGCGATACCCTGGCCCAGCGGGCCGGTGGTCGTTTCCACGCCTGGCGTGACATCGACTTCCGGGTGGCCCGGGGTTTTCGAATGCATCTGGCGGAAGGCCTTGATGTCATCCATCGACAGCTCGTAGCCCGTCAGGTGCAGCAGTGCGTAGTGCAGCATCGAGCCGTGGCCGTTCGACAACAGGAAACGGTCGCGGTTCTGCCATTTTGGATTCGCTGGATTGTGGCGATAGTGACCACTCCACAGGGCAACTGCGATCTCGGCCATGCCCATCGGCATGCCTGGATGGCCGGAGTTGGCCTTTTGTACAGCGTCCATTGCCAGTGCGCGGATCGCATTGGCCATTTTGGTAGTCGGGAGCGTAGTTGTCATGATGGTGTGGGTCAGTCGCGAGTTTGGGATTCGTTTGCAGCAGCGCGGACAAGAAAGAACCCAGGCCGGCTGCTTTATGTAGTCAACTATTTTACCAGACTGAGGGGCTGCAAATTAGAATTGCGGCGTACTGGCCCGCCAAATGGCTATACTTTGACGTCTTTCCACCCCACTTACCCCCGTTGAGGATTTGCATGCCGCGTTTTTTCTGTCCCCAGCCGCTCGTTGCCGGCACCACCATCGCTCTGCCGGAGGCTGTCGCCCACCATATCCAGGTCGTGCGCCTGGCGCCGGGCGACTTCATCACCCTGTTCAATGGCGAAGGTGGCGAAGTGCAAGCGAGCCTGGTAACGGTCGCCAAGCGCAGCGTGACGGCCGAAGTGCAAGCCCACGTGGCGCGTGAAGCGGAGCTGCCGTATGCCGTGACCCTGGCGCAAGCGCTGCCGGAAGCGTCGAAGATGGACTGGATCATCGAAAAGGCCATCGAACTGGGCGCCGCGGGCATCGTGCCGCTGTCGGCGCAACGTTGCGTCGTGCGCCTGTCCGCCGAGCGGGCAGAGAAAAAACTCGCGCATTGGCAAGGGATTATTGTTTCCGCTTCAGAACAATGCGGCCGCAACCGCCTGGCACAACTGGCGCCTTTGCAAGACTTCAATAGCTGGAGCAGCCAGCAAGATTTGCATAAGCGCATCATCCTGACGCCGCGCGCGCAGCAGTCGCTGGCAGACTGGGCGCGCCACCAGCCGCCGCAAGCGATTACGGTGATGGTGGGACCGGAAGGCGGGTTTTCGGAAGCGGAAGAAAAAGCCGCCCTGGCCGCCGGCGCCATCGGCCTGTCCATGGGGCCGCGCATCCTGCGCACGGAAACGGCGGGATTGACGGCGCTGGCGACGCTGGCGATATTGTGGGGTGGGATGTAGGCGCACTGCGCTTATGCTATCTTTGATTACCATCTGATCTGCTAACAGGTGGCCAAGGACTAGGGGCCGCCTTCATCGCCTGCAAGTCCAACCGAGCGCCCTGCCATGGACACGGCGCAACGCCAGTTGCAAGCACCAAATCTGTTATTCGCCTTCCGGCCACTTGCCGTGCGCTTCAATGCTGCACCGACAATACCGACCGCGCCGCAATGCAAAGTATTACGGCGCCTTACGTATGGCCCATCATCGAAATTGCGAAAATAAAAACAAAAATAAACCGCGCATTTTTAAAATTACGGCTCCGCTATTATTATTCTGAATTTCGAAATAAGTACACCGCCTAAACATTCGGCAATTAAGCACTAAGATGGCACATAACCGCACCCCTTTGATGCGGAAACCTAATATTGCACCATGATGGCGCTTACGTCTATCGTTCTACGGTATAGTACAAAAAAACAACGCTTTTCCCACCATTTCATCCGCATGCACCAGCCCCAAAAGCGCCAAGGCATGAGCCCTGGGCTGCAGTCAGGGGGCCACCAGCACGGCAAGGACAAACTGCCAAGCTGTGCCTTGTGTTGTTTTTTCATATGCATTTCCACTATAAAAATTGACAGCCAAGTCGTTGCGATGGTTTCATTAACGTCTTGAAATCTTGAATACTCAAGATTTCAAAGACACCGTCCATGAGACGATTGATAAAATAATAGATATATATATGGCCGGCTTTGCCGATACATGGCAATGTCAAGCCGCATATTCATAATGTGAGGAGTTTTGCAATGATGGTGGAAACAGGATTATCGCGGTCTATCCGTTTGATGTTTATCGGCAGCCTTGCGTTTGGCATGCAAATGGCCAACGCACAGACCACTGGCGGAAGCATTCAAAAGGTCGAAGTGACAGGTTCGAGCATCAAACGCGCGGAAGCCGAAACCATTTCGGTCATTCAAACCCTGAGCCGCAAAGATATCGAACAAACCGGTAAAGCGTCGATCGCCGACGTCGTGCGCAGCATCTCCGCCGACAACAACGGCAGTATCAGCGGCTCCTTCACCAACGGTTTCGCAGGTAGCGCCTCCGGCGTTTCGCTGCGCGGTTTGAGCGTCAGTTCGACCTTGGTGCTGATTAATGGCCGCCGCACGGCGCCTTACGGCTTCGGCGATGACGGCCAGCGCAGCTTCGTCGACTTGAACTCGATCCCGCTCGACGCAGTGGACCGTATCGACATCCTGAAAGACGGCGCTTCCGCCATTTACGGTTCCGACGCGATCGCTGGCGTGGTCAACATCATCTTGCGCCAGAACTATGTCGGCAAGACCATCTCCGCCAATGTCGGCCAGAGCGGCCACGGCGACGGCACCGTCACCAGCATCTCGGGCGCCATCGGCTTCGGCGACATGGACACCGACAAATTCAACGTCTTCGCCACCATCGATGCGAAAAAATCGGGCGAAATCAAGCAAAGCAACCGCGACAAATGGATCGGCCAGGCTGATGCCCGTCCATGGGGTGGCCGCGACCAGCGCGCTGGCCAGACGACCGCCGGCAACGGCGGTGGCAGTTCCTTCCTGGGCACCCTGCGTCCAATTTCGCCAACACTTGGCAACGTAACCAACTTGCCAGGCTCGTGCGATCCGGTCAACCTCGATCCGAAGGGTGGCAGCTCGAACGACAACTCCCGCGGCGGCTGCTTGTGGGATCCAGTCCAGTTCGCGACCATCCAGCCAAAGACCGAAAACGTCAACTTGTTCATGCGCGGCACCCTGGCATTGGGCGCCGATGCCCAAGGCTACACGGAAGTGGGCATCTTCAAGTCGAAGGCCGATACCTACTCTACCCCGTCCGGCCTGACTGGTGCGGGCTTTGACTTGGTCAATGCCCGCGTCAACAACACCAGCACCGGCCCGGATCAGCTACTGATGCCGGCAAACCACCCGGATAACATCCTGGGCGTCGCCGCCCGTCCACGCTGGGTCGATGCTTCGCGTCCACGCACGTCGAACCTCGAAACGACCGTCACCCGTGTTCTGGCCGGCGTCAAGGGTACATACGCCAACTGGGATTACGATACTGGCCTGATGTACGCAGAAAGCAAAACCGACCGGACGCAAACGGGCTACTACCGTTCCAGCGCCCTGCGCACGGCGCTGAACAACGGCACCTTCCGCATCGGCAAGGGCGTTATCAATTCCCCTGAAGTACTGGCGCTGGTGTCGCCTACGCTGAATAACTCAGGCACGACGAAGAACACCTCGCTGGACTTCAAAGCGACGCGCGAACTGTTTCAATTGCCAGGCGGCATGATGGGTATCGCTCTGGGCGCCGAATACCGCAAGGAAGAAACGAACAGCCAGTCGACACCATATACCGACATCAACGATATCGTTGGCCTGGGCTATTCCGCTTCGCAGGGTTCGCGCAACGTTAAGGCGCTGTACGCCGAACTCGCCGCGCCAGTCATGAAAGAATTGGAACTGCAATTCGCGCTGCGCAGCGATGATTACTCGGACTATGGCCGCTCGACCACGCCAAAAGTCGGCTTCAAGTTCACGCCAGCGTCGGCCGTGGCCTTCCGCGGTACGTATGCTGAAGGTTTCCGCGCTCCTAGCGCGGCGGAGAACGGCAACAGCGCCGTAGCGGCGTTCACCAGCATCGCCAGCGATCCAGTGCGTTGCGCCGTGACGAAATTACCAATCGATTGCTCGTCGCAACAAGTTGGTGCGATCACCATCGGCAACAAGAACATCAAGCCGGAAACGTCGAAGAGCTACAGCCTGGGCGTGGTGCTTGAGCCGATCAAAAACATCAGCCTGTCGATCGACTGGTGGAAAATCGTCCGTGATGGCGAAATCAACGGCTCCGATCCTGGTGCAGTGGTCGCCAACCCAGCTGGTTACCCAGATGCGGAAATCGTTCGTGGCGAACCTACAAGCAACTTCCCAGGCTTGGTTGGCCCTATTCTGATGGTCAAAGCTCCTTACCTGAACGCTGGCAAGACCAAGACCTCGGGTATCGACCTGGATCTGCGTGGCAAGTACAACGCTGGCGAATACGGCCGCTTCAACTCGGGCGTAACGGTGACGTACATGAAGGAATTCACCCGTACCAACGCCGATGGCACGGTACTGGAGTTTGCCGGCACCCACGGTGACGTCAACCTGTCCGGTAACGGCGGTACGCCAAAAACCAAAGTCCGCCTGACTCTGGGTTGGGATCAAGGTCCGGTTAACGTCACTGCCAACATGAACTATGTCAGCAGCATCAGCAACAAGAACGATGTCAACGGTGACTGCCTGGACACCGATGCCAACGACGTACCATACAAAAACTGCCGTATCGCGTCGTTTACGACCACGGATCTGTTTGCCAAGTGGAGTGTCACGAAGCAATGGGAACTCACCGCATCGATCACCAACCTGTTCGACAAGATGGCACCACTGGACGTGCAAACCTATGGCCGTATCAACTACAACCCATCGCTGCACCAAGCGGGCGCAGTGGGACGTTACTTCACGCTGGGCGGCCGTTACACGTTTTAAGCGCCAAGCAAGATATAACAGTTAGTTAGTCAGCAAGACGAATCCGGCGGCCATGCAGTGGTCGCCGGATTTTTTCTTTTCCGCAACCTCCCTCCTTCCTGCCGCGCCAGCGTGCCGCTGACCTCGCAGATGGCCCGTAGCCGGACATGCAGGTAAAATAGCGCCCGGATGCGCTCACGCGTCACCACACATTCTCCGCTAGATACGGAGCCCGGTAATTTCTAAAAATACACATCATGCTGCGACTCAACGAAGTAAAACTCCCCCTCGAACACGACGAAGCGTCCCTGCCGGCTGCCATCCTGGCCCGCCTGGGCATCGATGCAGCCGATCTGCTCGGCTTTACGGTCTTCAAGCGCAGCTATGACGCGCGCAAGCGCAGCGCCGTGGTGTTGATTTACTCGCTGCATGTGGACGTCAAGAATGAAGCGGCCGTACTGGCGCGCCTGCAGCACGATGTGCACCTGATGCCCGCGCCCGATACCGATTACAAATTCGTCGCCGGCGGCGAACAGCTGGCCGGCCATACGAATGAACCGCGCCCCATCGTCATCGGCACGGGTCCCTGCGGCCTGTTCGTGGCGCTGATCCTGGCACAGATGGGTTTGCGCCCTCTCATCCTGGAACGCGGCAAGCAGGTGCGCGAACGCACGGTCGACACCTTCGGTTTCTGGCGCAAGCGCGAACTGAACCCGGAATCGAATGTGCAGTTCGGCGAAGGCGGCGCCGGCACCTTCTCGGATGGCAAGCTGTACAGCCAGATCAAGGACCCCAAACACTACGGCCGCAAGGTATTGACGGAATTCGTCAAGGCCGGCGCGCCCGAAGAAATCATGTATGTGAGCAAGCCACACATCGGCACTTTCCGCCTGGTCAAGATGGTGGAAGAAATGCGCGCGAATATCGAACAGCTGGGCGGCGAATACCGCTTCAGCAGTAAAGTGGTCGATCTCGACATCGTGCCGGGCGCCGACGGCGGCCAGGTGCGCGGGGTGGTGCTGGACAATGGCGAAGCCATCGCCAGCAACCACGTGGTGCTGGCCATCGGCCACAGCGCGCGCGACACTTTCGAAATGCTGCATCGCCGCGGCGTGTACATCGAAGCGAAACCGTTTTCGATCGGTTTCCGCGTGGAACACCCGCAATCGCTGATCGACAGCTGCCGCTTCGGCCCCAGCGCCGGCCACCCGATCCTGGGAGCAGCCGACTACAAGCTGGTGCACCACGCCAGCAATGGCCGCTCCGTCTACAGCTTCTGCATGTGTCCGGGCGGCACGGTGGTGGCAGCCGCCTCGGAACCGGGCCGCCTGGTGACGAACGGCATGAGCCAGTATTCGCGCAACGAACGCAACGCCAACAGCGCCATCGTCGTCGGCATCACGCCAGCCGACTACCCGGGTGACCCGCTGGCCGGCATCGCCCTGCAGCGCGAACTGGAAGAGCGCGCCTTTGCCCTGGGCGGCGGCAACTACGATGCCCCAGGACAATTGGTCGGCGACTTCGTGGCCGGCCGCGCCTCGACGGAATTTGGCAGTGTGGTACCGTCCTACAAGCCGGCCGTGCACCTGACGGACCTGGCGCCATCGCTGCCCGAATACGCGATCACGGCCCTGCGTGAAGCGTTTCCGGCGTTCAACAAGCAGATCAAGGGTTATTACAAGGCCGACGCCGTGCTGACGGGAGTGGAAACGCGCACCTCGTCGCCGATCCGCATCAAGCGCCGCGACGACGACCTGCAAAGCCTGAATACGCGCGGCCTGTTCCCCGCCGGCGAAGGCGCCGGCTATGCGGGAGGCATCCTGTCGGCGGCCGTCGACGGCATCAAGGTGGCCGAAGCGGTGGCGCTGTCGATGGCCGCCGCCTGACGCGCGTATGGCAGATCAGGCGGCCAGTGGCAGCCTGATCTGTATATGACAGCCGGGACTGCTATCGATGGCGCACACCTGGCCGCCCAGTTGCTGCACGATGGTGTAGACGATGTGCATGCCCAGGCCGGAGCCGCCCTGGCCCCGCTTGGTGGTGAAAAACGGTTCAAACATATGCTCGCGCACGGCGGGCGCCAGGCCGATGCCATCGTCGGAAAACTCCAGCAGCAGCCAGCGCAAGGCCGCGTCAGTGTCGTTCGCCTCGATGCGCGCGCGTATTGTGATGCGCCCCGGCCCGCCCTGCGGATAACCGTGGCGGGCGCTGTTCATCAATAAGTTCGAGAGGATTTGCGACAGCTTGCCGGCCGCCAGGCGTACATGGCAATCGGGCGCGATGTCGAGCTCCACGGCCAGTGCCGCCTTGCGCAGTTCCGGGCTGTGCGCCGACACCAGACCGTGCACATAGTCATGCAGCGCCAGGTCGGCCACGTATTCGCTGACCTGGTCCACCGCCAGTTGCTTGAAGTTGCCGATCAGGTCGGCCGCGCGCGCCAGGTTGCGCTCGATCAGGGCGGCCGCGCCTTTCAGGGATTCGGCAATGTCGACCAGTTCGACACGGCTGACCTTGGCGCCACCGAGCAGCTGCACCAGCTGGTCGGCATAACTGCCCATGCTCGAGGCCGCCGTCAGGGCCACGCCGATGGGCGTATTGACCTCATGCGACACGCCCGCCACCAGCGAGCCGAGGGCCGCCATCTGTTCCTGCTCGATCAGGTTGGCCTGCGCCGCCAGCAGCGATTCTGTGCGCTGGCGCACGATTTCTTCCAGTTGCTGGGTGCGTTCCTGGTGCTGCAGCTCGGCCGCGCCGCGGGACGAGAAGATCGACAGCAACAGCAGCGCCAGCAAGCGCTTGTTTTCATCGATGGGCCGCGTGTCGATGGCCGACAGGATGCCCAGGGTCTTGCCGTCGGTGTCGATCAGCGGCATGCCGACATAGCTTTCCGCCTGCATGTCGACGAGGAGGGTATCGAATGGAAAGCGACGCTGGATATCGCTGCCATGAAAACACATGCTCTGGCACGTCACATCCTGGCACGGCGTATGCTGCAGGCTGTATTCGACATTCGGCTGGTAGCCATTGCCGCCCCACAGGGCGAGCGTGCGGATGCCTTCGCTGCCATCGTCCAGGCGCACCAGGCGACCGGCGATCACATAGTGCACGTCCAGCGCTTCGGCCAGCTCCTTGACGAGGATGCGCAGAAAGTCGTCGCCACGGGCGCGTGCCGTCGAGGCGGTAATCGAGCGCAGGGCCGCCTCGGCCAGGGTGCGCCGCTGCTCGGCATCGAACAGGGGTTCTTGCGAATTCACATCAAACAACGGAATACTCATGAATGCTCCTGCGCAACACTGGAAGCACCAGCAAACCTGCCGGCGTGGCAACCCTCAGCCATGGCCCGCGCGAGCAGACCTGCCGCGATTGTACCCCTGACTATTGCTTAATAATACAGATAAGGGGAATTTTTTATAGCCAGCCGGAACGCTTGAACAAGTAATACATATAGCCGCAGACACAGCTCATCACCGCCACGGCGGCCGGATAGCCATAATGCCAGTCCAGCTCCGGCATGAACTTGAAGTTCATGCCCCAGATGCCGGCAAACGCCGTGAACACGGCAAAGATGGCCGCCCAGGCCGCCAACTGCTTGTTCACTTCGCTCTCATCGATGGCCACCATCGACAGATTCACCTGGATCGCCGTGCTGATGGTGTCGCGGATGGTGTCGAGCGTGCCATTGATGCGCGCCAGGTGGTCGTGCACGTCGCGGAAATACTCTTGCGTATCGTGGCACAGCGGCGGCACCCGCCCGCCGTGCAGCTTGCCCACCGCTTCCATCAGGGGCGCCACCACGTGGCGCAAGACCATGACCTTGCGCTTCAACTGGTACAGCCGTTCGATATTGTCGCGCTCGGTGCCACGGTCGAAGATGCGGTCCTCGATCAGTTCCAGTTCCGATTCGAGCGCATCGAGCACGGGAAAGTAACGGTCGACGACGGCATCCATCAGCGCATACAGCACGAAGGCCGAGCCCTGGCGCAGCAAATGCGGTTCGCGCTCGGCGCGCGCGCGCACGCCGAGGAAACCTTGCGAACTGTTGCTGCGCGACGAGAGTACGTAATTGGCGCCAACGAAAATATCGACTTCGCCCAGCACCAGTTCATTCTCGACCATTTCCACGGTTTTCACGACGGCAAACAGGGAATCGCCATATTCCTCGATCTTCGGCCGCTGATGCCCCCGCTGCGCGTCTTCCACCGCCAGTTCATGCAGGCAAAACTCGTGCTGCATCTGTTTCAGCTCGTCCGGCGTGGCGTCGAGCAGGGCGACCCAGACAAAGCAGTCGGGCCGCTCGACGTAATCGCTGATATCGTCAATCGGCAAGTCGGCCAGTTTTTTGCCATCCTGGTAGGCCACGCAATTTATGAGCATGCTATTCCACAGTTCAAGTTAACACCGGACGAAACAGTCCGGCAGGCGCCAGCTTACCTTATCGCCTGCTGTGGGTGTTGTGACGTGTGATGCAAGCTGCGGGGAAAAGCGGACGGGGGAGTCCCCGTCCGGCCATGCGTCAATCGTCCTTGGCGCCGTCGATGCCCAGTTCGGATATCTTGCGGGTGATGGTGTTGCGGCCGATGCCCAGGCGCACGGCGGCATCGTTCTTGCGTCCGTGCGTATGCTTGAGCGCCGTCTTGATCAGGGCCGACTCGAATTGCCGCCCCAGCACGGCCATGACTTCCTGCTGTCCTGCGCCCAGCATGCCGGCCGCCTGCAATTCCAGCAAGCCGATCCAGCCTGGCGGCGCGCCGTTGGCGGGCGCGGGACCTTCGAAGACCTGGCCGCCGTGCGGCTGGGCAACGGCCGCCGGCGCCGCCTCGCCCGCCGCGCCATCGCCCTGCCCCTGCGTCAATTCCAGCGGCAAGTCCTTGATTTCCACCGTCTGGCCCGGCGCCATGACCGTAATCCAGTTGCACAGGTTTTCCAGCTGGCGCACATTGCCGGGCAAGTCGAGGCTGCTGAGGAATTGCATCGTCGGTTCGCTCATGCGCTTGGCTTCCACGCCCAGCTGACGCGCGCTT
This sequence comes from Janthinobacterium sp. UMAB-56, assembly GCF_900095265.1. Taxonomy (GTDB): domain Bacteria; phylum Pseudomonadota; class Gammaproteobacteria; order Burkholderiales; family Burkholderiaceae_D; genus Janthinobacterium. The sequence continues at coordinate 123,847 of NZ_LT607658.1, read as the reverse complement.
TGCACCAGGAAGTGGCGCACCAGAATGGGGATATCCTCGCGCCGCTCCCGCAAACTGGGCAGGCGCAGGCGGATCACGTTCAGGCGGTGATACAAGTCTTCGCGGAACAGGCCGTCACGCACGCGCTGCTCGAGGTTTTGGTGCGTGGCCGTAATGACGCGCACATTCGCCTTCATGGGCTGGTGGCCGCCGACGCGATAGAAATGGCCGTCGGACAGCACGCGCAGCAAGCGCGTCTGCAGGTCGAACGGCATGTCGCCGATTTCATCGAGGAACAGGGTGCCGTTCTCGGCTTGCTCGAAGCGGCCCCGGCGCGTCGTCTGGGCGCCGGTAAATGCACCGCGTTCATGGCCGAACAGTTCCGATTCCAGCAAATCCTTGGGTATCGCCGCCGTGTTCAGGGCAATGAAAGGCTGCGCCGCGCGCGGACTGTGCTTGTGCAGTGCGCGCGCCACCAATTCCTTGCCGGAACCGGATTCGCCCGTGATGAGCACCGTCACATTCGACTGCGACAGGCGGCCGATGGCGCGGAACACTTCCTGCATGGCCGGTGCCTGGCCGAGGATTTCCGGCGTTTCCGACGGGCCGGACTCGACACTGGTCTCGCGCAGGCTCTCTTCCAGCGCGCGGCGGATCAGCTCGACAGCCTTGTCGATGTCGAAGGGCTTGGCCAGGTATTCGAAGGCCCCGCCCTGGAAGGATGCGACGGCCGAATCGAGGTCGGAAAACGCCGTGATGATGATGACCGGCAAGCCGGGAAAGCGCGACTTGACCGTCTGCAACAGCTCCAGGCCGGACGCGCCCGGCATGCGGATGTCGGACACGAGCACTTGCGGCGTGTCAAATTCCAGTGCGGCGATGGCGTCGCGCGCATTGGCAAAACTCTTGGTGGCGAGATTTTCCCGCGCCAGGGCTTTTTCCAGCACCCAGCGGATTGATTCGTCGTCGTCAACTATCCAGATTGGCTTCATTAGTGTGTGTGTCCCGCAATGGATTTCATGGGTGGGATACCTCCTCGCTTATGGCAAGGGTAGAACGATCCTGAAATCGGTGTATCCAGGCCGGCTTTCGCACTCGATCACGCCCAGGTGCTGTTGCACGAAGGTTTGCGCCAAGGTCAGTCCCAGCCCGCTGCCGCCTTCCCTGCCCGACACCAGCGGGTAGAAAATCCGGTCGCGGATCTGGGGTGCGATGCCCGGTCCATTGTCGATGATATGCAAGTCTAATGCCAGGCCGTAACGGACCTTGGCCAGGGTCACCTGGCGCGCCACGCGCGTCTTGAAAATCAGCTCCGCATCGCCCGCTTCGATGCGTTCGGCCAGGGCTTGCGCCGCGTTATGCGCAATGTTGAGCACGGTTTGTATCAACTGCTCCTTGTCGCCGCGAAACTCGGGGATCGAGGCGTCGTAATCGCGCGAAATAGTCAGGCCGCTGGGAAACTCGGCCAGGATCAGGCTGCGCACGCGTTCGCACACTTCGTGGATATTCACGTCACCCACGATATGCGGGCGGCGGTGCGGTGCCAGCAGGCGGTCGACCAGGGTTTGCAGGCGGTCCGCTTCCTTGATGATGACTTGCGTGTATTCGCGCAGCTCGCTCAGGTGCAGGGCCGGCAATTCCAGCTCCAGCAGCTGGGCCGCGCCGCGGATACCGCCCAGCGGGTTCTTGATTTCATGCGCCAGGTTGCGGATCAACTCCTTGTTGACCTGGCTCTGGTCGAGGATGCGCTCCTCGCGGTCGAGTTTTAACTGCTGCACGTTTTCGCGCAGCTCGATCAGCACGCCGTCGCGCGGCGCGTCGAGCGCGCTGACGATGCTGTGCACGCGCAGCGGCTCGCGCCCCAGGCGTTCCAGGCTCAGGTCCTGGCGCAAGTCGGAAAATTTATGTTCGAGCGCCTGCGCGCAAATGCCGGCCAGTTCGTCGGGATTCAAGAATAGCGCCGTCAGTTTTTGCCGCGACAGGGCTTTCAGCGAGCTTTCCAGCAGGTTTTCCGCCGCCGCGTTGGCATAGCTGATGCGGCCGTCGCCATCGAGCAGGATCACGGCCGACGCCAGCAAATCAAGGCCGGCCAGGTGGGCCGGACGGCTGGAGTGGGTATCTATTGTCATGGTCTCGTCATCGGATATTGGCGATTTCGCGTTTCAGTGCCTCGACGTTCTGCTGTGTCCGGCCAATGTTGTCCTTCATTTGCGCCACCCGTTCCTGGTATTTCGCATCGTTACGCTCATTGCCCTGGCGCTCGGGCTGGCCGGCGTTAAACTCCAGGCGCTGCGCAGCCAGTTTCTGCTCTTCGCTGCGCAATTCATCCTGCAATATCTGGCGCCGGTCCAGGTCGCGCGCGCGCTGCTCGGCGCCATCGACCCTGGGAAACGCGCCGACGGCAGGCACCGCCGTGGCCGCCGCCTGCGTGGCGGGCCGGGCCGGTGCGCCGGCCAGCGGCACCGTCTTGCGTGGCGGCTCCGTCATGGCGCCGGGCAAATCGAGCTGCTGGCAATGCGCGCCAACCCGCTTGTCCGTGTACGTCTTGTGTCCTTGTGCATCGGCGCAGACATACAACTGTCCGTGCGCCTGTGCCGCCGCGCCCAGCAATCCTGCCATCAGCGCCATTCTGTAATGCTTGCTCAATCTCCACTCCTGTCGGCGCATGCCGCATCGTTCCTGGGCCGACTATACAACACCATACTCTCACCGCCTTGGCGTACTGCATAAAAAAACGCGGGCAAGACCGATCGCCTCACCCGCGTTTTTTATTCACTACCGGCAAATTGCCGGCATGGCGCCATTACAGCGAGTAGTACATGTCGAACTCGGCAGGATGCGTGGTCATGCGCATGCGCTGCACGTCCTGCATTTTCAGTTCCAGGTAAGCATCGATCATGGAATCGCTGAACACGCCGCCACGGGTCAGGAACTCGCGGTCCTTGTCCAGCGCGTCGAGTGCTTCTTCCAGCGAAGCGCACACGGTAGGGATCAGTGCGTCTTCTTCCGGCGGCAGATGGTACAGATCTTTCGAGGCGGCTTCACCCGGGTGGATCTTGTTGGCAACGCCGTCCAGGCCGGCCATCAGCAGTGCGGCGAAGCACAGGTACGGGTTCGCCAGTGGATCCGGGAAGCGCGCTTCCACGCGGCGGCCTTTTGGATTGGCCACGTGCGGGATACGGATCGAGGCGGAACGGTTTTTCGCCGAGTACGCCAATTTCACCGGGGCTTCGTAGCCTGGCACCAGACGCTTGTACGAGTTGGTGCCCGGGTTGGTGATCGCGTTCAGTGCCTTGGCGTGCTTGATGATGCCGCCGATGTAGTACAGGGCGAAATCGGACAGGCCGGCATAGCCGTCGCCAGCGAACAGGTTTTTGCCATCTTTCCATACGGATTGATGCACGTGCATGCCCGAACCGTTGTCGCCAACGATAGGTTTCGGCATGAAGGTAGCGGTCTTGCCATAGCTGTGCGCCACGTTCCACACCACGTATTTCAGGTTTTGCGTCCAGTCGGCGCGCTCGACCAGGGTCGAGAACTTGGTGCCGATTTCATTCTGGCCGGCGCCGGCCACTTCGTGATGATGTACCTCAACCGGGATGCCCAAGGACTCCAGGATCAGACACATTTCCGAACGCATGTCCTGGAAGCTGTCGACTGGTGGCACGGGGAAGTAGCCGCCCTTGACGGTAGGACGGTGGCCGCTGTTGCCGCCTTCGATGTCCTTGCCGGTCGACCACGAACCTTCGTCCGAACCGATCTTGACGAAGCAGCCCGACATGTCGATCTTCCAGCGCACGCTGTCGAAGATGAAGAATTCCGGCTCAGGGCCGAAGTAGGCGGTGTCGCCCATGCCCGACGATTTCAGGTAGGCTTCGGCGCGTTTCGCGATCGAGCGCGGGTCGCGGTCGTAGCCCTTGCCGTCCGACGGTTCGATCACGTCGCACTGCATGAACAGGGTCGTTTCTTCCATGAACGGGTCGATATTGGCCGTGTTTGGATCTGGCAGCAAGATCATGTCGGATGCTTCAATGCCTTTCCAGCCAGCGATCGAAGAACCGTCAAAGGCGTGGCCCGACTCGAATTTGTCCATGTCGAAGTGCGACACGGGAACCGTCACGTGCTGCTCTTTACCACGGGTATCGGCAAAGCGGAAATCAACGAATTTGACTTCGTTTTCTTCTACCATCTTCAAGACTTCTGCGGCTGTCATTGCCATGCGTATCTCCTAAATGAATGTGGGGTGAGCCGACCTTAATGCGTCTGGGCTGATGAAGCGAAGCAAACATTGCGTGCCACCAAAACTCATAAGGATCATAGCAGATTCCATGCCAGCTTCTGGACGGATGTGAGGACCTAGATCAAAACCCGGCCATCCCAGTGAAAGTTTTCCCGCACGTGCTTTTCAAGTGCGTTTGCACCACATTAAGAATGCACTATGTAAGTGCAAAAAACGACTAACGCACCATTATCGTGCAATTTCCGCCCGTTTCTGAAAAATGCCTTCCCGTGGTGCATGCGCCGTACACTGCGACTTCCCGTTTGCGGGGCGCGGGCGGCGCACTATAATCATTCACACCATTCCACTTTCATCGAGGACGCCATGACTACCGCCGCCGACATCCTGACCACCGCCCGCAGCCGGGCCAATGAAGGTACGCCGTATGCTGGCGCCGTCACGCCGCAGGAAGCGTATGCGCTGCTGCAGGGCGATGCCGCCGTCAAGCTCATCGATGTCCGCACGAATGCCGAGCGCGACTGGGTGGGCCGGGTTGACATCGCCGATACCCAGCATGGCGCGGTGCAGTGGGCCACGTATCCGGGCGGCGCGCCGAATCCCGATTTTATGCAGCAACTGGCGGCCCAAGCCGGCAAGGACGAGGTGCTGCTAATGCTGTGCCGCTCCGGCGTGCGGTCGCGCCATGCGGCCAAACTGGCGACCGAGCACGGTTATAGGCACTGCTTCGATATCCTCGAAGGCTTCGAAGGCGACAAGGATGCCGACGGCCACCGCAAGCAGATCGGCGGCTGGTGCAAGGCGGGCTTGCCGTGGCTGGGCGCCTGAAGCCAGGAACAACTGAACAGCTGTCCATGACGGCGACGCGTCAGCCAGATGCCGTGCCAGCCGTGGACTGACGCTTCAGGCCGGCTCGCCCGCTTCGAACGTCGGATGTTCACCCATCAGGGTGAGGATGCGCTTGCGCACGAAATTGATGTGGCTGCGCAAGCCATACAGGCCATCGGCAAACGACAGGGGAATCGATATCTGGTTGACCATTTCCTCGATCTGGTCCAGCCGTTGCAATTGCGCCGCATACACTTGCGCGCGCTGCTCTTGTGGCACGTCTTCCAGCGCCTGCTCCACCGTGCGCAGCTGGCCGTACCAACGGTACACGCGCGAACGGATGCGCCACACGTACAGGGGCGGCACCACGCGCGACAGGGGCAGGATCAGGGCGCCCAAGGCCACCACCAGTACCCACATGCGGTCAAAGAAATTGGCCAGCCAGAAACTCATATAGCGCTGCAGCACGGGCGCGCCATCCTTGTAGAACTTCAGCGCTTCGGGTGCCACAGGAATTTCCGTATAGCGCGCGGACGGAAATTGCCCCTGCTGCTGGAACCAGCCCGTGCCGCCGTGGATGCGTGCCGCCGCCTGCACGAACAGGTCCACCAGGGCTGGATGCAAGTCTTCGCGCGCGACTAAAGTGGCGGTCGGCGCGATCAGGTGGTAATCCTGTGCGGGGATATTGCGCCCCAGGTCGACGATACCGCGTGGCAAGACGACATGCGTGAGGAAAGGCAGGCGCCGCGTGTACGCCTCCGCTTGCGAAAAATTAAACAGTTTGATGCCCGGCGTTTGCAGCAGCATCTGGATCAGCGGCGCTTCCGGCGCCGAGCTGAACACAAGGCCATCGATGCGCCCTTCCAGCAGCTCCACCGTGGCGGGCGTGTTCTGCAAGTCGCTGACGGTCAGTTCATTCGCTTCCACGCCATTCACGGACAGCAACTGCCGGAACAGGCTGGGCACGCCCGTGCCTTCCGGTCCCAGGTTGATTTTCATGCCCCTCAGCTGCGTCAGTTCCGTCACTGCCTTGTCTTCGCGCAGGAACAGCCAGACGGGTTCCGTAAACAGGCTGCCGAGGGAAATCAAGCCCCGCCGCTCGGCATCGGCGTGTTCCGTCGAACCGCTTTGCACGAAAGCGATATCGGTCTTGCCGCTATTCAAGCGCTGCAGGTTTTCCTGCGAGCCCAGCGATGGCTGCAAGGTCACCTTGATGCCGTGCTTGGCCAGGGTGGCCGCATATTTCTTGCCGAACTCTTCATAAGCGCTATTGTCCTGCCCCGTCGACAGGCTCACCTGGCGCGGCGGCGCCGGATCGACCAGCCAGTAAGCGAGCGCGCAAAACGCGCCGACCAGCAACAGGGTGGGGCCGGCGGTGGCGAGAAAATCGCGCACGGAAAAGCGGCTGAACGCGAGGATTTTGGACATGTGATGGCGCATAGGTTTCATGGGTGGCTACGATGCCAAGAAAAGTGCAACTATGCAAGGCATCTCTCATGCGCGGCATAGTCATTTCGGCTACAGTGGCAGATCGATCACCTGCCCCCGGAGCCCCGCATGCTGAAAATTCTTGGAAAAGCCGCCTCGATCAATGTCCGCAAAGTCTTGTGGACGTGCGAGGAACTCGACCTGCCGTATGAACGCGAAGACTGGGGCAGCGGCTTTCGCAGTACCGACGACCCCGCCTTCCTGGCCTTGAACCCGAACGCCATGGTGCCCGTGCTGGTTGACGGCGAGCTGGTGCTATGGGAATCGAACACGATCTGCCGCTACCTGTGCGCCCAGGCCGGCCGTGAAGACTTGCTGCCAGGCTATCCCCGCGCCCGCGCGGAGGTGGAAAAATGGATGGATTGGCAAATGGGCGACCTCAACAACAGCTGGCGCTACGCCTTCATGTCACTGGTGCGCCACAGCCCGGCACACCAGGATGCGGCGCAACTGGCGGCCGGCATTGCCGGCTGGAACAAGATGATGGATATCCTGGAGCAGCAGCTGCAGCACACGGGCGCCTACGTCTGCGGCGCAGCGTTCACCCTGGCCGATATCGTGCTGGGCCTGTCCGTCAAGCGCTGGCTGATGGCGCCCATGCAGCGTCCCGAGACTCCCGCCATTGCCGCGTATCACGCGCGCCTGGAAGATAAAACGGCCGTGTTTGCCGGCTAATCGAGTTCGATTGCCTCGACCGTGCCGCCGATGACGTAGCAATCGCCATCGCGGCGCACTTCGTCCAGTGTCGCGGGATCGTCGTGCGTGTAGGTGCCGTCGACATCGACGCACCAGTCGTCGCCGAAACGCAGCAACTTCACGCCGCAGCAGATGCGGTTGATGAAGTTGCCCGGCGTCCTGAGCAGCACTTCGCGCACCGCGCCCACCGTGATGGCGACCTGGCGCCAGACATTGCCATCCAGCGCATGATTTCTTGCATACAAGACGATGCGCACGGCTTGCACGCCCCCGGGCTGATACTGCTGCTCGATGGACACGAGCGCGCCATCGTCAAAGCGGTGATATTGCTGAAAAATCTGCTGCGTTTTGTCCAATTGCACTCCCTCAAAAAAAAACCGGCCCGTGAAGGCCGGCTTTCAGCTGCAACAATACCTTAATTCGTGCACTGCTTGGCCACGCCCTCGGCCGGCGCGGGCGGCTCGATCAGCGGCATCAGGCTTGGCGCCAGCGACACCAGCAATTGCACGGGCAAGGCGCTGGTGAAATCGTAGTTTTTCGATTCCGGCCCGCGCACATACGCCGTCATGCTGCCGTAGAAGCGCTCGCCGATATTGAAGACGAACGTGGCCGAACGGTTCACATAGCGCGACTCGATCAGGCGGCCGCCGGCGCCATACACGTCGAAGCGCTGGTCGCCCGTGCCCGTCTTGCCGCCCATGGGAATCGGCACGCCGTCGGCGCCGACAAACGCCGTCTTGGCCCGCTTGGCAGTACCGTCAGACACCACTTCGCGGATGGCCTTGGCGACGGCCTTGGCCACGTCCGGCGACAGCACTTGCTCCGCCTCCACCTTGCTGCCCCGCTTGACCATGGTGTCGTACGGCGTATTGGCGGCGAAATGCATGGAATCGATACGCACGCTGGGCTTGCGCACGCCATCGTTGATGATGATGCCCATCAACTCGGCCAGCGCGGCAGGACGGTCGGCCGAGGCGCCCAGGGTGGTCGCGTAGGACGGCACCAGCGAATCAAACGGATAGCCCATCTTCTTCCACTGGCGGTGGATTTCCAAAAAGCCTTCCACCTCCAGCAAATTGGCGATGCGCCGATCCTGCGCATGCTTGCGGTGCGTATTGAACAGCCATTTGTAGACTTCCTGGCGTTCCTTTTCGCTGGCCGCCACCATCTGCGACAGGGTGGAACCTTCGTGCTGGCGCAGATACGCCACCATCCACAGTTCCAGCGGATGCACATTGGCCAGATAACCGCGGTCGGCCAGCGACCAGTTTTCCATCGCATACTGCTGGTACATCCTGGCGACGCGCTCGGACGGCACTTCATTTTGCGACGGCAGGTTGGCGTTAAGGAAATCGCCGAATTCCGCCACCGTGCCCTTGGGATTGACGGTGCGGAAGATATTGGCCAGGCGCACTGGGGTCGGGCGTATGCTGGCCAGCAAGATCTTTTCCTGCTCGTCGACGCTCTTGCCGCGATACTTCTGATAGAAGCGGTGCAGGAATTCGCGCCCTTCCTTGTCGGCAAAACGGCTCAGGTATTGGGCCCGGCGCGGATCGTCCGCGTCGGCCAGCAGCGAGGCCGAGGAATCGGGGCGCGAAAACATGTAGTAACGGGCCACGTCGCGCATCAGGCGCACGAATACCAAGTTGGTCGACTGGCGCAGCGCCTGCTGCACCGTCATGATGCGGCTGTCGTCAAGCCTGGAAAAGTTGCCGAAATGGTGCAAGCCGCCGCCCGTGAAGAAACCTTCAGCGGGGTTGCCCGAATACTTGCGCTCCATGGCGGCGGCCAGCATGGCCGGCAAGTTGCGCGCCTCGCCGGCAGGCAATGGTTTCAAGTAGGCAATCGCCCACTGCGACAGCAAGTCCTTGGGATCGACGGTGATCTTGCCCAGCTCGGCCGCGCCCATGCCGCTGTAGCGCTGGTGCAACTGGTCGATGATGTCCAGGTAGGTGACCAGGGTGCGCAGCTTGGCCGTGGAACCCAGGTCCAGCTTGGCGCCTTCGTTGATATCGAGCGGCTGATCGTAGTTATCCGTTTGCACGCGCAGCAAGTTGGCTTGCTCGCCTTTTTGCAGCAAAGTAAAACTGTAGACCACGTTGGCAGGGTCGCCATTGCCCAGCATGCCCTTGCCCGTCAGGCCGGCCGCTTTCGCCACCTCCGGGTCACGCAACTCGCGCAAGACCTTGGTGACGGCGTTTTGCGCCTGCGCATCGAGCGTGCTGACCACTTTCAGGTCCAGGCGGTCGAGGTTGTACAGGCGCGGATCGCCGAGCATGCTGGCCAGGTGGTTGCGCACGGCATTCGAGGCCTTGCGCGTGACGAACGAGGTCGACGCTTCCGATTGTACGCCCGAGGCCGTCGACGGGCGCAGCTTCTCGGCGATGGCCGCATTGCGCAGCTGCGGCGAAATCACGCCCGCCTGCGCCAGCAGACGCAGATGGCTGTTGGTCAATTCTTCCAGGTCAGCGCCGCCGGCCACCAGGTAATGCGAGGGACGGCGCTGCGCGATCAACAGGCTCAGCGCCTGCTTGTAGGCCAGCGCACTGCCCGGCTGGTCCATATTACCCTTGAGCAAAGTCTTCACTTCGGCAAACGGACGGCCATACCAGACCCACATGCCGTCGCCGATGCCGTTGACTTCGCCAAAGCCGCTTTTTGCCGACAACGGCACGGTATTGAGGTAATTGACGACGATCTTGCGCCGCGCTGCCATGGTGTTCTCGCCATCCTGGTACGAACGCAGGCTGGCCGAGATCATCTGCAGCAGCTTGTCCTGCATGGAACTGGTAAGCCCGTCTTCCGAATGGCGGTATTTCTCGATCTGCGTGGCCAGGGTGCTGCCGCCGCCGCCGCGGTGGCCGCCGAACAGGTTCAGCGCCTTGTCGAGGATGGCCTTGCTCAGGCGGTCCCATTCCACGGCGGGATTGCGCGCGGGCGTGCCCGGGTCGAGCAATTCACGGTTTTCGATGAACAGCAGGCTTTGTACCAGCGCGGGTGGCGCTTCGGCAAAGCCGTCGAACATGCGCTCGGGATAGCTGGCAGCGAACAGGGGCGCGGCGCGGCAATCGAGAATGCTCAGTCCCGCGCGGTTTTTCTCGTGATAGGTGGCAAAGATGCCCCGGTCGACCAGTTGCACCATCTTCGGCGACATGCGCGCCTGCGCCGTGACGGCATAGTCGCGCGCGTTCAGCTTGGTAATAAAATCTGGCAGGCTGGCATAGCCGAGCCGCTCGTCGTAGGGCCCGTGCTGCGGATAGCGGATGGCGCCTGCCGGTGCGGGGCCAGGCTCGACCTTGAACGCCAGCTGGCGGTCCAGGCGCGTGAAAAACTCGGCCTGCAGGGCCGAGGTGCGCACTTCGCGCATGACGAACCACGCCACGCCGGCGATCAGCGCCAGCACAATGATGGCGAAGATCGGCCAGATGCGCGAACGGCGCTTCTTCGGCGGACTCGCCGGGGGCGGCGCCTCGGCGGCTGGATCAGAAGGGGGCCGCTCTTGCGCGGCCAGATTAACGCCTGTGTCGTTCATGGGATGCTAGGGTAAGGTTGGGTTTGGACGGCGCGGAAAATACGGTAGCGATACCGCTCCGCACAGGATAAGACGAGGGCCAGCCAGAGCCGGTCACAACAAAACTTGCTTAACATGATGTCCATACCGGTGAATCAAAAAAACACACTGCTGCACAGGCAGGCAACCCCGCTTTAGACACGCCAGCTTCCTGTTCACCATTCCACCACATCGGCATGAAAACGACCGACGAGCGCGCACAAAAACCTTGCTTCATTGAAGATTTTCGCAAAAAAACAACGCCTGGGAACGTACGCTAGCGTACATAGATGCAAGGCAGGCCGGACACCGGCGAAAAACCGCCGGCGCCGGGCTGGCAAGCTGTCAGAGGGTGGCGTATTCCGCATGCAGGGCATCGAGCGCGGCGCACATGTCCGCGAAGGCGGCCGCCGCTTGCGCCGGTTCGCCCTTGACGCCCAGTTCGATATGCCGGCGCGTCTGCGCATCGCCCACACTGGGCAGGCTGAACACCTTGATCAAGGGATACGCCGCTTCCAGGCGCACCATCAGCGGCGTCAGCAACGATTCTGCCGTTTCATACACGAGCAAGGCATGTTCTGCGTGCGGCACCTGGTTGAACAAGTGGCTGTAATGCGTGTCGAGCACCCATTCGATCATGGGCCACGACATGACGGGAAAGCCCGGCACGAAATAATGTTCGCGCACGGCAAAGCCGGCAATCTTGTTGTACGGATTCGGAATCAGCGCGGCGCCTTCGACAAATTCCGCCATTTTCAGGCGATGCAGGTTTTCCGGCGTGTTCAAGTCCGCCGGCACGCCCGCCTCTGCGCCCATTTCCGTGATGCGCTGCTCGATATTGAGCTTGCCCTGCGGATGCAGCACCAGTGGCAAACCAAGCGCATCGGCCGCCGCCTGGCGCGTATGATCGTCCGGCGTGGCGCCGATGCCGCCAAAGCTGAAAACGATGTCGCCGCTGGCAAAGCTGCGCTTGAGCAAGGCGACCAGGCGGGCAGGCTCGTCGCCCACGTATTCCGCCCAGCTCAGCTGCAAGCCGCGTGCTTTGAGCATGCTCACTACTTTCGGGAAATGCTGGTCCGTGCGCTTGCCCGACAGGATTTCGTCGCCGATGATGATCAATCCGATAGCCATGGAACTTCCTCGTTCGATTCGATTAAAGGTCAGAATTAATGCAGGTCAGGCGTCCGCCGGCGCCACGTCGGTCATGCCGCGTACGCCCCGCAAACGCGATAGTGCTTCCAGGCAGTAATACTGGAACCACAGACCCGTGAAGATAAAGATCAGTACATATAGCCAGATGGCAAACGCCGCCAGGAAGGGGAAGAACACCACCGACATCACGCCGCCCATCCACAGCATGCCCGGCACGGCGCCGGCTGCGCCGGAAACCATGCCGATGGCCAGCAGCGGCCAGCGCTGCGTGCGCATGATGGCGTGGCGCTCTTCCACGCTGGCGTAATCGGCCATGGCGTCATATGCCATCACGCGGTAAGTCAGCCAGCCCCACAGCACGGCTTGCCCCACCAGTGCGGCGGGCGGAAACGCG
>NZ_LT607658.1:0-111505 GCF_900095265.1 Janthinobacterium sp. UMAB-56 | reverse complement strand
GCACCCACACGACGATGAACAGCAAAAACGTGGCCAGCGAGGTGCCGACGCTACCCAGCAAGCTGCCGCCGTGCTGCTTTTCCAGCTGCGGAAAGTGCCGCCCGCCTATATGGCGGCCGATGGCCGGCATGGCGAACAGGCCCATGAAGATCAGCGCCGTGAGTATCATCAGCGGCAGCAGCATGAACATGGCGATCAGGGGCACGATCACGGTTTTCAGCACGCCCAGGCCGAAGGTGGCAAGCACCTGCCCGCTGGTGTGGAAGAAATCGTATTCGGTAAACAAGGCATGCAAGCTGTCGATCAGCGGCTGCAAGCCCACATACAGCAGCGCGCCCCACAAGATCAGCGACAGGATGAATGGCGCGATGCTCAGCAGCAGTATCTTGCCGTGCAACTGTGACAGGAAGGCACGGCCATACGAATTCAACACATTACGCATCAGCGACGTCCTTTTCGTTTGATTCTTGCAAATTCCACCATGCGGCGCAGGCCCAGCCATTGCTGTTGCCAGAAGCCGCGACCATAGTTGCGTCCCGGCCGGCCCGCGCCCTGGCTGTCGATGCGGGCCAGCTGGTCGCGCACGCCCGTGCGCGCATAGCCGGCCGAGAAATTCGCGGTGCCCAGCAGCATATCCCAAATCGGCAAGACCACGCCGAAGTTGCAACCGCCCATGCTGCCCTTGCCCTTCGACTCGTGCCCCACGCCGATGGCATGATGCGTGCGGTGGAAACGCGGCGAGATCAACAGCCGCTCGCCGATGCGGCCGAAGTGTATCCTCACATTCGCATGCTGCAAGCTTTGCAAGATGCGCGAAATCGATACCAGCAACACATATTGTCCTGGCGGCACGCCAATACCGAGCGCCACCAGGGCCATCACCACGTCGCGCAGGAAGTCATCGAGCAGGTGGTTGCGGTCATCGCTCCACAAATTCATGTTTTGCTGGCTGTGATGCAGGCTGTGCAAGCCCCACCACCAGCCGACATGGTGCGAAGCCCGATGGTAGCAATAATCGACGAAGTCCAGTATCACGAAATAAATGATAAAACTGAGCAAGGGACTGATGCCGGGCAATAGCGACTCCAGGTTCAGGGGATGGATATTATCGAAACGCAAAGCACCCGCCAAGGCATCCATCAGCGGATCGAGCGTGAAGAAGACCAGCACGGAAAACAGGCCGATGCGATGCAGCACCGTGTAAATAAAGTCGTTCCAGCGGGCACGCGGGTCGCTGATCTTTTGCGCGGGAATCAAGGCTTCGAGCGGGCGCAGCACGAGAAACAGCAGCACCAGTTCGCACAGGCCGATCAGCAGCCACTCCGTGCCCTCGAACGCTTCTTCCGTGAATTCGCCAAAGCCAAGGTGATACACGAGGGGATTCACCACAGTCTGGAACAGCCAGCCTTGCGCCACGCCAAAGGCGTCGACCACGGCATCGATGGCCAGTTGCACGATGGCGCTGAGGTCGGCGGCGATCATGGCTGGCCCTTCTTTTGCGCATAGGCAGGATGCTCGCGCAGCGTGGCAAAGCAAAAACCCTTGTCTTGCAAGCCGGAAATCAAGGCATCCAGGTTGGCGGGCGCCCACGCGTCCTTGCGCGACCAGATGCCCATGTGGGCAATAAAAATGTCGCCACTGCGCAAGTTCGCCAGGGCTTTTTTCAGTAGCATGGCATTCGGATACCTATCGCTGGGCAGCTCATCGCCCGAGTAGCCGGCCGGCGCCCAGCCCGCATGCTGGTAGCCGCAGGCGCTGCCAGCGGCCAGGGTGCGCGGCGAGGTGTAGCCGCCCGGCGCGCGCCAGAACGGATCGAGCTTGTGCCCGGTCAACTCCTGGAAGCGTGTATCGACGCGGCGCAATTGCTCGCAGAACTGCTTGTCGGTGAAGGACGCCAGCTTGCCGCCCTCCTTGCTGAACTGGGGCTTGACCTGGATCAAGCCGTTGGCCAGATCCTTCTTCCAGTACACGTGGTCAAACGTATGCGTGCCGAACGCATGGCCTTCGGCGACCCTGGCTTTCCAGTATGGCGCCCACGACGGGTCGAGCGAATAGTCGCCGCGCGTGGTCTTTTCATTGGCCAGGAAGAAAGTTGCCTTCACATGACGTTTGTTCAGCACGTCGGCGATCAGTTGCGCTTGCGACTGGCTGCCCGTGTCGAACGTCATATAGATGGTGCCCTTGCAGGCGGCCGGCGCTGAAGATACCGCTGCGACAACAGGCGTGCCCGCATGGGCGGGCGGCAGCATGGCGCTGGTGCACAGCAGCACGGCGGGCAGGCCGCCAGTCAGAATAAGACGCTGCATCATCACATGCGCGGCGAATGAGTGGCGAAATACACGCCATGGGGCGAGCGGCCCACCGGTATCGTCTTGATGACCTTGCGCGTCGTCAGGTCGATCACGGCCACTTTCTTGATCCAGCGCAGGGTCACCCACATGGTCTTGCCATCGGGCGTGATTTCCATGCAGTCCGGGCCGCCCGGCACATTGATGGTGCCCACGTTTTCCAGGGTTTGCTGGTCGATGATATTAATCGTGTTCGACACGCGGTTCGAGACAAACGTCATGCGATTGTCACCGAGCGCGCGGAAATTATGCGTGCCGGCCCCCGCCTTGATGCGCTTGATGGTCTTTTGCGTGCGCCAGTCGATCACTTCCACGTAATCGCTGCCCATGATGCCCACCAGCAAATGCTTGCCATCGGGCGTCATGGTGATGCCGGCTGGCGCGGGGCCCACAGGCATCGTCCATTTCACCGTTTGCGTAGCCAGGTCGATGGCGCTGACCTGGTTGCTGCCCTGCTGCGTGATGAAGGCCATGCTGCTGTCGGCCGTGAACGCCATGTGGCTGGGCAGCTTCGGCAGCGCAATGCGCTTGGCCAGGGTCAGGTTCTTGCCGTCGTAGCGATACAGGTCGATGCGGTCCAGGCGCAGCGAGTTCGAGATGAACCACTTCTGGTCCGGCGAAAAGCCGATCTGATAAGGGTCGAGGATGTTGCTGATGCGGCGCTGGATCTGGCCCGAGACGGGGTCGAGGAAAATCAGCTCGTTGCCGACAGAACTGGCAACGATCAGCGACTTGCCGTCCGGCGTTTCCATCAGGTGATGCGGTTCCTTGCCAACAGCAAAGGTGGACAGGGGAGCGTAGGTTTTCTGATCCAGCAGTTGCACCGTAGCATCACGGGAATTGAGCACCACCACCACTTCGGCTTGCGCCGTAGACATTGCGGAAACCAGGCACAGCGAGGAAAAAACAAGGCGGCGTAGACTGCGGAACATGGAAAAAATCACTGTTAAATGCAAAACAGGCATTTTACGTGGAACACTGTATTTATTGTGTGAAATCCCCCCTTAAATGCAAGCGGCCGCCACACTTCGCCGTCACTTCCCCTTTTTGCCTGCGCCCGGCTGGAATGGCGCTTTGCAACTCATTGCTCTACAATCTGAAGCTTTCATCGCCTACACAAGGATTATCATGACCACCACCACTACTGCTTCCGGCCTGCAATACATCGATACCGTCGTTGGCGAAGGCGCTGAAGCGCAAGCCGGCAACAATGTTGTCGTGCATTACACGGGCTGGCTGCAAAACGACGACGGCAGCGCCGGTTCGAAATTTGATTCTAGCAAGGACCGCAACGACCCATTCGAATTCCCGCTGGGCGCCGGCCGCGTCATTCAGGGTTGGGACGAAGGCGTGCAAGGCATGAAAGTGGGCGGCAAGCGCCAGTTGATCATCCCGGCAGCACTGGGCTATGGCGCACGCGGCGCCGGCGGCGTGATTCCACCGAACGCCACCCTGATTTTCGACGTCGAACTGCTGGGCGTCTAAGAACAGCTTGCGCAGCGCTCAAGCGCTTGCGCCTGGCGCCGCCCCTGTTCACTCAGCGGCGGCGCTTTTTTTTTGAAGTTCCCCTCTAATGCGCGGCGCCCTTTTTTCACTATGATGTCAGGTACTGCAGCACGCACGGTGGCCACTCCGCCAGGCCTGCCGCACTTTTCCAGCGATTCCATCAGCACACAGGAGCCATCATGAGTTTACAAGAGCAATTCGAACAAGCGCAGCTCGATTCCAAGACCCTGTCCGAGCGTCCGGACAATATGACCTTGTTGAAAATCTACGCCTTGTTCAAGCAAGCGTCGAGCGGCGATGCCACGGGCGAGCGTCCCGGCATGACCGATTTCGTCAACCGCGCCAAGTTCGACGCCTGGGCGGCCCTGGCCGGCACCTCGAAAGAAGAGGCGCAACAGCAGTACATCGACCTGATCGAAGACTTGAAGGATTGATTCTTCGCTGCCCCGGCAGGCGCCGGGGCAATGTTATTATTTACGTATGACACCATCACCAACTTCCCTGGCGCACGCCGCCGACCTGCCCCGTTTGTTCGATGTCTGGCAACAATCAGTCCGCGCCACCCACGATTTCCTCGCCGACAGCGATATCGCCTTCCTGACGCCCTTCGTGCGCGATGAGCTGGCAAGAGTGACAGCCGAAGGCCTGCTGCGCGTGCTGCGCGATGCCGGTGGCAGCGCCTATGCCTTCCTGTGCGTCGAGCACGCCAAGATCGAGATGCTGTTCGTGCACCCGGAACAGCGCGGCAGCGGCGCCGGCCGCACGCTGGTCCAGTACGCCATTGCCAGCCTGGAAGCCACGGCCGTCGATGTCAACGAGCACAACGCGCAAGGCCATGGCTTTTACCGTCACCTGGGCTTTATCGTGGAAAGCCGTTCCGAACTCGACCCGTTCGGCAAGCCCTTCCCCATTTTGCACCTGAAACTGGCCGAAAACGCCTAAAAACTCACGAAAAACCACCAAAACAGCGCGTTAACGCAAAAGTGGCTACCGCAATGGTAGCCACTTTTTTTTACGCCGGTAGCCGCCGCAAACTTACTTTTTTGCCGCCGCCAGCGCTTGCGCGATCCAGCCGTCAAATTTTTGCTGGTGATACTTGATCCAGCCGGCCGTATGGCGGGCGATATCGGCCTGCGTGTTTTCGCCGCGACGCATGCGCTCGTTCTGCGCATTAATGTCCGCCACCGGCAATTGCATCACTTCGAACAGCTTGGCCGCAGCCGGGTTTTTCTCCGCCCAGGCCCGGTTGGCCACGATGCGCGCCGTGTTGACGGCAAAGCCGTAATCGCTGCCATCGTCGAGACGGGTATTTACCTTGTCCGGATTGGCCGAGAATGGCACTTTCAGCCAGACCACGTCCTTGCCCGGCACCAGCACGCCACTGACCCAGTACGGCGTCCACGTGTAGTACAGGATGGGTTCGCCACGCTTGTAGCGGCCCAGGGTATCGGCAATCAGGGCCGCATAACTGCCCTGCACGTGCGTCACCGTCTCGCGCAATTTGTACGCATCCATGTGGTGTTCGATCAGCGCTTCGCAGCCCCAACCGGGGTTGCAACCGGTCAAGTCGGCCTTGCCATCGCCATCATGGTCGAACAGCTTGGCCAGGGTAGGATCGCGCAACTGGTCGATATTCGTGATGTTGTACTTCTCGGCAGTCGCTTTATCGATCAAATAACCTTGCGCGGCAGGACCGGCATACTGGCCCGTGCGCAGCAACTTGGCATCGCCGCCCGCATTGTTATAGAAATCCTTGTGCATCGGGTCCCAGTGCACGGCCATGAAGGTGGCGTCGCCGTTGGCGACGGCGATATGCGCGGTCGGATATTCCACTTCCTTGATCGGCTGCACGTCATAGCCGAGCTTTTCCAGGGCCTTGTCGACCAGCATGGTCTGGAAGGTTTCTTCCGCGATCGAGCTTTGCAAGGCTTGCACCCTGACGCCCTTGCCGGGCAGCGCATCGGCCGGGGCGGCCGGCGCCTGTGCCATGGCCAGGCTGGTGGTCAGGGCCAGGGCCGCGATGGCCAGGGCTGAAAACAGCTTGAACTTGCGTTGCGATTTTTGCGTCACTTTAAAATTGTCAATTTGATGCATGTGTATCCTTTATTGTGCGTTGGCCAGCGTTGCTTGCTGTTCAACATTATTTTTTTCCGTGTTACCGCGCACCAGGCGCAGCACGAAACCGGTAGGACCCGTCTGGTACCAATGGCGCACGCCACGGCGTGGCTGGCCCATCGCTTGCGTCAAGCGGTCCAGGGTGATGGCCAGCAGCACAATGCCCAGACCACCCACTGTTGCCAGACCCATATCCAGGCGGCCGATGCCGCGCAATACCATCTGGCCCAGGCCACCGACGGCGATCATCGAGGCGATCACGACCATCGACAGCGACAGCATCAGCGACTGGTTAATACCAGCCATGATGGACGGCATGGCCAGCGGGAATTGCACGCGGGTCAGCAACTGCCACGGCGAGGCACCATAGGCACGGGCCGCTTCGATCAGGTCGGGACGCACCTGGCGGATACCGAGGTTGGTCAGGCGCACCAGCGGTGGCAGGGCAAAGATGATCGTCACGATCACGCCCGGCGCATTACCGATACCAAACAGCATCACCACCGGCACCAGATAGACGAAGGCAGGCGTCGTCTGCATGGCGTCAAGCAAGGGGCGCAGGATATTCTGCGCGCGGTCGCTGCTGGCAAGGAAAATACCCAGCGGCAAACCGATGGCCAGACAGAAGGCCAGCGATGTCAATACCAGCGACAGGGTGGTCATGGCTTCCGGCCAGATGCCCAGCATCGACACCAGCAGCAGCGCCAGCACGGTGCCGATGGCCAGGGTGCGGCTGGTAAATTGCCACGCCAGCAAGCCGATGATGGCGATCACCGTCAGCGACGGTGCCGCCAGCAGCACGCCTTCCACGCCGGACAGCACACTGTCGATCGGCGCGCGCACGGCCTGGAAGAAGGGGCGGAAATGCGCAACGACCCAGCCCAGGCCCTGGTTGATCCAGCTTTCCAGCGGCAGCGAACCGTCGAAAATCTGCGTCAGGTGAAAGCCGCTCGCATGTTCCGGCTGCACGGCAGGCACGGCGGCGTCGAGCCACGCGGTGCTGGCGTCGGTGGGCGGCGTCAGCGCCCAGGGATTGATTTGAGCGGCCTGTTCAACAACAGGTTCTACTGTGGAAACGGTGCTTGGATTCATGCTTGTCCTTTCTGTTGTTGTGGCTCGGCAATGGCTGGCGTATCGCGGTCGAGGAACTTCAGCAAGGTCGTCTTGCTGATGGCGCCGCGGAAGCTGCCATCATTGGCCACCACAGGGACGGCGTAAGGCAGTTGCGCCACCTGGCCGAACAGGCCGGCAACTGGCTCGTCTGCGTTGATGGTCTGCACGTCGGGCAGATAGGCATGCGCCAGGCCCAGCGGGCCGACATGGCCGTCGAGCGCATTGCGCAAGGAGTCGGCCGAAACGACGCCGAGGAATTTGCGCTGCGGATTGACGACATACGCAAAGGCGCGATCCTGCTCTTCCAGCATCGACAACGCGGCGCGCGAACCGCGGCTCGGCGACTCGGACACCACGATCTGGCTCTTGCGAGCGATATCGCTGGCCTTGAAGACGGCCGCTGCATCGACGCCGCGCACGAAGTTGCGCACGTAATCGTTGGCAGGTTTGCGCAGGATTTCTTCCGGCGTGCCCACTTGCACCACGTGGCCGTCTTTCATGATGGCAACGCGGTCGCCGATGCGCATGGCTTCGTCGAGGTCATGCGAAATGAAGACGATGGTGCGGCGCTTGATTTGCTGCAAACGCAGCAGTTCCGATTGCATTTCCGTACGGATAATCGGGTCGAGCGCGGAAAATGCTTCATCCATCAGCAAAATCGAGGGATCGCAGGCCAGCGCACGGGCCAGGCCCACGCGCTGTTGCATGCCGCCCGACAATTCGTCGGGATAGCTGGCGCCATAGCCGTCCAGGCCCACTTGCTCCAGCGCTTGCTGGGCCAGCGCATGGCGCTCAGCCTTGGGCATGCCGGCCAGTTCCATGCCGAAGGCAGTGTTGTCGAGCACGGTAATTTGCGGCAGCAGCGCGAACGACTGGAACACCATGCTGATGTCCTTGCGGCGCAGGGCCCGCAGTTGGGCGTCCGGCAAGGTATTGATGTCGTTGCCATCGATCAGGATGCGGCCAGCGGTTGGCTCGATCAATCGGTTCAGCATGCGCACCAGGGTCGACTTGCCCGAACCGGACAGGCCCATGATGACGAAGATCTCGCCTGCTTCAATAGTAAAAGTGGCGTCGAAAACGCCGATGGTGCAGTCGGTCTTGGCCAGGATTTCCTGCTTGTGTACGCCCTGGCGGACGAGTTCAAGTGCTTCTTCTGGCTTGTCGCCGAACACTTTGAACACCTGGTCGATAATAATTTGTTTTGCCACGATGTGGTTCTCCCTCGATTTGACGAATGGAATGAAACCCAGCAAGCTGCTAGCTTGCGGCGGGAATCAGCAAACCCTGTTGCGTCGGCTACGCCACGGCGCAAGAGCGCACGGGAGCGACAGGAAACAGGGGGTGACACGCGTGTGACCAGCCGATGGCCAAAGCCGATGCCGGGGTGCCGTGTGCGTGCTAAAAGAGGCTGTGGTTCAGGACTTTTAACAACGCTAGCGCCATGCAAATACATGGCACCAAATGTATTTGACCGAAAAAATCGACCAAGCTACTTTTAACTGGATGCGGGTGTAAAACCCGAAGAATTATTCACCACTCAGCGAGTGGGAGTACTGCGAAGCAGAGGGTGAAACGCGGGGTAGCTGTTGTAAATATGTACCAAGTATAACGCAAAAAGCCACCAAAGTCCAATGGCTTTCCAAATAGAAATGTGCTAGCAATGTTCGCCAGCGCACGGTCCAACACAGAAAAAGGGGGTAGAGCGGCGAAAGGACGCCTGTTTGCTGCATCTTTTCGCCCTCCCGCCGCCGCGCCATCCCTGGCACCAAAGAAGCGTCATACCAGCGGGTGCAAGGCACTCAAGCTGGCTCGGTAAACACCTTGCGCATCTTCTCGGCAATCTTGCCTTCGATGGTGGAAGCGAAGGCGCTGAGCATGAAGCCCAGCTTGATTTGCAGTTGCGCCTGCTCTTTTTCCAGGGTCAGCGAACCATCGACGCCGCTGCGCTCGAAGCGCAGCACATCGCCATCCCAGGCGCACGCCAGGTCATATTCCTGGGCCAGCTTGTCGGCCACTTGCTGCGCCGCTTCGCGCGCCTTTACTGCTGTCAGCTTATGTTGCTGAACTATATTTATATCCGCCATCAAACGATCCTTTTATTATAAAAACGGTGTAATACGGCCAGCATCATACCAGCCGCCACGCGACAGCCGCAGCCATGGGGAACGCCGGCACACGGAAAAAACCGCTGTTTCTTGCGCCGCACTTGCGCCGAATCAAACCGAAACCAGCCAAGCGGGCCGACTATCGCAGTTCCAGTTGCGCGTATCTTGGAGAGCTACCATGGACCAGAAAGTCATCGTGCCGGTCGAAGCCGTGCTGAGCAAATGCGTGTCTCTGCCCGTCGGCTATGTCCCTACCCCTTCGGCGCCATATCGCCTGCACCGCAAGAGTGCGCAACTGACCCTGCAACCGGGCCAGCCACGTTTGACAGAGGCAACGGTCCGCTACCTGGCCGCCGTGCCCGTCGGTTCGCGCGTGCTGATCTGGAAGCAAGACCCGTCCGTGAGCGAACTGGGCATGCGCAAGGCCTTCCTGCCCGGCCTGACCCTGCAAGGCCCGCGCGACGCGCGCATCACTTTTGGCGAGCCGGGCATCGCCCAGGTCAGCCCGAACGCTTTTGGCGACTTCATCGTCTCGCCCAACACCGACCAGTTCGATGCCGTGCATACCTTTGCCATCGTGCGCATGACGCTGACCATGTACCAGCGCGCGCTGGCCAGCAACGACACGGCGCCGCCCCTGCCCTGGCAATGGAATAGCGCCAGCAACACGGCCCCGCTGCGCGTGTTCCCGCACGGCTTGCCCAATGTCATGAATGCCTATTACAGCCGCAGCGACAAGGCCCTCAAGTTCGGTGACTTCATTCCCAGCGGCGCTACCGAGCGCGTCTACACCTGCCGTTCGCTCGACATCGTCTCGCATGAAACAGGGCACGCCATTCTCGATGGCCTCAAGCCCAATTGGCTGCTCAACAATAATCCACCGCAGACGGGCGGATTGCACGAATCGTTCGGCGACCTGACGGCCATCTTCCTGGCCCTGTCGCAGCTGGATCAGGTCGAAGCGGTGATCGTCCAAACGAAATCCGACCTGCACGACAAAACCTTCCTGGCCGACCTGGCGGAACAGTTCGGCCTGGCGCTGGGTCGGCCGAACGGTTTGCGCAACGCCGACAACGACATCAAATTATCGGAGGCAGGCACGGAAGTACATGCCATCTCGCAAGTGTTCACAGGCGCCATCTACGACATCCTGGCCGACATCTTTGCCCACGAACGCCAGCCCCAGCTGGAAGATGACGCGGCCGTGCTGCACCGCTGCGGCGACTACATGCGCCGCCTGGTCTTGCGCGCGCTGCTGGCGTCGCCCGACCATGCGGCCACGTATGCCGACGTGGCCGGCCACATGCTGACGATCGCCGAGGCCGACGGCAACGACGCCTACCTCGTTTTCATCCGCAACAGCTTTACCGTGCGCGAAGTACTCAAGGCCTCAGCCATGGCGGAGGATGGGCAAATGCGCTTTGTCGCAGATACAGTCGATGACGAGGGTGCCGTACAAGACAGGCGCGCCTGCTGCGGTACCATGAACCATGCCGAATACAGCGAATCGGATCAATTGCTGGAAGTGGAGCGCGAAGCGCTGGCGGCCTGGTGCCGCAGTTACGCCCCACGCTAAGCGCCTTATGCCGCAGACCAGCCAGCAGTCCGCCTCAGGCGTTGGCATGGCGTATCACGTCCCCACCACCGTCCTCACCACCATCGTCAAGAAGGAGCAGCATGAAAATTTCAGCCCGCAGCAGCGGCGGCTTTGCCGGCCTGAGCGAACAGTACGACATCGATACGCAAGCTCACCCGGCCGGCCCCGGACTGGAAGCGGCACTGGCCAGCAGCGGTTTTTTCACGCACCCGCCGAGCAGGGGCGAACAGCTTGGCGCCGATATCCCCCATTGGCAGATCACCGTCGAGGCACCCACCGCGCGCCGCAGCATCACCTTTGCCGAGGATGGCAGTGCTGAAAATGCACGCTGGCAACAGTTGCTGACGCAAATACGCGCCAGCGCCTGATTGTTCTGGCACTTATTTTTACCGATCTTGATGTGGGTAAAACAAAAACACCACACGGCAAGCCCCTGCGCCGCCTGCCCGGCGCCCTGCCGCAGGCGGCGACTGTCGCTTTCTTGCCGCGTTCTACATGGCAACGTCCCGGATAGTCGCTGAATTGCACGCGTTGCGCGGCAACGGCACTGTCAAAAAATGAATTTGCTTATATGTATTGTATATAAGCGGGATTTGTGAGAAATAGCGAATTGCCTTAAAATACAATGCTTTGCTTTAGTATGCGCCGCCGAGGTTCCTGCAGGCGCTACAGCACCTCCCCCCAAATTGATAGGACTGTTATGACCCACGTTGTCACCGAATCCTGCATCGCCTGTCGCTATACCGACTGCGTTGATGTCTGCCCGGTAGATTGTTTCAGGGAAGGCCCGAACTTCCTGGCGATCGATCCGGACGAATGTATTGACTGCGCCGTCTGCGTGGCAGAGTGCCCGGTGAATGCGATTTTCGCGGAAGAAGACGTGCCGGGCGACCAGCAAGCCTTCATCAAGATCAACGTCGATCTGGCGCGTAACTGGCCTTCGATCACCAAGACGAAAGCGGCCTTGCCGGAAGCCGAGCAGTACAAGGACGTCAAGGACAAGCTCGACATGCTGGTGCGCTAAGCGCACGGCACTTGCCGCGGCAGCGCTTGCAGGGGGACGCTTCCCGCAGGGGCATGACGGCAAAAAAAATGTATAAAAAGCAGCGGAAACGCTGCTTTTTTGCTTTTAAAACATCGTTGCGAGTCTATCCACGCAAGTGTGGCGCGCTGTCACGGCAATGCGCAAACTGTGACGCTATGCGCGGTAAAGCACATTTTGTCCTCCACAAATATCGTAAAAATGGATTATGATATTTGAGCCGATATTGGCGCTTGGAATTAAACAAGGACTCTATATGCTTTACCAACTGCACGAACTGCAACGCTCCTTCCTCACTCCGGTGATGCAATGGGCAGACATGTCCTCCAAGTTATTTACCAACCCGGTTTCTCCACTGGCCCACACCCCGTTTTCGCAACGCATCGCAGCCGGCTACGAGCTGATGTACCGCCTTGGCAAAGACTACGAAAAACCACAATTCGATATCAAATCCGTTCTCGTCCAAGGCGAGAGCGTCGACATCCGCGAACACGTTGTCGTGACAAAACCGTTTTGCCGCCTGATTCACTTCAAAAAAGAAGCCACTGGCTTGCAACAGCCCAAAGTTTTGCTGGTTGCCCCCCTGTCCGGTCATCACTCGACCCTGCTGCGCGATACCGTGCGCGGCTTGCTGGCCGAGCACGATGTCTACATCACCGACTGGACGGACGCGCGCATGGTACCGCTGACGGAAGGCCCGTTCCACCTGGACGACTACATTTATTATGTGCAGGAGTTCATTCGCCTGCTGGCGCCTGACCTGCACGTCATTTCCGTCTGTCAACCGACCGTGCCCGTGCTGGCGGCCATCTCGCTGATGGCGACGGCCAAAGATCCGCACATGCCGAAAACCATGACGATGATGGGCGGACCGATCGACCCGCGCCGTTCGCCCACGCAAGTGAACAACCTGGCGACCGAAAAGAAATTCTCGTGGTTTGAAAACACCGTGATCTACGCGGTGCCGCCGAACTACCCGGGCTTTGGCCGCAAGGTGTATCCGGGCTTCCTGCAGCACGCCGGCTTCATCGCCATGAACCCGGGCCGCCACGCGCAAAGCCACCGCGAGTTTTACATGCACCTGGTGACGGGCGATGACGAGCCGGCGGAAGGCCACCGCCAGTTCTACAACGAGTACAACGCCGTACTGGACATGCCGGCCGAGTACTACCTGGAAACCATCAAGACCGTGTTCCAGGAGTTCAGCCTGCCGATGGGCACCTGGACAGTGGGCGGCCAGTTGGTGCGTCCGCAAGACATCACGAATGTGGCGCTATTCACCGTAGAAGGCGAACTGGACGACATTTCCGGCGCCGGCCAGACGCAGGCGGCGCATGACTTGTGTTCCGGCATTCCCGCCGAGATGCAACAAGACTTCGTGGCGCCGAAATGCGGCCACTATGGCATCTTCTCGGGCCGCCGCTGGCGCGAGATCATTTGCCCGAAAATCGGCGAATTCATCCAGAAACATTCCTGATCCGCAGCGTTTCTATCAAAACGGCACGCCAGGCTAGCCTGCGTGCCGTTTTCTTTTATGCCTGGCACATGCACGCTTGATTGTTGCCGTCGGACGCATCTTGACAAAGACCTGCCCGACTCCCGGCTCGCCCGCGTCCGGCTTCTTCATCGCATGAGCCATGCATGGGCGGCGCACGGCACACCCACAGTGCGTCAGTGACGCAGGACGTCAGGGAGTGGAAGGGGCGGTCGCCAGACTCTGGTCGAGCCGCTTCCAGTAGTCGCGCTCGAGGCGGGCCGTGTCGATATCGCGCGCCGCCTCGTTGAAGCGTTTTTGCCGGGCGGCGCCTTCGGCATCGCGCTGGAAGCACACATGCACGGGGCGCTCCTTGAAGACGCTATCGATGATGCCGATGCGCTCCCTTTCGGCTTTGCTGAAGTTGCGTCCCATCAGCAAGTGCTGCAGCACATGGCGCTCGATGACAATCACACGGTAACGCTTGATGAACAGTTTCTTCAGATTCGTGGCGTCGTTCAAGCCCTCTTCCGTCTTCAACTCGCCGCGCGCCACCATGCCATCGAACTGTTCTCCATTCGAGTAGCCGGCCACGGTGCCAATACGCAACTTGCCCAGCTCCGCCAGGCTCGCGCCGGGCACGCCATCCTCCTTCAGATAGGCCAGCACAGCCTGCGTGTTGCCAACCGGAACAGAAAAGTGGCAGAGTTTTTCCCGTTCCGGCGTGCGCCAGACGGCCAGCAGCCCGGCATAGCGGGAACTGGCCAGGCCAAACTGCATGGCACGCTTCCAGGGAAAATATTCATATCTGACCGTATAGCCGAGACGCTCGAAAACGGCACTGACCATGGCGCCCGACACGCCATCGGCGGGCAGGCTACGGGAAATGAAGGGCGGCCAGTCGTCCGCAGCGAAGCGGACGATGCGCGAACTGGCAAGGCCCGGCGCCGCCATGGGGGCGCTAGCCTGCCCGTGTGCAAGGGCAAGTGTGGCGTGCATGAATAAACAGAAGGGCAAACCAACTGTCCCGAGGAAACGCATGTTTTGCTCCTATGGCCTGGCGCACCTCGCAGTACAGACGCGGCAACAGGACTGGCGGTCGGCTTTTTTTGATTACTGACTTGATAAAAATCATGCTCCCACAAAAAAAAGGAAATGCAAAGTTGTTTATTTGCACTTTGACATTCCCACAGGAAATAAATTACGATTGCGGCGCGCCCGCAACAGCCAGCCGAGGCATGCGCTATGCCCCTCACGCGATACAGGTTTTTACTTGCAGGCGGCTCAGATGGCCGATAATGATGTTTTAGCGTATTAAAGACGACCGTGCCGCATCCCGCCCCTCCCTCACTTGCCGACCAGATCGAAGACTTGCTGCCGCAAACGCAATGCACCAAATGTGGCTACAACGGCTGCCGCCCGTATGCGGACGCGATTGCCGCAGGCAGCGCCGACATCAACCAGTGCCCACCGGGCGGCGCGCAAGGCATCGTGCGCCTGGCCGGCTTGCTGGGCAAAAAAGTCATTCCGCTCAATCCCGTCAACGGCCTCGAACGTCCGCGATCGGTCGCTTACATCGACGAATCGCTCTGTATCGGCTGCACCCTGTGCATCCAGGCTTGCCCGGTAGACGCCATTATCGGTGCCGCCAAGCAGATGCATACGGTAATCTCCGATCTGTGCACGGGTTGCGACTTGTGCATAGCGCCCTGCCCCGTCGACTGCATCGTCATGTATCCGGTCAGCGGCGACGCCACGGGCTGGGATGCATGGAGCCAGATGGACGCCGACGACGCGCGCGCGCGCCACGATTTCCGCACGCTGCGCCTGCGCCGCGAAGCCGAGGCCAACGACGCGCGCCTGGCCGCCAAGGCCGTCGCCAAGATGCAGGAAGTGACGCAGGAAGTGCCCGTCACGCCCGATGAACAGGCGGAAAAGGAACGCAAGCGCGCCATCATCGCCGCCGCCATGGAGCGCGCACGCGCCAAGGCGGCCGCCAGCGCCGCTGCCCAAACCGAAACACCTGTCCCCAACGCCCCGAAAAAAGACGCATGAACGCCGCCAAACGCCTGGAAATTTTTACGCGCTTTCGCGCCGCCAATCCTTCCCCGAAAACGGAACTCGACTACACGACGCCGTTCGAACTGCTGATCGCCGTGCTGCTGTCGGCGCAGGCGACGGACGTGTCCGTCAACAAGGCCACGCGTTTGCTGTATCCGGTCGCCAATACCCCGGCCCAGATACTGGCGCTGGGCGTGGACGAACTGGCCAGCTACATCCGCACCATCGGCCTGTTCCGTACCAAGGCCAAGAACGTCATCGCCACCTGCCAGATTCTGCTCGATCAGCACGGCGGCGAAGTGCCGCGCGACCGCGCCTCGCTGGAAGCCTTGCCCGGCGTCGGCCGCAAGACGGCGAATGTGGTCATGAACACGGCGTTTGGCGAACCGACCATGGCGGTCGACACGCATATCTTCCGCGTCTCGAACCGCACCGGCATCGCGCCAGGCAAGAATGTCGATATCGTCGAGCAAAAGCTGCTCAAATTCATACCCAAGCAATTCCTGCATGACGCCCACCACTGGCTCATCTTGCACGGCCGCTACACATGCACGGCGCGCAAGCCGCAATGCTGGAACTGCATGATTGCCGACCTGTGCGACTACAAGAGCAAGTCGCCGATGCCGGCCGTGGTCTGACAACATGCCCTTACGAACGGCGACACCATGTTGCACACAACACTAGATATCCTGGCTTGTCCCGCCTGCCGCCTGCCCCTGCACAGCAACACACCAGCCGGGGCATTGGCACCGTTGCTGGAAGCAGTATTGCACTGTCCGGCATGCGCCATCGACATTCCCGTCATACAGGGCTTCGCGCTCTTCACGGAAGCGCGGCAAGGCTGCGATGCCCAGATGCTGTCGGCGCTGCGTGCCCAGCTGACGCCCAGCGCTGAGTATCTGTCCTTCATGCACCGCCGCCATGTGCGCCGCATTCCCGACCGCTACGCCGCCTTCCAGCCTTTCAATGAATCGAGCCGCGCCTTTTATGCCTTGCTGGACCTGACCAGGGAGCAGTTGCATCCAGGCGACGTCATCCTCGATACCTGGGGCCGTACGGGCTGGAGTGGCGAAATGCTGGCGGCGGCATTTCCCCAGCAACATGTCATTTCTGTATGGGAAGGCAATTTCGATGTGCTCGGTTACAGGGGATACGCGCACTGGCTGCCCGCAGGACAGCGCGCGCCCAACCATGACATCATTTTCTTGCCACCGGGCAGTCCCATGCCTTTTCGCGATGGCACATTCGCGCTGATTCACGGCCTCGACTCACTGCATCGCTATGCACCATTGACCTTTGCCGGCGACATGCTGCGCATCGCCCGCAGCGACGCGCCGATCATCTTCCCGCACGTACACATGGCCAACAGCCAGCCCGCGCCGTACTTCGAGCGCGGCGGCAACATCCTTCACGGCCGGAGCTATCAGCAGCGCTTTGATGCTGCGCAAGCACGCGGCGCACGCAAGACGCTGGTGATGTCGGAAGTGACCCTGTTCGACGCCAGGGGACAGCTGCATGGCGAGCCGGACACTGCACATTACAACGGTCTGGTGGCGCTGGTGCCGCCCACATGGGAAGGAGCACCCCTGCGCCAGGCTGATCTCGACCTGGCCTTGCCCGCATCGCGCGCCATCGTCAATGCCCTGCTGCAAATAGACAGCCTGAATGGCTGCGCCATCCCCGATGCAAACGCGCTGGGCGGCTTGATGCAAGACTTGCTGCTGCGCCATCCCTGCTATGCGGAACGCCTGGCGCGTCTGGGACAACAAACACTGAGTGCCGAGCAATTGCAGATCCTGTTTCAGCTGGGCCAGCTGCGCACGCTGGAACAGGTGGCGCAGCGCCTGCACCTGCCCGTGGAATACGTTTGCCAGCAAGCAAAAAGCATGGTCGATACCGAACTGCTGCAGATGGCGCCCATCAGCGGCGCCATGGCCCGTTTGCAGTCCTACTATGCCAGCCAGATCGTGCGTCCCCTGCCACAGGAAGAAACTTTCGAATATCTGTGGCAACTACTGCCCACGCTGTACCAGCAACGCCCGCTACTGCTGTGTGGAATGGACGACAGCGCATTTGGCTGGGCGGAAGTGGAACTGCTCGTGCCGGCGCTGCAACGGGGCTTGCTGGCGATGGGCGTTCGCGCAGGCGACCGCGTCGCCATGCTGTGCGCCCAACACCCTGAAGCGGTGCTGCTCAGTTGGGCTTGCTGGCGCATCGGTGCGGTCGTGGTTCCGCTGCGCAAGGAACTCGCGGACACGCCTGCCTTGCTGCAACCCTTGCTTGAACGCATTGAACCCGCCTTGCTCGTGCTCGATCATTCCCGCTACAGCGCCGCCGCTTTGGCACCGTGCCCGGCGCTGCTGCTCGACGATATCGGCCACGAAGCCGCAGCGCTCTTGCCGCCAGACTGTGCATTGCCTGAACTGTCGGCCTTGCTGGAAGGCTGGATGGACTTGCCGCCCACACCGGAGCTGTCCGGCCATGGCATCCACCCCGATGATCCTGCCGTGATTTTGTTTACCTCCGGCAGCACCGGCACGGCCAAGGGCGTCGTCCACAGCCAGCGTGCCCTCATGCAGAGCGGCCAGCTGGCGGCCACGGAATTTGGCTGGCACGACGGCGACATACTGCTGTCGCTGGGCGACTGCCACACCATGAGCGGCTTGCGCAACCCCATGGTCGCCGCCCTGTTTGCCGGCGCCAGCGTGTATCTGGCCGATGAAAGCGAACGCGGCAATGTCGGCAAGACCTTGCAGGCGGTGCAACGCCATGGCGTGACCGTGCTGGCGACAGGCCCCGCCTGGCTGGCCATGCTGCAGCGGCTGCCCGCACACCTGACCCTGCACCCGGCCAGCTTGCGGCAAATCATTTGCACGGGCGCGCCCCTGCAATCGGCGCTGCACACGGCCTTGAGCGAGCGCATGCGGCTTGCCATCATCGATTATTACGGACTGACGGAAACGGGCGGCCTGTGCATGCTGTTCCAGCACGCTTCCGGTGCCACGCAAGCGTGCGGCCGTCCCGTAGGCGCCGTGGTGCAAATCTGCGATGGCAAGGGTCTGCCGCTTGGGCCGGGCCAAGCTGGGGAGCTACGCGTGCACAGCAACCAGCTGATGAGCGCGTACTGGGGAGATCCGGCGCAAACTGCCGCCATTGCCCGCGACGGCTGGATCTACACGGGCGACATTGCCAGCCACGATGGCCTGGGCAACATCACCCTGCTGGGCAGGCACGATGACCAGCTCAAGAATGAATATGGCGACATCGTCCATCCCGCCCCGCTCGAACACGCCATGTGCAGCTATCCGCTGGTACGGCAAGCGGCGGTCACTGCCGGGCCGCAGGGCTTGATCGGGATGCTGGTGGTCGACGACGGCTTCGATTTTCCCGCTTTTGTCGCCTTTTGCCGCCAACATGCGCAAATCGACGCCTTCCCCCGCGAATTGCGCCTGCAGGCAACCTTGCCCTATACGGCGGCAGGAAAACTCGACCGTCGCGCACTGGCTCATTCAATCTCATCATAAGCGACCCGCTCACCATGTTTCACACCCGTCCCACGCCTGCGAATACGCCATTCCTGATCGGCCCCAGGTCGTTGTCGCACGCCGATCTGGAAGAACAACTGCTGCAAGTGGCGGCCAGGCTGATCGCAAGCGAACTGCAACATAAACGCGTGCTGCTGATGGTGCGCGACGATCTGGCATTTGTCCCCTTGCTGCTCGGCTGCATGCGGGCCGGCGCCATTCCCCTGCTGCTCGATCCGGGCACCTCCGTACGACAAGTCAAGGATCTGCTGGAACATACGCGCATCGATGCAGTCATTGCCGATGCGGATGCAATCGCGCTATGGCGCACCCAGGATCTGCCCTTGCCAACGCAGCAAATCTGCGTCGGCGCGGCCCAGGCCAAGGGAGCGCTGTTGAGCAAATTGCTGGGGCGGCGGCCACCCGCGGACCTGGACAATTGGCCTGGCCTGCTGGCAGCCCCAGCGCCGGTGCCCTTGCCACAGGCAAGGCAGGAAGGGCCCGCCTACGTCGTATTCACATCGGGCAGCACGGCCAGGCCGAAAGGCGTGGAAATGCACTGGCCCGCCCTGCTCGCACACCTGCAGACCATAGGCGAACATTACGCACTGACATCCGCATCCCGCCTGCTGAACCTGATGCCGCTGTCGCACGCCGATGGCCTGGTGCAAGGCGTGCTGCTGGCTTACCAGCGGGGCTGTACTCTGGTGCGTCCCGCGCCCTTCAGCCTTGTCGCCATCGAAGCCATCTTAATTGCCATCTACCGCGAACAGGTGAGCCATCTGATCGCCGCGCCGACAGCGCTGGCCCTGCTCCAGCAATATGGCGCCCACCTGGCGGAAAATTTCGACAATGGCCATTTCCGCTTCGCCATTTCCTGCAGTGCTCCCCTGAGTCCAGCCACCTGGACCAGCTTCAGCCAGTGTTTCAAGGTAAAACTCATCAATACCTATGGCTTGAGCGAAACGGGTGCTTGCGGCCTGTATGCGGGACCGGATGCCGCCAGCCACAAGATCGGCAGCGTGGGCGTGCCTCGCGACATGCTGGCCAAAATCGTGCGCGAGGATGGCGGCGAGGCCGGCTGCGATGAGGCAGGAGAACTGTACCTGCAAGGAGCCAACCTGATGCATGGTTATCTTGATAATCCACAAGCAACCGCTGCAGTGCTGCGCGACGGCTGGCTGCATACGGGCGACCTGGCACGGCGCGACAGCGATGGCGTGTACTGGATCACGGGGCGCCTCAAGGACGTGATCATTTGCGGCGGCTACAACCTGTCGCCGGAAGCCATCAACAGCGTGCTGCTGCAACACCCGGCCGTACTGGAAGCGGCGACCGTCGCCCTGCCCGACCCGACCTGGGGAGAAATCCCCGTCGCCTGCGTCGTATTGCGCCCCGGCATGGAGGCGGATCAGCAACAACTGCTCCAGCATTGCGCCCAGCACCTGGGGGCACACGAATTGCCGAAACGCATTAGTTTTACCGGTCAATTGCCGCGCACGCCATCCGGCAAGGTCATCACGGAACAGTTGCAGCACGCGCTATCGCTTGGTCCCAAGGAAGCAAGCGCGCACGGCAATCAGCAGGAAGACATTTTTGCACTGGCCACGAGCCTGTTCAACTTGCAAGCAGGCGTACTGAAGGGTGATTCAGGTCCCGCGAATACGCCAGGCTGGGATTCGCTGGCGCATATCAATTTCGTAATCGGACTGGAGACGCGGTTCAAAGTGCGCCTGAGTCCATCGGATGTAGTACACATGGAAACGATGGACGCCACCGTGCAACTGATCAAACGGCTGACGCGCTGAGATGGCCTCAGCACCTCCTTTGCGCATATGGCTATGCAGCGCATTGCTGGCAGTAAGTGTGGTCGCGCTACTGGCGTTGCAGCGCCATGCCCCGTGGCTTGAGCCCAAACCTGAGCCAGTCATCACCAAGCATACGCAGCGCTTTCTGGCATCTGCGTATGGCGGCGAAACGCCAATACGCGTGCTGGGCCTCGGCTCATCCTTGCTATGGGCGGCCACCCCTCCCGCGATAATGGATGAAATCGCCCTGCTTCCTGGCATTTGCTGGATGCGCATGACCAAGCTTGGTACAGGATTGGGCGCACTGCAAGCGAGCCTGACGCCAATCGAAAGCAAGCCACCGAACGTCCTCGTTATTGAGGAAAACCTGTTTTTCGCCGATAGTACGGCAACGGACCAACTACGCGACGATCTGTTCCTATTAATGAGAACTGCTGCCTATAAAGTCACCGCACAGGCACACTTTGCGCCCCCACGGGCTTATGTGGAACTGGCAGACCAAAAAGAGCCTTTGCCCTATGAGGAATTTCCACAGGATAAAAAGAAACAGCTGATCCTCAAGAATGCCAACAACCTGCAAACCATATTCTCCCATGGTGCGATCAACCTAGCGTTGACTGACCGACTGCGGCGCTTGTCGCAGCGCGGCATACACATCATCGTTCTCGAACTGCGTCGCTCCGAATTCGTGGAACAAGTCATTGCTCCACAAAAGAAACGCTGGCAAGAACAGTTGCGGCGGGCACTCCCGCCCGGCCCCTTGGTCAACTACATTGCATCACCTCATTTCTCACAGCAAGACCTGTACTTTGACGGCAGCCATATGAACGCGGCTGGCGCACGCCTGTTCGCCCCCTGGTGGGCCGCGCAATTGCAGCAACTGCGGGACGAACGTTAACATGGTGTGGATGACAACCTTCGGCATGCTGAGCATGCTGGTGCTGATCCCGCTCTACTGGCGCCTGCCGCCTGTATGGCGGCCCTGGCTGCTGACACTGGGCGGCGCCATCTTGCTCGCACATGATGGCTGGCGCAACGTGGCAGCCTGGAGCGCCTTGCTGGCGTGGCTGGCCCTCATCTGCGGTCCGCAATGGCACCGCCCGGCCATGATGCAAACGCTGGGTCTGGCCGGCGTGCTGCTCGCCTTTATCGCTTACCAGTATGCCAAAGCCAGTCACGGCCTGGCCGCTTACCTGGGCTACGCCTTCGTCTCGCTGAAAGCCTGGCACCTGATCGCCGAGCATGACGGCGGTGGCATCGCGCGCGATGGCCGCGCCGGCACTACGCTGGGTTATCTGCTCTTCCCACCCACCCTGGCCGTCGGTCCGGTCCAGCGTTACGATGCCTTCCGCATGGAACTATTGCGCGCGCGGTGGGACAGGCAACTCGCTTCGCAAGCCTTGCAGCGCATGCTGTACGGTTATTGCAAGGTGGTTTTACTCGCAGGGTATCTTCTCAATTTCAAATTCAACACTCTGAATCTGTCCACCGGAAACGCCTGGCTCGATGCCTACCTCCCGCTGGTGGGCTATGGCTTGAACCTGTACTGGCAATTCTCGGGCTATTGCGATATAGCCATCGGCTTTGCCGCATTGCTGGGCATACGCGTGCCGGAAAACTTTCATTTCCCCTTTGCTGCCCGTAACCTGTCCGATTTCTGGCGCCGCTGGCACATCACGGTGTCGGAATGGTGCCGCGATTTCGTCTTTCGCCCCATCCTCTCGCACACGCATCAATACCTGTTTGCCAGCCTGGGCAGCATGATGGTGCTGGGCTTGTGGCATGAATTGTCGCCGCGCTACCTGGCCTGGGGATTGTTCCACGGCGCCGGCCTGGCCATCGTCCACCTGTGGGGCAAGCACATGCCATGGGCGGAGCAATTACGCCGCTACGCCCTGTGGCGTGTCTTCAGCTGGTTCTTGACCTTGCAATTTGTCATACTCAGCTTCGCGCTGACGTCGACCAGCGACTTGCTGGCGGCCTGGTCTTGTCTGACGGTGCTGTTCGCACCGCTGTTACCTGGGAGTTAAGGTGTACCAATTTCTCTTGCGCTACCTGCCGGCACCGCTCGTGCACGGACTCTTCACGCTATGGTATGGGGGATTGCTGCTGCTGTTGTGGCTGAAATGGCCGCTGGCCCTGGGCGTGGGCTTCCGTTACGGACAACTGTAGGCCGTGGCCGGTGCAGGCACCGGCCACGTTGCCGCCTACACCAACACCATATTGTCGCGATGAATCAGCTCATGGCCTTCCATGTAGCCGAGTATCGACTCGATCTCGGTGGAGGGCTTGCGCATGATGCGGCGCGCTTCACCGCTCGTGTAGTTGGACAGACCGCGCGCCACGGGCACGCCGGCAGCATCGACGCAGGTGATCACGGCGCCGCGGCCGAATTCGCCGTTCACGCCCGTCACGCCGATCGGCAACAAAGACTTGCCTTCCTGGCGCAGCTTCTGCACGGCACCGGCATCCAACACGACGGCGCCGGCCGTATGCAGATGATCGGCCATCCACTGCTTACGCGCCGTCAATTGCCCCGTTTGTGCTCGCAATTGCGTGCCGATCGCCTCGCCCTGCGCCAGACGGCTGAGCACGTCACTGTCGCGGCCCCAGGCGATGATCGTGTGGGCGCCGGACTTGGCAGCGCGCTTGGCGGCGAGGATTTTCGTCAGCATGCCGCCACGCCCCAGGCTGCTGCCGGCACCGCCGGCCATCGCTTCCAGGGCCGGATCGCCGGCAATGCCTTGCGTAATCAGGTAAGCATTCGGGTCTTTGCGCGGGTCGGCCGAAAACAGGCCGTGCTGGTCGGTCAGGATGACCAGCGCATCGGCCTCGATCAGGTTGGCCACCAGGGCGCCCAGGGTATCGTTGTCGCCGAACTTGATTTCATCGGTGACGACCGTGTCGTTTTCATTGATGATCGGCACCACTCCCAGGCGCAGCAGGGTCGTCAGGGTGGAGCGGGCATTCAGGTAGCGTTCGCGGTCGGCCAGGTCGGCGTGCGTCAGCAGCACTTGCGCCGTGCCGAGGCCGTGGGCGCGGAAGCTGCTTTCATAGATTTGCGCCAGGCCCATCTGACCGACGGCGGCGCACGCCTGCAATTCGTGGATATCGGTAGGGCGCTGTTCGAAACCGAGGCGCAGCATGCCTTCGGCGATGGCGCCGGAGCTGACGAGAACGACTTCCTTGCCCAGGGCGCGCAAACCGGAAATCTGCGCAGCCCAGCGCGCGATGGCGGCATGATCGAGTCCGCGGCCATCGTTGGTGACCAGCGAAGAGCCGACTTTGATGATGATACGGGTAGCTTTTTGAATCACGGAATCCATGGGGCGGCGCTCTTCACTTTATAGACGTCAGCGCGCAGGACGCAGCAGCAGCAAGGCCAGCCCCGCCGTCAGCTCCATTGCGCACATGAACAACACAAAACCCTGGGGCAAGCCAAAGCTGATGGCCGCGTACAAACGGCCGGCGGGCTGCGCCAGGACCAACATTGCAGTGATATCGCCGAGGACAGGCGGTTCGCCCTGCCCTGCCGCGAACAGTGCCAGCAGCGCGGTAGCGCCCCAGACACCGACATGAGTGGCGTAGAACTGGCTGTAGCCATTGACGCCATTGAGGAAGATGCCCATGCCGGCCGCCATTTCATCGGCGAACAGCAGACAGGCGACCGCGCTCAGCCCGTAAGCATACGCGATCAGATGCAATACACGGCGCTGCCACACTTGCTTGCGCGCTGGCGCGGCAGCGGCCGTCTGTACCGACATCGGGGTAAGGCTCTTAGTCGAGGATCTTGAAACGCGGATCATCCGGGTCGATCGACGAGATACCGCGCGCTTCTTCGGTCATCTGCGTTTCTTCGGCACGACTTTCGCTGTGTTTCTTCTCTTCCAGATGCTGGTAGATCGCATTCACCAGTTCCGGGCAACCCTGATGGTTCAGTGCGGAAATCTCGAAAACGGGACCCTTCCAGGCGAAACGCTTGAGGAAGTCCTTGACGATCTTCTTGCGCTCTTCTTCCGG
This sequence comes from Janthinobacterium sp. UMAB-56, assembly GCF_900095265.1. Classification (GTDB taxonomy): domain Bacteria; phylum Pseudomonadota; class Gammaproteobacteria; order Burkholderiales; family Burkholderiaceae_D; genus Janthinobacterium. Next base: position 86,789 of record NZ_LT607658.1, on the reverse strand, counting down.
CACCATGTCGAGCTTGTTCAACACCAGCCAGCGTGGTTTGTCGACCAGCGACTCGTCGTACTTCTTCAATTCCTTGACCAGCGCCTTGGCTTCCTTGACAGGATCGACGTTGGTTTCAAACGGCGCCAGGTCGACGATGTGCAACAACAGACCCGTGCGCTGCAAGTGGCGCAGGAATTGATGGCCCAGGCCCGCGCCTTCGGAAGCGCCTTCGATCAAGCCGGGAATATCGGCGATCACAAAGCTCTTCTCGTGCGACACGCGCACCACACCCAGGTTCGGGTGCAGGGTGGTAAATGGGTAATCGGCAATTTTCGGGCGCGCGTTCGAGACGGCCGAAATGAACGTCGACTTGCCGGCGTTCGGCATGCCCAGCAAGCCCACGTCAGCCAGTACTTTCAGTTCCAGGCGCAGTTCGCGGCGTTCGCCTTCCTTGCCCTCGCCTTTTTGGCGCGGTGCACGGTTAGTCGAGGACTTGAAGTGGATATTACCCCAGCCGCCTTCGCCGCCCTTGGCCAGCATTTCGGTCTGGCCGTGTTCGGTCAGATCGGCCAGGATTTCGCCGCTCGCGTTGTCGATGATCAAGGTGCCGACCGGCATGCGCAGGTGGATGTCATCGGCGCCCTTGCCATAGCAATCTGCGCCACGGCCAGGCTCGCCATTGCGAGCCTTGTGCATTTTGGAGAAGCGGAAATCGACGAGCGTGTTGATATTGCGGTCGGCGACTGCCCAAATGGTGCCGCCCTTGCCGCCATCGCCGCCATCGGGGCCGCCGAAAGGCCGGAATTTTTCACGGCAGAAAGAGGCGCAGCCGTTGCCGCCATCGCCCGCGATGACTTCGATTTTTGCTTCGTCGATAAACTTCATAATTTTGCCGCCATAAAACTAAAAAGGCTCTACCTTGGGCAGAGCCTTTCGATTGAAGGCTTGCGCCTTACATCATGCGATCACAGCGGAGCGAACTGGCGCCCCGCGATGAATTACGCTGGTACTGCTGCGTTAGGTACAACGGTCACGAATTGCTTCGAGCCAGCACCTTTGACAACGAACTTCACTTTGCCCGCGATCAACGCGAACAAGGTGTGGTCTTTGCCCATGCCTACGCCTTCGCCGGCGCGCACTGGCGTGCCGCGTTGACGAATGATGATGCCGCCAGCATTGATAGCTTGGCCGCCGTAGACTTTAACGCCCAGACGTTTTGATTCTGAATCACGGCCGTTTCGCGTTGTGCCGCCGCCTTTTTTATGTGCCATTTAAGACTCCTTGATAGCTGATTAATTCAAACAGCGGCGATTAGCCGTTGATCGAAACGATTTGGATTTCGGTAAAATTCTGGCGATGGCCTTGATGCTTTTGGTAATGCTTACGACGACGCATCTTGAAAATTTTGACCTTATCATGGCGACCATGCGCCACAACCGTAACCAGTACCGTTGCACCTTCGACCAATGGCGCACCAAATTTAATGGTGTCGCCCGCGCCTACTGCGAGAACTTGATCGATGGTGATTTCGGAACCAATGTCTGCCGGTATCTGTTCTACTTTAAGTTTTTCGCCAGCGACAACTTTGTATTGTTTGCCACCGGTTTTTATGACCGCGTACATGATTTGAAACCTCATCAAATGTTGAAAGAATTTGTCCCACTGCCATGAAAAGCAAGCCATGCACAACAGGGGGAACCAGCGATTATACACGGACTGAGAAATTGCGTCAAAAACTATTCACAAAGCTTGACGATCGTGGTATGTCGACAACCTGGCCACCAGCGCAGGCTTGTGCCGGGCGGACAGAAAAACGCGCGCCAGTGCCAACAAGATCAATCAATTGCCCTACAGCCATAGGCAAACATCACGCGCACGCAAGCCTTGTCGTATAATCGCGGCACCCACAATCTAATGCAGGTTCGCCTTGTCTGACGCTAACAAACACGTTAACCAAAACACCATCGTGCAAACGATTGCCGCCGATATGGACGCAGTCAATACGGTGATCCGCCAAAAATTGCACTCCGATGTGATTCTGATCAACCAGATCGCTGAATACATCATCAGCGCAGGCGGCAAACGCATCCGTCCCGTGCTGATCTTGCTGGTAGCCAATGCCCACGCCTATCGCGGCACGGCGCACCATGAACTGGCCGCCGTGGTCGAATTCATCCACACCGCCACCCTGCTGCACGATGACGTCGTCGATGAATCGTCGATGCGTCGCGGACGCCAGACGGCCAATGCCCTGTTCGGCAATGCCGCCTCGGTGCTGGTGGGCGATTTCCTGCACTCGCGCTCGTTCCAGCTGATGGTGTCGCTCAATAATATGCGCGTCATGCAAATCCTGTCCGACGCTACCAACGTGATCGCCGAAGGCGAAGTGCTGCAGTTGCTGAACATGCACGATCCGGACGTGACGCAGGAAAGCTACCTGAACGTCATCCGCTCGAAGACGGCCAAGCTGTTTGAAGCGTCGGCGCAACTGGGCGCCCTGATCGCCGGCGCCAGCGAAGACGACATTGAAGCGGCTGCCGAATACGGCCGCTCGCTGGGCACGGCCTTCCAGTTGATCGACGACGTGCTCGACTATGCAGGCGACGCCGCCGAAATCGGCAAGAACGTGGGCGACGACTTGCGCGAAGGCAAACCGACCATGCCGCTGATCTGGTTGATGGAAAACGGGACGCCGGAGCAACGCGAACTCGTGCGCAGCTGCATCGAGCAAGGCGACGAACAGCATTTCGATACCGTCCTGACGGCCATCACCAACAGCGGCGCCCTCGACTACACGCGCAAGCAGGCGGAAATCGCCGGCAAGCGCGCCGCCGATGCCATCGCCGGCTGGCCGGACAGCGTCTACAAGCAATCCATGCTGCAACTGTGCTCGTTTGCCGTCGACCGCAATCACTGATCGCGTTGCAATACAAGCAATAAGAAACGGCGCCACTGGCGTCGTTTCTTATTACGTCGTGCTGCGCTCATGCTCCATCGCCGCACCCGCCAATGCCTGCACGATGGCCGGCTCCGCCTCCAGCCGCTCGCTGTAGCGGCTGCCCAGGTAATCGCGGCGGTCGCGCACCAGCAAGGTGAATTTATAGAGCTCTTCCATCACGTCGACCAGGCGCTCGTAATACGGCGATGGTTGCATGCGGCCCGCATCGTCGAATTCCTGATATGCCTTGGCGACCGAAGACTGGTTCGGGATAGTCACCATGCGCATCCAGCGTCCCAGCAAGCGCAAGCCGTTGACGGCATTGAACGATTGCGAACCACCCGACACTTGCATCACGGCCAGGGTCCGGCCCTGCGTGGGGCGCACGCTGCCCGTTTCCAGCGGCAGCCAGTCGATCTGCGATTTAAAGACGCCCGTGACGGCGCCGTGGCGTTCGGGGCTGCACCACACTTGCCCTTCCGACCATAGCGACAGCGCGCGCAACTCCTGCACTTTCGGATGTTCGGGCGACACGCTGTCGACCATGGGCAAGCCATGCGGATCGAATACGCGCGTGTCGGCGCCAAAGTGGCGCAGGATGCGCTCCGCTTCCAGGGTCAGCAGCTTGCTGTACGAGCGCTCGCGCAAGGAGCCGTACAGCAGCAAAATGCGTGGCGCATGCGTGGACACGTTGCGCGGCGCCAATTTATCCAGGCTGGGCAGGTCCAGGTGGGCGGCGCTGATATTGGGCAACGCATTGGACAGCTCATTGGGCAAATCTTCCATCTCAGGCCACCGGCTTGCCGTCGGCACCGACCACGGGCTGGCCGTCTTCCTTGGCAAAAGCGCCTTGCTGCGGCAGCGGCAGGATGTCCAACACTTTTTCCGATGGCCGGCACAGGCGCACGCCCAGTTCCGTGACGACGATGGGACGGTTGATCAAGATAGGATGGGCTTGCATGGCATCAAGCAAGGCCGCATCGCTCAGTTCAGGATTAGCCAGGCCCAGCTCGTCGTACAGGGCGCCCTTGTCGCGCATCGCCGCGCGCACGGTCAGGCCCGCACGCTTGATCAGGTCGACCAGTTCTTCACGCGACGGCGGATGCTTGACGTAATCGATGATGACGGGCTCGACGCCCGTGTTGCGGATCAAGGCCAGGGTATTGCGCGAGGTGCCGCACGCCGTGTTGTGATAGATCGTGATCGTCATGTCGTCGTTTCCTTCAGTAAATGTGGTTCGTTGACGCAGCAAGGCGCGCCAGCGCAGCAGTTCTCGGTCAAAAAGGCCAGCAAGCCGTTCATGCCCGCATAGTGGGCGGCGTAGATGATGGAACGCCCTGCCTTGCTTGCCGTCACCAGATTGGCATGCGCCAGTTCTTTCAAGTGAAACGACAGCGACGAGGGCGCGATCGCCAGAGCTTCGGCGATTTTCGTCGCCGCCATGCCTTGCGGTCCCGTCTGCACCAGCAGGCGGAACACGGCCAGCCGCGATTCCTGTGCCAGCGCGGCCAGCGCCGCGATAGCGGCCGTACTCGTCAGTGGTCCGGCTTGCGCCGTGATTGTCTTTTCATTTCCCATATTTCAATAATAATCGAATTATGGAATCAATGCCAGCCATCGCGATGCCTACGTAAGCCAGCGCACCGACCGATATGAACAATCGGTCTACCTTGATGAAAAATCACTGCGATTGGCATTCTCATGACGCGCTCGACACCCCTGAAAATCCTCGGCTGGAGCCTGGCCGCCGTGCTGTTCCTGATCACCATCGTGGTCATCTTTGTGCTGACTTTCGACTGGAACCGCGCCCGCCCCTACCTCAATCAGAAGGTGTCGGAAAGCACTGACCGTAGCTTCGTCATCGGCGGTGATTTGCGAGTCAAGTGGAAGCAAGGGCTGAAGACGGAACCGGGCTGGCGCCGCTACGTGCCACGCCCTGTCATCAGCGCGCAAGACGTGCGCATGAGCAACCCGGACTGGGCCACTGCCGGCCGGCAACTGGCCAGCGCCAGGCGCATCGACGTGACCATCCATCCGCTGCCCCTGTTGCAGCACAGGCTGGTGCTGACGGACCTGGCGCTCGAGGCGCCCAACATCGCCCTGCAGCGTCGCGCCGACGGCAGCAACAGCTGGACCTTGAAAGACAATGGCCCGTCAGCGTGGGAAGTGGAAATCCAGCGCATGGCCTTCGGCGACGGCGTCATCCGCTACCTGGACGAGGGTATCGCCTTGGACGTGCACGCCAGGGTCAGCTCGACGGCGCCCGACGCCACGCCGGGCGACGCACCAGGCAGCGCGCCCGTGCAGAAATACGGCATCGAATTCACCCTGGGAGGCACCTACCGCAAGGCACCCGTGACGGGCGGCGGCAAGGCAGGTGCCGTGCTGTCCCTGACCGACAACAACACCGTGTATCCCGTGCAGGCGCACGCCGTACTGGGCAAGAACAAGGCCAGCATAGCCGGCACGCTGACGGACCCGCGCGCATTGTCTGGAATCGATTTGCAGCTGAGCCTGGCCGGCGCCAGCATGGCCGAGCTGTATCCGCTGACCGGCGTGCTGCTGCCGGAAACGCCGGATTACGCCACCAAAGGCCGGCTGCTGGGCAAGAAGGATGGCGCCAGCTGGCACTGGACGTACCAGGACTTCAAGGGCACGGTCGGCCAGAGCGACCTGGCCGGCACCCTGCAATATTTACCGCGCCAGCCCCGTCCCCTGCTGCGCGGCGAAGTGAGCTCGCAGCAATTGCGCCTGGAAGACCTGGGCCCCAGCATCGGCGCCGACAGCAATGCGCAGAAACAGGCGCGCGGCACGGCGCCCGTGCAGCCCGACAACAAAGCCTTGCCAGTGGAACAGTTCAATACGGCCAAATGGAATGCGCTCGACGCCGATGTGAAATTTACGGGCAAGAAACTGGTACGCACGCATGACATCCCCCTCAACGACATCGTCGCCAACATCCACATGCAAGACAAGGTGCTGAGTTTGACGCCGCTCAACTTCGGCATGGCCGGTGGCGATATCACCTCGAACATCACGCTCGATGGCCGCCAAAAGACCATCGCCGCGCAAGCCAAGGTGGCGGCGCGCCACCTCAAAATTCGCGAACTGTTTCCCAAGCTGCAATCGATGCAAGCGAGTTTCGGCGAAGTGTACGGCGACGCCGCACTCACCGGCCACGGCAATTCGATCTCGGCCATGCTGGCCAGCGCCGATGGCGAGCTGGCGGCCACCGTCAGCGAAGGCTCCGTCAGCCAGTTCATGCTGGAACTGGCCGGCCTGAACCTGGCCAATGCCGTCTTCGTGAAAGTCTTCGGTGACAAGCAGGTGCACCTGAACTGCCTGGCCAGCGACTTCGCCGTCACGAATGGCCAGGCCGACGTGCGCCGCTTCGTGCTCGACACCGACACGGCCGTCGTGAATGTCACGGGCAACGTCAACCTGGCCCGCGAAACCCTGGACCTCGATGTGCGCCCGCGCACCAAGGGCGCCCGCATCATCACCCTGCGCACGCCGCTGTACGCGAAAGGCACGTTCAAGAACCCGGACGTGGGCCCGCAAAAAGGGCCGCTGGCCCTGAAAGCGGGCGCCGCCGTAGCCCTGGCCACCATCGTCACACCGCTGGCCGCCCTGCTGCCCCTGGTCAACGTCGACAAAGCCCCGGACACGGACTGCGCCGCCGTGATGGCGCAAGCCAACGCCACGCGTAAAGCCCCGACTTCGCCGGCGACAAATGCACCGGCAAAAAAAGTCAGCGAAGCGGAGATCAAAAAGGCCCAGCAGGAAAAGAAATAGACCGCGATGCAGTCGCTTGAAAGCCGCCCCGCCATCTGCTGTAATGAAGGAAAGCGGGGTGTGGCTCAGCCTGGTAGAGCGCTGCGTTCGGGACGCAGAGGCCGGAGGTTCGAATCCTCTCACCCCGACCAAAGTTCTTCTTGTAAATCAAGAATTTACATAAGCCCCAGCCTCTGGGGCTTTGTCATTTTTTAGCCCGTTAGTGGCAAATTAGCGTAGCTGTTCGGTGTTTCCACTTCTAGTATCGGTTCACCGTGGCCGCCGACGAACGGCAGCGGCTCATCGGCGTGGCAGGCGCCGGCGGCGTCATCAGCCGCTGTGCCAGTAATGAAACTTCGGCTGATAGCATAGAGGAAAATATTACCAAGCCAACATCACTACATCAGCCTGCTCGAACCAGAATACGGCCGTGAGGACAGGTGTCCCATGACTCACCGTGGCCCGCCGTTCGCCAGCATAACGGCAGTAAGCTGATCCCATAAATGCCCCAGGGAAAACTAATGATGATTTTGTCCAAGAACAAGATGGGTTCGGAACTAGCAAAGCAAAATGGCATCTCGGAATAGACAATCCGTACGCCTGCAACTGGGCTTGGTTAGCAGCCTCATCTGGGTAGAGTTGAAGGGCCGGCCACGCAACGGTGCACCGATTTGACCAATTAACGGCCCTCGTCTTGTTTGGGCAATGGGAAACAATATGCCGCATGAACACGTCGCCGCGCGTACCGCCATAGTATTAGAGACGAATAACCTGCGCGGCGGCGCCGGCATGGATGCGGCCGGCGCCAGCTTGCTGCATGTGATCGGCCTGCTGGCACAACAGAGCATAGCACTGAGCGCACTCGCGCAAGTGGTCGTCACGCACGACGGCTTGTGCGAGCGCATTCGCATAAGCGCGGAGCGCCTGGCAGGCCGCAGCATCGACTTCGTGCGGATCAATGCCAGCACCGGCTACTACCAGGCCAAGAACGACGGTTTCGACGCCGTCGATGCCGACCGCTGCGACTACGTCTGCTTCGCCGACGCCGACTGCAAGCCCGAACAAGACTGGCTTGAACAGCTGATCGCGCCGCTGACGGACGCAGTGCCACCGGCAGTGGTGGCCGGCCGTACCAGCTACGCCGCCACCGTGGTAGGCACCGCCCTAACCACGATAGACTTCATGTACTTCCCCAGCCAGCTGCAAGCTCGCGCGACGCGCAACTTCTACGCCAACAACGTGGTGTTCTTGCGCGAGGTGTTCGCGCAGAACCGCTATCAGCCACTCGACGGCGTGTACCGCGCGCACTGTCAGGTGCTGGGCCTGCGCCTCCACGCCGCGGGCGTGGCTCTGCACTACGCGGCGCGGGCGCACACCGAGCACAAGCTGCCCGATACCCGCTTCGAGCTGCTCAAATTGCGCTGGATGCGTGGACAGGACACGCTCGGCCTGACGCCACACCTGGTGCGCACTTATCTGCCAAGGTCCATGCAATGGCTGAGTCGTAGCGGCCCTGTCGGACCGCTCTGCGTGCTGACGGCGCGGCTGTGGTACAGCCTGCGCGCACTCAACCATCAGGATGCGGCCCCGGTGCTCGGCCTGCGCTGGGTGTCGGCCGTCGTCCTGATCGGGATTTTTTCCGGGCTGGACATGCTTGGCGCACTGTGCCGGGGCCTGGGTATCCGCAGCGCTGCCGCCGAGGGTGCCGACACACAATCGCTGTCCTACCATGAACGCTAACCACGGGAAACCCTACCATGACCTTGCACCGTTCCTATACCACTTTGCAATGGGCAGCATTGAGCGCGCTGGCCCTGACCGGTAGCACCCGCGCCACCGACCTGGAGGGGCGTGGCGTTCACTATTTTGCATCAACCAGCGGCTGCCCGCTTCCCGAGGTGAGCATGCGCGCCGAGATGTGCAACCGCATCGGCCTCGACGACCAGGCCACCACGGCAGCAGTCGACACCAGCTCGCACCAGATCCACTTCAACAATGCCCGCAGTTACGACAAAAAGACCATCGTCGGCGACGTGCTGTTGCAAGGCTCGGCAATGGACAAAGCGGGCCGCCGCGTACCGGTCAGCGTCCACCTGATACTGAGCAAAACCGCAGACAGCTGGTCAGTCAGCAGCCATGCGCATACACCGGTCAAAGGGGCGTTCAGCGCGGTACGCATCGACCCCTATCTGGTGGACGTGCCGGCAGCAAGTGGCCGACGTGTGCTGGTATCGTTCGAGCAAGCCACAAAGCTGGTGTCCGATCCCGCCCTGGCAGCGCGCCTGTCCAGCCACCTGGTGCAGGTAAGTGACAACCGCAGCACGAACACGGACGATGCCGACATCACCATCGCGCTCGGTGCAGGCAAGGTAGCCAAGCCGGTAATGCGCGCACGGCTGCACAGCGATCCGGCAAGCGCCGGCAACGCCGGCGGCCTGCTGGCGCACGGCACTTGGTCATTCGAGCTGGAAGCACTAAGCGGTAAAATCCCGGACCACGTGGTCCAGCGCGAACTGTTCCTGTACGGCCTGAGCGACCAGCCGCTGCTCAAGCCGCTGATGAAGCGTGGCTTCGCCGCACGCGACAAGCTGACCATCGGCGCCGTGCACGGCCAGGGCTACCTGCGTTATGGCGACCAGCAACAAGCCTTTGCCGGGGCCGGCGATACGGCGGCCGCTTTCCTGCAGCAAAGTTTTATCGGGCTGGTGCTGGGCAATCAACTGGCGGCGGGCGATGCACTTGCACGCTGATGGATGGCCGCTGCCGGCCTGCTTGGCAGCCCCACCACTAAGCGGCTTGCCGGCCATGCAGGCGCGTTGGGTCGACAGCATCAAGCATGCCGCCCTGCGCCAACTGCATGCCAGCCTGGCCGGTGAGCGGCTGCTGTTGCGTATCTACCTGATCGGCGAGGAGGCCAGCGAAATCGCGCTGCAGTCTGATCTGCTGGCCCAGCCACCGGCCTGGCTGGCGCGACAAATGGGAAAGCACCTGGCAGACGAACGGCGTCATGCTTCGCTATTTTCGGCTGCGCTAAGGGCGCGGGGCGGGATAGCGCCGACGCCTTTGTCCGCGCGGCCCGATGCGCTCACTCTGCGCAAGATCGCGCAATGGCGCACACTCGCGCATCGCTACGGTACCAGCTTTTCCGCAGGCCACCTCATCCCGGCGTTCGCTATCGGCTTGTGCGCCGAACAGACGTTCACCCGCGTTCTGCGGCGTCATTGCGCGCTGATTGGCGCAGTTCATCCGCTATATCCCCTGTTGGCTGGCGTGCTGAGCGATGAAGACCGCCACGTTCGCTTGTGCCAGCATACGCTGGCGCGTCTGGTACTGCCGTCCGAACACGGGAGCCTAGCATCGCTGCTCGATGAGATTCGCGCCATCGACCGTGCCTGGGGCGTTTCCAGCGCGCTCATCATGTATCTGGCCGGCGCCGCGTTGCGGCTGTGGCCCGCGCGTCCATGAACACCATCAAGGTGACCTATCTGGCAACGGCAGACGCCCGCGGACACCTGATGCGCGCGCAACTACTCACGCATGCGTTGCGCGAATACGGCGCCGATGTCGAAGTACTGACCACATCGGACGAAGGGGTCGCTTTCCTGGCCGGCTTTGGCATCACTGCGCACGTGCTGTCGCGCCACTACGCAGTCCAGTTCGACACGAGGCAAAACATGCTGCCCGCAGAAACCGACGCAAATATCGCCAACTATCTGTTCCGACCGTCGCGGATGTGCCGGGACATTATGCAACTACGCGTCGCTCTGCGTAGCGCGGACTTAATCATCAACGACTCCTTTCACCCGGCATTGCTGTTCATGGGATGCATGCCCGCATGGCGGGGAAAGGTGGTACACGTCTACGGCGCCAGCCTGCGGCAGGCGGTCCTGAACAATTTTTCCGGGCGCCTACCAGCTACCCTGTCACGCCTGTTCCATCGCATCGTCGGATGGCAGATCAACGCCAGCTTAGCGCGCATTGAGCACGACTTCAGCTACGAGGCGACTTGCGACGGCGCCACATTCCGCCTGCCGACTCCGGTCGTTGTGGCCGCGCTGTTTGACGCCGCAGTGCCGCGCGCGCAGGCGTGCGCAGCCGTCTACCTCAATCCCCATTTCCGCGACTCCTGCCTGGCCGATGGCGTCGAAACCGGCTTGGACCTCGCCGGCATGCACGCAACCCTGGTCGGCGAGGGCTATGCCGGACGCGCGCGATGGGAGGCGCAAGACGCCGACTGGGTGCGGCAAGCCGCCGCCAGCAACCTGATCGTCTCGGCACCCGGCATGGCGGCGTTGTCGGTGGCGCTGGTCTATGGTCGGCCCATCGTGCTGGTGTTAACCGAGCAGCCGGAGCAGAAAATCAACGCTGCTCGCGCGGCGGCGCTGGGGCTGGCACATCGCATCGTCATCTGGCGCGGCGACGCGACAACGTTCGCCCAAGACCTGTGCAGCGCGTGCGTCGATCTGCTACAAAGCGCCCCCACCTTGCCTGCGCCGGACGGCCGCGCGGTAGCCGGTGCACGCCTGCAGAGCTGGGTAGCGGTGCTGTACGAGCTGGCCGCGCGGTCTGTCCACCGATGAGGCGCCCATCATGAGGCCGCCACTACCGGCGCATCTCACAACGATCAGCAATCCGCGCGCACTAATCGCCGTCGCGCTTGATTGGGCGCTGATTGCTGCCTGCTTCATCGCGGCTATCCGCTTTTCCCATCCGCTGGTGTTCCTGCTAAGCGCGATCCTGATCGCCCGCACCCAGCTCGCGCTAGCCGTTCTGATGCATGAAAGCGCTCACGGCACCCTGCTGTCGCATCGGCGACTGAACGACATCGCAGGCCAACTGTTCGCGGCAGCGCCGCTGCTGCTGGTGATGGACTTCTATCGCAGCGGGCACTTACAGCATCACCGTGCGCCGATGGTGGCCGACGATCCGGTCGCCACCATATTCGGCATCGACGACTACCCTGTGACGCGCAGGGAATTGGTGTGGCGTTTGCTCAAAGATGCCACCGGCCTTGGTTACTTCCTCAGCGCGCGCAATCTGGTGCGCGCCAGGCAGCGTGGCCGCAATCAGCACAAGGCTGCCGGCCACAGCAAGGGGTTCTACGCAATCGCCAGCATCGTTGCGGTGCAGGGCGTGATAATCGGCCTGCTCGCGGCGGCGGGACATGCAGCGTTGTATTTCGGGCTTTGGATCTTGCCAGCGCTGACCTTGCTACCGCTGTTCGGGCGCATACGCGCGATCACCGAGCATGCCGGCTACCGGGCGTCGGAAGATCAGCGATTCAGTGCGCGTACCGTCGTGCGGCGCAGCTGGCAAACTTTTTTCGTAGGACCACATCGAATCCATTACCATATCGAGCATCATGAATATCCACGCGTACCCTTCTATCGCCTGCAGCAGGTGCATGTGCTAATGGCGCAACAAGGCCGCCTGCCGGCGGCCAACTTGTATCGATCTTACGGACAGGTGCTGAGAGACGTCAGCCAACTCAAGCAACCTGCTGAACACTGACCACATGCTTTGCGTTCGTACACGATCAATTGCCGAGCCAAGCTAGGTGGCTGTTTCTTTGGGCATCGTTCAAGCTGCAAAAATCAGGCCAAATCACAATGGGCGAGCAGTATGGAATGGTTTTTATTGCAACACTCATTATCGTGGTGCGGTTCTTGAAGTTCCTACAGGAACTGGTGCAAGAATTGAGAGGCCTCGGGTGTTAATAACTGCGAAGGAGCTTGACACTACCCACAGTTCGACCCTGGAGGCCCCCGTAGCCGTCCATGGCTGCAAGACGGCCTGCGGATGTTCGCTCATCGGCAAGGCCAACGCGACAGTAGGCTAGCAGGCCGCTGGCGCCGGTACCTGCCTACACTGCGCAATCCTTGACCCATGCGTTGGCGTGTTGCTGAGAAGTATGATATTAATTGAACAATTGATTAATTAAACACTTCCATCGCCAAGGGCCCGGTCTTATGTCTTTCCTGATAGTTCTGGCCGCACTGGCCTTCCTGATGCTGGCCGCCTACCGCGGCTTCAGCGTGATCCTGTTCGCGCCCGTCGCCGCGCTCGGTGCCGTGCTGCTCACCGATCCGTCCGCCGTGCCGGCCGTCTTCAGCGGCATCTTCATGGAAAAGATGGTGGGCTTCATCAAGCTGTATTTCCCCGTCTTTTTGCTCGGCGCCGTGTTCGGCAAGCTGATTGAACTGTCCGGCTTTTCCCAATCCATCGTCGTGGCGGCCATTCGATACATCGGCAGCTCGCGCGCGAATGCCGTGATCGTTGCAGTCTGCGCGGCGCTGACCTATGGCGGCGTGTCGCTGTTCGTGGTGGTGTTTGCCGTCTATCCGTTCGCAGCCGAGCTGTACCGCCAGAGCAATATCCCCAAGCGGCTGATGCCGGGCGCCATCGCCCTGGGCGCGTTTTCCTTCACCATGGATACCCTGCCCGGCACGCCGCAAATCCAGAACATCATCCCGACCACTTTTTTCAACACGACCGGCTGGGCCGCGCCATGGCTGGGCACCATCGGCGCGGTGCTGACGGTGAGCATGGGACTGGCTTTCCTGGAATGGCGCCGCCGTTCCGTCATGGCGACGGGCGAAGGTTATGGAGTGGAGGCCGAACAGGCCAAGACCGGTGGTGGCGACTTGCCCCATCCGCTGCTGTCGGTGGCGCCTTTGGTGCTGGTGGGCGTGGCCAACTTTGCACTGACCAAGCTGATTCCCCACTGGTATGGCAGCAGTTACGTGCTCACCGCTGACGCTCTGCCGGGCTTGCATGCGCCCGTGGCTACGTCGATCGCTTCCGTCACCGGTATCTGGGCAGTGGAAGGCGCCTTGCTGATGGGAATTTTACTCGTGTGCGTGACGGCCTTCGGGCGCATCCGCGCCGCCTTTGCCGAAGGCACCAAGGCGGCAGTGGGCGGCGCGCTGCTGGCAGCCATGAATACGGCGTCCGAATATGGCTTTGGCGGCGTCATCGCGGCACTGCCCGGTTTTCTTGCCGTCAGCAACACCTTGCGCAGCGTGCCCGATCCCCTCGTCAATGCGGCCGTGTCCGTGACGACGCTGGCCGGCATTACCGGCTCGGCCTCGGGCGGCATGAGCATCGCGCTGGCCGCCATGTCGGACAGTTTTATCCAGGCCGCGCAGCAGGCGCACATTCCGCTGGAAGTCATGCACCGCGTGGTGGCGATGGCCAGCGGCGGCATGGACACCTTGCCGCACAATGGCGCCGTGATCACCCTGCTGGCCGTCACGGGCCTTACGCACCGCCAGTCCTACCGCGACATTTTCGGTATCACCGTCATCAAGACGGTGGCCGTGTTTCTCGTCATTGCCGTCTACTACATGACGGGGCTGGTATGACCTAAAGCTTTGGCGACGATGCCGACTTCTCCAACGCTTGCGCCGGCTTGAACAAATGGCTGATGCCCATGGTCAGCAGCGGGCCGGCCAGTGCCAGGTAGGAACTGTCCACGCCATACGGATTGCCCGCCAGGAACCAGCCTATGGTGGCGATCACCGAAACGATCACGCCGACGAAGGCGCCGCGCGGCGTGCCGAATTTCGGCGCATAGAAGGCCATCAGCACCAGCACGGCCAGGGTGGCGCGCAAGGCCTTGCCGAGGAAGGCGATCATCAGCAGTTTTTCCGCATACAGCGCCAGCACCAGCGGCAGCAAGCCGGCCACGACAATGGCGATGCGCAGGAACATCAGCGATTTCGCGTCGTTCTTCGCCTTGTTGTACCAGGGATCATAAAAATCCTTCATGGCCAGGGTGGCCGATGCCAGGGTGGTGGCGGAAATGCCACCGAACAGGGCGCCGGCCAGGCCGACGATCATGATGCTGGCGGAAAACGCCGGCATGTGGGCGATCAGGGTCGGGAAGGCGTCGATCGACTTCATGCCCGGGTACAGCACGGCGCTGCACATGCCGATCAGGGCGGCCATCAGGCCGAACGGTATCATCAGCGACGATACGTAATAGCAGGCGCGCTTGGCCACGGCCGGATTGTCTGTGCTGACCAGGGCCTGGATCACGTATTGCGTGGCGAAGATGGAACCGATGCCGCCTATCATCCAGGCGATGATCTGGCCCCAGCCTATCTCGACCCAGTTGAACATCTTGGCCGGCAATTGTGCCTGCAGCGCGCCGATGCCGCCGGTTGCTTCCAGCGCATACGCCAGCGCCAGGATCACGCCCAGGTACTTGACGATGGAGTGGGCGAAATTGGTGTACACCACCGAACGCATGCCGCCCAGGCTGACATAGATTACGGTGATGGCGCCCACCAGCAAAATGGCCACGGTTTTATTGATGTGCAACACGGCCGCCAGCACGGCGCCACCGCTGGCGTAGAGGGCCACGGCAACGATGCTCAGCGCAACGATGGTGAGTATCGATGCGGCATAACGCACGGGTTCGCCATACGTCTGCGCCAGGATGCCGGAAATCGTCGACTGCCCGCTTTCCTTGTATTTTTTCACCAGCACGATGGCCAGCAGCAAGAAGCCCAGCGACAGCGCCACCAGATTCCACGCGGCGGAAATACCCAGTTCATAGCCCTTCTGGGCCGTGCCGATGCTGACGGAACTGCCAATAAATTCCGACAACAACAGCGCGCCTATCAGGTAGGCAGGGTAGTTGCGCCCGCCAGCCGTCATGCCCTCGGCGCTGTTGGCATGCTTGCGCACGCTATACGTAATGTACGACATGAGGGCGAAATAGCCCACCGTAATCGCAGCGATGATGATCAATCTGTTTTCCATCCGTCTACTCCAAGTCTGCTTTTCTTATTTTTATTTTTCAAGAAAGCTTCCCCTGCCGCATGCCGGACCAGCCGGCGGCGGTGCTCAGGGGAAAACTACATTCCTGCCATACCGATACGGTATAGCAAGGCTCACAATAAAAAGGTCCGCAACTGCGCCGTAAACAAGTCCGCCGCCTCGACGTTCGAGATATGCGAGGCGGGCAGGCTTGCCAGGCGGGCACCGGCGATCTGCTTTTGCAGCCAGCGCCCGTCATCGATGGTGGTCACGGGATCGTACTCGCCGGCGATGATCAGGGTCGGCACGCTGATCTTGCCGACGCAGGCGTGCAAGTCCGCCTGGGCCAGCACTTCGCAGCAGGCTGCGTAGCCGCCTGCATCCTGGCCGCGCAAGATGCCGGCCAGGCGCGCTACCGTATCCGCCTCGCGCGCGATAAACTGCGGAGTGAACCAGCGCGCGGCGGCGCTCTCTGCCACCGCAGCCATGCCATCGCGACGCACTTGCTCGGCCCGCAGCTGCCACGGCGCGGCGCCGCCGATGCGCGCCGCCGTATTCGCCAGCACGAGCTTCGTCAAACGCTGCGGCTGGTGTATGCCCAGCCACTGGCCCGTCAAGCCGCCCATGGAAATGCCGCAGAAGGCGGCGCGTGCCATATCGAGGTGGTCGAGCAGCGCCACCACGTCCAGCCCCAGCCGCTCGATGCCGAACGGCGCGCTGCCGCTGGCCGACTGGCCATGGCCGCGCGTATCGTAGCGCACGACAAAAAAGTCGCCGGCTAGCGCGGCCGCCTGCGCATCCCACATGGACAGGTCCGTGCCGAGGGAATTCGACAGGACAAGGCAGGGCTTGCTGCGCTCGCCATCCGTGCGGTAATGCATGCGAATACCGTCCACCTCACACGTTTTCCCGGCAGTGTCGTTGCCTATATGCGTCATTGCATGTCTCCTCAGGAATCGTCGTCGCGCACCGACGATGGATGGCGGCACAGCGGCATCACGTCGATCTGCATGTAAGGGAACAGGGGAAGCGAGGTCAGCAAAGTATGCAGCTCGTCCACGCTGTCCACGTCAAAGACGCTGACGTTGGCGTACTGGCCGGCGATGCGCCACAGGTGGCGCCATTTGCCTTCGTGCTGCAAGCGCTGGGCCAGTTCCTTTTCCGTCTGCTTCAGCTGCGCCGCCTGCTCGGCGGGCATGCACAATGGCAGGTTCACGTTCATGCGTACATGGAATAACATGGTCTCTCCCTTATTGACGCTGCATGGCGCGCAGTTTGTCCATGTCGATCTCGACGCCCAGGCCCGGACCCGTCGGCACCTGCAGCATGAAGTCGCGGTACACCAGCGGTTCGCGCAAGACTTCCTGCGTCAGCAACAGGGGGCCGAACAGCTCCGTGCCCCAGGCCAGTTCGGCAAACGTGGAACAGACATGGGCCGTGGCGGCCGTGCCGATGCCGCCTTCGAGCATGGTGCCGCCGTACAGGCCCACGCCGGCCAGGCGCGCCACGGTGGCCACTTCCAGCGCGGGCAGCAAGCCGCCCGACTGGGTGATCTTGACCGCATACACGTCGGCCGCATCGGCCCGTGCCAGCGCCAGCGCGTCGGCGGGACCGTGCAAGGCTTCGTCGGCCATGATGGCCACGTCGAAGCGCTGCGTCAGGCGCGCCAGCGCAGCGCGGTTGCCGGCTTTGACGGGCTGCTCGATCAGGTCGATGCCGCCCGCTTCCAGCGCGGCGATGCCGCGCACGGCGTCCGTCTCGCTCCAGGCCTGGTTGACATCGACGCGCACGCTGGCACGTTCGCCCAGCGCGCGCTTGATCTCCAGCACATGGGCCACGTCATCCATCACGTCGCGCAGGCCGATCTTCAGCTTGAAAATGCGGTGGCGGCGCAAGTCCAGCATTTTTTCCCCTTCGGCGATATCGCGCGCGGTGTCGCCGCTGGCCAGCACCCAGGCCACGGGCAGCGCATCGCGCACCCGGCCGCCCAGCAATTCCGACAGCGGCACATTCAGGCGACGCGCTTGTGCATCCAGCAGCGCCGTCTCGATCGCGCACTTGGCGAAGCGGTTGCCCTGGATGACCTTGCGCACCTTGGCCATGGCCTTGGCCACTGCGCTCGCCTGCATCCCGACCAGCAGCGGTGCGATATAGGTATCGATATTCGTCTTGATGCTTTCCGGGCTTTCGCCACCGTAGCTCAAGCCGCCGATGGTGGTCGCCTCGCCCCAGCCCGTGATGCCGTCGGCGCAGCGCAGCCGCACCAGCACCAGGGTTTGCGTATTCATGGTGGCGACGGACATCCGGTGCGGGCGAATGGTTGGCACATCGACCAGGTAGGTCTCGATATTTTGAATCATATTTATTCCGTATAATTCTGTGGAGTGTTGACACGATATTCCCCATGAGATGCGGCGTCCAACACCGAGTTGGTATCGAACCTATACCTGAAAGGTATGAAGATGGAATTACGGCACTTGCGCTACTTCGTTGCGGTAGCAGAGGAAAGGAACTTCACGCGGGCCGCCGCGCGCCTGCATATCGCGCAGCCACCACTTAGCCGGCAGATGCAGCAACTGGAAGAAACGCTGGGCGTGGCGCTGATCGAGAAAGGCTCGCGGCCTTTGCGGCTGACGGAAGCGGGCGAGTTTTTCCTTGCCCATGCGCGCCCCCTGCTCGACCAGGTGCGCGACCTGCAGGCGATGACGCAGCGCGTGGGCAAGCTGGAACGCACCCTGTCAATCGGCTTTGTCGCCTCGACCCTGTATGGGGAATTGCCCGACATCGTGCACCGCTATTGCGAGCGCCATCCCGAGGTCGACGTAAGCCTGCATGAAATGACCACGGTGCAGCAGCTCAAGGCCCTGAAGGAAGGCAGCATCGACGTGGGTTTCGGGCGCCTGAAAAGCGAAGATCCCAGCATCCGCCGCATCCTGCTGCGCGAGGAGCGGCTAGTGGTCGCCCTGCCGCCCGGCCACCGGCTGGCCGAGGGGGAAGGCGGCTTGCGCCTGACTGAACTGGTACACGAAACCCTGCTCGTGTATCCGAAAGCGCCCCGCCCCAGCTTCGCCGACCAGGTGCTGAGCATGTTCAGTGTAGGCAATGTCACGCCCGGCCCCGTCACGGAAGTGCGCGAACTGCAGATTTCCATGGGACTGGTGGCGGCCGGCCAGGGCATTTCCATCGTGCCGGAAAGCGTACAGGCCATGCATCACCGGAACGTCGTGTACCGCAAGCTCGATGACAAGCATGCGTTCTCGCCCATTTTATTCAGCATGCGGCATAGGGACCGCTCGCCGGAACTGGAAGACCTCCTCGCTGCCGTGTATTCGATCTACGATGAACACGGCATCGCGCACGTCAAGGAAAGCCTGTAGCGGCAAGAGCTGGCTACAAGGCGGCGTCGGCCAGCAATTCCGGGCGCAGTGCGCGGATGCGCAGTTCCGTAAAATAACCGCCCGCTTCGTTGTAGCGCAGATAGTGGCGGCCGCAGTTCAGGCAACGCGCCACCTGGCTCAGATTGGCGGGATAGTAACGGGGCGCGATGGGCGCATCCATGCTGTCATAGCGCGTGCCATCGGGGTGGTATTCGGCGAAGGTCGGCTCTTCGTACGGATCTTCGCGCAGGGTGCCGACCTCTTCGAAACGGTCCAGTTCCAGCGAGGTGGGAAGACGCTGCCAGGCGTCCAGCGGCACTGCGCAGCAGCTGCATTTTTTTGTCACCAGCGCCGACGCGGCGGCCAGTGCGGACAAGGCGGGAAAGTCGATGAATACCATGGTTCTGCCATTGCAAAGGGGCGGCCCGTGACAAGGAGCCTGGCCGCGCCCCCTATTCTAGCGTAGTCGCATCCTGCCGATACGCCTACCCCATTTTGCCAGGACTAGCTCCAGCAGCATCAGCACGCACGCGGAAACAAGCAGCAATGGCATCAGCGCGCACATGCCGGCCGCCACCAGCCAGGCCAGCGCGGAGGGCGAGGTCCAGGCGCCCGGCAGCAGCTTGGGCAAACCCAGCGAACCTGGCAGGCGCCGCTTGAAAAACATCACCCAGCCAGACACCAGCGAGAACAGCACGCTGGCGCCAAACAGCAGCAGCAAGGCCTGATTCCACCAGCCGAATTCGCCGCGGTGAAACGGGATGCCGATGGCGGTCGCCTTGCCGAACGCCGTCTGCGCCTCCCAGCCAGCGTAATACAGGGGCTGGCCGCTGTAGGCATCGAATTGCAGGTCGAAGCGCAACGTGGGCTGGCTGCGGTCGGCCATGGTGGCGCGCCACACATCGTCCTGGCTGGCTGGCGCCGTCAGCTGCACGGCGATGGCGGGCGCGTGCCTGCGCGCCACCTGCCAGGCGCCCTGCCAGTCGAGCGGGCCGCCAGCCGCATCTTCGGTCGAATGCAGGCCGCGCGGCACGGGCGGTGGCGCCTGGCCGCTGATGTCGCGCAGCGCGCGGATGCGCCCGCCCGCCTGCTGGCTCCACGTCAGCCCCGTAGTGAGGATCACGAAGCTGATGACGCCGAGCGCCACGCCGAGAAAAGCATGCCACTGGCGCCAGCCATTGCGCCCGCGCGCGCCGCGCTTCGGCAAGCCCGATTGGGCACCGCGCGGCCACCACAGCACCACGCCAGTCACCAGCATCACCATCAGCCAGCTGGCGGCCAGCTCGATCATCCAGCGCCAGCCATCGTTTTGCAGCAGGCGAGAATGCAGCTTTTTCGCCCAGTTGCCGAAGCGCTCACTGCTGGCCAGCTTGCCCAGCACGCGCGCGTCGTAGGGATTCACATACACGACGACGGCTTGCGCGGGCAGGCCGAACTTCGGCCTGGCGGGCGTGACCGGCGCGGCATGTCCGCCATGGCCGGCATGTTCATCGACGCCGCCGCCGGACGGCGCGAACGCCACCTGCACCGCGTCGTCCTGTTGAAACGGCGGCACCACGTGCTGCACTGCCCAGCCACGCGGCGCCGCCCGTTCCGCTGCCGCCACGGCGGCGTCCAGCGGCAGCATGGATGCTTGCGGCGCCACATGATCGAGGTGCTGGTACAGCCTTGCCTCGATCTGCGGCGTGAAAACATAGAGGATGCCCGTCAGGGTGGCCACCAGCGCAAACGGCGAGGCGATCAGCGCGGCCCAGAAGTGGATGCGCCAGTACAGGCTTTTACGCCGTGCGATGAGAAAAGTTGCGTCGTCCATGGCCATCCTCACAGTGCGTTGAAGGTATAACCCAGGCCCAGCATCACGCTGCGCGGCGCACCGGGCGTGTACTGGTTCTGCGTATTGGCCGCGTAACTGCCCGTGCCCGCGTAACTGCTGCTGGCCGAATCGGCATAGCGTTTATCGGCCAGGTTGCGCACCTGCGCCCACGCTTCCCACCCGCGCGTGACCTGATAGCTGGCCCGCAGGTTCAGCAAGGCGTGACCCTGGTACTCCACCGTGTTGGCATTGTTCATCCAGTAGCGGCCCTGGTGCACCGCTTCAAGTGCGATACGCGCACCCGCCACGGGCTTGTAGCCGATCTCGATCGACGTGATGTCGCGCGGCGCCTGTGGCATGGTGCGGCCGCTGTAGTCCAAAGTGGCAGATACCTGGTAACGCAGGTAGCGGTGGCGCGCGATAGCCGTGGCGAAGCGCGCGTCGAACGGGCCACTATCGTAGTTCAGGCCAAACTCCAGCCCTTCACTGCGCGTGCGCCCCGCGTTGCGGTTTTCGCTGTTGCCTGGCGAGAGCGTGTAACTGACAATGGTGTCGCGCCCGTCGAGCCGGTACAGGGCCGTATCGAGTTTCAGCCGGCCCTGCAGGAAAGCCCAGCGCAAGCCCAGTTCATAGTTGTTATACACGGACGGCTGCAGCTCGGCGATGCCCGTCTTGCCATACAACTGGCTCACCTCGGGCGGCGTGAAACCCTGGCTGACGTTCGCATACGCACTGCCCGCATGGCCTAAGGCGTAGGTGGCGCCCAGCTTCGGGCTCACATGCGAGAAGCTGCGCGACTCGTCGGGCGCGCCATAATTGACGCTGCCGCCGGGTGCCAGCTTGTTATGGTAGTCATAGCGGATGGCGTCCGAGCGGCCGCCCAGCACCACGCGCGTACCCGCCAGCGGCGTGAATTCCCATTGTCCGAAGACGGCCGTATTGAGGATATCCGTCTGGTAGTCGCGAACGCCCTGCGGATTGCTGGCATTGGCCAGCGTATAGCGCAGGTAGCGCCCCGTGGCGGCATCACGCACGATGGACAGGTTATCGCTGACAAAAGGATTGTCGCTCTTGTCCACGTACACACCAATTATCAGGCGCGCGTTCAGCCACGTAAAATTCTGCTGGTGTTTCACGTCCAGCCCCAGCGAATCGACGTGGTTGTTATTGATGACGCCCTTGCACAGCACGCCCACGCAGCTGCCTATGGAGTACGCGGGAATCTGCCCATGGTCGTTCTTGCGCGTAAACACGGTGACGGTGCTCGTGCCATTGGTCGTCGTCGCGCCCTCCCACGCCACATTCATGCGCGTGGTCTTGTCCTTGCGGTAGCTAAACGTGTTCAGGCTCTTGCCTCGATTGTTGCGGTAGTCATTCTCGAACAGGCTACCTGTCATGGCCGCATCGAGATCCGTGTGGACGATGGTGGCGCGCAGCTGCGACGTGGGGCTGAGTGCATAGTCGGCGCGTAGCGAAAACGAATCCTTGTCGCCATAGCTGTACTCTTGCCAGTTGTCGCGCGAACGGCGCGAGCTGTAATGGGAAAAGCGCAGACCCAGCGGCCCCCAGGTATCGCTGGCGGAGCTGTCGTAGCGGGTGAAGCCGGCCACGTTGTCGCGCCGCACGCCCACCTTGGCCGTGGGCGTCGCGCTGGCGCCGGCCGTCAGGAAATTGACGGCGCCGCCGACGGCATTGCTGCCGTACAGCGAGGAGGCGGCGCCCTTCACCACTTCCACGCCGCTGGCCCCCGCCATGTTCATCTCATTGAGCGAGTTGTGGTTGAAGACACCCAGCGGGCGAATGGGAATGCCGTCTTCCAGGTACTGATAGACGGCATTCGTGCCGATCGGCTGACGGATGCTCATGCTGTGCTGCTCGTTGCCCAAGTCATTCCAGTACACGCCGGCGATGCGGTTGAGGATATCGCCCATGGTCTTTGGCTTGTCGCGTTCCAGTGTTTTGGCATTGACTACACCGATGGCCTGCGGCGTTTCGGACAGCCACGCCTGCGCGCGCGAGCCGGAAACGACGACGGTGTCGATGGCATGATCGGATTGCGCCTGCGCGCAGGGGTAAGCCAGGGTGATGGCTGCGGCCAGCACCAATAATTTCTTGTTCATGTGATTCTCGTTTAAGTGTGCGGATGCCGCCCGTCATGCAGCAAGGCAGACAGGGCAGGCATAGGAAATGCAAAGACTTAAATGAGGGTGGGCGGCGCGCGTGACTGCGCCGTGGACCAGATGAAGAGCGGGGATGGCGACTGGTAGTACAGCGCCGGGAAAATGGCCGTGCCGCTGGCGATGGGCAGCGGCAGCACGGGACTGGGCGGCAAGCCCACGGAACCGGCATGCGTGGAACAGAAGGCGCAATGCTCCATCTGCATGACCTTGCCGCCGGACTTGCCGTCGGCAGCGCCGTCATCGACCTGGACAAGCTGGACAAAACGGATGCCGGCCACCGAGCAGATTTCCGCCCAGCCAGAACCGGATTCCTGCTTGGCATTGGCGACAGCCTGGGAAATCGACGGCGCGAGCGCCGCCAGCAGGATCGCGAAACAGGCGATCCAGGCGGCAAAGCGGCGTGTGAAAGAGGTCATTCCCATGCCGGTATTTTACCAGCGGCCGACGGGACTGGGTAGGCGAAAACGGCTCAAGCCGACGGGCAGGCGGCCTTGCCGTTGTCAAAAGCACGCACCACGCTCGCCGCATCGGCAGCGATGCGGCCGACGGCGCGGCGGTGGCCCAGCACCAGTTCATCGTAGCCAGCGCCCACCTTTTCATTGGCGACAGTGCGGCAGGTGACCACCTTGTTGCTGGCCAGCTGGCGCACGCTCCATACGGCATCGATCAGCGCATACTGGCCCATCACGGATTCGAAGCGCTGCACATTGGTGCTGATGCGGTACACGGGCAGGTTGTCGGGGTGCGGCGTGCGGAACACATCGATGGCGCCCAGATCGTTCGTCACGGCCGTCGACAGGGCCTGACCGATCTCGCCGGCCAGCGGCCCCGCCCAGCGCTGCTGCTCCAGTAATTCGATGCGTCCCAAGGGCGCCGTCACGACGAACTGGTTGCGGCTCACTTGCTGCGGCACGCTGACGGCCAGCACCTCGACATAGTATTTGACGGGCTTGGCCGGCTGCGCGTCGGCGCCACCGCTGAGCGTATAGAAATGCTCGGGCTGGGGCGTGGAGCAGCCACCCAGCAGGACGGTCGCCAGCAGCGCGGCGAAGGTTGCGAGGACAGGCTTCATCATTTTTCATCTCCTTTTTTGCCGCGGATCAGGGACTCGGGGTGACGTTCCAGGTAATCCGACAGGGCGTTCAGCGATTGCAGGGTTTGCGTCAGTTGCTGCAAGGCCTGGCGCACGTCCGACTGCAGCGGCGAATCCTTTTGCAGCACCTGTTCTGCCGTGCCGAAGGTCTGTTTCGCCGCCGTCAGCGTATCGCGCATTTCCGGCACGACTTGCCCATCGAGCTGCTTGAACAGGGTATTGGCCTGCTTGATGGTGGCGTTCAGGTTGTTGCCGATCTCCGCGTACGGCACCTGGTCAAGCTTGCGGGCGATGCTGGCGATCTGCGTCTGCAGTTCATCCAGGGTATTGGGCACGGTGGGCACTTCCAGCGGATACCTGTTCAAGTCCAGCGCCGCCTTCGGCGCTTTCGGGAAGAAGTCCAGCGCGATATACAGCTGGCTGGTGAGCAGGTTGCCCGTACGTAGCTGGGCGCGCAAACCACGGCTGACCATGCGTTCGAGCAGCTGATGGCCGGCCGAGCCTTCCTCATCGTCGACGGCGGCCTTGAAGCGCATGCCCAGGCGGGCCGGGTACAGATTGACGGTAACGGGCATGCGGAAGTTCTTCTTCACGGGATCGAATTCGATGCCCACCGAGCGCACCTCGCCCAGCACGATGCCGCGGAAATCCACCGTGGCGCCAGGCTGCAAGCCCCGCAGGGACTGGTCGAAATAGAATACGGTGGTAATGGCTTCACCATCGGGCTCGCGCATGGCGCTGGCCTCGTCGGCCGCCAGGCGGTAACTGGTGCCGGCCGGTGCCGGGTCCTCCGGCCTGCGGCCGTTCTCCGCTTCAAAGGCAATGCCGCCCACCAGCATCGCGGCCAGCGACTGCGTGTTCAACTTGAAACCGTTGGAATCGAGGCGCACGTCGACGCCGCTGGCATGCCACCAGCGCGCATTCTTGCCGACGAATTGATCATACGGCGCATTCACGAACACCGACATGGTGATGCCGTTGCCATCCTTGTCCAGCGCGAAGCTGACCACCTTGCCCACGCGCAGGCGGTGGAAGAACAGGGGCGAACCCACGTCGACGGAACCGAGGCTGTCCGCATGCAGGGTGTACAGCTTGCCCTTCTGGTCACCCGCCACGGCGGGCGGATTCTCCATGCCGATAAAATTATCCTTCTTGGCTTCCGACTTGCCCGTGTCGACGCCGATGTAGGCGCCCGAGAGCAAGGTGCCCAGTCCCGTCACGCCGCTGGCGCCGATCTGCGGGCGCACCACCCAGAAGCGCGATTCTGCAGTGGCGAAGCGCCGCGCCTCCTTGCTCATGTCTATCGTCACCAGCACCTTGCTCAAGTCCTCGCCCAGTGTAATGGCGCGCACCTGGCCGATTTCGACATCCTTGTACTTGACCTTGGTCTTGCCCGGCTCCAGCCCTTCGGCGCTCTTGAAGCTGACGGTCACCGTCGGTCCCTGGTCGAGGATGGACTTGGCGGCCAGGCCGGCGCCGATCAGCGCGGCCAACAGCGGAATGAGCCACACCAGCGACGGCAGCCAGCGGCTGCCCTGCTCCACATCGGGTTCGGGCAATGACCGCCCCCCAGTTTCGGCAAGGTCGCCAGCTTCTTTGTCAGACATGCTGTTCTCCAATCACTGTATTGTTTCCGGTATTTGCCACCACCACGGGCTCCTCCTCACCAGGCGCCTGTCCGTCGACGGGGTCCCAGATCAGGCGCGGGTCGAACTGCATCGCCGCCAGCATGGTCAGCACCACCACGGCCCCAAAGGCCAGCGCGCCGGGGCCTGCCGTGATCACGGCCAGCGACTTGAAACGCACCAGCGCCACCGTCAGCGTAACGACAAAGATGTCGAGCATGGACCAGCGGCCGATGAATTCAACCATGCGGTACAAGACGGTGCGCTGGCGCGGCCGCCAGCGCGAACGCCGCTGCGCGGTGAAGGCCAGCAGCGCCAGCACGCCCAGCTTGAGCATGGGCACGACCACGCTGGCGATGAAAATGATGATGGCCAGGCCCTTCGATCCGCTAGTCCAGAACAGCACCACGCCGCTCATGATGGTGTCGTCCTGCGCGCCGAACAGCGATTGCGTTACCATCACGGGCAGCAAGTTAGCAGGAATATAAAGGATCATGGCGGCGATCAGCAAGGCCCAGGTACGGTTGATGCTATTCGGCTTGCGCACGTGCAGAGCCGAGCCGCAGCGCACGCACGCCAGGTGCTTGCCCTTGCCCAAGGGTGGCGCCACCAGGCCGCATGCATGGCAGGGCAGCACCTTTTCACCGGGCGCGTAAGCCTTGTAGCGGATGCCGGGCAGCGCTTGCCGGGTCAGGTCATCGCCCAGGTTCCACAGCGCCTTGGGGTCGAACGAGACCACGATAGCCAGCAGCAAGGTCAGTGCGCCAAACGCGAACAAGCCCGGTTGCGGCAGCACGGTGGCCAGGCTGGTCATCTTGACGACGGTGATCAGGATGCCGATCATCAGCACCTCCGTCATGCCCCATTCGCGCGCCGTCTGAACGGCGCGCAGCACGCGGTTAAAGCCGGGCACCTTGGCGCCGCCACGCAGGCCCAGCGCCACATACAACAGGGAAGCCAGTTCGACGGCCGGGAAGAGGATGGTAAACAGGAAAACCATCGTCGCCACCACCTGCATCTGCTCGGACCACAGCACGCGGATGGCGCCGAGCAAGGTAGCGCTGGAGGTCAGGCCGTTGACGTCGAGTTCGACGATGGGGAAAAACTGCGCGATCAGGAAAACCAGGGCGGCGCCCAGGGTCAGGGCAACCACCTTGGTCAGTTCGGCCGATGCGCCTCGCGCGTGGGCAGCCCGGTACAGCACCGAGCGGCAACGCAGGCAGCGCGCCTTCTCGCGGGGGCGCAGCGGACGTTTGCGGTACAGCACGCCGCAGTCATGACAACTAATCAGCTCGTATCGGTGCACAGTGTGAAGTTTGCCGGCGCGCAAGCCCGACTATCCCATATTAATGCTAGCCATCATGACAGAGTTGGCATTTTCCTGCACTATGGCATTCTTTATTGTTGAGCGCCCAATAAGGCCTCGACCGCCCGGCCAATTTGCAGCACCCTGACATCCGCGCCCGCCAGGCCGCAAACGCCCAGTCCCACGGGCAATGTGCCCTCGGCGTGGCAGGGCAGCGACAGCGCGCAGCCGTCGAGGAAGTTGATCACGCTGGCGTTGCGCAGCACCAGACCATTCGTGGCAAAAAAAGTGGCGTCGTCCGCTTCCAGCGCTGCCACTTCCGGCGCCAGAATAGCCACGCTGGGCATCAGCCAGGCATCGAATGGCGCCAGGCGCCGCTCTGCGATGGCGACCAGGCGCGCGCGCGCGTCGAGCAGGTCGATATAGTCAAACGCGCCCTGCTGCTGGCCGCGGCGGATGCGCGCCGCCACGCGCTGGTCGTATTGCGCGCCCTTCTCTTCAAGCAACACTCTGTGCCAGTGCCACGCCTCCGCCGCCACCAGGCCGCCGCCGCCATTAATCGTCGGCAGTTCGAGCAATTCAGGGAAGTCGAACTGTTCCACCAGCGCGCCGGCCGCGCGCAATTTATCCAGGGCAGCATCGAAAGCCTGCTGCACCTGCGGCTCCACGTGTGTACCGACGTAGTCAAGGGTAAAGCCGAAGCGCAAGCCTTTCAGTGCTGGCGCCTGCGCGCCGACGTCATGGCCCGATAGCGCTGCGTACAGAATGGCGCAGCAATCGACGCTGCGCGCGATGGGACCGGCCGAGTCCAGGGAACGCGACAAGGGTAGCGTGCCAGCCAGCGGGACCGAGGCCGCCGTCGGCTTGAAGCCGGTCAAGCCGCAAAAAGCGGAGGGGATGCGGATCGAGCCGCCCGTGTCCGTGCCCAGCGCACCTGCCGCCATCGCCAAGGCCACCGTCACGGCGCCGCCCGAGGTGGAGCCGCCCGCCACGCGCGCGCGGTCGTGCGGATTGCGCGGCGTGCCGTAATGGGGATTCAAGCCCAGGCCGGAAAACGCGAATTCGCTCATGTTGGTGCGACCCAGCAGGATGGCGCCGGCCGCGCGCAGGCGCGCCACGGCCGCCGCATCCGCATCGGCGGACGGCGCATCGGCCAGCGCCAGCGAGGCGGCGCTGCTGACCTGCCCCCTGACGTCGAACAAGTCCTTGATCGAGACGGGAATGCCGGCAAGGGGCGAAGCAACGATGCCGGCCGCGCGCGCCGCATCGCTGGCGCGCGCCTCGGCCAGCGCCTGTTCACCATCGAGGCTGACATACGCATGGCCGCCCTGCGCCCGGTGCGCCTCGGCGCGTGCCAGCATCTGCTCTGTCAGCGCCACGCTGGTGATGCGGCCGGCGGCCAGGTCGGCGGCCAGGTCCCTTATCGTCCCCTTGTCAGCCAAGTCCATGCTGCCTCCTCGATTTTTCAAGCATGCATCTTACCGGATGCACGCGGCATAGTCGCCGCCGTATCAAGCAGCCAGGAAGTCCAGCAAGGTCAGGGCGACGATCTTGCTGGCCTTGCGCAAGTCGTCCAGCGCCAGGCGTTCATCGGCCTTCTTCGCGTTCGATTCGGGCACCGTGCGCGGACCAGCGCCATATAGCACGGCGGGGATGCCCCGCTCGCCATACAGGCGCGCATCCGCATACAGGGGCGTGCCGACGGCGGGAATCGTCTCGCCGAGAATCGCTTGTGCATTCTTTTGCAGGCTGCCGACCAGCTGTTCGGAGCCGGGCAAGGGCCGCAGCGCGTGCGACAACAGCAGGCGGCGGATCTCTATGCGGATGCCAGGCTCGCCGCGCACGGCGTCCTCGATCAGCGCGCGCACCTGCGCCTCCACCGCCACCGGATCTTCTTCCGGAATCATGCGGCGGTCCATCTTCATGACCACCTTGCCCGGCACCACATTGGTATTCGTGCCGCCGTCGATGCGGCCCACCAGCATGGTCGGCGAGTCGATGCCGGCCACTTGGGATTTGATCTTCTTCAGTTCCGGCAGCTGGCCATAGATGGCGTTGAGGATCTTGTTGGCCGCCTGCAGCGCATCATGCCCCGTCTCCGGCATGGAACCATGGCCCGACTTGCCGTGCACGGTGATTTCCAGCTGCAGGCAGGCGTTGTGCGCCGTGACTATGCCGTAGCTGAACCCGGCGGCGATGACAAAGTCGGGCTTCGTCAGCTGCTGTTCCAGTAGCCAGCCCGGCCCCAGCAAGCCGCCGAATTCCTCGTCGTACGTAAAATGCAGTTCCAGCTGGCCTTTGAGTGGAACACCCAGCGCTTCAAGCGCGCGCGCGGCAAACACATAGGTGGCGAAATCGCCCTTCGAGACGGCCGTCGCGCGGCCATACATATAGCCGCCGTCGATCTGGCCGCCGTACGGCGGATACGTCCAGTTATCGCCGGGGGGCACCACGTCGCCATGCGCATTCAGGGCCACGGTCGGCCCGCCCGCAGCATACGGGCGGCGCACCATCAGGTTGGTGATGCTTTGCATGCCATATGCCTCGACCTGATCGGCCGGCACCGCGTGCTTTTCCGCCTGCCAGCCATACGCCTGCAGCAGTTGCGCCACCAGTTCCGCATGCGGCGCGTTATTGCCGGGCGGCGTATCCGTCGGCTGCTGCACCACCTTCTGTAAAAATGCGACTTCTTCGTCGAAGTGATCGTCGATCCAGGCCGTGATTTGTTCCGCGTGCGTTGTCATTTTGCTCCTTGCATGGTCTGTTGCAGCCAGGCGCCCAATTCGCTGCGCTCGGCCTCCGTCATATTGGTCAGGTTCCCAATCGGCATGGCTTTGAGCTCGATGGCCTGCTTGTAGATTTGCGCCGCGTGCTGGCGGATTTCCGTTTCATTATCCAGCATCATGCCGGCCGGCGCCGTGGCGAAACCCGGTTGCGTGGGCTGCGCCGAATGGCAGGTGGCGCAGCGCTGGGCGATGATGGCATGCACACTCTTGAACTGCGCTGCCGGGTCCACCGCAGGTGCTGCCGCCACGGGCGCTTTCGGCGCGATGGCAACGGCCACGGCCACCAGCAAGGCCACGCCGAGGGCAGGATAACGCCACTCGACACGCCCCTTGTGGCGCAGGTTGAAAAAGTGGCGGATGAAGACGCCGGCCGCCATGATCAGCGCCAGCACCAGCCAGGCATGGTCGTTCCGGTAGGTCATGGCGTAGTGGTTGCTGATCATGATGAACAGCACCGGCAAGGTAAAGTAATTGTTATGCACGCTGCGCTGCTTGGCCTTCAAGCCGTGCTTGGGATCGGGCAGCTTGCCAGCCGCCATGGCCTCGACCATCTTGCGCTGGCCGGGAATGATCAGCATCAGCACATTGGCCACCATGATGGTACCGATCATGGCGCCCACGTGGATGTAGGCGGCGCGTCCGCTCAGCAAATGCGTCAGCACATACGCGGCGCCGACGATCAGCGCGAACACCGTCACGCCGAACCACAATTCATATTGCGCCAGTTTCGAACGGCACAGCAGGTCGTACACGGTCCAGCCGATGACGAGCGTGGCGATGCCGATACCGACGGCCTGGCCGCTGGAGATATCAGCCACGGATTTGTCGATCATCATGGCTTGGGCATTGAAATAATAGGCGATCGTCAGCAGCGCGAAACCGGATAGCCAGGTCGAATACGCTTCCCACTTGAACCAGTGCAGTTCCTTCGGCAGTTCGGCCGGTGCCACCAGATATTTTTGCGGATGATAAAAGCCACCGCCATGCACGGCCCACAATTCTCCCGACACGCCTTTTTTCGCCAACTCGGAGCCAGGTGCCGGCGGGCGTATCGAGTTGTCGAGCCAGACGAAATAAAAGGAAGCACCGATCCAGGCAATGCCCGTGATGACGTGCAGCCAGCGGACGATCAGGTTCAGCCATTCAAGGCCGTATGGGATCAGGTAGGCGAATACTTCCATAAAATTCCTCGAGTCAGACCGAACCACTATTCGTGCCAATCTACACAAGATAAACGGATTTACCGCCCATCACATGAAAAATATCGTATATTTGACATATTCAAATCGATATACAACAGAGCCGCCGCCACATGTCCAGCCTGCCGCAACACCTCGACCTGCACCTGATCCGCATCCTCTACCTGCTGCTGGTGGAAAAGAATGTCTCGCGCGTGGCGCTGAAACTCAATCAGCCGCAGCCCTCGATTTCCGCCTCCCTGCGCAAGCTGCGCGAACTCACGGGCGACCCGCTGCTCGTGCGCGGCGCGCGCGGCATGGTCCCCACGCAGCATGGCGAAAGCCTGCTCAATCCGGCCAAGCGCATCCTCGATCAGACGGAGAGCCTGTTCGTCAAGAAGACGCCGTTCGTGGCGCAGGAAGAGGCGCGCACCTTCCATATCGCCGCGCCCGACTACCTGGACAGCCAGTTCCTGCCCAACGTGGTGGCCCTGCTGCGCCGCGGCTCGCCGAAAAGCCGCGTGGTGCTGCATAGCCTGGGGCCGGGGATCGACCATATCCGCCAACTCTCCGACGGGGGGCTGGACCTCGTCATCGCCAACTGGGACGAGCCGCCCGCCCACCTGCACATCTCGAAGCTGTTCGAAGACCCCATCATCTGCGCCATGCATGCGGAAAATGCCTATGCGCGCCGCACGGCCAGCGACGCCATGACGCTCGACGATTATCTGAGCCTGCCCCACGTGGCGCCGTCGCAGATGATGCCCGGCTACCACGGCGTGATCGATTCCTTCCTCGAACGGCAAAACCTGCAGCGCAACGTGGTGGTGGAGTCGGCGTATTTCGGCCTGATCCCCTACATGCTGACGCAGACGGACCTGGTGCTTACCACGGGCCGGCAATTCGTGCGCTTCTATGAAAAGACCCTGCCGCTGAAAACGTATACCGTGCCATTGAAATTCCCGCCCATGCGCTTTTACCAGCTGTGGCACCAGCGCGTGCACCAGGCGCCCGAGCACAAGTGGCTGCGCGACCAGGTCAGCGCGGCCGCCAAGGCGCTGGTGCAGCGATAGCCGCTATCAGCACGCGCATATAATGAACGCAGGAACGGGGCGCTATCATCACCGCTTGCATGATCGGAAAACCATGACCACCCTTTCAGACCTGAACGCCGGCAGCCAGGCCGATTTTATCGCGCAACTGCATGGCATCTACGAACATTCGCCCTGGATCGCTCAGCGCGCGGCCCACGCCCGTCCGTTTTCCAGCCTGATGGCACTCAAGACGGAACTACAGCGCGTGCTGGCGCAAGCCTCACCCGATGAGCAGCTGGGGCTGATACGCGCCCACCCCGAGCTGGCCGGCAAAGCCGCCATCGCCGGGCAGCTGACGGCGGAATCAAGGCGCGAGCAGGCCAAGTCCGGCCTGAACCTGTGCAGCCCCGATGAATTTGCCACCCTGCAGCGCCTCAACAGCGAATACAACGCCAGGTTCGGCTTCCCCTTCATCCTGGCCGTCAAGGGCCCGACGGGCGAAGGCTTGACGCGCCAGGACATCATCGCCACGTTTGCACGGCGCCTGAAAAACCGCCACGCCGATGAACTGGCAGAATCGCTGCGGCAGATCAAGCGCATCGCCGAGCTGCGCCTGAACGAGCTGTTCGACGTGCGCCTGGACTTCGGCCCGGCCATCATGCAGCACGCGGAAACGCTGGCCGGCTGGAGCGACAGCGACTACAACCTGACCTGCGCCTACCTGACGCCGGCGCACCGGAAAACGGCCGCGCAACTGGCCGACTGGATGCGGGAGGCCGGCATGCAGGTGCATATCGACGCCGTCGGCAATGTGGTCGGGCGCTATCTGTCCGATGCACCCAATGCCAAAACCCTGATGACGGGATCGCATTACGACACGGTGCGCAACGGCGGCAAGTACGATGGCCGGCTGGGGATCTTGCTGCCGATCGCCATCGTGCGCCATCTGCACGAACGCGGTGAAAAGCTGCCTTTCCACCTCGAAATCGTCGGCTTCGCCGAGGAAGAAGGCGTGCGCTTCAAGAGCACATTCCTGGGCAGCACGGCCGTCACGGGCAAGTTCGACGTATCGCTGCTGGAGCAGCTCGATACGGATGGCGTGAGCATGCGCGACGCGCTGGCTGTCGCAGGTCACGAGGCGAGTGCCATCGGCGCCATCGCGCGCGACCCGGCCGACTTGCTCGGCTATGTGGAAGTGCATATCGAGCAGGGTCCCGTGCTGCTCGAGCGCGACCTGCCACTGGGCATCGTCACGGCGATTGCCGGCAGCTCGCGCTACCTGCTCAATCTTGGCGGCGTGGCCAGCCATGCGGGCACCACGCCCATGAGCATGCGCAAGGATGCGGCCAGCGCGGCGGCCGAAATCATCCTGCTGGTGGAGCAGCGTTGTAGCCGGGGCGAGGCACTGGTGGGCACCGTGGGCCAGCTGCATGTGCCCAACGGCTCCGTCAACGTGATCGCCGGCGCCTGCACCCTGTCGCTCGACATCCGCGCGGCCAGCGATGCGGTACGCCAGGGTGCAGTTGACGATATCCTCGAAGGCATCGCCGCCATCTGCGCGCGGCGCCAGATCGACTGCCAGCTGGAACTGCTGCTGTCCGCGCATGCGGCGCCGTGTGCACCGTGGCTGATGGCGCAGCTGGCGCAAGCCGTGGAATCCGTGGGCATCGCCCCGTATGCGCTACTGTCGGGTGCCGGCCACGACGCCATGGCCATGGCAGCCATCACCGACGTGGCCATGCTGTTTACCCGCTGCGGCAATGGCGGCATCAGCCACAACCCGCTGGAAACCATGACGGCAGACGACGCCGACATCGCGGCGCGCGCGCTGCTGGCGTTTTTGCGTAACTTCCAGCCCAAGACCTGAGGGGACGTGGGCCGATTTCGCTAGACAGCCACGGCCCGCTCCAGCATCGCATGCAGCAGCACATTGCAGCCCGCTTCCAGGTGCGCGGGCTTGGCGTCTTCGATTTCATTGTGGCTGATGCCGTCCTTGCACGGCACGAAGATCATGCCGGCCGGCGCTAGCCGCGCCGCGTAGATGGCGTCGTGGCCCGCGCCGGACACCACGTCCATCACGGAATACCCGAGCTTTGCCGTGGCGTTGCGCACGGCGCCCACGCAGTCGGGATGGAATGGCGTCGGCGCGAAATACGACACTTGCTCGATCGTGATGCCAAGGCCAGTGTCGGCCTGCGTGCGCTCGATAAAGGCGCGGATATCCGCATCCATCGTGTCCAGCAGTTCATCGCTGACGTTGCGCAGGTCGATGCTGAATTTCACCTGGCCGGGTATCACATTGCGGCTGTTCGGAAACACCTGCACCATGCCGACCGTGCCGCGGCCATATGGCGGGTAGCGGTGAGCAATCGCGACGACTTCCTGCATGATGCCGGTCGCCACTTGCAACGCGTCCTTGCGCAGGCCCATCGGCGTGGGGCCTGCGTGCGCCTCCATGCCATTGACGGTGCAGTCGTACCAGCGCAGGCCCATCACGGCCGGCACCACGCCGATCACCTTGTCCGCGTCTTCCAGCACGGGGCCCTGCTCGATATGCGTTTCAAAATAGGCGCCGATGGGATGGTCGCCCGGCACCTGCTCGCCCTTGTATCCGATGCGCGCCAGTTCCTCGCCTACCGTTTTCCCCTCCGTGTCCTTGGCAGCATAGGCAGTTTCGAGCGAGAAGGCGCCGCAAAATACGCCGGAGCCCATCATCACGGGCACGAAGCGCGAGCCTTCCTCATTGGTCCAGAAAGCCACTTCGATGGGCGATTGCGTCTTGATCTTCAGGTCGTTCAGGGTGCGCACCACTTCCAGGCCGGCCAGCACGCCGTAATTGCCATCGAACTTGCCGCCCGTGGGTTGCGTGTCGATATGGCTGCCCGTCATCACGGGCGGCAGGGTATTGTCTACGCCGTCGCGGCGCATGAAGACATTGCCGATCTGGTCGATCGTGATACTCATGCCGGCCTCGCGGCCCCAGGCTACCACCAGGTCGCGCCCCTGCTTGTCCAGGTCCGTCAGGGCCAGGCGCTTGACGCCGCCCTTCACCGTGGCACCGATCTGCGCCAGTTCCATCAGCGCTGCCCACAAACGTTCGCCATTGATGCGTAGATCATCCATTATTGTCTCCTGAATTCATGCGGTAGTGGCGGAAAAGGCGGGCCGTTCGATATAGCGCCCTGCTCCCTCGACAGCCATCAATTCACCCTTGTGGAAGACCACCTTGCCGGCGGCAATCGTGGTGCTGGGAATGCCGCGCACGGTGCGTCCTTCGAAGACGTTGAAGCCTCCCTTGGCGAACTGCGTGGCGGCGGAAATGGTGCGCGTGCCTTGCGGGTCCCACAGCACGATGTCGGCGTCGCTGCCTGCGGCGACGACGCCCTTGCGCGGATACATATTGAAGATTTGCGCCGCATTGGTCGATGACACCTTGACGAATTCGGAGGGCGTCAGCATGCCGGAATTGACGCCCGCGTCCCACACCACAGCCATGCGTTCCTCGACGCCGCCGCAACCGTTCGGAATGCGCGTGAAGTCGT
This sequence comes from Janthinobacterium sp. UMAB-56, assembly GCF_900095265.1. Lineage (GTDB taxonomy): Bacteria > Pseudomonadota > Gammaproteobacteria > Burkholderiales > Burkholderiaceae_D > Janthinobacterium. Next base: position 51,395 of record NZ_LT607658.1, on the reverse strand, counting down.
CCTTGCCGGCCGCCTTCTGCTCGGCGCAAAAGGTACAGTGGTCGGTGGCCGTCGTGTGCAGGTTGCCGCTTTGCAGGCCGTGCCACAGGGCCGCCTGATGCTGCTTGCCGCGAAACGGCGGGCTCATGACGTGGCCCGCCACGTAGTCGAAATCATCGCCCTGGTAGACGCTGTCGTCGATCACGAGGTGGCCCGCCAGCGCTTCGCCATACACGCGCTGGCCATTCGCGCGCGCCCGCGTGATGGCGTCCAGCGACTCCGCGCACGAAACGTGCACGATGTATACGGGGGTATTGAGGACATTCGCAATCGCGATGGCGCGGTTGGCCGCCTCCGCTTCCACGGCCGGAGGGCGCGACAGGGGATGCGCCTGCGGCCCGGTAATCCCCTTCTTGAGCAAGGCTTGCTGCAATTGAAAAACCAGCTCGCCATTTTCCGCATGCACGGTGGGCAGCGCCCCCAGTTCCAGCGAACGGGTAAAACTTTTCACCAGCGTTTCATCATCGGCCATGATGGCGTTCTTATAGGCCATGAAGTGCTTGAAGCTGTTCACGCCATGCTCGCGCACGAGGGTGCCCATCTCTTCATGTACCTGCTCGCTCCACCATGTGATCGCCACGTGGAAGGTGTAGTCGCCGGCCGCCTTGGCCGACCATCCACGCCACTGGTGATAGGCCTCGATCAGCGACTGCTTCGGTGCCGGAATGACGAAGTCCATGATGGTGGTGGTGCCACCCGCCAGTCCCGCCGCCGTCCCCGTGAAAAAATCGTCGGACGTGACGGTCCCCATGAAGGGCAAATTCATGTGCGTGTGCGTATCGATCCCGCCCGGCATCACGTACAGGCCGCCCGCCTCGATCACGGTGGCACCGACCGGTGCCAAAAGGTTCTCGCCGACGGCGGCGATGGTATCGCCCTCGATCAGCACATCGGCGCGAAACGCGCGGTCGGCGTTGACGACGGTACCGCCACGTATCAGTGTAGTCATCTTGTCTCCTCCTCGAAAAGATCAGGACTGCGGCGCCTGCTGCACTCTCGCCGGCACTTTGCCCTTCATCATGACGCCATAAACGACGGCGGCGATGGCCACGCCCACGAACCAGGCGTAGGTGTAAATGGTTTTAAAGCCTTCGGCCACGTCGGGAAACGCCGTGGGAAAGGCTGCATTCAGAAAACCGGGAATGTTCGGCAGCACGGCGATGACAAAGGCGATCAGGGCCGCCATGTTCCAGCCATTGCCATACGAATAGACGCCGTCGTCGCGGTACAGATGCCTGACGTCGAGCTGCGTCTTGCGCACAAAATAATAGTCGACGATGAGGATGCCGGCGATGGGACCAAGCAGGGCCGAGTAGCCGATCAGCCACGTAAAAATATAACCCTGCGTCGATTCGAGCACCTTCCACGGCATCATGACAATGGCGATGAAGGCCGTGATGTAGCCGCCCATCTTGTACGAAATCTGCTTCGGCGCCAGCGAGGAAAAGTCATACGCCGGTCCCACCAGGTTGGCCGCCAGGTTGACGCTGACCGTGTCGACCAGGAGGATGATCAGGGCGATCAGCACGGCGGCGCCCGTCATGCGGCTGGCCAGGTCGACGGGGTCCCAGATGGCCTTTCCATACATGACCACGGAGCCTGCCGTGACAATGACCGCCAGCATGGCCAGCAATCCCATGGGCACGGGCAAGCCGATCGACTGGCCGATCACCTGGTCGCGCTGCGTCTTGGCGAAGCGCGTGAAGTCGGGGATGTTCAAGGCCAGGGTGGCCCAGAAACCTACCATGGCCGTCAGCGATGGCCAGAAGACGCTCCAGAACTGGCCCGCCTTTTTGCCGCCGGGGATGAACTGCGATGGCTGGTCCAGCAAGCTGGCCACGCCGCCAGCCTTGCTGTGCACCCAGTACAGCAGCACGAAGCAGATAAGGATCTTCAGCGGCGCCGTATAGGTCTCGAGCTTGCGGATCGATTCCATGCCATGCAGGATGTAATAGAACTGGATGGCCCAGAAAGCCAGGAAGCACAGAAGCTGGCTGCCGTTGATGCCCAGGCCAGCGATCTTCTCGCCGCCCAGTTCATGGCCCACCAGCACGCCCATCAGGGTGTAGATCATCTGCCCGCCGAACCAGGTCTGGATGCCGTACCAGCCGCAGGCGACGATGGCGCGCATCAGCGCCGGCAGGCGCGCGCCCATGGTGCCGAACGAGGCCCGCGCCAGCACCGCATACGGGATGCCGTACTTGGTACCCGCATGGCCGATCAGCAGCATGGGCAAGAGCACGATGGCGTTGGCGAGAAATACCGTGAGCACGGCCTGGTAACCGGACATGCCGCTGTCGATCAGGCTGGCCGACAGGGTGTAGGCGGGAATGCACATCACCATGCCGACCCACAGCGCGGCGAAGTGATACCAGCGCCAGGTACGCTGCGCCGCCGTGGTGGGCGCCAGGTCCTCATTCCAGAGTTGCGTGTTGCCTGAATAGTCGTGGTTCACAGGTATGCTCCATCGGTTGGGAGGGGATCGGTTTTATGGAAACGGCTCGACTTTTAAGTCAATCTAGCTTAACGCAAAGGCCAGCCGTTGTTTATAAAATATACGCACGCAAAAAACGTGCCCTATGCCGTCTCCACCAATGCCCGTGGATTCCTGGGGTCCTGCGTCCAGTTCATGTATGGCTTGCCCGTGTTCTGCGGCACCATCGTGATGCAGCCCTGCACCGGACAAGTGATTTCGCACAGGTTGCAGCCCACGCATTCCTCCTTGATCACTTCATACGTGCGCGTGCCGGCGGCGTCGATCAGTTGCGCAATCGACTGGTGCGACGTGTCTTCGCAAGCCACATAGCACTTGCCGCATTTGATGCAGTCGTCCTGGTTGATCTGTGCGATGACCTGGTAATTCATGTCCAGGTATTTCCAGTCCGTCGTGTTGGCCACGGCCTTGCCGGAAAAATCGCTGATGCGCGCATAGCCCTTCTCGTCCATCCAGCGCGACAGGCCATCCTTCATCTCGTCGACGATGCGAAAGCCATGCAGCATGGCGGCCGTGCACACCTGCACGCAGCCGGCCCCCAGTGCGATGAATTCGGCCGCGTCGCGCCAGTTGCCGATGCCGCCGATGCCGGAAATGGGCAAGCCGCTCGTCTGCGGGTCACGCGCGATTTCCGCCACCATGTTCAGCGCGATGGGTTTCACTGCCGCGCCACAATAGCCGCCGTGCGTGCTGGCGCCGCCCACGATGGGCAGGGCCACCATACGGTCAAGATCCAGCGAGGTGATGGAATTGATGGTGTTGATCAGCGAGACGGCATCGGCGCCGCCCGCCTTGGCCGCGCGCGCCGGCATGCGCACATCCGTGATGTTGGGCGTGAGCTTGACGATGACGGGTAATTTGCTGTGTCTCTTGCACCAGGCGGTGACCATCTGCACGTACTCGGGCACCTGGCCCACGGCCGCGCCCATGCCCCGCTCCGGCATGCCGTGCGGGCAGCCAAAATTGAGTTCGATGCCGTCCGCCCCTGTCGCTTCCACCTTGGGCAGGATGTCGGCCCAGTAGTGCTCTTCGCAGGGCAGCATCAGCGAGACGACGATGGCACGGTCCGGCCAGTCTTTTTTCACCTGCGTGATTTCGCGCAGGTTAATTTCCAGAGAGCGGTCGGTAATCAGTTCGATATTATTGAAGCCCACCACTTCGCGGTTCTTGCCGTACAGGGCGGAGTAGCGCGACGAGACGTTGACGGCGGCAGGGTCTTCACCCAGGGTTTTCCACACCACGCCGCCCCAACCCGCCTCGAAGGCGCGCACCACGTTATAGGCCTTGTCGGTCGGCGGTGCGGACGCCAGCCAGAAAGGGTTCGGCGACTTGATGCCGCAAAATTCGATGCTGAGATCAGCCATTATGCAGCCTCCAGTTTGGTCAGTAAATCGGCATGGATGGCCAGAGCGGCCAGCTTGCCATGCTGGACGGCTTGCACCGTCAAGTCCTGCCCCGGCGCCACGCAGTCACCGCCCGCGTAAATCCCCGGCAGCACCGTGCGAAAGGCCGCATCGACGGCGATCTTGTCGCCTTCGCGCTGCAGCAGTGACGCCATCGGGTCAAGCAGCACGTCGGTATCGAGGCTTTGGCCGATGGCCTTGAAGATGGCGTCGGCCGCCACGTCGAACGTTTCCCCCGTCCCCGCCAGCCGCGTGCCCTGCATGCGCGTTTTCTCGAAGCGCATGCCCGCCACCTTGCCTGCCGTATCCAGCAGCACCTGCTGTGGCTGGGCCCACGTCAGCATGCGTACCTGGTTCGCCTTGGCGATCTCCTGTTCATGGTGGGTGGCCGTCATGGCATCGAAACCGCGCCGGTAGACCAGCGTGACTTCCTCTGCGCCCAGCCTTTGAATCTGCACGGCCATGTCGATGGCGGTATTGCCGGCGCCAATCACAATCGCGCGTTGCGGCACGGGCAGCGCGGCCAGGTCGTCGGCCTGGCGCAGCGCGCTGATATAGTCCACGGCGGCCAGCAAGCCAGGCGCCTCCTCGCCCGTCAAGCCCAGCTTGCGGCTGGCGCCCAGGCCCAGCCCGAGGAAGACGGCGTCGTACTGCGTATGCAACTCGCGCAGGTGCAGGTTCTCGCCCAGCACCTGGCAACATCGGATCTCGATGCCGCCTATGCCCAGCAGGAACTCGACTTCCTTTTGCGCGAAGTCGTCCGTCAGCTTGTACTTGGCAATGCCGTATTCATTCAAACCACCCGCCTTGTTCTCCTTTTCAAAGATCACCACGTCGTGGCCCAGCATGGCCAGGCGGTGCGCGCACGACAGGCCGGCTGGCCCCGCGCCGACGATGGCAATCGTCTTGCCCGTGCTTGCCGCCCGTTTGAACGGGTGGCTGGCGAAATGCATGTGGTCGACGGCGTAGCGCTGCAACAGGCCGATCTTGACGGGCTGGCCTTCGGCGTCGTGGTTGCGCACGCAGACATCCTCGCACAGGATTTCCGTCGGACAGACACGGGCGCAGCTGCCGCCCAGGATATTCTGCTTCAGGATGCCAGCGGCGGCGCCGTTGATGTTCTTGTCGTGGATATTGCGGATGAAGCTGGCCACGTCGATTTCCGACGGGCAGATGCGGCTGCAGGGCGCGTCATAGCAGTACAGGCAGCGGGCGCTTTCGATGGCCGCCTGGCGCGCGCTCAAAGGAGGCGCCAGGTCCGTAAAATGACCCGCCAGCTCCTCGCTGGGCAGGGTGGCATGCGGCAAAAAATTCAATGACTCGATCATCGCGTTTTCCTTCTTTTATCCTGCGGTGGACTTTGTGTGAGAAACCATCACTTCATCTGGGGAAAAGCAAATTCCACACCAGCGCTTGCCGTGTTCGGCCAGCGCTGCATCACGGCCTTGTGGCGCGTGTAGAAACGCACGCCTTCCGGGCCATAGGCGTGGTGATCGCCGAACATGCTGCGCTTCCAGCCGCCAAAGCTGTTGAAGGCCATCGGCACGGGCAAGGGGATGTTGACGCCCACCATGCCGACCTGGATCTGGCGCACGAATTCGCGCGCCACGCCGCCGTCGCGCGTGTAGATGGCCACGCCGTTGCCATACTCGTTGGCGTTGATCAGTTCCACCGCATGCACCACGTCAGGACAGCGCAACACGCACAGCACGGGGCCGAAAATCTCTTCCTTGTAAATGCTCATGTCGCGCGTGACGTGGTCAAATAAAGTACCGCCGACAAAGAAGCCGTTCTCACGGCCCGGCACCACATGGTTGCGGCCATCGACCACTAAAGTCGCACCCTGCTCCACACCCGAGGCGATGAGTTTTTCGATGCGCTGCTTGGCGGCCAGCGATACGACGGGTCCCATTTCCGCACCCTCGGCCATGCCGTCGCGCACTTTCAGTGCAGCCGTGCGCGTTGCCAGTGCGTCGATCAACTTGTCGCCAGCGTCGCCCACTGCCACCACGACCGAGATGGCCATGCAGCGCTCGCCCGCCGAACCGTAGGCGGCGCCGATCAGGGCATCGACCGTCATGTCCATGTCCGCATCGGGCATCACCACCATGTGATTCTTCGCCCCGCCCAGGGCTTGCACGCGCTTGCCGCTGGCACTGCCGCGCGCATAGATGTATTCGGCAATCGGCGTGGAGCCGACAAAGCTGATCGCCTGCACCACCGGGTGGTCGAGCAAGGCGTCGACCGTCACCTTGTCACCCTGCACCACGTTGAAGACGCCGTCGGGCAAGCCCGCTTCCTTGAGCAGTTTCGCGTGCAGCAAGGAGGCCGACGGATCGCGCTCGGACGGCTTCAGGACGAAGGTATTGCCGCAGGCGATGGCGACGGGGAACATCCACATCGGCACCATCACGGGAAAATTGAATGGCGTGATGCCAGCCACCACGCCCAGCGCCTGGCGCATGGACCAGGCATCGATGCCGCGCGAGATCTGGTCCGTGAATTCGCCCTTTAACAATTGCGGAATGCCGACGGCAAATTCCACCATCTCGATACCGCGCGCCACTTCGCCCTGCGCATCGGCGAAAGTCTTGCCATGCTCGCGCGTGAGCATGGCGGCAAAGTCGTCCGTGTGCTGCTGGCATAGCTGCAGGTAACGAAACAGCACGCGCGCGCGCGTCAGGGGCGGCGTGGCCGACCACGAAGGAAATGCGGCGGCGGCGGCCTGCACGGCCGCGTCGACGTCTTCCACGGTGCCCAGCGCAACCCTGGCCACGGGAACGCCCAGGGCCGGGTTGTAGACGTCGCCGTAGCGGCCACTCTGGGTGTCGACCTTGGCGCCGTTGATGTAGTGGGTGATGATATCGAGATCGTTCATGACTGTCCTTAGTCGAGATTTTTCAGCACGGTGGCCAGCTTGCCGAACAGCTCGTCGATATGCTGTTTTTCGAGCACCAGTGGCGGCGACAGGGCGATGATGTCGCCCGTCGTGCGTATCAGCACGCCGTCGGCGAAGGCCTGCTTGAAGGCATTGAAGGCGCGCGCGCCTGGCTTGCCGGCGATGGGGGCGAGTTCAATGCCGGCGATCAGGCCAATGCTGCGCAAGTCGATCACGTGCGGCAAGCCTTTGAGCGAATGCACGGCATCGCTCCAATACGATTGCATCGCTTTCGCGTGGCCCAGAATGTCCTGTTCCTCGAACACTTGCAGGGTCGCCAGCGAAGCGGCGCAGGCCAGCGGATGGCCGGAATACGTGTAACCGTGGAACAGTTCGATGCCGGGAGGCGCATCCATGAAGGTATCGTGGATATACTTTTTGCTGAACACGGCGCCCATCGGCACCATGCCGTTGGTCAGGCCCTTGGCCGTCGTCATCAGGTCAGGCTCGACATCGAAATAATCGGCCGCGAACGGCGTCGTCATGCGGCCGAAACCCGTGATCACTTCATCGAAAATCAACAGGATGCCATGCTTGGTGCACAGTTCGCGCAAGCGTTTCAGATAGCCTTTCGGCGGGATCAGCACGCCCGTGGAACCGGCCACCGGTTCGACGATGACGGCGGCAATCGTCGAGGCGTCGTGCAGGGCGACGATGCGCTCGAGTTCATCGGCCAGGTGAGTGCCGTATTCGGGTTCGCCCACCGTGTAGGCGTTCTTCTCCAGGTTATGCGTATGCGGCAGGTGGTCAACGCCCGGCAGCAAGGGACCGAAGGTCTTGCGGTTGCCGCCGATGCCGCCCACGGAAATGCCGCCGAAGCCCACGCCGTGATAACCGCGTTCGCGGCCGATCAGGCGCGTACGTGCGCCCTCGCCGCGCGCCCGATGGTAGGCCAGGGCGATTTTCAGGGCCGTGTCGACGGCTTCGGAACCGGAGTTGGTGTAGAAGACGTGGCCGAACTTGTGGCCCGTGTAGTCCATCAGTTTTTCCGCCAGGTCGAAGGCGGCCGGATGGCCCATCTGGAAGGTGGGCGCGAAGTCGAGCTGGCCCACCATCTCGCGGATCGCACCGACGATTCTTGGCTGCGCATGGCCGCACGGCACGCACCACAGGCCGGCCGTGCCATCGAGGATGGCGTTGCCATCGACGTCCTTGTAGTACATGCCTTCGGCCGACACCAGCAAGCGTGGGTTGGCCTTGAAATCACGGTTATTCGTAAACGGCATCCAGAATGCCGACATCGATTCCGGCCTTGTTTCGTTCATGACCTTCTCCTTGGAATGGGCTGGCGCGGCGCCAGGATCGTTTTTGACGAAGCGTAAAATAATTTACCAGTTGGCAAAAAGCTGATGTAATAATAGACAGGCCATCCCCGATGGCACAGATACACAAACGGCAAAGTATCCCAACCGTACAGGTCGGAAAACCACTACAGTTTTTTTGTGCAAGGCAGCATAAGGAGCCACCGTGACGCACAACGTGAAGCAGGACGAGGGCGAAGGCAACGCCAGCGGCTGGCCCGTGCTGGACATCGACCGCCAGAAGAAGGGCGGCCTGGTCGAGCAGATCGTCATCGCCATCAGCGTCATGGTGGGCAGCCGCGTCCTGCGCATCGGCACACGCATGCCGTCCGTGCGCCAGTTCGCCCGCTGCAATGGCGTATCGACTTTCACCGTCGTCGAAGCGTATGACCGCCTGGTCAACCTGGGTTTGCTGTCGTCGCGGCGCGGTTCCGGCTATTTCGTTGCGCGCCACGATATCGCCGCCTCGCCGCAATTAGCCCTGCATGCCAGCCCCACCGCCATCGACGCCCTCACGCCGGACCTGTATTCGGGCGTATCCGATGCCCTGCCCGTGGGAGCGGGCTGGCTGCCGCCCGAGATGTATGGCGAAGCGACCGTGCTCGATGCCGTGCGCCAGGCCATGCGCATTCCCGCCAGCCGCCTGCGCGGCTACGGCCATCCACTGGGTTTTCCCTCGCTGCGCCAGCACCTGGCGACGACCTTGTCCGAAGAGCTGGTCCAGGTGGCGCCGGACCAGGTCTTGCTGACGCACGGCGCCACGCACGCCTTCGATTTGATCCTGCGCAGCCTGACCAAGCCGGGCGACACGGTGCTGGTGGAAGACCCCGGCTACAGCAATCTGCAATCGCTGATCCGCCACCACGGCTGCATCCCCGTCGGTATAGCGCGTGGCGAGGCGGGCCTGGACCTCGATGCGCTGGCCAGCGAGGCTGCGCGCACACAGCCCAAACTGATGTTCGTCAACACGGTGCTGCAAAATCCGCTCGGCACCTCGCTCAGCCAGGCGCAAACGCATCGCCTGCTGGCGCTGGCCGAGCAATTCGATTTCTGGCTGGTGGAAGACGACATCTACCGCGAACTGGCAGCGCGCGGCGACGCATCGCTGGCGGCCATGGATGGTTTGCGCCGCGTGATCCGCGTGGGCAGTTTTTCCAAGACCCTGTCACCGGTGCTGCGCGTGGGCTCTATTTGCGCCTCGCCGTCGCTGGTGGCCGAACTGGTGCGCGTGAAAATGCTGGCGGGACTGACGACGTCGGAAATCAACGAGCGCGCCGTCTACCACGCCATCTCCGCGCGGCCCTATAAGCGCATGGTGGAACGACTGGTGGCGCAACTCGATGCGGCCCGCGAGCGCAGCATCGACTGCCTGGCGCAGGTGGGCATGGCGCCAGTTGCGCGTCCGCGTGGCGGCATGTTTGTCAGCGCCGGCTGGCCCGACCTGCAGACGCCTGAATGGAATGGCAAGCTCATTGCCGACATGGCATTGAAGGCGGGCATCCTGCTGTCGCCGAACGAATTTTTCATGCTGCGCGCGCCCGAGACGGTGTGGTTCCGCTTCAACGTGGCCTACACCGATACCCCCGTGCTGCAAGCCTTCCTGCAATCGATACGCCCACGCTAAAGAATCCGCCATGGCCAGCGACAAATCCCCTGCCCTTTCCGTGAAAAATGCTGGCGGCCGGCGCCTGCAAAACCGCGACCGCCTGGAAGCGGACATCCTGGAGCAAGCCGTGCGCGCCTTCGCCGAAAGCGGCTATGAAGGCGCGTCGATCGCCACCATCGCCGAGCGGGCCGGCCTGTCGAAGCAAAACCTGATGTATTACTTTCCGTCCAAGCAGCTGCTCTACCAGCGCGTGCTCGACGATGTGCTCGACGACTGGCTGGCGCGCATGGAATCGCTGGCCAATGAACGCGACGAGCCGCGCGACGTGCTGCGCGCGTATATCGGCGCCAAGCTGCGTTTTTCGCGCGAACAGCCTTGGGCCTCGCGCGTGTATGCGCTGGAAGTCATCAACGGCGCGCCCCTGTACGGCGCGCAGATACGCGACAGGGTCGTGCCCCTGCTGCGCAAGGATATCGCCGTCTTCGAAGCCTGGATCGCCGCCGGCAGGATCGCGCCCGTCAATGCCACGCACCTGATGTTCGCCATCTGGGCCATGACGCAATCGTATGCGGATTTTTCAGCGCAGATGACCCTGGTGCTGGAACGCAAGCAGCTCACGCGCAAGGATTACGACGATGCCGAAATCCTGCTCACGCACATGGTGCTGGCGGCGGTATCCATGGCGCCAACAGGCGAAAAAAAACCGCCTTGAAAGGCGGTTTCCTGAACAGCGCGAACGCTTACGCCAGCGTCTTGCTCTTGCGACGGCGCGCCATGAAACCAACCAGGCCCAGGCCTGCCAACAGCATCGCATAGGTTTCCGGTTCCGGCACGGCCGAGACATACCCGGCCACATTGGTGGCGCTGAAATAATGGTTGGCGTTGACTTGGATATTCGAGGCCCAGTTACCCACCACTACGTTGCCATTGATCTGGCCATTGCCACCGGCGAGGGTCGCCAGCGGCGCCAGAATGCTGCCATACAGGCCCACGCCGTTCATGGTGATGGTTTGCGCTTCATAGAAGTTGTACAGCACATTATATTTGCTGAAATCGCCGTAGCCGCCGGACAGGTTCACATTCTTGCCGCTGATATTGAGGATCAGGGTGTCGTTCGTGTGCAGGTTGCTGAACTTGAAGTTGTTCACCGAGTCCAACGTTGCGGAAGTCAGGTCGAACACTTGCACGCTGCCCGTGCCGCCCGTCAGGGTCATGCCGCCGTAGGCCACTGCACTGCTGCCCGTGGAAGCCACTTTTGCCAGCGAGGTCGAAGTGTTTTTCAATTGCGCCGAGGTGGAGGCAAACGATACGGGCGAGGCCGTCGTCTTGGTCGCCGTATTCAGGCCCACGCTGCTCGTCGTCGTGCTGCCGCCCACAAAGTAGTTGCCGTTCTTGATAGAACCGGAGCTGTAGTTCAGATTGCCGCCAACGACCAGCGCATAGCCGGTATTACCGTGCGTGACGTAGGCGTCCTTGTTCTTGTCATTGATCGAATAGTTCGAGCCCGTCAGATTGCCTGCGACCAGCACGCCGCCTTCAACATCGCTGCCGGAGGCGCTGAAGTTGCTCAGGGAATACAAATTGGCGCCACCGATACCCAGATCGACAACACCGGCTTGCGCGGCGCCGGCAGCGAACACGGTCGACAGAACGAGAAGGAGTGGCAATTTAGGCATGTTTGACATTTTATTTCCAAAAAGAAAATTAACTTGACGCCAGAATATCATATCCACCGGATTTTTCATGTCGCGAACCAACAACTTTTATGATAATTATGAGAACATAATTGCTTAATTAGTATCATCATCCAGCCGCTGCCCGGGAAACTCATGGAAAGCCAAACGTACGCATGCAATAGACCGGTAAACAACTGCCTGTTCACAGTTTTCAATATTGCTTAGAAACACGGCCGACTGGTGATACGATCGCGACAGCGCCAGACCAGGCCGGCCCACGGAGTACGAAATCATAAGGATGAAGCACGCATGAAACGATTGTCCCTAGGCGCACTGATGCTGGCATATGCCTGCGGCGCGCACGCCGATGTTGTCAACATGATAGACAAGCAGCCGCTGAGCGAAACCTGGCTCAACGCTGGCTTTTATTCGTATCATTTTCAACGCGACAAGAACCTGAACGACAGCAATCCGGGACTGGGCGCCGAATACCGTTTTTCCACCGTCGCCTCGGTCACGGCCGGGCGCTTCTACAATAGCGACCGCGCCTATTCGAACTATCTGGGCGTGTACTACCAGCCAATCAAGGTGGGGCCGCTGCGCGTCGGCGCCGTCGTTGGCGGCTTCAGCGGCTATCCGAAGATGCGCGACGGTGGCTGGTTCCCGGCCCTGGTCCCCACCATCAGCTATGAATATCAGCGCGTGGGCGTGAATATCGCCATCGTGCCTTCCTACAAGGATCGCCTGTACGGCGCCCTCAGTTTTCAGCTGAAACTCAAGGTGTTTGAATAACAGCTGGTCCCGGCCTGTCGCCGTTCGGTCCGCCATTCCTGCCATTCATCGCATAGGCTAGGTTCGGCAGCAAGGTGTTGCCTATAGTGCGGTCATCGCCAGCATGCATATGGCAGCGGCATCCACACGACAGGAGAACGGCATGAAAGACCTCAATTCGGCACCGGGCAGCACTTCCTTCAGCACTTTCTGGAACGAGCTGTGCGCTTACACGCGCCAGGGCATGGCCGCCTTGCGCACCATGTCCTGGCGCATGCTGCTGGCGTGCTGCCTGGGCCTGGCATTCCTGATCACCATCTTGCCGCTGGCCATCATGCTGTTTGCCCTCGTCATGCTGCTGAAATGGGCAAGCAACAGCGACGATGCCAGCGCAGACGAAAAAGTACCGGGCTCGCAGCAGTCGCCGCAATAAAAATTTGCGTCGTGGCAAGAGTGCAATGATTGTTTTATGGCACTATGGACGGGTGCAGCACTGACGGACATCAAACCCGTCCTACTCGATAGAATTGATACGGAACGCCGCGTAGGATGCATGATCAAAGCTACTCCCCCACAGCCCTAGGAGTTTTCTGATGACCACGACAGCAAAAGCTACAGCAGCTACGACCATTCCCTGCCTGCGCTACCGCGACGCGCCCGCCGCCATCGAATGGCTGTGCAAGGCGCTCGGTTTTGAAAAACAATTGATCGTGCCTGACGGCAACGGTGGTGTCGCCCATGCGCAATTGAGCTTTGGCAATGGCATGATCATGGTGGCACCGGCCCTCGACAGCGACTATGGCCGCCTGATGAAACTGCCTGGCGACATCGGTGGCGCCAACACGCAAAGCTGCTACCTGGTCGTCAGCGATGCCGATGCCGTCTACAGCAGCGCGCGCGAAGCGGGCGCCGAGATCGTGCTCGACATCAAGGATGAAGATTACGGCGGACGGGGCTTTACCTGTCGCGACCCGGAAGGCCATATCTGGAGCCTGGGCACCTACGATCCATGGTAAAACGGAGAACAATGATTATCAGTAGCCTCACCGCCGCCAGCCTTGCGCTGATCGGCGGTTTCCTGTCCGCTCCCGTCCTCGTTGACGAGCACCTCAACCGTGTCCACGCACCGTCCGGCAAAACGCCATCGACAGCCACTGTGGCCCTGCACCAGAGCCTGTGGATCGCCGACCTGCACGCGGACAGCTTGCTGTGGCAACGCAACCTGAACCGCGACAGCCAGCGCGGGCATGTCGACTTTCCCCGCCTGCAGCGGGCCAACGTGGCGCTGCAAGCTTTTTCCGTCGTCACCAAGACGCCGCGCAAGATGAATATCGAGCGCAATGCCAGCGACACGGACAACATCACGGCGCTGGTGATGGCGCAAGGCTTGCCGCCCGCTACCTGGAACAGCCTGTTGGCGCGCGCCACCTACCAGGCCGATGAATTGCGCCAGCAAGCGGCCAAGAGCCATGGCAAGATGCGGGTCATCGGCAGCCGCGCCCAGCTGCGCACCTTCATCGCCGCGCGCGAAAAAGACCCCACCTTGCTGGCCGGCTGGCTGACACTGGAAGGCGCGCATGCGCTCGAAGGCAAGCTCGACAACCTCGCCACCTTGTACCAGGCCGGCTACCGCATGGCCGCGCCCACGCACTTCTTCGACACGGAAATGTCCGGTTCCCAGCACGGCCTGAAGAAAGGCGGCCTGACACCGCTGGGCCGCCAATGGCTGCGCGCCATGGAGCAGCGCAAGATGATCGTCGACCTGGCGCACGCCTCGGCGGCCACCATCGACGAGGTGTTAACGTTGGCGAAACGCCCCGTGATGGTGTCGCACACGGGCGTGCGCGGCACTTGCGCCAATGGACGCAACCTGAGCGACGCACAATTGAAACGCATCGCCGCCCAGGGGGGCCTGGTGGGCATCGGCTTCTGGAATACGGCCGTCTGCGGCAAGGACGTGGCAGCGATCGCGCGCGCCATCAAGTACACGGTAAAACTGATCGGGGCGGAACACGTGGCCTATGGCTCGGACTTCGACGGCGCCGTCACCACGGCCATCGACGCAGCCGGCTTGCCGCGCCTGACGCAGGCCCTGCTCGACGCCGGCTTGTCGGAAGCGCAGATTCGCCGCGTGGCGGGCGAAAACGTGCGCGACTTTTTACTCAACAACCTGCCCGACGATGATGCCTAGGCTAGCCTAGCGCCTGGACCAGGGCCTGGTCCGCCACCTGGCGCGGCCGGATGCGTATCAGCTTGCGATACAGGGGCGGCATCGACTCGCACAGCGCCAGCAGCGCGCCTTCCGGCATACCGGGACGCACGTACTGGAATTGCGCGGGATTATTTTCCGGCAGCGCCCCTTCCATGGTGGAGCCGTACGCGCCCAGGGTCATGAAACTGGCAGCGCTATCGTCCGGGCCGATGGCCAGCACGAAGGTGCCATGCTTGGGGTGACCCAGGTAGCTTTTGATCTCTTCCTGCAGCGCCGGCTGCGCATTCGCCATCAATTCAAAACGCAGCTGCGCGTACTGGCGCGTGCATTCCATGAACGACGTGCGGATGGCCGATTGCGCCAATTTTCCCGGCATGCACAGCAACAGGTTGCCAAAGGCATCGAGCAAGGCGGCCGCGTCGCCCTGGCCGCCATCGCGCACATCCTGCTCCATGGCCGCCTGCAGAAATGGCGCCAGGCCCGCATCGGGCGCATGTGGCTCGCAGCGGTAAGTCAGGGCGTCGGGATAGCGTCGACGCAGGGCGCGCACCACGATATGCTCGGACGGCAAGGTGGCCGGATCGCGCAGGGGCACGTCGTCGCCGGCGTTCAGCAACTGCATCACCTGCGCCGATGTCGCTTCGAACACGAGCGAACACAGTGCCTGCGTCGACTCGTGAATGCTTTTACCAATGAAAAAAGATTTGGGTGCGGCGCCGGAAGGCAGGCGCGCATACTCGGTGGCGCCACGCACGGCCGGATAGCAAAAGCTGCGGCCGGCCTGCGCCTGCAGCGGTGCCGGCAAGGCGGCAAACGTGGCGCTTCCATCGTAATTGATGCCGGCCTTGACGTCGGGCGCGGCCACCACCACGTTGAAACCAGCCGCCAGGATGGCGCCCGTGCACATGCAGCACGGGTCCAGCGAGGTGACGATGGTCAGTTCGCCGGGCGGCGGCAAGGGCGTGCCCTTGGCCCGCTCGGCGAAATACCAGTCCACCAGCTGGCGCTCGCCATGCGCGGTGGGGTCGAACACCAGGCCCTGGCGCACGACGTTGTTGTGCATCGATTGCAGCACGTTGCCGGCACCATCAAGCAGCACGCCGCCCACGCCAAACGTGCCCTGCGTCTTCGCTGCCATGGCTTCGGCTGCGGCAATCGCCACGGCCGCCTGGATATCGATCGTCTTGTTCAAACCAGCCCTATGGTTTCATGTCCAGATCGGAACTGCCGAAGCCGTGCGGCAGCAGCCAGCCCGCCGTCACTTCCATGACATCGTTTTTCAGGTTCGTCAGGATCACCGGCAAATCGGCGCCGCCCAGCTCGAACATCACCTGACGGCAGGCGCCGCAAGGGGAAATTGGCTCAGCGGTGTCGCCCGTGACGGCCAGCTTGGCGAAGTCGCCAGGCTTGCAGCCATGCGCGATGGCACTGAAAAACGCCGTGCGCTCGGCGCAATTACACAAGCCATACGCGGCGTTTTCCACGTTACAGCCACGGAAGACGCGGCCATCCTTGCACAGCAGCGCCGCGCCCACCTTGAAACGCGAGTATGGCGCGTAGGCCAGTTCGCGCCCGGCATTGGCTTCGGCGATCAGTTCTTGGTTGTTCATTTTTTCTGCAATACCTTTGAAATCATTAAGGCCGGGGTCAGACCCTCAACACCGCTGACACATAGCTCAGCGCTATCGCAAACGGGGGTCTGACCCCAGTTTTCAACTACGGACGAATCGTACGGTAAATCACCGGATTGGCCGTCAACGCCACTGCGCTGATGGCGTATGCCGCCTGGATTTCCTTGACGGCTTGCTGCGCCGCCGCTTGCGTGCGCGCGTGCACCATGGCCAGCGGCTGGCCGATGCTCACTTGCTCGCCCAGGCCCACCAGGTCCGTCAGGCCGACAGCGAAGTCGATGCTGTCGGTCGGACGGCGGCGGCCACCGCCCAAGGCCACCACGGCCAGGCCGATGCCGCGGCAATCGCGCACGTTGGCAAAACCGGCGGACAACGCCGGTACCGGCACGACGAACGGCGCCTGTTCCAGGTGCTTGTCCGGATTCTCGATCAGATCGGCCGGGCCACCCAGGGCAGACACCATGCGCGAGAAGCGCTCGGCCGCTGCGCCCGAATCGAGGGCCGCCATCAATTTCACGCGCGCCTCCTCTTCGGTGGCAGCCAGGCCGCCCAACACCAGCATCTCGGCGCACAGCGCCAGCGTCACTTCGTGCAGGCGTGCGGGACGCGAACGGCCCGTCAGGTAATCCATGGCGCCGCGCACTTCCAGCGCATTGCCGGCATACGGCGCCAGCGATTCGTTCATGTCAGTCAGAATCGCCGACGTCTGCATGCCTGCGCCATTGCCGACGGCGACGATGCTCTCGGCCAGTTCCACCGACTTGTCGTAGGTCGGCATGAAGGCGCCCGTGCCCACTTTCACATCCATCACCAGTGCGTCCAGGCCGGCCGACAGTTTCTTCGACAGGATGGAGCCGGTAATCATGGCCACCGACTCCACCGTGGCGGTGACGTCGCGGATGCTGTAGAAACGCTTGTCGGCCGGCGCCAGCTGCGCCGTCTGGCCGATGATGGCCACGCCGATGTCCTGCACGACCTTGCGGAACAGTTCATTGTCCGGCACTGTGCAGTAACCGGGAATGGCGTCGAACTTGTCCAGCGTGCCGCCCGTGTGGCCCAGGCCACGCCCCGAGATCATCGGCACGTAGCCGCCGCACGCGGCGACCATGGGACCCAGCAGCAGGGAGACCACGTCGCCGACGCCGCCCGTCGAATGCTTGTCGACGACAGGGCCAGGCAGATTCAGCGCACGCCAATCCAGCACGTGGCCGGAATCGCGCATGGCCAGGGTGAACGCCACGCGCTCGTCCATGTTCATGTCGTTGAAATAGACCGCCATGCCCAGCGCCGCGATCTGGCCTTCGCTGACGCTGCCGTCAGTGATGCCGCGCACGAAAAACTGGATTTCTTCGGCGCTCAGCACGCCCTTGTCGCGCTTCTTGCGAATGATTTCTTGGGTTAACAACATGGAATAACTCCAATCATGAGATATGGGGTCAGGCCCTACGGCTCTGCCCCCAGCTTTGCAACGCTACCTGTCCATCAGACGCCGTAAGGAATCCACACGTTTTTCACTTGCGACGCATGCGCCAGCACAGCGCGGCCGCCGCTTTGGGCGGCGCTGTACCAGTCGCGGCCTTTGGCGCCACCGACCCAGGTGCGCTTCAGGGTACCGGCCGACAGGCGCTCGACTTCCGCGCAACCTTCGGCGGAACCGTCATGGCGCCAGACGGCGTCGATGTCGGCGTGCGTGGCCAGGGTGCGCGCCAGTTCATCGGCGTTGCCGCTGATGATGTTGACGACGCCACCCGGCAGGTCGGACGTGTCGAACACCTGGTACAGGTCCAGCGCGCTCAAAGGATGCGCTTCCGACGGCACCACCACCACGCGGTTGCCCAGCGCGATGGCCGGCGCTACCAGCGAGATGAAGCCGAGCAGCGGCGCTTCGTTCGGGCAGACGATGCCGATCACGCCGACCGCTTCATTGAGCGCCACGGTGATGCCCTTGGTGGGCGGCTGGTGCGCCAGGCCATCGTATTTGTCGGCCCAGGCGGCGTAGTAGAACAGGCGTTCGATCGATGCCTGCACTTCCCTCTCAGGATTTTTACTGCCTGTCATGGCGGCGATGCGGGCGGCAAATTCGTCGGCGCGCGCGGCCAGGTTTTCGGCAATGTAGTACAGCACCTGCGCGCGGTTGTGCGCCGTGGCGCTGGTCCAGCCAGACGCTTTATGGGCCGCCTCGACGGCGTTGCGGATATCCTTGCGGCTGCCCACGCCCACTTCGGCCAGCAGGGCGCCGTTCGCGCCGAATACGGGCGCGCTGTAGGCGCTGTCAGGGCGCGCCTGCTTGCCGCCGATGTACATCTTGGCCGTGCGGTCGATGGCGAAGGGATCGGCTGCCGCCGGTTTTACATTGGCCTTGGCTTTCGCTTCCACTACCGGCAAGGCCGGGCGCGCATCTTCGGCCAGGGCCGTCATGTATTCCAGCATGCCTTCGCGGCCGCCTTCGCGGCCGAAGCCCGATTCGCGGTAGCCGCCAAAGCCGCACGCCGCGTCGAACTGGTTGGCGCTGTTGATCCACACCACGCCGGCCTTGATGGCGGGCGCGATATCGAGGGCCAGGCTGATCGACTCGGTCCACACGCTGGCGGCCAGGCCGTACACCGTGTTGTTCGCCAATTGCACCGCTTCGGGCGGCGTGCGGAAGCTCATGGCCACCAGCACGGGGCCGAAGATTTCAGCCTGTGCCACGGCGGCCGAAGTCGATGCGCCCGTGATCAGGGTAGGCGGGAACCACGAGCCGTCTGCCGGCAGTTCGCACGCCGGTTGCCACACGTCGCAGCCTTCGGCGCGGGCGCTATCGACCAGCGCGGCAATGCGCTGGCGCTGCACCGGGTCGACCAGCGCGCCTACGTCCATCGATTTGTCCAGGGGCGAGCCGAGACGCAGGTTTTCCATGCGCGCGCGCACCTTGTTCAGGAAGCGCTCCTGGATCGATTCCTGCACCAGCAGGCGCGAGCCGGCGCAGCACACTTGTCCCTGGTTGAACCAGATCGAATCGACCAGGCCTTCCACGGCGCCGTCCAGGTCAGCGTCTTCGAAGACGATGAATGGCGACTTGCCACCCAGCTCCAGGGACAGCTTCTTGCCGCTGCCAGCCGTTGCCTCGCGGATCAAACGGCCCACTTCCGTCGACCCGGTAAACGCGATCTTGTCGACGCCAGGGTGGTTGACGATGGCCGAGCCCACGCGGCCGTCGCCCGTGACGATATTGACCACGCCGGCCGGCACGCCCGCCTGCACGCACAATTCGGCGAACAGCATGGCGGTCAGCGAGGTGAATTCGGCCGGTTTGAAGACCACCGTGTTACCGGCCGCCAGGGCCGGGGCGATTTTCCACGACAGCATCAGCAGGGGGAAATTCCACGGCACGATCTGGCCCACCACGCCGACGGCGCGGTAATCGGCAAATTCTTCCGACTGCAGCTGCGCCCAGCCGGCGTGATGGTAGAAGTGGCGCGCGGCCAGCGGCAAGTCGATATCGCGCGTTTCGCGGATGGTCTTGCCGTTGTCCAGGGTTTCGAGCACGGCGAACAGGCGCGAGTGCTTTTGCAGCAAGCGGGCCAGCGCGTACATGACTTTGGCGCGGCCGTGGCCACCCATGCCTTGCCATACGGGCAGCGCGCGGCGCGCCGCTTCCACGGCCCGTTCCACGTCAGCGTCGCTCGCTTGCGTCAGTTCGGCCAGCTGCGTGCCATCGGCAGGATTGGTCGAGGCGAACAGTTCGGCCGGTTCGCTCCAGGCATTGTCGATGAACAAACCGAATGTGCGCTGATGGCCATCGAGCCACGCCTGCGCTTCTTTTTGACTTTCGGGAGCAGGGCCGTAGTCCATAGTATTGAGAATCTCGTTAATTGTTGGCATGACGATTGTTCTTTAAGGTTGTGCGTGACGATGATTGGCCGAGTAGCTGCCGGTGACGTAGTGCTCGAGCTGGCGCTCGATGTCGGTCAGCAGGCTGGAAGCGCCGATGCGGAACAAATGCGGCTGCAGCCATTCGTTGCCCAGTTCTTCCTTCATCAGGGTCAGGTACTGCAGCGCGCTCTTGGCCGAACTGACGCCGCCGGCCGGCTTGAAGCCCACCTGGAAGCCCGTCTGCTCGTGGTATTCGCGGATCGTTCGCACCATCGTCAGGGCCACGGGAATGGTGGCGTTCACGCCCTCTTTACCGGTGGAGGTCTTGATGAAATCGGCGCCTGCCATCATGCAGACCCACGATGCCTTGGCCACGTTTTCCATGGTCAGCAAGTCGCCCGTGGCGAGAATCGCCTTCACGTGCGCTTCGCCGCACGCCTTGCGGTACGCCAGCATTTCGTCGTACAGCACTTGCCAGTTGCCGTTCAGGACGTGCTGGCGCGTGATGACGATATCGATTTCCGACGCGCCGGCGGCGACCGACAGTTCGATCTCGCGCAGCTTCGTTTCCATGCTCGTCAGACCGGCCGGGAAACCCGTCGACACGGCGGCGATGGGCAAACGGCCCTGGATGACTTTCACGGCCGGCTGGATCATCTCGTGGTACACGCACACGGCGCCGGTGCTCAACTCCGTCAGGCCCAGTGCGTCCATCAGGTCAGCGCGCAGCGGGCGCATGGCCTTCATGCACAAACGCTCCACTCTGCCCGGCGTATCGTCGCCGCCCAGGGTGGTCAGGTCGATCATCTGGATGGCTTTCACCAGCCAGGCGGCCTGGTATTCCTTTTTCACCGTGCGGCGGTTCGCCAGGCTGGCCGCGCGGCGGTCGGTGGCGGCGCGGTTGACGCGGATCTGGTTGATCCAGCCCAGGTCGAGGCCCACAGCCTCGTTACGCTTGAATTCGGGGTGCATGAGTGTCATAACAAGCTGGTTCCATTAGCAAGTGGTGGTACGCCAAGGTGCTTGGCGAGGGTTTGGCCAATATCGGAGAACGTCTCGGAAATACCCAGTGCGCGCGGGGCGACGCCGGGGCCGAAGAAGATCATCGGAATGTGTTCGCGGGTGTGGTCGGAGCCGTGCCAGGTCGGGTCGCAGCCATGGTCGGCGGTGATCACGACCAGGTCGCCATCTTTGAGCTTGGCCATGAATTCCGGCAGGCGCGCATCCATTTCGCGCAGCGCGTCGGCATAGCCCTCGACGTTGCGGCGGTGGCCGAAGGCCTGGTCGAAATCGACGAAGTTCACGAAGGTGAGCGACTTGTCCTGTACTTCATCGGCCGTCTTCAAGAGCGCTTCGAACAGCGCCATGTTGTCGACGCCCTTGACGACGCGCGAGATGCCCTGGGTGGCAAAAATGTCGCTGATCTTGCCCAGGCCGACGACTTCGCCGCCCGCATTCTTGACGTGATCGAGCAGGGTCTTGCTTGGCGGCGCGACGGCGTAGTCGTGGCGGTTGGAAGTGCGCGTGTAGTTGCCGTTGCTGCCAGTGAAAGGGCGGGCGATGACGCGGCCGATGTTGTACGGTTCGACCAACTTGAAGGCCATTTCGCACACTGCATACAGGCGTTCGAGGCCGAACGATTCTTCGTGCGCGGCGATCTGCATCACCGAGTCGCCCGAAGTATAGATAATCAGTTTGCCGGTGGCGACGTGTTCGTCGCCATGCTTGTTGATGATGTCCGTGCCCGAGGCATGGCAGTCACCGAGGAAGCCGGGTACGCCCGACATGGCTTTCAGCTTGTCGGTCAGGTCGGCGGGGAACGATGGCGTGGTGCGGGGAAAATATCCCCAGTCGAATTCGACGGGCACGCCGGCGATTTCCCAGTGGCCGCTCTGCGTGTCCTTGCCGGTGGAGCGCTCGCGCGCCGCGCCGTAGGCGCCGGTGAAACCGTCGCGCTGGTCGAAGCCCGTGGCCCATTCGCCGCTGGCCAGGTGGGCGGCGGCGCCCAGGCCCAGGCGTTCCATGTTAGGGAGTTTCAAGGTCTTGCCGCTTTTGGCGACAGTGCTGGCAATGTGGCCAAAGGTATTGGCACCTGCGTCGCCATACTTGGCGGCGTCTGGCGTCGCGCCAAGGCCGAAGGAATCAAGCAGGAGGATAAATGCGCGTGACATGATAAGGCTCGCTTTATGGAATGATGCGAAGATGATGCGGACAGTGTAGGCCGGTTTTTCACGGCCTGACGCGCGGCAGCGCCGGTGGCCGGCGCGCCGCTACTGCTTAAAAAAGTGCTTAGGCTTGCGGTTTTTCAGCGACTTTGGCCAAGAAAGCCAGGATCAGCTTGACCAGGTCTTTCGCGCCGATGGCCGCGTATTTCAGGGTTTGCTCGTGCGACAGGGCGAATGGCGACATGCCTTCGGCCAGGTTGGTGATGACGGACACGCCCACCACTTTCAGGTCGCAATGACGGGCCGAGACCACTTCAGGCACCACGGACATGCCGACCGTGTCGGCGCCCAGGCGGGCCATCATGCGGATTTCCGCAGCCGTCTCGAAGTTCGGGCCTGGGTAGGCAACGAACACGCCTTCGTGCAGGGTGATGCCGTTGGCGGCCGCCGTGTCCTTGACTTGCTGGCGCAGTTCGGCGTCATAGGCGTTGGCCATGCTGAAGAAGCGCGGGCCGAAGCGGTCGTCGTTCGGGCCGACCATCGGCGTGCCGGGCAGCAGGTTGATATGGTCGCTGATGGCCACCAGGCTGCCGGCGTCCACTTCAGGGCGCAGGGAACCGGCGGCGTTGGTGACGAACAGCATTTCGCAGCCCAGCAGTTTCAAGGTGCGGATGGCGCTCGTCATCACGCCCATGCCATAACCTTCATAGAAGTGGCCACGGCCCTTCATGCAGACGACGGCGACGCCCGACAGGGTGCCGAGCACCAGTTCGCCTGCATGGCCGTGCACGGTGCTGATCGGGAAGCCAGGCAATTCGTCAAAGCTGATGCTGACGGCGTCCGTCATCTGCTCGGCCAACACACCCAGGCCTGAGCCGAGGATCATCGCCACGCGCGGCTTGAAATTTTCAGGAGCGCGGGCACGGATGATTTCGGCGGCGTGGAAAGGGGTGTTGTTCGACATGGTTATCCTCTGATTGACTAATGATGATGGTTGCTGCCTGCGCTGCCGTGCCCGGAGAGGGACTGCGGCCCAGGTATCGGGTATGTATGGTGTTACAGGTATATCGAAATGCGTATTGCTACTATTTGCCGCCACTATGCATCAAACGGAATATGTATGGCAAATACCATTTTTCTTGCCCATTTATACAATTCAAATATAAATGGCCGATATTATAGTCGAGGCTAGGGTACACCTGCCAGCAGCGGCCACGCCCCGGCGACGCCCGGGAAATGCATGCATACAAGCTGCATACGAACGCCTTGCGCGCACGCTTGAGACGCGCTTGACACTAAACAGACAATTGTTTACAGTCGAAGACAAATGTTTTAACTTTCAGCGAAAACCTTGTGACCGATACCAATAAAAAAGACCAGTTGTACACGCTGATCCGCAACAACCCCTTCATCTCGCAGCAAGACCTGGCGAGCGAACTGGGCTTGTCACGCTCGGCCGTCGCCGGCCACATCGCCGGATTGATCCGGGAACGCCGCCTGCTGGGACGCGCCTACGTGCTGCCCGACAGCCGTCCCGTGCTGTGCATAGGCGCCGCCAACCTCGACCGCAAGATGCGCACCCTGGCAACCCTGCAGATGGGCACCTCGAATCCCGTGCGTTCGGAAGAAGTGTTTGGCGGCGTGGGCCGCAACATCGCGGAAAACCTCGCCCGCCTGTCAATTCCCGTCGCGCTGCTGACGGCGCTGGGCGACGATGCGGCCGGCCACGCGCTGCAGACGCACGCGGAAGACGCGGGCATTGATATGCGCGGCAGCTTGCATCTGAGCAACACCAGCAGCGGCACCTACACGGCCGTGCTCGATGAACATGGCGAAATGCTGCTGGCGATGGCCAACATGCAACTCTACGAACAGCTGACCCCGGCCTTCTTGCATAGCCGTCAGCCGCAGCGCGCCGCCGCCGCCCTCACTGTCTGCGACCTGAACCTGGGCCACGACAGCGTGCAGGCATTGCTGGCCGACGCGCGCCAGGACGCGGCCAACGCGACGCCACTCGTCATCGTCGCCGTCTCGCAGCCGAAGATGGCGCACTTGCCGCAAGACCTGACGGGCTTGCACCTGCTGATCCTTAACCGGGGCGAATTGGAAACGCGCGTGGCGCGGGCCTTGCCAACGGCGTTTGATGTGCGCGCCGCCTGTCGTGAAGTGCAGCGCCAGGGCGCGCGCCAGGTGATCGTCACCTGCGGCGGCGAAGGCGTGTACTTTACGGATGGCAACAATCAGGACGCGCCGGTCGTGCACCTGGCCGCGCGCGAAGTGGACGCCGTCGACGTGACGGGCGCAGGCGACGCGTTTTCCGCCGCCGTCTGCTGGTCGCTCTACCACGACAGCAGCGACTTGAAACTGGCATGCCGGCGCGGCCTGAAGCTCGCTGCCATGACCCTGGAATCGGCTGCTACCGTCTCCCCACAAATTTCCGCCAGCGCGCTCGACGACATCGACGACGCCGACCTGGCGCCGCCTCCCCCTACCCTCTTTCAACAGGATTGAAACATGACGCAATTGAATAACTTCCTCTCGTTCTCGCAAGAAGTGCTGGACGCGCGCGCCGCCGGCAAGGCCATCGTGGCGCTGGAGTCGACCATCATTTCACACGGCATGCCGTATCCGCAAAACGTGGAAATGGCGCGCGAAGTGGAACAGATCATCCGTGACGGCGGCGCCGTGCCGGCCACCATCGCCATCATCGGCGGCAAGATCTGCGTGGGACTGTCGCCCGAGCAACTGGAATTGCTGGGCACTTCGCCCGACGCCATGAAGGTCAGCCGCCGCGACCTGCCGTTCGTCCTGTCGCAGGGCAAACTGGGCGCCACCACCGTGGCCGCCACCATGATCTGCGCGCAACTGGCGGGTATTTCTGTATTCGTCACGGGCGGCATCGGTGGCGTGCACCGCGGCGCGGAAACGAGCTTCGACATTTCCGCCGACTTGCAGGAACTGGCGCAAACGTCGGTGGCCGTGGTCTGCGCAGGCGTCAAATCCATCCTCGACATCGGCCTGACCCTGGAATACCTGGAAACGCATGGCGTGCCCGTCATCAGCGTGGGCCAGGACGGTTTCCCCGCCTTTTTCACGCGCGAAAGCGGCTTCAAGGCCGATTTCCGCCTCGATACTGCTGCCGAGCAAGCTGCCTTCATCGGCACCAAGTGGCAACTGGGTTTGACAGGCGGCGTGATCGTCAGCAACCCCGTGCCGGCCGCGCAAGCCATGCCCAAGGAAGAGATCGATGCCATCACTACGCAAGCGCTGGAGGAAGCGGACGCGGGCGGTGTGAAGGGCAAGCAAGTCACGCCATTCCTGTTGTCGCGCATCAAGCAGTTGACGGATGGCCGCAGCCTGGCGACGAATATCGCCCTGGTCAAGCACAATGCCCAGGTCGGCACCGCGCTGGCCATTGCCATGCAGGCAGTCGTGGCACGATAATAGGGCTGCTGTAAAGAAGCGCGCGGCCTTCGGGCTTGCGCGCAGTTCCCGTTTAGCATCAGGTAATGCAAGGAAAGCATGTCCATCGATCTGAAACAGTTAAAGTATTTTCTCGCCGTCGCCGAGGAGAAAAGCTTCAGCCGCGCCGCCGAGCGCCTGCATATCTCGCAGCCGCCCCTGAGCCAGCAGATCATGAAACTGGAAAGCGAATTGGGCGTGCGCCTGTTTGCGCGCACCACGCGCACTTTCGAGCTGACCGTGGCGGGCAAGGCGCTGATGAACGAGGCGGCCGACCTGCTGGCCAAGATGCGCATGACCATCGACACGATCCGCCAGATCGACCGCGGCGAAGTGGGCCGCTTGCGCGTGGGCATCGTCGGCTCGGCCATGTGGGGCCCTATCCCCAGCCTGCTGGAAGAATTCCAGACCAAATTTCCCCGTGTCACCTGGACCATCCACGAATTCGGTCCTACGGTGCAATATGAAGCCTTGCGCGCCAAGCAAATCGACGTGGGTTTCTGGCGCGAACCCAAACTCAACGACGACGACTTGCGCCACGATAATTTACGCCAGGAACTGTGCTTCCGCGAAAACGTCTGCGTGGCCGTCAATGAACACCATCCGCTGGCGAAACACACGGCCATCGAACTGATCGACATCGCCCACGAGCCCATGCTCTCCCTGACCCTAGATAAATCTGCGTTTCCCCGCTACCTGGTGCAATGCTGCATCAATGCCGGTTTCGAACCCGTGATCTTCCAGGAAGCGAGCGAGCCACAAACCCTGCTGGCCATGGTGGGCGCGGGCCTGGGCGTGACCCTGGTGCCGGAAACGACGAGCCGCATCGGCTGGCCCGGCGTCGTCTTTCTGCCCATCAAGACAGATCCCCCATCGGCCAACCTGTACATCAGCTACACCACGCTCGACGACGCTCCCGTCGTGCGGGCCTTCTTGAATATCATCAATCCTCCATCAGCCTGACAGCAGCGCCTATTTATATGCACTGCATATAAATGCATAAACAAAAACGTATTTGTCATACATATCTGGCATGATGCATAGTGATTCGGACGCCCATCGCGGCGCCGGTCCCGTGTCTGCCCTGCCCGTCCACTGACGGCGCATTCCAGCCCGCTCCGGCAGCCCCATTCGATGTTGTACCTATAAAAGAGACGGGGCGCGACTGTTGCATGAGCATCACACTGACGACATAAAAGCATACGAGGCCAGCAATGATCTTGTGCAATACAGTGCAATGTTGATAAGGAATCATCACCTCGTGCATCAAAAACAGGCTAAATCGGCCCCAAATTATATGTTTCACCTATAAAAAATATACAATATCGATCTTCCAGGAGCCAATTCATGAAACTTACACAATTTAGTTTGACGATCGCAGCCGTATTGTTGACTGCTCAAGCGTCCGCGGCTACCCCAAAACTGGGTGTCGTGTATGACGCGGGCGGCAAGTTCGACAAGTCGTTCAACCAATCCGCTTTCGAAGGCGCCTCGCGCTTCAAAAAAGACACGGGCATTTCCTTCATCGAAGTACAAGCCTCGAGCGATACGCAGGCTGAACAAGTCATGCGCGGCCTGGCCCGCAAGAAACTCGACATGATCGCCGCCATCGGCTTTGCGCAAACGCAAGCCGTGCAAAAGGTCGCCAAGGAATTCCCGAACGTAAAATTCGTGCTGATCGATGGCCAGGCTGCCGGCAGCAACGTCAATTCCGTCGTCTTCAAGGAAGAAGAAGGCTCCTACCTGGTGGGCGTGGCAGCAGCCATGGCCAGCAAGAGCAAGAAGGTCGGCTTCATCGGCGGCATCGATATTCCCCTGATCCGCAACTTCGCCTGCGGCTACGCGCAAGGCGTCAAAGCCGTCAATCCGAAGACGGAAATCACGCAAAACATGGTCGGCACCACGTCCAGCGCCTGGAATGACCCGGCCAAGGGCGGCGAACTGGCCCGTTCCCAATTCGAGCGCGGCGTCGATGTCGTCTTCGCCGTCGCTGGCGGCAGCGGCATGGGCACCTTGCAAATGGCCAAGGAAAAAGGCAAGCTGGCCATCGGCGTCGATTCGAACCAGAATGGCTTGTACCCGGGCAGCATCCTGACCTCGATGGTCAAGCGCGTCGACAACACCGTCTACGACAGCTTCATGCAAGTCAAGAACGGCACCTGGAAGGGCGGCGTCAGCTATAAAGGCTTGAAAGAGGGCGGCGTGGATTGGGCGCTCGACGCCAACAACCGCAAGCTGATTACGCCGGAAATCGAAAAACGCGTGTTGGGTGCGCGTAAGGACATTATCGATGGCAAGATCAAAGTGATCGATTACCGCGTCGGCAGCAGCTGCCCGGTTTAATTTTTCTGCGTATCTTATAGCGCGCCGCCGGAGCCTGTCTCCGCGCGGCGCGTTTCCATGAAACTATCCAGTTATGAACCTATGCAGCCAGCAGTAGAATTTCGCAGCATTTCCAAGCAGTTTGGACATGTGAAGGCGAACGCCGACGTCAACTTTTCCATCGCCAAGGGCAGTATCCATGGCCTGGTGGGAGAGAATGGCGCCGGTAAATCGACCTTGATGAGCATCCTGTACGGGTATTACCGTGCCGACGGCGGAGAAATCTTGCTCGACGGAAAAGTACAGCCTATCCGCAACAGCCAGGAAGCGATCAACCTCGGCATCGGCATGGTGCACCAGCATTTCATGCTGGTCGAGAACTTCACCGTCCTCGACAATATCATGCTGGGTACGGAAGGCGGTTTTCGCCTGGCCAGCCACCGCGCGGAAGCGGAAGCCAAGTTGCGCGACATCTGCGCGCGCTACCGCCTCGACGTCGACCCGCTGGCGAAGATCGAAGACCTCTCCGTCGGGGCGCAGCAGCGCGTGGAAATCCTCAAGCAGATTTACCGCAGCGCCAACATTCTGATCCTCGACGAGCCGACGGCCGTGCTGACGGCGCAGGAAACGGCCTCGCTGTTTGAAATCCTGCGCCTGTTCAAGGAACAGGGCAAGACCATCATCCTGATCACGCATAAACTGCAAGAGATCCTGGAAATCACCGACAACGTCACCGTCATGCGCGGCGGCACGGTGGTGGGCGCCGTGGCAACAAACGCTACCTCGAAAGAGGAACTGGCCAATATGATGGTGGGCCGCCCCATCCAGAGCCACTTGCCGCGCGCGCCGTACAATCCGGGCGCCACGGTGCTGGAAGTCGACGCTCTGCAACTGGCCGACGAGCAACAGGTGAAATTGCTGGCCGACATAGGCTTCAACTTGCGCGCCGGCGAAATCGTCGCCATCGCCGGGGTCTCGGGCAATGGCCAGAGCGAGCTGCTGGAAATTCTGTCCGGCATGCGCTTGCCCACCTCGGGCAAGCTGCGCTTCCAGGGCAAAGATTTGCCGTTTGGCAAGCGCACTGACGCCGACGGTTTGCCGCTAGTCTTCCGCGATCTGGGCATCGCCCACATTCCGGAAGACCGCTTGCGCGATGGCGTGGTGAAAAATTTTTCCGTCATGCAAAACACCATCCTCGGTTACCAGGATCACTTGAAAAACCGCTGGGGCCTGTTCAACTTCAAGGCCATCGGCGCGCGCTGTGCGCAATTGCTGAAGACCTTCGACGTGCGCCCGGCCAATCCGGACCTGCGCATCGGCCTGCTGTCGGGCGGCAACCAGCAAAAGGTGGTGATCGCGCGCGAAGTGCTGGCCAAGCCGAAACTGATGCTGGTGGGCCAGCCCACGCGCGGCGTCGATATCGGCACCATCGAAAGCATCCATACGCAATTGCTGGCCCTGCGCGACGCGGGCGTGGCGATCCTGCTGGTGTCCGTCGAACTGGAAGAAGTGCGGGCGCTGGCCGACCGCATTCTCGTCATGTGCGGCGGACGCATCACCGGCGAACTGAAAATTGAAGAATTCGATACCACCCGCATCGGTCTGTTGATGGGGGGAATGCATAAATCATGAATAACGACTTGCCACGCTGGGCGACAGCCTTTGTCATGCCCATGTTAAACCTGCTGTCGGCTTTGCTGGTCGCAGCCCTGGTCATTTATATGCTGGGCGAAGACCCGGCCGAATCGCTGGGTATCCTCGTCCACAGCGCCATCCTCAATCCGGAAGGCTTGAGCTATACCCTGTTCTATGCCAGCACCTTCATCTTCACGGGCCTGTCGGTCTCCGTGGCGATGCAGGCCGGCCTGTTCAATATCGGTTCCGAAGGCCAGATGTATATCGGCGGCCTGGGCTTGACGGTGGCCATGCTGGCCTTCGACCAGACCCTGCCAGCCTGGCTATTGATTCCGGCCGCCATGATAGGCGCGGCCCTGTTCGGCGCGCTGTGGGGCTTTTTGCCCGGCTACCTGCAAGCCAGGCGCGGCAGCCATATCGTCGTCACCACCATCATGTTCAACTTCATCGCCGCCAGCCTGATGAACTTCGTGATCGTGAAATACCTGATACCGCCGGGCGAACAGAATACGGCCAGCCGCGTGTTTGCGGAAAGCGGTGAAATGCCGCGCCTCTCCACCTGGTTCCCGTCGCTGGGCGACACGCCGCTGAACATCAGTTTTATCCTGGCGATTGCCGCGCTGGTGATCTATGGCGTGATGGTCTGGCGCTCGTCGTGGGGCTTCAAGCTGCGCGCCACGGGCCTCAACAAGCATGCGGCCCACTATGCGGGCGTGTCGATCAGCAAGATGATCATCGTCGTCATGCTGATCTCCGGCGCGCTGGCGGGCCTCGGTTCCGTCAATTCCATCATGGGCTCGACGCATTATCTGTCGCTCAATTTCGTCGGCGGCGCCGGCTTCATCGGTATCGCCATCGCCCTGATGGGCCGCCAGCATCCGGTCGGCATCTTCCTGTCGGCCGTGCTGTTCGGCGCACTGATACAGGGTGGTTTTGATTTGTCGCTGGAAAAACCGAATATCCCGACGGAAACCTTCATTTTCATCCAGGGCTTGATCATCCTGTTCTGCGGCGCCATGGAAAACTTCTACGCACCGGCCATTTCCGCCCTGCTCAAGCGCACCAAAGGCTAACACCATGACACTCGACGACTTTCAATTCGCCAGCATCCTGGTATCGACCGTGCGCAATGCGCCCGTCCTGATCTTTGCCGCTATGGCCGGCCTGTTTGCCGAACGCAGCGGCATGATCGACATCGGCCTGGAAGGCAAGATCCTGGCCAGCGCCTTCGCGTCCGCCGCCGTGGCCTACACGACGCAAAACCCGTACTACGGCATGGCTGCCGGCATGCTCGTGTGCGTCGCCCTGGCCTTGCTGCAAGCGTACGTCAGCATCACGCAAAAGGGCAATCAACTGGTGGCCGGCATGGCGATCAACATCGCCATGAGCGGCCTGACGTTCGTGCTGGCGCAATTCTTCTTCCAGCAAGGCGGCCGCACGCCCGACCTCGGTTCAGCGCGACTGTTCGATGTGGTCTTGCCGGGCACGCAGTACGTGGAACACATTCCCTTCATCGGCTGGGTATATGCCCATTTGATCGGCGGCCATTCCATCCTCGTGTATGTGGCGTTCCTGCTGATTCCACTCGTGCACTGGCTGCTGTACCACACGCGCTTCGGCCTGCGCCTGCGCGCCTGCGGCGAAAACCCGCATGCGGCCGATTCGGCCGGCGTGAGCGTCGAGGCGACGCGCTACATGGCCATGCTGGTGGCCGGCATCCTGTGCTCGTTCTCGGGCGCCTACCTGGCCATCGTGCAAAGCGGCTTTTTCCTGCGCGACATGTCGGCCGGCGCCGGCTACCTGGCCCTGACGGCCATGGTGTTCGGCAACTGGCGCCCTGTCTACACCTTCCTCGGCTGTCTGATGTTCGGCTTCTTTGCCGCCATCCAGATCCAGATCGAAGGCGTGGACTTGCCTGTCGTGGGCCGCATCCCCGGCTCGCTGATCCAGATGGTGCCATACGTGGTCACCGTGATCGTGCTGGCGGGCCTGATGGCGAAGTCCGTTGCACCGAAGGCGATTGGTGTTCCATTCGTGAAGTCTCGATAGTCGGCTGTGACTCGGCTGTGACGTCATCAAAAAAGCGAAGCCTGCGGGCTTCGCTTTTTTTACGCCTGCGAAATCTCGTCCGGCGAGAAAAATACAGGCAGGCCCAGGCTGCGTGCCACCGCCACCATCTGGTCGGCCCCCTGGGATGCGCCACCGATGCGCAGCACGGCATCGCAATGGCTGAGCAAGCGCGTCGCATGCGCGTGGAACAGTTCCTCATACACGCTATCGCCCACCCGGTTTGAACCAGCCAGCGCCAGCATGGGCAAGGCCAGCCATTCACCGAGCACGGGCATGTGTCCTTTGGCATACAGCGGCAGGCAGACGGCTTGCATGGCCGCCACATTCGCCGCCATCAGGGCAGGATCGTCGCCGGTACCCGAACGGTAAGGGCCGGCAACCAGAATCTGCATGCCCCGCCGCATCTCTTGCGCTGACGGCATCACATGCAGTTGCGCGTGCTGCAACAACATGATGGTCTTGCCATCGCAGATGCGGCCATCTGCCACCATCTGCAGCGCCTGCGCCAGGGGCAATTCCAACACTTCGATATCCTCCCCCTCGTGTGCCAGGCCGCCGCCGTCGCCGATGCGACTGGCGGGGTCATATTCGGCAACAAAAAAATGCAGGCGCTCCGTCACGGAACCGGGGCTCATGAAAGCCTGGAAGACCTTGTGCACGTCGCCTACCCGGTAACCGGTTTCCTCTTCCACCTCGGCGCGGATGCGTTGCTCGGCGCTGGCTTCTTCCAGCAAGCCGGCTGCCGCTTCGATCAGGAAGCCGTCGTGGCCTTCACGATACGTGGGAAAGCGGAACTGGCGGATCAGGATCACCGTGCGTTTGACTTTGTTGTAGAGCAGGATCGTGGCCCCATCGCCGCGGTCATAGGTTTCCCGCGTCTGCGTCTGCCACTGGCCATCATGACGCAGATAGTCGAACGTGGTCTTCTGCAATAGATACCAGTCGTGCGACAGGGTCTGCATCTGCTGGATGCGGACCCGTTCGTGCTTGCTTTGTTCTTCGCGCATGTCATTTCCTTGTACTTGTCTGTGCTTGCTTTTGCCGACCTTATCATGCAAACTCGTGCAATATCAAGAAAATTCAAGAAAAAAAAGTGCTGACACATCAACGCAAACAATACCTGCTGGACCTGCTCCAGCGTGAAGGCCAGCTCGTCGCCAAGGCCGTCAGCGACGCCCTGGGCTTGTCGGAAGACACGATACGGCGCGACCTGCGCGAGCTGGCAAAAGAGGGATTGCTGGAGCGCGTACACGGCGGCGCCCTGCCCTTGCTGCCGCGCTCGCCAGCGCTGGCACCGTTTGCGGGACGCGAGCAGATTTCACTGCAAGCCAAGCCCGCCATTGGCCGCGCGGCGGGCGCCATGATACAAACGGGACAAGTGGTATTTCTCGATGGCGGCACCACCGCCGTGCAACTGGCACGCCAGTTGCCACGCGACTTGCAGGCAACGGTGGTCACGCATAGTCCCTCGATTGCCATCGAACTGGTCAATCACCCTGGTATCGAGGTGCTGATGCTGGGCGGGCGTCTGTACAAGCACTCGATCGTGGGCGTGGGCGCGGCGACCGTGGAAGCCATCGGCCGCATCCGCGCCGACCTGTATTTCATGGGCGTATCCAGCCTGCATCCACAAGCGGGCATCACCACCGGTGACCATGAAGAAGCGTGCGTGAAACGCGCGCTGAGCGAGGCGTCAAGCCGCACCGTCGTACTGGCCTCGCCGGAAAAGTTCAACACGTCTTCGCCGTTTCAAATCGTGCCCTTGAGCCAGGTCAACGATATCATCGTGCACCGCGACGTGGACGACGCCCTGGTCGCGCCCTACCGCGAGATGGGAATTGGCATCACCCTGGCATGAAAAAAGCGGCCCGCAGGCCGCTCTCGAATGACATTTTTATTGCGGCCAGATCGATTGCAACACGGCCGCCAGGTGATAGCCGCCCTCGATCAGTTGCTGCTTCGCCAGCGCCGAGCTGGGCACGGGATAATTGTCCGGCACCGTCAAGCTCCACACCTGATACACCTCGCCCTTGCGGCCGGTCTGCTGCGTGGCAGGACCGGCCACCACGTTCGTGAAAGCAATCTTTGATGCCGCCAGCGCGGCATCGGCCCACTGATACGGCCAGGTAGCGGGGTCGCCGGTATTGGCGCTCACTGCTGGCTGGCTGGCGATCACGGTCTTGGCGAACTGCTGCGGCGCGCGCGTGCTCAGGCGGCGCATGGCGTAATCGACCACGGTCGTATCCCAATACGCATGCAGGGGCTTGGTGGGCGACTTCGGATAGGCGGGAGCTTTTGTTGTCCCCTCTTCCGCCGGCAGCGGCGCAGGAATCACGGCGTCCGACAGCACCGTCATCTTCGCATCGTCGAGCAACAAGTCATTGCCGCCGCGTGCGTTGAAAATGGCGATGTCGTCGATCTGCGCCTGCGTGGCGGGCACGAAAAACTGGCCATCCTTGCCAAGAAACGCATTGCCCACATGCAGCGGCTGGTGGATATCGCCTACCAGGTGCGTGATCAAAATCAACGCTTCACGCTGGCTGAAGCCGTGCGGATTGCTGGACGCGTCCGCCTTGCCCTGCAACACCAGGATAGCCTGCTTGAGCGTCTGCACGATATCGTCGTCAGCCGTGCCCACGCCATGGTCGTGGTAGTGCGCATTCTGGAATGGCACATTCGTGTAATGGTATTCGCCATGCTTGGGGTTTGCCGCGACATACGTCAGCATTTCCGGTGATTGCGGGCCGCAATACGTACCCTTCACGCAGTCGGGCCAGTTGGCGATCTTTTCCAGGCTTTCGCCGGGCAGCAGCAATTGGCTGATGTGCGCCTGCGCCGCACTACCCTTGAGCAATTGATCAGCGATAGCACCCACGGCGCGGTGGCCATCATTGCCCCAGGCCAGGACATTGCCGGAGGCAAAAGCGGCGCCCAGCGCCAGCACGCAGAGTAATTTTTTCATGTTGAGCATTACTCCTTGCCTTGCGGCGTGGCCTTGGCCGGCTTTGGATAGTGCTTGTTGATATCGATAGGCTGCGCATACGCCGAGCTCCACGTCTGCTCATGCAGCGCGGCAATCCGCTGCGCCATGGCGTCGTTGCGCAGCACCACTTCCAGATTGCGCGACAAGTCAAAATAGCCGCCCGCCCAGTTGCTCGTGCCAACCCAGGCCAGCTTGCCGTCGATACTCATGGTCTTGCTGTGGATCACGCGCGCGAATGGGATGAAACCCGTCGAAGCGGCAGGAATCGTCACGATGCGGATTTCCACGTTCGGCACCAGGGCCAAACTCTTCAGGTAGGCGATGGCCGGCGCTTCCGTGTTCCAGCTTGATACCATCAGCTTGATTTTCACGCCACGCTGGGCGGCCGCACGCACCGCGTTGTCGATCACGGCGTAGTACGGACGCGTGCGGTTCGGCCCGTAGGACAGCGGCGCGTAATCGAGCAACTGGATGCGCACTTCGCTTTTCGCTTCCACCAGCAAGGCGGGCAAGCCCGTTTCCGAGTCGCCCACGCCGGGCGGGTTGTACGCATTCGGGCTGGCCAGCAAAAACGCGTTTTGTGCGTAATTGGCCGGCACCACCTTGCTATTAAGCACCGTGGCGCGGCCGCCTTGCGACGTCAACGCCTGCGCCTGCCAATCCTGTTCAAAAATCGCCTGCACCTGACTGACCATCGCCGGCTCCGTGATCTTCAAGCCCGTCTCGTGGATGTGCTCGAACGAGCGCCAGTCGAAATTCTGGCTGCCGATATACGCCACCTGGCCATCGACGGCCAGGTATTTCGCATGCACGATGCCGTTACCCGTGATTTTATTGAAGTCGATCAGGCGCAAATCCAGGTTCGGAATCGCCTTGATCTGCGCGATGGTCGCCGCTTCCGACAGGCCCACGCCCTTCTGATCCAGCAGGAAGCGGATCTTCACGCCGCGCTGGCCGGCTGCAGTCAGGCTGGCCAGCACCTTTTCAAACGCCGTGCCCGGTTTGCTGACAGCATAGAACTGGGCGATGACGATCTCTTTTTTTGCCGAATCAAACAGCTCGCTCCACACGGCGACGGGCTCACGCAGGTCGAGGTTGGTCAAGCTGGTTTCCACGGGCGAGGTGTGCACCAATTCAAAGCCGGGAATGGTGAAATCGGCGTGGGCGCTGCCCGCGAACAGGGTAGTGACGAGCAGGGAAACAAATATACGACGCATGGTTTTTCCTTGTAAAGATTATTTGACGCGCACGATGCGCCCGGCCGCCGTGGCGCTGCCAGCCGGCTTGCCGGCACGCGCACGGGCGATCAGGTAATCGCTGAAGGCGTCGATGTCGCGCACGCCCGTGTCGAGCCGGCGCGTGCCAGCCGCCAGCACGGTAAAGCGGTCGCCACCGCCGGCCAGGAAACTGTTGGCGGCGACTCTGTATTGTTGATTGTCTTCAATAGCCACGCCATTGAGCATGATGCTGCCTGGCAGCACGCGCTGGCCCTGGGGGCGGGTGCTGTCCCAGCGGTAGCTGAAACCTTCGGACACTTGCAACAGGTTGTTGTCTTCCGCTTCCGCACCCGGCCATTGCTGTTCGAGCAAGGTGCGAATTTGCGCGCCGGACAGGCTGACGACGATCAAAGTATTGCCGAACGGGACAACTGCCTGGTTCTGGCCCACGTTCGTCATCAGGTCGGCGCCTGCTTCCAGGTCCTTGCGGATGCCGCCATTATTCATCAGGCCGATTTGTGCGCCGGCAGCTCGCGCGCCGAACAGAGTGCTGTCGGCCACCAGGTCGCCCAGCGCAGAAGCGCCGCTGCCCTTGGTGCTGCGGCCAACCGTGGGCACGGCGATGGCGGCCACGGGACGCGACAATTCTGCCGCGCTGCGCTGCTTCACCGATTCCAGGTAAGCGGCAACGGCCGGGTCCGGCTCATACATGCCAGGCAACATGACGACGTTTTGCGCGCTGGCATCGACTACGGCATTCTTGACGGGATCGACCTTGAGCTTGATGCGCGTCAACATGTGTCCGCCCATCTGAGCTTGCGTCACCAGGCGGCCATCGACACGGCACAGATAACCCTGGTGCGAATGGCCGCTGATGACCAGTTGAATCGCCGGGTCGAGGCGTTTTACCACGTCGACCACTTCGCCCTTCAGGTGGCTGCAATCGGGCTGGTCGATGGCTTCTTTCGTCTCGCCGCCCTGGTGCAGCAGCACGACGAACACACCCACGCCCTGCGCGCGCAGCTGTGGCAAGGTGGCATTGATGGCATCCGCCTCATCGCCAAACTGCAGGCCGGCAATGCCGGCGGCCGTCACCACGGACGGCGTATCTTTCAGCACGGCACCGATCAAGCCCACCTTGACGCCATGCGCCTCTTCTATGCGGTAGGCCGGCAACAGGGACTTGCCCGTTTGCGCGTCGATCACATTGGCCGCCAGATAGGTGTAGTTGGCGCCCTTGAAGTCCGGCGCGAACTTGCACGCCTTGTCCGCGCGCGCGGACTCGCAACCGCCGCGCTGCTGGCGCAGCAATTCCGCCTTGCCCTGGTCAAATTCATGGTTGCCCACGGAACTGGCCTTCATGCCCAGCATATTCATGGCGACGATGCTCGGTTCATCGGCCCACAGCGCCGACATGGCGGGGCTGGCACCGACCAGGTCGCCATTGCCGACAAAAATCAGCTGCGCATCTTCGCGCCGCCACGCCGTCAGGGCGCCGGACAAGGTATCGATGCCGCCCGCCTGCACCGTCTTGCGCTCGGCATCGGTGGCACTCGTGTAGGTAAATTTGCTGCGTTCGAGGTTGCCGTGGAAGTCGTTCAGGGCGACCAGGTTCACTTCAATCGGGCCGCTACGCGCGGCCTGCGGCGCGGAAGCGAAATTGCTGCAGGCAGACAGGGACAGAATCAGCGCCGCGCAGGCGACCGGGGTGCGGAGGAAGTGAGCCATGGAATGATATTTGTCAAAAAGAGGAAAGAGTAAACCATCTGGTCTATAAAAAAAACGGCTGGTGTCGCCACCAGCCGTTTTTAGCTTGCCAAACTACGAGGCAACTACGAAATTAGAATTCGTATTTGACCGTTGCTTGCAGGCCCCATTGCGATTCGCCTTTTGCCTGGCGGGTTTCCGTACCTTCTACCGTCGAACGGGTGTTGTAGATGTAACGGCCCTGGGCATCGATACCGACGAAGTCAACGAAACTGCGCACTTGACCGCCTTGCGATTGGAAAGCGATTTCATTAATACGGCCCCATTTGCGATTGATCATGTTACCAACGTTCAACATGTCAAAGGTGATGATGCCTTTATTGCCTTTGAAGAAGCCTGGAATTTCCTGGCTAAAGCGCATGTCGATACTATTGGTCCATGGTGCAAAGCTCTTGTTGCGGCTCATAACTTTACCAGCGGAGCTACGCAAGTCGCCATTGCTGTTGACCACCTTCCAGAAAGCCGCTTCATTCGCTGCACGGGCAGCATCAGTGGCGCCAGCAAAGGCAACTTCGCCCGAGCCCGGTGCTTTTGGAATGTACATCAAGTCATTGCCAGCCAGGCCGTCACCATTCAAATCGTTATTGAAGGTCCAGCTATATGGCTTGCCGCTACGTCCTTCATAGAACAGACCGAAGCTCGTCTTGTACTCGCCGAAGAAACGCTTCTGCCAGCTGACGTTGGCAGTGAAGCGGTCCTTGACCATGTAATTCGAATTCGAAGCGACGTTTTCGTTCGGATTGAATACGGCTCGGCCACCCCAGTTCGAACTGGAAGTCGACGACGTCAGCGGCGACACTTCGGTCGCATCGCTATAGGTGTAGGACGTGCCCCAAGAAAGACCATTGCGCATCGGGCTGCGCAGCGACAGGGTCAGCAGATTGCCTTCACCCTTGTCGGTCTTGGTGGCCATCAATACCTGACCAAACTTCTCGTTACTGCCTGCCTTGGTGCGGGCGGTGCAGCCGGCCTTACCTGTCAAGCTACCCTTGGCCACATCCCAGCAATCAACATTGTATGCATTCGCTTCATAGTACAGGGGACGTCCATCGCTACCGGTTCGGGTTGGCGCGCCCAGATTCAGCTCTTGGTAATAAATTGCATTATTGGTCTTGGTGCGCAAGTATTCTGCACCAAAAACCAGCCCCATCCACGGCAATTCATGTTCGAACGCCAGATTAGCCTTCCAGACGGACGGCTGTGCCAAATCGGAGCTCAGCGCATCGACCTTCATGGCCGGCACCGTATCACCGACGTTGGTTGGTTGATTCAAGGGATCGATGCTGAAGAAACCGTCGTTGGTCGGGCAGGCTTTACCTGTTGAGCTGCAATTGAAGTTGCGCAGTACTACGCCCGTATTCTGGTAAGGGTTACCCAACCAGACAGCCATGGCAGCTCCCTGGAACAGGCCCGCGCCACCACGAATTTGCGTCGGGCGTGCCGTATCGAGCTTGTAATTGAAGCCAAAACGTGGCTGATACAGGTTTTCGCCATCGATGGTGTGCGTATTGTCGATACCAAAACCGCCCGTTTGACGACCCTTCACCATCGGACCAACCGGCAAGGCAGCAACGGTATTACGGATAGGTTTTTCGCCGATACGCGTGCCGTCGACACGCAAGCCAGCCATCAGGGTCAACTGCTTGTTGACATTCCAGCTATCTTGCACGAACAGGCCGATGTTTTTCAACGTAAAGCGAGCAATCGCATCTTCGATAGCAGCACCGGCCACTGGCGCCTGCAATGTATACGAGCTGGGACGACCGCGCTGGAAGTTTTCCAGTACCGCAGCTTGCATTTGAGCAGCTGTCGCCTTCGTGCAATCGAGGTTGCCGAACGAATAACTAACAGTACTCAGGCAGCCAAAGGTATAGTTACCATTGACGTTCTGCAGGAATGCGTTATATACCTTGGTCGTACTGTAATCGGTGCCGAACTTGACATCATGGTCGCCCAAGGCCCAGTTCGCGCCCACGTAGGCGTCTAGCGTCTTGTTGTTCAAGACGTTCTTTTGGCGGCTCAATTCCGTACCGAAGTTCAGGTAACGGCTGGCGGTGCTCAAGCCGGCAGGCGACCCATCCGGTGCCGCACCGGTAAATTGCAGGCCGATCGCAGGCAGGTAGGCATTGTTCTTCGGTACGCTGTCATATTTACGCGTCGATAATTTCACTTCTGTCGAGAAGTTTGGGGTCCACTCGGAAGTCCATTGAGCAACCAGAGTTTCCAGGCTCTTGTCCTGAGAATACCAGTAAGAGCTCAGCGAAAGTCCAGTCGGGGAGAAGCCCGGGAAAATCGGTTCAGACTGCTCAGTTTTCGAGTAGCGCAACATCATGCGCTGCGTATCGGTCATGTTCCAGTCCAGCTTCAACAGCTTTTCCGTGGCAGTGAATTCCGTGCCGCCAGGAACTGACGTCCCGTTCGGAATACCATACTTGTTCTGGCCGATGGCGATGGCGCTGTCAATGGCCGCTTGAGAAATAGTGACGTTCGTCAGCGGGCTGCCGATCGGGCCAAATGCTGGCGAACTGCGGCTGCTGCTCGATTTCTCGTAATTAGCGAACAGGAACAATTTATCTTCAATTAACGGGCCACCCATGGTGATGCCCTTGGTGGTATCTTTCGATTTTGGCGGTGCGTAATATTCGCCCGACGTATCGTTATAACGGTCGCCCGACATCTTGTCGTTACGGAAAACGTAGTAAACGCTACCCTTGACTTTGTTTGTACCGGACTTCGTAACGGCGTTGATGTTGGCGCCCGTGTAGCCTTTTTGGGTCACATCGTAGTTGGCAACGTTCACTTGCACCGACTGGATGGCCTCCACCGAAATCGGCTGCTTGCCGGTTGCGGTACCGCTCGCTTCCAAGCCGAACGTATCATTCACGGCCACGCCGTCGATGGTCATCGAGTTGTAGCGCGAGTTCTGGCCGGCGACGGAAATTTCGCCGCGCTCTTTGTCTGTTTGCGACAAGCGCGGATCGACGCGGGCATAATCTTGCAGGCTGCGCGAGATCGATGCCTGGGTAGCCAATTCCGTTGGACCGATATTGGTACCTGCACCCATATTGCTACGGTTAAATATCTGTGCGCGGGCACCCGTACCCGTTACGTTCACCGTTTGTATCTGCGCGCCCAGGGTGGCGTCCACGTTGGCCGTTTCAGCCAGTTGGACGTACACGCCTTCGCGTTTTTCAACTTCACCATTCTTGGTGATGGTGATGGTGTAAGGACCGCCTGCGCGCAAGCCACGGGCAACGTAGCGGCCTTCCGCATCGGTCGTCACATTGCTGACGGACCCCGATTCGGTGTGCACGATGGTAACAGTGGCGCCTGCTGCCGGCTTGCCGTCGGTGGCCGAGATGCGGCCGCCAATGGAAGACGTAGTGTTCTGTGCGAACGATGGTGCCGCCGCCAGTGCAATAGACAGGCTGAACGCGATTTGCGTTAGCCGAAGTCGCTTGTGATTGATCATCTTTAACCCCAGAAAAGACTATTATTTTTTGAAAATCCTGGATTGCCCACCGTCCGGCTGCGCCGCACAGCAACACAAACACAAGATCTCCTCTTTACGATGCTGCAACTGTTACGCCGGAGGGACTGGCTGAGGTCCTGACAAGACCATCACAAACGCCGCTCCACACTTTAAACCCTTACTATCCAGACAATAACGGCGGAAAAACTGCCTCCAATCCGTACGACCCA
Organism: Janthinobacterium sp. UMAB-56; assembly: GCF_900095265.1. Classification (GTDB taxonomy): domain Bacteria; phylum Pseudomonadota; class Gammaproteobacteria; order Burkholderiales; family Burkholderiaceae_D; genus Janthinobacterium. Next base: position 10,146 of record NZ_LT607658.1, on the reverse strand, counting down.
GGGCGCTAGCACCTGTGTCAGTCACCCGACATGCTTACCCGGCTAACATGGCAAGCCGCGAGTGTAATTGTTAAATATTTCAAGACTGTGACACGGCGGCAAAATACAGAAGAATGTCGTCATTTAACTGCGCCACTGTTTGTTTCACTCTGCATCTCACCTCTATTTACTGCAAATACCCATCTTCATACGATATCACCCATATGAATTGTGACTTTTTAATATCACCTTTATCCCACTATGCATCATCAAAAAATGGATGACAAATACGTTTTTTTTTACATATTTATATATTTAAAGTATAAATGACATGCGTAACTAGCTGGATTGATATCGTGCTGACAGCGTCCGGGCTTATGGCGCGAGATTATAAATGAGCAATATGTACTTGAAATTGATTCATCCAGGAAATAGGACAAAGTCGTGTATCTGTCGTTAATTGTGTCGCATGGCTGCCACAAATTAACTAAATGACATCACTAGAACTTGAGAAGAGAAATGGAAAACGGCCGGAAAATCCGGCCGTCCTGAGAGTATCAGTTGTGAACGTCGCGCAACTTACGGTTTACCATTCTTGCCTACCTTGTCTGCCGCAGCAATTTGCGCTTCAAAACGGGTGAAACGGGCATCGAGCGCTTTCAGCAAACGTTGCTTGTCGGCCTCAGCCAAAAAAGAATAACGCAGGCTGTTGTATGACAGCTTTTTGATTTCCGCATAATTAGTCTTGTACTGGCTGGCAAACAGCACGTATTCATTCGACAGGGTATTGCGCGAGACGCCTGCGTCATCGGTGGAAATGACGAATGGCACGCCATACTTGCGGTACAGGGTAATCGGATGGGCCTGGCCCTTGATGCCGAGAATATAGTCGTTGCTGGTCAGGTTTACTTCCACGGGTATGCCCCGTTCGCGCATCTTTTGCATGGTCGCCAGCGCATTGTGCTCGTACGCGATATCCATGCCGTGGCCGATACGGTCCGCACCAGCCACATCGACGGCTTCGGCGATGTGGAAAGCCATGCCTTCCGGCGGCACCATGCCCAGCGCCAGCTCACCGGCATGCAGGGCGATCTTGACGTTCGGATATTTGGCCTTGAGGAACTTGAACATTTCCATGTGCAGGCTGTAGTCGCGCATGGAAATGTTCACGCTTTCCTGGCCGACAATGTTCACGCCCACCAGCAGCGGATTCAGGCTGGCGGCCTTGAACGCGGCAAGCATGGACGAAAACACTTGCGATGGCGACAGGAAACGCAACACATACGCCTGGTAACGCATGGTGAAGTTCACATCATCGATGCCGGCGCTGCTGCTGTTCACATTGTCGTTATAGGCCGTGATGCTTTTCTGGAAGCTGGCGTCCCGCTCCAGGCTGCCTGTCCAGTTGGCCAGCACGGCTTGCAAGGCCGCCGGCTGCAAGCCCGGCGCCAGCACTTGCTGGTCGAACTGCGCGTTCTGTACGAATGGCGACAGCTCGAAAATCGTCTCGATGTAGCTGAGGTTTTCCGCGATGGCGCGCTGCTTCAGGGTTTTCAAGCCATCGGCCGTGTTGCTCGATGCGACGGGGCCGAAGTAGCCAAACGTATCAAAGAAGGTACGGTCCGGCGGCGTCTGGATGGCGCTGTGGTTGTAGAAATCTTTGGTCGACCAGCGCTGCAGCAATTGCGCATACAGGCCCGCATCGGCAAACACTTCCGTAGACGACAGGCAGCCACGCTGCGCGGCCGGCTTGGCGCGCTCGGCCGCCAAGACGTCCTTGTTGCTTTCGATGCGGTAAGTCGTCTTGTTGACGCAATAGTTTTCCTTGTCGACCCAGTCGAGGAATTGCTCCGCGTAAATGGCACCCGAGTAGTGGTGATGCAGGTCGCCGCCCTTGGGCATCATGGAAAAGAACAGGCTCAACTCGGCTGTCTTGGGCTGCGTGCCCGATACCAACGCGGCAAAATGGCGCGCGGTGGCCGCTTCATTGGAAGACGGATGGGCCACTGCCTTGGCAGCATGCGCCGTTCCGGTCAGTGTCAGCGCGGCGGCAAGCGCCAGGCCAGTGAGTTTTTTGTGCATTCGCGTTCTCGCTCAGGGTAATTCGTATGAAACAACGGGTAGGTCAACCCTGCCCCCGCATATGCACGCATTGCCCGCCCGAATAGGTGGCGGCCACGGCACGGTCGTCGCCCAGCAGCGCAAAGGCAAACAGCAATTCCTCCAGGCTTTGACAGCCGGCCGTGCGGCGCGAGAGCAGCGGCGTCGATTGCTTGTCCAGCACGATGAAGTCCGCTTCCGTGCCGGCCGTGAAATTGCCCAGGACGCCTTCCAGTTGCATGGCCCGCGCGGCGCCAAGGGTCGCCAGGTAAAACATGCGCAAGGCGGGCAGGTAGCTGCCTTTCAAGCGTGCTACTTTATAGGCTTCGTTCATGGTTTGCAACATCGAGAACGAGGTGCCGCCGCCCACGTCCGTCGCCAGCGACAGCAGCACGTGCGCCGCATCGGCCCGCTCGAAATCGAACAGGCCGCTGCCGAGGAACAGGTTGGAGGTGGGACAAATGGCGGCCGCCGAAGACGTTTCGGCCATGCGCGCGCGGTCGCGCTCATCGAGCCAGATGCAGTGGCCAAACATGGCGCGCGGGCGCAGCATGCCGTACTGGTCATACACATCGAGGTAGCTGCGCGCCTGCGGGTGCAGTTCGCGCACCCAGCGGCACTCATCCTCGTTTTCCGACACATGCGTCTGCAGATAGGTATCGGGATAGGCGCGCGCCAGTTCGCCCGCCAGGTGCATCTGCTCATTCGTCGAGGTGGGCACGAAACGGGGCGTGATCGCATACAGCGAGCGGCCATGCTTGTGCCAGCGCCGGATCAGCTCCTCGCTTTCGCGCGCGCCCGACTCAGCCGTGTCGCGCAGGAATTCGGGGCAGTTGCGGTCCATCATGACCTTGCCCGCCACCATACGCAAACCGCGCGCCTCGCTGGCGCCAAAGAAGGCGTCGACCGATTGCGGATGCACGCTGCCATACACCATGGCTGTGGTGGTGCCGCAGCGCAGCAGTTCATCGAGGAAGAACTCGGCCACATTGCGCGCGTGCACGGGGTCTTCAAACGCGCGCTCGGTGGGGAAGGTATACGTTTCCAGCCACGGCAGCAAGCCGGGGGCGGGCGAGGCGATCATTTCCGTTTGCGGGAAATGCAGATGCGTGTCGATAAAACCGGGCACGATCAGCTTGCCCCGGTAATCGGCGATCTGCGTGCCAGGCGGCAAAGTCGCCTGTAGTTGCGCATAATCGCCGGCCGCCACGATTTTCCCATCGGCCACGATCAGCAAACCATCGGCATGCCAGGCGTGCGCTTCCTCACTGAAGGCGGGATCGGCGTGGAAGTGCAGCAAGCTGGCACGGTAAGCTTGCAATGTGGCAGGAACAATCGGCATGACTTCTTTCTATAAGGGATGAATGGCGGCGCGTGTTCGGCACCGCGGTGGCGCGCTGGCCGAAGCCAGGCGCAGCGGCGCGGCCAGGGCGGCAGCGGCCGCTTCCTCCCACACCATGAGTAATTGACAGACAACGGAGGCGGCGATCACGGCCGGTGCCTTGTTGCGGATGCCGGGCATGCCAATAGGACAGACCATGGCAGCAATGCGCTCATCCGGCACGCCGCGCGCCTGCAGGCGGTGCTCGAACTGCTTGCGTTTCGTGTGCGAACCGATCAGCCCGAACCAGCCCGCATCCTCGCGCTCCATGATGGCTTGCGTCAAGCGCTGATCGAGCGCATGGCTATGCGTCATGACGAGAAAACTGCCGCCCGGCGGCGCCATGGCAACAAATTCTTCGGGCGTATCGGTGGCGGCGATGCGCACATTATCGGGCAACCCCGCCGGCAGCGCCGCAGAAAACATGTCTTCGCGTTCATCGACCCAGGTGATATTGCAGGGCAAGTGAGCCAGCGCGCGCACGATGGCGGCGCCCACGTGGCCGGCACCAAACAGGGTCAGGTGCGCGCGTGGCGCCAGGCAGGGGTCAACCAGCCAGCGCTGCCCCTTGCCATCCTGCGCCACGTGCGTTCCCCGCTCGCGCGAAAACGTGCCGGGTGCCTGGGCTGGCGTGCCGGCGATCAAGCAACCGCCGACATCGAACAGGGCCGACGCGGCGTCGCCATCGAGCGCCGTGACTTTCCAACTGTCGTGCTGGCGGCGTTCGCGCAAGGCTAGCAGCAACTCTTTCAGGCTGGCATCGACATACTCGAACGCCAGGTGGACGACGCCACCGCAGCATTGGCCAAGGCTGGGACCGAGCGCAAAACGCTCGAGCCGCGCATGCGTGTCGCCCGTGGCCAGCATGGTCTTGGCGATTTCCACGGCGCGCAATTCCAGGTGGCCGCCACCGATGGTATCAACTTGGCCATCGAGGGTGACACGCATCTTCGCGCCCGCCTCGCGCGGCCCGGAACCTTCCACCACGGCGACCGTCACCAGCACGGATGCCCGCGTGTCATTGCCCATCGCTGTCAGCCAGTCAGCCATCCTCCGCTCCTAAGCGGCCACGCCGGCTGCTTGCACTGCCATCACCGCCTTGAGGATTTCCTCGCTGGTGGCGGGCGCATTCAGCGGTGGCTGCACGGCGTGATTTCCCACGCTGGAAATGGCGTCGCGGATGGCAAAGAACACGGAAAACGGCAATAGCAACGGTGGCTCGCCCACGGCTTTGGAACGGTGGATGCTGTCTTCCACGTTGCGGTTCTGGAACAGCTGGACGCGAAAATCTTCCGGGCAATCGGAAATGCCGGGAATCTTGTAGGTCGATGGCGCGTGCGTCATCAGCTTGCCCGCCGCATTCCACCACAACTGCTCCGTCGTCAGCCAGCCCATGCCCTGAATAAACGCGCCTTCAACCTGACCCAGATCAATCGCAGGATTGAGCGACTGGCCCGCGTCATACAAGGCGTCGGCACGCAGCAGTTTCCACTCCCCCGTCAAGGTATCGATCACCACTTCGGCCACGGCCGCGCCATATGCATAGTAGGAAAACGGATGGCCCGTCATCGTTTTCGCATCCCATGACAGGCCCGGCGTGGCATAAAAACCGTCCGACCACAGTTGCACCCTGGCCAGATAAGCCTTCTGTACCAGCTCGGCAAACGGCATGACGTGGCCATTGACGTGGATATGATTGTCGAAGAAGCGCACGGACGCCGCCTCGCCGCCATACAGTTTGACCGCGTATTCGGCCAGGCGTTCACGGATCTGGCGCGCCGCGTCCTGCGCCGCCTTCCCGTTCAGGTCGGCGCCGGTGGACGCCGCCGTGGCCGACGTGTTCGCCACCTTGCTGGTATCGGTGGCCGTGGCACGCACTTTGTCCAGGTCCAGCCCCAGTTCGTGCGCCACCACCTGCATCACCTTGGTATTGATGCCCTGCCCCATTTCCGTGCCGCCATGGTTGACCAGCACGGAGCCATCGACATACACATGCACAAGGGCACCAGCCTGGTTCAGATGCGTGACGTTGAAGGCGATGCCGAATTTCAGCGGCGTGAATGCCAGACCCTTTTTCAAAATGGGGCTGGCCTCGTTAAAGGCATCGATGGCGCGGCGACGCGCCCGGTAATCGCTGCTGTCTTCGAGTTCGGCAACCAGTTCATGGATCACGTTGTCGACGATTTTCTGGCCATACGGCGTGACATTGCGCCCTTCCGCATCATTGCGGCCATAAAAATTGAGCAGGCGGATATCGAGCGCATCGCGTTGTAGATGGCGGGCGATTTCATCGATCACGTACTCGATGGCAATGGCGCCCTGCGGCCCGCCAAAGCCCCGAAAAGCCGTGTTCGACTGCGTATTCGTCTTGCCGCAGGCGGCGCGGATATCCACGTCGGACAAATAATAGGTGTTATCGAAGTGGCAGACGGCGCGCGTGGCGACGGGGCCGGACAAGTCGGCCGAATAGCCGGCGCGCGTGGTCATGTCGACCTTGGCGGCAAGGATACGCCCGTCGTCGTCGTAGCCCACTTCGTACTCATAGTAAAAACAGTGGCGCTTGCCGGTCACCAGCATATCGTCGTCGCGGTCGGCGCGCAATTTGACGGGACGCTTCAGCTTGGCCGCCGCAATCGATGCCGCCGCCGCCCACAGGGCAGATTGCGACTCCTTGCCGCCGAAACCACCGCCCATGCGCCGGCATTCGACGGTGATGTTATGCGAATGCACGCCCAGCGCATGCGCCACCACGTGTTGCATCTCGCTAGGATGCTGGGTCGAACACAGCACCAGCATGCCCTGCGCCTCCTTCGGGATGGCGTAGGAAATCTGTCCTTCCAGGTAAAACTGTTCCTGGCCGCCCACATACAGCTGCCCCTTGACCACATGCGGCGCCTTCTCGAACGCGGCCTGGTAGTTGCCACGCGTCAATTGCATCGGCGGCAGCACGTATGATTGCGCGGCCTTGGCCGCTTGCGGTGTCATGATCGCGGGCAGCTCGTCATAGCCGACTTGCGCCAGGCGGGCGGCACGGCGCGCATGGTCGTGCGTATCGGCCACCACGATAAAGATGGGCTGGCCCACGTATTGCACCAGTTCCGCAGCCAGGATGGGGTCGTCATGGATGATCGGACCGCAATCATTGGTGCCAGGAATGTCCTGCGCCGTGTAGACGGCGACGACACCCTTGGCACTGCGCACGGCCGACAAATCCATGGCCGTGATGCGCGCATGCGGCTTTTGCGACAGGCCCAACGCCGCGTGCAAGGTGCCTTGCAGTTCGGCGATATCATCGGTGTAGGTGGCTTGCCCCAGCACATGCAATTGCGCCGATTCATGGGGGCTGGGCTTGCCCACGGCGGCCCAGGTGGCCGCTTGCAATTCGGGCGTGACAGGATGGTTCATGCTGGTCCTTTCAAGCGCGGCAAGCGTAGGCGTTGACGGCGGTGGGCAGTAAAGGCGCACCGGGGCGTGTTTCCAGCCAGAAGCGGCGCAACAGGTTCTGCGCCGTCGTCATGCGGTAGGTATTCGACGCACGCATGTCGGACAGGGGCGCGTAATCGTCGGCCAGCAAGCGCATGGCGATGAGCAGGTTCTCTTCCGTCCACGCCTGCCCCTGCAAAAACGCTTCCGTTTGCGCCGCGCGCTGCGGCGTGGCCGCCATGCCGCCAAAGGCAATGCGCGCTTCGGCGATCACAGCGCCATCCATGCGGAAGGAAAATGCGGCGCACACGGCCGAGATATCCTGGTCGTAGCGCTTCGCCAGTTTGTAGGTACGGAATAGCACGTCGGCACGCGGCAAGGGCACGCGCACGGCTTCGACGAATTCGCCTGCTTGCAAATCTTTCTTTTGATAGCCTAGATAAAAGTCTTCCAGCGGCATGCTGCGGCGGCCGCCTGTGCCGCGCAGCACGATATCACTGCCCAGCGCGATCAGCCATGGCATTGAGTCGCCGATGGGCGAACCATTGGCCACATTGCCGCCCAGGGTAGCCGCGTTGCGGATCGGCAAGGAAGCAAAGCGCTGCCACAGTTCCGACAATTCCTGCGGATAATGCCCGCACAGCGCCGCGTAGGCGTCGTTCAGGCTGGCGCCAGCGCCGATGTGCAGCTTGTCGTCAGCGATGGCGATGGTTTTCAGCGCGGCCACGTTGCCGAGATAAATGATGTCGCCCAGCTCGCGCAATTGCTTGGTCACCCACAAACCCACATCGGTAGAGCCGGCCAGCAGACACGCTTGCGGCTTTGCCGCGCGCAGCGCCACCAGTTCATCAATGCTGCGTGGCGCGTGGAAGTGCTGGCCGCCGTGTTCATAGGTGGTCACGCTAGCACGCTGCAGCGCGTGCAATTGCTGCGCCAGGGCAACACGGTCGAATGTCACATGCGGCAGTTCCCCCATGCGCCTGGCCGCATCGATGATGGGCCGGTAGCCGGTGCAGCGGCACAGATTGCCCGAGAGCGTATCGTCGATTTCGCAGCGCGTTGGCTGCTCGCCGTTTTTCTCCAGATACATGCCCCACAAGGACATGACAAAGCCGGGCGTGCAAAAGCCGCACTGGGAACCGTGGCACTCGACCATCGCCTGCTGCACCGGGTGCAGGGCGCCGTCGGGCTGTTGCAAGTCTTCTACGGAAAACAGGGCCTTGCCATCGAGGGTAGGCGTGAGCTGGATGCAGGCGTTGACGGCTTTCATCTCGACCTGGCCATCGACCAGGCTGCCGATGACGACGGTGCAGGCGCCGCAATCTCCCTCGGCGCAGCCTTCCTTGGTGCCCGTGCAATGCAAATCCTCGCGCAAGTGCTGCAACACAGTCTGCGTAGGGGCGGCGTTGCGTACTTCCTGTACGGCACCACGGTAGTAAAAGCGGATCGGTTCTGACATGCTGGCCTCGGTATAGTCCCAGTATAGGAGATTAACACCGGCATATGCGACAACTATATGCAAAGACTGATTTTACTTATCACCCAATATCAATATCCATCAGGCAGCATAGGGATGCGTCGCATGCCAGTGTTCGGCGATATCGATGCGGCGCGTGATCCACACTTGCTCATGGCCCTGCACATAGTCGAGGAAGCGCGCCAGTGCTGCGGCCCGTCCCGGACGCCCCACCAGGCGGCAATGCAAACCCACCGACAACATCTTCGGCTGGTTCAAGCCGTTCGGGTCGCCTTCCGCGTACAAGACATCGAAAGCATCCTTCAGATAATCGAAAAACTGCGTGCCCGAATTAAAGCCCTGCATGGCAGCAAAACGCATGTCGTTCGTATCCAGGGTGTAGGGCACGATCAGCTGCGGTTGCACGGCGGGCTGTCCGGCAGCATCCGTGTACGCCACCTTTTCCCAGAATGGCAAGTCATCACCGTAATAATCGGCGTCGTAGCGAAAACCGCCATGTTCGACCACCAGTTTGCGCGTATTGGGCGAATCGCGCCCCGTGTACCAGCCTTGCGGAGCGGAACCCGTCATTTCGCGGATGATCTGCACGGCTACACGCATGTGTTCGCGCTCCGTCGCTTCATCCATGTTTTGATAGGAAATCCAGCGCAAGCCATGACAGGCGATTTCATGCCCCAGTTGCTGGAAGGCGGCCACCGCTTCCGGATTGCGCTTCAAGGCCATCGAGACGCCAAAGACCGTCAACGGCAGGCGCCGTTCCTCGAACATGCGCAGCAAGCGCCACAGCCCGGCGCGCGAACCGTATTCGTAAATCGACTCCATGCTCAGGTGACGCGCAGGAAAAGCGGCCGCACCAATCATTTCCGATAAAAACGTTTCCGAGGCGGGATCGCCATGCAACACGTTATTTTCCGCCCCTTCCTCGTAATTGAGGACGAATTGCAGGGCGATACGGGCCTTGCCCGGCCATTGCGGATGGGGTGGCGTCCGGCCGTAGCCGATCAAGTCGCGTGGATAATGTTCGTAATTGTTCATGCGGAGGCGCGCCTATAGGAGGACAATGTTGGCTATATGCCCAATCATATAGCCGGGCGCAGTCGCCGGTATATGATTTGCACGATAAGCACCTTCACTCACCTTATATACAGGATAGCAAATGGGAAAACTTAGCACGCATGTACTCGATATCGCCCACGGCAGGCCGGGGGCGGGCGTCAAGGTAGCCCTGTTTTCAGTCGCGCCAGAAGGCAAAGTGTTATTGAAGATGGATATGACGAATAGCGACGGCCGCTGCAGCACGCCATTGCTGGAAGGCGACAGCATGAAAGCGGGTCAATATGAACTGGTGTTCAACGCAGGCGACTACTTCGCCGCCCAAGGCCTCGATCTGCCTACGCCACGCTTCATCGACCTGGTCACCCTCGCTTTCGGCATTGCGCATACGGATGAAAACTACCATGTGCCGCTAGTGGTATCGCCGTGGTCGTATTCGACTTATCGAGGGAGTTAAACGACGTTAGGTGACAACGGCAGCGCGTAGCGCTACTTTTTTCGCCTTTTGCATGGGCAGCTGATGAAGAGCCGGGGTCAGTCACTTCGTGATCGGGATGTGCCCCACTGGGGCGCATCCCCCCGCCTCGCACGTTGGCGATGACCTTTGCGTTGGCGGTATTGAGGGTCTGACCCCAGCACTTTGTGCTTGGGGTGCAAGCATGCGAAAGCGCCAGACGAAAAAAAACCCCCTCCCGGCAGCAAGATGACATCATGGCATCTTGGCACTGGAGGG
>NZ_LT607657.1:243678-259970 GCF_900095265.1 Janthinobacterium sp. UMAB-56 | reverse complement strand
CCATTCCGGATAAATGCCGAGGTTGTACAGGCGCTTGACGGCGCGCAAGACAGTATCGTCATTTTGCGGCAAGGACTCCGACGGTATGACTTCCAGCAACAGTTCGTGACCGCTCACTTGCGCCGCCTCATACAGGGCCTTGATTTGCGCTTCCTGCTCCAGCCGGTTTTCCACGGCATCGTCCGGATGCAGTTGCACCAGGCATTTGATCACGTGTTCCTTCGGCCAGCTGAGCAAGTGCGAACCGATGGAACGGCCCCAGTCAAACTGCAGCGGGTTCGAGCCCGGCAATTCCACGGGACGGCCTATCCACCAGCCGCGCCCCGTCGCATCGTTGAGCGCGTCGACGCCATAGCGGCCATCGATCAGCACGCCCGTCTTGCCGGACAGCTGCAAGGCCGCTTCCGTCTGCGCCACGGCTTGCACCATCAATTGTTTCAGGGCCGCAATGGCGGATTCGGGCGCGCCAGTCTGTTGCGCCAGCTCAAAGAATTGCGTGCGATGGTCGAAGGCGAATACGCACAGCTCATTCCACTCCTTGCGCGCGACCGTCGTGCGGTGCAAGCGCGACAAGGTGGCGTCCTGGTCAGGCTGTGTCAGCTGGGCCGCATTGTCGAGGAAATAGTCGAGCTCGATGGGCGACGGCATGGCCGGCGCGCAGCCGTGGCGCGACACGACCAGGGCGCCGCAGCCATTTGCGTAGCGGCAGCACGCTGCATAATCCTCGCCGCGCAGCCAGCCCTTCAGGAATCCCGAGAGAAAGGCGTCGCCCGCGCCCAGCACGTTCAACACTTCCACGCGCACGCCACGGTAGTTATACGCGTCGTCGAGGCTGTGCGGCACCACATTGTCGATGACGGCGCTGCCCAGCGGGCCTCGCTTGACGACCAGGGTGGCCAAGGTGGCGGCCCGCACGGCGCGCAAGCTGGCCATGATGTCGGCGCCGCCGCCGGCGATCATGAATTCCTCTTCCGTGCCGACGATCAAGTCGAAATGCGGCAAGATCGCCTGCAAGTGGCCGGTCACGCCATCGTTCGAGACAAAGCGCGTTTCGCCATCCGCCTTGCCCGACAAGCCCCACAGCACGGGCCGGTAATCGATGTCGAGCACGGTACGCACATTGTTGGCACGCGCTAGCTTGAGCGCCTGCGTGCTGACGGCGTGCATGGCGGACGTGGAAAAATGCGTGCCGGTGATCAAGAGCGCCTTGCTCGAGGCAATAAAGGCCGCATCCACCGACGACGCATCGATGGCCATGTCGGCGCAATTTTCACGGTAGAAAATCAAGGGAAAGGTGTTTTTATCCTTGATGCCCAGCATCACCAGGGCTGTCAAACGGTCGCGGTCGATGCCCACATGGCTGACGTCGCATCCCTGCTTGGACAAAGTATCGGTGAGGAAACGGCCCATATGGTCGTCGCCCACTTTCGACAGCATGGCGGACTTCAAACCCAGGCGGGCCGTGCCGAAGGCGATATTCGCCGACGAGCCGCCCAGGTATTTGGCGAAGCTGGTCGCGTCTTCCAGGGTGCTGCCGATCTGCTGCGCGTACAGGTCCACCGCCAGGCGGCCCAGGCAGATCACGTCGAGCGCGCGGCCCTGGGCAAATTGTGTCGGGTTATTCATGGTTATCCTTAAATCGTGACACCGTCGAGTTCACTCATCAGCGTTTGCATTTCCGCACCGCCCGCCATCATGTCGAGCACTTCATCCTTGGAAACGGTTTCCTTGGTGTAGGTACCCAGCGACTTGCCCCGGTTCAAGAGGGTGAACGAGTCACCCACGGGATAGGCATGGTGCACATTGTGGGTAATAAAGATCACGGACAAGCCCCGTTCGCGCGCCTTGTAGATCAGTTTCAGGACATTGAACGACTGTTTCACGCCCAGCGCGGCCGTCGGCTCGTCGAGGATCAGCACGCGCGCGCCGAAGTGGATGGCGCGGGCTATGGCCAGGCACTGCCGCTCGCCGCCCGACATGGTGCCCACGGCCTGGTGCGGGTCGCGCACCATGATGCCCATTTCAGCCAGCTTGTCGCGTGCCGTGGTGGCTGCGTACTCCATATCCATCACGGGCAGCACGCCAAACATTTTCCTGATCGGTTCGCGGCCCATGAAGAAATTGCGCGCGACCGACAGCAAGGGCACCAGCGCCAAGTCCTGGTAGACGGTTGCCACGCCCAGGTCGAGCGCCTCTTTCGGCGAATTGAAGCTGACGCTCTGGCCGTCGACCAGGTATTGCCCGCTGGTGGGCCGGTGTACGCCGGCCAGGGTCTTGATCAGGGTCGACTTGCCGGCGCCGTTGTCGCCCAGCAGGCAATGCACTTCGCCCGGTTTCAAGCGCAGGGTGACGTTTTGCAGGGCGATGACGGAGCCGAAACGTTTGCTGATATTTTCCAGCGCAAGGATGTATTCGCTCATGGCTTATCTCGCTTCCGTGACACGGGCACGGACAAAGTTATTGAACAATACCGCGATCAGCAGCATGACGCCGAGGAAGACGCGGAACCAGTCCGAATTGATATTGGTATAAGTAATGCCGATCTGCACCACGCCGAAGATCAGCGCGCCGAAGCAGGCGCCGACGACGGAACCGTAGCCGCCCGTCAACAAGGCACCGCCGATGACGGCCGCGATGATGGCTTCGAATTCCTTTTGCATGCCGCGGTCGGCGGCGGCCGATCCCACGTCAAATACTTGCAGCGTAGCAAACAGACAGGCGCAGAAGGCGGTGAAGACAAACAGCGATACCTTGATGGTTTTCACGGGCACGCCCACGTTCTTGGCCGCGTTGGCGTCACCGCCGACGGCGAAGATCCAGTTGCCGATGCGGGTGCGGGCCAGGATGAAACCGGACACCAGCGCCAGGCCGGCCCACCAGACGATGACCTTGGGTATGCCCTTCACCAGCGGCGCGCCACTGTCGAGCGCGGTGATCCAACCGGCCTTGGCCATCCAGGCAAACAGCGTGTTGCCCACTTCGCCCTGAAACAGGGCTGCCGCCAGCCAGTCGTCGGCGGCCAGCGCGCCGATGCCGCTGACGATGGTGCGGTTGGCAAACATGATGGACAGGGCCAGGGTCAGGCCGCGCAGGATGAACAAAAAGGCCAGGGTGACGATGAACGAAGGCAAGCGCGTCTTGATGACCAGGTAACCGTTGAGCCAGCCCAGCGCCATCGAGCCGGCAAAGGCGAACAGGATGGCGGCCCACACGGGCCAGTGGAAGTAGACGGAAGGGATGGCGATCATCATGCCGGCAAAGCCGATCATGGAGCCGATCGACAGATCGAATTCGCCGGCGATCATCAGCACACAGGCGCCGATGGCGATGATGCCCAGGTAGGCCGCCACTTGCGCCCAGTTGATCACGCCGTCGAGGTTAAACATGCCAGAGTCACCGGCCGTCAGGATGAAGAAGGCGAACACCAGGATGGCGCCCGAGATCGAGGCAAATTCCGGGCGGCTGAACAGCCGTTTGAGCCAGCTGACCTGCCCCACGCGCTCATCAAAGCCCTGCTTTTGCGGCGGCGTGCCCGAGGCGGCCATGCCGCCCTGTTCCACGCTTAATTTCACGGTACTCATGCTATGTCTCCCTTGTTTTATAGCAAGCTGCCAGCCCTGACAACAATTCCCGGGCGGCAGCACCCGCGCGCCGGCAAGCATGGCCTGCGCGCGGGGACAACGACTAAGGTCTTGATTGAATTGAAAAGCGGTGCTTTAACGGAACTGGCCGGCGTATTTCTCTACCTTGCCGATATTGTCCTTGGTGACATAACCAGGACCGGAACCGATATGGCGCGGGCCATACGATGGCGCCAGACCGTACTCGGCCAGGCGTGCCTTGAACTTGGCGTTATTGATCAGCTTTTCGCGTACCTTGGCCAAGTCCGTGGTCTTGTCCTGTTTCATGATGGCCAGCACGGCAACGGGAATATAGCCTTGCAGGTAGGGTTGCTGGTCGATGGCGAACTGGATGCTGCCATCCTTGATGCCTTTCGAGATTTCATCGGACAGGTCGAACGTGGCGAACCACATCTTGCCCTTCAAGCCCATTTTTTCCAGTGCCTTCAGCGAGGCGTGGGCCGAGGTCGGACCCAGCGCCAGCACGGCCTGGGTTGACGGGTTGTTGCGCAGGAAAGCGCTCAACTTGCTTTCGATGGTGGTCGGATCTTCGCCCGCATCCAGGGTGGCGGCCTTGAAATCGACACCGATGGCTTCGGCAAAGCCGCGGCAGCGCTCGAACGACGACGGGTTTGTCGCGTAGTGGTTGACGCAAACAAACGATTTGATGCCGGCCGCCTTGGCTTTTTCGCCGGCGCCCTTGCCTGCCTCGTATTCAGGCTGGCCCACGTGCATCACGGCGCCCAGCTGCTCGCTTTGCGCCAGGGTGCCGGAATTGATCGTGATGAATGGAATCTTCTTGGCAGCGACCAGGCCCAGCGGCTTTTGCAGCACGCTGAAGTCGGCGATGCTGACGATCACGCCATCGTAGTTGCGGGCCGCCGCTTGCTCGACCAGGCGCGCCATGTCGGCCAGGTCGCCGTTCGGCGGATTGCGGTAGTCGACGGTGACATTGAAGTCTTCGCCTGCTTGCCTGACAGAATTTTTGATCGTATTCCACCAGGAATCGGAATCGGGCGCATGGCTGATCAGCACGAATTTCTCGCCCGCCGCGTGGCTGGCGTTCATGCCCAGACCCAGTCCCAGGCCGAGTCCCAGCATGGCCAGGCTCTTCAGAAATCCCTTACGCTTATTGCTTTGCATGAATGTCTCCTTGAAGGATTAATTTTTATAGTTGCCAGCTTTTGTCGCGTGTCAACGGGGAGCCGGAAAACCGGCAAGACCCGATGCACTGCGCACAGCTTAGGCCACAAAAAAGACAAATGCAATAAAATTTTCAAAATAAATATAAATAGAAAATCATTTCTATTTTTCGGATTCACTCCTATAATTCTCGCCAGAACCAGCCGCAGCAATCCTGCGGCCCAGCATGCACACCGAGGAAAAAACCATGGCAGCCACCGCCCCCATCGAACAACTGATGCAACACATTGCCGCCGAGTACGACAATCTGTCGCGCCAGTTGAAAGTCATCGCGCAATATATTGAAAAGCACAGGGCCAGCCTGATGCTCGAACGCATCAGCGATATCGCCACCGCCTGCGATGTGCAGCCGTCGGCCATCGTGCGCTTCGCACAGCGCTTCGGCTACTCGGGTTTCAGCGAAATGCAGGATGTGTTCCGCCAGGCTTATACGGACCAGGCCGGCGCCACGCCCGACTACCAGCAACGCATCCGCAAGCTCATTTCCACGCGCGATGCCGCGCTCAGCGCAGGCGACCTGACGCGCGAATTCGTCGGCGCCAGCCGTGCCGGCCTGGACGACCTGGCCGCCGGGCTCGACGACGCACAGCTGGAAGCGGCCGTCAACCTGCTGCTGAAAGCGGACAATATCTATGTGATCGGCGTGCGCCGGTCTTTTCCGATCGCCTCCTACATCGCCTACGCGCTCGAACACACGGACAAACGCGTGCACCTGATTAGCGGACTGGGCGGCATGCACCGCGAACAGATGCGCAGCGTGCGCGAACGCGATGTGGCGATCGCCATCAGTTTCTCGCCTTACGGCAAGGAAACCCAGCAGTGCATCAAGGCGGCGCAAGACAAGGGCGCCAAGGTCCTGGTGATCACCGACAGCAAGCTCGCGCCGCTCGCCAGGGCAGCCGATGCGCTGTTGACCGTCACCGAGGGCAGCGCCTTCGCCTTCCGCTCGCTGACCAGCACCATCTGCCTGTGCCAGGCGCTGTTCATCGCGCTGGCATATAAATTAGAGCTCGACATCGAAGAAATCCATACCCCAGGAGAACATGATGATTGAAGTAGCGTTGTTCGGCGCCGGACGCATCGGCAAAATCCACGCGGCCAACCTGGCTGCCCAACCCGGCGTGCAGTTCAAGTACGTGGTCGACGTCAACCAGGAAGCGGCCGCCGCGCTGGCCGGCCTGCATGGCGGCAGCAGCGCCACGGTGGAAGCGGCGCTGGCCGACCCTGCCATCAAGGCCGTCGTCATCGCTTCCAGCACGGACACGCACGCGGACCTGATCCTGCGCTCGGCCGCCGCCGGCAAGGCCATCTTTTGCGAAAAACCCGTCGACCTGACCCTCGACCGGGCGCGCGCCTGTGCCACCGCCGTCAAGCAAGCCCAGGTGCTGTGCATGCTGGGCTTCCAGCGCCGCTACGATCCGACTTTCAATGCCGTCAAGAGCCGCATCGCAGCGGGCGAGATCGGCACGCCGGAATTGCTCATCGTCACCAGCCGCGATCCGGGCCCGCCACCCGTCAGCTACATCAAGGTGTCGGGCGGCATCTTCAAGGATATGCTGATCCACGACTTCGACATCTTCCGCTGGATACTCGACGATGAAGCCATCAGCGTGCACGCCACGGGCAGCTGCCTTGTCGATCCCGCCATCGGCGAGGCGGGCGACCTGGATACGGCCGTCGTCACCATCCGCACGGCAAAGGGGCGTTTGTGCCAGATCAATGCCACGCGCCGCGCCGCGTATGGCTACGACCAGCGCTTCGAAGTGCTGGGCAGCGCCGGCATGCTGCAGGCGGGCAACCACAAACCGACGGAAGTGACAGCCTATGGTTCTGTCAACGTCAGCGTGGACAAGCCGGAAGATTTTTTCCTGGAACGCTACCGCGTGGCCTACGCGCAGGAAATGGCGCATTTCTTTGATGCCCTCAGCCACGGCACGCCGCTGCGCACCACCGTCCATGATGGCTTGAAGGCACTGGAACTGGCCGAGGCGGCCACGCTGTCGTGGCGCGAACAGCGCGTGGTCAATTTATAAACCAATAATAAAAATACCTGGAGACACCATGTCATCCCCAACATTAAAAGTCGGCATCGTCGGCCTGGGCCGGCTGGGCCAGCGCCACGCCATCAACCTGGCGCAGCGCGTGCCGAATGCCGAAGTCGTGGCCGCCTGCAGCCCCGTGCCGGCCGAACTGGATTGGGCCGCCAGCACGCTCGGCATCAGCACCGGCTATGCCGATGTCGACGCCCTGCTGGCCCATCCGGGCCTGGACGCCGTCTTCCTCGTCACGCCCACCTCGCTGCATGCGGACCAGATCATCGCCGCCCTGCGCGCCGGCAAGCACGTGTTTTGCGAAAAACCACTGTCGCTGGACCTCGCCGACTGCCTGAAGGTGGAAGCGGAAGCGGCGCGCCACCCGCAGCTGACCGTCATGATCGGCTTCGTGCGACGCTTCGACGCCAGCTACCATGACGCGCAGCAAAAAATCGCCAAGGGCTTCATCGGCAAGCCGTATCTGGTGCGTTCGCAAACCTGCGACCAGAACGACCCCAGCGGCGCCTTCATGCGCTTCGCCCCCACCAGCGGCGGCATCTTCCTCGATTGCAGCGTGCACGATATCGACCTGGCGCGCTGGCTGCTGGGCAACCCTGTGCCAACACGCGTGTATGCGAGCGGCACCAACGCCATCCACACGGGCTTGCAGGCGTACGGCGACGTCGACAACGGCCTGGCGACAGTCGAGTTTGCCGATGGCAGCATGGCCAGCTTCATGGCGTCGCGCACCATGGCGCATGGCCATGAAACCCTGACGGAAGTGTTCGGCACGGCCGGCCGCCTGGCCGTGGGCAGCAATCCGCGCCTGAACCGCGTGGAAATTTCGGATGCGCACGGCGTGCGCAATGAATGCACGCCGGACTTCTATGCCCGCTTCGCCGACGCCTTTTTGATCGAGGCGCAGGAGTTTACGGATGCGGCGCTGGGCCGGCGCAGCTTGTCATTGACCTTGCACGACGCGACGGAAGCGACGCGCATCGGCCTGGCCATGACGCAGGCGATGCGCGAAGCGCGGCCCGTGGAGTTTTAAGCGACAGGCACGGACTCAGGCAGCCGGCGCAGGCAAGGGCTGCCTGGGTTCGACGGCCAGGCGCAAACGGATGACACTTTTCGAATTACTATAGGGAAGTGTTGTCGCGGGTGCGTGCCGCAACTCCGCGCCGATGCGCTATACAATAAGCGCCTGCCCAACTGCCAAAACCTGCCGCCATGACGCACAACGACAGCAACTCCCCTACCCTGGCCGACGTGGCCGAACGCTACGTCAAGCTGGTCCTGGCCATGGGCCAGCACGATGCCTCGTATGTCGACGCGTATTACGGCCCGCCCGCATGGCAGGCTGCAGCGGTAGAACAGCAACAGGGTTTGAGCGACATCAAGGCTGCTGCGGATGAAGCGCTGGCCCTGCTGGCCAAGGAACCCTGCCTGCGCGCCCTGAACCTGCGCAAGCAATTGCAGGCCGTGCTGGCCAAGGTGGACATGCTGCAGGGAGCGCGCCTCGATTTCGACACGCAAAGCGCGCGCCTGTACGACGCCGTCTCGCCGCACCACAGCCGCGCATACTATGAAGAACTGGTGACGGCAATCGATGTCCTGTTGCCCGGCAACGGCACGGTCAGCGAGCGCGTGAACGCCTTGCGCGCGCAACTCGTCATTCCCGCAGACAGGCTGCGCACCGTCATGGATGCGGCCATCCGCGCGGGCCGCGAACGCACCTTGCAATACATCGCCCTGCCCGAAGGTGAAGATTTTGTACTGGAATTCGTCACCGACAAGCCATGGAGTGGCTACAACTGGTACAAGGGCGACTACCAGAGCGTGATACAGATCAATACGGACTTGCCCGTGTATATAGACCGCGCCGTCGACCTCGGCTGCCATGAAGCTTATCCGGGCCACCACGTCTACAATGTGCTGCTGGAGCGCGACCTGGTGCGCGGCAAGGGCTGGCTGGAATACTGCATCTATCCGCTGTATTCGCCGCAATCCCTGATCGCCGAGGGCACGGCCAATTACGGCATCGAACTGAGCTTCACGGATGCGGAGCGGCTGGCGTTCGAACAGCAAGTGCTGTACCCGCTGGCCGGCCTCGATCCGGTGCTGGCGCCCCGCTACGCACAGCTGAACCGGCTGCTGGCCAAACTCGGCTATGCCGACAACGACATCGCGCGCCAGTACCTCGAAAGCAGCCTGAGCGGGGAAGAAGCGCTGGAATGGCTGGTCAACGTGCGTCTGTATCCAGCCGAAAAATCGGCGCAGCGCCTGCAGTTCTACGATGCCATGGGTGCTTATGTCATCAATTACAACCTGGGCCAGGACATGGCGAAAGCCTATGTCGAACGCCAGGGCGCGACGCGCACCGCCCACTGGGCAGCCTTCCGCGACCTGATGTCCTCGCCGCGCGTGCCCAGCGCGCTGCTGGAATGAGGCGCCAGCGATGATGCCGGCGCTGCAAGCGGAGGCTATCGTCGGCGGCGGCAAGCGCGCGGCGGACAAGCTGGGCTGCGCCATCGACTACCGCAAGTCGCTGCTGCGTCTGTCATCTGCCGGCGTGTCATCATCCTGACATCTGCGCCCGCTAGCATGTCGGCACTTTTCAGGCCGACATCACGGGACACCATGTACAAGCACAGCATCCGCCGCACCACCCCCAGCACCTTAGCCATCGCCGTCGCCATCGCGCTGGGCGCCAGCTTGACCGCCTGTGGCGGCAAAGACTATCGCGACACCGCCACGGCGCCCGTCGCCCCGGTGGAGCCGGTCGCCCCCGCACGCATCCTGAACGTGGTAGCGGCCACCGGCAAGGCCTTGGCAAATGCCTCGGTCACCGTGCTCGACGCCGGCAAGAATATCGTCGGCAGCGGCACCACGGACGCGAAGGGCAAGGTGGCCATCACCTTGCTCAGCACGGCGAAGGCCCCCTTCCTCGCCTCCGTCACGCCAGCGGGCGGCAGCACCCTGTACGCGCTGTCGCTGAAGGAAAGCGCCGTCAATGTGACACCGCTCACCTCCGTCATCGCCATGCAACTGCTGGGCAGCATCCCGTCGAGCGCGGCCGCCACCAGCCTAGCCGCCATCGATGCAGCACGCCTGCAAACGGCGCAGACGCAGCTGGGCACGGCCTTGGCGGCGCCCCTGCAAACCCTGGGCATGGCGGCCAACTATGATTTCGTCAATGGCGCCCTGACGCCGGACAGCAAGGACCCGGCCGACGTCCTGCTCGACAATCTGCAAATCAGGCAGAACGGCACGGATATCGACATCGTCAATGCCAGCGGCAGCATCGTCGCGCAGATCATCGATGGCGGCACGCCGCTCGCCACCGGCAAGAGCGTGCTGGAAACGCCGCCCGTGCTCAGCGCGCGCCAGCAAGCCCTGGCCGCCACGCCTGCCGGCACCGAGGCGGCGCCCGTCTTCCTGCAAGTATCGCTCGACGAACTGCACCCCACGCAAGCAGCCGTCGGCTACGATCAGGTGTACTACAAGCTGGGCCGCTACGGCGCGGAAGACCTGCTCATGGCCAAGACCAACAAGCCGAAGAAATTTGCCGAACTGTGCGAAGCCAATGGCCAGGACGATGTGGTGAGCAAGACGGCCAACGTGGCCGGCGCTACCCTGAGCAATCCACCGGCGACGTTCCAGTGCAAGTCTGCCGTGGGCACCAGGCCGGGCGACATGAAAACCGTCGTCATCGGGCCGAACGGCTCCCTGTACCTGACGGATGGCCACCACACCTTCAGCGCCTTCCGGGATGCCGACAATGGCCAGAACCAGCAGTTGAAGGTGTGGGTCAAGGTGACGGACAATTTCAGCAAGCTCAATGAATACGATTTCTGGGCACAGATGAAAAAGGTCAACAAGGTCTGGCTGAAAGATGGCAGCAACAAGGCGATTGCCACCAGCCAACTGCCCGCATCCATCGGCTTGAAGTCGCTGGGCAACGACCCGTACCGCTCGCTCGTGTACTTCACGCGCGACGCCGGCTATGTGGTGCCGGCGGCAGCTACGGAATTCCTCGAATTCTACTGGGCCGACTGGCTGCGCAAGCAGGCCGGCATCGACCTGGCAAAGACCGATACGCGCGACGCCACCAGCTACATGGCCACCATCAAGAGCGCATCGATGGCGATGGCGGGCCTGAAGGCGAACGATAGCGTCAGCGGCGGCGTGACGGCGCAAACGCTGGGCTGGACGGGCGTCTTCAGCCAGAGTGCGCTGGACGACCTGCTCACGCCGACCGGCAAGCTCAGTTACGCCATCGCGTACAAGAAATCGCTGGCGAAATAAGCGCGGCGGCGCAAACAACAACGGCCCGCCTGTCATGCGACGAGCGGGCCGTTTTCTATTGCCGCTACTGCTTACGCGATACGTTCGCCATTCGCGGGATCAAACATGGCCGCTTTCGACAGGTTGAACGACAGCTGCATGGTCTGCCCCGGCAGCACGGCTTCGCGCGGGTGCGTGCGGCAGGTGACGGCGGCACCGTTCAGGCGCGTCGTCAGCAGGGTATCGGGGCCGGTCGGCTCGACCAGGTCGATCAGACAGCCCAATTCCTGGCCAACGTCGCCGTGCGCGCTGCTCATGTCCGTGATCTGTTCAGGGCGCACGCCCAGGATCACGTCGCGGCCCGCATAGCTGCGCAGCTTGTCGGCAGCGAATGGCAAGGCCAGGCGCATGCTCTTGCCCGCGTTGTCGATGGCGACAAACACTTCGTCGCCTTCGATGACAGGCTTGACGGTGATGAAGTTCATCGATGGCGAGCCGATGAAGCCGGCCACGAACAGGTTGGCCGGATTGTCGTAGATTTCCTGCGGCGTACCCAGTTGCTGCACCACCCCATCCTTCATGACGGCGATCAGGTCGCCCATGGTCATCGCCTCGATCTGATCATGCGTGACGTAGACGATGGTGGCCTTCAGGCGCTGATGCAGCAGCTTGATCTCGGCGCGCATTTCCACGCGCAGCTTGGCGTCCAGGTTCGACAGCGGTTCGTCGAACAGGAACAGCGAGGGCTTGCGCGAAATGGCGCGGCCCATGGCCACGCGCTGGCGCTGGCCGCCCGACAGCTGCGCCGGACGGCGATCCAGCAAATGCGTGATCTGCAAGGTTTCGGCGACACGGGCGACGATTTCTTGCTGCTCCGCCTTCGGCACTTTTTTCACGTTCAGGCCAAACGCGATGTTTTCGCGCACCGTCATCGACGGATACAGCGCGTAGGACTGGAACACCATGGCGATGTCGCGATCCTTCGGCGGCAGGTCGTTGACCACCTTGCCGTCGATGAGGATTTCGCCCGAGGTGACGCTTTCCAGGCCGGCCACCATGTTGAGCAAGGTCGATTTGCCGGAGCCGGAGCCGCCGACGAGGATCAGGAACTGGCCATCCTTGATCTCGATGTCGATGCCCTTCAGGACTTCGACGCCATTCGTGTACACCTTGCGGATGCTGCGTATCGATAAACTGGACATATTCTTTCCTTAACCTTTGACTGCGCCTGCGGTCAGACCGCGCACAAAATAACGGCCTGCGACCAGATAGACCAGCAGGGTCGGCAGCGCGGCAATCACCGCCGCGGCCATGTTGACGTTGTATTCCTTCACGCCCGTGGACGTGTTGACCAGGTTGTTCAAGCCCACCGTGATCGGCTGCGAATCTCCGCTGGCGAAGACGATGCCGAACAGGAAGTCGTTCCATATCTGCGTGAACTGCCAGATGATGCAGACGACGAAAATCGGACCCGAAATCGGCAGCACGATCTTGCGGAAGATCAGGAAGAAGCCGGCGCCGTCGATGCGCGCCGCCTTGATCAGTTCTTCCGGCACGCCGATGTAGTAGTTGCGGAAGAACAGGGTCGTGAACGCCGTGCCGTACACCACGTGCACGAAGACCAGGCCCGAGGTGGTATTGGCCAGGCCGAACTCACCGAGCAGGCGCGCCATCGGCAGGATCACGACCTGGAAGGGAATGAAGCAGCCCACCAGCAAGGCGGCAAACAGGATTTCCGAACCACGGAAGCGCCAGTGCGCGAACACATAGCCGTTGAAGGCGCCCAGGAAGGTCGAGATCAGCACGGCGGGGATCACCATCTTGATCGAGTTCCAGAAGAACGGTTGCATGCCGTCGCAGGTGACGCCCGTACAGGCCGAAGACCAGGCCTTGGACCAGGATTCGAACTGCCACACATGCGGCAAGGCCAGCAGGTTGCCGCTGCGGATCTCGTCGAGCGACTTGAACGAGGTCGACAAGGTCACATACAGGGGCACGATGTAATACACCGCAAACAGGATCAGCAGCAGGTACAGCACCACCCGTCCCAGGGTGAGTTTGTTGTTACGTGTAGGAGTGTGTGTCATCTCATCGCCTTTGCGCTGCGCGTTTCCAGGTACATCAGCGGCACGAGCACGGCCACGATGGTGGCCAGCATCATCATTGCCGATGCAGAGCCCTGGCCCAGCTGGCCACGGGTGAAGGAAAACTGGTACATGAAGATGGCTGGCACGGACGAGGAGTTGCCAGGTCCGCCAGCCGTCAGTGCGATCACCAGATCGAAGCTCTTGATGGCGATGTGCGCCAGGATCAGCAGCACGCTGAAGAACACGGGACGCATGGCCGGAATCACGATGCGCCAGTAAATCGTCGGCAAGGACGCGCCATCGACTTGCGCCGCCTTGATGATTTCATCATCGATGCCGCGCAGGCCTGCCAGGAACAGGGCCATGACGAAGCCCGACGACTGCCATACGCCGGCGATCACCACCGTGTAGATGGCCATGTCGGAGTTCACCAGCCAGTCGAAGGTGAACGACGTCCAGCCCCAGTCGTGCATGACCTTTTCCAGGCCCAGGCTGGGATTGAGCATCCATTTCCAGGCCGTCCCGGTGACGATGAAGGACAGCGCCATCGGATACAGGTAGATGGCGCGCAGCGCGCCTTCTGCGCGGATTTTCTGGTCCAGCAGGATCGCCAGGAACAGGCCGATGGCGATGCTGCAACCGATGAACAGGACACCAAAGATGCCGAGGTTCTTGAGCGAGGTCCACCAGCGCTCATTGTCGAACAGCTCGACGTATTGCACCAGGCCGGCGAACTCGTAGTTCGGCATCAGCCGCGATTCGGTCAGCGACAGCCAACCGGTCAAAAAGATAAAACCATAGACGAATACCAGGCTGGCGATGAGCGTGGGGCCCAGCACCATCTGCGGTATCCATCGGTCGAATTGCTTGCGTATGGACATAGGAGAGCCGTAAGAGAACTGCGTGTGGCGCCGGCCTGGTGGAACGCCAGGGCGGACGCCTGCGATGCATGCGATGCAGCGGGCGCCGGCGGGAGTGCCGGCGCCGGCGTGATTACTTCACTTTTGCCGCTTTCGCCAGGGCGGTCACCGCGTCTTTCGAGCTCATGTTGGTATTCATGAACTTGGCGATGACGTCGGTGATGGCGCCTTGCGTGGCCGATGGCAGCGCCATGCCGTGCGCGAACGATGGCACCAGGCCGCCGCTCTTGTTGGTGGCGTCCATGTCTTCCATCGATTTCAGGGCGCAAGCGTCAAACTTGTCCTTGGACACGCCGGAACGCACAGGGATGGAACCCTTGTTCAGGTTGAAGATCGACTGGAACTTCGGATTCATGATGGCGTTGGCCAGGGCGATCTGCCCTTTCTTCGCATTCGCATCCTTTTGCGTGAACATGGCAAACGAATCGATGTTGAAGGTGTAGGCCTTGTCCGTACCTGGCGCTGCCACGCACAGGTAATCCTTGCCCGGCACCTTGCCGGCAGCCGTGAATTCGCCCTTGGCCCAGTCGCCCATGAACTGGAAACCGGCCTTGTTGTTGATGACCATGGCGGTGGCCAGGTTCCAGTCGCGGCCGGCCGCATCCTTGTCGATATAGGTCTTTACCTTGCCCAGGGTGTCGAACACCTTGAGCATGGTCGGGCCGGTCAATTCCTTCTGGTCCAGCTTAAGGATGGCCTTTTTGTAGAATTCCGTGCCGCCCACGCCCAGCGCGACCGATTCAAACACGGTGGCGTCCTGCCATGGCTGGCCGCCGTGGGCAATCGCGATGGCGCCCGATTTCTTGATTTTTTCGGCCGCTTCGAAGAAGGCGGGCCAGGTGGTCGGGGTGGTGGCCACGCCGGCTTTTTTCAGCACTTCGGGATTGACCCACATCCAGTTGACGCGGTGCACGTTGACGGGCGCGGCGACGTAGTGGCCCTTGTATTTCATGATGTCGGCGACGACTTTCGGCAGCACGGCATCCCATTTGCCTGGAATGGCGGCATCATCGATATTGGCCAGCACGCCTTCAGCGCCCCACTCCTGGATCGATGGGCCCTTGATCTGGGCGGCCGTTGGCGGGTTGCCGGAAATGACGCGGGTTTTCAGCGCGGTCGCGGCGTTTTCGCCAGCGCCGCCAGCCACGGCGAAGTCTTTCCAGCCGAAGCCGCTTTCCTTCACGATTTGCTGCAACTGGCCCACGGACTTCGCTTCGCCGCCGGAGGTCCAGTAGTGCAACACTTCCACGTCGGTCGCAAAGGCGCTGCCAGCGAATGCCAGGGTGGTCAGTGCGGCCAGTTGGGTAATCTTGAATTTCAGTTTCATCTCCACATTCCTTTTTTGATCAAGCTTTTAGGGGGCTTCGGCATACGGGGGCCGAAAAAGGTGAAATCTGCGCCTGTACCGGCGCTCTTGTGCTCAGACCCGCTTGCAAACGGGCATCATCTTCAGTGAAAAGACGGCGCCGTGATCCATGACATGCGTACATTGTCTTTATATCACGGGACGGCGCCAAAAACGCATCCGCGAAGGATGCGCCAGGTTGATCTGCATTTGCAAGGCGTGCAAACTTAGAACCAGGTTTCCACTTGGAAACCATACGACGTGCCGCTGGTATTGTTGTTGTAGATCGGGCCGCCGTTGTTCGACGCATTGACCGACGCGGTGGCCGCATCGTTCCATTTGCCGTAGGTGACGAAAGCGCGCAGCTCGGGACGCGACCACAGGCCAGGGCCGGCGGAGATCGTCGGTGCGATGGTCAGCTTGGTCAAACGCTTGGCCGGCAGGCCGCCCGCTTGCGTCACGCGATCCGTGCCCAGTTCGCCCACCAGCTTGAAGTTGTTGGTGAACGCGTACACGGGACGCACGCCGACCGAGGTCCAGGTCGAGGAACCGTTGGCATTCGACTCGTCTTTTTGCCACAGGGCGACGAATTCCATGCCGAAGTTTTCCATCGGCTGTATCGCCATGTCATTGAAGATGCGCGTGCGTTTCACGTCCGAACCCAGACCGGTCTCGCCCGATGCGCCGAACTGCGCGCCCTTGCCCGTGCCAGGGCCGACGCCGTACTGCACGCCGAAGGTATTGCCGCCGCCAAATACTTTACCTTGGCGGTGGAAGGCCGACAACTGCCAGCCGTT
>NZ_LT607657.1:226861-243567 GCF_900095265.1 Janthinobacterium sp. UMAB-56 | reverse complement strand
TATCGTTGTCCTTGAAGAAGGCATACGAGAATTTACCCGGACCCGCAGGAATACGGTCCAGGCCGGCGCCCGTGCCGTTCATGTTGATGTATTGCAGATCCAGCATGTGGATGTCAGGACGGTAGTAGAAGCGCTTGCCGACCCAGGCCGTGCCGCCGTTCAGGAAATCGAGTCCCTGCGCTTCGACATAGGCTTTGACGATGCCCAGCTTGTTGTCGCCGAAATCCGAATTCGGCGCATAGGCATTGACCCAGATGGTGGCCAGGTAGTTCACGCCGCCGGACTTGGCGACGGACTTGGTGTAGCCGAATTCCGTGTAGGCGTCGCACTCATTGCCCAGACGGTATTTCATGGTATTGCCACCCAGGCCGAAACAGCCTTGCGAACCGCCGTCACCCGAAGTATTGCTGCCGGCGCCGGCGCGCAGGTAGCCGTGGAAGCCTTCGGCGTCGGATGGGTACATGGGGTCGGCGGAAGCGGAACCGCTGGCGATGGCTAAGACGATGGCAGCAGGCAGTGTTTTCAACACAGCCTTCAACATGTTGCGATGCAGCATGGTAAGTCTCCTCAGTAATTTATTTTTTATCTAGTCATTCGTGGCCGAATGTACTGGCCAGAATTCTTTCCAGCAGGGACATAGTAACTATACTACGAACAAATATCAACATATTATGTTGTAATCCTACGACTACTCTGCGACACTTTATTTGTGCTCGCATTTGCCGTTTGAAGGCACTGCTTTTCATGGTGACGTGTGCGTTTTTGAGCCGATACATGAACATCTTCAAGGCAGGCCTGCATTTTTCGGCACGCAGTACGTATACGAATTAAAATCCTTGGTTTTTGCCATAATGACAGTGCGCCGCCAAGACAGCGCACGCAGACGAGACTAGGCACCGCCATGAAAATTGATGAAAAGATGGAAGTAGCAGGCAGCGATCCGGCGGAGCGTTTCAGTGACGGGCCGCGCCTGCTGGCAGACATTGGCGGCACCAATGCCCGCTTCGTGCTCGAAACGCGCCAGGGTCACCTGGAAGCGGTGGCCGTGCTGCCCTGCGACGACTACGCTTCGCTGCTCGACGCCATCACCGCCTATATGGATAGCAGCGAGGCGCGCGCCGCCGGTTCGGCGCGCGTGCGCCATGCGGCCATCGCCATCGCCAATCCCATCGACGACGACAATATCCGCATGATGAACCATCACTGGTTCTTCTCGATCGAGGCCATGCGCGCCGCGCTGGGCCTCGACACGCTGCTGGTGGTGAATGACTTCACGGCGCTGGCCATGGCCCTGCCCTATCTGCGGCCCGACCAGCGCCTGCAGATCGGCGGCGGCATGGCGCGCGCCGACAGCGTCATCGGCCTGCTCGGTTCGGGCACGGGCCTGGGCGTGTCGGGCATGATCCCCGCCGAAGACCGCTGGATCGCGCTGGGCAGCGAAGGCGGCCACGTCAGCTTCGCCCCCTGCGACCAGCGCGAGATGGACGTGCTGTCCTTCGCCTGGCGCGAACTGTCGCACGTCTCGGCCGAGCGCCTCGCCTCCGGACGCGGACTGGAGCTGATTTACCGCGCCCTGTCCGAGCGCGCCGGCAAGCCCGATGCGGCGCCATTGCTGGCAGCCGACATCACCAGCCGCGCCCTGAACAATGAATGCGACGTGTGCCTGGAAGCGGTGGACTGCTTTTGCGCCATCCTCGGCTCCATCGCCGGCAATGTGGCCATGACGCTCGGCGCGCTGGGCGGCATCTATATAGGCGGGGGCATCGTGCCGCGCCTGGGCCCCCTGTTCGAACAGTCGCAGTTCCGCGCCCGCTTCGAGCAAAAGGGCCGCCTGAACGAATACCTGGCGCAGATCCCCACCTTTCTGATCACGGCCGAACTGCCGACGTTCCTGGGCATCGCCGCCATCCTGGCGCAAAAACTCAAGCGCGCCCATTCCGGCGCTCCCGTGCTCGAATCCGTGCGCCAGGCGCGCGGGCGCATGAGCCCCTCGGAGTGCAAGGTGGCCGACTGGGTACTGAAGGAGCCAAACGCCATGCTGACCCTGCCGATCGCCGAGATCGCCCAGAGGGTCGGCGTCAGCCAGCCCACCGTGATGCGCTTTTGCCGCTCGATCGGCGTGCAAGGCCTGGCCGATTTCAAATTGAAGCTCGCTTCCGGCCTGACGGGCGGCGCCATCACGGTAGCGCACTGCCATGTGGAGATCTCGGACTCCGACGCCGAACTGGCGCGCAAGGTGCTGGGCAATAACGCCTCGGCCGCGCTGGCGCTGCGCGACATGCTCGACGTGAAAGCGCTGACGGCCGCCATCGAACTGCTGCGCGGCGCACAGCGCGTGGAATTGCTGGCCGTGGGCAGCGCCCGCGTGGTGGCGGACGACATGCAGCAAAAGCTGCTCAACCTGGGCATCGTCAGCAGCTTCTTTGCCGACCCGCAGGCGCAGGAAATGAGCGCCGCCATGCTCAAACCGGGTGACGTGGCGCTGGTCATCTCCCGCTCGGGCGCCCTGCCCGACCTGCTGCGCACCGTCAAGGTGGCGCAAGGCTGCGGCGCGCGCGTACTGGCGATTACGGCCAGCGGTTCGCCACTGGCCAAGCTGGCCGACGTACTGCTGACCTTGAACCACCCGGAAGGCAACCTCAATTTCGTGCCCATGATCGTGCGCCTGCTACAGCTGATGATGCTCGATATCCTGTCCGTGGGACTGGCACGGCGCGACACGGCGCAGCGCACCAGCGCCGCCGAACTGGAAGAAGGTCAATTGCACGGCATGCGCATCAGCGGCAAGCTGAAATTCGGTGGCCACCTCGAATAAGGCGGCGCACGCCGCTCCCGACACAGCCAGCGGCGCTACCGTGCATGACGTGGCGCGCCTGGCCGGCGTGTCGGCCATGACGGTATCGCGCGTGATCAATGGGCGCACCAGCGTCAGCGCTGCCACGCGCAACAAGGTCGAGGCGGCGATCGCCAGCCTGCGCTACCAGCCCAATCTGGCGGCGCGGGCAGCCCGCACGGGCACCCTGCGCATCGGCTTACTGTACAGCAACCCCAGCGCGGCCTTCCTCAGCGAATTCCTCGTCGGCGCCATGGACCAATGCCGCCAGGGCGGCGGCCAGCTGCTGCTCGAACGCTGTGAAGACCTGGACAGCCAGCGCGCCGGCATCGCCTGCCTGGTGGCGGCCGGCGTGGATGGCATCCTGGTGCCGCCGCCCCTGTGCGATTCGCCGGAAGTGCTGGCGCAGCTCAATCAGATGGGCATCCCCGCCATCGCCGTGGCCACGGCGCGCCCCTCCCCCGGGGTTTCTGCCGTGCGCATCGACGACTACGAAGGCGCGCTGGCCATGACGCGCCATCTGCTCGCGCTGGGGCACCGCGACATCGGCTT
This sequence comes from Janthinobacterium sp. UMAB-56, assembly GCF_900095265.1. Lineage (GTDB taxonomy): Bacteria > Pseudomonadota > Gammaproteobacteria > Burkholderiales > Burkholderiaceae_D > Janthinobacterium. The sequence goes on along the minus strand of NZ_LT607657.1, from coordinate 240,182 downwards.
CATCGAGGGCGATCCGGCGCACACGCCCGCCCTGCTGCGCCGCCAGGCCTTCGAGGACGCCATGCGGGATGCGGGCTTGCCAGTACCGCAGAACAGGGTGGCGCAAGGCTATTTTACGTATCGCTCGGGGCTGGACGCGGCGCGCCAACTGCTGGCGCAACAACCGCATCCCAGCGCCATCTTCGCCAGCAACGACGACATGGCCGCCGCCACGCTGGCCGTGGCGCACGGCATGGGCTTGCAGGTGCCGCAGGATGTGAGCGTGTGCGGTTTTGACGACACGCCCGTGGCCACCACGGTGTGGCCGGAACTGAGCACTATCCACCAGCCCATCGCCGACATGGCGCGCGCCGCCGTCAATCTCGTCATCGACGAAATACGCCAGCGCCGCGCTGGAACGACGGCGCCCGCCACGCATCGCCTGATGGAATTTACCCTGATGGCGCGGGCATCGTCGGGCATGCATACGCCGACGACGAGCAAGGGCGGCCGCCGACCTTGACGCGGCCAATGCTATGCCTGCGCCGCGCCTACACCACCTCGGCGGCAGGGCTGCCGATGGCAGTCACAGCATAACCGTTGCGGCCAGCATTTTTGACCTTGTAGAGCGCCGCGTCGGCCGCCGTCAATAGTGCCCCTGCCGTCGTATCGCCGTGCTCACTGAACGCCAGGCCGACGCTGGTGGCCACATGCAGCGCGATGCCGCCGCAAACAAAGTGCGCGACCATCTCTTGCACGATTTTCCTGCCCAGTATCGCAAGCTCGGACTGATTCGTCAGTTGTTCAAAGATGATGACAAACTCGTCGCCCGCCAGGCGCGCCACGGTGTCCGAGGCGCGGATGCAAGCTTTGAGCCGCTTGGCAAATTCAATTAACACCAGGTCGCCGATGCCATGCCCATAAGTATCATTGATATTCTTAAAATAATCGATATCCAGATAGGCCAGCGCCAGGCCCGTGCCGGCGCGCCTGGCCCGTATCAAGGCCGCAGCCAGCGCCTCGTCGAACATGCGCCTGTTGTTCAGGCCAGTCAGAATGTCCGTGCGCGCCAGGGCAGCGAGCTTGCTCTCCGCCACTTCCCTCTGCAGCGACAGCGCATAGAATGCACGGCTCAGCTTGCCGAACTCGTCGCGGCGATCGACATCAAACACCTGAATATCGGCATGACCTGAGTGTATCCTGGTTACGTGCCTGCCCAGTTCACCCAGGGGGCGCAACAGCAGCATCACCGCCAGCCAGCCGGCGCAACTGGCCAGCAAGGCGACGCCTGAGGAAGCAAGGATGACCTGGGCATAAATATCGGTGATCGGCGTGAATGCCTCGCTCTCAGGGTACACGGCGCCGATGATCCAGTCGGACGAACGCAAATGCTTGTACGTGATAATTGCTTGCACGCCCAGCTTGGTTTTACCCTGCATCCAGCCGTCAAAGCCACGCAAGGCGGCCAGCGTGGAAGGCGTTGCGCCGCCCGTCTCTTCACTCACGCGCTTCAGCACGCGCGCCGGGTCCGGATGGTGGAGTAATGTGCCGTCGTCCGTCAGCATGAACAGATAACCGCTCTTGCCCGGCTTGAGCTGCTCCCACTGACCGAAAAATGTCGGACTTTGCAAATTGATGCCGCCAGCAATCACATACAGCAATGTGCCGGCTGCGTCATAGATCGGTTCGGTTACCAGCACGATGGGCTTGCCCGACAACTGGCTCTTGAATGGACGCGATATGACGCCCTCCCTGACTTTCACGGTCTCGATAAAGTATTCCCGCGTGGCGAAATTGAGCTTGCCGACCACGCCCCGGTCATTCATGCTGGCAATCAATTTTCCAGTCGCATCAAAGGCGACGAGATTGAAAAATTCCACGCGCAGGGAGACATGGCTTTCGATATATGCCTGCATCCGCTGCGGATGGGCATACACGTCCGCAGGCAATCCCTCTGCCAGCAGCTTGAGCAGCGCTTTTTTGGCGTTTAAGTCGTCGTCGATATACGCCGCCGCACTCGTCAGCAAGGCATATTGCTGATTGCCGATGACGGCAACCATCTGCCCTTGTGCGACAGACAGCGCCGTGAGCGCGACAGAGCCGGTCGCGCACAGCACCAGCACGCCCACGAGCACAGTCATCTTGAATGTAAAGCTCCTGGGATTGAAAAATTTCCAGATCTTATGCATGCGGACTTCCTTCTCAGCGCCCATGCTCTGTAAAGCGCACAGATCCGGCCAGGTAACGCCATGCATGGCACTGGGAGGAACGGCATATGTTTCAGCGTATGACTTGGAGCTTATCCCCGCAGATGCAGACACTCCAGGGACAGGCTCTTGACATGGCAAGAACGCAAATCTTACGCCTTTTATTGCAAGAAGGGCGCCCTGGCACCGCTGAATACACACACCATGCCCACATCATCCCAATATAGTGCGCTCCAGCAACGACTCCACCAATTCCACCGACGGCGGCGCACCGCCGGCCGCCAGGCAGGCGCCAGCGCCGGCCGCGACGGCGAAGCGCAAGTGCTGGCCGCCATCGGCATCGGGCCGGTACATCAGGCTGTACAGCAGACCGCCGATGCTGGCATCGCCCGCGCCCACCGAGTCGATCACCTCGATGACGGGCGGCGCCGCCCGCCAGACTTGCTCGCCCCGGTACAGGGACGCACCCTGCGCGCCACGCGTGTACAAATACGTGGCGTGCGGGTTCCAGCCGCGCAGGACGGCAAACGCGCCATCGATATCATCGTGGCGGAACAGGCCCGCCAGATCTTCGTCGGACACTTTGATCACGTCGGCCAGTGCCGTCATGCGGCGCAAGGTGGCGTCGTAGCGTTCATCCATCATGATGCGGAAATTCGGGTCGTAGCTGATCTTCACGCCGGCCGCCTTCAGTTGCGCCGCCAGCGCCAGCAGCTTGCCCGCCAGCGGTTCGCGCGCCAGGCTGATGCCGCCGAAATGCACCCACTGCGCCCCCTGCATCCAGCCATCCGGCAGCAACGCCGCATCGAAATGCAGGTCGGCGCTGTCGTCGCCAATGAAGTAATACGTGGGCGGATGCAATTCGTGCACGATGGCCAGCAGCGGCGACTTCGCATGGCGCTGCAAGAAACGCATGTCCAGGCCTGCCGCCTCGGTGGCAGCGGCCAGCGCGTCGCCGAAGACGTCGAGGCTGACGCCGCCCGCAAAAGCGCTGGGCACGCCCAGGCGCGCCATCACGCGCGCCACGTTCCAGGTCGAGCCGCCCACCTGGCTGCTCCAGGCGTCCGCGCCCGTGCGCAGCATGTCCGTCAACGCTTCGCCGGCGGAAACAAAAGTAGGGAAAGAGGGAACAGCGGTGGCGCTCATGCTGCACCGCCTATCACGTTAAGCACTTCATAGCAGGCGCCCATGGTGTGGTAATCGACCTTGCCTGCCGGGCTTTTCTCGTTGCTGATTTTCTCGTTCCGTGGCGTGAGGATGCGGTACCAGGCGCCATGCTCATGGTCGACGAAGTGCCGCCAGCTGTAATCCCATATCTTGTCATAGCTTTGCCAGTAGGCTGCGTCGCCGGTGCGCGCGGCCAGCACGGCGGCCGCCGCGAAGCTTTCCGCCTGCACCCAGAAGTATTTGTCGCCGTCGCAAATCTCGTCCTGCGGGCCGAAGCCGTAATGGATGCCGCCATGCACGCCATCCCAGGCCTTGGCCAGCGCCATGTCGTACAGTTCGCGCGCGCGCGGCAGCAGCCAGTCGGACGGACCGGCCATGAACTTGGCGTGGCGCTCCATGATCAGCAGCAGCTTGGCCCACTCCGTGAAGTGGCCGGGCTGGTAGCCCCACGGACGGAAGATATTGCTCTTGTCGTGCAGGTTGTAGTCCCAGTCGATCGACCAGTCGGGTGTGTAGTGCTCCCAGATCATGCCGCCGGCCAGACCCGCCTGGCGCACGGTGACGTTGTGCGCCAGCGTTACGGCGCGGTGCAGGTAGCGCGCCTCGCCCGTCGCCTCGAACGCGGCCAGCATGGCTTCGCAGGCGTGCATATTGGCATTCTGGCCCCGGTAGCCGTCGAGGGTGGCCCAGTCGGCGCTGGCCACGTCCGCATACAAGCCGTGTTCTGGCAGCCAGAAACGCTGCTCCATCAACTCGAACGTCTCGTCCAGCCAGGCGCGCGCTTCCGTCATGCCCGCCTGCAGGGCGTGGGCATACGCGAGCAGCACAAAGGCCAGGCCGTAGCAGTGGTTGGCACCGTCTTCCACCGTCTTGACGCCGTCTTGCCATTTCAGTTGCCAGGCATAGCCGCCCGTCACCGGGTCGCGGTGCACGTCGCGCAAAAAGGCCACGCCGTGGCGCAGGGCTGCCTGGTAATCGTCGTCGCCGAAACGGCGGTAAGCCATGGCGTAATTGAAGATGAAGCGCGTGCTGCTGACCAGGTGGCGCGTGCCGGCGTCATACACCGTGCCGTCATCGAGGAAGAAGTGATAAAAGCCGCCGCTCGCATCGATGGCGCGCGGGTGATAAAACTGCATCGTGTGCAGGATATGCTTTTCGAGCATTTCCCTGGAGCGGAAATCGGGATTCATGGGTCTCTCATGATATTGTTATCGATAACAATGATGATAGCATGCCGTCCCCGCTCCGTCATTCCCAGTCAGGGGCGCTTGGCCAGTCTGAGCTTTTCACGCCACAATGCCGCTTGCGCGGGATCGGCCGCCTGTCCCAGCTCACCCTTATCGTACACCTTGACCAGCCTTTGCATGGCTTCCACATCGCCCTGCCTGGCGGCCAGCAGGTACAGCGCGAACGGCGGCGGCGCCGGCCCTTGCCGCGTGGCCCCACCACGCCCCTGCTCCAGCAGGCGCGCGAAACCCGTCTGGCCGGGCGGGCTTTTGGCGATCGCCGCCATCTCGTACCAGCCCAGGGCCGCCTCGTCGCTCTGCCCCACGCCCTGCCCCACCTCATACGAGTAGGCCACATTGTTCAAGCCGGGCGGATCGAGCGCCTTGGCCGCCTGCATATACCAACCGAACGCTTCCTTGCGCTGCGCCTCGTCCTGCGCCGTCATCATCAGGCGGTAGCCGATTTCATTGTAGGCAGGAATAAACCCGTTTTCGGCATAGAACTTCAGCCAGTGCAGCGCGTGCGCCCGTTCTTCCGGGCTGCTGTGGATATTTTCGTAGTGTTGGGCCACCATGAAGTTGGCCAGTTCCACGCCTTGCGCGGCGCCCTTGCGCGACCAGTATTCTCCCAGCTTGCGGTCGATTGCCATGCCCTGGCCCAGCGTGTAGGCCACGCCGAGGAAAGCCTGCGCCGGGCCATCGCCGTTTTCGGCCGATTTCTTCAGCCACGCCAGGCCGGCGTCGACGTCGCGCGGCGTGCCTGCGCCGCCATGCAGCATCTGCGACAGTTCCAGCTGGGCGGCGCTGTCGCCCCCTTCTGCCGCGCGGCGCGTCTTGTCGAAGGCGGCGACCTTGTCGGGCGACAGGTCGGCCGGACGGTTGACCACGGCCTGCGCGCGCGCGCGCATCTCATCGTGTCCCTTGGTATCGAATTCGACCAGCGCCGGATGCTGGCGCGGCGCGGGTTTTGCTACAGGCTGGGCCAGCACCGGCTGCGCCAGCGCCAGGGTCCATAGCAATACAATGGCCTTCATTTATTGTCCTTCTCGGCCAGCTTGCCGCGCCACTCGTCCGCCATTGCGGCATTCACCGCTTGTCCCAGTTCGCCCTTGACATACACCTCGAGCATGCGCCGCATGGCGGGCAGGTCGCCGCTCCATGCGGCCCGCTCGTACCAGATCAGGGCCCACTTGTCCGACTGTGCCACGCCCAGTCCCAGTTCATGTGCGCGGGCCAGGTTGCGCATGCCGGCCAGGTTCTTTTCGCGCGCCGCCTTGTAATACCAGTGGAAAGCCTCGCCGCGATCCTGCTCATCGGCGGCTGCGCGCATCAGGTGCTCGCCGAGCGCGTTATAGGCAGGAATAAAGTGTTCTTCGAGCGCGGCCTTCTTCAGCCATTTGATGGCCAGCGCCTGCTCTTCGGCACTGCTGTCGCCGTTGATGAATTCCAGCGCCAGAATGGTCTGCGCCAGTGCGTCACCGTGCGCCACGCCCTTGCGCAGCCAGTACTCACCCTGCACGCGGTCAATGGGCACCTTGTCGCCCACCGTGTAGGCCAGCCCCAAAGCCGATTGCGCCGGCGCATAACCGCCTTCGGCCGACTTGCGCACCCAGGCCATCGACTGCGCCGTGTCTTGCGGCGCGCCGACGCCCAGCTGCAGCATGCGCGCCAGTTCCAGCTGCGCTTCGACGTCGCCCGTTTCAGCCATACGCCGGGTCTCGGCAAATTCGGCGATGCTTTCCGGGCTATGGCTGGCCGCATCGGCCCTTGCCTTGATGGCGATCAGCTGCAGATCGAGCAAGGTGGGCGGCGTCTGCGCCAGGACCGGCAACGGCAGCAACAGCGCCAGCGAAATCACATTCTTGTGCATGCGATGGTGTCGGGAAGGAGAAAACACGCATGGTAGCCGATGCCGCGCGCGGGTGGCGCGCACTGCACGCGAAGTTTGACAGGGCGCGCCGGCAGGCTTACATTGAATCAACTAAACCAAGCTGCCCAGGAACGCCATGACCCGCCTATCGAAAACCGCCTTGACCTTGCTCGTTGCCCTCGCCGCCAGCGCCAGCACCACTGCCAGCGCGGCCGACACCCAGCTGGCCGGCTGCGCCGCCAAGCGTGAAGGCATCCGCAGCGAATTGCGCCAGGCGCAGCAACAGGGCCTGTCCGACAAGGTCGCGGGCCTGACGCGCGCGCTCGACGAAGTCAACGCACACTGCCGCGACAACATGCTGGTCGAGCGCCACAACAAGAAGGTGCTGAAGGCGCAGGCGAAGGTGAACCAGACGGAGCGTTCCCTGCGCCTGGCCCAGGAAGCAAATAAACAGCCGAAGAGAATCGCCAAACTGGAAGGCAAGCTGGAAAAAGCCAGGGCCGATTTGGCGGCCCTGCAGGCGCAGCAGCCTTAAGCCTACTCGCCCAGCAGTTGGTAAATGCTGGAAAAATCCAGCGCGCCGGAGCCGGCCTTGCTGTGCAAACTGTATAAATTGCGCGACAGGGCGCCCAGCGGCACCGAGGCGCCACTGGCCAGCGCGCTTTCCACGGCCAGGCCCAGGTCTTTCAGCATCAGGTCGACGCCGAAGCCGCCCGTATAGCCGCGCGAAGCGGGCACGTTCTCGGCCACGCCCGGACAGGGGTTGTACACGTCCAGGGTCCAGTTGCGGCCCGAACTTTTCGCCATCACGTCCGACACCACCTTCGGGTCCAGGCCATTGGCCACGCCCAGGCGTATCGCTTCGCTGGTGCCGACCATCAAAATCCCCAGCAGCATGTTGTTGCAGATCTTGACCGTCTGCCCGCAACCCGAGCCGCCCGCGTGGAAAATCGCCTTGCCCATGATCTCCAGGCAGGGCCGCGCCGCCGCCAGCGCCGCTTCCTCGCCGCCCACCATGAAGGTCAGCGTGCCGTTGCTGGCGCCCGCCGTGCCGCCTGACACAGGCGCGTCCAGCATGGGCATGCCCTGCTCCTGTGCAGCGCGGCCCACCTGGCGCGCCGCCTCGGTGGAAATCGTCGAACAGTCGATCAGCAGGGTACCTGGCCGCGCCTGCGCCAGGATGCCAGCGTCACCAAGGTAGGCGCCGAGAACGTGGCGGCTGGCCGGCAGCATGGTGATGACGATGTCGGCCGCACCTATCGCCGCCGCCTGGTCATCGGAGACCAGGCCGCCGCCGTCGGCAAACTGCCGCACGCTGGCCGGCAGCAAATCAAACCCCGTCACCGCATGGCCGGCGCGCACCAGGTTTTGCGCCATGGGCAGTCCCATGTTACCGAGGCCGATGAAAACGATATTCGTGCCCATGGCCGCCCCTTATTTCATCGAAATGGTGGTGTTGACGCCGCTGCCGCCATCGTCCGGGGCGAACCAGCGCGCCGTGACGGTCTTGGTCTGCGTCCAGAAGTACAGCGCCTGCTTGCCGTTCGGACCCAGGTCGCCCAGTTTCGAGGCGCGCGACCCCGTGAAGCTGAAGTAGGCGACAGGCACGGGTATGGCCACGTTGATGCCCACCTGCCCCACGTCGATCTCGTTCTGGAACTTGCGCCCGGCCCAGCCCGACGAAGTGAAGATCGAAGTGCCATTGCCGTTCGGGTTGGCGTTAATAAAAGCGATGGCCTGGTCCAGGGTGTCCGTCTCGACCACGCACATGGCCGGGCCGAAAATCTCTTGCGTGTAGACGGAGTTCGACGCTGCCACCTTCGAGAAGATCGTCGGCCCCATGAAGTTGCCGCCCTCGTAGCCGGCCACCTTGTGGCCACGGCCATCGAGCAGCAGTTGCGCGCCTTCATCCACGCCCGCCTGTATCAGTTTTTCCGCCCGTTGCATGGCAGCCTTCGAGACCATCGGCCCCAGGTCGGCCTCGCGGTCGCTGCCCGGTCCCACTTTCAGCGCTTGCGAGCGGGCGACGATTTCCGGCAGCCAGGAACGCGCCTCGCCCACCAGCACCACCACGGAATTGGCCATGCAGCGCTGGCCGGCCGCGCCGAAGGCGGCGCCGATCAGGTTGTTGATGGCTTGCTCCTTGTTGGCGTCCGCCAGCACCACGCAATGATTTTTCGCGCCCATCATCGATTGCGCGCGCTTGCCCGATTCGCTGGCGCGCCGGTACACATGCGTGCCCACGTGCGTGGAGCCGATGAAGGACACGGCCTTAATGTCGGGATGGTCGCACAGCATGTTGACGACATCGGCGCCGCCATGCACGACGTTCAAGACGCCTGCCGGCAAACCCGCCTGGTACATCAGCTCGACCAGGTACATGCTCGATGACGGGTCCTGTTCCGACGGTTTCAAGACAAAAGTATTGCCGCAGGCGATGGCGATGGGGAACATGAAGCACGGCAGCATGACGGGGAAGTTGAAGGCCGTGATGCCGGCGCCCACGCCCAGCGGTTGGTAGATATTGTAGACGTCGACGCCGGTGGCCGCGTTTTCCGCGATCTCGCCCAATTGCAGGGTGGCGATCGAGCACGCATGCTCCACCACTTCCAGGCCGCGCATGACTTCCCCTTCCGCGTCGGGCAGGGTCTTGCCATGTTCGCGCGTGATCAGTTCGGCCAGGGCGCCGATGTTTTCGCGGATCAGGTGCTGGTACTTGAGCATGATGCGCATGCGCGCCGCCAGCGGAGTATTGCGCCAGCTCTTGAACGCTTCCTTGGCCTTGGCGACGGCCAGATTGACTTCATCCGGCGTGGAGAACGGCACCCTGGCGACGATTTCCTGCGTCGCCGGATTGACGACGTCGCGCCATTCGGTGCTGGTCGATGCGTGGTGCTTGCCGCCGATATGCAGGGGGATGCTTGGGACTTGGGTGAGTGCTTGGTTCATTTGTTTAGGCTCCGTTAATTCGATATGCGAAAGTCCCGTCACAGCAGCGGAAATCTGGAGTCAGTTCCTTCGGAATCGGGATTTTCCCCACTAGGGAAAATCCCCCCGCCGGGTCTGACCCCGGCCCTCTGCTGCTCAGCCGAAAATTATTTCTTGACCAGGTTGCATGCCGCCGCATCCATCGGCTTGAAGGCCTGGTCGGCGGGGATGGTGGACAGCACTTTCAGGTAGTCCCACGCTCCCTTCGATTCGGCCGGAGTCTTCACCTGCACCAGATACATATCGTGAATGACGCGGCCATCGGGACGGATCGAGGCATTGTTCATCACAAAGTCCTTGATGGGCAGTTCGCGCATTTTCTGGGCGACGACCTTCGAGTCGTCGCTCTTCGCAGCAGCCACCGATTTCAGGTAGTGATAGACGCTGGAATACACGCCCGCCTGCACCATGGTCGGCTTGGCGCCCTTGTTGAGCGCCTCGAAACGTTTGGCAAACGCGCGGCTGCGCTCATCGTAATCCCAGTAAAAGCCATCCGCGTAGACCAGGCCCTGGGCCGTGTCCAGGCCCAGGGCATGCACGTCGGAGAGAAATACCAGCAAGGCGGCCAGGCGCTGATCCTTGCCACTGCCGATGCGAAATTCGCGCGCCTGCTTGATGGCCGAGACCACGTCTGCGCCGCCATTGGCCAGGCCGATCACCTGCGCCTTCGACCCTTGCGCCTGCACCAGGAAGGACGAGAAGTCCGAGGCGTTGAGCGGATGGCGCACGGCGCCCAGCACCGTGCCGCCATTGTGCTTGACGACTTCGCTGGCATCTTTTTCCAGCGAATGGCCAAACGCATAATCGACGGTGACGAAGTACCACGATTTCTGCCCCAATTTGGTCAACGCCGCCGCCGTGCCGGCCGCCTGCGAATAGGTGTCGAACATCCAGTGGAAACCGTTCGGCGAGCAGTCTTCATTCGTCAGGCGCGTGGTGGCCGGGCCGCTGAACATGGCGATGCCGCCCTTCTCTTTCATCAGCTTTTGCACGGACAGGGCGACCGAGGAATTGGTCAGGTCGGCGATGGCGTCGACCTTGTCGCGGTCTATCCATTCGCGCGCCTTGGAGGCGGCGATGTCGGCCTTGTTCAAGTGGTCGGCCGAAAGGATTTCGATCTTCATGCCCTTGCATTCGGCCTTTAAACAATCTTCGACGGCCATCTGGCTGGCGACGACGGAGCCGCGCCCGCCCATGGCCGAATACGGGCCGGACATGTCGGTCAGGATGCCGACCTTGACGACGCCATCGGAAATTTGTGCGTGCGCGCCGCCAAAGGAAAGGGTGAGCGCCAGCGCGCCCATGGCCAGTACGGTTTTTTTCATGCATGTCTCCAGGTGAATGGGTTTTCTTGTATTTATAGATGCATTCTGCATGTGTAAAAATATGCACTCAAGTGAAATTAATGCATAATTCCTTTGCAAAAATGCACAAGGAGAGTCTGCCATGCTCGATTGGGACAATGTACGGGTCTTCCTGGAACTGACGCGCAGCGCCGGACTCGTCGATGCAGCGAAAAAGCTGGGCATCGACCATTCCACCGTGTCGCGGCGCATGCGCAAGTTCGAGGAACAGGTGGGCACGCAACTGTTCGACCGCAATTACGTGGGCTACCAGCTGACGCCCGAGGGCCACCGCCTGATGGAATACGCGGAAACGATGGAAAGCACGGTGTTTGCCGCCACCGAGGAGCTGGGCGAACACAATCGACTGCTGTCGGGGCAAGTGCGCCTGGGCGCCACGGAGGGTTTCGGCGCCATCGTGCTGGCGCCCCACCTGGCGCAGTTTTGCGGGCGCTACCCGCACATCAGCGTGGACCTGATCGCCGTGCCCCGTTTCGTCAGCCTGTCCAAGCGCGAGGCGGACGTGGCCATTTCCATCGAGCGCCCCCTGTCCGGCCCGTATGTGGTGACGAAGCTGTCCGACTACCGGCTGAAACTGTACGCCACACCAAGTTACCTGGCGCGCCACGCACCCATCACCAGCGTGGCGCAACTGGCGCGGCACCCCATCATCGGCTACGTGGACGACCTGGTCTTCAGCGCCGAACTGCGCTACATGGACAATGTGGCGCCCGATTCCCTGCGCGCATTTCGCAGCACCAGCGTGATCGCCCAATACCATGCGGCGCGCGCCGGCCAGGCGCTGGCGATCCTGCCCTGCTTCGTGGCGCAGCAGTCGAATGAACTGGTGCCCGTGCTCGATGGCGACATCGACCTGCTGCGCGCCTTCTGGATGATTTCACCGAGCGAGCGGCGCAATATCGCCCGGGTCAGCGCCCTGTGGAATTACCTGCGTACCGCCATCGACCTGAATCACGCCTACCTGATGGGCGAAACGGCCACGCCCAGCTGGCCCAGCTGAACTTGCTACACTGTCGCCAACGACTGCATAAAGGAGAATGCCATGCTGATGGATGCAAACCAGGCTGTTTTGGTCATTGTCGACCTGCAAGGCCGCTTGATGCCGGCCATCCACGACGCCGGCCTGGTGCTGGCGCAAAACCTGCGCCTGGCGCACATCGCCCGCCTGCTCGACGTGCCTGTGCTTGGCACGGAACAGAACCGCCAGGGGCTGGGGCCGAATGTGGAAGAAATCGCCGCCCTGTGCGAACAGACCTTGCACAAGACGCATTTCGGCGCCTGTGCCGACGGCTTGCAGGATATCCTGCCGCCCGGCCGAAAACAGATCGTCGTCACGGGCTGCGAAGCCCATGTGTGCATGCTGCAGACGGCCATCGGCCTGCTGCAGCTCGGGTACGAGGTCATCATCGCCATCGATGCCGTCGGTTCGCGCCAGGCTGCCAGCCGCGACGCCGCACTGGCCCGCCTGGACAAGCTGGGCGCCCACCTGCTGACGGTGGAGATGCTGGCCTTCGAGTGGCTGCGCGACTGCAAGCACCCGCGTTTCCGCGAGGTGCTGGCGCTGATCAAATAGCCATTCTCACGCAATAGACTGGCCTAGAAATAACGCACCCACGCCTGCTTCGACGTGCGCTTGTAGTTGGCAAACGCGCGGCAAGGGAAGTACAGCACGGGCATCAGCAGCAAGGCCAGCAGCCAGACTTGCCAGATATGTTCGACGCCATAACGTGCACCGTGATTGGCGCCCAGCACGGCCGTCAAGGTCAGGCCGATGGCCAGCAACAGATACAGGTGCAGCAAATAGTAAAACATGGGCGCGCCGCCAAAGGTGGCGCAGGCACGCGTGAACCAGTTGTCCAACGACTCCAGCCAGGCCAGGCCCAGCAGACCCAGGCCCAGGGTGAACAGCAGGAAGTCCAGTGACGGCGGATACTTGGTGAAGTTCAGCACACTCATGGCCGTGCGCACGGCGCTCTCGCCCGCCACCCACGGCAGGGTTTCGCCATACAGATTGAAGCCGCGCAGCACGGCCAGCAGCAACAAGCTGCCACCGCCCAGCGCCAGCAGCCAGCGGCGGCGTTCCTGCGGCGAACGGCTGCGCGCATACAAGGGGCCTGCCGCGTAGCCAAGCACGATCACGCCTATCCACGGCAGCAGCGGATAGCTGACCTTGATTTTCATGGCGCCATCGGCGACCAGATAACCGCGTTGCAGCAGCACTGTCAGCAGATAGTGGCCAAGGCTGCCCTCTTGCGCGCGCAAGCCAGTAATCAAATGCTGGCCGGCGATAATCGCCACGCCGAGCAGCAGCAGCACTTTCAATGGCAGCTTGTGCAGCACGGCCAGCGCCATCATGGCCAGGCCGATGACCCAGATCACCTGCAGATACAGTATGGCCGGCGGAAACGCTCCACTCCAGGCGAAATTGACGAACACCAGTTCCAGCACAAGCAGCAGCAAGCCGCGCTTGAACAAAAAGCCCGCCGCGCTGCGGGGCCCGGCGGCCGGATGCGCGTACAG
>NZ_LT607657.1:197443-226826 GCF_900095265.1 Janthinobacterium sp. UMAB-56 | reverse complement strand
GACAAACATCGGCGCGCACACGTGGGCCGCCAGGCGCGTGAAGAACAGCGCAGGATCGACGCCCGCCGCATCCATCGGGTCGCTTACCTGGTGATGTAAAAAGACGGTTTCGCGCACATGGTCGAACAGCATGATCAACATGACCAGGCCGCGCATGACGTCGATGACGGCGATGCGGGTGCGCAGGGTGGCGGGCGAATTTAGGGATGTGGAAACAGTCATTAGTTTATGTCCATATATTGGTGCGTTGCTGCGTTGCTGCGTTGCTGCGTTGGAGTGTCGTAGGCGTCACTTGCCGCACAGGCAAAAATCCGGGGTCAGACCCGTCGGGTCTGACCCCAGCTTTATGCTGCTGGTTCTAAACAATGCCCCGGCATTTAGCAAATCAAAACCTGTAATGCGCATTCAGGGTCAGCGTACGCTCGGACCCAGGCGCCACCCACAGCTGGCTATAGGAACTCGCATAGTAGCTGCGGTTGAACATGTTTTCCACGTTCAAAGCCAGGCGCAATTTGGCGTTTGGCGAATACGATGCCAGCAGCCTGGCCGTCGTGTAGGCCGGCAGGGTAAAGCTGCTGCTGACGGCCACGTCGCCCTGGCGCTCGCCCATATATTGCACGCCGCCGCCCACGCTGGCCGTGCCCGTGCCCAGCGCGAATTGCTGCGTGGCCAGCAGGTTCGCACTGTGGCGCGGCACGTTGGCGAAGCGACTGCCCGTCAGAATCGTGTTGTCGCCGCGCGTGACGGTGGCGTTGGTGTAGGCGTAGGCGGCCGAAACGCGCAGGCCGCGCGCCACTTCGCCCGACACGTCCAGTTCCAGGCCCCGGCTGCCCACCTCGCCCGCCGCGATGGCGAAGTCCGTGTTGGCGGGATTGGTCGTCAGCACATTGCTCTTGCCGATGTCATACACGGCCACGGTGCCCGTCAGCTTGCCAGTTTCCAGCTTGGCGCCCAGCTCGTACGAGCGGCTGCGCTCGGCAGGAAAGGCCTGATTATCGATACTGATGCCGCTGTTGGGGCGGAAGCCCCTGGCCACGCTCGCATACAGCGACCACGCCGTCGTCGGCTGGTACACGAGACCCGCGCGCGGGCTGGTAGCCGACAGCGACTGGCGGTTGCTCGCGTTCAGGCGATTGTTCGTGACGTCCTGCGTGTAGCTATCGTGGCGCACGCCGACCAGCGCCTTCCATTGCGCGCCCAGCGCGAGCTGGTCTTGCACATACAGGCCGCGCGCCTTTTGCCCTTCCTGCGTGTCGATGGACAGGGCCAGCGCGGCGGCCTTGCCGCCATATACAGGTGCAAAAATATCGATGGCATAGGCAGACCCGGCAGTGGGATTGCGCCGCAACTGCACGCGGTGGTCGTCGAAGCGATAGGCATCGACTCCGGCCAGCACTTCGTGCGCCAGCGTTCCCGTCCTGAACTTGCCTAGCATTTCAAGGCGGGCCGATACGTCGGTGGCCGAGAAATCGCGGTGGCGGCGCTGGCGGTTCAAGGTGCGCCCATCGGCCAGCAGCTTGTTCGCCTCGGTCGAATAGCCGCTCAATTCGCTGTCGCGGTAAGAAACGCCCGCCTGCACCGTCCAGTCGTTTGACAGCACATGGTGGATAAACAGCTGCTGCCCCAGCGACTTGACCGTCATGGGGCCGTCGTCCGGTTCGCCCAGGAAGCGCGAGACGGGAATCAATCCCAGCTGGCCATGCACGGCGAGCACGCCACGGTCGAACGGCGCGCGCTGCCGCACCGCTTCGATTTCATACGAGACGCTCGTGTGCTCGCCCACCAGCCAGAGGAAGGAGGGAGAGAACAGGCTGCGCTCGACGCGTAGCGTATCGCGGAAGCTGTGCCCTTCTTCTTGGGCCGCGTTCAGGCGGTAGGCAAAACTGTCGCTCAAGGGCCCCGTCAGGTCGATGGCGGCGCGGCGCGTCTGGAAACTGCCGAAGGACAGGTCGGCGCTGTATGCGGACGCGAACTTCGGCTTTTTCGTCGTGATATTCACGGTGCCGCCCGGCTCGCCCCGGCCGTACAGGGCAGAAGCGGGGCCTTTCAACACCTCGACTGCCTGCGTATTGCCGCCGTCGCGCATGCCATTGTAACCACGGCTGGAGCTGAAACCGTTGACCATGTAGTCGGAACCGAAATTCGGGTCGCCCGTGAAACCGCGCATGGCATAGCTGTCCCACAGGCCGCCCAGCGGGCTTTGCCTGGCAATGCTGCTCGCCAGGTCCAGTGCACCGGCCAGTGTCGTCACGCCCGCATCGCGCAGCAGGTCGCTGGTCAGCACGCGCACGCTTTGCGGCAAGTCCATCAGCAAGGCATCCGTCTTGGTGGCGCCCGTGGCGGACAAGCTGCGGTAATGCTGGCGCTCGGCGCTGACGGTGACGACATCGTGCGCGGCGAGTCCGTCCGCCAGGGCCAGCGGACTGGCGGCGGCCAGCAGCAGCGCCATCGGACGCGGTAAAGAAAGGAGCATGGCAATTCCTGAAAGAGTATTAAATGCAAACGAACTGCATTATAAATGATAATCAACTCTCATTAAAGCCTCGCCTGCGGCATCCCCCCTCCATGGGCAGCAAGTCTGCGCATACGCTGCGTACTGCCGGCCGCCGATGGCTTGCGAAGAAACGCCCCAGGCATTAATATACAAGTATTAGCTTGCATATTAATCTGGAGCCGGGCATGCGTGAACAACTGGAAAAACTGCTGGCGCAGGGACGCGACAGCGCCCTGCTGCGCTTTGGCCTGGGAGATGCTTGCCTGAAAGAGCATGACGCCGAGCACGCCGCCATCCACCTGGCGCAGGCGACGCAACAGCAGCCCGGCTATTCCGCCGCCTGGAAACTGCTGGGCAAGGCCTTGCACCAGCTGGGCCGGCTGGATGCAGCGCAGGCCGCCTGGACGACGGGCGTGAGCGTAGCCCGGCAGCAAGGCGACCTGCAAGCCATCAAGGAAATGACGGTGTTCCTGAAACGCCTGCAAAAACAGCAGCAGGCGGTAGCGTAAAGCGGCTTAATGCGCGTGCGCGGCGTCTTTGGCTTCGGCTGGTAACGCAACGCCCCGTTCTTTCGCCAGGCGCTTGGCCAGCAAGCCAGCAGCGTCTGCCGAATAGGCGCGGCAGGCATTCGCGTCGATCAGGGGATTGCTGGTATCGCTGCGCTTGGCGGCCTTGCCCAGCACATCCGTCGTGCCAGGATGCACGGGGATGATGATGTCACATGGCAAGGCGGCCACCTTGGCGATGCTCGCTTCGAACGAGGCCGAAATATCGGGCGTCTTGCCTTTTCCCGTGTATGTAAAATCACCGCTGGCATACGGGTTCAGGCTATCCGCGTACACCACGTTCAGGCAGCGCGGGCCTTCGCACGAAGTCCAGGTCCAGGTCGTGCCGCCTGGCGTGTGGCCCGGTGTCATGTGGGCCGTCAGCGTCAAGGGGCCCACCTTGACGGTATCGCCCTCGCCCACCACTTCGACCTTGGCAACTTTCGCGACATGCACGACAGGATTGGCCTGGTACTGCGGATCATCCTTGCCATTGGTGCCGCTTTGCAGCACCGGGGCGCCCGAGGCGCTGGCCACTACGGTGGCGCCACTGGCGCGTTGCAGCGCGGCAATGCCACCCGCATGATCCCAATGGGCGTGCGAATTGAGAATATATTTCACATCCTCGATGCGAAAGCCCAGTGCCTTGATATTCGCCACGATCAGCGGCGCCGATTGCGGCAGCGCACCGTCGAGCAGGATATGGCCCTGCGGACCCGTCACCAGCACGGCGGACAGGCCGGCCGTGCCCACATACCAGCTGTTGCCATAGACATTAAACGGCTTGACAGGCGCATTCCATTCCTTGCAATTATCGCAATTGACAGGTTTATCCTGCACCGGTGCCGGCGTCTTCGCCTGCACCGTGCCCGCTGCCATGGTCGCAACCGTCGCCAGCATCAACTTCGCCAATAGTGTCATCTTCATCTCCAGAGTGTAAAAAAGAAGGGCGCCCGCGATGGCGCGCCCGAGGGGGGGTATCAATGCATGCGGCCAGTCCTGTCGGCCAGGGTGTCGCGGATGTGCCCGGCGTCGAGCGAGCGCCGCTGCGCGCCGTCGGCGTCCAGCAACACCACGGTGACGTGCTTGCCGCCGCTGCGCATGCGCATGGTCAGGCAGCTGCCCGCTTCGTGGCTGCTGCCCGTCTTGGACAGCAAAATGTCCCAGCCCTTGCCACCCACCAGCGGATTCGTGTTGTGCAAGGTGCGCCATTTACCATTGACGGCCACGCTGGCTTGCGGATGGCTGGTGATGCGCGCGATGTCCGGATAGCGCGCTGCGGCCGCGACAATCTTCGCCACCTCGCTGGCCGTCGATGTATTCGCCGGCGAACTGCCGACCGGGTCCGTCAAGGTAGTGCGGCGCAGACCCAGGCTGCGGATCTTTGCCTGCAGCGCTTGCTTGAAGGCAGCATTGCCACCGGGATAGGTGCGCGCCAGCGCGGCGGCGGCGCGGTTTTCGGACGGCAGCAGCGCTAGTTGTAACAGCGCGGCGCGCGACACGGCCACGCCATCGGCAAGCAGGCTGTGGCGCTGCAGCGACGCATCGCCATCGGCCCGCACGATGCGCAGCTGTTCCTCGGGATCGAGGCCCGCGTCCAGCACCACCATGGCCGTCATCAGCTTGGTGATCGAGGCGATAGGCACGACGGCGTCCGCGTCCTTCGCCATCAACACCTGTCCCGTGCTGTCGTCAAATACCAGCATGTGCTTGGCGCTGACGGGCAAGGCCAGCATCGCGGTGGCGGCCTCGGCCAGCGTTGCCGCATGCACCAAGGGCTTGTCCTGTGCCTGCAGCAACAGGGTGGCGCAAGCCAGCAGCAAGGCGGGCACGGCCATTTTCCAGCTGGCCGTGTCTGGGCCAGGCGCCATCAGGCGTTCGATGCGCGTCAGCAGCGCCCCGCCCCGTGCCGACATCAGCAAGCCGCAATGCTGCGGCGCGGCCGTGTGCAAGGAAAGCGCATGCAGCGCCGTGGCCAGCTGCTGCGGGTCTTGCAGCGCTTGCGCAGCCAGCGCGTCGGCCACCTGTTCCCGTTCGGCCCGCATGCGCGCCGACAGCCACCAGACGACGGGATGAAAAAACAGCAGCGCTTCGGCCACGCTTTGCAAGAGGTTGACCAGGTAATCCCAGCGCCGCACGTGCGCCAGTTCATGCGCCAGCAGCGCTTCGAGCAAGGCGACGGGCATGCCGCTCAACAGGGCGGCCGGCAGCAGGATGACGGGGCGCCAGAAGCCCACGGTGACGGGGCTGGACAGGCCTGCATGCAGTTTCAGCGGCACTTGCCGACTGCGGTGCAAGCCCATGCGCAGCGCCAACGCATCGAGGCGCGCCTGCCAGATGGCTGGTGCGGCCACTGCCTGGCGGCGCAGCTTGCCGACCCAGGCCAGGCCCAGGCACAGGCGCAAGCTCATCAGGCCAACGCCGGCGCTCCAGGCCAGCACCAGGGCCGGCATCCACGCTTGCAGCGCGGCGCGCCAGGCGGGCGGCGCAGCCATCGGCAGCTGGGCCAGTGAAGTGCCGGAGAGCAGAGACAGCAGATGGACGGTGGGAATACACAGGCACAGCAGCAGTGCCAGCGCGCACACGGCATAGCGCCAACGCGCGCTGGCATGGCGCAGCAGCCAGAGCAGGACAGCGGAGACGGCGCCCACGATCACGCCCTGCCAGACAAAATACAGCAAGACCCAGCCCAGCGCCGGGACAAGGTTGCCCAACTCGATGCCCAAGCGCATGTCCAGGTTCATGGCGCCTTGCCATCCTTGCTGCGCAGGATCTTTTCAATTTCCAGGCGCTCCGCGTCGCTCACGTGCTCGCGCAGCGCCGTCAGCACCAGCGCCTTGCCGGAACCGGAAAATACCTTGCCGATCAAGTCCTTGAGCAAGCTGGTCTGTAACTTTTCCTGCGCGTCGACGGCCGCATACAGCTGCGGCCGCTGGCTTTCATCGCGGCTCAAGAGTCCCTTGCCATGCATCAGCTGCAACTGGCGCAGCACGGTGGCGTAGCTGGCATCGGCGCGCTCTTCAGCCAGGGCGTCGTACACGGCGCGCGCGTCGGACGGACCGCGCCGCCACAGGATGCGCAGCAGGTCCAGTTCGGCGGCCGTGGGATGGGGAGTGGAGGTATTTTTTAACATGCCGCCAGCATACCCAGTCTAGAACTCCTTGTCTAGAACTTTTTTTCTAGCTCGTGGAAGACTAAAATTCGCGCAAGCGGTCGAACAAGTCCAGCAAGGCCGCCTCGTCGACGAGTGCCGCCCCCTGCCCGCCCAGTTGCCCGCGCAATTGGGCCAGCAGTTCCGCCAGCACCGTGTAGATTTCCTCGCGCTCGACCGTCTCGATGATGCTTGTCCGCCGCTCGATCTTGTTGAATGCATCGACATAGGCGATGACCATCGCTTCCAGCGCGGCGGCCGCCGCCGTCGCCGCCATGGAGGCATCGATGCTGCGCGTCACGGCCAGCATGTGCTTGTAGGCCAGCGCCGCCTTTTTCGCATACGCGGGGGAAATATGCTCGCGGCCATCCCAGTCGCGGAAGGGGTTGAGCAGGTTTTCCGCCAGCCATTCCGGCTTGCGCGCCTTGGTCACCGACAAATCCAGTCCCAGCGCCGCCGCTTTCTTGTAGCCGGCCTTGATGGACTTGGCCGCGTCGGCGGGCAAGCTGGTCAGCCACAGGGCCGACAGCTGCGGCAGTTGTGTGGCCGATGGAAACTCCTCCGCCGTGTAACCAAACAGGTCATAGGCGGAAAACATTTGCAGCTGGGTCAGCTGCGCAAGGCTAGGCATCTGCGACGCCAACCCCGGCTTGCCCCAGATGCGCAAGGCCGTCAGTTGGGGAAAGCGCTGTGCCACTTGCGCCAGATCAACTTCTTTCATGCTAACCAGCGACAGGCCACCCAGCCGGTCGAGACCGTGGAATGACGGCAGCTTGTGCTTGCACTGCAGTGTCAGATGGCGGCCTTGCGCGCCATCCTTGATGCGCAGCGCCGGCGATGGCGCGCTGCGCAGCGCGAGAAGGCCCAAGCCTTGGTTCAAGACCAGGCTGCTGACGCCATCGGGCTGCAGGATCAGCCGTTCCAGGCCGCTGCCGCTGAAATCGAGCGCAGGCACCGTCGATGATTGCCAATCCAGCTCATTGATGAAGGGATTGCCTTGGATAAACTCCATCAATGCCTGCGTGCCGTCGGCAGTCTCGATGGACATCAGGCAAGGCAGTTGCTCCAGCTCGGACAGGTCGCCCAGCGCCTGCAAGACGCTGTCATTGATTTTCGTTGCGTCCTGGCGGAAGACGTGGCCGCCGAGCGTCACTTCACGCTCGCGCGACGCGGCCTTGAACTGCTGGCGCCGCAACGGATCGATGCGCTCCCAGTTCCGCTGGCGCAGCACGCTGTCGCCCACGTTCCAGCCACTGCGGTAGCTGTTGACTTCCACATCCACCAGCGGCGCGATATTGCCAACCAGGATATGGCCAGGCGGCACGTTTGCCGTGGCGTAGCAGTGATCGTGGCGCTTGTTCCAGAAGAAATAGTCGCACACGAGCGGCCGCATGGCTTGCACGGCCGCTGCATCAGGCAAGGCGTCGCCGGTCCAGTCCAGCTCCAGCACGGCAGCTACCGGCCTGGACGAGGACGCATCCTTGATGCGGGTGACCTGGCAAGCCACGTACTGCTGCAGCTCGGACGAAAACACACAATAAACATCTCCAACATTCGCTAGCACGCAACTTCCTCTCAGAAGACCTGACGGTCGAATGTTGAAACATAGCAAATTTTCAGCGGCCCTGCCGTCCCGCTCAGTCCGCGTGCAGCTTGTGATGCATGCGGCGCAGCCCCAGCCACACGCCGGCCGCCACGAAGGGCACCAGCGCGCCGACGAGGATTTCCGGGTTCACGGGCAGGCCCAGCACCTTGGCCGCCTTGCCCGTGTAGCTGAACAGGCCGATCACGTAATACGAAATGGCGGCCACCGACAAGCCTTCCACCGCTTGCTGCAGCCGCAGTTGCTGCGCCGCGCGCGCGTTCATCGATTGCAGGATTTGCCGGTTTTGCAATTCCTGCACGATGCCCACGCGCGTGCGCAGCAAATCATTCGTGTTGGCGATGCGCTGCGCCATCGCTTCCTGGCGGCTGGCCATCGCTGCGCAGGTGTTCATGGCGGGCGTCAAGCGACGGTCCATGAATTCCTCGACCGTGGGTATGCCTTCGATGCGCACTTCGCGCAACTCGTCGATGCGTGCCTTGACCAGGCCCATGTAGGCTTTCGACGCCGAAAAACGGTAGCTATTGTCGAGTGACAGCTTTTCGATGCGGGCGGCCAGGCGCGTGATGCGGTCGAGCAAGGCTTGCTCGGCAACGCCCTCGTCCGCCTTGGCCAGGCCTGGCGCGTCATCCGTATCGACCATGGCGGCAGCCAGGGTCGCCAGTTCGTTCTCGATGGCGTTCAAGGATGGCGCCGCCTGCATGGCGTAGGGCAAGCCCAAAAGCGCCATCATGCGATAGGTTTCGATTTCCAGCACGCGCTGCACCAAACGGCCCGACTGCTGCGAGCGCATGCCGGCATCGCGGATGACGAAACGGCTGAAGCCGTCGGACTGGATGGTGAAATCCGTCCACAATTCGCCGCCCTGCAATACCTTGCTGCCGGCCAGGGTGTTGCCCTCGAACACGCGCGACAAGCCGTGCATGAAGATCTCGGCCGGTTCAGTCGCCTGCTCCAGCACCACGTGGGCGGCCACCATCAGCTTACCCTTCAAGCCCACCAGCCACTGCTGCGGCAACTGTTCCAGGGGCATGCGCTCGAACGCCTGTTCCAGGGGCAAGGCCTGCACTGGATGCTCGGCAAAGGTAAACGTGGCAAATTCCGTATGGCATTCCCATTTCAGGCGGAAGCGGCCAAAGTCGTAATAAAAATACTTGGCTTCTGCGGCCGGTGGCGTGACGCCGAAATGCGTGCACAGGGCTGCCAAAGTAGCGTGCTGAGCCGCCATAGTCGACGCGCCGGGCGCCGCGCTGTCATCCTTGTAGACGGCCAGGTGGGTGATCAGCTCGGGGGCATCGAGCTGCAAGAAAGGCCGCGAGTGGATTTCCGCAGCCAGCGGCACGCGCAAGGCGTGGTTCAAACTGGAGTTAATCAAGTGCATGATAGCCAAAGGTAAAGTTGCAAAACTGCTTAGACCCGTGCGCGTGCCGTGGCGCCCGCAGCAAGGGTCTGATTGTCACAGTGTAACAAAGCAGAAAGCATGCCATCCCTTCCCGGGGCGAATCATATTATTTTAACAAGCTCGTTTGCGCCCTCTGCCGCGCCCTGGCGGCTGCCCAGCCACCAAAATGCGGCGGCCAGCGCCACAGCCGAGGCCTGCCCCAGCGCCAATTTGAAAGCGCTGTCGAACAGCAAGGGTGCGACAAAACCGGATACCAGCGCAAACACCAGCATTTGCACGAAGTTTTGCAGGGAAGCGGCCAGGCCCCGCATCTGCGGGAAAATGTCGAGCGTGGACATGGTCATGCCCGGCAAGGCCAGCGACATGCCGAAGGCATACAGCATCACGGGCACGACGGCGAACGGGATGCTGGCAGCGAACCAGTGGTTGTAAGCAATATTGATCGCCCCCGTGGCCGCCATGGCCAGCAAACCCCAGCGCACCAGCACGGTGCTTTTCACCGCATGCGCCAGCTTGCCCGACAGCGCCGAGCCGCTCACCAGGCCGGCCACCATGGGGATGAACATCCAGCCGAAGGCCGTTTCCGGCAGGCGCAGCAATTCCAAAATGAAATGCGGGGCCGAGGCGATGTAGAGGGCGAAGCCGCCAAAGGCGAAGGCTACGGCCAGCGAACGCAGCAGGAATGCCCGGTGCCGCAACGCCAGCCAGTAATTGCGCGCGATGCTGGCTGGGTGAAAAGGTTGGCGTTGCTCGACAGCTAAACTCTCCGGCAAGCCTTTCAGGCAAGCCAGCAACAGCAGCACGGTGACGCAAAACGTGAAGACAAACGTCGATTGCCAGCCATAGGCCACGTGCAGCCAGCCGCCGATGATGGGCGCGATGGCCGGGGCGATGCCGAACACCATCATGATATTGGCCAGCATCTTTTGCGCGGCTGCGCCGGACAGGCTGTCGCGCACGATGGCCTGGCCGATCACCCTGCCCGCCCCCGCCGAGGCGCCCTGCATGCCGCGGAAGAACAGCAGCCAGCCAAAGCTGGGCGCAAACGCGGCGCCGATGGAGCCAACGGCAAAGATCAGCAGCGAGGCGAGGATCACGGGACGGCGGCCAAACGAGTCGGACAAGGTGCCGTAAAACAAGGTCATGAAGGCGTAGGCGGCCAGGTAGACGCTCAGGGTTTGCTGCACCAGCACGCTGCTGACGTCGAAATGCGCGCCGATCGCGGGAAACGATGGCAAGAAGGTATCGGTGGCGAACGGCCCAAGCATGGCCAGCCCGGCCAGCACCAGGGTCAGCTTACGGGCCTTCATGCATCCGCCTGTACAGCGTATTGACGGCGCATGCCGTCGAGGGCCGCCAGCGAGAATGCGGCGACATGCTGGGCGATACCGGCGATACCCGCCTCGTCATAGGTCATTTCCGGCACCACCAGTGCATGCACGATACGCGAACGGGCATAAAACACGGCTTGGCCAATCACGCTGAACACGCATTTCTGTACCACGTCCGCCGGCATGGCCGGCCCCACCACGCCACGGATCAAAGCCGTGAACAGGGCGTGCTGCGGGCGCACATTGCGTTCGGCCAGCTTGTGGATAGCCGCCGTCGGCTCGATCAATTCGCGCGCCACCAGACGGCTGAACAGCGATGCCGACCCCGGGCGCAGCATGTCGGACACCAGCGCCTCTATGGCCAGACGCAACTGTTCCACGGGTGGCAGTTGCGCCTGCGCACTGGCGGCGGCCACCTCGGCGGCCGAGGCGCGGGCCAGCTCACGCGCGTAGTCAAAAGCGGCCAGATGCAGCTCTTCCTTGCTATGAAAATAGTAATTGACCATCGCCACGTTGACGTGAGCCGCTACACATATCCGGCGCACCGAGGTGCCCTTGTAGCCCTCGTCGGCAAACAGCTCGGCCGCCATTTGCAGGATACGCGCGCGCGCCGGTTCGCTTTCTTGTTCTTCCCTCATGCCATTCCCAGTATTCAAACAGTTGTTTAATATTGTTCGACATTGTATCAAACAGCCGTTTAACTTTCAAATGGGCGCAAAAAAAACCCGGCGCACCGTGCTTCACAGCGGCATTGCGGCAGACTTAGTGTTTCATCGCCGGCATCGAGCTCGCGCCCAGCGGACGGGCCACGGCATTGACTTCGATGGTTTCGCGGCGCTTGTCCTCGCCTTCGACGACCAGGGTCAGCGGAATCTTGTCGCCCGCCTTCACCTGCCCTTTCAGTTCCAGCAGCATCACGTGGTAGCCGCCCGGCTTCAGCTCGACTGCTTTGCCGGCTGGCAAGGCAATTTCCTTGACCTGGCGCATGCGCATCATATTGTCCGCCATGCTCATTTCATGGATTTCCGCCACGCCCGCCACGGGCGAGCGCACTTCCAGCAGGCGCATGGCTTTCGGCGCCGTGATCTGCATGAAGGCGCCCGTGGCCTTTTGCTGCGGCACGGTGGCGCGCACCCACGGGTCGCTGATCTGCACGGAAGTCTGGGCAGCGGCGGAGAAGGACAGCACGGTCAACGCCGTGGCCAGCAGGGTTTTCAAATGGGTCATGATCATTCCTCGGTAGGGTTATAAGGTGTATTTCGATTTCATCAGGGTCTTGATGTCTTGCACGCACTCATCGCCCGTCAACTGGTGTTTCAAACCCAGGCGCATGCGTCCCTCGGTATCGAGCACATAGCTGATGGCCGTGTGATCCATGGTGTACGAACTGCCGCTCGGCACGCGGCGGTAAAAGACCTTGTAGTTGAAGGCGGTCTGCGCCGTTGCCTGCGGGTCCGTGCGCAAGCCCAGGAAACTGGGATCGAAGGCGCGCATATACTCGCCCAGCAAGGCGGGCGTATCGCGCTCGGGGTCGATGCTGATGAAGATCACTTGCAGTTTATCCCCGTCGGCACCCAGTTTCTGGCGGATTTCCAGCGCGCGCGACAGGGCAGTCGGGCACACATCCGGGCATTGCGTAAAGCCAAAGAAGACCATCACATACTTGCCCTTGAAGTCGGCCAGGGTGTAGACCTTGCCGTCAGGACCGCTCAACTTGAAGTCGGGCTTGTAATCGCCTCCCGTCAAGTCCAGGCCGTTGTAATGGGGTTTCGGTGCTTGTTCGCAAGCGGCAAGCGTGAGCAATCCCGCCGTGCCGGCGAGAAGGAAAAGGCGACGTTTCATGGCATTCTGGCCCGATGGGCGTAGTGGATACAGTTAAGACGTGGAAGCGTGACTGGTGTGTTCAGGCGGCCAAAGGGGGGCCGCGCGGGCTGGCGCCCAGCCAGGCAAACGTTGTTCGCGGCGCCTGGTAAAACTGGGGCGGATAGTCATCGTGGCCCGTGACGACGAGCAGCGACGATGACGACGGCGGCAAGCCCACATTGCCCGCGTGACCCATGCAGAACGGGCAATGCTCGATGTGGTGCAGCACGGTATCGGTGGTCGATTTGGCGGCTGGCGCCAGGTACGCTTGCGTGTAGACGGCGCCGCTGGCCGAGCAGATCTCGACGGTGGCATTGTTCGCGTTCGCGTGCAGCGAGGCAAACGCATACGACAGGGACGGCGACAGCGCATTGAGCAGTATCGCCAGACAGGCGAACCACAGATGCCACTGTTTGCGCTTCAATATATATCCCATGGCAATGATTATAACGGAGTCTGCCTATCCGGGCGCCTGTCCGCGCAGGAACAGGCTGGGACGCACGCCCGCCACATCCACGCAGGCATCGCAGAACGCGGGGATCGAGGCAAAGCCGGAGCCGGCCGCCACTTGCGCCAGGTCGCGCTCGCCGTGCTCTCCCTCGGCACCCGCTTGCGCCGCCGTGTGCAGCGCATGCGCCAGGCGCTGTTCACGCACCAGACTCAATAAGGCTTCGCCCTCGGAAAACAAACGTGCCCTGGCTTTGTGTGGCGTCACTTGCCACAGGGTGGCCAGGCGCGCCGCCGTCCATTTGGCCTGCGGCGTATCAAAGATGTGCTGCGCCAACGCCTGGCTCCAGCGCTTGCCGCCGCCGTGGCCGCCCTCCGGCTCATCGCCTTCCAGCGCCAGGGTGAACACGGCAGGCTTGCCCCGTCCCGGCATCACATCGCAGGCAAAGCGCAAAAAGGCAGGTACGACGAAACTGTCGCCGCTGCCCAGCTTCTTGGTGGTGATTTCATTATGCAGGGTGACAAAACCCTGGCGCACGGTGACGCGTAGCCTGAGCGGAAAGCGCAAGCCCAGCAAGTGCAAGGGATGATCGGAAACGAGGGCCATGCGTCAGGTCTATGTGGTGAACGAGGCGCCAGCATGCCACACATCGCGCAAGCAGTCTGTCATCACAGCGACGCCACGCCATAACGACGCAAGCCGTCCAGGTCGACGACGCGGATGGATTGGTAGGCAATGCTGATCAGTTTTAATTCGGCCAGACGGCCCAGGGCCAGGTTCACGCGCTGGCGCGAAATGCCGGTCAGCAAGCCAATTTCTTCCTGCGACAGCTCAAGCACGCTGGAAGTGCGCGGATATAACATGGGGTGGAACAACTGCGCGATGGCTTGCGCCACTTGTGCGTCGACGGCCAGCAGGCGCTGGTTCTGGATGGTGGCAATGAACTGGCCCATGCGTTCGTTCAACTGACGGATGACGAAGGCGTTGAAGGAGAGGCTCTCGGCCAGCAGCAGATGAAACAGATCCACCGGCGCGAGGATGATGTCCGCAGCGCGCACCGCCACCACGTCGTAGCGGCGCAGTTCCCGCTTGAGCACGCTCCCCTCGCCGCACCAGCCGCCGGCCGGCACGCCGGAAAACGTGGCGCCGCGCCCATCGGCGTTGTAGACGGCCAGCTTGATCAAGCCCGTGTGCACGCCTATCCAGTGCGCCGACGGTTCGCCGCGCCGCGTGATGAAGGCGCCCGCCTCGTAATGCCGCAGCACGCTGCCGGCGCGCAACAAGGCCTGATGCCGGGTATCGAGGGCCGTGAACCAGTCGTGGCTATCGAGTTCAGGCACGGCAGGGACTACACTATCATTGCTATCCATTCCATCCTTCAGTTGTCACTAAGATGACAGTGATTTTCCAGCGCCGGTGCTATGCTGGCCGGCATCAATCCCGAAACAGGGAGCTACAGAATGCCAGTACCGATATTATTTACCAGGAGACAAGCATGACAGCTGATTTCAACACCGGCCTCGGCAAAAACAGCGCCAACTACGCCGCCCTCACCCCGCTCGACTATATCGCCAGGGCAGCCGCAGTATATGGCAATCGCCTGGCAATTGCACATGGCGCCATGCGCCAGACGTGGCAAGAAACCTATGCGCGCACGCGCCGGCTGGCTTCCGGCTTGATCAAGCTGGGCGTGGGCACGGGCGATACCGTCGCCGTGATGTTGCCGAACACCCCCGCCATGGTAGAAGCGAGCTTTGGCGTTCCCATGGCCGGCGCCGTCCTCAACGCCCTGAATATCCGCCTCGACCTGGCCTCCCTGACTTTCATGTTGCGCCATGGCCAGGCGAAAGTCTTGCTGGCCGACACGGAATTTGCCGACCTGGCGCGCCAGATGGCGGCGCAGATTCCCGGTTTGCGCGTGATCCAGGTGAATGACGTGCTGGGACCGGACGTCGATGCTTTTTCCGACCTCGACTACGAAAGCTTGCTGGCCAGCGGCGACCCCGATTACGACTGGCAGCCGCCAGCGGACGAGTGGGATGCCATCGCCCTCAACTACACGTCCGGCACCACGGGCGACCCGAAAGGCGTGGTCTACCACCACCGCGGCGCCGCCCTCAATGCCCTGTCGAACATCCTGGAATGGGACATGCCCAAGCATGCCGTGTATTTGTGGACATTACCGATGTTCCACTGCAACGGCTGGTGCTTCCCGTGGACCATCGCCGCGCGCGCCGGCGTCAACGTGTGCCTGCGCAAGTTCGAGCCCAAGCTCGCGTTCGACCTGATGCGCGACTTGCGCATCACCCATTATTGCGCGGCGCCCATCGTGCACGCGGCCCTGGCCAACGCGCCCGCCAACTGGCGCGATGGCATCAGCTGGACCGTGCGCGGCATGGTCGCTGGCGCACCGCCGCCTGCCGCCATGGTGGCGAAGATCGAAGCCATGGGTTTCGATTTGATCCACTCGTATGGCTTGACGGAAGTGTATGGCCCGGCCGCCATCTGCGCCGAACAGGATGACTGGGCGGCCCTGTCGCAGGAAGAGCGGGCCGTGTTGAAATCGCGCCAGGGGGTGCGCTACCACTTGCAAAGCGCCGTCGCCGTGATCGACCCGGAAACCATGCAGCCGGTGGCGGCCGACGGCGAACAGATAGGCGAGATCATGTTCCGTGGCAACATCTGCATGAAGGGTTATCTGAAGAATGAAAGGGCGACGCAGGAAGCGTTTGCCGGTGGCTGGTTCCACACGGGCGACCTCGGCGTCATGTATCCGGACGGCTATATCAAGCTGAAGGACCGCAGCAAGGACATCATCATTTCCGGCGGGGAAAACATCTCCAGCGTAGAAGTGGAAGATGCCCTATACCATCACCCGCAAGTGCTGGCCGCCGCCGTCATCGCCCAGCCCGATGAAAAATGGGGCGAAACGCCGTGCGCCTTCGTGGAACTGCGCGAAGGGGCCACCGTGACGGCGGAAGAGCTGATGGCTTTCTGCAAGAACAACCTGGCCGGCTTCAAGGTGCCGAAAGCGATCTATTTCGGCCCCCTGCCCCGCACCTCGACAGGCAAGATCCAGAAGTTCGAATTGCGCAAGCGCATGCAGTCGGACAAGGCCATCGACGTCTGAGCATGGTGCTGACGTTGTGATGGATCAGTCGCGCTTGCCAGTCAACCACGCCGGCTGCGCCACTACCAGGCGCGACAAGCTGGCGATGCTGGCCACGGCGGCGAACCCTGCCGCAAGGCACAGCGCATAGGTCGTGCCTTGGCTGGCGGACACCGTAAAACAATACGCGACCAGCGCGGCGCCCGTGGCCTGGCCGATCAGGCGCGAAGTGGCCACCACGCCGCTGGCGCCACCGGCACGCTCGGGTGGCGCGCTGCCCATGATGGCTTTCAAATTGGGCGCCTGGAAAAAGCCGAAACCGATGCCGCACAAGGCCATGCGCCAGCCGATATCGAAGGCACTCGGGTGGGCCGGTATCCAGATCAAGGTCAGCAAGCCGCCGGCCAGCGCCGCCAGGCCGATGCCGCCCAGCACGGCCGGGGAATGACGGTCGCTCAAACGCCCGGCCACGGGTGCCATCACGGCCACCAGCACGGCCCACGGCGTCATCAAAAAACCCGTCTCGACGGGCGAACGGCCCAGCGTCATTTCAAAATAGAAGGGCAGCGAGACGAAGGCCAGGCCTTGCGCGGCAAACGTGCAAATGGCCGTCAGCGAGGACAGCAAAAACAGGGGGCGGCGAAACAGGTCGATGGGCAGCATGGGCGCCGCGTGCCCCGCCTGGCGGCGTAGCAGCAAGACAAAGAACACGGCCACGGCCAGCAGTTCCGGCAGCAGGGTCGACCAGGATGCATGATGGGCCGCGTCGCCGAACAGCAAGATGAGCAAGCCGAAGGCGCCCACGTTATACAGCGCCGTGCGCGCATCAAGCGTGTGCCCCGACAGCCTGGTGGCCGGCAGCATCCGGCTGGCGAGGAAAAAGCCGATCACGCCCAGCGGCACATTGATGGCGAACAGCCATGGCCACGAGGCCGTCGCCAGGATCAGCGACGCCGCCGTGGGGCCGATGGCGAACGCCACGGCCACGACCAGCGCATTGTTGCCGAAGGCCCGTCCCAGCAAGTGTTTGGGGTACAGGGCGCGCAGCAGCGCCGTATTGACGCTCATCATGGCGCTGGCGCCGACGCCTTGGAACAAGCGCGCCACGACCAGCGACGGCAGGGACCAGGCCAGCGCACAGGCGAGCGATGCCAGAGTAAATAAAAACATGCCGGAGATAAATACCCGCCGGTAGCCGGCGATTTCACCGAGGGCGGAAAATGGCAGCAAGGTCGCTACCATGGCTAGCTGGTACACATTGACGATCCAGACGGAGGCGGCCGGCGTCGTGCGCAGCTCGCTGGCGATGGCCGGCAAGGCCGTGTTGGCGATCGCCGTATCGAGCGAGGCCATGCCCACGCCGATGGCCAGCGCCAGCATGGCCCATAAACGGGCGCCGGGCGGCAAGCCGTCCTCGCCCACCATGACGGGTTGCGTTTGCCGCTGCATAAACTGCTGCATAAAATCACTACCTGTTCATCTTGCTGATCCGGGCAATACACTAGCATGTATGATGGAAACCTGCAGGACAGGCAGGCTTACTTCTGGCAGTCGATAACTTTAAACGCTTTCGAATAACAGATGCGCAACTCGCCCGAGTGCTTTTCATAGCCGAGCCAGCGGCCCTTCAGCTGCGGGTTGTGCTGCTTCATCCACTGGAACAGCTCGTTCTTTGGCATGGTGCTGTCCGGCAATTTCAGGGCCTGGAACAGTTCGCGTTCCTTCTCGAAATACTGCCTGGCCGTGTCGAAATCGCAGGCGCCATGCTTTTCCCATTCGCCCTGCAGCAAGGCTTCACCCGGCTGCATGCACATATAGGGCAGGATGTCCGACGCTGCCAGTTTCGGTAAATTGCCCTTGCAATAGCGCGGGTGCAAGTCCGTCTTGCGCGGCGGCGTCACGGAAATGTCGTCGCAGCTGGCCGGGTTATTCGACTGCGCCCACAGGCCATGCACGATCCAGCCAAAGTGATTACTCTCGGCGCACTGGAAGGCGGCCTTTTTCGACACTTCGCCACGGCGGCGCTGGCTGTCGCAGAAACCTGGCGACCACGACAGCGCCAGCATGAAGTAATCGGTGGGCACGTTGGTGCTTTGCTTGTAGCAAGTGTTTTTCTCGTCCGACGGCTTGACGTCGTAATCGACGTAGCTGACATTGCGGGGAATGGCGCACGTGGCGTCGGCTGCATGGACGGCGCCGGCCGACAGGCTGAGGAAAACGGCGCACAGCGCCGGCAAAACAGTTCGCAATTGCATCGGGTTTCCCTTTCAAGATATAAAAACGCCGGCAACACGGTGCCGGCGATGTATCAGTCAGACAAGCTGATTAGCAGACCTTGTGCATCCAGTGATGGGTATCCGGTGCCGTACCATGCTGCAAGCCCAGCAGGGCTTCGCGCAGGGCCAGGGTAACGGCGCCATTTTCATTGTTGTTGATGGTCATTTCAAAGCCGTTGGCCTTGGCCACGCCCACCGGGGTGATGACGGCGGCCGTGCCGCAGGCGAACACTTCGGTCATGCGGCCCGAGGCGATGTCATCACGCCATTGCTGGACGGACAACTTACGCTCTTGCGTCGCATAGCCGAGATCTTTCGCCATTTCCAGCAGGCTGCGGCGGGTAATGCCTGGCAACAAGGTGCCGGTCAGTTCAGGCGTCACGACGGTGACTTTCTCGCCCTCTTTATAGACGAAGAACAAATTCATGCCGCCCATTTCCTCGATGAATTCACGGTGCACGGCATCGAGCCACACGACCTGGTCGCAGCCCTTTTCCTGCGCTTGCGACTGGGCCATCAGGCTGGCCGCGTAGTTGCCTGCGCACTTGGCTTCACCGGTGCCGCCCGGCGCGGCGCGCACGTAGTCTTCGCTGATCCACACGGTGACGGGCTTCACGCCTTTCGGGAAGTAGGCGCCGGCTGGCGAGGCGAACAGCACGAACAGGTATTCTTCCGACGGACGCACGCCCAGGTAGGGATCGGTGGCGATCATCAGCGGACGCATGTACAGGCTCTCGCCCGTGTTCTTCGGCACCCAGTTGCGGTCTTGCGCAATCAGTGCGTCGCCCGCTTCCAGGAACAGTTCGACGGGGATGGCCGGCATGGCCAGGCGCGCGGCGCTGCGGTTGAAGCGCTCGGCATTTTGTTCTGGACGGAAAGTCTTGATGCTGCCATCGGGCTGGGCAAACGCTTTATAGCCTTCGAAGATGGCCTGGCCGTAGTGCAGGGATGAAGCGGACGGGTCCAGCATCAAAGGGCCGTAAGCCTTCAGTTCCCCCTGCTGCCACTTGCCGTCGCGGTAAGGAATCACCACCATGTGGTCGGTGAAGATGCGGCCAAAGGCGGGATTGACCATGCGCGCGGCGCGCTCGGCGTCGGACAAGGGGTGGGCGGACGGAGTGACGACGAGATTCGGTGTGGAAGTGGTCATGGCAGCAATGGGAACTAGTGAAGAGTATTCCTATTGTAGCGCCTCTGCCGGCCAATCAGGCAAACGCGGATGGCCCCCGCCTCACGAAAACTCGCACCATCATTTGCGAATGATTCTCGTTTGCGTTAATATGTCAGCCTTCCTTCTTCCCTGCCATGCCTGACACCCAGCGTGGCAGCGCCATCGAAAGCCGCCATGACGACCTCCACCCTTCCACCAGCCCAGCTGCGCGCCAGCGCGGATGCTGCGCCAGACACGCGCCAGCTTGCCCCCGCTCTGCCACAAAGGCGCTGGCACTGGACCTGGAAGCAGGTCTGGTTTCAACTGCACTGGTTCATCGGCATCACGGCGGGCACGGTGCTGGTGATCATCGGCCTGAGCGGCGCCACCCTGGCCTTCAAGGAGGAATTGCTCGATCTCATGAACCCCGGCGTACGGCAGGTGTCCGTGGAAACGCGCGCGCCGCTGACACCGGCCCAACTGAGCAATATTGCCGCAGCCGAACACGGCCAGCGCGTGGCGTCCATCACCGTGCAGGCGCAGGCGGGCGCGGCGCCCCGTTTATTCTTCGCGCCGAAGAATGGCCAGCGGCGCGGCGAGTCCATTTATATGCACCCGTATACGGGCGCGACCCAGCCGGCGCTGGCGGGGGCGGATTTTTTTGAATGGACGGAGTCTTTGCACCGCTGGCTGTTGCTGCCGCGCGATCCGGGCAGGCAAGTGGCAGGCGCGCTGGCCCTGTGCCTGCTGGGCCTGGCATTGTCGGGCCTGTATCTGCGCTGGCCCCGCCGCCCGCTGGACTGGCGCACCTGGCTGCGCTTTGATCCGGCCCTGAAAGGCCGTTCTTTTTTGTGGAATCTGCATGCCGTGGCCGGCACCTGGTGCCTGGTGGTCTACGTGGCGCTGACCCTGACGGGGATTTACTGGAGCTATGACGTGGTACGCGACCATATCGACGCCTGGGCGGGCAAGCCGCCAAGGATGGCGCAGGCGCAGCGTCAGCCAGGCCAGGCCAAGGAGAAGGCGCCCGCCGTCGACCTCAGCCTGGCCTGGAGCAGCTTCCAGCAACACGCTCCCGGCTGGACTCTGGCAACGGTGCGCCTGCCCGCGCGCCCTGGCGAAGCCGTGCAATTCACCTGGCTGGCCAGCGACGCGCCGCACGAGCGGGCGCGCAGCCGCATGGGCATTGCGCCGGCCGACGGCACGGTCACGGAAAACGCACCATACAGCCGGCAAGCGCTGGGCACGCGCCTCGTCAACATCATTTATCCGCTGCATATGGGCACGTATTTTGGCTTGCCCGGTCGCATCATCGTCACTCTGGCCAGCCTGGGCCTGCCCCTGTTCGCCATCACGGGCTGGATGCTGTACCTGGGCCGCCGCAAGGCAAAGCGGGCCGTGCAGGCGCAGCGCGCCATGCTGGGCGCCGGCGCGCCGGGCCAGCACAATCTCGGCTTGCCGACCCTGGTGGCCTACGCCAGCCAGTCGGGACAGGCCGAGCGCCTGGCCCTGGAAAGTGCGCGCGCCCTGCAACAGGCGGGCGTGGCCGTCGACGTGCA
The DNA here is from genome assembly GCF_900095265.1 of Janthinobacterium sp. UMAB-56. Lineage (GTDB taxonomy): Bacteria > Pseudomonadota > Gammaproteobacteria > Burkholderiales > Burkholderiaceae_D > Janthinobacterium. Next base: position 205,895 of record NZ_LT607657.1, on the reverse strand, counting down.
GTCGCTGGACCGCTTTGATCCCGCCCGATTGCGCCAGTACGAACGTGCCCTGATCGTCGCCAGCACCTTTGGCGAAGGCGAGGCGCCGGATGGCACGCGCCGCTTCGCGCGCCTGCTGCAAACAACAGCGGGCATGCCGCTGGCCGGCCTGGAATTCGGCATGCTGGCCCTGGGCGACCGCCATTACAGCGCCTACTGCGGCTTTGGCCATGCGCTGGGGCAACAACTACAAGCGCTGGGCGCCACACCCTTGTTCCCCCTGATCGAGGTGGACAAGCATGACCCCGCCGCCCTGGCTGCCTGGTCGCAAGCGCTGGCCCGCTGCAGCGGCAGCGCCATCGACGCCATCGGCGTACAGGAAGAAGCATCGTACCAGGAGTGGCGTCTGACGCGGCGCGTACTGCTGAACCCGGGCAGCCTGGGCGGCGAACTGCATGAAATCACCTTGACGGGCCCGGCCGGCGCCACCTGGGAAGCGGGCGCGCTGGCCGAAATCATCGGGTGCAATGCAGATGGCAGCGAGGGCGATGCAGGCAAGGCCCGGCACGCGCCGCGCAGCTATTCGCTCGCATCGCTGCCCGCCGATGGCGAACTGCAATTGCTGGTGCGCCAGGAACGCCATGCGGGCGACGCGAACCAGGGCCATGGCATCTGTTCCGGCTGGCTCACGCGCTTCGCGCCGCTGGGCTCCGGCATACGTGTGCGCCTGCAAGCCAATCCCGCCTTTGCCCCCGCCCTGGTGAACGTGCCTTGCATTTATATCGGCAACGGTTCCGGCCTGGCCGGCCTGCGTGCCCACCTGCGCGCGCGCCAGCGGGCGGGATTGGCGCGCAACTGGCTGCTGTTCGGCGAGCGACAGCAAGCTTTTGACAGCGTCTGCGGAGCAGAGTTGCAAGGCTGGCTCGATGCTGGCCACCTGGCGCGCCTGGACCGCGTCTTTTCGCGCGATGGTACAACACGGCAGTACGTGCAGGACCGCCTGCGCGCCAGCGCCGGCGAGCTGCGCGACTGGCTGGCGCAAGGCGCCATCGTCTACGTGTGCGGCAGCCTGCAAGGCATGGCGGCAGGCATCGACGCGGTACTACAGGAAGTGCTGGGCCAGGAAGGCCTCGACGCGCTGCTGGCGGCCGGACGCTACCGCCGCGACGTATATTGATCTGTCCCAGTCCGCCCCAGCCGCCGCACGGCTATGTGGGCGGACGCACAGTCAACGCCAGCCATCGGACTAGAGTAGGGACATCGCGGCAGGATGTGACATACCCGCCGCCCCACCCACTGTCTGCGAGGCTAACCATGAAAAACCCCTGGATGAGCATGTACCTGAGCGCCGCCAACCGCATCGCCAACACGGCGCGCGGCCACGCCACGGCCGCCGTCAAGCGCGAAGCGGCAAAAAATACGCGGCAGTTGACGCAAGTGTGGTTCGATTCCTTGCTGCCGCCAACAGGCAAGCCACGGCGCAGCCGCAAGGCAAAATAAGACCCTGGCAACAGGCGCACTGGCTCACTGGTGCAGTGCATCACAGCAATTAGTTGAAGTTACGATCAGATGAACTAAACTGCAAGCATGGTGGTACAAAAGGAAGTGACCGGCAGGCGCCGTATCCCCGCGCCGCCACCGGCTCATCAGGAGACGACCATGTTGACGCTCAAAGTGCTGGCCTGCCTTGCCCTGTCGGCCTTGCTGCTCGCCCCCCTCGTGCTGAGGGATACGATGCAGACGTCGGCCGGGCAGCTACTGCAGGTGCCGAATGTCGATGCGCAAGCCATGTGGAGCCATTGGCCGAAGCAATAATACGCGTGGCTGAGAAAACGCCATTGATGGCATGCACCGTCAAACGCCGCGTTATTGCGGGCGGGAAAGTTGGTCCGTGCGCCATTTGTTTTTGCCTTGCTTTCCTCTCCCCCTCTTCACCACACTTTTGATCCAGATCATGGATTTCCCTCTTCGCTACGTCCAAACTGGAACAGTCCGCTTCGCATCGTGACGGACTTAACGGGGAGCATCTGCATGGGTAAATCGCATTGGAAAGAGGAAATGGCGCTGGGTGTTCCCGCCATCGACGAGGCGCATGAGGCGCTGTTTCAGGAGCTGGCGCGGCTGGGACAGTTGAGCGACCAGCATTTCAGCGTGGCGTTTCGCGAGCTGATTGCGGCCGTCGAACGCGATTTCCGCGAAGAAGAGGATTTGATGGAGCAAATCGCCTTTCCCTCGCTGGCCAACCACCGCGAACAGCATGCGCGCGTGCTCAGCGGCTTGCACCATGCCTGGGCCGCCGTCGATGAAGGCGACCTGGAACAGGGGCGCCATGCGCTGTCGCTGTTGCCGCAATGGCTGATTTTCCACCAGGCCACCATGGACCTGGCCCTGGCGGCGGCGCTGGAGCTGGTGCAGCGCCAACCGAACTAGCCGCTACAGCAGCAGCACCGTGGCCTGCTCGGGCAAAACCACGCGGTAGTGCCCAGGGTATTTGTCTTCGCCGTCAAAAATCTTGCAAAACACGGGCTGGTTGATGTCGTTGACGGCCGCCTCGTCCATGGGCAAGGTGGCGATCAGTTGCTCGCCATCCATCAAATGCAAGGCGCTGCCCCGCTCGGTAGCGCAAAAGGCCAGCGATTGCACGTCGTTGGCGAACGGCCGCTTGTACCACGGCGTGATGGCCCGCACGGCGCGCCGCGCATCGCGCAAGACTTGCCCCACGCGCGTGACGTTCCAGGCATCGCGCGCCACAGACGGCTGGAGCACGATACTGGCCGTCAGTTCGCCCCTGCCCTTGTTCACCAGGAAGCTGCCATCTTGCGCGGCAATGTCCTCGTTGAGCGGCACGACAAACACGCCACCGTCGGACACCTTGATCGGCACGGGGGCGCCATTGCCTTGCAAGGCCACGCGCACGTCATCGATGGTGGCGCTCAGCTTGGCCGGAATCAGGCGCAGGGCCATGACCACGCTGCCGCTCGACACTTGCCACACTTTCCTGGCCGTCAGATAACTTTCTCGGTAGGCCGTGAAGCGCACGTGTGGCGCCTTGGCGTCGCTGCTGGCGGTAATCCTCACCGTTTGCGATGGCAAGGCGTCCTCCGCAGGCATGGCAGGCGCTGCGGGCGGCGGCACGGCATGGTCGGCGGGCGGCACGCTGGCGCTCTGCAGCGGCGCGGGAACAGCCGGCGGCGGCGCGTGTTCCTGGGCCTGGCCCAGCGATACGACACACAACCATCCGGCACAAGCGATCCATGTACGCATGCATTTCTTTCAATGAGGAAAATATTTTATCAGCCCCTGCATTATCGCAGAAGGTCAGCCTGTACGCCGCGTCGGGCCTGCTGCACTCTTTTGGTGCGCGCACTTGATTAATTGGCAAACATCACTTATATTGATAATGATTCCTATTCACAAAAATGACAGGCATCATGCACGACCTTTCCACTGCCCTGCGCGGGTGGAACTGCTATCCGAGCCAGATCCCGGGCCAGCGTCACGCCATCCCCCCAGCTACTGCGCCACTCGCCAGAAGAGATAGGAATACACACGACTAAAAATACTCCAGGAAAATAATGCAATCGACCACCCTCTTCTCTACTTCGCGCCTGCCCGCCTTGCGCCTACTCCCCCGTTTATTACACGTCACTCTGCTCAGCCTTGCCGCCGGGGTAGCCTTGCCGGCACAGGCCGCCGACGCCGCTGCGGCCGACGTCACCATGCCGGCCGTCACCGTGACAGGCCAGGCGATAGCCACCACGGAAGGCACGCAATCGTACACGGCAGGCGAAACGCGCAGCGCCACACGCATGGACCTGTCGCTGCGTGAAACGCCGCAATCGGTCAGCGTCATCACGCGCCAGTTGCTCGACGACCTGGGCGCCGTGCGCCTGGACCAGGCGCTGGCCCAGACGACGGGCATCCAGGTGGGCCAGAACGACACCGAGCGCACGCGGTTTTATGCGCGCGGCTTTGGCATCAACAATCTCCAGATCGACGGCATGGCGCGCGGCGGCAATGCGCCATTGCAAGACACGATACTGTACGACCGCATCGAGGTCGTACGCGGCGCCACCGGCCTGATGGGCGGCACGGGTGACCCCTCGGCCACCATCAACATGATACGCAAGCGTCCCGCGAAAACTTTCCAGGCCAGCGCAGGCCTGATCATGGGCCGCTGGGATGACCAGCGCTTCGAGGCCGACCTCTCCACGCCGCTGAACGCGGAGGGCAGCGTGCGCGCACGCACGGCCCTGGCTTGGCAAAAACGCGATTCCTATCTGGACATGTATCACGAGCGCAAGACAGTCGGCATGGTCATCCTTGAGGCGGACTTGCGCCCCGGCACCCTGCTGACGGCCGGCGTCGACTTCCAGGACAACACGCCGACAGGCGCCACCTGGGGCGCCGTACCCTACTGGAATGCGGATGGCAGCCTGGCGAACTTGCCACGCAACACCAGCCTCACGACGCCATGGAGCACCTGGGCCAACAAGCAGCACACGATATTCACCTCGCTGGACCAACGCCTGCCCGGCAACTGGAACATGCACCTGGGCTATGCGCGCACGGAAAGCACGAACCGCACCACCGTCGCCTACGCGGGCGCGGGCTACCCGGACCCGTCCACGGGCGCCGGCATGCGCCTGTGGACGGGCGCCTGGGGCGCGGGCAAGAGCACGGGCGACAACTTTGACGTCTACGCCAGCGGCCCGTTCACCTTGCTGGGGCGCCAGCACACGGCCATCGTCGGCTGGAACGGCGGCAACCAGAGCGCCCGCTCGCTGGGCGGCAAAGCGGAAATCAACTACCCGAACGTCGTCCCCGATTACCGCAGCTGGACAGGCAACATTCCCCGCCCCGTGTTCCACCCGGATGGCTCGCATACGCAAACCGTCACGCGCCTGGCAGGCGGCTACGTGGCCACGCGATTGAGCCTGGCCGACCCGCTGCACGTGATCGTCGGCGCGCGCAGCAGTACTTACCGCACGGACACACGCAGCTACGATATGCGTGGCGCGTACACGGGCAGCGGCGACTTGGTGGAAACGCGCAATGAAGTCACGCCGTATGTGGGCGCCGTGTTCGATATCAACAAGCATTATTCGGCCTACGCCAGCTTCACGCAGCTGTTCAACCCGCAATCGAGCAAGGACCGCAACAACCAGTTCCTGGCGCCGGAAACGGGCGACAATGCGGAACTGGGCGTCAAGGGCGAATTTTATGACGGCAAGCTGAACGCCTCGGCCGCCCTGTTCCATACGAAAAAAAAGAACATGGCCGAACTGGACCGCACGGTACCGCCCGGCTTTTTGCTGCCCGACGGCGGCCAGGCCATGGTGGCCAATGGCGCCGGCGTGACGGCCAAGGGCGTCGAGTTCGACCTTTCCGGCCAGCTATCGCCCGGCTGGGAAGCGAGCGGCGGATATACCTATCTGCACGCGGCCGAGGCCGATGGCCGCCGCGCCGCCACCACGCAGCCGCGCCATTTGCTGCGCCTGGCCACCAGCTACCGCTTCGACGGCCGCCTGGCAGGGCTGAAAGCGGGCGCCAGCATGACGGCGCAAAACGCCACCTACAGCGAATCGTGGTACGGCCGCCCGCCATCGGGCGAGATGACGAATATCCCGCAAGCGGGCTATGCACTGGTCAACGCCATGGCCAGCTATGCCATCAACGGCCACGCCAGCGTGCAGCTGAACGTGAATAACTTGCTCGATAAAAAGTACTACCGCACCATAGGCTTCTACGACAGCGTGTTCTGGGGCGAACCGCGCAGCGTCAGCCTGGCCGTGCGCACGACGTTTTAAACGCGCCAGTGGGCCGGCGCCGGCAGGGTAAATCCTTCCAGCAAGGGGCCGCCCACGGGCGCCAGCACGGCGGCAGCGACCTGCTCGAAGGCGCGCTGGCCGGCCGGAAGTCGCTGGCGACCAGCCGCAGTGCAGCATCGAGTTGCCCGGCAACATAGGCGTCGACGGCCTGCAGGCGGCGGAACAGATGCTTGCCCTCGCCGCTCCATTCGCCCGCCGCACGCAAGTGCAGGTCGGCCAGCGCTGGATACAGCTGGCAGGCGACGGCCAGCGCCTCGCCAGGGTGGCGGCTGTCGAGCAGGTCTTCCAGCGCGGTGGTGATGGCGTAGCGACGGCGCTGCAGGTTGTCCACCTCGAGCACGGGTGGCCCTCGCCCGTCGATGGCTTGCGCCAGCGCCAGCAGCTGCGCGTGCTGCTGTCCTGGTGCGGCGATGTTTTCGCCTTCCAGCACCATCCTCGCCAGCGGCGCCGTGCCGCCGGGCGCATCGACCTCCTTGCAAAAGTAGGTGAACGTGGCCACGTCGTGGCCGAACAGTTCCACCGTGCGCCCTTCGGCCACGATGGTCGAGCGCCAGGCGCAATCGACGTGGTCGAACAGCAGCAGCAAATCGATATCGGAACTGGGCGTCTGCCGGCCCGTGGCGAAGGAGCCGCCGATGATGGCCACCACGGCCGTGGGATAGTGTTCCAGCACCAGGCGCTCGGCAATGGCGCGGATGGCGTCGTAGCTTGGAATCGTCGTCAAGGCAAATTCTCCGTCGCGAAAAAGGCAATCTTACACGCGACAGGCGCGCTGCCGCCAGCCTGCTACACTGGCGCTCTCGGATCAAGGAAGAAACATGGAATACGACTGCATCGTGGTGCCCTCGCCCGTGGGAGAGCTGACCCTGGTGGCGCGTGGCGCGGCCCTGGCCGCGATCCTGTGGGAAAACGACAAGCCCAACCGCGTGCGCCTGGGCGCGATGCGCGTCGATGACGGTTGCGCCGTGCTGCAGGACGCGGCGCGCCAGTTGCGCGAGTATTTTGCCGGCACGCGCCAGCAATTCGACGTGCCGCTCGATTTTGCCGGCACGCCATTCCAGCAAGAAGTGTGGCGCGCGCTACTGACGATACCGTATGGCCAGACGCGCAGCTATGGCGAGATCGCGCGCCAGATCGGCCGCCCCGCCGCCGTGCGCGCCGTGGGCGCCGCCAACGGCAAGAATCCCATTTCCATCATCGCCCCCTGCCACAGGGTCATCGGCGCCACGGGCGAGTTGACGGGCTTTGCGGGCGGCCTGCAGGCCAAAGAAACCCTGTTGGCGCTGGAAGGCATCGCCTTGTCCAGCGACCGCGAAGCGCTGAAGACGGGCCACGCCCGCCGCCGCGCCGTGCACATCGATACGGCGCAAGGCTGTTTGTTTTAGGCAGCAACATCGTTCATCGTGTGGGATACTCACGCCCTCCGCTCACGCCAACACATCCTATGCCCTACCTTGTCATCGCCTTCTTTGTCGTTTTGTATTTACTGGCCACATTCTTTTTCCACATCCCTGCCTTGATCGCCCTCGCGTATGGCGTGCTGAGCCTGAGCTGCTTCCTTGCCTATGCGATCGACAAGTCGGCCGCAAAACAGGGACGCTGGCGCACCTCGGAACGCACCCTGCTGTTGCTGGGACTGCTATGCGGCTGGCCGGGCGCCGTGCTGGCGCAGCAATGGCTGCGCCACAAGTCCAGCAAGCGTTCGTTCCGCATCGTGTTCTGGATCACGGTCGCCATCAATATCGCCGCTTTCGTGTATTTCAGCATGCATTACGCGGCGCCCGACATCGGCACCGAGGTCGCACCCATCGAGCTGTAAGCTTACTCGCCCAGCAGGCGCAGCGACTCCAGCCAGTCCGCCTTCCACTCGCGCAGCAAGGGCTGCGTGGCGAAGGCCTTTTTCAGGTGCGCCATCGGCACGCGGTGCACATCGTGCAAGCCGAACGCCAACGTCACCGGATGCCACAGGTGGCTGTTCTTGCCGCCCCTCGAATTCTTGCGCACGCGCGCCCCATCGTCGCCAAAGATGCCCACGCCGCTGGCCAGCCCCTGGTCCAGATCGACCTTGCCCACGCCGGCAAAGGCGATCAAAATCTGCTCGCGCCCCAGCCCCTTCAGGGCGCTGGGCAAGACCACCGGCGCCTTTTCTGCTTCCGCTTCGGCCGGCTGCGGGTGCTGCAACTCCTTGAGCAGGCGCAACAGATCGCGCTCCTGGAAATGCAAGCCATCCAACGGCACGCGCAGTCCCGGCGCCTTCAGTTCGATAGCGATGTTGCCTGAGTCGCGCGTAAAACGCAGCCAGACATCCCCGGCGCCCGACGCCAGGTGCTGCTTGTCGCCGATGAACACGACGGGCGCCGCATAGCGCGTCACGCCATCATGGAACAGCTCGCTCCACGCCGCGCTGTAATCGAGCCAGACGTATGGCAAGCCGCCCTCCTCCAGCAGACGCGCCAGGGTCCACGGCGTGCCCGTCTGTTGCGTCAGCCAGGCACAGGCGTCAAAGGCGGTGGCGCGATATGGCAGGGAGTTGGAAGTCATGGTGGTCCGTCGATAAAAGGGGAATGCAGTGTAGCAGACGGCGCCCCCACCCCTTCGTCAGGCGCTGCGCGATGTGCCAGGCTGAAAGCTTCAAAAAGTAA
>NZ_LT607657.1:161267-197353 GCF_900095265.1 Janthinobacterium sp. UMAB-56 | reverse complement strand
CGTCGTGTCGCCATCGGCGACTTCATACCACATTGCATTGAGCACGGCGAAGGTCGCCGCCAGCGGAAGACCCAGTATCCAGGCGAAATACCACATGATTATTTCCTTTCGTAAACTTAGTAAGCGTGACCGCTATCGTCTGCAATGGCCTTGCCGTCAACCTTGCCCCACAGCACTTTATAGACCCACGTCGTGTAGGCCACGATGAGGGGAATGAAGACGGCCGTGACGACCAGCATGATGAACAGGGTCATGTGGCTGGACGAGGAATCCCACACCGTCAGGCTGGCGCGCGGATCGATCGACGAAGGCAGGATGAACGGGAACATGGCTGCACCCACGCTGAGGATGATGCCGGCGATGCTGGCCGCGCTGGCCAGCAAGGCAGGCACTTCACGGCGCGCGCGCAGCAAGGCGAAGGCCAGCAAGGGGCCCAGCAAGCCGACCGCAGGGGCGATCCACGTCCACGGATGGGCGGAAAAATTAAGGAACCAGGCGCCCACATGCACTTCTGCCGTTTTCAGCATGGGGTTCGATGGCCCATCGATGACGAGGGCGCTGGTAACGCGGTAGCCATCGATCCACAGCCACAGTGCCACGCCGGCCAGCGCATACAGCACGACTGTCGCAATCGCCGCCATGCTGCCGTAGCGGCGCGAACGTTCTGCCACGGCGCCGTCCGTCTTCACTTGCAGCCAGGTGGCGCCGTGCATCACCAGCATGGCGACCGAGACGAGGCCGCACAGCAGCGCGAACGGGTTGAGCAGCGCGAAGAAGCTGCCGTCATAGAAGATGTGCATGTCCGACGAGAAACGGAACGGCACGCCTTGCAGCACGTTGCCAATCGCCACGCCGCAGATCAGGGCCGGCACGAAGCCGCCCACGAACAGGGCCGCGTCCCAGCGGGCGCGCCAGCGCGGGTCTTCGCGCTTGCTGCGGAACTTGAATGCCACGGGACGCACGATCAGCGCCACCAGGATGACGAACATGGCCAGGTAAAAGCCCGAGAACGAGACGGCATACAGTTGCGGCCAGGCGGCAAAGATGGCGCCGCCGCCAAGGATCAGCCATACCTGGTTGCCTTCCCACACGGGACCGATACTGTTGATGATGACCCTGCGTTCCAGGTCCGTCTTGCCGGCGAACGGCAGCAAGATGCCCGTGCCCAGGTCGAAGCCGTCCGTGATGGCAAAGCCCACCAGCAAGATGCCGATCAGCAGCCACCAGATCAGGCGCAGTGTTTCGTAAGAAATCATTTCATGCAAAATCATGGTCTGGCCCTCCTTAGGCGCGTTGAGTATGAATGGCTGCGGCCGCCGGCACGGGGGCCGGCGCCGTCTCTTCCGGCCCCTTGCGGATGGTCTTGAGCATGAGCTTCATTTCGATGATCAACAGCACGGTGTAAATGGCGGCAAAGCCGGCAATCGTGATGAGCAAGGTCGTCGCACCCAGGTTAGAGACAGCCACGGCCGTTGGCAGCACGCCTTCGATCACCCACGGCTGGCGGCCCACTTCGGCCACGATCCAGCCCGCCTCAATAGCCACCCATGGCAGCGGAATGGCGAACACGGCCAGCTTCAGCAGCCAGCGGCGCTTGTCGAGCGTGCGGCGCGTCGACAGGATGAAGAACGTGCCGGTGAGCAAGATAAAGAACATGCCCAGGCCCACCATCACGCGGAAGGACCAGAACAATGGCGCCACGGGCGGCACGGTGTCAAGCGCCGCCTTGCGGATCTGCTCGGGCGTGGCCTGGCGCGGATCGTCCACATAGCGTTTCAGCAGCAAGGCATAGCCCATGGACTGGCCTTTCGACTCGAAGATGTCCTTCGCCTCTTGCGGTACGGGGCTGCCCGGCGCCACGCTGCGGATGGTCTGCAGTGCGTCATAGGCCTTGATGCCATCCTTGATCAGCAGCTCGCCACGGTCGACCAGTTGCTCGATGCCGGGAATTTCCGTCGACAGCGAACGCGTGCCGATCAAGCCCATCACCATCGGGATGTGCACGGCGTAATGCGTCTCGCGCGCTTTCGCGTCAGGAAAGCCGATGGCCGTGAAGGCGGCGGGCGCCGGCTCCGTGGTCCACATGGCCTCGATGGCGGCCAGCTTCATCTTCTGGTGTTCGGACGACAGGTAGCCGCTTTCGTCACCGAGCACCACCACCGACAGCGCAGCGGCCAGGCCGAACGAGGCGGCCACCGTCATCGAGCGCTTGGCCAGCTGCACGTGGCGGCCCTTCAGCAGATACCAGGCGGAAATACCCAGCACGAAAATGGCCGCGGCCGTATAACCGGCCGACACCGTGTGCACGAATTTTGCCTGCGCCACGGGATTCGTCAGCACGGCGCCGAAGTCCGTCACTTCCATGCGCATGGTCTGCGGATTAAAGGCCGCGCCGACGGGATTTTGCATCCAGCCGTTGGCGATCAGTATCCACAGGGCCGAGAAGTTCGAGCCGATGGCCACCAGCCAGGTCGTGACCAGGTGGCCCCGCTTCGACAGCTTGTCCCAGCCGAAGAAGAACAGGCCGACGAAGGTCGCTTCCAGGAAGAAGGCCATCAAGCCCTCGATGGCCAGCGGCGCGCCGAAAATGTCGCCCACGTAATGGCTGTAATAGCTCCAGTTCATGCCGAACTGGAATTCCATGACGATGCCCGTCGCCACGCCCATGGCGAAGTTGATGCCGAACAAGACACCCCAGAACTTGGTCATGTCACGCCAGATGGGGCGGTTCGTCATCACGTAAACCGTCTCCATGATGGCGAGGATCACTGACAGGCCTATCGTCAGCGGAACGAATATAAAGTGGTACAGAGCTGTCAGCGCGAACTGCAGTCTGGATAAAGCGACAATATCGAAGTCCATATGATTTCCTTGGTGATTCCCTACTGTGATTGCAAACTTGCCATCTACCTGCTGCGCTTTGATTGGCACCGCTGCCATGCTGCTGGCAAGACGGTGCCGCCTGCGTCTCCGTTCTCTTTCTTAATCTCCCCGCAAGCCCGCCAGGGCCGCCTCGAAAGCGGGTGTGCCACGGCGCGCGTCGCCCACAATGCGGCCATCGCGCAGGCTGACCAGCCGGTCTGCCAGCGCCGCTTCGCGCCGCAAATGGGTGGCGATCAGCAAGCTGCGTCCTTCGCTGCGCGCACGCAGGCGCTGCAAGACATCGATTGCCGTCCTGGCATTGAGCGCCTCGGTGGCTTCGTCCAGCAGCCACAAGGTCGATTCGTGCAGGAACAAGCGCGCCAGCGCCAAGCGCCGTGCCTGCCCGCCCGACAAGCCCAGGCCGCCCTCGCCCAGCATGGTGCCCAAGCCGTCCGCGAAGGCACGCACTTCTTCGTCCAGGCCGGCCGATTGCAGCGCCGCCCACAGCTGCGCATCGCTGGCGCACGGGTCGGCCAGGCGCAGGTTGTCGCGCAAGCTGTCCTGGAACAATTCCGTCTTCTGCGTGAACAAACAGGCGCGCGGTGCGCAGACGGCGCCCGACAGCGGCGCCAGCTCGCGCGCGGCAAGGGCCAGCAAGGTGGACTTGCCCGCGCCGCTGGGGCCGATCAAGGCCACCCGTTCGCCGTCAGCGATGTGCAGCGATACGTCATGCAAAATGGCAACATTGCTGCCCGCATGCGCGGCGCTGACGTGTTCCAGGCGCAAGCCGGGTGCAGCGTCGACGGGCGGCGCCACGACGTCCTGTCCATCGAGGCGCGGTGCCAGCCGGCGCATCGCCAGCAGCATGCGGCCCGCTTCCAGCGCGCCACGGCGCAATCCCGCAAACGGCTCCACGGCCGTCAGGGCAATCAGCAAGGCCAGGGCAGCCAGCGGCAGGGTCAGCGCCTGCTGCTGCACCAGCGCGGCCACGGCGAGCAGCACGCCGGAAAGTAGTGCGCTGCCGGCCACCCCATATGCGGCACCGGCCACCGTCTCCAGGCGCTGCAGGGCAAAATCGGCCTGCGCCAGCGAGCGGTCGATCTGTCCCAGCGCCGCGCATTGGGCGTCGATGCGCCCCGCCATCACCAGGTCCGTCTGACCGGCGACCAGGTCGATGGTGCCGGAGCGCAATTTCTCGATGGCGCGCGAGCGCACGATGGCGGGACGGCGGGCGCGGCGCGCCACCGCCCAGCTGATGCCGCCACCGGCGGCCAGCAGCCACGCGGCCAGGCCCAGGCCCAGCTGCCACTGCATCACGCCCAGCGCCACGCCGGCCAGCAAGGCCGCGCACAATGCCGTGAAGGCGGGCACCAGCAGGCGCAAATACAGTGATTCGAGCGCGTCGATATCGGCCGTCAGGCGGAACAACAGCTTGGCGGGCTGGCGCAGCAATCGGCTGGCCGCTTCCGGGCGCGACCATCCGCGAAACAGTTGCACGCGGATGCAGGCCAGCGCGGCGAACGTGGCGTCGTGGGTGACGAGGCGCTCCGCATAGCGCGAACCCGTGCGGCCGATGGCCAGCAGGCGGATGCCGGCCGACGGGCCGAACACGTCGAACAGGATCGCGGTGGAAGCGTGCAGGCCGGCAATCGACGTGGCGGTAATAAACCAGCCGGACAAGCCCAGCAAGGCCATGCCGGCCAGCACCGTCAGGGCCGCCAGCATGGCGCCCCCGATCAGCTTGCCGGGTTGGGCCAGCAGCAATTGCCGCAGCACGGGGTTACGCATCAGTGAATTCTTCATGCGCTCAACTCTTGCGCTTGCGCATCGACATGCACCGTGCGCTGCAACCGGCCGGCCAGCACCGGGTCGTGCGTGGCGACGATCATGGTCTTGCCCTTGGCCAGGGCCAGCAGGGCGTCCGTCACGCGCGTCGCCGTTTCGCTGTCCAGGTGGGCCGTCGGCTCATCGACCAGCAGCAAATCCGCATACGGATGCAGGGCCACGCGGGCCAGCGCCAGGCGCACGGCTTCACCGCCCGACAAGCCCTGCCCGCCATCGCTGAGCATGACGGCCGGCTGTGCCTGGGCCACGGCAGCCAGGTCGGCCAGGTGCAGCGCCTGCGTCACGTGCGCGGCGTTCGCTCCCATGCGGCCCAGCGTCACGTTCTGGCTGACGGAAGCGGCAAACACGTGCGGACGCTGGCCCATCCAGGCCATGCGCTGGCGCAAGGTATTGACCGTACTATCGTTCAGGCGCACGCCGCCGATGCGGATCTCGCCGCCGCTGGCGGGCAGCAAGCCGGCCAGCAAGGACAGCAAGGTAGTCTTGCCGGCGCCGCTGGCACCCAGCAGGGCCACGTGTTCGCCGGCGCGCACGGCCAGGTCGAAGCGCTCGAACACGGGCGCTTCGCCGGGGTGGGCAAAACGCAGTTGATGAATGTCAATGGCGGGCGGCGCCACCACCGCCATGGCGGCGGCGGAGACGGCGGCAACTGCCACACCGGCGCCAGGCAGGGGCACGCCATCGGCAGCCAGGTCGTGCAAGCCGGCCAGGCCCGCTTCGCCGGCCGCCTTGTCGTGCCAGACGGCGGCCAGTTCGCGCAGGGGCTCGAAAAATGCGGGTGCCAGCAGCAGGATGAACAAGCCCTGCCCCAGGCTCAGCTCCCGGCCCCAGGTGCCGAAATTGATGCTGCCCAGCAAAGAGAAACCGATAAACGCGGCCACCATGGCCACGCCCAGCGCGGAAAACAGTTCCAGCACGGCGGACGAGAGGAAGGCGATGCGCAGCACCACCATCGTGCGCCGACGCACGGATTGCGACGAGGCGTCCAGGCGTTCGGCCGTGGCGTCGACGGCGTCGAGCGCGCGCAAGGTGGCCAGGCCGCGCAGGCGGTCCAGCAGAAAGGCGTTCATGCTGCCCATCTCCACCATCTGCGCGCGACTGGCCGCTTGCGCGCCCATGCCCACCAGGGCCATGAAGACGGGAATCAGCGGCGCGGCAATGAGCAGGATCACTGCCGCAATCCACGACAGCGGCGTCACCACCGCCAGGATCACGAGCGGCACGGTGAGCACCTTCCAGCGCGCCGGCTTGTAGCGCACCAGATACGGCACGATGGCTTCGGCCTGCTCGGCGATGACGCTGGCCGCCTGGCCCGACTGCGCGCGCTGGCGGTCCAGCGGCGAACGACGGGCCAGTGCCAGCGCCACTTGTGCGCGCAGGGTAGACAGGTGCTCGCGCGCCGCCGCATACATGCGCCGCGCACCCCACGCTTCGCAGCCGGCGCGCAGCACGCCCAGCAGCAGCACGCCGGCGGCCGGCAGCAGGGCCGAGCGCCACGGTGCAGCCGCTAGCATGGCTTGCACGGCCCAGGCCAGCAAGGCCGCTTGCGGCAGCCACAGCAACGCGGCACCACCCTGCGCAAGGCTGGCGACACGGGGAAGAATAAAACGGGGCAAGGACAGTGGCGGGGTCGGCATCTTCTATACTTCTTGAGTTTTCAGAATTTTCTGTAAATTCGATTTTTTGTATAATACTGCGAAACATGACATATATCAATTGACCCCGCCAGTTTGGCGTGAAAAAATTCAGATAATTATGAAAACTCAATATATCCAAATGACGCCGCTGATCCTGACCTTCGTCAGCCATTTCGGCGAGATGGGCAGCCGCTGGGGCTTTAATCGCACGGTGGGGCAAGTGTACGCCTTGTTGTTCGTCTCTGAGCATCCTTTGCACGCAGACGAAATCGCGGAGCACCTGAGTTTTTCACGCTCGAACGTGAGCATAGGCTTGAAAGAGTTGCAAGGCTGGGGCTTGATCCGCCAATCGCGCATCCCCGGCGACCGGCGCGAGTATTTTTCTTCGCTGGGCGATGTGTGGCAAATCTTCCGCGTGGTGGCCGCCGAGCGCCGCCGTCGCGAAGTGGCGCCCACGCTGACGGTACTGCGCGAATCGCTGCTGGCGCCGGCCACGGAACCCGTGGACCAGTATGCGCAGGAGCGCATGCGCGAAATGTATGAACTGGTCGACCTGGCCAACACCTGGTTCGACGACTTGCAGCGCCTGTCGCCAGAATCCATGGCGCAACTGATGAAAATGGGCGCCAAGGTGCAAAAATTGCTCAATGCTAAGGATCGCCTGTTTGGCGTCAGCAATAGCAGCGACTGAAGCCCCCCCTACTCCCCCCAAGTCCGAGACGCCGCTAGCACAAACTGGCGCGCCTTGTCACGCCCTGCCTGAAGTCAGGTTAAGCATCGCTAGCACAGCCATACATAGCTGCACACGATGTTGTCAACTAAACCAATAGTATTATTTAAATTGTATTAGTTTACATCAAGAGTAAGCTTTCATTTGCGTACTCGCTACGCGCAGGAAATAGTGAAAACGGGCAATGGGATGACCTCCCCGGCATGCAGGGATGCGTCCCAATACGATGAAGCGACTGTCTCAAGCACAAGGGGATTTTCATGAAAAGCATAAAGAGCATTGCCATCAAGGCATCCATGCTGGCCGCAATGACCGTACTGGCAAGTGCGGCGCAAGCAGCCACCTGGATCGATGTAGGGCCAGCCAGCGGTTTCGTCATCGCCGGCAGTACCGTCACCTATACGCCATCGCCGGCACTGCAGGTGAAATATTATGACGATAACCTGGTGCCGCAGAGTCCTGCGGCCATCCAGGGTTATATCAACGGCGTGTTCGGCACCAGCCTGGGCTCGGCAGTATCGTATTGCGACAATGCCACCTCGGGCTGCACTGCCGGCACCACGGCAGGCTTGAGCGGCGGCGTCAATTCCTATACAAGCGCGGCCGCCTATGACTATCTGGCCATCCACTTCGGCCAGGGAGAACTGGTGTTCCACTGGGCCGCTCCCGTGGCTGCCGGCACTACCTTCACGGTGGAAGGCCTGCCCAAGGATCTGAGCAACTACAGGGCCTTCATTTCCGCCGTGCCGGAACCTGAAACTTATGCCATGCTGCTCGCCGGCTTGGGCTTGCTGGGCTTCCTGGCACGCCGCCGCCAGGGAAAGTAAGCCTCATCAGCGGCAGCAGTGCACCAGCACCCGCTGCCGCCTTCAAGGCCTGCCACATCTTTACGCCGCGTTTGCGGCGAGCAAGCCGCTTTTTACACCATCTTTAGACTCCCCTCGTTATGCTCGACGGCATCAACTGCCGATCGACCAGGGGGAACTCTCATGCATGAACAACCGTTACCGCCACGCGCGCGCGGCGTGATCCGCCAGCACCTGCCCGTACGCGAACGGCTGCGCCTGGCCCGGCTGGCCAGCAAGAAAATGCTATCGGTATTAGCTACACTGCTGTGCGCGGCGGCGCTGCTGTATTTGCTCAGCGTGGTGCTGTTTGCGCAGCCGTGACACGGCTAGCAGGTAAAAGAGGAAGAGTGATGGCAGGCGACAGGCTGTCGCGTGCATGACCAGCAAGGACTGGTCCGCCCAGAGGGAATCGAACCCCCATTCACGGTTTAGAAGACCGTTGTCCTATCCGTTGAACGATGGGCGGAGAGGTGCAATATTTTAATCCATGCGCGCCAGCAAGGAAATGCCTGCGCGGAATAGAAAGCGGGCTGTCATTTCTGACAGCCCGCTTATGACTTTGGTCGGAGTACAAGGATTCGAACCTTGGACCCCCTGGTCCCAAACCAGGTGCGCTACCGGGCTGCGCCACACTCCGAAGACAAGATAATAACGCCCCCACCCAATTTCGTCAATTGCCATAGACGAATTAGATGGAAATAACTATCGGCTCCTGCCTATGACGCGGTCACTTTATCGGCGATGCGGCGTGCCATCGACTCGGCCATCTCTTTATCTTTCGCCTCGACCATCACGCGGATCAGCGGTTCGGTGCCCGATGCACGGATCAGCACGCGGCCCGTGTCGCCCAGTTCGGCCTCGACCAGCGCCTTTTCGGCCACCATCGCGGCATTTTTCTGCCAGTCAAAACCGGGCGCCACGCGCAGGTTGATCAGGGTTTGCGGGAACAGCACCAGGTCGGCCAGGCATTGCTGCAGGCTCTGGCCGCTGCGCTTGAGCGCGGACAACACTTGCAGCGCGGAGACGATACCGTCGCCCGTCGTGTGCCTGTCCAGGCACAGCAAATGCCCGGAACCCTCGCCGCCCAGTATCCAGCCCTTTTCCTTCATGACTTCCAGCACGTAGCGGTCGCCCACCTTGGCGCGCGCGAAGCCGATGCCCTGCTGCTTGAACAGCACTTCCAGCGCCATATTGGTCATCAGGGTGCCCACGGCGCCGGCCACGGGGCCCGTCGCCAGGCGGTCCTTGACCATCACGTACAACAGCTCGTCGCCGTTATACAGACGCCCGGTGGCATCGCACATGATCAGGCGGTCGGCATCGCCATCGAGGGCGATGCCCAGGTCGGCGCCATGCTCGACGACGGCTTCGGCCATGGCCTTGGTTGCCGTGGCGCCGAAGCCCGCATTGATGTTGAAGCCATCGGGCTTGTTGCCGATGGCAATGACTTCCGCCCCCAATTCATGGAAGACGTGCGGCGCGATATGGTAAGCGGCGCCGTGCGCGCAATCGACGACGATCTTCAGGCCGCGCAAGTCCAGTTCGGTCGGGAAGGTGCTCTTGCAAAATTCGATGTAGCGGCCCTGGGCATCGTCCAGGCGCTTGGCGCGGCCCAACTTGTCCGACGGCACGCAAGCCATGGGCTCGTCGAGCGCCGCTTCGATTTCCAGCTCCACGCTGTCGGGCAGCTTGGTGCCCTGCGCGGAAAAGAACTTGATGCCGTTGTCATGGTAGGGATTATGCGAGGCGGAAATCACCACGCCCGCCGACAGGCGCAGCGCCCGCGTCAGGTAGGCGATTGCCGGGGTCGGCATGGGGCCGGCCAGCATCACGTCCACGCCGGCGGCCGACAAGCCCGCTTCCAGCGCCGCTTCCAGCATATAGCCGGAAATGCGCGTGTCCTTGCCGATCAGCACCGTCGGGTGTGCCTTGCCGACCTGCGACTTGGCCAGCACCTTGCCGGCTGCATAACCGAGACGCATGACGAAATCGGGGGTGATCGGCGCCGTACCCACCAGACCGCGGATGCCGTCGGTGCCAAAATATTTACGCGTCATAGACTTTCTCTTTTTGTTGTATATATTGAATCTTGCAGGCTCAGTGCGCCATGCGCCAGACCTTCAGTGCATCGACGGTTTCAGCGACATCATGCACACGAATAATTTCCGCACCTTGCGCTACCGCAGCAAGCGCTCCGGCAACGCTGCCGGCCAGGCGCTGCTCGACGGGACGTCCCGTGACGGCGCCTATCATGGACTTGCGCGACAGGCCGGCCAGCACGGGCAGGTCCAGCTCACTGCGCAACTGGCGCGTGGCACGCAGCAAGGCATAGTTCTGTTCCACCGTCTTGCCAAAACCAAAACCGGGATCGACGCACAGGCGTTCGCGGGCGATGCCGGCCGCCGTCATCGTCGCGATGCGTTCGCGCAGGAAGGCAATGACTTCGCGCACCACGTCGTCGTAGCGCGGTTGGTCCTGCATGGTTTGCGGCAGGCTTTGCATGTGCATGATGCACAGCGCGCAATCGCTGTCGCGCACGGCCTCGATGGCGCCTGGCGCGCGGAAACCGTTGATGTCGTTGATCATGTCGGCGCCCGCCAGGATGGCTTCGCGCATCACTTCGGGTTTATAGGTATCGACGGACAGGGGTTTGCCGCAATCGCGCAAGGCGTACAGCACCGGCATGACACGCTGCAACTCGTCCTGCAGCGGCAGCGGCGCGGCGCCAGGGCGGCTCGATTCGCCGCCAATATCGAGGATGTCGACACCGTCAAGTATCATCTGCTCGGCGCGCGAAATGGCAAACTCCAGGTGCTGGTACTGGCCCGCATCGGAAAACGAGTCGGGCGTGATGTTCAGTATACCCATCACCAGCGCCTGCGCTCCCCCCAGGTTGAAGCCGAAACGGCCGAATTGCAAGTAGTGTCGCATGTGAATCTTTTTAGTCGTCAGGAAATAAGTGCTGCGGCAACGAAAAAGGGCAAGGATTGCTCCTTACCCTCGTTCTTGCCATACCCTTGCACGCCACCAATCAAGGGGCTGCCGTTATCAGGCTGGCGCCGTCACGTTAGGCGAGATGCCGCCCGTGCCGCTATCGCCCGCATTACGGCGTGGCGGGATGACTTTCGGTGGACGCGGCTCCAGGCCGGCCATGATGTCATTGATTTGCTCTGCATCAATGGTTTCCCATTCCAGCAACGCTTTCGTCATCATTTCGACCTTGTCGCGATTGCCTTCCAGCAAAGTGCGCGCCAGAGCATATTGCTTGTCGAGAATGTTGCGGATTTCAGCATCGACCTTTTGCTGGGTCGCTTCCGAGATCGTTTTGGTGGCGCCACCGAAGAAACCTTCGTTTTCGCTGTCTTCGTAGACCATCACGCCCATGCTGTCGGACATGCCGAAGCGGGTCACCATGGAACGGGCCAGCTTAGTGGCGCGCGAAAAGTCGTTCGATGCGCCGGTGGACATTTGCCCCACGAAAATCTCTTCAGCGATACGGCCGCCGAACAGGATGGAAATTTCTTCCAGCATCTTGTCCTTGTAGGCGGACAAGTTGTCGTGTTCCGGCAACTGCCACGTCAGGCCCAGGGCCCAGCCGCGCGGCATGATCGTCACTTTATGCACGGGATCGGCTTTCGGCAGCAGCTTGGCAACGACGGCGTGACCGGACTCATGGTAAGCCGTATTGCGACGCTCTTCCTCGCGGATGATCATCGATTTACGCTCAGGACCCATGTAGATCTTGTCTTTCGCATCTTCGAAATCAGCCATTTCCACCAGGCGCTTGCTGCGGCGGGCGGCAAACAGGGCTGCCTCGTTGACCAGGTTGGCCAGATCCGCGCCCGAGAAACCAGGGGTGCCACGGGCCAGGATATCGGCTTTCACATCGGTACCGATAGGCACTTTGCGCATGTGCACGTTCAAGATCTGTTCACGGCCGCGAATATCGGGCAAGCCGACCGAGACTTGACGGTCGAAACGGCCTGGACGCAGCAGAGCTTTGTCGAGCACGTCGGCCCGGTTGGTGGCGGCCACGACGATCACGCCGGAGTTCGCTTCAAAACCGTCCATCTCGACCAGCAACTGGTTCAAGGTCTGTTCGCGCTCGTCATTGCCGCCGCCCATGCCGGCGCCGCGGTGACGGCCCACAGCATCGATCTCATCGATGAAAATGATGCACGGCGAATGCTTTTTCGCGTTTTCAAACATGTCGCGCACGCGGCTGGCACCCACGCCGACGAACATTTCCACAAAGTCGGAACCGGAAATCGAGAAGAACGGCACCTTGGCTTCGCCGGCGATGGCGCGCGCCAGCAGGGTTTTACCCGTGCCCGGAGGACCGACCATCAGCACGCCGCGTGGAATGCGGCCGCCCAGTTTCTGGAATTTGCTCGGGTCCTTGAGGAAGTCGACCACTTCGTTGACTTCTTCTTTCGCTTCGTCGCAACCGGCGACATCGGCGAAGGTAACGGTGTTGCTGGCTTCATCCATCATGCGTGCCTTCGACTTGCCGAACGAGAATGCCCCGCCCTTGCCGCCGCCTTGCATCTGACGCATGAAGAACACCCAGACGCCGATCAACAGCAGCATGGGGAACCAGGAAACAAAAATAGTTTGCAGGAACGACGCTTCCTCGGGCGGACGCACATCGAAATGCACGCCATTGTCGCGCAAGTCGCCGATCAGGCCCTTGTCGAGGCTGGTGGCGGTGGTACGCACCTTGGTATCGTCCATCAGCTTGGCGGTGATCGACGAACCCTCGATCACGACATCCTTGACGCGCTTGGCTTTGACTTCATCCAGCAAATCGGAATAAGCGATGGCCTTGCTGCCGCCTGTGGCGCCATGACTGTCGAATTGCTTGAACAGCATGAACAACAGCAGCAATACGACTACCCAGATGGCAGATTTGGAAAACATGTTATTCACGAAGACTCCTTGGATGCAGTGCGCATCTCTTTACCAATAGCTAGAAACACGATTTTACTCGCAATAAGCGGGCCGTGCCAAAGCCCGCCGATCCGTGCGCGCGAAAAATCGCGGTCACGCAAAAAAGTGCAGTATAAACAATTTAGGCTTTTAAACCATCAGACACTACTGCACTTCTCGTTCCCATGTGCGGATTCCCTCTTAAATATCAAGGGTGGAATCCTCTTCTTCTACGGCATTTTTCAGCGGATTCTTGATTCCACGCCCCATCAGGAAGATTTCCGACGATTTATCGCGGCTGGCCTTGGGCTTTTTCTGCACAACGACCTTGAATTCGGCGCGGAATTTCTCCACGATCTGGCTGAAACCCATGTCTTTAAAGCATTTCACCAGCAACACGCCCGAGGGTTTCAAATGCAATTGCGAAAATTCGATGGCCAGGTCGATCAAATGTTCCATCCGCGCGGCGTCCGCCGTGGCGATGCCAGACAGATTGGGCGCCATGTCCGACAGGACCAGGTCGACCTTGCGTCCCTGCAACACCACTTCCAGCTGGCGCAGCACGCGTGCCTCGCGGAAGTCGCCCTGGATGAAGTGGAAATCGGCGATCGGCTCCATTTCCAGCATATCCAGGCCAATCAGGGTACCATTGACCCCGCCGCCATCCTTGCCGGCCAGCTTGCGCCGCGTGTACTGGGCCCAGCTGCCGGGAGTACAACCAAGGTCGACAATCACCTGGCCAGGTTTGATCAGTTTCTCGTCTTCATCGATTTCTTTGAGCTTGTATGCTGCCCGGGCGCGGTAGCCCTCTTTTTGCGCCAACTTCACATAAGGATCATTTATGTGGTCGTGCAACCAGTTTTTGTTTAATTTCTTCTTTGCCATTCGCGTAGAATACTGCTTTTAAGGGAATTACTAAATATTATTATGCTAAAACTTACACCCGTAGAGCGCAGCGCACTGCGCGCCGAAGCACACGCGCTGAAGCCTATCGTCATCATTGGCGAAGCGGGCTTGACACCTGCTGTCCTCAAAGAGATCGACCTTGGCCTGGATTCGCACGGCCTGATTAAAGTCCGCGTGTTCGGCGACGACCGCGAAGCCCGCGTCGGAATGTACGATACGATTTGCGGCAATCTCGGCGCCGCCCCGGTACAACATATTGGCAAACTGCTGGTAATCTACCGTCCGAAAAAAGAAGTGGTTAAGGAGAAGGTCAGCGCCGGCAAAGGCATGCGCGAAGTGACCATCGTCAAGGCCAGCGCCAGCGGCACCAAGCGCCCGAGCGTGACGAAAGTCATGATCAAGGGCAATGAGCGCGTTACCGAAGGCGGTTCCATCAAGCGTGCCAAGCCACGTCAGAAAAGCGCCAAGAAAAGCGCACTGGGCAGCAAGTAAGCCTGTTCACCCGGTCACCGCAAGGCGGCCGGGCTTGAAACAAGAAGCGGAGCACGGGATCTTCCCTGCTCCGCTTTTTTATTGCTGCCAATTCAAGATTACTGCTGTTTCCAGATCAGCACGCCCGCCAGCAAGCTCTGCACGGCGAAGATCACGGTCGACACGCCATGCAGCATGCCGAAGCGGCTGCGCATGGCTTCGTCCATGATGCCCGACGGCGCTTGCGCCTTGAGCTCGGCCATCAGCGGCGAAATGCCAAAATGACTGAGCAGCGCACACACCAGCATCGATAGCACCAGCGCGGCCAGCAGACGCCGACGTTTCAGTTCCAGCGCGCCCGCCCCCCATTGCAGCAAGGCCAGCAGTATCAAGGCACAGGCGATGGACAGCCACGCCTCGACGCGGAACAGGCTGCCGGCGATATTGCCTGCCAACACGCGGTCGCTCAGGGTGCCGAACAAGGTCGGCGCCACGATGAAACCGATGCTCCACAGGCTGCCGGCCCACAGGGTGGCAACGAGGAGGCGCACGCGGGCGAGCATCAGATGTACAGTACTTCCAGGATTTCGTATTCGCGCGGGCCGGACGGCGCCTGCACTTCCACCACGTCGCCGGCGTACTTGCCGATCAGCGCGCGGGCGATCGGGGACGTCACGGAAACCTTGTTCATTTTCAGGTCGGCTTCATCGAGGCCGACGATCTGGTAGGTGACTTTCTGGCCAGATTCCAGGTCTTCCAGGTTCACCGTCGAGGCAAAGACCACGCGACCTTCCGCGTCGAGCGCGGTCGGGTCGATGATTTGGGCTGCGCCCAGCTTGCCTTCGAGTTCGGCGATGCGGCCTTCAACGAAGGCCTGGCGTTCCTTGGCGGCATCGTACTCGGCGTTTTCCGACAAATCTCCGTGCGAACGCGCTTCGGCGATCGCATCGATGACGATGCGGCGTTCCTTGGTCTTCAAATGATGCAGCTCTTCTTTCAAGAGTTCTGCGCCGTATTTGGTCAATGGGACTGAGGTCATGTTATCTCTACTATCTGCTAGTTATCGGCGCCGTTGCCCGTGTTTTGCCACGGTTAACGGACTTACCAAGTGAAAACCACAGAGGCCGCGCGCTGCTCTGCACGGAACTCTGTGGTTGATAAGCATGCAGTGTACCGCCTAACGGCGGCCACTGCAAACGCACTTAGTTCAAGGTCTTGTGCAGACCTTGCAAATCGTACACACGCAACTCATCCAGATGACGGATGCCTTCGACGGCTGCTTCCGCGCCCGCGATGGTGGTGTAGGTCGTCACGCGCGAGGCCAGGGCCGAGGTGCGGATAGCCCGCGAATCGACGATGGCGCTGCGCTTTTCTTCCACGGTGTTGATCACCAGCACGATTTCATGGTTCTTGATCATGTCGACCACGTGCGGACGGCCTTCGATCACCTTGTTCACTGGCGTGACGGCGATGCCGGCAGCAGCGATCACGGCGGCGGTGCCCTTGGTGGCGACCACGGTGAAACCGGACTCGACCAGGTCACGCGCCACTTGCACGGCGCGCGGCTTGTCCGACGCTTTCACGCTGATGAAGACCTTGCCCGATTTTGGCAGGTTCACGCCGGCGCCCAGTTGCGATTTCACAAACGCTTCGCCGAAGGTCAGGCCGACGCCCATGACTTCGCCCGTCGATTTCATTTCAGGGCCCAGGATGGTATCGACGCCAGGGAACTTGACGAACGGGAACACGGCTTCCTTGACGCTGAAGTATGGCGGCACGACTTCCTGCGTGATGCCTTGCGAGGCCAGCGACTGGCCGACCATGCAGCGCGCGGCGATCTTCGCCAGTTGCAAACCGGTGGCTTTCGAGACGAAAGGCACGGTGCGCGAGGCGCGCGGATTGACTTCCAGCACGAAGACGACATCTTTCATTTCGCCGTCGATTTCCTGCTTCTGGATGGCGAACTGCACATTCATCAGGCCGACCACGTTCAAGCCCTTGGCCATCAGCGCCGTCTGGCGCTTCAGTTCTTCAATGGTTTCCGGTGCCAGCGAATACGGCGGCAAGGAGCAAGCCGAGTCGCCCGAGTGCACGCCAGCCTGTTCGATGTGTTCCATCACGCCGCCGATGAAGGTGGTTTCGCCGTCGGAGATGCAATCGACATCGCATTCGATGGCGTCGTTCAGGAAGCGGTCCAGCAACACTGGCGAATCGTGCGAAACCTTGACGGCTTCGCGCATGTAGCGCTCGAGGTCGCGTTGCTCATGGACGATTTCCATGGCGCGCCCGCCCAGCACGTACGATGGACGCACGACCAGCGGGTAGCCGATTTCCTGCGCCAGCGCCAAAGCGTCGGCTTCCGTGCGCGCGGTGCGGTTAGGCGGCTGGCGCAGTTCCAGCTTGTGCAGCATTTGCTGGAAACGCTCGCGGTCTTCGGCCGCGTCGATCATGTCGGGCGAGGTGCCGATGATCGGTACGCCGTTCGCTTCCAGGTCCAGCGCCAGTTTTAATGGCGTCTGGCCACCGTACTGCACGATCACGCCTACCGGTTTTTCGATGGCGACGATTTCCAGCACGTCTTCCAGGGTCAGCGATTCGAAATACAGACGGTCCGAGGTATCGTAGTCGGTCGAAACCGTTTCTGGGTTGCAATTGACCATGATGGTTTCGTAGCCGTCTTCGCGCATGGCGAGGGCCGCGTGGACGCAGCAATAGTCAAATTCGATACCCTGGCCGATACGGTTCGGGCCACCGCCCAAGACCATGATCTTTTTCTTGTCGGTCGGATTCGATTCGCACTCTTCGTCATACGTGGAGTACATGTACGCCGTGTCGGTCGAGAATTCCGCTGCGCAGGTATCGACGCGCTTGTAGACGGGACGAATGTTCAGCGCATGGCGCTGCTGGCGCACGGCCGTGTCGGTCGTCTGCAGCAGGAAGCCCAGGCGGCGGTCCGAGAAGCCCTTCTGTTTCAACTTGTACAGGGTGTTCTTGTCCAGGTTGTCCAGCTTCTGCGTGTCCAGCCACAGTTCCAGGTCAACGATTTCCTTGATCTGGATCAAAAACCATGGATCGATCTTGGTCAGGTTGTGCACTTCTTCCAGAGTAAAACCCTGGGCAAACGCATCGCCCACGTACCAGATGCGTTCAGGACCAGGCTCGCCCAGTTCTTCTTCGATCTTTTCGCGGTCCTTGGTCTTTTCATTCATGCCGTCCACGCCCACTTCCAGGCCGCGCAAGGCTTTCTGGAACGATTCCTGGAACGTACGGCCGATCGCCATTACTTCGCCGACGGACTTCATCTGCGTCGTCAGGTGGTGGTCGGCGGTCGGGAATTTCTCGAACGTGAAACGGGGAATCTTGGTGACGACGTAATCGATCGACGGTTCGAACGAGGCCGGCGTGGCGCCGCCCGTGATTTCATTGCGCAACTCGTCCAGGGTAAAACCGACGGCCAGCTTGGCGGCGATTTTCGCGATCGGGAAACCCGTCGCTTTCGATGCCAGGGCCGAGGAACGCGATACGCGCGGGTTCATCTCGATGACGATCATGCGGCCATCGACGGGGTTGATCGAAAATTGCACGTTCGAACCGCCGGTGTCGACGCCGATCTCGCGCAGCACTGCCAGCGAGGCATTGCGCATGATCTGGTATTCCTTGTCCGTCAGCGTTTGCGCCGGCGCCACCGTGATGGAGTCGCCCGTGTGCACGCCCATGGGGTCGAGGTTTTCGATCGAGCAGATGATGATGCAGTTGTCCGCCTTGTCGCGCACCACTTCCATCTCGTACTCTTTCCAGCCCAGCAACGATTCTTCGATCAGCAACTCTTTCGTCGGCGACGCTTCCAGGCCGCGCTTGCAGATGGTTTCGAATTCTTCTTCGTTGTAGGCGATGCCGCCGCCGGAGCCGCCCATGGTGAACGATGGACGGATGATGGTCGGGAAGCCCAGCGTGCGCTGCACGGCCCACGATTCTTCCATCGAGTGCGCCACGCCGGAACGGGCCGAACCGAGGCCGATCTTGGTCATCGCGTCCTTGAACTTGGAACGGTCTTCCGCCTTGTCGATGGCTTCCGGCGACGCGCCGATCAGCTCGACGTTGTATTTCGCCAGCACGCCATTGTTGAACAGGTCCAGCGCGCAGTTCAGCGCCGTCTGGCCGCCCATCGTCGGCAGGATGGCGTCAGGACGCTCCTTGGCGATGATGCGCTCAACGACCGACCAGGTGATCGGTTCGATATACGTCACATCGGCCATTTCCGGGTCCGTCATGATGGTCGCAGGATTGCTGTTGACCAGGATGACTTTGTAGCCCTCTTCGCGCAGGGCCTTGCACGCTTGCGCGCCGGAATAATCGAACTCGCAGGCCTGGCCGATCACGATCGGGCCAGCGCCAATAATCAGAATACTTTTAATATCTAAACGTTTAGGCATTTTTCTTTTTCTCCTCCGCAGCCATCAAGTTGATGAAGCGGTCAAACAGGTAAGCAACATCCATCGGGCCCGGCGACGCTTCAGGGTGACCCTGGAAGCAGAAGGCCGGCTTGTCCGTGCGGGCAAAGCCCTGCAGGGAACCGTCGAACAGCGATTCATGGGTTACGCGGCAGTTCGCGGGCAAGGTTGCCGCGTCGACGGCGAAACCGTGGTTTTGCGAGGTAATCAAGACCTGTTTCGTTTCCAGGTCTTGCACCGGATGGTTGGCGCCGTGGTGGCCGAACTTCATCTTCAGCGTTTTCGCGCCGGAAGCGATCGCCATGATCTGGTGACCGAGGCAGATGCCGAAGGTCGGGATGCCCTTCTCGATCAGCTCGCGGGTAGCTGCGATGGCGTAGTCGCACGGTTCCGGGTCGCCGGGGCCGTTCGACAGGAAGATGCCGTCCGGATTCAATGCCAGGGCGTCGGCAGCGGTAGCTTGCGCCGGCAGCACGGTGACCTTGCAGCCACGTGCCGTCAGCATGCGCAGGATGTTGCGCTTGACGCCGTAGTCGAAAGCGACCACGTGGTATTTTGCATCGGCATCGGCCAGCTGGCCGTAGCCTGCACCCAGAGTCCATTCCGTTTCGCGGTATTCATACGGCGCTTTGGCCGATACCACCTTGGCCAGGTCCATGCCGGCCAGACCGGGGAAGGAGCGGGCCAGTTCCAGCGCTTGGGCGCTAGATGGCTCATTGCCTTGCGTGCCGACGAGGATGGCGCCGCCCTGCGCACCTTTTTCACGCAGGATGCGCGTGAGCTTGCGTGTATCGATGCCGGCGATGGCGACGATATTTTCAGCTTTCAGGTAATCGGACAGGGAGAGAGTGGAACGGAAGTTCGATGCCAGCAATGGCAGATCGCGGATGATGAGGCCAGCGGCGTGTACCTTGGAAGACTCGACGTCTTCCGGATTGACGCCCGTATTGCCGATATGCGGATAGGTCAGGGTGACCATCTGGCGGCAATAGCTTGGGTCGGTAAGGATTTCCTGATACCCGGTCATGGAGGTATTGAAAACAACCTCGCCCGTGGTATGACCGGCGGCACCGATCGAAAAACCTTTAAAGATCGTTCCATCAGCAAGCGCTAATATGGCTGGAACGGCAGGGCCAGAAAAAAATGGCGGCAAGGGCAACTCCTGATAAAGTTACCGTAGCTGCGCCACGTCAGACCGACCGCCTAGTTACCCGAGCCAACTGCACTCAGGGTGTTTCAACGGTCATTTTGAATGAGGGGATGGGTAGTCGCTACGGTATATGTGTGATTGGCTAAACCTTTGAATTATAACCAAAAGGCAGCTTTTCCACAAGGAAGAAAATACAGATTGGGCGGCATTTTTTTGCGCAGCAGCATAAATCCCCCGCCCCATGAAAAAAGCCGCCCGGCTTGCGCGGGGCGGCTGGTTCTGCAACTGCGGCGACTACTTAGGCGGTCAGTGCCGCTATGCCGGCTTTCGCGATTTGCGCATCCTCGGCGGATTTCACGCCCGAGACGCCGACGGCGCCCACGTAGTGGCCATCAAACACGATGGGCACGCCGCCTTCGAGCAAACCGTCGATTTCCGGTGCGCTCAGGAACGACACGCGGCCGCCGTTGATCATCTCTTCATAGATGCGCGATTCGCGGCGACCCAGCGCGGCCGTCTTGGCTTTCGATGGGGCGATATGCGACGAGATCGGCGCCACGCCATCCATGCGCTGCAGCCACAGCAGGTGGCCGCCGTCGTCGACGATGGCGATCGTGACCGCCCAGTTATTCTTGACCGCTTCCGCTTCGGCGGCGGCAGCGATTTTCTTTACGTCGTCCAGGGTCAAAATCGGTTTCGATTGCATGGGGCATCCTTGTTATGTTGAAGCAAAATTGTATACGAAATGTACGGCGGTGCTATCGCTTACTGCTCGCGTTTTGCTTTCAGCTTTTGCTTGAGCTGCGCCATCACGGCAAACGTCGCCTGCTCGCCCGCCAGGATGGCCAGGTTGCGGCTGTTGAAATCGTTGCCCTTCATGGTGCCCAGGCTGGGCTGGATGACCACGTCAGCATCCTTCAGTTCAAACTGGTTGATGCGCTGGCCCATGATGGCGAAGGTTTGCATCAGCACTTCCATCGAGCTGATGGCTTTTTGCGTATCCGTTTGCGACGAGATATTCACGGCGATGATGAAATCGGCGCCCATGTCGCGCGCAAAGCGCACAGGCACGGGAGCGACGAGGCCGCCATCGACATAGGTGTGGCCGGCAATCGTCACAGGCTGGAACACGCCCGGCACGGCAGACGAGGCGCGCACGGCCATGCCGGTGTTGCCGCGCTGAAAAAGGATCGGCTGGCCATTCTTGAGGTCGGTCGCCACCACGCCAAACGGTATCTTGAGTTTTTCCAGCGGCACGCCCCCCACCGCTTTGTTGACATAGCTTTGCAGCGCTTCGCCCTTGAGCACGCCAGACGACTTGCCAAACAGGGGCAAAGCCCAGTCGGAAATGGCAGCCTCGTCCATATCAAACGCCATCTTTTGCAGGGCGAAGCCATTGTTGCCCGCCGCATACAGGGCGCCCACCACGCTGCCGGCACTGGTGCCCGTGACGATGTCGGCGTGGATGCCCTGCGATTCGAGCGCCTTGATCACGCCGATATGCGCGAAGCCGCGCGCCGCGCCGCCGCCCAGTGCCAGGCCGATCTTGATCTTGCGCGGCGGTACGACGATGGGCTCGGGTGGCGTCAACACCTGGATCGGTTTCGGGGCGGGAGTGTCGCAGCCGGCCAGCGCAAAGGCGGCCAGGGCAAGCAGGGTCAGGCGTTTAGGGAACATAGTGGCAAAAGAAAACCGCGCGCGGCAGTGACAAACGAAGGAGGGCCGATTGTAGCGCAAGCGGGGCCGCCCGCACTGAAGCCTGTCTTAAATGTTTGCCGTGAGAATGTTCGTGCGGGCCGACTCTGCCACCACACGGATGCTAGACTGGCGCCTGGTTTGTTACTTGCTCCCACTATGTCAGAACATCAATTTGCCGACAGCCGCGCCTTGAGCGCCCCTTTTTCACAGCAACTGGCCAACCGCGACGGCGACGGCGCCCTCGCCTGGCTGACTTGCGTGCTGGCCACGCAGGCCCCCACGCTGCGCTCATCGAACGCCATCCTGCTGGCCTACACGGGCAACCCGGCCGCCATCGACTGGATCGACGCCAATATCGGCTCGCCAGTGGCAGGAGCTTGGGGCGTGGCGGCAGCCCTGCTGGGCACGCCCTGGCCGCGCATCCTTGACTGGCTGCAGCGCGGCGGCGCGCACCGGCTGATGGCGCTCGACGCCCTGCGTGCGTATCGCAAACCGGCCGTCAACATGTCGCCGCTGGAACAGATCGCCGCGCCCGTGCTGCCGCAGGCGCCCGCGCGTGCCAACCTCGACGCCGCACTGGATGCCTGCCTGGCCGCGTCAGCGACGCCGCGCATACAGGCAGCGGTGACCGCCATTGCGGAACACGCAGACGAAATCCTGCGCGGCGGCCCACCCGGCGTGGCCGTGGCCGACTTGCCGCGTCTGTACCTCGATCCGGCACCGTTCAAGGATGCGCCCGCCATCCTGGCGCAGCACGAAACGGTGGTAGGCGGCATGCGCGAAAACCTGCAAAACCTGCTCAAGGGCATATTCTGAATAAACTAGCCCTTGTGACCATCGACTTGAGCGAGATCAACTCGCCACGCCAACTGCATGCGGCGCTGGCCGCCGCGCTGGATTTTCCTTCCTTTTATGGCATGAACTGGGACGCTCTCTGGGACGTCATCACGGGCCTGGTGGAAATGCCGCAACAGCTGGAGCTGCGCGGCTGGCCAGCCTTCGCCGCACGCCTGCCCCACGATGCAGCCCTCCTGCAGCGCATCCTGGCGCGCATGGCGCAGGATGCGCCGGACGAGGCGGCGCACGTGCGTTACTTGTAAATAAGCGGTAAAACGGAAACGCTTGACAGCCCAGCCCAACTTCCCTTACATTGAGTGCATGTCCTCCTTCAAACATCCATCCCCTTCCCTGCTGTCGCTATCGCGACTACCCCTAGCACGCGCATAAGTTTGCCGCATTGCTTCGCCTGGCCACACGCCGGCGTGTTTCAAAAACCCTGGAAGGTTTGATGATGTTTGCACCATCCCCCGCTACACCCGTAACTTCTGACGCGACCGCCACCGCTGGCGCCGTTGCCCTGCTTTGCCTGCTAAAACTACCGACCGCTTGCCTGGCCTAGTGTTGCGTGGCCGCCAGGCAAGCTTGCGCCACAACCATCGATTCCCCCCCTATCTTCAGGAGTACCCGATCATGATGTTGCAAAACCCAGCTTCCAAATACCGTGCCTTTCCTCCCGTCAAATTGACCGACCGTCAATGGCCGAACCAGATCATCAGCAAACCGCCGATCTGGATGAGCACTGACTTGCGCGACGGCAACCAGTCCCTGATCGAGCCGATGAGCGCGGAAAAGAAACTGCGGTTCTTCGAGATGCTGATCGCCATCGGCCTGAAGGAAATCGAAGTGGGTTTCCCCTCGGCATCGCAGACGGATTTCGACTTCGTGCGCAAACTCGTCGATGAAGGCCGCATCCCGGACGACGTCACCATCATCGTGCTGACCCAGTCGCGCGAAGAATTGATACGCCGCACGGTGGAATCGGTGGTCGGCGCCAAGCGCGCCATCGTGCACCTGTACAACTCCGTGGCGCCCGTGTTCCGCAAGGTCGTGTTCGGCATGTCGCGCGAGGAGATCACGCAGATCGCCACCACCGGCACCACCCTGGTAAAACAGCTGGTGGCGCAGCATCCGGAAACGGAATGGGGCTTTGAATACACGCCGGAATCGTTCTCCACCACCGAGCTCGATTTCTCCAAGCATATCTGCGACGCCGTCAGCGCCATCTGGAAGCCGACGCCGGCCAACAAGATGATCATCAACCTGCCGTCGACCGTCGAATGCAGCACGCCCAACGTGTATGCGGACCAGATCGAATGGATGTCGCGCAAACTGGCGCGCCGCGATTCCATCATCATCAGCGTACACCCGCATAACGACCGCGGCACGGCCGTCGCATCGGCCGAGCTGGCCGTGATGGCGGGCGCCGACCGCGTGGAAGGCTGTTTGTTCGGCAATGGCGAGCGCACCGGCAACGTCGACCTGGTGACCCTGGCGATGAATTTGTACACGCAGGGCGTGCACCCGGGCCTGGACTTCTCCGACATCGATACCGTGCGCAAATGCGTGGAAGAGTGCAACCAGTTGCCCGTCCACCCGCGCCACCCGTATGCGGGCGACCTGGTATTTACGGCCTTCTCCGGCTCGCACCAGGATGCGATCAAGAAAGGTTTTGCCAAGCAACAACCAGACAGTATCTGGGAAGTGCCGTACTTGCCCATCGACCCGGCTGACCTGGGCCGCAGCTACGATGCCGTGATCCGCGTCAACAGCCAGTCCGGCAAGGGCGGCATGGCGTATTTGCTGGAACAGGAATATGGACTGGTCTTGCCGCGCCGCCTGCAGATCGAATTCTCGCGCGCCGTGCAAGCCGTGGCCGATGCCACGGGTCGCGAAATCGCCGCGCAAGATATCCATGCGATCTTCCAGAAAGAATACCTGGAGCAGACGGCGCCATACGCCTACGCTGCGCACCGCATGGTGGAAGACACGAGCAGCGATGAATCCGTGCAAATCGACATCAGCCTGTCGCACCGCCAGACGCCATTGGCCCTGCAAGGCGGCGGCAATGGTCCCATCGATGCCTTCGTCAATGCGCTCGGTCTCGATATCAAGCTGATGGATTACCATGAGCACTCGATCGGCTCCGGCGCCAACGCGCAAGCGGCTTGCTACGTGGAATTGCGCCTCGATAACGGCCCAACCCTGTTCGGCGCCGCCATCGACAGCAATATCGTCACCGCTTCGTTCAAGGCCGTGCTGTCGGCAGTGAACCGCCGCATCGGGCAAACGGAAGCGGAAAAAACGATAGCGGCCGACGTGGCCGCCAGCGCCGCCTAAGCACTTTTCGGCGGGCTCCCTGGGGAGAAAAAGCGGTACGGCTTGATCGCCGTGCCGCTTTTTCATTTCTACACGGCAATTAGTAGTGCAAATCAGGTATCGCCGACCGTATAATCGATGCATAACAAGACCACCGGGGACAGATTATTAGCTACCGAGGGAATCAGTATGAAATTGAAGGACATGAAGATAGGCGCGCGCCTGGGTGCCGGTTTTTGCGTGGTGCTGCTGCTGATGGCGGTACTGGTGGGCACGGGCCTGTTACGGCTGGATAAGATCGGTGCGCTCAGCGAAGCCATCATCGAGAAAGACTGGGCCAAGGCCGACGCCATCGCCACCATCCGCAGCACCACGCGATCGAACGCGGCGCTGGTGCTGGAACTGTTCATCCATGAAGATCCGGCCCGCGCCAACGCCATCCACGGTGAAATCGATGCCAACAAGGCCACTATCGGCGATGCGCTGGCCATCCTCGAGCGCCTGATCGTGCTGCCTGAAGGCAAGGAACTGCTGGCTACCCTGAAGCAGCAGCGCAAGGCCTATGTCGTCTCGTTCAGCCAGGCCGACAAGCTGCTGGTGGCGGGACAGCGTGCAGAAGCGGCCATGCACGTGCGCGACGATACCCTGCCCGCACTGAATCAGTTGCAAACAACGGTGAACCGCCTGAATGAATTGCAGCGCGAAGTGGTCGTGCATGGCGGCCAGCAAATCCGGCAGAATATTTCCGCAGCGAATGTGCTGATGGCCAGCCTGGGCACGGCCGCGCTGCTGCTGGGCGTGCTCTTTGCCTGGCGGGTCACGCGCTCGATCACCACGCCGATCGCGTATGCCTTGCGCGTGGCGCAAGCCGTAGCCGCAGGCGACCTGAGCAGTAGAATCGTGGCCGATGGCAAGGATGAAATGGGCCAGTTGCTGCAGGCCCTGCGCGACATGAATACCAACCTGGCCACCCTGGTGGGACAAGTGCGCGGCGGCACGGGCACGATAGCGGTGGCGTCGAGCCAGATCGCCAGCGGCAATGCCGACCTGTCGGCGCGCACGGAAGCCCAGGCCAGCGCACTGGAAGAGACGGCATCGTCGATGATCGAACTGACAGGCACCGTGCGCAGCAACAGCGACAACGCACGCCAGGCCGACAGCCTGGCCCGTTCGGCGTCGGCAGTCGCGCAGCGCGGCGGCTCGGCCATGGTTGAAGTGATCGACACCATGGATGCCATCAATGCGTCCTCGCGCAAAATTGTCGACATCATCGCCGTCATCGACGGCATCGCCTTCCAGACGAATATCCTGGCCTTGAACGCGGCCGTGGAGGCGGCTAGAGCCGGCGAGCAAGGCCGTGGCTTTGCCGTGGTGGCGTCCGAAGTGCGCAACCTGGCGCAGCGCTCGGCAGCCGCCGCCAAGGAGATCAAGGAACTGATCGCCGACTCCGTCGCCCGCGTGGGCCAGGGCGCGCAACTGGTCAGCCAGGCGGGCTCCACGATGGAGGAAGTGGTGGCCAGTGTGGGCCGGGTCAGCGCCATCGTCGGTGAAATCAGCGTCGCCAACCACGAGCAAAGCGAAGGCATCGAACAGATCAATGCCGCCATCATGCAGATGGATCAGACGACGCAGCAAAACGCGGCCCTGGTCGAGGAAGCGGCTGCAGCTGCGGCGGCCATGCATGCACAGGCGGGCGAACTGGAAACCCTCGTCAGCCAGTTCAAGCTGGAACACAACGCCGTCGCCAAGGCGGCGCCCCGCGCCGAGGCGCCCGACGTCCCGCGCCTGCCCTAAGTTATTCCACCTGGCGCGCCAGGCGGATGCCGGAAAATTGCCAGCGCGCGCCGGCCGGGAAAAAATTGCGGTAGCTGGCCCGCGTATGGCCGGCCGGCGTGGCGCACGAAGAGCCGCGCAGCACATACTGGTTCAGCATGAACTTGCCGTTGTATTCGCCCAGCGCCCCGGGCGCCGTGCGGTACCCGGGATATGGCGCATAGCTGCTGCTGGTCCACTGCCAGCAATGGCCGAACATTTGCCGCAGCCCCGCGCCCAAGGCGGCAGGGGCCGGATGCAACTGTGCCACTTCCACGGCGACACCGTGCGCCGCCACTTCCCACTCGGCTTCCGTCGGCAGGCGCGCGCCAGCCCAGTGCGCGTAGGCGTCCGCCTCGAACAAAGACAAATGCGTGGCCGGCGCCTGCAGGTCGAGCGGACGCAAGCCTGATAAGGTGAATTCCTGCCAGTGCCCCGCCTCGTCGCGCTGCCAGTACAGCGGGCATGCCAGATGCTGGCTGCGTACCCAGTCCCAGCCTTCGGCCAGCCACCAGTGCGCCGTGCGGTAGCCGCCCGCCTCGATGAAAGCGAGAAATTCGCCATTCGTCACCAGCGCGCTGGCCAGTTCGAACGGCGCCACGTATTGCGGATGGCGCGGCAATTCATTGTCAAAGCAAAAACCGTCGCCCGCATGGCCAATCTGCGCCAGGCCACCGTCGAAGGCGAGCCAGGTCGCAGGCTGGGCGGGTGCTGGCGCTGGCGCAACCGCGCTGCCCAGGTGAGCAGTATCGAGGTAAGCGGGAAACAGCGCGCTCTGCGCCAGCAGGTGTTTCACGTCCGTCAACAGCAATTCCTGGTGCTGCTGCTCGTGTTCCAGCCCCAGCGCCAGCAGCATGCTCAGCCGTTCGCGCTCGGCACGCACCAGTTCTCCCGTCAGCAGGCGGGCGATACGCGCATCGACATCCATCCGGTAAGCGCGCACCTGGGCCATGCCGGGCCGCGTCAGCAAGCCCCGCTGTGCGCGCGGATGCTTCTCGCCCACGCCGTTGTAATAGGAATTGAACAGCACGCGGAAGGCGGGGTGAAATGGCGCGAACGCCGCTTCCATGCTTTCCAGAATAAACGTTTCGAAAAACCACGTCGTATGCGCGAGGTGCCATTTCACGGGACTGGCGTCCGGCATCGATTGGGCACCGCAATCCTCGTCGGACAGAGGTTCGGCCAGCCGCAGCGAGTGCTGGCGCACCTTGTTGTAATGGTCGATCAGCATCTTTTCCCTTCTTAATCCCGGATCACGCGCGCATAAATGACGGCAAACCACTGCTGCGGGTCCGTCCAGACTTGCACGGTGGAAAACCCGGCCTGCTCCAGCAAGCCGACGAAGCTTGCGCGCGTGTATTTATAGCTGTCTTCCGTATGGATGCGCTCGCCTTTCGCGAAGCGCCGCTGACCACCTTTCCAATGGACAACTTGCTCGCTGCGCGCTTCCAGGTGCATCTCGACACGGCCCTCGTCGGCATTGAAAAAGCCGTGGTGTTGCCACGCGCGCACATCGAAGTCGGCACCGATCAGCCCGTTCACGTGGCGCAGCATGTTCAGGTTGAAGGCGGCAGTGACGCCCAGCGCGTCGTCATAGGCGGCGTCGAGGATGGCGTCATCCTTGATCAGGTCGACTCCGATCAGCAGCCCGCCATCGCCATCGGCATTCGCGCGCAGGCGGCGCAGGAAGGCGATGGCTTGCTCGGGCGCAAAATTGCCGATGGACGAGCCGGGATAAAAGAACAGGCGCCGCTCCTCGCGCACGCTGTCGGGCAAGTCGAGGCGGCTGGAAAAATCCAGGCCCAGCCCCGTCATCTCGATGTGCGGAAAGCGCTGCTGCAGCCGGCTCAACGATTCACTGAGGAAGTCGTAGGAAATATCCACGGCCACATACTGGGCCGGGTGCAGCAAGGGGAACAAGCTGGCGGCCTTGGCACAATTGCCGGCGCCCAGGTCGATCAGGGTGCTGCCCGGCCCGACAGCGTGCGCGATCTCGGCACCGTAGCGGGCAAAGATGGCCGCCTCAGTGCGCGTGGGATAGTACTCGGGCAAGGCGCAGATGGCTTCGAACAGTTTCGAGCCCAGCGCGTCGTACAGGTACTTGGGCGAGGTCCAGGCCGCGCGCGCCAACAGGCCGCTGCTGATCTCGGCTATCGTGGCGGGAGTGACACTGGTCGCTTCTGCGTTGCTGGAGGGATACAAATCAAACTGCTGTTGCGCGAGTGGTATGGTCATGGGCAAACGTCGTCAATGTTAGGTTCACGAAGGGCATGCAGGAACACCACCGGACGCGCCGCCCCTGCCGTAGCGATTTGCGGGCGCCTTGCCGATGACTTTTTCTCATCATAGCGGAATCCGCGCAAGCCAGCCGTGCGGCAGGTAACTTAAGGTCAAACAGGCAAGGTGTGCACAAAATTGGTATTGCCAAGCAAAAATGATAAGCCTGTCGTATACTACACATTGTCGGCCAAACCATCCGCGCCCCTTTGCAGTTCCCAGGCCCCCCTC
This sequence comes from Janthinobacterium sp. UMAB-56, assembly GCF_900095265.1. Classification (GTDB taxonomy): domain Bacteria; phylum Pseudomonadota; class Gammaproteobacteria; order Burkholderiales; family Burkholderiaceae_D; genus Janthinobacterium. The sequence continues at coordinate 168,350 of NZ_LT607657.1, read as the reverse complement.
TCCCCCGCGTGCCTCCCTTTACGATAGCCGTTAACACCATGCTCGAATTGCGCCATCTGTCGAAGTCCTATGCCCATGCCCGTCCCGTGCTGGCCAATATTTCCTGCCGCTTCAAGGCGGGGGAATTCATCGCCATCATGGGCGACTCGGGCGTCGGCAAGTCGACCTTGCTGAACCTGATCGCCGGCCTCGATACGCCCGACGCGGGTGCCGAAGCGCACCCTATCCTGGTGGACGGCATTGCCATGTCCAGCCTCGATGACGCCGCCGCCACCCGGCTGCGTCGCGCCCGCATGGGCTTTATTTTCCAGGCCTTCCACGTCTTGCCGCATCTGACCCTGCTGCAAAACGTGGCCCTGCCGCTGCTGCTCAACGGACTGCCCCAGGAACGTGCCGCCAGCATGCTCGATGCGGTCGGCCTGGGCGGACGCGGCGGCGACTTTCCGCAGCAATTGTCCGGCGGCGAAATGCAGCGCGTGGCCATTGCCCGCGCGCTCGTGCACAAGCCGGCGCTGGTGCTGGCCGACGAGCCTACCGGCAACCTCGATCCGGACACGGCACACAGCATCCTGCAATTGCTGCGCGCCGAAATCAAGGCCAACGGCAGTTGCGCGATCATGGTCACGCATTCGCTGGCCGCCGCCGAAATGGCGGACAGAACCATGATCCTGACGAAAAGCGGCTTACAAAATACAACAATCGTCAACCAAATCAATCAAACAATCAGTTAATTTAACTGACCATCTATCACAAGTTTTGTTATCGTAGTATTATTGAAAACACTTGCCTGGTTATCAATGTTGCACCGCAATTGTTGTCACGTCACCCAGACAGCCGTACTGCGATGACGAACTATAGCCGGGACCGCAGTATGTGGTCTCGTCCCTTGCATAACCTGAAGGAGGAGTAAATGAACGTTCGGCAAAAGAAGCTGGAAATGATTGAAGCGATGAACCGGGCGCGGGCGCTCGAACCATCGAGTTTTGTACCCAACAAGCTGCTCGATACGCTGATCGAGAAGATGAACCTGAAAAATGATGCGGAACTGTGTCGTGTACTGGAAGTCCAGCCCCCCATCATCAGCAAGATTCGTCACGGCAAACTGTCGGTCGGTGCAACGATTTTATTGCGCATGCATGAAAAATCGGAGATCACCATCCGCGAGCTGAAGGAACTGTCCGCCACGCCAGTCCATTGAGAGACACCGCTGTTGCAATGCCATGCCAGGCACCCAGGTCCCCGGCGCCATGAACTTTTGCCATGAAATTCGCGTAGTTCGCTCACCGCACCGCCTCCGGGCACGATAGCGAAGAGACCCAGCCCAAACCATGCTGACCGTTTCTCTGCCCTCCCGCTCCCGCCCCTACCAGCTTTCACTCTGCCGTGCTGCCCACCGGCCAGCATGTCCACTCGCACTTGATCTGACACAACACGCATAGTCTGTGCAGACAGCAAGCTCAGCTTTTAAGCAATCATCTCAAGCGCACCCCAGCGATTCCCTCGCCAGCGCCGGCGACTGCCCCGCATCGTCCTCGATATCGGCCCGGCCGAAGTGGCGCAACGGCTGCTGTGCCACGCCAGTTCGCTGCTGCCACGCTGGCTGGGCCCTGCCAGCGCAGCCCTCACTGCCCGACATCAACCAGGCACTACCCCGTAGTGGCGCGCATAGCGCTCGTCCAGATTCGCCAGCGGCATCATCATGAACATGTCGGCGCTTTCAAAATCAGGGTCCCAGGCCGGTTCGCCGCAAATCCACGCGCCCGAGCGCAGGTAGCCCTTGATCAACGGCGGCACTTGCGGCTTGTGCGCCGCTTCCACCTGGTGGATGGGGAAAGGCAGGTGCGGCGTGACGCGATATTCGCTTGGGGCCATGTGCTTTTCGGCCAGCGCCTGGTACACGGCGACGGCGTTATGGCCGCCATCGGCCAGGCTGATGCTGGCGCAACCGACCAGGTAGTCGCAGCGCTCGCGGCGCATGTACTCGGCCAGGCCCGACCACAACAGCATGATCACGCTGCCGCCCCGGTATTTCGGGTGGATGCAGGCGCGGCCCGCTTCGACCATGCGGCCGCGCAGGTTCTTCAGGCGGCTCAGGTCGAACTCGTTTTCCGAATACAGCCGGCCGATCTTGGCTGCCTTGGCCGCGCTCAGCACGCGGTAGGTGCCCACCACTTTCAGGGTATCGGCGTCGCGCACGATCAGGTGATCGCAGTGCGCGTCGAATTCATCGCTGTCGAGGCCATCGGCGTTGGCCAGCGACGTCAAACCCATGGTCTCGATAAACACCTTGTAACGCAAACGCTGGACTTCGCGCAATTCGGCCGCTGTCGTGGCCTGGCTCAGCACCAGTTGGACCGGCCGGGCCTTGGCTTCGTTTGCTGCGATTATGTTTTGCATGGTTTCATCCCCCTGTGATCAAGACGACTCCAGCGTACTTGTCTAATATGTCAGGAAAATGACAGCCAAATGTCATTTCCATGACGCAAGTCAATGCCATGCGGGGATCGTGCATAATTACCACACTCGCCCAGCCGAAAGCACCCATGAAAGACACAGACGCCGCCCACATCAGCCCCTACACCAGGCCCGCCGCCGGCTGGGATGCCCTGAAACACGTGGCCATCAGCCTGCGCCAGGAGCGGGTCACGCCCGGCAATCTGAAAGCGCTGCTGGCGCAAAACCAGCCGGACGGTTTCGATTGCCCGGGCTGCGCCTGGCCCGACCGCAATCACGCGTCCACGTTTGCCTTTTGCGAAAACGGCGCCAAGGCCGTCGCCGCCGAAGCGACCAGCCGCCGCGCCGGCCCGGAACTATTTGCCAGCCATACCGTCACACAACTGCTGGAAGAATCGGACTACGCGCTGGAACAGCATGGCCGCCTGACGCAGCCGATGATGTACGACCCAGCCAGCGACCGCTATGTGCCCATCGCCTGGGAAGATGCCTACGCCCTCGTGGGCCGCCACCTGCGCGCCCTGCCCGATCCGAACCAGGCCGCGTTTTATACGTCGGGACGCGCCAGCAACGAGGCCGCCTTTCTGTACCAGCTGATGGCGCGTCTGTACGGCACGAATAACTTCCCCGACTGCTCCAACATGTGCCACGAGGCGACCAGCCGCGGCTTGCCGGCAACCGTGGGCATCGGCAAGGGCACGGTGACCCTGGACGATTTCGAACTGGCCGACACCATCCTCATCTTCGGCCAGAATCCCGCCACCAACCACCCGCGCATGCTGGGCGAACTGCGCGAATGCGCGCGCCGCGGCGGCAGCATCGTTTCCATCAATCCCCTGCGCGAACGGGGCTTGCAGCGCTTCATGGACCCGCAAAGCGCGCTGGAAATGGCAACCCTGGGCAGCACGCGCCTGGCCGGCCTGTTCGTCCAGCCCACCCTGGGCGGCGACTTCGCCCTGATCAAGGCCGTCGCCAAGCGCGTCGTCGAGCATGACGACGCGGCGCAGGCGGCCGGTGCCCCGGCCGTCATCGACCATGCTTTCATCGTCGAACACTGCAGCGGCTTCGACGCCTTCCGCGACGACCTGCGCGGGGAAAGCTGGGCACTGCTGGCGCAGGAGTCGGGCGTGGCGCGCGCGCAGATCGAGGCATTGACGGACATCTTCGTCAAGGGCCAGCGCATCATCGCCACCTGGGGCATGGGTCTGACGCAGCACAAGCACAGCGTGGCGGCCATCCGCATGCTGTCAAACCTGATGATGCTGCGCGGCCAGATCGGCAAGCCCGGCGCCGGGCTGTGTCCCGTGCGTGGCCACTCCAACGTGCAGGGCGACCGCACGGTGGGCATCGAGGAAAAGCCCACGGCGGCCTTCCTCGATCGCCTGGGCCAGGTGTATGGCTTCAAGCCGCCGCGCGCGCATGGCCACGACGTGGTGGCCAGCATCGAAGCCATGCAGCGCGGCGACGTCAAGGTATTCATTGCGCTGGGCGGCAATTTCGCGGCCGCCACGCCCGACACGCCGCTGACCTTTGCCGCGTTGCGCCAGTGCGCGCTGACGGTGCAGGTGGCCACCAAGCTCAATCGCAGCCACCTGGTCATCGGCAAGGAAGCCTTGCTGCTGCCCACCCTGGGGCGCACGGAGATCGACCTGCAGGGCGGCGTGGCGCAGGGCGTGACGGTGGAAGACTCGATGAGCATGGTGCATATTTCGTACGGCCGCAATGCGCCCGCAGCGCCGCAGCTGCGCTCGGAAGTGGCCATCGTGGCCGGCATGGCCGACGCCACAGTGGGCAGCAGCCTGGTGGACTGGCGCGCCTATGCGGCCGACTATGCGCGCATCCGCGACGATATAGCGAAGGTGTTTGACGATTTTCACGACTACAACGCCAGGGTGGCCATTCCAGGCGGTTTTCACCTGACCGTGGCCTCGCGCGAGCGCGTGTGGAAGACGGCCAGCGGCAAGGCCAGCTTCCTCGTCGCTGCGCTGGACCTGGACACGCCGCTGCACCGCGCCCGCGCGCGCCATGGCGAGCGCCTGATGGTATTGATGAGCACGCGCTCGCACGACCAGTACAACACCACCATTTACGGCATGGATGACCGCTACCGGGGCGTGTACGGCACGCGCAAGGTCGTCTTCGCCCATCGGGACGATATCGCCATGCTGGGCTTTGCCGATGGCGACCTGGTCGATATGCTTGGCGCCTGGGACGATGGCGTGGCGCGCCGTGCCGATGGTTTCCGGCTAGTGGCCTATGACATCCCGCGCGGCTGCCTGGGCGCCTATTACCCGGAGACGAACGCGCTGGTGCCGCTGGCCAGCACGGCGGACGGCGCCGGCACGCCGACGTCAAAATCCGTGCCCGTGCTGCTACAACGCAGTGAACTTAAAGCGTGATGCCGGGCGTGTAATCGACGTACGCATCCTGGCGGCAAAAGCCCACCAGCTTCATGCCCGCCTGCGTGGCGATGGAAATGGCCAGGGAACTGGGGGCGGAAATGGTCGCCAGCAACGGAATCTGCATGCGCGCCGCCTTGCGCGCCAGCTCGTAGCTGCCGCGACTGGACAGGAAGACGAAGCCGCGCCGCATGTCGATATCGTGCAGCGCGAGGTGGCCGATCAGTTTATCCAGGCCATTGTGGCGGCCGACATCCTCGAATACGTGCACGATTTCGCCGTCGGGCGTGCACCACGCGGCCGCATGCACGCCGCCCGTTGCCTGCATCAGCGCCTGGTGGTCACGCAGGCCGGCCGATGCGCGCGCCAGCGCAGTTGGCAAATCGACGTGGATCAGGGATGGCGGCAGCGCTGCCGGCTGCAAGTCGAGCATGTCGATGCTGTCGATGCCGCACACGCCGCAACCCGTGCGGCCCGTCAGTTGGCGACGGCGGTCCTTCAGGCGCACGAAGTCTTCCTGCGCGATGCGCAAGGCGACTTCGGCGGAGTCCGGGTGCAGGAACACTTCGCAATCGAAGACGGCGCCGGCGGAAGCGACGACGCCTTCCGTCAGCGCGAAGCCGTAGGCGAACGCTTCCAGGTCGCGCGGGGTGGCCATCATGACGACGTGGGAAATGCCATTGAAGACCAGCGCGACGGGGATTTCCTCGGCGACGTGGTCGATGGCATCGGCGGACTGGCCCGCCTGGTGGCGGACGATGGCGCGCTCAACGAAGCCGGCGCGTTCAACAGGGGTTTCTTCTGACATGGCAACCATGGGGGAACTAGCACAGGCCCCATGGTAAACCAGAATGGGCAAGCAGGGGCGGCCCCTGCCCGCGTCATCAATCCTTCTTCGGACGACCCGTTTTCAGCTGTGGCAAGCCGGCCAGCACGTTTTGCAGGGTGGCCAGGTCGATCTGGCTGATCAGCGCCACGCCGATGCGCAGCAATTCGCTTTTCTTGATCTCGAAACCGGCCTTCAGGCAGGCTTTTTTCACCTGGCCCAGGACTTCGTATTCCGCTTCCGGCATGGTGAAGCTGTCGCGCACCAGTTTCGGCTTGCGGGCTTTTTCCTTGACGGCGGCGACCTTGGCAAGCGGCGCTTTTTTCGCTGGCGCAGGCTTGGCGGCCGGCTTGGCCAGCGGCTTGACGGCGGTTTTCGCGGCCGGCTTGGCGGCGGCCTTGGCGACAGGCTTCGCAGCAACCTTGGCTGCCGGCTTGGCGACGGCTTTCACCTCCGCCTTGGCGGCAGGCTTGGCAACGGCTTTGGCAACTGGCTTGGCGACAGCCGGCTTGCTCACAACTGCTTTGGCCACAACGGCCTTGGTCGCCGGTTTGGCAGCGGGCGCCTTGGCCACGACAGGCTTGGCGGCCACTGGCTTGACGGCAGCTTTTGCCACTGGCTTGGCGGCAGACTTCACTGCAGGCTTGACTGCCGGTGCGGCCTTGGCCGATGCAGCATTGATCGATGCGCTAGTGGGGAACATCGATACGGGCGCGCTATCGGCTTTTTTCGCTGGGATGGTTTTGGTCATGAATTCTCCAATTTAATAAATAATATAAACAATATATACTGTTTTTATAAATCTTGCATGCTACATATCAAGTCATGCACACGGCATGCCCTTCTAGGCGCTGGCACGGATGGTGAAATCGACCCCGACCTCATCCCAGAATTCCTGCTCTTTCTCGATCCAGAATGACACGGTGGGATGGTGCGCCACCCAGCCGCGCTTGATATCGAGTTCGATGCGGTTCTTCATGCGCAGGCGCAATTCGCTGAAATCGGCCTCGATGCGCGCATGCATGAGCAAAATCGACAGGCGCAGCGCCAGCACGGCCTTGGCGAAGTCAGGGTCGGACAGCACTTCACCGATCTTGCGCAAATTGCCCTTCTGCGCCAGGATCAGCCGGCTCATGGTCTTTTGTTCACGCGTCGTAAAGCCGGGCAAATCCGCATTTTCCACGATGTAGGAGGCGTGCTTGTGGTAGCCCGTCTGCGACACGGCCAGGCCCACTTCGTGCAGCAGGCTGCTCCAGCGCAGGCATTTCACCAGCGCGTCGGAGGTGGGTCTGAGCTGCGCGTACATGGCCAGTGCCTGCTCGGCCACCCGGCCGGCACGCTGCTGGTCGATATGGAATTTCTCCATGCAGCCCCGCACCGACTGCTCGCGGCGGTCGCGCTTGG
>NZ_LT607657.1:113233-161198 GCF_900095265.1 Janthinobacterium sp. UMAB-56 | reverse complement strand
CGGCGTCATGGCGGGAATGGCCAGTTCGCGGAACAGGCCGATCAAAATGGCCAGGCCGCCGACGATGGTACTGGCGCGATCAGGCCGCAAGCCGGGCATGTCGATGCGGCTGGTGTGACCGAGTTCAATGAAGCGGCGCGCCAGCGCATCGAGGCTGACGCTGCTGAGCAAGCCGTCGCCCAGCTTGTTGCGGGAGATGATGTCGGCGATCGTGCGGATGGTGCCGGAAGAGCCGTAGGCCGTCTTCCAGTGCTGCGGGCGGTACGGCGGCGCGGCATCTTCAAAATGGCTGCGCGCCGACAGGATGGCCGCCTCGAACGACGGCGCGTCGATGCGCCCGCCGACGAAGAACGACAGGCTTTGCTTGACAGTGCCCAGGCTGAAGGACTCGACCCTTTCGATATCGTTGCCGCGCCCCAGTATCAGTTCGGTCGAGCCGCCGCCGATATCCATCACCAGCCGGCGCTCGCCGGGAATGGCCAGCGCATTGGCCACGCCCATGTAGATCAAGCGCCCCTCTTCCTCGCCCGAGATGATCTCGATCGGGTAGCCGATGGCTTGCTCGGCCAGCGGCAGGAAGACGGCGCCGTTGCGCGCCACGCGCATGGCCGACGTGGCCACCACGCGCACGGCATCGAGTTCGAAACCGGCGAGAATGGCGCGAAAGCGCTGCAGGCAGGCCAGCGCCGCCTGCATGGCCGCCTCGGTCAGGTCGCCATTGTCGTCCAGGCCGGCAGCCAGGCGTATCGGGTCGCGCACGCTCTTGACCACGCGTATGGTGTCGCCATCATGCTTGCCGACGTGTAAACGAAAACTGTTGGACCCCAGGTCCACCGCTGCATACATACTGGCCTCTTGTCATGTCATTGCAATGCCAACTGGAAAAGTTGGCAAATTCAGTTGCTAAACTATATAAATCATTTAAACGATTTAAAAATCCTACCACACTACCCCCATCGTATGACAGCGGCGTGACAGGATTGTGACAAGAAGTCGCGCGATGGCGACGCTTAAGGCACGATGGTGGTAAATAAATATACGGCAAAAATTACCAAATGCACCGTGCCCTGCATGACCGTGGTACGGCCCGTGCCCAGCGACAGGGTGGCCACCATCAGCGACAGCAGCAACAGCACTGTCGACTTGATATCGAGCCCCAATGTGACCGTCAGGCCCGTGGCCAGCGACACCACCACCACGGCGGGTATCGTCAGGCCGATGCTGGCCAGCGCGGAGCCGAGCGCCAGGTTCAAGCTCGTTTGCAAACGGTTGGCGCGCGCGGCGCGCACGGCGGCCAGGCCTTCGGGCAGCAGCACGATGCCGGCGATGACGATGCCGACCAGGGTTTTCGGTGCGCCCATGGCGGCGATCGCCGTCTCCAGCGCGGGCGCCAGCGACTTGGCCAGCAGCACCACGGCGCCCAGGCATACCAGCAGCGCGCCGGCGCTGACCCAGGCGACGGTGGGCGTGGGTGGCGCCGCATGCACCTCTTCATCGCCGACAGCTTCCTTGGGCAGGAAGTAATCGCGGTGACGCACGGTCTGCACCAGCACGAAGGTGCCGTACAGGACCAGCGAGATCACGGCGATGAAGATCAGCTGGCTGGAATTGTAGTACGGGCCGGCGGCGCTGGACGTGTAGTTCGGCAGCACCAGCGTCAGGATGGCGATGGCCGCCAGGGTGGCCAGCGAAGCGCTCACGCCCAGCAGGCCGAAGGTCTGTTCCCGGTGGCGCCCGGCGCCCAGCAGCAGGCAGATGCCGACGATGCCGTTCAAAATGATCATGATGGCGGCAAACACGGTGTCGCGCGCCAGGCCCGTCGTCTCCGGTCCGCCGGCCAGCATCAGCGAGACGATCAGCGCCACTTCGATCAGGGTCACGGCCAGCGCCAGCACCAGGGTGCCATACGGTTCGCCGATGCGGTGCGCTACCACTTCCGCGTGGTAGACGGCGGCCAGCACGCTGCCGATCAGGCCGGCCACCAGCAGTATCTGGTAGGCGCCGCCGAGATTGAAGGTGGAACCGAAGAGTAACAACCAGCCGGCAAGCGGGGCGGCAAGCGGCCATACAGGCAGGGATTTCAGCATTTTCATTATAGGCCTGGCAAGAGTCAAAAAGAGGGTGCGGTGCGAACGGCAAAGGCGAGCCTGGCGTACGCGCCTAGCATAACTTGCTTAGCTTAAATGAAAGTTAGGATATGCACACGTTTGGCTGCCGCTGCCCCGCGCCGCGTCACCTTGCTGCAATGCACCTGTTTGCAGCAAGTAACTATAGTCCCTTTGGTAACATACCGTTGCAATTTTCTAGTCTATATGCTTCCGGCTGCCGTCATACTGCAGGGTACGCCTTCCCGGCACCAAGCAAGGATAAACCATGATTTCAGTAAACAGCGCCGCCATGCGCATGCTCGTCTTGGCGGGCAGCTTGCTGTGCGCCGCAGCACACGCGGACACACCGCCAGCGCACGCCGCGCAGGTCGATGCAAACTGGGCCACCCCGCCCGCACCCGCCGCAGAGTCTAGGTGGCAAGACAGCCTGCCGCCCGCGCCGCCCATTGCGCCACGCGAGGAAAAGATCCTGCCCAAGAGTGAATGGTTGAGCGTGGAGCCGATGAAGGCGCCTGACCGGCGCTGCGATCCTGGCCTGGACGCCTTGTTCTTGAGCAAGGAATGCGGCAAGGAACCCAGCTGGCTGGGCTCGCGCAAAAAGTAAGCCGGCCTTAAATATCCAGCGTGCTGGCGCCTTGCGCTTCCACCACTCTGTTGCGACCCGCGTGCTTGGCCGCCTGCAGCGCCTCGTCGGCCCGCTTGAACAGGCTGACGGTGCTGTCTTCGGCGCGGATGGTGGTCACGCCCAGGCTGGCCGTCAGTTGCAGCACGGCGCGCTCCGTCTTGACGGGCAACACTTCGACAGCGGCGCGGATGCGCTCGGCCACCATCAGCGCATCGACCAGGGTCGTGCGCGGCAACTGAATGGCGAATTCGGCGCCACCCAGGCGCCCCATCAGGTCGCTGTCGCGCAATTGCTGGCGGCAGGTGTCGACGATGGTTTTCAGCACCGCATCGCCCACCGGATGGCCATAGCTGTCGTTGACTCTTTTAAAGTGGTCGATATTGAGCACTACCAGCGCCGTCGGCAAGCCCGGCCGGCGCGCCAGCGCCATCCATGGCGCCAGTGCCTGGTAAAAGCCGCGCCGGTTCGGCACGCCTGTGGCCGCGTCAAGCACTTCCAGGCGCGCCAGCTCGCCACCCAGCTTTTCACGCGACAGCAGCAGATAGCCGAAGGCGTTCGTCAGCATCATCAGGTACAGGGCGCCGAAACCGGCCAGTTGCAGCAACTCGGCGTCAAAGTCGGGGACGGCGGCGGCGAGCACGCCGCGCGCGGCGATCAGCAGCGACAGCAAGCCCATGCTGACGACGAGGAAGCGGCGCAGCATGCTCGCCTCGCGCCATTTCAGGCACAGCGCGGCCACGCCGGCGAGGAAGAAGCAGGCCACGATCAGCGAACCGCCGGCGCTGCGCAGCAGCGGCGCCACATCGAACAGATAGCAGGCGGCAAACAGCGCCACCGATAGCCCCAGCGCCGGCAATACATAGCGGCGCCAGCCGCTGCGCCCGGCCGCCTGCCACAGCGCGCCCGCATCGAGCGCCATGCCGGCAAACAGCAGGCTGTTGCCGAGCAAGATAGAGAGGAAATCGGGCAGCACGCCACGGAAATACAGCAAACACCAGGCCACGGCCTGGCATTGCTTGGCCACCGCCCAGGTAGACATGCTGAGCGACTTCTTGCGCTCGTACTCGAAGAAGAACAGGGCAGCGCACAGGCTCAGGTTGCCGAGCGCCAGGGCCAGTACCAGGGTCTTGATATCCATGGTCTAGGCTATCGATGCGCAGGCGCGGCGCGCCAGGTCAGATTTCGTGTTCGACATTGGTGCTGCCGTCGCCGATCTTGCTGGCCCACGCCTGCACGAAATACTGCTTTTCCACTTCGCTGGGCGCCTCATGCCAGAACACGATGAGGGTGCCCTTGTGATCGTGGATTTGCGCTACTTTTTCAATGAATCCGACATTCTCGGCCACGTCAGCCAGCGCCGCCGCGTAACCATACACGCGCGTCAAGCGCTCGATGCGGTCAGGCTCCGTAAAACTGTTCGTCGCCGTAATGATGGGGTGATCCAAAAACATGCTTGTCTCCATGGTGCCCGACTGCGCGGCCGTGCTGCCGCGCGTCTGCATACGCATGCTCGGCGCGGATTAATCGGGTATGCTCACGGGAGCTTATCAGATTTCTCTGAATGCAACAAAGCATCTCCCCCAGTCCACTCAGCGAAGTCGTCCCATGCCGGAAAACAGAAGCTCTACCCCGCTTGCCCCGCAGGTGCATACCTGTGGCGACCGGCGCCGCCTGGAATTCCAGCCCGGCATGATCCAGAGCGAAATGCTGCTGTCGCGCCCCGACCATCTGCTGTTGCGCTATGCGCGCGCCATGATGTGCTTTACGCTGTTCGTGCCGCGCCCCCGGCATATCCTGATGGTGGGCCTGGGCGGCGGTTCGCTGCTGAAATTCTGCCACCGCCACCTGCCCGACACCCGCATCACGGTACTGGAATTGCGCGCCGACGTGATCGCCCTGCGCGAGCAATTCATGCTGCCGCCCGATGATGCGCGCCTGCGCATCATCGAAACGGACGCCGTCAGCTATCTCCGCCAGCATCCTGGCTGCGCCGACGTGCTGCTGCTCGACGGCTACGATGAAACGGGCTTGCCGCCCGCCCTGGGCAGCGCGCGCTTTTATGCCGATTGCCTGCGCACCCTGCTGCCCGGCGGCGTGCTGGTGGCCAACCTGTTCAGTTATGACGAGCACTACCCCGCCATGCTGGCGCGCCTGATGCTCACCTTCCGCGGCGCCGTGTGCCACTTCGACGGCATCGCCGGCAATAACCGCATCATCTTCGCCGCCAAGCCGGAGCAAGGCCACGCCACAGACGGCCGCGCCATGCGCCTGGTGCGTCTGGTGCGCTGGCGGCGGATGGCCGGCCTGGCTTTCCTGAACCGCTGGCTGCCCGCATGGCAGTTGTGGCGTTTGCGCCGCCGCTCAGGCGCGGGCAGCGACTGAAAGTCGTCCTCCCCTGCTATAGATGTTGTTGCCTATTGGCAGTGAGTTGGTGCATCATTCGCATGATGGATGTGGTTTATGACAAACTACTGCCTGCGTGGGGCCTGCAGGCGCCGCCGAACCCATAGTCCATGAAGTGAGATAGGAAAAACCATGCTGCGTGGCCGCCTGCCATTGTCGATTTCCGCCGCAGCCGCGCTGACCTTTGCCTGCGGCGTCAGCGTGACGGCCGTGCTGTTCGCCGCCATCAGCCAGCTCGAATACGACAAGATGAGCCTGAGCCTGCAGCAGCGCGCCGGCGCGCGCGTTGCCGCCATCGAACAGGGACTCGACGATGCGGTCGAGGTGCTGACCACGACGAACCAGCTGTTTGCCGCCGTCGTGCCCGTCACGCGCGAGCAATTCCACGACTTCACCACGCCGCTGCTGCAGCGCCACCCGTTCATCCAGGCCTTCAATTTCCACCGCATCGTGCCGCATGACCAGCGCGCCGCCTTCGAGGCCGAGCTGCGGCGCATCGTCCCCGATTACGCCATGACGGAAATGCGCGATGGCGTCGTCGTGCCCGCGACGACGCGCGCCAGCTACCTGGTGGTGGACTACCTCGTCCCCCTGCAGGGCAACCGCCCCGCCTTCGGCTTGAACGTCAGCCCGAACGGCGTCCTGGCACGCGCGCTGGAACAAGCCATCATCAGCGGCCAGGCCACCGCCTCCGGCTTGCTGGCCCTGGCGCAGGGACCGCAGCAGGGCTTCGTCATCGTGTACCCCGTGTACCGCCACGGCCTGCCCCTGCAGACGGTGCAGCAGCGGCGCGCGGCGCTGATCGGCGATACGGCGGCCATCGTGCGCGCTGGGGAACTGGTGCAGAAAATCCTCGCCGGCGCCGACCTGCTGGGCGACCCGCAACTCGAACTCAGCGTCTATGCCGACGCCGGCGCCGACCCGCGCCAGTTGATCTTCCGGCATGGCCAGGCGCCTGCCGACGAAGCAGGCGCCTGGAAGGCGCTGCCACGCTGGCTGCATTTTGCCTATCACAGCCATTATGACCGGGCCTTTCTTTCCGCCGGCCGGCCCTGGCATGTGCGCGTGGTAGCCCATCCGCGTCCCTTCCTGGCAGATCATATAGGCTCGCTGTTTACCCTGATCGCAGGCTTGCTGTTCAGCCTGCTGACTGCCGCCTTCGTGCAATCACTGACACAGCGTTCGCGCCGCGTGCAGCTGCTGGTGGAGCAGCGCACGGCCGACCTCAAGCGCAGCAATGAACTGCTCAGCGCCGACGTACGGGCGCGCCAGCGCACGGAGCGCGCCTTGCAAGACAGCGAAAAGCGCTTCCGCCGCCTGCTGGCCCTGTCTTCGGACTGGTACTGGGAACAGGACGCCAACTTCTGCTTCACCCACATCACCAGCGGCTTTACGGACAAGTCGAACATGCCGCTGGAGCGCTTCATCGGCATGACGCGCTGGGAAAACAATGCGGAGATGCGCAATTCGCGCTGGGGCAAGCAGCATATCGCCAACCTGGAAGCGCACCTGCCCTTTTCCAACCTCGAATATGCCATGAAAGACCGCGACGGCCAGCTGCGCTGGTTCAGCATCAATGGCGAACCGCTGTTCAACGAACTGGGCGAATTTCGCGGCTACCGCGGCACGGGGTCCGAAATCACGGAACGCAAGCTGGCCGAGCAGCAAATCCAGCACATCGCCCACCACGACGTGCTGACGGGCTTGCCCAACCGCGCCCTGCTGCGCGACCGCCTGGCACAGGCGATGGCCCTGTCGCGCCGCAAGAACCGCGCATTGTGGGTACTGTTGATCGACCTCGACCGCTTCAAGTTTGTCAACGATAGCCTGGGCCACAAGGCCGGCGACCTGCTGCTGAAAACCATCGCCACCCGCCTGCAGGCCAGCCTGCGCGAAAGCGATACGGTGGCGCGCCTGTCGGGCGACGAATTCGTCGCCATCCTGTGCGAACAGGCCGACGAAGTGCTCAGCGGCGCCATCGTGCAGCGCGTGATGGATGCCGTGGCCCAGCCGGTATTGCTCGACGGTAAGGAATTCTTCGTCACCTGCAGCATCGGCGTCGCCGTCTACGACATGTCGCGCTATGACGCCCCCGGCGACGTGACCCTGAATGGCGAGACGCAGAACCTGATCGAGCAGGCCGACATCGCCATGTATTGCGCCAAGAAACAGGGCCGCAACAATATCAAGTTCTACACGACAGCCATGAACCAGGCCACGCTGGAACGCCTGCGCATCGAGACGGCGCTGCGCAACGCGCTCGAACGCGAGCAGTTCGTGCTGCATTACCAGCCGCAGCTGGACCTGGCCAGCGGACGCATCGTCGGCGTGGAGGCGCTGCTGCGCTGGCAGCACCCGGACCTTGGCATGGTGGCGCCGCAACGCTTCATCGCGCTGGCAGAAGATACGGGCCTGATCGTACCGATCGGCGCCTGGGTCATGCGCGAGGCGTGCGCGCAGGTGAAACGCTGGCATGCGGCGGGACTGGACACGCTGCGCCTGGCCGTCAACCTGTCGGCGCGCCAGTTCAACGAGCCGAACCTGGTCGCCTCGATCGCCGAGGTGCTGCTTGAAACGGGCTTGCCGCCCGCCTGCCTGGAACTGGAACTGACGGAAAGCCTGTTCATGCACGACGTGGCGCTGGCCGTCAGCCAGCTGCACGACATGAAGGCGCTGGGGGTGCAACTGTCCATCGACGATTTCGGCACCGGCTATTCCAGCTTCGCCTACCTGCGCACCTTCCCCATCGACGTGCTGAAGATCGACCGCAGTTTCGTCGGCGACGTGGCGCGCGACGCGGACGATGCGGCCATCGTCGTCTCCATCATCGCCCTGGCGCACAATTTAAAACTGCGCGTGGTGGCCGAAGGCGTGGAAACGGCGGAACAGCTCGATTACCTGCGCCAGCACGGCTGCGACGAAGCGCAAGGCTACTATTTCAGCCACCCGCTGCCGGCGCACGAGGTGGAGACGCTCCTGAGCAGCACGCAGGCGGCCGCGTGAAGACAGGCCGGCGTGCTATTTCTTGTATCTGAGCGTAAATCTGAACGGTACTACCATCGCGCAGGGCTGGCCTGCGCAACGGCCCGGTGTAAACCGGAGATGCATGAACATGGCAGCCGCCAGCTTGCCGGACTCGCTGTCCGGGCTTTTCATCAGGGTGACATTCTGAGCCATGCCCTGTTCATCGACACTGACATTGACGTGCAGCTCGCCGATAGCATCCTTGTACGAGATCAGGCT
This sequence comes from Janthinobacterium sp. UMAB-56, assembly GCF_900095265.1. GTDB lineage: Bacteria > Pseudomonadota > Gammaproteobacteria > Burkholderiales > Burkholderiaceae_D > Janthinobacterium. Next base: position 152,819 of record NZ_LT607657.1, on the reverse strand, counting down.
TTGTAAGGCCCGCGATAGTTCCAGTATGCCTTTTTCCGGATACGGCGGCGCATCATCATCCTGCAAAACTGCGTAGTGTTTTTTCACGCGCTGCTGCTGCTCCGGCGTCAACTGGGCGTATGGCTTTTCCGGGGGGACGTCAAAGCCCCCGGAGGCAATTCTACGAATGTTCGAGCCAAGCGCCGCATTTTGTTCCTTGATGGTGTACACATTGGGTGCATCAGGCAATTTCGGCAGCGCCGTCAGATGGAAGCTACCATTGAAACGCCCCTTCAGTACGAGTCCGTTGGGATACAAGATCTCACCGTCACCAAACGGTCGTCCTTCGCGCCATTGCCCACGATAGGCGCCGCCCATAAAAAACGTCATGGTACCGTGGCCTTCCGGACCATTTTGCCAGCCGCCCTCATACTGATCGTCACCCGGAGAGCCAAACCTGACATTGCCTATTGGCTTGTCCTGCTCGAAATTGCCTTCCAGTTTTTCCCCATCTTTAAAGATCACTACACCAGCGCCCTGCAGCATGCCATCCCGGTAGTTCCCTTCATGCAAGCTGCCGTCCGCCCACTGAGCAATGCCTGCGCCCTCAGGCACGCCCTTGCTCAGCGTTCCTTCATAACGTTCCGTTGCCTTGCCGTCCTTGCTCCACTGCAAAGCACCAGGTCCGCTGGCATAGCCATCAATGCAAGCGCCACTCCAGTAGGCTGCGTGCCCGCTCACCCGCGCATGCTCGACAACGCGGCAGTCCGCCTTGCCCGCATAGTAGACGCTGGCGGCGCCGGCGCTGGACAAGTATAACAAGCCGATCAGGGCAAAATGTTTGTGCATATTTTTTGGCAATATTTTAATTCGCAACATGCTAACATGGCTTGCATGATAAAAAATACACACTTTCTCACGCGAGGCACTACGGTTTTATTTCAGGAATTGCTGGCACTGGCAATCTCTCCACGATCTCGAGCTCATTCCAGTCACCTTGCAGTCCTGACTCGCTGAGAAACGTGCCGACATCAAGCATGTTGTCTGCCGTGAGGCGCGTCTCCGGATGCGCCCACAGCAAATCGCACTCCGAGCAGACGATCACCTGCTGCCCCGTTTTGCGGATGGTTGCGTGCAGCAGGTCGCCATACTCGCCGCAAGTCGGACACTGCATGAAGGTCTCCACGGCTATAGCTTCCGCTGCAAAAATTCAAGGAAACAACTGATGCGCTGCGCCAGTTGCGTGTTGCGGTAGTAGACGGCGTGGATCTGCTGGCGGTAGCCTGTATAAAACGGCTGCAGCACCTGCACCAGGCGGCCGGCGGCGATGTCGTCCTTCGTCATGAAGTCGGACAGGCAGACGATGCCCTGGTCGTGCAAGGCCAGCTGGCGCAGCGTTTCGCCGCTGGAGGCGGCCAGCGCGGGCACGATTTGCAGGCTGTTGCCCGCTTCATGGCGCAGCGGCCATTGGTTGCCCAGGTCGTACTGGGCAAAGCCCAGCAGCGCATGGCCGGACAGCGCTTCCGGCGTGGCAGGTGTGCCGTGGCGCGCCAGGTAGGCTGGCGTGGCCAGCACGTGCAGCGGGCTGGCGCTCAGAGGGCGCGCATGCAGGGTCGAATCGACCAGGGCGCCGATACGGATGGCGATATCGGTGCGGTGCTCGAGCAGGTCGGCGATCTGGTCGTTGCTGGTCAGCTCCAGGCGGATCTCCGGGTACATGGCGCGAAACTCCGCCACGTGGGGCACCACGCAATGGAGCATGAAGGGCGAGGCGGCATCGACGGACAGCCGCCCGGCCGGCTTCTGACGGCGGATACGGATCGACTCTTCCACGTCTTCCATCGAGGCGAGGATGGCGCGCGCCTTGTCCAGGAATAGCTGCCCCTCTTCCGTCAGTTCCATGCGCCGCGTGGTGCGCGTCAGCAGCGACGTGGCCAGCTTGTCTTCCAGGCGCGACAGGGCGCGGCTGACGCCCGAGGTGGTTTGCCCCAGGTGCACGGCAGCCGCGCTCAGGGTGCCGCTGTCGATGACGGTGACGAAGATTTTCAGGTCGTCCGAGTTGATATCCATGCTAGCCTTACTATTGCCCGTGTTTCACATATCGCGCCATTATAATGGAATCACAGCAACAGTGAGGACAGGGACCAACGTCAGGCAACGTAGAACAAAATGGCGATAAAATGGCAGCTACTGCCAGCCAGCACGAACAGATGCCAGATGCCGTGGCCATGGCGCAGCTTGTGATCGGTGGCGTAGAAAACAATGCCGCCCGTGTAGCACAGACCGCCTGCCACCAGCCACAGGAAGCCGTTCCACTCGAGCGCCGCCAGCAGCGGCTTGATGCCGATGACGATCAGCCAGCCCATGGCCACGTAAATCACCAGCGACAGGATGCGCGCGCCTTTCGCGTACACATATTCCTGCACGATGCCGAGCAGGGCCAGGCCCCAGACGACGCCGAACAGCGACCACCCCCATGGACCGCGCAGGGTCACCAGCATGAAGGGGGTGTAAGTGCCCGCGATGAGCAGGTAGATGGCGCAGTGGTCGAGCCGCTGCAGCACGGCCTTGGCCTTGCCGCGCACGCTGTGGTACAGGCTGGAAGTGAGGTACAAGGTCAGCAGCATGGCCGCATACACGCTGCAGCTGACGATTTTCCAGGCGTCGCCCGTGCGGGCCGCCACGACGATCAGGATGACGCCACCGATGGCCGCCAGCGCGGCGCCCACCGTATGGGAAATGCTGTTGAAGCGTTCACCGTGGTACATGCTTATGCCGGGCGTATCGAGACGCAGCAAAACCCCGGGCTCAGACCCGTCACGCCTGCCCCCGGCTTTCCACTGCGGATGTCAATCAAACTTCTGCCGCCTTCTTGCGCGCGGGACGGCGCGCCGGCGTCTTGCGCGGCGCCTTGGCTGGCTGCTCTTCGACCACGACAGCCACATCCACCGGCAACGGTACCGGTACCGCTTCGACGACAGGCGCCGCTTCCAGCACGACATCTGCCGCCTTCCTGGCCGGCTTCTTCGCCGCTGCCGTCTTGCGGGCCGGCGTACGCGGCTTGGCCTTAGTCTTCGCTTCGGCGACGGCTTCCACTATCACTTCGGCTACCGGCTCAGGCGCTGGCATGGCTTCCACTACCGGCGCCACGTCGACGGTTTCGGCGCGCGCTTCGCGACCGCCATCGCCATTCTTGCGGCCGCCACGGCCATTGCGGCGCGAACCGCGCTTGGCGTTGCCTTCTTCGGCCACCACTTCGGCCACGGCTTCGACTTCCTCGTGCTGCACTTCCGGCTGCGACACCGGCACATACTGCTCGACGACGACTGCTTCGGCGTCGGCCACCGGCACGAAGGGCTGTGGCGCTTCGCCACGGCGTTGCTCGTTCTGCTTGCGGCCGCCACGTCCGTTGCGGCGCGAATCGCGGCGGCTGCCACCTTCGCGATGATTGCCCTCTTCCGCCGTGGCGCCAGTCTCGCTGCTGACACTTGCCTCGCGGGCGGCGTCCGCGTTCACCGCAACCGGTACGGCCACCAGGGCGCTGCTGCGGTAGACATAGGCGCCCGATTTTTCATCGCGGCCAAATTCCAGCAAGCCGCGCGTCTGCGCTTCTTCCAGCAGGTTGCCGAAGGTGCGGAAACCGTAATACGATTCGCTGAAGTCCGGCTTGCGGCGCTTGATCGCTTCTTTCAGCATCGAGGCCCAGATCTTGCCGCTGTCGCCCCGTTCGGATACCAGCGCATCGAAGGTTTCGACGGCCATCTCGATCGCTTCCGTCTTGCGCGACTCGTATTTTTCCTTGCGGCGCATTTCTTCATCAGGCGAGCGCTTGGCAGCCGCAGCCGGGCTTTCGCGCGCATCGCGCTTGGCGGCCGTACGGCGGCTTTCGCGCACCAGGTCGTCGTAAAAAATGAATTCGTCGCAGTTCGCCACCAGCAGGTCGGAAGTCGACTGTTTGACGCCCACGCCGATCACCTGCTTGGCGTTTTCGCGCAGTTTCGACACGAGAGGCGAAAAGTCGGAATCGCCACTGATGATGACGAAGGTGTTGACGTGGGCCTTGGTGTAGCACAGGTCCAGGGCATCGACGACCAGGCGGATGTCGGCCGAATTCTTGCCCGACTGGCGCACGTGGGGAATTTCGATCAGTTCGAAGTTCGCCTCATGCATGGTGCCCTTGAAACTTTTATAACGGTCCCAGTCGCAATATGCCTTCTTGACAACGATGCTGCCCTTCAGCAGCAAGCGTTCGAGAATGGGCTTGATATCGAATTTTTCGTAATTTGCATCTCGCACGCCAAGCGCGACGTTTTCAAAGTCGCAAAACACGGCCATGCTGAGGTTTTCGGGGGATGACGCCATAAGGATGAATTCTCGCTGATGATAAGGGCAGACGGGAAGCGCAACGCCTCCCTTTTCCCCTAGTATATTCGCCCATCCCCCGTTTCGGCGACAACTATCGTGCGCGGCGGCCTATTGTGCGCCGCCGGCGGCGCTCGCGACCGGCCAAACGAGGCGTTCATCGAGCGCATACAGCTGGCACGGCAAGCTGCTGCTACGCTGGCAAGAGGGCAGCGCACGCACAGCGTGATTTTCCCCGCTGACAGGAGTAACATAGGCACATTCTGAAGGAGTCGCCATGTCCATATCCGCCCTCACCACCGGTACCTCGGGGCTGACCGCCAACCAGCGTGCGCTGGATGTGGCCGCCAACAATATCGCGAATGCAAATACGCCGGGCTTCCAGCCGCAATCGGCCAAGTTCCAGGAAGCCAGCCCGGCCGGCACGGGCGTCACGCTCTCCGTCGAAGGGCGCAAGCTGGCCGCCAGCGAAAGCGTCAGCGGCGCCAATGCGAATGCGGCCAAGGCGGCAGAAAGCCGGCCGAACGGCGTGGGCCTGGCGTCCGAACTGACGGACAACCTGGTCTACAAGGCCGGTTTTAATTTGTCAGCGAATGTCGTCAAGGCAGCCGACCAGGCCCTGGGCAGCCTGATCGACGTCAAAACCTGAGCCCTGTGACTATCTACATCATAGCTCGACGGCATGATCCACGCATCGATCCACATGTTGGGCTTGACGCCAGCGGCACGCGGATTGTTTGACGTGGCGGGCCAGGCGATGCGAACCGCGCTGGCGGCATCAGAAAACGCGCCAGGGATGGCTCCACGGCGCGTTTTTCCTCAGCAGCCCAACATCAGTCCACCAGCTTGCGCACCTCGATGGCGTTCAGCCACTTCACATGACGCGGACCGGTGCGGATATCCTTCGCCGAGATGAGGGCGATCTCTCCATCGCTGTCGTCGAGCGCCTTGCCGTTTTTTTCGTAGTAGACAATCACGCCCTCGCCGGCCGGCGCGTTATACAACTCCCCCCAGGAAAACACCACCGCATAACCATCCGTGGCCGTGGCGATGATGGCGAGCTTCTTGACGTCGTTATGGCCAGGCGCATCGAGCACCGCCTTGTCGAGGATGTCGCGCAGGCGCACTCCACGATAACTGGTGATCGTCTCGGCCCTGTCGCCATTCTGGCGCGTGACGGCGATTTCTCCGCCATTCGCCGGCGGCAGCTGGCGCAGGTCGGCCACCTTCAGGGTCAAGGGCGTTTCCAGCATGCCCGTCACGGCGAGCGCGTGACTCATGTTGTCGCGCGCAGGCGAAGGAGCGGCAGACCACACGGGTGCCGCGACAAGCAACGCAGACGCGGCCAAAACGGCGGCTATTTTCTTAAACATGCTATGTCCTTTCATTGAACAGTCAAAAAATCAGAACTGGTACTGCGCATTGGCCAGCCAGGTGCGGCCCGCGCTTGGGAAACCGTCAGCCAGCGCGTAATTGCGGTCAGCCACGTTGTGCATGCCCGCTTCCAGGGTCATGGCCGGCAAGGGGCGGTAAACGGCCTTCAGGTTCAGCGTCGTAAAACCACCAAGTTCCAAAGTGTTCGAGACCCAGCGCCCGCTGTTCGTTTCCGCGATGGCCACCACGTCGACCTGGCGCGCCGCGTGCAGCACGGCGTGCGCCGTCAGTTTGTGGCGCGGCACGTCCGTCAGGCGCGTGGCGCGGTCGCTGACATTTTTCATGTTGGTATGCGTGTAGTTGCCGCCAACCTCCAGCCAGGCGCCTATGCGGCCGCGCAAGCCCAGTTCCACGCCGCTGATGTGCGCCCTGCCCGCGTTGCGCATCTGCGCGCGCACGCCCGAGACATACGCCACGCTCTGGATCTTGTCCTTCACGTCGCTGTAGAACAGTGCTGCTTCCACCTTGGCGCCCTGCGAGTTTCCTTGATACCCCAGTTCATAATTCATCGCCTCTTCCGCGCGCAAGGCCGGGTTTTCGATATACGTGCCAAGGCGCTGAGAATAGCGGTCCTTCAGGGTCGGCAGGCGCGACTTGCGCGCCACGGTGGCGTACACGCGCGCATCAGGACCGATCTTGTGAAACAGGCCTGCCTGCAGGTCGGTGGCCGATTGATTGTCCGGCAAGGAATACGCATTGCCGGCGCTGTAGACGGCGTTCGGGCGCAATGCATTGCGCGACACGCCCAGCGACAGTTGCGTCGCCGCGTTGAGGGCGATGCCGTCTTCCGCACCCAGCGTCCACAGGGCATCCTTGTACCAGGTTGTGCGCAGGCCCCTGGCGTCGAGTTCCTGATGCTCATCGGCCTTGTAGCTGGCAACAAAACGCAGGCTGTGCGCGGCCAGGCGGAACGATTCGAGTTCCACCGCGCCGCCATTCGTGCGGTCCTTATAGATGCTGCGCCCGCCGCTGACGCTGCCCTGGCCGCTGCTCTTGATGGTGCTGTAGCTGCCGTTCGTGTAGGACGTGATTTCATTGTCGTAGCTGTCGTGGTACAGGCGCAGTTTCAGGCGCTCGGCCTCGCCCAAACGCGTATGCGAGACGATATACACGCTTTCCTTGTTCCAGTACGGCCACTGCCAATAGCGCGCGCCGACGGGATGGGTCGATGGCGGCTGGCCCTTTTCGCCATGCTGCTTGTAGTAGCTGAGTGCGTATTCATCACCAAACTGCGCGTCGCCGCCACCGGGCGTGTAGCCCACCTTGAACGACAGTTTATGGTCCTTGCGGTAGGCGTTGTTGCGCATGCCGCCGTCTTCCGTGGCCGTGGCGCGGAAACCGGACGACAGGGGGAAGCCGTCGCTGTCGATAGACGAGACTCCTGCCTGCAGATACCACAGGCCCTGGTTCATGCCCACGTTGGCCGACGCCTGGCGCTCGCCACCCGAGCCGAATCCCACCCTGGCATCGCCTTCCATCGGCGCGGTCGGCTTGCGCGATACCAGGTTGATGGCGCCGCCCAGGGTATTGGCGCCATACGCCACGGAACTATAGCCCTTGGCCACCTGGATGGCGGCCAGGTCGGCGGTGCTGAAGCGGTTAAAATCGACATAACCGTCATACGGCACGTAGACGGGAATGCCGTCGATGTACAGCGGCACCTGGCGAGAGTCGAAGCCACGAACGGTGACGGTTTTTTCATTGCGCGCATTCGTCGACAAGGACACGCCGGACAGCAGATTCAGGGCATCGCCCACATTGTCGCGGTTGAAGCGGCGCATCTCGGCGCGGCTCACTTGCGCGCCAGCCTGCTGCGCTGCCTGACCTGCCTGCTCGCGCTGGCCAATCACCGTCACCGTGCCCAGCACGAACGGCGCCGCCGCATCCGCGTCCTCCTTGCCAGCGGCCTGCTGGGCCAGCGCCAGCATCACGGCGCCGGCCATTATCTGTTTCAACATCGTCTACATCTTCCACTATCGTTATATATCGCCTTATATAGCGATACTCGAATAAAACGGCCACTGCTGCGGCGGCCGTCACCCAGTAGCGCAATATACAGACGTATATAACGATGCTCAAGCAACAAGGCCGGAAACACCGTCGCAGGTCAATTTATCTTGAAAAATTCCCGCACCGCACCATTTCGCTGTGCGAACGAATGTTTCACAAAACGGTTGACACGTCCAATTTGGCTAGGCAAACTGATTTCCAGGGAGCCTGAAAATGAATGCAAATATGACAAATGTTCAGACCGCAGCAGATCCGGAACTCATCGTCTTCAGCGATGACGAGGAAGGCAAGGACCGCCAGTTCGTCAACGCGCTGGCGCGCGGGCTGGAAGTGCTGCGCTGCTTTCGCCCCGGCGAAGTCTATCTGTCGAACGCGGACATGGCCAAGCGCACGGGCATCCCGAAACCGACAATTTCGCGCCTCACCTACACCCTCACCAAACTCGGCTACCTCAATTATTCGGACAACCTGGGCAAGTACCAGCTGGGCGCCGGCGTGCTGGCCCTCGGTTACCGCATGCTGTCCAATCTCGACGTGCGCAAGATGGCGCGTCCGCTGATGGAGGAACTGGCCGAGCATGCGCAGGCCTCCGTTTCGCTGGGCACGCGCGACCGTCTCAGCATGGTCTACGTGGAAACCTGCCGCAGCAGCGCCAACGTCACGCTGCGCCTCGATGTCGGTTCGCGCATCCCCCTGATGACGACCGCCATGGGCAAGGCCCTGCTGTGCATCCTGCCGCAGGCCGAGCGCGACTACCTGATGGACCATGCGCGCGTGCACGAAACGGAACGCTGGCCGCGCATCAAGGCCGGCATCGAGCAAGGCTTCAAGGATTACCAGGACCGGGGCTTTTGCATCTCCGCCGGCGAGTGGCAAAACGACGTGCATGCCGTGGGCGTGCCGATGCTGGGTGCCGATGGAGAACAGGTGATGGCCTTCAACTGCGGCGGCCCCGCCTTCCTGCTCTCGCGCGAAAAACTGGAATCGGACCTGGGACCGCGCCTGGTCGCCCTGGTCAAGACAGTGGAAAAAAACCTGGGCCGCGGTTAGACTGCGCGCCCCTCTCAATCACAGCTCCAATGACAGCAGCGAGGACCCCGATGATACGCGACGAAGAAACCCTGAACATCCTGCTCGACAGCATCGCCCGCTTCGTGCGCGAAGTGCTGGTGCCAAATGAGGCGCTGGTGGCCGAAACGGATACCATTCCGCCCGCCATCGTGGCGCAGATGCGCGAACTGGGCCTGTTCGGCCTGTCCATCCCGGAAGCCTACGGCGGCCTGGAACTGAGCATGGAAGAGGAAGTCCGGGTGGCTTTCGAAATCGCCCGCACCTCGCCCGCCTTCCGCTCGCTGATCGGCACCAACAACGGCATCGGCTCGCAAGGCATCGTTATCGACGGCACGCAAGCGCAGAAAGAGCATTACCTGCCGAAGCTGGCGGCCGGCGACATCATCGGCTCGTTCGCCCTGACGGAAGCGGGATCGGGCTCCGACGCGGCATCGCTGCGCACGACGGCCGTGCGCGACGGCGATTTTTATATCCTCAACGGCAGCAAGCGCTACATCACCAACGCGCCCGAGGCCAGCATCTTTACCGTCATGGCGCGCACGGACCCTGTCAAGCGTGGCGCCTCGGCCATTTCCGCCTTCATCGTGGAAAAGGATACACCTGGCCTCTCGCTGGGGAAAATCGACAAGAAGATGGGCCAGCAAGGCGCGCATACCTGCGACGTCATCTTCGACAATTGCCGCGTGCCGGCTGCCAATCTCATCGGCGGCAAGGAAGGCGTGGGTTTCAAGACGGCCATGAAGGTGCTCGACAAGGGCCGTTTGCACATCGCCGCCGTCTGCGTGGGTGCGGCCGAACGCATGCTGGCCGACGCCCTGGCCTACGCCATGGAGCGCCAGCAGTTCGGCCAGCCCATTGCGGAGTTTCAGCTGATCCAGGCCATGCTGGCCGACAGCAAGGCCGAGATCTACGCGGCGCGCAGCATGGTGCTCGATTGCGCGCGCCGGCGCGACAACAAGGAAGACATTTCGACGGAAGCGTCGTGCTGCAAGCTGTTCGCCTCCGAAATGTGCGGCCGGGTGGCTGACCGCTCGGTGCAGATCCACGGCGGCGCCGGCTATATCAGCGAATACGCGGCCGAGCGCTTTTACCGCGATGTGCGCCTGTTCCGCATTTATGAGGGCACGACGCAGATCCAGCAGATCGTCATTGCCCGCAACATGATCAAGGCAGCGCAAAAGTGAAGGAGGCAGCGATGGACATTCCAGCCTTGCTGGCCGGCTTGCCGGCGCGCCTGTCGGCCATCCCCGCCCACTGGGCGGCGCGCACGCCCGACGCGCCGGCGCTGCACGAAGGGAGCCGCAGCTGGACCTACGCGCAGCTGCAGCACAGCGTGGAAAATGCAATACAGTTGTTGCGCGAGCTCGATGTGCGCGCCGGCGACCGCCTGATGGTGGTGGGCGAGAATGGCGCGCTGCAGGTGGCGCTGATCTTCGCGGCGGCCAGCATCGATGCATGGATCGTCAACGTCAATGCACGGCTGTCGGCGCGCGAAATCGACACCATCGCCGCGCACAGTTCCGCGCGGCGGGTGCTGTTCCTGGCTGGCGCCTCGCCGGAAGCTGCCGCGCATGCTGCACGTCTGGGCGCGACCAGCGCCACGGTCGACGGCATGGGCGGGCTGCTGGCGGGCGACTTGAACGAGGCAGCCATCGCGGAAGCCACGTTCCCCGGCAACGAACAGGTGGCTGCGCTGATCTACACGACGGGTACGACGGGACAGTCAAAAGGCGTGATGCTGACGCACCGTAACCTGCTGTTTATCGCCGCCGTCTCCAGCACCTTGCGCGGCCTGACCAGCTCCGACCGCGCCTACGGCGTGCTACCGATTTCACACGTGTATGGCCTGGCCTCGGTGGCCCTCGGCACCCTGTATGCGGGCGCCGCGCTGTACCTGGTGCCGCGTTTTTCCGTCGACGGCCTGCTGGCCGCGCTGAAAGACGATGAATTGACCGTCGTGCAAGGCGTGCCCGCCATGTACGCCAAGCTGCTGCAAACCCTGGGCGGCGCCGATACGCCGCTGCACACGCGGCTGCGCTTTGCGTATGCGGGCGGCTCGCCGCTGGCGCCATCGCTCAAGCACGCGGTGGAAAAGCTGCTGGGTACCGCGCTGCACAATGGCTACGGCATGACGGAAAGCGCGCCCACCATCAGCCAGACCCGCCTGGAAGCGCCACGCCGCGATGATTCGGTCGGCATGCCGATCCCTGGCGTGGAAGTGCGCGTGGTGGACGTGGCAGGCACGGACGTGACGCCGGGCGAGCCGGGCGAATTATGGATACGCGGGCCAAACGTCATGGCCGGCTACTACCGCGAAGCGGCCATGACGGCGGCCACCATGCGCGAAGGCGGCTGGCTCAATACGGGCGACATGGCGCGCCAGGAAGCTGACGGCGCGCTGTTCATCGTGGGCCGCACCAAGGAATTGATCATCCGCTCCGGCTTCAATGTGTATCCGCTGGAAGTGGAAACGGCGCTGAACGCCCACGCTTCCGTGGTGCAGTCGGCCGTGGTGGGACGCACCCTGGAAGATGGCAACGAAGACGTCATCGCCTATGTGGAGCTGGACCCGCGCCAGCCTGCCAGCGTGGCACAATTGCATGCCTGGCTGGCACAAACCCTGTCGCCGTACAAATGCCCGTCAGCCATCATCATCATGGAAGCGCTGCCGGCGGCGGCAACGGGCAAGATTTTAAAGGGGCAGCTGCGGCAAATGGCGCAGAATGCCCGATAAGTTGACCAAGCTGTACCAGAACCGACAATAAAACCAAGCCACATCACCGGAGGAGACACGATGAAACGCACCTACACACGCATTGCCATGGCAGCGCTGGTTGCCAGCGCCTGGATGACCCAAGCCAGCGCCGACGAATTCCTGGTCGGCGCGGAAATCCCGCTGACGGGCAACCTGGCCAGGGTCGGCGCCGGCATGCAGGAAGGCATCATGGTCGCGGCCGAGGTCTTCAACAAGACCAACGGCAAGCACACCGTCAAGATCATCACCGTCGACGATGAGTCGGCGCCCGCGAAGGCCATCGCCGCCGTGGAAAAGCTGGCCAGCCAGGGCGTGGTGGCCATCACGGGCGGCTACGGCTCGAACAATATCTCGCCCGCTTCGGACACGGCAAATAAACTGGGCCTGGTCTACATCACCTCGGGCGGCGTGGACGACAGCCTGGTGAGCAGCGGGCGCAAGAATTTTTTCCGCATCAATAACACGGCCGGATACGAAAAAGCCATGCTGGGATTGCTGCAGGACGTGGGCGCCAAGTCCGTCTCCATCGTGTATTCGACCAAGGATGCCACCACGGGCCTGGCGAAAGACGTGGAGAAAGCCCTGGCGGCCAAGGGCGTGAAAGTGACGACGCATTCGTTCGACCCGGCGATTACGGACTTCAAGCCCATCATCAACAAGATCAAGCTGCAGGATAAATCCGAAGTGGTGGCCATGGTCGGCTACGAAAACGATTACGTGGGCATCATCCGCGCCGCCCGCGTACTGAAGCCGAAGATCAAGGCCATGGTGGGCGTGTGGTCGCTGGCCACGCCGAAAATGGCGGCCGACTTCCCCGACCTGATGCCGAACGTGTTCGGCACGGCCTTGCTGCCCTTCCCTACGGAATTCAAGACGGCTGACGGCAAGGCCTTCAGCGACGCCTACAAGCAGCTGTACAAGAAGGAGCCTGACTACCTGGGCCAGTTCGGCTACGTGCAGTCGATGTTGCTGTTCGAGGCGATCGCGCGCGCGGCCGACAAGGGCACGCTCAAGAAAGGCGGCGTAGCCGAGGAAATGCGCAAGACGGACCGCGAAACCCTGATCGGCCGGGTGCAGTTCGCCGCCAATGGCGACAACCAGAACTTCGTGCACCGCATGGCGCAGCATCAGGACAAGAAAGTGGTGATCGTCTGGCCGAAGGAACACGCCACTGGCAAGCTGGCCTATCCAGCCCTGCCCTGGTAAACAGCAGCCTCCCGCTGCACACGCGCACGCCCTCCGGGCGTGCATCGATGAACGGCTTCCCTGGCGCATCGTTCGCGCCGCGCCAGGGCAGCCTGACGGGATGACGACATGACAGAATTAATCTTGCAGGCCCTGTATTCGGGCTTGCTGCAGGGCGGCTCGTACGCCCTGATTGCACTCGGACTGGCGCTGGTCTTCGGCACCATGAAAGTGATCAACCTGGCGCACGGCGAACTGGTACTGCTGGCCGCCTATATCGCCTACAGCGTGGAATCCGGACTTGGACTCGGTCCCATGTTCGCCATTCCCATCGCGCTGGTGATCGTCAGCCTCACGTCCGTCGGCGTGTACCTAATCGTCAGCCGCATCAAGAAAGACCGCGAAATCAATTCGCTGATCCTGACCTACGGCATCGGCGTCATCCTCACCAATTTCATCCTGCTCGTCTGGAAGGCGGACATCCGCTCGACCTCATCGAGCTGGCTACAGGAAGGCATCGAGATCGGCCCCTTCTTCAGCATGCGCAGCGAAGTGATTTTTTTTGGCGTCAGCCTAATGCTGATGGCGGCGCTGTGGCGCTGGCTGTCGACCAGCTGGTATGGCCGCGCCGTGCGCGCCGTGTCCAGCAACCGCGACGCGGCCAAGCTGATGGGCATTGACCCGGGCCGCACGGAACTGGTGTCCTTCCTGGTGGCCGGCATCCTGGCCGCCTTCGCCGGTGTCGCCCTGTTCAGCTATGGCGTGATCCAGCCCGCCTACGGCGGCGCGCTGACGGTGAAAGCCTTCATCATCACGGTATTGGCCGGCATCGGCTCTATCCCCGGCGTGCTGCTCGCCGCCGTGCTGCTGGGCGTGGCCGAGGCGCTGACCGTCACCCTGGCCAGCTCCGCGCTGCAGGAATTGTCCGGCATGGTGCTGTTCCTGCTGGTGCTGTTCATCATGCCGAACGGCCTGTTCGGCGCACAACGGAGGCGCGGATGAAGCGCTCGACATTGATTTCCACGGCTGGCCTGCTGCTGGCCGCCTATATCGCCGTGCCGCTGGCCCTGGGCGGCAACCAGTATGTGATGAGCATGGTGGTGGCAGCACTGATCATCGGCGGCGTGGCCATGTCCTGGGCCCTGCTCGGCAATCTTGGGGGCATGGTCAGCTTCGGCCATGCCGCCTTCTTCGGCGTGGGCGCGTATGTCTCCGCGCTCACCACCGTGAAACTGGGCTTGCCCGTGTTTGCCGCCATGCTGCTGGGTGGCGTCGGCGCGTCCGTCGCCGCCGTCATCATGCTGCCCGTGCTGCGCCTGCGCGGTCCGTATTTTGCGCTGGCCATCCTCGCTTACGCCCACATCTTCCGCATCCTGGCCACGGAATGGAGTAGCGTCACGGGCGGCTCCGGTGGCGTCAACAATATTCCGGGCTTGCCCAGCGTCTTCGGCTTCGATTTGGCCAGCAAGACGGGCGCCTACCTGGTGGTGCTAACACTGGTGGTGGCATGCGCCTTTGCCTACAGCCGCATCCGCGCCAGCCACTACGGCATCGCCCTGCGCGCCATGCACGACAGCGAAGACGCCACGCGCGTCGTCGGCGTCAACAGCACCTTGCTGAAAGGCGCGATGCTGCTGGTCTCGGCCTTCATGGCGGGCCTGTTCGGCGCCTTCAACGCCCATTACATCAACTTCCTGGAACCCGATTACGCCTTCAACAGCCTGTGGGTAACATTGCCGATCGTGGCGGCCATCTTTGGCGGCTACCGCACGATACTCGGCCCCGTGCTGGGCGCCGTGGTGGTCTACCTGGTCGACCAGCTCATTTTCAAGTCACTGATCCCCACGGGCCACCAACTGGTGCTGGGCGTGCTGCTGGTGACGATGATCGTCTTCAGCCCGAACGGCTTGCTGCCGCTGCTGCAAAAATGGCTGAAAAAAGCGCTGAGCAAGGAGAAAGCGAAGGAGAATGCACATGCTTGAACTCGATAATGTGTCCGTGCGCTTCGGCGGCCTGACGGCAGTCGATTCCGTCACACTGAAGGTCGGCAGCCACGATGTGATCGGCCTGGTGGGCGCGAATGGCGCCGGCAAGACTACGCTGTTCAATGCGATTTCCGGCCTGGTGCGCCCCACCAGAGGCAGCATCCGCTTCGAGGGGCGCGACATCATGGCCACGCCCATGTATCAGCGCGCCCGCCTGGGGCTGGGCCGCACCTTCCAGATTCCGCAGCCCATGCATGAATTGACGGTGCGCGAAAACCTGATCGTGGCGCAGCGCTTCGGCACCGGCAAGGTGGACATGCGCAAGGTCGATGAAATCCTCGATTTCACCAGCCTGCTTGACAAGGCCGGGCGCGACGCGGCGAGCGAACTGGCGCTGACGGAACTGAAAGCGCTGGAAGTGGCCAAGGCGCTGGCCACCAATCCGAAACTGCTGCTGCTCGATGAAGTGCTGGCTGGCCTGGAAACGAATGGCAAGCGCCGCTTCATGGGCATGCTGAAGGACTTGCATGCCGCCTTTGGCGTGGGCATCGTCATGATCGAGCACGACATCGAGACCATCAGCAATCTGTGCCAGCGCGTGGCCGTGCTCAATTTTGGCCAGCTGATCGCCGACGGCACGCCCGATTGTGTCTTCCGCGATCCAGCCGTCATCGAAAGCTACACGGGAGCAGCTCATGCTTGAAACGATGCTTGAAATACGTAATCTGCGCGCCGGCTATGGCGCCATCAATGTGCTGTGGGATGTGTCGCTCTCGATCCAGAAGGGCAAGCTGACCACCATCATCGGCCCGAACGGGGCCGGCAAGACGACGCTGCTGCGCGCCATCATGGGCTTGCTGCCCGTAGGCGCGGGCAGCATCGCGCTCGACGGCGTGTCCATCAACGGCACCCCCACCTGGAAGATGAGCGACGCGAGGGTCACCATGATACCCGAGGGGCGCATGACGTTTCGCGACATGAGCGTGGAAGAAAACCTGATCATGGGCGCCTTCCCGAAAGAGCACCGCAGCCACATGCCGGCGCGCCTGGCCGAAGCCTACGCCATGTTCCCGCGCCTGCACGAACGGCGCAAGCAATTCGCCGGTTCCTTGTCGGGCGGCGAGGCGCAGATGCTGGCCATGGCGCGGGGCTTGATGTCGGACCCGTCGCTGCTGATTATCGACGAGCCTTCGCTGGGGCTGGCGCCACTGGTGGTCAACGAGCTGTTCGAGATCCTCGCGCGCCTGAACGATGGCCGGCGCACCATCATCCTCGTCGAGCAAAACACGGCGCGCGCCGTGGGCGTGGCCGATCACGTCTACCTGATGCAAAGCGGTAAAGTGGCGCTGTCGCAGGCGGCCGTTGATGTCGACCTCGAACATCTGCATGCACTCTATTTTGCGCGCTGAGTGATACCCACCACAAGCGCATTACGAGCGGCCGGCGACCGTCACTCCTCGTCGTCGGCCAGTTTATCGAACACCTGCAGCTCACTCTTGCCGAGTCCGCTCGTCACGAAGGGATCGTCGGCAGGAAAGCGGCCGGTATCGACCAGCATGCGCAGCTTGCTCAAGCGTTCGCCCAGCGCCAGCGCTTGCGCCTGCGGATCGGCATCGGCTTGGGTATCGACGCCGGCCAGCCCGATCGCGCGGGTTACGGACGCGGGGAACTCCCATAATTCGGCGATCCGTACCGACAAGATGCGCGCCTGCGCAAACACCTGGGCAATGAAGGCGTCCGATTGCGGAAAGGCATCGGGCGCATGCATCTGGTCGATCAGCCGGAACGCCACCACCAGGCCGACATTGGCCATCAGTCCCGCGAGATAGGCGTCGAAGGCGTTGGCCTGCATAGCTGGCGCGACCAGGTTGGCCGCCAGCGCGCATTTCTCGGACTGGCGCCAGATCAGCGGCGCCGTGCGTATGGTCAGCCCGCCGCTTTGCATGCTGACGATGGGACGGAAGGCGACGCGGGCGAGCAGCATGCGCATGCCGTTTTGCCCGAGCAGCATGATGGCGCCTTCCATATTGTTGATCGACGGGCTGGCGTTGTAGCGCGAATGGTAGCAGGGCCGGTTCGCTTCGCGGTAGACCTCGGCGACCAGCAGCACGTCCTGTGCCAGCTGGCGCGACAGCTCGGCCGCGCTCATGTTTTCATCTTGCAAGGTCCGCATCAGCTGCGGAATGATGGCCGGAATGCGCGGTATCAGCGCGGCGCCAGCGATCGGTTCACGGGCCAGGCGCGTCAATTCGTCCAGAATCTGCTGTTCAGCCTCCTCGGGAGCCTGCGCCGAACCGGCGGCTGCCAGCCAGCGGTAGTAGATGGCATCGATTTCGGTAATGCTGGCTGGCTGCCGCGTCATCTCGGGCGCCGCCACTGCCGCAACCGGCGCAGCCTTGTTTTTGTCGTCGCCGCCGTTCAGTAATTTTCCTATCCAACCCATTTTGCTATCCAAACCTTCTCTGCATCACTAGCGCGAAACCCGCTGCGCGATTTTACTTGATGCCAGGCGTGCCGGTGCGGCGATCATGACCGGCTTTGTCCACCTGTCGCAAAATGCTACAGTGGCGCTGTCGCAGGTCTCCCTGCCTTGCAAGGTACATCATGAACAATCTGCTGGCCCCTTACGTCACCAGCCAGGCGTATAACAGCGCCTGGGCCAACCACCGCTTGCTGAAGGCTTGCGGGCAGCTGAGCCAGGCGGAATTCCAGGCCGCGCGCGTCAGTTTTTTCCCCACCATCCGGTTCACGCTGAACCACATCCTGACGTGCGACTGGTTTTATCTCGACGCGCTCGAACGCGAGCTGCGCGGCGATGCGCCCCATCCGGATTGCTATGTCTTTTTTGAACGGGACGAACCGTTCACCGACTGCGCGGCGCTGCACGCGGCGCAGCGCGCATCAGACCTGCGCCTGATCGCCCATTGCCGCAGCCTGTGCGATGCGGACCTGGCGCGGCCCGTGACGATCCTGCGCGACACGCCGCAAGTCGACACGCGCCAGCGCCTGCTGGCGCACCTGTTCCAGCACCAGAGCCACCACCGGGGGCAAGTGCACGCCATGCTGGCAGGCACGCACATCGCGCCGCCCCAGCTCGACGAATTCTATTGCGCCGGCGAAGCGGGCGAACGGGCGCAGGATTTCCTGGAACTGGGCTGGACGGAAGACGACATCTGGGGCTCCCGCTAAATCATTGCTCGGCGTGGCAGCAGACGCACAGCTTGTTGCCATCGAGGTCGCGGAAATAGGCGCCATAGTAATGGGCGTGGTAATGGGGGCGCAAGCCGGGCGGACCTTCGCACACGGCGCCCAGCGCCAGCACGGCCTGGTAACTGCGGTCCACCTGGGCGCGGCTGGCCGCCAGCAAGGCCGTCATCTGCCCATTGCCGGGAGACGCCGGCGAGCCGTCATGCGGCGCCGTCAGCACGAACAGGGGGCGCGGCGCCTCCTTCGCCATCCAGCCCGCCCAGGGTTGGGCCGGATCATGAAATTTCTCGATCAAATCGAGCTCTCCGAGCAGGGCCGTGTAGAAGGCGTAGGCGCGGGGAAAGTCGTTGGTGCCAAGGCAAATATGGGACAGCATGCTGCTCCTTCATGAATTCAAGCAAGTGCGGCGAAATGCGCCAGCTGATTATAATGGCGCATCGCTTTCCGACACGATCCCATGCCAGACCTCGACCGCCTTCAGTTGCTCCCCCCCTCCAGCGCCGACCTTCCCGCCTTGCTGGCCTTCGAACTGGAAAACCGCGCGTATTTTGAAAGCTGGGTCACGGCGCGCGCACCGTCCTATTACCACCAGGAAGCCATCGCCGCCGCCATCGAGCAGGCGCAGCGCGAGCGCCAGCAAGACCTCGCTTACCAGTATCTGGCCAAGCTGGACGGGCAAATCATCGGCAGGGTCAACCTGACAGCCGTCACGCGCCCCTATTTCAACAAGGCGACGCTCGGCTATCGCATCGGCGAACGGTTCGGCGGACGCGGCTACGCCACGCGCGTGGTGGCTCTGCTGCTGGAAGAGGCGTTCGGCGCACTGGAACTGTGGCGCGTGGAAGCGACGGCGCGGCCGCAAAACCTGGGTTCGATCGCCGTCATGCAGCGCAACGGTTTTCACCAATATGGCCACTCGGAAAAAGCCATGCGCTTCCAGGATGTCTGGTCGGATTTGCTGTACTTTGAACGGCGCAAGGAACACGCTGGCGCCTGACAAAACCGAGCAAACGCTCTATTGCGCGACCCATTCTCCCCTGGCGTTATAAAATAGATAAATAGGGTACGGCATCAGCCGTGCCGCTTGCCAGCCTTTCGCGCACGCGGATGTGCACACTCCCAGGGAAAAACCATGAGCAATACGAATAAAAAAGCCTATCTCGTCGGCGGCGGCATCGGCTCGCTGGCTGCGGCCGCCTTCATGCTACGCGACGGCGGCATGCAAGGCAGCAACATCACCATCTTCGAAGCATCGTCCGTGAGCGGGGGCAGCCTCGATGGCGGCGGCAATGCCGAGGATGGCTACACCTTGCGCGGCGGGCGCATGCTGACCACCGACAATTACGAATGCACCTGGGACTTGTTCAAGAGCATCCCCTCGCTCGAGCATGCGGGCCAGAGCGTCTACGACGAAACCATCGCCTTCAATGAGCAGCACATTCCCCACTCGCGCGCGCGCCTGGTCGACCGCAACCGTTTCAAGGTCGATGTCAGCAGCATGGGCTTTTCCATGCAGGACAGGCTGGAACTGTTGAAGCTGACGGAAGCGGACGAAGACACCTTGGGCAGCAGCGCCATCACGGACTGGCTCTCGCCCGAATTTTTCGACACCAAATTCTGGTATATGTGGGCCACCACGTTCGCCTTCCAGCCCTGGCACAGCGCCGTCGAGTTCAAGCGCTACCTGCACCGCTTCATGATGGAGTTTTCGCGCATCGAAACCCTGGCTGGCGTCAAGCGCACCGTCTATAACCAGTACGATTCGCTGGTGCGCCCGCTGGTCGCGTGGCTGCAGGCGCAAGGCGTGAACATCATCATGGATTGCACGGTGACCGATATCGAGGTGCAAGAAGCCGATGGCCGCCTGAGCGCCACAGCCATCGCCTGCCAGCGCCGCGGCCTGGCCGACGTGATCCCCGTCGCCGCAGACGACCTGGTCTTTTTCCAGAATGCCTCGATGACCGATGCATCCAGCTATGGCAGCATGCACAGCGCGCCGGCCAAGCGCACGAAGAACGACAGCCAGGGCTGGCGCCTGTGGGAAAAGCTGGCCGAGGGCCGCCCGCAACTGGGACGCCCGGCCGCCTTCAACAGCAGCATCCCCGAATCCTACTGGGCCTCTTACACGGTCACCTTGAAAGACAGCGCCTTCTTTGACAGGATGGAGCAATTCACGGGCAATAGCGCGGGCACGGGCGGTCTCGTCACCTTCAAGGACAGCAACTGGTTCATGTCGGTCGTGCTGGCGCACCAGCCCCATTTCGCCGGCCAGCCCGCAGGCGTGCAAGTATTCTGGGGCTATGCGCTGCACCCTGACCGCATCGGCAACTTCGTCGCCAAGCCCATGTCCGAATGCAGCGGCGCAGAGATCTTGCGCGAACTGTGTGGTCATCTGAACTTCGACCTCGACATCATGGCCACGGCCAATTGCATACCCTGCCGCATGCCCTACATCACCAGCATGTTCATGCCCCGCGCGAAGAGCGACCGTCCCCTGCCCGTGCCGGTCAACTCCGTCAACCTGGCCTTCGTCAGCCAGTTCGTGGAGCTCGCTGACGATGTGGTGTTTACCGTGGAATACTCGGTGCGCGCGGCGCAGACGGCCGTCTACCAGCTGCTTGGCGTGCAGCGCGAAGTGCCGGCCATCCATGCGCACGACAAATCCCTGAAGGTCAAGCTGGACGCCGTCATCAAGGCCTTCAAATAGTCTCATGGCTGATGCTTGCACGCAACACTGGACGCGCTGCCGCTCCTGCAGGCCCTTGATTTAAGACTGGCTTCAGCCTCGCCGTGCATCGTGATAGGGCGCCAGCAGCAATGGCGCCTTCCTTCACCATCACGGGCACAGCCCAGCGAAAGAGCCGACATGAGCACATGGATGCGCGCCAACAAAGGTTTTTTGATGTTTCTGCTGCTCTTCGGCGTATTTCGCACGGCCGTGGCGGACTGGAATCCCATACCGTCGGCGTCCATGCGCCCCAACCTGCTCGAAGGCGACGTGGTCTTCGTCAACCGCCTCGCCTTCAACCTGAAAGTACCGCTGACCGATATCGTGCTGCAGCGCCTGGGCGAACCGCAGCGGGGCGACATCGTCACCTTTTCTTCGCCCAAAGACGGCACGCGGCTGATCAAGCGCATCATCGCCCTGCCCGGCGACACGGTGGAAATGCGCAATGAACAGCTGGTCATCAATGGCCAGCCCGCCCAGTACACGGCGCTCGATACGGCGCCTGAAACCATCGCCCACATGGGCCAGCTGACGGCGCAGCGCATCAGCGAGCGCTACGCGACCGAGCAGCATCGCATCCAGCTCTTGCCACAAATTGCGGGCGCGGCGCGCAGCTTTGCCCCCGTGACGGTACCGACCGACCATTTTCTCATGCTGGGCGATAACCGCGACGACAGCGCCGACTCGCGCTATTTCGGCTTCGTGCCACGCGCATTGCTGATCGGCAAAGCCGAGCGCATCCTCGTCTCGGCCAATATCAAGGAGCATTGGCAGCCGCGCCTGCAACGTTTCGGCAAGAAGCTGGAGTAAGCCTCCGCATCCCCCCTGCAACGGCGCCGCGCTTTTCGGTTAGCATGGCGCATCATGCACAACTTTTTCCCAGCCAGCCTGCCAGTCGCCAGCGACGATCCTGAACTCGAGCAGCTGGCGCAGTTCCTGCAACGCCATCCCGACGTGCTGCTGCTGACGGGCGCCGGCATCAGCACGGCATCCGGCATTCCTGCTTACCGCGACACGGAAGGCGTGCGGCGCGGCAACGCGCCCGTGCAAGGCCCCGATTTTCGCCGCCAGGAAGCCGTGCGCCGCCGCTACTGGGCGCGCAGCATGGTGGGCTGGCCGACCCTGGCGCGCGCCGCGCCGAATGCCGGCCACCTGGCCATCGCGCAGTTGGCCCAGCGCCGAAGAATAGGCGGCCTGGTCACGCAAAACGTGGATGGCCTGCACCAGCAGGCCGGCAGCCCAGCCGTCACGGAGTTGCACGGCAGCATACATGGCGTGGTCTGCCTCGATTGCCGAAGCCGCCACACGCGCCGTTTGATCCAGGACCAGCTCGAACACGACAATCCGCAGATGCTGGGCGCCACGGCCACGCCGGCGCCCGATGGCGACGCCTTGCTGGAGCCGTCTCAGCTGGCCACCTTCCACGTACCCGTCTGTCCCCGCTGCGGCGGCACCCTGCAACCGGACGTGGTGTTTTTCGGCGATGGCGTGCCCGCCGCCTGCGCAGCCGAAGCCGAGCGCAAGATGAAGGAAGCTGGCGCCCTGCTGGTGGTGGGTTCATCGGTCATGGTGTATTCCAGCTTTCGCCTGTGCCGCATGGCGGCCGAAACGGGCAAGCCCGTGGCCGCCATCAACCTGGGCAAGACGCGCGCCGACCATTTGCTGGCCTTCAAGACCGAAGCACCGGCACAGGACATACTGCCAGCACTAGCGGCCATGCTGGGCTGATGCCGACTTGGCGCTGCGCCACTCTGGCTATACTATGGGATTAACGAGGAGAATTCATGCTGGAACTGTTGAGTGAACACGCCTGTTTTGGCGGCGTACAACGCTTTTATCGTCACGACGCGCAAGCCATCGGCTTGCCCATGCGTTTCTCGGCTTTCATTCCGGACACGGCGCCAGGCGCCAAGGTCAGCACCACGCGACCTGCGCTGTTTTACCTGGCCGGTCTGACTTGCACAGAAGAAACTTTCATGATCAAGGGCGGCGCGCAGCGCGTGGCGGCCGAAGAAGGTCTGATCCTGATCGCCCCTGACACCAGCCCCCGTGGCGCCAACATCGCGGGCGAAACGGATGCCTGGGATTTCGGCGCGGGGGCCGGCTTTTACGTGGACGCTACCGAAGCGCCGTGGCGCAGCCATTATCGGATGTATAGCTACCTGCTGGAACTGCACGCCCTGCTGGAACAGGAACTGGCGATCGATGCGCAACGCACGGGCATTTTCGGCCACTCCATGGGCGGCCATGGCGCGCTGGTGCTGGCCTTGCGCAACCCGGAACTGTTCCGTTCCGTCTCCGCCTTCGCCCCCATCGCCGCACCGAGCCAGTGTCCGTGGGGCAAAAAAGCGTTCACGGGCTACCTGGGCAGCGATGCAGCCAGCTGGCAGCAGTACGACGCCAGCGCACTGATGCGCGGTCGGCACGGCCAACCGCCACTATTCCCCGAAGGCATCTTGATCGACCAGGGCCTGGCCGACAAGTTCCTGCCCGAGCAACTATACCCCGAGGTGTTCGAAGCGGCATGCCGCGACGCCGGCCAGCCCCTGCAGTTGCGCCGCCATGCCGGCTATGACCACGGCTATTACTTCATCGCCAGCTTCATGGAAGAGCATGTGCGCTTCCATGCGAAGGCCTTGCGCGCCATA
The DNA here is from genome assembly GCF_900095265.1 of Janthinobacterium sp. UMAB-56. GTDB lineage: Bacteria > Pseudomonadota > Gammaproteobacteria > Burkholderiales > Burkholderiaceae_D > Janthinobacterium. Next base: position 129,455 of record NZ_LT607657.1, on the reverse strand, counting down.
GAGGAATAAGCTACCGAGGCAGTTTTTTGATATTATTTTTACCATAACTCGCTTGATTTCTTAGTTGTCAGAATGCATCCTTCCTGACCCCTGCAATACTAATTCCGTAACAGAGATAGTGTCCGGTAAATAGATGGCGCACAAGGCGGCTTGAGGACAAGTCATCGCTTAACTTGGGTGAATCGGGATGGCCGCTGGCGCTACGACGAACGTTCGCTGAAAGGCCGGCGGCCAGCGCGTATTGTTGCATCGAGCCAGTTCTCCTCGATTGCCGCCACATATTTGCGATTGGCATCCTGCTCAATAAAACGCATCACATCGGCGCTCTCCCAGGCGATGGGGAAATCGAGAACCCTGGCCAGCCAGCGCAAATAATGGAGTTTATGCAGAAAAAAAGCTTCGTAATCGATGAAATGGACTGCATGCGGGCTATTCATCAAATGCGCATAATAATAATCCTGCGCCATACCCAGAGTCACCTGGCCTCCCACGCGCTGCTGCTGAACGGCATTGATATTCTGGTCCCTGACCACGATGGCGATCTCGACGTTGATACCGAACGATGCAGCCCGGTCCGCCACTTCCCGTATCCTGGGCAAATAGCGCGTGCCGTCATAAAAAAATGGACAGCTGACATTGGCGAGAAAATACCGTGCCTCTGCAAATACCTGTTCATCCAGGCGCCCCGGATGGACCCAGTATTCGGCAAACGGCTCCTCATCGCTGGGCACCCAGTATTCCTCCTTCAGCGCGGTCCAGCCCTGCACGGCGGGATGCATGCTCAATATCCGGCTAAACAGATGATTGCCCGACCCCTGCGGTCCCGTCAAGATTAATAATTTTTTAGCGTTCATCATTCTGCTGCCCACGCTGTTGGCCGATATAGGTGCGTACTTTCAGGGCATTGACTTCATCCGTGGGACCGCAGCCCGAATCGGGGGCAAATACAAATAAAACGACCGGCACATCGCCGGTTATGAAATTATGCAATTCGTTCCTTCTCATGAAAAATGCACTCCCCTCCTCCAGATTAAACATTTCCTTGTTATTCAATTCCACCTTTCCATTGCCAGAAAGAATCAATCCCACCCGGTGACTCGGATGGGTATGCAAGGTCTGATACATATTTGACGGAAAATGCACATAATTCACGACAGGATCTCCCAGCCTGCCGGGATTAATCGCCGTCGTATTCGTCCCACCATCCATATAACTGAGATTACCGATATCCAGATTCTTCTGCGTAAAATAACGCTGCTCTTCCAGCCTGAGTCCCGGATAACGGACGACAAAGGCGCTGGCATCCATTCCGCAGCACACCGTATATTCCGTTTCAGCGCTGACCGCCAGGGCGCCATGCACCCCCTTAAAATCAACCTCGTGGCTGGAATAACTCGCATTCCTGAGCAAAATATAGTCCGTACCACTAGAGACAAACTGGCGCTGCTGACCGGGAGCAATCGGAAATATATTCAGCGGCCACCGGTCGGCAATAGAAATATCGGCATTTATTTTAATCATTTTCTTATCTCCACAGGATAGGTATACCGTCGACGTGCCCTTCTGCCTGATTCCCGAACAATGATTGAGTACCCATGGATGACAGAACGGAGGCGCAGGGTGCCCCTTGCTGGCAGTGATCACACCGCCAGCAAGGGGCTGGCTTGTCCGCCTACCTTGCAGCGCACCACCGATGACAGCAGGGAAGCCCTGCGCAGCCGGGTACCGGCCTGCCTGCATGGGAACGCTTACCAGCCATAAGCCTCTTCAACCAGTTGCCTGGCGGCCGGCGCTGCAGCGGTATTGAGGCAACTGATCTCGAACAGGTCGCGGCGCATTTTCCTGATCAACGCTTCTGCATGAGTCTGGTCGGCTTCTGTTTTCAGCAGCTGTTCCAGCTTCATGCCGCCGATATTGGCGTGAAACCCTTCGTCCTTGGCAATTTTTGCATACGTGCGGCGAATGAATTCATCGTCGATGCAATTGGCCATTTCGCTCCAGACGGCTTCTGCGCGGCCCTCGGCAACGAGTTGGTATGCGGCCAGGGCAATCGGATCGGTTTCGGCTTCGTACTTTTTCAGTAAGTCGGCGCCCTTTGCCGTCGGCTTGGCCGCTTCGGCAGCGATTGCCGCCTCGACATTCAAGGGTTTTCCCGTGATATGTTCGATCACGTCCTTGACCATGCGGAAATGGTTTGCCTCGTCGTGCGCCTGCTTGGTCAGGAGCTGCAATTCCTCGACCGACGTGTCGGCCGGCAGCCTGGCCACGCTTTGCGCAATTTCCACCATGTTCAGGCGTTCATTGACCATGCGGCCGATGAAATGGTCGACCATTTCATCCTGCGATGGCCTGGAATCGAAATAGGCCCGCACATTGATCTGGCTGGCCTTAAAAAGCGATTGATTATTTTCTTTGAGACTTGCAACGAATTCTTTTGACGATAACATTTGATTCTCCTTGAATGATTCATTGAAAACACATTTTCAAAAATAAACCAGGAATGCAAAAGTTTCATGACAGCGTGAAATCCCTGAAAATACATGATGTCCCATATCACCACTTACCAGATCACACACCAACAATAAATTTATCACCTGTTCCATTGAAGGTCAACGCGTTTACCTGATTAAAAAATATATTCATATACGATTTTCGATAGCAAACTACCAGATGGTGCGCAGGCTGGCGTTATAATTTGCGTATATTCCCCTACAATTTCTCATGCCATTCAATTCACCAAAAAATCACCAAAATACACGTCGGCATTCGTTTCCATGCAATAGGCGCAGTGCCACGAATAATCACAGAAACCATCACCACATAATCAATCAGCTATCAAGTTGCTAGTGAGTAGCATAAAAAAATATACATCCACCACCACTCCAAAAGCGCGCACGTGGAATAAAAACAGGCAAAGAAAAATATTCTTGAAATAAATAAATTTTGATATAACATACCTCCACACATTCTAGGATGGATGTGCATCGTAACTTTAGGAGGGTTATTATGTCTGGCAATGCAGCGGTACATATGTCCGTGCAATCGAATACGATTGGCGACACGAAGCAATCGGTACATGATCTTGTCCATAAGGCCGATACGGAGCTTTTCCAGCAGTACGGCACGCCAGCTTCGATGAGGCTGTTGACCAACGGCCACGTGGAACGAACCTGGAATATCGGTTCCGGCACCTTGAATGTGATTCATGACAATACAGGCAAGGCATCCGACGTCAAGTTTTTCTCGAAGATCACGGCCAAGGAGCTGGAAAGCATGACGCAAAATTCCCAGCCATAAGCGGGTAGCACAGGATGGCGGTGGCTCCCCAGATGCCACGGCCATCTTACTCATCGGCAAGTCACCTTATTGCAGCATGCAAACGCACTGGAGATGCCTTGGTCAGCCTGACTAGCCTGCGCAACCGCTTGAACCTCGATGCAATCAACGACACCCATGAATGTGCACTGGTGCTGAGCGTCGAGCCTGAGCTGCACAATCATGTTATTGTCGAACGACATCGCTTTGCCAGCGATGACGTGATCGCTCGCCAGCTTGATCCCCACATTACCCTGCTGTACGGCGGCTTCCAGCCTCCGGAGGTACTGCGGCAAATGGAACAGCTTGCCATCTCGCTGGCAACGGCCCGTGTCAGCTTCGAGATCGGCGACATCGCCACCTTCAGCAATCGCAACGGCTTCATCACCAACATCCATTTCCGCGTCCATTCGGAGCAGTTGCAAGCCCTGCACCTCGATGCCCTGCGCCGCTACGGCGAGCTGGGATTGAAGCTGCAGACCGCCTATGCCGGCCCCCACTACGTGCCCCACTTGTCAGTCTACGACCGTATTTTGCTTCCCAAAAATATCACCACCATGATCTCCAGGCCGCCTGGCACGCGCAGTTACCAGGCAGGCGCCTGCCATCTGGTTGGCGAGCCCAGGTAGGGTCGCGCCGACTGCCTGGAAAATGTTGTCCGCAACTGCAACAATCGGCAGGCCTGCCCTTTTGAACTGGAGACGCCCGTGTACGATCACATAGTCCTGTTGTCCATCGATACGCTACGCAGCGATTGCATCGGACGCAATCCCCTGAAACTGTGGCCCGCCAAATATCCCCACCTGAGCGCGCCAGACACGTCGGTGCTCGATGCCCTGGTCGACGAGGGCGCCTTCTTTGCCAACTGCGTCTCCGCCGCGCCGTACACGTCGGCCTCGCACGCCTCCATCCTGAACGGAAAATGGCCGCTGCGGCACGGCGTCTACGAATTTTTCAACAAGAAACTGAGCGGCGAAACCCTGTTTACCCGCGCGCAGCGCTCCGGATACCGCACCATACTGAAAAGCGATTTTCCGCTGATACTCGGTCCGACCCTGGGTTTCGACCGCGGCATCGATCATTTCCTGGTCGAAAACGACGACGCCTATCTCGCGGCGCTGGGACAGGCGGAACGCTCAGTCAGCCTGGCCCATTTTGGCGGCGTGCATGTGCCCTACGGCTTTCACAACCTGCAATATGGCGGCGACGCCTACCGCAGCAAGCTGGCTGAACTGGAAAAGCGCGTCGGCACCTCGGCCAGCCTGCCCAAGGATCAGCTGTTCGAGACCTTGCGAGACGAAGAAGACATGCAGCACCTGATGCGCTACAAGCGCGTGATCCAGGAACTGTGGAAGGCGGACCGTGCCGAAGACATATTCGGTCTGTATCTGGAAGGCATCGAACATTTCCTGCGTTACCGCTTTGCCCCGTTCATGGCCAAACTCAGGCAGCGCCTCGCAGGAAAACGCTGGCTGATCGTGCTGTTCGGTGACCACGGCGAAGAATATGACGAACAGAGCTTCGGGCACTTCAATTCCGTCGCCGAGGGCGTGCTGCGGGTACCGCTGCTCTTCATCGGCGACGATGTCGCGCCTGCCATCCATACCGAAAGAGTGCGCACGGTCGATATCCTGCCAACCATCCTGGACCTGAATGGCGAGCGCAGGCGCCAGCGTACCAGCATCGACGGCATATCGCTGGCGGCAACCGTGCGCGACAGAATGCCCTATACCAGCCGCCACGGCTATGCGCAGGCATACGTCGCCGACACAGCGCGTTTCGTCAAGTTTCAGCAGCGCATGCTTTCTCATGGCAAAAAGCAGGGACACCTGCCCCATCTGCTGTTCAAGGAAACTGTCTGGGACGGCAAACACAAATTCAGCCGCACGGTGGCCGACTTCGAACAATACCTGGGCGGCATGGCGCCGATCGATCCGATCCACCGGCTCGAACGCTTCAACGACGCGCATTTTCCGCAACCGTCGAACGAAGCATCGATACAGCAGAAACTGGCAGAGATGTTAGTGCACTACAACACCATACGTGCCTGACGCCCACCTCACCGGACAAGGACTAGCATGTTTAAGGAAGACGGAGCAGATATTGTTTTTGTGGTGGGCACGCCAGGCTCGAAATGGAGCGCCATCGCCCATGCGCTGATGTATGCGAACGGCGTCAATCGTTCGGACATGCGCTTGCAGCGCAGCCATGAGGGGGGAAGCCGCGCTTTGCATTTCGGAAATTACTTCGGTCCAGGGATGGAGTACGGGCGCCAGTTCGACAACCTTGGCAGCATGAGCAAGACGGAACTCCTGGACGAATTCGCCGGCCCCTATGCCGCTGCCGGCGGCACCAAGCTATTGAAAAGCCATCTGTTTGCCCGGCATTTGCCGTGGCTGAAACAGACTTTTCCTGCAGCGCGCTTTCTGCTGGTGCACCGCCCAGACCACGCGTGCCTGGCATGGTGGGAGGCGGCCGGCGGTTTCAGCATCTCCTATCCGGATTACAGCTGGTACAAAAGTTCGGCCAACATGGCAAAGCAGATCGCCGCCGACAATGCGAACATCGCCGCGTTTGCCACCCAACATCAGCGGCAGCTAACGCGCCGGCGCAGCATGAAACCGATACTGAACGAACTGGGCCTGCACTACAGCCATTCCGAGGTCCAGTGCGTTTCGGAGTTGGAATTCGAACGGCAGTGGGGACTGGGCAACCAGCCCGTCGCCGACGTCCTGGCGGCCTGCCATGCCATGGCAGGGCTAGCCCGCACCTGCGTGATCTGAGGGAGATGCCAGACATGAACGACAACGCCAGGCTGATTGCCTTTTTTCACCCCCAAACCTGGCAAGCGTCGATCGACCGCTTTCCCCTCAGCGGTTTTGCGCTGGTCGAACAGGTCAATGCACTGCGGCCACGCACCGTGGTCGACGTCGGCTGCGGCTTCAATCCATTCAAAGGCAAAATTTCCAACCTGATCGGCATCGATATCGCCAATGATGCCGCCGATCTCGTCTGCGACCTGCACGATGCACCGTTTGCCGAGGACTCGATCGACGTGTGCCTGGCGCTGGGCAGCATCAACTTCGGCGGCGCGCAGCAGGTCGCCGCAGCATTGCGCAGGGTGCACGGCTGGCTGCGGCCAGGCGGCACACTCTTCATGCGCGCCAACCCCGGCGAACCGATAGGGAACGATATTGCCGTCTTCCCCTGGCATCCGCAATGGATACGGCAATTTGCGCACGAGGTGGGTTTCGAGCTGGCCTCCGCCATCGAGGAAGAGCGGCTTGTGCTCAGCAATGGCCAAGCGGCACGGCGCCTGTTCTGGCGCTACGTCAAGTGTTGAGCGGCCAGCAGGTCTAGCAGCAGCGCGTGCTGCTGGCGGCCATCGCCGGGGGGTATCGGCAAGTCGGCGGCAATGCTGTCGCCATTGCCCGTCAGCACGATGATCCGCTGCGCTAGCCGTATGGCTTCCAACAAATCATGCGTGACCAGCACGGCGGCACAGGCAAGTTGCTCAAACACCTCAGCCAGCTGCCCCTGCAGGTGTTCACGCGTCTTCTGGTCCAAGGCGGACAGCGGCTCATCGAGCAGCATCAGGGCGGGCCGCGCGACAAGCGCGCGGGCCACGGCGACGCGCTGCCGCATGCCGCCAGATAACTGGCTCGGGTAGAGACGGCCGCTGTCGCCCATGCCGACCTGACGCAGGGCCGCCTGCGACGCAGCCTGGCGCTGCGCTCTGGACACGCCATTGACCAGCAGGGGATATTCGACATTGCCCTGCGCACTGAGCCAGGGAAACAGCGCGTAATCCTGGAACACCATGGCCAGGCCGGACATGCCGGGCCGCACCGCGCGGGCCGACAGCGTCACGCTGCCCTGCTGCGGATGCACCAGGCCCGCCAGTATGCGCAGCAGCGTGCTCTTGCCAACCCCGCTGGGTCCCACCAGCGCCACGACCTCGCGTTCGCCTAGAGTGAAGGAGCAATTGCGTATCACCTGGCGTGCTTGAAATGCATGGGAGACCGCGTCTACCCGCAGCAGGGGACGGGCCATCACCGTTCCTCCAGATGCGGCGTGCATGCGCGCCCCAGCCATCCAATGGCGCCATTGATGCCCAGCGATACCACACCAGTGACAACAATCGCGCCATACATCGCGGTCACCTGGAAGGTTTGCGACCATTCGAGGATGCGAAAACCGATGCCGGCGTTTGCGCCCAGCATTTCGGCGGCGACGACGGCAAGCCAGGCGCTGCCCAATGCAAGCCGCAGGCCAGCCAGCAGGTGCCCGGATACGGCGGGCAGGTAGACGGTCGCCAGCAGCCAGGGCAGATTCGCGCCCATGCTCCGGGCCGCGTCGATCAGCGTACGGCAGGTGGCGTCGAGTCCGCCCAGGACATTGATGAACAGGGGCGGCCAGGCGACCCAGACAATGATGGCGATCGTGCTCTTGCCGCCCAGTCCGAAGATCAGCAGAAAAGCCGGCAGCAGCGCCAACGGAGCAATGCCGCGGACCAGTTCGACCAGGGGAGCCGTCAGCCACCGGAACGGCGCATAAAAATGGGCCAGCGCCGCTGCCGGCAGCGCGAAAAGGCAGGCAAGCGCCGTACCGGCCAGCACGGCATGCAGGCTGGCTCGCACATCGGCCAGCAGCGGACCGTGCCACAGCAGGGACGGCAAGGCCGCCAGTACTTCGCCGGGCGGTGGCAGATAGACAGGGTCGAGCAGCTGCAGGCGGATCAACGCTTCCCATGCCAGCAGCGCAGCGGCAACGCCCAACAGGCCAAGCAGCTGCGGCGCGCGCCGACCCCGCCAGCGGCCCGCATTGCCAGGACCGCCCAGGCCGGTCGCAGGGTGCGCCATCACGGATTGAAGCGGTCCGTGGCGAAGGCATTGCCGCGCAGGCCAGGCGCCTGCCTCAGGCCGCCGTCCTGCCGCATGACATCGAGCCAGAACTGGACATCGCGCATCCGCACCTGCGCATTGCTGGTATAGCGGTGCGACACCATCAGGCTTTGCTTGAGGCCGAGCGCCCTGGCCATGATTGCATTCCCACGTTGGGTATCGCTCTGCAGAAAGGCGACGGCTTGGCGATAGCCGGCCAAAAAGCGGCTGACCGTATCGGCCTGCTCTTCCAGCATCTTTTTGCGGAAAAATACCAGCGAAAACTGCCGCTCGCCGATGATGTCGGCTCCGGTAAAGAGCCGGCGCAGCTTACCCTGCGCAGTCATCGATACGCTGTAGGGATCGATCAGCGCGGCAACATCGATCAAGCCTGCCAGCAAGGCCTGCTCCTGGCGTTCATGCGGCAGTGTCACGAAATGCACCTCCGACTTGGCAATGCCGTGTTTGCGCAGCGCGAGCAGCGTGGTGTAATAAAAGGAACCGGACAGGGAATTAACGGCGATGCGGCGCCCGCGCAGGTCGGCCATGCCCTTGACCGGCCCCGCATGCAGGACGAACCATTGCTGCAAAGGAGCATCGCCGAACTCCGTCTGGGAATCGGCAACGCCCATCACCCCGACACCCTGCGCCGCCGCATTGGCCAGGCCCGTGATCGCCGCATGGCCGGCATCGAGCTGGCCCAGGCCTGCGGCCTGGACGATGGCTGGCCCGCTGCTGAAATTGCCGGTCATTTCGACATGCACACCGGCAGACTTGAAAAAGCCTGCGGCAATGCCGATGTACACCGGCTGGTAGTTACGAAACGTGCCCCAGCGTACGACAGGCAAGCCGGCCGCCGCTGCCTCCCCGGCAGCAAAGCCGGGCCAGGCAGCAACAGCAGCCAGTGCCGCAGAGGAAGTCAACAGCGCGCGGCGGGTACGGCAGATGGACATGGGCATCATGGACCTTGAGCGTGGACGGATCGCAGGCTAGGATTTCATGACATCCCTGTCTTTCAGCGAACCGGGGGGCAAGCCCGCTATCTCGAGGTGAAAGCCTGCCGTATCGATGGCATGCTGATACTCGCGGTTGCTGCGTGCCAGCGCCAGGCGCAGCTGCGCTTCAAACGCGCGCCAGGCCTCGACAAACAGGCGCGGATCAAACAACATTTCCACTTCCAGCCTGGCGCGGCAATCCCCCTGCGAGGCCAGCCGCCATTTGGGAAAGGCGTCGCCCTCCGTCGGCGTGACCAGCGAATGGCGCGTGTTGTCGATCCGGCCTACCAGCGGATGATGGTCGAGCGCTTCCTGGATATCCCCATAACGGACCGGATACAGGCTGCCGCCCCCAGTGCCATCGATCACGATACTGTGATCCACCTTGCCCCAGGGCTTGAAACCGCACTCTCCCGCCATCTCGCAATACGCGCCTATCTGCACGACGTCGCCGCTGTCGAAGCGAAGCGCCGGCATGGCATGATCGTGCTCTTTCAGGAGGCGCGTCACCAACAGACGTCCGTTGGCATGCGGCGCGGTGAGCAGCCTGTCCCGGGCATCGACCACTTCGGGATAAATAGTGTCAGGAAAATGATAATAACCGCAATACGGACATTCATGCGCGCGCGCATTCTGAATTTCAGTGAATCCGTAATGATCTATTAACTTCGCATTCAAGACCGATTCAATTTTATTGCGCCAGGATTGCGTCACGAACGAAGAATTCGTATGTACTTCCTTCAGGCCAGATCCATGCAGTTCAATATTATTCACCAATATATAATGAACCAATTTCTTTGCCGCCGGCAAAGGTATCGAGACGCGGGAAAACTGGTCTTCATATCCGGCGAAATTATATTTCGTCTTTAATATCTCGATCATGATGCGGTAGCCATCCTCATCGCGCAAAGGCGCGATCAGCGCCCCCACATCGCGCGGAAAGTGCGGCACAGTCCCCTGGCGGCCATCGCCGGCCTTCAGGTACAGCGGGCGCAATGCCTCGCCGGGCGACGGCGCAGCGGGCGGGGCATAGGGCGGCATATAACCCCACTGCAAGGTCGGCATGCCCGTGGTGCCCCCCGTGCGTATCATGAAATGGGGAAGCGACGCATTCGTCTGCAGCCATTCCTGCGCCAGGATCTGGTATTGCGCCTTGTCCATGACGGGCAGGCGGCGCAGCGATTGCAGGTCAATTTCCCGCTCGGCAAGCGCCGGCATCACGCGCTGCAGCGAGGGCAGCCGCTGGCGACTCAGGCCCCAGGTGCGTGTCAAATGAAAGTTGCGCGACAATTCCAGAGGCGACATGGCAGCTCCTATTGGATTGCAATTAACCTGATAAGATGTATTTGGCGCAGGTCTTAAAAACAGTATAAATGGAATTCACATGCCTGTCGCACGTTTGTAATTCCATGTATCCCATATTATAATCAGATTTCACTCACCGCACACCACTACGCTCCGGCATTATTTTTCCGGGCAATTTTGCAACGCTGCTGTCATGCATCGGGAATATTTTCTCCCATGGTTATACCTTATTAAACTATCGATAGGATAGGAATATGAGAAACAACACAGTCGGGCGCCAATTAAATACCAGAGCCATGCATTTTTTAGCAGAAAACATGGCGCAGCAAACCATTCAATTGTCACTCATCGAAGCAATTGCCGGCACAGTCCTCGCCTGTGGCGACGCTGACATGGTGTTGACTGGGTCGCTATCCACGGGCAGCGGCGATGCCTATTCAGATATCGACCTGACCATGTGCTGCGATGGCCCGACAAGCCGCCTGCGCCTCCAGGCCACCGTCGCGCAATGCCTGCAGCAGCACGGACGCGCGATAGCGCAGTTCCCGGCGACCCATTTGCAGATGCCCGACCTCCTGATTCATTTCTGGGATTGCCAGGATACCCTGGTCAAGATCGATATTCTCTATCTACATGAAAGCGCAGCAAGCCAGCCTCAGCAAGGGCTGCTGCTGGTGGGCGTTCCACCGTTCCTGGCGTCGGCGCCGCATGCGGCAGGACATGCGGCACCGGCCGATCCAGCTTTTCTCGAAGATACGTACAATAAATTTTGCGGCTGGATCTGGTACACCCACACCAAGATTGCCCGTGGCGAGTATTGGGAAGCCGACGACTCGCTCAACGTCATGCGCGCGAAGGGCTTGCTGCCGATGCTGCAGCTGGCGCATGGCTTGCCGCTGGAAGGATACCGCCATGCGGAGCAGCGCCTGAGCCCCCCACTACTGGTGCGCCTGGCCGAAACGCGTTGCGATGAGCTGGCGCCCACCCAGTTGTATCGCGCCCTCTTTGCAAGCTGCCGCTTCTTTGCCGAGACGGTCCAGCTGGTTTCGGCCAGCCACGGCGACGCCTGGCTCACCGCCCGGCTGGAACTGATGGTCGATTTTGTTCTACGCACAACTGAACCGGCGCATGCCGCCAGCAGCAGGCCCGGCCCGAAGGCCCGCTAGTCTGCCACCAGAAAGGAGGAGCATCATGCTGCGGATGGAAGCGATCAAGCGCTATTATTCGGACGTCGACGCCTGTCTGCGCACCTGCCTGCAACGGCATTGCCAGCAATTGGTCGCTGCCCCCTCGATAGACGAGAAGATAGCCATCGGGCTTGCGCTGGACGGCCTGCTGCAATTGTTTGGCGCAGTCGGCGCGCGCCGGTCGCAGATCGCCACGGACGAGATCATCAGCCTGCCCGACATGCCGGTGATCGCTGCGGCCATCATGCCGGAGCAGGGACCAGCGGCCCTGGCGGCGCGTGCCCGGACGTTGCTGCCGGCCTTATCCAGCGCCATCCTGTTTGCGCCGGAAATGCCGCTCATGGCCTTGCTCGTGGAAAAAATGCCCTTGCTGGAGCAGCGCCACGCGGCTGGCGACAGCACTCCGCCACGGCAACCGGCCCGCGACGCCGCGTTGCACTGGTCTGCCGACAAGCCGTTCCGCTTCGTCGAAGGACGCGGCATCCTCGACGATGACGCAAACTACCTGGGCTTTCTTTTTTACGTGCTGGTCGACGTCGAAATCTCCGCAATGGAAATTTGTGCCTACATGATCCTGGATAACCCGGACATGCCGGCCGCCTTCATGGGCGACATGGGCAGGCAGATATGGGATGAGGCCCGCCACGCAAGCTACATCCAGGCGCTTTACCTGGAGCGCGGCGGCATCATCGGCGCCTTCCCTTATACCAACACGGTACTGGAACGCTTCATGTCGGCGGACAATCTACTGGACGGCCTGATCGTCCAGCAGTTGCTGCAAGAGGCCAATGCGGTCGAGACCAACCTGAACCTGGCCGCCCAATTGCAGCGCGCGGCGCGCGAAGAAGAGGCGCTGAGCTTCTTGGTCATCAATAATGACGAAGCGCTGCATGCGCGCATCGGCAACCGATGGCTGCACTATCTGGCGCAGCGCGATGGACTGAGCGAAGAGCATGTGTTTGCGCAAATGCTGCGGCTATCAAAAAAAGTCGGCATGCCCGTCTTCGGCACCGGCGGATGGCGCGATACGCTGCGCTCCGACATCGGTTTTCCCACCTGGCTGATCGAAAAGAAAAAGATGCTGCTCAGCCTGACCTGAGGCTGCCGTTGCCTGGCACAGGAATGCCTTTAGGATCGCTCATTCCTAGCACTCCAAGGGCCATGAAAGACTTACCCGCCGACAAGCCGATCATGGCCGCAGGTTTTTCAAGACGAACTGGAGCAGCGCGGCGTCGATGTTGGTATACAGATGGAAGACTAGCGATTTTCGGCGGGGCAAGGTGCTCGCGCCTCACTATCGTAAACGTCGATCCGGTCAGCGGTCGAAGTCGTCAGGCAAAGGGCGCGCTCAAAATTGGCGAACTTGCTGTCATTCGTGCGTTGGCTTGCCTGTCCGGTCACCATCGTCAAGCCGCTCACGGACAAGGGCAGCCAGCTCACGGACCGCTTCACCGGCACGAGGAAGGCGCCGGAAACCGGCGACCGTATCCCTACTGGCCAGCATGTCTTTGACGTCCTTTGCAAGCAACTGGCGATCAAGGATCGGCTGGTCCCAACACGCCATCCACAAAGCAATGGCATGGTCGAGCGCTTCAATGGCCGCATCAGCGAGATTGTCAATCAGGCCCGTTTCGGCTCCCGGGCCGAATTGGAATCGACGCTGCGCAACTACCTGAAAATCGACAACCACAACAGTCCCCAGGGCGGCCTGGATAATGCAACATCGATTCAGGCGATGAAAAAATGGCAGGAGAAGAAGCCGCCTTTATTCGTTAAACGCATCTATAAGCAGGCGCGTCTTGACAGTTACACCAAGACTGGCAATATCCCGGCCCCTCTGGCTGCGCCCGTCATGCGAAGACCTTGCGCGCCGCCTGAGCGCCAATCCAGCAACTATCGCGCTACTGCGCCGTGCTGATATGCCCGTTGAAGTGGCGCATATACCAGTCCGTCGCCAGCAAGGCCGCCTGGTGGCGCGTATCGGAGCCGCCGGGGGTGGCGATCTGTTCCAGCTGCTTGTCGCAGCGCAAGGTGGCGAAAGCCATGCGGTTCAGGCCAGCCACGTCGGGGTCGCGCCCGCCCACAATCAGCAAGGATGGCACGCGCACGTTTTCCAGCGCCGCCTTGCCCGCCATTTCCACCTGGCCATCACAGACGGCCAGCGCGGCGATTTCTGCGCTGCGCCAGGCCGCCAGTTGCATCACCACAGCCGCGCTGGTGCCATCGCCATACAGGCCGCAGGGCAAACGCCGCGTGGCCGGGTCGACTTGCAGCCAGCTCAGGGCTTTTTCCAGTTGGCGCGCCAGCAGCACGATATCGCTGCGCACGAAATAAGCATGGCCATTGCTGCCGCCGCCAGGCTCGACACCGCCCTGGTCGAAGCGCAAGGTGGCGATGCCCGCCCGCAGGAAATCCTGGGAAGTGGCATGACTGGAGGCGCCCAGGTAGTCGCTGTCGGCGCCCGCGCCGTGGGCAAACAGGACGATGCCCACCGGCCGCTCGGGCATTTCAAGCACGCCGTCCATTTGAAGTTCATCGGCCGTGATGCTGACAAATTGTTCTTGCATGGTTGCCTCCGCTATCGAGCTGACATCACAATGCTATTGCGCTGATCGTGCCGCTCAGTGCGCCGCCTGCGCGCACTGAGCGGCATGTCTCAGTGTAGCAGCCTGCGTCCGTTTACGCGCGGCGCCCCTCATTTTGCCCCGTGCCGATATCAGACGGCGCCGTGCCGGTCCAGTCCTTTCAGCACGGCTTCCGGGCGGATCGGCAAATGCCGCACGCGCGACGCCACGGCGGCAAAGATGGCGTTGCCGATGGCCGGCGCCACGGCTGTGGTTGGCGGCTCGCCCATGCCGGTCGCCGCTTGCGTGCTGGAAACAAATTCGATATCGAGCTCGGGCACGTCGGCCATGCGCAGGGGCGTGTAGGTATTCAGGTTGGTATCCTTCACTTCGCCGTTCAGGAACGCCGTGCCTTCATGCAAGGCCATGCTCACGCCCCACAGGGCGCCCCCTTCCGCCTGCGCCAGCGCGCCGTCGGGGTCGACGATGCTGCCCGCGTCGATGACCATGAACAGTTTTTCGACTTTCACCATGCAAGTGCTGCGGTCTACTTTCACCCGGGCAACACAGGCCGTCCAGGTCGGCATGTCGCGTTCCTGGCCAAACGTGGCGGCGATGCCCAGGCCCGTGTCGGGCGGCATGGCCTTGCCCCAGCCGGCCTTGTCCGCCACCCGCTGCAGCACGTGGGCCAGGCGAGCGGCGCCGCCGACGGCATTCGGCGCGCTGCCCGCATTGCGGCCCGTGGCCTGCAGCAGCGACAAACGGAATGCCAGCGGATCGACCTTGGCCGCCTGCGCCGCCTCGTCCATGAAACTTTCCACGGCCCAGTTGGTCCAGCCCGGCCCCACGGAGCGCAGCCAGCCGGGGCGGAAACTGCTGTTGGCCAGGTCGTTCGACACGGCGCGCACGCGCTGCGCGCCCACCGTGTACCAGTGGTCGGCGCCAGAGATGGCGAACGGGTCATACGGATGGCCCTGCTTATCCTTGGCCAGGAAGGCGGGTATCATCGCTTGCGTGGGCCAGCCAGCGCCGGCCTCGTGCTGCATCGCCGAAACCTTGCCGGCAGCATCAAACGCCATGCGCACATGCTGCACGGACGGCGAACGGGGCGAATCGAAACGGGCATCGTCGGCCCGCGTGCATATCATCTTGACGGGGCGTCCCACGGCTTGCGCCGCCAGCGCGGCCGGCACGCAGTAATCGCCATTCAGGCGCCGCCCGAAACCGCCGCCCAGCAGATACGTGTGCAATATCACCTTGCCCTCCGGCACCTTCAACGCCTGCGCCAGCACGGGCAGTATCAACGATTGCCACTGGTTGCCCGCATGAATGTGCCAGACGCCGTCGATTTCCTGCGCCAGCGCATTCACCGGTTCCAGCTGGAAATGCAACACGGTGCTCGTCGTGTAGTGGCGTTCGAGTTGCAGGCTGGCATCCTTGAACGCTTGCTCCACGCCATCATCATCGACCACGCGGGCGCCCAGGCTGGCATCGGCCAGCTGCTTGGTGGCATAGTTCAGGATATCCTGCTCTGCCACGTGGGCCGACGCACCGGCCCGCCACTTTACTTGCACCAGGTCGGCCGCGCGGATGGCAGCGGCATACGTCTCAGCCACCACCATGACCCAGCCGGGCACCGTGCCGCTGGGGTCCTGCAAGACCACCGAACGCAGATAGCCCTTCACCTTTTTCGCGGCCGTATCATCGATGGAGAGCACTTTTGAGCCATAGCGCGTGGGCGGGATCTTCGGGCGCGCATACAGCATGCCATCGACCTGCGCATCGATGCCGTACACGGCCGTGCCATCAATTTTTGCAGGGATGTCCAGCGCCTGCGCCGGCTGGCCGATCAGGCTGCGCTGCTGTGGCGTTTTCAGCACGATGGCTGTCAATTGCTCGGGCGTGTACTGACGCGCCAGCTTGCCACGGCGCACGATTTCACCATAGCTGATCGAACGCCCCCGGCCATGCAC
>NZ_LT607657.1:110710-113177 GCF_900095265.1 Janthinobacterium sp. UMAB-56 | reverse complement strand
GACCAGCGCCAGGCGGCCCGCCGCGCCGGCGCGGCTGAGCGGGTCGAAATTCTGCCAGACGGACCAACTGCCACCCGTCACCATCAAACCCCATTTCGGATCCGTGTCCACGTAATGCAGGCGCACCTTGCTCCAGTCCACTTCCAGCTCCTCGGCCACGATGCGCGCCAGAGCCGTGCCGATGTGCTGGCCCATTTCCGCCTTGGCGATATTCACGGTGACGATGCCGTCGCGGCCGATCTGGAACCAGATACTGGGGTCGAACTCGGGCGCAGCAGACGTGGCTGGCGGCACGGGCGCCGCCTTGCCGGCAGCCAGGGAAGTATCGGCACGCAAAAAGGCCAGGGTAAAACCCGTGCCGGCGGCCGCGATCAGGAAACCGCGCCGCCCCGGCGAAGGGGGATGGCCACTGGCAGTTTCTTTGGGCAACTTAAACACCGGGCACCTCCTGCATGCCGGCCGCCAGCTTGATCGCCTTGCGGATACGCACATACGCCATGCAGCGGCACAGGTTGCCGCTCATGACGGCATCGATATTGGCATCCGTCGGCTGTGGATAGTCTTTCAACAACGTGGCCGCCTGCATGATCTGGCCCGACTGGCAATAGCCGCACTGCGGCGCCTGCGTGGCGAGCCAGGCCCGCTGCAGCGCATGCGTGCCATCCGGCGAGAGGCCTTCGATCGTGGTGATGGCGCAGCCGGCCACGGCGGCAACCGGCGTGATGCATGAGCGCATGGCGCGGCCATCCACGTGCACGGTGCAGGCGCCGCACATGCCGATGCCGCAGCCGAACTTCGTGCCTTTTAAATTGGCTTCGTCGCGCAACACCCACAGCAAAGGTGTCTCGGCATCGGCCTCGGTGCCGAAAGGCTGGCCATTCACGGTAAGGTTATACATAAGGGTTATACATGAGCGTTATACATAAGAAACTTTCAAGAATTACTTGCCGGCACGGGTCTGCGCCACTGCCGCTTCCAGGTTCGTCCAGGCCGGCTGATGGCTGCGGCTGCGGCGCAAATAGGCGGCCAGCTGGGCGACATCGTTGTCCGTCAGCGAGGCGGCAAAGCCGGGCATCAGCACGCCGGGCATGGCTTCATCCTTGCTGATGCCATGCAATATCACCTGGATCAGGTTGGCGGGATCGGGCGCACTGACGGCGCTGTTCAGGCTCAGTTCCGGACGCAGGGCCACGGGCCGGCCATCGCTGTTCGAGTGGCACGCCGCACAGGCGGCCACGTACAGGCTGGCGCCCCGGTCATTGTCGACCAGGCTGACGCGCTGCGACCGTGTGATGCCCGCTTGCACGACGGTATCGGTATCGACCTGGCGTTGGCCGATGCCAGCCACGCCGGCAAAATACACGGACAGGGCGCGGATATCGCTATCGGGCGAAGCGCCCATGCCTTCGTGCACGACGGCCGACATGGGCCCGGCCGCCACGCCGTGCAAGGTCGTCGCCCCCGTGCGCAGGAAGGCGTACAGCTCATCTTGCGTCCACGGCAGGGGCGCCGTGTTGGCACTGGTCAAGGCTGGCGCATACCAATGGTCGATGGCCGCGCCCAGATAGGGCGAAGCGGCAAGCTCGGCGCCCAGCGCATTGCGCGGCGTGTGGCAGGCGGCGCAATGGGCCAGGCCTTCGGCCAGATAGCGTCCCCGGTTCCAGTCCGGCCCTTGCGCGGGGTCCGCTTGATAGCTGGACGGCTTGAAAAACAGCAGCTTCCAGCCGGCTTGCAAGGGGCGCAGGTTGAGGGGAAAAGGCAGGCTGTTGGCGGGAGATGCCGCATACACGGGCGGGCGCGTCATGAAATACGCGTACAAGGCCGTCAGGTCGGCGTCCGACACCAGGTTGAAATGGGTGTATGGAAAGACGGGATACAAATGCGCGCCATCGCGGCCCACGCCTTCGCGCATGGCCCGCTGGAAGGCGGCCAGTGACCAGCGGCCGATGCCCGTTTGCGTGTCGGGCGTGAGATTGGTCGCGTAGATCGTGCCGAACGGCGTGGCCAGGCCGTGGCCGCCCGCGTAATCGGCGCCGCCCTGGGCCGTATGGCAGGCGGCGCAATTGCCCATGCCGGCCAGGATGCGGCCCTGCTCCACCACTTGCGGGGAAAAGGCCGTGGCGGCAGGCGGTTCGATGGGCGCCAGCGCGGGGCGCCAGTAATACAGGTAGGTGGCCAGCGCCGCCCCGATGAGCAGTGCCAGCGACAATAGCAAGCCGGTGAAAATCTTTTTGAACAAAACAGGAACCAGTCAGAGTGAAAGCCAGGCGCGCCGGTAAAAGGGCCAGTGTGGCAATCTTACCGCGATTGTGACTTGCTGTATGTACGCAATCCCACGCAGCGCGTGCCAGAGACAGGCTGCGCCTTATAATCAGCGTTTCAGCACGTCGCCGCTCCTTCATGCATACCGTTACCATCATCCTCATTCTCGTTTTGACCGTCGTCCTGTGCGGCTTTCTCGCCCGTT
>NZ_LT607657.1:85837-110631 GCF_900095265.1 Janthinobacterium sp. UMAB-56 | reverse complement strand
GGGATTGGCCCTGTTTGGCGTGCAAGTGCCGCTCGATCCCGACATTTTCTTCCTGCTCTTCATCCCGCCGCTGCTGTTTCTCGATGGCTGGCGCATCCCCAAGGGCGCCTTTTTTTCCGACGCGCGCTCTATCCTGATGCTGGCCATCGGCCTGGTGCTGTTTACCGTGCTGGGCATGGGATTTTTCATCGACTGGCTGATTCCCAGCGTACCGCTGGCCGTCGCCTTCGCGCTGGGCGCCATCCTCTCGCCGACCGACCCCGTGGCCGTCTCGGCGATCGCCGCCGGCAATCCCATCCCGCCCCGCCTGATGCACATCCTCGAAGGGGAGTCCCTGCTGAACGACGCCTCGGGCCTGGTCTGCTTCACCTTTGCCGTGGGCGCCATGATGACGGGCGGCTTTTCCTTCGGCGCCGCCTCGCTGAGTTTCCTGCAGGAAGCGGGCGGCGGCATCCTCATCGGCCTGGCCATCTCGTGGGGCGTGGGCCTGGCGAATAAATGGCTGGTGAGCAAGGTTGGCGAAGAACCTGGCTTGCAAATCCTGATCAGCACCCTGATTCCGTTTGCCGCCTACCTGGGCGCCGAGCAAATCCACGGCTCGGGCATCCTGGCGGCCGCCACAGCCGGCGTGTCCATGCATTATGCCGACCTGATCGGCCGCCCGCTGGCCGCCACGCGCACCCAGCGCAAGGCCGTGTGGGATACCGTGCAACTGGTCTTGAATGGCGTGATCTTTGTCATGCTGGGCGCGCAACTACCCACCACCGTTGCCGGCTTGCCCGCCGCCTCCATGGAAGTGGGCGCAGGCAGCGCCTGGAAGCTGCCCCTGTTCGTCATCGCCATCACCGTGGGGCTGACCTTCATGCGCTTCCTCTGGGTCTTCATTTCCATGAAACTGACCCTGTTCAAGCACCACAAGAAAATGCCGGGCGAACCGAAGGACGCGGCGCTGCTGGCCCGCCCCAGCCTGCGCTTGCTGCTGGTGGCCTCGTTCGCTGGCGTGCGCGGCGCGCTG
This sequence comes from Janthinobacterium sp. UMAB-56, assembly GCF_900095265.1. Lineage (GTDB taxonomy): Bacteria > Pseudomonadota > Gammaproteobacteria > Burkholderiales > Burkholderiaceae_D > Janthinobacterium. The sequence goes on along the minus strand of NZ_LT607657.1, from coordinate 109,616 downwards.
ACCCTGGCAGGCATCCTGACCCTGCCCTTGTTCTTGCCAGACGGCACGCGCTTTCCCGCACGCGACCTGGTCATCTTCCTGGCCATGGGCGTGATTTTACTGTCGCTTCTGCTGGCCAGCGTCACCTTGCCCCTGCTGACCAAGGGCCTGGTGTTCGCGCCGCCGGCGCGCCGTTCGACGGAAGAGCGCAATGCCCGCTCCGCTGCCGCCGAGGCGGCCATCGCGCGGCTGGAAAAGGTGTGCGAAGGCATCGACAAAAATGACAAGCAGCAAGTCGTCACCGAGGCGGCCAACCGCCTGATCGAAGCCTACCGGCGCCGCCTCGCGTACGGCGAAAGCAGCAATGACGAGGCGATGCGGCTGCAGGAACTGGCCAAGGCCGAACGGGCGCTGCGCCTGGAAGCGCTGAATGCGGAGCGCGATGAACTGTTCCGCCGCCGCATCTCGGGCGAACTCGACGACACCATCCATTTGCGCCTGCTGCGCGAAATCGACTTGCTGGAAGCGACATTGGAAGAATAGCAACACTCGGGCAAGCCTGGGCAGTGTTGACAAGTAATTCTCATGGCAAAGAATGCAAGTTTTAATATTCGTGTTTATAATGCAAGGATTATGGCGTAGCACCGTGATTTACTTTCAGCAAGGACTTCCGTAGAGTCTGTGTTGTAGCGTAAGAATTTGAATAGCCACCCGACCTGCATAAAGACACCGACGCCGTGCCCTCCTCCCCTCGCCAACGGCGGCGCGCAGCGCCGCCCGCCCTGCTCGCCGCCGTGCTGCTGGCCGCCCTGCTCGCCTGCACTGCGCTGGCGCCGTGCGTCGCATGGGCGCAAACGGGCGCGGCGGCCGACGCCAGGCGTCCCGCCGAGGTGGCCCAGGTCCTGTTTGGCATCATCAGTTATGTACGCTGGCCCGTGGCGCGCCCGGAAGTGCGCGTGTGCATGCTCGGTGCGCCCCGCTACGGCGCAAACGTTGTCGACACGCCAGCCTCCAGCCTGGGCCAGCGCATCCGTGTGAAAATCCCGGCGGCAGCCGCCGCAGCCGGCGAATGCGACGTCGTCTACCTGGGCAGCCTGCCCGATGGCGAACGCGAGCATCTGCTGGCGCAGATCATCGGCAAGCCGATTCTATCGGTCGCCGAACCCGGCACGTCCTGCAGCGTGAGCACCATGTTCTGCCTGCGCCTCTCCGAGGCGCAGATCGGTTTTGACGTCAACCTCGACGCCATCGCCCGCAGCGGCTTGCGCGTGCATCCGAACGCCTTGCAAATTGCACGTCGCAAGGGAACGGCCCCATGAGCGCGAGGATGGGCAATAAGCTTGCCCGCCTGGCCCGCCCCACGCTCGACAGCGTGCTGCGGCGCGCCCACCTGAGCGTGTCGCTGATCGCCGTGCTGGCGGCCGGCCTGACCCTGACGGCCGTGGCGCTGCTGGCCCTGCGCGTGTATTCGGACAAGAACCTGCACCTGGTGGCCCGTTCGATGAGCTACACGGTGGAAGGGGCCGTCGTCTTTGGCGATGCCATGGCCGCCAGGGATGCAATGGCCTTGATAGGCATGAATGAAGATATCGACCGCGCGCAGGTGAGCGACAAGACCGGCAAGTTGCTGGCCCGCTGGGAACGGGGCGAACCTGGCACCCGCTACTACATCGAACGCGCGCTGACGGGCTGGATACTGCCCGATTCGCTGACCGTCCCCGTCACGCGCGATGGACTGGCGATAGGCAGCCTCAAGCTGGTGCCGCACAGCCGCAGCCTGCTGCCCTTCCTGCTCAGCGGCCTGACCTGCCTGCTCGCTTGTCTGGTGCTGAGCCTGCTCGTCGCCGTGCGCCTGTCGCGCCGCATGGAAACGGAAATCACCTCGCCCTTGCGCCACCTGGCCGAAACGGCCCACCGTGTGCGCCGCGACCGCTCGTTCGAATTGCGCGTGCCACCGGCCAACATCGCCGAACTGAACCAGATCAATGACGACTTCAACGCCCTGCTCGACGAGCTTGAAGCATGGCAAAACCACCTGCAGAAGGAGCATGCCTCGCTGTCGCACCGCGCCAACCACGACAGCCTGACGGGCCTGTCGAACCGCGCCTTCATGGAAGCGGAGCTGGAACGCGCCATCCTCGAAGCGCGCATCGGCAATGGCAAGGTGGCCGTGCTATTTCTCGACAGCGACCGCTTCAAATACATCAACGACACCTTCGGCCACGCCTCGGGCGACCGCGTGCTGGTGACGATCGCCGCGCGCATCAAGCAGCAATTGCGCGAGGGCGACCTGGTGGCGCGCCTGGGCGGCGACGAATTCGCCATCCTGCTCAAGCCGCTGCGCAACAGCAGCGACGCCATGCACATCGCCGACAACATCATCGCCGCCATGGCGCAAGCCATTGAATTACCCACTGGCAACAGCATCGTCAGCTCGCTGACCATCGGCGTGGCCGTCTTCCCCGATCACGCCATCGACGCCGCCTCGCTGGTCGGCGCGGCGGACGAAGCCATGTACCGCGCCAAGCAGGCACAGCGCGGCACGCGCCAGGTGGCGCGCCTGCCACAAGCCCATACTCACCCCTGAACCAAGGAGCAACACCATGCAATTCATCTACAAGCAATTACGCCTCGGCTTCTTCGGCCTGTTCATGCTGGGCCTGCTGGCCGCCTGCCAGAGCACGCCAGAGACAAAGCCCTTGTTCAACGCCGAGCAAGTCGCCACTTTGAAGGAACAAGGCTTCAACCAGACCGACGAAGGCTGGGAACTGAGCTTTACCGACAAGCTGCTGTTCGACTTTGGCGCCTCCAGCCTGACGGCGCCGAGCCGGGCCGCCATCCAGAAAATCAGCGCCGCCTTGCTGAAAGTGGGCATCACGCACATGCGCGTGGAAGGCCATACGGACAATGAAGGCGCCGAAGTACTGAACAACAAGCTGTCGCTGGCGCGCGCCAACGTGGTGGCCGATGCGATGGGCGTGGCGGGTATTCCACGCGGCAATATCGCCGTCAAGGGCCTGGGCATGAGCAAACCCGTGGCCTCGAACGCCACCAAGGCGGGCCAGGCGGAAAACCGCCGCGTCACCGTCATCGTTTCGGCGCCTTGAGCGTGGGCGTGCCCGCCGTGCGCTGGGTCGTGATGGGCGTGTCCGGCTGCGGCAAGAGCGCCGTCGGCAGCCTGCTGGCCAACGCTATGGGCGTGCCCTACGTGGAAGGCGACGATGTGCATCTGCCGGAAAACGTGGCCAAGATGGCGGCCGGCAGCCCACTCGACGATGCCGACCGGGCCGGCTGGCTGGCCGCCCTGCGCCAGAAAATCGCCACGGCCCGCGCCCAGGGCAGCGGCCTGGTGGTGTCCTGCTCGGCCCTTAAACGCGCTTACCGCGACCTGCTGCGCGAAGGCGACCCGGCCCTGCGCTTGGTCCACCTGGACGGCCCGCGCACCGTTCTGGAAAGCCGCCTGCAACGCCCAGGGCATTTCATGCCGCCCAGCCTGCTCGACAGCCAGCTGGCCACCCTGCAGCCCCTGCAAGCGGACGAGGCCGGCATCGTGCTCGATATCCGCCAGCCGCTGGCCGTGCTGGTCGAACAGATCCTGCAGTCGCCCTGACAGGCGCTCGGCTGGACAGCCTGCGGCCCCCTGTGTAGACTGGCGCGCACTTTCATGAGGGATTTTATGAGCACACCAACCACCAAACCAGCACCGGGCCCGGAATTCTGGGAACGCGCCGACCAGATCATCGCCCTTGCCAACGAGCAATGCGAACATAGCCGCGGCAACGAAGTAGCCACCTCGCTGCTGTACGCGGCCGCCCGCTTCAACGCCTTCCTCGTCGCCAGCAAGAGCAACGACGTGGCCAAGATGCAGCAAGAGAAGGAGGATGCCGTGGCTTTCTTCACGGAACAGTACAAGCGCATGCTGACCGACAACTTCAACGACTACATCAGCAACTTCGACAAGTACACGCAACCGTCGTCGGCCCCCAAGGCTTGATGACGGCAGCCAGCCTGGATAGCCACCGCGCCCGCGCCACCCACGCCGGCAGCGTGCTGGATGGCGTGGTGCGCTACGCGCCGCTGCAATCATTGTGGCTGGCAGCCATGCTGGCCGGCGCCGTGACTGGCGCCCTGTTCTTCTTCAGCTGGACGGGCCTGCTGCTGTTTGTGAGCGGCACGGCCATCGTCCTGCTGTTCGGGCACTCGCTGGGCAGCCACCGCAAACTGATACACGACAGCTTTGCATGCCCACAATGGCTGGAATACCTGCTGGTCTACCTGGGCGTGCTGGTGGGACTCAGCGGCCCGCTGGGCCTGCTGCGCCAGCACGAGCTGCGCGACTACGCCCAGCGCCTGCCCGACTGCCACCCCTATTTGCGCCACGGCGCCGGTTTCTGGCGCGATGCCTGGTGGCAACTCCACTGCCGCTTGCAACTGCGCCATCCGCCGCACATCGCCATCGAGCCGCGCATCGCGCACGACCGCTTTTACCGTTTTCTGGAAGCCACCTGGATGCTGCAGCAACTGCCGTGGGCCGTGCTGTTCTTCGCCTGGGGCGGCTGGGGCCTGGCCTGCTGGGGTGTCTGCGCGCGCGTCAGCGCCGGCGTGCTCGGCCATTGGCTGATCGGCTACTTCGCCCACAACCATGGGCAAATGCATTTTCATGTCGAAGGCGCCGCCGTACAAGGCAGAAATATCTGCCTGACCTCGCTGCTGACCATGGGCGAATGCTGGCACAACAACCATCACGCGTATCCTGGCTCAGCCAGACTGGGCTTGCTGCCGGGCGAATGGGACCCGGGCTGGTGGGTCTTGCTGCTATGGCAACGCATGGGCATGGTATCCGCCCTGCGCCTGCCGCAAGACCTGGCACCACGACCGGAATTGCGCCGCCTGGATCTTGCCGACAATCAGGCGTCGTCGCCACCGGCCAGGTAATTGTTCTTCACGCGCACATAATGCTCGGCCGAATAGCGCAGGTAGGCGATCTCTGCTTCAGTCAAGGGACGCACCTTGGTGGCGGGACGCCCCATGTACAGGTGGCCGCTTTCCAGCACCTTGCCCGGCGACACCAGGCTGCCCGCGCCCAGCATCACGTGTTTTTCCACCACCACGTCATCCATGACGATGCTGCCCATGCCGATCAGGCATTCGTCGCCTATCGTGCAGCCGTGCAGGATTACGGAGTGGCCGATGGTCACGTATTTGCCGATGGTCAAGGGTGAACCGTCGGGCTTGGCCGCATTCTTGTGCGATACATGGCCCATGGAAAAGTCCTGGATATTGCTGCCTTCGCCGATGACGATGCGGTTCACGTCGCCGCGCAGCACGCTATTGCACCAGATGGAGCAGTCGTCGCCGATCTGCACATCGCCGATCACTTGCGCCGTGTCATGCAGGTAGACGCGCTCGCCCAGCACGGGGCGGGTATTCAGGTAGGAACTGACTGGCATCGTTTTCTCGCTTTTCATTAACAGTAAACATTCACACCCAGCCGGCGGCCAGCGCAAAAATGGCCTGGCCATGCGCCAGGGAAGTGATCTCGTGCATCGTTCGGCCCAGATCGGAAACACGGAGCCAACGGGCACGGGCGCAGCAATTGTATGCGGCGGCTGGCAAAACGGGCAAGCTATCTGCCGATGCCGCTGTCAAGATGCCTTGCGCCAGCCATGCATCAGCCCATGCGCCGCCAGGCCGGCCGCCAGCCCCCACAAGGCGCCGCCCACGCCCAGCAGGGTCACATTGGCGGCCGTCGCCAGGAAGGTGATCAGGGCCGTTTCGCGCATGCGCACGTCCGCCATTACCTGCGCCAGGCTGTTGCCGATGGCGCCCAGCAGGGCCAGGCCCGCCAGCGCCGTGATGAAGCTGCGCGGCAAGACCATGAACAGGCTGGCCAGGGTCACGCCGAAGATGCCAACCAGGATGTACAGCACGCCGCAGGCCAGCCCCGCGACATAACGCTTAGCCGGGTCAGCATGCGCATCCTTGCCCGTGCAGATAGCGGCCGTGATGGCGGCCACGTTGAAGGCGTGCGCGCCGAACGGCGCCATGAGCAGCGAACCGAGCCCCGTCACCGTCAAAATCGGATTGGCGCTGACTTGGTAGCCGTCATTGCGCAGCACCAGCATGCCAGGCATGTATTGCCCCGTCAGGGTGATCAGGAACAAGGGCAGCGCCACGCCCAGCAGGGATGCCACGGAAAAGCGCGGCATCTCGAACACGGGCGCGGCCAGGGCCAGTTCGATGCCTTGTGCATCGATGCGCCCCTGCGCCAGCAGCAGGACCAGGCCGATCAGCATGATGCCCACGACGGCAAAGCGTGCCGTGAAACGGCGCAGCACGGCGTACGACAGCAGCAGCACCACTACCAGCAAGGGGTCGGCGCTGGCGCCGCCAAACGCATTCACGCCGAACTGCAGCAAGATACCTGCCAGCAAGCCGGCGGCGATACCGCCAGGTATCAGCCGCACCAGGCGTTCGAAGGCGCCGGACATGCCCAGCAAAATGAAGGCGAGCGCGGACACCATGTAGGCGCCGATCACTTCGGCATACGGCGTGTGCGGCATGACGGTGGCCAGGAAGGCGACGCCGGGCGTGGACCAGGCCGTGATGATGGGCGCGCGGTAGCGATAGCTGAGCCAGATGCCCGTCACGCCCACGCCGATGCTGAGCGACCAGACCCAGGACGCCGTCTGCGCGGCACTCAACTGGGCCAGCTGGGCCGCCTGGAATACCAGTACGAAGGTGCCGCCATAATTGACGAGGACGGAGATGAAGGCCGCCATGGTGGGGGACGCCAGATCGCGCCAGCGCGCCTGGCGCCTGTTGCCGTTGACGGCCGGGGATGTGGAGCTAGTCTGCATAGGTATGCCCTTGCCTGAGGTTCAAAGGGGGGCATCTTAACTTTCCCATGGCCTGCCCAGGCAGGCCAATTTAGACCCACACAACAGACCACTTCACCATTCACCCCAGCGCACGGGCCAGGCGGACGATGCCGCTCTCGATCTCGTGCGGCGTGAGCGCGGCAAAGCCCAGCAGCCAGCCGCCGCAGGCTGGCGGTGTCGCATACAGCCGGCTCAGGCCAGGCAGCACGATGCCCGCCCGCGCCGCCCGGCGTAGCGTGTCCAGCTCGTCCCTGCCCTCATGCAGCAAACACGGCATCTGCAAGCCGCCCGGCGGCAGCTGCGCCGTGACCACGTGCGGCAAGTGCCGCTGCACGGCCTGCGCCATTGCGTCGCGGCGCACGGCGTAGACCTTGCGCATGGCGCGCACATGGGCCGCGAAATGGCCATCGGCGATGAAACGGGCCAAGGTCAGTTGCTCCAGTTGCGGCGTATGCCCGTCGAGTATGCTGCGCGCATACGTCATCGGTTTCACCAGCACAGGCGGCAGCACCATGTAGCCGATGCGCAGCCCCGGATACAGCGACTTGGCGAAGGTGCCCAGATAAATCGTGCGCTGCTGCGTGTCCAGCCCCTGCACGCAAGCCGTCGGCAAGCCCGCGTAGTGAAACTGGCTGTCGTAATCGTCTTCGATGATCCAGCCCTGGCGCTCGGCAGCCCAGGCGATCAATTCCAGGCGGCGCTCCAGCGCCAGGGTGGCACCCGTCGGATACTGGTGCGACGGCGTGACATAAAGCGTATTGGCCCCGCTGCGGTCCGCGCGCAGGCTGTCGATGCGCAAGCCAGCGGCATCGACAGGCACGGGCACGACGTGCAATTGCGCCATCTCGAACGCCTTGCGCGCGCCGAAATAGCCGGGGTCTTCCATCAGGATGGGGCCATGCGCGTCGGCCAGCACCTGCGCGCACAGGTATAGTGCCTGGCGCGTGCTGCTCAGCACCAGCACCTGGCTGGCCGTGGCCCGCGCGCCCCGCTCCAGGTTGACATAGTCGGCGATAGCCTGGCGCAGCGGCTCTGCGCCTTGCGGGTCGCCATGCAGCAGCACATGGTGTTCGCTGCTGGCGGCCTGGCGCCGCAAGCGCTCCCACACGTCGAGCGGAAAGGCCCGCGTTTCCGGCAAGCCCGTGGCGAAGGCCTTCACGCTTTGCTGGTCGGCCACGCCACCGCTGGCGAGAATGTGCGCGCCGCGCGCGCTGAGGGCCAGCGGCTGCGCGGCCATGGGCGGCAGCGCCGTCGCAGGCTTGCCCAGCAAGCTCGCGCCTATCGTCGGCGAGACAAAACTGCCCGATCCCGCCTGCCGTCGCAGATAGCCATCGAGGCGCAGCTGCGCGTACGCCATTTCCACCGTATCGCGCGACACGCCCAGCGACTGCGCCAGCGCGCGTGTGGCCGGCAAACGCAGGCCGGGCGGCAGCACCCCATCGAGTATCAGCTGGCGCAGCGCGCGCTGCAGCCGCACGCGCAAGTCGAGCGCCGCCAGTTCGGGAGCGGCGAGGCGGATTTTCAGGGTGTCGAGTTCGAACTGCGGCGTCATGGCGCTTTCGGCGCGGCGCGGGCGGCATCCACGGCAGCGACGCTGCTGGCCAGCGTAAAGCCGTGCTGCTGCAGCACCGCCACCAGTTGTTCGCCGGCGCAACCCAAACGCAGGTTGTCGGCCACCCAGTCCCGCCATTCGCGGCTGATGTCCGGCATGGGCTCGGGCGCCAAAGTGAGGCCGAGTATGCAACTGGCCAGCAAGCCGTTGATGCGCTGCGTATCGATCAGGTGCTGCACCACCGCGTGGCCCGAGTGGGGGAACGGATGCAGGGTGCAGCGGCCGAAGGCGGCCAGGCGCTGCGCGTGCATGGCATCGAGGTTCACCGATTCGCTGGCGTTCGCACTGGCACTGCCTCCCGCGCCGGGCACGTCCGGCCGCGTGCCGAACACCAGGTGCATCTGCGTATGCTCCGTCGCCCTGGCGCGGCACAGGGCCGCCAGGTCGTAATAGCCGGACCCTGGCGGGTCTTGCGCCAGCGACTCCATCACGGGCAGCCAGCGCAGCTCATGGTACAAACGCGCCTGTTGCACGTCGAGGAAAGACAACGGCCCGAAGGCGACGATCTGCTGCGCGTCCAGCAGCAAGCCATACATGACGGCCGCGTAAGCGCCCATGGACTGGCCCAGGGTGGTGGTTTGACTGGGCGCGATGCGGCGCACCAGTTCGCGCAAGGCTTGCGCCGTTTCATCCACGTGATTACCCAGGCCCGCGATCTGGCGGTGGTACCAGGCATTGCGCGAATCGCGCACGAGGATCTTGTTCAGCGGCTGGCCGCTGGCCTGTTCCAGCTTGCGCAGTCGCCCGAAAAAATCGAAGGCAGGACGCGTGGTCCACGAGACGAAGCCGAAGGCGATGACCAGCGGCGCACCGGGCACGATGCGGTCCACCAGCACGTCGTCGGTACTGGTGGCGACCAGTCGATTATCCAGCGCTTGCGCTTGCAGCATCGGCCCGGCTCCCCGATCAAAGTTAAAACAATAGAAAGCATGAGTTTAATGCCAGGACTGGCAAAATGGAAACAATCGCCGCTACGGTACGCTGGGCGGCACGAAAAACCTGCTAGTCTGCTGGCATTCCACCCTTGCCAGGAGCGCCCCATGCTGCATCGCCTGAAATACATCGCCCTCGCGGCCGTCATCGCCATGGCCGGCGGTTGCGCCACCAAGTCCGACAATGCCAAGCCGGACACCGGCCTGACGCCGACGTACAGCCTGACAAATACCTATTGGAAGCTGACGCAGCTCGATGGCGCCGCCGTGACGATGGCGCCGGAGCAGGAGCGCGAAGTGCGCATCACCCTCACCGACGATGGCAAGGTCCATGGTTTTACGGGCTGCAACCAGGTCATGGGCGGCTACACTGTGGCCGGCACGGCCCTGCGCTTCACGCAGCTGGCTGGCACGCGTATGGCTTGTCCGCCGCCGCTGATGCAGCTGGAAAGCGCCGTGCTGGCCAATCTGAATAGCGTGACGGGCTACCGCTTCGAAGGCGAATACCTGATCCTGCTCAAGGATGGCACGCCCGTGGCCCGCTTTGAATCGGTCTACCTGTGAAATAAAAACCGACTGCCATTACAATGGCTCCCAGCCCATCATCCGGAAGGAAGCCATGTCCGCACTGCCCTCGCCGTCGTCTCCATCACTGCCATCGGCCGCCGGCCGCTACCGCGCTTTTCTGTTCGACATGGACGGCACCGTCATCAATTCCATCGCTGCCGCGGAACGCATCTGGGGCACCTGGGCGCAGCGCCAGGGCCTCGACGTGGCGACATTCCTGCCCACCATCCACGGCGCGCGCTCGGTCGACACCATCAGCAAATTGGGCTTGCCCGGCGTCGACGCACAGCGCGAGTCGCAGGGCATCACGGATGCGGAAATCATCGATGTCGAGGGGATTATCGAAATCGCCGGCGCGCTGCGCTTCCTGCAGTCGCTGCCGCCCGCGCAATGGGCCATCGTCACCTCGGCGCCACGCGCGCTGGCGACGGCACGCCTGAAGGCGGCGGGCATGCCCATTCCCGCCATCATGGTGACGGCGGAAGACGTCAAGGCGGGCAAACCGAAGCCCGATTGCTACCTGCTGGCGGCACAAAAACTGGGCGTGGCGCCCGCTGATTGCCTGGTGTTCGAAGACGCGTCCGTCGGCATCGAGGCGGGCGAGGCGGCTGGCGCGAAAGTCATCGTCATCACCGCCACGCATGCGCACCCGCTGGCCACGCGCCACCCTGCCATCGACAGCTACGAGAGCATCGTGGCGACGGTAGATAGCGACGGTTTTATCGTGCTGTCGCAATTGCCCGCAGTTGCCTGACCCTGCTGCGGCGCCCGTTCGATGCCAGCATACTCCACCCTGGCAACACTGATAAGGATCGCAATGCCCCCCACTCTTACACGCGCGCTGGCACTGGCGCTGCTGGCAGGCCATGCTTCAATGGCATACGCGCAGGTGCCGGGCTGCGATGTCTGCGCCACCTGGAACGCCGACCAGGCGCCGTTTCGCATCTTCGGCAATACCTATTACGTGGGCGTGAAAGGCCTCAGTTCCGTGCTGCTGACGTCGCCGCAGGGCCACGTGCTGATCGATGGCGGCTTGCCGGAATCGGCGCCAAAGATCATCGCCAATATCGGCGCACTGGGTTTCCGCATCGAGGACGTGAAACTTATCCTCAATTCGCATGGCCATATCGACCATGCGGGTGGCCTGGCCGAGCTGCAGCGGCGCAGCGATGCGATGGTGGCCGCCAGCCCGTCAGCCGCGCTGGACCTAGCGTCGGGCGAAGTGGGGCCGGACGACCCGCAATACCACGCGCTGCCCAAGTACCCGCCCATCAAGGCCATGCGTTTGGCGCGCGACGGCGGCCAGTTCAAGGTCGGCCCCATCGAGCTGACAGCGCACGCCACGCCAGGCCACACGCCCGGAGGCCTGAGTTGGACCTGGCAATCGTGCGATGGCCCGCGCTGCCTGAACATGGTCTACGCGGACAGCCTCAACGCCGTCTCGCGCCCCGGCTTCAAGTTCAGCGCCAGCAGCGAATATCCGAATGCCCTGGACGACTTCCGCCACAGCTTCGAGACACTGGAAAAGCTGCCTTGCGACGTGCTCATTTCGGCGCATCCGGAAGCGTCGCAGCTGTGGGAACGGCTGGAGGCCAGCGCCACGGGCGACAGTGCAGCCTTTGTCGACCCGCAGGCCTGCCGCGCCTACGTGGCCGCAGCGCGCACCTTGCTCGATGCGCGCCTGGAGCAGGAACGGTAGCGTTGTCAACCGTGCACGCTGGCGTGGCGCCGATCTGCTACGCTGGCGCCATTCATGTGAAGAAGGAAATGCCATGTTCAAACTCGCCAGACTGATTCCCCTCGCCGCCATCGTCGCCATCACCGCCGGCTGCGCGCAAACGCCCATGCGCAGCGACGCTGCCGCCGCAGCGCCAGGCGCCAGCTCGCCCGCCAGGCCGGCACCGAAGCTGACGGGAACACAGTGGAAGCTGAAAGAATTGAAGGGCAAGCAAGTGCTGCGCAAGGCACCCGAGCAGCGCGAAGTGACCCTGCTGCTGGCCGAAGGCCGCGCCGGAGGCCACAGCGGCTGCAACCAGATGATGGGCGGCTACACCAGCGATGGCATCAGCACCTTGAACTTTGGACAGCTGGCCGGCACCATGATGATGTGCCAGCCGCAGGACATGGACCTCGAGCGCCTTCTCTTGAGCACCCTGGGCGAAGTCAATGGCTACCGCTACGCCGACCAGCAATTGCTGTTGCTGAAGGATGGCGTGCCCGTGGCACGTTATGAAGCGCTGACGGTGAAGTAAAACTGTGGGGTCAGACCCGCCGGGTCTGACCCCAGCCTTGAGCATGGGCTCATTCCCGTCCGCAGTAGCTAGTCGTTGCGCATCTGCGCCTGCGATACGTTACTCTCAGGCGGCACGCTTTGCGTCAGCCACACATTGCCCCCGATGGTCGATCCCGCGCCGATGGTGATGCGCCCCAGCACGGTCGCACCCGCGTATATGACCACGTCATCCTCGACGATGGGGTGGCGCGGCGTGCCCTTGATCAGCGCGCCGGAAGCGTCGGCGGGAAAACGCTTGGCGCCCAGGGTGACGGCCTGGTACAGGCGCACGCGCTGGCCGATGATGGCGGTCTCGCCGATCACCACGCCCGTGCCGTGGTCGATGAAGAAGGACGCGCCTATGCGCGCGCCCGGGTGGATGTCGATGCCCGTCAGTGTATGCGCGATGTCGGCGATCAGGCGCGCCAGGAACGGTGAACCCAGCGCGTGCAGGCGGTGCGCCAGGCGGTGGTACAAAATGGCGATGGTGCCCGGATAGCACAGCATGATCTCGGCTACCGAGGTGGCGGCCGGGTCGCCGGCGTAGGCGGCCTGCACGTCCGACACCAGCAGGGCACGAATGTCGGGCAGGCTGGCGGCAAAGGCGCGCGTGATGTCGCGCGCCTGCCGCGCCAGCGCCGCATCGCCGCCATCTCCATCCTCTTCGTCGCCGGCCGGCACGGAAAATAGCAAGCCGCGCCGCACCTGTTCGCTGAGGCGGTTCAAGGTGGTATTGAGGGTGTCGCCGACAAAGTAGTCGATGCTTTCATCGGTCAGGTTGGGTCGTCCGTAATGTGTGGGAAACAGGGCCGCCGACAGGCCGTTGACGATGCTGGTGAGGGCTGCGCGCGACGGCAGTTCGCGCACCCTGCCGTTATGGCGGATCTTGTGCTTGTCTTCGCGCGAGCTGCGCAAGGCCTGGATCACGGGCCCCAGGTTCCACTGGGGCGTGTCGTCGGCGGGCGCCGGGGGATCAATGCTGTGCATGGCGTATCACTTCCAAAAAACGGCAAACAGGCCGGGTCGCCCCAGCTTAGCGGTGGCAACAAGCGATGCAAACGAAGAATTTCAAGGTTTCATATGCGAAAAACGCATATGGATGGCAAACAGCGGCGGCGCCGGACCCGATTCCAGCCACTAGCGTAAAATGACGGACTAACAAAATCACTCTTCAACATGACTAAATTATTAACCTGGATTTTGGCGGGCCTGGCAATGGTCGGACCGCTTGCAATTGATACCTATCTGCCGTCTTTCCCCGCCATCGTGCACGATTTCAATGCCAGCCCCCTGCTGGTGCAGCAAACCCTGAGCTTTTTCCTGTTCACGTTCGCTTTCATGATGCTGTTTTACGGCACCCTGTCCGATTCCTTCGGCCGCCGTCCCGTGATTCTCGGCTCGCTGGTGCTGTATGTGATCGCCTCGGTGGGCGCCGCGCTGGCGCCATCGCTGGGCTGGCTGCTGGCCTGGCGCGTGCTGCAGGGGCTTTCGGCGGGCGCAGGTTCCGTCATCGGCCGCGCCATCGTGCAAGACCGTTATTCGGGCGCCGCCGCACAGAAAATACTTTCGCACATCATGATGGTGTTCGCGCTGGCGCCGGCCATCGCCCCTGTGCTGGGCGGCTGGCTGCAGGTAGGCCTGGGCTGGCGCTGGATTTTCTGGTTCCTGAGCGCCTTCGGCGTGCTGATGTTCGTCGTCGTCTGGCGCGCGCTGCCGGAAAGCCTGCCGAAGGAGCAACGCCACGCCTTCCACCTGGGCGACATCGCCGTCAATTACTGGAAAGTGCTGTGCCACCGCCAGTTCCTGCTGCTGTCGACGGCCATCGGCGCCGCCTTCGGCGGCTTCGCCCTGTACATCGGCTCGGCCGCCTACTTTATCATCAACATCCTGCATTTGCCCGAAACGGCCTTCGCCTGGCTGTTCATTCCCCTGATCAGCGGCATGGTGTTCGGTTCGGCCCTGTCGGCGAAGATCGCCCACCGCTATAGCCAGCGCCAGATGATCTGGGCCGGCTTCATATTGATGCTGGTGGCCGCGCTGGCCAACATCGGCTACAACTATGTCTTTGCCGCCGAAGTGCCATGGGCCGTGCTGCCCCTGTTCTTCTACTCGTTCGCCCTGTCGATCGCCATGCCGCCCATGACCCTGATGGCCCTGAACCACTTCCCCAACAACAGCGGCCTGGCATCGTCGATGCAATCGTTCATCCAGATGCTGCTGTTCGCGCTGGTCTCGGGCCTGGTGGCGCCGCTGCTGTTCGACAGCGCACTGAACCTGGCGTATGGGGTAATGGCGGGACTGCTGGTGAGCCTCGTGTGCTGGATGTTCGCCCAAGGTGGTGCGGCGGAAGTCGCAGCGAAGTAAATTCACGCATACCAACCCAGCAAAAACTGGGGGCAGTAGCTCGCGATCGGATAGCACCCCATTGGGGTGCTATCCCCCGGCGGGTCTAGCCCCGGCAGTCAATCAAGGCCAGGGCGCAGGCGTCACATCCAGATATTGCGCCCCGCCCTGCTCCGGGGCCGGCTCCGCCCCATCTCGCGTGGCCGGCTGGTTCAGCGGCCCTGCAGGCGAACGCAGACCTAGAATCTCCTTGCGCGCCTCGACAAAGTCGGCCGAACTCAAGGGATGTTGCGTGTCTGGCCAGTGGCTGACGGCCCATTCCTGCAAGCTTTCAAAACGCCGCCACAGTTCAGCGACGAAGGCGCGGCGCGCTTCTTCCTGTGCTTCTTCCTCCTGCTGTGGCGTCTTTTCCATTGCTACGCTGATATTGATTTCCATGGCCATTCCCTCGCTGACAGTGTCTTGCCAGACTACGCAGCGACCAGCCAGGCGTCTGTTCGCGAACGAACACAGAACTTAGACGGGCATCTTGCGAAAACCCACGGCCAGGCGGTTCCAGGTATTGATGGAGCCGATGGCCAGGGTCACGTTGACCATTTCCGCCGGCGTCAACTGTTCCGCCAGCGCCGCATAGTCGGCGTCCGACGCATGGTTCTGCGGCAGCAGGGTCAGCGCTTCCGTCCATGCCAGCACGGCCCGCTCGCGCGGCGTAAAGAACGGCGTTTCGCGCCAGACGGACACGGCGTACAGGCGGCGCTCCGTTTCGCCCGCCTTGCGCGCATCGCTCGTGTGCTTGTCCACGCAAAAGGCGCAGCCATTGATTTGCGAGGCGCGCAGGCGGATCAGCTCAATCAGCGAGTCTTCCAGGCCCAGCCTGGCGATCGCCGCCTCCAGCGCATACATGGCCTTGACGGCGTCCGGCGAAGCTTGTGTAAAATCGAGTCGTTGCTGTGTCATGATGCATTCCTTGTTGATGAGAGATGCACCATTGTAGAAGCGCGAGTAGCGTGCGCGGCAGGCCAATCCTGCCGAAAAACGGCAGACCACCAACAGATACTCCATGGAATTACATATCCTGATCGACGGCACGCGCGACCTTGGCGGCCAGCTGTACCGCCAGCTCAGCGAGGCCATCCGCTCGGGTCGCCTGGCCGACGGCCAGCAATTGCCGCCCTCGCGCCTGCTGGCCAGCCAGCTGGGGCTGTCGCGCAAGACGGTCTCCGACGTGTATGACAAGTTGGCGTATGAAAAGTTGCTGGTCGGCAAAGTGGGCGTGGGCAGCTTCGTGCAGACACCGCGCGCCGCGCCGCAGCGCCGCCACGCCAGCACGCCGCTGGCCAGCGCGCAGCGCATCGCTCACTGGGAAGCGACGCCCACGCCGTTGCGCCACGCCAGCCAGGAAACGCCCGCGCGCTACGCCTTCATCGGCGGACGCGCCACGCCCGCGCACTTCCCGCAAGATGCATGGCGCGCCTGCATGCTGCATGCGCTGCGCCAGGGTGGATCGGCGCGCGGCCGCTATGGCCCTGTCGCCGGCTTGCCGTCCTTGCGCGCGGCGATCGCCGGCCACGCCGCCTTCAGCCGCGGCATCCATTGCACCGAGGAACAAGTAATCGTCACCAGCGGCGCGCAGCAAGCCTTGCACCTGCTGGCGCTTACCCTGCTGGAGCCGGGCGACACGGTTGCCGTGGAAGAACCCGGCTATCCCGTGGCGCGCGCCGTGTTCGCCAGTCTGGGCGCGCGCGTGGTGGGCATCGATGTGGACGAGGATGGCCTCATCGTCGGTCAAATCCCGGACGGCACGCGGCTGATCTATGTCACGCCCGCGCACCAATTTCCGCTTGGTATGCCGATGAGCATGGCGCGCCGCCAGGCCTTGCTGGAGCGTGCCCGGCAGCTGGGCGCCATCATCATCGAGGACGATTATGACAGCGCCTTCCGCTACGAAGGCAGGCCCGAGGATGCGCTGCAAAGCATGGACCGCTACGGCATCGTCGCGCACGTGGGCAGCTTTTCCAAGATCTTGCTGCCGGAATTGCGGCTCGGCTATGTGGTGCTGCCGCAAGCCATCGTGGCCGCCATGCAGACAGTGAAATACCTGAGCGATTGCCATACGGCCAACCTGGGCCAGCATGCGCTGGCCAAGTTCATCGCCGATGGCCATTTGCTGCGTCATATCCGCCGTTGCCATGATATTTATGCGGGGCGGCGCGAGCGGCTGCAGCACTGGTTCAACGGCCCCTTGGCGCCGTGGTTCCGCCTGGTGCCGGCCAGCGCCGGCTTCCACGTGGCGGCCCTGGCCCAGGCGCCGCTCGATATCGCCGAATTGCTGCGCCGCGCGCGCCTGGCCGACATCAGCTTGTATGCGCTATCCGGCTTTTACGATGGTCCCGCCCGCCAAGAAGGCCTGTTCCTCGGCTATGGCGCCATCGACAGGCTCGATATCGATACGGCGCTGGCCCGCGTGCTGGCGATCCTGCAAGAGATCGCACCACTGAGCGTCAACGGGGCTGCCAACCGGGTTGCCAACGATAGTGCCCTGTAATCGGATAACTGAATAAAATATTTTCTTCGCGCGCGCCCTCGCCGATGTTGTGGATAATGAGCGGTATGCCGCTGCGCGATTGCCTGTCGCTGACGATGCCGATGTGCGTGAGGTTGCGCGGCAAGCGCCAGGTGACGATGTCGCCCGCACGGTAAGCATTCGCTTCCTGGCTTGGCGGCAAACTGGTGCCGTGGCGGGCAAAGTAAGTACCCAGGTTGGGCACGCGGCGGTGGTCGATATTGCGGTCCGGCCCCTTCATTTGCCAGCGCCCTTGCCGCTGGTACACCTGCCACGCCTTGCGCATGTCTTCGTGCACCAGCACCTGCAAATCCTGCCCCAGCTGGCGGTAGGCGCGCACGACGACGTCCGTGCACACACCCCGCTCAAGCGGCACGTCGCCGCCCGGATACGCAAGGCGTTCGTAGCGCGGATCGTACTGTAGCGTGACGCCCACCTGGCTGCGGGCAGCGACGACGAGGGCTTGCGGGGTGGCAGGGCTTGCCGACGCCAGCATGGGCGTCAGGGCAAGAAACAGGGTGGACAGCAGCTTGATGGGCATCAACGTCGTTGGTCGGATGGAAATGCCAACTTTACCGCAGCGGCAAGGAAAACGTCGTACGCTTAAACGGCCGCCAGCTGCGCCAGGTGCGTGGGGAAATCCACGGCCGGTCCCGCCGCATTGATGGTGTCGAAATAATCATGCCAGCCCGTGGCGGCGATGCCGGCCAGCAAGGCGTCCAGTGCCGCCTCGTCCGGGAAGCGCCAGACGGCATAAAATTGCTGGGCAGCCGCATGCAGCTTGCCGCCGTTGACAGCACCCATGGCCAACGCTTCGGCGCCAGTGCCCGACAAGGCCGCCATGCCGGCGCCCACCATGTCGAAATACGCCTGGCGCGCGGCGCCATCGAGGGCCAGCCAGGCGGGTTTCGGGCTGTACAGTTCTAACAAATAATGCATGTTTTCTCCTTGGGTGAGCGATCGTCAGGCCAGCGAACGCTGGGCCCGCTTGCAGATGCGTTGCGTCGCGGCATTGCCACTTTCTTGCAGCCATTGCGCGCACAAGCTGCGCACCCAGTCCGGCTGGCTCTTGGCCGCATCGTTGAGCCAGTTGGCCACGGAATCCTGGACATAGACGGCCGGGTCGGCGCGCAGGGGCTGCAACAGGGGCAAGGCCAGCTGTGGCTCTACTTTTAACTGGGCGATGTGCGCGCACCACACGCCGCGCGGGCGCAGTGCTTCGCAGGCAAAGCGGCGCACTTTTTCCGACGCGTCCGCCGTCCACGGCGCCAGCAAGCCAATGGCGTCATCAAGACTCGCCGCCAGATGGGGCCGCAGCGCCAGCCAGGCCCATTCGCGCACGCCGAAATGACCATCGTCGGCCAGCGTCCGCATGGCCGCCAGTTGCTGCGGCAAGGTCGATCCCGGCTGGGCGGCGATGGTAAAACAGGCCCAGCCCCGCACCGTGTCGGATGGGTGCGCTTGCAGCAAAGCCAGGTCAACGTTGGCGTCGAGCAGCAATTGCGCCGCCAGCGCCATGCGCCTGGTGATGCCGGCTGCGGCCTGCGCGCGCATCTGCTCCAGGCGGGACGCACCAATAGCGGGCACGGCTGCGGCCAGCAATTGGGCGAAATCGATGGCCAGCCCTTCCGTCAGGGTGGCGCTGGCCACGCTCCCCGCGTTCAGCAGGGTCAGGCGCGCAGGCGCAATGTCGGCAATGCCACGACTCATGGCGCGCCTCGATCTGTCTTGCGCCAGGCTTTTTCCAGCAGCGCACTCAACAAGCGCATGTCTTCCGGCGAGAAATCGGCAAACAGGCTGGCGATCCATTGCGCGTGCTCATCGACCAGGGTCGCGGCGGCCAGGTTTCCCTTGGCGCTCAGACGCACCAGCAGTTTGCGCCGGTCGGACTGGTCCGCGTGGCGCGCCAGGAAACCGTCGCGCTCCAGGCCGTCGAGCAAGCCCGTGATGGTGCCGCGCGTCACGCCGGCCTGCTCGGCCAGTGCGTGCGGCGAAAGCCCCCCGGGCACGTCGCGCAGCAGGGACAGCAAGACAAACTTGCCTTCCGACAAACCATGCCTGCCCAGGCGAGCGGCGCAATCGCCATCGATGGCGGAAGCCAGGCCTAACACTTCAAAGCACAGGCGCAAGCGTCCGACGGATGCCGGCACGTCCGGGCCGAGCGCACGGCGCTGCACGTCGCCCAGCAAGGCCGTGTATTTCTGTTCGAGTTTTATCATATGGCACAATATAATATGGCGCCATACTACATGTCAAATGGAAAACCGTGATCGTTTTCCTGTCGGCTCAGAAGCGTGCTTTATCCCTCGCCCAGGCGATGATGGCATTCGCATCGATGGCGCCCGGCTGGCGCGCCACTTCCACACCCTTGCTAAACAGGGCCAGGGTGGGAATGCTGCGGATATTGAAACGGCTGCCCAGGTCGGGCGACGCTTCCGTATTCACCTTGACGACGCGAAACGCCGGCTCCAGGGTCTTGGCGGCCTGGACATAGAAAGGCGCCATGCTGCGGCACGGACCGCACCAGGGTGCCCAGAAATCGACCAGCACGGGAATGTCGCTGCGCTCGATATGCTTGAGGAAACGGGCGCTGGTCAGGTCCACGGGCTGGCCCGTAAATAAATCCTTCTGGCATTTGCCGCAAGTGGGCTGCTCGGTGAGCCGGGCGGCCGGCAGGCGGTTGACGGCGTCGCAATGGGGGCACACGATGTGCAGGGAGTCTGGCGTGGTCGAGGTCATGGCATTCCTGGAAAGGGTGGCGTACAGTTGCCGAACATTTTACGGTGTATCGTGCAGCGCCGTCGGCACGCTGGCGGCGCATGGGCAAATACTCCACTATAGTGCGCTGGAACGGCGCGCATATTGCCAAGCCAGCCAAGGAAAACAATGCCCGATATCACAGAAAACATGGAGTTGAGCAGCACGCCAGCCCACGCAGGACTGGCTGCCGCCCTGGCCTTGCAGCGTGCAGCCTACCTGGCCCGCCCCGTGCCCACGCTTGCCGAGCGCAAGCGCGACTTGCAAACCTTGCAGCGCTTCATCCGCGACCATCAAGAGGCGCTGTGCGAGGCCATCAGTGCCGATTATGGCAACCGCTCCCGGCACGAGACCTTGCTGGCGGAAATCTTTCCCGCCATCGACGGCATAGACCATGTATTAAAACACTTGAAAAAATGGATGAAACCGCAGCGCCGTGGCGTGGACTGGCGCAGTTTTCCGGGCGCCCGCAACCGCGTGCTTGCCCAGCCGCTGGGCGTGGTGGGTGTCATCGTGCCATGGAATTTTCCCGTGAACCTGAGCTTGGTTCCCCTGACCTACATCTTTGCCGCTGGCAACCGTGCCATGGTCAAGATGAGTGAAAACTCGCGCCACCTGGCGCAGCTACTGATCGACAGGATGCCCGCCTACTTTCCGCCGGAGAAATTGCAGTTTTTTGCAGAGACGGGCAGCGTGGGCATGGCTTTTTCGCAACTGCCGTTCGACCACCTGCTGTTTACGGGGTCCGGCCAGACGGGCCGCGCCGTCATGGCGGCAGCCGCGCGCAATCTGTGCCCCGTTACCCTGGAACTGGGCGGCAAGGCGCCGGCCATCGTCTGCGCAGACTTCCCCCTGCGCACGGCCGCCGAGCGCATCCTGTTCGTCAAATACCTGAACGCGGGGCAAATCTGCACCAGCGTCGACCACGCCTGGTTGCCCGAAGCGAGCATCGCCGCCTTCGTCGATCACGCGCGCCAGATCATGCCCACGCGCTACCCGCGCCTGGACACGCCCGACTACACTTCCATCATCGACGAGGCCGCCTTTGAGCGCCTGCTGCTGGCGCTGGACGAGGCGCGGGAACGGGGCGCGCAAGTGATTTCCCTGCTACCGGGACCCGCCTACGACCGGGCCACGCGCAAGATCGCGCCGCACATCGTGCTCGATGCGCCCGAGGACAGCCTGCTGCTGACACGCGAAATCTTCGGCCCCATCCTGCCCCTGCGCGGCTATGCACGCCTGGACACCGTGATCGACAGCATCAACGCAGGGCCGCGCCCGCTGGCCATTTATCCGTTCAGCAGGCAGGCAGACACCGTGCAACTGCTGATCGACAGAGTGATGTCGGGTGGCGTGTCCGTCAACGATGCCCTGTACCACGTGGGCCAGCACGATCTGCCCTTCGGCGGCGTGGGCGAGTCCGGCATGGGCCAGTACCATGGCGTGGAAGGTTTCCACACCTTCAGCAAGCTGCGTCCCGTGTTCTACCAGGCCCGCTACAGCGCTTTGACACTGCTGTGGCCGCCGTATGGCAAGCTGGCCAGCCGCGTGCTGGCCTTCCTGACGCGCTAATCGCTTAAAGGAACAGCGAGGCGGCGATGGCCCACATGACGAGGGCGATGATGGCGTCGAGCACGCGCCAGGCCATGGGCTTGGCAAACACGGGCGCCAGGTAGCGGGCGCCAAAGCCCAGCAGGAAGAACCACAGGGCAGAAGCCATGATGGCGCCACCGGCGAAGTAGAAGCGTCCCACGCCTTCATGCTGGCCGCCGATCGAACCGAGCAGGATGACCGTGTCGAGGAAGGCGTGCGGGTTCAGCAGGCTGAACGCCAGCGCCGCGCCAATCACGGCCCAGTAGCCTTCGGGCGCCTTGGCAGCCGACACTGTCAGGGCCGTTGGGCGCCAGGCCGACTTGGCTGCACGCAAGCCGTAAGCGATCAGGAAGGTGGCGCCGCCAGCCTTGGCCCACAGCAGGAAATTGGGATTATCGGCAATGAACGTGCCCATGCCGGCCACGCCGGCCGTGATCAGGATGGCGTCGCACAGCAAGCACACGAGGATGCAGGTAAGCACGTAATGGCGTTTCAGCCCCTGCTTGAGCAAGAATGCGTTTTGCGTACCGATGGCCACGATCAGGCTCGCTCCGAGCCCCATGCCTTTCAAGAAAATTGCGCTGTCCATATTGCATCCTTTATATTGCTTTCCATCACGCGCACGGCCGCCCACGCTCTGCCGGCAACGGCAAAGTCATCAGAGGTAGGTGGAGGGTGTAGCGGAACCAGGAGGACCGCGCGGCAGAGTGGAGTTGTTACCCTATTTCAACAGTGTAAAGAAAAAGTAAATATAAGTATAATGAATGATTCTAACTATATATAAGAGAATCTTATGCGCGTCGTCGATTACCGTGGATTGGCCGCCCTCGACGCCGTGATCGGCCTGGGCAGCTTTGAAAAGGCCGCGCAGGCGCTGGCGATCAGCCAGCCGGCCGTCTCGCAACGCATCCGCACCCTGGAAAACCTGGAAGGCACCTTGCTGATCATCCGCAGCCACCCGCCCCTCCCCACGGAAGCGGGGCAGCGCCTGATCGCCCACTACCGCCAAGTCAAGCTGCTCGAAGCGGCGCTCGACGCCCAGCCCGGCCCCACCACGCAATTGCCGGCGCTGGCCATTGCCGTCAATGCGGACAGCGCCGCCACCTGGATTCCGGAAGCGCTGGGGCCCCTGCTGTCGCCGCCGTCCTGCCTGCTCGATATCCGCCTGGACGACCAGGATCACACCCTGAGCCAGCTGCGCGAAGGGCGCGTGTTTGCCTGCGTCACCAGCGCCAATGACCTCGTGGCCGGCACCACGGCCACGCCGCTGGGCGGCATGCGCTACCTGTGCGTGGCCTCGCCCGCGTTCGCCCAGCAATGGTTTCCCCATGGCTTTACGGTAGAAGCCGTCAGCCAGGCGCCCGCCATCACCTTTGGCAGCAAGGATGCACTGCACGAGCGCTATCTGCAGCACCGCCTCGGCTACACAGGCCGCTATCCGCACCATGTGCTCGGTTCGGCGCGCGACTTCGTGCGCCTCATCGAAGCGGGCTATGCTTATGGCATGGTGCCTTTGCTGCAAGCGGAAACGGCACTGGCCACAGGCAGGCTCGTCGACGTGGCCGCCGGACAAGCGCTCGACGTGCCCCTGACCTGGCATGCCTGGGATATCCAGACGCCGCTCACGCGTACCCTGTCGGACGCCGTCATCGCCACGGCACGCAAATGGCTATTGCAGGATTGATTGACGCATGCAACTTTTATCTATGCAAGAGAGCAACTTCCCCATGTGCAACCTGCCCTGCCTGGCATACACTGCAAACATCACCCACAAGTATCAGGAGCCAGCATGACGATCCTGCGCACCACCATGCTCGGCTTGCTGGCGGCGATCCCGCTCGCTGCCGGCCTGGCCGCCTGCTCACCCTTGACCGCCCTCAATGCCCTGTCTTCCGGCAACGCCTCGCAAGTGACGCGCGGCCTGGCCTACGGCCCCCTGCCACGGCAGAAGCTCGATGTCTACGCCCCCAAAACCCGCACGGGCCCCGTGCCCGTGGTCGTGTTCTTTTATGGCGGCAACTGGACGACGGGCGAGCGCGCCGACTATGCCTTCGTTGGGCACGCGCTTGCTTCACGTGGCTACCTGGCCGTGATCGCCGACTATCGCCTGTATCCGGACGTGCACTATCCCGAAATCTTACAAGATGCGGCCCGCGCCGTAGCCTGGGCCGCGATGGAATCGAGCCGTCATGGCGGCGACCCCGCACGTTTGTTCGTCATGGGCCATAGCGCCGGCGCCTACAATGCGGCGATGGTGGCGCTCGACGCCGGCTTGCTGGC
>NZ_LT607657.1:18392-85784 GCF_900095265.1 Janthinobacterium sp. UMAB-56 | reverse complement strand
TAGGCCTGGCCGGTCCCTACGATTTCCTGCCCATCGAAAACATCACCACCCGGCCCGTTTTCTTTTACCCGGATACGCCCGCCGCTTCGCAGCCCATCCATCACGTGACGGCCGAAGCCCCGCCCGCCCTGTTGATCGCCCCCCTGCCCGGCCAGGATAAGCTGGTCAATCCGCAACGCAACACGGGAGGCCTGGCCACCGCCCTGCGCGCACTGCAACGCCCCGTGACGGAAACGTATTTCGACAAGGTCAGCCATACCACCCTGGTCGCCTCGCTGGCCAGTCCCTTGCGCAGGCTGGCCCCCACGCTGGACGCCGTGAGCGCCTTTATCGACGCCAACAGCAAGGTAGACACCGTGCTGACAGCTGACAGGGCCAGCGACACGGACGTGCGGAAAATCCCCGACATGCCGCTACGTGCCGCAACGGCGCAGAGTGCCACCACGCAGGCCGTCGCCGCGCGCGCCAACGGCAAAACGCCCGCCCCCTGAAGGACATGTGCTCTGCCCGGACGCACGATGCGACACCGGCTGAGCGCAAGGCCCGGTCCTCGCGATACAAGTTCAGCTAACGTTCAGCCGCCCACAGCAGTCCGTTTACTCTTTACGGCTGGCGCTGCTGCTCTTGCCTTGCGCGGAGCCCGCTTGCGATGCGCTGCCGCTGGCCGAGTTTTCGCTGCCGGCCGACTGCCCACTACCCTGCTGGCTGGCGCTTTGCAGGCTATGACCGTCACGGCTAGGCGCGCCGCGCTGTTGCTCGCGGTGGGCGCCATTTTGATGGTGGGCCTGAAACGGTTCAGCGATGCGCTGCATGGCTTCCTGCTGCTTGCGCACGTTTTTCTCCGTTTCTTCCGAAGCCATGCGGGCCGCTTCCTCGGCCAGGGCCTTGGCAGTACGGCTCGTTTCATTCACATGCCGCTCCGCCACGTTGGCCAGTTCGACCTGCGTATCGGCCGCCAGGCGCGATAGCTGTTGCTGGTACTTGCGCAGATGTTCGGCGGCTGGCTGGCCCGCTGCTGCCGCCACCTGGAGCACATCTTCAATGCGCTCGACCGTCAACAGGTTCTGGCTGGCAACCGTGCTTTCTTCCAGCAAGCCTTGCGCCAGCTTCATGTTCAGGTCACTGAAGTGCTGCATCAACTGGAACAACGACTTCGACAAACCATTGAAGAAGGCCAGTTGCGCTTCCATGTGGTTTTTGGCGGCAGGGGTAATACTACGGGAATATGGATACATGGAGTTCCTCATAAAATAGCGGTTGGGTGGACATCAACACAGATGGCGACACCACCGGCTGTCGAACGGCGAGGCAGACGACCGGGCTGCGCCACGAAACGCGAAAAACACATCCGATTGGTGGAGAGATGCTTTGCAACGCGAGTCTCAAGGCTACGTGAGCACCGCTGGTGAGGGATGATCTGGATCAAAGGTGCGCCAGGCAGCGCAGAAAGTTTTGGCTGGACGGCTTGCCTTCGGCAAACGTCAGTGACGGAGAGGGAAATCTGTTTCAGGCACGCTCAACAAGCGGTGCCCGCGCCCGGCACGACGGGCTTGTAGCCATGGCTGCGCAGCGAGGCTTCCAGCCAGCGGTTGCCATACCAGCCACGCGCCAGCAGGTAAGTGAGTTCCGCGGCGGCCATCAGCAGCATCATCGGGCCGATGCGCAGTTCGGTGGCCAGATGGCTGCCAAACCACAGGCAGGCATCCATTGCCAGCATGAGCAGCAACAGCCACCAGCGGCGCTTGGCAACGGCCCAGAACGAGCCCAGAAACAGGGCAGGCCACGAAAAACCCGCTTTGACATAGGCATAGTGGCCCGCATCGTCGGCAAACAGGGTGGCGCTGTGCTTCATGCGGCTCTCTTGGGAAATGACCGGTGTCAGGGTTCGGGATGGTGACAAACGGCTTCGACATTGTGACCGTCCGGCCCCAGCACGAAAGCGCCATAGTAATTCGGGTGATACTCGGTACGCAGGCCTGGGGCGCCGTTATCCTTGCCGCCCGCTTCCAGCGCGGCTTTGTAAAACGCGTCCACCTGGGCACGCTTATCCGCCGCGAAGGCGAGATGCATGCCGGCATGCGGCGCGCCGCCCACGCCGAACCAGAAATCGGGCTTGCCATCCTTGCCCAGGCCAACCCAACCCTGCACTTCCATCACCACCGACACGCCCAGGGGCGCCAGGGCAGCCGAAAAGAAAGCCTTGCTGGCCTGTGCATCGCTGACATTCAAACCGATGTGATCAATAATCATGGTGGCGCTCCTTTGAGGGTATGGGCAGGAAACACAGTATGCGCCGACATTGCTTTTTAAGCAATCAAAACTGGCAATCCGCTACAGTTGCTCCAGTTGCCCCAGTTGCTCCAGGGAGCGCCAGCCGCCTGCCTAGCGCAAATTGCCAGTATGACCGAGCGAATAGCGGCCCGGTTGCGGCCACACCGTCAGACCGTGCGGTTCCTGGCCAACTTTCACCTTGGACACGTCACCGCTGTTCGTATCGATGCGGTACACCACATCGTCGAAACGGCCGGACAGCCACAGGTATTTGCCATCGGCGCTCACATTACCCATGTCGGGGCTGCCCCCGCCGGGGATCGGCCACTGCGACACCACTTTTTCGGTGGCAAAATCGATCACGCTGACGCTGCCCTTGCCCTTAGGCTTGCCGTGGATGCGGTGCGTGCCGCGGTTGGCCACGTACAATTTCTTGCCGTCGCGGCTAGGGTACAAGCCGTGTGCGCCCACGCCCGTCTGGATGAAGCCGATTTCCTTCAGGGTGGCGCCATCGACGATGTGCACGCCGTCGGCGTCCATGTCGGCGATATAGAATTTCTTGCCGTCCGGCGAGATGCGTATGTCTTGCGGCATGCCCTTCTTGACGCTGCAGATTTCATTTGCCGGGCCACCCACGGGGCCGGACTCGGCAAAGCGCTTGGCCGGCATCTGCAATTTCAGGTAACCGTCGACCTTGCGCCCCACCAGGTCGATCTTGGCGATGGTGCCGTCGAACTCGCAGGTGAACATGGCGTAGCGGCCGTCATTCGAGAAATCGGCATGGTTGATGCCGCCGCACTGGGGCGTGTCGATCGAATACTGCACTGCCATGGTCTTCGGATCGCGGAAATCGAGGCGGTGGCGCGCTTCGGCCACGACGATGGCCGATTTTCCGTCCGGCGTGTAATACATATTGTAGGGATCATCGACGGGCACTTCCTTGCCCGGCTTGCCGCTCAAAGGATCGATCGGCGTCAAACTGCCCTTGTCCGTGCGTTCGGCGTTGTTTGCCACCCACAGGGTACGCAAGTCCCACGACGGCACCACGTGCTGCGGACCGCTGCCGACCTTGAACTTGTCGACCACTTTCAGGCTGTCCTGGTCGATCACGTAGACATCGTTTGAGCGCAAATTGGGCACGTAGACTCTGCGCAAGTGGTCCTTGACGACGGGACTCATATTGCTGTTGGCAATGCTGCCGTACACGTTTTTCGGGTCCACCAGCGGCGGCATGCCCGGCAGCGGCGCATAGGCGGCCGCCGGCGCGGGGGCGGCAGCGGCTGGCGTGCTGGCGCCGATAACCTGGCTGGCCACGCCCAGGCCTGCCAGTGCGGCTGCCAGGACTGACAAGGTGACGATGGGGCGTCGTTGAGATTTTTTCATGTGATTTCGCGTCGTTTCGTTGCAAAAGCCGGAAGTTCAGCACTTCCAGCGGAAATTATTGAGTACCTTGCAGCAGTTGCTTGATTGCGGCCACCGAAGTGTCCACCTGCAGCTTGATGCCGATCTGGCCCAGTTCAGCCGTGGCGCGCGTGGCGTCGCCGCGCACGCCGTCGGCCACGCCCGGCTTGGGGCCGTGGGCCATGGCCTCGCTGCGCACCAGCGACGGGTCCGTCGCCAGCATCAGCGCCGCATCCGCCAAGCCCGCATGCAAGCCGATCTCGGCGCTGCTGTGGCCGCGCTTTTGCAGTTCGGCAATATAGGCCGATTGCGTGATGTCATAGTAGTCGAGCAAGGCATACGCGCGCGCATCTTTCGCCGAGGATGCTTTGCCCCAGGCGCGATTGAGCTTGTTGGCCACATTCTGCTCATTCTTTTGATAACCGCCATGGTCGCCGAGGAAAATGATGTTGCGGAACCCATGCTGGCGCAGGCTGGAGGCCGCCCCTTCCAGCACGGCTTCGAAGGCGGCCGGCGGTATCGAGATGGTGCCGGTAAAGCGCATGTGGCCGGCAGGTGGCGAAATACTGCCTTCCGGCACGTAGGAAACGACGGGCGCAACGATGGTGTTGCCCAGCTTTTGCGCGATCTGGCGCGCCAGCAAGCCGGCGCGCACATTGTGCTTGCCCAGCGCGATATACGGCCCGCTCTGCTCGACGCCGCCAATCGGCACCAGCACCGTGGTGGCGCCGTGGTCTATGCGACTGCGCAACTCCGTGCTGGTCAGTTCTTCCAGCATGACACTGCTGCTGGCAGGCGCGGCTGCCAGGGCAGACGCCGCCGGCATCAGGCACAACAGGGTCAGGGCAAACAGGGAAGCGCATGGCTGGGACAGAATGGCGCGCGCGCGTGGCGCCAGGGGTGCATTCGGCAGATGGAACTGCAGAGTCATAAGCAAACATCTTTCCAAGGTCAAAGCGTGACACCGTGCCTGGCCTTGCCATGCAAGCTGGCTGCCACGCAGGAATTGTATTCCATCATGGCGGGAACGGCACGTTAATTTGGCGCGCTGCTTTGCAAGGAATTGACGAGGGGAAACTATCTATCAGACCGTTGTCGCGTTGCCCCCGCCCCCCCTCGCCATCAAGGGCAGTCTCCTTGCGTTTCTCGGCATAGGCCTTGAGTGAGCGCATCGTTCGGGAAAGCCGCTGCCGGACTTGCTTGGCAACGCCTGGCCCGCACAGAAAGGCAAGCGCGCCAGTGAACCACACGCGGTATGGGAAATTGCTGCCCTGGCCGAACGAGAGTACATTTCAGAAGCTCGAAAACGCCTTTCAGAAATGTCGGGCCAGCGCCCTCCCGGAGTGAAGCGCTTCTTCTGTTGTTGCGGGCCGGCGCGAAAATAGTATCCGGGGCCCTACAACCTCGACCTTTCTTTTGATACTACGACGCCCGCCCTCGCTACCGGGCTACGCCTGCTCAGGGGCAAAAGCGGACGGTGCCGGTTGGTGCCTTGAATCGCTGCTGGTCGCCAAGCCGCTGCTGATCCATAGTTCTTGGCAAATGATTTCCGCCAAGTTATAAACTGTCTCCAAAACCTCGATTTTCAGCGCGGGAGTTTATACCGTACCAGCAGCGTCGGTCCTTTTCCGCCGGGTGGCGTCAGCAGTATCTCGTCCTCCGGCTGCATCTCTTCATACATCACCGTGCAACAGGTCGGCATCGAGTGGCCGCGCGCAGGATACACGCCAACGTCGGTGTGCAGGTTCGCAGCGCGTACGTCCACGCTGGACTTGCCGGCCTTTCCTTCTTCTTGCAGCAGCTTGCGCAGTGCGGTGACGAAGTCCCCTTTGCTGAGCCTGGCAGGTGCCTGGTTTGCTTGCGGGCGAGCGCTTGCGTCGTTTTTCATGGCAGTTTCTTTCAATGAGTACATACCCGCCACTATATCATTCGCCCCTAGCGGCATCACGCCAAAATAGACGCTCGCGCGGGCCGCCGAATGGATCGCCACCAGTCAAATGACGCCTGCCGGTCCCTACGGATTTTAATAGTTCATATAAGGCAACTATTAAAATCGCTAAAATTTTTGCTATGCGTACAAAATTGTGTAGTACAGTAAATTCTCAACGAAAAGTTTGGGAAAACGTATGCCTGAGCCTGTAGTGCTGAGTGTATTTATCATTGATGACAATGAGACAACTCGCGCCATATTACGTATGATCATTCAGGGCGAAAATTATCACGTGATCGGTGAAGCCAATAACGGGATTTCAGGCCTGGCACGGGCACGGAGATTGCGCCCTGATATTGTCTGCCTGGACATCGAAATGCCAGACTCCAATGGCTTGGATATCCTCATCGAAATCAAACAAACGTTGCCGAATACCGCGGTATTAATGGTGACTGGCAATAATGACCGAGCAACCATCGTCACGGCTATCCAACGTGGGGCCAGCGGCTTTATTTTAAAACCATTCAATTCTGGTGTTGTTCTCGACACTCTGAATAAAGCCGCCGCGTTCTTAAAATCACATCTCAAAAAATAGCAATTAACAGAATACAGCACGTGCTGGCCATGGGTTTCGTTTGAATGCCTTCTTGAGTAATGGGATATGAACAGTTTAGCTGAAGAGCAAAGTCGGATTCTGATTATCGACGATAGCGTCACTTCCATACGGTTGTTAAGCGCGATATTGAAGGACCTGGGTCGAATCTGGTTTGCCACCAGTGGCGAAGCCGGCATCGCGCTGGCACGCGAGCATCAACCACAGGTCATATTGCTGGACGTGGAAATGCCGTTGATGAGCGGCTATGAAGTATGCAAGTTGCTCAAGGAAAATTCTGATACGCGGGATGCCTCCATTATTTTCATCACAGCACGATCGAGCATGGAGAGTGAAATCCAGGCTTTAGAAGCGGGCGCCGTCGATTTCATTACCAAGCCATTGAACCAGCCCGTCGTCAGGGCACGCGTGTGCACGCAACTGAACGTGCAGCGTCAGGCGCAAGCATTGATCCGCCTGGCCAACCGGGATGGTCTGACCGGTCTTTTTAATCGCCGCTATTTCAATGAAATGATCGCATTAGAATTCTCACGCCATCAACGACAGGGCCACTTTCTTGGCCTGGCCTTGATCGATATCGACCACTTCAAGGCATTCAATGATGGCTACGGTCATTTGAACGGGGACACTTGCCTAAGCATGGTGGCGCAAACCATCGCATTGGAAACAAAGCGCCCAGGAGAAATCGTCGCCCGCTACGGCGGAGAAGAATTTGTGGCTATTTTGCCGCATACGACCCTGGAAGATGCGAGCAAATATGGCGCGTGGTTGTGCGAAAAAGTTGATGACTTAAAGATTCCTCATCAGTTTTCCTCCTGCGCCAGTGTCGTCACGATCAGTGTCGGTGTGGCAGCCTTGGTGCCAAGCGAGAATAGTACGATTCGAGATCTTATCAACGCGGCGGATCAGGCGCTGTATCGCGCTAAAGCGGCTGGTCGAAACAGGGTCGTCGCATCAGATTCTGCATAATGAAAAGGTTATTGCGTGAGCCGCCTGAAAAACATTTCCCCTCCCCGCCGCACCATCCTTATCGCACTCGCTTGCGCCTTGATGTTGGCGCTATTGACGACCGTGATATGCCTCATGGCGGGCGCACACGAACGCGCCCAGGCGCTAGCATCGTTAGCATCGCGCATGGAAGCTTCTTCCGGACTGCGGGCGGCAAACTTATCACAAGAAATAGACCGGCTACGCCTGGATGTCCGCTTTCTGGCAAAAGTGCCTCCGGTACAAGGCATGGTAAGGGCCATGGGCAACAGTGGATACGATGCAGCCGAGAGAACTCCCGGGCAATTTTGGAAGACGAGTCTGCAGGCGATTTTCAGCAGCTATCTTGAGACCAATCCCGACCTGACACAGGTGCGCTTCATCGGCGTTGCCAACCATGGCTTGGAACTGGTGCGGGTTGATCGTCGGCACAACAACATCGTCGTTGTGCCAGTTGATCAATTGCAGCCCAAAGGCGACCGCGATTACTTTCAATCGGTACAGCACCTGGCGCCTGGCCAGGTTCATGTTTCCGACATCAACCTCAATCGTGAGCATGGCCACATCGAGCTCCCCTACGTCCGGACCCTGCGCACCAGCACACCGGTGTTCGCGCCCGATGGCACCCTGTTCGGGATGATCGTCATCAATCTGGACATGCAAGCGGCCTTCACCGACCTGGCCAGCAACTCGTCCAAAAACATTCACGTCTATCTGACCAATGCCCAAGGGGACTACTTGCTCAATCCTGACGCGCGTCACGCCTTTGGCGACGACCTTGGACAACGCTGGCGTTGGCAAGATGATCATCAGTTATTGCCCACAGAGGCCGGATATCCCCGCGCCATGCAGGTATTTTCTGCTGCCGATGGACTTGAAAATGCACTTCAACGCACCATTGCGCTCGATGAGCACGATCCCCATCGCTTCCTCACGCTGACCCTGGTGCAGTCCGATGCCGTCATCGCAGGCAGGGTGGCCAGTATCGAACGCATTGTACTGGCCATTATTTTGGGCGGCCTGGTTATCGCAAGCATCATCGTCTATGTCTTTGTGCGGATGAAGAAGGCCTCTAGCGAGAAACGCGCGGAGTTGGCGGCGATTGTGGAAAGTGCGCATGACGCCATTATCGGTAAAACCTTGCAAGGCAAGGTCACCAGCTGGAATCACGGTGCCGAGGAACTGTTTGGCTACTCCAGCGCAGAGGCGGTGGGCCAGTCGTTAAACAGGCTCATCGTACCGCATGCGTTTCTTGAACAAGAGGCCAATATTCTGGCACGGGTGGGCAGGGGCGAGCGGATTGACAATCTGACCACTACCCGGCACCGTAAAGATGGCAGCAAGGTCGATGTGTCGGTGATGGTGTCACCGATTCGCAACGGCCATGGATTGGTCATCGGCGCTGCCAAGACGGTGCGCGACGTTAGCGTACAAAAGGCGATCGAAACCGAAATACTGACCTTGAACGCCACGCTGGAGCAACAAGTCAATAGCCGCACCGCTGACATTCAAAGTTACCTTGTGGTTCAGGAGGCTATTTTAAACAATGTAGGCTATGCGATCATCGCCACTGATCAGACTGGCACCATTACTGTATTTAATCCCGCCGCTGAGCGCATGCTCGGTTATAGCGCCGGCGAGGCCATCGGCAAGTTAAACCCGGGATTTTTTCACGATCCGGCCGAAGTGGCTGAGCGTGCGGCGCAATTTTCTGCGGAACTCCAGGAAGACATCGCGCCAGGTTTCGACGTCTTCGTCATCAAAGCATTGCGTGGCTTGCCCAACGAATATGAATGGACCTACGTGCGCAAGGACGGGGGACGCCTTCCCGTCGTATTGAGCGTGACGGCACTAAGAACACACAACGGCGACATCTTTGGCTATCTCGGCGTTTCTACAGACCTGAGCGAACGCCGCGCGGCCGAACAGGCACTGGAAGCCAACAGCCGGTTCCTGGATACGCTGAGCGCCAATATTCCTGGATTGGTCGGCTATTGGGATCGTGAGTTGCGCTGCCGGTTCGCCAATATTGCTTATCTGGATTGGTTTGGCAAAACCCGGGAACAGATGCAAGGCATGCGTATGCAAGAGCTGTTGGGTGCGGCGATTTTCCAGCAAAACACCCCGCACATCAACGCGGCCCTGCGGGGTGAAAGCCAGACCTTTGAGCGTACCCTGACAAAAATAGATGGCAGCAAAAAATGTACCTTGGCGCATTATATTCCTGACGTCGAGCAGGGCATGGTGCGCGGTTTTATCGTGCTCGTAACGGACATTACTGAGCTCAAGCAAACCCAAATTACTATGAAAGAACTCAATGATGACCTGCAATTGCGCACCCGTGACCTGGAGCGTACAGGCCAGATCGCCGGCGTGGGCGCCTGGACGGTGTACCTGAAGGAAAATAGAATCGTGTGGTCGGATCAAACTTGTCGCATGCATGACACGCCCAACGGCTATAGCCCGACGATGGAAGAAGCCATCCATTTCTATGCTCCCGAAGCGCGCCCGGTCATCGAAGCGGCGCTGCAACAGGCGTTGGACAAGCATTTGCCCTGGAATATGGAGTTGCCGCTCATCACAGCGCAGGGCCGTCCGATATGGGCGCGCGTGGTTGGCGAGGTGGAGTTGGACGACAGCGGTCAACCTTTACGTCTGGTGGGCGCATTTCAGGACATTACCGAGCGACGGCTGGCATCTGCTGCCTTGAGCGCAGCGCGCGACCAGTTGCTGATGGCGTCCGACGTAGCCGGCCTGGGCATCTGGACCTGGGACCTGGCCAGCAATACCCTGGAATGGAACGACTTGATGTACGCGCTGTACGACCAGCCCAAGTCACTCAGGCAGACGGGCTTGAACTATGAACACTGGCGCAGTCGCGTGCACCCGGAAGACGTCGAGGCGACGGCGGCCCAATTGCAGGCCGCAGTCGAAGGGCGCGCGACCTACGATCCCGTCTTCCGCGTGGTCAGCACCAACGGCGACGTGCGCCATATCAAGGCCGGTGCGTATATTGAGTACAACGCCCGGGGCAAGGCGGTGCGGGTGACCGGCATCAATCTCGATGTGACGGACCATGTCGAGATTGAGTCGAGCTTGCGGGCTGCCAAGGAGTCGTCGGATGCGGCCAATCGTGCGAAATCAGAATTTCTGGCCAATATGAGCCACGAAATTCGCACGCCCATGAATGCCATCCTGGGCATGTTGCAACTGCTGGCGCAGACCGGGCTGACTCACCGGCAAGGAGATTACGTCGACAAGGCCGGAACTGCCGCGCGCGCGCTGTTGAGTATCCTCAATGACATATTGGATTTTTCCAGAGTGGAAGCAGGAAAGCTGTCGCTTGACCCCCACCCCTTCAAAATTGACCAACTGTTGCGCGACGTGTCAGTAATTTTGTCGGCCAATTTAGGCAACAAGGACGTCGAAGTGCTGTTTGAAATCGACCCGGCGATGCCGCGCTGGATACTCGGCGACGCGCTGCGGCTGCAGCAGATTTTGATTAATCTGGCCGGCAACGCCCTCAAGTTTACAGAACGAGGCGAAGTCGTGTTGTCCGTGAGAGTGCAGGCGCAAGAGCCGGCTCGGCTAGCGTTGTCGTTTGCAGTACGCGACACGGGGATCGGTATCTCGCCGGAGCAATGCGCGCGTATTTTCCAGGGCTTTTCGCAAGCGGAGGCATCCACCGCGCGCCGCTATGGTGGCAGCGGCCTGGGCTTGGCCATCAGTGAGCGGCTGGTGCAAATGATGGGCGGCACCCTGGCCGTCAACAGCGTCATCGGCCAGGGCAGTACATTTTATTTTACGATCGACTGCCCGCGTGCCGACGAGCCCGAACTGCAGGGACAGCAAGGCGGCACAATCGACATGCAAGACTTGCATTGCCTGGTGGTCGATGACAACGACTGCGCCAGACAGATACTGCGGGACATGTTGCAGTCGTTCAGCTGGTCGGTCGATACCGCCAGTTGCGGCACCGAGGCTTTACGTCTCGTTGAGCAAGGTGGCCATGACCAGGAATACGATGTGATCTTTGTCGACTGGCGCATGCCCGACATGGATGGATGGGAAACGTGCGAACGGATACGCCAGTTGGTGCGGCCGGGCACCAGTTCCATGGTGATGATGGTGACGGCGCATGGGCGCGAACTGCTAGCGCAACGACAAGGCCAAATGCCCAGTCTGTTTGACGGCTTTCTGGTCAAGCCGGTGACCGCGTCCATGCTCTTTGATGCCGTCGCCGAGAGCCGCGCCAGTTTGGGAAGAGTCATTCCGATCACGGCGCGGCCGGTGGTGAGCCAGCAGCGCCTGGCGGGGCTGCGCATTCTGGTGGTGGAAGACAATCTGATCAATCAGCAAGTCGCATATGAGCTGTTGAGTAACGATGGTGCCATGGTCTCGCTCGCCGCCAGCGGGCAGGCAGGTATCGACGCCATCGATGGCCCCGCGCCCTTATTTGATGTCGTGCTGATGGACATACAAATGCCGGATATGGATGGCTATGCCGCGACCCGCATCATCCGTCAACAATTGACCCAGGAAGCATTGCCGATTATCGCGATGACAGCCAATGCCATGCCATCGGACCGCGCTGCAGCGCTGGCCGCAGGCATGAATGATCATGTCGGCAAACCATTCGATCTGGCGCAATTGATCGCGGTTATTCTGCGCTATACGCAGCGCGGTGTGCCCGTCGATGCGCTGATCATGTCAGATAGGGAGGCGTCAGATGCGTCGCTTGATTTGGATGTGGCGACGGCCTTGCGCAGGTTAGGCGGGAGCATGCCTATTTACCAACGTGCACTCAAAGGCTACATCCACGAAGCAGCCAGCTTTGAATCGGCTTTTCGGACGGCCATTCAAGACAAGCAGTATAGCGATGCCCATCGTATATTGCATACCATGAAGGGTGTTGCCGGGACCATCGGCGCCAACCGCCTTAGCGAGATGGTCATCAAAGAAGAGCAGTTATTGGAGCAACAGGCATCCGACGACGCCTGGCGTGAACTGGATGATTTATGGCGGGTGGCGGCGCAGGTAATCGAGGCGGCCAAGCAGTATCTGGCGCAGATTGCTCCGGCGGCCAATGCCGCCCCCCTCACGCCGACATGGGACATGGCAGTGCTACGTACCGGGATCGTCGAACTGCAGCAATTACTCGCTGCTGGAGACCTGGAGGCCGACGACGCGTTCGGGCGATTACAGGACGCGTTCGGCCCACTGATGCCAGATGAATTTGCAGTGATCGAGGAAAGTATTGAAGCGTTAAATTATCTAAAGGCCAGCGAACTATGTCATCGGCTATTGGAGTCCATCGGAACTACCCCGAACGGTGAGCTATAGCTGTAGGGACCAGCATTCCAACCGTGTCTCGGCCAGCAACACCTGCGTCTGAGGGCCCCCTCAAACGAGCATTTGCCGGGAATACAACTGCGTTTGACGGTATGGCGGAGGCCTGTATCGCCGCTGTAGCAGTCCTTCGACTGATACAGCATGTGCTTGTACGCGGCGCCTTGTGCCTTGTCCCTGCCGTGCAGCGCTTCTAGACTGGGGCCTTCTCCACGCTGCGACTGCCTACCATGACCGAACTCCTGCCCCTGATGAGCTATTGCTTTGTGATGTCCGCCACACCCGGGCCGAACAACGTCATGCTGGCCACCACGGGCGCCAATTTCGGCTATCGCGGTGCGTTGCCGGTCATCCTCGGCATCCAGCTCGGCATCTTTGTGCAGACCATGTTCATGTGCGTGGGCCTGGGCAGCGTGTTCGTCGCGTACCCGATGACGCAGCAGGTATTGCGGATCGCGGGCGCGCTGTACCTGATGTTTTTGGCCTGGAAGCTAGCCGGCGCCTCGGTGGCGGGAAGCAGCGCACCGAAAGCCGTGTCGTTTGCGCAGGCGGCGCTGTTTCAGGCGCTGAACCCCAAGAGCTGGCTCAAGGCGATCACCATGGCGTCGGTCTTCATGCCTACACAGAGCAATATGCTCGCCAGCGCGCTGCTGGTATCCGTGGTCGGCACCGTGGTGGGCATGCCATGCAACGCCATGTGGGCGCTGTTCGGCGTCTCGATCCGCAGCGTGCTGAAAGCGCCCCGCAACCAGCGCATATTCAATCTGGCGATGGGTGCTATCCTGCTGGTCCTCGCCGTGATGTTTTTACGCTAGACTGCCACCCATGTTCGCCATCGACCGCTCCGCCCCCATCGCCCTGTTCAAGCAGATCGAGGCCGCATTGCGCCAGCAGATCGCGCAACGCGTCCTGCCAGGCGGGACCAGGCTGCCGTCGATCCGCCAGCTCGCCACGCAGCTTGCGGTGAGTACCAACACCGTGGTGGTGGCTTATGACAGGCTGGTGGCCGCAGGCGTCATCGATACGCACGGCACGGCGGGCTTCTTCGTCTGCGCACCAGCTGACGCCAGCCACGCCATTCCGGACGAAGTGGCGCTGGAAGCGGGCCAGGAGCAGGAGCCGGTTTGGCTGAGCCAGCAAGTGAACGACCAACGGCCGGGCGTGCTGCTGGCCAGCAGCGGCGCCTTGCCGCCCACCTGGCTGCAGGACGCGCTGCCGGCGGCGGCCGTGCAACGTGGCCTGGCGCGCAGCGCTGCCGGCATGGCCTCGCGCTGTCCGCCGCAAGGGCTGGCCGAGCTGCGCGAGCAGATCGCGCTGCTGTTGCGCGGCATCGGCATCGCGGCGGACGCCAGCCACATCCTCACCACTTTCGGCGGCACCCATGCAATCGATCTGATCTGCCGCACATTTCTACAGCCCGGCGATACGGTGCTGGTGGAAGACCCCGGATACTTCCTGATGTTCGGCAGGCTGCGCCAGGACGGCGTGCGCCTGGTGCCGATCAAGCGCCGCCCCGATGGCCTCGACCTGGACGAACTGGAAGCGGCCTGCCGCGCGCACCGTCCACGCCTGCTGTTCGTGCAGACGGCTTTGCACAATCCCACCGGTTGGAGCAGCAGCGCCGCCAACCTGCACAAGGTGCTGATCATGGCGCAGCAGTATGGCTTCCTGATCGCCGAAGACGACGTGCACGGCCATTTCCAGCAGGGCCACAGCACGCGCCTGGCATCGCTATCCGGACTGGACGGCGTGATCTATTACTCCAGCCTGTGCAAGGCGCTGAGCCCGGCCCTGCGCATGGGCTACCTGGCTGCGGCGCCTGCCCTGCTCAAGCTGCTGATGCGAACCAAGATCCACGCCATCATGACGTTGC
The DNA here is from genome assembly GCF_900095265.1 of Janthinobacterium sp. UMAB-56. Taxonomy (GTDB): domain Bacteria; phylum Pseudomonadota; class Gammaproteobacteria; order Burkholderiales; family Burkholderiaceae_D; genus Janthinobacterium. The sequence goes on along the minus strand of NZ_LT607657.1, from coordinate 71,360 downwards.
CTGCGCTGAACGAATACGTTCTGCTGGAAGTGCTGAAGGCCGGCAACCTGCGCAAGCACCTGGAGCGGCTGCAACGCAAGATCATGGTGGCGCGCAACGCCAGCACGCAGCAACTGAGCGCGGCCGGCGTGCGGTTCGAGCAGCCCGGCGATGCAGGAATTTTCCTGTGGGGCACGATGCCCGAAGGGCTGGACGTGGACTTGCTGGTGCAGGACGCCTACCGCAACAAGATACTGCTGATGCGTGGCGCCGCGTTCTCGGCCAACGACACGCCCGACCAGCACATCCGCTTCAACGTCGCCTTCAGCCAGCATCCCCGCGTGAGCACCTACCTTCAAGAGCGCCTGCGCGCGGTGGCAGGCGCGCGCTCAAGCCTGGCCCGCGCCAGCGGCGCCGCCAGCATCGAGGGCAAGTCCTGAGTATCGGCTGCGCCCTCCTCCCTTTGCACTTCATCGTGACAGCGCAAAGTACTCAGTGCGAGGCGGGCACTGCCTGGTTGACATAGGCGGTGACTCCGACATTCGGCTAAGAAACGGAAAATCATCGTGGCGTAGAGACGCCGTTGATATCCTGTTTGCCTTTGTTCCATGGCACAAACGGGATGGCATCCCTATATTGAATGTTCATGATATGACTCCTGGCTGGAGCTCTACTATGCTCCGCCGTCTTCAAGATGTCATGGAGATGGTGCTGTGCGACTCTGTGAGTTTTTCATTTTGGCCAAGTGGTATCCTTGCGCTAATATGGCAGAGCGCGGCCACAGGCAGACCTCAGCGCCGTCTAGCAATACTTATTATTATGGCATTTTTTAACAGCAAACTTAGCATTTACAGCTCACATCATGACCAACGAGATCATCGCCAAGTTTCAAGACTGGTGGAACCAAGCTAAAGCCGATTCGTCCCTCAAGCACAAGGGCGCAATGTGTGTTTCCACAATCGACGAGTTCGGATTTCCAAATGCTCGCTTCGTCGACCTCAAGGCTGCTACAGAAGATGGTTTCACGTTCTGCACCTTCCTCGATTCGAAGAAGGGATTGGAAATCGAACAATGCCAAAAGGTCGCACTGACCATTTGGTGGGAAAACGTCGGCTATCAGACTCGGGTACAAGGCAATGCATCGCGCATTTCCCGATCAATGGCGGAGAAATATTGGAAGTCGCGCAACCGCGATGCGCAGCTAACAACGCTATGCAGCAGCCAGAGCCAACCCCTTCTCTCAGGTCAGCAGTTGCTCGACCAGTTGTCTGCGCTGCGAGCGTCGTTTGGTGAAGCCGAGATACCTATTCCAGACAACTGGGGCGGCTACATCGTCGAGCCAATAAGTGTTGAATTCCTGACATTCAGCGAAGATCGGCTGCACTTGCGCGAGCACTACTTTCATAGCGCAGGCCGTTGGAACCGGCAGCTCCTGCAGCCCTGAGTGCTGTCTGCCGAACGCAGTATGGTTTTTCAACTCTAGGACTGCTTTGGGGCGGAACCTGGCAATGACGGCAACCGGCCACAAGCGGTCTTTCGCGGCAGCGTGACAATTTGTGAGTTTTTCTGCTTAACAATCCGCTATGCTCTGGTGCCGCTACCGGCCAGAAGCGGTCGTATAGCAACATTCATTTTTTGACCTGGCTACTCAATCATCTAGAGGTAGAAATGGCATCTTTACTACATGAGGTTTGGGAGGACGAAGATGGAATAACGGTTTGTATTGCTAACGGGAGTCGGCCGGAATTTATGACGGCTGATGCTCGATTTATTGCAACGTTTGAAGCATCTTCCTGGACAGAAGCAATGACAAAGTATTATGAAATGTACGATTTTGGAGTTTACAAGCCCTTCGATTCATCCTCAGAGCCTTACTCCGAAGAGTCGAAAGCTCGCCAAATCGATCAGTTAAAAACGCGTCAAATACGACTGACTTAAGTTAATCTTGGACATGTCGGTTACGTCTGCTTCGGGGCGAAAGCGGACTCACGCCTACGAAAGCCAAGCTGATACCCTGACTGCTGCAGAACCGGGCGGTGCTTCCCGCCATCCCTTCCGCTGCGCCAGCCAACGCAACTTTACCGGTCTTCGCCACAGGTGCATCCCGTCAACGCTCGCGCATAGGACGGTTTCACCGCAAAAAAAAACCCGGCGTACCGGGGTCGTCACAAGGTTTAAGCGCGGGCGCTGCGGCCCGGCAGCGCCAGGCGCCGGCTGGCGGCGGCTTTGGCCGGGGCCGGCAAGCCGCCCGCCACTTTCAGCGATTTGGCCTGGGCGTCGCCGCGCAAGCGGAACACGGCGACCACGTCGACCAGTTCCACGGCGCGCTCTTGCAGCGAGGATGCTGCTGCTGCCGCCTCTTCCACCAGGGCCGCGTTTTGCTGGGTGACCTGGTCCATTTGCGAAATGGCCTGGTTCACTTGCTCGATGCCGGCGCTTTGCTCGTGGCTGGCGTTGGCGATGTCGCCCATGATGTCCGTCACGCGACGGATGCTGGCGACGATTTCTTCCATCGTCGCGCCCGCCTGGTCGACCAGCGCGCTGCCCGTGTTGACTTTATCCACGGAATCCTCGATCAAACCCTTGATTTCCTTGGCTGCCGCCGCCGAGCGCTGCGCCAGGTTGCGCACTTCGGTGGCCACCACGGCAAAACCACGGCCCTGCTCGCCAGCACGGGCCGCTTCCACTGCTGCATTCAGCGCCAGAATATTGGTTTGGAAGGCAATGCCGTCGATGACCCCAATAATGTCGGCGATCTTCTTCGCCGATTCATTGATGGAACCCATCGTGCCCACCACTTGCGCCACCACGGCGCCGCCCTTGCGTGCCACATCCGAAGCGGACACGGCCAGGGTATTGGCCTGACGCGCATTGTCCGTATTCTGGCGCACGGCCGAGGTCAGCTCTTCCAGGCTGGACGCCGTTTCCTCCAGGGAAGACGCCTGTTGTTCGGTGCGTACGGACAGGTCAGCGTTGCCGGCTGAAATTTGCGCGGCCGCAACACTGACCGTATCGGCCGAAGCGCGCACGGTGGCGATCACGCCGACGATGCGTTCGAGGAATTGATTGAAGGCGGTGGCCGTACGCCCCACTTCATCCATGCGCTCGACGGGCATGGCGGCAGACAGGTCCAGCGAGGCGCTGACGCGCTCCAGCGTGTGTTCAATATTGCCCAGGCCGCCGCTGATGGTGCGGTAGATATGCCAGGCCAGCGCGCCCGTCAGCAGCACGGCCACGCCCAGCACGGCCAGCATGGTGTTGAATGCGGTAGCGTAGGCGGCCAGGCTGTCGGCCTTCACGTCATCGACCAGCTTGTTGTTATAGGCGATATGGTCATCCATGCTCTTCTTGGCGGCGGCGGCCGTGATGGCTAGCGGCGTGCCGGCCAGCAAGGTGGCGCGCACGCCATCCATGTCGCCCGCGTAGGCGGCGGCAAAGAATGGCAGCAGCGCGCGGCGGTAGGCTTCCATGGCGGCCTGGTCGGCGTCGAGCATTTTGCTGTCCGTCGCGTCGTACAGGCGCTCGGCGCGGTAGGTGGCAATGACCTTGTCGAAATTCGCGTTGGCGTCGGCCACGGCCTTGTCCAGCGCCGTCTTGTCGGCCAGGTTGGAAAACACGGACAAACGGTAGCCGGCCAGACGCGAATCGGCCAGGAAACCCTTGGCCGCATTCAAGCCCTGGATGCTGGGAATAATGCGGTTTTGCACCGTGTCAAAACGCTCCTGGGCACGCTGCAGCTGGATGGCGCCGCCGGCGCCCAGCAATAGCAGGGCCAGCAAGGCGATGGTCAGAGTCAGAATTAATTGCTTGGTAATATTCATGGTGTTTCACAGTAAAGAGGATGGCTTGGCAGGGCCAGGCGGGATGAGTAGCTGCCGATCAGGTGGCCATGGATCGGTTGCCGATGGCGTCAAGCCGCCAGCGGGGCTGCGTCAGGCATGCGGCGCAGCAAGTCGCCATGCTGGCGGCAAAACGCCAGGCCCGCCTTGTGGCCCACGTCGAACAGCAGCTGCATGTTCGAACTGGACCAGTCCAGGGTGTCGGGCCAGTGCTGCTCCGGGATGCCGCCCATCAGGTCGAGTTTCAGCAAACGCCGCTTGGGCTGGCCCGTGCGGGCGTCCGTGTTGTGTTCAAGCTCGAACAGGCGCAGTTCGCTCTTGGAAATTTTCACCAGCGGCGTGATGATGGAGCGCACCCAGGCGTCGTACAGGTTGCGCGGCTTGCGCAGCAGGCGCTCGTCGCCGAGGATGTCGAGGATGACCAGGGTATCGGCGTCATGGTGCTCGCCCTTGCCTTCGATAAAGGGGTCGAAATTGAGCGTATCGAGGGCCGCGCCTTCGATGTAGTCGTCGCCGGCGATGGTGGTGGGCGCGTACAGGAAGGGAAACGACAGGGCCGCGCGCACGTGGACAGCTTCGATCTCGTGCTTGCCCCAGATCTGCATGCGGTGCTCGCTGAGATTGTAGGCGTTGATGTAGAAATCGGGGCGCATGCGCGCCACGCCCGAGAAATCGACGGCTTTTTCCAGGAAGGGCAAGTGCGCGCACAAGCCCAGGCTTTTCGCCGACAGGTCCGACGGCGACAGCGACGACAGCATCAGCTTGCCCCAGTCCGACCAGGCCGTGGGCACGCCCGCAAACGTTTGCTGGAACGCCTGGAAAAATGGATTGTTGGCCGGCGGCTGGAAGGCGTCGCGGAAAGTGCTTGCGTGCATGCCCGGCTTCTGGAACACCTTGTAGTTGATCGGTATCATCTTGTAGATGCTGTCGGCCACGCCCGTGTCGGCCCAGCTTTGCAAGGCCTGGCGCGGCGTGGCCTCGTGCGGCGTCGTGTAAAGCAAGCCCATTAACACGCCGGCGCCGGAGGCGGAAATGACGTCGAACTCAATGCCCTCATCGAGGAAGGCGGCCAGGGCACCGGCAATCAAGGTGGAATTTGGTGCACCGCCACCCAGCAGCAAACCCGTTTTGCGTGCCCGCTTCGCTGCCGCTGCTGGCGCCGGATTTGGCGGCGTCGTCATCACTGTCTTCATGCACACTCCCTGAACGGAACTGGGTTAACACCCGTTAATTGTTGGTTACTACACGCTTAGTGCGCCTAATCCTGCGCATGTCCCCGCAACCGTGACGCCGATGCAATGTTGCAGAAAGCGATATGAAATTAACATAAATAAATGCCATATGGCAATTTCAATAACGCATGTCCGGTATTCAGGAAGGCCATAAGTTGATGCTGTGCGGGATCGCGTGATGCGACGCAGCAAATTTAAATGCAACGGCGTTAGGAATAATCTCTTTGGGGTAGGAATATTCCTCAACCCGCCACCGCTGCGGCGGCCAGGGGCATCAAAGGAAGGATGCAGGGTCGGGAACGGGCGAGGAGAAATGCAGGTGGGTACACAAATGGTCAACAAAGACGCGAATTTTGGGCGACAGGTGGCGGCTCGACGGCCACAGCACCCAGAACTTGCTCGCATACAGCAAATAGTCAGCCAGCACGACTTGCAGTTCGCCGCGCGCGATGGCGGCGTGCACGATAAAGTCGGGCAAGTAAGCGAGGCCCACACCCTGCGTGGCGGCGCCGATCAAGGCTTCGATATTGTTGCAAGTCAAGGCCGTCGGCAAACGCAGTTCACCGCCGAGATCGCCCTCGGCGCGCTGCAAAGCCCATTCCTGTAATTTCCCCGTGGTGGGGAATTTATAGCGCACGCAAGCGTGGCCTTCCAGCGCGCGCGGCGTGGCCGGCACGCCATGGCGGGCGAAATACGCGGGCGAGCCGACGATGGCGAAGGCAAACGGCCCCAGCTCGCGCGCCATCAGGCGCGAATCGGTGAGCGTGCCACTGCGCACGGCCACGTCGACGCCTTCAGCCACCACGTCGACCAGGCGGTCGTTGAAATCGAGGTCGAGCTCGATCTCCGGATACAGGCGCGTAAATTCGGCCAGCAGGGGCAATATGATGCGGTAGCCGATCACGGGCAGGCTGACCTTGAGCTTGCCGCGCGGCGCCACGGCCAGCTGCGACAGTTCCGCCTCGGCATCGCCGAGGTCGGCCAGGATGCGCTGGCAGCGCTCGTAAAACAGCGCGCCCTCGTTGCTCAGGCTGATGCGCCGCGTGCTGCGGTTGAGCAGGCGCACGCCCAGCTTTTCTTCCAGCCGCGCCACGCTCTTGCCCACAGCCGAGGCCGACACACCGAGCAGCCGCCCGGCGGCAACATAGCTGCTCGTTTCCGCCGCGCGCACGAAGGCGACGATGCCATTCAGATTATCCATGCTATCTAGTAATTTCGATTGAGGAATATTTGTCCGCTATGAGTGGATTTTTAGCCACTTTTTCATTGATTGCGTCCATATTATCATCAGATTCCCTCTTTCTGGAGTCATTCCCATGAACACGAATCAGCGTATGAAGCCTGCCTTCCCGGCCCGGCGGGCCTGCGTACTGGCCGCCGTCTGCCTGGCCGCGCTATGCATGCCGCTCAGTTTTACGGGGCCGGCCATCGCCATTGCCGCCATCGCCGCCGACCTGCACGGCGCGCCGCTGGCGCTGGCATGGATCACGAATGCCTTCATGCTCAGCTTTGGCGGATGCCTGATGGTGGCCGGCGCGCTGGCCGACCGCTACGGCCGCAAGCGCGTATTCTTGCTGGGTATGGGCGTGTTTTCCGCCGCCGCGCTGGCGCTCGCGGCCGCGCCCGCCATCCTGTGGCTTGACGTGCTGCGCGCCGTCCAGGGCCTCGGCTGCGCCATGGCACTGTCGAGTGGACTGGCGGCGCTGGCGCAGGAATTCGACGGCCCGTCCCGCGCGCGCGCCTTTAGCCTGATCGGCACGACCTTCGGCATGGGCCTGGCCTTCGGCCCCTTCCTGGCAGGTACCTTGATCGCCCACACCGGCTGGCGCGCCATTTTTGCCGCCACGGCTGCAGCCGGCCTGGCCGCCCTGCTGGCTGCGGCGCGCGCCATGTGCGAATCGCGCGACCCGCAGGCGCAGGGCGTAGACTGGGCCGGTGCCCTGACGTTTACCGGTGCCCTCTCCTTGTTTACCTATGGCTTGCTGCAGGCGCCGCACACAGGCTGGGGCAGCGCCGCCAGCCTGGGGCTGCTGGGTGGCGCGGCCTTGCTGCTGGCCGCGTTCATCCGCGTGGAGCGGCGCGCTGCGCGGCCCATGCTGGACTTGACACTGTTCCGCCTGCCTGCCTTTGCTGGCGTGCAACTGCTGGCGGCAGCGCCCGCGTTTTCCTTTGTCGTGCTGCTGGTGCTGCTGCCGGCCCGCTTCATCGGCGTCGAAGGCTATAGCGCGCTGGAAGCGGGACGCATGATGATCGCCCTGTCGGCGCCCATGCTGGTGCTGCCCATGCTGGCAGGCCTGGCGGCGCAGCGCCTCGCCGCCGCGCACATTTGCGCCAGCGGCCTGCTGCTGGCGGCGGGCGGCTTGCTGTGGCTATCGACCTGTGCACCGTTAGCATCGCCCGCCACCTTCCTCGGGCCGCTGCTGCTGATCGGCTGCGGCATCAGCCTGCCCTGGGGCTTGATGGATGGCTTGGCCATCAGTGTCGTGCCCGTCGAACGGGCCGGCATGGCGGCCGGCATCTTCAATACGACGCGCGTGGCGGGCGAAGGCCTGGCGCTGGCCATCGTCAGCGCGCTGCTGGGCACCCTGACAATGGCCGCCTTGGGCAAGTTGCCCGGCCTCGCCCCGGAGCAGGCGGCGCTGACGGCGCCTTTCCTGGCGCTGGGCGAGCTGCGCCATGCAGGCGAGTTGTTGCCGCAGGCTAGCGCCGCCGAACTGGCGCAAGCGTATGGCGCCGCCTTCCGCCACTTGCTGTATGTGCTGGCCAGTATCACCACGGCCTCGGCGCTGCTGATCCTGGCCTTTTTGCGTCATCCGACCGTTGCAGCAACGGACACGGCCACCCTACCCGCCTGCGACGCCCAATCGTAATTTTCTCTTGCCGTACACGGCAGCGCCCATGCGCTGCCGCCCGCCTTTGATGTTTCGCCGCAACACCTCAAAAGTTTCAAGGAACAAAACTAGTTTACGCATCAAAGCGCTTTGAACTATACTCAAAGCGCTTTGAAGCATAGTTAAAGCGCTTTGGCTGCACAAATTACTACGCGACCATCCCACACCTATAAAAACACTGGAGACACAATGAACAAATTTTTCCTGAAGGCTATGCCTGCGGCAGTCGTCATGGCCTTGAGCGCTTCGGCCGCCCAGGCCGCCCTGCCGATCGATTTCGGCGGCTACATCCGCTCCGGCTTCGGCACCAGCAGCGAAGGCGGCAAGGAAGCCTGTTTCGGCCTGGCCGGCGCCTCGTCCAAGTATCGCCTGGGCAATGAGTGCGAAACCTACGGCGAGCTGAAATTCGGCGGCGAAGCCTTCAAGGCCGCCAACGGCACCACCTTCCGCATCAATACCCTGGTGGCGTTTTCCGTCAACCAGAATCAGGACTGGGAACAATCGGACCCGTCGTGGCGCGAAATGAACGTGGTGGCCGACAAGATCGGCTCGGGCGCCTTCGCCGAAGCGCGCGCCTGGGTCGGCAAGCGCTACTACGACCGCCAGGACGTGCACATCACCGATTACTATTTCTGGAATAACAGCGGCCCTGGCGCCGGCCTGGAAAACATCGACCTGGGCGCCGCCAAGCTGGCCTACGCCATCGTGCGCACTGCCGACGATACGGACAGCAAGCGCATGGGCTTGTCCCACGATCTGCGCTTCTCCGGCATCAAGGTCAACCCGGACGGTGAACTGACGCTGGGCCTGCAATTCAATCAGAAACGCAACGCGCAAGGCGCGGCCCCCATCGCCAGCGGCCACTTGCTGACCATCATGCATACGCAAGGCAATCTGCTGGGCGGCTTCAACAAGGTCGCCTTGCAGTTCGGCAAAGGCAGCGCCGCCAACACGGGTGGCTTCAGCCTGGGCGCCGACAAGGATGACAAGGTCACGCGCCTGACGGAACAGATCATGATCCAGCCCAAAGGCGCATGGTCGGGCATGGGCACCTTCGTCTATGAAGACAAGCAAACGGCAGGCGTCAGCAGCAAGTGGACCTCGATCGGCGCGCGCCCCATCTACCACTTCACGGACAACTACAGTCTGGCCGTGGAACTGGGTCACGACATCGTCAAGCCAGAAGGCGGCGAAAGCCGCAACCTGACCAAGCTGACCTTCGCGCCGCAACTGTCGGCCGGCAACAGCTTCTGGTCGCGCCCCGTGCTGCGCGCCTTCTACACCTACGCCAAATGGAACAAGGCAGCCCAGTCGGCCGCTGCGGCGGAATCGGCGCTGTCCTCGACAGGCGTATTCGGTGGCAAGACCAATGGCAGCTCGATGGGTTTCCAAGTTGAAAGCTGGTGGTAATCGAACTTTCGACACCTGACAAGATCGTTGCGAGCGGAAGGGAGTTGTGGCTGAGAAGCGCAACGGTACTTTAGTACAGTGAGCATCGCAGGCCGCACATCGCGACGCGCAGTAGGTCTTGTCAGGAGTCATGAAAGGCAGCAACACCGCCCGCTTATTCAGGGGCAGGCAGTAACCGGACCCACCATTTCGCCGCTGCACGCGATGGCCGGCAGCTTCAATGTAGTGATTCAGCAGTATCCTCTTTTAGCGCGGGCGCCCCTGGGTTTGCCCGCGTATTTTTTTGCGCGTCGCCACCGCTGCTCACTCCCCCGATTACTACCCTGATCAATCCGGCATTTATCAGATAAACTACCTCTCATCGCACCGCACCGCTCCCGCCCGCCAGCAGGACGCCGGCAGCGGCAAGACCCACCCAGGACAGACCCCGACTGCAGCATCCATGAACCTTAAAAATTTCGCCAAAACGCTAGGAATCTCCGAAACCACCGTCAGCCGCGCCTTGAATGGCTATCCGGAAGTAAGTGAACGCACGCGCGAACGGGTGCTTGCCGCCGCGCAGGCGGCCGGCTACCGCCCCAATCCCATGGCGCGCAGCCTGGCCGTGGGACGCACGAATATCGTCGGCATCATCTACCCGCTGATGCCGAACGACCTGGCCGACCCCATGTTCATTGACATCGTGGGCGGCATGTCGGAAGCGCTGGAAGCGCAGCAGATGGACATGATGATCGCGCCCGCCTCGGCCACCAATGAATTCCACACCTATGAACGCATGGTCAAGGGCCGCCGCATCGATGGCCTGATCGTCGGACGCACGAAACCGTTCGACGAACGCATCGCCTACCTGGCGCAGCAGGGCATGCCGTTTGTCGCGCATGGCCGCACACAGCTGAACCAGCCGCACGCGTGGTTCGACTACGACAACGAGGCGGGCATGCGCCTGGCCGTCGAGCGCCTGGCGCAACTGGGCCACCAGCGCATCGGCCTGATCAGCGCCACGCCGGACCTGAACTTCGTGCGCCAGCGCGTCGAGAGTTTCCAGCACGCCATGCAGTCGGGCGGCCTGCCCGTCGACCCGGACAACCTGGTCGACAACGCGCACGACCGCCGCGCCGGCTACCAGGCCATGCAGCGCCTGCTGGCCCGCTCGCCGCGCCCCACCGCCGTCATCGTCGACAATCACATGTCGGGCGTGGGTGCCGTGCGCGCCCTGCTCGACGCCGGCATCGCCATCGGCAGCGAGATGTCGCTGATCGTCTGGGGCCTGATGGAAGATTCCCTGGCCGGCCACAACGTCACCACCGTCGTCCAGCCCGACCCGCGCGGCGCCGGCGCGAAGATGATCCACATGCTGCTGGCCCTGATGGATGGCACGCCCGTCACCGAACTGCAGGAACTGTGGCCGTGCGAACTGCTGCCGGGCGAGTCGGCCGGCCCCGTGCCGCACTAGCCAATCCCGCCTTTCCGGCACCGCCGGCCGCCTGGCCAGCGGTGCCACCATGTCGTCCTGAATGAGCCTCATAAAAAAAACGTATGTCTGCTGCGTGTATCGCTTTACTTTTCAAAGCGCTTTGAACTATACTCATTTCATACCCAAAGCGCTTTGAATTTTAAAATAAGACGTTCGCCTACCAACCAGCAGCGCCGCCCTGATAGCCAAGGCTACAGGCAACTTTTAAGAAATCATTCATGCCGACCATCCAGAACAATCTCGCCCACCTGCCCGCCGACTGGTGGCGCAGCGCCGTCATTTACCAGGTCTATCCACGCAGCTTCCTCGACAGCAATGGCGACGGCATCGGCGACTTGCCCGGCATTACCTCCAAGCTCGATTACATCGCCGCCCTGGGCGCCGACATCGTCTGGATTTCGCCCTTCTTCACGTCGCCAATGAAAGACTTCGGCTACGACGTGGCCGACTTCTGCGACGTCGACCCCATGTTCGGCAGCCTGGCCGATTTCGACCGCCTGGTGGCGCGCGCCCATGAACTGGGCTTGAAAGTAATGATCGACCAGGTGCTGTCGCACTCGTCCGACAATCACCCATGGTTCGTGGAAAGCCGCTCCAGCCGCGACAATCCCAAGGCCGACTGGTATGTCTGGGCCGACCAGAAACCGGACGGCACGGCGCCCAACAACTGGCTGTCCGTGTTTGGTGGTTCCGCCTGGCAATGGGAGCCGCGCCGCGGCCAGTACTACCTGCACGATTTCCTCGCCAGCCAGCCCGACCTGAATTTCCATAACCCGGCCGTGCAGCAAGCCCAACTGGACAACCTGCGTTTCTGGCTGGAACGCGGCGTCGATGGCTTCCGCTTCGATTCCTGCAACTTCCCATATCACGACCAGTTGCTGCGCGACAATCCGCCGGCCGCGCAGCGCGACGCGAGCAGCGTGTCAGCCATCAACCCCTACGGCATGCAAGCGCACGTGTATGACAAGACGCAGCCGGAAAACATCGCCTACCTGCAGCGCGTGCGCGCCGTACTCGATCAATACCAGGCCATTTCCATCGGCGAAGTGGGCGACGACAATGCGCTGGCCACCATGGCTGCCTACACGGGCGCCGACAAACTGCACATGGCTTACAGTTTCAACTTGCTGACGGCGGAATTTTCGGCCGCGCACATCCGCACGCAGGTGGAAGAATTCGAAGCGCAAGTGGCCGACGGCTGGGCTTCCTGGTCCGTGGGCAACCACGACAGCGTGCGCGTCATGACGCGCTGGGGCGGCGACCATCCATCGCCATCGCTGGCCAAGGTCGTGCTGGCCGTGCAGGCGGCGCTGAAAGGCACGCCGTGCCTGTACCAGGGCGACGAACTGGCCCTGACGGAAGCGGACATTCCTTTCGAAGCATTGCAAGACCCGTACGGCATCCCGTTCTGGCCCCAGTTCAAGGGCCGCGATGGGTGCCGCACGCCGATGCCGTGGGTGGCCGATGCGCCGCACGGCGGCTTCAGCACGGCGAAACCCTGGTTGCCCGTGCCGCCCGAACATCTGCAGCGCGCCGTCGACGTGGAAGAGGCCGACGCCGCGTCGCCTTTGACATTTGCGCAGAACATCCTCGCCTGGCGCCGCACCCTGCCGCAATTGCTGCGCGGCGATATCGTCTTCTTCGATGCGCCGGAACCCGTGCTGGCCCTGCGCCGCGACTTGCCTGGCCAACCTTCCGTACTGGCGGCCTTCAATCTGGGCACCGAAGCGGTCACGTTTGACTTGCCGGCCGCAGCAGCAGCGACCGACCTGGCCGGTCACGGCTTGACAGGTAGCAAAGATGGCCAACAGATCAGCCTGCCCCCACATGGCGGCTGGTTCGGCACCCTGGCGTAAATCGCAGGCTTTGGCGGCCACGCCGCCAATTACAATAACGAGCCCCGCGCATCAGCGGGGCCGAATTGACAGAACGAGGACGACATGGCAGGACTAAAATTGGCAGGGCTGAAGAAGGCATATGGCGACGTGCAAACCCTGCACGGCATCGACCTGGAAATCGCCGATGGCGAATTCATGGTCTTCGTGGGCCCGTCGGGCTGCGGCAAGTCCACCTTGCTGCGCAGCATCTGCGGCCTGGAAGAAATCAGCGGCGGCGACCTGTATATTGGCAAGACGCGCATGAACGACGTGCCCCCCGCCAAGCGCGGCATCGCCATGGTATTCCAGAGCTACGCCCTGTATCCGCACATGAGCGTGGCGCAAAACATGGCGTTCGGCTTGAAACTGGCCGGCATGAACAAGGTGCAAATCGCCGACGCCGTGCAACGCGCCGCGCAAATCCTGCGCATTGAACCTTTGCTCGAACGCAAACCAAAAGACTTGTCGGGCGGACAGCGCCAGCGCGTGGCCATCGGCCGCGCCATCGTGCGCAAACCAGACGTCTTCCTGTTCGACGAGCCGCTGTCCAATCTCGACGCCTCGCTGCGCGTGCAGATGCGCATCGAACTGGCGAATTTGCACCGCGAATTGCGCTCGACCATGATTTACGTCACGCACGACCAGGTCGAAGCGATGACACTGGCCGACCGCATCGTCGTGCTCAACGCGGGCCGCATCGAGCAAGTGGGCGCGCCGCTGGAACTGTACCACCACCCCGCCAACCTGTTCGTGGCCGGCTTCCTCGGTTCGCCCCGCATGAACTTCCTCAAAGGCAAGATCCACAGCCATGCGGACGGCGTGGCCACCATCGCCACCAACGCCGGCGGCGTGCTGCAAGCAGTGCTGACGCAGCCGCTGGCCAGCGGCACCCCCGTCACCGTCGGCGCGCGCCCCGAACATGTGCAAGCGTGCACGCCCGGCGCCACTGCTGCCATCACGGCCAGCGTGCAGGCGGTGGAAAAACTGGGCGACATCAGCTATCTGTATGTGCAGGTTCCGGGCAGCGACGAACCGCTGGTGGTACGCGCCGATGCGGAAACGGACTGGGCCATTGGCCAGTCCGTGGCGCTGCAGGTGGCGCCCGCCCGCGTCCACGTGTTCGACGAGCACGGCCAGACCCGTACCTGACACCCGGCTTAAGGGGCCAGGCGCTACAGGCGCCGCCTGGCCTGGTTGCATCGTTTCAGCCTTGATACTTCCCATAAAAAAAGACACTGGAGATTGACATGTCCTTCACACACCCGAAACGCAGCTTCATCAAAACCACCCTGATCGCCGCCGCCCTGGCCGGCATCGGCAACCTGGCCGCCGTCAGCATGGCAAATGCGGCCGAGGCAGGCACCCTGTTGATCTGGATCAATGGCGACAAGGGCTACAAGGGCCTGGCCAAGGTCGGCGAAGAATTCACCAAGAAGACTGGCATCAAGGTCGTCGTCGAGCACCCGGAAGATGCGCCAAACAAATTCCAGCAGGCAGCGGCCGCCGGCAAGGGTCCGGACATCTGGATCTGGCCACATGACCGCATCGGCACCTGGATCGACGCCGGCTTGCTGCAACCGTTGACGCCAAGCAAGGAAGCACGCGCCGCCATCCTGCCGCTGGCCTGGAACGCCTTCACGGTGGGTGGCAAGACCTGGGGCTACCCGATCTCCATCGAAGCCGTCGCCCTCGTCTACAACAAGGATCTGGTACCGAAACCGCCGAAGACCTTCGAGGAAATTGCCGCGCTGGACAAGAAACTCTCGGCACAAGGCAAGAAAGCCATCCTGTGGGATTACACGAATACCTATTTCACCTGGCCTTTGCTGGGCGCGGGCGGCGGCTTCCCGTTTGAAGTCAAGAGCGACGGCCGCTACGATGCGGCGAAAACCGGCGTGAACAATGCCGGCTCGCAAGCGGGCGTGAATGCGCTGATGACCCTGATCAACAGCGGCGCCATGCCGAAAGGCGCGGGCTACGCGGAAATGGAAGCGGGCTTCAACCAGGGCAAGATCGCCATGATGATCAACGGCCCATGGTCATGGGACAACGCGCGCAAATCGAAAATCAACTTCGGCGTGGCAACAATCCCAACCGTGGCCGGCAAGGCGGCCACCCCGTTCGTGGGCGTGCTGGGCGCGATGATTTCGAAAGCCAGCCCGAACAAGGACCTGGCGACGGAATTCCTGGAAAACCAGATGCTGCAGCTCAATGGCTTGAAAACCATCAACGCCGACGTCCCGCTGGGCACGCCAGCGAACAAGGTGCTGTTCGCGGAATTGAAAGCCAATCCGAACATCCAGGCGACGATGGAAAGCGCGCAAGCGGGCCGCCCGATGCCGAACAATCCGGAAATGGGCCGCTTCTGGTCGTCCATGCAGTCGGCGCTGGAAAACATCACCCAAGGCCGCCAAAGCACCAAGGATGGCCTGGATGCGGCGGCGAAGCGGATTACGACGGCGAATTAATAGACGTTGGTTGGGCGAAATTTAATTTTCGACCATCAGCAGAAATCCGGGGTCAGACCCGCCGGGGGAACGCATCCCAATGGGATGTGTTCCACTTCCGGAGGAACTGACCCCAGCTCTCCGTTGCGGACAAGTTCAACGCAAACAGCATCCCTCTTCACAGGTATCCATCGTGCGCAAGTTTATCGGCCCTACGGTATTGACCATCAGCATGGCGCTGGGTCTGTATCTGCTCTTCATGTTGTACATTTCCGGCCAGACCATGCTGGCCGCCGTTTTCCTCGGCTTGCTGACACTGACGACGTTTGTCTTCACGTCGCCGCGCGCCTATGCCTACCGTTATCTGTTTCCCGGCATTACGGCGGTCATCGTCTTCGTGCTATTGCCGATGGTGTACACGGTGTCGATCGGCTTTACCAATTTCAGTTCGCGCAACCTGCTCACCTACGAGCGGGCCACGCAATATTTGCTCGACGAGACGCAGCGCGTGGAAAGCGCCGGGTATGCGATGACCGTGCATCCCGACAACAAGCAATACCGCTTGCGCCTGGAAAGCCCGGATACAGGCGAAGTGCTGCTGACGCAGCCGCTGGCCCTGAAACGCGCCGTGCCACTGAACGTGGAAGTGGCGCCGCCGGACCCCGTGCAAGCGCCCGTGCTGGCCCCGCCGCTGAGCATCAAGGATATCATCGCCCTGCAAAAAGATTTGAAACAGCTCACCCTGGTCATGCCGAACAGGATAGAGCTGCGCATGGTGGGCTTGCGCGAATTCGGCCCCGTCGCGCATGTCTACAAGCAACTACCCGACAAAACCTTGAAGAAGATCGCCACCGGCGAACTCATCAAACCGAATTTCAAGACGGGCTTTTATGAAATGCCGGATGGCACGAAGCTGGAACCGGGCTTCAAGGTCAACGTGGGCTTCGCCAACTTCGTGAAGATCTTCTCCGATGAAGCGTTCCGCGGTCCCTTCCTGCGCATTTTCGTCTGGACCATCGTCTTCGCCCTGATCAGCGTGGCCACCACCACGGGCCTGGGCATGGTGCTGGCCGTGCTCTTGAACTGGGATGCGCTGCGCTTCCGCGGCCTGTACCGCACCCTGCTGTTCCTGCCATACGCCGTGCCGGGCTTCATTTCCATCCTGGTATTCAAAGGGCTGTTCAATAACAACTTTGGCGAAATCAACCTGGTGCTCGATGCCCTGTTCGGCATCAAACCGGCCTGGTTTTCGGACACCACCCTGGCCAAGGCCATGATCCTGATCGTCAACACCTGGCTCGGCTACCCCTACATGATGGTGGTCTGCATGGGCTTGATCAAGGCGATCCCGTCGGACTTGTACGAAGCGTCCGCCCTGGCCGGCGCGGGACCGCTGACGAATTTCTTCAAGATCACCCTGCCCCTGATCATCAAACCGCTGACGCCATTGATGGTGGCCAGCCTGGGTTTCAACTTCAATAATTTCGTGCTGATCAGCTTGCTGACGGGCGGGCGTCCCGATTTCCTCGACACAACCTTGCCGGCCGGCACGACGGACTTGCTCGTGTCCTACACCTACCGCATCGCGTTCGAGGATTCCGGCCAGAACTTTGGCCTGGCCGCCGCCATCTCGACCCTGATCTTCTTCCTCGTGGCCGCGATTTCGCTGGTCAACATGCGCCTGACGCGCATGAACAAAGCATAAAGGACAGAAATGGCTATCGTTGTCGACCGTTCCAACCGCTGGCGCATCCTGGCGGCCCACGTCGCCGTGATCGCGCTGATCGCGCTGGTGATGTTTCCCTTCCTGATGATACTGTCGATCTCACTGCGGCCCGGCAACTTCGCCTCGGGCAGCCTGATCCCGCCCGAGATCAGCTTCGAACACTGGCGCCTGGCGCTGGGCATGTCCTACCAGGCGCCCAACGGCGCCCTGGTCGAGCCGGACTTCCCCGTGCTGCTGTGGCTATGGAATTCCATCAAGGTGGCCAGCATGAGCGCCACCGTCACCGTGCTGCTGTCGACCACTTGCGCGTATGCGTTCGCGCGCATGCAGTTCCGCTTCAAGTCGCAAACCCTGTCCGCGCTGATGCTACTGCAGATGTTCCCCGCCGTGCTGGCCCTGGTGGCCATCTACGCCATCTTCGATGTGCTGGGCAGCTATGTGCCGTGGCTGGGCATCGACCACCACGGCAGCCTGGTGCTGGCCTACACGGGCGGCATCGCCCTGCATATCTGGACCATCAAGGGCTACTATCAAACCATCCCCATCGAGATCGAGGAAGCGGCCAAGGTCGATGGCGCCACGCAGTGGCAAGCGTTTGTCTACGTGCTGCTGCCGATGACGGTGCCCATTTTGATGGTCGTATTCCTGCTGTCGTTCATCGGCGCCATCATCGAATATCCGATCGCCTCCGTGCTGCTGCATGAACAGAACAACCTCACCCTGGCCGTCGGCTCGAAGCTGTTCCTGTACGAGCAAAAATACCTGTGGGGCGATTTTGCCGCGGCAGCCATTTTGTCCGGCTTGCCCATCACGGCCGTGTTCCTGCTGGCGCAGAAATGGATGATCTCCGGCTTGACGGCCGGCGGCGTGAAGGGCTGACCATGCGCCGCTCCCTGACTACGCTGGCCGCCCTGCTCCTGTGCGCTTCGGCGCAGGCAGGGAGCTTTGCGGAAAACCCCATCGTCTACTTCGCCGTGACGGACCGTTTCGCCAACGGCAATCCCGGCAACGACCACAGTTATGGCCGCGCCGCCGACCCGCAAGGCGGTAATATCGGCAGCTTTCACGGCGGCGACATCGCCGGCATCACGCAACAACTGAAAGCCGGCTATTTTCAAGACCTGGGCGTCAACGCCCTGTGGATCACCGCGCCCTACGAGCAGATACACGGCTGGGTGGTGGGTGGCAAGCAGCAATTCCAGCACTACGCCTATCATGGCTACTGGGCGCTCGACTACACCACCATGGACGCCAACATGGGCACGCGCGAAGAACTGCGCGAGATGATCAATACCGCCCACGCGCAAGGCATCCGCGTGCTGTTCGACGTGGTACTGAACCATCCCGGCTATGCGGACCTGCGCACCCTGGCTGAATATAGGGTGCCCGTGCTGTGGCCCGGCCATGAAAAAGCCACGCTGCGCGACTATCACAGCTTCATCGACTACAACAATTTCGAATTCAAGCAGTGGTGGGGCCCGGACTGGGTGCGCGCCGGCTTGCCCGGCTATCCCGACGGCGGCAAGGATGACTTCACCATGCAGCTGGCCTATCTGCCCGACTTCCGCACGGAAAGCGGCAAGGCCGTGGGCTTGCCACCGATCCTGCAGCGCAAGTCCGACACGCGCGCCGTCGCCCTGCCCGATACCAGCGTGCGCGCTTACCTGGTCCACTGGCTGGCCGACTGGGTGCGCGAATTCGGCGTCGACGGCTTTCGCGCCGACACCGTCAAGCACGTAGAGCCGGCCAGCTGGCTGGCCCTGCGCGCGGCCGCCACGGAAGCATTGAAGGACTGGAAAATGCGCCATCCCGAACAGAAAATCGACGATGCCCCGTTCTGGATGACGGGAGAAGCGTGGGGCCATGGCCCCGAGCGCAGCAGCTGGCATGACGCGGGCTTCGATTCGATGATCAATTTCGACTTTCAACACCGCGCGGCCGGCAACTGGAAAAGCATCGATGGCGTCTACCGCCAGTACGCGCTCTTGCTGGGCAAGCGCATTGGCAATGCGCCACGCTACGACATCCTGTCGTATATCTCTTCGCACGACACCAGCCTGTTCCCGCGCAATCAATTGCAACATGGCTTGTCCGCCCTGCTGCTGGCGCCGGGCGGGGTGCAGCTGTTTTACGGCGACGAAAGCGGGCGCCAGCCTGGCGCGGCGCCCATCGGCGACGAACAGCAGGCTACTCGTTCGGACATGAACTGGACATCCATGGATGCGGCGACGCTGGCGCATGCGCGCAAGCTGGGCCAGTTCCGTTTGCGCCACCCTGCCCTGGCGCGCGGCGAACACAGATTGATTCAAGAACTGCCGTATGCGTTCGCCCGCGTCACCGATGAGGATGCCGTCATCGCCGTGCCCGAGGCGCAAGGTGCGCTCGAACTGCAGGTGGGCAGCGTCTACGCCGATGGCACCCTGTTGCGCGACGCCTACACGAAGCAAACATACTTAGTCAAAGATGGCGCCGTCGCGGTGCACGCGGCCGGCACCATCCTGCTGGAGAAAGCTGCACCATGAGTAGCTATGACATTGTAGTGGTCGGCGGCGCCGGCATCGACACCATCGTGCGCGTCCCTTCCCTGCAACTGCCCGTCGCCGATTCCGTGCACGTGCCGCCCATCCACGACTATGTGGCGCACACGGGCAATGGCGTGGCGCTCGGCTGCCATGCGCTGGGCTTGCGCTGCAAGTTCATCGACTTCATCGGCGACGATGCGCAAGGCGCGGCCATCCTGCAGCGCTACAGGGAAGCCAGGCTCGATTTTTCACATCTCGTCGAACCCTCGGGCACGCGGCGCAGCGTCAACCTGGTCGACCCGCAAGGCCACAGACTGTCGCTGTACGATGGCCGCCACCCGGATGACGCGCGCATGCCGCCCAACTTCTACCTGCCCTACCTGGGGCCAGCCCGCCATGCGCACTTTTCCATCATGGGCTGGGTGGCGGCACTGTTTGACGACGCACAGGTGTGCGGCACCACGGTATCGACCGACCTGCATGACTGGGACGGCATCAACCCGCATCACAAAGTGTTCGCGCTGCGTGCCGACCTGGTCTTCCTCAGCACGGCCGCACTGGGCCAGCGCCACGAGTCAGTCATGCGCGCGATTGTCGCGCAAGGCCGCGCGCAGCTTGTCGTCGCCATGGCGGGCGCGCACGGCGCCTATCTGCTGGAACGGGGCAGCGACCAGGTCCGCCACTTCCCGTGCGCGCAGCTGGACTTGCCCGTGGTGGACACGAATGGCGCTGGCGATTCGTTTGTCGCCGCCTTCCTGCACGCCTGGCTCGATGGCGCGGGCATACACGCCGCCATGCGCCGTGGCGCCATCGGCGGGGCGTTTGCCTGCGCCCAGCATGGCACGCACGAACGGTTTATCGGCCAGGCAGAGCTGCATGACTTATATCAAGACAGCACTAGCTTATGAATTAATATTCTATCAAGCGTAGCATCGCGCTAACGGGCGCATGGCACAATGGCTGCGGATTTGACCACCGCATACCATCGACACCGGAGACAATATGAGAATCGAAACCCTGGCCGTGCATGCCGGCTACACCCCCGACCCGACCACCAAGGCCGCCGCCGTCCCCATTTACCAGACGGTGGCCTACGCCTTCGACAATGCCCAGCATGGCGCCGACCTGTTCGACCTGAAAGTCGCCGGCAATATCTATACGCGCATCATGAACCCGACGCAGGACGTGCTGGAAAAGAGGGTCGCTGCGCTGGAAGGCGGCGTGGCTGCGCTGGCCGTGGCGTCAGGCATGGCGGCGATCACCTATGCGATCCAGACGATCACCGAGGCGGGCGACAATTTCATCTCCGCCAGCCAGCTGTATGGCGGCACCTACAACCTGTTTGCCCATACCCTGCCGCAGATCGGCATCGAAGTGCGCTTCGCCGATGCGCGCCAGCCCGAGACCTTCGCCGCCCTGATCGATGCGCGCACCAAGGCCATCTTCTGCGAATCGATCGGCAACCCGCTGGGCAATGTGACGGACGTGGCGAAACTGGCCGAGATCGCGCACGCGCACGGCATCCCGCTGATCGTCGATAACACCGTGCCGAGCCCCTATTTGTTCCGCCCCATCGAACACGGCGCCGACATCGTCGTCCATTCGCTGACCAAATACCTGGGCGGCCATGGCACCACCGTGGGCGGCGCCATCGTCGACAGCGGCAAATTTCCGTGGGCCGAACACAAGGAACGCTTCAAGCGCCTGAATGAACCGGACGTGTCGTATCACGGCGTCGTCTACACGGAAGCATTCGGGCCCGCCGCCTTCATCGGCCGCGCGCGCGTCGTCCCGCTGCGCAATATGGGCGCGGCGATCTCGCCCTTGAGCGCCTTTCAGCTGATCCAGGGTATCGAGACCCTGGCCCTGCGCATGGACCGCATCTGCGACAACACCCTGGCACTGGCGAAGCACCTGAAACAGCATCCGAAAGTCGATTGGGTCAATTACGCAGGCCTGGAAGACCACCCGGACCACGCGCTGGTGAAAAAATACATGAACGGCCGCGCCTCGGGCATTTTGTCCTTCGGCCTGAAACTGGCCAGCGGAGAAGACCCGCGCGCGGCTGGCGCCCGCGTGCTCGACGCCCTGCAATTGTTCACGCGCCTGGTCAACATCGGCGACGCCAAGTCGCTGGCCACCCACCCGGCCTCCACCACGCACCGCCAGCTCAATGCCGAGGAACTGGCCAAGGCAGGCGTATCCGAAGACATGCTGCGCCTGTCGGTGGGCATCGAACATATCGACGACTTGCGCGAAGACCTGGAGCAGGCCTTGAACGCGGCCTGAGTCAGACTGAAATCAGGCTGAAAACCCGTCCCGGCACATGCATGCATACCCTGCCGGGATAGGCTCCTGCATGCAGTAAAGAGAAGCCGGCGTTCACGCAGAGCGCCAGCGACGCTTCTGTCGTCGTCCCCATGGTTGAGCTGGAACGACCCCAGGTCCAGCCCAGAGCCTCTATATCTCCGCCCCCTCCCCCGATGCCATGCCCATGCCATGGCGACTTCTTCGGCACTCCTGCCGGGATTGATGATCAGCGAACGTCCGTGCGCCAGGCAAGCGGCGAGCAGTTGCCTATACGCCGCCGCTCATGGCCGCTCTTGTCATGTTGCGAAAACGAATCGAAACGAACAAAAAAGAAGAATTAGATGTTGTTAAATTTTCGAACGTGCGTAGAATAAACAAAAAAGAGCGCGTTATTATTCACTTAAGCTCATTTGGCTTCCTGTTCCTAGGATCGCTGGAATGCGCGCATGGCAGCGGCAGAACGGCGCATGGTTGCGACCGTGTGGCTGGATGAAACATCACCGTGAATACATGCACTTTTTGCAGCCCATAGCGGCCTATCACTACCTCCAGGATTATGATGCAATCGACAATCAAGCAGCTAGCGCAACAGGACTGTGATCTTTTAATCGTCGGCGGCGGCATCAACGGCGTCGGTATCGCGCGCGATGCGGCAGGCCGCGGTTTGCGCGTCATCCTGTGCGAGCAGCACGACCTGGCCCAGCACACTTCCTCGGCCAGCACGAAACTGATACACGGCGGCCTGCGCTATCTTGAATATTACGAATTCAAGCTGGTGCGCAAGGCCTTGCAGGAACGTGAATTGCTATTGCGCACGGCACCGCACATCATGTGGCCGCTGCGCTTCGTCATGCCGCACGATGCCGGACAACGACCGGCCTGGATGATCCGTGCCGGACTGTTCCTGTATGACCATCTGGCGCGGCGCGCTTTCCTGCCAGCCTCGCAAGGCGTGTCACTGCGCCAGCACGTGGCGGGCGGACCGCTGAAAGGCGACTTCCGCAAGGGCTTCGTGTACTCGGACGGCTGGGTGGACGATGCGCGGCTGGTCGTGCTCAATGCGCTGGACGCCAGCGAACGCGGCGCCAACATCCTGACCCGTACCCGCTGCGCGGCAGTACGGCAGGAAGGCCAGGGCTGGCACGCCACGCTGGAGAGCGAGCAGCATGGTCGCATCAATGTCAATGCGCGCGCCATCGTGAATGCCGCCGGCCCCTGGACAGCGCAATTTGCCAATGCCGCCTCAGGCGTGAGCAATACGCATGGACTGCGGCTGGTCAAGGGCAGCCACATCATCGTGCCGCGCCTGTTCGATCATCCTTACGCCTATATTTTCCAGAACCAGGACAAACGCATCATCTTCGCGATTCCCTATCAGGACGAGTTCACCCTGATCGGCACCACCGACCTGGAATATACCGGCGAACCCGGCAAGGTGACGATCAGCGAAGGCGAAGTGAGCTACCTGTGCGATGTGGCCAACCGCTATTTCAGCAAACAGATTGCTCCAGGCGACGTGGTCTGGACCTATTCCGGGGTACGGCCGCTGCTCGACGACAGCGCGCAAAATGCCTCGGCGGTAACGCGCGACTACCTGCTCGAATGCGCCCCGGACACTGCCCCCTTCCTCAATATCTGGGGTGGCAAGATCACCACTTACCGAAAGCTGTCGGAAGAAGCGCTGGCCATGCTGCTGCCACGCCTGGGCCGCGATGCGCCGGACTGGACCGCCTCGGCGCCCCTGCCGGGCGGCGACCTGCAACAAGCGGGCGCGCTGGTCGAGGGCATAGACTTCGAACGCTTTGCACAACAACTACACGCCCAGTACCCATGGCTGCCGGGAAAACTGGCGCAACGTTATGCGCGCTGCTATGGCACCCGCGCCCGGCGCATGCTCGGTACGGCAAACAGCATGACGGCTCTGGGCGAGGAACTGACGCCCGGCGTGTACGAACAGGAAGCACGCTATCTGTTCGAGGTGGAATGGGCGCGCTGTGCCGAAGACATCCTTTGGCGCAGAACCAAGTGTGGCTTGCACTGCCAGCCGCAGCATGTGGCGCGCCTGGAGGAATGGATCAAGCGCATGGCTACGCAGTAGATCACGCATCAGCTGCAAGCGGGAGTGGCTCCATGGGAGTAGCGATGGACGCACGCCGGTATCGAAGCGAATGGCGCGCGCCGCGCTGAAGACCGACCATGCGCACCGCTCCAGGCGGCCTTGCCTGGCCTGGGCCATCTCCATGGACACGGGATGACAGTTTTACCGAGTGACCGGCGCGGCAAAGACCGGCAAATAAAATCAACTATAGACGGAGATAAGACATGCAGAAAATGGCGATGAAGGATCAATACATTCTTGCGCTTGATCAGGGAACGACAAGCTCGCGCGCAGTATTATTTGATCGGGCCGGCAACATCGTCTCGGTGGCACAAAAGGAATTCCCGCAAATTTATCCGCAGCCGGGTTGGGTCGAGCATGACCCACAGGATATCTGGTCGACGCAGGCCGGCGTCGCAGCCGAAGCCGTCACGCACGCTGGCCTGAATGGCGCATCGATCGCCGCCATCGGCATCACCAACCAGCGTGAAACCACCATCGTCTGGGACCGCGAGACGGGCCGCCCGGTGTACAACGCCATCGTCTGGCAAGACCGCCGCACGGCTGATTTCTGCGATGAACTGAAAGGCCGCGGCCTCGAAGCCATCGTGCGGGAAAAGACCGGCTTACCGATCGATTCGTATTTCTCCGCAACCAAGATCCGCTGGATACTCGACAATGTTCCAGGGGCGCGCGAACGCGCCAACCAGGGCAAGCTCGCCTTCGGCACTGTTGACAGCTGGCTGGTCTGGAACCTGACGCAGCAAGGACAGCACGTCACCGATGTCACCAACGCATCGCGCACCATGTTGTTCAACATCCACACGCTGAAATGGGACGACGAGTTGCTGGCCATGATGGATATCCCGCGCAGCATGCTGCCTGAAGTCCATCCGTCTTCTGCCGTCTACGGCAGCACCAAAACCACCTTGTTTGCTTCCGCCGTGCCGCTGGCCGGCATCGCCGGCGACCAGCATGCGGCGCTGTTCGGGCAGATGTGCACCAAGCCAGGCATGGTCAAGAACACCTACGGCACAGGTTGCTTCCTGGTGATGAACACGGGCGACAAACCGATTGAATCGAAGAACAATCTCGTCACCACGATCGCGTGGCAGATAGGCGATCAGGTCAACTACGCGCTCGAAGGCAGCATTTTCATCGGCGGCGCGGTCGTGCAATGGTTGCGCGACGGGCTCGGCATCATCAAGAGTGCCTCGGAAATCGAGGCGCTGGCGCGCTCGGTGCCGCATGGCGACGGCGTCTATCTGGTGCCGGCCTTCGCCGGACTGGGCGCACCGCATTGGAATCCGCGCGCCCGCGGCACGCTGTTCGGCGTGACGCGCGGGACCACGTCGGCCCACATCGCGCGCGCTGCGCTCGACAGTATCGCCTACCAGTCGCTGGACGTATTGAAGGCCATGGAAGCCGACTTGGGCGGCAAGATTACCGAATTGCGCGTCGACGGCGGCGCCGTGGCCAACGATTTGTTGATGCAGTTCCAGTCGGACCTGCTCGGCGTCGACGTGGTGCGCCCGCAGATCAGCGAAACGACGGCCCTGGGTGCCGCGTATCTGGCAGGCCTGGCGGTCGGCTACTGGAAAGATGTCGGCGACATTCAGGACCAATGGAAACTGGACCGCCGTTTCACGCCGGCGCTCGACGCGAGCACAGTGAAGGCGCACATGCAAGGATGGCAGCGCGCGGTCAACGCAAGCAAGGCCTGGGCCGATGCGGTCTGATCCGCCAGGCCCCATCCCACACACTTCACTGGAAGCTTCACATGAATCCTTTATTCGCCGAATTCATCGGCACCACTTTGCTCGTCCTGCTGGGCAATGGCGTGGTCGCCAATGTCATCTTGCAGAAAACCAAGGGCCATAACAGCGGCCTGATCGTGATCGCCATCGGCTGGGCGATGGCGGTCTTTGTCGCCGTACTGTGCACTGCCGCCGCCAGCGGCGGCCACCTCAATCCGGTGGTCACCGTGGCACTGGCGGTGGTGGGGAAATTCCCTTGGGCAAAGGTCCCCGCCTATGTCGCCATGCAGATGCTCGGTGGCATGATGGGGGCGTTTCTGGTATGGATCGTCTATTACAAGCACTTCGAGAGCACCCCCGATGGCGACACCAAACTGGCGGTCTTTTGCACCGGCCCGGCGATCCGCGGCACCTTCGGCAGCCTGGCCGCAGAAATGATCGCCACCTTCGTTCTCGTGTTTGCCGTGTTGAACATGGCAGCGCCGAGCTTCGGACTGGGCGCCATGAGTGCCTTGCCGGTTGCCTTGCTGGTGCTGGGCATAGGCGTGTCGCTCGGTGGCACCACCGGCTACGCGATGAGTCCGGCGCGCGACTTCGGCCCGCGCATCATGCACGCGATTCTGCCCATCCCGGGCAAGCGCGACAGCGATTGGCGCTATGCCTGGGTGCCAGTCATCGGCCCGCTGCTGGGCGCCGTCCTGGCGGCACTGCTGTACAACTATAAATTCTAATTCCAATCCCACTACTCCCCCGCGTTTGCCGCAGATGGCCGTCGTAACAGGCCGGAGCGGTGTGGAGTAGGCACTTACACAGGAGAAGCACATGGCAGCGAAAAGAATCTTGTTTTTGACGGGCGATTTTGCAGAAGATTATGAAATGATGGTGCCGTTCCAGGCATTGCAAATGGTCGGCCACACGGTGCACGCCGTCTGCCCAGGCAAGAAGAGCGGCGACAAGATCAAGACCGCCATTCACGACTTCGAGGGTGACCAGACCTATACCGAAAAACCGGGGCATCTGTTTGTGCTCAATGCCAGCTTCGATGAAGTCGAGGTGGGCGACTACGACGCCCTGATGATCACGGGCGGCCGCGCGCCGGAATATCTGCGCCTGAACCAGCGCGTCATCGAGATAACGCAGCAATTCAACGCTGCCGGCAAGCCGATCGCGGCCATCTGTCATGGTGCACAACTGCTGGTCGCCGCTGATGTGATACGCGGAAAACGCATCGCGGCGTATCCGGCCTGCGCGCCGGAAGTGCGGCTGGCCGGCGGCCTCTACGCAGACATCGACATACAGCATGCCGTCACCGATGGCAATTTCATCACGGCGCCGGCATGGCCTGCCCATCCACAATGGCTGGCGCAATTTCTCCAGCAGCTGGGAACAACAATCACGCTCTGATCCGTGAAACAGATTGTGCCTCGCGCCCTTTCCGGACGCGAGGCCGTATACACCGCTGCCTTGAAAGCCGAACCACATGCCCTTGCGTTATCCCCCTTGCAGAATCGGCCTGGCTGCAAACCGCGCGCATCAAGATGCTCCCGATTCGGCCCTGGTGCGCTTGCTCCAGGGCGGGCAGATGGCAATCGAAAGCCACCTCAAGCCGCAATTCGTCGTCGTTGGCCGAACCCTCGATGCGATATTGAGCCACGGTCTGTTGCCGGACTATCCATCGATCGAGCGCTTTCCTTATGGCCGCGAAGGCGGCCTGATGATGCTGGTGTCGCGCGTCGTCGAGAGCGATCCGGCCAAAGCCCTGGACGCGGTGATTTATTTGATGGACCCGCTCGACCCCTCGTCCAATTTCCCCGAAGCGCTGGCCTTGAAACGTCAATGCGTCATTCATGGCAAACCCTTCCTGTCGACCCTGGCCGGTGCCAGGGAGTGGCTCGAACTGGAAGCGGTGGCAGTTGGCGCGGCGCCCGATGCGACGCTCGATTCCACCTTTGACCTGGCCAATGAAAGCATCGCCCTGATTGCGCACGACGCGATGAAAGGCTGCATGCTGGCCTTGGCCGAACGGCATTTCGCATTGCTGGACAGCTTCGCGATGCGCTGCGCCACCGGCACCACAGGCGGCTTGCTGAACCAGCTTGCGCAAAAGATCAAGGGCGAGGTGGCAGGCCGCAACTGGGTGCGACCTTTCCGCAGCGGCCCCCTGGGCGGCGATGCGCAAATTGCCGAACTGATTCTGAACCGCCAATGCCGCCGCGTGCTGTTTCTCGAAGACCCACATGTGGCGCGCCAGCACGAGGCGGATATTCAACTGCTTGAGCGAGCAGCGCGCACCGTCACCGACTATGCATCGTGCAGCAGCGATGTGAAAGGCGTGGAACGCTGGCTCAATTTGCTGGCCTTGCGCTGCAAACGGGTGTCCTGAACGGCCTTGCGGGACTGAAGCGTCGGCATGTCAGTGATAAAAATAACCATGGCAAGGCCATGATGATAACGGCGTCTGCCTTGCCGAAAATAATAAACAGGAGCACGCCACATGAACCGATCCCTCAGCGCATCGAGTCCCCCGAATCCGGCCTTGCTCGTGGCGCTACGCGCACGCTTGCCAGACGTGCGCGTCATTACGGATGAGCTGCGCCGCCTGAGCTGGGGCAGCGACGCCAGTTTCTACCGCATGCTGCCTCAGGTCGTCGTCGTGGTGGAAGACGAGGCCGATGTGGCGCATGTGCTGCAGGTGGCGCGCCAGCATCATATGCACCTGACCTTCCGTGCCGCCGGCACCAGCCTGTCCGGGCAAGCCGTGACCGACGGCATGCTGGTCTTGCTGGGCGATGGCTTCGCCACCTACGCACAGGCAGACGGTGCACTGAGCGTGCGACTGGGGCCGGGCATGATAGGCGCCGAAGTCAATCGCCGCCTGGCGCCGCTGGGCCGCAAGATCGGCCCCGACCCGGCCTCGATCGCCACCTGCAAGATCGGCGGCATCGCCGCCAACAATGCGTCGGGCATGTGCTGCGGCACCTCGCAAAACAGTTACCGCACCATGCGCGCGATGCGCGTGATGCTGGCCGATGGCGCGCTGCTCGACAGCGCCGACCCGCTCAGTGTCGCCGACTTTCAGCGCAGTCATGGCGCGCTGCTGTCAACGCTGGCGCAACTGGGCCGCGAAACGCGCGGGAACCTGGCGCTGGCGGCCCTGATCCGGCGCAAGTACAAGATCAAGAACACGACCGGATACAGCCTGAACGCGTTGATCGACTTTGACGATCCGATCGACATCCTGTGTCACCTGATGATAGGTTCGGAAGGCACGCTCGGCTTCATTTCCAGCATCACCTACGACACCGTGCCGGAACACCGGCACAAGGCCAGCGCGCTGGTGTTTTTCGCCGACATCGCCGGCGCCTGCGCCGCCGTGCAGGCGCTCAAGCCACTGGCTGTGGCGGCGGTGGAATTGCTCGACCGCGCCGCGCTGCGCTCGG
Source organism: Janthinobacterium sp. UMAB-56 (assembly GCF_900095265.1). Lineage (GTDB taxonomy): Bacteria > Pseudomonadota > Gammaproteobacteria > Burkholderiales > Burkholderiaceae_D > Janthinobacterium. The sequence goes on along the minus strand of NZ_LT607657.1, from coordinate 42,358 downwards.
TCGAAAACAAGGCCGGCCTGCCGCCGATGCTGCGACAACTGGACGCCGGCGCGGCCGCCTTGCTGATCGAAGTGCGCGCTGGCGAGGCGCCGACCCTGGAACGTGGCGTGGCGGCTGCATTGGCAGCGCTGCAAGCATTTGACACGATAGCGCCCGCGCGCTTTTCGAGCGACCCTGCCCAATGCGACATCTACTGGAACGTACGCAAGGGTATCTTTCCAAGCGTGGGGGCGATGCGCGCGACGGGTACCACGGTCATCATCGAAGATGTCGCCTTCCCGCTCGAATCGCTGGCCGCCGCGACGCTCGATCTGCAAGCCTTGTTGCAGCAGTACGGATACCGTGATGCGGTCATTTTTGGCCATGCGCTGGAGGGCAATTTGCATTTCGTGTTCACACAGGATTTCGGCCAGGCGCAGGAAGTGCAGCGCTATCGCCGCCTGATGGAGGCACTGTGCGATTTGGTGGTGAACAAGTACCAGGGCTCGCTGAAGGCCGAACATGGCACCGGACGCAATATGGCTCCCTTCGTCGAACAGGAATGGGGCCGCGAGGCGACCGCTCTGATGTACCGGATCAAACAAAGCTTCGACCCTGCCGGCTTGCTCAATCCTGGCGTCATTCTCAACGAGAATCCGCAAGCCCATCTGGAGCATCTCAAGCCGCTGCCGACGGCATCCGCATTGGTCGACAAATGCATAGAATGCGGTTTTTGCGAGCCGAAGTGTCCCTCGCATCAACTCACGCTGTCGCCGCGCCAACGCATCATCGCCTGGCGTGAAATGTCGCGGCGCGAACTCGCCGGCGAAGCGCCAGGCGAACTGGCCGAGGACTACGTGTATATGGGACTGGGCACCTGCGCCGGTTGTAGCCTGTGCGCCAGCGCCTGCCCGGTCGGCATCGATACCGGCGCCCTGGTACGCGATGTGCGCGGCCGCCGGCACGGCAATGCGGCGCGCCGTATCGGGCGTTGGAGCGGCGAACATTTCGGCGCCGTCGCCCTGCTTGCGCGTCTGGGATTGCGGCTGGGCCATGGCGCCGCCAGTATCGTCGGCCCGCGTACGCTGACCAAGGTGTCGGGCGGCGCCTGGCGGCGCAGCATGCCGCGCCCCGCTGCCAAAGTAACAGCCCCCGCCGCCACCTCTGGCGAACCGGTGGTGTATTTCCCTAGCTGCGCCAGCCGCATCTTTGGACCTGATCAGGCCGGAGAAGCGCCACTGCCCGACGTAATCCAGACAGTGCTACGGCGCGCCGGCTACGCTCCGCGGCTACCGCGCGGCCTAGAACAACTGTGCTGCGGCCAGATGTTGGCAAGCAAAGGCCTGCCAGAACAGGCCGATGCGAGCGCCAGGCGGCTGGAAGTGGCGCTGGCCGAAGCATCCGAAAACGGGCGCTATCGTATCGTCACCGATGCCAGCGCCTGCGCCTTGCGCTTGCAACAGCAGATGGCCGGCCGCTTGAGCGTGTCCGATTTCCATGAATTTGCACATGATGCGCTGTTGCCCAAGCTCAATCTGGTCAAACAGGCCGGCCCGATTGCCTTGCATATTAATTGCTCGGTGCAAAAAAGCGGTTCAGACAAGAAACTGCAGGCCGTGATGAGCGCCTGTGCCGAGCAGATAGTGCAACCGGCCAGCGTGGGCTGTTGCGGTTTCGGCGGCGACCTGGGCTTCGCGGCCCCTGAACTGAACCGCCACGCGCTGCGCAAGATCGATGCCGAACTGCCGGACGGCTGCGCCTGCGGCGTATCGACCAACCGCAGCTGCGAGATCGGGCTGTCGTCCGAAACGGGGCGCCCGTATCGCTCGCTTGCCTGGCTATTGGAACTGTGCAGCCGAACGCCGGGCGAGGCATCAGCACCGGCAGACAGCGACGACTTGCGCGACAAACCGGAGCCGGCGTCGAACGCGGTGCCCCAGCCATTTCGCTAGGGTCGCCTGAGGGAGCTTCATGCCATCATTGGCGCCAAGAGCTCCCCTGCCCCATCCTCGGCGTCCACGGCGTCGGGCCTGTTGCGCACTGATTATGCGCGGCGCATGAATGCCGTGTTTGACCATATCGCCCGCCACCGTCGACAGCGGCAGATTCCCGTGGGCCGAACACAAGGAACGCTTCAAGCGCCTGAACGAGCCGGACGTGTCGTATCACGACGTCGTCTACACGGAGGCGTTCGGCCGCGCGCGCGTCGTCACGCTGCGCAATTTGGGCGCGGCGACTCGCCCATGAGCGCCTTCCAGCTGATCCAGGGTGTCGAGACCCTGGCCCTGCGCACGGCTGGCGCGCGTGTGCCCGACGCCCTGCAATTGTGCACGCGCCCGCTCAACATCGGCGACGCCAGGTCGCTGGCCACCCACGCTGCCTCCAACTCGCACCGCCAGCGCAATGCCGAGGAACTGGCCAAGGCGGGCGTATCCGGAGACATGCCGCGCCTGTCCATGGGCATCGAGCCTATCGACGATGTGCGCGAAGACCTGGAACAGGGCTTGAACGCGCCTTAATCGGCCGCCTTGATGCCGTAGCGTGATGCTGGCTTGCCGTGCATCGCGCCCGCGAACAGGGCCAGGCGGGCCGCGTCAAAACGCTCCCATAGTTCCTGGTCTTGCACCGAAGGCAAGGTTACCAGCTCGCCCTGGTCCAGGCCTGCCAGCGCGGCGTCGACACAGTCTTCCGCCCGCATGATGGTGGCCTGGTCCAACTGCGTCAGGGGCACGCCGCTCAATTCCCAAATTTCCGTCGCCGTCGTTGCTGGCAACACCAGTTGCACCACGATGCCCGTGCCGGCCAGTTCCTGCTGCAATCCCCGCGTAAAATTCATCACATAGCCCTTGGTGGCGCTGTAGATCGTGCTGGCGGGCAGATTATGGAAGGACAGCACGGAACCGATGTTGATGATGGTGCCCCCCTTGCGCTGCTTGAATTGCGGCAGCACGGCATACGTCAGCTCGGCCAGCGCCGTCACATTGACCTTGTCCATGGTGGCGATGCCCGCCCGAGCCGTATCGGCGACGGGCGCCAACGTCGACGCACCCGCATTATTGACCAGCATGGTGATGGCCGGGTTGCTGGCCAGTTCATTGGCCACGCGCTGCAGGTCTGCCGGTGCGGACAAGTCGGCCGCCATGGCGCGCACAGCCACGCCATACTTGTCTGCCAGCGACTTGGCCAGTACGCCCAGGCGCTCGACCCGGCGCGCCACCAGTATCAAATCATAGCCACGGCTGGCCAGGCGGTCCGCATACACGGCGCCCAGACCAGACGATGCGCCAGTGACGAGGGCCGTGCCTTGGATGTTGCTTGTACTCATGATAATTCCTTTAAGGTTGTCAATTTGAAATTAAATGAACCACAAGCATGACACTCGTCATGCTTCGGTGCAGCACTAATCATGATGATCGTAATGATTAGTGCTGCAATCATGACGTACGTCATGTATGATGTCAACGGAAATGTGTGATGACCAGGAGAAGACCATGCGATACCCTGCGGCCGAGACGGCAGAAAAACACCAGCGCATCCTGACGGAAGCGGCACGCTTATTCCGAGAACAGGGCTTTGACGGCGTCAGTGTGGGACAGATCATGCAGGCGACGGGGCTGACGCACGGCCCCTTCTATAACCACTTCGCCTCGAAGCAAGCGCTGATGGCCGCAAGCACCCTGCACGGCTCGGAGCACTCGCGCGCTGCGCTCGATGCAGCCACGGCCAGTCCGGAAGCGATGCGCCAATACGTGCGTGATTATGCGAGCGCGGCCCACCGCGATGCGCCCGGAAATGGCTGCCTGCTGGCCGCGCTGGCAGGCGACGCGCGCAAGCAGCCGGCCGTGCGCCCCGCCTTCACCTTCCATCTGACATCCATCCTAGCAAAACTGACCACGCATTTTCCGTGGCAGAAAAAACGCAAGCCGCGGCAGGAAGCCATCGTCATGCTGTCGGCCATGGTAGGTGCCGTGGCGCTGGCGCGTGCCGTCGATGATGCCGCCTTGTCGGACGAGATACTGGCAGCGGTCAGCACCAAATTTGCCCCAATGGCGCCGCCAACAACTGCGCCACCTGCCTGACCCTCTTGTCCACCGTGCCGGTGACACTGGCATAGGCAATCGCCCGCCGTGCCAGCTCGGCCTGATACCACGCATGCTGGCGCGCGCGGAAATCCGCGTCGCGGCGCGTGCCGTCCTGGATGAAGGGAAAATCGGGGGCGCACAGCAGCACCAGGTCGTAACGGTGTTCAGCCAACTGCGCCAGCTCCTGCTCGGCCCTGCCGAACATCTCGCCGCAGTAAAAATACGTCGTCAGCGGCGAGGTATCGCAGAACAGCCAGCGCCGCGCAGCCAAAAGCGCCTGCGCTTCGCGCCGCAGCTGTTCCCGGCCTATCCTGAGCATATCATCGTAGGCCAGCACGCCATCCTGGCTTTGCCACAGTTCGCGACCATATTCGGCCACCCAGGCCGTCTCGAAATGCCGCGCCAGCGCTTGCGTCAAGGTCGTCTTGCCGCTCGATTCTCCACCGAGCACGCACACGCGCGTAACAAAATCGGCACGGACAATGGGCGACAGGAAGGCGCTGTGCGCCTGCGGGTCTTGCCTTAGCAGCGTGCCGGACACGGGCACCAGCGTTCGCGTCTGGTCCACGCTCACGTGCGCCACCGGCCCGCCTGCAAAATGCCGTTCCAGCACGCGCGCAAAGCCGGGGCCATACTCTTCGCTGGTGAAGACGGCATCGACGGGCAAGTCCAGCACCGTCCAGCACAGCCAGCCCATGAAATGGCGGTGCTCGTCGCCTTCGGCGTCGTTATGCGGCAGCGCGCGCGCCGGCATGCCGCGCGCCGCGCACAGAGCGGCCAGGCGCGCATCGTCCAGCACGACGAGCAAAGCCCGGGGAAATCGCGCGCGCAGCCAGCCTTCCCGGCGCGCCGGTTCCAGGCCGGGAAATTCGGGCTTGGTATAACTGACCACCAGCAGTTCTTCGCACGCCTCCTGCGCCCGCTCGATCAACAGTTCGTGGCCCTTGTGCAGCGGGCAAAATTTGCCCACCACGAGGCCGCGTTTATAAAGGTTCATGCCACTGCTTCCTGCAAATCCGAGGTGTATTGAATGATCTTGTCTTGCGCCAGCAAAGTCTCGACCGTGATGGCGCCGAAAAAGGGCGCGAGCAAGGCGCGCGCCTGGTCTGCCTGCGGCATGGCGCCTGGCGCAAGGCGCAGCGCGACACCGCCATCGCCACGCTGGTGCACGCCGAACAAGGCGATGGCCAGCGGTTTCAAGGCATGCGTGATGTCGATATTATTGATCCACTCACCGTTGATCGTCCTGTAGCGCAGCGGGCTGCGGCCGGCCAGCCCCAGCAGCACGGGGCCGTGGGGGCCATGCACCAGCGCAGCGTAGTCGCCCGTACGGTAGCGCACCAGGGGCAGGCAGAAATTAAATCCGCCCGTCACCGTGATTTCGCCGCGCGCGCCATCCGGTACGGGCTGGCCAGCACTATCGAGGATTTCCACATACAAGCGGTGCTGCAGCAGCACGTGGCCGCCCGCCAGTTCATCGTAGACGGCGACCGGCCCCACTTCATTGAGCGAATAGAGGTCGAGCACGGGACAGCCGAAGCGTTGTTCCAGGCGCGCGCGCATGCCGGGCAACAGCATCATCGAGACGGACAACAACGCGGCCGGCTTGTGCGTCATGGGCAGGGTCAGCAGCTCGGCAAACGAGATCGGGTCGCCCGCGATCAATTCGGGCGCCATGGCATCCAGGTAGCGCGCGCGGTCGCCAGGGTCGCGCCAGTCGTCCACGTGCAGATTGATCTTCGCCAGGCCCGATTCGTGCATCGTGGGCGTGACGGAGACGTAGGTAAAGCAGCGGCGCTGGTGCCCCAGCAGCATGACGCCCACCTGGCCTGCACCATGGCGCAGGGTGACGCCAAAACGGCGCAGCGCGCGCTTGTGGAAAGCCAGGTAGCGCCCCGCCACCAGCGGGTGCGAGGCGATCAGCAGCGGGTGCCCCGTGGTGCCCGTGGTCTGGAAGTTGATCATGCGCGCCAGGTCCGCATCGTCGGGCACGAAGGCGGCGATATCGTGCGCCAGTTCGGCGCGGCTGATGGGCGTTGCATCGATGAGACGCGCCGGTGGCGAACCGCAGGCACGAAAGTACGGCACCGTGGCATAAGTCGCCCTGAGAAAATCCGCCAGCCAGAACGGCGGCGCGTCAGCGCTCCAGTCGATCTCCGCCTGCATGACTTCCTGTTCGTAGGCGCGCAGGGCAGCCACCTCGCCGGCCTGCAGCTTGTTGCCGCTGCGGTTGCGATACACGGGCGCTGCGGGATGGCTGCGCATTTTTTCCAGCATGCGCGCGCCCGTTTGCGTCAGCGTTGGACAGTAGTCGCGGTCCGATTCCCAGGCGCCGCCCGGCAGATTGACATCAGGTTTGCCAGCGAGCGTCATTCGCGCGACCACTTGTCGGCCGATTCCTCGGCCGCCTTCTTTGCCAGCGCCTCGCGGATTTCCCGCGCGCGCTGTTCCGCCAGCCGGCTCGCTTCGAGCAGACGGCGGCGCTCCGTGCCGCTGATGGCCGACAATCTGTCCGTGGCCTGCGCCACGCTTTCGTCAAGGGGCCGAAAACCCAGGCGCGCCAGCACGATGCGCGCCAGTTCCTCGCGCCGCTCGGGGTCCTGGGTAAACTGGTGGGCAGGCGTGGCGGCAGCCAGCTCGCGCGCCCCCTCGCCCAGCACTTGCAGCAAGGCTGCTTGCGGCAACTGCTGGGCGAGGAACCACTCGTCGGCCAGCAGCCAGCACACGATCATGGCCAGTGCCAGCCGGTTGCGGTCCGCTTTTACCTGCGCGCCGATAAAACCCTGCAGTGACGCGGCCGGCGCGCGAGCGCCATGCAGCAGCAAAATGTCATTGACCAGCGCAGCAACCGCCACCGATTGCGCGTTGGCGACGCCGGCAATGCGCGGTTCTGCGAGGAATTCGACGGGCGTGTCGGCCAGGCGGTGCGTCAGGTTTTCGAGTGGGGGACCGGGAGTGTGCATATTCTTGTCGTATTCTTACTTCACGTAGTGGCGCCGGCTGAACGCGCGCGCAAAGTCCAGCAAGTCTTCGTAGCGCTCGACGGCGTGGATATCCCAGCCCTGCTCGCGGCGCGCGCGTTTCAGCGCGTCATAGGTCTGCTGCAGCCAGGTGTGGCTGGCAGCGCCATCCCAGTCGCGCTCCAGGTTCAGGGCCATGGTGCCGCCCGCGCCGCCCTGCGCCAGCGCCCTGGCGGAAATATCCCAGCCGCTGTTACCCTTTTCATCATTGTCGAACATGGTGGTGATGCCATCGTCGGAAATCATCAAAATGTGCACGGGCCGTTCGCGCCTGGCCGCATACGTCTGACGCAAGCAGTGGATGGGGAAGCAGGTGCCGCCGCCAAAAAACTCCGTCAGCACGCCCAGGATCATGTCTTCATCGCGCACGAAACCTGGCGTCTGCATCACCTGCTTCTTGCCGCTCCACAGGGTCACCTGCACCTTCGCGCCGGCGCGCAGGGCGGACAGGGCGATGACGGCGCCAGCCAGTGTCAGGAACGAGGTGTGCGCCTGCGGGTTGGGCATGGAGCCGGAACTGTCCACGTACATATCCAGGTCGACGGGCATGGCGTCGATGGCGTGCGCCGGTTCGCGGCCATACACCCGGCGCACGGTCGTCACGCCGGGCACGGGGCGCGGCGACTGCAGCACCGATTGCAGCCAGTCGATGTCTGCCAAAGGATCACCGATATCCCACGCTTCCAGCCCTTCCATCTGCGGCTCCTGCGACTCGGGCGCGGGGCGGCTGGGAAACTCCACCAGGTGCGGCAAGGCCCGTTCGCGGTAGTAGCGGATGGCGATTTCATGGTCGCTCAAGTCCACGCCCGAGGCCTTCAAAATGTCGCCAAGCTCGAACGGTTCGCGCAACTGGCCGCCACCCGCCCTGGCCGGCACATTGGCCTGAGGCTCTTCACCCTCGAGGCCCGAGATGCGCTTGTCGTGCACGGGATGAATGGCACCACCCTCTTCGTCATCCTCGATCTGCTGCGCGCCATACGTCTGGCAGCCGCGGGCGGCGTCGCGCGTGTCCTGCAGATAGCGGCTGGGGTCGAGACTGTCACCCAGGGCATCCGTATCCGCTACCAGGTAAGGCAGCAGCAAGGTGGCGAAACGGCCGGCGGCCAGCATCCAGTCGTTCGCATACACGCGTATCAGGCGCGCGCCCAGCCAGGCATCCGTGTCCAGGCGCTCGTCGGCGCCGTTATCCATGCCCGCGCCACCCAGTTCCCCCTTATCCAGCTGCCACAGGTTTTCATAGATGCGCATGTACAGGGTCCACACGCCGCCGGCCTTGGCCTGGCCATCCGGCGCAGGCTCCCTGCCCTGCTGCAGCTTGCGATAGATGTCGGCCATGCGCAGATTCGCCTGGCGCTGCAAGCGGTCGTTGATGAACAGGTCCGTGTACAGGTTGGCCACCATGGGCGCGTGCTGTTCCAGGGTGGGCAAGGCGCGGCGCATGCGCGCCAGCAGGCGAAACTGGTCGCTGGCGCTACCCGGCGCGAGGATGTGGTGGCCGATTTCATGGGCGAGCACTTCCAGCGCATAGTCTTGCAAGCCCAGCTCCGTCACCAGCGGCAAGTCCACCACCACGCTCTGGTCCAGCAAACGGATCATGGCGAAGCTGCCGGACAGGCCCATCTTGCTGGCCTCGACATGGCTGGCGCACAGGCTCGGGTCGCGCAGGCGCGTAAATTTGCTCCACACGGCCAGGGCCTCGGGCCAGGCGGCGCGCCAGATATCGATCAGCGTGGTGTCGGCGGTCTTCTTCATGCAAGCGGCAACAGGCGGATGGCATGCGTATAAGGTGAGGTGATGGCGAGCGTATGCGCATTGACGGCAAGGGCGATGTCGCCGGCCGGCAAGTCGAGCTCGATACGCCGCGCGCCGATATGCAGGGTCGCTCCATCGAGGCGCACGGACGATGGCAGCTCGGTGTACGCCTGCGCGAACTCTTGCGCCGTGGCGCCGTGCAGCACGGCGCCATAGGCATCGGCCACCAGCAGATAATGACGCTCGGCGCTGCGCACGACAAAACCGTCCGCCGAGGCGCGAACTTGCGGCGGCGTACCGAAGTCGCCACCCAGGCCACTGAAGGCGCCAAACTCCCTGCCCTCGGCATTGCCGCGCCAGGGATTGGCCAGTAACTGCGCATGCACCTGCGGCCATTGCGCTCCCGGCTCGCCAAATGCGGCCAGGGCCAGCGCTGGTGGCAAGGTGTCGGCGGCGGCCAGCGCGCCCTCGCGGAAATGCGCGACGCCGGCGCGCCAGGCCAGCACCTGGCCCACGGCGCGCAGCTGCCCCAGCGTGGCGATCTGCGCTGCCAGGGCAGCGAGCTCGCGCTGCCACTGCGCGGGACGCGCGCCCGCCACGGCGCCAAGGTGGATGGCGGCGTTGCTGAGCATGCCCAACACATCCACGGGGGCCGTCGCCAGCAGCCCCGAAAACTGCGGCGCCAGCTCGCGCCAGACAGTGTTCAGGAAGGGATTCTTCGCGGCCGGCCCCGCCGAACCGTGACCCACCAGCTCCAGTGCCATGTCGTAGGCGGCCAGGGTGACACTACCCACGCGCTCGGGCGCAGCGGCGGCCACGGCCACCACCAGCGGATCGACGCTGTCGTGCAAAAAGGCGCCGAAGGCGGCCATGTCGAGCGCGGGAAAGCGCCGGCGCGCTTCCAGTGCGCGCGCATTGAACTGGGCGCGGCCGCTGGCAAGTATCGAGGCAAAGGCTGGAGAGATCATCGCCGCACCTCAATCGCTGTGCGAAAAGTGCAGCAGATAGCGTTCATCCCCCAGTTCGAACGCGATCTCGTCCCAGTGAATCGCGTACCAGAATCCAGGGGGCGGCGTCATGCTCACGACGTGCAGGGAAAAACCACCCAGCGCCTCATCGAGCGATGCGAAGAAAACGGCCACCAGTTGCGCGCGAAAGCGTCCAGGTGGCGCCGCCTGCATGTGCTGCGACGAGAAAAACCAGCGCTGGCACACCAGCTCCAGGTGCGCGCGCGCACACGGCGCCGCATGGAGGTGCCACAAGGCTGCCGGCAAGTCGCGTGCGGGTTCGATGACGTTCAAGGCATAATCTTCGACGCGCAAGCCCAGCGCCGTGGCGAGATCGGGTGCGTCGGGCAGGCGCTGCAACTCGTAGCTGGCGCACAGGTCGCTCGCCTCGCCATTCAGCATGGCCAGCGCTTCCAGAAAGCCTAGACAGCGAAGGACACTCATTGCGAACGCAGCCAGCTACGATAATTGGTGTAACGCTGGTGCAGGTATTTGAGCTTGAGCAAATCGTCATACAGTGGCCCGTACAGCTTGCGCCCCTTCGTGCGTTCGCCGATCAGTTTTTCGATGCGGTTCAGGCGCGCCAGCGTCTCGCGCTCGCTGACGCCATCGAGGCCCAGGTCGAATTGGGCCGACAAGACACCTACCGGGTCGTCGCGATCCAGGTCCAGGCGGTTGAATTCATCGTTCGACAGGTCGAACAGGCGGCGCAGCCAGCCCAGCCTGTCGCTGCGGTAGGCGGCGTTTTCCGGCAGCGCGAAAAAGGGTGCGTCCGGGTCTGGCTGCAGCTTGTTATGCAGCACAAACGGCAGCACCTGGCGCAAGTCTTCCAGCGCCACTTCGCCATTACCACGGAAATACGCCATGGCCTTGGCGTAGATCAGCAGCGCCATCAGGGTACGCACGGAGATGCCATTCAAAGTCTGGCAACCGAGGTCCTTCAGGCGATCGCGCCCATTGTCGGCCGCCTGCGCGGCGCCCCGGTCGGCGCCGGCCAGGCGGGCCGTATCCTTGGTCATGTATTCAAACTGGCCGCCGGCCGTCTCGAACAGCTCGAACTGGCTGGCAAAAAATTCCAGGCGGCGCCGCACGGCATCCGGCACGGTCACCTGGCGGATCGCCGAGACTATCTGATCGACCTCACCTTCCGTGAAGATGATCTCGGGCGGCACCAGCTCTTCGGGGCGCACGTTTTCTTCCACGCGCAGCAGCAGTTCGTTCAAGAAGCGCGGATTGAAAGCCAGCGCCTGCACCGTCACATCGACCCGGTCGCGTAACGCTTCGATCACCTGGTAGGTGCCGCCGCCCTGGTCGTCGTTCGCCGTCAAATACCAGGCCGCTTCCGGGCATTCGTAAATATGGTTCAGCACTTCCGCGTAATTGTCGCCCATGACGGTGAGCAGCGCGCTTTGGGTGCGCGTGGGGATGCGGTTGTATTCATCGACGATTTTCACGCGCATGCCCAGCCAGGCGCGCCAGGCGATGCGGATATCGTCCATGCTTTGCGCGTTCACCAAGTCCGCCGGCAGCGGATTGCCGAGCAAGTCGGCCACCGTCATCTGCGGATGGCCATGCTGCATGGCGCGCTTGACCTCCTTGACGGTGGCACCGGCCAGCACCCCCATGAGCAGCGCACTGGCCGTCTTGCCCCGCCCTGGCCCGCCAACGAACAGGCATTTTCGGCGCGTGGCAAAGGTCAGCAAGGGCAGCAGGATGAAGCTGGAATAACTTTGCGCCGACGGCAAGTTCAGTGTGCGGCGGCTGTCGCCCACTGCATACGTCTGCGACGGACCGTCGTTGTACTCGATGTCGTAATGGGGGCTGATAATGGCGTGGTTGACGATCCAGAAATAGGCCTGGCGCAGCTTTTCATCGAAGGGCCGCGCTTGCGTCTCGCCATCGCCGCCCAGCGCGATGGGGCCCTGGTACAAATCGGCCACGTCGAACTGCCGCGCAGCAGGCGCCGCCTTCGGCTTGGTGGGGGCTTGGGACAGGCGCTGGAACAGGTTAAAAGACGGCATGGCAATACTCTTCCGTTAAGGAAATGAAATTATTGCACAAGCCGCCTGCAATTACCGGTTCGGATGAAAGCAGATTAGCCCGCCATCGGCGTAGCCAGAAACACCGGCTGCCGCTCGGCAAGCGCCGTCAGCGCGGCCACGGCCGGATAATCGCTGGCAGCCATCACGTCGGGCACCATCTGCTGAGCAAAACTCCAGGCCACCGCAATGGTGATGCCGGCAATACTCAAGCAGTCTGGCGCCTCTTCGCGCAGTGACGCTTCCAGCTGCCGCCAGGTCCCATGCAATTGCAGCTGGACACGGTCCAGCCAGGGCTGGTGCTGCTTTTCTTGCGGGCGCAAGCGCCGCTCATAGACGATCTGCACGGCTTTGTCGCAGGCTGCCAAAGCATAGCTGGTCTGGCACAGCGCACGCAGGCGTGCCGGCCCTGGTTCCGGCCTGATGCGGGGAGCATGCGCGGCCAGTTCCTCCAGATATGCCAGGATCAGGGTCGAGTCCATCAGCACCTGGCCGCCGCCGGTGACCAGGGTCGGAACTTTGACGGCAGGATTGATAGCTTGTACCTGGTCGAAATCGGAAAACACCGACAGGGGCCTGTGTTCATGCTCCAGACCCAGCACTTTCATACTAATGGCAACGCGCCTGACGTAAGGCGAATCGAGCATTCCGATCAATATCATGGCCTCCTCCTTTCCATCTGATGAATAAACGCGATCACTTGTGCCGCGACGGCCGCTGGCGCATCCTCCATCAGGAAGTGCCCGGCCTCGTCAAACAGGTGCAAGGTGGCGCCGGGAATATCGCGCTGCAGGCGATGGCCATAAGCCACCGGCTGCCATTCGTCCTGCCGGCCCCATAATACCTGTACCGGCACGGTTAACTGCGGCAGTTTTTCGGTAAAGTCCATCGTATAGCAGGCGTTATAGTGCGCCACCTGGTGCTGGTAAAACGAGGGCTGGCCCACCACGCCGCACAGCGGCTCCAGGTAACACCGCAGCAGCTCGCCCTGCATCCTGTCCTTGTGGAAAACGGCCATGCCCAGCTGGCGCGCCATCGTGGCGCGATGCTCGCTGGCCGGTGTCAAAGCACACCGGGCGAAGTCATCGCGCAGATGCTTCCAGGTGGGCGATGGCCAGGAATCGTAGCTGGGCGCGTCGGCGATGCTCAAGCTGCGCAGGCGCGCCGCGTGGTCAAACGCCAGGCGCAGCGCAATGGCGCCGCCAATATCGTGGCCGAACAAATGGGTGGTCGGCAGTTGCCAGTGCTCGAGCAAGGCCGCCAGCAAGGTCACCTGCGCCGCTACCGAGGTGTCGGCCTCGACGGGCCGCTCGGATCGTCCAAAGCCCAGCAAGTCATACAGGTGCACGTGAAAACCGGCATCGACGAACAGCGGCACCAGTTCGCGCCAGATAATGCTGTGCGCCGGTGTACCATGCACCAGCACCAGCGGCGTGCCTGCGCCATGGATGCCGGTGGCGATACGGTGGCCGTGGATCAAGGCGTGGCTATTCAACAGCGGTTCTTGACTCGTCATCAGATATCCTTTTGTTTGCAGAACCTGCAGGCTAAGGCTTGACTGAACATGACACCAGTGACATTCTTTTGACCTTCAATCCAACTTTTGTCATAGTCCATGAATTTGCGTCTATCCATCGACGCCCTGCGTGTGTTCAGGGCAGTGGTACAAACCGGCAGCATGAGCCAGGCTGCCAGCCTGCTCCATCTGAGCCAATCGGCCGTCAGTTGGAAAATCAAGCGGCTGGAGCAGCAGCTCGATTGCCAGCTGCTGGCGCGCAGCGGCGGACTGTTTGGCACAACCGACCAGGGAGCCGTGCTGCTGCGGCATGCGTTCAACATACTCGACGCCCATGATGACGCCGTCGCCCATTTTTCGCCATCGGCGATGCACGGCCGGCTGCACATCGGCGTGACGGAGCAGATTTCACTGATGTACGTGTGCGCGGTACTGTCGCAGTTCTCGCATCACCACCCCGAGGTCGACGTACAGCTGGTGGTGGAGCAAAGCCAGGTATTGCGCGAACGCTTTGCCGACGGCGTGCTTGATGTGATTTTGCACCAAGATTTTGCTGGCAATGCGGCGCCGGGAGATACGCTGTTATGGACAGAAACGCTGCATTGGTGCGCTGCCACGGCAGAGCAGACTTTGCCGGGGGAGACCGTCAAACTGATCACCTACGGGCCGCACTGCTTTTACCGCCGGCTGGCCGAGGAAAAGCTGGGCCAGGCCGGAATGGCCTGGAGCGTGGGCCTGGAATGCCCATCGGTGGCGGGCATGCTGACCGCGATTGCCGCCGGCCTGGGCATGGCAGTGGTCAATGAACGCAACCTGGGCCAGGGCATGCACCGGCATGCGGCACTGGAACGGCTGGCACCACTGCCCCGCGTCGACAGCCTGCTGCGGGCCAATGACAACCTGCCCGACCCGGTGCGTGACGGTTTTTGCCGGCTGCTGCTGGCGGCATTGCAGAAAGCATGATGGATCCCGTCGCTAGCGATATGGCCAGAGCAGGTCAACCTTCTCGTCGTCGGTCAACCGCAAGCGCTTCCCGTCCTTGTCATTGTGCGCACCAAATATTTTCTTGTAGTTGTAAGTCTTGCAGTGCAGCGTCAACCAAGCGTGGTAGTAGTCATCAAGAAAAGCGCTGAATGTCTGCTGGAAGCCTGGTTCACTTGCGTCTTTTTCGGGCAGCTCGAAGCGGCCTATCCTGGCAATGATGTGCGCGATGTCCGGCCTGCTGACGCCGTCAAGTTTCACGGGGTCGGGCAAGGCGATCCTGAACGCCAGCACTTCCGCGCCCTCCTCTTCCCACCACTCGCGCAGATTGAAGCGGGAGATATCTTTTCCGGTTAGTGCCTCTAATTGATCCGCGAGCCTGTCGTATTCGGCGTTGTCGTCGTCGCCATGTGTGTCACAGAACTGCGCATAAGCCTGAATCGATGCCAGAATCGTGGCATACCTTTCTTCCGCCACGGCCAGTTGGGGCTCCAGCTCTTTCCCTGGTTTCATGATCATCCTTGTTTGACGCTGGGCGCAGACGCCTCGGCGCGCCAGCGCCACCAGCCCAATGCCACGCAGGCCAGCAGCAAGGCCAGCAAGCCCGCCACTTCATGGCGGATTTCATACAGCGAGGCGCCCATCTGGTTGAGTGCGACAAAGCCCTGTATGCCCGCCGTGGAGGGCAGCAGCCAGCGCAGCCATTGCAGCACGACAGGCATGGACGACACGGGCCAGGTCAGGCCAGCGAGGAACAGCACCGGCATCGAGGTGGCGATCATCAGCTGCGTGCCCCGTTCGCGCGTGCGAAACAGCATACCCAGCAGCATGCCGAAGGCCGCTTCTGCCAGGGAGAACAGCAGCAGCAACAAGAGCATGCCGCCAAAGTTGCCGCCACGGGGGTAATCCTGGAACCAGAAGACAAAGCCGAAAAAATAACAGCAGTTCAGGAACGCCACGCAGGCAAACGCCAGCAGCATGCCCACATAGCCGCCCGCCGTGCGCTTGCCTGCCAAGGGGAAGCTTTTGCGCTGGTACCAGGTGCCGAACAGCATGGTCATGCCGATCAGCAAGGTCTGCTGCACGATCAAGGTCGCCACGCCGGGCACGACATAGGCGCCATAGCCTTCCTTGACGTTAAACAGGGGCACGGCGGCCAAGGCAATGGGCGAGCGCTGCTGGTTTGCCTGTACGCTGGACGGCGTGCCCGCACCCAAACGCTTGAGCTCGATACCGGCCGACACGGTGCCTACCACTTCGGCCAGGCCATTCAAGGCCACCTTGTTGAGCATCAGATACAAGCCATTGCCCGCCACTTGCGCATGGGCGGCGCGGCCAGCCAGCACGTCCGTCTGCAAGCCGTCGGGAAGGATCAAGACGCCCATGACCTGGTCGCGCCACAATAAATCCTGCGCGACGGACAAGTCCGGCGTAACGGCCACGACTTGCAAGGAGGGATGGGCCATGGCGAAGCGCGTCAGCTGGCGCGACATGGCGCTGCGGTCCTGATCGACGACCGCCACCGGCACGCGTTGGACGATTTCCTTCGAGTACGGCAGCGGATAGAAGAAGGAATAGATGATGCCGCCAATGAACAGCAAGGTCAGCGCGCCCTTGTCCGTCAGCATGGCGCGCCAGGTGGCGAGAAAGGATGGCCAGCAACTATTCATGCGCGCCCCCATGCGGCCGGGGCATTCGCGCGGCGCGCCAGCAGGAATACGCCCACAGCGCCACAGCCGATGGCAAAGCCGGCCAGTATCAACATTTCCTGCACGCCATAGCGCCACGGCGCGCCGGCCAGCCAGTATTTCGTTTGCAGCTGCAGATAATGCGTGAGCGGCAAGGCTTCCGCCCAAGCGCGCGCCGGCGCCGGCATGGCCATCAAGGGAAAGGCCTGGCCCGCAAACGCGAAGGCCGGCGCCGTAATAAATGCCGCGCCCGACAGGGCCAGGCGCAAGGACAGGGTAGCGGCGATCAGCAGGGTCGCCAGGGCGCAGTAGGCTAGCACCAGCAGCAACATGCTCAGCAGTAAGGCCGGCAAGCTGCCCGCCACGGCCCAGTCCCGCGCCAGGCTGAAAAACAGCAAGTACAGCAGCGCCAGCGCGCAGTAGGCGACGAGGGGGAACAGCAGCTTGGCGCCGACGGCGCGCAGCCAGCTGCCATGGGCCGAGGCCAGCCATTGCGGCACCGTGCCCTCGCGCAATTCACGCCCAATACTCGTGACGACGGCAACGACGATGAAAATCTGCAACATGGCCGGCATCAGGGCCAGGGTCAGGAATGCTTCATAGCTGACATTATCGTTATACAGGCTGTTCAAGGTCGTGCGTATCGGTTCGAACTGGGCCGCCGCCTGCACGCCCGACATGCCCTTCTTGACCCGCGCCGTCATCTCGATGCCAGCCGACAAGGTGGTGCTGACCGTGCGTACGTCGCGCAGCAAGGCGCCCGCGTGCGAAGAAAACTGTGCGTTGTACAGCCATTGCACGGTGGCTTGCCGGCCACCCAGCAGTTTCTGTTCAAAATCGTTCGGAATGAGCAGATAGCCAAACGCCGTGCGTTCGCGCAGCCGGTGCAGGGCGTCGTCGCTGGAGGCCACCTTGGCCGACACCTCGATGCCGGGCGAAGCGTCGAGCCAGCGCGTCAGCTGGCGCGACAAGGTGGAGTTGTCGTTATCGATGACGACGATGGGCAAGTCGCGCGCGATGCCGGCGGAAAACACCAGCCACAACATACCGCACAGCACGACCGGAATCCAGCTGAGCATGCCGAAGTCCCAGAAGTCGCCGCGCAGCCGCCGCCACTCACGCGCCAGCGCCGCCGGCTGCTCTTTGTCAAGCTCGCTCATCGGCTATCAGAGCGGTGGAAACACAACCGACATGCCCGGACGCAAGCCATCGACCTTGATGGCGGGGCGCAAACGGATTTCAAACGTGCGCAAATCCGTGCCGCCCGGGCACGCGGCGCGCCAGGTGGCGAAGTCCGGCAGCACGGCCACGGAGCTGACCTTGAAGCTCAGTTGCTGTTTCAAGGCCGGCACGTTGGCCGTGTGCGTGCTGCCCATGGCAAACGCTGCCATTTCATCTTCGCGCACCTGCAGCACGGCCCAGGCGTCATCGAGATTCACCAGGGTGATCACGGGGAATCCTTGCGGCGCCAGTTCACCGGGCTGTATCTGGATCTTGCTGACCTGGCCCGCCACCGGTGCAACGATCTTCGTTTCCGCCAGGGCGATCTGCGCTTCCGTCAGCACGGCGCCCACCTGGCGCGCCTGGGCGGCGGCGGCCGTCTTGTCTTCGGAACGGGCGCCTTTTTGTGCCATGTCATATTGCGCGCGGGCAGCTTGCGCCAGCTGGTCGGCGGCGCGCCATTGCGCTTGCGCCTCGTCGCGTTTCTGCTGGGCGATCACGCCTTGCTCGAACATATTGTTGACGCGGGTATATGTGGTCTTGGCAATATTCGCCCCCGTCTGCGCCCGCTCCCAGTTAGCTTTGGCGGCACGGACTTCCTCCGGACGCGCACCGGCTTGCGCCTTTTGCACCACCGCATCGGCCGCTTGCGTGGCGGCCGTCGCCTGGGCGATCTTCGCATCCACCTCAGGGCTCGTCAGCTGGAACAGTAGCTGGCCTTTCGGCACCGTCTGGCCCAGCTTGACGTACAGTTCGCCCACCCTGCCCGGCACTTTCGACGACACATTGACTTCCTGCGCATCCATTTGTCCCTGCAAAGGCAGGTGCTGCGGCTGGAACGCCTGGTACAAGCCCCAGCCCACGAAGGCCAGAACGATGACGGCGGCGACTATGGCCAAGGGTTTTTTGGGGTTGCTCATTCTTATTTATCCACAGGTAATTGGATGTCGGCTGCGGCGGCCAGGCTGCCCAGGCGCTGCGTCTCGCCCGTCGCTTCCAGCAATTGCGCCAGCCCCATCACATAGTTATAGGCCGTCTGCGCGCGCTGCGTTTCCACCTTGGCCAGGTTCAGGCGCGCGTCGACCACTTCCAGCGACGTCACTTGCCCTTGCTGGAAGGCCACCGTTTGCAAACGGATATTTTCGCGCGCCAGTTCCACCGACGAGGCCGTGGACAGGTACTGGATGCGGGCATTTTCCAGCGCGCGCCAGTTTTTCTCGATCAGGGTGGGAATGTCGCGCTCGGCCTGGCGCGCCACCACTTCCACCCGCTCCTGGTCCAGCCTGGCGGCGGCGATCATCTTGCCCGTATTGATGCGGTGCACCAGCGGTACGGATACGACCAGGCCAACTGCCCAGTTCGAGCGCACGAGTTTTTCGCTGCCGCGATTCAAATTGTAGTTACCGATGGCAAACACAGTAGGCGCGTATTCCTTGCCATGCAACTTCAAGGCTTGCTCGGCCTGCACGCGCTTGCTGTCGATCTTTTTCCAGTTGGCATTTTCCCGCATGCCCGTGCTGATGAACGATTGCAGGGTGCCAACGGGCAAGCTATTGACGAACAGCGGCGTGCTGGGCCGCACTTGCGTCTTGACGGCAAGCAAACGGTCGAGCGCCACTTGCGCGATTTCCTCATCGCTGCGCGCCTGCGCTTCCTCGCTGCGGGCGCTGTCCAGGGCCACGTCGGCGCGCAAGCGTTCCGCGCGCGAAATCAGGCCGCCCTTTTCCAGCTTGGCCGCGTCGCGCTGGTGCTGCGTCACGCCTGCCGTCACGTCGGCCCGCACCGCCACCACCCGCTTGGCCAGCAGCAACTGGAAATAGCGCTGCGCCACCAGGGTGGCCAGTTGCTCTTCCGCTTCCGTGCGTTCGGCCTGGGCGGCCAGGGTCAGGCTGGAAGCGAGTCCCTTGACGGCGTCCAGGCGCCCACCCGTGTAGATGGGCCACATGCCCAGCAAGCCGAACGAGGTCAGATCCGTCACCACTTCACGGTTCAGGGAATTGGGAATGTGTGGCGTGGGCAAGCCGGGAATCGATGGCAGCACGGATTCGATACCGCCCACCACACCGGACAGGCCGCTCGTATCGATACTCAAGTCCGTCGACAATCGGCCGCGAAACGCCGTCAAGTCCACGGAAGGGCCGTCGATATTCGCCAAGGCTTCCGCTTTGAGTGTTTTTGCGCGCACGTCGAGCGCGGCGCCCTGCACGACGCCCGAGGCCTTTGCCGCTTGCTGCAGCGCTTCGTTGAAGGTCAGCGGCGCCCCTGCCGGCAGCTGCGCCTGGGCAGGCAGGGCTGCGCCCAGGGCCGTCGCCAGCAATAATGATAAGTGTCCTTGCAATCTGCCCATGTAGCGTCCAGTCAATGAATGAGGGGAAAGCACGGGGTTGCCATGTTTATACTTTCACAATAGCAATTATATCCACGGATGTCTATTCCAGCCTGCACGATTGCTTCACCGGGACGGCATAGAAACGGGCGCCACCAGCGCTGCGTCATTGATGCGCCGGCGCAAGCACGTTCGGTGGAAAAGAATTATCGCTAGCCATAGCTGCCCTGTTGAACGCGGCTTGCGTTTGATTAAACATGCTGCGCACGATGGAAGTGCTGCTTGGACTCTGATGAACAAAATTACAATTAATGATGTGGACGATACCAAAGTGCCTTGCGCTCCAGCGGCGTCTCCTCCGGCAAGTCAGGATTCGCCAGCTCCAGCACGTACCGACGGGACAGCTTCAAGCCATCGGCGAGACGGCCGAAATGCTGCTGAAACAGCCGCGCGAAACTGCCATCGGCGAGCATGGTTTCCAGTCCGCTTTCAATGTGGCGTGCCAGCTCCGGCCGATGCCTGCCGACAAAAAAATACAGCGCCGCCGGGTAGCGAATGACCAGGTGGGTATCTAGCGCCAGCGGCAATTGCGCATGGCTGGCCAGCTCGCTTTGCGCCTCGATCACGGAACGGGGAAAGTAATCGATGCGCCCTGCAGCCAGTTGCTGGAACAGGCCTTCATAGGTGCTCGAAGTATCGAGGCGCAAGCCATTCGCTTGCAGGATGGCGGAATCTGGCCAGTCGCGCATCTGGCCGGCAGACAGCCGCGCCAGGGCGCTGATACTGCGCACGGCCCGCAGCAACTGCGGCTGGCGCGCCTGGATCAGGGCCACGCGCCAGCCGATCAGGCCACGGTCGATGGGTATGCGCACCGGCAACAATTGCGTTTCGCGCGCGCGGCTCGTCATGGCCCACACGACATCGACGCTGCCCGATGCCGTGGCGATTTCTTGCATGGCGCGCGTCTGCACCATGCGCAGTTGGGAACGGCGCAGCGCATACGCCTGGCCCGAACGCGCCAGCGCCATTTGCAGCAAAGCCGTCACGTAGCCTTGCTGCGGATCATTGAGTGCCTGGTGTCGCGGATACACGAGCGGCAACGGCGCGGCGCCGGTAGCGACGCCAAACGGCCACAGGCCTGCCAGCATGAGCAGGGAGCGACGCTGCATGGCCCCTCCTTTCCAGCGCTTCATAGCGTTCTTATCAGAATGATAGTATCGCGCAGCACGCCACGCTTGTCGAATGGAATAAGGAAACTGTGTATAAAACAACAGCAGTTCCCGGCGGCAATGGAGGCAGAAGAATTAATCCAGATCAACAAAACAGCAAATAGAAAATAAAAAGCGCGTGCGCCTCTGGACGGCATGCGCGCCCCTCGCCTACGCTGTTTTTTTTATCTGAAAAACAAGAGGAAGCCATGCAGACTGCGCGCTTGAATATTATTGGTATGGATCACGAAGGCTGCGCCGACAGGCTGACGGGTGCGCTCGAAGGCGTCGCGGGCGTGGCCACCGTATGCGTCTCGCTGGCGCGCCACGGTGCCACGGTGCAATTTGACGAACGGCTGGCCACACAAGAGCGCTTGCTGGTCGCCGTCAACGACGCCGGCTTCATGGGCGAGGCCTCCGATGAGGAGCAACTGCCATCGTGCAGCGGCGCCTGCGGCCATTGCCGCCACTAGAACGCCTGCTGCCGCCCGTCGCGGCGCCCCCTTATCGGCTCAGCCTTCCCGCGCGCCCCGGTCGCGCAGATGCGCCAGCACGCGGCGCGGTCCCAGCGCCTGCAGGTCGAATGGCGGCAACTCGATGGCATCGAGCGTATTCTTGAACAGCAGACCCAGTTCCGTATCGCCTTCCAGGCTCAAACGGCGGCTGAAAAACAGGGTGTCCGGATCTTCCTGGCGCCGCGCCAGCAGCATCAAATCATGCACGCTGGCACTGATGCACAGGTCCGTCACGTCGACATAGCGCTCGGCCACGAACACCGTGCCCTGCCACTCGAAATCGAAGGCAATGCCCGCGTCCAGCAGCCGCAGGCGCAGGCTGCGCCCTTCCAGGCTGCGCCGCACGTCGTCGGGCAATTGCGGCGCCAGCAAGCGGTTCAATCCTTGCACGAACAGCCAGGAGGCAGGATACGGCGGCAGTTTCGACAGCAATTCTGCCAGCGGCTCGGGCAGCCGGTACGACATGGCAGGTTTGCTGGTAGCGGGCTTGGCCGGGACGGGTAATTTTTCCAGCTGATCTTGCATGGTGCTTCCTTTCGATGCGTTCAATGGGCGGCGTGCTGTTCCATGCCGGGCTGGCCGTGCCAATAGCCATCGCAGGCGCCGGCCGGCTGGCAGGCCGCCAGCTGGGCCTGGGCGCCGATGCCGCTGACCTGGCCGCGGCGGGCGCGGTCGAAGATGGCAATGACTTGTTGCGTATGCATGGCCTGCGGGCTGATGCGCGCCACCGACACGCCCATGTCGCGCATGGCGTCGAGTTCGCGCACCAGGTTGTAGACCAGCGCCGACTGCGTCTGCGTGCCATTCAGCACGAGGAAGGGCACGGCGTCGCGCGTGCGCAGCAGCAGGCCGTCCGGTTCTTCCAGGCAGCTGTAGCCGCAGTCGTCCTTCGGCAGGTTGCGGTTGCGCGCCGTAAAACAGCGCGCGGAAAACGCCAGCGGCATGCGACCATAGGCGAATACTTCCGTCTCCAGCCCTTCCGGTTTCTGGCGCTGCATCTCGGCCAGCGCCGCCTGCCCCATTTCCAGCGGCATCACCCAGCGCCGCGCGCCCAGGCGCGCCAGCAGTTGCAGGCTGGGGCCATTGAACAGGTTCAAATGGGGACCGGCGACAAAGGACGTGCCCTTGTCCATGCAGTGCACGGCGCCCATGTCGTTGGCCTCGACGTCGTAACGGCCGTTGCCCGTGATGCGGCGCAGGGTCGCCAATTCTGCGCCCGCCTCGATCAGCGCCTGCGTCGACAGCACCACTTCCTTGCCGGCGGCGGCCAGCATGTCGGCGATGTCGAGCCAGTCGCCCAGGCGCAGCTCATGCCGGCGCGAGCACACGGTTTCGCCCAGGTACACGATATCGACGGCGGAGCCGGCAATCTGCTGGTAAAACTCGAAGACGGTGGCGCGCGGCCAGTAGTACAGCAATGGACCCAGTGAAAGCTTCAGCATGTTCATCCTCTATTTCCAGGAGCGGTGGTAGGCACCAAGTGTGTGCTGCTGGCCTTCGGCCAGCTTGTCCATGGCCGCCATCCAGCCCGGCTTGACGGCGTAGCGCGCATTGCCTTCGCGGCAGGCGTCGATCGCTTCGCGCCACACGCGCGTGACCTGCGCCACGTAGGCGGGGCTGCGCTGGCGTCCTTCGATTTTCACGGCGCGCACGCCCATGGCGATCAGCTGCGGCAGCAGCGCCAGGGTATTCAAGCTGGCCGGTTCCTCGATGGCGTAGTACTCTTCGTCGTTGACGTCGAAACGTCCCTTGCACAGGGTCGGATAGCTGGCGTTCTCACCGGGCGCATAGCGGTCGATCAACACGCCGTTCAGGCGCGATTCGAGGCCGTTCGGCGTTTCCAGCCAGCGCACGGATTTCGCTGGCGAGCAGACGCCATGGGTATTCGGCGCCTCGCCCGTCGCATACGACGACAGCGCGCAGCGCCCTTCGACCATCACGCACAGGCTGCCGAAGCCGAACACCTCGATCTCGACTTCCGTCTTGGCGATCAGTTGCTCCACCTGCGCCATCGACAGCACGCGCGGCAGCACGGCGCGGGCGATGCCAAAGTGCTCGTGATAAAAGTTGATAGCCTCGTAGTTGGTGGCAGAACCCTGCACGGACAGGTGCAAACGCAGTTGCGGGTGGTGCTGGGCCGCATACGCCATCAGGCCCGGATCGGCGACGATCATGGCGTCGATGCCGGCTTGCGCGGCGCGGTCGATGGCGCTGCGCCACACGGCCCAGTTATGCGGCTGCGGATAGGTGTTCAGCGCCAGCAGCACCTTGCGTCCATATTGATGGGCGTAGCGCACGCCCTCGGCGATGGCCTTCTCGTCGAAATTGAGGCCGGCGAAATTGCGCGCATTGGTGGCGTCGCGAAAACCCAGGTAAACGGTGTCGGCGCCATGGTCGACGGCCGCTTTCAAGGCAGGCAGGCTGCCGGCCGGACAGACCAGCTCCAGCGGTCCGGCCACGCGGGTGGCGGTGGTTGATTCAAGCATCATGATATGCACAGTCCTGTAGCGGCTCAGGGTGCAGACTATAGCCCCGCCAATACTGCCCAGTCCTTGACGCAGGTGAAGGAATGCATGCATGGCGGGCGCGCGATCAACTTGCTTGACCTGGCTGTAAAATGCCCCACTTTTCT
>NZ_LT607657.1:0-18362 GCF_900095265.1 Janthinobacterium sp. UMAB-56 | reverse complement strand
CAAACCGCTGCTGCTCTTCCTGCTGACCCTGTTTCTCACCGTGCTGCAAGTGCAGTGGGCCGCACCCGCCGACGGCTATGTCGATGAGGCGCTGTCCATGCTGTCGCCCGAGGTGCTGGGCGCGTATCCGGGCGTGCTGCTGCTGTTCCTGCAAGCCGTCTTCGCCCGCCGCGCCATGCCCGCGATGCGCCAGGCCGCCATCAGCACGGGCCTGCTGGCCATCTACTGGCTGCTGGCGAACTACGTCACGTTCGACGCGCGCGTGGCCAGCTGGAGCACCTATTCGCCGCAGGAAATCTGGGCCCACGTGCTGCCCGCCTCCGTCATCAGCATCGCCGTCTGCGGCGCCGCGCATTTCGCCCTGAGCTGCTTCCTCCTGCGCCAGGGAGGCCTGAAAAAGTAAACAGGGAGCGCTTTTTCACCTGCATCAAGGATTCGTCACGCAAGTGCATGCGCCCTTTGACGTCACTACATTTAGTCCTTAACCTCCATGAAAACACCGCATGTTGTGTTTATTGGAGGTTACATGACGACGAATGCAGTTCCACCCACGCGCGGCCAGGTCGACGTCGCCGCGTCCATCAATGAATACCTTGAGCGGCGCGACTGGCGTGTCAACGCCAACGCCAACCAGGGTTACTCGCTGGGCGGCCTGATACTCAACGTATCGGGCAAGGTCATCGCCAACTACTGGCTGGACCAGGTGTATCCGCCGGAAGTGGGCGCGGCGCACCGCGAAGCGGCGCTGCACATCCACGACCTCGACATGCTGGCCGGCTATTGCGCCGGCTGGTCGCTGCGCACCCTGCTGCACGAAGGCTTGAATGGCGTGCCGGGCAAGATCGAGTCCGGTCCACCCAGGCACATGTCAAGCGCCATCGGCCAGATCGTCAATTTTCTCGGCACCCTGCAAAACGAGTGGGCCGGCGCGCAGGCATTCAGCTCCTTCGACACTTACATGGCGCCCTACATCCGCAAGGACAGCCTGCGTTACGACGACGTGCGCCAGACCATGCAGGAGCTGATCTTCAACCTCAACGTGCCATCGCGCTGGGGCACGCAGACGCCGTTCACCAACCTCACCTTCGACTGGGTCTGCCCCGATGACCTGCGCGAGCAGATTCCCGTCATCGCCGGCCAGGAGATGAACTTCTGCTATGGCGAGCTGCAAGCCGAGATGGATATGATTAACCGCGCCTACATCGAGATCATGATGGCAGGGGATGCCAAGGGCCGCGTATTCACCTTCCCCATTCCGACCTATAACATCACCGAGGACTTCGACTGGCATAGCGAGAATGCGGAACGCCTGTTCGAGATGACGGCCCGCTATGGCCTGCCCTATTTCCAGAACTTCATCAATTCGGAACTCAAGCCGAACATGATCCGCTCCATGTGCTGCCGGTTGCAACTGGACTTGCGCGAACTGCTCAAGCGCGGCAACGGCCTGTTCGGTTCCGCCGAGCAAACGGGTTCCCTGGGCGTGGTCACCATCAATTGCGCGCGCCTGGGCCATCTGTGGCGCGGCGACGAGCAGGCATTGATGGCGGACCTGGACCGCCTGCTGGAACTGGGCAAGAGCAGCCTGGAAATCAAGCGCCGCACCATCGAGGAACTGATGCAGCAAGGCCTGTTCCCCTACACGAAGCGCTACCTGGGCACCCTGCGCAATCACTTTTCCACCCTGGGCGTCAACGGCATCAACGAGATGATCCGCAACTTTAGCGGCGACGCCTACGACATCACGGCGCCGGAAGGCCATGCGCTGGCCATACGTCTGCTCGACCACGTGCGTGCGCGCATGCTGCAATTCCAGGAAGAGACAGGACATATGTACAACCTGGAAGCCACACCGGCCGAGGGCACCACCTATCGCTTCGCCCGCGAAGACCGCAAGCGCTACCCCGCCATCATGCAGGCGGGCACGCCCGACAATCCGTATTACACGAACTCGTCGCAGCTGCCCGTCGGCCACACGGACGACCCGTTCGAAGCACTGGAATTGCAGGATGCGCTGCAGCGCAAGTACACGGGCGGCACGGTGCTGCACCTGTACATGACGGAAGCGCTGTCGGACGCCAACGCCTGCCGCGAGCTGGTAAAACGCGCCCTGAACCGCTTTTCTCTGCCCTATATCACCGTCACGCCCACCTTTTCCATCTGCCCGCGCCACGGCTACCTGGCCGGCAAACATGAATTCTGTCCCACCTGCGACGCGGAACTGATCGCCCGCAAGCAGGCCCACCCTGTTCCAACACTTCAGGAAACGCCATGAACGCACGTCCCGACTTCACTCCCGCCATCACCCTGCTCGACACCGAACGCCAGCGCTGCGAAATCTGGACCCGCGTGATGGGCTATCACCGCCCCGTCGCCTCGTTCAACATCGGCAAGCAGGGCGAATTCCACGAGCGCCAGTATTTTACGCAAGCGAGCGCCCGGCTTGGCCAGCCCGCCTGCCATGGCGGCTGATTTGAAAGTGGGCGGCCTGACGCCCTTTTCCGCCACCGACTACCCGGGCAAGCTGGCGGCCGTAGTGTTCGTGCAGGGCTGCCCCTGGCGTTGCGGCTATTGCCACAATCCCCATCTGCAGGCGCGCACGCCGGAAGGCGCTATGCCCTGGCGCGACGTCCTGACCTGGCTGCGCCGCCGCGTGGGCCTGGTCGACGCCGTCGTCTTCAGCGGCGGCGAAGCGTGCATGGACCCGGCGCTGGGGCGCGCCATGCAAGACGTCAGGGCGCTGGGTTTCGGCATCGGCCTGCATACGGCCTGCATCTATCCGCAGCGCCTGCAGGAAGTGCTGCCCCTGGTCGACTGGGTGGGTTTCGACATCAAGGCGCCGTTTGCCGACTATCGTCATGTGACCCGCGTGGCAGGCAGCGGCGACCCGGCGCGCGCCTGCCTGGACGCCATCCTCGCCAGCGGCGTCGCTTACGAATGCCGCACCACCACCCACCCGGACCTGCTGCCGGACGAACAGTTGCTGGCCCTGGCCGCCACCCTGGCCGCCAAAGGCGTCGATAACTACGTGCTGCAACAGTTCCGTGCCGAAGGCTGCCTTGACGCGACGCTGTCCGGCCGCCTGCTGCACGGCTATCCGGCGGTGCACACTTTGGCGCAAATCGGTGGCATGTTTCCCCGTTTTACATTCCGTCATCATGGCAGTTGAGCCGACAAGCAGATAATTTCTCAAAGCCTTGCAAAATTCCCCGTTCTGCAACGCTGAAATGCCTTGCGTACTGTAATGTATCAACTGTGCTGCGCACCACGCGCAGCACAGCAGATTCCTCACATCGCATTACAGATAAGCGTCATCCATGAACGATTTCACCGCAGTCAGCCCAGCCCCCCCTTCCTCCCACGCCGACATCCTGTACGGCCCGCCGCGACCGGATATGCTGCGCGAGGAAGTGCTGGCCGACCTGATCGAGGCGACGGCACGCCGCTGCCCGCAGCAGATCGCGCTGGTCGATGGCGAGCGCCGCATCACGTATGCCGAACTCGATGCGCTGGCGGGACTGGCCGCGTCGCGCCTGGTGGCGGCCGGCGTCAAGCCTGGCGACATCGTGGGCCTGTGGTTGCCGCGCGGCGCCCCTCTGCTGCTGATGCAGGCGGCCATCGCCAAGGCGGGCGCCGCCTGGCTGCCCGTCGATGAAGACACGCCCGTCGAGCGCCTGCAAGTGTGCCTGGATGATGCCAACGGTGTTGGCGTCGTCAGCTGCGCGCAGTTCGCGCCACGCCTGGCGCAGGCCGGCGTGGCGCGTCCCGTGTGGACGGCGGAAAGCCTGCTGGCCCCCGCTGCGCTGTGCGAAGTGCTGCACGCGCGCGGCAGCGTATTGCCCGAACACCCGGCGTATGTCATCTACACCTCCGGCTCGACGGGCAAGCCCAAGGGCATATTGATCAATCAGCGCAGCATCTGCCACTTCCTGCGTAGCGAAAACGCCGTGCTGGAAGTAACGCAGGACGACACCGTCTACCAGGGCTTTTCCGTCGCCTTCGACATGTCGTTCGAGGAAATCTGGATCGCCTACCTGGTGGGCGCCACGCTGTGGCTGGGGCCCAAGGATATTTCGGGCGACCCGGAAGCCCTGCCGCGCGCCTTGGCCGCAAACAAGGTCACCGTTCTCCACGCAGTGCCGACCTTGCTGGCCCTGTTCGCCGAGGAAGTACCGAGCCTGCGCCTGATCAACCTGGGTGGCGAAATGTGCCCGGAGTCCCTGGTCGAGCGCTGGTCGCGCCCTGGCCGCGCCATGTTCAACACCTATGGGCCCACGGAGGCGACCGTGTCGTGCAGCCTGGCGCGCCTGCGGCCGGGAGTCCCCGTCACCATCGGCACGCCGCTGCCCAACTACGGCTTGCTGGTGCTGCAAGTGGCCGAGCCGGGTGAAAACCGTCCCTTGAGCCTGCTGGCGCGCGGCGAAACGGGGGAGCTGTGCATCATCGGCCCCGGCCTGGCCGACGGTTACCTGGGCCGGCCCGACCTGACGCTGGAAAAATTCCTGCCCAATCCCTGGAGCACGGGGCCCGACGATGCGCGCCTGTACCGCACGGGCGACCTGGCCCGCATCGATGCCGACGGCCAGGTGCTGTGCCTGGGGCGCGCCGACGATCAGGTAAAAATACGCGGCTTCCGCGTGGAGCTGGGCGAAATCGAAGCCGTGCTGGCGCAGCAGGCAGGCGTGGGCACCGTAGCCGTCTTGCTGCGCAAGGATGATGGCATCGACCAGCTGGTCGCTTACATCGTCGGCAACGACGAGGCGAGCAAAGACGAGGCGAGCGACGGTGCGCTGGCGGCAAAAAACCTGCGCGCGGCCCTGAACCTGCACTTGCCGCCGTATATGGTGCCGGGCCGCTTCGAATTGCTGCCGCTGATGCCGCGCCTCACTTCCGGCAAGATCGACCGCAAGGCCTTGAAAGCCATGCCGCTGTCGGCGCCACCGGCGGGCGAGGCGGGTGAATCGGACGTACCAGAAACGCCGGCCGAAGCGGCCCTGTTCGCGGCGCTGGCCAAGCTGTTCCCCGGCCAGGCCATCTTGCGTCAGCTGGACTTTTTCAGCGACCTCGGTGGCCATTCCTTCCTGGCCGCGCGCCTGGCGTCCGCCCTGCGCGCCGATCCGGCTTACGCCCACATGACGGTACGCGACATTTACCAGAACCGGCAGATCGGCAAGATCGCCGCCGTGCTGAACGAAGCGCCTGCGCTGGCCACACCGGAAGCGCAATGGACACCGCCATCCACCCTGAAGCGCTGGATATGCGGCGCGGCGCAGGCGGCGGCCGTGCCGGGCCTCGTCACCCTGCGCATGGCGCAATGGATGGCGCCCTTCTTCACCTATCACTTCTTCACGGGCGACTCGGGAGACACCGTGCCGCGCGCCATCGCCGCTTCCATCGGCGTGTTCCTGCTGGCGACGCTGGCCGAATTTGCCATCGCCATTGGCGGCAAGTGGCTGATCGCCGGGCGTTTGAAGCCGGGCAGCTATCCGCTGTGGGGCCTCACCTATTACCGCTGGTGGCTGGCCGACCGCCTGATCGAATCGGCACCCGCCTACCTGCTCAGCGGCTCGTCCCTGAACAGCTGGTGGCTGCGCGCGCTGGGCGCCAAAGTGGGCAAGGAAGTGGTCATCGGCTCGATGACCCTGCGCGCGCCCGACTTGCTGTCCATCGGCGACAACGTCAGCGTGGGCAATGCCGTCAACTTTGAAAACGCCCGGGTCGAACGGGGCCGTTTGCTGCTGGGGCAGATCAGCATCGGCGACGATGCCTGCATCAGCTCTTACGCGATTTTGGAAGGCAATACCAGCGTAGGCCCGTTTGGTCACCTGGAGGGACAGTCGGCGCTGGCCGATGGCATCTCGGTGCCGGCGGGCAGGGTCTGGACCGGTTCGCCCGCGCGCGACATCGGCCCCTACGACCCGGCCAGCCAAGCGCCACGCCCCGCCGTCTCGCGCCTGCGCCTGACGGGCGAAACCCTGTTCTTTTGCTTCGGCATGGTCTTGATCGCCGTGCTGTTCTTCATGCCCGTCTTCCCCAGCTTCGTGCTGATCGACTGGTTCGACGAGCGCGAGATGATGCCATGGCTGCAGGGCCGCGACGTGACGACGCAGCTGGCCCGCTACTTCCTGCTGGCCTTCCCCGCCAGCGCCGTGCTGATCGTGCTGACGGCCCTGCTGTCGGCCGCCATCCGCTGGGGCGCGCTGCCCCGCTTGAAGCCGGGCAGCTCGCCCGTGCACAGCAATATCTATTGCGCCAAATGGCTGGTCAGCCATATTCAGGAATCGAGCCTGAACGTGTTGCATGGCATTTACGCCACCGTGTACGCCCCTTACTGGTACCGCCTGCTGGGCGCCAAGGTCGGCAAGGGCGCCGAGATTTCCACGGCGCTGGGCGTGGTGCCCGACATGCTGACCCTGGGCGACGACACCTTCATCGCCGACGCCGTCATGCTGGGCGACGAGCAAATCGATGGCGGCTGGATGACCATGCGCCCCACCGTCATCTCGCACCGCAGCTTCGTCGGCAACGGCAGCTATATCCCGGACGGCACCGTGCTGCCCGAGCACGTGCTGATCGGCGTGCATACGCATGCACCGCGCAATGAGCAGATGCACAGTGGCGATACCTGGCTGGGCTCCCCGCCCATGCATTTGCCCGCGCGCGAACAGGTCAGCGGCTTTGCCGAGCACCTGACGTTCCAGCCGTCACTGCTGCGCCGCCTGGGCCGCAGCCTGATCGAAGCCTTCCGCATCGTCGCACCGCATGCGGTGGTGATCGCCGTCGGCTACACGCTGGTGCTGGACGTGATGCCGATCGCGGGCGCCGGGCGCTGGGGCGAAGTGGTGGGCGACCTGGCCATTGCCGGCATCGCCTACGGCATCGGCAATTTCCTGGTGGTGCTAGCGTTCAAGTGGCTGCTGCTGGGACGCTACCGCAAGCACGCGGCGCCCATGTGGACGCCCTTCGTGTGGATTTCGGAAGGCGTGACCAACCTGTACGAAGGCATCGCCGTGCCCAACTTCATGCGCTACCTGCGCGGCACGCCGTGGCTGCCGCTGGCCTTCCGCCTGTTCGGCTGCAAGATCGGCCGCGGCGTCTACATGGACACCACCGACATCACGGAATTTGACTGCGTGCACATCGGCGACTACAGCGAATTGAACGCGCTGACCTGCCCGCAGACGCATTTGTTCGAAGACCGGGTGATGAAGATCGACCACGTGGAGATTGGCCAGCGCGTCTACATGGGCCCGCGCAGCTCCGTGCTGTATAGCGCCAAGGTGGGCGACAATGCCCGCCTGGGGCCCTTGACTCTGGTGATGAAAGGCGAGCACATCCCCGCCGGCAGCAACTGGGCGGGATGTCCTGCGGCGCCTTTGCGTAACTGATCGCAGCTGATGGAGGCGACGCTGCTCTGGTCGGAGGACGGCGTGCTGGTGATCGGCGTCGCCGCCGTGCTGCCGCGCGCCGAGGCGCGCCTGCGCATCCGCGCCGCCATGCGCGTAGCCGTCGCACACTGGCAGGAGATGGACATCGGGGCGATCTCGGTGGCATCGACACCGGGCGCCCCTCCCTGCTTGCTGCTGGCCGGCCGCACGGCAGGCCTGTCGTTCAGCCATGATGAGGGACTGTCGCTGGCCGCCATCCACCTGCATGGCCCCGTCGGTATCGACCTGATGCGGATACAGGACATTCCCGACTGGTTCGGTCTGGCGCGCGATTATCTGGGGCCGCAGGTGGCCGAGGACCTGGCCGCCCAACCCGATGCACAGCGTCCTTTGGCCCTGGCGCAGGCGTGGACGGCACGCGAGGCGGCGCTCAAGCGCGCAGGCAGGCAGTTGGCGGAGTGGGACGGTGCGGCGCCAGCTTGCCGCCTGCAAGCTTTGTGCTTGGCGGCGCCGTATGTAGCGACCCTCGCATATTAATCCTCCTTGCCGTCGGTCTTTGCACCCATTTGGACGAAAATCAGTTTTACGATAATACTGACGAGCAATCCCAGCACCCCGATCAATTCCAGCATGGTCTTTCCTTCGCAGTGACAGCAGAGCCGACCACTGTAGCGCGAACGCCGGGGCCAGGCCAATATCAAATCAGGCAATCTCCGATCTCGAAAAGGCATACGATTGATTTCCCTCCGACAGTTCCGCTATTGTATCGAAGTCGTCGATGCGGGCAGCTATTCACGCGCGGCGAAAAAACTGTATATCGCGCAGTCGGCCCTGAGCCGGCAGATCAAGGAGCTGGAAAGCGAGGGGCAAGCCCGCCTGCTCACGCGCGACGCGCGCCATATCGGGCTGACGCCAGCGGGACAGGTCTTTTATGAACGGGCCAGGCGCATCCTCGACGACATCGAGGAAACCGTGCGCCAGACGCGCCACGTGGGACAAGGCGCGCGAGGCATCATCCGCCTGCTGCATTCGAGTTCCGTCACCCTCACGCCCGCCATCGGCGCCGTGCTGAACCGGCTGCTGGCGCAGTTCCCCGGCGTCTCGCTGGATATATCAAAGGGATCGTCGGAAAACCAGGCCGCCGATATCGAGGAAGGCCGTGCCGAACTGGGCCTGATCTCGCCACGCGCGGCCAGCGCCATGGTGGCCGCATTTACGCAAGCGTTCGTGCGCGAGATGAACGCGCTGGCAACGCCCGCTTAACCTTCCGCATACAGCGCCGCATCCACGTCGCGCACGGCCGCCATCAGCAAGGCCAGCTTCATCACATCGAGCTTGCCGTCGGTGCGCACGCGCGAGCACAGATCGATGCCGTAGGGGCGCACCTGGCGCAGCGCATCGGCCACGTTGCTGTCGTCCAGCCCACCGGCCAGGAAGACGGGACGGGGGCTGGCGCGCACGAAGCGCGCGCTGACGGACCAGTCGTGCGTGCGGCCCGTGCCACCCAGTTCCGGCACCAGGGCGCCAGGGCGGCCCGAATCGAGCAGGAACGCATGTACATGCGGCGCGTAGGCGGGGATCAGCGCCAAAGCCTCGGGTCCTTCCACGTGGATCACCTGCACGCGCCGCACCTGCGGCAGCAAGCGCGCCAGCTGCGCCACTTCGGCGGGGTCGATATGACCGACGATCTGCACGGTGGACGGCTGCGTGGCGCGCACGTGTTCCGCAATGGCTGGCGCCGTCGTTTCTGACGTCAGCAGGAAGGTGGCCACGGGCGGCGGCGTCCAGGCGGCGATCTGCGCGATGCGCGCGTCGGGAATCGGGCCGGGGCCGGACGGCATGGCGGCCACCAGGCCCAGCGCGTCGGCGCCGGCGGCAATGGCCAGTTGCGCTTCGTCGATGGAAGCGATGCAGCAGATCTTGATGCGGGTTCTCATGGCCTTGCGTGCTCAATATGGATGGTCAACATTACAACACAGGACGGCACGCGCGCCAAGACACGCGGTCAAGGCCGCGCGCGATTGTGTGCCAAAATGGGGTTTGCCCACATCCCGAGGACACCATGGCCGACTACAAAAATCCCAGTTACGTGGCCCGCTCCATGCACCCACGTTTCGATGAACTGACCTCGCCCGGCGAAGCCGTGCCGTATTCCGGCATCTACCGCTGCGACGGCTGCGCGCACGAGATCGTGTCGACGGAAGGCCACGTCATGCCGCCGCAAAACCACCATCAGCACAGCAGCGAGCAGGGGCCGATACGCTGGCGCCTGATCGTCAGCCCGCGCTGATTGACATGCGCCAGGTGGCGGACGATACTTGATTTACCCGGGATCGCCATTCGAACGTCATTGGAACACCAGCATGCGTATCGTCGACTTTGAAGTCCGCAAGGAGTGTCCGCCGCAGTTGTGCGACTGCGAACGCGGGCGCCTGCTCGACGATGCGCAGGCGGACCTTGCCATCCTGCGCCTGAACCTGACGGAAGAAAAGCGCTTGCTGGCGCACATCGAGGGCATTGCCAGCTATGCGCAGTTGCAGAAGCTGCAGTTACTGTTAAAGAGCAATCTGGGCGTGGAATTGCAGATTGCACCGGGCGGTGGCGAAGTACGCAGCGTGCGCGGCTTCCAGATCCGCCTGCTGGAGCGGCCCGGCCTGTGCCGCAAGACGCGCGCCGCCATCCCCGCCGCCGTGCGGCGCTGCCTGGCCGCGCATCCCGAGATTGCGTATGCGATCTTGAATGACAACGATTTGCTGGGTGGCGTTTAACCCCAAGGCAAAGGCTGGGGTCAGACCCTCAACACTGTTAGCGTCAAGCTCAGTGCCAACGTATTCGGGGGTCTGACCCCGGTTCTACGCTGCGTGTATCTCGATCACTTTCCTGCCCTTCGCTGCACGCGCCCGCAACTGCCCGCAGCCGCCCTCCACGTCCTGTCCCGCCGAATCGCGCAGCTTGGTCAGCACGCCGCGCGCGTGCAGGGCGGCGGCAATGGCGCGCGCCTTTTCCCAGCTGGGGCGCTTGAACGGCAAGTCGTCGATGGTGTTATACGGGATCATGTTGAGCACGGCGTACTTGCCCTGCAAGAGCGCGACGATGCCGTCCATCTCGTCCTCGCCATCGTTGACGCCCTCCATCAAGGTCCACTGGTACTGCACCGGGTAGCCGGTCAGGCGCGCATACGACTCGCCGAAGTCCACCAGTTCGCGCGGCGACAGCTTGGGCGCGCGCGGCAGCAGCTGTGCGCGCAGTTCCGCCTTGGTCGTGTGCAGCGACAGCGCCAGCGCCGGTTTGACTCTCCCTTGCGGCAGGCGCTCGAAGGCGCGCGGGTCGCCCACGGTGGAAAACACGAGGTTCTTGTGGCCGATATTGCCCTCGGTGCCCAGCAGCTCGATGGCCTCCATCACATTGCTCAGATTGTGCGCCGGTTCGCCCATGCCCATGAAGACGACTTTTTTCACGGGGCGCAAGGTGCGCGCCAGTACCACCTGCGCGACGATTTCGCCGCTGGTGACTTGCCGGATCAAGCCGTCGCGGCCCGTCATGCAGAACTGGCAGCCGACGGCGCAACCGACCTGGCTGGACACGCACAAGCCATCGCGTGGCAGCAGCACGCTTTCCACCGTCTGGCCATCGTGCAGCCCCACCAGCAGGCGCGCAGAACCGTCCGCACCCGGATGGGTACTCAGCAGTTTCAGCATGCCCTGCAATTCGAGGTCGAGCGCAGGCAGGGCCACGCGCACGGGCAGCGGCAAAAAGTCTTCGGCGCGGCGCCGGCCCTGGTCGTGCGGCTGCCCCTGTATCCAGTCGCGCAGCACGCGCTGTTCGTGCAGGGGCTTGGCGCCCAGGGCGCGCAGGCGCTGGCGGAGATGATCGATTTGCATGGCGTCAGAGTAAAAAAAACGGCGCGCAGGAATCAAGCCGGCGCGCCGTAGGACAGGTAAAAGCGTTATACCTTCTTGACGAATTCCGTCTTCAGGCTCATGGAACCGAAGCCGTCGATCTTGCAGTCGATATCATGGTCGCTATCGACCAGGCGGATGTTCTTGACCTTGGTGCCCATCTTGACGACACCGCCGCCGCCCTTCAATTTCAAGTCCTTGATGACGCTGACCGTGTCGCCGTCCTGCAGGATATTGCCGGCCGAATCGCGGTACACCTTGGCGCCCTCTTCCGCCGCTTCGCCAGCCGTGGCCGACCATTCATGCGCGCATTCAGGGCAGATCAACTGGCTGCCGTCTTCGTACGTGAATTCGGATTTGCATTGCGGGCATGGTGGTAATGTGCTCATTTTCTTCTCTGTCTGGTGAACAGCGCGTGCTGTAAAAGCCGACAGTATACTGCCTACGCCTCGCATCAGCGCGCTTTTTTCGCCATCATTGTCAAGGACGGCGAATAATCTCGATGGTGCTGTGGACAATTTCCTCGTGGATGCCGATGCGCGCGCGCAGCTGGGCCGCCGTCAGGCCGGCGTCGCGGCTGACGACGGACAAGGCGCACGAGTACAGCTGCTTGCCGACTCGCCACACGTGCAGGTCGACGATGCGCGGCGTATCGCCAGCGTCTTCGACTTCCACCGCCGCGCGGATTTCGTCCACCACGGGGTGATCCATCTCGCGGTCCAGCAAGACCTTGCCCGTCTCCTGCATCAGCTTTTTCGCCCACAGCGCCACCAGAACGGCACCGATGATGCCCATCACGGGATCGAGCCAGCGCCAGCCATACATCCAGGCACCGCCCAGCGCAACGATGGCCAGCACGGACGTGGCGGCGTCGGCCAGCACGTGGATGTAGGCGGCCTTCATGTTCAGGTCTTCGCCATGGCCATGGTGGTCGTGGTGACCGTGGTGGTCGTGGTGACCGTGGTGGTCATGATGGTCGTGACCATGGTCATGGTGCCCGCCGAGGATCAGCGCGCACAGCAGGTTCACCAACAGGCCGAAGGCCGCCACCGCCATCGCCTGGGGATAGTGGATAGCCTGCGGCGAGAACAGGCGTTCGACCGAGGCCACCACCATCAGCGCGGCAACGCCCAGCAGCAGGATAGCGCTGGAGTAGCCGGCCAACACTTCGATCTTCCAGGTGCCGAAGGCAAAACGCGGGTCGCGCGCATAACGGCGCGCCGCCGCATACGCAAACGCGGCCAGGCCGATGGCCAGCGCGTGCGAACTCATATGCCAGCCATCGGCCAGCAGGGCCATGGAGTTGTACCACCAGCCGGCGACGATTTCCAGCACCATAGTGGCCAGGGTGATCCACATGACGATGCGCGCGCGGCGTTCCGCCTTGCCATTGCTGCTGTCAAAAACGTGGTCGTGCTGCCAGGCGGACAGGTCTTCGCTGAGGGATTGCGTTTGCATGACCGTCTCCTTATTTGAGGTAGGTGCGCAGGATGCCCGCGATGTCGTCGGCACCCCTGGCCCGCTCGTCGCCGGAGATATCGGGACTGGCCACGTGCTCGCGCAAGTGCTCTTCGATCACTTCGGCCATCAGGCCATTCACGGCGCCGCGCACGGCCGCAATCAGTTGCAGCACTTCGCCGCAGTCGCGGCCCTCTTCCAGGCCCCGCTCCAGGCCTTCCACCTGGCCGCGGATGCGCTTCACGCGATTAAGCAGCTTGGTCTTGTTGTGTGCCGTGTGTCCCATGATTCCATCCCGATAAATACTATAGGGGGGTATACTATCAGAAACCATCGCGGCCAAGGCAAGGTATAACTGTGTATTACTGCATCAGGGCGCCGACGCGATCTTTTGCAGCTTGCTGGCCAACGAGGCGTCGGACAGTTCGCCCAGGTGAGTGTCGATCAGTCGCCCCTGCGCGTCATAAAACAGGGTGGTGGGCAGCGCCGAGGAACCGGCCGCCTTGCCCAGCGCCGCCTCGCGGTCGAGCACCACGTTACGCAGGGTCACGCCGCTCCTGTCCAGGAAAGCGCTGGCTGTCGTCGCATCCTCGCGCTGGTTTGCATACACGAAGACGATATCGTTGCGCGCCTGCTGCGCCGCCGCCAGCACGGGCATCTCGCGCCGGCATGGCGGGCACCAACTGGCCCACAGGTTCACCACCATGGGCTTGCCGCCGGCCAGCGCCGCCAGGGTCACGGGCGCGCCATCGACCGCCTGCAGCGTCACGGCCGGCAAGGCCGTCGGCTTGTCGTAGGCCAGCAAGATCCCTGCGCTCAACACGACCCAGGCCAGCGCGCCGGACGCCACGCTGATGGCCAGCGGACGGCGCATCACCGCCATGGCGGCGCGCCGGCAACGCCACGCAGCGATGGCCAGTGCGGCAGCGATGCCGGCCGGTGCCAGGAAACCTCCGTCGCGGATATTCATGATGGACCAGGGCGCAGCCAAGGGGGCGCTGAAATACTGCTCATGCCAGCGCAACACGAACGCCAGGCGCGCCGCCAGCAAGCCGGCGATCAGCATGTCGGAAACCAGGGGGCCGGCGTCCGGCAACTGGCGGTAGCGCCGCAGCCAGCCCGCCACGCCGTAGGCGACGCACAGGGACACGAACAGCAGGACCATGCCCGTGGGCAGGGCCAGGGGGCCGATTTGCAGGGACAGCATGCGTGCTTTCTATAACGTCGAATGGACGGTCATTCTGCCGCAGGCGGATTAAGCATGCGTTAAGCGGCGCGAAAGTCAGCCGGCCAGCGCCTCCTTGCGCACGAAATGCATGGCTTGCGGCTGGTCCACCAGCACGCACTGTTTGCCCGTGCGCTTGCAGTGGTCGTGCACGCGCCAGTAGGCATCGTGGCTGACGCAGCCCGTCTGGCAAATCACCAGGTCGGCCGCCAACAGCCCCGCTTCCAGCGCGACCACATCGTCGGCGCCATCGTCGCCACCCGCGTGATGCAGGAAGCGCCCGCCTGCCTGCTCGATGGCTTGCTGCGCCACGTTGGTGCCGGAGGCCTGCTGTCCCGCATCCTGGTCCAGATAACTGCCGACATACAGCACGGCTTTTTCGCGCACGTCGGCCTGCAGAGTGGGCAAGCGCACGACGGAAGGCGCGGACAGCCACTGCAGGCGCAGCAACTCGCGCATGAGGTCCTGCACGCGCTCACCGAGCCATTCGACCTTGCGCGCCAGCCTGGCACGCGTCGGCAAGCCCGGTATGCTGGCAGCCAGTTCGGCCAGGTCTTCGCGCGCCAGCGCCAGCTGCGTATCGCCGATCACGACCTGCGCCCGCGCGCGCATCAATTCCGACTCCAGCTGCGCGATGCGGGCCGCCTGCGCAGCCAGCTGCGCACTGCAGCGCGCCTGCGCCCGCCCATATTCCCCCATCAGCACGCGATGCTCATGCGCGATCACGTCTTCGTTGCCATACCCATTGCCCATCATGCCCTCCTTCACCGACCGTGGTGCCATGGCGCAAGCCCATCGTGACCCCATTGCTCGCATTATAAATGAGAATCATTATTATTTGTATGTGCGCGTGCGCGCGAGGGGTATGCGAGGGCTGGATTCGGCGATGGAAGCATGGCTGGGCATGCGTAGTTTTTATCAGTAACATTGCTGTTATCCATAATGACAAAGATTCGATAATCACACTAAGTCACTTTTGGTATTTTGGGATTTCTGACTTACGGGGAGGCCGGAGGGGGAGCTTGCCACCAGTGCCTGAAGTGAGGAGACGGCGTTGGCCGCTTTGCGGCCAACGGTGCCGCGCGTGGCACGGCAATCCGACGATTCGAATAGCCTCGCGCCCCTTAGGGCGCTCCGTCTTCGAATCCCGCCGTGCCGTCCAGACAAACAAAAAAGCCTCCCGCAGGGGAGGCTTTTTTGTTTGATTCTGGCGGAGACGGTGTCCGCCAAAGTGATGTTCGCAAAACGTCGCTTGATGCCTCTACGCCCTTGAATTTATGCGTTATTTTTGCCAATTAGTCCGCTTGATGTCGCTTGAGTACGGTAAAATCCGCGCTCTATGTGTGGGTAGGAATGGGGGTAGGAGATGGCGCGGACGGTTGAGAAATTGACGGCATTGACAGTGAGTCGGGCAAAAACGCCTGGGTATTTTGGCGATGGCGCAGGCCTGTACTTGCAGGTATCGAAGACAGGCACCAAGAGCTGGATCTTCCGCTATACGCGCGAGCGCAAGCAGCGCGAGATGGGCCTTGGCGCCGTGCACACTGTAACCCTGGCCGAGGCGCGTGGCAAGGCGCGGGATTGCCGGGCGCTGCTGCTGGAAGGGAAAGACCCACTGGAAACGCGTGCTGCCGACAAGCTGACCGATGCGCTGGATCGGGCTCGGGCAATCACGTTCAACCAATGCGCAAGCGCCTACATCGCCGCGCACCGTGGCAGCTGGAAAAACGTCAAGCACGCGGAGCAGTGGGAAAACACGCTGGCGACCTACGCCGCGCCCTTTATCGGGGACTTGCCCGTGGCCGCCGTCGACACCGGCCTGGTCGTCAAGGTGCTGAGCCCCATCTGGCAGGAAAAGACGGAGACGGCCACCAGGTTGCGCGGCCGTATCGAGAGCATTCTGGACTGGGCGACCGTCAGCAAGTACCGCGTGGGCGAAAATCCGGCAAGATGGCGCGGCCACCTGGATAACCTGTTGGCGGATCCCGGCAAGCTTGGGAGGGTGAAGCACCACCCTGCCCTGCCGTGGCAGGATGTGGGCGGATTCATGAAAGAGCTTCGTCAGCGCGACGGCATGTCGGCGCGCGCCGTGGAATTTGCGATCCTGACTGCGGCCAGGTCGGGCGAGGTCCGAGGCGCGGTATGGGGGGAAATCGACTTGGACTGCGCGCTGTGGACAATCCCGGCCGTCCGGATGAAGGCCGGTCGAGAACACCGAATTCCGCTGTCGGCCGAGGCGGTGGCGTTGCTCAAGCAAATGCCACGCGTGGAAAAGCATGTTTTCCCTGGGAGTAAAAGGGCCACGCCGCTATCTGATATGAGCCTGACGGCAGTGCTGCGCAGGATGGATCGGAACGATATCACCGTGCACGGCTTCCGGTCGACGTTCCGCGACTGGTGCTCGGAATCGGTTGCGAACTCGTTCCCGCGCGAGGTGTGCGAGCATGCGCTGGCGCACAGCTTGCCGGATAAGGTCGAGGCCGCGTATCGCCGAGGCGACCTGTTGGAGAAACGTATTTTGCTGATGCAGGTATGGTCGAACTACTGCAACTCGGTCCCTGTCGTAGCCAGCGTGACGGCCATACACGTGGCAGCAGTGTAGGAAACTATCTGCACCCTGCCACAACCGCCTCCAGTTCGCCCTCATATTTCCGCCCTCGCGGCCAATCCCGCGCCAACGCCAGGACGATCCCGCAGTCCAAGAGCGCTGGCGCCCGCGTGCCGAACTCCTTAGAATAGCCCGGCCGGCTCAGCCTCCCTATCCCAGCTGTAAATAATCAACTCCTTGCGCTCTACCGCCCTCCCGCCACCACCCACACTGTACTGGATGCCGGTTGTATCCATCTGGAAGCCGGCAAACACCCGCCGGATGTCCGGGTGGTCATTCAGGCTCAAGATGGCCTTGCCCTTCAGCCTGGCCATCAGTTCGGCCATCTTCTCGTACTGAGCGAATTCAAACTCCACACCGTAGCCGGCCGTCTCCCAATAAGGCGGGTCCAGGTAAAACAGAGTATGCGGCCGGTCATAACGTTCCATGCACTTGTACCAGTCAAGGTTCTCGATGTAAGCGCCAGAGAGGCGCAGGTGCGCGGCCGACAAGTTCTCCTCGATGCGCAGCAAATTGAGCGGCGGCGCTGTCGTCGCCGTGCCCCAGCTCTGCCCGTCGACCTTGCCGCCGAAAGCGTGCTGCTGCAGGTAGAAGAAACGTGCCGCGCGCTGCAGGTCCGTCAGGGTATGCGGCGGCGTGTCCTGCAGCCACTTGAACACCTCGCGGCTCGACAGCGCCCACTTGAACTGGCGTACGAATTCCTCCAAGTGGCATTTCACAACACGATACAGGTTGATCAGTTCACCGTTGACGTCGTTCAGCACCTCGACCTCGGCCGGCGGCCGCATGAAGTACAGCGCGGCGCCGCCGGCGAAGACCTCGACGTAGCAAGTGTGCGGTGGAAATTGTGGGATGATGCGGTCGGCCAGGCGTCGTTTGCCGCCGATCCAGGGGATGATGGGAAAAGCCAAAATGTGAACCTCCTAATGTTAGAGTCGAATTACCTCCCCGAGGTAGCACGAGCCTACTTGGTTCACTGGCCTGGCCAGCGGGCCGAGGCTGATTGTTGCTGTTGGTGCAGCGACAATCAGCGCTCTGCTTTTTCATCTGGCAGAATGCACCCCGCAATTACTGCCTCCAGTTCCACTTCATACTTTCGGCCGCGTGGCCAGTCCCGTGCCAGCGCCAGGACGATTTCGCCATCCGTTGCCGCTGGTGCCAGCTGGTCGAACTCGTAGGCCGGCCGCTGCGGTACCGACTTTACACATGGTGTAAAGACGGGAACTTCGACCCGCTGCGGCGCCAGCGGTGTGCTGCCGCAGCCGGCCAGCAGCATGGCGATGGCCGAACTTGCCAATTTGGTCAAGTTGACGATTTTCGGATTCAACGCACGCCCTCCAGCAGCAGCCTGACGGCCGGCATAGCTTCGTCGCAGGTATTGGCGCGCGCGCCCGCGATCTGCGCCAGGGCAGCGTCATACTTCTTGCCCTTGGCAGCGGCGGCCGCCTGCGCCGCTGCACCGCGCTCCTGCGCCGCCAGGGTTGCCTTGGCCATGCCATCGATGGCGCGGTTCTGCTCGGTGATCGAGCTGCGCAGCTGCGCGCTGACGCCCTGCTCCTGCACCAGCGCTGCGCGCGCGGCGTCACGGTCGCCGGCGGCCAGCCACCATCCGGTGCCGGCGGAGCTGGCCACCAGTAACAGCGCGGCGGCCAGGACGACAGCGGCCGCTTTCCAGATGCCGCTGACGGCGGCGCCCGCCAGCGTGCCGAGGGCGCTCACGAGCGCACCTGCAAGATGCCAGCGCGCGTGCCGTGGCGGTCGATGGTGATGATGCGGTTGATCGG
>NZ_LT607656.1:239933-260578 GCF_900095265.1 Janthinobacterium sp. UMAB-56 | reverse complement strand
TGCGTCGTTCAGCGAGGGGGCGAATTATAGCCCTGCCACGCACGCCTCGCAAGGGCTATTTTGCGGCAGGGTAAATATTGCTGTGTGATATCGTAGCGCTGGCAATATCCTGCCGTATCCACCTTGACTCCCATGCCTATCCCACACATCTGCTCCACCGCCAATCCCGCCCTGGCCAGCGCACTCGAACATGCCATCAATAGCAAAACCAAGCCGCTGGGCAGCCTGGGACAACTGGAAACCCTGGCCCGCCAGATCGGCCTGATCC
This sequence comes from Janthinobacterium sp. UMAB-56, assembly GCF_900095265.1. Lineage (GTDB taxonomy): Bacteria > Pseudomonadota > Gammaproteobacteria > Burkholderiales > Burkholderiaceae_D > Janthinobacterium. Next base: position 260,310 of record NZ_LT607656.1, on the reverse strand, counting down.
AGCAAAGCACACAGCTGGCATTGCGCCAGCCTGCCATCATCGTTTTTGCGGCCGACCATGGCGTCGTCGCCGAAGGCATTTCCGCCTATCCGCAAAGCGTGACCTGGCAAATGGTGGAAAACTTCCTCGGCAACGGCGCCGCCATCAATGTCTTTGCCCGTCAGTCCGATTGCGCCCTATATATAGTAGATGCTGGCGTAAACCATGATTTCGGCCCGCGCGACGGCTTGCTTGATCGTAAGCAAGGTCCCGGCACCCGCAACTTTGCCAACGAAGCCGCCATGAGCCAGGAGCAATGCCTGGCAGCCATGCAGGCCGGGATGGACCTGGTCGCCACGCTCGACGGCAATGTACTGGGCTTTGGTGAAATGGGCATCGGCAACACCACCGCCGCTGCCGCGCTGATGCACAAGCTAACGCAAACGCCTGTCGCCGACTGCGTGGGCGCCGGTACCGGCCTATCCAAGGATGGCATATTGCACAAGCAGCATGTGATCGAAGCGGCCGTCGCCCATCATGCGGCAGCCCAAGATCCACTCGAGGTGCTGGCCACCTTTGGCGGTTTCGAGATCGCCATGATGACTGGCGCCATGCTCAAAGCCGCCGAACGGCGCATGATTTTGCTGATCGACGGCTTCATCGTCAGCAGCGCCCTGCTGGTGGCGGCCCGTCTGCAGCCGGCCATCCTCGATTATTGCGTGTTTTCGCACTGCTCCGATGAGAACGGCCACCGCCAGCTGCTGGCCAGCCTGGGAGCGCGTCCACTGCTGCAACTCGATTTGCGCTTAGGTGAAGGCACGGGTTCGGCACTGGCCTTGCCGCTGCTGCACGCGGCCGTCAATTTCATGCGCGAGATGGCCACCTTCGCCTCGGCCCAGGTCAGCGAAAAGTCCACGCCAGACTAAGACCATGGCCAACCCCGTTTCCGCAGCGCTCCATCAGTGCCGCCTCTTCTTCATTGCGCTGCAGTTCTTCACGCGCCTGCCCATCCCCCGCTGGGTGGGTTTCGCGCCGGACTGGCTACAGCACGCCTCGCGCTACTTTCCGCTGGTCGGCGTGGTGGTAGCAGCCACTAGTGGCGCAGTGTATCTGCTGGCCAGCTGGCTCCTGCCTTCGACGATGGCCGTGCTGCTGGCCGTCGCCGCCGGCATTTATCTGACGGGCGCCTTTCATGAAGACGGCTTCGCCGACATGTGCGACGGCTTTGGCGGTGGACTGACGCGCGAGCGGGTGCTGGAAATCATGAAGGATTCGCGCATCGGCGCGTATGGCGCCATCGGTATTGTCTGCCTGCTGGCCATCAAATGCGCGGCACTCGCTTCGCTGCCGCCCGCCGCATTAGTGACGACCTTATTCGTCGCCCATCCGCTCTCGCGCCTGGCAGCCGTCTCGCTGATCTGGCTCATGGACTATGCGCGCGATGAAGGCAAGGCCAAGCCGATGGCGCAGGAGATGACTACGGCAGAATTCTTTATCGCCGCCGTCTGCGCCCTGTTACCCGCCATCGCCTGCGGCGTACTGGGAATACTTGACTGGGCGGCGCTGGTCCTTGCCATCATGGCGGCCGCAGGCAGCGCATTCTGGCTGGGCCGAAAGTGCCAGCACCGCCTGCAAGGCTACACAGGCGACTGCCTGGGTGCCGTACAGCAAGTGGCGGAAGTGGCGATTTACCTGGCCATTCTCTCCAGCTTCCAGCCTCCGATGCACTTTCATTGAGCCCATGCGCCTGATCCTCGTCCGCCACCCCACGCCGCAGGTAACCAGCGGCACCTGCTACGGCGGCAGCGACGTGGCGGTGGCGCCGCATGAAATGGCGAAAGTGCGTGCCAGCCTGCAAGCCTCCCTGCCGGTCGACGTGCCACTCTTTGCCAGCCCCCTGCGCCGCTGCGCCGACCTGGCGTCAGCATTGGCGCAAGACTTGCCTTCCAGCGACTTGCGCTTCGACGAGCGGCTGGCGGAGATGGATTTCGGCACATGGGAAATGCAGCCATGGCACGCGATCGCGCGCGCAGACATCGATGCCTGGGCGGCCGACCTGGCCTGGTACCGCCCCGGCGGCGGTGAGAATGTGCTGGCGATGGCCGCCCGCGTGGATGCATTTTTAGGCGATCTGTTGCGCGAACAACACGAAACAGCCATCATCATCTGCCATGCGGGCACCATCCGCCTGCTGTCGGCGCTGCAAGCCCGGCTGCCATTGGAAGAAACGGCCGTGCTGGCCGCCCATTGCGCTCATAAAATCGCCTACGGTGCGACGGTCGTCATCGATTTCTGATAGCGAATCGTCCAGCCGGGCATTTGAGTCCACGCCCGCTGCACGTATAATGACCGGGTTTTGGTGCTCGCGCTCATGTCCATGAGCGCAGTTAAACGGGAAACACGATGCCGCAACTGCGGCGAACGTGTGCTGCCCCCGCAACGGTAAGCAAGTGTCGTCCCTCCCGACAGGAGGCGGGCGACGAGCTATCCCTGACAACCACTGTGCTTGCAATCATCGAGCATGGGAAGGTGGGATAGCCGTACTTGCCAGCCCGGATACCGGCCAGGACAGGTGGAAGTGTGCGAACGGGGATGTTCGCGATCCGAATGGCCCCTGTGGCCATCTTCGATCGTCATTGTCAGTTCCCACTTCTGTTCAATCTGGCCTACGGGGACGTCGGCTGGTTGCATATTACTTACTGAAAATTATCATGACCCATGCTGTTTCCCGCCACGCGGCGCTCACGTCGCTTGCGCTAGCCATTGCCGCGCCTGCCGCTTTCGCTCAAGCCACGCCAGATACCTTCGATCCAGTCATCGTCACCGCCAGCCGCTACCCTCAGCACCTGAGCGAAGTATTGAGCGATACGCAGACCATCAGCTCGGAAGACATCGCGCGCTCAGGCGCCGGTACGCTGATCGACCTGCTGCAAAAACAGCGCGGTATCGAAGTGACCCGCAATGGCGGCGCAGGCACCTCGGCCAGCGTGTTCATCCGCGGCGCGAACAGCAACCAGAATATCGTACTGGTCGATGGCGTGCGCATCGGCTCGTCTACCCTGGGCACGGCCAACTGGAGCGCCCTGCCCCTGTCGAGCATCGACCACGTTGAAATCGTCTACGGTCCGCTGAGCACCATGTATGGCGCCGATGCCATCGGCGGCGTGATCCAGATCTTCACCAAGAAAGGCGACGGCGCCACGCGCTTCTCTGCTTTCGCCGGTTACGGCAGCAACAACACGCGTCAGGCGGAAGCCAGCGTTGCCGGTTCGACGGGCGGCGTGAACAGCTTCAGCTACGCGCTGGCGGCAGGCAAGGAAAAATCGGATGGTTTCTCCGCCTCCAAGCTGGGCGCCTCCTCGTTCACCTACAACCCGGACAAGGACGGCTACGACAAGGAAAACGTCAGCGGCCAGTTCGGCTACCAGATGGCCAAGGGCCATGAAGTTGGCCTGGTGTTCCTGAATAGCGAACTGAAATCCCAGTACGACGCCGGCCCGGGCTACGATGCACGCAGCAACCAGAAGCTGCAAAACGTCTCCGTCTTCACCAAGAATGAATTCCTGCCAAACTGGACCAGCGAACTGCGCTACGCGGAAGCGCGCGACAAGTCGGGCGATGACAGCAGTGCGGCATCGTATGGCAAAAGCCAGATCGACACCAAGCAGACCGACATCACCTGGCAAAACGACATCCGCATCGGCCGCGACAACCTGCAATTGCTGGCCAGCTACCGCGATGAAGATGTCATGTCGAGCAGCACGCCGGAAGTAACGGGCGCACGCAATACCAAGTCCTATGCAGCGGCATACAACATGGTACGCGGCGCGCACCTGTTCAATATCAGCGGCCGCCGCGACGACAACTCGGCATTCGGCTCGCACAACACGGGCAGCATCGCCTATGGCTACCGCATCAGTAATGCGCTGCGCGCCAACGCCAGCTACGGCACCAGCTTCCGCGCACCGACCTTCAATGAACTGTACTACCCGGGGTATGGCCTGGCATCGAACAAGCCGGAAACGGGCCGCAACGCGGAAATCGGCCTGCACTACAACGACGGCGTATCGCAAGCCAGCGCGACCTACTACCATAACAAGGTCACCGACCTGCTGGTCAATACCACGCCATGCCCGGACCCGCTGTTCAACGGCAGCTATGGTTGCGCCTACAACGTCAACAAAGCCCTGCTCGAAGGCGTGACTCTGGCGGCCAGCCGCAAGTTCGGCGCCTTCAATGTCAGTGGCAATATCGACCTGCAGGACCCACGCGATGAAACCAAGGACAAGCAGCTGCAGCGTCGTGCCAAGCAGCACGCCAATGTCGCCGTTGACTACACGCTGGGCGCGCTGACCTCGGGCGCCGAATGGCAGCTGTCGGGCAAACGCTACGACGATGCCGCCAACAAGAACATCCTGGGCGGCTATGGCCTGGTCAATCTGTACGCCACCTACCAGTTTGCTCCTGAGTGGTCGGTGCTGGCCCGCTGGAACAACATCGCCAACAAGAACTACGAACTGGCCCGTTTCTATGCCACGCCAGGCTCGAAAGTCTTCGTTGGCGTACGCTACGGCATGAAATAACCATGAAGTAATGATGTAAGCTGCGGGCGATGGCATGCCGCCGTCGCCCGCAGATGCAGTTCTGCAGTCCCCGTTTTTAAGGCAGTACATGCACCCATTTTTCCGCAACATGCGCCACCGCGCCACCTTGATCCTCACGGTGCTGATCGTGTGCGCAATTGCCAGCCTGATTTTCTCCGGCATGATCGGTTCGATCGCGATTCCGCTCGCCGACCTGCCGTCCGCCCTCTTCCATGTATTGCAAGGCAAGACCGATACCCTCGCCGCCACCCTGCTCGACCTGCGCCTGGGCCGCGCGCTGACCGCGTTTGTCACCGGCGCGGCGCTCTCCTTGGCCGGCGTCATGATGCAGGCGCTGCTGCGCAATCCCCTGGCTGACCCGTATGTGCTGGGTATTTCCGCTGGCGCCTCCGTAGGCGCGCTGGCCGCGCTGCTGTTCATGTGCGCGCTGTGGGTGGTCGACGCGGCCGCCTTTGCCGGCGCCGTCGGCGTGTCCATGCTGCTGTACTTCTTTGCCCGGCGCGACCTGCGCGGCGGCACGGCGGCCGAAGGCGGCGCCTCGCTCTTGCTGCTGACAGGCGTGATCCTGGCATCTGCCTGCATGGCCATCGTCACCCTGATGCTCTCGATTGCGCCGGAAAGCCGCTTGCGCAGCATGGTGTTCTGGATGATCGGCGACCTGTCTGGCGCACCCGCGCGGCTGATGCCCTGGCTGGTCCTGGCCGGCGCCCTGGTCTTTGCGCTGCGCTGCGCGCGCTCGCTAAACGTCATGGCGCTGCACGCGGAAGCGGCCAGCACCCTGGGCGTACGCGTGGGCGCCCTGCGCAAGGGGCTGTTCTTCTGTTCCGGCCTGCTCACGGCCAGCGCCGTCACCAGCGCCGGCAGCGTGGGTTTTGTCGGCCTGATCGTGCCACATGCGCTGCGTTTCGCCTGCGGTCCCGATCACCGCCTGTTGATACCAGCCGCGGCGCTGGCCGGCGGCACCTTCCTCGTGCTGGCCGATACCCTGGCGCGCACCGTGCTGGCGCCCTTGCAATTGCCTGTCGGCGTGGTCACGGCCATGATAGGCGCGCCCGTCTTCCTGTACCAACTGCACCGATTACGCCGCACATGATACGTACTTACCAACTCGGCCTGAAAGCAGGCACGCGCTCCCTCGTGGAAAACCTCATCTGGCACATCAGGGATGGCGAATGCTGGAGCGTCATCGGCCGCAATGGCGCGGGCAAGAGCACTCTGCTGCGCGTGCTGGCCGGCTTGCGCGAACCGGATGCGGGCCACGTGACGATACAGGGCCGCGCCCTGATCGACTGGCCAATCGAAGAACTGGCACGCGAACGGGCCTTCCTGGCGCAGGCGCGCCACGATGCATTCTCGTACCGCGTCATCGAAACGGTGCTGTCGGCGCGCCATCCGTATCACGACAACCATTACTGGGAAGGCAGCGACGACCAGCGCATCGCCCTGGCGGCGCTTGCCTCGATGGAAGTGGAGCACCTGGTCGAACGCGATGTGCGCAGCCTGTCCGGCGGCGAACGCCAGCGCGTGGCCATCGCCGCCATGCTGGCGCAGGACACGCCCTTGCTCCTGCTGGACGAACCGGCCAACGCGCTGGACCTGGCGCACCAGGTCAGCGTCATGGGCCTGCTGTCAAAGCTGTGCCGCGAACAGAACAAAACCGTGGTGATGGTGGGGCATGACCTGAACCTGGCGCACAGCGTCTCGACCCATGCGCTGCTGCTGATGGGCGACGGCGGCTGGCTGGCCGGTCCCGTGGCCGAGGTAATGCAGGCTTCCACCCTGGGCGACTACCTGGGCCATCCTATCGAGATCATCGATCATGGCAAACGCAAGATATTCATACCGAAAGAGGATCAGACATGAGCAATAGCAAGACAATCGATGCGGACACCGCAGCCAATACCGCAGCTATAAACGAACGCCACCGCGTGCGCATGGAGCGCAAGAAGGCCATCATCGATGCGGCCATCGCCAAGGCCGACAAGGAAATCGGCATCATCATCGTCAACACGGGCAATGGCAAGGGCAAGAGTTCGAGCGGTTTCGGCATGGCCATCCGCGCCATGGGCCACGGCATGAAAGTGGGCGTGGTGCAGTTCATCAAGGGCGCCATGTCGACGGGCGAAGAGAAATTCCTGCGCCGCTTCCCCGACGAAATCAGTTTTCACGCGATGGGCGAAGGCTATACCTGGGAAACGCAGAACCGCGAGCGCGACATCGAAAAGGCTGAACTGGCATGGGAGCAGGCGAAGACCTTCCTGGCCGATCCCAGCTACGGCCTGGTGCTGTTCGATGAACTCAATATCGCCCTCAAGTACAACTACCTCGACGTGCATAAAGTCATCGCCGACCTGCTGGAACGCCCGGCCATGCAGCACGTGGTCATCACGGGCCGTGGCGCACCGGACGAATTGATCGCCATCGCCGATACCGTCACCGAAATGGCCGTCGTCAAGCATGCGTATGCGGCCGGCATCGGTGCACAAATCGGCACCGAGTGGTAACAGCGTCATGACGCGCACCCTGGTCTTTGGCGGCGCCCGATCCGGCAAGAGCGCCTATGCGGAAATGCTGGCCCGCGAGTCCGGCAAGGAAGTCGTCTACATCGCCACCGCGCAGGCGGGCGACGGCGAAATGGCCACGCGCATCGCGCATCACCGAGTACAGCGCCCGGCAGAATGGGCCACCCTGGAAGAACCGCTGCGCCTCGGCGACGCCCTCCTGCAGCAGGCGCGCCCCGGCCGCCTGCTGCTGGTCGACTGCCTGACCCTGTGGCTGACGAATCTGATGTTTTCCAGCGGCGAGACCTATCCCGACGTGGGCGACATCGCCCTGCCCGAACTGTTCCACAGCGAGCGCGCGCACCTGCTGTACGCTCTGGACGAAGTGGAAGAAACCGGCTGCGACCTCGTGCTGGTATCGAACGAAGTAGGCATGGGCATCGTACCCTACGGCGCCATCTCGCGCTGCTTCACCGATGAAGCAGGCCGCCTGAACCAGGCCGTGGCGGCCAGTTGCGACCGGGCCGTTTTTGTCGCGGCCGGCCTGCCGCTATACCTGAAAGGCGGCCCATGCTGAGCGGCTTGTCGCTGCCCATGCTGGCCGCCTTGATGACGGCTGGCGTACTGCTCGACCTGATCCTGGGCGAGACGCGCCGCTGGCACCCACTGGTGGGCTTTGGCCGCCTCGCCAGCATGCTGGAACGCCTGCTGAACCGTGGCCGCAGACGCTTCCTGCGCGGCGCCGTCGCATGGTCGCTGGCCGTACTGCCTCTCAGCTATGCCGCCTACTGGCTGTGCGGCCTGGCCGGCGCCACATTGCATGTCTTCCTGCTGTACCTGTCCCTGGGCTTGCGCAGCCTGCGCGACCATAACCAGCCGATCGCCGATGCCCTGGCCATGAATGACCTGGACAACGCGCGCCTGCTGACGGCGCGCATCGTCAGCCGCGACACGGCCAACGCGGATGCGGCCAGCCTGGCCAAGGCCAGCACCGAGTCTTTGCTGGAAAACGGCAATGACGCCGTCTTTGGCACCCTGTTCTGGTTTGCCGTGGCGGGCGGCCCCGGCGCCGTGCTATTCAGGCTGGCCAATACCCTCGATGCCATGTGGGGTTACCGCAACGCACGCTATGACTGGTTCGGCTGCTGCGCCGCGCGCATCGACGACGTCCTCAATTACCTGCCGGCGCGCCTGACGGCCCTGTCCTATGTCTTGCTGGGCAAGAGCATGGCGGACAAAAGGCGCGCCTGGCACTGCTGGCGCAGCCAGGCCCCGAGCTGGGGCAGCCCGAACGCGGGGCCCGTGATGGCCAGCGGCGCCGGTGCCCTGGGCCTGGCCCTCGGTGGCGACGCCATCTACGACGGTGAACTGGAGCGCCGCCCGCCGCTGGGCGCCGGCCGTCCCGCCGAAGCGCGCGATATCGACCGCGCCTGGCGCCTGGTGGCCGAAACGGCCGTGCTGTGGCTGATCTGGGTGGCGCTGCTGGCCGGGCTGTACTATCTGAGAGGGACATACCTTGCTTGAACATGGCGGCAACCTGCGCGACGCGGCGCGCGAATACGGCAGACCCATCGCCGACTGGATCGACCTGTCGACCGGCATCAACCCGCACTGGTATGCAGCGCCAGCACCAGACGCCAACGCCTGGCACCGGCTGCCGGAAGCCGATCCCGCGCTGGTGGCCGCCGCCTGCGCGTATTACGGTGCGCCAGCCATGCTGCCCGTGGCTGGCACGCAGGCCGCCATCCAGGCCCTGCCCCGGCTGCGCGCAGCCTCGCGCGTGACAGTGGCGGCACCGTCCTACGCGGAACACGCGCACCACTGGGGCCAGCACGGCCACGCACTGCGCCAAGTGCCGTATGCACAGCTGGCCGCTGCCGTGGACCACTGCGACGTGCTGGTCATCTGCAATCCGAACAACCCCACGGGCGAGCGCATCGCCCCCGAGGTATTGCTGGAGTGGGCCGGCAAGCTGGCAGCGCGCGGCGGCTGGGTGGTGGTCGATGAAGCATTTGGCGACACGGAAACACACGCCAGCCTCGCTCCGCACACAACGCAGCCAGGATTGATCGTGCTGCGCTCCGTCGGCAAATTCTTTGGCCTGGCGGGATTGCGCCTGGGCTTTGTCGCCGCCCATCCCGCGCTGCTGGCCCGGCTGGCCGACATGTTGGGCCCGTGGACCGTCAGCGGCCCGGCGCAACAAGTGGCGCTGGCCGCCTTGAACGACACGCACTGGCAAGGAGCGATGCGCGAGCGCCTGCGCGACGAAGGCGCCCGCCTGCGCCAGCTATTGGCAGCGCACCGCATCGCCAGCAACGGCACGGCGCTATTCCAGTGGTGGCCGGAAGAACGTGCCGCCGCCTTCCGGCAGCACATGGCAGTATCGGGCATCTGGGTGCGCCTGTTCCGCCACGCGGCCCATGGCATCCGCCTGGGCCTGCCCCCCGACGAACCTGCCTGGCTGCGCCTGCAGCAGGCCCTCACCGCATGGAAGCACCTATGAAGCACTTGAAAACCACACTGCTGCTGGCAGGATTGATCTCCTTGCAGGCGCATGCCGCCATCACCGTGCGCGACGACGACGGCAATACCGTCACCGTGGAAAGACCGGCGCAGCGCATCCTGGCGCTGGCACCGCATGTCACGGAACTGCTGTTCGCAGCCGGTGGCGGCGATAAAATCGCCGGTGTCGTCAGCTATAGCGACTATCCGGAAGCGGCAAAGAAGATCACGCAAGTGGGCGACAACCGCCAGTACGACATGGAGCGCATCATCGCCCTGAAGCCGGACCTGATCGTCGTGTGGATGCATGGCAGCGCCGAGCGCCAGATCGCCATGCTGCGCCAGTTGAAGGTGCCCATCTATCACAGCGAGCCACGCAAACTGGCCGACATCCCCGACAGCATGGAGCGCCTGGGCCAGCTGATGGGCACGGAAAAAACCGCGCAACCAGCCGCCGCCCGGCTACGCGCCAGACTGGCCAGCTTGACGGCGCAGTACGCGCAGCGCCCGCCCGTGCGCGTGTTTTACCAGGTGTGGGATAAACCCTTGTACACCTTGAGCGGCGCGAGCATCATCAGCGACTCCATGCGCCTGTGCGGTGGCCTGAACGTGTTTGCCGCGATGAAGGTCGTGGCGCCCGTCGTCACGCCGGAAGGCGTGCTGCAGGAAGATCCGGAAGTCATCTTCGGCACCAGCGAAAAAAGCGACCCGCGCAGCGAAGGTGGCCTGGCTATGTGGCGCGCCTTCCCGTCGATGACGGCCGTGCGCCGCAATAATCTGTTCCGCCTGAATGGCGACCTGCTGAACCGCGCCGGCCCGCGCATGATCGAAGGCACGGCCGCCATGTGCGAGCAGCTGGAAGCGGCACGCCAGCGCCGCAGCGCTCCCGCAGCCAAGGCCGCGCCATGAGTCACTACCAGCGCATTGCCTGCCTGTCGACGGAAGCCGTCGAGACGCTGTACGCGCTGGGCGCGCAAGACGTCATCGCGGGCATCTCCGGCTTCACCGTGCGTCCAACACGGGCGCGCGAGGAAAAAACCAAGATCAGCGGCTTTTCCTCGTCGAACCTGGAACGCATCCTGGCCGTCCAGCCCGACCTCGTGATCGGCTTTTGCGATATGCAGGCAGACATCTGCCGCGACCTGGTCAAGGCTGGCATCGAAGTGCACCAGTTCAACCAACGCACGGTGGACGGTATCTTGCGCATGATCGGCGTGCTGGCTGCGCTGGTACAGCGCGAGGAAACGGGCCGTACACTGATCGCTAGCCTGCGCGCTGACATCGCCGCCGCCCGGACCCGCGCCGCAGCCTGGACGCGCAAGCCCGTGATTTACTTTGAAGAGTGGAACGATCCCCTGATGAGCGGCATCGGCTGGGCCGCAGAACTGATCGACATCGCCGGCGGCACGGACGCCTTCCCGGCATTGTCCGCGCAGCCGGGCGCGAAAGAGCGCATCATCGCCGATCCTTGCTCCGTGGTGCGGCGCGCGCCCGACATCATCATCGCCAGCTGGTGCGGCAAGAAGTTCCAGCCGGCGCAGCTGGCGGCACGCCCGGGCTGGGATGCGATTCCCGCCGTACGCAATGACATGCTGTTCGAGATCAAGTCGCCCGACATTCTTTCACCCGGTCCGGCCGCCATCACGGAAGGCTTGCGCCAGATTAGCGACATCATCGCGCAGTGGCAGGAGCACCAGCCATGAATAGCCCCTTCCCCGCCCTGATGGTGCAAGGCACGACGTCCGACGCGGGCAAGAGCACCATCGTTGCAGCCCTATGTCGCTTGTTGAAGCGCCGTGGCGTGACGGTGGCGCCGTTCAAGCCGCAAAACATGGCCTTGAATAGCGCGGTGACGAGCGACGGCGGCGAGATCGGCCGCGCGCAAGCCTTGCAGGCGCTGGCCTGCGGTATCGCGCCGCACACGGACATGAACCCGGTGCTGCTGAAGCCTTCGTCAAACACGGGCGCGCAGGTGATCATCCACGGCAAGGTGCGCGCCGAGATGGATGCGCGCGACTACCAGCAATACAAGACCGTCGCCATGGGGGCCGTGCTCGAATCGTACGCGCGCTTGCGCCAGCAATACGCCGCCGTCATCGTCGAAGGTGCGGGCAGCCCCGCCGAAGTCAACCTGCGCGCGCGCGACATCGCCAACATGGGCTTTGCCGAAGCCGTCGACTGCCCCGTGATCCTGGTGGCCGACATCGACCGGGGCGGCGTCTTCGCCCACATCATCGGCACCCTGGCCTGCCTGTCCGAAAGCGAACGGGCGCGCATCCTCGGCTTTGTCATCAACCGCTTTCGTGGCGACATATCCCTGCTTCAACCCGGCATCGACTGGCTGGAACAGCAGACGGGCAAGCCCGTGCTGGCCGTGCTGCCCTATCTGCAAGGCCTGTTCCTCGATGCGGAAGATGCTGTCGAAGCCATGCAGGCCGAACGTGGCGCCTTCAAGGTGGTGGTGCCGCAACTGCCGCGCATCAGCAACCACACGGATGTCGACGCGCTGCGCGCCCACCCCGACATCGACCTGCAATTCATCCAGCAGGGACAACCCATCCCACCGGCCGACCTGGTGATCCTGCCCGGCAGTAAAAACACGCGCGGCGACCTGGCCTGGCTGCAGCAGCAGGGCTGGCCCGCCTACCTGGCGAAGCACCTGCGCTATGGCGGCAAGGTAATCGGCATATGCGGCGGCTTCCAGATGCTGGGGCAATCCGTACACGACCCGCTGGGAGTGGAAGGTGCGGTAGGAGACTCCGCAGCACTGGGATTGTTGGACATGGTGACGGAGCTGACCAGCGACAAGCGGCTGGAACAGGTGCGCGGCCACTGCGCGTTCGCTGGCGCAGGCGATGCGCCCGTGGCAGGCTATGAAATCCACATGGGCGTCTCGCATGGCGCGGCGCTGGCGCAGCCGGCTTTTGTCATCGATGGGCGCGCGGAAGGGGCGGTGTCGGACGACGGACAAATCCTCGGCAGCTATTTGCACGGCATGTTCGACACGCCCGCCGCGTGTTCAGCGCTGCTGCGCTGGGCCGGGCTGGACTCCGGCCACACGGTGGATACCGCCGCCCTGCGCGAAGCCAGCCTGGAGCGCATCGCCGATGCGGCTCTGCCGCTGCTGGCCGCCCTGGATCACCTCAAACGCTAGCGACTATTTTTTCAGGCACATGCCCATGTACGAGCGGTCAGTCGAAAACTCGACCGCCATGCTCGATGACACGGGCATGAACATCGAATAGTCGGCCGGCACGTCGGCGGGGTCTTTGAAGACGGCGATGCCATCGAAATCGACGGCCTGCGCACCCAGGCCCAGCTTGTTGACGGTGATGGTTTCCGCATGCATCTTACCGGTCGTGTTATTCGTCAGGGTGGCGGTGCTGCCGGCAAGCTCGATCTTGGCACTGATGCCCGACGCCGCGCAGGCGTAACTGCCGGCGATTTCGGTGCCGATCTTCTGTTGTTTGGCGGCCACGATGGTACCTACGCGCAGGACGTTTTCCTGGTTACGGCTATAGCGGTCGATGAACAGCGCCAGCCCCCGGTCCCCGGCGTGCACATGCACGATGCCGAAGTCCTGGCCACCCTGGCGGGCGACGAGCAAGCCGCTCTTCGCATCCTTGACCAGGGTCAGGCTGGCGTTTTCCGCTTCCAGCTGCGGCGATACTGCAGAGCACACGCCTTGCGCGTTGAAAACGCCGCCATTGCACAGTTGGGCCGCTCCGTCGGCTGCGATCTTGAGACTGCCTTTCGGATTGAAGCGGTCAGCGCCGTTCGATGCATTGCGCATCGCACCCAGGAAAATATAGTTACCGGCCAGCTTGGCCACGTCACCCACCGCATAGCCGCTACCGCTGACGGTCGAGACCATGCTTCCCAGCTTGATATTGCCCGACAGAAGACGCGTGCGTGCATCGACGGTGACGCTGAAATCCGTTGCCGTGTAGGTGGTGAGATTGCCGGTGGTAGTAGCGCTGAACGTACCGCTGCGGTCGCTCAAGCCGAACTGCGTCGACAGAACACGGATGGCATAGGTTTTCTTGACGCTGTCAAACGTGATGCGCCAGGTGTCGCCAATATCGGCGGCCACGTCATACACGCTTTCATCGCTGCTGGCGCCGGCAATGAGGTTCAGGCCGGCCGCCTTGGCCACGGCTTCCGATGCCAGCGTCACGCTGTCGGCGGGAACGACGGGAGGCGTGACTACGACGGGCGGCGCGACGGGTGCTTCCGGCGTGCCGCCATCACTGCCGCCACCGCATGCGGACAGGGCCGCGCCCAGGACAAGGTAAGTAAGTGCATTTTTCATGTAGTGTGACTTTCAGGGAAAGAGGAGGCCGGCGCTGCCAGAAAACACATGCTAGCCTTGCCCGCAATCTATTGCCATGGAACAAATGTTCCATGGACGCTGCCCCCGGCACGCTGTCAGAATGGAGGGCGCGGGCGGCACGCCGGCGCCATTTATGTGACAATTCATCGTACTGTCGGCTCCGTTTCTCCTCCTCAGGCTCACCCATGACCAGTTCCCCGATTAAAAGCTACCTACCCTGGGTGGTCGCCACCGCCCTGTTCATGGAGCAACTCGACTCCACCATCGTCAACACCGCCATCCCCGCCATGGCCGCCAGCCTGAATGTGACGCCGCTGAGCCTGAAGGCCGTCGTCACCAGCTACATCCTGAGCCTGGCTGTGTGCATTCCCATCAGCGGCTGGATGGCCGACCGCTTCGGCACGCGGCGCGTGTTTTCCGCTGCCGTCGCCATCTTTACCATCGCCTCCATCCTGTGCGGACTGTCCGTGAATGCGCCCATGCTGGTGGCCGCGCGCCTGCTGCAAGGGGTGGGCGCGGCCATGATGATGCCGGTAGGCCGGCTCACCATCATCCGCACCTTTCCCAAATCGCAACTACTGGCGGCCATGAATTTCGTCATCATCCCCGCCCTGATCGGCCCGCTGCTGGGACCTACCGTGGGTGGACTGATCGTGCACTGGCTGTCCTGGCGCGAGATCTTCTTCGTCAACGTGCCCGTCGGCCTGGTCGCGCTGTACCTGGCGCACCGCTACATGCCCGATTATTATGGCGACAAGCCCCGTCCGCTGGACCTGATCGGCCTGGTGCTGTTTGGCACGGGCATCGCGCTGCTATCGTGGCTGCTGGAAATCTTTGGCGAGCACAAGATCGACCCCACCTCGGCGGCCGTGCTGCTGTTCATTTCCATCAGCCTGCTGGCCGCGTATGCCTGGCATTCGAGCGAAGTGCTGCACCCGCTGCTGCGCCTGACCCTGTTCAAGATCCGCACCTTCCGCGTTTCCGTGGTGGGCGGCTTCGTTACACGCCTGGGCGTGGGCGGCCTGCCTTTCCTGTTGCCGCTGCTATACCAGCTGGGCCTGGGCTTGCCCGCCTGGCAATCGGGCTTGCTGATGATGCCGTCGGCCGCCGCCGCCATGGGCATGAAATTCATTTCCGCGCGCGTGCTGGCCCGCTTCGGCTACCGCCAGGTACTGATCGTCAACACTGTGCTGATCGGTATCACCATCGCCATGTTTTCGCAGGTGGGCGTGGGCACGCCCCTGTACGTGATCGTCGCCATCAGCCTGTGCATGGGCTTTTTCAATTCGCTGCAATTTTCCAGCATGAACACCATCGCGTATGCCGATGTCGACAAGACCGACTCCAGCATGGCCAGCACTATCGCCAGTTCGATGCAGCAACTGTCGATGAGCTTTGGACTGGCCTTCGGTTCGCTGATCACGGGCTGGTACCTGGGCGACATGCCGCAGTCGGACCGCGCCATGCTCAGCACGGCCCTGCACCACGCCTTCCTCACCCTGGCGGCACTGACGGTGCTGTCCTCGCTGACTTTCTGGACCTTGCGCCGCGACGATGGCGAAAGCATCAGCAGGGGCACGGACAGCGACGAGGAAGATGCGGCCGACGTGAAGGCCCAGGCCGTGGTGCAGACGGAAGTGCAAACCACAAAAGGCTGAGCCACATCAAGCTTGCCGCCAGCGCCGCTGGTGCTTTTGCCTGACGCTGCTACCGTGACGGCAGGAGGTGCACATGGCGGCCGAACGGCGCTTTGCATGGAAGGGCACGGACCGCCATGGCAAGGCGGTCGATGGCGTCTTGCGCGCTGCCGACGCCAGCGCTGCCAAGGCGGCGCTAAGACGCCTGGGCATCCTGGCCACCCGGGTGCAGGCAGCGCGCACCGCTCCCGGCAAGGCCATCACGCGCAAGGATATCGCGCTGTTTACGCGCCAGCTGTCGACCATGATGGCGGCCGGCGTGCCGCTGCTGCACGCCTTCGATATCGCCGGCAAGGGCCACGCAAAACCCGCGATCACCGAGCTGATGCACGACTTGCGCCACGACATCGAAGCGGGTAGCAGCCTGCAGCAGGCATTCCGCCAGTTCCCACTGCTGTTTGACGAGCT
This sequence comes from Janthinobacterium sp. UMAB-56, assembly GCF_900095265.1. Lineage (GTDB taxonomy): Bacteria > Pseudomonadota > Gammaproteobacteria > Burkholderiales > Burkholderiaceae_D > Janthinobacterium. Next base: position 244,286 of record NZ_LT607656.1, on the reverse strand, counting down.
GTATTGCAATCTGCTGGCGGCAGGCGAACAGGCCGGCATCGTGCAGGATTTGCTGGCGCGCCTGGCCACGCACCAGGAAAAAGCCATTGCTCTGCGGCGACAGGTACGCGGCGCGCTGATGTATCCGCTGGCCATCGTGCTCGTCGCCATCGTCGTCACGGCCATCATCATGAGCGTCGTCGTGCCCGCTTTCCGCCAGGTCTTCGACAGCTTCGGCGCGCCCTTGCCACTGCCCACCCTGCTCGTCATGGGCCTGTCTGCCTTTCTCGTGCGCTACTGGCTGGCCGTGCTGGCGGCACTGCTGCTGGCCTGGCTGTTGTCGTACCTGGCCTGGCGCCGCTGGCCCGCCTTGCGTCGGAACACACAAGTGCAGGCGCTGCGCCTGCCCGTGTTCGGTCCACTCCTGCGCAAGACAGCGATCGCCCGCTGGACGCGCACCCTGGCCGCCATGTTCGCCGCCGGCGTGCCGCTGCTCGACTCGCTCGGCCTGGTGGGCGCCGCCTCCGGCCACGCGCTGTACCAGGAGGCGACGGCGCGCATCGAGCGTGAAATCCGCGCCGGCGGCAGCCTGGCCGTTGCCATGGAGCACAGCGGCGTATTTCCCCCGCTGCTGACGCAACTGGCCCTGATCGGCGAGGAAGCGGGCGCGCTCGACGCCATGCTGTCGCGCGCGGCCGACATCATCGAGGCGGACATCGACGCCACAGTGGCCACCCTCTCGGCCCTGCTGGAACCGGCGCTGATGGTGGTGCTGGGCGTGCTGGTCGGTTCCCTCGTGATCGCCTTGTATCTGCCGATTTTCAAGCTGGGCGCCGTGATTTGACTGCGCAGCCTGCGCAAAACGCCCCCATGCGCTGGCAGATGTTTTACACTGCGGCAGTGCCAGGCAATGTTTGCGCGGCAACATCATCACCTCTGACAAATCCACCATGCTGCAAGATACCCTGCTGTTCGCCGCGCCCGGCAATCTGCCCGTCGCCCTCGTCGCCGCCCTGTTCGGCCTGATCGTCGGCAGCTTCCTCAACGTGGTGATCCACCGCGTGCCGAAAATGATGCAGCGCGAATCCGATAATTATGTGGCGGAAGAAAGCGGCTTGCCCTTGCCCCACACAGACCGCTACAACCTGATGCTGCCGCACTCGCACTGCACCGCTTGCGGCCACCGCATCACGGCCATGGAGAACATTCCCGTCCTCAGTTACCTGCTGCTGCGCGGCAAGTGCAGCGCCTGCAAGGCGCCCATCGCCGTGCGCTATCCGCTGGTCGAACTGCTGACGGGCGCGCTGTCGGCCCTCTTGATCTGGCATTTTGGCAGCGGCTGGACGGGCCTGGCCACGCTCGTATTTGCATGGCTGCTGATCGCCATGACCTTCATCGATGCCGATACGCAAATGCTGCCCGACGACCTGACCTTTCCCTTGCTGTGGGCTGGTCTGCTGGTCAATATCAATGGCACCTTCGTGCAGCTGCAGGATGCCGTCATCGGCGCGGCCGCCGGCTACCTGGCCCTGTGGGCAGTGTACTGGGCCTTCAAGCTGGCGACAGGCAAGGAGGGAATGGGCTATGGTGACTTCAAATTACTGGCGGCGCTCGGTGCCTGGCTGGGCTGGACCATGTTGCCGACGATCATATTATTGTCGTCCCTGGTCGGCGCCGTGGTCGGCATCAGCCTGATCGTCTTCGCCAGGCGGGGGCGCGACAAACCAATACCGTTCGGCCCCTACCTGGCGGCGGCAGGCCTGATCGCCCTGCTGTATGGCACGCCCCTGTCGCGCCTTACGCTGGGCCTGGTCGGCTGAGCGGCGCAGCACTGCCCCTATGGATAAATACATGCAAATACAAAACGCCCCTTATTTCAGCGTGGGACTCACCGGCGGCATCGGTTGCGGCAAGAGCACGGTGGCCGACCTGTTCGCCGCACGCGGCGCCACCATCGTCGATACCGACCAGATCGCCCACAGCCTGACGGCAGCGAATGGCGCCGCCATGCCAGCCCTGGTGGCGCAATTCGGTCCCGACTACGCCGATGCGCGCGGCGCCCTCGACCGCACAAAAATGCGCAAACTGGTGTTTTCCGACGCCGCCGCCAAGGCCAGGCTGGAAGCCATCCTGCACCCGCGCATCCGCCAGGCCACCCTCGCTGCGGCCGCCGAAGCGACGGGCAGCTACGTGATCTTTGCCGTGCCCCTGCTGGTCGAGTCCGGCGGATGGGTGGAAAGAGTCAACCGCGTACTGGTCATCGATTGCCTGGAAAGTCTGCAAGTGTCGCGCGTGATGGCGCGCAATGGCTTATCGGAAGAACAAGTCAAAGCCATCATGGCCACGCAGGCCACGCGTGCCATGCGCCTGGCGGCGGCGGACGATGTGATCGACAACAATGGCGATTTGGCCGCCCTGGCACCGCAGATTGCCCAGTTGCACGAGTTATATCTGGCATTTTCAAAAAGAATGGCTGGAATCGGGCCGCAACGTTTGTAATTTGTCGACGCTTGGTTCAAAATCACGGGATTGTTTGCAGGTCCTTACTTAAGGGAATTATTTTGATTGTCTACGAATACCCTTTCAACGAACGCATACGTACCTTGTTGCGGCTGGAAGACCTGTACGACAAATTCAAGTTCTTCATCCAGCAAGAACATGCAATGCAGCACCATGTTGCCTTGGCAACTATTTTCGATATGCTCGAAGTGGCCGGCCGTGCCGACCTGAAGTCCGACCTGCTGCAGGAACTCGAGCGCCAGCGCCAGAGTCTGCTGGGCTACCGCAGCAATCCGAATGTAGAACCGGAAACCCTCGATGCCATCCTCGGTGAACTCGACAGTGTCAGCGGCGCCCTGGTGGCGGCGCAGGGCAAGACGGGCCAGAATATCCGCGACAATGAATGGCTGATGAGCATCCGCGGCCGCACCATCATCCCCGGTGGCGCCTGCGAATTCGACTTGCCATCCTACTTTGCCTGGCAAAAACGCAGCTCCGAACAGCGCCTGACCGACATCCACGCCTGGTTCGCTCCGCTGGCGCCCCTGTTCGATGCGCTGGCCCTGGTATTGCGCCTGCTGCGCGATTCCGGCGGCCCCGTTAAACTGATCGCCAATGGCGGCAGCTATCAGCAAATGCTGCAAGGCAAGGTATACCAGATGCTGCGCCTGAGCCTGGATGAAAACAGCGGCGCCATCCCGGAAATTTCCGCCAACAAATATATGCTGTGGGTACGCTTCACCACCCAGGGCGGTGACTTGAAACCCAAGCCGATGGAAGAAGATGTCCCGTTCGAGCTCACGCTCTGTAATTTTTAACTGTTACTTATTTGCCCCATCATGACCGTCGTTAATTGCCCTACCTGTGCCGCCAAAGTCGAATGGACTGAAGCCAACAAATTCCGCCCCTTCTGCTCGGAACGCTGCAAGCAGATCGACCTGGGTGCCTGGGCCGAGGAAAAATACACGATCCCTGCCGCCGACCCGTTCGAAGATCCGCTGGCGGACGAAGACAACAAACCCCAGTAGTCCTCAGCGAAATGGATTTTCCAGGCACAGCCCCTGCGCCAGGAAACTGTCGAGCCTGCCACTGACCACCGTCAAGCCATAGGCGATGCCCATCGCCGCAATCTGTCCATCCACGCCATGCCCGCAGCCGCGAGCATGCAGGCGCGCGCACACGAGCGCGCAATCGAGATCGAATTCCAGCAAGCGGGGCGCGTACTCTGCCAGCACGGCTTCGAGCCAGGCTTCCAGCGCCAATGCTTCCAGCGCCGCTTCGCGCCGCCAGCTGCGCTGTATGCCTGCGCGCAATTGCGCGATACCTTGCACCGGCACATAGCGCGCCTCAGGCGGCACCCGCTCGAAAAAGGCGCTCACGCCTGCCGGCGCCGCACCGCCCTTGCGCGCTGCAACGATGACATCCGTATCGACCAGGTAGGCGCCCATGTCAGCTCAGGAGCAGTGTTCGAAATCCGTAGCAGGCCCCACATCGGGCATGTTGCGCAAAATATCGTCGAGCGGGCGCTTCGGCAGCGGCCGCAAGGCGCTGCGCAGGATGTCGCGGTGCTCCTCTTCGATGCTGCGCCCATGCGCGCGGGCACGCTTGTGCAGCGCGGCGATCAGCAATTCATCGGTATCGCTAAAGGTCAGTGTCAGCGGCATGCGAGACTCCCCCGGTGCTTGATGCAAGCACTGTAGCGCAAAGCGCGCACGATACAAGGAAAGTCACAGGAAAGCTTGCGCCAGCACGCAGCATGGTGCTGCCCGCTGGCACCAGATCAGGCCGGCGCCAGCGAGTCCCGGCGTACCTCGTCAAGCCATTCCAGCAGCGGAATGGTGGCGGGCAGCAAAGGTTCCACGCCAACCACGCCTT
>NZ_LT607656.1:18320-239871 GCF_900095265.1 Janthinobacterium sp. UMAB-56 | reverse complement strand
CGGCTGATATAGAAATGCAGGCGCACATGGGCGTGTGGATACACATATTCGACGCCGCACCAGGCCTCGGCACTGTCGATAGTCAGTCCCAACTCTTCGACAAACTCGCGTTTCAAGGCGTCGAGGATGGCCTCGCCCGGTTCGACTTTACCGCCAGGAAATTCCCAATAGCCATCATAGGGCTTGCCGGCCGGGCGCTGGCCCAGCAACACGTCGCCATTTGGCTTCATCAAGATGCCGACGGCCACGTCCACCGGTTTGATGTTCACTTCGCTCATTGCGGCAACCTTCCCGCGTAGTCGCGCGCAAATTGCCACGCTACCCGGCCTGAACGGGAACCGCGCTGCAAGGCCCAGCGCAGGGCATCGCCGCGCGCCTGCGCGATCTGCTCCGGCGTGCAGCCGAACGAGGCGAGCCAGTGGGCCGCGATATCGAGGTAATCATCCTGCTTGAACGGGTAGAACGACAGCCACAGGCCGAAGCGCTCGGACAGCGAGATTTTCTCTTCCACCGTCTCGCCCGGATGCAAATCGCCATCGTCGTCCGTCTTGTAGCTGCTGTTGTCCGACATCCGTTCCGGCATCAGGTGACGACGGTTCGAGGTGGCATAGATCAGCACATTGTCCGATTGCGCGGCGATGCTGCCGTCGAGCGCCACTTTCAGCGCCTTGTAGCCGCTTTCGCCCTCTTCGAACGACAGGTCGTCGCAAAAGATGATGAAGCGTTCGGGACGCGCCGCCACCAGGTCGACGATGTCGGGCAAGTCGGCCAGGTCCGCCTTGTCGACTTCGATCAGGCGCAGGCCCTGGTCGGAAAACTGGTTCAGGCAGGCCTTGATCAGCGAGGACTTGCCCGTGCCGCGCGCGCCCGTCAGCAGCACGTTGTTGGCGGGACGGCTGGCGACGAACTGGCGCGTGTTCTGCTCGATCTGCGCCTTTTGCGTGCCGATATTGTGCAAGTCGTCAAACGCGATGTTCGACACGTGGGCTACCGCCTGCAGATGACTGGCCGCGCCCTGGCGCCGGCGCCAGCGGAAGGCAAAGCTGTTCCAGTCAGGTGCGGGCGTCGGCTGCGGCAGGATCGCTTCCACCCGCGCCAGCACGGCCTCGGCGCGGATCAGGAATTGATCGAGGCTGGTCATGAGCGGTAGTCGGCGTTGATCGACACGTAGTCATGCGACAGGTCGCACGTCCACACGGTGGCCGTGGCATCGCCGCGCGCCAGCTTGACGCGGATGGTGATCTCGCTTTGCTGCATCACGCGCTGGCCATCCTGCTCCTGGTAGTCCGGGTTGCGGCCGCCATTCTTGGCCACCCATACGTCGTCCAGGTACAGGTTCAACTGGCCCACGTCCAGGTCGTCCACGCCGGCATAGCCGATGGCGGCCAGGATGCGGCCCAGGTTCGGGTCGGAGGCGAAAAAGGCCGTTTTTACCAGCGGCGAATGGGCGATGGAATAGGCGATCTTGCGGCATTCTTCCACGTTGCGGCCGTCTTCCACGGTCACCGTCATGAATTTGGTGGCGCCTTCGCCGTCGCGCACGATGGCTTGCGCCAGGAAAGTCGACAGTTCGGTCACGGCAGCGGCCAGTTCCGCATAGTGCGGCGTATCGATGGAATCGATCACCAGGCTGCCGGCACCGGTGGCCACCAGCATGAACGAGTCATTGGTGGAGGTGTCGCCATCGATGGTGATGCAGTTGAACGATTTGTCTGCCGCCTGTTTCACCAGATGGTCCAGCACAGGCTGGGCCACGGTGGCGTCAAACGCAAGGAAACCCAGCATGGTGGCCATGTTCGGCTTGATCATGCCGGCGCCCTTGCTGATGCCCGTCAGGGTGACCGCATGGCCACCGATGGTGACGGTGCGCGAGCCGGCTTTCGGCTGCGTGTCGGTGGTCATGATGGCTTCGGCGGCCGAGAACCAGTTGTCCGAAGTGAGCGCGGCCACGGCTTGCGGCAGGCCGGCGACCAGGCGCTGCACGGGCAGCGGTTCCAGGATCACGCCGGTGGAAAACGGCAGGATTTGCTGCGGCGCACAGCCCAGCAGCTCGGCCAGCGCGGCGCAGCTGGCCTGCGCGTCGGCCAGGCCCGATTCGCCCGTGCCCGCATTCGCGTTGCCCGTGTTGACCAGCAGCGCGCGGATAGGCGCGGCGCCTGCCGTGACGGCGGCCAGATTGGCTTTCGAGATTTGCACTGGCGCGGCGCAGAAGCGGTTCAGGGTGAACACGCCCGCCACGGTGGCCGTCGGCGCCAGCTTCAATACCAGCAAATCCTTGCGATTAGGTTTCTTGATGCCGGCTTCGGCAACACCGATTTCAATGCCTGCGACGGCTTTCAGGTCGGCGGCGACGGGCTTGGGAGAATTGACGGCCATAGGAGTTCTTCTGCGAGGGAAAATGGAAGCGCTATTGTAGCGTCTTCGCGGCGCCGGTGAGCATGCGCAATCGAATAGTCGCGGCGCGCCAGGCTTGCGCTGGATCAAAGTAGCGCCGGCTGGCGGGACTAAGGTGGAAGGATAGACGAAGGCGAGTCTGGTACAAGCACCCGGAGGAGGATGTCATGGCGCATGGCATGTCATACCAAAAGCACCGCGGCAGTCTTGGCTGGTCACACCGGCTGTGCTTGCTATGCCTGCTATGCCTGCTGGCCGGGCTGACGGGCTGCGTGCATCAGCGTGATCCACGGGATGCCGCGCCTGACCCCACCTCCACTGAACCCGCGTCCGAGGCGCCTCCGGCGGCAGCTGAAGTCCCAACTTCTGGCAATGTGCCACAGCGGCCACCACGCATACCCTGGTCAAATGGATTGGAGACCTTGGGCGGATTCCTTGGCAACTTCAGCACAGGCAGCGGCGGGGGCAAGCTTATGTCCGGCACCGATACGGCGCCTGACGGCGCGCTGCACGTCACCGTGTACTACGCGACCGACAGGAAATACCAGCCGGGCAGCAATAGCTATGGCTGGCAACCCAACCGCGCGGCGCCCTACCTCAGCTACGGCAGCGTTAAGGTCAGCATTCCCGCAAAAAGAGCGCCAGGTGAACTGCCCTTGCCACCCTGGTACGACGTCATTTCCAGCCAGAACGCGCAAAAATATGTGCTGATCAAAGGTGTTGCGCGCCTGTCGCGCATGGATTTCCTTGCGGCCATCAAGACGAAAATCCAGACCGAACCGAACCGGCGTGCCGCCTTCATCTATATCCACGGCTATAGCAATTCCTTTGACGATGCCGCCCGCCGCACGGCGCAGATGGCGGTCGACCTCGATATCGGCGCCATTCCCGTGTTCTACAGCTGGCCATCGAAAGGGACTTTTGCCGGCTATGAATTCGACCAGAATTCCGCCGAATGGACACAGGCGCACCTGCAGGCTTTCCTCGCCGATTTCGCCGATCACTCGTCCGCCACCGATATTTACATCATTGCCCACAGCATGGGCAACCGTCCGATGACGGTGGCCCTGGCCAACTTGCTGGAAAAGCGCCCTCAGCTGCGGCCACTGTTCAAGCAAGTGGTGCTGGCGGCGCCGGACATCAATGCCGATGTATTTCGCGACCAGATCGCCCCCCGCTTTTTCAGCCTGAATCTGCCCACCACCCTGTATGCCTCGGCAAACGACAAAGCCATCCGCGCCTCCTACACCTTTTCCGAATGGGACAGGATAGGCGACATGCGCAGCCCCGTCATCGGCATTCCCGGCATGGAGCTGGTCGACGCCTCTTCCGTGATCATGAATTTCATGGGCCATGATTACTTTGCCAGCAACCGCGCCTTGCTGACCGATATCGCCACCCTGATCAAGACGGGACAGCGAGCGAAAAACCGGGGTGGACTGAAAGGCATTCCATCGTCGCAGGCGCCACAGTACTGGGCATTTCCCTGAGCGGGGGGGCGGGCATCAGGTTTCGGCCATAAAAAACGGAGACCGCAGTCTCCGTTTTCTCGCATCAGCAAACCTGGCTTAGGCCAGCTTGCCGTGGCATGCCTTGTACTTCTTGCCGCTACCGCAAGGGCATGGATCGTTACGGCCCACTTTGACGCCCATGCTCACGCTCATGTCGTCGACGTTGTCCATGTTGCCGCCGGCCGCAGGCGCCAGCAGTTCTTCCGGCGCCGCGTTCGGATCGAACTCGGCGTGCTGGTAGTGCACGTTTTCCACGTGCGACTGCTGCATCGCCTGTTCAGCCGCATCGACTTCTTCACGCGACTGGATACGCACCGTCATCACGTGTTTCGTGACGTCGTTCTTGATCATGTCGAGCATCTGGCCAAACAGTTCAAACGCTTCGCGCTTGTATTCCTGTTTCGGGTTCTTCTGCGCATAACCACGCAGATGGATACCCTGGCGCAGGTGATCGAGCGCCGCCAGGTGTTCGCGCCAGTGGCTGTCGACGCTTTGCAGCATGACATTGCGTTCGAAGCCGCCAAACGATTCCTTGCCGACGATATCGATCTTCGACTGGTACACGGCATCGGCCGCAGCCAGCACTTTTTCCAGTATCTCGTCGTCCGTCAGGGTCGAATCGGCTTCCAGCATTTCATGCAAGGGCAAGTCGAGCTGCCATTCGCCGGACAGGGTGTTTTCCAGGCCCTTGATATCCCACTGCTCTTCCACCGATTCATGCGGCACGTACTCGTGTACCAGGTCGGTGAACACGCCATGACGCAGCGAACCGATCATTTCGGAAATGTCTGTCGTTTCCAGCAACTCGTTACGCTGCTGGTAGATGACCTTGCGCTGGTCGTTGGCGACGTCATCGTATTCCAGCAATTGCTTGCGGATGTCGAAGTTGCGCGCTTCAACCTTGCGCTGGGCCGATTCGATCGAGCGCGAGACGATGCCTGCCTCGATCGGTTCGCCTTCCGGCATTTTCAGGCGGTCCATCACGGCGCGCACGCGGTCGCCGGCGAAGATGCGCAACAGCGCGTCGTCGAGCGACAGGTAGAAGCGCGACGAACCCGGATCGCCCTGGCGGCCGGCACGGCCACGCAACTGATTGTCGACGCGGCGCGATTCGTGGCGTTCGGTGCCGATGATGTGCAAGCCGCCCGCATTGACCACGTGGTCGTGCAGCGATTGCCATTCATCGCGCAAGGTCTGCGACTGGGCTGCCTTGTCGGCATCGCTCAGTTCAGCATTGGCTTCGATGAACTTGATCTGGTTCTCAACGTTACCGCCCAACACGATGTCGGTACCGCGACCGGCCATGTTGGTGGCGATGGTGATGGCTTTCGGGCGCCCTGCCTGAGCGATGATTTCCGCTTCGCGTGCATGCTGCTTCGCGTTCAGCACATTGTGCGCCAAATCGGCCTTGCTCAGGATGCCCGACAGCAGTTCCGAGTTTTCGATCGAAGTCGTCCCCACCAGCACGGGCTGGCCACGCTCGTAGCAATCGCGGATGTCGTTCAACATCGCATTGTATTTTTCCGCCGACGATTTGTAGACCTGATCCTGGCGGTCCTTGCGCTGCAGCGGACGGTTTTGCGGGATCACGACCGTTTCCAGGCCATAGATTTCCTGGAATTCGTATGCTTCGGTATCGGCCGTACCGGTCATGCCGGCCAGCTTGGCGTACATGCGGAAGTAGTTCTGGAAGGTGATCGAAGCCAGGGTCTGGTTCTCGTTCTGGATCTTGACGCCTTCTTTCGCTTCGACGGCCTGGTGCAAGCCATCGGACCAGCGGCGGCCCGTCATCAGACGGCCCGTGAATTCGTCGACGATCACCACTTCATTGTTCTGCACCACATAGTGCTGATCCTTGAAGTACAGCGCATGCGCGCGCAGGGCCGCATACAGGTGATGCACGAGGGTGATGTTGGCCGAATCGTACAGCGACGCGCCTTCCGGCAGCAGGCCCATTTCCATCAGGATGCCTTCGGCCTTTTCGTGGCCAGCTTCCGTCAGCAGCACCTGGTGCGCTTTCTCATCCTTGGTGTAGTCGCCCGGCACGTCAACCTTGCCCTTGCCGTCCGGCGTTTCTTCGCCGATCTGCAAAGTCAACAGCGCAGGCACTTCATTGATCTTGTAATACAGGTCGGTATGGTTCTCTGCCTGGCCCGAAATGATCAAAGGCGTACGCGCTTCATCGATCAGGATCGAGTCAACTTCATCGACGATGCCGAAGTTCAGGCTGCGCTGCACGCGCTCGCGCGCTTCGTAGACCATGTTGTCGCGCAAGAAGTCGAAACCGAATTCATTGTTCGTGCCATACGTGATGTCGGAGTTGTAGGCCTGCTGCTTGGCGCTGTGCTCCATCTGCGACATGTTCACGCCAGTCGACAGGCCCAGCCAGGCATACAGGCGGCCCATGGTCTCGGCATCGCGCTGCGCCAGGTAATCATTGACGGTGACGATATGCACGCCCTTGCCCGACAAGGCATTCAGGTAGGCTGGCAAGGTTGCCATCAGGGTCTTGCCCTCGCCCGTGCCCATCTCCGCGATCTTGCCGAAATGCAAGACCATGCCACCGATCATCTGCACATCGAAATGGCGCATGCGCAAGACGCGCTTGCTGGCCTCGCGGCAGACGGCAAAGGCTTCCGGCAACAAGGCATCGAGCGATTCGCCGGCGGCGATACGTTCCTTGAAGGCAGGCGTCTTCGCTTGCAGCTCGGCATCCGACAGCTTTTCGATTGCCGGCTCGAGCGCATTGATCTCGCGTACCGTTTTTTGGTATTGCTTGAGCAGCCGCTGGTTGCGGCTACCGAAAATCTGGGTCAGTAATGACATGCTTGAATTCTTGAAAAAACGCCGTTAAAAAAAGCTCGGTAGGTGACAACGAGGTAACAATCGCGTGACCGCACGGAGTTCGACTATGGCAAAAGACGATGATTTTATCATGCGTTCCCGACATGGTTGGGCTAATGCGCCATATAACAATAGCTTAATGACAAACAAATGGCAGAAAATGCGGACATTTTCCATACTGTAAGGCAATACTGCCAGCCCGCCAGCACTGCACCTGCCGCCGCACTCGTCATGCGCGGGCGAGTGTGCTATGTTTCGGCCATGCGAACTCCCACTTACTCTCCGGCACCGCGCCGCGGCTACGGCTTTGCCCGGTCAAGCCCGGCCGTCACGGGCGCAACCGATTTTCTGCGCGGAAACGCGACGATGGCCTCCCTGATGCCCACCGTCACGCGCCTGGCCGCCCTGCAAAAAGATTGCGCCAAGGCCTTGCCGGCAATGTTCGAGCATTGCGACATCCTGCAATTCGAGGGCGGCCAACTGGTGCTGGCCACGCCGAACGCGGCGCTGACTGCCAAGCTCAAGCAGCAATTGCCGAAGTTGCAAGGGGAACTGGAAAGAAAGGGCTGGCAAATTTCAGGCATCAAGCTGAAAGTGCAAGTGATCAAAAGCATCGCACCCATCGTGCATACGCATGCGCTGGTCTTGCCGGAAAAAGCCATGGCGGCCTTGGAAGAGCTGAGCACGGCCCTGCCCGCGTCCAAGCAAAACGAGCAACTGATCGCAGCGCTGCGCAATATGGTGCGCCACCACCGCGAACCTGGGAACACCTGAGAAAAAGTTCATGGCGGCGTTGCATTGCCTGGCCGTACTATTCGTACTGCCTGCGGCAATGCGCCTTGCCCTGAACATTTTTCAGGCGCTCCCGTCGAAGACCTATTTAAAAACAGAAAAAATCGTCAGGTCAAAGACCACTCGCGTTCCATTTGACGCAGATACGACTGCGGCGCAGCCTCGTTGGTGGCGAACGACACGATTTCATAGGATTCCGGCTGCTCCAGCAGCGCCAGCAGCAGCTGGTTGTTCAGCGCGTGGCCCGATTTGTGCGCCGTGTAATACGCCAGCAAGGGGTGGCCCACCAGGTACAGGTCGCCGATGGCGTCAAGAATCTTGTGGCGCACGAACTCGTCTTCATAGCGCAAACCATCGGCGTTGAGGATGCGGTATTCATCCATCACGATGGCGTTTTCCAGCGAACCGCCACGCGCCAGGCCCATGCCGCGCAAGCTTTCCACGTCCTGCATGAAACCGAAGGTGCGCGCACGCGCCACGTCGTGCACATACGACACGTCGCCGAAATCGACGGAAGCGCGCTGCATCGTGCCATCGACGGCCGGGTGATTGAATTCGATGAAAAAGTCGAGCTTGAAGCCGTCATACGGCGACAATCGCGCCCATTTCTCGGCGTCGCCCTTGCCGTGACGTACTTCCACGGGCTTGATAACCTTGATGAATTTCTTCGCCGCCTGCTGCTCTTCCACGCCCGCCTGCTGCAGCAGATAGACGAAGGACGAGGCGGAACCATCCATGATGGGAATTTCTTCCGCATTCACGTCGATAAACATATTATCGATGCCCAGGCCAGCCGCCGCCGACATCAGGTGTTCCACGGTGGATACCCTGGCGCCATCCTTGATCAGCACGGAAGCCATGCGCGTGTCGCCAACGGCCATGGCGCTGGCGGGGAACTCGACGATGGGATCGAGGTCGATGCGGCGAAACACGATGCCCGTGTCGATCGCGGCAGGACGCAAGGTCAGTTCGACCTTGGTGCCAGAGTGCAAACCGACACCGATGGTGCGGACCTGTTGTTTGATAGTGCGTTGTTTTAACATTTCACGATTATATCCAGTTGCGGCCCGGTATGCCTGCCGCCGAAAAAAGCACCATTCGGCATCATGGATGTTCGCTCTCGGCGTGCACAGCCTCCTTGCGCACGAGGTAAATGCCGCTGCCGATGATGATGGCCGCGCCCATCAGCGTGTATTCGTCGGGCAGGGCACGCCACAGCATCCAGTCCAGGGCCATGCCCCAGGCCAGGGCAGAGTATTCGAACGGCGCCACGCTCGATGCCTTGCCAAAACGAAATGCCTCCGTGATGGCCAACTGGCCCAGGAAGCCGCTCAGTGACAAGCCCGCCAGCAACCACCAGTCTTCGCGGCGGATACTCACCCACTCGTGCGCCGACAGGGCCACGCCGCCCAGGGCCATCATCACCATCAGCCAGAAGACCATGCTTTCGCTGGCGTCCGTGCGGCTCAGGATGCGGCCCGTGACGGCGGAAATGGCGTAACAGGCAGCCGAGCCCAGCACGGCCAGCCCGGCCAGCGAAAAGAACCCCGAGCCGTCCGGGCGCAGCGCCACCAGCACGCCCAAGAGACCCACGGCGATGGCGCACCAGCGCGCCAGGTCGACTTTTTCCTTCAGGATAAACACCGACAAGACCGTAATCAGCAAGGGCGCGACGAAGAACAGCGCATAGGTCTCGGCCAGCGACATGCGCTTCAAGCCGTAGGCGAACAGGGTGATCATCAGTACGCCCAAGGCGCCGCGCAGCAAGTGCAGCGGCCAGCGCACCTGCAGCACGTTCTTGAAAGCGCCGCGATACAGCAGGTACAGGCAGACGAGCGGCAGGGATGACAGGGCGCGCAAGGCCGTCACCTGCATGGGCGGATAGTGGGCGGACAGGAGCTTCATGGCCGTGTCCATCAGAGAAAACATGGCGACGGCGACCAGCATCACATAGATGCTGCGCAGGTTTTGGTTGCTGGGTATCAGGACAGACTCCTGGCGAAAGAGCGGGACCGTCATCATGGCGACGGCCGGAGCCAGGACAGCATGGCTTGGAAAGGCAGGGCCAGGCGGTCCGCCAGATTATAGCAAGCCCGGCCGTTTTAACTTATGACACAGGCAACAGCATCACCAGTTTCAAATCATGCTGGCGCGCCAGATGCAAGGTCACCTGATTGAACGCAAGCAGCCCCTGTTGCGCGTGCTGGAACTGGCGCAAGCCCCCATCGCGCCCCTGCACCTGCTGCGTGCTCCACCACTGGCGAAATTCAACACTGGCCCCGGCCAGTTCCGCGATCAGGCCCGCCAGCGGCGCCTGGTCCGCCTGCCGTCCGATATCGGCGCGAAACTCCGCCACCAGGCGCTGTGCCCGCTCGGGCCAGCCGACGACCAGCGCGCGCGCGCCCGCGTCCTGGAACATGAAGCGCAGCTGGTTAGGCGCGGCCGCGTCGCCATGCAGCCAGTCCGTAAACAGCGTGGCGGCCGCCTGATTCCACGCCACGGCATTCCATTCCCGGTCGAGGATGTACGCGGGCGCGTCGATGGCGACGACGATGGCGGCCAGCTCTGTGGCGGCAAGCCCCCCGCCCTCGCCCGTACCATGGCTGGGGTCATGCTTGTCGGCCACCTCGAACAGATAGCCGCGCTCAGCCGCGCTCAGCTGCAGCACCTGCGCCAGGCGCGCCAGCATCTTGGCAGAAGCCGACACGGGCCGCCCCTGCTCCAGCCACGTCAGCCAGGTGGGACTGACCTCGCACAGCTGGGCCAGCTCTTCGCGCCGCAAGCCGGGCGTGCGCCGCCGCCCGCCGCCGGGCAAGCCAGCCATGGCGGGGGTGACGGCTTCACGCCGGGCGCGGATGAATTCAGCAAGTTTGCTCGACATGGCAGGCAGACATGGTAGTAGATATACCAGTATAACTTATGGTCTTGTTACAGGATAATTTTATCCCTATTCTGCATGAACTCAGCCATCAACAGGAGAAAACCATGCAGCAGCACGATGTCGTTACCGAACAGTTTGGCAAGACGGCCAACGCTTACCTGAGCAGCGCCGTCCACGCGCAAGGCGCCGACCTGGTGCTGATGCAGGAATGCGCGCGCCGCCATGGCAGGCAAGGAAAACCACTGGTGCTGGACCTGGGCTGCGGCGCCGGCCACGCCAGCTTCGCCGTCGCCCCCGTGGCCGCATCCGTCGTCGCCTACGACCTGGCGCAGCCCATGCTCGACGTGGTGGACTACGCCAAGGCGCAGCGCGGCTTGCACAACATCCGCACGCAACAGGGCGACGTGGCCCGTTTGCCGTTTGCCGACGCCAGCTTCGACATGGTCGTCACGCGCTTTTCCGCGCACCACTGGAACGACGTGGCCGCTGCCCTGGCCGAAGCCTGGCGCGTGCTGCGCCCGAACGGCACCTTGCTGGTGGTCGATATCGTCGCGCCCAAGACGGCCTTGTACGACAGCACCTTGCAGGCGGTGGAAATGCTGCGCGACGCTTCCCACGTGCGCGACTACCGCACCTGCGAATGGGGCGCCAAGTTCGACAACGCGGGCTTCAGCCACAGCTTGCGCAGCGTGTGGAAACTGAGCATGCAGTTCGACGAGTGGACGGCGCGCATGCGCACGCCAGATGAACGCATTGCGGCCATCCGCAACCTGTTCGATGGCGCGCCCGAGGAAGCGCGCCGGTATTTCGCGCTGCAGGACGATTACTCGTTCAGCATCGATGCAGCCATGTTCGAGGCGACGAAACCGTCGGTACAATAAAAAAAACGGCACCGAAAGGTGCCGTTTTGTCATGCTACGAACAGCGCTTAAGCCAGCTGGCCCAGCAAGGTTTCAGCATTCGACACTTCAAACTTGCCGCCCTGCTCGATGTTCAATTGTGTCACGACGCCATTGTCGACCAGCATCGAGTAGCGCTGCGAGCGCGTGCCCATGCCATGCTTGGAAAAATCGGCGTCCAGGCCCAGGGCCTTGCTGAAGGCAGCGTTGCCATCAGCCATCATGCGCACGACGCCGGTGGCTTTCTGGTCGCGGCCCCAGGCACCCATCACGAACGCGTCGTTGACGGAGATGCACCAGATTTCATCGACGCCCGCCGCTTTCAGGTCGGCAGCGTGCTGCACGTAGCCTGGCACGTGCTGTGCGGAGCAGGTCGGGGTGTAAGCGCCTGGCAAGCCGAAGATGGCGATCTTCTTGCCCTTGACCAGGTCTTGCACGTTGAATGTGTTCGGGCCCAGTGCGCAACCTTCGGTTTCGCTTTCGATGAATTCGGCCAGGGTGCCTTCTGGCAGGGTGTCGCCGATCTTGATGGTCATGTTGACTCCTTGTGTACTGTCGGTTAAGGACGCCGCCCGTTCCATGGAGCGGACAGCGCCCGTGATCTGGTTCTGCCGGCATGATGCCGACACTGCGCAATAGTATGCCTGACTTGTCGTATTTGTGCAGAAAATGGCCGGAAAGGCAAAGCCAAAAGTCAAAAACCGGCAAAAAAAACGGCGACCCTCAGGCCGCCGTCATCGTTGCTGACATCAGATCACCTTAGCGCATCTTAATCCGCTTGTTTGCGCAGGAAGGCTGGAATGTCATACGTTTCCATGCCATTCTTTTCCATCGCGCGTACCTGCTCGGAAGCCGATTCGCGGCGCCATACTGCCGGCGCCTTCATGCCGTCGAAACCAGCTGCCGGCGTAGCCACGCCAACCGTCGTCGCCGCCGCTTGCGCGCTACCCATGGCAGCTGACGGGGTCAACGGGCCGTTATGGGTGCCGGTGCGCAGCACTTGCTGCGGTACCAACTGGATGTTTTTCTTCGCGCGGCCCAGGCCCGTGGCGACCACGGTAACGCGGATGTCGTCACCCATGGCGTCGTCGTAGGCGATACCTTGTGCGATCGACGCGTCCGGCGCGGCAAAGGCGCGCACGGCAGCCATGACTTCCTTGATCTCTTTACCTTTCAGGCCACGGCTGGCCGTGACGTTGACCAGCACGCCGCGCGCGCCAGACAGATCGATACCATCCAACAGCGGCGAAGCGACAGCCTGTTCGGCGGCGATGCGCGCGCGGTCGACGCCGGAAGCGGTCGCCGTGCCCATCATGGCCTTGCCCTGCTCGCCCATGATGGTTTTCACGTCGTTGAAGTCGACGTTGATATGGCCAGGCACGTTGATGATCTCGGCAATGCCGGCCACCGCGTTGTTGAGCACATCATCGGCGTGCTGCATCCATTCCAGCATGCTTTCGTCTTCGTAGATCTCTTCCAGTTTTTCATTGAGGATGATGATCAGCGAATCGACGTGCAGGGACAGCTGCTCCAGGCCTTCGTCGGCGATGTCCATGCACTTCTGGCCTTCGTACGAGAATGGCTTGGAGACCACTGCCACCGTCAGCGCGCCCAGTTCCTTGGCCACTTCGGCCACGATAGGAGCGGCGCCCGTGCCCGTACCGCCGCCCATGCCGGCAGCGATAAAGACCATGTGCGCGCCGCGCAGCGAATCGGCGATGCGGGCGCGCGATTCTTCCGCCAGCTGGCGGCCGACCGCAGGCTTCATGCCGGCGCCCAGACCGGTGTCGCCGATCTGGATGATGTTGTGGGCCTTCGATGTCGACAGGGCCTGTGCGTCGGTGTTGGCGGCAATGAACTCCACACCCGACATGCCTTTGTTGATCATGTGTTGGACTGCATTGCCACCCGCACCGCCGACGCCGACGACCTTGATGACGGTACCTAAAGCTGTGTTATCGACCATATCGAACTCCATGATGTGCTCCTATCAGATGCGGTTTCCAAGCGCCAGGCCTCATAGTGGTAGGAGAACTGGAGATTGAAAACTGCGGTTAAATGTAAAATAAAGTTATGTGTGTGTACCTGCGATGCTGCCAAAAAACCTGAACTGCCGGGCGTCATTCAAGCCCTTAAAAATTCCCTAAAAACCATTCCTTCATGCGCTGCCAGACTGCCTTCACCGAGCCGTCCTGACGCGTCACGATGTGGCCGCGCAGGTATTGCTTCTTCGCTTCCAGCAGCAGGCCCAAGACCGTGGCATAGCGCGGACTGCGCACCACGTCGGCCAGCTGGCCCCGATACTCGGGTGTGCCCAGGCGCGCCGGCTTCAGGAAAATGTCTTCCGCCATTTCCACCATGCCAGGCATGATGGAGGTGCCGCCCGTGAGCACGATGCCCGACGACAGCACGCCTTCGTAACCGGATTCACGCACCACCTGGTGCACCATCGCAAACAGCTCCTCGACGCGCGGCTCGATCACTGCCGCCAGCGCCTGGCGCGACAGGTTGCGCGGGCCACGGTCGCCCAGGCCAGGTACTTCCAGCGATTCGCCAGGGTCGGCCAGGACCTGCTTGGCCACGCCATAGCGGATCTTGATTTCTTCCGCTTCCGCGGTCGGGGTACGCAAGGCCATGGCGATGTCGTTGGTGATCTGGTCGCCGGCGATGGGAATGACTGCCGTATGGCGGATCGCGCCATCGGAGAATACCGCCACATCGGTCGTGCCGCCGCCGATGTCGATCAGCACCACGCCCAGTTCCTTCTCATCGGGGGTGAGCACCGCATCGGCCGAGGCCATCGGCTGAAGGATCAGGTCCGATACTTCCAGGCCGCAGCGGCGCACGCACTTGACGATGTTCTGCACCGCCGACACGGCGCCGGTGACGATATGCACCTTCACCTCCAGGCGGATGCCGCTCATGCCGATAGGCTCGCGCACATCTTCCTGGCTGTCGACGATGAACTCTTGCGGCACCGTGTGCAGCAATTGCTGATCGGTCGGAATGTTAACCGCTTTTGCCGTCTCGATGACGCGCGCCACGTCGGTCGCCGTCACTTCCTTGTCCTTGATGGCCACCATGCCGCTGGAATTGAAGCTGCGGATATGGCTGCCCGCAATGCCCGCGTACACATTGCGGATCTTGCAGTCGGCCATCAGCTCGGCCTCTTCCAGCGCGCGCTGGATCGACTCCACCGTGGCCTCGATATTGACCACCACGCCCTTTTTCAGGCCCTTCGATTCGTGCTGGCCCAGCCCGATCACTTCGTGGCGCCCGTCGGACATCACTTCGGCTACCACCGCCACCACTTTCGAGGTGCCGATGTCGAGGCCGACGATCAGGTTTTTCGCGTCTTTTGTCATTTCTGTCGCCTAGTTTTTTGGGCTATTGTTAAATTGATGATTCGGTTAAGTCGGTTTTTTAATCGGACTGCCATTTTTTTTCCTGATCGCTGGCGCCGGCCTGCCATCCTTGCCTTCGGCCGGTATCACCAGACCGGCGGAACTGAGCGCCAGGCCATTTTGATAGCGCATATCGATCGTGTCGATATTTTCCAGGCGGCTCGCCAGCTGAGGATAAATCCCCACCAGCCGGTCGACCCGCGCCTTCAGGGTCGTATGATTCTGTTCGCGTCCCAGCGCCACGCTCATGCCGTTATCCAGTTTCACTGTCCACGCATAGCGACTCGACAGCGACAGGGTTTCCGGCACCATCTTCAGCGGCGCAAACCACTTTGCCAGCTGCACGTAAGTGGCCAGCACTTCCTTTTCACTGCCATCGGGTCCGGCGAAGGCGGGCAATTCATGGTCGTCTTCGGCTTCGGCCACATTGGCCGTAAACACGTCGCCCTTGACCGACAACAGGCGCCCGTCCTCGCCCCACGTGCCCAGCGCTTGGTGTTCTTCCAGCGCCACGATCAGCTGGTTCGGCCACTCGCGCCGCACACTGGCGCGGCGCACCCAGGGTACCGACTCAAACACGCCACGCACGCTATCGAGGTTGGTCGTGAAGAAATTGCCCTTGATGCGACCCAGCGTACCGCTGCGCAGGGTCAGGTAATTCACGTGGCGCAGGCCCTTGTCGTCCGCGCTTTCCACCTTGATGGTGCGCAGATCGAACATCGGACGCTGCGACACCCACCAGACGCCGGCGGCCACGCACACGACCAGAACCGCGGCCAGCAAGCCGTTGGCAGTCGTATTGAGGCTTTTAGCGTCATGCCACATATCAGCGCTGTCCCTTGTGCATTTTCAGGCTTGCGCCGGCGACGATTTCCAGGCACAGGTCTTCATAGCTGGTGCCTTCCGCGCGCGCCGCCATCGGCACGAGCGAATGCCCAGTCATGCCGGGCGAGGTATTCACCTCCAGCAAAAACAGCTTGCTGTCGGCCGCGCGCATCAGCACATCGACCCGTCCCCAGCCTTCGCAGCCGAGGGCGCGGTAGGCTGCCACGGCGATGCGCTCCATTTCCGCCACGATCGCCGGATCCAGCTGCGGCGGGCAGAAATATTGTGTATCGTCCGTGAAGTACTTGTTCTGGTAATCGTAATTGCCTTGCGGCGCGACGATTTCCACGGCAGGCAGCGCGCGCGCCGTGGCGCCCTGGCCCAGGATCGCGACGGTGAATTCGCGGCCCGTGATGAATTCCTCGGCCAGCACCGAGTCATCGAGATTGGCGGCGATATCATAGGCGGCCTGGAAGGCGCCCGCCTCGCTGACCTTGGTGATGCCGATGGTCGAGCCTTCGTGCGGCGGCTTGACGATCAGCGGCAAGCCCAGTTCCGCTGCGACCTTGGCCAGGTCGGCACTATCGTTCAACACCGCGTACTTTGGCGTCGGCAACTGGTGCATCAGCCAGATCATCTTGGTGTAGATCTTGTCCATGCCCACCGCGCACGCCATCACGCCGCTGCCCGTGTACGGTATGCCCAGCTGCTCCAGCGCGCCCTGCAGGCTGCCGTCTTCGCCAAAGCGCCCGTGCAGCGCGATGAAGACGCGGTCAAATTGTTCAGCGGCCAGTTCGGCCAGGCTGCGTTCGCCCGTATCGAAGGCATGCGCATCCACGCCATGGCTTTTCAGAGCGGCCAGCACGCCCGCGCCGGACATCAGCGACACTTCGCGCTCGGCCGAACGGCCGCCGAACAGGACGCCGACTTTGCCCAATTGTTTAACGTCGATAGCTGAAGCTTGGTTCACGTCAGGCCTTTACAGTGTGAGATTGATACGTTGTCAGTTGTTGCGGGATGCCGCTGATCGAGCCGGCCCCCATGGTCAGCACGACGTCGCCATCGCGCGCCACGCTCATGATGGTGTCGGCCATGTCCGTCATGGATTCGACGAAAATCGGTTCAATCTTGCCGCGCGCGCGCAGCGCATGCGCCAGTGCGCGGCCGTCGGCGGCGACGATAGGCGCTTCGCCTGCCGCATACACTTCCGACAGGAGCAGTACGTCGGGCGCGCCCAGCACCTTGACGAAATCCTCGAACAGGTCGCGCGTGCGACTGTAGCGGTGCGGCTGAAAAGCCAGTACCAGGCGGCGGCCAGGATAGGCGGCGCGTGCGGCGGCCAGGGTCACTTCCGTTTCCACCGGATGGTGGCCGAAATCGTCGACCAGCGCGAAGCTGCCGCCGTTGGGCAGCGCCACGTCGCCATAGCGCGTGAAGCGGCGGCCCACGCCGGAAAACTCGGCCAGGCCCTGCTGCGTGGCGCTGTCGGCGATGCCGATTTCGCGCGCGATGGCAATCGCCGAGCAGGCATTCTGCACATTGTGCATGCCAGGCTGGTTCAGCACCACGTCGAGGTCGGGATAGCCTTCCTGCAGCACGGTGAAGTGCATTTCCAGTCCCACGGCGCGCGCATTGATGGCGCGCACTTCGGCGTCTTCCGCGAAGCCATAGGTGGTGACCGGCTTGGTGACGGACGGGATGATGGCGCGCACGTGCGGATCGTCGATGCACAGCATGGCGCGGCCATAGAAAGGCAAACGGTGCGTGAATTGTACGAAGGCCTGCTTGAGCTTTTCGAAATCGTGCTCGTAGGTGTCCATGTGATCGGCGTCGATATTCGTGATCACTTCGATCATCGGCGTCAGGTTCAGGAACGAGGCGTCCGATTCATCGGCTTCGGCCACCAGGTAGTCGCCGGAGCCCAGCTTGGCGTTCGCGCCGGCGCTGGTCAGGCGGCCGCCGATGACGAACGTGGGATCGAGACCGCCTTGCGCCAGCACGGAAGCGACCAGGCTGGTGGTCGTCGTCTTGCCGTGCGTGCCGGCAATGGCGATGCCGCGCTTCAAACGCATCAATTCACCGAGCATCACGGCGCGCGGCACCAGCGGAATCTTGCGCGCGCGTGCGGCCGCCACTTCCGGATTGTCTTGCGGGACAGCGCCCGATGTCACGACAGCATCGGCGTCGCCGATGTTCTCTGCCGCGTGCCCGAGCATGACGGTCGCGCCCAGGCTCGCCAGGCGCTGCGTCGCCGCATTGCTGCCCAGGTCGGAGCCCGACACCTTGTAGCCCAGGTTGACCAGCACTTCGGCGATGCCGCTCATGCCGCTGCCGCCAATGCCGACAAAGTGGATATTGTTTACTTTATGCTTCACAGAGCTAACCTCATGCCAGTTTTTCCAATACGTGTGCGATCGCCTCATTGGCGTCGCGCTTGCCTGCTGCCAGTGCCGCTTGCGCCATCTGCTGGCAGGTGCCGCGCGTCAAGGACGACAGCATCGCGCTCAGCGACGCCGCACTCATTTCCGTCTGCGGCAGATGAATCGCCGCACCTTGTTTTGCCATCCATTGCGCGTTGTCGCGCTGGTGGCTGGTGGTCGACGCCACCAGCGGCACGAGCACGCTGGCCACGCCGGCCGCCGTCAATTCCGACAGGGTGATCGCGCCAGCACGGCAAATCACCAGGTCGGCCTCGGTATACGCCTTGGCCATGTCATCGATGAAATCGACCACATTGGCTTGCACGCCCGCCTGCGCGTACGCGGCATGCAGGGCGTCGATATTCTTCTTGCCCGACTGGTGCGTCACCAGCGGACGCTCGCCCTCCGGCATCAGGGCCAGCGCGGCGGGCAGATTATCGTTCAGCGCTTTCGCGCCCAGGCTGCCGCCCACCACCAGGATGCGCAGCGGTCCGCTGCGGCCCGCAAAGCGCGTGGCTGGCGGCGCCATCGCGAGGATCTCGGCGCGCACGGGATTGCCCGTGACGACGGCCTTGCCGGCGGCGCTGCCGAAATCGGCAGGAAAGCCGAAGCACACTTGCTGCGCCAGTGGCACCAGGGTCTTGTTCGACAACAGCAGCGCCGCGTCGGCATTGACCAGCACCAGCGGCACGCCCTTCAGGCGCGCCATCAGGCCGCCCGGCACGGTGACGTAGCCGCCCATGCCCATCACCACATCCGGCTTGCGGCTGGCGATGAAACGGCGGATGGCAAAAAAGCTGGCCAGCATCCTGAAGCCGCCCTGGATGGTGTGCGCCAGGCCCTTGCCGCGCATGCCGGAAAACGCGATGGCATCCATGGGAATACCGCTCTTCGGCACCAATTCCTGCTCCATGCCGTGCGTCGTGCCCAGCCAGCTCACTTCCCAGCCGCGCGCGCGCATGGTCTGCGCAATCGCCAGACCGGGGAAAATATGGCCGCCGGTGCCGGCCGCCATGATCATCAGTCTTTTCGTCGTTTTCAAATTCGTCACGTTGTTCATAGCCGGCCTCCCCGCATCAGGATCCGGTTTTCGAAATCGATGCGCAGCAGGATCGCCAGGCCGATACAGTTAATCAGTACGCCCGTGCCGCCATAACTCATCAGGGGCAAGGTCAGCCCTTTGGTCGGCAGCAGGCCCAGGTTCACGCCCATGTTGATGAAGGTCTGCACGCCGATCCAGATGGCGATGCCCTTCGCCGTCAGGCCGGCAAAAGTCTGGTCGATGGCGATCGCCTGACGGCCGATGTCAAACGCCCGCTTGATAATCCAGTAGAACATGCCGATCACGATCAGCACGCCCACCAGGCCCAGTTCCTCGCCGATCACTGCCAGCAAAAAGTCCGTATGCGCTTCGGGCAGGTAGTGCAGCTTTTCCACGCTGCCGCCCAGGCCCACGCCAAACAGTTCACCGCGCCCGAAGGCGATCAGCGAGTGCGTCAGCTGGTAAGCCTTGTTCAGGGCATTGTCTTCCTGCCAGGGATCGAGATACGCAAAAAACCGCTCGCGGCGGAATTTCGACAAGGCGATGATGGTGACGAAAATCGCCGTCAGCATGGCGCCGATGCCGCCGAACCAGATGGCGTTGACGCCGCCCAAAAACAGGATGCCCATGGCGATGCAGACGATCACGCCGAAAGCGCCCAGATCGGGCTCCATCAGCAGCAGCAGGCCGACGAAACTGACGGCCAGCGCCATCGGCATGAAGCCCTTGGTCAGTTTGTGCATGTATTCCTGCTTGCGCACCGTGTAGTCGGCCGCGTACAGCACCATCACCACCTTCATCAACTCGGACGGCTGCGGCCGCAGGCCGGGCAGGTTCAGCCAGCGGCGCCCGCCATTGACCGACACGCCCAGGCCAGGTATCAGCACCATCACCAGCAGCACCAAGGTGCCGATGAACAGCCACGGCGCGATCTTTTGCCAGGTGGCGACGGGGATGCGGAACACCAGCGCGCCGACGATGATCGACACGCCGATGAACAGCGCTTGGCGCACGACGAAATAACTGTTCGAGTAGGCGGCAAACTTGCGCGCGTCCGACAGCGAAATCGACGCCGAATACACCATCACCATGCCCAGCAGCATGAGCAGCAGGACGACCCATACCAGCGGCTTGTCATAGTCCATCATCTTCGACTGCCGCGCGCGGCTATCCAGCGGCTTGGCGGCAGAACCGGAACCAAAGCTGAAAGGCAGTTGGAAGGCCATCAGATATCCTGTCCGTTTTCCAGGGCGATGTCGCGCACGGCGTCGACAAACACCTGCGCACGGTGCGCATAGTTCCTGAACATGTCCAGGCTGGCGCACGCGGGAGACAGCAGCACGGCATCGCCGGCCAGCGCCAGGCTGCTGGCGCGCTTGACGGCTTCCGGCAAGGTGGCGCAGTCGACGATGTCCACACCGGCCGGTTCCAGGGCCGCGCGCAAGGCCGGCGCATCGCGGCCGATCAGCACCACGGCGCGCACATAGCGCGACACGGGTTCAGCCAGCGGCGAGAAATCCTGCCCCTTGCCGTCACCGCCGGCGATCAGTACCAGACGCTGTTCCGCGCCGCCAAACGCCTTGCCCAGGCCAGACAGAGCGGCCACTGTCGCGCCCACGTTCGTGCCCTTGCTGTCGTCGTAGTATTCGACTTCAGCCACGGCCGTGATCAGTTCCACCCGGTGCGGCTCGCCCTGGTATTCACGCAGACCATGCAGCAGCGGGGCGAATGGCAGGCCGATGGCGCGGCACAGGGCCAGCGCCGCCAGCGCATTCGAGGCATTGTGCTGGCCGCGGATTTTCAGCGCGTCGGCCGGCATCAGTTTCTTCGCCATCGTCGGCACCGGTTCCGGCGCGGGATCGTTCTTCTTGCGTTTTTTCTCGATGACTTCTTCGCTGGGCACGGCTTGCGCCAGCCAGAAGATGCCCCGCTCATTGACCAGGCCAAAGCTGTCTACCTCCACCGGCTCGCCCGTGCCGAAGGTGATGCTCCCGGCCAGCGGATCGGCCATGTGCATGACTAACGCATCGTCGCGGTTCAAAATACGCACGGTCTGTTCGCCGAAGATGCGCGCCTTGTCATTGGCATACGCCGCCATGTCACCATGCCAGTCCAGGTGATCCTGCGACAGGTTCAGGACCGTGGCCGCATCGGCCTGCAGGCTGAAGGTCGTGTGCAGCTGGAAGCTGGACAACTCGAGGATCCACGCTTGCGGCAAGGTGCTGGCAACAGCTTGCGCCACTTCAGCTTCTGCATCCATCGTCTGCGGCGCAGGCTCGGCATCGAGCACTTCGCGCAGCACGTCGAGCGCGGCCGGGCTGATATTGCCAGCCACGCGCGTTACCATGCCCGCGCGTTCGCACAACAAGCCTACCAGGCTGGTCACCGTTGTCTTGCCATTCGTGCCCGTGATGGCGATGACTTTCGGTGCATAGCCGCGTTCTGCCTTGAGCGCGGCCAGCGCCTGCGCGAACAGTTCGATCTCGCCCCACACGGGGATATTTTTTTCAGCTGCCGCCGGCGCAATCTGCGCCAGTTCGCGGCCCGGCGCCAGGCCAGGGCTGACGGCGACGAAATCGACGCCGTCGAGCAGCCCGGCCGTGAAGACACCGGCGATGAACTGCGCCTGCGGCACGGCGGCCTGCAACGCCGCCAGGCGCTCCGGATTTTCACGTGTATCGGCCACGCGCACGCAAGCACCGCTGCGGGCCAGCCACAGGGCCATCGCCAGCCCCGATTCGCCGAGGCCCAGTACCAGTGCGGTTTTAGCGTCGTACATCATCAGCGCAGCTTCAAGGTAGTCAGGCCGAGCAGCACCAGCATCATGGTGATGATCCAGAAACGCACGACAACCTGCGTCTCCTTCCAGCCTTTTTGTTCAAAATGGTGATGCAGGGGCGCCATCAGGAAAACGCGGCGGCCAGCGCCATAGCGCTTCTTGGTGTACTTGAACCAGACGACCTGGATGATCACGGACAGCGTTTCGACGACGAAGATGCCGCCCATGATGAACAGGACGATTTCCTGGCGCACGATGACGGCAATGGTGCCGAGTGCGCCGCCCAGTGCCAGTGCGCCCACGTCGCCCATGAACACTTTCGCAGGGTGCGTGTTATACCAGAGGAAGGCCAGACCGGAACCGGCCAGCGCGCCGCAGAAAATCACCAACTCGCCAGCGCCAGGGATGTGCGGGATGAACAGGTAGCGCGCATACGTGGCGTTACCCGTCAGGTAGGCGAACAGTCCCAGGGCCGTGCCCACCATCACGGTCGGCATGATGGCCAGGCCATCAAGGCCATCGGTGAAATTGACGGCGTTGCTGGTGCCGACGATGACGCAATAGGTCAGCGCAATGAAGCCCCACACGCCAAGCGGATAGCTGATGGTCTTGAAGAAAGGAACGATCAGGTCGGCCTTCGGCGGCAAGTCCATGGCGAAGCCCGATTGCACCCAGGCGTAGATCAGATTCCACACCTGGCCGGCATTGGGCTCGGAGATGGAGACGGAAAACGCCAGGTAAAACGCGGCAGCAATGCCGATCAGCGACTGCCAGAAGTATTTCTCGCGCGAGCGCATGCCTTCCGGGTCCTGGTGCACCACCTTGCGGTAGTCATCGGCCCAGCCGACGGCGCCAAAGCCCAGCGTGACGATCAGCACGGGCCAGATGAAACGGTTCGACAGGTCGGCCCACAGCAAGGTGGAAATGCCGATGGCGATGAGGATCAGCACACCGCCCATGGTGGGGGTGCCGTGTTTTTTCAGATGCGTTTGCGGGCCGTCCGTACGCACGGCCTGGCCGACCTTCATGCGTGTGAGCATGCGGATCACGGCGGGACCGGCGCACAGGCCGATCAAAATCGCCGTCAAGGTGGCGAAGACGGCGCGGAAAGTGATGAAGTTAAAGACCCGCAATGGGCCAATGTCGTCCTGGAAATAATGAGCGAGCCAGAGCAGCATGATTAGTGAGCTTCCTTGTTATTGTTGTTTGAACCAATCAAATGCTGCACGGCCCGCTCCATCTTCATGAAACGGGAGCCCTTGATTAATACTGTTGCATCCGAGCGGCTTGACAAATGCGCATCGAGCGCCGCCAGCAAACCGTCGAACTGTTCGAAATACTCCACGACCGTGCCCGATTCCTGGCTGGCGGCTTCCTGCGCCGGATTGACCAGATGGCGCGCCAGTCCACCCGTCGCCAGCACGTGTTCTATGCCTTTGGCGGCGGCGTAGGCGCCGATCTCTTCGTGGAACTGCTGCCCCTGCGTGCCGACTTCGCCCATCTCGCCCAGCACCAGGATGCGTGGTGCTGGGGCCTGCGCCAGTACATCGATGGCCGCGCGCGCCGAATCCGGATTGGCGTTATACGTGTCGTCGATGATGGTGGCGCCATTGGCGGCACGTTTTTTCTGCAGGCGGCCATGCACGGGAGAAAACGCCTCCAGGCCCTGCTTGATATATTCGATGGCAATGCCGGCGCCAATGGCGCATGCCACGGCCGCCAGCGCATTGCGCACATTGTGTTCGCCTGCCGCCTGCAAGCCGACGAAGAACTGGCGCAGGCTGCCGTCCTGT
The DNA here is from genome assembly GCF_900095265.1 of Janthinobacterium sp. UMAB-56. Classification (GTDB taxonomy): domain Bacteria; phylum Pseudomonadota; class Gammaproteobacteria; order Burkholderiales; family Burkholderiaceae_D; genus Janthinobacterium. The sequence continues at coordinate 216,287 of NZ_LT607656.1, read as the reverse complement.
GCGCGCACGCTGACGAACAGGTCGCTGCCAAAATCCTCGGCGGCGCGGTGCGTGCAGCTGACATCGGCCTCTTTCGACAGGCCGAAGGTGATGACGGGTCGCGCGCCGGCCAGTTCGCGCCACAGGGGCGTGAATTCATCGCCATGCGGGAAGACGGCCACGCCATCGGCGGCCAACGCCGCCAGCGCTGCGCCGTTTTCGCGCGCCACCGCTTCCACGGTATGCATGAATTCCTGGTGCTCGCGCTGTGCGTTGTTGACCATCGCCAGGGTCGGCGCGGCGATCGCTGCCAGGCGTGCAATTTCCCCCGGATGGTTCATGCCCATCTCGATGACGGCCGCCTTGTGTCCGGCGTTCAGGCGGAACAGGGTCAGGGGCACGCCGATCTCGTTATTCAGGTTGCCGCGCGTGGCAAGCCGGCCTTCTTCGCCAAAGGCCGCCGCCAGGATGGATGCAATCATTTCCTTGACGGTGGTCTTGCCGTTGCTGCCGGTAACGCCGATGACGGGCAAGCTGAAACGGCCGCGCCAGTGGTTGGCGATGCGGCCCAGTGCGACCAGGGTATCGGCGACCACGATGGCCGGCACCTTGCCACTGTCCCAGCCTGCCGGCAGGCGCTCGACCACCACGGCGGCGACACCGCGCGCGGCCACCTGGTCGAGGAAATCGTGGGCGTCGAAACTCTCGCCGCGCAGGGCGACGAAGAGCGAACCGGCTTGGGCGCTGCGGCTGTCGGTGCAGACGCCATCAAAAACGGCGTCGCCCGTCAGCTGTGCGCCGTCCAGCGACGGCATCAGTTCGGCCAGGCTGGCGTGCATGAGGCGGTCCATCAGTTCGTCCTCATCATCGTCAGGCGCGCGGACAGGGCAAGCTGCGCATGGTCGGCATCGGAAAACGGCAGTTTCTTGCCCTTGATTTCCTGGTACGGCTCATGGCCCTTGCCCGCCAACAGGATCACGTCCGGCTTGGCTGCGTGCTTGATGGCCGACAAAATGGCCCCGGCGCGATCTTCGATGGCTTGCGGCTGCGGGCCGTCGGCACGCATGCCGGCGACGATCTGCGCGATAATGGCGTGCGGGTCTTCGCTGCGCGGATTGTCGCTGGTGACCAGTACGTGATCGGCCAGCTGCGCAATGGCGCCCATCTGCGGACGCTTGCCCGGATCGCGGTCGCCGCCGCAGCCGAACACGCACCACAACTGACCGCCCCGCTCCTGCGCCACCTGGCGCAAGGCAGCCAGGGTTTTTTCCAGTGCGTCCGGCGTATGCGCGTAATCGATGACGACCATAGGCGCTTCCTGGCCGCCCACTTGCTGCATGCGGCCTGGGGCCGGTTGCAGGGATTCGATGCCGTCGATGGCGGCGCGCAGGCCGGTGCCATGCGCCAGCAAGGCGCCCAGCACGGCCAGCGCATTGCTGATATTAAAGTGGCCCACCAGCTGCGTCTTGACCAGCGCCACGCCCAGCGCGCATTCCAGGTGGAAGTCGGTGCCGGCATGGCGGCTGCGGAACTGGCTGGCGCGCAGCATCAGCACGCCCGGCAAGTCGGGCAAGGCTGCCGCATCTTGCAAGGTATAGCCTATCACCGGATATTCACCGGCCAACTTGCCTTCCACGTGGCGCGCCAGGCGCAGGCCCATGGCGTCATCGAGGTTAATGACAGCCGTTCTCAGGCCGGGCCAGTCGAACAGCTTGACCTTGGCCGCCTCGTAGGCCGCCATGTCGCCATGGTAGTCGAGGTGATCGCGCGTCAGATTGGTAAACATGGCGACATCGAAATGCATGCCGGCCGCGCGCTCCTGGTCCAGGCCGATCGACGACACTTCGATGGCAACGGCTTTGGCACCGGCGTCGCGCATGGCGGCCAGCTTGCGCGCCAGCAGCACGGCGTCCGGCGTGGTGTAGCCGGTGACGTCGAATTCGATGGCGCCGCGCGGCTTGCACAGGCCCACGCCCAGAGTCCCGATGACGGACGAGGTTTCACCGAGGCGCGCCAGGGCCTGCGCCAGCCATAGCGCGCACGAGGTCTTGCCATTCGTGCCCGTCACGCCGGCGCTGAACATGGCGCTGTCGGGCATGTTGTAAACAGCATGCGCCACGGGGCCGGCCAGGCGTTTCAGGTCGCTGACCAGCAGATGCGGCACGCTCCATGCGGCGTTCCATTCAACGGCGTCATGCACGATGGCGGCGGCGCCCTGCTCGATGGCGGCGTCGATGAATTGGGTGGCGTCCGCATAGGCGAAAAACACGTCGCCGCGCTGCACGCGGCGCGAATCGGACGTCAGCTGCCCGGACGGGGCAGCCGTTTTGATCCACAAACTGATGTCTTGTATGGTCATGAGTGACTTCACATGGCCTCCGGGCCGGCATTGGCCGGGACCACGATTTCGGTAACGGAGGAATCGGGCGGTACGTTCATCGCGCGCAGCGCGTTAGTCGCAATCGCCGCGAAAGCGGGAGCGGCAACCTGGCCACCATAGTGGGCCGGGCCGGTCGGTTCATCGATCATCACGGCAATGATGAAGCGCGGCGCCGACATCGGCACCATGCCCACGAACGAACCAATATATTTGCGCGGCATCGCATAGCGGCCGTTTTCAACTTTATAGGCGGTACCCGTCTTGCCGCCCACGCGGTAGCCGGCGACCTGGGCGCGCTTGGCCGAGCCGTGCGCGCCGGAGACCACGAGTTCTAGCATGGCGCGCATTTCGGCGGCCGTCTTCGGCTTGATCACTTGCTGGCCCACGGGCAATTCATTGACCTTCTGGAACGACAGGGGAATCGTGTCGCCGTCGCGCGCGAACATCATGTAAGAGCGCGCCAGCTGGATCAGCGACACGGAAATACCGTTACCGTAGCTCATGGTCGCCTGCTCCACCGGGCGCCACGATTTATACGGACGCACGCGGCCGGCCACGGCGCCGGGGAAGCCCCATTTCGGCTGCTGGCCGAAGCCCACCTTGGTAAACATTTCCCACATTTCCTGTGCCGGCATGCCCAGCGCGATTTTCGAGGTGCCGATGTTCGACGACATTTCGATGATTTCGGAAACATTGATCACGCCGTGCGGCTTGGTGTCGGTAATCGTGCGGTCGGCGATGGTGTAGCGGCCAGGGCCAGTGTCGATCAGGGTGGTCGGCTTGACGCGGCCCGTGTCGAGCGCCAGCGACACCGTGATCGGTTTCAGGGTCGAACCGGGTTCAAACGTATCGGTCATGACGCGGTTGCGCAGCTGCTGGCCCGTGAGCTTGCGGCGGTCATTCGGGTCGTAACTGGGGTAATTGGCCAGGGCCAGCACTTCGCCCGTATGCACGTCGAGCACCACGGCGCCGCCGGCCTTGGCGTTGAACTTTTCCACCGCCTCCTTCAACTGCGTGAAGGCGATATACTGGATCTTGCTGTCGACGGACAGAGTCAGGTCCTTGCCGTCATGCGGTTCGTGGATGAAACCGATGTCTTCGACGATGTGGCCAAGGCGGTCCTTGATCACGCGGCGGCTGCCGGTGGTGCCGACGAGAGTTTTCTGCTGCGCCAGTTCCATGCTTTCCTGGCCCACGTCTTCCACGTTGGTAAAGCCGACCACGTGGGTCATCACTTCGCCCTGTGGATAAAAGCGCTTGTATTCCTTGCGTTCGTCAATGCCGTCGATGCCCAGCTTGGAAATCTTGTCGGCCACGTCCATCTCGACCTGGCGCTTGAGGTAGACGAAGCTGCGGTCCGAATCGAGCTTCTTGCGCAAGTCATTGACATTCATTTCCAGCAGGCCGGCCAGCGCATTGATTTTTTCGGGTGACGCCTGCAGCACGTCGTCGGGAATCGCCCAGATGGCCTTTACGGGCACGGAGGAAGCGAGTACCTGGCCATTGCGGTCGGTGATCTTGCCGCGCGTGGCAGGCAATTCCAGGGTGCGTTCATAGCGCGCCTTGCCCTGCTTTTGCAAAAACTGCGTCGACACGCCCTGCAGCCACAGGGCGCGCACGCCCAGGCCGGCGAAAGCGAAGAACAGCAGGAACAGCACGACGCGCGAACGCCAGACGGGCAGACGCACCGCCAGTACGGGGTTCTTCGAGAATGGCACGCCTTTCGATGCCGCCACCCGGCCGTTGCTGTTACCGCCCAACTTCATTATTCGCCCTCCGTCAGGTATTGCGTACGCGCCGCCGTCAGCGGCGTCATGCTCAGGTCGCGCCGTGCGATCGCTTCGATGCGTTCATGCTTGCCCAGGGTGGACTGGTCCAGTTGCAGTTGCGCCCAGTCGATGTCGAGTTGGCGCGACAGCGCTTGCGCGCGTTCCAGGTCGATCAGCAGGTGGCGCGACTGGTACTGCGCGTTCACCAGCGACAGGCCGCAGCACACCAGCAGGGCCGACAGCACGACACATAGCTTGCCAGTCATCGGGAGCCGCCACTAACTGGAAGGGGCAAACGCTGCGCCACGCGCATCACGGCCGAACGCGAGCGCGGGTTGCCCTCGATCTCGGCGACGGACGGCTTCATTTTCGAAATCAGCTTCATTTCCGGCTGCGGCAAGTCGACCGCGCGGATCGGCAGACGGCGGTCAGGCTGCTCCACGTTCGCCTTCGAGGCGAAGAAGCGCTTGACCATGCGGTCTTCCAGCGAATGAAAGCTGATCACGGCCATGCGCGCGCCGGGCGCCAGGCAGGCATATGCCTGATTCAGACCGACCTCGAGATCCTCGAGCTCTTTGTTAATGAAAATGCGTATGGCCTGAAAGGTGCGGGTAGCGGGGTCCTTACCCTTCTCGCGGGTCTTGACGGCGCCTGCCACGATGCCGGCAAGCTGTCGTGTGCTTGAAATTGGCTGGACTGCCCGGCCAGCAACAATCGCCTTTGCAATCTGAAAAGCAAACCGTTCTTCCCCATAATCGCGTATCACTTTCTCTAAATTCTGCTCGGTTTCCACCGCCAGCCACTCGGCTGCGGAGATGCCGCGCGTGGTATCCATGCGCATGTCCAGCGGTCCGTCGTTGCGGAAGCTGAAACCGCGCGCCGCGTCGTCGACTTGCGGCGACGAGATGCCCAGGTCGAGCAGGATGCCGTCCACCTGCTGCACGCCCCGTTCGGCCAGGCTGGCAGTCATGGTGGCAAAGCTGTCGTGGACAATCTGAAAACGCGGGTCGCCGATCTGTTCGGCTGTGGCGATGGCCTGCAAGTCCTTGTCGAAGCCGATCAGGCGCGCGTCTGGCGCCAGGCGCGACAAAATCAATCGGCTATGGCCGCCGCGGCCAAACGTGCCGTCGACATAAATGCCGTGCGCGCGGTCACCCGACAGGTCGAGCGCATCGACCGCTTCATCGAGCAGCACCGTGCGATGCTGAAATTCCGGCACCGTGAGTTGTGTCATTACGGAGCCTTAGAAAGAAAAATTGGAAAGTACATCGGGGGTGCCGGCATCGATCGCCTGCTGTTCTTTGTCGGCCAACTTGGCGGCATCCCATATTTCAAAGTGGCTGCCCATGCCGATCATCATGACTTCGCGCGACAGCCCGACGGCGTTGCGCAATTCAGGCGAGATCAGCACGCGGCCGGCCGAGTCCAGTTCGACATCGACGGCGTTGCCGAGGAAGATGCGCTGCCAGGCGCGGGCGGACATGGGCCAGGCGGCGATTTGCTGGCGGTGGCTTTCCCACACGGGACGGGGGAAAAACAGCAGGCAGCCATCAGGGTGTTTGGTCAGGGTCAAACGGCCTTCGCATTGAATCGCCAGCGCGTCACGGTGCTTGGCAGGGATAGACATCCTGCCTTTGGCATCGAGATTGAGTGCGGACGCGCCTTGAAACACGGAAGACCTTTTTGAGCTTGGGTTGCGACGCTTGCGCATCACGATAAAAAGGGAAAATTTCCCACAAAAACACACTTTTTCACACAGTTGCCCACTTTAGAGGAAGCAAAGATAGTGGTCAAGCGGTTTCCGATTGGCAAAACAGGAATTTTATTAATGAAATTAAGGACTTAGCGCATATCGTTGAAGGAGTCTCAAATAAAAATATATCGATAAATTAGATACTTATGAAAGATAGTGAATGTGCTACCTCATCTGCACACATGTGTTTTCCTACCGTAAACATCGAAAAAAACGAAATCGAAAAATTGAATTTTTTACAGTTAGTTGACACATGACAATACTTTCGTCATCCAGGCACAACAGCAATCAAGCGCAGCGAAAGACTTGGTTTAAAGCAAAAAATAATCGTCCATGGCGCGTAAAAGCCCTGTTTTCCGGGGCCAGCCTGTCACAGGAAAACTTTTTTTGCAATGCAGCAATTAATTCGATTCAGGAAACTTTAACCAATTGTTCATTTTATTTGTATATACAACTTTATCTTGAATGCTATCATTTTAGAAACAAAAAAAGCCCCGTTGCGGGGGCTTTTTGGCGGCACGCAGCAAGCAAAGCGCTGCGGCCGAAATACTCCCTGGCGGGCCAGGAAGCACGAATTCAAGTGAAGCAGGCCGGTAGGCCGGATTTTGTTACGGCGCTTTCCCTTGCAGGTTGGCGCTATGACAGTCATTCCTCTAGGCGCCAGATTACTCGGGCGCTCAAGCTTTCTACCCGCACGCTCCGCGAGCAGCATCATCGCGTGCCTATTTGAAATTGCACCAGGTGGAGGTTACCGCGTTTCACCGTAACTTAATACGCTCGTCTCTGTGGCCCTATTCCTCGCCTTATACCATGGGCTAACTGCGCTTGCGGCTTTCAGCGGACGGCCGTTAACCGTCACCCCGCTCTATGGAGTCCGGACCTTCCTCCCGCCAGCGCATTGCTGCGCCAGCCAGCGACTGTCTGGCCTGCTTCACCCGCCATTGTACCGCGCCGCAGCATGTTTCTGCAAAAAGGCCTGTGCAGGCGCGACACCGCTGGTCGGGGTCCGGCCCGGGGGATTGTGTAATTCGGTGTCGCCATTTCAAAAGCCGGGCCAAATTGGCTCACATAGAATGAGGCAAGCTGCTTGCATGCAAGCGCATGCGCACCGCTTGCCCCCACTTCTTTGCCACCCACTAGAATATAAAGAGCCGAACATGACGCAACAACCCCGTACCGGCGGCCAGATCCTGGTCGATGCCCTGCAGATCCACGGTGTCGACACCGCCTTTGGCGTGCCTGGCGAAAGCTACCTCGACGTGCTCGATGCCCTGCACGATTCGGGTATCCGCTTCATCATCAACCGCCAGGAAGGCGGCGCCGCCTTCATGGCCGAAGCCTACGGCAAGCTGACGGGCAAACCGGGCATCTGCTTCGTCACGCGGGGACCTGGCGCCACCAACGCCTCGATCGGCGTGCACACGGCCTACCAGGATTCCACCCCGATGATCCTGTTCATCGGCCAGGTTGGCAATGATTTCGTCGACCGCGAAGCGTTCCAGGAAATCGACTACCGCCGCATGTATGGCCAGATGGCCAAGTGGGTAGCGCAGATCGACCGCGCCGAGCGCATCCCCGAATACCTGGCGCGCGCCTTCCAGGTAGCCACCAGCGGGCGCCCCGGCCCCGTCGTGCTGGCCCTGCCGGAAGACATGCTCATTTCACTGGCGACGGTGGCTGACACGCGCGCTTACCAGCCGGTGCAGGCGGCGCCCTCAGAGGCGCAACTGCAGCAGTTGCGCGCCATGCTGGCGACCGCCAAGCAGCCGCTGGTCTTGCTGGGCGGCACCACCTGGACGCCGCAAGCGTGCGCCGACCTGCAACAGTTCGCGGAAAACAACCACCTACCCGTCGCATGCGCCTTCCGCTTCCAGGACTTGCTCGACAATGCCCACCCGAACTACATCGGCGACGTCGGCATCGGCATCAACCCGAAACTGGCCGCGCGCGTGAAAAATGCCGACCTGGTCATCGCCATCGGCCCGCGCCTGGGTGAAATGACGACGGGCGGCTACACCCTGTTCGACTCGCCCGTGCCGCGCCAGCGCCTGGTGCACATCCATACGGACGCCGAAGAGCTGGGCAGTGTTTACCAGGCCGAACTGATGATCAACAGCGGCATGCCGCAAGTCTGCGCCATGCTGACCGCCATGGCCCCCGTCGACGCTTCCGCATGGAAACATACACCGGCCGAAGCCAAGGCCGAGCTGACTGCCTACCAGCAGCGTCCGCCCATCTTCCAGGATGGCCAGGCAGCGCTGGACCTGTGGCAAGTGACGCAGGAAATCATGGCGCAGGCACCTCTTGATACCATCCTGACCAACGGCGCCGGCAATTACGCCTCGTGGGCGCACCGCTTTTATCGCTACGGCGGCATGCGCACACAGCTGGCGCCGACGAATGGCGCCATGGGCTATGGCGTGCCGTCCGGCGTGGCGGCCAAGATCGTGCATCCCGAGCGCACCGTGATCACCTTTGCCGGCGATGGCGAATACATGATGAATGGCCAGGAACTGGCCACCGCCGTGCAATACCGCGCGGGCGTGGTCATCATCGTCTTCAATAACCAGATGTTCGGCACCATCCGCATGCACCAGGAACGCGACTACCCGGGGCGCGTGTCTGGCACGACCCTGCACAACCCGGATTTTGCGGCGTTGGCGCAAGCCTACGGCGCGCATGGCGCAGTGGTGAATACGACAGAAGAGTTCGCTCCCGCCCTGCAGCGGGCGCTGGCGCACGCCAGGGCGCACAACTTGCCGGCCCTGATCGAGCTGCGCTACGACGGCAACCTGATCACGCCGAATGCCACCCTGGCCACCATCCGCGCGACGGCGGAAAAGGCGCAGGCGGCCAAATAAGCCACTGCAACCCTGAAAATAACAAAGGCCCGGTCGATACCGGGCCTTTTTCATTTTAATACGCCAACGAGCTACGCTGCGGCGGGCGCGGGTGCGTTCTCTTGCACTGGTTCCGCCGGCGCCACTTCGGCCGGTGCTTCCGGCATGCGCGGGCATGGCGTGCAATTTTTCAAGGGGCGGCCAAAATCGCGCACGCGGCTCAATTTCATGGGCATGCGCACATTGCCGCCGCAGTAATCGCCTTCCAGGGTCAAGGTCTGCCCGTCCTTGGAAAACTTGCCGACGATGGTGCGCTCTTCGCTGTCGGCGCCGGTGATGGTGAAATCGAAGGCGCCCGTGGCGGCGTCCAGGTTGACGTCGTTGGCCACGATGGGCCAGCTCAGGGCGCCCGCCGTAAATTCATAGATGACGGAATCGGCTTCGGCAAAACGGTGCAGGGTCACGCGCTGGCCACCGATTTCGCCGCTATCTTTTTGCAGGCACAGGTCGGAGTAGACGGCCACGCCGTAGCGCTCCAGTCCGGCCGGCTCTTTGCCCTTGACGGCAGCGACAGCGGCGCCCGTGGCGCCCGCGAAAAACAACGCGCCCAGCGCTGCCAGCATGACGGCCGGGCGCGGCGAGGTGAATGAATACATGGCATTCCTTTACTTGAGTAACAGCGCCATTATAGCTGGCGCCGCCCATGCAAAAACGCGCCGCCAGGCCGAAGCCAGACAGCGCGTTTCTTTGCTTGCAGCATCCCCGAAGGGATGCCTCAGCGGTACTAAGCTTCGCTTGCGCGAATATTAGAACGAGTGACGAACACCAACGTTGAACGCTTGGTCGCCCGAACCAACATTGCTGTTGTTACCAACGGTGTAACCAGCGTTGTTTTTGTTCGAGATTTTAGCGTACGAAGCGTAGGTGCTGGTGCGCTTCGACAGAGCGTACGAGTAGCCCACTGCGAACTGGTTCGCATCGGCGTTCGAGGCGCCGTTTTTGTCGTTGACGTGGATGAACGAAGCCATCACGGTGCCGGCTGGACCAACTGGTACGGTTGCGCCGATCAGGGCGGTGGTGCTGTCGTTGGTCAGGCCACCGGTCGATGCGATGTTAAACAAGTCACCAGCGCTGGCGTTGTTACGGGTCGAGCTGTTGTTGCCTTTGTTGACGCCGTATGCAACATACGCTTTCGCTACTGCGAAGTCGTAGTTAGCGGCTGCCAGCCAGTTGCGGGCGCTGCCTGCTTCAGCAACGGTCGTGGTCAAGCCCACCTGTTTGTCGTTCGACGTGTTGTTGTATGCCAGACGTGCGTTCAAAGGACCGTTAGCGTAGCCAACCGACGCGCCCATTTGGCGACCGATTTTGCTCGACACGTTGCTTTCGGTGCCGTTGTTGGCAGCGCTGTACGAAACGTCAGCGTCAAAGCCGCTGAAGTTAGGCGACGAGTACATTACGGTGTTGCTGGTACGGGTCGTGCCAGCTGGGAACAAGTTCTTGGCGGAACCAGCGTAGCCAGCTGCGAATGGATCAGCAACTTTCGACAGGGTGTTGTACCAAGGGGTGTATTGACGACCCAGGGTTACGGTACCAGCCGTTTTGCTGCTCAGGCCAACGTAGGCTTGACGACCGAACAGAGCATCACCATCTTGCGAACCGGAATCAACTTTGAAACCCGATTCCAGAACGAACAGTGCCGACAGGCCGCTGCCCAGATCTTCGGTGCCTTTGAAGCCCAGACGGGAAGCCGAAGCAACACCGCTATCGATTTTGTTGGTGGTGCCGGCTTTGCCGCCGCGCTCGCTGACGAAACCAGCGTCAACGGTACCGTAGATAACAACGCTCGATTGAGCTTGGGCTACGCCAGTGGCTGCTGCCAGGACTGCCAGGGTGATCAGAGTTTTTTTCATTGCGATTTCCTTTAATTTTGAAGCAAAAAGTAATACAGCCTATGCATCTCGAGCTGCGCTCTAGCAGAGCGCTTTTTATGAGTGAGGGCAAGGTCTCCACCTGCCACATTGCTGTTCCGGTCAGAGGAACAATTCATATCGGTATCGGCACGCTATTGCACCGATAAGCTTGAAGGCTGCAGAGCGACCGTATTTTCGTGCGCCGGTTCGGTGCTCAAAGGGCACCGGAAGCGGCACTATAACGACCGTTTCACATTCCATCAAGTTCCAACATGTTACTTCCGGTACCAGGCCACGTGCTTTTTTCAGGCATCCCGACCATCGCCAACCGTACTACGCGGTAGAGCCAGTGCCCCTTGCCAACCAATGCATTGGCCTGATTGACCATTCCATCATAGCGCATGCCATGTTGATACCCGTTGTATAAGTGCAACAGTATCGGGCGCATGATTAAAACGACAACATGCTTCACCCATCATTTTCCCTCCACGACTTACACGACAAAGCGTGCAATTTGTCAGGCGATAATGGATAAACGGGACGAAGCATACACGGCATCGTGAATGTTTGCTGACGGAGGCCCAAAAATGGGAAATAATGCGCCCCATTTTGGTGCATTGCCGCATTAATCAGGGGCGTAGCTGCGATTTCGGACGTCGGCGCACGCGTCAGAAAACTAGGTAGAGTAACAATAAAATTACTGACTTTCCGGTAATTTAAATTGCTCACATAGAAATGTTTTTCATGTTTTCCAGCACGCGGGCCGGGTCACTGCCTGGACCGGATGAGGACGACTCTTGCTTGCAAATTCCGCATCAATTGAAACAATTTCTTACAATGTTGCATTCTCAATATTTTGACATGGATGTGTCAAAAAAACGACACATTGACCGATATCAAGTTTTCCACGGCCCAATTCCATACGAATTGCTTTTTCTTTTACGCATTTTTTGCTTAAAAACATCAAGAAAAATGCTTAGCGCTGGCTTGCGCGCCGGAGCATGCGCATGAAACCGCCCAGCAAAGGCAGTTTTTCATACAATTCTTCCGCCACATCCCAATAATCCCGGTGCAATACCACGCGTCCCTGGGCATCGAAGCGCAGATGTGTTGCGCCACGGATACATTGTTCGCCAGAGAGCAGGCGTTTCATGCGAAAACGGAACTCCCATGTCAGGAACGCTTGCTGCCCCTGCCCCAGGCTTTCCAGCACGACAAACCGGGGCGCATCGACTTGCACGAACATATGCTCGAAGATAGCCAGGATGGCGGCATGGCCCACTACCTCATTGAACGGGTCCTTGAAGCGGGCGTCCGGCGCGTACACGGCGCCCAGCTGGGCCAGGCCCTCCGGGCTCAGGTGCTCGTAAAACGCCACCAGGCGCGCCAGCGGCCCTTCCACGCTTGGCGGCGTGTGCTGCATATCCGGCTCGCCTGTCATAGGCCCGTCACCTTGCGGATCAGCCAAAAATAGGCGCGGTACGGCAACAGCCGCGCCAGGCGCATGGTATTGGTAAAGCGCTTGGGAAAGTGGATGTGGAACTGGCCCCGCTCGATGCCGTCGAGCATGGCGGCGGCCGCAGCCTGCGCCGTCATCAGGGCGGGCATCTTGAAATCATTATCCGCCGTCAGGGGCGTGGCGACGAAGCCAGGATTGATCTGGTACACATCGATGCCACGTGGATGCAAGTCCAGGTAGAGCGACTCCGTCAGGTTGATCAGCGCGGCCTTGCTGGCGCCATAGGCGAGCGCCTTGGGCAAGCCGCCATAGCCGGCTACCGAGCCGACGATGCCGATGCCGCCGCTGCCCTGACGCAACAGCCATGGCAAGGCCTGTTCCAGGCAATTAAAGACGCCGCCCACATTCAAGGCCAGCAAACCCTGCGCTGCCTCAAGGTCGAAGCTATCGGCGCGCATGGCCTGATAGCCGCCAGCGACTACCAGTATCAGGTCGATATGCGTCCACTGCTGCTGCAAGTGTGCACAGACGGCCCGCAACTGCGCCGGTTCGGTGATATCGAGCGGCAAGGCCTGCGCCAGCGGGTATCCCTGACATCGCTGTTCCAGGCTGGCGCGGTGGCGGGCTGACAAGGCGACGCAGGCGCCCTGCTCCAGCAGCGAGGTGGCGCAGGCGGCGCCGATACCGCTGGAAGCGCCGATGATCCACACGTGCTTGCCGGCCCAGCTGCTGATCTTGCGATTCATGGGGCCGCCTGTGGTCGCTTGCTGAACGATAAAGTAACGGCGCCCAGGCTGAAGCCGAATTTACTCATGGCGGCGCGGTTGAGCATGACCTTGTCATCCATCAGGAACATCCAGTCCTCGAAGTCGACGTGGTAGACCGTGCCATCGACGGGCAGCGCCAGCACGTATTGCCAGCGCAGCGCATTGCCGGCCACTTCGCCGATGGCTTCCCCGATCACGTCGGGCGCCGTGCCGAGGAAGCGCCCGGGCGCCGTCTTGCGCAAGGTCCACACGCGCCGTTGACGGCTGCCATCCGAGTACGTGAAATCCTCGTCCAGGGTACCCGTCTCGCCCGCCCAGCTGGCCTGCATCACCACGGTGAACCGTTTGACCACCTTGCCAGAGCGGTCCTGGAAGATGCCGTGGGCATCAAGCGTGCCGTTGAAGTACTGTTGCAGGTCCAATGCCGGCAGTTCATGCGCGTACATGGCCGGCGTGGGCGGCGTGGAACAGGCGGCCAGCCCCAGCAACAGGGCTGCCAGCGGCAGACGACGTTTGCAATAAGTCATGAAGCGCATGCGCGATTCTCCAGGTGGTCACTATATATATGTTGCAAGGGCGCGCGCCACAGCAGGAGCGCCGCCAGCAGTTTCAGGGCGCAGGGCAGCAAGGCATACGCCGCCGACAGGGCCGGCAAGCCGCCGCTGCTGCCCGGCACATAACCGAGCCAGGCCAGCAGGGGCAAGGCGATGCCGGCCGCCAGCGCCAGGCTCATCTGCACGCCCCAGTTCCACCAGCCAAAATACGCCGCTTCGTGCCGGCCCGCATGACCGGCCGCGCCGATCAGCCCTGCCAGCAAGGCCGGCGGCAAGGCCAGGTCGGCGCCCAGCGCCAGACCCGACAGCAGGCAGATTGCGGCAAAACCCCAGGCGGCGCCCGCGCCCAGCCCATATGCCCAGACAAACACGGTAGCGGCCATCAGCATGGCGCCGCCCCAGGCACGCGCTTCGCCAAAGCGGCGCGCCAGCGCCACCCACACGGGCATCGAGGCGGCCGCCGCGCAAAAGTAGACGATCAGGAAAGGTCCTGCGTAATGGCCCAGGCGCAAGTAATCGGTGGCAAAGAACAGGAACAGGGTGGCGGGAATGGCGGCGGCCACGCCATTGACGAGCAGGATGGCAAATAGCCAGCGAAACGCGCGCTGGCGCAATGGCAGCTTCCAGCCCTTGCCGGAGACCGCTGCCTCGGCACTGCGCAAGGCGGGACGCGGCGCGCGCGCCAGCAACAGCGCACCCGCCGCCAGCAGGCAGGTGGCAAAGGCCAGCGACAAGCCGTCATAACCGAGCACGGAAGTCAGCCCTGCGGCCAGTATCACGCCGAGCAAGCCACAGCCTTCGCGCACGGCCGTCACCCGCGCGCGCTGCGCGCGCTGCTGACTCAGGGCCGCGCCCCAGCTCTGGTGCGCGATGCCAGCCAGGCCATAGGCGCTATACACGAGCAGCAAGGCTGCCAAAAACCAGGCCAGGGTGGCCGCTTGCGGCAGGGACGGCGGATGGAACAGGGCGCCAAAGCCCAGCAGCAGCAACGGTAGGGCGGCGCCGATATAGACGGCATAGCTGCGCTTGCCGCGCGCCATCCAGGCCCCGAGGGCAGGATCGATGAAGGCGGCGGCGATGCGAACCGCCAACAGCACGGCGCCGATTTGCGCCAGATCAAGACTGCTGCGCTGCGCATAAAACGGTGCCACATATATATAGATCGGCAGCGCCAGCATGGCCAGCGGCAAGCCGAACAGACCATACTGGAACAAGGCCGGCAAGCTCAAAGTGCTGGCCCCGGCATTCATGGCAGCGGCGCCGCACTCTGCAGCAAGGCCGCGCGCAGCTTCGGTGCCGTCGAGGCAGGCGACAGCCAGATGGCGAAAAAGGCACGCGCGAAGTCGCCATCGTTCACGTCGGCCAGCACCTTGCCATCGAGGTAAAAGCGCACGCCGGGCGCGATGCCGGCACGGTAAGCGCCCGCGATGCGCTGGTCTTCCTTGACGTCAGGAAAGATGCGCTGCATGGTGGCCAGCCACGCCAGGCGCTGTGCTTCCGTGCCCGCGCCGACTTTCTGCATCTGTTCATAGCTGGCCTCGGCGATCTTCTTGCCGTCGAGGGCGCGCGCGTAGCGCAATTCCAGCACGAAGGGTGCCGTTGCCGACGCCGCGCCCTGATAACCTTGCGCACCCACCCAAAGTTGCGCGCGATAAATACGCATGCCGAACCATGTGTATTCGCCCTCCCCCGCCAGCCGGGCTTCGGGCACGTCGGCGGCGATAAAGGCAGGCGGCGCGGCCATGGCACCGGACATGCTCAACAACAGCACAACAGCGGCAAGCAAGCGGCGCATGGTCAATCCTTGATCAGGGTAAATTGCATCACATCCGTGTTGTGCGCCTGGAAAGCGGCCTCGCAATACGCGAGGTAAAACTCCCAGGTCAGCAGGAAACGGCCATCGAATCCCTGCTTTTCCAGCGCCGTGCGCTGGGCCAGGAAGCTGGCGCGCCACTGGCGCAGGGTTTCCGCGTAATCGAGGCCAAAGCTGAAGGCGTCCGCCACGCGCAAGCCCTGCGCTTCGGCGGCGCGGCGAAACTCGGCGGGCGATGGCAGCATGCCACCCGGGAAAATGTATTGCTGGATGAAATCCGTGCTCTTGCTATAGCGCTCGAACAAATCGTCGGCGATGACGATGGTCTGGATGCAAGCCCGTCCGCCTGGCTTGAGGTTGCGCGCCACGCACTCGAAATAGCCGGGCCAGTAGCTTTGCCCCACCGCTTCGAACATCTCGATCGAAGCGATGGCGTCGTACTGGCCATGGCTGTCGCGGTAGTCGCACAGCTGCAAGTCGGCCTGCCCTGCCAGCCCCGCATCCTGGAGGCGCTGGCGCGCATACGCCAGTTGTTCGGTCGACAAGGTCAGACCCGTCACGTGGGCGCCATAGTCACGCGCCGCCGTTTCCGCGAAGCCACCCCAGCCGCAGCCGATTTCCAGCACGCGCTGGCCCGGCTGCAGCTGCAGCTGGTCGGCGATGCGCGCGTATTTCGCGCCCTGCGCCTGCTCCAGGCTGGCGCCTTCGGTAAACAGGGCGCTCGAATACGTCATCGACGGGTCTAGCCATAGCTGATAAAAGGCGTTGCCGATGTCGTAATGGGCGTGGATATTTTTCTTGCTGCCGGCGCGCGAATTGCGGTTGAGCAAATGCCGCAGCTTGTAGACCAGGTTGCCCCACCAGTTGCCGTAGATCAGCGATTCCATTTGTGCGCGGTTGCGTATCATCAATGCGATCAAGCCCGGCAAATTATCGGTGCGCCAGTCGCCGTCGATAAACGTTTCCGCAAAGCCGATATCGCCCGAGCGCAGGACGGCCGCACACAAACGCCAGTTGTACAAATCCAGGGTGACGGGAGGGCTGCCGTCGCCATACAGCAAGATACTGCCGTCAGGCGTGCGCAGGCGCAGGGCGCCGTATTGCAATTTTTCCAGCAGGCGCACTATCATGCGCCCGGAAGCGGGCAGGTCCAGGTGCGTGTGGTCGTGCGGGTGCGTGGGGCACGCGCTGCTGCGCGCCTGCAGGCCGGTCGGCAGGGAATCGGAGCTCATCGTGACACCTTTTCTTGTGGAGGGTGGGGTTTGCTGAAAAACGGCACGCGGCGCAGCCACAAGCGCAAGGCTTGCCAATGGATGCGCGCCATCACGCCAAACGTCATCAGGGGGTAGCGCAGCAAGGCCCAGGCGATGGCGCCATCGCGCAGCGGCTGCGCCGTGCCGGACAAGCTCGTCTGCAACACCAGGCCATCGAGGTCGTCGTAATCGATCCGGGCCAAGTGGCGCTCGCGGTCTTGTTCGCTATTGCGCAGGAAACGGAAGCGGTACTGGCCTTCCACCTTGCAAAACGGCGACACGTGGAAAATTTTCTTGGCAACCAGTTCGCTGCCATACGCGATGGAGCCCCCCTCTTCCAACAGATACAGATGGCGCTCGCCGAAGGTATTGCGCACATCGCAGACCACGGCGCGCAGCGCGCCATCGAGCCGGTGGCAAAACCAGAAACTGACGGGATTGAAGACATAAGCGAACATGCGCGGCATGGTTTGCAGCCAGATTTCGCCGTCAGCGTCCAGCACGCCGTGTTGGCGCAGCAAGGCATCGATCCAGTCCAGCAGCGGCGTGCTCCCATCGCCATGGTCGCTGTCGCGGAAAGCCAGCACGTTGGCCCGGTTACGGGAAATCAAGCGGGCTGGAAAATCCCGCATCCCCATGCTGCGCAAGGGCAGGCGCAGATAGAAAATGCCGTAACTGAAAGCATGCACGCGCGGACGCAGCCGCGCATGGCGCACCTGTCCCATACACAGCTGGGGCTGCGCCTGTGCGGTTGGCGCGGGATCACGCGGCATGGCCGAGCTCCGCCGACGCCAGGCCCAGCAGGCTTTGCGCCACGGCCAGGCCCGACTTCAAGCCGTCTTCATGGAAACCGTAGCCCGTCCAGGCACCCGCGAACCAGGTGTGCTGCGCACCCTGGAAGCCGGCCAGTCGCGCCTGGGCGGCAATGGCCGCGCCATCGAACACGGGGTGGGCATAGGAAAACTCGTCGATGATGGTCGCCGGATCCGGCTCGTCAAGCGGATTGAGCGACACCATGACGGGCGTGCTGAACGGTAGCGGCTGCAACTGGTTCAGCAAATAATGCACGCATACTTGCGGCGCCTCGCCTTCCGCCACTGCCGGCCGGCCCTGGTAATTCCAGGCCGACCAGGCGCGGCGACGCTGCGGCAGGCAGGATGCATCCGTATGCAGTACGGCCCGGTTCGGCTGGTAGCGCACGGCTTCGAGCACGCCGCGCTCGTCGTCGCGGATATCGGCCAGCAAGGCCAGCGACTGGTCGCTGTGGCAGGCAAGCACGACATGATCAGCATGCTCGACGCCGGCGGCCGTATGCAGCTCGACCATGCGCGCGCCGCCGTGCGGCTGGCGACGCACGGCCAGCACGGGGCACGCCAAACGCTGCTGCGGTATGCCCGCCAGCAGTTTCTCCACATAAACGCGCGAGCCACCGCGTACCGTGCGCCATTGCGGCCGGTCGCTCACTTGCAGCAAGCCGTGATTGTGGCAAAAACGGATGAAAGTAGCCAAGGGAAAGGCCAGCATCTGACGCGCCGGGCAAGACCAGATACAGGCAGCCATCGGCAGCAGATACCAGTGGCGAAACTCGTCGCCATAGCCGTGCAAATCAAGAAACTCGCCCAGCGACAGGGCCGGCGCCGGCAGGCTGGCCGTGGCCAGGGCGCTGGCCTGGCGGTTGAAACGCACGATATCGCGCAGCATGCGCAAGAAGGCGGGGCGCAGCAGATTGCTGCGCTGGGCAAACACGGTGTCCAGATTGGCCCCTGCCCATTCCAGCACGCGGGCATCGGCCGAGCTGCCCAGCGGCATCTTCACGGAAAACGACATGTCGCTGTTGGCCGCCTCGACACCGAGTTCGTCAAATAGTTGCACCAAGTTCGGGTAAGTGGCGTGATTAAACACGAGAAAACCCGTGTCAACGCCATGCGTGACACCATCGAGCGTGACATCCACCGTGTGGCTGTGACCGCCAAAGTAGTCGCCCGCCTCGTACAAGGTGACGTCCTGGCCCGCTTGCGCCAGGCGATAGGCACACGACAATCCTGCAATTCCTGCTCCGACGACGGCAATTTTCATGAGTACACCTGTATTGATTTTGTCCTGGACAAAACTAGCCTCTTGGATAATCGATGAAATATTGACTTATGTCAATGAGCGCCCTCGCTCGTTCAAAAACTTATACGTAGGCAATTTCCAATCGGATTCAGCTATTTGGCCTGGGGCGGCGGAAGGCGTAAAATGCATGCCACGTTCTTCCGCAAGCGAGCAAAGCCACCCTGGTATGGATACTGATCTGCAACCTACTTCCGCCTTCAGCATCAGCGATGTCGAACGCGACACCGGGCTGGCCAAGGAAACCTTGCGTGTGTGGGAGCGCCGTTACGCCTTTCCCCAGCCCCGGCGCGACGCCTTTGGCGAGCGCAGCTATCCGGCCGAGCAAGTGCAAAAATTGCGCATGGTCAAGCGCCTGCTGGACCTCGGATTTCGTCCGGGAAAAATCATGCAGCACAGCACAGCGCAACTGCAGCAACTTGCCAGCGTCGGCAGCGCGGCGCCGTCCTTGCGGCAACCGCAACTGGCGCACTACCTGGACCTGTGCCGCGGCCACCGGATGGCGGAACTGGGCGACGCCCTGCGCCAGGCGCTGGCCGTGCTGGGCCTGAGAGCGTTCACCATCGAGGTCATCGCCCCGCTCACGGGCATGGTGGGTGAAGCGTGGGCCTGCGGCGAACTGGCCGTGTATGAAGAGCACCTGTATAGCGAAACCTTGCAAACGGTGATGCGCCATGCCATTTTTTCCCTGCCACAAGCGAGCAGCCCGTCCACACGCACGCCGCGCATCGTCCTCAGTACCTTGCCGCAGGAG
Organism: Janthinobacterium sp. UMAB-56; assembly: GCF_900095265.1. Taxonomy (GTDB): domain Bacteria; phylum Pseudomonadota; class Gammaproteobacteria; order Burkholderiales; family Burkholderiaceae_D; genus Janthinobacterium. The sequence continues at coordinate 196,944 of NZ_LT607656.1, read as the reverse complement.
CGTCATGGCCTGGGGCTGCTGATGGCCGAAGCGCTGTGCGCGGCGGCCGGCGCTCATTGCATGTCGCTGGGAGTGGAAACGCCGCTGACGGACATCGTCGCGGCCGCCCGCGCGCAACGGGCCGACATCGTGGCCTTGTCGTTTTCCAGCGCCAGCAAGCAAAGGCAGACGCGCGACAGCCTGCAGCAACTGCATGCAAGCTTGCCACCAAGCATGGAATTGTGGGCCGGCGGACGCAGTCCCGTGCTGAGCCGGCAGCCGCCGCCATTTCTGCATGTGCTGGACTTGCGGCAAGTCGACGAAAGCATCGCCGACTGGCGCCGCCGCCACCAGGCGCACGCCCTGCAAACCCACTGAACCAGCTGGAAAGCGCGGCAACTGCGGCGATCTCCGTGGATAGCGGTGCAATGTTGCCAATCGAACAGTAAAGCATGAAGGGCCGGGCGCGCTCTGGTAGAATAGCCCGTAACAACAGTGTCCGGCGCCGCCGGGCCTTAGGTCAGCACCCGCCACCACACATCCATGTTTAGTTTCTTCAAGAAAAAACCCATCGCTCCCGAGGCTGCACCAGCCGAGCCACTCGTTCTTCCTGCCGCCACGCCGCCTGCACCGCAGCCTGCCGCCACGCCCCTGAGCGGCGCGCCGGCCGAACGCGTGCCCGTCATCGTAGCCGCCGAACCCGAGAAAAAATCGTGGATGACGCGCCTCAAGGCCGGCCTGTCGAAAACCTCGAATACCTTATCCGTGCTGTTCGTCGGCGCGAAAATCGACGACGCCCTGTACGAAGAGCTGGAAGCGGCGCTGCTGATGTCGGACGCCGGCATCGACGCCACCGAATTCCTGCTCACGGAATTGAAGAAAAAGGTCAAGGAAGACAAGCTGCTCGACGCCGCAGCCGTCAAAGCCGCGCTGAAAGTGCTGCTGATCGACTTGCTCTCGCCGCTGGAAAAGCGCTTCGAGCTGGGCCGCCACAAGCCGCTGGTGATGATGATTTCCGGCGTGAATGGCGCCGGCAAGACCACCACCATCGGCAAGCTGGCCAAGCACATGCAGTCGAACAATCAATCGGTCTTGCTGGCTGCGGGCGACACCTTCCGCGCCGCCGCGCGCGAACAACTGATGGTCTGGGGCGAGCGCAACAACGTCACCGTGATTTCGCAGGAATCGGGCGACCCGGCCGCCGTAGCCTACGACTCCGTGCAATCGGCCAAGGCACGCGGCATCGACGTGGTGATGGTCGACACGGCAGGTCGCTTGCCGACGCAGTTGCACCTGATGGAAGAATTGAAGAAAATCAAGCGCGTGATCGGCAAGGGCATGGATGGCGCGCCGCATGAAACCCTGCTCGTCATCGACGGCAACACGGGACAGAACGCCTTGACGCAAGTGAAAGCCTTCGACGATGCCCTGCAGTTAAGCGGCCTGGTGATCACCAAGCTGGACGGTACCGCCAAGGGCGGCGTGCTGGCGGCGATTGCCCGCGTGCGCCCCGTGCCCGTGTATTTCATCGGCATCGGTGAGAAAATTGAAGACTTGCAGCCTTTCGTGGCTGCCGAATTTGTCGAAGCGCTGCTCGGATAAGCCTATACATGATTGAATTTCAGCACGTCTCCAAGCAATACTCCGCCGACGCCGTGGCGCTCAGCGACATTTCGCTCAATATTGCCAAAGGCGAGCTGGTGTTTTTAGCGGGCCCGTCCGGCGCCGGCAAGTCCACCTTGCTGAAAATGATCGCCGCCATGGAACGCCCGACCTCGGGCAAGCTGATCGTCAACGGCCAGGACATGGCGAAGATCAAGCCGGCCGGCGTGCCGTTTTTGCGCCGTAACATGGGCCTGATCTTCCAGCAGCAAAAGTTGCTCAACGACCGTTCCATCCTGGCCAACGTCATGCTGCCGCTGCTCGTCGTCGGCGCCCACAAGGCCGCTGCCGAGCAGCGCGCGCGCGCCGCGCTCGACAAAGTGGGCCTGCTCGACCGCGCCATGGCGCGTCCGCTGTCGCTGTCAGGCGGCGAGCAGCAGCGCGTGTCGATCGCGCGCGCCATCGTCAACCGGCCGCAAATCATCCTGGCCGACGAACCGACGGCCAACCTGGACCGCGCCAGTGCCAACAAGGTGCTCGACGCCCTGAAAGCATTTCATTCGGTGGGCGTGACCTGCCTCATTTCCAGCCATGACGAACAGATGCTCGACGCCGCCGCCCGCGTGATCCACCTGAAACACGGCCAGTTGGTGGCCATCGACAAGGCCACGCAAGCACCCGTCTTCGCCCCGCCCGATCCCGATTTTGCGCCGCCCCCCGGCCCGGACGACGCGCAGGGAGAACAGGCATGAGAGGCTGGTTCCGTCAACACCGCTTCGCCCTCGGTTCGGCGCTGATTCACTTGCGCAAGTCGCCGGGCGGCTTTTTACTGAACGTGCTGGTCGTCGCCATCGCCCTGTCGCTGCCGTTCGCCGGCTTGACCATGCTCGACAATGTGCGTCCCATGTCGGAACAGATGTCGGTCGACCCGGAAATCAGCGTTTTCCTGAAGATCGACACGCCGCGCGAGCAAGCCGTGGCCCTGGCCAGCGCCATGCGCAAGATCGTGGGCGCGCAAAAGGCGAAGATCGTCTTCATCGCGCGCGAACAGGCGCTCGACACCCTGAAAAACAAGAACGGCCTGGCCGACGTGCTCAGCACCCTGGGCGACAATCCCCTGCCCGACAGCTATGTGCTGAAACTCGATGCCTTCAGCAGCGCCAGCGAGGCGCAGGACGTCGATGCGGTGGCGGAACAGTTGCGCCAGCTGCCCTTCGTGGAATCGGCACAAGTCGATTCGGCCTGGGTCAAGCGCCTGGCGGCCCTGCTGGGCGTGCTGCGCCTGGTGCTGCTGCTGCTGGCGATCACCCTGGGGGTGGCCGTGATCGCCGTGGTCTTCAATACCATCCGCCTGCAAGTGATGCAGCAGCGCGATGAAATCAGCATCTCGAAATTGATCGGCGCCACCGACACCTTCATCCACCGCCCCTTCTATTACACGGGCGCCCTGCTGGGCCTGTGCGCCGGTGCGCTGGCCCTGGGTGCCGTGGCGCTGGCCTTGCAACCGCTGAATACGGCGATTGCCGAGTTTGCCCGCCTGTATGCTTCCGAATTCCAGCTGGTGCCCCTGGCGCCGCTGCCGATGGCCGGCTTGCTGGCCGTCAGCGCCGGCTTGGGCCTGATCGGCGCCTTCCTCTGCGTGCAGCGCCACCTGGCGCGCCTGAACTGACCTCCCCTCCCATGGCGGCGCCTGCGGTGCCGCCATGCGTCCCCATGCTGATGTTATCTTGATATTTAGCAAGTATTCTTAAGGTTCGCTTCAGCCAGAGGCCGTAGACTGGCTACGCTGTCGTGTCATGCCATGTAACGCTGTTCATACACATTTATCAAGCATTCAATCGCCATAGTATTTAGGCTATCAGGACGATTAAATGTGTTGATTGGCACTCTCAAGCGGAGAGTGCTAATATAGGCACATACCAATAGCAGAAGCGCCATGGACGCCAGATGAAGATGGTGCCGCGCTCTGCAAAGTGCAAGACCGAATACGCAAAAACGAACAGACTAGCGGCTACGTCGCGTGACGTGGCCAACTGGAACAAAGCAAGACTACGAGGGAGAAAACATGACTATGATGTCCGCAACGTCCGCATTGGTTCCGACCAAAAGTAATGCGCTGGGCCTCGGGTTTACTGGCAATCTGGGCAATATTGACGCCTATATTTCGGCCGTGAACCGCCTGCCCATGTTGACCCACGACGAAGAAATTTCCCTGGCGACACGCCTGCGCGAAAAAAATGACCTGGCCGCCGCACAAGAACTGGTGCTGTCGCACCTGCGCCTGGTGGTCTCGATTGCCCGCGGCTACCTGGGCTATGGCTTGCCGCATGCCGACCTGATTCAGGAAGGCAATATCGGCTTGATGAAAGCCGTGAAACGCTTCGATCCCGATCAGGGCGTGCGCCTCGTGTCGTACGCCATGCACTGGGTGAAAGCCGAGATGCACGAGTACATCCTGAAAAACTGGCGCCTGGTCAAGGTCGCAACGACGAAGGCGCAGCGCAAGCTGTTCTTCAACCTGCGCAGCCACAAGACGGGCCTCGACGCGATGACGCCGAAACAGATCGATGCACTGGCCAAGCTGCTCGACGTGAAACGCGAAGAAGTGATCGAGATGGAAACGCGTTTGAGCGGCCGCGACATTGCGCTGGAATCGCCAACCGACGATGAAGACGACAAGTTTTCGCCGATCGCCTACCTGTCGTCGGAGCAAAGCGAGCCGACCAAGGTGCTGGAAGCGGAACAAGTGACGCGTCTGCAATCGGAAGGCCTGGAAACGGCCCTGTCCAAGCTGGACGCCCGTTCGCGCCGCATCATCGAAGCGCGCTGGCTGGCCAACGACGACGGTTCCGGCGCCACCCTGCACGCGCTGGCAGAAGAGTTCGGCGTATCGGCCGAGCGCATCCGCCAGATCGAAGTGGCGGCACTGAAAAAAATGAAGGGCGCACTGGCCGCCTGGGTGTAAGCACAAGCAATGCCGCAATGCAAAAGGCGCCGCAAGGCGCCTTTTAGTTTTACAAATGATGTTTATCAACAGATAAACATGTCAGCGCATTACGCTGCGGCCAAGCCCTTGACCAGGACTTCGGCGACCAGTTCATTCAGGTCCGCGCCGCGTTCCTTGGCCAGGGTCTGCAATTGCAACACCAGATCGCTGTTCAGCTTGACGGCGAACGGCACCAGGCCCAGTGCCTGGTCGCGCTTGCGCTGCTCGCGGCGGTCGACGACCACCGCTTCCTTACCGAATGCACCGGCGCCGGGAACATTCATCTTTCCCATCAGTTTCTTGGCATCGCTTTTCGCCAGGGCAGTTTTTTTCATGGTTGTTTCCTGATTTTCAAAACAGCCATTTTACGCAGTAATCGGTGCGCCGCGTGGCCGGCGTACCAATTCATCCGCAGTGCGCCAACGGCGCGCCGGAAAAATATTATTTTGCTATTATCATTTTCATCTCTTGCGCGCACGCCGCGCCGGGATGCGCCACCTGAAAGGAAAAACATGCTTAACCTGACCCGCACTTATCATACCGTGCTGCTTCCCCTGTTCATCGCCTGCCTGGCCGTGCTGGCTGGCTGCGGCGCGGCCGGCAGCGCCGGCGACGCGGAAAATACGCCGCGCAGCGTCACCCACGTGCTTTCGCCGGGCGAACAGGTCGCCATCACGGCCACCGATACCCTGAAACTGGAGCGCGTCAACGACAGCCGCTGCCGCAAGGGCGCCGTGTGCGTGTGGAAAGGCTACGTCAGCTACAGCTTCAGTTTGCTCAACAGCGCAGGCAGCACCGACATCGTCTTGTCCGATTCCATGCCCGACGCCGCCAGTTCCGTCACCGTCCAGCACCTGACGTTCACCCTGCTTGACGTCGATCCGGCCACGCCGCCTGCACTGAATGCGGCCGCGCCCACCTACCGCGTGAAGGTGAAAATCACGCAGGGCGCACTGCCCCGCTAAACGCTAGCCATCGTGGCGCTGGCGGCTGTCACTGGGCGCCTGTTGCCGGTCAAGCATGCCGTAATCGCGCACCACGCCGGCGATGCGCAGCCGGTAATCGTCAAACACACTCTGCCGGCCGGCCGATTGCGCCGCGCGGTGCGCGTCCAGCTGCCGCCATTGCGCCAGCGCCGCCTCGTCGCGGAAAAACGAGAGCGACAACAATTTACCCGGCTCACTCAGGCTGCTGAAGCGTTCGATGGAAATGAAACCGTCGACCTCATCGAGCAAGGGCCGCAGCGCGGCGGCCAGGTCAAGATACTGCTGGCGCCCTTCGGCGCCGGGCCAGACTTCAAAAATCACGGCGATCATGTCACTTCTCCCGGGCGAAAGACCGGGATGCGCGCGTTCAGCGATGGCAGATAAGACCACGCCAGCGGCAAGCATTCCAGCGCAGCGCTCCACGCCTGCAGGCAAGCTGCGGCGATGGCGTGTGCGATGGACTGGCCCGGGCAGACATGGTGACCATGGCCAAAGCCAGGCTCCGCAAGCCCGCCAGCATCATGGATGGCGCTGGCCAGCACGACGACGATCATTTGCCCGGCCGGCACGCGCACGCCGTGCAATTCCACCGCGTCCGCCGTGTAGCGACGCGTGTTATGGATGGACGGATCATGCCGGCTGACTTCGCGCAGCATGGCCGGCCATCGCTGTGGCGCGGACCGCAGTTGCGTGGACAAATCTGCTTGCGCGCGCAAGGCCACGATGGCATTGCCCAGCAAGCCGGCCGTGGCGTCGCAGGTCTGCGACAGCAAGCCCACCAGATTGGCCACCACGCCGCCCGATGCCTGCCAGCCTGCCTGTCGTGCCCCGGTCACGACGTCGTGCAACAGACTGCCAGGCAGCGCATCCGCCTCAAGCAGCAAGGCCGCGAAGCGCTGTCGCAGCGACTCGGCCGCGCCTTGCGCGCCGGCCAGTTGCGCGCCATTGCTCAGCGGCGACAAGCAGGCGACAAAGTCGCGCGTCCAGGCGGCCAGCGCCGGCCATTGTGCAGGCGCAAACCCCAGCAAGTCCGCCACGGCAAACAGGGGCAGTTCGAACAGCGCATCATTCAGCCGGGCGGCACTGCCGGGCGGCTGCTCTTGCGCCAGATGCACGGTGCGCGCATGCAGGCGCGCCAGGTCCACCTGGCCCAGTGCGCGCGCCAGCACCTGTTTCGGCACGGCATGCCGCTCGCCCTCGCTCATACGCACCAGTTCGGCAAAAATCGCGCCGCACGGCGTGCCCGCCAGCTTGTGTGGCACGAGCTGGCCGGGCGGGCGCACATGGCAGGCGGGATGCGCCAGCACGGCCCGCACGCCGGCCGCTCCCGTCGCCAGCCAGCAGTCGAGTGACGCCTCGAAACGCAGGGCCGGGCCATCGGCCAGGCGGCGATAGTAGTCATACGGCGCCGCGTGGGTGACGGCGGCAAAAGGGTCGGCGGGGTCGATAACACAGTTGGTGAGCGGCATGTGCATTCCATTGCGGTGAGGTGGGGACACGAGTATGCTGCCCCTTCCACCACAACACTTCGCCCACGAACGAATCATGGATGACAGCCCCCTTCCCTACTCGGCCGATGTACGCCTGGCGCAGCTGGCAGGCGCCATCGCCGAACCGGCGCGCGCGCGCATGCTGTGCAGCCTGCTCGATGGCCGTGCGCGCACGGCCACGGAATTGGCAGCGCTGGCCGAGGCCGGCGCCTCGACGGCCAGCGCCCATCTGGCGCGCCTGCGCGACGATGGCTTGCTGTCGATGGTAGCGCAGGGCAAGCACCGCTATTACCGCCTGGCCAATGCAGAGGTGGCACGGGCGCTGGAAGCGCTGCTGGTGGTGGCCGGCGCGCCGGCAACGCCCTTTACGCCCACTACGCCGGACCGCTTGCGCCATGCGCGCACCTGCTACGACCACATGGCCGGCACCGTCGCCGTCACCGTGCACGACCAGTTGCACGCGCAAGGCTGGCTGCTGGACGATGGCGGAGAATATCGATTGTCGGAAGCGGGTGCGGCCGGCATGGCGGCCCTGGGCATCGACGTGGCGCAACTGCAGCGGCAGCGCCGCCGCTTCGCCTGCGCCTGCCTGGACTGGAGCGAACGGCGCGCCCACCTGGGCGGCGCGCTGGGGGCCGCCCTCCTGCAGCTGGCTCTGCGCCAGCGCTGGGCCGAGCGCGAACTCGACAGCCGAGCCCTGCGCATCGCACCGGACGGCGAGCGGCGCCTGCTGGCCGCATTTACCTGCCCAGAGCCATGTGGCAGGTCAATCCGAGCGGAAAAATCGCTACCATCTGCCGCTGGCCGCTGCCGATAGCGGCATCCGGCCTGACCATGCGCGTGACCATCGTCGCCTGCATCGCCACAGGTGTCATGCTGCGCCATTGAATGGCGCTCCCTGCCCCGCTTTTGGGCAGACGCCAAGGCGAGGAAGTATTCATCTGCCCGGATAGCGTCCAAGCACAGGCAAGTTTGCTAGAATCGCACACGTTTCCGTCCGTATCCCAACCCATGACTACGCACAGATCACGCATGCATCCACGCTGGTTCGCCCCCTTTTTCCTCCTTGCACTGCTGAGCGGCTGCACGGTACTCGCCCTGCGCCCCAACAGCGGCGTCGAAAATCGCACGTTTACCGTGCAGGAAACACCGCGCCTGCGCATCGACGCGCCCAAGGCACGCATCCAGAATCCCATGCCCAACGACCATTTCATCGGTATCGCCCTATCCGGCGGGGGCAGCCGCGCGGCCAATTTCTCGGCCGCCTCGCTGGAGCAGCTGGAGCAGTTCGGCCTCGTCAGCGGCGCCTCGGCCATCTCCGGCGTCTCGGGCGGCGCCATCGCGGGCGGCTACTATGCGCTGCATGGCAAGCAAACGGACTGGCCCTTGCTACGCAGCAAGCTGAAAACGGATTTCTTCGGCCAGACCATTTTGAAACCCGCCAACCTGACGACGATGTTGTTGACGAACAAGACGCGCACCTCGTTCCTGTCGGACGTCTTGGACGATGTGCTGTATGACAAGAAAACCTACCAGGACTTGCCGCACGACGGCCCCATCTTCCTGGCCAACGCAACGGACGCCACCGATGGTGGCAAGCGCGTGGTATTTTCCTACGAATATTTCTACGGCACCCTGCATTCGCCGATCCAGGATATCCGCCTGGCCACGGCTGTCGCCACCTCGGCCGCCTTTCCCGGCGTATTTGATTCCGTCACCTTCGAGCGTTTCCGTCCGAAGAACAGTTTCGTGCCGGAACTCGGTTCCGAATCGCGCGAATCGCCGTCGTATGTACACCTGTTCGATGGCGGCGCAGCCGACAACCTGGGCGTGGAAACCCTGTGGGACGTGGCCCTGACGCAACTATATGGCAACGACATGGCCGTCGTGCCGCCGCGCCTGAACAGCAAGCCCTTCATCCTCATTTCCATCGATGCCAACGCGCCCAATTCCAGCGCCGTGTTTGAAAAGATGTCGGACGAACGCCAGCCGCTGGACCGCATCTTCAACAAGAATATCTACGATGCCGTGGACGCCCTGTTTTCGCGCCAGCGCAAGGAAAACCTCGTCAAGATGGGCTTCGGGCAAGCCCGCTTCGATACCGTCACGCATGAAAACTTTGGCGACCTGAGCCAGAAATTCGTCAAGGGCAAACGCACTTCGGCCTTTGCCATTCCCGTGCTGTGCCGGCCCCACCTGGGCCAGTACCGCTGCGAAGTCGATGCGGCCGATCCCTTGCCGGGCCAGATCCGCACGCGGCTGGAAGGCTTTGCCTGGCATATTTCCATCGACCAGATCGCCTCGCTGGCGCTGCGCCTGTCCAGCGGCGATGCGCAAGTCGATGGTGCGCGCAAGGAAGAACGCGCCGCCCTCGTCAAGCTGCAGCGCCTGGCCACGCAAACGAAAACTCATCTGAAGCTGACGGGCCCGGAAAATTGCAGCCCGGAAGTCTTGCAAGCGGCCCTGTACAGCGCCGCGCGCGTGCTGATCCTCGACGACGAGGAATCGCGCTTCGCCCTGTGCGACTACATGCTGGCGGGCCAGTTGATCAATGACGACACCGTCTGCAAGCAGCGCTATGTGCACGCCGTGCCCCGCTTCGCCATCGAAAGCGAAGATTTGCAGTACCGCAATCTGAGTTCGGATGGCAATTCGGTGAATGTGCCGATACGTTGCAAGAAGTGAGCGCGCACAAAAAAGCCCGCACGATTAATCGTGCGGGCTTTAGCGCAAGGATTCCAAGCGCCCGCTTGATTTAAATCAAGCGACTACGCCTGCGCATGTAGCTGCGGCTTAATGCACCTTCCAGTTCCTGCTCCGTTTTATGCTGGTTCACCGTGTACAAGGCCCACAGGGCCGCCGGCACCCAGCCGATCACAGTGCACTGCAAAATCAAGGCTGCGGCACCGGCCAGCGGGCGCCCCAGCATGAAAAACGTGAGACACGGAAGTAGCAAGGCTATCAGCAATCGCATCACGACATACTCTCCAAATGTAAAGCAGCGGACAAGGGCCGGTATCCGGTCCGCCCCCCGCCTGCTGCGTACTGCTCCTTACAACTACAATTTATAGATGCACGGCAATTTGGGGCATCAGGTCGTCAAAGGTGCGACCGTTGCCGTTTTCTCCGATGGCGTGCATCTTCCATTCGCCGTTATGGCGGTACAGCTTGGCCATGACCTGTGCCGTGTGGGAACCTTGCACAGACAGGTTGAAACGCGCGACTTCCTGGTTATTGCTGGCATTCACGATGCGGCAATAGGCGTTTTCCACCTGCGAGAAGTTCTGGCCAGTAAAGCTGTTGACGGTGAAGACCAGGCTTTTCACGTGCGCCGGCACTTTCGACAGATCGACATTGATCTGTTCGTCGTCGCCATCGCCTGCACCCGTACGGTTGTCGCCCGTGTGAACGATGCTGCCGTCCTTGCTTTTCAGCTGGCGGAACCAGACGATGTCTGAGGTACCCTTGTTTTCATCGAACATGACGCACGAGGCGTCCAGGTCGATGGCTTCGGTCTTCGAACCGAAGCCCAGGAAACCCTTGGTCTTGACGGCATCCCAGCCCAGGCCCATGGTGATATGGGTCAGGGTGGCACCAGCTTCTTTGTCCAGAGAAATCTTCTGGCCTTTACTCAAATTGACAGACATACGCATTGCTCCTGTTTGGTTAATTGCATCAAGTAATCATTACGCCGGCTTGCTTTGCGTCCAGGCGAGGAAGGCCGCGCGGTTGCGCGAGCACACAAGGATTTTTCCCGTGCCTGAAAACTTCAATACCATGCCCTCGCCGCTGGTCTGGCTATTGATCAGGTTCCCCAGAAAGCCGCCGCTGCTACCGGTCGTGATGGAAATGTCGTATTGCAGGCGGTTGTCCCAGCACACGACGTGCGAGTTATCGATCACCACGTCCTTGCCCGGCGTCACTTCGAGTATCGACATCGCGCCAAAACCGGACACCGCCAACTGGCCGCTGCCTGCCGTCTCGGTAATGAAAAAACCACCGCTCTGGGCAAACAGCGCATTGCCAAGGCTTTGCGTGCGCACCTTCAATTCCACGCCAGAACTGGCCGCCACGAAGGCGCCGTCGCTGATCATGTATTGCTGGGCGCCCACCTCGAGCACCCGCATCGCGCCAGGCAACGTGGGTGACAGCAGGCAGTCGCCGTCGCCCCGCATGGCCTCGATATGCTGCTGAAAGAACGATTCCCCGTTGGCAAAGGTGCGCATCAGCGCAGCGCCTATGCCGCCCGTCATCTTGCCCTTCAGTTCAAGATTGGTTTCCATCATCACCATCGCGTTCGATTCGCAATAAATCTTCTCGCCCTTGGCCAGCGACACATGCAGGAAGGGATCGACGTCCCCGGTAATATTGAAAACTGGCATATCTGTTCCTTCCTCAACGCAGTGATGATGGGAGCGGTCCAGACAGCGGACCGCCCTGATTGCTTACAACTTAAACACCGACGCCAAAGGAGGCGGCGAGTGGGCCCAGGCCGCCCTTGTAGCCCTGACCGATAGCCTTGAATTTCCAATCGGCGCCATTGCGGTAGATTTCACCGAAGACCATGGCCGTTTCCGCCGAACCGTCTTCCGACAGGTCGAAGCGGGCGATTTCCGTGTTGCCATTGGCATTCACGCAACGCACGTAGGCCTTCGATACCATACCAAAGTTTTGCTTGCGCGCCTCGGCATCATGTATCGTGACGCAGACGGCGATCTTGTCGATCTCGGCTGGCACCATGGCCAGGTCGACGACAACGGTCTCATCGTCGCCATCGCCAGCGCCCGTGGTGTTGTCGCCCGAGTGGGTAATCGAGCCGTCGCTCGATTTCAGGTTGTTGTAGAAAATCATGTCGAGGTCGGCGCGCACCTTGCCGTCGGCCTTCAGCAGGAACACGGAACCGTCGATGTCGAACGCGGCGCCATCGGTGGCGCGGGCATCCCAGCCCAGGCCGATGATCATTTTCGAAATGCCAGGGGCTTCCTTGCTCAGGTTGACGTTGCCGCCTTTTTGCAGACTGATTGCCATGATGTATTTCTCCTATGTGAAATAAAAAATTACTTGTCCACCTGGCGCCCGCCACCGGCCCGACTCCCCGGACCGGCGGCAGCGCTTGCTGCATCACGCTGGCAAACGGGTGTGGCGTTTGCCGCGCATTCTTTACACTGCTGTTGCCTTGACTGCTAGCGGCGCTTGCGTCTTGCCGTCCTCGATGGCCATCCTGCGTTTGTGGCGGATAGACGACCACAGCGAGGCGAGAATGAAAGCCACGCCAATCAGACCCGTGAAGATCTCAGGAATGTGGAACTTCATGCTGACCAACATGATCACGGCCAGGATACCGATCGCATAGTGCGCGCCGTGCTCCAGATAAACGAACTCGTCCAGCGTACCCTTGCGCACCAGGAACACCGTCATCGAACGCACGAACATCGCGCCGATAGCCAGGCCCAGCATGATGATCACGACATCCTTGGTGATGGCAAACGCGCCGATCACGCCGTCAAAGCTGAACGAGGCATCCAGCACTTCCAGGTACAGAAAGCCGCCAATACCGCCGCGCTTGACGATGTCGCCCATGTTGCCGTCGCCGTTATCGCCTTCCAGCAAGCCACTGATCACATCGACGCCCACGTAAGTCAAGATGCCCCATAGGCCGGCCGTCAAGACCACCAGCTTCTGGCCTTCTTCGATCATCGACAGACTGGCCATCAGGGTGCCCAGCGCAATCATCACGGAAATCGACGATATCTTGCCCAGCGCACCCAGTTTTTCTTCAATACGCCCCAGCCAATGCGTTTCTTTTTCCGCGTCGAGCAAGAAGTTCAGGAACACCAGCAGCAGGAAAATGCCGCCGAATGCCGCCACTTCCGCGTGGTGATTCGTCAGGTGCATCGAATACTGCTCCGGATTGCTCAGGGCCAGATTCCATACTTCCAGCAAGCCCAGGTCCGCCGCTTGCGCCACGATGACCAGCGGGAACAGCAAGCGCATGCCGAAGACGGCGATGATGATGCCCACGCCGAGGAACAGGTTCTGCCAGAACTTGTCCCAGTTCTTCAGCACCGAGGCATTCACCACCGCGTTGTCGAACGACAGCGATACTTCCATCACGCCCAGGATCACCGCGATACCGAGCGCTGCCAGCATCGTTTGCACGCCACCGTGCGTGTAACCCCACCAGGCGGAAATGCCCAGGCAGATAAATGTCACTAAAAATGACACTCTGAAATGTTTCATCGATAGTTCCCCTTTATCCACATTCAATGGAAGGTAGTATAGGGACGTATGACACATTTAAAAATGGAAGATAATAGAAGCATTACTTCGTAAAAACAGAAGATAGAGGGTGCAGCGATGAAAACCACGGGGTTTAATTACCGTCATTTGTACTTCTTTTGGGTGGTCGCCAAGGAAGGCGGCGTGACGCGCGCGGCCGAACGTCTGGGACTGGCCGTGCAAACCATCAGCACCCAGCTGGCCCTGCTGGAAAAGGAACTGGGCAAGTCCTTGCTGCAGCCGCAGGGACGGCGTTTGGTGCCGACGGAAGCGGGCCGGCTGGCGCTCGGCTATGCGGACCAGATTTTCCTGCTGGGCGAGCAGATGCAAGATGCGCTGGCCGATACCGACGCGGAAAAGATGCGCCTGACGGTGGGCATTTCCGATTCCCTGCCGAAACTGATGGCTTACCGCATGCTCGACGCCACGCGCAGCCTGGACCAGCCCGTCAAACTGGTGTGCCTGGAAGACGAATTCGAATCCCTGCTGGCCGACCTGGCCCTGCACAAGCTGGACCTGGTGTTGACGGACCGCGCCGTGCCGGCCGGCGCCAGCCTGCGCGTGTCCAGCCACCTGTGGGGGGAAAGCGCCATGAAGCTGTTCGCCATCCCCGCGCTGGCCGCGCAATACCGCGACAATTTCCCGCACAGCCTGCACGGCGCGCCATTTTTACTGCCTACGCGCAACAACGCCCTGCGCGGGCGCATCGACGAATGGATGGTGCAGCAGGGCGTGCGCCCCGACGTGGTCGGCGAATTCGAAGACAACGCCATGCTCAACGCCTTTGGCCGCAAGGGCCTGGGCCTGTTCTTCGCCTCGGCCAGCCTGGCGGCCGATATCGAGGAGCAATTCGGTGCCGTGCTGGTGGGCGACGCTTCTTCGCTGCGCGAACAGTTTTACGTCATCTCGAACGAACGCAAGATCATGCACCCGGCACTCGACGTGATCCTGGCCGCCATCCAGACCCTGCCGAAGATTCATAAGGAAACATGATAAATCCATTCGAAAATAACGTTTGAATAATCAATCAAAAGCGATTGTAATGAAGCCTGAGACAAACACGCGCCTGTCCCTCGCCGGAAGGGTGCGATCACCATAAAAAACAGGAGCGGCAGCATGTCCACGGCAGACAAGACGATCGATATACCCGATCTCATCAATAACAACAAGATCGGCTCCTTCCAGATCGGCATGCTGATCCTGTGCGGGCTGTGCGTCATCATGGATGGCTTCGACGTGCAAGCCATGGGCTATGTGGCGCCCGCCATCATTGCCGACTGGAATGTCAGCAAGGCCAACCTGGGCCCCGTGTTCGGCGCGGGCCTCTTGGGCATGCTGGTCGGTTCCCTGGTATTCAGCATCACGGCCGACAAGTTCGGCCGCCGTCCCGTGCTGATCGGCTCGACCATCTTCTTTTCGCTGTGCATGCTGGTCACGCCGCTGGCGACCAGCATCGAGCAATTGCAACTGATCCGTTTCATCACGGGCCTGGGCCTGGGCGCCGTGATGCCGAACGCCATGGCGCTGGCCGGCGAATACAGCCCGCTGCGCAAGAAAGTCACCCTGATGATGCTGGTCTCCTGCGGCTTTACCCTGGGCGCCGTGCTGGGCGGGCTGTTATCCGCCGCGCTGATTCCCGCCTTCGGCTGGCAATCCGTGTTTTACGTGGGTGGCGTGGTGCCGCTGGTGATCGGCGTGCTGATGTTCTTCCTGCTGCCGGAATCGATGCAATTCCTGGTGCTCAAGCAACGCAAGCTCGACAAGGTGGCCCAATGGCTCAAGCGCATCGATCCGACGGTAAGCATCACGGCCGAGACGCAATACCTCGTGCATGAAAAGGCACACAAGGGCGCGCCCGTGCTGCAATTGTTTACGGGTGGCCGCGCCAAGATGACGATACTGCTGTGGGTCATCAACTTCATGAACTTGCTCAATTTGTATTTCCTGTCGAACTGGCTGCCGACCATCGCCAAGGATGCGGGCCTGTCCACGGCCAATGCCGTGCTGGCCGGGACGGCCCTGCAAGTGGGCGGCACCATCGGCACCCTCGTCATGGGCCAGCTGATCGACCGCTCCAGCTTCCGCCGCATCCTGCTGCCATGCTTTTTGGTGGCCGCCGTGGCGATCGCCCTGATCGGCCGTCCCGATGTGTCGCTGGCTTTCCTGTTCATCACCATCTTCATCGCCGGCTTTTGCGTGGTCGGCGGTCAGCCTGCCGTGAATGCCCTGGCAGCCAGCTATTACCCGACCACCCTGCGCTCGACAGGCATAGGCTGGAGCCTGGGCGTCGGGCGCATCGGTTCCATCATCGGCCCCGTGCTCGGTGGCGAACTGATCCGCCTGAACTGGCCCAACAGCACGATTTTCCTCGTCGTCGCCATCCCCGCCATCGTCTCGGCCGTCATGGTCTTTGCCATGCGCGGCGGGCCGCAAACGGCCGCCCAAGAGTAAGGCCACCGGCCGCGCGCCCGCCGCTACCAGGCGGCGTGCGCGGCTAAATTAGGCTATGGTGGCCTTCGTCGTTTAAGATGACGTTTTTACAGCCCATCTTCCGCGCCCCCATGCACAATGTCTTGCTAGTCCTGCTCGCCCTCTTCCTGGTCGCGCTGAACGGTTTTTTTGTTGCCGCCGAATTTGGCATCGTCACCTTGCGGCGCACGCGCATCCGCGCCATCGCCAAGACACAGGGACTACGGGGCCGCATCCTGGCCAAGGTGCATGGCCAGCTGGACGCCTACCTGTCCGCCTGCCAGCTGGGCATCACCCTGGCGTCGCTGGGCCTGGGCTGGGTCGGCGAGCCGGCGTTTGCCGGCTTGCTTGAGCCGCTGTTCGGCGCCATCGGGGTCACCTCGCAAGAGCTGATCCACGGCGTCTCGTTCGTCGTCGCCTTCAGCGTGATTTCCTTCCTGCATATCGTCGTGGGCGAACTGGCACCCAAATCGATGGCCATCCGCAACCCGGAAGCCGTCGGCCTGTGGAGCGCGATTCCCCTGTATGGCTTTTACTGGGCCATGTATCCGGCCATTTACCTGCTCAACGCCAGCGCCAACTGGGTGCTGCGCCTGGCAGGCCTGTCCGGCAAGGGTGGCCACGATGCCCATTACTCGTCCGAAGAACTGAAATTGATCCTGCGCACCAGCCAGCCCGGCGAAAAATTTACGCGTGACGAACGCAACATCCTGGCGCAGTCGCTGGATTTTGAACAGATGACGGTGTCGGACCTGATGCGCCCGATCAATGAAGTGATCGCCCTGCACGCCTCGAGCACCCTGGAAGAAAATCTCGACACGGTGCTGCGCAACCGCTTCAGCCGCTACCCGTATTTCGACATGAATGAAGACGATGTGCTGGGCGTGGTGCATTTGAAAGACCTGTTCTTTGCCCAGCAGGCGGGCAAGCCGATCACCTCGCTCACGCCGTTTTTGCGTCCCGTGGACATCATTTCGGCGCGCACGCCCGCGCTGGAACTGTTCCGCCGCTTCCGCGACGGCGCGCCCCACTTCGCCCTGATCGGCGAAAAGGGCAAGCGTCCGCTGGGCTTCATCACCCTCGATAACTTGCTCGGCGCCATGGTCGGCGAAATCCGCGATGAGTTCCGCCGCAATGAAAATGACTGGCTCAAGCAAAGCGACGGCACCCTGATCGGCAAGGCCAGCCTGCCCATCTTCTCGCTCGAACGCATCCTCGGCATCGATATCGAAAACGAGGAACTGGGGCTGGACGACGTGGAATCGGTGGGCGGCTTGATCATGGTCAAGCTGGGGGACATTCCGAAGCAGGGCCAGCGCATCGCCTTTGTCGACTTCGACATCGTCGTCAAGAAGATGAACGGGCCCCGCATCGTGCTCATCAAGGTGATCCCCAAGCAGGAGCGGGACCTCGATGCAGACCTGAGGGATTAATCTTTTTTACGCGTCAGCGTATCTTTGCCCTGCGGCACGGTGGCCTCGCTCCCCGTCCACGTTTGCAGCAAGCTGTACAGCACCGCCAGCAGGGTCGGGCCGATGAAAATGCCGACGAAGCCAAAGGCCAGCACGCCGCCCAGCACGCCCAGCAATACCAGCAAAAACGGCAGGCTGCTGCCGCGGCTGATGAGCATGGGCTTGACCACGTTATCCACGCCGCTGATCAGCAGCGCGCCCCACACCAGCATGAAAATGCCCCAGCCCGTCTGCCCTTCCGTAAACAGCCAGATGGCGGCGCCGCCCCAGATCAGCGGCGGCCCCACGGGGATCAGCGAAAAGATGAAGGTGGCCACACCCAGGAGCGCCACGGCCGGCACGCCGGCGATCAAAAAGCCCACCACGGCCACCAGGGCCTGCGCCAGCGCCGTGCCCAGCAAGCCGTACATGACGCCGCGCACGGTGCGGCTGATGGTCAGGCCCACGCCGGGCGCGCTGTCGCCGATGATGCGCGCGGCGCCCGTCATCAAGGCACGGCGCAGTTGCTGGCCATCGCGGTAGAGGAAGAAGCTGACAAACACGGCCAGGCTGGTCTGCGCCAGGCCCGTGCCCAGCAAGATGCCGCCGGAAGCGAGGAAATGGCGCGCCGGTTCCAGCATGGTCTTACCCAAATTCAATAATTCCTCGCGGTCTTCCAGCAAGCGCCGCACATAGCGATCGATGGTTTCGCCGACGACGGGAATGCTGGCCAGCCAGGCCGGCGGATGCAGGCTGCCCGACTCCAGCGCGGCGCGGATCTGCTCGTACACGCGCGAGACATTGTCAGCCAGGTTATAGGTGACGAGAGCCAGCGGTAGCACGATGACCAGCACCAGCGACAGGGTCATGATGGCGGCCGCCCAGTTGCGCCGGCCTTTCAGGCGTTCCAGCAGGAGCAGATACAAAGGCCAGCTGGAAATGCCCACGCAGGCGGCAAACAGCATGGCTGCCAGGAAGGGCCGCAAGACGAAAAAGCAGCCTATCAGCAAGAAGATGATGGCTGCCAGGCGGGCGTAAGGCTCGAAACGTTTATCCATGTACTGCGTATCCTGAAGATGGCGCCTAGCGGCGCGACCGGGTCAGGATAGCAGAAGTTTAAGATCGTGCGCGATGGCGGCAGGCTTTTCGCCGTGGCGCACGAACAGGCGGATCTTGCCTTCGCGGTCGAAGACATAGGTGCCGGCCGTGTGGTCGACCGTGTAGCTGCTGTCCGTTTCGCCCTCGACCTTGGCGTAATACACCTTGAATTCCTTCGCCACTTTGGCCGTCGCGGCCGCATCGCCATACAGGCCTACAAAGCGCTTGTCGAAGGCAGGCACGTATTGCGCCAGCAAGGCTTGCGTATCGCGCTCTGGGTCGACCGTGACGAACAGCACTTGCACCTGGTCCGCCTGCGGGCCCATTTCCTGCATCACCTGGGCCATGTCGGCCATGGTCGTGGGGCAGACGTCCGGACATTGCGTGTAGCCGAAGAACATCAGCACCAGCTTGCCCTTGTAGTCGGCCAGGGTGCGCGGGTGGCCCGTGTGGTCCGTCAGCGCGAACTCGCGCGCGTAGCCCAGGCCCGTCACGTCGGTATTCTTGAAGGCCAGCTTGGGCGCGGCCGGCTTGCCGCAACCGGAGAGGACGGCGACCAGGGCGGCCGCCAACAACAGGGTCAGGTATTTTTTCATGTTCCGAGGGGAATGTAGTGGTCGACCAGCAAGGCTGCGAACAGCAGTGCCAAATAAATGATGGAATACGTGAAGGCTTTGCGCGCGATCAAATCCGTGTAGTGGCGGTACATCTTCCAGGCGTAATACAGGAAACCGGCATTCAGCAGCACGGCCGAGGCCAGGTAGATCAAGCCGCTCATGCGCACGGCAAAGGGCAGCAAGGTGGTGGCGGCCAGCGCGATCGAATACAGCCAGACGTGAAATTGCGTGAATTTCAAGCCGTGCGTGACGGGCAGCATGGGCAGGCCCGAGCGCGCGTAATCGTCGCGGCGGTACATGGCCAGCGCCCAGAAGTGCGGCGGCGTCCAGACGAAAATGATCAAGACCAGCAGCCAGGCCTGCATCGGCACGTCGTTCGCCACGGCGGCCCAGCCCAGCGCGGGCGGCATGGCGCCGGACAGGCCGCCGATGACGATGTTTTGCGGCGTGGCCGGTTTCAGCACCATGGTGTAGATCAGGGCGTAGCCGACAAAGGTGACAAAGGTCAGCCACATGGTCAGCGGATTGACGAGGTGATACAGAATCGCCATGCCCAGGCCGCCGATCACCAGTGCGAACACCACCGTCTGCTTCACCGTGATGTCGCCCATGGCCATGGGGCGGCGCGCCGTGCGGGCCATGCGCGCGTCGATTTCGCGCTCGGCCAGGCAATTGACGGCAAACGCGGCGCCGGCCAGCAGCCAGATGCCGAGGGTGCCGAACACCACCGCGTGCCAGTCGGGCAACTCCTCGCTGGCCAGGAACATGCCGATGACGGCGCAAAACACGGCCAGTTGCGTCACGCGGGGCTTGGTCAGCGCCCAGTACTGGGCGATGCGGGGGGAAGGTTTACGGCTGATGGTCTGAGTAGTCATTTATGCGGTACGGGAAGGACTGGCTGGTGCCGTGGGCACTGTCGCGGAGGCGCAAGCGCGCTTAACAGTGCGCGCAACATCGAGTTGGAATTTAGCCTTGTAGTTTAACATGGTCAGCAACAACACGAGCAGCGCCGCGCCGCCGTTATGCAGGACAGCAATCGACAATGGCCAGCTCAGGTAAATCGTCGCCAGGCCCGTCACCACCTGCAAGGACAGCACCAGCGCAAGCAAGCGCGCCGTGCCGCGCAGGGACGGCAGCTTCCACGCGCGCAACACCGTATAGCCGACACCGGCCAGCACGACGAAGGCGAAGTTGCGGTGCACCCAATGGATGGCCGTCAGCGCCGAAAATGGCAAGTAATGGCCGGCGGCCGTCTTGCCCAGTTCGCGCCACAGATGGAAACCATGCTCAAAATCCATCTCCGGAATGACTTTCCCGCCACACAGAGGAAAATCCGTGCAGGCCAGGGTGGCGTAGTTGGTGCTCACCCAGCCGCCCAGCGCGATCTGCACGGTGAGCAGCACGAGCGACATGACGGCCAGCGCCCGCACGGGACGCAGCACGGCTGCATCCGCATCGGCGCGCAGCAAGGGTTTGACGGCACGATCCTGGCGCCCGCCCAGCCACGTCAGCATGGCCAGCAAGCCCATGCCCAGCAACAAGTGAATGGTGACAATCACCGGTTGCAGCTTCAGGGTCACCGTCCAGGCGCCGAACGCCCCCTGCAGGCAGACGAACAAAAACAGCGCCGTCGGCAGCGCGGGGGCGAATTCTTCGCGGCGGCTTTTCTTCCACTGGCGCCACGCTTGCACCATCATCGCCACGATCAGCACGCCAATGGCCATGGCCAGGTAGCGGTGCGTCATTTCGATCCACGCCTTGACTACCGTCACGGGGCCCGTCGGCATCAGGGTTTGCGCCGCCACGATGTGTTCGTGCGCGAGGAAAGGATTGGCCGAGCCATAACAGCCTGGCCAATCTGGGCAGCCGAGGCCGGAATCGGACAGGCGCGTGAAGCCGCCAAACATGATCAGGTCGACCGTCAGAAAGACGGCGATCCACACCAGCTTGCGGTATTTATTCGCGTCCGCGGATACCCAGACCATGGTCAAAGGCAGCAGCGCCACCAGCAGGCCCGTCAAGCCCAGCTGGGCCAGCGCGGAGAGATGCATCGTCGGCATGCAGACTCCTTAACCGATCGCCGAAGCTTTGAGCAGCTTGGCGATGTCTTTCTTAATCTTGTTCGGGTCCGCGTCTTTCGGGAAGCGCATCATCAAATTGCCCAGCGGGTCGATCAAATACAAATGGTCGCTGGTCTTGCCACCCGCCTCCACGGGCAGCCAGGCGTTCAGGGCATCGCCATTCACGCGCAGCATGCTGGTGCCGTCGAATTCGCGCATCACCAGCGTGTCGAGCGGCTGAGCATCCGTCACCAGCCAGACCCGTTCCAGGCGTTCGCGTTCCTTGCCCTGCATGAGACGCAGTTGTTGCATGTCAAACAATTGCTTCTTGCACGCTTCCTGGCAATCGGACGGCCCCGTTTGCAGCAGCACCCACTTGCCCTTGAATTGCGCCAGCGGCGCCGCCTTGCCATCGAGTTCAGTCACTTGCAATTGCGCCTCGGGTATCGGGTGCAAGCGGGGATCGATCAGGGCGCCATAGTTGTTGCGGCCCGTGGGCTTGATGATGTAATACGTGAAATACGAGGCGATGATGGGGAAGGCGCACACGGCCACCACGGCCAGCAGTTTCCAGCGCCCCGTGTTTTGCACCTGCTTGTTGCTGTTGTCTTGCGTTGCTTCAGGGTTGTTTGTTTGCACGTCGAAATCCTGTAAAGACAAAAAATAGAAAAGCCATCAGTGCCAGTGCGTACCACTGGAAAGCATAGCCGCGGTGCTTGTCGGCGCCAAGGTCGGGCGCCGGCCAGTCGCGCACGGGAAGCTGGCCGGCAGCTGGCGCCGTTGCCAAATCCACCGGTTCAACTGTTTGCTCGACGATAAAAGGCTGCAAGGCCAGGCCGCTGGCCTGCGCCAGCTGGCCGATATCGGCATTTTGAACGATGGCGTGCGGCGCCAGGGCCGGCGCCGTGCCCAGCTCCATCACATGACCCGCGTTCAGGCGCGCGATGCCGATGATGGTCACCGTGCCCGTGGGCGTGCCGTAGTCGGGAATGCGCGTGCGCTCGGCATTGTTGCGCGGCAACCAACCCTGCGCCACCAGCACGTGCATCCGGGAACCGTCGATCTGGAAGGGCGTGAGCACGTGGAAGCCAGCTTGGCCCTTGTAGGGGCGGTTGTCCAGGTAGACCGTCCAGGCGGGCAGGAAATGGCCCGTGACTGTGACGCGGCGGTATTCGATCGCTTGCGCATCGGCCGGCAGCAAGGGCGCGGCGCTCAAGGCCAAAGGCGCGGCGTGGTTGCCCGCCGCGAGCCGGGCGGCACGGGCGACTTTCTCGTCGCCACGGCGCTGCTGCCATTGCGCCAAAGAGAGTCCCAGCGCTACCAGTAGCAGCATTACAACAAATGGAATCCATCTAAAATGGAAGCGGATACGCATTACAATGAAACCTCCTCAAGCCTGGCGCTACCATCCATGAAAATCCTCGTTGCCATTGCCTTCATCCTGATCCTGGGCAGCCTGGGCTCGGCCCTGTTCTTCCTCATGCGCGACAAGGGCAAGAGCAACCGCACCGTGCAGGCGCTGGCCCTGCGCGTGGGCTTGTCGATCACCCTGTTCCTGCTGATCCTGCTGGCGCACAAGCTCGGCTACATCCAGCCGACGGGAATTCATTAAGGCCCGACATTGCCGGATTGGCAAATTCTTCACGCTAAGAAAAAAGCCGTACCCAGGATGTCCCGGTACGGCTTTTTTTATGGCACAGGCGCACGCGTCAACGGCGCGCGCCCTGCCCCGCCATTATAACCAATACACGACCACGTACAGGCCCAGCCAGACGACGTCGACAAAGTGCCAGTACCAGGCTGCGCCTTCGAAACCGAAGTGGTGCTCGGGCGTGAAGTGGCCTTTCAGCACGCGGTACAGGATGACGGAGAGCATGATGGCGCCCAGGGTCACGTGAAAACCGTGGAAGCCCGTCAGCATGAAGAAGGTGGCGCCGTAGATGCCGGACGTCAATTTCAAGTTCAATTCGCTGTAGGCGTGCATGTATTCGTAGACCTGGAAGCCCATGAAGATCGCGCCCAGCACGATGGTGGCGAACAGGAACAGGGACGTCATGGCGCGGTGGCCGGCGCGCAGCGCGTGGTGCGAAATGGTCAGGGTGACGCCCGATGTCAGCAGCAAGGCTGTATTGATCGTCGGAATCCAGAACGGCGTCATGGTGGTAAATTCCTGCACCGTGCCGGCCGGGCCCGTATTACCCCAGTGGGCGGCGAAATCTGGCCAGATCACCTTGTGGTCGAGGTCCGCCAGCCACGGCATGGAAATGCTGCGCGCATAAAACAGGGCGCCGAAGAAGGCGGCGAAGAACATGACTTCCGAAAAGATGAACCAGCTCATGCTCCAGCGGAAGGAGTGGTCGATGCGTTCGCTATACAAGCCCTGCTCCGACTCGCTGATGGCATCGCCGAACCAGAAATACAGCACCAGCAGGATGCCGGCAATGCCCAGGTAATTCACGTACGGGCCCCAGGAGACGTCGTTGACCCAGGCCGAGGCGCCTATCATGGTCAGCAGCAGGCTGGCGCCGCCCAGCATGGGCCAGCGCGACGGGCCGGGCACGAAATAATAAGGTACGGCGGCGTGGTTGGAACTCATCATCATCTCCTCAAAAACTTATAGGGTGGTTTTTTATAATTTATAGAACGACGAATTTAACAATCGAAATCAAGATGCCGATCAGGCAAGCCACTACCAGGAAGCCGGCGATGACGATGTGCACGGGATTGAGCTTGGCCGAATCCGTGTCGAAATCGCTCTTGCGGCGCAGCCCCGTGAATGACCACACGACGGCCCGCAGCGAATACAGGAACGATGCTTTTTCAGGCTGTTTGGATGCGCTCATGCCACTCTCCTATTGGACGGCCGGCGTCTGAGCCTGGCTCAGACCGGCAATCTCGAAAAACGTGTACGACAGGGTGATGGTCTTCACCTCTTTCGGCAGGGCCGGATCGAGGAAGAACACCACCGGCATCTGCCGCGCTTCGTGGGCTTTCAAAGTCTGCTGCTTGAAGCAGAAGCACTCGACCTTCTTGAAGTGCGGCGTGGCACTCTGCGGCGCGTAGCTGGGGATGGCTTGCGCGTTGACGACGCGGTTTTGCGTGTTGACCACTTCATACAGGACAGTCACCAGTTCGCCCGGATGCACTTGCATGCTCGATACCGTCGGGCGGAAGCGCCATGGCCCCTGCGCATTGCCATCGAACTCGACGGTGATGCTGCGCGTCGTGTCGACCTGTGTATTGTTGTCGTAGGCCACCGTGCCATCTTTTTGCGTCAGCACGTTGATGCCCATCACTTCGCAAATCTGCTTGTAGACGGGAATCAGGGCATAGCCAAAGCCAAACATCAGGATGGCAATGACAATCAGCTTGCCCAGCATCTTGCGGTTCAGGCCGCGTGTTTCCTGTTGCATCGGCGTCGTCACGTCAGAGCCACATGCGCTTGACGAACACGGACAGGAAGAAGAAGGCCGCCAGGGCGGCCAAGATCAGCCCGGTACGCAGGTTGTTCGGTTTTTTACGTTCGGTCATGACAGGCACTTTACTCAAGACGGGCCGCGCAACACGCCGGCCCGTGCTACCTCATTTCACTGTCGGCGGCGTTTCAAACGTGTGGAATGGTGCCGGGCTCGGCACGGTCCATTCCAGGCCTTCCGCGCCTTCCCATGGTTTCGCTGGCGCAGCCTTGCCGCCGCGGATGGTCGGCAAGACCACGAAGAACAGGAAGTACACCTGCATCAGGCCAAAGCCGAAGCCGCCGATCGAGGCGATCATATTAAAGTCCGTGAACTGCGCCGGATAATCGGCGTAGCGGCGCGGCATGCCGGCCAGGCCCAGGAAGTGCATCGGGAAGAAGGTCACGTTGAAGGTGATCAGCGACAGCCAGAAGTGGATCTTGCCGCGCGTCTCGTTGTACATATGGCCCGTCCATTTCGGCGACCAGTAGTAGAAGCCGGCGAACAGGGCGAACAGCGAACCGGCCACCAGCACGTAGTGGAAGTGCGCTACCACGTAATACGTATCCTGCAACTGGATGTCGATCGGCGTTACCGCCAGGATCAGGCCCGTGAAGCCGCCCATGGTGAAGACGAAGATGAAGCCCACCGAGAACAGCATCGGCGTCTCGAACGTCATGGAACCCTTCCACATGGTAGCGATCCAGTTGAACACTTTCACGCCCGTCGGCACGGCGATCAGCATGGTCGCGTACATGAAGAACAGCTGGCTGGTCACCGGCATGCCGGTGGTAAACATGTGGTGCGCCCAGACGATGAAGGACAGAATCGCGATCGAGGCCGTGGCGTACACCATCGAAGCGTAGCCGAACAAGGGCTTGCGGGCAAAGGCCGGCAGGATCTGCGAGACGATGCCGAAAGCCGGCAAGATCATGATGTAGACCTCGGGGTGGCCGAAGAACCAGAAGATGTGCTGGTACATGACGGGGTCGCCGCCGCCTGCCGCATTGAAGAAGGAGGTGCCGAAATGGCGGTCCGTCAGGGTCATGGTAATGGCGCCGGCCAGCACGGGCATGACGGCGATCAGGAGATACGCGGTAATCAGCCAGGTCCAGCAGAACATCGGCATTTTCATCAGGGTCATGCCAGGGGCGCGCATGTTGAGGATGGTGACGATGATGTTGATCGAGCCCATGATGGACGAGGCGCCCATCAGGTGCATGGCGAAAATGGCCATGTCCATGCCAGGGCCCATCTGCGTCGACAGCGGCGCATACAGGGTCCAGCCGGCAGCCGTGGCGCCGCCCGGCACGAGGAAAGACGTGGCCAGCAGCAGCGCGGCCGGCGGCAGCAGCCAGAACGAGAAGTTGTTCATGCGGGCGAACGCCATGTCGGATGCGCCCACTTGCAGCGGGATCATCCAGTTGGCGTAGCCGACGAAGGCCGGCATGATGGCGCCAAACACCATCACCAGGCCATGCATGGTGGTCAGCTGGTTGAAGAATTCAGGGTGAAAGAATTGCAAGCCTGGGTGAAACAGTTCCGTGCGTATCATCAGGGCCAGCACGCCGCCCGACAGCAGCATGATGAACGAGAACCACAGGTACAAGGTACCGATATCCTTGTGGTTGGTGGCAAACAGCCAGCGGCGGTAGCCAGTGGGATGGTCGTGGGCATGGTCGTGACCGGCGTGGTCCAAGGTGCTCGTGCTCGTGCTCATATGCGGCTCCTAATTACTTGCGTGCAGCCACGACTTCGGCTGGTTGAACGATGTTCTCTTCGGCCTTGTTCGACCAGGAATTGCGCGTGTAAGTGATCACTGCGGCAATTTCCGTGTCGGACAGCTGTTTCCACGCTGGCATTTCAGCCGGGAACTTGCCGCTCTTTTGCCCGTTCAGCAAGACATGAATCTGTTCCGCTTTCGGACCGTTCACCACGGCAGAGCCGTCCAGCGCGGCAAAGGCACCGGGCACGCCCTTGCCTGTCGCCTGGTGGCAGACGACGCAGTTGGCCGCATACACTTTCTCGCCCTTGACCTTCAATTCGTCGATGGTCCACACCTTGCTTGGATCATCGGCCAATGCTGCCATTTCCTTTTGTTTTACATCAACCCAGGCCTTGTAGTCATCGTTGGATACGACCTTGACGACGATGGGCATGAACGCGTGTTCCTTGCCGCACAGCTCGGCGCAATTGCCGCGGAAAGTGCCGATATGGTCGGCCTTGAACCAGGTGTCACGCACGAAGCCGGGAATCGCATCCTGTTTCACGCCAAAGGCGGGCACGGACCAGGCGTGGATGACGTCGTTGGCCGTCAGCACCATGCGGATCTTCTTGTTGACCGGAACGACAACTTCGTTATCGACTTCGATCAAGTAGTTCTCGCCGCGTTTTTCCGTCGGCGGCGCGCCTGGCGCACCCACTTGCGAACGCGGCGTGGACAGGTTGGAGAGGAAGGAAATGCCTTCGCCCTCCCCTTTCAGGTAGTCATAGCCCCATTTCCACTGCATGCCTGTGGCCTTGATGGTGATGTCGGCGTTCGAGGTATCCTTCATGCCCACCACGGTGCGCGTGGCAGGCAGGGCCATGCCGATGACGATCAGGAAAGGTACGACGGTCCAGGCGATCTCGACGGTGGTGCTTTCGTGGAAGGTGGCCGGTTTATGGCCCAGGGACTTGCGGTGCTTGAAGATGGAATAAAACATGACGCCGAACACGGCCACGAAGATCACCAGGCAGATGATCATCATCAGGGTGTGCAAATCGTAGATTTCATGGGCGATCTGTGTCGCCGGCGGTTGCAGATTCATTTCGAACGGCACGGGACCGCCGGTGCCGGGATAGGTGCCGGCAGCCGGTGCCGCCGTGGCCCATCGCCCGATGCCAAACGCTGTCAAAGACAGCCCGAGCAGCAACGATTGAAGTCGCTTTGCATGTGTCATGTTTTCCCCAACCACCCAAAAATAATGATATTTTAAACGGCTGCGGATTTCTCCGTACTGGACCGCTGCCGCTCCTCCATGAAAGCAACACGGCCAGAAAGCGGCCATGTGCGTCAAGCACCAGCGAATTCCATGCTGGCTGCCGCAGCAAAAAACGGCGGCGCGCAACCATGCTGGAACCCTGTTTTTCTTCCCCACATCGAAATGGCCTCGTGTGGAAGATGGTTACTATACTAATGCAGTAACTTCGAATAAGTCTTGCTTTGTTTTTTTTATTTTGTTGGCAGGCCTTGTTTTTTCTACTTAACAAGCTGACAAACAATCAACGATTATAATCAAGTAAACTTGAATCCATCAAGCAATAATCGGCTTTGTGCGCGCCCTTCTCCTGGCCGCCGCGCGCTTTGCAACGCTACGCTGCAACATCCGTGCGTGGATGGCGACCAAGTGTCAGTTTCTTTAGGCTTTTATTGAGGCTTGCGCGGCAGATCGAAACGGATGATCGCCTCGCCATTGCGCGTCACGCGCGGCGCCGGACGGAAGGCGTGGCCATAGATCACCTCGAAACTCAGGCCCAGCTTGCCGTCGGGACGGCGGGTTTTTTCCAGCGCATCGAGCATGCGCTGCCAGGCCGCCTTGCCCATCAGGCCGCGCCGGCGCGTGGTGAGCGGGTTGCCACCAAAGGCGCGCACATCCGCCAGCAGTTTCTCCGCCGTATCGTAGGTCACGGTGATGATCTCCATGTCCAGCACGGGCGTGGAAAAGCCCGTCTCGACCAGCATGTCGCCGAAGTCGTGCATGTCGACAAAAGGCAAGGCGTGCGGATACAAATCGGCCTCGGCAAACGCCTCGCGCACTTCGCGAAAGGTGTCGGGGCCGAAACAGGAAAACATCAGCAAGCCATCGAGACGTAGCGCACGCCGCCATTCGGCAAACACGCGGTCCGGTTGGGCATGCCAGTGCAGGGCCAGGTTGGACCACACCAGGTCGATGCTGCCCTGCGCCAGCGGCAAGTCGCCCAGGTCGCCGCACAGCAAATCCACGCCCGCCTTGGCCGGCAAGAGCTTGCTGAGGAAGTGGTTCAGGCTGGCCAGCTTCGACGCCGGCGCGCGCGCCGCCTGCATCATCGCTTGCGCTGCATCGAGACCGATAATCTGCGCGGCGGGATAATCCTTGTGCAACTGCGCCAGGTCCGCACCGGGGCCGCAACCGGCGTCCAGCACGCGCAAGGGCGTGATTTTCACCAGTTCCAGGCGCTCGTGCATGCGCTGCGATACTTCGCGGCGCAGGAAATCCGATGGCGCGATGCGCGCCGGACGGGAAAAGAAATCGCGTACTTGCACCGCATCGATGGGCGCACTCATTTTGGGCGGATTGGTGGGAACTGGCATGTTGAAACCGGTGAGGTGAGATAATGTCGGCAGTGTACATGGAACGACGCCATCGCGATGCGGACCGCCACCCAGCCCCGCCTTGATGCCGCCTCGCAGGCGCTGCGCCAGTGGCTGGGTGCCACCGTGCTGCCGGCCCAATGCGCGCTGTGCGGCATCGGCTGCCCGGAGGTGCTGTGCCCGCCCTGCCGCGCGCAATACCTGGGGCTGCTGCGGCCGCGTTGCCGCCAGTGCGCCAATCCGCTCGACGATGTGGCGCTGCTGTGCGGGCGCTGTCTGCACCAAAGGCCCGCGTATGACGCCACCGTCACGGCGTTTGATTATGCGGCGCCCGTCGACCAGTTGCTGCTGCAGCTGAAATTCGGCGCGCGCCTGGCGCTGGCGCCCCTGTTCGCACAACTGCTGCATGTTGCCATTCAACAACATGCAGCTTGGGTGGCGCCACATCTGCTGTGTCCCGTGCCGCTGGGCCCGGCCCGGTTGGCCCAGCGGGGATACAACCAGGCGCTGGAAATTGCCCGCCCGCTGGCGCGCCTGCTGGACGTACAGCTGCAGCCCCGCCTGGCACTGCGCGTGCGTGAAACGCCGGCGCAAAGCGGCATGGCACCGCAGGAACGGCAAGCCAACCTGGCGCACGCCTTCGCCATCGCGCCGGAACATGCGGCCTTATTGCAAGGATGCCATGTGGGCATCGTCGACGACGTGATGAGCAGTGGCCATACCGTCAACGCGCTGGCAGCCGCCTGCAAGGGCGCGGGAGCGGCAAGGGTCAGCATCCTGGTCGTGGCGCGCACGCCGCCACATTAAATTCGCTATATATATGAGGAGAGTATTTTGTTTCACGTTGTTTTGGTAGAACCTGAGATCCCACCCAATACGGGCAACGTCATCCGCCTGTGCGCGAACACGGGCGCGCAGCTGCACCTGGTCGAACCGCTGGGCTTTCCGCTCGACGATGCCAAGATGAAGCGCGCCGGCCTCGATTACCACGATTACGCCAAGATGAAGGTGCACAAGAACTGGGCAGCGTTCCTGGCCGACACCCAACCCGATCCGGCCCGCATGTTCGCCATGACCACGCGCGGCTCGCGCCCGTTCGGCGAGGTGGCCTTTTTACCGGGCGATGTGTTCGTGTTCGGCTCGGAAACGAAAGGCCTGGCCCCGGCCCTGCGCGACGGTTTCCCGCCAGACCAACGCATCCGCTTGCCCATGCGCCCCGATAACCGCAGTTTGAACCTGTCCAATACGGTGGCGGTCGTCGTGTATGAAGCGTGGCGACAGCATGGCTATGCTGGTGGAGCTTAACTAACGCAGCGCCAGCTGCGGCGCGGCACCGTCCGCGTCCAGCATCACCAGCTGCGTGCGCAGGTCGCGCGTGGCGGCCAGCTTGCCGTTGACATACAAATTCGTCTTGACGCCATACACGCCTTGCGACACGCCGGCCGGCAAGGTCAGTTCAAACGAGTTTTCAAAGCGCCCGCCCGATTTGTTGCTGCTGGCCAGGGCTTTCGAGCCGGACTTGAATGGCTGTCCTTGCGGATCGAGCACCACCAGCTCTTCGCGCACGTCGTTGACGCTTTGCGCGCTGCCATTGACCAGTTCCACCACCGAAGTAACCTTGAACGGCTGGCCGCGCTTGACGGTCGACGCGCTCAGCTGCGGCGTGTACGACACCACTTGCGGCTCGCGCGGCAGCGCCCCGCGCGCGCGGATATAGTCGCGGTCTGCCTGCGCCGCCGTCTTGGTCTGGCGCGAATTGACATTGATGGCCAGGCAACCGGCCGCCGCCAGGCCGCCGCCGATGGCCGCGCCCTTCAGCGCACCATTCTTGCCGCCCGCCAGCGCGCCCAGCAACGCCCCCACGGCCGCACCGGCCGCTGCCGTCGTGCCGACGCTGCACGGGTCCTCATCCGTGCCCGCCTGGCCGCCACTTTGCAGATAGGCACTGTCCTGGCGCACGCCGTTCGGATTCGTCGGCGCAGTGGCGCAGCCCGCCAGCATGGTCGCAATGGTCAGTGCAGCGGTCGCGCGCAAGGTGGTGTGATTCAGCATGGTGACTCCCCATATGTCTAATTGATCGTTGTTTCCGTCTGCAGCACTTGCCGTTCGCGCTCGCGGATGCGGCGCGACAGATTGTCGATGCGCGCATTGCCGGGATCGACACGGCGCGCGCTTTCCAGATACGTCTTGGCCGCATCGAATTTACCTTCCAGCAACGACCGCTCGGCATCGCGCAAGAACGATAGCGCCATCTCGTTGCGCATGGCCGCGCCGCTATCGACGGGCGACGCTTCTTGCGGACGGCGTTCGGTCGCCGCTGAACGTTCGACCGCGCGCGCGGGCGCAGGTTCCGTTGGCACAACGCGCACCGGTGCCGTTTCTACCGGCGCAACAACGGGCGCAGGTGCCGGGGCGGCGGACAGCGCTTGCACGTCAGCCTTCAATTGCGGCAATTCCACCGCTTCGCGATCGATCGCTTCCAGCCGGGCGATACCATTCCTTGCCGCCGCCGCATCCTTGCCATCGAGCGCCTGGCGCACCCCCACCAGCACGGACGCGGCTGCCGCCTGCTGGCGCGCCAGCTGCTTGCGCAAGGAATCCACGCTGGCAGCGCCCGCACAATCGACGTCGAGCGCAGCGATGCCCTTTGCCGCGCCTTGCAATTGATGTCCCTCAATACTGCGCTCGATGGCGCGCACGCCGCGCTGGCAAGCGCTGGACGTGGCGCCCGCCTTGCCGATCGCCGCCTGCAAATCGTCCGCCTTGGCGCTGGACTTGCCCGTGCACACATTTTTCGCCGTCGCCAGCTTTTGCCGGGCGCCGTCCAGGCTGCCATTCGCCACCAATTTGAGGCCGCTATCGATGGCGTCATTGCAAGCCGACTCATTCTTGCCGCCCGGCTTGCCATTCATGTAGACGATGACGGCCGCCAGCACGGCGATGCCGCCCAGCCAGCGCAGCCACTTGCGCGGGGGTCGCGGCGCTTCGCTTGACGCAGGTGCAACAGGCGGCACGGACTTCGGCGTCGATTTCGGCTGGGCCGGCTTCGGTGGCGCCGGCGGCGGCACGGCAGCCGCCGCAGACACCTGCACCGGCGGCGGTTTCGGCGCAGGCGCAGGCGCCACCGGTACCGGCGGCGGCTTGCGCGCTACTGGCGGCGGCACGGGTACTGGCGGCAGCGGCGGCGGCACGGCCGCAGCTGGCCGGGCGACGCCAGCCACAGCGTTACCGCAGTACGGACAATGGCTGACAACGGTCCACAGGCCCGTCTTGCATTTGTTGCAGATATCCAAAACTAATCCTTCATTCCAACGTCATTCCAGCATTCCAGCACTCAACCCAGGGGCGGCGGCATCAACGGTGGCGGCGCACTGAGGAACAAAGGCGCCAGTTCGGGGAACTGGGCCAGGTCGGCCCAGGCCGGCAAGCCGGCGCGCCACACCTTGGTGGTGCTTGGTGCGACCTGCCCCGCCTGCACGTACTGCACGATCTGCTGGGCCGTGAACGGTCCCTGCTGCTGGCCGTTGATGCCCAGGAAATACTGATATTCCACCAGGGGCGGCGGCATGCCACCCAGCGGTGGCGGCGCCATGCCGAACGCGGCCGCCATGGGGGCAGCCGCCGTTCCGGCCGGGCGCAGCAATTGCTCCAGGCGCCCCGCTTCCAGCATTTCCCCCTTGATCGCGTATTTCAGACGGGGCTGGCCATCCGCTTCCGGCTCGCGCACTTCCCAGTCATAGGCATCGCTGTCGGAGTCGCCGATGACATTCGCCCACTCCTTCAATCGCCCCAGCAAGGCTTGCACGGTGCGGTCGAGTTCATCGCTGTCCATGCCCTTGCGGCGCGCCGACTCGCGCAAGCGCGCGCCAACCTCGGCGGAAATGGCGCTGCCAAAGCCGATATACGGCAGCTGCGAGCCATCGGCCTGCGCCACCAGTCTGGGCGCATACACGCCCCGTTCGTAGTATTTTGCCAGCGCCGCCATGGCCGCCGTCTGCACGGCATCAAGCGCCGTCAATTTTTCTTCGATGCGCAGGGCAATATTTTTCTCGTAAGAGGCAGGCATGCCGTTCTGGCGGATGGCCCGTTCGTTGCCGATACGGCGCAAGTCGCCCGGCTCGACGGCAAACTGGTACTGGCCCGGCGGCACGACGCGGCCCGTATGGCGCGTCAGCACGCCCAGCATGATGGCTTGCAGGAACTCGCCAAAGTCTTCCGCCAGGCGCTTCATCTCGTCCGTATTGGGCGCGATCGGGTGCGTGAATTGCGTCGGATCGATATGCGTATGGGTCGGCGCCTTGTCATTGTCGCCTTCCTTGCGGTAGCTGGTGCGCCAGCCTTCCAGGCCGCGCAGCACCGTCATCGGCACGCCGGCCAGTTCGCAATAGCAGACGGCGCGCCCGCGGATGCCCGTCTCGACGATTTCCAGCTGGCTCACCGTGATGCCCACCTGGGTCGGCACGCACGATTCGAGCTCGGCGCCGAACTTCGCCTTGAAGGCGGCCGCGTTGGCCACGCCGATCACGCACTTGAACTGGTCCGACACGACCGTGAAGTCGCCCGCCATATTGGCGTCGATCCATGGCATGGAGCAGGCCAGCAGCTTGCGGAAGCGGTCCAGGCGTTCGGACACATCCATCTGCTCCAGCGCTTCGAACAGGGGGTCGGGCGTGCTCGTCGCCCCTTCCACTAGCCCGGCCGTGGCGATCATGTTCTCCGCCATGCGCGTGACCTTGGCCAGGATCAAGCCGCGTTGTGCCGGTTCGCCCAGCATGGGGAACAGCGCTTTCGAGCCGCCCATGTCCTTGAACGCTTCATCGGCCCACTGGCGCAAGGTGGCCGCCGATGGCAGCGCAATGTCTTTTTCCGTGACGGGAATAACGATCAGGGTCGCGTGTTCCTTGTCCAGGTCCTTTTGCAGGATGGTATTGGCCGTTTTCAATTCCGTCAGCATGGCCAGCACGCCTTCGCGGCCCGTTTGCAACTCGCCGACCAGGCCATTCCACTGCGCCCGGCCTTGCGCATCGACGCCCACGCGGTTGCCCAGCCAGCGCGACAGTTCGCCCAGCAGGATGACGGACTCGTCCGCCGCCTTGGCGCGCAAATGGAATTTCAGGGCATTCGCCATTTCCGTGCGCAAATGATCCATCACCACGCCGGCCTGCTTTTCGCCATTGCTGAGGAAACCGAAGGTGCTGCGCGTCTGCTCCAGGTTGTTCAACAGGCGCTCGTATTCACGCGAACGCACGGCTTCCTTGATTTCGCGGTAGCGCTCGGCATTCGCGCCGATCTGCGCCGTCAAGCCGCTGCCCGGCGCTTCGATGCGGTCCTTGATCTGTTCCACCAGCGACAGCACGTATTCCAGGCCGCCGAATTCTTTATTATCGAGATAGCCATACAGCTGGTCGCGCACGACTTTCTTGACATCGTCGAGCACTTCGCGCCGGCGCTTGCTGATGCGGTCTTCCGTCGTGTCGGCCGTGGAATCCTGATCGCGCACGGCGTCGCGTTCCAAATGTTTCATGGCGTCGCGCACCTGCGCTGGCCATTCGCTGCGCTCAAAGCCCGTGCGAATATCGTTGATGCGCGTATTGACGCGGTTTTCCACGCCGGCCAGCAAATGGCCGTGGCGGTCTTCCAGCAATTCGTCGACGACGCGGAAATCGATGAAGTCACCGCTGGAACGCTTCAGTTCGATGCTCTTGTCGGAAAACTCGGGGAAGTCGCTGAACGGCGTGCCCTTCAGGAACATATTGGCGGCGAGGAAATTATCGCGCTGCGTATCCGTGGCGCGGTTGGCGCCCGCATCCGTGCCGCCTACGCCAAAGAAGGCTTGCAGCATGGCACCGGCCCAGCGGTGGGCCCGTTCATCGCGCGCCGCTTCCTGGCGCGTATCGAGCACGGCCATGCCGAACGAGGAAAAGCGCTTCGAGAAATACAGGCGCATGTCGCCGAAGCGGTCTTGCGGCACGGGTGCGTTGTACAGCGAATTCTTGTGCTGCGCCTGGTTGACGGCGATCGAGCGCTTGGCGCGCGCGAAGTCGGCCGAGGCGAAATCCTCGAACAGCGAGTCGGCTACCATGTGGTACACGTCGCTGACATCCTTGGTGTGCTGCTGGGCCAGATTACCGGAATCGATCAGGTAAACCTCGCTGTACGGCTCGCGCGTCAGTTCCGGGCGGTCATACGCATCCCAGCGGCCCACGTAACCCTTGTTGCCCATCATCGCCGATTCCAGTTCCATCAGCGCCGCATAGCCGTTGGCCTCGACCCGGTCCTTATTGGCCTTGGTGTAGCCGGTCGGCAAGAACAACATCAGCTCGACATCGGCCGCCCCCACTTCGCTGCGCGCCAGCCAGCGCGCCAGCAAGCCCATGTCCAGGAAGGAACCGGAACCCGTACCGCCCGCCACGGAGCCGACGATGACGATGCGGAAACGGTTCGTTTCCATGCGCAAACCCAGTTCGGCCAGCTGGCGCTCGTGCGACAGGCCCGCCTTCAGGGCCTTCAGCTTCAAACGGATCTTGTCGCGGATCTTGGCATATTTATCGAAGAAATACAGGCGCGAGACGGCGCGGATCTGGCCGGCGCCGCTGCTCATGTCGAACCGCAGCTCGCGGATGCGCTGCGGCGTCAGCGGCAGCCATTCCTTGATGTGCGGATATTTCTCCAGAGAATCTTCATCACGGCTGTACTTGTCCATGTCGAACGATTCGACCACTTTGTCATCGTCCGTGAACTTCACCTGGTCGAACTGCAAGTCCTTCGCCTGTGACTCGCCGCTTTCGATCACGGCGCCATTGTCCAGGTCGAAATGGATGAATTGCGCGATGGGAAAGTCGCTCAGCCCCTCGATGCGCGTGCGGTTGCCCGCGCCACCCCACAGGGTATTGAGGATGCGCCGGCGCACGCGCATCAGTACCTGCATGCCCGTGCCGCCGATGCCGATGAACAGGGTCGGGCGCAGTTCGATGATCTTGTCCTGCTTGCGCTCGCTGGCGCCGCCGGTGATGGTTTGGTTCAGGTTCTCTGCCATGGTGATTCCTTCGATGATGCGTGCAACGGCGTGTTCTTAGCGGCGGCTGGAAGTAAATGTCAACAGTAACGCTACCAGGCCCACCAGCACCAGCGGTCCCATGAACAGTGGCGCGAGGAATTTATGCGCGTTCACGGCGGCCAGCACGACGCCCGTGGCCAGGCTGGCCAGGAAGATGAACAGCCACCAGCCCGAAGCATTGGCCTTGTTCGGCGGCACGCGCTTGGCCACCAGGCCATTCGCATAAGCATTCTTGGCAAAGAAAAAGGCGATAAACAGCAGCAACAGCACCATGCCGCCGACCAGGGTGTCGCGCGACGAGGTATCGGTCGTGCCGGCAGTATCAAACGCGGGCGCAGCTTCGGTCGTTGCGGTGCTGGTGGCAGCGCTGGCAGCAGGGGCATCTGCCGCCGGTGGCGCGGACGCCGGAGCCGGCAAAATAAAACCAGTGTTGTCTTTGGGAGTGTCTTGCGCCATGGTATGCCTCTGTTGAATGGAAGGATTTTTTAAGGAATGCTGGTTCAGGCCAGGGTCAGGGTATGGCCTTCGGCCACGCGCACGATGGCCGGCTTGCCCAGTCCACGTTTGAGTTCGCCGATGTCGCGGCCGTCATCATCACGGATCTGCACGCTTTTGAATGGATGCAATAACACTTGCCGCTGCACGCCGTCGGCCATCACCTTGTAGCGCGTGGCGCGCGTGCCAAGCAGGCCCAGCGCCAGCAAACCCAGCACCAGCGCCAGCACGCCGCCCAGCATCACCAGCACGGGCAACAGCGGATACTGGATGCGCACCAGCAGCGGTATCGTCGCCTGCGAGGCGCGCACGCTGTCGGGCGGCGCAAACATGCTGGAAATCGGGTCGCCAGGGAACAGGTCCTGCAAATCCTTGCCAAAACTGGCCGCCAGCGCCAGGCGCTGTTCCGACAGGCCAACTTGCGCCTGCATCGGCAGCAGCACCTGCTTGCCCATGGCGGCGATGGCCTGCGCCGACCATGGCGAGGCAATCTGCGCCATCGGCAGCGCGAACTGAACTTGCACGGACTGGCTGGCGCCAGGCTGCAACTGGCGGATCTGATCCGGCGCGACGTGCAGGGGCGCGTTCTGGCCGGCCAGGCTGGCATGTACTTTGGCGCTGTCGATCACATACGGGAAAAACATGTTTTGCAGGGACGCCTGCAGCAGCACTTGCGGCACCAGTTTCGCCGCATCGACGTCGAGCACGATGGTGCGCCCGTCGCGGCCCAGGCTGGCGTGCACGTTGGGACTGTTCTTGACGGACTGGGGCACGATGCGCACGGCATCCTGGTCCACCGGCTTCAAGCGCGCGGGCGGGCGCGTCAGCACTTGCGACAGCCGTCCTTCGGACAGGATGCGGTTCAATGCGTCAGAAGCAGGCTGGCCATAGGCGAGCGCATACACCATCAAACCCTTGGCGCTGTACAGCTTGCCCTGCACGGGCATGCGCAGCGGAAACACCACCGTCTTGGTGATCGACGGCTCCAGGTGCAGCAGGCGGTAAAAGTCGCGGTTGCGCTCGGCCGTCTGACTGTCGTTGTTCGGGCTGTTCTTATTATTGGTAAAGATCCACACGATGCCGGAAGCGGACTGGAACGGTCCCGTGATGGTCTTGGTGACGGCTTCCTGGAAGTCCGTGTCGGCCAGCGCGCCACCGGCACCCTTGCGCGCCAGGCCCAGGCTGGCCAACTGGCCCGCCACGCCAGCGCCGCCCTGCCCCTGTCCCAGCAGCGATGGCGACCGATTGCTGCCGCTGCTCTGGCTGAAAGCCAGGGTGTAGACCTTGTCGGACGGGCTTGTGGCGGCCTGCGCCACGGCACCCACCAGGGCCTTCAGTTGCGAATGTTCATCCGTATAGAACGGCTCCATCCAGCCCGAGTTTTGCACGAGAAAGGCTTGCTGGATGCCGGCAGCCTGCACTGCGGCCGTGGCGAGAAAAGCGGCGCAGGCCGCGATCAGGACGCGCGCTTTCATGCCTGCAAGGCCCAGCCATCGATGCGCGACAGCAGCGGGTGGTAAGCCCACAGCGTGCCTTCATGGACAAACAGGCGCACGCGCCATGGCTCGCTGACGGCAAAGGTATGAAACACGGTTTCGCGCAATGCATCATCCTGCACCAGTTGCGCCGCCAGGCGCTCGTTCGAGCGCAGCACGCTCGACAGGCCGGCGCTGGTGGCAAACTTGACGCCAAACACGCTGCCGCTGGTGGCCGAATCGGCGCCAGACTCCAGCAAGGGCATGACGGCCTGGTTCTTGCCGCCATCGTCGCCGTGTTCCGGCTCCTCCCACGGCGCCGTTTTCAACTTCGTGGCGAAGCGGTAATTGAAGCTGCCCGAACACAGACGCGGCGCCAGCGCATCGGCCCGTTCGGACTGTGCGCCCAGTTTCACGTAGACATAAGTGCCCCGGCTACGCTCAAAGCACAGCTGCCACAAGCCGCCATCGCGCGACACGTAGGGGCTGCCGAATTCGAAATGCGGCACCAGTCCTTCGGGCCATGGCGTAAACGAGGCGGCCACGTTGCCGTCCGGCTGCAATTGCAGGCGCAACTGGCCATAGGCGCAAGGCCACACGGCCATGCGGTTATAGGCCACGGGCGCGCTCACG
The DNA here is from genome assembly GCF_900095265.1 of Janthinobacterium sp. UMAB-56. Taxonomy (GTDB): domain Bacteria; phylum Pseudomonadota; class Gammaproteobacteria; order Burkholderiales; family Burkholderiaceae_D; genus Janthinobacterium. The sequence continues at coordinate 158,479 of NZ_LT607656.1, read as the reverse complement.
GCGCCCAGCTCGACCACGCCGTCGAGCAGCACGTCGCTGCCCGGATTTTGCGCCGCATCAAGGTTGACGAAACGGATGCGGCCATCGTCGTCGCGCAGCGGCGCCCACAGGCGGTTCTGAAACCAGACGGGCGCGGCCGCGCACGGCGCGCCGCCCACATGCTCGACCACGTAGCTCAGCGAAGGCAGGTCGGGACGGATGCACGCCAGGCCATGACTGGTCGGCAAGACCAGCACGCTGTTGAATTCCGGCACCAGCTCGGCGCGCCAGGCGCCGTGGGCCAGGTCCGATTCGGCCAGCAGGCTGCCATGGTCGGGGTCCAGCGCCAGCCAGCGTTTCGAGGCGGGCAGCCAGGCGTGCAAGACGGCCTTGCGTGGGTCGAGCGCCAGCAGCGCGGCAGCGCTGGTGCCGAACTGGGCGGAAAAGAATTCGTATTCGCCCGGCGGCGGCATGGGCAGCGAGGCATCGGCCTGCGCATGCTCTTCGCGCACGCGCTGGTCGGCCAGTTTCAGGGGCGCGCTGGCCTGGCGCAAGCCGGCCGGGCCGGCCGGCGGCACGTCGCTGACGGGATGCGCGCCGAAAGGCGGAACCCAAGGCAGCACCCTGGACGGCGTGGCGGCCGTGTCGGGCGGTACTTGCAAGGCCACGCCCGAGGCGGGGTCGAACGAGAATTCGGGCGGAAACTGGCGCACGGGCGCACCGGCGGCTGCGGGCAGGCGCCGCGCAAGCATCAGCTTGCCAATGTCGGCATGGCTCAGCAAGGGCGAGACGTTCTGGCCGTCCGCGCTGCGCTGCATGGTCCACGCGCCCTCGTCATCCACGTGCCAGGCGCCGGAAGGCAGTGGCCAATCCCCAGAAGTTTTATGGTCCATTTATTTTCTATGACTAGCAATGCATTCAGACGGTGTAACACGTGCTGGGGCTGACGAAACGAAGTCGCAGCCCTGGCAGTTCTCATAGTAACGTCTTTTTATCTGTATGGAAACATTGACGAGCTTCCTCAGCCTTGCTGCGTCCGCACTTTCGTCAGCAGCTTGGTGGTCGAGCGGTCATGCTCGAAATCGATGGCCACGGCCTGGCCGCCATATGCCAGCACGGCGCGCCCTTCGGGGATGGCCGCCATGTCGTAGTCGCCGCCCTTGGCATAGATTTCCGGCGCGATATCCTGCACCACTTCCAGGGCACTGTCTTCCGAGAACGGCACCACCAGGCTCACCGCTTCCAGCGCGGCCAGCACGGCCATGCGGTCCTCACAGTTGTTCAGGGGACGGTCGTCGCCCTTGCCCAGGCGTTTCACTGAAGCATCAGTATTCACGGCAACGATCAGCGAAGCGCCCAGCGCGCGCGCCTGCGCCAGATATGTCACGTGGCCGCGGTGCAAAATGTCGAACACGCCGTTCGTCACCACCACAGGTTTCGGCAAGGCTTGCGCGCGCGCGCGCAGTTCTTCGCGGCCGCACAGTTTGTTTTCAAAATCAGGCATGGATATCTCTTGTTGGGTTAAATACGCGCACGGTCCGGCGTGACTATCGTCTTGGATGCCGCCGCCAGCGTGGCGCCAGGCATTGATCAGGTCCAGGCGGCTGACGGGCGGCGACAGTGCAATTCATCGCCTTCTCCCTTCTCTGCCCGGTCCCGCATTATAGGGGGCGATCCGCTACAATACGCCATTGGCGCCACAGTTTTACGTTTACGCCACCTTTCATTCATTGCAAGTACGCACTTCCTGTGTTTCAATCAAACTATGACACTGACTGAACTGAAATATATCGTTGCAGTCGCGCGAGCGAAGCACTTCGGGCATGCCGCCGAAGCTTGCTTCGTTGCCCAGCCCACCCTGTCAGTGGCCATCAAGAAACTCGAAGACGAATTGGGCGTGGTCCTGTTCGAACGGGGCGGCGCGGAAATCTCCGTCACGCCCCTGGGCGCACAAATCATTGCGCAAGCCGAGCGCGTGCTGGAACAGACGGCCGCCATCAAGGAACTCGCCAAGCAAAACAAGGACCCGCTGGCCGGCCCCCTGCGCCTGGGCGTGATCTACACGATCGGCCCCTACCTGCTGCCGCCCCTGGTCAAAGCCATGATAGACCAGGTACCGCAGATGCCTTTGATCTTGCAGGAAAACTTCACGGTTCGCCTGCTCGAATTGCTGCGCCAGGGCGAACTCGACGTGGCCATCATGGCCCTGCCCCTGCCCGAACACGGCATGGCCATGCAGGAACTGTATGACGAACCGTTCGTCGTCGCCATGCCGCGCCAGCATCCGTGGACGGTGCGCGAAAAAATCGCCGCACAGGACCTGAAATCGGAAACCATGCTGCTGCTGGGCAATGGCCACTGCTTCCGCGACCAGGTACTGGAAGTGTGCCCCGAAATGGCGCGTTTTTCCTCGCCCGGCAACGGCATGCAGCGCACGTTTGAGGGTTCTTCACTGGAAACCATCCGCCACATGGTGGCCAGCGGCATCGGCCTGACGGTCTTGCCGCGCGCCTCGGTCGCCAATATGCATGCCACCGAGGGCATGCTCGAATACCGGCCATTTGCCGAACCCGTGCCATCGCGTAGAGTGGTGATGCTTTGGCGCAAGAGTTTTACGCGCAAGGCCGCCATCGATGCCCTGTGCGCGGCCATCGCCAGCTGCGACCTGCCCGGCATCACCCCCTTGTGCGAAGACGCAGCCTAGCGGCCAGGCGTCAAAATAGTACATCACCATACTATTTGCGATAATCGACCTTTCTCTTCAACAAGATCGAGTCTTCCATGAACAAGCTGGCGCTGTATTTCCGCCTGATACGGCTGGACAAGCCTATCGGTACCGTATTGCTGCTGTGGCCTACCCTGTGTGCGCTATGGCTGGCACAGCAGGGCGTACCGGACTGGCGGCTGCTGCTTATTTTTACGCTTGGCACTTTCCTGATGCGCTCTGCCGGCTGCGCCATCAACGACTACGCGGACCAGGATATCGACAAATTCGTCAAACGCACGGTCGACCGCCCCATCACCAGCGGACGCATCAGCGGCAAGGAAGCACTGGCCGTGGCCGGCGTGCTGACGCTGCTGGCCTTTTGCCTGATCCTGCCCTTGAATGCGCTGACCAAGCAACTGTCGGTGGCCGCCGTCATCATCGCCGGCACCTATCCCTATTTCAAGCGCTTCTTTGCCATCCCGCAAGCATACCTGGGCATCGCCTTCGGCTTCGGCATTCCCATGGGCTTTGCCGCCATCACCGATGCCGTGCCTGTCGTCGCCTGGCTGCTGCTGCTGGGCAATGTCTTCTGGGCCGTAGCCTACGACACGGAATACGCGATGGTCGACCGCGACGACGATTTAAAGATCGGCATCAAGACGTCGGCCATCACCTTCGGCCGCTACGACGTGCTCATCATCATGTTCTGCTACGCCGCATTCCTGCTGCTGTGGCTAGCCTGCGGCTGGCACCTGGGCTTGCGCTACTGGTATGTGGCGGGCTTGCTGGTGGCGGCCGGCTGCGCCGTTTACCACTACTTTCTGATCCGCGCACGCGAGCGTATGCCGTGTTTTGCGGCATTCCGGCATAATAACTGGCTAGGAGCGGCGGTGTTTGCGGGAGTGGTGCTGGACTTTGCTTTCCGTTAATCAATGGTCCTTGCGCCGCAGCAACCATTGAGGCCGCGCAAGACTAGCCTGGCCGCAGCTGCCTACACTGGTATTTCACTGTGCAGTTTCACTTCCATGAGGTAATACATGAGCTCGATACATACCGGAAAATCCAGCAACGACAGCATCCTCGCCGACGCCGACAAGGCCCGCGATAAACTGGTCGGCGACTTGAAAACCGTCATCAATGAAGCGGAAGGCTGGCTCGATGGCGCCAAGGATCAGACGGGCGAGAATGTCAAAGCCGTCAAGGACAAGTTCATCGCCACCCTGGAAACGGCCAAGAAAGACTTGATCAAGCTGGAAGAAGACTTGCTCGAACGTACCAAGAAGGCGGCCAAGGCCACCGACGAATACGTGCAGGACAATCCCTGGAAAGCCGTGGGTGCGGGCGCCGTCGTGGGCGTGCTGTTCGGCCTGCTGCTCTCCTCGTCACGCCGCTAGCTGGTACCGACGGCTCAGGCCGTCTCCTGACGCGAAAGGCAACATATGGCTATCATGCACCATGTCGCCCAAGTCGCAGCGACCCTCGGCGCCATCGTCCAGACCCGTCTGGCCCTGGCGGCCGTGGAAGTGGAAGAAGAGTCGCTGCGCTTCCTGTCCTATCTGGCGCTGGCCATGCTGGCACTGCTGTGCCTATTTGTCGGCCTGGTGCTGCTGGTGTTCCTCGTCATCGTCTTATTTTGGGACACGCACCGCATCGCCGCCATCGCCATCACGGCCGCCGTCTTCATCGTCGCCGCGCTGGGCACCTTACTTGGCGTGCGCGCCAGTTTCCGCAGCAAGCCGAAACTGCTGTCCTTCACGCTTTCCGAACTGAACAAAGACCTGGACGAGCTGCAACTGCTGGCGCGCCGGGAATCGGAGCGGCCATGACCACGCATCCCACCAAACTGTCGCATGTGCACAATGCCGCCAGCCTGGCGCAGCGGCGCGACGCACTGCTGGCCGAATGCGCGCTGCAGCGCCTGGCCCTGGGCGTGCAAACGCGCCAGTTGCTGGAACCGTTGACGGGCGGCAATCTGCGCCACACCCTGGCCACGCGTTTTAAAGTTCCGCTGATGCTGGGCGGCGCCGTGCTGGGCCTGCTACTCGTACGCCCACGCCGCTTCCTGCCCCTGCTGCGGGCCAGCGGCGCGCTGCTCAAGCATGCGACGACCGCCATACCTGTCGTGCTGGCACTGGCACAGCGTTTCAGCAAGAAAGAAACGCCGCCTTAAAATATTTTTACCTAGCTGCATCCAAATGGCAGGCCCATGCGTAGTAATGGTATCAACCAACCGGTTGAGCCAACTACCAGGAGTTCGCCATGCTTGCCACCACCGCCCCACGCCATTCCGCCCCTTCGCTCACCGTCTTGTGCGCCGCCCTGCTGTTGGCCGCCTGCGCTCCCATGAGCGCGCGCTATTCGCAAGAACAATTGCCGAATGCCGTCAAAGTGCCCGATGGCCACCAGGTGGCCATGCAGACGGTGGGCGTGGGCAAGATCGCCTACGAATGCAAGACGAAAAAAGACATGATGGGCCATGAATGGGTCTTCGTGGGCCCGGACGCGGCCCTGAACGACCGCAGCGGCATGCAAGTGGGCACCTATGTCGGTCCGCCTGCCACCTGGGCCAACCTCGACGGTTCGAAAGTGACAGCCACGCAAGTGGCCGTGGCGCCGGCCGGTGCCGGCAATATCCCGTATCAGCTGGTGAAAGCCAACCCAGCCACGGGCAGTGGCGCCATGCAGGGCGTCAGCTACATCCAGCGCGTGGCCACCAGCGGCGGCGTGGCGCCGGCAGCGCCGTGCGGCATGGACACCGTTGGCGTCAAGCAATGGGTGCCCTACCAGGCCGACTACATCTTCTGGAAAGCAGCATAAATACGGCAGCGTGACGGTTGGCAAGCCGGTTTCTGGCCTATACTCGGCCTTGAAAACTTGCCAACCCTTACCCCTGACGATTGCGCCAACCTTGCCAACGCTAGCCGCCCCTTACGATTACGATGCCGCCCTGCGCGCCTGCGCCAGGGGCGAGCAGCAGGCTTTGCATGGCCTGTACCAGCAGGAAAGCCGCTATCTGCTGGGCGTGGCCCTGCGCATCGTGCGCCAGCGGGCCTTGGCCGAAGACGTGCTGCACGACGCCTTCCTGAATATCTGGCGCCGCGCCGGCAGCTTCGATGCCACGCGCGGCAGCGGCAAGGGCTGGATCTATGTCGTGGTGCGGCACCAGGCGCTGAACGTGGCGCGCGCCCGCGCCCATGAAGTATCGGCCGACGAGGATACCGTGGAAACCCTGCTGCAGCAACGCCACGGCGACGACGCCACTGATGCCTACGCCCTTCAGGCGAACATGGGCAAGTTGCACGATTGCCTCGGCCACCTGGACGAAGCCAAGCGCAATAGCATCCTGTACGCCTACGTCGATGGCTGTTCCCATAGCGAAATCGCGCAGCGCCTGCAAGCGCCGCTGGGTAGCGTCAAAGCCTGGGTCAAGCGGGGCCTGGCCGCCTTGCGGGAGTGCATGGGATGATCAGCAACGACGAACAATTGCAAAGGCTGGCCAGCGAATATGTGCTGGGCACCCTGGAACTGGACGAACGCGCGGCAGTGGAACAACGCTTGCCGCGTGAGCCAGCCTTGCGCGAGGCTGTCGATGCCTGGGAACGGCGTTTGCAGCCTTTGACCACCCTGGCAGCGCCGGAAACGCCCTCCGCGCAACTGTGGCCGCGCATCAGCGCCAGCCTGTTCACGCCGAAAACCGTGCGGCAAGCGGGCGGCTGGCAGGCGTGGTGGAACAGCCTGGCCTTCTGGAGAGTGCTGGCCGGCGGCGGCTTGGCTGCCACGGCCGCGCTGGCCGTGCTCGTCAGTGTGCAATTGCAAGCACCTGGCGGACCCGGCTACCTTGTCGTCCTGGTGGCACCACAGGATAAATCGCCGGGCTGGATCGTGCAGGCGGGTGGACGCGGCGGCAAGAACCGCGACCTGAACCTGATCCCGCTTGGGCCAACAAATGTGCCGCAGCAAAAAGCCCTGCAATTCTGGACCAAGGGCAAGGACTGGGGCGCGCCAGTCTCGCTGGGCCTGGTCAAGCCGGGCCAGAGCCTCAAGTTGACCTTGGACAAGCTGCCGCCGCTACAGCCGGAGCAGCTGTTTGAAATCACCCTGGAGCCGGCCACGGGCTCGCCTACGGGCAGGCCGACAGGACCCGTGCTTTACATCGGCCGCGCCGTCAAAGTCATTTAGTTACTTGGCAAGCTCGTCGCCCATCTCGCGCCCGCGCTGCGCGGCCGCCTTGATGCCCTTGACGATGGCCGCCTTGACGCCACTCTCTTCCATGCTGGTGAGCGCCGCATACGTGGTGCCGCCTTTCGACGTGACGCGCTCGCGCAGCAGCGACACGGCTTCGCTGGAGTTCGCCGCCAGCTGCGCCGCGCCCGTGAAGGTGGCAATCGCCAGCTGCGTACCCTGTTCCGGCGTCAAGCCCAGCTCGGTGGCCGCCTGCTGCATCGCTTCGATAAAGTAAAACACGTAGGCGGGACCGCTGCCGGAGACGGCCGTCACAGGGTCGATCTTGGCTTCGTCAGCGAGCCAGACCGTCTGGCCGACGGCGCGCAGGATAGCGTCCGCCGTTTTCTTTTGCTCGTCGCTGACGCCGCTGCTGGCCACCATGCCCGTGATACCCATGCCGATCAGGGCCGGCGTGTTCGGCATGCAGCGCACGATGGCGCGGTAATCGCCTAGCCAGCGCGACAGGTCTTGCGCGCGGATGCCGGCGGCGATCGACAGGATCAATGGCGCCCGTTCCCCGCCCAGGAAGGGCAGCAGCTGCGCCGCCACTTCGCGCATGCTTTGCGGCTTCACGGCCAACACGATCACGTCCACGCCGCGCAGCGCGTCGTCCGCAAGCAGCGCCGTCGTGACGCCGAATTGCGCCTGCAGTTTTTCCAGCGCGGGCGCGTGCGGGTCGATCACGTGGATATTGCCGCCCAGGGTCAGCTTGCCCGCCAGGCCGGCGATCAGGGCCGCCGCCATATTGCCGCCGCCGATAAAGGCGATATTCAATTCTGTCGTCATGGTGATGCTTTCTATCAATCAGTTAGGAATAAATGCGGGAACCGAAGATGGCACTGCCCACGCGCACGATGCTGGCGCCTTCCAGCACGGCGGCGCGCAAGTCGGCCGACATGCCCATCGACAGGGTGTCGAGCGCCAGGCCCTCAGCCTTCAATTGCTCGTACAGCGCGCGCAGTTGCGCAAAGGCACGACGCTGAAGCTTGATCTCCGTTTCCGGCTCGGGAATCGCCATCAGGCCGCGCAAGCGCAAGCGGGGCAGCTGTGCCACGGCGCGCGCCAGCGCCGGCAGCTCGGCAGGTGTCACGCCGCTCTTGCTGGCCTCGCCGCTGATATTGACTTGCAGGCAGATATTCAGGTCCGGCAAGCCGGCCGGGCGCTGCTCGGACAGGCGCGCGGCGATCTTTTCCCGTTCCACCGTATGCACCCAGTCGAAATGCTCGGCGATGGGGCGCGTCTTGTTGCTCTGGATGGGGCCGATGAAGTGCCAGACGGGTGCGCCTTGCGGCAGCGCAAGCTTGATGGCGGCAATCTTGTCGAGCGCTTCCTGCAGATAATTTTCGCCAAACGCCGTCTGGCCCGCGCGCATGGCTGCCAGCACGGCGTCTGCGCCGAAGGTCTTCGAGACGGCCAGCAGGGTCACGTCGGCCGGCGCGCGCTGCGCCTCCAGGGCGGCATGCGCAATACTCTCGCGCACGGCTTGCAAGTTCTGTTCGATTGTGGACATAATCATTTTCTAGTGTATAGGGGCGGCGGCACCGTGCGCCAGCCCATCAATGCAGGCACAGGGATTATAAATGGACATCTCCGAACTACTCGCTTTCTCCGTCAGCAACAAGGCTTCCGACTTGCATCTGTCTTCCGGCCTGCCGCCGATGATACGCGTCCATGGCGACGTGCGCCGCCTGAACGTGGCCCCGCTCGAGCACAAGGAAGTGCACAGCATGATCTACGACATCATGAACGACAGCCAGCGCAAGGCCTATGAAGAAACGCTGGAATGCGATTTCTCGTTCGAGATTCCCGGCCTGGCCCGCTTCCGCGTGAATGCCTACAACCAGGAACGGGGCGCTTCGGCCGTGTTGCGCACGATTCCCTCGAAGGTGCTGACCCTGGAAGAACTCAATGCGCCGCGCATCTTCGGTGAACTGGCCATGCGCCCACGCGGCCTCGTGCTGGTGACAGGGCCGACGGGTTCCGGCAAGTCGACCACGCTGGCGGCCATGGTGAACCACGTCAACGAGCGCCTGAACCACCATATTCTCACCATCGAAGACCCGATCGAATTCGTGCACGAGCCGAAGAAATGCCTGATCAACCAGCGCGAGGTGGGTTCGCACACGCATTCGTTCAGCAATGCGCTGCGCTCGGCCCTGCGCGAAGACCCGGACGTGATTCTAGTGGGCGAATTGCGCGACCTGGAAACCATCCGCCTGGCGCTGACGGCGGCCGAGACGGGCCACCTGGTGTTCGGCACCCTGCACACCTCGTCGGCGGCGAAATCGATCGACCGCATCATCGACGTCTTCCCCGCCGAGGAAAAGGAAATGGTGCGCGCCATGCTGTCCGAATCGCTGCAAGCCGTGATTTCGCAGAACTTGCTGAAAACCAAGGATGGCGCGGGCCGCGTGGCAGCGCATGAAATCATGCTGGCCACGCCGGCCGTGCGCAACCTGATCCGCGAAGCGAAAGTGGCGCAAATGTATTCGGCCATCCAGACGGGCAGCAATGTGGGCATGCAGACGCTGGACCAGTGCCTCTCCGACCTGGTGCGGCGCGGCACGATCTCGGCGGAGACGGCCCGCTCGGCCGCCAAGGCCCCTGAAAACTTCCCCGGATAAACCATGCAGACGACGCACGAACACTATGGCGCCATGCACGCGCTGCTGGCGCAGTTGCGCGCACGGGGCGGCTCCGACCTGTTCATCACGGCCGGCTTTCCCGCGGCCATCAAGCTCGACGGCAAGCTGACGCCGCTGGCGGGCGGTGCACTCGCCGCGCAGCAGGCGGCCGGCTACGTGCGCGCCGTCATGAATGCGCGCCAGGCGGCCGAGTTCGAGTCCAGCCGCGAAGCCAATTTCGCCATCAGCCCGGAAGGACTCGGGCGTTTCCGCGTGTCCGCCTTCGTGCAGATGGGCCAGGCGGGCATGGTCTTGCGATTGATCAATACCGCCATCCCCACCCTGGATGGGCTGGGCTTGCCCGCCATCCTGCAAGACGTGGTGATGAGCAAGCGCGGCCTCGTCATCATGGTGGGCGCCACGGGCTGCGGCAAGTCGACCACGCTGGCGGCCATGGTGGGCCACCGCAACGCGCACAGCCATGGCCACATCATCACCATCGAAGACCCCGTGGAATTCATCCATCCGCACGGCAACTGCATCGTCACCCAGCGCGAAGTGGGCGTCGACACGGACGACTGGGCCACGGCCCTGAAAAACACCCTGCGCCAGGCACCCGACGTGATCCAGATCGGCGAGATCCGCGACCGCGACACCATGGACCACGCCATCGCGTTTGCCGAGACGGGCCATCTGTGCCTGGCGACCCTGCACGCGAACAACGCCAACCAGGCACTGGACCGCATCATCAATTTCTTCCCCGAAGAACGGCGCCAGCAGTTGTTGATGGATCTGTCGCTCAATTTGAAGGGCATGATTTCACAGCGTTTGATCCCCAACAAGGAAGGCGCCGGGCGCAAGGCGGCGCTGGAAATCCTGCTCAACTCACCGCTGATGAGCGAGCTGATCTTCAAGGGCCAGGTGCACGAGATCAAGGAATTGATGAAAAAATCGCGCGAGCATGGCATGCAGACCTTCGACCAGTCCCTGTTCGACCTGCACCAAGCGGGTGCCATCAGCTACGAAGACGCGCTGCGCAATGCGGACTCCGTCAACGACCTGCGGCTGATGATCAAACTCAAGGGCGCAACGGCGCAGGAAGCGGCCCCGCAAACGGGCGCCACCACACTGGGACTCCTCTGACATGAGCAGCATTCACGATTTCCAGGCCGAGGCACTGGACGGCACGCCGCTCGACCTGGCGCGCTACAAGGGCAAGGTACTGCTGATCGTCAACACGGCCAGCGCCTGCGGCTTCACGCCACAATACCAGGGGCTCGAAACGCTGTACCGCGAATTTCACGCCCAGGGCCTGGTCGTGCTGGGCTTTCCCTGCAATCAATTTCGCCAGCAGGAACCGGGCTCGAATGCGGAAATCGGCACCTTTTGCGAAAAAAACTTTGGCGTCACTTTTCCCCTGTTTGCCAAGGTCGATGTGAATGGCCCGCATACGCATCCCCTGTTTGCGCAGTTAAAACAGGCGGCGCCCGGCATATTGGGCACGCAATCGATCAAATGGAATTTCACCAAGTTTTTGGTGCGCAAGGATGGCAGCGTGTTTCGCCGCTACGCGACGGCCAGCAAGCCGGCCAGCCTGGCGGCCGACATTCGACAATTGCTGCAGGAATAGCACGCGACGCTTTGATTTAAGACAACCTACATTGAAATCAATTGCTCCATATTTATTTCATGCTTGATATTAATATTGTGTTTCCAATAGCAAATTTCGGTGATAATGTTGACATAATTATTCGCAGATATCGATCAAAAAAACGATGCCAGTCTTGGGGAAAATATTATCTACATGGATGCGGTTGGGCATATATTCCCGCCTCTTCATTCCTATTTTTTTCCTCATACTCGCTGTTTCCACCGTCCGCTATCACGCCCTGCTCAGTACGGAAACTGCGCTGGCGAATACGCGCTATCAAAGCGATGCCCGGCAACTCGACCTGTTCCTGGCCAATAGCGTGCTGCCGCTGGCCGTGCACGCGGATAGTCAGGCGATGCACGACAACGTACGCCAGGTGCTGCGCAGCGCCCTGCCGCTGAACCGCAGCCTCGCCTCGGCGCGCTGGGACACGGCTGGCGGGCATGTCGAGGTGCTGGCCGACAGCAAGCTTGCCGACACACTGGCCGACGGCGTGCCAGCCTGGTTCGCGCACCTGGCCGGCATCACGGCCATCCGCAGCCGCCTGCTGGTGGCGCTGCCTGACGGCGGCGACGGCACCCTCGACCTGCATTACACGCCCGGCCTGCCCCTGGCGCAGGTCTGGCACAGGGTGCGCGAGCAGGCCGTCCTCAGCACCATCAATATCGTGCTGGTGTTTGTCTTGCTGGGCTTGATCCTTGCGTCGCACCGCAGGCTGCTGGCGCGGCTCGTGCAAGCGACCGACCGTTTTCGCGAAGGCAACTTCGCCGTGCGCCTGGCGGCCGGCGCCACGCCCGAGGCGCAAGCCGTGTCGCAGTCGTTCAATGGCATGGCCGGCGATGTCGAAGAGCTGTTTTCCTCGCTCAAGACCAGCCAGCGCCAGCTGGGCGAACAGTTGAACGAGACCGTGCACATGCAGCAGGCGCTGCAAAAACTGTCGTGGCAAAACTACAATGATGTGTTGACGGGCTTGCCCAACCGGGCCGCGCTGGCCGCCCGTTTCGAACAGGAACTGTTTCTCGCGCGCGAACGCCAGCGCCTGCTGGCCGTCTGCCTGTTCGACCTCGACCATTTCCAGGCCATCAACGACCGCTACGGCGCCGAGGCGGGCGATGAAATACTCAAGCAGGTGGCGGTCCGCCTGCACAGCTTTACGGGCCAGGTGCACTACGCGGCGCGCCTGGGCGGCGATGAATTCGTCATGCTGCTGTGCGGCCAGGCCAGCATCGCCTGCATCGAACAGAACATCACGCAATTGATGCAGGAACTGAGCCGCCCCTATCAGTGCGACCAGCAGGCACTGCACATGACGGCCAGCGCCGGCATCGCCGTGTATGCGGGCAAAGACTTGAATACGGAAAGCCTGCTGCGCCATGCCGACCATGCCGTCTACCAGGCAAAACTGACGGGGCGCAACCAGTATCACTTCTTCGACACCAACCTCGATGAAGAAGTGCGCACGCACCACAACCAGCGCACGGAAGTGCGCCAGGCCCTGATCAATGGCGAACTGCGGCTGTATTACCAGCCCAAGGTGAACATGCGCGCCGGCACGGTGGTGGGCATGGAAGCGCTGCTGCGCTGGCAGCATGCGCGCCGCGGCGTGCTGGCGCCCGCGCAATTCCTGCCGCTGGTGGAACAGACGGACCTGATCATCGACATCGGCGAATGGGTGCTGCGCCAGGCCCTGTGGCAGATGCAGCGCTGGGTCGCTTGCGGCAAGCACTGGGTGGTCAGCGTGAATATCGCGGCGCGCCACTTCCAGCAACCGGACTTCGTCTCGCGCCTGGAAACCATCCTCGGCGAGTTTCCCGGCGTACGCGCCAGCATGCTGGAACTGGAAATCCTCGAATCGTCGGCGCTGCACGACATCGAAGACGTGCGCCGCATCATCCGCGCCTGCCAGGCGCTGGGCATCACCTTCGCGCTCGACGATTTCGGCACCGGCTACTCGTCGATGTCATACCTGAAACGCCTGCCGGCGAACATCGTCAAGATCGACCAGAGCTTCGTGCGCAATATGCTCAACGACCGCGACGACCTGCACCTGGTGCGCGCCGTCATCGGCCTGGCCCGTTCCTTCAGCCTGACGGTGATCGCCGAAGGCGTGGAAAGCGTCGAGCATGGCGCGCGCCTGATCCAGCTGGGCTGCGACCTGGCGCAAGGCTACGGCATCGCCCGCCCCATGCCGGCCGACGCCGTGCTGGAGTGGGCGAATAATTTCATCCCCGCGCCGCAATGGCGCACAGCGCAGTACAGCGAAGCGCCTATTTGACTGGGGACAGGGCCGAGTCGATCAGCTCGACCCAGTGCCGCACGGGCGTCTGCGTGCCCGACTGCAGGTGACTCAGGCAGCCGATATTGGCCGACACGATCATCTCCGGCTGGCACGCTTCCAGGTTCGCCACCTTGTTGTCGCGCAGTTGCTGCGACAGGGCCGGCTGCAGGATCGAATACGTGCCCGCCGAACCGCAACACAGATGGCTGTCGGCGCACAGGCGCACGTCGACGCCGACGGCGCGCAACACCTGCTCGACCTTGCCGCGCACCTGCTGACCATGCTGCAGGGTGCACGGCGGGTGGTACGCGACTTTTTTGCCGATGCGCCCCTTCAACTGCGCCACCAGTTCCGCCTCGAAGGCCGGCATGATCTCGGACAGATCGCGCGTCAGTGCGGCGATGCGCCGCGCCTTCTCCGCATACCGTGCATCGTGTGCCAGTAACTGGCCATATTCCTTCACCGTGACGCCGCAACCTGACGCCGTCATGACGATGGCTTCGGCGCTGTCGACGCTGTCTACATAAGGCCACCAGGCGTCGATATTGCGGCGCATGTCGTCCAGCGCCGCTTCCTGGTCGTTCAGGTGATGGCGCAGCGCGCCGCAGCAGCCCGCCTTGGGCGCGACGATCAATTGCACGCCCAGGGCATCGAGCACGCGCGCCGTGGCCGCGTTGATGTTCGGCGACATGGCGGGCTGCACGCAGCCGTCCAGCAGCAGCATGGTGCGCGCGTGCTGGCGCGTCGGCCATGCGCCGGCGGCGGCGCCCGGGCGCAGCTTGTCCTGCAAACTTTTTGAGAGCAAGGGGCGCAGCGCCTGCCCCGCCTTGTACACGGGCGTAAACAGCCAGCGGCGCGGCAAGGCTTCCTTCAGGGCGAAGCGCAAGGCGCGTTCGCGCAAGGGGCGCTGCACGCGCTGCTCGACAACATGGCGGCCGATATCGACCAGGCGCCCGTACTGCACGCCCGAGGGACAGGTCGACTCGCAGTTGCGACAGGTCAGGCAGCGGTCCAGGTGCGCCTGCGTCTTGGCGGTGACGGGCGCGCCTTCGAGCACTTGCTTGATCAGATAAATGCGTCCGCGCGGGCCATCGAGTTCATCGCCCAGCAGCTGGTAGGTGGGACAGGTGGCCGTGCAAAAGCCGCAATGCACGCAGGCGCGCAGGATGGCTTCGGCTTCGTCGCCTGCCGGCGTATTCTTGATGAAATCGGCGAGATTGGTTTGCATGCGCGCTCAATACATTCTGTGCGGGTTGAAGATGCCGGCAGGGTCGAAAGCCTGCCGCAGGCGCTGGTGGATGGTGGCCACGGCCGGCGCCAGCGGGTGGAACACGCCCACCGCCTTGTCGCCGCCACGGAACAGGGTGGCGTGGCCCCCAAGCGCGGCCACGGCCTGGCGGATGTGCCGGGCGCTATCGGCGTCGGCATCGGCGTCGAGCTTCAGCCAGCGCTGCGCGCCGCCCCACTCGATCAACTGACGCCCCTTTAAAATCACGGCGCTGGCATGCGGCGGCAGCGACAAGCGCCACAGGCCGCCCGCACCGGCAAAGAAAGCGTGCGTCTGCTCGCGCACGGACAGCCAGAAGGCGGCCGCATCGTCGGCGGCCAGCAGCTCGCCGCCCAGCGTGTGCAGCGCCGCAGACACGGCCGCTTCGGCGCCGGACAGGCGCACCGTCAACACGCCATCGTGCCAGCAGCTGGCCGATATCGGCAGCGGTTTTCCGGCCCACTCATTGAGCATGCGCAAGGCGGCGACTTCCGCGCACGCCAGGCGAAACGTCGCTTCGCGCAGCGGCAAGGGCAACACCTTCAGCGACACTTCCAGGATCAGGCCCAAAGTACCGAGCGAGCCAGCCAGCAAGCGCGAGACATCGTAGCCTGCCACGTTTTTCATCACTTGCCCGCCGAAGGCCAGGCGTTCGCCGTGACCATCCAGCAGCACGGCGCCCAGCACGAAATCACGCAGCGCACCCGCGCTGGCCCGGCGCGGGCCGGACAGGGCGCTGGCGACGACACCGCCCAGCGTGGCGCCAGCGCCGAAGTGCGGCGGCTCAAAGGCCAGCATCTGATTGCGCGCGGCCAGCGCCGCCTCGATCTGCGCCAGCGGCGTGCCGCAGCGCGCCGTGATCACCAGCTCCGTCGGTTCATAGTCGATGATGCCGGCATACGCGCGCGTATCGAGCACCTCGCCATCAAACTGCTGGCCATACCAGTCTTTCGTGCCGCCACCGCGCAGGCGCAAGGGCTTGCCCGCCGCGCTGGCCGCCAATATCTGCTGCTTGAATTGTTCCACTATCGCTTGCAAAGGAGTCTCCGGCGGTTAAAAACGGGGCAGGTTGGCGAACGGCAGGCGCCCCGCCGTTACATGCATCTTGCCGAATTCGGCGCAGCGGTTCAAGGTGGGTATCGCCTTGTCCGGATTGAGCAAGGCGTGCGGGTCGAAGGCGCGCTTGACGGCAAAGAAGGCATCGAGTTCGGCGCGCGTAAATTGCACGCACATGGAATTGATCTTTTCCATGCCCACGCCATGCTCGCCCGTGATGGTGCCGCCCACGGCCACGCACAGGGCCAGGATGTCCGCGCCAAACGCTTCGGCGCGCTCGAATTCGCCGGGCTTGTTGGCGTCAAACAGGATCAGGGGATGCAGATTGCCATCGCCCGCGTGGAACACGTTGGCGCAGCGCAAGCCATGCGTCGTTTCCATGCCAGCGATACCTGTCAGCACTTGCGCCAGTTTTTTTCTCGGGATGGTGCCGTCCATGCAGTAGTAATCGGGCGAGATGCGCCCGGCGGCAGGAAAGGCATTCTTGCGGCCGGACCAGAATTTCATGCGCTCCGCTTCCGACTGCGAGACGGCGATGGCGCTGGCGCCCGCCCCTTCCAGCACGGCCGTCATGCGGGCGATTTCCTCTTCCACTTCCTCGTGCGTGCCGTCCGCCTCGCACAGCAAAATGGCGGCCGCGTCGATGTCGTAGCCAGCCTTGACGAACGGTTCGACCATGCGCGAAGACGTCTGGTCCATCATTTCCAGCCCGGCCGGGATGATGCCGGCGGCGATCACGTTGGCCACGGCATTGCCGCCCGTGACGACGTCGCCGAACGACGCCATGATGACACGCGCCGTGGCAGGTTTCGGTATCAGCTTGACCGTCACTTCGGTGACGATGCCCAGCATGCCTTCGGAACCGATGAAGACGGCCAGCAGGTCGAGGCCCGGAGAGTCCAGGCATTCGCCGCCCAGTTCCAGCACCTCGCCGTCAATCGTAACGACACGCACGCGCAGCACATTGTGCACGGTCAGTCCGTATTTCAGGCAATGCACGCCGCCCGAGTTTTCCGCCACGTTGCCGCCGATGCTGCAGGCGATCTGCGACGAGGGGTCGGGCGCGTAATACAACGCGTAGGGCGCCGCCGCTTCGGAAATGGCCAGGTTGCGCACGCCCGGCTGCACCACGGCCGTGCGCGCATACGCATCGAGGCGCACGATGCGGTTCAGGCGCGCCGTCGACAGCACCACGCCATCGGCGATCGGCAAGGCGCCGCCCGACAGGCCCGTGCCGGCGCCGCGCGGCACGATAGGCACGCCCAGTTCGCGGCAAACGCCGAGGATGGCGATGACCTGTTCTTCGGTGTCCGGCAGCGTCACCACCATCGGCAGCTGGCGGTAGGCGGCCAGGCCATCGCATTCATACGGGCGCGTATCTTCCGCGTCGGACAACACGCAGCGGGGCGGCAGCACGGCCAGCAGGGCCGCGACGACGGCTTGCTGGCGCGCGGCGGTCAAGCCAGGTTCAGGGGCAGCATTGAGCATAAGATGGGAGACAAAAGTGCATGGGCGTGCAACGATTGTAAGCACAAAAGTGGCGCACGCCGCATTTTTTGTCCGTTTTACAGGCAAATCTGCGGCCAGGCAGCGCGCAGTGTCGTATGCTGCCCCCATTCTTCTTTGACAGGATCAGCATCATGGGTAACCGACTTTCGAAAATCGCCACGCGCACGGGCGACAATGGCAGCACCGGCCTGGGCGACGGCAGCCGCACCAGCAAGGACAGCGCGCGCATCCACGCCATGGGCGACGTGGACGAACTCAATTCCAATCTCGGCTTGCTGCTGTGCGAAGCCATGCCCGACGCCTTGCGCGAGGAACTGGTGACCATCCAGCACGACCTGTTCGACCTGGGAGGAGAAATCTGCATTCCCGGCTACCAGCTGATCAAGGAAGAGCACGTGCTGCGCCTCGATGCGCTGCTGGCGAAATACAATGCGGACTTGCCCGCCCTCTCTGAATTCATCCTGCCGGCCGGCTCGCGCGCCGCCTCGCTGGCGCATGTGTGCCGCACCGTGTGCCGCCGCGCCGAGCGCAGCATCGTCACGCTGGCCAATGCGGAAACCCTGCACGAGCATCCGCGCCAATACGTGAACCGCCTGTCGGACCTGCTGTTCGTGCTGTCGCGCGTGCTCAACCGCTTTGCCGGCGGCAGCGACGTGCTGTGGCGGCATGACCGCACGCGGGGATAAGCCGCCTATGCCGGCCTGGCCGGAGTCCTGGCCAGCCGGCAAACTTTATTGAATGCTAGTCTTGAGCGCAGCGGTCGTAGCACATCTGATGAATCTTGGTGCAGGCGCCTGGCGCGGTCGGGTGTTTAATCATGCACTGTTCCAGATTGTCATCGCATTGCGAATAGCATTCCGACCCGCCGCCAGCGATCGCATACGAGGCGCTGACACCCATGGCAAACAAAAAGAAACCCAGTTTTTTAAACATAAGCACTCCTGTTGAATTGACAGACGATGGGCAACATCCATGGCGCGCCGTCTCTTACGCGCCATCCGGTAATCAGATTTTCTTCAGCGCCGCTTCCAGCGCGCCCGTATTGAACCCCTGGATCTTGCGGTTGCCGATCAGCACCACGGGCACGCCGCCACCGCCGAGTTCCTCATGGGCTTTTTTTGCTGCCGGGGATTTCTCGATATCGAGATCGACGAATTCGATCTTGTTTTCCTTGAAGTACGCGCGCGTCTTGGCGCAATAACCGCACCAGTCCGTGCCGTACAACACCACCTTCGCCTGGGCATTCGGGAAATACGCGGCGTAATTTCCTTCCGTGTAAGTCGATTTGAATAAACCAGGCAGCAAGGACAGGCCATAACCGCTGCCCAGTCCAGCGACCAGGATCAAGCCATACATGGCGATAGTCTTCATTTTTTTCTGCATCATAGGTAGTATCAGAGGCGTGGAGGATCGAAGTCGGCCGACGTAGCTTGCGCTTTCCAGCAGCTCCTGCAGAATAGGCGCGCTGACACCGACGGCGAACAGGAAAAGTGCAATCTTTTTCATTCACGACTCTCCATGTCAGCTATTGCCCCCGGCAAGCCAGGCAATCGCGTCAGATCAGTCGTAAAAAAATCCATATAGGGTTCGTCATTGCTTGCTACAAAACCCAATATAGACCGCACTTATTTTAGAGTCAACATTTCCTTTCAATAATTTTCCAGTATGGAAAATATCGTGGGAAAGCCCTTTAAATGTGGACTTTGGAGAGATTGGGAGACGCCAAACGTCTATACAATATTGGCGCCGCAAGCAGAGCGAATGGCTGACACACCGAAAAAAAACGCGACAGCGCGAGGAAGTTAGCGCGTGCCGCTCTGCATCGCCAGCACATGCTCGCGCAGCAAGCCGCGCAGCAGTTGCACCTGGGCCACGGCATCGGCTTGCAGCGGCGTCAGGCGGTCGGCAACGCAGGGACCAGGCGCGCAGACATCGGCCTCTCCGCGCAGCAAGGCATCGATTTCCCCGCTGACGGCGGCAATCCAGCGTTGCAATTCGGGCGCCGCCGGCTCGGCCTGGGGACTTAAACTGATGCGCGCCGTGCTGCCCGCCACGCGGCGCAGCAGCGGCAAGGTACGCAGCGCCGCCAGGCCCACGCCGCTACTGCGGTCCAGGCGGCGCTCGATGCGCAAGCGTTGCAGCACCTGTTCCGCGTTATTGCTGGCCAAACCCGCCTCGCGGCGCAGGCGCGCGATGGCGCTATCCCACTTCCCGCCTGCCGCCAGCACGGCCAGCAGGTATTTCAGGTTGGCCGACACGGCCCTGGCCAGGCGCTGGTCCAGGTCGTCCGCCTCGCGGTCGGGCCACAGGAAAAACGTGGCCAGCAAGGCCAGCACGCAACCGAGCACATTGTTGCCCAGGCGGCTCATCGCATACACCATCTCGCTGGCCGGCGCCGCATAATCGGCCACCAGCACGAAGGCCGGCGTCATGAACAGCACGTGCAGGCTGTAGCTGACACGGCGCAAGGCCATGGTGGCGACAATCAGCGGAAACACTACCAGCGAGATCGCCAGGGGGGTGTGCACGGCCAGGCCGATCAGCACGGCCAGCATGGCACCCAGCACGCTGCCCGCGACCCGTTCGATGCCGCGTGGCCAGGTGGTCGACACGGATGGCTGCAGTATCAACAAGGTGGCCATGGTGGCCCAGTAGCCGAATGGAATATGCAAGGCCTCGACCAGCAGGAAGCCGGCCGTCGTCGCCAGCGACACGCGCGCCGCATGGCGCCAGCTCAGCGACTGCGGCGTGGCGTTGACTTTTGCCGTTTGCCACGCCTGCCCCAGCGCCAGGAAAGCCGCCTCGCGCCACGGCAGCTGCGCCGCGCGCGGCAAGCCCAGTTCCATGAAGTCCACGTTCAGGCGCAGCGGCAGCAGGGCGCCCAGCGCCGCTTCCAGGCGCCGTCCGCAGGCAGCCAGGCGGCGCTGCAATTCCAGGGGCGGCGTTTCCGGCCGGCGCTGCACGGCTTGCCCCAGGCGGCGCAGCAGCACGGCCATCACTTCCAGGCTGCGCCGTGCGCGCGGGTCCTGGCGCAAACGCTGCTGCTCGCGCTCGCAGCTATGCGTGACGGCGATCAGATAGGCGAAGATGCGCTCGGCGTCGCTGAGCGCCAGCAGCAGGTTGTCGTACAGGGCGCTGCGACCCGCACGCGCGGGCGGCACGGCGGCCAGCGCCACGCGCGCCGCCTCCAGTGCGGCGCGCGCCTGCGAACGGTAGCTGGCGCCATGCGCGGCCGCCTCCGGCAGCATCGGGTCCTGCGCCAGGAAGCGCGCATTGTCGCGCGCGATGCCGGCCAGGCGCGAATACGCGGCGCGGATGGCGCGCCTGCTGGGGCCGAACGGGTGGATGCGCCAGACAGTAAAACTGAGCACGGTAGCAAACAGGCAGCCAAACATGTACAGGCCCAGGAAAGGCGCCGTCTGCGTCATCGATGCCAGCGGATGCGTGACCATCACCACGCAGGCCGTGGCCGCCAGGATGGCCACTTGCGCCGTGGCCGCGCCCCAGATGCGCGCCAGCGCGCCGGCCCAGGAAAAGAGCAGCACGGCGATGGCGGCCGCCACCACCCCATGCCCGGCCGCCAGCGCCGTCAGGCCACCGGCCACGGTGGACAGCAAGCCGAAGCCCAGCATCGAGACGAAGCGCATGCGCCGCGTGCCGGCCGCATCGGCCAGGCAAGTCCAGAAGGCACCGATGGCGGCCCAGGAAAAATCGGGGTGGTCGAACAGCAATCCCAAGAGCAGCATGGCGCTCGAGGCGCAGGCGGCTCGCAGGCCCTCGGACAGATTCGTCTCGTCGATGGCCAGGCTGACCATCCACAGGGGACGGCGCTGCGACAGGGTGTCGGTATAGGCGTGCATGCCCGTCAGCCAGCGACCGGCCAGTGCACGTGTACGGCGGTGAAGTTTCCTGAAATGCAAGATGGACTTTGAGAGGGTATCAAAGCGTCATCGTAGCATTCCCCAGTGAAAAAATGTTGCAGTGCAGCGTAAGAGGAGTACAGGCGAAGCGGCACCGCAGTGCCGCTTTTATCTTGCTTGAGCGCCTTAGCTGACCATCGCCAGGCGCGGACCGGCCGCCGGGAAGCGCTGCTCGATCGAGGCGGCGATGCCGGTGGCGTCCAGGCCCACGCTTTTCAGCAATTGCACGGGGTCGCCATGGTCGATGAAGACGTCTGGCAAGCCCAGCATCAAAATCGGCTTGACGATGCCCTCAGCCGCCAGGGCTTCGGCCACGGCCGAACCGGCGCCGCCCATGATGCAGCCCTCTTCCACCGCCACCAGGTAATCATGCTCAGCGGCAAGCTGTTTCACCAGCGCCACGTCGAGTGGCTTGACGAAACGCATGTTCGCCACCGTCGCATCGAGCTTCTCGCCTGCCGCGACACTCGGCGCCACCATGGAACCGAAGGCCATAATGGCGATGCGCTTGCCTTGGCGCTTGAGCTCGCCCTTGCCAATTTCAATGCTGGTCAGTTCCGGCACGATGGCCACACCGGCGCCGGCGCCGCGCGGATAGCGGATGGCCGCCGGCCCCGGATAGTGGTAACCGGTCGTCAGCATTTGCCGGCATTCGTTTTCGTCGGACGCGGCCATGATGACCATGTTAGGAATGCAGCGCAAGAACGCCATGTCGTAGTTGCCCGCATGCGTGGCGCCGTCGGCGCCCACCAGACCGGCGCGGTCCAGCGCGAACGTCACATCCAGGTTTTGCAGGGCTACGTCGTGGATCAACTGGTCGTAGGCGCGTTGCAAAAAGGTGGAATAGATGGCCACGACGGGTTTCAAGCCTTCGCAAGCCAGGCCAGCGGCGAAGGTGACCGAATGCTGCTCGGCAATGCCGACGTCAAAGTAGCGGTTGGGGAATTGCTGTTCGAACTTGACCATGCCCGAGCCTTCGCGCATGGCCGGCGTGATGCCCACCAGGCGCTTGTCCTGCGCCGCCATGTCGCACAGCCAGGTGCCGAACACTTCCGTGTACGTCATCTTGGCCGGCGCCGTGGCCGGCTTGATGCCCTCGGCCGGATTGAACTTGCCCGTGCCGTGGTACAAAATCGGTTCCGCTTCGGCCAGCTTGTAGCCTTGTCCCTTCTTGGTGACCACGTGCAGGAATTGCGGGCCCTTCAACTGCTTGATATTTTGCAGGGTCGGGATCAGCGAATCGAGGTCGTGACCGTCGATCGGGCCAATGTAATTGAAACCGAATTCCTCGAACATGGTGGCGGGCACGACCATGCCCTTGGCGTGCTCTTCAAAGCGTTTCGCCAATTCCAGCACGGGGCCGGGCAAGACGGACTTGCCGACATTTTTTGCCGCCGCATAGAACTGGCCCGACATCAAGCGCGCCAGGTGGCGGTTCAACGCGCCCACGGGCGGCGAGATCGACATGTCGTTGTCGTTCAAGATCACCAACAGGTTGACGTCTTCCTGCACGCCCGCATTATTCATCGCCTCGAAAGCCATGCCGGCCGTCATCGAACCGTCGCCGATCACGGCGATCGCGTGCAGCGGGTCGCCCTTGATCTTGGCGGCCTGCGCCATGCCCAGCGCTGCGGAAATAGACGTCGACGAATGCGCCGTGCCGAAGGTGTCGTATTCGCTTTCGTCGCGCTTGGGGAAGCCGGAAATGCCATCCTTCTGGCGCAGGGTATGCATGCGCTCGCGGCGGCCTGTGAGTATCTTGTGTGTATAGGTCTGGTGGCCCACGTCCCAGACGATGCGGTCGTGCGGCGTATTGAACACGTAATGCAGCGCAACGGTCAGCTCGACCGTGCCCAGGTTGGACGACAGATGGCCGCCCGTCTTGGAAACGGAATCGAGCAGGAAGCTGCGCAATTCCTGGGCCAGCGGCACCAGTTGCGAGCGTGCCAGCTTGCGCACTTGCGCGGGTTCATTGATAGTTTCTAACAGTTTCATTTATGCCTTCCGCTGCACGACCAGGTCCGCCAGCTCGCGCAAACGGCGTGCCTTGTCCCCGAATGGCGCCAGCGCCGCATGGGCGTCGCACCGCAATTGTTCTGCCAGGGCTCTCGATGGCTCCAGCCCCAGTATCGATACGTAAGTGGGCTTGTTGGCCGCCGCATCCTTGCCTGCCGTCTTGCCCAGGGTAGCCGAATCGGCCGTCGCGTCGAGCACGTCGTCGACCACCTGGAACGCCAGCCCGACGGCGCGCGCATACGCGTTCAGCGCCGTCATCTCGTCCGGCGTCAAATCCTTGCCCGCCAGCGCGCCAAGGATCACGGCCGCGCGCAGCAAGGCCCCCGTTTTCAACTGATGCATCTGTTCCAGCTGCGGCAGGCTCAAGGCCAGGCCCACACTGTCGAGGTCGATCGCCTGGCCGCCGCACATGCCTGCCGAGCCAGACGCGTGCGCCAGCAACCTGAGCATGGTCATCTGCCGCGCCGGCGGAATCGCCGCGCCATCGGCCAGCAGCATGAACGCCTGCGATTGCAACGCGTCGCCCACCAGCAGCGCCGTCGCTTCATCGTAGGCGATGTGCACGGTAGGCTTGCCACGGCGCAAGGCATCGTCATCCATGCAAGGCATGTCGTCATGCACCAGCGAATACACGTGAATCATTTCCAGCGCGCAAGCGGCGCGCGCCAGGGTATCTTGATCGGCATCAAACAGTTCACCGGCCGCCATCGCCAGCAGCGGGCGCACGCGCTTGCCGCCGCCCAGCAGCGCATAGCGCATGGCCGCGTGCAGCTTGTGCGGCACCGTATCTGCCGCAGGTAAAAACTGGTCGAGCCGGCCTTCCACGCCGGACTGGGTGGCTTGCATCCAGTCGCCGAAGGTCACGCCGTCCTGTTGCGCACTGACCATCATTGCACAGCCTCGCCGGCATCCACGAACGGTTTCAACATGTCGCCTTCGAGTACTTTCACCTGCGCTTCGACGCTGTCGAGCTGGCTTGCGCAATATTTGACCAGTTCCGAGCCGCGCTGATACGCCGCGACCGATGCTTCCAGCGGCAACTGGCCCGCTTCCATTTGCGTTACCAGCTGCGCCAGTTCCGCCATTGCCTCTTCAAACGAGGCCGGCGCTGCGGCAGCGGCAGTTAATTTCTTCGACATAGACTCAGATCTCTTCGTGGCACGAGGGGTATGTAGGGAGACGCCGGGGACTCCCGGCCAGCATAGAAGCGTTATTTTAGAACAAACCTCACTATTAAGTGAAAACTAAAGCGCAATCGCTGTGTACAAAGGGGAAGACCTTGCCAGTTTGGCAGTGGATTTTAGCGCAATCGCTCCCATCGGTCGGAAATGAAACGGCAAATGACAATGTTTCTCATTAAAGTAAGCTATTTGCCGGAGGGTTTGGCAATGCCGAGGCCGATACGCGCTATAATCGCCGGTTCTGTCCGAAATACCGTTTCAACAAAATTTGAATTCAGGTCTTTGCGGATTCTTTCTCTCTGTAGCGGTTGCCCAGGCAATGGCCTGGGGCACTGCTGACCGTTGTACATTTATGGGGGGTTGGGATGTCCGATCTGGCTACTCACGCCAAGCTGGCGCGTTCAAACGCGCAACTTCCGGTCCACGTCTATTTTGACGAAACGCTGTTGCAGCGTGAAATGCAGCAATTGTTCCAAGCCGGCCCGCGCTATGTCGGGCATGCGCTGATGGTGCCGGAAACCGGCGATTTTGCGACCCTGGCGTCTGAGAACGAAGGGCGCATGCTCGTGCGCAACGCCAATGGCATCGAAGTGCTGTCCAATGTGTGCCGCCACCGGCAGGCGCTGATGTTCAATGGCCGCGGCAATGCGAACCATATCGTCTGCCCGCTGCACCGCTGGACCTACGACCTCAAGGGAGAACTGATCGGCGCGCCGCATTTCCCCGAAACGCCGTGCCTGAACCTGTCGAAAACGCCGCTGCAAAGCTGGAATGGCTTGCTGTTCGAGCAAAATGGCTACAACGTGATGGAAAAATTGAAAGATTTGTCCGTCTCGAAAGACCTCGATTTTTCCGGCTATATGTTCGACCACGTGGAAATCCACGAGTGCGACTACAACTGGAAGACCTTCATCGAAGTCTACCTCGAGGATTATCACGTGGAACCGTTCCACCCGGGCCTGGGCAGCTTTGTCAGCTGCGACGACCTGCGCTGGGAATTCGGCAAGGATTACAGCGTGCAAACGGTGGGCGTACACCGCGGCTTGCAACAGGCCGGTTCGCCCGCCTATAAAAAATGGCAGGAGCAGGTGCTGCAATTCCGTGGCGGCGAAGCGCCGCCGTATGGCGCTATCTGGCTGACCCTGTATCCGAACATCATGGTCGAATGGTATCCGCACGTGCTGGTCGTCTCGACCCTGTGGCCCGATGGTCCGCAAAAGACGCGCAACGTGGTCGAGTTTTATTACCCAGAGGAAATTGTGTTGTTCGAACGCGACTTCGTCGAGGCCGAACGGGCTGCTTACATGGAAACCTGCGTCGAGGACGATGAAATCGCCCAGCGCATGGATGCCGGCCGCAAAGTCCTGATGGCGCGCGGCGTGAACGAAGTGGGTCCTTACCAATCGCCGATGGAAGATGGCATGCAGCACTTTCACGAGTGGTACCGTAACAATATCGAACTGTAATCAGTAGAAGGGCCGCATTGCGCGGCCCTTTTTTTATCCCCGCGTTTTTCAGGAATCAAATGCAATCTCTATGGATGCTGTTTGCCAGCTTTATGTTCGCCATCATGGGCGTGTGCGTGAAACTGGCGTCGGATATGTATTCGACCTCCGAAATCGTCATGTACCGCGGCATCATCGGCATGACCGTCATGAGCTGCACGATTTTGTACCAGGGCGGCAGTTTTAAAACCACGATGCCGGGCCAGCATCTGTGGCGCGGCGTGGTGGGGGTGATCGCCCTGTGGCTGTGGTTTTATGCCATCGCCATCCTGCCGCTGGCCACGGCCATGACGCTCAATTACATGGCGCCCATCTGGATTGCCGTGATTTTACTGGCGGGCGGCTGGTGGAAAGCGACGCAGCAAGTCGAATGGCCGCTGGTCGCTGCCATTGCCATGAGCTTTGTCGGCGTGACCCTGCTGCTGCAACCCGTGTTCGAGACGGACCAGGTGGGCGGCGCCATCACAGCCTTGATTTCCGGCATGCTGTCGGCCCTCGCCTACTTGCAGGTGCGCAAGCTGGGCTTGCTGGGCGAACCCGAATACCGGGTCGTGTTTTATTTCTCGGTCGTCAATTTTCTCGCCGGCGTGATCGGCCACGTGGCCAGCGCCGGCGGCGGCCCCGTCGTCTGGCACGCGCACACGAGCGGCTACGGCATCGGCTTGCTGGCCGCCATCGGCCTGTGCGCCACCATGGCGCAGATGGCCATGACGCGCGCCTATCGCCTGGGCAAGACCCTCGTGGTTGCCAATCTGCAATACACGGGCATCGTCTTTTCCAGCTTCTGGGGCGTGGTGATCTTCGGCGACCTGTTCGACTGGCACGGCTGGGCCGGCATTGGCATCATCCTTGCCTCCGGCATCGCGGCAACCTATTACAATACCCGCAACACGGCCCGTGGCGCGGCGATAGCGCGCACGGATCCTATCGCCAGCGAAGTGTAAAGGAGCGTTCCTGATGTACACCACCTTGATCCAGCCCAGCGAACTGGCCAGCCATCTGAATGACAGCCACTGGGTCATCCTCGATTGCCGTCACGACTTGCTCAACCCTACCGCCGGCAGCGACGCCTTTGCCGCCGGCCATATCCAGAACGCGCAGTTCGCCGATATCGACACGGCCCTGTCCGGCCCGAAGACGGCACGCGGGCCCCAATTTACCGGACGCCATCCCCTGCCAGAACGCAATGTCCTGCTGGCCACCCTGCGCGGCTGGGGCATCAATGACGACACGCAAGTGGTCGCCTATGACGGCCAGGGCGGCATGTTCGCCGCGCGCCTGTGGTGGTTGCTGCGCTGGGTTGGCCATCCGGCCGTTGCCGTGCTCGACGGCGGCCTGGCTGCGTGGCAGGCGCAAGGCTTGCCGCTGGTCACGCCAGTTGCCCCCCGCCCTGCCGGCACGCTCACGGAAAAAACCAGCCTGACGCGCACGGTCAGCGTGCAGGACGTCGTTGGCAACCTGGAAACGCAAGCGTTGACCGTCATCGACGCGCGCGCCCCCGACCGTTATCGCGGTGAAAACGAAACCATCGACCCCGTGGGCGGCCATATCCCGGGCGCGAAAAACCGCTTCTTCAAGGATAATTTGCAGGCGGACGGCCGCTTCAAGAGCGCGGAAGCATTGCGACGCGATTTCGGCGCGCTGTTTGATGCACCGCAAGCGGCCGTCATGCAATGCGGCTCCGGCGTGACGGCTTGCCACAACTTGCTGGCACTGGAAGTGGCAGCCTTGCCTGGCGCGGCCCTGTACCCGGGCTCGTGGAGCGAGTGGTGCGCCGATCCGGCGCGGCCGGTAGCGACGGGCAACTAAAATAGTGGCGGACCATCCGGTCCGCCACTTTCTTGCCAGTGGATAACTACGACGTTATCCCCAGCGCTTGATTCAGCCGTTCCAGCTCAGCCCGCCACGCCTGCTGGCTGGCCGGCTTCTGGTGGCGCGGCTTTCTCGCCAGGTCTTCTGCCAGCAACTGTTCCAGTTCGCACAAGCGTTCCAGCTGAACATCAACGTCGGTTTGCGCCGGCGCAAGCGCAGCCGTTTCGACGCGCGCCAGCGGCGTCTGCCTATCTTCCGCGCTCAGCCGTGCATACGCGCTGGCCGCATCCGGCCACTCTTCCAGCCGGCCATCTGCCACCACCCAAAAACGGTTGCAGGCCGTCTCGATCAGGTCGCGGTCGTGCGACACCAGCAGGCAGCCCCCGTCAAAGCCGCGCAGGGCTTGCCCCAGTTCCTCCTTGCCCTGCATATCCAGGTGGTTGCCGGGCTCGTCCAACAGCAACAGGTGATAGCTTGCCAGCGACAGCCCCAGGAACAGCAGCCGCGCCCGCTCGCCGCCGCTCAGGGTGGCCACCGTCTGCCCATGGCGCACATATGGGAAACCGGCCGAGATCAAGGCTTGCTTGCGCGCCACCTGGCTGCGCGCAGCCTCGTTCTGCACGGCAAACGGGTACAGGGCGTCGGACAAATCGGCCTCGTCGGCCAGCTGCCTGAGCGACTGGTCGTAATAGCCGATATTGGCGGCGCGGTGGTAGCGCAAGTCGCTGCGCTCATCTTGCGCCTGTATCGCTTGCCAGCACAGGCGCAGCAGGGACGATTTGCCACTGCCGTTGGCGCCCAGCAAGGCGACCCGCTCGCCCGGTTTCAGCCACAGCTGATCGACCCGGAACAGCAGCGGGGAAGCGGGCACGGCGCGCACATCGAGCCCATCGAGCGCCAGCAACTGGTCGGCCGCCAGCGCCTTGCCGCGCAAGCTCAGACGCCAGGGCGCGCCATCGCTGACGAACGATTGCGCATCCTTCAACTTGTCGATGCGCCGCTGCATGGTCTTCGCCTTGCGCGCCAGGTCTTCGTTGTCATAGGTGCGGCCCCACAGGGCCAGGCGGGCACTGCTGGCAGACAGGCGGTCGATTTCCTTCTGTTCGGCCGCATGCCTGGCGACAGCGGCAATGTCGGCCTCGGCCAGCGCCGCCAATGCCGGGCCGCAGGGCAGATCGAAATCGTACAGGCGGCTATCGCGCAAGATCCAGCTACGCGTGGCCACGTTGTCGAGCAGGCGCTGGTCATGCGAGACGAGGATGAAGGCGCCGCGCCATCTCAACAGGAATTGCTCCAGCCACAGCAGCGATGGCAAGTCCAGATGATTGCTCGGTTCGTCCAGCAGCAGTACGTTCGGTTCCTGCAGCAGGGCGCGTCCCAGCAGTAGCCGCGTGTGCTGGCCACCGGACAGCGAATGCACGGGCACTTGCGCCGTATCGAGGTCGAAACCCAGTTCTGCCAGCAGGCTGTCGACCCGCCAATGCAGTTCGGGCTGTTCCAGCACGGGCGCCAGCAAGGCCTCATACAGGCTGAGGTTGGCCAGTTCGGCCGGCAAGTGCTGCTCCACGTGCTGCAAGCGGCAGGCACGGGCAACATGGATGATGCCGGACGTGGCTTCCCGTGTGCCGCTGAGCAGGCCCAGCAAGGTGGATTTGCCGCAGCCATTGTGGCCGATCAGGCCGATGCGGTCGCCCTGGCGCAAGGTAAAGGCGAGTTCGTTGAAGAGGAAACCGTCGTGGGTATCGAGCTGTAAAGCTTGGGTAGAGATAAGGGTAGTCATGGCTCTTGTCTTTGTTCGGGATGCAAGCATCCGCGTTAACAGGAGCGCTAACGAAAACCGTGAGCCGAGAAAGGACTCTAGAGAAAAACTCTATTGAGGAGGGTGGCTTTGCTCTGGCCAGGTTATCGCAGCGCGATAGAACGTGGGCAAGAGCTGGCAAATGCACTTAAAGAGCGTGCGCGCCACAAAGCGAGCAACAAGTTGTCTTCCATTATATTTTCCTCCTTTCTGTTCAAATTAGTCAAAAAGGCAATATAGCATAGCTAGCACTGCGCCGGCAAAACGGCGCCTCAAGCGCCGTGGCGCTTGTGCGTCAGGAACAGCACGATGCACACGCCCAGTCCGATGAGCAGCACTTGCGGAATGGTTTCGCGCATAGTGGAGCGGCGCTGCATCTGC
The DNA here is from genome assembly GCF_900095265.1 of Janthinobacterium sp. UMAB-56. Taxonomy (GTDB): domain Bacteria; phylum Pseudomonadota; class Gammaproteobacteria; order Burkholderiales; family Burkholderiaceae_D; genus Janthinobacterium. Next base: position 128,571 of record NZ_LT607656.1, on the reverse strand, counting down.
GGCATCAGGTCGGACAGGGCGATGTAGATGAAGCCGGACGAGGCGAACACCAGCACATAAGGAATCAGGTTGCTGGCGCGATCCAGGGTGAAATAGCCAAGCAAGCCGCCGGCCACCGCCATCAGACTGCACAGCAGATTGAAAATATACGCGCGCAGGCGCGAAAAACCGGCATTGAGCAGCACGATGAAGTCGCCGATTTCCTGCGGGATTTCATGCGCGATGATGGCCAGGCCCGTCACCAGACCCAGTTTCGGGTCGGCCAGGAAGGCGGCGGCGATCAGGATGCCGTCCGTAAAATTGTGCATGCCGTCGCCCACTAAAATCATCCAGCCGGCCTTGCCTGCCTCATGCTTGTCGTGGCCGTGCGCGTGGTGGTGGCCGTCGCCTTCGTGGTGGTGCGAATGGCGCAGGATGGCGAATTTTTCCAGCATGAAAAAGGCCAGCAAACCCGCCAGCAGGGTGGCGAACAGGCTGCGCGGGTCGGCTTGCGATTCGAACGCTTCGGGCAAGGCGTGCAGCAGGGAGGTCGACAGCATGATGCCGACCGACAAGCTGACCATGCGCTCGACCACCTTGGACAAGAATGCAAACGAAAAGATCGCCGCCGCAGTAATGCTGAACACGCCCGCGATCGTGGTCGCGAGCAAAATGGATATAAGGACGGGATCGATGATTTTCTTACCTCAAAATGGCGCCGGGTCACTGGCGCCCGCGATGCTGGCGTCTGGCCTGATGAATGCGTTGTTATCTATTGTTTAATTTTTTGCGCGTTTGGCGGCAGCGTAGCGCGATGAAGATGCAATTGTACTGCATTGGCGATGCGCCGGGCATTTTACAGCCCGCTGCGCCTCTCGCGTCAACTTCTGGAAAATACGGTATTTTTCTGGCGCGGCATCACGCCACGCCGTGGCTCTTGAACCAGGCCAGGCAGCGCGCATAGCCGTCTTTCGCATCGGCCGCCACATAACTGGGGCGGTAATCGGCGTTGAAGGCGTGGCCCGCATCGGGGTAGACGACAAATTCCGACTTGTTGCCGCCCTTGGCCAGTGCGCCTTTCATTTTGCCGATCGATTCCTGCGTGATGCCCGTATCCTTGCCGCCATATAGGCCCAGCACGGGGACCTTCAAGGTGGCGGCGATATCGATGGGGTTGCTCGGCTGCAAAGGGTTCGCTTCGCCAACCAGGCGGCCATACCAGGCCACGCCCGCCCTGACGGCAGGATTGTGCGCCGCGTACAGCCAGGTGATGCGGCCGCCCCAGCAAAAGCCCGTGATGCCCAGGCGGCGCGTGTCGGCGCCATTCTGTTTCGCCCACGCAACGACAGCATCGAGGTCCGCCATCACTTGCGCGTCCGGCGTCTTGGCGATGATGCCTTTCATGAGTTCGGGAATGCTGGCCACCTTGGTCGGGTCACCCTGGCGTACGAACAGATCGGGCGCCAGCGCCAGATAGCCCTGCTTGGCGAAGCGGCGCGCCATGTCGGCGATGTGCTCGTGCACGCCAAAGATTTCGGAAATGACCAAGACCACGGGCAAGCCCGTCCTGCCTTCCGGCTGGGCCGCATACACGGGCACGGCCTGGCCATCGACCATGACGGAAACGGTGGCCGTGACGAGCCCGGCGGAATCGGTCTTGATGACGTCTTGCGCCGCCACGGGCAGCACGGCCACGGCAAAGCCCGTCCCCAGCGCCACCTTCAGGAAACCACGCCGGCCATCCGGCCCGGACAAGCTGCTCTGGCCCAGCAAACTTTCACAATCGGTGATCATGTCGCTCATGCGTTTCTCCTGAAAATGTTGCGTTTATAGATTAGTGCGCTTCGTCCCAATTTTTACCGATACCCACCTCGGCCGTCAGCGGTACTTTCAGCGCGGCCACGCCGGCCATCAGTTCCGGCAGCTTGCGCTTGACCAATTCAAGCTCGGCGTCGGGCACTTCCAGCACCAGTTCATCGTGCACCTGCATGATCATCTTCGTCTGCAAGCCATCCGTTTCCAGCCAGCCTTGCACGGCGATCATGGCCAGCTTGATCAGGTCGGCGGCCGTGCCTTGCATCGGTGCGTTGATCGCCGCCCGTTCCGCGCCCTGGCGGCGCGGGCCGTTCGGCGAATTAATTTCCGGCAGCCACAAACGGCGGCCGAACACGGTTTCCACGTAGCCACGTGCCTTGGCTTGCTGGCGCGTATCTTCCATGTACTGTTTCACGCCAGAAAAACGCGCAAAGTAACGGTCGATATAACTTTGCGCGGCCGTGCGGTCCACGCCCAGGTTACCGGCCAGGCCGAAGGCGCTCATGCCGTAAATCAAACCGAAGTTGATGACCTTGGCGTAGCGGCGCTGTTCGCTTTGCACTTCCCCGGCCGGCACACCGAAGATTTCGGCCGCCGTGGCGCGGTGAATGTCGATGCCGTCGGCAAACGCCCGCAGCATGGCTTCATCGCCCGAGATATGCGCCATGATGCGCAATTCGATCTGCGAATAGTCGGCCGAGACGATGTGGCTGCCCGGCGGCGCAATAAAGGCTTCGCGGATGCGCCGCCCTTCCGCGCTGCGGATGGGAATATTCTGCAAGTTCGGGTCGTTCGACGCCAAGCGCCCCGTCACGGCCACGGCTTGCGCATAGTTCGTGTGCACGCGGCCCGTGTTGACGTTGATCATCTTCGGCAACTTGTCCGTGTAGGTCGATTTCAGCTTGGCCATGCCACGGTATTCGAGCAGCACTTTGGGCAGCGGATAATCCTCGGCCAGCTTTTGCAGCACTTCTTCATCCGTCGAGGGCGCGCCCGTCGGCGTTTTCTTCACCACCGGCAGCTTCAACTTTTCAAAGAAGATTTCGCCGATCTGCTTGGGCGAGCCCAGATTGAACGGCTGCTCGGCTAGTTCATACGCTTTCTTTTCCAGCTCCAGAATCTTCACGGCCAGCTCGGCCGACTGGATATTGAGCAATGCGTCATCGATCAGCACGCCGTTGCGCTCGATCTTTTGCAAGACCACGGCCGTCGGCAACTCGATCTTTTCATAAATGAAGGTCAGCTTGTCATCGTTCGCCACATTGCCCCACATGGCATTGTGCAAGCGCAAGGTCACGTCCGCATCCTCGGCCGCATATTTCGCCGCCTGCTCCACTTCCACTTGATTGAAGGTGATCTGCTTGGCGCCCTTGCCGCACACATCCTCGAAGGGGATCGTCGTGTAATTCAGGTGGCGCAGGGCCAGGCTGTCCATGTCGTGCTTCTTGTGCGATTCGAACACATACGATTCGAGCAGGGTATCGTGGGCGATGCCGCGCAACGTCACGCCATGGTTGGCGAAGATGTGGCTGTCATATTTCAGGTTCTGCCCCAGCTTGGGCTTGCTGGCGTCTTCCAGCCACGGGCGCAATTTGGCCAGCACATGTTCGCGCGTCAATTGCTCGGGCGCACCTGCGTAATCGTGGGCCAGCGGGATGTAGCAGGCGGCGTGTTCGGCGACCGACAGGGAAATGCCGACCATCTGCGCCGTCATCGGTTCCAGCGACGTGGTTTCCGTATCGACGGCCGTCAAGGGCGCCGCATCGATCAGGGCCAGCCATGTATCGAGCTGCTCGTCCGTCAGCACGGTTTCATACACGGCTTCCACCTTAGGCGCGGCATCGGCAAACATGTCGCCCGTGGTATTGGTGGCGGCGCCACCGGCTGCCGCCGCCGGCCCGACAGGCGACATCGGCGGCGGCGTGGCGCCCAGTTCGCGCAGCAAGGCCTTGAAGCCATAGCGGTTGAAGAAGGCCAGCAGCGCTTCCTTGTCTTCGTGTTTCGCCACCAGCGAGTCGGCGATCGTCGTCATGTGGCCAGACAGATCGCAATCGGTCTTGACTGTGATCAGGGCGCGCGCCTGCGGCAGCCATGGCAAGGCCGTGCGCAGGTTCTCACCCACGGCGCCGCCCACCTGGGCCGCGTTTTGCATGACGCCTTCCAGACTGTCGTACAAGGTCAGCCACTTGACGGCCGTCTTCGGGCCGCATTTCGATACCCCCGGTACGTTGTCGACCGTATCGCCAATCAGCGACAGATAATCGATGATGCGGTTCGGCGGTACGCCGAACTTGGCCAGCACGGCCGCTTCGTCGAGCTTTTCATTGCTCATGGTGTTGATCAGGGTCACCTGGCTGTTGACCAGTTGCGCCAGATCCTTGTCGCCCGTCGACACCACCACGTTCATGCCGGCGCCGGCCGCCTGCACGGCCAGGGTGCCGATCACGTCATCGGCTTCCACGCCGTCGACCATCAAGATAGGCCAGCCCATGGCGCGCACGGCTTCGTGTATCGGTTCGATCTGCAGGCGCAGGTCGTCCGGCATCGAGGCGCGCGTGGCCTTGTACTCGGGATACATGTCATCGCGGAAAGTTTTACCTTTGGCATCGAACACGCAGGCGATATAGGCGGCCGGGTAATCGGCGCGCAGGCGGCGCAGCATGTTGACCATGCCGTGCATGGCGCCCGTGGGATAGCCGTCCGGACTGCGCAGGTCGGGCAGCGCATGGAAAGCACGATAGAGGTAACTGGAACCGTCGACTAACAGCAGGGTGTTTTGCATAATGCCAATAAAATAAGGTGAGCCGCGCCAGCCCTGGGAGCGGCGGGCGGGTGGAATATCGCCCAATTATCGCAGAGTTTCAGCCCGCGCCACCGGGGACGCGGCCACCGTTTTTTGCGCAGTTTGGCACGGCTGGCACCCCGCCTGGCCGCCTGGCTGACGGCCATGGCCCACTTCCGCGCATTTAATCAGCCGTATCAAGCAGCATTGCCTACCAGTTTGTTACAATGCCTTATAGATAAATTGACGGCATTACCCCACTGCATACGCTGCAGCCCACACATGGAAGCGAACCCATCATGATGCGTACCTCGACACTCTGGACATTCCTCGCCCTGCCTCTGTTGGCATGTTCGGCCCTTGCCAGCGCCCAGACGCCGGCCAAACCGAGCGACGCGCCGCCACAATTGGAACGCATCGAGGAAATGGGTGAAGCGCCCATCACCGTGACACCGGCCGCCGCCAAGCAGCAGATTACCGAAAAGCGCGAAGCGGGCGTGACGTCCGAAGTGAAAGTCACGAGCGGCGGCAGCACCTATTACATGAAGCCGGCCGCCGGCGGCGACCAGGCCCACAGCGGCGCCCTGCGCGGCCCGCAATGGAAAGTGCTGGAATTCGACCTGGGCAAGAAGAAACAGAAACAACGCGATGAAGAGGCCGCAGACGCCCCGGCACCGCCCCCAGCAGCGAAGTAAGCAGCCACTCTCTTCTGCCCTGCCCCGGCCACCTGCGGGGCAGCCGGCTTTTTTTGACCTTTTAGACCATTCCTCTCTTTCCCATGGCAGTTTTTACCGCGCTACACCTGGACGATATCGGCCAGTGGATCACGCAGTTCCCACTCGGCAAACCTCTGGCGCTCAAGGGCATCGCGTCCGGCATCGAAAACAGCAATTTCTTCCTGAGCACGGAGCGCGGCGAGTATGTGCTGACGATCTTTGAAAACCTCAGCTTCGAGCAATTGCCATTCTATTTGCAACTGATGCGCCATTTGGCGGACCGGGGCGTGCTGGTGCCCGCGCCGATCGCCAATGCCGATGGCCAACTGGTAACGGCCCTGCAAGGCAAGCCGGCCGCCATCGTCAGCAAACTCGACGGCAACTCGCAGATGGCGCCGCAAGCCGTCCATTGTGCGGCTGTCGGCGCCATGCTGGCAAAGATGCACCTGGCGGCGCAGGACTTCCCCCTGCAGCAGCCCAATTTGCGGGGCCTGGACTGGTGGAACAGCACCACGCCGCTGGTCTTGCACCACCTCGATGATGCCAAGGCGCATTTGCTGCGCGCGGAAATCCATTTCCAGGACGCCTTTGCCTCCTGCGATACCTACAAGGCCATTCCGCGCGGTCCCGTGCATGCCGACTTGTTCCGCAACAACGTCATGTTTGACGGCGAGCGCCTGACGGGCTTTTTCGACTTTTACTTTGCCGGCTGCGACACCTGGCTGTACGACGTGGCCGTCACCGTCAACGACTGGTGCGTAGACCTGGCCACAGGCGTGCTCGACACGGTGCGCGTGCGCGCCCTGCTCGACGCCTACCAGGCCGTGCGCCCGTTTACGCACGAAGAACAGACGGCATGGCAGCCGATGCTGCGCGCCGCCGCGCTGCGCTTCTGGCTGTCGCGCCTGTACGATTATTACCAGCCGCGCGAAGCGGAAATGCTGACCCCGCACGATCCGGCACATTTCGAACGCATTCTGCGCGAACGTATCGCCACACCTGCTCCGGAACTGTTTTAAACATGGAAAAATTACCTGCAAGTACAGGTTGGCAATGGGTGAAACAAGGCTTCGCCCTGTTTCGCAAGCAACCTGGCGGCATGTCGATGCTGTTCCTCGGCTATATGTTCTGCATGCTGGCCGTCAGCATCGTGCCCGTGCTCGGCCAATTGCTGCCGGTCATCCTGGTGCCGGTGTTCTCCGTGGCCTTCGTACAAGGCTGCCTGCATATCGACCAGGGCAAGCGCGTCTTGCCCAGCCTGCTGATCTCGGGCTTCCGCAAGCCAGCCTTTCCGTCCCTGTTGGGCCTGGGCGTGCTGTACATCCTCATGGCCATTATCGCCATCGGCGCGTCGACCCTGGTGGACGACGGCTTGCTGTGGCAACTGGTCACCGGACAACTGACGGAAGAAGCGGCGCGCACTGCCATCCCGGAATCGCGCCTGGGCCTGGGCATCTTGCTGGCCATCGTGCTGTACGTGCCGGCCGCCATGGCCTTCTGCTTTGCCGCACCGCTGATTTACTGGAAACAAACCGGGCTGGGCAAGGCGCTGTTCTTCAGCTTTTTCGCCGTCTGGCGCTCGCTGTCGGCCTTCATCGTCTTCGCCGCCACCTGGTTCGCCATCAGCGTCGTCACCAGCCAGTTGCTGGCCGTCATCTTTGGCCGCACGCCGCTGATGATGCAGCTGATGATGCCGCTGTCGATGATCTTGACCATCATCATGCATTGCTCGTTCTATGCCGCCTACCGCCAGATCTTCGGCGTGCCCGTCGATGCCAGCAAGACGGTGTCGCTGGACAAAAATTAAAGCTGGGGTCAGACCCTCAACACCGCTAACGCAATGCTTGGCGCCAACATGACCGGGGGTCTGACCCCGGCATTTACGGCATTCACTCAGCTAACTTAGCGTCCCAGCCGTTCCAGTTTCGCAATTCCCAGGTCCAACACCTTCATGCCGTGCTGTCCAAAATTGATCTGCGCGCGCGCATTCCCGCCGCCGCCTTCGATATTGACGATCACGCCTTCACCGAACTTGGCGTGCGCCACCGATTCACCGATGCGCCAGCCGCCGCCCGTGGCTTTTTGCGCGATCTTTTGTGCAATCGCATTGTCCGAACCCAGGCTGGCCACGCGGGGCGCCTCATCCCAGGCCGACTTGCGGTTGCCGAACCAGTTCGCCTGCACCTTCGGCGACAGCCATTTCAGCGATTCTTCCGGCAACTCGTCAAAGAAGCGCGACTTCATGTTGTAGCGCGTCTGGCCATGCAGCATGCGCGTCTGCGAGAAGCTCATATACAGCCGCTTGCGCGCGCGCGTAATCGCCACGTACATCAGCCGGCGTTCCTCTTCCACGCCATTGTCTTCCTTCGAACTGCTTTCGTGCGGGAACAGGCCCTCTTCCAGCCCGGTAATGAAGACGTTGTCGAATTCCAGGCCCTTGGCCGAGTGCACCGTCATCATTTGCAGCGCATCCTGGCCCGCCTGCGCCTGGTTATCGCCGGCTTCCAGCGAGGCATGCGATAAAAATGCGGAGAGCGGCGACATCACGGCCGGCAGCGGCGCATCGGCATCCAGAATTTCGATGCCATCCTGGTTGACGACGGGCACGCCCGACTGCGCCTGGGCGCTTGGGCCCAGATGGGCCGGTGCTGCCTGGCCAAAACCTTCTTCGGAAACGAACTGGCTGGCCGCGCTGACCATCTGCTCCAGATTCTCGATGCGGTCGGCGCCTTCCTTTTCATTCTGGTAGTGTTGCAGCAAGGTACTCGCTTCGAGCACCACGCGCACCATTTCCGGCAGCGACAATTGCTGCGTTTCGAAACGCACGCCTTCGACCAGTTTCACGAAGCCGGCCAGCACGCTGCCCGCCTTGCCTGCCACATACGGCACGGACGCGTACAGTGAAATGCCGTACTGTTCTGACGCGGCCTGCAATTGCTCGATCGAGCGCATGCCGATGCCCCGCGTGGGGAAATTGACCACGCGCAAGAAGGCGGAATCGTTATGCGGATTGTCCATCAATTGCAAATAAGCAATCGCGTGCTTGACCTCGGCGCGCTGGAAGTAGCGCTGACCGCCATACACGTGATAGGGAATCGCGGCAGAGAACAACGCATGTTCGATCACGCGCGACTGCGCGTTCGAGCGGTACAGGATGGCGATTTCACTGCGCGAAGCGCCATCGGCGATCAGGCTTTTTGCTTCTTCGATGATCCACTGCGCTTCCTGCAAGTCGGAACTGGCTTCATACACGCGCACCTGCTCGCCATGGCCCGCGTCCGTGCGCAGATTCTTGCCCAGGCGCTTGCTATTGTTGGCGATCAACACGTTGGCGCTGTCGAGGATATGGCCGTGCGAGCGGTAGTTCTGCTCGAGCTTGATCAAGTTCTGCACCTGGAACTCATGTTCGAAGGCGCTCATGTTGCCCACGTTGGCGCCGCGAAACGCGTAAATGCTCTGGTCATCGTCGCCTACGGCAAACAGGGCGCCGCCATCGCGGCTGCCGTGGCCGGCCAGCAACTTGAGCCAGTTGTATTGCAAATTATTCGTATCCTGGAACTCGTCCACGAGAATGTGGCGGAAGCGCGCCTGATAGTGTTCGCGCAAGGGCTGGTTGCGGCTCAGCAATTCGTACGTGCGCAGCAGCAATTCGGCAAAATCGACGACGCCTTCGCGCTGGCACTGGTCGTCGTACAACTGGTACAGCTCGACCATCTTGCGCTCGTGCGCGTCGTACGCTTCCACGTCCGTGGCGCGCAAGCCCTGGTCCTTGGCGTTGTTGATGAAATACATCACCGTCTTCGGCGGGAATTTTTCATCATCGATGTTGTTTGCCTTCAACAAGCGCTTGATCACGGACAACTGATCCTGCGAATCGAGGATCTGGAAGGTCTGCGGCAAGGCGGCGTCGCGGTAGTGCGTGCGCAGCAAGCGGTTGCACAGGCCGTGGAAGGTGCCTATCCACATGCCGCGCGTGTTGATCGGCAACATGGCCGACAGGCGCGTGAGCATTTCCTTGGCGGCTTTATTCGTAAAGGTCACGGCCAGGATGCCGGGCGGCGATACCTGCTGGGTCTGGATCAGCCACGCGATGCGGGTGGTCAGCACGCGGGTCTTGCCCGAACCGGCGCCCGCCAGGATCAGCGCATGTTGGGCCGGCAAGGTGACGGCAGCCAATTGTTCGGGATTGAGGTTGTGAAGAAGATTTTGCATGCCGTGATTATACCGGCATGGCTAAAAATACTGTGCATTTGTCCAGCGGTCGCGCCAGTTTTCCCTGTGCGCGCTACAATCGGCGTCCCGACACAGCGGCCCGTATCCCATGACACCACCCACTCACCTCGACGGCGCCCGCGTACTGGCCTGGGCCTGGTCCGAGCTGCCTTTCGGCCACGTCAGCGATGCGCATGGTGGCGCCGCCCCCGTCGCCATCCACGGCCTGGCCGTGTGCCGCTACGAGGACGAGGCACGCGTCTACCGTTTCAGCTGCGCTGCGCGCTGGGACACGGTACAGGATGAGGTGTATGCCAGCGAGAACGACGCCAGGGGGCAGTTGCCGGCGCAATACCGGGCCATGGCCGCCGCCTGGAACCTTGTCTAGCGCACCAGTTTTGCCTTGCCTTCGCTGAGCGCCTGGGCAATCACCTGGCGCGTGGTCTTGTCGGCGATCTTGACGACTTTTTCCTGCTGGCGACCCAGGTCGCCCATTTGCTTGCCCAGCGCTTCCATCGGCTTGCTGCGCTGCTCCATCTGGCGCGACATGCGCTCCACTTTCTCGGCCTCGCGCTCATGCACTGCTGCGTTACGGTCGTTGATCTCTTCCATTTCTTCCTGCGCATCTTCCATCTGCTGCTGCAAGCGTTCCACGTCGCGCTCGGCCGTGCGGCGCGCCGCATCGCTCGTCGCCAGTGCCTGGCGGCGCGAGGCGTCACCGAGCTTGCTGCCCAGTTCCTGCTGCCGGCGGCCCAGCGCCCGCAGTTGCTCCGACTCGCGCGCACTGCCGTTCGCCTGGCTACGGGCGCTCATCTTGCGCCCCATTTCGCCCATGGCCTTGCCATGCGCGCCCATTTGATCACCCAGCGCGCTCATCTCCTTGCTAATCTGTTTCGAGGGCTGCCATGCCGCCCGCACCTTGCCCAGCAAGGCGGTATCCTGCAGCACGTAAGCCTGCCCCTGGTCGCGGAACCACAGGAACGGTCCCTTGATCGAGCGCTTGAGCTTTTCCACCTGCTGCGAGTGAATATCGCTGTCGACGACGATGACGCCCTCGCTATCCCTGCTGCCATCGACCAGCGCATAGCTTTCTCCCTTGTCGAGCGAACGGCTGACCTGCGTGCTGGGCGCGGCAGGTGCGGCCGGTGGCGCGGGCGGCTCGGGCGGCTGCACGGCCAGCGCACTGCCGCCAAGCAGGATACCGGCCAGGCTGAGGATCAAACGGTAGGAAGTGGACATGGCTGCCTCGTCGCAAATGTAGTGGAGTGTTGACTGTAGCGGCGAATGAATCACGGCTACAGCACGGTGCGACAGGCTGCACAAACGCTGGCCTGGACGGCAGGCTTGCGCGATGAATGGCAAATCACGGACGAAAAAAACGGAGGCCGCAGCCTCCGCAAAAACGCCGTGGTACGGCGTATCTGAAATCAGTACAGCACGACGGAGCGGATCGATTCACCGCTCTTCATCAAGTCGAAACCCTGGTTGATATCGTCGAGCTTCAAACGGTGCGTGATCAAATCGTCGATATTGAGCTTGCCTTCCATATACCAGTCGACGATCTTCGGCACGTCCGTGCGGCCGCGCGCGCCGCCGAAGGCGGAACCTTTCCATACGCGCCCCGTCACCAGTTGGAACGGACGGGTGGAAATTTCCTGGCCGGCCGCCGCCACGCCGATGATGATGGACTGGCCCCAGCCCTTGTGGCAGCACTCGAGCGACTGGCGCATGGTGGTGGTGTTGCCGATGCACTCAAAACTGTAGTCGGCGCCGCCGTCCGTCAGTTGCACGATGGTGTCGACCACGTTTTCCACTTCGTTGGCGTTGACGAAATGCGTCATGCCGAACTTGCGCGCGATGGCCTGGCGCGCCGGGTTGATGTCCACGCCGATGATTTTATCGGCGCCGACCATCTTCGCCGCCTGGATCACGTTCAAACCGATGCCGCCCAGGCCGAACACGACCACGTTGGCGCCCGCTTCCACCTTGGCCGTAAACAGCACGGCGCCCACGCCCGTCGTCACGCCGCAGCCGATGTAGCAGACTTTATCGAAGGGCGCGTCTTCGCGGATCTTCGCCAGGGCGATTTCCGGCACGACGATGTAGTTCGAGAAGGTGGACGTGCCCATGTAGTGGAAAATGGGTTTGCCGTCGATGGAAAAGCGCGAGGTCGCGTCCGGCATCAGGCCGCGGCCCTGGGTCGAGCGGATCGACTGGCACAAGTTCGTCTTTTGCGACAGGCAGAATTTGCACTGGCGGCATTCCGGCGTGTACAGGGGGATGACGTGGTCATCCTTCTTCAGGCTTTTCACGCCAGGGCCCACGTCGACGACGACGCCGGCGCCTTCATGGCCGAGGATAGACGGGAAGATGCCTTCCGGATCGGCGCCAGACAGGGTGTAGTAATCCGTGTGGCAAATGCCGGTGGCCTTGATCTCCACCAGTACCTCGCCCTCGCGCGGGCCCGCCAGGTCGACTTCTTCGATGGTCAACGGGGCGCCCGCCTTCCAGGCAATCGCTGCTTTGGTTTTCATGTGTGTCCTGTGGTGTGTGCTATGTATGGTTGAACCAGGCGCGCCAGCGCGCCGTATCGTCACATCATAACAAGGCAGGCGCCGACGTGCCACGCCGGCGCCGGCGCAACGCTTACTTGATTTTCGCGCGATTCAAAAAGGCGCCATGCAAGCCGTTCAGGGTTTCCTCGGCCAGCAGCAGCTGGCTGGCGATTTCATTGATCTTGCGGCGACTGGAGCGGGCGTGGTCGCGCAGCACTTCGAAAGCCGTATTGCGGTCCGTCTGGAACTTGCCCATCAGCAAGCCAACAGCCAGGCTCGTTTCACGGCCAGCGGCCAGGGCCGCATTCAGGTTCAGTTCGGTACGGCGCAGCTGGCGGATTTCATCGGCGCGTGCCAGGCCCGCTTCGAACGCGGGCATCAAACGGCCTTCGTCGACGGGTTTGACGACATAGCCGACGGCGCCATAGGCGGCCGCCTGCTTGCCCGATTCGCTGTCGCCGCTGCCGGACAGGAACATGAAAGGCACGCCCGTTTCGCCATGCAGGCGCTTGGCCAGTTCCAGGCCGGACATGCCCGGCATGTGGATGTCGAGCAAGGCCAGGTCCGGCTCGCGCTGTGCGACCAGCTGCAGCGCCACTTCGGCCGAATGGGCCAGGGCAGTCTCGTAGCCGGCATGGCGCAGGACTTCGCCGAGGAATTCCAACAGGATCTGGTCATCGTCAACGATCAAGATAAGGCGTTTCGCGGCGGCTGGCTGACTCATGGGTAAAGGGACCTCGGAAATGAATGATGTTCTTATTATATGCCGATTATTCGGCAAATTCCCCATCCGTTCCCGTGCTCACAGCGCAAACAATTGATTAAATTGCTGCACCGCAATATCCACCCCATCCGCCTGGTAGTCCTTGCCAAATACGCTGCTGATGGCCGCCACCATATCGGCGCCGCGCGCGACCAGCGGCGCCGCGTTCTCGGGCGTCATGCCGCCGATCACCACGCACGGCAAGGCAATCTCGCGCTTGGCTTGCAACACGATATCGAGGGGCGTGCTCACCGGATACTTTTTCACCAGCGACGGATAAAAGCCGCCGAAGGCCACATAGCTGGCGCCGGCGGCCTCGGCCGTCCGTGCCAAGAGCATATCGCCATAGCAGGACGCGCCCACGATCTTGTCACTGCCCAGGCGCGCGCGCACCTGCGCCACGCAAGCGTCCGTACCGCCCACGTGCACGCCATCGGCATCAAGCTCTTCGCACAACTCGATAAAATCGTTGATAATGAAGGGCACGCCATATTTACGGGCCAGTGCCAGCAAGGCGCCCGCCTGTTCGCGCCGTTGCGGCGCGTCAGCGCTCTTGTGGCGGTATTGCAGCAAGGCCACGCCTTCCTGCAAAGCTTGTTCGCTCGCGTCGAGCAAGTGGTCGGTGTCATCCCAGTTCGGGGTGACCAGGTACAGTCCACGCATGATGTTTTCCTTATTGAATGAATCGTTGCGGCATGCGCTGGCCTGGCGCAATCGCATACGCGCCGGCCAGGGCCGCATGGCAATAGCTTTGCGCGCCATCGAGCGCCTCTTGCATCGGCACGCCGTGCGCCAGGCGCGCCGCGATGGCGGACGCCAAGGTGCAGCCGCTGCCATGGAAGGCGCCGGACAAGCGCGGCCAGCGCCACTCTCGTTCGCCCCCGGCGCTATCGAACCAATGATTGACGATCACCTCGCCTTCGCCATGCCCGCCCGTCAGCAGCACATGCTGACAGCCTTGCGCAAGCAAGTTTTTTTCACCGCCCAGGGCCAGTGTTTCCGGCCCGTTCGGCACGATCACGGTCGTCACCGGCAGCAAGGGCGACAGCGCCAGTACGGCGTCGTCACGGCTGAGCAGGTCGCCATGGCCGCTGGCCAGCACGGGGTCTAGCACCACGGGCAAGTCGGGCCGGGCCAGCCGCAATTGCGCGATCAATTGCGCAATGACGGCCGCATTCGCGGCGCTGCCGGGAATGCCGATTTTCACGGCATCGATAGCGATCTTGGCTATCAGCGCCTGCGCCTGCCGGCGCAGCAATTCCGGCGCCACCGCTTCCACGCCAAAGACCCTGTCGTTGTCTTGCACCGTCAGTGCCGTGATGACGGGCATGGCATGCGCGCCCTGCGCCGCAATCGCCACAATATCGGCGGCGATGCCGGCGCCGCCCGAGGGATCGACACCGGCAAACACCAGCACGGTCGGCAGCGTTGGCCTCGTCACGCCAGGCGGCCCGCCATCGGCGACGACGGCGAGGCGGCAAATTTGCGCGGCATGCGACCCGCCAGAAACGCTTCACGTCCGGCCCGCACGGCCAGCTTCATCGCATGCGCCATGCGCACGGGGTCGCGCGCGCCGGCAATGGCCGTGTTCATCAGCACGCCATCGCAACCGAGCTCCATGGCAATGGCCGCGTCCGATGCCGTGCCCACGCCAGCGTCCACCAGCACCGGCACTTTGGCCTGGTCGATGATCAGGGACAAATTCCACGGATTCAAGATGCCCATGCCCGAACCGATCAGTGACGCCAGCGGCATGACGGCCACGCAGCCGATATCTTCCAGAATCTTCGCCTGGATGGGGTCGTCGCTGCAATAGACCATCACGTCGAAGCCATCCTTGACCAGCGCTTCGGCGGCGATCAGGGTTTCCGGCATGTGCGGAAACAGGGTCTTTTCATCGCCCAGCACTTCCAGTTTCACCAGATTGCGTCCGCCCAGCAGCTCGCGCGCCAGTTGCAGGGTGTAGACGGCATCCTTGGCGTTGTAGCAGCCGGCCGTGTTCGGCAAAATCGTGTACTGGTCGGGCGGCACGACATCGAGCAGGCTGGGCGCGTTCGGATCTTGCCCGATATTCACGCGGCGGATGGCCACCGTGATGATCTGCGCCTCGGCCGCATCCGTCGCCTCGCGCGTCTGCGGCAAGTCCTTGTACTTGCCGCTACCCACCAGCAAGCGCGATTGATACTGTTTTCCTGCGATGGTCAGCAGGTCGTCGTTGTTATTACTGGTCATTGCTTTTTCCTTAGTCTAGCCGCCGCCGATGGCGCGGACAATTTCCACTTGGTCTTGCACCTGCAAGACCTGTCCCGGCCACGCCTTGCGCGGCACGACGTTGCGGTTGACAGCCAGCGCCAGCGCCTGGTTTTCCAGCGACAGCGCGGCGATCAGCTGGTCGAGTGTCTGCCCCGGCGGCACCTGGTGCGGTGCGCCGTTGAGCGTGATGGATATCAATGCAGGCATCACGCTCTCCCTCAGACCTTGCGGTACAGCTCGGCGCCGTTCTTGATGAATTCGATGGCCTTGATTTCCATGCCCTGCTGGAGCGCCTTGTCTTCCGCGATGCCCATGCCGGCCGCGTATTCGCGCACTTCCTGCGTGATCTTCATGGAGCAGAAGTGCGGGCCGCACATGGAGCAGAAATGCGCCACCTTGGCCGAATCCTTGGGCAGGGTTTCATCGTGGAATTCGCGCGCCTTGTCCGGGTCCAGGCCGATGTTGAACTGGTCGTCCCAGCGAAATTCGAAGCGCGCTTTCGACAGGGCGTTGTCGCGGATTTGCGCGCCCGGATGGCCTTTCGCCAGGTCGGCCGCATGGGCCGCGATCTTGTAGGTGATGATGCCGTCCTTGACATCGGCCTTGTTGGGCAGGCCCAGGTGTTCCTTCGGCGTCACGTAACACAGCATGGCCGTGCCGTACCAGCCTATCATGGCCGCGCCTATACCCGAGGTAATGTGGTCGTAGCCGGGGGCGATATCGGTCGTCAACGGTCCCAGGGTATAGAACGGCGCTTCGCCGCACTGCTCCAGCTGCAAGTCCATGTTTTCCTTGATCAGCTGCATGGGCACGTGGCCGGGGCCCTCGATCATCACTTGCACGTCGTGCTTCCAGGCCACTTGCGTCAGCTCGCCCAGGGTTTTCAGTTCGCCCAGTTGCGCCTCGTCGTTGGCGTCGTAGATCGAGCCGGGGCGCAAGCCATCGCCCAGCGAGAACGACACGTCATACGCCTTCATGATCTCGCAAATGTCTTCGAAATGCGTGTACAGGAACGATTCCTGGTGGTGCGCCAGACACCATTTCGCCATGATGGAGCCGCCACGCGAAACGATGCCCGTCAAACGTTTGGCCGTCATCGGCACATAGCGCAGCAGCACGCCGGCATGGATGGTGAAGTAATCGACGCCCTGCTCGGCCTGCTCGATCAGGGTGTCGCGGAAAATTTCCCACGTCAGATCTTCGGCCTTGCCATTGACCTTTTCCAGCGCCTGGTAGATGGGCACGGTGCCGATGGGCACGGGGCTGTTACGCACGATCCATTCGCGCGTTTCGTGGATATGCTTACCCGTGGACAAATCCATCACGTTGTCGCCGCCCCAGCGTATGGCCCAGGTCATCTTCTCCACTTCCTCGCCTATCGACGAGGTGACGGCGGAGTTGCCGATATTCGCGTTGATTTTCACCAGGAAATTGCGGCCGATAATCATCGGCTCGACTTCCGGGTGGTTGATGTTGGCGGGGATGATGGCACGGCCGCGGGCGATTTCCTCGCGCACGAATTCCGGCGTGATGTCAACCGGGATGCTGGCGCCAAACGACTGGCCCGGATGCTGGCGGCCCATCAGCTCGGCCAGGCGCTCGCCCATGGGGCCGGAAGCTTTCAGTTCGCGCAGATACTCCTGGCGGCGCATGTTTTCGCGGATCGCCACGAATTCCATTTCAGGCGTGATGATGCCCTGGCGGGCGTAATGCATTTGCGTGACGTTCTTGCCGGCGATGGCGCGGCGCGGCTTGCGGTGCAGGTTGAAACGCAGCTCGGCCAGTTTCGGGTCTGCCAGGCGGGCAATGCCGTAGTCGGAGGTCGGACCGGGCAATTCTTCCGTGTCGGCACGTTCCATGATCCATGGCAGGCGCGGCGTATCGAGGCCCGAGCGGATATCGATGTTCACGTCCGGGTCCGTGTAGGGGCCGGAAGTATCGTAGACGTAGATCGGTGGATTCTTTTCGCCGCCGAACGACGCTTCCGTGTCGGACTGGCTGATCTCGCGCATGGGCACGCGGATATCGGGGCGGCTGCCCTGCACGTAAATCTTGCGCGAATTGGGCAGCGGCGCGATGGCGGCTTCGTCGACCGTGGCGGTGGCGGAGAGGAATTTCGGGTTGGCGTTCATTTTGGCTCCTTGGCTAGACTATTTTTAAGCCTGGAGCCAGCTAAGGAGGTTCGGCTGCGCGCACGCGGAAAGGCGGGGTGCGTTCATCCTAAAGCTTCCCTTCGCTGGCATTATCCAGATCAGGTTCGGAGGGTATTTCTCACCCGCGCTTGCACTGTGTTTCCACAGCGAAAGGCAGGACCCCTAGCGTTTGCCGCCTTGCGGCAGCGAGCCAATTATACGCGGTTCGCGCCGCGTGGCCAGATGATTTCTTGCAAGTGTCGTCTTTGTGCTTCGGCCTTACTTCTTCTTGCCCCAGCGCCAGCTGGTCGGTTCGCCCTTCAGCCAGCACACGCCGACGAGCGCGCCGGCGATGACGACTTCATAGATGATGTACAGTGCCAGCGATTCTTGTGGCGGGAGCAGGAAGGCGCCGCAGGCGAACAGCGCCAGCGCGCTCAAAAAGACCAGCCAGCCCTGCCAGGTGATGGGCATGCCCCAGCCCCAGCCATAGGTCTTGGCGGGGAACCAGTACTGGGCTTGTGATTTGTCTGCCATGATGCTTTCCTTGTGGATATGGATAGCAGCAAGTATAAATCAGGCGCTTCGATGGCGCTGCGTGACATCGAGGCCGATGCCGCGGTAGCCGATGAAGCGGCTGCCCGTGTCGAACATCGGTTCGCCGCTGACCTGCAGGTACTGCGTGCTGCCATCGGGATTGGCGCGGCTGTAGATGAAGTCAAGAAACGGTTCGCGTGCGGCAATTTTGGCGTCGAGCAAGGCGCGCTCGGTGGCGTTCCAGCGCTGCGGCTCTTCCTCGCTGCCGATGCCCAGCATTTCCGCCACGGGGCCGGAAAAGCGCGTTAGATTGCCCTGTGCATCCTGCTCCCAGTACCAGTCGGACGACAGCTCCGTGAAGCGCTGGAAGCGCGCTTCGCTTTCGCGCAACTCCGCCGTGCGCTCTTCCACCATCTGTTCCAGCGACTTGTTGTATTCGGCCAGCTTCTGGTACAGCAGGCGCACTTCCAGCATGTTGTGGATGCGCGTCTTCACTTCCACCAGGTCAAAGGGCTTGCTGACGAAGTCCTTGGCGCCGGCCTGCAGCGCGCGCAGCTTGTGGCTGGGCTGAGCCGTAATCACCAGCACGGGCAGATAGCTGCCCGCCTCGATGTCGCGCAAGCCTTCCATGACTTCGAAGCCATCCATTTCCGGCATCTGCAAGTCGAGCAGGATCAGGTCGTAACGGTGCTGTTGGTGCAGCGCATGCACGGCTTTCGGGTCCATGGTGGACGTGATGCGCGTGTAGCCTGCATTGCGCAACACCTGTTCGAGCAGCATGACGTTGGCCTCCTGGTCATCGACGATGAGGATGCTGGCGTTCAGGATCTCGGTGGCTTGAAGCATGGCGGTATTCCTAAAATGAAGTGCTGAATTAGCGTACTGCGTGAGTGTCGTCGGCCAGGCCATGCGCGGCCGCATGGTGCAGGGCGACATCGAGCGCATCCATGAATTCGACGACCTTGATCGGCTTGGTCAGATAGCGGAAGAAGCCTGCGTCCAGGCCTTTTTCAATGTCGCGCGGCATGGCGTTGGCCGACAGGGCCATCACGGGAATGTGGCTGGTGAGGGGATCGTCGTGCAGGATATGCAGCGCGCCGTAGCCGCTGATGCCGGGCAGGTTGATATCCATCAAGATCACATCCGGTTGATACGTGCGCGCCAGGTCGATGCCCAGGTGCGCGTCGATGGCCGTCAGCAGCTTCAAATCGCTGCGACGGGCGATCAATTGCTCCACCAGTGCCAGGTTGGCGGGATTGTCTTCCACATACAGCAAGGTGCGCTGGCTTTCCTGGTCTTCCTGCGCCACCGGCAACACTTCGCCCTGCTCCATGACCAGCTCGGGCGCGCGCGACGCCTTGAATTCCACCCAGAAGGTAGTGCCCACGCCCACCGTGCTGTCGACGCCGATGGTGCCCCCCATCAGTTCGACCAGCTGCTTGGTGACGACCAGGCCGATGCCCGTGCCCTCTTCCGTGCTGTTTTCCTGGCCCAGACGGTTAAATGGCTGGAACAGCTGCGCCATCTGTTCTGCATTCAAGCCGGCGCCGCTGTCGGTGACGCTGGCACGCACGCGGTCGCCGCTGCGGCGGCACTCGACCTTCACGCTGCCGCCGCTCTGGTTGTATTTGATGGCGTTTGACAGCAGGTTGATCATCACTTGTTTCACGCGCGTGCGGTCGGCATGCACATAGAAAGCCTGGCCACAGCGGGGGAAATACATGCGGATGCCGCGTTTTTCCGCCTGCGGCGCGATCATTGCCTGGCAATCCTGCAATACGTCGAGCAAGGACATCGCCTCTTCCGACATGGTGACCTTGCCCGATTCGATCATGGCCAGGTCGAGGATTTCATTGATCAAGCGCAAAAGATACCAGCCGCCCTTGAGAATCTGGTCGATCGAACGCTGCTGCGGCAAACTCGGTGCCGGCGTCTCGGAGGCCATCAGTTGGGCAAAGCCCAGCACGGCGTTCAGCGGCGTGCGCAATTCATGGCTCATGCTCGACAGAAACTCGGACTTGGCCAGGTTCGCCTTTTCCGCCGCCTGGCGGGCCTTTTCCATCTCGATATTCGTGTCTTGCAAGGCGAGTTCGAACTGCTTGCGTTCCGTCACGTCGCGGGCGGCGGCAAACACGCCCTGCAACTTGCGCTCGCGATCGTGGAAAGTCGAGGCGTTGTAGGACACCACCGTCTGCGTACCGTCGCGCGCCAGGGCCGTCAGCTCGTAGTTAGTCAACTTTCCTTCACGCAACACGCGCGCGATGGCTTCCTCGGCCCGTTCTGGTTCCGTAAAATAATTCTTGCACGGCGCGCCGATCAATTCGTCGCGCGTGCAACCCGTCAGTGCTTCCATTTGCTGATTGACGTCGCTGATGACACCGCGCGGGTCCGTCGTCATCAGCGCATCGATATTCGATTCGATCAGCGAGCGTGTATAGAACTGCTGTTCGCGCAAGCGCTGGTCCAGCAGCGCCTGTTCCGCTTCGACCTGCTTGCGCACCGTGTTGTCGGTGCCGATCAGCAAGTAGCCGATGACCTTGCTCTGCGCGTCGCGCAGTGCCGTCACGGAGACGATGGCGGGGAAACGGCTGCCATCCTTGCGGATATAGGTCAGTTCATAGATATCTTCGATGCCGCGCATGGCCTTGAACACGAGCGCCTCCACGCCGGGCGTGATGACGGTGTCGAGCTCGGCACTGAGGGCGGCGGCGCGGGTGACGATCTCTTGTGCGTCGGAAATACCGGCCGGCGTCAGCCGGTCCACCACATCGCTGGCAGCGTAACCGAGCATGCGTTCGGCGCCGACATTGAAAATCTGGATCACGCCCTGCGCATCGGTGGCGATGCACGAAAAATTGGCGCTATTGAAAATCGCATCCTGCAAGGCGCCCGCCTTGAGCAACTGGCGCGGCAGGCTGGCCGATACCGTGCGCCGGTACAGTGCCACCAGCAGCATCAGCAGTAGAAATACCAGCGCGTCTATGACGCACGCGGTCTCGAATGGCGCGCGCCAGGCCAGCACGCCGACGGCCAGCAGCACGATGGCACTGAAAGAGAACGCCAGCGCCATGGGCCAGCGCGAAGCGACACCGGTGGGGATTTTTTCGACAGATTGCATGAGATAGCCTGGACTGTGACAACGATAAGAGAGTAGATGCGGTGTTCAGTGCGCCTGGCGCTGGCGCACGTCAGACAGCAGGCGCGCGAATTCCTTCTTGACGACGCCATAGCATTCGCACACATGGCCTTCGAGGCCGGCGCGGTCCAGCACGGAGATATGTCCGCGCCGGTAGCTGATGAAGCCGCGCGCCTGCAAGCGCCCGGCTGCCTCCGTCACGCCTTCGCGGCGTACGCCCAGCATGTTGGCGATGAGTTCCTGCGTCATGGTCAGCTCGCGGTTCGGCAGCCGGTCCATGGTCAGCAACAGCCAGCGGCACAGTTGTTGCTCCACCGTATGGTGGCGGTTGCACACGGCCGTCTGCGACATTTGCGTAATCAGGGCTTGCGTATAGCGCAGCAGCAGGCGCATGACGGGACCGGCGCGGTCGAATTCTTCCATCAGCAGGTGCGCCTTCAGCCGATAGCCGACGCCACCCGTCTGCACCACGGCGCGGCTGGGCGTCGAGTTGCCGCCCATGAATAGCGACACGCCCACCACACCTTCATTGCCGACGCCGGCAATTTCGGACGAACCGCCGTTTTCCAGCAGGTAGTGCAAAGAAACGATGGCCGTGGTAGGGAAGTACACATGCTGCAACTTGTCGCCCGAATCGTAAATCACGTCGCCCAGCAACATGGACACTTGCTCCAGATGGGGTGCCAGGCGCGCAAAATCGGCGTCGAGCATGGCGGCGAGCAAATGGTTTTGATTCGGGTTGTGCAGCTGGGCATGCGGACTCGACATGGGCAGAATTCCTGGTTTCCAGTCGTCAGCTAGGGGATAGATGAAAGGCGTCCGAACGAGGGTCGCCATGCTGCGCAGCGTAACACACTGCTTGTACCGAGGCCCGACTATATTTCTTGCAGGCATGCTTGTCTGTTCGCCAGCGAACGGACGCTGATTCGCCGCGCATCCTACAGTCAATCACTGCCAGGGCTGCCGGATCATGGATCGGCGCCGGCGCTACTACCGGACGCCATCATGC
The DNA here is from genome assembly GCF_900095265.1 of Janthinobacterium sp. UMAB-56. GTDB lineage: Bacteria > Pseudomonadota > Gammaproteobacteria > Burkholderiales > Burkholderiaceae_D > Janthinobacterium. The sequence goes on along the minus strand of NZ_LT607656.1, from coordinate 106,682 downwards.
AATCATTTTTCAAACGCATTTCCATTTCCGTTTCCATCTCGGCCCTGATCACTCTGGCAGTCGGGCTGAGCCTGACGGCCCTGTGCTATGTCTCGGCGCGCCAGATCGAAGCGGACAGCAGCAGGCTGCTGCAGTACCACGCCAGCGGCATGAGCCTGGACGCCAAGCATCGCGGCTCCCTTTACGTGCTGCTGGGCGGACTGTTGTCTAGCCTGCTGGCGACGGCGTATGTCTTTCAGCTCGTGTCGCGCAATAGCGTGATTGCCCGCATCACGGGCGAGCGCACGGCGGCGCTGCAGTTTGCCAATTTGCGCCTGTCCGAAGACATCGCCGCACGCATGCACAATGAAAAATCGCTGCGTTTGCGCGAACGCATCATCGAAGTGTCGGCCAATGCCATCATCCTGTGCAGTGCCGACGCACCGGGCTACCTGATCGAGTATGTCAATCCCGCCTTCGAGCGCATCACCGGCTATGCGGCCGCGGAAGTCATCGGCCAGCGCCTGGAAGACTTGCAGGGCCCCCAGGAGGGGCGGCAAGACATGCATGCCATTACGACGGCCCTGCGCGAACAGCGCGAAGGCAAGGCCATCGTGCGCAATTTCAGCAAGGATGGCAGCTGCTACTGGAGCGAGCTGTTCGTTGCACCCGTGCGCGACGATGGCGACGGCAGCGTCAGCCACTTTGTCGTAGCGCAATACGACATCAGCACCGTCATGCGCTTCGAACAGGAACTGCAATTCCAGTCGAGGCACGACATCCTGACGGGCCTGGCCAACCGCCTGCTGCTGCGCGAACGGCTGGAGCAGGCCATGGCCGTGACGCGGCGCAGCGGCCTGCCCCTGTGGGTGGTTTTCATCGACCTCGACCGCTTTAAATTCGTCAACGATACCCTGGGCCACGATGCGGGCGACACGGTGCTGAAAAACGTGGCCGAGCGCCTGCGCGACGCCACGCGCGAAGTCGACACGGTAGCACGCCTGGGCGGTGACGAATTCGTATTGCTGCTGCCCCAGCATGGCAATGGCGAACCGGGCGCCGCCATCCTGCAGCGCATCCTGAACGCCGTGGCGCAGCCGCTGCAACTGGGCGAATACGAATTCCTTCTCAGCTGCTGCATGGGCGTGGCCGTCTATCCCGACGATGGCCAGGATGCCGACACCTTGATCAAGCACGCCGACATCGCCATGTACCGCGCCAAGGAACAGGGACGGGGCCACTGGCAATTCTATGCTTCGAGCATGAATGCGGGCACCCTGGAACGGCTGGGACTGGAAAGCGAGTTGCGCCACGCGCTGGCACGCGGGCAGTTCCACCTGGAATACCAGCCACAGCTGGATCTCTCCAGCGGTGCGGTGGTGGGCATGGAAGCGCTGCTGCGCTGGCAACATCCGCAACTGGGACGTATTGCGCCTGCCAGCTTTATCAGCCTGGCCGAAGAAATGGGCTTGATCATTCCCATCGGCGACTGGGTGCTGCACACGGCGTGTGCCCAGGCGCGGGCCTGGCAACAGGCTGGCCATGGCCCGCTGCGCCTGGCCGTCAACCTGTCGGCACGGCAATTCAAGCAAAGGAATCTGCTGCAGGCGGTGGCACAGGCGCTGGCCGACACGGGCCTTGAGGCAGCCCATCTTGAGCTGGAATTGACGGAAAGCATGGTCATGCATAACGTGGAGCAAGCCACTGCCATCATGAGCAAGCTGAAGGCACTGGGCGTGCAACTATCGATCGATGACTTCGGCACCGGCTATTCCAGCCTGGCCTACCTGCGCCACTTCCCCATCGACGTACTGAAAATCGACAAGACCTTCGTCAGCGACATCACGCACAGTGACGACGACGCGGCCATCGTGCGCGCCATCATTTCGCTGGCGCACAGCTTGCGCCTGAAAGTGATCGCGGAAGGCGTGGAAACGCTGCAGCAACTGGCCTTCCTGCGCCAGCACGGCTGCGATCAGATGCAGGGCTACCTGTTCAGCCGCCCGCTGACCGCAGCCGCCTTCGAAGAACTGTTACTGCAGAGGAAAATGCTGCCTGCTTAAAACGCGTGGCGCAAGCCGATGTTCAGCGCGCGGTTGCCGCTACCCACTTCCGTCGCATTGCCCACCATATAGGCGGCGTCGTTGCGGTTGCGGATGTGCGCGTAGGCAAGATACACCTTGCTACGCTTGGACAAGGCATACGTGGCGCCGATGGCCAGCTGCTGCGCATCGCGGTTGGCGGCGTCACGGTCATCCTTGTGGATGAACGAAGCGAGCAAGGTGGTCGCGCCCAGTGGCACGGACACGCCGACGATGGCGTCGCGGCTGTCGCTCGACTGGGCCGGCGCCTGCGCTGCGCCATACGGGTTTTCCGCAAAGAACATGCTGCTGCCATCGCCCGTGTTGCGGCCATAGCCGGCAAACGCGGTGGCCACGCCGAAGTTGTAGTTACCGGCCAGAATGGTGTTGTTGACGTCGGCCTTGCCGAATGCGCCGCCACGGCTCTGGCGCGCCAGGCGCAGGGTCAAGGGGCCGTTGACATAGCCCAGGGCCAGGCCCAGCGAGCGTTGATCTGCCGCCATCCCCGTGTGTTCACCGGCACCGAACATGACAGTGCCCGTCAGGCCGCGCCATTCCGGCGAGGTGTAGCGCACGGTATTGTCGATGCGCGTGGCCGAATAGCCGGCCAGGTTGGTCGACGCGCCCGCCATGCCGCCCTCGAAGGGGTCGGCCACATCGGTCAGCGCCTGGCTTTGCAGGTTGTACTGGCGCCCCACGGTGAGCATGCCCAGGGGGCTGCTGAGGCCGACAAAGGCCTGGCGGCCAAACAACTGGCCTGCCTGGTCGGAGCGGCCCGTATCGCTCAAGAGACCCGCTTCCAGCGTGAACACGGCTTGCAGGCCATTGCCCAGGGACTCGGTGCCACGCAGGCCCAGGCGCGAGCCAGCCGACACGCCACTGGTGAGCTTGCTGATGCCGCGCTCCTGCACCAGGGCCGCGTCCATCAAGCCGTACACGGTGACTGAAGACGGCTCGACGGACGACTGGGCGTGAGCAAGGGGAATGGCGCCCAGGCTGGCGATGCTCGACACGAGGCCGAGGGTGATCGAGATTTTCTTCATGATGGTTTCCTTGTAAAGGCAAAACCGGGAAAGCGCGCGGCCATGGCATAGCCACAGGCGACAAAGCGCGCTGTAGTTATTGCCGTATCGAAAGACGACGGGCCAGATAACAACATTCCTGGCTAAGCTGTGGCGGCGCGGCCGGTAAAGACAATGGCGCGCGCTATTCCGCCGTGAATGGTGCACCGCTGGCGGTGCGCGTGGCTCAGGCGCCCGGCCCGAAGGGGACGCTCTGAGATGGCTGGCATCGCTGATGCGCTGGCCGTGTGATGCGGGCGAGAGTTGGATAAAACCGCGCCTGCTGGCGCCGTCCGCAAAGATGGGGCAGGAGGCGCCGAGGCCGACATTATAACATCGGCAGCGCCAGCCACCCATCCGGTTGCGGCAAAACGGCCCGCAAAGCCGCCAAAACACTGAAAAATGCCTGCGGCCACGCTGCAGGCGATGCCGTGTCATCTATAATGGTTCCTTTTGCCAATCACACGCCAAATCATGGAATTAGCCAAGTCTTTCGAGCCCGCCGACATTGAACAATTCTGGCGCACCGAGTGGGAACAGCGCGGTTACTTCACCGCCACCCTCGATGCCGGAAAACCTTCCTTCAGCATCCAGTTGCCGCCGCCGAACGTCACCGGCACCCTGCACATGGGCCATGCGTTCAATCAGACCATCATGGATGGCCTGACCCGCTACCACCGCATGCTGGGCCACAACACGGCCTGGATTCCCGGCACCGACCACGCGGGCATCGCCACGCAAATCGTCGTGCAACGCCAGCTGGATGCGCAAAAGATTTCGCGCCATGACCTGGGGCGCGAGAAATTCGTGGAAAAAGTGTGGGAATGGAAAGAAAAATCCGGTTCCATCATCACCGGCCAAATGCGCCGCCTGGGCGCCTCGGCCGACTGGCAGCGCGAATACTTCACGATGGATGAGCCGCGCTCGAAAGTCGTCACCGACGTCTTCGTGCGCCTGTTCGAGCAAGGCCTGATCTACCGCGGCAAGCGCCTGGTCAACTGGGACCCCGTGCTGGGCACGGCGGTTTCCGACCTGGAAGTGGTGTCCGAGGAAGAAGACGGCTCGATGTGGTACATCAAGTACCCGCTGGCCGACGGCAGCGGTTTCCTGACGGTGGCCACGACCCGTCCTGAAACCATGCTGGGCGACGTGGCCGTGGCCGTCGATCCGACGGACGAGCGCTACGCAGCGCTGGTGGGCAAGATGCTCAAACTCCCGCTGACCGACCGCGAAATCCCCATCATCGCCGACGAATATGTCGACAAGGAATTCGGCACCGGTTGCGTCAAAATTACCCCAGCGCATGACATGAACGATTACGCCGTGGGCCAGCGCCACAAACTGGCGCAGATCGTCATCCTGACCCTGGACGCGAAGATCACCGACGACGCGCCGGCAGCCTACCGCGGCATGGACCGCTTCGCCGCGCGCAAGCAGATCGTCGCCGACCTGGACGCGCAAGGCTTGCTCGAGCAAGTCAAGCCGCACAAGCTGATGGTGCCGCGCGGCGACCGCACGGGCGTCGTCATCGAGCCGATGCTGACGGACCAGTGGTTCGTCGCCATGAGCAAGCCGGCCCCGGAAGGCACGTTCTTCCCCGGTAAATCGATCGCCGAAACGGCGCTGGACAAGGTCGCCAATGGCGAAATCAAGTTCGTGCCGGAAAACTGGAGCACTACCTACAACCAGTGGCTCAACAATATCCAGGACTGGTGCATCTCGCGCCAGCTGTGGTGGGGCCATCAAATCCCGGCATGGTATGACGACAAAGGCAATATCTTCGTTGCCAAGACCGAAGCCGAGGCACAAGCCAAAGCCCTGGCCGCCGGCAGTACCGGCCCCCTGAAGCGCGACGACGACGTGCTCGACACGTGGTTCTCGTCGGCGCTGGTGCCGTTCTCGACCATGGGTTGGCCGGAAGAAACGCCGGACATGAAGGCTTTCCTGCCCTCCTCCGTGCTGGTGACGGGTTTCGACATCATCTTCTTCTGGGTCGCGCGCATGGTCATGATGACGGCGCACTTCACGGGCAAGGTGCCGTTTGAAACCGTCTACGTACACGGCCTGGTGCGCGATTCGACGGGACAGAAAATGTCCAAGTCGAAGGGCAACACCCTGGACCCGATCGACCTGATCGACGGCATCGACCTGGAAGGCTTGATCGTCAAGCGCACCACGGGCCTGATGAACCCGCGCGACGCGGAAAAGATCACCAAGGCAACGCGCAAGGAATTCCCGGAAGGTATTTCGGCCTACGGTACGGACGCCGTGCGCTTCACCATGGCCAGTTATGCCTCGCTGGGGCGCAACATCAATTTCGACCTGGGCCGCTGCGAAGGCTACCGCAACTTCTGCAACAAGATGTGGAACGCCACCCGTTTCGTCATGATGAATACGGAAGGCAAGGATTGCACCGCGAATGAGGCCGACCTGTCGCAAGCCGACAAATGGATCATCTCGCTGCTGCAAAAGGCGGAACTGGACGTCGCCAAGGGCTTCGAAGACTTCCGTTTCGACAATATCGCCGCCAGCATCTACAAGTTCGTCTGGGACGAGTATTGCGACTGGTACCTGGAAGTAGCCAAAGTACAAGTGCAACAGGGCACGGAAGGCCAGCAACGCGCCACCCGTCACACCCTGCTGCGCGTGCTGGAAGTGGTGCTGCGCCTGGCCCATCCGATCATCCCGTTTGTCACGGAAGCGCTGTGGCAGAGCGTTGCGCCGTTGGCCGGCAAGCTGCCGAAGGCCGAGGGCGAGGCCAAGGGCGTGTCCATCATGATGCAGCCATACCCGATCGCCAACACCGACAAGATCGACGAATCGGCCGAAGCGTGGATGCAGCAGTTGAAAGCGTTGACGGATGCGACGCGCAACCTGCGTGGCGAAATGCAAATTTCCCCATCGGTGCGCGTGCCGCTGATCGTCGAAGCGGGCAATGCCACAGAAAAGGCTGCGCTGGCTTCGTACGCACCGTACATCCAGTCGCTGGGCAAGCTGGCCGACGTGCAGATCGTCGATGCGCTGCCGGACTCGCCTGCAGCCGTCGCCATCGTCGGCACCACCAAGCTGATGCTGAAAGTGGAAATCGACGTGGCTGCCGAACGCGAGCGCCTGGGCAAAGAAATCGCCCGCATCGAAGCGGAAATTGCCAAAGTGAATAGCAAATTGGGCAACGAAAGCTTCGTCGCGCGCGCCCCGGCCGCCATCGTTGCGCAAGAAAACGAGCGCTTGCTCAGTTTTTCGGCCACAATTGAAAAATTGCGCGAACAGTTTGCTAAACTAGCCAGCGCATAAGGCAAGTTTGGCAGGATTGCGCGGCGTCATCCGTGACGCCGCGCAGCACTACTGGTCTTGCCTTGGTATATACACTGTTCGTGACCCGATCAAAAAAACCATAGGAGACCAGCAATGCATAACATAGTCAAAGCAAGCGTCACAGCAAGCATCATGATGGCGGCCCTGGCCATCGCCGGCAGCGCCGCCGCGCGCGATGACAACCACACCCCCGTGGGCACGTGGAAAACCATCGATGACGCCACCGGCAAGCCGAAATCACTCGTCGTCATCACGGAAAACAATGGCGTCTTGCAAGGCAAGATCGACAAGCTGTTCCGTGGCCCGAATGAAGATCAAAACCCGAAGTGCGACAAGTGCACGGGCGCCAACAAGGACCAACCCATCATCGGCCTGGTGATCCTGTCCGGCCTGAAATATGACGGCAAGGAATGGACGGGCGGCGAAATCACGGACCCTGCCAATGGCAAGACTTACAAGAGCAAGGCCGAACTGACGGAAGGCGGCGCCAAGCTGCAAGTGCGCGGCTATATCGGCTTGCCGATGTTTGGCCGCTCGCAGACGTGGGTGCGCGAAGAATAAACAGCGCTCGCCCTGCCCTGTCGAAGCCGGCCCTGCGCCGGCTTTTTTGCGTCTGCTTTCCACGCATGGCCGTTGTTTTCCAGGCCGAATTACTCACTTTTTAGCCGATTTCCAGCCCAAGACAAGCTAAGCGCGCCAGCGCACATACCTCCAGTTTCCTAAATGAAATAGTGCATGCCTGTGACGCCATCGCCCTGTTGCGACGGGCGGCATGGCTCTGCCGGATGACCTCATCCGCAGATGACCGGCAATGACTGCCATGCACAAAGGAACGCACATGAACCTCTTCAAACGATATCTGAACCCGCTGCTCGTCTCGGCAGGTTTGCTGGCCATGGCCGCCCTGGCCGGCTGCGGCGGCGGTGACCAGGGACGCGATCCCATCCTCGGCTTGCCGGCTGCCACCTTAGCCAGCCTGGCCGTCACGCCAGCCACGGCCACGGTCGCCATCGGCGCGGGCCAGCAATTCACGGCCATCGCCACGTATAGCGACGGTTCCACGCAAGACGTCAGCGCCAAGGCGGCCTGGACGTCGGCCACGCCGGCCAGCGCGACCGTCAATGTCGCCACGGGCATGAGCACCAGCATTGCTGCCGGCACCTCAAGTATCGCTGCCGCGTTCGGCGGCAAGAGCGCCAGCGCCGTGCTGACCGTCACGCCAGCGACCTTGCTGTCGATCGCCGTCACGCCGCAAAATCCCACCGTGCCCGTCGCCGCAACGCGCCAACTGGCCGTCCGCGCCACGTATTCGGATGGCAGCAGCGTCAACGTCACGAGCGGCAGCAGCTTCGTCTCAGTCACGCCCGCCTCGGCCACCGTCGCCAGCGGCGGCCTGGTCACCGGGCTTGCCTTTGGTACCAGCATCATGAACGCCAGCTTCAATGGCAAGACAGCCAGCACCACCGTCACCGTGCCTGCCGCCACCATCGTCAGCATCGCCGTCACGCCAGCCACCGCCAGCATCGCTGTCGGAGCCCAGCAACAATTCATTGCCACGGCAACGTATTCGGATAGCTCGAACTCCATCATCACTGGCGGCGCCAACTGGATGTCAGGCACCGTTGCCAACGCCAGCGTGCTGAACACAGGCGTCGCCACCGGCATCGCCGTCGGCACCAGCAGCATCACGGCCACGGCCGGCGGACAGTCCGGCAGCGCGCTGTTGACCGTCACGGCAGTGGCCCTCCCCCCCGTCCTGAACCCGATCATTCTGGGTCGCGCGGCCCCCTTCGGCGTACTGGCCGGTACCTCGATCACGAATAATTCGGGCGGCACTACTCTGATCACGGGCGACGTCGGTGCGCCTTCGCAAACGGTTGACCCGACGCAGGCGGCTGGTTTTACCAATTACAAGTCGGGCGCCATCTTGGCCGGTGCCATGACGGATTTGCAAGCGGCGATCACGGATGGCAATAGCCGGACCTGCGACGTCAGCTTTGCCGGCGGCATCGACCTGGGCGGCCAGACCTTCGGCCCTGGCGTGTATTGCTATGCGGGCGCCATCAGCATCACGGGCACGTTGACACTGAACGGTCCCGGCGTGTATATCTTTCGCACGGCATTGACCCTGGATTCGACCGCCAACGCCATCGTTGCCCTGAACAATGGCGCCACGGCCGACAACGTCAGCTGGCTGCCCGTCGGCCCCACGACCCTGGCCGCGAACAGCGTCTTCAAGGGCAATATCCTGGGCCAATCGGCTGCCATCACGGTGGGCGACAACACGACCCTGCTCAATGGCCGCGTGCTGACGGCTGCCGCCGTTACCCTGCGCAACAACCAGATCACCAAATAATCGGGACATGACAATGACTATCGCACACACACTGGGCACCCTGAGCGTCATGGCCGGCGCCTTGCTGGCAGCGCAAGCGGCGCAGGCGCAAGACAACACCTTCATCAACCCGGACTGGGCCAACAGCGCCTGGTACATCGGCGCCGGCGTGGGCCAGTCGCGCGCCACCATCGACGAGCCGCGCCTGCGCGCCAGCCTGGCCGCCAACGGCGAAAGCGTCACCGGCTTTAGCAAGGACCAGCGCGACACCGGCTATAAACTGTTTGTCGGCCGCCAACTGAACCAGTACTTCGCCGTGGAAGCGGGCTACTTTGACCTGGGCAAGTTCGATTTCAAGTCGACCACCAGCGGCAACGGCGTGCTCAACGGACAAGCAGCCTTTCGCGGCGTGAACCTGGATTTGCTGGGCCAGCTGCCGCTGTCGCAGCGGCTGTCCTTGCTGGGCCGTGTTGGCATGCACTACACCAAGACCAACACGGAATTCAGCGGCAACCGCCTGCTCGGTTCGACCAATACCCATGCCAGCGAGCGCAAGCTCAATGCCAAGCTGGGCCTGGGCCTGGAATACAAGTTCAGCGAAGCGCTGGCCCTGCGCGGCGAAGTCGAGCGTTATCGCCTGAACGATGCCGTGGGCAACCGTGGCGATGCGGACCTGTATTCCGTCAGCCTCGTGTATAAGCTGGGCCGCCCGGCCAGTGCCACGCCCGCCTACCAGCCGGCGCCCGAAGTCGCTCCTGTCGTCGCCATGCCGGCGCCCGTCATCGTGGCCGCACCGGCGCCAGCACCCGTGGCGGAAAAAGTGTCGTTTGCCTCCGAAGCGCTGTTTGATTTCGATCAATCGACGCTCAAGCCGCAAGGCAAGGCCGCACTGGAGCAGCTACTCGGTCAATTGACCGGCATGGACCTCGAAGTCATCGTCACCGTGGGTCATACGGATGCCGTCGGTTCCGACGCCTATAACCAGAAACTGTCGCAGCGCCGCGCCGAAGCCGTCAAGGCTTACCTGGTGGCGCAAGGTGTCGAGACGAGCCGCGTCTACACGGAAGGCAAGGGAGAAACGCAGCCCGTAGCCGACAACACGAGTGCCGCCGGGCGCGCCAAAAACCGCCGCGTGACGGTGGAAGTCGTGGGCACGCGGAAAGTTGCACGCTAAGTTAGCCCCGCCCATAAAAAAACCGGCTTGCGCCGGTTTTTTTTACGTCTGCCGCACTGCCGCTGCCGGCTTGCGGTGATGCTTGCTCAGATGCCGGTCCAGGCTGTTGGCGAACTGTTGCCGGTCGGACTGGCTGAAAGCGGCCGGGCCGCCCGTATCCACGCCGCCGCTGCGCAATTCTTCCATGAAGGCACGCATCGTCAATTGCTGGGCGATATTATCTTTCGTATAAAACTCGCCGCGCGGGTTGAGCGCAAAACCGCCCTTGGTCAGCACGTCGGCGGCCAGCGGGATGTCGCCCGTGATGACCAGGTCGCCGGGATTGAGCAGACGCACGATTTCCTGGTCGGCCACGTCGGCGCCGGACGGTACTTGCACGGTGCGGATGAAACGCGACGGCGGCACGCGCAAGCCCTGGTTGGCTACCAGGATGAGCGGCAACTCCAGGCGGTCGGCCACGCGGTACAGGATTTCCTTGATGACGACGGGGCAGGCATCGGCGTCGATCCAGATCTGCATGCCGGGTGGCTGTCCGCCCTGGCTGGCGTCCGCCATCACAGTTCCCACGCTTCGCCGCCGGGGCCCATGCGCGGCGCGCTGACGCCGAAGTGCAAATAGGCGGCTGGTGTGGCGACACGGCCACGTGGCGTGCGCTGCAAAAAACCTTGCTGTATCAGATAAGGTTCCAGCACGTCTTCAATAGTATCGGCCGCTTCGCCGATGGCCGCCGCCAAATTGCCGATGCCGACGGGACCGCCGCCAAACTTGAACAGCACGGCTTCGAGCAGCTTGCGGTCCATCACGTCGAAGCCCACGGAATCGACGTCGAGCATGGCCAGCGCACGGTCGGCCACCACCTTGGTGATCTCGCCATTGCTTTTGACTTCCGCGAAGTCGCGCACGCGGCGCAGCAGGCGGTTGGCGATACGCGGCGTACCACGCGCGCGCTGGGCGATTTCAATCGCGCCTTCCGGGTCGATGGGCGCTTTCAGCAAGGCCGCGCTGCGCGTGACGATCTTCGTCAATTCGCCCGTGTTATAAAACTCCAGCCGCGCGACGATGCCGAAGCGGTCGCGCAGCGGGTTGGTCAGCATGCCGGCGCGCGTGGTGGCGCCGACCAGGGTAAACGGTTGCAAATCGAGCTTCACGGAACGGGCGGCCGGACCTTCACCGATCATGATATCGATTTGATAATCCTCAAGGGCCGGATACAGAATTTCCTCGACGACAGGCGACAGACGATGGATTTCATCGATGAACAGGACGTCGTTCGCTTCCAGGTTCGTCAGGATCGCCGCCAGGTCGCCCGGACGCTCCAGCACGGGGCCCGAGGTCTGGCGCAGATTCACGCCCATTTCGCGCGCGATGATGTGCGCCAGGGTGGTCTTGCCCAGGCCCGGCGGGCCGAACAGCAAGGTATGGTCGAGCGCTTCCTTGCGCTGGCGCGCGGCCGTGATGAAGATCTCGAGCTGGGCGCGGATCTTTTCCTGCCCCACATACTCGTCGAGCTGCTTGGGGCGCAAAGCCCGTTCGATGGCCTCTTCGTTGTGCGAGATGGGCGCCGCGTCGATGATGCGCTGCTCCGTGAAACTGTCGGTCTGGATGCTCATGCCCTATCAGCCTTTCGACAGCGCTTTCAGCGCCAGTTTGATGCCATCGGAAACGCCGCTGCCTGCCGGCACGTTTTTCACGGCGGCCAGCGCTTCCTTGTCCGAGTAACCGAGCGCCACCAGCGCGTTCAATATGTCCGATTGCGCGTCCGGCGCCGCATGCGCGCCGCCGGCGCCGATATCGGCACCCAGCTTGCCCTTCAATTCCAGCAACAGGCGCTCGGCCGTTTTCTTGCCGATGCCCGGTACTTTCACCAGGCGGCCGGAATCCTGCAGGGTGATGGCTTGGGACAGGTCGGCAATCGTCATCCCGGAGAGAATCGACAAGGCCATGCGCGCGCCCACGCCCGTGATCTTGATCAACTGGCGGAACACGGCGCGCTCGGCGGCATTGCCGAAACCAAACAGCAGGTGCGCATCTTCGCGGATGGCCTGGTGCGTGAACAGCACGACTTTTTCGCCCACGTGGGGCAAGTTGTAAAACGTGCTCATCGGCACATCGACTTCATAGCCGACGCCCTGGCAATCGACCAGCAATTGTGGCGGATTCTTTTCAAGCAAAATACCGGAGAGACGGCCTATCATCGCGTGTTCCTAATGTTGTGTATATATGTGAGGGTCATGCAGCTATCCCACTAAACGGCCGCGCTTCATACGCAAGCCCTGCAACTGCGGTGCCAGCGCGCCCAGCATGGCCAGTGCATCGATGCTGTTGGCGTGACAAATGGCCACGCCCAGCGCATCGGCCGCATCCGTGCCGGGCAAGCCGGGCAAGGACAGCAGCCGCGACACCATCTCCTGCACCTGTTCCTTGGCCGCCTTGCCATGGCCCGTGACGGCCTGTTTCACTTGCAGCGCCGTGTATTCGGCCACCGACAGATCGGCATGCACGAGGGCGCAAATGGCTGCGCCGCGCGCCTGGCCCAGCAACAGGGTCGATTGGGGATTGACGTTGACAAACACTTTTTCGATGGCCGCGCAATCGGGCTGGTAGGTGCCGACGATTTCACTCACGCCCTGCAGGATGATCTTCAGGCGCGGCGGCAATTCGCCTTCGGAGGCGGTCTTGACGGTACCCGATGCGATATAGCGCAGCTTGTTGCCGTGTTTTTCAATGACCCCAAAGCCAGTGGTGCGCAAGCCAGGATCGATGCCAAGAATAATCATCGCCAGATTCTATAATGAATACGGCAGGCACCGGTGAATAACCGGTGGCCTGCCGCTGAGTTACTACTGGCTGAGATGTTCAATCCCAGCCTGTTCCATATCAATGGCGGAAGTGACGCGTGCCCGTGTAGAGCATCACCACGCCGCGCTCATCGGCCGCATCGATCACTTCCTGGTCGCGCATGGAGCCACCAGGGTGGATGACGCAGGTCGCGCCCGCATCGACGACGACGTCGAGGCCGTCGCGGAAGGGGAAGAAGGCATCCGACGCCACCACGGAACCGGTCAGCGACAGGCCCGCGTTCTGTGCCTTGATGGAAGCGATACGGGCCGAATCGATACGGCTCATCTGGCCAGCGCCCACGCCCAGGGTCATGTTATTGCCGCAGAAGACGATGGCGTTCGACTTGACGAATTTCGCCACTTTCCAGGCGAACATCAGGTCGGCCAGTTGCTGCGGCGTTGGCTGCAGCTTGCTGACCACGCGCAAGTCGCCGATACCGACGTTCTTCGCGTCCGGCGATTGCACCAGCAGACCGCCACCGACGCGCTTGAAGTCCATGGCGTTGACGCCGGAACCCAGCGGGATTTCCAGCATGCGCACGTTTTGCTTGCTCGACAGAATCTGTTTCGCTTCGGCGGAGAACGACGGGGCGATCAGCACTTCCACGAACAGCTTGGCGATTTCGCCGGCGGTGGCGCCATCGAGTTCCGTGTTGAAGGCGATGATGCCGCCGAATGCCGAGGTCGGGTCCGTCTGCAGGGCGCGCGCATACGCTTCGGCCGCATTCTTGCCCAGGGCTACGCCGCATGGGTTCGCGTGCTTGACGATGACGCAGGCGGCGCTTTGCTCGAAGCCACCCATGCTCTTCACGCATTCCCAGGCCGCATCGGCATCGGCGATGTTGTTGTACGACAATTCCTTGCCTTGCAGCTGGCGGTAGTTGGCCAGCGCGCCATCGGTGGTGACGAGGTCGCGGTAGAAGGCGGCGCTCTGGTGCGGGTTTTCACCGTAGCGCATGTCTTGCACTTTTTCAAAGGCAACGTTGAGGATTTGCGGGTAGGCGCCGCGCTCGGCGTGCACCTTCGTCGGACCCAGGCTGGTCAGGTAGTTGGTGATGGCGCCATCGTATTGCGCCGTGTGCGCAAAGACTTTTTTCGCCAACATGAATTTGGTGTCATAGCTGACGTCGCCTGCCGTGCCGTCGGCCGAGCGCATTTCCGCCAGTACCGCGTCGTAATCGGTCGGGTCGCAGATGACGACCACGTCCTTGTGGTTCTTGGCTGCCGAACGCAGCATGGTCGGGCCGCCGATATCGATGTTTTCGATCGCGTCTTCCAGCGTGCAATCGGCCTTGGCGACCGTGCCCTGGAACGGATACAGGTTGACCACCACCATGTCGATGGTCGGCATGTCATGCTCGACCAGTTTCGCCATGTGCTCTGGGAAATCGCGGCGCGCCAGGATACCGCCATGCACTTTCGGGTGCAGGGTCTTCACACGGCCATCGAGCATCTCCGGGAAACCCGTGTAATCGGCAACTTCCGTGACGGGAACACCGTTGTCTGCCAGCAATTTGGCGGTGCCGCCGGTGGACAGGAGGTTGACGCCGAGGGCAGACAGGGCGCGGGCGAATTCGAGAACGCCGGTCTTGTCGGAAACGGAGAGGAGAGCTTGTTTGATCATGGCTGTGGCTAGGTGGTTAAGTGTTCTTGGCGAATGGCGCAGGCCCGGTGCCGGGCTGCGGCGGATTCAAATCTTGGCGTCACTTGCATGCCGGCATTACAGCAAACCGTGCTCCTGCAATTTCTTGCGCAGGGTATTGCGGTTGATGCCCAGCATCTGCGCGGCGTGCGACTGGTTGCCATCGGCGCGTGTCATCACGACTTCCAGGATGGGCTTTTCCACGGTCAGCACGACCATGTCATAGATATTCGATGCTTGCTGTTCGCCCAGGTCATTGAAGTAATCTTCTAGACTTTTCTGTACGACTTCCTGAATGCTTTCTTTGCTCATTTGTATGCTTCAACCGGCTGAACACCTGGCAATCCGGCGCCGCGCCGCTCATGCGGTCCGCGTGCTGCCCTCTTGCCTCGGTGTTGTAATTAATATTGCATGACGCTCTATATAGGCGCTCGCCCTTGTACTGCTGGTAACGGTTTTACCCTACTTGTTGCTATCTGCTCATGCTGCCGTGGCCATTTCTAGCAGACCACTTTCACTCGATTCGGAGAGGCGGTATTGTAACCGTTCGCCAAATTTCCATTGCGACTCAAAAAATTGATCGACGGCCAGCAATTGCGCATCCGTCGACTCCAGCACATTCATTTGCTGGCGGAACGCTTCGCCGCCTTCCAGGTCTTTCACATACCAGCCAATGTGCTTGCGCGCCGTGCGCACACCAAGGAATTCACCATAAAACGCGTAATGGGCGCGCAAATGCTCATCCATCAGGGTACGCACTTCATCCACGTAGGGCGCCGGCAGCAAGGTGCCAGTGCGCAGAAAATGATCGATCTCGCGGCAAATCCACGGCCTGCCCTGCGCCGCGCGGCCGATCATGACGGCATCGGCGCCCGTTTGATCGAGCACAAAGCGGGCCTTTTCCGGGCTGGTAATGTCGCCATTGGCCACCACGGGGATGCCCACCGATGCTTTCACGGCAGCAATCGTTTCATATTCGGCATCGCCCTTGTAGCCATCGGCGCGCGTGCGGCCGTGCAAGGTCAGCATCTGTATGCCGGCCTGCTCGGCGATGCGGGCGATTTTCAGGGCATTCTTGTTTTCGCGGTTCCAGCCCGTGCGAAATTTCAGGGTGACGGGCACGTCAACGGCATTGACGACGGCGTGCAAGATCTTCTCGACCAGGCTTTCGTTTTGCAACAGGGCCGAACCGCACCAACTGTTGCACACCTTCTTCACGGGGCAACCCATGTTGATGTCGATGATCTGCGCGCCCCGGTCCACGTTGAACTTGGCGCAGTCGGCCAGGTCTTGCGGATCGGCACCGGCGATCTGCACGGCTTTCGGCTCCATTTCGCCTTCGTGGTCCGTGCGGCGCGTGCTTTTTTCCGTCGCCCACAGGCGCGGATTCGACGCCGCCATCTCCGACACGGCATAGCCGGCACCCAGCTGCTTGCACAACTGGCGGAAAGGCCGATCCGTCACGCCCGCCATGGGAGCGACGAAAACGTTGTTGCGCAGAATGTGAGGGCCGATTTGCACTGAAGAACCTGGAATGGACGGAGGAACCTGCTATTTTAACCGATTCCCTGCCTATTTAATAAGCACTATTTTTTTGGATTAGTGCGTCAGAGTGACGATGGGGCCGCTTAGCCCAGCTCGTCCATCGCGGGCGCGCTCAGATGTTCGATATTTCCCCAGTGCACTAAATGCAGCTTGCCGTCCGCATACGAAAAACGGTTGACACTGGCATTTTTCACCTGGAAGTCGCGCGGACTGTCGAGCGCCATGCCGATCGCCTCGCGATAGGCGCACTCGAGCACGCCGCCGTGCGCGACGATGGCAATCGTCTGGCCGTCATATTGCCGGGCCCAGCGGGCGATGGCGCCATTCGCGCGTGCGTAAAACTGGCGAAAACTTTCGGCTTCGCGTTCCCCCGACGGCATCACGGCATCGATCTGCCGCGATTGCCATTGCGCATACTCATGCGGATAGCGCGCGGCGATGTCCGCATACAGCAAGCCTTCGAAGGCGCCATAGCAGCGCTCGCGCAGCAAGGGGTCTGTCTGCACGGGCAAGTCTTTCACGTCAGCGACGGCTTGCGCCGTCTGCTGCGCGCGTTGCAAATCGCTGGCGATGATGGCGGCCAGCGGTGCATCCGCCAGCGCCTGCCCCAGCGCCCCCGCTTGCGCCAGGCCCGCCTCATTCAGGGCGATGTCGATATGACCCTGCAGGCGGCGGCCCGCATTCCAGGCCGTTTCGCCATGGCGTATCAGTAAAATCGTGGTGCTCATGCTTTATTTCTTCAGGGTAAGTGCCAGCTCGGGCTTGAGCGAGTAGGCAACGACGAGCTGGGCTTCGTCGAGGATGTGGCCGTAGAGAGCGGCATGGGCTTGCTGCCCCGTAAAACGCTCGGCCAAGGCCAGGCGCGGCACGTCGAGCGCATACAGGCGGAAAATGTAATGGTGGATGCGCTCGTCATTCCACGGCGGGCACGGGCCATCATAACCGTAATAATCGCCGGCCATCTCAGGATCGCCGGCAAACCAGCCCGTGTAGTCGTTGAGGCCCTGGCGCACTTGCAGCCCAGTGCCGGCAGGCTTGCCGCGCGGCGTGATGCCGCTGGAAAATTCCCCGGCGGCAATGGAACGCTGCGCCGGCGGCAAGTCGAGCAAGCTCCAGTGATAAAAATCGCCGCGCAGCGCCGTCATTGGCAGAGCCTGGTCATCGCGGTTGGCCAGGCTGGCGTCTTGCGGCGCATCGGGGTCGATGCAGAACAGGGCCAGCGACTCGGTGCCGTTGGGCACCTCGTCCCAGCCCAGATGAGGATTGCGGTTGCCAGCGAGGCGCACGCGGCTGACCGGATCGATCTCGGCAAACGCATAGTCGGCCGGCATCAGGCCGCCATCACGAAACGTCTCGCTCCACAATTTCATCGCTTGCTCCCCATTATCATTATATTGATTGCTTTGCACTCATTTGGCACTGACTTGCAGCCAGAACGTGACGGGCCCGTCATTGGTCAGCGACACCTGCATGTCGGCACCGAACTGCCCCGTTTGCACGCTTGCACGGCGGCTGCGCGCCTGGTCAACGAAATGCGTGAACAGGCGCAAGCCGTCCTGCGGCGAGGCCGCCGGCGTGAACGACGGCCGCGTGCCGGACTTGGTATCGGCCGCCAGCGTAAACTGCGGCACCAGCAGCAAGCCGCCAGCCACGTCCGTCACGCTGCGGTTCATCTTGCCCGCTTCGTCAGCAAAGACGCGATAGCCAAGCAATTTGGTCAGCAGGGCGTCCGCTTCCTTCTCCGTATCGCCCCGCTCCGCACACACGAGCACCATCAGGCCGGCGTCGATGGCGCCGATGGTGGCGCCGGCAACGTCGACTTTCGCCTGCGTGACTCTTTGCAGCAGCGCAATCATGCCGTCAAGGTGACGCGCGCGAAGCTGCGCTTGCCAACTTGCAACACGAATTCGCCGGCCACCACTTGCAAGCCCTTGTCGCTGATGACGGTGCCATCGATACGCACGCCGCCCTGATCGATCTTGCGCATGGCTTCCGACGTCGATGGGCACAAGCCCGCCTGCTTGAGCAATTGCGGGATGCCCAGCGGCGCGCCAGCCAGCGTCACTGCCGGAATGTCGTCGGGAATGCCGCCCTTCGAGCGGTTGACGAAGTCGGCCAGCGCATCTTCCGCCGCCTGCTGCGAATGGAAACGGGCGACGATTTCTTGCGCCAGGGCAACCTTGGCATCGCGCGGATTGCGGCCTTCCTCGACTTCGCGCTTCAGCTGCGCCAGTTCGGCGATCGAGCGCCACGACAGCAGCTCGTAGTAGCGCCACATCATGACGTCGGAAATGCTCATCAGCTTGGCGAACATGGTGTTGCCCGGTTCCGTGATGCCGATGTAATTATTCTTCGACTTGGACATTTTTTCCACGCCGTCCAAACCTTCCAGCAACGGCATGGTCAAAATACACTGCTGCTCCTGTCCATACTGCTTTTGCAGTTCCCGACCCACCAGCAGGTTGAACTTCTGGTCCGTGCCGCCCAGTTCCAGGTCCGACTTCAGGGCCACCGAGTCGTAACCCTGCATCAGCGGGTACAGGAATTCGTGTACGGAAATTGGAATGCCACCCTGGAAGCGCTTGGTGAAGTCGTCGCGCTCGATCATGCGCGCCACCGTGTAGTGGGAAGCGAGCTGGATGATGCCGCGCGCGCCCAGCGGATCGCACCACTCGGAGTTATAGCGGATTTCGGTCTTGCTCGCATCCAACACTAAAGATGCTTGCGCGAAATACGTCATCGCGTTAATCTCGATCTGTTCGCGGGTCAAAGGCGGGCGCGTGACGTTGCGGCCCGAAGGGTCGCCGATCATCGAAGTGAAGTCACCGATGAGGAAAATGACTTGATGGCCGAGGTTTTGCAACTGGCGCATCTTGTTCAGCACGACAGTGTGGCCCAGATGCAAGTCGGGTGCCGTCGGGTCCAGGCCCAGTTTGATGCGCAGTGGAACACCGGTTTTTTCGGAGCGGGCTAATTTTTGCGCAAATTCGCTTTCGATCAAGAGTTCGTCGACGCCACGCTTGGTAATCGCGAGGGCTTCTTGTACTCTGTCCGACAGGGGAAGCGCGGTCTGAGCGGCGTTAGCCTTTGTAGGCGATGCGGTGGTGTTGATTTCCATAAAATTTGACTGTAGATCTCAAAATGGTAGTAGGTTTGCGGAGTTTGTTATAATGCTCGATCCCATCAATCTTGCCGTATGAAAACGAACCAAAATAACAATAACAAAGAGCACTAGTTCACGAATCGTTCAAGGGCAAATTTTAACTGATTGCATGAACCCTATACATAAAATCACAGGCTCACGCCTGTACACACAGCTGGCGACGACACGCAAGGCACGCATAATCGGCGCGTCCGCAGTGCTGCTCGCCGTGGTCGCCTTCGGCGCAGTCGCTGTGTCCCCCATGGCACCCGACGCATCCGACTTGCCGGTCACGTCCATCGCCCAGAACCTGGAAATGCCTGATCTCGCCTCGCAAATTTCCGCGATGGAACAGGTCGACCAGAATTTCACCCACGAAGAAAAAGTCCGCGCTGGCGATACCCTCGCCACCCTGCTGACCCGTCTCGGCGTGGATGATACGGCGGCCGCCAATTTCATCAAAACCGACAAGATCGCGCGCGGCGTGATGCTGCTGAAATCGGGCAAGCGCGTGCAAGCGCAAACGTCCGAAAACGGCGAGCTCAACTGGATGCGCGCCACCCTTGTCGATGGCAGCGACAAATCCGTCAAGAACATCCTGATCACCCGCAAGGGCGACAAGTTCGTGGCCACGGAAGTGGCCGCCCAACTGGAACGCCGCGTTGAAATGCACGCGCGCAAGATTACTTCCACCCTGTTCGCCGCCACCGACTCCAGCCTGGACGGCACCCGCCTGCCAGACTCGATTTCCGCGCAAATCGTGGAAATGTTCTCCACCAATATCGACTTCCGCTCCGACCTGAAACGTGGCGACTCGTTTAATGTTGTCTACGAAACATTCTGGCAAGATGGCGAATTTGTCCGAGCGGGCCGCATCCTGGCCGGTGAATTCACCAACCGCGGCACGACTTACCAGTCCGTTTGGTTCGAAGACCCGGCCAGCAAGCAAGGCGGCGGTTACTACAGTTTCGACGGCAAGTCCCTCAAAAAAGCCTTCCTGAAATCCCCCCTCGAATTCTCCCGCATCTCGTCCGGCTTCTCCATGCGCGTGCACCCGATTTCCGGCAACTGGAAAGCGCACAAGGGCATCGATTTCGCTGCAGCAACGGGCACCCCTATTCGCGCCTCGGGCGACGGCGTGGTCGATTCCGTCGGCAGCCAAAATGGCTACGGCAATGTTGTTGTGTTGAAACACTGGGCCAACTACAGCACCGCCTACGCCCACATGAGCCGCTTCGCTTCGGGCCTGAAAAAAGGTCAAAAAGTGAGCCAGGGCGATGTGATCGGTTACGTCGGCACCACGGGCTGGTCCACGGGCGCCCATTTGCACTATGAATTCCGCGTCGGCGGCGTGGCACAAGATCCAAGCAAGCTGAACGTACAAGCTCAGGCGCCATTGACGGCCGCCGAGCTGGGCCGCTTCCGCATGGTATCGGCTGACATGATGCACCGCTTCACCTTGCTGCGTCCGAACGACACGGCACTGGCTTCGCGCTAAGCAACACTGCCTTCGGGCGGAGACCCAGGCACCGCCCATGCAGATGGCCGGTGCCTTTGTTTTTTCCGCGTGCTTTTGTTCTTCCGCGCGCTTTTACCTACGGCACAAATGCGGCACAATGTAGCCCATCACTTACGCACCCGAGGAAACACCCATGCTGTATATCGGTTTAATGTCGGGCACCAGCCTGGATGGCGTCGACGGTGCGCTGGTCGATTTTTCCGACGAGGGTACGCGTAGCCTGGGCGAAGCGTACATTCCATTTCCGGCCACGCTGCGCGCCGACCTGATGGTCCTGCAAAGTGCCGGCCAGAATGAAATCGAACGCGAAGCGCTGGCGGCCAATCAACTGGTGCGCCATTACGCCGACTGCGTCGCCATGCTCTTGAGCAACGCGGGCATCGGCCCGGACGCCATCGTCGCCATCGGCGCGCATGGCCAGACTATCCGCCACCGCCCCGAGCTGGGCTTTACTCGCCAGCTGAACAACCCAGCCCTGCTGGCTGAACTGACGGGCATCGACGTCATCGCCGACTTGCGCAGCCGCGACGTGGCGGCCGGCGGCCAGGGCGCGCCACTGGTGCCCGCCTTCCATCAAGCCATTTTCAATTTGCCCGGCCACACGCGCGTACTGGCCAATATCGGCGGCATCAGCAATATCAGCGTGCTGCACGCGGACGGTACGGTGACGGGCTACGACACGGGTCCCGGCAATGCGTTGATGGATGGCTGGGTCATGCAGCACCTGGGCCAGCCGTACGACGCCAACGGCGCCTGGGCCGCCACGGGCCAGGCCATCCCTGCCCTGCTGGCAGAATTGCTCAAGGAAGCCTATTTTGACTTGCCGGCGCCGAAAAGCACGGGACGCGACCTGTTCCATGCCGACTGGCTGCAAGGCAAGCTGGCCCAACATCCGGCTGCCCGGCCGGCCGACGTGCAGGCGACGCTGACCCAGCTGACGGCCACCAGCCTGGCACGCGCCATCCTGCGCGACGGTGCGCAGGCAGAAACGGTGTATGTATGCGGCGGCGGCGCGCAAAACGCCAGCCTGATGGCGGCCCTGGCCGCTCAATTGCCGGGCATGACGGTAGAATCGACGGAGGCGCTGGGCGTGGCGCCCAGTCAGGTCGAGGCACTGGCTTTTGCCTGGCTGGCCTGGCGCTTTACGCAGCGCAAGCCGGGCAATTTGCCAGCCGTGACGGGTGCGCAGGGTTTGCGCGTGCTGGGTGCGCTGTATCCGCGTTAACAAGGAACAACTATTCCAGAAACACAAATAGCGGATCACCGATCCGCTATGCTGCGCCGATCAACCGGCGCGCCTGAAAAACGTTCAGGGCAAGGCGCATTGCCGAAGACAGTACGAATAGTACGGCAAGGCAATGCAACGCCGCCATGGACGTTTTCTCAGGTGTGCTTATACCGAGAAAGACGAACCGCAACCGCAGGTAGAAGTAGCCGTTGGGTTTTTAATCACGAACTGCGCGCCTTCCAGGTCATCCTTGTAATCGATTTCCGCGCCGACCAGGTATTGGTAGCTCATGGAGTCGATCAACAGCTGGACGCCGTTCTTGACCATGGTAGTGTCATCTTCGTTGACGATTTCGTCGAAGGTGAAACCGTACTGGAAGCCGGAACAGCCGCCACCCTGCACGAAAACGCGCAATTTCAGGTCGGGATTACCTTCTTCTTCGATCAACTGCGCGACTTTTTCAGCGGCGCTATCGGTAAAGATAATGGGTGAAGGGATCACATCTTGCATTTCAGCGACGGCATTCATATTGGACACTCCTACTAGAAAACATTAACTCATTATAGACTGTTGCCGCAACTCGCGCTGCGACCGCCATTGAGGCGACTGGACGGTGTTGTTCTTGCTCACATTTCAGACACGGCCAGGTGCAGCACGGGGTCGGCGCTGTCGTGGCGACTGAGCTTGCCTTGCACCAAGGCGCCGCTGTGCATTTCCAGCACCTTGTAGTAGACCTCTCCTACTATGCGGGCTTTGGGCTGGATTTCAAGCATTTCGGACACATACACGGGGCCATTGATTTCGCCGCTGACAACCAGGCTGGAGCAACGCACTTCGCCATCGATGCGCCCCGCCTCGCCCAGCACCACATGCGTGGGCTCGCCCGGTTCACCCGTGACATTGCCGCGCACATGGCCATCGATGCGCAGGCCGCCACAAAACAGCAAGTCGCCTTCGATCCGCGTGGAGGCGCCGATCAAGGTATCGATGGGATTTTTCGCATTGCGCTCGAACATGAACGTCATCCTGTCGGTGTAGGTGGCAGTCCAATTTATCACAGGTCCGGCAAAAAGGCGCCGGACCTGCGCAAGCACAGGCGACTACCGTTACGGCATCACGGCGATGTGTTGCAAACCGGCCGTTTCTTTCAAGCCAAACATCAAGTTCATGCACTGCACGGCCTGGCCGGATGCGCCCTTGACCAGGTTATCCTGCACCACCAGCACGATGACGGTATTGCCGCCCTCGGGACGGTGCAAGGCCAGACGCAGCATGTTCGAGCCGCGCGTGGAACGCGTTTCCGGATGCGAACCGAAAGGCATCACGTCGACGAAAGGCTCGTCCTTGTATTGCGTTTCGAACAAGGCTTGCAGCTCGTCATTGCTGACATCCTTGTTCAGCTGCGCATACAGGGTCGAATGCATGCCACGGATCATCGGCACCAGGTGCGGCGTGAAGGTCAGCGCCACTTTCTCATCCGTAAAACGCTGCAACTGCGCCGTCGTTTCCGGCAGGTGGCGGTGACCGGCCACGCCGTAAGCTTTAAAGCTGTCGCTGCTTTCCGAGAACAGGATGCCGATTTCCGCCTTGCGGCCGGCGCCGGACACGCCCGACTTGCAGTCGGCGATCAAGCCGCCTGCGTTGACCAGGCCAGCCTTGAGCAGCGGGTAAAAACCCAGTTGCATGGTGGTCGGGTAGCAACCAGGGTTGGCGATCAGCTTGGCTTGCTTGATGTCTTCGCGGTTCAGTTCAGGCAAGCCGTACACGGCTTGCTCGATCAGCTCGGGCGCCGTGTGGGGAATCTTGTACCACTGCTCGAACTTGGCCTGGTCTTTCAGGCGGAAGTCGGCGGCCAGGTCGATGACTTTCACGCCGGCGGCCAGCAGGGCTGGCGCTTGCGCCATGGCAACACCATGCGGGGTGGCAAAGAAGACCACGTCGCACTGCTCCAGATTCGCCTTGTCCGGCGAGGAAAACGCCAGGCTCACGTGGCCGCGCAGGGAAGGATACATGTCAGCAACGGGCAAGCCATCTTCCTTGCGCGAGGTAATCGCCGCCAACTCGACATCTGGATGGGTAGCCAGCAAGCGCAGCAATTCCACGCCCGTGTATCCAGTGCCGCCGACGATGCCAACTTTGATCATGTTCTTTCCTTGTGTATAGATTGCATAAAGATGAGGGGAAACACTACCCATAGGGGTTTTCCGCGTATTTTACAGCGCAACGGCGCATCGCGCTGAAATGCAAAAAAGCCGCGGGACCGAAGTCCAGCGGCTTTTCGACCAGCACCTCGGAAGGTGCTGTAGCGTAGAAATTAACGCTTCGAGAATTGCTTTGCGCGACGTGCTTTGCGCAGACCAACTTTTTTACGCTCGACTTCACGTGCATCGCGGGTCACGAAGCCGGCTTTCGCCAGTTCCGGTTTCAACGCTGCATCGTAGTCGATCAGAGCGCGGGTGATGCCGTGACGAACTGCACCAGCCTGGCCGGACTCACCGCCGCCATGGACGTTGACTTTGATGTCGAAACGCTCGACATTGCCGGTCAGTTCCAGTGGTTGACGGATGACCATCAGACCAGTTTCGCGCGAAAAGTATTCGTTTGCTGGTTTGCCGTTAACAACGATCAAGCCTGTGCCAACTTTGATAAAAACCCGAGCCACTGCACTTTTGCGACGGCCGGTTCCATAATTGTAATTACCGATCATGTCAGTTCCTTAGAGAACAAGTGCTTTAGGTTGCTGAGCAGCGTGCGGATGGGAACCTTCCGCGTACACTTTCAGCTTCTTGATCATTGCGTAGCCGAGTGGGCCTTTAGGCAACATGCCCTTGACCGCTTTCTCAAGCGCGCGACCTGGAAAACGCTGTTGCATTTTCTGGAAGTTGGTTTCGTAGATGCCGCCTGGATAGCCAGAGTGACGGTAGTAAATTTTCTCAGTAGCTTTGGTACCGGTCACACGCAGTTTGCCTGCGTTGATGACGACGATAAAGTCGCCGGTATCGACGTGAGGAGTAAATTCTGGTTTGTGTTTGCCGCGCAGTCGGAGTGCCACTTCGCTGGCAACACGTCCGAGGACTTTGTCCGTCGCGTCAACCACGAACCAATCGCGCTGGACTTCATGTCCTTTAGCGGAAAATGTTTTCATGTTGACTTCCTAATAGATTACACGCTCAAATGGTGGTTCCGCGGATATTGCTGTGCGGACTCTGCCTTATTTACTTTTCCTGAGCGAACGGAAAGCCGACAAGTATAAGCGGCTTTGCCTTGCCGCGTCAAGCCACGATGCAGACCGGCTGCGGGCCGGCGGGCGGCACATGGACAGGCATTCCTCTATTACAATACAAAACGCTTACAATTTTCGGAGAGTACGATGGAATGCAAAGTCAGCTGGAATGGCCCGTCGGGCATGAGTTTTCGGGCAGAAACCGGTTCCGGCCACCTGGTGAGCATGGATGGCGCGCCCGATGGCGGCGGCCACAACCTGGCGCCACGCCCCATGGAAATGGTCTTGCTGGGCACGGGCGGCTGCACCGCCTATGACGTGGTGCTGATCCTGAAGCGGGGACGCGAAGACGTCAAAGGCTGCGAGGTGACCCTGAAGGCCGAGCGCGCCGACACCGATCCGAAAGTATTTACCAAGATCCACTTCCACTTCACGGTGCGGGGCAAAGCCCTGAAACCGACGGCCGTGGAACGAGCCGTGGCCTTGTCGCATGACAAATATTGCTCGGCGTCGATCATGCTGGCGAAAACCGCGGAAATCACGCATTCCTTCGAGATCATCGAGGAATAATCGGCACAATTTGCTTGGATGCAGCAGAAAACTGGGGTCTGACCCCAGCTCTTTTCTGCGTCTAAATATAGTAAGCCGTTTTTGTCATCACTTTACCCATCAACCCCATCAGCGCCTTCACGGGTGCCGGGGTATCGATGGCGCCCAGGCGCTGGGCGGCGGCGCCATGCTCCACTTCATCGATGGCCATCTGCTTGACGATGGCGCGCGACTTGGCGTCCTGCTGCGGCAATTCCTGCAAGTGGCTGGCCAGGTGCGCTTCCACCTGGCGCTCCGTTTCCACGACAAACCCCAGGCTGCGGCCGTCGCCCATGCGCGCGGCGATGGTGCCGAGCGCAAAGGAGCCCGCATACCACAGGGGATTGAGCAGACTCAGACGCGAGCCCAGCTCCGTCAGGCGCTGCGCCGTCCAGGCCAGATGATCTTCCTCTTCGCGTCCTGCTTCGTCAAACTGGGCGCGGATGGCCGGGCTGTGCGCATAGCGCGCCTGCGAGTTGTACAGGGCTTGCGCGCACACTTCGCCCACATGGTTGACGCGCATCAAGCCGGCGCTATGGCGCTGCTCGGCCGGGCTCAGTTTCGCATCGGGCGCATGCGCGGCCGGCGTGGGGCGCGAGGCCGCAGCAACGCCCGCGATGACACGCAGGGCCTTGTCGGCGCCAACAATCAAACGATCCAGGGGGTCAAAATGGCGGTTCGCGGTCATCGTGGCTATTCATGTAAGGGAAAACATGAATTATAGGACGATCAGGGCCAGCCGTCCCCACGCAGCGCGCAAGGTGAACGGGGCTTTATTGACTTGTGCGCGCTTTTTCCTGCTCGATCCAGTCCACCACGGGCCCAACGGCGTCCAGGCCGGACAGGCTTTTCGCCACGCCCAGGTTGAGTGAAACCAGGAAAGAGATGCTGTCGACGGGGATGTCCGGGCAATGCTGGGCAAACGCGGCGAGAAAACGCTCGGATTGCAATACGCGCAAGACTTTCTCGCCGCTCATGAATTGCAGCAGGCTGGCAATGCTGTGCCCGCCACCTATCGAGTGATAAATAAAACGGTTGTACTGCGCGTCGATCTGCTTGAAATCGAGCGTTTCCTCCGTCATCAGACCGGCCAGGTAGTACAGCCCCAGGCTGACGCGGAAGAAACCGATGGCTTCGGCACTGGTCATGCCGGCACGGGCCACGGCCAGTACCTTGTCCTGCATCGCCTGATCGATCGTTTGCATTGCACTCTCCCGCGCCGTCCGCCGGCGCCCACCAGGCCAGCTTGCATGAAGATGCTGTTTTTTTCAATAGACCAAACGATATTTCCATGTTGCAAGTTACATTTTTTGCATGCTACTCTCGTTCTTCACCGTTGAATGGATGAAACACATGATAGAGGTCAAACACCTGGCAAAACGTTTCCGCATGCCGCCCCACAAGGGCAAGGTCGTGCACGTCAGCGATCCGCGCGAACACGCGGGCTGGTTCCACGCCGTGCGCGACGTCAGTTTCAGCTGCGCCCCCGGTGAGGTGCTGGGCTTGCTGGGTCCGAATGGCGCCGGCAAGACCACCACCCTGCGCCTGCTGTCGACGGCCTTGCAAGCGGACGCTGGCAGCGCCCTCGTCAACGGCGTCGATGTACTGCGCCAGCCTTTGGCGGCGCGCCAGAGCATCGGCTTCCTGTCCGGCTCGACGGGGCTGTACGGCCGCCTGACGGCGCGCGAGAACGTGGAATACTTTGGCCGCCTGCATGGCATGCCGGCTGACAAGCTGAAACGCCGCTGCGACGAGCTGTTTTCCCTGCTGCAAATGGAGGAGTACGGCGGCAAGCGGGCCGATCAGTTGTCGACGGGCATGAAACAGAAGTGCGCGATCGCCCGCACCGTCGTGCACGAGCCGCAAGTGGTGATCCTCGACGAGCCGACGACGGGCCTGGACGTGATGTCGGCCAAGATCCTGCTCGACTTCATCGCCAGCTACAAGGCGCTGCGCGTGCCGCTGATCTTTTCCACGCACCACCTGCACGAGGTGGAAAAGCTGTGCGACCGCGTCTGCATCATCAACCGCGGCACCACCGCCTTCCATGGTACGGTCCAGGAACTGCGCCACCTGGGCGGTAGCGCGGACTTGTACGATGCCTTTGTCAGCGTCATCAACCAGGGAGCTTGAACCATGTGGACCATTTATTTGAAAGAGTTGCTGGAACTCACGCGCGACCGCAAGACGCTGATCTTCACCATCCTCATCCCCATCTTTGCCATGCCGCTGATCTTTGGCGGCTTCGCCTACGTCTCGAACAATATGTTCAAGAATGCCAAGACGGCGGAAATGCGCTACGCGCTGTTTGGCAAGGACCATTCGCCGGGCTTGAGCGTGCTTTTTGCCCAGCAGCACAACCTGCGCGAAGTAGCGCTTGCCAGCGAGGCCGACATCCGCCGCGCCATCGGCGACGACACCATCAAGTTCGCCGTCGTCATTCCGCCCCAGTTTGAAGAGGCGCTGAAACAACAACAGCAAGCCAAGGTCACCTTGCATTACAACAGCGCCAGCACAGTCGACGTGACCCAGCAGCGGGTGCGCGAGATTGTCGAGGCGTATAACGCCAGCTTGCGCGAAGGGGCGCTGTCGGCCCTGAACCTGAGCCCGGCCCAACTGGCCTTTGCCCTGCACCCCATCGTGCTCGACAAGCAGTCGACGGCCAACGAGCGCGAGCAAATGGGCGCCATCGTCGGCGGCATGCTGCCCTATTTGCTGCTGATGGTGTGCCTGACGGCGGCCATGTATCCGGCCATCGACCTGGGCGCGGGCGAAAAGGAGCGGGGCACCCTGGAAACCCTGCTGCTGGCGCCCGTGCCGCGCAGCGCCATCGTGCTGGCCAAATTCCTCGTGCTGTTTACCGTCGGCATGACCTCGGCCGTGCTGATGGTGGGCAGCATGGGCGCCCTGCTGGCCATCTTCGGCAGCTCGCTCGAGGGCAATATGGCCGTCATGGTGCGCAGCATTGGCTTGCCCGACCTGGCCATGGTGACCCTGATGCTGGTGCCGACGGCCGCCATCTTTGCCTCGCTGCTGCTGTCGATCTCGATCTATGCGAAAAGCTACAAGGAAGCGGCCGGCATGATCACGCCATTGATGCTGTTCGTCATCCTGCCCACGGTGGCGGCCATGCTGCCCGGCGTCGAACTGAACTGGATCTGGGCCATGGTGCCGCTGACCAACGTTTCGCTGGCCATGAAGGAACTGGTCAAGGGCACCATGGATTACCGCATGTTCGGCGTCATCCTGGCCTCGACCACGGTGATCGCCGGCGCCCTGCTGATGCTGTGCCGCTGGTGGTTTAACCGGGAATCGGTCCTGTTCCGTAATTGATTGTCATGCGGCGCGCCAGCGGGGCAAAACAAGCCCCCACAGAAGACCAATACGGGCGCGCCGCCCACCCCGCCCATCTGCACTCTGGCCACGCGAAAATGCCGTGTATCGCATGCAGCTGCCCAGTACGTCTTAAATTCAATACAATGCCAGCATAGAGTAGCCCTGTAGCATCGGGCGGCAACGCATGAGTTAGGAGTTGTATGGAATTGCAGATCCGCAAATTGTCGAAAACCTACGCGAATGGCGTGGTGGCGCTGGATAAGGTATCGCTGACAATACCGCCCGGGATGTTTGGCTTGCTGGGCCCGAATGGCGCCGGCAAGTCGACCCTGATGCGCACCCTGGCCACCTTGCAGGAATGCGATTCCGGCTCCATCTTCTTCGGCGACTACGACGTGCTCGACGACAAGGACGAGATCCGGCGCATGCTGGGCTACCTGCCGCAAGACTTCGGCCTGTACCCGAAAGTGACTGCCTACGAGCTGCTTGACCACTTCGCCACCTTGAAAGGACTGTCGCAGCGGGCGCGCCGGCGCGAGGTCGTCGATGGCCTGTTGCAGCAAACCAATCTGTTCGACGTGCGCCACCAGCGCCTGGGCGGTTTTTCCGGCGGCATGCGCCAGCGCTTCGGCATCGCGCAAGCCCTGCTGGGCGACCCGAAACTGATCATCGTCGACGAGCCGACGGCCGGCCTCGACCCGCAGGAGCGCGTGCGCTTCCATAATCTGCTGTCCGACATAGGCGAAGACAAGACGGTAATCCTGTCGACCCACATCGTCTCCGACGTGGCCGACCTGTGCGCCAACATGGCCATCATCAACAAGGGCCATTTGCTGCTGTGCGGCAAGACCCAGGAACTCATCGACGAGGTCAGCTGCAAGATCTGGGCGCGCTTTGTCGAGAAGAAGGAACTGGCCAGCTTCCAGCAGCGCCACGCCGTCATTTCCACGCGCCTGCTGTCAGGCCGCACCCTGATCCACGTCTACAGCGACGACGACCCGGGCGATGGCTTCGAGGAAGCCATCGGCGACCTGGAAGACCTGTATTTCGCCACCATTGCGGGGCGCCACCGCGTCGCCCCGCAGTGCGACTGAGGGGACGGCCATGTTTGCCATCGCCCGCTTTGAAGCGCGACAGCGGCTCAAGCTGCTGTCCACCTGGGTGTATTTCGCCATGTTTTTGGCGCTGGCCATGCTGTGGATGGCTGCCGCCGGCGGCGTCTTCAAGGAAGCGAGCATCAGTTTCGGCGGCAAGTTCCTGATCAACGCACCGCGCTCGCTGGCCTTTACGTGCAGCCTGCTGGGCTGCTTCGGCGCCGTGGTGGTGGCCGCCATGATGGGCCGCTCGGTGCAGCAGGATTTCGAATACGGCATGCAGCATTTCTTCTTCAGCGCGCCGATCAAAAAATACCAGTATGTATTTGGCCGCTTCCTCGGCGCCTATCTGGTGCTGGCCGTGGTGTTTTCCAGCATCGTGATCGGTGCCTGGCTGGGCGCCTGGCTGCCCGGCATCGATCCGGAACGGCTGGGACCGCAACGCGCGCTGGCCTACCTGATGCCGTATGTGTTTACCCTGCTGCCGAACCTGTTCATCTTCGGCGCCATTTTCTTCGTCATCGCGGCCCTGACGCGGCGCATGCTGCCTGTGTACATCAGCTCGGTGGTCATGCTGATCGGCTACCTGGTGGCCCCGTCGCTGGCGCGCGACCTCGACTACAAGACCCTGGCCGCCCTGATCGACCCCTTCGGTACCACGGCGCTGATACGCCTGACGGAATACTGGCCGAATGCCGAGCGCAACACGCGCCTGGTGACTTTGGAAGGCGTGTACCTGCTGAACCGGGCCATCTGGTCCGGCTTCGCCCTGGTGGCCTTGCTGCTCGGCTACTGGCGCTTCCAGTTTCACGCCACCACGGACGCGGGCACCAGCAAGCGCCGCAGCGAGGGCGACGTCCCGCTACGCCTGTCGAACGCCTCGCTGTCCACGCAGGAAACACCGGACTTCGCGCAGCGCAACCTGGCCGCCCTGCTCGTCAAGATGAGCTGGCTGAACTTGCGCGAAACCATCAAGAACATCTATTTTGTCGTCATCGTGCTGGCCGGCGTGCTGACCATGTATGCGGGCGCGCTGGACATGGGCTCCCTCTATGGCACGAATACCTATCCGGTGACGGAAAAAGTGCTGGACATGGTCAGCGCCTCGTTCGCCCTGTTCATGCTGATCATTACCACCTTTTATGCGGGCGAGCTGGTGTGGCGCGAACGCGAGGCAGGCACCCATCTGATGCTCGACGCCCTGCCCGTGCCGAACTGGCTGCCCTTGCTGTCGAAGCTGTTTGCGCTGGTCGGCCTGCAAGCCTTGCTGAGCCTGGTCATCATGCTGTGCGGCATGTCGATCCAGGTCTTCAAGGGCTATTACCGCCTGGACCCCGGTCTGTACGTGGAATCGCTGTTCCTGTCGCACCTGCCTTCCTATGCGCTGGTCGCCGTACTCGCCATCTTTTTGCAGGTGTTGATCAATCACAAGTACCTGGCGTATTTCGCCATGATTCTGTACCACATCGCCAGCATCAGCTTTTCCTCGCTGGGCCTGGGCGACCCGCTGCTGCTGTACGGCAACACGCCGGACTTCGTGTATTCGGCCATGAACGGCGCCGGCCACTATCTGTTGCGCGAGCGCTGGTACTTGCTGTACTGGAGCGGCGCGGCCGTCATGCTGACGGTGCTGTCGCTGCTGTTCTGGCCGCGCGGCGCGCAGGACAGCTGGCGCATCCGCCTGCGCCTGGCGCGACACGGCCTGACGCAAGGCGTACTGGCCAGCTTTGCCGGCGGCGCCCTGATTTTCCTCGGTGCCGGCGCCGTGCTGTTCTACGTCTTTCATGTGGCCAACGATTACAAGTCCGAATTTGCCCGCGATGCAGACCGCGCCAGTGTCGAGCGCCAGTACCGCAAGTTTGCCGCCACGCCGCAGCCGAGAATCACCGACGTGAAACTCGACGTGGCCATCTACCCGGCGCAGCGCAGCGTCACCATCACGGGCCGCTATCTGCTGCAAAACAAGACCAGCCTGCCGATCAGCCACATTTTTGTGCAGCAAGACCCCACTTCCACCATGCGGCTGCGTTTTGATGCGCGCGTGCATCCCGGCCTCGATGACGGCAAGCTGGGTTTTTACAGCTACCGCCTGGCCGCGCCGCTGGCGCCGGGCGCCACCCTGGGCCTCGATTTCGACGTCCGCTATGCGCCGCGCGGCATCTTCGGCCTGGGCCAGGACACGCCCGTGGTCGCCAACGGCACCTTCTTCACGAATAGCGTGCTGCCGCACATCGGCTACCAGCCACGCCAGGAATTGACGGACCCGCGCGACCGCAAGAAACACGGCTTGCCTGCGCGCGAACGGGCCTTGCCGCGCGACGATGCACGGGGACTGGCCGACAATTACGTCAGCAACGACGCCGACCGCATCAACTTTGACGCCACCGTCAGCACCATCGATGGCCAGACGGCCATCGCGCCGGGCATGCTGGACAACGACTGGATCGCCAAGGGCCGCCATTACTTCCATTACACGATGGAGCAGCCGATCCTGAATTTTTATGCGTTCCAGTCGGCCCGCTACGCCGTCAGGCACGAACGCTGGCAAGACGTGGCCATCGACGTGTATTACCATCCTGGCCATGAATACAACCTTGAGCGTTTCGTGCGCGGCAGCAAGGAAGCGCTCGATTACTACACGAAGAACTTCGGCCCCTACCAGCACAAGGTGCTGCGCATCGTCGAGTTCCCCCGCTACGCCACGTTTGCGCAAGCATTCCCGAACACGATTCCATACTCGGAAGGGCTGGGCTTCATCGCCAGGGTGGACGACAAGAATCCAAAGGACATCGATTATCCGTTCTACGTCACGGCGCATGAAGTGGCGCACCAGTGGTGGGCGCATCAATTGGTGGGCGGCAACACGCGCGGCGCGACCGTGCTCAGCGAAACCCTGGCCGAATATTCGGCCCTGATGGTGATGAAAAAAACCGCAGGACCGGCGAAGATGCGCCGCTTCCTGCGCTATGACCTGAATCAATACCTGATGGGACGCAGCGAAGAGCGCAAGAAGGAATTGCCGCTGGCCGAGAATGAAAACCAGGCCTACATCCACTACCACAAGGGCAGCCTGGCCATGTACTTGCTGCAAGACATCATCGGTGAAGACAAGGTCAACGGCGTGCTGCGCGAGCTGCTCAAGACTCATGGCCAGAAAGGCCCGCCGTATGCCAGCGTGACGGCCCTGGTCCAGGGCTTGCGCCTGGTCACGCCGCCCGAGCAGGCTTACCTGATCGACGACTTGTTCGAGAAAATCGTGCTGTTCGACAACCGCGCCCTGTCGGCCACGGCCACGAAACGCAGCGATGGAAAATACGCCGTCAGCCTCAAGGTACAGGCGAGCAAATTGACGGCCGGCGAACAGGGCGAGGAACACGACGCGCCCCTGCACGATTGGATAGAGATCGGCGTCGACGACGCGAATGGCCATCCGCTGCTGCGCGAACGCCTGCGCATGACGGCGCGCGAAGCGAGCTATACCGTCATCGTCAGCAGCCGGCCCGGCAAGGCGGGCATCGATCCCGACAACAAGCTGATCGACCGCAAGCCTGACGACAATATGGTCACCGTCGATATCGCCGAACCATGACAAAAAAATGGCCACCCCGGGCAGGTGGCCATAGGTGTCAGGCGCTCATCAGCGCCACGGCGGAACGCGTCACCAAGCTCAGGCTGATGCCCATTTCCGTCAAGTGCTGCATGTCAGCCAGGGAGAGGTCGAGCGGCGCATCGAGCGTATCGTCGCCATTCAATTCCAGTTGCAGTTCGGCCACGATGCGCGGCATGCTGAACGTGACGCCGCGCGAGCGGCATTCAGCCAGGTAGCTGCGTATGCGCGAGGGCAACACTTGCGATTTGGCTGCCTGCGCGATCAGCACTTCGAAGCCGGAGTCGAGATGCACGCGACTCGCGCCCTTCGCCTCGCCCTTGCGCCATTGCCGTTCCGGATCGGTGGGCAAGACTTCGAGGATGGATTTGAGCGTGGGGTCGTCCCCATGCACCGACAGCTTCGCCATATTCATATTGCAAGACTTTCTAGTCAGGACGCCGTCAGGACGACGGCGCGATCATCAGACCGACAAGTCTACGCATGGGCGGCAAATATGTCCATACGGCAATATTTAGTATCAAGCTCTAATTTGTGCTGTATCAACAACAGGCGGAACTAGGCTGTTCCGCCTGCGATACACGCTTACAGGGTCACGCCACGCGCCTGCAGGGCGGCCCTCACACCGGCGCCATACGCGGCATCGGCCCGGTCGAAGTGGCTCAGCTGACGCTGCAGGGTTTCCGGCCGCACCTGGCTCAAGGGACCCGCCAGGTTGTCGAACAGGTTCTGCTTCGCCTGGTCGGACATCAGGCGGAACAGATTGCCGGCCTGCGTAAAGTCATCTTCCATGCCGCGCCCGTCGTAGCGCGCCGCGCCGCCATCGAGCGCCAGTGCGCCCTCGCCGTGGCCCAGCCCCTGCGGCGCGCTGCCTGCCGCCGACACGTTCGCATAGTTGGGCGCCGCACCGCCATTGTTGATGGCCATGCCACCGTCGCGCTGCTGGTGATGGAAGGGACAGCGGGCCGCATTCACGGGCAAGTGCTGGTGGTTGGTGCCGACCCGGTACAGTTGGGCGTCGTGGTAGGCGAACAAGCGGCCTTGCAGCATCTTGTCCGGCGAATAGCCCATGCCCGGCACGGCGTTGGCCGGCGAAAACGCCGCCTGTTCGACTTCCGCGTGGTAATTGTCGGGGTTGCGGTTCAGCTCAAAAATACCCACAGGCAGCAGCGGGAAGTCGGCATGCGGCCACACTTTCGTCAGGTCGAACGGGTTCCAGCCCGTGCGCTGTTCCCATGCATCCAATTGCTCCTGCGTCGCCACCTGCAGCTTGACTTCCCACTGCGGGAAATCGCCGCGTTCGATCGCGCCGAACAGGTCGCGCTGGGCGTAGTCGGGATCGGCACCGGCCAGGCGGCCCGCTTCTGCGGCAGGCAAATTCTTGATGCCCTGGCGTGTCTTGAAATGCCATTTCACGTACACGCGCTGGCCATCGGCATTGATCAAGCTATACGTATGGCTGCCGAAGCCATCCATGTGGCGGTAGCCATCCGGCGTGCCGCGGTCCGAGAACAGCATGGTGACCTGGTGCAGGCTTTCTGGCGCATGGCTCCAGAAGTCGAACATCATTTCGGCCGATTTCAGATTGCTTTGCGGATCGCGTTTTTGCGTGTGGATAAAATCGGGAAACTTGATCGGGTCCTTGATGAAGAACATCGGCGTATTGTTGCCGACCAAATCCCAATTGCCTTCTTCCGTATAGAAGCGCACGGCGAAGCCGCGCGGGTCGCGTTCAGTATCGGCACTGCCGCGTTCGCCCCCCACGGTGGAGAAACGGGCGAAGGTCGCCGTCTGCTTGCCCACTTCACTGAACAGCCTGGCCTTGGTGTAAGGCGAGATGTCGTGCGTGACGGTAAAAGTGCCATAGGCGCCAGAGCCTTTTGCGTGCACCACGCGCTCAGGGATACGCTCGCGATTGAAATGCTGGAGTTTTTCGATCAGGTGAAAGTCTTGCAACAGCAAGGGGCCACGGGGGCCGGCGCTGATGGAATTCTGGTTGTCGGCGACGGGAATGCCCGAAGCGGTACTGAGTGGCGGCTGTTGGCTCATGGCTGCTTTTCCTTCGTTGTTGACTGATGGTACTAGTGTAACGAGGTCAACAACAAAGGAAAAGACAATTGATTTTATCGAGTCGATAGATATTTACAATGCGCAACCACGGGCATCGCACACGCCACCCAGCTGTGCCTGCAACTTCGCCGGCTGGCCCAGGAAGCCGCCGATATCGATCACGGACAGCTTGCCGTTGCCATCGTCGAGCACGAACGTGGGAAAGCCCTGCCCGCCCACCTGCGCCAGCAAGGCACGGCTGGCATCGATGTGCTGCTGCGTCGCAACGCCCGCCTGCCGCGCATACCCGGCCTGGAATGCCGCCCCATCCATGTCCAGTTCTTGCGCCAGCGCCAGCAGCACGGGCAGGTCGGCAATGCGCAAGCCGTCCACGTAATGGGCGCGCTGCACGCGCTGCAGCATGTCCAGGCCCTTGCCAGCCAATGCTTGCGCGGCCAGGATGGCCGTGATCGGCGGTTCGGAATCCATCATGGCCGTGGTATCGTTCAGCAAGCCATTCACGTAGGCGTCGCCGAAGGGCTGGCCGGACAATTGCTCGATGCGCCGGTCATGCGGCAGCACATAGCCGCGCCATTCAGGCGTGATCTGGCGGCGATTGCTGCCCGTCATCATGCCGCCGCCGTGAAACGCCACCGCCAGGCCGGGCACGGCGCGCGCCGCCTCGACCAGCGGCGCGGCGCCGTAGCACCAGCCGCACAGCGGGTCGAAAATGTAGTGCAGTGTGGGCATGGCGACCTGCCTGTTGCCGCTTACCATTGCATTTCACCTTTGGCCACCTTGGCGCTCGTCTCCAGGGCGCCATCGAGGCCCAGCTTCGGATAGCGCGTTTTCATGGCTTCGATCAGGGCCGCTGAATTGGCGGCCTTGGCCGTCTCCGCTTCAAACGTCACCAGATAGTCGCGCGTAAAAGCGATGCTGTCCGGCGTCATGCTGGAACCGACCTTGAAGTGGCCGGGCACGACAGTGACAGGTTTCAGGGCGGCGATGCCGTCCAGTGTCTTGAGCCAGTCCTGGCGCGATTGCAGGCTTTGCGTATCGGCCGTCCAGACGTGCAAGTTGCCAAACAGCACCACGCCGCCGACGACGGCCTTGATCGACGGAATCCACACATAGGTGCGCGCTGGCGTCGGGCCGGCGATGTCCAGCGACTGGCCTTCCAGGGTGATGCGCTTGCCCTTCAACGCTTCGGGAATGACGATGCTGTGCGGCGCATTATCTTTCAGGATCGGGCCCCAGTAGGCGACCTTGGCGTCAGCCTTGCGGCGGATTTCCGCGACGGTTGCCGAAGTGGCGACGATTTTCGCCTGCGGGAAAGCAGCCTTGATCACGTCGAGGCCAAAGTAAAAATCGGGATCGCTGTGGCTGATATAGACGGTCGTCAGTTTCTTGCCGCTGGCGCGGATCTTCTCCACCAGCTTTTGCGCTTCCGCGCGCGAAAACTGCGCATCGATCAGCACGGCGTCATGCTTGCCAGCGACCAGCACGGAAGCGACCGGGAAAATAGCCGCTTCGCCCGGATTGAATACTTCCAGGGTCAAGGGGGCGCTGGCGGCGGCCGAGGCGGCGCCGGCGGCAAACAGGGTGGAGACAAGAACGCTGCTGATAGATTTGGAGAACATGATGTGCCTTCACAAAATGATTGGAATGACTGCATCTTACGTTGCTTTATTCGGTAGAAAAACCCGATAAAGCGCAATAGTTTGTTGCTTGATTCGATGCAATCCTTGATGGAATCATCGCTGCCATCAAACGCCGGCAAGCACGCCACGGTGTATTTTTCCAGCGAGGACGTGCGCGAAAGCCACACCACCGGCAAAGGCATGGCGCCGTCGCAAAACATGTCACAGCGTCATGAGGGTGTCACATTGGATTGTTATCTTGCTAGCTCTTTCAAACCTAGCCGGATGAACCACATGACACGCAGAAAAATTTCCGTCGCTGGCTGCAGCGTCGCCATCACCCTGATGCTGGCCGCCTGCGGCAGCGACGCCAAAAAAGAAGACGTGGCGCCCGAAGCACCACCGAAAAACGTCATCTTCTTCCTCGGCGATGGCATGGGCCTGACCACCATGACGGCCGCACGCATCTACTCGGTGGGCGAAGAGGGTGCGCTGACCATGGACACGCTGCCGGAAACGGCCTTCGTCAAAACGTTCTCGAACGACGCGCAAGTGACGGACAGCGCGCCATCGATGGCCGCCTACATGACCGGCGTGAAGATGAACAATGAAGTCATCTCGATGTCGGCCAACACGGTCGCCATCGATCCGGGCACGGATGCGAACGGCAACAAACTGGTCAACAAATGCGGCACCGGCAACGGCACGCCCGCCACCACCTTGCTGGAACTGGCCAAGGCCAAGGGCTTTGCCGCTGGCGTCGTCAGCACGGCGCGCGTGACGCACGCCACGCCGGCCACGACCTATGCGCACATCTGCCACCGCGACCTGGAAAACGATATCGCTGCGGCCCTGGTACCAGGCGGCACGGGTTACAACAGCGCGCTGGGCACCACCGGCCTGGACGTGGTCCTCGGTGGCGGCGCGCAATTCTTCAAACCGTTCAAGGATGGCGGCAAGCGTTCCGACGGCCGCGACCTGCTGGCCGAACTGAAAGCGAAGAGCTACACGGTGGCCAACACGGGCGCCGACTTCAAGGCCGTCGATGCGGCCAAGACGGACCGCCTGTTCGGCGTGTTCACTTCCAGCCACATGAGCTATGACCTGGACCGCGATGCAGCCAAGGAACCTAGCCTGGCGGAAATGACCACCAAGGCCATGGACGTCCTGGCCAAGAACAAGAAGGGTTATTTCCTGATGGTCGAAGGCGGTCGCATCGACCATGCACTGCACGAAACCACGGCCAAGAAAGCGCTGCAAGATACCGTCGCGTTCGATAACGCCATCAAGGCCGCCATCGAGAAAGCCAAGCTGACCGATCCGACCCTGGCCAATACCCTGATCGTCGTCACGGCCGACCATGACCACACCCTGGTGCTGAACGGCTACGCCAAGCGCACGGGCAAGACGGCTGCAGGCAACCCTGGCGTGCTGGGCGTGGTGAAGAACTACGTCACCGGCGCGGTCGAGAAAGACCTGGACGGCGCACCGTATTCGATCATCGGCTTCGGCAATGGCGAAAACCGTACCCAATCGAGTCGCGCTGCCATGGCCAGCCTCGATGAAACCGTCACCAGCGCCAACACCTACCACCAGGAAGCGGTAATCCGCACCACGGCCGGCAATGAAACCCATGGCGGCACCGACGTCTTCCTGGGCGCCATCGGCAAGGGTTCGGAAACCTTCCTGGGCACCATCGACAACACCAAAGTATTCGGCCTGGTCAAGACCGCCGGCGGTCTGTAATCCACAAGAGACAAGAACTGGACAAGCACATGAAACTTGCATCGAAACCCGCCGCACTGAAATCGGCCCTGAAACTCTCCTTGCTGACCACGCTCGTGGCCGCCAGCGTTGCCAGCGCCTACGCCGCCGACGCCAAGAACGTCATCTTCTTCCTCGGCGACGGCATGGGCCCCTCCGTCGTGACGGCGGCGCGCATCTACCAGTACAAGGAAGATGGCAGCCTGACCATGGACACGCTGGAGCGCACGGCGCGCATCAAGACGTTCTCGAACGATGCGCAAACGACGGACAGCGCACCATCGATGGCTGCCTACATGACCGGCGTCAAGATGAACAATGAAGTCATCTCGATGGCGCAGGACACCGTCGCCACGGAACCGGGCCGCGACGCCAACGGCAACCTGGGCGTGGACAACTGCCCGGCCGGCGGCAAGAGCGTGCCGACCATCCTGGAACTGGCGAAAGCCAAGGGCAAGGCCGTGGGTGCCATCACCACCACGGAACTGACCCACGCCACGCCGGCGACGACTTTCTCGCACATCTGCAACCGCAATGCGCAATACGCGATCGCCGCGCAAACGGCGCCAGGCGGCGCGGGCTACAACGCGGCCCTGGGCGATGGCGTCGACGTGCTGATGGGTGGCGGCCGCAACCACTTCACGCCTTGGTCGGCAAGCAACAAGTATGGCCGCGCCGATGGCCGCAACCTGCTGACGGAATTTGCCGCCAAGGGCTACACCGTGGCCGCGACGAAAGATGAAATGGCGGCAGCGCCGAGCGGCAAGAAGTTCATCGGCCTGTACAGCACCCGCAGCCACCTGCAATATGAACTGGACCGCACGGCCACGCCGCCACTGGGCGAAGGCGCGACCCAGCCTAGCCTGTCGGAAATGACGCTGAAAGCCATCGACTTGCTGTCGAAAAATGCGAACGGCTACTTCCTGATGGTCGAAGGCGGCCGCATCGACCACGCCTTGCACGGTATCAACGCCAAGCGCGCGCTGACCGATACCATCGCTTTCGACGACGCCATCAAGGCTGCCATCGGCAAGATCAAGGAAACCGATCCGAAGCTGGAAAATACCCTGATCGTCGTCACGGCCGACCATGACCACACGCTGGCCTTCAACGGTTATGGCAAGCGTGGCAATCCTATCCTCGACATCAATCGCGGCTACAAGGATAACCAGCCAAGCAAGGATGCCGATGGCAATACCTACACCACCCTGGTGTTCGGCAATGGCCCGAATCGCCCTGACCTGCGCAGCAACGTCGACAGTGCCACGGCCCTGAAAGACAACTACCTGCAAGAAACAGGCGTGCGCCTGGCCAGTGAAACCCACGGCGGCGGCGACGTCAAGCTGCTGGCCACGGGCGCCGGCGCCAAGACCTTCAAGGGCACCCTGGACAACACCAAGGTGTTTGACTTGCTGAAGGCGGCCTTCGGCTTCTGATCCACATCAACGCGGTAACCCCACCGGGGCGGACGGCAATGCCCTCCGCCCCTCTGCACGTAAAGGCAACACCATGAAATCGTCCCTGATCGCCATCCTCCTGGCCGCCGGCTTTGCCGCCAGCGCCCAGGCCGCTCCTGCCACGCCTCCCGCGCCCGTCGACCTGGACCTGGGCATCACCTATTACAGCCGCGTGCTGACGCCGGAAGGCGTGACGCGCGAGAGCCGCTACGAAGAAAAGATGCTGCGCCGCCCCGGCCACGTGTGGGTCGAGCGCGTGCTGGCGCCATCGACGGACGCGCATGCTGGCCACAGCCATGGCGAGAACAAGAAGGTCGCGTTGAAAACCTCGACAGCGGCCACGCAGCATGAACACAAACACTTCAATCCCGTGCTGATTCCCCGCCATGTGACGCTGGAAAAAAATACCGTGCGCGTGGAATACATCGACGCACATGACAAGATCGTCGTGTCGATTCCCAAGGCCGAGTACGAAAACGTCAATTTCGACGGTTCCTGGGAAAACAGTTTTTATCTGCTGGACCCGAAGCTGGTGGCCGCCATGCCTTTATCGAAACAGGCATCGAACGTGACGGGCGCACGCTGGCGCGAAGTGGAAAAGAAGGGCGTGTTCCAGCGCATCTTGTGGGATGAGCAAAAGCAGATTCCCTTGATTATCGAAAGCGGCGACCGCGCCAATACCTTCTATCGCCGGGTCGACGTCAAGCTGCAGCCGAGCGTCAGCAAGGCGCAACCGTGGGCCAACCTGCAGAACTACGCACAGCGCGAGTATTCCGACTACCTGGACTAAGCACCAGGCTAGCACCCGGTCACATCGGATGTAAAAAAGCCAGGGAGCGATCCCTGGCTTTTTTCTGCTTGGCGCCGGACTACTCCGCCGCTGCCGCTTTCTTCGCCGGCGCCTTCTTGGCGGCCGGCTTTTTCACGGCCGTCGCCTTCTTGACCGGCGCCTTTTTGACGGCTGCCGCTTTCTTGACGGCCGTTTTCTTCGCCGGCGCCGCGCCCTCTTCTCCTTCGACCTCGGTCGCTGCCGCCTTCGTCTTGGCTACCGTCTTGGCGCCCGGCTTGGCCTTGCGCTCTTCAAACTCGAAGCTCACCTTGCCATCCTTGCCGCGCACGAGGAAGGCCTTGAACGGGCGACGGGTACGCTGCGAAACAAAGCCCGGCAACAAGTCCGTCTTGCCATCGTTGAGCAGTTTCGCCATTTGTTCCGGCAAGATTTCCTGCTGCAAGATGATGCGTCCGCTGCGGAAATCGCAGGTCTTCGGCTTGGCCACGCTGTGCTCGCACACATAGGCCAGGCCCATTTCATACACGCCGGCGTTGCACTTGGGGCAAGGGCCGACGGGCGTCTGGCCCGTGAAGTCGACGCCTTCGCCATCTTCGCTCTCGTCGTTCTGGCCGAAATCGAATTCCAGCTTGGAATTCTTGATCTCTTCATCGCGCACGATGCGCAAGATGGCGGCGAACGGACGCCCCATCTTCGAGCGGAAGCCTTGCAGCGGGCCGATGGTGCGCTCCTTCAGCAATTGCTCCACTTCGGCGATTTCGAACTGGCGCGAACCCGGCGTCTTGCTCATCGAGAATTCGCACTTGGTGCAGGCGAAACGGCGATAGTTTTCCTTCACCACGCCGCCACAATTCGGGCATGGCGTTGCCAGGGTGGCGTAGTCGCCGGGAATCGTGTCGTTGTCGTATTCCTTGGCGCGCTTGACGATGATTTGCGTCATCTGCGCAATTTCACGCATGAATTCTTCGCGCGAAATCTTGCCTTTTTCCATCTGCGACAGCTTGTATTCCCACTCGCCCGTCAACTCTGGCGCCGTCAATTCATTGACGCCCAGGCCCTTGAGCAAAGTCATCAGCTGCGACGCCTTGGCCGTCGGAATCAATTCGCGGCCTTCGCGGATCAAATAGCGCTCCGTCAGCAAGCCCTCGATGGTGGCCGCGCGTGTGGCTGGCGTGCCGAGGCCCTTGCCGGCCATCGCATCGCGCAGCTCGTCGTCGTCGATCAGCTTGCCAGCGCCTTCCATGGCCGACAGCAAGGTCGCCTCCGTGAAGCGCGCAGGCGGCTTGGTGACCAGGCCGTTGGCGTTGACGCTTTCCGTCTGCACGTTCTCGCCCTTGGCGACTGGCACCAGGTTGCCGTTGCCATTGCTTTCCTTGTCGGCGTCCGTCGACGCTTCCTTGCCGTAGATGGCCAGCCAGCCCGGATTGGTCATGACCTTGCCTTCAGTCTTGAACTGATGGCCGGACACTTCCGTGTA
This sequence comes from Janthinobacterium sp. UMAB-56, assembly GCF_900095265.1. Classification (GTDB taxonomy): domain Bacteria; phylum Pseudomonadota; class Gammaproteobacteria; order Burkholderiales; family Burkholderiaceae_D; genus Janthinobacterium. The sequence goes on along the minus strand of NZ_LT607656.1, from coordinate 63,796 downwards.
GCGCGTGGTGACCTGGAATTCCGCAGGCGGGAAGAACACGGCCATGAAGCGGCGCGTGACGAGGTCGTACAACTTCTGTTCCGGCTCGGACAGGTTTTTCGGCGCGATCGTCGTCGGGATGATCGCGAAGTGATCCGAGATCTTGGTATTGTCGAAGATGCGCTTGTTCGGCTTGACCCAGCCCTTGTCGATGATCTGCTTGGCAAACTGGTGGTAGTTGCTGTTGTCCTTGACCGTTTCCAGCGCCTGCAGCACGGTCGGCATGTAGTCTTCCGGCAAGTGGCGCGAATCGGTACGCGGATACGTCAGCACCTTGTGCTTTTCGTACAGCGCCTGGGCCAGGCCCAGGGTGTTCTTGGCCGAGAAGCCGAAACGCGAGTTTGCTTCGCGCTGCAAGCTGGTCAGGTCGAACAGGCCAGGCGCCATCGAGGTGGTCGGCTTCGATTCTTCCGTGACGATGCCTTGACGGCCGCGGCAGGCGGTGGCGATCGAGTCGGCAGCCGTCTTGCTCCACAGGCGCTCGGCGCGCTTCTCGGGATCGTTCTCGTCCTTCTTGAACTTCGTGTCGAGCCAGCGGCCTTCATAGATACCGGCCGCGCAGACGAATTCGGCGCGCACTTCCCAGAAGTCGCGCGGCACGAATTTCTTGATCTTGTCTTCGCGTTCGACCACGATGGACAAAGTTGGCGTTTGCACGCGGCCGACGGTGGTCAAATAAAAACCGCCCTCTTTCGAATTAAAGGCCGTCATGGCACGCGTGCCATTGATACCGATCAACCAATCGGCTTCCGAGCGGCAGCGGGCCGCATCCGCCAGCGGCAGCATTTCTTCGTCGCTGCGCAGGTGCGAGAAACCGTCGCGGATGGCGCCCGGCGTCATCGACTGCAGCCACAGGCGCTTGACCGGTTGCTTGGCTTTCGCGTTTTGCGCGATGAGGCGGAAAATCAGCTCGCCTTCGCGCCCCGCATCGCATGCGTTAATGAGGGTGCTTACATCTTTACGTTTGATCAGCTTGTTTAATACTTTGAGGCGCGCTTCCGTCTTGGCGATCGGGTTCAGCGCGAAATACGGTGGAATCATCGGCAAGTGCGCGAAACTCCATTTGCCGCGCTTCACGTCGAATTCTTCCGGTACGGCAATCTCCAGCAAGTGGCCAACCGCCGACGACAGGACGTATTCATCCGATTCAAAGTACTCATCGTGCTTGGTGAAGCCGCCAAGCGTCTTCGCGATATCGTTCGCGACAGAAGGCTTCTCGGCGATGATGAGGGTTTTTGTCATATTTTTTAGTCTCGAAAAATGCTCTAGGATAGTTTCAGCATGCGCATCATACAGTGCATTGCCAGGCGCCGACGCTTTTGTCTGCGCAAGGCCTGGTGACTTGTGGTCTTGTCAAGCGGCCAATGATAAGCGCCTATTGAAGAATTCGGCAAGTTATCTGCAAGCAAGAATGCGCAGGCGCAAACACATTGGGCTAGCGTGCGCGCGGGTGCAGTACATATTAAAGGGGATGGCGCGGCAGCGGCGCCAGGATCGGGCCAACGGCTGCAGTGGCAGCCAGCCAGCGCTCTATATTAGTGTAGCAGGCGGGGAGGCAGGTCTTCATCGTCGACAAATAAGTCGTCGAACATCAGGGCATCCGGTTCCTTGCCCTGGCTCCACAGCAGCATCAGCACGATGACTTTCAGCTTGCCCAGCGAAACGGGGGCCTCGTCGAGCGCCAGCGCCCGTTCGATGACGATTTCGCGCTGCAGCGGCGAGAGCACCTTGGCGCTTTCCAGGAACTGGATGAAACCGATGGCGGCCGCGCCCAGCACCTCGCTTTCCTGCTGCACGTAGAAGCGCGTGCCCGTGGAACTGGCCGTCAGAATTTGCTCGACGCCGGCCATGGCGTTCAAATCCGTCAGCCAGACGAGCGCTTCGGAAATCTCCACGTCGTCGAAACCGACGGCCGACAGTTTGCGCGCCAGGACTGCCGGCTCGGGGCAGGCATCGGGGCGATAGTAAGTCTCGTAGAGGTACACCAGGATATCGAACATGGCTCTACTCTATCAGCTAAGTTCGCTGCGACACAAGGGTGTGCACGGACAAAGCGCCCCCGTGCGGCAAGGCCGCCACACAAGTGACAAGCTGTCATTTGCAGCGTTGAAACAGTCCTCCCGGCAAGCGCCCCACCCGGCCCGCCAGCTCCAGCGCCAGCAATTCGCCCATCAGCGTGCCCATGGCCAGGCCGCTGCGCGCGGCCAGGGTATCGGCATCGAGAGGATCGTGGCCCAGCGCGGCCAGCAGCGGCGTCTCGTCTTCCACCACGGGCGGCAGCATGGGCGCGCCACCCAGCCATTGCAGCTCCTGCAGCACGTCGTCGGCCGACTCGACCAGCTTGGCGCCCTGCTTGATGAGCGCATGGCAACCCTTGGCCAAGGTCGAATGGATGGAGCCGGGCAAGGCATACACGTCGCGCCCCTGCTCGCCGGCCAGGCGCGCCGTGATCAGGGAACCCGATTGCGCGGCCGCCTCGATCACCAGCACGCCGCGCGCCAGGCCGCTGATCAAGCGGTTGCGACGTGGAAAGTTACCGGGCATGGCCGGCAAGCCCAGCGCATACTCGCTGACGATGCAGCCTTGCTCGGCGATTCTTTGCGCCAGCGCAAGGTTGCGGCGTGGATACACCAGATCGGCGCCCGTGCCGATCACGGCGATGGTGGCGCCCGCGCCGCGCAAGCCGCCCTCGTGCGCGTGCGTGTCGATGCCCAGCGCCAGCCCGGAAATGATGCTCAAGCCCGCCATGCTGAGCGCTTGTGCGAAAGCGGCCGCATTCTGCATGCCTTGCGCACTGGCATTGCGGCTGCCGATGATGGCCAGGCCGGGACGCGACAGCAGTTCCGCCCGCCCCCGCACATATAACAAGAGCGGCGGATCGGCGATTTCCAGTAGCAGGGGCGGATATGCGGCATCGGCCAGGGTCAGCACGGCATTGCCGGGCCGCTGCAGCCACTGCAGGGTAAGGTCCAGCTGGCTGTTGGCCAGCGGCTTGGGCGGCTGCATAATGGCGCGCGCCACGCTGGCCGACACCACTTCGCGCAAGGCCTCGAACGGCGTGGCGAAAATGTGCGGCGGCAAGCCGAAGCGGGCCAGCAAGGCGCGCGCCGCCACCGGCCCTACGCCGGGCAAATGCTGCAGGCGCAGCCAGCCTGCCAGTTCCGTCGCCGTGTCTGCCGTCGTGGTAATTGCATGCATGACAACCTCACTGTGTACTGTGCCATCCCATGTTAGGCGCGATGGCGCGCAGGCGATACCGACGCGCGCAAGGAAGCATGCAATGGCCGTGCAAAACGGCCCGTCACGCACAGGAACATGGGCGTCTGTGATAAAATTTCCCTTTGCATCAGACTAATCGACGCACTGGCAAACGCATCTGCCGCGCCGTTGCGCCATAGGTGCCCAAGCGTAGCGTACCCAACATAAAATAGCCCTGCCATCGTCCGCATGGCCCAGGCATGAATAATCAGGCGCACCGGCGCCCACCTTAACCAGTCGAATCCGTATGTCCATATTAAATATCCTGCGTTACCCCGATCCGCGCCTGCACACGATCGCCAAGCCTGTCACCGAATTTGACGCGCGCCTGCAAACCCTGATCGACGACATGGCCGAAACCATGTACGAGGCCCCAGGCGTCGGCCTGGCCGCGTCGCAAGTGGACGAGCATATCCAGATGATGGTGATCGACACCACCGAAGAGAAAAACCAGCTGCAAGTGTTCATCAACCCGGAAATCACCTGGGCCAGCGAAGAAAAGCAGGTCTACGATGAAGGCTGCTTGTCCGTGCCTGGCGTCTACGATGGCGTCGAGCGTCCGGCCCGCATCAAGGTGCGCTCCCTGGACCGCCATGGCAAGCAGTTCGAGCTGGAAGCCGATGGCTTGCTGGCCGTCTGCATCCAGCATGAGATGGATCATCTGCTGGGCAAGGTATTCGTCGAATACCTGTCGCCACTCAAACGCAACCGTATCAAGACCAAGATGATCAAGGAAGTCCGTGGTCTCGAGCGCGAAGCGAGCTTGCGCGCGCAAAATCGCCGTTTCTAAGCACACCATATCAGCTGCTTTTCAAAACTGCTGATAGACTGACCGTCACACCATGCCAGCCTGGCGCCTCCGGCGCAGGCCTGCGCACCTCACGTCAAGGAAGCATATGAAAGTGATCTTCGCAGGCACGCCTGAATTCGCCGCCACGGCCCTGAAAGACTTGCACGAAGCGGGCTTCGAGATTGCGCTGGTACTGACCCAGCCCGACCGCCCGGCCGGACGCGGCATGCAGATGCACGCCTCGGCCGTCAAGCAATATGCACTGCAGCACGGCATCGAGGTGCTGCAGCCCTTGTCGCTGCGCATGGACAGCAAGGACCCGCAGCGCGCCGCCGAGGCAACAGCGGCCCACGAACGCCTGCTGGCAACGGACTACGACGTGATGGTGGTGGCGGCCTACGGCTTGATTTTGCCGCGCAGCACGCTCGACCTCAAACCCTGCATCAATATCCACGGTTCATTGCTGCCGCGCTGGCGTGGCGCAGCGCCCATCCACCGCGCCATCGAAGCCGGTGACGATGAAACAGGCGTGACCATCATGCAGATGGAAGAAGGCCTCGATACGGGCCCCATGCTGGCCATCGAGCGCACGCCCATCGAAGCGGGCGATTCCACCGCCACCCTGCACGACAAGCTGGCCACCCTGGGTGGCAAGATGATCGTCGAGACACTACGCAAGATGCAGCAGCAGCCGCTCGAAGCCGTGCCTCAGCCGGAAGCGGGCGTCAGCTACGCGGCAAAGATCGCCAAGGAAGAAGCGGCGCTCGATTTCAGCCTGCCGGCGCTGGAACTGGGCCTCAAAATCCGCGCCTTCAATCCGTTTCCCGGCGCCTGTGGCCAGGTTGATGGCACCACCATCAAGATCTGGGCCGCCGAGGTACTCGAAGCGGACAGCAAGGAAGCGCCGGGCCAGGTGCTGGCGGCCGACGCCCAGCACGGCATCGTGGTGGCCTGCGGCGATGGTTCCCTGCGCCTGACGGAACTGCAAAAACCGGGCGGCAAGCGCCTTCCTGCAGCCGAATTCATCAAGGGATTCCCCCTTGAAGGCAAGCGCTTCGTTTAATTCTCACTCCCACTAGCCCGGCAGCAAGCGCCCCCTGGACCAGCTGGGCGCCCAGTTGCTCCATCGCACGACGCGCCGCTTCGCCCTGACGGCCGCCGGCCAGGAATACTATCTGGCCAGCCGCGACATTCCCGACGCGCTCGATGCGGCCGACCGCGCCGTCGCCAGGCACCAGGCGCAGCCGTCCGGCAAGCTGCGCATCAATGCGCCGATGGCCTTTGGCACCCTGGAACTGGCCTCCTGGCTGCACGACTTCAGCCGCCTCTACCCGCACATCCACATCAACCTCGTCTGCAACGACCGCGTCGTCGGTCTGATCGACGATGGCTTCGGCGTGGCACTGCGCCTCGCCCGCCTGCCTGGCCCGCCATGGCCATCCGGCCACGTCGCAAGAACTGGCGCAGCACAATTGATTCGCCAGCTGTCGCCCAAGGTCAGGGCCTTCGCCGATTTTGCCGTCCGGCGCTACGAGAATTGCCGCTGGGACTGATCACGGCTGCTGCAGCGCCTTGCGCACGGCGCGGAACCGCTGCGTCAAGCCGCCATAGTCCCAGGCCACCTGGCGCGCATCGGGCGCGGTGGACAAACGCAGGTTCAGGATGGGCATGGGATGCTACGCAAGTGGATAGAGTCCCATTCCAGGCAGGCGACGGTGACAATAGCAGCCCCCGCCCGACACAGGATCTGTGCAGTTTCTGCACCAATGCCTGCGCACATAAAAAAGGGCTTGCCGCGGCAAGCCCTTTTTGCATCCGAAACCCTTGCCTAGCGGCGCTGCACCTTCATCAGGCGCGCGCCCATGGAGGACGACAGGCTGACCTCAAAGCGGCCGCCGGCCGGCAAGGCGCTCACGTCGAGGCTGGCATTTCCACCCGTCAAGCCGCTGGCGACCAGCGTCTTGCGGCCATCGGCGGCCACGTGCAGCACGGCCGCATATGGCTCCGCCTGCCCATCCCAGACCAGCGCCAGCTTGCCGCCGCTCTGCGTCACCTCAAAGCTGCCATCGTTGGCGGCCTTGCTGCGGCGCGCCGAGCGCTCCAGCTTGCTCAATGGCTTACCATTTGACAATACGACCACGTCGCTGATATCGCCCGGGTTGGCGAAGCTGACGCGGAAGTGACTCATGGCGCTGCCGCCATGGTCGGCCACGGACACGGCATCAAAGGGCAAGTCGATAGTAGCTCCCGACGCCGTCAGGACCCGCAGGGTGTAAGCCTGGCCGCTGCCGCTGGCCGCTGCGCCCACGCGTGTGGACGAGGCAACAGCCGGGCGCAAGGCCACGCCGTTTGGCGTGATGCGACCGGAAATGGTCAGATAGCCGTTCTCGGCCACGGACAGGCTGGCGGCCAGCACATTGCTGCCCGTCACCTGCGTGCTGCGTTTTTCCAGGAATTGCTGCACCCGCGCATAGCTGTAGTCGGAGAACCAGGCGCCGCTGCAATAGCTCATCACGTCCTTCATCGGCGTGCTGCCATAGACTGCCTTGCTCAACTGGCCGATGTTGCCTGCATAGTCGCTGTTATACAGGGGCTGCGGGCCCAGATTGCCATCCGCATACGGGTAGTCGGTGGCCGCGCCAGACGGGCCGCCGCAGGCAACGTGCTGCAAGGAATGGTTGTGACCCAGCTCATGCACAAGCGTGGTCAACCACTCAGGCCAGCCATTGCCGAATGGATCGACCGATGCGATGCTGTTGAACCTGGCGTCCAGGCCGATGGCCGAGGTAAAGTCGTTGCCGCTGCTGCGCTGGTTGATATAGGCCAGGCCGGCAGCGCGGGTGGAGGACATTTTCGGCACGAAACCATAATAATAGGCGCCGCTGTCTTCCATGGCGCGCTTGCTTTCCAGCTTGCCCAGGGTATCGCTCCACCAGCTGTCGGCCGTGCTGCTGCCTGGCATGCTCAGTGCCGCGCGCGTGCTGATGCTGATGTTTTCCGTCGCATACGGATACACGCGCAGCAGCGCAGCACGGATCAGCTCAGCGTCAGGCAATTGCGCCACGCCATCATCGGTACTCAAGGGCACGAGCACCAAACGAATTCTGGCCAGACTGGCCACCACGGGCGCCGCTTCCTGGCTCACTTGCACGCCGTCATTGCCCACGGCCGTCACGCGCACGCGCACGCCGGGCAAGATCCAGCTGGACGGCAGGACGGCATTGAAATTGCCGCTGAAGCTGTAATCGCTCTTCGTCGTCGGCAAGACCGATGGGCCGCTCATGGCGATACTGCCCAGGTTGCTGCCATTGGCGGCGGTCGCCAGCAAGGTCACGGCAGGGCTGGCCTGGCCCGCCTGCGTGGCCAGTACGGACACGCGCACGGCGGCCGGCTTGCCGCGCGTCAGGCGCAAGGCCGCGTCGCTGGCATTCAAGTTCAGTACTTGCGCGAAATCAATGCTGCCCAGCGTAAAAGCCGACACCGTGCCCGCATTCACGGCGATGCGCGAAGCGGCCGACAGCATCACGTTGCCCGTCGCCGAGGCCGGCGCGGACAGCAGCAACTGGCTGGCACTGGCGCTGACGATGGTCGCAGGGGTATTGCCTACCGAAGCCGAGCTGACCTGATCGAGATTGCTGCCCTGCACCGTCACCGACAAGGTCGCGCCGCTGACGGCCGAGGTGATCGACGTCACCGCCACGCTCGCCAAGACCGTGTACGTGTCGCTGCTGAGCACATCGTTGTAGGGGCCGCGCACCGTCAGCGCACCGGTCGCCGCGCCCGCAGGCACTACTACCGTCACGCTGCTGCTTGTCTGGCTTTGTGGCGTTGCCGCCGCACCATTGCCAAACTGCACCGCCGTCACGGCGCCCATGCCGCCGCCCGTAATCGTCACGCTGGAACCGACACCGCCCGTCGCCGGCGCGACGCTGCCCACGCTCAATGGCAGATAGACATTGACGTTATAGCTGGTGGCCGCCGTGCCGCTGGCGCTGACCAGGCTCAAGGCACCCGTGACGGGCACGCCAGGCATGGCCAGGGTCACGCTGGTGTCGCTGGCCGCGCTGCTGGCAACCGTCACGCCTGCCACCTGGTAGGCGGTCACGCGGCTCAGATTCGTGCCCGTCAGCACCAGGCTGCCACCCACTGCAACATTCGCTGCCGAGACGGCCGTCACGGCAGGAATCAGCACGGGCGTACCCGAAGTGGTCGCCACCACGGTGTCGCCAGCACCACCGCCACCGCCGCCACAGGCGGACAGGCCCAGCATGAGAAACAATGCTACAAGCAGATGGTTTTTCATGGCTGGCTACCTTCTTGATGCAGCGCTGTGCCGCAGAGTGCACGAGAGAGATGTGACATATTGGTGACTTTTAGTGAGAATTTAATTTCGGAGAACCAACATTATGAGTTAATTCGATTCCCAAAGACAACTATTAATGCTTTTGATTCAATTGGTTTTGATAATAGTTAAAATATCTGCTTGGCAAAGTTTATTTTGAGCATTATTTCCCTCACTCTGCATCGACTAAAATCAAATTTATTTTCCTTTGCAGCCATTGCCATTCAATTCATTAAAAATAGGCTGACAAGGTAAAAATAATGTGGAAATTTTTCCACAGCCTAGACACCGTAATTTCCTGCCAACTTTGGCGGAAGAATTAACGTTTTGAGTAAGATTTTCAGGAATGTCATTTTTAAAAGCCGGCGTGGCGGAAGGCGATGTGTTGCAAGTAGGCCTGCCGTGGGGTGAACGACCGCTTTTGCTTAAAACCAAAGCAGCCTGATGCCGTATAATTTTAGACCCGGTGAAATCAGGCGATTGCCACCTTCTGCCTGCCTTACCCGGCCGGCACGCTCCGTCCGCTGATCAGGCTGACCCGCAACCGCCTCGTCAAGTCCTGTCACCGCGCCGCCGCCCGTTTGCCTATTGAAAGCATGAAATGAACGATACCGTGATCCCCGCCATGTCCCCGACCGAAGCCACCTTGCGCGCCATTCTGGCGCAGCGGATCATGATCCTCGACGGCGCCATGGGCACGATCATCCAGCAATACAAGCTCGACGAAGTAGCGTACCGTGGCGGTCCGGCCGGCCGCTTCATCGATTTCGCTGCACCGGCCGACAGCGGCGCGCGTGAACTGTTCGTCAAGGGCAACAATGAGCTGCTGACCCTGACGCAGCCGCACATCATCCAGGAAATCCACGAACGCTACCTGGCGGCGGGTGCCGATCTGATCGAGACGAATACCTTCGGCGCCACGACGATCGCGCAGGACGATTACCACATGGCCCACCTGGCCTATGAAATGAACGTCCAGGCGGCCAAGCTGGCGCGCGCCGCCTGCGACAAGTATTCCACCCCGGACAAGCCGCGCTTCGTTGCCGGCGCCCTGGGTCCCACGCCGAAGACGGCATCGATCTCGCCCGACGTCAACGACCCGGCCGCGCGCAACGTCACCTTTGACCAACTGGTGGCAGCCTACCTGCAGCAGACGCAGGGCCTGGTGGAAGGCGGCGCCGACGTGCTGCTGGTGGAAACCATTTTCGATACCTTGAACTGCAAGGCGGCCCTGTACGCCATCGACCTGTTCTACGAACAAAATCCTGACGTCGTGCGCCTGCCCTTGATGATTTCCGGCACCGTCACGGACGCCTCGGGACGCATTTTGTCGGGCCAGACCGTGCCCGCCTTCTGGAATTCCGTGCGCCATGCGAAACCGCTGACCATCGGCCTGAACTGCGCGCTGGGCGCCGCCCTGATGCGCCCGTACGCGGAAGAGCTGGCCAAGATCGCCGACACCTACGTGTGTATCTACCCGAACGCGGGCTTGCCCAATCCCATGAGCGACACGGGTTTCGACGAGTTGCCAGCCGACACGTCCGCCCTGCTGCGCGAATTTGCCGACGCGGGCTTTTTGAACATGGCCGGCGGCTGCTGTGGCACCACGCCCGAGCACATCGCCGCCATTGGCGAATTGCTGTCGAAGAACACGCCGCGCACCGTGCCGGCCCCATCGCACGACCTGCGCCTGGCGGGCCTGGAACCGTTCGTCGTCAACGACGAATCGCTGTTCGTCAACGTGGGCGAGCGTACCAACGTCACGGGCTCGAAGGCGTTCGCGCGCATGATTCTCAACGAGCAATACGACGAGGCGCTGTCAGTGGCCCGCCAGCAAGTGGAAAACGGCGCGCAAGTGATCGACATCAACATGGATGAAGCGATGCTCGATTCGCTGGCCGCCATGACGCGCTTTTTAAACCTGATCGCCTCGGAACCCGATATTTCGCGCGTGCCCATCATGGTCGACTCGTCGAAATGGTCGGTCATCGAAGCGGGCCTGAAATGTGTGCAGGGCAAGGCTATCGTCAACTCGATTTCCATGAAGGAAGGCGAGGAAGAATTCCTGCGCCAGGCGAAACTGTGCCGCCGCTATGGCGCTGCCGTGATCGTCATGGCTTTCGATGAAAAAGGCCAGGCCGACACCTTCGAGCGCAAGATCGAGATCTGCGCGCGCGCGTATCACCTGTTGATCGATGCGCTGGACTTCCCGCCGGAAGACATCATTTTCGATCCGAACATCTTTGCCGTCGCCACCGGCATCGAAGAGCACAACAATTACGCCGTCGACTTCATCAATGCCACGCGCTGGATCAAGGAAAACTTGCCGTACGCGAAGATTTCGGGCGGCGTGTCGAATGTGTCCTTCAGTTTCCGCGGCAACGATCCCGCCCGCGAAGCCATCCATACCGTCTTCCTGTACCACGCCATCAAAGCCGGCATGACCATGGGCATCGTCAACGCCGGCATGGTCGGCGTGTACGACAACCTGGACCCGGAATTGCGCGAGCGCGTGGAAGACGTGGTGCTGAACCGCCGCGAAGACTCGACCGAGCGCATGATCGAATTTGCCGGCACCCTGAAGGCGGGCGGCAAGGCCGAGGCGCAAACCCTCGCCTGGCGCGAAGGTACCGTACAAGCGCGTCTGTCGCACGCGCTGGTGCACGGCATCACGCAATTCATCGTGGAAGACACGGAAGAAGCGCGCCAGGAACTGCTGCACAATGGCGGACGTCCCATCCACGTGATCGAGGGCCCGTTGATGGCCGGCATGGATGTGGTTGGCGACCTGTTTGGCCAAGGCAAGATGTTCCTGCCGCAAGTGGTGAAATCGGCGCGCGTGATGAAGCAAGCCGTGGCCCATTTGATTCCGTATATCGAAGAAGAAAAGCTGCTGGAAGAAAAACGCACGGGCATCGTCGCCAAGCCGAAGGGCAAGATCATCATGGCGACAGTGAAAGGCGACGTGCATGACATCGGCAAGAATATCGTCACGGTGGTGCTGCAATGCAATAACTTCGAAGTCGTGAACATGGGCGTGATGGTGCCATGCTCGGAAATCCTCGCGCGCGCCAAGGTGGAAAACGCGGATATCATCGGCCTGTCGGGCCTGATCACGCCGTCGCTGGAAGAAATGGCGTATGTCGCCAAGGAAATGCAGCGCGACGAGCACTTCCGCATGCTCAAGATTCCCCTCCTGATCGGCGGCGCCACCACCAGCCGAGCCCACACGGCGGTGAAAATCGCCCACAATTACGACGGCCCCGTGATCTATGTGCCGGACGCTTCGCGTTCCGTCTCGGTGGCGCAATCGTTGCTGACGCCGGAACAGCGCGACAAGTACGTGGAAGACATCGAACTTGATTACGCCCGCATCCGCGAGCAGCATGCCAACAAGAAGGCCCTGCCCATCCTGCCGCTGGCGCAAGCGCGCGCCAACCGGATGATCGTGCCCTTCGACGGCCCCTGCACGCCCGTGAAACCGAAGTTCATCGGCCGCCGCGTATTCAAGAATGTCGACCTGGCGACCCTGGCCAACTATATCGACTGGGGCCCGTTCTTCCAGACCTGGGACCTGGCTGGCCCCTTCCCCGCCATTTTGACAGATGAAGTGGTGGGTGATGCGGCCACCAAGGTTTACGCAGAAGGCCAGGCCTTGCTGAAAAAACTCATCGACGGGCGCTGGCTGACGGCCAATGGCGTCGTATCCTTGCTGCCGGCCAACAGCGTCAATGACGACGATATCGAGGTGTACACGGACGATACGCGCAGCACCGTGGCGTTCACCTACTACGGCATGCGCCAGCAAGGTGTCAAACCCGTGGTCGACGGCGTGCAGCGCCCGAACCAGTGCCTGGCCGACTTCATTGCGCCGAAGGCATCGGGCGTAAAGGATTACATCGGCATGTTTGCCGTCACGTCCGGCCTGGGCATCGAAAAGTACGAAAAGCGCTTCGAAGATGCACACGACGATTACTCGTCCATCATGTTGAAATCCCTGGCGGACCGCCTGGCCGAGGCCTTCGCCGAGTACTTGCACGAACGCGTGCGCAAGGATTTGTGGGGCTATGTGCCGGAAGAGCACTTGAGCAATGACGACATGATCGGCGAAAAATACGTGGGCATCCGCCCCGCGCCCGGCTACCCCGCCTGCCCCGAGCATACCGTCAAGAAAGAGATGTTCGAAGTCATGCAGGCCGAGGAAATCGGCATGCAGCTGACGGAATCGTATGCCATGTTCCCCGGCGCGGCCGTGTCCGGCTTCTATTTTGCCCACCCGGCGTCGAAATACTTCGTCGTCGGCAAGGTCGGCATGGACCAGGTGGAAGACATGGCCAAGCGCCGTGGCGCCAACATCGAGGACGTGGAACGCTGGCTGTCTCCCAACCTGTCATAGCAGAGTAAAAAGGCGCGCGGAACTTTTCGCGCGCCGCAGCACACTAACGCAGTATGCCGGCCGGCATGCTGCATGCCCGCTCCGGCCCGTTCCCTAACTGGCTAAGGAGGATATATGGCAAGCAATTTCAAACTGAAACGCTGGCAAGATCAAGTGATCCTGTTGCTGGGCCTGTGGCTGCTCGTCTCGCCTTGGGCGCTTTCCTATCCCGCAGGCTCGCCACAGAGGCTCAATGCCTTTGTCTCGGGCCTGGTGATCGCCATCCTGGCCGCCTTCGACCTGTACAAGACGTATTTCTGGGCCGTCGCCGTCAACCTGCTGGTGGGCGTCTGGGTTGCCGCCGCGCCGTGGGTACTGCGCCTGGCCGAACAGCGCATCGCCATGTGGAACGAGCTGCTCGTCGGCATCGCCGTCGTCGTGCTGGCCCTGTGGGAATTGCGCACCGATCCCGAGCTGCACAGGCACTGGCTCGGCGTCGCGGCGTAGCGGCGTAGCGGCGTAAAAAAACCCTGCCGCGGCGGCGCCGTGCAGGGTTTTTGAAGAACGCGGCAACAATGTTGTCGGCTTACGCGTGGCCTGACGGCCGCGCTAATCCGACCTACAGCGCATACCTTACAACGTTATCACTCCATTCATACGCGGCCATTTCCAGCTCCACCAGGTCGTCCGGCGACATGGCCAGGTCGCGCAAGGTTGGCACGATCTCGCCTTCCATGTCTTCGATGCGCTCGATGCATTCGGCCAGGCGCAGCAGGTCGCCGTAGAAACCCTCGCGCGACAACAGCGCTTCGGCCACTTCATCGATCACTTCGATCTGGCTGAGGATTTCCGACATCGGCACGCCGAACAGGGTATCCATCAGCGACATGATGCCGACCGTAAAGGCGATATCGGCCGAATGGGCATGGTTCGGACGCAGTTTATGCGCCAGCAGCTCCAGCAGGCGGCCGCGCGTGGTGGCCAGCATCAGCAAGGGCGTCATGCTATGGCCGCGTTTGCTTGGCTCCGCATACAGCATGATTTGCAGCCAGCGCTGCAACTGGCGGCGGCCCAGCACGGTCACGGCCTGGCTCAGCGAATCGATGCGCTGGCGCGCGCCCACGGCAGGCGTATTGACCAGGCGCAGCAAATTCAGGGCCAGCGACACGTCGCGCTTGATGGCGCGCTCGATATCCATATTGTCGGCGTCGGACGTCACCAGTGTCATCAGTTCCATGACGGCCAGTTGCGACGGCGACAGCTTCTTGCCCGTCATGATGGCCGGCTTGGCAAAATAATAACCCTGGAAGTAATCGAAGCCCAGGTCCAGGCCCGACTTGAATTCTTCGCGCGTCTCGACTTTTTCCGCCACCAGTTTCTTGTTTTCCTGCTTGAAACGGGGCGCCAGAGCCGCCAGCACTTTCGGGTCGACCGTGCTCATGTCCATCTTGACGTATTCCACCAGCGGCAGCAGCGCCTGTACTTGCGCCGTGTCGGACACGACGTTTTCCAGCGCGAAGGTGAAGCCATGGCCCACCAGCTCGCTAATGCGCGCGCGCACTTCCGGCGTGACAGGCATCGATTCGACGATTTCCAGCACGACTTTTTCGCGCGGCAGGAACACGAATATATCGCTCATGATCACGTCGGCATCGACGTTGACGAAACCGAGCGCGTCACCGATGACCTTTTCCATGCCCAGTTGGGACGCGTGGGCGATGACGGACGCCGTGGCGGACAGGTCGCTGGTAATGTTGGCGGGGCCGACCGGGGCGTTGCGGAATAGCAACTCATAGCCAAACAGGGCTTGATTACGGTCAAGAATAGGCTGTCGCCCCAGATAGAACTCGCGCACGCGCAAGGGTTTCGGGGTGATGTCGTTGCTGGAAATATCGATCATTAACTCTTCATCAATCACGTCGAGTGACGCCGGCCGCGCCGCGCCCGCATCAAGGTTCACTATTGACAATACTTTAGCTGAAATCCGCCCGCGCTGTGGATATTTTGGCAGCAATCCAGCGTATTGTCGTCAACAAATTAGGCCAATGGCGTGTCTTGCACCATCCCGTCGACAAATAATTTCAATTCACCCGGCGCAAACGCCGTCCATTGCTCATTCGTCGTCAGCGGCTGGGTAACGATCACGGCCACGCGGTCCTGGGGCGTCGTCACCTGGGAAAAGTCCACGCTCAGGTCTTCATCGGAGAGTTTAGCAGTTGGAAACGGATGTTGTCGCACCAGATAGTGCAAGCTGGTCGAGCAATGGGCAAACAGCGCCTCGCCGCTCGACAGCATCATGTTGAAAGTGCCGTGGGCCGCGATGCCGGGCAACAACTGCGCCAGGGCGGCATGCAGTTGCGGCAACGCCGGCGGCGCATCGCCAAAGCGCGCGTGCAATTCCTGCAGCAAGTAGCAGAACGCCAGCTCACTGTCGGTGCAGCCAACGGGGCGGTAACTGCCCGTCAGCACGGGGTGGAATTCCTTCAAATCGCCATTGTGGGCAAAGACCCAGTAGCGGCCCCACAGTTCGCGCACGAAGGGGTGGCAGTTTTCCAGCGCCACCTGGCCTTGCGTAGCCTTGCGGATATGCGCGATGACATTGCGCGACTTGATGGGGTAGCGTTTGATCAACTCGGCCACGGGCGAGGCGATGGCCGCCTGGTGGTCGACGAAATGGCGCACGCCTGCGCCCTCGAAAAAGGCGATGCCCCAGCCGTCATGGTGGGTATCGGTATGGCCGCCGCGCATGGCGAAGCCGGTAAAACTAAAGACAATGTCCGTAGGGACATTGCAATTCATTCCGAGAAGTTGGCACATGATCTGTTTGCAGCGGGGTAAGCCGGCCACCATACCATACCTAGAACCCTAACATAACCTACTGCGCGGCGCGATTTGCAGCCTCCGATGCTCACTGCCTCGGCGGCCCCGTGCATTCGCACAGCTCCGCTTCTCGGCCGCAACTCACTGCCGCTCGCTACGGTTCTGTTAAGGTTCTTTCTAATTAGTGCAACAGGACTGGATGGCTCATGAGGGAATCGTAGCTGCCCAAAAATTCATCGATCTCTTCCATGCTGGGTTCGCTGGCGATCAGTTCCGTGACGTCGCGGCGGAAATGCTGGGCAAGGACTCCGGCAATGAACGTCTCGCGCTTGCCGCCCTTGTCGACGATCTCATAGCCGCCAAAGCGCAGGGCTTCCAGGTCGACGTCGACGCCGAATTCCACGACGCTGTATTGTTCGCTGTTATAGATCAGGTTCATTTTGCATCCTTCGCTCAAGCAGGAGAAGCTCCTGCGGTGTCAGAACAGAGGTGGGGTTCACACGGCGCCATTTCAAGCGGCCATGCCACCCTGCGGGCAACAGAGTTGTAACGAGATGCAAACTGCGACTGCGTAATAGACTCAGAAAAAGACTCAGGAAACCAAGTTCAGGCAACCACTATGTCTGCTTGCAGCGCCAGCAGGGCATCATAGGGACTGGCGGTGAGCCAGGTGCGCAATTGTTCGATGTGCGAGGCGTCGGCCAGGCTGATGAACAAGTGTGCGGGTGGATGGCGCAGCAGACGATTCAATGTTACACGCAATACGAGATTGCCGCTGCAGCACAGGCAACCGGGCGCGATGCGCAACAGTTGCAATGGAAATGGTGGAGAAGGGGAAACTTGCTCGGCCAGGTCGGCCAGGATGGCATTGCCGTCAGCAAGGCCCTCGAGAATCACGGCGGCCAACTGACCAGGCGGCAAGGCTTGCGCGATGGCCGCCTCGCGCTCGGCGGCGCGTCCACCGCTGACCAGGGTCAGCGGCGTCGGACGCCGCACGGCTGCCGTCACAGGTTTTTCTTGGCCAGCTTGCCCGGTTCGACGCCCAGCTGTTTCAGCTTGCGGTACAAATGGGTGCGCTCGAGGCCCGTTTTTTCCGCCACACGGGTCATGCTGCCGCCTTCGCGTCCCAGGTGGTGTTCGAAATACATGCGCTCGAACGCGTCGCGCGCTTCACGCAGGGGCAAGTCGAACGACAGGTTGTAGCCATGGCCTTCGGCCACCGCCGGTACGGCGATGCCTGGGCGTACCATCAACTGTTGCGGTGCGCTGCCGCTAAAGCTGGGGACGGGATGGCTGCTTTCCTCGGCCACCACGGGTGCCACGGGACGCGGCGCCACACTAGTCGCGCGCACGGTTTCCTGTGCCCGCGTCAAGCCTTGCTGTACCGCCTTCAGCAGTTTTTGCAGGGCAATCGGCTTTTCCAGGAAGTTCATGGCTCCGATACGCGTCGCCTCGACCGCCGTATCGATGGTGGCGTGGCCAGACATCATGATCACCGGCATGGTCAGCAAGCCGTCGCGCTGCCATTCCTTGAGCAAGGTAACGCCATCTGTGTCGGGCATCCAGATATCCAGCAATACCAGATCCGGCGCACCGGCGGCACGCGCTTCACGCGCCTGCTGCGCATTTTCGGCCAGCTGGATAGCATGTCCTTCGTCGCCCAGAATTTCCGAGAGCAACTCACGGATACCCATTTCATCATCCACTACGAGTATGTTTGCCATTCGTGTCTTGCCTTCCTCATTTCGCCGGCCGTCGCGCACAAGATGCACACGGCGGACAGCTATGATTTTATTAGTGTTTTAAATACTAAACCAGACCCTCACGCCAGGAATTCCTGGGACGGAGCGTCGGGAGCTAACTTTAACAGCAAAATGACAACCGAAGCGCCATTGCCGTCGACCCGGTTCTCGATATCGATGCGTCCGCCGTGTTCATCGATAATTTTCTTGACCATCGCCAGGCCCAGGCCCGTGCCGCGCGCCTTCGACGTGACGTAGGGTTCAAAGGCGCGCGCCAGGATTTTTGGCGCGAAACCGGGGCCATTGTCGCTGATGGCCAGCCGCACGGCGATATTCACGCCGCCGTCCGCACTGCGATAATGAATTGCTTCCGTCCTTACGTCAATCCGCGGATGCGGCGATTCCGGCGGCAAGTCCGCCATGGCGTCCTGCGCGTTCTGCAATAAGTTATGTATGACCTGGCGCAACTGCGTCGGATCGCCCATCACCATCGGCAGATTCGGTGCCAGCTGCGGGTGGATGATGTCGCCGTCATCGCCGCGCAGGTACAGGTTCAGGATCTCTTCGATCAGCTCGTTCAAGCGCAGTGGCGTGAGCACGGCCGGCGGCGTGCGCGCGTAGTCGCGGAAGTCATCGACCATGCGCTTCATCGCATCGACCTGCTTGACGATGGTGGTGGTGGCGCGGCTGAGCAGGTCGGCATCGGGTTGCTCCAGCTTGCCTTCAAGCTTCATCTGCAGGCGCTCGGCCGACAGCTGGATGGGCGTGAGCGGGTTCTTGATTTCATGCGCCAGGCGGCGCGCCACCTCGCCCCAGGCGATCGAGCGCTGCGCGGAAATGACGTCGGAAATATCATCGAACACGACGATGTAGCCGCTGCCGGACTCCAGCGGCAGACGCGAACCGCGCGCCAGCAAGGTGATGTCATGCTCGTCAGCACTGCTGCCCAGGCGGCGCGGAATCTCGATCTGGCGCTGCCAGTGCAGGCGCTGCTGGTTGCGGCCCGACGCCGACTGCGCGCTTTGCGCCGTGAAGGCGCTGATGATGGCGCCGCCGAATTCCTCCATCCCGGCAATATTTGCCAGCGGCTGGCCGACCATGCTCATGCCCGAATGCTGCAAGATGCGCTCGACCGATTCATTGCAGGTCACCAGCTTGAAATCACCGTCGAGCACCATCACGCCGGCCGACATGTTCGCCAGCACCGATTCCAGGTGGGCCTTGGCGTTTTGCAGCGCGGCGCGGTTGCTTTCGACGGCCGTGCGCGCATCGAGCAACTGGCGCGTCATGATGTTGAACGACTGCGTCAAAGTACCCAGCTCATCCTTGGTGGCGACGATGGGGCGCGGCGACAGGTCGCCCTCGGCCACGGCGCGCGTGCCTTCGGCCAGCAGCAGCAAGGGCTGGGCCAGATTGCCCGCGATCAGGAAAGCGCTGCCGATGGCGCCGAAAATGGCCAGCAGCAAGGTCAAGGTGAGGATTTCCATATACATCTTGCGCAATCCCACGCGCGCGACGAAACGCTCCTTGTATTCGCTGTAGGCGGCGCGCAGCACCTCGCCATTCGTCGCCAGCTTGGGCGGCACCGCTTGCAGCAATTGCAGGTAGCGGGGCGAGACGGAGGGACCCGGCACGGCCACCAGCACCCGCAGGCGCAGGCTGGGCGCCGTTTCCGGCGATGCCGGCGTGCCGGCGCGGAAGCCGCCGCCACCCGACTCCGTGCCCTCGTCGTGCAACTCCTGGCCCCCTTCGGCGGAGGCATAGCCGTCCGGCGTGGCGGCCTTCACCAGCATGGCCGGCGTCGGCAAGTCGGCCACGCTGTGCGGCCCGGCGCCGGCCAGCAACACGCCGTCGCCGCTGACGAGCATGACATTTTGCATGCCCTCCACGCGTAGCAAACTCGTCAGCACGGCCGGACCGGCCACCGGGTCGGCGCCCAGCTCATCGACGGCCTTGTGACCCCGGTGGTCCAGTTCGACCAGGGCCGCGTCGAGGCCGGCACGGCCAAGCTCAATGCCCGATTCCAGCGCCGCTTCGATCTTGACGTTGAACCACGATTCGATGGAGTGGGAAACGAATTGCACAGAGACAAGGAAAATCACCAGCCCAGGCAGGATGCCGACGGCGGCGAACAGCATCACCAAACGTGTCATCAGCTTGGAGCCGAACTTGCCGCTCTTGTAGCGCGCGTACAGGCGCCCGAGGGAAATGCCCACCAGCGCCAGCAGGGCCACGGCCACGGCAGCGTTCAGGCCCAGCAGCCAGGTGTAATAGCGGTCGAAAAAACCGGAATTGTCGGAAGCCGACGCCAGCAGGAACAGCAGGATACTGACAATGCCGCCGCCCACCACCAGCAGATAGCGCAATGCTTGACTCACTACTCCGCCGTATACAAGAAGGTTTTTTTATTCGAAGCCAGGCGCCAGTCGCTGTTATTGAAGGCATTGACCTGTATCGGCTTGGGCAGGTAGTCGCGGTCCATGCCCATGCGCAAGGTCACGTTATACGTCTGCCCCACTTTCAGCGCGCCGCGCGGCGCCACCAGCCAGCGGCTGGGCCGCCGGATCAGGAACAGCGCATCGTCGAGCGTGGGGAAACTTTGCTGCACGCTGCCGCCAACGGATACATGGTATTGCCGCGTCAGCACGTTGTAATACAAACGGCTGGTCTGGCGCGCCACGATGGCTTTTTCATCGAACCAGTACCAGCGTGGCCGGGTCAGTTCGATCTCCGTCGTGAAATACAGCGGCACGCCATGCTGCACGGCATCGTCCAGGTCATGATTAAGATCAAACGAATAACTGGCGGCCAGCTTGTAGCCTTCTTCGTTCGACTCGATGTAGGCACGGGTGATCTCGACGATATCGGCGGCATGCGCGCGTGGCATGGTACATGCCAGCATCAGCAGCAGGGCCAGGAGTCGGAAGAGTCGTGTTGTCACAAGTGTGCCAGTAGTGTCCGTAGGAAAAGGTTCGACGAATCGCTCAAGCCGCATTTTTTTGGAATAGCGCATAGAACAAACCGTCGTGGTCCTGCTCCACGCTGCCAGTCGGCAACAGCTGGCCAGGCGCTGTCAATCGGGTCGCATTATTACGCACCGCAAATGCCGCCGCCTGTGCCTCGGACTCTTGCGGCCACAATGAACAGGTCACGAACAGCAATTTACCATCGGGGCGCAGCATCTGCCACAGGTTGTCCAGAATTTTGGACGAAAGTGTTGCAAGTTGGAACGCATCGCCCTTGCGGCGCAACCAGCGGATGTCGGGATGGCGGCGCACGATGCCCGAGGCCGTGCACGGCACGTCGGCCAGGATGCGGTCGTACTGCTGGCCGTCCCACCAGGCGCTCGATTGCGCATCCTGCGCCTTCAGCGTGGCGTCCAGGCCCAGGCGCTCGAGGTTTTCCGCGATGCGCGGCAGGCGCTTGGCGTCCGCATCGATGGCCGTCACTTGCACGTCGGCCAGCTCGAGGATGTGGCAAGTCTTGCCGCCGGGCGCCGCACAGGCATCCAGCACGCGCATGCCATCCTGCAAATCGAGCAGAGGCGCGGCCAATTGCGCGCCAGCATCTTGCACGGAGACGACGCCCTGTTCGAAGCCGGGGATCAGCGCCACGCCGATCGGCTTGTCCAGACGCACGGCGAACGGTCCCACCTGGCGCGCGGCAATGCCCGCCTCGGCCAGCACGGCCAGGTAGGCTTCGACCGTGCTCTTGCGGCGATTCACGCGCAAGGTCAATGGCGGCACGGCATTGCCGGCCGTCAGAATGGCTTGCCAGTCGCGGGGATAAGCCAGGCGCAGCGAGTCGATCCACCACTGCGGATAATTCCATTGTGCCAAAGGCTGCTGCAGGGCCGCCTCCAGCAAGGACTTGCGCTCGCGCAAGAAACGCCGCAAGACGGCATTCACCATGCCCTTGGCGTGCGCCAGGTCAGGGTGCGATGTCGCGACCGTGACGGCCTGGTCGACCACCGTGAATTCTTCGTACGGCTGCTCGCCCGGCTCGGCGGACATCAAGGACAGCGCACAACACAGCAACGCTGCGAGCATCGGCGGCTCGGGCGCCTTCGACGTCATCAGGCCGACCAGGGTTTCGCTGCGGCCCAGCTGGCGCATGGTGCGGTAAGAAATATCCTGGATGGCGCCGCGCGCCTGCGCACTGGCGTTTGATTGCGTAAACACCTTGGCCAGCGCCTGCGGCAGGGCCGTGCCCGTACGCACTTGCGCTACGGCATTGGCCGCGCCCAGCAGGCAAAACGCCAGCGAATCGGCGCGCAAATCGGGTTGGAAACCTGGCTGCAAGACCGGTTTCAGGTCGGGATGGTAGCTGGGACGCAACTTCGGTGCTGCAGGAGCCTGGCCTGGCGCCGGCTTGGTTTTCAATTTCAGCGTGGGGCGCTTGTTCATAATTATCCGGTGTGGCTGCGCGCGGCGGGCTGCATGGTGGCAAAGGCGGGGCCGCGCGTCATCAATAAAGGGTCGATTGTAGCGTTTGTGGCGCCCTCTGGCCCAAGCGATTGCACTGATAAATGTAAATTGCGGAAAAAAACTGCATATATACAAGCAGAATGCGCCAGGTTGATGTTTTCGTGCACCAACATGGACATGCTGTCCTGATAATATCGCGAAACGCGCCAGCACGGGGACACTGCCGGCTAGCGTATTGTTCCCGGCAGCAAACCAGTATAATTAACGCAGTCTGGGCGGCTTGGGTACTTGCCGTCCGTTTTGCTTTTTGATTCATTCTATTCATTCTTAACGCGGTTCCACCGCCATCCTGCTCATGCTCGCCCAACAGAAACAAGAAATCATCGCCCTGTTCCAGGCCGCCCTCGCTCCCGTCTTGGCCGGCACTTCGCTTGAGCCTACCGTGGTGCTCGAGCGACCACGCGACGCATCGCATGGCGACGTCGCCTGCAATATCGCCATGCAACTGGCCAAGCAGCTGAAACAAAATCCGCGCGAGCTGGCGCAAACGATCGTCACAGCCGTGCTGGCCAATCCTGCCGGCAAGGGCCTGGTCGAGGCAGTGGAAATCGCCGGACCCGGCTTCATCAACGTGCGCGTATCCGCCGCCGCCAAGCAAGCCGTGGTGAAAACCATCCTGAGCGAGGCCGACAGCTATGGCCGCAGCACGGCTGGCGCAGGCAAGCAAGTCATCCTGGAATTCGTCTCCGCCAACCCGACCGGCCCGCTGCACGTGGGCCACGGGCGCCAGGCGGCCCTGGGTGACGCCCTGTCCTCGCTGTTCGACGCGCAAGGCTATGCAGTGACGCGCGAGTTCTACTATAACGATGCAGGCGTGCAGATCCAGACCCTTGCCAATTCCGTGCAGGCGCGCGCGCGCGGCTTCAAGCCGGGCGACGCCGAATGGCCAGAACCGGCTTACAACGGCGACTACATCGCCGATATCGCCAACGACTTCAAGGCCGGCAAGACCGTCTCGGCCAGCGACGGCTTGCCAGCGACGGCCAATGGCAACATCGACGACATCGATTCGATCCGCCCGTTCGCCGTCACCTACCTGCGCAACGAGCAGGATATCGACTTGCAGGCCTTCGGCGTGAAGTTCGACAATTACTACCTGGAATCGTCGCTGTATGCAGACGGCAAGGTCAATAGCGCGGTCGAAACCTTGATCAAGGCGGGCCACACCTACGAGCAGGATGGCGCGCTGTGGCTGCGCACCACCGACTTCGGCGACGACAAGGACCGCGTCATGCGCAAGACCGACGGCGGCTACACGTATTTCGTGCCGGACGTGGCCTAT
Source organism: Janthinobacterium sp. UMAB-56 (assembly GCF_900095265.1). Lineage (GTDB taxonomy): Bacteria > Pseudomonadota > Gammaproteobacteria > Burkholderiales > Burkholderiaceae_D > Janthinobacterium. The sequence continues at coordinate 40,661 of NZ_LT607656.1, read as the reverse complement.
CACCTCGTGAAATGGCAGCGCGGCTTCGTGCAGGCCATCAATATCCAGGGCAGCGACCACCACGGCACCATCGCGCGCGTGCGCGCCGGCCTGCAGGCGGTCGACATGGGCATCCCGCAAGGCTACCCAGACTACGTGCTGCACAAGATGGTCACCGTCATGAAGGACGGCGAAGAAGTGAAAATCTCGAAGCGCGCCGGCTCCTACGTGACCGTGCGCGACCTGATCGAATGGTCGGGCGGCGGCGACATTGCCAAGGGCCGCGACGCCGTGCGCTTCTTCCTGATCTCGCGCAAGGCCGACACGGAATTCGTCTTCGACGTCGACGTGGCGCTGAAAACCACCGATGAAAACCCGGTCTATTACGTGCAGTACGCGCATGCGCGCATCTGCCGCATCCTGGAAAACTGGGGTGGCGATGCAAGCGCGGTCGCCGGCGTTGACTTGTCTCCCCTGACGGCACCGACCGAAGCGACCCTGCTGGCGACCCTGGCCGCCTACCCGGAAATGCTGGCGCGCGCACAAGCCGAACTGGGTCCGCACCAAGTCGCCTTCTACCTGCGCGACCTGGCCGCCAATCTGCACAGCTTCTACTTCGCCGAGAAAGTGCTGGTCGAGGACGAAGCCGTCAAGATGGCCCGCCTGGCCCTCGTCATCGCCGCGCGCCAGGTATTGCGCAACGGCCTGGCACTGATCGGCGTGTCCGCGCCAAACAAAATGTAATCGTGAAGGTCAAACCGTCAATGAGTCACGCTTCCCCCCGCGCTTCCCGCTTCTCTTCGACCCGGCGCCAGCAGGGCAACACCCTGGTCGGCATCATCATCGGCCTGGTCATCGGCCTGGGCATCGCCGTGGTGGTCGCCCTGGTGATCACCAAGGGCGCTTCGCCCTTCACCGACAAATCGGGCAAGGCCGGCAAATCGGCCGAACCGACCGCCGGCCAGATCGCCGACCCGAACAAGCCGATGTACGGCAACAAGGAAGCTGCCAAGGAAGCGGCGCGCGACTTTTCCAAGGAGCCGCGCGAGATCGTCACGCCGGCGCAGCCAGCCGCGCAGCAGCCGAAGGCACCGCCGCCGGATGCGCTGCAGGAATTGATCGGTACATTGAAGGACAAGCCGGCGCCGAAAACGCCGGCCGCCGCGCCCGCGCCGCAAGCCAAGGCCGACGTGAAAGAGGCCAAGGCCGATGCAGCCAGCGACAAATGGATTTATTATCTGCAGGCCGGCGCCTTCCATGACATGTCGGACGCCGAAAGCACGCGCGGCAAACTGGCGCTGCTCGGCTTCGAAGCTGCCATCAGCGACCGCAGCACCGACGCCGGCGTGCTGCACCGCGTGCGCATCGGGCCGTTCAACCAGCTCGAAGCGATGAACCGCGCGCGCACCAAACTGTCTGAAAACGGCATCGATGTCGCCGTCGTCCGCAACCAAAAATAAGGAATCAGCATGCGTTTTCTGAAGAAAATCCTGTTCGCCGCCGCACTGTGCACCTTCGCCATGGGCGCATCGGCCTCGCCGGCCGAGCCGAAGAATGGCGTCGAATACGAAACCCTGGCCACGCCGCAGGCGACGGAATCGGGCAAGAAAATCGAAGTGACGGAATTCTTCGCCTATTACTGCCCGCATTGCAACGTGCTTGAACCGCAACTGGCGGCCTGGGTCAAGAAACAGGGCGACAACATCGTCTTCAAGCGCGTGCACGTATCGCGCGATGACAGCGTGGCGCCGCAGCAGCGGCTGTTCTTCACGCTGCAAGCCATGGGCCTGCTCGACAAGCTGCACACGAGCGTCTTCCACGCCATGCACGTGGAACGCATGCGCCTGAACACCGACGATGCCGTCTTCGACTTCGTCGCCAAGCAGGGCGTGGACCGTCAGAAATTCATCGACACCTACCGTTCGATGGGCATCTCGGCCCGCGTGCGCCGCGCGGACGCCATGATGCAGGACTATAAAGTAACGTTCTGGCCCATGATCGCCATCGATGGCCGCTACATCACCTCGCCTTCGCAGGCCGATCAAGGCAGCAAGTCGGCCAAGAACGAAGAACAGCTGAACGCCCAGGCTTTGAGCGTGATGGACGTGCTGGTCGCGAAAGCCAAAGCGGAAAAGAAATAAGCATGACCACTCCCCTGGCGTGCCCGGACATCGCCTGATGCAACGCGTTTTCATCACGGGCGCGTCCAGCGGACTGGGTGCCGCCCTGGCGCTGCAGTACGCGCGTCAGGGTGCCCAACTGGGCTTGCTGGCGCGCCGCGGCGACACCCTGCAGCAATTGATCGCCTCCCTGCCCCACCCTGAACGCCACCGCGCCTACGCCGTCGACGTGTGCGACCACGCCGCCCTGAAAAGCGCCGCAGATCACTTTATCGCCCAGGCCGGGCGCATCGATGTCGTCATCGCCAGCGCCGGCGTGTCCTACGGCACCCTGAGCGAACACGCGGAAGATCTCGACGCCTTCGCGCGCCTCATCGCCATCAACGTCACGGCCACCGTCGCCACCTTCGCCCCCTTCATCGCCGCCATGAAAAGCCAGGGCAACGGACGTCTGGTGGGCATTGGCAGCGTGGCCGGCATCCGTGGCCTGCCCGGCGCCGAAGCCTACAGCGCCTCGAAGGCGGCCGTCATCAGCTACTGCGAATCGCTGCGCCTGGAGCTCAAACCGGCAGGCGTCAAGGTCGTCACCATCACGCCCGGCTACATCGACACGCCGATGACGCGCCACAACGCCTACCGCATGCCCTTCCTGATGCCGGCCGAAAAATTCGCCGTGCGCGCCGCGCGCGCCATCGCCGACGGCGACAGCTATCGCGTGATCCCGTGGCAGATGGGCGTCGTCGCCAAGCTGCTGCGCGCGCTGCCCAATGCCGTCTACGACCTGGCCTTCGCCAACGCGCCGCACAAGGCGCGCAGCAAGGCATCCGGCGACAGCCAGTAAAAACTTACTCACCCCATGACGAAGCACTCCGACCTGAACAGCGCGGCCATTGCCGCCCATTGCGCCACCGGCGCTTCCCACGTGGCCATCGAAGTGGTCGACGAAACGGGATCGACCAACGCCGACCTGCTGGCGCGCTGCGCCACCCTGGCCGGCCCCACCCTGCGCATCGCCGGCCAGCAGACGGCCGGACGCGGACGTGCCGGGCGGCCGTGGGTGTCGCAGGCGGACGCCAGCCTGATGTTCTCTCTGGCCTGGCACTTCAAGGGGCCGCTGCATCAGCTGGTCGGCCTGCCGCTGGCCGTCGGCGTGGCGCTGGCCGAAAGCATGACGGCGCTGGGCGTGCCGGTACAACTGAAGTGGCCGAACGACCTGCTCAAGGATGGCCATAAACTGGCCGGCATCCTGGTCGAGACACAGCAGGCGCCCGAGGGCAACGGCGTGTGGGCCGTCATCGGCTGCGGCATCAATCTGCTGATGCCCGATGCGCTGGAACGGCAGATCGGCCGCAGCGTCTCGGCCGTACCCTGGCTGGCGCAGATGGAGCGCAATACCCTGGTGGCGGCTCTGCTCAGCCGCCTGGCAGGCGTGCTGGCCGAATTCGACGATACGGGCTTTGCGCCATTTACGCAGCGCTGGAACGCGCTGCACGCGTGGCAGGACCAGCACGTGAAGATTCTCGACAACGGCCAGTTGCTGCAGCAAGGCGTGGCGGCTGGCGTGGACCAACTGGGCCGGCTGCTGCTGCGCACCGATGACGGTTTGCAGGAAATCATGTCCGGCGACGTGTCCTTGCGCCTGAGCGGGGAGTAAGCGCATGCTACTGCTGATCGACGCCGGTAACACGCGCATCAAATGGGCACTCGTGGCCGCCGACAGCCCCACCGGCGGCTGGCTGGCCAGCGGCGCCGTCACGCATGCGCAGATCGACACCCTGGCCGCGCCGTGGGCAAAACTCGCCATCCACCAGGCGCTGCTGTCGAACGTGGCAGGCAGCGTCATCGGCACGCGCCTGCGCGCCATGCTGCCAGTAACACCCCATGACTTTGTCTCGCTGCCGCAACTGGCAGGACTGACGAACGGCTACCGCGTGCCGTCGCAACTGGGTTGCGACCGTTTCGCCGCCGCCATCGGCGCGCAGGCGCTGGCCCCTGGCCTGCCCGTCATCATCGCCAATTGCGGTACCGCCACCACCATCGACGCCATCACGGCCGATGGCGTTTTCCTCGGCGGGATGATCTTGCCGGGACTCGGATTGATGGCCAGCTCGCTGGCGCGCAACACGGCGCAGCTGCCGCAAATCGCCAGCGACGCCATGCTGCCTGCCGGCTTTGCCGACAACACGGACGACGCCATCCTCTCCGGCTGCCTGGCGGCGCAGGCCGGCGCCATCGAACGGGCCGTGCGCATGCACGGCGCCAGCGCCTGCCTGCTGTCCGGCGGCGCCGCGTCGCGCATCGCGCCGGCCCTGGCGCTGGCGCTGCCGCTGCACCTGGTGGACAATATCGTCATGATCGGCCTGCAGGCGGCCGCGCGCGCCGGGGCCACAGGAACACAAGGAAAGCACGTATGCTGAAATTCGTCTTCTGGCTGCTGGCCGGCGTCAACCTGCTGGTGCTGGCCATCGGCCAGGGTTATCTGGGCAGCTTTCGTAGCGAGACGCGCGAACCGGCGCGCATGAAAAACCAGCTGCAGGCGGGCAAACTCACCTTGCTGACGCAGGAGCAGGCCACAGCGCCCGCCCTGGCGCCCGCTGCCGGAGAGGGCGCGAAGCCGGCGACGGCCATACCGGCGGCGGCGCCATCGTATGCCTGCACGGAAGTAGGCAATTTCCTGCTGGCTGACGGACGCCGCTTCGAAGCACAAGTGGAGGCCCTGGACCTGGGCGACCGCCAGTCGCGCCGCAACGTGGCAGGCCAGGAGATTTCCAGCTATATGGTGTACATCCCGCCGCAGGGCAGCAAGGAAGGCGCCGACCGCAAGGCCGGCGAATTGAAGCAGCTGGGCGTGACGAATTACTTCATCATGAACGAAAGCAGCCCGCTGCGCTGGGGCATTTCACTGGGCGTGTTCAAGTCGGAAAGCAGCGCGCAAAGCCAGCTGGCATCGCTCAACAAACAGGGCGTGCACAGCGCCCGCGTCGCGCCGCGCTACAGCGCCAGCAAGCAGTTCGCTTACCAGTTCCGCAACCTCGACGCGGCTACGCGCACGCGCCTGGCAGGCATCGCCGCGCAGTTCGAGGAACAGGAACTGCGCAGCTGTAAATGACAGCTGCAACTCATCGTTCGATCACGATGGGCTTGACGCCAGCCGACGCCGGCAAGCTGGCCGCCGCGCGCGCAGCATCGGCGCGGCTGGTGAAAGGGCCGCCATACAAACGGAACAACGGACCCGCTGGCACCACGTCCAGCGTGCCCAGCGTCTGCGCAAAGGGCGCCAGTTGCGCGCGGCCCGCCTCCGCATTGTCGGCGCGTGAATAGGCGCCAAGTTGCAGATAAAAGCCGCGGGCCAGCGCGGCAGGCGCGGGCGCGGCGACGGTCGCGTCAACCACGGCTGTCACTTCCGGCTGCACCACGGCGCCCGTTTCCACGGGTGTATCGATAGACCTGGCCACCACCGACGGCACCGGCTTCGGTGCCGCCCTGGCTGCGAGGATGGCGTCGATATCGGCCGGCAGCAGCCGCTCGACGACCACCTGGTGACTGCCCTTGCGAAGGAAGCCCAGTTTCAGCGCCGCCGTGTAGGACACGTCGATCACGCGCGTGGCGTGGAACGGACCGCGGTCGTTGATGCGCACGATCACCTGCTCGCCGCTATCGATGCTCGTCACACGCGCATACGATGGAATCGGCAAGGTCGGATGGGCCGCCGTCATCTTGTACATATCGTAGATTTCACCCGACGAGGTGCGCTGGCCATGGAATTTCTTGCCATACCAGGTGCCCGTGCCCTTCTGCGTGAATGGTTCGTTGTCGGTGATCGGCGTATACGTTTTGCCGAATACGACATACGGGCGGTTCGAGCGCGTAGAATACGGCTCGTTGCGCACTTCCGCGTCGGGCACGTCGCGCAGGTTGGCTGGCGGATTGTCGCCCGGGCCGTCGTCCTTGTAGTAGCCGCCGCGCCCTGAGCCGGCCGCCGGCAATGCCGGCAAGGTAGGGTCCTGGCGCACGGGCACCTTGACCTTGCCGCCGGATGGCAGCGGCACGTTGGTCGATGCGGACTTTTGCGGCGTGGTACCGCAGGCGGCCAGGGTCAGCAAGACCGCCAGGCTCAGCCCGCGCATCGCGAGGGTATCGAAAGGCGCGCGCATCAGGTCTGCACCAGCTTGCGGTGGCGCTGAATGCTCATCAGGATACCGGTGGCCACGCCCAGGGTCAGCAGCGCGGTGCCGCCATAGCTGAGGAATGGAAGGGGAACACCGACCACCGGCACGATGCCGCTGACCATGCCCATGTTAACGAAGGCGTAAGTAAAGAAAATCATAGTAATCGCTCCTGCCAGCAGGCGAGTGAAAAAACTGGGGGCGTTGGCGGCGATCATCAGCCCCCGTCCCACCAGCAGCAAATACATCAGCATCAGGATCAGGTTACCGACCAGGCCGAATTCTTCGGAATACACGGCAAAAATAAAATCGGTCGTGCGTTCCGGAACAAACTCCAGGTGGGCTTGCGTGCCGTGTGTCCAGCCCTTGCCCGTCATGCCGCCGGAACCGATGGCGATGATGGACTGGATGATGTGGAAGCCCTTGCCCAGCGGGTCCTTGGTCGGATCGATCAGCATCATCACGCGGTCGCGCTGATAATCATGCAAGTGCGACCAGGCGATCGGCAGGCAGGAAACAAAGGTGATCAGCAAGCCGGCCAGCACCTTCCACGACAGGCCGGCCAGGAAGATGACCGTAAAGCCGGCCGCCACCACCAGCAGTGCCGTGCCAAGATCGGGCTGGCGCGCGATCAGGTAGACGGGCGCCAGCAACAGCACGGCCGCCATCAGGAACGATTTCCAGCGCAGGGCGCCCGCATTGTGCTGGAAGAACCAGGCCAGCATCAGCGGCGTGGCGATCTTCAGGAATTCGGACGGCTGGATGTCGATCACGCCGATATGCAGCCAGCGCCGCGCACCGAGCTTGATGGTGCCGAACAGCGCCACGGCCACCAGCAAGATCACCGACACCGTATAGGCGGGCACGGCGATGCGCATCATCATCTGCGGCGTGACATTGGCCGCCACCCACATGACGAAAAAGCACAGCAGGATGTTGCGCAGATGGTCCTCGATCTTGCCGGGGATGCCAATGCTGGCCGAATACAGGGTCAGCAGGCTGGTACTGAGCAGCATCAGGATGATGATCATCAGCGGCGGATCGAACACCGCCAGATAGGGTTTGGCGCGCCGCCACAGCGAGCGCCTCTCGTTAATGGGCATGTGCTTCCTTATTGCCTTGGGGTCTGGCGCGTCGCCACAGCGAGCGCCTCTCGTACTGAGAAACGTTTCATTTTTACCTCGCAGGTGCCGCCGGGGCAGCCTGCTCGTCAGTGATTTCTTCCAGGGTGCGCACTTCGTCGACATCTTCCTTGGGCACCTTGGTAGTGTCCTTTTCCTTGTCGCTCGGGCGTTTCCCCAGCAGGTAGTAGTCGAGCGCCTTGCGCGCGATCGGCGCGGCCACGCCGGCGCCAAAGCCCGCGTTTTCCACCACGATGGCAATCGCGATGCGCGGCTTGTCGGCCGGCGCGAAGGCCGTAAACAAGGCGTTGTCGCGCAGGCGTTCGGCCAGCAGCTTGGCATTGTACTTCTCGTTTTTCTTGATGCCCACCACCTGCGCCGTCCCCGTCTTGCCACCCACCGTGTACTGCACGCCGGCGAAGATGCGCGCGGCCGTGCCGCCCTGCTCGCTAGTCACGCCCACCATGGCGCGCTTGATGGTGTCGATATTTTCCTGCTTGAGCGCGATGCGGTAGCTTTCCTTGGGCACCGTCAGGGTGCGCGCGCGCGTGGTGGCGTCTTCGATGATCTTCACCAGATGCGGTTTCATCACCACGCCGTTGTTGGCCAGGTTGGCTGTCGCGTGGGCGATCTGCAGCGGCGTGTAGGAATTGTAGCCAGAGCCGTTACTCACCGAAATAGTGTCGCCGCCCACCCATTTTTTCTGTTGCGGCGTCTTGAAGCGCTTGCGCTTCCATTCCGTCGACGGCAGCACGCCCGTCTTTTCGTTATTCAGGTCGATGCCCGTCAACTGGCCGAAACCGAACGGCTTCATGAAGTCGTGAATGGCATCGATGCCCATGTCGCGGCCCAGTTGATAGTAATAGGTATTGCACGACACGACGATGGACTTGTGCATGTCCACCATGCCATGGCCGCCCACCTTGTCGTCGCGGAAGGTGTGGCCACCGAGGATGAAGAAACCGGGATCGGAAATCGCCTGGCTCGGCGTGCGCTTGCCCAGTTCCAGCGCGGCCAGCGCCATGAAGGGCTTGAAGGTCGAGCCGGGTGCGTAGGTGCCGGACAGCGGCCGGTTGACCATCGGCCGGTCCAGCGAAGTATTGAGCTCGTTCCAGCTTTGCTGGTCGATGCCGTCGACGAACAGATTCGGGTCGTAGCCGGGTTTGGACACGTAAGCGAGGATGTCGCCCGTGGCCGGGTCGATCGCCACGGCCGCGCCGCGCCATTCACCGAACGCCTCCTCGACCACTTTTTGCAGTTCGATGTCGATCGACAGGATCAAGTTATTGCCAGGGGTGGGCGCCGTGCGCGACAGGGTACGCATGGCGCGCCCGCCGGCCGACACTTCCACTTCTTCGTAGCCGGTGGTGCCATGCAGCTGCTTTTCATAGCTTTTTTCCAGGCCTTCCTTGCCGATATGGTCGGTGCCGTTGTAGTTGGCCGCGTCCTCGCCCTCATCGAGCGCCTTGGCTTCACTGCGGTTGATGCGGCCGATGAAACCCACCACGTGCGATGCCACCTCGCCCATCGGATACTGGCGGAACAAGCGCGCCTGCACCTCGACGCCAGGGAAGCGGAAGCGCTGCGCGGTGAAGCGCGCCACTTCCTCGTCCGTCAGGCGCGTGCGCAGCGGCACGCTGACGAAGTTCTTCGACTCTTCCAGCAGCTTCTTGAAACGGCGGCGGTCCTTGATGTCGATCTGCACCAGCGTCGACAGGTCGTCGATCACCGAATCGAGGCTGACACTGAGCTTCGATGGCGTGATTTCCAGGGTATAGGCCGAGTAATTACGCGCCAAAATCACGCCGTTACGGTCGAGGATCAGGCCGCGCGTGGGCACGATGGGCACCACGGCGATGCGGTTGTCCTCGGCCTTGGTCGCGTAGTCCTCGTGCTTGATCACCTGCAGCCAGATGAAGCGCGCCAGCAGCAGCGAAAAGCAGACGAAGACGAGCGCGCCCAGGATGGTCAGGCGCATGCGGAAAAAATGCAGTTCACGCTCGGTGTTCTTAAGTTCAGTCATGGCAGGCGCTCGTCAGATTGGCCGGTTATGGTCGCGGTCCACGGCGCGGCGCTGCGGTGCCAGCAAGATCCACGTGACGAGGGGCCACAGGGCGACGGCGACGAAGCTCTCGATAAAATAGAGCCAGCCGGGAAAACGCCCGGAAACGATCAAACGCGTCAGCAATTGCAGCGCCTGCGTCACCAGCAGCAGCGGCAGCACGTGCAGCGCCTGCGTCAGGATGGGGAACCACAGCACGCGGCGGTGCATCATGATGGCGAAATACGACAACAAGGTATACGCCAGCGCGTTCTCGCCGAGCAGGGTCGAGTCGTGCACGTCCATCATCAGGCCCATGAAGAACGCCACGCCGATGCCGACCTTGCGCGGCTGATGAATGCCCCAGAAAACCAGCACCAGGGCGACGAAATCGGGCACGCCGACAAACTGCCCCCATGGCAGCAGATTCAGCAGAAAAGCGCACAGCAGGGAAAAACCGATGAACAGGGGGCTGACCGGCAGCAGGATGTAATGCGGGCGGTTCATCGTGTCGCCTCCTTCGGTGGCACGCCGGCAGGTGCTGGTGCGGCGGCAGGGGCCGCCGGCTTCGGCGCGGGGCTGGCAGGCGGTTTTGCGGCCGGTGCGGTCGTTGCGGTGGCCGGCGCAGCGGCAGGCTCCTTGGCCGGGTCCTTGATCGGCGCCATCTTGCCGGCGATCTTGCGGCCCGTCTTGATATCTTCAGCCGGAGGGCGCGGTGGAAACTCGGGTGACGTCATCAGAATGAGCAGCTGGGTGTTGCGTTCGATACCGGCCAGCGGCTGGCACACGACGCGGCCGAACGGGCCATGCGCATTGCGCTCGACCAGGGTCACGCGCGCCACTGCCAGGCCGGCCGGGTACAGGCCGTCAAGGCCAGAGGTAATGACGATATCGCCGATCTGGATGTCCGCGCTGGGGGCCGTGAAGCGCAATTCCATGGTGCCGGACTTGCCGCGGCCAATGGCCACGCTGCGCACGCCATTGCGCAGCAGCTGCACGGGAATGGCTTGTTCTTCATCCGTCAGCAAGGTCACTTCGGAGGTGAACGGGAACACGCGCGTGACTTGTCCCACCACGCCCAGGTTGTCGATGACTGGGCGGCCCAGTTCAACGCCATGCTGAATGCCCCGGTCCAGCACGATCTTGCGTGCGGCCGAATCGCGCGTGTCGTACAGCACTTCGGCCATCATGGTCTTGACGGGAACGCGCTCGCGCGCTTCCATCAACTTGCGCAAGTGCTTGTTTTCAACGATGTTGAGCTGCGCCTGTTGCATGATCTGCGCCGAGGCGATCTGTTCGTGCTTCAGGTCGCGCACCTGTTTTTCCAGGGCGGACAGCGAAGAAAAGTAATTGCCGACACCGAGTGCCACATCGCGCGGCACCAGGGCCGCCATCTGCACCGGATACAGCACGGTGCCGACTGCCTGGCGCACGGCCGTCAGCGCGTGCATGCGCGAATCGACCAGCAGCAGGGCGATAGAAATGCCGGCGAACACCATCATCTTGACGCGGGCGGAGGCGCCTTGTTTGAAAAGTGGCGGAGGACTGTATTCCATGACTTCCAATAATCAGGCCAGGCGCAGTGCGCCAACGTGCAGGCCCCGGTCAGACGCCGGCGCCAAAACCAAAAAAAGGCCGGAGATGGTTTCCGGCCCTTCTGTCAGATTATTCGTAGGAGAAGATCGAGCCGAGCTTGTCCATACGTTCCAGGGCCATCCCGGAACCACGCACCACGCAGGTGAGCGGGTCCTCGGCCACCAGCACCGGCAGGCCGGTTTCCTCCATCAGCAGGCGGTCCAGGTCGCGCAACAGTGCGCCGCCGCCCGTCAGCATCATGCCTTTTTCGGCGATGTCGGCACCCAGTTCCGGCGGTGTCTGTTCCAGCGCGTTTTTCACGGCCGAGACGATGTTGTTCAGCGGGTCGGTCAGCGCTTCGAGAATCTCGTTGCTGGAGATGGTGAACGAGCGCGGGATGCCTTCGGACAGGTTGCGGCCCTTGACTTCCATTTCCTTCACTTCCGAGCCAGGGAAAGCCGAACCGATGGCCTTCTTGATGGCTTCGGCCGTCTGTTCGCCGATCAGCATGCCGTAGTTGCGGCGGATGTAGTTGACGATGGCTTCATCGAACTTGTCGCCGCCCACGCGCACGGAGCCCTTGTAGACCATGCCGCCCAGCGAGATGATGCCCACTTCGGTGGTGCCGCCGCCGATGTCGACCACCATCGAACCGGTCGCTTCCGACACGGGCAGGCCCGCGCCGATGGCCGCTGCCATCGGCTCTTCGATCAGATACACTTGCGAGGCGCCGGCGCCCAGTGCCGATTCGCGGATGGCGCGGCGCTCGACCTGGGTCGAACCGCACGGCACGCAAATGATGATGCGCGGCGAAGGACGGAAGAATTTCGAATCGTGCACCATGCGGATGAATTGCTTGAGCATCTGCTCGGTGACGGTGAAGTCGGCGATCACACCATCTTTCATCGGACGAATCGCTTCGATATTGCCCGGCACCTTGCCCAGCATCTGCTTGGCTTCCTTGCCGACTGCCTGAATGGTCTTCTTGCCATTCGGACCGCCTTCCTGGCGGATGGCGACGACGGATGGCTCGTCCAGGACGATACCGAGGCCGCGCACATAAATAAGAGTGTTGGCCGTGCCCAAGTCAATGGCCAGATCGGTGGAGATATACCTGCGTAAAAAACCAAACATGAGTGTCCTGTAGCGCATCGAGCTGCGCAAAAGCTGTTTATGGGGAGTTTCAAAGCGGGCGCTTTCAGGCACCCTGAAAATCCATGACGGCGATTTTCCCGGGTTTCGCTTGGCGCTTGCGCAATCTTTTCTATGCTGCGGCAGCAGTCCATCAGCGCCGACAACGCATTAACCCGCCATTCTACCTTATAATTTGAATGCGATTTGCTCAAAAACCATGGAAAAGTGCGACTCTTGCAGCCGCGAGTTACGCGGCATTTCTCGGATTTTGTGAGCAAAAAAGCAGTAAATACTCGCGTTTTATCAAAACGCCAACTTAATACTAATGCGCGGCACTCCGCGCCATTCGCCATGTCCCTGACACTATCTGACGTAAAACGCATCGCCCACCTGGCACAACTCGAAATGGCCGACGCTCAGGCCGTCACTTCTTTGGCCCAATTGAACAAGATTTTTGCACTGGCGGAACAAATGCAAGCCGTCAATACCGATGGCGTGGCCCCACTGAGCCACCCGCTGGCCGCCCACATGGACAATATCGCCCTGCGCCTGCGCGAGGACATCGCCACCGAAACGAATCGCCGCGACGCCTATCAGGCCGTCGCGCCGAAAGTCCAGGATGGCCTGTACCTGGTGCCGAAAGTGATCGAATAACTAGCACCTGACATAAGCTACTGCGCGGCGCGATTTGCGGCCTCCGATGCTCACTGTGCTAAAGCACAGCTCCGCTTCTCGGCCACAACTCACTTCCGCTCGCTACGCTTCTGTCAGGCGCTAGAGCGGCGCAGTGCACGAATCCCAACCTTGCCGAATATATAAAAATAGAACCGCCATGCATACAAAATCCATCAAACAGCTGTCCACGCTTTTGCAGAACAAGGAAATTTCCGCCGTTGCGCTGGCGACGCATTTCCTCGACCGCATCGCAGCGGACAACTCGAACGCCTTCCTGCACGTCGACCGTGCCCTGACCCTGGCGCAAGCGGCCGAAGCCGATGCGCGCATCGCCGCCGGCACGGCAACGCCATTGACGGGCGTGCCGATCGCGCACAAGGACTTGTTCGTCACCAAAGGCTGGCGCACGACGGCCGGTTCGAAAATGCTGGCCGACTACGCCAGCCCGTTTGACGCCACCGTGGTGGAAAAATTCCAGGCGGCCGGCATGGTCACCCTGGGCAAGGTCAACTGCGATGAATTCGCCATGGGTTCCGGCAACGAAAACTCGGCCTTCGGCGCCGTGCAGAACCCGTGGGACAACAACGCCGTGCCGGGCGGCTCGTCCGGCGGCTCCGCCGCCGCCGTTGCTGCCGGCCTGACGCCGGCGGCCACCGGCACCGACACGGGCGGCTCGATCCGCCAGCCGGCTGCGTTTTGCGGCATCACCGGCATCAAGCCGACGTATGGCCGCGTCTCGCGCTTCGGCATGATTGCCTTTGCCTCGTCGCTGGACCAGGGCGGCCCGATGGCCCGCTCGGCCGAAGACTGCGCCCTGCTGCTGACCGCCATGGCCGGCTTCGACGAACGCGATTCGACCAGTCTGTCGCCGGAACAGGGTGGCGTGGCGGAAGATTTTTCACGCAGTCTGGATGAACCCCTCACAGGCTTGCGCATCGGCGTGCCGCGCGAGTATTTCGGCGAGGGCCTGGCCAAGGATGTGGAAGCGGCCGTGCGCGGCGCACTGGCGCAATATGAAAAGCTGGGCGCCACCCTGGTCGACATCTCGCTGCCGAACACCGCCCTGTCGATTCCCGCCTACTACATGATCGCGCCGGCCGAAGCGTCGTCCAACCTGTCGCGTTACGACGGCGTGCGCTACGGCCACCGCGCCACCGAGTACAAGGACTTGCAGGACATGTACAAGAAGTCGCGCGCCCAGGGCTTCGGCCCGGAAGTGCAGCGCCGCATCATGGTCGGCACCTATGTGCTGTGCCACGGCTACTACGACGCCTACTACCTGAAGGCGCAAAAGATCCGTCGCCTGATCGCACAGGATTTCGACGCCGTGCTGAATGGCCCGAACGCCGTCTGCGACGTAATCATGGGACCGGTCGCGCCGACTGTCGCCTGGGACCTGGGCGACAAGACGGACGACCCGGTGGCGAACTACCTGGCCGACATCTACACGCTGTCAACCAGCCTGGCCGGCCTGCCCGGCATGGCTATCCCTTGCGGTTTCGGCGCGGGAGACAAGAATGGCAAGCGCCCTGTCGGCCTGCAAATCATCGGCAATTATTTTGGCGAAGCCAAACTGCTGAACATCGCCCACCAGTTCCAGCAAGTGACGGACTGGCATACGCGCAGCCCTGCCGGCATTTAAGAAAAAATTCGCGCCGCCCAGGCGGCGCCACCAAAAATAAGCGAGAACACTATGCAATGGGAAGTCGTCATCGGTCTTGAGAACCACGTGCAGCTCACGACCGAATCCAAAATTTTCAGCGGTTCGCCGATCAAGTACGGCGCCGACGCCAACACGCAGGCCAGCCCCGTCGACCTGGCCCTGCCGGGCGTGCTGCCGGTGATGAACAAGCAGGCCGTCGACCGCGCTATCCGCTTCGGCCTGGCCGTGGGCGCCACCGTCGCGCCGCACTCGGTCTTCGCGCGCAAAAACTATTTTTATCCGGATTCGCCCAAGGGCTACCAGATCAGCCAGTTCGAAGACCCCGTCGTCATCGGCGGCGCGCTGACCTTCGGCTATGAAAAGGATGGCGAATTCGTCACCAAGACGGTCAACCTGACACGTGCCCACCTGGAAGAAGACGCCGGCAAATCGCTGCATGAAGACTACGCGGGCATGAGCGGCATCGACTTGAACCGCGCCGGCACGCCGCTGCTGGAAATCGTCTCGGAACCGGAAATCCGCAGCGCTGCCGAAGCCGTGGCCTACGCCAAGGCCCTGCACTCGCTGGTCATGTGGCTGGGCGTGTGCGACGGCAACATGCAGGAAGGCTCGTTCCGCTGCGACGTCAACGTTTCCGTGCGCCCCGTCGGCCAGAAGGAATTCGGCACCCGCTGCGAAATCAAGAACCTGAACTCCTTCCGCTTCATCGAAGAAGCCGTGCACGTCGAAGTGCGCCGCCAGATCGAATTGATTGAAGAAGGTGGCAAGGTCGTGCAGGCGACGCGTTTGTACGACCCGGACCGCAAGGAAACGCGCGAAATGCGCAGCAAGGAAGACGCCCAGGATTACCGCTATTTCCCGGACCCTGACTTGCCGCCGCTGGTCATCTCGCCAGAGTGGATAGCCACGGTCAAGGCCTCGATGCCGGAACTGCCGGCCGCCATGCGCGCGCGCTTCATCAGCGAATACGCGCTGCCAGAATACGATGCGCTAGTGCTGACGCAATCGAAAGCCATGGCCACGTATTTCGTCGCCGTCGTCGACAAGGCCGGCAAGGAAAACGCCAAGGCCGCCGCCAACTGGCTGATGGGCGACGTGTCGTCGACCCTGAACCGCGAAGGCGT
The DNA here is from genome assembly GCF_900095265.1 of Janthinobacterium sp. UMAB-56. Lineage (GTDB taxonomy): Bacteria > Pseudomonadota > Gammaproteobacteria > Burkholderiales > Burkholderiaceae_D > Janthinobacterium. Next base: position 25,063 of record NZ_LT607656.1, on the reverse strand, counting down.
GGACCTGGACGAAGCGCCCGTCTCCGCCGCGCAGCTGGCCGCCATGCTCAAGCGCATCGCCGACGGCACGATCTCGAACAAGGCGGCAAAAGAAGTCTTCGCCGGCATGTGGGAAGCGAAGTCAAACGACGAGCACCTGGTCGATACCATCATCGATGCCAAGGATCTGAGACAAATTTCGGACTCGGGCGCCCTGGAAGCCATCGTCGACGCAGTGCTGGCGGCCAACGCCAAATCGGTAGAGCAGTACCGCGCCGGCAAGGAAGCGGCCATCAACGCGCTGATCGGCCAGGCCATGAAGGCATCCAAAGGCAAGGCCGACCCGGCCCAGCTGACGGAACTGCTGAAGGCCAAGCTGGCGGGATAATTCCGCACGCCCCCAAAAAAAGACGCTGCGGCGTCTTTTTTTTCGCCTGGCCGCCCCATGCGTAAACAAGCTTGTCTAGTTCTTTCCCCATGCTGGACATGGCCTTGATTGTGCCCTGAAAATTTAAGTATACATTTTTGTCTACAACGATTAATCTAGCCATATTGTAATTCCGCCAAGAGGAAAACAGCATGGCCAAGACGCACGACATCCCGAAACCGACGGCAGCCGAACTCGATCTGCTGCAAGCACTGTGGCCGCTGGGCGCCGCCACGGCCAAGCAGGTGCACGAGGCGATGGCATTGACCAAGCCGGCCATCACCTACGGCACCGTGCTGCGCCTGATGCAGATCATGCACGGCAAGGGCTTGCTGATTCGCGACGCAAGCCAGCGTTCGCACGTGTATGCGCCGGCGCAGGCGCAGGACAGCCTGCAGACCAACCTGCTCAAGGAACTGATGCAAAAAGCCTTTGCCGGTTCGGCCAAGGCGCTGGTGCTGGCGGCGTTACGCACGGGCGTGTCGCGCGCCGAACGCGCAGAGATCGAAAAAATGCTCAAGGACGATCAGTCATGAGCGGCTTCGTGCCAGCGCTGGGCTGGACCCTGCTGCACTTCCTGTGGCAAGGCTTGCTGATCGGCTGCGCCACGGCGCTGGCCTGGGCCGTGCTGCGCAATGCGCGGCCGCAAGCGCGCTATGGCGTCGGTTGCGGCGCCCTGCTGGCCTGCCTGGCCTGGCCGGCGACGGGCTTGTATCTGCGCCTGGCCGATGGCGATGCCACGGGTGCCATGTTCTCCAGCACCTTGCTGCCAGCCGCACTGCTCATGCCCACGACCTTGCCGGACCTGGACCTGCTGCTACGCGCCGTCGTCGGCGTGTGGGCCCTATGCGCTGCAGTGCTGGCCATGCGCATGGCACTGGGCATGCTGTGGATAGAGCGCAGCGCCAGCAAGACGGGCGCCACACACGAACAACTGCAGACAAGGCTGTCGCACATGGCGCAGGATGCCGGCGTGGCGCGGCCCGTGCGCCTGCGCGTACTCGACAACATCGCCAGTCCGCTCACGGCAGGCATCTGGCGCCCCATGGTGCTGGTGCCTGCAGCGCTGATCACCGGCATGCCGCCGCAGCTGCTCGATGCGCTGCTGGCGCACGAACTGGCGCACATCCGGCGCCACGACTATCTGGTCAACCTGCTGCAAAACGCCATCGAGGCGCTGCTGTTCTTCCACCCTGCCGTCTGGTGGATTTCACGCGGCGTGCGCCTCGAACGCGAACACATTGCAGATGATTTCGCAGCAAGACAACTGGGCGAACCGCGGCGTCTGGCTCTTGCACTCTCGGAACTGGAACGTCTCCAGTTCTCAACCCACCACCTGGCCCAGGCGGCCAACGGAGGAGATCTTATGTCACGTATCACACGATTGCTGCGCCCCGCACCACAAACCCTGAACTGGAAGGCGGCCGTGCCGCTGCTGGCACTGGCCGGCGCCTGCCTCGGCATCTACGGCCAGGCCGTCGCTGCCGACAGCGCACCCGTGCTGGAGCGCCGCCCCGTCATCGACTTTGGCGTCTGTGGCAAACCGGTCTACCCGGCCGCATCGCTGCAGGCGAAGGAAGAAGGCACGGTGATCATGTCCTTTGACGTCGAGGCCTCCGGCAAGGTATCGGGCTCAAGCGTGGTCAACAGCAGCGGCCATCCTGCCCTCGACGAGGCGGCGCGCAGCGGCATTGCCAAGTGCATCTTCAAGCCGGCCCTCGCTGGCGGCAAGCCCGTCAGCGCCAGCGTCAAGTTGCAATACGTCTGGAGCCTGCGCTAATGTAAGCGCGGCGGCATCGTAGCAACATCGCTGCAGCGCTGCCGCCGCCCGCTTGCGGGTATGATCATGGATTCTTCCACGCACCTGTGAACCCGCCATGAACAAGATCAAGACCGGCCTGGTCGGCTACGGCTTTGCCGGCTCCACCTTCCACGCTCCCGTGCTGTCCACCATCGATGCCCTGGAACTGGCGGCCGTCGCCTCCAGCAAGCCGGAGCTCGTGCACAAGGATTGGCCGCGCGCCACCGTGTATGCGGAAGCAGCGCAGCTGTTTGCCGATGCCTCGATCGAACTGGTCGTCATTGCCGCGCCCAACGAGGCGCATTTCAGCCTGGCGCAAGCGGCCCTGCTGGCGGGCAAACATGTGGTGGTCGACAAGCCTTTCACCATTTCCAGCTTTGAAGCGCAGACCCTGATCGCGCTGGCAAAAAAGAACAATCTGGTACTCAGCGTGTATCACAACCGCCGCTGGGATGGCGACTTCCTGACCCTGAAAGCGCTGCTGGCAAAGGGCACCCTGGGCCGCATCGCCAGCGTCGAATCGCATTTCGACCGTTTCCGCCCCGAGATCCGCCAGCGCTGGCGCGAATCCGGCGCACCCGGTGGCGGCCTGCTGTACGACCTGGGCCCGCACATGCTGGACCAGGCCATGCAGCTGTTCGGCCAGCCGGAAAAACTGTACGCCGATATCGCCCTGCAGCGCGATGGCGCGCAAGCCGTCGACTACATGCACATCGTTTTGTACTACGACCGCTTGCGCGTGGTACTGCAGGCCGGTTGCCTGGTAAAAGCGCCGACGGCGCGCTTCGCCGTGCATGGGGATCAGGGCAGTTTCGTGAAGTTTGGCCTCGACCCGCAGGAAGATGCACTGAAGGCGGGCGGCAGGCCGGGCCAACCCGGCTGGGGCGTTGACCCCGTGCGCGGCGCGCTGCACCTGGGTACGCAGCCGGACGGCCATGTTGAACACCTCGAGATGCAAGCGGGCCGCTACCAGGACTTTTACCAGGGCATGGCCGACGCCATCGGCCACGGCGCACCGGCGCCCGTGGCAGCCGAAGATGCGGCGGCGACGATACGCCTGATCGAAGTGGCGCTGCAAAGCGCCGCCGAAGGTCGCGTGCTCGCGCTCAGCTGATTCGATGTCAACTGACCGAGGTCAGTTGATGACAAAGGCCAGCACCACGGCGCCCAGCGCCAGCAGGGCCAGGCCGCAGATGAACAGCAGTTCACCCCACCATTCGTGGCGCAAGCGCGACTGGCCGGGGCGCAGCGACATGAAGGAGAGCACGGCGCTGACGAGAAAGACGAGGGCATCGACGGCCAGCAGCTTGTCGATGGCCACGCGCATCTCGCCGCGCGGCGCCAGGTGCCCGATCGACAGCACCGTCATGCACACGCCGACCATCGTCGCCGACGTCGGCAGAATATGCGCCGACAAACCCCGTTCGGGCGCCCTGCCGCCGCCCGGCATCAAGGCCGGCCCTGGTTCGTTCCCGCCGGCCAGACCAGCTCCACGCGCGCGGACGATCCCGCCTTGACATGCACCTTGCGATCCAGAGTCTTGCCGGCCAGGGTGGCGCGCAGGCTGTAGCTGCCTGGCGCCAGTTTCGCCAGCAGGAACGGTCCGCTGGCCGTCGTTTCCAGCACCACGGCGTCCTTCGCGTCGCGTATCTCCAGCTTCACGTCGGAGGCAAATTCCGCCTTGCCCGCCGCCTGCACGGAAAATACGAGGCTCAAGGGCCAATGCCGGCTGGCGCCCTTGATGGCCGTCGACTCATCGAGGCCGATGCCGCCGCTCAGGTACTCCACCGCCCCGCTCTTTTGCACTGGCGGCAAGGCGCTGTCGGTTTGGGCCTGCGCCGCACTTCCCAGCAACAGCCCGGCGGCCAGCATGAGCGCCGCCAGGCCCGGGATACCGCGTCTGTTTGATGCCATCTCACTCTCCTCATATTGCTTGAATCAAGATAGGAAGCGCAGCTTAAACAGGGCTTAGCCCCACATCAGCGCCGGCGCATGGCCTCGGCGATCTTCTGGTCCGTCTTGTACTGGCTCAGTGCATACACGGCCCAGATCGTCGCTGGCAGCCAGCCGATCAAGGTGATTTGCAGGATCAGGCAAATGATGCCGGCAATGGGGCGGCCGATGGTGAAAAAGGTCAGCCACGGGAATATCAGGGCAATCAGCAAGCGCATCGTTCGTTCCTTATGTATTCCCCTGTGCCGCGGGGACCGGGCCGGCAGGCGCCGACGGTAAATTCACTTGAGGCGATTATAACGATACCTGGCCCTCAAACTGGTACGGGTGCCAGCAGTTTCTCCATCCAGCCCAAGATGGCGGCGAAGATCACGTCGCGGTTCACTTCATTGAAATTCTCGTGGTAATTGGCCGGGTAAAAATGGTAGTCGAGCAGGCCATCGGGCACGCTGCGCAGCAGGCTTTCCGTGGCGCCGCTGTTGGCCAGCTTGTCGTCACCCGCCACCACGGCGAACAAGGGAAAGCGCCAATCCGACAGGCCGCCCGCCAGTTCCTTCTGCGCCGACGTCAAGGCATGGGCGAAGCGCACCGACGCCGCACTGGCACGGATGCCGTCGCGCTCGTCCTGGAAATGGCGCGCGGTGATGGTCTGATCGTGCGTCAGCAGCATGGTCAGGTTACCCAGCGGTACCTTCATCGTCGGGTAGCGCTGCGCCAGCCAGCCGGACAGCATCTGCAGCACCTTCGGCACGGGAATCGCATTCACGTAATACGGCGACGAGATGATGAAGCCCCGGATGGCCGGGTCGCCCGCAAAACGCCGCAGTCCCAAATGCGTGGCGATCAGGCCGCCCATGGAATGGCCCATGACAAAGATAGGCAAGCCCGGATACGTCTGCTTGACCCAGGCGAGGAACCGTTCCTCGTCGTCGAGGAAAGCCTCGAACGAGGGAATATCCACCTTGCGCTTGCCATCGTGGCCCACCATGTCGAAACTGACTGTGGCGATGCCGTGCTGGCGGAAATACAGCGCCGGCGTGACGTAATCGCCCGCATGGGCCATACCGCCGTGGATCGCCAAAATCACGGCGCGCGGATGCTCCGGCTGCCAGATGTGGATGGGACGCTCCACCTGATCGCTGCACAGCAGGCTGGCCATCTTGTCTTCTGAAAAACGCATCGCTGCTCCTGTCTTGCCCTGTCACGCCTTCAGATGATCAATCAACTGGCGCGCGTACAGGGGTAATTCACTGAACTGGCGCACGCAGATCGTCAGATTGCGTACCGACCAGGGATCGGATAATTCCAGGCAGCGCAGCGCCATCGTCTGCTGGCAGCGGCTGGCAGCGGCCAGCGGCACCACGCTGATGCCCACGCCGCTGGACACCATGCGACAGACAGCATCGAAGCTGCGCAGGCGCACGCGCACTTTCAACGGCCGCCCCAGGCGCGCCGCATGCATGCCCAGGTACTGCTGCATCGCGCTGTCGTCGGCCAGACCGATGAAATCGTGAGCCAGCACGCTGGCAAAATCAACGACGCCATCCTGGCCCAGGGCACGGTGGTGCACGCCGTCCGCTGCGGCGATGACTACCAGCCGGTCGGGGCGAAACAAAAACGTCTGCAAGCCGCGCATGTCGACCGAATCGGAGACGATGCCCATGTCGGCCAACCCTTCCGAGACGGCCTTGACGATATCGTAACTGAGGCGCTCTTCCAGGTCGATGGTCAGGTTCGGATGGCGGTCGAGAAAAGCGGCTAGCGCCTCGGGCAAAAATTCGCTGAGCGCGGCCGTATTGCAGAGCAGCCGCAACTGCCCTTTCAAGCCACGCGCAAATTCACCGAGTTCGCCGCGCATTTTCTCCATTTGCAGCAGCACCAGGCGCGCGTGATGCAACAAGGTCTGGCCCACGGGGGTCGGCTCCACGCCGCGCCGCCCGCGCAGCAGCAAGGGCATGCCCAGCATCTCTTCCATGCCGCGCACGCGCGCACTGCTGGACGCCAGCGCCAGGTGGCTGCGCGCGGCGCCCGCCGTCAGGCTACCCGCTTCCACCACGTTGACAAACAGCTGCAAATCGACCAGATCAAAGCGCATGGCAGCTCTCCTTTTCGCCATCTTATCAGCCTTCGTCTATGCCTTAGGCTGACTCAACATAATCCATCTTGGCGAAAGTCACGGGCAAGCGCAGAATTCACACAAAATCACTGTGGAATAACAAGATGGAGACGTCATTTCTGCTGGCCATCGGCGCCAGCTTCCTCGTCGCTGGCTTCGTCAAGGGCGTAGTCGGACTGGGCTTGCCGACGGTAGGCATGGGCACGCTCACCCTGCTCATGCCGCCCGTGCAAGCGGCCGCCCTGCTGATCGTGCCATCGATGGTGACGAACGTCTGGCAGCTGGTGGCCGGCCCCGGCTTGCACGCCCTGCTGCAACGTTTGTGGCCCATGCTGGCCGCCGTCATGGCCGGCACCCTGGCGGGCGGCACCGTGCTGCCGACAGACAGCGGCACCTGGGCCGTCGTCGCGCTGGGGCTGGCGCTGATGCTGTATGCGCTGGCGGGATTGTTCTCGCTGCAGCTGCGC
>NZ_LT607656.1:0-18283 GCF_900095265.1 Janthinobacterium sp. UMAB-56 | reverse complement strand
GCCACGGGAGTGTTCGTGATCCCCGCCGTGCCGTATCTGCAGGGATTGGGGCTGGCACGCGATGCGCTGGTGCAGGCACTGGGGCTGGCGTTTACGGCATCGACCGTGGCGCTGGCGGCCAGCCTGGCCCTGCGCGGCGACTTCAGCCTGGGCGCGGCCGGCGCTTCGGCGTATGCGCTGCTGCCGGCGCTGGCTGGCATGCTGGCCGGCCAATGGCTGCGCGCGCGCATCGCGCTGCCAGTATTCAAGCGATGCTTTTTTGTCGGCCTGTTCGCCCTGGGCTTGCATGCGGCGCTCAAACCATGGCTGGCATGATGCAGATCGATTGGCAGGGGGATAGCGCGCTGTGCGCGTGGATCGATGGCCAGCAGGTTGCCATGCTCGACATCAGCCAGTGCGCGAATGGGGTGACGGTGAACATGCTGTTCGTGAAACCGCCGTTCCGGCGGCGCGGCATCGGCGGCGCGCTGCTGCGGCGGCTGTTGCAATGCCATCCATCGGCCAGCGCTGCCTGCAGCGACCCGCGGCTGCGGGCGCTGCTGGAAAAGACGACTTAAATGCCATACTTTGTGCGGTAGGCGGAAACGGCTTCTTTATATTTGAGCAGTTCCGGATCGGCGCCCGCGCCATTCAGGTAGCCGAACAAGTCGTCCAGGTTGCCGATCGAGATGACGGGGATACCGTACTGTTTCGATACTTCCTGCACCGCCGAACTAGGCGACAGCTGGCCATCGGGGCCGGAACGCTCCATGCGATCCAGGGCGATCAGCACGGCGCAGGGTTCGGCGCCGGCGGCGCGGATCATGTCCACCGATTCGCGCACCGAGGTGCCGGCCGAGATCACATCGTCAATGATGACAACCTTGCCCTGCAACTTGGCGCCAACGATGGTGCCGCCTTCGCCATGGTCCTTGGCTTCCTTGCGGTTGAAAGCGAACGAGGTATTGCGGCCCTTGCCGGCCAGCGCCACGGCGGTGGCCGACGCCAGGGTGATGCCCTTGTAGGCGGGGCCGAACAGCATGTCGAATTCGACGCCCGAGTCGAGCAGGGTCTGCGCGTAGAACTGTGCCAGCTCGGCCAGGGTGGCGCCATCGTGGAACAGGCCCGCATTAAAGAAGTACGGCGATGATCGCCCGGCCTTGGTGGTGAACTCGCCAAACCGCAAGACTCCCTTGGATACTGAAAACGCGATAAACTGCTGGCGTAAATTATTCACATTAGCCTCATTTTTTAAAAGTGCCTGTATTTTAATCCGCGCGCACCGGCGAGACAATCGCCATGCCGCGCCCGCCGGCCCCGTCCAGCGCCCTTTCACTCTCAATCTATGCCAAAAATTATCTCCGCCAACCTGAACGGCATCCGTTCCGCCGCAAAAAAAGGCTTTTTCAACTGGATGGGCACGCAGACGGCCGATTTCATCTGCGTGCAGGAATTGAAGGCGCAACTGCCCGACATGACGCCGGAATTCCTCAATCCGCACGGCTACCATGGCCATTTCCACTATGCCGAGAAAAAAGGCTATTCGGGCACGGGCGTGTACAGCAAGGTCGAACCGGACGCCGTACATATCGGCTTCGGCAGCCCCGAATTCGATGCCGAAGGCCGCTACGTGCGCTGTGATTTTGGCAAGCTGTCCGTCATTTCCGTGTACTGCCCTTCCGGTTCGTCCGGCCCGGAGCGCCAGGAAGCCAAGTTCCGCTTCATGGAACTGTTCCTGCCGCACCTGCTGGAATTGAAGGCGCTGGGCCGCGAAGTGGTCATCTGCGGTGACTGGAACATCGCCCACCACGAAATCGACCTGAAAAACTGGAAGGGCAACAAAAAGAATTCCGGCTTCCTGCCGGAAGAGCGCGCGTGGCTGACGCGCGTCTTCGACGAAGTGGGCTTGGTCGACGTGCACCGCGGCCTGGACAAGCGCGAAGACCAGTACACGTGGTGGAGCAACCGCGGACAAGCCTACGCGAAGAACGTGGGCTGGCGCATCGATTACCATGTCGCCACCCCTGGCATCGCGGCCCAGGCGCATACGGTCAGCGTCTACAAGGACGAGCGTTTTTCCGACCACGCTCCTTTGATCATCGATTACACCATCAAGGCGTAAGCGCCACTACAGGCTGCGCCGGCTTTCAAAATGGCGCGCCTCGCCGCTCAAGGGGTCGGTGAAATCAATCGCGCGCGCCAGCAACTGCAGCGGGTGCGACATGTCGTCTTCCTTGCACGGCAGGGCTGACGGGTAAAACGCATCGTTGACGATGGGGATACCCAGCGCGGCCAGATGCACGCGCAACTGGTGCTTGCGCCCCGTGTGCGGATGCAAGCGGTACAGGTTTAGCTCGCCGCGCCGCTCGATCACGTCGATGACGGTTTCCGAATTGGGCTCGCCCGCTACTTCGCGCATGAGGAAAAACTGCGCCCCCTCGACCATGCGGCTGCGATAGGTGAACGGAAAATCGCGGCCATCGAGGCGAGGCGCCAGCGCCTCATACGTCTTGCGCACTTCGCGGCGCTGGAACAGCGATTGGTAGGCGCCCCGACTGGCTATCTGGCGCGAGAAAATCACCACGCCGGCCGTTTCGCGGTCGAGGCGGTGGATCGGCGTCAGCTCGGCGCAGTCCAGGTTTTTCTTCAAGCGCGTCAACAAGGTCTCCTGCACGAAGCGCCCGGCCGGCGTCATCGGCAGAAAATGCGGCTTGTCGACCACCACCAGGTGTTCGTCCTGGAACAATATCTCTTCCTGGAAGGGGATCGGCGTTTCGCGCTCCAGCTCGCGGTAGTAAAAAATGCGCATGCCGCACCGGTAGGCGCTGTCGGGCGCCAGCACGGCGCCGTCGCCATTGACCACGTCGCCGCGCGCCATGCGGTCCTGCCATTGCGCGGCGCTGATCTGCGGATAGCGCTCGAGCAGGAAAGTGAGCATGTCCGGCCACTGCCCTTCCGGCAGCCAAAGATAACTGGCCGCCACGCCATCGCGCATGGGCAGCGGCGCAGGGCCGCTACGGGAAGACATCCTAGCGCGCGGCGATGGCGTTGCTGCGGTAGGGCGGCAAGGCGTCCACGCTGACGCCCTTGCTGCGCGCGTACAACGGCAGCACTTGCGCCATGTGGCTGTTCATCTGCGAGATGCGGTCGCTACCCGACGGATGCGTCGAAAGGAATTCCGGCGGTGCACCCGCGCTCACGGCCGCCATCTTCTGCCACAGCACCACGCCAGCGCGCGGATCGAAACCGGCGCGCGCGGCCAGGTCCATGCCGATCAGGTCCGCTTCGCGTTCATCGTCGCGCGAGAACTTCAGCATCACGCCCTTGGCCGCCATATTCGTGGCGGTGCTGGTCAGATTCGGGTCGACGCCGAGCCAGGCCGACAGGCCGGCGCCGGCCAGTTTGGCGCCAACGGCGGCCAGGTTGCCCTTGCCGGCCTGCGCCTGCGAGTGTTCGCGCAAGGCGTGCGAAATTTCATGTCCCATGACGACGGCCACTTCATCGTCGGTCAGGTTCAGCTTGCTGATAATGCCGCTGTAAAAAGCGATCTGCCCGCCCGGCATGCAAAAGGCGTTCACCTCGTCCGAGTTGAGCAGGTTGATCTGCCAGTTCCAGTTGGCCGCCGCTTCGTTCCAGCGGGTGGCGAACGGGATGATGCGCTGGGCGATGGCGCGCAGGCGCTTGACCTGCGGATCGCTGTCCGGCGCCAGCGCATTTTTTTCCTTCGCTTCGTTGACCAGCTGCGTATATTGCTGCTTCGATTGTGCATTGAAATCGGCGCCGCCGGCAAAGATGCGCGAGGTCGACAAAGGACGCACCTTGATGCCATCCTGTACCGTCGCCTGCTGGGCGTGGACGGACAGCGGCGCCAGCGCGGTGGCCGCGCACAGGCTGGCCAGGACGGTGTAACGTTTAAGGGATATTGGTGCCATTGGCAGACCTCCATGGAGCGATTTTAGGCAGCATCATCATGGCCGGAAAAGCCAGGAAGAAGCAAACGATGAAAAACGAGAACCAGCCCAGTTCGGCGACCAGAAAGCCCACCGAGGCGTTGATCAAGGTGCGCGGCACAGCGCTCAGGCTGGAAAACAGCGCATATTGCGTGGCCGTGTAGCGCGGGTCCGTGGTGCGCGACAGGAACGCGACAAAGGCGGCGGCACCCAGGCCCAGGCTGGCGAAGGCTTCAAAACCGATCACGGCACTCAATAGCATGGTGTTCGGCCCCACCTGCGCCAGCCAGGCAAAGCCGAGAATGGCGATGGCCTGCAGCGCGCCGAACACCCACAGGCCCCGGTTGATGCCAAGCTTGAGCATCCAGACACCACCCACCACGCCGCCGGCCAGGCTGGCCCAGAAACCCGTGGTGTTGGCGGCCAGGCCGATCTGCGTCATGCTGAACCCCAGGTCGAGATAAAACTTCGTCGCCAGCGCCGTGGCCATGCTGTCGCCGATTTTGTAGAGTAATACGAAAGCGAGTATCCACATAGCGTTACGCCAACCATCGCGCGCGATGAATTCCTGGAACGGCAAGATGATCGCTTCGCGCATGGTCTTCGGCGGCGAACCGTACACGCTAGGCTCCTTGATCAGCAAGGTGCACACGAGGCCCGGCAGCATGAAGGCGGCCGTGATCCAGAAGACGGGCTGCCATGGCATGCGGTCGGCCAGGATCAGCGACAGCGCGCCCGGCACCATGCCCGCCACTTTATACGCGTTGACGATGACGGCGGCGCCCAGGCCCTGCTCATTGTCGCTGAGGATTTCACGCCGGTAGGCGTCGATGACGATGTCCTGGCTGGCCGACAGGAAGGCCACGCCACCGGCGGCGGCCGCGATCAGGCTGATCTGCGTGAGCGGGTCCAGCATGCCCATGCCGCCGATGGAGAAGAACAGCGCCACTTGCGTCAGGGCCATCCAGCCGCGCCGGCGTCCCAGGCCCAGGATGCGGTAGCGATCCATCAGGGGCGCCCACAGGAATTTCCAGATGTACGGGAACTGCACCAGGGCAAACAGCCCCAGCGCTTTTACGTTCAAGCCCGACTTGGCCAGCCATGCCTGCAGCAAATACAGCAGGATGAACAGGGGCAGGCCGGAACTGAAACCCAGCACCAGCACGGCCAGCATGCGGCCATTGGCATAGGCACGCCAGCCAGGCGCCGGGCTTTTGCTCATCAATGCACCGCTTTTTTGCGCAGGCGGAAGACGGCCAGGTCGCCGCGCAGGTTGGGCAGCACGGAGACCATCTTGCCTTCGGCCAGGGCCACGCATTCGATCACTTCCAGGCCGCATTCCTCGGCCAGTTCGCGGAAGTCGTTGATGGTAGCGCAGCGCACGTTGGGCGTGTCATACCACTGGTAGGGCAGCGATTTCGACACGGGCATGCGCCCTTTCAGCAAGGCCACGCGGTGCGGCCAGTAGGCGAAGTTGGGGAACGACACGATGGCTTCGGCGCCCACGCGCACGATGTCGCGCAGCAGCGGCTCGACCTGCTTCATCATCTGCAGGGACGACAGGCATAGCACCGTGTCGAAACTGTTGTCGCCAAAGATGGCCAGGCCCTTTTCCATATCCTGCTGGATCACGTTCACGCCGCGCAGGGTGCTGGCCAGCACCTTGTCGTCAGCGATTTCGATGCCGTAGCCGCTGCACTCCTTGTCGCTTTGCAGGTATTGCAGCATCACGCCTTCGCCGCAGCCCACGTCCAGCACATGCGCCTTGTTCGGCACCCAGTGGGCGATAAAGGCCAGGTCGGGGCGCAGCGCGCTCAATTCGTCAAAAGTCATGCGGTCTCCTTGGCGCCCTGGCGGACGGCGGTGTGCTGTGCAGGAGCGGGCAAGCCCGCCCCGATATCGTTCCATACCTGGCCATAATAGGCGCGCACCATGTTCATGTAGCGCGCATCTTCCAGCAGGAAGGCGTCGTGGCCGTGCGGCGCGTCGATTTCCGCATACGTGACCTGGCGGCGGTTGCACACCAGGGCTTCGACGATTTCGCGGCTGCGATCGGGCGAAAAGCGCCAGTCGGTGGAGAACGAGGCGAGGAAGAACTTGGCCTTGGTGCCCGACAGGGCCTTGGCCAGGTCGCCGCCATGCGCGCGCGCCGGATCGAAATAATCGAGCGCCTTGGTGATCAGCAGATACGTGTTGGCGTCGAAGTATTCGGAGAACTTGTCGCCCTGGTAGCGCAGGTATGATTCGATCTCGAAATCGATGCCGAAGCCGAATTTGTAGTCGCCCGTCTGCGCCGCATCGCGCAGCTTGCGGCCGAATTTTTCGGCCATGTCGTCATTCGACAGATACGTGATATGACCCACCATACGCGCCACGCGCAAGCCGTTCTTCGGCACCACGCCGTGGGCATAGAAGTCGCCGCCACGATAATCAGGGTCGGACAGGATGGCCTGGCGCGCCACGTCATTGAAGGCGATATTTTGCGCCGACAGCTTGGCCGTCGAGGCGATCACGACGCAGTGGCGCAAGCGCTCAGGGAACATGATGCTCCACGCCAGCGCCTGCATGCCGCCCAGGGAGCCGCCCATCACGGCGGCGAACTGCTTGACGCCCAGTTCATCGGCCAGGCGTGCCTGCGCGTTGACCCAGTCTTCCACCGTGACGACGGGGAAAGAGGCGCCATATGGCTTGCCGGTGGCGGGATTGGTATGCATGGGGCCCGTCGATCCGAAGCAGGAACCCAGGTTGTTGACGCCGATGACGAAGAATTTGTCCGTGTCGAGCGGCTTGCCGGGACCGACCATATTGTCCCACCAGCCCGTGCTTTTCGGCTCATCCTCGTACACGCCGGCCACGTGGTGCGAAGCGTTCAGGGCGTGGCAAACCAGCACCGCGTTCGATTTGTCGGCGTTCAGGGTGCCGTAGGTTTCATACATCAACAGATAGTCTTGCAGCGATGCGCCGCTTTGCAGCTGCAAGGGTTGCGCAAAATACATGGTTTGCGGCGAAACGATTCCAATGGATGACATGTGTGTCGGTTTATAAAAGGGGGGCGGCCCCACGGGCCATGGTCGATGCAGCACCGCGATGATAGGTTCTGCAACTTTAACACCAGGAAACATCTTGCCGCGCGCGATGTGTCCTGGTGCTGATAAGGCGACAGTTTACATGAGCTGCAACTGTTGTACGGCTTCCGCGATCACATTTGGTTCCATGGAACGCATAATTTTGCGCATTTGTGGTGCAATCAGGTCCAGGTCGCTGTTGAGGATCTCTTGCTTGACCGCCAACAGCTGGGCCGGATGCATGGAAAACTCGCGCAGTCCCATACCCAGCAGCAAGCGCGTGAGCTTCACGTCGCCCGCCATCTCGCCGCAGACGGCCACGTCGATGCCCGCCTTGTGGCCGGCCGCGATCGTCATGGAGATCAGCTGCAGCACGGCCGGGTGCAGCGGATTATACAAATGCGCCACTTCGTAATCGACGCGGTCGATGGCCAGGGTGTACTGGATCAAATCATTCGTGCCGATCGACAGGAAATCCATGCGCTTGACGAACATGGGCAGTGCCAGCGCGGCGGCCGGTATCTCGATCATGGCACCCACTTCGACGGCATCGTCGAACTTGACGCCTTCCTCGCGCAGGCTGGCCTTCGCTTGCGCGATCATGGCCAGCGACTGGTCGATCTCGAAGGCATGCGCCAGCATGGGGATCAGGATGCGCACCTTGCCGAAAGCCGAGGCGCGCAGAATCGCACGCAGCTGCGTCAGGAACAATTGCGGCTCGGCCAGGCAGTAACGGATGGCGCGCAAGCCCAGGGCGGGATTCAAGGCCGTATGGTCGGACTGGTCAAGTGGCTTGTCGGCGCCGATGTCGAGCGTGCGGATGGTCACCATGCGCCCTTTCATCGACTGCACCGTGTTGCGGTAAGCCTCGAACTGCTCGTCCTCGGTGGGAATCTTGTGGGCACGGCCCATGAACAGGAATTCGGAGCGGAACAGGCCCACGCCGCTGGCGCCCGATTCCAGCGCAAACGCGCAATCCTCGGGTAACTCGATATTTGCCAGCAGAGTGACGGGCGTGCCGCATTTGGTCACGGCCGGCGTCTTTTTCAGCTTGCCCAGCTTCTTGCGCGCGCGCTGCATGGCCGCCTGGAGCTCGCGGTACTGTTCCAGCACCAGGGTGCTGGGGTTGGCGATGACCACGCCGGCGTCGCCGTCGATGATCAGCCAGTCGTCCTGTTCGATCAGCATCGAGGCCTGCGACATGCCGACGGCGGCCGGGATATCCAGGCTGCGCGCGACGATGGCCGTGTGCGAGTTCTGCCCGCCCACGTCGGTAATGAAACCGATGAAGGAGCGGTCGCGGAACTGCAGCATGTCGGCCGGCGAAATATCGTGGGCGACGACGATCATCTGCGCCAGCAATTCATCGTCGGTGGCCGCCTTGGGCAGCAGCTGTTCAGTACCCAGCAAGACCTTCAGCACGCGTTCGGCCACTTGCTGGATATCGGCCTTGCGCTCGCGCAAATACGGGTCTTCGATTTCGTCGAACTGCGCCGACAATTCATCGATTTGCGTCAACAGCGCCCATTCGGCGTTGTAATGGCGCGAACGGATGATGTCGAGCGGCGCTTCGGCGATCAGCGGGTCCGACAGGATCAGCGCATGCACGTCGATGAACGCGCCCAGTTCGGTGGGCGCATCTTTCGGCAGCTCGTTCCACAGGGTTTGCAGCTCCTTGTGGACGGCGGCGATGGCGTTTTGCAAACGCTGGACTTCGGCTTCGATCTGTTCCTGGGCGACCAGGTAGTGTTTGACGTCAAGGGCGGCCGGCGCCAGCAGATGCGCGCGGCCGATGGCGATGCCGCGGGAGACCGGGATGCCGTGGAGCGTGAAAGATGCCATGGGGTGACCTGTCGGAATGCGGCTGCGGCTGCGTTCGGCGGACATTACTCGCCTTCGCCAAACCTGTCATTAATCAGGGCGGTGAGCGCATCGACACATGCCTGCTCATCATCGCCCTCGGCTTCCAGGGTCACTTTCGCGCCCTTGCCGGCGGCCAGCATCATCACGCCCATGATGGACTTGGCGTTGATGCGGCGCGCGTTACGGGTCAGCCAGACGTCGCTCTTGAACTTGGCGGCGAGCTGGGTAAATTTGGCGGAGGCGCGTGCGTGCAGTCCCAGCTTGTTGATGATTTCGAGTTCTTTTTGAATCATTTTTGTATGGTCTCTATCCCTGAATGCACTACGCTGATGACAATCTTGGCCTATAAAACCCGCCGCCTTCAGGGCGGCGGCCATGCACTTCCTTATTCGCCCACGCGGATGCGGTTGTCGACGCGCACGGCGCCGCTTTGCGCACCGGCCAGCGCCATCTCCACCACCACGTCAAGCGTGTCGCGGCGATACGTGATGGCGCGCAGCAGCATCGGCAGGCTGATGCCGGCGATGACTTCCACCCGGCCCGCATCGGCCAGCTTGTTGCAGCAGTTCGACGGCGTGCCGCCCTTCACGTCGGTAATCACCAGCACGCCGGAGCCATCGTCAAGACGGCAGATGGCTGCCGATGCCAGCTTTTGCACTTCCGCCAGATCCTGGTCGGCGACGACGTCGATGGCCTCAAAACGTTCCGTTGGCCCGCGAAACACATGCGCGCAGGCGGCGATGAACGCCTGTCCCAGCGGTGCATGTGTCATGAGCAAAATCCCTACCATAGTCATTTCACCTTCTGATGCTGCTGCGCTTGCGCAACGCCATGCTCGACGGCGTCGACAAACATGGCAGCCACATCAAAACCCGTCTGCTGCATGATTTCCTGGAAGCAGGTCGGGCTGGTGACATTGACTTCCGTCAGATAGTCGCCGATCACGTCCAATCCTACCAGCATCAGGCCGCGCGCGGCCAGGATCGGGCCCAGTTTTTCAGCGATTTCCAGGTCGCGTGTCGTCAGGGGCTGCGCCACGCCCGTGCCGCCGGCCGCCAGGTTGCCGCGCACTTCGCCCGCCTGCGGGATGCGCGCCAGCGAAAACGGCACCGGCTTGCCGCCGATGACGAGGATACGCTTGTCGCCCTTGACGATGTCGGCGATAAAACGCTGCGCCATGATGGTCTGCGCGCCGTTCTCGCTCAAGGTCTCGATGATGGCGCCCAGGTTCAGGCCATCGGCCTTGACGCGGAAGATGCCCGTGCCGCCCATGCCGTCGAGCGGCTTGAAGATGACGTCCTGGTGCTTGGCGTGGAAGGCGCGCAGGCGCGCTTCATCCGACGTCACCAGGGTCGGCGAGGTGAATTCGGAAAACTGCGCAATGGCCAGCTTTTCATTGTTGTCGCGGATGGCGGACGGCTTGTTGAAGACGTGTGCGCCCTGCTTTTCCGCCAGCTCCAGCAGATACGTGCCGTACACGTATTCCATGTCGAACGGCGGGTCCTTGCGCTCGATGATGGCGTCCAGGGTCGACAGGCGCACTTCCTCGGTGGAGACCACTTTGTACCAGTCGTGTTCGTCGCCGGTCAGCTCGATATGCTGCACACGGGCAGTGACGATGCCCTCTTCCAGCGCCATGTCCTTCTGCTCGAAGGCGTACACGGCATGGCCGCGCCCGGCCGCCTCGCGCATCATGGCGAAGGTGGAATCTTTGTAAGTCTTGAAGCCTGCCAACGGGTCGGCAAGGAATGCAATTTTCATGGTGCGTCCAATCGGGGAGCCTGGATAAGGAATGCTTGATTCTAGCCGAGATCGCCAGGCGCGGTTGTCGCCGCGCCCGGCAAGCTGCTGAGGGGAATCAATACACCTCGGGATTCGGGTCAGTGCGTTCCATTTCCAGCGACGCAGCCAGCAAGGCCAGGCGCGCCACCACGCCATATACATAGAAGCGGTTCGGTGCGGCCGTGCCCGGCTTGGCCTTCAGGTCAGGCACCGCATGCTGCTGGGCAAATGCCAGCGGCACGTACTGCGAACCGGGCGCGTTCAGATTCTGATCGACGCCCCGCTCCGCATGCACGCGGTAAAAGCCACCCACCACATAGCGGTCGATCATGTAGACGACAGGCTCGGCCACCGCATCCTTGATGCTTTCAAACGTAGGCACGCCTTCCTGGATGATGACGTCGGTGACGACTTTGCCATCCTTGACGATGGACATCTTGTCGCGCTGCTTGCGCGACAAATCGCGCACTTCGCTGGCGTCGCGCACCGTCATGATGCCCGTGCCATACGTACCCGCATCGGGCTTGACGATGACGAAGGGCTTTTCCTTGATGCCGTATTCCTTGTATTTCTTGCGGATCTTGGCCAACAGCACGTCGACACTGGCGGCCAGCGCGTCTTCGCCCTCGCCTTCCTGGAAGTTGACGTCGCTACACTTGGCGTGGAAGGGGTTGAGCATCCACGGGTCGACATCGATCATCTTGCCGAATTTTTTCACCACTTCATCGTAGGCCGTGTAGTGGTTGCTCTTGCGGCGCAAGGCCCAGCCCGCATGCAAGGGCGGCAACAGGCTTTGCTCGTGAATGTTTTGCAAGATATCGGGGATACCATCCGACAAGTCGTTATTCAGCAGAATCGTGCATGGGTCGAAATCCTTCAATCCCAGGCGGCGGCCATTGTTCAGGCGCACGAGCGGCTCGATGACGAGCATGTTGCCGTCTGGCAACGCCAACGGTGTCGGCTGGGTGATCTCGGGCGACCACGAGCCAAGGCGCACGTGCAGCCCCGTCTGGCGGAAAATCTGCATCAACCGCGCCACGTTTTGCAGGTATTGCGGCGTGGTGTTGTGCAATTCCGGCACCATCAGCAGGTTGCGGGCGTCCGGGCAATACTTGTCGATGGCGGCCATGGCCGCCTGCACGGACAAGGGCAGCATTTCCGTGGCCAGGTTATGGAAACCGCCAGGGAACAGATTGGTATCGACGGGTGCCAGCTTGTAGCCCGCATTTCGCAAGTCTACCGAGCAATAGAAGGGCGGCGTGTGCTCTTGCCATTCCATGCGAAACCAGCGCTCAATGGCCGGCGTCGCGGCCAGAATCTTTTTTTCGAGGTCGAGCAGCGGTCCGGTCAGGGCCGTGACGAGATGGGGAACCATAGTTACATCCTTAAATTATGTGCAGTATTCAAAAAAGCACACAGAACTGCCGACTATATTACCGTGTAAGTAGCCTAAATCGGGGCAAATGCCTTGTTTTAAAGACCTTTTCCATTCCCACAACGAAAAAAGGCACCTCAATGAGGCGCCTTCTCAAGCCAGGCACGCCACGCCGCAGCGCTGGCGTGCCAGATCATTATCATTTAGCCATGATATGCCTGCTCGCCATGGCTGGTGATATCGAGGCCTTCGCGCTCTTCTTCTTCCGGTACGCGCAGGCCGATGACGATGTCGACCAGTTTATAGGCGATGACGGAGACCACGGCCGACCAGATGATGGTGGTACCGACCGCTTGCGCCTGTACCCACACCTGGTGGCCGATCGAATACGGGTCGGCCGACATCTTGTTGGTGACGTAGTCGAAGATGCCCTGACCGCCCAGCTGTGGCGCAGCAAACACACCGGTCAGCAAGGCGCCGAGGATACCACCCACGCCATGCACGCCAAACACGTCGAGCGAATCGTCGGCGCCGATCAGGCGTTTCAGGCCATTCACGCCCCACAGGCAGACGACACCGGCCAGCAAGCCGATGACCAGGCCGCCCATCGGGCCGACAAAGCCGGCCGCCGGGGTGATCGCCACCAGGCCGGCCACGGCGCCGGACGCGCCACCGAGCATGGATGGCTTGCCTTTGCTGATCCATTCGCCAAACACCCACGACAGGGTAGCGGCGGCCGTTGCCAGCAAGGTGTTGACGAAGGCCAGGGCAGCCACGTCGCCCGCTTCCAGCGAGGAGCCGGCATTGAAACCGAACCAGCCCACCCACAGCAGCGACGCGCCGATCATGGTCATCGTCAGCGAGTGCGGTGCCATCGATTCGCGGCCGTAGCCGACGCGCTTGCCGATCATGACCGCGCCCACCAGGCCGGCGACAGCGGCATTGATGTGCACCACGGTGCCGCCGGCGAAGTCCAGCGCGCCTTTTTGCCAGATCCAGCCAGCCTTCAGGGCTTCGCTGGCCGAGGTGGCGGCGTTGGTGATCAGGTCAGGCCCCGTCCAGAACCAGACCATGTGGGCGGCCGGCAGGTAGGCAAACGTAAACCACAGCACGACGAAGGCCAGCACGGCGGAGAACTTGGCGCGCTCGGCAAAGGCGCCGACGATCAGTGCACAGGTAATGGCGGCAAACGTGCCCTGGAAAGCGACGAAAACGAACTCGGGAATCACGACGCCCTTGCTGAAGGTGGCAGCAGCGGCAAACGTGCCCTTGGCCGGATCCCAGATGCCGTTCAGGAACAGGCGGTCGAAGCCACCGAAGAAGGCGGTTTTTTCCGTGAAGGCGATCGAGTAGCCATAAATACACCACAGCACGATGACCAGCGCGAACACCATGAACACTTGCATCAGCACCGACAGCATGTTCTTCGAGCGCACCAGGCCGCCGTAGAACAGGGCCAGGCCGGGGATCGTCATCAAGATCACCAGCAACGTGCTGATCATCATGAAGCTGGTATCGCCCTTGTTGGCGACGGGGGCGGCGGCTGGTGCGGCCTCGGCCGGGGCAGGGGCGACGGCAGCGGGCGCTGCGTCAGGAACCGGCGTCACGGCGGGAGCGGCAACGGCCGTGGTCGTGGCAGCTTCCGTCTTGGCGGGTGCATCGGCAAAACTCGGCGTGGCGACGCCAAACGCACACAGACAGGCTATCCCGGCGAGCAATTTTGTTATATTTTTACGCATCAATATTCCCCTTAGAGCGCTTCGTTGCCGGTTTCACCGGTACGGATGC
Source organism: Janthinobacterium sp. UMAB-56 (assembly GCF_900095265.1). Lineage (GTDB taxonomy): Bacteria > Pseudomonadota > Gammaproteobacteria > Burkholderiales > Burkholderiaceae_D > Janthinobacterium. The sequence goes on along the minus strand of NZ_LT607656.1, from coordinate 4,481 downwards.
GGATGACCTGTTCCAGGTTGTAGACGAAAATCTTGCCATCACCGATCTTACCGGTACGCGCAGCACCTTCGATCGCTTCGATGGCCTGGTCGACAATCGCGTCGTCGACGGCAGCTTCAATCTTGGTCTTTGGCAAGAAATCGACGACATACTCGGCGCCACGGTAGAGTTCCGTGTGACCTTTCTGACGACCGAACCCTTTGACTTCCGTGACAGTAATGCCTTGTACATTGATAGCCGACAAAGCTTCGCGTACTTCGTCCAGTTTGAACGGTTTAATGATTGCTGTAATCATTTTCATGGCAGTCTCGCTTAAAAAGTTTTGGACACGGTCAGCACGAGACCGGATTTCGCCAGGTTCTTGCCATTTGGCGCCAGCGACGTGATATTGGCCTTCACGGCAGCAAGGGAAACGGTCGCCATGCCAAAGTCCTTGGTCACGCCGAACTTGACATCGTTGTAGCTGAGGGAATCGTTGTGCGCGACTTTCTGACGCCCCACATGCACGTTCATGATATAGCCGTCAATCAGGTCAAAGTTGCCGCCCACGTCAAGATAGCCACTGTTTTTGCTGTCAGACACGCCAAACAGATTGGTCGTCGAGTGCGAGTACTTGATGTACAGCGGGCCGTAGCCGAGTTGGCCGTACAGCTCGAAAGTATTGGCATTGGTGCTCAGCCCATTCGAGGGATAGAAGTAGTAGAGGCCGCCCACGTCATAGGTGAAATCCTTGCTGATCTCGCCCCGCTTGCCGCCGTAGATATCCCATTCCAGATTGGTATCGCCGCCGCCATCCTTGATCCATTTGATGCTCGACAACCAGGTGCCCACGTATAAGCCCGTCGGATTGTGGGTATAGTCGGCACCACCGCTGATGGCAGGGTCGAGACGGCTTTGCGACACGCCACGGTAACGATAGTCGCTGCTCAGCGCCACGTTGTAGCTCACCACGTTATCAGGGACCGCCTCGGCAGCAGCAGGCGCCGCCGCCGCATCCTGGGCCATGGCGCTACCGCACACGGCGGTCATGGCCAGCGTCAACGCTGCTACTAAAGTCATGTTCTTGGACAAATTCTTCATGGCGATTCCCTTTTATTGAACTTTTAAAGCGGTTGAGGTTTAAAATCTTGGCTGGAGATCACAAAGCGTTCATCACTTCTTTAGCAGAATACGTGCCAGCTCTCTTGCCACCTTGACAGGTGCATTTCCGTCCACACTTACCCTGCACGCCGCAGGGATGACGGAAACGGACTGCTGAAGCACAATGAACCGCCCAGATACGCACCAGATTAACGCCACTGTGCACCGCAATGGTGCGTTGCACAGGATGCACCATAAAAGGACTGACCATGGACATGAATACCTTCTTTAACGACTTGCAAGGCAAGATCCATCAAGCCATCGAAAACTCGCCAGCCAAGGATATCGAGAAAAACGTGAAATCGATGATGACCCAGGGCTTCGCCCGCCTCGATCTCGTCACGCGCGAAGAATTCGATATCCAGGCGCAAGTGCTGGCCAAGACCCGCGCCAAGCTGGACGCACTGGAATTGCGCCTGATCGAACTGGAAACGCGCCTGAACGATACCAAGGCGTAAAGTGCGGCCGGCAAGGCCTCGTTATCGGCGGCCTTGCTGGCATACCTCAAGCCTCGTACCGCTTCAAGCGCTAGACTGATCCTGTCCGCGCCCGCGCTACAGGGGATTCTGATGAGCCTGGCCGTCCTGAAAAGCCGCGCCCTGTCCGGCATGGAGGCGCCCGAGGTAAGTGTCGAAGTTCACCTTGCCAACGGCTTGCCGTCCTTTACGATAGTCGGCTTGCCGGATACGGAAGTGAAGGAATCGCGCGACCGGGTTCGTGCCGCGCTGCAAAACTGCGGCTTTGACATGCCGGCGCGGCGCATCACGGCCAATCTGGCGCCTGCAGACTTGCCCAAGGAGTCGGGCCGCTTCGACTTGCCCATTGCTCTGGGCATCCTGGCCGCCTCCGGCCAGTTGCCGGGCGACCAATTACACCGCTATGAATTCGCGGGCGAACTATCGCTGTCTGGTCAGTTGCGTCCCATCCGTGGTGCGCTGGCCATGACCTTTGCCATGCAGCGCAGCCAGTCGAGCGCGCCACGCGCCTTCATCCTGCCGCAGGCGAACGCGGACGAGGCGGCTCTCGTCAGCGATGCCTGCATCTATCCCGCTCACAGCCTGCTCGAGGTCTGCGCGCATTTTGCCGCGCACGCCAGCCAGACTGCCCTGCAACGCCACCAGCCCGTGCTGGCAACGCATGCTTTTCCCTATCCAGACTTTGCCGACGTGCAAGGGCAGCAACAGGCGCGACGCGCACTGGAAGTGGCAGCAGCGGGTGGCCATAACGTCCTGATGGTAGGCCCGCCGGGCGCAGGCAAGACCATGCTGGCCAGCCGCTTCCCCGGCGTGCTGCCGCCCATGAGCGATGAAGAGGCGCTGGAATCGGCTGCCGTGCATTCGCTGAGCGGCCACTTCAAAGTGGAACATTGGAAACGACGGCCCTATCGCGCCCCACACCAGACAGCGTCCGGCGTGGCGCTGGTGGGCGGCGGCAACGTGCCGCGCCCGGGCGAGATCTCGCTGGCACACTGCGGCGTGCTGTTTCTCGATGAAATCGCCGAATTTCAGCGCCGGGTACTCGATGTGCTGCGCCAGCCCATGGAATCGGGCGTGATCAGCATTTCACGCGCGGCCCGCCAGGCCGAGTTTCCTGCCCGCTTTCAGCTGATCGCCGCCATGAATCCCTGCCCCTGCGGCTATCTGGGCCACGCTTCCGGCCGTTGCCGCTGTACCCCAGACGCCGTGCTCCGTTATCACAATCGCCTGTCCGGCCCGCTGCTCGACCGTATCGACCTGCAGATTGAAGTGGCAGCCATGCCGCCGGCGGCGCTGGGGAGACATGCAGGCGTCGGCGAAAGCACGCAAGCCATCGCCTCCCGGGTGGCGGCAGCCTTCGCTTTGCAACTGGCACGCCAGGGAAAATCGAACCAGCGGCTGAGCAACATGGAAATCGAACAGCATTGTCGCCTGGAGCCACATGGCGAACAGTTGTTGCATGGCGCCATGACGCGCCTGCACTGGTCGGCGCGCACCTACCACCGGGTACTGCGCGTGGCGCGCAGTATTGCGGATCTGGCGAACAGCTCCGCCATCACCACGCCGCATGTCGCCGAAGCGATCCAGTACCGGCGCGTGCTGCGCGAGATATAAGGCGGCCAGTGAACGCGGCCACACGTGCGCGATTGCGCGCGAGTGGCGGCGCTGCTACTATCTGCTGATGAAAAAACCATCACTTGGCCTCTTTCTAGCGACACTCGCGGCCACCAGCGTCTTGTCCGCCTGCAGCCCGAAATTCGACTGGCGCGACTATCGCAGTCCGGACGCCCAGTTCACGGCCCTGTTTCCAGGCAAGCCGGCCGTGCTGACGCGCGAGATCGATCTCGATGGCAAGAAAGTCAGCCTGACCATGACGGCCAGTGAGGTCGATGGCAATACCTTTGCCATCGGCAGCGCCGCGCTCGACAGTACGGAACAGGCGCAAGCGGCCCTGCCTGCCATGAAGATGGCGCTGCTAAAAAATATCAATGGCGTCGTGCGCAGCGAAAAACTGGCCTCGGCGGCCAGCAACACGACGACCGGCGGCCATCAACGCAGTTCGCTGAGCGTTGAAGCGACAGGCATACAGCAAGGCAAGCCCGTCTTGCTGGTCGGGCGTTTTGTGGCGCAGGACAAACGTATATTTCAAGTTATCATTCTTGGGGAAGAAAGCCAACTGTCGCGTGACACCATCGACACCTTCCTGGACTCGGTAAAACTGGATTGAGACTTAACGATCGCTTAAATGGCTATTTTCACGCTCAGCAAGCTCTTGTAAATTCGTACCGTGTCCAACACATGGCGGTATGCGACTTGCAAATGTGCAATCCGCGCAATCGGACGGCCGGTGCAACACCCAAGTCGTGATATTGTTTCGACACTAACAACAAGTTTCAGAAAGCACTTATGTTAATCTCATTCAAATCCAAATCCTCCCCAGAAGTGTTGATGTACCAGGAACATGCCCAGCGTATCCTCGACATCCTGCACAAGAACCCCACGCGCGGCGTCATCACGCCAGCAGAAGCGGGCGATGCCCTGGCCATGCTGGAAAAAGAAGTCGCGGAAAGCAAACTGCATCCGGAAAATGATGTCGAACACGATGCGCATACGCCGGAATCGCTGGAAGATGGCGAAACGGGCGCACATGCGCGCGCACAAAAAGTACATTTTTCACAGCGCGCCTATCCGTTGATGGAAATGCTGCGCTCAGCCAAGGCGGAAGGTGAAAGCATTACCTGGGGCATCTGATCCGATGAACGTTGCAGACGAAAAAAAACCCCGCACACGCGGGGTTTTTTATATAACAAGCCTGACGATAACCTACTTTCACACTGGTTGCAGCACTATCATCGGCGCAAAGTT
>NZ_LT607655.1:330300-421746 GCF_900095265.1 Janthinobacterium sp. UMAB-56 | reverse complement strand
TGTGATGCCATCATCTTCTGATTCATTGACGGGCTCAAGACGGCGCTGGCTTGACGCTTACCCCGAATCCTCCACCTGCTGCCGCTGCGCGGCAGCTCCGCGCGCCGCTGGCGCGCGTTCGTGGTTCCAATCAGCTTTTCGACTGCGCCAGCTTTCACCGCACCCAACGCCTCAGCACGTGTCTGAATGCCAGGACCTGACCCTCGTGCCTCGTGTTTTCCCCAACTGAGCAAGGAAGCTCCAGTTTTAGTAACTCTTATTCGAGAAGTTATGTATGCAAGCGTACATATTATTTTGAATATTAATTTCAAGTTGTTACAAAATGTGAACATTTGTCCAGGACGAACCAGTATGATTTGTCTTGACTAGAGGAAACAATTTTTCATTGTAATTTCATTGCGGTATTTATGTTTTTAATTAGATGAATATTTTGTTGCATAAATTAATTTCAATTCTTTGCGAGGTCAAGGTGGAAATTGAATCTATTCCTGCAAGAGAAAATACAAATTCCGACCTTGCTTATTGGATTGAGAAAAATGACATACAGTCTTTCCGGATGCTTCACGATGCTTCAAGTAAACATTTATTATTTTATGCTTATAAAATTGTTAAAAATAAACAAATTGCTGAAGAGGTGGTGCAGGAAACATTTACAAGTATTTGGCTTCAATCCACCTCTTATAATGCTGATAGAGGTAGTCCTGTAACGTGGATGCGAACAATCGTCAAGAATAAAGCTTTAGACGCTTTAAGGACATCAAAGTTTTATTCAAATTATGAATTCGTGAAAGACAACAAAAAAGAGGAAGAGTCAAGTAATTCTCTTGAGCCTGACGCGGTATTAACAGAGAAGCAGTCTTCACTACTTATAATGAAATATTTGCGAAAGCTTAATGGTTCTCAAATGGAGGCGATTTATCTTTCTTATTACAAAGGATTAAGTCACTCAGAAGTTGCAAGTATAGTGGCTGAACCTTTAGGTACTGTAAAAAATCGTATAAGACTTGGAATTTTGAGTTTAAGACGAAGGCGAAGTGGTTTGCGGGCGGCGTAGCTGTTAAAACCAGCTTGGCTACTCGCTCAACAAACGCAAGACAGCCTGCATGGATGCAGGCTTTGATGACTGCTATAGGCGAAAAAAAACTGTCATTTTGTTGTCATTCCGAGGCTAGAACTGAATCGCGACGAGTTTGCTAGATACTTTCTAGCCTCTCAAAATACCGCTTTTCAAAATTGACCGGCGAAAGCCTCTCGTTACAGTCATGCCGACGTTTTGGATTGTAGAACATCTCGATGTAGTCGAAGACATCTTCCTTGGCCTTATCCCATGTTGCGTAGATCTTTCGGCGAATACGCTCGCGCTTTATTAGCTGGAAGAAGCTTTCCGCTACAGCATTATCGTGACAGTTTCCGCGCCGGCTCATGCTTTGCTGCAGATTGTGGGCATCGAGGAAGTCGCGCCAGTCATAACTACTAAACTGACTTCCTTGGTCCGAGTGCACCGTCACTGTATTCTTCGGTTGCCTGCGCCAGACAGCCATCAAGAGTGCATTCATCGCCAACTCTCGGTCAATGCGCGAACTCATCGACCAACCAACGACTTGGCGTGAAAACAAGTCCAACACGACGGCCAGGTATAGCCAACCTTCGCATGTACGGATATAAGTGATGTCGGTAACCCAAGCCCGATTCGGCTCCTTCACGTCAAACTGACGCTGCAGGTGGTTCGCCGCATCTCGTCGCTCTGGGCATCGACTGCCTTGCGCTCTTCTTCTGGAACGCCGTAGCGTTTTGATTGCCCGCGCGCAGTCGCGCTACCGCATCGCGCTTGAATTCATCTGTGAATGTGGCGCGCAACTTCGGTGCTGATTCCGGTGACATGGGAACGATCTCCCGCTCCGACGGTAATTGTTTTTTATTCATGAATATCCTCCGGGGTATATTGTCCCCTATTAGAATGTCCATGAAAACCGGACTAGCTTAGCCTGACCCTCGTGCGCTCGTGCGCAAGACGGTATCTGCCCCTCGTGTCGATCACCATGGCGGCCACGGTGCGCAGGTCTGGATGCTCGTCGTGAGCGTAGCTTGCCAGCACTGCCTCGCACGCTCTTGCCGCGTTGGCGCTACCGTTGCCGATTCAGCTGTCCGGGCTGCGGTGGGCCTTGCGCCCCCCGATCAATAGCAGGTCTTGGGTGCCATCCTGCATCAGTTCGATGATGTCGCCGGTCTCGGGGGACACCAGGCTGGTTTTGCCGGTCGGCACTAGCCGGGTGGTGCCGATGTCCGGCATCACCATCGTCCAGTCCTTGCCGTCGAAGCGCAGTTCGTAGCGGTTGGCGAAACGGCCCTCGAAGTTGTCGAGCTGGTAGATGCCGACGTGGCGTGTGGCCGTTGCCAGGTCCAGCGGCGCCGTCTGGGCCAGGCGAGGTTTGAACTCCGGCCAGTCGTAGGCGGACGCCACCGCCTTGACGATCTCGCCGCCAAGATAGCTGCCGTTGTCGCCGTCGGTCATGACTACTACGCCGTTGCCGCTGTCGAGATACATCGCGTAGGTGCTCTTGAAGCCGGTGTTGCCGCCGGAATGCATGAAGCGTTTGTGCTCGCCATCGCCGACCACGAAGAAGCCCTGCGCATACTTGTTCAGCGCCGGCGTCAGCAGATCGCGTGCCTTGGCGGTGCTCAGAAAGGCCGTGCCGATTTTCCACGACTGCTGGACACCGATGGCGAAGCGCGCCAGGTCGCTGGCCGTGGTCCACAGGCCGGCGGCCGCCAGTTCGGGATAGACGAAGGCCCCGCCTTCGACTTCGCTGCCGTCGGCGTAGTGGCCGCGCGCGCGGTTGTGTTCTGCCGCCGGCAATGGCTGCGCGAATGTGCTGCGCCGCATCTGCAGCGGCTGCAGTACTTGCTGGCGCACCAACTCCGCAAAAGGCGTGCGCAGACATTGCTGCATGGCGACTTGGGCGATGGTGTAGCCGCCGCCGGAATACGCATAGGCCGCGCCCGGGATGGTCTGGATGGCGACCGCCGGCGTGAGCGACGGCGGCTCGCCCTTGATGACCTGAAGGTCCGCAGGAATCGCCTGCGATGGTGGATAGCCGGGGAAACCGGACACGGTCGCCCCTGCGGTGTGGTTGAGCAGATTGCGCAAGGTCACCGGATGCCCGGGGCTTTGCTGTCCGGCGGGCAGGGTCCACGGCCGCAGGCAGGCGTCCACCGGCTCATCGAGCTGGAGCTTGTTGCTACCCGCCAGCCGCTGCGCCAGCACGCCGGTCACGCCCTTGCTGATGGACGCGGCCTGATACAGCGTGTCGGTGTCGGCCGCAGGTGCGGACGGTTGCCGGTAGACGCCGGCCCAAGCGATCTTGCCGTCGCGGATGACTGCCACGCTGACGCTGGAAACCTTATAGCGGCGCAGGCGCTGCTGGATGTCGAAGGTCTGCGCCGGCTCGCCTGCGATGTCCACCCGCTGTCGCAGCCCGCCGGCGATACGCCCGGCTATATCGGTCTCGCCCGCGTGGGCGGTTGCGCTACAGGCCGCCACCCCCAGTAAGGCTCCCAGGCGTAGCGCGCGGCCTGAAGCATGGACTGGCAATAGCCATGGACGAATGCGCATAAGTTTCCCTTTCATTCATTGAATGGGCTAATCTTATCGGGCGTTGCCTGAGGCTCCCTGGATTTGCGACGAACGGTGGAAAGCTTGGTCTGGGTTGTTTGTTTTTAGCAAAATCTCTACGCGGCGCTGGCATTACTTGGTAAAAGGACTTGCCATTCAGGACGGTATCTGACCCTCGCGCCCGCTAAACCACCGCAGTGCTGAACGATTCGGGCCGGCGCGCAAGCAGATGAGACAGTCGTTGAAGACCTGCCTGCAAGCGCCCACGGTCCTTGATGCTGCCCAAAGAGATCCGAATGGCATTCATGGATACGTTGCCGGTGGCGAATGCCTCTGCCGGCGTGACGGCGATGCCCTCTCTGTCGGCTGCACGCGCAAGCTGTGAGGAGTTCCAATACGCCGGTAACTCGAGCCATACATGCAGGCCATCACCAAAGCCGCTGTACCGCCCCGCCAGAATATCCCGCGCCATCCGGTGGCGCAGGCGCGCCTCCTTGCGTACGCCTTCCATCAATCCGTCAGCCGAACCGTCGAGTATCCACTGAGTGGCCAGTGCGGCCGTCAGAGGCGCGACCATCAGCGCAAATGATCTTAGCGCGACGAGGAAACGTTCGCGCTCAATCGGGTCGCGTATCAGCACGAAGGCGACACGCAAGCCGGGCGTCAGGCATTTCGACAGGGTGGAGATGTAGACCACCTGTTCCGGGGCGAACGTGGCAACAGGCGGTGGCGGGGCATCGGCAAGCAGCCAGTAGGGATCGTCCTCGACGATGCGTACATTGCAGCGCTTGGCGATGCTGGCGAGCTCCTTGCGCCGACGTTCCGGCATGGTGATGGCCGTCGGGTTCTGTAGTGTCGGATTGAGGTAGACCAGCCCAGGCTTGTGCTGGCGGCACGCTGCCTCAAGCATCTCAGGCAACATCCCGTGCTTGTCCGCTTCTACTGCAATGAGGTGCCGGCCGAATTGGGTCGCTGCGGCACGCAAGCCGGGATAACTCGTTGGCTCTGCGAGGATAACATCGCCAGGCTCCGTCAGCGCAAGGATCAATGCGGCAATCGCCGCTTGCGCACCAGGACAGACAACAAGCTGCGCGGAATCGAGCTGTCCGAACATCGGTGCCAGCCATCTGGCGCCAGCCTGACGGTCGGAGTCGCTTCCCCCGCCCAGGTGGTAAGTCATCAGCAATTCATTATCTGCTCGCATCAATACTTGAGACAAGCCTTGTTTCAACATGTCGTCGAAGTCCACGCCATCCGGCGGTGGCGGGGTATTCATGCTCAGGTCGAGGATGGCGGTCAATTCCACTTTCGGCGCCGCGACATAAGTGCCTCGAGCGCCTCGGCCCTCCAGCAAGTGGCGGCGTCTGGCTTCGTCGTATGCGCGCGTGATCGTCGTCAGGTCGACGCCCAGCTGTGCTGCCAACTGGCGCTGCGGAGGCAGGCGCTCACCCGGTGTCAAAGATCCGTCTGCCACCGCCGCCTGCAACGCATCCGCAATCTGCAAAAAACGTGGCCCTTTGTTCGCGGCTAAACGCGGCAACCAGCGTGTCAAATTTTCATCTTGTATGGTTTTCAACTGGGACATTTTGTCTCAATGTATGGAAATTGTTTTAAAGTAGTATGCATCAGAACGTGCAGCAACACCATCCTTGCATGGCAGTCGCTGACGTTTTCTACTCTATTCCCTGTATTCGGCAAATCTCTGCGCCGGATGCCATTGTTATTTCATAGCTGGATATAATGAAAGAGTCAAACAGGATGTTTGGGGTGATGGTTTGAACAGAAGCTGCTGCTGCAGCGTGTTGAGGGAGTGTTCCTCACGATAGATAGTGTCAAGTAATAGACTGGAAAGACTCAAAATGATGGATTGGACTCCTATAGTCTTCGTTACATTCAAGGCCCTCGTGCTCGGCACGGGCATGTTCTTCGCCATCAAGTGGCATTACGATCAAGGGAAGAAGGACAAGGATAAGGCGAAGCAGAATCGCGCGGTGCTACGCGCTAGTGGCAAGGTGGTTGCAGTCTTCGTGCTATCGCTGCTGGCCTTGGGGATCGTCACCTTCTTCGTTGTCAGGATGACCGGTTTGGACACGACCTTGCCATGATTGAGGGATCGACGGTACCTGAGTCGCCACATGGATGGTAAGTGGACTTGTGCGGCTCATGCCTGCTAGTTGCAGGCATTGCACCGCTTCCGCCGGGAAATTGAGAAGCCGCCTTCGGGCGGTTTTTATTGCTTAGTAGAAACTCGCCGGGCGGCGCCCAGCGTGTGAGAGTCGAAAGGCAGGGCCTGCCTGCCCCTCGCCGGCGCGACCTGGCGCGTTCTCCGGCGTGACCCAGTCAAGCTATCTCTTCCCGTCTGAACGCGAATTGTTGACGGCTAATGCCTTGCGTGACAAAGTCTGCGTCGGGCGGTATCGTTTCCCAGAAAAAAACATGTTTAAAAATTGGAATTTTGTTGAATTTTCGCGAACGAAATATCCATCTGTTTTTCGTGAAATCGCTGTAGCGGTCCCCTTTGAACTGTTTGTGCACAGCGGTGAAAGGAAGTAATCTTTCCGCAATATCCGGGAAGGCATAATCCGGATAGTTGTCCTTGAATTTCTCAAAGATGGCAAATTGATCTCGGCAGATAATTTGAATGGCCGTTTCCGGAAAACGATAGCGCGGGGACCACAGGACATTCCAGCCTGATTCGATTTCATTGATGAAATTTACCAGGCGAGGCGTCATAATATAGGCGTCCGACTCGATATGGATGATTTTATCCACGCCTAATTCGTTTGCCACCTTCACCGAGTGGAGAAAACTGCGCCACCAGCCAGGGTAGTCAGCCCCGCTTTGTCGTCCCAGATTGTTGTCGAAGCGAATGATGAGGTTTTTGTCGCCATTCGAAGCCAGCGAAGCGTTATGCGAAACTGTCTTGATGATTTCGACGGGTGGCAGAAATGGCGAGCCATCGTCAATCATTATCTTCTTTACTGCATTGATTGGAATATTTTCGTAGTAATCGAGCCACCGTTGATACCGGCTTTCCCATGCTGAGGCATCTTTTATAAAGCTGGTGCAGAATATAAGGGCTTTCATTTGTTAAGCACATTCCTCGTATTTAAAAAAGACCAGGTTATTCATGGTCTGATCATTAAAATTTTCAACTATTTTAACAGACGGAAACCGGTTTAATCGATGAACGACCATGCCGGCGATGTGGCCGACCAGCGCGCTCCCGAGAGTCGCGCGCAAACATTGAGCGAGCATGTCCAGGAAATCGTGCACCTTGGGGCGCGGCGCCTTGCCGATGCCCCACACTCTGCATAAGCTTGACCCCAGACAAATTTCCCGTCGAAATTCGTTTGACCGCCTGCCGCGCCAGGTCTAGAGTCGTTGACGAGACTTCAACCGACTTCGTCGCCCATCCCCATGGCCAAGCCTTTCCCCTTGCATCCCAAGAACCCCGAACGCATCTGCTGGGGCTGCGACAAGTATTGTCCGCCGGATGCCATGCGCTGCGGCAATGGTTCCGAGCGCACGCAGCATCCGGTCGAGCTGTTTGGCGAAGGCTGGAATGACTGGGGGCTGGCGGCGGCAGACCAGAAGGAAGACGAGAGCAAGCCTTGAGGGCAAGCGGCGCACGCGGCGCGCCGCTACAATCCCCTCATCGCCCATTCTTCCTGGCTGAGGAGTCACCATGCAAGAAACCCTGTCCCGCTGGCTGGAAAGCAGCGCCGACGATTGCCAGTTCGTCGAGCACCCGGCTGTGCACACCATCGCCGAAGCGCTGATTCACGTGCCCGCCATGCCCGGCCTGATGGTGAAAAACCTGTTCGTGCGCGACGAGAAGGGGCGCCGGCATTTTCTCGTTATCGTGCCTTTCGACAAGCGCATCGACCTGGCGGTGCTGGGGCGCTTGCTGCCGGCCAGCAAGCTGAGCATGGCCTCGCCCGAACGCTTGCTGCAGCACCTTGGCATCACGCCCGGGGCCGTCAGCCTGTTTGCCCTGCTGCATGACAGCGCGCAGGCGGTGGAGCTGGTGCTGGACCAGGCCGTGTGGGATGCTGATTCTGTGCACGCCCATCCGCTGCGCAACACGGCCACGGTGGCGCTGTCGCATGCCAGCCTGGTCCGTTTCCTCGCGCATACGGGGCACGTGCCCCGCATCGTGGCGGTGCCGGCGGCCAATTCCTAGGGGCTTCTCAATGCCCGGCCACGGGTGCCGCACCGTTGCGCCGTCCCGGCCGGAAGCCATGCGCGCGGGCCGACCAGGCGATCAGGAAAGCCAGCATGAGCAAGGCCAGCATGGCCCACGGCAAGGCGCCCGCGCCCCAGGTTTCCAGCAAGGCGCCCCCAACCACGCCCGCAGCGGCAATCGCGCCATTCCATGCCACCACATTCATCGACAAGGCCACGTCGGCGCCGCTGCCGGCCGTGTCGGCCAGTGCCGTCTGCAACAGCGTTGCCGCGCCGCCAAAGCTCAGGCCCCAGACGGCCATGCCTATATAGATGACCGCAGGGAAGTGCGCGGCCCAACCCAGCACGAGGGCTGTCACGGCGAAGGTCGCCAGGCTGGCCAGCACGGTGGCGCGCAAGTGGCGCTCGACCAGCTTGCCTGTGATCCCGATGCCGGCCATGGCCGCGGCGCCGAAGACGAGCAGTACCAGGTCGACTCTGCCCGTCAGTCCGGCCGGCGCCACGAACGGGGCGATATAGGTGTAGAGAATGTTGTGCGCCAGCATCCAGGCGATGACGACGGCCAGCACGGGGCGCACGCCCGGCGTCGTGAAGACGCGGCGCAGGGGCATGCGCTCATGCGTGGACTGGCCCGGGTAGTCCCGCACTTGCGCCAGCACCCACCCGAGCAGGATTAATGTTAGCGCGGAAATGATCCAGAAGGCGGCGCGCCAGCCGACCAATGAACCGAGCAAGGTGCCCAGCGGCACGCCCAGGGACAGGGCGACGGGCGCGCCCACCATGGCCAGTGCCAGCGCGCGGCCTTGCTGCTGCGGCGCCACCATGCGCCGCGCATAGCCTGCCAGCAAGCTCCACGCCAGGCCGGCCGCCATGCCGGCAAAGAAGCGGGCCGCCAGGGTTAGCCAGTAATGCGATGACAGCGCGGTGACGGTATTGAAGACGAGAAAGCCAATGATGGTCAGCAGCAGCACGTTGCGGCGGCGCCAGCCGCGCGTGGCGATGGTGAGCGGAATGGCAGCCAGCAAGGAACCTAGTGCGTATGCCGTGACCATTTGACCGGCAAGCGCGGCGCTGATGCCGAGTCCCGCGCTGATCTGCGGCAACAAGCCGGCGGGCAAGGTTTCCGTGACGATGCAGATAAAACCCGTCATGGCCAGGGCCAAAAGGCCTGAAACGGGGAGGCGATCGGCCAGCGCAGGGCTGGTTCCGGTGGTGAGCGTAGCGTGATTCACGGCAGACATCCTTGTAAAGAGATCGGGCGCAAGAGTGCCCCGACCGTCGTGGCGGTATATATGTATCGATCGGTATAAATATAGGCGATGGCGCGCCGCGTTGTCAACGACTTCTGTATCGAGTAGTATGTAAGTGGATGAAAAGGAGCGAGAGATGGCGCAAATGGGACGGCCGCGCACGTTCGACCGGCAGGCAGCCGTCGAGCAGGCCATGTTTTTATTCTGGCAACAAGGGTATGAATCGACCTCCTTGAGCCAGCTCAAGGCGAGCCTGGGCGGCGGCATTTCCGCGCCCAGTTTTTATGCGGCGTTCGGCTCGAAGGAAGCGCTGTTCCGTGAAGCGGCGCAACGCTATCTGGAGACGTTTGCACGCGTCACGGAATGCCTGTGGGACGAGGGCATGGCGCCGCGCGCGGCCATCGAGCTGGCCTTGCGCCAGTCGGCCAGCATGCAGTCCGAGCCGGGCCACCCGCCTGGCTGCATGGTGGCGCTGGGCTGCATGAGCGCGCCGACGACCGAGCATGCGGCCGTGGCCACGCCCCTCACGGCTTCGCGCACCCGTACCCGCGCTGGTTTCGCGCGCTGCGTCGAGCGGGGCATGGCCAGCGGAGAATTGTCCGCTCAGACGGATGGTGGGGCGCTGGCGTTCGTCTTCGACAGCTTTTTATCGGGCGTGTCCATCCAGGCCCGCGATGGCGTGGGCTATGCCGTGTTTGACGCTGCCATCACGCAGCTGATGCGCGTGTGGGATGCCAATCGCGTGCCGGGCTAGGTGCTAGGCCGTGAAGTGAAATTCCAGCACATCATCGCCATACTTGTCCGTCTCGCCCGTTGCGGTCCAGCCCAGGTAACGGTAAAAGCCGTAGGAGCGCGAAGCCGGGTCGCTGGAGCAGCCCAGGAACAGCCGTTGGTGGCCTTGCGCGCGCAGCTGCGCCATGATTCCTTCCAGCAAGGTCTTGCCGATTCCCAGGCCTTCAAATTCCGGCAGCAGCGCCAGGACGATGATTTCGCCTGTGTCGCGCTCGCCGAAGCAGTAGCCGACCAGACGCCCGTCGTGATGGCAGACCAGGCCAGGCAGGCTGCCCGAGTGCATCATGTCGGCCCAGGACTCGGCCGTGATGCCCACTGCCGCCAGGCGTTCACTGGGAATGGCGTTTTGCCGCGTCTTGCCGCGCAATTCGATGAAGGCAGGCGTGTCTTCCGCCCTGGCGGCATGAAAAGTAATCGATGCTGGATGTGTCGTCATGTGTGCGTTAATGGTTGGATGGTATTAAAGGATTTACTCCCAGGGTTTGCGCATGGTTTGCGCATGGCGCCGCCAGTCATAAGCTTTTACGTTATCGATTGCCTGTTGGGCGGGATTGCCGCTATCGATGATTTCATCCTTGACGATAATCAAGGCATTTTTGTCATTCAAGCGATATTCCCGGTAACGCTCGCAATCCTGTGCGCGCCGGGCGGTGGCAATTAATTTGTTTTCCCGCCAGGCATAGCTGTCTTCGTAAAAACATTGCGCCGCGCAGCCGCAATTGGCGATGCCGCCTTCAATTCCTTGCCCGGCTATGCTGATCTCCAGATTCGGAATCGCTGATAATGGCTGGTTGAAACTGTATTGTTTCGCCGACGCATCCCACAGCCACACATCGGAACAGCGGATGCGCGCCTGGCTATCCGTGTAGCCGGTGACCCACAGGTCGGCATGGCCGTCGAAATTCATGTCCAGCAGCAGCGCGTGCAAATTGCCCGTGCCGCTGCTGCTGCAACGGCCCGCTATCCACTGCTTGCCGATTTTCAGCCGATACGTCTGTTTTTCATCGTGATACGCATAGCGGATAGCGGCGGCTTGCCCTACCTTGCCTGTTGCGGCTTGGTCCAGGTGCAGCGTGCCGCCATAAGCCGAGGTGGACATCAGGAATAAAAGCAGCGATAAGGAAAAGACAGTCAGTTTCATGGCGCTATTCTTGGGCGGGCATTCGGGCACTATGCCCCGATTGCATCAGGCGGAGAATGATCATACTGCATGCATCCGGCAATGCGCCACACCATTCCCTATCGTGCATTCTGCGCGGAACAGTGCTGTGTACAATGCCCCAAAAAACCCGAATAAGGAATCTGTATGCCATCCTCTCCCGTATCGTTTAATGAAGCGGGCATTCGCGCTTATAACGACGGTCATCATGCCGAGGCATTCAAACAATTCGATGCGGCGGCGCGCACCGGCGATCCGGCTGGCCAGCATTTATTGGCCAGCCTGTATTACCAGGGCCACGGCGTGACGCAAGACTTGCCGAAAGCGGTGGAACTGTTCACGGCCGCCGCGCAAGCGGGCTTTCCGCCGTCGCTGGCCAACCTGGCCCTGATGTATGCGAGCGGCGATGGCGTCGCGCAAGACAGGGCGCAAGCGCTCGCGTATGGACGCCAGGCGGCCGAGGCGGGCGATGGCCAGTCGCAATTCAATCTGGCGCAAGCCTACCGCAAGGGCGATGGAGTACCGCAAGACTACGCCGAGGCGGCGTTCTGGTACAAGCAGGCGGCCGAAGCCGGTTCCCTGTCGGCGCAGAATGAATACGGCTTGCTGTACGCGCAAGGGCAGGGCGTGGAGCTCGATTACGTGCAGGCGTATGCGTGGATCGCCATGCCGGCCGAGGCGGGCAGCGCGCAATCGATCAAGAACCGCGACCAGTTGCTGGAAATCCTCACGCCGTCACAGCAGCAGGCGGCGCGCGCGCTGGCGGCCGAGTATGCGGCGCAGTATTGTGTCAATCCCCACTAATGGGTTGTTGGTGGGATTTCGCCGGCAGCTTGCTCAGCACGCCCGCCGCATCGAGTTCATAACTGTCGAAGTCGCGCGCTAAAAACAGTTTGCCTGAGTAATGCAGCCGCGCTTCCGCTTCCAGTTCGGCCATGCCGTCCGCATGGTGATAACGGGCGCTGAAGTGGGTGAGGATCAGATTCGGCAGGCGCACCGCTTCAGCAAACTGCGCCACGCGCTGCACGGAACTGTGCGTGGGGCCGGGGCCCACCTTCTGCAACATCGCTTCCGTGTAGGTGGCTTCATGCACCAGCAGTTGCGCATCGGCGCAAGCCTCTGCCAGCAAGGATGGCGTGTCGTTGTCGCCGCCGATCACCACCGTGGCGCGTTGCGTTTCCGTCTGGCGGAAAGCGTCGGCGCGCAACACCGTGCCATCGTCCAGGATCGCATCCTGGCCCGTTTGCAAGAGTCCCCAGGCGGGACCGGGCGGCACGCCCGCCGCCAGCAGGGCCGCCTTGTCCAGCTTCCACCTGCTTGTTTCTAGCGCGAAACGATAAGCGACGCTCGGTGCGCGGTGCGACAGCGCATGGCGCTCGATGGTCAAGCCTGCTGCTTCATGCACGACTGGCGCGCTGTCAACGTCGATGTGGATCAGCGGATACGTCAGGAACAGTTCCGTGTGCAGCAGGGTCGCATCGATCCAGGCCTTGATGGCGGCCGGGGCGATCAGCAGCAAGGGCTTCTTGCGCCCCGTCATGGAGGCGCTGGCGAGCAAGCCCGGCAGTCCATAACTGTGGTCGCCATGCACGTGGGTGATGCAAATGCCCACCAGGTCGTGCACGGACAAGGGCAGGCGCTGCAGCCGGTGCTGCGTGGCTTCGCCGCAATCGATCATCCACCAGTCGCGGTTGTGCGTGGTTTGCAGGGCCAGCGAGGTAACGTTGCGGTGGCGCGTGGGCACGCCGGACGACGTGCCGAGAAAAGTCAGTTTGAACATGCCCGCATTATGCGGCAGGGCAGCGTTTTTGTGCAGGGGCAAGCCATTCTCGCCTCCCACTGTCCTACGGCAGGATGTTGTCGGGCCGTTCCTGATGCGATTTTCGATCAAGAACGGGGAGCGAAGCGCAGCTTCCGCAGCGCTGCCCTTGCCAGCGATCTGTACCGGCAGGGCAACGACTTTCTCATAGCTAAGTCTGGCAGCGGTTAGAATCACGCTTTACCTTCACTTTTCCCATCTGCATGCAGCAAAGTCGCCTTTTGTTTTTCCGCCTGGCCGGCCAGTTTCGCCGCTATGGCGCCATCGTTGCCGCCACCTTGCTGGCGGTGGGCGTGGCGTCCGCCACCGATGTGTTGTTAATCCGCCAGCTGCAAAACGTCGTCGACGCCATGCGCACGACGGTCAGCGCACAGGTCGCGCCCGCGTCCGGCGTGATGGGCATGCTGCAGGGCTGGGTTGACCGCTTCCTGCCGGCACAGGCGGGGCAGGTGGATTTGTGGGTGATTCCCGCCACCATCCTGGGCCTGGCCGTGCTGCGCATGGTGTCGAGCTTTGCCGGCGACTACGGCTCCGTCTGGTTATCGAGCCGGGTGCAGGCGGACTTGCGCGAAAAGATGTTCGCCACCATCATGCGCCTGCCCAGCCGCTTCTTCGATACCACCACCACCAGTTTGACGCAGTCGCGCGTGGCCTTCGACGCCAGCCAGGTGTCGCAGGCGGGCTTGAACGTGCTCAATGTGATGGTGCGCGATTCCGTCGCCACTGTCGGCTACCTGATTTTGCTGTTCAGCATCGACGTGAAACTGGCCCTGTTCTGCATGGCCTCGATGCCCATCGTGGCCATCGTCGTGACCCTGGCGGGCCGGCGCATGCGCCACCTGAGCAAGAGTTCGCAGCAAGCCGTGGGCGAGCTGACGTCGGTGCTGGATGAAAGCATCGCCGGCCAGCGCGTGGTGAAGATTTTCGGCGGACAAGACTATGAACAGGCGCGCTTCGTCGACGTCGTCAAGCGCAACCGCCAGTTGGCCGTCAAGCACGCAGCCACGTCGGCCATGAATTCCGGCTTCATCATGATGCTGGTCGGCATTACCCTGTCTTCCGTGATTTATTTCGCCATGCTGCGCGCGCAAAGCGGCGCCATCACGCCGGGCGCCTTTGTCGCCTTCATGGGCGCACTGATGGCCATGCAATCGCCGATCAAGAATTTGACCAAGATCAATGAGCCGCTGCAGCGTGGCCTGGCGGCTGCCGAGTCGGTGTTTGGCTTGATCGACACGCCGCTGGAACCGGACCCTGGCAGCGTCGCCCCGGCGGCCGTGCAGGGCAATCTGTCCTTGCAAAACGTGCATTTCCGCTACAACAGTGACGATCCCGACGCGCCCACGGCCTTGAGCGATATCGCGCTCGAGATCCGCGCCGGCGAAACGGTGGCCCTGGTGGGCGGCTCCGGTGGCGGCAAGACGACCTTGCTGGGCTTGCTGCCGCGTTTCTACGACGTCAGCGGCGGCCAGATATTGCTCGACGGCGTCGACGTGCGCGACTATGCCTTGCTGGCCCTGCGGCGCCAGTTCGCCCTCGTCAGCCAGGATGTGATTTTGTTCAACGACACCATGGCGGCGAATATCGCGTATGGCGACCCGGCGCCGGACATGGCCCGCGTCGAAGCGTCGGCGCGTGCCGCCTACGCGCACGACTTCATCATGCAGTTGCCGCAAGGCTACGCCACGCAGGCGGGGCAGAACGGTTCGCGCCTGTCGGGCGGGCAACGCCAGCGCCTGGCCATCGCCCGCGCCCTGTACAAGGATGCGCCGATTCTGCTGCTGGACGAAGCGACCAGCGCGCTGGACACGGAGTCGGAGCGACAGGTGCAGGCGGCGCTGGAAGTGCTGATGCGCAACCGTACCACCATCGTCATCGCCCACCGACTGTCCACCATCGAAAGCGCCGACCGCATCGTCGTCATGCAGGGCGGTCGCCTGGTGGAGTCGGGCAGCCATGCCGCCTTGCTGCAGCAGGGAGGCGCGTATGCGCGCCTGCATGCGAGCCAGTTGTCGCCTGTCAAGGATGGCGCGGCTTAGAACACGTGCCTTTCCTGTCATGCCAGCGTGGCGCCCAGCGCCGTGCCTTCCACGCGCAACGTGGCGGTGAAATCGGACCAGGCGCCGTTCAGGGGTAGGACGTGGCACGCTTCGGCGATCCAGGCATCGATCTGTCCAGTATCCGTGTGTCGCAGTGTGCGGCTGGCAAGTGCATGGATGCCATTCGTGACAGGGGGAAACGTTGCTTTCCATTATGATGGCAGCCGCACAATAACATTGCAACGGAACACAATGCACACACCACGGACGACGCGCGCGGCACAGGCTGCGCTGGCAGCCTTGCTGGGCATGGTCCTGGCCCTGCCGCTGGCGGCACAGGAGCGGCCGGCGCCGCCAACGCCAACGCCAACGCCAACGCCAACGCCAACCTTACAGGAGGAAGACCACACCATGTATCTGGATCAAAATTTCATGCCCAGCAGTCAACGCCGCGCCATGTACGCACTGCGCACGCCGCCCGTGCGCGACGAGGCGCTGGGTGCCTGGCATGTGCGGCTCGAATTTCCCGACATGCCGGGCGTGCTGGCCTTTGAAACCTATACCACCGACCTCGACTTGAGCAAGGTCAGGTTCGTGCGTTTTCGCAAGAATTATTACGAGAATGGCCAGCTGTTGCGCGAAACCTACTTCAATGCCCAGGGCGAGGAGCTGCTCGGCGGCTGCGTGTACTTCGAGAATGGCCAGGTCCAGCAGCGGGTGACGGCCTTGCCGAACGGGCGCGACAGCATCTCGGAAACGTATCACGAGAATGGCCAGCTGGCGTACAAGACGCTGTATCACGACGACGAGATGGCCGATGGCGAGCATGTGTCCTACGACGCGAATGGGGCCGTCAGCAGCCGCTCGTATCGACGCAATGGCAAGATGGATGGCGTGCAGGAATCGTTTTATGCGGATGGCAAGGTGCACCGACGGGGACAGTTCGTCGATGGCAAGCGCGAGGGTGAGTTTGTCAGGTATGCCCAGGATGGCAGCGTGCTGGCCAGGACCGTGTGGGTGCACGACCAGCCCGACGGCTGGTCGTTTGAAAGCCATGACAATGGCGTCGTGTCGAACAAGACGCTGTACAAGAAAGGTGCCGAGCTCAGCTTGCAAACGTGGGGTCCGAATGGTCGGCCCATCTTTGCGTGGCAGAAAGACGCGCGGGGGCGCGACCACGGCGATACGACGGATTGGCATGCCAACGGCGTGCGCGCCAGCGTGACCCCGTTTGTCAAAGGCCAGCGCCACGGCTTGCTGCAGACCTGGTACAGCGATGGCAGCCTGCGCCAGATCGTGCCGTATGAACATGGCAAGAAGCACGGCATCGAGCGCCACTGGGACAAGGCCGGCAAGCTGGTGTTGGAACAGGCGTGGCAGGATGGCCAGCCGGTAGCGGCGAAGTAGGGGATCGCATGCCTTATCGACAGACCATGCGGACCGTGCGTCTGGCGCTGCTGGCGGCGCTCATGACGGCCCTGCCGCTGGCGGCGCAGGAGCAGCAAGCGCAGGACAGGAGCATCTACCTGGACGAAGACTATGCGGCGAGCGACGTGCGCCACGCCGCGTATGCGCTGCGCACGGCGCCCGTGCGCGACGAGGCGCTGGGCGCCTGGCATGTGCTGCTGGAGTTTCCCGACGCGCCGGGCACGCTGGCGCTGGAAACCTACGCCACCGACCTCGATCTGCGCCAGGCCAGCTTTGTCCACCTGCGCAAGTGGTATTACCCGAATGGACAGCTGGCCCGCGATGAGAGGCTGGACGCCAAGGGCAATGTGCTGACCGGTGGCGCGTCATACTATGCAAACGGGCAAGTCAAGCAGCGCGTGACCCTGCTGCCGAACGGGCGCGACAGCATCTCCGAGAATTACCATGAGAATGGCCAGCTAATGAACCGCATCAGCTACCACGGCAAGCAGATGGCCGATGGCGAGTACGTGTCATACGGGCCGAATGGCAAGATGAGCAGCCATGCCTTCCTGAAAGGCGGCAAGATGCATGGCGTGCAGGAAGTGTTTTACGCCGATGGCAAGCTGTTCCAGCGCAGTCATTTTATCCATGACAAGCAGGATGGCGAGTTCCTCACCCTGGCCGAGGATGGCAAGGTGCTCGCGCGCAAGGTCTGGGTGGATGGCGAAGCCGATGGCTGGTCGTTTGAAAGCCATGACAATGGCCAGCTGGCGCAAAAGGCCCTGTACCGCAAGGGCAAGCTGCTCAGCATGCAGAAGTGGGGCAGCAACGGCAAGCCGACGATCGCCTGGCAGCAGGATGCGCAAGGGCGCGAGCAGGGCGATGTGACGCAATGGTATGACAATGGCGTGCGCGCCAAGGTCACCCCCATGCGCGATGGCCAGCGCCATGGCTTGCTGCAAGTCTGGGCCAGCGACGGCAGCCTGCTGCAGCTTGTGCCGTATGAGCACGGCAAGCAGCAGGGCATCGAGCGCCGCTGGGATAAGTCGGGCAAGCAGGTGTGGGAGAAGGCTTGGCAGGCCGGAGCGCCAGTGCCTGCCGCTCAGTAGGCTATAGGGGCGCACCCGCCTTTGTCGGTATCATGTACGGTTTCCGGCCCGCCAGCAGGCGTGAAGCCGGCAGGATAACGGGAGGCAATGGTGGTGGAAGCGGAAGTTCTGGCGTTGGCCAGGGCGCAAGGCATGGCCTTGCAAAACATGCGCGTCGTCATGCGCGCGGCGCAGCGCCACTCGGTACAGATCGAGAAGCAATGCGGCGTGTCGGGCGCGCAACTGTGGGTGATGCAGGAATTGCTGGAGCGGCCAGGCCTGCGCATGGGCGAGCTTGCCAGCAAGATGTCCATCCACCAGACGACGGCCAGCAACCTGGTCGATGCGCTCGTGAAAAAAGCCTATGTGCGCAAGGCGCGCGACCAGCCCGACCAGCGCGTGGTCACCCTGACCCTGACAGAGCAAGGGCAGGCCGTGATCACAGGCGCACCGCAGCCGGCGCGCGGCTTGCTGCCCAGCGCCCTGGGCCAGCTCGATGCCGATAGCCTGGCGCACCTGAACCAGGGCTTGAACGCCTTGCTGGCCGTGGTCGCCCCCGATGACAGGCAGGCGGGTTTGCAGCCCTTCCCATTCACCATGTAGTCGCGCGGCAAGCGTGTGGCAGGAGCGCACCGCTTGCCCTTATCATCGGCGCTGTCGCAACGTTGACGAGAGTTCGCATTGAAGATAGTCATTCCCGTTTTGCTGGCTGCCGTCCTGGCCGCTTCCCCTATCCTTTGCATGGCCATCCCGGCCTTGCCCTCCGGGCAATTGCCTGCCACCCTGTATGTCGACGCCGATTACCAGCCCGCAGCACCCACTGCCGCCATGTACGAGCAGCGCGCGCCGCTGCGCCATGATGCCGCGCGCCAGGCCTGGCATTGGCAACTGTATTTCGCGCAGCCGCCAGGCAAGCTGCACATGGATGCCTGGCTGCTGAGCGCAGACGTGGCGTCGCCGCGCTACGCCTACCAGCGCAGCGTGTATTTTGCCGACGGCCAGCCGGCCCTGCTGGAAGAGCGCAATGGTGAGGGGGACTTCGACGGCGTGAGCGTTGCGTATTATGCGGACGGCACGGTGAAGAGCCGCAAGGCTTACCGGGACGGCGAGTATGCGGGCTGGCATCGCCACTATCATGCGAATGGCCAGCTGAGCCGTGCAGTGTTGTACCAGGCGGGCCAGCCCGCCGATGGTGAGTACCTGAGCTTTGACGAGCATGGACAGGTCAACAATCGCGCGCACTTTGCCGATGGCGTGCTGGAGGGCCAGGTCGAAGTGTTTCATGCAAATGGCAGGCTGGCCGAGCGTGGGGCGTATCTGGGCGGCCAGCGCCATGGCCTGCAACAGGCCTGGTGGCCGGACGGCCGTGAAAAGTCGCGCGTCAATTTTCTGCAAGGGAACAAGGATGGCCTGGAGCGCAGCTGGGCCGAGGATGGCACGCGCAGCGTTTGCGCATGGCAGGAGGGGCGTTTGCTGCGCCCCTGCCGCCATTTTTAGTTCGGTGGCGCCGGCAGCCGTTGCAGTTGCAGCTGCGCCAGCGCCCCGTACAGCGGTTCGCTGAGCACGCGCGACACCGTGCTGGCTACCACGGCGCACGCCATCAGGCTCAGTACCATGCCGTGGCCGTCGACCATTTCCATGACAATGATGAAAGCCGTCAGCGGCGCCTGCGTGGCGGCGGCCAGGAAACCCACCATGCCCAGCGCGATCAGGGCGGGTGCATACGGGTAGTGCAGCAGCACGGCGATATCGTGGCCGATGCCGGCGCCGATGGCCAGCGACGGTGCGAAGATGCCGGCCGGCACGCCTGACCAGACGGTCAGCCAGGTCGCCACGTATTTAAAAGCGACAAAGGCGGGCGCGACGTCGGATGAACCTTCCAGCATGGCGCGCGTGGCCACGGTACCGCTGCCGAAGGTGGCGCCATGGCTGGCGATGCCGATGGCTGCCACCAGCAAACCGCAGACGGCGGCGAACAGCACGGGCCGACCGGTACGCCAGGCCGACAGCCTGCCCAGGGGATTGCCGCGGGCGGACGCCAGCAGCAGCCGCGCAAACAGGCCACCGGCCACGCCGGCCACCAGGGTCACGAGCAAGCCGGGCATGGCCAGCGCCATGCCGATCGGGCCGGGGTGGATGATGCCGAAGTGGGTGGCGTTGCCGTGTATCGAGACGGCCATCATGCCGGCCAGCACGATGCCGGCCACGATCAGGCCACTGTTGCGCTGCTCCGGCGAGCGCGACAGCTCCTCGATGGCAAACATGACGCCGGCCAGCGGCGTGTTGAAGGCGGCCGCGATGCCGGCCGCGCCGCCCGCTACCAGCAGGGAATGGGCGCTCACCTGCGAGTGGCGCGGCAGCAAGCGGCGCGCCGCCAGCATCACGCCGGCGGCGATCTGCACGGACGGGCCTTCGCGTCCCAGCGACAAGCCACCCAGCAAGCCGCCCGCCGTCAGGACGATCTTCGCGGCACTGAGTTTCAGGGAGACGAACAGCGAGCGCTGTTCGGGCGCCACGGCCGGGTCCAGCGTGGCCATTACTTGCGGGATGCCGGAACCGGCGGCGCCGATGGCAAAGCGGCGCGTCAGCCAGATCAGCAGGGCGGCGCAGGCGGGTGTCCACAGCAGGGCGAACCACCAGGCCTTGCCGTTAAAAAAGAGAAACAGGTCCAGTGCTTCCTCTGCCAGCCACGTAAAGCCGACGACGACGAGGCCCGCGACGGCGGCCATGCCGACGACGACGGCGCGTGACCACCACAGGCGCGGGTTGGCAAATTCATGCTTGAAGGCAGAGGGTATATCGTGCAAGTGCTTCATTGCGGCAAGTCCAGGAAGGGGCGCGCAGGGCGTCGGGAAGACTTGCCATTATATAGATGTATTTGCTCGAATGTATTTCCATAGCCTCAGCCGTGGGCGACTGGCAACAGAATGCCTGCCGCTGCCAGGAAATCGACGAGCGCCCGCACTTTCGGCGCCAGGTGCGGGTCGGATGGCTGGCGATGGCGTAATCGCTCAGCACCTCGACCAGGCTGGCGTCGGCCAGCGCATCGGAAAAGTCCAGGACCAGCGCGATGGAGGGGTGCTGCCGGGAAAATTCGGCCAGCGCGGGCAGGAACAGGCGGCCCAGTTCCGGCAAGCCGCGTGCTGCGCCACACTGTGCGGCAACATTTGTCGCCGTTTGACGCGGCCACCTTGCGGCGCGCGCATGCGCTGCTGGAGCGGGGCGGACAGCCGGGCAAGATCGTCGTCAGCGACTGAACAGGCTTACACGAACAGCTCGTGCCGCGCGCTCTGGCTGATGGCGATGGTGGCCGGGTGGCGCAAGCGCCGTTCCGTGGTGATTGCGTAGACTTGCTCGACGAGGCTGTCGACCCGGCCCAGCGCCACCACGGCGTACTGTTCGCAGACCTGGGGCGCGATGACGGTGGGCGCAAAGAACAAGCCCGCGCCGGACTGGCCGAAGGCCTTCATCATGGCGCTGTCGTCGAATTCGCCGACGATGCGCGGGTGCAGATGGTTGTCGCCCAGCCACTGCAGCAAGCGCCCGTAAATGGCGAAGTCTTCGCCGGGCAGCAGCAGCGGCGCGCCATCCAGGCATTGCGGAAAGCCCCCCGCCAGGGTGGCGGCCAGGGCTGGCGTGCCGAACAGGGTCATGCCGCTTTCACCCAGCAAATGGTTATAGCCGCGCACGCTCAAGTGGGCCGGCATGGGGCGGTCCGCCATGATCAGGTCGAGCCGGTGCACGGCCAGGTCCGCCAGCAGGCTGGCCAGCCGTCCTTCGCGGCAAATGATGCGCAGCGGTTCGGCCAGGCCCAGCGCCGGGGCGACCAGGCGGCAGGCGATCAGTTTCGACACGGAATCGGCGCAGCCCACGCGGAAGGTGGTCGTCGTCGTGTGCGACTGGTCGCGCACGACTTCCAGCAATGCATCGCCCGTGCTGAAAATGCTTTCGGCATGGCTGAGGATGCGCCTGCCCGTGTCCGTCAATTCCAGCTGGCGTCCGCTGCGGCGGAACAATTCCACACCCAGGGTGTCGGCAAACTCGCTGAGCTGCCCGGAAATCGATTGCGGCGTCAGGTGCAGCTGTTCGGCCGCGCGCGCGATGCTGCCCGTTTTTGCCACCATCCAGAAATAGCGCAGGTGCTTGAAGTTGAGTGTCGACATGCTTTTCCCGGAGAATAAACACATCGAATTTTTCGATGTATTCATAAATTATATTCGATTTGTTCGATGATTATATTGAGACTATGATGGCTGCTCAACTCATGCAAGGAGAGTGTCATGGACTTCAGGATAGAAACAGATAGTTGCGGAGGCCGCCGATGAACGGCCTGGAAAGCATTGCGACGGCATCCATGTGGGCCGGCTTCATCGTGTTCGTCCTGTTCATGCTGGCGCTGGACCTGCTCGTCTTCGGCGGCAACAAGGCGCACAAGGTGGGCGTCAAGGAAGCGGCCACGTGGTCGCTCGTGTGGGTAGGCCTGGCCCTGCTGTTCAACGGCGGACTGTGGTGGTATTTGAACGGCACGGCCGGACCCGAGATCGCCAGCCAGAAGGCGCTGGAATTTTTCTCCGGCTACCTGATCGAGAAAGCGCTGTCGGTCGATAACGTCTTCGTCTTCCTGTTGATCTTCAGTGCCTTCCAGGTGCCGATCCAGTACCAGCGCCGCGTGTTGATTTATGGCGTGCTGGGCGCGATCGTCATGCGCGCCGTGATGATACTGGCCGGTGCCTGGGTGGTGAGCGAGTTCAGCTGGGTGCTGTACCTGTTCGGTGCCTTCCTGTTGATTACCGGCCTGCGCATGCTGGTGGCGGCCGATGCCGAGCCGGACGTGGCGAACAACCCCGTGCTGCGCTTTGCCCGCCGCCACTTGCGGGTGGCCGACGGCGACCATGGCGAGCGTTTCTTCGTGGCCAAGGGCGGTGTGCGCTATGTCACGCCGCTGTTCCTGGTGCTGATCCTGATCGAGGTGACGGACCTGGTCTTCGCGGTCGATTCGATCCCCGCGATTTTCGCCATCACGACGGACCCGTTCATCGTCTTCACGTCGAACCTGTTCGCCATCATGGGATTGCGGGCCCTGTACTTCCTGCTGGTGGACGTGGCTGACCGCTTCCACATGCTCAAGTATGGCCTGGCGATGGTGCTGGTGTTCATCGGCGCCAAGATGTTGATCATGCCGTGGTACCACGTGCCGGTGGAAGCGTCCTTGCTGGTGGTGGCAGTGTTGATCATATCGAGCTGCGTGGCCAGCGTATTCATCACTCGCAGCGACAAGAAATAAGCAGCGAATTTAACGGCGATACGGCGCGCCCCGCAGGGCGGTGGCGCGCTCTTTATTTAATTAACCGAGAAAGTAAAAAATCATGCGTACCTATGAAGTGAACAGTCCCCAGGCAGCGGGACGTATCTTGGCCCTGATGATGGTGGTCGATGGCAACCTGGCCAGCGCCGAGCTGCAAGCGATGCACCGCAGCAAGATCCTCGAGCATATCGAGCTGGCGCCGGTCGCCTTCCAGCAATTGCTGCAAGACTTGTGCGACGACATGCTGACCTCGACCGTGCATGGCGCCGTGCAACTGGCCAATGACGTGATCGACAGCTTGCTCGAAGAAATCGATGACCCGGACTTGCGCCGCAAGCTGCTGCAAACCATGTGGAAGATCGCCGATGCCGACGACTGGCTGGCCGATGGCGAAGCCGTGTTGCTGGCCCGTGCCAGCGCGATGTGGTCGGCGGAAACGAACTTCCGCGCGCATGCCGCCTGACGCATATCATGCCGCTTTATGGCCCAGGGCAATGACGGCAGCACCAGCCAGGGCCAGGCCCACGCCGGCGATATCGGTCCAGGCCGGGGTGATGCCATCCACCAGCCACAGCCAGCCCAGCGCGGTGGCGATATAGATGGCGCCGTACGTGGCATACACCCTGCCGCTGGCGGCTGGATGCAAGGTCAGCAGCCACACGAAGACCAGGAGGCTGATGGCGGCCGGCAACAGTAGCCAGGCGCTACCCTTGTTGCTCAGCCACAGCATGGGCAGGTAGCAGCCCAGCAGTTCGGCCACGGCAGTGACGGTAAACAGCCCGAAGCTACGGGCGAGACTGCTCCATTCGATGGCGTCGTTCATGGCATTCCTGTGATGTGCTCAAGACGCCATTCTAGCTGCCAAGCAATTTGGCACCCGCTGGCGCGGGCAGCGGCGGCCCTGCTATGATCGGGAACGGACCCCGGAGAAAATAAAATGACGACGACCCCAGCGCCGCGCGCCTTGCTGCAAGCCATGTTCCATGCTGCCATTGCGGCGGCGCAACCGTCGCACTGCATACCGCCCCATCTGCCGCCCGCGCCCAAGGGGCGTTTGATCGTCATCGGCGCCGGCAAGGCGTCGGCCGCCATGGCGCACGCCGTGGAACAGCACTGGCCCGTGCCGCTCTCCGGGCTGGTGGTGACGCGCTACGGTTACGCCGTGCCGTGCGAGCGCATCGAGATCGTGGAAGCGTCGCACCCCGTGCCGGATGCTGCCGGCATGCAGGCGGCGCGGGGCATGCTCGACCTGGTGGGCAATTTGCAGGTAGACGACACGGTGCTGTGTTTGATTTCGGGCGGCGGCTCGTCGCTGCTGGCCCTGCCGCTCGATGGCATCAGCCTGGAAGACAAACAAGCCTTGAACCGCGCGCTGCTGGCGTCGGGCGCCACCATCGGCGAAATGAATTGCGTGCGCCGCCATTTGTCCGCCATCAAGGGCGGCAGGCTGGCGGCCGCCTGCCATCCGGCCCAAGTCATCACTTTGGCCATTTCCGACGTGCCTGGCGACAAGTTGGGCGACATCGCTTCCGGCCCCACGGTGGGCGACGCCAGCACCTGCGAAGATGCGCTGGCCATCGTGCGCCGTTATGGACTGGACTTGCCGGACAGCCTGCGCGCCGCGCTGGAAAGCGGGCGCGGCGAATCCGTGAAACCCGGTGACCCGCGCCTGGCGCGCACGCGTACTACTCTGGTCGCCACGCCGCAGATGGCGCTCGAAGCGGCCGCTGGCGTGGCGCGCGCGGCCGGCATCACGCCGTATATCCTGGGCGACAGCCTGGAAGGCGAGGCGCGCGACGTGGGGAAAGTCATGGCTGGCATTGCGCTGCAAACGGCCTTGCGGGGCCAGCCGTTTCCTGCCCCGTGCGTGCTGCTGTCGGGTGGCGAAACGACGGTCACCTTGCGCGGCAAAGGGCGCGGCGGGCGCAATGTGGAATTCTTGCTGGCGCTGGGCATCGCACTCGACGGCGCACCGGGCATTCACGCGCTGGCCGGCGACACGGATGGCGTCGACGGCCAGGAAGACATCGCCGGCGCGTATCTGGCACCGGACACCCTGCAGCGCGCCTCGTCGCAAGGAATCAAGCCACGCGATAGCCTCGACAACAACGATGGCCACGGCTTCTTCCAGGCGCTGGGAGATAGTGTGATCACGGGCCCGACCTTGACGAATGTCAACGATTTCCGGGCCATTTTGATCACCTGATTACTGGAAATTTTCCAGCACGATTTTCCCTTTGGCGGCGTTGCTCTCCAGCAGGGCATGCGCGCGCTTCAAATTGGCCGCGTTGATCGTGCCGAAGCGCTCGGCCAGGGTGGTCTTGATGACGCCGGCGTCCACCAACTGCGCAAGTTCCTCCAGCAAGGCATGTTGCTGCACCATATCGTCCGTCTGGAACAGTGAACGGGTAAACATCAGCTCCCAGTGCAGGGACACGCTTTTGCCCTTGAACTTGCGCACGTCGATGTGCTCGGGATCATCGATCAGGGCAAACTTGCCCTGCGGCGCGATCAGTTCCACGATCTGCTCGAAATGCTTGTCGGTCTGGTTCAGGCTGATCACGTAGTCGACAGGCGGCAAGCCCAGGCGCGTAATTTCCCCCGCCAGCGGCAGGCTGTGGTCGATCACGTGGTGGGCGCCCAATTGCCTGACCCAGTCGGCTGTTTCCGCGCGCGAGGCCGTGCCGATGATGGTCACGCCCGTCAACTGCCGCGCCAGCTGCACCAGCACGGAGCCGACGCCGCCGGCCGCGCCGATCACCAGCAGGGACTTGCCCGCAAGGCGCTTGTCGCCGCTGAGCTGCAGGCGGTCGAACAGCAATTCCCAGGCGGTAATGCTAGTGAGGGGCAGGGCGGCGGCCGGGGCGAAATCGAGGCTGGCCGGCATGTGGCCGACGATGCGCTCATCGACCAGCTGGAATTCGCTGTTGCTGCCCGGGCGGTTGATGGCGCCCGCGTACCAGACCTTGTCGCCCACCTGGAACAAGCTCACGTCGGGGCCGACGGCGGTGACGACGCCGGCCGCATCCCAGCCCAGCACTTCCGGCTGGCCCACTTTCGGCGCGCGGTTCTTGCGCACCTTGGTGTCGACGGGGTTGACGGAAATGGCCTTGACGGCGACGAGCAGGTCGCGCCCCGTTGCGACGGGCGTGGGCAGCTCGATGTCGAGCAGGGCGTCGGCATCCGTGATGGGCAGGCTGTGGTGGTAGGCGATGGCTTTCATATGCTTCCTCGTTGAATGGATACCGTATGATGGCGGCAATGCCTGCCCGGAAACAGGGGGCGCGTACCGAAACACTTTCAAAGGAATGCTGAAAATTGCTGCGACTCGATGACTTGCAGGTATTTGTGTACACGGCCGACCGGGGCAGTTTGTCGGCGGCCGCGCGCGAGATCGGCATTTCGCCCGCGCTGGCCAGCGCCGCCGTCAAGCGCCTGGAGGCGGAACTGGGCTTGCGCCTGCTGGCCCGCACGACGCGTTCGCTGAGCTTGACGCCGGAAGGCACGCAATACCTGGAACATGCGCGCGTCGCCTTGCGCGTGCTGCGCGCAGGCCACGACGCACTGCTGGCCGGCAAGGACAGTTTCGGCGGAACCTTGAAAATTGCCATGCCCTCCGACCTGGGCCGCAACCTGATGCTGGGCTGGCTGGACGAATTCCAGTCGCGCCATCCCAAGTTGCAGTACCAGCTCAGCGTCAGCGACCGGGTGGCCGACATGGTGCGCCAGCAAGTCGACGTGGCTATCCGTTATGGCCAGCAAGACGATTCGAGCATGATCGCCATGCCGATTGCACCCGCCAACGACAGAGTCCTGGTGGCGTCTCCCGCTTACCTGCGCGAACACGGTCCCCTGCTGGCGCTGGAAGACTTGTCGCAGCGCAATTGCCTGCGCTTCGCGCTGGAAGACGGCTTGCACGACCGCTGGACCTTTTACCGCCTGCCCCAGCGCGAGCAAGTGACGGTGTCGGTGAGCGGCAACCGCAGCGCCGACGATGCCGAGCTGGTGCGCCGTTGGGCCGTGGCAGGCCTGGGCATTGCCTGCAAATCGCGGCTCGATGTGGCTGGCGACCTGGCCGCCGGCCGCCTGCAAGCGTTGTTGCCCGACGTGGCGGGCGAAGCTGCGCCCTTGCACCTGGTGTGCATGCACCGGGCGCAGGTGACGCCGCTGGTGCTGCAGCTGCGCGATTTCCTGCGCGACAAGTGTGCTCAGTTATTGAGACAGCCTGATAGAGCGGCGATTGTTCCCGCGCGTGGGGTGCCCGCCATGGATCTCAATATCATCGATTTTTTATGACTGCTCAGCAGTGAACTCAGTGGTTTTCGGGCCGTCAGCCATTCGACAGGGCGCCTCGGTGCCACAATCGCGCACAGAAGCGTTGAGGCGCTGCCTGTCGCAGCTGTTATGGTAAATTCGGGTGAATGGGAGCTTGATCCCAAAATGGAAGGAATGTAAGTTGAGAACGCAGAAAAGATGCATGGGGTATGTGGCCATCGTCGTCGACGATTACGATCGGGCGATCGAGTACTACACAGAAAAACTTGGATTTACGGTGGTCGAAGATACGCCACAAGCAGGGAAACGTTGGGTGGTTGTCACGCCGAACCCGGATAGCGACTGTCAGCTTTTGTTGGCGCGTGCCTCGAGCGACAGGCAGCAGGAATTTATTGGCAATCAGTGCGGCGGGCGGGTTTTCCTTTTCCTTCACACCGACGATTTTTGGCGGGATTATGGCGCCATGAAGGCCGCAGGTGTGCACTTTTGTGAGGAACCGCGGCAGGAAGAGTACGGGACCGTCGTGGTCTTTGAGGATCTCTACGGAAATCGCTGGGACCTATACCAAAACAAAGGCTGATTCTTTAGCCGTAGGGCAGATCTCAGCAGTTAGCGCGACAGGATGGCTGGCGAATCAAGCTTTTGCCGGCATAGGGGCTGAACAGTCAGGATTTTTTTAAAATCACGCTGCTCATGTATTGATTCAAATCGCGAAAATCCTGCACCCGCCAGGCATATGGCGCGATCTTGACGCCATTCTCTTTCAAGGTCCTTGGAATCAAATCGCCATTCGGACGCAGTATGACCGAGGATACAATCACGCCCGGATAGTCCTTGAGGCGCTTTTTGAAAGCGGCTGTTGTCAGATCCGGCGTGGGCGGATTGCTTTTATTCGCCAATGCTCCTGTGCCTTTGATATTTGTTCCGTGGCATATGGCACATCTCTGTACGTAGAGAGTCTTTCCATTGAGATTATCCGCCAAGGATGCGGGCGTTTGAACGAGCGATAACATGCCAAGTGTGACGATGAATAATATTTTCATTTCATGTTGAATGTGGATGGATGGTATGAATAATGGCTGAGTCGAGAGGTCATTCGCAGCTGCTATGGCAAGACGCCATACTCACGCTCATATTTTATCCGGGATTGTTCATTAGTAATGTCCCCGCGCCCGCGCGAGCTCGGCTGGCGAACCTTCGCACTTGATTACAACTCGTTGCAAATGGCAATCATGCGCAGTTCAAGCTGGGCGTACCCTCAAGCATTCTGCATGAAACCGCTTGAAGGACCGCCATGACACCGAACCGATTATTGCCGACGACCTTGATTTCCCTGCTCTTGCTGGCCGGCTGTGCGGCAACCGAACCTGCGGTCCAGGCCGACCATCGCCCGCAGACCAGTCCGGCGCAAGCCGTCGCCATGCTGGAACGGGTCAGCTGGGGCGTGAACGGGGGCAGCGTGCGCCAGGTACAGGCGCAAGGTTGGAACGCATACTTGCAGGCGCAGTTGCATCCAGGAAAAGCGGTCTTGCCGCCGGCCATCGCCGCGCAAATCGATGCCATGACCATCAGCCAGGTGCCGCTCGATCAACTCGTCATGTCCGTCGAGCAAAAGCGCAAGGAGGCGAGCGCTGTCATGGACGACATGGCGAAGCGGCAGGCGCAAAAGGACTATCAGCAGGAACTCAACCGCTTGGCGCGCGAGGCGGCCACGCGCTCGCTGTTGCTCGATGTGTATTCACCAAACCAGTTGCAGCAGCAACTGAGCTGGTTTTGGCTCAACCATTTCAGCGTGCATCAGGGCAAGCACAACTTGCGCGCCATGGTGGGCGATTACGAGGCGAATGCCATCGCGCCTCATGTCCTGGGGAAATTCCGCGACTTGTTGGGCGCTACCGTCCACCATCCTGCCATGCTGCGCTACCTGGACAATGAAGCCAACGCCGCCAAACGCATCAATGAAAACTATGCGCGCGAGCTGATGGAGCTGCATACGCTGGGCGTGAATGGCGGCTATAGCCAGATGGATGTGCAGGAGCTGGCGCGCATCCTGACGGGCGTCGGGGTGAATCTGGGAGCGGACACGCCGAAGGTCAAGCCCGCCTTGCAGTCGCAGTACGTGCGCCAGGGCTTGTTCGAATTTAATCCGAACCGTCACGATTACGGCGATAAGCAATTCCTTGGGAAAACGGTCAAGGGCAGGGGGCTGGCCGAGCTCGACGAAGCGCTGGATCGCCTCAGCCGCAGTCCCGCCACGGCGCACTTTATCAGCGGCAAGCTGGCCCAGTATTTCGTCGGCGATAATCCGCCCGCGCCGCTGGTGGCGCGCATGGCGGCCACTTTCCAGCAGAGCGATGGCATGATCGCCGATGTATTGCAGACCCTGTTCAGCAGCAACGAGTTCAGGCAATCGCTGGGCAAGAAATTCAAGGATCCCATGCATTACGTGGTGTCGGCCGTGCGCCTCAGCTATGACGATAAGCCCATCCTGAATGCCGGCCCCATGCTGAACTGGCTCTCGCGCATGGGCCAGCCACTGTACGGACGCCAGACGCCGGACGGCTATCCACTGACGGACGCCTCCTGGGCCAGCCCAGGGCAGATGACGACGCGCTTCGATATCGCCCGCACCATCGGTTCGGGCAGCGCCGGCCTGTTCAAGACGGAGGGCCCGCAGCCGCAGGAAAAAATGGCCTTTCCCCAGCTGGCCAGCGCCTTGTATTTCCAGTCGCTGCAGCCAGGCTTGAGCCCCGCCACGCGCCAGGCCCTGGAGCAGGCCGCCTCACCGCAGGAGTGGAATACATTTCTTCTTTCTTCCCCCGAAATGATGCACCGCTGAAAGGAATCACCATGAATCGTCGTGACTTGCTGAAAGCCATGGCCGCCGCGCCCTTGTTGTCCCATGCGGGCAGTCTGCTGGCCGCACCGGCCACGGATGCGAAGTTGCTGTTCGTCTTCTTGCGGGGCGGCTATGACGCGAACAACTTGCTGGTGCCGGTCGGCAGTGATTTTTACTATGCATCGCGGCCGAATATCGCCATTGCCAGGCCGGGCGCGGAAAACGGCGCACTGCCCCTGAATAGCGACTGGGCCCTGCATCCTTCCTTGCGCGAGACCGTCTACCCCATGTTCACCGGTGGCGAGGCGGCCTTCATTCCATTTGCGGGCACGACCGATTTGACGCGCAGCCATTTCGAGACGCAGGACAGCATCGAACTGGGACAGGAACTGGGCGGGCGCCGCGATTTCCGCTCGGGCTTTTTGAACCGGCTGGCGCAAAGCCTCAATAGCAGCAATCACGCCATTTCGTTCACGGACCAGTTGCCCCTGATCTTCCAGGGCGGCGTGCAAGTGCCGAACATGGGGCTGCGCTCCGTGGGCAAGTCGGGCATCGATGCGCGTCAAAGCCAGCTCATCGCCGCCATGTACAAAGGCACGCCCTTGCAGCAACCCGTCAGCGCGGGCTTTGCCGTGCGCGAGGATGTGAGCCGGGAATTGACGGGAGAAATGCAGGCGGCCAACCGCAACGCCATCAGTACCAAGGGTTTTGAACTGGAAGCGCAGCGCATCGCCCGCTTGATGAAGGATAAATACAATCTCGGTTTCGTCGATGTGGGTGGCTGGGATACGCACGTGGGGCAGGGTGGCGCCAACGGCTACCTGGCGGGGCGCTTCGATGAGCTCGGGCGGGGCCTGGCGGCGTTTTCGCAGGAAATGGGCAGTGCCTGGCGCAATACCGTTGTGGTGGTGGTCAGCGAGTTTGGCCGCACCTTCCGCGAAAACGGCAACCGTGGCACGGATCACGGCCACGGCAGCGTGTTCTGGGTACTGGGCGGCGGGCTCAAGGGCAAGCAGGTGGCGGGTGAGCAAGTGGCGATTTCGCAGGCGAATTTGTTCCAGAACCGCGACATGCCGGTGCTCAATGAATATCGCGCCGTGCTCGGTGGTTTGCTGCGCCGCACGTTCGGCTTGACGCCGGCGCAACTCGATCACGTGTTTGCCGGCGTCAAGCCGGTGGAGCTGGGCCTCGTATAAATTGCCATGCCGCCGTGTTACGCTACGCCTGCGCAACTGGCGCGTAACCAAGCCCCGTCCCTGTCCCCGGTGCGGGGCACGAATGGAGTGGTATGAGCGATACCCAGCGCGACATTGTCAGCGCAGGCTTTTCCCTGGCCTTGATCGCCGTGACGGCCTTCGTCATGCAGCGTTTCTTTTTGCCGCTCGTGTGGGCCGGCATCCTGTGCGTGGCCACCTGGCCCTTGTACCGGCGCGTGCGCGCGGCACTGGGCCAGCGCACCATCATCGCGGCGGCCGTGCTGACCCTGGCGTTTGCCTGCATCTTCATCATTCCCGTGCTGTTCGGCGTGGCGCAGGCGGCGCGCGAAGTGCCGGTGCTGGCCAATTTCATCGTGCATGCGAATACCGATGGCTTGCCCGTGCCGGACTGGGTGGCGCATATTCCGCTGGCGGGCAGCACCGTCGGCGACTGGTGGCTAGCCACCCTGAGCCAGCCCCACGGCATCGGCCACTTCTTTGCGGGCAGTGCCGTGGGGGGCTTTCATTCCGCGCGCGACATGCTCAAGGTGCTGGGCGCGGATGTCTTCCACCGCCTGGTCGATTTCGGCCTGGCGTTTTTATGCCTGTTTTTCTTTTACAAGGATGGCGAAGCGCTGACGCGCCAGATCACGGCTGTCGGCAGCCATTTCTTGCGCCCCGAACGCTGGGGGCGCTATGCGCAAAAGATTCCCATGGCCATACGCGCCACCGTCAATGGGCTCGTGCTGGTGGGCCTGGCCGAAGGTGTGCTGATCGGCTTCGCCTACGCTATCGCCGGCTTGCCGTCGCCGGCCCTGTGGGCGTTCGCCACCGGCATTTTGGCCATCATCCCGTTTGGCGCGCCGCTCGCTTACCTGTGCGCGGCCGCCTTGCTGGTCTTTCAGGGCAATGTGGGCGCCGCCATCGGCGTTGCCGTGTGGGGCACCGTGGTGCTGTTCGTGGCTGACCACTTCGTGCGCCCCGGCATGATCGGCAACGCCACCCGCTTGCCCTTCCTGGCCGTGCTGTTCGGTATTCTGGGCGGCGTGGAAACCCTGGGCCTCGTCGGTCTGTTCATCGGCCCCGTCGTGATGGTGCTGTTCGTAACGCTGTGGTACGAAGCCAATGTGTCTGACCGCGTACCGCCTGCCAACGAACTTGCCGACGCAGCTGCTGAGACACCTGCCAGCCCGGCCGCGCCGGAACGCACACAGTAGTGAAGGGTCGGCCAGCGCTGTTGCCGCTGGCCGGTACTGAGGCGTTCCCGGCGGGGCCGGACGGAGCACCTAGACCGCTACGCGGTTAAGGTGACCTTAATGCGCTTTAGATAAGATCAACAGCCAACGGCGCATCAGCAGCACTTCAACATAGCCCGGCTCGATGCCCGTACCGCACTCGATCAAGGGATTGACGGTGTAGTAGCGCTTGCGGAAGTCGCGGCAAACGAGGATTTCGCGCTTGCCCATGCGGACGAGGAAAGAGCTTGGGGCGTATTCCAGGCCGAACCGTGAGCCAAAACCGCTATTCAATGTTGCCATGACAATTCCTTTGAGGGAGATGTGTTGAACGAGTCATCAGAATAGCATAACTACTGTATGAAAACACAGCTACTGTATGAATAAACAGTATTTTTTTGCTGCTGTGGTTTTTTTGACCATCAGCAGGAACATGAAAGAGAGATGAGTTTGCAAGAAAAAAATGACATGGGCATGACCACGGGCTGGACCGCAAAACTGCAGCGCTTCGTCGAGGCGCGCCTGTCGCCCGAGGGCGAGCTGGGCCTGCATATGACGGTCGGCTTGGCCTTGATGCTGGCCGCCATCGTGGTGTTTCACGAGATCGCCGAAGCCGTCATGGGCATGGCCCGGATCACGGTGATCGACCTGCAGGTGGCGCACTGGTTCAACCAGCATGCCGTGCCGTGGATCACCAGCTGCCTGCTGGTCGTCACGCATATGCACGGCGTGATCGGCGCCATCACCCTGGCGACCTTGCTGGGCTGGTATCTGCACCGCAAGGGCGCCACCTATTGGCTGTTTACCCTGCTCATCACCATGCCGGGCGTCATGTTTTTGAACCTGCTGCTAAAGTACATTTTTGTCCGCGCGCGGCCCAGTTTTGACGAGCCCATCCTGCAGACGGCCTTGAGCACGTACAGCTTTCCCAGTGGCCACACGGCCACCTCGACAGCCCTGTACGGCTTGCTGGCCGCCTACCTGATTTGCCAGACGGCGCCCGGCGCCTGGGGCAAGCGCATCGCCATCGCGCTGGGCGCCTTCCTGATGGCGGCGCTGGTGGGCTTCAGCCGCATCTACCTGGGCGCGCATTACCTGAGCGATGTGCTGGCGGCGATGGCGGAAAGCTATGGCTGGCTGGCCATCTGTATCGCCGGCGTGTCGACCCTGCGCCGCCGCCGGCATATCCGGCAAACCAAATAAGGGGAAACGATCCTGAGCAAGATAGCAGTCATCATCAATGCGGGCGCCGGTTGCGGCTATGCGCCCGACTGGGCGCAGCAGCTTGAAGCGACTTTTGCCGCCGTGGGACTCGACGCCGCCATCACGCTGGCGCAGAGCGGCGCCGAGATGATCGCCACGGCCGAGCAAGCCCTGCGCGATGGCGCGCCCATTGTCGTGGCCGGTGGCGGCGACGGCACCATCAATGCCGTGGCATCCGTCGTTGTCGGCAGCGGCACGCCGTTTGGCGTCTTGCCACTGGGCACGTTGAATCATTTCGCCAAGGATTTGAATATCCCGCTCGACCTCGATGCGGCGATTGCCAACGTGGCGCAGGGCGTGCGCCACCAGGTGGACGTGGGCGAAGTCAATGGCCGCATCTTCCTGAACAATTCCAGCCTGGGCCTGTATCCGGACATCGTGCGCGACCGCGAAAAGCAGCAGCGCCGGCTGGGACGGGGCAAGTGGCTGGCCTTCAGCTGGGCGCTGCTGGCCGCGCTGCGCCGCTATCCCTTTCTCAGCGTACAGCTGAAACTCAAGGGCACCGTGCATGCGCGACGCACGCCTTTCGTCTTCATCGGCAATAATGAATATCTGATGGAAGGCTTGAATATCGGCGAGCGCGAGCGGCTCAATGGCGGCCAGCTGAGCCTATACGTGGCGCAGCGTCCGGGCCGCCTGGGCTTGCTGAAGCTGGCACTGCACGCGCTGTTCGGCAAGCTGTCGCAAGCCAAGGATTTCGACATGCTGATGGCCAATGACCTGGAAATCGCCACGCACCACCGCCGCCTGCGCGTGGCCACCGATGGCGAAGTGAGCGTCATGAATACGCCGCTGCAGTACCGCATCCGTCCCGCCGCGCTGGACGTGATCGTGCCAGCGCCAGTCAAGGAGTAGCTCATGCGTACCCTCGTGCATTTGTCCGACTTGCATTTTGGCCGGGTCGATCCTGCCCTGCTGGCGCCCTTGCGTGCGCTGGTCGAGCGCCTGGAACCCGATGTGGTGGTGGTGTCGGGCGACCTGACCCAGCGCGCCCGCAGCGCGCAATTCCAGCAGGCGCGGCACTTTCTCGACAGCTTGCCGGGGCCGCAGATCATCGTGCCGGGCAACCATGACGTGCCCCTGTACAACGTTTTTTCCCGCTTTGTAACGCCGCTGGTGAAGTACCGGCGCCATGTGACGGACGATTTGTCGCCCGAATATGTGGACGAGGAAATCGCCGTGCTGGGCATCAACACGGCCCGCTCGCTGACGTTCAAGGATGGCCGCATCAGTCACGAACAGATTGCTTTCCTGCGTGAACGCCTGGGTCGTTTGCCGCCCGGCTTGACGCGCATCATCGTCACGCACCATCCCTTTGACTTGCCCGAGCATTTCGACAAGAATGAGCTGGTCGAGCGCGCGCCGCTGGCGTTGCACATGTTTTCCGAATGTGGCGTCGACCTGTTGCTGGCCGGCCATTTGCACGCCAGCCATGCAGGCGACACCTCGGCACGCTACAAGATCGACGGCTACGCCGCCCTGATGGTGCAGGCGGGCACGGCCACGTCCACGCGGGGCAGGGGCGAGTCGAATTCGTTCAATGTCATCCGCATCGACGACAGCTGCATCCGCGTCGAACGCTACAGCTGGAATGAAGACAGTGCCGACTTTGAAAAGGTCAGCACGGAGGCGTTTGAGCGCCAGGGCGGGGTGTGGGCCAGCTTGCGGCCACTGTAAGCCGACCTGCTCCGATCTGCCGGCGCACGCGCCTGTGTCTGCCTGTGTCTTATAACCAGTAATTCATGAAGCGCGCGGCCCACTCCTTCATGCGGTCCGAGATGGGCCGCGTCTCCCATTTCGCCTTGGTGATCTCTTCCGAGTCGCGCAAGTCTTCCTGGAAGGCGTTTTCCATTTCACGGCCGAAACTGTCGCCCAGCACGATCACATTCAGTTCGCTGTTATGCAGGAAGCTGCGCATGTCGATGTTGGTCGAGCCCACGGTCGACCAGGCACCGTCGATGACGGCCGTCTTGGCGTGCAGCACGGCCAGTTTTAAATGAAAAATGCGGATGCCGCCGGCCAGCAACTGGTCGTACAGCGCGTGCCCGGCATGGAACACCAGGCCGCTGTCGGACACGCCGGGCAGCACCACGGTCACGTCCACGCCCCGCTTGGCGGCCGCCACCAGGGCGTCCACCGTTTGCTGGTCGGGCACGAAATAGGCGGAGGTGATGTGGATGGATTTCTTCGCTTCCTGAATGGCTAAAATATACGCCTTGTAGATTTCAAAGCCGCCATCCGGCTCGCTTGCCACCACGCGCACCAGCTTGTCGCCCACTTCCGACAGGATAGGAAAATAATTGGCGTCGGGCAAGTCCGCCTGGTCTTGCTGTGCCCAGGTGCGGATGAACAGCCACTGGAAGGCGGCCACGGCCGGGCCTTCCACTTTCACGTGCGTATCGCGCCAGCCCACGTCGCTCTTGTCGGCGGACTTGTTCTTGGAGCGGAACAGCGAGCTCTTGGCATAGGTATCGCTGATATTGACGCCACCCGTAAACGCCGTCTTGCCGTCGACAATCAGCACCTTGCGGTGATCGCGGTTGTTGATCTTCCAGTCGTCGCCCTTGAGCTTGGCCGGATTGACGGGGTTGAACGCGACCAGGTGCACGCCTGCCGCGCGCATGCGCTCGAAGAACGCTTGCGGCACGCCGATGGTGCCCACGCTGTCGTAGATGACGTTGACCGTCACGCCCGATTGCTGCTTTTCGATGAGCATGTCGGCGAACTTCAGGCCCAGCGGGTCCTGGTCGAAGATATACGTTTCCAGGTTGATGCTGTTC
The DNA here is from genome assembly GCF_900095265.1 of Janthinobacterium sp. UMAB-56. Classification (GTDB taxonomy): domain Bacteria; phylum Pseudomonadota; class Gammaproteobacteria; order Burkholderiales; family Burkholderiaceae_D; genus Janthinobacterium. Next base: position 385,495 of record NZ_LT607655.1, on the reverse strand, counting down.
TTCGCTTCGCTGATGGCCTGGAACATGGCGGCCATGGTTTGCGGGCCGTCAAACAGCAGGGTCACCTTGTTCCCCTTGATCAAAGGCACGCCTGTGGCCGCTTCTTCCAGGGCTGCCTGGGTTTTCAAATCCATGCCGGACTTGGCCCAGCGCTTGTTGAGCAGGGCGGCGCGGCTGTTGACGTTCAGCACGGCGCCCTTGCCTGTGATGACCTTGGGCCTGGCTACGGGGGCCAATGTGGTGTTGAGGTTCTTGACATTGGGCAGCGAGGCGCATGCAGCCAGGGTCCAGCACAGCAGTAGGGCGGTGAGGCAGGATTGCATGCGCCGGTTGGTCATTTTTGAGCCTTGGTCGTCAGTGACAGGTTTGCCGACTCGTCTACCAGTGCCAGAGGGGGCGGGTTTTTCGAGCCGAAGAAGAAGACGATGGGCGACTTCAGGAAGCGCTTGCCCAGAATCTTTAACAATTGCATGCCGTGCTTGAAGCGCACCTGGCGCGAACGCAGGGCCACCCACAGGGCCAAACCAAAACTGACCAGCAGGTTGGCCGTGCCGATGGCGAAGATGCCCGACAGCGATTTGACGGCCAGTTGCCAGCTCATATTGTGGTCGAGACCCACCAGGGCGGTCGCGAAGTTGGCGGCCGAGAAGGTGATGTGGCGGATATCGATGGGCAAGCCGATCAGGAAACCCAGGGTGCCGATGGAACCGAGCAGGATACCGAAATAGAAGTTACCCATCAGACCGCCCAGGTTATTTTCCAAATACAGCCCCAGCCGCTGCAGCCGCTCCTGGCCGATCACTCGGCCCAGGCCGCGCATTTGCGCGATGCGCTGCGCCCAGCGCGTGTACAGGGCCTGGTTGTCATAGTAGCCCGAAATCAGGCCGGCCACGAACAGGCACACGCCGGCGATCATGGCATAGAAGATGGCGGGGCTGCCGATGGGGTCTATATCGTGCAGCAAGTGCATGGCCTTTTCCGGCGTCACCAGGTTGTGCCCGGTAATCGCCTTGTAGCCCAGCGCGATCAGCCAGGCCGTGGGAATGGCTGTCGCCAGGTTGCCCAGCACGGCCATGTTTTGCGTGCGGAAGACCTTGTTGATCAGTTCAGCCATGCTGTCGAGGTCGATATTCCGTCCATCCTTGCTGTGCAGGCCGGCGGCGATGCGCGACGCCGTCATGGCAGGCTGCTTGGTGGCCACCGTGAAATGCAGCAAGTGGATGAACATGAAACCGATCGAGTAATTCATGCTGAACATGAAGGCTTCGACCAGCGGTGCCGAGCGCAAATACGACATCAATATCTTGAACAGCGCCATGAAGCCGATGATCACGCCCGCGCCTGCGGACGAGAGGAACATGGCACCCATCTCGCGCCGGCTTTCCGCGATGTAGTGTTCGCCCGTGCGGCTGGCGTTTTCCGTCACATTGCGCGCCAGCAAGTTGATATTGTCGGAAAACAGGTCGCTGACCTTGTACTTGTGGTTATGCGCGCGTATCAGTTCCAGCGCCAGGCCCACGGCGCCTGCGCGGCGGCGGCTGACGGGCCGCGGGTGCAGCAAGTCTTGCGTGGCGTCGACCGTGATGGCGGCGATGTCCACCGTGCTTGATGCAGGCAGCTCGCCGCTCGTGTCGACGAGGAACAGCAGCTTGCGCAGGCGGTCGATGCTTTGCGCCAGTGCCACCAGTAAATACGTGAGGGGAATGCTGGTGCCCTGGTACAGCGCCTTCTTGCGGATCTTGGCGATGACGGCGTCGCACTGGTCCAGCATCACCAGCAAATGGCGTGCGTCCTCGATGTGCTCGATATTGCCGTGCAGTAAATTCGTGTAGGCGTCCAGGTAGGCATTCACTTCCGTGTTCTGCACCATGAACGGCGACTGGAACACTTCGATTTCATTGTGGAAACGCGTCAATTCCGGTTCCAGGCCCATGGCGCAGACGCGGTAGGACAGGGTGCGGATGGCGTCGAGCATGCCCGGCAGCATGATATTGCCATCGCCGACGGCCAGTTCGATGTCGTCGCTGGTGAGCACGTCGAACAGTTCCAGCCATTCCGTGGCGGGCACATTGCTGATCCACACATAATCGGTCTTCAGGTACAGCACCTGGTCGAGCGCGTCGTTCAGGTACTCGTCGCCCAGCGCGGGCGGCAGCATGCGGTAGGCGATGCGGCGTTTCAATTCCGTGAAAAAGCCATTGTTCGACAGCACGCCGATGTCCGTGTAGAGGCTGGCGTGGCGGCGCGCGGCCAGCACGCGCAGCACGTATTCGTGCAGGGCGCGCGCTTGCGCGGGGTTACCTTTGAGAAGCTGGCGCAGGGTGCGCACGTTGGCGATCGCTGTGGCGCTGTCGTGGGAGCGCTTGGGACGCAGTGAGTTGAATAATTCCACCAGCAAGTCGATATTGCTGGAGTTGGGGTCAATGCGTTCGAGGATAGCTAGCATGCAGAAAAAACGGGCGAGCCGCTGTCGGTAAAACCAGTAGTGTACCGCCTGTGTCAAATCGCGCAACGTTCGGCACCGAACATTGCTTCACGGCATAAGTTGCAATGAACGCCATTTTGCCGCAAGTGCCGCAATCCTCACCACTCTTGCGTGTTGTCAGTGTGCGACTCTTTTCCTGGGGCTAAGCTGATGTTTCTGTTGTACAACGCACGGATGGCTGGACAAAAAGCGAGGATAAGGTAACACTAAGATCAGACACACAGCGCATGTCCTGATCAATACCGGGAAGTTTCATTCACGTCACCGAGATATTTATCATGAAGACCTCGTATTTTGCGCTTGCTGTGATAGGGATGGGGCCATTCGCGCTGGGCGCGACGGCCCAGGCTGCCGATGGCGCGGGCAGTGCCGCATCCAGTAACGTTGCCGTGTACGGCGTGCTCGACGCGGGCATCGTTGCCGAACGGGGCTGTGCCGCCAGTTGCGCCGGCGCCAAGGTGTCCGGCGGCGTCGCGTCCGGCTCGCGCCTGGGCGTCCAGGGCCGCGAAGCGCTCGGCAATGATGTCAGCGCCGTGTTTACCCTCGAAGCGGGCGTGCAGAACGACACGGGGCAGTCGGAAGACGGGCGGTTGTTCGGCCGCCAGGCCTACGTGGGCGTGGATAGCCGCCTGGGCGCGCTGACCCTGGGACGCCAGTACAATCTGCAATACCTGGCGCTCACCGACGTGGCCGACCCGTTCAAGGGCGGCATGGCCGGCAGTGCCGGCAACCTGGCCGGCTACAGCGTGAAACGCTACGACAATACCGTCAAATACGTGACGCCTGCCTTGCGCGGCGTGACCGCCAGCGCCATCTACAGCTTTGGCGAGTCGCCGTACAGCAGCGCCAACAACCGCGCGTATGGCGCCACCCTCGGCTATTCGGCCGGCGCCGTGAATGTCAGCGTGTCGCACCAGCGAAAAAACAACTTCATCCTCGCCTCCGGCACCTTGCCCGCCATCGACATGTCGTCGCGCAACACCCTGATCGCGGCGAATTTCGACCTGAAGGTGGCCACGGCCTTTGCCGCCGTGGGCGTAAACAAGGGCTATGGCAGTTCGCCGTGGGACCCCAGCAATGCGTACAGCTCGCTGGCCCTGTCGCAATCGTCGTCGGACAGCCGCGACACCTTGCTGGGCGTGTCCGTGCCCGTGGGCGGCTTCAAGCTGCTGGCATCGTACGTGCGCAAGGATGACCGCGACCTGGCCAACCGCGACGCCACGCAGGTGGCCGTCGGCCTCACGTATTCCCTGTCAAAACGCAGCGATTTCTACGCGTCCTACGCGAAAATCCACAACAAGAACGGCGCCCGCTACACGGTGGGCAATGCCAGCGACGCGGGGCGCGGCGACGCGGCCTTCAATATGGGCTTCCGTCACGGCTTTTGAACTGCCGTCGTGGCAGGGGCAGGGCAGCTGGCACCCAGCCACTTGCCCTTGCTCGTCACATTCACCTGTTCCGGCGTGCCGCGCGCGCTGGTCGTCACCGCCAGTTGCATGCTGAAAGCCTGGTCGCCACTGAAGCGCACCTGGCCTTCGCCGCTCGATTTCGGGTTGGCGCAGGTGAACGAGACCTGCATGCCGCCGGCGATGTCGGTGTTTTTCGATTTGCAATCGCCGGGCTGGCCCGTGGGTATCTGCTTGCGCGCCGCCATTTCCGGCGTCACGCACGCCGTCACCCGCACGGCGCCATCGGCGCCCACGGTGGGCATGGCCATGCCGCGGCTGGCGGCCATGCTTTCGAGCTGCTTGCGTTGATCGGGAGGAAGGTTGCCCAGTTGCTGCAACACCATGGACATGGCGTTGTCGGTGGCGGCGTCCGGCGACGCCATCGTGCTGTCGACTTGCCACAGGCCCGGCTTGATGTTGGCCGTCTGGGCGCTGGCCTGGGCGCCGAGGGCGGCGCCAGCGAGCAGGGTCAGGCGTAGCAGGGATCGTTTCATCGTAGGGTCTCCGGTATGGGCAGACCCCAGCATACGGCATGGCAAGCGGGGCACGCTTGCCATTGTGTTACAAACTGTGATCGGGCTCGATGCGGCGCACGTCCACGCAGGCGATGCGGCGCTCGTCGGCGGCGACGATTTCATAACGTAAATCATCGAGTTCAAGCACTTCGCCCACGGCCGGCATGTTTTCAAAATGCGCCAGCAGGAAGCCGGCCAGCGAGTTGTATTCGCCGTCTTCGCTGACCAGGGTTTCCGTCTCGAACACTTGCTCCAGGTAATGCAGGTCCGTTGCGCCATCGATACGCCAGTGGCCGGGGCCCAGCACTTCCACGTCGGGCTGCTCGTCCTCGTCGGGGAACTCGCCGGCGATGGCTTCCAGGATGTCGATGGGCGTGAGCACGCCTTGCACGGTGCCGAACTCGTCGACCACCAGCACCAGCTGGCCGCGCGAGCGCTTCAGGGTTTCCATGGCTTTCAGCACGCCGGCCGCTTCCGGCACGACGACGGCTTCGCGCATGCTGTCCGGGTCGATCTTGCCGCGCGACACCAGATCCTCGATCAGGTCCTTGCTGCGCGCGATGCCGAGCACATTGTCCAGGTCATCATTACAGACAGGAATCATGCTGTGCGGTGTGTCGCGCAGCAGTTGCAGCATCTTCTCGCTGCTGTCGTTCAGGTTGACCCACGAGACGTCGCCGCGCGGCGTCATGACGGAGCGTATCGACCGTTCGGCCAGGGTCAGCACGCCGCTGACCATATTGCGTTCTTCCACGCCGAAGGCGGAGACATCGGGCATTTCCTTGACTTCGTGCTCTTCCACGGCTTCGCGGCCCTTGCGTCCGCCGAGTAGGCTCAGCACTGCCTGCGCCGTGCGGTCGCGCAGCGGAGCGTTCGACTGCAGCTTGAGGAAGTTACGGCGCGCCAGCTGATTAAAGAATTCGATGACGATCGAGAAACCGATAGCGGCGTACAAATAGCCTTTCGGAATGTGGAAGCCCAGGCCCTCGGCCACCAGCGACAGGCCGATCATCAGCAAGAAGCTCAGGCACAGCACGACAACGGTGGGGTGGGCGTTGACGAAGCGCGTCAGCACCTTCGATGCCAGCATCATGACGACGATGGAAATGACGACGGCAGCCATCATCACATACAGATTGTCGACCATGCCGACGGCCGTGATGACGGCGTCGAGCGAAAAGACGGCGTCGAGCACGACGATCTGCGCCACCACCAGGCCGAAGCCGGCGTAGACTTTCGGGCCTGTCTGGGCATGCGTGACGCCTTCGAGGCGTTCGTGCAGTTCGCTGGTCGCCTTGAACAGCAGGAACAGGCCGCCGAGGAGCAGGATCAGGTCGCGCCCCGAAAACGAAAATATCCCGAGGGAAAACAAGGGCGTGGTCAGGGTGACCAGCCAGGAAATCAGGGAAAGCAGGCCCAGGCGCATGACGAGGGCCAGGGTCAGGCCCAGCACGCGCGCCCTGTCGCGCTGATGCGGCGGCAGTTTCTCGGCCAGGATGGCGATGAAAATCAGGTTGTCGATACCCAGTACGATTTCCAGTACGACCAGCGTCAGCAGGCCGACCCAGATTGTCGGGTCAAATAACCATTCCATGTGTATTACCTTGTAAAGTCGATCAGTGTAAAGCGTACCTGGCGGCTAAAGCCCCGGGCGCGTGGGTGCTGCATGCATCTGTTCAGAGGCGGACGCGCGGTGGCCGGCTGGCCTGCCGCACGTCCGCTTCGGCAAGTGCGCCCGGTCCCGCTTGCCAAATGATGGCGTAAAACGGCGGCCCCTGGCGCGAGCTCGGGTACAGCGTGATGGGGTCGTTGTCGCATTCTTCGGTATCGCAGCTGTCGCCAGGCAGATCCGCATGGACGCTGGCGTCGGCACAATCGATGCTGAAGGCGGGCGTGGCGGCAGAGCCGGCCGCTATTGCATGCTGGAATGGGGAAGGGCTGGCGTAGGCCATGCTGGCGAACGCCTGGGGTAAGGCGATGAAAACAAAAAGGCAGAGCAGGACGAGAGCTCGTCTCATATACAGGCAGATAGTTCTGGAACCGAGGAGTATAACACGGGCAGATAACAGCTTGATGACAGGGACTTGCGTAACTGATAAGTATGCCGTAAATTGTGAGAGCAATAATTTCCCTGGGCGGCGAAGACGCAGCGCGGGCCCATGGCAATTCTTGCGTTTGTATCGCATTGCGCTTGCGCCTCTTTCGCCTGTGCATCTTTAAACGTAGTGTTACCAGGACTCCGACTTGAAACCTATTACCGCCCTCCTGCTTGCCGCCGGCATCCTCTCGCCTTCGTTCATTCTCGCCGCCACTCCTGTGGAGGCGGCACCGAGCCAGAAAGCCGGCAAGCTTGCCGCCAGCCGCGCCGCCGCCGTCAAAGTCACGTCGGTCGAAGGCATTACCGAATACCGCCTGGCCAATGGCTTGCGCGTGCTGCTGTTCCCGGACGCCAGCAAGCCGACCCTGACCACGAATATCGTCTACCTGGTCGGTTCGCGCCATGAAAACTATGGCGAAACGGGCATGGCCCATTTGCTCGAACACTTGCTGTTCAAGCCCAGCGCCAACTTCGGCGTCAAGAAGGGCACGAAAACCCCGGTCGAGATCCTGAACTCGACGGGTGCGCAGTTCAACGGCACCACCTGGTACGACCGCACCAATTACTACGCCACCTTCCCCGCCAACGACGACAACCTGCGCCAGATGCTGGCCATGGAAGCGGACCGCATGGTCAATGCGGCCATCGACCAGAACGACCTGTGGAACCCGAAGACGCAGAAGGGTGAAATGACGGTCGTGCGCAATGAATTCGAGATGGGCGAGAGCGACCCGATCGGCGTGACCAGCGAACGTATCCAGGCGATCGCCTACGATTGGCACAACTATGGCAAATCGACCATCGGCGCCCGCTCCGACATCGAGCAGGTGAACATTCCCCGTTTGCGCGCGTTTTATCATAAATATTATCAGCCGGACAACGCCGTGCTGATGGTGGCGGGCCGCTTCGATGAAGCCAAGGTCTTGCAGCAGATCAATGAGCTGTTTGGCAAGATCCCGAAGCCCACGCGCGTGATCGAACCGACTTACACGGCCGAACCGGTGCAGGATGGCGAGCGCGCCGTGACGGTGCGCCGCAGCGGCGGCACGCAATTCGTTGGCGCCGGCTATCACGTGGCGCCGTCCGGCAACCCGGACGCCGTCGCCATCGAGGTGCTCGGTCACGTGCTGACGGACGCCCCGGCTGGCCGTTTGCACAAGGCGCTGGTGGAAACCAAGCTGGCTAGCAAGATCGAATACAACTCGGTGAGCAACCTGGAGCCGGGCTACAACCTGTTCGGCGCGCTGGTGCCTGTCGATGGCAACCTTGACGCGGCGCAAGCGGCCATGCTGACAGTGCTGGAAGGGCTGAAATCGCAACCGATCACGGACGCGGAAGTGGCGCGCGTCAAGCAGCAATTGAACAAGCAGATCGAACTGGCCACCTCGAACACGGCGCGCCTGACGATAGCCCTGACGGAGTCCCTGGCGGCCGGCGACTGGCGTCTGTTCTTCCTGCAGCGCGACCAGCTCGACAAGCTGACGACGGCGCAGGTGCAGGCGGCCGCCGAGAAATACCTGAAGAGTTCTAACCGCACCCTGGGCCGCTTCATCCCCACCGATGCACCGGACCGCACCGTCGTGCCGGCCTATGCCGACGTGGCGCCGCAACTGGCCGGCTACACGGGCCGCGCCGTGGTGGCGCAGGGCGAAGCGTTCGACCCCAGCCCCGACAATATCGAAGCGCGCACCCAGCGCTTCACCTTGCCGAACGGCTTGAAAGGGGCTTTGCTGCCGAAGAAAACCAAGGGCAACACTGTCAGCGTCGTGCTGAAATTGCAGCTCGGCAGTGAAGAGAGCTTGCGCGGCAAGGCGCAAGTGGGCAGCTATACGGCTAATCTGCTGTCGCGTGGCACTGACAAACTGTCGCGCCAGGAAGTGAAGGACAAGTTCGACCAGCTGGGCACGCAAGTGGCTATCTCCGGCGGCGCCGAGGGCGTCACCGCCATGCTGATGGGCAAGCGCGAGAACTTGCCTGCCGCCATGGAGCTGCTGGCGCAAGTGCTGCAACAGCCCGCCTTGAACGAAACGCAATTCCTGGAATTGCAGCGCGAGCGCGTCGGCCGCGCCGAGCAGGAATTGCCTGAACCGCAGCCGCAGGCCGTGAACGCCTTCCGCCGCCTGCTCGACGCCACGCCGGAAGGCCATGTGCGCCACGTGGCCACCTTGCCGTCTGAACTGGCGCAATGGAAAGCCATCAAGGTGACTGATGTGAAAGCCTTCCATGGCGCCTACTATGGCGCTGCCAACGCGACTTTCGCTGCCGTGGGCGACTTCGACCCGGCCGCGCTGAAGGCGCAAGTGGCCAGCCTGTACGGCGGCTGGAAGGCGCAGCAGCCTTACGTGCGCATTCATGATGCCGTCAAGCCTGTCAGCGGCGAAAAAGTCACCCTGGAAACGCCGGACAAGGCCAACAGTGTACTGTTCGCCATCCAGCCGATTCCCCTCAAGGATGACGCCGCCACCTATCCCGCCTTGCTGATCGCCAATCACATGCTCGGTGGCGGCGCCTTGCGCAGCCGCCTTGCCGACCGCATCCGCCAGAAGGAAGGCCTGTCGTACGGCGTTGGCTCGCAAGTGAGCATCCCGTCGCGCGAACCGGCCGGCTACTGGATGGCGTATGCCATCAGCGCGCCGCAAAACACCGTCAAGGTGGAAGCGGCCCTGCGCGAGGAAATCGCCAAGGTGCTGGCCGACGGCTTCACGCAAGAGGAACTGGTCGAAGCGAAGAAAGGCTGGTTGCAATCGCAGGAAGTAGGCCGCACGCAAGACAGCGGCCTGGCGCGCGAACTGGCCACTTACCTTGCCGAAGACCGCAGCATGGCTTACGACAAGGACCTGGAAGCCAAAGTGGCGGCCCTGACCCTGGCGCAAGTGAACCAGAGCCTGCGCGACTACCTGAAGCCTGCGGCCGTCTCGATCGTGACGGCTGGCGACTTCGCCAAGGTGGCGAAGGAAGGTGACAGCGGTGCCAAGGCGACGACGTCGAAATAAGCCGTTTTAGATGAAAAAAACCCGCTGGCAATGACATTGCCAGCGGGTTTTTTTATTGATGCGTGTCAACTTAGCGTGGCGCCATTTCGGCTACGTAGATTTCCACGCGGCGATTGCGTGCGCGTCCCGAGGCATCGGCGTTCGAGGCGATCGGCTCGCGGGCGCCGCGGCCTTCCGTGACGACGCGCGTCGGCGAGACGCCGCGCATGGACAGGTAGTCGCGCGTGTGGGCCGCGCGTTCCACCGACAGCGGTTCGTTGATCGAAGCGCTGCCCGTGCTGTCCGTGTGGCCGATGATGCTGACCGTGGTGTTCGGGTTTTCATTCAGCGTGGCGGCAAAGCGGTCGAGAATCGGGCGGAAATTGCCCTTGATGTCGGCGCGGTTGGTGTCGAAGGAAATATCGCTGGGGATTTCCATTTTCAGGCGGTTATCGGCCGTCTGCGTCACTTGCACACCAGTACCCTGTGTCGCTTGTTCCATGGCGCGCTTCTGGTTTTCCATGCGGTTCGACCAGATATTGCCGATGACGGCGCCCGCTGCCGCGCCTATCAGGGCGCCGCCGGCCGTGCGGCCGCTGCTGCCACCACCGGTGGTGCCGCCGATCAAGGCGCCCAGGCCTGCGCCGACGCCGGCGCCCGTGGCCGTGCCACGTTGTGTGGCGGACATATCCGCGCAGCCGCTAGCGGCCAATGCGATGACCAGCATGCCGATCAGGGATTTGGCGCCAGGGCCGTTTTTCAATGCTTTCATGGATTTTCTCCTTGTTTTGTTATTGGGACATACCCAGGAATTACCTGCACACGTTACTGCAAAATGCCGCAGCGTGCCAGTGCGCGCACACTGTACACAAAAGGCGGCAAAAAGGGCGGCGCCCGTTTGCACGTGCGCCGCCCTGTTACCCTGCGCTAACGGCCTAGGCTATAAGCCGCGCCCGCTGATCAGGCGCAACAGGATCATGATGACAGCCACCACCAGCAGGATATGGATGAAGCCGCCGATGGTATAGGAAGTTACCAGGCCCAGCAGCCAAAGAATAATGAGTACGACGGCGATTGTATACAGCATGATGAGTCCTCCTAGAGTAGTGGGTGGATGACGGTTGCCTGGCTGGCAAGTTGCTCGCTGCCGGCGCCGTCATCGGTTTTTGTCATTGCGCGGCGACTGTGTCGCTGAACGCCGATGCCATGACTTAGTGTCTACTTTGTTTCCCTTGCGTTCTGTACGCTGTCGTACACAAGGCTCAACTATTGGGGGCGGTCGGCGTGTTCATCAGCCATGCCCGGTAACCACGCCAGCATGCCGGCCATGCCAACGGCGCCCGCCAGGCAACTGACCATGCCGCCCGTCAGCAGCAGCATGACGCCGAAAACGGGCGCGCTTGTTTCAGGCGCCAGGTCCAGCGCGCAAAAGCCCAGCGCGGTGGCCAGGATGCCGCCACCAATAAAGCCCAGCCAGATCCTGTTGCCGCCTGCCATGTCGCTTTCCATCACATCTCCTTGAAGACATCCGTTGAAACTTCCTGGAGATATCATCTCGCTTCATGTTCAGCGCATCTGTACGCCAACGAACATGATCAAAAAGAAAACGCCCGGACAGGCCGGGCGTGTATTTTATTTGCAACTAATCACGGCAGCGGCGCCGCCGCGCTTCGCCTATCCCATGGCGCGCAAGACGCCGTTGACGACGCGCACGCGGTCGCCCTGGCGCCAGTTCGGCGCGGCGCTCTGGTGCACGGTGCGCGTCTTGCCGTTATCGAGGCGCACGACGATGTTGTAGCTGCGCGTGGCGCGCACGTTGCCTTCGATCTGGTTGCCGGCCACGGCGCCGCCGACGGCGCCCAGCACGGTGGCCAGTTGCTTGCCGTGGCCGCCACCGACCTGGTTGCCCAGCAAGCCGCCGACGACGGCGCCGCCGGCCGCGCCCACGCCGCTGCCTTCGGCGCGCGTATTGACTTCATGGATGGCTTCGATCACGCCGCAATTGCCGCACACCTGCGGCGCCGGGGCTGCCGCATATTGTTGCTGTGGTTGCGGTTGCGGCTGTCGTACGGGCTGCTGCTGTGCTTGTTGCTGTGGCTGCGGTGGCAGGGCGGCCAGCGGCTGGGCGCCGGCCGGCGGCTGGTTCGCCTGCAGGCTGGCCATTTGTTCGGCCGAGGCGCTGGCCGCCAGTGGCTGGCTATCGCCATGGGACGAAGGCAGCCAGCCCATCAGGGCAGCCGTGCCGACGCCGCAAAACAGCAAGACGGCGACGGCGGCGGCAAGCACCAGCGGATGGAGGGATTTGGTGGTGGTCATGGAAGGCTCCTTGTTTTTTTAAATAGTGAAAAGGGTAATGCGTGTTCTGCGTGTGTGTTGCCAGTGTGCTGTGCCGCTTGCTCCGCTTCCGTGCGTCACCGTACATACAGGGCCGGTACTGCACCGTAGGCTAAGTAAAAATTATGTCGAGTTGTAACGACACCAAGGAAAAGCAATGCCACCAACGAACGCCAGCATGACCCTGTCCCGCGACGCAGGCCGATCTGGCCTGGGGCCGCCCGTGGGCGCGCTGCACGCCGGCAACCGCTTGCTGGCCAGCCTGCCCGAACACGACTTGCGGCACCTGACCGCGCTGTTCGACAGCGTCACGGTCGAGGTGGGCGAGGTACTGTACGAACCGGGTCAGCCTATCGGCCACATCTATTTCCCCGGCGATTGCCTGATCTCGCTGCTGGCCGTGGCGGAAGGCCGGATGACCCTGGAAGTGGGCTCCGTCGGCCGCGAAGGCGTCCTGGGCGCTTCCGTCGCGCTGGGCCATGATCTGGCGCAAGTGCGTGCCGTGGTGCAGCGTTCCGGTACTGCCAGCCGCATCGCGCGGGCCGATTTCTGCGCCGAGTTTGCCCAGCTTGAGTCCCTGCAGCGATTGCTGTACCGCTACACGGACACCTTGCTGGCGCAAGCCATCCAGATTGCCGTATGCAGCCGCTTCCACGTGCTCGAGGCGCGTCTGGCCCGTTCGCTGCTGATCACGCGCGACCGTCTGCAGTCCGAAAAATTTCACCTGACGCATGAATTCCTCGCCCACACCCTCGGTGTGCGGCGGGTCGGCGTGACCAAGGCGGCCAGCGCGCTGCAACAGCAAAAACTCATCACCTACAGCCGCGGCAATATCGAGATCCTCGATTCGGCGGGGCTGGAAGCCGTTTCCTGCCGCTGTTATGCGCTGGTCAAGGACAGCGGCGCCATCGGCATGGCCAACGTCTTCGTCTGATTCTACATTCGTCAGCGCAGGCCGGACGTAAAAAAGCGGGGTGGGCGCCTGAGCACCCACCCCGCTTTCTCGATCGAAGCTTACTTAGGCTTGACCTGGTTGCCGATCACGCCGCCGACGGCGGCGCCGCCGACTGCGCCGATGGCGCTGCCGCCCGTCAGCACGGAGCCGGCAACGGCGCCGACACCTGCGCCGATGGCCGTGTTTTTATCCTGGCCGGACATATTGGCGCAAGCCGTCAAGCTCAGCAGCAGGGCGGCAACGGAAGTGGTAGCGGCGATTTTTTTAATGATTTGCATAATAGTTCTCCTATGAATTCGGACCTCGTGGCGCCGGCGTGGTAGGGGCCGGTGGGACTTCGTGTCGCCACGTGTTTCAGGCACGATCACAGAATAGGATTGTGACAAGGCAGGGTCTGTTCGGCAACGCACATAGGGGTGTAACAATTGTAATCGTGCACAGCTTGCATGCCGTTCAGCGGCTTTTGCGCGGTGTCTTGCCCGGTTTCGGCGCCACCGGCTTCACGCGCGCCTGGGCCAGCAGGGCTGCGCATGCGCTGTCCTCGCCGGGGCCGGTATTCACCAGCGGCAGCAGGGCGGCCACGGGCGCCACCACGGCCAGCGCCGCGGCGCCGCCGGCGCGCAGGGCCAGCACGCCCTTGTCGACGCTCACGTCGGGCTTGCTGAAAGTACCCTGCACGTACAAGGGGGAGCGCAGCGAAAAGATGCGCAAGCCCTTGCTGTCCGGCCGCAGGGTCAGGTCCAGTTGCTCATTGCCCAGGTTTACCGTGCCGTCGACATGCAGCACGGCATCATCCGTGTCGACGAGGAACTGGCGCGTGCGCATCAATCCCTTGGTGACGACGAAATCGGCGGCCATGCAGTTCAGCTTGACCTGCTTGTCGCCCACCAGCTTGGTCAGCACGATGCTGCCGATATTCAAGCCCATTTCTTCCAGCAACAGCTTGCTGATGCTGCCCCGGTTGATCAGTGCGCGCACTTCGCCGTTGGAACTGCCCAGCAGACTGGCGACGGAGTTTCCCGTGGCAGACAGCGAAGCGTCGCCATTGATTTCCCCCACGCTCGCTTGCAGGGCCGGCAGGCGGGGAAACAATTGCTTGATGTGCAGATGGCGGGCGCTGGCCTTGAGTTCGGCGGCGATGCCGTTGGCGATGACCTTGCCGCTGCCGTCGAGCCTGATCTGCGACGTCAGGGTGCCACCCGCCACATTGAAGTTGAGCGGCGTCAGCGACAGCACGCCGTCCGTCAGCACCACATGCGTGTCGAGTTTGCTGATCGGTAACTCGGCGTCGCGCGTGATTTTATCGGCCGTGTAGCGCACATCGGCGTCCAGGCTGGCCCAGCGCTCCGTCTTGAACGTTTCCACCGGCAGCACGCGGCCGACCGGCTGCGTCGATGGCACGCCCCGTTCCTTCTTGCTGGCGCTGGAATCGGCGCCCACCAGCGGACCCAGGTCGGAAAATTGCAGCAGGCGCGAGTGCACTTCGCCCGTCAGGCGCTTGCGCGGCGTGCTGGCTGAAAAGGCCAGCTTGCCTGCGACATCGCTGGAGCCTACCTTGCCGCTGAACTGGTCGTAGACCCATTCGCCGCCGCGCGGCGCCAGGGTGCCCGTCAAATGGCCTTCCGTGCTGAAGTGCGGCGTTTCCGGCAGCAGCACGCCCGTCAATGGATACAGGCGCGCCATGCTGGGGCCCGAGATTTTCAGGCGCACGTCGAGTGCGGCCAGGTCCGCCGGGCGCGTCAGCGTGCCTTCGATGGCCACGCTGCTGCCGCTCGCGCGCATCTCGGCCTGGATGGGGAAGGGCGTGCCTTGCCGCTGCAGCGACAGCACGCCACCGGCCTTGCCGCCTCCTTTGACGGGTTCGCCGCGGTAAGTGCCAGACAGTTTCCACGCGATGCCGTAGCGCGCATCGTCCGCGATGGTGTCGATATCGGCGCGCATCGCCGTTTTGGTGACGCCATCGTCCAGCGTCACGGTGCCCTTGCTGAAGACCACGCTTTGCAGTTCCAGCTGCCACGGCGATGACTGGTCTTGGTGCTCGAAGGTCCAGTTGTTCTTGCCGTCCTGGTTGCGCAGCAAGCGCACCTGCGGCGTGTCGAAGCGCAATTGCGGGATGATGATTTTCTTCTCCAGCAAAGCCAGGGGATTGAGCGAAAACGCCAGCTGGCCCACGTTGGCCAGCGGCGCTTGCTCACCTACTACCGCCATGGCGCTCGGGTTGCCCAGGCGCACGTCATTTGCCTGCAGGTGCGGCCAGGGCAGGTAGTCGCGCCAGCCTCGCGGTCCCGCAGTCCTTGGCTGCTGCCACGTCAGCGACAGGTCGCCCGCGATGGCGAACGGCCGGCCCAGGGCTTCGCTGGCGCGGGCGTTGAGCCAGGGCTTGGTGTGGTTCCAGTCCATATTGAGCAGGACGACGGCGGCCGTGACGGGCACGGCGATGAGGACGGCGGCGCTGGCGAGGGTGATTTTCTGGCGGCGTGACAGTTGCATGGGGGACGATTCTTTCTGGGCAAGTATTCACGATGCTACAGGAATCGTTCCAAAGCCGGGTTCGATTCTCGCTTTTATGCTCCGGCGCGTGCGCTGGCGCACCTTGCGGCCGCAAGTATTGTCGATTTCCTACCCTATGTGCGGCACCGAACAGATATGCAGGGAGCCGGAGCCTATAACGTCATACATCAAACGCCGTTCCAGATTCCAGATGTACTCACGTTTACATCTGTCGCTTAACCTTCTCCAGGAGAAAAAAAATGACAAACCGAGATTTCAAGATGTCCCCGCTGGCCGCCTTGGCCGCCTGCGCCACCGCCGTTGTCTTCATGACCGGCTGTTCCAGCCTGAAAACGCCAGCCACGGCCGATGTTGCCGTCTCGCGCGCCGCCGTCGATAACGCCGCCAGCGCCGGCGCCGCCGACCTGGCTCCCGATGAAATGCGTTCGGCCCGCGAAAAAATGCGCATGGCCAACCAGGCCCTGAAAGACCACGATTACAAGATGGCGCGCGACCTGGCAGACCAGGCGCAAGCCGATGCCAAGCTGGCGCAAAGCAAGGCCAACTCGGCCAAGGCCACCAGCGCCGCCGATGAAATTAACGAGAGCATCCGCGTCATGCGCGTAGAACTCGAGCGTGCCAACCAGCAAGCCCCGAAACAATAACCAACAAGAAGAACAGGATTCCATCATGAAAAAAGCTACTTACACCACGCTTCCAGGCCTGCTGGCCATGGCCGCTTTTGTCGCCGCCTGCAGTTCCGCACCGACCACCACCAGCCTGCTCGACCAGACGCGCGGCGACTACATGGCGGCGCAATCGAACCCGATCGTGTCGACCTATGCGCCACGCGAATTCCGTGAAGCGAGCGCTGCGCTGGAAGCGGCGAACGCGGCCGCCACGCGCCAGGAAGATAGCGAAAAAGTCGACAAGCTGGCCTACCTGGCCAAGCAAAAGATCGCCACGGCGCAAGAAGTCGCCAAGCAAAAGGCAGCCGAGGCCGATATCGCCAACGCCGGCAAGCAACGCGACCAGTTGCGCCTCGATGCGCGCACGCAGCAGGCGGACCAGGCCACGGCCCGCGCCCAGGCGGCGCAGGCGGATGCGGAAGCGGCCAAGGCCCAAGCGCAGGCGGCCGAAGCGTCGGCCCGTGACGCCACGGCCCGCGCCGCCGCGCTGGAAGTGCAGCTGGCCGACCTGGCCGCCAAGAAAACCGAACGCGGCATGGTCATTACGCTGGGCGATGTGCTGTTTGGCACGGACAAGGCGAACTTGACGGCCGATGGCGCGAATACGGCGCGCAAGCTGGCCGATGTGCTGAAAAACAACCCGCAGCGCACCGTGCTGATCGAAGGCTTCACGGATAGCACGGGCGGTTCGGCGCACAACCTGCAATTGTCGCAGCGCCGCGCCGAATCCGTGCGCAATGCGCTGCTGGAGCAAGGCATCAGCCGTGATCGCATCGCCACCAAAGGCTATGGCGCCGCCTATCCGGCCGCAGGCAATGACAGCGCGGCGAATCGCCAGCTGAATCGCCGGGTGGAAATCGTCTTGTCGGAAGATAACACGGCCATTCCCGCCCGCCGTTAAGCCGCACCGTTTGGCGCGGCAGTAAAAAAGGCAGCACCGGCCGCATGTTGGCCGGTGGATACCCATGCACAACTTGAAAGGAAACATCATGACGCAAAATTCAGTTGAGATTCCAGCTGGCATCGACACGGCCGCCATCCGCGCGGCCGCCAAAAACCTGGACGACGGCGCCGTGACGGCCGGCTATCAGGGCGACCGCCAGGAGTTGATCACCCTCTTGAATGGGGCGCTGGCCACCGAACTGGTGTGTATTGCGCGCTACAAGCGCCATTACTACACCGTGAGCGGGCGCGATAACGGCAGCATCAAGGCCGAGTTCCTTGAGCATGCGCAGCAGGAGCAGGAACACGCCGACTGGCTGGCGGAACGCATCGTGCAATTGAATGGCAAGCCAGATTTTAATCCTGCAACATTGCTTGCGCGCAGTCATGCCGAGTATGATGACTCCGAAGACGTGCAAAGCATGGTGCGTGCCAATCTGATCGCGGAACGCGTGGCGATCGAGTCGTATCGCCAGATGATCGTGAAAATTGGCGACAAAGACCCGACTACACGCCATTTGTTGATCAAGATCATGGCTGTCGAGGAAGAGCACGCCGATGATATGCGCGATCTAATGGAATAGTGTTTTTGAGTAAAGTAGGTATAGTAACTACATTCATCCACAGCTAAGGAGCTAAACCATGTTGGAAAACAATATCACCACCGTCAATAACGATGTCAAAACCTTGGTCAAGGATGCGCAAGCCCTGTTCAGCGCCGCTGCCGCCCTGACCGGCGAAAAAGCCGATGAAGTGCGCGTCAAGGGCATGAAGACCCTGGACGCCGCCCTGGCCAAGGCGCACGAAGCGCAAGCGTCGGCCATCGTTGCCACCAAGCAGATGGCTGCCCAGGCAGACGGTTATGTCAAGGAAAACCCATGGCGCACGGTGGCCGTCGCCGCTGGCGTTGGCGTGCTGGTCGGCTTCATCCTGGGCCGCAAGTAATCCACCGTCAGGAGCGATATGGACAAGTCTGCTTCGTCTCACCAGGGGCCGGGATTGATCGGCTCGGTCGCCGGCCTGGCCAAGAACGCCGTCGGACTGATGTTGTCGCGGCTGGAACTGGCCACCATCGAACTGTCGGAAGTGCGCAATCACATGTTGCAGCTGATTGTCATTTTCGCGCTGGCGATGGTGGCGGGCTTGTTTGCCATCGCTTACGGCAGCGTGCTGATCGTTTTCCTGGCCTGGGATAGCCTGGGCTGGAAGATACTGGCAATCATGACGGTCGTGTTCGTACTGCTGGCCATCGCCCTGGTCATGTATGCGCGCGCCATGCTGCGTCAAGGAAAGCTGTCCATGCCCGCCACCATGGCGGAATTGAAGGCCGACCGCGACATGCTGATGTAAGCTGCGATACGAGGAGAATTCATGTCGGATAACGACAAACTGGCGGTGCAAGCCGCCCGCAAGCGCCTGTTGATCGCCCAGGGCGAGATGTACCGCGTGGGCATCGTGCATGCGCGCGCCAACGTGGGCTATGCATTGCGCCCCGAATCGATGCTGCAGGGCGTCGTGGAAACGGCGGTCGGCTTTGCCGGCCACCGCGTCGAATCCCTGCTGGCGCCGGGCGGCATGCGTTTGCAGGGCGCCATGCCCTACGTGCTGACGGCGCTATCGTTTATAGGACGCAAGAAGCTGGTCAAACCGGCCCTGGTCCTCGTGGCTGTCGCCGCAGCCGCCGCCAGCTGGCTGCGCCGCAAGCGCTGAACGCCAGCCATATTGCACAGGAACGCCGTCATCGACGGCGTTTTTTTTTGCCCCCATTCATGCCCCCATTCAAGGTCCGACGTGCGCGCACGCAAGCGTGGACACAATCCCTTACAATGAATCACGCCGTATTTCGCGCGGCGGACAAAGGGGCCATCTTGATGACGCAGTCGACGACACCGATCAATCAGTTAAATCCCTCGCGCCTGCGCGTCGTGCTGGTGCTGCAAGGCGGCGGCGCACTGGGCGCCTACCAGGCCGGGGTCTACCACGCGCTGCACGAACATGGCCTGGCGCCCGACTGGGTGGTGGGCACCTCGATCGGCGCCATCAATGCCGCCATTTTGGCCGGCAACAAGCATGAAGACCGGCTGGTGCGCTTAAAGCAGTTCTGGCAACGCGTGGCGCACCGCGACAGCGTTGACATGAATATGATTTCCGACCAGCAGCGCCGTTCAAACATCTGGCTGGCCACGCTCGATACGCTGCTGCGCGGCGTGCCCGGCTTCTTCAAGCCGCGCGCCTTCAGCCTATTTCCCACCGGCATCGCCGTCAAGCCGGAAGAGGCCAGTTTTTATGACACCAGCGAGCTGGCCAGCACCCTCGAGGAATTGGTTGATTTCGATTACCTGAACCAGCCGGGCGGCATGCGCCTGACGGTCAACGCCCTGCGTGTCAAATGCGGCAGCCTCACCAGTTTCGACAGCCAGCAGCAGCCGCTGACGGCGGAGCATATCCGCGCCAGCGGCGCCTTGCCGCCCGGCTTTGCCGGCGTGCGCGTCGATGGCGATTTATATTGGGATGGCGGCCTGTACTCGAACACCCCGCTGGAAACCGTGCTCGACGACACCCCCCACGTCGATACCCTGGTCTTCATGGTCGACCTGTGGAGCTCGGAAGGGCCGGAGCCGAGCACCCTGGATGAAGTGCAGACGCGGCAAAAGGACGTTACCTTCGCGTCGCGCTCGAAGCGGCATATCGCCGATTATGTCAATACGCATACTTTGCAGCGCAAATTGCGCGAACTGTACGCCGGTCTGCCCGATACCGCGCACAACCG
The DNA here is from genome assembly GCF_900095265.1 of Janthinobacterium sp. UMAB-56. Taxonomy (GTDB): domain Bacteria; phylum Pseudomonadota; class Gammaproteobacteria; order Burkholderiales; family Burkholderiaceae_D; genus Janthinobacterium. Next base: position 365,797 of record NZ_LT607655.1, on the reverse strand, counting down.
CCGGCAGACGGAAGAGTTGGTAGCGCTGGGCTGCGACAGCACCATGCACATCGTGCGCCTGCCGTATGCTGGGCGCGACTGGCACATGGCGGCCAAGGACATCAATTTTTCCAAGGGCTCCATCGAATGGCGCTGGGAGCAGGGCTACCAGGATGGCTTGCGCGCGATCAAGGCGGCCGGCTGGCTGGCTTTTGTTACGGAAGACACGCCACTCGTGGTGCATGAATTGCCCCCCTACGAGCGCGACGCCGCCTGATCCGGGGGCGGTGCATGGATCACTGCCGCGGATGAGCCGCTAGGCGCAGTTTTTCCGCGTTCGCCATGTCTTGCCGGTAAATATCTTGCGCATCTTTCAGGCAGGCCGCGCGCGCGGCGGACGCTTGCAGGCGGCAGGCTTTCTTGGCCTCGGCCAGGGCGGCGGCGATTTCCTTGTGCAAGGTGCGCAACTGGGCTTGCGGCGTGCTGTCTGCCTGGTACCAGCGCTGCGGGTCGCCCGGCTGCGGCGTGGCCGTCTGGGCCTGCGCCAGTGGCGCCAGGCTGCAGGCGAACAGTGCCGCCAAAAGTGTGTTGTGGATAGTCATGATATTTCCTCTTTGAAATAGAAAAGGCGCCGAAGGCGCCTTTTATTACAACCTGCCCGTCAGTAACAGCAGGATCAGTATCACTACGACCAGGCCGGCAATGCCGCTGGGGCCGTAGCCCCAGTTGCGGCTATGCGGCCAGGTGGGCAGGACGCCGACCAGGGCCAGGATCAAGATGATCAGAATGATGGTGCCCATGGCAACTCCTTGTTATCGTACGACTCATGCGGATGGCGGATGCCTGCTGGCAAGCTGCGCCGAGAATTAATAGCGGTAGACGCGGCCGTCAACGACGCGCACGCGGTTGCCAGGGCGCAAGTCGTTCGCGGTGTCTTGCACCACGGTGCGGTATTCGCCGTTATCGAGACGCACGCTGATCTGGTAAGCCTGCGCCTGCTGCCTGCGGCCTTCCACCTGGTTGCCCACGACGCCGCCGGCGACGGCGCCCGCCACGGTGGCGGCCGTGCGTCCGCCGCCCGAGCCGATGGTATTGCCCAGCAGCGCGCCTGCGATGCCGCCGACCACGGCGCCGGCGCCGCTCGTTTGTCCGCCACCCTGCACGATCTGGATGGAGTCGACGGTGCCGTACATGGCGGACTCAGGCTGGTTAGCCGGGTAATACTGCTGTGACTGTGAAGGACCTGTGGCACAACCGCTCAGTACGGCGGTGGCGGCGAGCATCAGTGCTGCCAAGGTGGCATTGGTTTTCATTTTATTCTCCTGACGAGGTGAGGGTGTGGTGCCATCTTAGTCACGCCCCTGTCCCCGGTCTGTACGCTGCCGCACGTACTTATTTGGTGTGGAAATGACACTTTTTTCTGGCGCGATGCCGTAAAACGTTGTTATTTCTCCCATTCTGCCTCTGACTTTCAAAATAAATTACTTGTGTACGGCAGCGTACAGAAGAGTGGCGCCTATCCACGTAAAACGGTAGTCATGCCAAGCAGACATGCTTGTCACTACCAGGGAGAAATTCATGAACAAGAAAAAGCTTTTCACCGCCATCGTCGTCAGCCTGGCGTGCGCCGCCTGGGGCGGCCAGGCAGTGGCTGCCACGCCGGAAGCGAAAGCCGCTTACAAGGCAGCCAATGAACAGGCGGGCCTGAACTACAAGCTGGCACATGCCGAATGCGAAAAAATCACGGGCAACCCGAAGGATGTCTGCATTGCCGAAGCAAAGGCCGTGCGCGCCTACGATGAAGCAGTGGCCCAGGCGCAATATACGAATACCCTGCGTGCCTACACCAAGGCGCGCAACAAGATTGCCGATGCCAACTACGACGTTGACCTGGCGCGCTGCAATGCGCTGACAGGCAACGACAAAGATGTCTGCGTCAAGCTGGCCAAGTCCACCAAGGTGGCGGCCCTGGCCGATGCCAAGGCGGACAAGAAGGTCATCGAAGCGCGCAGCGATGCGCGTGAAGCAAAAAGAAAAGCCGAGTACAAGGTCGCGACAGAAAAATGCGATGCATTAGCCGGCGCAGCCAAGGATGACTGTATCAAGGCTGCAAAAACCCAGTTTGGCTACTGAGCTCCTTCGGGCGCGCAGTGACCAAACTGGTATAAGAAGCTCATTGTGAGCACATTGATTGACCACTCCTAAGGAAAAAACCATGAAATTCACTAAATCTATCGCTACTGGCCTTTTCGTCGCTTCCCTGTTTGCCGTTGCAGGCTGCGCTTCCACGCCAACCAAAGAAGGCACGGGCGAGTACATCGACGACGCGGCCATCACCACCAAGGTCAAAGCCAGCATCTTCAATGAGCCTACCCTGAAATCGACGGAAATCAACGTTGAAACCTTCAAGGGCGTGGTTCAGCTGAGCGGCTTCGTTGCTCAGGCAGCTGACGCCGCCAAAGCGGGCGAAATCACCCGTGGCGTCAAGGGCGTGAAGTCGGTGAAAAACGACATCCGCGTCAAGTAAGGGCATGACTTGCCGCAGCGCCAGCCCGATGGCTGGCGCTGCGGCCCACCACCGACCGTTGCGGGAATCGCATGCATATTCAGCCTACAGATGCCCCGCCCGAACCGGTGGCGGCTGCCTCCACCGAGCCTGCCGGACCACCTCCCGGCACGTCCGTGGAGCACCCCGATGCATCCTTGCGCCTGCCGCTGCATGTCAATGCGCGCGGCCTGGCCCTGGGCATCATCGCTACCGTCAGCTTCATCTATGCGCTGCAATGGGCGCAGAAATTCCTCATTCCCGTCATCTTCGGCATTTTCATTGCCTACACCCTCAATCCCGTCGTCGCCTGGCTGGAAAAGCTGCGCCTGCCGCGCGCCATCGGCGCCACGGCCGTCACGGCCCTGATCCTGTTCGGCTCTGTCGTCGTGATCGAGCGCGTGCAGGGCGAATTCGAATCCATCGTTGAAGAGTTGCCGGCCGCCACGCACAAGTTGTCGCGCCTGATCGCCGCCAATACGGGCGGCAAGAACAGCACCTTCCAGAAAATGCAGGCCGTGGCCAATGAAATCGAGCAAGTGGCCGCCGGCGCCGAAGCGCGCCGCAACAACCGCCGCGCCGCCGCCGCCGAGGCGCCCAATTTCAAGATCATGGACTGGGTATGGGCGGGGTCGCTGGGCCTGGTCGGCTTTCTCAGCCAGGCGACCATGGTCATCTTCCTGGTGTTTTTCCTGCTGCTGTCGGGCGACACCTTCAAGCGCAAGCTCGTCAAGCTGACGGGACCGTCGCTGAGCCGCAAGAAGGTCACCGTGCACATCCTGGAAGACATCAATACCTCGATCCAGAACTATATGTTCATGTTGCTCGTCACGAATGCCTTGCTGGCGATCCTGATGTGGGTCGCCCTGCGCATGATCGGCCTGGAAAATGCGGGCGCCTGGGCCATCGTGGCTGGCTTGTTGCACATCATGCCGTATTTCGGTCCCTTGCTCATCACCATCGCCACGGGGCTGGTGGCCTTTTTGCAGTTCGAGTCGCTGGAAATGGTCTTGCTGGTGACGGGCACGTCGATGGCCATCGCCACCCTGGTGGGCACCTTTGTCACCACCTGGATGACCGGGCGTATCGCCCGCATGAATCCCACGGCTGTGTTCATCAGCTTGCTGTTCTGGGGCTGGCTGTGGGGCGTCTGGGGCTTGCTGCTGGGCGTGCCGATCATCGTCATGCTGAAGGTGGTGGCCGAGCGCGTGCAGGGCATGGAAGTGGTGGCGGAACTGCTGGGCGAATAGCTTCCAGCAATGCCAACGGCGCCCGCAGGCGCCGTTGTTGCGTGTGGAGCGCTGCTTCAGGACTGATGGCGCTTGAGGATTTTTACCTGCAGATCTCCATCGTCCGTCTTCGGCATATCCTTCATGCTGCCCAGCTGAAGGGCGAACTGGCGCGTGAACTCGGCGCCCAGGAAGAAGATTTGCGCCGAGTAATACACCCACAGCAGCAGGGCTACCAGGGACCCGGCCGCGCCATAGCTGTTGGCCACGCCGCTATTGCCGATATACACGCCAATCGCATATTTCCCCAGTGAAAACATGAAGGCCGTACCCAGGGCGCCGATCAGCACGTCGCGCCAGGACAGGCGCACGCGCGGCAGCATTTTATAGATGACGGCGAACAGGCAGGCGATGACGGCAAAGCCGATCAGGTTCGACAGCAAGGTAAACAGGACGGCCGTGTCCTTCCAGACGCCTTCCCAGAAGTTGGCGAGGATGGCCATGGCCGCGTTGACCACCAGCGACACCATCAGCAGGAAAGCCAGCACCAGCACCAGGCCGAAAGAGAGCAGGCGCGTGCGCAGCATGTCCCAGGCGCCCGCTTCCTTCAGGGGCGGCACTTGCCAGATTTCATCGAGACTGGCTTTCAGTTCGGCAAACACGCTCGTGGCGCCAAACAGCAGCAGGGCGCTGGCGATGAGGGTGGCGATGCGGCCCTGCTCATGATTCCTGGCGCCGGCCAGCACCAGCTGGATGGCTTCGGCGCCCTGCGTGCCCAGCAAGCCTTGCAATTGGTCCATCAGCTCGCCGCGCGCGGCGGCCGGGCCATAGAAGAAACCGGCGATGGCGATCACCAGTACGAGGATGGGAGCGATGGAAAACAGGGTGTAATAGGCGAGGGCGGCGCCCTTGCTTGAGGCGCGGTGTTCCAGCCATTCGGTGACGGAACAGACGATGACGCTGCGCATTTGCTTGGCGAACGGCACGATGCCGGCCAGTTTTGGGTAGCGGGTAGACAAATTCATGGTGGCTTTCAATGCAAAAAAGGGGCGCGAGCCCCTTTTTTTATTCACAAGTGGCGTACCACTGTTCAGCTTACTGTACGCGGCGTTCGATGGTGATCTGTTCCACTTCGACGCGGCGGTTTGGTTCCAGGCACTTGATCAGGTCGGCCCGCTTCTTGTTATCGCAGGTGACGACAGGATTGGTGGAACCCTTGCCTTCGGCCGCCAGGCGGTTGGCGGCGACACCATGGCCGACCAGGTATTCCTTGACTGCGTCAGCGCGCTGCTGCGACAGTTTCAGGTTGTACTTGGCCGAACCGATGCGGTCGGCATAACCACTGATGACGACATTGTTGACGTCCGGCGCGGCGTTCAGTACGCGGGCGATCTCGTCGAGTTTGGTCTGTGTCGGGCCCAGTTTCGCACTGTCGAAGGCGAACAGTTCGGTTGCCGACATCGTCACTTTTTCAAAGCGTGGCGGCGGCGGTGGTGGCGGTGGCGGCACGACCACGACGACTTCCTCGCGCACTGGCGGCGGTGGCGGTGGTGGCGGCGGTGCAGGCGGTTTGTCGAATGCGAAGTTCAGGCCCACGGTGACGTAATAGTTGTTGGCCTTGCTGCTCGGATCGAAGGTGTTGCCACGCAGGAAGCCGTGTACATTGCGCACGTCTGCCTGGAACGACAATTGATCATTGATCATGGACTGGAAGCCCAGGCCCACGCTGGCGTATGGCGAGCTCTTGCTGCGTTCGCCGAAGGCCAAGCTGGTGTCCTTGTCGCGCTGCATGCCCGCGCCTACCAGCAGGAAGGGGCGGAAGGCTTTGCGCGAGAACATGTACAAGCCGTCTACGCCCAGCGTATTTTGCTGGTAGCGCTGTTGGCCATCCTTGGAGCGGGCATACGTGGTGCCCAACTGGATATCCCAGTCCTGGGAAACAGGCTTACCGAAACGCAAGCCTGCGCCATAGCCGGTTTTATCCGTGGCGAAGTCGGAATCTGGCTTGAGTGCGTTGAGGCTGGGTTGAATATACCAGGATGGATTGATTTCCTGGGCCTGTGCGCCGAGGGCGGAGCACAGGACTGCGGCGGCAACGGCGATTTTTTTTAGATTATTCACAAGTAACTCCCAACGTTGATATGAGATTTTTTCTATTGCATCAATGCGACAACTGCCAGACATGCTATTGCTTGAGATAAACAACAATTCCAGGTGCGATTTTCTTGCGATTAATGCACTGCTGTTGGACTAGAGAATACGGTTGCAGGTTCAAGCGGTCGGTGCGTTAGCGCACAAAGCATTGTTGTAACTCAATGGTGTTGTAGATTCACGACGAATACCCTGGTGTTGAAAAAAACTCATCTGCCTCGCGAAAATAATGCGGCAACAGCCTGTATTCCGCTGTTGCCGCGAGAGGCAATCGTACGACTAATTACCGGCTTGCCACTGTATATTAGCAACAATGATGAGCTTGATAACTAATATTACATTCATGTTGTATTCCTGCCGCGTTCTGTTGTCTTTCCGGGCTTGCCTCGGCGAAATATCGTGCGCCGCAGCCAGCTCCGCCACTTTTCATCAAGGAGTCACCCGTGCCTGACCTGCCCCGTGTTTTTTCTTCCCCGCTGTCTGGCAAGCTGGGATCGCTATGCCTGCTGCTGTCGCTGGGCCTGGCGATGCCGGCCTGGGCCGATAGCGGCGTGTCCCTGTTTTCACCCAGTGGCACAGTCAAGGCCGTGCGCCAGGTGCGGGCCCAGTTTGCCACGCCGATGGTGCCGTTCGGCGATATGGGCTTGCCCGCGCCCTTCGCCATCGATTGCGGCAAGGCCGAACCTGGCGTCGTGGCGGGCGCGGGGCGTTGGGCCGACGAGCGCAACTGGAACTACGATTTCGAGCGCGATTTGCCGGCCGGCGTGGCGTGCACCTTTGCCTTGAAAGCGGGGCTGAAGGATGTTGCGGGCAAGCCCTTGCAGGGAACGACGTCTTACCGTTTCACCACGGGCGGGCCGGCTATCGTCGAGGCCATACCGTATGACGGCCAGTCGTATATCGATGAAAACCAGATCTTCGTGCTGGGCATCGACGCCGCGCCGGACGAAGCCAGCGTGGACGCGAATGCGTATTGCCGCGCCGATGGCATCAATGAAAAAATTCCCGTGCGGCGCCTTGTGGGCAAGGAGCTGGAGCAGGTATTGACCCTGCGCAAGAGCTTTCTCGACCGCTACCTGAGCGTGTATTTCAAGAAGCGTGGCGTCGTATGGAAAGTCGGCATGCCTGTCGCCAGCAAGGGCGCGCCGCCGCTGCCTGTCACCGTGCTGCAATGCAAGCGCAGCTTCCCCGCCAACGCCAAGGTGTCGCTGGTGTGGGGTGCGGGCATCGCCAGCGCCAGCGGCATCGCCACGGAGAAGGCGCAAACCTTGCAGTACAAGACGCGCCCCGATTTTACGGCCAAGTTCAGCTGCGAACGCAGCAACCCGAAAGAGCAGTGCATCCCCTTCCTGCCCATGCGCGTGCAGTTTTCCGCGCCCGTGAAAGCGTCGCTGGTGCGCGCCATGACCCTGAAGGGCGGCGGCAAGTCGTATGCGCCGACGATTTCAAAAGAGGAAGAAAAGGCGGAATTCCTGTATGGCGCCACCTTCAATGGCCCCTTCCCCGTGCAAGCCAGCTTCGTGCTGGCCCTGCCGCCGAAGCTGACGGATGACGCTGGCCGCGCCTTGCTCAACCGCGCGCGCTTCCCCATGACGGTGCGCACGGGCGAACAGCCGCCGCTGCTGAAGTTCCCGGCTCCGTTTGGCATCATCGAAGCCAAGGGCGATGGCTTGCTGCCGGTCACCGTGCGCAATATTGAACCCGTGCTATCGGGCAAGGAAATCACCCAAGCCTCCGCTGCCACGGGCGCCACCTTGCGCGTGCCCGACAATGACGACAAGTTCATCATCGAGTGGATGCAGCGCCTGGCCGGCAATGGCGACAGGGGCGAATACTGGCAGCCATACGCCCAGTATGCGGGCAACTTGAGCAAATCCGTGCTGGCGCACGCGGCTGGTACGCGGCCCATCAGCCTGCCCCGTCCGGATGGCAAGAAAACCTTTGAAGTGATCGGCATTCCCTTGCAGAAACCGGGCTTTTATGTGGTCGAACTGGCCAGCCCCATCCTCGGCAAGGTGCTGCTGGGCAAACCGACGACGGCGTATATCCGCACGGCCGCGCTGGTGACCAACCTGGCGGCCCACTTCAAGCATGGCGCGCAATCGTCGCTCGTGTGGGTGACGTCGCTGGACAAGGGCGTGCCTGTTGCGAAAGCGCAAGTGGCCGTGCGCGACTGCACCGGCAAGCTGCTGTGGCAAGGCGCCACGGGGGCGGATGGCGTGGCCCACATCGCCGGCGAGCTGGCCAATTCCAGCTGCAAGAACAATGGCCGCTACTTTATCAGTGCGCGCAGCGACGGCGACATGACGTTCACCCTGTCGGACTGGGTGGGTGGCATCGAAGCCTGGCGTTTCAATTTGCCCACGGACGACACGCGCGCCGACAACACGCTGCTGGCAACGGTTTTCGACCGCACCTTGCTGCGCGCCGGCGACACCGTGCACATGAAGCATTTCATCCGCAAGCACACGGGCGAAGGCATGAGCCTGGTGGACAAGAACAACGGCCCCGGCAGCGCCACCTCCGTTGTCATCACGCACCAGGGCAGCGACCAGAAGTACCAGCTGCCCTTGCGCTGGTCGGCCAGCGGCACGGCGGAAAGCGACTGGCTCATCCCCGCCGACGCCAAGCAGGGCGAATACAGCGTGACGATGGCTGGCCGCCCGTCCGGCAGTTTCCGCGTGGAAGCATTCCGCGTGCCGACCATGAAAGCCGTGCTGCAGGGCCCGAAAGCGCCCGCCGTGCAGGCCAGGCAAGTGGCCCTGGATGCGCAAATCAGCTACCTGGCGGGCGGCGCTGCCACCAACGCGCCCGTCAAGCTGCGCACGGTGCTGCAAGACAAGAGCGTGATGTTTGCCGATTATCCCGATTTCAGCTTCAGCAATGGCGACGTGAAGGAAGGCCTGGTCAAGCAGGGCACGGGCTACGACGACGATGAGGGTGAATGGCAGGATGAAGGCAATGGCGGGCGTGCCGGAGCCGGCGCGACGGCCGCGCGCACGCAAAGTTTGACGTTGGACAAGGCGGGCGGCGCGCGCATCGTCATCGACCAGTTGCCGCAGCTGTCCGCGCCGCGCGACCTGGTGGCCGAAATGGCTTTCCAGGATGCGAATGGCGAGACGGCCTCGGTCGCCACGCGCGTGCCGCTGTGGCCATCGAATGTGGTGATCGGCATCAAGCCCGACGCCTGGGCCTTGAGCAAGGATGCCTTCAAGTTCACCGTAGCCGTGCTGGGCACCAATGGCAAGCCCGTGGCGAACGCCGCTGTGGCAGTCGATTTTTTCCAGCGCAACAGTTATTCGCACCGCCGCCGCCTCATCGGCGGCTTCTATGCGTATGAAAACAGCAGCGAAGTCGTCAAGCTGGGCCCCGCCTGTTCGGGCCAGACGGACGCCAAGGGCCTGTTGATCTGCGACGTGAAGGCGCCCGCCAGCGGCAATTTGATTTTGCGCGCCCGCACGCAGGATGGCGGCGGCAACGCCGCTGTCGCCAACCGTGAAACCTGGGTGGCCGGCAGCGGCGACTGGTGGTTCAACGTCAGCGACAATGACCGCATCGATGTATTGCCTGAAAAGAAACGCTATGAACCGGGCCAGGAAGCGAGCTTGCAGGTACGCATGCCTTTCCGCTCGGGCACGGCGCTGATCACGGTCGAGCGCGAAGGCATCCTCGACACCTATGTGCGCCAGCTCAACGGCCGGGAACCGGTGGTGAATATTCCGGTCAAACCGAACTACGCACCGAATGTATATGTGTCCGTGTTTGTCGTGCGTGGGCGTGTCGACGGCGTGCAGCCGACGGCCCTGGTGGACCTGGGCAAGCCGGCCTACAAGATGGGCATCGCGCCCCTGAATGTGGGGTGGCAGGCGCATGAATTGAACGTCATGGTGGTGTCCGACAAGGAAGTGTATAAAACGCGCGACAAGGCGGAAGTCTCCGTGCGCGTGCGCCGCGCCGATGGCAAAGCCTTGCCAGCCGGTGCGGAAGTGGCGCTGGCGGCCGTCGACACGGGGCTGCTGGAACTGATGCCCAACGATAGCTGGAAGCTGTTAGATACCATGATGGCGCAGCGCAGCCTGCAGGTGGAAACGGCGACGGCGCAGATGCAGGTGATCGGCAAGCGCCACTTCGGCCGCAAGGCTTTCCCGGCCGGCGGTGGCGGTGGCAAGGGCGCCAGCCGCGAGCTGTTTGACACCCTGCTGTTCTGGAAGGGCACGGTCAAGCTCGATGCCAAGGGGGAAGCCACGGTGCAAGTGCCGCTGAACGACTCGCTGACGGCGTTCCGCATCGTCGCCATCGCCAGCGCGGGCAAGGAATTGTTTGGCACGGGCAGCACGGATATCCGCAGCTCGCAAGACTTGATCCTGATGTCGGGCTTGCCCACCCTGGTGCGCGAAGGCGACCAGTTGCGTGCCGGTTTTACGGTACGTAACACCTCGGCCGCATCCTTGAACGTGGAACTCAATGCCACGGCGGCAGGCAAGGCGCTGCCGCGCCAGAGCTTGACGTTGGCGGCGGGGGAGGCGCGCGAAGTGGGCTGGGATTACCAGGTGCCACTGGGCGCGCAAACCGTCGTATGGGACATTGGCGCCAAGGCGGGCAGCGGGCTTGGCAACACCTCCGATCAACTCAAAATCACGCAAAAAGTGGGTCAGGCCACGCCCGTGCGTACGTATCAAGCCACCTTGCTGCAGATCGACAAGCCGATCAATATGTCCGTGCAAATGCCGGCCGGCGCCTTGCCGGGCCGGGGCGGCATCCAGACCAGCTTTGTCGCGAAACTGGGTGGCGAGCTGCCCGGCGTGCGCGAATACATGGCGGCCTACCCCTACACCTGCTTCGAGCAAAACACCTCGAAAGCCATCGCCCTGCAAGACCAGGACGCGTGGAACAAGCTGGCAGCCAGTCTGCCCGCCTATCTGGACAGCGATGGCATGGTGAAATACTTCCCCATCATGGAGCAGGGCAGCGACAGCCTGACGGCGTATGTGCTGTCGGCAAGCCGGGAAGCGGGCTATGCGATTCCCGAACAGACGAAGAACCGCATGGAAGAGGCCTTGACGGCTTTCGTGCAGGGCCGTATCGTGCGCCGTTCCGCGCTGGCCACGACCGACCTGGCCGTGCGCAAGCTCGCTGCGCTGGAAGCGCTGTCGCGTTCGAACAAGGTGCCGCCCGATGCGCTGGAAAGCATCAGCATCAGCCCGAACCTGTGGCCCACTTCCGCCGTCATCGACTGGAGCCTGCTGCTGCAGCGTACGCCAAGCCTGGCGCGCCGCGATGCGCTGCAAGCCGAAGCGCAGCAGATTTTGCGCTCGCGCCTGAACTTCCAGGGCACGACCATGGGCTTTTCCACCGAACGCAAGGATAACTGGTGGTGGCTGATGGTCTCCGGCGACGTCAACGCCAACCGGCTGCTGCTGGCCGTGATGGACAACCCGGCGTGGAAGGATGACATCGGTCGCCTGGTGCGCGGCAGCATGGGGCGCCAGAAGAAAGGGCGCTGGGATACCACGGTGGCCAACGCCTGGGGTACCCTGGCCATCGCCAAGTTCTCGGCCAAGTTCGAGTCCACACCCGTGACGGGCGCCAGCGCCGTGAAACTGGGCAGCGATACGCAAGCGCTCGTGTGGAGTGGCGCGGCGAAAGTGGGCCCCGTGCTGCAAGCGTGGCCGAAGGGCACGGACACCCTGGGCCTGGCGCACAGCGGCACGGGCAAGCCTTGGGCCACCGTGCAAAGCCTGGCGGCCATCCCGCTCAAGGCGCCCGTTTCCAGCGGCTACACGCTCAAAAAAACCATTACGCCTGTGGAACAGAAAACGACGGGCCAGTGGTCACGCGGCGATGTCTACCGCGTGCGCCTGGACTTGTCGGCGCAGGCGGACATGAGCTGGGTGGTGGTCGACGACCCGATTCCCGCCAGCGCCAGCGTGCTGGGCAATGGACTGGGGCGCGATTCGCAGCTGTTGACGGCGGGCGAAAAGAATACGGGCTGGGTCTGGCCCACCTTCGAGGAACGGGCGTTTGATGCCTTCCGCGCCTATTATGATTTCGTGCCGAAGGGTAACTGGAGCGTGGAATACACGGTGCGCCTGAACAATGCGGGCGACTTCAGCCTGCCGGCCACGCGCATCGAGGCCATGTATTCGCCCGAGATGTTTGGCGAGTCGCCGAATGCGAATGTGAAGGTGGGGCAGTGAAACGTCTGGGATTGATGATGTGCTGCCTGCTCGCCGGCCCGGTCTACGCGCAAGCGGTGCTGACGCCGGCCCAGGTGCAAGCGGCCTACCGCAGTTCGGAAGCGCAATTGCTGGACCGCAGCGGCGCGCCCCTGCAATCGTTACGCGTGGACATGAAAGTGCGGCGTTTGCCCTGGGTGGCGCTGGCCGACATTTCTCCCGCCGTGCAGCAGGCCGTGCTGCTGGCGGAAGACCAGCGCTTCATGCGCCATGGCGGCGTGGATGTGTCCGCGCTGGCCACGGCCGCCTGGGACAATCTGTTTTCGAAAAAGCCCCGCGGTGCCTCGACCATCACCATGCAGTTGGCGGGCCAGCTCGATGCGGACTTGCAGGCGTCTTCGGGCGGGCGCAGCCTGCGCCAGAAATGGGAGCAGATGCGTGCCGCCCAGGCCATCGAAGAGAGCTGGAGCAAGGCGCAGATTCTCGAAGCCTATTTGAACCTGGTGTCGTTCCGCGGCGAACTGCAAGGCATCGCTTCGGCCTCGTACAGCCTGTTCGGCAAGGCGCCGTCCGGCCTGAACCAGACGGACGCCATCATTTTGGCCAGCCTGGTGCGGGCGCCGAACGCGCCGCCGGCCACCGTCACGCGGCGCGCTTGCGGGCTGGCGAAAGAGTGGCGCATGGACAGCAGTTGCCAGTTGATCGGCCAGCGCGTGCAGACGGCCTTGCAGCGCACGGCCCTGTACGCCGACCTGGCCCCCGCGCCGCAAGTGGCGCAGCAACTGCTGAAACAGCCGGGCGCGCAGGTCGCCAGCACCCTCGATGGACCCTTGCAGCGTTTCACGCAAGAAAACCTGCGCCAGCAACTGGCGTCCTTGCGCGAGCGCAATGTCAACGATGGCGCCATCATCGTGCTGGACAACCGTAGCGGCGACATTCTCGCCTATGTCGGCAATGCGGGCGGCAGCCATGTCGACGGCGTGGCGGCACTGCGCCAGGCCGGTTCCACTTTGAAACCGTTTTTATATGAACTGGCCATCGAGCGCCGGCTGATGACGGCCGCCTCCGTCATGGACGACTCGCCGCTGGACGTCGCCACGGCGTCGGGCATGTATGCGCCGCAAAACTACGACCGCAATTTCAAGGGCCATGTCAGCGCCCGCACCAGCCTGGCCAGTTCGCTCAACATACCCGCCGTGCGCACGGTGCTGCTGACGGGGCAGGACGGTTTTTACAACCGCCTCAAGGAAGTGGGCCTGTCCAGCCTGACGGAACCGGCCGAGTACTACGGCCCTTCGCTGGCGCTGGGCTCGTCGGAAGTGACCCTGCTGGAACTGGCCAACGCCTACCGCGCGCTGGCCAATGGCGGTCTGTACAGCACGGCCAGCCTGCAGCCAGGGCAGGCCGGCAAGGACCGGCACCGTGTGATGGAAGCGGGCGCCGCCTTCATCGTCGGCGACATCCTGGCCGACCGCGCCGCGCGCAGCATGACCTTTGGTTTGCGCAACGAACTGGGGACGAATTTCTGGAGCGCCGTCAAGACGGGTACGAGCAAGGACATGCGCGACAACTGGTGCATGGGTTACTCGGCGCGCTACACGGTGGGCGTGTGGGTAGGCAACTTCGACGGCAAGCCCATGTGGGATGTGTCAGGCGTGTCGGGCGCCGCGCCCGTGTGGCGTGACGTCATGGACTATCTGCACAAGAACGTGCCCAGCCACGCGCCGAAGGCGCCGCCCGGCGTGCTGCAGCAGATGGTGGCGTACCAGCCCGCGCTGGAAGCGCCGCGCCGCGAATGGTTTATCGTCGGCACGGAAAGCCCCGTCATCGCCGTGCTGGGCGACACTGTCAAGCCGCCCGCCATCGTGTATCCGGCCGAAGACAGCATCCTCGCCATCGACCCCGACATTCCGCCCGCCCTTCAGCGCGTCTTCTTCCAGGCCCAGGGCAGCCACGGCTTGCGCTGGGTGCTCGACGGCAAGGATATGGGCGCGGCTAGCGAAAGCATTCGCTGGCGCCCCGTGCCGGGCAAGCATGCGCTGGCGCTCGTCGATGGCGCCGGCAAGACGGTGGCAAGGGTAGCGTTCCAGGTGCGGGGGAATGCGCTGGCGCAGCTGCATTAGTTCTTCGGCTATTGTGGCTTAAGGGGCGCTGATGATTGTCGTCAGCGCAATGCGATACGCCGGCTGCACGTCACCATCCTGGTCCAGCTTGTCCGTCATGATCACGCCGTAGCCTTGCGCGTACCACACGTATTCGCCGCTCTTGCCTTTGCTTTTGCCACCGACGTCACGCAGTTCGAACTTGCAGGCGTCGGGGAAGCGGCGCCCGCCCAGCTCCAGGCGTTCCCAGCCCAGGAAGGTGATCGAGAAATCGCGTTTATCGGTGCGCGTGGAGGTGGTGATCTTGTCGGACAGGCCGGCCAGCGGGTAGTGGGTGCTTGTTTGCGTGTCCGTGAATTGCACGCGCACTTCCTGGCCGGGGCGCATCTTGGCGGGGATGGCCGACTGCGGCGCGTAGACGTTCTTGCTGCGCACGCTGCCGTCTTCGTTGTAGTGCACCATGCCAGTCAGGAATACCTGGCCGTCGCGGATGTCCTGGTAGGACGTGGCCAGCAGCACGCCGCCGTCGAGGATCAGCTGCGTGCCCTTGAGTTTCCTGCCCTCGAAGCTATCCTCGACGTTGACTTGCGCGTCGCCATTGTTCTTGCTGAACTTGATGCCCGTCGTCAGCTCCATGCACTCGCCCACCGTGGGGGCCGCCTGTACACCGGCGGCGGCCAGTACGCCTGCCGCCAGCATCGTTTGCCATGCTGCTTTCATTGCCATCCTAGCTATCTTGTAAAGGGGCGATGATAGCGTGCCTGGAAGCAACGTGGCGCAGCGCTGATACTATTTCGTAGGGGCGATGGGGATGCTGGGCACAGCGGGTGTGGACGCTGGCGGCGCCGTTGGCTTTCCTCGCCGCGTGCGTTTGTCCGTGCGGGTCTTGGCGGGCTTGCCGTCGTGCACCAGCTTGCCTTTGTTGTCGAGTTTGTCTGACTGGTCCGATTTCTGGCCCGGATCATTGGGATTGTTGGTGTGGTTGCCTGTCTGGTTGACATTTGTCGTCGACTGGGCTTGCACCCAGGCGCCGCCGACGGTCATCAGGGTGGCGGCCAGCAAGAGAGCGGCGGTTTTCATGGCAGTGTCCTGTGCTAGTGATTATTCGAGCTGGCATTGTCACACACGCACCCGCCCATGGGGGTAGGACGCCGCCCCATGCTTGTGTCGGCTACTTGCTACTGATTAACGGAATTGCTCCGTCGAGATATCAAAGCGCTTGAGCTTGTCGTACAGGGTTTTCTTCGGGATATTCAGGCTGGCAGCGGCATCGATGACGTTGCCGTTGTGGCGGCGCAAGGCTTCTTCGATGATGGAAATTTCGAAGGTGTCGACTTGCTCGGCCAGCGAGGCTTCGCGGCAACCGGCCGGGCTCAGGGTGTCGTCAAGCAAACCCAGCACGAAGCGGTCGGCCACATTGTGCAGCTCGCGCACATTGCCGGCCCAGCGTTGCGCCATCAGGGATGCGATCAGTTCGCCGCTGACGAGGGCGGCCGGCTGGCCATAGCGCAATGCGGCCTGCAGCACGAAGAATTCGAACAGCAGCGGGATATCCTCGCGCCGGTTGCGCAGGGCGGGCAGGGTCAGGCTGGCCACGTTCAGGCGGTAATACAGGTCGGGGCGGAACTTGCCCTGTTCGGCCAGCACATTCAAGTCTTCCTTGGCGGCGGCGATGACGCGGAAATTCACGGATATCAATTTGTTCGACCCCAGGCGTTCCACTTGCCGTTCCTGCAGCACGCGCAGCAGCTTGACTTGCAGGGCCAGCGGCATGCTTTCGATTTCGTCCAGGAACAAGGTGCCGCCGTTGGCGTATTCGATCTTGCCGATGCGCTGGCGCTGCGCGCCCGTAAATGCGCCTTCTTCGTGGCCGAACAGTTCCGATTCGAAAATCGATTCGGGCAGGGCGCCGCAATTGATGGCCACGAAAGGGTGGTCGCGCCGCTCGCTGAAGTCGTGCAGGCAGCGGGCGATCAGTTCCTTGCCGGTTCCCGTTTCGCCCAGGATGATGATGTCGGCCGACTTCGGCGCCAGGTTCAGCACCAGCTGGCGTACCTTGGCCATGGCTGCGCTGCGGCCCACGATGCGCGCCTCGATGCCGACCCGCTGTTCGAGCTGGCGGCGCAAGTTCATGTTTTCCAGCACCAGATGGCGCTTGTCTAGCGCGCGGCGACACACTTCCACCAGCAAGTCGGCGGAAAACGGTTTTTCGATGAAATCGTAGGCGCCACGGCGCATGGCGCCCACGGCCATCGACACGTCGCCGTGGCCCGTGACGAGGATGACGGGCAGGCTGGCATCCTGCGCCACGGCGATATCGAGCAGTTTCAATCCATCCATGCCGGGCAGCTTGATATCGCTCAATAAAATGCCGGCAAATTCGGGTACCAGGTAGGGCAGCGCTTCTTCGGCCGTGGCGACGGCCGTCACTTGCAAGCCCGCCAGTTCCAGCGATTGCCGGGCGCCTTTGCGTACGACGGCATCGTCCTCCACCAGCAGCACTTGCATGCCTTCAAAATTATTCTCGTGCATCAGATGTTTCCTTCGTCTCTCTCCCCCGGGTCGCAGCTCAGGGTGATGGTAAATTGTGCGCCGCCCCCTTCCTGCGCGCTGCGGTTGCGCACGGCCAGTGCGCTGCCGGCCGCGCGCAGTATGCCTGCACTGATCGACAATCCCAAGCCCAGCCCGTGTTCCTTGGTGGTATAGAAGGGGTCGAAGATCTTGTCGAGCGAGGCCAGCGGGATGCCGGGACCATTATCGGTGATATGCAGCACGGCGAGGTCGCCTTCCCGGCGTACCTGGAACCAGATTTGCACGGGTTCGCTTTCCGGCACGGCATCCATGGCATTCGTGATCAGATTGGTAAACACCTGTTCCAGGCCGATGGCATTGCACAGCACGATGATGTCGTCCTCCAGCCAGCTTTCATGCAGGGTCAAACGCTGCGAGTGCTTGCGCGTGCGGATTTGCAGCATGGTTTGCGCAAACGCCTGGCGCACGCTGACGGGTTTGCGCGCATCGTCGCTGCGCCGCGCAAAGCCTTTCAGTTGCGAGGTGACATAGCCGAGACGCTTGACGAGGTCGGAAATGGTGGACAGGTTGTCCAGCGCATCATCGATGCGTCCGCGCGCCAGGAACACCTTGGCATTGTCGGAAAAGGTTTGCAGGGCGGCCAGCGGCTGGTTCAGCTCGTGCGTGACGCCGGCCGCCATCTGGCCGATGGCCGCCAGCTTGCCGCTTTGCACCAGTTCCGCCTGCGCATAGCGCAAGGTTTGTTCGGCCCGCTCGCGCTCGGCCACTTCCGCCTGCAGGCGGCCGTTCGCGTGCACCAGGTCGGCCGTGCGCTGTTCGACCTTGATTTCCAGCTGTTCATAGGCGCGTGCCAGGGTTTGTTGCGCATTGAGCTTGTCGGCGATGCGGCGCCGGCGCTGGCGCGCATACATCAGGGCCAGCAGCAGCAAGGCCCAGCCCAGCGCGGCGGCGATGGCCGCGTTGCGCGCCGCCTCGTCCACCTGATCGAGCTCGGCCAGTACGGTGATCTGCCATTGCAGCGGACCCAGGGCGCGGTTCACGGCCAGATAGTTCACCTTCTCGGCGCTGCCGGACAGGGCCGGCGTGTCGCCAGCCTGCGGGCGCTCCAGGGTCATCACGCTGGCGCCATCGGCGAACTGGCGCAGTAGCTTGTGCGGCAAAATGGGCAGGTTTTCCTGCAGGAACTGGCGCTGTGCGCTGATATCGCTCTTCGCTTCCGGCGATAGCGGGGCCAGGGTCTTGAACTTGAAGGCTGGTGTGGTGGCCAGGATGATCACGCCATTCGCATCCTTGACCCAGATCTGCTCGCCCGCACCGGGTGTGCGCCACGATTGCTCGATCCAGTCCAGGTTGACCTTGGCGGCGACGATGCCGATGATGCGCCCGTCGCGCAGCACCGGCTGCGAAATGAAATAGCCGGCCTCGAAGGTGGAGAAGCCGATGCCGTAGAAGCGCCCGATGCCGCCCGCGAATGCATCCTTGAAGTAGGGCCGGAAACCATAGTTGACGCCCACATAGGAGCTGCGGTCTTGCCAGTTGCTCGACGCCAGTGTCGTGCCCTTGTCATCGAGCACGTAGACGGCAAAGGCGCCCGCGCGGTGGTTCATGTCGACCAGGTAGGCGTTGATCTGCGCCACTTTGTCGGTGCTGGGTTGTTCCAGCAATTGCGCCACGGCATCGCTCTGGGCCACGGCCAGGGGCAGGAATTCGTACTTGTTCAGAGCGCCGCCGATGGACGCCGCGTAGAGTTCCGCGCGCGAATCGAGGGTGCGGTGCAATTCATCGAGCTGGCGCTGCTTGACCCAGGCATACGACGCCCACGTCAGCCCGACCAGCGACCCCAAGGCCAGCAGGGGGCCGAGCACTTGTCTCAGGGGCCATTTGCCGAATGCCATGGTGCTCCGTGTGTCGGGTTGATGGGGGCAGGCCAGACGGCACTGCCCCGCTGCTCATTCATCAGACATACTATCAGTCTGCCGTACTTGCCATCGTCTCCGCATTGTGATGGCGCTGCTGCTCTTCCATCACCATCTCGCCCAGCATGCGCTTGATGCGGTTGAATTCCGGGTCGCTCGGGTCGCGTGGGCGGGGCAGGGCGATGGCCACGTCGCGCTTGATGGTGCCGGGACGGTAGGTCATGACGATGGTGCGGTCGGCCAGGTAGACCGATTCCTCGATCGAGTGCGTGACGAAGACGATGGTAGTGCCGAAGACTTTCCAGATCTTCAGCAATTCATCTTGCAGGTTGCGCCGCGTCAAGGCATCGAGCGCGCCGAATGGTTCATCCATCAGCATGATGGGCGAATCGAGGGCCAGTACGCGGGCGATGGCCACGCGCTGGCGCATGCCGCCCGACAAGTCTTTCGGGTAGCGGGCACGGAATTCCGTCAATCCCAGCATGCTCAGCAGCATGTCGACCCGTTCGCGGATTTCGGCCGGTGTCTTGCCGGCGATTTCCAGGCCGAAAGCGATATTGCTTTCGATGCTCATCCAAGGGAATAACGCGTATTCCTGGAACACCATGCCGCGGTCGGGACCAGGCTCGGTGATCAGCTTGCCGCCGGCCAGGATCTGGCCGGACGTCGGCTGCGAGAAGCCGGCGATGGCGTTCAAGAGGGTCGACTTGCCGCAGCCGGACGGCCCCAGCAGGCAGATGAACTCGCCGCTGGCGATTTCCAGGTTGATATCCTTCAGGGCGATGACGTCGGCGCCGCCCGTGGTGAAGATTTTATTGACTGCATTGATATTGATCGTGGTCATGGCCGTTCCTCTCAGTGTTCCAGGCCGCGGTGCCACTGCAGCAAATGGTTATTCAGGGCATTCATGGCCATATCGATGGCCAGGCCGAACAGGCCGATGGTAAACATGCCGGCGATAATCTTGTCAGACCAGAAGTACTCGCGCGCTTCGAGGATGCGGAAACCCAGGCCGCTGTTGACGGCGATCATTTCGGCCACGATCACGACGATAAAGGCTGTGCCCATGCCGATGCGCGCGCCGGCCAGGATGTAGGGCGTGGCGGCCGGCAGGATGACGCGGCGGAACATGGTCATCTGGCTGGCGCCCAGGTTGCGCGCGGCGCGGATGTAGATGCCATCGACCTGGCGCACGCCGGCGATGGTATTCATCAGCACGGGGAAGAAGGAACCGATGCTGATCAGGAAGAAGGCGGGCGGGTTGCCCAGGCCGAACCACAGGATCGCCAGCGGAATGTAGGCGATGGGCGGAATCGGACGCAGCACCTGCACCAGCGGGTCGAACAGTTTATAGATGGTCTTGTTGGTGCCCATCAGCAGGCCCAGCGGCAAGGCCAGGCCGGCGCCGATGGCAAAACCGCCCAGCACGCGCGACAGGCTGGCCCAGGCGTCGTGCGGCAGTTCGCCGGAGAACATCCACACCAGGTAATTGCCCGCTTCGGGCGTGTACGCTTGCATGGGAATCAGGTATTCATACCATTTCACCAGCACGGCCACGGGCGAGGGCAGGATTTGCGGGTTGATCCAGCCGAACGTGGACAGCGCTTGCCAGAACAGCAACACGACCACGGGCACGATGGCACCGTGCGCGAAGCGTTTCATCATTTGAATATTCATCGTGACACTTTCAGATTAGCGAGGTGCGTAGGTTTTCTTGGCTTTTTCCAGCAGGTCCAGCTTGACCCAATCCTGGGCGGCAGGCGGCTTGGCCATGCGGCCCACGCCGAATTTCATCATGTAGTCGGTGGTCAGCTGTACGTGACTCTGCGTGATGTCTTCCGTGAAGATGGCGTTGTCGATGGCATCGCGGTAATCCTCGGACGTGATCTGGTTCTTGAACATCGATTCGCGCACGTACTTTTCCGCCAGTTTCGGGTCGGCCAGGAAGGCGCGGGTGGCGGCGACGAAGCAATCCATGAAACGCTGGGCCACGGCCGGCTTTTCCTTGTACATCTTTTCCGTCATCACCAGCGCGCGCACGGGCTCGCCCAGTGGCGTGTCATACGGCTTGATGATGGCCGCGCCGTATTTCTTGTGGATCGCCTGCGTGGAGTAGGGCTCGGACTGGCTCATGACGTCGATATCCTTGGTCAGCAGCGCCTGGTTCAGGTCTGGGTAGCCCATGTACAGGATCTGCACGTCCTTGCCCGGCTTGTCGGACCAGGTCAGCTTGGCCTTGGTGAGTTCGGCAAACAGCAGGATTTCCTGTGGGCCACCGCGCGTGACGCCGACTTTCTTGCCCTTCAGGTCGGCAATGCCCTTGATGTTCAGGTCGGGACGCCCGACGATCTGCACGCCGCCCTTGGCGAAGCCGCCCACCAGGTACACGGGCAAGCCCGTGGCGCGGCCCGTGATGGCTGCTTCCAGCGCGCTGGCGGAGACGTCGATTTCGCCGGCGATCATGGCTGGCACGATGTCGAGGCCCTTGGCGAAGATGCGCTCTTCGATTTTCAAGTCGTACTTCGGCGCGATTTCCTTCATATAGGCGACGGCGCCGTAATGGGCGAATTTCAGGTTGCCCAGGCGTACGAGGTCGGCCGCATGGACGGCCAGCGGGAATTGCGCGGCCAGTGCGACGGCCACGGCCAGAGCCTTGGTGTTCAGGAAGGACGAGATGCGGAAGGTGCTTGCCATGCTGTTGTCTCCAAAAGGTAGATGGTTTTTATATTGGGTGAGGCTGCCGCTCTGGTGGCGACTATGAAAATATAAAAGCATCTTCCGTGCCAGTGGAGCGCATTTTGGCGTTTATTGCAAGTGATTGTTTATAAAGGTTTAATTTGAATCTGTTGAAAATGAGAAATGGCGATATTCCGCCTTTCCGCACGAAGAGGGCAAAGCCTGTGCGGAATGCCGCATTTTTGGCGCTCGGCTTCGATGGTGGCTTGCGGGTGCATTGCAGCTGAACCTAAATGGCGTGGCCGACTCCAATCGTAAAAAAACGCGTTGCGAACAGGCTGGCAACGCGTAACTCCCCCGTGGAGTAGCTGTGGCGCCGCGCGGGCGCCGGATGGATCGCCGTCAGACGGCCTCGTCTGTAGGCTTTACTTCGGCGCCGTGGCGGGCGGCAGGGCGGGCGCGGTGGCGGGATCGGTCAGCGGCGCAGGCGGCGTGGTGCTGCCAGGGCCCGTTTCCGGCATGGCTGGCGTGACGGGGGCAGGCATCACTTGTGGGACGGAAGTAGGGTTGGGCGCCGTTTCGGGCAGGGGCGCTTCGGCCGGCTTGTTACAGGCGGACAGGGTGACGAGCAAGGCGGCGGTCAACAGGGCGGGTATTTTCATGATGTTTCCTTTGCAAGAGTCGAAGGTTCGCGATGCCGGCGGCGGGCGCCGCGCACGAAGCTTGAATTTATTGCAATGATGCTTCCGCTTCTGTTCGCTATTTCACTTTGCGCCATGAATGGGAGCGCAGAGTGGGGCACAGCGTTTTTTAGATGTCATTGTTAGATGTCACGAGAGAAAGAATTCAGTAGGGCAATATTTCTCACTTTCTTGCTTCTAATGTTCGTTAACGCACAGACCGCAGCCGCTGACACGGGCATTCTGTGCTCAGACGCTCAGGATTCGTGGTGTTCTGGTATAAAAATTGCCAAGAACTTAACAATCCGGGCTACCGGCAATCGTTTAAAAGGAGTATTCAAATGCATGCAATGACTCAGTCTCACGTGAAGAGCGAATTAAAGGCAGTGCACCAGGAACTTCGTAGCCCCGAAAAAGGCTCGCAAATGGTAGAGCGCGCAGCACCGATCCCCCCGGAGCGCATGAATCCCATTTCCATGGCACCGATCGAGCGCGTGCGTTCGACGTCGGCCACCCTGCGTCGCATCGAAAACATGCAAAAGCTGATAGGCGAATTGTCGCTGCACGAGATGCTGGCCGACGAAATCGCCTGGTTCCTCAAATTTTCGCCATCGGGCGCCCGCAAATACATCCGCGACCTGCGCGAAGCGGGCGTGATCGAACTGGCCCGCTACATCGAAGGCACCGCCACCTATCTGGGCAAGGCAGTGTACCAGCTGACGCCCGATCCTGAGCGCGTGCGCGCCTTCCTGGCCGCCATCGTCCAGCCGAAACGCGAAGGTGCGCCACCGCGCAAAGACCGTCCGGGCCTGCGCGAGCAAAGCATGGCAGGCAGCGGCCGCCACTTCCACATCCTGGCCGATGACACGCATTACGCCATCCGCGTCAATCGCGGTCCCGTGACGCGCGATCCGCTCGTCGCTGCGCTGTTCGGCGCGCCGCAGCAAAAATCGGCTGAGTAATACCTGGCGGTTTTTCAGGTATTGTGACGTTGCAATGAAAGCCGGGTTACACCCGGCTTTTGGCGTTCGGGCGGGCCGTCGGACGTAGTCGGATTGAAAAGACTGCAAGCATCCCCATGTGGGCTGGACTGCTGCCCGCAACGCGCGGGTTCACTTGAAGGAGCTTGTCCTTGTCTGCCTACGCCGCCGTGTTGTTCTCCCGCCCGCTTGCCTTCGTCGTCCTGAAGCGGGCCGCCGCATGAATCCGCTGCTGTGGATCGCTCTCGTCACGGCCGGCATCGCCTTGTCGCTGTGGTTGCCCCGCTGGCGGTTGAAGCGGGCCCTGGCCAAACCCTTGCCGGCCGAAGGCTTGGCTGTGCTGGAAAGCAATATTCCCGTCTACCGGCATATGCCGGCGCCGCTGCAGGAGCAGTTGCGCCACCTCGTCGTGCAATTCCTGTATCAAAAGAAATTCGTCGGTTGCGGCGGCCTGGAGATGACGGACGAGATGCGCTACACCATCGCCGGCCAGGCTTGCTTGTTGCTGCTGAATCGCCAGACCCAGGTCTATCCGGAACTCGACACCATCCTCGTGTATCCGAACGAATTCATCGTCACGCGCGATGAAGTCGGGCCGGGCGGCGTGGTGACGCCATCGGCCAACGGCTTGCTGGGGGAATCCTGGGGCGATGGCCGCGTGGTGCTGGCCTGGGACCACGTGCAGCGCGGTGCAGCCGACTGGACCGATGGCCAGAATGTGGTGCTGCATGAATTTGCCCACCAGCTCGACAGCGAATCGGGCGCCGCGAATGGCGCGCCGTATTTGCCCAGCGTGTCGAGCTACCGCAGTTGGGCCACGGTGCTATCGCGCGACTTCGACAAGCTGCGCCACGATGCCATGGTTCAGCAGCAAAGCGTGATGGACCATTACGGCGCCACCAATCCCGCCGAATTCTTTGCCGTGGCCACGGAAACCTTCTTTGAAAAGCCCTACCAGATGGCCGAGCACCACGAAGAACTGTATGCACAATTCTTGCAGTACTACAAGGTCGACCCGCGCGACTGGATGGCGCCGCCGGTGGAGCCCGAACACATGGCCTCGCCATTCCCCAACTTTGCCCAGCACTGGTAAGCGGGGACTTCAGCCCAGCAGCCGCTGTTTCAGCGCGGGATAGCTGCTGCGCGAGACAGGTATGCCCGTGCTGGTTTGCGTGTCGAGCGCGTATTTGCCGCCCGCGGCGATCTGCAGCCGCTTGAAGCCCAGGCTGTTGACGATATAGGAGCGGTGCACGCGCAGGAAGTGGGGCGGCAGCAGGGCCATGAGCTTGTCGATCGCCAGGTCGTGAAAGCACTGTTCGCCGCTGCGCAGCACGATATTGCTGTAATGGCCATCGGCTTGCACATGGTCGATGTCGGCCATGGCGATCCATTCCAGCGTTCCCCGTTTCCTGACTGCCAGCGAGGCGGCTTCCGTGTGCCGTCCCGTATAGCGCTGTAGCGCTTTGTGCAGCCGTTCGCGGCTGAAAGGCTTGGCGACGAAGTCGAGCACGCCAAACTCGAACGCCGTGATCGAGCGTTCCGCGTGGGCCGAGACGATGATGGTCTGGAACGGGGCGCCACCGGCCAGGCGCAGCAAGTCGTAGCCGTCGGCGCCGTGCAGGTGCAAGTCCAGCAGCAGCAAGTCGATCTCGTGCTGCGTCAGAGCGGCCAGGGCTTGCGGTACATTGTCATGCAGCATGAGATTGTTGAGGCGCGCGCCGAAATGCGCGCGCACCTCGCGTTCGAGGCCTTGCGCGATCAGCGGTTCATCTTCCAGTATCAACACATTCATGGCGCCACCGGCAAGGTAAAGCTGAGGCGCCAGCCTGCCGGCTGCTGTTCGCTGACATAGTTGGCGGCGTCGCCGAACACGGCGTGCAGGCTGGCGCGGATGTACTGTTCGCCCACGCCGCTGCCCGCATGCGGGCGTGTTACGCCTTCGGGCAGGATCAAAGTAAGTATGTGCGTTTTCGCAAGCCTGGCGCTGTGCAGGAGGAAGGATACGCCGTGGCGGTAGCGGTTGTGGCTGAACGCATTTTCCAGTGCTGTTAGTAACATGGCGGGCGGCACGGTGATGCCAGCCGCTTCGCCATCGAGCTGAAGGCGGCACGGCTGCTGCAGCCGCGTGCTCATGATGCGCAGGTAATTCTCGCACAGGGCCAGTTCCTGCGTCAGGGCAATGCTGGGCTGCTGGGCAAACTCGTTGAGCATGCGCAATTCGGTGCCCAGTGCCTCGATGAAGGTTTCGGCCGCCTGCGGGGATTGCGCGTTGAGTTCGCTGATCAGGCTGAGAGAATTCATCAGGAAATGTGGCTGCATGCTTTTGCGCAAGAGCTGGTTTTCCAGCTGCTGGGCGCGCGCCGCCTTGCTGCGGTCGCGCAGCAGTTGGGCCAGCAGTTGCGCGCACAGGGGCAGTAGCAAAAAGCACACGACGAGGGCGAAGCCGCCTTCGGCGAACTGGCTGCCCGTCAGCAGGAACAGGGCGCACGAGGCCAGCGCGATCAGCGTGCCGCCACGGCTGCCCGGCAGCCGGCGCCACAGGGCGCCCAGGTTGAGCGCCAGGCTCGCTGCCAGGCCCGTCAAGAACATCAGCCAGCAGCGCGCGTCGAAATGCGTGGGCAGCGCGCCGGCTAGTGCGATGCCCGCCAGCAGCACTGCCGCCGCCAGCGGCCAGCGTGGCAGGCGGTAAGCCGTATGAAAATACAGGGGCAGCAAGGCGGAAAACAGCCATGTCAGGGCGCTGACGGCATACAGGCGCGGCATGTGCAAGGGATAGGCATAGCCGGTCAGGCTGCGCCAGAGTTCCACCACCAGCAGCAGCGTCGCCACCAGGCACAGCGCGGCAAACATGGCCCAGTGCCGCTGCCGCTGGTACAACACCGTCAAGGCCAGGAAGAGCAGGGTGGCGGCGCCCAGCGCCCCGGCCAGCAGCAGGGGCGGAAGCCGGTACCAGGCCAGCGCCACGCGGTAGTCTTGCCGGTCGACCAGGTACAGCGCATACAATGGTGACGCCAGTTGCGCCGGCGCCTGCTGCGTCGACAGCAGCAGGCGCAGATGGTGCTTGCCCATGCTCAACTGCTGTGGCGTCAGGTGAATGGCGAAATCGATGTCGCCCGCGCGTTCCCCGCTCGCTTGACGGGCCGGTTGGCCATTGCTGCCGATCCATACGCCATCGAGCCACAGCTCGCTGGAAGCCAGCGCCGACAGCACCAGCAATTGCGTCGACGAGGGCGTGGCTGTCAAGGTGACCTCGCGCTCCACGCACTGCAACTGGCCCGGTTGGACCAACTGCTGCAGCGAGGCGGGCGCAGACGGCGTGTTGCCGCAGGTGCGCCAGCCTGCGTCCAGCGATAGCGGATGCATGGCGCAGGCGAAAGAGGGCAAGGCCAGGCACCAGGCAAGGCAGTACCGTAACAGGTAGCGAAAGAAGGAGGGCATGGCGGGCATTGTAGCTGCTCTTTTGCAACATTTTCATCAACTTCGGTGCCGTTCGTGCGCCTCACGTGCATTTCGTGCACAGCCAGCCAATGATGTGTGAAAGATACTTACCATGTATCAGCGCCGTGCTGTGCACACGGCCCTCACCATGGATTAATGACTATGCAAAGCTGCAAATACTACGTTTTCGTTGGCGCACTGGCGCTGTTCTGCGGCGCGGCGCAAGCCACTTCCGCTCCCTCCCCTGCGCTGGCCGCGCGCCTGGCCGATTTCGACGGCTGGGTGGCCCGGCGCATGGGCGCGGAGCGCATCCCCGGCGTGACCGTCGGTTTCAGCCAGGGCGACGTGGAATGGGTAAAAGGCTATGGCTATGCGGACCTGGAAAACCGCGTGCCGGCCACGGCCCGCTCCAGCTACCGGCTGGCGTCCGTCACCAAGCCCATGACGGCGGTGGCCATCCTCCAGCTGGTCGAACAAGGCAAGGTCGACCTGGACTCACCCGTGCAAGCCTATGTGCCGTATTTCCCCGTCAAAGCGTTTCCCGTGACGGTGCGCCAACTGCTGGGCCACCTGGGCGGCATTGATGCCTACCGCAACAGTCAGCTGGAACAGCATTTCAAGGAGCACAAGGATACGCGCCAGTCCATCGCCGTCTTCGCGCAGTTCGACCTGGTCGCCGAACCGGGTACGCGCTTCCGCTACACCAGTTATGGCTACAATCTGCTGGGCGCCGTGATCGAGGGCGCCTCGGGTGAAAGCTATGCCGGCTACATGCGGCGCCATGTGTGGGGGCCGCTGCGCATGGACGCCACTGTGATGGACGACCCGGATGCCGTGATTGCCCATCGCGTGCGCGGCTACCGGCTGGCCGGCAAGGAATGGAAGAATTCGGAATTCGTCGATATCAGCAGCCGCTTCTCGGCCGGCGGCACGCGCTCAAGCGTGCCCGACATGCTGGCATTCGGCAGGGGCGTTCACGAAGGCAAGATCCTGTCGGCGGCCAGCGTGGCCGCCATGGTGCAGCCGATGGCCACGCGTGCGGGCCGCTTGACGAACTACGGCATGGGCTGGGAAATCGTTCCCACGGGCGGGCGCTACGCCATTGCCCACAGCGGCCAGCAGCCGGAAACGGTCACCTATCTGTTCAGTTTTCCCTCGCGCAAGCTCACCATTGCCGTCGCCGCCAATCTCGAGCGCGTCAATCCCGAGGCCTTCGTGCAGCGCCTGTTCGAAGTCGTCACGGGCGAGCCGTGGCAGCTGAACACGTATATCGCCGATGCGGGCGCGCAGCGCGATTACCAGGTGGCGCAAGGACTGTTCGAGGAGGGCAGGGCCTACGCCGAGCGCACGCATGCACCGTATGCCGATGCGGCCGCCACGCGCGAGGCATTTACGCAGATCAACCGCCAGGCCCTGGCGCCGGACGCCAGGGCGGCGCGCGCCTTCATCGAAGCGGCCCGCCATCCCGCAGGCGGAAGAGTTTTCCTGGCGGCCGGCGCCAGCATGGCCGAGGCACTGCGCCACTCGGGCATCGACCTGGACACGTATTCACGCGGTGGCGCGCTGGCGTTTGCGCGCGACTATGTGCTGTTGTCGCAAGGCGCAGCGGACGGCAGCTTGCCCCGCTTCGCTCCTGCCTTCGAGCAAGCCATCGTGGCCCTGGCCGCTAGCTGGGACCGCACCGCCGCCATCGCCTGGCCGGCCGCCTCCCCATCCTTCGCGGCACTCGAGAGCCGCTTGCACATGGCCTTCCGCGGCCAGCGCGCCTATCCCGATTTCGTGCCCGAATTGCTTGAGCTGGCGCAAACGTCGGCCGCACGTGGCGACGCGGAGGCGGCGCTGGCGGCCAGCGGCCTGGCCGTGGCGCTGTATCCGCTCAGCGATGGCGCGCATGCGCTGCAAGGATTGACCTTGCTGCGCGCCGGCAAGACGGAGCCGGCCCTCGCCGCCCTGCGCCTGGCGCTGGCCTGCGATCCGCTGGGCGCGGCCAGCCCGGTGGCGCTGAACCTGGAAGCCTACCGCTTGAAAGGCAGCGGCGCCGTGGCACAGGGCATGGCTGTGCTGCAGGCGGCCGTCAGTCTGCATCCGCGCGACGCGAATCTGCACGATAGCCTGGCCGAGTTTTATGTGGAGCAAGACTTGCGCCCGCAGGCGGTGGCAGCGTATCGCCAGGCGCTGCAGCTCGATCCCCGCTATCCGGGCGCCGTAGGCGCCAGGGCGGCGATCCTGCGTCTGGGCGGTAAGCCGAATGCGCTGGCGCCTTAGATGATTTACGTAGAAGCGAGGGTAAAAAGATTTCTTTGTGAAAATGATGGCATCACAGTCGAATGGGGCATGCTGCATGCCATCAGAGCAATCCCATGCCGCCCCGTCTTCGCTTCGCCGTCCTGTCATTGACCCGCATCGCCTTCACGCAGGCGGCGCAAGCGGACCAGCGGGCCGCCACCAAGGCGAAGGGCGAGCCGGACGGTGGTACGCCGGACATGGACGAGCCGAACAGTTTCATCGGATGACCGTCGCTGCCGGCTCCATTTCGGTGGCCGCCAGCATCTCCACGTGGCTGGGCAAGATGGCGTATCCGCATGATTGCGCAACTGTGTGCGCAGGCGTACGGTCTGCGGGTGCTGTTCGGCGCACGCTATCGTAGCGGCGCACGGTGCGCCAGCAGCCGATCAGGAGGGCCGTATCATGTCACGCATCATTGCAGGTCATTTTCAGTTGCAGCAACAGATAGACGCCGCGCGCGCCGCCCTGAACCAGGCGGGTTTTCCCGACCGCCGCATCAGCGCTTTCTTTGTCAGCCAGCCTGGCCAGCACGACTTGCACGCGCTCGGTGGCGACCGCGACATGTCGCCCGGCGCCAAAGAGACGCCGGAAGGTGTGGTGGAAGGCGTGAGCGTCGGGGCTGCGGTGGGCGCGGGCATCGGCGCAGCCGCTACGCTGGCGACGGGGCCGCTGGGCCCGGTGGTGGGGGCGCTGGTGGGCGCCCACGTGGGTTCACTCTACAGTTTCAACAAGATGAAGGATGCCGGCGAGGCCGAGGACAACGGCGAAAACCGCCGCCGGCCACGCCAGCCTGGCATGCTGATCGCCGTCGCGCTGGGCGGCCTCGACGAACGTGAACGGGCGCTCGAGGCGCTGCACCGGCTGGGCGCCGAGCATATCGAGGAAGCGGAAGGCACGATCGCCAATGGCGACTGGCACGACTTCGATCCGCTCAGCATTCCCGTGCTGGTGGCGTGAATCGGCGTATTTGCCGTGCTATTGCATATCTGCCGCGCTGCTCGAAATTTAGGTATGATCCTTGTTAGTATGAGTAATTATTGGTACACAATGCCGACAGGGATAGTTTCCGCGCGCCCGAAGTGACACTGGACCAAGGTGACTGCCTGCAGTACTTGCCTCGCATGCTAACGAGTATGGATAGGAGGGCGCGTCATGACACAGGCATGGTTCATTCTGACACGGGCCGATGGGCGCGATATTTGCGCGCCTTCGCCAGCACAGCTGGCCGATGCGCTGGCCGAGGTGTATCGCGGCGGCAGCGTCACGCCGGACGGCAGTCCGGCCGCTGTCTTGTTGCGCTTTGGCTACGACGACGGCTTGATGTATCAGGTCGAGGTCGCTAGCGGAGGCGAAGTCACTTTCGAGGAATGGTCGGACCGCGATTGCGAAATCGCCCTGGCCAGCCCGCGCCACATGTCAGCCCTCCCGCAGGACGATGCACTGCAGTTGTGGCAGTGGCTGGCGCAGCGCCAGGTGGCGAAGATCCGCAGCCAGCCCTGGCAAGGCAGTTAGCCTTGCCGTTTTCCTCATGGCTTAGTGCGCCATCAGCACGGGGATCGTCATGCTTTGCAGAATCGTGCGCGTGACGCCGCCCAGGATGGTTTCGCGCAGGCGCGAATGGCCATACGCTCCCATCACCAGCAAGTCGGCCGACAGGTCGGAGGCCTGCGACAGCAGTGCTTCGCCGATATCACCGCGCCGCACGCCACCGCCGTCGAGCAAATGCAGCCGCGCTTCCACGCCGTGGCGCGCCAGGTAGTGCGTCAGTTCGGCGCCCGGCTGTTCGCCATGCTCGGCGGCATGCACCTGGGCGTCGAAGATGGCCACGTGGACTTGCCCGGCGCGCTGCAGCAGGGGCAGGGCGGCGCTCACGGCGCGGCTCGCTTCCTTGCTGGCATTCCAGGAAATGAGCACATTGCGCGCGGCTGCCGGCGGCGCCAGCAGGGGCAGCGGCGGCGCATACGGCACGATCAGCACCGGGCGGCCCGAATGCAACAGCACATAGGCGGGAAAGTCGCGCATCACGGACGGCGATTTATCCTTGGCATTGTATTGGCTGATGACAACCAGGTCCGCATAACGGGCCAGCAGGCTGATGCCGCCCGCCGCCTCGTCGTCGATCACGCGCTGTTCGAAGGAGGCGACGCCTGCCGCGCGCACCTGCGCCTCGAAACCATCGAGGGCACGCGTCGCCCGTTCCCGCAGGAAATTGAGGTGCAGACTCAGGTTCGGGTCGGCATCGAGGTCGGGCTGGTTCTGGTACAGCAGGCGCGACACGCCCGTCAGCGCCACGCCCGTCAGGTGGCCGCCGCAAGCCTGGGCGATGCTGGCGGCCGCTTCGATGCGGGCGGCGCGCCCTGCGCTGTCGTCGATGTGGAGCAATACGGTCTTATACGTCATGGCTGGCCTCTCGCTGTGCAGTAGCGGCCATTCTGGCACAGACCGGGGCGCCAGCCGCGCACGACTGCATCACGCTGAGCCCTTGATCTGGCGCAAGGCCGGCGCTAAAAACTGCTCCTACACTTGATCCCACGCAGAACAATCATAACAAGCGGGGAGAGACAGCAATGAAGGAACAAAAGGTAGCGCTGGTCACGGGCGGCATGGGTGGCCTGGGCACGGCCTTGTGCCGGCGCCTGCATGCGGCAGGTTTTGCCGTCATGGCGGCGCATACGCCGGGTAACACGCGGGTGGAGAGCTGGCTCGACGAGCAGCAGGCGCAGCAGTATTATTTTCATCCGCTGGCCATCGACGTAAGCGATTTCGCTGCCTGCAGCGAGGCCGTGGCGCGCGTGCTGGCGCAGTTTGGGCGGCTCGACGTGCTGGTCAACAACGCCGGCATCACGCGCGACCAGAGCATGCGCAAGATGGCATTGCCGCACTGGGCCGAGGTCATGCGCACCAATCTCGACAGCCTGTTCAACATGAGCAAGCAGGTGCTCGAGCCGATGCTGGCCAATCGCTGGGGCCGCATCATCAATATCTCGTCCGTGAATGGCCAGAAGGGCGCGTTTGGTCAGTGCAACTACGCGGCCGCCAAGGCGGGCGTGCATGGCTTCAGCAAGGCGCTGGCGCTGGAAGTGGCGCGCCACGGCATCACCGTCAACACGGTCTCGCCCGGCTACCTGCGCACGCAGATGGTGACGGCCGTGCCGGCCGATATCCTGGCAACGAAGATCTTGCCGCAAATTCCCCTGGGCCGCCTGGGCGAGCCGGACGAGGTGGCGGCCCTGGTGGCTTACCTGGCATCCGACGAGGCGGCGTTTGTCACCGGCGCGAACATCGCCATCAATGGCGGACAGCACATGAGTTAAGCAAACTGAGCGAAGCAAACTGAGTGAAATAAACTGAGTGAAACAAACTGAGTTATGCAAGCGCGCAGCTTGCAGCAGGGCAATGGCAGTAGAGGAGACCCGTCCACCCAGCCGGCACACAGAGGCGGGCGGGGGACGACAGGCAACATGGCAGCAAAGATGGAAAGCAGGGGGCAGGGCAGCGATGCCTTGCCCTTTGTGCTTGCACAGCCGTCATGGGACGGAGCGCCCGGCTTTTTCCAGCCGCGTCTGGCAATCGATGCACAGGCGCGCTTCGGGGCGCGCGTTCAGGCGCGACAGGCCGATGGCTTCACCGCAGTTGTCGCACAGGCCGTAGCTGCCATCGGCCAAGCTGGCCAGCGCTTGCCGGATGCCGGCCAGCTGCGCCAGGTTGTGCTCGGCAGCTTCGCTGACGAGGGCGTTCAAGGTGCGCACGCTGGCGTTGTCGGCAGGCGAGGCTTCGATTTCATTGAGCAGCGAGGCGCGCGCGTCCGCCTCGGCCGCTTCATTCTTTAGCTGTTCCAGCAACGCCAGCTTGCGTTGCTCCAGCACGCCTTGCAGGCGCTGCAGTTGGTCTTGCGGCAATCCATTCATGGCCATCACCCGGTAAGAGCTTACTGCCATCATGGTAGTCCAGTATGGGCAACTCTGCTTGCGAGATTACCCGCGCCGCGTTTGACGCGGCGCAGGCTGGCGCTGGCCATTCTATGCTGGTTCTTTCAGGCAGTTGATCATCCAGGCCACGCCGAACTGGTCTTTCAGCATGCCGTAGCGCCGGGCCCAGAACGTTTCCGTCAGCGCCATCTGGATGTTGCCGTCACGCGCCAGCGCGTCGAAGGCCCGTTCCGCTTCCTCCGGCGTGTCGAGGGTCAGGCAGACGCAGCAGCCGCTCATGCCCTTGGCGCCATCTTCCTGGCAGCCACCGTCCGAGCCCATCAGCATGGTCGGCCCCAGCTGCACGGAGCCGTGCATGATCTTGTCGTACCAGTCTGCCTTGACTTGCTCCTGGCCCGGCGAACCCCGATACGGCATCAGGCACAGGTCTGTGCCATGCAGATGCTGGCGGTAGTATTCCAGCGCTTGCGCGCAATTTCCATTGAATTGCACATACGCTTCGATACGCATGTTGGTCTCCTCTGGTCCTCGCCCCCACAAGCACGATTGCAGATGGGCACGTCCCAGTATAGGCGCTGGCCGGCCGATTTCAATCAGTCCGGCGCCATCTCTTGCAGCCGCTCACGCACCTTGCCCAAGGTGCGGAGTATGCGCTCGGGATTGCCGGCGAGGACGGCACTGCCCATATGTAACAAGCTCGTTGCCAGGCTGATCCAGTGCCGCACATCGTCGTTGCGGGCGATGCGCAGGCGCACCGTATCGAGCAGGCCGCTGAGCTGGCGCTGCGCCGTATCCAGGCCGGCCACCGTGTGCCCGGCGGCATCGGCATACAGCTGGTTGGCTTGCTGGCGCAAGGCCACTTCCAGCGCGAAGACGGCTTGCGCCTGACTGTGGCTGATGCCGTTTGCTCCCTGGCTGGCGCGCTTGCGGATGGCGCGCATGACGGCGCCATGCAGGGTGACGGCCGCCTGCGACAGGCTGTCGGCCAGTTGCTCGACGCGCCTGGCGCTGCTGAGAGCCGCTTCGCGGCGTTCGCTGTCTACTGATCCGTCCATGTTGCCTCCGTGGTGCTGAGGGCGGCAGCGAGGTGGGCGTGGTCGCGTGCCAGTGCCGCCAGTTGCCGGCGCGCCAGGGTGTGGCGCAAGCCATACAAACGATATTCCTCGGTTTTGCTTTGTTGCATGTTTTTCGCCAGCACGGCCAGCAGACGCTGCTGCGGCGTGTCGGCATACGCGATTTCCACTTCGAGCAAGCCGAGCACCATGTCGCGCTCGTTGTCGCCGCTTTTGTCGTACAGCGCCAGCAAGCTGTCGAGCGCGGCCAGCAGGGCTTGCAGCGGCGCGTCGCCGTCGTGCAGCACTTGCGCCAGGTGCGCGTGTTGACTGGCCGCCCCGCCCAGGCGCGACAGTTGCTGCAGCAACAGGGTGTAGGCGCTGACATGGCGGTCGTCGATGCCGCTGCCCGGCCAGGCGCGGATGGCGGCGCCGGCGCTGGCCAGTTCGGGCTGCACGTCATACGCATCGGCATTCGCCAGCCGGCCCAGCGCCTGCAGGTACAGGCGCACGGCTTGCGCCAGGCGGGCGACATCGGCTTGCGCGGCGCGGCGCTGCGCATCGAGCAGGCGTTCGCGCACCTCTTCGGCGGCTGACAGATAGGGGCGGGCGCGCTGATAGCTGTCCACATGGCGCTGCGACAGCTCGCTGAAAGCGTTCAGGGCAGCGGTGCCGGCGGCCAGGGCGCGCACTTGCGCCAGCTCAGGGCGCGCGGTGGCGCAGCCGCCCAGCACAATCACCAGGCAGACATTCAGGCACAGGGCGCGGCGAAGGCGGGCGGGCACGGTAGACACGTCACCTCTCGACAGGAAATACTGTATGGAAAGGTATTGTGGTACCGGCCTGTGCGGCCCGCCTTGTGCGGGCGCAAGCGTGCTGCGATCAGGCGTGCTTTGCGCCCTATATGCCTTATGTGCCCGTCAATTGCTCACGCCAGCCCAGTCCTGCCACGGTATCGCTGGCGGGACGATATTCGCAGCCGACCCAACCCGCGTAGTCGACCTGGTCCAGCAGCTTGAACAAATGGCGGTAGTTGATCTCGCCCGTGCCCGGTTCATGGCGGCCTGGCGTGTCGGCGATCTGGATGTGGCGGATCAGGGGCAGCAGGGCGCGGATGGTGTTGCTCAGCTCTCCCTCCATGCGCTGCATGTGATACATATCATATTGCAGGAAGATATTGCTGCGCTGGCAGTCGGCGATGATGTCGGCCGCTTGCTGGCTATGGTTCAGAAAGTAACCGGGCATGTCGTAGCTGTTGATCGGCTCGATCAGCACGTTGATGCCATGCGGACGGCAGGCGTCGGCCGCAAATTGCAGGTTGCCGATCAGGCTTTGCCGCGCCCGCTCCAGACTCATGCCGGGCGGCACGATGCCGGCCATGCAGTGCAGCTGCTTCGCTCCGAGCACCCGCGCGTAGTCGAGCGCCAGTTGCACGTTGCTGCGGAATTCCTCGCCCCGGCGCGGATCGCAGGCGATGCCCCGTTCGCCATGTTCCCAGTCGCCGGGCGGGAAGTTGAAGACGGCCAGCTGCAACTGGTGACGCTCCAGCCGCAAGGCGATCTGCCGCGCCTCGACGGCATAGGGAAACAGGAATTCGACGGCGTCGAAGCCCGCTTCCCTGGCGGCGGCAAAACGCTCCAGGAAGGGCAGTTCGGTAAACATCATGCTGAGGTTGGCAGCGAAGTTTGGCATGGCAGCGTGCAGTTGAGAATGATGGGCACTATCCTAGCCCAAATCGGCAAATGTTGCCGTGCATAAAAAAACCGTCCCAGAAGCAAGTCTTGGAACGGTATTTGTCGTGCTACTTTCAATACAGGGCTGAAAAC
>NZ_LT607655.1:292305-330291 GCF_900095265.1 Janthinobacterium sp. UMAB-56 | reverse complement strand
GCGAGCGGGAGCATCGATAGCGCCCCGCGCAGCAGGTTTGCAGCCGTGTATTAGCGGCCGCGGCCGCCGGAACGGTGCGACGCTGCCGAACGCGGCGCATTGCCGCTACGGTTGCCGCCGCCACCGCCGCCCGAAGGGCCGGCGCTGCGTGGCTTGGCGCCGCTGCCGCCGGTTTTCACGCGCACCACGGCGCCGGCTGGCGCGCGGCTGTTGTTGCGGTGGCCGCCGGTGCCGCTGCGCAATTGCACAGGCTGGGCGCGGGCATTCAGGTCAGGCTCGAAGCCTTCGATGACTTCGCGCGGCAGGGTTTGCTTGATCAGCTTTTCGATGTCTTTCAACATTTCGTGCTCATCCACGCAGACCAGCGACACGGCCTCACCCTTGGCACCGGCGCGGCCCGTGCGGCCGATACGGTGCACATAGTCTTCCGGAATGTTCGGCAAGTCGTAGTTGACGACGTGCGGCAACTGGTCGATATCGATACCGCGCGCGGCGATGTCGGTGGCGACCAGCACTTGCAGGGTGCCATCCTTGAACTCGGACAGCGCGCGCGTGCGCGCCGACTGGCTCTTGTTGCCGTGGATGGCCAGGGCGCCGATGCCGTCTGCGCCCAGTTGCTCGACCAGTTTATTCGCACCATGCTTGGTACGCGTAAACACCAGCACTTGGGTCCAGTTGTTCGACTTGATCAGGTAGGACAGCATCGGGTGCTTCTTGTCGCGGTCGACCGGATGGATCTTTTGCTTAATCACTTCCACGGTCGAATTGCGGCGCGCCACTTCGATCATGGCTGGCTTGTTCAGCAAGCCGTCGGCCAGGGCCTTGATCTCTTCCGAGAACGTGGCCGAGAACAGCAGGTTCTGGCGTTTTGGCGGCAGCACGGCCAGCACTTTCTTGATGTCGCGGATGAAACCCATATCGAGCATGCGGTCCGCTTCGTCCAGGATCAGGATTTCCACTTTCGACAGGTCAACGGTGCCCTGGCCCATGTGGTCCAGCAAACGGCCCGGCGTGGCGACGAGGATGTCGACGCCATGCTTGAGCTGCTTGATTTGCGGGTTGATGCCGACGCCGCCGAAGATCACGGTGGAGTTCAATTTGGTGTACTTGCTGTAGGCGCGCACGCTTTCCTCGACCTGCGCGGCGAGTTCGCGCGTCGGTGCCAGGATCAGGGCGCGGATCGGGCGCGTCGAGGTGTTGCTGGTGATGGATGCGCCATTCGCATCGGTCGACAGGCGGTGCAGCACGGGCAGGGTGAAGCCGGCCGTCTTGCCGGTACCGGTCTGTGCGCCGGCCAGCAAGTCGCCGCCAGCCAGCACTGCGGGAATCGCCTGCGACTGGATGGGGGTCGGCACGGTGTAGCCGTGTTCGGTAACGGCACGTACGATAGCGTCGGACAATCCGAGGGAGGAAAAGGACATGGTAACTTTATTGTGAGATCGGCCTGTCGCCATCGGGGGGCGCCAGTCGCAGGCAATCAGATTAGGGGTCGAAAGACAGCGGCAAGGGGACTGGTCATATGTGCCGCACACGCGAAGTATAACAGCCTGGCAAAAACGCGCCTGTTTTGTTTCAGGGACGCAATGGCAGAGCTCAAGGAAATGCATGGCTAGGGCGCGCTCCCCATAGTCGTTCTTCCCTATGATGGTCTGTAACACTCCATGCGCGGGACTCACCGTGGCGCCGGGGTGTTCATTCCCGGAGGAATATCATGCGTATCGCCGATCTTCGCATCGCCACCCGCCTGTATGGCGGTTTCGGCACCATCGTCCTGTTGCTGGCCGTCCTGGTCAGCGTCGCCACATTGAATGTCTCTCGGTT
This sequence comes from Janthinobacterium sp. UMAB-56, assembly GCF_900095265.1. Classification (GTDB taxonomy): domain Bacteria; phylum Pseudomonadota; class Gammaproteobacteria; order Burkholderiales; family Burkholderiaceae_D; genus Janthinobacterium. Next base: position 328,470 of record NZ_LT607655.1, on the reverse strand, counting down.
GGCCGATGCCAATGCCATCAATACCCACACTTACCAGGTGCTCGCTAAAAACAGCGAGATCCTGGAAAGCCTGATCAATATGGAAACGGGCCAGCGCGGCTACGTGATCACGGGCGCCGAGGCGTCGCTGGAGCCATACAAGGCGGGTCAGTCCGCGTTCGGCGCGCACCTGGCCACGGCGCGCGCCTTGACCAGCGATAACCCGGCCCAGCAGGAGCGCCTGGCCAAGCTTGATGCGGCCAGGCAGGCCTGGCAGGCCGGCGCGCTCGACCCCGTGATCGCCCTGCGGCGCGCCGTGGCGCAGGGCACGGCGGCCATCGAGCCCGTGCTGGCGCTGGTGAAGGAGGGCAGGGGCAAGCAGGGCATGGATGCCATGCGGGCACTGCTGGGCGATATCGGCCAGGCGGAAACCGTGCTGCTGGCGCGTCGCTCGGAAGCGGCGGCGGCCTTGCAGGTGCAGACGTACTGGACCTTGCTGGGCGGCGGCGCCGTGACCTTGTTCCTGGCCGCCATCATCGCCTGGTGGCTGGGACATAACATCAGTGCGCCGCTGCGTTCGGCCATCGACGTGGCCAGGCAGGTGGCGCAGGGCGACCTGACGGTGCAGGTCGACGTGCGCTCGAAGGATGAAACGGGCGAGCTGATGCAGGCATTGAAAGACATGACGGCCAGCCTGCTGCGCATCGTCACGGAAGTGCGGGGCGGCACGCAGGCCATCGCCACGGTCTCGCGCCAGATTGCTTCGGGCAATATCGACCTGTCCGCGCGCACGGAACAGCAGGCCAGTTCGCTGGAAGAGACGGCTTCGTCGATGGAGGAACTGACCAGCACGGTACAGCGCAATGCGCAGAATGCCAGCGAGGCCAACGCCCTGGCGGCATCGGCCTCCATCGTGGCCGGCAAGGGCGGCAGCGTGGTGGCGCAAGTGGTGGACACCATGGGCTCGATCAACGACTCGTCGCGCAAGATCGTCGACATCATCGGCGTCATCGACGGCATCGCCTTCCAGACGAATATCCTGGCCCTGAATGCGGCCGTGGAGGCGGCCCGGGCGGGCGAACAGGGGCGCGGCTTTGCCGTCGTCGCCACCGAGGTGCGCAACCTGGCGCAACGCTCGGCCGGCGCCGCCAGGGAAATCAAGGGCTTGATCAATGATTCGGTAGCCCAGGTGGAGAGCGGCGCGCGCCTGGTCGACGAGGCGGGCCACACCATGCGCGAGATCGTCGATAGCGTGCACAAGGTCAGCGGCATTGTCGGGCAGATATCGTCCGCCAGCGACGAGCAACGGGCCGGCATCGAGCAAGTCAACCAGGCCATCGGCGAAATGGACCAGGTGACCCAGCAGAACGCAGCGCTGGTGGAAGAGGCTGCCGCAGCGGCCGAATCCATGCAGGAGCAGGCCGCCCGGCTGGCCGATGCTGTGAGCGTGTTCAGGACCGCGCAGGTGGACGCAGCGCCGCCAGTGCTCCACCGCCAGGCGGCCGCTCCGGTCGCGCCGCCGTCCGCGCGTGCGCCCGCCCGTCCGGCACGTCCCGCGCCCATGGCCTTGCCGGCCAGTGCGGCGCCGGCGCGTCCGCCGCCAGCGCACGGTGATAAACGCCAGACCCGGAATGACGAATGGGAAGAGTTTTGAAGCGGTGATGCGACACGTGTCGCAGATTTCGCTTGTGTTGCATGTGACAATTGTCGCATAATTGGTTCATTCGTCACACAAGGAGATTTCCATGAGCACGCCATCCGTTACCGAACTGTCGTTATTGAAAGCCTTGTGGAAAGACCACCCGCTGTCCGCGCGTGAATTGCACGCCAGGGTGGAAGACGAGCTGGGATGGTCGTTTTCATCCACGCGCAAGACGCTTGAGCGGATGCTGGACAAGGGCATGCTGCTGCAGCGCAGCGTGCATGGCGTGCTCGTGTATGAGGCGAACGTGGACAAGGTGGCCACCCTGGCCGCGTTTGCCCACGACTTTGGCCGTCGCGTGATGGAAATTGACAGTCCCTTGCCGGTCAGTATGTTTACCGGCAGCAAACTGGTGGACCAGCAGGAACTGTCGGCACTGGAGCAACTATTGCAGGATTGGCCGATCGAGGGAAAGGAGTAAGCGATGCTGCTGTTTTCTCTCACGCTGTTGCAAGCCAGTGCCGCCTGTCTCGTGACCGGCCCCCTGCTGTGGGCAATGCTGAGTCTGGCGCAGCGGCGCTGGCCCGCGCTGGCAGCGCAGCGCAGCGTGTGGCTCGGTGCCCAACTGGTGCTGGCTGCCGTGTTTGTGTTGCCGCTGCTGCCTGACGCGCGCCAGCTGCGCGTGGTGTCCGAGCTGAGCGTGCCCGTTTCCCTGGTCAGCGCGGCGCCCGAGGTGCCGATGGTCTCGGCTGTGCCAGCTGCAGGTTTGCCATCGGCTGCTTCCTGGCTGGTCCTGGTGCCGTCCGCCTGGGGCCTGATCTATCTTCTGGGTGTCGCTTGTGCAGCCTGGCGCTGGCAGCGTGGCCACGCCATGTTGCGTACCTTGCTCCGGCTGGCGCGGTGGCGCCGACTGCATGGCATGGACGTGCTGGAAGTGGATGCGCCGATCTCGCCGATGCTGGTGGGCGTGTGGCGGCCACGTCTGCTGTTGCCGGCGCACCTGGCGCACTTTACGACCGAACAGCAGCAGATGGTGATCGCCCATGAGCTGACCCATGCACGCCGGCGTGACCCCGTGATCCAGTTGCTGGCCAGCATGCTGCAGGCCCTGCTGTGGTTCAATCCGGTCGCGCGCTGGCTGGCCGGCCAGCTGGTTTGGGCGCAGGAGCTCGCTTGCGACCGCCAGATATTGGCCGGCCGCCCAGCGCGCCAGCGCCAGCAATATGCGGCGGCCCTGGTCAGGCAGTTGGGGCTGCAGACGCAGCCGCTGCCGGGGCTGGCCTTTGGCGGCGGCAGCATGGCCGAGCGCCTGCTGCGCATGCGTGACGGGCAGGGGCGCCCACCTGCGGCCTTGCGCATGGTGGTAGCGTTGCTGCTGTGCGCGATCGGCGCGGCCAGCCTGGCGCTGCAGCCGGCACTGGCGTGGGACGTGGCTGCCGCGCCCGCAGCCACGCTCACCGCGCCGGCGACGGCGCCAGCTGTCTGGCGCAATCCCCTGGACAGCATGCGTGTGACCGGCTTCTTTGGCGTGGTGCGCCAGATGACGCCACAAGGCCACCGCGGCATCGATCTGGGCGCCAGGCGCGGCACGCCCGTGCATGCGGCTGCCGACGGCATCGCCAGCGTCAGTGAAGATGCGCGCCTCGGCAAGGCCGTCCGCATCGACCATGGTGCTGGCATCGAGTCGCTGTATGCCCACCTAGACAGTGTCACCCTCACTACCGGCATGGCCGTTACGGCCGGGCAGGCCATCGGCACGGTGGGCGCCACAGGTCTGGCGACGGGGCCGCATTTGCATTTCGAGGTGACCCGCGACGGGCGCCTGCAGGATCCGCAACAGTGGCTGGCCGATCTCGATCTCGATGCCAGCGCCACCGCGCGCGCCCTGCGCCTGCGCAAGGAGCAGTTCGGCCGCTAGTTTTACCTGGTCGCAGGTCGGATGAGCGCACGAGCGCACAAGCCGACACCACCCCAGACCTTTCAGGATTTCCCATGCGATTGAGTATTCTATTGTGCAGCCTTGCGCTGCCGTTGATGGCGCACGTCCGTGCCGAAGACGTCCTTCCTTCCGTGACGGTGCATGCCGGCAAAGTGGATCAGCGCCGTAACGACACCGTCGCCGCCATCGTCGTCGGTCACGAGGAATTGATACGCCAGGGTGACCGTACCTTGTCCGACGCCTTGAAGCGCCTGCCCGGCATTTCCATCGGCGGCGCGCCAGCAGGCACGGGGCAGGGTGGGCAAATCCAGCTGCGCGGGCTGGGCCAGGGTTATACCCTCGTCATGCTCGACGGCGTGCCCGTGCCGCCCGGGTTTTCGCTCGATTCTCTGGACCCGGAACTGGTCGAGCGCGTGGAAATCATGCGCGCCGCCACGGCGCAATTTTCCGCCGAGGCGATCGCCGGTTCCATCAACATCGTGCTGAAAAAATCGGGCAAGCGGCGCGAGCGCACCTTCAAGCTGGGGGCGTCCGGCAGCCATGGCATGCCCGCCGGCAGCGCCACGGTGCAGTGGGCCGACAAGGACGGCCGCCTGTCGTATGCGCTGGCCGGCACGCTTAGTCACACGGGCCGCCAGGCGCTGCTCGATGAATGGAACCGCGCATACGATGCGGATGGCAGACCCACGGCGGTGCGCCATTTGCCGCTGACGGAGCGCGTGACGAGCGATACGTTCGAGCTGGCGCCCCGTTTGCAATGGGCGCTGGCGGGCGAAGGCAGCCTGGCCTGGCAAAGCCTGGTCAACTGGCGCCGCCTGGCCAGCCATCGCCAGGTGGTGGAAACGTCTTACCTGGGCGGCCATACCGACTATCCGGACAATGACGCCACCTTCAGGCAGGACAGCGGCACCGTGCGCAGCGATCTGCACTGGCTGCGCAAGCTCGGACAGGGGGCCAGCCTCGATATCAAACTTGGCCTCGACGTCAACTATCGCAGCAGCGACTATCTGTTCCAGAGTGACGGCGCCGCGACCGGGCCGGCGAATGTGCGCCGGGTCGATGCAGGCGTGGACGAGGCGGGCGTGCAGACCAGCGGCACCTATCGCCGGACGCTGGGCGAGGGCCACGCGCTGGCGGCGGGCTGGGAGGTGGGTCAGCGGCGGCGCACGCAGTTTCGCCGCGAGCGCCAGTTGTCGCCGGGCGGGCCGCCTGTGCTACCGGACCAAGACTATGCGACCACGGTGCGGCGCCTGGCCCTGTTCGCGCAGGATGAATGGGATGTCTCCGCGCGCTGGTCGCTGTATCTGGGGCTGCGCTGGGAAACCTGGCGCACGGCCAGCGCCACCGGTGGCGCTGGCCCCGTCGACGTGCGCGCGCAAGTGTGGAGCCCCGTGCTGCAAAGCCTGTATAAGCTCGCCGGCAAGGATCAAGTGCGCCTGGCCGTCACGCGCACCTACAAGGCGCCGCAGATGTTCCAGCTGATCCCGCGCCCCTACCTTGTCGACAACGGCAATAGCCCCGCGAATCCCGACAAGCAGGGCAACCCGGCGCTGCGCCCGGAACTGGCGTGGGGCTTGGATGCGGCCTATGAATACTATCCTGGGGAAGGCGCGATGCTGTCCGCCAGCGCCTCGCTGCGGCGCATCGGCGACGTGATGCTGGACCGGCTGTACCAGCAGAACGGGCGCTGGGTGGCTACGCCTGTCAACCAGGGCGGGGCGCAGGTGCGCGGTATCGCACTGGAAGCGAAGCTGCCGCTGGCAGCGCTGCTGGTCGGCGCCCCCGCGCTGGACCTGCGGGCGGACGTGGCGCGCAACTGGTCGTCGGTGGACGCCGTCGCCGGCCCGGACAACCGCCTCGATGGCCAGTTGCCGTGGAGCGCCAACCTGGGCGCGGATTACCGGCTGGCCAGCAAGCCGTTGACCCTGGGCGGCAATCTGCATTTCCAGGGCGGTGCACTGTCGCGCGCATCGAAGCAGTTGCTGGCCTGGCAGGGCGCCCGGCGCGAACTGGATCTGTACGCGCTGTGGAAATTCAGCGACCGGCTGCGGCTGCGCCTGTCGGGCGCCGATCTGCTGCGCCAGCTTGAGCGCACGCGCAGCCTGTATGCAGATGGCGCCGGCAGCCTGCTGCGTACGGTCGATACGGGTAGCGACCGCACGCTGCGCGTCATGCTTGAAGGCCTCTTGTAGCGTTTGCCTAGTCGTCGATCTCCGCAACGGCGTAGTCCACGCCCTGCGCATCGAGCCAGACGCGCAGGGCGGCCAGGCCGTGCCACGGGTCCGGGCGCAGGTGCTGGCAGATATACAGGCCGGCATCCGTCAGCCTGGCGTCGGTGTCGGGCATGGCGCCGCCGGGCGGGCGCGGCGCCGGCGCCGCCAACTCTGGCATCTGCGCAATGTGCTGGCGCTGTTCCTGCGTCAGGCTGGCCGTGACCCTGAATTCAAATCCCATGTTTTCTCCTTGATGTGCAGCGTGTTGCTGCGCCTGTTTCCTATCATCGAAAAAATTGCATATAGCTTGGCATTCTTTCCGTTTTTATTTTCACAGCATCGCGTACATACTGCATAGCACTGGCCCTGTACACACAGCGTGACGCAAGGGCAGGAGCAGAAGCGTCATACAAGGACAGCCCTTTTTTATATTCAATTATTTTCACTAAGGAAAACATCATGCCTATCGCCACCGCCCAAGCCGCACAAAAACTGCTGACCCCGAACGATCATACCCTGATCATGATCGACCACCAGTCGCAGATGGCGTTCGCCACCCGTTCCATCGACTTGGCCCTGCTGCGCAACAATGCGGCCCTGGTGGCCAAGGCGGCGGCGCAATTCAAGGTGCCGACGATACTGACGACGGTGGCAGCCAAATCGTTCTCCGGCCCGATCTTCGATGAAATCCAGTCCGTCTTCCCGGAACAGGCGCCGATCGACCGCAGCACGATGAACACTTGGGAAGATGCGCGTATCGCCGACAAGGTGAATGGCTACGGCAAGGGCAAGATCGTGCTGGCAGGACTGTGGACGTCCGTCTGCATCGTCGGCCCCGCACTGTCGGCGCTGGAGCAGGGTTTTGATGTGTACGTGATCGCCGACGCCAGCGGCGATGTCTCCGACGAAGCCCATGCGATGGCCATGCAGCGCATGTTGCAGGCGGGCGCACAGCCGATGACGTCCGTGCAGTATTTGCTGGAGCTGCAGCGCGACTGGGCCCGCAGCGAGACCTACGACGAAACGGTGGCGACGGCCGTGGCGCACGGCGGCGGCTATGGCCTGGGCCTGGTCTACGCCAAATCCATGTTCAACGCCAGCGAAGGCCATTGATTTTCAATGATGCCACGGCCCCACCGCCCGCCGGCGGGGCGGCTGAGGGCTGGCCGGCGCTCAAAAAAAAGCTGCCGGAGTTTCCTCCGGCAGCTTTTTTTCACATCAGAGTGCGCGTGGCAATCAGGCGAAAGGCGTCAGCAGGGTGATCATCTGGCCAAAGATCTTCGGGCTGGCGGCGATGACGTCGCCCTTGTAGAGGTAGTCCGACTCGCCGGAAAATTCACCGACGATGCCGCCCGATTCCGTGATCATCAGGGCGCCGGCGGCGATATCCCAAGGCTTCAAGCCTTTTTCGTAGAAACCGTCCAGGCGGCCGCAAGCGACGTAGGCCAGGTCCAGCGCGGCCGAGCCGGCGCGGCGTACGCCCTGGCTGCGTTCACCCATGATCGCGTACATCTTCAGGTATTCATCGAGCGCGCGGGCGCTGCCGGCCACGTAGCCGGTGCCCAGCAGGGCGTTCGAGATGCGATCGAGCTTGGTGACGCGGATGCGCTTTTCGTTCAGGTAAGCGCCGGCGCCCTTGGTGGCCGTGAACAGGTCGTTGCGTACCGGGTCGTAGATGACGGCTTGCGTGACGACGCCGCGATGCGCGAGGGCGATCGAGATGCAGTATTGCGGGAAGCCGTGGATAAAGTTGGTGGTGCCATCGATCGGGTCGATGATCCACTGATATTCATTCTCGTCGTGCGAGTTGGCGGAAGCTCCCGATTCCTCAGCCAGGAACGCGTGGTCCGGGTAGGCTTTGGACAGCACCTCGATGATGGCTTGTTCGGCCGCCTGGTCGACGTCGGTGACGAAATCGTTATGTTGTTTTTCCGTGACGACGACGCGGTCGAGGTCAAAAGAGGCGCGATTGATGACGGCGGCGCCGCGGCGGGCGGCTTTGATCGCCGTGTTGAGCATTGGGTGCATATGAGCTTCCGTTAAAAGCACGCGACCGCCCAGCGTCGCCTTGCGGCGCCGGTACGATAGAGTGCAAGAATGAATTAAAGAGCGGAGCGGTGCCGAAGTGGTTAAAATCCCGGCCTGGAGTCAGCGTTTTGTGACTCCGTTTCCCGAAATTTCCTGTATCGATACCGCGCAATAGCGCTATTTTAAATGAATCTGCCCGAAATCAACACGTCTCTTTTCAAACGCCTGCGATTTATTCTTGTCGAAACTAGTCGTCCTGGCAACATTGGCGGCGTCGCGCGGGCCATGAAAACGATGGGTTTTTCCGATCTGGTGCTGGTTAATCCGCGTTTTCCCGATGCCTTGACGGATGCGGAAGCGGTGGCCTTCGCCAGCGGCGCTCAGGATATTCTGGCTGGCGCGCGCATCGTCGGCTCGATCGCCGAGGCGCTTGAGGGCTGCAATTACGCGGCCGCCGTGTCGGCCAGATTGCGCGAATTTTCGCCGCCCGTCACCGCCCCGCGCGCCATCGCCGCGCAATTGGCCGCCAGTGCAGACTTGCACGCGGCCGTCATCTTCGGCAACGAGCGCTTCGGCTTGCCCAACGAGATCGTCGAGCAGTGCAATGTGCTGATCAACATTCCCGCCAATCCCGCGTATTCCTCGCTGAACCTGTCGCAGGCGGCGCAGGTCGTGGCCTATGAATGCCGCGTGGCGGCCCTCGGCGATGAACAACTCGCCAGTCCCGTCGGTTTCCATGGCGACGCGGCCAGCCTGGCGCAGGTCGACGGCATGTACGAGCACTTGCAGCAGGCGCTGGTGGCCATCGACTTCCTCGATGCCGATAATCCGAAAAAGCTCATGCCGCGCCTGAAACGCCTGTTTTCGCGCACGGGACTGGAAACGGAAGAAGTCAATATCCTGCGCGGCATCGCGCGCCATATCCTGGCGGTAGCCAAAAAAGGGCCATGATAGAAACCCGGCTGCTGCGCCAGTTCATCGCCGTCGCCGAGGAACTCAATTTCCGCCGCGCGGCCGAACGGCTGCACATGGCGCAGCCGCCGTTGTCGCAGGCGATCCTGCGGCTGGAAGCGGCGCTGGGTTACCCCGTATTCGAACGCAGCAACCGCAAGGTCAGCTTGACGCCGGCCGGCGTCACTTTCCTGGTCACGGCGCGCCAGGTGCTGGCCAGCCTGGAAGAGGGCGTGGCGGCCACGCGTCGCGTGGCGCAGGGCATCGAAGGTCATTTGCGCCTCAGTTTCATCCACATCACGCCGTATGCCCACGTATTGCAAGCCTTGCGCGCCTTCCGTGCCGCTTCGCCCGCCGTGCAGTTCACCTTGCGCGAAGCGTCGACGCAGCAGCAAGTCGAGTGGCTGGAGCAGGGCGACATCGATATCGCCCTGCTGCGCGCGCCCGGGCGCAGCACGCCAGGCTTGCGCTTCGAGCGCCTGTCCGGCGAAGACATCGTCGCAGCGCTGCCCTTGAGTCACCGCTGCGCGGGCCAGGCGAGGGTGGAACTGGCGGACCTGGCCGGTGACGATTTCGTCGCTTCTCCACGCGACCTGGGCCAGGGTTTTCATGACCAGTTGGCGAGCCTGTGCCTGCATGCGGGCTTCGTGCCGCACGTGGTGCAGCAGGCGCGCCGCTTGCAAACGGTACTGGGCCTGGTGGCGGCCGGTTTCGGCGTGGCCCTGCTGCCCGCCAGCCTGGCGTCGTCCAGGCCTGCCGGCGTCGTCATGCTGCCGCTGCACAGCGATGCGCCCGCGCCGCTGCGCCAGCTCGACCTGTACATGGCGTGGGACCCGCAGCGCGATTCTCCCGTGCGCGAACGCCTGCTGGCGCAACTGCGCCTGTCTGCGCTTCAATGAGACTTTTAGTATCTCATTCCAATATAAATAAGATATTTTACAGATGATGGCCCAGGGGCCAGCATGGCGTTTTGATTGTCAGGAATGGCCATGTCCAACGTTTCGGCGCGCAGCCGCGCGCTGCCCCCTTCTATTTATTGGCTGTCCTTGTGCAGCTTTGCCTTCGGCTTGTGCGAATTCATCGCCGCCGGCCTGTTGACCCCTATGGCGCGCGACTTGCACGCCAGCGTGGCGGCGGCCGGCGGCGCCATTGCCGCGTATGCGCTGGGGGCGGCCATCGGCGCGCCCGTGCTGACGGCCATGCTGGCGCGCCGCCCCACGCGCCAGATACTGGTGGCCACCATGCTCGTGCTGGCGGCGGGCAGCGTGGCCATGGCGCAAGCGCCGGCGCTGGGAGCGCTGCTGGGCGTGCGCCTTGTCGTGGGCCTCGCGCATGGCGTGTTCATGGCCGTGGCGTCGCACGCGGCCACCAACCTGGTCGACCCTGGCCGTGCGGGAAGGGCGCTGTCCATCGTCTGGCTGGGCCTGACCCTGGCGCTGGCCGGCGGCGTGCCACTGGGGACGTGGCTGGGCGCCGTGTCGTCGTGGCGCTGGGTATTTGCCGCCATCGGCGTGCTGGCCCTGTGCGGCGCGGCCGGCTTGCGCTTCGCCATGCCGGCCGCGCGCCAGGACGCCGCCGCCGCATCGGCCCTGGACAGCCTGCGCGCCATCTTGCAAGCGCCCCTGCTGCTGGCCGCTGGCGTGGCGGCGCTGGTCAGCGTGGCTACCTTCAGTTTTTTCACGTATGTCTCGCCCTTTCTGTTGCAACTGGGCGGGCTGGACGCGGACTGGCTGGGCGCCGCCATGCTGTGCTTTGGCGTGTGCGCCATCGGGGGGAACCTGCTGGGCGGCTGGTGCGCGGATCGCCCTTCCGCGTTGCGCTGCAGCGTGCTGGCCCTGGCCGCGCTGGCGATCAATTTGCTGGGATTTTATGCGCTGCGCGCCGCGCCACTGGCCCTGCTGGCCCTGTGCGGCACCCTGGGCTTGCTGTTTTTCGCCCTCGTGACCCTGTCGACCATGCGCTTGCTACGCCTGGCGCAGCAGCATTGCCCGGGCAGCGATGCGGTGGCGGCGGGGCTCAATATTGCCGCCTTCAACGCGGGCACGGCGGCGGGCGGGGTGCTGGGCGGCGCGCTGATCGTCGTCTTCGGCTTGCCCGCCATCGCCCTCGGCGGCGCGCTGGCAGCGCTGCTGGCCATGCTGCTGCTATGGATGCAGTCGCAAAAACTAGACGCGCCGCTCTAGTTTTTGCGCGCGGAGCGCCGCTTCCTTTGGCGTACACTGGCCGGCAAAAGGCGGCACGAAACAAGGGGAGACATGGCAATGGAGACATGCTGATGCAACGCAGATCGTTTCTGAAACTGGGCGTGCTCGGCGCTTGCGCGCTGGCCGCCGGCGGCGCCGCCTACCGCCTTGTGCGCGGGCCTGCGCCGCCCGGCCGTTTTGTGCTCGATGGCGCGGCGCGCGCGGCGCTGGCTGCCATCGTGCCCTCCATGCTGGGTAGTGCGCTGCCGCGGGACGCCGGTGCGCGGGCTGCGGCCCTCGATGGCGCCATCGCCGGCGTGGACACGGCCATCCGCGGCTTGCCCCTGGCGGCGCAGCAGGAAGTACAGGATCTGTTTGGCCTGTTGGCGCTGGCGCCCGCGCGGCGCTTCGTCGCCGGCGTACATGGGGACTGGCAGGGCGCCGATCCCGGCCAGGTGACAGCCTTCTTGCAGGCGTGGCGCACGCATCGCCTGGCCACCTTGCAGACGGCCTATCTGGCCCTGCACGATCTTATCCTCGGCGCCTGGTATGCCGATGCCGCCCACTGGGCCGCCATCGGCTATCCTGGACCGCTGCCCGAACTGAGCGCATAAGGCATCCATGAGCACATCCCCCATATCCGACCCCATCGCCATCGGCGTGGCCGGCGGCTGGAACGTTACCGACGCCAGCACCCTGGTATCCGACCGCACCCTCGAGGCCGATGTCGTCGTCATCGGCAGCGGCGCCGGCGGCGGCGTGACGGCGGAAATCCTCGCGCTGGCCGGCCTGAAGGTCTTGATTGTCGAAGAGGGCGGCTTGAAGTCGTCGCAGGATTTCAAAATGCGCGAAGCGGACGCCTATCCCACGTTGTACCAGGAGTCGGCCGCGCGCAAGACGCGCGACAAGGCGATCAATATCCTGCAGGGGCGCACCGTGGGCGGTTCGACCACCGTCAACTGGACCTCGAGTTTTCGCACGCCGCCCGGCACCCTGGAATACTGGCGCAAGCATTTTGCTTTGTCCGGCTATTCCGTGGATGCCATGGCGCCATGGTTCGCCATGATGGAAAAACGCCTGCACGTGAGTGACTGGGCCGCGCCGCCCAATGAAAACAACGATTTATTGCGCCGTGGCGCCACGGCGCTGGGCATACCCACTGCCGCCATCCGGCGCAATGTGAATGGCTGCTGGAACCTCGGCTACTGCGGCATGGGCTGCCCGACGAATGCCAAGCAGTCGATGCTGGTGACGACGATCCCCGCCGCGCTGGCGCTGGGCGCGGGCCTGCTGGTGCATGCGCGCGCCCAGCGTTTCAGCTTCAAGGGCGAGCGTATCGACAGCCTGCAGGTGACGGCGCTGGATGCTGCCGGGCAGGCGCCGACGGGCGTACGCCTCACGCTGCGCGCCAGGCATTTTGTGCTGGCCGGCGGCGCCATCAACTCGCCGGCCCTGCTGCTGCGCTCGCAGGCGCCCGACCCGCACGGCTTGCTCGGTCGGCGCACCTTTTTGCATCCGACTGTGATTTCCGCTGGCCTGTTCAAGCAGCGCGTCGACGCCTATGCGGGCGCGCCGCAGACGATCTATTCCGACCATTTCCTGCACGTGGCGCCCATCGACGGCCCTATCGGCTACAAGCTCGAAGCGCCGCCTTTGCATCCGCTGCTGATGGCCACCACCATGGGCGGCTTCGGCGATGAACATGCGCGCACCATGCGCGAGTTCCCCCATGTGCACGGCTTGCTGGCGCTGCTGCGCGACGGCTTTCACCATGATTCGGCGGGCGGCAGCGTGTCCATCGACAGTGTCGGCGCGCCCGTGCTCGACTACCCGCTCACGCCTTTCATCTGGGATGGCGCGCGGCGCGCGCTGCTGTCGATGGCGGAAATCCAGTTCGCCGCCGGCGCGCAGAGCGTGTATCCCGTGCATGAGATGGCCGGCCACTACACGAGCTGGGCGCAGGCGAAACAGGCCATCGGCGATTTGCCGATGAAAGCCTTGCTGGCGCGCGTGGTGTCGGCCCACGTGATGGGCGGCTGCGCCATGTCGGACGATGCCCGCCTGGGCGTGACGGGGGCCGATGGTCGCTACCACGGCGTGCGCAACCTGTCCGTGCACGACGGTTCGCTGTTCCCCACCTCCATAGGCGCCAATCCGCAACTGACGATTTATGCGCTGGCCGCGCGCCTTGCCAGCGGCCTGGCGCAAGCGGTGACGGGCAAGCCTGCCCCCGTTCCCGTTTCTACTGCGACGACGGCGTGATCGCGCGCATACTCAAGTGGCTGATGCTGCTGCAGGTGCTGGCCGTGCTGGGGGTGGCCTACCTGGCCATGCAGGCGTGGGGCGTCGCTTCGCCCGTCATGGCCGTGCTGCTGGCGGGCGCCATGCTGCTGGCCGCGCGCGCGCTGATCGTGGCGCGCAATTTCTGGCAAAGCCGGAGTGTTGGCAGCCCCGTGCCACAGGAATATCAGCTCGGTGTCCGCGGCGCCGCGCGCCTGTTCCTGGGCGAGTTGCGCGCCACCCTGTGGACGTCGTCGTGGGGCATGCTGCGTCCGCGCCTGCATGCGGCCGACTGCATCACGCCCGGCCAGGGCCTGCCGGTGCTGCTGGTGCACGGCTATGTGTGCAACGGCGGCTACTGGGCGCAACTGAGCCGGCAGCTGGCGCAGGCGGGCATCGTGCATGACGGCGTCGACCTGGAACCCATCGCCGCCGACATCGAGGAGTTCGTGCCGCAAGTGGAGCAGGCCATCGAGGCGCTGTGCGCCCGCACGGGCAGCGAGCGCATCATCATCGTTGCTCACAGCATGGGCGGTCTGGTGGCGCGCGCCTGGCTGCGGCGCCATGGCGCGGCCCGCGTGGCGCGCATCATCACCCTCGGCACGCCGCACCACGGCACGGCGCTGGCCAATCTGGCTGCGGGCGTGAATGCGCGGCAGATGAGTCGTATCGGCGACGCACCCAGCGGTTGGCTGGCGCAGCTGGCGGCCAGCGAAGCACCTGAAACGCGCGCCCTGATCACCTCGATGTATTCGTATCACGACAATATCGTCGCGCCGCAAACTTCCGCCTACCTGCCCGGCGCGCGCAATATCGCCTTTGGCGGGGTTGGCCATGTGGCGCTGGCCAGCGATGCGTGGGTGCTGCGTCAGTTGCTGGTAGAAATTACTATCAACTACGAAGTCAGCGAGGCCCCATCTTCCTCCCATTTTGCCTGAGTACTGTTGTGTTTTATCTGCATGGCAAGAGTATCGGTTTTGACTCTGCTGTTGCCCATGTTTAATAGTGCAAGGGGCAAAAAATGCTGTTTTCCACTGGCTTACTGTATTAAGCTAACGTCAGAACAGCGCTGGTGGAAATCTGTTCTTGAGAACGCTTGCTCCATTCTGCTGGCATCCTGCCGCCAGATTTTTCTCTGGATGTATGGAAAGATGTTATAAGATTGCTATGCAGCCCGCGCATGTTGAAAGATGAGCGCAGGCGGAAAATGAGTCCATGCAGTTTTTGTTGGGGGCGCTAATTGTCTGCACGTATCCTGATTATCGAAGATAACGCCACCAATATGGAATTGATGGTGTATTTGCTGCGCGCCTTCGGGTATACGCCGCTGGCCGCCTATGACGGCGAAGAGGGCGTGCGCATGGCGCGCAGCGAATTGCCTGACCTGATCATTTGCGATGTGCATTTGCCCAAGCTCGATGGCTATGGCGTGGTGGCGGAACTGAAGAAAGACCCGCAACTGCGCAAGATCCCGGCCCTGGCCGTGACGGCGCTGGCCATGGTGGGCGACCGCGAACGGCTGCTCGAAGCTGGCTTCAATGGCTACATCGGCAAGCCGATCGAACCGGACCTGTTTGTCGCGGAGCTCGAGTCTTTTTTACCCGGGGCGCCGTCGACGCCCGTTAAAAACGACATAGCGACTATATTGATCGTCGATGATCATGTGTTGAACCGCGAGTTCCTGACTGCACTCTTGGGCTACGGCGGCCACCGCCTGCTGGAAGCGGCGAATGGTGCCGACGCGCTGGAAATTCTGCGCACCGAACGGCCGGACCTGATCATTTCCGACATCCTCATGCCGAACATGGACGGCTACGAATTCGTCACGCGCGTGCATGCCGATCCCGCGCTGACCGACGTGCCCATCATCTTTTATACAGCCACCTACCGCGAGCAGGAAGCGATCTTGCTGGCGCAGGCGTGCGGCGTGCGCTGGGTGCTGCCCAAGCCGTCCGATCCCGAGGTCATCGTGCGCACCGTCAACGAGGCGCTGGGGCTGATGCCGGTGGCCGCGCCCGCGCCCGTTGTGCCGGACGCGGGCGGTGCTGCTGCCCCTCCCGCCACGGGCAAGCTGGCCGGCATCGAGCACCAGGTCAGCGGCTACCTCGATGAACTCGAGTCGAGCAGCCAGCAGATTTCCCAGCTGGCCAGCCTGCGCGAGGGCCATGCCGCCATCCCCGAAGATCTGGCCATCATGACCGAGCGTCTGTCGCGCTCGCTGTCGAGCTTGCAGGCGGTGAGCCTGCGCCTGACGGCCCTGATCGAACTGGGCATCGAGCTGGGCGCCGAACGCGATCCGCGTGCCCTGATCGAGGCGGGCTGCAAGGTGGCGCAGAATATCTGCGTCTCCAAGTACGCCTGCATCGGCGTGCTGGAAGAGGGCGCCGACAAGCTCAGCTATTTTTCCTCGTGCGGCGCGGAGAAGAACCTCGAGCGTATCGCCAGCGCGCCGCGCACGGGCATCTTGAACCGCTTGCTGGAACAGCGCCAGCCCTACCGTGTGAATGGCTTGAAGGGCGACCCCGGCGCGCTGGGCCTGCCCGACACGCACCCGCCCGTGCACTCCTTCCTGGGCGTGGCCATCGCCTCGCGCGAGCGCAGCCACGGCTGGCTGTACCTGGTCGACAAGCTGGGGGCGAATGAGTTTTCCGAAGTTGACGAGCGCGTCGCCGCCACGGTGGCGGCGCAGATCGCCGTCGCCTACGACAACCTGCTGTTATACGACGAAATCAAGCGCCATCACGAGCAGCTGACACTGGACATGGCAGCGCGCATCCGCCTCGACGAAGACCTGCGCCGCTTCCGCCTGGCGATGGATGCCACGGCCGATGCGATTTTCCTCGTCGACCGCGCCGGCATGTGCTTTGTCGATGTCAACCAGACTGCCTGCCGCATGCTCGGTTTTGAACGCGAGGATTTCCTGCGCGTGGGGCCTGGCCGCGCGCACGAGGGCGAAGCCCAGCTGGAAGAGCTGTACAACAAACTGCTGGCCGGCGATCAGGGCGGTCCGATGACGGAATTGCAGTTGCAGCGCAAGGACGGCTCGCCGCTGTCGGTGGAAGTGCAGCGGCGCACCCTGCGCTCGGGGCAGAGCTGGATACTGGTGGCCGTGGCGCGCGATATCACCGAGCGCAAGGATGCCGAGCAGCGCCTGATGAAGCTGGCCCATTTCGACACCTTGACGGGCTTGCCGAACCGCAGCCAGTTCTACGCTTCGCTGACCCATTCCCTGTCCCAGGCGGCCGAACACCAGTGGGCCGTGGCCGTGCTGTTCATGGATATCGACCGCTTCAAGAATATCAACGACACCCTGGGCCACACCATCGGTGACGACCTGCTGCGCCAGTTTTCCAGTCGCCTCGTCGACTGCCTGCGCGTGCGCGATACCATCGGCCGCTTTGGCGGCGATGAATTTGCCACCATCCTGCTGCTGCCCGAAGGCGCCCAGCACGCCGTGGGCGTGGTCGACAAGATCCGCGAGGCGATGCGCAAGCCTTTCGACTTGCAGGGTCATGAGGTGACGGTGACGGTCAGCATCGGCATTTCCGTGTACCCCGACGATGGCGTCGATGCGGACACCCTGATTCAGTATGCCGACACGGCCATGTACCGCGCCAAGGAAGCGGGCCGCGACGCCTTCCGCTTCTTCACGGCGGAAATGAATGCGCAATCGATGGCGCGGCTGGACATGGAAAATGCCCTGCGGCGTGCCATCGACAATGAAGAATTCGTGCTGTTCTTCCAGCCCAAGGTGAATATCATCTCGGGGCGCATCAGCGGCGCCGAGGCGCTGATACGCTGGCGCCGTCCGGGCCACGGCATGGTCTCGCCGGCCCTGTTCATCCCTCTGCTGGAAGAAACGGGTCTCATTGTCCGTGTCGGTAACTGGGTGCTCGACGAGGCCTGCAAGAAGATCAGCGAGTGGTGCGCCAGCAGCATCGGTCCCGTACACCTGTCGGTGAATGTGTCGGGCATCCAGTTTTTCGTTGGCGGCCTGGAAGAAGAGGTGCTCAAGGCGATCCGCAAGCACGATATCGCGCCCGACCTGCTGGAGCTGGAGCTGACGGAAAGCTCGCTGATGTCGAATGCCGAAGAAACCATCTCCGTGCTGCGCAACCTGAAGGCGCTGGGCATCCAGATTTCCATCGACGATTTTGGCACAGGTTATTCCAGCCTGGCCTACCTGAAGCGCTTCCCCATCGACAAGCTGAAGATCGATATCGCCTTCGTGCGCGAAGTGACCAGCAATCCGGACGACGCGGCCATCGTGCTGGCCATCATCAGCATGGCCCACAGCATGAAGCTCGATGTGATCGCCGAAGGCGTGGAAAACGATGCACAGTTGGCCTACCTGCGGCGCCACGGCTGTGACGAGATGCAAGGCTATTATTTCAGCCGGCCCGTGCCGCAGGAAGAATTCGAGCACATGCTGATGGGTGGCAAGCTGCTGCAGGCGCCGCAGGATGCCGGCAGCGAAGAGCAGCAAACCCTGCTGATCGTCGACGACGATGTCTTCATGCTCGACGTGCTCAGCGACTTCCTGGCGCAGGACGGCTACCGCATCCTGACGGCGCAGACGGCTGCCGAGGGCTTCGACCTCCTGGCGCGCCACAAGGTGCAGGTGATCCTCTGCGACCAGTGCATGCCGCTCATGAGCGGCACCGAATTCATGGAGCGGGTCAAGCACCTGTGCCCCGATACCTTCCGCATCATGCTGTCGGCCTTTGCCGACCTGACGCCCATCATGGCGGCCATCAACCGCGGCGCCGTCGACCGCTTCTACACCAAGCCGTGGAAAGGCGCCGTGCTGCGCGAGAATATCCGCGAAGGCTTCCGCCTGCACAAGCTGTTGCATGGCCCGGTGAAAGTGGCGGCCTGATCGTTTTCCACGTGTGCGCTGGCGCACGTTGCGAGGCAGTTCACTATCGAATTAGACTCCCGTCTCTAGTTTTGCTCTCTAGAATAAAAAGCATCCATGAAGTGGCATGGCTTTTCACATGACGGGAGCGGACGATGGTGAAGAAATTGAAAGAGTTGGCGGAAGACAAGGAATTGGCGGACGCCGTGCGCTCGTCCGCGCAGCAGATATGGCAGGCGGGCCTCGGTGCCTTCGCCAAGGCGCAAGAAGAGGGCGGGCGCGTGTTTTCCAGGCTGGTGAAGGAAGGCACGCAATTCCAGCAGCGCGCGGAAGACAAGGTGGCCGATGTCAGCGGCAGCGTCAGCAAACTGGCCGACGGCGTGGGCAAGCAGGCCAGCGGCTCCTGGGACAAGCTCGAGCAAGTGTTCGAAGAGCGCGTCGCGCGCGCGCTGGCGACCATCGGCGTGCCCATGCAACACGATATCGCCGCGCTGCACGCCAAGATCGATGCCTTGAGCTTGCAGGTGGCGGCCCTGTCGGCCAAGCCCGCCGTGAAGGCGGCGCCGAAAGCCACGCCGAAAACCGCAGCCAAAGTCGCGCCGAAGGCGGCCCTCGCCAAGGCCCAGGCCAAGCCGGCAGCCAGGTCCACGCCGCGCGCCGCAGCCAAGCCAGCGAGCAAGCCAGTGAGTAAGCCAGCGAGCAAGCCGGCGGCGAAGAAAAAAGCGCCGGCCGCCTGAGCTGGTGCCGCAGCCCTCCAGCCTGCTCGCGCAGGCTTTTTCTTGCCTGCGTTTTTCACCGGCGCCTTAGGGCGCAGTGTTTCATCATGGCTATTTTAGGTGGTATGCTTGCGGCAGAACACAGAGAGATTGCCCGCCATGCTACAAAAAGCACCACGTCGTACCCGCGAACGCATCCTGGAGTTGTCGCTGCGCCTGTTCAATGAGTTTGGTGAGCCGAATATCACGACAACCGTGATCGCGGAAGAGATGAATATCTCGCCCGGAAACCTGTACTACCACTTCCGTAACAAGGACGATATCGTCAATTCGATCTTCGTCCAGTTCGAGGCGGAAATCGAACGCATCCTGACCGTGCCCGACGGGCGCCGTTCGAACATCGAGGATGTCTGGTTGTATTTGCACCTGATGTTTGAATTGATCTGGCGCTACCGCTTTTTCTATCGCGACCTCAACGATTTGTTGTCGCGCAACCGCAAGCTCGAATTGCACTTCAAATTGATCCTGGCGCACAAGATCAAGGTGGCCACGCAGCTGTGCGAAGATTTGCGCAGCGAACAGTCTTTGGCCGCGTCGGACATGGAAGTGGCGGCGATGGCGACGAATATGGTGGTCGTTGCCACCTACTGGCTGTCGTACGAGTATGTGCGCAACCCGCGCAAGTACAGTGAGCAGCAATCGATGTCCGATGCGCTGGCGCGCGGCTGCTATCAGGTGCTGTCCCTGATCGGGCCGTATTTGCGCAATGAAACGCATTTGCTGTTTCGCAAACTGTCGGAAGAGTATGTGACCAAACTCAAGAACGACTGACGCGGCTGCTGGCGCTACGTCGTTATTTACAGGAGACATGTATGGCTTGGAAACTATTCCCCTATCCGAACGAAGCATATGTTTACACCCCGCTGACGCTGGAAGCGGCCTGGGCGCGCCTGCATGAGGGCGACGTGGAACCCTTTCCCACGCACCCTGCGCTGGTGCAGGCCTGGCTGGCCTTCCATGCGGGCGACTTCGAGCGCGCCGTGAAGCTGGGCCTGGCCGTCGGCGTGCCCGGCTATGCGGTGGCACACAAGGCGACCTGCATCTACGCCACGCACCTGGAAGTAAACGACAGCCAGAAACTCGACATGTACGAGGAAGTGGCGGAGCGCTGCGAGCGCCAGCAGAGCGAGCAGCCGGACAATCCGGCCGGCTATTACTGGCATGCTTACAGCCTGGGCCGCTATGCGCTGGGCACCTCCGTCGTCAAGGCCCTGGCACAGGGCATGGGCGCGCGCGTGCGCAATAGCCTGGACCGCACGATGACGGTGGCGCCCATGCATGCGGAAGCGCATATCGCGTTTGGGATTTATCATACGGAAATTATCGACAAGGTCGGCGCCATGATAGGCGGCCTTACCTACGGCGCCAACAAGGAAGATGGCTATCAGCACTTCAAGACGGCGCTGGCCCTGATGCCCCATTCGGCGCTGGCGCACAGCGAATATGCGCGCGCCTTGAACATGCTCGACGCAAAGAGAAAGCTGGCGGAAGCGCTGGCCTTGTATGAAAAGGCGGCCGAATGCGTGGCACTGGACGCCAAGGAACGCCTCGAGGTCGAGGCGGCGATCGATGAATTGAAAGGGTAGGCAATACTGTGATCAAGGCTTTATGTGTATATTGTGGCGCCAATGCGGGCGTCTCGCCGGACTATGCCGTAGCGGCGCGCGAACTGGCGCGCGTGCTGGTGGCGGAAAATATTTCACTGGTGTATGGCGGCGGCAAGGTGGGCCTGATGGGCGTGATCGCCGATGAAGTGCTGCGCCTGGGCGGCGAGGTGACGGGCGTGATTCCCACGCAGTTGGTGGAGCGCGAAGTGGGCCATACGGGCTTGACGCGCCAGTTCATCGTAAAAGACATGCATGAGCGCAAGGCGATGATGGCCAGCCTGTCCGATGCCTTCATCGCCATGCCCGGCGGCTATGGCACCCTGGAAGAGCTGTTCGAGATGCTCACGTGGGCCCAGTTGGGCCTGCACGCCAAGCCCATCGGTTTACTGAATGTCGACCGTTTCTATGACGGCTTGCTGGAATTCGTGCAAAACGGCAAGGAACAGGGCTTCATCCGCCCGCAGCATGCAGCCTTCCTGAATGCCGATGCCGATCCGGCGGCGCTGGTGCAGCGCCTGAAGGACTGCGCGCCGTAAGCTTTCCTCAAGGAAATTGACCAGGAGCCATGCACTGCGCAGTGCATGGCTTTTTTATTTCCACGCGGGAAAATTGATCCTGTTCAACGCCTCAATTGATAAATATATGTTCATAATATTTCTCTGGATGCATGTTATTTTGAAAATGAAGATGCTTTTTAATTACGGTTGTGGTTTACTGGTCGTGTTCAAAAGTTAGGACTATCGGACACCTGCGAGCGCAACCAAGCTCCTAAAAAACGGTGCCGAGCCATTTCAAGTTGCCACAGCCACGCCACTTCATCATCTCGAAAGGATGCTATTTTGAAACCTATGACCCTCTTGCGCGCAACTGCTGTCGCCGCCATTCTCGCCACCGCTGGCGCCGCTCAGGCGCAGACGACCACGATCAGCTTCGATGCGCTGGAACAGCCAGGCTACTTCGGTTCCGTCTTCAACTCTTACTCGGAAGGCGGCTACAACTTTGACAGCAGCTTCCTGGGCCTGTTGAGCTCGGCACATCAAAGCAGCTTGGCCTACGCCGGCTCGGCCGGCCTGGGCGCGACATTCCTGTCGACAACGACCTTGTCGCGCGCCGATGGTGCCGCTTTCTCGCTGAGCTCGATCAGCCTGGCCGACTTCGTGAGCGTGCCTGGCTCCTACGACGTGACCTTTGTCGGCCATCAAGTGGGCGGCGGTACGGTGAGCCAAACGTTTACCCTCGGTGGTGGCCATAGCTTCGCCGATTACACGTTCTCGGGTTTCAGCAATCTGCTGTCGGCAACGTGGAAAGAAGGCGCACTGCATACTTTTCAGGTCGATAATATCGCCGCCAGCGTGAGCGCCGTGCCGGAACCGGCGACTTACGGCATGCTGCTGGGTGGACTGGGCTTGCTGGCCTTCCTGCGCCGCCGCAAGAACGCCGCCTGAACTTGAACATGGCGCCGGCCATGCCGGCGCGCAGGTAAAAGAGCCGCCCGTTTTACCGGGCGGCTCTTTTACGTTGGCAGGCACCGGCGTTCACGACCACAGGCGCTGGCCAGCCAGGTCGAGCTGGGTCAGGTACAGGCGCACGTCGAATTCGTACTGGTGGTATTGCGGTTCCATATAGGTGCACAGCTTGTAGAACGCCTTGTCATGCTGCTTTTCTTTTACATGCGCCAGTTCGTGCACGGCGATCATGCGCAGGAATTCCAGCGGCACTTCCTTGAACATGGTGGCCACGCGGATTTCATGCTTGGCCTTGAGCTTGCCGCCTTGCACGCGCGAGATCGAGGTATGCAAGCCCAGCGCATGCTGGATCACATGGATCTTGCTGTCGAACGCCACCTTGTTGATGGGTTCGGCATTGCGCAGGAATTCATTCTTCAAGTCTTGCACATACTGGTACAGGGCTTTGTCGTTGCGGACATCGTGCGCGTTCGGATAGCGTTTCAACAGGACTTCGCCCAGCTTGTCCTGTGCGATCAGTTGCTGCACTTGCGCTTGCGTTTGTTCGGAATAGGCGCTCAGGTATTTCAGGGATGGCTGCATGCGGAAGGGGCGGGACGTGGCGCGGAGGTGTCGGTAAGGCGAGAATGTACCATACCGTCACGCCCCGCGCTGCGCCAGCACCGGCACGGGGCCGCCAGAGCCGCCCCGTGCCCGTGTCCAGCTGCGCGCCACCGGTCGGCCCGCTCAGCCCTTGTCGTCTTCACCCCTGTTGCCTTGCCGGCCAGGGCTGTCGCTGCGTGCCGCCGTGCTGCTGCGGTTTTCATTGGCGCGCTGGGCCGATTGCCGGCTTTCTCCGCCCTTGCGGCCGATCTCCGCCATGTGTACACGATTGCGGCTGACGGCTTCGCCGCCTTTCTGCCCGGCCCGGCGTGCTTCTTCCGAGTCGAATTCATGCGCCGTGCCTTTTTGATGGGCTGCCTGACCTCCCTTGCTGGCAATTTCGCGTTGCTGCTCTTCGTTCATGGCGGCAAAGCCGCGCTTGCTCGTGCCTTTGCCGTTGCCCGATTCGCTGGCCTTCTGACTGCTGTCAGCGCCTTTGCCCTGCTCACTACCTTGATTGTTAGCCATGTCGCTCTCCTTGCTGTCGAGTGGGGTCGTGTTCCATTCAAGTGCTCAATGCGCCTGATCGGTTTGCCTGCTGGTATCGCGGCTATGGCTGGCGCCGTCGCGGTAGCCCGTGGCATGCATTTTTTCGATGATTTCACGCTGGCGCTGCGCGGCCTTTTCCGTTTCTTCGGCCGCCTTGCGCGCCACTTCGTCAGCCAGGGCCACGGCCGTGCGGCTCGCTTCGGGCAGGTGGTTCTCTGCCGTGCGGTTCATCTCGACATGGGCGTTGGCGACGAGATTGCCGAGTTGCTGCTGGTATTGGCGCAGTTTGTCGCTGCCTGGCTGCAACTGGGCAGCAGCCAGCGACAGGAACTCGCCCATGTCGCGCGCGCATAGCAGTTGCTGGCTGGCGCTGTGCCATTCCTGCAGCAGGTCTTGCGCCAGCCGCAGGTTCAGCTCGCTCAGTTGCTGCGTCGTATCGAACAGCTTGCGCGATAGATCCGTGGCGAAATTGCACTGCGTCTCCAGGTGGGACTTCAGTGCGGGGCTGAGACTGATGGGGGTACTGTTTGTGAACATGTTCTACCTCTATGAAAAGCTGATCCAGAAAACACCCGTTGCCACCGGGTGCGGCGTATATTGAAACAAGCAAAGGGATAGACGCCGGATCGCCTGCCAGGTTCCACGCCAAGTGCCTGTTTGGCGCGAGAAAGGAGCTTGGCCGACTGAAAAACGCGCTGACTTTGCGCCAGATCAAATGAAGCTGAATCAGGCCGCTGGCGCCGCCAGCCATGCTGCTCGTGTGGAAAATGCCTGTATACATGCCCGGCCGTGCGACAATAGCCGGCTCGCGGCAGCGCAGCCGATGGCCGGCGCGCGTGGCTGAGTCGAGCATAGCCAACCTTTTTTGCCTTATTCCGCGACCATGACGCATCCCGAATACATCCTGACCCTGTCCTGCCTGGACCAGCGCGGCATCGTGCACCGCGTCTCCGGCTTCCTGGCCGAACGCGGCTGCAATATCCTCGATTCCGCCCAGTTCGGCGACCAGGAATCCCAGCTGTTCTTCATGCGCGTGCATTTCGCGCTGGAAGACGGCGCCGTCAGCGACGCCCAGTTGCGCAGCGACTTCGCCGACCTGTCGCAAGCCATGCAGTTGAATGGCCCCTTCCACGGCCAGTTGCACGATGCGCGTGTCAAGCCGCGCGTGATGCTGATGGTGTCGAAGATTGGCCATTGCCTGAACGATTTGCTGTTCCGCTACAAGAGCGGCTTGCTGAATGTGGAAATCCCCGCCATCGTGTCGAACCACATGGAGTTCTACCAGCTGGCGGCCAGCTACAATATTCCCTTTCACCACCTGCCACTGGCGGCCGGCGCGCCGGAAGCGGCCAAGCTGGCGCAGGAAGCGAAAATCCTCGACCTGATGGACACGCACCAGATCGACCTGGTGGTGCTGGCGCGCTACATGCAAATTTTGTCGCCCGGCCTGTGCCAGGCGCTCGACGGCCGCGCCATCAATATCCACCATTCCTTCCTGCCCAGCTTCAAGGGCGCCAAGCCGTACGCGCAGGCGCATCACCGCGGCGTCAAGCTGATCGGCGCGACGGCCCACTTCGTCACGGGCGACCTCGATGAAGGCCCGATCATCGAGCAGGATGTCGAACGCGTCGACCATGCGATGGATACCGAGACCCTGACGGCCATCGGCCGCGACGTCGAGTGCGTGGTGCTGGCGCGCGCCGTGAAATGGTTCGTCGAGCACCGCATCCTGAAAAATGGCGACAAGACGGTGGTTTTCCGCTGATACCGACTTCACTATTCACTTTACCGAGACAGAAACACGATGGCCCTTAAAGCAACAATTTTCAAAGCCGATCTGCAGATCGCCGACATGGACCGCAATTACTACCAGGATCATGCGCTGACCCTGGCGCGCCACCCGTCCGAAACGGACGAGCGCATGATGGTGCGCCTGCTGGCGTTCGCCATCCACGCCGACGAGGCGCTGACGTTCACCAAGGGCCTGTTCGACACGGAAGAGCCTGACTTGTGGCAGAAAGACTTGACGGGCGCCATCCAGCTGTGGATCGAAGTGGGCCAGCCGGACGAAAAGCGCATCCTGAAGGCCTGCGGCCGTTCGGAACAGGTGATCGTCTACAGCTATGGCGCAACCAGCCACATCTGGTGGAAACAGATCGCCAACAAGCTGGAGCGGGCGAAGAACTTGACCGTGATCAACCTGCCGTCCGAGGCGGCGCAAGACATGAGCAAGCTGGCGCAGCGCAACATGCAGCTGCAATGCACGATCCAGGATGGCCAGATATGGCTGACCGACAGCGTCAACACAGTCTTGATCGACCGCGAACCGGTGAAGCCGGCGCGCTGATGTTGACTGTCTGAAATGACAAAAGCCCGGATCATTCCGGGCTTTTGTCATTGCGGGTGTTTAATTCGGTGCGCTGCCTAGCCGTTTGATGCTGCTCGAACGCTGCATGCTGCGGCTGATGCGTGGATCGCCGTAGTAGCTCACTTCGCCCGAGCCGCCGATGCTGATGCTCAAGTCATCCTTCGCCCACACTTGCGCCTCGCCCGAGCCGCCGATGCTCACCTGCACCTCGCGCGCGGCCAGGCGGGCCGCCTGGATATTGCCCGAGCCGCCGATCGATGCCGTCAGCTGCTCCGTCTTGCCACTAGCCTTGAAGTGGCCGCTGCCGCCGATGGCCACGGCCACCTGGCGACTGTCGAGGTCGCGCGCGTTGATGGAGCCGGAGCCGCCCACGTCGAAGCGCAGATTCTCGGCCCGCAAGCCTGTTGCCGTGATGTTGCCCGAGCTACCCACGCTGATGCGCTCCACCTGGCGCGCCTGGATGACGATGGTCAGGCTGCTCTGGCGAAAATTCGCGTTGCGCTTGGCGGGGCGGATGCGCAGGGTGCCGTTTTCCACCACCGTATCGATCAGCGGCAGGATATTGTCGTCGGCTTCGATGGTAACGCTGTCCGTGTTGCCGATGCGCAGTTCGACCGTGCCCGGTACATTCAGCGCCACGCCATGGAAACTGCCCACTTCGCGCGTCTGCTTTTGCAGCTTGCCACTGCCCTGGATACTGTTACCGCTGATCCAGTCGAGCGGCGACGCCAGCGCAGGCGTGGCCGGGATGGCCAGCGCACAGGCGGCCAGCAGCAGGGCAGTCACGGCGCCAGCGTGGCGGCGGTGGCGCGGGCGGAAAAGTGTCGGTGTCATTCTTGCTCCCTGTTTGGAATTGGATGACTTGCATGGTATGCCAGCGGGCCGCGCCCGCGTACCGCGCTGCGACAGGCTGCGCCAGCAGCGGTACAGAATGCAGGAAGATGCGACAGGATGGCATGAGGTATCATGTCGCTGGGATACACGACGACCGGCACGCGCCGGCCACACTACTGGAATTACATGCTGATCATCACCATCAAACAGGGCAAGGAAAAGAGCTTGCTGGGCCAATCGTGGATTTACGCTTCCGCGATTGAAAAAGTCGAAGGCAAGCCGCAGGAAAAAATGAAGCCCGGCTCGACGGCCATCGTGCAAAGTTCGGCGAAGCAGTTCATCGCCCGCGCCGCCTACAATTCGAAGTCGCAGATCCGCGCACGCATCTGGAGCTTCAAGGAAGACGAACCGGTCGATCACGCCCTGATCAAGCGCCGCGTCAAGGCCGCCATCGAGAAAAAACTGCCAGCCATCAAGAAGGCGGGCGAGAACCAGCTATTGACCCTGATCAAGGGCGAAGATGAGGGCTTGCCCGGTCTGGTGGTGCAGCTGTTTGGCGGCGTACAAGGCTACTTGATCTGCGAATTCAACGCCGGCGGCGTCGACGCGTGGAAAGTGGCTATCGTGCAATCGCTGATGGCGTCCACCGGCTGCGTGAACGTGTACGAGCGCTGCGACGACCTGATGCGCAAGGGTGAAGGCCTGCCTTTGATCGATGGCGCCCTGGCTGGCGAGGAGCCGCCCGATGAAGTCATGCTGACGGACAACGGCGTGCGTTATGCGCTGGACTTGAAAACGGGACATAAAAGCAAGTTCCGCTGAGTACGGCTGTTGGAAAAAAACCGGCGCAAGCCGGTTTTTTCATGCCTGCTATTCCAGCGGCACGCTGCGGTAGCGATTCACCTCCAGCGCGGATACGGCCGGCGCATCATTGCCCCACGAAGCGCGCAGATACGTGACCACGGCAGCCACTTCCGCATCATCCATGACGGGGCCGAACGGCGGCATGCCGTAGGGGCGCGGGTTGCCCTTGGTTCCGGGCGCGAAGCCGCCGTTGAGCACGAGTCGGATGGCGTTGACGGCCGACTGCGTCGTCAGTGCGCGGTTGCCTGCCAGCGGCGGGTAGCCGGGCGGCACACCCTTGCCATCGGCCTGGTGGCAGCTCGCGCATTGCGCCTCATATAGTTTCGCGCCCAGCGCCAGTTGCTGCCGAACTTGCTCCGACGTGTCGCGCGGCGTGCGCTGTGCCGGCTGCGCCGGGCCGGGCAGGCTTTTCAGGTACACGGCCATCGCCTGCACGTCGGCCGTGCTCATATGCTGCAAGCTTTGCCGCACCACCTCGGCCATGGGGCCGAAGACGGTGGCACGCGGCGACACGCCCGTTTGCAGCAATTCCACGATATGCGCCGTATCCCAGTCGCCCAGGCCTGCTTCCGCGTCGGATGTCAGCGAAGGCGCGTACCAGCCCAGCACGGGGATCAGGCCGCCCGACAGGCCGTCGTCGCTGCCACCCAGAGAGGTGCGACTGCTATGGCAGGCGCTGCAATGGCCCAGGCCCTGCACCAGATAGGCGCCGCGGTTCCATTCCATGCTTTGCGTCGTCAGGGGCTGGTACACGCCCGGCTTGAAATACAGGGTGCGCCAGGCAGCCAGCGCGATTTGCTGGTTATAGGGGAAGCGCAGCGCGTGCGGCGCGTTTGCCTGCCGGTGCGGCGGCACGCTCTGGAAATACGCATACAGGGCGTCGCTGTCTTCGCGCTGCACCTTGGTGTAGCTGGGGTAGGGAAAGGCCGGATACAGCAGGCGCCCGTCTTTCGACTTGCCATTGTGGATGGCGCGCCAGAAATCGTCGGCCGTCCAGTTGCCGATGCCCGTCTCCCTGTCGGCCGTGATGTTGGGCGAGAGCACCTTGCCGAACGGCGTCTGCAAGGCACGCCCGCCTGCATAGGGTACGCCGCCGCGCGTCGTGTGGCATGCCATGCAATCGCCCGCCCTGGCCAGGTAGGCGCCGCGCGCGACCAGCTGCTGCTGGCTCAGGGTGCTGGCAACGGCGGGCGGGCCGATGTCGTCATCCGGGTACAGCAGGAATTTGGCGCTGCCGCCAGCGATCAGCACCAGGCCGGCCGCGATCATCCATTTTTTCATGGCGCCACCTGCGCACCGGAGCCCGGCACACCGCCGCAATGCAGCGGCAAGGGCAGGGCAATGCTGCTGGCGGGACGCGCGTCGGCGCTGGCCACTTGCGTGCCCAGCCAGGCCGAAACGGCGCCCACGTCCGCGTCCGACAGGCGCTGCGCCACTTGCGCCATGCAGTCGGGCGCGTGGGCGCGGCGGATGCCGTTCTTCCAGGCGCCAAGCTGGGCGTTGATATAGTCGCGCGGCAAGCCCAGCAAGCCGGGAATGGCGGGCGCCACGCCGGCCAGCTGCTGGCCGTGGCAGGCGATGCAGGCCGGGATTTTTTTCACGCTATCGCCGTGCAGCACCAGCTGCTTGCCCCGCGCCAGGGCCGTCGTGCCGGCGCTGCTGGGCTGGGCCGGCGGCGGGGCAGGGTGCTGTGCCGCAAAATAGTCGGCAATTTCACGCAGGTAGTCGTCCGGCAAGTGTTCCACCATATAGTTCATCATCGGATACTGGCGCCGTCCCTCGCGAAAGTTCAGCAACTGGTGGTACAGATAGCCGGCCGGCTTGCCGGCGATGCGGGGAAAGAAGGCGTCGTGGCGCTCCTGTTGTGCATGACAGGCCGTGCACGCCTTGATGCGCTGTTCCAGGGTGTCGTGGTTCGCTGGTAGGGTGGCCGGAGCGGCCAGCGCCATGCCGGGCAAGGCGGAAGCCAGCACTAGCAGCAGCACAAGGGGGGAATGCAGTAGCATGGAAAGTTGCATGGGGAAATAAGCTGTCTCGTCGGTCGGTGATATGCCGGTGTTGCTGCCCGGATGTTGTTACCCTAGCATATACCGGGCACTGTCAATGTGACAGGATCAGTTGTGCAATAAAACTACGGATCAGTTTGAGGAGCAGGGTTGAAACGATATGAGGAATTGGCGGAAGAAGTCGCCGCCATGATCAGCACGCAGCTGTTGTTGCCTGGGGATAAATTGCCCTCCGTGCGCCAGCAGCATGCACGCAGAGGCGTCAGCCCGTCGACGGTGTTCCAGGCGTATTATTTGCTCGAAGCGCGCGGCATGATCGTCTCCCGGCCCCGCTCCGGTTATTACGTGGCGCCGCAGCGTACCGCGCTGGCGCCCGAACCGGACAGTTCGCACCCGCCCGAGGCCAGCACCATCGTCGATGTCAGCGACCTCGTCTTCGAGGTGCTGGGCGCCGTGGCCGCGCGCGATATCGTGCCCTTCGGCTCGGCCTTTCCCAGTCCGCATCTGTTCCCGATGGAACGCCTGGCACGGGCCGTCTCGGCCAGCATGCGCCGCCTCGACCCGTGGAGCACTGTCACCGATCTTTCGCTGGGCAATGCGGAATTGCGCCGCCAGATCGCCCTGCGCTACCAGCTCGACGGCGTGCCCGTCTCCAGCGACGACATCGTCATCACGAATGGCGCGCTGGAAGCGCTGAACCTGTGTTTGCAAGCCGTCACGCGGCCC
Source organism: Janthinobacterium sp. UMAB-56 (assembly GCF_900095265.1). Taxonomy (GTDB): domain Bacteria; phylum Pseudomonadota; class Gammaproteobacteria; order Burkholderiales; family Burkholderiaceae_D; genus Janthinobacterium. The sequence continues at coordinate 298,619 of NZ_LT607655.1, read as the reverse complement.
GGCGACACGGTGCTGATCGAGTCGCCCAGCTTCTATGCGTGTTTGCAGGCGCTGGAGCGGCTCGAACTCAAGGCCGTGGAAATTGCCACCAGCCCCCGCGACGGCGTCGACCTGGTGGCGCTGGCAGAGCTGCTGCAGCGCCACCAGCCCAAGGCGTGCTGGCTGATGACGAATTTCCAGAATCCCCTGGGCAGCCTGATGCCGCCGGAAAAGAAGCGCGCGCTGGTGGCGTTGCTGGCGCACCATGGCGTGCCGCTGATCGAGGATGATGTGTATGGCGAGCTGTATTTTGGCAAGCAGCGTCCCGGCCTGACGAAAAGTCATGACAGCGCGGGTCTCGTCATGCATTGCAGCTCGTTTTCCAAGACTCTGGCGCCCGGCTTCCGGCTGGGCTGGGCCGCGGCGGGTCGCTACGCGCGCCAGGTCGAGCGCCTGAAGCTGACCACCAGCCTGTCGGCGCCGATACCGCTGCAGATGGCGCTGGCCGACTACCTGGCGCAAGGCGGCTACGACCGCCATTTGCGCCAGTTGCGGCTGACCTTGGCGGCACAGCAAAACACCATGCTGCAAGCCATCGCCGTGCATTTTCCGCCCGGCACGCGGGTCACGCGGCCGCAGGGCGGTTATTTCGTCTGGGTCGAGATGCCGGCAGGCATCGATGCGCTTGCCTTGCACCGTAGCGCGCTGGCAGCCGGCATCAGCATCGCTCCCGGCCCCATTTTTTCCGCCACGCGCGCGTTTCGCCACTGCATCCGCCTCAATTACGGCCACCCGTGGAGCCCGCAGCTGGAAGAGGCCATCGCCACTCTGGGGCGGCTGGCGCTGGCGGCGGCCTGATGGAATGCAAAAAAAGTCCCTGCTGCAAACAAGTGTTTCATTCCAAAAAGAAATATTACTGTTATATTGATGTATCTATAACTAATGATGGGAATCGCAATGGATAACACGCAGCCGGAAGTCGGTCGTACGCAAGATACGACGATGGCCATTCTGTCCCACGTTGGCGGGCTGTTCACCAGCTGGGTGGCGCCGCTGATCATTTACTTGATCAAAAAAGACGATGCGGATAAATTCTCGGCCGAAAACGCCCGGGAAGCGCTGAATTTCCAGATCACCCTGATCATCTGGTATTTCGCCTGTTTCATCCTGTCGTTTGTGCTGATCGGTCTGTTCCTGTTCTGGATCGTCGCGCTGGCCAACCTGGTGTGCTCGATAGTCGCGGCCGTCAAGGCCAGCAATGGGATCACTTACCGTTATCCCCTGACCTTGCGGCTCGTCAAATAAGACTGCAACAGCCGCCACCTTGCTGGCGGCGGCTGTTGCCATGAATTATTGCATGCAGGACGCGAGCAGCTGATGCCGGTGGACTTGCTCCGGCTGATATTGCAGGAAGGTGCGCCGGCTCAGGCGGGTGCGGACGGTGTGGCTGGCGGCGCGCTGGCGCGCGGGGCTTTTTGCGGCGCCACTTTGCCGCCGTCGGCGATCCAGCGGCGGTACACGCGCAGGGCCACTTGCGCATCGTCGGCCGCGTACAGTATCTGTTTTTCCGTCAGGCGCGAGGTGGCCCAGTTGGTGGTGGAGATCTTTTTCGATTTCTGCAGGTGCAGGCCGAAGAATTTGGCCACGGCCGTTTTCGCGCCCAGGTCGTTGCGCTGGCCGCCGCGCAGGGCGACGGACAGGTCGAGCACCTGGGCCGGGGCAATGCCCAGCTTGTTGCGCAGGCGCTTGACGTCGTCGGACAGGCCAAAGCCCACCTTCAGGGTGGTGGTCGATTCGAGGATGGCTTTCAGTTCGGCCAGGGCCGGCGCCGACGTGCTGCCCACCTGAAACAGGTAGGCGATGTCGTCGGTAGCGAGCTGGATCAGATGCGGTCCCGTGGAGGACTCGCCCTTCACAAACGTCGGCTTCGATTCCGTATCGAAGCCGATGGCGTCCGCGGCCAGCAGGGCGGCCATGGCCGCTTTTGCGTCATCGCTGGTGCGTACCAGCTTGACGTGGTCGAGTGCAATGCCTTGATAGGGGGGCAGTGGCGGTGCGGCAGCTGTGTCCATGTAACCGGATCAGCCTTTGCGCGAGAATTTCGCGGTGAGCTGATTCAGTTTTTCCAGGCGCAAACGGTTCGCTTCTTCGGCGGCGGCGGCGTCGCGTTCGGCTTTCTTGCGCTCGGCTTCCTTCTTGAAACGTTGCTGCAACACTTGCGTGGCGTGATCGCGGTGGGTTTGCGTCACTTCCGCGCCGGCCGTGCCGTCGAGTTCGTAGCGTACCTTGGCTTTTTCCATCACGCGCAGGTAGCGCAGCGAACCCGTGTGGATGCCCAGCGCCGTGCGCATCAGCTTGCGGTCCAGGTCCGGCAGGCGCGCCAGGATTTGCTTGTCGATACCGATAGCCAGGGGCAGGCAATCGCGGAACGGCGGGAATTGCTCCTGGAATTGCTTGAGCAGCGCGCGCGCGGTCAGGCCGGCAGGCGCCGGCGTGGTCGCTGCGGCCGGTGCCGCCGCTGGGGCTGCATCGACTGGCGTGTCAGGAGTGGTGGCTTGCTGGTCTGGCGTGGAGCTGGTCATCGACATCATTGGTTGGGCTATAAAAGGGGAGCATAGCACGCGCCACAGGCAAGTGCATTGTCTTTTTTGGCAACTTGCGTTGCGATATGCCTGCGCGTGGCTGGCCGTGCCAAGCGCGAAATGCGGGAAATGTGTATAATGTCGGCTTGCGCTGATGACTGGACCCCGTGTTTGACGGTCTGGCTCAGGTGTGCAGGGGATAGGAGCAGTGCGGTGCAGGGCCATCATTATTGATATTTTTGATATCAGATATTTTGCTTATCAATTATCCAGATAACTGGCCTTCGTGCATAATCTTGCTCTCCGCTGTGTCTTCACTGAACAACAATAGATTCAAGCCCGTTCTGGTACGGGCTTTTTTTCATTCCGCAATGTACATCGCTTATTTATCTGACCCGGCTTCGGCCCCGCCGCTCTGTTTGACGGATGCGCGGGCTTTGAACGTTTCGATAGACAGGCGCCGCTGCCGTTAACGGTAGCCGCAACAATACGCTCCATCGAGTCCGGTTTCGCAGGCTTAGGTGGAATCATTCACTTCGCGCCGACACCATCTGGTCTCGCATTAAGAGATATCTCATGAAGAATACGCCAAAAACTTTAACGTTGTCCGCCAAGGCGCCACGCCCAGCCGCGGCACCACTTGCCGTACCAAAAACGACTTTATCTTACTTCATCGATAATGCGCAAGCGAATCCGGAAGCCACCGTCACGACGGCGCCGACCGTCGTCACCGTGGTGAAGAAAAGCCGCTCGCGCCTGGCCGCCGTGCCACCGGCCGACGCGACTGCGGAAGCGCCAGTGGCGGCTGTCGAAGCCCCTGCCGAGGTGGCCGAGGTCGCCGATGCTGCACCGGCCAAGACGCCGAGCGTGAAGATCGCCCCAGGCGCCAAGGCTCCGGCCGCGCCGCGCAAGGTCAGCGAAAGCGCCGCCACGAATAAAGTGGTGACGGCAGCCCGTTCGAAAGTCGTGCGCGCCAAGCCTGAAGCGGCGCCCGTGACCATCATCACCGGTGCGCAAGTGGTCAGCAAGACCACGGACGCCGATGCCCTGGCTGCCATCGATACCTCGAATTACTTCCTGCCCACCGTCAAGGTGCCGGGCCGCCGTGGTCGTAAGCCAAGCGAATTCACGCCGGAAAACGATGAAGTGGCAGCACTGAACGCCGTCGAACGCGCCGAATTGAAGGCCGTGTCGAAAGCGCGCGACCGCAAGGCCAAGGGCGGCCTGGCAGACGCATTGGGCGATCCGGAAGCCTCGGCAGCGGACCTGGAACGCCGCCGCAAGCAAATTACGGGCTTGATCAACATGGGCAAGGAGCGCGGCTTCCTCACCTATGCCGAGATCAATGACCAATTGCCTGAAAACATCATCGATCCGGAAGCCATCGAAGGCATCATCGCCACCTTCAACGACATGGGCATCGCCGTCTACGAGCGCGCCCCTGACGCGGAAAGCTTGTTGCTGACGGATAACGTTGCCACCGTCACCAGCGACGATGAAGTGGAAGCGGCTGCCGCCACGGCACTGTCGACCGTCGACTCCGACTTTGGCCGCACCACCGACCCCGTACGCATGTACATGCGTGAAATGGGCGCCGTGGCGCTGCTGACGCGCGAAGGCGAGATCGAGATCGCCAAGCGCATCGAAGGCGGCCTGAAGGATATGATCCAGGCGATTTCCGCCTGCCCCACCACCATCGGCGAAATCGTTGCGCTGTCGCAAAAAATTGCGCGCGATGAAATCAAGGTCGATGAAGTGGTCGACGGCTTTGTCGACTTGAACGAAAGCAATGCCCCGGCGCCAGCCGCCGCTCCCGCGCCTGCCGCCGCCAGCGGTGACGACGAGGAAGAGGAAGAAGAAGCCGAGGAAGAAGATGGCGACGCGAATGGCGGCGCGGCCGGTTTCTCCAGCGAACAGCTGGCCCAGCTGAAAAAAAATGCGCTGGAGAAATTCAACGTCATCGCGATGCAGTACGAGAAGATGCGCAAGGCGCCCGAGGGTTACAACTCGAAAGCCTACATCAAGGCGCAAGAAGCCATTTCGCAGGAATTGCTGGGCATCCGCTTTACCGCCAAGGTGGTTGAAAAGCTGTGCGACACCCTGCGTGGCCAGATGGAAGAAGTGCGCCACATCGAGCGCGCCGTGCTGGAACTGTGCGTGAACAAATGCGGCATGCCGCGCGCCCACTTCATCAAGGTGTTCCCGGGTAATGAATGCGACCTGGAATGGGTCGACCGCGAAGTCGATTGCAAGTATCCGTACAGCGCCATCCTCAGCCGCAACGTGCCTGCCGTCAAGGAACTGCAAAAGAAGATGATCGACCTGCAAGCGCGCGTGGCCCTGCCATTGGCTGACTTGCGCAAGATCAACAAGCAGATGGCTGCCGGCGAAAAGCGCGCGCGTCACGCGAAACGCGAAATGACGGTCGCCAACTTGCGCCTGGTGATTTCGATCGCCAAGAAATACATCAACCGCGGCTTGCAATTCCTTGATCTGATCCAGGAAGGCAACATCGGCTTGCTGAAGGCCGTCGACAAGTTTGAATACCGTCGCGGCTACAAGTTCTCGACCTACGCCACCTGGTGGATCCGCCAGGCCATCACGCGTTCGATCGCCGACATGGCCCGCACCATCCGCGTGCCGGTGCACATGATCGAAACGATCAACAAGATGAACCGCATCTCGCGCCAGATCATGCAGGAAACGGGCAGCGAGCCGGACCTGGCGACCCTGGCCGTCAAGATGGAAATGCCGGAAAACAAGGTGCGCGAAATCATGAAGATCGCGAAAGAGCCGATTTCCATGGAAACGCCGATGGGCGAAGATGGCGATTCGCAACTGGGTGACTTCATCGAAGACAACACCACCCTGGCGCCGCTCGACGCCGCGCTGCACGCATCGATGCGCAACGTGATCAAGGAAGTACTCGATTCCCTGACGCCGCGCGAAGCGAAAGTGCTGCGCATGCGTTATGGCGTGGAAATGTCGAACGATCACACCTTGGAAGAAGTGGGCAAGCAGTTCGACGTGACGCGCGAGCGCATCCGTCAGATCGAGGCGAAAGCCATGAGCAAGCTGCGCCAGCCTTCGCGTTCGGATAAATTGAAAACTTTCCTGACGCAAAACTAAGCGTAGGGCAAGCACACAAAAAAAGAGGCGCAAGCCTCTTTTTTTACGCCGGTAGCATGCCTTCCTACATGAAACGCGTACGCGCGCCCAGCAGGCCCAGGCGATAGTTGCGTTGCAATTTGTATAGCACTACGCCGCTGGCGGCGATGAGGATGGTGATCACCAGCCAGTCCAATGGGTTGCTGCGCGGCGGTGCCGGCGCCGCTTGCGATGGGACGGCGAAGGCCTGGAATTTATGCCCGGTGTAGATGGCGCCCACCACCAGCCCAGCGTCCGTGATCTTGTTGGTCAGGTACAGGCCATCGTCGCGGCGGCGCACCGTCATTACGCCTTCCTTGTAGACAAAGGTCATCGGCTCAAAGCCGTTGATGTTGACGCTGCCGACGACGTGTCCCGCAGCGTTGACGGCCGTGGCGTAGCTGTCGCCCTGGCCGATCATGGCGCCCAGGTCGAGCATGCGCTTGCCGTCCCAGGCAAACGCGTGCCAGCGGCGCTTCTCCGTTTCAGATGCGCCCACGATCAGGCCGGCGTCATTGATGGCGGTGGCCGAGCTGATGCGCCCGCCGGGCAGGGTGCCGATTTCCTGCATGCCCGCGCCGGGGCGGTAGACGAAGGCGCGGCGGT
>NZ_LT607655.1:276305-292257 GCF_900095265.1 Janthinobacterium sp. UMAB-56 | reverse complement strand
TGTTCAGGCCGCTGGCATAGCTGCTGGCGCCGCCCAGGGTGCCCAGGTCTTGCAGGCTGTGGTCGGCTTTCGTGACAAAGGCGTGGAAGTCGCCGCCGCTGGTATCGGCATAGCCGGCCACCAGGCCGTCGCGCGTGATGGCTGTGGCATAGCTGCTGGTGCCGCCCAGCGTGCCCAGGTCGCGCATGCCGCCCGCGTCTTCAAAGCGGAAGGCATGCCAGGCGCCAGTGGCGGTCTGCGCCGAGCCTACCACCACGCCATGCATATTGATGGCCTTGGTGTAGCCTTCATTGCCGCCCAGGGTACCCAGCTCGCGGATGCGGCCATGCTGAAACGTCACGGCGCGGCGTCGTCCTTCTTCCTCCATGATGATGCCGGCTACCAGGCCAGCCGGGTTCAGGTCGGACGCGATGCTGCCATTGCCATCTTTTTCACCAAAGCCGCGTTCGGCATAGATGGTGGCGCTGGCTGTGGGGACGGCAGCCAGCAGGAGCAGGCCGAGCAGTAAGGCAGGGAGGCGGGAGGAGCGTGGCGGCATGATAGTTTCCTCAAAGAAAAAACCTACTATACTTTCATTTATCAAAAATACATACTTAATTTGCTACTGTTTTTGGTAATTTTTGCATTTCACCATGCTCTGCTTGGGCGGCAGCCTGCCGCGGCAAGTGGATGGCCAGCGCCGTGCCCCGGCCAGCCTGGCTTTGGATGCGTAGTTCGCCGCCCAGTGCGTGGACGCGTTCGCGTATGCTTTTCAGGCCGAAGGCGGCCTTCTTGCCGTGGTCGTCCGGCTGCATGCCGATACCGTTGTCGCTGATGCGCAGCACGACGGCGTCCGCGTCTTGCGCCAGCGTCACGTCCACTGCGCTGGCCTGGGCGTGGCGCACGATGTTCGACAGCGATTCCTGCAACACGCGGAAGATGGCCGACGTCTGGCGCTGGTCCAGGCCCAGGTCGGGCGCCTCACTGTCGAAAGTGAGGCGGTAGCGGATGGTCCCGCAGCTCTCCATCTGGCGGATCAGCCATTCGGCTGCCGGGCCCAGCCCCAGCTCCAGCGTGCTCGGGTGCAAGTCATTGATGATGCTGCGCACCGAGCCGATGGTGGCGTCGATGGTGTCGAGCACGCGCTGCGCGTGGCGGTGCAGGCGCGGGTGGGAGGCGGCCGTGCGCGCGTGGAGCAGCGACACATCGATGCGCAGCACCATCAGGTTCTGGCCCAGATCGTCATGAATGTCGAGCGCGATGCGTCGCCTTTCCTCTTCCTTGATGGTTTGCTGATGGTCGCTCAGTTCGCGCAACTGGGCCAGAGTGCGCTGCAGGTTTTCCTCGTTGCGCTTGCTGTCGGTGATGTCGACGGCCATGGCGATGATCATCTGCGGCCGGCCGTCGGCGTCAAACACGGGTTTCTTGTGGGTCTGCAACAAGCGATTTTCCTGCAACTGCGCGTTCCATACCAGTTCTTCGCGTATCACCACCTTCCGGCTGGCAAACGCTTGCTGGTCCGTCGCGTGGAAACCCGCGTTCTGTTCCTCGGCGATGTCTTGCTGGCGCACGCCCCATTGCTGTTCGCAGGCCTGGTTCATCAGCACGACGCGCGAATCGGCATCTTTCAGGTGCAGCGACAGGGGCATCATGGAAATGATGTCCTGCAACCGCTCTTCGCTGCGCGCCAGGGCCGCTTCCGTTTGCGCGCGCATGGCGATTTCCGCCGATAGCTGGACATTGACATCGAGCAACTGGGCCGTGCGCAGGGCCACGCGGTTTTCCAGCTCGGCATGGGCGATGCTCAAAGCGTGTTCGGCCCGCTTGTGTTGCGTGATGTCGCTGGCCATGACCAGTGCACCCGTCAAGGTGCCGTGCCGGTCGTACAGGCGGCGTCCGCTGAGCATCGCCCAGCGCTCTGTACCGTCGCCATGCCGGTATTGCAGCTCTCCCATGCAGCTATCCTTCTCCGTCTGGAGTAGCGGGCACAGGCGTAGCAAGCTTGCTTCATCGTGGAATTCGCTCATCTTGTGTCCCAGCAGCTTTTCAGCCGGCAGGCCCAGCATGTCGCACAGGCGCTGGTTGATATGCAATATCGTGCCCTGCGCATCCGTTTGCCACATGCCGTCCTGCGCCGTTTCGCTCAGGTCGCGGTAGCGCATGGCGCTGGCGTCGAGCTGCGAACGCGTGCTGGCGAGGTAGGCGCGCAGCCTGCGCGTCAGCCAGACGATAGCAACGGCGGCGGCGGCCAGCAGCAGGGCCAGCCAGACATGTTCCCAAAAGTCGCGTTCCGGCCAGGCTGCGCCGGCCAGCCAGCCCAGCAGGATCAGGATGAGGGCGGCGCATGCCGTACCCAGCGTTTCAATCGACCATTTGCTCATCGGCGTCCCTGGCGTCATGGTTGGCCGCTGCGGTGCGCATGGGGCCGGAGTGGGGAAGGTGTCAGCCGATAGTGTAATACCAATTGTTGCTTTATTGAGAATATTTTGCCATTGAGCAAGCAAAAGGGCCGGCCCTTGCGGTGCCGGCCCCTGCCTGCCAAGATTAGCCTGGCCTTGTCAGCCCGTGTTGCGCAAGCCCGCCGCCACGCCGTTGATCGACAGATGGATGCCGCGGTGCACGCGCTCGTCGATCTTGCTTTCCGCCGACAGGGCGCGGTTGCGCTTGATTAATTCCACCTGCAAGTGGTTCAGCGGATCGAGATACGCGAAGCGGTTCTGGATCGAGCGGGCCAGCAGCGGATTGCCTGTCAGGCGCTGCGTATTGCCGGTGATCAGCTCCAGGCAGCGCACGGTGTTCTCATGTTCGTCCGTGATGCGCTTGTAGATGCGTTCGCGCAAGTCCTGCTCCGTCACCAGTTCCGCATAGCGCGAGGCAATTGCCAGGTCCGTCTTGGCCAGCACCATGTCCATGTTCGACAGCAAGGTGGCAAAGAATGGCCACTCGCTGTGCATGGCACGCAGGGTGGCGATCCTTTCATCTTGCGCCGCGCCTTCGGCCTGCTTGATCCAGGCCGTGATGGCGCTGCCGAAACCGAACCAGCCAGGCAGCAGCAAGCGGCACTGGCCCCAGGAAAAGCCCCAGGGAATGGCGCGCAAGTCTTCGATGCGCTGGTTGGCCTTGCGCGAGGCGGGGCGCGAACCGAGGTTCAGTTCGGCGATTTCCGCAATCGGTGTGGCCGAGAAGAAATACTCGGTGAAGCCCGGTGTTTCATACACGAGGTGGCGGTAGGCGTGGTAGGCGAGGTCCGACAGTTCCGCCATCACGGTTTCGAAGCGCGCCAGCCGGCTAGCGTGCGCGGGACTGGCGGCCTGCGGTGCCAGGCTCGCTTCCAGGGTGGCCGCTACCAGCAATTCCAGGTTGCGCCGGCCGATTTCCGCGTTGGAAAACTTCGAGGCGATGATCTCGCCCTGTTCCGTCAGGCGGATCTGGCCGTTGACGGTGCCAGGCGGCTGGGCCAGGATGCCTTCGTAGCTGGGTCCGCCGCCACGGCCTACCGTGCCGCCACGGCCGTGGAACAGGCGCAGCTTGACGCCGGCCTTCTGGAAGTCGGCGACCAGCGCCAGTTCCGCCTTGTACAATTCCCAGTTCGAGGTAAGGAAGCCGCCATCCTTGTTCGAATCGGAATAGCCAAGCATGACCTCTTGCAACTGTCCTTGCTTGGCGATCAATTGCTTGACCAAGGGCAAGGCCATCACCTGGCTCATGATGCCGGCTGCGCGCTGCAGGTCGGGTATCGTCTCGAACAGGGGAATGACCATCAGTTCGCAGCTGCTGTCGCCCGCTAGCCAGTCGGTGCGCAGCAAGCCCGTTTCCTTTTGCAGCAGCAACACTTCCAGCAAGTCGGACACGGTTTCCGTGTGCGAAATGATGTAGTTGCGGATAGCCCGCGCGCCGTAGCGCTGGCGAATGTCGCGCGCGGCGCGCAAAATCGCCAGTTCGGAATCGGTCTCGGCGGTGTAGCGGATATAGGGCGAGTACAAGAGGCGCGGCTGGGCCAGTTCATTGAGCAGCAGCGCCTGCTTGTCTTCCTCGGACAGGGAGGCATAGTCGGCCGCTACGCCGCTTTGCGCGAACAGGTCGGCCAGCACTCTTTCGTGCACGTCCGAAGTCTGGCGCATGTCGAGCGAGGCCAGATGAAAGCCGAAGATGTCGGCCGCGCGCGTCAGGGAGGCCAGGCGCGGGCGCACCAGAGCCGCGCCGTGGTGCGATTCGAGCGAGGCGACGATGGTGCGCAAGTCGGCGACAAACGCGGTCGCGTCGGCATAGGCGGCGGCCGGACCGACTTCCTTGCGCAGGATGTTGGTGGCGCCCAGGGCGCGGGCGGTGGCAGCCAGGCGCGCGTAGATGCCGATCAGGGCACGGCGGTAGGGTTCGTCGCTGCGGTGCGGCGAAGCGTCCGGCGACTGGTCTGCCAGTGCCTGCAATTCGACACTCACGCCCACCATCAGGGTCGAGACGGATAATTCCGCACCCAGCGCATGCACTTCGTCGAGGTAAAAGTCGAGGATGGTGGTGGCGTGGCGCGCCAGCGCGTGCTGCATGGTGCCCGCATTCACGTTGGGGTTGCCGTCGCGGTCGCCGCCGATCCAGCTGCCCATCTGTACAAAGGCGGCGTTGATGGCTTCGATGGTGCCGTCGCCGTTCGGGTATTCGGCGGCGATATCGTCCTCGATATCGTCATACAGGCCCGGCAGTTCGCGCAGGAAGGTGATGCGGTAGTAGGACAGGGCGTTTTCGATCTCGTCGGCCACCGTCAGCTTCGAGTAGCGCAGCATGCGCGTCTGCCACAGGGTGGCCACGCGCGAGCGCAGCAGCTGCATATTGGCTTGCCGCTCTTTTGGCGTCTGCGGCAGGTCGCGCTCGGCCAGCAGGCGGGCGATGTCGTGCTCGGCGTCGAGGATGCTCTTGCGCTGCACTTCCGTCGGGTGGGCCGTCAGCACGGGGGCGATCAGGGCGTCCTGGAAGAAGGTGTCGACGGTCTTGCGCGGCACGCCGGCGGCGCGCAGTTTTTTCAGTGCGTAGCTGACGCTGCCCTTTTGCGCGGGCGAGCCGGCCAGCAGGTGGGCGCGGCGGCGGCGGATGTGGTGTTGATCTTCCGCAATGTTGGCGAGGTGCGAAAAGTAGGAAAAGGCCCGCACCACGGAAATCGTCTGTTCGCGGCTCAGTTCTTTCAGCATGGCGTCGAGTTCCAGGGCTGCGCCCGCGTCCGCTTCGCGGCGGAAGCGCACGGACGTCTGGCGTATGGTTTCCACCACATGGAAGACGGCGTCGCCTTCCTGTTCGCGCAGCACGTCGCCCAGCAGGCGGCCCAACAGGCGGATATCTTCTTTCAGCGGCGCGTCCTTGTCGGAGCCGGCCACCGGGACTATTTCTGGTGCTACTGCGTCATTGAGCATAATAAAGAACCAAAGTAAGTGTAAAAGCAAGGGAATGGGGATCGCACCGGGCGTTTGGCCGCAGAGGGGGAGGGGCGCATGATAAAATTTGTGGTCTTGAACATGGACGCTAGCCTGACTTGGCCGTATAGGCAAAGGGATAACGATTATAGCGACGCCAGGCGCGATTTCGATACATATCGGTATCGCGCCGGGCGAAATGGCAACGATAAACGACAACGACAGCGAAAGAACCTTGTTTTGAAAGCATCCGAATTGACCCCGAATGAATTGACGCCGACGATTCCCGCCCGCCTGGTGATCGCCACGCGCGAGAGCCGTCTTGCCATGTGGCAGGCTGAACACGTGCGTGCGCGCCTTGCCGCCCTGTATCCACAGTGTAGCGTTGAAATTCTCGGCATGACCACACGCGGTGACCAGATTCTGGACCGCGCCCTGTCCAAGGTAGGCGGCAAGGGCCTGTTCGTCAAGGAACTGGAAGTGGCGATGGAAGAAGGCCGCGCCGACCTGGCCGTGCATTCGCTGAAAGACGTGCCGATGGAGTTGCCGGAGGGCTTTGCCTTGGCCGCCATCCTCGAACGCGAAGACCCGCGAGACGCGTTTGTGTCGAACGATTACGCCAGCCTGGCCGAGTTGCCGCATGGCGCCGTCGTCGGCACCAGCAGCCTGCGCCGCCAGTCGCTGATCGCCGCGCGCTATCCGCACCTGACGATACTGCCCCTGCGCGGCAACCTCGATACGCGTTTGGGTAAGCTCGACCGTGGCGACTACGCCGCCATCATCCTGGCCGCCGCCGGCCTGAAGCGCCTGGGCCTGGCGTCGCGCATCCGCGCCGTGCTGGCGCCGGAAGACAGCCTGCCGGCCGCCGGCCAGGGCGCCATGGCGATCGAAATCCGCAGCGGGCGCGTGGACGGCGCCGACCTGGTGCGCCTGCTGGCGCCGCTGAACCACACGGCCACGGCGCAAGCCGTCACGGCCGAGCGCAAGGTATCGAAGATCTTCGGCGGCAGTTGCCAGATACCGCTGGCCGCCTTTGCCACAGTCGAGGGCGAACAGATGCGTTTGCGCGCCATGGTCGCCACGCCGGACGGCGCGCGCATGGCCAGCGCCGATGTGAGCGGCCCGGCCAGCGCGCCGGAACAGCTGGGCGAGCAAGTGGCCGAATTGCTGCGCGGTCAGGACGCCGCCGGCATCCTCGCCTCGTGTGCCGTCACGCCAGACCAGCATGAAGGCCTGGCGCCACATGCCTGACAGCGTGGTGATCACGCGGCCTGCGGCGCAGGCGGGGCCGCTAGCCGCCAGGATCGCGGCGCTGGGCTTGCCCGTGACACGATTGCCGCTGCTGGAAATCCACGCGCTGGACGGCGAAGAGGAGTGCGCGCAGTTGCAGGCCGTGCTGGCGCGCCTGCGCGAATATGACCTGGTAGCGTTCGTCTCGCCGAACGCCATCGATTGCGTCTTTGCGCACTTGCCCGCCTGGCCGTCGGGCGTGCCACTGGCCGTGGTGGGCGAAGGCAGCCGCCTGGCATTGGGGGCGCACGGCGTCACGGAGGCGAACGCCAGCATCACCAGTCCGTTTGACATGGCGCGCAGCGATTCCGAGCATTTGTTGCTGGCGCTGGACTTGCCGGCCCTGCGCGGCAAGCGCGTGCTGATCGTGCGCGGCGATGGCGGACGCGATCACCTGGCCGACGGCTTGCGCGCCGCCGGCGCCGAAGTCGAGTTCGTCACGGCCTACCGGCGCAAGGTGCCAGAACTGACGCCGGCCTTGCGGGCGACCCTGGAAAAGCTGTTGCAGCATAATAATGACTGGATCATCACCAGCTCGGAAGCGCTGCGCGGTTTGCTGGCGCTGCTCGAGGAATTGGATGATCAAAAGATAGTTGTTGCAAAAATGCAACAGCAGCATCTGATCGTCCCGCACGCCCGTATTGCACAAACGGCGGCGGCCCTGGGTTTTGCCCGTGTCACCTTGACAGGATCAGGCGACGCAGGAGTGCTCGCCGCGTTACAATCACGACCATGAACGAAATGCCTACACTCTCCGAACCGAATGCAACGCCTGGCGGCGCCGTGAAGACGGCGCCGCAGGCGGCCGACCAACCCGCTGGCCGCGCGCCGAGCTTGCTCGAACAGCTGCAAAAGCCCATGAGCATCGCCGTCATCGTGCTGGCCGTGCTGCTGGCTGCGCAAAGCTGGTCGACCAGCAAGCAGATCCGCAACCTGCGCGAAGAAGTCGCCAAGCGCCTGCAAAAGGGCGATGTCAGTAATGCCGAAACGGGCGTGCTGGCGCGCAACGTGCAGGAAGGCACGAAAGAGCTGCAAATCAAGGTGGGCGCGCTGGAAAACCGCCAGAGCGAAACACAAAGCCAGCAGCTGGCCCTGGAACAACTGTACAACGACTTGTCGAAGAACCGCGACGAATGGGCGCTGACGGAAATCGAGCAAGTGCTGTCGACGGCCAGCCAGCAGCTGCAACTGGCCGGCAACGTGCCAGGTGCGCTGATCGCCCTGCAAAACGCCGACCGCAGCCTGTCGCGCTCGGACAAGCCGCAATTCATCACCATCCGCCGCGCCATCGGGCGCGACATGGAAAAACTCAAGGCCCTGCCGAGCGTCGATTCGACGGGCGTGGCCCTGCGCCTCGATGCCGTGATCGCCCAGATGGACTCCCTGCCGATGCTGTCCGACGAAACGCCGGCCTTGCCGGCCGCGCCGGAAAAACCGGGCAAGGCCGGGGCCAAGCCGGTGCGCGATGCCAGCGGCAAGCTGGTGGGGCCGCCGGCGCCTGAGCCACTGCTGCAAAAAGTGCGCGCCGGCTGGGATACCTGGAGTGGCGACATGTGGGCTGACGTGCGTCAATTGATACGCATCCGCCGCGTCGATACGCCGGAAGCGCTGATGCTGTCGCCGACGCAAGCGTATTTCTTGCGTGAAAACGTCAAGCTGCGCCTGCTCAATGCCCGCATGGCCTTGTTGTCGCGCAATGAAACGGCGTTCCGTAACGACTTGATTGCTGCCCAGGATGCGCTGGCCAAGTATTTCGATACCCGCGCCAAGAGCACGCAGACGGCGCAAGCCCTGCTGCGCCAGGTGCAGGGCAGCAACCTGGCCATCGAAATGCCAACCTTGTCCGACAGCCTGACGGCTGTGCGCAACTACAAAGCGAAGTCCTGAGCCCATGCGTCTATTTCTCTGGTTACTCGCCCTGATGGCTGCGGCGATCGGTATCGCCGTGACGGCCCGTTTCAATCCCGGCAACGTGGTGCTGTTCTATCCGCCTTACCGCATCGATTTGTCGCTGAACTTCTTCCTGCTGCTGCAGGTGTTGCTGTTCGTGCTGCTGTACCTGCTGGTGCGCGCCGTGCGCGCCACCGTGCGCATGCCGGCGCAAGTGGCAGCCTACCGCCAGCGCAAGCGTGAGCGCGATGGCAACAAGGGTTTGCGCGAAGCCTTGAAAGCCCTGTTTGAAGGCCGTTTCGGCCATGCCGAGAAGGCCGCCTTGCGCGCCGCCGAGCTGGACGAAAACGCCGGCCTGGCCGCGCTGATCGGCGCGCGCGCCGCGCACCGCATGCGCCAGTCCGAGCGCCGCGACAGCTGGCTGGCCCGCGTCGAAGGCGATGCCAGCCTGAAGACGGCGCGCCTGATGACGGTGACGGAATTGCTGGTCGACGACCACCAGCCGGAAGCGGCCCTGGCCGCCGTGCGCGAACTGAACGCCAGCGGCACGCGCCATATCCACGCGCTGCAATGGTCGCTCAAGGCCGAGCAGCAGGCGAAGAACTGGCCTGAAGTGCTGCGCCTCGTGCGTTCGCTCGACAAGCACCGCGCCCTGCATCCGGCCCTGTCGTCGCGCCTGCGCGAACTGGCCTACGACCATTTGCTGTCTGACCCCTCGCATGACGCCGAATCCTTGATGCGCGTGTGGTCCACCGTGCCGAGCGCGGACCGGGTCAAGCCGTATATCGCCTGCCGCGCCGCCACGGCCCTGAATGCGCGCAGCTTGCATGATGAAGCGCGCCTCGTGTGCGAAGAGTCGCTGGCCGCCGACTGGGACGAGCGCGTCGTGCGCGCCTACCGCGAAGCGGCGGCCCCGAGCGGCACGCCGGCGCTGCTGCTGCAGATCGAACATTGCGAGCAATGGATGAAACAGCGTCCGCTGGATGCGGAACTGGCGTTGACCCTGGGCACCTTGTGCCTCAAGCAAAAACTGTGGGGCAAGGCCCAGCGCCACCTGGAGCAAGCTTTGTCCGACGCGAGCGAGCCGCAAATGGTGCGCGACGCCCACCTGAAGCTGGCGCAGATGCACGATGCCTTGCAGCAAACTGAACAGGCCGCCGCGCATTACCGGCAATGTGCCTTGGCCACCATCCTGTAAGCGACTCGCAGACGTAAAAAAGCCGTTCAGTGCAGACTGAACGGCTTTTTTTGCGCTGCTATCTTGCTAATTTACTTCTTCGACCTTTACTTCTTCGGTACCGCAGTGCCTTCCGGCAAGGCATACGCGACCAGTGTGTCGCTCATCTTGGTGCCCAGCGAACCGTGGCCGCCGGCCATGACGACGACGAACTGGCGTCCCGACTTGTTCGACACATAGCTCATCGGCGTAGCCTGGCCGCCGGCTGGCAGGCGGGCTTTCCAGATGACCTTGCCGTTGCTGACATCGTAGCCGCGGATGTAATAGTCGAGCGTGCTGCTGAGGAAGGTCACGCCGCCACCCGTGGTGACCATGCCGCCCAGGCTGGGCACGCCCAGTGGCAGGGGAATCGGCACGGGACCGCTGTCGCGCGTGGTGCCGTTCTTGTGCATCCACACTTTTTTCATGGTGCGCAGGTCGACGGCGGCTACATAGCCCCACGGCGGTGCCTGGCATGGGAAGCCCAGCGGTGACAAAAAGGCCTTGATTTCCACGGCGAACGGTACGCCCGTCTGCGGTTGCAAGCCCATTTCTCCGCCCGTACCGCCCTTGGCCGTCGTTTCGGCGCGCGGCACGAGTTTTTCCAGGAAACCCATGTAGTCGGGATTGACAATCAACAACTGGCGCACGGGGTCGATGGCCGCGCCACCCCATTCGAAGATGCCCAGCGGGCCCGGCGAGATGACGGCACCGTTGCCAGCCGTTTGCGGCGTGAACGGGCCTTCATAGCGGCGTTCCTTGAAGATGATGCGGCAAGCGAGTTGGTCGAACGGCGTCGTGCCCCACATGTCCGCTTCGCTGATATTGCGTTCTGGCAAGAACGTCAGGGCCGAGAAGGGCTGCGTGGGCGACAAGGTGTCGCCAGCGGCAGGATTGCTCGTCGGTACGGGTTTTTCCGGCGCCGGCACGACCAGGCTGCCATCGCGGCGGTCGATCACATAGATATCGCCCCGTTTTGTCGTCGCCACCACGGAAGGGACCTTGCCTTTCGGCGTGTCGATGTCGACCAGCGAAGGTTGGCCGCCGATATCCATGTCCCAGATATCGTGGTGCACGGTCTGGTACACCCAGCGCACTTTGCCGCTGGCCAGGTCCAGCGCGACGATGGCGCTGTTGAATTTCTCGCCATTCTTGTTGCGCTTGCCGCCCCAGGTATCGGGGGTTTCATTGCCCATCGGAATGTAGACCATGCCCAGCTTTTCATCGATGCTGGCCACGCCCCACGAATTGGGCGAGTTGTTGGTGTAGTGCTTGCCTTCAGGGAAGGGCTTGGTATCTTCCGGCGTGGCCGGGTCCCAGTTCCACATCAGCTTGCCCGTGACGGGATCGTAGCCGCGGATCACGCCCGACGGTTCTTCCGTCGAATGGTTGTCCGTCACGCTGGCGGCGATCACGGCCACGTTTTGCGCCACGGCTGGCGGCGAAGTCGGCATCAGGAAACCGCGCTTGATCATGGCCATGTTTTTATACAGGTTGACGACGCCGTTGTCGCCAAAGGTTTTGCACGACTCGCCCGTATCGGCATTGACGGCGATCATGGTGCCATCCATGGTCGGCGCCAGGATGCGGCGCGGGCATTCCATGCTGGCCGCTTCGGGGGCGGGATTATTCTTGGCGCGGCCCGCGTTGACGTCCCAGTAGGCCACGCCACGGCAGATCATGTGCTGGTAGCTGGCCGCATCGCGGTTGATCTTCGGATCGTGGCGCCAGATTTCCTTGCCCGTGTCCGGGTTCAGGGCGATGACGATATTGTGCGGCGTGCACAGGTAGAGCATGTCATTGACCTTCAGCGGCGTGACTTCGTTGGCAATCTCGCCCGGGTCGTTCGGGCCCTTGAAGTCGCCCGTATGGTAAGTCCAGGCTTCTTTCAGGCCGGAAATGTTGGCCGGGGTGATTTGCGCAGCCGGGGCATAGCGGTCGCCATAGCCGGAGCGGCCATACGCGGACCAGTCGTTGGGTTCGACGCCGGGCGCCAGGTCGCCGGTAGCGGTGGCGGCCATGTTTTCGGCTGGCACGTCGCCATGCAGGTCATGATAGTCCTGGAACAGGGCGATGACGCCGGCGATGACGGTCAGGGCCACGGCGGCGCTCAAGGCCGTCCTTCCCACTTGCGGCTGTTTCGCTGCGGCAGGCGGGGCCAGGCGGCGGCTGACGAAGGGCAGCAGCAGCCAGACGGCGGCTGCAAACCAGATATCTAGGCGCGGCAGCAACTGCCACCAGTCGAATTTCACTTCAATGACGGACCAGATGAGGGTGGCGATCAGCAGCAGTGCCACGCAAGGCTGCGCGCTGCGCCTGCCCTGGAACACCAGGGCACCGGCGACGAGCATGCCTATGCCGGCCAGCAAGTAGTACCAGGAGCCGCCGAGCGTGGCCAGCCAGATGCCGCCGCCCAGCAGGGCGAGGCCAAACAGAATGAAAATAACGCCGGTGACCTTTAATAAAGGCCCGGGCCGGAAGGAGGGAATCATCATATTCCTTTTTGCAAGGATTTATCGGTGGCGCGTGATGCGCCATATTGAATTCAGGGAAGGCGTCGATTGCAGAATATACAAAGTTTGGAATCACAAGAATGTTACAGTTTATCAGAATTGATGAATGTCTTCTGCTTGTGCCATTTTTTGGCAGGGTCGCCATTTGAATCAAATAAATTCTGCAAATAATGGCACAGTTTATGCTGGATGAGGAGTTTGTCGGGCTGGAGAGGTGGCAAGCAGGGCATGTTGAAACGCTCGCGCAACGATGCCGATGTATCGCGCAGTGAAAGACAATCAAGCTGTTGTTATAATTGACTGCAAAAAATGCAATTCCGATCAGTATAACCAAGTTTATGGAATGGTGATATTGAAATGGAAATAGCCAGATAATGTAGAGGTATTAAATAAGAGTGCCGGTAGTATTACTTAGGTGTTTGTACTTATTATTATCGATGGTCTGTTTATTTTCTCGGTGGCAGGCTGCGCGTGCCGACGGGCCCTGCATGCCACTGTTGTTCGCATGGCGTGCAAAACGCCGGCGCGCCGCTGCTGCATCGCACAAGCTGCCTGTACTTCGCTATAATTGCGCGGTTAAAACACCATCCGCTAATGAGGAACCCCATGAGTTTGAATAACGTCTCTTCCGGCCGCGACCTGCCGAACGATTTCAACGTCGTCATCGAAATCCCGATGAATGCCGATCCGATCAAGTACGAAGTCGACAAGGAAAGCGGCGCGATCTTCGTCGATCGCTTCATGGGTACCGCCATGCATTACCCGTGCAACTACGGCTACGTGCCGAACACCCTGTCGCCGGACGGCGACCCGGTTGACGTGCTGGTCATCACCCCGTTCCCGCTGATCCCGGGCGTGGTCGTGCGCTGCCGTCCTATCGGCGTGCTGAAAATGACCGACGAGTCGGGCGAAGACGCGAAAGTGCTGGCCGTGCCAGTCGACAAGGTCCTGTCGATCTACAGCCACTGGCAAAAGCCGGAAGACTTGAACGAACTGCGCTTGCGCCAGATCCAGCATTTCTTTGAGCACTACAAAGATCTGGAAAAAGGCAAATGGGTCAAGATCGACGGCTGGTATGGTCCTGAAGTGGCCAAGGAAGAAATCTTGAACGGCGTCGCCGCGTTCAAGGCAGATGCCGCCAAAGCATAAGAACACCCACTTGAAAAACGCTCCCCGCCAGCCATGGCCGGGAGCGTTTTTTTATGCGCGAAACGGACTGTGTTCGTTCAATTCATCGAGGTAGGCATCGATGCCGCCCCGTTCGCGTTCGAGGAAGCGCTGCACGGCGTCGGCAAAGGCCGGGTGCGCCAGCCAGTGGGCGGACCAGGTCTTTTGCGGCAGGAAGCCCCGCGCCATCTTGTGCTCGCCCTGTGCGCCGCCCTCGAAGGTGGTGATGCCGTTGGCGATGCAAAACTCCAGCGGCTGGTAATACGCCGTCTCGAAATGCAGGCAGGGAACGTGCTCAAGCGCGCCCCAGTAGCGGCCGTACAGGGTGTCGGCCGTGTGGATCAGCAGCGAGGCGGCAATGGCCCGGCCTTCGCGCTCGGCGATCACCAATAAAATGTTCTGCGGCATGCTGGCGCCGATGCGCAGGAAGAACTCCAGCGACAAATAGGGTGACGAACGGTGTTCTGCATAGGTATTGCTGTAGCAGCGGTGGAACAGTTTCCAGTCGGCCTGCGTGGCGTTGCTGCCCCGCACCTGGCGCAGCGTCACGCCCGCTTCCTGCACCTTGCGCCGCTCGGCGCGGATATTCTTGCGCTTCTTGTGTTCCAGGGTGGCGAGGAATTGCTCGAAATGCGTGTAGCCGGGATTGAGCCAGTGAAACTGCACGCCACTACGCATCAGGTAGCCGGCTTGCGCCAGTTGGCGCGCCTCGCTTTCCGGCGGGAACAGGATGTGGCAGGAAGAGACCTCGCTGGCTTGCTGCTGCGCTTGCAGGAAGGCCAGCAGGGCGGCGCGCGCCTCGCCATCGCGGGCCAGCAAGCGCGTGCCGCTGACGGGCGTAAACGGTATCGCGGACAACAGTTTCGGGTAATATTCGAGGCCATGCTGCTGATAGGCGTCGGCCCAGGCCCAGTCGAACACGTATTCGCCATACGAGTGCATCTTCAGGTACAAGGGCAGGGCGGCGGCCAGGGTCTCGCCTTGCCACAGCACCAGGTAATTCGGCTGCCAGCCCGTCTCTGCACTGGCGCAGCCGGACTCATGCAGCGCGTGCAGGAAGGCATAGGAGAGGAAGGGATTGGTGTCCGCCTGGCTGGCCAGCAGTTCAGACCAGGCCGTTTCGCCAATTTCAGCCAGGGTAGTGACGATAGCCGTGCGATAATTCATTGTTGTAGTGTGCATTCATCACTCTCGGGGCGCCACCGTCGGCTTGCGCGCCCCTGTCTTGTTTAATAGAACGAAATATCCATCATCATCATGACAGTCAAAGTCGCAATTGCTCAAATGAATAGTACGGTCGGCGATCTGGCCGGTAACCGTGCCAAGATCTTCGACCTTTCCCGTCGCGCCTTTGAAGCGGGCGCCGATATCGTGCTCACGCCGGAACTGTCGCTGGTCGGCTATCCGCCCGAAGACTTATTGCTGCGCAATGCATTCTACGCAAAAACGCAGGAAGCGTTTGCCGGACTGGCTGCCGACCTGGCCCAGTTCAAGGATTTGCACGTGGTGGTGGGCTTGCCCCTGCAAGACGAGAAGGGCGTGCGCCACAATGCCGCCTCCGTGCTGCTGAACGGCGAAGTGCTGGGTACCTACCGCAAGCACGACTTGCCGAACACGACCGTGTTCGATGAAAAGCGTTATTTCATGTCGTCGGACCAGGCCTTCGTGTTTGGCGTGAAGGGAGTGCGTTTCGGCATCAATATCTGCGAAGACACGTGGTTCGAGCACGCGCCCATGCGCGCCCGCGCGGCCGGTGCGCAGGTATTGCTGGTGCCGAACGGCTCGCCGTATCACATGAACAAGCAGCATTTGCGTTATGAAACCATGCGCAAGCATGTCAGTGCGCAAGGCCTGGCCCTGGTCTACGCTAACCTCGTCGGTGGCCAGGATGAGCTGATTTTCGATGGCGACTCGTTTGTCATGGATGCGGCCGGCACGATTTGCGCCCAGCTGCGCCATTTCGAGGAAGACTTGCAGCTGGTCGAGTTCGACGGTGCGACGCCCGTGCCGCAGGCGCTGGCCGCGCCGTTGACGACGGAAGCGCAGGTGTACCAGGCGCTGGTGCTGGGCGTGCGCGACTACATAGGCAAGAACGGTTTCCCTGGCGTGCTGATCGGCATGTCGGGCGGCGTCGATTCCGCCCTGACGCTGGCCATTGCCGTCGATGCGCTGGGCGCCGACAAGGTGCGTGCCGTGATGATGCCGTCGCAATTTACGGCCGATATCTCGTGGATCGATTCGCGCGACATGGTAAAACGCCTCGATGTGCGCTACGATGAAATCCCGATCAAGCAAACTTTCGACGCCTTCCGCGCCACCCTGGCTGACGAATTCGCCGGACTGGCGGAAGACGCGACGGAAGAGAACATCCAGGCGCGCATCCGCGGCACTTTGCTGATGGCCCTGTCGAACAAGCATGGCAGCATTGTATTGACGACCGGTAACAAGAGCGAGATGGCCGTCGGTTATTGCACCCTGTACGGGGACATGGCGGGCGG
>NZ_LT607655.1:258155-276275 GCF_900095265.1 Janthinobacterium sp. UMAB-56 | reverse complement strand
CAAGACGCTCGTGTACCGTCTGTGCGCCTGGCGCAACAGCATCTCAAGCGTGATACCCGAGCGCATCCTGACGCGCGGACCGTCGGCCGAGTTGCGCGCCGACCAGCTGGACCAGGATTCGCTGCCGCCATACGACGTACTTGACGGCATCATGCAACTGTACATGGAAGAAAACCGGCCGATCGCCGACATTATCGAGGCTGGCTACCCGCCGGCCGACGTGGCCCGGGTCACGCGCCTGATCAAGATCAATGAATACAAGCGGCGCCAGTCGCCGGTGGGCATCCGCGTCACGCACCGTGGCTTCGGCCGCGACTGGCGCTACCCCATCACGTCGAAGTTTTACGAATAAGCAGCCATCTGTCCACAATCCAACAATGTTAAGGAGTAGCCATGAAGCAGATTACAGCCATCATCAAACCATTCAAGCTCGACGAAGTGCGCGAAGCCCTGGCCGATGTGAACGTGACGGGCTTGACCGTGACGGAAGTGAAGGGCTTTGGCCGCCAGAAGGGCCATACCGAGCTGTACCGTGGCGCCGAGTACGTGGTCGACTTCTTGCCGAAGGTTAAAGTCGAAGTGGTGGTGGATGACAGCGTGTCGGAACTGGTGGTTGACGCCATCATCAAGGCAGCCCGCACGGGCAAGATCGGCGACGGCAAGATTTTCGTGCGCGACGTGGAACAAGTGATCCGCATCCGCACGGGTGAGACCGGTCCTGACGCAGTATAGATAGCACCAGCCATAAGCTACTGCGCGTCGCGCTTTGCGGCCTGCGATGCTCGCTGTGCTCCAGCACAGCTGCGCTTCTCAGCCACAAATCGCTGCCGCTCGCTACGCTTCTGGCAGGCGCTATGCAGCTATTGTTTAGCGCCCCAGGCGCATATCGAATTTCCAGCAGATCAGGCGCATCATCGTGATACCGCTGGCGCTGGTCCATAGCGCGAAGTCGTGCTCGGCGCCGAAATGCATCTGCAGCAGGTAGGCCCAGCAGCCGAAAAACGCGCAGATGGCGTACGGTTTGCCGTCGCGAAACACCATCGGCACTTCATTGCAGACGATGTCGCGCATCACGCCGCCAAAAATCCCCGTAATCACCCCCATCATCGAGGCGATGAAGATCGGCATGCCGGCGCGCATCGCTTCGGCCACGCCTGCGATGGCGAACATGCCCAGGCCGATGGCGTCGGCGATGACGATCAGGCGTTCCGAGACGATCTGCCGCAAATGCTGGATCAGGGGTGCGGCCGTCAGGGCCAGTACGAAGATGAGAATCGCGTATTCCTGGTGCGAGACCCAGAACAAGGGCCGCTTGTCGAGCAGGATGTCGCGCAGGGTGCCGCCGCCAAACGCCGTGATGAAGGCCACGACGAACACGCCGACGAGGTCCATGCGCTTGCGTCGCGCTTCGATGAAACCGGAAAACGCGCCCACCAGGATGGCGATGACCTCAATGAACTTGATCAGCGAGCCAGGCGGCAATTGGGGTGGCATCATGGGGGGCGCGCTTGAGCAGGAAATAATTGTCATAGGTTAACATGACACGGCCCCGAATGGTGACAAACGGGGCCGTGCGCCGGGTGTAACTTGTTACTGAGCGTGTTCTTGCTGCTAATCTTAGCGTATGGGCTGCAGCGCGGAAGAAAGCAATACCACCAGCGCGCCATCGCCGCCTTCGGAGCGGCGCGCCTGGCAAAAGGCGATGACTTCATCCTTTTGCACGAGCCAGCTGTGCACCATCGATTTCAAGACGGGTTCCTGGCCTTTCGAGCCAAAACCCTTGCCATGGATCACGCGCACGCAACGCAGCTTGCGCCGCGTCGCCTGGTTCAAAAAGGCGCCGATGCCGTCGCGCGCCTCGTCGCGGCGCAAACCGTGCAAGTCCAGCTCGTCCTGGATGGGCCAGTGGCCCTTGCGCATCTTTTTGACCACGTCCGGTCCCACGCCGGGGCGGGCGTAGTTCAGGGCCGGATCGTTTTCCAGGTAATGGTCGACCTCGAACAAGTCCGACAGCGACTCGCGCAGCACGGCCGCATCGTCCTCTGCCGGAGATAACTTGCGCGCCGGCTGCTGGGCCGCCATGGCGCCTGCCTTGGGCAGGCTGGGCACGTAGCGATCCGACTCGGGCAGGCGCTTGACGCCGCCGATGCTGGCCTTGAACAGATTGCTTTCCACGGCTTGCACCTTGACCTGCTGCGCGCGCTCGGCTGCGGCTTGCGCGCGCGCATCCGCCTGCTCCTTGAGCTGCTTGCTGACCGCTTTCAGGTCGGCAAAGTCTTTCATCGACGCCATGCGACGCTTACTCCTGTCCTTCCAGGTAGCGCTGGGCGTCCAGTGCTGCCATGCAACCCGTGCCGGCGCTGGTGATGGCCTGGCGGTAGATATGGTCTTGCACGTCGCCGGCGGCGAATACGCCCGGCGCACTGGTGGCCGTGGCCATGCCTTCCAGGCCGGTTTTCGTCTTGATGTAGCCGTTGTGCATGTCCAGCTGGCCTTCGAAGATGCCCGTGTTCGGCTTGTGGCCGATGGCGATGAACACGCCATGCACGGAGAGCGCTTCGACCTTGCCGTCGATGGTCGACTTGATGTTCAAGCCCGTCACGCCGCTGTCGTTGCCCGTCACTTCGTCCAGGGTGTGGTTATATTTCAACACGATCTTGCCTTCGGCAACTTTGGCATTCAGGCGGTCGATCAGGATGGCTTCGGCGCGGAACTTGTCGCGGCGGTGGATCAGGGTAACTTTATTGGCAATGTTCGACAGGTACAGCGCCTCCTCGACGGCCGTGTTGCCGCCGCCGACAACGGCCACTTCCTGGTTGCGGTAGAAGAAACCATCGCAGGTGGCGCAGGCGGACACGCCCTTGCCCATGAATTGCGCTTCCGATGGCAGGCCCAGGTATTGCGCGGACGCGCCCGTGGCGATGATCAAGGTGTCGCACGTGTATTCGTGGCTGTCGCCCTTCAGGCGGATCGGTTTTTCGTTGAGGAAGGTGGTGTGGATGTGGTCAAACACGATTTCCGTATTGAAACGCTCGGCGTGTTGCAGCAAACGCTGCATCAGGTCCGGGCCTTGCACGCCCATCGGGTCGCCTGGCCAGTTTTCCACGTCGGTGGTGGTCATCAATTGACCGCCTTGTTCCACGCCGGTAACCAGCATCGGGTTCAGGTTGGCGCGGGCGGCGTAGACGGCGGCGCTGTAGCCGGCTGGGCCGGAGCCGAGGATCAAAACGCGGGCGTGTTTGCTAGTGGTCATGGGAGGCTTCTCTATGAATGGGGTCTATCCGAATTGGGGGCATACGCGCGAAGAACAAGGGCGTATTGCGCTTGCGCAGGCAATCCCAGATTATAGACCAAGCCGCCTGTAGCGACGAATCGTGGGGCCGTCCGGGGCATATATGGCTTAGAATACTTCCTTATTATGGGAAATTCCCTTTCAGAAACATTTATCACCTTGCAGCGCTTCCCAGAATGACTAAACCAGCCCAGGCCAATCAAAATAGCTACACCCGAAAACCGGTCGAACGCCGGCCCCTGCCCAACCGGCTGGTGCGGCTGCTGTCCGAGGCGCGCTGGTTCGCGCTGGCCGCCTTTGCCCTGTATTTCGTGCTGATACTGGCCAGCTTCAACAAGCTCGATCCCGGCTGGTCGCATGCCACCAATGTCGACAAGGTCGCCAACCTGGGTGGCAAGCTGGGCGCGACCTTTTCCGATTTGTTGCTGTATATCTTCGGTTTTTCCGCCTGGTGGTGGTGCATCTGGCTGTTGCGCACGGTATGGAATGGCTACCGCCGCCTGAGTAAGCGCTTCCTGCTGGAAGAGGAAGAGGTGGAGCGCGAGCACCATGTCGAGATGCTGATCCGCATCGTCGGCTTCTCCATCATGCTGATCGGCAGCATGGGCCTCGAATACCTGCGCATGGCGAAAAGCCTGCACGTGCAGTTGCCGCGCGAGCCGGGCGGCGTGCTGGGCCAGCTGGTGGGACACTCGGCCCATGTGGCCTTCGGTTTTACGGGCGCCACCTTGCTGCTGTTGCTGCTGTTCGGCCTGGGCTTTTCCCTGTTCTTCCATGTGTCCTGGCTGCAAGTGGCCGAGCGCATCGGTGGCGCCATCGAAGATGTTTTCAACTGGTTCGTGCTGCGCTACCAGGACCGCGAAGATCGCCGCCAGGGCGAAGTGGCCGCCGTGCGCCGCGACGAAGTGGTGGTCATCGAACGTGCCAAGCATGTGGAAAAGCACGTGGCCGCGCCGCCCGTGAAGATCGAGCCGCAGGTGGTGACCGTGGTGAAATCGGAGCGCGTGGAAAAGGAGCGCCAGGCGCATCTGTTTGAAACTCCCGGTGACGGCAAATTGCCGCCGCTGTCTCTGCTCGATGAAGCGCCGCCTGTGGTGGAAACGGTTTCCGTGGAAACGCTGGAATTTACGAGCCGCCTGATCGAAAAGAAATTGTCCGATTTTGGCGTGGATGCCAAGGTAGTGGCCGCTTACCCTGGTCCCGTGGTGACGCGCTATGAAATCGAGCCGGCCACGGGCGTGAAGGGCAGCCAGATTGTGGGCCTGGCGCGCGACCTGGCCCGTTCGCTGTCCCTGACCTCGATTCGGGTGGTGGAAACCATTCCCGGCAAGAACTATATGGCCCTGGAATTGCCGAATAGCAAACGCCAGATCGTGCGCCTGACGGAAATCCTCGGCTCCAAGGTCTACAACGATGGCGTGTCCAGCCTGACCATTGCGCTGGGCAAGGATATTGCCGGCAAGCCCGTCGTGGCCGACCTGGCCAAGATGCCCCACTTGCTGGTGGCCGGTACCACCGGCTCCGGTAAATCCGTGGGCATCAATGCGACGATTTTGTCGCTGCTGTACAAATCCGACCCGCTCGACGTGCGCCTGATCCTGATCGATCCGAAGATGCTGGAAATGTCCGTCTACGAAGGCATCCCGCACTTGCTGGCGCCCGTCGTCACCGACATGCGCCAGGCGGGCCACGCGCTGAACTGGGCCGTAAACGAGATGGAACGCCGCTACAAGCTGATGAGCAAGATGGGCGTGCGCAACCTGGCGGGCTACAACGCGAAGATTGCCGACGCGAAAAAGCGCGAAGAACACATACCGAATCCGTTCAGCCTGACGCCCGATTCGCCGGAGCCGCTGGATAAACTGCCGACCATCGTCATCATCATCGACGAGCTGGCCGATCTGATGATGGTGGTGGGTAAAAAAGTCGAGGAATTGATCGCGCGTATCGCGCAAAAGGCGCGCGCCGCCGGTTTGCACTTGATTCTGGCCACGCAGCGCCCATCTGTAGACGTGATCACGGGCTTGATCAAGGCGAACATCCCCACGCGTATCGCCTTCCAGGTGTCGTCAAAGATTGACTCGCGCACCATTCTCGACCAGATGGGTGCGGAAACCCTGCTGGGCATGGGCGACATGTTGTACATGCCGCCCGGCACCGGCTTGCCGATGCGCGTGCATGGCGCGTTTGTGTCCGATGAAGAAGTCCACCGCGTTGTCAGCCATTTGAAGCTGCAGGGCGAACCGAATTACATCGAGGGCATCCTCGAAGGCGGCACCCTGGAAGGCGATGGCGCCGAAGGCGGCGCGCCGGGCGAGGGCGGCGGCGAGGCCGATGCCCTGTACGACCAGGCGGTAGCGGTGGTGCTGAAAAACCGCCGCGCCTCGATTTCGCTGGTGCAGCGTCATTTGCGCATCGGCTACAACCGCGCCGCCCGTCTGCTCGAGCAGATGGAGCAGAGCGGGGTGGTATCAACCATGCAATCCAATGGCAACCGGGACATCCTGGTGCCGGCGGCAAGTGCTGAACAAGGGTAAACAGAATGAAGAACACGACTTTCGCAGCAAAAATGATGATGGGTGCGGCCGGCATCGCCTGCAGCCTGCTGTTCGCGGCAAGTGCCTCGGCCAGCGCGCTGGAACAATTCAAGAGCTTTGCCGCCGGCACCAAGTCGGCCAAGGGCGAGTTCGTGCAGCGCCAGGTCAAGAAGGCGGACGCCAGCGGCAAGGCGAAAGTGTCGACGCCGGCCAGCGGCACGTTTGAATTCGCCCGCCCGGGCAAGTTCATCTGGACCTATCTGAAGCCTTACGAACAGTTGCTGCAAGCCGATGGCGACAAGCTGTATATCTACGACAAGGACTTGAGCCAGGTGACGGTCAAGAAACTGGGCGACGCCCTCGGTTCCTCGCCAGCGGCCATCCTGTTTGGCAGCAACGACCTGGAAAAGAATTTCACCCTGGCCGAGGCGGGCACGCGCGATGGCCTGGAATGGCTGAAGGCAACGCCGAAGGCCAAGGATACGACGTTTGATGAAATCACCATCGGCCTGCGCAACGGCGTGCCCGAAGCGATGGAATTGCGTGACTCGTTCGGCCAGACGTCGGTGTTGTCGTTCAAGAATTTCCAGAAAAATCCGGCGCTGGCAGCGAACCATTTCAAATTCGTGATGCCTAAAGGCGCGGACGTCATTAATAACTGATTGTTGACGTCTTGTTGTTGACCGGCCTCGCAGCGATGCGGGGCCTTTGCATTCTTACCCGGTACCTATTATGGCGGATCTCTTTTCCACCGCACCGCGCCAGCCGCTGGCCGAAGCCTTGCGGCCTGCTACCCTCAACGAAGTCATTGGCCAGACGCATCTGCTGGGCGTGGGCAAGCCGCTGCGCCTGGCATTCGAGGCGGGCAAGGCCCATTCGATGATCTTGTGGGGGCCGCCCGGCGTGGGCAAGACCACCCTGGCGCGTTTGATGGCGAACGCCTTCGACAGCGAATTCATCGCTTTGTCGGCCGTGTTTGCCGGCGTGAAAGATATCCGCGCCGCCATGGACCAGGCCCGCCACAGCCTAGACCAGTTCGGCAAGCACACCTTGTTGTTCGTCGACGAGATACACAGGTTCAACAAATCGCAACAGGATGCCTTGTTGCCGTTTGTCGAATCAGGTCTGGTGACGTTTATCGGCGCGACGACGGAAAACCCCAGCTTCGAAGTCAATTCGGCGCTGCTGTCGCGCGCGCAAGTGTATGTATTGAAATCGCTCAGCGAAGACGAGATGAAGCTGTTGCTGGCCAAGGCGCAGTCGACGGCACTGACGCACCTGAGCTTTGACGAGGCGGCTGCCGATACCCTGATCGGCTACGCGGACGGCGATGCGCGGCGCTTCCTGAACTTGCTGGAGCAGGCCGAGACGGCCGCCAGCTCGACGGGCACGACGACAATCGATGCGGCCTTCGTCGACAATGCGCTGACCCTCAATTCGCGCCGCTTCGACAAGGGTGGCGACAATTTCTATGACCAGATTTCCGCACTGCATAAATCCGTGCGGGGTTCGAACCCGGACGCGGCCCTGTACTGGTTTTGCCGCATGATTGATGGCGGCGCCGACCCGCGCTACCTGTCGCGGCGCATCGTGCGCATGGCCTGGGAAGACATCGGCCTGGCCGACCCCCGCGCCTTGACCATGGCCAACGACGCGGCGGCAACCTATGAACGCCTGGGTTCACCCGAAGGCGAGCTGGCCTTGGGCCAGGCCGTGATTTACCTGGCGATTGCCGCGAAAAGCAATGCCGGCTACAACGCCTTCAATACGGCCATGGCGTTTGTGAAGAAAGATAAATCCAAGGAAGTGCCCGTGCACTT
This sequence comes from Janthinobacterium sp. UMAB-56, assembly GCF_900095265.1. Classification (GTDB taxonomy): domain Bacteria; phylum Pseudomonadota; class Gammaproteobacteria; order Burkholderiales; family Burkholderiaceae_D; genus Janthinobacterium. The sequence continues at coordinate 268,626 of NZ_LT607655.1, read as the reverse complement.
GCGCAATGCGCCGACGAAACTGATGAAGGAACTCGGTTACGGCCACGCTTACCGCTATGCACACGACGAGCCTGATGCTTACGCGGCCGGCGAAACCTATTTCCCGGACGGCATGGACGAACCGGGCTGGTACCAGCCCGTGCCGCGCGGCCTGGAAAGCAAGATCGCCGATAAATTGGCGTGGCTGCGCGAGCTGGACAGGAAAGCAGGAAAACCAGCCGGCAAAGGCTGAGGCTACAAGCCTAGCAAGGCAAAACCGTCATCCTGCGGCGCGTAGCCCACCAACTGGCGCGTCGCTGTTATCGACAGGCGTTTATAGCGGTTGTCCGACACGCCATGCACGACGTGGTAGCCGGCCGTCACGTCGGCGGCGATGCAGCGGGCCAGCAGCTGCACCACGTCGCGCTCGCTGATGAAGGCGGCGATGTCGCGCGCGCTGTGCTGTTGACCTGGCGCAAAGTGGGCCACGTTGGCGATGCGCACGGCAATCGCCGTCATGCCATGCTGGTGCGCGAACGCGCAGGCCACGCCTTCGCCGAAGGCCTTGCTGGCGCCATACATGTTCGCTGGCCGGGCCGGCATGCTTTCCTGCACCTGCATATCGAGCGGATAGCCTTCGATGGCTTGCGCGCTACTGGCAAAAACCACTTTTTTCACACCTTGTGCCTGTGCCGCGCGGAAGATGTTGTGCGTGCCGATGATGTTCGGCTGCAGCAATTGCGCATCGAAATCGGCGCTGGCATGTGGTACGCCAGCCAGGTGCAGCAGCACGTCGATGCCGGCGCAGGCAGCCAGGCAAGCGTTGTAGTCGCTCACGTCGAGCTGAATGGATGGGCAGGGCGCATCGGCCAGCTTGCCGGTGTGCAGGTCGGCCAGGCGCAGGGAGAATTCCCCGTGCCGGCGCTTCCAGAAAGCGGTGCCGATGATGCCGGCGGCGCCCGTGACGAGGACGCGCAGTGTTGCTTGATTCATGTATTGCTTGCATTCAGTGTGTGAGGCAGTGCCAGGTTCAGCCAGCGCAGCAGGGCGGGGCGCGGTGTGGCCGTCCCATGCACGCGGATGTGTCCGCTACCCACGGCTTCGACCAGCACCAGGCCGTCATTCGGTATCGTGTAGCGTTCGCCGCTGCGCAGCACGTAATCCTCGAACTGGGCGTAGGCCGTGATCCACGCCGTGCCGGACAGGCATTCGATGACCCTGGCGTGGGATTTTTCCAGGCGTAAAGGCCGTTCGCTGCGCAATTCGTGGTCGGTATGCATGGCATTGCTCCTGTTGTGCTGACAGGAACAGCTTAGGCGCTTGTGGTGAACCATGACAGATGCAGGAAAACGAAATTGTGATGCATACAGTGTGCCTTGTCGTAGACTGTGCTTGTTAAAAAATCGGGCAACTGTATCTGTGCGTGCCGCGCGCGGCAGCCGCATACTGAAGGGATGAACATGGGCGCGCATATCAATCTGTACGAGCACCTGGCCAACGAGCTGGGCGCCTTGATCGACTCGCGCGTGTTCGCGCCCGGCGACCGCCTGCCGTCGATCCGCCACCTGGCGCAGCAAAAGCGCATCTCTGTCAGCACCGTGATGCAAGCCTTGCGCCTGATGGAAGACCGTGGGCAAGTCGATGCGCGGCCTCAGTCCGGTTATTTCGTGCGCCACCGCGCGCCGCGCCGGCCCTGCAGTGCAGACGCCCAGCACTTGAAGGCGCCGGCCTTTGTCGGCATCAATAATCTCTTGATGCGCGTACTGAAGGATAATGAAACGGCGAATATCGTGCAGCTGGGCACGGCGTGGCCGCCGGACGAGATACTGCCGATCAAGCGCATGCAGCGCACTATCAGCGCGGTGGCGCGGCGCGAGCCCGCTTTGTTGAGCAAGGTCAGCTGCTACGACGTCAGCGAAGGCAATTTCTTGCGCCAGGTCACGCGCCGCGCGCTGGACTGGGGCAAGCTCGACCCGAACGAGATCGTCGTGACGAATTCCTGCACGGAGGCGATCAGTTTATGCCTGCGGGCCGTGGCCAGGCCGGGCGATACCATCGCCATCGAGTCGGCCACGTATTTCGTGCTGCTGCAGATGATCGAAAGCCTGGGCATGAAGGCGCTGGAAATTCCCACCGACCCGAAGACGGGGCCGTCGCTCGACGCGCTCGAGCTGGCCATGCGCGCCGGCCTCGTGCAAGCGTGCCTGTTCGTGCCGAACGCGAATAATCCGCTCGGTTGCGTCATGCCGGAAGCAAACAAGAAGCGGCTCGCTGGCCTGCTGTCGCAATTCAATATTCCGCTGGTGGAAGACGATGTATATGGCGACCTGTGCTTTGCGCCGCAGCGGCCGTGGCCCGTCAAGGCTTACGACACGAGCGGCAACGTTTTATTGTGCTCCTCGTTTTCCAAAGCCATCACGCCCGCCTCGCGCGTCGGTTACGTGCTGGCCGGGCGTTTCGCGCAGGAAGTGGCCTTGCTGAAAACCGTGTCGAGCGGCGCCACCAGCCATTTCTTCCAGGCCGTGCTGGCGGATTTTTTGGAAGGCAGCAGCTACGACCAGCAGCTGCGCAAGATGCGGCGCACCCTGGTGCAGCGCATCGCGCGCATGTCCGACGCCGTGGCGGCCAGCTTTCCGCATGAGTGCATGCTGTCCGAGCCGCAGGGCGGTTTCGTGCTGTGGGTGCAGATGCCGCCGCAAGTCGATGCGCTGGCCCTGCACGGCCGGGCGATCGCGGACGGCGTGGCGTATATGCCGGGCCAGCTGTTTTCTGCCTCGGGCAAGTTCGGCAATTATCTGCGCCTCAATTGCGGCAATGCCTGGACGCCGCGCATCGAGCAGGCCATCGGCCGCCTCGGCCGTCTGGTGCATGAGGCCTTGTAACTATTCTTTGCGTTTCAGTCCCCGTTTTTCACCGTTCGCTCCCTGTTTTTCGCCGCTGGTCGCAAGCCGGTGGCCTTCTTCGTGGCCGTTGGCTAAAGTACCACCATACCAGCAGCAGTCAACGACGCAAACTAACCAGGAGTCACATCATGCACGCATTGAAAAACATGGAAATCACCTTTGTCGCCGCCGCCATTATCGCCATCGGCGCCAGCTTCGCCAGCGCCGGTGCGAATACGGTGGAAGTGAGCGCCAGCAGCACCGTGATCGCCCAGGCCACCGACACCACGATGCCCGTCGTCACCGTGAGCGCCCGCCGCCTCACCGCGGCCGAAAAAGCCGCCTTTATCTGAGGCAAGCTGTAAAGCGGGCGCGAGTGCCCAGCTACGCTGCCATGACGATGGTGGGTCGTGTGCAAAACTCATCGAAGTGAACGGGGTCTTGGTACAATGAGTGCTTTCGATACATCGGCACCGCCATCCTCCCATGATAGATATCCAACTTCTCCGTAAAGACATCGCCACCGTCGCAGAACGCCTGGCGACGCGCAAATTCCAGCTCGACGTGGCAGGTTTCAATGCCCTCGAAGCCGAACGCAAGGCGATCCAGACGCGCACCGAAGAGCTGCAGGGCAAGCGCAATGCGCTGTCCAAGCAAATCGGCATGTTGAAAGGCAAGGGGGAAGACACCTCGGCCGTGATGGCGCAAGTGGCCGGCCTGGGCGATGAGCTGAAAGCCGATGAAGCGGCCCTGACCCTGGTGCAAGCCAAGCTGAGCGATTTCATCATGGCCGTGCCGAATTTGCCGCACGAATCGTCGCCCGTGGGCACGGACGAGTCGGGCAACGTGGAAGTGCGCAAGGTTGGCACGCCACGCACCTTCGAGTTCGAAGTCAAGGATCACGTCGACGTGGGCGCCCCGCTGGGCCTGGATTTCGAAGTGGCCACCAAGCTGACCGGTTCGCGCTTCTCCGTCATGAAGGGCGGCATCGCCCGTTTGCACCGCGCGCTGGCGCAATTCATGCTGAACACGCACGTGGACGAGCACGGCTACACGGAATGCTATACCCCGTACATGGTCAACGCCGATTCGCTGCGCGGCACGGGCCAGTTGCCAAAATTCGAAGCCGATCTGTTCTCGGTGAAAAAAGGCGGCGCGGAAGGCGAGGGCGAAACCTTCTACCTGATCCCCACGTCGGAAGTATCGTTGACCAATATTGCGCGCGACGAAATCCTGGCGCTCGATCAATTGCCCCTGAAAATGACGGCCCACACGCCATGCTTCCGCTCGGAAGCGGGTAGCTACGGCCGCGACACGCGCGGCATGATCCGCCAGCATCAGTTCGACAAGGTGGAAATGGTGCAAGTGGTGCATCCGGACACTTCCTACCAGGTGCTCGATGAAATGGTCGGCCATGCTGAAACGATATTGCAACGCCTGGGTCTGCCATACCGCGTGATGTCGCTGTGCACGGGCGACATGGGTTTCGGCGCCACCAAGACCTTCGACCTGGAAGTGTGGTTGCCAGCGCAAAACACCTACCGCGAAATTTCGTCCCTGTCGAACTGCGAAGCCTTCCAGGCCCGCCGCATGCAGGCACGTTTCCGCAACGCTGCCGGCAAGCCGGAACTGGCGCACACCCTGAACGGCTCTGGCCTGGCAGTGGGCCGCACTTTGGTGGCCGTGCTGGAAAACTACCAGCAAGCGGACGGCAGCGTCGAGATCCCGCCAGTGCTGCGCCCGTACATGGGTGGCCTGACGCATCTGAAGGCTTAAAATAGTCCTTTTCTTTTTGTCGCGGGCTGCTATAATCTTGCCTTCTCGCAGAAATGCGGGAGAGACCGCAGCAAATGGAGAGGTGGCAGAGTGGTCGAATGTACTTGACTCGAAATCAAGCGTACGTTAAATCGTACCGTGGGTTCGAATCCCACCCTCTCCGCCAGAACAAATAGAAAAAGCTCCCGCAAGGGAGCTTTTTTTATTTGTGCCGGCGAAGAGGAGTACGCCCCCTGCGGGGCGTACGCGTGGGATTCGAAGACGAGCGCGTACTCGCGCGAGGCTCCCCGAATCGTCCAATTGGATTTTGCCTTGGTGTACGCAGGCACGAGGCTCCCCGAATCGTCCAATTGGTTTTTGCCTTGGTGTCCGCGGGCGCGAGGCTCCCGGAATCGCCCATATGGATTTTGATTTCAGTGACCAGCCCTCAGTTGCAAATCGCCAATAAAACCCCTACCCAACTGAACAATGCCCATGCTAAAATAGCGCCTCGTTCAAACCGGCACGCCAGTTTGAACAAATAGACCGCAGTAAACGGAGAGGTGGCAGAGTGGTCGAATGTACTTGACTCGAAATCAAGCGTACGTTAAATCGTACCGTGGGTTCGAATCCCACCCTCTCCGCCAGAATACATAAGAGAAGCTCCCGCAAGGGAGCTTTTTTTATTTCCGCAACGCTAGAAAATCAGCAGCGTATCAATGCAGGTAGAAAAACCGCCCAAAGCGCGCAGCGCAAGACGTTTTTTCTCCATTCAGGCTTGACTTGCCAGCCCACCCGCCAGCGCGAGCTAGTGTACCAGCCTCGCCACCGCAAACGCCACGCCCGACATGGCCATTATCGTCCCGATACACGACACGATGATAGCCGACTTCGCCTCAGCCACATCGGACTTGGTCGCATAATTGGAGCGCACTACCGCCATGTCCAGTTTCAAATTGCCGACATCCGTCTTGAGAACAGCGACATCCGTTTTCAGACCGGCCACATCCACCTTGAGGTCCGCCACATCCACCTTCAAATCAGCAACGTCCAGTTTCACACCCGCCAAGTCTTTTCCCAGCGTGTTGACTTGCTCGTCCATGACCCCATCCTCCGCACTATTCACTTCATGCTCCTCGCTTTTTTCACCGCTGTCAAACAGTGTCCCGAGGGTATCGTGCATGGCCCTGCTATTCCTTGCCAGGCGTTGCGTCAGTGCCGTCGCGCGCTGCAAGTCGGCCATTCCTTCGCCCTGTAGTTGGCCAGAGGCAGCCTGCAATTCGATGGTGATCTGTTCGCCTAGGCTGGCAGCGACCTGCAGCCATGCATCGATCTTGCGCTGGCGCGCCTGTTGCGTCAGCGTGCCTTGCCGCACCCGCATATCGCTCAGCTTGTGCATGCTGTTCATGCCGCGTCCTCCTCACCTTGGAGCCGATGCTGCTCACGCTAACCCGCGCCGCTGCAAGCCACCTTGACCCTGCTCAGCCTATGGTAATCTACCCCCTCCCATCCTGCCCCCACCAATACAAGCAATGAGCCGATTCTGGAGTAACATCGTCAGCGAGCTGACCCCCTACATCCCCGGCGAGCAGCCGAAACTGCCCGACCTGGTCAAACTCAACACCAATGAAAACCCTTACGGCCCATCGCCCCAGGTGCTGGCCGCGCTGCGCGAAGCAAGTCACGACAGCTTGCGCCTGTATCCGGACCCGTCGGCCAGCGAACTGAAGCAAACGCTGGCCGACTACCACGGCTTGACCAGTGCGCAAGTGTTCGTCGGCAACGGTTCAGACGAAGTGCTGGCGCTGGCCTTCATGGCTTTGCTCAAGCATGATGCGCCGCTGCTATTCCCCGACATCAGCTACAGTTTCTATCCCGTGTATTGCAAGCTGTACGGCATCGATTACCGCACGGTAGCGCTCGACGAGTCCATGCGCATCCGCACGGAAGACTATCAGGGGCCATGCGGCGCCATCATCTTCCCCAATCCCAATGCGCCCACGGGCGTGGACTTGCCGCTGGCCGGCGTGGAAACCCTGCTGCGCGAGCATCCCGATGCCGTGGTGGTGGTCGATGAAGCCTATGTGGATTTCGGAGGGGAAAGTAGTGTGGCCCTGGTCGACCGTTATCCGAACTTGCTGGTGGTGCAGACGTTCTCAAAATCGCGCTCGCTGGCCGGCTTGCGCGTGGGCTGTGCCTTCGGGCATCCTGACCTGATCGAGGCGCTGGAAAGAGTGAAGAACAGTTTCAATTCGTATCCGCTGGACCGGCTGGCGCTGGCCGGTGCCGTGGCGTCGCTGCATGACGAAGCGTATTTTCAGCAGACGCGCCAGGCCGTCATCGCCAGCCGTGAACAGCTGACGGCGGACCTGGCGGCGTTGGGTTTCGAGGTGCTGCCTTCGGTGGCCAACTTTGTCTTTGCCCGCCACCCGCAGCATGAAGCGTCGCAACTGGCGGCCGGTTTGCGTGCCCGCGCCGTGATCGTGCGCCATTTCAATGCGCCGCGCATCAGCCAGTATTTGCGCATCAGCATCGGTAACGCGGGTGAATGCGCGGCCCTGATGGCGGCCTTGCGCGAGCTGTTGTCGTGATGGCAGACCTGGTATGGCTGCAGGCAGCCTTACCAGGCGCCAGTGGCTTAGCCTTGGCTGGTCCGGCGGCGGCGTGCCATGAAGCCCAGCAAACCCAGACCGCCCAACAGCATGCCGTAAGTGGCTGGCTCCGGTACGGCCGACACGGTCAGGTTATTGATGGTTGGCCAGATACCAACCTGTCCGGCAGTGCTGACGCTCAGGTCGGAGAAGGCGCCCGACGATAAGAAGCCGATAAATGACGCCTGCGTCGGCAAGGTCAACTCGTAGGTGAGCATTTCACCCAGCGCATTGCGGGCGGTCAGGGTGACGCTTTGGCTGTCGGCGTATTCACCGACAAAGTCCGACCCAAAGAAGAATCCCCCCACGCCACGCACGGCGCTGGAAAAGTTGGAGAACAATACGCTGTCGTTGCGGTCGTTCGTACTCAGCCAGTTGTCACTGCCCGTGCCGGCGCCATACAGAATGGGCGAGACGCCAACGCTGCTTGCTGTGTAGGCGTAGCTGCCAGCGCTACGGTTCAGGGGACCGCCAAGGCTATCGATCGGCAAATCATCAAAGGTATCGACACCGGTATTGCCTACGGCTGCCAGATAAGCAGACTGGCTGGTAAAGACCGTGATGTCAGCCTGTGCAGCGCTGGCGGCGAGCAGCAGGACGGCTGCGCTCATGATTTTCAGGCGGGAGAATGTGGTTTGCAAGATGGACTCCTTAACAGGGATGGGGAAAAGGGTGGTGGCACTGTGCATTGAAATTTCTAATGCTAATTCAATATAGTATTTGCTAGAAAAAAATGCAATATAAAGTTTCTTTATGATAATTCCTATCTTGCATAGTTGACATGCAGATGTTCCTCATGCGCCACTGCTTGCGCACCTTGCTGGCCAGATGGTCGCGCCATGCTGCCGGCACAGGCCATTTGTGCAACAATAATCAGATTCATACATCGACAGGACGGACAATATGGCAAAAGTGGCATTCATCGGTTTGGGCGTCATGGGTTTCCCCATGGCAGGTCACCTGGCGGCGGGCGGGCACGACGTTACCGTGTACAACCGCAACCCGGCCCGCGCAGCCGCCTGGCTGGAACTGCATAAGGGCAGCAGCGCCGTCACGCCGGCCGCCGCTGCCGCAGGTGCCGAGTTCGTCTTCACGTGCATCGGCAACGACAACGATCTGTATCAAGTCATCCTGGAAGAGGGCGGCTTGCTGTCTGCCATGGCGCCGGGCAGCATCCTGATCGACCACACAACAGCGTCCGCCGAAGCAGCGCGTACCCTCCACGCGGCGGCGCAAGAGAAGGGCGTGTTCTTCCTCGACGCGCCCGTGTCCGGCGGCCAGGCGGGTGCGGAAAACGGCAAGCTGACGGTGATGGCGGGCGGCGATGCTGAGGCCTACGCGCGGGCTGAACCCGTCATCGCCCTGTTCGCGCGCGCCGTCACCTTCATGGGCGCCTCCGGCTCGGGCCAGCTGACGAAGATGGTCAACCAGATCTGCATCGCGGGTCTGGTGCAGGCCCTCAGCGAAGGCATTGCCTTTGCGGAAAACGCGGGCCTCGATGCGGCGCTGGTCGTGGACGTGATTTCCAAGGGCGCGGCGCAGTCGTGGCAGCTGGAAAACCGCGGCAAGACCATGATAGAGCGCAAGTTCGACTTCGGTTTCGCCGTCGACCTGATGCGCAAGGACCTGGGCATCTGCCTCGCCGAGGCCAAGCGCAACGGCAGCGACCTGCCCGTGACGACCTTGACGGACCAGTTCTATGGCGAAGTGCAGCAGGCAGGCGGCAACCGCTATGACACGTCCAGCCTGATTACCCGTCTGAACAAGAAGTAAGCTTTCAAACACCAGCAACGGCGGCGCGTCCCTGCAAAGGGCCGCGCCGCTCGTCGTTTACGCCAGCATTAACCTTAAAACGTCAGTTTCCGGAACATCCGGTTTCGATTTTCATGGAAAAGCATGGACTTCGCTAGCTCATCGTGTATTATTAAAAAACGAGATGAAATGTCCCAATTTTTAAAACATCATGAGCGGACCCGCATGAAAACCAACTCCTCAGCGATAACACGCGTTGTCGACAAGAACATTCCCTACCTGTCTTCCGCCGTCGCCATCTGGCGGCCCCGCGCCGTGCTGCGCAGCTGGCCCGGCGTGGCCATCGCGCTGGTGATCGCCCTGTCGGCCACCTTTATTTCCAGCAATTACGGCGGTCCCCAGCTGCTGTATGCGCTGTTCTTCGGCCTGGCCTTCCACTTCCTCGCCTCAGACCCCACCTGCAAGCCCGGCATCGAATTTTGCAGCAAGGTGTTGCTGCGCACGGGCGTGGCCCTGCTGGGCGCGCGCATCACCTTCAACCAGATCGCCTCGGTTGGCGTGACGCCCTTGCTGATCGTCGTCGGTGGCCTGATCGCCACCCTGGGTTTTGGCTATCTGCTGGCCAAGTGGCTGAAACGGCCCATCACGGAAGGGATTTTGTCGGGCGGCTCCGTGGCCATCTGTGGTGCCTCGGCCGCGCTGGCCATTTCCGCGGTGCTGCCGCAAACCAAGGAAAACGAAAAGTTCACCCTGCTGACAGTGGTGGGCGTGACGTCGCTGTCGACCCTGGCCATGATCGTCTATCCGCTGCTGGTCAAGCTGCTGGGCTTTGATCCGACGGAAGCGGGCGTGTTCATCGGCGGCACCATCCATGACGTGGCGCAAGTGGTGGGCGCCGGTTACCTGGTAAGCAACCATACGGGCGACGTGGCCACCTTCGTGAAGCTGACGCGCGTGGCTTGCCTCGTGCCTGTCGTGCTGGGCCTGTCGATCATGTTCAAGCGCAAGGATGGCAAGAGCGAAGTCGATGCGCCGCCACTGGTGCCTTTCTTTCTGATCGGTTTTGTCTGGCTGGTGATTACCAACAGCCTGGGCTTGATCCCGCAGGAAGTGAATGGCTGGATCAACAATGCTTCGCGCGCCTGTCTCGTCATCGCCATCGCCGCCCTGGGCGTGAAAACCTCGTTCCAGTCGCTGGCCTCGCTGGGCTGGCGTCCCGTGATCATGCTGGTGATGGAAACGGTGTGGATCGCCGCCTTCGTCGCCATCGCCGTGTTGCTGACGCGCTGATTCCGGGCCATCTGCCATGAAGATCCTTGTCCTCGGCGCCGGCGTGGTCGGCACGGCATCGGCCTGGTATTTGCGCCAGGCGGGCCACGACGTGCGCGTGCTCGAGCGCCAGGCGGGCGCCGCGCAAGAAACCAGTTTTGCTAACGGCGGGCAGATTTCCGT
>NZ_LT607655.1:254443-258111 GCF_900095265.1 Janthinobacterium sp. UMAB-56 | reverse complement strand
GCCACCCTGCGCAAGGTGCTCACGTGGCTGGGCAAGGATGATGCGCCGCTGCTGTTCCGCCCCCGCCTGGACCTGCTGCAATGGCAGTGGGCGCTGCATTACCTGCGCGAGTGTTTGCCGGCCAGGGTGTCGCGCAATATGCGCCAGATCGTCGCCCTGGCCGAGTACAGCCGCCAGAGCCTGCAAGCCTTGCGCCGCGAGACGGGCATACCCTACGAGCACCTGGAGCGGGGCATCTTGCATTTCTATACGGACCAGCAGGAGTTTGATAAGTCGCAAGCAGGTGCCGCGCTCTTGCGCGAACTGGGCTGCCCGCGCAACACCGTCAGCGCCGATGAAGTAATCCGATTGGAACCGGCCCTGCGCCACGCGCGCAGCCACATCGTCGGCGGCGATTTTACGGCCAGCGATGAATCGGGCGACGTGCATTTGTTTACCACGGCCTTGGCCGCACGCGCGTCCGCTGCCGGCGTGGATTTCCAGTACGGTACGACGGTGACGCGCCTGCTGGCAGATGGTGAAAGAGTCACGGGCGTGGAATGCATCGACGCGCAAGGGCGCCACCGCCTGGAGCACGCCGACGTCGTGGTGGTGGCCATGGGCAGCTTTTCCGCACCCCTGCTGCAGCCGCTGGGCATCCGCTTGATGCTGTATCCGGGCAAGGGATACTCGGCCACCTATCCGATCATCGATCCCGTTAGCGCGCCTTCCGTCTCGCTGACGGATGACGGCCACAAGCTGGTGTTTTCACGCCTGGGCCAGCGCCTGCGCGTGGCGGGCACGTGCGAGCTGAACGGCTACACGCGCGAACTCAATCCCGTGCGCTGCGCCGCCATCACGCGCCGCGTGCAAGCGCTGTTCCCGCACGCCTGCGATTACAGCGACCCCGTCTACTGGGCTGGCTTGCGCCCGCTCACGCCGTCGAACGTGCCGTATATCGGCGCGACACGCTACCGCCAGCTCTTCCTCAACACGGGCCACGGCACCCTGGGCTGGACCATGGGCTGTGGCGCTGGCAGGGCACTGGCCGACCTCGTGTCGGGACGGCGGCCCGAGGTCGATTTTGTGTTTTGCGGGGATCGCTTGGCGTCGCAGTCTGCGGTAGATGAATTCCGGGGTCAGACCCGCCGGGTCTGACCCCAGCTTTAACTTTGGAGATCACGATGAGAGACGACGCCACCCCCAGCCAAGCACCGACCGGCCTGACCCTGGCCGGCACCACGTATGCATCGCGCCTGCTGGTGGGCACGGGCAAGTACAAGGATTTCGAGGAAACGCGTTTGGCCATCGAAGAGAGCGGTGCCGAGATCGTCACGGTCACGATCCGGCGCGTGAATATCGGGCAGGAGAGGGGCGAGCCGAATCTGCTCGACTTCATTCCCCCATCGAAATATACGATCTTGCCCAACACGGGCGGCTGCTACAACGCGCGCGATGCCGTCTACACCCTGCAACTGGCGCGCGAGCTTCTGGGCGGCCACCAGCTGTGCAAGCTGGAAGTGCTCGGTGATGAAAAGACCCTGTTCCCTAACATGCCGGAAACCCTGAAAGCGGCCGCGGAGCTGGTGCGCGACGGCTTCCAGGTGATGGTGTATTGCAGCGATGACCCCATCCAGGCGCGCATGCTGGAAGACCTTGGCTGCATCGCCGTCATGCCGCTGGCATCCCTGATCGGCTCGGGCATGGGCATTCTGAACCCGTGGAATCTGTCCTTGATCATCGAGCAAGCCACGGTACCCGTGCTGGTCGATGCCGGTGTCGGCACGGCGTCGGACGCGGCCATCGCCATGGAACTCGGTTGCGACGGCATCCTGATGAATACCGCCATCGCGGCGGCGCGCGAACCGATACGCATGGCGCGCGCCATGAAACTGGCAGTGCAGGGCGGACGCGAGGCTTACCTGGCCGGACGCATGCCCCGGAGAGCGAACGCCATGAGCGCTTCACCCTCGTCGCCGATGGCCGGGCTGATCGCCTGAGCCGCCGCATGTCGTGCAATGTGCAGCACCGTTGTTGATTTCTGTTGATTTTTGCTTCAAGAACGCACCCATAAAAATCACAATACCTGGAGATGACATGAAACACACACTCGTAGCGGCAGCCGTCCTGGCCTCCTTCTTCGCCGGCAGCGCCAGCGCCCAATCGTCCGTCACCGTGTACGGCTTGCTCGACGCTGGCCTGACGTCGGAACACGGCGGTGCGGACGGTTCCGTCACCAAACTGGCCACCGGCGTGCAGTCGGGCAGCCGCATCGGCTTCAAGGGCACGGAAGACCTGGGCAACAATCTGAAGGCCAATTTCTTGCTGGAAAACGGCCTCGACGTGGACACGGGCGCCAACCGCCAGGGCGCCCTGTTCGGGCGCAAGGCCTACGTGGGCCTGTCGGGCGGCTTTGGTGCCGTGAACCTGGGCTTGCAGCATAACCCGCTGTTTACCGCGCTGGACAATATCGACCCCTTCGAGACGGGCATGACGGGTGCCTCGATCAACCTGATGAGCGTGGCCAGCCTGCGCACGAAAAACGCCATCATGTATGAAACGCCCAAAGTGAACGGCCTGTCGGCCGCCGTGATGGTTGGCCTTGGTGAAAAGCCGGACAGCAACACCCTGGGCCGCACCATCGATTTTTCCATCGATTACGCCAACGGCCCGCTGGTGCTGACGCTGGCCCACGACAACCGCAAGGATACGCCGCTGAATACGGCGAAAGTCACCTTGCTGGGCGGCACCTACGACTTCGGCCCCGCCAAGCTGCACGCCGCGTATGAAACGGACAAGGATGATGCGGGCACGGATTTCCGCGACGTCATGCTGGGCGTGTCGGCCCCCGTGGGCGCGGCGGGCAGCGTGATGGCGTCCTACATCAAGAAGGATGACCGCACGAATGCGCGCCGCGGCGGGCGCCAGCTGGCCATCGGCTACACCTATGCCTTGTCCAAGCGCACGAATCTGTACACCTCGTACGGGCGCATCAACAACGATGGCGCGGGTAGCAACTTTGTCGGCGACGCTTCCAGCGGCGGCAGCGTGCCCTTGCCGGGCCATCACTCGAGCGCCTTCACGGCCGGCATGCGCCTGAAGTTCTAAGCACGGCGTTGCACAAAGCGATGGCGGCTTGTCTGTTGCAGATAAGCCGCCATTGTTGTTTCAGGAGTGAGTCCAAGTCACGGATTCCGGATTCAGGAATGAAACAGTCCGATTTTTCATGAATTTTCATTGACAGTGCATTTCGTAAGCGTTAAATTGAATACGTATTTCAAATATCGGAACAAAATATACCGATTTTTCATAAAACTGTAAGGAGACTGAGCCATGACCGATTTGTCCGACCAAAAAGCCGCCGCCGCCGCGACCACCGCAGCAACCCCGGTAGGCCCGCAAAAGATGACGCCTTCCGAAGCGTTCGTGGAAACCCTGGCCGCCAATGGCGTGACCGACATGTTCGGCATCATGGGCTCGGCCTTCATGGACCCGATGGACATTTTTGCCCCGGCCGGCATCCGCTTGATACCCGTCGTGCACGAGCAGGGCGCCGGCCACATGGCCGACGGCTATGCCCGCGTTTCGGGCCGCCATGGCGTGGTCATCGGCCAGAACGGCCCCGGCATCAGCAATTGCGTGACGGCCATCGCCGCCGCCTACTGGGCGCACACCCCCGTCGTCATCAT
>NZ_LT607655.1:253714-254297 GCF_900095265.1 Janthinobacterium sp. UMAB-56 | reverse complement strand
GCCGCTGCTTCGACCGCGCCATGTCGGAAATGGGGCCGACGCAGCTGAACATTCCGCGCGACTATTTCTATGGCGAAATCAAGGCCGAAATCCCGAAACCGAACCGCCTGGACCGTGGCGCCGGCGGCGAGCAAAGCCTTAACGATGCGGCCGAATTGCTGGCGCAAGCCAAGTTCCCCGTGATCATCTCGGGCGGGGGCGTCGTCATGGGCGAAGCGATCGAAGAGTGCAAGGCCCTGGCCGAGCGCCTCGGCGCGCCAGTGGTGAACAGCTATCTGCACAACGACTCGTTTCCGGCCAGCCACCCGCTGTGGTGCGGTCCGCTCGGCTATCAAGGTTCCAAGGCGGCCATGAAACTGATCGCCCAGGCCGACGTCGTCGTGGCCCTCGGTTCGCGTTTGGGACCGTTCGGCACCTTGCCGCAGCACGGCATGGATTACTGGCCGAAAAACGCCAAGATCATCCAGATCGACGCGGACAACAAGATGCTGGGCCTGGTGAAAAAGATTTCGGTGGGCATCTGCGGCGACGCCAAGGCAGCCGCCAAAGCCATCCTGGCGCGCCTGGATGGCAAGGCGCTCGA
>NZ_LT607655.1:243052-253508 GCF_900095265.1 Janthinobacterium sp. UMAB-56 | reverse complement strand
GCTTCTTTGCGGCGATGAGCTTTGGCAACTGCGGCTACGCGTTTCCGACCATTATCGGCGCGAAAGTGGCTGCGCCGCACCGTCCGGCCGTGTCGTATGCGGGCGACGGCGCCTGGGGCATGAGCTTGATGGAAACGATGACCTGCGTGCGCCACAACATTCCCGTCACGGCCGTGGTGTTCCACAACCGCCAGTGGGGCGCGGAAAAGAAAAACCAGGTGGATTTCTACAACCGCCGCTTTGTCGCCGGTGAGCTCGACAACCAGAGCTTCGCGGAAATTGCGCGCGCCATGGGCGCCGAAGGCATCACGGTCGACAAGCTGGAAGACGTGGGTCCGGCCTTGAAGAAAGCCATCGACATGCAGATGAATGAAGGCAAGACCACCATCATCGAAATCATGTGCACGCGCGAGCTGGGCGACCCGTTCCGCCGCGATGCGCTGAGCAAACCGATCCGTCACCTGGACAAGTATAAAGACTACGTGTAAGCAGTCAGTTCGATCCTTGTATGACCCCGGCTTGCCGGGTTTTATGTGCCGGAACTATGCCTCATGCTTCCATGGTTCCGGCACTTTTTTTACCGAATTGGAGTACACATGAAAGCCCTGCACCGCATCATCGCCCAAGCCCGCGCCGTGCCGAAAAACATCGTCTTGTGCGAGGGCGACGATCTGCGCGTGCTGCAGGCGGCGGCGCGGGCCGCCGCCGAGGGCCTGGCGCACATCACCATCGTTGGCAAGCCGGCCGCCATCCTGGCGCTGGCGCTCGAACATGCGCTGGACCTGGATTGCGTGCGCCTGGTCGACCCGGCAGCATCAAGCGAGTCGGAACACTATGCGCAGCAATTATTTTTGCTGCGCCAGGCCAAGGGCATGACGGTGGAGCAGGCCAGGATCGCCGTGCAAGACCCGCTGTGCTACGCCAACCTGATGGTGCGCCTGGGCGACGCCGATGGCTGCGTGGCGGGTGCCGTGCACACGACGGCCGACGTGGTGCGCAGCGCCATCCAGATCATCGGCGTCGACCCGGCCTTCAAGCTCGTGTCCAGCTTTTTCCTGATGATGCTGTGCGAACCGTTTCACAGCCTGAAGGGCGGTTTCATCTTTTCCGATTGCGCCCTGGTGGTCGACCCGAAAGCGGAAGAGCTGGCCGACATCGCCATGGCCGCCGCCGACAGCGCGCAAGCCTTGCTGATGGAAGAACCGCGCGTGGCCATGCTATCGTTTTCCACCAGCGGCAGCGCCCACCACGCGGCCGTCGACAAGGTGCATGCGGCCACGGACCGGGTCAAGGCCCAGCGTCCGCTGCTGGCCATCGATGGTGACGTGCAGCTCGATGCGGCCATCGTGGCCGAGATTTCCCAGCGCAAGGTCAAGGATTCCGTGGTGAATGGCCGCGCGAATGTGCTGGTGTTCCCGAACCTCGATGCGGGCAATATCGGCTACAAATTGGCCGAGCGCATGGGCGGCGCCGTCGCCATCGGCCCCTTGCTGCAAGGCTTGAACAAGCCCGCCAACGATCTGTCGCGTGGTTGCAGCGCCGACGATGTGTATAACGTGATCGCGGTCACGTCCGTGCAGGCCCAGGGTGGGCGCTGAGTTGTTCAGCCTGCCCGTGCTGGCGCTGCTGGGCGTGGTGGCGGTGGGCACATACTTTCAGACCGTCACGGGTTTCGGCCTGGGCATGATCGTCATGGGCGTGGCCAGCGGCTTGGGCCTGGCGCCCGTGCCCGCGCTGGCGGCGCTCGTCAGTTTGTTGTCTTTGGCCAATTGCCTGGTGGCCTTGCCGGGCGCCTTGCACCACCTGGACTGGCGCGCCATCCGCGCCGCCAGCATCGGCTTGCTGCCGGCCATGGCGGCCGGCGTGTTGCTATTGGGATATCTGGACCAGGCGTATGCGCCCGTCCTGAAACTCTTGCTGGGCGCGGCCATCGTGTATGGCGGCGTCAGCATTTTGCTGCAGGCGCCGCCTGGACCGCACGCAGCCGACAAGCGCAGCTTCTTCGTCAGCGGCGTGTGCGGCGGCCTGTTTTCCGGCCTGTTTTCGCTGGCCGGGCCACCGCTCGTGTATCAGTTTTACCGCCAGGAAATGAGCTTGACCACCATCCGCTACAGCCTGATCTTCCTGTTCGCCATCAGTGCGGGCGGGCGCTCGCTGATGGCGGGCAGCCAGGGCCAGCTCGATGCAAAAGTACTGCTGCTGTGCGCGCTGGCCTTGCCCGTGGGCGTGCTGGCCACCATGGCCGGCAAGCGCTACCCGCCACCCATCGCCCAGCGCGGCATGCGCCGCATCGCGTTTGCCGTGCTGACCCTGATCGGCCTTTCCCTGATGGCGGCTGCCGTGCCGCAACTGATGGGCTAAGAGTGCGGCGCTTGCAAAATATGCAAACTGCCGTTATATTCCCCGTTCTTTCTGAAACCTCTTCCTTATTGGAGCCAAAAGTGCCTCGCTTCTTCGCCATCACCTGCTAACGCTGACGAAATGCTCTTTGCAGCATCGTTCGGCGCGTTGACGCCCCCGATTGCTGCGGCACTGCTCTATCCGCACACGTATCCGTGACAACTGTCGCGATCGTCCACGCCCGAATACGTCGTCAGTATCCCTGACCCTGTATGGACACGCCCCGGTGAACGCGGCGTGGGACGCTATGTTTTTACAATCTTTACCCTTATTCAAATACCCGCGCACGCCGCACCTGGAAGGCTCGCGCCTGCAGGACGGCGACGACGGCTCCGACCAGATGCCCTTGAAAAAGCTGGCCGGCCAGTACGTCGTCATCGAGGAAAAAATCGATGGCGCCAACGCTGCCGTGTCGTTCAGCGATGCGGGCGAGGTGCTGCTGCAGTCGCGCGGTCACTATCTGGCAGGCGGCGGCAGCGAACGCCAGTTCAAGCTGTTGAAACCGTGGGCGCATGCGCATGAACACGCCTTGCTGCATCTGCTGGAAGATCAGTATGTGCTGTTTGGCGAATGGGCTTACAGCAAGCATTCCGTGTTTTACGACCGGCTACCGCATTACTTCAACGAGTTCGACGTGTATTGCCGCCGCCGCCAGATGTTTTTGTCGACGGCGCGCCGCCACGCCATGCTGGCAGGCTCGCCCGTGCTGTCCGTGCCCGTGCTGTATGCGGGCTTGATGCCTACCTCGCCAAAACAGCTGTGGCAGCTGCTGCGCCATTCGCTGGCCAAGTCCCGCCTGTGGCGCGATGCATTCGAGGGCGTCGTGGCGCGCGAGCGCCTGCCGCTGGACCTGTGCTGGAAACAGACGGACAAGTCCGATCACGCGGAAGGCCTGTACCTGAAGGTGGAAGATGACGAGCAAGTGCTGGCCCGCTACAAGCTGGTGCGGCATGACTTTACGCAAACCATCCTCGACAGCGGTTCGCACCACAGCACGCGGCCCTTGATCCCCAACCAGCTGGCGGAGGGTGTCGACCTGTACGCGCCGCAGCCACTGGTCACGTGGGAGAGCCTGGGCTTGCACACCTGCCAGTCGCTCGATGAACTGGCAGCCGTCTCGAGGAGTACAAAATGATGAACTGGAAAACCCTGCAACAACTGGTGCCGCCAGCGGGCCAGTCGCCCGATTTCAATGCCTGCCTGGCCGCCTTTCCGCAGCTGGAACTGGCGAAGGCGACGCCGCAAAATCCCGTGTACCACGCGGAAGGCGATGTGTGGACGCATACGATGATGGTGGTGGAGTCCTTGCTGGCCATGCTTGAATACCAGCAAGCCACGCGGGCGGAACAGGAAATTGTGTTTCTTGCTGCCTTGCTGCACGACGTGGCCAAGTGCAGCACCACGGTGATCGACCCGGTCACGGGCGCCATCGGCCAGCCCGGCCACTCGCGCAAGGGCGCGCTCGATGCGCGCATTGCCTTGTGGGATTATGACGTGCCGTTTGCCGTGCGCGAAGAAATCTGTCGCCTGATCAATGTGCACCAGGTGCCCTTCTTTGCGCTGGAAACATCGCGGCGCGGCGTCACACCGGAATTTACCGTGCGCGAACTGTCGTGGCAGCTCGATATCCGTTTGCTGGCCATGCTGGCCGAGGCCGATATTCGCGGCAGGATTTGCCCCGATCCGCAGCGCATACTCGACGCCATCGAGCTGTTCCGAGAGCTGGCGCGCGAGGATGGTTGCTATGGCCAGCGCAGGGTCTTTGTCGACGATCATACGCGCGTCAAATACTTTCGCGGCGCCGAGGCGCATCCCGATTATCCCCTGTTCCAGGAGCCGGGTTCGCACGTGATCGTCATGTCGGGCTTGCCCGCGTCCGGCAAGAACACGTGGGTGGACAAACACCATCCGCGCCTGCCAGTGGTGTCCTTCGACGATGCGCGGACGGCCTTGGGCTTGAAGCACGGTAAGAACGAGGGGCAGGTGGGCGATTATGCGGAAGAGCGGGCGCGCGAACTGTTGCGCAAGGGCGAGCCCTTCGTGTGGAATGCCACGCATCTGTCAAAACTGATGCGTGAAAAGACGCTCAACCTGCTGTACAAATACCATGCGCAGGTGGAGCTCGTGTACCTGGAGCAGCCGCGCAAGGAATTACTGCGGCGCAACGGCCAGCGCGACACCTCGCTGAGCAACAAGAAGCTGCAATCGATGCTGTGGAACTGGGAAATCCCGCTGCCGATGGAAGCGCATGCCGTGCGCTACTGCGTCAGCTAGCCCTGCAGCGGTCAAGCGCCGTCGAAAGCGCTTGACCGGGAACCCGCCACGCGCCATGCTGGGTGCATGACCCTTGTTTTCCCATCTTTCCTGTAAGCCTGCCGCAGATCCGCCCCGCAGGGGGCGGGCCGCCGCATGGCCGCCTTTGATTCCCTTACATCATCGTCGTGCGTTGCCGCCCCGGCATGGGGCGCGTACACGCTCGCCACAAGGAAAAGAACATGAAAACACTGCATCTCGCCGTTGCCGGCGCCTCCGGTCAATTGGGCACCCTGGTCGTCAATGAACTCATCCGGCAGCGCGCCATCCATCCGGGTATGGCGCTCACGGCCATCACCCGCACGCCTGACCGTCACGCAGCGTGGCAGGAACAGGGCATCGGCTTGCGCTTCGGCGATTTTGATCAGCCGCAGGACCTGGCCGCCGCCTTCCACGGTGTCGAGCGTCTGCTGTTGATCAGCACGAATACCATCGACGGTACGGGACGGCGCCTGGCGCAGCACCGCCATGCCATCGAGGCGGCGCGCCAGGCGGGCGTCGGGCATATCGTCTACACCTCGTTCCTGCGGCCGGAAGAGGGGAAAAGGTCGCTGCTGAACGACGACCACCTTGCCACGGAAGCGCTGCTGCACGAGAGCGGCATCGGCCATACGATCTTGCGCAATGCGTTTTATCAGGACTTGCTGTTGGTAGTGCTCGGTACTGCCGCCGTGGATGGCAAGTTGCGCACGGCCATGGGACAAGGCCATGTGTCGTACGTGGCGCGCGAGGATTGCGCGCATGCCGCTGCGGCGGCCCTGGCCGATGGCTATCTTGGTCGCCGCATCCTGGATATTACGGGGCCCGCCGCCCTCGATGCGCCGGCGCTGGCCGCCATCGCCGCCCACCTGTTTGGCCAGCCTGTCCAGGTCGTGGACCTCGATGCGGAGGAACGCGCGCGCCATTTCATTGCCGGCGGCATGCCGGCGCCGATGGCGAAGATGCTGGCAGGCATCGAACGCTGGCTGTCCTCCGATGCCATGCACATCGTCAGTGACGATTATTGTGCGCTGACGGGCAGGCAGGCGTCACCCGTGCAAGCGTTTTTGCAGGCGCATCGCCGGCAGTTGCTGGCGCCGACGCTGCCGCCGGCATAGGGCGCTATTTTTTTCGCCCGGCGAGCAACTGCGCGATCTCGCTGAACAGCTCATTGTTCAGCGAGGCGGGCAGGGTGGTGGCCAGGCTGCGGCTGTAGTAGGCGCCCAGGTCCAGTCCCAGTCCCAGCCCGCAAATTTCCACGGCGCCCTGCGCTTCGCGGCGCGCCACCACTTGTTTCAGATGCTGGGCCAGATAAAACTCGTCGTTGGCCAGATTCGTGGCCGTATCCATCGGGCAACCGTCGGAGACGACGAGCAGGATGCGCCGCCGCTCCGTGCGCGCCAGCATGCGCTTGCACGCCCAGTCCACGGCTTCGCCATCGACGCCTTCGCGGTACAAGTCCGCTTTCAGCAGGGCCGCGATGTCGGGCCGTGCGCGGCGCCAGCTGGTGTCGCCATCCTTGAAGACCATGTGCACGAGTTCGTTCAAGCGGCCGGGGTTGGCGGGTGAGCGGGCGCGCATCCAGTCGCGTTTGACTCGTCCCCCGTTCCACGCGCCCGTCGTAAAGCCGAGCAATTCCGTGGCGATGCCGGCCTGGTCCAGCGCGCGCAGCAAAATATCGAGCAGCACGGCCACCGATTCCGCATGCGTCTTCATGGAACCGGAGCAATCGACGAGAAAACTGACGAGGCAATCGGCTTGCGGCAAAAATTGTTCCTTGCGAAACAGCCTGCGCTCGGACGGTGAGCTGATCAGCTGTGCCAGGCGCCGGCCATCGATGTATCCCTCTTCCTCGCCGAACGACCAGCCGTCGCGCTCGGGTACGGCCAGCAATTGCGTGAAGCCCCGCGCCAGGCGGGCCGTGTTGATGCCTAGGCTGGCGATGCGCGCATCCATGCGTTCGCGATACTCGAGCAGCAGGGCGCGGCGCACCAGCTCGCCCGCGTTTTCTTCGCGGTCGTATGCCGTGGAGTAAGTCTTGTAACCGCCCTGGCCGTCGCTGAAGGCGCGGCTCTCGCCCAGCGGCGCGCTATCGGGAACATTATCGTTGTCGCTGTCGAAATCGAGCAGCAGCTTGAAGGCTGCCTGCGCTTTCGCGTCCCCGGCCGTGTTTTGCTGCTCATCCTGCGCCGCTTGCGCCTCTTTCAGCATGGCATCGACGGCATGGGCGATGGCCAGCGCATGGCGCGCAAAGGCTGCCTGGTCGGCGCGGTGGCGGCGCAAGCCCGCCAGATCGCCGCTCAGGGCGGAGGACACGGACCAGCGCGTCGCTTCAATAAAATCTTCCGTCTTTTCCAGCACGGGTCTGGCCGTCAGGCGCGACCAGCACATCTGGAATACCGTGTACAGCAGCAAGCCCGAGGCGCCCTCGGCCAGGCCGGAATCGTAAAACGCATGCGACCAGGCAGTGTAGCGGTGGCGCAGGTTGTGGATCACACCGGCATGTTGATCAGGCGCGAGCGTTTCTACCCTTAACTGCTCCAGCAGTTCGAACACGAGGCGCGCCACGGGCTCGGGCGGACACAGCGACTTGTGCAGGACGCCATCCGTGTGCAGCAAACGCAGGGCCACGCTGTCGGCCGCGCCGCGCAGCGACGGCAAATCCTGCAACGCCGCATCGGGCTGCAGATGGGCCGCGTGAATGGGCAGCGGGCGGTGGCCGTCGTGCAAACGCCGGCCCCGGTAGCGGATGGAGGAAACGCCGCTCAGCGCCCGGATGGCGCCCGCGCACAGTTCATCCGTTTCCTGCTGCTCGCGCGTATAGGGGGCTGGTGCGGTCGCTTCCGTACTCATGCCTGGCTCGCCAGCAATTCCTCATTGAAACAGCGCTGGTAATACTCTGCCACCATGGGCCGTTCGGCCTCGTCGCATTTGTTGAGGAAAGACAGGCGGAAAGCCAGCGCCGGGTCGCGGAAGATCTGGCAATTCTCCGCCCAGGTAATCACCGTGCGCGGCGACATCAAGCACGCCAGGTCGCCCGCCGCATAACCATGGCGCGTGAGGCTGGCCACGGCCACCATGCTGCTTGCCAGCTGGCGGCCCGCTTCGTCATTCATGGCGGGGACTCTAGCCAGCACGATCTGCGTTTCTTCCTCTTGCGGCAGATAGTTCAGGGTGGCAACGATATTCCAACGGTCGATCTGCGCATGGTTCAGCACTTGCGTGCCGTGGTACATGCCGTTCAAGTTGCCGAGGCCCACCGTATTCGAGGTGGCGAACAAACGGAAGTGGGGATGCGGCGTGATGACGCGGTTCTGGTCCAGCAGGGTGAACTTGCCATCGCGCTCCAGGATGCGCTGGATGACGAACATCACGTCGGGGCGGCCCGCGTCGTACTCGTCGAAGATCAGTGCCACGGGGCGCTGCAATGACCAGGGCACGATGCCCTCCTGGAATTCGGTCACCTGCTGCTGTTCGCGCAGCACGATGGCGTCCTTGCCCACCAGGTCCAGGCGGCTGATGTGGCCATCGAGGTTGACGCGCACGCAAGGCCAGTTCAGGCGCGCCGCCACCTGCTCGATATGCGTGGACTTGCCCGTGCCGTGCAAGCCTTGCACCATCACGCGGCGGTTGTGGGTGAAGCCGGCGAGTATCGCCAGGGTCACATCCTGGTTGAAGCGGTAGGCGGGATCGATGTCGGGCACGTGCGCGTCGCGTTCCGTGAAGACTGGCACGAGCAGGTCGCTGTCGATATTGAACAGGCTGCGCACGGACTGCAAGGTTTGCGCCGCTGCGGCGGGGGGATGTTGGCGTGAATCTGGCACCTTATTCTCCTGTGAAGCCGCAGCGGGGGTGCTACGGCGGTTATGAATGACCGGTTTGCAATGCGTCGTCGTCACCGCCCGTCGTCGGCATGGTTTCCGATTCGATGGCGGCCAGGGCTTGCGCGGCGCGCTGCAATGCTGGCAAGAAATGTAAAGCCTTGTCGTGCGTCAAACGGATGATGGGCGCCTGGATCGCCACGGCCAGGTTCGAGCGGCCGTTCGGATTCGGCACGAGCACGGCCACGCACAGCAGGCCGGGCAGGAATTCCTCATCGTCCAGCGCATAGCCGTTGCGGCGCACCAGTTCCAGTTCGCGTTCCAGTTTGACGGGGTCCGTTTCCGTCTTGTCCGTAAAGCGCGTCAATGCCATGTGGCCCAGCAGGCGGCGCCGCTGCACGGGCGTCATTTGCGCCAGGAACAGCTTGCCGCTCGACGAGCAGTGGGCAGGCACGCGCGAGCCAGGGTGCAGGTAGAAGCGCAGCGGGGCCGCCGTTTCCACGCGGTCCAGGTACACCACTTCGCTGCCGCTGAAGGCTGTCAGGTTGCAGCTTTCGCCTACTTCCTCGACCAGCTGGCGCAAGACCATGCGGCGGGCGCCATGGAAAGTGTTGTTAATCAGTAGGTTCGACGCCAGCCGGCGCAGGCGCACGCCCGTGCTGTAGTGGCGGCCGTCGCTTTCGCGCTGCAGCACGCCCACGCTTTCCAGCTGTTGCAGCATGCGGTGCAGGGTGGGCTTGGGCAAGCCCGTTTCTTCCACCAGCGCTTGCAGCGACAGCAACTGGTCTTTCTCGGCAATCACTTCCAGCAAGGCAAACAAACGCATCGTGGGCGTGTCGCCTTCCAGTTTTTCCGGCTCAAGTTTTGGGGATGAAATCATGTCCATGGTGGCCTCGGTTGGGTAGCTCTGAGTGTTACGTCAGCTTATTTCATTTTCGAACTCAAATTGTACCGTTTCCTTGAAAATCTGTTTGACTTTTGATTGCTGAACGCTTAAATTGAATTTTATATCAAATTTCGGAACAAAATATACCGTTTTTTTGATAATTTACCGCAATTTCTCACCACAGACCAGGAGACACCCATGAATGACATGACCGAGCAAAAAGCCGCCGCCGCAGCGGCAGTAAATCCTCCCGCTTCGGTAGGCCCGCAAAAGATGACGCCTTCCGAAGCGTTCGTGGAAACCCTGGCCGCCAATGGCGTGACCGACATGTTCGGCATCATGGGCTCGGCCTTCATGGACCCGATGGATATCTTCGCCCCGGCCGGCATCCGGCTGATTCCCGTCGTGCACGAGCAGGGCGCCGGCCACATGGCCGACGGCTATGCCCGCGTCTCGGGCCGCCATGGCGTGGTCATCGGCCAGAACGGCCCCGGCATCAGCAATTGCGTGACCGCCATCGCCGCCGCCTACTGGGCGCATACCCCGGTCGTCATCATCACGCCGGAGACGGGCACGATGAGCATGGGCCTGGGCGGCTTCCAGGAAGCGAACCAGTTGCCGATGTTCGAGGAATTCACGAAATATCAAGGCCACGTCACCCATCCGGCCCGCATGGCCGAATATACGGGCCGCTGCTTCGACCGCGCCATGTCGGAAATGGGGCCGACGCAGCTGAACATCCCGCGCGACTATTTTTATGGTGAAATCAAGGCCGAGATTCCGAAACCGAACCGCCTGGACCGTGGCGCCGGCGGCGAGCAAAGCCTTAACGATGCGGCCGAATTGCTGGCGCAAGCCAAGTTCCCCGTGATCATCTCGGGCGGGGGCGTCGTCATGGGCGAAGCGATCGAAGAGTGCAAGGCCCTGGCCGAGCGCCTCGGCGCGCCAGTGGTGAACAGCTATCTGCACAACGATTCCTTCCCCGCCAGCCACCCGCTGTGGTGCGGACCGCTCGGCTACCAGGGTTCCAAGGCGGCCATGAAACTGATCGCCCAGG
>NZ_LT607655.1:228185-242898 GCF_900095265.1 Janthinobacterium sp. UMAB-56 | reverse complement strand
ACAACAAGATGCTGGGCCTGGTGAAAAAGATTTCGGTGGGCATCTGCGGCGATGCCAAGGCAGCCGCCAAAGCCATCCTGGCGCGCCTGGATGGCAAGACGCTCGATTGCGACGCGACGCGCGCCGAGCGCTATGCCACCGTGCAAGCGGAGAAGGCCGCGTGGGAAGAGGAATTGACCAACTGGACGCATGAAAAAGATGCGTACAGCCTGGATATGATCGAAGAGCAAAAGAAAGAGCCGGGCAGCTATCTGCACCCGCGCCAGGTCTTGCGCGAGCTGGAAAAAGCCATGCCGGAAGACGTGATGGTGTCGACCGACATCGGCAACATCAACTCGGTGGCCAATAGTTACTTGCGCTTCGAAAAGCCGCGCAGCTTCTTTGCGGCGATGAGCTTTGGCAACTGCGGCTACGCGTTTCCGACCATCATCGGCGCGAAAGTGGCCGCACCGCACCGTCCGGCCGTGTCGTATGCGGGCGACGGCGCCTGGGGCATGAGCCTGATGGAAACGATGACCTGCGTGCGCCACAACATTCCTGTCACGGCCGTGGTCTTCCACAACCGCCAGTGGGGCGCGGAAAAGAAAAACCAGGTGGATTTCTACAACCGCCGCTTTGTCGCCGGTGAGCTCGACAACCAGAGCTTCGCGGAAATTGCGCGCGCCATGGGCGCCGAAGGCATCACGGTCGACAAGCTGGAAGACGTGGGTCCGGCCTTGAAGAAAGCCATCGACATGCAGATGAATGAAGGCAAGACCACCATCATCGAAATCATGTGCACGCGCGAGCTGGGCGACCCGTTCCGCCGCGATGCGCTGAGCAAACCCATCCGCCATCTGGACAAATATAAAGACTATGTTTGATTACTGAGCCAGCGGCCAAAAGCTGGGGTCAGACCCGGCGGGTCTGACCCCGGAATTTGCGACTTTGGTGTTGTGACCAAATTCTCACAGATTATCACTAAAACATCATAATTTCATTAAAGAATACAAGGCGTCCCGTTTTTTGGATTATTTGATTTGACAAGGCCATGCTTAAGGCTTAAATTCAATAAAAGACAAAAAACGGAACGTAGCGTATCAAAAACGATTTACGGAGACAAGAATGAACACACGCACACCTACCACCGTCGTTACTACTGATTTTCTGCAAGCGTTCGGCGATGCCTGGAACCGCCACGATATCGAGGCCCTGATGGCCGCCATGACGGACGATTGCGAATTCCACGCCGTGGCCGGCCCTGACTTGCTGGGCAAGAGTTTTATTGGCCGCGACGCCGTGCGCGCCGGCTTCGAGCTGGCCTGGCAAACGTTCCCCGATGCCGCCTGGCTCAAGCCCGAGCATTTCGTCAGCGGCGAGCGCGGCGTGACGGAATCGACCTTTGCCGGCACCAAGGCGGACGGCACGCGCATCGAAGCGCGCATGGTCGACATCTTCACCTTCCGCGACGGCAAGATCGCCGTGAAGAACGCCTTCCGCAAGGATCGCCCACCGGTCGTCACGGCTGCCAAAGCCTGAGCCAGCACGTTCACCAGGAATGACCATGAACAAACCTGTCGACACCCCGCCTGGCGTACTGGGCAACAGCACGGCCGCCCGCACGCCCTACGATCCCGCCTTCGATCCGCTGGTGGCCCAGCGCCCCGGCCACGGCAATGCCTACGCGCCCACCTACTGGATCGGCACGGCCGGCGAACCACCGGCCGATGACGGCCCCATCACGCATGACATCGACGTCGACGTGGCCATCATCGGCTCGGGTTTTACCGGTCTCTCCTGCGCCATCTTCCTGGCGCAGGAACACGGTATCAAGGCCACCGTGCTGGAAGCGAACCGCGTCAGCTGGGGCTGCAGCACGCGCAATGGCGGCCAGGCCCAGTGCACGACGGGCCGCCTGAAGCGCTCGCAGTGGATAGACCGCTATGGCATGGACACGGCCTTGAAGTTGCACGCGGAAGTGTGCGATGCGATGCAAACGTTCAAGAAGATCACGGCCGACATCGATTGCGACCCGCAACCGGGCGGTCACCTGTACATCGCCCACAAGGCGAAAGCCATGCCCGCGCTGGAAAAAGAAGCCAAGGTCATGCGCGAGATCTTCAAATATGACGCCCGCATTCTCGATGCCGACACCGTCAAGCGCGAATTCGTCGACGACAAGGAAGCGGCTGGCGCGCTGCACGAGCCGGAAGGTATCGGCATCCACGCGGGCAAGCTGGCGTTCGGCTACTTGCGCAAGGCGCGCGCGTTGGGCGCCAAGGTGCACCCGTCCAGCCCCGTGATGGGCTGGGAAACGCGCAACGGCGTGCATTATCTGCAAACGCCGGGCGGCGTGGTGCGCGCCCGTGCCGTGGCCGTGGCCACGGGCGGCTACACCTCGCCCCATCTGCATCCGCAAGTGAAGAACCGCTTGTTGCCTATTTTGTCCAACTCGCTCGTCACGCGTCCGTTGACCCCGGCGGAAATCGAGGCGTGCAACTTCCGCACCCACCAGGTGATCACGGATACGCGCATCTTGCGCCACTACTACCGCTTGATGCCGGACAAGCGCGTGCAGATCGGCAGCCGCAGCGCCATCACGGGCGCCGACGCGCCGGACGACAGGTACAAACAGTTTTTGATCAACGATCTGCACCGCAAGTTCCCCGCGCTGACCGGTATCGCCATCGATTATTCGTGGTGGGGCTGGGTCGACGTCAGCCACGACATGATGCCGCGCATCGTGCAGCCGGACCCGAAGCAATCGATTTTCTATTCGCTCGGTTATGGCGGCAACGGCGTCATGTACTCGGCGCAGGCAGGGCGGCGCATGGCCGAACGCATCGCTGGCAAGGCCAGCGACACGGGCTTGCCGATCTTCAATTCGAAACTGCCGTATCCCAACATGATGGAACTGGTCGAGTCGCAAGCGTTTGCCCCGTTCCGCCGCCTTGGTCAGCGCTTCCTGTACCGCTGGTATCACTTGAAGGATGAAGTGTTTTAAATAGTAATAGCAGCCGCCGTACTAAGCCGCCGCATGCGTTGACATAGATCGACCAGCGGCGCCTCCCGCAAGGGATGAGATTGCCCGCACGTTCACACATAACAATAAATCTTGGAGTGAGACATGAACACAAATACGAGCAAAAACACGGTTTTTTCAACGATGCGCCGTGCCGTCCTCGGCACCCTGGTGCTGGGCCTGGCGGTCGCCTCCAGCGGCACGGCCTTGGCACAAGGCAAGGAAGTGACGATTGCCTACCAGGAAATCAACGGTCCCTTCCTGGTGGCGATCGCCAGCGGCGAAGTCGAGAAAACCACCGGCTATAAAATCAACTGGCGCAAGTTCGATTCGGGCGCCAAGGTGGCGACCGGCATGGCTTCCGGCGACGTGCAGATCGGCGTCATCGGGTCCAGCCCCCTGACGGCAGCCGTCAGCCGCGGCGTTGATCTACAGCTGTTCTGGATCATCGACGACATCAATGAAGCCGAAGCGATGGTGGCCCGTAGTGGCGCCGGCATCAGCAAACCCACCGACTTGCGCGGCAAGAAGATCGCCGTGCCGTTTGTGTCCACCACGCACTTTCACACCATGTTCGCGCTGGAAACCTGGGGCATCAAGCCATCCGAAGTGAAATTGCTCAACATGCAGCCAAACCAGATCGCCGCCGCCTGGGAGCGGGGCGATATCGATGCCGCCTTCGTGTGGGACCCGGCCTTGAGCAAGCTCAAGCAAAGCGGCAAGGTGCTGGTCACTTCCGGCGAACTGAGCAAGAAGGGCAAAGCCACCTTTGACGGAATGGCCGTCGAGCGCGCCTGGGGCGAGGCGAATGCCGACTTCATGGCCAAGTTCGTCAAGGTGATGGCTGCCTTTGATGCCGACTACCGCGCCAATCCCAAGGCGTGGACCGTCGATTCGCCGCAAGTGAAAGCCAACGTCAAGCATTCGGGCGCGGCTGCCAAAGACGTGGCCGCTTCCGTGGCCCTGTACGCCTACCCGTCGCTACAGGAACAGGCTTCGCCGGCCTGGCTCGGTGGTGGCGCGAAGGGCGGCGTGGCGCAAGCCTTGCTGGCCACGGCGCAATTTTTGAAGGGCGAAGGCAAGATCGACACCCTGGCAAGCGATTACGCCAAATATGTGACACCGAAGTATGCACAGGCCGCCGGCCTGCTGAAGTAAACGTTGTGCGATGGCGCGCCCGTGGGTGCGCTGGTTGAACAGAATGCGTTGAACTGAAGTGACTACACCTATGCGGGGCACACGATGGAAAATCTCTACGTCAAGGATGTCAGCGTGATTTATCCGGGCAAGACGGCCGGTGAACGCGTACATGCCTTAAATAATATCAACCTGACGATCAATAGCGGCGACTTCGTCGTCGCGCTGGGCGCCTCCGGTTGCGGCAAGACAACCTTGCTGAGCCTGATGGCGGGCTTTATCGCCCCGTCCAAGGGCGACATCATGCTCGGGGACAACAAGGTGGAAGGGCCGGGCGCCGACCGTGGCGTGGTGTTCCAGAAACACGCCTTGCTACCGTGGCTGAATGTGATGGAAAACGTGGAATTCGGCTTGAAGCTGCAAGGCGTGACTAAAGCCGTGCGGCGCGAACAGGCGGCGAAAAACCTGGCGCTGGTCGGTTTGAAGGACTTTCACGACAATATGATTTATCAATTGTCGGGCGGCATGCAGCAAAGGGTCGGCATCGCCCGCGCCCTGACCAGCAATCCCGCCATGCTGCTGATGGATGAACCGATGGCGGCGCTCGACGCGCTGACGCGCGAAACCATCCAGGAATTGCTGCTCGACATCTGGGCCAAGTCCAGCACCATGTTCTTCTTCATTACCCACAGCGTCGACGAGGCGCTGTTCCTGGCGAACCGGCTGATCGTCATGTCGCCCCGTCCGGGCCGCATCACGCATACGTATGAACTCGATTTCAACAAGCGCTTCCTCGAATGCCGCGATGCGCGCGCCGTGAAATCGAGCCCGGACTTCATCAAGATGCGCGAAACGGTGCTCAATATCATTTATGGCGATGAACGCGCAGTCAGTAAAGAACTGGAGGTGTCCCATGCATAGCCCATCCGTCGCGGGATTTCCGCCCACTAACGCCAAGCGCGCCGGCTTTTTTGCGCGCCTGTTCGCCCCCCGCTGCGCCATGCCCGGCGAAGCGTTCGGCGCACCGGGGCAGGGCAATTCCAGCCGCATCGCCAGCGTCACCGTCGTCGCCGTGCTGCTGCTGTGGTTCGGCGTGACAGCCAGCGGCATGGTCAAACCGCTGTTCTTGCCGTCGCCGCAAGCCGTCTATGAAAAATTCATCATGGCGGCGACCACCGGTTTCGGTGGCGCCACCCTGTGGGAACACACGGTCGCCAGCCTGGTGCGCGTGTTCGGCGCCTTTGGCCTGGCTTGCCTGCTCGCCATTCCCATCGGCGTGATGATGGGCGTCAATCGCGTGGCGCGCGGCATCTTCGATCCCTTGATCGAGTTCTACCGTCCGTTGCCGCCGCTTGCATACCTGCCACTGGTTATCATCTGGTTCGGCATCGGTGAATTCTCGAAGGTCTATCTGATCTTCCTGGCCATCTTTGCACCGATGGCGATTGCGGCACGCGCCGGTGTCAGCTCCGTATCGCTGGAGCAAATCCACGCGGCCTATTCGATGGGTGCCACCCGTTTCCAGGTGATCGTGCACGTGATTTTGCGTGCCGCGATTCCGGAAATCCTCACCGGCATGCGCATCGGCATCGGCGTGGGCTGGACCACCCTGGTGGCTGGCGAGATGGTGGCGGCCACGCGCGGCCTCGGCTACATGGTGCTGAGCGCGTCCGAGTTCCTGGCCAGCGATGTCGTGATCATGGGCATTATCGTGATCGGCTTCTTCGCTTTCCTGTTTGATTTGATGATGCGTTACCTCGAACGGTCCCTCGTGCCATGGAAGGGCAAGGTGTAAGACGTTCCCGGGAGTGGCGCGCACGCCACAAGTGATGCCGCCGCTCCTGTTTTTTTAAGCCGCCATACCCCGTAAGTATCCTCCAGCGCGCTTGTCCCTTGGGCGCCGCGCCGGGCCGCTGCATTTCCAGATTGACTTATGGCATGCAGCCAACCAGACTGATTTGATGATGTATCGATGCTGCTTGACGGTGTTGCCTAAATAAAACAAAGCCGCGCGGCAGAAACCAGGCCGCAGCAGGCGAGGGCGCACCGAGCTTCAGATATTACTAGGAGACACACATGATTAGCGATAACCACAACAACACCGGCCTGCAGCACTCGCTGAAGCAACGCCACATGAGCATGATCGCCATCGGCGGCGTGATCGGCGCCGGCCTCTTTGTCGGCAGTGGCGTCATCGCCAAGGCCGCCGGCCCGGCCGCCATCCTTTCCTTCTTGCTCACGGGCGGCCTGGTCGTCCTGATCATGCGCATGCTGGGCGAACTGGCCTCGTCCCTGCCCGTGGTCGGCTCCTTTTACGAATATGCGCGCCTGGCCTTCGACGACAAGCCGAAAGTATCGAAATTCCTCGGCTTCATGAGCGGCTGGATGTACTGGTATTTCTGGGTCGTCGTCGTGGCGCTGGAAGCCATCGCTGGCGCCAAGCTGGTCAACTTCTGGCTGCCCGACGTGCCCTCATGGTCGATCAGCCTGGTCTTGCTGGTGTCGATGACGGTGCTCAATCTGTTCTCCGTGAAAGCGTTTGGCGAATTCGAGTTCTGGTTCGCCTCGATCAAGGTGGTCGCCATCGTCGTCTTCCTGTTTGTCGGTGCCCTCTTCATCACGGGCAGCTTGCCCAACAGCATCCCCAGCCTGGGTTTCCTGACCAGCAACGGCGGCTTCATGCCGCACGGCTGGGGACCCGTGCTCAGTGGCGCCGTCGCCGCCACGGCCTTTTATTCGGGCGCCGAAATCGTCACCATCGCCGCCGCCGAAACGTCGGACCCGGCCAAGGCCATCGCCCGCGCCACCAATTCCGTCATCACCCGCGTGCTGATGTTTTATGTAGGGTCCATGTTTGTCGTCGTCTGCATCGTGCCCTGGGATTCGCCGGCCATCGCCACGCCCTTCGTCAGCGCCCTGACCGTCATGAATATCCCGTACGCAGCCCACATCATGAACGCCATCATTTTGACGGCCGTGCTGTCGGCCTTGAATTCCAGCCTGTACGCCTCGTCGCGCATGATTTTCGCGCTGACGCGCCGTGGCGACGCGCCTACCGGCCTGGTCAAGCTGAGCAAGAATGGCGTGCCCATACGCGCTATTTTGTTCAGTACCTTGTTCGCCTATTTCGCCATTGCCGTGTCGTATGTGTCGGCCGACCTCGTGTTCCCCTTCATCGTCAATTCCTATGGCATCCTGATCCTGTTTGTCTACCTGCTCATTGCGATATCTCAATTGCGTTTGCGTCGTCGCCTGGAGCGCGAGTGCCCGGAACGCATCAAGGTGCGCATGTGGCTGTTTCCTTACCTGACGTATTTCACCATCATCGCCATGCTGGTGATCCTGGGGGCCATGAGCGTGTCGTCCGATACGGAGCAGCGCGTATCGTTCTGGTTCGGCCTGTTGAGCGTGGTCATCATGAGCGTCATGTATTACATTAAGAAGCTGGTCAACGATGACCGCAACGGCGGTGAAGCGGCCGACACCAAAGTGGAGCTCAAACATGTCTGACACTACCTTGTTGCCCGCAAGCCGGCGCCGCTTCCTGCGCACCACGGCCGCCCTGGGCGCTGCCGCAGTGGCGGGGCCGACACTTGCAGCCTCTGTCACCTTGCCGTTTGAAAATGGCGAGCGCGAACTGGTGGCCTTTCCGCAAAAGCGCCCGCTGATCCTTTTGACCAGCCGTCCGCCCCAGCTGGAAACGCCGTTCAGTGTCTTCAACGAAGGCGTGCTGACCCCCAACGACGCGTTTTTCGTGCGCTATCACTGGAGCGGCTTGCCTACCAGTATCAATGGCGACAGCTACCGCCTGCGCGTCGCCGGTCTGGTCAAGACGCCGCTCGAGCTGTCGCTGGCGGAACTGAAACAGCTGGCCGACCCGGTGGATGTGGTGGCCGTGACGCAATGCTCGGGCAACAGCCGCGGTTTCTTTGCCCCGCGCGCGAATGGCGGGCAGCTGGGCAATGGCGCCATGGGCAATGCCCGCTGGACGGGCATTGCCCTGAAAACCGTGCTGGAAAAGGCCGGTATCGGGGCCGGGGCCGTGCAGGTTGCCTTCAATGGACTGGAAACGCCGCCCGTGGGCGACGGCCCGGATTTTCAGAAAGCCTTGTCCGTCGAACACATCATGGCCGGCGACGTGCTGCTGGCCTGGGCCATGAATGGCGAAGACATTCCCTTCCTCAACGGCTATCCGCTGCGCCTGATCGTGCCCGGCTATTACGGCACTTACTGGGTCAAGCACCTGAGCGACATCAGTGTGCTCGACAAGCCCTTCGACGGTTTCTGGATGAGCACGGGCTACCGCATTCCCGACAATGGCTCCGGCTTCATCGAGCCGGGTACGCCGGTGGGCAAGACGACCCCGATCAGCCGCCTCAACGTGCGCTCCTTCATTACCAGCGTGCAAGATGGCGCGCAGGTAAAGGCGGGGCGCGACCTGGCCTTGCGCGGCATCGCTTTTGATGGCGGCCACGGTATCAGCGAAGTGGCGATTTCAGTCGATGGCGGCCAGAGTTGGCAGGAAGCAACGCTGGGCAAGGACCTGGGGCGCTTTTCCTTCCGCGAATGGACGATGCTGTTGAAGGCGCCGCGCAAGGGCAAGCATGTGCTGATGGTGCGCGCCGTCAACCGCATTGGCCAGAGCCAGCCGATGAAAGCCCTGTGGAATCCCATGGGTTATATGCGCAACGTGGTGGAAACCACGCGCATCCAGGCAGTTTGAGGAGGATCACATGCTGATAAGAACACTAGCCACCGTCGTGGCCTTGACGCTTGCCGGCAGCGCGGGCGCGCTGGAAATCCATTTACCGCCGGAAACGGCAACTTATCAACCCAGCGCATTGCCCGGCTACCAGCTGGTGCAGCGCAACTGCATGACGTGCCACGCGGCCCAGTATGCATCGAGCCAGCCGCCTGCCTCGCCGCGCGCCTACTGGGAAGCCACCGTCAAGAAGATGAAAAAGCCGTTCGGCGCCCAGTTTGACGATGCGGACATGCCCGCCATGGTCGATTACCTTGTGAAAACCTATGGCGCGGAGCGGGGTGCCGCAACAACGGGCGCGGCCGTCGCCAGGCCAGCAGCAGCGGCGGTTCCGCCCGCCAATGGCAACAATGTCCAAACCATGCTGGCGGCGAATGGCTGCATGGCATGCCACGCCCTCGAGCAGAAAGTGGTTGGCCCCGGCTTTGCGGAGGTGGCGGCCAGATACCGGGGCAAGGACAGTGTTGCTGCCGTGGCGGCGAACATCCGCAGCGGCGGCGCCGGCAAATGGGGCCCCGTGCCCATGCCGCCATTCAGTCAGCTCAGTGTAGCCGATGCGGCGACCCTGGCGAAATACGTGCTGTCCAGGTAGTGCTTGGCCAGTTCAGCACGGTAACGCATTTCCTCCCGTCTTCCTCTCCACAGTCCTCCCGCATGTCAGCCCCCGGCTGATATGTTGGAGGCTTGTCACGTCGAGATGCCTCGCGGAAGTTCAAGCAGCCTTCCGTCCCCGTCCCCGTCCCCCATCGTCAAAAAACAATTCATCCATAATCACGCCGAAAGCTCTCACGGTGACGGGCGTGACGGCGTCGAACCGGGCTTACGACGGCTCCCGGCAGGCATCGCTGTCGGGCGGCGTATTAAGCGGCTTGGTCGGTTTGGAAATGCTTAACCTGGACTTGTCTGTCCAGACTGGCACTTTCAGCGACAAGAACGCTGCTTCGGCCAAGGTCGTCACAGTCACGGGGGCGACGGTCACCGATGGGAGCGGTCTGGCCAGTAACTACGCTTTTAGTGACGCCACCGGGGTGACGGCCGATATCGCCAGGGCGAGCATCAGCAGCGTGACGAACATAGGTGTCGACAACAAGATATATGATGGTTTGATCACGGCCACGCTCAACGGTGCGGCGAACCTCACTGGCAAGATCAGCGGCGATACGCTGACGCTGGCCGGCAGCGGCGCCTTCAGCGACAAGAATGCGGGCGTGGGCAAGGTCGTGTCGGTCAGTGGCCTCACCCTGACAGGCGTTGATGCGGGCAACTACATCCTGGGCAGCACCACGTCCAGTGGCACGGCCGATATCACGCCGAAGGCGCTGACGGTGACTGGCCAGGTGGCGGGCAGCAAAGTGTATGACGGCAATGCGGTGGCGCAAATCAGTGGTGGCAGCCTGGTCGGCCTGGTGGCTGGCGAAACCCTGGTCATCGCCGGCCAGACGGGGGCATTCAGCGACAAGAACGCGGGCAATGCGAAAACCGTGACAGTCAGCGGCACCACCTTGCTCGACGGTTCGGGGGCGGCCAGCAACTACACGGTCAGCAACTCGACCGGCTTGACGGCGAGTATCACGCCGGCGTCCATCAGCGCCATTGCCGGTATCGTGGCGGCGAACAAGGTGTATGACGGTGGCACGGCAGCCAGCCTGAACCTGGCGGGCGCCAGCTTCAATGGCATGGTGGCCGGCGACGTCTTGAGCCTGGCCAGTGTCCCCGTGCTTGGCACGTTCAGCGACAAGAATGTCGCGATCGGCAAGAGCGTGACCATCAGCGGTCTGGGCCTGGCCGGTGCCGATGCGGGTAACTATGTGCTGGTTAGCAACCAGGCCAGCACCACGGCCACTATCACGCCAGCCGCCTTGACGGTCAGCGCCAGCGGCATCAACAAGGTGTATGACGCCACCACGAATGCCGTCATTTCCTTGCGCGACAACCGTCTCGGCAATGATCAACTGAGTATTATCAGCAATGGCGCCAGCTTCAGCGACAAGCATGCGGGCGTGGGCAAGACGGTGGCGGTGGCCGGCATACGCCTGAGCGGCGCGGATGCGGGCAATTACGTGGTCAACAGTACCGCCAGCACCACGGCCACGATCTCGCAAGCGGCGCTGACGGTGAAAGTCGATAACGCTGAAAAAGACCAGGGACGCGCCAATCCTGACTTCAGCGCCAGCTATAGCGGCTTGCTCGGTGGCGACACGGTGGCCGCTGAAGTGAGCGGCAAGCTGGCGTTCAGCACGTCGGCGACGACGGGCTCGGCAGCCGGCAATTATCTGGTCTCGGCAGCGGGCCAGGCGTCAAACAATTACGCCCTGAACTATGTTGACGGCGTGCTGAAAGTCAAGCCGACGGAGGCGCTGCAAAGCGCTGTCGCGAGCGTGATCGCGGCCGTCGCCGTGACGCCATCGCAAGGCAATATGGTGCAGGCCGACATGATCGTCAGTGGCGAGACGGCGCCTGTCAAGCCCGCAGGCACGCAGGATGGGCCGCGCGAGGGAGAGCAGGGCGGCTCGGGCAGCGCACCGGTGGTGCAGCTGGCCGGCAATGTCGTCAGCAATGTCTTGCCAGGCTTGCGCCTGAGCGTGGTGGACAGCGGCCTGCGCCTGCCGACCGACGCTGGCGGCAACACGCGCCAGCAAAGCCAGGAAAACCAGTAAGGCCTGCGGCGTCACCGCATGCTGGCGTTGGAATGCCGCTTCGTGTTTCGAAGCGGCATTTTTTAGTCCCTCGCGTCGTCGCAACACTCTTATAATGAGTGCACCTTCCCCTTGTTTTTCGTCAGAAGAGCGGCGCCGAACTGAAAGTACAATCGCATGACATCCCATTTTATCGGCGTGGCCGGTTTGCCACGCGCGGGCTCCACCTTGCTGTGCCAGTTGCTGGCGCAGCATCCCGACCTGCATTGCGAAGGCAATAGCTCGCCCCTGTGCAACGCCTTGCTGGGCATGCGGCGCATGGTCAGCGACGATGCCTTTTTCCTGTCGCAGCTCGATAGTTCTTTCGATGCCAGTTATGGCCACCTGAAAACGGCCATGCAGGGCTTCCTGCGCGGCTGGTACCAGGATTGCGGCAAGCAGGGCGTGGTCGACAAGAACCGCGCCTGGCTGCATTGCGTGGAAATGCTGCTGCAACTGGCGCCGGAAGCGAAAATCATCGTCTGCGTGCGCGAACTGGGGCAAGTCTATGGCTCCATCGAAGCGCAGCACCAGCGCACCATCCTTGTCGACTTCATCGATCACCTGGCCGATTTCGACCGCATGGGAAGGGCCGACATGCTGTTTGCCAAGGACCGCAGCATAGGCGCTCCCCTGAGTTCCCTGAGTGCCGTGCTGGACTTGCCTGCCGCAGTGCAGAAAAAATTGTATTTCGTGCGCTTCGAAGACTTGATGGCGCGGCCGGTGGAGTGCATGTCGCACCTGTACGCATGGCTGGGCCTGGCGCCATGCCAGATCGATCCGCAGAATCTGGCCGTGGGTATCCAGGAAAGCGACAGCCATTACCGCATGAAATACACGCATCGCCAACAGGCGGTGATCTGTGCCCCCGGGCCGCATGCGATACCGCCGCGCATCCAGGCGCAGATCGAAAGCGCGTATGGCTGGTTTTATGACCTGTATTATCCGCAACACCAGCGTGCGGCAACGCCATCCGCCTGAAAACACGCGCGGTAGTGACAAGACCACTTGCCGCGCCGCTGCC
Organism: Janthinobacterium sp. UMAB-56; assembly: GCF_900095265.1. Classification (GTDB taxonomy): domain Bacteria; phylum Pseudomonadota; class Gammaproteobacteria; order Burkholderiales; family Burkholderiaceae_D; genus Janthinobacterium. The sequence continues at coordinate 230,299 of NZ_LT607655.1, read as the reverse complement.
GGCGCGGTATTGCCCGCAGTTGCTGAGAAACGCTGTTTTTGTCCTCCCCCCATTCTTCGCTTCGCATGCCGCAGCCGGACCGCCTGAAGTCACTGGTATTGTAAAAAACACCGTTGTATAAAACCACTTGACTACCAATTTCTGGCGTCGCATTCTCTGTGCAGAAAGCCGACGCTTCGCTGTGCTTTCTTTACGTACAACATAAAAAGCTACTTCGATAGTTTTCGTATAACGTTCAGGAGACATTGTGAAGACACGGCAAATTAGCCGGCTGGCCTCGCCTATGATGGCTGGCCTGCTGGGCAGCGCGCTGCTCGCTTGCGGCGGCAATTCCACCACCGAACCCCCATCGACCCTGCTGGCCGCAACGGCCGCCAGCGATAGTTGCGCGGCCTGGAGCGCCGCTGCCGTCTACACGGCGGGGCAGTGCGCCGTCTACGACGGCAAGGTGTACCGGGCCAAATGGTGGGTACAGGGCACGGCGCCGAACAACGAGCAGTGGGGGCCGTGGAGCCTCGATACGACCACCCCGACACCAACGCCCACACCGACACCGACCCCGACACCGACACCGACACCGACACCGACACCCACCCCGACACCGACACCGACACCCACCCCGACACCGACGCCCACGCCCGGCGTGCCCACCAAGGCCCAGGCCGAGGCGAACGAGGCGGCGTTGACGAATAACGATTTCTTTCGCAAGGTCAAGGCCTCGATCCGTACCCTGGGCAATACGGCCGTCGAGGCCGTGCAGCCTGGCCTGGCCAGCAATCCGCTCAACGTCAAGCGCGTCGAGCGCCTGCTGCCGGCGGCGAAGTGGGATTATTATTTTGCCGCGCGCGACGCCAGCTATACCTACCGGCGCTTCCTGCAAGCCGTGGCCAAGTTCCCCGCCGTGTGCGACGACTATGGCGACGGGCGCAATGCGGATGCCATTTGCCGGCATAGCCTGGCCACCATGTTCGCCCACTTCGGGCAGGAAACGGGCGACCACAACGCCAGCAGCCCCTTGCCGCAATGGCGCCAGGGCTTGAAGTATTTGCGCGAACTGGGCTGCGACGAGATGGGTGCGGGCTGCGGCTACAACATCGAATGCGCCGATCCCGTCTTCAACAAGGTGTGGACTTGCGGCAAGAATGCCGACGGTAGCTTCAAGAAGTATTTCGGCCGCGGCGCCAAGCAACTGTCGTACAACTACAACTACGGCCCATTCTCGCAAGCCATGCATGACGGCGACCAGTCCGTGCTGCTGAAAAATCCGGACCTGGTCGCCTCGACCTGGCTGAACCTGGCCTCGGCCACGTTCTTCTTTGTCTATCCGCAGCCGCCGAAGCCGTCGATGCTGCACGTGCTCGATGGCACCTGGGTGCCGAACGCGGCCGATATGACGGCTGGCGCGGGCAATAATTTCGCCACCACCATCATGATCATCAATGCCGAATGCGGGCAGGGTACGGAAAAGCAGGCCGCGCAAAACCGCATCGATTACTACAAGCAGTTTGCCGCCGACATGGGCTGGGATTATTCCGGCGAACAATTGTCTTGCGCCAACATGCAACGCTTCACCCCGGCCAGTTCCGCGTCCTACAACATCTATTGGGAAAAGAACTGGAATGCCGGTGGCGAGAACCAATGCCAACTGGTCAGCTACCAAACCCCGTACAGCGCCTTGCTGGCCGGGAACTACGTGAAATGCGTGGAAGCCAACTGGAATGTGAGTTTGCAGTAACAGCAAGTGCAGGACTAGCCAGCCAGGGATAACAGTTGACAAGAGCCCCTAGAGGGGCCTGCAACGCGCTCTCGATGTACAACCATAACGGAGACCCATACCACATGAAATCGAATGCATTATTGATGGCCCTGCTTAGCGGCGTGCTTGTCGCTTGCGGCGGCGGCCAGGAAGGCACGACCGCCACGCCAAACACCCTGCTCGCCGCCGTCGAGGCGTGCGCCGTCTGGGATGCCGCCACCGTCTACACTGGCGGCCAGTGCGTGCTTTACCAGGGCGTCAGCTACAAGGCCAAGTGGTGGACCCAGGGCAATGTCCCCAGCGCCGCCGACCAGTGGGGCCCCTGGGCGGTGATCGATACGCCAACGCCAACCCCAAC
>NZ_LT607655.1:225346-228107 GCF_900095265.1 Janthinobacterium sp. UMAB-56 | reverse complement strand
CAACGCCGACACCAACGCCGACACCAACGCCGACACCAACGCCGACACCAACACCAACACCAACGCCGACGCCGACGCCGACCCCAACGCCGACACCAACGCCAACACCGACACCGACCCCGACCCCGACCCCAACGCCGACGCCAACGGCTTGTCGTCCGGACGGCTTGATCTCGGCCGTGCCGAATGTGCCGTATTGCAAGGTGTACGACGCGAATGGCCGCGAGGTGCTGGGCAATGGCTTGAATCGGCGCATCGTCGGCTATTTCGCCAGTTGGCGCACGGGTGTCGATGGCAGTCCCACGTATTTGGTGAACAACCTGCCGTGGGACAAAATCACCCACCTGAACTATGCGTTTGCTTCCGTCGATCCGGCCACCTCGAAAATCGCCATCGGCAGCGGTGCCGCCAATCCCGATACAGGCCTCACATGGCCGAACGTGCCGGCGGCGGCCATGGACCCGTCCCTGCCGTACAAGGGCCACTTCAACTTGCTGGCGCAATACAAGAAGAAGTATCCGGGCGTGAAACTGATGATTTCCGTGGGCGGCTGGGCCGGCAGCGGCGGCTTCTACACGGCCACGACGAATGCGGACGGCAGCGTGAACACGGCCGGCATCAATACCCTGGCCGATTCCATGGTGGCGTTCGTGCGCCAGTACAACTTCTTCGATGGCGTCGATGTCGATTACGAACACCCGACCACCAACAATGAAGCGGGTAATCCGAACGACTTCGCCGTCTCGAAGCCGCGCCTGGCGGGCCTGATGACGAGCTACAACGTGCTGCTGAAAGTGCTGCGCCAGAAGCTCGACGAAGCGGCCGTGCAGGACAATAAATACTATTTGCTGACCATCGCCGGTTCTGCCTCGGGCTGGGTCTTGCGGGGCGAGGAAAACATGTCGGGATTGAAATATCTCGATTACGCCAGCCTGATGACCTATGACTTGCACGGTGCGTGGAATCAGTATGTGGGACCGAATGCGGCACTGTTTGACGATGGCAACGATGGCGAGTTGCGCGCCGGCAATGCTTACCAGTACCAGAACATCGGCTACCTGAACACGGACTGGGCGTACCGCTATTACCGGGGCGCCATGCAGGCGGGCCGCATCAATATCGGCGTGCCGTTCTACACGCGGGGCTGGAAAGATGTGACGGGTGGCACCAACGGCCTGTGGGGCACGACGCCACTGATCAGCTCCACGGTTAGCTGCGCGGGCGTGAAAACCTGCGGCACGGGCGCCACCGGCATCGATAACGTCTGGTATGACCTCGATACGCAAGGCAAGCCGACGCCGGGTGGCGGCAACCCCATCTGGCATGCGCTGAACTTGCAGAACGGTATCGTGCCTAGCTACCTCGATGCGTATAAAGTCACGGACAAGACGCTGGTGGGCACGTATGTGCCGTACTACAGCAGCACCATGGTGGCGCCATGGCTGTGGAATGCGAGCAAGAAAGTGTTCATTTCCACGGAAACGACGCAATCGATCGCGGCCAAGGCCCAGTACATCGTCAACAACAATATCGGTGGCGTGATGATCTGGGAAATGGCGGGCGACTATGCCTGGGATGCCACGCGCAATGGCGGCAAGGGCGAGTATTTCATGGGCACCACCCTGACGGACGTGCTGTACCAGGCCTTCCGCACGGCTGGCGTGTACGGCAACAAGCGTGCCGAAATTGCCATGCCGGGCACGGCGGCCAACGTCAGCATCACCCTCGGTGGCTGGAAACTGGGCGATAACAACTTCCCCATCAATCCGGTGATGACGGTGAAGAACAACACCACGTCGACCCTGCCGGGGGGCACCGTGGTGGAGTTCGACTACCCCGTCTCGGCGCCATCGGACATGAGCGACCAGTCCGGCTTCGGCTTGACGGTGATCAATGCCGGTTACACGGGGCCGAACAATATCGGCGGCTTCACGAAGAACTACAACCGGGCCCGCTTTGCGATTCCCGCCTGGCAATCGCTGGCGCCGGGCGGCTCCGTGGCGCTGACCTTGAACTACCGCCTGCCGATTTCGGGACCGGCCAACTACACGGTCACCGTGGGCGGCACCAAATATGCGCTGACGCAAGAGTATCCGGAATTGCCGGTGGCCTTGCCGTAAGTTGGTGATGCCGTAAAGTAAAAGGGCGGAACCGAGGTTCCGCCCTTTTTAGTTTTTACCGCCGATCCCGTTTAGAACCAGGTTTCTACCTGGAAACCATACGATGTGCCGCTGGTATTGTTGTTATAGATCGGGCCGCCGTTGTTCGACGCGTTGACCGACGCGGTGGCCGCATCGTTCCATTTGCCGTAGGTAACAAAGGCGCGCAGCTCGGGACGTGACCACAGGCCAGGACCAGCCGAGATCGTCGGTGCGATGGTCAGCTTGGTCAAACGCTTGGCCGGCAGGCCGCCCGCTTGCGTCACGCGATCCGTGCCCAGTTCGCCCACCAGCTTGAAGTTGTTGGTGAACGCGTACACGGGACGCACGCCGACCGAGGTCCAGGTCGAGGAACCGTTGGCATTCGACTCGTCTTTTTGCCACAGGGCGACGAATTCCATGCCGAAGTTTTCCATCGGCTGGATCGCCATGTCATTGAAGATGCGCGTGCGTTTCACGTCCGAACCCAGGCCGGTCTCGCCCGATGCGCCGAACTGCGCGCCCTTGCCCGTGCCAGGACCGACGCCGTACTGCACGCCGAAGGTGTTGCCGCCGCCGAAGACCTTGCCTTGACGGTGGAAGGCCGACAGTTGCCAGCCGTT
>NZ_LT607655.1:154470-225195 GCF_900095265.1 Janthinobacterium sp. UMAB-56 | reverse complement strand
CGCTTGTTGATATCGTTGTCCTTGAAGAAGGCATACGAGAATTTACCCGGACCCGCAGGAATGCGGTCCAGGCCGGCGCCCGTGCCGTTCATGTTGATGTATTGCAGATCCAGCATGTGGATGTCGGGACGGTAGTAGAAACGCTTGCCGATCCAGGCCGTGCCGCCGTTCAGGAAATCGAGTCCCTGCGCTTCGACATAGGCCTTGACGATGCCCAGCTTGTTGTCGCCGAAATCCGAATTCGGCGCGTAGGCATTGACCCAGATGGTGGCCAGGTAGTTCACGCCGCCGGACTTGGCGACGGACTTGGTGTAGCCGAATTCCGTGTAGGCGTCGCACTCATTGCCCAGACGGTATTTCATGGTATTGCCACCCAGGCCGAAACAGCCTTGCGAACCGCCGTCACCCGAAGTATTGCTGCCGGCGCCGGCGCGCAGGTAGCCGTGGAAGCCTTCGGCGTCGGATGGGTACATGGGGTCGGCAAGGGCGGAAGAGGTGGTGATGGTCAGGAGCAGGGCAGCCAAGGTTTTCAATGCAGTGCGGTTCATGCGGTCTCCAGAAGAATGTAGGTGGTAGCGGTGGCGCCCCGGAGGACGGACACCGCACACGGTCTAATGCCGAAAACCAAGTCTAGCAGCGCTTTTTTAACCACCCTGATACAAAATGAACAAGTGACGATACTTTCTATCAGAGTGTTGTTTTTGTCGCATATCGATACTCTTGCGCATAGTGGATTTGCAAAAGAGTATCGAATTGCGGTTTTGGAGTATCAGAAAGTATCAAAGTCCGGTGCTACATTGTGGTCGTGGTGCCAAGTACCTGAGCATTGCCAACGATAAAAAACACTGGAGACACACAATGAAACGTTCCACCATTGCCGCGCTGTGCGCCGGCTGCCTCAGTTCGTCCGCCTTTGCCGCCACTGACCTGGTCATCGCCACCGTCAACAACGGCCACATGATTGAAATGCAAAAGCTCAGCAAGTTCTTCGAGCAAGCCAATCCCGACATCAATCTCAAATGGGTGACCCTGGAAGAGGGGGTCTTGCGCCAGCGCATGACCACCGATATCGCTACCAAGGGCGGCCAGTTCGACGTGATGACCATCGGCCTGTATGAAACGCCCATCTGGGGCAAGAAAAACTGGCTGATCCCCATCAAGCCGGACGCCAGATACGATATCGACGACTTGCTGCCCGCCATACGCGAAGGGCTCTCCGGCGACGGCAAGTTGTACGCGTCGCCGTTCTATGGCGAAAGCTCGATGATCATGTACCGCAGCGACCTGGTGAAAAAGGCGGGCGTGACGATCGAAGACCGTCCCACCTGGAACCAGCTGCGCGACGTGGCGGCCAAGCTGCACGATCCGGCCAACGGCGTGTATGGCATCTGCCTGCGCGGCAAGCCTGGCTGGGGCGACAACATGGCCCTGATTACCACCATGGCCAATTCCTACGGCGGCCAGCTGTTCGACATGCAGTGGAAGCCGCAATTTACCAGCAAGCCGTGGAAGGACGCGGTCACCATGTATGTCGACTTGCTGAAGAAATACGGCCCGCCGGGCGCGGCCGCCAACAGCTTCAATGAAAACCTGGCGCTGTTCAACCAGGGCAAGTGCGGCATCTGGATCGACGCAACGATTGCCGCCTCCTTCATCACGGACCCCAAGCAAAGCAAGGTGGCCGACAAGGTGGCCTTTGCCCAGTCGCCCATCGGCGTGACGGAGCGGGGCGCCAACTGGCTGTGGATCTGGTCGCTCGCCATACCAGCCAGTTCCAGGCACCCGAACGAAGCGCAGCGCTTCATCAACTGGGCTACCTCGCCCGACTACGTGAAACTGGTGGCCAAGGAAACCAGCTGGGCCAACGTGCCGACCGGCACGCGCAAGTCGACGTATGCCAGCCCCGAGTTCCAGAAAGTGGCGAAATTTGCCGCCGCCGAAGGCAAGGCCCTGGCCACCACGCGCGCCGTGCAAAGCACCTTGCCGCCATCGCCTTATGTGGGCGTGCAATTTGCCTCCATCCCCGAATTCCAGGTGATCGGCGTGGCGGCAGGCCAGCAAATGGCGGCTGCGCTGCTGGGCAAGGTGACGGTGGACCAGGCGCTGGCATTGTCGCAGCAGACGGCTGAGCGCGAGATGCGCAAGGGCGGCTATTACAAATAAGACGTCTCCGGTCTTGCTGTGCCATTTGGTTTGTCAACAGGTGATGTGATTGGCCTTGCTGTTCAGCGGGGCCGGTCACTCCCGCTCGTCCCAAGAGTATCCTATGAAACGCATTATCCCCCGGACCTTGCTGACGCCGGCCGTGCTCGCCGTCTCCGTCATTTCCGTCATTCCGCTGCTGATCACCCTGTACTACTCGTTCGTGCGCTATTCCATGCTCGACCCGAGCGGCCATCCCTTCCATGGCCTGGCCAATTTCCACTTTTTCTTTACCGATGCGGCTTTCCTGCCAGCCTTGCAGAACACGTTTGCCCTGCTGTTTTCCGTCATGCTCATCACAGTAGTGCTGGGCACGGCGCTGGGCTTGCTGATCAATGAAGCGTTTCCGGGGCGCGCCATCGTGCGCGTGCTCTTGATCTCGCCGTTTCTCGTCATGCCGGCCGTGAATGCCCTGATGTGGAAAAACATGCTGCTCAACCCGATCTACGGCCTGTTTGCGCAAATCAGTCTATTCTTTGGCGCCACGCCCGTCGACTGGCTGTCAGCCTACCCCCTGTTTTCCATCATCATGATGGTCTCGTGGCAATGGCTGCCGTTTGCCTGCCTGATCTTCATGACGGCCCTGCAATCGATGGACCGCGAACAGCTGGAAGCGGCCCGCATGGATGGCGCCACGTATTTGCAGCAATTGCGCTACCTCTACATTCCCCACCTGGGTCGTGCCGTCTCGGTGGTGCTGATGATCGAGATGATCTTTTTGCTGTCGATCTTTGCGGAAATCTTCACCACCACGGGCGGCGGTCCTGGCTTCGACACGACCACCATCACTTTCATGATTTATCAGCAGGCACTGCTGTCGTATGACGTGGGAGCGGCCTCGGCCGGTGCCCTGTTCGCCGTGCTCATCGCCAACATCGCCGCCTTCTTCCTGATGCGCGTCATCGGCAAGAATCTGTCGAAATAAGGAGACCTTGATGCATAGCAAACTCAATCTGGTTGGCCGCACGGCCGCCGCCTGGCTGTTCGCGCTGTTGCTGTTCTTTCCCATCTTCTGGCTGGGCCTGATGGCCTTCAAGACGGAAGGACAAGCCATTTCCACGCCGCCGCTGCTGTTCTTCACGCCGACACTCGACAGTTTCCGCGAAGTGCTGGCGCGCGACAATTACTTCGGCTACGCGTGGAATTCGCTGTTTACCAGCGTGCTCTCGACGGCCATTGGCCTCTTGATCGCCATCCCGGCCGCCTATTCGATGGCCTTCTTTCCCACCGGCGGCACCATCGGCCTGCTGAAATTCATGCTCAGCTCGCGCTACATGCCCGGCGTGGGCGCGTTGATGCCCATCTATATCTGCTACCAGTACGTCGGCCTGCTCGACACGCGCATCGGCCTGACCATCATGTTCATGCTGATGAATCTACCCATCATGATCTGGCTGCTGTACACCAGCATGAAGGAGTTGCCGCGCGAAATCCTGGAGGCGTCGCGCATGGATGGCGCCACCGTGTGGGACGAATTCCGCCACGTCGTGCTGCCCCTGTCCGTCGGCGGCATCGCTTCCACGGCTCTCGTGTGCATGGTGTGGTCGTGGAATGAATCGTTCTGGTCGCTGAACCTGGGCGCGTCCAACGCAGGCACCCTGGCCTGGCTCATCGCTTCGTATTCCAGCCCGGAAGGATTGTTCTGGGCCAAATTGTCGGCCGCTTCGCTGATGGCCATCGCCCCGATCATGGCGCTGGGCTGGTTCTGCCAGAAGCAGTTAGTGCAAGGCATGACCTTTGGCGCCGTCAAATAAATGATGCCTCCATAAACCTACTGCGCGGCCCAATTTCGGCTCTCCGTTGCTCACTGTGCATCCGCACAGCTCTGCTACTCAAACCGAACTTGAACCGCTCGCTACGGTTTCTGAAAGCATCGAAAACAAATCAGAATTGAGACAAATCATGGCTTATCTTCAACTGAGCAATATCGAGAAATTCTTTGGCGAACACCGCGCCATCAAGGGCATCGACCTGGACATCCAGCAAGGCGAGTTCGTCGTCTTCGTGGGGCCGTCCGGTTGCGGAAAATCAACCTTGCTGCGCCTGATCGCGGGCCTGGAACCGATCGACGGCGGCAAGCTGTCGCTCGACGGGCGCGACATCACGGCGCTGCCGTCGTCCAAGCGCGACCTGGCGATGGTATTCCAGTCGTACGCGCTGTACCCGCACATGACGGTATTCCAGAACATGTCGTTCGCGCTGAAACTGGCGGGCGTCGATCCCGCCATCATCCGCGAGAAAGTCGACAAGGCGGCCGCCATCCTCGACCTGGGGAAATACCTGGAACGCACGCCGAAGGAACTGTCGGGCGGCCAGCGTCAGCGGGTGGCCATCGGCCGCGCCATCGTGCGCGACCCGAAAGTGTTTTTGTTCGATGAGCCGCTGTCGAACCTGGACGCGGCCCTGCGCGTGCAGACGCGCATCGAGATCGCCAAGCTGCACCGCGAGCTGGGCGCCACCACCATCTATGTCACGCATGACCAGGTGGAAGCGATGACCCTGGCCGACCGGGTCGTGGTGCTGCGCGACGGGCAGATCGAGCAGCATGGCTCGCCATTGGAACTGTATGACCGGCCCGCCAATCGTTTCGTCGCGCAATTCATCGGCACGCCCAGCATGAACGTGGTGCCGGCCGACGCGGCGCCGCAGTTGCTGGCGCAGGCGGGCAGCGCGGCGCAGGCCGATGGTTTTGTCGGCATCCGCCCCGAGCACGTGCACCTGGGCGCGGCGCAGCCGGGCAGCGTGCCCGTCACCGTCGACCTGGTGGAATCCCTGGGCGTGGAAACGCTGACCTATGTGCGCTTGCCGAACAATGTGCAGGTGGTCTCGCGGGGCGCGGAACGCAGCAGCCTGCAGCCGGGCCAGCAGACGCATTTGACGTTCGAGCCGGGCTTCGTCCATTATTTTGACCGTGCGGGCAAGACCTACGCGGCCGCGAAAGGAGCGCTGTAATGGACGCCATCGCATTAAACCAGGCAAACCTGGCGCAGCTGCCGGCCAACGTCGCCGTGCCAGCGTATGTGCGCGGCACGCTCGTGGCCAGCATTGTGCACATCGGCGTGGGTGGCTTTTTCCGCGCCCACCAGGCGGTCTACCTTGATGACTTGCTGGCCTTGCCCGGCCAGGAGCACGCGCAATGGGGCTATTGCGGCGTGGGCTTGCTGGCGCATGATGCGGCCATGCGCGACGCCATGCAGGCGCAGGATGGGCTGTACACGGTGGTCGAGCGCAGCGCGGGCGGCGATGCCGCGCGCGTCATCGGCTGTATCGGCGAGTATCTGTATGCGCCCGACGAGCCGCAAGCGGTGCTGGAAAAGCTGGCCGACGCTGGCACGCGCATCGTCGCGCTGACCATCACCGAGGGCGGCTACTATGTGAATCAGGGCACGGGTGAATTCGATGCGCAACATCCCGACATCGTGCATGAATTGGCGCACCCGCAGGCGCCGCGCTGTTCGTTCGGCTACCTGGCCGCCGCGCTGGCCCTGCGCCACCAGAGGGGCCTGGCGCCGTTTACCATCATGTCTTGCGATAACCTGCAAAACAATGGCGACGTGACGCGCAAGATGCTGCTGGCCTTTATCGCCCTGCGCGACGCGGAACTGGCGCGCTGGCTGGCCACGCACGGCAGCTTCCCCAACAGCATGGTCGACCGCATCACGCCGGCCACTACCGATGAACACCGGGCGTTGGTGCGCGAGTCCTTTGGCATCATCGATGCCTGGCCCGTGGTATGCGAGCCGTTCCGCCAGTGGGTCATCGAAGACGAATTCCCGCAGGGCCGGCCGGCCTGGGAAAAGGTGGGCGCGCAGATGACGCACGACGTGCTGCCGTATGAAAAGATGAAGCTGCGCCTCCTGAATGCCAGCCACCAGGCCCTGTGCTACATCGGCATGCAGCTCGGGTATACGTTTGCGCATGAAGCGATGCTTGACCCTGGCATCCGCCTGTTCGTGCGGCGCATGATGGATGACGAGGTCACGCCCCTGCTCGACGAAGTGGAAGGCATAAGCCTGGCCAGCTACAAGGACACGCTGATCGAGCGCTTCTCGAATCCGGCCGTGCGCGACCAACTGGCGCGCATCGGCACGGAAGGCTCCGCGCGCATCCCGAAATTCGTGCTGCCTTCCGTGCGTGAAGCACTGGCGCAGGGCGGCGCCATCACGCTGCTGGCCTTCACGGTGGCGTGCTGGTTCCGCTATCTGGAAGGCCACGACGAGCAGGGACGCGAGATGCCCTTGAACGATCCGTATGCGGTGCGCCTGCGCGCGCTGGCGCTGCAGGGCGGGACGGATGCCGCAGCGCTGCTGTCCTTGCGCGAACTGTTCGGCGACTTGAGCGACACGCCCGCCTTCACGCAGGCCGTGGCGCATGCGCTGGCCAGCCTGTATGGGCTGGGCGCGCGCGGGGCGCTGGAACAGATCGCCGCTTGAGGGGGGAGGGCGCGCCATGCCACGCAAAGCCGATGCTTCGTTGCCGCAGATGGAGCTGGAACAGCAGCGCAATGCCACGCCCGGTTTCGAGCCGAAAGGCAGTTTTGGTTTCATCCGCTACCTGGAGCACGGCTTTCCGAATTCGCTGGTGCGCTGGCACTACCACGACGAGTATGAACTGCACCTGATCGTCGAGAGCAGCGGCAAGGTTTTCGTGGGCGACTACATCGGCCAGTTCACGCCTGGCCACCTGGTGCTGACGGGGCCGCGCGTGCCGCATAACTGGGTATCGCTAGGCGCGCCGCCGGAAGGCGTGGCCTTGCGCGACATGGTGATCCAGTTTGGCCATGCGCCGCTGGCGTCGATGGCGGCCGCCATTCCCGAATTGAAGGATATTTTTCCGCTGCTGCAGCGTTCCTTGCACGGCGTGGAATTTTTCGGCGTCAGCGCACAGTCGTTGCGGCGCTTCCAGCGTATCCGCGACAGCAGCGGCTTGCCGCGCTTCATCGAATTTCTGACCCTGCTGGGCGAGCTGGCGCAGACCAGCGACTACCAGCTGCTGTCGATGGTGCCCATGCAATCGAGCGACGACGACGTGGCTCTGGCGCGCATCAGCTCGGCCATCAACTTCATCGTGCACAATTACAGCAGCCAATTCTCGCTCAAGCAGCTGGCCGAGCAGGTGGACATGCCCGAGCGTACGTTTTCGCGCTTCTTTCGCAGCGCCACGGGCAACAGCTTCACGGACTTCGTCAACCGCCTGCGCATCAACAAGGCTTGCCAGCTGCTGATGGAAACGGAGCGCTATGTCAGCAACATCTGCTACGAGGCAGGTTTTAATAATGTGGCCAACTTCAACCGGCGCTTCCTGGAATTGAAGGGCATGACGCCGAAGGAGTTTCGCCAGCAGGCGCTGGGCCGTTTTGGCGCCTGAGGTTTTTTAAGGTACATTGGATGGCACAGGCGGGGACAGCCTGGGAGAGACGAGCATGGAACACCTATGGCAGAAGGACAGCGAGCGCAAGGCGCCCGAACTGGAACGCGAAAGCTACGATGGCATCATCAATTACCTGGAACATGGCTATCCCAGCTCGCGCGTGCGCTGGCATTGCCATGAAGAGTATGAGCTGCACCTGATCGTCGCCACCAGCGGACGATTGTTCGTGGGCGACTATATCGGCGAGTTCTCGCCCGGCCACCTGGTGCTGACGGGCCCGCGTCTGCCGCACAACTGGATTTCCAACGTCATGCCGGAAGGCGGCGTGGCGCTGCGCGACATGATCGTGCAATTCGCCCACGCGCCACTGACGGGCGCCGCGCGCCTCCTCCCCGAATTGCGCGAACTGCTGCCGCTGCTGGAACGCTCCAGCTATGGCGTGGAGTTTTTCGAGATGGGAGTGGAAGCGGAGCAGCATCTGGCGCGCATCCGCGTCACGCATGGCGCCGAGCGCTTTGCCGAATTCGTCCAGCTGATGAGCAAACTGGCGCGCACCGCCAATTACCGTTTGCTGTCGAGCGCTTCCCTGCGTTCGTATGACGATGACGCCACACTGGCCAAGGTCAATTCCGTCCTCAACTACATCACGGACAATTATCGCGAGCCGATTTCGGCGGAAATGCTGGCCGAGCAGGTGGGCATGTCGCTGAGTAAATTCTCGCGCTTCTTCCGCAAGGCGACGGGCAACAGCTTCACGGATTTCATCAGCCGTCTGCGCATCAACAAGGCCTGCCAGCTGCTGATGGATACGGACCACTATGTGTCGAACGTCTGCTACGACGTGGGCTTCCAAAACGTGGCCAATTTCAACCGCCGCTTCCTGCAGGTGAAGGGCGTCACACCGAAGGAGTTTCGGCGTCAGGCCGATGGCCGTTTTGGCGGCATCGGCGGGCCCGTGGCGGATATGCCACAGGCCTGAGGACTGTCACGGGCTTGTCACTTTGAACAGTTATCCTCCTCGGCTTCAATCCCACCTTAGCCGAGGAATGCATGAACACTGCCGTAACGTCGATCCCCAAACTGACCCTGCTGGCCATCGCCGCCGGCCTGGCCCTGGCCGCTTGCGGCGGCAGCGACACGACGCCGGCGGAGCCTTCCAAGCCCGTGGCGCAAACAGGCGTGTTCCTCGACGGCGCGGTGGAAGGTCTCGATTGCGTGGCTGGCAGCGCAACCAAGGCCAGCACCAATGCCAAGGGCGAATTCCTTTGTCTCCCCGGCGATACGGTGGCTTTCAGCGTGGGCGGCCTGGTCCTGGGCTCGGCGCCATGCGGTGCCGTCGTCACGCCGCTGACACTGGCCGCCAGCACGAATGTAGCCGATGACAAGGTCGTCAACCGCCTGCTGGCGTTGCAATTGCTCGATGAAGACAGCGATCCGTCGAACGGCATCAGGCTGACAGCCGAAGTGAAGGCGGCGCTGGCGGGCAAAGCGCTGGATTTCAACGCCGTTCCCAGCGTATTCAACACGGCCCTGGCCACACATCTGGCCGCGTTAGGCGGGAAATTCGCCGGCCGCACGGTCGACGGTGAGCGGCGCGCCCTCGTGCGCGAGCATTTCGAAGATACCCTTGCTTCCAAGGTGGGCGCGCCCGTCAACGAAGCCCTGACGCAGGCCAACCCCGTGGGCGAAGTGAAAGTCACCGTGACGCGCTACCAGATCCAGGCGGCCGACAAATTCTACGTGCCGTACGAAGGTGCGAATGCCAAGGTCAAGGCGGAATTTCCGAACGGCTTCTTGCCATCCTACGGTTCGGGACTGGCCTACAAGGGCAAGAACGCGAACGGCGACCTGGAATTCTATGGCTTGACGGACCGTGGCCCGAACGGCGACGGCCCGCTGCTGTCCGACCCGTCGGGCAAGGGCAGCAGCGGCAGCAAGATCTTCCCGTCGCCCAGTTTTACCCCTTCCTTCGGCGTGATCACCGTGGGCAAGAACGGTGCCGTGCTGGCTTCGTCGACGCCGATCAAGGTGTCGGCCACGCTCAACAGTTCGGGCTTGCCCGTGCCCGTGGGCGCGGTCGGCAATTCGGCCGAGATTCCCGTCATGGATGTGATGAAATTCGATGCGGCCGGCAAGGCTGTCTTCAATGCAGGTGGACTCGATTCGGAAGCCATTGTCGTCGACGCCAAGCGTAATGCGCTGTGGGTGTCCGACGAATACGGTCCCTTCATCGTCAAGATCGATGCCGCCACGGGCGTCATCCAGGCCAAGTACGAGCCGGGCAAGGGCTTGCCTGCGCTGTTCGCCAAGCGCCGCGCGAATCGCGGCATGGAAGGCATGACCTTAGATACCAGCAACGACAGGCTGTACGCCTTCCTGCAAAGCCCTTTGTCTGACGGCAGCGCGCCCTACACGGTGACGAAGAAGAATGAACAGGTCGAGCGCTTCGCCCGCTTCACGCGCTGGATCGAGTTCGATCCGACGACCGGCACCAGCGGCAAGATGTACGCCTATCCGCTCAACGGGGCCGACTACCAGGATGGCCGCACGGGCAATGCCAAGCTGGGCGACATGGTGGCGCTGGGCGGCGGCAAGTTCCTCGTCATCGAACAGGGCGCCGCGCCGTCGGGCAAGGTATTTAATAAACTGATGCTGGTCGAATTGAAGGGCGCCACCGATATCGCGGCCGCTGCCTTCAACGCGACGACCTCGGATCTGGAGAAAAGCAGCATGGGCGGCGTGGCCGTCAATGGCGCCGACTGGACCGCCGTAACGCCGCTGAAGAAAACGCTGCTGCTGGACTTGAACGCCATCGGCTGGGCGGCGGAAAAGGCCGAGGGCCTGGCCCTGGTGGACGACTCCACCATCGCACTGGCCAATGACAATGACTTTGGCCTGAAAACCAAGATCTTTGACGCGAATGGCGTGGAAGTGGCGGACGCCGACGTGACCAAGTGCACGGTCGACGTGAACGGCGCCATCGTCACCAGCGCTGCCACCGGCTGCACCGCAGGCAACAGCATCCGCGTGGGGCGTGGCGACGACCGCGAGCGCCCGAACCGTTTGTGGATCGTGAAGTTCGCCAAGGCGCTCAATACGTATTGATGTAGTTTGACAGACGTAAAAAAGCCGCAGGCGTGAGCTGTGCGGCTAGCGTAGAGCAGGGGTCAGTCGCTTCGCGATCGGAATACGTCCCACTGGGACGTATTCCCCCGTTGGGTCTGACCCCGGATTTCAGCTTACTTCTTCGTGTAGGTATTCAACCAATCCAAAACGGTGTGATGCCACAGCAGCGAGTTTGCCGGTTTCAGCACCCAGTGGTTTTCGTCCGGGAAGACCAGCAGCTTGCTCGGGATACCCTGGCGCTGCAGCGCCGTGAAGGTGCCCAGGCCTTGCGCCGTGGGGATGCGGAAGTCCAGGTCGCCCTGCACCACCAGCATCGGCGTCTTCCAGTTTTTCACGAAGTTGACGGGATTGAACTGCTCGTGCTTGGCTGGCGCATCGTAGTACGGGCCGCCGTTTTCCCACTCGGTAAACCACAGTTCTTCCGTTGCGTAAGCCATGCCGCGGTTGTCGAACACGCCGTCGTGGTTGACCAGGCATTTGAAGCCGTCCGGCCAGTTGCCGGCGATCCAGTTCATCATGTAGCCGCCGTACGAGGCACCCAGCGCGCAGCTGCGTTCGCGGTCCAGCCATGGGAACTTCTTGGTGGCCGCTTCCAGGCCCTTCTGCAGGTCGATCAGCGGCTTGCCGCCCCAGTCGCCGCTGATGGAATCGGTGAACTTCTGGCCATAGCCGGTGGAGCCGTGGAAGTCGATGAAGACGGTGGCGTAGCCAGCGCCCGCATACACTTGCGGATTCCAGCGGTAGCTCCAGCTATTGCCAAAACTGCCTTGCGGGCCGCCGTGGACGAGGAAAGCGATCGGATACTTTTCACCGGCCTTGGCATTCCACGGTTTCATGACGTGGCCGTAGACGGTTTCGCCATTCGCGCCGGCGAACGAGAACTGTTCATATTCGCCGAAACGCACATCGGCCAGCGCTTGCGCATTCTGTTTCGTCAGCTGGACCATCGGCGCGTTTTCCGACTTTACGTCGAGTTTACGCGTGTACAGCTGCGCGCCCGAGGCCAGGTTGGCTTGCGCCAGCACGATGGTGTTGCCGCGCACGTCGAAGCCGCCCACGGCGCCCTTGCCTGTCAGCGCATTGACCTTGCCGCTGGTCGCGTCGATGTGGAACAGGCGGTGCTGGCCCACGTCATCGGCGGCGACCAGGAAGGCCTTGCTGTCCGGCGTCCAGCGGAAGTCGGCCACGGAACGGTCCCAGTCATCGGCCAGGGTGCGTTTCTTGCCAGTGGCGACATCCATCAAGACCAGGTGGAAGCGGTCCGCCTCGAAGCCCGGCTTGGTCATGGCGACATACGCCAGGGTACGGCCATCGGGCGAGTAGGTGGCTTTCGCATCCCAGGCCGGATTGTCGGCGGTGAGATTGCGCGGCGCCTGGCCGCCGGCGGCCGGTATCGTGTAGACGTCGAAGTTGGTCGACCACGCTTCCTTGCTGCCGGCCACGCGCACGGAAAAGGCTAGCGTCTTGCCGTCCGGGCTGAAGTGGTATTCGCCGTTGTCGCCGAACGGTTTCGATGGCGCGTCGCCGTCGAGGGTGCCACTCAGGCTCACGGGCGCGGCGCTGACCTTGCCGGTGGCGTCGATGGGCGCCGAGTACAGCACATTGCGCCGGCCGTCGGCCCAGGTATCCCAGTGGCGCACGAACATCTGGTCGTAGACCATGCCGCTCGCCTTGTTTTTCGCTTTTTCATCGAGGCGTTTTTTCGTGCAGGCGAGATCCGCGCAATCGAGGAAGACGCCCATGCTGAAGGCCAGGCGGTCGCCCTGCGGCGACAAGCGGTAGGTGTCGACGTCCAGCGCCAGGTCGGTGACCTTGGCCGCTTCGCCGCCATTCAGGGGCAGCTGCCACACTTGCGAAGAGCCGGAGCGGCCCGAGAGAAAGTAGATGGCGTCGCCGTTCGGCGACCATTGCGGGTCGCTGGCGCTGGCTTCGCCACGCGTGAGCTGGCGCGGCGCCGCGTTGGGCGCGCGCAGGTCGATCATCCACAGCTGCGTGTTGCCGCGGTTTTTGTCCAGGTTGGTGGTGCGCACCGTGTAGACGACGCGCGTGGCGTCCGGCGACAGCACGGGACTCCCCACGCGTTCCATGGCCACCATGTCTTCCACGGTGAAACCGCGTGGCGCGGCCAGTGCCGGATTTGCAGCAACGGCGGTGGTGGCCATGGCGGCACTGAATGCTCCTAAGAGCAGCAGACGTAAACTCATTCAAACTCCCGATTTTTATGACGACGTTATCGATATGGTATTGACGTGGCCGGCTGTACCGCCGGCAGCCCGACATCATAGCAATAAAGCCGCGCTTGCTGCGCGAGTTGACCGCCGGTTATCCGGCTGGAGTGGCCAGTTGGTCGAGCGCCACGTGACCCCGGAAACCGCCCTGGCTGGCGGCTGGCAAGCCATCCTCGATGGCGTGGGCGAAGCGGATGCCGGGGTCTTGTTCCAGCGCGGCCAGCACGCGCGCCACGTGCGGATAGTCGGCCAGGCTGGCCAGTTGCAGCGGTTCGGCCCAGCGCGCCGTGGCGGCCAGGTAGGCGTCGGCGATGGTCGGCGCGGCATCGGAGGCAAGCCAGGCGCGGTCAGCGAGCACGCGCTCCAGGTGCGCCAGGCCCTTGTTGACCTTCTCGACGGCCATCTCGCGCCAGACGGCTGCACGCGCATCGTCCGGTGCCGCGCGCGACGCCTGGAAGGCGGGAATGAAGGCGGCGTGAAGGTCGTGTGCAAAAAGGAAAGTACGCTGTTCAGGCGGTCGTACTGCGGCGTGCCCTGTGCATAGCCCAGGCCGCTCTCCGGCGCGCGCGCGGCCAGGTGCAGCAGGATCGCCATGCTTTCCAGGTAGGAAGCGAACGATGAAACAGAATGTCTCCGGCTGTGCAGTAGAAGAGGCCATGCGTTTGCTGGGCGGGCGCTGGCGCATAGTGCTGCTCAGCTATCTGATGGTCGGACCGAAGCGCTTCAGCGACATTCGCCGCGCCGTGCCGAATATCTCGCAGCGCATGCTGACCCTGGACTTGCGCGCGCTGGAAGAGGCGGGCTTGCTGACGCGCACCGTCTACGCGGAAGTGCCCGTCAAGGTCGAGTACCGCTTGACGGACGAGGGCCTGCGCCTGCAGGGCCTGGTGGAGATGCTGCGCGGCATCGGCCTGCGTTTGCGCGGGCAGGCAGACGCGGGTGGCGTATTTCTCGCGCCCGATGCCGGGCAGATGTCTGTATAGAAACAGCTGTTTTTATGCAAAGTGCTAGACTGCCGGCCTTAGCTCACTACTCTCGATACCCATGCGCCTGACTTTCTTCGCCCTGACCGCCGCCGTCCTGTTCGCCGCCTTGCCGGCCCAGGCGAGCACCATGCCGACACTCGAACAAATCCACGCCGCCGTGCAGGCGGGCGTGGCCAAGACACAAGCCAGGACGCAATCGAGCATGCCGTTCGCCATCAAGGTCACCAGCCTGCAGGGTTGCCAGGATTCGCTGGAAGTGCCAGGAGAAGTGGTGTGCCTGGTGCGCATGAGCGCCGGCATGCGCGATGGCTTTAATGTATTGCCCTTGCGTAAAGAGGGCGACACCTGGGTCGGCGTCGAACGCAAACGCGCCAAGTTCGCGGGACCGTCGCCGGCCGAGGCGCAAGCCATGGTCCGAGCGTGGGCCAAGGAAGAAGTGGCACGCAATCCTGAACTGGCCAAGGATGCGCAGATGCAGGATGCGCAGAGCACCATGCAAGTCACGGCCATGAACGAGTGCGAAGTCAGGCGCTCGACGGGCTACGTGGCGTGCGACGCAATGCTGAGCATGCCGAGCCGTCCTGAAGGCATCAAGACGGAACTGACCTTCATGCTGGAAAGCGCCGGCTGGCGCTACGTGCCGCGCTAAGCCGCAGGCCGCCACACCGCTCGCACACCCAGCTGCCGCGCGCCAGCGGCCGCATCCCCGCATCCCTGCCCAGGTCCCGCCGCGCGTCCGCCCGAGCGGCGCGGGCGGCAGGCAGACACTTCTCTTTCCCATAGCGCCAGCACCTGTCCCGGACGCCTGAGCTGTTCTGCCATGGCGCTGGCGTACTTTCTTTCCTGCCCCTTTTGCCCGTCTAGTTGCCCGTGAGTCGTTGGCAGGATACATGCCATCCACCGAAGTCAATATGGTTTAATTGATATATTTATTGATTTAATATTTTATCATAGTATAAATGATAGAATTGGTGACTATTCTTGTATTTGTTGTGATTTGGCCAGTAAAAGTAATTTATTCGGTTTAATCGTTATATTTCGGCGTATGATATTGATAATGCGCAAATAAATGCTGCGATCTGAATGTCTGGAGAACTGTCTTGCTGAAAAAAATATCGAGTAGCGAACTGGTGCTGGGAATGTATGTCGAACGCCTGGGCCGTTCCTGGCTCGATACCCCGTTCTGGACGCGTTCATTTTTGCTTGACTCGCCGGCTGACCTGGCGCGTATCCGCACGGCGCGCCTTTGCGAAGTGTGGATCGACACGGCGCGCGGCCTGGCGCTGGCGGCACCGGCACCGGCATGCTTCGCGTCCCTTGCTGTGGAGCCGCCAGTCGCCGATGCCAAGCCCGCAGCCGCAGCCGTAGCCGTAGCCGATACTGGCGCCGGCGCCGAGGCTGACCCGCCCCGTTCGCGCGACGAGGAACTGGCACACGCCCGGCGCCTGATCAAACGCTCGCGCCAGGCCGTGCAGACGATGTTCGACGAGGTGCGCATGGGCAAGGCCCTGTCTGCAGCGCAAGCTTATGAACTGGTCGACGATATCGCTGCCTCGGTGCAGCGCGGCGGCGACGTGCTGATCGGCCTGGCGCGCCTGAAAACCGCCGACAACTACACGTATATGCATTCGGTGGCCGTGTGCGCGTTGATGACGGCGCTGGCCAGGGAGCTGGGCCTGGCACCCGAGCAGGTGCGCTCGGCCGGACTGGCGGGATTGCTGCACGATATCGGCAAGATGGCCGTGCCATTGGCCATCCTCAACAAGCCTGGCAGCCTGAGCGAAGCGGAGTTTGCTTCCGTGCGCGCGCATCCGGTCGCCGGCCACCGCATGTTGCAGGAAGTGGGCGAGATCGATCCGGTGGCGCTCGACGTGTGCCTGCACCACCATGAAAAACTCGATGGCAGCGGCTATCCCAAGGGTTTATGTGGCGAGGAAATCAGCCTGTTTGCGCGCATGGGCGCCATCTGCGATGTGTATGACGCGATCACCTCGAACCGGCCGTACAAGCAGGGCTGGTGTCCGGCCGAGTCGCTGCGCCGCATGGCAGCTTGGCGCGGCGGGCATCTGGACGCGCAACTATTTGCCGCCTTCGTCAAATGCCTGGGCATCTATCCGCTGGGCACCCTGGTGCGGCTGCAATCGGAACGCCTGGCCGTGGTGGTGGGACAGGTGCCTGGCAAGCCGCTGACCTCGCCTACCGTGCGCGTGTTTTTTTCCATCCGCGCCGGCACCTGCATCGCCCCGACCGTCATCGACCTTGCCGCACCGGGTTGCCAGGAGCGTATTGTTTCCACGGAAAGCGCAGCCCAGTGGCGCTTGCAGGACGTCGACCGTTACTGGGCCGGCGAGCCTGCCATGGCATGACGGCGGTCACGCTCGTAATAAAGTAAATTTTGTTAATAATAAAATATTAAAATAAAGATGTCATTGCCGTTTCCGCTTTCCTGGCTGGCAACCGTTCCTTGTCTGCATACCCGTCATCGTACGGGCTACTTCTGAGGATGTGACCATGCGACTCAATCTTCCCGTCAGCGATACCGAGATCACACTGAGCGATACCGAGACCATCGTCTCGACTACCGACTTGCAAGGCAATATCACGTATGCGAACCCGTATTTCATCGCCGTCAGCGGTTACAGTGCGGAAGAATTGATCGGCGCGCCGCAAAACATCTTGCGCCATCCGGACATGCCGGTCGAAGCGTTTGCCGATTTCTGGGCCACCATCCGCTCGGGGCGCTCGTGGAGCGGCATGGTGAAAAACCGCTGCAAGAATGGCGATTATTACTGGGTGCTGGCGAACGTGACGCCGGTGGTGGAAGATGGCGTGGCCGTCGGTTACATGTCCGTGCGCACCAAGCCCACGCGCCAGCAGGTGGCGCAGGCGTCGGCCCTGTATGCCCGCATCAAGGCGGGCCAGGCCGACGGTATCGCCCTCAGCCAGGGCGCCGCCGTGCGCACGGGCTGGCTGGCCAGGCTGGCGAGCGTGCGCGACATGGCCATCGGCCGACGCATCGCCTGGAACCTGGGAGCGCTGGTGCTGCTCTTGCTGTTGCAGCTGGCCTGGGATACGGGCTTGTTGCCGGCTGCTGCCCACGACTGGCTGACGGGCCTGTCCGTGGCCGCCTTGTGTCTGGCTGTGTATTTCTGGCATACCCTGCACAAGGTGGTGCTGCGGCCGCTGCAGCAGGCGCGCCAGGCATGCGACGTGATGGCGGGCGGCGACCTGACGGGCGAGCTCGACACCACGCGGCGCGACGAGATGGGGCAGCTGCTGCGTTCCTTGCGCCAGTTGCGCGTGAACCTGCATTCCATCGTCGGCGATGTACGCGGCAATTTCCTGCGCATCAGCATGGCCAGCCAGGAAATCGCCGCCGGCAATATGGATTTGTCGGGTCGCACGGAAGCGCAGGCATCGGCCCTGCAGCAGACGGCATCGAGTATGGAGCAACTGGCGGCGACGGTGCAGCAAAACAGCGGCAACGCCGTGCAAGCCAGCGATATGGCGGGCAAGGTGCATGGCCTGGCGGGGCGCGGCGGGGAGATAGTCGGCCAGATGGTCACCATGATGACTGAAATTAACGCTTCATCGAAGAAGATCGGCGACATTACCGGCATCATCGAGGGCATTGCCTTTCAGACGAATATCCTGGCCCTGAACGCGGCTGTCGAAGCGGCGCGTGCCGGCGACCAGGGGCGGGGATTTGCCGTGGTGGCAGGCGAAGTGCGCAGCCTGGCCCAGCGCAGCGCGGCGGCCGCCACGGAAATCAAGCAATTGATCACGGCCTCTTTGGCGCAGGTGCAGGCGGGCGCGAAGCTGGCGCAGCAGGCGGGCGCCAGCAGTGCCGAGATGCTGGGCGCCGTGCAGGGCGTGCACGGCATCATGGAAGAGATCGCCTCGGCTTCGCGCGAGCAAAGCCACGGCATCGGCCAGGTCAACATGGCGGTCACGCAGATGGATGAAGTCACGCAGCAGAACGCGGCGCTGGTAGAAGAATCGGCGGCCGCCTCGGCGTCGCTGCAAGACCAGACCTTGCAGCTGGAGCAAGCCATGGCCCTGTTCAAGCTGGAACGGCGGCGCCGGGCGACAGCAGGCGCTCTGACAGCGCCTTGAAGGCAACCTTGGGCACGAGAAAGGCAAACGGCGTTGAAACGGGCGGCAGCTGCCCCAGCAAGCTGCAGTCGCTGCGCAAGGCTGTCAGCGCTAGCACTTGATCCAGATCAACGGGCAGATCGATTTCGCCGAAGACCAGCTGCTCGTTACGCGGCACGTGCGCGATGGCCGCATCCTGGCAGGCCAGGAAGGCAACGGCATCGTGCCAGTTGCCGAACAGTTGCTGCCAATGCGTATCGAGGCCTTGGTTGGCCGTGATATCGGCCTGCACCTCCAGCGCGGGGGCGCTGCCGGCGCCGCCTGCAATGGTGCAGCGGGCTTGCGTGGCCGTCACGTCCAGCGTCATGCCGGCGGCCAGGTGTGTCGGCAATATATCGCTGAACAGGCGGGTACCGAGCGCATGGGGCAAGCTATCCATGATGTTTTTCAAAAAATACACGCAAGGCCCGTCCGGTGCTCCCGGCGGCGTATGGTCCAGGTACAAGCGCCAGTTGCTTTGCAGGGGAGAGGGCAGCAGCCGGCGCAAGGGGCCGAGCAGGGCCGGGCCGAAATGCCCGTGGCGGTAGGTCAGTACGGTAAACGGCGTCTTGCCGCCGCGCTGCCACAAGGTCACACCGGGAGGCAATAATTTCTGCGCGGCGGCGGCATCGACCAGCCAGCTCACGTAGACGACGTCGCGCACGTCGCTGTGCAGGGTCAGGAAAGGCAGGCGTGATAGCACGGCCTGGCGCACGTTGGCGAAATGCGTGCAATTGGCGAGCGCGGCAAACAGGCGCCCCGGCCAGCCCGCGCACGGGTGGCGGTAAGTGTTGTCTTGCAATTGGGAACTTTCAGATGCGGTGATGCAGGCGGATGGCGCCGCCTGCCGAATGCGTTGCCTACTTATTGCATGTGCCAGCCGTGGCTCACCACGATGGATTGTCCGCTCAGGGCGTTCGATGGGAACGCTGCGAGGAAGATGGCTGTTTGCGCCACGTCCTGCGTGGTGGTGAATTCGCCGTCGATGGTGTCTTTCAGCATCACTTTCTTGATCACGTCTTCTTCGCTGATGTTCAGCTGGGCCGCCTGTTCGGGGATTTGCTTGTCGACCAGCGGCGTGCGTACAAAGCCGGGGCAGATGACGTTGGCGCGGATGCCATCTTTTGCGCCTTCCTTGGCCACCACTTTGGCCAGGCCCAGCAAGCCGTGCTTGGCGGCGACGTAGGCGCTCTTGAACGGCGAACCTTCGTGCGAGTGCACGGAACCCATGTAGATGATGGCGCCGCCGCGACCGGCCTTGATCATTTCGCGCATGCAGGCGCGCGTGGTGAGGAAGGCGCCGTCCATGTGGATGGCCAGCATCTTTTTCCATTGATCGAACGGGTAGTCGACGACGGGGCTGATGATCTGGATGCCCGCGTTGCTGATCAGGATATCGATGCCGCCGAAGTGGGCCACGGCATCCGCCACGCCCTGGTCGACTTGCGCTTCGCTGGAGACATCCATGGCGACGGCAAACGCCTGGCCACCCGATTGCTTGATTTCTTCGGCCGTCTTGCTGGCCGCTTCCAGGGCCAGGTCGGCGATGACCACCTTGGCGCCCTGTTTCGCGTATTCAATAGCCATTTCCTTGCCGATGCCACTGGCGGCGCCGGTAATCAGTGCGACTTTGTCTTTGAGTTGCATATTAATCCTTTGCATTGCGGGTTGGAGTGATCGTGGGAAGTCAGACTATGCCAGTATAGCCAGAAAATGCGCCAGGCATGGCCCGCGCACGCCTACAAACCGGCTGGCCGTGCCTGCAATTGCTGCAGGCGCCAGGCGCCGGGATTGGTACCCGCCCATACGCGGAACGCGTGGTTGAACGCGCTCTGTTCCTGGTAGCCGAGCAGGAAGGCGATGTCGACCAGCGACAAATCCGGCGCGCGCAGATAATCGCGCGCCAGGCCGTATCTGGCCTGGTCCAGCAGGCACTGGAAGCTGGTGCCCGCGTCGGCCAGCTTGCGCTGCAAGGTGCGCGGCGTGACGGCCAGCGTGGCGGCGACGCTGGCCAGCCGTGCCGAACCCTGGCGCAAGCCCGCCACGATGGCCGCGTGGACCTGTGCTTCGATGGCGCCGCCGCTTTCCGCTGCGGCCTGGCGCTGCGCCAGCAACTGTTCGGCATGCTGGCACAGCACGGGGTAGAGGCTGACGTCGGCGTTCGGCACAGGCCAGTCCAGCAATTGCGCGTCGAAGGTGGCCGTGTTGGCGTCCGCACCAAAGGCGGGCAGGCTGCCCAGCACGCGCACGTATTCGTCGCGATGCGTGGCGTGACGCAGCAGGTCGCCGCCGCCATCATGGCTGAACGCCAGCCGGGCCGGCGGCAGCGGCATGCCCGCCAGCCAGTCGCCGCAGACGCGAATGCCGGCAAAGACGCTGTCGACCAGGTGCCGGCTGGCGCCCGGGTAGTTGCTGGCCCAGCGGTAATGCGCGACGGCGCCATCGCGCTGCAGGGTCGAGCGGCCCAGGTCGTGCGCCAGCCGCTCATAGCGGGCCGTCTGTTCCAGCGCCTGGCCCACATTCTTGCAACTGAGCAGTATCAAGCCATACGCGCTGTAGGTTCCCATGCGCACGCGCTGGCCCACGTGCAGGCCGAAATGCGCGTCGCCCGCCAGCTGCGCGCCCGCATCGAGCAGGCGCACGTAGTCGCGCGCGGCCAGGCTGGCCACGCACGCTTCCAGGCTGTGCGGCGCCACGCCAGCGGCCTGCGCCAGGCTGGCCGTTGCGATGCCGTGCGCGCCGGCCGCTTCCAGCAGCGGCTGCAGATAGGCGCCAGCGACCCTGCCTTCCGCGTGGTGGCGATCAGTACTTGTCATGATGGAACAATGCGATTGTCATGAAAAACCAATACCCTTCGTGTGTGGCGGCATATGCTATTGATCTGGCAAGAAAATCAGGCAAGGACAGTATAGCAAGCCGCCGTGGCGCGCAACTGGTGCAATCAGCTGGACCAATAAGAGGGGGATGTCGATGCAACGCTGGAATGGCTGGGGAGACGAGAGCATCACGTATGCGCTGGGCGAGGACGCGCTGGCCTTTCTGGGCCAGCGCCTGGGGCCGGGCAGCCCCGTGCTCGATGCCACTTTCGACGACGCCTGCGCGCGGGTGCCCGTTTCGCGCCTGGCGCCGCATCCGCTGATCGACACCCGGCCTGCCACGCGCGTGCGCCATGCCCTCGGTCAAAGCCTGCCCGACTGGTTCAAGCTGCGCCATGGCCGCCTTGGTGCCGTGCCCGATGGCGTGGCCTTTCCCGACAGCGTGCTGCAGGTGCGCCAGCTGCTCGCGTATGCGCGCCAGGCGTGCGTGGCCGTGATACCGCACGGTGGCGGCACCAGCGTGGCCGGGCACCTGACGGTGGCGGCGGGGCCGCGCCCCGTGCTGGCGCTGAGCCTCGTGCGCCTGTGCGCGCTGGGCCACCTGGACCGCGAAGCGCAGCTGGCCACGTTCGGCGCAGGCGTGTATGGTCCCGACCTGGAAGCGCAGCTGCGCGCGCATGGCTACACCCTGGGCCACTATCCGCAGTCGTTCGAATATTCGACGCTGGGCGGCTGGATCGCCACGCGCTCGTCGGGCCAGCAATCGTTGCGCTATGGCCGCATCGAGCAGCTGTTCGCGGGCGGCGAAGTCGAAACGCCGGCCGGCACCTTGAGCATCCCCACTTTTCCCGCCTCGGCGGCCGGCATCGACCTGCGTGAAATGGTGCTCGGCTCCGAAGGGCGGCTGGGCATTTTGACGCAGGCCACCGTGCGCGTCTCGCCGCTGCCGCCCCATGAAGCATTCCACGCCGTGTTTTTCGCCGACTGGGGCCAGGCGCAAGCTGCCGTGCGGGCGCTGGCCCAGTCGCGCCTGCCCCTGTGCATGCTGCGCCTGTCGAATGCGCTGGAAACGCAAACCATGCTGACCCTGGCCGGGCACAAAAAACTGGTGGGACTGCTGCAGCGCTACCTGGCCCTGCGCGGCTGCGGCGAAGGCAAGTGCATGCTGATGGTGGGCGTCAGCGGCGATGCGAAACCGGCGCGCGCGGCCCTGCGCGGCGCGCTGGCGCTGGCGCGGCGGCACAAAGGCGTGCATGTGGGGCGGCACATGGGCGACAAGTGGAAGCAGGGGCGCTTTCGCAACGTCTACCTGCGCAACGGCGCCTGGGAGCATGGCTATGTCATCGACACGGTGGAAACGGCCGTCGACTGGCCCCGCGTGACGCCCATGATGGCGGCGCTGGAGCAGGCGGGCACCAAAGCGCTGGCGCAGCACGGCGAGCAGGTGCACGCGTACACGCACCTGTCGCACGTGTACGCGCAGGGCGCCAGCGTCTACACCACGTATGTCTACCGGCTGGCGCCCACGTATGAAGAAAACATGGCACGCTGGCGCACTTTGAAAGACGCGGCCAGCGCCGCCATCGTCGCCAACGGCGGCACCATCAGCCACCAGCATGGCGTGGGCACCGACCACGCGCCGTGGCTGGCGGTCGAAAAAGGGGAACTGGGCATCGCCGCCATGCGCGCGCTGCTGCGCCATTTCGACCCGCAGGGCATGATGAATCCCGGCAAACTGCTGCCCGAGGCCGGGGGCGGATTGTGAATGCAGCGCAGCGCAGGGAGGATTTGCCCGGCATCCTCGCGCGCGACTGGGATGTGCTGATCGTCGGCGGCGGCATCACGGGCGCCGGCATCTTGCTGGAAGCATCGCGGCGCGGCTTGACGGCGCTGCTGGTGGAGCAGCGCGATTTCGCCTGGGGTACGTCGAGCCGTTCCTCGAAACTGGTGCACGGCGGCCTGCGCTACCTGAAGCAGGGGCAGTTTGCGCTGACGCGCGAGTCGGTGCATGAGCGGCAAGCCTTGCTGGCGGATGCGGCCGGGCTGGTCGAGCCGCAGGGCTTCGCCTTTGGCGACTACAGCGGCAGAAAACCTGGCCGGCGCCAGTTCATGCTGGGCCTGGCCATCTATGACGTGATGGCGGGCCGGCGCGCGCGACGCTATGTCGATGCGGCGGACTTTGCCATGCTGGCGCCACACCTCCGTCGCGAGGGCCTGCAGGGCGGCATGTTGTACCAGGACGCGAAGACGGATGATGCGCGCCTGGTGCTGCGCGTGCTGCAGGAGGCGCGCCGCCATGGCGGCGTGGCCGTCAATTACCTGGGCGTGGCATCGCTGCTGCGCGACGATGGCAAAGTCGTGGGCGCCGTGTTGAACGATGGCCTCGGGGACGCGAAGCCTGCGGTGCGCGCGCGCCTGGTGATCAGCGCCACGGGCGCCTGGGCCGACGCCTTGCGCGGCCAGGTGGGCGAAAAGCCGAAACTGCGGCCCCTGCGTGGCAGCCATCTGCTGCTGCCCGCCTGGCGTTTGCCGCTGGCGCAAGCCGTCAGCCTGATGCACCCGCACGATGGCCGCCCCGTGTTTGCGTATCCGTGGGAGGGCGTGACCCTGGTCGGCACCACCGATGTCGACCACGGCGCCAGCCTGGACCTGGAACCGGCCATCACGCGCGGCGAATTCGATTATCTGCTGGCGGCGCTGCGCTGGCAGTTCCCGCAACTGGCGCTGGGCGAGAACGATGTGCTGGCCACGTTTGCCGGCGTGCGCCCGGTGATCGGCAGCGGCCAGCTTGACCCGTCGAAGGAAGCGCGCGAACATGCGCTATGGCTGGAAAACGGCTTGCTGACGGTAGCCGGCGGCAAATTGACGACGTTTCGCGTGATCGCCCTCGACGCCCTGCGCCGCGCCGCGCCGCTGCTGCCGGGCTGGCAGGCGGATTTGCGCCCCTTGCCGATTTTCGACGCCACGCCGCCCTTGTCGGGCAAGGCCTTGCTGCTCGATAGCGAGCAGCGCGAACGCCTGCTGGGGCGTCATGGCGCGGCCGCGCAAGCGCTGTGCGAGGCGGCGCAGGACGGCGAACTGGAGCCGATTCCCGGCACGCAGACCCTGTGGGCGCAGCTGCGCTGGGGTGCGCGCAGGGAAGACGTGCAGCACCTGGACGACTTGCTGCTGCGGCGCACGCGCCTCGGTCTGCAACTGGCCGGCGGCGCGCTTGCTATCATGCCGCGCCTGCGCGCCATCTGCCAGTCTGAATTGGGCTGGAACGATGCGCGCTGGGACGAAGAACAGCAGCGCTACCTGATTCTGTGGCGCCGCCATTACAGCGTGCCGCAGGGCGGCTGAAGCAACGAGAAAAACAACGATAAAAAGAGCACAAGGAGAGCATCATCGAGACCATCCTGTTTGGCCAGCCCCTGGCGCTGGGCGACGCCCGCATCACCTACGACAGCCTGTCGCCGCTGGACTTGCGCCAGAGCGTTGACGTCCTGCTCGACGACCTGGGCGAAGACCTGCTGCAAATTACCTGCGCGAATGGCGACATCGTCGACGTGGGCTGGTATCCGGCCTGGCATGCGCGGGGACGCTTGCGCGTGGTGGCAGTGCGGGGACAGGACTGGGAGGCGCCGGTGTTCAGCGCGCAGCCGGACAAGGACCCGCAGGCGCTGCTGCAAGCGCTGCGCGCCGCGCTGGCCAGCGTGGCATAAGCCATGGCTTCCCTGGCGGGCGATGGCCCGTATATCCTTGCCATCGATAATGGCACGCAGAGCGTGCGCGCGCTGCTGTTCGACCGGGACGGCAATCTGGCGGCCAAGGCGCAGGTGTTCCTGGAAGCGTATTACTCGGAGCACCCCGGCTGGGCCGAGCACGACGCCGACGGCTACTGGCAAGCCGTGTGCGAAGCGTGCCAGCAACTGTGGCGCGGCACCGTCATTGAAAAATCGTCGGTCATGGGCGTGGCGGTGACGACGCAGCGCGGCACGGTGGTCAACGTGGATGAACACGGCGTACCCTTGCGCCCTGCCATCACCTGGCTGGACCAGCGCAGCACGCGCGACATTCCACCGCTGGCGCTATGGTGGCGCGCCGCCTTCCGCACCACGCGCCTCGATGGCACGATCGCGTATTTCCGCCGCGAGGCCGAGATCAACTGGATCGCGGCGCACCAGCCCGACATCTGGCGGCGCACGCACAAATTCCTGCTGCTGTCGGGTTTTTTGAACCACCGCCTGTGCGGAAAGTATATTGATTCGACGGGGTCGCAAGTGGCGTACATTCCGTTCGACTACAAGCGCCATGCCTGGGCCGGGCGCTTCGACTGGAAATGGCAGGCGCTGGCGATTCAACGCTCCATGCTGCCCGAGCTGGTGGCCCCGGGCACGCGCATGGGCGCCATCACCAGGGCGGCCGCTGCGGCGACGGGCATCCTGGAAGGCACGCCGCTGCTGGCGGCCGCCGCCGACAAGGCGTGTGAGGTGCTGGGCGCCGGCTGCGTCGAGCCGCATGTGGCCTGCCTGAGCTACGGTACTACGGCCACCATCAATACGACCAATCGCAAGTATGTGGAAGTGACGCGCTTCATTCCGCCGTATCCGGCCGCCATGCCGGGCGCCTACAGTACGGAAGTGCAGATATTTCGCGGCTACTGGATGGTCAACTGGTTCAAGGAGCAGTTCGGCGACCGCGAACGGGCGGCGGCCGCCGAAGATGGCACGGGCTTGTCTGCCGAGGCGCTGTTCGACCGCCTGGTCGAAGCCGTGCCGCCCGGGTCCATGGGCTTGATGCTGCAGCCGTACTGGAGTCCCGGCATCAAGGTGCCTGGCCCGGAAGCGAAGGGCGCCATGATCGGTTTTGGCGACGTGCACACACGCGCGCACATCTACCGCGCCATCCTTGAAGGCCTCGCGTATGCGCTGCGCGAAGGCAAGGAACGCATCGAGCGGCGCAGCGGCATCGCCATCACGGAGTTGCGCATCGCGGGCGGCGGTTCGCAAAGCGACGCGGCCATGCAACTGACGGCGGACATCTTCGGCTTGCCCGCCGCGCGCGCCCACGTGTATGAAAGTTCGGGCCTGGGCGCGGCCATCGCCGTCGCCGTGGGCCTGGGCTGGCATGCCGATTTCCCCGCCGCCGTGCAAGCGATGACGCGCAAGGGCAAGGTATTCCAGCCGCACCCCGAGCACAGTAAAATCTACGAACAGCTATACCGGCGTGTGTACCAGAAAATGTATGCGCGGTTGCAGCCGCTGTACCGCGAAATCGCCGATATCACCGGCTATCCTGAAAAGTGACGCTGAAAGCGGCTAGCGCAGGACGAGTGCCTTGACCGTTTCCCAGGCCGCGCTGCCCGACTGCGTGACGCGCACCTGGTTGCGGCCCCCTTCCTTGGCCACGTACAGGGCGCGGTCGGCGGCGACGAACAGCGCTTCGCGGTCGTCCAGTTGGTGCGGGTAGATGGTCGCCACGCCGATGCTGACGGTGATCCACGGCGAGGTGCTTGAGCGCGGGTGTGGCAATTGCAGTGCCTCGATGTGCGTGCGGATGGCTGTGGCCAGGTGCAGGGCGGCGTCGGCATCCGTGTCGGCGAACAGCAGGACGAATTCCTCGCCGCCGTAGCGGGCTGCCAGATCGCCCGGGCGGGCGGCGTGCGAGGCGATGGCTTGCGCCACCTGTTGCAGGCAGCTGTCGCCGGCCGGGTGGCCCAGGCTGTCGTTGTATAGCTTGAAGTGGTCGACGTCGAGCACCACCAGCGACAGGGCGCCGCCGCCGCGCACGGCGCGCTGCCATTCCTTTTCCAGGAAACTGTCGAAATGCCGGCGGTTGGCGATCTGCGTCAGCGGGTCGAGGTAGGCGGCGCGCTGCAAGGCGTCTTCCGACTCCTTGTGGTGCGTGATGTCGTGCAGCAGGCCGATATACAGGGGCTGGCGCAAATACATGGGCGTCAGGGTCAGGTCCATGCTCAGCGTCTCGCCGTTGCGGTGGCGGACCGCCACTTCGCGCGTGCCGTGCTTGTGCGCCTTCTCCGGATTGGCCGCGTACATGGTGAAGTAATCGAGGTATTCCTGCGTCACGAGGGGGCTGAGCAGCTCGCCGATGAAGCGCCCGGCCAGTTCGTTTTCGCGGTAGCCCAGGTACTGGTCGCAGGCCGGGTTGGTGTACTGGATGCGGCCATCGGCTTCGATGATCAGCAAGCCCTCGGCCATGTTGTTGACGATGGTGCGCAGGCGCTCGGCCTGTTCCTGCTGGTTTTCATTGTTGCTGCGGATTTGCAGCTGGGCGCGCACGCGCGCGCACACTTCGGCCATGCGCAGCGGCTTGCTGATGTAATCGACGGCGCCGCAGTCGAAGCCGGCCACCACGTCGTCCGTTTCCGTCTTGGCGCTCATGAAGATGACGGGGATGCCTTGCGTCAGCGGGTGCTGCTTGAGGCGGCGGCACGTCTCGATACCGTCCATGTCCGGCATCAGCACATCGAGCAGGATCAGGTCGGGATGGACGCGCTGGGCAATCGCCAGCGCCCGTTCGCCGGACGTGGCGACATAGGTTTGATAACCTTGCTCGCTCATCAGCTTGCGCAGCAGCTCAAGGTTGGCCGGCGCATCGTCGACGATCAAAATGGCGGCGTCGCGCCGCTGGGAATGTCCCACACTGCCTGAACTCATTGCTTCCGGCCTTCTCGATGTACTTTGCGTTGCCAGCGTTTGCTGCACTGTCGGTGATGCTGACCGGGTTCAAATCGGATACTGCGATCAAATCATACCGCTTTGCCAATTTTTTGGGTGAAAAAATCGAGCTTGCGAGAGGTGGAAAGTGTTGTTTTTATAATATTTTTAAAAATAAATACACGCAGTTGTTATCGTGAAGGCGGTTTTTGGGCGGAAAAGACGCGTGCCCCTTGACGCAGGGGCAGCAGGGACGCGCCCCGCAGCAGGCGGGGCGCGAAGAGGCGCGTTACATTTTTGCGGCGATCAGTTTGCCCAGGATGGCGATGCCTTCCCGGATGCGTTCCGGCGGCACCGTCACGAACGACAGGCGCAGGGTGTGTGTTTCCGGCGTGTTCGCGTAGAACGGCGCGCCCGGCACGAAGGCGACCTTGTTGGCGATGGCTTCATCGAGCAATTTCATGGCGTCGATGTGCTTTGGCAAGGTGACCCAGATGAACATGCCGCCTTCCGGGCGGGTCCAGGTTACGCCGGCCGGGAAGTGCTCGTCCAGCGCCGACAGCATGGCCTGGCATTGGTTGCCGTACAGGCTGCGGATGCTGGGGATATGCCGCTCCAGGAAGCCATCCTTGATGACTTCATGCACGACCATCTGCGTCAGTTGCGAAGTGTGCAGGTCGGCCGCCTGCTTGGCCAGTTCCAGGCGGCGCACCAGCGGCAGCGGCGCCACCACATAGCCGAGGCGGATGCCGGGCGTGAGCACTTTCGAGAAGGAGCCCATGTAGATCACGCCGTCCGGATTCATGTTGATCATCTTCGGATACGGTTCGCCGCTGTAGCTGAGGGCGCCGTACGGATCATCCTCGATCAGCGGCAGGCCGTGGCGGGCGCAGGTTTCCACCAGTTCCACGCGGCGCGCCACGGACAGGCTGCGCCCTGTCGGGTTCTGGAAGTTCGGCAGCGCATACAGCAGGCGCGCGCCATCGGCGACGGGGTTGATCGACGCCGGCACCAGACCTTCGTCATCGGTATCGACGGAAACGAATTCGGGGCGGTAGACGGAAAATGCCTGCAGTGCGCCCAGGTAGCTGGGGGTTTCCACCAGGACCTTGCTGCCTTCGTCGATCAGCACCTTGCCCAGCAAGTCCAGCGCCTGCTGCGAACCGGAGGTCATCAACACTTGTTCCGGCATGATGCTGCTGCCATTGCTGGAGAGCGAGTCGGCGATCCACTGGCGCAGCGGCAGGTAGCCATCGGTCGGGCCGTATTGCAGGGCCACCTTGCCATTATTGGACAGGACCTTGTCGAAGGCGGTCTTCATTTCTTCCACGGGGAAGGTGGCGGGCGAGGGCAGGCCGCCGGCAAACGAGATGATCTCGGGACGCTGCGTGATCTTCAGGATTTCGCGGATGAACGAGCTTTGCAGCTGTTCCGCGCGTTCGGCAAAGCGCCATTGGATCGGATTCGGATTTTCAATTTTCATACGAGTCTCACGGAAGATGCCGAGCTGCGCCGGCTGGATTTGTTGGCCCGCTTGTGGCGGTGCGTGCGCAAGCGGCGCCGGATAGGCGCTGCCATGGTGCTGCGGTATTGTACGGCTTGCACGCCGCTGTGCCCATCCGCACGCGCAATGGCGTTGCAAACGGGCGTCAAGCCGGCCTATTTCAACTTGCGTCCGATGGCCACCACGGCGATCACGGCGCCGGCAAACAGCAGGCTTTCGCCCGTCAATGGCTCGTGCAGCAGCACGGCCGCGCCCACCAGCGTGAGGAAAGGCTGCAGCAACTGCGTCTGTCCCACGCGCGCCACGCCGCCCAGCGCCATGCCCCGGTACCAGAAAAAGAAGCCGATAAACATGGAAAACACCGAAATATACGCAAAACCCAGCCAGGCCGCGCCGCTGGCCTGCGCCATCAGCGCGCGCTGCGGCCAGGCGTTCCACAGCACCACGGGCAAGACAAAAGGCAGGGCCAGCAGCAGGGCCCAGGAAATTACATGCTGGCCCGGCATGGCTTGCGCCAGGCGTCCGCCTTCGGCATAGCCGAGTGCCGCCAGCAGCACGGCGGCAAAGATCAGCCAGTCTGCCAGGTGGAAGCTGCCGCCGCCCTGGCGCAGCGCGAACGCCACCACCAGCGCCGTGCCGAGCAGGGCCATCAGCCAGAAGCCCGGGGAAGGGCGTTCCTTGCCACGCAGCACTGCAAACACGGCGGTAGCCAGCGGCAGGATGCCTACCAGCACGGCGCCGTGCGAGGCGGGCAGGCTGCGCATGGCGATCGACGTCAGCCAGGGAAAACCCAGCACGCAGCCCAGCGACACGAGCGCCAGCGGCAGCCATTGTTCGCGCCGCGGCATTGGCGCGCGCTGCTGCCATAGCCACAGGCCGGCCAGGCAGGCAGCCACCAGGGCGCGGCCCAGGGCGACAAAGGTGGGGTCGAGTTCGGCCACCGCCAGCCGCGTGAAGGGCAGGGTCAGGCTGAAGAGGGCGACGGCTGTCAAGCCCAGCAACAGACCTTTGCGGTCGGCGCCGAGGCGCAAGGGGTGACTGGGGGAAGTGGTGGCGTGCGATGGCATGGCTGTCCTGGTACTGGTGGCATGGGTAAATATAAATAGGGCGGGGTGGATGTATCTGCCCCGTCCTGCTATCCTAGGGCTCAATAGCAATACAGTACAAATACACTTCCACGCATAATTCCACATACTGTAATGGTCACATGAGCAATACACTCCCTTTGCTGTCGCGCGCCTCTGGCGAAACCCTGATCGACCAGATTGCGCGCTCGCTGGCGGCGCGCATCGACGACAAGCTGCTGCGCGGCGGCGCGCGCATGCCCTCGATCCGCCAGGGCGCCGCCAGCTTGAACGTGTCGTGCGCCACGCTGGTGGCCAGCTACGACAAGCTGGTGGCGCGCGGCTACCTCGAATCGCGGCGCGGCGCCGGCTTTTTCGTGCGCGAACGTTCGCCGCTGAACGCGCCGGCGCCGCCCGCTGGCGCGCAGGACGCGGTGGCGCAGCCGATGGATGTGGTGTGGCTGATCCGTAATATGTTCCGCCAGACGCCTGCCATCCCCGCGCCCGGCTCCGGCATGCTGCCCGCCGAGTGGCTCGATGGCGACCTGGTGGCGCGCGCCTTGCGCGACGTCAGCCGCCAGCCCGGCAGCCTGCTGCTCGCTTATGGAACGCCGCAGGGTTTCCTGCCGCTGCGCCAGCAGTTGCAGCTGAAACTGGCGGGGCTGGAAATCGCCTGTCCGCCCGAGCAGATCGTCACCACGGTGGGCGTGATGCAGGCGCTGGACCTGGTGGCGCGCGAGTTTGCCCGTCCCGGCGAAACCATTTTCGTCGACGATCCCGCGTATTGGCTGATGTTCGGCGCCTTTGCCGCCATGGGCATGCACGTCATCGGCATCCCGCGCCTGGGTGACGGCCCCGATATCGCCGTGCTGGCCGAGCTGGCGGCCTTGCACCGTCCCAAGCTGTACGTGATCAACTCGGTGCTGCACAACCCCAGCTCGACGTCGCTGTCGGCAGCCAAGGCATTCCAGGTGCTGCGCCTGGCCGAACAGCACGATTTCCTGCTCGTCGAGGATGACATTTATTGCGACATGCACCCGGGAGGCGCGGTGCAGCCGGCCACGCGCCTGGCCGCGCTGGACCAGTTGCGCCGCGTGATTTACCTGGGCGGCTTTTCCAAGAGCCTGGCGGCGAACCTGCGCGTGGGCTTCATCGCCACCTCAAAGGAGCGGGCGCAGCGCTTGGCCGACCGCAAGATGCTGGCCACCTTGACCACCAGTGACATCGGCGAGCGCGTGGTGTATAAAATCCTCTCGCAGGGGCTGTACCGCAAGCATGTGGAGCGCCTGCGCGCGCGGCTCGACAAGGTGCGCGAGGGCACGTACCGCAAGGTCGAACAGGCGGGCTTGCGCTTCGATCCGGCATCGGCCGGCATGTTCGTGTGGGTCGATGCGGGCTGCGACACGAATGTCCTGGCCGAACAGGCGCTGGCCGAGGGGTTGGTGCTGGCGCCTGGCAGCCTGTTCTCGCCGCGCCAGCTGCCCTCGACCCGCATGCGCCTGAACCTGGCCACCGTGCAGGATGAGCGCATCTGGGCGTTTTTCGCGCGCGCACTGCGCTGATTTCAGGACATTCAGCGGGGGCTCTTGAAATCGCTCGTTGCATCCCCAACTCCGTAGCATCCGTCCCATCCACAAGACTATGAGGTAAAAATGGCTGTCTCCGAAAAGCAAACCCTGGGTTTTCAGACCGAAGTGAAGCAAATGCTGCACCTGATGATCCATTCCCTGTACTCGAACAAGGAAATCTTCCTGCGCGAATTGATCTCGAACGCGTCCGACGCGGCCGACAAACTGCGCTTCGAAGCGATCGATAATGACGCCCTGTACGGCAACGATCACGAATTGAAGATCAAGGTCAGCTTCGACAAGGATGCGCGCACCATCACCATTTCCGACAACGGCATCGGCATGACCCGTGACGAGGCGATCTCGCACCTGGGCACCATCGCCAAGTCGGGCACCAAGGAATTCTTCGGCAAGCTGTCGGGCGACCAGCAGCAGGACGCGGCCCTGATCGGCCAGTTCGGCGTCGGCTTCTATTCCGGCTTCATCGTCGCCGACAAGATCACCGTCGAAACGCGCCGCGCCGGCGCCACTGAAGGCGTGCGCTGGGAGTCGGCTGGCGAAGGCGATTACAGCATCGAGAACATCGACAAGCCGTCGCGCGGCACGGACATCATACTGCACCTGCGTGAAGGCGAGGACGAATTGCTGTCGAGCTGGAAGATCAAGTCCATCATCCGCAAATACTCGGACCATATCTCGCTGCCGATCGTGATGCAGAAGGAAGAGTGGGACGACGAGAAAAAAGAAACCGTCCTGAAAGACGAATTCGAAACCGTCAACCAGGCCAGCGCCCTGTGGGCCCGCAACAAGGCCGACATCACGCCGGAACAGTACGACGAATTCTACAAGCACGTCTCGCACGACTTCCAGTCGCCTTTGAGCCACACGCATAACCGCGTGGAAGGCCGCAGCGAATACACGCAGCTGCTGTACATTCCGGCCAAGGCGCCGTTCGACATGTGGGATCGTAACAAGCGCGGCGGCATCAAGCTGTACGTCAAGCGCGTCTTCATCATGGACGATGCCGAGCAGCTGATGCCGACCTATTTGCGCTTCGTGCGCGGGGTGATCGACTCGGCCGACCTGCCGCTGAACGTGTCGCGTGAAATCCTGCAGGAATCGCGCGACGTCAAGGTGATCCGCGAAGGCTCGACCAAGCGCGTTCTGGGCATGCTGGAAGAACTGGCAAACGCAGATGAGCAGGACAAGAAGGACAAGTACGCCGTCTTCTGGAAGGAATTCGGCCAGGTGCTGAAAGAAGGCATAGGCGAAGATGCGGCCAACAAGGAACGCCTGGCCAAGCTGCTGCGCTTTGCCTCGACCGCCAATGACAGCGACGAGCAAATCACGTCGTTCGCCGACTACGTGGCACGCATGAAGGAAGGTCAGGACAAGATTTACTACGTCACGGCCGACAATTACGCTGCCGCCAAGAATAGCCCGCACCTGGAAATCTTCCGCAAGAAGGGCGTCGAAGTGCTGCTGCTGACGGACCGCGTCGATGAATGGATGCTGTCGTTTATCCAGGACTTCGAAGGCAAGGAACTCGTTTCCGTCGCCAAGGGCGGCCTGGACCTGGGCGCACTGGAAGACGAAGCGGAAAAGAAAGAGCACGAAGAAACGGAAACCTCGTACGCCGACCTGGTGGGCAAGATGAAGACCGTGCTGGCCGACAAGGCCAAGGACGTGCGCGTGACGTTCCGCCTGACCGATTCGCCAGCCTGCCTGGTGGCCGATGAAAACGAATTGTCGGGCAACCTGCTGCGCATGCTCAAAGCTGCTGGCCAGAGCGCGCCGGAATCGAAGCCGATTCTGGAAATCAACCCGAACCACCCGCTGGTGGCGCGCCTGAAATATGAGGATGCGCAAGGCGGCAAGTTCGGCGACTGGGCCAACATCCTGTTCGACCAGGCCATGCTGGCCGAAGGCGGCTCGCTGGCCGACCCGGCCAGTTTTGTGAAACGCCTCAACGAGTTG
The DNA here is from genome assembly GCF_900095265.1 of Janthinobacterium sp. UMAB-56. Lineage (GTDB taxonomy): Bacteria > Pseudomonadota > Gammaproteobacteria > Burkholderiales > Burkholderiaceae_D > Janthinobacterium. Next base: position 191,561 of record NZ_LT607655.1, on the reverse strand, counting down.
CTGCTGAATACGGCGAAGTAATCGCCTTGTTGTCAGCGTCAGCAAGCCGGCCCTTTCTGCGTGAAAGGGCCGGCTTTTTCTCTTAAGGGGCACCATGAAGAATCGCTTGATGGCGGGCCTGGGCGCGCATGCGCTGGGCTGCCTGCTGTTTATTGTGTTGAGCTGGCTGGGTTTTTTCCTGTACACGCAGCTGTTCGGCAGCCTCGGCTCGCGCGGCGTGGCCGGCGGCCTGGCCCTGCTGCTGGTGTTTTACGTGTATGCGGGCACGAATTTGCTGCTGGCGCTGCTGCCGCCCGGCAGGCTGAAGCCGCTGCTGTGCGGTTTGCTGGGCGCGGCCGTGCTTGCGTATCTGCTGCCGCAGCATCCGCTGCGGGCCATTTACTTCAGCGTGCTGTCGGGCGGCTTGAGCTGGCTGGCCGTGCTGGCCAGCGCGCGCTTAAGCAGATTCCTGCGCGGCTGACAGCCCGGCGATGAAAGCGGCGACCGCCACTGCGGCCGCCTGCGGTGCCGCTTGCAGCAGCATGTGCGGCGCGTCGATGGCGATCAGCTGCGTGCCTGGCGCCTGCCGCAGTATCTGCAAGGCGTTCGCTGGCGGTACCAGGCGGTCGTGGCGGGCGCGCAAATACAGCACGGGCAGGCTGCCGCGCGCGAAGCTGGGTGAGGCGTCTTTTTCTGCTATCGCCAGCACGGCCCGCATGCGCTGGCGCAGCACGCTGGGCGGCACTTGCGCCAGCGCCGCTGCCAGTTCATCCTGCAACTGCGGCGTGGCGTAGGGGGCTAGCAGCGCCTGGCGCAGGGCGAAGCCGGGCAGGGTGCCAAAGGGGACGAATTCCAGAAGGTGGCGCAGCGGCGCCAGCAGCGGGCGCGGATTGCGCACGAACGAACAGCACAATATCAGCGCGCGCATGCCGGGTGGCGGATGGGCGCGCAAAGCTGCGCCCAGCGGTCCCGAAAACGATTCGGCCAGCAGCACGAAAGGACGGTCGCGCGGCAAGCGCTCGCGCACGAACGCTTCCAGCGCTGCATAGTCCAGCGGCGCGGCCGGATAGGCGATGGCCTGGGTCTCGATAGCGCTTTGCGCGCGCAAGGCGGCGTCAAAACGCTGGAATAGCCTGGCCGTGCCATCCATGCCGGGCAGGAGAACAAGCAGTGGTGAGGCGAGGGGCGCGAGGGTCATGGCGGCCATCATAACAGCCGCACCGGCACACGCGGCGTCCACCAGGCGCACCGCATGGAGACTGGCGCCATGCTAGAATCGCCGGCGCGTCATGCGTGGCCGGAATCGCGGCCAAATCCCCGACAGACAGAATCATGCATATCATTTTTTCGAATTACCGCACCCTGGGCGGCGTTCTGCTGGCAGCGGCTTGCGTCCTTTCCCAGCCCGCCAGCGCCACGGCGGCACTCTCGGCGCCGGCTGGGAAAAGCCTGTCTTCCCTGCTGGCCGGCGGCCCTTTGCCGCGCCTGAGTGAAGACCCGCAAGTGCGCGCCGCGCTGTTCGATTTCTTCGGTTACGCGCGCGGCAGCTACACGGAAGACGATGAATTGCTGCTGGCGCAGGCGCTCGAAGCGATCAGCGAAAAGCGCGACGCCACGCGCACGGCGCTGGCCGATGGCCGCCAGTTGCTGGCGTCGATGAATGACCGCAAGCAGGGGCGTGAACGGGGCGCCATGCTGCTCGACAAGCGCGGCGCCATCATCGCCTTTGGCCTGGTCAATGGGCATTGCCGCCTGGAGGGGCAGCCGCTGGCGAAAGCCTGCAATCCCGATCCGAATGCGGTGCTGACGGTGTTCCACCGCAAAGGCATGCTGGTCGGCGAAGCGGCGCCTCTGCTGGCCTGGGCCAGGCAGTTGCCGCCCATGCTGGCGCTGATCGCGGGCGACAAGGAAGCGGGCGCCGACGGGCAGAAGATCGCCAGCGTCGAATATGTGCTGGCCCAGCCGGCCCTGCCGGGCTGGAACCGCGCCCAGCTGCCGCCTGCCTATCCAGCGGCACTCTTGCCGCTGCTGCTCGATCAATCCACGGTGCTGACGTCGGCCGGCGCTGGCGTGTTTGCCTATCCGCTCACGCTCAAGGGCAAGAAACAGAACAATGTGCTGGACCAGGCCGAAGGCCGCCCGCCGCGCGACCTGGAAGTGGCGCTGCGCAGCTATGCCAGTTTCGATGCGGTGGTCGAGCGCTACCGCCGGCTGGCCAAGGGCGCGCGGCTGCAGCGCAACGAGCGCACGGCCTACCTCGATGGCGACATGGGGCAGGGCAGCTACCGCGTCTACATCCGCAACACGGGCGCGGACGGCGTGATGATCGACGTGGCGCTGTGGCAGCGCAAGCTGGCGGCCAGCCGCTGATTTTAGCAAGGGCGCGCTTGTTCGTAGCCCAGTTGCAGCAGCTGCGCGGCGATGGCGTCGTCACGTGTTTTCCTGCCGGTGCGCAGGCGCGCATGCGTCAGGGACGCGGGCAAGCCATGCGCCAGCAACGCGTCGATGTCGAGCATGGTCTCGGATGCTGACAGCTGGCGCAGGGCGGGCAAGGTGGCGAGGCCGGGCAGGCTGTCGAGCGTCTTGCAGGTGTGCAGGTCCAGGCGTTCGAGCATGGAATTGGGGCCCAGCGCGATCTGCTGCAGCTTGATCTGGTCTTCCACCCATAGCGCCTGCAGCAGGGGAAAACGGCCGATATCGCCCAGCGTTTCCAGGCCGCGCACACGTATCACTTCCAGTTTCCTCAACAGCGGCGCCTCGATGCGCGCAAGCGATTCGCGGCCACCCAGCTGCAACAGCAGCCTGTCCAGGCGGGCCATCTCCGATATGAAATCGAGCGGCACCTTGTTCTTGATGCGGTACAGCGAGAGCGCATGCAGCGCCGGCAGGCTGGCCAGGGTGTCGATATGCTGGTGGTGGCCCTCGACGACCAGGCTGGCCAGGTGCGCATAGTGGCGCAGGGGCGCCAGATCGATATTGTTCCTGGCCGATTCGCCCAGGTTCAGGTATTCGAGGCCGCGCAAATTGTCCAGCTGCAGGATGTCGGCTTGCGCCAGCTCGTAGACGCCCAGGCTCAGGCGCTTCAGGTGGCGCAGCTCGCCCAACGCTTCCAGATGGATGGCTTGCCGGTGGCAATCGATGGACAGGCTGGCCACATGCGGCAGCGCGCGCAGGATGCGGGCATCGAACACCTTCGGGTCATAGCCGTAGATACGGATGGTCAGCGCTGTGCCGCAGGTGGCGGCCAGGGCGTCGAGGTCGGCCAGCAGCGGCCCCGGCTCGGCCAGGGTATTGAACTGCACCAGCACCTGCTGGCCGCTCGCGATGCTGGCGCGGATCGCCCCGGCATCGATGCGCTCGGGGTTCTGGATGCGCTGCGGCTGTCTTGCCTGCGTCATGGTCACAGTCCGATGGGGTAGTCCACCTGCCTGGGGGGAGGGCAGCCTTCCGGTCCCGGGAAGGTTTGCTTGCCCGTGTCATCGTAGCGCTTGCCGCAATCGATGAGCACGCTCTTGCGGAAGGTGAAAATGCTGGCCACCTTGCCGTTCGGGTGGTAGCAGATATTGTCGCCATCGCGGTCGGCCGAAGCATAGCTGATCATGGTCTCGCCATTCACGGTGCGCGTCCTGTGGCCGCTGCGCGGCTCCGTGCATTTGAGCTGGCCGCTTTCGTAATAGGCGTTGACGACGGACGTGTCGGCGGCGCGGTCGACCAGCAGTTCGTCCTTGCGCTTGCCGTTCGGGTAGTTCGAATAGCCCTCCTGGCGCTGGCCGTACTGGAAGGCGTAGTAATACTGCGCCTTGCCGTCAGGGTAGTACATATGATGGTATTCGCATACATCGTCGCGCGTGCTGCTGTACTCTTTGAAGGTGCAGCGGTGGATGTCGTTGAGCAGCTGGCCGTCTTCATAGTATTCGCGCAGGTGCGTGAGGAGTCTGCCCTGGTCGATGACGGCCAGGCGTTCCGGCTTGCCGTTCGGGTAGTAGCGCGCGTCCAGGCCCTGCTTCTTGCCCTTGTCCCACAGCGTATCGAGGCGCAGGATCTTGCCGCTGTCGTCGAACGCCTGTTCGCGCCCGTCGAGCTGGCCGTTGATGTAAGTTGCCGTGTAGACCACGTATTCCTTGCCGGGCGGGCCCAGATAGCGCGTGCGGCTGCCATCGAGCACGCCCGCCTGGTAATGGTCGCGCACACGCAGCGCGCCTTGCGCATCCGTGTCGAGGGCCTCGCCCTGTTTTTTGCCTTTCACAAAAGTGACGCTTTGCGTGACTTTGTCCTTGAGCCTGAGCTTCCACGGCCCGTCGCGCAAGCCGTCGATAAAGCTGCCGTTGCCGTCTTCCGTGATCCACGCGCCGTGGCGCGCGCCGTTGACGTAGTCGCCGCGCGTTTGCAGCTTGCCGCCCATGCGGCGTTCGTGCGGGCCGTTCAGCTGGCCGTCCGCATAGGTGTCGAAGCCGGTCACTTCCTCTTCATCGGCATAGTTGATGACGGTCCAGCGGCCTTCGCGCTTGCCGGCCCGGTACATGCCGCTCTCGCTCTGCTTTGGATAATTGAAGTTCCAGATTCCCTCGCGCAGGCCGTTGACGAAATGGCCCTTTTCGCTGCCTTCATGCATGCCTTCGCGTGACCACATGCCCTGTCGCTTGCCTTTCACGTACTGGCCCCGTTCGACCACCGAGCCGTCGTCCCAGGCCAGGCTGTAAATCACGGACGGGCCGTCTTCGCTGCCCGTGAACTGCCGCGGCGCCGTTTCCCACGTCACTTGCCACAGGCGGTAATTGGGCAGGATGCCGGCGCCCGCATCGCTGTACAGCGTGTAGCTGGCGGTGAGAAAACGGTCGCCTTTTTTCTGGAAGGTTTTCTTGTAGGTGATGGCGTCCTTGGCGCCAGCTGCCACGGTTTTGCCGTCATCGCTGTAGTAGCCGACGATGGCGCCTTGCGTATGGTCGATGGCGTCGAAGTCCGCATTGCCGCTCTTGCCGCGCACGACGCTGTAGTCCATCGGCGCCAGTTTCGCCAGCGCCGCCTTGACCTGGCCCGCGTTGGGCGAGCTGCTTTGCGCCACGATGCGGTTCAGTGCCGGCTGCAAGCCGTCCAGGCGCCGGTACTTGCCGGAACTGCGATGGTAGCGGTAGGCGCGCAGGCCATTCTTGTCACCCTGGCGTAACAGCACCAGCATGGTTTGCACGCTGCTGTCCGATTCCCGGTCCAGCGAGGCGTAGAAGACGGAGCGGATGACGGCATTGCCAAACTGGTCGAGCAAGAAGGTTTTCGAGCTGCTGCTCGTGCATTCGCAGTAATAGCCGTTGACGCCATCTTTTTCCTTGAGGAAGGCGATATCGAGCCCGCTGTCCTGTGAGGCGTTGATGGCGGGATGGGCGAGGCTCTTGCCTTCGTAGAAGGGCGCACCCTGGGCCAGGGCGGAGCAGAGCAACAAGGGCAGTAGCAGACGTTTCATCGTGAGGCAGGCGCCGGGGCGCCGCAATGGAAAGGCCACGATTCTGCCTGCGTTCTTACTTGTGGGCAAATACGGGTCTATCGTGCGCGCCCCGCTTCAGGCCTGGTGCGCGGCGCAGAAGTCCAGCAGCAGCTGTTCGCCTTCCGGCCAGGGGCCGTAGCCGGCGTCGCCATTGATATGGCCGGCGTCGCCGATCATGGTCAGTTCGCTGCCCCAGGCGGCGGCAAACGCGCGCGCCCGCGCGAAGCTGACGTAGGGATCATCGCCGCTGGCCACCACCAGGCTGGGAAACGGCAAGGCTTGCAGCGGCATGGGCGCAAAGCCCGTCGTGCCGGCGGGGTAGGAGGTGGCTTCGACGTCGCTGGGGGCGACGAGGAAGGCGCCGGCGATCCTGTGCGGCGAGCCGCTGGCAGCCCAGTGGGCCACCAGCGTGCAGGCCAGGCTGTGCGCGGCCAGCACGGGCGGGCGCTCGCAGGCGGCGATGGCGCGGTCGAGCTCCATTACCCACTCGTCCTTGTCTGGCGTCTGCCATTCCCGGTGCGGCACGCGCGACCATTGCGGGTGACGCGCCTCCCAATGGGTTTGCCAATGCTGCGGCCCGGAATTCCACAGGCCAGCCAGGGTCAGGACAAGAGCGGACATCAAATCTCCTTTTGCGGTTAGAGCTCCGTGCGAAGGGCGAAGAGTTCGGGGAACAATACCACGTCGAGCATCTTGCGCAAATAGCTCACGCCCGCCGTGCCGCCAGTGCCCGTCTTGAAGCCGATGATGCGCTCTACCGTCGTCACATGGCGGAAGCGCCAGAAGCGGAAGGCCGTTTCCAGGTCGACCAGCTTTTCGGCCAGCTCGTACAGGGCCCAGTATTTCGACGGGTCGCGGTAGACTTCCAGCCATGCCGCCTTGACCGAGGCGTCGGCGGCCGTCGGCAAGGTCCAGTCGGCATGCAGGCGCTCGGGGGCGATGGGCAGGCCGCTGCGCGCCAGCAGCTGGATGGCTTCATCGTAGACGGATGGCGTGCGCAGGGCCGCATCGAGCACTTGGTAGGTGTCGGGGGCCGTGGTGTGCACGTTCAGCAGGGCCGCGTTCTTGTTGCCCAGGATGAATTCGATTTCGCGGTACTGGAAGGACTGGAAGCCGGACGAGGCGCCCAGGTAGGGACGGATTGCCGTGTATTCGGGCGGCGTCATGGTGGCCAGCACGTCCCAGGCATGCACCAGCTGGTCCATGATGCGCGCCACGCGGGCCAGCATTTTAAAAGCGGGCGCCAGTTCGCCGCTTTGCAGCTTGGCGCGTACGGCGTGCATTTCGTGCAGCATCAGCTTCATCCACAATTCGCTGGTCTGGTGCTGCACGATGAACAGCATTTCGTTGTGGTTCGGCGACAGCGGATGCTGGGCCGTCAGGATGCGGTCCAGCGCCAGGTAGTTGCCGTAGCTCATAGATTCGCTGAAATCCATCTGCGCGCCATGCCACTGCGCATCCTGGCCGCCGGCATGCATGGGGCAGCCGCTGGTGTTTTCCTGGTTCATAGTCTTGTCGTCGCTCATGGGAGGGTTCAGGTGACCGCATCGCGCTTGGCGGCGATGTCGTAGGCTTGGGTGTCGAGTATGTCGCGCAGGATTTCCACGGCATCCCACACGTCGGCAAAGCTCGTGTACATGGGCGTGAAGCCGAAGCGCATGATGGCCGGTTCGCGGTAGTCGCCGATGACGCCGCGCGCGATCAGCGCCTGCATCACGGCATAGCCATACGGGTGCGTGAAGCTGACCTGGCTGCCGCGTCGCGCATGCTCGCGCGGCGTGACGAGGCCCAGCGGATGACTGGCGCAGCGCTGTTCCACCAGCGCGATGAACAAATCGGTCAGGGCCAGCGACTTGCGGCGGATGGCTTCCATGCTCGTTTGCGCAAAGATATCCAGGCCGCACTCGACCAGGGCCAGCGAGACGATCGGCTGCGTGCCGCATAGGGCGCGGGCGATGCCATCGGCCGGGGTGTAGCCCGGGTCCATGGCGAACGGCGTGGCGTGGCCCCACCAGCCGGACAAAGGCTGGCGGAAGCGCGCCTGGTGTTTTTCCGGCACCCAGATGAAGGCGGGCGAGCCAGGGCCGCCGTTCAGGTATTTATAGGTGCAGCCGACGGCCAGGTCGGCGCCGGCGCCGTTCAGGTCCAGCGGCACGGCGCCGGCCGAATGGGCCAGGTCCCACAGCGCCAGCGCGCCCTGTGCGTGGCAATGGCTGCTGATGGCGGCCATGTCGTGCTGGTAGCCGGTGCGGTAGTTTACGTGCGTGAGCATGGCGACGGCGCAATCGCCAGCGATGGCTTGCGCCAGTTCCTCGGGGCTGTCGACCAGGCGCAACTGGTAGCCGCGGTCGAGCCAGGCGGTCAGGCCTTGCGCCATGTACAGGTCAGTGGGGAAGTTGCTGCGTTCGCTGACGATGATACGCCGCGCGGCATGTGCAGGATCGCTGGCCTGCATCTGCAGGGCGGCGGCCAGGGCCTTGAACAGGTTGACGGAGGTGGTGTCGGTGATCACGACCTCGCCCTTGCCGGCGCCCAGCAGCGGGGCCAGTCGGTCGCCCAGGCGCTTGGGCAGGTCGAACCAGCCGGCCGTGTTCCAGCTGCGGATCAGGTCCGCACCCCATTCGGCCGTGATGACGTGCTGGGCACGGGCCAGGGCCGCTTTCGGCCGTGCGCCCAGGGAATTGCCGTCGAGGTAAATTGCGCCTGATGGCAAGTCGAATTGCTGGCGCAGGGGGGCCAGGGGATCGTCGAGGTCGCGCGCGCTGCAGTCTTGTCGGGAAATCATGGTGGCTTTCATGTCGATACTTGTCTTAATTGCACAATATTGCTTGAGGTCTAAAGTATTGTGCGGAAGCTGGCAGTGTAGCAAATCCCCGCCAGAAAGCGGAGTTTCCGCGTCGGGCGGGGGATGGAAAGTACCTCCCTGCCGGGCGTCAACGAAAAAAATCACGATTTTTAAAAATATTTTCAATAATCGCTAAAGTTCTGCGATTCGCCGCCGTCAATGAATACAGGAAGGGCGGTAATCGGTCAGGCAAGCGTCAATATTTTTTAAATATTTTTAAAAATAAGCCTAAAGTTCCCGCAACAACTGCCGTTATCCTAGGTAACAGGCTTGATTCTGATCAAGTTGTTGTAAGAAAGTGATTTCATTTCAAGCGGGAAGTCAGGCAAATCTGGCTCTTTGCGCATCTCAAGAATCCGCGCCCTCACAGGCGTGCGACCATGGTCGAGCGGTGTTTGTCAGACAAACACCTACGGCCGTACCCTCTATTTCCCGACCAAAAATACAGCGCTACACCTCTGTTGCATTTGATGTTGCTCCTGCAGAATGTATCTCACTGGCAACACATAACGCCAGCTGAATTCAACGGATTGAGGAGATGGAAATGACTGCTAACGATATGATGGCTGAGATTCGCGACGCTAACCTGAGCTACCTGATGCTGGCCCAGCAAATGATTCGTGCGGACAAGGTAACGGCCATCTTCCGTTTGGGCATAGCCGCCGAAATCGCCGAATTGATCGAAGGCATGAGCAACGCGCAGATCCTGAAGCTCGCTGGCGGCAACATGATGCTGGCCCGCTTCCGCTTCGACGACAGCGCCATCCTGGGTATGTTGACGAACTACAATAAAGATCGCTCGCTGGCCCAATCGCACGCCGCGATCCTGATGGCCGGCCAGGGTGTCGAAGAAATCGCCTAAGCTTTTAAATCAGTACTCGTCAGTCGCGGAGCAAGCAGCATGGCCAAGAAAAGTGTCGTATCGGAAGCGCAGGAAATCCAGTTAGCCATCGAATTGATACAGCTGGGTGCCCGTTTGCAACTGCTGGAGACGGAAGTGTCGCTCTCGCGCGAACGACTGCTGAACCTGTACAAGGAATTGAAAGGCGTCTCGCCGCCCAAGGGCATGCTGCCGTTTTCCACCGACTGGTTCATCACCTGGCAACCGAATATCCATTCCTCGCTGTTCATCAATATCCACAAATTCCTCGTTGACCACGCCGGCGCCACCGGCATCGAAGCCGTGATGAAGGCGTATAAGCTGTATCTGGAGCAGATGCCGCCAGAGGCAGGTGAAGAGCCGCTGCTGTCGCTGACGCGGGCCTGGACCCTGGTGCGCTTTTTCAGCAGCAAGATGCTGGACATGGCGCCCTGTGGCAAGTGCGGCGGCAAGTTTGTCGTCAACTGCCTCGACCTGAACGCCGATTATGTGTGCGGCCTGTGCCACATGCCTTCGCGTGCCGGCAAGACCAAGAAAGCGCGCGATGAAGCGGCCGCCGCCGCGCCGCCGGTTGTTGTCGCCTGATACTGCCTCAAATAGAGCCTTAGTGAAAGCCGGAGCGGTCGCCAGACCGGACTCCGGTTTTTTCATGGGGCTTTCGCTTACACTGGCGTTTTCTACCCTTGACTACCCCCATGCTGCAACAAATCCTGCGCGCGCCTGCGCTCAAGGCCATCCTGATCCAGGTGCTGGCCTTTCCCCTGATGTTGCTATTGGTATATGGTCTGGCGCGTGCCGGCGTGGCCATGTCGCTGCCGGCCGTGGCGCTGGTGCAGGGCGTGCTGGCGGCGCTCATCACGTGGCGCGCGGGACTGGCGCGCTGGTGGTGCGCCATCGGCCTGCTGTTTGCGCCCGCCTTGGTGGCGGCCAGCCTGCTCGATTTGCCACCGGTCGTGTTCCTGGCGGCCTTTGTTTTCCTGCTGAGCCTGTACTGGTCCACGTTCCGCACGCAAGTGCCGTTTTACCCGTCGGGGCCGAAGGTTTGGCAGGCGGTGGCCGAGCTGGTCGCGGACCGTCCCGGCGTGCGCCTGGTCGATATCGGCAGCGGGCTGGGCGGGCTGGTGCTGGACCTGGCGCGGCGCCGGCCCGATGGGCATTTTTCCGGCATCGAGCTGGCGCCGCTGCCGTGGCTGGCAAGCCGCTTGCGCGCAGGGCTGGCCGGGAGCCGCGCGCGTTTCCTGCGCGGCGATTACGAAGGGCTCGACTTTGGCCGCTACGATGCGGTGTTTGCCTACCTGTCGCCGGCGGCGATGGCAGCCCTGTGGAGCAAGGCGGAAAAGGAAATGTTGCCCGGTAGCATGCTTCTTAGTTACGAATTCCAGATTGCGGCACGCGAGCCCGATAAGACCATCGCCGCCACAGAGGGCGGCCCTTTGCTTTACATATGGTGCTTTTAAGCAATTGTCAGCGTTATTTGCTTGCCCGTGGGGCAATCTCACGTTATTGTAGTTCCACACGGAATTTTCCCGGAATTGCATTGAAAAGCAGCACATTTCAATTAACTTCCGGTTGCTTTTTTTGCCGCTGTCGTCGTCGGCGGCGCAGCCGCTAGAAGGCAGGAACAGGTTTGAACATGCCGGGCGCACAGTCCCGGCCATTATTGGGAGTCAGGGCACTTGTTAGTCATAATCGGATACATCATCGTCTGCGCCTCGGTCTTTGGCGGCTTTGCGCTGGCAGGCGGCCATCTGGCGGCGCTGTTCCAGCCGCTGGAGTTGCTGATGATCGGCGGCGCCGCCCTGGGCGCCTTCCTTGTTGGTAACAATAACAAGGCCATCAAGGCGACCATCGCCGCCTTGCCCAGCCTGTTCAAGGGATCGCGCTACACCAAAGATCTGTACATGGAACTGATGTCGCTGTTGTTCGAAGTGCTCAGCAAAGTGCGCAAGGAAGGCTTGATGTCGATCGAAGGCGATATCGACAAGCCCGAAGAAAGCCCGCTGTTTTCCAAGTATCCGGCCGTGCTGGCGGACCACCATATCGTCGAATTCATGACCGATTACCTGCGCCTGATGGTGTCGGGCAATATGGATGCCTTCCAGATCGAGAACCTGATGGATAACGAAATCGAGACGCACCATCACGAAGGCGCCGTGCCGGCCCACGTGATCGCCAAGGTGGGCGACGGCTTGCCCGCTTTCGGTATCGTCGCCGCCGTGATGGGCGTGGTGCATACGATGGAGTCGGTGGGCATACCGCCGGCAGAGCTGGGCATGCTGATCGCGCACGCGCTGGTCGGCACCTTCCTCGGCATCTTGCTGGCCTACGGTTTCGTCGGTCCTCTGGCCAGCCTGCTGGAGCAGAAGCTGGAAGAGTCGAGCAAGATGTTCCAGTGCGTGAAAGTGACCCTGCTTGCCAGCCTGAACGGCTATGCGCCGGCGCTGGCCGTGGAGTTCGGCCGCAAGGTCCTGTTCTCGACCGAGCGTCCGACGTTCAATGAGCTGGAAGACCACATCAAGAAATCGAAAACGAAGTAAGCAGTGAATATACGCCTGGATACCATGATTCATTTGCAGCACACGGAAGGGGAACGCCATGGCCGATGAAGGCATGCGCCCGATTATCGTCAAGCGTATCAAGAAGACGGCTGGCGGACACCATGGCGGGGCATGGAAAATTGCCTACGCCGACTTTGTCACGGCCATGATGGCCTTTTTCCTGCTGATGTGGCTGCTGGGCTCGACTTCGAAGGGCGACTTGAACGGCATTTCCGAATTCTTCAAGACGCCCCTGAAAGTGGCCATGGCAGGCGGTTCCGGCAGCGGTGAAAGCAATTCCGTGATCCAGGGCGGCGGCCAGGACCTGTCGCGCCAGGATGGGCAGGTACGCAAGGCGCAGGAAGAGCAGCAGCGCAAGTCCTTCGACCTCAATTCCGCCAAGGCTGCGCTCGAACGCGAGGAAGGCAAGCGCCTGCAGGCGCTCAAGGCACGCATCGAAGCGACCATCGACGCCAACCCCCTGCTGAAAAAATACAAGAACCAGTTGCTGCTCGATATTACCAGCGAAGGCTTGCGCATCCAGATCGTCGACGAGCAAAACCGTCCGATGTTTGCGCTCGCCAATGCGAATCTGCAACCGTACACCAAGGAAATCCTGCATGCCATCGGCTCCGTGCTCAATGAAGTGCCCAACCGCATCGGCCTGTCCGGCCATACGGATTCGACACCCTATATGAGTGATGCCGGCTACAGCAACTGGGAATTGTCGGCCGACCGCGCGAATGCGTCGCGGCGCGAACTGGTGATTGGTGGCATGAAGGAAGAAAAAGTTTTGCGCGTGGTGGGCCTGGGCTCGGCCGCTCACCTGGACAAGCTCGATCCCTTCAATCCGATCAACCGGCGCATCAGCATCATCGTCATGAACAAACGCACGGAAGAAAATGTCCTGCGCGATGGGGCGGCGATCGAGTTGCCTGTGACCGATGCCGCTTCCGCCGCTGTTGCTTCAGGCCTGGTGGCCGGAGCGCCGCCCGCAGCGGCGCCTGCCCCCAGCCCGGTAGCGGCGAAAAAATAACACGCAAGGCTGTCAACGCGTGGTGTATTGAAACAATGAGACCTTTATGACAAGAAAGAAAATACTTGGCTCGCATGTAAAACGCCTGCTGTCTGGCGTGTCGGACCATGGCCGCAAGCACTTGACGGAGGTGGAAACCGACCTGGTGCAGACCGGCATCTTGCTGGAAGAGGCGATCGAGAAGTTGTCCTTCAATTTCATGGCGATACATGCGGCCGTCGCTGCGCAGCAAGATACCATCGCCCTGTTGCTCGACGGCGGTATTCCGGCCGAGCAGCAGCGGGAAAAACTGCTGGCGTTGCAGGATGAGGTGGGGGGGTATGTGAATGCCGCCATCACCAGCCTGCAGTTCCAGGACATGACCAGCCAGTTGATCGAGCGCACCTTGAAGCGCGTGACTGGCTTGCGCGAGTTCCTCGGTACCCTGGGCTCGCATGGCGCGGAGATGTTGCCGGAGAGCGACAATGAAGAAATTGTCGCCTTGCTGGGGAGGGTCAGCATGGCGCTGGCGATTCAAAGCCTGGAGTTGCGCAGCGTGCTGCGCAAGGCTGTCAGTCAGCAGCATTTGGAAAGTGGCGACATCGAGCTGTTCTAGCATGCCAGTGCGGAACGCTTGTGGTTGCATGGATTGATTAATCAAATACTCGGGCAGGATGCCCGGAATAAGTGGGAGCAAAGATGGCCAAAACGATACTTGCAGTGGACGATTCCAGCTCATTGCGCCAGATGGTGGCGTTCAGTCTGAAGGCCGCCGGTTATCAGGTGGTGGAGGCCGTCGATGGCCAGGACGGACTGGAAAAAGCCAAGCTGCAAAGCGTGGACCTGGTATTGACGGACCAGAACATGCCGCGCATGGATGGCCTGGAGCTGATCAAGCTGCTGCGCGAACTGCCAACCTATCAGAAGGTGCCTATCCTGATGCTGACGACCGAGTCGTCGGACGAGATGAAATCGAAGGGTCGTGCCGCCGGCGCCAATGGCTGGCTGGTCAAGCCCTTCGATCCGCAACGCCTGATCGAGGTGGTCAAGAAGGTGATCGGCTGATGCCAGCCGCGCAGCACAACGATGCAATTGACGGAGTCACCCTATGACCATCGATATTAGCCAGTTTTTTCAGGTCTTTTTCGATGAGGCCGAAGAACTGCTGGCTGAAAAAGAACGGCTGCTGCTGGCCGTTGATATTGCGGCGCCCGACGCCGAAGACCTGAATGCCATTTTTCGCACCGCCCATTCGATCAAGGGCGGCGCATCGACGTTCGGCTTGAGCGACATGAGCGAGGTAACGCACATCCTCGAGTCGTTGCTCGACCGCATTCGCCAGGGGCAGATGGCCCTGACGGCGGAACACGTCGACGCCTTTTTGGCGGCCAAGGACATCCTTAAGATGCAGCTCGACGGCCACCGCCTGGGCAGCGCCGTTGACCAGGATGCCGTGGCCAATGTGCGCATGATGCTGCAGTCGTTCTCGCAGGACGTGCCCGTGGCCGCGCTCACGCCCGTCGCGCCGGCCTTCCATACGGCGGAAAAAGAAGCCGTCAGCCATGCCGGCGGCCAGCGCTACCGCCTGGAGCTGCCGAAGATGGAAGAGCGCGAAGTCGAGGCGCTGGCGGCCGAACTGGGCTTGCTGGGCGATGTCGCCGTGTCCAGCCTGCCCGATGCGCGCAAGGTGCTGGAAGTGACGACGCATGAAAGCCTGGACGACATCCTGGCCATCTGCTCGTTCGTGCTCAATCCGGATGACATGGTGATCACGCAGGCGCCGCCACTGGCGCCAGGCGAAGCCGAAGCGGCCCGCGCGGCGCAGGAAAAAGCCCAGGGCTATGGTTTCTTCGAGCCGCTGCCAGGCGCGCCTGGCGCGGCGGATCCCGGTTATGGCTTCTTCCAGCCGATCGAGGATATCCGCGCCGCCGCCGGCGTGCAGAGCGACGCCGAACAGGGCTATGGTTTTTTCCAGCCCCTCGAACAAATTCGCGCCGATGCAGCCAAGGCGGGCAACGCCAGCGCTGCCGCCATGCCGGCCGTGGCGAGCGCCGTGGCCGAAGCGGAGCAGGAAAAGAAACCGGCCAAGAAAGAGGGCGACAAGGCCGGTGCCGAGTCGTCGTCGATCCGCGTCTCGATCGAGAAAGTCGACCAGCTGATCAACCTGGTGGGCGAGCTGGTGATCACGCAGGCGATGATCGAGCAGCGCGCCAGCGCGCTCGACCCGATGCTGCATGAAAAACTGCTCGACAGCGTCAGCCACCTGACGCGCAATACGCGCGACTTGCAGGAAGCGGTGATGTCGATCCGCATGATGCCGATGGATTTCGTTTTCTCGCGCTTCCCGCGCATGGTGCGCGACCTGGCGACGAAGCTGGGCAAGAAAGTCGATTTCATCACGAATGGCGCCGCCACTGAACTGGACAAGGGCCTCATCGAGCGCATCGTCGATCCTCTCACGCACCTGGTGCGCAACAGTATCGACCATGGCGTGGAAATGCCGGCCGCCCGCGTGGCCGCCGGCAAGACCGAGGCTGGCCGTTTGTTCCTCTCGGCCAGCCATCAGGGCGGCAACATCATCATCGAAGTATCCGATGACGGTGCGGGACTGAACCGCGAGCGTATCCTGGCCAAGGCCGCGCAGCAGGGCCTGGACGTGTCCGAGACGATGAGCGACGCCGACGTGTGGCAACTGATCTTCGCGCCAGGTTTTTCTACCGCCGAAGCGGTCACCGACGTGTCGGGCCGCGGCGTGGGCATGGATGTCGTCAAGCGCAATATCAGCGCCATGGGCGGCGTCGTCGACATCCGTTCGGCGAAGGGTTTCGGCACGACGATTTCCATTTCGCTGCCGCTGACCCTGGCCATCCTGGACGGCATGTCTATCCGCGTCGGCGATGAGGTGTATATTTTACCTCTGGGCTTTGTCATCGAATCGCTGCAGCCAGCCGTTGAGGATATCAAGGACATCAGCGGTAAGGGGCAGGTGGTGAAAGTGCGCGGCGAATACCTGCCGTTGATCCCGCTGTATCAGATGTTCGACATCGCGCCGCGTTTTACCAGCCCCTCGGAAGGCATCTGCGTGATCCTCGAGACGGAAGGACGCAAGGCTGCCCTGTTTGTCGACGACCTGGTGGGACAGCAGCAGGTCGTGGTGAAAAACCTCGAATCGAATTACCGCAAGGTGGTGGGCATTTCCGGCGCCACCATCCTGGGAGATGGCGGCGTGTCGCTGATTCTCGATGTCGCCGCCCTGATCCGTTCCTCTCGCCAGCTGGCCGACGAGTCCATTTTTTCGTAATACCGATAGATAAAAGATAGGAAAACGCACCATGTCAGATACTCAACAAACATCCGGAAGCAATGCGGGCGACGGCAAGGACATCGCCGGCCGTGAATTCCTGGCCTTTACCCTGGGCTCCGAAGAGTACGGCATCGATATCCTGAAGGTCCAGGAAATCCGTGGCTACGAAGCGGTCACCCGCATCGCCAACGCGCCTGAATTCATCAAGGGTGTGATCAACCTGCGCGGCATCATCATTCCCGTGGTCGACATGCGTATCAAGTTCAACCTGGGCACGCCCGTGTACGACCAGTTCACGGTAGTGATCATCCTGAACATCGGCGGTCGCATCGTCGGCATGGTGGTCGACAGCGTTTCCGACGTCACCACCCTGACGCCGGAGCAGGTGAAACCGGCGCCGGAAATGGGGACGGCCTTCTCGACCGACTACATGATCGGCCTGGGCACCATCGACGAGCGCATGCTGATCCTGGTCGACATCGACAAGCTGATGTCGAGCAGCGAGATGGGCCTGATCGACAAGCTGGCAGCGTAAGCGGCAGCAAGGCGGCGCCCGGTGCGCCGCCGTTTTGGCACGCAAAGAATCACTACAGATATGCATGTACCGGCGCGGGCAGTATTGCTTAGAGGCGCGCCGGCAGGCTGCAAGGTCCGACAGAGACCAGGCCACAACACGGCGCCGTCCGGTTGAACGGGCGCCGTTCACATAAATATTGGAGACTGTAATGAGTTTGCGCGATTTCAAGATAGGCACCCGGCTGGGGATAGGTTTTGGCAGCATCCTCGCCATCCTGGTGGTGGTGATCGTTTCGGCGAATGCCCTGAATTACCGTAACAAGGCCCAGTTGCTCACGGGCCTGGCACTGGCAAGCGAAAAGAATACGCAGGCGTCGCTGATGAAAAGCGCGATGCTGGAAACCGGTATCGCCATGCGCAATATCGGCCTGCAGGGCGATGTGGGCCTGATGCAGGCGGAAGAGGGCAAGGTGCGCGCGCAGCGCAAGCTGTACGACGGCGCGCGCGGCAAGCTGGCCGGCCTGGGCCTGTCCGACGGCGAGAAGGCGCTGCTGGCCAACATCGCCAGGGTCGACGGCGAAGTTGATGCCGCCTTCAAGGAAGCGATGGGGCAGGTGCTGGCATTTAACAGCGAGGGCGCGGCGAAGGTGATCGCCACCCGCATCGACCCGTTGAACAAGACGACCCTGGCCGATATCAACAAGCTGCTCGACTTGCAGCGCGTGGCGCAGCAAAGCTTCATGGACGACTCGCTGGCGGCCGATGCGCGCCTGATGACGATACTGTTCATCCTGGGCGGCGCGGCGGTGGCGATCGGTGCCTGGTGCGCCATCTTCATCACGCGCTCGATCACGGTGCCATTGTCCGGCGCCCTGGCGGTGGCGCAGAAGGTCGCGGCCGGCGAGCTGACGTCGTGCGTGGTGGTCGAAGGCAAGGATGAAACGAGCGCGCTGCAGCAGGCGCTCAAGGACATGAACGAAAGCCTGGTGCAGACGGTCAGCGATGTGCGCAATGGGACGGACACCATTACCGTGGCGTCGCGCGAGATCGCCAGCGGCAATGCGGACCTGTCGGCGCGCACGGAAACGCAGGCCAGTTCGCTCGAAGAGACGGCATCGTCGATGGAAGAGCTGACGTCGACCGTGAAGCAGAACGCGGACAACGCGCGCCAGGCCAACCAGCTGGCCGTGTCGGCGTCGTCGGTGGCGGAGCAGGGCGGCAAGGTGGTGGCGCAAGTGGTCGATACCATGGGGTCGATCAAGGACAGTTCGCGCAAGATCGTCGATATTATCGGCGTCATCGACGGCATTGCGTTCCAGACGAATATCCTGGCCTTGAATGCAGCCGTTGAAGCGGCGCGCGCAGGCGAACAGGGACGCGGTTTTGCGGTGGTGGCGTCGGAAGTGCGCAATCTGGCCCAACGCTCCGCTGGCGCGGCGAAAGAGATCAAGGGCCTGATCGGCGATTCGGTCGACAAGGTCGATGCCGGCAGCCGCCTGGTGGACGAGGCGGGGCAGACCATGGGCCTGATCGTCACGTCGATCCGGCAGGTGGCCGACATCATGGGCGAGATCACGGCGGCAACGCAGGAACAAAGCCATGGCATCGAGGAAGTGAACCAGGCCATCGCGCAGATGGACCAGATGACGCAGCAAAATGCGGCGCTGGTCGAGGAAGCGGCGGCGGCGGCCGAAAGCATGCAGGAGCAGGCGCAGAAGCTGGCCGACGCCGTCAGCATCTTCAAGCTGGACGGCGAGAGCGCAGCGCAGGTGACCGCGCCCGTGCCGGTGCCAGCGGCGGCACGGCCGGCACCTGGCGTAGTGGCAAATACACGGCGGTTGGCAAAGACGGCGCAAGCCGGCACGCCACCGCCCGCGAAAAAGCTGGCGGCGGCCGGCGGCGACGATTGGGAAGAGTTCTGACGCCAACCCGGTCCCGCTAGTTATACTTGCAAAGGCATTGGTCAGAGTAGTCATAGAGAGGTAAAAACAAAATGCCGCAAACTAAAACGGATTCGGTCAAGGAATTTGATTTCACCGGCAAGGACTTCGAACGGGTCCGCGCCATGATTTACAAGCGGGCCGGCATCGCGCTGGCCGACAGCAAGCAGGAGATGGTCTACAGCCGCCTGGCCAGGCGCCTGCGCGCGACTGGCATCTCCTCGTTCGTCCGCTACCTGGACGACCTGGAAGCCGGGCGCATGGGCGACGAGTGGGAAGCGTTCACGAATGCGCTGACGACCAACCTGACGTCGTTCTTCCGTGAGGCGCATCACTTTCCGCTGCTGGCCGAGCATGTGAAAAAACTGAGCGGGCCGATCACCATCTGGTGTTCGGCCAGTTCCACCGGCGAGGAGCCGTATTCGATCGCCATGACGGCTTGCGAAGCGTTCAACACGCTCACGCCGCCGGTCACCATCATTGCCACGGATATCGACACGAATGTGCTGGCCACGGCCGCCAATGGCGTCTACAACCTGGACCGGCTCGACAAGATGCCGGCCGACCGTGCGCGGCGCTTTTTCTTGCGCGGCAAGGGCGACCGCGAAGGGCAGGTGCGGGTGCGCCCGGAACTGCGCCAGATGATCACCTTCAAGCCGCTCAACCTGCTGGCCGACAGCTGGCCATTGACAGGGCAGTTCGACGTCATCTTTTGCCGCAACGTGATGATTTATTTTGACAAGGCGACGCAGCGCAAGATCCTGTCGCGCTTTGTGCCATTGATGAAGCCAGATGCCCTGCTGTTTGCCGGGCATTCGGAGAATTTTCTGTACGTGTCGGATTCATTGAAGCTGCGCGGTAAAACAGTCTATGAGCTCGATCAGCCTCGGGGCGCCGCGCCCAAGGCACCGTCGCATCGTACATGAGAGTGAAATATGAGCCTGGAATCCAAAGAGCAATTCGCCACTAACGTCTATTACGACAGGACGTTCAATTGTGACGCCGCCAAGATCTTGCCTGGTGAGTATTACTTTACCAACAAGGACATGCTGATCGTCACCGTGCTCGGCTCCTGCGTCTCGGCCTGCATCCGCGACCGCGTCACGGGCCTGGGCGGCATGAACCACTTCATGCTGCCCGATGGCGGCAGCGATCCGAATAGCCCGATTTCCGCGTCGATGCGTTATGGCACCTACGCCATGGAGATCCTGATCAACGATTTGCTGAAGGCCGGCGCGCGGCGCGAGAACATGGAAGCGAAAGTGTTCGGCGGCGGCGCCGTGCTGCGCGGCTTCACGGCGATCAACGTGGGCGAACGCAATGCTGCTTTCGTCATCAATTACCTGAAGGCGGAGAAGATGCGCGTGGTGGCCGAAGACCTCAACGACATCCACCCGCGCAAGGTGTATTTTTTCCCGCGCAGCGGCAAGGTGCTGGTGAAAAAGCTGATGCAGACGCATAACGACACCCTGGTGCGGCGCGAACTCGATTACGCAAGCCGCCTCAAGGTCGCGCCAGTCGGCGGCGAGGTCGAGCTGTTCTAGTAATGCCAGACCAAACCTGCTGCGCGTCGTGCTTTGCGGCCTGCGATGCTCACCGTGCTTCGGCACGGTTGCGCTTCTTAGCCGCAAATCAGTGCCGCTCGCTACGGTTTTGTCTGGCGTTTTTACCGATTTAGAATAAGGGCCGCAAGGCCTGGAAGGATATTTTATGAAGATCAAGGTATTGATCGTGGATGATTCGGCGCTGATCCGCAGCGTCATGACGGAAATCGTCAACAGCCAGCCCGACATGGAAGTAGTCGGTGCGGCACCCGATCCGCTGGTAGCGCGCGAGATGATCAAGCAGACCAACCCTGACGTGCTGACGCTCGACGTCGAGATGCCGAAGATGGATGGCCTGGATTTCCTGGAAAAGCTGATGCGTTTGCGCCCCATGCCGGTGCTGATGGTGTCGTCGCTGACCGAGCGCGGTTCGGAAATCACCATGCGCGCGCTGGAGCTGGGGGCCGTCGATTTCGTCACCAAGCCGAAGATTTCCATCCAGAGCGGCATGCGCGAGTATACCGACATGATCGCCGACAAGATCCGCGCTGCCTCCAAGGCCCGCATCCGCGCGCGCACCTTGCCATCGGCCGGCGACAAGGTGGCTACGCCGCTGCCAGCGCTGCGCAGTCCCCTGACGTCGAGCGAAAAGCTGATCATCGTCGGAGCGTCGACGGGCGGCACGGAAGCGATCCGCGAATTCCTCATGCAGATGCCATCCGATTGCCCCGGCATTCTGATCACGCAGCACATGCCGGAAGGCTTTACGCGCTCGTTTGCGCGCCGCCTCGATTCGCTGTGCAAGATATCGGTGCAGGAAGCGGCAGGCGGCGAACGCGTGCTGCCGGGTCACGCCTACATCGCGCCCGGCCATTCGCACCTGACCCTGACGCGTAGCGGCGCCAACTACATGACCAAGATCGACCAGGGCGAACCGGTCAACCGCCACCGCCCGTCGGTCGATGTGCTGTTCCGTTCGGCCGCGCAATCGGCCGGTAAAAATGCCGTCGGCGTGATCCTCACTGGCATGGGCAAGGATGGCGCACAAGGCATGTTGGAGATGAAGGCCGCAGGAGCGTATAATTTTGCACAGGATGAAGCCAGTTGCGTGGTGTTTGGCATGCCGCGCGAGGCGATCGCCGTCGGTGCTACGCATGAAGTGGGCGCTTTGACGGCGCTGCCTGGCATGGTGCTGGGACACCTGGCTGCACACGGCATGCGTGCTTTGCGCGTGTAAGCCACGTTTTATATGATCGGAGGCAAGTTTGTTCGCCTAAAAGCAACGAAAATGCTATCCTACAACTTGCTGCCGTAGTGTCGACCATAATGTCGGCATTCATGTCGATATTATTAACAAACCGCTACAGAAACAACGGAGTTATTCATGGCTGATCCAAAGATGAAATTTTTAGTCGTTGACGATTTTTCGACGATGCGCCGCATTGTCCGGAATCTGTTGAAGGAACTGGGTTATGCCAACGTCGATGAGGCGGAAGACGGCGTGATGGGCCTGGCCAAGCTGCGCGCGGAATCCTACGATTTCGTCGTCTCGGACTGGAACATGCCAAACATGGATGGCCTGACGATGCTGCAGCATATCCGCGCCGATCCCGCACTGGCCAAGCTGCCCGTGCTGATGGTGACCGCCGAAGCGAAAAAAGAGAACATCATCGCCGCTGCCCAGGCTGGCGCCAGCGGTTATGTCGTCAAGCCGTTCACGGCCGCGACCCTCGATGAAAAGCTGAACAAGATTTTCGAGAAGCTGGAAAAAGCCGGCGCCTGATCCCGGTTTGACCGTTATCAAGAAAAACGCTGCCCGTGCAAACCGGCAGCGTTTTTTTCATCCACAAGTGCCTCAGAGCAGCCCCCCATTCCCGCGCCGGGACTGTGGCCACAGACCCGGCGCGCAACGTGCTCTCCCGGGGCGATACTGTGTCCTATCGATGCAGTGCGCCCAGTTGCGAAGCAGAATTAAATATTTCCCAAAGTTAACTTTACACGTCAAATAATTTGGCCCATCATCGCTGCAGTATTCCACCTTTGTCCCCGACCCCGACAAGAAGGAGCGCACGATGCGCCGCACACCCGTATTATTTTTCGCCCTGAGCACGGCCCTGTTGGCGGCCTGTGGCGTGAGCCTTGAACATCTTGAGCCTGTCGCGTCCGTCGAAATGCAGGAGCCGGCCGCGCAGTTGCCTGCTGAAGAGGATGGCCGGCATGCCTATTTGCACCGCGTGGGCGGCCATGACTATGTCAGCCTGAGCCAGCAGGGCCCGCAGGGCGGCTTGCCGGTACTCACGGGCACGCAGCGCCCAGCACACGCGATCCGCCTGCTGGCAGCCGACCCGACGCAGGCGCGGACCATGCTGCGCAGCCTGAGGCTGCCTGCAAGCCAGCGCAAGCTGTGGGCGGGAGAGGAAATCGTGCTCGACGCGGCCAGCTATGACATGTTGCAAGCGGCACGCGGCAGCAACAGGCCGCTGTTTGCCGAACTCAGGCTGGTAGGAATGGAGAAGTAGGCGGAGAAACGGGGCCGAATGGCCCCGCTGTGATTGCGTTTAAATTTCCAGGTTGTCGATCAGGCGAGTCTGGCCCAGCTTGGCGGCGGCCAGCACCACCAGCGGCTCGCCGGCGGCCACTTCGGCGGCGTTGGGTGCCTGCAGGTTGGCGCGCTTGCGCACGGCGATGTAGTCCGATTTCCAGCCACGGCCGTCGAGCAGCCGCATCGCTGCCTGTTCCAGTTCAGCCACGGCCAGATTGCCCTTGCGCACTTCCTCGGCCACGAAAGTGAGGCCCTTGTACAGTTCCGGCGCTTCCGCGCGTTCGCTTTCCGACAGATACATATTGCGCGAAGACAAGGCCAGGCCATCGTCGGCGCGGTACGTTTCGGCGGCGATGATTTCCGTCGGCAGCGCGAACTGGCGCGCCATGTTGCGGATGATCATCAGTTGCTGGTAATCCTTCTTGCCGAACACAGCCACTCTGGGCCCCACGCAGGAAAACAGCTTGGTGACCACCGTGCACACGCCTTCGAAGAAGCCGGGGCGAAATTCCCCTTCCAGGGTATTGCCGAGGTCATCGGGCGGGCGCACGCGGTATTCCTGCGGTTCCGGATACAGTTCCTTTTCCGTCGGCGCGAACAGCACGTACACGCCTTCTTTTTCCAGCTTGGCGATGTCGGCCGCCATGGTGCGCGGATATTTCTCGAAGTCTTCGTTCGGCCCGAATTGCAGGCGGTTCACGAAGATCGAGGCGACGACGGGATCGCCATGCTTGCGCGCCAGGCGCATCAGCGACAGATGGCCTTCATGCAGGTTGCCCATGGTGGGGACGAACGCCGTGCGCAGCTGTCCGCTGAGCTGGTCGCGCAATTCTTCGATGTCGGAAATAATTTTCATGGATTGCTTTCGCTAAAACCCCGTTGTACGGTGGTCAGTGACAAAGGGAGGGGATCAGGCGGGCGAATAGGCCAGCCGGACGTAGATGGGGGCAAACGGTTCTGCCTGCGTGATTTCGATCAGGGTTTCCTTGGCCAGTTCCAGCAGGGCCACGAAGTTGACCACCACCACGGGCACGCCGCCGGCAATGTCGAACAGCTCGCTGAACTCGACAAAGCGCGACGATTGCAAGTGGCGCAGGATGCTCGACATGTGCTCGCGCACGGACAGTTCCTGGCGGCTGATGCGGTGATGCTGGGTCAGCTTCGCCCGTTTCAGCACGTCGAGCCAGGCCTGCTGCAAGTCCACCGGCTCCACGTCGGGCCAGGTGGGCGTCAGGCTTTGCTCGATGAAAATCTGCGTGCGCACGAAATCGCGCTCGAACTGGGGGATGGCGTTCAGGTCGTAGGCGGCCAGCTTGATCTGCTCGTACTCGAGCAGGCGGCGCACCAGTTCAGCCCGTGGGTCGCCGCCATCTTCCTCGACGTCGCTTTTGCGTGAAGGCAAGAGCATGCGCGACTTGATCTCGATCAGCATGGCCGCCATCAACAAGTACTCGGCGGCCAATTCCAGATTACGCACGCGGATCTGGTCGACATATTTCAGATATTGCAGGGTCACCTGCGCCATCGGAATATCGAGAATGTTGAAGTTTTGCTTGCGGATCAGGTAGAGCAGCAAGTCGAGCGGGCCTTCGAAGGCTTCGAGGAAGATTTCCAGCGCATCCGGCGGAATGTACAAATCCGTCGGCATGCGCAGCATCGGCTCGCCATACAGGCGGGCGATGCCCAGCGGGTCGGCGGCGGGCGCCGCGTCCGTCACTGCGGTGGCAGATGCTGCAGCGTCGCCGCTACCGTCGCCATCAGCGGCAACTTCGGGCGACGCGATGACTGCGCCGGCACCGGAAGCGCCGGCTTCAGGCGTGACTGCAGACTCCTCAGGCAACATCGTGCCGGTACCAGACTTAGTTCTTGTTCTGGTAAACGTAAGCCTGTTGCTTGACGGCCGACGCCAGCTGGCGCTCCTGCTCATCGATGCTGACGGCCGGCTTGTCCCACAGCAGGGCGCGGCCCGCTTGCTGGCCCGCTTCCATGCCAGGATTCTTGGCCTTCAGTTCGGCGATGAACAAGGTATGGTCGGATACGTAGTTGTTGTGTTTTGCAGGCAGTTTCATATTCTCTTCTGAGTGTCTTATCGGTAAGGTCAGCCGGCCGTATTTTACCGCGCCGTGCCGCTTGGCGGGTTGTTGTATCGGCAAATGCGGGGGCGAAATTGCTAAAAATCAATAACGCAACAATCGTCGCATCACCATCGGCGCCGGTTCGGCGGGGTTGGCGTGCGAATATTCCAGTTCTTCGGCCAGGTCGAATTCGAAGGCCGCATAAAAATCGATCAGCTTGCGCTGGTCGCGCCGCACGGCCAGGCGCAATTCCTCTGCCTGGCACGACAGGCCGTGATGAATGATGGCTTCCAGCAAGTGCTGCGAGACGTGGTTGCCCCGGTAGGCGGGCAGCACGCCCATGCGTGAAATCTTCCAGATGGCGGGGTCGCTGTCGAGCGGCATCCAGCGCAGCGAACCGGCTGGAATGTCGTCGATCAGCAACACGAAGCCGCCGCCGTGGCGCAGCTGGGCTTCCACCTGCTGCGCCGTTTCGTGGTGTCCACTGGACGACGCGGCAACCTTGCCGGCCCACGCGGCGCGGGTCAGCTCGGCCATTAGTTGTGCATCGGCATTTGTTGCTTCGCGCACCACGATATTCATCATCGATCCCTGTCGCCCTTAACGGATGCGCATGCCAGGCTCGGCGCCCGGCCACGGGTTCAGGATGTAGATGCCCGGATTCGCCTTTTCATCGGCGGCGGAGGCGGCCATGACCATGCCTTCCGAAATACCGAACTTCATCTTGCGTGGCGCCAGATTGGCCACCAGCACCGTCAGCTTGCCGATCAGCTCTTCCGGCTGGTAAGCCGAGCGGATGCCGGAGAAGACATTGCGCAAGCGGCCTTCGCCCGCGTCCAGGGTCAGGCGCAGCAGCTTGTCGGAGCCATCGACCAGTTCGCAGTTGACGATTTTCGCAATGCGCAGGTCGACCTTGAGGAAGTCGTCGATCTTGATTTCCGGCGCCAGTTCCTCGATGGCGGCTGCCGTCGTGGCGGGGGCGGCACCGTCATTGGCGGCGTCAGGCGCTGGTGCGGCAATGGCGGCGGCCGCTTGCGGTGCATCGAACAGCGCTTCGATCATCTTGGCATCCATGCGCGTCATCAAATGGCTGTAGGCGCCGATGGTGCGGCCCAGCATGCTGTTCGAGACGGCGTCGCCGAATACTTGCGTATCTGCCCAGCTGAACTCGGCATCGTTGAGGAACGAGGCCACGTTCTTCGCCACGCCCGGCAGGACGGGCGACAGCAGTATCGTCAACTGGCGGAACAGGATCAGTGCCGTGGTGCACACGTCGTGCAGCTCAGCCGTCTTGTCCGCATCCTTGGCCAGGATCCACGGCTTGTTTTCATCGACATACTGGTTGGTGATGTCGGCGATTTCCATGATCTCGCGCAAGGCCTTGCCGAATTCACGGTTTTCAAAGTGCGCGGCGATGCTGGCCTGGCGCTCGACGATGACGCCGTTGACGTCCACCGTCAGCGCGCGGTTGATCCAGCTTTGCGCGCCTTCCGACAGCACTGATGCCAGCTTGCCGTCGAAGCGCTTGGCGATGAAGCCGGCGCAGCGGCTGGCGATGTTTACGTATTTGCCGATCAGGTCGCTGTTTACGCGGGCCACGAAGTCGTCGCCGTTGAAGTCCAGGTCTTCCACTTTCGAGTTCAGCTTGAAGGCGATGTAGTAGCGCAGCCATTCCGGGTTCATGCCCAGGTCCAGGTAGCGCAGCGGCGAAATGCCCGTGCCGCGCGACTTCGACATTTTTTCATTGTTGACCGTCAGGAAGCCGTGCACATTGACTTTCAGTTTGTCGATCACCGGGTGGCCGGCAAATTTCAGCATGGCGGGCCAGAACAGCAAATGGAAGGAAACGATGTCCTTGCCGATGAAGTGAATTTGTTCCGTGGCAGGATCGTTCAGCAAGGCGTCGAAATCGAGGCCCTGCTTGTCGCAATAGTTTTTCAGGCTGGCCAGGTAGCCGACGGGCGCATCCATCCACACATAGAAGAACTTGCCCGGCGCATCGGGAATCGGGATGCCGAAGTAGGGCGCATCGCGCGAGATATCCCAGTCGGCCAGCTTTTCGCCCGCCTCGCCCAGCCATTCGCTGACCTTGTTGACCATTTCCGGCTGCAAGCGGCCTGGCGTATTCAGCCAGCTTTTCAGGAATTCGAAGCAGCGCGGGTCGGACAGCTTGAAGAAATACTGTTCCGACGGCTTCATCACGGGTGTCGCGTTGGTGAAGACCGAGAACGGGTTGACCAGGTCGGTTGGCTGGTAGGCGGCGCCGCATACTTCGCAATTGTCGCCATATTGGTTCTTCGCGCCGCATTTCGGGCATTCGCCCTTGATGTTGCGGTCGGCGAGGAACATTCCCTTGACCGGGTCGAAGAAGCGGTCGACGGTTTTCGTGACAATCAGGCCCGTATCGCGCAATTTGCGATAGATCGATTGCGACAGATCGACGTTTTCCGGCGAATCGGTCGAATACCAGTTATCGAAGGCGATATGGAAGCCATCGAGGTACTGGGCGCGGCCGGCGGCGATGTTGGCGACGAATTGCTGCGGCGTGATGCCTTCCTTTTCGGCGGCGATCATGATGGGCGTGCCATGCGTATCGTCGGCGCCCACAAAGTGCACTTCACGCGCGGCTGCGCCATCGCGTTGCATTCGCTGGAACCGGACCCAGATATCGGCCTGGATGTATTCCATGATGTGGCCAATGTGGAAAGCGGCGTTTGCGTAAGGCAGGGCAGTGGTGACGAACAGCTTGCGAGTCATGATTGATGCACTTTTGGGATGGATAATAGGACATTTTAACAGCGGAAAGGCAATATGAGCAGATGCGGCGCTGGCAAGTGATGCTTTTGTCTTTATCGCGCATGGTGATTTTGCGCTAGACTGCGCGTATTGCATATAGGTAGTACACATGGAGATTTACATGAGCATCACTGTAGAAGACGTCAAGGCCGCGCTGGCCCAGGTTATTGATCCAAATACACATAAAGATTTTGTTTCCAGCAAAACCGTCAAGAATCTGAAGGTCGATGGCGCTGATATTTCGCTCGACATCGAACTGGGCTACCCCGCCAAAAGCCAGATCGACCTGATCCGCACATCCGTGCTGGCCGCCCTGCGCGTGCTGCCGGGCGTGGGTAATGTCAGTGTGGGCGTCTCGTCGAAAATCATTTCCCACACGGTGCAGCGCGGCTTGAAGCCGATGAGCAATGTGAAAAACATCATTGCGGTGGCTTCCGGCAAGGGCGGCGTGGGTAAATCGACCACGGCCGTCAACCTGGCCCTGGCCCTGGCGGCCGAAGGCGCCACCGTCGGCATGCTCGACGCCGATATCTATGGCCCGTCGCAGCCGATGATGCTGGGCATCAGCGGCCAGCCGAAGACCCTCGATGGCAAGAGCATGGAGCCGATGGAAAACCACGGCCTGCAAGTGTCGTCGATCGGCTTCATGATCGATCCGGACGAACCGATGGTGTGGCGCGGCCCGATGGTCACGCAAGCCTTGCAGCAATTGCTCGACCAGACCAACTGGCGCGACCTCGATTACCTGATCGTCGACATGCCGCCAGGCACGGGCGACATACAATTGACCCTGTCGCAGAAAGTGCCTGTCACGGGCGCCGTGATCGTCACGACGCCGCAGGACATCGCGCTGCTGGATGCGCGCAAGGGTCTCAAAATGTTCGAGAAAGTCGGCATCCCCATCCTGGGCGTAGTAGAAAACATGAGCACGCACATCTGCTCGAATTGCGGCCATGCGGAAGAAATCTTCGGCGCCGGTGGCGGTGCGAAGATGTGCGCCGACTTTGGCGTGGAATTCCTTGGCGCCTTGCCACTGACCATGGCGATTCGCCAGCAGACGGATTCGGGCACGCCGACCGTGATGGCCGAGCCCGATGGCCCCGTCGCCGTGATCTACAAGCAGATCGCCCGCACCATCGCCATCAAGGTGGCGGAAAAGGCGAAGGATATGACGAGCAAGTTCCCGTCGATCGTCATCAAGAACGACTAGCGGCTGGGCGGCCTTGTAAACCTACAGCGCAGCTCACTTTCGGGTCGGCGTTACTCACCGTACTAAAGTACGGTTGCGTTACTCAACCCGACATTGAGCTTGCTCGCTACGGTTTTCAAGGCCACCGTGGCACTGTTGGATTTATCCATGGGGTTAACTGCTCCCCGGCGCCAATGTCAGCAGGAATATGTTTTCATGCAGTCCGTGTTGTTATTAAACAAGAGGAGACATCATGCACCTGAACACTGTATTCCTGCGCCAAGCCGCAGCCGTGGTTGTTGGCAGCCTGCTGGCCGCCAGCGCCTACGCCCAAGCCGTATCATTTGTCGAGCCTGTTGATGGCGCGACGGTGACCAGTCCGTTCAAGGTGAAATTTGCCGTCAACGGCATGGACGTCAAGCCGGCCGGCGACATGACGGCGAAGACGGGTCACCATCATCTGCTCATCAATATGGGGCCGATGAAGGCGGGCGAGATGATACCGATGGATGACAAGCATTTGCATTTCGGCAAAGGACAGACGGAAACGGACGTCACCTTGCCGCCGGGCCAGTACACCTTGACCATGCAGTTCGCCAATGGCGCGCACCAGTCGTATGGGCCGGAACTGAGCAAAAGCATCAAGGTGACTGTCAAATAGTCGCGCATATTGATTCATGTCGGCATCAGGCCGGGTTCCAGCAATGGTGCCCGGCCTTTTTCATGGTCGTGCTTCCTGTCATGATTGCGTCATATAGTTTGCGTATGCTGCCCGGTGGCCTAACTTTGGATGAGTGCATATGAGCAAGAATTTCTCCCTTTCCCGGCAACTGGCGCAGGCCTTGTTGCTGGCGGCCAGCGTGGCGGCATGCCAGGCGCATGCTGCCAAGGCGGTTTCTACTGCTGCTGCTGCTGCTGCCACTGCGGCGCAGCCGAAGCTGGTGGTGGTACTGGTGGTCGATGGTTTGCCGCAAGAGCAGGTGACGCGCTACCGCGAGCAGTTTGGCCAGGGCGGTTTGCGCCGCCTGCTGGAACAGGGCGCGTGGTTCAGCGATGCGCACCAGGCACATGGCATCACGGTGACCGCCATCGGCCACTCGGCCGTGCTGTCGGGCACTTACCCCTACCAGCATGGCGTGATCGGCAATAACTGGATCGATCCCGTCACGAAAAAATCCGTCTATTGCACCGAGGATGGCAATTTCCATTACATCGGCGAAGAGACGAAGCCGGACGATGGAACGGCGCCGACCAAGCTGCGCGTGAGCACCCTGGGAGACGAGCTGCGCTATTCCACGGGCGACAAGGCCAAGGTCGTCACCGTGTCGGGCAAGGACCGGGGCGCCATCCTGCTGGCGGGGAGAACGGGCACGGCCTATATGTACATGGAAAAGACCGGCAACTTCGCCAGCAGCACCTATTATATGCAGCAGCATCCGCAATGGGTGCAGCGCTACCAGGCCAGCAAGCCGCAGGACCGCTATTACGGCAAGAGCTGGACGCCGCTGCTGGCCGATTCTGCCTATGCGCGCGACGCCCGTGATGATCTGGTGCCGGCCAAGCCGGGCACGCGCAACACCTTCCCGTTCGCCTATTACAGCGATAGCGGCAAGCTCGATGGCGAGTACTACAGCCGCCTGAAGGCCGGCCCCTTCCTCGATGAACTGACCCTGGAATTCGCGCGCGCCGCCATCGATGGCGAAAACCTGGGCCACAATCCGGCCGGCGTGCCCGACATCCTGGGCGTGAGCCTGTCCGCGCACGACTATGTGAACCATGCCTACGGCCCGGAAAGCAAGATGTCGCACGACCACCTGCAGCGCCTGGACCGCATGCTGGCTGGCTTCTTTGCCGACCTGGATAAAAAAGTCGGCATGGACAATGTGCTGGTGGTGCTGACGGCCGACCATGGTTTTGCCAACGTGCCGGAATTCGCTGAAACGCGCGGCTTCTCCGCCAAGCGCATCGACGGCGCCAAACTGGTCGACGCCTTGAATCAGCACCTGGCCACGACCCTGGGCGTGGACAAGCTGGTGACGACGTCATCGCTGCCGAATATCTACCTCGATTACGCGCTGGCAGAAAAGAGTGGCATCCAGCGTGCCGCCCTGGAAGACGCGGCGGCCCGCTTCCTGCTGCAGCAGGACGGCCTGGCGCAAGTCTATACGCGCACGCAGATGGAAACGGGAGCCGTCGCCACGCGCATGGACACCCTGATGCGCCGCGCCTGGAACCGCCAGCTCTCGGGCGACCTGATGCTGGTGACGAAGCCGGCCTGGTACTTCGGCAAGGGCGTTGGTGGCACCTCGCACGGCACGCCATACACATATGACACCAACGTGCCGCTGATGGTCTTCGGCCCCCGCTGGATCAAGCCAGGCGCGTATGGACAGTATGCGGAAGTGGTCGATATCGCGCCTACGCTTGCCCATTTGCTGCGCATACGCCAGCCATCGGCGTCGGAAGGGCGGGTGTTGACGGAGGTGGTGCGCTAAGCGCTCCTTACAGCAACCAGTCGATCGGCAGCACCGACAAAATCGCCACTCCCATGCGCTTCCACACGCTGGTGCCCGGTTCCGTGTCGTAGCGCGTGGTGGTGCCGCTGGCGTCGCGGGCGAGCCAGTACAGCGCACCGTCGTCGCCCAGCAGCACCTGGTAGGCGCGCTGCGCGATGGTGGTGCGCATGGCTCGTCCCAGCTGGCTGGCCAGCACGGGGCTGTCGATGACGAGGCCCATTTCCGTGTTCAATTCGATCGAGCGCGGGTCGAAATTGAAGGAGCCGACGAAGATGCGCCGGTCGTCGACCGCAAAGGTCTTTGCATGCAGGCTCGAGGCGGAGCTGCCGAAGCTGCCCGGCTGTTCGCGCGCATCGCCCCGTTCCCATGAGCGGCGTGATTCATACAGCAGCACGCCCGCTTCCAGCAGTGGCTTGCGCCACTTCGCATAGCCAGCATGCACGGCCGCCACGTCGGTCGCTTCCAGCGCATTCGTCAGTATGCGCACGCCCACGCCTTTTCTGGCCAGCGCCGCAAAGGCCTGCGTGCCCGCTTTGCCGGGCACGAAATACGGCGACACCAGGTCCACTTCCTTTTCCGGCACGCCCAGCAGGTTTTGCAGGTTTTCCGCCACGCCCGTGCCTGGCCTGGCCTTGTCCAGCACTTTTGCCGGGTCGTCGCTGACCATGCGCGTGCGCGCCCATTCGAACGGCAGGGTGCGTTCCATCATCTGTCTGACGAACGGCGAGGTGCGCAGTGCCTGCACGTATTGCCCGGCCGCCTTGGCATCGTCCAGGCGCTGCGCCTCGGCGGCGATGCTGGCCGCGTCGCCGTCGACTGGACTGGTCAGCAGCAGCCGGGCCGGGTAGGCCGAGGCGCTGTTCCAGTAACGGTCGAAATCCTGCGAGACCTTGTCGACGACGGGGCCGATGGCCAGCACGTCAAGGTCGGCAAACAGCACGTCGCCGGCCGCGCCAAAGTATTCATCACCCACATTGCGTCCGCCAACGATGGTGGCCCGGTTATCGGCCGTGAACGATTTGTTGTGCATGCGCCGGTTGAGGCGGGAAAAATCCGTGGCAAAGGCCAGCGCGCGCGGCGCGCGGGGCACGAAGGGATTGAACAGGCGGATTTCCAGATTCTGCTGCTTGCCCAGCATGGTCAGGGTCTGGTCCAGGCCCGCCGTGTTGTTATCGTCGAGCAGCAGGCGCACGCGCACGCCCCGTTCGGCCGCCTGGCGCAGGGCGTCGAACAGCAGGGTGCCCGTGATGTCCTTGTGCCAGATGTAGTACTGCACGTCGAGGCTGCGCTCGGCGGCGGCGGCCAGCAGGGCGCGCGCGGCAAAGGCGTCGCGCCCGTCGACCAGCGGATAGATGCCGGACATGCCGGGATGCTGCGCCACCAGGGGCGCAATGGCCGTGGCCAGCCGGGTGTCCGCTGTATCGGTGATGACGCTGGAGGAGGTGCGGCCTTCCAGCGTCGGCAGTGCGGCGCAGCCGGCAAGGACGGCGGACAGCAGCAGGGGCAGCAGCAAGCTGGTGCTGCGGCGGGCAAGGGTGGTGGCGGGCATGGCGGGCTTTCATCGAGTTGCCTCGATGTTAGCAGATGCGCATGCCCGCACGCTGGCGAGGTTTTACAGCTGTTCCAGCGCGATCAACTCGGCCACCGTCTGGCGGCGGCGGATCAAACGGGACTGCGCTCCATCGACCAGGTATTCCGCCGCATGCGGGCGGCTGTTGTAGTTCGACGACATCGACGCGCCATACGCGCCGGCGCCTTCGAAGACCACGTAGTCGCCCACTTGCGCTGCCGGTAGCAAGCGGGTTTCCACCACGCCGCCGTCGCGCTGTGTAAAGACGTCGCCCGATTCGCACAGGGGGCCGCCGACCACGGTGGCGCGCTGCACATCGAGAGTTCGGCCGTCATGCGCGATGACCGACATTGCATGGTAGCTGCCGTACATGGCGGGGCGCATCAGTTCATTGAAGCCCGTATCTAACAAGGTGAAGTGCTTGCCGCCCATTTGCTTGGTGGCGCGCACTTCGGCCACCAGCAGGCCCGCGTCGGCCACGAGGAAGCGGCCAGGTTCGATTTCCAGATGCACGGCGTGGCCCAGGTGCGCTTCGATCTGCTTGCGCGCCGCATCCCACAGCTGGAAGTAGTGGTTCGTGTCGACGGGCTGCTCGCCCTCGCGATAGGGCACGGACAAGCCGCCGCCCGCGGAAATGGCTTCCAGGTCGTGGCCCATGTTTTTCACCAGGTCGACCATGGTGCCGCAGACGGTTTCCAGGTGGCTGTAGTCGACGCCCGAGCCGATGTGCATGTGCAGGCCCACGAGGTGCAGTCCATGTGCGCGGATGACGGCCAGCGCCTCTGGCAGTTCTTCGTGCCAGATGCCGTGCTTGCTGTTTTCACCGCCCGTATTGGTCTTGTTGCTGTGGCCATGGCCATAGCCGGGATTGATGCGCAGCCAGACGCGGTGGCCGGGCGACACAGGGCCCAACTGGCGCAGCATGTCGACGGAGCCGCAATTGACTTCGATCTTCGCCGCCGCCACGCGCGCCAGGGTGGCACGGTCGAACAGGTCGCAGGTGAACACCACGCCGGCCGCGCCATGCGTTTGCGCCGGCGTAAAGCCTGCCTGCAGCGCGCGTTCGATCTCGCCCAGCGAGACGGCGTCCACGTGCACGCCCGCTTCGCGCATCAGGGTGAGCAGATGGATGTTCGAATTGGCTTTTTGCGCGAAGCGCACGGTGTCGAACTGTGCCAGTTGGGCCACGCGCGCGCGGATGGTGGCCGCGTCATATACCCACAGGGGGGTGCCGTGTTCCTGGGCGAGTTGGGCGAGGGTCTGGTCGTTGACGGGCTGCATCGTGTGCTTTCGGCGGAATGAGGGAATGACTGCATGATGGCCAATTGTGCCTCGACTATAAAATATCTATTTAAGCCAACCTTATTCATTTATGATATGACCATGACTATCTCTTTGCGCCATATCGAGGTCTTCCGCGCCATCATGACGACGGGTAGCGTGACGGCGGCCGCCGCCATGCTGCACACCTCGCAGCCCACCGTCAGCCGCGAGCTGGCGCGCCTTGAGCATTTGACGGGCTTGACCCTGTTTGAGCGCGAGCGGGGGCGTCTGCGCCCGACGGCCCAGGCGCTGCAGCTGTTCGAGGAAGTGCAGCGCGCGTATTTCGGCCTGGAGCGCATCGTCAGCACGGCGGCGGCCTTGCGCCAGTTCGACCAGGGGCAGTTGTCGATCGCCTGCCTGCCCGTGTTTTCCCAGTCGCTGCTGCCGCAGGCGTGCAAGCGCTTCGTCGCCGACTTTCCGAACGTGAGCATCAGTATCACGCCGCAGGAGTCGCCGCTGCTGGAAGAGTGGCTGTCGGCGCAGCGCCACGATATCGGCCTGACGGAAGTGGGCAATGCGCCGCCGGGCACCGTGCTTGACACCCTGATGTCTGTCGATGAAGTGTGCGTGCTGCCGGACGGCCATGCGCTCGCCAGCAAGGCCGTGCTGCAGCCGGCGGATTTCGCGGGCCAGCCTTTCATCAGCCTGGCCGCCGTCGATCCCTACCGCCAGCAGATCGATGCCATCTTCGCGCAGGCCGGCGTGGAACGGCGCATGGCGCTCGACACGCACAGCGCCGCCTCCGTCTGCGCCATGGTGCGCGAAGGCGTGGGTCTGGCCATCGTCAATCCGTTGACGGCGCTGGACTACGCGGGGCAGGGCTTGCAGATCCGCCGTTTCGGCGTGTCCTTGCCGTTCACGGTGAATCTGGTCAAGCCCTTGCACCGGCCTTTGTCGCAACTGGTCGCCCTGTTCGAGCAGGCGCTGCATGCGCAGGCGGACGAGGTGAAAAGGCGCTTGCTGCAGCTATGACGGCGCTTGTGGAGCGGCGGCGGTCAACAGAGTAAAATGGCGTTTTACTTATTCAAGCCTGATTACCTCGATGACCACAATAGCTACTCCCGTCCGCACCCGTTTCGCCCCCAGCCCGACCGGCTATCTGCACCTGGGCGGCGCCCGCACCGCTTTATACAGCTGGGCGTATGCCCGCCACTTCGGCGGCACCTTCGTGCTGCGCATCGAAGACACGGACGTGGAGCGTTCCACGCCGGAAGCCGTGCAAGCCATCATCGAAGGCATGAAGTGGCTGGGCCTGGACCACGACGAAGGCCCGTTCTACCAGATGCAGCGCATGGACCGCTACCGCGAAGTGGTGGCGCAGATGCTGGCAGAGGGTACGGCTTACCATTGCTATTCCTCGCCGGAAGAAGTCGAAGCGATGCGCGAGCGCATGCGCGCCGCCGGCGAAAAGCCACGCTACGACGGCACCTGGCGCCCGGAACCGGGCAAGACCCTGCCGGCCATTCCTGCCGACCGCAAGCCCGTCGTGCGCTTCAAGAACCCGCTCGACGGCGACGTGACGTGGGACGACGTCGTCAAGGGCACGATCACGATTTCCAACCGCGAGCTGGACGACCTGGTGATCGCCCGTCCGGACGGCACGCCGACGTATAACTTCTGCGTGGCCGTCGATGACTGGGACATGCAGATTACCCACGTGATCCGCGGCGACGACCATGTCAACAACACTCCGCGCCAGATCAATATCCTGCGCGCCATCGGCGCACCGCTGCCGCTGTACGGCCACCTGCCGATGATTTTGGGTGCGGATGGCGAAAAGCTGTCGAAGCGCCACGGCGCCGTCAGCGTGATGGATTACCCGGCGCAGGGCTTTTTGCCAGAAGCGATGCTGAACTACCTGGCGCGCCTGGGCTGGAGCCATGGCGACGATGAAGTGTTCTCGACCGAGCAGTTCTGCGAGTGGTTCAATCTGAATCACCTGTCGAAATCGGCGGCCCAGTTCAACAATGAAAAACTGGCCTGGCTGAACAACCACTATATCAAGCAGGCCGACAACACCCGCCTGGCCGACCTGGCCCGCCCGCAAATGCTGGCCGCCGGCGCCGTCTTCGAAGGCGCGCCGGACCTGGCGCAAGTGCTGGGCATGATGAAAGAACGCGCCAACACGGTCAATGAATTGGCCAGCGCTTCGATGCTGTTCTTCCGCGCGCCGCAGCCGGAAGCGGAGCTGGTGGCGCAGCACATCACGGATGCCATCAAGCCCGTGCTGGCACAGTTTGCCGAGCGTATCGCCACGGTGGAGTGGAGCAAGGAAGCCGTGGCCGCCATGATCAAGGAAGTGCTGGCTGCCAACACCATCAAGATGCCGCTGCTGGCCATGCCTTTGCGTTTGATTTTGACGGGGCAGTTGCAGACGCCGGCCATCGACCAGGTGGTGGTGATTTTTGGCCGCGATACCGTGCTGGCGCGCCTGGCAAAGTGGCTGTAATCGCTGCGCGGAATTGAACGTGTAAATGCAGTGCAGAAACCGCCCCTATGAAAAGTTGCTCATAGACGAAAAAGGGTATTTGCAGAGTGAAACTTCTTTGCTATACTCTTGTTTCTGCACCAACGGGGGTATAGCTCAGCTGGGAGAGCGCTNGCTTGCATGGCATGCAAGAGGTCAGCGGTTCGATCCCGCTTACCTCCACCAACAGCGCAGAAGTAAATTGGCAAACTGTAGAAGTAAAATGTCGTACCGAGGTCCCCATCGTCTAGAGGCCTAGGACATCACCCTTTCACGGTGAGTACAGGGGTTCGAATCCCCTTGGGGACGCCAGGTTTTGTGGTATAGTAGTGGCAGTTGTTTGTACTGATTGTTGTAAGTTCAGGCCCGTAAAAAGCGGAATCTGGATGGAAAGCAAGTAGTGGAACAAAGTCGCCAAGTGCGGCTTTTATTATTTCTGCGCCCGGGGGGTATAGCTCAGCTGGGAGAGCGCTTGCATGGCATGCAAGAGGTCAGCGGTTCGATCCCGCTTACCTCCACCAGCAGCAAAATCGTCATCAGGTTTTGTTAGTCGTTGAAGTGGTGCAGATGTTGTTTG
>NZ_LT607655.1:154346-154440 GCF_900095265.1 Janthinobacterium sp. UMAB-56 | reverse complement strand
GCCTGGAGCGGCTTTTTTTATTTGCGTCAGCGATTTCTTCGCTCGGGGGAATATGACTAAGCTGTTAGCGCGCTTGCATGGCGTGCAAGAGGTC
>NZ_LT607655.1:153433-154322 GCF_900095265.1 Janthinobacterium sp. UMAB-56 | reverse complement strand
GAGAGCGCTTGCATGGCATGCAAGAGGTCAGCGGTTCGATCCCGCTTACCTCCACCAATAGCGCAGAATTCACATGATAATCAAAGTCGCCTTGAGCGGCTTTTTTTATTTCCGCGACACTTTCCGCCATACCCCTCGGGGGAAGTGGCTAAGCTGTTAGTGCGCTTGCATGGCATGCAAGAGGTCAGCGGTTCGATCCCGCTTACCTCCACCACAGCGCAGAAATCATCGATAATCAAAGTCGCCTGGAGCGGCTTTTTTTATTTTCGGGATACTTTCCGCCATACCCCTCGGGGGAGGTGGCTAAGCTGTTAGCGCGCTTGCATGGCATGCAAGAGGTCAGCGCTTAGCTCCCGCTTACCTCCACCACAGCGCAGAAGTCATCGATAATCAAAGTCGCCTGGAGCGGCTTTTTTTATTTGCGTCAGCGATTTCTTCGCTCGGGGGAATGTGACTAAGCTGTTAGCGCGCTTGCGTGGCATGCAAGAGGTCTGGGTTCTGTGGCGGCGGTTCCGAGGGGGCATTGGATTGTGGTCGAAGCAGGGTATCCCTGCCTGAGTCTGCTTCCCTCTGGAATATTGGCCGTAGTCTTCCGCTTGCGCTGCTTCTTGCCTGATCCGGCCTGGCTGTTTTTTGCAAGCTGGGTCAAGAGTGAAATAAGATGGAAAAAAGAAGGCCAGCAGTTGATTTCGCGTATTACCCCGTGCTATACTTCGCGCACGCTTTTTTG
Source organism: Janthinobacterium sp. UMAB-56 (assembly GCF_900095265.1). GTDB lineage: Bacteria > Pseudomonadota > Gammaproteobacteria > Burkholderiales > Burkholderiaceae_D > Janthinobacterium. The sequence continues at coordinate 153,592 of NZ_LT607655.1, read as the reverse complement.
AGGGGCTAAGCAAAGCCTTCAACGAAGAGTCCGCTGAGAGTAAAGCCAGCACAGGTCCCCATCGTCTAGAGGCCTAGGACATCACCCTTTCACGGTGAGTACAGGGGTTCGAATCCCCTTGGGGACGCCAGTTCAGTCTGGTGTTGTGAATAGTAAAGA
>NZ_LT607655.1:141028-153403 GCF_900095265.1 Janthinobacterium sp. UMAB-56 | reverse complement strand
ATCACCCTTTCACGGTGAGTACAGGGGTTCGAATCCCCTTGGGGACGCCAGGATTTAGTTGTAAAGTAAGTGCAGTGCTGAATGGGCCTGACAAGTCAGGCTTTTTTTGTTTCTGCGATTGCTGCAGTGCCGGGTCAGGATGCGAAGTAGTGCATTCAGGACAGATTTCTGTCCCCATCGTCTAGAGGCCTAGGACATCACCCTTTCACGGTGAGTACAGGGGTTCGAATCCCCTTGGGGACGCCAGACCGGCTGAATCAGCCAACAAAAAAGCCGCCTGGTAACAGCGCGGCTTTTTTGTTGTTTGCCGGCATGCCAACGTTTTCCCTTTATTCTTGCCTATTCATGCCCTTACCTAGCGATCGCCGGCCATCCCTGGCCATCTTCTGCAAAGTCGTCGATAACTACGGCGATATCGGCATTTGCTGGCGCCTGGCGCGGCAATTGAGCGGCGAACACGGCGTGACTGTGACTCTGTGGGTCGACGATTTACCCAGTTTCCAGCGCATTTGCCCCGCGATCGACGTCGCTGCCGAAGCGCAGCAAGTGTCTGGTGTCACTGTGCGCCACTGGCGCGACCAGGATGGCGTGTTTGCGCCTGCCGATATTGCCGACATCGTCATCGAGTTTTTTGCCTGCGACATTCCGCCCGGCTACATCGCGGCCATGGCGCAATGCGCGCCGCAGCCGGTGTGGCTGAACCTGGAAGGCTTGACGGCGGAAGAGTGGGTCGAGGGCTGCCATGCGCTGACGTCGCCGCGCCACGGCATGATCAAGCATTTCTTCTTCCCCGGTTTCACGCCTAAAACGGGCGGCTTGCTGCGCGAAGCGGCGCTCGACGAGCGGCGGCTGGCGTTCCAGGCTGATGCCGGCGCAAAGGCGGCATTCCTGGGGCAATTCGGTGTGAGCCAGGCGGAAATGTCTGCTTTGAAAGTGTCGCTGTTCTGCTACCCGTCCGCGCCGGTCGCCGCATTGTTTGCGGCCTGGCAGGCCGGCAGTGAACCCGTGACGTGCCTGGTGCCGGAAGGGGTTGCGTTCGATGCCGTTCGGGCATTTATCGGCGACGATGCGGCGGTCGCTGGTACGGCGCGCAGGCGCGGCGCGCTTACCGTGCGCGTGCTGCCGTTTGTGCCGCAAGACGATTACGACCGCCTGCTGTGGGCCTGCGACGTCAATTTCGTGCGCGGCGAAGATTCCTTCGTGCGCGCGCAGTGGGCCGGCCGGCCGTTTCTCTGGCATATCTATTTGCAGGATGAAAACTTGCATCACGTGAAACTGCGCGCCTTCTTGCAACGCTATGCGACGGACGCGGACGGTGCCATCGACAGCCTGCTGCAGGCGGCACTGGCCTGGAATGGCGCCAGCGCGGACGCCTTGCCGTGGACGCAGCTTTGGCCCGCCCTGCAGGCCGAGCTGCCGCGCCTTGGGGGGCGCGCGCAAGCCTGGCAGCGGCAGATGCAGGCTAATGGCGATCTGGCAAGTAACTTGCTGGCGTTTGCCGGCGCGACGAGATAGGCGCTTGCTCAAAATTAAGGTAAAATGCCCGGTTATTTCTAACGTATTTTTAACCGATCAAACGCAAGCTTGCGGCGCTGATGGCGCACAGGCGGCAGATGGTCTTCATGCAACCCACTTTTTACGTACATTCCTATGAAACCCGCAAAAGAAATTCGTGTTGGCAATATCATCATGGTCGACAGCAAGCCAATGATCGTGTTGCGTTCTGATGTCAACGGTTCGAGCCGCACGGGCTTCACCTACAAATGGAAGATGAAAAATCTTCTGACGAACACCCCGATGGAAAACGTGTTCCGCGGCGACGACAAGTTCGACGTTGTTGTTCTGGATAAAAAACCAGTGACGTATTCGTACTTCGCCGACCCGCTGTTCGTCTTCATGGACACCGAGTACAACCAGTACGAAATCGAAGAAGAAAACCTGGGCGATGCGCTGCATTACCTGAAAGATGGCATGGAATGCGAAGCCATTTTCTACGATGGCAAGGCCATCTCCGTTGAACTGCCGACGACCATCGCCCGTCAAGTGGTGTACTCGGAGCCTGCAGTCAAAGGCAACACTTCGGGCAACGTCCTGAAAGAAGCCAAGATCGAAAACGCCATCGATGCACACCGCCACATCGTGCAAGTACCGCTGTTCGTGGCACAAGACGACGTCATCGAAATCGACACCCGTACCAACGAATACAAGCGTGTCGTACGCAACTGATAGAGCATTGCATTGCGCTGCTCGCATGGCCCGGAAAAAGCCGGTCCGCTTTGCTCCAGTGCTTGATTATCAAGAAACGCTGCCTTCGGGCGGCGTTTTTTTTGCTTAAAAAATTCCCTTCAACAACAATTGTGTTGCAAGGACTGCTATGCTGTGGATAGAGCATTATTACGGTAGAAACATTGAAGTTTCTTGGAGATACCATGCAGCGCAGTCAGATGTTACGCAATGGCGCGCCTCGGGGCGTGACGCGTCCCGTATTGGCCCGTGCCACGGCGCCCGCCAGCCCCATGGCCCATTTGCTCGATGCCGGCGTCTTGCCGCAACAGCAGATGATGCAGGCAGGCAAACTCAGTTCGCATGCGCTGACGTCGCAGTACCTGGGGCGCATCCGTTCCCTGTGCAGCATCGGCGCGCGCGCCTATCCCGGCATTGAAATCAATCCCGAGGCGCTGAAAATTGCCCTGGAAATGGATCGCGAAAGGCAAGTGCACAAGGTGCGCGGCCCCTTGCATGGCATTCCCGTCGTCTTGCGCGACAATATTGCCACCGGGGACCGCATGAAGACGCGCACGCAGTCGCCCCAGACCACGCATGCCAGCTGCGATTCCTTTGTGGCGGCACGCTTGCGCGCGGCCGGCGCCGTTATCATCGGCAAAAGCAATTTACGCCAGTGGGCTGCCGTCAGCGTGCCGCATGCCAGTGCCAGCTGGGCCGGGCTGACCATCCTGGCCGTGGACAGTGCCGTGGACGGTTCCATTGTCGCGCCCGCGTCGACATGCGGCCTGGTCGCCATCAAGCCCACGGGCACGATTGTCGCGGGGCAGGGCGGCGAGCCAGCCACGGCTGGACCGATGGCGCCCAGCGTGCGCGAGGCGGCGTGGCTGCTCGCGGCCTTGCGCGGCGAGCACCTGGCCGATGGCGTGGTACTCGACGCCGCTGGCCTGCATGGGCGCCGCATCGGTGTGGCGCGCAGCCTGTTCGGCCGGTGCGCCGAGACCGATGCCGTGATCGGGCAGGCGCTGCTGGTGTTGCGCGAACAGGGGGCGGAATTGATCGAGATGCCGCCCCAGCCCGGGCCTGGCGACATCGAAGCGTTGCTGGGGGCACATGGACTCGATGCACTGGTGGGCCCCACTTGCCATGGGGATGTGCAGGCGCAGTCCGCCTCGCCCCAAATCACGGTGCCTGCCGGCGTGGTACAGGGCTTGCCTGTCGGTTTGTCCTTCATCGGTCAGGCTAACGGCGACATGCAGCTCATAGCGATGGCATATGCCTATGAGCAAGCGACTTTGCACCGGCGCACGCCTGCACTGCCGTCGAGCATCACTTTGGCGCTGCCTCAGCCGTGATTTCTCTTTTCGTTCTCTTTTGATAAACTATGCTTGCAACCTTGCTGCTGAGTGCGGCCGTGACTGCCACTCCCTTATCTTTTGACGTCGCGCAATTGTCTGGCAGTTGGTCCGACAGCGTCAATACGAATAGTGTTTGCGAAGAAGCGCGACACTTTACACGCATGCAACTATCTGACGATCATCAGCGGCTGGCGATCTTCAATGACCGTACGTGGAAAAGCAAGCTGGGCGAAACCAACCGCTTTGCCGCGACGGTGGTGGCGGAAACGGAGCGTAGCCTGACTTTGCGCTATGACAATGAAACCCGCCGCAATGCCGCTGGCAATCTGGTGGAATGGCAGTTGATCATCGTCGCGCCCGGCGTATACCGCTGGCGCGAGACGGCTTGGGCGGAAGGCAAGGTCAACGGGGTCGTCGGCATCCGTTGTTCTCCCTGATGTCGCTGTACGAGCATGCCATGCTGCTATGCTGCCCGCCTTAGTCGATGCTTTTAGGAGATTGCATGTCCGTACGTTTGCTCTTACCTCTGTTTCTGGGCGCTGCCGTGGCCCTGGCTGCCATGCCGGCACAAGCCCGGACGCCCAGGCTGTCGCTCATAGAACAGGCGCAAAACTGCGACGGCGGCCACACCTGCCCTTACTTCCCCGACGTCTACAAGGCAGATTACGCCTTTCGCAAGGCCTTCAATATCGGCCTGAAAAAAGCTGGCCTGAAGCGTCAGCGCTGGGTGCCCGATGGCGTGGCCAGCCCGCTCAAACCCGTCGAGATCGACGGCAAGGCGCGCCTGCTGAGCAGCATCTGCGAACCGCACAATTGCGGCCACCATTACACCATCCTGTACGATCCGGTCGCGCGCAGCATGACGGGCGTGTATATGGGCAGCGATGCCAAGGGAGGCTTGCGCACCGTGTACTTCGGCGAGCCCAGCATCGCCGAAGCCGACCTGCTGTCCAAGAACTGATGCGCGCGCCACTCCACATTTCCAGCGAGCGCGACGAACTGGACGTGCCCATGATCCACCGCTACCTGAGCGAGCAGTCATACTGGAAGCGCGGCGTGGCGATGGAAACGGTGCACAAGGGAATCGCCAATGCGCTGTGTTTCGGCGGCTATGTGGATGACCAGCAAGTGGCGTTCGCCAGGGTCGTCACCGATTACACGGATTTTGCCTACCTGCGCGACGTGTTTGTGCTGCCGCAATACCAGGGGCGCGGCTATGGCAAGCAGTTGCTGGCCGCCGTACTCGGCGATGCACGCTTGCGCAATGTCGGCTGGATGCTGGCGACCGATGACGCGCATGAGCTGTATGCGAGCTTTGGTTTTGCGCCATTGGAGGCACCACAAAAATACATGCGCCGCCCCGCGCCGTAGAAATTGTCAAAAAAACCTTTTGGCGTCAAGAGAACTATTTATATAGTTGCACGTAATAGTGTTGCATTGATAATGACATCATGTCATTATTCGCGCTCTGCAGCTTGTGCTGCGTTGCTGGTGCTGTGCTTTGCCGTCGCCTCCGGGTGCAGGCAAAGGTGGTGAGCGGTCCGATTGGTCGTCCCTGGCACGTTTTCTTGTCACTGAAAAGGAATACATCATGAAACAATATGGCGCCGAGTTCCTCGGCACGTTCTGGCTGGTGCTGGGCGGTTGCGGCAGCGCCGTGCTGGCCGCTGGCTTTCCCGGTCTTGGCATCGGTTTTGCCGGCGTTGCGCTGGCGTTTGGCCTGACGGTGCTGACCATGGCTTACGCCATCGGCCACATCTCGGGTTGCCACCTGAATCCCGCCGTCTCGATCGGCCTTTGGGCCGGCGGGCGCTTTCCTGCCAGTCAGCTTTTGCCTTACATCATCGCGCAAGTGCTGGGCGCCATCGTGGCCGGCGGCGTGCTGTACGTGATCGCCAGCGGCCAGGCCGGTTTCGACGTCAGCAAGGGTTTTGCCTCGAATGGCTATGGCGCCCATTCGCCGGGCGGCTATTCGATGCTGTCGGCGCTGGTCATTGAAATCGTGCTGACGATGTTCTTCCTGATCGTCATCCTGGGCGCCACCGACAAGCGCGCGCCGGCCGGTTTTGCCCCGCTGCCTATCGGTCTGGCGCTGACCCTGATTCACCTGATCAGCATTCCCGTGACGAATACCTCGGTCAACCCGGCTCGCAGCACGGGCGTGGCCCTGTATGTGGGCGACTGGGCCACCAGCCAGCTGTGGCTGTTCTGGCTGGCACCGATCATCGGCGCCTTGCTGGGCGCGCTGGCCTACCGCTTGATTGCGGGCGAAAAAGAGTAAGCTTTAAAGGTAAAAAAGCAGCCTTCGGGCTGCTTTCTGCGTTTACTCGACGGCGCGCCACTCTCCCAGGTAGTGCTGCGGCGTGCGGCCCAGGATGCGGCGGAACATGGCGCTGAAGGCGCTGGGGCTGGCATAGCCGAGCGCATGGGCGATGGTCGCCACGCCTTCGCCACGGTCCAGGCGGCAGAAGGCCTCGGCCAGATGGACTTGCTGCAGCCATTGGCGGTAGTGCAAGCCCGTTTCCTTGGGAAATAAACGGATCAGGGTGCGCGCGCTGGCGCCTGCATCCTGCGCCCAGTCCTCGATGCTGCGCCGGCTGCCGGGGGCGTTCATGATGGCCGAGCACACGGCCACCAGGCGGCGGTCGCGCGGCCAGGGTATGGCCAGGGGCACCGTATCGGCTGCCGTCAGTTCCGACAGGATCAGGTGCGCCAGCCAGTCGCCGCGCCCCGCCAGTGCATATTCGATCGGTTCGGCCAGCAAGGCCAGGATCAGCTCGCGCAACAGCCGGCTCACTTCCAGCACCTTGCAATCGGCGCCATACGGGGCCGCGACCTGCGCATCGATGTACACGGTGCGCATGCTCAGTTCGCTCATGATATGGACTTCATGCTCGACGCCCACGGGGATCAGCAGGGCGCGCCTGGGCGGCAATATCCACACCCCGTGCTCGGTGGCGACGCGCATCACGCCTTGCGTCGCATACAGCAGTTGTGCCCGCACATGGCTGTGCGGCGCCGTATAGTCTCCCGCCGCATATTGCCTGGACATGGCCGTCACGGGGCGCGGCACGTGCTGGTAATCGTGCGAGCTGGTGCTGCGGCTGAATGGCACGCCATCGGGGTGGGTCTGGGCGGGTTGCTGGTTATACATGTGCGTTGTTGGATGGTGACTTGCTTGTCACTTGGGCGACGATTATTGGAAGTTATCAGTTCAGCGACCATACTATACTGGCTTCTTTGCCGGGCCGCCCGCCGTGCCCGATTATTGCGGATGACACATGCACACAACCACACCTGCCCCAGCATTGGCCACGCCCGTGCCGACGGCTCCCTCGCTTTCTGCTTCCCAACAACAATCTGGTCTGGCCATGCACATCCTGGGCGCCGTCGCCTTCGTGCATTTGCTCAATGACTTGATCCAGGCATTATTGCCGTCGATTTATCCGATGCTGAAAGCCGAGTTTTCACTCAGTTTTACCCAGGTCGGCCTCATCACCCTGACGTTCCAGTGCACGGCTTCCTTGCTGCAGCCCTGGATCGGCTTGTACACGGACCGCCGTCCGCTGCCATTCCTGTTGCCGGTCGGCATGTGCTTCACGCTCGCCGGCGTGCTGATGCTGTCCATCGTCTCGACCTTCCCGACGCTGTTGATCGCTGCGGGTCTGATCGGTGTCGGTTCCTCGACTTTTCACCCGGAAGCATCGCGCGTGGCGCGCATGGCCTCGGGCGGGCGCTATGGCTTTGCCCAGTCCCTGTTCCAGGTGGGCGGCAATGTGGGCTCCGCCCTGGGGCCGCTGCTGGCGGCGGCCGTCATCGTGAACCGTGGCCACGGCAATATCGCCTGGTTCAGCCTGCTGGCCGTACTGGCCATCGGCGTGCTGTACAAGGTTAGCCACTGGTACAGCGGCCACCTGGCCAGCTTCAAGCCGAAGGCGGGCGGCCATGGGCCGAACTTGTCGCGCAACAAGGTGATGGGCGCGCTGGGCGTGCTGGCCCTGCTGGTGTTCTCGAAGTATATCTACATGGCCAGCCTGTCGAGTTATTACACTTTCTACCTGATCGACAAATTCCACCTGTCGCTCGGCGATGCCCAGCTATACCTGTTCCTGTTCCTCGCGGCCGTGGCGGCCGGCACCTTCATGGGTGGCCCCATCGGCGACCGCATCGGCCGCAAGCGCGTGATCTGGATTTCCATCCTGGGCGCCGCGCCGTTCACCCTGCTGCTGCCGTATGTCGACCTGTTCTGGACGGCCGTGCTGACGGTGATCATCGGCTTCGTGATTTCGTCCGCATTTTCGGCCATCGTCGTCTTCGCGCAGGAACTGGTGCCGGGCAAGGTGGGCATGATCGCGGGGATTTTCTTTGGCCTGATGTTCGGCGTTTCCGGCATCGCCGCCGCCGCCATGGGCCACCTGGCCGATGTGTCGGGCATCGCCTATGTGTATAAAGTCTGCTCCTACCTGCCGCTGCTGGGCATCCTGACGGTGCTGCTGCCACATATCGAGCAGGCGAAAAAATAAGCGTTTGGTGCGGGAGGGCTTGACGGCCATCCCGCGCGCATGCGATATTTATCCCATGATCACCTTCATCCTCCCTCCAGTGCTTGCACACCGCGCCACCGCTGCGCTGTGTCCGTGTACCTGGCTGCGTGAGGATGCGGCTACGCGCCGGTAATTTTTTACTCCTCATTCGATGGCCACAGTGTTGAAAAACCTGTGGCCATTTTCTTTTTCCGCAGCGCTAATGAAAGTCCCGCATGACACTCCATTTGTACGACACGTATAGCCGCAGCCTGCGGCCCTTCGAGAGCATCACCCCGGGCCAGGCGGGCCTGTATGCCTGCGGCCCCACTGTCTACGATTACGCGCACCTCGGCAACCTGCGCACCTATCTGTTCGTCGACGGCCTGCGCCGCGCGCTCGAGTTCAGCGGCCTGCAGGTGCGCCACGTGATGAATATCACGGACGTGGGCCATTTGACGTCGGACGCGGACAGCGGCGACGACAAGATCGAGGCCCGCAGCGCCCGTAGCGGCAGGTCAGCCTGGGACATCGCCTCTGAATTTACCCGCGCGTTTGAAGACGATTTGCGCCAGTTGAATATCCTGCCGCCCACCGTCTGGTGCCGCGCCACTGACCATATCGCGGAGCAGATCGCCTTCATCGGCGACCTGGAAGCGAAGGGCTACACTTACCGCACCGACGACGGCATCTATTTCGACACCACGCGCCAGGACAGTTACGGCAAGCTGGCGCGCCTGAAGCGCGATGGCCTGCAGGCGGGCAAGCGCGTGGACCGGGGCGAGAAGCGCGATATCTGCGACTTTGCGCTGTGGAAGTTCAGCGGCGTGCCGGGACAGCGCCAGATGGAGTGGGACAGCCCGTGGGGCCTGGGTTTCCCCGGCTGGCATATCGAATGCTCGGCCATGGCGGAAAAGCACCTGGGCGCGTACTTCGACATCCATTGCGGCGGCGAAGACCACGTGGCCGTCCACCATAGCAACGAGATCGCGCAAACGGAAGCGCGCCACGGCACGCGCCTGGCCAACTTCTGGCTGCATGGCGCCTTCCTCAAGACGCAGGATGCGAAGATGTCGAAATCCTCGGGCGACTTTTTGCGCCTGCAAAGCCTGGCGGAGCAGGGCGTCGATCCGCTGGCCTACCGCTATCTGTGCCTGGGCGCCCACTACCGCAGCAGCCTCAATTTCACGCACGACGCCTTGCGCGCCGCCGCCAGCGGTCTGGCGCGCCTGCGCTCTGGCGTGCATGCACTGGGTGCGCCGCAGGGCGAGGCCGATCCCGTATGGCTGGCGCGCTTTGCGGCGCAGATCAACGATGACCTGAACTTTCCGCGCGCGCTGGCCGTGGCCTGGGAGCTGCTGAAAAGCGAGCTGCCCGATGGCGTGAAAAAGGCCACCATGGCCCGTTTCGATGCGGCCCTCGGGCTCGATCTGCTGGCCTGGCAGCCGGCGCGGCTGGAGCTGCCGCAGCAGGTGCAGGCATGGATGGCGCAGCGGGCCATCGCCCGCGCGCAGCGCCAGTGGGCCGAGTCAGACCGTTTGCGCGCACTGGCGCGCGCGGCCGGCTATGACATCGACGATACGCCGCAGGGCCAGCAGGCGCGCCTCTTGTGACGATGCCATGCGCGTCAGTGCGGCACAATGGCCGCCTGATGAAACTGGAGCTGCCGTGAAGCGTCGTTTGCTGTTACTCAGTTGTTGCCTGGCCTTCTACTGCGCGCAGGCGGCCAGCCAGTGTCCTGGTTTTCCCGTACTGGCCACAGCAGGCGAGCCGCTGCTGGCCGCGCGTTGCCGCCAGATCGACAAGGCGGCCTATCCGGCTCTTCTGCAGGGTGCCAGGCCGGGCAAGGAAACCCCGGCCCTGTTTGCGCACGGCGCGTACTATATTTCGCTGGGCAAGCCCGCCGAATGGTATTCGAATGTGATCTTTGAAAAGATGGACAAGCCTGCGCTGGGCGTGCGCAAGGTTTGCCAGGAGGGGCGCGATGGCTGAAGCGGACGCCTTTCCGGCGGCATTGGCCGCCACCCTGGTGCAGCTGCTGCCCGCGCTGGCCACAGGCCAGCTGCACGCACCCTCGGAAACGTTTGGCGTGCATCAGGATGGCTGCTTGCTGCGCATTCCTGCGCGCACTTATTACCAGCGCGAGCAGTTGCTGGCCGGTACGCAGCTGGCCGGCGACGCTGGCGCGATCGCCCTGTGCCTGGGCACGCGCCACCATGACGGCCATCTGCGCGAAGCGTGCTTGAAACAGCTGTTGCTGCAGGAGCGGGCGTGGACGGTGCCCTTCGTCGTGCACCTGTGCGGCGACTACGTGCTGGAGATCGTGGAGAGAATCGAAGCGGCGCTGCCAGCCTGGAATGCCGATGCGCTGGCGCGCTACCTGCGGGAGAATTGCGCGTATCTCGCCACGCTGCAGCGGCGCGCCGTCAGCTACTGGAACTGCTACTACCGCAGGCGCTTTCCCGCAGGGGAAGACTATCCGGGAAGCAGGGCCATGGCGGCCCTGCGTGCCTTGCAGGCGCTTACGCCTCGATAAAGCGCATCTTGAAGCTGCGGCCCTTGATGTTGCCGAAGTCGCGGCCCAAGGTATTGCCCGCGTTCAGACGCTTGAAGGCCGCTTCGGCCACCTTGCGCTCCAGCGCCACGTAGGTCATGAACTCGAACACGTTGATCTTGCCCACTTGCTCCTTGGTGAGGCCCGCGTCGCCCGTCAGCGCGCCCAGCAAGTCGCCCGGGCGCAGCTTGTCCTTCTTGCCGCCCATGATGCACAGTGTGACCATCGGCGCAGGCAGCGCTTCCATACCGTCATCTTCCGCCAGTTCCTTCAGGTCGTGCCATTCGGCGGCGCTGTTCTGGTACTGCTCGATCAGCTTGACCCATTTCTTTTCATTTGGCGCGCACAGCGACAGGGCCAGGCCCTTCTTGCTGCCGCGGCCAGTGCGGCCGATGCGATGGATATGCACTTCCGTGTCTTTCGAGACGTCGACGTTGATCACGGCGCCCAGGTCGGAAATGTCGAGCCCGCGCGCGGCGACGTCGGTGGCGACCAGCACGGAGCAGCTGCGATTGGCGAACAGCACGAGGATTTCATCGCGCTCGCGCTGTTCCAGCTCGCCATACAGGGCCAGCGCGGAAAAGCCTTGCTGGCGCAGTTCCTCGGCCAGTTCGCGGCAATGCACCTTGGTGTTGCAGAAAGCCAGAGTCGATTCTGGCTTGAAGTGTTTCAATAGCTTGCCGACGGCGCCATTGCGCTCGTCGAAGCCGATTTCATAGAAGCGCTGCTCGATCTTGTCGTTGTCGTGCTGCGCCTCGACCGTCACTTCCAGCGGATTGACGAGGAACGATGCCGTGGCGCGGCGGATGTCTTCCGGGTAGGTGGCCGAGAAGAGCAGGGTCTGGCGGCGTGCGGGGCAGGCGCTGACGATGCCGGCGATTTCCTCGTAAAAGCCCATGTCCGTCATGCGGTCCGCTTCATCGAGCACCAGCGTTTGCACATGGTTCAGACTGATGGTGCCGCGGCCCAGATGGTCGCGCATGCGGCCCGGCGTGCCGACGACGATGTGGGCGCCGTGTTCCAGCGAGGCGATTTGCGGGCGCATCGGCGCGCCGCCCGTCAGGGTCAGGATCTTGATGTTGCCGGCCGCGCGGGCCAGGCGGCGCAGTTCATTGGCCACCTGGTCAGCCAGTTCGCGCGTGGGGCACAGCACCAGGCCTTGCACGGCAAACCAGGCCGGATTGAGCTTGTGCAGGATGCCGATGCCGAAGGCGGCGGTCTTGCCGCTGCCCGTTTTCGCCTGGGCGATCAGGTCGCGGCCATCGAGCACCGCCGGCAGGCTTTGCGCCTGGATGGTGGTCATCTCGTGGTAGCCGAGCGAGTCCAGGTTGGCCAGGAAGGCGGGCGTCAGCGGCAGGCTGGAAAAAGAATTGGTGGTGTTAGTGGTGGTGTTCATAGGGGCGGAGCCGGTAAAAAGCGGGTGGATGGGCACAGTCTACAGGCGTTCTACGCCCTTGTGCGGATGGTGGTGTGGAAGCTGGCGGCAAACGGCCGCCGGCATGGGACTAATTATCTGGCGCCCAGATGGGCAAGCCGGTCAGGTCAAGGCCGGCGTCGCGCGTCCACACGGGCAGGCCCGTGGCGTCGGTCGGCTCCAGCAATTCGAGCTGTACCTGCTTCAAAGCCACCTTGCGCGCGCGCGTGCGGCGCTGCGGTTCCGGCGCCGGCTCTGGCGCCTCGTGCGCTGGCAGCGGGCCGAAGCCGGGCAAGTCGATGG
>NZ_LT607655.1:136772-140952 GCF_900095265.1 Janthinobacterium sp. UMAB-56 | reverse complement strand
GCTGCCCGCCTATGTCTATACGCTTTAACTTCATCCACAAAACAAAAGCCCGGCTACTGGAGTCGGGCTCATTGTTGGAACAACCGTCAGGAATACCTGTCCTGCGGATTTAAGTGCGGCACGCAGTGTATCACAGGCGTGCCGCACCGTGTGGGGCTTAACGGAAGCTGAGGGCCCCCGTCAGGTCGCCCGGCGGCAGCGCGCCGCGTGACGCGAAGGCGTCGTTGCGCACTTTCAGGCCTTCCAACAGCGGCAAGTCGTGCAGGCGCGTGATCAGGCGCAGGATGGACGTCGTGTCATAGAAGCTGTGATCGACGGCGCCCTTTTTCGCGTACGGCGAGACGACGATGGCGGGAATGCGCGTGCCCGGACCCCAGCGGTCGCCTTTTGGCGGCGCCACGTGATCCCACCAGCCGCCGTTTTCGTCAAACGTGATCACCACGATCATGTCTTTCCACTGCGGCGATTCCTTCAGGTGCTGGATGACGTTGGCCACATGCTGGTCGCCCGATTCGATATCGGAGTAGCCGGCGTGCAGGTTCAGGTTGCCCTGCGGCTTGTAGAAGGTCACGGCCGGCAGCTTGCCTGCCACGGCGGCGGCGAGGAATTTGTTCGAGATCGGGCTGTCGCCCGTGCCGCCGTCGCGCAGGTGCTCGGCGCGCGCGGCAGTGCCGGGCGCGAACTGCTTGAAGTAGTTCAGCGGCTGGTGGTGGAACTGGAAGTTGGGCTTGCTGCCGCCGCCCTTGTGGTCGAGCGCCGCTTGCCAGCCGCCGCCATACCACGCCCAGCTGACGCCCTTGCGCGACAGCAGGTCGCCGATGGTGTCGTAGGTTTGCGGCGGCAAGGTATTCGCGTCGGCCGGGTCGGCATGCAGCGGGTCGCCATCAAAGGCGGGGCGGACATAGCTGGGCTGGTAGGGCGGCGCCATGGTGTTGACGGCATAGCCGTCCGGCGTGAGGGCGCCGTCGTTGACGTATTTAGGCTTGCCATCGAGCGCCGAGGCGGGGCAGTCGGGCGAGATCGCCAGGCGCACGCCTTGCGGGCCGTCGGACAGTACGGCGATCTTTTTCTTCGCCGCCGTCTCGGAGGCGTTGAAATATTCGTTGGCGCGGCCTGTGACGAGGAACTGGTGGTTCATGTAGGAGCCGCCGAAGGCCGCCATGAAGAAGTTGTCGCACAAGGTGTATTGCTCGGCGATCTGCCACAGGTTCAGGTTTTTCGACGTTTCGCCGTAGTGGCCCATTACCAGGCCGCCGCTGTCGGCCCACGCGGCAAAGCCGTCGTTCTTGCCGCCGTTGATCTGCATCTGGTTGTTATAGAAGCGGTGCACCAGGTCGCGCGTGATGATGCTCTCGGGCAGGGGCTTGCCGGCCGCGTCGCTCAATTTGTAGGGCGCGTTGGGCAGGCCTGAAATCTGCTCTTCCTTGATCAGGTAATCGATGCCGCCGATATTTTGCTGGTTCGGCACCAGGCCGCCCCAGATCTTTGGCAGGGTGGCCAGCGGCTTGCCGTCGCGGTCCAGTTGCTGCGCCTGCTCTGCCGTGACGGCGGACAGGGGCGCGCTGGTGCCGGGGAAATTGGCAAACAGGTTGTTGAAGCTGCGGTTTTCCAGGTAGATCACGACCACGTTCTTGACGTGCGCCTTGAGTTTCGCGTCGAGCGAACCTTTGGCGATGGTCTTCCTGGCTGGCGCGGCGTCGGCCAGCGCCGGCAGGCTGGCGGCCAGGCCGACTGCGGAAGCGGCCTGGAAAATGCGCCGGCGCGAGGGATTGGCGGGTTGGTCGGCCGGATCGGCTGGCAGGGCGGGGGCGAGGTCCTTCACACATTCTCCTTGGGTGTCTCTATGGGCACGGGCGTTGACGGCAATGGCCGGCAACGCCCGTGAAGCGGGAAAATTGTATCACCGGCCCTGCGCCAGTGTGAACTATTCAGCCAGCCCTAGAACTGATAACGCACCTTCAGTGCCACCTTGCGCGTCGGACCATACATGCCCGAGTACCACCAGTCCGACACGGAAGCCGTGTACTGCTTGTCGAACAGGTTGGCCACGTTGACGGTGGCCGACAGCTTGTCGTTGACGTCGTAGCGCGCCATCAGGCTGGCCACCGAATACGCCTTCTGTTCCCAGTGCAGGGTGCTGTTGATCTGCCATGCGTCTATGTCGGAATGCACGCGGCTCTGCCAGTTCATGCCGCCGCCGATGGTCAGGCGATTCAACTCGCCCGGCAGCCGATACGTGGTCCACAGTTTCACCAGGTGGCGCGGGAAGGTGGTCAGGATGGCCTTGCCGGCATTGTTTTCCGTCTGGCTGTACGACCACGAGGCCGACACATTCCAGCTTGGAGTGAGGGCGCCCGTCGCTTCCAGGTCCACGCCCCGGGTTTTTGCGCCCTTGATGGTGCGATTGGCGGGGTTGTTGGTGCCGGGCACGGTGTAGCCGGGGTCCGATTCGGACAGGTTGCTCTGGCGGATCTGGTATAGCGCGACAGCCGTGTTCAGGCGGCCATCGAGCCAGCCGCTCTTGATGCCGGCCTCAAAGGTCTTGCCCTCGCGCGGCGCCAGCAACTTGCCGTAGCGGTCTTGCTGGGCTTGCGGCTGGTAGATGGTGGAATAACTGGCGTAGGCGCTGTGCGTGCCGTCGATATCGAACACCAGGCCGCCATACGGCGTGAAGACGCGGCTCTCCGAGGCGGGCGACGCGCTGTAAAATGGCACGGAAGGCGCGTCCGAAATGTAATTCTCGCTGTAGCGCAGCACTTTTGCCCCGGCGATCAGTTTCAGGCGCTCGGACAGCGTAAAGCGGCTGGCCGCGTAGGCGCTGGCCTGGCGGCGCGTGCTGTCGTAGGTGACGAAGGTATCGCCAAACACGGGCGTTGCCGTGCGATTCCAGCGGTACAGGTTGGCGGGTGTGGTCTGGATGCTCTTGTCGAAGCGGCCATCCGTCGTGCTTTGAAATTCGCTGTAGTCCATGCCCAGCACCAGTTCGTGCTGGCGGCCGAATGCGCTGAACGGTCCGCGCACATTGACGTCCACGCTGTTGACCTGGAGCTGGTAATCGCGGTAGTCGGCGCTCAAGCGCAGGCCATCGCCCGTGGCCTGTTCGGGGAAGCCATCGCTCACGTTCAGGTAGACGGCGCGTTCTTCCTGCGACGACTGCACGCGGTTGGCCGAGATTTTCAGCTTCCAGTCGTTTGCCAGCGCGTGTTCCACGGTGGCGAAGAAGTCGGTCGAATTGCTGTCGAAACGGTTCGACTTGGCGGCCGGGCTGAAGGAGCGTGGCAGCTTTGTCATCACGCCATTGCTGTAGAAGAGGGGGAAGCCCAGGTAGGACAGCGAGCCGTTTGAGCGCTTGCGCTGGTGCGTGACGCCGGCTGTCAGTTTCGTGTCGGCGGACAGGTCCGCTTCGATCACGCCATACACCACTTTCTTGTCGCGGCTGTAGCCGTCGATGATGCTGTCGCCTTCTTCGTGTACCGTCACCAGGCGGCCGCGCACCGTGCGCGCTGCGTTGAGCGGGCCGGCAATGTCGGCCAGGACGCGCCGTTCATCGTGGGAGCCCAGCTCGCCCTCGACGGAGGCCTGGAACTGTGGCGTCGGCTTCTTGCGCACCATATTGATGGCGCCCGAGGCATCGCCCGCGCCCGTCATCAGGCCGGAGGCACCGCGCAGCACTTCGATGCGGTCGTACAGCGCCATGTCGGCCAGGCTTTGCGACGGTATTGCATTGAGGCCCAGGTTTTCCGAGTGCGTGCTGACGCCATCGAGCTGGTAATTGGTGATCGAATAGCCGCGCGAGGTAAAGCCCGTGCGCTCGCTGCCCAGCGAGAACAGGGTGATGCCCGGCGTTTGCGCCATCACTTGTGCGATGCTGCTCAAGCCCTGATCCTGCATGCGCTGCTGCGTGATGACGCTGACCGACTGCGGCGTTTCCCGGATCGACAAGCCCAGCGGCGTGGCCGTGGCGATCGGCAGGGTGGTGGCATACGCGCCCGAACCTTCGGTGACATCCTGCTGCGCCTTGACCGACACTTCCGGCATCATGGCGATGGTGTCCGCGCCGGATTCGTCCTGCGCCGGGCGCAGCACATAGCTGCCGTTCGCGCTGCGCTCGGCCTTCAGGCCCGTGCCGCGCAGCACGCCGTTCAGGGCCGCCAGCACGTCGTGGCGACCGCTCAAGCCT
>NZ_LT607655.1:0-136709 GCF_900095265.1 Janthinobacterium sp. UMAB-56 | reverse complement strand
TGAAGCTGAGGATGACCCGCGACTGGCTGGCGACCTGGCGCAGCGCTGCTGCCAGGTCGCCGGCCGGCACCTGGAAGTCGAGGCTGGCCGCGGCAGCTGCCGCGCTTTCCTGCGCCAGGGCTGGCGCCTGGGTGTTCAGCAGCATGGCCGAAGCAATGAAAAGGAGCTTGATGGCATGCGCCATGCGCGTGCGCCGGGGGCGTGGCCGGGATCGGGGAGACATAACTGGAGACATGGTTACCTTGTGGTGTAGTCGACAAAAAGAGCTTTGCCTACACAGGTCACGCGAGAAACGAAAACGGGTAAGGTTTTTTTGCGGTGGACTCAAAATACATGCTCAGCGCGGCTGGCGCGCTTCCACCTGGACCCAGTAGCGCGTGCGCAGGCGCACGTCGACGGGCAGGGAGTCGGGCAGCGACAGCAGCACGGCATCCAGGTCGGCCAGCGGGAAGACGCCGGAAATGCGCAGCGCGGCGACGCCATCGTCGCAGCCAAGCAAGCCGTGGCGGTAGCGGCTCAATTCATGCAGGAAGTCGCGCAGCGGCATGGCGTCGGCCAGCAGCAAGCCCCGGCGCCAGGCCCAGATATCGGGTGAGACGGCGTGCGCGGGCAGTATTTTTTGCGCCGTCATGCCGCCGCCCTGGCCCGCCTGTATGAGCAGCTTGGCTTCGCCATGGCGCGGCGTCAGCCGCACGGCGCCTTCCTCGACGGCGACCACGGTGTTGCCGTCCGCCTGGCGCACCGAGTAGCGCGTGCCCAGCGCCTGCGCGTGGCCTTGCGCGGTCTCGACGAGGAAGGGGCGGTAGGGCAGGCCCGTCTCGCGGGCCGTGGCGATGAACACTTCGCCCTGCAGAAGTTGCAGCAGGCGCTGCGCGCCGCTAAAGCGGATGTTGACGGCGCTGCCGCTGTTCAGGTGCAAGCGAGTGCCGTCGGCCAGTGTCAGCTCGCGGCGCTCGCCCACGCCGGTGGACAGGTCGGCCAGCGCGGCGCGGGCAAAACCGGGCGCATATTCCGAGCGCGCGCCGAACCAGCCCGTGATGCCGATGGTTGATACCCACGCCAGCAGCCGCAGGCTGTGGCGCCGCGAGGTTGAGGCGACAGGGCGGGAACGTGAGTTGGGACTGTGCAGCAGCGCCTTGCGGCTGGCCTGGGCATCGAGTTGCCGCAAGCCGCCACTGACGCTTTCAATGTGTTTCCACGCCCGTTCATGGTCTGGGTGCGCCTGGCGCCACTGCTGCCAGGCCGTTTTCTCTGCCGGCGTGCTTGCGCCACTCATCAGGGTGGCCAGCCATTCGGCCGCCTGCATGGCGATGGCCAGGTCGATGGGCTGGCCCTGTGCGTAGACGGTGGCGCCGCGCATGTCAGGGCGCGGCAAAATCGGGCACGGCAAAAAAGCACAGCAGATTGGCCTTGCTCAGGTATTTTTTGACGGAATGCGTGGTGGTACCCAGTTCGGCGGCGATCTCGGCGTAGCTCATGCCGTCCAGGTGGGCCAGCAGGAAGGCAGCCTTGGCCTTGGCGGAGAGCCTGTCCAGCGCGCGGTCGATCAATTGCAGCGATTCGAGCAGGAGGGACATCGCTTCCGGTGAGGGTGTACAGGCTTGCGGCTGGTGCAGCAGGGCATCGAGGTAGGCCCGTTCGAGCTCTGCGCGCCGGCAGTGATTGGCCAGCAGGCGCTTGGCGATGGTGGCCAGGAAAGGGCGCGGCTGCGCGATCCCTGCACTGCTGCGCGCAAGGAAGATTTTGAGGAAGGTATCCTGCGCCAGATCGCCCGCCAGCCCGGCATCGTGCAGGCGGCGCTTCAGCCAGTGCAGCAGCCAGGAGTGGTGCTCGGCATACAGGGCCTGGAAATCGGACGACGGGGAAGGGAGGGACAGCATGCGTACAGGACTTCTTAATCTAAATGAGAATTGTTCTCATAATAGCGCAGCGGCGCACGCCAGGCAATCAGGAAAACGCAACGTTGCTGAAATGCGACTGCGCGCCCGGGCCGCACGCGGCAAGGAACTTGCGCCTGCACACGGCAGATGTAAAAGTTTCCTTGGCGCAAGCTTTCATGTGAGAAAATGTGGGATGTCGATGTGGTGCGGAGCGAAAAATGATGTGGATGGTTGGCGGTGCCCTGATTCTTTTGGTCGCCAGATTCTTATGGTTGGCCTTTTTTCATCGGGTCAACGCGATGTCGCGCCAGGCGGAACTGATGAACTGGCTCGACATCGGTCGGGTGTCGAATGCCGATGGCGGCAAGGATATTTTGTTGGCGAGAAATGAGCGCGGCGCCAGGATAGATTGGCGCACGGGCGAAGTCTGGCTGATGAATCCCAAGGTGGCCGAACCGTTTGCCGATTTCCTCGCCGTCGAGCGCTGGCTGACCCTGCGCGACATGCCGACGGCGGACAAGCCGGTGGCAGTTGCGCCTGCGCCAGCGGAGCCGGCGCCTGAGCCGGCGCCCGATGCCGGCCCCGTGCGTGATACCTTGCCGGCCTTCCAGCAAAAGGTCGATGCTTGCCTGGCCAAGGCGGAAGGGGGCCAGGAACTGCTGGAAACCAAGCAGGCCTTCGAGGCGGGCAGTGAACCTTACTTCGAGGCGTCGACGGAATTGAGCAGGACTGCGCTGGAGCTCGAGGTATCGCCTGCGATGGTGGCCACTTTTCATATCAGCGCCTTTGCCGCGCTGGCCGAAACGGCGGGAGCCGACAAGCTGGAACGAGTCGCGGCCAGCCTGCACGCGGCGGCCAGGCAGATCAGGGCCAGCGTCACCGCGTAAAAGTACGGGCAGACTAGGCCTGGAATGAAAAAACCGCTGAATCCCTTGCGGGAGTCAGCGGTTTTTATGTATTGGTTGCGGGGACAGGATTTGAACCTGTGACCTTCGGGTTATGAGCCCGACGAGCTGCCAGACTGCTCCACCCCGCAGGCGAATTATAAACTAGTTTGTTGCATTGCGAAAGAGCGGATGGCATTTGCTTTGCACGATGGCGATTGACATACTGCGATGCAATGGAAAAAGCCGCTGATCCCTTTGCAAGAATCAGCGGCTTTCATGTATCTGGTTGCGGGGACAGGATTTGAACCTGTGACCTTCGGGTTATGAGCCCGACGAGCTGCCAGACTGCTCCACCCCGCAGCCGAATTATAGCGGGGTTTGCTGCAATGCGCAATGGCCTTGCAGCAGAGATGGAATCAGGCTGCCGCCAGGCGCCACAACGACGTGATTTCCTTCGAGCGGGCCGCGTGCAGGCTGTCCGTGGCATCTTGCGCGCGCGGGTGCGTGGGTTTGACGTCCAGACGCTCGAGCACTTTCAAGCCCGCTTGCGCTATCCATTCGAGCAATTGCGCGCGCGGGCGCAGGCCCAGGTGCTCGGCCAGGTCGGAGAGGATCAGCCAGCCTTCGCCGTTTGCTTCCAGGTGGTCGGCCAGGCCGGCCAGGAAACCGCGCAGCATGCGGCTGTCCGGATCGTAGACGGCGTACTCGATAGGGGAGCTGGGGCGGGCCGGCAGCCACGGCGGATTGCACACGACCAGCGGCGCGCGGCCCGCAGGGAACAGGTCGGCCTGCACCACGTCGACCTTGTCGAGGAGATCGAGGCGGGCCAGATTTTCGCGTGCGCAGGACAGGGCGCGCGGGTCCTGGTCGGTGGCGACGATGCGTTTTATGCCGCGCTGCGCCAGCACGGCGGCCAGCACGCCCGTGCCGGTGCCGATGTCGAAAGCCAGGCTGGCGCGCGCGGGCAGCGGCGCCTCCGCCACCAGGCCCACGTATTCGCCGCGAATCGGCGCGAACACGCCGTAGTGCGGATGGATGCGCTGGCCCAGTGCCGGCAGTTCCACGCCCGTGCGGCGCCATTCGTGCGCTCCAATCAGCCCCAGCAGCTCGCGCAGCGAGGCGACGAAGGGCTCTTCGCCACGGCCATACGCTTCATTGCAAGCCAGTTTCACGTCCGGCGCGCGGCGCAGCGGAATCGTGTAATCGGCGTCAAAAGGCAGCAGCAGCATGGCCAGGGTACGGGCGCGCTGCGACTGGGCTTGGCGGTGCAGATGGAAGGCTTCCGTGGCGGACGGTTCCGGCTTGGCCAATTTGGCGGCCTGGGCTTTTTTGCTGGGCTTGTCGTTTTTATGGTCGGCGCGCCGCGCCAGCGCTTGCAGCAACTGGCGTGCGTTCTGGAAGTCGCCGCGCCACAGCATGGCCGTGCCTTCGCAGGCCAGGCGGTAAGCCTGGTCGGCCGTCGTGCGGTCATCGGCGATGACGACGCGCTTGGGCGGCGGCATGCCGCTTTCCGAGCGCCAGCGGGCCGAATGTTCGGCGCCGTTTTCGCTCCAGTGGATCTGCGGATGAACGGTAGGTGAAGAAGTGTCGGACATGGGATTCAATCGATAGAAGGGGGCGCGCGGCATGGTCGCCTGCGCAGGCCGTCTTCCATTATACGTTGCTGCTCGTGCTGTTTGCCGGGTCCGTGCCATAGGCGAGCGCCAGTGCGCGGGCGCGCGCTTGCTCTTCCTGCGTGGTTTCCACGGCTTTCTGGTCGGCTTTGGCGGCCACGGCGCTACGGTCCGGCTGCACCAGCTTGAGCAAACGCAAGCTCAGGCTGCCCGCCAGCTCGCCATCCTTGCCGCTGGCGCTGGCGCCTTCGGATTGCTGATTGAACAGGCTGCTTTGCAATTGCTGGCCCAACAGCTTGAACAGGTCGTGCAGATTGCCGCCGAAGGTCGTGGCGGGCAATTCTTTGGCGGGCAGGGCGGCGTCATCGGATGGGCTTGCTTCCTCGGATGCGCCTTGTGTTTGCGCAAATGTGCCTGCGCTGATGTTCGACTGATATTGCACTTCCACTTCGAAATCGAAGGTCTGGCCGTCGGCCGTGGTGATCTTGCCCTTGCCGATGAAATGCGCGTTTTCATCGAGGCTGAAGGCGGCCGCGCGGCTGCTGCCATTGGTGCCCGAGACACTGGCGCTGCCACTGCTGAAGCTGGAGCCGGCTTGCAGGTCGACCGAATCGAAGGCAATGCTGGCGCCGTCGCCGAACAGCTGTCGCGTCATGCTGGAAAGGAAATCCTGCGCCACATCGACGGTGGCGTTGCCCAGCGCATCGGTGCGTTGCGACAGTCCCTTGGCCGACAGGTCCAGGCCATTTTTTGACAGCGCCACCACGTCTTGCGCCGTGCGCTGCATCAGGGGCGACGCTGCCAGGCCGGACGTGCCGGCGCCCGTTTTTTGCGGCGCTTGCCCTGCCAGGGTATTGGCGGCAGGCTGGCGCGAGCCGGGAGCGAGGGGAGAAACGAGGGCGGGAAGCTGGGACATGAACACATTCCGAAGGAGCAAGTACTCAGTTAACGGCAGTCGTGTCCCATTCTTTAACCATTAGTGGTGGTGCGACCAGCTACCGTCTGCCGACTCCAGGTAGGATTTGACCGCATCGGCCTGGCCCGTGGCGTGGCGCTTGAGTTCGCCGCATGCGCAAATGCCCTGGTAGGGCTGGATATGCGAGCAGGCGGAGACTTTTTGCAGGTAGACCTGCATGGATTTGTGACATTTTACGCACTTGAAGGTGAGGCTGCGGGCGGCTTTCATGGGGTTCCTTGAACTGTTGCCGGGCGTAGATGACGTCTACGCGAGGGCGGCGATTTTAACGCACTCTGGCCACCGTTACACCTTGTTGTATCTGCGCCACGCGCACGTCAACTGAATCCGTGCCATGACGTTGAACGTATACAGGAGGTCGCCTGACCGCCATTGAAGAGGTAGCAGCATGGACAAGCATGACGAGGAAAAGCCTGTACCGCCCGCCAAGGAGCTGGTCAGGAAGTGGCTGAAAGCGGAGCTGGAACAGCGCCGGCCGCCGCCCGACCCGGAGCAGATCCGCCGCGAACTGGGCTGGGATTTGCTCAGGCTGGGACGGCAACCCCTGTCTCGCTGACGCCCTTGCTAGTGCGCTAGCGCACCGTCACCACGCTCTTGCCGCCAGACCCAGGTTGCACGAGGATGCGGGTGGCGATGCGCTCCGTCATTTCCTGCACGTGCGAGATGACGCCCACCTTGCGGCCCATCGCTTGCAAGCCGTCCAGCGCATCCATGGCTACGCGCAGGGTTTCCGTATCCAGGCTGCCGAAGCCCTCGTCGATGAACAGCGATTCCACGCGCACCCGGTTCGACGATAGCGAGGCCAGGCCCAGCGCCAGCGCCAGCGAGACGAGGAACGATTCGCCGCCCGACAGCGAATGCACGGAGCGCAGCTCGCCGCCCATGTCCTGGTCGCGCACCATCAGGCCCAGCGACGGGTTGTTCGGATTGTCGATGCGTTCGAGTTGATAGCGGCGCGCCAGATGGTGCAGATGTGCATTCGCGTAGCCGAGCAGCACTTCCAGGGTGAATTGCTGCGCGTAGTTGCGAAATTTCTTGCCGTCGGCCGAACCAATCAATTCATTCAGGCTGGCCCAGCGCCGCTCGATGACGGCTTGCGCCTCGATTTGCGCCAACACCGCTTGCGCGCTGTGGCGCCTGGTGTCGTCCTGCGCGATGGCCAGGCGTAAGCGCGTCGCTTCCTGGTTGGCTGCCTGGCGTTCCTGCCCCAGTGCGTCGAGCGCCGCCTGCAGCACCTCCACGTCCATTTCCAGCGCCTCCGGTGGCTGCTGCACATGCGCGGCCAGCTGCTGCCGGCGTTCGGCCAGCACGGAGAGCGCCGCCGTGTGGCGGTCGGCGATCACTTGCAGGGCGTCGCGTTCGGCGCGCATCGCTTGCGGCGCGATGGCCAGATGGGCGCGCAAGCCGGCCATGTCGGCGGGGGCATGGGCCGGATGCGCAAGCTGGAACTGGCGCAACCAGTCCTCCAGTGCTGCCGCCGCATCGCTGTCTTGCTGGCGCAGGAAGGCCAGGCGCTGTGCCAGCTGCGCGCACGCTTCGTCGAGGCGCGCGCGATCCTGGCTGGCCGCCTGGGCTGCTGCCTGCTCCTGTAGCAGCCGCTCTTTGGCTTGCGCGATGGCCGCTGCCAGGCTGCGTTCCACTTCGCTCACGCCCTGGCCCTGCCATAGCGCGTTGCGCTGCGCTTGCAGTGTCGTCAGCTGTCTGTCGGCGGCGGCAAAGACGGTGTGGGTCTCCTGCGCCGTGTGCCGTGCCTTGTCTGCGGCCAGCTGCGCCGCGTCCAGCTGCGCGGCCAGGGTCGCCAGCGCGTGGCCGCGCTTGTCCTGGTCTGCCTGCTGTTTCAGCCATTGCCGGCATTCCGTGTCGCGCGCCGCGCGGAAGGCGGCGGGGCCAGCGCGCCAGTTATCTTTCCAGCCTTCGGCGCCTTCCACGTCGTCAAACGCGGCATCGAGCTGCGCCAGCAAGCCGTCAAGCATGCTGCGCGATGTCTCCGCCTTGTCCTGGCTGGCCGCCTGCTGCGCCAGCAACTGTGCCAGCCGTGTCTGCGTTTCGGCGACGGCGGCGCTCAGGCGCGCGTGTTCGACGCCGGCCCGTTCGTGTGCCGCCTGCGCCTGCTCGCGCCGTGTGCTGGCCTGGCGCAGCGCCGCCTCTTGCTGCGCCAGCGCCTGCAGGGCTGCCACATTGGCGGCCAGTTGCTGCGCGAACCAGTCGGCGCGCTGGTTTTCCGGCGGCAGCTGCAGGGTGTCGGCGTGCGGCTGCCATTGCGCGTGCAAGCTGGCGATGGTGGGCGGCAAGCCCGCCAGTTCGGCATCCGCGTGCGCCTGTTCGCGCGCAGTCGCTGCCAGCGCCGCCCTGTGCATTGCCAGCTGCTCCACCTTGCTGCGCGCCTGCGTGCGGCAGGCCAGTACTTCATCCTGCAAGCTGGCCAGCATTGCCTGCAAAGCGTGGTCGGCGTGGCTGTACGGGTGTTCCAGCGCGCCGCAGACGGGGCAGGGTTGCTCGTCCTGCAAGGTGGCGCGCAGTTGCTCCACGCTGGCCGCGCATGCCGCTTCCGCACCCTTCAAGGATTTTTCCGCCTGCGCCAGGCTCGCTTCCAGCAATGCCGCTTGTGCCGCTGCCGCCGCCAGCGCCGTGTTTTCCGTTTGCGCGGCTTGCGCCAGTTGTGCCGCCCTGGCCAGACCATGCGACAGCGCCTGCTGCTGGCGTGCCAGCTCCGTCCACGTCCTTTGCGCCGCATGCAATTGGCGCGCATGCTCTTCCAGCTGGCCGCGCTGTTCCTGCAGCCGCTGTGCGTCGATGGCTTGCACGGCCCACTGCGCTTCGCGCCGCTGCGCATCGTGCGCGGCGAGCGTGGCGGCGGCGGCCGTCAACGCGGCTTGTGCCTCGTGGTCGGCCTTGCCTGCCGCGCGCACCAGCTGCGCCGATGTGGCCACCTGGGCA
The DNA here is from genome assembly GCF_900095265.1 of Janthinobacterium sp. UMAB-56. GTDB lineage: Bacteria > Pseudomonadota > Gammaproteobacteria > Burkholderiales > Burkholderiaceae_D > Janthinobacterium. The sequence continues at coordinate 128,416 of NZ_LT607655.1, read as the reverse complement.
TCGGCCGCATCGGCTTGCGCGGCAGCCTGGCCTGCCTGGGCGAACAACTGGTCCGACAATTGCCACGAGGTAGCCAGCGCCTGCCAGTGCTGGTGCGATGCCAGCCACAGGCGGCCCGTTTCCTGCTCCGCCTGCATGGCGTGCTGGCGCTGCTGCAGTGCCAGCAGCGCGCTGCCCGCCGACGCGTTGGCCTGGTCGGCGGCCAGTGCGCCATCTTGCGCCTGGCGGTGCGCGGGCAGGTGGGCTGCGATGCCGGCGTCAAGCGCCTTGGCTTGATCGAGCACGGGTGCCGCTTCACGCTGCGCCGCTTCCCTGGCAAGCAGGGCCGCCCCCGCCAGTTGCACGGCTTGCGCCAGTTGTGCTTCGCTGGCTACGGCGTGGGCCGCCTGCGCACGCGACGCTTCCAGCGCGGCGCCGGTGCTGGCGATGTCGCTGGCCAGGCGCGCCACGTCGTCGATGAGGGGCCGCGCCGGCTGCAGCAATTCCCACTGCGCCAGGGCCGTGCGGCGCTCTTCGGCAGCGGCGCGCTCAAAGGCCGCGCTATCGAGCGTCGCTTGCGCCGCCGCTACCTGGCTTTGCAGCTTGTGCGTTTCGTGGTGCCAGCGCTGCTGCAGTTCCAGCACGGCCTTGCGCAGGTCGATCGTTTGCAAGGTGGTCTCGGCCGCGCCGCACAGTACCTCGGTGTCGGCGCGTTCTTCCGGCGACATGGGCCGCTGGTCGGCGAGTCTTTCGCCCAGGCGTTCGAGGACTTGCTTTTCCTTTTTTGCCCGCTCGAAGGCGCGCATGGAAATGTCGGTATAGATGCTGCTGCCCGTCAGTGTTTCCAGCAACTCTCCGCGTTCATTGTCTTCCGTCTTGAGGAAGGTGGAAAACTCGTTTTGCGCCAGCAGCACGGCGCGCGTAAACTGGTCGAAGGACAGGCCGATGCGCTTTTCGATCTCTTCCTTGACCTCCGTCTTGGTGCCGCCGATGGGTTGCAGCGCGGGCAACTGGTGCAAGCTCATGGCGGTCGCCTGCAGCGCCCCTTCGGCCCGGGTGCGCGAGCGGCGCACGCTCCAGCGCGCGCGGTATTGGCCGCCATCGTTGCCGACGAAGTCGACTTGCGCGTAACCATCGGGTGTGCCGCGGCGCAGCAGGGTGCGCGTATCCTGGGCATTGACGGTTTCCTTGCCCACGTCAGGCAGGGCGCTGCCCCGTCCCAGCACTTTCAGCAGGCGCGGCGTAGCATCGTACAGGGCCAGGCACAGGGCGTCGAGCAGGGTGCTCTTGCCCGCGCCCGTGGGCCCGCTGATGGCAAACAGGCCGCTTGAGGCCAGCGGTTCCTGCTGGAAGTCGACTTCAAATTCGCCGGCCAGCGACGCCAGGTTCTTGCCACAGATTTTCAGGATTTTCATGGTTCTTCAGGAGCAGTCAGGTGCCGGGCAGCAGCAGTTCGGCCAGGGCCGAGAGGAGTTCGGGCGGCGCTTCCCCGGCGTACTTTTGCAGGTACAGGCGGCGGAAGATGTCGTCGGGCTGCAGCTGGCCCAATTGGTCTAGCGTCATGTTCTCGGGTGCGCTGCTGCGCGCGGCGCTTGACGTTTCGATCTTCGCCAGGCGCACATGCTTGCCGTCGAGCGCCGTTTCGATGCGCGTGCGCAGGCCCGGCTCGGGCGCGTCCAGGCGCACGCGCACTTCCAGGAAAGGCTGCGCCTCGGCCGGAGAGTCCGGCACGTCGAGGGCCGCCAGCTGTTCCAGGACTTCGGCGATGGGCGCCGGCATGCTTGGCACGCGCAAGAGGGGCACGGCGCGCGGTACCTCGATGGCGCGCACGGACTGCAGCGTTTCGCCGTCGATATCGAGGCACAGCACCTGGTGGCGGTAGTTCACTTCCGCGAAGGACAGGGGTATCGGGCTGCCGCAGTAGCGGATGTGCTCCTGGCCGCCCACGGCCTGCGCCTTGTGCAGATGGCCCAGCGCCGCGTAGGCGATGGCGGCATCAAAAATCCCCGACGGCAGCATTTCCGTGCCGCCGATGACGATGCGCCGTTCGGAGTCGTTCGACATTTCGCCGCCCACCATGTGGCAGTGGCCCATGGCAAGGATGGCTTGCCCCGGCTGGCGGCGCGCCAGCGCCAGGTCTGCCAACTGGCGGTACAGCAGGGCGATGCCGCCCAGGTAGGCATCCTGGCTGTCGCCGGCCGGCAGTTTCGGCACGTCGCCGGGGCGCAGGAAAGGCACGGCCAGGCACCATGCATGCACCTGGCCATCGGCGCCCGTCAAGGGCAGTAGCAAGCGTTCCAGGTCGATCTGTCCATCGTCGCCGCGCAGCAAATGGCCGATGACGTGCGTGCCATGCGCGGCCAGCAGGGGGGCGGGCGCTTCGAGCCGGCCGGCCGAATCGTGGTTGCCGGCGACGATGACGAGCTGCAGCGCGGGCAGGCGGGCGCGCGCCTGCTGCAGGAACACATATAGCTGCTTTTGCGAGGCGGCCGACGGGTTGGCATTGTCGAAGACGTCGCCCGCCACCAGCAGCACGTCGACCTGCTCCGTCACGAGCGTGTCGAGTATCCAGTCGAGGAAGCGCTGGTGTTCGTAGCCCCGTTCAAAATTGTGCAGGGTCTGGCCCAGATGCCAGTCGGAAGTGTGCAGCAGGCGCATGGTAGGGCAAGGGTAGGGAAGACAGGCGCCAATATAGCAGGTATGGCGCCAGGTGCCAGCGGCGGGATCAAACCACGGCAGCCCCCGCGCGATAAGTGTTCCTGCCATCCTGCTTGGCCTGGTACAGCAGCACGTCGGCGCGCTGCAGCAGCACGGCAGGGGGGATGTCTTCATCGCGGTAGTAGGCCAGGCCGATGCTGGCGGAAATGCGCACGCTGATGCCATCGAGTTCGAACGGCTGCCGCATGGCGGCGACGATCTTTTCAGCCAGCACGGCGGCGTCGTCGGGCCGGGTGATCTGTTCCATGATGATGGTGAATTCGTCGCCGCCCAGGCGGGCGACGATGTCGGTGGCGCGCATGGTTTGCGTCAGGCGCTGGGCGAAAGCGCGTAGCAGGGCGTCGCCGGTGCCGTGTCCATGCGTGTCGTTGACGGGCTTGAAATGGTCGATATCCATGTACATGACGGCCATCAGGTGCTGCTGCTGGCGGCTCGCGTGCATGGCGTCGCTGAGTTTTTGCTGGAAGCCGGCGCGGTTCGACAAGCCGGTCAGCACATCGACCTGGGCCAGTTTCAGCAGGCGCTGTTTCTCGCGCTTTTGCATGGTGATATCCTGGCGCATCACGTGAAAACCCGCCACCTGCAGCTGGTCTTCGCCGATTTGCGGGATGTAGATCACTTCCATGCAGCGCGCGACGCCCTCGATTTCATCCTCTTCTTCAAAGCTCAGGTTTTCGCCCGCCAGCACTCTTTCAATATAGGGCACCACCGTGCGGTAGCGCGCCTCGCCCACCGTATCGCGCACGCTGCAGCCCAGCGCCTGCCGGCCCGTCAGGCCGATTTCCCGCTCATAGGCGATGTTCAGGAAGCGGTAGACCTGGTCGGCGTCGATATAGGCGATCATGGCCGGCACGGTGTCGGCGATGGTGCGCAGGCGTGCTTCGCTTGCCAGCAGCGCCATTTCCGATTCGCGCAAGGTGGTGATGTCGTCCAGAGTCCCCACGTAGCCGTCGATCTGGTCGTCGATGAGGATGGGGGCGATCTTCATGGAGACCCAGACCAGCCTGCCGTCGCGCTGCAGGCAGCGCAGGGTGGACTGGAAGGGCGTGCGGTTGCGCGTCAGCTGTTCCAGCGCCATGTGCATCAGCGGGTAGTCGTCGGGGTGCAGGGCGCTGGTCCAGCCGGCGCCCAGGGCGGCGGCGCGCGGCAGGCCCGTGATCGCTTCAAAGGTGCGGTTGACGTAGGTGCAGCGGCGCTGGCGGTCCAGGCGTACCAGCCCCAGCGGCGAGGCATCGTTGACGGCGGCCAGCTCGGCCTGTTTCTGGCGCAGTGCCAGTTCCTGCTGGCGGCGCTGCGAGATATCCTCGGCGATGCACAGGATATGTTCGATCTGCTGGCGCTCGTCGAACACGGGCACGGAGACGGCGCGCAGGTAGCGCAGGCTGCCGTCACGCAGGCGCAGCGGCTTTTCCGTATGGTCGATGACGCCGCGCTCGGCCAGGATGGCGCGGTCGTCCTCGGCATCGTGCAGGCCGAAGTCGGACGGGAAGGCCTGGCAATCGGTCTTGCCGATGACGTCGGCGGCCAGGTGGCCGGTGATATCCTCGGCCGCCTTGTTCCACACTTCCATCTGGCCGAAATTCTCGGGGCGTGCGCTTTTCACATAGACCAGCACGGGTAGATGGTCGATCAGCGACTGCAGGAAGCTGCGGTTATCCTGCAGCGCCAGTTCGTCGTGCTTGCGCGCGCTGATGTCGCGCGAGGTGACGGCCACGCCGTCGGCGATCGGTACCACCTGGTGGCGCAGCCAGCGCGTACCGCCCGAGGCCAGTGCCAGCTCGAATTCATCCTCCAGCGGCTGGCCTGTTTCCATCACCAGCACGAAGCGCTTGAAAAATCGTTCGCCGCGCAGCAGCGGCACCTGCGGCAGCACGCGCTGGCCCAGTAGTTCGGCGCGTGGCTTGCCCAGCATCTCGGCAGCCCGCTCGTTGACGTCGGCGAAGATGAAGTCTTCCACCGGCTTGCCCGGCGCCGGGCGCCAGGCCTTCAGCAGCAGCACGGCATCCAGGCTGCCCTGGTGCGCCGCGCGCAACAGGGCCTGGGTTTCCTTGGCCTGGCGGATGCTGCGGCGCAGGCGCGCGCTCTGGCGCATCAGCAGGGCCGTAAAGCCGGCAATGAGCACGCTGGCGGCGAGCAGCGCGCCGACATACACCAGGCGGCGGTGTTCGAAGCGCGTCAGGGCGACGGCGCGGCTGACGCCCACCACCGCCAGCAGCGGGTAGCGCGGCAGCTCGTGGTAGCTGTAGATGCGTGACGTCGCGTCCACGGGCGGCTCGATCAGCAGTTCTTCGGCGGCGTGCTGCGGCGGTCCCGGCATGCGGAAGTCGATGCGGTCGCTGAGGATGCGCTGTTCGCCGACGCGCCCCACCGTCAGGCCGCTGTCGCGCGCCACCAGCATCAGCGCGCCCTGTTCATCGAGGTTCAGGCGGTCGTAGTCGTCGACAAAATACGTGGGGTCGACGAGGATGAGGATGGCGCCGGCAAAGCGGCCCTGCGCATCGTTCAGGCGGCGCGCCAGGCGGATGGTCCAGTGCTTGCTGCCTGCGTCGAGCATGGGCGTGTCGACCAGGGCCGTGTCGGACGCGCTGGCGGCCAGTGCCCTGAAAAAGGCCTGTTTGGCCAGGTTTTCCGGCAAATAGGCGTTGGCGCTGTCGATCACCTTGCCCTGCGCGTCGATGAGGGCGATCGGCAGTTCCAGCTTCGATGGCAGCACGCTGTCGAGCAGGCCCTGGCGTCGCGTGAATTCCTTCAGGCGCAGGCCGCCGCCTGATTCCTCATATTTGAGCTTGAACAATTGCGTGGCGTGGTCGGTCTGGCGCAGGGTGAAACTGGTATGGTCGGCCAGGGTGCGCGCCAGCGACTGGCTGACGGCCACGGCGTCGCGCACGGCGCTGGCGCGTTCCTGGCCCACCTGGTAAAAGACGGCCGCCCACAGCGCCAGCAGCAAGAGGAGCGCGAACAGGGGCACCAGGCTCAGATGGTACAGGCGGCGGGCAAGGCGTTGCAGGGGTCTTGTTATCGCTATCACGGGCGCTTGCAGGCTGGATTCATGAAAAAGGGGAAGGCGGGGGAGCGGCGTGGCGCGCATGATAGCCGATTCGGCCTGCTTGCGCTGTGCCCAGTTGCTGTCCCCACCGTCTGTTTGTCGTCAATCGCTGGTCTTATTTTGCGTTAAATCAAGCCTGCGTGGCGCGGCGCATGCTAAAAAAGACAATACGGTGGCGGCACGGGCAGGGGACGAGGCAGAAAAAGTACAATTCGGCTTGCATCGTCATTAAAATGCTAGCTTCTTCCTACCCTATCGAAAGTTGTCATGCAGAGTAAAAAGCCCGACGCAGCAAGACTGGACAAGATCGTGGCCGAAGCGCGCCGCGCCGCCGACCAGCGCGAGAGCGGTTACCGCGAACGCTCGCTGAAGATGTATCCGTGGGTGTGCGGCCGCTGCATGCGCGAATTTACGCGTGCCAACGTGCAGCAACTGACGGTGCACCACCGCGACCATAACCATGACAACAATCCGCCGGACGGCAGCAACTGGGAACTGCTGTGCCTGTATTGCCACGACAATGAGCACTCGCGCTACCTGGAAGCGGACCGTGGCGCCGGGCTGCTGTCGGCCGAGGTGGCGCCCGCCACGCACAACCCCTTCGCCGCGCTGGCCGGCCTGATCAAGAAAAAGGACTGAGCGTGCGATCTGGCCTTGACGCCACGCAGAGCGGCCTGGAACAGGACGGCATGCGGGCGCCCGGGATGCTGATCCGATAGCAATAAAACGTACAGGTAGTACGCGGAATGCGGTATCTTTCAGCCATGCATAGCCCAGACCACGCCATTCGTCCCAACCTCCCCCCTTTATCGCTGGCCGCCGCGCGCGCCTTGCACCTGGCCGCGCAGGGCTTGCTGCAGGCGCGCCGCAAGAAGGCCGTCAAGGCTGACGTGCTGGCCGCCGTGCGGCAGATGGGCGTGCTGCAGATCGACACCATCCACGTGGTGGCGCGCAGCCCGTATCTGGTGCTGTGGAGCCGGCTGGGCGACTATCCGCAGGCGTGGCTGGAGCAGCTGCTGGCCGAGGGCGCGCTGTTCGAATACTGGGCGCATGAAGCCTGCTTCGTGCCCATCGAAGACTATGGCTTGTACCGCCGCCGCATGCTCGACCCGGCCGCCATGGGCTGGAAGTATTCGGTAAAGTGGATGGCCGAGCAGGGCGACGCCGTGGCTGCCGTGCTGGAGCACATCCGCGTCAATGGCGCCGCGCGCTCGGCTGACTTTGAACGCAGGGATGGCCAGGCGGGCGGCTGGTGGCGCTGGAAGCCGGAAAAGCGCTCGCTCGAAGTGCTGTTTACGTCGGGCGTGCTGATGATCGCCAAGCGCCACAATTTCCAGCGTTATTACGACCTTGCCGAACGCGTTTTGCCGGGCTGGCATGACGGCTTGCTGCCGCCCGAAGAACAGGTGCGCCGCTGCCTGCTGCTGGCCAGCGTGAAGGCGCTGGGCCTGGCGCGGGCCAGCTGGATCAGCGATTACTTCCGCACGAAACAAGCGCGCGCCAGCCTGGCGCAGGATTTGCAGGCGCTGGTGGACGAGGGCGCGCTGCTGCGTTGCAGGGTGGCCGGCTGGATTGACGCCGTGTACGTGCATGCGGAACATGCGGAACTGGCGCGCGACGCGGCCGCCGGCAAGCTGGCGCCCACCCTGACGACGATCCTCTCGCCCTTCGATCCTGTCGTCTGGGACCGGCGCCGGGCCCTGGAATTGTTCGGCTTTGACTACCGGCTCGAATGCTACACGCCGGCCGAGAAGCGCCGCTATGGATACTTCACCCTGCCGATCTTGCGCCGCGGCGCGCTGGTGGGGCGCCTGGACGCCAAGGCGCACCGCGCGCAGGGGCGCTTCGGAATCAAGTCGCTGGCGCTGGAAGAGGGCGTGCGCGTGAGTGCCCGCCTGGTGCAAGACGTGGCTGGCGCCGTGCAGCGGCTGGCGCTCTGGCATGCCTGCCCGGATATCGATATTGCGCAAGCGCAGCCGGCGCTATTTGGCGCGCAGCTGGCCGAGGCCCTGCACGACAGCGGCGCTGCAGCAAGGCGGGCAGCATGATGCTGCCAGCGGCTCCTTCCCACCTGCTCGACGCCAATGGCGTCCCATGCTTTGGCCGGTACTCGGGGCAGCTGGACACCTTCGACTGGGCTGCGCTGGCGCCGCCGTATGCGCGCGGCGCACTCTGGCGCTTGTTCCACCACAAGCGCTGGCATTACGTGGCCCTGTCCACGCCGGCCGTATTTTGCGGCGTGGCCATCGTCGACCTGGGCTGGACCAACACGGCGTTCGCGTATGCCTTCGACCGCCACAAGGGCAAGATCGTGGCGACCTTTTCGCAAGATGGCATTCCCGGCCTGTCCGCGTCGGTGGCGCCGCATGCTGCTGCCAGCAGCCGTTTCCGCTTCCTGTCGAATACCATCCGCATCGAGGCGCAGCCGCAGCAGCGCTACCGTTTGCAGCTCGATTGCGGTCATTTCGGCATCGATGCGGAATGCGGCCCGCCCGTGGCGCCCACCTTGCTGGCCGTGGGGCCCGTGGGCGAGGGCGGCAGCGTGCACGCCACGCAAAAGTCGGGCGGCCTGCCCTTGTGGGGAACGGCGCGTTGCGGCGCCATGGGCTACAGCCTCGATGACGGCGTGGCCAGCTTCGATTATTCGAACGGCTTGCTGGCGCGCGAGACGGAATGGCGCTGGGCGTCCGCGCACAGCCTGGACCTGGGTTTCAATCTGCAGGCAGGCTATTTTGGCGCGCATGAAAACGCGCTGTGGCTCGATGGCCAGTTGTATCCGCTGGGCCGCGCGCATTTCGACTTCAATCCCGACAACCCGCTGGCGCCGTGGCATGTGTGGACGGACGACGATTTGCTGGACTTGCATTTCAAGCCGGAAGGCGCGCGGCGCGAGGATAAAAACCTGTGGATCGCCGCCAGCCGCTATATCCAGCCCATCGGCACGTTCAGCGGCTGGGTGCGCGCCAGCGCCGACTCGCCCAAGCGCATCGTGGCGCAACTGGCGGGGGTGACGGAAAGCCACCGCTCGCGCTGGTAGGCGCGCGCAGGTTTTTCGTGAAACGCGCCACAAGGTCAAGTTTTTTTGCCAGCGCATCCTATACACTGGGGTGTTACCAAGCCACTGCGGCAATCCAAGAGGCCAGAACATGAGTATTCGTAATCTCGACAAGCTGTTCAAGCCGGCCTCGGTGGCCCTGATCGGCGCCACGGCGCGCGAACGCAAGCTCGGTGCCATCGCCCTCTCCAATCTGCTGGGCGGCGGGAATCAAGGCGCGCAGTACAAAGGTGATCTGTGGCCCGTCAATCCCAAGTACGACGAGTTGATGGGCCTGAAATGCTACCGCAAGCTGGCGCAGTTGCCCAAGGCGCCGGACCTGGCCATCATCTGTACGCCGCCCGCCACCATCACGGCCCTGATCCGCGAACTGGGCGCGCTGGGCACGCGCGCGGCCATCGTCATGACGTCTGGCCTGGACCCCGTGCGCGAACAGTCGCTGCGCCTGGCCATGCTGAAAGCGGCCAAACCGCACCTGTTGCGCATCCTCGGCCCCAACAGCATGGGTTTGCTGGTGCCGAAGCTGGGCTTGAACGCCAGCTTTGCCCATATAGGCGCGACCAGCGGCAAGATCGCCTTCGTCTCGCAATCGGGCGCGCTGGTGTCGGGTGTGCTCGACTGGGCCAACGCGCACGGCGTGGGCTTTTCCAAGTTCATTTCGCTCGGCGCCAGCTACGACATCGACTTTGGCGACCTGCTCGACTACCTGGCTGGCGACATCGACACGGCCGCCATCCTGCTGTACATGGAAGACATCCAGGCGGCGCGCAAATTCATGTCGGCGGCGCGGGCCGCCGCGCGCAGCAAGCCAGTGATCGTGCTCAAGGCCGGGCGCGCGCCCGAAGGCGCGGCCGTGGCGGCCTGGCATACGGGCGCGCTGGCCGGTTCCGACGCCGTGTACGACGCGGCCATCCGCCGCGCCGGCATGCTGCGCGTGTATTCGGCCGAGGAATTGTTCGACGCCGTGGAAACCCTCACGCATATCCGCGCCCAGCGCGGCGAGCGCCTGGCGATCTTGTGCAATGGCGGCGGCCTGGGCGTGATGGCCACCGATGCGCTGGTGGGCGGTGGCGGCAAGCTGGCCGAGCTGTCGCCGGACACCGTGATCGCGCTGGAAAAGGCCCTGCCACGGGGCTGGTCGCACGACAACCCCGTGGGCTTGCCTGGCGATGCGGCCGTGCAGCGCTATGTCGACGCCATCAAGCCGCTGCTCGACGAGCCGCAGGCGGATGCCCTGCTGCTGCTGCACGCGCCCACGGCCATGGTCTCGTCGATCGACATCGCCGAAGCCGTCACGCCGCTGATCAAGGCCACTTCCCGCACGGTGCTGTCCTGTCTGCTGGGCGGCACCACGGTGGCGCCCGCGCGCCAGGTCTTCAACCGGGCCGGCATTCCCACCTACGACACGCCGGAAAAAGCCGTACATGGCTTCATGCAGATCGTGCAGTACCGGCGCAACCAGGAAACCCTGATGCAGGTGCCCGCGCAGCTGCCCATGTCGGCCACGCCGCGCCGTGCGCGCGTGCGCGAAATCGTCGCCGCCGCGCTGGCCGCCGGCCAGACGGTGCTGGGCGAATGCCGCTCGAAGGAAATCCTCGCCGCCTACGGCATCCCCGTCGCCACCACGCGCATGGCGGCCGACGTGGAAGAGGCGCTGGCCGTGGCGACGGATATCGGCTACCCCGTGGCGCTGAAGATCCATTCGCCCGACATCGGCCACAAATCCGACGTGGGCGGCGTGGCGCTCGACCTGGATACGCCCGACATCCTGCGCACGGCGGCCGCCGCCATGCTCAAGCGCGTGCGCCGCATGCGCCCCGATGCGCTGATCGACGGCTTTACGGTGCAGCAGATGGCGCGCCGTCCGCAATCGCATGAATTGATCGTCGGCGTCACCACGGACGCCGCCTTCGGCCCCGTCATCCTGGTGGGGCAGGGCGGTATCGCCGTGGAAGTGACGGCTGATCATGCCATCGGCCTGCCGCCGCTGAACATGGTGCTGGCGCGCGACATGCTGGCGCGCACGCGCGTGTCGAAACTGCTGGCCGGCTACCGCAACCAGCCGCCGGCCGATATCGACGCCATCTGCTATACCCTGATCCAGGTGGCCGAACTGGTGGCGGACATCGGCGAACTGGCCGAGCTCGACATCAACCCGCTGGTGGCCGATGCCGATGGCGTGATCGCCCTCGACGCGCGCATCCGTTTGCAGCCGGGCCAGCAGAGCGACCGCCTGGCCATCCGCCCGTACCCGCAGGAACTGGAAGAGCAGGTAACGTGGATGGGCCAAGCGATTTTGCTGCGTCCCATCCGCCCCGAGGACGCGCCGCAGCACATGGATTTGTTCCACGCGCTGGACCCGGATGACGTGCGCCTGCGTTTCTTTACGTCCATGCGCGAACTGCCCGTGTCGCAACTGGCGCGCCTGACGCAGATCGATTACGACCGCGCCATGGCTTTCATCGCCACGCACACGGGGCCGGACGGCAAGCCGGAAACCCTGGGCGTGGTGCGCGCCGTGGCCGACCCGGACAATATCCACGCCGATTTCGCCATCGCCGTGCGTTCGGCACTGAAGGGCAAGGGGCTGGGACATATCCTGTTTGAGAAGCTGGTCGACTATTTTCGCAGCCGCGGCACGGAAGCGCTGGTGGGCGAGGCGATGGCGCGCAACAAGGGCATGCAGCGGCTGGTGAAAAGCTTTGGCGGCGAAGTCACGCCGTCAGAAGAGCCTGGCGTCGTCAACCTGCATATCGGGCTGCGCGCGCCTTAAAAAAGCGCAGGGGGCTCGCTGCGGGTTTGTGCAGGATCAAACCAGGCCCTGTCGGTAGTCTTTACACTTTCACTTCCAGGCTGAGACATCCAGCGCATTTTCGGGAGTGAGTACATGCTTACGGCAACATATATATTGGTTTCCCTGTCAGTGGAACAGGCCAGCATCCGCATGAGCCTGCTGGCTTTTCAGAAATACATGCAGGTGCAGCTGCGCCAGCAGAGCCAGCTCAGCCTGGCGCAGCTGCAGTACGCAGGCGACTGGCTGAGCCGCCTGTATCAGGGGGGCTACTGGCGCAAGGTGGAGATGTATCTGATCCCCGCCATCCGTCAGGCCGCGCCGCGTGCGGACGGCCCGCTCGATGGTTTGCTCAATGAGATCAATGGCTTGAACCATGCTGCGCTGGAAAGCATCAATGTCGTGCAGCAGCGCGCGGGTGCCGCCATCGACCATTCCGAATTGCAGGCCGAGCAGCTGTGCGCCGCCATCGACGCCTTTTGCGCGGCCCTGTTGCAGCGCCTTGAAAAAGAGGAGCGCGAGCTGTTTGCGCTGGCGCGCAAGGTCATCGTGGGCGAAGCGTGGTTTGCCATCGCCTACCAGTTCCTCGCCCACGATGCGCGCGCGCAGGAAGCGCGCCGTGGCAAGGCGCAGGTCTTGCCTTTTGTTTTGCCAGTGCCTGCGCCGGCGCCGGGGACGCCTGGCAGCAGCGCTGACGCCACCGATAGCGCCACCGCCGCCAACGCTGCTGCGGATGCCTTGCCAGCGGCGCCGCAAGCCCTGCGCGCGCGGGCTTGACGGGGAGCGGGCACCCTCCTCGGTCGCCCGTGTGCAGCGGCTCCGCGAGCGTGGTTTTGCGCTGGCGCCAGCATGGGAGGCGTGTTGTGTGACTCATTTGCCAACTTGTACAGACCTGTCCGATGCAATACTCCGGGCTTTGTTATGATGGTGGTTTTGATCCACGCGAAACCCGTCATGTTCGAATTTCTCTTCAAGCGTTCTGCCAGCAAGACTGCCGCACCCGATCCTGTCGTGGCAGAACAGGCCGCCGCCTCGGCGCTGAGCGCATCGCGCCGCGCCGAACAGGTTGCGCGCGCCCATGCCGTGGCGGGTGACGAAGCCGCCGCCTTTGAATTCATCCTGGCCAGCGAATTTGCCGATGCCCGTCTGATCGCGGCCGAACACGTCCATGCCTTGCCCCTGCTGGAAAAAGTCCACCACGCCATGCGCAACACGGACCGCCGCGTCGCCAAACTGATGCAGGGCCGAATCGACCTGATCCGCCACCAGGCGGCGGAAACCCAGCGCGCCGAGGCCAGCATCGCCACGGCCCAGCGCCTGCTGAGCGATGACAAGCTCAGCCCGAATCAGGTGGCCGAGCTGGACCGCCAATGGCAAGTGATCAAGGCCACGCCCGAGCTGGCGACCGCCTTCGCCGCCGCGCGCGCCGCGCTTGCCGCCCGCCTGGAAGCGCAAGTGCTGCTGCAGCGCGCCGTGATCGACGCCGTTGCCGCCGCGCGCGCGCTGGCCAGCAATGGCCAGTCTGCCGAAGAACTGGCGCAGGCGCTGGCAAGCCTGGATGCGCAGCATGCGCAGCATGCGCAATCGCCCGAGCGCGGCTCCTTGCCGAAACACCTGGAAAGCGATTTTCTCCAGGCGCGCGAGCAGGCGCAGTCCGCCTTGCAAGCCCTGCAGCAGCACCAGGCCGTGTTCGACGCGCGCCAGGGGGCGCTGGCCGAATGGCAGGCGCAGGACGCCGCCACCCTGGACGCAGACACCTTGAAGCGCGCTTGGCAAGCCTTGCCGCGCCTGCCCGAATCGAGTTTGTCCGACAGCTTGCAGCAGCAATTTGCGGCCGTGCTGGCCAGTGCGCCGGCGCCCGTGCAGGCGGCAACGGCAGAGGCCGCACCGGCCCATGCCGAGCCAGCGCCGCGCAAGCCGCGCCAGGAACACGCGCCCGTGTCGAAAGAAGCGACGGAGCAGTTCTTCAAGGTGCTCGACGCCATGGAAGCGGCCCTGCAGGATGGCTTGCTGCACGTGGCGTCCGAACACGACAAGACCTTGCGCGATACCAAGCACGGCCGATTGACGCCTGCGCAAGCGGATCGCCTGGCCCATGTACGCGGGCAATTCAAGCAATTGGCTGACTGGGCGCGCTGGGGTGGCAACGTGTCGCGCGAGGAACTGGTCAAGGCGGGTGAGGAATTGCCGGCACAAGAATTGCCAATGGCCGAGTTGGCCAAGAAAGTGGGCAGCTTGCGCGAGCGCTGGAAGTCGCTCGACACCTTGTCCGGCCCGGCGCCTAAGTCTTTGTGGGAGCGTTTCGACGCCGCCTGCAGCGTGGCGTATGCGCCAGCGGCCCAGCATTTCAAGCTACTGGCCGATGAGCGCCACGGCAATGCGGCCAAGGCCCAGGAATTGATCGCGGAAACGGCGGCCCTGGCGGCCGAAGAAAGTACCGACTGGAAACACGTCGCCTCCGCCTCGCAGCGCTTGCGCCAGGCGTGGACGCGCCTGGGCACCATTGACCGCAAGGAAAAGAAACGCCTGGACGCCGAGTTCGGCGCCGCGCTGGACGCGCTGTCGAAGCCGCTGGACACGCAGCGCCAGATCGAGACGGCGCGCCGCGAACAATTGATCGTCGAAGTGGGCTTGCTCAAACCGTCGGAGCGCAACACGGTTGACATGCTCAAAGCCTTGCAGGACAAATGGCAGGAGCTGGCAAAAGCCTTGCCGCTGGAGCGCCGCGCGGAACAGGCGCTGTGGCAGCGCTTCCGCGCCGCTTGCGACGACATCTTTGCCAGGCGCAAGGAAACGGCTCACGCGGCCGACCACGAGCGCCGCGAACACTTGCATGCGCGCGTAGCGCTGTGCGAAGCGCTGGAAACGGCCGTCGTGCCCGAGGGCGACGACAAGGCCCGCAGCGCCTTCATCCACCAGTTGCTGCGTGACACGCGCGCCGCCTGGAATGCCAGCGGTCCCGTGCCGCGCGCCAGCGAAGCGAAGATCGAACAGCGTTACCAGGCGGCTGTCGCCGGCGTGCAAGCGCAAGCGGATGCCATCGCCGAGCGTGCCGGTGCGGCCCAGGCGAATGCCCTGCGCGACAAGCTGCGCCTGGTGCAGGCGCTGGAAACCTCGCTGCTCGAGGGGGGCGACAGCGCCGACGCTGCCGCTTGGGATCAGCGCTGGAGCGCCTTGCCGCCGCTCGACGCCCAGTACGAACGCAGCCTGCAGCAGCGCTTTGCCGCCGCCCAGGCCGCGCTGGGCGAGGGCGCGGCCGCCTACGTGCAACAATTGCAGGCCAACCAGGAGCGCTTGCGTGAGGAAGTCTTGCGCCTGGAAATCGTCGCCGGCGTCGACAGCGGCGCCGAATTTGCCCGCGACCGCCTGAAAATGCAGGTGGAAGTGTTGCAATCGTCGCTGAAATCGGGCCAGAAGCCGCTCACGCAAGTGTCGCAGCTGATGCAGCTGTGCGCGATTGCCGCCGCCACCGATGCGCGCACGGCCAGCCGCATTGAAACCTTGCTGCGCCGCATAGGAGGCAGCGTCAAATGAGCATTTCCGTCCGCGTCCAGCAAGCCGATTTTGACTTGAGTCAAGAAATTGCACAATTACGTGCAGGCAACCCCAAGGTGGGCGCCGTCGTCAGCTTCGTCGGTACGGTGCGCGACATGAACGAAGGCTTGGACGTGGCTGCCATGGAGCTCGAGCACTATCCGGGCATGACGGAAAAGTCCATCGTTGCCATCGTGGAGCAGGCGCGGGAGCGCTGGCCCCTCGCTGGCGCGTCGGTGATCCACCGCGTGGGGCCCCTGCTGCCGCAGGAGCAGATCGTGCTGGTGGCGGTCTCGTCCGCTCACCGGGGCGTAGCCTTTGCCGCTTGCGAATTCATCATCGATTACCTGAAGACGCAGGCGCCGTTCTGGAAGAAGGAAGACACGCCGGAAGGGGCGCGCTGGGTCGATGCGCGCGACAGCGACGAGACAGCACTGGATAAATGGACGGCGCGGGCCAGCTGAGGCGTATTTGCCGCGCACGTTAGCATTTGCAACAATGCATCAGTTTTATGCTTTGTGTATGCTTGAAAAGGACCGCCTCACCCCAATTTGGTTAACAACTAATTAACCGGGAGCGCTTTTCATGCGACAAGACAAACTCACCACCAAGTTACAGGAAGCCCTGGCCGATGCACAAAGCCTGGCCGTGGGCAACGACAACCCGTATATCGAACCAGTCCACCTGCTGACGGCCCTGTTGAACCAGGACGACGGCGGTGCCCGCTCGCTGTTGCAGCGCGCCGGTGTCAACGTGGGAGGGCTGACCAAGGCTCTGGGCGCGTCCCTCGAACGCTTGCCGAAGGTGTCGGGCACGGGCGGCGACGTGCAGGTCAGCCGTGAATTCGTGGCCTTGCTCAATCTTGCCGACAAAGAATCGCAAAAGGCGGGCGACCAGTTCGTCTCCAGCGAAATGGTCTTGCTGGCCATGACGGACGACAAGTCCGACTGCGGCAAGCTGGCGCGCGAAAACGGCCTGACCCGCAAGGCACTGGCATCGGCCATCGAGGCCGTGCGCGGCGGCAACAAGGTTGATTCACAAGAGGCCGAAGGCCAGCGCGAAGCCTTGAAAAAATACACCATGGACCTGACGGAGCGGGCGCGCAAGGGCAAGCTCGACCCTGTGATCGGCCGCGACGATGAAATTCGCCGCACCATCCAGATCCTGCAGCGCCGCAGCAAGAACAATCCCGTGCTGATCGGCGAGCCGGGCGTGGGCAAGACGGCCATCGTCGAAGGCCTGGCGCAGCGCATCGTCAATGGCGAAGTGCCCGAGTCCCTGAAAGGCAAGCGCGTACTCTCGCTGGATATGGCTGCCTTGCTGGCCGGCGCGAAATTCCGCGGCGAATTCGAGGAGCGCCTGAAATCCGTGCTGAAGGAATTGGCCATGGATGAGGGGCAAACCATCGTCTTCATCGATGAGATGCACACCATGGTGGGCGCGGGCAAGGCCGAAGGCGCGATGGATGCCGGCAATATGCTGAAACCGGCGCTGGCGCGCGGCGAACTGCATTGCGTGGGCGCGACTACCCTCGACGAGTACCGCAAGTACATCGAGAAGGATGCCGCGCTGGAACGCCGCTTCCAGAAAGTGCTGGTCGACGAGCCGACCGTGGAGGCGACCATCGCCATCCTGCGCGGCTTGCAGGATAAGTACGCGCTGCACCACAAGGTGGAAATCACGGACGCGGCCATCATCGCCGCTGCCGAGCTGTCGCACCGCTACATCACGGACCGCTTCCTGCCCGACAAGGCGATCGACCTGATCGACGAGGCGGCGGCAAAGATCAAGATCGAGATCGATTCCAAGCCGGAAGTGATGGACAAGCTGGAACGCCGCTTGATCCAGCTGAAGATCGAGCGCGAAGCCGTCAAGAAGGAAAAAGACGAAGCGTCCTTGCGCCGCCTGGGCTTGATCGAGGAAGAGATCGTCAAGTTGCAGCGCGAATACAATGACTTCGAAGAAATCCTGAAGGCGGAAAAAGCCGTGGTGCAGGGCAGCACGCACATCAAGGAAGAAATCGAACAAGTCAAGCTGCAGATGGAGCAGGCAACCCGCGAGAGCAATTGGCAGAAAGTGTCGGAGCTGCAATACGGCAAACTGCCGCAGCTGGAAGCCCAGCTCAAGCAGGCTGACAGCGGCATCCCGAAACGCGATCCCGACCAGCCGAAACTGCTGCGTACGGAGGTGGGCGCCGAGGAAATCGCCGAAGTGGTGTCGCGCGCGACGGGCATCCCCGTGTCGCGCATGATGCAGGGCGAACGCGAGAAGCTGCTGCACATTGAAGAAAAGCTGCATGAGCGCGTCGTGGGCCAGGATGAAGCGATCACGGCCGTGGCTGACGCCATCCGCCGTTCGCGCGCCGGCTTGAGCGATCCGAACCGTCCCTATGGTTCCTTCATGTTCCTGGGGCCGACGGGCGTGGGCAAGACCGAGCTGAGCAAGGCGCTGGCGACCTTCCTGTTCGATACGGAAGAATCGATGATACGCATCGACATGAGCGAGTTCATGGAAAAGCATTCCGTGGCCCGCCTGATCGGCGCGCCGCCCGGCTATGTGGGTTACGACGAGGGCGGTTACCTGACGGAAGCCGTGCGCCGCAAGCCGTACAGCGTGATCCTGCTCGACGAAGTGGAAAAGGCGCATGCCGACGTCTTCAACGTGCTGCTGCAAGTGCTCGACGATGGCCGCATGACGGACGGCCAGGGCCGCACGGTGGACTTCAAGAATACCGTCATCATCATGACCTCGAACCTGGGTTCGCATAAAATCCAGGCCATGGAAAGCGATGATCCCGGCGTCGTGAAGCTGGCCGTGATGGCCGAGGTGCGCGCGCACTTCCGTCCCGAGTTCGTCAACCGCATCGATGAGATCGTCGTGTTCCACGGCCTCGACGAGAAAAACATCGGCGCGATCGCGAAGATCCAGCTCAAAATTCTCGAAGAGCGCCTGGCGCGCATGGACATGCAGTTGAGCCTGACCGACGCGGCCTTGCAGCAAATCGCCGAAGCGGGCTACGACCCGGTGTATGGGGCACGTCCTTTGAAACGGGCGATACAGCAGCAGATCGAAAATCCGCTGTCGAAGCTGATCCTGGAAGGCAAGTTTGGCCCGAAAGACGAGATCCGCATCGACGCCCAGCATGGCAACCTGGTGTTTTCGGGCGCGCAAGTGGGGCTGGACAAGGTGTAAGCTGCCGCGTTCATATTGCGCGATAGGCAAGGGCGCGATCAGGCTAGACCTGATCGCGCCCTTCTTGCTATCATCGGCACTATTTTCTGATTCTTCTGGAGGCGATACGATGGCAAACACATGGCAAGCAGGACGGCGCATTGGAGTGGGATTGACCTTGGCGGCAGCCGTGCTGGCCTTGCCTGCCCAGGCCCAGGAAGAAAAAGTACTGAACATCTACAACTGGTCCGACTATATCGGCGACGATACGATCAAGAATTTTGAAAAGGAAACGGGCATCAAGGTACGCTACGACGTTTTCGACAATAACGAAATCCTCAATGCGAAACTGGTGGCGGGCAAGTCCGGCTACGACATCGTCGTGCCGACGGCCCAGTGGGCGCGCCTGCAGATCGATGCGGGCCTGCTGCGCAAACTCGACAAGAGCAAGCTGACGAACCTGGGCAACCTGGACTCCAACCTGCAAGCCAAGCTGTCGAAGATCGACCCGAACAACGATTACCTGGTCGACTGGCTGTGGGGTTACACGACGGTGGGCATCAACGTCAACAAGGTCAAGGCGGCGCTGGGTGGCATGCCCATGCCTGAGAATGCCTGGGACCTGATCTTCGACCCGAAATATGCGGCGAAGCTGAAATCGTGCGGCGTGTCCTTCCTCGACTCGCCATCGGAAGTGCTGCCTGCCGCCCTGCAATACCTGGGCAAACCCGCCTACTCGAAGTCCAGCGCCGACTACCAGGAAGCGGGCAAGGTGCTGCAAGCCATCCGTCCCTATGTGACCCTGTTCAGCTCGTCCGGTTACATTAATGACATGGCCAACGGTTCTGTCTGCGTCGCGCTGGGCTGGTCGGGCGATATCAATATCGCGCGCCAGCGCGCCATCGATGCCAAGAATGGCAATGTGATCCAGGTGCTGGTGCCAAAGACGGCCGCCCTGATGTTCGACACCATGGCCATCCCGGCCGACGCGCCGCACCCGAACAATGCGCACCTGTTCATTAACTACATTTTGCGTCCGCAAGTGCATGCCAGCCTGAGCAACAAGGTGTTTTACGCGAATCCGAATCCGGCCAGTATCAAGTATGTACGCAAGGACATCGGCGAAAACAAGGCTATCTTCCTGTCTGACGCCGACAAGCAGCGCATGGCCGCACCGGAAGCGACAACGGCCGATATCCGCCGGCTGATGACGCGTATCTATACGAAGTTCAAGACGGGAGTTTAAGGTACGAGCTCGCTACAAAACTGTAGCGAGCGGAAGGCAGTGGTGCTTGAGAGGCGGAACTGTGTCGTGCACGGGGCCGCCGAGGCAGTGAGCATCGCAGCCTGCAAATCGCGACGCGCAGTCAGTTTTGTTGGGCGGTGCAAGGATGGCGCGAGGGACGGGCCGGTAGGCCGTCGCTGGCGCCATGCGATAGTGCCGAGGTGAACGCTACTCGTGGTAGCGGTCCATCAGCTTGTGGTGGCTGCCGCGCATTTCTTCGATCAGTTCAAAGGCGACAAAGCCGATGATGGCGGCGAAGATGGCGATGAAGAGAAAAACGAGGAAGGTTAACATGGTCTTTCAGCCGCCGTTGAGCGGCTGTCCGCTGGGTTGCTCAAGGTGCCAGAGCATTGCTCCAACACGTCGTTGATGCCATTAAACTCTAGCAGATCGGCAGCGCTTTACAAGGCTGACGAGTTGCAATTCCTGCCAGTATTTGTCCCAGCGCACTTTTTGCGCATTTCCCTGCTTCACCACCCTTATTTCACCACCAGGTCATGCGCCATGACGGCTTTTAAATAGACGCTGATGGGATCGCCCGGTTCGCGCTGCGAGAACCACCACGCGCTGGCCTTGCGCATCTCCCATTCCTGCTCCTCGCCCGTCAGCAGCAGGGCGGCCGCCTGGCCCAGCGTGGGCTGGTGGCCGACGATGAGCACGGTTTCCTTGCCGCTGGGCCAGTTGGCCGCCTGCAGGATGTCTTCCGCCTCGGCGCCGGGCGCCAGTTCCGGCATCAGCTTGAACTTGCGCCCCAGCGCTTCCGCCGTTTGCAGGGTGCGCAGGGCGGGGCTGACGAGGATGCGGCAATTTTCCGGTAGTTGCGAGGCCAGCCATTCCCCCATGCGGCGCGCCTGTTTCTGGCCTTTGACGGTCAGGGCGCGTTCGAGGTCGGGGACGCCCGGCTCGGCTTCTGCGTGGCGCCACAAGATGAGGTCCATGTTGTACTCCTCTGTGTAGAAAGTCGAAAGCTGCCTATTCGCCGACCTCCGCGCTCGGCGTGCCCAGTGTCTGCATCAAATACTGCTGGGCGCTGAACGGTGTTTGCTTGCCGCGCGGCTTGCGGCGCGCGTACTGGCCCGTCGGCTCCAGTTCCCATGCATTCGTATTATCCTTCAAATATGGATTCAAGCCTTCGGCGATCACGCGCCGCTTCAGTGCCCGGTCCAGCACGGGGAAGGCCACTTCCACGCGGCGGAACAGATTGCGGCTCATCCAGTCGGCGCTGGCCAGGTAGACATCGTGCGCCAGGTCGTTGCGGAAGTAGTAAATGCGGCTGTGTTCGAGGAAGCGGCCGATCACGGAGCGTACCTTGATGTTTTCCGACAAGCCAGGCACGCCCGGTTTCAGGGTGCAGGCGCCGCGCACGATCAGGTCGATCTTCACGCCATCGGTCGAGGCCGCATACAGGGCGCGGATCACGGATTCATCCACCAGCGCATTGACCTTCACGATGATGCGCCCGCGCTGGCCGGAGCGGGCGATCTTCGCTTCGTTGCGGATGGCCTTGATGATCTCGCTTTGCAGGCCGAACGGCGCCAGCCACAGATGGTTCAGGTTGTGCGGCTTGGTCAGGCTGGTCAGGTGGATGAAGACTTCGTTCACTTCCACTGCCAGGTCCTGGTTCGCCGTCAGCAAGCCG
The DNA here is from genome assembly GCF_900095265.1 of Janthinobacterium sp. UMAB-56. Classification (GTDB taxonomy): domain Bacteria; phylum Pseudomonadota; class Gammaproteobacteria; order Burkholderiales; family Burkholderiaceae_D; genus Janthinobacterium. Next base: position 107,198 of record NZ_LT607655.1, on the reverse strand, counting down.
AAGTCCGTGTACAGCTTGGTGGTGGTGGGGTGGTAGTTGCCGGTACCCAAGTGGGCGTAGAAGCGCAGCGCGCCTTCTTCTCGGCGGATGACGAGCGCCACCTTGGCATGGGTTTTCAGGCCCACCACGCCGTACACGACTTGCGCGCCGGCCTGTTCCAGCTTGTCGGCCCAGTTGATATTGGCTTCCTCGTCGAAACGCGCCATCAGTTCCACGATGACGGTCACTTCCTTGCCCATTTTCGCCGCTGTAATGAGTGACTCCATCAAGTCCGAATTCATGCCCGTGCGGTAGATCGTTTGCTTGATGGCGACGACGGATGGGTCGTAGGCGGCGCTGCGGATGAAGTCGATCACCGTCTGGAACGACTGGTAGGGGTGATGCAGCAGGATGTCGTGCTTGTTCAGCGCGGCAAAGATGTCGTTGCCGATGGCTTTGTGCGCGAGGCCGGGGAAAAACGGCGGGAAGCGCAATTCCGGCAGCTTCACGTGGTCGATCATTTCCGACAGGCGCACCAGGTTCACGGGGCCATTGACGCGGTACAGCCGGCTTTGATCCAGGCTGAACTGGTCGAGCAGGAATTGCGACAATTCTGGCGGGCAATTGCGCGCCACTTCCAGGCGCACGGAGGTGCCGAACTGGCGCCCCACCAGTTCGCCCTTCAAGGCCTGGCGCAGGTTCTTGACTTCGTCTTCGTCCACCCACAGGTCGCTGTCGCGCGTGACGCGAAATTGCGAATAGGCAATCACTTCGCGCCCGGCAAACAGGTCGGAAATGTGCGCGTGTATGACGGAAGACAATAAACAGAAGGATACGCCGTCGCCGGAAATGTCGTCCGGCAGCTTGATGACGCGTGGCAAGACACGGGGCGCCTTGACGATGGCGATCGCCGTGCCGCGGCCGAAGGCATCCTTGCCGCTCAGCGAAACGATGAAATTGAGGCTCTTGTTTACCACTTGCGGGAACGGATGGGCCGGGTCGAGGCCGATGGGGGTCAGCAAGGGGCGCACTTCGCGGTCGAAATACTGCTTGACCCACGCACGCTGCGCCTCGTTGCGGTCGCTGTCGCGCAGCAAATGCACGCCCGCTTCGCGCAAGGCCGGCAAGACTTCGCTATTTAATATCTCGTACTGGCGTTCCACCAGCGCATGGCATTCCTTGCCGATGCGTTCCAGGTTGGCCGCCAGGGCAGGGTGGCCGGCCAACGAACCGCCGATGCTGCCGGCCGCCAACAGGCTGGCCACGCGCACCTCGAAGAACTCATCCATGTTGCTGCTGACGATGCACAGGTAGCGCAGGCGCTCGAGCAGCGGAATGTTCGGGTCTTCCGCCTGGGCCATCACGCGCCGGTTGAAAGTCAGTTGCGACAGTTCGCGGTCAAGCAGGATGCCCGATTTGGTCACTTCCGTGTGCAGTTCAGGTTTCATATTCTTTTGTCTTTGCAGATAGTTAATTCTAGCCGTATTTCATCATGTATGACGCGTTGTGAGTGTAATCATGAAATATGACGTAAGCGTGACATAAGCTGTCATAAAGCGTCGCCCCTTCTGTCATTATCCGCGCCGCAAATGTTGATTCCCGGGGCGTAGCCAATTATTTCAGGATTTTTTACCCATGTCATAAAGCTGTCATATTCGCTTGCTAGACTGCGCAGCATTCAACCGGGACTTTGTGCCCTAACAACCCTGAGGACTTGATATGCAAATGAAGCAAATGTTCAAATTTATCGTCGTGGGTGCTTCGGCAGCGATGGCATTTTCTTCCGCTTCCGTCATGGCGGCAGATATGACAGGTGCTGGTGCGACCTTCCCGTACCCGATCTATGCCAAATGGGCTGAAACTTACAAAGCCAATACGGGCAACGGCCTGAACTACCAGTCCGTCGGCTCCGGCGCCGGCATCAAGCAAATCAAGGCCAAGACTGTTGAATTCGGTGCCTCGGACATGCCTTTGAAGGCAGAAGAGCTGGAAGAAGCAGGCCTGATGCAGTTCCCTGCCATCATGGGCGGCGTGGTCACCATCGTCAACCTGGACGGCGTCAAGCCAGGCCAGCTGAAGATGACGGGCAAGGTCGTTGCCGACATCTACCTGGGCAAGATCACCAAATGGAGCGCTCCTGAGATCGCTGCTTTGAACAGCGGCGTCAAGCTGCCGGACACGGAAATCACCGTGGTGCACCGCGCCGACGGTTCGGGCACGTCTTTCCTGTTCACCGACTTCCTGTCGAAAACCAACCCGGAATTCAAATCGAAAATCGGTGCTGGCTCGGCTGTGAAATGGGCCGTGGGCGTGGGCGGCAAGGGTAACGAAGGCGTCGCCGCCAACGTACAGCGTATCAAGGGTTCGATCGGCTACGTCGAGTGGGCTTACGCCAAGAAAAACCATATGTCGCACACCCAGTTGCAAAACAAGGATGGCAACTACCTGCAGCCTGACGACGAAAACTTCAAGGCAGCAGCCGCTTCGGCACCATGGACGCAAACCCCAGGCTTCGGTGTGGTCCTGACCGACCAGGCTGGCAAGAACAGCTGGCCTATCACCGGCGTGTCGTTCATCCTGATGCACAAAGTCCAGCCTGACGCAGCCAAGGCAAAAGAAGTCCTGAAATTCTTCGACTGGGCCTACAAGAACGGCGGCGCCGCTGCTGTTGAACTGGACTACGTGCCGATGCCAGCATCGGTCGTGAAACTGGTGCAGGAATCGTGGAAAGCCAACCTGAAAGATGCTTCGGGCAAAGCCATCTATTAATTCGATAGCTTGACCACAGCAGTACCATCCTTGCCCCTCCGCCAGCAACACGGCGGGGCAGGGAGTTAGCCAGGACCGCCCGCAAGCCCTTGCAGGCGGTCCTGGCTAAAAGAGCAAGATAAAAATAGCAGTACCTGCAGTACCACCCACATGGCACATTATGAGCGCACAATCTACCTCTTCCACGATCCCCATGCCAGGCGGCACCATGACCGATTCCATCAGTCACACGCAAATGCTTTCCACCATGCGCAAGCAGCGCCTCCAGGACTTCCTGTTCCACAAGGTGACGATGCTGTTCGCCCTGTCGGTGCTGATTGTCCTGGTCGGCATCATCATTTCGCTGATCATGGAATCGATACCGGCCTTCAAGAGCTTCGGCCTGCATTTCATCGTGTCGGCAGAATGGGACCCCGTCAATGACCAGTACGGCGCCCTGATCCCCATCGTCGGCACCCTGGTGACGTCGGTGATTGCCCTGCTGATCGCCTTTCCTGTCAGCTTCGGCATCGCCCTGTTCCTCACGGAAATCTGCCCGGCCTGGCTGCGTCGCCCGCTGGGCACGGCTGTCGAGCTGCTGGCCGGCGTGCCATCGATCATCTACGGCATCTGGGGCCTGTTCGTCTTCGCGCCCCTGTTTGCCGACCACGTCCAGCCCATCCTGAAGGCGACGCTGGGCAACGTGCCCGTCATCGGCCAGCTGTTCAGCGGCCCCATGATGGGCATCGGCCTGCTGACGGCCGGTCTGGTACTGGCCATCATGATCATCCCCTTCATCGCCTCGGTGATGCGCGACGTGTTTGAAATCGTCCCTGCCGTGCTGAAGGAATCCGCTTACGGCCTGGGCTGCACGCGCTGGGAAGTGGTGCGCAAGATCGTCTTGCCATACACCAAGACCGGCGTCGTTGGCGGCGTCATGCTGGGCCTGGGCCGCGCGCTGGGCGAGACCATGGCCGTGACCTTCGTCATCGGCAACGCGAATAAACTGTCGTGGTCGTTGTTTGCCGCCGGCAACAGCATCACTTCCTTGCTGGCGAACGAATTCGGCGAAGCGCAATCGGCGCTGCACGTGTCCTCGCTGTTCTCGCTGGCGCTGATCCTGTTTGTCATCACCTTTATCGTCTTATCCGCCGCCAAGCTGATGCTGGCTGGCATGTCCCGCAAGGAAGGCACGAAATGAGCCAGCTCAGCCAAGTTAGCACCCACGACGCTCCGGCCAAGCCGGCCATGAACCCGGTCTACCGCAAGCGCCTGCTGATGCACCGCATCGGCATCGCCCTGTCGGTGGCCGCCATGGCCCTGGGCCTGGCCGTGCTGGTGTGGATTCTGTTCACCCTGGTGATCAAGGGTTTCGGCGCCCTGTCGTTCGACCTGTTCACGCAAACGACGCCGGCGCCCGGCAGCGAAGGCGGCGGCCTGATCAATGCCATCGTCGGCAGCGCCCTGATGGTGGGCCTGGCCACCGTTGTCAGCACGCCCATCGGCATCCTGGCCGGCATCTACCTGGCCGAATACGGCGAAGAAAACCGGCTGGCGCACGTGACGCGTTTCGTCACCGACATCATGCTGTCGGCCCCGTCCATCGTCATCGGCCTGTTCGTGTATGCGCTGTACGTGGCGCATGTGAAACATTTCTCCGGTTACGCCGGCGCCATCGCCTTGTCGCTGATCGCCGTGCCGGTGGTGGTGCGCACGACGGACAATATGCTGCGTCTGGTGCCGAACAGCTTGTTGGAAGCAGCGTTTGCCCTGGGCGCGCCGCGCTGGAAGGTCGCCACTCTGGTGCGCTTGCGCGCCGTCAAGGCCGGTGTCATTACTGGCGTGCTGCTGGCTCTGGCCCGCATCGCCGGCGAAACGGCACCGCTGCTGTTTACGGCCCTGAATAACCAGTTCCAAAGCTTCAACATGAATGCGCCTATGGCCAACTTGCCGTCCGTCATCGCATCGTTTGCGATGAGCCCCTACGACAACTGGCGCTCGCTGGCCTGGGGTGGCGCACTGCTGATCACCTTCAGCGTGCTGGCCCTGAATATCCTGTCGCGCACCGTGTTCAGCCAAAAAGTCCCTAATTAAACAGATATCGAGCGAAGCGAACCCATATGAATACGCAAATGAATCCAGCCCAAGACTTGGCACCAAAGAAAAAAACCATCGAGATTTCTGGCCTGAACTTTTTTTACGGTAAAACGCAAAGCTTGCATAACGTCAACCTGGACATCCACGAGAAAAAGGTGACGGCCTTCATCGGCCCGTCCGGTTGCGGAAAATCGACGCTGCTGCGCACCCTGAACCGCATGTATGACCTGTATCCTGGCCAGCGCGCGGAAGGCTCCATCCTGTACCGCGGCCGCAACGTGCTCGACGCCGACCAGGACGTCAACATGCTGCGCGCCAAGGTCGGCATGGTGTTCCAGAAGCCGACGCCGTTCCCCATGTCCGTGTACGACAACATCGCCTTCGGCGTGCGCCTGTATGAAGACCTGTCAAAAGGCGAGATGGACGAGCGCGTCGAGTGGGCCCTGAAAAAGGCGGCCCTGTGGGGCGAAGTCAAGGACAAACTCTCGAAGAGCGGCCTGTCGCTGTCGGGCGGCCAGCAGCAGCGTCTGTGCATCGCGCGCGGCGTGGCAGTGAAGCCGGACGTGCTGCTGCTCGATGAACCGACCTCGGCGCTGGACCCGATTTCGACCTCGAAGGTGGAAGAGCTGATCAGCGAACTGAAACAGGATTACACGATCGCCATCGTGACGCACAATATGCAGCAGGCGGCGCGCTGCTCCGACTACACGGCTTATATGTACCTGGGCGAGCTGGTGGAATTCGGCGAAACGGACCAGATTTTCATGAATCCGGCCCGCAAGGAAACGCAGGATTACATCACGGGTCGCTTCGGCTGATCCCTCGCACAGCGCTACATACAAGACAACTGAATACGGAGAGACAGCATGATAGGCGAACATTCATCCAAGCAATACGACAACGAACTCGAAGCGATCCGCTCGAAAGTGCTCCTGATGGGCGGCATCGTTGAAACCCAGTTCCTCGACGCGATGACGTGCTTTCGCATCGGTAATCCGGAACGCGCCGACCGCGTGATGCGCGAAGACGACGTCGTCAACCAGCTGGAAGTGTCGCTCGACGACGCCTGCAGCCATTTGATCGTGCGCCGCCAGCCGGCCGCCAACGATTTGCGCACCATCATGGCCACCATCAAGGTGATTACCGACCTCGAGCGCGTAGGCGACGAGGCGACCAAAATCGCCCGCGTGGCGAAGAATTTGCACAAGCGCGGCAACGGCGTCGTCAACCATTACGAGATGGTGCGCGGCATTGCCAATACAGCCACCGACATGCTGCACGACGCGCTCGATGCGTTTGCCCGCAACGATGGCAAGCAGGCTTTACAATTAATTGCACAGGATGCCATCATCGACCATGAGTTTCGGTCTATCATGCGCAACTTGATCACCTTTATGATGGAAGACCCGCGCACGATTTCGGCGGCGCTCGATACCCTGTGGGTGGCCAAGGCCATCGAACGGATCGGCGACCATGCGAAAAACATCGCCGAATACGTGATTTACGTGGTTGAAGGCAAGGACATCCGCCACACCAAGGTGGCTGCTCCCGCCATTTCCGAGGAGCTCCCTGAGTAAGCTTTATGGCATCTGATAAAACCACGGTATTGATTGTTGAAGATGAGCCGGCCATCGTTGAACTGGTGACCTATTCGCTGCGCGAATCCGGCTGGAATTGCTGTTCTGTACAAAACGTCGCCGATGCCTGGGAATTCATCCAGCACCGCACGCCGCATCTGATTCTGCTCGACTGGATGCTGCCGGACCAGACGGGCTTGCGCCTGCTGTCGCGCATCCGCGCCGACCGCAATTTTGCCGCCATCCCCGTCATCATGCTCACCGCCAAGAGCATGGAAGAAGACAAGCTGGCTGGCTTGAACAGCGGGGCCGACGATTACGTCACCAAGCCGTTCTCGCCGCGCGAGCTGCTGGCGCGCGCCAAGGCGCTGTTGCGACGCAAGAGTCCGGAACACGCGCAGGCGCCCATGCGCGCCGGCAATGTGGCCCTCGACCCCGTCAGCTGCACCGTCATGATGGATGAACAGAAGATCGATATCGGCCATGCCGAATACAAGCTGCTGAAATTCCTGCTGGCCCATCCGGAGCGCGTGTTTTCGCGCAGCCAGCTGCTCGACAAGGTGTGGGGCGACCATGTGGTGATCGAGGAGCGCACGGTCGACGTCCACGTATTGCGCTTGCGCAAAGCCTTGAAAGAGGCGGAAAGCCTGATCAAGACAGTGCGCAGCGTTGGCTACATGTTGTCTGAAAAGTAAAGCTGGCCTCTATGAATCCGAAATTGCTGTTCTGGGTGCCGGCCGCCTTGCGCATGGTGCTGGCGCTGCTGGGCGTGGCCGTCGTCTGGTATCTGTTTGGCGCCACGTATGCGCTGGGCATCGCCTTCGTGCTGATGGCCATGATGGTGTTCGTGCAACTGTCGTATCTGTTCCAGCTGAGCAATTGGCTGGACAATCCCCAAAGCGCCAAGCTGCCCGATGGCTGGGGCGCCTGGACCAGCATCTTCGCGCGCCTGTACCGCATGCGCCGCGACGACGAGAAAAACCAGGCCGAGCTGACGGAATGGCTGGCGCGTTTCCGCCAGGCCATGCATCTGCTGCCCGACGGCGTCGTCATCATGGATGACGTGCTGTTCCTTGAATGGTGCAACCCTGCCGCCGAGAAACACCTGGGCCTGACGCACGAGCGCGACAAGGGCATGCGCGTGACGAACCTGATCCGCAGCCCCGAGTTCATGGATTACATCATCCTGGGCCGTTACGACCAGCCGCTGACGATCACCTTCCGCAACCGCAAGCTGATCGTGCAGATCATTCCCTTTGAAAACCGCCGCCAGATCCTCGTCACGCACGATGTGACGGAGACGGAACGCATCGAAATGATGCGCCGCGACTTCATCGCCAATGCTTCGCATGAATTGCGCACGCCGCTGACGGTCATCGTGGGCTTCCTGGAAATCGCTTCCGCCGAACTGGACCTGGATGCCACCACGCGCGCCGCCCACCTCAAGCTGATGACGGAGCAGGGTCACCGCATGCAGCATCTGATCGAGGACATGCTGACTCTGTCGCGCCTGGAATCGGTCGACTACCCGCTGCGTCCCGAGCCAGTGGATATCAAGAAGCTCATGCAGCAAGTCTTGCGCGACGCCAAGGGCTTGTCGGCAGGCAAGCATGAAGTGAGCATGGAATGCAAGGGCCCCGACGTCTTGGGCAGCTATGACGAGCTGTACAGCGCGTTTGGCAACCTCGCATCGAACGCCGTGCGCTACACGCCGGCCGGCGGCAGCATCACCCTGCGCTGGCAGGATGGGCCGGCCGGGCCGCAATTCATCGCGCAAGACACGGGCATCGGCATCAGCCAGGAACATATCTCGCGCCTGACGGAACGTTTTTACCGTGTCGACAAGAGCCGCTCGCGCGAAACCCAGGGCACGGGCCTTGGCCTGGCCATCGTCAAGCACGTGCTGCTGCGCCACGGGGGCACTCTGGCCATCCAGTCGGTGGCCGACAAGGGCAGCAGCTTTATCGTCAGCATGCCCAAATCCGTCGTCACGCCACTACAGGGCGAGTTGCTGGTCAAGTAGGCTGGGGGGCATGGCGCCCCCTTGTTTCCTTTGCGACTAGTGCAAGGTTGGCATAAGTCGTTACAATCAGGCCATGAATTTAATCAACGCCTCTTTTCGCCATGCCGGCGCGCAGCAACTGGCCCAGTCGCTGCAGGCCGCGCGCCAGGACACCCTGTCCCTGTTCGACTCTTACGTCACTGCCGGCCTGGATGTGGTGGCCGGCTTGCCCCGCCATCCGCGCCTCAATCCGCCCTTGTGGCAACTCGCGCATATCGCCTGGTTTGCCGAGTGGTTCATCTTGCGCGAAGCCGCTTCCAGCCATCCGGCCGACGCCGTTTATAACTCCCTGCTGACGCGCGGCGACGACTTGTTCGACGCCAACATGGTCGAGCATGGCGCGCGCTGGAAGCTGGAACTGCCCAGTCCGGGCGCCGTGAAAACGTATTGCCACGAAGTGTACGACAGGGTCCTCGATAAACTCTCGCGCGAAGCCAATGTCGACAGCGCCCTGGCGCCATACCGGCTGGCCTTGGCGCATGAAGACATGTGTGGCGAAGAAATGCTGGCAGGTTTGCAATGGCTGGGCCTGGAAGCGCCGGAATGTCTGGCGGCCAGCCCGGCATTGCCGCCAGGGGCAGGGCAGATCGCTTTTCCTGGCGGCAGTATCGAACTGGGTTCGCCGCGCGGCGCCGGGTTTGCCTTCGACAATGAATCGCCGCCCCATGCCTGCTACGTGCCGCCGTTCAGCATGGATGCCTTACCCGTCTCGAACGCCCAGTTTGCCGATTTTGTCGCCGACGGCGGCTACCAGAACCGCCAGTTCTGGAGCGCGGCCGGCAGCGCCTGGCTGATGCAGCAGGAGCGTTCCTCTCCTTTGTACTGGTTGCGCGAAGCGACGCAGTGGCGCACCATGCGTTTCGGCCAGCGCACGACCTTGCCGCCGAATGAAGCCGTGCGCCACATCAACCTGTATGAAGCGCAAGCGTACTGCGCCTGGGCGGGGCGGCGCCTGGCGACCGAGGCCGAATGGGAGTATGCTGCGCTGTCCGGCCATCCCCGTTTTCATTGGGGACAGGTATGGGAGTGGACGGCGACGCCGTTCGAACCGTATCCGGGCTTTGCGGTGGACAGCTGGCGCGAATACTCGGCGCCGTATTTCATGCGGCACCAGGTGCTGCGCGGCGCTGCCTTCGCCACGCCGCCGCGCCTGCATTCGGCGCGCATGCGCGCTTTCCACGCGCCCGAGCGCGGCGACATCTTTGCCGGCCTGCGCACCTGCGCCTGGTAACGGCAGGAAGAGCAGCAACCCTTTCAGGAATTCTTTTGAGTACAGATAACGCCCCGCAGTTTATTCCCAAACGCATCACGCCCACGCCGGAACAGGTGGCTATCCAGACGGCGCAAAAGAAAGTGGTGCTGATCGACGCCAATGCTGGCGCCGCCAAGACGACGACCCTGGCCCTGCGCCTGGCCGAGGCGCTGCACCGTGGCCGCGCGCCCGAACGCATGCTGGCCCTTGTGTTCACGGAAGCGGCGCGCGTGGCCCTGCGTCAGCGCCTGCTGGAAGTGGGCGTGCCGCTGGGCGTCGTCAAGCGCCTCGTCATCGACACCTTCGACGCCTTTGCCGCCAAGGTGCTGCTGCAGCTGGAAAACAGGCAGGTGGCATCCATGCGCCGCGATGAAGAGCTGCGCCCCGTGGCCTGGGAAGCGCTGGAAGTCGTGGCGGAGAAATACGCACACCGCTATCCGTTGGAAATCAATACGACGAATGGGTCGATTGCCGAGTTTTTGAAACTGCAGTTGCGCACCAAGGCACGCCTGGATTTTCAAAATCCTGACTTCGAGAGCAACTCCCTCGACGATAATCTGGAGCTGCTGGGCATGTCGCGCACGCACTATCTGTGGCTGCGCGAATACGAAGGCTTGCGCGGCGCCGACACGGGCGATATCCAGTTCCGCGCACCGTTCGATGCCACCTACGACCTGGTACGCATGCTCGATGGCGACGAGCCCTTGCGCCAGCAATTGCCGGCCTTCCAGATCATCGTCGCCGATGAATTGCACGATTTGAACGAAGCGTCGTTCCGCCTGCTGACCATGCTGATACGGCGGGGCAACGCGTTTTTCTGCGGCGCCGGCGACAAGGATCAAGTGATCTACACGTGGTCGGGCGCCGACCACCGCTTCCTGCGCCAGCGCTTCGAGCAGGAATTCCCCGCCTTGCAGCGTTTGCCGCTGACGGCCTCCTACCGCTACGGCCCGCAACTGGCGCAGGCGGTGGGCGTGCTGAAGAACAAGGCCAGCGTGTCGGCCCTGTCGCGTGCCACCCACATCGAGCTGCTCGAGTACGACCATGCGCAGCCGCAGGCGTGCAGCGCCCAGATGATCGCCGCGCTCGAACACGCGCATGCTGGCACCACGGCGATCTTGCTGCGCGACCGCGACCAGGCCATTCGTGTGGAAACGGCGCTGTTCCAGAGCGGCATCGCGTATGGCCTGGTGGACATGAACAGCTATCTGCTGAGCCTGGAAGTGCTGATGCTGCGCGGCATGGTGGCCATCGCCCGCAAGGACTTGCATGCGATCAAGAGCGGCCCGCGCCGCGGCGAGATACTCGAAGCCCTGGTGGCGTTCGCGGAAATTCCGTTTACGCGCACGGAATTGCAGCAAGCCAAGGCCGACGTGGCCAACTATCCCGACTTGCTGGAAGGATTCTTGACGAACCAGTTGGCCAAATCGCAGAACCAGGACAAGGCGGCGCTGACCCTGGCCGCGGTCGATTATCTGCGCGCACTGCCCGCCGATGCCCTGGCGGGCGACGCCCTGCGGCACATCTTTGGCTTGATGCAGCTGGAACAGACGGCGCGCCGCATCTATGTCGACCCGGCCCAGGCGCGGGTGGTGGCCCGTTCCCTGCACGGCTTTATTGCCGTCTGCAGCGAGGCGGGTGTGGCGCTGGGGGGCTTTGCCGGCTGGCTGGGCGAGATGGAAGAGGCTGTTGCCGTAACCAGTGGCAAGGCCAGGCTGGTGATCGCCTGCATCGACCAGATCAAGGGCCTGGAATATAACCATGTGATTTTGCCCTACTTGGCCGTCGATGAATTCCCGCGCAGCAAGACCGACCCGCTGGAAGAAGAAAACCGTTTTTATGTGGCCGCCACCCGAGCGCGTGACAGGCTCACTTTGCTGACGCCGGAAGACCCCGCATACCGGAGCCGCTACATCGCCGCCCTGCAGCTCAAACAGAAGATTGTTGCGCCCAAGTCATAGATCTTTTGCCGTGTAGCTGCTTTTTGCGAAAGACGAAAGCGGGCATACTTTGCTGGTGTGATTGATTGCAATCAGAACCAACAAAGGAGTAATGATGCGCGTATTCTTGACAGGCGCGGCAGGTTTCATCGGCAGTTCCATCGCGGCGGGCCTCGTGCGTGCCGGCCATCAGGTCACGGGCCTCGTGCGCAAACCGGAACAGGTGGCCGAGCTGGCGACCATTGGCGTGCAGGGGATCGTCGGCACCCTGAACGAGGGCGCATTGCTCATCGAGCAGGCGAAGGCGGCGGACGCCGTCATCAATGCCGCCAGCAGCGACCACCGGGGCGCCGTCGAAGCCATCCTCGCAGCGCTGGCCGGCACGAACAAGGTGTTCCTGCATACCAGCGGTTCGTCCATCGTGGGCGACGCCTCGGGCGGCGAGGGGACGCAACAGATTTATTATGAAGACAGGTTGCCTGCGCCCACGGCCGACAAGGCGGCCCGCGTCGCCATCGATGAGCTGGTTCTGGCCAGCGCGAGCAATGGCGTGCGCGCCAGCGTGTTGTGCAACACCTTGATCTATGGCCATGGCGCCTTGCCGCGCGACAGCGTGCAATTGCCCCGTTTGCGCAAGCAGGCGCGCAAGAGCGGCATCGTGCGCCACGTGGGGCCGGGCCGCAATAGTTGGTCGACTGTGCATATCGACGATGTCGTCAGCCTGTATCTGCTGGCGCTGGAAAAGTCGCCGGCCGGCACCTTTTACTTTGTCGAGTCGGGCGAAGCTGCCTTCCGCGACATGACGGCCGCCATCGCCCAGGCGCTGGAGCTGGGGCCTGCGCAGGACTGGCCTTTGCCGGAAGCCATTGCTGAATGGGGTGACGAGATGGCTTCCTACGGCCTCGGCTCCAACAGCCGCGTGCGCGGCACGCGGGCGCGCACGCTGGGCTGGCAGCCGCAGGGGCCATCGGTGCTGGAGTGGATCAAGCACGACATGCTCAAGCCGCCGCATGCCAGCGCCGTTTGATGTAGCTCAGCAAAACCCCATCTGTGTGCGCTAGCGAACGGTGCTATGTGGCGATCAGGAGTATGATGGCCTTGCTTGGTTGAGACGCACTGCCGTGAAGTTGGCGGCATGTTCGATCTTCCAGCAGGTCAGCCGGTCGCCTCAAGGATCGGCACCAGATTTCCTTGCCGGCGCGTTGGCGCCGCGCGGCAGCGCACTGCGACTCCGGGTCGCGGTGTGTCGTGCGAACCCCTTCAAGGCCGGCGCCAGCCGGTCTTTTTTTGCCTGCCGTTCCTGTCGCTGCGCCATTCACCGCCACTTGTCCGCCATTCGCCGAAGCGGTGTTTTCGCGCGCGCGAAATCCGCGTATCTTTACGATCATCCAATATCAAGGGGTGACCGTGAAATCTGAAACCGCTTATTGCCGCCGTGCCCAGTTGCTGTGGGGCGTGCTGCTGATCGCCATCGGCGCCGTCATCCTGCTGGACCGGCTCGATGTGATCTATCTCCACGATTACTATGCACTATGGCATTATTGGCCGCTGATATTGCTCGTCTTTGGCCTGAACAAGTTGCTCACGCCCGTGTCCGCCAAGCAGGTACTGAGTGGCTTGTGGCTACTCTTTTTCGCTGCCTGGTGGTATGTGTCGTATGAACAATTGTGGGACTTGAATTTCTACAATAGCTGGCCAGCCTTGCTGATCGCCTGGGGTGTGGGCCTCGTGCTGGAACCGCTGTTGAACAAACATTTTATTGCCTACCGGGAGTCCGAGCATGAAAAATAAACCGCCGCTGCACTCGCCATCGCAGATCGTGCTGGGCGTCATCGTCATCGGCCTGGGGTTGCTGTTCTTGCTCGATAACCTCGGTTTCCTGAATGTGCGCTACACCTTCCGCTTCTGGCCCACGGCGCTGATCGTATTTGGCTTGCTGAAACTGTCGCAAAGCCGCAGCGCGAACGGCTATTTAATGGGCGGCATGCTGGTGCTGCTGGGCGTGGTCTGGACCCTCAAGCACATGGGCATCTTCTATATGAACTGGGACTTGCTGTGGCCCTTGCTGATCATCGGCGTGGGCGTGGCCGTGGTGTCGAAGTCCCTGCCAGGCGCACAGCAGCGCCAGCGCCGCCGGCGCTTTGCCGCGCAGCAAGACGGCAGCGCGGCGCCAGACGCGTTCGGCCAGGCCAGGAATGGCGCCGTGTCGCTCGACAAGGACGCCGCCGATGCCACTGCAGCGCCAGGCGCCAGCGGGCAGGCGGACGATGACAGCATCATCGAAGTGACGGCGATCCTGGGCGGCTATGTGCGGCGCGTGTCGTCGCAGCGCTTCAAGGGCGGCGATATCAATGTCATCATGGCCGGCTGCGAAATCGACTTGCGCCAGGCGTCGATCGAAGGTGAAGCCGTGCTCAACGTATTTGCCCTGTGCGGCGGCGTCACCATCAAGATTCCGCCCGACTGGAGCGTCGTGCTGCAGGGCACGCCCATCCTCGGCGGCTTCGAAGAAAAGACTATCGTGCCGCCGAACCAGGCCAAACGCCTGTACGTGACGGGCTACGCCATCATGGGCGGCCTGGAAATCCGCAACTAGGCGCGCATGTCGGGGGCCTTGTCGAAGCGGCGCGGCGCCGTGGTGGTGTTCCTGGTCTGCATCGCGCTGGGCCTGGCCCTGGCCTTTGTCCTGGCCAGGGTGGCCCATGCGCCCTGGCCTAATGCCGTCCTGCTGGTGGTGCCCGCCACGCTCGTGTACGCGATCGGTTCGGGATTTTCCGCATTTTACCTGTGCCGCGCCTACCCCTTGCACGCCCGCCATCCGCTTGCCATCGCCGGCGTGATGGGGGTGGCGGCGCTGTTCGCGGGCTTGCTGTGGGCGACGCTGCTGCAATTTCTGAATAGCGTCAGCCTGTTGCTGGAACTGCGCTGGCTGGGCGTGAACCTGACGCAATCGCTGCTGGCCCTGTTCTTCGGCTTGGGTGTGCTGCTGTATTGCCTGGCTGCCGCCGTGCATTATCTGTTGCTGGAATTCGTGCGCGCCAGGATGGCCGAGCAGCGGGGGCTGGAAGCGCAACTGGCGGCGCAGGAGGCGCAATTGCGCATGCTGCGCACGCAGATCGATCCGCACTTCCTGTTCAACAGCCTCAATTCCATCAGCGCCCTGACGTCGATCGATGCGGCGGGCGCGCGCCAGATGACGGTGCAACTGGCCAGTTTCTTTCGCCAGAGCCTGAGCCTGGAAGCGCACCAGCACATCACCGCAGAGCAGGAAATGGTGCTGATCCGCCATTTCCTGGCCATCGAACAAGTGCGCTTCGGCGAACGCCTGCAAGTGATGGAAGCCATCGACACCGCCGCACTGGCCTGCCTGCTGCCACCCATGCTGATACAGCCGTTGGTGGAAAATGCCGTCAAGCATGGTATCTGTGGCTTGACGCAGGGCGGCCTGCTTGCCATCGAGGTGCGGCGCGCCGGCAGCCTGCTGCAGATCGCCGTGCGCAACCCGGTGGATGCGGATCAGGGGCCGGACCGTGGCAATGGCGTGGGGCTGGAGAATGTGCGCCAGCGCCTGGCGGGCGCGTATGGCCACGAGGCCAGCGTGCACTGGGGCCGAAGAAACGGCCATTTCGAAGTGATGATTTCCATGCCGGCGCAGACCGGCGACACGGAGGAAGCATGAGGCAGGCAAGACTGCGGGTCGCCATCGTCGATGATGAATTGCTGGCGCGCAGCGTGTTGCGCGAATACCTGGCGCGCCACGACGATATCGAGATCGTGGCCGAGTGCGCCAACGGCTTCGATGCCGTCAAGGCCATCGCGGACCTGGAGCCGGAACTGGTATTTCTCGACATCCAGATGCCGCGCCTGGACGGCTTTGAGGTAGCGGAACTGATCGGCGCGAAGACGCGTTTGATCTTTGTCACGGCCTATGACCAGTACGCCTTGAAAGCGTTCGAATGCCATGCCCTGGACTATCTGCTGAAACCGTTCAGCGAACAGCGCTTCGAGCAGGCGCTGGCCCATGCGCGCGCCCAGCGCAGCATGCCCGAGACGGTGCTGACGGTGGCGCGCGAGGCGGCCACGCGGGTCGCGCCCCTGGACCGCGTGCTGATACGCGACGGTGCCAAGGTCCACGTGATCGCCAGCGCTCGCATCGACTACATCGAGGCGCAGGATGACTACATCAGCATCCGTTCCGAAGGCAAGTCTTACCTGAAAAGCCAGACGCTGGGGGAACTGGAAACCCAGCTCGATCCCGCCAAGTTCCTGCGCG
Organism: Janthinobacterium sp. UMAB-56; assembly: GCF_900095265.1. Classification (GTDB taxonomy): domain Bacteria; phylum Pseudomonadota; class Gammaproteobacteria; order Burkholderiales; family Burkholderiaceae_D; genus Janthinobacterium. The sequence goes on along the minus strand of NZ_LT607655.1, from coordinate 91,270 downwards.
TGCATAGGTCGTACCTGCTCAATATCGATGGTATCCGCCGCATCGAGGCGGCCACCAGGGACAGTCACGTGGCCGTCTTGCACGACGATACGCGCATACCCGTGAGCAAGGCAGGGTATCAAAAACTCAGATTATTAGTTGGCTAGCTGCACATCCCACCACGTGGGCAAGAGTTGTCGGATTTCCGGGCGGGAAAAGCGGTCGTCGATCAAGTACACGACGCCCTTGTCCGACTGGGTGCGGATGACCCGGCCGGCCGCCTGCACCACCTTCTGCATGCCCGGATACAGATACGTGTAGTCGTAGCCGGCGCCGAAGATGTCGCCCATGCGCTGGCGGATCTGCTCGTTGACGGGATTGATCTGCGGCAAACCCAGGGTGGCGATGAAGGCACCGATCAGGCGTGCGCCGGGCAAGTCGATGCCTTCGCCAAAGGCGCCGCCCAGCACGGCAAAGCCGATGCCGCGCGTGTCCAGGCCGAAACGACCGAGGAATTGCGCGCGTGCAGCATCATCCATGCGGCGCGGCTGTTGCCAGGTGGGCACGTCGGGATAATGCTGGGCGAACAGGGTGGCTGTCTTTTCCATGTAATCAAAACTGCTGAAGAAGGCCAGGTAGTTGCCCGGCGTTTCCGCATATTGGCGCGCCATCAGCTGGGCGATGGGCAGTAGCGAAGCGGCGCGGTGCTGATAGCGCGTGGAAATGCTGTCGGCCACGCGCACGGACAATTGCGCCGCCTGGAACGGCGATTCCACGTCGACCCAGGCTGTATCGGCCGGCATGCCCAGTGTGTCGCTGTAGTAATTCCACGGACTCAGGGTGGCGGAAAACAGGGCCGTGCTGTGGCTGGCCGCGAAGCGTTCCTTGAGGAAGGGAGCGGGCACAATGTTGCGGATGCAGACGGTGGAGCCAGCAGTGGATCCCGTATTTATCTTGCTGACATCGAACAGCGAATGCTCGCCGAAACTCTCCGCCAGGCGGTTGATCAGCAGCACGTCGAAATAAAAGCGCTGCAAGTCTTCATCGAGGGCCGCCGCATGTTCGGCCAGGTAATCGCCGATGGCCGTGGCAAGTCCTTGCAGGGCGCCAAAGAATTTGTCCGGCAAGGCGGGATGCACGTGGTAATCGCCATCCTGTTCCTTGAGCAGGGCCGTCCACTGGCGCGCGAGGCGGTCCAGCGGCTTTTTCAAGGCATCGGGCGCGAACTTGCGCAGCATTTTCAGGTCGATCTGCGCCAGTTCAGCGCTATACATGCTGCGCGCGCGCGACACCATATTGTGCGCTTCGTCGACCAGCACATTGACTTTCCAGTCGTGGGCCAGGGTCATGCCGTACAGCATGGCGCTGAGGTCGAAATAGTAATTGTAGTCGCCGATGACGACATCGCTCCAGCGCGCCAGCTCCATGCCCAGGTAATACGGGCAAATACCTTGCTGCAAGGCGATGGCGCGCACGGCTTCCTTGTCCAGGATCAAGCCGCTGGCCAGCGCCACCTCGCGCGCCAGCGGCAAACGGTCGTAAAAGCCCTGGGCCAGCGGACACGATTCACCGTGGCAGGCTTTGTCAGGATGTTCGCAGGCGCTGGTCTTGGCGCTCAGTTCCAGCACGCGCAAAGGCAGCAGCGGGGCGCTGTCTTTCAGGATGGCGCAGGCGTCGAGCGCCATTTGCCGCCCGGGCACCTTGGCGGCGAGGAAAAACAGTTTATCCAGGCCATGCGCGGCCGTGGCTTTCAACATGGGAAACAGGCTGCCCACCGTCTTGCCGATACCCGTCGGCGCCTGCGCCAGCAAGCCGCAGCCACGGCTGCTGGCCTTGTACATGGCCTCGGCCAGCTGGCGCTGGCCCGGGCGAAAGTTGGCATGGGGAAAGGCCATGCTGCTGAGCTGCACATCGCGGTTGGCGCGGTGTGCCATTTCCTGCTCGGCCCAGTCGAGGAAGAGGGCGCAATGCTGTTCGAAGAACAGACGCAGTGCTTCGGCCGTGCATTCCTCATGCATGAGCGTTTCCTTCTGGCTGGCGATGTCGAAATACACGAGCGCCACGCGCAGCATGGGCAAGTTCAGCTGCTGGCACAGCAAGTGGCCGTAGATGCGCGCCTGCGCCCAGTGCAGCTGGCGGTGGTTGGCGGGCATGGTGCCCAAGTCGCCACGGTAGGTCTTGATTTCTTCCAGCTGGCGCCGCGCGGGGTCGTAGCCATCGGCGCGGCCCCGCACATGGAGGGGGCCGAAGTCGCCGGCAAGACTGATTTCGCGCTGGTAATCGTCGTCGCGCCGGCCGGTGACGGTGGCATGGCCGGCCATGCCTTCCTGCGCCGTAGGCGAGGGTGTAAAGCGCAAGTCCAGGTCGCCTACCTTGGCCGTGAATTCGCACAGGGCGCGCACGGCGATCGTGTACCGCCTGGCGCTCATGTGGCCACCTGCCACTGCAGGTAGCACACGCTGACGGGCATGGCATGCTCGGCGCAATAGGCGATCCAGCGCAGCTGGTTGTCTTGCAGGCGGTCGCCCGGACCCTTGACTTCGATCATGCGGTAGCGCTGCTCGGCTGGCCAGAACTGGATCAGGTCGGGAAAGCCGCTGCGGTTGCTTTTAATGTCGAGCAAGATGCGTTCAAACGCCTTCTTCAGGTGCGCGGCCGGGATGCAGGCCAGTGCCAGGTCCAGCAAGCCATCGTCCAGCACCTCCCAGCTGACGAAGGGTGAGACGATGCCATGCTTGGCGGCACGCATGGCGCGGATGGCTGCGTGGTAGCTGCCGTCGTCCAGTTGTGCCAGGCAGGCGGCGAAGTCCGTGCTGCGGCGCGGGTAAAAATCGGCGCTGTGCAAGTCGGCCGGCCCACGGTGGAACGGGTGGAAGAAGGCGCCCGGCATGGCCTTGAAGATGGCGGGCCAGCACAGCAGGCCGAACAGCGAGTTGATCAGGGTGTTTTCCACGTAGTACACGGGCGCGTCATCCTGCATCAAGTGCTGTTGCACCACCGCTTCCACATAGCATGCTTCGCCTGGATGCGGCAGCAGCAGGTCGATGCGCTCCACGGCCGCCGCCGCGCTGGCTGCCAGCTTCGCATGGCCCAGCTTGCGTCGCAAACGGGGCGCCATGCGCAGCAGCAATTGCTGTTCCGCTTCGCTTTCCGGCGCTGCCAGGGCGATGAGCAGCCTGTCATAGGCTGCTTGCGGCTGTGCATCTTTTTCCAGCACGCGGATGGCGCGGCCCCGCGCGCCCGGATAGCGGCAATCGGCATAGGCATGATAGGCGGCCTGCCAGTCCTGGCATTTTTCCAGGTGCTGGGCGATCTGGAAACGCAGCTTGTCGCGCCGGCTGGCCAGCCAGGTATTGTCCCGGGACAAGGGCAGTGCCGCCAGTTCCTGCAGCACTTCGTCTGCCGGCGCACTGTCGTTGTAGCGTTCGCGGCACTGGTGCAGCACTGCATAGTGCTCGATATCCTGGCGCGTGCGAAAACCGCGCGATTGCGGCGAGAATTCCACTTTTTCGTATTGATACACACCGAGGTCGGACAGCACGAATTCCGACCAGTCCTGGTGATAATTGCCAAAGTAAATCAGGCGCAGGCGGTCGCACAGGGGCTGCAAGCCGATACGGTACAGCACATCGGTACCGGCCGGATGCCATGCGGAAAACGGTTTCGCTTCCGCATGCTGTTCGCGCAAGGCCTCCAGTTGCTCCGCCTTGCGCGCCGCCTTCAGGGGCGCGGCGAGCACGAAGGCCTGGGCGATTTCCCCTTTCAGCAGCAGCTCGAACAGCTCGTCGAGCGTAATGACGGGATCGGCTTCCACCCATGCCAAGGCCAGCAGGGGCAGGGCGGCCGCGCGCGTGTCGCCGATTTCCGGGTAGTTGAGCTTGCTGGCGCGGAACAGACAGCCCTTGCGCATGACGAGGCGCACGAACAGAGCCCGCGAAGGCTGCGGCAGTGCGCCGAATGCGGCGATGAACTGCGTTTCTTCAGCACTCAGCAGATCGGCGTAACGCGCGCCGATCCAGTTCAGCACATCCTGGAAATTATCCAGATAGTACAGGGGATTTTCCAGGACTCTCAACATGGGGGGCAATAGGGCAGCTAGCTAGGTGATGGGTTTTACTGTGTTTATATACAGTTTAAACCTTAGTTCGCCGCTTGCCCAGCGAATTATGTTCAGGCAACCGTACTGTAGGCAAAACTGCTGTCGAACTTATCGTAAGGAATCAGTTCCTCGCGCAGGCTGGCCAGCTCGATATCGGTCAGCAAGCCCCGGTGCGCTTCTTTTCTGCCCCTCGGCAATGTCACTTCGTAATCGATGATGTCCCTGGCCAGCAAGGCTTGCAGCACCTCGGCTTGCCGCGCCGTCAGATAGCGCGCGTGCGTGCCCAGGGTTTTTGCCAGTTGATCCCTGAACTCCTCGTCGCTGACCTCGTTGTACGTATCCTGGTCCGCCATGCTATTCAACAACATGTGAAACAGGAAGTCTTGCAGGTTTTTGGCCAGGTATTGGGCTTCATTCTGGTCATGCCACAGCAGCACGATGGGCAGCTCGCCATCGTGCTGGCTTGATGCGAAAAAACAGTAGTGGTCGCCGGCACCCGTTTGCGCAAACGGAATGAACTGGAACGCGGGATCGATTTTCCGGTAGTCGTCCGTGTCCAGCAGGCTCGCCACGGCGTCGGCAACGGCCTCGATAGCGAGCAATTCGACATCGTCCGCGTGCAGCAGCAGGGTGGGCCGGTCTTTCAAGGTGGGATAGACCAGCTTGTACCAGTCGGGGCCATATGCGCCCACGTCGAGCATGCCGTCGCGCTCCAGTTGGCGGTACAGTGCAGGATAGCTGAAGTCGTATTGGTGTTCAATTTCTGACAGTGTCATGTTGGCCCTGTTAAACGTGATTCATGGGGCAATGATAGCCGAGGCGATGGCGCGCACGGCAGCGATGATGGTCATAATTAGTAAACATTTTAGTTTACTTATATGGCCAACTCCCGTAATCTTGCCAGATAATACACATCGAGCCTGCATGAAAAACCTCATCCTGATTTCCGCCGCCTGTTTGCTGGCGCTGCTGTCGACCATCGGCGCTTCCCTGCCGTATCCTATCCTGCCGCCTCTGTTCGCCGCCGAGGCGCCGAACGCCTTCAATAATTTTATGGGCTTGCCATCCAAATTACTGTTCGGCCTGGCGCTGACCATCAATCCCCTGGGCTTGCTGATCGGCTCAGCCTTGCTGGGCCCTTTGTCCGACCGCTATGGCCGCCGCCCCTTGTTGATGCGCACGGCCGTGGGCGCCGCCATCGGCCACGCCATCACGGCCTGGGCGCTGGTGATCCAGTCCTACCCGCTGTTCATCGTCGCCCGTTTCATCACGGGTTTGCTGGAAGGCAACGGCGCCGTGGCGCGCGCCATGCTGGCCGACCAACTGACGGGACCATTGCGCCTGCGTGCCATGTCGTGGCTGAATGGCGCGTTTTACCTGGGCTGGCTGGTGGGCCCGATCCTGGCGGGCGCGACCCTGCATTGGGGCGTGACGGTGCCGTTCTGGATCGCCGCCGCCGCCCTGATGCTGGTCGCCGTGCTGGTGGCCGCCGGCCTGCCGCGCGAAACGCCGTCCCTGCTGACGACGTCGTGGTGGCAAGTGGCGCGCGACCGCCATTCCCTGAATCTGCTGCGCCATGCCGAGCTGCGCACCTTGTTTATCGTGCAGCTGGCGCTGACGTGCGGCGTGGCCAGCTTTTACGAGTTTTATCCGCTGTGGCTGGTCGAGACGGCCAATTACCACGCGCAGGAGATTGCCTGGGTGAATGTGGGCCTGTGCGGCACGATGACGGTCACGTCCTTGCTGGCGGGCGGTCCCAGCCGCCATGCGCCGCTGTTGCGCGCCAGCTGGTATGCCTGTGGCGTGGCGCTGGCCGTAGGCGTGCTGGCGCTGGGCAATATCTGGGTGGGTATCGCCGCCATCGTGCTGTTCGGCATTCCTAATGCCTTGTACAACACGGTGATACAGGGCTGGTGTGCCGAACGCTTCAGCGCGCACGGTCAGGGCGCCGTGATGGGTTTACTGGCCACCACCTTTTGCATCGCCAACATCGTCGTGGCCTTGAGCGGCTCCGTGCTGACCCTGATCGACACGCGCCTGATCCTTGTCGCCGGCGCCGTGTCCGCCGCCTGGGCCGCCTGGCGCATGGCCGCCTGGCGCCGGCAGCTGGACGGCGCCGTAGACGCCAAGGCGCGGGCATGAGCGGGGGCATGTCCGGGCAGACCCTGTTCCTGCTGAAGATGCGCGGGCCGCAGACGGCGCAGCAACTGGCGGCCTTGCTCGATATGACGTCCATGGGCGCGCGGCGCCAGCTGGAAGCGGCGCTGGAGCGTGGCCTGGTGGCGTTCGAGGATGTGGCCGACAAGGTAGGGCGCCCATCGCGGCGCTGGGCGCTGACGCGGGAGGGCCATGCGCGCTTTCCCGACCGCCATGCCGACCTGACCTTGGAATTGATTACGCAGGTGAAAACGCTTTTCGGCGACGAGGGCCTGGATAAATTGATCGGTGCGCGCGAGCGCAGCAGCGAAGCCGCCTATGCCAAGCTGGTCGATCCGCAACTTGCGCTGGCGCAAAGAGTCGATAGCCTGGCGCGGGCACGCGATGGCGAGGGTTACATGGCCCATGCGGAGCCGCAGGACGATGGCAGTGTGCTGCTGGTGGAAAACCATTGCCCGATTTGCGCGGCGGCCACGGCATGCCAGAATTTCTGCCGCGCGGAGCTGGCCATCTTTCAGCGGGTATTGGGGAACGATTGCACGGTGGAACGCAGCGAATATCTGCTGGAAGGGGGAAGGCGCTGCGCGTACCGGATCATGCCTATCGGAACCTGAGGAATCAGGTCCCGATAGTTGCGAACTTACTTCTTGGTCGCCTTCGGCTTGGCCGCAGGCGCCGCCTTTTCAGCCGCAGCTTGTGCGCCGGCCGTGGCCTTTTCCGTGGCCTGTGCCACTTGCGCGCTGGCCTTGGCAATCTGCTCTTCTACGGTCTTGACGGCCTGTTGCGTGGCCTTGGTGACTTGCTCGTAGCCGAGGAAGGCATTGTCGATGGCGGCCTTGACGATCGCCACGGCGTTTTCCGAGCCTGGCGGCACGTTTTTCGTGACGTCATAGATCAGGGCGCTCAAATTGCTTTTCGCTTCGGCCACGTGGGCTTGCGCGGCCGTGGTGAATTCCGTGTGGATTTCCTTGATGATGTCGTCGAGTTGCTGTTTATACGCTTTTGCGCCAGCCACGCCCGGTTGCAGCTGGGCGGCAGCGGCTGCCATGGCGGCTTTCGGATCCTTGGCCTGGCTGATTTCCTTGCCGGCGGCAAGGCCATCCTCGATGCCGGACTTGGCGGTGGCCATGTTCAGGGCCAGCACCTGTTCCACGCCCTGCACGGCCTTGGAGGTGAGACTGTTGAAGGTCATCAGCTGGAATTCAAACAGGGCCTTGGTGGCCGATGCGAATTGTTCGGGATTCGTAAACATGTGGTCTCCTCGGTTTGAATAGATACGTTCTTATCGTTCCATACTCTTTCGACGCCGCATTGCCATCGCTTGATCTCAAGCCGGTGCCCCGTGTGGTCATGGCCTCATTATTTAACAAGCGCCGGTTTTTCGCAACGGCTATCTTTATAAGGCCCCGAGGCCAGTTCCCAGCCAAATCCCAGGGTGGATTGGGCGCACGCCAGGGTGCCGTCGATCTTGCTGCGCCATTGGTACCAGGGGGCAGGTCCGGCCGTTGCGCAAGCGCAAGCAAGCAGCAGGGCCGTGGCGATCAGGTATTTCATAAGTGCTCCAAAAGAAAAGCCTGCTGGCATTGTAGCGCGCCTGCGCGTCAGGGGGCGGGCGATTGCGGCGCCGTGGCGGGCAGCTGCAGGGTGAAAGTGGTGCCGCTGGCGGCACCGGTGCTGCTGGTGGCGTCGATATGGCCGCCCAGCACGCCCGTGACGATGTTGTGCGCCACGTGCAGGCCCAGGCCCGAGCCACCGGAGCCGAGCTTGGTCGTGAAGAAGGGGTCGTAGACATGCAAGAGGTCGTCGTCGGCGATGCCCACGCCCGTGTCCGCGATGGATATGGTGACCGTCTTCCCATCGTCGCTGCCGCGCGCCCTGATGGCGATATTGCCGCCGTTGCAGCCCTCGAAGGCATGGCGCAGGCAGTTTTCCAGCAGGTTGCTCAGCACCTGGCCCAGCGGACCTGGATAGCTGTCCATGGCAAGGTCGTCCGGCACGTCCTGTGTCAGGCTCAGGCCGGCGGCCTTGAGCGGCGTGGACAGGGGCAGCATCAGTTCGGCGATGAACTGGCGCAGCAGGAAGTGGCGGCGCTGCGAGCTGGCGCGGTCGACGGCGATCTGCTTGAAGCTCGAGACCAGGTCGGCGGCGCGCTGCAGGTTGCGCAGCATGATGGCGTCCGCCTCGCCGGCCTGGGTCAGGTAGGCCTCCAGTTCCGAGCGGCGCAGGCCAGCGAGGAGGCTGGCCTGGATTTCGCGCGTGCGTTCGGCCATGGTGGTGGCCACTACCAGGCCGTTGCCGATCGGCGTATTGAGTTCATGCGCGATGCCGGCCACCAGCGCGCCGAGCGCGGCCAGCTTGTCGCGGCGCACCAGTTCTTCCTGCGTGATGGACAGGTTTTCCAGCGCGGCGGCCAATTCGCGGTTCGTCTGTTCCGAGTGCGCGTTGGCCAGCGTCAGGGCCGCCGTGCGTTCGGCCACCAGATCTTCCAGGTGGGCGCGGTGGCGCTGCAACTCGCGTTCGTGACGCATGCGGCCGATGGCGATGCCGGCCAGGTCGGTGGCCGTGTCGATCAGTTCCAGGTCGCGCGCATCGGGCTTGCGCACCTCGCGGTAGTACATGGCGAAGGAGCCGAGCACGGCGCCATCCTGGCCGAAGATGGGGCGCGACCAGCAGGCGCGCAAGCCGAACGGCGCCGCCAGCTCGCGGTAGGGCGCCCATAGCGGGTCGTGCATGATGTCGGCGACCACCACCGGTTCGCGCAGGAACATGGCGGTGCCGCAAGACCCCACGCCGGGACCGATGGCCACGCCTTCGAGCAGGGCCATGTACTCGGGCGGCAGGCTGGGGCCGGCCGCGCTGTGCATGCGGATGCCGTCGTCGTCGAGCAGCATGATGGAGCAGACCACGCCGCGCGACTGGCCTTCGATCAGCAGCAGCAACTGGTTCAGGGTGGGGGTCAGGGGAGCGCCCTTGGCGACCATTTCCAGCAGGGCGCTCTGGCCCGCGCGCATCGCTTCGGCGAGATTGCGTTCGGTCAAATCGATGATGCGCGCATGCACGAGCTGGCGGCCCGGCACGGACAGGCGCATCAGCCTGATTTCGCAGGCGATCGGGTGGCTGTCGCGGTGGCAACAGCTGGCGCCAAAGACGACGATCTTGCCTTGCAAGGTATCGCGGATCTTTTCTTCCAGCAGTGGCGGCGAGGCGCGCCCATCGCCCTGATGCTCGGGAAACAGCGGTTCCATGCCGCCTTGCAGCAGTTCGGCCAGCGGCAGGCCGAACAATTCTTCGGCCAGGTGGTTGGCGTCGATCAGCAGGCGGTTGTCGATATCGAACAGCAGCACGGCATCGGGCGAACCGGCGAGGATGGAATGGTAATTGACTTCCAGCGTTTGCGGATGCAGGGGGCGCGGTGGCGTGGCGGCACGCGGCGCGGGTGCCTCGGCCTTGTGCAGCGCCAGTTCCATGAGGATTTTTTCCGCCACATCGCGCGCGTTGAAGGGCATCTTGATGTAATCGGAAGCGCCAGCGCCCACGCTGCGGCCCTGTTCCTCGGCGCTGGGGGTGGCCGACATCAGCAGCAGGGGCACGCCGTGGCGTCCGCCCGCATTGCGCAGACGCATGCAGGTGGCGCCGATATTCGTGCCTGCCAGGGCCGCGTCGAGCAGGATCAGGTCCGTGCCGCCGGCCGCCAGTTCCACGCCTTTGTCGATATCGCCCGCCAGTCCCGTGCCCAGATTATGCCGGTCCAGCACATACAGCAGTTCGCGCACATCGTTCGGCGAATTGCTGACCAGCAGCACATTGGCCCGGTCGCTGATGGAAGAAATCAACTGGTTCATGGTGTCGCGCCCTTACGCGTTTCATGGGCCTAGTATTACATCAAGGCAAGTAGGAGTAAACGATAATTCTTGATGACCAAAAGCAAAGGTCGCAGCACGCATTCAGGCGGCGTTTTTCGCCTCCTGCACCGTCGCCAGCTCGGCACGCGCGTGTTCGATACGCGGGTAATTATCCTCGATCCAGTCTACCAGCACGGCCAGGCGTTCGGCCGCCTCGCGTCCCAGTGGCGTGAGGCTGTATTCCACCTTGGGCGGTATCACCAGGTAGGCCTGGCGCAGCACGAAGCCGTCGCCCGCCAGCGCTTCCAGGGTTTGCGCCAGCATTTTTTCGCTGACGCCGCCCACTTCGCGGCGCAGTTCGCTGAAACGCCGCTTGCCGCTCAGCAGCAGCACCAGCACCAGCACGGCCCAGCGGCTGGTCAGGTGGCTGAGCACGGCGCGCGACGGGCAGGCGGCCGCCAGCAGGTGTGCCCCCTGGTTTTGCCGGTCGAGGGCGGCGCGCAGGCTGGCGCCGGGAGTGTCTGTGGACATGATAGTTGGCCTTCATTGTTCTAGTGTTAATTCATACTTACCAAAAGGTACGTACTTACAATAAGTAAGTAATAGTCCTATTATAGGGTTTTACACCTCACCCTCCAAGGAGAAATCATGATCGTCATCACCGGCGCCACAGGCAATCTGGGCCAGCACGTCATCGCCAGCCTGCTCACATCCGTACCCGCAGCCAGCATCATCGCCGCCGTGCGCAATCCGGCCAAGGCGGCCGAACTGGCTGCATTGGGCGTGCACGTGCGCCAGGCCGATTACAACGATGGCGCCAGCCTCGACGCGGCGTTCAAGGGCGCAACGAAGATTCTGCTGATTTCATCGAGCGAAGTGGGGCAGCGCGCGCAGCAGCACCAGAATGTCATCGATGCTGCCAAGCGGGCCGGCGTGTCCCTGCTGGCGTATACCAGTGTCTTGCGCGCCGACACGTCGCCGCTGGGCCTGGCCGCCGAGCACGTGACCACGGAAGCTGCCATCCGCGCGTCCGGCCTGCCGTACACTTTCCTGCGCAACGGCTGGTATCTGGAAAACCATACGGAACACCTGGCGCCCGTGCTTGAGCATGGCGTCGTGCTGGGCGCGGCGCAAGACGGGCGCTTCTCGTCGGCTGCGCGCGCCGATTACGCAGCGGCCGCCGCCGCTGTCCTGACAGCCGGGCAGCCGCAAGCCATCTATGAGCTGGCCGGCGACCAAGGCTTTAGCCTGACCGAGTACGCAGCCGAAGTGGCGCGCCAGTCCGGCAAGGCGATTGTGTATCAGGATTTGCCGCAGGCGAACTTCCAGGCGGCGCTGGTGAGCGTCGGCGTGCCGGAAGGCTTTGCCGGTCTGCTGGCAGATTCCGATGCGGGCGCGGCCAAGGGCGGCCTGGAAGACAATGGCCGGCAATTGAGTGCGCTGATTGGTCGTCCGACGACGCGCCTGTTTGACGCCGTGAAGGAGGCGCTGGCCAAATAAGGGCAGGGCGCCGCCGGCGAGGGAAGCCGAGCGGCGCGCGGCATTCTGGAATGAAAAAAGCCGCAAACTTGTGAAAGTTTGCGGCTTTTTTGCGAATGAGGTAATGGTGCCCACGAAGGGACTCGAACCCCTACACCCGAAGGCACATGGACCTGAACCATGCGCGTCTACCAATTCCGCCACGTGGGCATTGTGCTGCTAACTGCGATACTGCCTTGCTACTTTACTGCGGATCACAACAATCAACAACTTGTTGCTGGTGGTGCCCACGAAGGGACTCGAACCCCTACACCCGAAGGCACATGGACCTGAACCATGCGCGTCTACCAATTCCGCCACGTGGGCACTGATGCTGCTCTACTACTTGTTGAAAAATAACTTCACAACAATTCTGCTATTATAGCGACTTGAAGAGTTTTGCGCCAGATGAGCTTTCGCTCCATACTGCACATCAACCCTGTACCGCTTTCCTGTAACAGCATTCCCGTGAAGGTTTGCCGCTGCAAGAGACAGAGATTATAGAGCAATATTTGCCGAAGTCAAAGGCATTGCGCAGCTTTTCTCCTTTTTCTCACCGGCTGGGCACTTGTTCGGTTTCCGCTACGCTCTCCGTTAGGCAAACCAAGGCGTCCTCCGGTACACTACCGGACATCACCGTGTCAATATTGACGGTGATGTCATCGGTCTTTGTCTTCCGTTTGATCACTGTCAATAACAACTATAGAAATACTTTTGAGCCAAAATACCCACACCATCCCCAGCCGGGAGGACATTCTCGGCATATTCCGCAGCGTCAACGCGCCTCTCGACCCGCAGTCTCTCGGGAAAACGCTGCAAGTGCATGCCGATTCCATGGATGTCCTGGTCCGTCGCCTGAAGGCGATGGAGCGCGACGGCCAGCTGAAGTCTGACGCCAGCGGTGTGTTCAGCCTGGCAGACCAGAGCGCGCTTGTCGCCGGTCGCGTCACCAGCCACCGCGATGGCTTCGGCTTTGTCATTCCCGACGACGCCAGCGCCGACCTGTTCCTGCCTGAGAAAGAAATGCAGAAAGTACTGCATGGCGACAAGGTCATGGCCCGCATCGTCGGCACGGACCGCCGCGGCCGCCCGGAAGGCACGATCGTGGAAGTCACCTACCGCGCCAATACCCACGTCATCGGCCGCCTGATCCAGGAAAACGGTACCTGGGTGGTGGCGCCCGAAGACCAGCGCATCGGCCAGGATATCCTGGTGACCGGTTCGGTGGGCAAGGCGAAGGCTGGCCAGATCGTCAGCGTCGAGCTGACCGAGCAACCGATGCGCTTCAAGCAGCCGGTCGGCAAGATCGTCGAAGTGCTCGGTGCGCTCGATGATCCCGGCATGGAAATTGAAATTGCCGTGCGCAAATTCAACGTGCCGCACATCTTCTCCGCCGCTGCCCTCAAGCAAGCTGAAAAACTGCCGTTCGAGGTGCGCGAGGCCGACCTGAAAGACCGTGTCGACCTGCGCGACGTGCCGCTCGTCACCATCGATGGTGAAGACGCACGCGATTTTGACGATGCCGTGTATTGCGAACCTGTCAAGATCGGCCGCGCCAACTGCTTCCGCCTTATCGTCGCGATTGCCGACGTCAGCCATTACGTAAAGCCGAACGACGCGCTCGATGTCGACGCGCTCGAACGCAGCACGTCCGTGTACTTCCCGCGCCGCGTGATCCCGATGCTGCCGGAAAAGCTGTCGAATGGCCTGTGCTCGCTGAACCCGGCCGTCGACCGTCTGACCCTCGTCTGCGACGCCGTCGTCAGCGACAAGGGTGAACTCAAGGCTTACCAGTTCTACCCTGCCGTGATCCATTCGGCCGCGCGCCTTACGTATGACGAAGTCGCTGCCGTATTGGGCAATACCAAGGGACCCGAAGCGGCGCGCCGCGCGGACATCTTGCCGCACCTGCAGAATCTGGAAGCCGTCTACCGCGCCTTGCTGAAAGCACGCACGGAGCGGGGCGCCATCGATTTCGAGACGACGGAAACGTATATCGTCTGCAATACGGCTGGCAAGATCGAAAAGATCATTCCCCGCACGCGCAATGAAGCGCACAAGATTATCGAAGAGTGCATGCTGGCGGCCAACGTTTGCGCGGCCGACTTGTTGCTGCGCAACAAGCATCCGGGTACTTACCGCATCCATGCCAGCCCGACCAAGGAAAAGCTCACGCAAGTGCGCACCTTCCTCAAGCAAGTGGGCCTGAACCTGACGGGCGGCGACACGCCATCGGCGTCGGATTACCAGACCCTGATGCAGCAGATCAAGCTGCGTCCCGACGCAGCCCTGCTGCAAACGATGCTGCTGCGCTCGATGCAGCAAGCCGTCTACAGCCCGGACAATATCGGCCACTTCGGCCTGGCCTACGAGGCCTACGCCCACTTCACCAGCCCGATCCGCCGCTATCCCGACTTGCTGACGCATCGCGCCATCAAGGCTATTTTGCAAGGCAAGAAATACGAGCCGAAGCTGTCCGATAAAGTCGTGTTGAACACCAACGTGTCGAACGCCACGCGCAAGCAGCAAGCCAAGGACAAGGCCGACGGCAAGCCGAAAAAGACGGACCTGACCATCTGGGACGCGCTGGGCGTGCACTGCTCGGCCAACGAACGCCGCGCCGACGAAGCGTCGCGCGACGTGGAAGCGTGGCTGAAGTGTTACTTCATGCAAGATAAATTGGGCGAGGAATTTACCGGCACCATCACCGGCGTGACCACTTTCGGCGTGTTCGTGCAGCTCGACACCCTGTTTGTCGAAGGCCTGGTGCACGTCACCGAGCTGGGTACCGACTACTTCCAGTATGACGATGCGCGCCACGAACTGCGCGGCGAACGCACGGGCAAGCGCTACCAGCTGACCGACCGTTTGACGGTGCAAGTGGCGCGTGTCGACCTGGAAACGCGCAAGATCGACCTGCGCCTGGTCACCGATGCGGAACTGGCGGGCGAAGAAGCGCCGGCCAAACCAAACGGCGGCGGCAAGCGCAAGGGCGACAAGAAATCCATGGTCAAGCCCGGTCCCGCGACCGAGCAGCGCCATGAGATCAAGGCCAGTGGCAAGGCTGGCAATGGTTCAGGCGGCCGCTCCAATGGCGCCAAGGCGCAAGCCAAGCCTGCCGCCAGGGCAGCCGTGAAGGAAGCCCCGAAGGCGGCAGCCCCGAAGGCCGCTGCGCCGAAGCGCAGCAAGAAACCAGCCGCGGCACCCGCTGCGGCGGCACCACGTGCAGCAAAAACTGTATCAAAAACAAGCAAAAGCAAGCGTTAAAAGAAGCGATAACAAATGAAGAATAAAATGATTTTCGGCTTCCACGCCGTCACCTCGCGTTTGCGTCATGAAGCGTCGTCCGTGGAAGAAATTTTCGTCGATGCCAGCCGCGTCGACGGCCGCATGAAGGACATGATCGCCGCCGCCAAGGCGGCCAACGTGCGCGTCATGCCGGTCGACTCGTCGCGTCTGGACAAGATCGTCGGCACGCGCCGCCACCAGGGCGTGATTGCCTTTGCCTCGCAGCTGTCGCTGGCGCGCAATCTCGATGAGCTGCTGGACGCCATCGATGGCCCGCCGCTGCTGTTGATACTCGACGGCATCACCGATCCGCATAACCTGGGCGCCTGCCTGCGCGTGGCCGACGGCGTCGGCGCACATGCCGTGATCGTGCCGAAGGACCGCGCCGTGGGCCTCAACGCCACGGCCGCCAAGGTCGCCAGCGGCGCCGCCGAAACCGTCCCTTACATCACCGTGACGAACCTGGCGCGTACCATGCGTGAACTGAAAGAGCGCGGCATCTGGCTGATCGGCACGTCGGACGACGGCGAAAAAGGCTTGTACGAAGCCGATTTCACGGGCCCGACGGCCCTCGTCATGGGTTCCGAAGGCGAAGGCATGCGCCGTTTGACGCGCGACACCTGCGACATCCTCGTCAGCATCCCGATGTTCGGCTCCGTCGAGAGCCTGAACGTGTCGGTCGCTTCCGGTGTCTGTCTGTACGAAGCCCGCCGCCAGCGCATCGCCCTGGAAGCATAAAAACGTCCTGACCGTTTTGTAGTGCTTCCAAAAAAATCAGCCGCCGCCCTTGAGGCGGCGGTTGTTTATCTGCCTCTCCGGCAGCACGCCGCCGAATACGCTACCATTTGCGTTCCACCTTATCCGTTTCCATTATGTTCCACCACCTGCGCGAAGACATCAACAGCATCATCGAACGTGACCCCGCCGCCCGCAATGGCTGGGAGGTGCTGACCTGCTATCCGGGCCTGCACGCGATCGTCATGCATGGCTGGGCGCACTGGTGCTGGAGGCGGCACATGAAGTGGGTGGGGCGCTTCATTTCGTATATCGCCCGCATCATCACGGGCATCGAGATCCATCCGGGCGCGGTCATCGGTCGGCGCGTCTTCATCGACCACGGTTTCGGCGTGGTGATCGGCGAGACGGCCGTCGTCGGCGACGATTGCACCATCTACCAGGGCGTGACCCTGGGCGGCACCTCGCTGCACAGCGGCACCAAGCGCCATCCGACCCTGGAGCGTGGCGTCATCGTCGGCGCCGGCGCACAGGTGCTGGGCAGCTTCACCGTGGGCGAGTATGCCAAGGTGGGCTCGAACGCCGTGCTGTTGAAACCCGTGCCATCCGGTGCCACCGCCGTGGGCAACCCGGCGCACATCGTGCAAAAGGATGTCAGCGCCTTGCGCGAAGGCAGCACGGCGCATTTGTTTGCCGCGTATGGCGTGACGCCGAACGGCGACGATCCGCTGTCGAAAGCCTTGCAGGGGCTGATCACGCATGCGGTGGCGCAGGAAGAGCGCATCGAAACCATCCTCGCCACCCTGAAGGCGGCGGGCATCTGCTGCCAGGCAGTGCCTGAGTGTGATAAATTCGATTCCGAGAAAATGAACAAGCTGGTTGATTAAGGATATAGGCATGAACACTGATGTGACGGCAGGCGAAAAAAGCACTGACAATCCGAATCTGCTCGACCCCTTCGAGATCCGCGTGCTGGCCGTGCTGGCCGAAAAAGAAGCGCTGACGCCGGACAGCTATCCGCTGTCCTTGAATGCCCTGACGAACGGCTGCAACCAGTTGTCCAGCCGCGACCCGGTCATGGCCCTGTCCGAGGAAACCGTGTACGACGTGCTGCAGCGCCTGATGCAGCGCAAATTCGTCAACGGCATCACGCAGGCGGGCGCGCGCGTCGCCAAGTACGAGCACCGTATGCGTATCAAGTGGTCGCTGGAACAAGACAAGCTGGCTATCCTGACGATTTTGATGCTGCGCGGCTTGCAGACGGCTGGCGAGATCCGCAGCCGCAGTGGCCGCGTGCATGAATTCAAGTCCGTGGCGGAAGTCGAATCCGGCCTGCAGTTCCTGATCGACAAATACCCGCCGCTGGTGGCCAAGCTGATGGTGGCCCCCGGCGCCAAGGAACCGCGCTACGGCCACTTGCTGGGCGGCGAGGAAGCGCTGGCGCAGTTCGAGACGGCGGCCGGTTTTGCCGGCGCCGTCAGCGCGCCGCAGCAGGGCAGCCGCGTGGCCCAGCTGGAACAGGAAGTGCTGCAATTGCGCAGCGATTTCGATGGCCTGGCGGCGCAGTTCGAAGCGTTCCGCAAGCAGTTCGAGTAAGGCGGTATCCGCGCGTGAGTTTTTCCTTCCTGTGCCGCTCCTGCGGCGAGACCCACACGGGCATGCCCAGCTTCGGCGCCGATGCGCCGTGGCTGATTGAGCAGATGGCGCCCGCCGAGCGCGAAGCGCGCTGCCAGCTCGACAGCGACGCTTGCATCGTCGATGAAGCGTACTGCTTCGTGCGCGCCACCATCGACATCCCCGTGCATGGCGTTGAAGAACCGTTCAGCTGGGGCGTGTGGGTGTCGCTTAGCGGCGAGAGCTTCGATGCGTGGGACGCCTGTTTCAATGCAGCCAAGCGCGCGCACATCGGTCCCTTCTTCGGCTGGCTCAGCACGCAGCTGCCCGTCTATCCGGCCACACTGAATCTGAAAACCCGCGTGCACCTGCGCGACGATGGCGTGCGCCCATTCCTCGAGCTGGAGCCGACCGAGCATCCGCTGGCGATCGAACAGCGCGACGGCATCACGGCCGAGCGGGTGGCCGAGCTGTATGCGCGGCTGGTGCATGGCGCTTGACAGGCCCGGCTCCTCAGCCGCTCCCTGTCAGTTCGTTCGCGTTTCCGGTATCATTCGGCATGAATAAGATTTCTTTCCAACCGTTTATCATTGGTGTCGCTGGCGGAAGCGGCAGTGGCAAGTCCACCGTATCACAGCAGGTGCTGGCGTCGTTTGGCGCCGACATGGTCTCGGTCGTGATGCAGGACGATTACTACTGCGACCAGACGCACCTCACCCCTGAAGTTCGCCGCCAGCAAAATTACGATCATCCGCAGGCGTTCGAATGGCCATTGCTGGTACAGCACATCCAGGCCTTGCGCAACGGCGAGGCGATCGAGATGCCCGAGTACGACTTCACGCTGCACAATCGCTCCAGCAGGACCATTCCAGTCAAGCCGGCCCCGGTGATCGTGATCGAAGGCCTGTTTGCCTTGTATGACGAAGACTTGCGCGACATGATGTCGCTGAAGATCTTTGTCGATACGGCTTCCGACGTGCGCTTCATCCGCCGCATGCAACGCGATATCACGGAACGCGGCCGTTCGGTGGAAAGCGTCATCGAGCAGTATCTGGAAACAGTGCGCCCGATGCACAAGCAATTCATCGAGCCGACCAAGCGCAATGCCGATGTCATTTTGCCGCATGGCGCCAACGGCCCTGCGGTCGACATGATTACCGCCAAGGTGGCGAGCGTCATTGGCCGCTTGAAGCCTGCCGGCTAAAAGCACGCTGCGTCAGCGTTCCCCCAGCGACTCTGAAAACGTCTTGGTGATCGGTTTCGTCAGGTAGCGCAAGACCGTCTTGCGTCCCGTGTTGATTTCCACGGTGGCCGTCATGCCGGGCTGGATCAGAATCGGCTCGCCGTTCTTGCCCATCAGCTTGCGCCCGCTGGTCTTGATCTGCACGCGGTAGTACGGCTGCTCGTTGCCCTTGTTGTCTTCACTTAAAGTGTCGGCGCTGATGTAGCTGACGGTGCCGCGCAAACGCCCGTAAATGCCGTAGTCGTAGGCGTCCAGCTTCACGGCCGTCGGCAGGCCGGGCTTGATGAAGGCGATGTCGGCCGGTTTGACTTTTGCCTCGATGATCAGGTCATCGTCCGTGGGCACGATTTGCAGGATTTCCTCGCCCGGCTTGGCCACGCCGCCCAGGGTGGTGAGCCGCACATTGCGCACGATGCCGTCGGTTGGGGCGTAAATGTCCGTCGAGCCCAGCTGTTCCTTGCGCTGCGTCACCGTTTGCAGCACGCCGGCCAGGTCTTCCTGGGCTTTTACCAGGTCCGTCTGGCTATCCTGCAGGTATTTGTTGCGCCGGTTGGTGATCTGCGCCTGGATGTCGACCACTTGGCGCCGCAGTTTCAGCACCTCGGCGCGGCTCACGTCGCCCGTTTCCAGCAGCGGCAGATTCATGTCCAGTTCTTCCTTGATCAGCTTCATGGCGCTGTCCAGCGAGCTCACCTCGGCCTGCACGGCGCCCTGGCGCTTGCTGAACAGGGCAAGCTGGTTGGCGCGAAATTCAGGAAACGCCTGCAGTTCGGGCGGGAACTTCGGCGCGCCGCCAAATACTTCCGCCTGCAGGCGCGCCACGGCCGCCTTCAGTCCGGCCGCCTTGGCCGTGCTTTCCAGGTAGCTCGTTTCGGCCCGCGTGCGGTCGAAGCGCGCCAGCAGTTCGCCCTTTTTCACCACGCTGCCTTCATGCACGCGCAGTTCGGCCAGCACGCCGCCATCGGCCACCTGGATGATCTGGTTGCGCGAACTGGCGATCACTTGGCCGTTGGCGCGCGTCACCTGGTCCAGCTCCGCCCACGACGCCCAGGCGATCACGCCCGCCAGCGCGGCCGTGCAGCTCCAGATCAGCAGGCGGCCCCGTTTCGCTTCTTCCCGCGTTTCGACCTTGGCCAGTTTCATGCGACTGCTCCTTGCGCCACTGGCGCAGGCACGGCCTGCGGCTTGCCCGACAGCTTGGCCAGCACGGCATCGCGCGGGCCGTCGAGCAGCACCCGTCCCGCCTGCAGCACCACCAGGCGGTCGAGCAGGGGCAGCAGGGCGTTCTTGTGCGTGGTGGCGACCATGGTCACGCCTTCGGCCGCCAGTTCACCCAATAGCCCCACGATGCGAGATTCCGTTTTTGCATCCATGGCGCCCGTCGGTTCGTCGAGCAGCCAGATGCGCGGCTTGGCCAGCAACAGGCGCGTGACGGCGATCAGTTGCCTCTGGCCGCCCGAGACGCCGCGTCCGCCCTCGGTGATGGCCAGCGCCAGCCCCCGTGGCTGGCCCAGTATCAGCTCGATCAAGCCCGTGCGCCTGGCCGCCGCCAGTATCGCTTCCTCGCCCGGATCGGCCAGTCCCAGCAGCAGGTTGTCGCGCAGGCTGCCGCTGAACAGCCGCGTTTCCTGCGGCAGGTAGCCGACCATTTCGCGCACCACGGCCGGTGCCAGCAAGGCCATGTCGACGTCGCCCAGATAGGTCTTGCCTTCGGCCGGCTGGTACAGGCCCGAGGCCAGTTTCAGCAAGGTGCTCTTGCCCGAGCCGATGGCGCCGACCAGGCCGACCCGTTCGCCGGGGCGGATGGCCAGGTTTTCCACTTCCAGCGCCACCTTTTGCGCGCCGCCATACGTAAAACGGATGCGTTCGAAGCGCACGCCCGTATCGAGGCTGCGCGGCGTCAGCGCGAACTGCGCGTTGTCGGCCTCGTTGGGCAGGCTGATGACCTGTTCCAGGCCATCGATCGAGGCGCGCGCATGCGCCCATTGCACCATCACGGCGGGCAGCTGCACGATGGGCATCAGGGCGCGGTTGCTGATGATGGTGCACGCCATCAGGGCGCCCATGGTCATCTGGTTTTCCGCCACGAACCACGCGCCCATGGAGATCAGCGCCACGTTGGTCAGCTGCTGGAAGGCGGCCGTGATGTTTTGTGACAGGGCTGCGTAGTCGCGGATATTCTGTTCGGCGTGGCTGCTCTCGGCCACCAGGTCGGCCCAGCGCGCCTGCATCATCCATTCAGCGCTGCTGCCCTTGAGCGTTTCGACGCCATCGACGGCTTCCACCAGCAAGCCCGCCTTGCGGTTGCTGGCGTTGAGGTTCTTGCGCGTATGGTTCTGGATGGCCCGCTGGAACATCAGGCCGCACACCAGGGCCAGCGGCAGTGCCACCAGCGGCACCACCACGAGCCAGCCGCCGATGATGGTGATCATGGCCAGGAAAATCAGGGCGAAAGGCACGTCCGTCAGCACGAACAGCGACGTCGAGGTGAGCACGCCGCGCACCATTTCAAAGCCTTTCACCTGCGCCGCCAGGGTGCCCACTGAGGCCGGGCGCGCTTCCATGCGGATGCCCAGCATGCGCTGGAAAAACCACTCGGACAGTTCATGGTCGACGTCATTGCACGAGTGGTCGACGATGCGGCTGCGCACCTGCTTGAGGAGAAATTCCAGGCCGATCGACAGGGCCACGCCCACCACCAGCACCCACAGGGTGCTGAAACTCTGGTTCGGGATGACGCGGTCGTACACCTGCATGGAAAACAGCGAGGTGGCCATGGTCAGCAGGGTTACCAGTGCGGTGGCCAGCACGGCGTCGACAAATACGCCTTTCTTCAGCCACAGGGCGTTGCGCACCAGGCCCAGGGCGCCGGGGCGGGTGCCGCTTTTCTCACTGCGGCGTGGCAAGCCCACGCAAGCCAGGCCGGCCAGCGAGAGCAGTTGCAAGGAGCGCCCGTCGACGCCTTCGCCGCGCCAGGCACCATCGGCGCCGCGCGATTGCAGCAAGCCCCAGCCCGTGCTGGCGCTATACACGGCGAACGGCAGTTCGCCCGGCGTCGGCTCGTGCAACTGGCGCGCCGCGCCGTCCAGCCCGGCCGCCTGCCAGATGGTGGTCAATACCGCGCCGGGTGTGCCGTTGTCGTCGACGTCATCGAGCTGGCGCTGCAAGTCGGCCAGGCGCGCCCTAGCGACGTGCTGGCCCGTCAGGCGGGCGGCCCGCTCGATCAATGTCAGCAAGCCATGTTTGATGGAGGTATCCACGCTGTCTCCTGTTTGCATCATGTCGCTGTCAATTCGCGCGCGCCAGGCCAGCCGGCGCCGTGCGTCCGGCCAGGGTGCCCGTCTGCGCGGCCAGGCGCAGGCTGGCGGCAATCGCCTGCGCGCGCGTGTCTTCCAGTGAAAACTGCGCCTGGGTCGCTTCGCGCACGGCGTTGAGCACGTCGTTCCAGCTCTTGCGGCCGATCACGTACTGGCGCGCATACGATTCGAATACCTGCGTCGAGGTAGTGCTGGCCTCGCCCGCATTGCCCAGGCGCTGGCGGCTCGCTTCGGCTTCGTTCCAGTCCAGCGTGAAACGCTCGCGCACCTCGCGCTCGGCCGCATCGTGCGCGGCGCGCGCGCCTTCGCGCCGGGCCACGGCGGCGTCCACGCCAGCCTTGGCCGACAGGCCGGCGCCCGGCTGCGCCTGCAGCACCAGCATGGCGCGCGTGCGGTTGTCGGCATTGATGCCGCCCGTGGGCTTTTCCATGCGCAGTACCACCTTCGGCATGTAGGCCGAGCGCTGCAGGGTGATCTCGGAATCGGCTGCCTGCGCCTCGAAATCGAGGCGCTGCAGGGTGGGCGAGTAATCGATGGCCTGGCGCATGACCCGTTCCAGGCTGGCGTCGGGCAAGGGTTCGCCCACGCCGATGCCGGTGGCGCTGACGAGGCGCACCGGCTTGCCGGCCAGTTGCGACAGCTGCGCCAGCGCGTTTTCCAGCGCCTGGCGCGCATTCGACACATCGTTGGCCGCCTGGTAGGTGCGCGATTCTGCCAGGCGCTGGTCCGTCTGCGAACTGACCGACTGCACCACGCGGCGCTTGATCATGTCCAGCAGGCGCTGGTGCTCCAGCAAGCCTTCCCCGGCCGAGCGCACGCGGGCCGTCTGGCGCAGCGCCTCGGTGTAGGCGGCAATCACGCGCAGGGACAGGGCCAGGCGTTCTTCCTCGATGGCGGCGCCGGCCGCATCGACCCGGCTGCCGGCGGCATCGATGCCGGCGTCGATGCGCCCGCCGCTCCACAGCGGCTGCTCGATGCGCACCACGCCGCCCGTTTCCCGGGAACCTGTGGGGACTTCGGCCGAGAGGCTGGGGAAGCGTTGCCACTGCGCGCCATCGAGTTCGGCGCGCGCGGCCGCCTGCGCCGAACGCTTGCCCTGGACGGACGGATGGCTTTGCAGTGCCTGCTGCAAGACCTGGTCGAAGCTCCAGGCGGTGGCGCCCTGGGCGCCGGCGAAACAGGGGGCCGCTGCCATGGCCACGGCCGCCAGCAAGGCTGCGATGCATGGCAGTGAGGAGAATGCTGGGAAAGCGCGTAATCTCATCCCGTATTTTTCCGGCACTAGGCCTGACGCATTTCAAGGTGTGGCGGGAGCGCGCTGCTCTGCGCTCCCGCTGCCGTGCCTGGCGCAGTGCCTGGCGTGGGGGGCTGCTTCAGACGACGAAGTTGGCCGCCGTCAGTTGCGTGATGTTCACGCCACTCAGCAGCACCAGCGCCGTGTCGATGGCGTTGGCGTTGCTCAGGTCACTCGAGTGATACACGGTCACGGCGCCGCTGTTTTGCGCATCGGCGATGACGATGTAGCCCTGTCCCGACAAGACGCTGTTGTCGGCCGCGATGGCGCTGGCCGCCGCGCCGATCGACACGGACGTGCCGTCGAAGATGAACAGGTTGTCGGCGCCAAAGTCCGTGCCCAGGTTGACGCCCACGGCCACCGATGCCGTCAGGTCGGCGATGGCGGACATGTCGATCACATCGCCGCCGGCGGCAGGCAGTCCGGTGCTGAAGTCAGCCACCGTCAGCGGATTGTGCAGGGCGTTCTGGCTCAGCACGAACAGCTGGCTTGCATCGGTCAGGTCGGCCTGGGCCTGGGCTGCCGCTGCCGCCGCAGCATCGGCGTTCGCCGCCAGCGTCAGCGAATTTGCGTCCGTCAGGTCGGCCTGCGCCTGCGCTTGCAGGGCTGCCGCTGCGGCCGCATCGGCTGCCAGGTGCAGGGCGTTGGCGTCGGTCAGGTCGGCCGTCTGCGCCGCCGCCAGCGCCGCTGCCGCAGCCACATCGGCAGCCTGCGTGAGTGCCACGGCATCGGTCTGGTCGGCCAGCGCCTGCGCGGCGGCGGCGTTGGCAGCGTCCGCATTCGACACCGCAGCCAGGGCATTGGCGTCGGTTTGCGCGGCGAGGGCGTTCGCTTGCGCCAGGGCGATGTCGGCGGCCTGGGCATCGGCTTGCGCCTGGGCCGCTGCCGCGTCATCCGCATACGCCGCGTTCGCGTTGGCATGCGCCTGCGCGGCGGCTGCCGCCGCACTGGCAGCGGCGGCATCGTCGGCTTGCGCCGCCTGCAGGGCCAGCAGCGAAGCGGCTGCCTGCGCCTGCGCCAGCGGTGCTGCGGCATCGGCGGCATGGGCGGCCAGCGCCGCTGCCGCCGCATTGTTGGCGTTGACGGTGGCTGCTGCTGCTGCCGCATCGTCGGCCTGTGCCGCCTGCGTCTGTGCCAGCGAAATGGCAGCTTGTGCAGCCGCTGCCGCTGCCGCATCGTCGTCGTTCTGCGCTGCCGTGGCGGCCGCCAGCGCAGTGGCCGCCGTTGCCGCCGTGCTGGCGGCCAGGGCGTCGGCGGCGATGGCGGCCGCGTGGGCACCTGCGGCGGCAGCGGCATTCGCCGCTGCCAGGTCTGCGGCCGCATCGTCGGCTTGCGCCGCCTGCGCGGCGAGCAGCGCCGCTGCCGCTGCTGCGGCGCTCGCTGTTGCCGTGGCGTCAGCGGCTGCTGCCGCCGTTGCAGCCGCCTGCGCCAGCGCTGCTGCGGCTGCGGCGGCTGCGGCGGCCTGGTCGTCGGCGACGGCGTTGTCATGCGCTGCCTGGGCATTGGCGGCATTGGCCGCCGCCAGCGCGGCCGCCGCGTCATCGGCCTGTGCTGCCTGCGTGGCGGCCAGGGAAATGGCCGCTGCCGCCGCTGCCGCTGCGGCGGCCGCATCGGCGTCGTGCGCATTTTGCGCCGCCAACTGGGCCGCTGCCGCCGCTGCAGCGGTGGTGGCGACGTTGGCATCGGCGGCAAGGGCCGCGTCCAGTGCCAGTTGTGCATTCGCTGCTGCCGTGGCGGCAGCGGCCGCAGTGGCATCGTCGGCCTGGGCATTGAGGGTGGCGGCCAGGGAAATGGCCGCTTGCGCCGTTGCCGCTGCCGCAGCGGCATCGGCATTTTGCGCCGCGACCGCCGCCGCATGCGCCGACGCCGCATTCGCGGCAGCGGTGGCCGCCGCTGCATCATCGGCCTGGGCCGCCGCCAGCGCCGCATGGGCAGCGGCCGCATTGGCATTGGCCTGGGCCGCGTCATCGGCTGCTCCCTGGGCGGTGAGCAGGAGGTTCAGTTTCACGGTCTTGTCATTGTCGGCATTCGTCGCGTTGGTATCGGCCGTGACGGCGGCATTCAGGTTGGCGATGGCCGCAGTCAGCGCGGCATGGGCATTCAGGGCCGCCGTATCGGCCAGTTGTGCTGCCAGAGTGGCGGCGGCCGAGAGCGCGGCCGTGTGCGCGGCATTGGCGGCGGCATCGTCGGCGGCCAGTGCCGCGCTGGCGGCGGCGAGTGCGTTGTTGGCCGCCGTTGCGATCGCTGCCAGGCCGACATCGGCCAGCACGGCGGCGTCGGCAAGGACCTGGGCAGCTGCCGCAGCTGCCGCTGTGCTGGCGGCCGTGGCATCGTCTGCCAAGGCCGCATTGGTGGCAGCGAGCGAGGCGCTGGCAGCCAGTATTGCCGCGTTGAGTGTTGTCGTGGCGGTATTCAGGGCCGCTTGCGCGTTGCTCGCAACCGTCGCTGCAGTGGCGGCGGCGCTATCGTCGGCCAGTGCCTGGTTTAGTGCGGCCAGGGCGGCGGCCGCCGTGGCGGCAGTCGTGCCGACGGCTGCATCGGCAGCCTGGGCGGCCTGGGTGGCGGTCAGCGAGACCGCTGCCGTAAGGGCGGCGGCTGCGGCTGCGGCATCGTCGGCTTGTGCGTGCTGCGTGGCGGCGGCTGAAATGGCAGCCGTGGCGGCAGCTGCCGCAGCGGCCGTGTCGGCGGCGGTGGCGGCGGCTGCAGCGGCTGTTGCATTGGTGGCGTTCAGCACGGCCGCAGCGGCCGCCGCATCGTCGGCCAGCGCCGCATTGAGTGCGGCCAGCGCGTTGGCGGCGATGGCGGCGGTGCTGGCGGCGGCATTGTCTGCCAGTTGCGCCGCTTGCGCGGCCGCTTGCGAGGCATTGGCGACAGTGGCCGCCGTGGCTGCCGCCAGATCGTCGGCGATGGCAGCGGCGGTGGCGGCACTTGCCGTCACGGCGGTCGCGGCGGTGGCTGCCGCATTGGCATCGGCTTGCAAGGCCGCATTCAGGGCGGCCAGGGCAGACGCTGCCGTCGCTGCCGTCGTCGCGGCGGCGGCGTCGGCCGCCTGCGCCGCCTGGGCCGCTGCCAGCGAGGTGGCAGCCACGCCGGCTGCGGTGGCTGCGGCGGTATCGTCCAGCTGTGCTGCCGTCGCTGCCGCCTGGGAAGTCAGGGCCAGCGTGGCCGCAGCGGTGGCGGCATTGTCGGCGGCGATCGCATTGTTCAGGGCTGTCAAGGAGGCTGCCGCCGTGGCTGCCGTCGAGGCAGCTGCGGCATCATCGGCTTGCGCCGATTGAGCGGCGGCGAGCGACAAGGAGGCCGTGGTGGTGGCGACGGTGGCCGCCAGTGCCGCCACCAGGTCGAGCGGATGGGCTGCCGAATAGGCGGCCAGGGAGGCGGCATTCGCGGCATCGTTGTTGGCGACGGTGGTGAGGGCGGCGGCATCGGTCAAGGCTGCCTTGGTGGCCGCGACGGTGGCGGCCGTGACGTCGAGCGTATGCTGGGTACCCAGCAGGACGGCGTCGGTGAGGCCGGCGACGGCGGCGGCGGCTGTGGCGGCCGTGGCATTGACGCTTGCCACCAGCCCCAGGGCGACGGCGTCCGTCAGGTTGGCTGTAGTTTGCGCGGCGGCGGCAGCGGCCGCGTCGACGGTGGCCGTCAGCCCCAGGGCGACGGCATCGGTAAGCGCAGCGGTGGCGGCGGCCGTGTTGGCAGCGGCAGTGGCGGCGGCCGAGACGGTGCCCAGGGCGACGGCATCGGTCAGGTTGGCAGTGGCGGCAGCGGCACTGGCGGCAGCGTTGGCGGCCGTCGATACCAGGCCCAATGCCACGGCATCGGTGAGGTTGGCCGTCGTTTGCGCCGTGGCGGCCAGCGCCGCATCGGCTGTGGCGACCAGGCCCAAGGCCGTGGCGTCGGTCAGCGCGGCGGTGGCGGCAGCCGTATTGGCGGCAGTGGTGGCGGCCGCCGAGACGCTGCCCAGTGCGACGGCGTCGGTCAGGTTGGCAACATTCGTCGCCGTATTAGCAGCGGCGGCGGCGGCCGTGGCGACCAGGCCCAGGGCGGCGGCGTCCGTCAGGTTGGCCGTCGCCTGCAAGGCGGCAGCGGCGGTTGCCTCGGCCGTGGAAATGAGTCCCAGCGCCGTGGCATCCGTCAGCGCTGCCAGGCTGGCGGCGGAGGCGGCGGCCAGGCCATCGGCGGTGGAAATGAGGCTCAGCGCGATGGCGTCGGTCTGGCCGGCCGTCGTCACGGCGGCTGCTGCGGCCGCATCGGCGGCGGATGACACCAGGCCGAGGGCCACGGCGTCGGTTTGGTTGGCAATAAATTGTGCCGTGGCCAGCGCGTTTTGTGCCAGCGTATTGGCGGCCGTCAACGAGGTCACAGCAGTCTGCGCGGCAACTTCAGCGGCGGCGTCCGCTGTGGAAATCACGCCCAGCGCACCGGCATCGGTCAGCGCGGCCTGAGCGGCCGCAGTCGTGGCGGCGGCCTGTGCGGCGGCAGCTGCGCTGACGGCCGAGATATCGATTCCGCCCAGCAGGGCGGCCGTTTCCGCCGTCGAGACAGCAGCCGCGGCGGCGGCGATGAGCGCTCCGGCATCGGTCAGCTCGGCGGTGGCTTGCAAGCCGGCCGCCGTCAGCGCATCGGCGGTGGAGATGCCGGCAAGGAGGGTGGCATCCGTCAGGCCGGCAGTGATATCGGCATTGTCGGCATCGAGCTGCAGGGCATTGACGGTGGCCGTCAGGTCGATGACGCTGGTCTGGCCGGCTGTGACGTTGGCGGCCAGGGCGGCGAGGTTGGCAAGATTGAAGGCATTCAGGGCGACATTGACGTCCAGCAGGCTCGCTTGCGCATTGGCGGCGGCCGCATCGGCATCGGCCTGGTCGGCCGCTTGCTGCAAGGCGACGACATCTGTCTGGTCGGCCACTGTTTGCGCATGGGCCGCATCGCTGGCGGCGGCCGCGTCGGCTGCGGCAAGGGCCGCCGCGTCCGTCAGGTTGGCGGTGTTTTGCGCCGCCAGCGCGGCGGCCGCGTCGCTGTCGGAAATCACTTGCAGGGCGGCGGCGTCCGTCAATGCAGCTTGCGTGGCGGCAGCGGCGGCCGTGCTGGCGGCCGCATCGGCGCTAATTTGCAGGGCGGCCGCATCGCTCAGGCTGGCGGTGACGACGGCATTGGCGGCCATCGTGGCGGCAAGGGCTGCAGCGGCGTCGAGCGCGGCGGCATCGCTACTGGCGGCCAATGCGGCGGCCGCCGCAGCGGCAGCGTCTGCGTTGGAAATCAGGGCCAGCGCAGCCGCGTCGGTCAAGCCGGCCTGGAATTGCGCGGCGTCCGCTGCCGCTGTGGCGGCGTCGGCGATCAGGCCCAGGGTAGGCGCATCCGTCATGTTGGCCTGGGTCTGCGCGTTTGCCGCGGCCGTGGCGGCGGCGTTGGCAGCTGCCTGCAGGGCGACAGCATCGGTGGCGTTGGCGATCGAGGCATCCCAGGCGGCGACGCCGGCAGCGGCATCCGCAGCCATGGTCAGCGTCACGGCGTCGGTCAGTCCTGCTTGCGTGCTGGCGGCGGTGGCGGCATTCGCGGCAGCGGTGGCGGCGATGCCGAGTGCTGTGGCATCGGTGGCATTGGCCGCTGTCGCCGCATTTGCTGCCGCAGTGGCGGCGGCGTTCGAGGCGGCGGCCAGGGCGGCAGCATCGGTGGCGGCGGCCACGCTGGCGACTGCAGCGGCGTTGGCGGCATCGGCGTCTGAAATGAGGGCCAGTGCGGCGGCGTCGGTCAGGCTGGCCTGTATGCCTGCCGTAACGGCGGCATTGGCGGCGGCAGTTGCCGCCAGGTCCAGCGCGGTGGCGTCCGTGGCATCGGCCAGCGCGGTGGCGGCAGCGGCAGCGGCGGCATCATTGGCCGAGACGACAGCCAGCGCCGCCGCATCGGTCAGCCCTGCCTGGGTGTTGGCTGCAGTGGCGACGACGTCGGCTGCATCGGCGATGGCTTGCAGTGCGGGGGCGTTGGTCTGGTCCGCTTGCGTTTGTGCCGCATCGGCGGCGGCGTGCGCGGCGGCGGCGTTGGCAGCGGCCGTGACGGCAGCCGCATCGTCATTTTGTGCCGACGTGCTGGCCGCTTGCGACGCTGCGGCGGCTGCCGCCGCAGTGGCTGCCGCGTTGTCGTCGTTCGTGGCGGCGCCAGCAGCGGCCTGCGCGCCCGGCACGGCGGCGGCCGTGCTGGCCGCCAGCGCATCATCGCTGCTGGCGCTATTGGCGGCGAGCAAGGCTGCTGCAGCAGCGGCGGCGGCTTGCGCTGCCAGCTGGTCGGCGAGGATGGCCGCATTCGCCGCTGCCAGCGAAGCTGCTGCCGTGGCCGCTGCTGTTGCTGCCGCTGCATCATCGGCCAGGGCATTGTTGGCGGCGGCGACGGCGGCGGCGGCGGCCAGCACCGCTGCGTCGGTCACGATGGTGGTGGTGGACTGATTCCCCGTGCCACCCTGTCCGCCAGTCGAGCCCCCCGTACCTCCTGTGCCCCCCGTCCCTCCCGTCCCCGTGCCACCTGTGCCGCCCGTGCCCGTACCGCCCGTGCCCGTTCCTCCCGTTCCCGTGCCGCCAGTGCCCGTGCCGCCCGTCCCCGTGCCACCAGTGCCACCCGTGCCGGCACCACCGGCCGCTGCACCGCCTCCGCCGCCACCTCCCGCTGCGGCGGCAACCAGGCCAAGGCCGCCGAGTGCGCCCAGCACGCCCAGTCCACCCAAACCACCCGTAGCGCCAACGCCAGCACCGGCACCAGCCGACGCCCCGGCAACATCCACGACACTGCCGCTGGGGATGCCTGCTGCGCCCGCGCCAGTGCCCGCCGCACCTGCGGCGCCACCGTTGTTATCGCTTTGCGGCGTGCCGAGGTCGGTGCCGCCGGACTGGCCTGCAGCGGCGCCACCGCCACCCGCTGCCAAGGCGGCGGCGGCAGCGGCGGCAGCAGCCGCCGCGCCCAGGGCGCCGGCATCGCCGCTCTCGGCGCTTCCCGTGACTTCGACGACATTTTCAGGCGGCATGGTCGCACTGGCATCGGTCCCTTTTATCAGTTCATCGTCGTCATACTGCTTGCGCTCGCCGGTTCTTGGATTGACGGCTTTTTTTGCGGGCGTCGCGAGCCTGGTGCCAGCGCCTTCGGCATTGACGGGAACTTGTGCTGGATTCTGGGTGGTGGCCATTTGAAAGTCTCCGGAAGTGGTTAGGTGTCTATTTTCTAAGAGCTTAAAAAATTAATAATATAATTCGTTTCCTTGCATGCTCCGGCGTGGCTTGGGCCGTGGTCGAATCTGAGTGTTTCCGATGTTGATGCTGGCAAGTAAAACATAATTGGAGGAAAAGCGCTGATGTAAAAAAATGCTCCTTCAGTAATATTAAAAATATTATTTTTGTATTTATTTTACTTGCCGTCGTCCTCCTGTTTTTCCTTGCGTCGAGCACTGCCTTGTCAGGCGACACGCGCTGGCAGGAAGCGGTATTTGCACGTCGCATGTACTGCCTTGCACTCTGATGATAGTTTCTATTTTGAAACTATCAATTTCTTTTTGATCATTTTTCATGCATTTATTCTGTCAAGCTTTGCTCAAGGGAATAATCACGAATTGTCACGAAATCGGTATTTTTTCTTGAATCTTCTTTCGCGCCTCAGTATTCCTGCGCCTTTTATCCAAAAAACCATCTTGCTATCGAATTGCTAGTTGTTGCTTTTTGCATGATGATTATCAAAATTGATTGAAAATAAAATACGATAAAAATAACTATTTACAATTTTCATATCGAATGAATGCTATCAATTGCATAGTCTTTATGTGGTGAAAATTTTTTAGTTAATAACTATCTGTAAAGTAGTTATTATTTGAGGAGGTAGTGAGCGGGGTAGAAATGAAAATCGCCCCGACGGGCGGGGCGATTTTCATGGGGCAGTGATATGGCGCTGTCAGCCTTCCTCGCGCCAGCGGCGCAGGCGGATGGCGGCGTAAATCAGCGCCGCGCCTGCCGCCGCACCCAGCCAGACGGCTGGCAAGGCCAGGCTGGACCAGGAATTGCTGAACACATCGATGCGTGCCATGTGCGATCCTCCCTCTGCCAGCGCGTGCATTTGCGGCAGCAGTCCCGGTTCGAACAGATACCAGCTGCCGGGGAGGGTGCCCAGCAGTGCGCGTCCGATGACATTCATCTGTATCCAGCTGACATCGTTTTCCGTCTGCGTCAGCTTGCCTGCCCAGACCGTCAGGATGAGCAGCAGCAGTGGCACGCCGACGGCCCACAGGAAGACTTTCGACTTGGCCCAGCTCGATACCATCAACAGCCAGCCGACCGTCGGCAAGGCCCACAGGCAATACACGGGCAGCAAGCCGAACACGCGCAGCGGTCCCAGGTACAGACCCGGAGAAGCGAGCAGTTCGGTAAACACGTGGATGCCATTGGCCGCCAGCACGCCGCTCAGGATCAGGATCAGGGCCAGCGACGTCAGGCTGGCGGCGGCGGCGACGAGCAGCGGCGCGACCAGCAGGGCGATGGCCGCTTTCGACAGCACCGTCTGCGCATCCGAGATGGGCAGCGATTTCCAGAATAGTACGCTGCGGTCGCGGCGGTCGTCATGCAGGGCGCTCAGGCAGTAGAAAAACACCAGGAAGCCCAGTGCCAGGAACAGCGGCGCAGCCGTGTAGGTATAGTTGTTGGCCACGGCGTCGATGATTTCCGTGCGGCGCGGGCCGAAGGTGCGGGTATTGAAAATGGCGCTCCAGGAAATTTCCTCGCCATTGACGATGAGTGCCGTGTGCATCTTGGTCTTGGCGACGGTCGCGGCCGCCATCAGGGCGCCCAGCACCGTCATGACGACGCCGATCAGGGCCGGTGTCCACACCAGCATGCCCTTGTGTTCCCACAATTCACGCCGTATTAGCCATTGCATCTTGTTTGCAGGGGAAATACTCATTGGTACGATCCTTTCATGGTCGCGACAAACAGGTCAGCCAGGCTGGGCGTGCGGACTTCTCCCAAGGCGGCCAGTTGAGTGCGGGCGACGCCATCGAACAGCATCACCGACTTGCCGAACACGCTGCGTTCGCTGATCGGCTGCAGGGCGCGCGCCGGATTGACGTGCTGCGGGCCCACCATCACTTCGATGTAGCGCTCGCCCACCTCTTCCATGCTCGACGCCAGCACGATCTGGCCGTCGCGAATGAACATCAGGTCGCTGAGGATGTGTTCCACTTCCTCGATCTGGTGCGTGGTGATGACGATGGTTTTGTTTTCATCGAAATAGTCTTCCAGCAGATTCTGGTAGAACTGCTTGCGGTACAGGATATCCAGGCCAAGCGTCGGTTCGTCGAGCACCAGCAGTTTGGCGTCGATGGCCATCACCAGCGCCAGGTGCAGCTGCACCACCATGCCCTTCGACATGGCTTTGACCTTCATTTTCGGCGACAGCTTGGTGTGGGCCAGGTAGCGTTCGGCCTTGCTGCGGTCGAAACGCGGATGCACACCGGCAACGAAATCGATGGCGTCGGCCACGCGCAGCCAGCCCGGCAGGATGGCCACGTCGGCGATGAAACACACGTCTTCCATCAACGCGTCGCGTTGCACGCGCGGATCACGCCCCAGCACCGACAAGTCGCCATCGAAGCCCGTCAGGCCCAGGATGGCTTTCAGGGTGGTGGTCTTGCCGGAACCGTTAGGCCCGATCAAGCCGACGATGCGCCCTGGCGCGATATCGAAGCTGATGCTGTCGATGGCCACCTGCTTGCCATACTGTTTGCGCAGGCCGCGTGCGCTGATGACGCTGTCCTTGTTCAATGCATTCATGCGTTCTCTCCGTGCGCGCCATTGTCGCGGCTCGCTTGCAACAGTTGATCGAGGTCGAGGCCCAGGCGGGTGATATGTTCCAGCAAGGCCGGCCACTCTTCGCGCAGGAAGCGCTCGCGTTCACTGGCCAGCAATTTGTCGCGGGCGCCTTCCAAGACATACATACCGAGTCCTCTGCGTTTTTCCACCAGGGCATCGTCGACCAGTTCCTGATAGGCGCGCGAGACCGTGATGGGATTCAATTGATAATCGGCCGCCACCTGGCGCACCGAAGGCAAGGCGTCGCCCGATTGCAGCACGCCATCGAGCATCATGCCCACCACCCTGGCCTTGAGCTGGCGGTAGATGGGGCTATTGTCGTTCCACTCCGCGCTCATGGGATGCGCTCCGAAAAGGGCGGGGCGGTGCAGCGCGTGAAAAATGCTGTAGGCATGGAAGCTCCGTGATGTATTGAGTTGGTGTTGTAGTTAACTATAACAGTGAAAAAATAGATGTCAACCTTGTGCTGGTTTTCTATCCATACGTATTCCGATCAAAAATAGTGGAGACCGCCTCCATGACGGAATCGGCGTCCCGGATGCGCAGCGTTACCCAAGTTCCAGGCCAGTGCCTGATTGCGGGAAACCACCTTGATCGCGGGCAGCGAAATCGCACCCATCCCATCCACGCTCTTTCGGCGCGCTGAATGGCCGGGGCGAAAGCACGGCAGGGCCCACGCTGAGGTTTTCCTGAGCAGCACTGAAGGCTGAACTTCGCCCGATGCCAGGCCATCACCGGCACGCCACGAGACATCCGCCTGTTGTTTCCCTATTGCTCATTTCACCGCTAGTCGATTTTTTGCTTGCGCCTTCTGATATATTACATTTAATATTCTGATATATCAGAGTGCGCCAATTTGGTGCCACCACAAAACACAGTGCGACGGCCAAGTCGCGCACAGCTAGGAGATGGTTACGATGACCGAGTTCATGAATCAGGATTTTCTTCTCACTACCGATACGGCGCGCAAGCTGTATCACGAGGTCGCCGCCGACCTGCCCATCATTGATTACCACTCGCACTTGCAGCAGGGCGAGATCGCCAGCCGCAAGACTTTCCGTAATATCGCCGAGCTGTGGCTGGCGGGCGACCATTACAAATGGCGTCTGATGCGTACGGCAGGCGTGGCCGAGGAATTCATTACGGGCGAGCGCTCGGACCAGGAAAAATTCCGCGCCTTCTGCAAGGTGCTGCCATTGGCGATCGGCAATCCGATCCACCACTGGAGCCATTTGGAACTGCGCCGCATCTTCAATATCGATCTCATCATCAACGAGGCGAATGCCGATGCGATCTGGGAACAGGCCAATGCCATGCTGGCGACGATGGACACCTGGTCCCTGCTGGAACAGGCGGGCGTTGAGATTGCCTGCACCACCGATGATCCTGCCGATGACCTGCTGCAGCACGCAGAAATCGCCGCCTCCGGCCTGAAAACGCGCGTACTGCCAGCCTACCGTCCCGACAAGGCCATGCGCATCAACCAGCCGCGTTTCCCTGACTACCTCAAACGCCTGGGTGACGTGTCGTCCGTGCCCGTCACTTCATTTGCTTCGCTGATCGCCGCGCTGGCCGTGCGCGTGGAATTCTTCCATGCCCGTGGTGCGCGCATTTCGGATCATGCCGTCGATGTGACCTTGCCCGCGCAGGCGGCCAGCGCCGATGAGCTCGAAGCCCTGTTTGCCAAGCGCCTGCAAGGCACTTTGCTCAACGAAGCGGAAAACGGCCTGTACCTGCGCGGTCTGCTCGAGGCGATCGGCCGCGTATATGCAAACTACGGCTGGACCATGTGCCTGCACATCGGCGCGCAGCGCAACAACAATGACCGCATGCGCGACTTGCTGGGGCCGGACACAGGCTACGACTCGATCTCCGACATGGGTTGCAGTGCTGGCCTGGCCTCGCTGCTCAACGCGCTGGACCTGGATGACCGCCTGCCCAAGACCATGCTGTTCTGCCTGAACCCGAACATGAATGAAGTGCTGTCGACCATGGTTGGAAATTTCCAGGATGGCAGCGTGGCCGGCAAGCTGCAGTTCGGCCCGGCGTGGTGGTTCAACGACCACAAGGAAGGCAATCTGCAGCAATTGGTCGGCTTCGGCAATCACAGTGTGCTGGGCGTGTTCGTCGGCATGGTGACCGATTCGCGCAGCTTTGCTTCCTATCCGCGCCACGACTATTTCCGCCGCCTGGTATGCCGCCAGATCGGCGAGTGGGTGCACGGCGGCGAGTATCCGAACGATTTCGAGGCACTGGCCACCATCGTGCGCGGCATCTGCTACGAAAACGCCCAGAAGTATTTCCAACTCTAAGCCGTCGCCAGGAACTGTCATGCAAAAAGTGTTGTGCATCCATCCCGACGACGACATGCTGGTCGCCTTGTCCGACCTGGCCGCCGGTGAAGTGGTGAACTGGGAGGGCGAGTCCATCCTTATCAGCAGTGCCGTCAAAACCAAGCACAAGCTGGCCCGCCGCGCGTTCGCGGCCGGCGACATCCTGCGCCTGTACGGCGTACCGGTTGGCAAGGCCACGGTGGATATCCGCCGCGGCGAAGCCGTCACCACGGAAAATCTGCACCATTACGCGGCCGAAGTTGAGCTGGAACCGCAGGCGCCGTACACCTGGACGCCGCCCGACGTGGCGCGTCTCGAAGGCGCCACCTTTCCCGGCGTGGTACGCGCCGACGGCAGGGTGGGCACGGCCAATTACTGGCTGATCTTCCCCCTGGTCTTCTGTGAAAACCGCAACGTCGAACATCTGCGCAATGCGCTCGAAGCACCGCTCGGCTACACGCGCAACGACCTGGCGTCGTTCACCTTGTCCTTGCTGGGCGAGGATATGGAGGCGCCCAAGCCCGTCGTGCGCCCCTTCCCGAACCTGGACGGCGTGCGCATCATCACGCACAACGGCGGTTGCGGCGGTACGCGTGCCGATGCGCGCTCGCTGTGCAAAATATTATCGGCCTACGCCGACCATCCTAACGTGGCGGGCATTACGGTCTTCAGCCTGGGCTGCCAGAACGCGCAGATCGCCATGTTCCAGGAGGCGCTGGCGAAACAGAACCCGCATTTCGACAAGCCTTGCCTGATCTACGAGCAGCAGAAGTGGGATAGCGAAGACGCCATGATGAAGGCCGTGCTGACCGACACGCTGGCGCAACTGAAGGAAGCGAACAAGGTGCGGCGCCAGCCGGTGCCGCTGGCGCACCTGAAAATCGGCGTCAAGTGCGGCGGCTCGGACGGCTTTTCCGGCATCTCCGCCAACCCGGCCATGGGCCTGGTGTCGGACATGGTGGTGGCCGTGGGCGGTTCGTCCATCCTGGCCGAATTCCCTGAACTGTGCGGCGTCGAGGCCAACCTCATCGAGCGCTGTGAAAACGACGACGACAAGCGCCGCTTCCTCGGTCTGATGCGCGACTTTGAAGCGCGCGCCGAAGCCGTGGGCACGCATTTTGCCGACAACCCCAGCCCCGGTAACATCCGCGATGGCTTGATCACGGACGCGATGAAATCGGCCGGCGCGGCGAAGAAGGGCGGCACCTCGCCCATCGTTTCCGTGCTCGATTACGGCGAACAGAGTCCGAAACCGGGCCTGTCCCTGCTGTGCACCCCGGGCGGCGATGTCGAATCGGTGACGGGCATCGTGGCCTCGGGCGCCAATGTGGTGCTGTTTTCCACCGGACTCGGCACGCCGACGGGCAACCCGATCGTGCCGGTGCTGAAAATATCCAGCAACACGTGGGTGGCCAAAAAGCTGGCCGACCTGATCGACTACGACTGCGGCCCCGTGATCGAAGGCCAGCCCTTGCCGGACGTGGCCAACGGCCTGTTCGACCTGGTGGTGGCGACTGCCGGCGGCCAGTACCAGGCCAAGGCCGACCGCCTGCAGCAATACGACTTCATTTTCTGGAAACGCGACATTTCATTGTGAACCACATCCCCTTGCAAGCATTGCGCCGCAGTGCACCGTTCAACTTGCCGATCAAGTTCCTGCAGTTCGGCCAGGGCAATTTCATGCGCGGCTTTTTTGACTGGCAGATCGACCTGCTCAACGAACGCAGCGGCCTCGATGCCGGCGTGGTCGTGGTGCGTCCGCGCGGTGGCAGCGGCTCGCCCCTGCTCGACGTGCAGGACGGCTTGTTTACCACCGTGGTGCGCGGCCTCGATGCAACGGGCCAGGCGGTCAGCACCTGCCGCACCATCGACTGCGTGCAGCGCGAGATCAATCCGGCCACGATGTATGCCGACTACCTGGCGCTGGCCAGCCTGCCCGCGCTGCGCTTTATCGTCTCCAACACCACCGAAGCGGGCATCGCCACCAATGACAGCGACGCCTTCGACGATGCACCGCCTTCGAGCTTCCCCGCCAAGCTGGCGCGCCTGCTGTTCGACCGGTATGCGTACTTCGAGGGCGAGCGCGCAAAAGGCGTGGTACTGCTGCCCTGCGAATTGATCGAAGACAATGGCCCGGCCTTGAAGGCTGCCGTGCTGCACTTCGCCCGCCTGTGGCAGCTCGATGCCGGCTTTGCCGCCTGGATCGAGTCGGCCTGCGTGTTTTGTTCGACCCTGGTCGACCGCATCGTCACCGGCTATCCGCAGGACGCAGCTGCTATCGAGGCAGAACTCGGTTATTGCGACCAGTTCATGGTGGCGGCCGAATACTACTATCTGTTCGTCATCGAAGGCCCGGCCTGGCTGGCCGATGAATTGAAGCTGGCTGGCGCGGACCTGAATATCCGGCTGGTCGACGATATTTCGCCGTATAAGAAACGCAAGGTCGGCATCCTGAACGGCGGCCATACGGCGCTGGTGCCGGTGGCCTTGCTGGCGGGGCTCGACACGGTCGGTGCTGCCGTCAGCGACGGGCAAGTCGGCGCCTGGCTGGCCGACACCCTGGCGCAGGAAATCATCCCTGCGCTGCCGCTGCCGCAGGACGAGCTGCAGCAGTTCGCCCGCGACGTGCTGTTGCGCTTCCGCAATCCCTACATCGAGCACCGCCTCTCCGCGATCGCCTTGAATAGCTGGAGCAAGTTTGCCGCGCGCATCGCGCCGCAACTGCTGCGCTACGTGGAAGTGCAGGGCAAGTTGCCGCAACGCCTGGTGCTGGCCCTGGCCGCCACCATGCGTTTGTATCGCGGCGACGTGATCGCACTGTCGGACGACGCGGCCAGCCTGGCCTGGTTTGAAGCGGCCTGGCTGGACGTCGACAGCGGCACGCAAAGCCTGGCGCAACTGGTGCAGGGCTGGCTGGCCAACGGCAAGGTATGGGGCCGCGACTTGAATGCGGTGCCAGGCCTGGCGCCAGCCGTGACGGCGGCGCTGGCGCGCATCACGGCCGATGGCATGCGCGG
This sequence comes from Janthinobacterium sp. UMAB-56, assembly GCF_900095265.1. Lineage (GTDB taxonomy): Bacteria > Pseudomonadota > Gammaproteobacteria > Burkholderiales > Burkholderiaceae_D > Janthinobacterium. Next base: position 53,004 of record NZ_LT607655.1, on the reverse strand, counting down.
CGCCCTGCAGGCGACGTAAAGATTGAGCAGTAGGGCAAGACCAGCAATACCGGCAGCACCCATAAAAACCGAGGTCGAAGGCACTTCCCCAGGAAGGCTGAACGGCCCAAAAAGTGGCGGCGCAGCGGCGCCGCCTTGGATGGATAGAGGGAGACAACATGACTAAAATACGCGGCATGCGCTGGTGGATGGTCGGCCTGGTTACGGCTGGACTGATCGTCAATTACCTGGCACGCAATACCTTGTCGGTGGCAGCGCCAACGATGATGAGTGAACTCAATATCACCACCCAGGAGTATTCCTATATCGTGGTGGCGTGGCAGGTCTGCTATGCACTGATGCAGCCGATTGCCGGCTATGTCATCGACGCCATCGGCACCAAGCTCGGTTTTGCCATCTTTGCCCTGGCCTGGTCTGTCGCCTGCGCCTGTGCGGCGATGGCCACCGGATGGCAAAGCATGGCGCTGTTCCGCGGCATGCTGGGCCTCACGGAGGCGGCCGGCATACCCGCCGGCGTGAAAGCGACCACCGAATGGTTCCCCGCCAAGGAGCGCTCGGTCGCCATCGGCTGGTTCAATATCGGCTCTTCCATCGGCGCCCTGTGCGCGCCGCCGCTGGTGGTCTGGACCATCCTGCACGGCAGCTGGCAAATGTCCTTCGTCATCGTCGGCGCCATCGGCATCGTCTGGACGGGCCTGTGGCTGGCTTTCTACAAGCACCCGCGCGACCAGAAACGCCTGTCGGACCAGGAGCGCGAGTTCATCCTGGAAGGTCAGGAAGCGACCCACCACAGCGACAAGGCACCCAAGACCCGCTGGCACCAGATCGTGCGCAGCCGCAATTTCTGGGCCATCGCCATCCCGCGCTTCCTGTCCGAGCCGGCCTGGCAAACCTTCAATGCCTGGATTCCCCTGTACATGGCGACCGAACGCCACATGAACATCAAGGAAATCGCCATGTTTGCCTGGCTGCCGTTCCTGGCGGCCGACATCGGCTGCGTGCTGGGCGGCTATCTGAGCCCATGGTTCCATCAATACTGGAAAGTGTCGCTGTTCACCTCGCGCAAGCTGGTCGTCATCGTCGGCGCCGTGTGCATGATCGGCCCGGCCTGTATCGGCCTGGTGGCCAGTCCGTATGCGGCCATCGCCCTGCTGTGCGTAGGCGGCTTTGCGCACCAGACCCTGTCCGGTGCGCTGTATTCGATCACTTCCGACGTCTTCGGCAAGAACGAAGTGGCTACCGCCACGGGCCTGGCCGGCATGTCCGGCTACCTGGGCGCCACCATCTTTACGCTGGTGTTCGGCGTGCTGGTGACGCTGGTCGGCTACAGCCCCCTGTTCATGCTGCTGGCCGGCTTCGACCTGGTGGCGGCGGCCGTGGTATGCCTGCTGATACGCGAAAAGATCGCCGCCCCTGGCGTGCCACTGGGCAAGCCTGCCTTCAGCGCCTGATGGCCTGACACCCTCCCGTTTTTTCCTGCTGACCTGCGCCGCGCGGCGCAGGCGGGGAGCTGTTTTTTTGCTGTTTATACATAGGCGCCAATCAAGGCGCGAGAAGAGGAGAAGCACATGACACCACTGAACCACCATTGCACCCGCCGTGTCCTGGCGGCAGCCATCCTGGCGGCCCTGTCCGGCAGCGCGCTGGCCGAAGGCATCCTGGAGAACCGCCATGTCGAAACCCGCATCTACGGTTTCCTGAATGGCGAGATCGAGTCGGTCAAAGCCGTCGGCGGCGCCACGCCATACGCCAGCCGCGGCCGCATTTCCGACGGCAATTCGCGCATCGGCTTTGCCGGCTCGATCGGCTTGCGCGACGACATCCGCGGCATCTGGCAGATCGAAGGCAGCTTGAACAACTTCGACGAAGGCGGCATCAATGGCCAGGGCAAATCCTCCACCATCGAATCGCGCAATACCTTTGTCGGTATCGAGAGCAAGCGCTTCGGCCGCTTTGTCATCGGCAACAACGATTCCGTGTACCGCAGCCTGGTGGGTTCGGGCGGCGCCCTGGGCGGCAACCTGGGCCTGACCGTCAAGGGCGTCGACGTCTGGAACAATACCTCGGCCCAGCTGAGTGGCAACGCCGACAGCCTGTTCGGCCGCGGCGAGGCGCGCTACAAGAACTCGGCGCATTACCTGTCGCCCGCATGGCGCGGCTTCCAGCTTGGCGCTTCCTATGGCTTCGACGAAGTGCGCGACACCGGCGACGACCGCGCGCGCTATGCGCTGGCTGCCAAGTACAGCATAGGCGCATTCTCGATCGGCGCCGGCTACGATCGCCAGCAAAACACGGGCGTCGACGTGGAAAACCTGTCGAAGGGCTTCGGCATGCGCAATACCTCGGTGAGCGGCGTGAACACTTCGTTCTACAAAGTGCTGGCGACGTATCAATTCCCCACCAAGACATCGGTCGGCCTGGGCTTCGAGTCCGGCAGCTATGGCTACGCGGTGCAATCGCTGCCGACGCCCGGCAACATCTACACCGCCCTGCAGACGGGCAGCATGAAGCAGCGTTCCGTGATGGCCTCGCTGAGCCAGGAAGTCGGCTACGACGTGACCGTGATGCTCGCAGCGGGCAAGCTGGGCAAGCTCGACAACACCACCTTCGCCAAGCCGGACGATTTTGGCGCGACGCAGGTGTCGCTGGGCGCGACCTACAAGATCGACGACCAGTTCATGCCGTATGTGTACTTCACGCGCATCAACAACAAGTCGCAGCAAAACGTCAACCTGGGCCAGTCGCCACTGCATAGCAACAACGCGGGCAAGGACGATGCCTTCCTTGCGCCAGGCAATTCGCCGCGTGCGTTCGGCTTCGGCTTTATCGCCCGTTTCTGAAGTAGCCCGGCGCAAGCCGGGACACCGCCGGCCAGCGGTTCCAGCAGAACCGAGCGGCCGGCCCATTTATATAGCGCTGCCACCTCAGAGCGGCGCTGATATCAGGAGATGCATTCATGAAGTCAGATAGCAAAAAAATCAATTCAGGCTGGGCGCAGGCATGCGTCGCATTGCCACTGGCCGCCATGCTGGCCGCCTGCGGAGGCGGCGGCAGCACCGACGGTGCCACCGCCACGACCTACAATCCCGGCAGCGTGTACCAGGTAGGAACCACCTCCTTCGATCCTGACCTGCCGGCCGAGCCGACGCTGCCGAAGGACACCCAGGTCTGCGCCACGCTCGAAGCCTCCGCTAACCTGGTGCGCCGTCCCGATGGCTCGCTGCCGCCGGAAGCCGATCCATCCAAGCCTGGCGTGGGCGTGGCGGTCACCACCGCCACGGCAAACCCGGACCAGGCGCGCATCCAGGCCGCGCTTGACGCCTGCGGCGCTGCCGTCGACGCCGAAGTGGGCGCCAAGATTGCCGCCGCCGATGCCGCCGCCACGGCCGCGCAAAAAGCCGCCAACGTCAAGAACGTCAATATCGCCGGGGTTTCGGGCGAAGAGCTGGCCAAGCCGGAATACCGCGGCAGCAAGTTCGCCGTGCGCCTGGTGGTCAACAGCGCCGGCGTGGGTGATGGCTTCATCAGCGGTCCCTTGACCTTGCCATCGGGCGTGACCCTGTGGATCGACAAGGGCGTGACCCTGTACGCCTCGCGCGACGTGACCACCTATTCGCCGAATCCGGCCGGTCCGTACTGCGGCAATACGGCCGTCAGCTCCACCAAGGCTGGCAGCTCGGGCAATTGCTCGGCGCTGATCAACGGCTCCAACCTGGTCAACTCGGCCGTCATGGGCGATGGCTCGATCGACAGCCGCGCGTATGCGGAAATCGTCACCACCAACAAGCTGTATCCGCTGATGAAGGTCGACATGACATGCTCGAACACCTACGCCATGTACGCCACGGGCAAGCAGGCGGCCGACGGCGTGTCGTGCGACAACGGCGGCACCACGGTCGACTCGAAATCGTCGGCACGCAACATGAGCTGGTGGGATCTGGCCTTCCTGGGCAATATGGTGCAAAACGGCGTGACGGGCACGGGCTCGCAGTCGAATTTCCGCATGATGGTCTTCAACTATGCGAAAAACCTCACCCTGTACCGCATTTCGCTCAATAACAGCGCCAACTTCCACGTCGTGCCTAGCGGCGTCGATGGCTTGACGGTGTGGGGCGTGAAGGTGCAGACACCGACCCTGGCCGCATTCGCCAATCCGGCCGGCAACGGCAACCCGCTGTACAACGGTGACACCTACAATGCGGACAACGTCAAAAACACCGACGCATTCGATCCGGGCGCAGCTGGCAAGGCCATTTCCGGCAAGCTGGCCACGGGCAGCAAGACCGCCTCGGCCGGTGCCATGTCGTTTGACGGCTACCTGAAGAACTTTGTCTTCGCGTATAACTTCGTCAGCACCGGCGACGATGACGTGGCCCTGAAAGGCAGCGCCAATCCATCGCCTGCGGGTTCCGGCCTGTTCGCCATCGATGGCAAGCGCGACGTGCGTTCGGACCGCAAGCATGGCATCGTCATCGCGCATAACCACATTTACTGGGGCCATGGGATTTCGGTCGGCAGCGAAACGAATGCGGGCGTGACCAACGTCGAGGTGTACGACAATTCGTTCACGCACTCGGAAGAAGGCTTGCGCATCAAGTCGGACTATGCGCGTGGCGGCGAAGTGAGCAACATCCACTACCGCAATATCTGCATCCGCGATGCCTTGAATGCGCTGCTGTTTACCACCTACTACAGCACCAAGGCGCTGCCGTCGGCTGGTCCGCAATATCCGAACTTCCACGACATTACCCTCGATAACGTGCGTATCCTGGGCAATACGGCCATCAAGCTGCAGGGCTTCAAGGAAAACACAGGCGGACTGACCAACCCGCAGTATCCTCTGGTGATGACCTTGAACAACGTAGTGACGGATACGCCGAACGGCACGACGATGACGTCATCGGACGCGAACCTGACGATCAAGGGCACTAACCTGCCGATTTTCGCCAACGCGGCCGAGCGCGTGACGGTCAACGGCACGGCGACGCAGGCAGTCGACGTCGATAAAGTGGTCGATTGCAGCAAGGCCTTCGTCGATTTCCCGGCCATCGGCCAGTCGAACCTGTTTGGCTCGACCTGGGACAAGAAGTAATACGGCGAAGTCCGGCCTGAACCGCCAGAACCAGGCGGTTCAGCGCCAACGGCGCGGCACCGGCCATCCCCGTGGATGTCGCTGCGGCGCCGCGCTTGCTTTTTTTTGGAAGGATATTGTCGTGACAGCAGCACACACCGTATTCGTCATCGGCGAATGCATGATTGAATTGCAGCGCGCCACCAGCGAACAGGCCATGGCCTACCGTTTTGGCGGCGACACACTGAACGCGGCGCTATACCTGGCACGCCTGGCCGATCCGCAGCGGCACAAGGTCGCGTATGTCACGGCGCTGGGCATCGATGGCCTGTCCGACGACATGCACGCCAGCTGGCAGGAGGAGGGCATCGACACGCACTGCGTGCAGCGCCTGGACGACAAGCTGCCCGGCATGTACCTGATCGAGACGGACGCCCACGGCGAGCGAAAGTTCCATTACTGGCGTAGCGATTCGGCCGCGCGCCACTGGATGCGCGGGCCGCAGGCGCCGGCCATCCTGCAGCAGCTGGCGCAAGCGCGCCACGTTTATCTGTCCGGCATCAGCCTTGCCATCCTGCCGCCGGCGGATCGAGAACTGTTGCTGGCCACCCTGGCGCAATGCAAGGCGCTGGGTGGGCGCATCATCTTCGATAATAACTACCGTCCGCGCCTGTGGGACAGCGCCGATGCCGCCGCTTCCATCTATCATCGCGTGCTGAGCCTGGCCTCCCTGGCCCTGCTCACGCTCGACGACGAGGATGCGCTGTACGGGCCGGCCGATGTGGCGCAGGTACTGGCCCGCAGCAGCGCGCTGGGCGTGCCCGAGATCGTGCTCAAGCGGGGAGCGCAGCCCTGCATCATCCTGCATCAGGGCGTCCTGGAGGAAGTGCCGGCGCAGCCGGTGGCCAAGGTGGTCGACACCACGGCCGCCGGCGACTCGTTCGGCGCGGCCTATGTGGCGGCGCGCCTGGCGGGCCAGCCGCCGGCAGCGGCGGCGCGCGCCGGGCACCGCCTGGCCGCCTGCGTCATAGGCCAGCGCGGCGCCATCATCGCCCGCGCGGAAATGCCTGCCGGATGAACGCAGACGCGGTATCATCGAATACACTGTTTTTTTTGTCTAACTTTGCCGTACCTATACACAGTCTATGAATTCGACGTCCCCTCTTACGCTCGCCGATGGCGAAACCGGTGTCAGTGCCGCCCGCCGCATCTATGGGCTGCTGCGCCAGCGTATCGTCGACATGAGCATGCTGCCCGGCACCCGTATCGTCGAGAAGGACCTGGCCGATGAACTGGGCACCAGCCGCACGCCCGTGCATGAGGCAGTACAGCGCCTGGCCGAAGAGGGCCTGATCGAAGTGCTGCCGCGCGTGGGCACGTTTGTCGCGCGTATCCCGCTCGACTCGCTGGAGGAAGCCATGCTGGTGCGCTGTGCGCTGGAAACGGCCATCATCGAAAAGGCCACTGAAAGGGCGACGCCGGAAGGCATCGCCAGCCTGCGCGCCATCCTGGCGGCCCAGGCCGAGTGCATCGTACGCAACGACATACGGGGATTTCACCGTACCGATGAGAATTTCCACGCGGCCCTGGCCGAGCTGTCCGGCTATCCCGGCGTATGGCCCATGATATTGCAGGCGAAAACGCAGATGGACCGCTATCGCCAGCTGACTTTGCCATTGGAAGGGCGCATGAGCGACGTCATGGCCGAACACGCGGGCGTGGTCGAGGCGGTCGCCTCGGGCAACCCGCAGCACGCCGTCGCCGCCATGCGCAGCCATCTCGATCATGTGCTGCCGGTACTGGAAATTACCCGCAAACTGCGGCCTGAGTATTTCATGCCGCATCTCGCCGTCAAACCCAAGCGCTAGAACGCCGCCGCATCGCCCATCGCCCGCCATCACCAAGCCGGGCGGGGACAGGCACGCCTGTCGTGGCCGATTGCATGCCTTCGCGCATTACAAGGAACGCCCCATGAAAGTCTCTCAACGCCTGCTGCTGCTCGTTGGCACCGCTCTGCTGGCCATGGCCATGCTGGGTGCCGCCAGCCTGCGTACGCTGCACAATGCCATGCTGCATGACCGTGAAGCGCAGATCATCAACATGCTCAAGATGGGCCAACACCTGGCCGCGCACTACCATGCGCAGGAGCTGGCCGGCCGCCTGACGCGCGAGCAAGCGCAGGCAGCGGCAAAAGAAGCGCTGACCCAGCTCAATAACGACGGCAAGAGCTATTACTGGGCACGGCTGCCCAATGGCTTGAACCTGGTACATCCGAATCCCAAGAATATCGGCGTGATCGCCGAGGGCGAGACGATGGATGGCCGCCCCGATTCCCAGGCCTATGTCGAGGCGCTTGCCCGCGCTGAGGTGGGCCTGGTGTCCTTGAAAAGCAAGCGCGAGGGCCGACTGGTGGCTAAGCTCAACGGCATCATCGTCTTCAAGCCTTGGGGCTGGTGGATAGGCACGGGCTTTTTTAACGACGATATCGACAAGGCATTCTGGCAGGCGGCGCTGCAGTCGCTGTGGTTCTTCCTGGCCGCGCTGGCGGTGATGTCGGCGCTGGGCTGGCAGGTGATCCGCAGCGTGCTCGGCGCACTCGGTGGCGAGCCGGCCTATGCGGGCGACGTGACGCGGCGCATCGCAGGACGCGACCTGTCCACGCCGGTGGCGCTGCGTGCGGGCGACAGCAGCAGCTTGTTGCACAGCATCGCGCGCATGCAGCAGGATCTTGCCGGCACGGTGCACCAGCTGCACGGCAATGCGACGGCGATCGCCACGGCATCGCAGCAAATCGCCACGGGCAACCTGGACTTGTCGGCGCGCACGGAAGCGCAGGCAAGCTCGCTCGAACAGACGGCCGCTTCGATGGAGCAATTGACGGGCACGGTCAGCCAGAACGCCGGCAATGCGCAGCAGGCGAGCACGCTGGCGCAAGAAGCCTGCGCACTGGCCCGGCAGGGCGGCACGGTGGTCGCGCGCATGGTGGACACCATGGGTGCCATCCGGCTGTCGTCGGCAAAGATCGCCGAGATCACGGGCGTCATCGACGGCATCGCTTTCCAGACCAACATCCTGGCCCTGAATGCGGCCGTCGAAGCGGCGCGCGCTGGCGAGCAGGGTCGCGGCTTTGCCGTGGTAGCGAGCGAAGTACGCAGCCTGGCGCAGCGTTCCGCCGGCGCGGCCAGGGAAATCAAGGAACTGATCGGCGCCTCGGGAGCGCAGGTACAGCATGGCGGCGAGCTGGCAGGCGAAGCAGGCGACGCCATGCGCCACGTGGTTGACAGCATCGGCAAGGTGACCACGCTGATGCAGGAAATCAGTACGGCAACCCAGGAGCAGAGCCAGGGCATCGCGCAAGTCAACCAGGCCATCATCAGCATGGATGATGCGACGCAGCAGAATGCGGCCTTGGTGGAGCAGGCGGCGGCGGCCGCGCAAGCCATGCAGGAGCAGGCACAGCAACTTTCCGCCATGGTGGGCCTGTTCAAGCTGGATGCGTACGAGCGGTGAGCTGACTGAAGCGGCCAGCCGGCGCATGGCGCCGCGCCGGCGCCGTGGCTGTCAAGCCGTTCTATGCGGGCGCAGCTCTAGTCGATGCAGTCGCCGTTCAGAGCGTGGCGCGTGATGTTGCCGCGCGCATCGATGGCGATCCAGCCACCGCGCTGCGCTTCCTGCGCCGTCACGTCGCATTCCCAGTCGGGTAAGACATAGCGCAAGGTTGCGCCGATTTTATGCAGGGCAGGGCGGTGCGTGTGGCCGTGGATCATCACGGTGCTGGCATGTTCGGCAAAGACCCGGGCGACTGCGTCGGGCGTGACGTCCATGATATCCATGGCTTTTTCGCCATTGTGCTCGCGACTGCGCTGACGCAAGCCGGCGATGACGGCCTTGCGCTGCGCCAGCGGCATGGACAGGAACTGTTTTTGCCAGGCAGGCTGGCGCACCATAGCGCGAAACTCCATGTATTGCACGTCTTTCGTGCATTCGGCATCGCCATGCAGCAAGACGATGCGCTGGCCGGCAATCGTGGCCACATGCGGTTCGCTGAGCAGGGTAGCACCGGCGGCGGCGGCAAAGCCGGAGCCGACAAGAAAGTCGCGGTTGCCGGCGATCCAGTAGACATGCACGCCCGCATCGCTGACGGCGCGGATGGCGGCCGTCATGCGCGCATTGTAAGGGTCTTCCAGGTCATCGTCGCCGGCCCAGTATTCGAACAGGTCGCCTAATAGATACAGCGCTTGCGCGTATTGCGCATGGTGTTCCAGGAAAGAAAGAAACGCCGCGCTGGTGCGCGTGTGTGAGCTCTGCAGGTGCAGGTCGGAAATAAAGAGTGCGGCAGGCATTGTCATCGTTCAACGCTCCCAAAAAATGCAGTGCATGGAGAGGCGAAAACGCTGCAATGCCTGTTATTCATGATGCTGTAGCTTGATTACGCTGCTTCAACTTTTTCGATGATGACGTCCGTCACTGGCACGTCGGCAAACATGCCGGCGCGCGAGGTTTTCACGGCGCGGATGGCGTCGACGACTTCCTTGCCTTCGGTAACTTTACCGAACACGGCGTAGCCCCAGCCGTCCTGGCCTGGATAGTCGAGGAAGCTGTTGTTCTTGATGTTGATGAAGAACTGGGCCGATGCCGAATGCGGGTCCGACGTGCGGGCCATGGCCAGCGTGTACGTGTCGTTTTTCAGGCCGTTCTTGGCTTCGTTTTCCACGGTGGTGTCGGCAGGCTTCTGTTTCATGCCTGGCTCGAAACCGCCGCCTTGGATCATGAAGCCGTCGATGACGCGGTGGAAAATCGTGTTGTCGTAGTGACCGGCCTGCATGTAGGCCAGGAAGTTGGCAACCGTTTTCGGCGCTTTTTCAGCGTCCAGTTCAGCGGTGATCTTGCCCAGATTGGTGGTGATGATGACGGAGGTCATGATGATCCTTAATAAATTGGATGATAAATGATTCAACGGCCCGCGTGGTTCCGGGCCGTAAAAACGCTATTTTACAGTTTTGCGGGCGCAGACTTGAGTAAAGTCGCCGATTCGATCACCACGGGGGTGACCGGCACGTTCTGATGCGGTCCCTTGTCGGCGACGGGCACGGCCTTGATCTTGTCGACCACATCCATGCCTTTGATGACTTTGCCGAACACCGTGTAGCCGAAGCCGTCGCGGCCAGGGTAGTCGAGCGCGCCATTGTCGTTGACGTTGATGAAAAATTGCGCGGTGGCCGAATGCGGGTCGCCCGTGCGCGCCATGGCGATGCTGTAGCTGACGTTTTGCAAGCCGTTTTGCGCTTCATTCTTGATCGGCGCCCTGGTGGCTTTCTGCTTCATGTTCTTGTCGAAGCCGCCGCCCTGTATCATGAAGCCGTCGATGACACGGTGAAACACGGTGCCCTTGTAGTAACCGCTTTTGACATACTGCAAGAAATTGGCCACACTTTTCGGGGCTTTTTCCTGATCCAGCTCCAGCACGATCTCGCCCATGCTGGTTTTCAGGGCCACGTGCGGCGTGGGGTCGAGGGCGGTCGCCGGAGCGGCCGCCACGACGGCGCTGCCCAGGGTCAGGCCGGCAAACAGGGTGCAGAAGCGGGCCAGGAAAGACAGGCGTTTCGATTTGGTTTCTTGCATGGAGGCGTCCTTGATCGTTATTTTTCTTTAAACTCGCTGTCGCGCTAAAGAAGTGAGTTTTGGTTGAACATCGTAAAAACCTAATTCATATCGGGCCAGTCTGGTTTTTATCAATGTTATACTTGACCGCTAACGCCCTAATTCTAACAAACAAGAACAACAATATAGCGGGTCGACCAGTCTTGGCGCACACGGCAGTTCAGTGGCGCGGCACCCCCGGTGTCCGCGCCTGTCTGTCGTTTTGCCAGGCTGGCGGCCGCTCCACTTGCAAAGCACGATGAGCAATCTAAAGATTTACAACACCCTGGCGCGCGAGAAGCAGGTATTCGTCCCGATGGAAGCGGGCAAGGTACGCATGTACGTGTGCGGCATGACCATCTACGATTATTGCCATATCGGCCATGCGCGCATGATGATGGCCTTTGACGTCATCTACCGCTGGCTGAAGGCGTCCGGTTTCGACGTCACCTATGTGCGCAACATTACGGACATCGACGACAAGATCATCCGTCGCGCCGTGGAAAACGGCGAGACGATTTCCCAGCTGACGACGCGTTTCACCCGCTACATGGATGAAGACACGGCCGCGCTGGGTATTTTGACGCCCGACCATACGCCGCGCGCCACCGAATATGTGCCGCAGATGCTGCGCCTGATCGAGCAACTGGAAGCGAAGGGCCTCGCTTACCAGGGCGCCGATGGCGACGTCAATTACGCCGTGCGCAACTTCCCCAACTACGGCAAGCTGTCGGGCAAGTCGCTCGACGACCTGCGCGCCGGCGAGCGCGTGGACGTGAACACGGGCAAGCGCGATCCGCTCGACTTCGTGCTGTGGAAGTCGTCGAAAGAGTCCGAGCCGGAAGAAGTCAAGTGGGATGCGAAATGGGGCAAGGGCCGCCCTGGCTGGCATATCGAGTGCTCGGCCATGTCCTGCGCCTTGCTCGGTGAACAATTCGACATCCATGGCGGCGGCGCGGACTTGCAATTCCCACACCACGAAAACGAGATCGCGCAATCCGAAGGCGCGTTCGGCCATACCAGCGTGAATTACTGGATACATAACGGTTTCGTGCGTCTCGACAATGAAAAAATGTCCAAGTCGCTCGGTAACTTCTTCACCATCCGCGAAGTGCTGCAAAAGTTCGATGCCGAAGTGATCCGCTTCTTCATCCTGCGCGCGCACTACCGCAGCCCCCTGAATTACTCGGACGTGCACCTCGATGATGCGCGTCTGTCCCTGACCCGCCTGTACACGGCGCTGGCCGACGTGGCGGTGGAAGAGGGTGGCATCGACTGGAGCGAAGCGCATGCCGTGCGCGTGGCCGAGGCCATGGACGACGATTTCAACACGCCGCTGGCCGTGGCCGCCCTGTTCGACCTGGCAACGGAAGTCAACAAGAGCAAGTCGCCCGCCCTGGCGCGTCAATTGAAGGGCCTGGCGGGCGTGTTCGGCTTGCTGGAACGCACGCCGCAGCAATTCCTGCAAGCGACCGTTGGCGCCGCCGGCGGCCAGGACGAGGCGGCCGGCATCGAAGCGGCCATCGCGGCGCGCAGCGCGGCGAAAAAGGCGCGCGACTTTGCCCAGTCCGACAAGATCCGCGCTGAACTGTTGGCGGCGGGCATCATTCTCGAAGACAAGCCTGACGGCTCGACCAACTGGCGCCGCGCATGATGGCGACGTCCAGGGAAAACGGGGAAGCCCCGGTGGCGGCGCAGGTGATCCAGGTGCCGCACTACTGGGAAGAGGCGAAGATCGAGCTGATGAAGCGCGACCGCATCATGAAAAAGCTCATCCCGCAATTTGGCGACCTGCACCTGGTCGGTCATAGCGACCCGTTTACTACCCTGGCCCGTTCGCTGGTGGGGCAGCAGATCACGCCCAAGGCGGCCGATGCCGCCTGGAAAAAGCTGCTGCTGGCTTGCCCGAAATGCACGCCTTCACAAGTGTTGAAGGCAGGCGCCGAGCAACTGTCCGCCTGCGGTTTGTCCAAACGCAAGACCGAATACATCCTCGACCTGGCCGACCATTTCAAGGCCAAGCGCGTGCATGCGAGCCAGTGGGACCAGATGGATGACGAAGCCGTCATCGCCGAACTGGTGCAGATCCGTGGTATCGGCCGCTGGACAGCCGAGATGTTTTTGATATTTAATTTGCTCCGGCCGAACGTCTTGCCGCTCGACGACCCCGGTTTGATCCAGGGCATCAGCGTCAATTATTTCTCCGGCGAACCAGTTTCTCGCAGCGATGCGCGCGAAGTTTCCGCCAATTGGGAACCGTGGCGCACCGTGGCGACGTGGTATTTGTGGCGCAGTCTCGACCCTGCAGCCGCCCCTGCCGCACCCGATGCAGCCCCCGGCGCAGCAGCCGGTACGGTAAAATAAACATAGATGATGCCGCGCGCCCTGGCGCCGTGGCCGGTAAAACCTGGAGGTACAATGACTAAAACGACTTTCCTCAATTTTGAACAGCCGATCGCGGAACTCGATTCCAAGATCGAAGAGTTGCGCTTCGTGCAAGACGATTCGGCCGTCGATATCTCGGAAGAGATCGACCGCCTGGCCAAGAAGAGCCAGCAGCTGACCAAAGATATCTACGCCAAGCTGACGCCATGGCAAGTGGCGCAGATCGCGCGCCACCCGCAGCGCCCTTACACCATGGATTACGTGAATGAAATCTTTACTGATTTCCACGAATTGCATGGCGACCGCAGCTACGCGGACGATCTGTCCGTCGTGGGCGGCCTGGCCCGCTTCAACGGCCAGCCGTGCATGGTCATCGGCCACCAGAAGGGCCGTGACACGAAAGAACGCGCCATGCGCAATTTCGGCATGCCGAAGCCCGAAGGCTATCGCAAGGCCATGCGCCTGATGAAAGTGGCTGAAAAGTTCAACTTGCCCATCTTCACCTTCGTCGATACGCCAGGCGCCTTCCCCGGCATCGACGCGGAAGAGCGCGGCCAGTCGGAAGCCATCGGCCACAATCTGTACGTGATGGCCGAGCTGAAAGTGCCTTTGATCGCCACCATCATCGGTGAAGGCGGTTCCGGCGGCGCACTGGCGATTGCCGTGGGCGATGCCGTGCTGATGCTGCAATACTCGACCTATGCCGTGATTTCGCCGGAAGGCTGCGCCTCTATCCTGTGGAAGAGCGCCGAGCGTGCTTCCGACGCGGCCGAAGCGCTGGGCCTCACCGCCCACCGCCTGAAAGCCATGGGCTTGATCGACAAGATCATCAACGAGCCGCTGGGCGGCGCCCACCGCGATCCGAAACAGATGGCCACCTTGCTGAAACGCGCACTGGCCGACACCCTGCGCCAGTTCCACGGCATGAAAACCAAGGACTTGCTGGCTGCGCGCCATGAAAAACTGCTGAGTTACGGCAAGTTCAAGGAAACCACGCCGAGCGAGTAAGCGTTATTGGCTACGCAGCAAAATGCTGGGGTTAGACGGGGACGCCGAGTCCCGTCGGGTCTGACCCCTGATTTTCGCCTGCAATGAATTAGTATTTCCAGGGACAGTCCGCTAAACGACACCATCCGTTTAGCCGCCTGTCCCTCTTTGCATTCCCGGAGTCCACATTGAAAAAGCAACAAACCGCCACCGTCGCCGCTATCTTTGCCGGTGCGCTGGACGCCTGCCTGCCGCCCGCTGGCAGTCCCGTCGGCATCGCCCTCAGCGGTGGCCTCGATTCCTCGGCCCTGCTGCACCTGGCGCATGCCTGGGCGCAGGAGCACGGCGTGGCCTTGCACGCGTTTCACGTGCATCACGGCCTGAGCCCGCATGCGGATGCGTGGCTGCTGCACTGCGAGCAATTGTGCGCCAGCATGGGCATCGCCTTTGAAGCACGCAAGGTCACGCTGGAAAAGCATGCGAAGACGGGTACGGAAGAGGCCGCCCGCAAGCGCCGTTACGCGGCCTTGGGCGAGCTGTGCGCGGCGCATGGCGTGCGCCTGCTGCTGACGGCCCACCACCAGGATGACCAGGCCGAGACGGTGCTGCTGCAATTGCTGCGCGGCTCCGGCACGGCTGGACTGTCCGGCATGGATGGCGCCAACAGCGCGCCCGAGCTGCTGGGCAACCCGGACCTGGTGATGGCGCGCCCGCTGCTGCCCGTCTCGCGCAAACAGCTCGAAGCGTATGTGGCGCGGCATGCGATTGTGCACATCCATGATGAATCGAACGACGATCCCCGTTTCGCCCGCAATGCCTTGCGACACCAGGTGATGCCCGTGCTGGCGCAGGCCTTTCCTGGATTCCAGGAACGCTTCGCCCGCAGCGCCCAGCACGCGCAATCGGCGCAGCGCCTGCTGACGGAACTGGCGACGCAAGACCTGGCAAACTGTCTGGACGGCGATTGCATCGAGCTGGCGAAATTGCGCGAGCTGAGTGCGGACCGCTGCTACAACCTGCTGCGCCACTGGTTCGGCACGCGCGGCTTGCGCATGCCGTCGACGGCATGGTTGGCGGAAATGCTGGCGCAACTGTTAGAGGCGCGGCCCGATGCACAACTACTGGTGACGCATCCCGAATGCCACGTGCGGCGCCACCGCGACCGGCTGTACCTGACGCCCAAGCTCGATGAGCTGGCCGGCATGCGCGACAAGAGCGATGTCGGCATCCCGGGTCTGGAAAAAGCCGGCCAGCAATTTACCTGGCAGGGCGAAGCCAGCCTGGCCTTCCCCGCCTACGGAGGCGTGCTGCATTTCGATGCGGTGGAAGCGGGCGGGCAAGGCATCGATATTGCCTGGTTGCAAGCTCAAACCTTGACCATCGACTTCCGCCAGGGCGGCGAGCGCCTGAAACTGGCCTTGAACCGTCCCACCAAGAGCTTGAAATACCACTACCAGGCGTTTGACGTGCCCGCCTGGGAACGTGAACGCCTGCCCCTTGTCTGTGCGGCGCAACAATTGCTGTTCGCGGCAGGTATTGGCCTCGACTGCCATTGCCTGAGTCTGCTGGATCGTCCTCGCGTCGCCCTGCGCTGGGTCTCCTGCTGAGCGTAAGGGCAGCCGCCACGGCCACTCCCGGGGTGGCCGCCAAGTGGCTGCCCATGCGCTCCCGACTGCATGGATTGGTTATTTCCATATGCGCAATCGGTATGAGCTAATGCGCTTTTTAGCTTGTTATTTTGCATTGCGGCATGTAGAGTAAAGCCCTCCTTTTTTATTCTTCTTGAGCGGAAACTTCACTCTTATGGCATTAATCGTCCACAAATATGGCGGTACGTCGATGGGCTCGACTGACCGTATCAAGAATGTCGCCAAGCGCGTTGCCAAGTGGCACGACGCTGGGCATCAAATCGTGGTGGTGCCATCGGCCATGTCGGGCGAAACCAACCGCCTGATTGGACTGGCCAAGGAAATCATGGATCAACCCGATCCCCGTGAACTTGACATGATCGCCTCGACAGGCGAACAAGTGTCCGTCGGCCTATTGTCGATGGCACTGCTGGCGATCGGCAAACAAGCCGTATCCTATGCTGGCTGGCAAGTCGCGATCAAGACCGATTCCGCCTTTACCAAGGCACGCATCCAGTCGATCGATGACGAAAAAGTCAAACGCGACCTCGATGCGGGCAAGATTGTCATCATTACCGGTTTCCAGGGCGTCGACGAACACGACAACATCGCGACCCTGGGTCGCGGCGGTTCCGACACCTCGGCCGTGGCCATCGCCGCCGCCATGAAGGCGGCAGAATGCCTGATCTTCACGGACGTTGATGGCGTCTACACGACCGACCCGCGCGTGGTCTCCGAGGCGCGCCGCCTGAAGACCATCACCTTTGAAGAAATGCTGGAACTGGCTTCGCTGGGCTCCAAAGTGCTGCAAACGCGTTCGGTGGAATTCGCCGGCAACTACCGCGTTCCCACGCGCGTGCTGTCGTCGCTGACCGACCCGATGTTGCCGCTGGAAATAGAAGCCAATTCAGGCACCCTGATTTCGTTTGAGGAAGATACAAACATGGAACAAGCAGTCATCTCCGGCATCGCCTTCAACCGCGATGAAGCCAAAATCACCGTGCTCGGCGTGCCCGACCGCCCGGGAGTGGCCTACCACATCCTGGGACCGGTGGCGGACGCGAATATCGAAGTCGACATGATCATACAGAATCAGTCGGTCGACGGTAAAACGGACTTCACCTTCACTGTCTCGCGCGGCGAATACACGCGCGCGCTGGCCGTGCTGGAAACGAACCGCGAATCGCTGGGCGCGGCCAGCATCACGGGCGACGCTAAAGTGTCGAAACTGTCCGTCGTCGGCGTGGGCATGCGCAGCCATGTTGGCGTGGCGTCGCAAATGTTCCGTACCCTGTCGGAAGAGGGCATCAACATCATGATGATCTCCACTTCCGAGATCAAGATTTCCGTGCTGATCGATGAAAAGTACATGGAACTGGCCGTGCGCGCGCTGCATAAGGCGTTCGAGCTGGAAAAAGCTTAAATATCTAAAAATATTGCCCCACGCCCTTGACCAAAGGGGGGGCAATCGATATTATGACGTTCGTCGCTGCAGCGCAGTTAGCTACAGAGACATAGTTGAGTAATCAGCTAGGAGACGTGGCCGAGTGGCCGAAGGCACATCCCTGCTAAGGATGCATACGGCTTATACCTGTATCGTGGGTTCGAATCCCACCGTCTCCGCCAGTATTTTGAAAAAGCCCCTCTAGAGGGGCTTTTTCTTTTTCTCCTACCCCCATTTCTACCCCCATTAGTTTTTTGCCGACGGCGCGCGCGCATCCTCGATAATTTTTTCCTGCCATGCGGCAATTGCTGTCGAATCCCACACTACAGCGCGTGGGCCCAGGCTGATTGGCGCAGGGAAGGTGCCCTTCTTGATGCGGTCGTAGATGGCCGTGCGCTGGATACCGACGATCTCGATCACCGAGGGCAGGCGCAGGAATTTTCGTACTTCGGTCATAGTGCTCATGATGTGCTTTCCAGATGTTTCAGGGGTTTGATCAGGTCGAGCTGGCGCGGATCGCTTTTATCCAGCACGTAGATGTAGGTCGTGCCGGCCGGTGAGCGGTCGTCGCAGTCCGGCTGGTCGTTGGCCACGGCCATCGCGGCGGCCGTCGAGCACACGCCCACGGAGCGCTCGAACAGGCAGCCTTCGCAGCTGGGCGCGGTCGCTTCCTGCGCCTTGTAGCGCACGGTGGACGGGTTGACAGGCTCGTCACGCTCGCCGCGCCATTTATCGCTGGTGATGCATTTCGTCATGGCGTACTCCGGACACAGGTCACACAGCGACCATATTGGCGCAGCTGTCGCGCGGTGCTGACCTTGCCGCAGGCGCAGCGCTTGCGGATTAGCGAATACACCGGTCCCTTGTTGTTTGCCTGGTGCTGGCGTTCGACTCGGGCGAGGTCGTACATCATGCGACCCTCGCAATCTCGCGCTCATGCGCGAAGTTGGCGAGAATCAGCGCCTTTGCCATGGGCGGACACACAGAATTGCCGCACATGCGCACCTGGGCGCTCTTCGTCAGTTTCAGTCCTTGGGCGGGGTCATCGCCGATTATGTAATCGTCGGGGAAGCCCTGGGCCCGGAACAGCTCACGCGGCTGCAGCATGCGCAGGCCGATATCCACGATCTGATAGTCCTGGCCGTGGATTGTTACCAGGCCGAACCGGTCGCGGCTGGTGACGGTGGCCAGCGGATCGGCCAGGCCTTGCGACTGGTCGGTGCCGTAATAGGCCAGCAGGAACGAGCGCACCTCGGCGTGGTGCTGGCCCCCGGCGCTGACAGTCCCAAGCGGCTCGTCGGTACCGGCCGCCGTGCTGGTGCCGCGCAGCTTGATCATATTGCTGGTGACCAGAGCCGACTTGCCGCCGCCAGCCGTGACCGTGCCGAGCGGCGCATCGGCGGCGTGGCCGACGCTGGCGCCCATGTCGCGTTGGATATGCGCAGACACCATGCTGAAATGTCCGCCCTTGACCTGGGCGCAGATGGTGCGCAGCGGCTCGTCGGCCGGCATCACGCGCTGATTGCTCGCGTTGGCGTGCTCGGTCAAGAAAGCCGTCACAAGGCTGTGGTGGTCGCAGGCGGTGATCGTACCGATAGGATCGGCCAGGTCGGAACCCACGACGCCCGTGTAATGCTTGGCCAGGAACGCGGTGGCCACGGCCTTGTTGCCGCTGGCCGTCACGGTACCGAGCGGTGCCTCGACGTCGTGCGCACCCGTCCCCCAGCGCTTTACACCGCCAGGCGATACCTCACCATGGGCGGCATCGACCAGCACGGCAGATACCAGCGCGTGCTTGCTCTCGCCGACGACGGTGCCCAGCGGCTTCTCAATGTCCAGCGCTCGCGGCGCTTGGCCCTCACGCTCTCCGTATCCCACCTGCACCAACGTGGCCACGCCCAGCGCCTTCTCGCCGCGGTGCGCGCCGGTGATGGTGCGGAACGGTTCCCCGATGGATTCGGTGCGGTCGCCGCCCTGGTGCGTTACCGGGACGATGGTCGGCGCGCAGAAGTAGCTGTCGTTGCGCGCCAGCAGCGTACCGAACGGCCGGGCCGTCGGGCGCGGCTCGCCAGCGCGCGCTGGGCCGCCAGCACCGACGATGAACGGATCGGCCGCGTCGACCACGTAGCGCATGATGCCCTTGGCGATGCGGCGCAGCGTGGCCGGCGCCAGCGGCCGGTCGCGCTCGAAGATCGACGGGCATGGCAGGCTGAAATCGATGCACTCGGCCGCAGTTCTGTACGGCCGCAGCTTGCCGGCGCGCACGCCGATGCTGTCCGGCGCGCCATGGGTAGGCTCTGGCCACTTGATGGCGATGCCGTCGCGGCGCGCCACCAGGAAGAAGCGCTTTCGGATGGTGGGCGTGTCGTGGTCGCAGCCGCGCATTTCGCGGTAGTCGACGGTATAGCCGTGCGCGCGCAGCTGGCGGATGAAGCTGTCGAACGTCTTACCCTTCTTGGCCGGGTCCGGCTTGGCACTGCCGTCGGCCTCGACCAGCAGCGGGCCCCACGTTTTGAATTCCTCGACGTTTTCCAGCATGATGACCCTGGGCTTGCACTTGGCAGCCCAGCGCAACGTCACCCATGCCAGACCACGGATGCGTTTTTCTACGGGCTTGCCGCCCTTGGCCTTGCTGAAATGCTTGCAATCGGGGCTGAGCCAGACCAAGCCCACCGGACGATTTCCCGTCACCTTGATCGGATCGACGTCCCACACGCTCTCGCACAGGTGCGTGGTGTGCGGGTGGTTCGCTGCGTGCATGGCCAGCGCCTCGGGATCGTGGTTGATGGCGATATCTACCGGGCGGCCGAATGCCTGTTCCAGTCCGGTGCTGGTGCCGCCGCCGCCGGCGAAGTTGTCGATGATCAATTCGTTGCCCAGGTCAAGGGCCATGGTGAAGAGGTCGCGCTTCATGCGGATTTCCTATAGGTTTTGGTGAGCGCCCCGTTGACGCAATGCCCGCGCCGCATCACCGCGCGCGCCAGCGCCGCACGGTCAGCGTGGCTGCTGTCCGCCTGGCGCAGCAGGCCGAAGTAGCTGTTGGCCGCCGCGAACACGTCGGCCGCCGGGATGCCGGCAATACGGCTGGCCGCCTCGCGCACGGTGCGGCGCCGTGTGCGGCTGTGCCAAGGCTTGATGACCTGGCCGACGAAGTCGACGCCACGCGCTATCGGCTGCAGGATCGTCTTGCTGGGGTTGAGGTTGGCGTGCAGCACGCGGGGCAGGAACTCGTTGATGTTGACCAGCGCTGCACCCAGCCATTGCGGCGATTCGTGCAACAGCAGGAAGTCGTCGACGTAGCGGATGTAGTGCCGGGCGCCGATCTTGTGCTTGGCATGCTGGTCCAGTGCATCGAGGTAGATGTTGGCGAAGAACTGCGACGACAAGTTGCCAATCGGCAGGCCCAGGTGCGCTGGCTGATTGACCAGGCGCTTGTGCGCTGGCACGCGCGCCAGCATGTCGGTCTCGCCGCGCAGCTGGTAGTTCTCGCGCGGGTCGTGAAACAGGATCGTTTCGGCCAGGCGCAGCCACCAGGGCTCGCTGACGCGCGCGGCGATCTGCCCACGCAGCACGTCCTTGTCGATGGCGACGAAGAAGTTGGCCAGGTCGCACTTGAGGTAGAACGCCGGGCGGGCCCAGTTCTGCGTGACGCTACGGATCTTCGCCTCGAGGCGTTTGGCCGCGTACATCGTGCCGCGCCCGGGGATGCAGGCGCAGGTGTCCTTGATGAACGAAGCGTAAAAGCGAGGCGAGATTTTGTTGTACAGCAGGTGGTGCACGACGCGATCACGGAAGTCGGCCGCCCACACCTCGCGCGCTTTCGGGCGCGTGACGACGAAGCAAATCGACTGGCCGGGCGCATACGAGCCATCCTGCAAGTCATCGAACAGGTTGATCAGGTTACGCTCCAGGTGCTGCTCAAACACCAGGGCGCTGGGGGTATTGCGTTTGCTGCGGCGGCAGTCGAAATATGCGACGGCCAGCTGCTCGAGCGTGAAGTCCGCATCGGGATGATCTGCGGACGGCGCGGGCGCGGCCCTCGTACGAGCGGTTGTTGTTGTTCTGGTTGCCATTGTTGAAATTCTGATTCCACGCGTTAGAGGGGCCGGCCTGCGTCAATTCGTGCTATCTACGTCGCCCCACCGAAAGCCATGCCGATCAGTGGGGAAACTGCGCCAGGCCTGCCTGGACGCCGCCAGGTGGTTACTGTGGTGCGCATAGCGGTGGCCTTGTGAGCCAGCGGCACGACCAGATTAAAAATTCGCACAGTCAACTCGGCCTTGACCGGGAAGATGCAGGCGACGATGCGGTGTATTTCCTCCAGCCGCCGGCCTGCTTGCCGATCATGCTGGTCAGTGCGATGGCCCGCGCATACTGCGCGACGGAGATAAAGCGCAGATCCTTGGAAAGCCGGAACAGCAGCTCGATCACCTGCGCGCGCTCGAGCAGCTTGTCGAGGTACGGTGTTTTGTCGCCCGCGACGTTTGCGCGGAAGATCAGCACCGTCAAGCGCACGCACTCGTCGCGGATTTCCTTGCCGACCGATGCCTTGAAGTCGCGGGGCATATTTTTTGTCAGGTCGGTTGCCACCACCAGCAGGTCGTAAGCAACTTTGGAAATCGGCAGGTCGGTATGGTTGGCCATGTTGAAATGGTTAAAGGGCTAAATTTCTAATCTGCGGACGGCGCGGGCGCGGCCCTCGCACGAGCGGCCGTTGGTGAACTGGCAGCCAAGGCTGAAATCCTGACCCCACGCGCCAGAGGGGCCGGCCTGCGTGCTGGACCAGTGCCAGACCGCGTCCAGCGCCTGCGTGCCGCCTTCGCGGAAGTCGGCCACGCCGGTCTGCGCCGGCCAATCTTCCGTGTAGTGCCGCCCCATCGGCATGCTGCTCGGGTTTTCACCATCACGGAACGAGGCGGAGTTTTCATAATCAGTCGGCTTGAGGTTGCGATAGATCAGCTCCAACTCGTCGCGAGCCGGGATATACCAGTCATCAAAGCCTTCGATGACACTACCGCGCACCGTCTTGGCCAGTTCGCTACCAGCAGCGGCCATGGCGTTCGTGTTGGCCAGGCCATCGGCATAATCCTCGGCGCCCGGCACGCTTTCATCTGATGCGATCCAGCGGCCCTTGAACTCACCGAACAGCTTTGGCGACACGACCAGGGCGAATGCTTTGCCATCGACTTTAATCAGGCCGGCGAAGAAGCCGCCACCGAATGCAGCGCCAATGGCGCCCGGGGTATTTACAAGTGCTGCTGGGGTATTGATATCCATGGTTTCCTCGTGGTTAAAATCAGTCGTGATCGTTGGCTTGCAGCTTTTTCACATCCATGCGCGCGCGGCGCTGCATGTGCCGGCGGGCAAGGCATTTCAAAATCAGTTCGTAGTGGCGCTGCTTCAGCATGTCGTCGAGCGACATGGTGGTCTGCAGCGCGTGGTGCGCAATTTCCAGTGCGGCGCGGTCCGGATCGGCGCGCGGCATATCAGAATCCAGTCTGGTAGACGCGTACAGCCTTGAGGGCAGAGCCAAACTGGCCTGCGCCCAGGCGCCGGAAGTGGCGATACATGTGCAGCAGGGTGATCATCTTGCGCATGGCAATTCCTTACGCTGGTTTGACGGTGATGGAACAGGCGCCGAATCGATCCAGGGCGGCCATGTGCACGGCGCAGCTGTCGCTGCCGATGGCTGGATACGTCAGCAGGCGCCCTGCACTGCGCACGGTGACGGTGAAGGCCATCATTTGGCATCTCCTTTTGGGGTAATGCTCAGAATTGAAAACACCATTTCTGCACCGATGGCATCGTGCTGCTCCAACGCGCCCGACAAGGCAGCGATGAAAGCGTGCGCACGCGCATCCACATCACTTGCTTCCTTTGCGTGCGCATCAGCGGCGCAGTGCCGAATCATCAAAAGCAAGTCCGGGGCACTCATGCCGCACCTATGTCTTCGAGCAAGCGGCGCATCAAGCTGACCGTTTCCGGTGCCACCGCTCCGGATAATTCATAGTCCAAGCTGGCGGTACGCATCACTCCAGCCATTTCCGATGAGTACGCCATGCGAGCTGCAGCGGTACGCGTGGCGCCCAGCCCTTGAGGCACAACCGACACCATTGCAATCCGTTCGCCACGGCCATTGGCCAGGCTGTAGGTGGCACCAACGAGGCAGAGCGCCTTGCTTGGCATGGCGAGGGAAACGCGCCGCACGCGGTCCGGCGGAGAGCTTTGCGCATTTCCGGGCAACGCTGAGGCAATGTTTTCGAGAGTCATGGCGGATCTCATGCTGAAATGGATAAAAGATTAAATTGGCAATCTGCGGACGGCGCGGGCGCGGCCCTCGTACGAGCGGAGGCTGAGGTTGAGCTGGTTGCCATCGGTGAAAACCTGATACCACGCGTGAGAGGGGCCGGCCTGCTCACCGGACCAGTACCACTCAGCCTTGAATTCATCTTTCAGGTTGATGAACAGCAAGCGCTGTTCGCGACGGCTTGGCAGCTCGCCACCAATCGACTTGGCCCAGGCGCACGCCGCATCCCAGGTCACACCCTCGGCTTGACCTGACATCAGCACCAGGTGCTCGTCAGGCGCACCATCGACGCCGCGCATGATCCCGGCATAGATACCGCCAGCGTAAACACTGCCAATGGCACCAGGCCCGGCCACGGGGACCAAAGCGGCAGCCGAGCTGTAATAGAGGCGGGACATCCGCGCATCAGCCTGCCCCTTATCCATGCCCCAATGGGCCAGGAACATGGCGCGGATTTCGGTGACCAGCTCGCTATCGACCGGCCACAATTCGGCGTCGAGCAAGCCGCTGACAATGGCGTCAGCACGTGCATTGCTGTTGGCATCGACTGAGCGATGGCAAAGGGAACAGGTAGAGAGAGGGATGGCAGCGCCTGGTGTAGCACAAGGCGTGGCGGCATTGCTGATCATGAGTGGCTCCGTGTTGGGATGTCGTGGTCGGGACGAAAAGGAAATGGATAAAGGATTAAATTGGCAATCTGCGGACGGCGCGGGCGCGGCCCTCGTACGAGCGGTGGTCGTCGTTCTGGCCGCCATAGTCGAAATCCTGACCCCACGCGTGAGAGGGGCCGGCCTGCGTGCCCGACCAGTACCAGTCCGACTTGAACTGGTCTTTCAGGTTGGCGAACAGCAGCGCCTGCTCGGCGCGCGTCGGCAGCGAACCGCCCACGGACTCTGCCCAAGCGCCGGCGGCAGACCAGGACAAATCAACGCCCTCTCCTTCCACCAGAACCAGGTGCTGATCAGGACTGCCATCCACGCCGCGGATGATGCCGGCATAGATGCCGCCGGCAAAAGCGGCGCCGATTGCGGCAGGAATGAAGCCAGGCTGGAACGCTGGCGGGATGAAGGACTGGCTGCCGACATCGGTGGTCGTGGTGCTGGTGATGAACGGTGTGGCGGTGAGGCTGGCGGTGTGTGACATTTTCTCTCCATCGGTTGATGTGGTGCGTCGATGGATTGAATATTAGGTTAAACCTTAATTTAATGCAAGGCTTAACCTATAAATAATCAAGGTTTGACCTTAAATTATTTGAAATTTTGTTGAGAGCAATCCCGCGTCCGAATCAACGGGCGAAAAAATACCCACATTTCGTGGGTTTATGAGGGGGCTATTGAGAGGTGCCCGAGATCATAAGGGGTTGCCTATCTGCGCATCCACGCAACGAAACATCACTTGCGACTGCTGCGGCGTCCATCCTTGTGTGCCGGAGTTGGCGGCATTCATGATCTCAAAGCGCCTCCCTTTAGCGGCACAAAACTCGTTGCCACGCCGGATGCTGATGGCAGTTACTTCGGCATCTGAGCTCATGCCGCCACGGACGGTGGCACCGACCAGGTAGGTATCTTGCCCAGCTGGCACAACATCACTTACAGACTGACATGCTGCGAGTAAAGCGACAATCGCAAGCGTGGTTATTGTTTTCATTTTTACTTTTTAGTTATCGACAGGGTGACTTACTGTTGCGCCTTGTCCGTACTAGCATGGGCGTAGTGTTTTTTATTTGCAGGCGAAACGAATTTCTCCCTCAGGGTAGGCGCCAGGTCGCAACCCAACTGGGCGCTCTTGTGTTGATAGAATCTCCAGCTGTTTGCGCTGGTTCGCACAATGATTTCCAGCTTCGCGGGTAGCATTTGCAACTAACGTGCTCGACGATGCCCAGAACCCTGTGCCTTGGTTGAGGATCATATATGAATCCTGCCCGGTGGATATGACTCCCGTCTGAGTGGCACATCCCGAGATAAAAAGCACTGCGATTGCTACGAATAATTTACTCATCTCATTCCCTATGCTCAGCATTCGGCGCAACGCTACACCGCTGCATTATATGAAATATTTCTATGTGGAAATCTATCGAATTGTCGCGGAAAATTTCAAAGCCCGCCTGTCCCGCTGCGGTCGCGTACCCGACCTATTATGGATATGTGTTCATTCGCAAGCTGCGACGGCACTTCCTCGTCCTTAAACAGTGGATTGACACTACGAAGCGTCAGTGTGCCGTCAAGTTTTCGAAAAAGATACTTTACCCGCAGTTCGTCGCCGTATCGAATGGCGTACATTTTTCCATCAATAATGTTTACTTCGTCTGTATTGACAAGGATGGTATCTCGATCAAATAGCATCGGCTCCATGCTTTCGCCGGAAACGCGGAAACGACGCACGCGCTCGGGGTTGATTCCGTATTTTTGAAACCAGGACAGGCGGTAGCTTGCCGGCTCCTGATCCTCGATCAGCTCATACATGGCATTACGGCCATTGCCTGCAGCAAATTCAATCCGCGACTCCGGGACGTAGACCACGTCATCGTCCATCGGGTCGTCAGGGTGAATCGCATTAACCTTTGATGCTCCACGTGAGCCGTCAGTGCGATCTTTTGCGTCAAGGCGAGGCGTAGCTTCCCCCATCAATTCCGAGATGGTCATCCCTAGGCGTTTTGCTAGTGCGCCGAGGCGTGCTGTTTCGGGCATACCCTTTCCTCGCTCCCAGTCGGAAACGTTGACGGATTTTATGCCCCAGATATCGGCTATGTCTTGCTGGGTAAGCCCCAGTTCTTTACGGCGAGCCCGCAATATTTCAGGAAATTTCATAAGGCATAGCCTATCAAAAATAAAGAAGGTTTAACCTTGACTAATTATTAGGTTTAACCTGATAATTAGCCTATGAATACACAAGCCCAAGTCAAAGAAGCCATTGCTCGTGCTGGGGGTGTTGCGGCAGTGGCCGCCCATTTTGGGATCAGTCCAGTGTCGGTTTATGAGTGGATCAAACGCGGGTACGCTCCGGCGGACAAATGTCCTGAAATTGAAAAATTTTCAAATGGCGCCTCACGGTGCGAGGCACTCAATGCGAAGGTTGATTGGGAATATTTGCGCCTAAACCAGTCACCCGGACTTGTCGCCCGCCCTCATGGCCACGCCGGCCGCCAGCCCCCATCCCCCACCAACATCCTCGACACCGTCCCAGCGCGCAGCGTCGTGCTGCCCGCCACCCCGCCGTCGCTCGAACCAAAGGAAAAGCCATGAACCGCACCACCACCCACGCGCGCTGGCGCGTCCTCCCCGTCCACTTGGTCGCCAAGCTGTTCGGCGTGCTGATCAAGGTGGAAGCCATGCCCTTCGGTTCGAACCGCACCCACCTGGCGAGTCCGCCGCGCGCGGAAGGCATGGTGGGATGCCAGGAAGTACGTCATTCGCCTGCCTGCGCAGGCAAAGGCAATGCAGCAGAGTGCAGCTGCCGCTCGGCTACCGCTGTTTAATTGCGTTGATCGTATCCGATTTAATTGCGATTGGATCGATCTGCGCCGATAGAACTTTGTGACATTTCGGGCAATCCAGTGTGATGCATTTCCAGCTTCCTCCTTGCGCATAGCCAGTATGGGCCTGGATGGTTAGTGAGCCGATTTGCTGATTGCAGTGAGGGCAAATAGTCATGGGATACACCTTTCAAGTTAATTGCTTTGTGGAATTAGTAATTTAACACGTTGGTGTATCCCGCCCTATTTTTTAGTACCGCAGTACCCGTAGTCCAGATCCACTTTTAAAAGGAAACCCATGAGTATCACCACCCGCACGAAGCTGTTGAAAACCTACCTCGACCCCGAGGAAGAGAAAACCATCTTGCAGGCATGCGCCGCAGCTGGCGTCACGCGCAGCGACCAGGCCCGCCAGAGCTTGTTGCATTGGGCGCGCCAGCAACGTCATGGTAGCCAACCAGGCAGCCGTCGCGAAGGGCCCAACGGTGGCCCGCGCCGCCGGTCCCAGTTGCTGCCTTGCCGCCCGAGCTTCGGCGTCATCCCCAAGATGCACATGCGGGTTTAACGGAATAGAGGCGGAACCAATGTACGAAATCAGACCGATAGGCCGGCCGATAGCGCCGGCGCAGAAAGACGAGGGACAGGATGAAAAAAGAGCAGCGCGCGACGGCAGCGGATTACGCACTGCAGGCAGTGTGCGTATGGCGCCTGAGCGACAGAGCCAACCTGGCAGCCAAGGCCCAGCCAGAGGGGCAAGCGCGGGCTAAAGCGAGTTCGCAGTTGTATCGCGACACCAACAAGCTGCGCGAGGCGGCGGACAAGTACATGAACACGTCTGATCCGCCGTCGTAGCGGGAAGCAGTCCCCGACAGCTACAGGATGGCAGCGCAGATAGCTATCAGGTCTGCGCTTCATCAAAAGTGCAGCAGATGCAGCGCAAGGAAGCACGAGAAAGACGGGCAGTCGCTCACCGGGTCGGGCGACACATCGAAAGCGAAATATGAACGATCAAGAAATCGAGCAGCAAATCCAGGCCAAGGGCAAGACTGCGCCGCGCATCACGCCAGCAGACATTCAAGCAGCCATCGCACAGACGCACTACTTCACGGCCGCTGACGGCGTGCGCGGCGCGGCCATCGATGGCGGTGTCGACGATGGCTCGACCCCGCCGCTGCATCTGCTGACGTTCTGCGTCCTGGTGCTGCGCAATGGTTTCACCGTCACCGGCGAAAGCGCTTGTGCCAGTCCGGAAAACTTTGACGCCGAAATCGGCCAGGAAGTGGCGCGTCTGAACGCCGAGCAGAAGATCTGGGCGCTCGAAGGCTACCTCCTGAAAGAAACGCTGCACCAGCAGGCGCAATAAGCACGGACGAAAAAAAGCCCGCGTACAAGGCGGGCTTCCTAAAACTCTTACTTAAAACGAACATGCCAAGAATAACATACTCCGCGTTTTCGATGAAGCCCCAGGCAGCGCAGGTGAAGCCATGACGGCGCGCTTGATGCCGTATGTCGGCTCCCGTCCATACCTGGTGCTGCAAACGCTGCTGGTCGGTCCCGGCACCTTCTACCAGATCTGCGAGCGCGCTGGCTTTGATCTGGAAGAGTCCGGCATGGAATGCAACATGCGCAAGCATTTCGCCAGCCTGCTGCTGGCCCACATCGAGCTCAGCAACATCACCTACACCATCAAGGCATCGACGCGCCAGGCATTGCAGGGCAAGACCGCTGCCAGCGCCTGTAGCGTGGCCACGGCGCATCATCGTGGCCCGAGCGAGCCGCAGCCAGTGACGGTTGTGCGCCGCCAGGGCGGCGCTGAAACTGGCGAGGTGGCGTGATGGCAGGCGAATGGCTCAAACTGGAATGCTCCACACCGGATAAACCCGAGGTCTTCGCGATCACTGCGCGCATGGGCTGGGATGACCCGGATTTGACAGTCGGCAAGCTTTTCCGCATCTGGCGCTGGTTCGACCAGCAAACGGTAAATGGTAACGCTGACGGCGTTACATGTGCGTTACTTGATCGTATCGCGGGGGCTGCTGGGTTCGCTCAAGCGATGATCGACGTGGCATGGCTGGTGGAAACCGGCGCCGGTTTGATGCTGCCGAACTTCGAAAAACACAACGGTGCAACCGCAAAAGGTCGCGCACAGACAGCGAAACGTGTGGCGAATTTCCGCACTGACGCCCCGAGTAACGCTACATGTAACGCTGAGAACGTTACACCAGCGTTAGCTAGAGAAGAGAAGAAAAGAGAAGAGAAGAAGTTAACTACAAAAGAAAGGTCAAGAGCAGAGGTAGCCGCACCCGCTTCGCGGTTGCCTGCGGACTGGGCGCCGACCGAAGCCGACATCGCGTTCTGCAAAACCGAGCGGCCAGACCTGTCCGCCGAGGCAACCGTGCAGCGCTTCCGCGATTACTGGATCGCGGTGCCTGGCGCCAAGGGCAAAAAGGCCGATTGGGCGGCCACCTGGCGCAACTGGGTGCGCAATGAGCGTGCCCTGCCAGGCCTTGGCGGCGGCCGACCACCGAAGTTCGACCCCACTGCGCACGTCAACCGCCACCGGCCGCCGCCAGGGCCTGCAACATGAGCGCGCTGACCGGCATGGCCGGTGGCGCGCTTGCCGAGCCGACCACGCGGCCGTATTCGAAGTGGTTCGACCCGCACCCCCGCCTCGGTATTTCGATGATCGACCACCTGTACAACCGGCTCGATGGCGCCTACCCGCACTGGTGGAGCGCCAACTTCGCCAGCCAGCAGGCGATCGACAACTGGGCCGAATCATGGGTCGAGGCATTCGAAGACGAAGGGATCACGCCCGAAGACGTAGCGGTCGGCCTCAAGGCTTGCCGTACCCGCTACCAGAAACCACCCTCCTGCGCCGAGTTTATCCAGGCATGCAAACCTTTCGCAGACCCTGTGCAGGCTTACCACGAGGCTGTGGATGGTATACAAGCTCGTCGCAAGGGTGAGGTAGGGGTGTGGTCGCACCCAGCCGTCTACTGGGCAGCCATGCTGCTCTCACGCGATTTGATGACGCAATCCTATGGACAGGTGAAAGACCGCTGGGCCGCCGCCCTGAAGGCCCAGATGGCGCGCAGCGAGTGGGCGCCAATTCCCCCGCCCGCCGTTGCCTTACCCGCGCCCGGCCTGGCCAACCTGTCGAAAGAGGATGCCGCGCGCATGCTGCGTGAGCTCGACGCCATGGGCGTGAACAAGGCCGCCAAGCCGCGCGACTTCGACCATTTGCGCTGGGCGCGGCGGATCATGCAGCGCGTGGACGCTGGCGACAAAACGCTCTATGCGGTGCAGATCGCGAATGCCAAGGAAGTACTCGGCCTGACGTAGCGATGCCATAAACAAGTTTTTTCAGCCACAAGAGGAAGTAGCACGATGAAATCACCCAACCAATCCGCCTGGTGGCGCCCATGACATTCGCCCTGTTCAAGGTCAAAAAAATCTGGCACTACCGCTTCCAGGTGGCCGGCAGCCGCGTTCAGCGCAGCACGCGCGAACGCGCCAAGGCCCGCGCTGAAGCGGTGGCCAGCCGCGCCTACGATGAAGAGGTGGTGCGCACGAACGGCGGTAAACCGGTACCGACGCTGCGCGCGCTCTTCGCCGAGTGGCTACTGGTGCGCGGCCCGGTGTCGAGCGCCGCCCACGTGCGCAGCGTCAGCACCTGCTACCGCCTGCACCTGTACGACCTGGGCGATCTACTCGTCAGCGAGATCACTGCGCGCCACATCGAGCTGGCCCGTAACGAACACCTGACCACGCGCGAGCCGGCCACGGCCAACCACTGGCTGCGCGTGATGCGGCTGGTGACGAATTGGGCTGTTTCGCAGGGAATGCTGGCATGCCGGCCATGGAACGTGGCCATGCTCAGCACACAGAAGCGCCCGCGCAAGATCTTGCCGCTCGACGTGGCCATGCAGTGGCTCGATGCCATCGACGGCGCCGGCCGCCGCTCCCCCGCCGTCTCCACCGCCATCCGCTTCATGTTCGGCCTGGGCCTGCGCGAAAGCGAAGCCGCCAGCGCGCGCTGGGAATGGATCGACTGGGAGCGCCGCACCTACACGCCCGGCATCACCAAGGGCAAAGAAGCCGAGCCGGTGCCTATGCCTGCTTGGCTGGTCGACTACCTGCAACCCCGGCGCCAACCCGAAGGCCTGATTACCGCGCGCAAGGACGGCAGCCAGCAGCCGCCCGGCTTCGCGCGCCGTCCGATCTCTACTGCCAACGCCCACTGCAAGACGAAAGGCATCACGCCGCATCGCCTGCGCGGCAGCTTTGCCACGCTGCTGTCGGAATCCGGCGTGCCGATCCAGACCATCCAGAAGGTCATGCGTCACAAGAACCCCAGCACCACCATGGCCTACCTTGAGAAGAACCTCGACATCGCTGTGCAAGCCCAGGGCCGCATGGCCGAAAAAATGGGATTCACACCACGGCGAGAAACTGGCGAAGACCAGCCCGGCAAACCGCATGAATCCTGAATAGCACGATTATCGGTAGTCATCGGTACAAATCCAGCGCACCGCCTCGGAAAATGGCAAAAAGTGCAATTAAAAACAGATTAAAAATAGGAAATTCGATGCGACAAGAACACTACGACAGCATCAAAGGCATGCTCGACCGTTGGGCGGAATGCATGAGCGTCGGCGGCGCCGTCGGCGAAGGCGCGCGGCGTGAGTGCCTGGGCGCGCCCGACGCCCGCATTCACTCCATCGAGGATATCGAGGTCGAAGTGGACAAGCTCATAGTGCGCGCGGTCGATTCTGCCGTGTGGGAACTGCCGGTTTTGCAGCGCACAGCCGTACTTTCGCACTATGGGCTGAACACGTTCAATGCCTGGCGTGCGGACTTTGAAGTGGTGTTCGATCTCGCCATTGAATCGCTGTTTTCGCTGCTGAAAAGCCGCATCGCCTGCTGAAAGAGGTTGCAACCAAGAAAAAAGCCGCGTATATTTCGACCTGTCGGGGCTTCGTGCGCCCGGAAATAAGCCTGCTACCAGAAATGGTCGCGGGCTTTTTGCATTCTGCGCGTATTTTTTCATAGGAGAACTGGTCATGGGTCGCAAATCGTCGCTGACCGATGCCCAGTGGATTGAAGTCGAGCGGCGCCACCTGGTCGACGGCATTTCGATCAACGCGCTGGCGCAAGAATTCGGCGTCAATGAATCGTCGATTCGCCGAAGAATAAAGCCGAATAAAGCCGAAGCGCCGAATGCGCAAAAAGACCTGCGTGTCATAGCGGAAAAGATGGTCCAGGCCGATGCGGCAAATAAGCAAATTGCCGAACTGTTCGGCACATTGCCGCTCGGCAAGCAGCGCATCGTTTCCGACCTGGCGCGCAAGCTGTCGAACATCAGCGAAAACGTCGCCTGCTCCGCCGAGCTGAACGCATCGTCGATGCACCGCTTGTCGCTGATGGCCAGCCAGGCGCTCGAACGTGTCGATGAAGTGGACCCGATGAGCACGCCGCAGCACCTGACGGCCATGGCGGCGCTGCACAAGCTGGCGAACAGTGCGGCGGAAATTCCCTTGAAGCTGCTGAACGCGAACAAGGACAACGAGCCGCCACCACCGCCGCAGAAAACGCCGGAGCAGGTCGATAGGCGCTTGAACGAGCTTCTGGCGAAGGCTGGCGGGTAAAGGTGGATTTATCGTTGCTGTCGCTTGATGAGCGCATGGAGCTGCTGGAGCTGATGGAGGGCCGTGAGCTATTCAAGCGCGAGAATGCCCTGAACTTCTACAGCGCGTACGCCAAGCAGCAGGAATTTCATGCTGCCGGCCTGACGTTCCGCGAGCGCCTACTGATGGCGGGCAACCAGCTTGGCAAGACTTGGTCCGCTGGCTTCGAAACAGCCATGCACATGACCGGCCGCTACCCCGATGACTGGAAAGGCCGCGTCTTCAACAAGCCGATTGCGGGCTGGGCCGCCGGTGTGACGACCGAGGTAACGCGCGATTCAGTACAGCGAGTGCTGTGTGGCCGTATCAACGCGCTCGGTACCGGCGCCATCCCGAAAGACGCGATCAAGGATAAATCGCTCAAGCGCGGCGTGGCCGATGCGCTCGATACGCTGGTGATCCTGCACGGCGGTGGTGGCGACGTGCAGGCTGGTGAGAGTCTGCTGGGCTTTAAAAGTTATGACCAGGGCCGAGAGAAGTTCCAGGCCGAGACGCTGCAGCTGGTCTGGTTCGATGAAGAGCCCGATGACGACGTCTACATGGAAGGTCTGACCCGTACCAACGCCACGAATGGCCTGGTGTACATGACCTTCACCCCCCTCAAGGGCATGACGACAACGGTGAAGCGTTTCATCTTGGACAAGCCAGCAGGTACCCACGTCACGAACATGACGATCAACGATGCAGGGCATTACACGCCCGAGCAGCGTGAAGCAATTATCGCCAGTTATCCCGCGCACGAGCGTGAGGCGCGCACCAAAGGCATCCCGTCGCTGGGTTCGGGCCGCATCTTCCCGGTCGACGAAGAGTCGCTGAAGGTTGAAGCGTTCCCGATCCCGGCGCACTGGGCGCAGAGCGGCGGCATGGACTTCGGCTGGGATCACCCAAGCGCCGGCGTCAAGGTGGCATGGGACCGCGACACCGACACGTTCTACGTCACTGATTGCCACCGCCAGAAAGAGCAGACACCGCAAATGTTCGCGCTGTCGCTGAAGGAATGGCCGAGGTGGCTGCCGATCGCCTGGCCGCATGACGGCTTGCAACACGACAAAGGCAGCGGCGAGCAGCTGGCCGCGCAGTACAAGAAGACCGGCCTGCAGATGATGCCCGAGCGCGCCACCTTCCCCGATGGCACCAATGGCGTCGAGGCAGGCTTGCAGGACATGCTGCAGCGGATGCAGCTGAAGAAGTTCAAGGTGTTCAGCCACCTGACGGAATGGTTCGAAGAATTCCGGATGTACCACCGCAAGGACGGCAAGGTCGTCAAGCTGGCCGATGACCTGATGGCGGCCACGCGCTACGCCTGGATGATGCGCCGCTACGGCATCAGTAGGAAAGAGGCGGAATTCTCCGTCGAAATCGAACAACAGATGCCGGATTCCAACGGCTTTTACTTTTAAGGCGCCTACCCATGACCGAAGCAGTCCAATCCACCAGTGCCCTCGGCAACCTGCTGGAAGAGCGCCTGATGGAGTGGGAGCGCGCGCGCAAGCCGCAAGAGCTCAAGTTGCTGGAGTGCTACCAGGACGTGATGCGCATCCCGCGCGCCGACGACACCAGCGGCACGGGCGCCGCGCGCGCCAAGAAGGCCGCGGGCCTGTTCATCGGCTCGACCCGCAACAAGGTGCGCGCCAGCCGCGCCAAGATCAACGACGCGCTGTTCGGCAATGGTGAGCTGCCTTTCGACACCAACCCGACCAATGAGTCGCTGGCCAAGTTCGCCGACGTCGTCGAGGATATCGTCACCGAGCAGCTGGAGCGCATGAAGTTCCGGCAGATGATCAAGACCGGCGTCAACACGCTGGCCACCTACGGTACCGGCTTCGTGTACGGGCCGTTTGTGCGCAAGGAAACGTTGACCGAAACCGTGGCGGACAACTCCCTGGGTCACACCCAGATCAAGGAACAGAAATACGAGTTCGATTTCCCATACTTCGAGCTGGGCAGCACGCTGGACGCCTACCCCGACCCAGAGGCACGCACCATCCCTGATGGCCTTGGCATCTTCTGGGTAACGATGGAGAGCCCGCACACCGTCGCTGCCTGGCGTGCCGACAAGTCGTACCGCAACATCAGCGAGGCGTTGCAGGGCGCCGCCAACAACGGCAGCGAGACGGGTTCGGAGATCGCCGGCCAGATGCGCGGCAACATGGAATTCTGGAACAAGAACGGCCGCATCAAGGTGGCGCGCTTTTTCGGTAAGGTGCCGCGCAGCGCGCTGGGCGGCCCTATCGACCCGAATGCCAGCGGTATCGATGCCGGCACGATGATCAGCGTGATCGCCATCATGGCTGGCGGCGTGGTGGTGAAGGTCAGCGAAAGCCCATATGGCGACAAGACGCCCGCGCTGTCGTGCTGCTACGAGGAAGTCGACCACGAGATTTGGGGCGTGGGCGTGGCCGACAACAACGCCGCGCACCAGAAGACCGTGAATGCGGCATTCCGCCTGTTCATGGAAGGCAAAGGCATGGCTCTGCTGGGCACCAAGAGCGTTGACCGTAGCAAGTTCTTGCCTACCGAGGACTTCAAGAAATATCCCGGCAAGGTGTTCCAGATGAAGGCGGGCTTGTCGGCAGAAGAGCGCGCCAACGCGATCATCGACCACAAGGAAGAGGACATCACCGGCGGCTGGCTCGACGTGATCCGCATGTCCGAGCAGTTCAGCGATGACGACACCGGCATCACCAAGTACACCCAGGGCGACGACTCGCGCAACCTGAACAAGACGGCGGCCGGCATCAGCATGATCATGTCGGCCTCGTCGCTGCCGATCAAGGAGGTGATCCAGAACATCGACGCCAACTGGATCGAGCCCATCATCGAAAGCATCATCAACTGGAACCTGAAGTATCTAGAGGTCGAGACGGTCCAGAAGATCCACGGTGACGAGGCGGCGCAGGCCTGGGCCGAGATCAAGCGCTTCGGCAAGACGTCGTTCATGGACTGGCAGGCCACCGGCACGAGCAGTTTCATGCAAAAAGAAATCCTAATCAACAAGCTGCGCGCGTTCGCCGACTGGGCAATGAGTAATCCAGCCACGGCCGCGCTGATCGACGCGCGCGAGTTGCTCGAGCAAACGTGGCACTGCATGGAAATCGGCAAGGAAAGCCCGATCCTGAAGGAAGAGGACGGCGACAAGGTGCCGCCGCAGGTTAAGCAGAAGATGGAGCAGACTAACCAGCACGTGCAGATGCTGGAGGCCTCACTCAAGGAAATCGGCGAGAAATACAACGATCTGAGTGACAGCAAGGAAGTCGACAACCAGAAGCTGCTGCTGGACCGCTACCGCGCAGAGACCGACCGCCTGAAACTGATCTACCCGACCATGCCGGCCCAGCTGGCGCAGGTACTGGCGCAGGAATTCGGCATTGAGTTGATTGTCGAGCAGCAGCAGGCCGCGGCCGCGGCGCAACCTGGCGCCGCACCAGCGCCCACGCCCGCCGTACCAGAAGCGCCAGGCATGGCAGGCATGCCGCCCGGCGAAGTACAGGAACAGCCAGGCCAGCCAGCCATACCTGAAGCGCCCGATGCGGCGCTCGATCCCGGCCCCGCCGCCATAGATGGCGATCCGCAAGGCATGCCGCCACAACCACCCGACCTCAACGCACCGCCCGATGGCGGTTTTTTTACGCCTGAGAGCGGCCAATGACGACCGATCCGACGCTGGACGCACGGCTGGACTGCCTGAACACCACGCTGGCCGCACTGAACGGCTGCTGGCCGCGCGTGGCCCTGGAGATTCAGCAGCGCATTGATGATAAGACCGTGCAGTTGATCGGTGAGAACAACGAACAAACGCGTGGCGCCATCAAGGCGCTGCGTGATCTGCTGGAATTACCGGCCGCGCTGCTGCATGAGCGCGACCATATCAGCGCCGCACTATCCGATCCGGACGCGGCTTAACAACGGACTATCCGCCGCCCGGCGGACCCAGCAAGGAGCAATAGCAATGCCTGATCTCACACCCCAGCAGCAATACCAGAGGGACTACGATGCAGCAGCAGCCCAACTTGACGCGGCGGCCGCCGGCACGACCGGCACCACTACCGAAGTCACGCCCAGCCCGGCAGCTGCCGAGACGGCCCAAACGCCAGCAGCGGCTACCTCGGCCCCGGCCAGCACCGAGGCGCCCGCTGTAGAAACCCTGGAAGAGCTGCGCACCCGGCTGGCAAAGACGGAAAAGGCGCTGAAGGATACCCAGGCATGGGGCACCAAGAGCCGCCAGCTTCTGGCCGAGATCGAGCGCGAACGCCAGCAGGCGCAGCGCGAGGCTACCCGGCCGGCGATTCTGGAAGAAAACCCGGAATTGGTCGAGGCCATCAAGTACGTGACCAGCGACCCAGCCCCGGCGCAACAAGCGCAACGCCAGCAGCAGGACTGGCAGTCGATCGTCGCAGCGGCCCACCCGGGCATCTTCGACACCACCATCGATCCGGAACTGGAAGCGGCCCTGGTGGCCAAGCGTGACGCCATGGGTGAAGCCTGGGCCGACCCGCTGGCGGTCATTCGTGAGATCACAGCAGAAAAAGTAGCGTTCGCCGAACGCCAGGTGGGCAAGCGGTTTGCCATCGAGGCGGCCAAGCAGGCGGAAAAGTCGGCGATGAGCGTTCCAGGGGCAAGCAGCGGCGCAACACGCGCTACGGCCAGCCCGGACCTGGAGGCCGTTCAGCGCATTCAAAACATGAGCGACGCGGATTTTGCCAAAGAGGTAAGGCGCGTCAAAGGCTATTAATCGATAGCCACCAACCAATAGGAGCTTCACGATATGGCAACCACCACCATCACCCAGGTGCCACCAGGCGTCCAGGCGTTTTACGACCGCAACCTGCTGGCGCGCGCGCAGCCTGCCGAAGTGCATGGCCGCTTCGGCCAAAAGCGCCCGATTGCCACCCGCAATGGCAATCAGATCAAGTTCCGCCGCTATTCGCAGCTGGCAGTGGCCTCGGTGCCGCTGACCGAAGGCGTCACCCCAGCCGGTTCCAGCCTGGCAGTGACCGACCTGCTGGCCACGCTGGCGCAGTACGGCGACTTCATCACCCTGTCCGACCTGGTCTCGATGACCAACCAGGATGCGGTTGTTACCGAAGCTACCGACGTACTGGGCGACCAGGCGGGCACCACCATTGACCAAGCGCGCCGTGACGTCATGGTGGCTGGCACCAACGTCGCCTACGCCAATGGCGTGGCATCGCGCGCTACCGTCGCGGTGAAGATCTCGGCGGCCGACCTGGACAAGGCGATTCGCTTCCTGAAGGTGCAAAACGCCAAGTTCATCAAGGAAGGTATCATGCCGACCGACAAGGTGGGCACGGGCTCGGTGCGCAAGGCCTTCATCGCCCTGGTGCATCCTGACGTGGAATTCGACTTGGAGCAAATTGCCGGTTACCGTTCGGTTTCCGACTACGGCAGCCAGGAAGGCGTGCTGGAAGATGAAATCGGCGCCTATAAGAATATCCGCTTCATCTCGTCGACCAACTGCAAGATTTTCGCGGGCGGCGGCGCGGCTGGCACGGCGCTGTACAAAAACAACGGCGCCAATTTCGACGTGTACGTCACGTTGATCCTGGCCGATAACTCCTACGGCGTCTGCCCGCTGTCCGGCAATGCCATGAATACCTACGTCAAGGCGCTGGGCTCGGCTGGTACCGCCGACCCGCTGGAGCAGCGCTCCACCGTGGGCTGGAAAGCCACCACCACGACCAAGATCCTGAACGACAGCTGGATGATCCGCCTGGAATCTGCCGCGTCGCTGTAATACCCGGCTGCAGCGCTGCTGCAGCGTTTCCCACCCCAGAATGCCCGCCCTTGAACCGGCGGGCATTTTTTATGGAGCAATGCAATGTCCACCCTCGAAAAAGAAAAGGCCGCCCCGGCGCCAAAAATGTTCAAAGTCACCATCCACAGCGGCGAAGATGCCACCGACAAGGGCGACGTGCCGCTGGTGCACAACTTCAAACAGATCCTGATCCAGCGCGACAAGGAAGTGACGATTTCGGAAGCCTTCCTGGAATGCCTGAAGCATGCCGTGGTCGAAACGACCGTAAAGGCCGAAGACGGCACCGAGCGCCCCGTGCGCATCCCACGCTTCGCCTACAGCGCCATGCCCGCCTAATGTCCACCACCTGGACCTTGACGGCGCAGGATGCCATTACCGACGCCTTGCAGATCGTCGGCGTGATCGGCGCCGGCCAGACAGCAGCGGCCGATGACTACACCGTGTGCATGAACGCGCTGCAGAACATCATCAAGGAACTGCCGATCCACGACCTGTCGTGGCCGAAGATCACGGCTGCACCAGTGGCGCTGGCCTGGTCGGCGGGTACGCCTGCGCAAGTGGCCATGCCCGCCGACTATTTCGGCGTGCCGGTCGTATCCTACACGGTCGACAACGCCAACATCGATCTGCTGGTGATCCCTAAAGTGGACTACGACGCGATCCAGCAACCCGACTACGTCGCCGCCAGGCCGCAAAAGATCTACATCGCGGCCAATGGTGCGGGCTATCTGTG
Source organism: Janthinobacterium sp. UMAB-56 (assembly GCF_900095265.1). Classification (GTDB taxonomy): domain Bacteria; phylum Pseudomonadota; class Gammaproteobacteria; order Burkholderiales; family Burkholderiaceae_D; genus Janthinobacterium. The sequence goes on along the minus strand of NZ_LT607655.1, from coordinate 13,871 downwards.
GCCGGTGCCAGCCACCAATCCGGGTCTGTCGATAACCTACCAGGCTATCGGCATTGATGCGGCGCTTGGCGCCATGCCCGACGTGGCGCAAACGTGGCTGGGCCTGCTTGGCCTGTGGATCGCGAACGACGTGTCGATCAAGTTCGGCGTGAATCTTGGCGACCGGCAGGATATCGAGCGGCGCTTCCTTGCGCGGCGCGGCCTGGCCCTGGCCTATGCGACCGAAAGTGCCCCCATCAGCTTTGGGGTGTGTGGCTGATGGCCCGCGTGCTGCTCAGTTCCGCGTCTTATACGGCGCGCTCGCTGCTGGCCAATGCTCAGCGCTGCGTGAACCTGTATCCGGAAGAAAATCCGCCGGACGCCACGGCGCCGACCACGTTTTATGGCACGCCCGGCCGCAAACTGTGGTCGACCGTGCCCGGCAGCGGCGGCGTGCGCTGCCTGTACCTGGCCAGCAATGGCGATCTGTATGCTGCGCGCGGTGGTGAACTGTACCGCTACACGGGCAGCATCTGGACCCGCATGGCGGCGCTTGGCTCGGCATCCGGACAGGTCAGCGCGGCCGACAACGGCGTGGCCGCCGTGTTCGTGGATGGCACGACCACGGCGCCCACGGTCAACCTGACCACCCTGGCGGTGGGGGCAATGGCCGGCGCGGGCTGGTATGGCGCTGATTTTGTGGAAATCCTCAACAGTTTCTTGATTTTCAACAAGCCGGGCACGCAGCAGTTCTATATCACCGGCGCGCTCGACCTGACACTTGACCCGCTCGACTTCGCCAGCGCCGAGTCCGTACCGGACGTGCTGCTGCGCCAGATCAAGGACCACAACGAAATCTGGTTCTTCGGCACCGAGTCAATTGAGGTCTTCGGCGCCTCTACCGCCACCTTCCCGTTTGAGCGCATCAGCGGCGCCACGATGGAAACCGGCTGCGCCGCAGCCAACTCGGTCTGCAAGATGGACAACTCCCTGTTCTGGCTGGGGAGCGATGAGCGTGGTGACGGCATGGTCTGGCGCGCCAACGGCTACCAGCCAGGCCGCATCAGCACGCACGCGCTGGAAGAGGAAATGCGCCTGTACAGCCGCATCGATGATGCGCAGGCCTACAGCTACCAGCAAGGTGGCCACAGCTTCTACGTCCTCAGCTTCCCAACGGTTGGCAAGACGTGGGCCTTTGATTCGGCCACAGGACTGTGGCACGAGCGCGCCTACCGTGATGAGCGCAACCAGCTCGGCCGCGTGCGCGACAACTGCCACGTGGCCTACAAGCGCAAGCATCTGGTCGGCGACTGGGAAAATGGCAACATCTACGAGCTCGACCTCGACACCTACACCGACAACGGCGCCCCGATCCGCCGCACCAAGAGCTTCCAGCACCTGACCACCAGCGGCGTGCGCCAGTTTTTCAGCAAACTAACGCTGGACATGGAGGCCGGTGTCGGCAACGACAACGAGCCAGATCCGCAAGTATGGATGCGCTGGTCGGACGACGGTGGCAAGACCTGGTCGTCGACGCTGACCAAGTCGCTCGGCAAGGTGGGCGAATACCTGAACAAGCCCGATTTCAACCGGCTTGGAAGTGGCCGCGACCGGGTGTTCGAAGTCTCCACCACGGCCAACGCCAAGATCGTGCTGCAAGGCGCGTATCTTGACCTGAAGGCAGGTACGTCATGAGCCAGCACCCTCCGATGCATAAAGAGGTTTTCAATTTGATGTGCGATGAACTGCTCTATACGGGCATGTCGCGCGCCGTGTGGACCAGCAACCTCATGCCCGATTGCGTTTTAAAGGTCGAAGAGCGCGCTGGCATCTTTCAAAACGTCGTTGAGTGGGAGACGTGGCAGAGGGTGAAAGATACGCCTCTGCGCCGCTGGTTCGCCGAATGCTTGGCGATCAGCCCAAATGGTTCGGTTCTTGTAATGCGCCGAACGCGACCTGCCAGCGACAAAGACTACCCTGAAAAGATGCCCATCTTCTTGTGCGACTTCAAACGGAGAAACTATGGCATGGCCGGAAAGCAGTTGGTGTGCCACGACTATGGCACCAACCAGCTGTTCGAATACGGCATGTCCAAGCGACTGATCAAGGCCAACTGGAGCGATAACGCATGAGCATCGTCAAGATCAGCGAGTCGGCATTGCTGGCTGCTGGATTTGACCGTGTGTTTGTCGACGCAGTGCGCCATCTGGTCCGCCAGGTGGGGCCAGAGACCGGCGGCACCACGCTGCCCCAGCTGACCGAGCAAACGAGCGCCCTGGTACCCATCGTCGACAACCTCGTCATTCTGGTGGCGGCCGCGCAAGTGATGCTGTCCATCTTGGAGGTGGAGCAAGACAACCTGCCCCCATCCAACAACGACCTGCTGCGCCGCTTGGACGATCAGCAGGCCGCGCTCGAGCGTAGCGATATCGCGCTGACCGGTCTGCTGCGCACTATCGACGACCTGCAGGCGGAACTGCAAGCAAGCCGCATCAGCGGCAATGAATTGGCGCGTCGCGTCGCAACCCTTGAAAATGGAGTCACCTGATGGCAATGCAATACAACAAGCTGTTCGAGCCTGTGCTGCTGACGGCGACCGCGGCCACCATCCTGACGGTACCAGCGGCAGTGGCATCGATGCTGCTGCGCAACGGCATCCTGCGCCTGACTAACACCAGCGCCGCCGCCGTGGCAGTGACGCTGTACAGCGTGCCGCTGGCGGGCGCGAACGGCGCCACCAACAACTTCTTCCCCGCCAAGTCCGTCCCAGCCAACGACTACGTCGACGTGCAAGTGCCGCAGATGAAGGCGGGGGACTTCCTGCAGGGCTTCGCCAGCACGGCTGGCGTGGTCAACATTCAAGCTATTTCCGGGGCCTATTACTCATGAAAAACTTCCAACTCATCACCGCCGGAATCGACATCATGCCGCTGCTGCTGGCGATCAAGCGCCGGCCCGGCCTGTGGAAGGCCGACACCTACCTGCGCGACTATCCGCAAGGCCCTTTTGCGCAGATCGAATCGATCATGCTGCGTTTCCCGGAAAAAGCCGTGCTGGAAACCGAAGCCGAGCTGAAAGATCACCTCAGCAAGTACGACCAGCACGAAAGCATCGACCATCCGGCCTATGCGGTGCTGCCAGAGGCGCGGCGCCTGGTGATGGGCGTGATGGCGCGCGTCGACGGCGAGCGCCTGGGCCGAGTGATGATCAACAAGATCGCACCAGGCGGCCTGATTTACCCGCATTCCGACACGCCCGCCCACACTGCTTATTACAGCCGCTTCCACCTGGTGCTACAAAGCCAGCCCGGCGTGGTCTTCCGCGCCGGCGACGAATCTACCTACATGGCTACCGGCGAGCTGTGGTGGTTCGATAACAGCCAGGAACATGAGGTGATCAACAACAGCGCCGACGACCGCATCCACATGATTATTGACGTGAGGACCTCCAAATGATCACCTGCCATATCGAAAACTTCGAGCAGCACCTGCCCGAGCTGAAGGCGCTGCTGCCCGGTCATTACCGCGAACTGGCTTTGAATCAGGATCAGGTGCCGCTCGATCCGCAATATGCCGTCTACATCGAGCGCGAGCGCCAGGGCGGCCTGCTGTTCGTCACCCTGCGCGACGCCGGCGAGCTGGTGGGCTACTACATCGGCTTCATCGCCCCGGGCCTGCACTACCGCACATGCCTGACCTGCACCACCGATATCTTTTACCTGCGCCCCGACAAGCGTAAGGGTGGTGCCGGCCTGCGCATGTTCCAGTTCGTCGAAAGCGAGCTGCGCCGCCGTGGCGTACAGCGCTGGTTCATGGGTTCGAAGGTGCACATGGACGCAAGCTATCTTTTCAAGCTGATCGACGCGGAGCCTGTCGAGACGTACTACAGCAAATGGCTGGGAGGCTGATCATGGTTGCAGCAGCGGTAATTGGCAGTGCCGTAGTGGGTGGCGTAGTAGCATCGAACTCAGCAAATAAGGCCGCCAAGGCACAAACGTCGGCCGCAAATCAGGCGAACGATACGCAGCTGGCGATGTACAACCAGTCGCGCGAGGATAACAAGCCCTTCTATGATGCGGGCGTAACGGCCATGAATAAATTGGCTGGAATGAAGGACTTTACTGGAGCGGACTTGCAGGGAGAGCCTGGCTACCAGTTTGGCCTGACCGAAGGCATGAAGGGCGTCACGAATAGCGCCGCCGCGCGCGGCGGCCTGCTGTCCGGCGCTGCGCTGAAAGCGGCCAGCCAGTACAACAACGATTACGCCAGTACCAAGTTCAACGATGCCTTCAATCGCGACGCCACCAACAAAAATCGCCTGGCCAGCATTGCCGGCATCGGCCAGACCGCGTCCAACGTGAATACGTCCTCCGGCTTGAACACGGCATCTGGCGTGGCCCAGAACCAGCTGGGCGCCGGCAATGCGCGCGCCTCGGGCTACGTGGCGAATGGCAATGCCTTGACCAATAGCCTGGGGCAGGCAACCAACTGGTACACGCAAAACCAACTGCTCAATGGTAGAACGGGCAGCGGCGTGACGGAAGGGGCCACCAACCAGACCGGGAATTTTGACTACTACGGCAGCGGCTACTCGCCTTAAATTCGGAGAATAAAAATATGACACTTGACCCAAGCATTATTCTGCAAGCGCGCGGCGTGCAGCTCGACAACCCTCTTGACACCTATGGCAAGGTCGCGCAAGTACAGCAGGCGCGCAACCAGAACCGGCTGGCCGACATGACGTTCGCCGACAGCCAGCGTGAGCGCGCAGGCGAAAACTCCCTGTCGCAGCTGCTTGCCGATGGCAAGAGCGGCGACGACGTGGTGCGCGGCCTGGCATCCCAAGGCTATGGCGCACGCGGGCTGGCATACGGCAAGCAATTTCAAGACCAGCGCAAGACCGCCGCCGAGATTGACGCAAAAACCGCTGACGTCGGGAAAACCAAGGCCGACACCAGCAAGTCGCTGCAAGAGACGGCAATGCATCAATTTGAAATCGCCGGCCAGCTCGCCAATGCCTGGGTGAACAACCCCGCGGTGACCAAGGCGCAAATCCAATCAGGGCTGAATGCAGCTGCGCACAGCGGAGTGATCTCGCCGCAGGTGGCTCAGGCCAAGCTCGACGAGCTCGGCGCCATTAGCGATGACCCTAAGAGCCTGAACGGCTGGGCCAATGGCGTGATGGCGCAGGTCATGAAGGCGAAGGATGCGATGTCCTACATCAAACCTGACGCCAATGCAGTGCTCTCGGCAAATACATCGAGGTACTCCACCGACAGCAGCGCCCGCACGGCGCGCGAACGACTGACATTCGATAAGAGCAAGGAAGAAGGCAACGCTCCGTCCGACCTTTCGGAGTCGTCCGTTGATGCAATCGGCCAAGGCCGCATGAAGGCGCCGACCGGCTATGCGCTTCGCAATCCGAAAATTGCCAACCTGATGGACCGGGTGAACGCGAAATACCCCAATTTCGATGCGACAGAGTACGACGCAAAGCAAAAGGCGATGCGTGATTTCTCCACCGGCACGCCCGGCAATTCGATTCGTTCCTTTTCGACCGCAACTGACCACCTGTCGCAACTGGATCAATTGGTCGACGCGCTGGGGAACGGCAATGTCCCGCTGGCCAACAAGATTGCCAACACGGTGGCGCAGAGCACTGGCAGTACGGCGCCAACGAACTTTGACGCTGTAAAAGGCATTGTGGCGAAAGAGGTCCTTAAATCGATTGTGGCCGGCGGTGGCGGTGTGGAAGAGCGGCAAGAGCTGTCGCACTTGCTTGACAACGCCAAAACCACCAAGCAGCTGAAGGGTGTGATCGGCGGCTATCTGCATCTGATGTCCGCACAAAAGGACAATCTGGAGCGGCAATACGAATTGTCGACCGGCAGAAAAGATGCAGGCTCCCGCTTCAATTACAAGAAGGAAGCCGCTACCGTTACCAACCCGGTGGCGCCGCCTTCCAACAGCGCGCCATCTGATATCGATGCATTGCTCAAGAAATATGGAGGCAAATGATGGCTACTCGCGACGAGCTGCACACTGCCTTGCGCAATGCCGACAAGGCAGGCGATACCGAAGGTGCCCGAAAGCTGGCGGCATATATCCAGACTATGCCGGAAGAAAAGCCCGTTCCCGCAGCTGCGCCCGCTGCCAGTGATGGTGATGGCGGCGTTGTCGATGGTGCCATCACACTCGCTGGCGGCCTGGGCAAAGGTGTTGGTGGCCTGGTCTTGGGCGCGCAGCGCGGTCTCGGGAAATGGTATGAATTCCTCGGCGACGCCGTCGGCGGTACCGCGCCATCAATGTCCGACCTGGTGACCGGGAACAAGCCAAAAAAATCGGCACTCAGCCGCGCCGGTACCTGGCTGGTCAACGACGCCGACGCCGGCCGCGCCAAGATGACGGAGGAGCTTGCGCCGTACAAGGCACGCAACCCGCTGTTGGCGGCCACTGGCGAGGTGGGCGGCGAAATCCTCGCGACGCTGCCACTGGGCGGCGCCGCGCTCAAGGGCGCCAACTCACTGGCAAAGGCAACCGGTGCCGTTGGCACCGGGACAAAGTTCACCGGCTGGGCTCCACGGGCGGCGCAGGCAGCCGGCGTTGGCGCTGCGTACGGCGGCGTGCTGGGCGCCACGCATTCAAATGCGGACACCATTGGCGGCACGCTCGCGGACAGCGCCAAAGGAGCTGCTACCAGTGCGGCCTTCGGCGGCATCGCCTCGCCCGTTACTGGCGTGCTGGGCGCCGTCGCGGGCAACGTCAGGCAGCGCGTTTCAGAAACAGCTGCGGCCGAGTATGCACGCCAAAAAATTGCCCAGGCCTTCGCGCGCGATGCCACTGGCGACTTGTTTACCAGCGGGGCGATCAATCCCGTGCTGCAGATCGCCAAGCGCTTCAACCGCTTGGGCGATGATACCGCCGTGCTGGCCGACGCGGGCGGCCGCAATTCGTCCGCCTTGCTCGACGTGCTGGCTACCTTACCAGGGCGTACTAAGCAGGCCGTGGCGAACCTGCAGCATCAGCGCACTGCCACGTCCGGCGCGCGCCTGCGGGCCGATGCTGAAAGCGCGCTCGACACGCAGGGTCAACGCATGGAGTCGACAATTGCTGCCTTGACCAAGCGCCGCAGCGCGGACGCAGCACCGCTGTACTCGCAGCTACGTCAGGTGGAAGTGGTCCCCTCGAGTAACCTGCAAGAGATCGTCAAGGCGGCCGACCAACTAAAAGCCGTAAAAATGGCTCGAGATATTGCCACCGCTGCTCAGCAGCCTTTTTCCCTCGATGTTACGGCGCCAGCGGTCAATGGCCTGACCAACCAGGTCAGCAAGTGGAAGATGGGAGATCTCGACCATATTAAACAGGGCCTGGACGATCTGCTGAAATCTTCATCCGCCCTGAAAAGCGATGGCACTGTAACCTCATTTGGTCGAGAGGTTACCAACCTGCGGACCAAGCTGGTGAACGAACTAGACAAGGTCACAACCGATACGAAGACTGGCCAATCGCTGTACCAGGCGGCTCGTAACGCTTACTCAAAACCCTCGGATTTGATGGATGCAGCCAAGGCCGGCGAGAAAGCGATTCAGCAAAAGGGTGGCGCCATCAGGGCGGTGGTGCGCGATATGAGCGAAGGCGAGCAGCAGGCCTTCCGTATTGGCGCCTTCGAGGGACTGCGCGACAAGTTGGGATCGCAGTCCGGGCAGACCGAGATAATGAACATGTGGAAAAACCCGTCGATGCAGGAAAAGCTGCGCGTCATTTTCGGCAGCGACCGGGCCTACCGTGAGTTCGCCGCCGATGTAGCACGGGAAGCGCAAATGAAGAATATTCAGCGCATCAACCAAGGCTCGCAGACTGCTGAACGCCAGTCGGGGATGGGTGACCTGGATCTGTCGGCGATGAACGACGCCGCCCATGCGCTCGGCTCGGCCAAGGGCGGCAATTTGCTCAGTGCCGTTGGCTCAGCCAAAAATGCATGGAACCGCGTGGCCACGCCCGAACGCGTACGTGACCAGATGGGCCGGATCATGCTGATGCGCGGCCCTGAAGCCGAGCAGCAGATGAATTCCCTGGTCAACCTGGTGCAACGTATCAACGACAAAAACCTGCAGCTCTCGACGCGCGTCGGCGCCCTTGGCGGTGTTGGCGGCGCGCAGGCGGCCAACAAGCTGTTCGCCCCATCAGTGCAGGTGCCGCTAACACCGTAGTGACACACAGCATTGTCTGCCGCTACCTGCAGCTGCAGCAGCCCACGCGTATCGGCACGGACACCAATCGGCTGATCGACAAAGCGGCACCGACAGTTTATCGCGCGGCGTCGCTGACACCAGGTGACCGCCAGTAACCCCGGCGGCCATCGCCGCACCAAAAATACCTCCCGCCCCGTGCGGTACATCGACAAACGCCCGCTACTTAGCGGGCTTTTTTTATTGGAACGTCCATGGCAGGCAGCCTATTACCCCAACCGAAGCAGTTGTTCCAGGATGCAAACTGGAATCCGCTGATTGGCGGCCAGATCTTCACGTACGCAGCTGGTACGCTGACGCCGAAAAATACCTTTCAGGATGCGGCGCTGACCATTGCCAATACCAACCCTACGCTGGCTAACGCGCGCGGCGAGGTCGTGATGTACGGTGATGATTTGTACCGGATCATCTTGAGGGATGCGCAGGGGAATACGATCTGGGATCGCGATAACATTGGGTCTATTAACCTGTCAACTGCTACCGGATCGCAAAATATCGGCAACGGTGGCGAAACTGTCGCGCAATCTTTTCAAGCGCTACAACTTCCCGATTATGCAGCACTAAAAGCCTACAGCGGACCACGTCAGCGCGTTGACGTGTCTGGTTACCTCGTCACTGCACGACCAGCCCCAATTGCGGGATCATTCGTGCTAGACCCATCCGACAACACCTCGGTCACAGATGATGGTACCGTTTTTAGGGCTGCTGGCGGTGGATGCTGGAAGCGCAACTTTGAGGGTGGTGTCTCCAGTGCTTGGTTTGGTTGTGACCACACAGGTCAAACTGACAGCACAGTGGCATTCCAGAAATTTGCCAACTGCCTTTGGCGCGCGGTGAGCACCAACACCCCGTGGGCAGGAATTGGGCAGGGCCGGCCAGTTGGTATTGTTGAGCCTGGTCGTCTGCGCGTCACGGGCACAACGACCTTCCCAACGAATATTTTGCTGACTGCGCGTGCGCACCCCGCTAATACAGGTAGTCACACGCGAATCATCATGGATAGTACGGGGGTGACGCCCTCGGGGCGCTGGCAGGCCAGCTATCAGTTCCAGCAATTCAGCACACGCCTACCTACCACATCCAACGGGTTTTATTACCGCGCAAATATGAAAGGGGTATCTGGTGCTGTCGAACCCGTCTGGCCCACGACTGTGGGCGCAACCGTCAATGACGGGACTGTTACATGGACCTGCTTTGCGGTGGTCGCTGGCGATAATCGGAACAAACCCATCATTAAATGGAGTCGCGCCAGCCTGGACGGCAGCACCCTTTGTAACGCAGCCGTAACTAGCGCTGTGCAATGGGTGGAGTTCTGGTACGTGACTGTGGGCAGTACGTTTGATCTGCCGTTATCGGGGAGCGGCATCAACTATGGAGATTACCCTAACGGCGGATCGCTATATTTCGACGTCGATGCGACTGACTTCCGCATTGTGCAGTGCGTATTCCAGAATGCCCCAGCTCACATCCGTATTGCAGGTGTCGGTACCACGCCGGCAATACGTTCTGATGGTTTCATTGGTAACCGCGGCGTTAATTTGTTTTTAGTGGATTGTGAACTGGACACGGCCGGTGCGCATATCGATGCAAGCCTGAGTTATATCGATATTAACAATGCTAACGCGGAAATGTTCGGCGCGCCGAGTTACATCACTGGCTGCACCGGTCGCTATGTGCAAAACGGCGGGCGCATGTTCGGTACACCCGGTGGCATCTATTCCAGCATTCGTGTGCGCACCTCGCATCTGGAATTATTCAAAATGTCAGGTGTTGATATTCAGCGCCAGGGATTTACGGAGGCGATCGATATTGACAGGACTGATGTGGTGGATATCGACTGCACATTTAGCGGCGCCACAACTAGCAACGACGTCCGACTGGTATTAGCGCGCGGGGGGCGTGTGACGGGTGTTTTCGACAATAGTGGATTAGATGCCCCTCCTGGCACTGGCCCATCGGACTATGTCGCAGCCATAAAACTGGACGGCTGCCGTGGAGTGACATGTTCGCCGACTCTGATGGCCTCCACGATCGGTGGCACTTTCAATGGGCACGGCGTCCTGACAGTATCAATTGCCGGTATCAGCTCCGATAATCTGGTGCAGGGCCATAACATAACAGCCCCATATAACGGTTCTGGGCATGATGGATATGACCGGTACATCAACATCCAGCCAGCCGACCTGATCGGTCCAGGTAGTGAGGGAGGCGGCAATTTTCCCAAACAGATTCTTCGTGGCTCTGGCGGTCTTTCGGTTCAGGGAACAAAGCTCATCGCCGGCACAACGTATGGCGCAACGCAAACCATCAATTTAGGCGCAGTGATTCTTTCCGATGGCGTGTATCTGGTATATGCAAATTCGTATGCAATTAGTAACGGGGCACTGCTCAACACCGCGACATTCATTTTCACGCAGCGGCAATCCGGCGGATCGATCCTGCAGACCCTGGCTGGGCCGACAAATAATGCCGGGTCGGGGGCTATCAGCGTGGGTGGTACGTCGGTCACATATACCTATGCCAATTTAACGCCATTCGTAGCCACACTATCCTACAACAGAATTTCAGACGGTAATTTCATCTGATTTTTGGGCTAGCTGAAGCGGCCTTTCCATTTTAAACATATGAAAGATATCTCCATGGCCCTTGAAACGACCGCCGCCGGCGGCGCACTGATTAAGATTTTTGGCATCCCGGTTCTGGCCGGTGCTGCCGCAACCTCACTGGGGTTCATGTTTATGTGGCCAAAAACAAAAAAGGAGGCGTTCGCGCGCTTCTTCGTGACGATCATTTCTTCCTTCCTGCTGGGGCCTGCGCTGGTGGTAGCTGTGCGCTCTTGGTGGCCCAGTCTGTTCGACAATGCGAAAGAAGTGGCAGTGCTGTACGGCAGCGACCCAACGATGGGCTTCCTGTTCATCGCCGCACCGCTGATGGTGGCCGCTGGTTTGCCCGCCTGGTGGGTACTGGGTGCCACGGTGCGTTGGCTCGACAAGCGCAAGGACAAGGACATCGGCGAGCTGGCGCGCGACGCGGCCGCTGTTGTCCGTGACGTTCGGGGTGGCCTGTGAGCGCCGTGACGCTGGCGCAGCTGGTGGCCATCATGCCGCTGGCACGTGCGCGCGCGCCTGCCTTCCTGGAGCCGCTGAATGCAGCCATGGCGGAATTCGGAATCACGACGCCGGCGCGCCGGGCGTCGTTCCTGTCCCAAGTGGGGCACGAGTCTGGCCAGCTGCGCTATGTGCGTGAGCTGGCCAGCGGACAGGCCTACGAGGGCCGCGTCGACCTGGGCAACACGCAGCGCGGCGATGGCGTGCGCTTCCGTGGCCGTGGCCTGCTGCAGGTGACCGGCCGCACCAACTACGGCGCCTGTGGAAAGGCGCTGGGCCTCGACCTGCTGGCCAAGCCCGAGCTGCTCGAGCAGACCGTCAACGCCTGCCGCTCGGCGGGCTGGTTCTGGCAGACGAAGGGGCTGAACGCCTTGGCCGATGCTGGCGACCAGGAGCGGGTGACGCGCCGCATCAACGGTGGCGTGAACGGTCTGGCCGAGCGCCTGGCGCTGTTCGCGGTGGCGCAGCGGGTGCTGGCGTGAGCGCCCTGGGCGCGCTGGCGGGCGCCGCCGTCAGCGGCATCTGGAAGGCTGCGGCCATCGTCCTTGCCGCCGTGCTGCTGCTTGTGGCCAGTTCAAGCGGTACTGGCTGGTGGCTGGCCGCCGACGACCGGGATGCCGCGCGCGCGGCGCTGGCGCAAGAGCAGGGCATCAGCGCGCAATTGCGTACCTCGATCAGCGAGCAGAACCGCGCCATCGATGGCATGGCCAAGGCAACCCTGGCGGCACAGGAACGAGGTGCTGCAGCACAGGCGGCAGCCGCTGCCAAGGGCAAGAAGTATGACGCGGCCCTGGTGCAGGTCGCGGGCGCGCGCGCCACGACTTGCGACGAGGCTATGCCGGCCGTCAGGCTGCTGCTGGAGGGTGTGCGATGAAAATTCAGTTGTCAAGTATCGCTTTACAACTCACGTCGATTGCACTGCTGGCCAGCTGCGCCGCCACGCCACCGGCGTCGCAGCGCGTCGAGGTGCCAGTGATGGCGCCGTGCATCAGCGCGGTGCCGCAGCGGCCTACCTACGAGTTTGACCAGCTGGCGCCGGCGGCAACGGACGGCGAGATCGTCCTGGCGCTGGCGCGGGACTGGCTGCGCGCCCGAAAGTATGAGGAGCAGTTGGAGGCAGTTATAATGGGCTGTCAGCAGGAATAGAGGAATCGGTTCGATTCCCATTTCGACCCGGCGAGTTCTTTTGGCGTGTGTTATTTTGGTGCAAATTTACCAAAATAACTTTTAACTCCATGATTTTAATAGAAAATCGATTCCGGCTCCGGGCACCAGCGCACAGAATTTGGAAACATCGAAAAAGCCATTAAACCCAATATAATCAACGGGTTAGTGGCTTTTTTTACGTCCCGACATTTCCCTTAATCCAGATTAAACCCGACAAAAACCAGTAGCGATTACGCCAAATTTACGCCATGATTACGCCTCAACGAGAGGGATGCATGGCTTCATTCAGGAAACGGGTTGGCGGTTGGCGGGCAGAAATCGCCATCCTCGGCACACGGGAATCTAAAACATTCAGCACCAAGGCCGAGGCTGCGGCCTGGGCGTCGGAACGCGAAACCGAAATCCGGCGCGGCGCCGACAGTGGCATCGTCATCGGGAAAAGCTGCGGCGACGCATTCGACAGGTATCTGGAAGAAGTATCCATCCACAAGCGCGGCGAGCGCTGGGAAAGGCTGCGCCTCAACGCCATCGGCGAAGTGCTCATTGGCGGCCAGAAAATCAAAGATATCAAACTGGCCAACGTGACACCTGAACTGCTCGGCGCCTGGCGCGATCAGCGCATGACCGGTGAAAGCAAGGTCACCGGCGCGACCGTGAATCGTGAGCTGAACTTGCTATCTCACGTTTTTACGACTGCGCGCAAGGAATGGAAATGGCTTGCGGACAGTCCGACCAGCGACGTGCGCCGCCCCAAGCCTGCCGCCTCACGCGAACGCATTCCTACCGAGGATGAAATCGAACGCCTGTGCAACGCACTTGGCTTCGCCGACGAGCCTGTGGCGACCAAGAGCCAGGCCGTGGCGGTCGCCTACCTCTTCGCCATCGAGACAGCGATGCGGGCCGGGGAAATCTGCGGACTGATGCCAGCCTGGGTGAATGGCGCCGTCGCCCGCCTCCCCGCCTCAATCAATAAAAACGGCGTGCGACGAGACGTGCCGCTTTCAAAGCGCGCGCTGGAACTCCTGGCGCTGTTGCCGGACTCCGGCGAGGAGCCATTGTTCGGTATTTCCTCATCCTCGCTCGATGCCCTTTTCCGTAAAGCGCGCGAACGATCCTGCATCGAGGGACTGACCTTCCACGACAGCCGGCATGCGGCCATCACACGACTGGCAAAAAAACTAAACGTGCTGGACCTGGCGCGCATGGTCGGCCATAGGGATTTGCGTATGCTCCAGATCTATTACAACGAGAGCGCCGAGGATATGGCGGCAAAGCTCGGGTAGGCACGAGAAGGTTTGCCATATACTAACGCGGGTTCGATTCCCGCCGTCTCCACCACCGAATTGTTTAGAATCAAGTAGTTAGCAAGA
>NZ_LT607654.1:488653-506659 GCF_900095265.1 Janthinobacterium sp. UMAB-56 | reverse complement strand
GCCGTAGCGCTGCGCGTCGATCTGGGCGCGCTGCTCGGGCGACAGGAATAATCGTCCCAACTGCGGTGATTGGGCGCTGGCCGCAAGCGCGGCGCCGCTCAGCAGCGTACACAGGAGGAGGGCGCGCTTCATGGCCGCCCCATTTCGGCCAAGGGCACGCTGCCCAAGGTCAGCCACAGCAGCTCACATTCGGCGCTCAGGGCGGGCGCCATGGTGCCCGTGACGATGGCGTTGCCTGTGCCGGCACCGGCTGCCCCTTGGCGCTTCAGCGTGCAATCCTGCACGGCGAAATAGCCGGCCTGGCGCAAGTCGTCAAACAGATGCAGCAAGTCCATTTCGTGCAGTAAATCCATCTGCAGGCGCATGCGGCTGCCGCGCAGATGATATTGTCCCATCACCATGGGCAACGGCACCTGCAGCGCTTGCTGCGGACTGATGTCATAGCTGATCGGCAGCAGTTTGCGCTGTTCCTGGCTGCGGCGGATGGCGTCGATCCAGGCCAGGCGGTTTTCCTCGCCGATCAGGCCGCGCTGGCGCAGGGCCAGGAATTGCGGTTCGTAGGTGCGTATTTCCTGTTTTTCCGCTTCCGCGTGATTGAACAGGGTGGCCGCCGCCGTGCGCGTGTGCTGGGCCAGATACAACTGTTGCGCTTCGCGCATGCGATAGGCGGCGCTCAGGCTGAGCAGCACCACGCTGGCCAGCAAGGTCAGCGCAAAGCACAGAAGGGCAGCGCGGACCAGTTGCAGTTCGCCCACCCACGCGGGCAGGGAGCGCGTGGGCGTGGCAGTGCGCTGCATGCCGGGCAGGGGCGGCTGCTTGACGGGGCCGCTCATGGCTGCCACTCCAGCAAGAGGGTAAAGCGTGCCTGGCTGTCCGGCGCCGACGCGGCACTCTTGCCGGACAGGGCCGCGCTAGGGCGCAAGTCGAGCGGCGTTTCCTCGATCATCACCTGCATGCCCGGCTGGCGTGCCAGCGTTTGCGCGAAGGCCGTGACGGCTGCCAGGGCGGTGCGGTAGTCATTGTTCGGCATGGCCACATCCGCTTCCAGGCGCAGCGCCTGCGGCGGTGCGACGGGAATGCCGGCCAGGGCACTGCCGGGCGCCGCGCCAGTACCCGGCTGTTGCTGCTGCGGTGGCTGGCCACTGGCTGCGCGCGCGGGCGCGCGGCCCGCATTCCAGTGCAGCTGGCTGAGCGCAACCTGCGGCGCCTGCTCCAGCGCGGCGCTGAGTATGCCCAGCAGGCGGCCCGGTTCCGGCGCCTGGCTGGCGATCATCTGACCCAGGGTCACGGCCACTTTCATGTTTTGCGTCTTGGCCGGCGCCGGCGGCTGCGTCGACATGACGCTGCGGTAGCGTTGCTGGTAGGACGCCGTTTCCTGCGCCAGGCGCTGCGTGGCAGTGCCGTCGGCTATGCCGCCAAGCAGATTAATCACGCACCACAGGGCTGCCGACGCGCCGATCAGCGCGCTGGCGCCATACAGCGTGTTGCGCGCGCGCTGGAAGTGGTAATAGCGGGCCAGCGCGCCGGGCGGGTAGTGGCTGGACGGCGGATGCTTGCCCAGCAACGTCAGCAGCAATTCGTCGGCCAGCGGCGGCGTCTTGCGCAAGCCCACCCGTTCGCCGGCCAGTTGCAGGTCGATGAAGTGGTAGGCCACTTCGAGGCCGTTGTCGCACAGCAGTTCGAGCTTGGCGATCTGCGCTGCCGGCGCCAGGATGACGGTATTGAGGACGTCGCCGCGCGCCAGCATGCGCGTGCTGGTGAGAAATTGCCGCGTCTTTTCCGTTTCCAGTGCGATATTCACGGCCACGCCGTCGAGCGCGATGGTGGCGGTCTGGCGCGAAAAGCGCAACTGGCCCTTTTCATAATAACTTTGCCGCAAGCCGCCCGATTGCTGCGTCACCAGCAGCAAGTGTTCGTGCGCGATCGACAGCTTTTTCACCAGCGCGATACTCAGCAGACTGGTCGAATAAATGCCGGCAACGGGCACGCACAAGTGTTCGAGCGCCTCTGTCCACGGTTGCAGCAAGGTGGGGTTGGTCAGGGCGAAAAACAGCACCTGGTCATCGTGGCGGCCCGTGGCGTCGCGGCCCAGCAAGGTACTGCCCCGGTAAGGCGTGTCGCGGTGCAATTGCTGCTTGCGCCGCTCCAGCAAGGCACGGCCAGCCTTGCCGCGCACGTGGGGCAACAGCTGGTGCTGGAAGTCTTCCTCGATCAAGTCCGTCAGCAGGTAGGCGGGCACGTCCATCCGCTGTGCCTGCGGTTCTTCGAGCCACCCGGCGAAGCCATCGAGCCCGGCCGCGCTGGCGGGGAAGGTCTGGCCCTGGCCCAGCACGCCGTGGTTCCAGTCGTAGGCGCACAGGGTGTCGCTGGTGATGTAGAGCAGTTGTTTGCGGAACACGGCGGCCTCAGGTCTTGATGGTACTGATGGTGTCGTAAATCGGCCCCAGCACCGACAGCATGATCCAGCCCAGCAGCAGGCCCAGGATGACCGTCATGGCCGGCTCGATCATGGCTTGCACTTTTTCAATCAATTCCTTCACTTCGCGGTTGTAAAAGTAACTGACATTGCGCAGGGCCGTGTCCAGCGAACCCGTTGCTTCGCCCACCTTCAGCATGCGGATCACCAGCGGCGGAAAGATGGCCGTGTGCTGGAAGGCGGCCGTGACGCCGTAGCCCTCGCTGATCAGCTGGGCGGCGCGGCGCAGGCCGGCCGCCACCACCTGGTTGCCGGCGATGCCTTCGGACAGGCGTATGCATTCGAGTATCGTGATGCCGGAAGCATACATCAGGGCAAAAAACGTGGCGAAGCGGGCCAGTATGATCTTGTGCAGCACCGGACCGACCAGCCACAGCCGCAGTTTCAGGCCATCCCAGGCATAACGGGCTGCCTCGCTGCGGCGGATGAGCGCGCGCAAGCCGAAGAACAGCAGCACGGGCAGGGCCAGCAGCAGATACCAGTAATCGATGAATATATTCGATACAAAGATCAGCACGCGCGTATGCAGCGGCAGCTCGCCGCCCATGTTGCGGATGAAGGCCGTCAGCTGGGGCACTAAATAGATCATCAGGAAGAACGTCACGGCCGCCACGACGATGGCCACGATGATCGGGTACATGATGATCTTGCGCGTCTGCGAGGCCAGCTCGTCCTGCCATTTCAAACTTTCCGACAAGTTCTTGAAGACCTCGGCAATCCTGCCGCTCTGTTCGCCCGCCAGAATCAGGCTGGTGAAGGTGGCGTCGAAGATATCGTCATGCTGGGCCAGCGCACCGGACAGGGGCAAGCCACCCTCGATGCTTTCAATGAGATCCGTGACGACTTCGCGCAGGCGCGGGTGGTCCGTGCTTTCGCGCAAGTCATTCAAGCCTTCCAGGATGGGCACGCCTGCGCCCGTCAATTGCTCCATGTGGAAGCAGAAATTGATCAGGTCGCGGCGGTGGATGATGCGCTTGCCCAGCAGCACCAGATACTGGCCCGTGATCTTGCAATCGATCAAGTCGAGCTGCATGCGGTGCAGGCGCGCTTCCAGGTCCGGCACGTTGGCCGCCTCCATGCTGCCGGGAATCATTGCACCGGCGGCATCCATGGCACGGTAGACATATTGCGGCATCAGGCCAGCCTTTCCGTCAGATCGACCACGCGGCCCACTTCTTCCAGCGTCGTCAGGCCTTCCATGACGCGGCGCATGCCGTCGTCGACGAGACCCTTGAAGCCAGCCGCGCGCGCCGCGTTCTTCAATTCGCGACTACTTGCGCGGCGCGCCGTCAATTCATCGAGTTCGGCCGTCATCTTGAGAATTTCCATGATGGCCAGGCGGCCCTTGTAGCCCTGGTGCGCGCAGCGCTCGCAGCCGACGGCGCGGCAGATGGACACGGGCGGCGCATCCGTCTCCAGGCCCAGCAGGCGGCGCTCGACATCGTCGGCGATCACCGTTTCCTTGCAATGCGGACACAAACGGCGCACCAGGCGCTGCGCCACGATGCCGATGATGTTGCCGGCCATGATGTCGGGCAGGATGCCGATGTCGAGCAGGCGCGCGACGGAACCGATGGCCGAGCTCGTGTGCAGGGTGGAATATACCTGGTGGCCCGTCATGGCGGCGGCAAAGGCCATTTCCGCCGTTTCGCGGTCGCGGATCTCGCCCACGAGGATGATGTCCGGGTCTTGCCGCATCATCGAGCGGATGCCGTCGGCAAAGCCCAGCTTGACCGATTCGTTGACGGAGGTCTGGCGTATCATGTTCATCGGATACTCGACCGGGTCCTCCAGGGTCATGATGTTGACGCTTTCCGTATTGATATGGTTGAGTATCGAATACAGGGTGGTGGTCTTGCCGCTGCCCGTCGGCCCCGTCACCAGGATCACGCCGTCAGGGCGCGCGATCATCAATTTGAGCAGGTTCAGTTCCGTCTCGGCCAGACCCAGGGCGTTCAGCGGCACGATGCCTTTTTGCCGGTCCAGCACGCGCAGCACGACGTTTTCGCCATGCGTGGTGGGCTGCGCCGAGGCGCGAAAGTCGATTTGTCGCCCGGAAAACTTGATACTGATGCGCCCATCCTGCGGCGCGCGCGCCTCGGCGATATTCATGTTCGACATCACCTTCAGGCGCACGGCCATGGCCGGCCAGTACGACTTGTGCAGGCTGCGGATTTGTCGCAGGATGCCGTCGATGCGGTAGCGGATGCGCAGGAACGACTGTTCCGGCTCGAAATGGATGTCCGAGGCGCCGTTCTGCACGGCATCGGCCAGCAGCGCATCGATCAAACGCACCATGGGCTGGCTGTACTCGTCCGACGGCGAAGCCATGCTTTGATAGCTGACTTCGCCCGTTTCGATTTCATGCAGGATGCCGTCGATCGACAGCTCGAAGCCATAGTACTGGTCGATGGCGCGCGAAATATCGGACTCGTTGACGAGCACGGTGGAAATCGTGATGCCCTTCACCAGCATGGCGCTGATCTGGTCGAGCGCGACGATGTTGCTGGTGTCGGCCATGGCCAGTATCAGGTTGTCGGCCTGCCGCTCGTAGACGATGGGAAAGACGCGGTAGCGCTTGGCCACGTCTTTCGGGATCAGTTTCAAGGCGATGGCATCGACTACCAGGCTAGCCAGGTCCGCGCTGACCTGTTTCAGGTTTTCGCTGAGCGCCTCGCGCACGGTCGCTTCCGTGACGAAACCCAGGGTGATGAGCAGCTTGCCCAGCGGTTCGCTGCTGCGCCGTTGCTCGATCAGGGCGATGCGCAGCTGGTCTTCGCTGATCACGCCTTTCTGGATCAACAGCTTGCCGAGGGGAAGTTTTGCCTGTTCTGCCATGTCGCTTAGTCTTGACGGGGTGTGATGATGGCCGGTGCGGCCAGTTCGCGCAAACGCGTCTGCACTACGGCCTGGTCGAACGCGGCGGGCGTGGTTTGCGCCAGGGTCAGGGCGCGCTGGTAATACGTGGCGGCCAGCCTGGGCTGGTTCAGCCGGTCCAGGCCCACGGCCAGGTTGAAGGCATAGTCGGGATTGCCGGGCGCGGCGCCGTAGGCGCGGAAAAATTGCTGTTGGGCTTCGTTCCAGCGGCGCTGCTTGGCATACACATTGCCCAGTGCAAACAGCACGGGGGCGCTGTCGGGGCTGCGTGCCAGTATGGCTTTCAATTTTGCCTCGCTCTGCGCCACGTCGCCCTGGCGCAGGCCGATCAGGCCGGCCAGCGCCTCGCCATCGTCGGGATTGATTTCCAGCAAACGCACGTACAGGGCCGCCGCCTGCGCGCCCTGGTGCTCGCGCAGGGCCACGGCCGCCAGGCCCAGCAGCGCGTCGCGGTTGGTGGCATCTTGCCGCAGCACCGCTTCATATTGTTGACGAGCAAGGCCCAGCTGGCCGCCTTTGAAGGCCTGGTAGGCTTGCTGCACGCCGGGATCGATTTGCGGCGCGGCGACGCTGCGCTGCACCTGGATCTGGCTATTGTCGGGCGCGGCCACGGGCGGCAGGCTGGCGGGCGCGGGCGGCTGCATGTGCGCCAGCTGCGCCGCCACGGCGGCTTGGGCCGCCGCCTGTATCATGGCTTGCTGCTCTGCGGCGTCCGCTTGCGGGCGTGGCGCCTGCGGCAATTCCGGCGCCAAGGCTTGCTGCAGAGGCTGTTCAGGGGCCGTTGCCGCGACTGGCACCACCACGATGGGTCCGGCGACGCCGGCCGTGCCAGGGGCATCCGTCAGCGGCATGGGCACGCCGGGCAGATTGGCGCCCGCGCCGGGGCTGGTGCTGGCGCGCCAGTACCAATACGCCATGGCGCCGGCCACCAGCAGCAGGAGCGCCAGCAGGATGGCCAGGCGCACGGTGGCCGGGTCGACGCTGATCGGGCCTGTGGGGCCTTTCGGCGGTGGATTGCTGCGGCTGGCGCGTGGCCGGGAGGGCTGCGGTTCCGCGCGCGCGCGTGGCGGCTCGGGAGGCGGGCCAGGCTGCGCGCCTTGCTGTGGACCTGGCGGGGCTGCATTCTGCGCCGCCTGCGGCGCGGGTGCATCCGCCAGCGGTTCCAGGCGCAAGGTGCTTGGCGGCTGCACGGGCGCCGGCCCAGCCGGCGCAGGTCGGGGCGGCAGGGCGTCGGCCGGCGCCAGTTCCAGCACCTGGTCGTAGGCTTCGGACGGCTTTTCCAGTTCTTCGTCAGAAAGGCTGTTCTGCTTGGCGCGCTCGGCTTTCTTGAGCGCCTGCATCAGCAAGCTCATGGGGAATCTCCCTGCAGGCGTGCCTGCGGCTGGACGGTGGTCGCAGGCGGGCCGTCCGTGTAGGGCTGGCTGTTCAGCGGCGCCTGGCCGGGCAGCAGGTAGCGATAATCGCGGTAATCGCCGTCGACGCTGGCATCCTTGACCACGACAGGACGCAAGAAGATCACCAGTTCCGTCTTGCTGCTCGCTTCATTGCGATAGGTAAACAGATTGCCCACCAACGGCAGGCTGGACAGGCCCGGCACGCCATCCCGGGCGTTGTCGACCGAGTCCTGCATCAGGCCGCCCATCACGGCGATCTGGCCATTACTCACTTTCATGATCGATTCCAGCTCGCGCGCCTGGATCACGGGCACGCGGCTTTGCACATTCGCCGTGGCCAGGGCCGGGTTCGGGTCTTGTACGTAGCCGACGATGCGCGTGATGGTGGGCCGCACGTTCAGGGTGACTTCATCGCTTTCGGAAATCTGCGGCGTGACGCTCATGACGAAGCCGACGGGCACCGTTTCCAGTTTCGACTCATAAGTGGCCGGCGTGGTGATGGTGCCCGTCGAGCTGATCACGGCGGGCGTCACCTTGATGGTAAAGAAGACATTGTTATCGACCACCTTCAGCATGGCCGTTTGATTGTTGAGCACGCTGATCTTCGGGCTGGACAGCACTTTCACCTTGCCGAACGATTCGAGCAGCTGGATGGTGGTCCTGAAACTGTCCTTCAGATAATCGATCACGAAGATGCCAGGCGTGATGCCAGGCGTGACGCCACTGCTGAGCGCAGGGGTGCCCACTTGCTTCTGCGTCAGGCTCAGGCTGCCCGTCAGGCGCGACCAGTTGATGCCTTGCTGGTATTCGTTGCTCAGGCGTACCTCGATGATGGTCGCCTCGATCAGCACTTGCCGTTTGGCGCTATGCAATACCGCGTCGAGGAATTCGGCGATCTTCTCGTGCTGGCGCCCCGTGGCACGCACGGCAATCAGGCCGCCTTCCACGTTGACGACCACGGACGAGGGGCTGCCCTTGTTGGCCAGTTTGAGCAGCGGCATGCCGTTCGCGTCCAGCGCCGGGCCAGGATTCGCGTTCTGGCCAGCGCCCTGCTGGCCTGGCGCATATTGACCTCCATTCGGATTGCCATTTGCGCTGCCATACTGCATCGGCGGCTGGGCGCCGTACTGGCCAGTTGCACCGGTGGAGGGGAAGTTGCCAGCCTGGTTCTGCTGCTGTCCTTGCTGGCCGGGCATGTTCGCCAATTGCTGGTTCAGCTGCGCCAGCGGGTCCACCTGCACGTCGTTGAGCGTGGTCTCGCGCAGCAGGTCGCGGATATTCTTTTCCAGGCTGTACCAGAAATTATTTTCCGAACGATTCACTACCAGGGTGGTCGAATTGTTATTGCCTCCGCTGCCGCTGCCCTGCGTACTGCCGACGGGATTGCTGGTGTTGTTCGACCCGCCGCCCGCCGTGGAGATTTGGGTGGCGATATTCACGCTGCTGTTGGTGCTGCGTGCCATGTTGACGTAATCGACCTTGTAATTGCGCCAGACGGGCGCGTCGGGCAGCACCGTCAAGTTCTTGCCATCGATTTCGTAGCGCATATCGACTTGCTTGCCGATACGCGCCAGCAGTTGCGGCAGTGTCTGGTTCAGCGCATTCAGGGTGACGCTGCCTTCAATCTGCGGGTGGATGTCGATATTCATGCCTGCGTCGCGCGCCAGCGCAAACAGCAGCGATTGCACGGGCACCTTGTGCACGGTGACGCTGTAGGTTTCCACTTTGGGCGCCGGCAAGGGCGCGGCCAGCGCGCTGCTTTGCTGCACCGTCTCGGGAATGATGCCGGCGGGCAGGGGCGCGGCATTGAGGTGGGCCGGCGATAGCGGCGTTTGGTGCGTGGCGCAGCCGGCCAGCGTCGTGCTGCAGGCGAGGGCGACCCAAGAGGCCAGCACAGGAATAGGGTGTTGATTCATGAAAAGTTCGCCCTTGGAGTCGTGTTGTGCTTTTGCAATTTTAACCAGCATGATCGCCTAAAAGCAATCGGCTGTGCAGGCCCGGGAGGCAATATGTCAAAATAAAGTCAGGGGGCGCCACGGGCCGTTTTTGCAGCGGCCGTGGCTTTCATTTCCGTGCGGATACTGTCTATGTCGCTCAGCAATATTTTCTGTGGCGAGGCAGGGGCGATCCTGGCCCAGACGGCTTCCACGCTGGCCCTGTCGGCAAAGCTGCCGTAGACGATGAGCAGGCGCGCCGCAGTGTTGGCTGGCGAGCGCTGCGGCGCCATGGCCGGCGGCCTGTTTGCGGGGGCTGCGTCAGGCAGGCGAAAGACGTGGATGTCGCGCAGGCCGGTGGCTTGCTGCGCCTGCTGCAAAAAGGTTTCTGCCGCAGCCGTCTGGCTGGCGGGCAGGCTGGCGATCTGCAGCACCAGTTGTCGCGGTCCTTGCCTTGCCAGCCAGTCGCGCGATTCGGCCAGCTTGCTGTCGAGTAGCGTTGGTGGCGCTGCGGCCTGTAACCGTGCATCGGCGTGCGGGATGGCGTTGGACGGTTGGCTGGACGGCGGCGCGATTGCTGCTGCGCCCGCTGTCTGGCCCTGGCTGCTTGCCAGCCATTGCCACAGCAGCGCAGCGGCCAGCAGCAGCATCACCGCGCTCAAGGCCCTCGCCAGCGACTTTCCCGCATGCCAGGGCGGGCGATAAAACGGGCTGTCGGCGATGGCCAGGCGCACATGGCGCGCACTGATTTCCTGCGCATCGTCCGCAAACGCCGCCAGCAAGGCCTTGTCGGCCAGGATATTGACCCTGCGCACGATGCCCTGTGCAGCGTGCGCCAGCTGGCGCAGCGCGGCCGGCGTGAAGACAAGCGGCACCGCGCGGCCGGCGGCGGCCAGCCGGCATGCCAGATAGTCATCGAGCAAGGCTGGCGGCAGGCGCGGCACAATAAAACTGTGAGTGATGCGTTCTTTCAACTGGCGGAACTGGGGCAAGTCCAAAGTGTGCTGCAATTCCGGCTGGCCAAACAGCACGATTTGCAGCAGCTTATGGCTCGCTGTTTCCAAATTCGTCAGCAGGCGCAACGCTTCCAGGGTGGCACCCGGCATGGCTTGCGCTTCTTCGGCCAGCAGCAGTACCTGGCGCCCGGCCGCGTGCCTGGCGATCAGCTCGCCGTGCAGGGCGCGCAGCACGGCATCGGCGCGGCATCCGTCCAGTGCCAGTCCCAGTTCGGCGGCGATGGCGTGCAAGACTTCATCGGGCTGCAGGCGGGGATTGAGCAGGTACACCACGTCGACCTGGGGCGGCAGGCGTTCGGCCAGCATGCGGCACAGCATGGTCTTGCCGCTGCCCACTTCACCCGTCAGCTTGATGATGCCGTCGCCTTGCGTGACGGCATACAGCAGAGCTGCGAGCAGCTCGCCCCGTGTATTGCCCGCATAAAAGAAGACCGGGTCCGGCGTGATGCCGAACGGTGCCGTGTGCAAGCCGAAATGGCGTAGATACATGCCGTGCGGGGAGGGCGCGTAAGGCCGCCCGGGCGGCGTGGAAAGGGGGACGGCCGTGTCGGTGCTCATGCGGCGATGCAATTGAGGAAGGCTTGCTCAAGGCTGGCTCCGGCCGCATCACCATGTCTCGCCCGGCATTCGGCGGGCGTGCCCGTAAACACGATGCGACCCGCATGCAGGATGGCCATGCGGTCGCACAATTCTTCCACGTCGGCCAGCGCATGCGAGGTGAACAGGGCGCCGCGACCCTGCGCGCGTGCCTGCCGCAGCACTTGTTTGAATTGCGCGCGCGCCTTCGGGTCGAGCCCGCTCATCGGTTCATCCAGTACCAGTTGCGGCTTGCCCGACAGCAAGCTGGCGGCCAGCCCCAGTTTTTGCATCATGCCTTTGGAATAATCGCGCGCGGGGCGCAGCAAGGCGTCCGGCGCCAGGTCGAGTGCCGTCAGGGTTTGCTGCACGGTACGCGCATCGGGGCGCGCATGGTGCAGGCGCGACAGGTAGCGCAAAAAGTCGCCACCCGTCAGGTAATAGGGCGCCTGGAAACGTTCCGGCAGAAAGGACAGGGGCTGGCGCGCCGCGCCCTGCCGGTGCGGCTGTCCAAAAATGGCAATGTCGCCCCGCTCTGGCGTGCAAAAGTCCAGCAGGCACTTCAGCAGGCTGGTCTTGCCCGCGCCATTCACGCCGACCAGGCCGAACAGTTCCCCCTTGCCGACCCGCAGGTCGACGCCGCGCAGCACGGCGCCGCCCGCCAGTTGCAGATGCACGTTGTGAAACTCGATGGCGCAGTCGTTCATAGGGGCAAGGGTCGGCAGGCAAGAGGGCGTACGACCGCCATTATTGCCATGGGCGCGGGCGGGCGGCAAGTGTTTCCTTCTAGCGTGCGCAAATGCGCGAAAATCAAGCAACGCAATGTATTTTCTTTAAGAAACAACAGGTTCTGGAATAAAATACCTGCGCGCGCCGCTGGCGTGCATCGTCTGAAGAATTTGTCGAGGAGCAAGAATGGCAAGGCCAGAGAAAGTCCGGCTCGGTGAGATTTTGGTGCAGCAGAAATTGCTGACGGAAGAACAGTTGGGCCAGGCATTGACGGAACAGAAGCGCTCGGGGCGCAAGCTGGGCCGCGTTTTTGTCGAGCACGGCTTTGTCACGGAAGAGCAAATTTCGGGCGCGCTGGCACGCCAGCTCGACATTCCCTACATCAATCTGAAGTTTTTCAACATCAATCCCGAACTGGTGCGGTTGCTGCCGGAAACCCAGGCGCGGCGCTTTCGCGCGCTGGTGCTGGAAGACCGGCGCGAGGGCTTGCTGGTCGGCATGTCCGATCCGACGGACCTGTTCGCCTACGACGAAATATCGCGCCTGGTCAAACGCCAGATCGAGTTGGCCGTCGTCAATGAAACGGAAGTGCTGGCCGCCATCGACCGCATTTACCGCCGCACGGAAGATATCTCCACCCTGACGCGCGAGCTGGAGCAGGACCTGGGCGACGTGTCCGTCGACTTTGGCGCCCTGGCCGCCAATCCGGGCCTGGAAGAAGCGCCCATCGTCAAGCTGCTGCAATCGGTGTTCGAGGACGCCACGCAGGTGCGCGCCTCGGACATCCACATCGAACCGCAGGAAGGGCGGCTGCAGATCCGCTTCCGCATCGACGGCGTGCTGCACTTGCAGACGGAAGCGGACAGCAAGATCGCCAGTTCGCTGGCACTGCGCCTGAAACTGATGTCGGACCTCGATATTTCCGAGAAACGCTTGCCGCAGGATGGCCGCTTCGCCTTCCGCGTGAAAAACCAGCGCATCGACGTGCGTATCTCCACCATGCCGACGCAATACGGCGAGTCGGTGGTGATGCGGCTCTTGAACCAGGGCGGCACGACCCTGCGCCTGGACGCCATCGGCATGCCGCCCAGGCTGGTGGAGCAGTTCCGCGCCATCGTGAACCGTCCGAACGGCCTGGTGCTGGTAACGGGGCCGACCGGCAGCGGCAAGACGACGACCTTGTACTGCGCCTTGTCCGAGCTCAATTCCGTGGAAAAAAAGCTCATCACGGTGGAAGACCCTGTCGAATATCGCTTGCCCGGCATTAACCAGGTGCAAGTGAACGACAAGATCGAGCTGAGCTTTGCCCGCGTGCTGCGCTCGGCCCTGCGGCAAGATCCCGATATCGTGCTCGTCGGCGAGATGCGCGACCAGGAAACGGCGCAGATCGGCTTGCGCGCCGCCATGACGGGCCACTTGGTGCTGTCGACCCTGCACACCAACGACGCCATCAGCACGCCGTTGCGCCTGATGGACATGGGTGTGCCCCGCTACATGGTGGGCAGTTCGCTGCAAGCCGTGCTGGCGCAGCGCCTGGTGCGCGTGATTTGCGAAAGCTGCAGCACGCCGTATCAGCCCACGCCCAACGAATATGAATGGCTGCGCCTGGAACTGGGCGAGCTGGTCGAGCGCAATCAGTATTTCCACGGCAAGGGCTGCTCGCATTGCAATGGCATGGGTTACCGGGGCCGCACGGGCGTGTACGAATTGCTGGAAATCACGCGCGCCGTGGCCGACGCCGCCAACCATGCCGATCCTTCCCACTTCATGAAGGTGGCGATGGCGCAGATGGCGGGCGAAACCTTGCGCCGCCACGCCGTGCAACTGGTGGTGCAGGGACGCACGACGGTGATGGAAGCGATGCGCATCAGTAACCAGAGCGAGGATTGAGGTGCCGTTTTTCTCCTACAAGGCGCGCAGCGCCAGTGGCGAACTGCTGACCGGCGTGATGGAAGGGGCCGACAGCGGCGCCGTGGCTGATCAATTGATGGAGGGCGGCAGTACGCCCGTCGATATCAGCGCCACCAAACAGACGGTGACGGGCGCCGGCACCAGCAAGCTGAACTGGTGGGACAAGCTGACCGAGAAAAAAGTCACGCCCATGGATGTGCAACTGTTCAGCCGCCAGCTGTACACCCTGCTGAAAGCGGGCGTGCCCATCATGCGCGGCCTGGCCGGCTTGCAGGAATCTGCCATCAGTCCCGCGTTCGGGCGCATCATCAAGGATGTGCGCGAGTCGCTCGATGCGGGGCGCGAACTGTCGGCCGCCATGGCGCGCCATCCCACGATCTTCACGCCGTTTTATCTGTCGATGGTGCGCGTGGGCGAAATGACGGGTCGCCTCGACGAAGTGTTTTTGCGCCTGTTCGACCACCTGGAATTCGACCGCGACATGCGCGCGCGCGTGAAAACGGCGACGCGCTACCCGACCTTCGTCGTCTTCGCCATGCTCGCCGCCATGGTGGTGGTGAATATCTTCGTCATCCCCCAGTTCGAGAAGGTATTCGCGAGTTTTCATGCGGAACTGCCGCTGATGACGCGCATCCTGATCGGCACCTCGCGCTTTACGGTGGCTTACTGGCCCATTTTGCTGCTGCTGGGCGCGGGCGGCTTTTTCGGCTGGCGCGCCTGGCTGCGCACGAAAGAAGGGTTATACAAGTGGGACCGCGCCAAGCTGGGCCTGCCGATCGCCGGCAAGATCATCCTGAAGGGCACGATGGCCCGCTTCGCGCGCAGTTTTGCCCTGTCGAGCACGAGTGGCGTGCCCATCGTGCAGGCGCTGACGGTGGTGTCGCAAACGGTCGATAACACTTACCTGAGCACGCGCGTGGAGCAGATGCGCGACGGCGTCGAGCGGGGCGAAAGCATCTTGCGCACCTCGGTGGCGGCCGGCGTGTTTACGCCGGTGGTGCTGCAGATGATCGCCGTGGGCGAGGAATCCGGTTCCCTCGACGACCTGATGGACGAGATCGCCGACATGTACGAGCGCGAAGTCGATTATGAGCTGAAAACCCTGTCGGCGCAGATCGAACCGATTTTGATCGTCTTCCTCGGCGCCATGGTGCTGGTGCTGGCGCTGGGCATCTTCCTGCCGATCTGGGACCTGGGCCGGGCGGCCCTGCACTGATGGCGCTGCCTGCCCGCCAGCGCGGTTTCAGCCTGTTCGAGCTGGCGGTCGTGGCGAGCGTGTTCGCCATCCTGATGGCAGTGTTCTTGAACAGGGTCAGCTATTACCAGCAGCAGGCGCAGCAGGTGGCCGTGGCGCAGATGCTCGGTGTCTTGCGCACCAGCTTGCGGGTGCAGGTGTTGCATCTTTACCTGGCGGACCGGCGCGACAAGCTGCCGCTGCTGGCGCGGCAAAACCCGTTCGACTGGCTGGAGGATAAGCCGGCCAATTACCTGGGCGAGTTTGCGCAGCCGGACCTTGCAAAATTACCTACAGGGAATTGGTTATACGACAAAAAAGAACAAAGAATCATCTATTTGTTTAGCAAAGGCAATATTTTTCCCAATTCAGGGCTTGAGGCAGCGAAATTTAAGGTAATCTTGCCAGGTGCAAACGCCGATCTTGACAAGCTCGCCCGGGAACCCGATATCGTGGTGTGGAAATCGTCGGACCCGGCAGCAAAGTGAGGCGTTTCCTGGTCCGCTGCAGCGACAGTTTCATGGTGTTGGTTTGGAAGTTTTTATTTGATTTTGGAGAGCAGGTATGAATAAGTCTTTACGTAGTATGAAAAGCGGCGCCCAGGCGGGTTTTACCCTGATTGAACTGATCGTCGTCATCGTGATCCTCGGCATCCTGGCAGCGACGGCGATTCCTAAATTCATCGACATGTCGACCGAGGCACGCGTGGCCAAGATGAATGCGGCCGCTGGCGCCATCAAGGCAGGTGCGGCCCTGTATCATGCGCAGTATTTGGTCAATGCCGATTCGACCAAGGATGTAGTGATGGAAGGCGTTACTGTCGCCGGGCAGTTTGGCTATCCGACTGCGGAAGGCATCAAGGCCGCTGCGGGTATTGTAGCTACAGATTATGGCATGGCTATCGCTGGCACGGCGTTGACGGTGACCGTGGATGTGGCCACGAATGCGGCGCGCAAGGATTGCTCGGTGGTGTATACCGCCCCTGCTGCCGCAGGCAATGCCGTGGATGTCGCGGTCAATGCAAATACCACGACCTGCAAATAAGCCATTCGCAACCGGCAAGAAGGTTCAGGCAAGATACTGGATTTCCTTGCGCACCACCAGCCCAACCCCAGGCGCCAGCCCGTTGGGCTTTTTTACGGGCCATCCATTGCAGCAGCCACCGACAGACTTTCCGCATCGCCCTGCAGGACCGCCAGGCTCCCTGCGGCGCACGGCTGCGCGCGGTTTCACCCTGATCGAGCTGGTGGCGGTGATGGTGATCGCGGGCCTGCTGGCCACCTTTGCCGTCAACCGATTTTTCCAGCGCGATACGTTTGACGCGCGTCGTGCCAGCGATCAGGTGGCCAGTATCGTGCGCTATGGGCAAAAACTGGCGGTGGCGCAAAATCGTGCCGTGTTTGTGCGCATCGATGCCAGCAGCGTGGCCCTGTGCTTTACCTCCGCCTGCGATACAGCTGCCAGCCGCAGCGTGCCGCCTGCCGGCAGCAACAGCGGCAGCAAGGAAACCATGGCCGCCTGCGGCGGATGGCGCAACTGGCTGTGCGAAGGATGGCCCTCGTCCGTCAAGCTGTCGGGTGGTGCCAGCGGTTTTTACTTTGACCCGCTGGGGCGTCCGTATTACGCGGCGTATGGCGATTTTTCCACGCTACTGGTGCTGGCCGTCACGGGCGGCGGGCAGCAATACCAGATCAAGGTATCACCGGAGACCGGCTATGTGTACCGCTAGCCGCCATGCCGCCAGGCGCGCCCAGGCGGGCGTGACCCTGATCGAACTGGCGCTCTTCATCGTCATCGTGGGCGTGGCGGTGGTGGGCATCCTTGGCGTGATGAGCTTGACGACGCGCAACAGCGTCGATCCGCAGCTGCGCAAGCAGGCGCTGGCCATTGCCGAAGGCATGCTGGACGAAATCGAGGGTGCGCGCTTCACGTATTGCGCAGTAGACGATCCGGCAGCCGAGACGGCCACTGGCGAGGCCGCTTGCGCTACCGGGGAAGCGTTTGGCATACAGGGAGGCGCCACGCAGCGGCCGTACGATAATGTGAATGATTACGTGGCCAAGGATGGCAGCGCCATAAGTTACACCACGGATGTGGCCGGCAATCCGTTTTCAGCGCTTGCCAACCAATATGCGGCGACGGTGAGCATGAATGCCGTTGCGCTCAACAACATCGCGGCACCCAATGTGCTGCATATCCGCGTCAGCGTTGCGTATGGCGACAATCAGCAGGTCGTGCTCGACGGCTATCGCACGCGCTACGCGCCGAACAGCATCCCATGACGACCTACGTTCCCCGGCGCCGTGCGCGCGGCTTTACCCTGGTGGAGATGATCATCGTGATCGTCATTACCGGCATCATCGGCGGCATGGTGGCCATGTTCATCCGCCTGCCCGTGCAAGGGTATGTCGATGCGAATGCCCGCGCCGACCTGGCCGACCTGGCCGATACGGCCGTGCGGCGCATCGCGCGCGACGTGCGCCTTGCGCTGCCCAATAGCGTGCGCGTCAGCACGGATGGAAAATACCTGGAACTGCTGCTGACGAAATCCGGCGGCCGCTACCTGTCCGAGGACGACGCGCCAGGCCTGGGGCCCGTGCTGGCTTTCAATCCCGTCGGCCCTGCTGCGGACGCCAATCAATTCACCGTCGTGGGGAACGCGCCGGCGATCACCGCTGGCGACTTTATCGCCGTCTACAATATGGGCGAAAACCTGCCGGATGCCTACGGCTGCGCCGTCAACGCCAGCGTCTGCAACCTGGCGCAGGTCGCTTCTGTGAGCGGTACGGTGGTGACCCTGAAGAGCAATCCCTTCCTCGCGCAGTCGCCGCAGAAATTTCCTTCGCCCTCGCACCGTTTTCAGGTGGTGACGACGCCTGTCAGCTATGTTTGCGATCCGCAGACCGGCACCCTGACGCGTTATTCCGGCTACACCATCCAGGCGGCGCAGCCGCTCGATGCGGCGGCAGCGCCCTTGGCAACTGCCCCTGTGCGTGCTTTGCTGGCGCAAAAAATCCTGAAAAACACGCTCGATCGGACTGGCGTCGCGGCTGGCGAAAAGACGGCTCCCGAAGGCTGCTTTACTTATGCGTTGCTGAAAAATGTGCCGCGCGGCTTGCTCGGCATCGTTCTGAGCCTTGGCGCGGAAAACAGCAATACGGGAACGCTGCGCCTGGCGCAGCAGGTACAGGTCACTAACACACCATGACACCATGAGCGCCATGAGCATATTTCCCTCGCGCCGCATGCGCGGTTTCAGCCTGGTCACGGCGATTTTCCTGCTGGTGGTGCTGGCGGGACTGGGTGCCGCGATGGTGCATGTGTTTACCCTGCAGCAGGTCGAGTCCGCACTGGACGTGCAGGGCGTGCGCGCCGAGCAAGCCGCGCGGGCCGGCATCGAGTGGGGCGTATACCGGCAATTGATCGATGGAAAGTGCGATCCCTCGACCTCGTTTGCCTTGCCGGCTGGCACATCGTTGTCCTCTTTTTCCGTCAGCGTGCAATGCAGCACGGCGACCGGACCAGGCACCCTGACCAGCCAGACCATCACGGCCACGGCGTGCAACCAGCCGGCCGCAGCCGAACCGTTTTGCCCGCACGCGGGCAACAATCCCGATTACGTCCAGCGCCGCCTGCAAGCCGTGCTGTCGCAGTAAGGTCAACTGCGTGCAAAAAAGATCGCTAATTTATTGTTTTTACAGAATAAAATTGGTTTCATGAATTAAAATTGACTGGATGCATTATCTGCGCGATAAGCTCGGGCAGGCACTTACACTGGATAGTTCGCATGGGTTTATTCGCAAGAGCAAAGAAGTATGATGGCTGGCTGGCCACGGCGTTTGGCCGCGAAGGCGTCTGC
>NZ_LT607654.1:474239-488613 GCF_900095265.1 Janthinobacterium sp. UMAB-56 | reverse complement strand
GTCCCGCCGATGGCATGCCGCGCGTGCTGGGCGCCAGCTACCAGGCGGCTGCGCGGCCGGCACCGGCCGAAGTGCTGGAAAAACTGGGCAAGGATCAACAAGCGACAGCGCGCCACTGCACCACCGTGCTGGCCGGCGGCGAATACCAGCTGCTGTCGCTGGAAGCGCCAGCCGTGCCGCGCGAGGAACTCAAGACGGCCGTGGGCTGGCGCTTGAAGGACATGCTGGACTTTCCCCTGGCCGAGGCCACCATCGACGTGTTCGACATCCCCGGCGACCCGAACGGCACCCAGCGCGGCAGCAGCGTGTTTGCCGTCGCCGCGCGCAACAGCGCCGTGTCGCGCCGCCAGGCGCTGTACGCCGAATGCAAGATCGGCCTGTCCGTGATCGATATCCCGGAAATGGCGCAGCGCAATATCGCCACCTTGCTGGAAGCGCCGGGACGCGGCATCGCCGTGCTGTTTTTCGATGGCGATGGCGGCTTGCTGACCATGAGTTTCAATGGCGAGCTGTACCAGGCACGCCGCATCGACGTGAGCTTGACGCAATTGCAGTCGCCCGACGCCAGCCAGTACTACGACCGCGTTACCCTGGAATTGCAGCGCTCGTTCGATCATTTCGACCGCCAGTTCCATTTCATTTCGCTGGCCCGCCTGATGCTGATGACGGGCGCCAGCGAGGGCTTGCACGCCTATCTTGCCGACAATCTCTACATGCCGGTCGAGCAACTCGACCTGGCCACGGTGCTGGACTTTTCGCAGGCCGCCGAACTGCGCGCCCCGGCCATGCAGGCGCGCTACTTCCTGGCCATCGGCGCGGCCTTGCGCGAGCTTGGCCCGGGCCCGGGCAAGCACGAAGGGAAGGGCGCATGAGCCAGCAGATCAATCTGTTCAATCCCCAGTTTGAACTGAAAAAACACCATATGTCGGCGCGCACGGCCGGGCTGGCCCTGGGCGGCCTGGCGCTGGTCTTGCTGGCGCTGGGCGTGCTGGCCCAGCGTGCAATGGCCGGCCTGGAACAGCGCGAAGCGGGCGTCAAGGCGGCGCTGGCGCAAGGCGAGGCAAAGCGCGACCAGACCTTGCGCGATTTTCCGCCACGCAAGAAAGATCCGGCCCTGGCGCAGGAACTGGCAGCCGTCGAGGCGCAGCGCCAGTTGCTGCAGGATGCGTCAAACGTGCTGGAGAGCGGCAAACTGGGCAATACCCTCGGCTATGCCGGCTACTTCCGCGCGCTGGCGCAAGCCAGGGTCGAGGGCGTATGGCTGACGGGCGTGGACATCGCCGGCGCCGGCAATGACTTCGGCTTGCAGGGCCGCGCCTTGCAAGCGTCGCTGCTGCCCGCTTACATCACGCGCCTGGGCCAGCAGGAAGTACTGAAAGGCAAGGCCTTTGCCAGCCTCGACATTGGCCAGCCCGAGCCGCCGGCCGTGGCCGAAGGCAAGGCGACCAGCTTGCCCTATGTGGCATTCAGCCTGCAGTCGGCCGACCGCGCCGCCCAGCCGCCAAAATCTGTTGCCGGAGGAACACGCTGATGCTGCCCTTGCTGAAAAAATGGGCCACCGCCTTCGACGCCCTCAGCCTGCGCGAGCGGCTGATGATTTTTGGCGCCGGGGCGGCAGCGATCGTGTTCGTGTTTTATTTCATGAGCTTCAATCCCTTGCTGGCGAAACGCGCTGCGCTGGAAGCGAGCATTGCGCAAAAGCAAAGCCTCTTGAATGCCACCAACCAGGAAATCGCGCTGACCATGCTCGCCCATGCCACCGATCCCGACCAGGAAGCGCGCACGCGCCTGCAGGCCTTGCAGGCGGAAACGGCGGCCCTGGCGCAGGCGCTGCGCGAGAAGCAGCATGGCCTGGTAGCGCCCGAGCGGATGCTCACCTTGCTTGAACATTTGCTGCGCCGACATGCGGGACTGCGCGTGGTGTCGCTGAAAACCTTGCCCGCCAGCGCCGTGGGCGTGCGCCAGGCCGATAGCGGGAACGGCGATGCGGCAACCAAGGCACCGGCTACGGCCCCGGCACCTCTGCTGCACCAGCATGGCGTGGAAGTGGTGCTGCAAGGCAGTTATGCCGACCTGGTGCAATACATGCAGGCGCTGCAAGCGATGCCGACGCGCGTCTTCTGGGGCGCCGCCCACCTCGACTCTGCCAGTTACCCGGGCGCCACCCTGACCCTGACCTTACATACCCTCAGCATGGACGATACATGGATCGCACTGTGACGAAAGTGAGCAACAGCCGCGTGCTGCCGGCGCTGGGTTTAGCGCTGAGCCTGGCATGGCCGGGCGCGCAGGCGCAGGCGCTCGATGATCCGACCCGTCCGCCGGCAGCCCTGTGGGCGCCCGCCAGCGCCGCGCCCGTCGTGGCGGCCCGGCCGCAGCTGCAATCAGTGCTCATTTCCACCCGGCCGGGCGGACGCCGGCTGGCCGTCATCGATGGCCAGGTGGTCAGGGTCGGCAGCAAGGTGGGCGATGCCGTGGTGATGGAAATCCACGACACGACCGTGCTGCTGCGGCGTGGAAAATCACTGGAAACCTTCAAGCTGTATCCCAGCAGCAAGACCGACCGCAAGCAGGAGTAGAAGAAGTGGCCAAGCAACTCAATCAACACAAGGCGAGCATGTTCAAGATCAGTACGATGGCGGCTGTCATCAGCGTCAGCCTGGGCCTGGGCGGCTGCAATGTCGCGCCCGTCAAGCGCGACACCTACAATGCGATCAGCGATGCCGTCAAGGGCGCGGCAGCCACCACGACGCCAGCGGCCCAGTCCGACGCCGTGGACGCGGCGCTGTTGCCACCCGTGGCGGCCCTGGCCCAGCAACTGCCGAAGGCCCGCGCCGCGCTCGACGAGCGCTTCAACGTGGCCTTCAACAATGTGCCGGCACGCCAGTTCTTCACCTCCATCGTGGCCGGCACGCGCTACAACATGCTGGTCCACCCTGACATCGGCGGCACGATTTCCGCCAATCTGAAGGATGTGACCCTGTTCCAGGCGCTCGACGCCGTGCGCGAACTGTACGGCTACGATTACAAGGTCGAGGGCACGCAGATCTATATCAAGCCCCTGACCATGCAGACGCGCTTGTTCCACGTGAATTACCTGACCGGTGCGCGCCGGGGCAGTTCCAACCTGCGCGTCTCGTCGACGTCGGTCGGTTCGGTGGGCGCCACCAATTCTGGCGGCTCTGGCAATAGCGGCAATGGCAATCAGGGCAACAATAACGAGCAGACACAGCAAACCAATGGCGGGCAGGGCGGCCGTACCCTGGATAGCAGCAACTTGACGACCTCGTCCACGGCGGATTTTTGGCCGGAATTGAGAGCGGCGCTGGAAGCCATCGTCGGCAGTACCGAAGGGGGACGGCAAGTGGTGCTCAGCCCGCAGTCGGGGGTGATCGTCATCCGCGCCATGCCGGAAGAGTTGCGCAATGTCGACATGTATTTGAAGGCCACGCAGCTGTCCGTCGACCGCCAGGTGATCCTGGAAGCGAAGATCCTCGAAGTCGAGCTCAACAACAACACGCAGACGGGCATCAACTGGGCTTCGTTCGCCTCCATCAAGAGCGGCCACACGAACCGCATCTCGACCGGCTTCATCCAGCCGGGCGGCAGCCTGGCGCCACTGCCATTCAATGGCGGCCAGCCGCCCAACATGACGAATGGCAGCGGCTTGACGGCCAGCAGCGGCTTCGGCCTCAGTGCGGCGGCAAATGCGGCCGGCTCCATGTTCGGCCTGGCTTTCCAGACGGCCAATTTTGCCGCCATGATTTCCTTCCTGGAATCGCAGGGCTCCGTGCACGTACTGTCGAGTCCGCGTATCGCCACCATGAACAACCAGAAGGCCGTGCTGAAGATAGGCACGGACGAGTTTTACGTGACGGGCGTGTCGACCACCACGAATACGACGGCCAGCGGCGCGACGACTAGCCCCAACGTGACCTTGCAACCGTTCTTTTCCGGCGTGGTGCTGGATGTGACGCCGCAGATCGATGCGGACGGCAACATCATCCTGCACGTGCACCCGTCCGTCAGCCAGGTGTCGACCATCAGCAAGGAAATCGACCTGGGCAGCGCCGGTTCGCTGAAACTGCCGCTGGCCGCTTCCAGCACGTCCGAGATGGACAGCATGGTGCGCAGCCAGGATGGCCGCATCGTCGCCATCGGCGGCCTGATGCGCCAGGCCACCACCGCCGACCGTTCGCAAGTGCCGGGCGCGGGCGACATTCCCGTGCTGGGCGCACTGTTCCGCAACACGGGGCAGGTGATCCAGAAGCGCGAGCTGGTGGTGCTGATCAAGCCGACCATCGTCGATGGCGCCAATAGCTGGAACGAGGACTTGCTCGATTCGGGCAAGCGCATCGAGGCGCTCGACCCGCGCCGTCCGTCGGAGCGGCGCTAAATGTACCAGGCCCATTTCGGCTTGCGCGAGGCACCGTTCGGCCTCACGCCCGATACCAGTTTCTTCTTCAACGGCCCGCAGTCGCAAAAGGCGCTCAACACCCTGCTGGTGGCGGCGCGCAATGGCGAGGGCTTCATCAAGATCACTGGCGAAGTGGGCACCGGCAAGACTTTTCTTTGCCGCAAGTTCATGCAATCGTTGGGGCCGGAATTCGTCACGGCCTACATCCCGAATCCGAACTTGCCGCCCCGTTCGCTGATCCTGGCGCTGGCGGACGACCTTGACGTGCTGCTGGAGAAGGATGCTGATCAGCATCAGCTGCTCAAGTCCCTTAATTTGCGCCTGCTCAACCTGGCGGCGCAGGGCAAGCGCGTGCTGCTGTGCCTGGATGAAGCGCAGGCGATTCCCGTCGACAGCCTGGAAGCGCTGCGCCTGCTGACGAACCTGGAAACGGAAAAGCGCAAGTTGCTGCAAATCGTGCTGTTCGGTCAGCCTGAACTCGATGTCAAGCTGGCCCTGCCGGAAATCCGCCAGCTGGCGCAGCGCATCACCTTTCACTACCACCTGGGACCCTTGTCGCGCGACGATGTGGATTTCTATGTGGCGCACCGCCTGCGCGTGGCCGGTTTCGATGGCGCGCGTCTGTTCAGCCGCAGCGGCGTGGGCAAGCTGTACAAGGCTTCCGGCGGCATCCCGCGCCTGATCAACATCATGGCGCACAAGGCGCTGATGGTGGCGTATGGTGAAGGGCGGCAGCAGGTCAGTGGCCGCCACGTGGCGCTGGCCGCCAGCGACACCCTGGCCAGCAAGCCGCGCCGCTTTTGGCAGCGACCTTGGCCGTGGCTGGCCAGCGCCGGCATGCTGGCCGCCGCCTGCGCCGTGAGCTGGACTTTATTGAACCGATGACGAAGATGAGCCTGTAGATGAGCCTGATTAACAAGATGTTGCAAGACCTCGATGCGCGCGGCACTCCCGATGGACGCGGCGACGCGGCCGGTATCCGCTCCGTGCCAGAACGCGAGCGCGGCGTCGCGCGTGCACTGCTATTCGGTGGCGCGGCCGGCATGCTGGCCGTTGCCATCGCCCTGGGCTGGGTGTACTGGAAGCGCCCGCCCGTGCTGGTCAGCGTGGCCAGTGCGCCGGTTTTGGCCGCAGCCCCGGCCCCTGCGCCTGTCGTGGCAGCCGCGCCAGTGATGGCCGCTGCGGCGGCGCCCGAGCCCGTGTTCCAGGCCGAGGAAGCCGTCCCCGCGCCCGCCAGGGCGCGGCCCGCCGAATTGCGCCGCATCACGGAAAAACCGGCCAGGCATGCCCCCGCGCCGGTGGTGAAGACGGCAGTGCCCGCCGCCAGCGAGCGCATCCTTGACGGCAAGCAAGTCACTGCCCAGCAGCGCGTGGAGAATGCCTACCGGCGTGCGCTGGCGCAGTTGCAGGATGGCCGCGTCTCCGACGCCATGCTGGCCTTGCAGCAAACCCTGCAGCTGGACCCGCGCCACCAGGGTGCGCGCGAAACCCTGGTGCGCCTGCTGCTCGAAGCGCAGCGCCCCGATGAAGCGGCACGCCAGTTGCAGCTGAGCCTGGCACTGGACCCGAAACAGCCGGCGCAAGCGATGATGCTGGCCCGTTTGCAGCTGGACCAGGCCAACGGCGGCGCTGCCGCCCTCGATACGCTCTTGCGCAGCCTGCCATACGCCAGCGACAACGGCGAATACCATGCCTTCCTGGCGGGCGTGTTGCAACGCGAGCAGCGCTATCGCGAAGCGTCGGAATATTATCAGTCGGCCCTGCAGGCGGCACCCGACAACAGTGTCTGGTGGATGGGCCTGGGGATAGCCTGGCAAGCCGATAAACACCCGGCCCAGGCGCGCCAGGCGTTCGAGCGGGCCAAGGGCTTGCAAACCCTGTCGCCCCAGTTGCAGGCCTTTGTCGAGCGCAAGCTGGTGCAGCTGACGGCGGCTGCGGCGAAGTAATTTTTACCTCATGGAAAGAAACAGCTTGAAGCTTTTCAGTTTGCTCCCCGTCTTTTGCTGCCTGGCCAACAGCGTGCAGGCGGCGCCTGCCAGCTACGTACTG
This sequence comes from Janthinobacterium sp. UMAB-56, assembly GCF_900095265.1. GTDB lineage: Bacteria > Pseudomonadota > Gammaproteobacteria > Burkholderiales > Burkholderiaceae_D > Janthinobacterium. The sequence goes on along the minus strand of NZ_LT607654.1, from coordinate 482,147 downwards.
GAACATACCGAGGTGCGCGACATCCGTGCGCAAGCCTTGAAGCGCGACTACCAGCTGTATGTGGCCTTGCCCGATTCCTACCGGCAAGGCAGCAAGCGTTATCCGGTGCTGTTCGTCGTCGATGCCAATTATGCGTTTCCCATCGTGCGCAATATCGCGCAGCGCCTGAACAAGCATGCGGGGATGGAAGAAGTGGTGGTGGTCGGCCTGTCGTATGCCAACGGCGATGGCGGGGTGTACAGCCGCCGCCGCGACTACACGCCCACCACGCCGCGCAAGCACGACTACCGCTCGGACATGCCGGGACGCCAGCCAGCGTTCGGCGAAGCGAAAGCCTACGGGCAGTTCGTCTCTGGCGAGGTGTTTCCCTTCATCGCGCAACATTACCGCGTCAACATGCAGCGCAAGGTGTTTGTTGGCCATTCCTACGGCAGCCTGCTGGGCTTGCAATTTTTGTTGAGCGAACCGCGCACCTTCGAGCATTTCATTCTCGGCAGTCCGTCACTGTGGTACGACGCCGGCGTCATGTTCGAGCGCGAGCAGGCATATGCCGCCAGCCACAAGGACTTGCCCGCGTCCGTGTTCTTTGGCATCGGCGGGCTGGAAAAACTGGCCCCAGGCAAGAAGCGTTCGCGTTCGGAGGAAGCGGCCGACATGCTGGCCGACTTGCGCGAGTTCGACGACAAGTTGAAATCGCGCAAGTTTCCCGGCCTGAAGACGCGTTTGCGTGTGTTCGATGATGAAGACCATGCGAGCGTGTTTCCTTTTGTGCTCACGCATGGACTGCGGGCGTATTTGAAGTCGGAGAAATGAAAGCGGGTCATGGACCTGCGGACGCTTGCATGGTGCCAGACGGCACGCGGCGAAAGTTGGGCGCTGATTCCGGTTGAGTACGCGCAGCCAGTCTGCCAGTTTGCCTGTGAAGCTATACTGTCAGGATAATGGGGCATAAATATGATCAAACAAGTCAACGATACCGACCAGATTTCTCGCTTGGTACTACGCGGCTACAAGTCTATCGCCGAATGTGATCTGGAGTTGGGCCGGTTAAATGTGCTTATCGGTGCCAATGGTGCTGGCAAGTCCAACTTCATCGGTTTTTTTCGGCTGATTAATCGCATTCTGGATCAGCAATTGCAGGTTGCTGTTGGCCAGGCTGGCGGGCCAGACGCCGTATTGCACTTTGGACGCAAAAAGACCGAGGAGCTTCGGGCGGAACTCTACTTTGGTAACAATGGTTATCGCTTCAGCCTGCGGCCTACCGCAGATAACAGGATGATGTTCTATCGCGAGGCACTCTGGTGGAACGTACACGGTGAATGGCATCCTGCTTCTGGCCATTTTGAGACGCAGTACAAGGAAAAAGGGACGCACGGGCGTATTTGGGCGTATGTCGTGCCTGCGATGCTGAGCTGGCGTTTGTATCACTTTCACGATACCAGCAGCACGGCACTGGTCAAGCAAATTCACAGCATAGGCGACAATGAGTATTTGCGCGATGATGGTCGTAATCTTGGGGCTTTTTTACTACGTTTAAAAAGTCATCATGGGGAACACTATTTGCGTATCGTGAAGGCGATTCGCCTGGTCGCTCCTTTTTTTGGTGACTTTCTGCTGCGCCCCACGGTCGATAACAAAGAGAAGATACAACTGGAATGGACCGAGCAGGGGCAGGACGAACCGTTTTCCGCCAGCGCATTGTCCGATGGTACGCTACGCTTCATTTGCCTGGCGACCGTTTTGCTCCAGCCTGAGGAGTTCATGCCCAAGGCGGTGCTGATCGATGAGCCTGAACTTGGCCTGCATCCATTTGCTATCAGCGTGCTCGCCGGCCTGATCAAGTCGGCGGCTCAAAGCCACCAATTGATCGTGTCCACACAATCGGTGGAATTGGTCAACGAATTTGATGTGGATGATTTGATCGTAGTCGATAAGCGTGGCGGATCGTCGACGTTCAAGCGTCCAGACGGGGATGCGCTTGCCGAATGGCTCAAGGACTACAGTCTGGGTGAAATGTGGAAGAAAAACCTGCTCGGTGGGAGGCCCGGACGATGAGTCGCGTTTACCTGCTGGTGGAAGGACAGACCGAAGAGGCTTTCGTCAACGAGTTGTTGGTGCCTCACTATGCAGGTATCGGCCTTTACTTGACGGCAGTCATCGTTAGTACCAGTCCTGGATACAAAGGTGGCGTGGTGAGCTACGCCAAGATCAAGCCGCAGATAGAAAAACTTTGCAAGCGGGATCCTGCGGCTTACGTTACCACGCTATTCGACCTGTACGCACTACCTAAAGATTTTCCAGGGAAGAGTAGCGCGGCGTATCCCGTCGCGGCCAGCGGCGTACAGAAGGCCCAATTTCTGGAAAATCAATTGGCTTCGGATGTCAAGCTGCGTAATTTTATCCCCAACTTGCTTGTCCACGAGTTTGAAGCCTTGTTATTTGTACATTTGGATGCCTTTCAGCAATGGACCGATGATGACGCTGTGCTTGAACCTTTACGTGCGGCGCGACGTGCGGCTGCGCCCGAGGATATTAACGATAGTGCGCAGACAGCGCCATCGAAGCGCATACTTGCTGCGCTGAACGTCTACCAGAAGACCTTCCATGGGCCATTGATCGCCTGCGATATTGGCTTGCATGCCATGCGACAGGATTGCCCGCATTTTGACGCGTGGTTGAAGAAGATTGAAGGCCTGGCCTGAGCGTCAGCTTCCAGGTCGAGCAAACCACCGTGGCTAGTTTTGCCAATCTTCCTACAGCCGCGCCTCATCACCCCACACGTGCCGCATGCTGAAATGCAAGCCGGCATCGTCTTCATGTAGCGAGGAAACGATGGCAAAACGGCTGTCGGACGTGTCGCGGGGCGTGAGCTGCGCCAACTCGGCGGCGGCCAGCGGGGTCCCCAGCGGATCGCTGAGCGGGTGCACGTGGGCGGCGCCCCGTTGCGTGACGACGCCCAGTTCGCCGCTGCGCAGGCGCACCAAGGTGCCGGGCGGATATTTTCCCAGCAGATTGACGAATTGTTCACCCAGCAAAGGGTCGATGGGCACGTCCTGGTCGAGGAAGATGTGCTGCAGCGCCTGGTCTGGCACGATGGAGCGGCGGTAGTTGCGTGCCGAGACGCGGGCGCAATAGCGGTCGGCCAGGCCGATCAGCTTGGCATTTTGCAGGATTTCATCGGCCGTGCGCCCCTGCGGGTAGCCGCTGCCGTCGTCGTTTTCATGGTGCAGGAGCACGCAACTGAGCCATTCTTCGTCATCGACGCCGGCGCAGCGCAGCAGTTCCGTGCTTTCCTGTGGATGCTGGCGCACGATGCGCATCTCGTCGTCATTCAGCGGGCCGCGCCGGTCCTGGAAACTGTCATGGTGGCGCAGCATGCCCACGTTCATCGTCAGCGCTGCCGCGCCGATCAACAGTAGTTCATCGTGCGACTTGTGCATGCTGCGGCCCACCAGCATGGCCAGCAAGGCCGTTTCGATGCAGTGGCGCACGGCGTAGGTGCCGGCGATCTGGTTGAGCAGGATGCTGGCCAGGGAAATGTCGGCATCGTGCTCCAGCGCGCGCAGCAATTCGCGGGCGATGTCGCGCACGTCGCGCTCGGCGTTGCTTTCGCTGCGCAAGTCCAGCAGCAATCGTTGCAGGCGTTGCGCCGCTTCGTTGAGCAGGCGCAAGACGGAAGGCTGGTCCGGCGCGCCCGCGTACAGGCCCAGCTGCAGCAAGCGGCCCAGCTGTGCGCCGTCCGTGATGATCTGCCCCTTGCGTAGTTGTGGGCCGGCACTATGGTCAGCCAGAAACAGATCCCAGGGCAGGGGTTCGCCCGGAACCAGGTCGGCCGGGCCGATGCGACGCTGTACCATCTGTCATCCTTTGCCCCGCCGAAGCGGAGCCGTGCGGTATTTAAATGCTGCGCAGGCGCTCCAGCGCCAGGCGCAAGGTGTCATCTTTCTTGGCAAAGCAGAAGCGCACGATGCTGGATTCCCTGCCGTGCGCGTAAAACGCAGAGACAGGGATGGCGGCCACCTTGATTTCCGTCGTCAGCCATTCGGCGAACTGCGCCTCGGTCTCTTGCGAAATGGCATCGTAGCGCACGCACTGGAAATACGTGCCATCGGCCGGCAGCAGGGTAAAGCGACTGCCCGCCAGGCCATCGCGGAACAAATCGCGCTTGCGCTGGTAAAACGCGGGCAAATCCAGGTAGGGCTGCGGGTCCGCCATATAGCCGGCCAGGCCATGCTGCATGGGCGTGTTGACGGTAAATACATTGTACTGGTGCACCTTGCGAAACTCCGCCGTCAGGGCCTTGGGTGCCGCCACATAGCCCACTTTCCAGCCCGTCACGTGATAGGTCTTGCCGAAGCTCGAGACGATGAAGCTGCGCGCCGCCAGTTCCGCGTTGCGCGCGAGCGAGGCGTGCGGCACGCCGTCATACACCATGTGTTCGTAGACTTCATCGGAGAGTATCAACATTTGCGTGCCGCGCACGATGTCGGCCAGGGCCGCCACGTCGGCAGGGCGCAAAATGGTGCCGGTCGGATTGTGTGGCGTGTTGATGATGATCAGGCGCGTCTTGGGGCTGACGGCGGCAGCCAGCTTGTCCCACGGCACGCTGTAGCCGGTCTCGTCCACTTGCATGGAGACCAGCACGGGCACGCCGCCGGCCAGCGCGATGGCGGGCAGGTAGCTGTCGTAGGCCGGTTCGATGACGATGACTTCGTCGCCCGGATGCACGCAGCACAGGATGGCGGTCGTGAGCGCCTGCGTGGCACCGGCCGTGACGGTGATTTCCGTGCCGGCATCATAGCTGTGGCCGTACAGGCTGGCGATCTTTGCGGCAATCGCTTCGCGCAAGGGCGCTGCGCCCGTCATCATCGGATACTGGTTGTGGCCGGCGCGCATGGCGTCGCTGACGAGATCGACCAGTTGCGGCGCACAATCGAAATCGGGAAAGCCCTGGCCCAGGTTGACGGCGCCATGCTGGGCCGCCAGGCTGGACATGCGGGTAAACACGGTGGTGCCCACCAGAGGCAAACGCGTGCGCAGGGTGGGAGTCAGATGGGGCAGGGACGGGCTGTTCATGAACGGTAGGGGCGCGGTGCGGAAAGTGGAATCGTGCCCCATTCTAGCGCAGCGCGCCCCGTTGCGGGTGGGGCTTTGGCGGCTCAGCCTGGCAAGGCCCAGCCTTCCGGCAGCATGATCTTGAACATGCCGGCCTTGGCCGTCTTGCGGGCCAGTTTCAGCAAGGCCTTGTCCTTGGTGATGAGGATGTCGGCGTTGGCGTCGCGCGCCAGTTCGAGGAATTTCTGGTCATCCTTGTCCGTGCAGACGGGCAGGCGCACGCCGGAAACAGGCGGCGCCACCACCGTGATGTGGGCGTCGAAGCGGGCGGCGGCAAGCGCGCGGCTGGCTTCGTCGAGCGGCAGATGTTTGTAGTGCAACACCACCAGATATTCCGCGCGGCAGTCTTCCCGCGTAATGGCGTGCACGGCGCCGCTTTCCATGGCTGCCAGCAAGCTCGCCCAGCGCGGGTCGTTAAAGACGAACAGGTCGAGGCAAACGTTGGTGTCGAGGACGAGTTTTTGTGGAGCAGGTATCATGTCGGCAATTCTATTCTGTAGTGATAATTTATGTTGATCGTGCTTTCGCCCGCCAAGAGTCTCGACCTGGAGACGCCGCCAACAACCTCGTTGCACAGCACCCCCGATTTTCTCGACCATTCCGCCCAGCTGATAGAGCGCATGCGCGAGTTCTCGCCCGCCGAAGTGGGCAGCCTGATGGGTATTTCCGACGCCTTGTCCGCCCTCAACGTGGCCCGCTACGCGTCCTGGACGCCCAAGCTGGCAGAAGCGCGTCAGGCCATCATGGCTTTCAATGGCGACGTGTATGCCGGTTTCGAGGCGCGCAGCCTGCAGCCGGCCCAGCTTGACTATGCCCAGTCGCGCGTGCGCATTTTGTCGGGCCTGTACGGCTTGCTGCGCCCCTTGGACCTGATTCATCCGCACCGCCTGGAAATGGGCACGCGCCTGTCGACCCCGCGCGGCAAGGATTTGTATGCGTTCTGGGGCGATACCATCACCAACGGCCTGAACCGCACGGCAAAAGAGCAGGGCGCGAAAGTGCTGGTCAACCTTGCTTCCGAAGAATATTTCAAATCTGTCAAGCCGCGCCAACTGGACGTGCCCGTCATCGCGCCCGTGTTCGAGGACTGGAAGAACGGCAAGTATAAAATCATTTCCTTCTACGCCAAGCGCGCGCGCGGCATGCTGGCCCGCTATGCGGCGGTCAACGCCCTCCGCGACCCGGAACAGCTGAAACAGTTCGATGTCGATGGTTACGCGTATGTGCCGGAAGCGTCGAACGACAAGAGCTGGGTGTTCCGGCGCAAAGTAGCTGACTAAGTAAAAAAACCGGGCTAGCCCGGTTTTTTATTGCAACTTACTGCCAGAATTTCCACCACTTGCGTTCCTTGTTCACCCCTTCCGGGCTGAGGAATGCCGTGTTCGGGTAGTTCTTGGTCAGCACGCGCAAGGCATCGTCGCGCAAGTCGGTCAAGCCCAGCTTGTCATACGAGCGGTACATGATGAACAGCGCTTCTTCGATGGCCGGTGAGGCGGCAAAGTCGCTGACCGTCGTTTGCGCGCGGTTGGCGGCGGCCAGGTAAGCGCCGCGGCGGTAGTAATAGCGTGCCACGTGCACTTCGTATTTCGCCATGGCATCGATCAAATAGTTCATGCGGGCCAGCGAATCGGGCGCGTATTTGCTATTTGGAAACTTGTCGACCAGTTGCTTGAAGGCCGCAAACGCTTCGCGCGTGGCTTTCGGATCGCGCTCGGTCGGATCTTGCTCGTACAGGAAGTTCAGGAAGCTGATCTGGTCGTTAAAGCTGATCAGGCCCCGCAAGTAGTACATATAGTCGACATTGGCGTGGTTCGGATGCAACTTGATGAAGCGTTCGACGGCAGCCAGTGCCTGGGCCTGGTCTCCCGACTTATAATACGCGTAAGCGATCTCCATCTGCGCTTGCAGAGCATAGTTGCCGAAAGGATAGTTAGCCTCCAGCTTCTGGAACAGGCCGATTGCAGCTTCATAGTGCTGCCCGGCCATTTCTTCACGCGCCTCCGAGTATAATTTCGTAACGGACCAGTTTTTGGTCTCATCCACTTTTTCAGGCAACAAGCTGCAAGCGGACATGCCGAGCAGAACGACTGAAGCGACTACCAACGATAATTTTTTTTGCATGACGTTTTGCAAGAAGGTTTTAACCAAGATTTTACAATAGGCTGATTATAGCCGATGGGAATGCTGTGATATTAACTCCGAAGCCTAATTTGGCTGACCCCGCGTTTGACTCCCTTTCTGACCATGCCGCCGAAGAGGCGTTTGACGGCGATTTTGCCGCCGACGACGTCTTCGAGGAAATGGCCCCGATTACATTGGAACTGACGCCGGACGCCTGCGGCCACCGCCTCGATAAAGTCATCTCCAAGCTGGTGCCGCAATACTCGCGCAGCCGCTTGCAATTGTGGCTGGAAGCCGGTTTCGTGACCGTCGATGGAAAAGTTGCCAAACGCAACATGACCGCCTATGGCGACGAGAAGATCGTCATTCTGCCGCAAAGCGCGCCGGAAGACGAGGCTTTTAAGCCGGAAGCGATGGAATTGAATATCGTGCACGAAGATGAGCATATCATCGTGATCAACAAACCGGCCGGACTGGTCGTGCATCCGGGCCCTGGCAACTGGTCGGGCACCTTGCTCAACGGCTTGCTGCACCACTGCCCGCAGCTGGCGGGCGTGCCGCGCGCGGGCATCGTGCATCGCCTGGACAAGGATACCAGCGGCTTGATGGTCGTCGGCAAGACCCTGGCATCGCAAACGGATTTGGTGCGCCAGTTGCAGGCGCGCACCGTCA
>NZ_LT607654.1:407750-474164 GCF_900095265.1 Janthinobacterium sp. UMAB-56 | reverse complement strand
CGCGTCAAGATGGCCGTCTCGGAAAACTTTACGGCCAAGCCGGCCATCACGCACTATGAATTGATCGGCAGCGGCGAACTCGACCGCCGTCCCGTGAGCCTGATGCAGTGCCGTCTGGAAACAGGCCGCACGCACCAGATCCGCGTGCACATGCAGCACTTGGGCTTTGCGCTCGTTGGCGACTATGTGTATGGCAAGCAGCACCTGGTGTCCGTCTTCTCGCGCCAGGCGCTGCAGGCGCGCCGCCTGGGTCTCGTGCATCCTGGCACCCTGGAAGCGTGCGAGTGGATCGTGCCGCTGGCCGATGATTTCGCTCAACTGATCGCCACCGCCGGCATTGCCGAGCCGGAACAGGTCTGATGACGTCACCGTTGCCTTGCATTCAACCCCATTGGCCCGGCTTGCCCGCGAACGTGGGCGCGCTGGCGACCGTGCGTGCGGGCGGGGTCAGCCAAGGACCTTACGGTGACGGGCAGGGCGGCGGTGGCTTGAACCTGGGCACGCACGTGGGCGATGAGGCCGCGCACGTGGCGGCCAATCGCGCACGGCTGTCCGCCATGCTGCCGTCGCAGCCTGCCTGGCTGTCGCAGGTGCATGGTGTGGCCGTGATGGACGCGGCCAGCCTGCACGGTTGCGTACCCGACGCCGACGCCAGCGTGGCCACGCAGGCGGGTGCCGTGTGCGTGGTGATGACGGCCGATTGTTTGCCCGTCTTGTTCTGTTCGACAGATGGGCTGATCGTCGGTGCGGCCCACGCGGGCTGGCGCGGCCTGGCCAACGGCGTCTTGCAGCGCACGGTGGAAAACATGCGGGCGCAGGGCGCGATGGACATCCTCGCCTGGCTGGGGCCGGCCATTGGGCCGCAGCAATTCGAAGTGGGGCAGGACGTGTTGCAAGCGTTTCGCGACGGCGCGCGCGATGCTGCCGAGCGGCAGGTGTTGAACGCTGCGTTTGTCACCATCGACGGCAAGCCAGGCAAGTACCTGGCCGACATCTACGCACTGGCGCGTGCCATGCTGCTGCGCGATGGCGTGGCGCAAGTGGCGGGTGGGGAATATTGCACCGTCAGCGATGCGGCGCAGTTTTACTCGTACCGGCGCGATGGCGTCACGGGAAGACAGGCCAGCTTGATCTGGCGCAAATAATCTGCACGGCAGACACTTATGTGTCTGCCGTTTTTGTTTTATCGTCTGCCGAGGCAAGCGTGCTGGCCCGCATTTCTGCGATACGCGCCGCCTTGCGTTTGCGTCGCCGCGAGCCCGTCAGATAGAATAGGATGGACAGCGGGATGACGCAATACAGCAAGAAGGTCATCACCCCGGCGACGATGGACGCTTCCGTCAGCGCCATGAGGCCGACGACATAGATCCAGGCAACAGCGGTCATGAGCATCATTGGTATTGGCAGTCAGTAAGAGTTTGCATGCAGGTGGCCCGGAAGTAATTAATTATTTTTGACTACGTTTTAATTCTTGAATGGACTAACACATCTATGAACATGCCCGATCCTCAAATGATGACCAAGGAATGGATGGCGCAGATCAGCAATCCTGAGCAGTGGAAGACGTGGTACAACATGGTACCGCAGCCGCAGGGCAATCCGATTGCCGGCATTTTGCAGGATGCCGGCGCCAGCATCAAGCCGGACGTGATCGAGCACCTGAAAAATGCCTACGTGGCCAAGCTGACGGGTTTGTGGACCGACTTCATGGCAGGCAAGACGCCGGAGTTGAAAGACCGCCGTTTTGCCGCGCCCGCCTGGCACGCCAGCCCCCTGTCGGCCTTCAATGCGGCGGCCTACCTGTTGAATGCGGAGTTTCTCAGTGCCATGGCCGATGCCGTGGAAGCGACGCCGCACCAGAAGCAAAAGATTGCCTTTGCGGTGCAGCAAATCGTCGACGCCATGTCGCCCGCCAATTTTCTTGCGACCAATCCCGACGCCCAGCAAACCCTGATCGAAACCAAGGGCGAGAGTCTGGCCAAGGGCTTGAGCAATATGCTGGCCGACATGCAAAAGGGCCGCATCTCCCAATCGGACGAATCGGCCTTCGAAGTGGGCCGCAACGTGGCCACCACGCCGGGCACCGTGGTGTTTGAAAATGAACTGTTCCAGCTGATCCAGTACACGCCGACGACGGCCACGGTACACCAGCGGCCGCTGCTGATGGTGCCGCCATGCATCAATAAATTCTATATCCTTGACTTGCAGCCAGAAAACTCGCTCGTGCGCTATGCGGTGGAGCAGGGCAATACCGTGTTCCTGATATCCTGGCGCAATCCGGACATGAGCATGCAGCACCTGACGTGGGACGATTATGTCGAGCAAGGCGTGATTGCCGCCATCCGGGTGACGCAGGACATCTCCGGCCAGGACCAGCTCAATATGTTCGGCTTTTGCGTGGGCGGCACCATCGTCTCGACGGCGCTGGCAGTGCTCAAGGCGCGCGGTGAAAATCCGGCCGCCAGCCTGACCCTGTTGACCACCTTCCTCGATTTCTGCGACGCGGGCGCGCTCGATGTCTTCATTGACGAACCGCAAGTGGCGTTGCGCGAGCAGAGCCTGGCCAAGGGCGGCCTGATGTCGGGGCGCGACCTGGGCAGCACCTTCTCCAGCCTGCGGCCGAACGATCTGGTGTGGAACTATGTGCAGTCGAATTACCTGAAAGGCAAGGAGCCGCCCGCGTTTGACATGCTGTACTGGAATGGCGACGGCACGGGCTTGCCGGGTCCCATGTTCTGCTGGTATCTGCGTAACACTTACCTGGAAAACAGCCTGAAAGTGCCGGACAAGCTGACGGTGGCCGGCGAACAGGTCAACTTGGGCAGTATCGACGCGCCCGCTTTCATCTACGGTTCGCGCGAAGACCATATCGTGCCCTGGGGGGCGGCCTACGCCAGCACGGCCCTGCTGAACCCGAAAAAACCGAAAGCCAACCGTTTCATCCTCGGTGCTTCTGGCCATATCGCCGGCGTGATCAATCCTGCATCGAAGAACAAGCGCAGTTACTGGAGCAATGACCGGCCGCGCACGGCGAAGGCCAAGCCATGGACTGCCGAGCAATGGATGGAAGGCGCGACCGAGTACGTGGGCAGCTGGTGGCCCGAATGGGCAGCCTTCCTGGCCGAACACGGCGGCGCCGACGTCAAGGCGCCGGGCAAACCGGGCAACAAGCGCCACGCGGCAATCGAGCCGGCGCCGGGGCGGTATGTTAAAGTCAGGGTAGATTAATTCACAAAGCGTTTTTTGCCGCGCAAGACTGGCGTAATCTCCGGTCTTGTCAGGAATCTACTTTTAGTTGCGTTGCAATAAATGCCGGAATCTACTACCCTGATGTGCAATGGAGCCGTTTTCCACTCTATAATGGAAAAAGTAGGCAGGTGCGAAAGCGGACCCACGTTCGCTTTTTTTTCGGATTAACTCAGTATGCGCTGCGGCGCAATAAGTGGAACTTGTGATGAGTAGTGCAAAAAAAAGTATAGACCGCCTGATTAAAAAATATCCCAACCGTCGTCTGTACGACACGCAAACCAGTTCCTACATCACCTTGACGGATGTCAAGCAGCTGGTGTTGGACAATGAAGTGTTTACCGTCGTCGATGCCAAATCCAATGAAGATTTGACGCGCAGCATCTTGCTGCAAATCATTTTGGAAGAGGAAGCGAATGGCGCGCCCATGTTCTCGAGCAGCGTGTTGTCGCAGATCATACGTTACTATGGCCACGCCATGCAGGGCATGATGGGATCCTACCTGGAAAAGAACGTGCAAGCGTTCACCGATATCCAGCACAAATTCACGGGCACGTCGGCCGGCAGCTTCGAAGGCAAGCCCTTCAGCCCGGAAATGTGGACCCAGTTCATGAATGTCCAGGGGCCGATGATGCAAGGCATGATGAACAACTACATCGACCAGAGCAAGAGCCTGTTCGTGCAGATGCAGGAACAGATGCAGAGCCAGAGCAAGAATCTGTTCGGCACATTCCCGTTCGTTCCGCCGGTGCCACCAAGCGACAAAAAGTAGGCCGCAGCCAATGCGGGCCACACAACGGCACAGGAACTCCTGTGCCGTTGTGCTTTGCGGGCGTCATGCCGCCGGCTGCCGATGCTGCATGTTATTGCTTCCGTTGTTGCAGCGTGGAGAGCAGGTCCTGGTTTGAATGCTCGAGCTTCCATGTCCTGGCATTGTCCATGGAGCTGTAAATGCTGACGTTACCCTTGAAATCTTCCTGGATATTGAGTGCCAGGCCGGAGGAGAATATCAACGGGGCGTTGCGCAGAGTGTATGGGACATACGGCCCCCAGGTCTTGCCTTCGTCGCTGCTGACCAGCAGGGCGCCCTCGTTATACATGCCGGCTTCCATCAGCAGTTTGCCGTCATTGAGCGGCGCCACGGGCGACATCAGGACTTTGAACGGCGAAACGATAGGCGTCCAGTTCTGGCCGCGATCCCGTGAAACATAGGCGTCGGGAAACCTTCCTCCCAAGCCAGCCGCTACCAGAACGCTTTGCGTGCCATTGGCTTGATGGATAAACTGCGTCAAGCTTTTCTTGTGCGGACTAAAGCGCTCGGTCAACTTGCCCGTGCGGTAGTCGAGTTCGCCGATCAAGCCGCTTTCCAGGGCATAGCCGATCCGCTCCGCGTCTTGCCAGGTCCACAATAAGCCTGGGCCATGCAGCCACGATCCGGGCAAGGTGGAATGGTACACGGATCGCCAGTCGCCAGCGTCCAGTTGATTCGCCCGGAAAATGTTCAATTCACCTCCCTTGTGATGCATCACGTACCAGCCATCCTGGGGGTTGCCGCCGATGCGCAGCAGGTTGCCGGGCGGCAGGTTGCCTGTATCGACAGGAAGCAGCGTGTCGCTGTCACGCGCCTTGCGTAGCAGGGAGCCCGATTCGCCTACCGCGATCAACTCGGCATTGGGCAGGTCTACGGGAAACACGCAAGACAGCGACTCCACCGAGGGCGCATTGATGATCTTCCATTGACCTTGTGTCGAGCGCATCAGGACGGCGCCCATGCGGCTGGCGGCAGCCACCCGGCCATCGGGCATTTCGGTGGCGCACTCGGCCCCGGCCGGGTGGGCGCGGGCAAATTTCTCGACATCGTCCTGCGCGTGGTGTGGGGTGCTCCAGCCTGGGCTGGCAGCAGCGCCGAATAGCTTGCTGTAGTCGGGGGCAAAGCGCTGGAGTAATTGCGCATTGGATACCACCTGCGCGCTGCGACCGTATTGCACGCCGAAATCGCCGCGTGTCACAATCAGCCGACCCAGATCCGCCGACTTGCCCGCGTCCATTTTGAAGCTTCCCACGATGGTCGAGTACACATGCAAGAGCTTGTTGGCCCGCGTGTCGATCAATTCGACAAACTCATACTCGCCAGGCGGTAGTGCGCCAATGAACAGGGAAGTATCGCCTGCCATCGCGCTCTCGACCTTTTTCATCACCAGATTTGCGGAGACCAGCTTGAAATCACTGCGCTGCTCCCCCGCCACCACCCGGCGTAACTTGATCGTATTGAAACCGTAAATATCTTTGGTATTCGACGTGATGCTGACTACCACCGGGGTTTCTCCCGATTGTGCACTCATTTTCAGTGGGTCAACCACCGACGTGTTGACGACGCAGCCGCTCAGTAGCAATACAGTCAAGCCGCAAGCCGCGACAGTCTGGTGCCGCGCTTTCAAATTGGAAAAGGACAAAGACATGGGATTGATTTGGTTTTTTAAAAAACAAAATTATATGTCATGTCATTAATTTCCTTGAGGCATTATTTTGACTTTCTTGATACCTGGAATCTGTTGCCGGGCCTTGTTCGACCACCGCCACGATGGCAGCGGCCGGAACAAAGCTGGGGTTGTAGCGTTGCAGATGCGCCAGCAAAAGGAAGTGGCTCTGACAGCAAGGGGCGGCTCGGGGTACAATAGCCGATTCGCCTCACCATTTTACTAGCTGCCAACTATGTCTGAAATTCACCGTATTCCCGTTCCTTCCGCCCAGCCCGAGGCCATGCTGGCCATGCCAGGTGCGGCGCCGAAAGTGGGCTTTGTCTCGCTCGGCTGCCCGAAAGCGCTGGTTGACTCCGAACAAATCCTGACCCAACTGCGCGCCGAAGGCTACGAAACGGCGAAATCCTACGCTGGCGCCGATCTGGTGATCGTCAATACCTGCGGTTTTATCGATGCTGCCGTGCAAGAGTCGCTGGACGCCATCGGCGAAGCGCTGGCTGAAAACGGCAAGGTCATCGTTACCGGTTGTCTGGGCGCCAAGAAAGATGCTGCCGGCGACGACATCATCATGAAGGTGCATCCGAAAGTGCTGTCCGTCACGGGTCCGCACGCGCTGGCCGAAGTGATGGATTCCGTCCACTTGCACCTGCCGAAACCGCATGCACCGTTCCTCGACCTGGTGCCGCCGCAAGGCGTCAAGCTGACACCCAAGCACTATGCCTACCTGAAAATTTCCGAAGGCTGCAACCACCGCTGCAGCTTCTGCATCATCCCGTCCATGCGCGGCGATCTGGTGTCGCGCCCGATCGGCGAACTGATGATCGAAGCGGAAAACCTGTTCAAGGCCGGCGTCAAGGAATTGCTGGTCATTTCGCAAGACACCTCGGCGTATGGCGTGGACGTGAAATTCCGTTCCGGCTTCTGGAATGGTCGTCCCGTGAAAACCCACATGACGCAGTTGACGGAAGCGCTGGGCGAACTGGCCAAGTCCTATGGCGCCTGGGTACGCCTGCACTATGTGTACCCGTACCCGCACGTGGACCAGATCATCCCGATGATGAGCGGCGGCCACATCCTGCCATACCTCGATATTCCGATGCAGCACGCACACCCGGACGTGCTGAAACGCATGAAGCGCCCAGCCAGCGGCGAGAAAAACCTCGACCGCATCCAGGCCTGGCGCGCCATCAACCCGGACTTGACGATACGTTCGACCTTCATCGCCGGTTTCCCTGGCGAAACGGAAGCGGAATTCGAGTATTTGCTCGACTTCCTCAAGGAAGCGCAGATCGACCGCCTGGGCTGCTTCGCCTATTCGCCCGTCGAAGGCGCGACCGCCAATGCGATCGAGAATCCCGTGCCGGAAGAGCTGCGCGAAGAGCGCCGTGGCCGCGTCATGTTGCTGCAGGAAGAAATCTCGAAAAAACGCCTGCAAGCCAAGGTCGGCAAGACCGTGCGCGTGCTGATCGATGAAGTCACCCGCTCCGGCGGCGTGGGCCGCTCGTCCGCCGACGCGCCGGAAATCGACGGCGTCGTGTACGTGAAGCCGCCGTTCGAGCCGCACCGCAAGCTGGCCGTGGGCCAGTTCGTTGACGTAAAAATTACTTCAGCGGACGCGCACGACCTGTGGGGCGCCGCCGAGTAAGCAGGTGTAACAACAGTACGGCAGGCAAGGGCAGAAGCCCTTACAATCAAGGCGGACCAGCAATTGCTGGCCCGCCTTTCTATTTGCCCACGCACTTTGCCGATGCCATGACCACACCAAAATCTCCGCAGACCGCGCTGATCCACAGCGATTACCAGGCGCCGCAAGGCTTTGCCGCGTTTCCCAACGCCATCCATCACGCATCGACCGTGCTGTTCAAGGATGTGGCGGCCATGCGCTCGGGCGACTGGAAAGAGAAAAACGCCTACACCTACGGCTTGCACGGCACGCCCACCACCTTCACCCTGGAAGCGCGGTTGGCCGAGATCGAAGGGGGCAGGCATTGCCTGCTGGCGCCGTCGGGCCTGGCGGCCATCGCCATGGCCGACTTTGCCTTGCTGAAAACGGGCGATGATGTCTTGCTGCCGGAAAATATCTACAACCCGAACCGCGAACTGGGACGCTGGCTGGCGCAGGATTTCGGCATTACGGCGCGTTACTACGACCCGCTGATCGGCGCCGGCATCGCCGCCCTGATCCAGGGAAATACCAAACTCATCTGGACGGAAGCGCCGGGTTCCGTGACCATGGAAGTGCCGGACTTGCCCGCCATCTGCGCGGCCGCCCATGCGCGCGGCGTGCTGGTGGCTTTGGACAACACCTGGTCGGCTGGCCTGGCCCTGCGCGGCTTCGACCTGGGCGTGGACATCATCATGCAGGCGCTGACGAAATACCAGTCGGGCGGCTCGGATGTGCTGATGGGCGCGCTCATTACGCGCGAGCGCGCGCTGCATGAACGCCTGGCGCAGGCGCATATGCGGCTCGGCATGGGCGTGGGGGCGGACGATGCCTACCTGGTGCTGCGCGGCTTGCCGACCATGAAGCTGCGCTTCGACGCCCACGATGCGGGCGCACGCACGGTGGCCGCCTGGCTCAAGGGAAGAAACGAGATCGCCACGGTGCTGCATCCGGCTTTCGATGATTGCCCCGGCCACGCCATCTGGCAGCGCGATTTCACGGGCGCGGGCGGCCTGTTTTCCGTGCTGTTCGATGCCCGCTATACGGAGGCGCAAACAGACCGTTTCGTCGATGCCTTGCAGTTGTTCAAGATAGGCTACAGCTGGGGCGGTGCGAACAGCCTGGTGATGCCGTACCGCATCGCCGCCATGCGCAAGGGCTGGCAGTTGCCGGGCCAGTTGGTGCGTCTGAATGTGGGGCTGGAAGCGCCGCAGGATTTGATCGCCGATATCGAACGGGCGTTTGCGGCGATGTAGCGGCAGTGGGCAAGCACGCCGGCTTGCCCGCAAGTCGCTACATGGGTACGGGCTTGTTGTTGTTCAGGTCGAGGAAGCCGCGCAGCAGGCGGTAGGCTTTCCACAGCCAGGCCACGCCCCACACGAGAAACGCCAGTGGAATGCCGATCAGCGTGATCCACAGGATGGCGCCGACGACGATCCAGGCCACATACCACCAGAAGGAACGGATCATCCAGCTATGATGGCTGTAGACGAAGGTCCCGGCCGCCTCGTCCCGCTTCACATAGTTGATGATGAGCGGAATGAAGGAAAAGGCGCCCAGCGAAAAAACAAAGCTGGCGCCATGTATCAGGTACAACCACCAGGCCAGGTTTTTGGTCTGCTGGAGTTGGGTATCCAAAATAATATCTTGTGACATGAAAGCTCCCGTCCTTGCTTAATTTTTAATTGTAGCAAGCAAAGCGGCGTGGCAGCGCAGTCCATGGAAAAAGGCGGCATACATTGTTGAAACGAGATCACTATCCCAGCTTGGCCGCGCGCGCCAAGTCATGGCTGTTAGGCACGGTGCCGGCCTTGCTGCTGTGCGCCACGGTGGCCCATGCCGCCGGTGCCCCCCTGGCGGCGGAGTTTGCCGCCGGCTTGAAGGACGAAGGCCTGGCGGGCGCCGTCTGGAGCGAAGTCTTGCCCGATGGCACAGTGCGCATGGGGGCGGCAGGCTTGCGCGATGTCGCCAAGCAAATACCCATGCAGCCCGATACGCGCGTGCAGGTGGGTTCCGTGGGCAAGGTGGCGCTGGCGCTGGGCGTCTTGCGCCTGATCAGTGAAGACCGGCTCACGCTCGACACGCCGCTGCAGCAGGTGCTGCCGGGCCTGGCGCTGAAAAACCCGTGGCAGGCCAGCGACCCCGTGCGCATCCGCCACCTGCTGGCGCATACCGCCGGCCTCGATAATGTGCGCTTCTGGCAGGCGTTCAGCCTGAACCCGGCGCCGGATACGCCGCTGGCGGCCGCCTTCGATGGCGGCCGCAATCTGTTGCGCGTGCGCGCCCGGCCCGGCAGCCGCTATGCGTATTCCAACATGGGCTATGGCTTGCTGGGCATGGTGATCGAGAAAGTCACGGGCCAGCCCTATGAACGCTACCTTGATGCCCAGCTGCTGCAGCCTCTGGGCATGGCAGACAGCACCTTTGCCTTTGTTACGCAAGTGAGCACGCAGGCGGACGCGCAGCTTGACCAGCGCCTGGCCATGGGCCATTTCGAGCATGGCGTGGCGCAGCCGGCCGTGCCGCAGTATTTGCGTCCGGCCGGGCAATTTACCACCACGGCGGCCGACATGGGCAAGCTGGCGCAATTCCTGATGGGCGACGGCATGCTGCAGGGGAAACGCTTCATCGACCTGGCGCTGATGGGTGCCTTGTCCGAACCGGCCGGCACGGATGCGGCGCAGGCGGGACTGGCAACGGGCCACGGTTTGGCGCTGGCCGTTCGCGACCGCCACAATGTGGTGGGCGCCTGCCACCCAGGCACGGCCGTGGGTTTTCGCGCCATGCTGTGCATCTATCCGGAGCAGGACAGCGCCTTCTTTGTGGCCTTCAATACGGATGCCGAGCAGGCCGACTATGAACGCTTCAACCGCTTGTTGCTGCGCGACCTGGACCTGCCGCTGCGCGCGCCGGCCCCGCAGGGCACGCCCGCGCCCACGGTGGAAAACTGGCAGGGCGTCTACGTGCCGTCGCCCAGCCCCATGGCCAGCATGGCCTGGGTCGATGCCGTCTTCGGCTTTACGCGCGTCAAATGGGATGGCGAGTCGCTATTCCTGATCCCGTTCCAGGGCGAGCCGAAGGAACTGGAACCGGTGGGCGGCTTGCTGTTCCGTGCCAGCGATCGCAGCACCGCGTCGCACGTGCTGATGCAAGAGGATGGCAAGCATGTGCTCAGCGACGGCTTGCGCAGCTATGAGCGCGCGTCGATGCTGCGCATGCTGGTGCTGTGGGCCAGCCTGGCCTTGGGCGTGGCCGGCATGCTATACGTGCTGCTGGTGGGCGTGTGGCGCGCCGCGCGGCGCAGCCTGGGGCGGGGCGACCATCTGTTCGCGCCCTTGCTATCGTTGCTGGCGCTGCTCCTGCCGCTGCCCTTATTCTATTTTCAGTCCTTTTTGCGCCTGGGTGACGTCACCATCGCCAGTGTGCTGCTGGCACTGGCGACGGGGGCGCTGCCGCTGGCGACGGCGTTCGGCCTGGCCCGCTGCTGGCGCAGCCGCGGCACGGCGGCCGATGTCGGCGCGCTGGCGAAGTGGGATTGGGTCGCCTTGCTGGGGGCCTTGCAACTGCTGCTGGTCCTGGCCTGGTGGGGATTGCTGCCGCTGCGCCTGTGGCAGTTGTAGGGATGGATGCAAGAAAGGGGGCGTTCATATCGGAAGTCACGGTCTGACGTGCTGCTCTAGCGCCCCTTTCGAGCATATTCAACGTGTCGCTGTGATCCGCCGCCGCTTTTTTTGCTCGATACCCCAGGCATGCTGTATGTTGCGAGAAACCTTAGTTGAGGATATTCAGAATACCATCGAGCCCCACAAAGTTCAGCGCCACGTCGGCCTGCGCCCGCACCACAGGCTTGGCGCGGAAGGCGACGGACAGGCCGGCGATGCCCATCATTTTCAAGTCGTTGGCGCCGTCGCCCATGACGATGGCCTGCGATGGCGCAATGCCCAGTTGCGCGCACACGCGCTCCACGGTGCGCTGTTTTTCCTCGGCATCGACGATGCCGCCTAACACCTTGCCCGTCAGCTTGCCATCGACGATTTCCAGCTCGTTCGCATGCGTGTAATCGAGGCCGAGGCGCTGCTTCAGGCGTTCGGTGAAGAAGGTAAAGCCGCCCGAGACCAGCAGGGTTTTCAGGCCGGCCTTCTGCACGGCCGCCAGCATGGCTTCCGCGCCCGGTGACAGTTTCAGGCGCTCGTCGTAGACGCGCTGCAGTGCCGAGGCATCGAGGCCTTCGAGCAGGGCCACGCGCTGCTTCAGGCTGGAGCTAAAATCGAGTTCGCCGCGCATGGCCGCTTCCGTGATGGCCGCCACTTGCGGTTTCAAGCCCTGCATGTCGGCGATTTCATCGATGCACTCGATGGTGATCAGGGTCGAATCCATGTCCATCGCCACCAGCTTGAACTCACTCAGTTCGCGCTGTCCCATCATGTAGGTGGCGTCCAGCTGCGCCGCCTGGGCCGCCACTTCGATGGTCGGGCGCAGGGCCGGCGAATAGGCGATTTGTTCGCAGCGCACGGCGTTCGGTCCCAGGTGCGTGATGGAGGTGGGCGCGGCCAGCGCGGCGATGCGCTCGAGGCGGGCGCTATCGCCGTCCAGGCCCTGCAGGATCAGATTCATGGTGATGGTCTTGGTATTGGTCATGGGGCAGTCCTGCATAGATTATCGAAATTGTCTACACCGTCAATTGCTTGATGGTGGTCTTGATCTGCGTCACGCGCGCGGCCAGGTCCGGCATGGCGGCCGTGATTTTCAGCTTGTCCTGGCCATGCAGCTTGATATGGCGGTTTTTCTGGATCAAATCGATGATGCGCATCGGGTCGATGGGCGGCTTTGCCATGAATTGCAGGGTGGCCGCTTCGCCATGCACGTCGATCTTGACGATGCCCACGGTTTTCGCCGCAATGCGCAGGCGGTGCGTCTCGACCAGGGCCTTGACGGGATCGGGCAGCTTGCCGAAGCGGTCGATCAGCTCTTCCTGGATATCGTCGATTTTCTCTTGCGTGGCGCAGTTGGCCAGGCGCTTGTAGATCGACAGGCGCTCGTGCACGTCGCCGCAGAAGTCCGCCGGCAGCAGGGCCGGCACGTGCAGGTTGATCTCCGTCGTCGAGGCCAGCGGCGCGGCCAGGTCCGGCTCCTTGCCGGCCTTTAGCGAGCGCACGGCTTCGTTGAGCATGTCCGAATACAGCTGGAAGCCGATTTCCGTCATCTCGCCCGACTGGCTCTCGCCCAGCACCTCGCCGGCGCCGCGGATTTCCAGGTCGTGCATGGCCAGGTAAAAGCCGCTACCCAGTTCTTCCATCTGCTGGATGGCGTCCAGGCGACGCTGCGCCAGTTTTGTGAGACCCTGCACGTCGTGCACCAGCAGGTAGGCGTAGGCCTGGTGATGCGAGCGTCCGACCCGGCCGCGCAACTGGTGCAACTGCGCCAGGCCGAACTTGTCGGCGCGGTGCATGATGATGGTGTTCGCCGTCGGCACGTCGATGCCGGTCTCGATGATTGTCGTGCACAGCAAGATGTTGAAACGCTGGGCGACGAAGTCGCGCATGACCTTTTCCAGGTCACGCTCGTGCATCTGGCCGTGCGCCACGGCGATGCGCGCCTCGGGCAGCAGTTCCGTCAGCATGGCCAGGCGGTTCTGGATGGTTTCCACCTCGTTGTGCAGGAAATAGATCTGGCCACCGCGTTTGAGCTCGCGCAAGCACGCTTCGCGGATGATGGCTTCGCCTTCGCTGCGCACGAATGTCTTGATGGCCAGGCGCTTTTGCGGCGCCGTGGCGATGATGGAAAAGTCGCGCAAGCCTTCCAGCGCCATGCCCAGGGTGCGCGGGATCGGCGTGGCCGTCAGGGTCAGCACGTCCACTTCCGCGCGCAGCGCCTTCAACGCTTCCTTCTGGCGCACGCCGAAGCGGTGTTCTTCGTCGATGATGACCAGGCCAAGGCGTGTGAATTTCACGTCGTCCGACAGCAGTTTATGCGTGCCGATGACGATGTCGATCGTGCCGTCTGCCATGCCCTTGAACGCTTGCGTGATCTCCTTGCCAGTGCGGAAACGCGACAGTTCCGCGATACGCACGGGCCAGTCGGCGAAGCGGTCGGCGAAGGTTTGCGCATGCTGCTCGGCCAGCAGGGTGGTGGGCGCCAGGATGGCCACCTGCTTGCCGCCCATGACGGCGATGAAGGCGGCGCGCAAGGCCACTTCGGTCTTGCCGAAGCCGACGTCGCCGCATACCAGGCGGTCCATCGGTTTGCCGGAAGTCATGTCCTTGATGACGTTATGGATGGCCTCGGCCTGGTCCGGCGTCTCGTCGAAGCCGAAGCTGTCGGCGAAGCGCTGGTAGTCGTGCGCGGAGAATTCGAAGGAGTGGCCCTGGCGCAGCGCGCGGCGCGCGTACAGGTTGAGCAGCTCGGCGGCCGTGTCGCGCACCTGTTCGGCCGCACGTTTTTTCGCTTTTTCCCACTGGCCCGAACCGAGCGAATGCAGCGGCGCGTCTTCCGGCGAAGCGCCCGAATAGCGGGAAATGACGTGCAGTTGCGACACTGGCACGTACAGCTTGGTGTCCTTCGCGTATTCGAGGTGCAAAAATTCCGTCTCGCCTTCGCCCAGGTCCATGCTGGTCAGGCCCATGTAGCGCCCGATGCCGTGGTTGATGTGCACGACGGGGTCGCCGATTTTCAGCTCCGACAGGTCGCGCACCATCGATTCGACCTGCGTCACGCCTTCCTGTTTTTTCGTGCCAACCCGGCGGCCTGAACCGGCATACAGTTCGGTTTCCGTGATGAAGGCGAGATTGCCGTCCGGCGTAAACAGCTCGAAGCCCGCGTGCAGCGGCGCCACGCCCAGCATCAGCTTGGCGCTTGACTGCAAGAAGCCGTCGCTGCCTTCCACCGGCGTCAGCTGCAGATCGTATTCACTGAAATACTGCTGCAGGGTTTCGCGGCGGCCGTTCGATTCGGCGCAGATCATCACGCGGCGGCCTGATTGCAGCAGGTAGCTGCGCAGGTTGGCCAGCGGGTCGTCGGCGCGGCGGTTGACGGCGATGTTCGGCACGGGGGCCGACAGTTCGGAGGCCAGCGCATCGTTTGACTTCGTGATGGCCAGGCGCGGGTAGGGTTTGGCCAGGCCGAAGAACTGCTCGTCGGACAGGAACAGCGACTCGGGCGGCAGGATCGGCCGCTCGCGGTCCGCCTTCAAGAAGCGGTAGCGCGACTGGGTATCGGTCCAGAAGCGCCCAATGGCCGCGTCTATCTCGCCCACCAGGGCCAGCGAGGCGTCGGGCGGCAGGTAGTCGAACAGGGTGGCAGTTTGCTCGAAGAACAGCGGCAGATAGTATTCGATGCCGGCCGAGGCGATGCCGCTGCTGATGTCCTTGTAGACGACCGAGCGCGATGGGTCGCCCTCGAACTGCTCGCGCCAGCGGTTGCGGAAAGTGGTGCGCGCCGCTTCGTCCATGGGGAATTCGCGGCCCGGCAGCAGTCGCACTTCATGTACGGGATACAGCGAGCGCTGGGTGTCGGCGTCAAACGTGCGGATGGTCTCGATGGTGTCGCCGAACAGGTCCAGCCGGTAGGGCAGTGCGGAACCCATGGGGAACAGGTCGAGCAGGCCGCCGCGCACCGAGTATTCGCCCGGTGACATCACTTGCGACACGTGGCTGTAGCCGGCCAGGGTCAGTTGCGACTTCAGGCGCGCCTCGTCGAGCTTTTCGCCCTTCTTGAAGAAGAAGGTATAGGCAGCCAAAAAGGAGGGCGGGGCCAGGCGCACCAGCGCCGTGGTGGCCGGCACGATCAGTACGTCGCACTGGCGCGTCTGGATTTCGTGCAGGGTGGCCAGGCGTTCCGAGACCAGGTCCTGGTGCGGCGAAAAGGCATCGTAGGGCAGGGTTTCCCAATCCGGCAGCAGATGGCAGCGCAGTTCCGTGCCGCCAAACCACGGGATTTCATCGAGCAGGCGCTGGCCGTCGCTGGCCTGCGCCACCACCACGGCCAGCATCTGGCCCCGCGCTTTCAAGGCCAAAGCGGCCAGCGCCAGGGCATAGGCGTCGGATGAACCATACAGGGCGGGCAGCGCATAGCGGTTGCCGGGCTTGGGGAGGGCTTTTTTTAAGTCTAAGGACATGCAGGCGATGACACTAGTGGCAGAGGCAGTTGAGTGGGACAGCTGTGGTGCGCGCAGCGCCGCCAGTGACGGCGCCGACAGGCGAGATTATAGACCATCGCCCGCGCGAATATTTGCTATGCCGAAAGGAACATGCACCATCGGGATGGTGCCGCCCGCCGATTTCAGGTGGCTCAGCTGGTCATCGAAGAAGATATGCGGCTTGAACACGGCCAGCACGCGCGATTTGTCCATGCCACCGAGGAAAAACGTTTCGTCGGCCGCCACGCCCCAGCTTTTCAGGGTCGTCACGACTCGTTCATGCGAGGGCGCGTTGCGCGCCGTGATGATGGCGATGCGCAGGATCTTCTTGTAGCCAGGGTCGCGCCGCTGGGCCTTTTCTTCCAGTCGCTGCATGGTGGCCAGCTTCTGGAACAGGTCGGCCAGCGGGCCGGGGCGGTGCGGCGTGCCCACGTTCAGGGTTTCATGGGCGTGGAATTCATCGACGTCATTGTTGCGCTTGAACACGGTTTCCGCTTCGTCGTCGGCGATCACGCCATCGAAGTCGAAGGCCACGCGCAGTTCCTCGTCGTTTTCGTCGTCTTCCGTGCGCGACGGCAGCACCAGGCCCGCCGGATAGTTGCAGGCCAGCGCGCTGCGCACGTCGTCTTCATTCGCGCTGAGGAAGAGCGAAGCATTGAACGCGGGCAAGTAGGGGTAGGGCGACTTGCCCGTCATGAAGGCGGCGCGCGAAATATCCAGGCCGTAATGGGCGATTGAGTGCATCACGCGCAAGCCCGTTTCCGGCGAATTGCGCGAAAACAGCACCACTTCCACGGGCGACTGGCGCGGATAGTGCTTGTTGATGTTCAGGAAACGGCGAATGAAGGGGAAGGCCACGCCACGCGGCAGCACCGTGTCGATATGTGTTTCCTGGTACTTGCGGTATTCCTCGGGGCCGTTGTCGAGGTAGACCTGGTGCGATTCTGCCAGGTCGAACAGGGCGCTGGAAGCGACCCCGATCACCAGTTTGTGTTCGATAGGATAAGCCATGGTCTGCCTGTGATTTGCGTGCTGAGCATCTTATACGACTATCAACTGCGTAGCCAATAGTGGCGCAGAGGGACTTTTTGCACCAAAATGGGGCGAGAATTCAATTTTTCTGGCCGCTGTGCAATATGTGCCACAGTAAAGAAATAAATATTGTTTTGTATCAAGTATGTATCAGCGAGCCCGTCCATTTTCCACTATGCTTGCATTTATGAATTCTCGCCAATTGTAACGAAGCGTACGCCCCATCCCCGCCGCCTTTATACAAGTGTCAGCTGTTTTACTCGAACATGCCAGCCCCAACTTCGCCAGCATTCGTCGTGACTTTATAAGGGACCTAGCCATGTTTAAGAATTTACTGATCAAATGGAAGTTGGCGACGCTCGTCGCCGTGATGATGGCAGCCTTGCTGGTGGTGGGCGTGTGCGGTTACACGGGCATCGCCACCGTCGGCAGCGCCGTCAATGAGATCGGCGTGGTGCGCCTGCCGTCGATCCAGGGCTTGATGATGATGAGCGAAGGCCAGACGGCCGTCGCCGCCGCCACCCTGACGGCCGCCATCTATGAAAACAATTACCAGGCACAAGACAAGTTCACGGAAGCGCTGCAGTTGCGCACCAAGGCCTGGAGCAATATCGATGCGGGCCGCAAGCTGTACGAGCCGCTGCCGCAAACGCCCGAGGAAGCCGTGCTGTGGAAGCGTTTCCTGGAAGAATGGGCCGCCTGGAAAGGCGATGATGACAAGGTGCGCGCCATCTTGCGCCAGTTGGCCGACAATCGCGATGAGGAGCAGCAAAAGACCCTGTTCGTGGCGTTCTACAAGCAGTACCTGGGTTCGCGCGCGCTGTTCGGCAAGGCCGAAGGCACGCTCAACGAAATCATCAAGCTCAATAATGGCGTGGCCGACGCCAGCGTCAAGGATGGCAGCGCTGCCGTCGTGCGCTCGGAAAGCCTGATGGTCATCCTCGGCTTGCTGGCCTCCGCGCTGGGCATCGTCTGCGCCGCCTACATCACGCGTACCATCACGCAGCCGCTCAATGCGGCCGTGAAACTGGCGCAAACGGTGGCCTCGGGCGACTTGACGAGCCAGATCGAGGTGCACACGACGGAAGAAACGGGTCAGCTGCTGCAGGCGCTGAAAGACATGAATTCCAGCCTGGTCAACATCGTCGGCCAGGTGCGCAGCGGCACGGAAACGATTGCCACGGCGTCGTCGGAAATTGCCAGCGGCAACTTGGACCTGTCCTCGCGCACGGAAGAGCAGGCCAGTTCGCTGGAAGAGACGGCATCGTCGATGGAAGAGCTGACGTCGACCGTGCGGCAAAATGCCGACAATGCCCAGCAAGCCAACCAGCTGGCGCTGAGCGCCTCGGGCGTGGCAGTGAAGGGCGGCGCCGTGGTGGGCAAGGTGGTCGAGACCATGGACGCCATCAACGACTCGTCACGCAAGATCGTTGAGATCATTTCCGTCATCGATGGCATCGCCTTCCAGACGAATATCCTGGCCCTGAATGCGGCCGTGGAAGCGGCGCGCGCGGGCGAGCAGGGACGCGGTTTCGCCGTGGTGGCGACGGAAGTGCGCAACCTGGCGCAACGCTCGGCGGCGGCAGCCAAGGAAATCAAGACCCTGATCGGCGACTCCGTGGTGGCGGTCGACGCGGGTAGCAAGCTGGTGGCAGAGGCGGGCAGCACGATGGCCGAAATCGTCTCCAGCGTGCAGCGCGTGACGGACATCATGGCGGAAATCAGCCTGGCGACGCAGGAGCAAAGCTCGGGCATCGACCAGATCAACCAGGCCATCGGCCAGATGGACCAGGTGACGCAGCAAAATGCCGCCCTGGTGGAAGAGGCAGCCGCCGCAGCCGCATCCTTGCAGGAGCAATCGGGCGAGCTGGCCGGGGTGGTCAGCGTCTTCAAGCTCGATGGCGTACTGGCGCCTGTCGCGCCGCGCGCCGTGATGGCCAGCGCGGCGCCGAAGCGCCAGGTGCCGGGTCCAGTATCGCGTCCTGCATCACGGCCCAACCCGGGCCGCCCGGCCTTGCGCGCCGTGCCGTCCCAGCGCCAGAGCGCGCCGCGCGACGACGAGTGGGAAGTGTTCTGACGCATTGACGGCGCCAGCATGCGCTAACGGACGGCCGCCTTGTGCGGCCGTTTCGTTTCCTAAGGTGCGGCCGGCGGCGCCTGTTCGTAGGCGCCCAGCCGGCGCTGTTCCTCCGGCGTGAAACTGGCGTCGCGCAGCTGCTGCAGGGCCGCCGCATCCTGTGCGCTGCCGGGCAGGCTGTTTTTTTGCGCCTTGGCTGCTTGATACGCGATGATGCGCTGCTGCCAATGTGATTCTTCGCGATCCAGTTCCGCCAGGCGCGCTGCCGCCGCCGGCGTGAACGTGCTGGCGCGCAGGCGGTAGACTTCATTTTCGCCGCCGCCCTGGGCCCGCAAGGCCTTGACGGAGGCGTCCAGCTGGGTGACCTGCAGTGGCGCATCGCGCGCGGCGCGCTGGGCCGGCGACAATTGTTGATCCAGCGCGGCCAGTCTTGCCTGGCGCTGCGCTTCATCGAGCGTGGCGTCGCCGAGGATGGCCATGCGCGCCACGGCATCGTCGTCATACGCATCGCTGTCGCCGAACAGGCCCGCGCTTTCCTCCAGCGTAAAGTAATCGCCACGCAGCGCGCGCATCGCTTGCAGGCGCGTGCGCGCCGCCAGCGTGGGATCGGCTTGCGCCGGCAAGGCTTGTTCCGCACCTGCCAGCGCCTGCTTGTAGGCCAGATAGGCTCCCAGCAGGCGCTTGGCTTCGCGGGCGGGGACGGGGGCCAGGCGCCGGTCAAGTTCCGCCTCGATCTGGCTGCGGATGGCGGCCAGCGGTTTTTCACCGAGGCCCGCCAGGTAGTAGTCGAACAGGTGGCCCAGCTCCGCGTCGACCACCAGCTTGTCGCCGGCGGCGACCGTGACGTTGCCGTCGGGCCGCGTGCCTTGCATCGAGCGCACGAACGCGAACAGGTCCGGTTCCGCCTTTTCCGGCGGCGGTGCGGGCGGCTCCCCCGGCCGCAACGCCAGGTATAAGGCCAGGGCTGCCAGGCTACCGCCGATGATCCATTTCGCGTGCATGCGCTTCTCCTTACAGCCCCAGGCCTTGCAGGCGGTTGGCTTGCTGGCGGTAGACGGTGACGGGGTTCGTTTCGAACAGGTTGACGATGCCGACGAACTGGTTGACTTCATCGAGATGGTTCATGGCGTAGTCGTCGCGGATCACCTTGCCCAGGTGGCTGGAGCAGCTGCTCACCAGGCCATCGTTCTTGACGCCGCCGAAGGCCAGGCTGATGGCCGCCAGGGCCGGGTCGCCCACGTCGAGCACATTCGTGTATGGCTGCGCGCCGCTCCACGAAAAGTAGTACACGCCTTGCACCTGGTAGGTGCCTTCGCCGCAAGCGGTGGTCGGGATGCCTTGCGGGTGGCGGCTGTTGAAGGCCAGCGAGCCGGCCGTGGACAGTGACGCCAGCGAGGCGCCCGAGTTTTGCGGCAAGCCCTTGTTGCCCGACAAAATGCCGATCAGGGAGGCGAGCGCATTGCCCAGCGCGCCGCTGGTGTTGGGAATGGCGCCACTGAGGATGTCGGCCACCTTGGAACCCTTGTTGACGCCAGCCACGCTGGTGACGGACGCCACCAGGTCGGGGCGCACGGAAGCGACATAGCGGGCCGTGGGGCCGCCGTGGCTGTGGCCGATCAAGTTGACCTTGGTCGCTCCGGTGGCGGCGAGGATTTGCCGCACCTGCGACAGCAGCTGCTCGCCGCGCACTTCCGTGCTGTTGGCGGCCGACACGGTGGTCACATACACTTGCGCGCCGCCGCTGCGCAGGGCGGCGGGAACGCCATAAAAATAGTCGACGGGCCCCAGCTTGTCGAAGCCGAACAGGCCGTGCACGAGCACGATCGGGTATTTGGTTTGCGTGTAGCCGGCGGCGCTGGCGCTGCCGGGCAGGATGGCGAAGGTGAGGAGCAGGGTGGATAGCAATTGCCAAAAGCGAGTCTTCATTTTGTCTCCGTTATTTGAATAGTATGGAAATGTCGATGCTGTAGCGATGTGCCGTGCGTTCCTTCACATTCTATTAATGCATTAAAAATAGCGAGCGCTCGGTTTCTGAAATGTAGCACCGCTAGATTTAAATTGCAGTGAATTGCATGATGCAGCGCAATAACTGTGGGAATTTTGCCTTGCTTATGCGTCTATTGCATATTTGAAAAGTCACAATTGTTTTCCTGAGCTATAATCGGCCCGGCATCAGCCGTCCCGCCGTCTTGCAATGCCGTGTCCAGGCATTGCATGGATATCGCTTCTACTCCGTTATTTGGGAATGCACTTGTCGACCCATTTTAATTTTGAACAGTTTCAGCAGATGACGCCTTTAAATGGCGAAAACATCTGGGAATACATTCTTGACCGCCACGCGGAGCGCATCGGCGTGAAACGCCGCAAGCCGGCGCTGGAAAATCTCGAACGCATCTTTGTCGCCACCTTCCGCCTGGCCAATGACGTGGGCTTCCGCGCCATGAGCTTGCGCGACCTGTGCCGCGAGACCGGGCTGTCGATGGGCGGCCTGTATGGCTACATCACCAGCAAGGATCAACTGGCTGAAATGATCGAGGACGTAGTGCGCCACGCCACGCAAGCCTTGCCGCTGCTGTTTGCTGACGTGAAGTCGCCACTGGACCGCCTGGAGGCGATGATACGCTCGTCGATCTACCTGTCCGAAGTGCTGCAGCCGTGGTTTTATTTCGTCTTTATGGATTCGCGCGTGCTGCAGGTGGAGCAGCGCAGCATGGCGAAGAATTCGGAACTGTATGTGCAGACCCTGATCGCCGCCACCATCGCTGAAATCGAGCCGAAGCCGCAGGGCGATCCCACCTTGCTGGCCGCCCACTGCCTGGCCCTGTTCCAGGATTGGTACGTGAAACGCTGGAAGTACCGCGCCGCGAAGGTCAATGTCGACGATTTCGCCGACAGCGTCATTAATACGGTGCGTGGCTATCTGAGCGTGACCGGACGGAGCTAAAGCCGACGCATGAAAAAATGGCCGGGAACGATCCCGGCCATTTTTTTAGTTTGTCTCCACCGGCGGCGTCTCCGCCATTGCCGCCGGGTCCGTCGGCGTTTCCACGTCCATATCCAGAGTTTTGACGCCATTCATGTCGATGAATTCATCGTACTGCCATTCGCCATCGACCTGGCTCAGGCCCGCCGGCACGGCGCGCTCCACTTGCGGGCGCGTGGACAGGGCCGTGTGCATGTAGTCGATCCAGATCGGCATGGCCAGGGTCGAGCCGAATTCGCGTCCGCCCAAGGACTTGGGATCGTCATAGCCCATCCACGCCACGGCCACGATGCCGCCGCCATAGCCGGCGAACCAGCCATCGACGGCGTCGCTGGTGGTGCCCGTCTTGCCGGCGATGTCGCTGCGTCCCAGTTTTTTCGCCGCCGCCGCGCCCGTGCCGGTGCGCGCCACTTCGCGCAGCATGCTATCCATGACGAAGGCGTTGCGCGGGTCCAGCGCAAGTGTCTTGTCGTCGTTCGGCGCGGGCGGCTTGGTTTGCATCAGCACCGTGCCCCTGGCATCGACGATACGGTCGATCAGGTACGGTTCCACCTGGTGGCCGCCGTTGGCGAACAGGGCGTAGGCGCCCGCCATCTGCACGGGCGTGACGGAACCCGTGCCCAGTGCCATGGTCAGGTTGTTGGGCTGGCGCTTTGGATCGAAGCCGAATTTTTCCAGGAAGTCGTGCGTATACGACACGCCCAGTGCGCGCAGTATGCGTACCGAGGCCACGTTTTTCGATTGCGCCAGCGCATAGCGCATGGTGATGGGGCCATCGAACTTGAAGTCATCATTCTGCGGCGCCCACACCTTGCCGCCCGCCTGCAATTCCAGGGGGGCGTCGTTGATCAGGGTGGCCGGCGAAAAGCCCTTTTCCAGCGCCGCCGAGTACACGAAGGGCTTCATGGCCGAACCGGGCTGGCGCCAGGCTTGCGTGACGTGGTTGAACTTTTGCAGGTTGTAGTCGAAACCGCCCACCATGGCGTGGTAGGCGCCCGTTTCCGCGTCCAGCGAGACAAAGGCAGCGGCCACCAGCGGCACTTGCGTGATACCCCAGTTGCCCTTGCCATCCTTGGCTATACGGATCACGGCACCCGGGCGCAGCTTGATGCCCGCGCTCGCCTTGGATGACAGGGCAGGGGCGGCAAAGCGCAAGCCCTCGCCCATGATGGCCTTGGCGTCGCCATCGCCCGTGTCGGCCAGTACCTTGCCACTGGAAACGTCGGTGACGACGGCGGCGATCAGGCCGTCGCTGTCCGGGCGTTTTTGCAGCGCCGCGTCGATGGCGTCGTCGCGCTGCTCCGGGTCGGCCGGCATGTCGATGAAGGTTTCCGGGCCCCGGTAGCCGTGGCGCTGGTCGTAGGCGATGACGTTGCGGCGCGTCGAGGCGTAGGCCGCATCCTGGTCCGCCTTGAGAATGGTCGTGTAGACGCTGATGCCCTTGGTATAGCTGTCTTCCTTGAACTGCGCAAACACGGCCTGGCGCGCCAGTTCGGCCACGTATTCGGCGTGCGTCTCAAAACCCTGCTTGCCGCGCGTATTCAAATGCAGCGGTTGCGCCAGCGCCTGCTGGTACTGGCCTTCGCTGATGTAATCGAGTTCGCGCATGCGTTTCAGTACCAACTGCTGGCGCGCGTGCGCCTTTTTCGGGTTGCTGATCGGGTTGTGGCGGGAGGGGTTTTGCGGCAAACCGGCCAGCATGGCCATTTCCGCGATCGACAGTTCGGACAAGGGCTTGCCGAAATACGTCTGCGCCGCGCTGCCGAAGCCAAACGAGCGCTGGCCCAGGTACATCTGGTTCATATACAGCTCGAGAATCTGCTCTTTTGACAGGGCCGCTTCGATTTTGAGGGCCAGCATGATCTCGTTGAGCTTGCGCGAGGCGACTTTTTCGCGTGTCAGGAAAAAGTTGCGCGCCACCTGCATGGTGATGGTGGAGCCGCCGCCGTGGCCGAAGCCGTGGCGCAGGTTCGACAGCACGGCGCCGCCGGCGCGCACGAAGTCGATGCCGTGGTGTTCGTAGAAGCGGCTGTCCTCGATGGCCAGCAAGGCTTTTTTCATCATTTCCGGCACTTGCGCAATCGGCACGAAGTCGCGGTGCTCTTCGCCAAATTCGCCGATCAGCACATTGTCGGCCGTGTACACGCGCAGCGGTATCTTCGGCTGGTAGTCGGTGATGACGTCCAGTTCGGGCAGGCGCGGGCGCACGTACAGGAACAGGTAGGCGGCCAGCAGCGCGGCGGCCGCCAGCGCGGCGCAGCCGGCGAGGAGGATGCCGCGCACGGTGGCACGGCGGGAAGGCCAGGGAAATCCGGTTCGTTTGGCAGTCAAGGCAGTCTCACATGAGCGTGCAAGGCACGGTGGCAGCGATTATAGACCAATGCGGCGGCGGCTCCGGCGCGGCCGGGGCGCCGGGCGCGGGTGCAAAAAACCTTTTCATCGAAACGAGGCTGTGCGATAGTCTCGGCTTCAAGAAAATAGCCCGGGCGTCAATCCGGGCTGTTTATTTTATACAATTAAGGATTTATTTATGGCAAATGATGCAATGCCGAGCGCCGTGAAGCCGTATATTCCGGCCGATGCGAAGCTGCCCGAGATGACCTTCCGCGCGCTGTTCATGGGCGTCATCCTGGGGATGGTCTTTGGCGCCTCCTCGCTCTACCTGGTGCTGAAAGTGGGCCTGACCGTCAGCGCGTCTATCCCTGTCGCCGTGATCGCCATCACCCTGTTCGGCCTGGCCAAGAAGGTGGGCGGCAAGGATTCGTCGATCCTGGAAAACAGCATCACGCAAACGGCCGGTTCGGCCGGCGAATCGTTGGCCTTCGGCCTGGGCGTGACCATGCCCGCCATCCTGATTCTCGGCTTCGACCTGGAAATCTCGCGCGTCATGCTGGTCGGTATCCTCGGTGGCTTGCTGGGTATCCTGATGATGATCCCCATGCGCCGCACCATGATCGTCGACCAGCACAAGGAGCTCAAATTCCCCGAAGGCACGGCTTGCGCCGAAGTGCTGAAGGCGGCCGCCACGGAAGAATCGCGCATCGCCGCAGGCGAAAGCATCGAGAAGGATTCGGCTGCCGCGCTGGACGCCAAGCGCCGCGCCAAGATCATCTTCGGCGGCTTCGCCGTCGGCTTGCTGTATAAAGTCTTCAATATCTCGTTCAAGGGCTGGAAAGACACGCCGGGCGTGGAGTTCGCCGCGCCGCTGAAAGGCGGCTCCATCGGCGCCGAGATTTCCCCTGAATTGCTGGGCGTGGGCTACATCATCGGCCCGCGCATCGCCGCCACCATGGCGGCCGGCGGCGTGCTGTCCTACCTGCTCCTGATCCCGATGATCAAGTTCTTCGGCGACAGCCTGACCACCGTGCTCTCGCCGGGCACCAAGTTGATCAGCGAAATGGGCGCCGACGACGTGCGCAGCGCCTACGTGCTGTACATCGGCGCAGGCGCCGTGGCCGCCGGCGGCCTGATTTCACTGGTGCGCGCCATGCCCATGATCTGGCGCAGCCTGTCGGCTGGTCTGAAGGGCATCGGCAAGGGCGTCAAGAGCAATTCCACCTTGCGCACCGAGCAGGATATCCCGCTGAAATGGGTCATCATCGGCTGCCTGTCCATCATCGCCGTGATCACCTTCGCCACGCCGCTGCACATGAATTTCCTTGGTGCGCTGCTGATCCTCGTCTTCGGCTTCCTGTTCGCTACCGTGTCGTCGCGCCTGACGGGCGAAATCGGCTCCTCGTCGAACCCCATCTCCGGCATGGCCGTGGCCACCTTGCTGTTTACCTGCCTGATATTCCTGATCATGGGCTGGACGGGCGGGCGTTATTATGTGACGGCCCTGTCAGTGGGCGCCATCGTGTGCATCGCCGCCAGCAATGCCGGCACCACGTCGCAAGACCTGAAAACCGGCTACCTGGTGGGCGCCACGCCGCGCCTGCAGCAGTACGCGATTCTGGCGGGCGCGCTGTCGTCGGCCCTGATCCTGGGACCGATTTTGCTGAAACTGAATGAAGCGAGCACTGTCTACGTGCCAGCCGCGCAAGTGGCGCCTGGCCTGACGGTGGATGCATCGAAACTGACGGTGACGGGCGAACTGCATGGCCCGCAAGCCGACACGGACCACAATACGTATAAAGTCTGGCAAAAGACCGATACGGTGGGCGGCCCGGCCGGCAAATATTTTGTCAAGGACGATGGCCAACTGGCGTATCTGGTCGACCCGGGCATCAATGGCCATTACAGCAAGCGTCCCGATGGTTCGGAAGTGAAAAAATACGATGCGCCGAAGGCCGTGCTGATGTCCTACATCATCAAGGGCATCCTCGACCAGCAACTGCCGTGGACTCTGGTGCTGTTCGGCGTGATGATCGCCGTGGTGCTGGAAATGGCCGGCATCCCGTCGCTGGCGTTTTCGGTCGGCGTGTACCTGCCGCTGTCGTCGACCTTGCCGATCTTCGTTGGCGGCCTGGTGCGCTGGCTGGCGGACCGCCGCAACAACAAGCTGGAACACAACGCCACATTGAACGACGAAGAGCGCCAGCTGGCGGGCGACCGCAGTTCGGGCGTGCTGCTGGCGTCTGGCTACATCGCCGGCGGCGCGCTGGCCGGCATCATCATCGCGATTACGGCCGGCGTGCTGACGCATTTCGACCAGATGATGGCCGACTGGGCCGAGCACGGCAACCCGTTCTACGCGGGCCTGCACTCGGACGCGCTGTCCCTGCTGCCGTATGCGGTCATCACCGTGCTGCTGTATCTCGTCGCACGAGAGAAAAAGGCGGAGCGCCCGCAGGCTTGATGCTTTAGCCTATCCAATGAAAACCGCCCGGATTGCACCGGGCGGTTTTTTTATGCCCACCCGATGGGCCGTGCCGCCAGCTGCGTCGCGCTGGCAAAGATCGTCACGTATTCGACCGCCATCTGGCGCAGGTGCCCGAAAACGCTTGCGCCGGAATGGCCCACGCCACAGGCGTCTCGTAGGCCTCGTCACCGGTGCCGTCGGCGTCCTGGCTGTCGCGCCGCCAGCCGCTGCGGCCATTGACTTGCCGCAAGGACGCGTCCTTGCGTCGCCAGTATCAGAATTGACGCATAATGGCCATCTCACCATCGTCGACGAGGCCCGCCATGAACAGCGTCACGCTTGCATATGCAGTCGTCACCAATCCCGACTCTTTTGTCGGCTTCAAGTATTATGTCAAGGCGGGGCAGGCATTCGATGCCGATGATTTCGCCTATTCCTACAAGCTGAACCGGTCCGACCTGGACCCGGACAGCGTGCTGGCCACCCGCGAGGCGGCCGAGAACTTGCAGCCGGGCGAGTGGCTGACGGTGTCGCACTCGGTGGCGGCATAGCGATCATGCCGCATGTTTCTTTAACGTTAACGGCCCGCCAGGGTTAGCTGCGAGTGAATCTTTCAAAATTTCCTGATATCGCTATTGTTCCAACCTTGGCACAACATGCCGAAGCCCTCGCTGACTTGGTGGCGCACAACCGTGAGCACCTGCATGCTTACCTTCCGGCCGTGTTGCCACTGGCGTGCGTCGGCGATGCCCTGGGCTATCTGGAAGCGGCTGCCGGGCGCGCCGCAAGCGCTGACGTGCTGGAATGGCACGTCTTTTCCGGCACGGCTTTATGCGGCAGCATCCGCCTGAAAGACATCGACGCAACAGACCGCAAGGCCAGAATCGGCTATTACCTCGGACGCCAGTTTCTGGGCAGGGGCATTGCCAGTGCGGCGGTGCGCGCCGTCCTGGCGCATGCTTTTGGCGCACTGCAATTGCACCGTGTGGAATTGCAGTGCGCGGCGGGGAATCACGCCAGCATGGCGGTGGCCGAACGGCTGGGATTTACACATGAGGGCGTGTTGCGGCAAGGAGAGCTGTTGCATGGCGTGTTTGTCGATCTGCATGTCTACGCTTTGCTGCAGCCGGATTTTGTGCCGGATGGTGCCACCTTGCCAATTTGATGGCTTAGCCTGGCATAAACCAGGCCCGCAGTTCTTCCTCGGCCCGCTGCGCCGAGTCTGCTGTCAAGGTCAGCACGATGACCTTTTCCCGCGCCGGGCGGTGTCCATCGCCGTCGGCCAGTTCGATGGCTTGCTCGAAGCTCGTGTAGCAGGGGCCGAACTCCAGCGGGCATTGCTGCACGATGCGCGCCGCCTTACTAGCGTTCCGGTCGGCCAGGTTGACGATGGGATTACCATCATAAAACGGCTGGCCATTGGCAAACGCGGTGCGCAGATACGGCGCGCACTGCCCATCGAGGAAGGCCAGGCGTGCATGCCAGTAAGCTTGCAGCGCCCCATACGTAGTCTGATCCTCAAGAAAATCGCTAAACAGGAAGTCGTTCATCATGCTTTCCCGGGCTAGATGCCGAACACTTTCAATATGGCGTCGGTGAACCCCTCGAACCAGCTGCCCACCTTGCCCGGCTGCTTGCCGTGGCGCGGGGTTTCTTCGTACAGATAGACGCCGTTGTCGCCGTCGAAGCGGTCATTGAGCAGCGCCTGCTGGCCGCGCAGGTAGGGGATGAAGGTTTCGCTGCGCATCGTCGAGTACAGCACGTCTGTGCTGAAACCCAGGGTGGCGGACTGGCTGATGGAGCGGCCCTGGCCGGCGCGCTCCAGGCGCACGCCGCGGCAGCCGCGCACGATCAGGGTGACGGGGCCGCGAAACACGATGAAGCGCAGTTGCAGGGTGAGCCAGGCGTGCAGGCTGCCCAGGCGCCAGTGGCTGGCCATCGCCAGCGGCTGGCCAGAGTCGCAGATCAATCCGACGAGGCCGCGCGGCTGGAACACCAGCGCGCTGCCGGCAGGCAGGTGGACGATGGCGATTTCCAGCAGCGGGTCGTCGCTGGCGGAGATCGTCACGGATGCCGGTACGTCGCTGTGCAGCCGCGTCAGCGCCACCATGCCGGCGGCAAGGCTGGTGAACGGGAAGCGCCAGTCCAGCAACCATTGCGTGCGCTTGCGCGTGCTGACGGGCGACGATTGCAGGTAGGCGGGGTGGATCAACATCTGTTGGCCCGGCTGTAGCAACAATGCCTGCGAGACGGCGGAAATGCGGGACTGGCCAGCGGGGGGCAGGGGGAGAGTCGTGGCTGTCACGTTCGGCGCGTGCCCGATGGATAATGGTTTCAGGCGCGAAGCAAGGGGCGCCAGCACGAAGTAAAAGAAGGCCTTGATGGCGACGGGCAGCGCGATGGCCGACAGCACCAGCAGGGCGGCCGTGGGCGCCACGTCCAGCACGGGGGCGCGCCAGCGGGCGATCCAGTTGCGCGCCAGCTGCCCTTCGCTCGTGGCGATGGCCGCCTGCACGGGCGCCAGCGCGCCGGCCAGTGCCGCCTTGTCGATGGCGAATGGGGCCGGGCGTGCCGTATTGTTGGTGCGGGCGCGCTGCGCTGCCCAGGCTTTGTAGGCTTGCAGGTTGATGTCGCGCAGGCGCTGGCCTTGCGCTTCAAGCTGCGACAGCTGCGCGTAAGCCACGCTGCCGGGCAGGCGCGCTGCCAGCGGGTGCTGTGCTTCCAGTTGCCGGCGCTGGCGCAGGTTTTCCTGCAGTGCGGCATACGCGCGCACATGCTCCGCGTGCAGGCGCGCCAAGGTTTGCCGCGCATCTTCGCCGCTCAGGGCCGCATGCAGGGCGGTCAGATAGCGTGCTTCCTGCGCCAGCACTTCGATTTCCACGCGGCGCGCGGCTTCCTCCTGCGCGTGCAAGGCCAGGGTGGCCGCGTCGGGCAGGGGGAGGGTAAATAGCGATGGCTGCTGCTGCGCGCGCAACTGCAGCAATTGCGCCTGCACTTGCTCCAGGCGGGCCGCGATGGCCGTTTGCGAAGCGTGTTGCAGGGCCTTGACCCTGCCCGTGGCGGCTTCGGCCAGGCCGGTGCCGTGGCTGCCGGCGCTACCGGAAGCCAGTCTCAGTGCGGCGACGGCCTCGCTGGCGGCGTTGTAGGCATGCCATTCGGCCAGCAGCAGGCGTCCGGCCAGCAAGATGACGATGAACAGCGCGAACTGCAGCGCGTGGCGCAGCAGGAAGCGCAGCACGGTCGTCAGCAGCTGGCGCAAGGAGATGCGTCCTTAGCTGGCCGCGCTATCGGCGTCGGCACAGCATTTCTTGTACTTTTTGCCGCTGCCGCAGTGGCATGGATC
Source organism: Janthinobacterium sp. UMAB-56 (assembly GCF_900095265.1). Classification (GTDB taxonomy): domain Bacteria; phylum Pseudomonadota; class Gammaproteobacteria; order Burkholderiales; family Burkholderiaceae_D; genus Janthinobacterium. The sequence continues at coordinate 444,405 of NZ_LT607654.1, read as the reverse complement.
GTTGCGGCCCGTCTTCGGCACTTCGCGCAATACCGTGGCGCCAGGCTGGCTTTGCACTTGGCTTTTCAGGTGGCGCTGGCGCGCCCAGGCGGCATTGATGGCGATGACGGAAGGAATCACGCCATCCATGGCCGCTTCGGCGGCATCGTCGTCGAGCTCACTGGCGACGGCCAGGTGCTGGAACGGCGCCAGGTATTGCGGATGGCTGACGGCCAGGGCCGCCCACTGGGGCTTGTCCAGGGTGGTGCCCAGGATAAATCCGGCGCACCAGGCCGGCACGCTCCATTCGGGACCGCATACGTAGATGGGCTCGAAGCTGTCCGGGTCCTTCGCCAGCCATTCGACCATGTAGGCGTGGTGGCGCTGCGCCAGGGCAGCTGCACGTTCTTTGTCCACGTCCTGTGCTGGCGCGGCGCTGCCCGCCGCCTTGTCCCAGACCCAGGGCAACCATTGCTCAACGGTAATTTGCTTCGGGCTCAGGGCGACGGCCGTGAGGAAGCCTTCCAGCATCGACACGTCCATGGCCGCGCCGGCCAGGGCGGGCGCGGCCAGCAGGGTGTCAAGTTCGGCGTATTCGTCGTCGGAGAGGGGTGTGCTGGTGGAGGTGCTGGACATGGTGTTCTTCAGTAATGTGGGTGGATGGCCGGTGGCCCTGCCGGTATTGTACCGCCCGACCAGGGGAGAATGGCTGCAGAAATGAAAAACGGCGACCCGCAGGCCGCCGTTCTGATCTACAGCAAGACGCTTACTTCACGCCGTGCATCAGTTTGTTGATCAGCGGTGCGATCAGGAACAGTACGACACCGGCACCCAGCAGTGACCAGAAGCCGAAGGTGTAGCCGGACAGGGCCGACTCTACCGACATGCCGCTTTCGCCGCTGACGTAACTGGCGAAGATGCCCGACAGGTTGTTGCCGATACCGGTCGACAGGAACCAGCCGCCCATGCCCAGACCGACCAGGCGCACCGGCGCCAGCTTGGTGACCATCGACAGGCCGATAGGCGACAGGCACAATTCGCCGATCGATTGCAGCACGTACACGGTAGTCAGGGTCCAGAACGGGATCTTGTTGTCGGCGCCAACCAGGCTCGACAGAGCGAAGATCAGCAGGCCGAAGGCCAAGGCATTGCCCAGCAAGCCCAGGCCGAATTTGCGCGGGATCGATGGATTGACGTTGCGGCGCGCCAGGAAGACCCAGACGGCGGCAATGATAGGCGCGAAGACGATGATGGCCACCGAATTGACGGTCTGGAAGTAGGCAGTCGGGAAGATGGCGAAGCCCAGGTCGCGGTTGACGATCTTGTCAGCCAGGAAGGTAAACGAGCTGCCCGCCTGTTCGAAGAACATCCAGAACAGGATGTTGAAGACGAAGATCAGCAGCATGGCGATGACACGGTCGCGCGCCACCTTGCCATTGCGAATGCCTTCGATCATCAGCATCACGGCCAGGCCGATGAACAGCACGGTCAGGACGATTTGCAGCTTTTCAGCGCCGACGGTCAGCAGGAAGTACATCAGCGGGATCACGCATACCGAGCCGACGGCCACCCAGACGACGCGCATCGGGTTGCCGGAACCGGCTTCCGGTGCGCCGATGCCCTTCAGCGCACGACGACCGATGAAGAACCATACGAGGCTGATCAGCATGCCGAAACCGGAAGCCATGAAGACCATCTTGTACGAAGGCATGGCGCTGGTGCCGAAGATCGACTCGGCCAGCCATTGCGTGAAGACAGGGGCGACCATGGCGCCCATGTTGATGCCCATGTAGAAGATCGTGAAACCGCTGTCGCGGCGCGGATCGGCTGTGGTGTACAGCTTGCCGACCATGGTCGAGATGTTCGGCTTGAACATGCCGTTGCCGACGATCATGGTGGCCAGGCCCAGGTTGAAGATGTCCTGGTTCGGCACCGAGATGCAGAACAGGCCGGTAGCCATGAAAATGGCGCCCAGCAGGATGGAGCGCTGGTAACCGATGACGCGGTCGGCGATGTAGCCGCCGAACAGGGCGCCGGCGTACACCAGCGCGAGGAAGGAACCGTAGGTCAGGTTGGCCGCAGCCTGTCCCGAACCGTCGCCGCCGTGGAATTGGGCAACGATGTACAGTACCAGGGCCCAGCGAACTCCGTAGAACGCGAAGCGTTCCCAGAATTCAGTCATGAACAACATCCACAATGGGCTTGGATGGCCCATAATCTGCTTGAACTCGGGAATAACGGCTTCCTTGTTGGGCGTAGTCGCACCGCTCATGCGGTTCCTCCTGAAAAATTATTATAGTCAATCGATACAACAAACTTATGGAAGCCTGCGGGCGGCGGGGACTCTCATGAAGAACCTCACGCACGGGAATTCCAATAGGCTGGCATTCTAATCTACAAATTGCGCTGAGCGAAGGTTTCGATTCGCATTAGCAAGAATGACTGTTTCATATTAGTCAAACCGGTTTGCAGGCAAGAATGGCCGGGGCGATTTTGCGGCGGCACAGCACAACTGGCCCGACTTGTCGTATATTAAGGCTGCAAGACCTTCGAGCATCGATTTTTAAAGGGATTTTTCGCATTATGGAACACGACGTTATCGATACTCTGGTTTCACCGGAAGGCCGCCTGGACGTGCTCTCCAAGACTGAAGTCAACAAACTGCTCGACACCAGCCAGGGCGGCCTGTACAACACCTTCCGCCGCTGCGCGCTGGCGGTCTTGAATTGCGGCAGTACCATCGACGATGGCCGCGCCCTGCTGGAGCGCTACCAGTCGTTTGAAATCTCCATCATCCAGCGCGAGCGCGGCATCAAGCTCGACATCAAGGGCGCGCCAGCCATTGCCTTTGTCGATGGCAAGATGATCAAGGGCATACACGAGCACCTGTTCGCCGTGCTGCGCGACATCATTTTCGTCAGCGACGAAGTGACGGGCAACCCGAAATTTGACTTGCAGAGCACGGAAGGCGTGACGGACGCCGTCTTCCACATCCTGCGCAACGCCAACGTGCTGCAAACGCAGCTCAACCCGAACCTGGTCGTGTGCTGGGGCGGCCACTCGATCAACCGCGCCGAATACAATTATTCGAAGGAAGTGGGCTACCAGCTGGGCTTGCGCGGCCTCGACATCTGCACCGGTTGCGGCCCGGGCGCCATGAAGGGCCCCATGAAGGGCGCCACCATCGGCCACGCCAAGCAGCGTTTGCACAATGGCCGCTACCTGGGCATCACCGAGCCGGGCATCATCGCGGCCGAGTCGCCCAACCCCATCGTCAATGACCTGGTCATCATGCCGGACATCGAAAAACGCCTGGAAGCGTTCGTGCGCGCCGGCCACGGCATCGTCGTGTTTCCCGGCGGCGCGGGCACGGCCGAAGAGATTTTGTACATCCTCGGCATCTTGCTGCACCCGGACAATGCCGAGATTCCCTTCCCATTGATCTTCACAGGGCCGGAAACCTCGCGCGAGTATTTCGTGCAGATCAACCAGTTCATCAGCGATACCCTGGGCCCGGAAGCGCAGCAGCGCTATAAGATCATCATCGACGATCCGGAGCTGGTGGCGCGCGAAATGCTGGAGGGAATCAAGCAGGTGCGCGAATTCCGCAAGGCGCACAGCGATGCCTATTATTTCAATTGGCTGCTGAAGATCGACCACGAGTTCCAGAAGCCGTTCCACCCCACGCATGAAAACATGCGCAACCTGAGCTTGCACAAGAACCAGCCCACGCACTTGCTGGCGGCCCAGCTGCGCCGCGCGTTCTCCGGCGTGGTGGCGGGCAACGTCAAGGATGACGGCATCCGCTCGATCGAAAAGCATGGCAATTTCGAGATCCATGGCGACAAATCCATCGCCGGCCCCATGGACGCGCTGCTGGCGTCCTTCGTGGCGCAGCACCGCATGAAGCTGGCGGGTACGGCGTATGTGCCTTGCTATACCGTGATTCAGTAAACAGTCTTTCATCCACGCGCCGCCCGCTCCCGGTATTTGCCGGGGCAGGGCGGCGTTTTTTCATCAACGCCGCTCCAGCGTGTGCCTTCGCCGCCACAAGCGTGCAAATCGCTTGCGTCATCGATACTGCGGTGCTATCTTTGGAACCGGTTCCAAATGGTTCGTTTGGATGTCAACAGGCAGCAGGGAGTGACCTTGGATTCAGTACGCGGCAGCAAAAAAACAGTTTCCGGCGCGCCGGCACGGCCCGTGACCATCGCCCAGGTGGCGCGCGAGGCGGGCGTGTCGAAGACCAGTGTGTCGCGCTTTCTCGGCGGCGAACTCGATGCCCTGTCCGAGAGTATCCGCCACCAGATCGATCGCACCATTGCGCGCCTGGGCTACCAGCCGAACCAGATGGCGCGCGGCCTCAAGCGCGGACGCACGCGTTTGATCGGCATGGTCGTGGCAGACATGCTCAATCCCTACACGGTGGCCGTGTTGCGCGGCGTGGAGGCGGCTTGCCAGCAGCATGGCTATACCTTGATCTTGTGTAATACCGGCAATGACGAACAGCGCGAGCGGCAGTCGCTGGCCGCGCTGCGCTCCTACAGCGTGGAAGGCTTGATCGTCATCACGCAGGGGCGCAACATCCAATCGTCCGACTTGCTGCAGGCGGACATGCCCATCGTGCTGGTCGACCGCCGCATCGAGGGGTGCGATTTCGACCTCGTCGGCCTGGACAATGTGCAGGCGGGCCGGCTGGCCACCGCGCATCTGATCGAGCAGGGTTTCGACGCCATCGCCTTCGTCTCGCCGCCCTTGACCGGCGTCAGTTCGCGGCTCATGCGCGCCGACGGTTTTCAGGCCGTTTTGGCCGAGCATCCCGGCTGCATGGGCGCAGTGCTGGAGGTGGACCTGGACGACCAGCCCTCCATCGACGCGCAGGTGCGGCAATGCTTGGCGCAATGGCGCGGCCGCCGCGTGGCGCTGCTGGCCTCGAATGGCATGGTCGCGCTGGAACTGGCGCTGATGCTGCAGCGCCTTGCCTTGCGCATGCCGCAAGATGTGGGCTTGCTGGGCTTTGACGAATTGCCATGGTCGCCATTGGCGGGCCTGAGCACGATAGAGCAGCAGACTTACGAGATCGGTTTTTCGGCGATGACGTGCATGCTGTCGCGCCTGCAGGGCGACCAGTGCCCGCCGCGCGAGGTGCTGTTGCCAGGTAAGTTGATTGTGCGCAATTCCACGCAGCGCGGCGATTGACGGAGAAGAGGGCCTTGCCCTTTTTTTTGGGAAAGTAATGGAACCGGTTTCATAAACAGCGTTCACAGTGGAAAGGAGCGTGGATCGACAGGCAGGGCAATGGTTGGCATGACGTGCAGAGACGAATTGAATCGTCCATTTGACAATATTCCCGGAAGTGCCTCGACGAGGCCGGTACCGGGATCACAGGAGACGGAAGCATGAAGATGACTACACTGTTTTACGCGAAGATCGTGGCCTGCGCGCTCGCAGCGACGTGCGCCCTGGGCGCAGCGGCCGACGCCGGTGCCCAGACGCTTGGCGACTTGATCAAAAAAGGCAAGCTGACCATCGGCGTGGTCAGCGGCACGCCGCCGTTTGGCAGCATCGACGCCAAGGGCGCGCCTGTCGGCTATGACGTCGATGTCGCCAACCTGATCGGCAAATACATGAACCTGCCCGTGGAAGTGGTGCCCCTGACGGCGCCGTCGCGCGTGCCGTCGCTGGAGTCGGGCAAGGTCGACTTCCTCGTGGCGACCCTGGCGCCCACGCCGGAACGGGCCAAGACCTTGATGTTCAGCATGCCTTACAGCGCATTCGAACTGGCGATCGTCGCGCCCGTCGGCGGCAAATTCAAGGCACTGGCCGACCTGAAGGGCAAGAAGGTGGGCGTGACGCGCGGCACCACGAATGACACGGCGCTGAGCCGCATGGCGCCGGCCGGCACCACCATCGTGCGTTTCGAGGATGACGCCACCGTCACCCAGGCCTTGCTCAGCAAGCAGGTCGACGCCGTCTCGATCCCCAGCACGATGGCGCTCGACATCATCAAGACGCGCGGCGCCGGGAAGATCGAGGTCAGGTTCACGTATTCCGTGCAACCGAATTCGATGGCGGTGCGCCGCGGCGACTTCGAACTGCACCAGTGGCTCAACAACTTCATCTACTACGTCAAGCTGAACGGCGAACTCGACGCCATCGCGCGCAAGTGGAGCGGCGCGCCGCTGCCGCCATTGCCGACCTTCTGATACCGCAAGCCGCATAGGCAGAGTGCCCGTCCGCACGGCGCGCCACCTTGGTGGCGTGGCCGGGGATGCGCACGTAGATAAGGAGTTGAGTATGCCGTATGAATTTCATTTCGAACTCGTCATGCAATCGCTGGACCGCCTGTTGTGGGGCGCCGCGCTGACGATACGCCTGAGCGCCCTGGCGATGGTGCTGGGGCTGGTGGTGGGCGTGTGCGCCGCCGTCATCCTGAAGAGTGGTCCCGGCTATGCCCGCGCGGTGGTGCGCGCGTATGTCGAGGTCATCCGCAGCACGCCGTTCCTGGTGCAGCTGTTCATCATTTACTTTGGCTTGCCGTCGCTGGGCTTGCAGCTCGACGCCAACGGCGCCGCGCTTGTCGCGATGACGGTCAACCTGGGCGCCTATGCGGCGGAAATCGTGCGCGCCGGCATCGGCGCCGTCCATCCCTCGCAGCTGGAGGCGGCGCAGGCGCTGGGCATGACGCACTGGCAAGTGATGCGCCACGTGGTGTTGCTGCCGGCGCTGGAAAAAGTGTATCCGGCGCTGGCCAGCCAGTTCACGCTGATGATGCTCGCCTCGAGCGTGGTGTCGGCCATTTCCGCTGAAGAGCTGACTGCCGCCGCCCACCTGATTGACTCGGAAACCTTCCGCAGCTTCGAGATCTACATCGTCGTGATGGTGCTCTACATCCTGCTGGCCTTGCTGTTCCGCTTCAGCTTCTGGGTACTGGGCCAGATCGTCTTCAAACGCCGCCGCCGTCTGGGCGCGGTGCGCATGGGAGCATGACATGATCAGTGACTTTTCCTGGGATAACCTGCAATTCCTGTTCGAGGCCACGCGCTGGACCATCGGCCTGTCGCTGATCGTCTTCCTCACGGGCGGCATCGCCGGCTTCGCGGTGGCGCTGCTGCGCACGGCGCGCAGCCCGTTCCTGCGTTTCATCAGCGCCCTGTACATTCAGCTGATCCAGGGCACGCCGGTGCTGATCGTGCTGTTTCTTACTTATTACGGCCTGGCCCTGTTCGGCTACAAGCTGTCGCCGATCATCGCGGCCGGCGCGGCGATGACGATCTTTGCCAGCGCCTACCTGGGCGAGATCTGGCGCGGCTGCATCGAAGGCGTGCAGCGCCAGCAGTGGGAAGCATCGGCCGCGCTGGCGCTGAACCGCTACCAGCAACTGCGCTACGTCATCCTGCCGCAGGCGCTGCGCCATTCGCTGCCGCCGACGGTGGGCTTCATGGTGCAGATCATCAAGAACACCTCGATCACCTCGATCATCGGCGTGGTGGAACTGACGCGGGCAGGACAACTGGTCAGCAACGCGACCTTCCTGCCTTTCATCGTCTTCCCCGTCGTCGCCCTGATTTACTTCGCGATGTGCTACCCGCTGTCGCGCTACAGCCATTCACTGGAAAGGAAATTCCATGCCCATCGTTGAAATCGACAATATCAGCAAGAGCTTCGGCACCAATCATGTGCTCAAGGGCGTGTCCTTCGCCGTCGAGCGGGGCCAGGTCATCGCCGTGATCGGCCGCAGCGGTTCCGGCAAGAGCACCATGCTGCGCTGTATCAACGGCCTGGAAACCATCGACAGCGGCAGCATCGTCGTGGCAGGCCATACGCTGACGGCGCGCCAGGAGCACCTGCTCGACTTGCGCAAGGATGTCGGCATGGTCTTCCAGAGCTACAACCTGTTCCCCCACCTGACGGTGGAAGAAAACGTCATGCTGGCGCCGCGCATCGTCAAGAAGGTGGCCGACGCCGAGGGCCGTGCCACGGCGCTGCGCGTGCTCAAGCAGGTGGGCCTGGACCACAAGCGCGAGGCCTATCCCGAGCAGCTGTCGGGCGGCCAGCAGCAGCGCGTGGCGATTGCCCGTTCGCTGGCGATGGAGCCGCAGGTGATGCTGTTCGATGAAGTCACATCGGCGCTCGATCCGGAACTGACACAGGAAGTGCTGAAGGTGATGGAAGAGCTGGCGCAGGCGGGCATGACGATGCTGCTGGTGACGCACGAGATGGAGTTCGCGCGGCGCATGGCCGACGTCACCGTCTTCATGCACCAGGGAACGGTGTGGGAGAGCGGGCCGTCCGAAGCCTTTTTCAGCAACCCGCAAACGCCTGAAGCGCGCCAGTTCGTCGGCGCGGGAGCGATCAAATGAGCCCCGTCCTGGTGGCGGCGTCGGCCTATGGCGCAAGCAGGGTAAGGCAGCTGGGGCAAAGCCATTTCATCGACGTGGTGGCTGATGCGGGCGGCGCCGGCATCGAGATCCGCCGCGAACTGTTTACTTCCGATCTGCCGGACCTGGCGCGCATGGGCGCGGCGGTGGCGGCGCGCGGCCTGTACGCGGTGTATTCCACGCCCATCGAATTGTGGGGCGCCGACGGGCTGCTGCAGCAAGCGCTGCTGCAGCAGATGCTGGACGAGGCGGTGCGCCTAGGGGCACGCTACCTGAAGGTGTCGCTGGGCCATTACCCTGCCGCGCCAGACCTGCAAGACTTGAACGCACAGCTGGCGGCGGCGCCCGTGGCGCTGCTGGTGGAAAACGACCAGACGGCCCACGGCGGTGCGCTGGCGCCGATGGCGCGCTTCCTGGCGGCGGCGCACGAAGGCGGGCTGCCGGTAGGGCTGACCTTCGACATCGGCAACTGGCGCTGGGTGGGCGAGGATGCGCAGCAGGCGGCGCGCCTGCTGGCGCCGTACGTGCGCTATGTGCATTGCAAGGCCGTCATGGAGAACGCGGGCCGGCTTTCCGCCTGCGCCGTCTCCGAGGCCGATCCGGCCTGGCGCGCCGTCTTCGCCCACTTCGCGCCGGGCGTGCAGCGGGCCATCGAATTCCCGCTCGAGGGCGCCGACCTGGTGGCTGAAACGGGTCGCTACGTCCAGATGCTGGAGGCCGCATGATGAAACAAGAACTGCGTCAAAAGGAAATGCACGGGGGGCACGCGCTCGACGTCGTCACCTATGGCGAGGCGATGGCGATGTTCGTTGCCGAGGAAGCGGGCGACCTGGCGGGCGTGGCGCATTTCACGCGCCGCCTGGCCGGCGCCGAGACGAATGTCGCCATCGGCCTGGCGCGCCTGGGATTGCGCGTCGGTTGGCTCAGCCGGGTGGGCGACGATGCCTTCGGACGCTTCATCCGCGCCAGCGTGCAGGCCGAGGGCGTGGACTGCAGCCGGGTCGTCACCGTCGCCGGCCAGTGCAGCGGCTTCCAGCTCAAGGCCCAGGCAGAGAACGGTGCCGATCCGCTGGTCGAATACTTCCGCAAGGGTTCCGCCGCCAGTCAATTGGCGCCGGCCGACTTCGATCCCGCCTACTTCCTGTCGGCGCGCCATTTGCACGCCACCGGCGTGGCTGCGGCGCTGTCCGAGACCAGTCTGGCGTTCGCCGGCAAGGCGCTCGATTTCATGCGCGCCAACGGCAGGACGGTGTCGTTCGACCCCAACCTGCGGCCCTCGCTGTGGCCATCGCAAGCCGTCATGGTCGAGCAGATCAACCGCCTCGCCTGCAAGGCGCACTGGGTGCTGCCCGGCCTGGGAGAAGGAAAAATTCTCACCGGCCACGACCTGCCGCACGACATCGCCGGCTATTACCTGCAGCGGGGCGTGCGGCTGGTGGTCATCAAACTGGGCGCCGACGGCGCCTATTACCGCACGGCCGATGGCGGCAGCGGCATGGTGCCGGGCGAGCGCGTAGCCCACGTGGTCGACACGGTAGGCGCCGGCGACGGCTTCGCGGCCGGCCTGGTCAGCGCCTTGCTGGAAGGCTTGCCGCTGGCCCAGGCGGTAGGGCGCGGCAATCGCGTCGGCGCCTTTGCCATCCAGGTGGCCGGCGACATGGAAGGCTTGCCGACCCGTACCCAGCTCGACGCGCTGGTCCAATCATGAACAGAACAGGGGAAACACGCGTGAAAAAACATGTCGTTGTGTATAAAAAACTGGCCGAGCCGCTGCTGGCACGCCTGCGCGCCGAATGCGAGGTGACGTATTTCGAGGCCATCGATGCGGGCAACCGCGCCGCGTTCGCCGCCGCCATCCGCGGCGCGCATGGCTTGCTGGGCGCCAGCGTGCGCCTGGACCGCGAACTGCTGGACCCGGCCTTTGACCTGCGCATCATTTCCACTATTTCGGTGGGCGTCGACCAGTTCGACGTCGATTACCTGCGCGCACGGGGCATCTTGCTGGCCAATACGCCGGATGTGCTGACGGAAACGACGGCCGACACGATCTTCGCGCTGATACTCGCCAGTGCGCGGCGCGTCGTCGAACTGGCCGAATTCGTCAAGGCGGGAAGCTGGACGCGCAGCGTGGGCGAAAGCCAGTACGGCGTCAACGTGCATGGCAAGACCATCGGCATGCTGGGCATGGGCCGTATCGGCCGCGCCGTCGCCCGCCGCGCCGCGCTGGGCTTCGGCATGCAGGTGCTGTACGTGAACGGCGAGGCGGTGCCCGAAGTGGAGGCGGCGCTGGGCGCGCGCCAGGTGGCGCTCGACGACTTGCTGGCCAGCTCCGATTTCGTCTGCGTGGTGCTGCCGCTGACGGCGCAGACGGAACGCATGATGGGCCGGCGCGAGTTCGCGCTGATGCGCCCCGGCGCCATTTTCATCAACGGTTCGCGCGGGCGCATCGTCGACGAGGCGGCGCTGATCGAGGCGCTGCAACAGGGCACCATCCACGGCGCCGGTCTCGATGTGTTCGAGCGCGAACCGCTGGCACCGGACAATCCGCTGCCGGGCATGGCCAACGTGGTGGCGCTGCCGCACATCGGCTCGGCCACGCATGAAACGCGCTACGCCATGGCGCAGCAGGCGGTGGACAACCTGCTGGCCGGCCTGCGCGGCGAGCGTCCGCGCCACCTGGTGAGCTAGGCGCAGTTTCCATAAGAAGATAGACAGGGAAAGACATGAAGAATAAGGTAGCAGGAGCAATGATCATCGGCGCCGGCGCTTGCAGCAGCCTGTGCTCGGCGCAGTCGAACGTGGCCATGTACGGCATCGCGGACCTGGGCCTGGTGTCCGAGAACGGCGGCGCCGGCGGCAGGGTGCTCAAGGTGACCAGCGGCATCGCCAACGGCTCGCGATTGGGCTTCAAGGGCAGCGAAGACCTGGGCGGCGGCATGACGGCGATCTTTACGATGGATGCGGGCATTCTGGCCGACACGGGCGCTTCGGCCCAGGGCGGCCTGCTGTTCGGGCGCCAGGCTTTCGTTGGCCTCGCCGGCGCGGCGGGCACGCTGCGGCTGGGCCGCCAGTACACCTTCATCGATAGCAGCCTGGGGGCGCTGGACCCGTTTTACCTGGGTTTTGCGGGCAGGATGAGCAATGTCTTCACGGCCGGCTACATCAGCCGCGTCGACAACAGCATCAGCTACAGTTCTCCCGTGCGCGGCGGCCTTTCCGGCGAACTGGCGTACGGCTTCGGCGAAGTGCCCGGCGACGCGGCGGCCAGGCGCTACGCGGGCGCGGCGGCCACCTATGCCAGCGGGTCGCTGTATCTGCGCATGGCGCACCAGGACGCCAATACCATATCAAACGCGCAGGTGGCGGGCAGGGCGAGGAACACGGTGCTCGGGGCCACCTGGGACTTCGGCGTGGTCAAGGCGCATGGCGCCGTCGCCGTCAGCAAGAGCACGGCGGGCGCCGCCACCACGGTCGACAGTGCGGACCTGATGCTGGGCGCCACCGTGCCTTTTGGCCCGCACCGCGTCTTGCTCTCGTACGTGCGGCGCGACGACCGGCGCGCTGCCAACGGTGACGCTTCCCAGGTCGGCATCGGCTACACCTACGCGCTGTCGAAGCGCAGCACCTTGTACGCGGCCTATGCGCATATCGACAACCGCAACGGCGCCGCCTATGTGGTGGGCAACGCCACCGACAACGGCAGCGGCAACCAGGCCTGGAACCTCGGCCTGCGCCACACTTTTTAAGGGGAGAATGGAATGAAGAAGATCGGATGGATTTTGGTTGGCGCCAGCACGGTGGCGCGCGAATGGATGGTCGACGCGATCGGCCAGCAGGGCGATGCGGAAGTACTGGCCGTGGTCAGCCGGGATGCCGCGCGCGGCGCCGCGTTTGCCGCGCAGTTCGGCATCGCCGCCAGTTATACCGACCTGGATACTGCGCTGGCGCACCCGGGCGCGGATGCCGTGTACATCAGCACCACCAACGAATGGCATATGGCGCAGACCTTGCAGGCGGCGCGCGCGGGCAAGCACGTGCTGTGCGAGAAGCCGCTGGCGCTGAACCTGGACGACGCGCGCCGCATGGTCGACGGCTGCGCCGAAGCGGGCGTGGTGCTGGGGATTAACCATCACCTGCGCAACGCCGCCAGCCACGCCAAGGTGCGCGAGCTGATACGCGCCGGCGAGATCGGCCAGCCCCTGTATTGCCGCGTGCTGCACGCGAACAACCTGCCGCAGCACCTGCGCGGCTGGCGCCTGGACGCGCCGGAATCGGGCGGCGTCACGCTCGACATGTTCGTGCACGACGTCGACACCTTGCGCTTTTTGCTGGACTCGGAGCCGCGCCACGTCACCGCCTGTGCCACCAGCGGCGGCATGACGGTGGCCGGACTCGAGGAGGGTCTGATGGCCGTCATCGAGTTCGACAACGGCACCCTGGTGCAGGTGCACGATGCGTTCAACGCACCGCATTCGCTGTCCGGCGTGGAAATCATCGGCAGCAAGGGCACCATCTTCGCCACCGGCGTGATGACGCAGCGCCCCGTCGGCACCATCTGCCTGACCCGCGACGGTGGCAGCGTCGACATCCCCGTCGAGCATGAAAACCTGTATGTGCGCTCGGTGCGCGCCTTCCAGCGCGCCATGCGCGGCGAAGGGCAGCCGGCCGCCACTGGCGACGACGGCATGCGCGCGCTGGCCACGGCGCTGGCGGCGCAGCAGGCCAGGCGCAGCCACCAGCGCGTGACCCTCGCCAACTGATAGCCGGTAATCGACGCAAAAAAAGCCGCCTGATCGCAAAATCAGGCGGCTTTTTACTGGCTTGCGTCCGTGATTAGTCTTCGCGGCGCAGATGCGGGAACAGCAGGACGTCGCGGATGTTCGGCGAATCCGTGATGATCATCATCAGGCGGTCGATGCCGATGCCGCAGCCGCCGGCTGGCGGCATGCCGTATTCCAGCGCGCGGATGTAGTCGGCGTCGTAGAACATTGCCTCTTCATCGCCGGCGTCCTTGGCAGCGACTTGCGCCAGGAAGCGGGCCGACTGGTCTTCCGCGTCGTTCAACTCGGAGAAACCGTTGGCGATTTCGCGGCCCACCATGAACAGTTCAAAACGCTCGGTGATGCCGGCCACCGTGTCGGAAGCGCGCGCCAGTGGCGACACTTCGACCGGGTAGTCGATGATGTAGGTCGGTTCCCACAGCTGCGCTTCCGCCGTTTCTTCGAACAGCGCCAGTTGCAGCGCGCCCAGGCCGGCCGTGGCGAACGGCTTGACGCCGAATTTCTTCAGTTCTTCCTTGATGAAGTCGGCATCGTTCAACTGTTCCGGCGTGTAGCCCGGCGCGTACTTGTTGATCGCTTCGACGATGGTCAGGCGGTGGAACGGTTTTGCCAGGTCCAGCTCGCGGCCGCCGTAGGTCAGCGTGGCGGTGCCGTGCGCGTCGATGGCGGCCTGGCGGATGACGGCTTCCGTGAAGTCCATCAGCCATTTGTAGTCGGTGTAGGCCGCGTAGAATTCCATCATCGTGAATTCCGGGTTGTGACGGATCGACACGCCTTCGTTGCGGAAGTTGCGGTTGATTTCGAACACGCGGTCGAAGCCGCCCACCACCAGGCGCTTCAGGTACAGCTCGGGCGCGATACGCAGGAACATTTGCATGTCCAGCGCATTGTGGTGCGTGATGAATGGCTTTGCCGCGGCGCCGCCCGGGATCGTGTGCAGCATCGGCGTTTCCACTTCCATGAACTCGTTCTTTTCCATGAAGCGGCGGATCGACGAGATGGCGGCGGTACGCGCCTTGAAGGTGCGGCGCGTCTCTTCGTTCATGATCAGGTCGACGTAGCGCTGGCGGTATTTCGTTTCCTGGTCGGCCAGGCCGTGGAATTTGTCCGGCAGCGGGCGCAGCGATTTGGTGATCAAACGCAGTTCGGTGACCTTGATGGTCAGTTCGTCCGTCTTGGTCTTGAACAGGGTGCCCGTCACGCCCAGGATATCGCCCAGGTCATAGTGGTGCAGGGCGGCCATGGCCGCTTCGCCGGTGAGGTCGAGGGTGGCGTAGATCTGTATGCGACCGTCGGCTTTCGGGCCGGAAGCGTCTTGCAGGGTGGCGAAAGCGGCTTTCTTGCCCGCTTCGCGCTTGAGCATCATGCGGCCGGCCAGCACCACGGTGACAGGTTCGGCTTCCAGCTCTTCGCGCGTCTTGCTGCCGTATTGCGCGTGCAGATCGGCCGCCTTGTGCTCAGGGCGGAAATCGTTCGGGAAGGCGACGCCTTGTTCGCGCAGTGCGGCCAGCTTGGCGCGGCGCTCGGCGATGATCTTGTTTTCATCGGGGGCGGCGGCTTGTTCTTGGATATCCGTAGTCATGGTGTTCTTCGTTGGTGATTATTGATGATGTGGTGCCAGCGCTGGCGCCACGCTGGCAAACAGTGCGTCGACGTCGAGTGCGGAGAAATCCGGCACGATGGCAATGACGTTGTCGAAGGCGGCAAACGCCTCGGCCGACAGAGTGGTGGTGAGCACCACGACGCGCATGCCGGCACGGCGCGCCGCTTCCACGCCCAGGGGCGCGTCTTCAAAGACGATGCAGTCTTGCGGCAGCGCGCCGGCCAGTTGCGCGCCCTTCAGGAAAACGTCCGGGTGCGGCTTGCCCCGTTCCACGTCGGCGGCGCCGACGATGGCGTCGAAGCGATGGCGCAGGTCCAGGCCGTCGAGCGTGAAGGCGATGTTCTCGTCCGGCGCGGCCGTGCCCACCACTAGCCCTACGCCGTGCTGGCGCGCGCTGGCGATCAGCTGGTCGAAACCGGCCACCGTGGCCAGGTGCGGGCCGTACAGTTCACGGTAGACGACTTCCTTTTCAGCCAGCAGGGTGACGTGGTCGGCATCCTCGCCCAGGTACTTGGCGATGATTTCGTGTCCCTGTCGTCCTGCCGTGTCGCGGAAAAAGGCATCCGCATCCAGCGCATGACCGTGGCGTTCAAAGAACGCCAGCCACGAGGTCGTGTGGAAGGCCATGTTGTCGACGATCGTGCCATCCATATCGAACAGGAAGGCACGCCGGGCTGGAAGGGATGCATTCATCCTTACACGCCTTGCTTGAGCGAGGCGGAAATGAACTCGTCGATGTCGCCATCGAGCACGCCCTTGGTATTGCCCGTCTCGAAACCGGTGCGCAAGTCCTTGATGCGGGACTGGTCCAGCACGTAGGAGCGGATCTGGTGGCCCCAGCCCACGTCCGTCTTCGAGTCTTCCAGCTTTTGCTGCTCGCTCATGCGCTTGCGCAGTTCATGTTCGTACAGCTTGGCTTTCAGCATTTCCATCGCTTCGGCGCGGTTGCGGTGCTGCGAACGGTCGTTCTGGCACTGCACCACGATGCCCGTCGGTGCATGGGTCATGCGGACGGCGGAGTCGGTCTTGTTGATGTGCTGACCACCGGCGCCCGACGCGCGGTAGGTATCGACGCGGATATCGGCCGGGTTGACGTCGATTTCGATCGAGTCATCGACTTCCGGATACACGAACAGCGACGTAAACGAGGTGTGGCGGCCATTGGCCGAGTCGAATGGCGACTTGCGCACCAGGCGGTGCACGCCCGTTTCCGTGCGCAGGAAGCCGTAGGCGTGATCGCCCTCGACCTTCAGGGTGGCCGTCTTGATGCCGGCTACCTCGCCGTCGGACTGCTCCAGGATCTCGACCTTGAAGCCCTTGCGTTCGCAATAGCGCAGGTACTGGCGCAGCAGCATCGAGGCCCAGTCCTGTGCTTCCGTACCGCCGGCGCCGGCCTGGATGTCGATGAAGCAGTTGTTCGGGTCCATCGGATTGTTGAACATCCGGCGGAACTCCATGCTTTCGATGACCTTGCGGATTTCCTGCACGTCCTGCTCGATCGCTTCGAGCGTGTCGTCATCGCCTTCTTCGCGGGCCATGTCGAACAGGTCGCGGGTGTCGCGCAGGTCGGCATCGGCCTTGGCGAGCGTAAAGACGATGGCTTCGAGCGCCTTCTTCTCCTTGCCGAGGTCCTGGGCGCGCTTGGGATCGTTCCAGACGGTAGGATCTTCCAGCTCTTCGTTGACTTGCTCTAGTTTCTCCGACTTGACAGTGAAGTCAAAGATACCTCCGAAGTTCGGCTTCGCGGACCGTCAGGTCGTTCAGCAGGGCGGAGATGATATTGATGCGTTCGGCTTCCATAATGTTCTGGTCTTCTATGGTGAAATCAAACCCTGAATTATACGCGAGCGCGGCGCGTTTCCGCTGCCGCTGCGGCGCAATTGCTATTGCACGGGGCAATAAAATGACGGTTTTGCTATATTTGCGACAATATCTATGCCTTGAAGATGGCTGGCGTGCTGCGTATGATGCTGGCGATATTGTCTTTCCACAGGAACTCCTCATGTGCCAACCCCTGCGCCAACTGCCCCGTCTTGCCCTGTTACCGCTGCTGCTGGCCGGCTGCGGCGCCTTGCCGCCCGCCGCCCACGAACCGGCCCGGCCTCTGGCAGCGGCGCCGGCGGGCAGCAGCGCCACCCTGGCCCTGCTGGAGACGACGGACTTGCACGCGAATGTACTCAGTTATGATTACTACAAGCTGCAGGCGGAGCCGTCGATCGGCCTGGAACGCACGGCTACCCTGATCGCGCAGGCGCGCGCGCAGTTCCCGAACAATCTCTTGCTCGACAACGGCGACACCATCCAGGGCACGGCGCTGGCCGACTACCAGGCCCTCGTGAAACCGCTGGCCTGCGACCAGACCCTGGCCATTTACAAGGCGATGAATTTGCTGAAAGTCGATGGCGGCGGCATCGGCAACCATGAATTCAACTACGGCCTGGCATTTTTGAGCCAGGTGACGGGCAACCAATTTGATGTCGACAGCGTGGACGCGGCCAAGCCGCGTTGCGCCGGCCCGGCGTTCCCGCAAGTGCTGGCCAACGTCTACAGCGTCAAGACGGGCAAGCCCCTGTTTGCGCCCTACCACATCATCGACAAGCAGATCACGGCGACCGGTCCCGATGGCAAGGCCGTGAGCAGCAGCGTGAAAGTGGGCATCATCAGCTTCGCCCCGCCCACCATCATGGCCTGGGACAAGCGCTGGCTCGAAGGGCGCGTCTACACGCAGGGCGTGCGCGAGACGGCGGAAAAATTCATCCCCGAGATGCGCGCCAAAGGCGCTGAGCTGGTGGTAGCCATTTCGCACGGCGGCCTCGATGACAGCCCGTACTCGCCGACCATGGAAAACGGTAATTACTACCTGTCGCAAGTGCCGGGCGTGGACGCCATGCTGATCGGCCATTCGCACCAGTTGTTCCCGAACGCGGCCAGCACGGTGCCGCAATTTAATTTGCCCGGCGTCGACAAGGTCAAGGGATTGGTCAATGGCGTTCCCACCGTGATGGCCAATTTGTGGGGCAAGCACCTGGGCGTGATTGGCTTGCACTTGCGCCACGACGGCAAGCGGTGGGTCATCGACAAGAGCGCCACCACGGTGGAAGCGCGCGGCATCCAGAACGCAGACAAGAGTTATGTCGCGCCCGATGCGGCCATCGCCAAACTGGTGGCCGAGGAACACGCAGCCACCATCGCCTACGTGCAGACACCGGTCGGCGCCACGGACTTCCGCATGTCGACGTATTTCGCCGACGTGGGCGATGTCAGTGCTATCGAAGTGGTGAACCAGGCGCAAGCGGGCTATCTGGCCGCGTATGTGAAGGCGAACTTGCCGCAGTATGCCAACCTGCCGGTGCTGTCGATGTCGTCCCCGTTCAAGAGCGGCTCGGCCGGCGTGTCCGACTACACGGACGTCAAGGCGGGCAACGTGGCGCTCAACAACGCCGCTGATCTGTACCTGTATCCGAACGCGCTGTACGGCGTGAAGATGAATGGGGTAGAACTGAAGGCCTGGCTGGAGCAGTCGGCGCGGCGTTTCAATACCATCGCTCCGCATAAGGCGCAGCCGCAGGAACTGGTCAACACGGCCCACCCTAGCTACAACTTCGATACGATTACCAGCGCCGACGTGCGCTATCAGATCGACGTCACGCAAAAACCCGGTCAGCGCATTCAGGGTCTGACGTACAAGGGCAAGCCGGTGGATGCGGCGCAGGAATTTTTGATTGCGACGAATAACTACCGCGCCAGCGGCGGCGGCAATTTCCCCGGCCTCGATGGCAGCAAGACGGTAGTGGCGTCGCCCGACAACAACCGCGAACTCTTGATCGCCTACGTCGCGCAAGAGAAAAACCTGACGCGCGCGAAGAACGGCTCGGCGCGCAGCTGGACCTTCGCCAAGGTCGCCACGCAAGGCCCGGTGGTCTTTCATTCGGCGCCGAACGTGATCGACCTGGCGCGAGCGGCCGGCATCGATAACGTCACGCAGCTGAAGGCTGACGATGGTGCGGGCAAGGGCTTTGCGCTGTATCAGATACACCTGTCGAAATGAAGGCATGGTTGTTTGCCATCGCCCTGGCCGGATCGCCGCTGGCATCGGCGGGGCAGGACGTCACGGCCCAGGCCAAGACCTTGATGCGCGCGGGAGTAGCCTCCCAGCCGCAGGCGCGCGCCCTGTTCGAACAGGCGGCGGGGCAGGGCAGCGGTCCCGCCGCGTATTACCTGGGCCTGATGCATAAGAACGGCATGGGCGGACCGCAGGACAGCGCCGCCGCGCTGCGCTGGCTGGAACTGGCCGCGCAGCGTGGCGTGGCGCCGGCCATGTTCATCGTGGCGAACCTGCTGCTGGAAAGTGACGAGGAGAAGGCGCGCTTTTGGCTCGACGCCGCCTGCGATGCGCAATACCCGGAAGCGCTGCAGCAGAAATCCATCGCCCTGGGCGAAGGGACGATGGGCTATGCGCACAATGAAGAGCAGGCCTCTCTGTACCTGAAGATGGCCACGCACGCGATGGGGCACCGTCCACCGGAGCCTTAAGTCTGGTCTTCTTTCTTCGCCCTGGCCCGCAAGCTGGCCGCCGCCTCGCCGATGGCGATCGGGTCGCGCGACAGGATGGCGGCGCCCAGGTCGACCAGCCTGGCCGCAGCACCTATGGCCGCCTTGATGTCGGCGATGCGCTTGAGTTGCAGCTTGCCCTTGGCGATGGCGCCCTCGATATCGCCGCGCGCCTGCTCGGCCCCTTCGGCGGTCAGGCAGATGCCATACGCGCGAAACAGTGCCACCATCTGGTCCAGGTGGTTTTCATATTGTTCCAGCAGCGCGCGCTCGTCCGGCGTCAGCGCCTGGCGTTCGCGGATGCGCAATTCCAGCACCAGGCTTGATGCCTGCGCCAGGCTGTCGGCGATGGCGTAGCTTTGGTCTTTTGTCAGTTCGGTCAGTGGGGCCATGGGATACTCCAGTGTGCGCGCCGCTTACCAGCGGGCAGGGCCATAGAAAACAGCCTGTTTTTGCAGTGTCTCGACCTGGCGTGCAAACTGCGCCAGCTGGCGCTGCAGTTCCGCTTCCTGCAGATGGTCGAGATTGGCCCGCAGCGCGGCCACGCTGGCTTGCAGCGCACCGACGGCGGCGACGTACGCGGCGACGATTTTCTCCCTTTCCTGTAATTGCCGTCCTTCCAGGTGCAAGCGCGTGCGGATGTAGTTGGCGGCCAGCGGCTCACGCTGCGCGGCGTCGTCGACGGCGCCGCGCAGCTGGGCCAGGTCGCGCAATTCATCCTGCAAGCCGGCGCGGTAGCTGCGCTGGGCATACTCCTTGAGCGCATTGCTGACGATATCGATGGCTTCCTGCTCGTCGAGCAATGCGCGCAAGGCTGATTTCTGTGTGCGCTGGCTGGCCAGGCGGCTCAGGTGCTCGCTCAACTTGACGACCTTGGCCAGCTTGTCCGTATCGAGCAGGGGCGCGCCGCCGCCCGGCTGTGCCAGGCCACCCAGCGCATCACCGAGTGGGCCAAACTCTTCCTTGTAGACGGGCAGTTTGTCATCGGCCAGCGCCGCCAGGGTGCGCGCATAGCGCAGCAGGACATCGTTCAGGCTGGCGATCGCTACGCTGGCTTGCGCGATCGCGGCGCAATCGGCGCGCGCCGCCTGTTCGCTCGCTTGCGCATCGAAACGCTCGGCCAGGATCAGACGCTTGCGCATGGCCTTGTCCATGCAACTGTGGACGCTGCCTGCCGGCATGGGTTCGAAGTGCAGCGACATTTTTTGCGTCTGTTCGGCAAAGCTGCGCACGGGCGACAGATCGGTGGCGCAGCCGCCCAGCAGCACGCTGGCGGCGGCGTAAAGAAGCAGGGTGAAAACGATTGAGTTCTGCGGGCGCTGCATATGGCCTCCATGCGGTAGCGGTGGCTGATGGGTCCGGCGCGCACGCGCTGGCATGGCTGACGTTAGCATGCTGTGCAGTGTCAGTATTGCGCCAGATCAGCACGCTGTCATAGGCATACGGCGGCCCAGCATCGGCAGCGCGACTGTTGCCGAATGGCACAGGGTGCGCCAATTTGCGTCATATTTTCCTTACAAAAAACTGACATTTGGCCAGTAATTCGGTCTTTTCTGCATGTTGCGACGCGTCATATGTAGTTGTTGCTGGTGCATGTTTACTCACCTACAATGATTTATCGATGGGGCGGTTATCCAGCGTACGACTATAAAAATAAGTGGCATTAAAAACGTTGTATCAGAGGAGATGACAATGAATTTGAAACAGAAATTGCTCGTGGCAAGTTTGGTTTTGGGTTTCTCTCAGGCGGCAGTCGCAGCCGACCCCATCAAGATCGGCGTGTCCGGACCGTTCACGGGCGGTTCCGCGCCGATGGGCGTGTCGATGCGCGACGGCGTCAAGCTGGCCGTCGCTGAAATCAATGCCAAGGGTGGCGTACTGGGCCGTTCCCTGCTGCTGATCGAGCGCGATGACGAAGCCAAGAACGAACGCGGCGTGCAGATCGCCCAGGAGCTGATCAACAAGGAAAAGGTCGCCGCCACCGTCGGCTACATCAACACGGGCGTGGCCCTGGCTTCGCAGCGCTTCTACCAGGAAGCGAAAATTCCCGTCATGAACAATGTGGCGACGGGCTCCATCGTCACCAAGCAATTCGCCGACCAGCCGGAAAACTACATTTTCCGCAACGCGGCCAATGACACCATCCAGTCCGGCATGATCGTGCATGAGGCCATCGAGAACCGCAAGTTCAAGAAAGTGGCGATCCTGGCCGACTCCACCAACTATGGCCAGCTGGGTCGCGAAGACCTGGAAAAGGCGCTGGACAAGAAGGGCATCAAGCCCGTTGTCGTTGAAAAATACAACATCAAGGACGTCGACATGACGGCCCAGCTGCTGAAAGCCAAACAGGCGGGCGCGGAAGTTGTGCTGACCTACGGCATCGGCCCGGAACTGGCGCAGATTGCCAACGGCATGGAAAAACTGGGCTGGAAAGTGCCGCTGATCGGCAGCTGGACCCTGGCCATGGGTAACTTCATCGACAACGCGGGCAAAAATGGCAATGGCACGCGCATGCCGCAAACCTTCATCCAGGATGCCAACACGCCCAAGCGCAAGGCCTTCATCGACGCCTATGTAGCCGCCTACAAGCCGTCGGGCGGACGCATGCCGTCTGCCGTCTCGGCGGCGCAAGGCTACGATTCCGTCTACCTGCTGGCCGCGGCCATCACGCAGGCAGGCGGCACGGACGGCCCGAAAGTGCGCGCCGCGCTGGAAAACCTGAATGAAAAAGTGGAAGGCGCCGTCACCACCTATAACAAGCCATTCAGCAAGACCAACCATGAAGCGATCACGGCCGACCTGACCGTGTTTGGCGAAGTCAAGGACGGCAAGGTCGTCCTTGCCAAATAAGTCCGGCTAATTCCAACCATCTAGCCGCGAAATGGCCAGCCTTGAGGAATCAGGACTGGCCATTTTTTCATCTTTCGTCTTCCGGGGAATACCATGGAAATCTTCCTGCAGCTCGTCTTCAGCGGCATCGCGCTGGGCATGATCTATGCGGTCATCGCCTTCGGCTATCAGCTGACCTTTGCCACTTCCGGCACCCTCAATTTCGGCCAGGGCGAATCCCTGATGCTGGGCGCGCTCGTGGGTCTCTCCCTGGTGGGCACCATCCACGGCGGCCCGTACATGAGCTATCTCTTGATGATTCCCATCGTCATCGTCTTCGGCGCCTTGCAAGGCGTGTTCGTCGAATGGATAGGCGTGCGGCCCGCCATCAAGATCAAGTCCGAATTTGGCTGGATCATGTCGACCATCGCGCTGGCCATCATTTTTAAAAACGTGGCGGAAAATATCTGGGGCAAGGATGACCTGATGTTCCCGTCGCCGCTGTCGTCCGCGCCGTTCCAGGTGTTCGGCGCGAATGTGCAGCAGATGCAGGTGGCCGTCATCGTCGGCGCGCTGGCCATCATGCTGGCCGTCGAAGTGTTCAACCGCAAATCGATCTACGGCAAGGCCGTCGTGGCCACGGCCAACGACCGCGACGCGGCAGGCTTGATGGGCATCAACACGGGCATGGTTATCACCTTTTCCTACGCGCTGTCGTCGGCCACGGCCGCCTTTGCCGGCGTGCTGGTGGCGCCACTGACCCTGACCGGGGCCACCATGGGCGCCTCGCTGGGCCTGAAAGCGTTTGCCGTGGCCATCATCGGCGGCCTGACGTCGGGCGTGGGCGCCATCGTCGGCGGCCTGATCCTGGGCATCGCAGAAACGACCACCGGCTATTACATTTCCACCGGCTACAAGGAAGTGCCTGGCCTGTTATTGCTGCTGCTGGTGCTGGCCGTCAAGCCGTCCGGCCTGTTCGGCAAGGCCGCGATCAAGAAAGTATGAGGATCACATGAACAAGAAAATTACCATGCTGGCGCTGAGCGCGGCGGGCCTGGCGGCGCTCGTGCTGTTCCCCATCCTTATCCCGAACCCCTATTACATCCACCTGGCCGAGACCATTCTGATCTACGCCATCCTGCTATTCGGCCTCGATATCGTCGTCGGCTACACGGGGCAGGTGTCGCTGGGCCATGCTGGCCTGTTCGGCATCGGCTCCTACGGCACGGGCGTACTGGTGTTCAAGCTGGGCCTGTCATTCTGGCTGGCCATTCCCGCCAGCATTGTGCTCGCGGCCGTGTTTGGCGCCATCCTGGCCTTGCCGGCCCTGCGCGTGACGGGGCCCTACCTGGCCATGGTGACCCTGGCCTTCGGTACCATCATACAAATCCTGATCAATGAAATGAGCTTCCTGACGGAAGGGCCGATGGGAATCAAGATCCACAAGCCTTTCATGTTCGGCCATAAATTGAGCGAAGTGGAGTACTACTACATGGTCGCCGCGCTGATGGTCATTTCGCTGGTGGTGGTGCACCGCATTTTGAAGTCGAACCTGGGCCGCGCCTTCGAAGCGCTGCGCGACAGCCCCATCGCGTCCGATTGCATGGGTGTGTCCGTCTACCGCTATAAAGTCTACGCCTTCGTCATCAGCGCCGGTTTCGCGGGCCTGGCCGGCAGCCTGTATGCGTATTCGGAAGAGTACATCTCACCCAATACCTACAACTTCGAGCTGACGATCTTGTTCCTGCTGGCCGTCATCATGGGCGGGCGCAAGACACGCTCGGGCGCGCTGATCGGCGCCCTGATCGTCGTCATGCTGCCCAGCCTGTTGTCGGATATCGAATTGTTCCGCAAGATCGCCGTCAGCGCCGCCGTGCTGGGCGTGATCGGCTCCGCCTTCATGCTGGCGAAGAAGCGTTCCACCGTGCGCGACGTGATCGTGCCGCTGGTGGCGACCATCGGCCTGGCGGCGTTTTCCTACAAACTGGAAAACATGGTCGACTGGCGGTTGACCATCTTCGGCCTGATGACCCTGTTCGTGGTGTACTACCTGCAGGACGGCATCGTGGGCTTCTTGATGAGTTTTGTCGGCAAGGGGCGGCGTCATGTGCAAGCGGTCGCCTCGCATGGCGTGGCGCCGTTCGACCACGCCCAGGGCGGGCAGCAGGGCGCGACCCTGCTGCGCGTGGACCAGGCCCTGATGCAGTTCGGCGGCTTGAAAGCGCTGAACCAGGTGGACTTGAACGTGACGCAAGGCTCCGTGCACGGCTTGATCGGACCGAATGGCTCGGGCAAGAGCACGATGATGAACGTGCTCACGGGGATCTACAAGCCGACGGCGGGCAAGGTGGAATTTGCCGGTGCAGTGATCTCCGGGCGCACGCCGTCCGAAATCGCGCTGGGCGGCGTGGCGCGCACCTTCCAGAATGTGCAGCTGTTCGGCGAGATGACGGCAACCGAGAACGTGCTGGTCGGCTTGCACAACACCTTCAGATCGAATGTGCTGGACGTGATGCTGCACACGCCGCGCTACAAGCGCGAAGAGACGGCGGCGCGCGAGCGGGCCGCCAGCATCCTCGAGTTCGTGGGCCTGGCGGACCTGGCCAACGAAGAAGCGCGCAATCTGCCGTATGGCAAGCAACGGCTGCTGGAAATCGGCCGCGCGCTGGGTCTCAATCCGCGCCTGCTGCTTCTCGACGAGCCGGCGGCGGGCCTGACGGCGCCCGACATCAAGGAGCTGATGGCCATCATCCGCAAGATCCGCGAGCACGGCATCACCATCATCCTGATCGAGCATCACATGGATGTGGTGATGGCGTTGTCGGACGTGGTGACGGTGCTGGACTTCGGCCAGAAGATCGCCGAAGGCGCACCCGCGCTTGTCCAGAGCGATCCGAAAGTGATCGAAGCCTACCTGGGCGGCAGCGCCGAAACCCTGGCGCCAGCGGCGCACTGAGAGGAAGACCATGCTGACGATTCATAATCTGCACGCCGCCTACGGCAAAGTCGAAGTCTTGCACGGCATTTCACTCGACGTCCCGAAGGGCAAGCTGGTGACCCTGATCGGCTCGAACGGCGCCGGCAAGACCACCACCATGCGCGCCATTTCCGGCATGCTGAAACCCAGGTCGGGCACCGTGACCCTGGGCGGCAAGGACGTCACGGGCCTCGATTCGCACCGCATCGCGCGTGCCGGCCTGGCCCATTCGCCGGAAGGCCGGCGCGTGTTTGCCTCGATGTCGGTGACGGACAACTTGCTGCTGGGCGCCTTTCCCCGCTTTACGCGGGCACGCCCGAAAGGCGACATCAAGGGCGACCTGGACAAGGCCATGGAGCTGTTCCCCCGTCTGAAAGAGCGGCGCGACCAGCTGGCCGGCACCTTGTCGGGCGGCGAGCAGCAGATGCTGGCCATGGCGCGCGCCGTGATGCTGAACCCGGAAGTGATCCTGCTCGACGAACCGTCGATGGGACTGGCGCCGATATTGGTGGAAGAAGTCTTCCGCATCATCACGCGCCTGAAAGCCGAAGGCGTGACCATGCTGCTGGTCGAGCAATTCGCCGCCGCCGCCCTGAACGTGGCCGATTACGGCTACGTGCTGGAGAACGGCAGCATTTCCGTGCACGGGCCGGCAGAGAGTCTGAAGACCGACCCGAAGGTGATCGCGGCGTATCTGGGGGGAGGGCATTGAAAAGACGTTTGACGCGCGTTCTCCAGCGCACTGCACTGACGATGGTGTCAGTGCAGGAGATACATTGGCAGTGCTAAATCATCGCGTGACGTATTTGCTTCGATCACCGCAGCGGCACGCCGGGCCGCGTGCTGCAGTCGCTGCCAACGCTGGCGACAATACAGGACGACATCACGCGTACCCAATCGAAGCCGCCCTATGCGGCGGCGCCGCTGCGGCCGCAAGCACCGGACCTGCCTGAATTCAAACTCGGCGATACCGTCGCCTTCACCGACAAGCAGCTACGCGAACGCGTCGGCGCCATCTTAGGCATAAAAACCACAAGCTGCTCCCTGCTGTGCGATGGCGAGCAATCGCGCATGTCGCCGTCAATGCTGCAGAAAATCATCGCTTTACAACGTAGCGCTTAGCGTCAAATCGATCAGCGCTTCCTTAACTTATAAAAATAAAGGTTATCAAGTTTTAGAACGGGACTGTTACACTACAGGAACTATTAAATTAATTTTTGGCAACTTTGCCGCCCACCGCTGATGATGTGATCGAGAGGATTCTTTTGCGTGCCCAACTCCTGCCCCTGACCTTGCTGCTGTTGATCCAGAACGCCTATGCCGTCGATCCCCCCAGCGCCGGCAGCCAGTTGCAGCAGATTCCCGTCGCGCCCCAGTTGCCGAAGGCGCCGCCGGCCATTCGCGTGCAGCAGGGCAATGTGCCGGCCACCACGGTGGGCGACACCACGCGCATCACGGTGCAGCGCCTGCAGGTGACGGCGCCGCCCGTGTTTCCTGAAAGCGAGCTGGTCGCCAGCACGGGTTTCGTGCCGGGCAGCGAGCTGACCCTGGGCGAGCTGCGCGCCATGGCGTCCAACATCGCCAGCTATTACCAGAACCGTGGCTATTTCCTCGCGCAAGCGTATCTGCCGGCGCAAGACATCCACGATGGCGTGGTGCAAATCACAGTGCTGCCCGGGCAGTATGGCCAGGTGCAACTGCGCAACCAGAGCAATCTGTCGGACGGCCTGGCCGGCACGCTATTGGCCGGTCTCGACGGGCAAGTGATCGCCACGGCGCCGCTGGAGCGGCGCTTGCTGCTGCTGTCGGACTTGCCGGGCGTGCAAGTGAATTCGACCCTGGCGCCGGGGGCGTCCTTGGGCGCGTCCGACCTGATCGTCGACGTGCAGCCTGGTGCGCGTTTCAACGGCAGCATCGACGTGGATAACCAGGGCAACCGCTACACGGGGCGCAACCGCATCGGCGCCACTCTGAACATCAATGAACTGGCCGGCATCGGCGACGTGGCCAGCGTGCGCGCCTTCACTTCGGCCGACGGCTTGAACTACGGCCGCCTGGCCTACCAGGGGCAGGCCGGCTTGCTGCGCCTGGGCGGTGCCTATACGTATATGGATTACAAGCTGGGCAAGGAATTTGCGGTGCTCGACGCCAAGGGCACGGCGAAGATCGCCAGCGCATATGGCAGTTATCCGCTGATCCGCTCGCGCAGCAGCAATTTGTATGCGCAGGTCAGCTATGACGACAAGACCTTCCAGGACCGCACGGAATCGACGGGCAGTGTCAACGACAAGACGGCCAGGGTGTGGATGCTGAACCTGAACGGCGACGCCAAGGATGGCTGGGGCGGCGGTGGCGTGAGCACGTATTCGCTGACCTACACCACGGGCAAGATCGAGATCGAGACGCCGCTCGCCTTGCTGATCGACCAGTTGACGGTGAAGAGCAACGGCCACTTCAACAAGCTCGCCTTCAACGCGGCGCGCGTGCAAAGCCTGGGCGGCGAGACGAGCTTGTTCTGCACCCTCAGCGGCCAGGCGGCGTCGAAAAATCTCGATGTCTCTGAAAAAATGGGCATCGGCGGCATGGGCGGCGTGCGCGCCTATCCGGGCGGCGAGGCATATGGCGACCAGGGTTACGTGCTGAACCTGGAACTGCGCCAGAACGTGACGGCTTTCACTGCCTTTCCCGGCCAGTTGCAAGTGCTGGCCTTTGCCGACACGGGCAGCGTCAAGCTGAACCGCGACGCCTGGAGCGTCGGCGAGAACCGCCGCACCCTGAGCGGCGCCGGCGTGGGCGTCACGTGGACGGGCGCCAATGCGCTCGTCCTGAAGGCGTATTACGCGCACAAGCTGGGCAACGCCAAGGCGACCTCTGCACCGGATTCCGCCGGCCGCTTCTGGCTGCAAGCCGTCAAGTACTTCTAAAAAACAACGATCACCAAGTCAGGACCCGCCATGAACCGCATCTACCGCTCCATCTGGAACCAGGCCACCGGCGCCTATGCCGCCGTTTCCGAAAACGTCAAATCCGCCGGCAAGCGCTCGATGCCAGGATGCAGCGGGGGCGGGGCGCATTTCGCCTTGACCAGCATGGCGGCGGCGCTGATGCTCGGTTACGGCTCGCTGGCCCTGGCGGGGCCGGTGGGCGGCACGGTGGTGGCGGGGCAGGCAACGATTAACGGCACGCCGGGTTCGACGGTGATCAGGCAGGGCAGCCAGAATGCGGTCATCAACTGGGCCAACTTCAATATCAACAAGGGCGAGTCGGTGCAATTCGTGCAGCCGAACAGCAATGCCGTGGCCTTGAACCGCGTGCTGGGCAGCGACGGCACGAGCATCCTCGGCAACCT
The DNA here is from genome assembly GCF_900095265.1 of Janthinobacterium sp. UMAB-56. Taxonomy (GTDB): domain Bacteria; phylum Pseudomonadota; class Gammaproteobacteria; order Burkholderiales; family Burkholderiaceae_D; genus Janthinobacterium. The sequence goes on along the minus strand of NZ_LT607654.1, from coordinate 415,955 downwards.
GTCGGCCAATGGCAAGGTGTTCATTGTCAACCCGAACGGCGTGCTGTTCGGCCAGGGCGCGTCCGTCAACACGGCGGGCCTGGTGGCCTCGACCCTGGACATTTCCAATAGCGACTTCATGGCCGGCAAGTACCAATTTGCCGGCAATGGCACGGGTAAAGTCCTGAACCAGGGCAGCATCAGCGCGCCAGGCGGCTATGTGGCCTTGCTGGGCGCCAACGTGTCGAACGAGGGCACGATCCAGGCACGCCTGGGCTCGGTGGCCCTGGCGGCGGGCCGCGCCATCACCCTGGACGTGGCGGGCGACGGCTTGCTGAACGTGGCGGTGGACCAGGGTGCCGTGGGCGCGCTGGTGAAGAACGGCGGGATGCTCAAGGCCGATGGCGGCAGCGTGGTCTTGACGGCGCAGGCGGCGGGTGAGCTCTTGAAAACCGTCGTCAACAACACGGGCGTGATCGAGGCGCACACGATAGACACGCGCGGCGGCACGATCAAATTGCTGGGCGACATGCAGACCGGTACGGTCAATGCGGGCGGCACCCTGGACGCCAGCGCGCCGGCGGGCGAGGTTGGCAGCCGCGGCGGCTTCATCGATACCTCGGCCGCGCATGTGAACCTTGCCAGGGGCATCAATGTGACGACCAAGGCGGCCAACGGCCTGTCCGGTAGCTGGCTGATCGACCCGGTCGACTTCACGATTGCCGCGTCCGGCGGCAATATGACGGGTACCGACTTGATGAACAGTCTGGCCAATGGCTCGGTGCAGATCATTAGCACCGACGGCACTGTCGGTACGGCCGGCGACGTGAATGTCAACGAAGCGATTGCCTGGTCGGCCAACAAGCTGACCCTGACCGCGCAAAATAATATCAACATCAACAAGCCGATGACCGGCACCGGCACGGCCAGCCTGGCGCTCGAATATGGCCAGAGCGCCGTCGCGGCGAGCAATGCCTCGCATATCACGATCAAGGCCGAGGTCAATCTGCCCTCGGGCAATAGTTTCAGCACCAAGCAGGGCAGTGACGGCGCCACCAAGGTCTATACGATGATCACCAGCCTGGGCGCGGCCGACAGCTTCACCGGCACCGATTTGCAAGGCATGCGTAAGGACATGTCGGGCTACTATGCGCTGGGGGCGAATATCGACGCTAGCGCCACGTCGAACACAGCCATATGGGGCGCCACCGGTTTCAATGCGGTCGGCGCCAATGGTGTGCCATTTACGGGGCAGTTCGAGGGGCTGGGCCACGTGATTACCGGCTTGACCAGTAACATCAGCACGAGCAACTTCTCGGCCGCCCTGTTCGGTACGACCGGTACGGCGGCGCAGATCCGCAATGTCGGCATGCTCGACGTCAGCCTGAGTTCCAGCGGGCCGACCGTTGGTTCCTATGGTAATGTGGCAGGGGTGGCAGGTAACAATAGCGGCTTGATCAATAATGCCTATGTGACCGGTAGCCTGAGCACCCCGGGCTATGCGTATATCGGCGGCCTGGTCGGCTTAAACAGCGGCACCATCCGCAACAGCAGCAGCTCCGCCACGATCAGCGTCACCAACGCGACGCTCCCGACCGCGATTGGCGGCCTGGTGGGCCAAGCCAACAAGAACAGCAAGATCACCGACAGCTACAATACGGGCGCCGTCACCGCTACCGCCAAGCATAGCGGTGGCGGCCTGGTCGGCTTCAATTACGGCGCCATTACCAACAGTTTCAATACGGGCGCAGTATCGGTCGGCATCGACGCCGGCGGCCTGGTGGCCAGCAACCGTGATTCGGGTGCCCTGATCAACGACAGCTTCAGCACCGGCGCCGTGTCGGGCAGCGGCCATGTCGGCGGCCTCGTGGGCTGGACCAGCGCCGGGTCGCAGATCAACAACAGCTATGCCACCGGCACGGTGACGGGCCTGGGCCAGGGCGGCCTTGCAAGCGCCGCCGTGTCGACGGGTGGACTGGTCGGCAATAACCTTTCGTCGATCAGCAACAGTTACGCGACCGGCGACGTCACGGCCGCCACGGGCTCGGTGGGCGGCGTGGTCGGCGTCAACGGCACGAACACTGCGGCCGGCGCGGTCACCAATGTCTATTCTTCCGGCGTCGTCACGCTGACCGGCAACGTCGCCGGCAACACGGTGGCAGGCGGCGTCATCGGCTTCAACAACGCATCCGCGACGATCACCGGCGGCTACTTCAATTCCACCGTCAACACAGTTTCCGCCATCGGCGACGGCACTGGATCGGTCACCAAGGTGAGCGGCCTGAGCGCGACACAAATGCGCACGGGCGCCAGCTTCGACAACTTCAGTTTCACGACCGCCACCGGCCAGTCGGGCAACAACTGGGTCATCGTCAATACCGACGGCACGCTCAACGGCGCTGGCAATGCGACAGGCGCCACCGGACCGATGTTGTCTTCCGAGTACAGTACCACCATCAAATCGCCGCATCAATTGCAATTGATGGCGATGGACCTGGCCGGCAATTACACGCTGGCCCGCGATCTCAATGCGGCGGCCACCGGCACCCCGGGCGACGTCTGGAATGGCGCCACGTTCGTGCCGGTCGGCGCCAGCACGGCGGCGCCATTCACCGGCACCTTCGACGGTGCCGCCCATGTCATTTCCGGCCTGGTGCTGAACCGCCCGGGCATCGACAATACCGGCCTGTTCGGCGCCACCTCCGGCACGGCGGTGATCCGCGACGTGGGCCTGGACGGCGGCAGCGTCAACGGCGCCAAAGATACCGGTACGTTGGTCGGCAACAATGCCGGCACCATCAGCGGCAGTTACAGCACCATGAGCGTGACCGGCACCGTCAACACGGGCGGCCTGGTCGGCAACAACAGCGGTACTGTCAGCAACAGCTACGCCTCGGGCGCCGTGGACGGCTCCAACACGGTGGGTGGCCTGGTCGGCGTCAACTCCGGCGCCTTGACCAAGAACTACGCCACCGGGGCGGTCACGGGCAGCAGCAGTACGGGCGGCCTGGCGGGCACCAGTACTGCTAGCGCCACCGGCAACTTCTGGGACACCAGCACCAGCGGGCAGGCCACCAGTGCCGCTGGCACGGGTTTGACCACCGCGCAAATGAAATCGCTGGCCACCTACACCGCAGCGACCTGGGACCAGGCCAATACATGGATCATCTACGACACCAATACCTACCCCTTGCTGCGCGCTTTCATGACGCCGCTGCAGGTCAACTTTGCCGCGAACAATAGCAAGACCTATGACGGCACCAGCACCTTTACGGCCTCTGGCGTCACCGCCAGCAGGCCTGTCGCCTATGCATCGCTGCTGGGCACGTTGAACACGGGCGCTGCAGGCAACGCCGTCAACGTCGGCACTTACGCCACTACCGCCGGTGGCCTGTATTCCGGCCAGCGCGGCTATATCATCAGCTACGGCGCGGGCACCGTGACCATCGACAAGAGGGCTGTGACCGTGAGCGGCATGACGGCCAGCGCCAAGGTCTATGACGGCAACACCAAGGCCAGTCTGACGGGCGGCACCTTGAATGGCCTGGTGGCCGGGGAAACCGTGAGCTTCTCCGGCCAGGCCGGCGCGTTTACCGACCAGAACGCCGGCACCGGCAAGAGCGTGACCGTGAGCGGCATCACGCTGGTCAACGGTGCTAACCTGGCCAGCAATTATTCGGTGACCAATCCGACCGGCGTGACGGCCGACATCACGCCCAAGGCGCTGACAGTGATGGGTGCGACGGCCGGCAACAAAGACTATGACGGCAACACCAAGGCCACCGTCAGCGGCGGCGTATTGAGCGGTCTGGTCGGCTCGGAAACGCTGGGCCTGTCCGGCCTGTCGGGCGTGTTTGCCGACAAGAACGCCGCTACCGGCAAGGTGGTGACCATCAGCGGCGCTATGCTGGCCGACGGCGCCGGCCTGGCCAGCAATTATACGGTCGGCAATCCGACCGGCTTAACGGCCAATATCACCCAGGCCACCATCAATACTGTCAGCAACATCGTGGCCGACAGCAAGGAGTATGACGCTTCTACCTTCGCCGCCGTCAGCAATGCCGTCGCCACCTTTGGCGGCATGTTCTATGGCGACGTCTTGACCGTCAGCGCCACCACCGCCGCGTTTGCCGACAAGAATGCTGGCAACGGCAAGACCGTCACCGCCAGCGGCCTTACCTTGGGCGGCACGGACGCGGCCAACTACAACTTGACCGCTGGCAGTGGCAGTGGCAGCGGCGCCATCACGCCCAAGGCATTGACAGTGTCCGACGCCGTGGCTGGCAACAAGACCTATGACGGCACCAATGCGGCGGCGATTACGGGCGGCACCTTGAGCGGCATGATCAACGGCGAATTGCTCAACCTGGGTGCGCTGTCGGGCACTTTCGCCGACCAGAACGCTGGCAATGGCAAGGCGGTGACGGTCACCGGCGGCAGCTTGTCCGACGGCGCTAACGGCGGCCTGGCCAGCAACTACACGGTCGGTGGCGTGACGGGCCTGTCGGCCGATATCACACAAAAAGCCTTGACGGTCAGCGGCGTAAGCGTTGCCAGCAAGAGCTACGACGGCAGCACCAAGGCGACCATTTCGGGCGGTACCCTGAATGGCCTGGTGATCGGCGAAACCCTGAGCCTGTCCGGCCAGAGCGGCACATTCAATGACCAGAACGCGGGCAACGGCAAGGTGGTGACGGTGACCGGCGCCACTCTGGGTGATGGTTCTGGCCTTGCCAGCAACTATACCGTCAGCAATGCCACCGGCGTGACCGGCAATATCACGCGCAAGGCGCTGACGGTGACCGGCGCGACCGCCAGCGACAAGGTCTACGATGGAAGCACGGCGGCCACCGTCAGCGGCGGCACCCTGTTGGGCCTGCTCGGTTCGGAAACGCTGGGCCTGTCCAGCCTCACCGGCGTCTTTGACGACAAGAACGTGGCCACCGGCAAGGCCGTGACGGTGACGGGCGGCGCGCTCTCCGATGGTACTGGCGGCGGCCTGGCCAGCAATTACATGGTCGGCGCGGTGACGGGCCTGAGCGCCAGCATCACGCCCAAAGCACTGACGCTGAACGGCGTGACGGTCAGCGCCAAGGCGTATGACGGCAATACCAAGGCCAGCCTGACCGGCGGCACCCTGAGCGGCCTGGTTATCGGGGAAACATTGAGCGTGTCCGGCCAGACGGGCACCTTCAACGACAAGGACGCCGGCACCGGCAAGGCCGTGACCGTTACCGGCACCACCCTGGTCGACGGCAGCGGCCTGGCGAGCAATTATTCGCTGTCCAATCCGACTGGCGTGACGGGCGACATCACGAAAAAAGCGCTGACGATCAGCGGCGTGACGGCCACCAACCGGGTGTATAACGGCGACACCACTGTCAGCCTTGCCGGTTCCGTGATCGTCGGCGGCCTGGTTGGTTCGGAAGGCGTCGGCGTGGGCGGCATGTCCGGGGCGTTTGCCGACAAGAACGTCGGTACCGCCAAGGCCGTCACCATCAGCGGCGCGACCTTGACCAGTGGCAGCAACGGCGGCCTGATCAGCAACTACACGATCAGCAACCCGACCGGCGTGACGGCCAATATCAGCCAGGCCACCATCAGCTCGGTGACCAATGTGGTGGCCGACAGCAAGGTCTATGACGGCGGCACTTCCGTCACCTTCGCTACGGCCACGGCCACTTTCAATGGCATGGTGAACGGCGACAGCCTGGCCATCGGCGCCACCAAGGCCGCGTTCAGCGACAAGAACGCCGGCACCGGCAAGGCCGTGACGATCTCCTTCCTTACCCTGGGCGGCCTTGACGCAGCCAACTACACGCTGGCCAGCACCACCGCGTCTGGCAGCGGCACCATCACGCCGAAGGCGCTGACGATTACCGGCATGTCGGCCGTCAACAAAGTCTATGACGGCAGCACCAAGGCGACCTTGTCGGGCGGCTCGATCAGCGGCCTGGTCGGCATGGAAACCCTGGGCGTGACGGGCTTGAGCGCCAGCTTCGATACCAAGGACGCTGGCACCGGCAAGACGGTGACGGCGACCGGTTCAACCCTGGTCAACGGCGGCAATGGCGGCCTGGCGGCCAACTACACGATCAGCAACCCGACCGGCCTGATCGCCAGTATCACGCCGAAAGCCTTGACGGTATCGGGCATGACGGCCGGTACGCGCGCCTATGACGGCACGAAGGCCGCGCTCCTGGCTGGCGGGAGTTTGACGGGCCTGGTAACGGGCGAGACGCTGGTGGTCTCGGGCGGCAGCGGCGTGTTCGCCGACGAGAACGCTGGCAATGGCAAGGCGGTGACGGTGTCGGGCGTCAGCCTGGCTGACGGTACTGGCCTGGCCAGCAATTACAGCGTGACCATTCCGGCCAATGTGACGGGTTCCATCACGCAAAAAGCATTGAGCGTCACCGGCGCGCTGGCGGTTGACAAAACCTATGATGGCGCGCTCGATGCGACCATCACGGGCGGCACCCTGAGCGGCTTTGTCGGTTCGGAAACGGTCAGCCTGGCGAGCATGGCCGGTGCGTTTCTTGATAAGAATGCCGGCAGCGGCAAGGCCGTCAGCATCACCGGCGGTACCTTGTCGAATGGCGCCAACGGGGGCCTGGCCAGCAATTACACGGTCAGCAACCCGACCGGCTTGACGGCCAGCATCACGGCCAAGGCCTTGACGGTGACCGGCCAGCTGGCCGGCAACAAGGTCTACGACGGCAATACGGCGGCGCAATTGTCCGGTGGCGCCCTGAGCGGCCTGGTGGCGGGCGAAAGCCTGGGCATCGGTGGCCAGACGGCGACGTTTGCCGACAAGAACGCGGCTACCGCCAAAGCGGTGACGGTGACGGGCACGAGCCTGGTCGACACCATCACCGGCCTGGCCAGCAACTATACGGTCAGCAACCCGACCGGCTTGACGGCCAGCATCACGCCGGCCAGCCTGCTGGTGCGAGCCACGGGTGCCGCGCCGCGTGTGTATGACACCAGCACCAACGCCAGCGTGACCCTGGCGGATAACCGTATCGCCGGCGATGTGCTGACTATCAGTAATAGCGGCGCCAGCTTTGCCGACAAGAACGCTGGCGCCAACAAAACGGTGACGGTGAACGGCATTGCGCTCAGCGGTACGGACGCCGGCAATTACACGGTCAACGCCACGGCGACCACCACGGCCAGCATCACGCAGGCGGCCATGGGGGTGAAGGTGAACGATGCCGAGAAAGACCAGGGCGGTCTCAATCCGGCCTTCACGGCCAGCTACACGGGCTTGCTGGGCAACGACACGCTGGCGAACGAGGTCAGCGGCAATCTGGCGTTCAGCACGCCAGCCACCACCGCTACGCCATCGGGCCGCTATCTGGTGTCGGCGGCCGGCCAGACGTCGACCAACTATGCGTTGACGTACACGCCGGGCGTGCTGACTGTCAATCCGACCGAAGCGCAGCAAAACGCGGTGGCCAGCGTGGTCGCGATGGTCAATGTGGCACCATCACAGGGCAATATGGTGCAGGCCGATGTCGTGGCGAAAGGCGAAACCGTGACCAGCAAGGAAGACGCGGTGCAGGTGGCGCTGGAGGGCGGTCAGCCGCGGCAGGGCAGCACGCCGGTGGTGATGACGACGGCATCGGTGAACAGCAATGTCTTGCCTGGCTTGCGCCTGACCGTGGTCGATACGGGCTTGCGACTGCCTTCGGCCGCTGGCAACACCAGCATCGAAAGCGAGTAAGCATGCGCTAACCGCGCTCACAGTGTGAGTGCCGCTGCGTGAGTGATCCGCGTGAGCGGCTTGCCGCGCGCGGGCTCCACCTTGATGTGCCAGTGGCTGGCGCTGGCGCTGGCGCTGGCGCTGGCGCCGGCCCTGCTATGCCGTGGCATGGATTGCCGCGACGACTACGATAAGGAGCCGGCGGCGAAGGCCCGCGCCGGCAAGCGGCGCCAAGCTGTCCTGGTCAGCGCACGGGCCGCCCATGGGATGGCTTTTCACGTCCCGGTGAATGCTGTTGCTGACAAGGCAAGAACAGCGTTCATTTCAGCCCGGCGCGCGCAGTTGTTCCCCTCCACACCGTGGCCGGTCGCACTGGGCCGTCCGAAAGCCTCAAGACCGATTCGAAGGGGATTGCGGCTTACCTGGGCGGCGGGCACTGAGTAAACATTTCCTCGAGCCGCGCATCGCGTGTATGCAGCAGCAGTACGCTGTGCATGGAAGGGGCGGGCTCGAAGAAGAGA
>NZ_LT607654.1:399053-407686 GCF_900095265.1 Janthinobacterium sp. UMAB-56 | reverse complement strand
TGGTGGTGGACTTTGTGATGCGTGTATAGGTGACTGTCTTGCCTTTGTCACCGAGATCATCAATATCGTACTGCGCCTCGAACGGCGCCAGTGCGCGCGCGCTTTTCAGCTGTTGGGTGACCAGGCGCCGTGCCAGCGTGCGCCAGAGCCATTCCCACGGCAACTGCTGCCAGCGGATCACGCGCTGCACCAGCACCAGCAAGGCAAAGATCAGTCCGGAAAAAACCAGGCAAACGAGGTCCAGCCGAACCCCGTGCACAAGCAGGCCGCCGCTAGCGGCAAAGGCCAGTGCCGTCACCAGGCCGATCACGCTGCCCCACACCATGACGGCATGGAGTCTGGGCGCCTGCGCAAACGCCTGCTGCATCTGCCGCTCGCTGGCCTGCAAGCGTTGCTCGACGCCGCCGCGTACCCTGTTCGCCAGCAGCCTGGCGTGAAACGCTGCTTCCAGTTCGGGCGCCATGCGTTCGAGGGCTTCCGTAGTGATAAGCGTGCGCAGGCGAAGGAGAGGGGGATGCGGCTTGGTTTGCATGTGCAATCAGTTGTTTATCAATGGGTGGCCGCCATGTTAACCGATTGGTATTGCCTTCGTATACACTGCCTGCCGCAGGCGTGTATCGCCAAGCTGGTTCTAACTAGTCAAATCCGCTACACTGCGCGCTTCATTTTCGCAGTGTAGAAAAGGCATCATGCGCAGCGCCAGTCCGACTTTTCCCTTCCTTTTTCTGCCTATGCTGCTTTTGCCCACTGCTGCCTGCGCCGAGGATGCGCCGCTGCAGAAAGTGGAAATTTCGGCCGCCAGCGGCGTGCTGCAGCGGCGCGACGGTACGGCCGCGAAGATCATCGTCAGCCGCGACGACCTGGTCCAGTATGGCGACAGCAGCCTGGCGGCCGTACTGAAACGCCAACCCGGCGTCTCCGTCGTCGGCGGCGAGGTGCGCTTGCGCGGCCTGGGCGCCGGCTACACGCAAATGCTGATCAACGGCGACCCCGCGCCACCCGGATTTTCCATCGAGTCGGTTGCCCCTGAGATGATCGAGCGCATCGAGATTTTACGCAGCGCGACGGCCGAATACAGCATGCAAGCCGTCGCCGGCAGCATCAATGTCGTCTTGCGCAAGGGCGCCAGCGGCGCCGAGCGCGAATGGAAACTGGGCGCGGGCCGGGGCGACGGGCGCTGGCAGCCTGCCGCGTCCCTGCGCGTGGCGGATAAGCTGCCCGGTTTCGCCTATGCACTGACGGGCGCGCTGGAGCGCACGGCCGATGACGTGGCGGGAAGGACGATTGAAACAGCGTCCGATCCGGCCGGCACGCTGCTGGCGCGGCGCGCCACGCGCACGCGCAATGCCTCCTCCGTCAACAAGGCCAGCCTGACGCCGCGCCTGCACTGGACCCTGGATAATGGCGATACCATTACCTGGCAAGGCCTGCTGGACTGGTACCGCACGGGGTTTGACGGCGTGGCCAGCGAAACGGCCTGGCTGGGCATGCCTACGGCGTATCCGCGCAATGGCGCCACTTCGCAAGCGAGCGTGTTTTCGGCGCGCAACGACGTGAACTGGGCGCACGCGCTGGGAACGGCGGGCAAGCTGACGGCCAGGCTGGGCGCCAACCACAACCGGCGCGATACGGATTACGCGTTCCATGGCGCGGCGGCCGATGGCACGCCCCTGCTGCTGCGCGGCGTCGTGTCCGATGCCATCGACGACAGCGTCAACAGCAGCGGCAAATACCTGGGCCGGCTGGGCGGCGGGCATGCGCTGAGCGTGGGCTGGGATGGCAGCCTGATACGCCGCAGCGAATCGCGCCGCCAGCGCGACACGTACCTTGCCGGTGGCGCGCCGTACGCGCTCGATGAAGACTACACGGCTGACGTGCGGCGCCTGGCACTGTATGTGCAGGATGAATGGGACCTGACGCCGCGCCTGCAAATGTATGCAGGCGTGCGCTGGGAAGGTTTGCAGACGGCGACCGAGGGCCGCACCCTGAGCGAAGTGCGTACGCGGGCCGGCGTCTGGAGTCCCGTGGCACAGTTGCTGTGGAAACCGCCGCAGCAGGAACGCGACCAGCTGCGCCTGGCGCTGGCGCGCACCTACAAGGCACCCACCACGCGCAACCTGGTGCCGCGCCGCTATACCGTCAATAATGGCAACGGCGCCAATAATCCCGATTTCCAGGGCAATCCCGACCTGCGCCCGGAACTGGCGTGGGGGCTGGACGCTGCCTGGGAGAGCTATTTTGGCAAGAGCGGCGTGGCCAGCCTGTCGGCATACGCGCGGCGCATCAGCGACGTCACCGTGCAGCGTTTGTTCCAGCACGGTGGCATCTGGACCGCCAGCCCGTTCAACAATGGCACTGCCACGCTGCGCGGCATCGAAATGGATGTGAAATTCCCCGTGCGGACCTGGTGGGCGCAGGCGCCCGATATCGACGTGCGCGCCAATGCGGGGCGCAACTGGTCCAGCGTCGCCGCCGTGCCGGGTCCCGGCAACCGTCTGGCCAGTCAGGTGCCGGCCACGCTCAACCTGGGACTCGATTACCGGCTCTCGCCGGGGATGAGCATGGGCGGCAATCTGCATGTGCAGACGGGCGGCCTGGCGCGGCTCGACGCGCACGCCAGCAGCCATGCGGGCGTGCGGCGCACTCTCGACGCGTATGCGCTGTGGCAGCCGGACGCGAAAACGCGGGTGCGCCTGTCGGCGGCCAATTTGCTGCATCAGCAGCAGGAGCAAGGGCTATCCTATGTCGATGAGGTGGGCCGCAGCGACAGCCTGACGAGCCTCGATGGCAGCGCGTCGCTGCGCCTGATGTTCGAGCGCAGCCTGTAAGCATCAGTGTCTGGTGGGCTTTTCCTGCTGCACCAGGATGAACGGGCTGACGACGACAGCCCACAGTGCCGCGTCGGCGGCTTGCCAGTCCAGCGCCTGCTGGTCAGACACTTTGGCCACTTTGACATCGGCCATCCATTGCGCGATGGTCGCCTTGTCGTCGTGCGAGATGCGCACTGCCACTTCGACCAGGTCGAGCTCATTGGCGACCCAGACGACGTTGCCCTGGGCGAAGTGCTTTTCCAGTTCGCTCCAGGCCAGGCGGGCCGTTTCGCTGTTCACTTTGAGGCGCAGTTCGGTGTCTTTTTCAGGATTGGTTTGCATGCGAAATATCAATGTTCGGTGAGTCGGGTGCCATTGCGCGCGGCTGGCTTGCCTTACACGGCTTCCACGCGCGGCGTCGGCGTTCCCTGCCATGTTAACCGATAGGCGGCCCCTTTGCGAACATTGCCCACCAGGGCAGGGCGGAAACAGGCCAGGTTGGTGCCGCTGGCGTGCCGTACGCTGGGGAAGATCACGCCCATGGAGCCTGATTCAAGCAGGATGGCGGCCAGCTCTTGCGAGGCGATGTAACTGGCCGGGTCCAGGCAAGCCTGGTAGCGCTCCTGGCCGCGCAGGTCGTGGAAGCTGGCGGAGAAATCGGCCAGCAGCGACTGGTAGCTGACGCTGTCGTCGAAATAGTCGATTTCCTGGTATTCCACGGTTTTATGGAAAATGATCTCGGCCAGCGCCGTTGGCATGTCGAAGGCACAATACCAGGCACCCCGCTCGCCATCGTTGAAACGCGCCCCTTCCGGCCGGGCGTAGGTGTAGGCGGCGTTGATGATGCGGAAGTTTGGCACGCCAAATACCAGCTCGTCCACGCCAATTCCTGGCGCGCCGCCATACTCGGCCACCAGGCGCGCGTTGGTGGCGTTATCGAGTTCAAACAGCTCGCGCAGGTGAGCGTCGTCCTCGGCCAGGGGCGCCAGCACGGAGTCTTCCATGTCGGCGAAGCGCGAGGGGATCAGACGGCAAGTGTCGATCTGGCGCAGGGCGGCCAGCGGCGGCAGTTCGTCATTCGGCGCGGCGGGCACGATTACAGCCCTCCGCGGCGCGCATCGAGCAGCTTGCGCACCGTCTGCATGGCCAGCAAGCCGCCGGCCAGCATCTGCGACAGGGGCGTGCGGCCACCAAACACGGGATTTTTATTGGGCAAGCTCACCCATGCGTCGGCCAGCTTGTCGCCGTACAGGATGTGCAAGGCCTTGTAGATGCCCAGCAAGTAGGAAATGCGCGTGATGCGGTCCACTTCCAGCACGCGGTCCGGGTGCTTCTTCCACTCGTAATAGGCGCTGCTGGACAGGCCGCCCAGCAATTCGCGGGCATCGTCGTCGCGCAACTTCCAGGCGGCGGCCAGCTTGAAAAATCCCTTCAGTGCCGCTTGCGACAGGCGTTCGCGCTCGGCTTTGGCATTCAGGTCGACGAGCACGGCCGGCTCGAAGCGGCTCTTGGGATAGGCGTAGGCGAGATTCATGGTACTCCTCCGATAAAACTCCGTTTATGGACTAGATATACTCCTTTTTAGGATTCATTGCAAGGGCCGCGCGCAGGAAAAACGGGGCGCGCCAGGACGTGAGTCCCGCTGCGCCCCGTTGATATATAGATAGCGTATTCGCCTTTTCCAGGAGGAAATCTTGCCAGCTTGATCAGGCGAATTGATGAAATAGGCTGTTTCAAGCATCAATCCTCGAACGCCATGCCTGAATACGGCGCTGCGCGGCAGGCCGCCAGCCGCTGCGCCAGGCTGCCCGCATGGGCTTCCAGCTGGTGGCCATCCGGATCGAGAAAATACAGGGAATCGCCGGCGCTGCGGTTCTGCTGCCATTCTGGCACGCCGCTGGCGCGCAGCCGGGCGGCAAAGGCGGGGAAGTCTTGTTGCGAGATGGAAAAGGCATAGTGCGTGTAGCGGCCATCCATGGCGCCCGCTACCCCCGCATCCAGCGACAGGCACAGCCACAAATCCCCTGCCGACAGATACGCCCCCCTGTCCCAGCGCGCATGCAGGCGCAGGCCCAAGGTGTTGCGGTAAAAGTCGACGCTGCGCGCCAGGTCGCTCACGGACAGGGTGAGGTGGTTCAGGCCGGTCAACATGGCGTGGAATGTGTCATGAAGGTGGCCCATGGGTTTGGGCAAGTGCCGTCAGACAGGCTCTGCATGCTCCACCATGAGCTGCACCTTCGTCGTGCCATTGTATTCATTCGCATCGAGCCGGAAGGCGACCCTCGTGCGTTCGCCCAGGGCGTCCGTGTGGCCGAACCAGATGGCGTCGAAGCGCACGCCGTTCTTTTCCAGCAGCAGTTTCAAATGGCGCTCTTTGAGGATGCGCTGGCTGACGACGCGGAATTCGTCACAGAAGACGGGCGGGGCGAAGCCCTGGCCCCACACTTGCCCATCCATCAGTTCGATGAAGGCCGTCGTGTAGTAGGCGTCTTCCAGCGGGCCGTCCGTTTCCACGACTCTTTCCAGCTGCTGCTGGCTGAGCCAGGCCTGGCCCACCGCTTCGAAAGCCTGGCTAAACGCCTCGAAGGCGTCGGCGCGGATGGTCAAGCCCGCTGCCATGGCGTGGCCGCCGAACTTGTCGATCAGGCTCGGTGCCCGTTTCGAGACCAGATCGAGCGCGTCGCGCAAGTGAAAACCGGGAATCGAGCGGCCCGAACCCTTGATCCAGCCGTCCGCGCCCGGCGCGAACGTGATGGTCGGGCGATAAAACTTTTCCTTCAGGCGCGAGGCAACGATGCCGATCACGCCCTGGTGCCAGGATGCATCGAAGACGCTGATGGTGCTGCTGTTGGCCGGTTCGAAATCGTCGAGGTGCAGCAAGGCCGTATCTTGCATTTCCGCCTCGATTTCGCGGCGTTTCAGATTGATGTCGTTGAGTTGCTGCGCCAGCGCCCAGGCACGGCCTTCATCGTCCGTGATCAGGCATTCGATGCCCAGCGACATGTCTTGCAGGCGGCCTGCCGCATTCAGGCGCGGTCCCAGCGCGAAGCCCAGGTCGAACGGCGTGGCGCTGCGCGCTTCGCGGCCCGCCACGCGGAACAGGGCGGCCACGCCCGCGTGCATATTGCCCTTGCGCATGCGTTTCAAGCCTTGCGCGACGAGGATGCGGTTGTTCGTATCGAGGCGCACCACGTCGGCCACCGTGCCCAGCGCGACCAGGTCGAGCAGGTTATCGAGCTTGGGTTGCGTTTGCGCATCAAAGATGCCGCGCCGGCGCATTTCGGCGCGCAGGGCCAGCAAGACGTAAAACACCACGCCCACGCCCGCCAGGTGCTTGCTGGGGAAACCGCAGGCGGGCTGGTTCGGATTGACGATGACGGCTGCGTCGGGCAGGGTGTCGGCCGGCAAATGGTGGTCGGTGACGACCACCTGGATGCCGCGCCGGTTGGCCTCGGCCACGCCATCGATGCTGGCGATGCCGTTGTCGACGGTGATGATGATGTCCGGGGACTTTTCACGCGCCGTCAGTTCGACGATTTCCGGCGTCAGGCCGTAGCCGTATTCAAAACGGTTGGGCACGATGAAATCGACGTCGGCGCCCATGGCGCGCAAGCCGCGAATGGCCACGGCGCAGGCGGTGGCGCCGTCGCAATCGTAGTCGGCGACGATGACCATGCGTTTCCTGGCGGCTATCGCGTCGGCCAGGAAGACGCCGGCTGCGCCAATGTGCAGCAAGCCGGACGGCGGCATCAGGGACGCCAGTTCGCTCGACAGTTCTTGCGCGTCGGACAGGCCGCGCGAGGCGTACAGGCGGGCCAGCACGGGGTGGATGCCACCCTGTCGCAGCAGTTCGGATGCGCGGTAAGGGCAGGGACGGGTGGCGATGCGGGTACGTGTCATGATGCTTTCAACTTGTTCAGGGTAATCGCGCGCCAGAATTTGCGCTGTGCATGCTTGCTGGTGCTGCTAGCCAGCCAGGCGTCGCGGTGGCTCAGCACCAGGCGCAACTGTCCAAGCCGGCCATCTTTCACGGCCGCCAGCAGGGGCGCGAACCAGTCTGCTTCCAGTGCCTGCAACTGTTGCAGCCACATGCCCCACTCCTGCGCCTGCGCCGCTTCGATCAGGCCGCCCAGCACGACGACTGCGTCGGCTTGACCTGCCAGCACACTGCTTGGACTGGCATCGCGCCGTGATGGTTCCGCCAGTGCCGCCAGCCAGCCTGGCGCGTCCTTGGTATGCAGGCTGGCGGCGCCGCGCGCCGATGCAGGTGCAGATGCGGCCGTGGCCAGGCTGGCGCCCCAGAGCCAGAAGGAGTTGATGGCTTTCAAGCCCCGCTCTTCGCGCGCCGCATTGACGGGGTGCTCATGCCACAGCATCTGCACTTCGTTTTGCAGGCGGCGCGCGGCGCGCGCGTGCTCGCCTTCGGGCATCCAGACGGACAGGTCTTGCGTGGTGGCGGCGTCCGGCGTGGCGCACTGCAAGTCGCTCCAGGCGTCGGCGCGCATGAACCAGGTGCCTGCGTCGCCATACGACAGGGGCTGGCCGATCTCGTCGAAATACGGGGCCGCAATGTCGAACAGGGCGCGGCCATCGGTTTCGCTCAGCTTGAGCTGGCGCAAGTCCTCCAGGCTGATATGGCTGCGCGCAATGGCCAGGTGGGCCGGATGCAGCAGGAAGTAGCGCCTGCCCGCTTTCGGCACCAAGCCGTAGCCGCGCATGGCCTCGGCTGCAAAGGCTGCCTGCGCGGCCTCGCCGTTGGGCACAGGCGACAGCTTCAGCGCGTGCGCCAGCCACGCTTCATGCGGCAGCAGGCGGTTGGCACTATCAAAAGTTTCCAAATTGCAAGCGGAGGTGCGCGACAGCAGGGCCGCCAGGGCAGGCGCCTGCAAGACCTTGAGCAGGTCGGCAGCCAGTTCGGCATTGGGCAAGGCGAAGGGCAGGACGAGGGTAAGTTGATTCATCCCGAGATTGTAGGCGATTGTGGCCATGCCAGAGTAGGGGCATGCAATCTTTGCCGAACAGGGATGGTATCAAAAAAACACATAACTTATCTTAATTTACTTATTATTTAAGGAAAACAATTTGCTTTTGCAAATTTAAACGATATAATTGCGCTAACTTAAATGTCAGAAAGACAATCATACCCTTGCCGTGTGGTTGCGTCGCTTGGCTTCTGTGTCCCTCGAAATTGTATACAAGATGCTGCCGGCTTCATTTTTTAAACAAGTTTCTTTCTTGGAAGCCCACCCATGTATACATTCGCCGCTTTGCGCGGCCAGGCTAATTGCGCCCTGGCCTCCCACGTTTCCACTCCTGCCGCCACCGTTGCGCATCGCCAGGAGGCCGCATGACTACCTACAATCTGTCGACCACGGTTCACGTGTGTGAAGACATTAACAAGAACTTTGACATCCGCGACTTGTTGATACAGGCCGGCTACACGGCACAAGGCGAGCTGAGCATCAAGAATTTCACCGTTCTGTTGCCCGATGATACGGAATCGACCAGCAACACACCCCTGTTCGGCATGCTGGACTCAGACACCGTGTATGTGCGTCCCGGCGACTGGGCGGCCAATTACAACGGCAATTTCTCGACCATTCAGGTGACGATAGACAAGGGCAATGGCGACATCGTTCAGCTGGAATTGCAAGTGATCATCGATCCCGTCAACGACGCGCCCGACGCGGCAGACAAGACCTTTAATCTGGTCGATGGCTCCAGCGTTGTGCTCAGCGAAAGTGATTTCGGCTTCCACGATGATGTGGAGCACGATGGTTTCAAATCGGTCGTCATCACCAACACGACGACCGCCGGCCAGGT
>NZ_LT607654.1:330479-399006 GCF_900095265.1 Janthinobacterium sp. UMAB-56 | reverse complement strand
TCTTTGTGCCGAGCCAGACGGTCGCCGGCAATTTCGACCTCGGCTTCAAGGTGCGCGACGATGGTGGCACTGCCGGCTGCAACGCGCAAGACCTGAGCCTGGTTCCGCATTACCTGACCTTCAACGTGCCGATGGCCCACCTGGGCGACTTCGTCTGGGAAGACAAGAATGCCAACGGCGTGCAGGATGCGGGCGAGGCCGGCATCGCCAATGTCGTGGTGCAATTGAAAGATGGCGCGGGCACGGTGGTGGCATCGACCACGACCGACGCCAACGGCGCCTACCATTTCGACGTCAATCCGGGCACCTATTCCGTCACCGTCGTCACGCCGAATGGCTACACGGCAACAGCTGCCAACCAGGGTGGCGACACGGCCAAGGACAGCAATATCGATGCGGCCGGCAATATGGCGCCTGTTACCCTGGCGCCGGGCCAGACCAACTTGAGCCTGGATGCTGGCCTGTACCGCGCCGCCGAACTGGGCGACCGCGTATGGTTCGATGCCAACAAGAACGGCGTGCAAGATGCGGGTGAAGCAGGCGTGGCCGGCGTGAAAGTGACTTTGCTCGATGCGTCCGGCAACGCCGTCGGCAGCCCGCTCATCACGGATGCGAATGGCAACTATTTGTTCACGAATCTGAAGCCGGGTAGCTATAGCGTCCAGTTTGACAAGACCAGCCTGCCTGCCGGTTATGCCTTCACGGGCCAGGACCAGGGCGGCGACGACCAGCGCGATTCCGACGCCAGCGCCATCGATGGCAAGACAGCGCAAGTGCTGCTTGCTTCCGGCGACAGCAACCACAGTCTGGATGCGGGCATCGTGGCCCTGCCGGCTACCCTCGGCGACCGCGTCTGGCATGACGCCAACTTGAACGGCGTGCAGGATGCGGGCGAAGCCGGCATCGGCGGCGTCACGGTGCAGCTGAAAAATGCGGCTGGCAGCGTGATCGGTTCGACCGTGACGGATGCCAGCGGCTATTACAATTTCAGCGTCGATGCAGGCACGTATTCCGTCGCCGTCGTCGCGCCGCCAGGTTATCTGAGCACGCTCAAGGATGCAGGCGGCAACGATGCGCTCGACAGCGATATCAATGCAGCGGGCCAGAGTGGCCTGGTGACGGTTGTCGCCGGCCAGAATTACAAGGACCTCGATGCCGGCCTGTACAAAACGGCTGCCATTGGCGACCGTGTGTGGTTTGACGCCAACGGTAACGGCACGCAGGATGCGGGCGAAGCGGGTATGGGCGGCGTGAAAGTCAATCTGTTCGACGCCTCGGGTAGCGTAGTGGCCAGCGCCACCACGGATGCCAGCGGACATTACTTGTTCAGCAATTTGGTGCCTGGTTACTACTTCCTGGGTTTCGTGCCACCAGCCGGCTACACTTTCACCAAGCCGGATGTAGGCGGCTACGCCACCGATTCGGATGTCGACCCTGCCACCGGCCTCACCACCACCTGGATCGGAGTGAAATCGGGCGACGTTCAGCTGGATTGGGACGCGGGCCTGGTCAAGTGCGCGCCTGTCACCGGCAGCATCGGCAATCGCGTGTGGGAAGACAATAACTACAATGGCGTGCAAGATGCGGGCGAACTGGGCGTGGCTGGCGTGAAAGTCAATTTGCTCAATGCCAGCAACCAGATCATTGCCACGACGACCACGAACGCCAGCGGCAATTATCTTTTCGATAAGCTGATCGCCGGCAGCTATAAGGTGGAAGTCGTCCGTCCATCGGGCTTCTATTACACCAAGGCGAATGTCGGCAATGACGCCAGCGATTCCGACGTCGATACCAGCACGGGCCGATCCGGCCTGATCAACCTGGCCGCCGGCCAGAACGACATGAGCTGGGACGCGGGCATCTACCGCAAGGCCAGCCTGGGCGACAAAGTGTGGCGCGATGCTGACCATGACGGCATACAGGATAGCAATGAGGCGGGCATCGCGAACATCAAGGTGCAGCTGTTTTCGGGCAGTGGCGTATTGCTGGCCACCACCTACACCAACTCGAATGGCAACTACAAGTTTGCCGACCTCGATCCGGGCAGCTACTCGCTCAAGTTCGACAAGTCGGGCGTGTATCACGCCGGTTACGCCATGGATAGCTGGCGCTGGGGCGTGAAGAACGTGGGCTCGAACGACAACATCGATTCTGACGTCAACAGCAATGGTTCCTATGCCAACGTGGTCTACACGGACATCCTGAAGCTGGCCTCGGGCCAGAACGACATGAGCTGGGATGCGGCCATCACGCCTATCGTGATCGACTTGAATGGCGACGGCGTGCACACTATCGCCCGCGCCGATTTCCACGGCAGCTTCGACTTGCTGGGCACGGGCAGCGCCATCCAGTCGGGCTGGGTCTCCGCCCAGGACGGCTTGCTGGCCATCGACAGCAACGGCAATGGCAAGATCGACAACATCTCCGAACTGTTTGGCGGCAACGAGAAGGGCACGGGCTTTGCCAAGCTGTCCAGCTATGACTCGAACGGCGATGGCGTGGTCGACGCGAAAGATGACAAGTTTGCCGAATTGCGCATCTGGCGCGACGCCAACAGCAATGGCGTGACCGACGACGGCGAGCTGATGTCGCTGCATGACGCAGGCGTGGCCAGTCTGACCGTGTCCTACACGGAACTGCCTTTCCTCGACGCCAACGACAACCTGCACCTGGAGCGTAGCAGCGCCACCATGGCCGACGGCAAGACGGTGGACATGACGGACGTGTATTTCAACGTCGACGCCAAGGATGCGGCCAAGGCCGGCATCAGCTTGCCGAGCATGGCCGACCTGCTGCGCGACGACCATGCGCTCGACACCGCGCTGGGCCAGGATGCGACCGTCGCCACGGTGGCTGCAGCCCCGGCTGCTCCCGCTGCCGAAGCCCAGGCCCAGTGCGAAATGGCCGAAGTCTTGCGCCGCGCCATGGCGCATGCCAATGCACAGCCCCAGGAAATGGCTGCCTGATGTCCTGTTTTACCAGGCCGTACCCGCCTGTCTGATATGTGCCGTCGCCCCTGTCCTCAGGTGGTGCTGGCGCTCTCCAATCACTTTAAAGAGAATACGCAATGAAAAAATCCATGCACCTGATCGCCCGCGCCAGTATCGCCGCGGCTGTTTTTGCCCTCGCCAGCGGCAGCGCCCTGGCAGCGTCCAACCTGCAAGTCATCGATTCGCACAGTGTCAGTCTGTTTACGGCCAGCGGCGGCGCCTTCGGCTCCGGTAGCGCCATCTCGCCCACCCTGTGGCAGGTCAAGTATGACAGCAACACCTTCCTGGCCTTTTGCCTCGATCCGCATGTCGCGCTGAGCAACACCTCGAACAGCTACAGCAGCGGTGCCTTTGCTGCCAGCGACTCCGTCAAGCGCCTGTACGAGGGCTATTACGCCTCGTCCGTCGCGAATGTATCGACCAGCGCCAACAGCGCCGCCGCCTTCCAGCTGGCCCTGTGGGAATTAAACAATGACAACACCAATCTGTTGACGGGCGATCTGCGCTTCAAGAACCTGAGCAATGCAGTCGTGAGCGAAGCAAACTCCATGCTGGGCGTGGCGACAGGTAGCGGCACCATCAAGAATCTGTACAACTACACCAGCCTGAGCAGCGTCAACCCCGCTTCGCAAACCCTGCTGAGCGTGTCGCCGGTACCAGAAGCGCAAACCTGGGCCATGCTGGTTGCCGGCCTGGGCTTGCTGGGTTTCATGGCGCGCCGTCGCAAGGCCGGTCAATTCTGAAGTCGTAGTCGCTAACTTGCTGTCACTGCTGCGGCGCGTCCCTCACGACGCGCCGCAGTTTTCTATTTTTACAACACTTACCTGAATGGCCGATATTACTATGGCACAATGTTTCTGCAGGCCACTGCCGCGGGGCCTGGTCAATAGTTTCTCACTGTTCATTGCAACTGCCTGAGATCGGACTTGAGTTCATCATGACGCCACCTTCTGCCTCGCACGCCACCGTCGACGCTTCCCCATCCACCGTCTGTGCCGACATGCTTGCCGACGCCATCGTTTTCCTGGCCCGTTTTCTTGGCACCGGCGTGCAAGCCGAGCGCCTGCGCGCTAGCGTGAGCGCGCATGGCGACCCGGCCGCTGCCGATTTTCTTGATCAGGCACTCAGCCATGCCAGTCTGGCCGGCACGCCGCTGCCGACCGACAAGCCGCGCCGCCCCACGGAAATGCCGGCCCTGCTGCTCAATGATGCGGGGCAGGCGCTGGTGGTGCTGGGCATTGCCGAGGATAAGTATGAATGCCATGTGCCGGGCATCGCCGGCACTTCCTGGCTGGACGCGGCCATGCTGGCGCAGGAAGTGCCCGCCGGGCGCTGGGTGGCCGTGCGTCCCGTGATGTTCTTCGATCAGCGCAGCCTGCTCTACAGCATGCCGGTGGCGGGCCGCTGGTTCTGGGATGTCTTCAACCGCAACCGCTGGGTATTTCGCTGGGCCTTGCTGGGCACCCTGGTGCTCAATATCATCAGCGCGCTGGTGCCGTTCTACGCGATGGCCGTGTATGACCGCGTGATCCCCAACAACGCCACTTCCAGCCTGTGGGTGCTGACGATCGCCGTGGTGGGACTGACAGGTTTTGAATTGGCCATGCGATTGCTGCGCGGCGAACTGGTGGAAACGGCGTCGCGGCGCATGGATGTGGCCCTGTCGTCCAGCATCTTCGCCCAGTGCCTGCGCCTGCGCGCGGCCAGCCGCCCCGCGTCCGGCGGCACGCTGGCCAATACCGTGCGCGATTTCGAATCGGTGCGCGAATTCTTCGCCTCGACCACCCTGACCACCCTGGGCGACTTGCCCTTCCTGCTGCTGTTCCTGCTGGTCATCGCCTTGGTCGGCGGCTGGCTGGTGCTGGTGCCCCTGGCCGCCATTCCCATCCTGCTGCTGGTGGCCTTCGCCTCGCGTGCGGCCCTGGCGCGCCACGTGGCAGCATCAATGCAGGAAAGCGGCCAGCGCACGGCGCACCTGTTTGAAACCATGAATGGCCTCGACACCATCAAGGCGCTGGGCGCCGAGGCGTGGAGCCGCCGCAAATGGGAAAGCCTGACGGTGGCCATCGCCGCCAACAGCGTCGAGACGCGCGAAATCGTCAGCCGCGTCAATTACATCAACACGGCCGTGCTGGCCCTGTCCGGCGTGGCCGTGGTGGCCGTCGGTGCGCTGCTGATGGGCGAACGCCTGCTGACCCTGGGCCAGATCATCGCCGTGAGCATGCTGACGGGGCGCGCCCTGGCGCCCGTGAGCCAGATCGCGGGCCTGATCATGCGCTGGGAGCAGACCAAGCTGTCATACCACGCACTGAACAAGATCATGGAAGCGCCCACGGATGACGATGCGGCCAGCCTGCAGGCGCCGCCCCTGTCCGGGCGCATCGAGTTCCGCGAAGTGGGCTTCGCCTACCCGAACTCGCCGCCGCTGCTGGATAAGCTGAGCCTGCAGATACGTCCTGGCGAACGGGTGGGCGTGATCGGCAAGCTCGGTTCCGGCAAGAGTACCTTGCTGCGCTTGCTGCTGAACCAGTACGGCCCGCAAAGCGGCAGCGTGCTGTTCGACGACCTGGCCAGCACCCAGCTGGAACCCTTGAGCCTGCGCCGTCAGATCGGCTATGTGCCGCAGGATGTGACTCTGTTCCATGGCACCTTGCGCGAAAATATCGAATTGGGCCGCAGCCAGCCCGATGACGCCAGGCTGCTCGAGGCCATCCGCCTGGCTTGCCTGGACGACATCATCACCCAGCTGCCCAACGGCGTGGCGACGGAAGTGGGCGAGCGGGGCGAACGCTTGTCTGGCGGCCAGCGCCAAGCCGTCGCCATGGCCCGCGCGCTACTCGCGAAACCGCCGGTGCTGCTGCTCGATGAACCGAGCAGCATGTTCGACCCGGCCACGGAGCAGCGCCTGATCGCCCGCCTGCGCACCTTGCAGGACACGACTATCGTGCTCGTCACGCATCGCATGGCCATGCTGGCGCTGGTGGACCGGCTGATTGTCTTCGACAAAGGCCGCATCGTCGCCGACGGCCCGCGCGATGAAGTCTTGCGCGTGATTAGTGGTCAACATGCGGGTCAACATGCGGGTCAAAACGCGGGCCAAAATGCGGATCAGAATCCAGGCCAACACCAGGCCGCCAAGCCGGCCGCCGCCGTTGCCAACACGACGGGAGCAGCGGTATGAGCGCCTTGAATGCCCGTCCGCTGCCGCTGGCGCACCCGGACCCGGAACGCGAGCCACGCAAGCTCGTCATCCATATGCTGGCGCTGATCGCCGTGCTGGTCGTGCTGACCCTGGCCTGGGCCACGTTCGCCCAGCTCGACGTGTCCGTGAATGGTCGCGGTGCCATCACGCCGCCGTCGCATCTGCAGGAAGTGCAAAGCCTGGAAGGGGGCATCGTGCGTGAAATGCTGGTCAAGCCTGGCCAGCAGGTACGCCGCGGGGACTTGCTGCTGCGCCTGGACACGGCGCAATACGACGCCAACCTGGGCGCCAGCGTGCAGAACCGCCTGGCGGCCCTGGCGGGCAGGGCGCGCCTCGACGCCTTGCTGACGGGCGGCGCGCCCCGGTTCGCGCCGGAATGGCAGCGCGAGGCGCCCGAGCTGATCGCCAAGGAAACGCAGTTGTGGCACGATGGTCAGCGTGAATTCGCCTCCGCCACGGCGGCCGCGCGCGAAGGCGTGACGCGCCGCCGTGGCGAGCTGGCCGAGGCTCATAGCCGCATCGCCCAGCTGGAAACGGGTCTCAAGATCGGCATGGAAAGCCTGTCGATCGAAGAGCGGTTGTTCAAAGAGGGCGCCGGTTCGCGCGGCGATTACCTGAACGCGCAGCAGCGCGTGCAGCAGCAGCGCACGGAACTCGACAGCCTGCGCAGCTCCGTGCCGCGCCTGGTCGCCACCCTGGCCGAGTCGCAGGCGCAGGCCGGCGAAGTGGAAGCGCGCATGCGCGGCCAGTGGGGCGCGCAGCGTAGCGAATATGAAACCAAGGCGGCCGCGCTGGCCAGCACCGTCAAGGGTCAGCAAGACCAGGTGAGCCGGCGCGACGTGACGGCGCCCGTCGACGGCGTCGTCAACCGCGTGCTGGTGGCCACCGTGGGCGGCGTGGCGCAACCAGGCAAACCTATCCTGGAAATCGTGCCGGCCGACTCGGAAGTGCTCATTTCCGTGCGCGTGAAACCGTCCGACATCGGCTTTATCCACGTGGGACAGAGCGCCTCGGCGAACGTGCTGGCGTATGATGCCACCACCTATGGCCGCATGAAGGCACAAGTAGTGCGCGTGGGGGCCGACGCCATCCCCGACGAGCGCAACGAGCCGTATTTTGAAGTGCAGCTGAGTACCGACCGCAGCCAGCTGACGGCGCATGGCAAGGTACTGCCGGTCACGCCCGGCATGCCGGTCGATGTGGGCATCCTGACGGGGCGCCGCTCGGTGCTGCAGTACGTGTTCAAGCCCGTGTTGCGCGGTTTGCAGTCTTCCCTGCAGGAGCGTTGATGCGTGCCATATTGATATTGATCACGCTGGCGTGCGCCAGCATCGTGGTGGAAGCGCAGGCCCAGCTGCCCGGCACCTTGTCCGTCCAGCCAGCGCCCATGCGCGGCTTGCCGGCCCTGCTGGCGCGCGCCGTGCCGCGCGACCCGCAGGTCATCGCGGCGCAGGCGGCGCTGGACACCACCGAGGCGCGCTACAAGCAGGCCCGTTCGCGCCTGTTCCCGAATGCGGCGCTGCAGGCCAGGCGCGGGCGTAGCAAGGACCTCGATGGGACGCTGGACGTGGAACGACGCACGCACGAGGTGGAGGCGAGTCTGCGCTGGAATGTGTATAACGGCGGCGCCGACCGCGCCGAACTCGATGCAGCCGAGCGCGAAATGACGGGCGCCGCCTTCGACGTGCAGCGGGCGCGCGCGGAAAGTGCGGAAAAGCTGGCCGAAGCGTATTTCGACATGCAGCGCCTGGAGCGCAGCCTGCTGCAGTCGCAGGAACGGCTGCGCGACGTGACGCAGCTGGTGAAGCAGGTGGCGCGCCAGACGGAGCTGGGGAAATCGTCTGAGGTGGACCGCGAACTGGCGCAAAGCTCGCAACTGGACGCGGAGCTGGTGCACGACGGCTTGCTGACGGACCGTCTGTCCGCGCAGATCAAGCTCGAGGCGCTGGCCTTCGAGCCGGTGGCGCAGTTTGCCGACTTTACGTTTGCGCCGCTGCCTGCGCAGGCTTTGGAGAACGCCGACACGCAGCAGGCGCAGTTGCGCGCCGTGCGCGAGCGGGCGGCAGCGGCCCGGCTGCGCGTGCGCAGCGTGGCGGCCACCCTGGCGCCGAAAATCGACCTCGATGTCAGCCATCTGCTCAACAACAAGACCACGCCGCCGCCATCGACGATCCAGCAGCGCGGCTGGTCGGTGGGCGTCAGCTGGGAGTTTCCGCTCGGCGGCGGCTCCCTGGCGCAGCGCGACGAGAGCATCAGCCGCGCCCAGGCAGCCGAGGCGGACGTGGCGCGCGCCGAGCAGGGCACGCGCGCTGACCTGGCCAGCACGCTGCCGCGCATCGCCAATGCGCAGCGCACCCTGGCCCTGCTCGACGAGCAGGAAAAGAAGATGGCCTTTGTCGTACGCGGCGGTACTATCCAGTACGAAGCGGGCCGGCGCAACCTGCAGCAGATCATCCAGACGCGCGACAGCTACTTCACGATACAGCAGCGGCGCATCGACCAGCTGCACCGCCTGACCCTGGCGCAGATGCGCCAGTACGCGCTGGCGGGGCAGCTGCTGCAGGTATTCGGGCTGGCGCAATAGGGCGCTGGCGCCAGATTTGCTGCCAGCGTGCGCTGTTTCACGTACAGTTTCATGCATGAAATGGCCATTATGTGGCACACTGCGCGCTCGCATATCATCGTTGTCGCGGGAGCGCATGAGCATCATCAAACAATTTCCTTTTGAGTGGCAGGTCGGCGTGCGCTATACGCGTGCCGGGAAACGCAGTGGCCGCAACAGCTTCATTTCCTTCATCTCCCTCATTTCCGTGGCCGGCATCGGCCTGGGCGTGGCCGCCCTGATCGTCGTCCTGTCCGTCATGAACGGCTTCCAGAAGGAAGTCACCGACCGTTTGATGTCGGTGCTGGCCCACGTCGAGGTATTCGACACCAGCGGCTCCATGCCAAATTGGCAGGCGCAGGAGCGCGCCGCCTACGCCAATGCGCAAGTGAAGGCCGTGTCGCCGTTCGTGGAAACCCAGGGCATGCTGCTCAACGACGAAACCATGCGCCCGTCCGTCGTGCGCGGCGTGCTGCCGCAGCAGGAAGCCACCGTCTCCAGCGTGGCGAGCCAGATGAAGCAGGGCAGTTTCAATGCACTGACACCGGGCTCGTACAACATCGTGCTGGGCATTGATCTGGCCAAGGCGCTCGATGTGAAAGTGGGGCAGAACGTCACCCTGATGCTGGAACGCGAGCCGAAGGCGGGCGACCCGGTCAATGGCATCGTCATGCCGCGCATGCGCGCGCTCAAGGTGGCCGGCATCTTCGAGGCGGGTCACAATGAACTCGATGGCAGCCTGGCCTTCGTCAACATGCAGGACGCGGAGCAACTGCTGCAGCTCGACGGTCCGTCCGGCCTGCGCTTGCGCTTGCACGACATGAACCAGGCGCCGCAGGTGGCGCGCGAATTGAAGGCCTCGATGCCGGGCCAGTTGTGGATGCGCGACTGGTCGCGCGCCAGTGCCAGCTGGTATGCGCTGGTGCAAAGCCAGAAGAACATGATGTTCATTATCCTCAGCATGATTATCGCCGTCGCCGCGTTCAATCTCGTTTCGACGCTGGTGATGTCGGTCACCGACAAGCAGGCCGATATCGCGATCTTGCGCACCCTGGGCGCCTCGCCATTCTCCATCATGAAGATTTTCATGATCCAGGGCGCGCTGGTCGGCTTGCTGGGGAGTGCCTTGGGCGTGATCGGCGGCGTCGTGCTGGCGCTGAACGTCGGTGTCATCGTGCCCTTCATCGAAGGCATTTTCGGCCTGCACTTCATCTCGAAGGAAATTTACCAGATCAGCGCCGTGCCGTCCGACGTGCATTGGCTGGACGTGGCGCAGATCGGCCTGATCGCCTTTGGCCTGGCGCTGGTCGCTACCATTTACCCTAGCTGGCGCGCCGCGCGCGTCAAGCCAGCCGAAGCGCTGCGCTATGAGTAAATGGCTGATCAATAAACTGCTGGGGTCAGACCCGGCGGGTCTGACCCCTTGGAAATAGCGAATCAATGAGCATGTTAAAAAATATTCCTTTCGAATGGCTGGTCGGCCTGCGCTACACGCGGGCCGGCAAGCGCAGTGGCCGCAACAGTTTTATCTCCTTCATCTCGCTCATTTCCATGGCCGGCATCGGCCTGGGCGTGGCGGCGCTGATCGTCGTGCTGTCCGTGATGAACGGCTTCCAGAAAGAAGTGACTGACCGCATGCTGTCCGTGCTGGCCCACGTGGAAGTGTTCGACAACAGCGGCAGCATGCCGGACTGGCGCGCCGAAGCGGCGCAGGCCTTCAAAAATCCGGCCGTCAAGGGCGCAGCGCCGTTCGTGGAAACGCAGGGCATGTTGTTGCGCGACGATGCGCTGCGCCCCGCCATCGTGCGCGGCGTGCTGCCCGAGGAAGAGCCGAACGTCTCCGACGTGGCTGGCCAGACGCGCATAGGCAGCTTCAAGGCGCTGCAGCCGGGCACCTTCAATATCGTGCTGGGCATCGAACTGGCGCGCGCCTTGCGCGTCAACCTGGGTGAAAAAGTCACCTTGATGCTGGCGCAGGGCCAGGTCACGCCGGCCGGCGTGCTGCCGCGCATGCGCAGCTTCACCGTCAGCGGCATCTTCCAGGCGGGGCACAATGAATTCGACGCCGGTCTGGCCTTCATCAATATCGAAGACGGCCAGCGCTTGCTGCGCCTCGACGGCCCATCCGGTCTGCGCTTGCGCCTGGCCGACATGAACCAGGCCCCGCAAGTGGCGGCGGAACTGAAAAAAACCATGCCGGGCGACCTGTGGCTGCGCGACTGGTCCAAGCTGAACGCCAACTGGTTCGCCGCCGTGCAGACGGAAAAGCGCATGATGTTCATCATCCTGACCCTGATCATTGCGGTGGCCGCCTTCAACCTGGTCTCGACCCTGGTGATGACGGTGACGGACAAGCAGGCCGATATCGCGATTTTGCGCACCCTGGGCGCCTCGCCCCGTTCCATCATGAAGATCTTCATGATCCAGGGCGCGCTGGTGGGCATTTTGGGCACGATTTTGGGTGTGGGCGGCGGCGTGCTGGTGGCCATGAACATCGATGTCATCGTGCCCTTCATCGAACACTTGTTGGGGGTGCAGTTCCTTTCCAAGGACATTTACTTCATCAGCACCGTGCCGTCCGACCTGCGCTGGCCCGATGTCACCAAGATCGGCGTGCTGGCCGTGATTCTCGCCTTTTTGGCGACTCTGTACCCAAGCTGGTGGGCCGCCCGCGTGAAACCTGCGGAAGCCCTGCGCTATGAATAAACCAACGACTACGACCATGACCGATCTGAATAAACCCGCTTCCAACGGCGCTTCCGCTGATTCTGCCGTGCTTTCCTGCCGCGGCCTGGGCAAGACTTTTACGCAGGGCAGCTACAAGGTGCAGGTGCTGGCCGGTATCGACATCGACGTCCACCGGGGCGAGCGCGTTGCCATCGTCGGCGCCTCCGGCTCCGGCAAGTCGACCTTGCTGCACTTGCTGGGTGGCCTCGATACGCCCACCAGTGGCAAGGTCACCCTGCTGGGCAAGGACTTTGCCAACCTCAGCGAAAAGGCGCGCGGCGACTTGCGCAATGCCTCGCTGGGTTTCGTCTACCAGTTCCACCATTTGCTGCCCGAGTTTTCCGCGCTGGACAACGTTGCCATGCCGCTGATGATACGGCGCATGAAGCGCGCGCCGGCCACCGAGCTGGCGCAGCAAATTCTCACGCGCGTGAACCTGGCCAAGCGCGTCACGCACACGCCGGGTGAGCTGTCGGGCGGCGAGCGCCAGCGTGTGGCCCTGGCCCGCGCCCTCGTCACACAGCCGGCCTGCGTGCTGGCCGATGAACCGACGGGCAACCTCGATCATGCCACGGCCGAACAGATTTTCGACTTGATGCTGGAACTGTCGCGCACCCTGGGCACGGCCTTCGTCATCGTCACGCACGATATCGAACTGGCCAAGCGCTGCGACCGCGTGCTGCGCCTGACGGACGAAGGGCTGCAGCCTTATTGATACTGAGCAATACTAGGAGTCCGCCATGTGGATCGACACGCATTGCCACCTCGACGCGCATGAATTCGGCAGCGAATCGCTGCAGGTAGCGGCGCGCGCCAGCGCGCAGGGCGTGGCGATGATCGTCATCCCGGCCGTCGAACGGGCCAATTTCAGCATCGTGCGCGACCTGGCGGCAGCGGCGCCCAACGCCTGCTTTGCCCTTGGCATACACCCGATCTACGTGCCGCACGCGACGCAAGACGATTTGATCGCCCTGCGCGAGGCCGTAGCGCAGGCCATGAGCGACCCGCGTTTCGTCGCCATCGGCGAAATCGGCCTCGATTTCTTCCTCCCCATGCTGTGCGAACCGGCCATGCGCGCCAAACAAGAGCATTTTTTGCGCGAGCAGCTGAAGATCGCCCGCGACTTCGACCTGCCCGTTCTGACCCACGTGCGCCGCTCGCAGGACATCGTCCTCAAGCATGTGCGCCAGATACGCCCGAACGGCGGCATCGCGCATGCGTTCAATGGCAGCTTCCAGCAGGCGCAGGGCTACATCGATCTCGGTTTCAAGCTCGGTTTCGGCGGCGCCATGACCTTTACGCGCGCCTTGCAGATACGCCGCATGGCCACGGATCTGCCACTGCACGCCATCGTGCTGGAGACGGACGCGCCTGACATTTCCCCCAGCTGGGTCCACCCGGGCCGCAACAGCCCTGAAGAACTGCCGCGCATCGGCGCCGTGCTGGCCGAATTGCGCGCCCTGGAGCCGGCCGACGTTGCGGCGCAAACCAGCGCCAATGCGCGCGCCGTGCTGCCCCGATTACCCTAGATGGAATGAGACCATGAACAAGAAAATGCTCGCGGGCGCCCTGGCAGCCTGCATGTCCAGCGTATTTGCGCCCGCCCTGGCGGCGGCCAGCGCCCAGTGCGACGGCATGCCGCGCCTCGACGTCACGACGCCGGCCGGCTTTTGCGTGGCCGTGCTGGCCGATGGCCTGAAATTTCCCCGTGGCGTGCTGCCGCTGACGAATGGCGACATCCTCGTCACGGACATGGCGGGATGGGCGCCCAAGCTGGGGAAACTGTGGCTGTTGCAGCGCAAGGCGGCCGGCCCTGGCTATGAGCGTAAGCTGCTGCTCGACAAACTCGATCGCCCGAACGGCATCGTGCAGGGGCCGGACGGCATGGTGTATGTGGGCGAGGTGGGACGCATCTTCCGCTTCGACTTGCGCGATCCATCGCGCGCCCTCACCGACATCATCGGCGGCACGGCGAAGACGCCGCGCCTGCCGGGCCTGGGCTTGCACCTGCTGACGACCATGCGCTTTGGCCCCAAGGGCGACCTGTACGTGAACGTGGGATCGAGCACCGACCATTGCGAGAACGACGGCAAGGCGCCTGATCCGGCCAAGGCTTGCCCTTCGGCCGAAGGCCCGGAAGCGCTGGGCGCCATCCGCGAATACAAGATGGCCTGGCCAGCCGGCACGGTGACGAGCTGGCGCACGCATGCGCGCGGCTTGCGCAATTCGATGGCGCTGGCCTTCCACCCTGCGACGGGAGAACTGTGGCAGGCGGAAAATGCGCGCGACGCCATCCAGGCCGCCATGCCGCAACTGAAAAGCGACGAGAACCTGCCGCATGAAGAACTCAATTTGATCAAGGCAGACCGGCATTATGGCTGGCCGTACTGCTACGACGACAATGTGGCCAGCCCAGAGTACCCGAAAACGGCTTGCGCCGCCCAATACGCGGCGCCGCAGCGCCTGCTACCCGGCCATGCCGCGCCGCTGGGCATGACCTTTTATACGGCCAGCCGCTTCCCGGAGATGTACAGGAACAGCCTGATCATCGGCTACCACGGCTACCGCAGCAATGGCCATCGCCTGGTGGCGCTGCTGCCAGACAAGGCCGGTGCGCCGCTGGGCAAGTCCGTCGAGTTGATCGGCAACTGGGAGCGCAAGGGCAAGCAGGGCAGGGGCGCGCCCGTCGACGTCAAGCAGGGACAGGATGGCGATATCTATATGGCCGATGACCATAATGGACTGGTGCTCAAATTGCATTATGAGGCACCGAAACCGTAACGCCTCCGCTTGCCCTCGGCCAGTGAGGGGGCGGCGCATTGCCCTGCAAGCGGCCAGCTATCTCGCCACTGAGCAGGGCTGGCTTCTGCAAATCCGTTGACTTTTATTTGAACTTTTTGCCGGAGCGTCCGCGCGACGCCGCATTGTGCGCGCGCAGGATGGAATCGACGCGTTCCGACGCATCGCGCGACAGGTTTTGCGCCACGGCGATATCGGGGAAGAATTCGGGCAGGCGGTAGCTGAGCCACGCATACGCCGAGTAGTAGCGGCAAGTGTCTTCCACCTGCTGCAAATTCTGCGTGCTTGCGCCATACGCGTGCTGGCGCAGTGTGCTGGTCTTGCCTTGCGACAGATTCTTGGCCCAGTGTTCCCACGCCGTTTGCAAGGACGGCACCTTGCTCGATATCGGCACCAGCGACAGCGTGAACTTGTCGGCCACGGACAGGGGCAGGGTGTCTAGCCAGACGGCGCGCTCCTTCTGGTCTTCCGTGATGCGGGGGAAGAAAAAGCCGTCCGGCACGTCGATATTGTGAATGAAGCGGCGCAGCAGTTTTGACAGCGACAGTTCGCCCGTCACCGACGAAATGCGGTGCAAATGTTCGAGCGACGGCGCCACGGCGAAGCCGCTGGTGTTCAGCGGATGCAGCTTTTCCTTGAGCAGGGCGCGCATCACTTCATGCGTCTCGTTGTCATAGCCGGCCACGAGTCCCTCTTCATGCACGCCGTAGCGGCCCGCGCGCCCGGCGATCTGGCGCGCCAGCGCGGCCGAAATCTCTTCTTCTTCGCGGCCATTGTATTTGACGCAAGTGGTCATGACGATGCGCGCGATCGGCATGTTCAGGCCCATCGCCAGCGCATCCGTGCCGACGACGATATCGGCCGTGCCATCGCGGAAGCGCTGCGCCTGCGCGCGCCGCACTTCGGGCGACAGGTTGCCGTAGACGGTGGCCACCGACAGCCCTGTTTCCGTGATCATGTCGCGCCACATCAGCACTTCGCGGCGCGAAAAGGCGATGACGGCGTCGCCGCGGCGCAGGTTCCGCACCTTGCGCACGGCGGTCGGCTCCATCGACAGGGGCGCCATGCGTTTCAAGACATGCACTTCTAGCGGGCAGTCCAGGCGCTCGGCCAGCGCCTCGATGGCGCGCCGCGCTTCCGGCGCGCCTACCAGATAGACTGTGTGGGCCGGCGCGCCGCAGACGGCGGCCGTCCACGCGGCGCCCCGGTCCGGGTCGGCCAGCATCTGGATTTCATCGATGACGGCCACCTCGACGACGCTTTTCGTGTCCAGCATTTCCACCGTGCTGGCCACGTGCGTGGCGCCGTCGACCACGCGGCGTTCCTCGCCCGTGATCAGGCTCACGGCCAGCGGCTTGCCATGCGGCGCGGCTTCCTGCAGGCGTTCATAGTTTTCCAGGGCCAGCAGGCGCAATGGCGCCAGATAAATGCCGCTCTTCGCCTTCACCAGTGCTTCCATGGCGCGGTGCGTCTTGCCGGAATTCGTCGGGCCCAGCAGGGCGATGAAGCGGCGCGGCAGGCGGCGCGCCATCTCGAACGAGGCGGGATACTCGGCCAGGTTGATGCTCTGGCGCGTGCGCGCAGCATGCTGTTCCTCCTGCTGGCGCTCGATGGCGTGATTAAAACGCTGGCGGATGCGGTCGAAGACCATGCCGGCCGGCTCCGACGTCTGCATGTCGGCCAAGGTGTGCAGGAAGACCATGGGGTCCGTGTCGACGTCTTCGCTCAGGCCGGCGATGTCGGCGACGAAATCGATCACATGCTGGCGCAATTGCTCGAAGACGGCCGCGCTGGCCCGTTCGCGCATCAGGGCCAGCTTGGTCTCGCGGTCCATCTTGCGCCACTTGGCCGGCCGCGCCAGCACGCCCTGCGCTGGCACCAGCGCATAGGGCACCACCAGATGCCCTGCCTTGACCGTGCCGGAAAAGCGCACGAAGACGCGGCCTTCCATCTTGACCAGGCGGATATGCTCGGCCAGTTCCCCCAGTTCCGCAACCAGGGTGGCGTCGTTATTGTCTTCGGTGCTGTCGGAAATGTCGGTGGAGGTATCGGGAGGAAGTGCGGAGGAAGTCATGTCGTGCCTGGGTGTTGAAGTAAGCGAGGCCGATTATACCGTCGATGGGGGCGGGCGGTGGTCGCCAGGCCTGGCGGTCGCATAGTCAGGCGGCACGCGCGCGCACCAGACGCAGGCCCCAGCCGGTGACAATCACTCCGTCAGCGTTTTTCAGATACGCCACGGCATCCAGGAACGCGCTGCGCAGGCGCTGCCTGGCATCATCGTCCAGGCGGTCGATATCGTAGGTGTCCAGCAGGGCGGCCCACAATTGGCCTGGTGTGGGCGACCAGGGCACGTCGATGTCGTCAAAGGTGAGCTGCGCAAACGCGCCATCGAGCAGCTCGCGCCAGCCGGCTTCCGACCCGGTGCGCCTGTCGCCGAAGCGCATGGGCGGCAGCGCGTCGCTGGCGATGGGTTTGAAGACGCGCATGAAAACGTCGTTGACTTCGCCCAGCAAGAAAGTCCGGCCGAGGATGGCCGCGAACTGGCCGCCGGGTCGCAGCACGCGGCGTATTCCCTGGACGACTTGCAAGATGTCGTCCATCAGCATCAGCGCCATGTGCGAGACGAGATAATCCACGCTGGCCGACGGCACGTCGAGCGCCTGGGCGCGGCCCTGTTGCAAGCGTACGGATGGGGGAAGGGCGGCGCGCGCGACGGCCAGTTCAGCCATGCTCATGTCGACGCCGAGCAGCTGCAGCTGTGGCTGCCGCCTGGCTGCCAGCAAGCCCAGCAGATGGCCGTCGCCGCAGGCCAGGTCGAGCACGCTCAATGGCGTGTCCACGGCCGGTACCAGGCTGGTCAGCACGTCGTAGGACGAGGTCCAGGTTTCTGCGGGGGAACTGGCCGGCAGATGGGCAAACGCGGCGCTGGTCACGCCGACTTGCCTTTGATGAAAGTCCTGTAAATACGTTTCGGCCGCTGTCAGTAGGGTCATGCAAGGTCCGCAAAGTCGTGGCGCCTTGGCGCCGGATGGTCATCTTAGCATGGGGAAAGTTTCGCCAGCGGCCGAGGCGCCTAACTTGCACGATGGGCTTTATCTACCCACCATTGCGCCAGATCAGGCGGCAGCGCGTCGAACGCGATCACAGTAGGAGAGCCCCTTTCGCGTCGAGCGACGATCCTGTTTTGATTCTGCCTTCCCATGCGCACCCTGATACTCGGCTTTGCCACCGGCGCCGCCTGCTTGCAGACGCAAGCCAGCCTGCCGCCGCATGCGGACATGGCGCTGCTCGTCATCGCTGGCGCAGCGCTGCTGGCTGCGCTGGCGTTGCGTCGCCACGCGCGCTGGTGTTCTGCCATTGCGCTTGCCGCTGGCCTGGGGCTGGGCTTTTACTGGGCCGCCTGGCTGGCCCAGGCCGCCATGGCGCCGCAACTGGCGCTGGCTGATGAAGGACAGGACATCATCGTCACGGGCACCATCGCCAGCCTGCCGTACCGTTTCGAGCAGGGCGTGCGCTTCAATTTTGCCGTGGAAAAGTCTGCTGGAGCGAGGGTGCCTCCCTTGGTCGCCCTGTCCTGGTACGCGGGTTTTCGCGATGAGGTAACGAATGAGGTGGGCGACGTGCAGCCGGGCCAGCGCTGGCGTTTGACGGTGCGGCTGCAGCGTCCGCACGGCAACGCGAACCCGCAGGGCTTTGATTATGAAGTGTGGCTGCTGGAGCAGGGCGTGCGCGCCACCGGCTATGTACGGCCGCAGCCGCGCGCCGAGTTACCCAACGTGCGCCTGGCCGCCTTCGTGCCTGGCTTCGGCAATGTGGTGGAGGCCAGCCGCGCGGCCTTGCGCGCGCGCATCCTGCGCAGCCTGGACGGAAAACAGTATGCGGGTGTGATCGTGGCGCTGGTGGTGGGCGACCAGCGCGCCATCCCCCAGTCGGACTGGCAAGTATTCAACCGCACTGGCGTGAGTCATCTGATTTCGATTTCCGGCTTGCACATTACGATGATCGCGGGCCTGTTCGCCCTGGGCGCGGGCGCGCTGTGGCGGCGCTCGTTTTTCACGGAGCGGCAACTGCCCTTGCTGCTACCTGCGCAAAAGGTGGCGGCGCTGGCCGGCGCGCTGGCGGCATTTTTCTATGTACTGCTGGCTGGCTTCGGCGTGCCCGCGCAGCGCACCTTGTATATGCTGCTGGTGGTGGCGCTGGCCTTGTGGCTGGGACGCATCACCAGCATGGGCCATGTGCTGTGCCTGGCGCTGGGCGTGGTGCTGCTGCTTGACCCCTGGGCCGTGCTGTGGCCCGGTTTCTGGCTGTCGTTCGGCGCCGTCGCCACCATCCTGTACGCGACGGCGGGCCGCACCACGGCGCCCTTGCCGGAGAGCGCCAGCCGCTGGCGCCGCCTGCGCGCGACCGTGGCGCTGGGCGCCCACACGCAATATGTGGTGACAGTGGGGCTGGTGCCCTTGACGATGCTGCTGTTCTCGCAAGTGTCGCTGGTCAGCCCCGTGGCCAATGCGCTGGCCATTCCCGTCATCAGCCTGGTCGTCACGCCCTTGTCGCTGGCCGGCAGCCTGCTGCCCGCGCCGTTGTCCGATGGTTTGCTGCTGCTGGCGCACGCCATCGTGCAAATGCTGGCGCAGGTGCTGGAATGGCTGGGCGCGCGCCGCTTCGCCGTGTGGACGGCGCCCGCGCCGCCAATGTGGAGTTTTAGCTGGGCATTGTTTGGCACGGCATGGTTGCTGGCGCCAAGGGGATGGCCGCATCGCTGGGCTGGCATGCTGAGCTGGCTGCCCCTGCTGACGGCCCTGCCGTCCAGCCCGCCACCTGGCCAGATGTGGATCACGGCCTTTGACGTGGGGCAGGGCATGGCCGTGCTGGTGGAAACGCCAAGCCACCGCCTGCTGTACGACACGGGACCGGCCTACAGCCTCGATTCCGATGCTGCCAGCCGGGTCATTGTGCCTTACCTGCGCGCACGCGGCATCGCCACGCTCGACGGCGTGATCATTTCCCATAGCGACCTCGACCATGCGGGCGGCGCCGTGTCGCTGCTGGAGAACGTGCAAGTGGGCTGGCTGGCCTCGTCCCTGTTCGATGGCCACCCGGCCATCGAGGCGCGGCGGGAGTCGCACGGGCCCTATCTGCACTGCATGGCGGGCCAGAGCTGGACCTGGGACGGCGTGCATTTCGCCATGCTGCACCCGCTGGCCGGCAGCCATACGGATATCTCTTTGAAACCGAATGCCCGCAGCTGCAGCGTGAAAATCACGGCAGGCAAGCACTCGATCTTGCTGGCCGGAGACATTGAGGCGGCGCAGGAAGCGCAATTGCTGGCGCGCTCGGCGGAGGGTGAACTGGCCGCCGACGTGCTGCTGGCGCCCCATCACGGCAGCGGCACGTCATCGACGCCAGCGTTTTTGATCGCCGTCCATCCGACACTGGCGATTTTCCAGGTGGGACACAGGAACCGTTATAAACATCCGAAACCGCAGGTGTATGCGCGCTATGGCGACATGGGCATCACGCGGCTGCGCACGGATGTGACGGGGGCGGTGGTGCTGGCGTTTGGCGAGGATATCGACGTGACGCTGTATCGGGCCAGCCGGCCGCGTTACTGGCATGGGCGCTAATGCATTCAAGTTAGGCTGGAAAACATCGTCACTGGAGTGGGGGCTTGAACTCTTCCAGCACGCCCAATCAGATGCTAATTATCCGTTCATCCGGTATCTCCCGCCCCCGCTGCCGTACATATTCGAGAAACAGCCGCGCCCCCTTGGCCATGCGCGACGTGCCATACACGGCATGAATGCTGGGGTCGAGTTCCTTCGATGAGGTGAGTCGGTACGCCGTGCAGACGCGGCGCAGCGTTCCTGCAGTCACGGCTGGCTCCGCCAGCCAGCTGGCCAGGCGCACGATGCCGGCGCCTTCCAGGGCCGCCTGGAAGGTGGCGATGCCGGAAGTGAAGCGGAAACGCGGCTGCACCTGGTAGCGCACGTTGCGCGTAGCAGAGACGAAATGCCAGTCGCGCAGGATGCGCGGGGCCGAGTGCATGATGATGTCGTGGCCGGCCAGCTCTTCCGGTTCGTCCGGCGCGCCCATGCGTTCTATATAGTCGGGCGAGGCGTACATGTAGCGGCGGTAATTCCACAGGGGATAGCCGATCAGCTCGCTCGACTGGGGGAAGGCGCCGCGGATGGCAAAGTCCAGCTTTTCCTGGATGGGGTCGATCGATTTGTCCGAGAAATGAATGTCCACGGACACATTCGGGTAATCGCGCGAAAATTGCGCTACTACTTTCGGCAAGAAACCCAGCGAGAGGATTTCCGGCGCCGAGAGGCGTACCCAGCCCTGCGGCGAGTTGCTCAGCTCAGCCAATTGATCTTCCGCCTCGGCCTGCGTTTCCAGCAAGTGCTTGGCCGACGCGTAATACGTTTCGCCCGCCGTCGTCAGGGTGAATTGCTTTTGCGTGCGCAGGATCAGCTCGGCGCCGATAGCTTCTTCGAGGAACTGGATGGCGCGCGTGACGGCCGACGGCGAGCGTCCCAGCATGCGCGCCGCGTGGATGAAGCTGCGCTTTTCCACCACGGTGCAAAAGGCGCGGATCTCCCACATCAATTTCATCGACATTGCGCGCTCCCGGCAAAAGAGGCCAGTAGACCGCACGGCGTGCATTCCGTCAAGCGTTACGCCTGATTGCGTTTTCCGCAATTTGAAGTTGCATCCGGAAAAATCCACGGCGCCTATACTGCCGCTGTCGCCCATTCTCCACTGCCTATCATGCTGACCATTTCGCTGCTGTGTTTATTTGCCTTCTTTGCCGGCCTCATCGATGCCGCCGTGGGCGGGGGGGGGCTGATACAACTGCCGGCCCTGTTCAACCTGATGCCGAACATGGCTTCGACGTCTTTGCTGGGCACGAATAAACTGGCGTCCGCCTGCGGCACCACGTTTGCCGCCCGTTCCTTTGTCGGCAAGGTACATATTCCCTGGCTGCTGGTGCTGCCGGCCGTGGCCAGCGCCTTCGTCATGTCCTTCATCGGCGCGGCCGCCGTATCGTATGTGCCGCAACAGGTGGTGCGCCCCATGGTGCTGGTGTTGATCATCATCATGGCCATCTACACTTTCATCAAGAAGGATTTCGGCACGACGCGCGAAGCGCGCCCCATCGGCCCGCGCGAACGCATCCTCGCCATCGTCATCGGCGGCGCCATCGGCTTTTATGATGGCCTGTTCGGGCCGGGCACGGGCAGCTTTTTGATTTTCCTGTTTATTCGTGTCTTCGGTTTCGATTTCATCCTCGCCTCGGCTTGCTCGAAACTGGTGAATATCGCCACCAACGTGGCCGCGCTGGCCTTCTTCATTCCCGCCGGCCATGTGGTGTACGCCGTGGCCGCACCGATGGCTGTGTGCAACATCCTGGGCGCCCTGACAGGCACCTGGATCGCCGTGCGGCGCGGCGCCGCCTTCGTGCGCCTCCTCTTCCTCGTGCTGCTGGTGCTGCTGATCGTGAAATTGTCTTACGACATCTTCTTCAAGTAAGTTCCTGAGCCGAACCTAGTCATGAAAACCATCCAGGGCGTGCTGTGGGATAACGATGGCGTGCTGGTCAACACCGAGCAGCTGTTTTACGAAAGCAACCGCGACTTGCTCTTGCCCTACGGCATAGACTTGACGCCGAAGCAATTCTTTGACTGGTTCCTGGACAATAACTATGGCGCCTGGCATGTGCTGTTGGGACAGGGCCACGCCATCGAACTGGTCGAACGTTTGCGGGCCGAACGCACCGTGCTGTTTGCGCAACGCTTGCGCCGGGCGCGCCAGCTGGCCATACCCGGCATCGGGCAAGTGCTGGCGGCGCTGCGCCCGCATGTGGCCATGGGCGTGGTGACAAGCGCGTATGAACAGCATTTTCAGATCAGCCATGCGGCCACGGATTTACTGAAACACTTCGACTTCGTGCTGACGCGTGAAATGTATGGCGAGAGCAAGCCGGCGCCTGACGGCTACCAGCTGGGCTTGCAGCGCCTGGGCCTGGCCGCTGCCGACTGCGTGGCTGTGGAAGACTCGCCGCGCGGCTTGCGCGCCGCCAGGGCTGCCGGGCTGGAATGCATCATCGTGCGCAATCACATGAATCGCGATCACGCGTTTGACGATGCCTTTTGCGTGGTGGAGTCAAACGCCGAGCTGGGCGAAGTACTGGCCTCGTTCGTGCCCGGCATGGCGCCGACGCGTCGGCAATTAGAGGCCTTCCTCTGATACGTCTTGCCGGCATGCCTATACAATTGTTTATCGCATTCACCGGCATGGCCCCACGATGACCCTCCCGCAACTGCATTTTGCCCACGCCAACAGTTATCCTGCCGGTACCTACCGCAAGCTGTTCGGCCTGCTGGGCCAGCACTACACCGTGCAGGCGCTCGACATGCACGCGCACGATCCTGCTTACCCCGTCAGCACGGGCTGGCCCGAGCTGGTGCGCGAATATATCGACGACCTCGAGCGCCGCTACAGCGCGCCTGTGATCCTCGTCGGCCATTCGCTGGGCGGCATGCTCAGCGTGATGGTGGCCAAGCAGCGGCCCGACCTGGTGCGTTGCGTGGTCTTGCTCGATTCGCCCGTGGTGGCGGGCTGGCGGGCCTTGCTGGTGCGCCTGGCGCGCAACACGGCGCTGGGCGAGCGGTTTTCGCCGTCGCGTTTTTCCGCACGGCGGCGCAAGCTGTGGCCCGATGCGCAAGCTGCGTATGACCACTTTGCCGCCAAGGACATGTTCGCCATCTGGGCGCCGCAGGTCTTGCGCGACTACATCGACAGCGGCTTGGTCTCCCATCCGCAAGGGGTGCAGCTGCGCTTTACGCGCGAAGTGGAAACACAGGTCTACCGCAGCTTGCCGCACCATATCGGCAGCCTCGTCAAGGATGGCTTTCCCGTGCCCATCGGCTTTATCGGCGGCACGGAATCGGTGGAATGCCGCCAGGCGGGCTTGAAAGCCACGCGCAAGCTGGTCGGCAAATTTTTCCGCCAGGTGCCGGGCGGGCATCTGTTTCCCATGGAAAATCCGGAACTGACGGCGCAAGTGGTGCGCGAGATGATCTCTTCCCTGCTGGCGAAACAGTAGGCTGACGCCAACGATTTTCATTATGCAAGGGCCAAAAGTGGCGGTTTTTCGCGTAAAATCCTGCCATTCGGGCCGCGCCTGCGCCAGGCGTGCGGCCCCCGCATTCCGATATTCTAGAAAGAACCCCCTGCGATGACGATTAAAAGCGATAAATGGATACGCCGCATGGCGGAAACAACGGGCATGATCGAGCCGTTCGAACCGGGCCAGGTCAAGGAACGCGACGGCAACCGCATCGTCTCCTACGGTACCTCCAGCTATGGCTATGACATCCGTTGCGCCGACGAGTTCAAGTTGTTCACCAACATCAACACCACCATCGTCGACCCCAAGGATTTTGACGCGAACAACTTCGTCGATGTGTCGGGCAAGGGCTATTGCATCATTCCGCCGAACTCGTTTGCGCTGGCCCGTACGGTCGAGTATTTCCGCATTCCGCGCAATGTGCTGACGATCTGCCTGGGCAAGAGCACCTATGCGCGCTGCGGCATCATCGTCAACGTCACCCCGTTCGAACCGGAATGGGAAGGCTTTGTCACCCTGGAATTTTCGAATACGACACCGTTGCCGGCGAAAATCTATGCCAATGAAGGCGTGGCGCAAGTGCTGTTCTTCGAATCCGATGAAGTGTGCGAAACGTCGTACAAGGATCGTGGCGGCAAATACCAGGGCCAGGTCGGCGTGACCTTGCCAAAAACCTGATTTTCGTGAAGGGCGGGGCGCCAGCCCTGTCTGGTCTTGCTTTAAAGCTGTTTCAGCAGCCAGGCTTTCAGCGCCGCTGACGGCTGGTACAGGGGAACATGGCCGCGCAACAAGATTTGCGTGCTGCGCCGGTAGGCCGCGCTGCGGATGGCGATGTGTCCCGTCGCTGCGTCCTGGCGCGCCACGATGGTGGTGGCCAGGATGCCGGCCGGGTTTGCCACGCCCAGTGCAATCTCCGCATCCTCCGGCCCCACGGGCGGCACGCCGCGCGCCAGCGCATGCGCCACCGTGCCCGGTATCAAACAAGCGGCCGCCAGGCAGCAGCCACCCGAGACGGCCAGCGAGGCGTGGCCCGCTTGCGGCGTAAAATAACGCACAGCAATATTTCCCTCGCCCGTTGCTGGCCCCACGATACAGAACTTGGGCATGGTTTCACTGCGTTCCAGTTCTTCCAAGGTCATCAGTTGGCCATCGCGCCGCCGCAAGCCCATCAGCAGTCCCGCCGCGCTCCACACCCGGCGGATGGCGTGCATGAAAGCCGTGTCTTCCTCCAGCGCCCGCACCGTTTCCTGTGCCGTCTTGCCGAACTGGCTCGCTTGCGCGATGACCATGGGCACTGCCACGTCCACGCACGAGACGCCATAGCCGTGCACCTGGTCTTGCACTTTGCCTGTCGGCAACAACTTGCCCGTCTTGGCGCCTGCCGGTTGCTGCAGGAACAGGTACACCTGAGGGAAGTTGCCGGGTACGCCGGGAATGCCGGTCGCTGTAAAGCTGCCATCGAGTTCACGCGCCATGCGCGAGGTGGTGACGACACCGGTGTTGGTGTTGCGGATATCGATGTCGTGCGCGCCGATGGCCAGCGCCTCGATCACGCCGCTGTCGAGTCCCCACAATTGCAGGGCGGACGACATATTGCCGCAGTTCACGCTCCAGTCGATATCCCCATGCTCGCCAGCCAGCTGCGCCAGGGTGCTGACCAGGCGCGGCGATCCCGCATGCTGTTCCACCTCGACGAGGAAGACTTTATTGCTGGTGGGAGCGCCGCGCCCCAGGCCCGTGACTTGCCGGTTACCCGGCAACTGGCCGGACTGGGGCACGCCCATCAGGTGGCGCAGCAATTCGTCGCGCAGCGCCGGGTCGGCCGGCACTGAGGCCGCATGCAGGACCAGGCCTGTCGACGTGCCGCCGCGCATGTGGTGGACGGGAAACTCGATCACGCCGCAGCGCTGGCGGGGCACGAGGTCGGGCAGGGCGGGCAGCAGTGGCATGGTGATCCGATCGAGGTCTGGCAGGGGATGCGCCAGTGTGCCAGCTTTTCGTGCCGGGAAGCAAGCGTGCTTACCGGCGCCGCTCTTTACCTGCCTTTACACGGGCGCCACTACATCCGCGCCTCTGTCTGCCGTTAAACTTGGTATCGAGTCATTCGGGAGGCATCATGGTAGCGGCAATCGGTTCAGGCGGCGCGGTCAGCGCGGCCGGGAGCGCCAGTGCGGGCAGCAGTTCGCAGATCGCGGCGCTGCAAAAGCAGATCACGGCAGCGCAAAAGCAGTTGACGGAGTCGCAGAAGGGCGAGCAGACGGAAGCGTCGCAAAAGCTGCAGCAGCAGCTGGCGCAGCAAATCCAGGCTTTGCAGGCACAAATTGCCCAGTTACAGGCGGCTGCTGCGCAGAAGGCGGCCCAGCAAGACGCTCAGGCGGCCAGCAGCGCCGATACGGCGATGAGTCCGGCCAAATCAGGCGCGTCCATGCTGGGCAGCATCATCGATACGCAGGCCTGAGGAGCTCTCCAGCAATCCCCGCCGCCAGGCGCGCCGACAGCTCAGCCTGGTGTGTTGACGGGTAGCAGCATTTCCACGCACAGCCCGCCACCGCTGCGCAAGCTGGCCCCGATGCGGCCGCCATGGGCGTTGATGACGTGCTGGGCAATGGCCAGTCCCAGGCCATGGCCATCCGTGCTGTGCTGGGTATGACTGGCGCGGAAGAACGGCTGGAAGATGCTGGCCAGGTCGGCGCTGGCCACGCCGGGGCCCCGATCCAGCACGGCGATGCGCAGCCAGTCATGCTCGCGCGACAGTTCCACGTCCACCGTGCCGCCATCGGGGCTGTGCTTGACGGCATTGCGCACCACGTTTTCCACGGCGCGCGCCAGCAAGTCCGGCTGGCCCTTGACGCTGGCGTCGGCCGTGGCCGCATCGCCCGCCAGGTCGATAGCCAGCAGGCGCCCCCTGGCTTCGTAGCGGGCGTCATCCACGATGTCGTGCACGAGGTCGGCGATGCTGACGTCTTCGCTGTGCGTATGGGCGGCGCCCGCTAGCCCGGCGCCCGCTTCCAGTCTTGACAAGGTCAGCAGCTCACCGATCAGTTTGTCCATGCGTTCGCTTTCGCGTTCGATGCGCTGCATCGAGGCGGCCATCTTTTCCGGCTGCTGGTGCGCCAGGCCGATGGCCGCTTGCAAGCGCGCCAGCGGCGAGCGCAGCTCGTGCGAGACGTCATGCAGCAAACGCGTCTGGCTATCCATGAGGCTGCGCAAACGGCTCGTCATGCGGTCGAAATCGCGTCCCAGGTCTGTCAATTCATCGCTGCGCTTGCCGCTGGCGTGAAAGCGCGGCGCCAGGTTGCCGTGCGAGGCGGCCTCGAACGCTTGCCGCAGGTCGCGGATGGGACGCGCAAAATACCAGGCCAGCAAAAAGGCGAACAGCAGGCTGGCGGCGATGGCGGCGGCCAGGGGAATGAAGCTGCGGTAGGGACTGTCCATGCGCGGGCCGGGCGGCATGCTGCGGCCGAATTCGCCGCGTGGTGGCGGGGCGCCCGCTTCGTTGGGGCGTGGAGCCGGTCCCATGGTGCGTGGACCGCTCATGGCGACGGCGATGAGCGTGTCGCGCGCGGCGCCTGCCTCGGCATTGTGGAAGCGCTCGGACGAGGGCAGGAACAGCAGGTAGCGCTTGCCGTCGCTGCCGGTGACTGTGCGTACGACGGGATGGAGCTGGGTTTGCTCCAGCATGGCGCGCGCCTTGGCCAGCATGGTGGGGTGCACCGTGCGGCCCATCAGTTCTTGCCCTTTGGCATCGACGGCAAACACGCGCATGCGTTCGAGCTTGCCCAGGAATTGCTGCAAGGCCTGGCTGCCGCCCGCCTCAAGGGTGGCGCTGGCGGCCTCGATGATCATTTGCGCGGGCGGACTGGTGTCGATGTCGAGGGCACGCTCCTGCTGCGCGGCACGGTTTTTCAGCCAGAAGGTGCCACCGATGCCGATGGTGGCCGTCACTTGGGCCAGCATGATGCACAGAAAAAACTTCCAGAACAGACGGCCCACGCTTACTCCTTGATCAGCTGATAGCCGAGACGGTAAACAGTCTGCAGGCAGGAGCGGCCGTCGGCCAGGCTGCCGAGCTTGCGGCGCAGGCTGCTCAAGTGCACGTCGATATTGCGGTCGAAGCGGGCCATGGGGCGCCCTAGCCCCAGTTCCGACAATTGATTTTTGCTCACGGGCTTGCCCGCATGGCGCACCAGCACTTCCAGCAGATTGAATTCCGTACTCGTCAGCTCCAGGTGCGTGCCAGCCCAGGCGGCGCGGCGCTGTTCCGGCCACATCGTCAACTGGCCCACGGTCAGCGGCGCCAGGCCCGACGTATCGTGCGGCGCCGCTTGCGCGCGGCGCAGGATGGCGCGGATGCGCGCC
This sequence comes from Janthinobacterium sp. UMAB-56, assembly GCF_900095265.1. GTDB lineage: Bacteria > Pseudomonadota > Gammaproteobacteria > Burkholderiales > Burkholderiaceae_D > Janthinobacterium. The sequence goes on along the minus strand of NZ_LT607654.1, from coordinate 371,194 downwards.
GTCAGTTCGCGCGGCGTGCATGGCTTGGTCACGTAATCATCGGCGCCCAGTTCCAGACCCACGATGCGGTCCGTATCGTCGCCGCGCGCCGTCAGCATCAAGATGGGCAAGTTGCTGCCGGCGCGGATGCGGCGCAGGGTTTCCAGGCCATTCATGCGCGGCATCATGACGTCGAGGACGGCGATGGCATACAGACCCGTCAGCGCTTCGGCCGCACCGCTTTCGCCGTCATGCACGGCACGCGCGTCGAAACCTTCCTGCGTCAGGTATTCCTGGAACATGCCGACCAGTTCCACGTCGTCATCGATTAACAAAACCTTGCTCATGCCTGTGCTTTTTTCGGGTGAATATCGCCCGATGATAGCAGTCAAATTACACCGTACGGGGCGGTTTTACCCGCTTTTACATACGTCTGCTGACATTTGCGCAGCTTCCTTTACACGCTTTTACGCGGCCCTAACGTTGCTTTACACGCCAGACGCCGACAATCAGGGCTGATCGCCATGAAAGGAAAGCCCGATGAAATACCTGAGTATTGCCGTATCCCTGTTGCTGCTGTCCGCCTGCAGCATGCCGCTGCTGGCGCTGGCCCAGCAAGAATGCGCACCGGACGGCCCGCCGCCGCACGCCATGCCAGGGCCGGGCCACGGCCCCGGCAGACCGGGCCTGCCGCCTCTGCTGCACGGCATCGACTTGAGCGAAGCGCAGCAGGACAAGGTTTTCGCCGCCACCTACTCCCAGGCGCCCTTGCTGCGGGAACAGGAAAAGATCGCTTTCAAAGCCCATGCGCAGTTGCGCGAACTGGCCGTGTCCGGCGCCTACGACGACGCGAAGGCCAGCGCGCTGGCCACCACGGCGGCGCAAGCCATGGCGAAGATCAGCTTGCAGCAGGCGCGGCTGGAGCAGCAATTGCTGGCCGTGCTGACGCAGGAACAGCGCCAGCAGGCGCAGCAGCAGCGCGACAGCCGCCCTGAGCCGCGCCGCGCCCAATCATCCACAGGAGATTGACGATGAGCATCAGTGCCTTGAGTTCCAGCAATGCCGCCAGTCAGCTGAGCGCGTTTAGCCGCCTGGGCGGCAGCAGCAGTACCAGCAATACCAGCGGCAGCGTGGACGGCGCACGGCCGCCCAAGTCCGACGATGGCGCGTTTCTCGATGCCATTAGCAGCGCCTTGTCGTCGATCGGCGTGACAGTGGGTGCCGGCGAAGGCGGCAGCGATACGGCCACGTCTGAAAATGGCGCCAGTAGTGATGTGGGCCAGGCGCTGGGCGCCTTCCTGCACCAGTTGATGGGCAGCTTGCATGCGCAAGGCGGCAGTGCCGGTGGGCACGGGGCGGACGGCGAGCCGCCTTCCGGGCCGCCGCCCGGCGGTGGCGCCCGCGCTGGTGGTCCCGGCAATATCGAGGCGGATTTGCAAAGCCTGCTGCAAAAACTCGCGTCGACCGGCAGCGACGCTGGCGACAGCACGGATAGCAGCGTGACGGACTTGCCATCCAGCTTTGCCAGTCTGCTCAGCGCGCTCGGTGGCGACGAGGGCAGCAGTGGCAGCGGCAGTAGCAAACTAAGCAGTTTCTTGCAGGCGCTGTCGGGCAGCCTGGGCACGGCGAGCGCGGGCGGCAGCCTGTCCGCCAGCGGTAACCTGGTCAATACAACGGCCTGAACCATGGAGCGCAAGCTCGTCCGGGCCACCACGAAGGCGCTCTCGCGCCATGCGACACAGGCGTTGTTCCTGTGCGCCAGCCTGAGCCCAGCCTTGGCGGGCTTGCCCCACTTGATGGAGTAGGTATGGAATTACATGATCACGGTCTGGCATCCGACCTCGAAATGATGCGGCAAGCGGCTGAGCGGCGGCAAGTCTTGCGCTGGCTGCTGGCCGGCGCCGCTACCTTGCCTTTGATCAGTTGCGGCGGTGGGTCGGACGCCAGCAGTGCCGCCGCGAGCAGTGGTGTCGGCACGGACAGCTCCGGTACGGGCACGGCAGCACCCACCACCACGGGCGCCTGCGCGGTGATTCCCGAGGAAACGGGCGGGCCGTATCCGGCCGATGGCACGAACACGAATGGCGGCAGCATCATCAACGTGCTGAATCAGTCGGGCGTCGTGCGCAGCGATATCCGCGCCAGTTTCAACGGCGCCACGGGCGTGGCGGCGGGCGTGCCGCTCACCATCCAATTGCAGTTGCTCAATGCCAGCGGTAGTTGCGCCAGCCTGGCTGGTTACGCCGTCTATTTATGGCATTGCGACCGCGACGGCTTGTATTCCTTATATTCGAGCGGTGTGACGGCGCAGAATTACTTGCGCGGCGTGCAGGAAACGGACAGCGCCGGTAAGCTTGCATTCACGACCATTTTTCCCGGCTGCTACGCGGGACGCATGCCGCATGTGCATATCGAGGTCTACCCCAGCCTAGCCAAGGCGGCCAGCGCCGGAACCGCCTCAAGACGTCGCAGTTCACCTTCCCGATGGCAACGTTGAACGAGGTCTACACGGCCAGCGGCTACACGGCCAGCGTGCGCAACCTGGCGCAGATCAGCTATGCCACCGACAACGTCTTCAGCGACGGCACCAGCTTGCAGATGGCTACGGTGACGGGCAATGCCGCGCAGGGCTATGTCGTCACCCTGACGATCGCCGTGAACGGTTAAGTTGCCGTCATGAAACCGAGGTCGCGCTGGCTGAAGTTGCCGATATTCGGGAACACCTCGGCCAGCTGGCTGTCGGCCACGCCGAACCACTTGGCCAGGGTGGCGCCGTACTGGTCGACGGAGGTGGTCGGCAGCAGGGAGCCGGAACCCACGTCCAGCGCATGGCCCAGGCCCGTGACGGGGAAGGCGCCGTAGATGTCGCGGCCCTTCACGGCGCCGCCCACGACAAAGTGGTGCGCGCCCCAGCCGTGATCCGTGCCGTCGCCGTTGCTGCTGAAGGTGCGGCCGAAGTCCGAGGCTGTAAACGTCGTCACCTGGCGCCGCATGTCGGCCCCCTGCAGGGCCGCCAGGGTGGCGTCGAAATACGCCAGTGCGTGCGCCAGGCGGGCCATCAAGTCGCCATGCAGCTCCTTCTGGCGGTCATGCGTGTCGAAGCTGCCCAGGGTCACATAAAACACTTGCCGTTTCGCTCCCAGGGGGCCGCGCCCGCCGATGATGCGCGCCACCGTCTGCAATTGCACGGCCAGCTGGTTGACGCCGGACACGCCCGTGTTCGGGTTGACATAGGGCGGTGGATTCGGCACGCCGCCCGCACCGGCCGCCAGCATGGCGCCGCTGAGGATATTCTGGCTGGAAATGGCGCGCTGCACGACGGCCACGTGTTCCTGTTCGATCAGGTCGCTGCCCGCATCGTTGACGATGGCTTGCAGCGCACCCGCGCCGCCCGTGCTGCCATACAGGTTGCCGCTCACGCCGCGGATGGGCACGGCGCCTGCCTGGCCCACCTGGAACTGGCGCACCTGGCGCCCGCTGAGGAAGAGGGAGTTGCCCGCAGCGGAAATGGCCGTGAACATGGCATTCGTATTGAGCGAGCCAGCCACGTCGGCCACCCTGCCGCCCCAGCCCGCGCTGGCCCCTTCCGGCGAACCCGATTGCCACGTCGATTGCTGGTCGTTGTGCGAAAACAGCTTGGGCGGCAAGGCCACGCTGCCAGCCTTGTACTGCGCCAGGGTGGCGGGCTGGATCAAGGTGCCCACATTGGCGACGATGGCGGCGCGTCCATTGTCGAACAGCTCTTTCAAGGGCGCCAGTTGGGGATGCAGGGCGAAGGCGCGGCCCGTTTGCGCGGTAGCAGGCACCACCGGCAATACGCCGCCCGTCTCGCCGACGCCGGGCAGGTGGATGGAATCGGCGCCGCCCGTGTTGCGCAGGCGCGAATATTCATTCCATGATGTGGGATCGGTGGCCAGCACCGTGTTGAAGGCATCGTTGCCACCTGCCATGAACAGGCACACCATGGCCTTGTAGTCGCCGGCCGATTGCGCGGCGGCGTTGCCCATGGCGGCCAGGTTCAGGGCGAAGGGGGCGGCCGTAGTGCCGGCCAGGCTGAGCATGGAGCCGAGGAAGCGGCGGCGGGAAAATGGAAGATTTTGCATAGGATCGATTTTATTTTTGCACCAGGTAGGCCGGCGAGGCCATGGTCAGGAAAATGGCCAGTTTGACGCGGTTGGCCTGGGCCGCGGCAACTTGCGTGGCATTGCTGGACGTGGCCGTTGGGATGCTGATGCCATTGACGGCGGTCAGGATTTGTCCGCGCAGCCTCGCGGGCATGCTGCCATGCATCAGGAGCAGGTTTATGCGGTCGAGCAGGGCACCGGTGTCGCTGGCCAGCGCCAGTTCACGCGTGTAGTCGGGCTTGATGTCGCGACCGTCGCCAACGCCGCTATTGACGGCATCCTGCATGAAGTTCAGATAGCCCGTCACTGACGGTTCAGCCGTGATTTGCAGCTCCGGCGCCACCAGGCCCGCGCTGGCCAGGGCGGAATTGGGCGGCGTATAGGCGGGGCGGAAAAAACTGAAGACGGAAGGCGGATTCAATGGATTCTGACCCAGGCCGCTCAAAGGGTCGTCGAGGTAATAGAGTTTGTAGCGGCCGCCAGTTGGCTTGGCGTCGAAGGCACGCATCCAGCCAGCCAGGCGCAGCAGCGGCTCGCGCAACTTGCCTGTGCGCAAAGTGGTGCCGCTTGGGGCCAGTGCCTCCGGGTCGAGCAGCACGGCGCGGATGACGGCTTGCATGTCGCCGCGCACGCCGCTGCCATTGTTGGCAAAGGCGGCGGCCACGCGTCCCACATAGGCGGCGCTGGGATTGCTGCTGACCAGGCGCTGGATCAACTGGCGGGCAAAGAACGGTCCCGCATTGGGATGGTTGAACAGGGTGTCGAGCGCCAGTTTGAGGTCGGCCTGGCCGCTGCTGGTGCCGGAGATGCTTTGGCCCAGGAAACGCTTGTCGCCGCTGGAATGATAAGCCGCATAATTCTGCATGGGCTTCCAGTCACGGTCTGGATCGGCCGTGCCGCCATAGAAACGCGTGGCGCTCTGGTCCGGTCCGGCCCAGCTCCAGCCGGTAAATACGCGCGCCAGGCCCGCCACGTCATCGTGCGTGTAAGTCTCGACGGGTTTGCCGCCGGACAGTTTCAGGCTGCCATCCGGATTCAGCTGGTACAGCCCGATTGTGAATAGCTGCATCACTTCGCGGGCGAAGTTTTCATCGGGCGTGCGCGTGGCCGATTCCTTCTGGTTGCGCAGGTGGGACAGGTACAGCCCCATCATCGGATGCAGGGCGACGCCTTCCAGCAGGTCGCGGAAGTTGCCAAAAGCATGCTGGCCCAGCATGTCGTAATAGCTGGCCACGCCACGCACCTGCGGCCTTACGGCATCATTCTGCATGGAAATAACGAAAATCTCGGACAGGGCAAAGGCCATGCGTTGGCGCAATTGGTCCTCGCCACGGATGCCCTGTTGCCAGAAGGTTTCATACACCCCCGTAAAACCCACCTGTTGCCCGCCGGCGGTCTGCGCTGCCAGCATGGCGTCGATATATTTGCGATGCAAGGTTTGCGGCTTGGAAAACTGGGCGCGGAACCACGCGTCGCTGTCGCTGGCAGCCAGGGCATCGATGGCCGCCATGTTCGCTCCGAACGTGGCGCGGCCCAGGAAGCGCGACGCTTCCTGGCGCGTGAAGCTGGTCGCTTGCTTGGCCGGCGGCGTGGTCAGGGGTGGCGGCGCGACGGTATCGCCCGGCGTCGAGCCAGGGACTTGCGGATCGCCGGGGGCGGTGGTCGCAGGCGGTACGACCGAGACCTCCGGGTTCTGGGCGGAGCCGGCCTTGCCGTCGCCGCCACCGCCGCAGGCGGCAAGTAGGCTGAACAATGTGATGGCGAGCAAACGGCGCAAAGTAAGGTCTATCATCTAGTTTCTTCCGGGCAATTAAATTCTGGCCCGTTTATTGTAGGGCCTGCCTACCAAAAAGCTGTTTTCAATTAAGCATTTGCGTGTTGTCTACATTTATTTTTGATGTGTGTTGCCGTATTAATGACTTCATTTTTGACGACGTAGCGCGAAGTTTGTTTGTTGTAAATGAAAAATATTTTTTCGCGTTCAGCGTCGCTGTGGCGGATAGGCGACGTAATCGTTCCTGCCCATTAAGCTTGTTTGAACGCTCATCTTGACAAGGAAACTCGCTGCTTTGGAAACGATGGTTTTTACGCTATCGGCGAAACGCCGTGCGCCGTACTGTGCCGTACTTTGCTTTCCACTGGCTTGCATGCCATCCCCGCACGGTGCTGTGCCGCAGGCGCTCAGGCGGCGCGCAGCAGGCAGCCTGGGCCTGGAACTGCAGGGATGGAAGGTGGACAGCAAGAAATTCGACCCGGCGCCCCAAGTCACGCATCTGATCGAGGCCGTTCATATGGCGTTGGCGCAAGCGTGCGTCGTCTCCCAACATGAAAAACGCCACCTGAAAGGTGGCGCTAAGAGTGGCAGTTCAAGCAACGGCGAGGTTTTTTAGACGTTTTCGTCCAACTTCACGCAATCGACGAAATAACCGCGCTTGCCATCGACTTCGCGTTTCACGAGGCCATGCACATCCGTTTCGAAGCCGGGGAAGCGCTCGTTGAAGTCGCGTGCGAAGCGCAGGTAGTCGACGATGGTCTTGTTGAAGCGCTCGCCAGGGATCAGGAGCGGAATGCCCGGTGGATACGGCGTCAGCAGGATGGACGTGATGCGCCCTTCCAGTTCGTCAATGGCCACGCGCTCGATTTCGCGGTGCGCCATCTTGGCGAAGGCGTCCGACGGCTTCATGGCCGGGATCATGTCCGACAAATACATTTCCGTCGTCAGGCGCGCCACGTCGTAAGCCTTGTAGAAATCGTGGATTTGCTGACACAGGTCGCGCAAGCCCATTTTTTCGTAGCGCGGATTGGCCGCCGCAAATTCCGGCAAGATGCGCCACATGGGCTGGTTCTTGTCGTAGTCGTCCTTGAATTGCTGCAAAGCCGTCAGCAAGGTATTCCAGCGGCCCTTGGTGATGCCGATGGTAAACATGATGAAGAACGAGTACAGGCCGCATTTTTCAATGATGACGCCGTGCTCGGCCAGGTATTTGGTGACGATGGACGCGGGAATGCCCGTGTCGCCGAACTGGCCGTCCAGCGACAGGCCCGGGTTGACGATGGTCGCCTTGATCGGGTCGAGCATGTTGAAGCCGGGAGCCAGGTCGCCGAAGCCGTGCCAGTCATCCTCGGCGCGTATCATCCAGTCTTCCTGGCGGCCCATGCCTTCGTCGTTGAAGCTGGCCGGACCCCATACCTGGAACCACCAGTCCTGGCCCCATTCCTGGTCGATCTTCTTCATGGCGCGGCGGAAATCGAGCGCTTCCATGATCGATTCTTCCACCAGGGCCGTGCCGCCGGGCGCTTCCATCATGGCTGCAGCCACGTCGCACGAGGCGATGATGGAATACTGCGGCGAGGTCGATGTATGCATCAGGTAAGCTTCGTTGAAGGCGTCCTGGTCCAGTTTGACCGTATCCGATTCGCGCACGAGGATTTGCGAGGCCTGCGACAGGCCGGCCAGCAATTTGTGCGTGGACTGGGTCGAGAAGATCATCGATTCCTTGGCGCGCGGACGGTCCTTGCCGATGGCGTGCATATTCTTGTAGAAATCGTGGAAGGTGGCGTGCGGCAGCCATGCTTCATCGAAGTGCAGGGTGTCGATCTTGCCGTCCAGCATTTCGCGCAGGGTTTCCACGTTGTAGATCACGCCATCGTAGGTCGATTGCGTGATGGTCAAAATGCGTGGCTTCTTGTTCTTCGCTTCGCGCGCGAACGGGTTTGCCTCGATCTTGCGGGCAATGCTTTCCGGCGTGAATTCATGCAGCGGGATGGGGCCGATGATGCCCAGGTGATTGCGCGTCGGCATCAGGAAAACGGGAATGGCACCGCACATGATGATCGAATGCAAGATCGACTTGTGGCAGTTGCGGTCAACGACGACGATGTCGCCTGGCGCCACGGTCGAGTGCCATACCATCTTGTTCGAGGTGGACGTGCCGTTGGTGACGAAATAGCAATGATCGGCATTGAAGATACGCGCAGCATTGCGTTCCGACGCGGCGACCGGACCGGTATGGTCGAGCAGCTGGCCCAGTTCCTCGACGGCGTTGCAGACGTCGGCGCGCAGCATGTTTTCACCAAAGAACTGGTGGAACATCTGGCCGATCGGCGATTTGAGGAAAGCCACGCCGCCCGAGTGGCCGGGGCAGTGCCACGAGTAGGAGCCGTCGTTGGCATAGTGCACCAGTGCGCGGAAGAAGGGCGGTGACAGGCCGTCCAGGTAAGATTTAGCTTCGCGGATGATGTGGCGCGCGACGAATTCCGGCGTATCTTCGAACATGTGGATGAAACCATGCAGTTCGCGCAGGATATCGTTGGGGATGTGGCGCGAGGTGCGCGTTTCACCATACAGATAAATAGGGATGTCGGCGTTCTTGTAGCGGATTTCCTCGACGAAGGCGCGCAGCGATTTCAAGGCATGATCGGTTTCCTCGATGGACCCGGCGCCGAATTCCTCATCGTCGATCGACAGCACGAAGGCTGACGCGCGCGATTGTTGCTGGGCAAATTGCGACAAATCGCCGTAGCTGGTCACGCCCAGCACTTCCATGCCTTCTTTTTCCATTGCGGCGGCAAGGGCGCGAATGCCCAGGCCGGACGTATTTTCAGAACGGAAATCCTCGTCAATGATGACGATGGGGAAACGAAATTTCATGCATGTCTCCAAAAAAGCAAGCCGCCCCTGACGTAATGGAGGGGCGGACTAGGGCGCGACGGTCAGGCGGTAGTGCAACCCGGCAGCCGCAGAAAAAAAATAAGAACGGGATTCTCGCAGAAATGCGGCCTCTGCGGGAAAAAATATCACCCCAACGCATCACGAGCGAGCGCTAGCGTGACGCAAGCATGTGACAAGGGTATTACAGCAACCTTTTGCCCGAATCAATATCGACCTTGGGCCTACCTTTGCTCACCTTATCAGGCTTTGCGTTGCAGCGTGACGAAGGCGTAGGGCAGGCCGGATTTTTCCGCTACATGCGCCTCGCGCGCCGTTTCCTGCCATACGGCATGATCCACGGCGGGGAAAAACGCATCGCAGTCAAAGGTCTGGCCGATTTCCGTGATGATCAGGCGCGCCGTCAATGGCAGGGCTTGCCGGTAAATCTCGGCGCCGCCGATGACATAGCCTTCGGCGCCATCGAGCAGGGCGATGGCCGCTTCCACCGACGACACCGCTTCCACGCCCTCATGGCGCCAGTCCGGATTGCGCGTGATGACGATGTTGCGGCGGTTCGGCAGCGGCCGGCCGATGGAATCGAAGGTCTTGCGGCCCATGAGGATGGGGTGGCCCGTCGTCAAGCGCTTGAAGTGCGCCAGATCTTCCGGTAATTTCCACGGCAGGGTGTTGTTGATGCCGATGCCGCCTTGCTGGTCGGTGGCGACGATGATGGTCAGTAAGCTCATTGGTTCTGTGAAAGTGGTGGGGGCATGGCCCGATGCCCGTCATTATCGTTGAAATTGATTGTCGCCTCCAGATGCACACGCATGGCGGCGGCAAGCGGGCCTGGCGCTTCCAGCGGAATCATGTGGCCGGTGTTGTCATTGAGCAAGTGCAGCGTGGCTCGCGGCAGGTGGGTGGCCATGGCGCGCAGATCGTCGGGGTTGACCAGCTTATCGTCCACGGCGCCCACGATCAGCACGGGGAAATCAAGCTCGGGCAAACGCGCCATCAGGTCGGGGCGGTCGATGGTGGTGATAAATTGCGCCAGTAGCACGTCCTTGCCCAGATCCAGCCCCATTTGCTGGATCAGTGCCGTGATGGCGACATCGTCCAGATGCGATGGATGCAGCAGTTCGCGCAGGCGCTGGCGCGTGATGCCAGCATAGGCATTGCGCTCAAGCATGGCGACGATGCGCTGGCGCGCGCTAATTTCCGCCGGCAGCAAACCTTGCGCCGAATTGGCGATCAAAGTCAGCGATTTCACACGTTGCGGGTGGGCCAGCGCGTGTTCGAGCGCCAGGTAGGCACCCAGCGAAAAGCCCACCAGATGGGCTTGCGGCGCACTCTGGCTGGCGATCAGGGCCTGCATTTGCGGGCGCGTGCGCGCCTGGTGCAAGGGCACGTGCTGTAGCTGAAAGGTGTCGCCCAGGGCAGGCGCCAGGCGCGACCACAGGCGTTCATCGCACAAGGTGCCCGGGATACAAACGAGCCGCGTGGTGGCTTCAGGCAAGTTCAAGCTGGGAGTCGAATCGCTCATGGTGCTAAAAATTCTTGTGGAGCGGCATTATCCGTCATTTTGCTCATCGGGGCAGCGGCGCAACATATTCCGCATGGCATTATTTTCAATAGTGCGCGGCTGGCAAGCCAGAACTTTATGGTAGGCTCATGGCTCATCTAGCCGGGGTGCCGGCGATGTGACTTGTAACACCGAATGCAACCCACTAATTAAAGAGGAAACACCATGGCGATCAGTTTGCAAAAAGGCGGCAATGTCAACCTGAGCAAGGAAGCCCCTGGCTTGAAGAAAATCGTGATTGGGCTGGGTTGGGACCCGCGCGCCACCGATGGCGCCGCTTTCGACCTGGACGGCAGCGCCTTCCTGCTGAAAACCGATGGCAAGGCCCGTTCCGACGCTGATTTCATTTTTTACAATAACCTGAAGTCGGTCGATGGTTCCATCGTCCACGCGGGCGACAACACCACGGGCGGCGGCGATGGCGACGACGAGAAGATCGCCGTCGACCTGGCCAGCGTGCCCGCCGACATCGACAAGATTGCCGTGGCCGTCACGATTCACGACGCGGAAGCCCGCAAGCAGAACTTCGGCATGGTGGGCAAGGCTTACATCCGCTGCCTGAACGGCGACAACGGCGCGGAAATCGCCCGCTACGACCTGTCGGAAGACGGCTCGACGGAAGCGGCCATGATCTTCGGCGAAATCTACCGCGCCGGCAGCGAATGGAAATTCAAGGCGATCGGCCAGGGTTTCAAGGGCGGACTGGGGCCACTGGCACGTTCCTTCGGCATCAACGCCTAAGAGCTCCGGAAAACGGCCCATGGCGGCGTTGCGTCGCCTCGCCGTACTATTCGTACTGTCTTCGGTGCCGCGCCTTGCCCTGAACCGTTGTCCGAAGCTCTTTAGTTTTGCATAGAACCCAGTACAGAACGTCCATGGCGGCGTTGCGTCACCATGGACGTTCTGTACTATGCGTACTGTGGTCGGACGACGCGCCTTGCTATGAGCCCTTGTCCGACACTTCCACACCTGAATAGATAGTCCCATGGAAAACCTGATCAAGGGGCAGCGCCTGGCGCTGTCCGGCCTCGTCACGGGCAATGTCGTGCAACTGGGCCTGGCCGCAGCCGGCGTGCCGCTGGACTTTGCCTGTTTCGGCCTCGATGCCGCCGGCAAACTGTCCGATGACCGCTACATGACCTTCTTCAACCAGCCGCGCACGCCGTGCGGTGGCGTGGAAACTCGGGTGCCGTCCGGCGATGCGGCCGGTTTCAGCTACCAGCTCGAGCGTTTGCCTGCTTCCATCGAACGCCTGGTCGTCACGGCCGCCATCGATGGCGCGGCCAGCATGGCGCAGCTGGGCAACGGCTACCTGCGCCTGCTCGACGGTGGAAGCGAGCTGGCACGCTTCGCCTTTGCCGGCTCTGATTTTGCGCAAGAAAAAGCCGTCATGCTGGGCGAGTTTTACCGCAAGGATAGTGGCTGGCGTTTCATGGCCGTGGGCCAGGGTTTCAATGGCGGACTCGACGCGCTGGTCGCCCATTTCGGCGGTATCGTGGCGCAGGCCGCGCCTGAACCCGTGGCAGCGAAGATTTCCTTGTCGAAAATCTCGCTGACCAAGGCGGGCCAGATGCACAAGGTGTCGCTGGAAAAGGGCGCGGGCGCGCCGGGCAAACTCACCGTCAAGGCCACCTGGGTCGATAACGGCGATGGCGACGACGATAACGACGATCTCGATTTGCGGGTCGGCATCCTCCTGCTGAATGGCCAGATGCGCTTCATCCAGGCGCCGGACACGCCCGGCAGCTTTGACGCCATGCCGTATGTACGCCACCTTGGCGATGTGGCGGGCGCGTCGGGCAAGGAGCCGGCCACGGAAACGGTGGAAGTCAATCCCGCGCTGGCGCAACATTACGGCGGCACGGTAGGCCTCGTCTTCAGCGTGTATTCGGCGCTGGCCAACGGCGCCGTCTCGGTGGCGTCCATGCGCCCGAAGATGGTCATGCAGTATGGCCAGCAGATCGTCGAATGCGACTTCGACTTCCGCCTGTCCAAGGCGGCCGGCGATGACACGGTCTACACCTATGTGATCGGCATGGCGCGCATCACGCCCGACAGCATCCTCCTTGAACCGTCGGGCAAGACGTCGGAGCCCGGCAGCGAAGCGACGCCGTGGCTGAGCTGGCAGGGCGAGAACCTGCAACTGGCCTTCAACGGTCCCGTCGTTTTCAAGGGCGAGGCCAAGGAAGACGAGGATGATTTCAACGCGGACAATCCGCGCCGCTACATTGCATAGGAGGCACTGATGGACACTCTGGCCAAGGGTCAGCGCTTGCCGCTGGCCAATCTCGTTCCCGATGGCGTGCTGGAAATCGGCGTCGCCGCGCAGGGGCTGGCGCTCGACGTGGCTTGCTTCGGCCTCGACGGGGCCGGCAAGCTGTCCGACGAACGCTACATGACGTTTTTTAACCAGCCGCGCACGCCTTGCGGCGGCGTCGAAGCGCGCGCCGGCAGTGGTGGCGACGTGGCCGAGTTTGCCTTGCAACTGGCGCGCTTGCCGGCCGGTATCGACCGCCTCGTCGTCACGGCGTCCATCGACGGCGACGGCGTGATGGCCCGGCTGCAAGCTGGCCACGTGCGTCTGCAGGCGGGCGCACGCGAGCTGGCACGCTTCGCCTTCGTGGGCAGTGACTTCGCACAAGAAAAAGCCGTGATGCTGCTTGAACTCTATCGCAAGGATGGCGGCTGGCGCTGCATGGCCGTGGGACAAGGTTTCAATGGCGGACTCGACGCGCTGGTGCGCCATTTCGGCGGCGAAGTCGACCAGGGCGCGCCTGCTGCGGCGACCTCTGCCATCGTGCAAGCGAAGCTCAATCTGGACAAGCGCGTCGAACGCGAAGCGCCGCAACTGGTCAGCCTGGTCAAGCAGGCGGGCGTGTCGCTGCAAAAAGTGGGGTTATCGGAACACCGCGCCAAGGTCTGTTTATGTCTGGATATTTCCGGCTCCATGGGACGCCTATATAAGGAGGGCCTGGTGCAGCGCTTTGCCGAGCGCATCCTGGCGCTGGGCTGCAAGTTCGACGACGATGGCGAGATCGACGTTTTCCTGTTCGGCAAGAACGTCCACCAGCCGGCGCCCATGGCTTTGAGCAATTGCAATACCTATGTGGGACTAGCCATACAGCGCCACCCGCTGGAGGGCGACACGCGCTATGGCGCCGCCATGCAGGCGATCCGCGCGTTTTACTTTCCTGACGCCCGTGGCGCCGAGCGCACGCGGCCCGTCGCGGCCGAGCTGCCCGTGTATGTCATGTTCGTCACCGACGGCGGCACCAGCGACCAGGCGACGACGGAAAAACAATTGCGCTGGGCCAGTAACGAGCCCATCTTCTGGCAATTCATGGGCATCGGGAAGGGACGCAAATCGAAGAGCAAGTTTCTTGCCGCCTTTGCCGATTCCGACTTTCCCTTCCTGGAAAAGCTCGACGAATTGCAGGGACGTCTGATCGACAACGCCAATTACTTTTCCGTCAGCTCGCCCGACGAGCACAGCGATGCGGAACTGTATGATTTGCTGATGACGGAATATCCGGACTGGTTGAAGCTGGCGCGCGGCAAGGGCTTGCTGAGGTAGTGTAAATGTAGCGCCAAGTTCATCGGATGGTGCTGTACCGCCACAAGTGGAAGAGATTTGTAAATTGAAGTAAATAACAACGGTTCCCATTTGCCTTGCGCACTGGACTCGTGGCATGCTTTGAATGTGCCCTCACGCTGCGGCGTAGCGCCTCACCCGTAGCGTCTCGATTATTTCTTAGCCAAATGCATAAACTCCTTTTCCACTGTCTGGCGGGCGGCAGCCTGCTGGCCGCCGGCAGCATTGTCCACGCGCAAACTGTCACCGGTGACACCGTCGTCAAGCCCGCACCAGCACCAGCACCAGCACCAGCACCAGCACCAGCACCAGCACCAGCACCAGTATCGGCCAAGGTGCCGCCCGCAGATACCCCTTCGGTCAGCGTGACGGCCGAACGTCCCACGGGCCGCATCGACAGGCAAGTCTACGACGTCAAGTCCGACGTGGGCAGCATGAACGGCACGGCGGCCGATGCCTTGAACAATGTGCCGTCGGTGGCCGTCGATCCGGATGGCAGCGTGTCCTTGCGCGGCAGCAGCAATGTGCAGATATTGATCGATGGCAAGCCATCGGCCATGCTGCAGGGCGATGCACGCGGCGCCACCCTGAATGCCATGGCGGCCGACGATATCGAATCGGTGGAAGTGATCAACAATCCCGGCGCCCAGTTCGGCAATGAAGCCGGTGGCGGCCCGATCCTGAACCTGGTGATGCGGCGCAACCGCAAGCCGGGCGGTTTTGCCACCGTCAACGCGAATGCGGGCATCGCCGGGCGCTACAACAGCGCCGTCTCCGGCAGCTACAATGAAGGGCCATGGGGCTACCAGGGCGGCATCAACGTGCGCCACGATGGCCGCAATTCCGTGGGCGACGTCAGCCGCGAGCGCCTCGAGCGTAACACGGGCGCGTTTGCCCCCAGTGGCCAGCATTCCAGCAACAATGGCTTGAACGACTCGCTGGGTCTGCACGGCACCGTCAATTACAACCTGAACGCGCGTGACACGCTGGCTGCCAGCGTGTCATATAACGGGCGCAGCAACGACCAGCGCTCGCTCGACCGCTACCTCAACGGCGACAGCACGGGCAACACCATCGGCGACTATGTGCGCAGCACGGTGCGCAATGGCGACAGCCGCAACTACGGCTGGGGCGCGCGCTACGACCACAAGGGAGCATTGCCGGGCGAATCGCTGAAGATCGACTTGCGCGTGTCGTCGTCGACCAACGAGAGCGACAGCGATTACGCCAATGCCTACACGGTCGCCCCCGTCAACGCCTTCGACAGCCGCGCGCGCCAGCACAGCGAGACGGGCAACCGCATCGTCGACTTCAGCGGCGACTACGAGCGTCCGCTGGCGGGCGGCACGGCAAAGCTGGGCTACAAGGTGGCCGACAACAAGAGCAGCTTCGATACCCTGTACACGGACATCCACCCGGGCAGCCTGCTTGAGACCGTCAACCCCATGCGCAGCAACCGTTTCGAGCTCGACGAGCGCACCATCGCCCTGTACGGCTCTTACCAGATGCGCCTGAGCGAGCGCTGGGGCGCGCTGGCCGGCTTGCGCGCCGAATACACGGACTTGAACGTGCGCCAGGTCACGGGCGCCGTGGAGGCCAATAATAATTACCTCAACTACATTCCCAGCCTGTTCGCCACCTATAAGGTCAGCGACGAGAGCAATCTGCGCTTCAGTTATGCGCACCGTATCCGCCGTCCGAACGCGGGCGACCTGAACCCTTACGTGGTGTACCGCGACGAATTCAATGTGTCCTCCGGCAACCCGAAGCTGAAACCCACGCAGACGGACTCGTTCGAGATCGGCTATGAAACCCGGCTGTTTGGCCTGGAAAGCAGCTTGCGCGCCTACCACCGGCGCGACACGGACGCCATCGTCGATTACCGCTACTTTATTAGCGACAACGTCCTGCTGACCACGCGCGAAAATGGCGAGGGCAGCCATTCCAGCGGCCTGGAGTTCAGCGTCAGCGGCAAGCTGACGCCATCGCTGACCCTGAACACGAGCGGCAACCTGGCGCGCAGCCAGCAGACCAGCTCGGACGACCTGGGCATGCGCAGCACGCGCACGGCCAACGCCCTGAGCGGGCGCGCGCGACTCAATTACCAGTTTAATCCGGCCAACCAGCTGCAACTGGCCCTGCAAATGCAAGGCAAGACCTTGTCGGGGCAGGGTTACCGTTCGCCGAACAACACCCTGAACCTGAGCTGGCGCCACACGGTGACGCCGCAATTGAGCCTGGTCATGAATGTGACCGATGTGTTCAGCAGCAACAAGATGGAAACCGTCATCAACAGCGCTTCCTTGCGCGAGACGAGCACGCGCCGCTTCGATGGGCGCATGCTGTATGTGGGGCTGTCGTACCGCCTCGGCGGCGCCACGTCGGCGGCGAAAGAGGGCGAGAGGGAGCCGCGTTTCGGATCGCCAGGCGGACGCGGGCCGGGCGGCCCCGGTGGTGCGGGACCGGGCTAGGCAGCTGTCGCGATTTCGTTCAGGAAGTCGATGAAGCCATCTGCGTGGCGCACAAACTGCCAGGCGCCGGCGCCATGTTCGGCCGTGTACACGGGCGCATCGCCATCCTGGACCGCGCCCAGGTCCAGGCAATACGGATCGGCGCCCGCGTCGGCGATCACCAGATAGCCTTCTGGCCAGCCGCTGATGCCTTCCTGCGTGACAGGATTCCAGGCATAGCCGTGCTGTGCCTTGAGCAGCTCGGCCGCGCCGTACAGGGTCAAGCCCTGAACATACTCTTCGCTGTCGATCAATACCATCAGCGGCGAATAGCAGGCGAGAAAGCGCCGGTAGTGTTCTGGCAGGGCCCAGCGTTGCACGATGCCGGCCATGTCGGCTGCGCTGGCGGGCGTCAGCCAGTTTGAAGGCTGCGCCAGGTCTTGTTCCTTCCTGCGCCTGGCCGCCAGCTTTTTCTCCAGCCTGGCCGCAGCTTTGTCCAGCGGCGTGCGTGGATCGTCCAGCGATGCGTGAGTGGCTGGCCTCGCATGACCTGTGCCATCCGGGTAGCCATCGCGCTGCCAGGCCAGCACGGCATCGAGCCGGAGGCTGTCCGGCTTCCAGTGGCCGGGGTCGGTCGGCAAGCCGGCGTCGAAGGGCTGGCCGCTGAACACGGCCAGGCTTTTCACGGCCTTGGCCCGCACGTCCAGGCTGCTGGCGCTCGATGCTGCCAGCGCCACCAGCGGCGCATAGGCGTCCTTGCCCGCGCTTTTCAGCAGCCCGTCGACACCCCAGTACGCCAATTCGGGCTGTTCCAAGGCCCAGGCGAAAAAGGCCGCATGTTCACAGGCTTCCACCAGGCGCGCGATATCGCTCATCAGGAAGTTGCGCCAGTGCAGCAGTTGCCCCTCCCTGGCGTAGCCGATGAGAATATCGAGCACGGCCAGCCGGTCGCTGGCAGCGTGCTTGGCCAGCAGCTTGTCTTTCAGCTTGGAAAACTTGACGCCATCCGTTTCGTCAAACAGCTTGCGGTGCAGGGCCGCCAGCGGTGCGAGCGCCATCAGACGGCCATCGCCGCCTTGATGGGCGCGTGGTGTTCATAACCTTCCAGCGAGAAATCCGATGGCTCGATCTTTTCCAGCCATTCCGGCTCGTACTTGCCCGTTTTCGCGAAATCGGGCACGCGCTCCGAAATGACGAAACGCGGCGCCGGGAAGGGCGTGCGTTTCAGCTGTTCTTCCACCATGTCGAGGTGGTTTTCATAGATGTGTGCGTCACCGATGAAATAGGTGAACCAGCGCGGCGTGTAGCCCGTCAGGCGCGCCACCAGGTGCAGCAGGGCTGCGCCTTCGGCGATGTTGAAGGGCGTGCCCAGGCCGATATCGTTGCTGCGCACATATAGGCACAGCGAAATTTCGCGCGTGCTGGCGTTCGGGATGAACTGGTACAGCAAATGGCAGGCGGGCAGGGCGACGGCGTCCAGCACGGCCGGGTTCCAGCCGTGGAACAGGATGCGCCGGCTGCCCGGGTTCGTCATGATGGTGTCCAGGCACTCGCGCAACTGGTCGACGGCCTTGTAGAGCAGCACTTTTTGCACGCCGTCTTCGACGATGGGGGCGACCAGCGTGTAACCGTTAGTTTGCGCGTCAGCAACTTGCGCGGGCTGGTCGGCGTCGAGCAGTTTATACGCGGGCCATTGTCGCCATTGCACGCCATACACGGGACCCAGGTCATCCTCGCCTTCGCGGTAGGGGTTGGCCAGCCATTGCGCATTTTCATTGGCGTTCTGGTCCCATACCTTGCAGCCCAGCGCGCGGAACTCGGCCGCGTTGCGCGAGGCGCGCAGGAAGGCGCACAATTCGCCGATCACGGATTTGAAAGCCAGTTTCTTGGTTGTCACGGCAGGGAAGTTGCCGTTGGCCAAGTCGAAACGCATCATGGCGCCCGGCACGCTCAGGGTGCGGATGCCCGTGCGGTTGTCTTGCCAGCTGCCTGTTTCGAGCACGGTCTTGATCAAATCTTGATATTGCTGCATGTATTTCTCCAACGGTAAGGATGGTGATTGTAACGCAGGCGCGACAGGCGGGCTGCGGGCCGCGCACATGACGCACACATAATTATGCTGGCGGCTCACCTGCAAACATGACTCTGTGGTAATTTGTGTGTCCTTAAAGAAATACACAGAAATGGCAGACGCTGCACGATGTTCTTGCGACAATTTGTAAATAGTAATAACGCCGCCGTGGTGGAGATGAGCAGGGCTGATTTTCTCAAGGCCAACCTGCGCCTGATCCTGGCCTGGCCCTTGCTGTGCCTGGTCCTGTGCGCGGTGCTGTGGACGGCCACCATGCTGCAACTGGAGGCGGAAAAGAAGGTGGCGCAGCAGCAGGCGCTCGACAGCGTGTCTTCGCTGTCGAAAGCGTATGGCCAGTATCTGCTGCGCACCCTGGAGCAGATGGACCAACTGACCTTGCAGCTCAAGTATGAGTGGGAAAATTCGCACGGCCGCTTGCGCCTCGATCAGTTGAAGACGCAGGGCATGTATGCCTTGCCGCAATTTGCCATCGTCGCCATCCTCGACCGCAAGGGCCACCCCGTGACGGCCACGGCGCCGTTGCAGCGCCTGCGGGTCAACGAGCGCAGCGATTTCCTGTTGCGCCACTGGCGCAGCAATTCCAGCGCGCTGCGCATCGCGCTGGGGCGAGCCAATGCAGACAGCAAGTCTGCGGTGCCCGGCGCCGACGAAAGCCTCGTGCATTTCACGCGCCGGCTGGAAGACGAGGATGGCAATTTCGACGGCGTGCTGCTCATTTCCATCCATTCCAGCTATTTTTCCGAATTCTACAACAGCGTCAATTTCGGCAAGCTCGGCATGTCGGCCATGGTGGGCGAGGAGGGCGAGCTGTTCAGCACGCGACTCGGCTCGCGCGTCTTGCCCGTACAGAGCAGCGAGGGCACGCCGTTTCTTGACACCAGCTTCCTGGAAACGGACAGCGGCGCCCTGCATTCGGGTGGCAGGATCGCTTTTTCCGACAAGCAAAGCCGCTATGTGGGCTGGCAGGCGCTGAAAGCCTATCCGTTTACGGCCGTGGTCGGGCTGTCGGATGGCGAAATGCTGCATCCCTACGAGGAAACGCGCACCATTTATATCGGCATCGCCTTTGCCGTCACCGTGCTCCTGCTGGCCTTTGCCGCCGTCGCCACCGTGCTGTCGCTGCGCCTGGCCTGGCGCCACCACCTGTCCGAAGGCGTGCGCAATGCCTACCGCATGGCGACCGAAGGCACGAGCGACGGTTTTTATATCATTGCCGCCCTGCGCGGCACGGACGGCAGCATCCTCGACTTCGAGATCGTCGACTGCAACGAGCCGGGCGCCGGCTACTTCGGCGTGCGCCGCGAACAGTTGCTGGGCATGCGGCTGCAGTCGCGCGCCCATGAGCCGTATTTCCGCGACCTGATCCATCATTACCGGGCCGCCATGGAGTCGGGTTTTTCCGAGGAAGAGATCGAGTTGCCGGACGGCAACCCCTTCAAGCTGCGCTGGATACGCCGGCGCCTGGTGCGCAGCGGCGACCGCCTGGCCGTTACCCTGCAAGACATCAGCGCGGCCAAGGAGCACGAGCGCGACTTGCGCCGCCTGGCCAACGAGGACGGCTTGACGGGCTTGCCCAATCGCTACTGGTTGCAGCAATTCCTGCCCGACGCCCTGGGGCGCGCCGCCATCGCGCGGCAGATGCTGGCGCTGCTGTTCATCGATCTCGACGGTTTCAAGGATATCAATGACACGCAGGGCCACGCCGAAGGCGACAAGGTGTTGCGCGCCGCCTCGCTGCGCTTGAAGGCCGTGCTGCGGCCTGGCGACCATGTGGTGCGCCTGGGCGGCGACGAATTCGTCGTCGTGCTCAACCCGGTGGAGGACGATAGCCGCGCCGAACAGGTGGCGCAGCGTATCGCCATCGCCTTCGACGAACCGTTTTACCTGGGCAGCGAACGCCACAAGATGGGCGCCTCGATCGGCATCAGTCTGTATCCGCGCGATGGCGCCGAGACGGACGTACTGCTGAAGAACGCCGATATCGCCATGTATGCCGTGAAAGTGGCAGGCAAGGGCCACCACCGCTTCTTCCAGCCCGAATTGTTCGAAACCATCCGTAACCGCCGCGAACTGGAGCAAAGCCTGGTGGCGGCGCTGGAACAGGACCAGTTTCTCGTCGTCTACCAGCCGAGGGTCGACGCCATGAGCGGGCAGCTGTGCAGCATGGAGGCGCTGGTGCGCTGGCAGCATCCGCAGCATGGCATGGTGCCGCCGCTGGAATTCATTCCCGTCGCCGAAAGCAGCGGCCTGATTTCGCAGCTGGGCGAAGTCGTCATCGAGAAGGTGTGCCTGCAGATGGCGCGCTGGCAAGCCAGCGGGCTGGAACTGGTGCCCGTGTCCATCAACGTCTCGGCGCGCCAGTTCGGCCGCGGCGACGTGCACCAGGTGCTGGCGTCGGCGCTGGCGCGCCATCGCATCGATGCGCGCCTGATCGAGGTGGAAATCACGGAATCGGCCATGATGGATGAACAGAACCGCGCCGTGGAGCAGCTGTCTGCCATCCGCGCGCTGGGCGTGCGCCTGCTGGTCGACGATTTTGGCACGGGATATTCTTCGCTGTCGCAACTGCAGAAGTTCGCCATGGATGGCTTGAAGATCGACCGCGCCTTCACCATGGAGCTGGGCCGCTCGGAGCAGGGCGAAGTATTCGTGCGCGCCATCCTGTCGATGGCCCATGCGCTGGGCATGAGCGTGGTGGCCGAAGGCGTGGAAACGCGCGAGCAGCTCGATATCCTGCGGACCCTGCAATGCAACGAAGTGCAAGGCTATTTCATCTCGCGCCCCGTGCCGGCCGAACAGATGCTGGCGCTGATGCATCAGCGCTTTCTGATACCACTTCCAGCCCCCGTGCTGTCTGCCTGAAGCCCCACGATTGGCGGGGAAAACAACGCTGTCTCATAAAAAGAGCGAACGTTCGCTTTTTTTTAAAAAATATTATATGCTTCGCTCATGCCGTCAGTGAGGGAGTTCACGGCGGCAAGAACAGTGCAGGACGGGTGAGGTTGAGCTACCCGAGACAATGTGACGAAGACACTTCATATAATAAAGAGAGACTAACTTGAAACATAAATATCTGCCCCTTTTGATCGTTGCCGCGTTCGCCGGCATTTCCTCCACCGCACAAGCATCGGGCTACCGTTTCGGCTCGCAAAGCGTTTCCGCCCAGGGCACGGCCGATGCCAGCGGCGCCGAAGCCGGCGATGCGTCGACCATTTTCTACAACCCTGCCGGCATGTCGCGGCTGGAAGGCACGCAGTTCGTCGGCGGCGGTACCCTCGTCGTGCCGCATTCGACGTTCCAGGACAAGGGGTCCTTCAATTTCACGGGCACGCGCACGGGCGGCACGACCAAGGACTACGTGCCGGATGTAGTCTTTGCGCCTGCCGTCTATGCCAGCAAAAAAATCGATGAGCAATGGACCGTCGGCATGGGCCTGTTCGTGCCCTACGGCGCCAAGCTCGACTATGGCGACAGCTGGAGCGGTCGCTATGCGATCACCAACATCAAGCTCGAAGCCATCGCCCTGAATCCTTCCGTGTCGTTCAAGCTGGACCAGCACCACTCGTTCGGCTTCGGTATCACGGCTGAATACATGAAGGCGGAACTGGGCCAGGCGGTGGACGTGCCAGGTACGGTCAAGGCCCTGAGCGCGAATCCGGTCGTCTCGGGGAAGTTCCTGGCGAGTGTTGCTCAGGCGCAAGGTATGGCTGCCGCGAATGCTGCCGGCATTGCACTGGCGGGCGCCAAGGATGGCCACGCCTCGATGGATGGCGACGACTGGGGCTTCGGCTTCAACCTCGGTTACCTGTACCAGATGAACGAAGGCACGCGTTTCGGTATTTCCTACCGTTCGTCGATTTCGCACAAGCTGAAAGGCGACACGATCTGGGACTTCTCGCAAGTGTCGAATAATGCGGCCGTGAATGGCTTCATCAGCGCCGCATCGGGCAAGGTCAATTCCAAGGCACTGGTCGAACTGCGCACGCCGGAAACCGTATCGATCAACGCTTTCCATCAAATGGATGATCGTTGGGCCTTGATGGGCGACGTCACCTGGACCCGCACTTCGCGCTTGCAGAACCTGGACATCCAGTTCCCGCCGACGGCTGAAGGCGCCGAGCGCATTCGCCAGAACTGGAAAGACACTTACCGCGTCTCGCTGGGCACCAACTACAAGTACAGTGAAAACCTGCTGCTGCGCGCCGGTATCGCCCACGACCAGGCGCCAGTGCGTAGCGCCGAACTGCGCCACCCGGCCTTGCCGGATAGCGACCGCATGCAGTACTCGATCGGCGCGAACTGGAAGCTGAACGCCAATTCCTCGATCGACCTGGCCTACAGCTATATCGACTTCAAGGATGCTGACGTCAACTACAAGAATGACTGCTCGCCGGTGATGACTGGCTGCACCGGCAACGGTGAAACCACCAAGGGCCTGTTCAAGACCCGCATGCAGTTGATCGGTCTCGCTTATAACTACAAGTTTTAAGCAGGTAGTGGCGGCCGACCCGGCCGCCATGAAATGAAAAAAGCGCCTTCGGGCACTTTTTTTTGGCATGGCTGTGGTGTTGTCGGCTTACTTACTGACGCACATCGCCTGATCCAGCAGGGTCAAGGCCAGCCGCACTGTGTCGTCCGGCATGTCCAGCAATTGATCCCCCACATACCATTCCACCACGCTGTACCCTGGCAGGGCTGCGTGGCTGGCGCGGCCGAACAGCCAGATGCCGTGGTCTGCGGCCACCTGGTCGCGGATGGCGATGGCGCGCTCGCGCGAGACGGGCAAGTGCAGGTGCAGCATATTGGCCTGCGGCTGGGCGGGGTTGACGGCGATGCTCGGGAAGTCGCGCAGCAGCGCGTACAGCCACTGTGTGCGTGCAAAATACTGCGGCATGGCGGCCAGGCGCGCGTCGAACTGCATGGCGGCGGCCACCACGTAGGGCGTGCGGTGCACGACACTGCCGCCCTGGCGGTGGAACCAGGCGCGCGCCCGTTCGACAAACGGGCGGCTGCCGGCCAGCATGGCGCCACCGAGGCCGCCTATGCCCTTGTACAGCGAGACATACACGGAATCAAAGCCGTCGCAGATGGCGGGCAAGGGCTGGACAAAACCGGCTTGGGCTTCCCACAGGCGCGCGCCATCCATGTGCAGGTGAATGTTGTGCTCGCGGCAGTGCCGCTTGATCTCGCTCAAGTCATCCCACGACGGGCACTGGCCGCCGATTTCGCGCATCGGCAGTTCGACCTGCGCGGCGCCCAGCGCATCGGGCACGGCGCGCAAGTCGTCCACCGTCCAAGGACGGTGCGGGTCGCCGATCATCAAAGCCTTGAAGTGTTCGAGCAATGCATGGTTGCCCCGCTCGTGGCGCAGGATGTGCGACGTCGGGTGCAAGGCCACCAGGGTGGAGTTGCGATCCTGGCACGCCAGGCGCAGGGCGGTTACCTGCGTCATGGTGCCCGTGATGCAGAACACGGCCGCTTCGAAACCGAGCAGGCTGGCGATCTTGTTTTCGAACTGTTCGATCAGCGCGCCTTCGCCATAGGTATCGTGCGCGATGTCGTTGGCTTCGCACCAGGCGGCCATGGCAGCGAAGGTGGCGCTTGGGGAGGGCTGGCGGTGGCCCGGCAGGACGGTATGGCAGCGCTGGCGCAGTTCAAGCTCGTTCACGCTGATTTCCTTAGAGTGTGGCCGTGGCGAGTTTCGCCCCGAAGCCGATGAACATGGCGCCCACGCCGCCGCCCATGCCGGCCGACAGGCGACGGCGGCGGCGGAAGGTGTCGGCCAGGCGGGCACCGACAAAGATGATGGCTGTCAGGTAGGTAAAACTGATCACCTGGCAGATCAGGCCCAGGCCGATGAAGGACAGCACGGGATTCGGGAAGGCCGGGTCGACGAACTGGATGAAAAACGAAATGAAGAACAAAATTGCTTTCGGGTTCATCAGGCTGATGATCAGGGCCTTGCGGAACGGGGCACTTTCCTTGACGGTGGGCGTTACTGCTGCCGCTACGCCGTCTGCCGGCGCAGGTGCGCGCAGCTTGCACCAGCAGCCTATCAGCATTTGCAGGCCGATCCAGCCCAGGTAGGCCGCGCCGATGTATTTCACGACGTAGAACAGGGCCGGGCTGGCCTTCAGCAAGGAGGCCACGCCGCAGGCCGACAGCACCATCAGTATCAGGTCGCCGGCGAAGATGCCGAAGGCGCCCTGGTAGGCTGGCCGCACGCCGCGCTGGGCGGCGACCGACAGCACATACATGGAGTTGGGGCCTGGCAGGATAACGATGAAGATGGTCCCCAGTAAAAAGGTCCAGAAATCGGTGATGCCCAGGTTGGCGTGGAATAAGGCGTTCATGGCGAGTCGCGTTTAGTTGAGTTGTACGTGATGAAATTGCAGGGCTGCCAGGTTGGCGTAGATGCCGCCCAGGGCAACCAGGGACGCATGCGTACCCGTCTCGACGATCTTGCCGTCTTCCATGACGACGATGCGGTCGGCCCTTTGGACGGTCGCCAGGCGGTGCGCGATGATGACGGTGGTGCGGCCGACCATGGCCGCTTCCAGCGCCTTTTGCACCAGGCGTTCCGATTCCGCGTCCAGCGCGCTGGTCGCTTCGTCGAGCAGCAGCAGGGGCGGGTTTTTCAGCAGGGCGCGCGCGATGGCGATGCGCTGGCGCTGCCCGCCGGACAGGCGCACGCCCCGTTCGCCGAGGAAGGATTTATAGCCATTCGGCAGGCGTTCGATGAATTCGTGGGCGGCCGCCATTTTCGCGGCCGCGATGACTTCTGCGTCGCTGGCGCCGGCGCGGCCGTAGCGAATGTTTTCCATGGCGTCGGCCGAGAAGATCACCGTATCTTGCGGCACGATGCCGATGGCGTCGCGCAGGGTATGCAGGTCGAGTTGCTTGATGTCGACGCCGTCGAGGCGGATGCTGCCGCTTTGCGGGTCATAAAAACGCAGGAACAGCTGGAACAGAGTGGTCTTGCCGGCGCCGGAAGGGCCGACGACGGCTACCGTCTCGCCGGCGCCGATGTCGAGGCTGACGTGGTCCAGCGCGTGGGTGTCCGGACGCGACGGATATGAGAACATGACATTGTCCAGGGACAGCGCGGCGCCAGTCGCAGCGCGCGCGGGCAGCGGCAGCGGCGTGACCGGGGATTCGATCTCCGATTTGACGGCCATCAGTTCCAGCAGGCGCTCGGTGGCGCCGGCGGCGCGCTGTGCTTCGCCCATGACTTCAGACAAAGCGCCGATGGCGCCGGCCACGATGGAGGCGTACAGGATGAACTGGCCCAGGTCGCCGCCCGTCATCGAGCCTTCCAGCACGGCGCGCGCGCCCAGCCACAGCACGAAGACGATGGTGCCGAAGACCAGCAGGATGGCGATCATGGTGAGCAGGGCGCGGGCGCGGATGCGCCGCATGGCTGTCATGAAGGCGCCTTCGACGGAGTCGCCGAAGCGCTTCGATTCGATTTTCTCGTGCGTAAAAGCCTGCACGGTGGGCATGGCGTTGAGGATTTCGCCGGCCATGGCCGAAGCGTCGGCAATGCGGTCTTGCGAATCGCGCGACAGCTTGCGCACGCGGCGGCCAAACACGATGATGGGCACGACCACGAGGATCAAGAGGCCGATGATGATGCCGGCCAGCTTGGCGCTGGTGACGAACAGCATCACCAGGCCGCCCAGGAACAGCAGCACATTGCGCAGCGCCATCGAGATGCTGGTGCCGACGACGGCCTGGATCAGGGTCGTGTCGGTGGTAATGCGCGACAGGACTTCGCCCGTCTGCGTAGTTTCAAAGAAGGCGGGGCTTTG
Source organism: Janthinobacterium sp. UMAB-56 (assembly GCF_900095265.1). Taxonomy (GTDB): domain Bacteria; phylum Pseudomonadota; class Gammaproteobacteria; order Burkholderiales; family Burkholderiaceae_D; genus Janthinobacterium. The sequence goes on along the minus strand of NZ_LT607654.1, from coordinate 344,916 downwards.
CGTGACCACGTGGCGGTACACGGCGCTGCGGATGTCGGCCGTGACGCGTTCGCCCAGCCACGACACCGTATAAAAACGCGCCGCAGTCGCCAGCGCCAGGATGGACGCCACGCCGAACAGGGCGAGGAAGACCAGGTCCACGTGCTCGATACTGCTTGAGCCGGCCGCGCCGCCGAAACCGAGGTCGATCATCTGTTTGAAGGCGGCGGGGATGGCCAGGGTGGAGGCGGCGGCTACCACCAGCGCGATACCGGCCAGGAAGAACTGCTTGCGGTACGGCGTCAGGAAAGGCATCAAGCCCCTGAAGGCGGCCAGGCTGCCTTTTTTCAGTTCGCGGCTGGTGCCGGTATCGGGAGTGGTGGTTGCTGTACTGGTGCTGCTTGTTTCTGTGCTGGTTGTCATTGTTTTTCGCTTTGATTTACCTATTCGATACTGCTTATAACTTCATCGGCTGCACGTAGCCCGTCATTTCCAGGTAGGCGCGGCCCACCGGCTGACCGTCGCGCTCCACCGTCACGGCGCCTTCCCAGTACACGGCGCCCGTCGAGCGGCGCGAATCGAGTTCCTGGTCGGCCTGCAAGGGCTTGATCTGCCAGCGCGTGGCGCCCGTACGGATTTCGGTGGCGACCGGGTATTGAGCCTGCGTGCGGGGCGAGCGCCACAGCTGCGTGGGCGTGAAATCGACGTCGCCGGGTGCGAACTGCGTCATTTTGCCGGACGCATCGCGCCATGTCGCGTGCGCCCATAGTTTAGCACCTGTCTTGCTGCGGATCTGGAAGGCCATCAGGGCGCCGCCATCATCGAGGTTGGCGCCTATCCAGTTCCAGCCGCTGGCGTCCGCATCGAGCACCTGGCTGGACCACTCATGATCGAGCCAGGTGGCGCCTGTCACGGCTTGCGCCTTGCCGCCCGCGCGCGCGATCGTGCCCGTGGTACGCAGCTGCGGCTCGCTGTAGTAGTAACTCGCTTGCGCAGGCCGCGCGCCCTTGCGCGAGTAGCCGCCTTCGCCCTGCAGCAGCACAGCCTGCGTGGGCGTCAGGGTCAGCTGCAAGCTGAAGTCGCGCGCGGCCAGGCTGACCTTGTAGCTGCCGTCGGCTTGCCGCTGCATGCGCCAGTCGTCGAGTTTCACGTCCGTGTCGCCCACCTTGGCATAGGCCAGGCCGAAACCCTCGCGCGCGCTTTTCTCGTCGTGCAGCAGCTTGCCCACCTTCGGGTCGGACAGGGCCGCATGGCCGATGATCAGCTGCTTGGGCGCAAAGGCGCTGGGATTATCCGCATCGGTCGCCGTGGCGCTGCGAAAGAAAGTCACCTGGTAGCCCAGTTGTTCTCCGCCGGCGGTTTTGACCCAGCCCGTGGCGTACCACCATTCCGTTTTATACGCGGGATGGGCGCCGAAGTCGTGCGGCAGACGCAGGGTCTGGCCGGCCGGCAGCGGCGTGACGGGGGCGAAGGCGGGCGGCGCGGCGACGGCGGCAGCACAGCAGAACAACAGCAAACAAGTCAAGCGGCGCATTACCAGTCCTCCCTGACGGCGCGGATGGGGCCAGCGGACAGGGCCTGGCGGCCCGCGATCAGGGCCGTGGCGGCCGCAGCCAGCAGCAGGGCCAGTGCCACGCTGGCGATCAAGGGCCAGGGCAAGTGCAGTTGCATGGTCCAGTGGAACGATTGCGGGTTGACGATGTAGACCAGCACAAAACTGATCAACAGGCCCAAAACAAAACCGGTGGCGATACCCAGCGCCGTCAGCGCGCCGCCTTCCAGCGCCAGGATGGACAATATCTGCCCGCGCGTCACGCCCACATGGCGCAGCATGCCGAATTCGCGCGCGCGCGCCAGGGTCTGGGCGGAAAACGTGGCGGCCACGCCGAACAGGCCGATGACGATGGCGATGGCTTCCAATAAATACGTGACGGCGAAGCTGCGGTCGAAGATTTGCAGGCTCAGGGCGCGGATGGCGGACGGATTCGATACTTCCAGGCTGGCGCCGAACGGCAGCCCTTTCAGGCGCTGCTGCAGCTCGTCGCCCGTGGCGCCTTTGGCCAGCCACAGGGCTGCGTCGCTGACATCGAGGTCGCCCGTCAGCGCGCGGTAGTCGTCCAGCGGCATCTGGATGGCGCCGGAAGAGCGCGCATAGTCGCGCCAGATGCCGGCAATGTAGAACTGGTGCAGGCCGCCGGCCAGCGGCAGGGCTATCTGCTGGCCAGGTTTGAAGTTGTACAGGTCGGCCGCCGCTTCGGACAGCCACACGGGTTTCGCGCCAGTTGGCACGGGCAGGGTGTCACCCACCAGCACCATGCTTTTTCCCGGATCGGCGAGGTTGATGGGGCGCGCCAGCAGCACCACGTTCGGGCGGTCCGGCGCCAGCGACAGCGTGCGCAGGCGCTGGAAATCGACCCTGGCCACTTCGGGCAGGGCGGTGATGCTGGCCTGTTCGCGCGGGTTCAGGCCTGCCGTGCCGCCGCTGGCGGCCGTGCGTGCATACACGTCGGCCGGCAAAATCTGCAGCAGCCAGTCGTCGACGGAGACGCGGAAACTCGATACCATGATGGCCATCGCCACCATCAGACTAAAGCTCGACAGCACGCCACCGAGCGCGATACCGGCCTGGCCCGAGGCGTTCGCCAGGCGTGCCAGGGTCAGGCTGCGCACGGGCGCGTGCGCGCAGGTGTCTGTGCGCAGCCAGGCGCGCTGCAGGAAACGGAAGACCACGGCCGCCAGCTGCGGCATCAGGGCGATGGCGCCGATCAGCAGCAGTGCGATGGACAGGTAGCCGAACAGCGGCAGCTCGAACACGGGCGGCAGCAAGGTCAGGGCGCCGGCCAGCAGCAAACAAGCCAGCGCGGGCCAGGTTTTCGCCAGGCGGGTCGTCACGACTTCCTCGCTGCCTGACTTCAGGGCGATGGCGGGGGCGGCGCGCGCCGCTTCCAGCGCGGGCGCCGCGCAGCCCAGCAAGGCCACGCCGAGGCCCAGGGCGAAGTACACGAAGGCGGCGACGGGCGTGAACTGCACCTGCGGCTGCACGCCCGCGAAATAGCCGGCGCCCAGGTCGCCGCCAAAGAAGCGCAGGGCGACGGCGGCCAGGCCAAAGCCGCCGGCGATGCCCAGGCCAGCGCCGACGATGCCGAGGCTGGCGCCCTCCAACAGTACATGGCGCAGCAGTGCGCCGCGCTCCATGCCCAGCACGCGCAGCAGCGCGAACTGGCTGCGGCGGCGGATGACGGACAGGGCCTGCGTGGAAAACACCAAGAAGGCGCCCGTAAACAGCGCCACGAGGGCAAGCACGGTCAGGTTGACCCGGTAGGCGCGGCTGAGGTTATTGTTGCGGCTATTCTGGTTTTCGTCATTCGGCTGGCCCACCTGGAAGCGTCCCGGGTATTGGGCTTCCAGTGTGCGCGCGAGATCGGCCTGGAAGGCGTCGCGGCTGATGCCCTGGCGCAGTTTCAAGTCGATGCGCGACAGCTTGCCCAGCTTGTTGAAGCGCCATTGCGCCGCGCCGATATCCATCACCGCGATGCGCTGGCCGGCGCGCGCGCGCTGCAGCGAGCCGGCCACGCGCAGGGAGACGCTGCCCGTGCCCGATTGCAGGGCAATCCTGTCGCCCTGCGCCACGTTCAGCCAGCGCAGGGCGGCCGGCGATAAAAACAGGGCGTCGTCGGCCAGGGTGTCGAAGGGCTGGCCTTCGGCCGGCGCGCCTATCAGGTCGGGCGAGATGAAGCCGGCGCGGAAGACGTCGAGCGCCAGGATGTGCAGCGGGCCGCCGTCTTTCTTGCTGGCCACGCCGGCTTGCAGTTCCAGCACGGGCGAGGCCACGGCCACGCCTTCGCGCTGCGCCAGCCACGGATAGATGGCTTCATCGAACAGCGCTTCGCGTCCGGCCACTTGCACGTCGGCCTGGCCGGACAGGCTTTTCACGGCCGTCGAAAATTCATTGAAGGCGGCCGCGTTGATCAGGTGGATGGCGAAGCCCAGCGACACGCCGATGGCGATGGCCAGGATGGCGACCAGGGCGCGCACGGGATGCGCGCGCCATTCGCCCAGCAGCAGCCAGCGCGACAGCAGGCCTTGCGACGTCCGCTCTGCCTTTTGCAGGCTCAATTCAGACATTCGACGGCCAGCCGTTCGCCGGCACGCCGCGCTTTCAGTTGCGCCGCGTCGCGACTCTTGTCGCCTGCGCCGACGGCGTCCTGCGCCGCCCATTTTTGCGCCAGGCGCAGTTGGGCGCAGTGCTTGTGGCGCGCTTCGAGCTGTTTGGCGGCCCGTTCACGCGCCTGGTCTTCCCGCTTTTCACGCTTCTTGCGCGCCGCTTCCATCTGGCTGGCGACGCGTTCCTGACGCGTGGCCGCGCCCTTGTCGACGGCAGGGGGCGGCGAGGGAACTTCCAGGATCTGCAACTGGCCGCCCGTGCAGGGCGTGGCGCTATAGCTGGTCTGGCCGTCCTGCACGCATTTGTAGACGTCCTGCGCGCCGGCATGGGCGGCCAGGCACGCGCAGATGGCAAACAGGAAGAATGGTGTTCTCACAGGATTTTCCCAGGATTCATGATGTTTTGCGGGTCCAGCGCCTGCTTGACGGCGCGCATCAGTTGCAGTTCCAGCGGCGACTTGTAGTGCGCCAGGTCGTCTTTTTTGAGGGCGCCGATGCCGTGTTCGGCCGAGATGGAACCACCGTAGGCGTGCACCTGGTCATGCACGATGCGGTTGACGGCATCCTGCCTGTAGAGGAAATCCTGGTCCGTCATGCCGGGTGGCGGCGCCACGTTGTAATGCAGGTTGCCGTCGCCCAGATGGCCGAAGCAGACCAGCTGGCAGCCTGGAAAGGCTGTTTCCAGGGCCACGTCCGTGACGGCGATGAAATCGGCGATGCAGGAAATGGGTAGCGAGATATCGTGCTTGATGTTCTTGCCCGCCTGTGCCTGCGCCAGCGGAATGTGTTCGCGCAGCTGCCACAGGCCTTCGGACTGCGCCACGGAACTGGCGACGACGGCGTCCTCGATCAATGCGTCTTCCAGGGCCGCGCCGATGCTCGCTTCCAGCAATTCCACGGCGTGCGCCTCAGACTGGCTGCTGGACAGCTCAAGCAGTACGTACTGCCCATGCGCGTCGGCGAAAGGGCGCGGCAATTGCGGGAATTGCTGCGCCACCAGTTGCAAGCAATACTGCGACATCAGTTCAAAACCCGTCAGGCTGGCGCCGCAATGATCTTGCATCAAACTCAGCAGGCGCAGCGCGTGGGCGGGCGAGGGCATGGCGGCCAGCGCCGTGATGCAGGCCTTCGGTTGCGGATACAGTTTCATCACCGCGCCGGTGATCACGCCCAGCGTACCCTCGGCGCCGATGTACAGGTCGCGCAGGTCGTAGCCCGTATTATCTTTGCGCAAGCCGCGCAAGCCGCTCCAGATTTCGCCCTGCGGCGTGACCACTTCCAGGCCCAGGCACAGCTCGCGCGTGTTGCCGTAGCGCAGCACGGCCGTGCCGCCCGCATTCGTCGCCAGGTTGCCGCCGATGGTGCAACTGCCTTCGGCCGCCAGTGAGAGTGGAAACAAACAGCCGGCGGCGCTTGCCGCTTCCTGGATAGTTTGCAGGATGCAGCCCGCGTCCACCGTGATGGTGCGGTTGACGGGATCGAGTGCGCGAATGCTGTTCAGGCGCGCCAGCGACAGCACGATGGCCGTGCCGGCAGCGTCCGGGATGCTGCCCAGTACCAGCCCCGTATTGCCCCCTTGCGGCACGACGGGGATCTGCCATTGCGCGCAAGCGCGCAGGATGGCTGCCACTTGCTCCACGCTGGCGGGGCGCAGCACGGCCAGGGCCTTGCCCGTAAACCGGTCGCGCCAGTCGGTGAGGAAGGGCGCCGTGTCGGCGTGGTCCGTCAGTACATACGCTGCGCCCAGCAGCGCGCGGCAGGCAGCGAGGAAATCGGCGTGGTCAGTCATTTCTTGAGGCTCACTTTATTCATTTTTTCCAGCAGTTCCCTGGCCATGCGCTTGGCTGCCTTTTTATACGGGCGCAGATACAGCACGGCGCAGGCAAAATAGATGCAGACGATGGCCGCCTCGCCCCAGGCCATCAGGGCCGAGGTGCTGTTCGTGTCGCTGTAGCCGCGCACCACGCCTTCCGTGAAGTACAGCAGGATGACCATCGACGACCATTGCAGGGTGTAGACGTCGCGCTTGATGACGCCATACAGGGGAATGAGCAGGGGCGCGGCTTTCAGCACGACCCAGGAGCCGCCGGGCTGCAGCGGCGCGACGACGGTTTCCCATAGCAGGCACCAGATGATCAGGGTAATGAGACTGGCGATGGCGCCCCAGTGAAAATACTTATGCAGTGTGCCGTGCATCATGCGCCTGCCAGCTTCGCGGCGTTTTCTGCCAGGCGCCGGCCCAGGGCGATGGCCAGGCGCTTTTCATCGTCGCTCAATGCCTTGTCGCCGTCTATGCCCGACCAGTGCGTGGCGCCATACGGCGAGCCGCCCGTGGACGTCGTCATCAGCTCAGGATGCGTGTATGGCAGGCCCATGACCAGCATGCCGTGGTGGAAGAGGGGGATCATCATCGACAGCAGCGTCGATTCCTGGCCGCCGTGCAGGCTGCCCGTGGACGTGAACACGCAGGCGGGCTTGCCGGACAGGCTGCCGGACAGCCAGTCGCTGGCCGTGCCATCCCAGAAGTACTTCATGGCGGCGGCCATGTTGCCGAAACGCGTGGGTGACCCCAGGGCCAGGCCCGCACAGTCCTGCAAGTCTTCCAGTTCCACGTAGGGTGCGCCGTCAAGCGGCACCTCGGGCGCCGTCGCTTCCGTAACCGTCGAGACGGCGGGCACGGTGCGCAAGCGCGCATCGCAGCCAGGCACGCTTTCCACTCCCTGGGCTATCAGCTCGGCCAACTGGCGCGTGGCGCCATGGCGTGAATAAAACAAGACGAGAATAATCAGATTGGTTGGCTTCATCATTGGTATTATAGGGCGCTTTACAGCCTGATACGACTGCTGTCATGGCGCCGTTCTGATTTTGCACATGTTTTCAAAATATATACTCCCTCTCTTTCAATACCTGTGGCGCGCCCTGAGCATGGGGCTGGCAGTCGTGCGCGGCCTGACGTGGTCCGAAACGCGCGACCTGCTGCAGTTCGCGCGCCGCCGCGTGCGCGAGGAAAGCCTGCCGCAGGTGGCCGGCAGCCTGACGTTTGCCACCGTGTTCGCGCTGGTGCCGCTGCTCACCCTGGCCCTGGCCATCTTCACCACATTCCCGCTGTTTAATACCTTCCGCCACGCGCTGGAAGATTATTTCGTGCAAAGCGTGATGCCCAAGGGGATTTCGAACACCATCCTCGGCTATCTGACCACGTTCGCCTCGAAAGCCACGCGCTTGTCGGCCATCGGCGCGGGCGCCCTGATCGTCACTTCGGTGGGCATGATGGGCTTGATCGAACGTGTGTTCAACCGCATCTGGCGCGTGCGCCAGGAGCGCCGCTGGAGCAAACGCCTGCTCGTCTACTGGGCCATCGTCACACTGGGGCCACTGCTGGTGGGCGTATCGCTGACGGTGACCTCGCGCCTCTTCATGGCCACCAGCGGTGTGGTGGGCGCCGTGCCTTTCCTCGGCGCCGTGTTTTATACGCTGGTGTCGATCGGCCTGACCATGCTGGCATTTACGCTGCTGTACATTGCCGTGCCGAACCGCGACGTGGACTGGCGCGACGCTGCCTGGGGCGGCTTGCTGGCCGCGCTGGCGTTCGAGGTCGCCAAGCGGGGCTTCGGTGAATTCATCCAGGAATTCCCTACCTATTCGCGTATCTATGGCGCGCTGGCCGCCTTGCCGCTGTTCCTCGTCTGGATTTACCTGAGCTGGATGATCACCCTGGTCGGGGCCTTGCTGGTGGCCGCCTTGCCCGTCGTGAAATACGAGCGCTGGTGGTACGAGGCGGTACCGGGAAGCGAATTCGTCGACGCTGTCGCCATCTTGAAGGTGCTGCACCAGGCTTGCCACTGCGCCGATTCGGCCCTGGTGGGTGCGGCCGAGATCCGCCGCAGCACGCGTCTGGGTTTCGAAGAGATGGAAACCCTGCTCGACAAGATGGTGCAGCAGGGTTGGGTGGGAAGAGTGAACGTGGATGGCGCCGTGCGGGTACAGTGGGGCAAGCGCGTGGCCGACAGTTCCGACCACTGGGTCTTGCTGGGTAATGTCAACCGCATCAGCCTGGCCGATGTCTACCGGCTGTTCGTCTTCGGCGGCATGCGCGTCAATTCCGGCTACCCGGCCGGTTCCACCAATGAGCGCGACATCGAGGCGGCCGAAGAAGCGGCAGCGCTGGCCGCGCAAGTGGAAAGCGCCGTAGAGCAGGGACTGGGCCTGACCCTGGCGCAGCATTTCGGGGAAGTGCGCTGCGTCTGAGGGATGATCAGGTGTTCAGCTTGTCGTACAGCAGCGCATCGAGCGCGCCCGTCAGCGTATTGCCCGCTTCGTCGAGCAGCGTGTAATCCTGCTGGCTGTCGCCGAGCGAGGCGCTGCCTTCGATGCTGCACACCAGCTGGTACGTGGCGTCATCGATCGCCAGCTTGATCAAGGCCAGGACTTGCTCGCGCTGGCCATCGGCCAGTGCCAGCCCGTCGAGCAGGGCGCCAAGCCGGGTCTGTCCCCGGCTCCCCTGCGCATACAAGGCCAGCAGCGAGGTATTGGAAGCGACGACATCATCGATAAAATTTTTCGCGTGCATGGCTACCTTGTCTTGAACTGGCGCGGCCGCATCGCCCGCAGCCGGGTGGGAAAAATCACAGCAGCACGGGCCGTAAGGCCGCCTGTAGCGCCGCTGCCTTGAACGCCGCTGCATCCTGCGCGCGCACCACGCCCAGGAAATACGTGTCTTCGCCGTCGTTCATGTTCACCAGGCGCAGCTGGTGCGGCGCCAGGTGGGCGGCGATGGCGGCCAGGCCTTCGGCCATCGCGTCGCCATCTTCCCGTGTGGTCCAGCGGAAGTCCTGCAGCGCGGGCAGCCCGATATGCTGGACGATGCGCGCCACTTCATCGACGGCTTTCCAGTCCAGGGTGGCGCCGTGGCCCAGCACATCGGCGGCGGTGGACCAGAGCAGGAAGAAGCACGCCGCTGCGGGCGTGTCGCCTTCGTATTCTACTTCCGGGTCGTCCTCCGCCAGTTCTTCCAGCGTGATGTCGACGCAGCGCGCGGCCAGCGCTGCATCGCCTTGCAAGAGCAGGGCGGCCATGGCGCGCAACTGTTCGCGGTCAGCCTTTGCCAGGATTTGCGCCGGCGTAAAGCTGCGCCGTTTGACGGCTTTCTTCTTGCCCAGTCCCATGGCCTCGCTCAATTGGGCCGTGATGGCCGCCTTGAAGTTTTCCACGGTGTCGAACTGCTCCAGCAACTGGCCCGTGAAATCCATGCTCCAGGCCATGCCATCCTTGACCACATATAAAAAGTCGCTTTGCACGGCCACGCCGCGCAAATGGTGGGCGGGCGGATACAGGGGCGCAAACGCCTGTTTTCCATCGAGCGTCAGCATGCAGGCCAGCCCCTGCGCGTCGATGGCAAAGATCAGGTTCTTGCGCACTTTGGGCGGCGACGAGGTGGTGGCGCTATCGATGGCTTCGTACTGGCACGGCGCCAGCAGCTCGCCCTGGCTATTGACCAGGCCAAACAGGAAGCGCCCGGCGATGCGCTGGCTGACGACGGCGATTTTTTTCTTCGTGCCGAATTCCTGCACCGAGCTGTAGGCGGGCGGCACCACGACCTTGCCTGACTTGTCGATCACGCCGCAGACATTGCGTTCATCGCCATCGCCGATCTGGCGCTCGATGTCGATATAGCCATCTTCGCGCTCGCACATGTTGTCGACCCTGTCGATGAGCAGCGCGCCGTCGGGCAGGCGCAGCAAGCGGCTGGCGCCGTCCGCATCGATCTGCTGCAATAGATGTGGGCTGATCACATACAGGGCGCCGGGTGCAGGGGGCAGCACCACCGTACCGTTGAGGTCAAGCACGCCGTGCGCAGCGGGGGCGTCCGCCGTGGCAAAGGTGATCCAGCCATCGTCCGCGTAGTAAACGCCCAGGTCGACATAGCGCTGCGACAGCGGCACGATCCAGCGGCCATAGGGCGTGACCAGGCCGGTGACGGCCGGTTCACCGCCTGCGCTCACTTCATGGCACAGCACGTCTTCCTCCCATCCCACCACTTCCAGGCCTTGCAGGAAAGGCAGTTCGTCCGCGCCGAGTTCCTCGACATCGGTCAGCTGCGCAACGGCCGTGGCGGACCAGTAGCCTGTGGCGGGCGCCGCAGAGCCGGCGGCCAGCAGGGGCGCCAGGGATGCTCTGTCGCCGCGCAGCAGGGCAGCGTGCAAGGCTTGCGCTTCGGCGCGCACGGCATCGAGCGCGGCCGCGTATTGCGGCGTGTCGATATCGTGCGCGATCAGCTGCACGCAATCGAGGATCAACCACGCCTGGCTGCCTGCCAGCAAGGAACTGATGGCGCTGCGCGCGACGATGGCGGCCGCGTCGCGCGGCGGCTCCATCAGCGCAGACAAGGCTTGCCAGCTGGCCTGCGCCTGGACCATCGGCGCGGCCAGCACGCAGGGGCAGTCTGCGCCATCGCCGTAGATGGGCCAGGCGACGGCTTGCGTGCCGGCGCCGATGAGCAGCTTGAACAGCAGGGGCGTGTCCAGCCGCCATTCGGCCAGGCCGGTGATGGCGTCGGTGTCGAAGCCGGCCTGGCCGGGCAGGGAGGCGGTGCTGAACAGGGCTGCGGTATTGATCATGGATATTTATGTAAAGGTGAACGGGGTATTCAGGGCGATGGCGGCATGAGCCAGTGGGCCAGCGCGCTGCGCTCCAGGCCCAAGTGCCTGGCCACGGCGGCCGCCTCGAAGGCCCACAAGCCGTAGTAGCCGGCCAGTCCGTGCGCGCGCAAATGGCCGTTGAACCAGTCCTCGCGCACCAGCGAGCCATGCCAGCTGGTCAGGTATTGCCGCAGATGTTCCATCTGCTGCGCGGGATCGTCCGCATCCAGGCATTCGAACAGGGCGCTATAGGGCTCGGCGAAATACCATTCGTCGACGGCGGGACGCTGCGGATCGATGCTCGACAGCAGCGCCTCATACACGCCATCTTCGCCATCGAAGGCTGTCTGCAGGGCGGCCAGGCGGGCGGCCAGGTCGTGGCGACCGAACAGCAGGGCGGCGCCTAGCAACTGCAAGGTGCGCGCGTAATCCGTCAATTGTTCGAAATCAAAGGCGGGCAAGGCATCGTCATCGTAGGCGGCGGCCAGGGCCGCGCGCGCCGTTTCACAGGCGCAAATCGCCGCTTCCAGCGCCGTTTCGACGTCAAGCAAGGGCAAGCCTGCCGTGTAGCGCAGTGAGAACAGCTGATAGGCCGTGCTGGCGGCTGCGCACGCCCAGTAGGCCTCATCGCCACCATCGACTTGCGCCTGCGCCTGCGCGCATCCGTAGGCGGCCAGCAGGGCGTCAAGATAGGCCAGGTTGCGCGCAAAATCGAACGGCGCGGGCGGTATCTGGCGCGGTGTATGCGGCCAGGGCGGGGACGAAGCCGGGCAGGTGGCGGCGCATTCGCGCTGGATGGCCCAGTCGGCGAAGACTTGCTGCAAATACTCCGCCGTCTCGTCGTCGTGGGCGATGGCGCCCGCGCCCACCAGGGTCGTGCCCAGCAGGGTGTAGCCGGGAAAACGACTGCTCTCGTAGGCGATGGTGGTCACGCTCTGGATGGCCTTGCCGTCGCTCAGGTCGCGCACGCGGAAGTACACGTCGTCCCAGCCGGCCAGTGGCGGCGCTGGCGTTTCATTTGGCAGGGTGCTCCAGCTGCCGTCCGCCTGCTCTTCATAGGCATCGAGCAGCTCGTCGATGCCACCGGGGCGGTCGATGCGGTTGTTGGCGTCGTATTGCAGTCCCAGTTCGGCCGCGAACGCTGCCGCGTGGTGGCCCTCGAAGACCAGGTACTGGGCGTTCATGGTGCCGGCCACCAGATCGGACGCCTGTCCCGCCACCTGCAGCGCTTGCGGCAGCCGGAACCAGTGGTAGCTGGGTATGCCGGCCATGGGGCCTTTTTCGTCCGCCTGGGGATTGGTGCAGCGCAGCTGCTCCAGCCAGTTGTAGCGTTCGTGCCGCTCTGCTTGCGTGCCGCTGCCGCGGCCAGTCAATTCATCGTGCAGGGTATTCAAAAACATCATGTAGCTATCCTAAAAAAGCCCGTGTGGCCGGCGTTCATGCCGCTGGCGCAAACGCCAACAACGCATCGAGCACGGCGTCGGGCTGCTCGGCCATCAATTCGTGCCCGCTGTCGACCTGCACCACCGTGCCATGCGCTATGGCCGCGGTCAGCAGCCGGGTCGATTTGGGCGGGGTCATCATGTCGCGCGCGCCGAAAATGAATAAAGTGGGGCAGTGTACCGAAGCGGCAGCGATTTCGCCGTTCGCGTAGGCATTGCAGGCAAAAAAATCCGTATAAAACACGTGCTCGGGGTTGAGGGCGGCGATGCGCTGTTTCAGGCGCCGCGCGCCACCCATGGCATAGAAGCCCGGGCCGGGAAACGAGGGCTTTTGCGCGATCGACGAGTGCGACCAGATATTGACCATGTCGATGGCCGCCGGTTCGTCCTGGAGCGCCGTTTCCAGCAGGGCGGGCGAGACTTTCATCGGGTAGGTGGAGCCCAGCATGGCCAGGTGGCTGACGCGGCCGGGTGCCAGGAATGCCGCTTCCAGCGCGATCAGGGAACCCATGCTGTGGCCGATGAGCATGGCCTTGTCTGCGCCAGCCGCGTCCAGTATGGCCAGTATCCAGCGCGCCAGTGCTGCGACATTATCCTTTGCTGCACCCAGGCTGCGCCCGTGGCCCGGTAGGTCCACGGCCAGCACGTTCCAGCCGTGGTGGGCGAAATAGCGCGTCTGCAGGGCCCACACGGAATGGTCGTTCTGCGCGCCGTGGATGAAAACGGCCGTCGGCTGATGTGGGTTAAAAGTCTTACTGCCCGTGTAGCAGTAGGCCGTGGCGTTCTCGATGGTGAACAGCATATCAGGCGCCTTTCTGCGACAGTTTCAGGCTGCGGGCCAGGTCTTCGATCAGGTCGTCCGCATCTTCGAGGCCCACCGACAAGCGCATGGTGCCCTGCGTGATGCCCGCCTGCGCCAGCTGGTCGTCTGGCACGCGAAAATGCGTGGTGGAGGCGGGGTGGATGACGAGCGACTTGGCGTCGCCCACATTGGCCAGGTGCGAGAATATCTTCAGGCTGTCGACAAAGCGCTGGCCCGCCGCGCGGTCGCCGCGCAGGCGGAAGGTGAAGACGCCGCCCGCGCCTTTCGGCAGCAGGGTTTTCGCCAGTGTGTAGTCGGGATGTGACGGCAGTTCGGGGTAGGACACGGATTCGACTGCCGGATTGGCCAGCAGGAAGTCGATGATTTTGCGCGTGTTGGCCACGTGGCGGTCCATGCGCAAGCCCAGGGTTTCGATGCCTTGCAGGATGGCGAAGGCGTTGTGCGGGCTCATGACGGCGCCGAAATCGCGCAAGCCTTCGCGTCGCGCGCGCAGGGCGAACGGCGCCACCGTCGATTCCTCGGCGAAGACCATGCCGTGAAAGCCCTCATACGGTTCGCACAGTTCGGCGAAACGGCCCGTCTTGTCGTACGCCGTTTGCCAGTCGAAGGTGCCGCCATCGACCAGCAAGCCGCCGATGGCCGTGCCGTGCCCGCAGAGGAATTTGGTGGCCGAGTGGAACACCAGGTCGGCGCCATGCTCGAAGGGACGCAGCAAATAGGGCGTGGTGAACGTTGAATCGAGCATCAGCGGCAGTTGCTGTTCGTGCGCCAGGGCGGCAATCGTCGGGATGTCCAGCACGTCGAGGCCGGGATTGCCCAGGGTTTCGCCGAATAGCACCTTGGTATTCGGGCGGATGGCGGCGCGCCAGGCATCCGCATCGCGCGGGTCGACGAAGGTGGTGTCGATGCCGTAGCGTTTCAAGGTATAGGCCAGCAGATTGTGCGAGCCGCCGTACAGGGCGCGCGAGGCAACGATGTGCGATCCGGCGCCGGCGATGGTGGTCAGGCCCAGGTGCATGGCGGCCTGGCCGCTGGCCGTGGCGATGCCGGCCACGCCCCCTTCTAGGGCGGCGATGCGCTCTTCCAGCACGGCGTTGGTCGGGTTCGATATGCGCGAGTAGACGTGGCCGGCCCGCTCCATATTGAATAGCGAGGCAGCATGTTCCGAACTCTTGAAGGCAAACGAGGACGTGAAATGAATGGGCGTGGCGCGCGCGCCCGTGGCAGGGTCGGGCGCGGCGCCCGCATGCAGGGATAAAGTATCGAAACCGGGGTATTTCGGGCCGCTCATGGTGTCTCCGCCAAGTTTTATAGTGGCAAGATCGTAACCTGATTTACAGCTGAGCAAAAGGGCTACTGTGCAGGGCGCATGGCGCCGTGCTGGCGGGCCG
>NZ_LT607654.1:263534-330427 GCF_900095265.1 Janthinobacterium sp. UMAB-56 | reverse complement strand
TGACCGGCGCGGCGCGGCGGTGGTAGGATACCGGATCAGCGATATTCGGGCTGTCTTACCTGTGCGCGTGCGCCGCGCCGCAGGCAAGGCCGCGACGTGCCAGCGAAATCCTGGGCTTCAGGCGCACTCTCATCGCATGTCCACCAGGAAGATTTTATGCCCGCAATATCGTTCGACGGCGCCCTTGCCGTTCCCGGACTCTCTATCGTCGACGGCCTGTGCCGCGCAGGCTGGTACATGCAAGAGCATTTCATTTCCCCTGAACTGAGTCGCCAGCTGGCCGCAGAATGCGTGCAATCCATGCTCAGCGGCAAGATGAAGGGGGCCGGCGTGGGCAGCGGCCATGCGCCCCTGCTGCAACCGGACATCCGTGGCGACCATATCGAATGGCTGGAAACGGGCCGTTCAGAGGCCTGCGATAGCTATCTGACGCATATGGAGACGCTGCGCCGCCTGCTCAACTGCGAGCTGTTCCTGGGTCTGGAAGAGTACGAAAGCCATTTCGCCCTGTACGCGCCGGGCGCCTTTTACCGGTCCCACCTGGACCGTTTTCGCGACGACGACAAGCGCACCGTGTCCGTCGTGCTGTACCTGAACGACGACTGGCTGCCCGAACACGGCGGCGCGTTGCGCCTGCACCCGCAGGACGGCGACGCCGTGGATATCGCGCCGCAAGCGGGCCGCCTGGCCATGTTTATGTCGGGCGAGATGCTGCATGAGGTGCTGCCGACGGCGCGCGAGCGGCTGTCCATCGCCGGCTGGTTCCGCCGCCGCGCGTGAGAAAAAGCACTGGGCGTCGCAGGGCACGGCCGGCGATGCTCACGGTCCTCGCCTAGCGCTGCGCTTCTTGGCCGCGCCGCGCATCCGCTCGCTACGTTTTTCTTGCCTGACAATCCCGTTCGATTTGATTGCGCGCAAGGCTGGATTTTTCCGCAGGCATAGGCTACAGTCGCAGTAAGGGCTAGAATAACTAAAATACCAATCACGCGGACAGGACGGCCATTATGAAAGTATCTGAAATTCTCCAAGTCAAGGGCAACATCCTCTACACGGTCACGCCTGACCAGCCCTTGCTTGACGCGGCCAATACCATGGCTGAAAAAGACATCGGTTCGCTGGTGGTCATGGAATTTGGCGACCTGGTCGGCATGCTGACCTTCCGCGAAGTGCTCAACGCGCTGCATGAAAACGCGGGCCAGATCGGCGGCGGCACCGTGCGCAAGCACATGGATGACCACCCGATCACCGTCACTCCCGACACGGAAGTGAATGAAGTGCGGCGCATCATGCTGGAAAAGCATGCGCGCTACCTGCCCGTCATGAACGCCAAGACCTTGCTGGGCGTCATTTCCTTCTACGACGTGGCGCGCGCCGTGCTGGAAGCGCAAAGCTTTGAAAACCAGATGCTGAAAGCGTATATCCGCGACTGGCCGGCCGAAACCACCGACTGAACTTCGCTCCTGCAATAAAAACAACGCCGGCAACTGCCGGCGTTTTGCATGGGCTATCCCAGGTGGCGCCTAGGCGGCTCCCTGCAGCGCCTCGTTGCTCAGCCAGGTGCCCAGCGCGCTAGCCGTCATGGGACGGGCGAACAAAAAGCCTTGCGCCATGGGGCAGCCCAGCGCCTGTAGAATCTGCGCCTGCCGCTCGTCTTCCACGCCTTCCGCAATCACGGCCAGGCCCAGGTTGCGGCCCAGCTGGATGACCATCTCGGCGATGCTGCTGCCGCGCGCCGAACCCGTGATTTCCGTCACAAACGCGCGGTCGATCTTCAGGCGGTCGACTTGCAGGCGCTGCAAATAGGATAGCGACGAGAAGCCCGTGCCGAAGTCGTCGATGGCGATGCTCACGCCCGTCTGCTTGATCTGCCACAGCATCTTGATCAGCAGGTCTGGCTCTTCCATGGCCATCGATTCCGTGATTTCCAGTTCGATGAACTCGGGCGGCGCCTGCGTCTCTTCCAGCGCCGCGCGCAGCATTTCCAGGAACAGCGGGTGGCGGAACTGCACTTGCGACACGTTGACGGACATGACGAAGTTGCGGTGGCCCTGTTCGCGCAGCAGCACCAGTTCGCGGCAAGCCGTGCGCAGCACCCATTCACCGAGGTCGATGATGAGGCCAGAATATTCGGCAATCGGGATGAAGCGGTCGGGCGAGATGAACTTGCCGTCCGGCGTCTGCCAGCGTAGCAGGGCTTCGGCGCCCACGGGGCGGCGTGTGGAAAGGTCGATCTGCGGCTGGTACACGACAAACAGCTGGTCCTGGCTGAAGGCCGTGCGCAGCGCATGCATCATGCGGACTCTTTCGCGGATTTCGATGCCCATGCTGCGCGAGAAATAAAAGTGCCCCGCGCGTTGCTGGCTTTTTGCCCGCTTCAAGGCGATATCGGCATCCTTCAGCGCATCGGCACCCGTGCCCGCATGTTCGCCCAGCCGCACCAGGCCCAGGGTGGCCGACAGTTGCACATCCTGGCCATCGATGCTGAACGGCACCTGGAACAGGGCCAGGATATTGGCAGGATTGACTTGCGACGAATCGCCCAGCACGCAAAAGATGTCGCCGCCCAGGCGCGCCACCGTCAGTTGCGGTCCCAGCTCGGTTTGCAGGCGTCCTGCCACGGCCACGAGCAGCATGTCGCCGAACTGGTGCCCCAGCGCGTCGTTGGTTTCGGCAAAGTGGTCGAGATCGACCAGTGACAGGGTGGCGTCGTCGCGCGCGGGGCCGGCCAGGGCAGCGTCGAGGATTTCCACCAGGCGCGTGCGGTTGGGCAGCTTCGACAACTGATCGTAGAAGGCGGCATTGTGCAGGTGCGACACCAGCTCGACGTTGTCCAGGCCCACGGCGACGTTGCTGCAGAATACTTCCAGCAAGCTTTCATCGATGGTCGAGAGGGGGCGCGGCAGCACCAGGTAGGCGGCCGCATCGCGGCTGGCCTTGCCCGCGAAGTACAGGGTGGCGTAGTCGTGCGCGTACACATTGCGCCGCTGCGCCATGGTGTGCTCGATGGCGGCCATCACGCGCGGATTCTGCAGGCCGCACAGGGCGCTGTGTGGCAAGCTGGAAAAGCTGCCCGTGCAGGCCGAGACGAGCAGTTCCCGGGAGCCGTTGTCTTGCAAGTCCTGTACGCACAGCACGCCGTCGGCGCGGATGCCCAGCAGGTCGGCGATCTGCGCCAGCACGCCAGCCGAGAAATTCTGCACGCCGTGCAGCGCCATCAGCTGCGTGCTGGCATGCACGATACGGTCAAGGCCGCGTTGACTGCTGCTGATCGAGCGTATCTGCTCGTACGAGCGGATGGCCGCCGTCACCGTGGTAAACAGCTTGATGCGCGTCAGTTCGGACTTGGTCTTGTAGTCGTTGATGTCGAAATCGCGGATGGCGTCGATTTCCGGCGCATAGCCGGGCTGGCCCGTGCGCAGGATGATGCGCACGTCCGTCATTTTGAGGGTTTCGCGGATGTAGCGCACCAGGTGCAGGCCCGCGTCATCCTGTTCCATCACCACGTCGAGCAGGATGACGGCGATATCGTCTTCATGCTTGAGCATTTCGCGCGCCTGGCCGGCCGAATAAGCATGCACGAATTCCAGCGGCCGATGCTGCATTTCCAGGTTGCCCAGGGCGAAAGTGGTGGTGGAGTGGACGTCTTCATCGTCGTCGATGATCATCACCCGCCAGACGCTGCGCGGTGCGACGGCCGGCGGCGCCGCTGGTTGCTCATCGAGGAATACCAGGTCGTCGTGATCGTCCTTGTTGGCGTCAAGGGGGATGATCGGTGCGGGCATGTATAGCTTCTCCAGGATGACTCGATATTTTTACGAGCGCGTCACAAAAAGCCCATGGCGTTGTTGCGTTGCCTCGCCGTACTTGCGTACTGTCTTCGGCAACGACGCCTAGCCCTGGGCATTTTTTGACGTGCTCTCGGCGCAGCCAGAATCTGGTTTGGCAAGCAGTATTGTGCTGCGCGCTTTGATCCAAGTATATAGCTATTTAATAAGCAAAATGTTTTTTTAAATCTATTCTGCAGAGCAATATTTCTCGCATTGCATGATTACAACTCATATCTGATGTTTTTTATATGAAAAAATACACGGGATGTAAAAATGCGGATAAGCGCGGGGCAATATCGGGCCTGGGCGTGGCATTAGCGGCATGGCCTGCCCCGCAGGCTGGTAGAATTGAGTTTTCCAGTCTTTCACACTTCCTACTATGTCCGGCAATTCTTTTGGCAAACTGTTTACTGTTACCACTTTCGGCGAATCGCATGGCCCGGCCATCGGCTGCGTGATCGATGGTTGCCCGCCGGGCTTGATCCTGTCGGAAGCCGATATCCAGCCCGAGCTGGATCGCCGCAAGCCGGGTACGTCGCGCCACGTGACGCAGCGCCAGGAATCGGATACGGTGGAAATCCTCTCCGGCGTGTACCAGGGCGTGACGACGGGTACGCCCATCGCGCTGCTGATCCGCAATGAAGACCAGCGCAGCAAGGATTACGGCAATATCGCGGAAAGCTTCCGCCCTGGCCACGCCGACTATACCTACTGGCATAAATACGGCGTGCGCGATCCGCGCGGCGGCGGGCGCTCTTCGGCGCGCCTGACGGCGCCCGTCGTGGGCGCGGCGGCGATTGCCAAGAAATGGCTGCTGCAGCAGTACGGCACCACGTTCAAGGGCTGCATGAGCCAACTGGGCGACATTGCCGTGCCATTCCAGTCCTGGGAGCATGTGCATGCGAATCCCTTCTTCGCCGCCAGCGGCGATGCGGACCTGATCGCGCGCATGGAAGCGGCCATGGACCAATTACGCCGCGACGGCGATTCCATCGGCGCGCGCATCGACGTGATTGCGCAAAACGTGCCGGTGGGCCTGGGCCAGCCCATCTACGACAAGCTCGACGCCGACATCGCCTACGCCATGATGGGCATCAATGCCGTCAAGGGCGTGGAAATCGGCGCCGGCTTCGACTCGGTGGCGCAAAAGGGTTCCGAGCATGGCGACGAACTGACGCCGGAAGGTTTTATCGGCAATAACGCGGGCGGCGTGCTCGGCGGTATTTCGACGGGGCAGGATGTCAGTGTTTCGATCGCCATCAAGCCGACCTCGTCGATTCGCACCCCGCGCCGTTCGATCGATAAGGAAGGCAATCCCGTGATGGTGGAAACGTTCGGCCGTCACGACCCGTGCGTGGGCATCCGCGCCACGCCGATCGCCGAAGCCATGCTGGCGCTGGTGCTGATCGACCACGCCCTGATGCACCGCGCGCAATGCGGCGATGTCAGCGTGAGTACGCCGAAGTTGAAGTGATTAAATTTGTCGCTGAACAAAGACGCTAGCGACATCTGACCAAACCGACGCGCCGTAGGTTTGGCCAGGCTTTCTCACGCTACCTTGTTCGCCACCAATTCCAATTGATGGCGCATCTCTACCGACTGCACCAATAACGCCCGGATATCGTTGATCAGGTTGAATTCCGTCTGGTTCAGCTGGATCGGCGGGAAGCTGTCGTCCCAGTCGCCGTATAAAAATCCCGTGGGGTGGCCGTTTGCCGACAGGGGCAGCACGACGAAGCTGCGCGCCTCGGACAGGGTGGATTTCCACCATTGCGGCAACTTGGCGGCAAATTTGGGGTCGCGCGCGTTATCGATGAAGATCACGCGGTCGCTATTGAGGGCCGCGTGGAAGACGTTCGGCTCATACGCATCGCCAAACACCATCAGGTCCTGCAGGTCGGCCATGCCTTCGCCCATGCTGATGCGCGCCGAGTACAAATGATCCCTGTGGTTGCGCACGAATGCCACCGAGCGCGAAAAATCGAAGCCCTGGTGCAGTGTTTCGAGCGCCATCGAGACCATCTGGCCCGGGCTGGCGCTGCCGATGGCGCTGCGCAGGTCGGCCAGGCCGCCGATCAGCACGCGGTTGCCCTCGGCACGCAGGCGCGTCGAAGCGAGCTGGCGCGCGCGCCGCTCGGCCGGTTTCGACAGGGGCGCAATCGACAGGTCGGCCGCCGCCATCGCCTTGGCCTTGTCCACCGCCACCACCAGATCCGTCGTGGTGATGCCCAGGGTGCCCGCATAGTCGTCAATCAGCGCATGCACCTGCGCCGCGCCGGCCGCATCGTCATGCCACAGCGAGTCGGCGCAGCGCGCTGCCATCGTCGACAAGCCGGCCATCCAGTCGGCGCCGCTGACGGGCGAATTGTCGGGCGACGGGTCCATCGGATGCATGCCGTTGATCAGGTGCTGCGGCAAGCCCCAGTGGGCGGCCGTGGCATAGCCCACTTCCGGCAGCGACAGGCCGAGGATCTCGCGCGCGGCGGCCGCTTCGTTGCCGGGACCCGCATGCGCCTGCATGCGCGCCCAGAAGTCCGTCATGTAGAACGTCACCATCATGCGGCCCAGGGTGTGCAGCATCGAGCAGACCACGGCCTGTTCCGCCTGCAGGCTGCCGGCGCTGGTGGCCACCTGCTGCGCCACCATCCCGGCCAGCACGGCCTTCTCCATTTCCACGTGGGCGCTGACCGAATCAGGCGAAGCCTGCGACAGTTCCTCGATCAGTTTCAGGCCCAGCGCCAGGTGGCCGATGGCGTCGATGCCCAGTACCAGCACGGCCTTCGAGACCGTGTTGACGCGCTGGCCGAAGGCCGAATACATGCCGCTGTTGGCCAGCCTGAGCACCTTGTGCGTGAGGACAGGGTCGGACAACACCGTTTGCGTGATATCGAATTCGTGGTCATCCTCGCCGCGCATGGCGCCCAGGATGGCGCTGATGGCTTTGGCGAAGCCGGGCATGTCGCCCTGCTGGCGCGTGCGCGCCCACAGCAGCTCCAGAGTGTTTTTGCCGAGTTGTGTCGGCACCGTGAAATGGCCTGGATTCATTGCACACCTCCGCGCAGCGCATTGGCAGACGGCGCCGGCACCAGCGCCGCATGGTTTTTTTCGCTCAAGGCCGATAGGGCGGCGTGGGCCGGCATCGGCTTACCCGTCAGGTAGCCTTGCACGTACTGGCAGCCGCGCGATTCCATGAAGTGCATTTGCTCCTCGGTCTCCACGCCCTCGGCCACCACCGACAAATTCAAATGCTTGGCCAGATCGAGAATGGTGTTGCAGATGGCGGCATCCTTGCTCGATTCGGGCAAGTCCTTGATGAAGGTGCGGTCGATCTTCAGCACGGAAATGGGGAAGCGCTTCAGATACGCGAGCGAAGAATAGCCGGTGCCGAAATCGTCGATGGCAATGCGCGCGCGGCGCTCCGTCATCTTGACGAGGATGGTTTCCGCATGCACGGGGTCGATCATCAGGGTGCCTTCCGTGATTTCCAGCACCAGGTGTTCGCCGGAGAGTCCCGAAAAGGCGATGGCGTCGTCGAGCACGTCGAGGAATTTGTCATTGCGGAACTGGCGCGGGCTGATGTTGACGGAGATGTACAGCGGTCGCCTGGCCACTTCCTGGAACTGCTTGAGCTGCACGCAGGCCGCCTTCAGCGCCCAGGCGCCCAGCAGGTTGATCAGGCCATTGGCTTCGGCGATCGGGATGAAGCGCACGGGCGGCACCAGGCCCAGGGTCGGGTGCTTCCAGCGCATCAGGGTTTCGAAACCCTGGATCTGCCGTGTGTGCGCATCGACGATGGGCTGGTAAAAGAGCAGAAATTCGCCTTCGCGCACGGCCTGGAACATGGCAGCTTCCAGCGAAATATCGTGTTCCGACGGGCCGTTGAGGCGCGGGCTGTAGACCAGGCAGCGGGCCTTGCCCGTTTCCTTGGCGCGCGACATGGCCGCATCGGCCAGCGCCACCAGGCGCACTTCATCTTCCGCGTGCAGCGGATAGATCGCCACGCCGACGGACGCGCCCACGTAGATCGTGTGGCCATCGACTTCGAACGGCGCCTGCAGGGTGGCCAGCAGGCGGCCCGTCACCAGCTTGATCTGCGCGTCGGTGGTGCTGCCGGGCAGCACGGCGACGAATTCATCGCCGCCCACGCGCGCCAGGGTGTCGCTGTCGCGCAGGGTCTTGCGCAGGCGCGCCGCGGCCAGGCGCAGCACGGCGTCGCCGACGGGGTGACCCAGGCCATCGTTGACCTTTTTAAAGCCATCTAGGCCGATGGTGGCGACCGAAAAACCCTGGCCCGAACGGGCGGCCTGGGCGATCACCATGCGGATGCGGTCCGACAGCAGCAAGCGGTTCGGCAAGCCGGTGAGCGCATCGTGCGTGGCCATGTGGCGCAAACGCTCTTCCGTACTGTGCTGGGCCGAGGTGTCGCGGCCGACCACCAGCAATTCGGCGATGCCGGCCGCATTCATATAAGAAGACAGGCGCAGTTCGAACCAGATTTCCTGGTCCGGCGTTTGCAGGCGCACTTCCAGACGGCCCGGTTCTTCCAGGGCGTCTTCCAGCGCCGCTTGCAGGGCGGCGCGCGACGCTTCGGTGGCCAGCGGCAACAGCAAATGGCCGCACAAGCCAGAGGGTGCGCAAAACAGGGTGGCCGCACGCTTGCTGGCGAACAGGATCAGGCCGTCCGTATCGAGCCGGAACACGACGTCGCCGGCCTCTTCCATGAGGTTGTCCAACTCGTGGCGAGCCTCGCGGTGGGCGGCGGATGGGGTACTGGAAAACATCGTGCTGGCTTTTACCTTTTTGTTATCTGTGCCGGCGCGCGCTGCAGGGCAGGGCGCCAACGGAAAGAGTGCATCGTGCGTGACGTGTTCCATAGTGGGCGGCAGCTCGCTATCGGAACGCTATCCACACGAAATGTATCATTGAAAAGCCCCCGATTACATGAAATAGAGCAACATTGCTTCAGGTTTTGTAAATATTCCTGCCTTCCATGAAAAAATCGTCGCGCGCGACAGGCGCAGGTATTTCAATTCCACGCGGAAACATTTATCTGCGCTTGCATCCACTGCCGCGCTTGCCCCACCATGCGCTTTGCGCTAGTCTGGCTGGCAGACGGTGTTGACGGTGCGCCAGGGATGGCCAGGGCGCCATGATAACAAATCGCGGGAGACTCCCATGAATGCCTTTGACACGCATGAGGTTTTCAACCAGGCCACGCCCTTTGAAAACGTCAATCTGTTCGCCTGCGACCCGGCGCTGATCGAAGCGCTGCTGCGCGAGGGCGGCGGCGCGGCCTTGCAGGAGCTCGACGCGCTGGGTGAAAAGCTGGGCCGCGCCGAGACCTATGCGCTGGCGCGCCTGGCCAATATCCATACGCCCGAGCTGCAGCAGTTCGACCGGGCTGGGCGCCGCATCGACGAGGTGCTGTTCCATCCGGCCTGGCATGAGCTGATGGCCATCCTCGTTGGCGCTGGCGCGCACTCATCGCCCTGGGTCTCGCCCGGTGCCGGCGCCCAGGTGGCGCGTGCGGCCGCCTATCTATTAGTGGGGCAGGTGGAAAACGGCACCCAGTGTCCCGTGACGATGACGTATGCATCGGTGCCGGCCTTGCGTCAGGCGCCGGATCTGCCGCACATCGCGCAGCACTGGCTGCCGAAAATTCTGTCGCGCGAATACGATCCCCGCTCTTTGCCGGTGGAACAGAAACGCGGCGCCCTGGTCGGCATGGGCATGACGGAAAAGCAGGGCGGTTCCGACGTGCGCAGCAACACCACGCGCGCCGTGCCCGTGCCGCCGGACGAGGCGCGGGCCCTGTTCGGCGCCGAGGCCGGCGGCGCCTGGCGCATCGTCGGTCACAAATGGTTTTTCTCGGCGCCGCAGTGCGACGCCCATCTGATCCTGGCACAGGCACAAGAGGGGGGATTGTCGTGCTTTTTCCTGCCGCGCTACCTGCCGGACGGCAGTCGCAATGCCATCCGCGTGCAGCGCCTGAAGGATAAGCTGGGCAACCGCTCGAATGCGTCGTCGGAAGTGGAATTTACCAACGCCTACGGCTGGCTGGTGGGGCAGCCCGGGCGGGGCATTCCCACCATCCTGGAAATGGCCAGCCATACGCGCCTCGATTGCGTGCTGGGCAGCGCCGGCATCATGCGCGCCGCCCTGACGCAGGCATTGCACCATGCGCGCCAGCGGGCCGTGTTCGGTAAGCCGCTGGCCGGGCAGCCGCTGATGCAAAACGTGCTGGCCGACCTGGCGCTCGAATCCGAGGCCGCGACGGCGTTTGCGCTGCGCCTGGCCCGCTGTTTCGATGAAAAGGACGATCCGCAGCAAGCGATGCTGGCGCGCGTGCTCACGCCGGCCGGCAAATACTGGATATGCAAGCGCGGTCCCGGTTTCGGCGCGGAGGCCATGGAGGTGCTGGGCGGCAGCGGTTACGTGGAAGATGCGCCGTTGGCGCGTCTGTACCGCGAACTGCCCGTCAACTCGATATGGGAAGGTTCGGGCAACGTCATGTGCCTCGACGTCTTGCGCGCCTTCGGCAAGTCGCCGGCCGCGCGCGCGGCGCTGGCGGCCGAGCTGGCGCTGGCCGGCGATGGCGATGCTGCTTTTTCTGCCTGCCGTGCGCGGTTGCTGGCCGACCTGGACGGGCCGCAACTGGAGGAATGCGGCGCGCGCCATTTAACGGAGCGCATCGTGCTGGCCGTGCAGGCCGCCTTGCTGCTGCGCCATGCGCCAGCGTTTGTTGCGCAAGCGTTCCTGCAGTCGCGCCTGGTGCAGGCGCCGGGCGGGGCATATGGGCGCTTGCCGGCCGGCACCGATTGCGCCGCCATCCTGGCGCGCGCATTGCGGGAGTACTGAGTTTGCCTGGGCTTTGGCCTGCAATTATTTCGAAAATTCCGGCCACAGGCGGGCTGGGGGCTGGGATAATGCGGCAATCCATCATTTTATCGATACACAGTGCGCCTGCGGCCATGCATGCCGCCGCCTGGATAGCAGAGAAAGTAAAACAATATGAAACAAGACCCACGCTTCCCGAATTTGTTCATTACCGATCACCCTTTGATCCAGCACAAACTGAGCCACATGCGCGAGCACGACACGTCGACGCGCACCTTCCGTGAATTGCTCAAGGAAATCACCTTGCTGATGGGCTATGAAATCACGCGCGACCTGCCACTGACCACGCGCGAAATCAAGACCCCGCTGGTGACCATTGATGCGCCCGTCATCGCTGGCAAGAAACTGGCCATCGTGCCCATCCTGCGCGCCGGCATCGGCATGAGCGATGGCTTGCTGAACCTGGTGCCATCGGCGCGTGTCGGCCACATCGGCGTCTACCGGGACCCGGCTACCCACATGCCCGTGGAATACCTGGTGCGCCTGCCGGACCTGAACGAGCGTACCTTCATTCTGTGTGACCCGATGGTGGCGACCGGCAATTCTGCCGTGTACGCCGTCGACGTGCTGAAAAAACGCGGCGTGACGGACGAGCAGATCATCTTCCTGGCGCTGGTGGCCGCACCGGAAGGCGTGACCGTCTTCCAGAACGCGCATCCGAACGTCAAGATGTTCTGCGCCGCCCTTGATTCGCACCTGGATGACCATGCTTACATCGTGCCGGGCCTGGGCGATGCCGGCGACCGTATCTTCGGCACCAAGTAAGCCACTCAGACGAGTATTGCGATGGCAACCTTGATCGACCCGGATTTTCGCGCGCGACTGTCCGCCCTGAACGAAAAATATGCGGCCGGCGTGCCGGCCCTGATGCAAGCGATCTCGCAGGCAAGTGGTCGCTGCGATAAGGAAGGCCCTCGTCTGGAACCCTTGACGGAGCTGCACCGTGCGCTGCACGCGGTGGCCGGCTCGGCAGCGACCTTTGGCTTTGCTGCGCTGGGCCAGGAATGCCGGCGTATCGAACAGCTGGTACGCGCCATGCTCAATGCCCCTGCGCAAGCGGTGGCGGAATGGCCCGCAGTGCGGGTGCAGGTGGAAGCACTGCTGCTCTGGGCGGAGCGCGATGCGGCCGCCACCCACTTCAGTGTGTGAGTTGCAGTACCACAGTATTGTGGTTGCAATGATTCATTTGATACAACGCAAAGCACTCGCGTCGCAGATTAGGATATAGTGTGTCCATGCCGCTGGTACAGGGCGCCGCAAGACGGGGATTTGGCTATTAAAGTAGTGTTCGTAAGTTTATTTTGCGAAAGAATGGTTTTTCTCAGTTTTGTTGGTATAATTGGGCATCGTTGGATTCGAGGTAGTTGTGCAGTTTGTCTGTCATTTCTTTCTTGCTTCAAACGATATAACGGGCGCAAGCCCAACTTAACTGAAATAGGAAATTGTAATGGCAACTGGCATCGTAAAATGGTTCAATGATTCGAAGGGTTTCGGCTTTATTACCCCTGATGAAGGCGGCGAAGATCTGTTCGCTCACTTCTCGGCTATCCAGTCGAACGGCTTCAAGTCCCTGCAAGAGAACCAACGCGTTTCTTTTGAAGTGACCGCTGGCCCTAAAGGCAAGCAAGCTTCGAACATTCAGCCAATCTAATACGCTGGATCAAACGAAATAAAGAAATCCTCGGTCTCCGAGGATTTTTTTTCGTCCAAATTTCCGTGAGGTAGGGGGTTACGGGGTCTGCACGTCTCTTTTCGGCGTGGTTGGCGTAGCCGACCCGCGCCAAGCTGCGTGCCAGCGCCCTGGCTTGCCCTGACTAACTTGCCTGTGCGCGCCAATAGTCGGGTTGCGAATAACTGTGCCTTAAAAAATCCACAAACGCCCGTATACGCAGAGGCAAGTGGCGGCGTTGGGCAAAGACGGCATAAATGTCATTGCCCGGCGCGGCAAACTGGTCCAGTACCGTCACCAGTTGTCCCGAGGCGATCTCGGCACCCACTTCCCACATCGAGCGCCACGCCAGGCCCTTGCCGGCCAGCGCCCAGTCATGCAGTACTTCGCCATCGTTGCAGACCATATTGCCCGCCACCTTTAAAATCACATTCTTGCCGTTTTCGCGGAAGGTCCAGCCCCGCTGACTGCCTTCGCTGCTGATTGCCAGGCAATTATGTTTTGCCAGGTCGGCCGGGATGCGGGGCGTGCCTGCCCGTTTCAGATAGGCGGGTGAGCCGACCAGCACGCGCTGATTGTCTGCCAGTTTGGTGCTCACGAGCGAAGAATCGGACAGGCTGGCGATGCGGATGGCTACGTCGATGCCTTCGCCGATCAGGTCGACGAGGCGGTCGTTCAAGTTCAGCGACACCGTTACGTCGCGGTGTTCGGTGACAAAAGAGGGGATCAATGGCGCCACGTGCTGGCGTCCGAAGCCGGCCGGCGCGGAAATGAGCAAATGGCCGCTGGCCTTCACGCTGCGCTCGGCCACGGCCGCTTCCGCTTCTTCCAGTTCGCCCAGGATGCGCTGGCAATCTTCCAGGAAGGCGGCGCCTTCGTTCGTCAAGGCCAGCTTGCGCGTCGTGCGCTGCAGTAACTTGACGCCCAGGCGCTGCTCCAGCGCGTCGAGGCGGCGCCCTATCATGGCCGGTGCGATCCCTTCCGCGCGTGCGGCGGCCGACAGGCTGCCCTTGGCGACCACTTCCACGAAGGTTGATATTTGTCTGAACTGGCCCATGCCGTGCTCCCCCGATGCCTCACTTGTGATAAAAACGCATAGATGAAGTGATTTTTAATCTCGTTTCCATGCCTTATAGTGCAATACTATAGAGCAAAAGCGGCGCCGACAGCGTGTTTTTGCGCCTCTGTCCGGCTTGCCCATGCAGTCGTTCAGCTTATACTTGGATCACCAGATTACTTTTGCATATATTTATTAAAAACCGGAGAACTTCATGACGCAGAACACGATCGCACTTCCCGAAGGCATGCAAATCACGGGCGAAATCCAGCCCGGCTATGAACAGATTTTGACGCCGGCCGCGCTGGCGCTGGTGGCCAAGCTGACGCGTGAATTCGAGCCGCGCCGCCAGCAATTGTTGGCCGTGCGTGTAGAGCGCGCCAAGCGCCTCGACGCGGGCGAGCGTCCTGATTTCCTGCCGGAAACCGCGCACATCCGTGACGGCGACTGGAAAATCGCGCCGATCCCGAAGGCGCTGGAGTGCCGCCGCGTGGAAATCACCGGCCCCGTCGAGCGCAAGATGGTCATCAACGCCTTCAATTCCGGCGCGGACAGCTACATGACGGACTTCGAAGATTCGAATACGCCGAACTGGGACAACCAGCTGACGGGCCAGATCAATATGTTCGATGCCGTGCGCAAGACGATTTCGCTGGAGCAAAATGGCAAGTCGTACAAGCTGAACGACAAGATCGCGACCCTCGTCGTGCGTCCGCGCGGCTGGCACCTCGATGAAAAGCACGTGCTGGTCGACGGCAAGCGCATTTCCGGCGGCATTTTTGATTTCGCCCTGTTCATGTTCCATAACGCCAAGGAACAGCTGGCACGTGGCGCCGGTCCGTATTTCTACCTGCCGAAGATGGAATCGCACCTGGAAGCACGCCTGTGGAACGATATCTTCGTCATGACGCAAAACGAATTGGGCTTGCCACAGGGTACGATCAAGGCGACTGTCCTGATCGAAACCATCCTGGCAGCGTTTGAAATGGATGAAATCCTGTATGAACTGAAAGAGCACAGCTCGGGCCTGAATGCGGGCCGCTGGGATTACATCTTCTCGTGCATCAAGAAATTCAAGCTCGACAAGGATTTCTGCCTGGCTGACCGCGCCAAGGTCACCATGACGGCGCCGTTCATGCGCGCCTACGCCTTGCTGCTGCTGAAAACCTGCCACAAACGGGGCGCCCCAGCCATCGGCGGCATGGCAGCCTTGATCCCGATCAAGAACGATCCTGAAAAGAACGACATTGCCATGGGCGGCGTGCGCAACGACAAGGCGCGCGATGCCACCGATGGCTACGACGGCGGCTGGGTCGCCCATCCGGGCCTGGTCGAGCTGGCCATGGGCGAGTTCACCAAAGTGCTGGGTGATAAGCCAAACCAGATCGAGAAACAGCGTCCCGACATCGACGTCAAGGCATCGGACTTGCTGAACTTCCAGCCGGAAGCGCCGATCACGGAAGCGGGCTTGCGTTACAACATCAACGTGGGCATCCATTATCTGGGCAGCTGGCTGGCTGGCAATGGTTGCGTGCCTATCCATAACTTGATGGAAGACGCGGCCACGGCTGAGATCAGCCGCTCGCAAGTGTGGCAATGGATTCGTTCGAGCAAGGGCGTGCTGGAAGATGGCCGCAAGGTCACGGCCGAGATGGTGCGCGCCATGATTCCGGAAGAGCTGGCCAAGGTACAGCGCGATGCGCCTGGCGGCAACGGCCCGACCTATGTGCGTGCCGGACAGATTTTCGAGGAAATGTCGACGTCGGAATCGTTCGCCGAATTCCTGACCCTGCCGCTGTACGAGGAAATCTGATCCTGATCAACTGGATCAATAAAAAATCCCGGCGATGCCTGATGGTGTCGTCGGGATTTTTTTTTGAAACAAAAACTTAAAAGCTGTTTTTCCACATCCGCAATGCTGCGAACGCTTCCACTGGCGAGGCATCCGCCGCCAGCTTGCCTTCCACTTTCAGGCTGCTCAGAATCGCCGGTTCGCGGTAGCGCAGGAAGGGATTCGTTGCCTTCTCAAGTGCAATGGTCGACGGCACGGTGGCCAGACCTAGCTGGCGCTTTTCCGTGTCGATGGCGATGCGTTCCTGCAAGGCCAGGTTGCCCGGCTCGACGGCGTTGGCGAAGCGCAGATTGGACAAGGTGTACTCATGCGCGCAAAATACTTGCGTATCGTCGGGCAGGGCGGCCAGCTTGCCCAGCGAGTCGGCCATCTGGCCCGGCGTGCCTTCGAACAGGCGGCCGCAACCGCCGGCAAACAGGGTATCGCCGGAAAACAGCCATGGTGCGCCGCTGCGCTCGTCGCGCTGTCGCACATAGGCGATATGTCCCTTCGTGTGGCCGGGTACGTCGATGACTGTCATTTGCAAGCCCAGTTCGGCCACATAGGCGACATCGCCTTCGGCAAGCGCTTGCGTGACGGCTGTGATAGCCTCATTGCTTGGACCGAAGACGGGCACGGCGAAATGCTGCAACAATTCAGGCACGCCACCCGTGTGGTCGGCATGGTGATGCGTGAGTAAAATGGCGGACAAGGTCAACTGATGGGCTTGCAGCGCATCGAGGATGGCCATCGCGTCGCCGGGGTCGACGACGGCGGCGTGGCGGCCGTCATGTATCAGCCACAGGTAATTGTCGGCAAAGGCGGGCACGGCAAGTACCGATAATGCGTGTTCAGGGGAATGTGTCATGAGCAAGAGAGAAAACTGAATGGACAGTGTGGCATCCGAAAAATCCATTATAGCGCTTGACGGCTGGCTGCAGACGCCGGCCGGTCTGTACGTGCGTGCCTGGGAGCAGCAATGCCTCGACAGCCTGACTGTCGACATCTTCGGTTTTAATGCCGTGCAGATCGGTTTGCCCCAGGTCGACGCGCTGGCGGCCAACCGCATGCCCAACAAATGGCTGCTCGATGCGCGCCTGCCGCCATGCCCACCGCAGTCCAGCCGGCTGACCCTGGTGTCTGCTTTCGACGAATTGCCGTTCGACTCGCAAAGCCTGGATCTGGTGGTCTTGCCGCATGTGCTCGAATTTGCCGCCGAGCCGCACCAGGTCTTGCGCGAAGTCGAGCGCGTGCTGATCCCCGAGGGGCGCGTCATCGTCTGTGGCTTCAATCCGGCCAGCCTGTGGGGCGTGCGTCAGGGCCTGGGGCGGGTCACGGGACGCCATTTCCTGCCGCAGGCGGGCGAGCTGATCTCTATGCCGCGCATGAAAGACTGGTTAAAATTGCTGAACATGGGCGTCAGCCAAAGTCACTTCGGCTGCTACGCACCTGCCTGCAGGACAGAAAAATGGTTGCGCCGCAATGCTTTCATGGACAAGGCCGGTGCGCGCTGGTGGCCATATCTGGGCGCAGTGTATATAGTGCAGGCGATCAAGCGCGTCAAAGGGATGCGTTTGATCGGTCCGGCGTGGACCAAGAAACCGGCGACGGCGCCCGCAGGCGCACCGGTCACGAATAAAAGGCGGGAACAGCAAGATGGATAAGGTTGAGATTTATGCCGATGGCGCATGCAAGGGCAATCCGGGTACAGGTGGCTGGGGCGCGCTGATGGTGGCCGATGGCGCCAAGAAAGAAATTTACGGCGGGGAATTGAATACGACGAATAACCGCATGGAATTGAAGGC
Source organism: Janthinobacterium sp. UMAB-56 (assembly GCF_900095265.1). GTDB lineage: Bacteria > Pseudomonadota > Gammaproteobacteria > Burkholderiales > Burkholderiaceae_D > Janthinobacterium. The sequence goes on along the minus strand of NZ_LT607654.1, from coordinate 313,341 downwards.
CGTGATCGAAGCCTTGACGGCGCTCAAACGTCCTTGCCAGGTGGTGCTGTATACCGATAGCCAGTATGTCCAGAAGGGCATCAGCGAATGGATCCACGGCTGGAAGGCGCGCGGCTGGAAAACGGCGGCCAAGGCACCCGTGAAAAACGTCGACCTGTGGCAGGCCCTCGATACGGCCCAGGCCGTCCATGAAGTGGAATGGCGCTGGGTGCGCGGCCACAATGGCCATCCGGGCAATGAACGGGCCGATCAGCTGGCCAATATGGGCGTGGAAACCGTGCGCGCCTGATGGTTAAAAATTCCTGTCACCAAACAGCGGGCAGGGCGTAAGCGAAGGGCACAGGTTTGCTATACTGTGCCCTTCGCTTTTTGCTTTTACGACTGAATCTGCCATGCGTCAAATTGTTCTCGATACTGAAACCACCGGCCTGAACCCGCGCACGGGCGACCGCATCCTGGAGATCGGCGCGGTCGAACTGAACAACCGTATGTTGACGGGGAATAATTTTCACCATTACATCAATCCCGAGCGCGACTCGGAAGAGGGCGCGCTGGCCGTCCACGGATTGACGACGGAATTCCTTAGCGACAAGCCTAAATTTGCGGAGATCGCGGAAGAATTACGCGCGTTTATTGCCGGCGCCGAATTGATCATCCACAACGCCCCGTTCGATATCGGCTTCCTCAACGCGGAATTCAAGCGCCTGAATCTGCCGCCCGTGCATGAGCAAGTGCATGGCGTCATCGACACCCTGGTGCAAGCGAAGGAAATGCATCCCGGCAAGCGCAATTCGCTTGATGCCCTGTGCGACCGCTACGGCGTCTCGAACGCCCACCGCAAACTGCACGGCGCGCTGCTCGACTCCGAATTGCTGGCCGACGTCTACCTGGCCATGACGCGCGGGCAAAACAGCCTGAGCATGGAAGAAGAAGTGGAAGTGGCCGCCGATGGCGCCGCCCTGGAAATCGTGCCGCTGGCTGAAGTCATCTTCCAGAGCGCCACCGCCGACGAGCTCGCCGCCCACGAGGCCACCATTGCCGGCCTCGACAAGGCCGCCAAAGGCCAGTGCATCTGGAGTGCCGTCCTGACCCCACCGGCGGCCGCCTGAGAAAAAACCAGGGCATGGCAAATTTCCTGTTGCCTGCCCTTGCGGATACCGCAACACCTATGCGATAATTCGCCTCGCTTCGGGAGGTTAGCTCAGGGGTAGAGCACTGCATTCACACTGCAGGGGTCGCAAGTTCGAAACTTGCACTTCCCACCAAATTTATCGTTTTTATTCAATGACTTAAGATTTCATATCTTGTCTGAATAGGAACTTGGGTCAAATATGGGGCAATGGGTTTTCGTCCATTGTCCAGCCCCAAACGATACGGCCGCTTCCTGCGGCCGTTTTCACATCAAAGTGGCTTAGAAGGCCTGACAAATTTCTCACTTTCCCTCAAAGAAACAACTTCCTACACTGAGCCACGCCGACCGTGCTATAGCTGCGGCTAAACCAATCGATGGCCGCAACCCTTTACCCTAAACGCCGAAGTTACAGGAGTGTTGAAGATCACATCCTATCGTTTGCGGATGCGGCCGAATTGCCTGGGATCTCGCCGCCCTTTGCAGATATAACTGGCGGTCCCTTTGCTTTATGGGGCGTGGCGACGCAGTATCGGGACGAGGCCCCGCCGCAGGCGGTGGGTGAATTGCTTCCATATCTTTAAGTCCCCAGCAACTGACGATACTGGCTTGGCGTCATTCCCAGAGCGGCGCGCATAGCGCTGCCCATATGTGACTGATGTGCAAAGCCGCTGGCGTAGGCGATGTCTGCCAGCGGCCTATCCACCTCCAGTAGCATGCTCCGCGCCGCCTGCACGCGCGTTTCCACAATGTATGCATGCGGCGTCATGCCTGTCGCCTGACTAAAGTCGCGCAGGAAGCGCAGGACCGGCAAGCCTTCGTCTGCGGCCAACTGTTCCAGGGTCAGTCCCTGCCCGAACTGGCAAGCGATCCGCTCCAACACTCGCGCCATGTCTACCCGCGCCGTGCGTGTCGGTGCCTCTTGACAACCCTGCCTTAGCGACACCAATGCCAACGCCGAGTGTTCCAGCGCCAGTGGATCGGCCTGTGTATCCAGCATTAGCCGTCGCAGGCGTAGCGCCAGAGCGAGAGCCTGCCGGTGTCCGGCCGTTTCCACGCGCCTCTCAAGAGGATTCGCCTCCGGCGCGTCGGTCAACGCGGCGCCACGCCAGCGCAGGACCAGGTACTCGCCACCTCGCGCAGATTCGGAAAAAACATCAATCCCGGCTGGCGTGCAAGCGAGCACGCCAGGCCATGTATCGAAATCGACGCGCCGGTCGGAACCTATCGCATGCACGCCCCGCTGACGCTGCAGCGACACGCCCATGCTTTGTGATTGCACCGGATCGCGCGCACTGTAAGGTGCGCCCGGCAAAAGCTGCAGGCACAGTCCGCCTGCTGCGTGTGTGACGACAGGCATTGCGCCGCCTGTACTCTCCTTGATAAGTGGCCCTGCCATGTGAAATTTCCTGATAGATAAAAATGTTGGTAATGGAGATACTAGCCGGGCTCACAGCAGTACATCTACCACACACGACAGGAAAGCATATGCGAACAATCGGATTGATCGGCGGCATGAGCTGGGAATCCAGTGCAGAATATTACCGCATCATTAACCAGGGCGTGCGCGCCCGCCTGGGGCCGCTTCGCTCTGCGCCCGTGTTGCTATACAGCGTTGATTTCGGCCCCGTCGCGCAAGCGCAGCATGCAGGCCGCTGGCAAGATGCCGGCACCATCCTGCGCGATGCGACGGTACGTCTGCATGCTGGGGGCGCCGATGGCATCGTGCTATGCACCAACACCATGCATGTGCTCGCAGACGAAATCGCTTCGGCATCGCCATTGCCATTCCTGCACATCGCCGATCCCGTTGGCAGCGCAGCACAGGCGCTAGGATTGTGTACGGTCGGCCTGCTCGGCACCTCGTTCACCATGCAGCAACGCTTTCTGCGCGATCGGTTGGAACGGCACGGCCTGGAAGTCCTCGTACCACCCGAGGCACAGCAAACTGCCTTGCACGACATCATTTATAGCGAACTGTGCGCCGGCATTGTGCGAACTTGCTCACGTACCGTCTTCCTGCGCGCTATCGATGCGCTGGCCGCGCGCGGAGCACAAGCCGTCGTCCTCGGCTGCACGGAAATCAGCTTGCTGCTACAGCAGGAACACAGCGACCTGCCCCTGCTCGACAGCACCCAACTACATGCACTCGCTGCAGTCGATTTCATCCTGGAAGGCGAGGCATGATGCCGCCTCGCCGCGCCGCATGGGCCATGCTCCCAACGTCGCTCGTCGCCCTGTTGTCCGCCTGCGGCGGCAGCGTCGATGCAACCACGCTCCCATCCACCATTCCTTACCTGGTGTACACACATGACGCGTCCAAGCTGCTACCTGGCACGGGCAGTATTGGCATTGCACCAACAGGTACACCAGCAACGATTTCGCCGCGTGGCAGCCTGACGATAGCGGCCGATGGCCGGGCAAGTTGGGGGGCTGGCCTAAACGGGGGAGTTACTGCGTACCACCATCCGCAGGCGAAGCATTTGCCTTATGCAGCCATGTTGTGCATGTCCGGCTTAGGCGGAAAGGATAACCGCAAAGCCACTCATATACTGGTGGCTGCCGTCGCCGAAGTAGTGAGTACAGCAGCCGCTTTGGCGGAGCAACGATTCGACAGCAGTTTCGACGACTGTGCGGTCGACACGGCCAGCGAAAGTCTGCGCTTTGACAGCGCGGGCAACTTGCTGTGGCGCACTACGCATCAGCCTGGCGGCTCGGGCGTGACAACTGCCTACACTGCCACCGAAGTGGACCGCATGCTGGGGCAGGAGGGATTGACGGAAATAGGCATCACTACCCGGCTTCAGGCATTCCGCTTGTCCGTTGACGGCGCGCCACGCTACGTACTCGTTGAACAACGCAGCAGCGCCGCGCAAGCAGCGACAAGCTATCTGATTTTGTGGAAACAATAGCAATATATGGTGTCGCAAACTCTAGGCCAGCCGCAACGAAACGCCAACGTAGAGCGCAATAACGACACTGTGCGCCACGACTGGCTCAGAGCTCTAAAAGTAAGTAATTTCAATGGCATCTTTTTATAAAGGAGCCCTATTATCAAATCTTCAAACTTAGGCAATAATAGAGTCATCTTTGAGCCAATTGGACAAGACTTTGTGGCGAAAGTTCAAGATCCCGTCACTCGGGTGATTATCGTGGGAGCAGGGTTTTCGGGTATTGCTGCCGCGAATTCACTGCAAACTTGCGGTGTGGAAGTGCTGGTGTTGGAAGGGCGCTCGCAGATCGGTGGGCGTACGCGCACGCTGCCCGGCCTGGGTGCCAGTGTAGAGGCGGGGGGCGCCTGGATTCATGCACCGATCGGTAATCCTTTGACCGACCTGGCCAACTTTCTTTCCATCGAACAACGCCGGTTTGCGCTGAGCGACATTTTTTCGGAGATGCGGCTGGCAGGCTTGCACGGGGAAGTGTTAGATACGCTGGAGCGTGATCGTGTTATGCAGCTTGCCGATGAGATTGAGGCGGAACTGACGCAGTTGGCGTTTAAATATGCGCCCACACAGAACGTCGCCGAATTGCTCGAATTGCGACTACGCTCAATCACCGATCCATCTCTACGGGCGTGGGTGCGCTTTGTTGTATACACTGGGTTTCAGGCTGATTTAGCTTGTCATGCAGAAGATATTTCCATTGCCAATTACGCCTTGGATGCAGGGTTCTGCGGGGGAGATCACCGCATCGTGGGCGGTTACAGCAAGATGCTTGCTCGTCTTGCCGATGGTTTGGAAATATACTGCGACGCGCTCGTCAGTGAGGTGCGGCAAACTACTGAAGGCGTTACAGTACGCTGCACCGACGGGCGCGTAGAGCGGGGGTCGCATGCGGTGATCAGCGTGCCGCTGGGCGTCCTGAAGGCTGGTGGCATCCGTTTTTCGCCGGACTTGCCAGCGGCAAAAAAGAGAGCCATCGAGCAGCTGGGTTTCGGGGCATTCGAAAAACTTATTCTCCAATTCGAGCAGGCATTTTGGAAAATTGGGAACGCTAGTCCCAGTGGTGTATTCATTCGGGATCACCCAGTTTTCCCGTACTGGATTGATGTAACCTCAACCGCCGGTCGACCGACCTTGGTCGCGCACATCGCAGGCCCGCCAGCCCTTGCATTAGCTGACTTCAGCCCCGATGCAGCGCTCGCGATGGCTTTAGCGGCACTCGCTACCGCCTTTGCTTGTGAAATACCGAGACCTACGGCCGTCCATCAGAGCAATTGGTCTGGCGATCCCTGTAGTCGCGGCGCGTATACACATTTGTCTCCCGTTTCTACAATTGAGGATTTGCAGTCGCTAGGCGAACCCGTAGGTCGTATTCTCTTCGCCGGCGAGGCGACTTCCATGCAACGTTTCGGCTATGTTGACGGGGCCTACATCTCGGGTCTTCGCGAGGCACAGAGGTTGGTTAGCGCTCCTGGGGTGCAATTATCAGCAATTAACTACGATCCCCCGGGATAGTGAAATGCAAAAAACGGACTATCGGTGACAAGCGTCGGGAATCCGGTGCCGACTACCACCTTGTTCTCGGTGATCAGTACCTTTGCTAGACGTCGTCACGCACCAATTGACAGCGCCTGTTTTCGTAGACTTTTCTCAGACTAAAAACACCCTATGAATCAACGTGTACCCGCCGCATTTTCGTGTATTCAGGACGGCTTTGATAAAAGTCAGTTGCAAGCCAGCGGCGCCTTTGTGGAAGAATTTGAACTTAAGCCCTATGCGCCTGGCACTTTGGATGGCTTGCGATTCGCTGTCAAAGATAACATCGACATCTGTGACCGCCTGACCTCGTATGGCAGTAAACCCTGGCGTGATGTGCATCCGCCTTCAGCATTTCACGCGGTTTGTGTTGAACAGTTGTTGGCGGTCGGCGCTCACTGCGTCGGAAAAACCGTGGCCGATGAATTTACCTACAGCCTGGATGGGGAGAGCCACTTCTTTGGCACCCCATTGAATCCGCGTGCACCTGATCGAATTCCTGGGGGCTCATCTAGTGGTTCGGCATCAGCGGTCGCCTGCGAACTGGTGGATTTTGCACTTGGTACTGACTGCGGTGGATCTATTCGAGTTCCAGCCAGCCTTTGCGGAGTATTTGGGATGCGTCCAAGTTTACACCGCATTTCCGAAGCCGGCGTGCTTCCTTTTGCACCGAGTGTAAGTACCGTCGGTGTATTGGCTCGAAGTCTACCCATTCTGCGCAAAGCAATGCGCGTGCTTCTTCGCAGCCAAAATGTAACATCCCCAACGGTTAAAAATGTGTATCTATTGGAAGATGCCTTTAAGCTGGCCGATCCTGCTATCCAAGCTGCGCTATCTGAACATCTTGCTTACCTACGCAACCGCACTGACATCACCGTTTCTTCGATTACGTTGCGCGACATAACAGGGCTGGACCTGGACTTGATGTCATGCAACAAGAAAGCGCTACGCGTTCTGCAGACGGTAGAGGTGGGCAATGCGATAGGTGGCTGGATTCGTGCAAATCAACCCGAGCTAGGACCAAATTTCCAGGCTGGATATCGGAATGTCGAAGACTATGATCGCAGTACCCTGAGTGACGGCTTGAACCTGTGCGAGAACCTCTTTACCCGAATCGCTGCTTTCACTAAGCCGGGCGATGTTTTCTGTTACCCCACTGCACCAGTATTGGCACCGAAGAAGGGCACATTAACTGGCGAAAACCTTCCCGCCGTTCTCGACTATTACGACCGGACCATGGCTGTTACGTCCTTCGCGGGTGTTGCCAGATTGCCAGAAATAACCCTCCCGCTGGCCCAGGTCGATGGAGTTCCAATCGGTCTGTCTTTAACTGCAGGCCGCTATCAAGATGAATTTCTTCTTGATGCTAGTCAGCACTTATGGGGGGCGCGCTTGGCGTCCTAATGGTTAGGCGTCAGTCGCGTATTAATTTTTAGAAAAGAGAATATGAAATCAATTTTCCTCAACGGTACCGTTGGTGTCGGGAAATCAACCACCGCCGAACACTTGGGGGCATGCCTTGCCGCGCGCAGTACGCCCCATGCAGTCATTGATCTGGACAGTATTCGGCAGTATTGGCCCGCGTCGGCACGCGATCCGTTCAACCTGGAAATTGAGCTATTGAACCTGGCAGCACTTGCCGCCAACTTTGAACGTGCTGGGGCGCAATACTTGGTGATAGCCGGGGTCATTGAGAACGTAAATAGCGCGGCGCGTTACCGTGCAGCCCTGCGAGGCCAGCCGCTCTTCATCTTTCGGCTCATGGCCCCATCCGAAGTGATAGGGCAGCGCTTGCAGGCACGGCATCAGAACGACTCGAAAGCGCTTCATTGGCATCTGCAACGAAGCCTTGAGCTCGATTTAATTCTTCGCTATGCAAATGTGGATGACACGGTGATTGAATGCGCCGGGAGCTCGCCACATGAAATAGCAGAGAAGGTTCTTTCCGTTGTTGGCTGTGCAACAGGCACAGCCCTACCAGCCGACAATCAGATACGCTTCAGTTAGAAGAAATACCTTATGAAATCCCATACCACCGATCGGCTCATACTACGTCCATGGACGCTGGATGATGTAGAGTTCGTTTTCGACATGTATTCTCGATGGAAGGTCCAACGCTTCATCGGATTCTCCCCCCGCGTACTGGCATGCCGAGCAGAGGCGGAGGAAAAAATCCTTCAGTGGCAAAGTCTGCGGCATGAGATCAACGGTATTTGGGCCATTACAGCCAAAGATTCAGGAGCCTTGCTTGGTACCGCATTTTTAAAGCCGATTCCATTTTCATTCGAAAACAATGCATCATGCTCACCCGACGACACAGAAATTGGATGGCATCTTCACCCAAAGGCATGGGGCAGGGGCTTTGCATCCGAAAGTGCAGCAGCACTACTACAGCATGCATACAGCGAAGGCCTTGAACGAGTGGTTGCGGTCACCTATCCTGAGAATATTGCGTCTGTCAGGGTTTGTGAACGAATCGGCATGCGCTACGAGGGATTGAGTTCAGCGTATTACAACACGACGGTCAAGCTGTTTACGGCAATGAAGTCAGCGCTGTGATTTGCCTGGAAGTGTTTCAGAACAACTGAAGAGGCATACGCATTGCTTTGTAACGCAATCATCGCGCAGATCGAATGGGACGCAGGCGCACCCCTTATCTTGGCGGGGTATTATTTGTATTTGAGAAACGAAAGCCGAACACTTTGCTGCCCCAGCGCATGGACCAGTCCCGCAGGATCGGCCACGCGGCCGATGTGCGAATAGGAGTAGGGCGACGTGAATGCCTTGTAGAAAACAACCACGGTCTTTGAACCGTACAGCATGAGGTCCCCATTGTGGATCATGCCTGGCTGAGTCGCGTCGGCAGGCAGCGCGGTCGGCAGATCTGCATGCTTTTCGTTACCGTTGAGTTCGGCCATATCCAGCGTCAGCGGCAGCAGCTCGGCAAAGGCTTGCCCGGTCGCGTTGCCTGACAAGGTGACGACGAAGCGACGTTCTCCAACGATCATCCAGATGCGTGACGCTTCGGGCTGCAGGGATGCTGCAACCGCAACTGCGGCAATATCGCATGGAACGTAGGTGGATTGCTGCCGGGCTTCGCAAGCGCCGAAAACGAGCAAGTCTTGCAAGAGGACCAGTCCATGCGGGCGGCCAGACGGGCGGCGCTCGCTTTTGCTGGCCACCGGATGCTGAGCGCCTTGACGAACCGCTGGCTTGCGCGTGATCATTGCTTGCTCCTTCATAGACAAATGGCTCAGCTTGCCCGCAGCGCCAGTGCGCGCGAGGTCAGGAAGGCAGCCAGCAGCAGTACGGCCGCGCTGGCGATAAACGTGCTCTGGTATCCACTCCTGTCGAACAGCACACCGCCGATCGTGGAACCGAAGGCGATGGCGAGTTGCACGACGGCCACCATCAGCCCGCCACCCGCCTCTGCATCCCGCGGTAGCGTGCTTGCCAGCCAGGACCACCAACCCACCGGTGCAGCGGTGGCCACAACGCCCCAGATTGCCAGCAGGACAGTCACGGCAGCGACCTTGCTGCCAAAGAGGGGCAGCGCCACGGCGATCAGTGCCATTAGGATGGGAATGGCCACCAGCGTGCGGGAAAAATTCCATTTCAGGAACTTGCTGATCACGGTGGTGCCAATAAAGCCGCCAATGCCAATTGCCAGCAGTATCAGCGACAAGGTGGAGATGTCAACGCGTGTCACGTTTTCAAGGAAGGGGCGCAAATAGGTAAATAAGGCGAATTGACCCATGAAAAACGTGCCGACAGCCAGCATGCCCAGGGCAACCTTCGGATCCCGAAGCAGTCTGAAGGCGTTGCGGCCGCCTGCCTGGCCAGCCTGGGGCCGCATGGAAGGCAGGCTGAGCCACTGCCATACAAAGGCGATCAAGGCTACCGGCACCAAGCAAAAGAAAGCGCCACGCCATCCGATGATGGCCCCGAGGTAACTGCCCAGGGGCGCGGCGACGACGGTGGCCAGCGCATTGCCCCCATTGAAAATGGCCAGGGCACGCGGCACCTGATGGGAAGGCACCAGGCGTATCGCGGTAGCCGCCGACAAGGACCAGAATCCACCGACCACCACGCCGATCAGCGCACGTCCCAGCATATACAGAAAGTAGTTCGGCGCCATCGCGACGACGGCGCCGGAGGCGGCCATCAGTGCGGTCAGCCCCAGCAACAGCGTCTTGCGGTCCATGCTGCCAGCAATGGTCGAAATCGACAGGCTGGTGAGCACGGCGCATGCCCCGGAGATCGCAATTCCCCGTCCTGTCAGGCCTTCGCTGACCAGCAGGTCCCTGGCCATGGGCGTCAGCAGGCTGACGGGCATGAACTCCGAGGCGATCAGCGCGAAAACGCACAGCGTCATTGCGAAGACACCGCCCCACATGGCTGCCTGGTGCCCCTGCACGCCAACTGGGCCGGTGCTGCTAATTGGTGCTGTCATGGGACGCGCCTATGCCAGACTCTTGTGGAAGAATGCTTGCAGCTTCTCCCAGGGGATGAGTTTCACTCTGTCATACAGATCGACGTGCCCGGCGCCTGGAATCATGAGCAGTTCCTTGGGCTGGGCCGCAAGCCGATAGGCCTCTTCGCTGAATTCCCGGGAGTGTGCCTGATCGCCCGTGATGAACAGCATGGGACGTGGGGAAATTGACTCGATGTCATTGAACGGATAAAAGTTCATGAATTTGACGTTGCTGGTCAGCGTCGGTTGCGTCGTCAGTTCGCGCGACGAGCCTGCCGGGGTGAACTCGCCGCGCTCGGTGCGATAAAAGTCGTAGAACTCGCGCTGGATCCGATGCGTATTGGCGTCCAGCTGGTGCACGGTTCCGCCGGTGTACTTGATGGCGCCACCGGTAAATTCCACATAGCGCTGTTGCGCCGCTGCGGCAATGATCTGCTGGCGTTGCTCAAGCGTCTGCGAGTGGTTCAGGGCATCGCGGTTGGCGGCGCCCATGTCATACATGCTGACGGTGGCAATCGCTTTCATGCGCGGATCGATCTTGGCGGCACTGATGACGAAACTGCCACTGCCGCAAATGCCGAGAACACCGATCCGTTCCCTGTCGACGAATAGCTGGCTACCCAGATAATCCAGCGCCGCGCTGAAGGCTTCTGCGTAGATGTCCGGCGCCACGGCGTTGCGCGGCTGGCCTGCGCTTTCGCCCCAGTACGACTGATCGATGGCCAGGGTGACGAAACCCTGTTCGGCCAGTTTCTGCGCGTACAGATTCGAGCTTTGCTCCTTTACCGCGCCCATCGGGTGGCCGATGATGATCGCGGGATGCCTGGCATTGCCGTTGAGATCCTCGGGCATGAACAAATCGCCGACGACCTGCATCTGGTACTGGTTGCTGAAACTGACCTTGCGCGTAATGACTGTGGCGCTCCTGTAGAAGTTGTCGGCGTTGTTGGACATATCCGGCACGGGCTTGTTTTCGGCAGCGAACGTGGCGCTAGCGGCAATGGAAAGGCTGCCCAGCACGGCCATGCCGCTGCCAGCAGTCTTCAGGAAATCGCGGCGTGCTATATCTTTAATGGTCATATCTGTTTCTCCAGTTCGTCAAGTGTGGTGCAAACGTCCTACATTGAGCGACATCGTACGTGTCGATTGACGCATCCACGCATCGAAAACTGGAACAGGTATATGGGTGATAGCCATGAATGTTGTGTATATTCATGCCGATAATCGTCTATTCCCTGGATATCATGGGGCGCTATTTAGGAGTCACACACATGGCCAGAGACAATATTATTGACATTCTTATCTTTTTTGAGGTGGCTCGCCAGCGCAGCTTCACGCGTGCCGCCATCAAGCTGGGCATGTCCCAATCCACGCTCAGTCACATCATTCGTGACCTGGAAGCGCGGCTGGGTGTGCGGCTGCTCAATCGCACGACGCGCAGTGTTTCGCCGACAGAGGCAGGTGAGCGCCTGCTGAATAATGTCGCGCCACGGCTTGAAGAGGTCCATGCCGAAATCGCCGCTGTCAGCGATTTGAATGGCAAGCCGGCGGGCACTGTGCGCCTCACTGCCATCGACCATGTTATTGATACCCTGCTATGGCCAAGACTGGCGCCCGTGCTGCCTCACTATCCCGACCTGCAGGTCGAGATCCAATCGGATTACAAGTTGATCGATATTGCGGCGGACCGTTATGACATCGGCGTGCGCTATGGAGATCAGGTGGAGGAGGACATGATAGCCGTCCGGCTCACGCCCGACATTCCTACCATGATCGTTGGCTCGCCTGCCTATTTTTCCTGGCATGCGCAACCCGCCAATGTGCAAGACCTGATGAAGCACAATTGCATCACACTGCGGCTCGCAGGCAGTGGCGGCATCTACGCGTGGGAACTGCAGCACGATGGGCGCGACGTGGCAGCCCGGGTGAGCGGCCAGGCCGTGTTTACCAGCGCCGTGCCCATGGTGCAAGCGGCTTTGAGCGGCAATGGCCTGGCATTCGTCACGGAAGATCTGGTTTCGGAACACGTGCGGGAAGGCCGATTAATCAGCGTCATGAAAGACTGGTGCGTGACCTTTCCTGGCCTCCATGCCTACTATCCGAGCCGCCGCCACGAATCGCGGGCGCTGCGCATTGTTATCGAAGCTATTCGTCACAAGGATGAACCAAGATCCGGAATATGCGCTCCAACGTCATTTGCTTGATCCAGGAGCCGCTGGCAAAGCATGCGGCGGTCAGGGAACTGATGGATGTGGAGGTCGACACGCTGGGCAGCTTCCAGGGGCAGCGAGCCAGATATCGTCTTGTCCTCCACTGTGCGTACTCAGGGTAACATCAGTTTGCTGCCTGACCGCCAGCGGCTCAAGGTGGCTTAATGCGACAAAACCGAATCGCGCGACCTTTGCCCGAGGTAAGGCAGCAAGCTGATGAGACCAAGCACGGCCAGCGCGACACCGACCCACAGCGGGGAGCGCAAGCCGTAGCCGGCGGCGATGCCAAGGCCGCCGAGCCAGGAACCGGCGCCCAGGGGTGCTGCGTGTTACCGCACTTGGCGAGCGTTATCGGCTAGGCGATGAGGGGCCTGGCGAGAACTGGCGTTGTTGCTGGAATGGTCGATTTTTTGGCAGCTGGGCTTTTGTTTCAAATCAAAGATGGCACAGACAGTAGCCCAGGCATTGAGTAGTCAATTTGATAAATATCAATGTAGTTGTCGTTTGGGAATGCGCTGCTGTTGACGCAACGATGCCTGCGGGCTGGGTTGCTGGCCCGTCCTGTGAGCGTGGCGTAGCGCAGGCTGTGCACGGAGCGATGGGCGCCAGGCGCCAAGTGTTTGGTAATCAGGATGAAGAGGCGGGCGTCAGGGCGGTTCGGATGCCGCTTTCGTTTGGATATTGCTTTTATTGCAGTTATTTCCAATGTCTACTACATGCCTGACTATCTCGGCGGGGGCATTTCAAGGCGGAAAATGGTCATCCTGGCCTGTCGCCATCAGATATTTGCTGTCTTATATAAGATTCCTCGGCATCTGATGCACAAACAGCGGCAGGACAGTCTAAAATACGTGGTGGGCAAGCACGGCGTCACCGCCGGCACACTAGCCGTCCAAAGCAAGGCTAACCGTCCTGTGTTTGGAATGAAGAAAGTTAACCACCAGGCATCACCGCATACAAGGGAATGAACATGGCATCACAAAAATCCAAAATCATCTACACGCTGACTGACGAGGCGCCGCTGCTGGCGACGTATTCCCTGTTGCCGATTATTAAAAAATTCACCGCGCCGGCTGGCGTGGACGTGGTTTCCAGCGATATTTCGGTGGCGTCGCGTGTACTGGCTGAATTCCCCGAATTCCTGACGGACGAGCAAAAAGTCCCGAATACCCTGGCTGAACTGGGCAAGCTGACCCAGAATCCGGACACCAACATCATCAAATTGCCGAACATCAGCGCCTCCCAGGGCCAGCTGATCACCTGCGTGCGTGAACTGCAAGCGCGTGGCTACAAGCTGCCGGACTACCCCGAAGAGGCGAAGACGGACGAAGAAAAAGCCTTGAAGGCCCGCTACGGCAAGTGCATCGGCAGCTCGGTCAATCCGGTCCTGCGCGAAGGCAATTCCGACCGCCGCGCGCCGAAGGCCGTCAAAGAGTATGCACGCAAGCACCCGCACTCGATGGGCGAGTGGAGCCAGTCGTCGCAAACGCACGTGTCGCACATGCACCACGGTGACTTCTACCATGGCGAAAAATCGCTGACCCTGGAAAAGGCGCGCGACGTCAAGATGGAACTGGTCACGGCCTCGGGCAAGACCATCGTGCTGAAGCCGAAGGTTGCCCTGCAAGCTGGCGAAATCATCGACAGCATGTTCATGAGCAAGAAAGCGCTGCTGGAATTCTACGAGAAGGAAATCGACGACGCCTTCAAGACGGGCGTGATGTTCTCGCTGCACGTCAAGGCGACCATGATGAAAGTGTCGCACCCGATCGTCTTCGGTCACTGCGTGCGTATTTTCTACAAGGACGCGTTCGCCAAGCACGCTGAACTGTTCGACAAGCTGGGCGTGAATGTCAACAATGGCATGAGCAACCTGTACGACAAGATCGAAACCCTGCCAGCGTCGCAAAAAGATGAAGTGCTGAAAGACCTGCACGCCTGCCACGCCAACCGTCCGGAACTGGCCATGGTCGATTCGGCCAAGGGCATCACCAACTTCCATTCGCCGAACGACATCATCGTCGACGCGTCGATGCCAGCGATGATTCGTATCGGCGGCAAGATGTGGGGCGCCGATGGCCGTCCGAAAGACGTCAAGGCAGTCATGCCGGAATCGACTTTCGCACGCATCTACCAGGAAATGATCGGCTTTTGCAAATGGCATGGCAACTTCGATCCGAAGACCATGGGCACCGTGCCGAACGTGGGCCTGATGGCGCAGCAGGCGGAAGAATACGGTTCGCACGACAAGACGTTTGAAGTGCCTGAAGGCGGCATCGCCAACATCACCGACCTGGAAACGGGCGAAGTGCTGCTGACGCAAACGGTTGAAGCGGGCGACATCTGGCGCATGTGCCAGGTCAAGGATGCACCGATCCGCGACTGGGTCAAACTGGCCGTCACGCGCGCGCGCAACTCCGGCATGCCTGCCGTGTTCTGGCTCGATTCCTACCGTCCGCACGAGAATGAAGTCATCAAGAAGGTACAGGTGTACCTGAAGGAGCACGACACCAAGGGCCTGGACATCCAGATCATGTCGCAGACGCGCGCCATGCGCTACACGCTGGAGCGCGCCTTCCGCGGCCTGGACACCATCTCGGTGACCGGCAACATCCTGCGCGACTACCTGACCGACCTGTTCCCGATCCTGGAACTGGGCACCAGCGCCAAGATGCTGTCCATCGTGCCTTTGATGGCCGGTGGCGGCATGTACGAGACGGGCGCCGGCGGTTCGGCACCGAAACACGTCAAGCAACTGGTGGAAGAAAACCACTTGCGCTGGGATTCGCTGGGCGAGTTCCTGGCCTTGGCCGTGTCGCTGGAAGACATGGGCATCAAGACGGGCAATGCGAAGGCCAAAATCCTCGCGAAAACCCTGGATGAAGCCACCGGCAAGCTGCTGGACAACAACAAGTCGCCATCGCCACGCACCGGTGAACTCGACAACCGCGGCAGCCATTTCTACCTGGCCATGTTCTGGGCGCAAGCCTTGGCCGCGCAGAAGGACGACGCTGAACTGGCAGCGCACTTCGCGCCGCTGGCGCAAACGCTGGCCGCCAATGAAGAGAAGATCGTCGCCGAGCTGAAGGAAGTGCAAGGCAAGGAAATGGATATCGGCGGCTACTACCTGCCAGATCCGGTGAAAACGGATGCCGTCATGCGTCCAAGCGCCACCTTGAATGCGGCCCTGGCCAGCATTTGATGCAGTCTTGACAGGCAGTAAGTTGCTTGCTGCCTGATAGAGAAACAACGCCGCCGGGATCGCTCCCGGCGGCGTTTTCCATTTCCCCGCGTTTTTATTTGTCGTGCCTGTAGAACCGGCTGCTGCCATTGTTGTTGACCAACAAAGCGTCATACGGGGCCGTGCGGGGTCCTTCCACGCTTGGCGACCCCTGGCCGGGACAGCCATGTTTTGAAGCGTCCTGGCATCGCCGGAAAGTGGAGCATAGGAGCACTGCCGCCAGCAGTGCAGGCGCGCGCTAGCGCGCGGCGGCGGCAAGCGCCTTCGCAGCGTACATGGCCCGGTCCGCATGGCGCAGCAGGAGCTGCGTGGTATCGCCGTCGTCCGGATAGTGGGCCACGCCTATGCTGACGGCGATCTGTAATTGTTGGCCGTTGGCCAGGTGCAGCGGTACTGCCAGGGCCGCGTGGATCTTTTGCTCGATCAGGCTGACGTCCGCCGGCGTGGCATTGTTTTCCAGCAGCACAACGAATTCATCGCCGCCCATCCTTGCCAGGGTATCTGTTTCGCGCATGCAGTCGCGCAAGCGGCTCGCCACCGTCTGCAGCAGCAGGTCGCCACAGGCATGGCCGTGGTCGTCGTTGACCCGCTTGAAGTTGTCAAGATCCAGGAATAGCAACGACAGCCGGCCTTCCTGGCGGTGCGCGCGCGCGAACGCCGTGTGCAGGCGGTCGTGGAACAGGCGCCGGTTCGGCAGGCGGGTCAGCTCATCGTGCATGGCCATGAACTGCATTTGCGTCTGCAACTGCCGCCGCTCAATGGCGGTGGCCAGTTGCTTGGCGACAAATTGCAGCAAATCCTGGTCTTGCTCCGTGCCGATGACGGCGTCCTGGGCACCTTGCAAAGCCAGCACGCCGACGCTGCCCATGGAAGAGTACAGGGGCACGGCAAGCCAGCACGAGGACAGCCCGCCGGCTGCCGTTTGCAGCGCCACCGGCAGGCCGGCCAGTTGTCCCGGCTGCAGCAGCAGGGGGCGGCCGCTGCGCAGGACTTCGTCGCACAGCAGGCTGGCCATGGACGATGTTGACTGGAGCGCGCTGTCGTCGGCATGGCAGGTGATGGGAGCTTGCGCGCCGTCTTCGTCATGCAGCAGCAAGGTCAGGCTGCGCGATGGCAGGTGTTCGCCGATGATGTACTGAATACGGTGCAGCAAGGCGGGCAAGTCTTGCGTCGCCTGCATGGCTTCCGAGATGGCGTACAGCGCGGCTTGCTTTGCCTGCGCCTGTTTCAGCAGGGTGATGTCGCGTGCCACCGCCACGCGCAGCTGGTCGGCGGCGGACCAGCGGGCGGACCACATGATGTGCGCCAGGCTGCCATCCTTGCGCAGATAGCGGTTTTCAAAGTGCGTCTGGGCATGGCCGTCCATGATGGCACGCGCGGCGGCCTGGGTGCGGGCGCGGTCCGCGGGGGCGACCAGGTCGAGCATGAGTTTGCCGATCATTTCCTGCTGCGTGTAGCCGAAGATGCGTTCGCAGGCGGCGCTGACGAAGACAAAGCGACCCTCCGCATCGACCATGCACACGGCGTCGAGTAGCAAATCGGTGAAACTGGCGACCGGCGCGCTAAGCATATGTTTCATATGTTCACTATTCTAGTGGACATTGCCGATTGATATTGAAATTGTTGTTTTTAGGGATAAGTGACTATGCAGCACGGCGTGCCCGGCCGGCAACGGCGGCGGCATGCTTAAGCTTGTTACTTAGGAAGAGGTATCGGGCAAGCAGCTGTTTTCCAGGCGCAGGAGGGCCGCCTGGAACTGGTGATGACCAGGCTTTAATCACTGACGACAAACGCGCCCGGGTCGAGTTGGTCCAGCGTAACGATGCCGCCGCTGCCCGGCGCGCCGCTGCTCTGGCCGAGCCGTGCATGCAGCTGGGCCAGATAGTCGGCGCGGCAGCGGCGCAGCACGTAATCGCGGAAGTTATCCTGTTCCAGGGCGTGCCAGGCGCGTTCGCGTCCTTGCGCCGAGCGCATGCCGGCCAGCTCGATCAGCGCGGGCGTGATGGTGGCGTCGCCGCGGCTCAGGCGCGCGTAGCCGTAGCGGTCCATATACGGTCCGGTGAGCGTTTCGATGATATTGATGTCTTCGTCCGACAGTTGCTGCCTGAATTTATCGATGTTGGCCGCGATGGGCGCGTAGCAGTTGGCCGACCAGAGCGACGACAACTGCGCGATTTGCCGCGCTTCCGCCGACGCGGCCACGTCCAGCATGTGCGGCAGGAAGGCGATGCCGAGAAAGTCACATACCGTTTGCAGCGTCTCCTCTTGCCGCGACAGGAAATCTTCATAGCGTATCGTCAGCACGCGCGGCCCATAGCGTTGCACGACCTGGTCGGCTGCCACATGGGCGGCCAGCCAGGTCCTGGCATTGAGCAGCGTGTCGAAATCGTGGATGATGGCGCGGTTCATCGATGCCACTTGCGCGCGCGGATCGCGCACCACGTTCAGGAACAGCATGTCCGGATACAGCCGCACGATGTCGTCGGCGTAGTGCACGCTGTCGAGCGACTTGTCCATCACCACCTGCGCCTGGCGGTGTTCGCCCGCGCGCAGCAGCAGCTCCCAAGCCACGCGGTGGATGCTGCGCGGCTGGCCGCGCAGCGTCTCGAATACTTCCACAGGATCGAAGACGACCCCCGGCCATTTGACCATGCTGACCGCCGCCAGGCCCACCACATCGACCACCAGGCGAAAGTAGGCGCGGTCGTCGCGCAAGTCGCCGTACAGGGGCAGCAACGGCATCATATCGATCAGGTGCAGCGGATACGGTGAATAAAACTGGGGCGACAGGTTCAGGCGCAGGCGCAGGGCATGGCTGCCGCAGCGGCGCAGGGGGATCATCATGACAGGGCGCGGGCGCGTACCGTGGCCGGAATGGTGGCTGTTGCTCATCTCATCATTCCTTTAAAAAGTGGGCGCGACATCAGATGAAGCACGGGCACAGTTGCTGGAACAGCCGTTCGCAAGCCTGTTCCAGCGACAGCGTACTGGTATCGAGCGTCAGCGCCGGCGCCAGCGGTGCTTCATAGGGCGCCGAGACGCCCGTAAATGCGGGGATCAGTCCGGCGCGTGCTTTACGGTACAGTCCTTTGGGATCGCGTTCCTCGCACAGCGCGCATGGCGTGCTGATGTAGGCTTCGATAAAATTATCGCTGCCGATGATCTGGCGCGCCATGTCGCGGTCGCTGCGTAGCGGCGAGATGAAGGCACAGATAACCATCATGCCCGCATCGTTCATCAGCCTGGCCACGACGGCGCTGCGGCGGATGTTTTCCTGGCGGTCGCGGGGAGAGAAACCCAGGTCGCCATTCAGGTGATGCCGCATATTGTCGCCGTCGAGCACGCAACTCAGGTGGCCCTCCGCCAGCAGCCGCCTTTCCAGCGCGTAGGCCAGCGTCGATTTGCCTGCGCCGCTCAGGCCGGTCAGCCACAAGGTCGCGCCTTGCTGGCCGGCCAGCACGCTGCGTTGCTCCTTGCCGATATGGCCCGCATGCGGGAAGATATGTTGCGCGACGCCGCCCGCAGCCCCGATCTGTTCCAGTTTACCCACGTGCGCCACTCCCCCGTTGCCGGCTCAAAACTGCTCCCATTCGATTTCGCTAGGCTTGGCGGCGGCCGGACGGACCGGCTTTGCCTTGGCGGGCGGGCGCTGCACTGCCAGCGGCGATGGCGGTGGCGGTGGCGGACGGCTGACCACGCGCAGCCCCGCATCGCGGCGGCCGTCCCTATTTTCCACACGGAAGACGCTGACCACCTCGTTCAGGCTGTTGACCTGTTCCTGCATCGCTTGCGCGGCGGCGGCCGCTTCCTCGACCAAGGCGGCGTTTTGCTGCGTGACATTGTCCATTTGCGTCACGGCCATATTGATTTGCTCGATGCCGGCCGATTGTTCCTGGCTGGCGGACATCATTTCAGACATGATGCCGGTGACGCGCCGCACGCTGGCGACCACCTCATGCATGGTCGATCCTGCCTGTTCCACCAGCCGGTTGCCGGCCTGGACCTTGTCGACGGAGTCGCCGATCAAGTCCTTGATTTCCTTCGCTGCGGCGGCTGAGCGCTGCGCCAGATTGCGCACTTCAGTGGCCACCACGGCAAAGCCGCGCCCCTGTTCCCCCGCACGGGCTGCCTCGACCGCCGCGTTCAGCGCCAGGATATTGGTCTGGAAGGCGATGCCGTCGATGACGGCGATGATGTCGACGATCTTGCGCGCCGAGACATCGATGGCCGCCATGGTGTCGACCACCTGCGCCACGACGGCGCCACCCTTGGTGGCGACATCGGAAGCCGTTTCGGCCAGCCCGTTGGCCTGGCGCGCATGGTCGGTGTTGATACGCACGGTGCTGGTCAGCTCTTCCATGGACGAAGCGGTTTGCTCCAGTGTGCTGGCCTGCTGCTCCGTGCGCGAAGACAAGTCCAGATTGCCCATGGCGATTTGTCCCGCCGCCGTGGCAATGGTCTCGGTGCTGGCGTGAACTTGCTGGACGATTTGCGCCAGGCTGTCGCGCATCGATTGCATGGCGTACAGCAGGCTGTGCGTGTCGCCGGCGCGGGTACGAATGGGGACGGCCAGGTTGCCGCCGGCGATCTGTCCGGCGATCGCCGCCGCTTCGTCGGGTTCGCAGCCGAGTTGGCGCGTCACGCTGCGCGTGATCAGCACGGCGGCCAGCAGGCTGGTGACCAGCGCCAGCGAGCCGATGCTCAGCATCACCAGGCGCGCCTGGCTGTAGGCGGCCTCGGCGACGATGGAGGCTTCACTATTCTGCTTTTCCTCGACGGCGATCAAGGTGCGCAGCAATTCCCACCAGCGCTTTTGCACGGGGCGGAATTCATAACGCAGCAGCTTGTAGGCATCGTCTTGCTTCTGGTTCAGCGCCAGCGCGGCGGCCCGCTGAATAAAGGGGGCCGCCAGTTCGCTTTGTCTGCGGATTTGTTCAAGCAGGTTTTTTTCTTCGTTAGAAGTGCCTTCCCGATTAGCGAACATTTTTCCCAGCTTTTGTTGGGCGGCATCGTATTTTTTTTCCTGCGCCGCGATACGCGTGACTTCGATCTGGATTTCCTTGTCCTCTTTCAGCAAAATCAGATTGCGCAGCGCCAGCGCCCGTTCGGTGACCGTTAAATCCATGGTCTGGGCCAGACTGGTTTCGACGTTGTTGACCTTGGTGGTTTCATCCATGCGGTCCTGGATTTGCCGCATGCTGGTCAACCCCAGCGCGATGACCAGCAACAGGAACAGGGCGACCAGGCCAAAGCCCATGCCGAGCCGCTTGGCGATGGTTAAGTGCATAAATTTCATATTGCCTCCTTAGGGCCGTGCCTGCGGTTCCGAATAAGCATATGCGGATTTATCACGAAGCACTCAGCGATCATAGTGATTGCGGGCGGGCGAAATATCACACATAGTCACTTTCAGCATTTGAGCAACAGTAGAAATTTACTTGTAGAAACAGTTCAAATTGAGTTAGATGGCGAACACCTGCGAACGCTGGCGCGTGATTTGTATCAGGAATGAAAAATTTTCATCCTCCTTCGCGCTCATGATTTCACATTTCACGTCGTTATAGCAGTGTCTGCTTAGCGCTTGAGATGCGATCCATCCCTTTCCCTGTGAAAAGCCGGGAGTGCTCGACGGCTACTAGTTATCAAAAAATGAAAGTTATGCATACTTTACCTAACCACCCATCTTCGTTTAGCAAGGCATAAGACCCATGACCTCCGTCTCCTCGATCCCGAGCTGGAATCCAAGTCCGTCCCGCGCGCTCAGTGCCGCGCCCACCAAGGCGGATGCCGCGCCTTCTCCGGCGCCGAGCCCGTCTTCCATTGTTGACATCGGGGCGACGCAAGTCGTCGCCCATCTGATGCCTTCGCCGAAGATATGGGAAAGCCCGGCGCGCGATGGCGTCAGCGAGCAAATGACGAAAAACTTCTCTGCGCGCGCGTTTGGCGGCCGTTTCGGCGGCTTGGGCGCGAGCTTGCTTGAGCAAATCAAGGGGGGCGTGCGCAATATGTCGCAGGCGGTGCAGCAAGCGCCGCCGCGCATGGAAGCCAATACCTATAGCGAAATCGGGGGCTTGCCGCCGGCCAGCCTGCACGGCAATGGCGAAGACAGGGTCACTCTCAGCATCACCACCAAGAGCGGCGTGGAAGTCAAGTTATCGCTCGACAGCCAGGGCGATGGCCTGGCCGTGAGCATGACGACGAACGGCGAGCTCAGCGACGCTGAAGCCAGCGCACTCGGCGAGCTGGCGAAAGGTTTCCAGGAGGCCATCGATGGCATGGGGCAGAGCACGCCGAAAATCAAGCTGCAAGGCTTGATGCAGTTCGACCAGCAAGTGCTGGAGTCCGTGAAACTGCGCGCGGAAGTCAAGGTGCGCGGTGAGCCGGAAAGCGTGCAAACCCTGGATTTCCAGGCCGATGGCGCGCAGCGCCAGGTCAGCTTCAGCGGCGTGGCAGGCAGTCTGGACCTGAAGGTCGATGCCAGCGCGCTCAATACCTTGGGCAGCCCCGCGCGGCAAGCCAAGGCCTTGAGCAGTTACATGAAGCAATTCGACCAGGCGGCATCGCGCGGCCATGGCGACGCGGGCCTGGTGGCCATGCTCAAGGATAGCTTTACCGCCTTGCACAGCAATGCCGTCGCGCCGCAAGCGGCCACGGACACTCCCGCGACGGGCAAGTGGCGCCTGGCGGCCGAAGACAAGTCGATCCTGACGGGGCTGGCCGATTTCAGCGCCTCCGTGTCGCAGACCGTGGAATTCAGCAATCCCATGCGCAGCGCGGAAAAAGATGGCTTCAATTATGCAGTGTCGCAGAAGACGACGCAGGCCGGTGCCAGCCAGGACGCACGTTCGGTGCGCCAGCAGCAGCAATCGAAGCTGAGCGCCAGCTTCCATCAGTCGCTGGTCCCCGGCGTGCCGCTGCGCCTGACGGACAGCACGGAATCGCAGAACTATACCTATCACCAGATCGAGGATACGGCCAGCAGCGATGCGCAGGTGGCTTACAAGGATGGCAAGATGGTGAAAGCGAGCTTGCGGCAGGAGGGCAGCCAGTCCGAGCATGTCATGAAGTATTTCCTGGGCAAGCTGGAATCGGACCAGACTACGCCGGGCAACTATTCCGTGCTGCGCGACTTGCTGCCCCTGCTGGGACCATACCAGACGGGCGAGCTGGGCATGACGCCCGAGAAAAAAGCGGAGCAGCGCCAGCAGGCGATGCTGACCTTGAGCGACGACGTGCTGCTGCAATCGTATGCGGGCCTGAGCATCAGCCTGTGGCAAGCCAATGTGCCTGCGGAGCAGGGCGAGGCCGCCGCCGTTTAGACTCGAACGCGCACAATGCAAAAAGCCCGTCTGAGAAGACGGGCTTTTTGCATTGCTTATTTCCTGATACGGCGCAGGCTGCCTAGGCCTTGGCCTTGCTTTGCCTGATCCAGTAACCGACGCCCAGTGCAGCGAGCCAGACGGGTATCAGGTAGACGGAGATGCGCAGGCCCGGCGTGAGATACATGATCACCAGGACGCCGGCCAGGAAGACCAGGCACAGGTAGTTGGTGAACGGGTAGCCCAGGCTCTGGAACAGCGTCGTCTTGCCCTCGGCCTTCTTTTGCGCGCGGAAGCGCAGGTGAATCCAGCTGATCATGGCCCAGTTGATGATCAGCGCCGAGACGACCAGGCCCATCAGCACTTCGAACGCTTCGCCCGGCATAAAGTAATTGACCACCACGCAGGCGCCCGTCGCCAGGGCCGAGACGCCCAGCGCCACCAGCGGCACGCCCCGGCGGTTCAGGTGCAGCAGCGCGCGCGGCGCATTGCCCTGCTTGGCCAGGCCGAACAGCATGCGCGTGTTGCAGTACACGCCGCTGTTGTAGACGGACAGGGCGGCAGTCAGCACCACGACGTTCAGGGCCGTGGCCACCAGGTTGCTGTCGAGGGCGTGGAAGATCAGCACGAACGGGCTGCCGCCGGTGACGACGTTTTGCCAAGGGTATAGCGACAGCAAAATGCCGAGTGCGCCGATATAGAAAATCAGGATGCGGTAGATGGCCTGGTTGGTGGCGCGCGGAATCGTCGTGCCCGGATCGTCCGCCTCGGCCGCCGTGATGCCCACCAGCTCCAGGCCACCGAACGAGAACATGATGACGGCCATGGCCATCACCAGTCCCTGCCAGCCATTCGGGAAGAAGCCGCCGTGCTGCCACAGGTTGGCTACCGAGGCCTGCGGGCCCGCGTCGCCGGAAGCGAGTAGCCAGGCGCCGAAGACGATCATGCCGATGATGGCGACCACCTTGATGATGGCGAACCAGAATTCCATCTCGCCAAAGGCCTTCACATTGAGCAGGCTGATGGCGTTGATGACGCAAAAGAAGATGAGCGCCGACACCCAGGTCGGTACGCCCGGCCACCAGTACTGCACGTAGATGCCGACGGCCGTCAGTTCGGCCATGCTGACAAGCACATACAGCACCCAGTAGTTCCAGCCCGACAGAAAGCCGGGCAGGTGGCCGCAGTATTTGTCGGCAAAATAGCTGAAGGAGCCAGCGACGGGTTCGTCGACCACCATCTCGCCCAGTTGGCGCATGATCAGGAAGGCGATGACGCCGGCGATGCCATAGCCGAGCAGCACGGAAGGGCCGGCCATCTTGATGGTTTGCGCAATGCCCAGAAACAGGCCGGTGCCGATGGCGCCGCCCAGGGCGATGAGCTGGATGTGGCGGCTTTTCAGGCCACGCTTGAGCTCTTGTGGTTCGGTATTCCCGACTGCCGTCATATGTTTTATCCTGTTTTTACGGGGCTGAGGTCGCTGATTCTAAAGCATGAACGGGCAAATCAGCAGTGAAATGCATGTTGCACTGCGGAGGCGCAGGAAAAGCCCCGCATCTTCGCTGATCGGCGTGCAAAACGGCTGCCTAGGCGTCTGCGTCCTGCGCGCCGGCCGCGACGATGGCCGGTTCGTACGCCGCCAGAAATTCAGGCGGCAAACGGCGCGCCCGCCCGCTGCTCAGTTCGATGCAAATCAAGTCCCATCGTCCGCGCACGACGGTGGCGCCATCGCTATTGCGGATCAGCTGGAAGCGCCGTTCCATGCTGGAGCGGCCATCGCTGGCGCACAGCCAGGTGGCCAGGGTCAGCGCTTCGCCGGCCCGCGTTGGCAGCAGGTAGTCGTATTCGCCGCGGCGTATCGCCATGGCCCGGTCCAGGCGCCGGTAATCGTCCAGCACCAGTCCCAGGCTGGCAGAGTGGTGCCAGGCGATATGCTCGCACCAGCGCACGTAGACGGCGTTGTTGGTGTGCTGCAAGCCGTCGATGTCGGCCGCTTCGGGCGTGACGGGCAGGGTGTGGGCGTGCGGATAATCCCAGTTCAAGAGCGCTCCTTTCGATGCGGTGGCAGCTGATTGTACGGTCTTGCAATGTTTCCTGTCTCCGGTACACGGATGGAAAACCGCGTTTTCTACAATGATGTATGATGCATCATCAATTTCCAACGAGCAAAGACACGCATGAAGCATCAATTCGACAGCCTGCTGCACGTCAACCTGGGCAAGTCCGTGTACGCCATGCTGCGCGAAGCGCTGGCGGCCGGGCGCTTCCAGCCGAATGACCGGCTGCGCATCCGCGAGCTGGCGCTGCAGCTGGGCACCAGCGTCACGCCCGTGCGCGACGCCATGCTGCAGCTGGTGCAGGAAGAGGCGCTGGTGCTGCGCTCGCCGCGCGACTTCCGCGTGCCCGTGCTCAGTGTGGCGCGCTACCTGGAAATCCGCGCGCTGCGCCTGGAACTGGAAGGCCTGGGCGCGGCTGAGGCAGCGCAGCGCATCGACGACGCCACCCTGGCCGACCTGGAACGCCTGCTGCAGGCGAATGAAGAGGCCATCGCGCGGCACGACCTGGCGGCGGCCCTGCAATGCAACCAGGCGTTTCACCTGGGCCTGGCGCAGGCGGCCGGCATGCCGACCTTAAAACGCTTCGTCGACCATCTGTGGATGCAGACGGCGCCCCTGATCGCCGCCGGCTACGCCAGCTTTTCGCCCGACATGCGCGTCGGCCACCATCACGCGATCATCAGCGCGCTGCGCCAGCGCGACAGCGCGGCCGCGCGGCGCGCCATCGAACAGGACATCCTCGATGGCGGGACGCAGATGCTGGCCTATGTGATGCGCCAGGAACGCATCCACGCCGCTGGCATTGCAGAACAAAACTCAGAACAGGACAAGGAAGAACATGACTGAACAAAAAACCGCCATCGTCACGGGCGCCAGCCGCGGCATCGGCCACGCCGTCGCGGAACGCTTCCGCAGCCTGGGCTGGAGGGTCATCACCGTTTCGCGCAGCCCGATTCCCGGCGGCTGCCCGCGCAGCCAGGAGCACAACACACATGTGTGCATGGATCTGTCGGACCTGAGCCAGATCGGGCAGATGGTCGAGACGCTGCGCCCGATGCTGGGCGACGCGAAACTGCATGCGCTGGTGAACAATGCGGGCGTGTCGCCGAAAGGGCCGGGCGGCACGCGCGTCAATTCGCTGACCACCGACATGCAGACCTGGCAGGAAATGTACAACACGAATTTCTTTGCACCGCTGGCGCTCACGCGCGGCTTCGCGCAGGAACTGTCTAAGGCGCGCGGCGCCGTCGTGAACCTGTGCTCGATCGCCGGCTACCGCGTGCACCCGTTTGCCGGCTCGGCCTATGCCAGCTCGAAGGCGGCGCTGGCATCGCTGACACGTGAAATGGCCAACGACATGGCGCCGCTGAACGTGCGCGTCAACGCCATCGCACCGGGCGAGATCGACACGGCCATCCTGTCGCCCGGCACTTCGCACATCGTCGATACGCAAATCCCCTTGCGCCGCCTGGGCACGACGGCCGAAGTGGCGGATTTGGTGGAGTTCTTGTGCAGCGAGCGCGCCTCGTACATCACGGGTGCGGAAATTCCCATCGACGGCGGCCAGCGCATTTAATCGAAAGGGACGCTCACATGACACAACATATCGGCATCGTCGGCTGTTCGGCCGAAGGGGCGGCCCTGTGCTATCGCACGATTTGCGAAGAGGGCGCGCATGCGCTGGGAGCGTATGAGCACCCGGAAATATCCCTGCACACGCCGTCGCTGGCGCGCTATGTAGATTGCCTGAAGACGGGCGACCTGGCCGGCGTGGCCGAACTGATGCTGGCGTCGGCGCGCAAGCTGGCCGCCGCCGGCGCCGAGTTCCTGATTTGCCCCGACAACACCATCCACCAGGCATTCGAGTTGATGGCGCCCCGTTCGCCGCTGCCCTGGCTGCATATTGCGGACGTAGTGGCCGCCGAAGCGGCGGCGCGTGCTTGCCAACGAGTCGGTTTGATGGGCACGCGCTGGCTGGTCGACAGCGCCGTGTATCCCGACCGGCTGGCCGCGCGCGGCATCGCTTGCGTGCGGCCCGCCGAAGACGCGCGCAGTGAGATCAACCGCATCATCATGGAAGAACTGGTGCCGGGCGTGATCCAGCCGCACAGCGTGGCGCGCTTCCAGGCCATCATCGCCGGCTTGCGCGAGCAGGGCTGCGACGCCGTCATCCTCGGCTGCACGGAAATCCCGCTGTTCATCAGCGACGCCAATTCGCCGCTGCCGACGCTCGATTCCACGCGCTTGCTGGCGCGCGCCGCCTTGCAGCGGGCGCTGGCCGCCTGACTATTTATCCAGCTGCGCCTGCAGCGCGGCCACCACCAGCGCGTGGTCGTCTGCCTGCGCCAGGCCAGACACGGTCACCGTGCCGACCAGCCCCACGCCGCGTATCAGCAGGGGGAAAGCGCCGCCATGGCCCGCGTACTCGATGTCGTCGAGATATTTCACGTCTTCGAAGGTGTTGCCCCGGCTTTTATGGGAAATGCCCATATAGTAGGAGCTGCGGCAAAAGCGCTGCACCGTGTTGTTCTTGCGGCGTATCCAGTCCGCCTGGTCCGCCGTGGCGCCTGTCATGGCGTGGTGGAACAGGATTTGACCGTTGCGCGTGATGTTGACGGTGACGGCCTTGCCGCGCTTGCGCACTTCTTCGACGATCCACAGGCCCACGGCCAGCGCGGCGTCGTTGTCGAAGCGTTCGAATTGCAGGATTTCTTCCTGCTGCGCCAGGGTTTGCAGCAAATCGGCGTAATGATCCATCGTGGAGGCGGGTGGTAGTGGCTGGAAACGCTACTGTAGCGCAGCATGGACCAGTCGCGCGCGCTTTTTCCACGCCGGGCCTACAATACACGGCATGAACCTGTCCCTGTTTGCCGATGAAGACTATGCTGCGGCCGGCCCGGCGCCGCTGGTGCCCGGCGCGTCCGCGTCGGTCCTGTTGCGCGGTTTTGCCCTGCCCTATCTGGACGAGGTGCTGCCGGCGCTCGATGCCATCGTGCTGGCAGCGCCCCTGCGCCACATGGCCACGCCGGGCGGCTTGCGCATGTCCGTCGCCATGAGTAATTGCGGCCCCCTGGGCTGGATCACGGATGGACGCGGCTACCGCTATGCGCGGCGCGATCCGGCCAGCGGCCTTGCGTGGCCGCCCATGCCGCCCGTGTTCCTGCGCCTGGCGCAACAGGCGGCACAGGCGGCCGGCTATCCGGGCTTTGCTCCCGACGCCTGCCTGGTCAACCGTTATGCGCCCGGCGCGCGCATGGCTCTGCACCAGGACCGCGATGAATGCGATTTCACGGCGCCCATCGTCTCTGTCTCGCTGGGGCTGCCCGCCACCTTCCTGTTCGGCGGCGCCGAGCGGGCCGACAAGCCGGCGCGCATCTCCCTGCTGCATGGCGACGTGGTGGTGTGGGGTGGCGCCGACCGCCTGCGCTTCCACGGCGTGGCGCCATTGAAGGAGGGCCAACACACGCTGCTGGGTGCGCAGCGCATCAATTTGACGTTTCGCAGGGCCAGTTGAGCTGTCAATGCGTCCATTAATGCAATGTACTTGCAAATAAGCCCGTTTTTCTCCATGATATGCAACTTGTTTGCATATGGAGCCATGCCATGAAGCGCGATTCTCTTTCCTCACCCCTGCCCGACGTGGCGGCCGGCCCTCACCTGGGTAGCCCCTTGCCGCTCGAGTGGGTGGGCATGCAGGGCATCGCCTTGCCGCTGTGGCTGGAGGAGGGCGGGCAGGCGCAGCAAGTACATGCCTGGGCCGACGTGCAAGTCGATCTGCCCGATCCACGCGTCAAGGGCATTCACATGTCGCGCCTGTATCTGCTGCTCGATGCCTTTGCCGCTGCGCAGCCGCTCGATGCGCCGGCGCTGGCCGCCGTGCTGCGGCGCATGATCGACAGCCACGCCGATTGCGGCAGCACGCAGGCGCGTCTGGCGCTGGCTTTTCCCCTGCTGCGGCGCCAGCCTGCGCTGCTGACGGCGGGGCTGTCGGGCTGGAAATCGTATCCGGTGCGCTTGCAGGCCAGCGACTCGCCACACGGTTTTACGCTATCCCTGACGCTGGAGGTCGGCTATTCGTCGACTTGTCCGTGCTCGGCGGCGCTGGCGCGGCAACTGCTTGCCGACGCCTTCGCGGCGCAATTCGGCGAGGGTGGCATCGACGCCGTGGCGGCGCGCGACTGGCTGCATGAACACGCGAGCCTGGCCACGCCGCACAGCCAGCGCAGCACGGCGACGGTGACCGTGCCCTTGACGGAACAGGCGGAGCTGGACTTGTTTCCCTTGATCGAGCTGGTGGAAGCGGCGCTGGCGACGCCCTTGCAGACGGCCGTGAAACGGGCCGACGAGCAGGCGTTCGCGCGCTTGAATGGTGCTAACCTGATGTATGTGGAAGACGCGGCCCGCCGCGTGCAGGCGGCGCTGGCACCACATTATGCGCAGGCGCATGTTACCGTACAACATATGGAAAGCCTGCATCCGCACGATGCCGTGGCGCAGGCGGGCAAGCTTGCTGGAAATTGTTAGTCAACCACCGTGGAGGAGGGCAGCATGCCGGAGAAAATCGCGCAGGAGCCAGGCGAAGGCGCACTGGAAGAGGAGTTGGAACGCGAACGGCGCGAACATGCGCTGATCGACGAGGAAAAGCTGGGCATGGACGAGATGGAAGAGGAGCGGCTGAAGCGGGAGCGCCAGCCGGCTGCGCCGGTGGGGCGCTAGCGTGCAAGCCTGGCTTCAAGCCGATGCATCAGCGCTGGCATCGCGCCGCGCTGCCCGGTACAATTTCGCTTTGTCCTTCTCCCCCAACCCCGGAGGCCCATGAAATATCGCGCAATCTTCCAGTGCATTCTCGGCTTGACAGGCGCCACGCTGGCCGCCTCGCAAGCCCATTCCGCCACCATCTGCACCGCCATGGCCGACGCCAGGACGGGTGCCGTCTTGCTGCAAGAGGGTAATTGCCTCGACCGCGTCACCCCCGCATCCACGTTCAAGATCGCGCTCAGCCTGATGGGCTACGATGCCGGCTTCCTCAAGGATGAGCACACACCTAGCCTGCCGTACCGCCAGGGCTATGTGGACTGGGGCGGCGATGCCTGGCGCCAGGAGACGGATCCGTCGCGCTGGATGCAGTATTCCGTCGTCTGGTATTCGCAGCAGATTACGCAGGCGCTGGGCGCCGAGCGCTTCCAGAAATACGCGAAGGCCTTGCGCTATGGCAATGCGGACGTCTCGGGTGACCCGGGCAAGGAGAATAGCCTGGAGCGCTCGTGGATCAGTTCTTCGCTGAAAATTTCCCCTCTGGAACAGCTAGGCTTCTTGCGCAAGCTGGTCAACGATCAATTGCCCGTCACTAAACAGGCGATGCAAGCAACGCGTCGCCTGACGCGCCTGGCCGATGTGGACGGCTGGCAAGTGCATGGCAAGACGGGCGCCGCCTTCCCGCGCAAGGCCGACGGCAGCTTAGACGAAGCGCGTGGCTACGGCTGGTTCGTGGGCTGGGCCAGCAAGGGCGAGCGCAGCATCGTCTTTGCGCGCCTGGTGCAGGATGAGCAAAAGGGCTTGCCATCGGCGGGCTTGCGCACGCGCGCAGCCATGCTGAAAGAATTGCCGGCCCTGCTGGAGCAGGCGCAGAAGTGACAGCCAGCATCGTTGCCGCCACCTTCATCGTGACCGAGGGCGACTATCTGGAAGCCGTCATCGAGGTGGGCGGCCAGCGTCTGCACGTGATGGATGAGTTTGGCGGCGGGCAGATGGCCACCGGTGCGCCGTTGCAGGCGGAACTGTGGCCTGTGCTCGGCGAGATGGACGACTGGGATGCCATCTTTCGCGCCAATCCGGGCCGGGAAAAACGCCTGCTGCGCCTCGATGGCTGGCGCTACCTGGCGCTGGGCGTCGTGACCCAGGTCGATCCCGTCATCTGCGATTGCGCCTTGCTGCCTGTGGTAGACGCTTTTTATACGCGCGACGCACGCTGCGTGGGCGCGTATGTCGGTGTCACCCTGGCGCGCCTCGATGCCTGCCTGGCGTAAAATCCGGCCCGCTTTGTTGCCCGCCCTATATACTTGCTGAAACGGAAAATCCGGCATCAGACAAGGTTACAAGCATGGCATCAGGCATGGAGCAATTTCAGGAAAAAGCACGGCAGGCATGGACATGGGCGCGCGCGCAGGCCTGGCGACTGGCGGGGCTGGTGTGGGTCAAGGCCGTGGCGCTGGTCCGGCGTGGCCACGCGCACTTGATGAGCCTGCCGCCGGTGCGCCGCGCGCTGGTGCTGGGCCTATGGTCGTTCCTGGCCGTGCTGGCGCTAACGATATCCTACATGTTGCTGCTGATCCCGCTGACGCCCAGCATCCACGACTTGCGTCAGGCGCGCGCGGCCGCGCCGAGCACCATGGTCAGCGCCGACGGCAAGGAACTGGTGCGCTTCGACCAGGGGCTGCAGGAGCGCGTCACCTTGAAGCAGATTTCGCCGAACGTGGTCAGCGCCTTGATCTCGACGGAAGACCACCGCTTCTACGAACACCACGGCATCGACTTCACGCGCACGGCCGGCGCCATCTTGCACACGGCCGGGGGCAACCCCCAGGGTGGTTCCACCATTACGCAGCAGCTGGCGCGCAATATGTTCCCCGAGGAGATAGGTCGCTCGCGCAACCTGAACCGCAAGTTGAAGGAGCTGATCACGGCCCTGAAGATCGAGGCTACCTACAGCAAGACGGAAATTCTGGAAGCATATTTGAATACCGTCCCTTTCCTGTACAACACTTACGGCATCGAAATGGCGGCCCGCACCTACTTCGACAAGCCCGCGTCGCGCCTCGACATCCTGGAAAGCGCCACCCTGGTCGGCATGCTCAAGGGCACGAATTACTACAACCCCGTCGGCAATCCCGAACGATCCTTGCAACGGCGCAATGTGGTGCTGGGCCAGATGCGCAAGCACGACGTCATCGACGAGCTGCGCTACAAGCAATTGATCAAGCGTCCGCTGCGCCTGCATTTCGAGCGCCAGAGTGAACGGGCGCAGTCGGACAGCCATTTCACTGCCTATGTGCGCAAATGGCTGATCGACTGGGCCGACGAAAACGACTACAACCTGGAGCGCGATGGCCTGGTGGTGCACACCACGCTCGACCACGATCTGCAGCAGGCGGCCGAGCGCGCCGTCGAACGGCAGGCGAATGCCCTGCAAGTGATCGCCGACGTGGAATGGAGCCGCGCCGGCATGCCATCGTCCACCTCGACGGGCATGTATGCAGGCATGCAGGCTGGCAGCGTGGCATTCGATTACTTCTGGAAATCGCATCCGGGCTTGCTCGATGCTTTCGTGCGCGAGTCGGGCGATTACCGCAAGCTGACGGCCGCCGGCGGCACGCCCGATGAGGCACTGGAAAAATTGAAGGGTGACCGTGCCTTCATGGCCGCCCTGCGCAAGTCGAAGACGCGCCTGGAAGCGGGCTTTGCCGCCATGGACCCGGCCTCGGGGGCCGTGCGCGCCTGGGTGGGCAGCCGCGACTTTGCGCGCGAACAATTCGACCACGTGTCGCAGGCGGCGCGTCAGCCCGGCTCCACCTTCAAGCCCATCGTGTATGGCGCGGCGCTGGAAAAGGGACTCAGTCCCGAGCATGTGTATCGCGATGCCGTGATGGATATCAAGGCAGCCGATGGCACCATATGGCGCCCGACGGACATGAGCGGCACCACGGGGCGCGACATGAGCATGCGCGACGGCCTCGTTTACTCGAAAAATACCATCACGGCGCAAGTGATGCAGGATGTCGGACTGCCGCCTATCATCAAGCTGGCGCGCGCGCTGGGCATCCGCGACAGCAAGCTGGAAAAAGTGCCGTCGCTGGCGCTGGGCACCAGTCCCGTCACCCTGCTGGAAATGGTCAACGCCTACGCCAGCATCGCGGCCCAGGGCGAAGCGCGCATGCCCTTCGTCGTCACGCACATCACCGACCGTGAAGGCAAGGTCATCGCCCGTTTCGGCGAAGACAAGCCCAAGCGCGCCATGCAGGCGGCATCGGCTGCCACCCTGACGGACATGATGCGCGGCGTGATCGACCGCGGCACGGGCACGGCCATCCGCAGCCGCTTTGGCATCCGCTCCGACGTGGCCGGCAAGAGCGGCACCACGCAAAACAATGCGGACGGCTGGTTTATTTTGATGCATCCGGAACTGGTGGGCGGCGCCTGGGTCGGTTTTAATGACGCAAGGGTCACCATGCGCAGCAATTACTGGGGCCAGGGCGGCCACAACGCCGTGCTGCTGGTGGGCGATTTCTTCAAGACGGCGCTCGATACGGGCAAACTGTCGCGCGATGCCATCTTCCCCGGCGGCAAGCCGCCACCGCCGCTGCGCCACGTGGAGCCGGTCGAGGCGCCGCAGGATGAGCCGGTGGAGGAGCCGGGTAACTTGCTGCAGGAAGGCGTGCCGCCGGCGCCGCTGGCCATGCCGGCCGAAGGCGAGGGCGGGCAGGAATCGCATGGCAAGGCGGTGCCGGAGGCGGCGCCGATTCCAGCCCCGGCACCGCAGTCGGCACCGGCACCTGTGCCTGCGCCGCAGGGATAAGCGCCGCCGCCATGGCGCATTCAACCATCGCACAGAATAATCATGAACTCACACAAGCCCACGCTGCGCCTGATACTCGGCGACCAGCTCAATGCGCAGCATCGCTGGTTCACCGAAGTCGATGACGCCACCATCTATGTCTTGATGGAGGTGCGGCAAGAAACCGATTATGTGCTGCATCATGCGCAGAAGATCCTGGCTATTTTCGCTGCCATGCGTGAACTGGCGCGCCAGTTGCGCCAGCTCGGCCACATAGTGCATTACATCGCCATCGATGACGTGGAAAGCACGCGCTCGATACCGGACAATATCGAAGCGTTGCTTGACCACTATGACGCTTGCGCCTTCGAGTACCAGGCGCCCGACGAGTGGCGCCTTGACCAGCAGCTCTACGACGCCGGGCGCCGCTCGCGTCTTCCATGGCGGATGGTCGACAGCGACCATTTCTATACGGCCCGCCATGAAGTGGCCGATATTTTCGCCGGACGCAAGCAATGGCTGATGGAGTTTTTCTACCGCCAGATGCGCAGCACGCACCAGGTGCTGATGGAAGACGCGAAAAAACCTATCGGCGGCCAATGGAACTTCGATCACGATAACCGCAAGCCCTGGCGCGGTACGCCCGCCGAGCCGCAAGACCCGCGCACCCTGCATGACCACTCTCGATTATGGCAAAGCATCGTCGCCGCAGGCGTGAAAAGCTTCGGCGCGCCGCATGCCGACCGGCTGCCATGGGCGCTGAACCGGGACGAAGCGCTGCAGCAGCTCGATGCCTTCATCGCGCGGGCCTTGCCGCATTTTGGCGATTTCCAGGATGCCATGAGCGTCAAGGCCTGGCGCTTGTTTCATTCACTGCTGTCGTTCGCGCTGAACGTGAAAATGCTCAATCCGCGCGAAGTCGTCGCCAGGGCGCAAGCGGCTTATCAGGCGGGCCATGCGCCGCTGGCTGCGGTCGAGGGTTTTATACGCCAGATACTGGGATGGCGCGAATATGTGCGCGGCGTCTATTGGACCCATATGCCCGGTTATGCGGAGAAGAATTTTTTTGGCCACACGCGCCCGCTGCCTTCATGGTTCTGGGATGGCAAGACGAAGATGCATTGCCTGTCGCAGGCGATCACCCAGTCGCTGGAACAGGCCCATGCGCATCACATCCAGCGCCTGATGGTGATCGGCAATTTCGCGCTGCTGGCCGGCCTCGATCCGGCCAAGGTGCATGGCTGGTATCTGGGCATTTATATCGATGCCTTCGAGTGGGTGGAGCTGCCCAATACTGTCGGCATGAGCCAGTTCGCCGATGGCGGGCTGCTGGCCACCAAGCCGTATGTTTCCAGCGCCGCGTATATCGACCGCATGGGCGATTATTGCAAAGGCTGCCATTACGATAAAAAGTCGCGCATCGGCGAGCGCGCCTGTCCCTTCAATGCCCTGTACTGGGATTTTTTCCATCGCAATGCGGATACATTGGAACGCAATCCCCGCATAGGCATGGCGTATCGCCAGCTGGAGAAGATGGATGCGGCGACGATCGCGGCTTTCCGCGAGCAGGCGGCCACGATGTTGGCCAGGCTCGATTCCCTGTAAAACAGGGCAATCTGGCCCGGCCCCCTTAGAGGGTATTGCGCTTCAAGCCCGCTTCCCGCACGAACACTTGCAGCGCCGGCATGGTCTGCTGGTGCAGTGCTTCCAGTTCCGCCTGCAGCGCGGGCGTGATGGCCAGGCTGCCGTTCGCTTGCTTGCGCACCGGCAGGCCCAGCGCTTGCGCCATCTCGACCGGGTAATTCGTGAAGTCGCCATACGGGCGCTTGCCATCGACGGACGGGGTGGGCCAATAGCCTTCGGCCAGATAGTCTTCCGCGCCCATGCCCAGCATTTCCAGCGTCATCCATGACTGTTGCCGCAGCAGTGACAGGTGCCGGGCAGTCAAGGTGAAGGTCGCCTTGGCGTAGGCATAGCTGCCCGGTTTCAGGTCGGCCATCTGCACAAAGTGGGGCAGCAGCAGCGACGCCTCCATCAGGCGCTGGGCGGCCAGCGCCGCATCCTTGCTGCCAATCGCCTGCATGGCCAGCGCCAGGGTGTCGCCTTTGCCCAGCGGGTAGGCCGGATTGAGCATGGGTGCGCCGCTTTCCACGGGCGACCAGCCGATGTTGAAACGCCGTATCAGTGCCAGATGGTGCACATTGAGCACCTTGGGCAGCGGAGCGTCGAGGGTCGCCAGGATGCGCTGGCGCACGGCGCGGGGCAGGCCGCCATCGGCAGCACGCGCGAGCACGGGCGCGCACAGCAAGGCGCCTGCAAGGCGCAGCAGCTGGCGACGAAGGGGCTGGATCAGGCGCGCCATCACGGTGCCGTCCAGTCTTGACGTTGGAATTCGATGCGGTTTTCCTGGTAGTCCCACTGGGTGTAGGGACCGAACACGCGCCGGTTTTCCTTGCTGTCGGCATGTGACTGCTCGCGCTTCATGCGCCGCAGCAGCGCCGGGTCGACGAGTGGCGCCGTCGTCGTGCCGAACACTTCGTGGCGTACGCTCTGCTTTGCGTCGGCGCCGCGCGAAATGATGGTGAGCTTGCGCGAGGCGGGATCGAAATACAGGCGCATGGCGAAGGTGTTCATATCCTGCAGATACAGGCCGTCGTCGCGCCACTGGGCGTAGAAGTAGTCGCCGCAGACGGCCTTCGGTTCGCGTTTCCACTCGCAAGCGAGCAAAATCAGCAGGTGATGGTCATCGAGCTGTCTGATTGAAACACGGGCCTTGGAATAGCCCCAGGTGCTGGGCGGCACGGTCGTCGAGGATAGCAAGTCGTACTCGCCCACGAGCCTGGGCATGGGAGCTTGCGCGGCGGCGCCGGCGCAGAGTGTCAGGGCGGCTACCGCTACGGCACCGCGTATCTTGGAAAATGCTGTCATGATGGTGCCATAAAAAAAGTTGCCATATTATAGATGGCAACTTTCAAAGATGGCCACGCGTTTCCCTTACATCAGCTTGCTCAGTTCCGCCACGTCGATATTGACGACTTTATCGCCCACGGCGGCCACCAGCGCCTTGAAATGGGGCGTCGCATAGTGCGCCGTCAGCGCGGCCTGGTCGGTCCATTCTTCCAGCATGATGAAGCGCGTGGGGATCTTGTTGTCGAGGTGCAGCGCGTAGCGCAGGCAGGCGCTTTCGGCGCGGCTGGGCGGCACGACGGCTTCCAGGGCGGCGCGCACGGCGGCGATATGGTCAGCTTGGGCATCGATGGTGGCGACGACGATCAGGGTCATGGTGGTCCTTGTTTGAAATAAGTGAGCGGCGTTAGCCGTGTAAGCGGCATCAGCTTATCGTATCTTGCGCGTCTTTGCCGAACCGGCATCACAGTGCATTGCTGGTCTGCGCTACGAGCTTGATCACGGCCAGCATGTCATGGCCATCGGCATCCATGCCTTTTTCCTCGAATCCCATGCTGGCATAGAATTTTTTCGCATTGGCATTCCCAGGCTTGTAGCAAATTTCGATGCTGCGCGCGTCCGGGCGGGCGCGGATCTCCGCCAGCGCCAGGGCGAGGGCGGCCCGGCCATGCCCTTGCCCCTGGCGCCGGTGATCGATCATGAAACGCCAGATCTGGTAGTGGCCGGGCGGGTCTTCGGCATCGGGCGAGACGAACATCAGGAAACCAATGACTTCCTCAGCGCAATACACGGCGCGCGTATGCATGGTGGCGGGGTAAAAGCTGGCCTGCGCGATGGAATAGTCGTTGCTGGCCAGATAGTCGCGTTGCTGGGGCAGCAAGGGCAAGTCGCTGATGATGTCAAAATTGTCGACGGTGACGGGGCGCAGGCTGATAGACATAGTGGAAGGCAATGAAAAGGTCGGGCCTGGCAGTATGCAGAAAAATTATTCAATAGGCAAGGTTGTGGCATCGCCAGCTCCAAACAGCTGCGCCATCGTCTGGCGCAGCCAGCGGTTTGACGCATCTTCATGGTAGCGCTCGTGCCAGTGCTGCTTGACTGAAAAGCTGGGCAGCGCCACGGGCAGGGGCAGGATGCGGAACGCTTCGTGGTCGTGCATTTGCAGCGCGTAGCGATACGGTACCGTGACGATGTACTCGGTTTCGGCGACGATGCGCGACACGCCGAGGAAGCTGGGCAGTTTTAGCACGATGCGCCGCTGCACGCCGGCCGCAGCCAGCACCTTTTCTACGATGGAGTGTCCCGTGCCCGAGCTTTTCACTTCGATATGCCCTTCCTGCAGGAACTCTTCCACAGTAATCGTGTCGCGGATGCGCGGGTGGCTGCTGGCCACCAGGCAGACAAAGTGCTGGTCGAACAGTTTCTGCTGATAAAACCCCGATTCCAGATGCGGCATGAAGCCCACGGCCAGGTCCACTTCGCCCCCTTCCAGGCGCTCGGGCGTGTCGGTAGCGATCTTCGACACGTCCAGGGTGATGCCGGGCCCGATCTGCTGCAGATGGTTGAGCAGGGTAGGCAGCAGCACGATTTCGCTGATGTCCGTCATGCAGATGGCAAATTCGCGCGTGCTGGCGGCCGGGTCGAACACGGGCTGGTTGGCCAGCGCGTGCTGCCATGCGGCAATTGCGGCGCGCACGTCTTGCACGGCGTTTTGCGCGCGCGGCGTCGGCTCCATGCCTTTCGAGGTGCGCGCGAACAGCCTGTCGCCGAAATGCGTGCGCAGCTTGCCCAGGCCAATGCTGACCGTAGACTGGGGCAAGCCCAGGTTTTCAGCCGCGCGCGTCACATTGCGGCTTTTATAGATCTCGTCAAAGATGAACAGTAGTTCGATATCGAAACGGGACATAAGAGGATTCCACCATTATTTAAAAATGCGATTGTGGTTATTGTATTCCATCGCTTTACCGAATATTGACCTGTCGGCACACTGCTTGTCATACCAAGAGCACGGCAAACGTGCATCGCGCAAGCACACAGATCAATTGGAGGAAAGAAATGGAAGCTACCCATAAACCGTCGGTGCTGATCGTCGGCGGCGGCATCGGCGGCATGGCCGCCGCCTTGTCCCTGTCGCGCCTAGGGCTGGCCGTCACCGTGCTGGAACAGGCTTCGACCCTGGGCGAGATCGGCGCCGGCATTCAGCTGGCGCCCAACGCCTTCGCCGCGCTGAACGCGCTGGGCGTGGGCGAGCGCACGCGCGCCAAGGCCGTCTTCACGGAACGGCTGGTGATGATGGATGCCGTCGACGCGAGCGAGGTGGGCACCTTTGTCGTCGATGCGGCCTTCCGCCAGCGCTTCAGCAATCCCTACGCCGTCATCCACCGCGCCGACATCCACGGTGCCATCCTCGACGCGGTGCGCACCTCGCCATTGATTTCTTTTGTAACGTCGTCGCAGGTGACGGACGTCGTGGAAGATGTGGACGGTGTCACCGTGCTCGATGCGGCAGGGCGCAGCTTTCGCGCCGATGTGCTGATCGGCTGCGACGGCGTCAAATCCGTGATCCGCGAGCGCATCGTGGGCGACGCCGTGCGCGTCTCCGGTCACGTGGTCTACCGCGCCGTGGTGCCGGCCGCCGACATGCCGGCCGACCTGCGCTGGAACGCGCCCGTCGTCTGGGCCGGGCCGAACTGCCACCTCGTGCACTACCCGCTGCGCAATGGCGAGCAATACAACCTGGTAGTGACTTTTCATAGCCGCGACCAGGAAGAATGGAATGTCACGGACGGCAGCAAGGAAGAAGTGCTGTCGTACTTCGACGGCATCCACGCGCAGCCGCGCCAGCTGCTGCACAAGCCCACGTCGTGGAAACGCTGGAGCACGGCCGACCGCGACCCCGTCGCCAACTGGAGCACGAAGCGCATGACTTTGCTGGGTGACGCTGCCCACCCGATGCTGCAATACCTGGCGCAGGGTGCCTGCATGGCGCTGGAAGACGCCGTGACTCTGGGAGAGGCCGTGCGCGCCTGCGACTTCGACATGGCCGCCGCCTTCCGGCTGTATCAGACCTCGCGTATCGCCCGCACGGCCCGTGTCGTGCTGTCGGCGCGCGAAATGGGCCGTTTGTACCACGCCAAAGGCGTCGAACGCCTGGTGCGCAACGACTTGTGGCGCGGGCGCACGCACGCGCAATTCTACGAAGCGCTGGCCTGGCTGTATGGCTGGACGGCGCAAACCTGCCTGGCCACTACCGAGAAGGACGCAGCATGATTTCCCCTCAAACGCCCGAACGCGAGGCCTTGTATGACGCCCTGAGCGGCATGCATCTGTCGCCGCTGTGGCAATCCTTGCATACCTTGGTGCCACCCCATCCGACGGCGCCGTATGCCCCCGCCCTGTGGCGCTATGCCGACATCGCGCCGCAGTTGGCGCGTGCCGGCGAAGTGATCACGGCCCACGAAGCCGTGCGCCGCGTCCTCGTGCTGGAAAACCCAGCCTTGCCCGGCCGCTCGTCGATTACGCAATCGCTGTACGCGGGTTTGCAGCTGATCTTGCCCGGCGAAGTGGCGCCGTCGCACCGTCACAGCCAGTCCGCGCTGCGCTTTGTCTTGAGCGGTCAGGGCGCCTATACGACGGTGGCGGGTGAGCGCACCACCATGCACCCGGGGGATTTCATCATCACGCCTTCGTGGACCTGGCATGACCATGGCAACCTGGGTGTCGATGGCGTCTGCGAGCCCGTCGTGTGGCTCGATGGCCTGGACATTCCCATGCTCCGTTACTTCGACTCCGGCTTCGCGGAAAACGATACGGAAGACAGCCAGATCGTCACCCGTCCGGAATGCCAGAGCTTCGCCCGCTATGGCTACAACATGGCGCCCGTGAAGCAGCTGCACGGGGCGGCCACCTCGCCCATCTTCAACTACCCGTATGCGCGGTCGCGCGAGGCGCTGGACCTGCTGTCGCGCACGGACGTCATCGACGACTGGCACGGCTACAAGCTGCGTTATACGAACCCGCTGACGGGCGGCTCGCCCATGCCCACCATGGCCACCTTCATGCAACTGCTGCCCAAAGGGTTTGCGGGCAAGCGCGCGCGCAGCACCGACGGCACCGTCTACAGCGTCGTCGAGGGGCATGGCAGCGTGGATATCGGTGGACAGCGCTTCGATTTCGCCCCGCGCGACACCTTCGTCGTGCCGTCGTGGACCACCGTGTGCTTCGACTGCCAGCAAGACGATGTCGTGCTGTTCAGTTTTTCCGACCGCCCCGTGCAGCTTGCAATGGGCGTGCTGCGCGAGCAGTTCTTGACCGATTGATTTTTCAGACAGGATTTCACCATGACCAACTTCATCTTCGCCCCCCAAGCCATCGCCGGCCTGCCCATCGTCGGCACCGACAGCCAGTTTCCCGTTCGCCGCATCTACTGCGTGGGCCGCAATTACGCCGCCCATGCGCGCGAAATGGGTTTCGACCCTGAGCGCGAACCGCCATTCTTTTTTTGCAAGCCGAACGACGACAAGTCCGTCGTGCCCGTGCTGCCCGGCGTGACGGTCACGTTGCCGTATCCGGCGCAGACGGCGAACTTCCACCACGAGATCGAACTGGTGGTCGCCATTGGCAAAGGCGGCAGCAATATCGCCCTGGAGGATGGGGCGTCGCACATCTTCGGCTATGGCGTCGGCCTGGACATGACGCGGCGCGACCTGCAGATGCGCATGCGCGAGCAAGGCCGCCCGTGGGAGATCGGCAAGGCCTTCGACTACTCGGCCCCCATCGGCGCGCTCACGCCGATTGCCGCCAGCGGTGAAATCACCACGGGCGCCATCGTGCTGGAAGTCGACGGCAAGGTCGTGCAGACGAGCGATTTGACACATTTGATCTGGTCCGTCAATGAAGTCATCGCCAATCTGTCGACCCTGTTCGAGCTGCAGCCGGGCGACATCATCATGACGGGCACGCCCGAAGGCGTGGGCGCCGTCACCGCCGGCCAGACCATGGACGCGCGCATCGCCGGGTTGACGCCGATTACCGTCGCCGTGCAATAACTACCCCGGGCCAGCACGGCACAGATCGCGCAGCCCGACAGCACCATCACACATAAGAATGGAGACCAGATAATGACTACCCACGCCGGCACCGACGTCCAGCACTTCCTCGACGCTCATCCGTTTTCCCGCTACCAGAAGCTGATCCTCTGGCTATGTTTTCTGATCGTCGCCATCGATGGCTTCGACACGGCCTCGATCGGCTTCATCGCGCCGGCCATCCGCGCCGAATGGGGCTTGACCCCCGCCGCGCTGGCACCCCTGTTCGGCGCCGGACTGTTTGGCCTGATGGCCGGCTCTTTCCTGTTTGGCCCCCTGGCGGACCGCTACGGCCGCCGTCCCGTGCTGATCGTGTCCGTCGCCTTCTTCGGCGCGGCCAGCCTGCTGTCGGCCTGGTCGACGGATTTGACGATGCTGCTGGCGCTGCGCTTCCTCACTGGCCTGGGCCTGGGCGGCGCCATGCCGACGTCCGTCACCATGACGTCCGAATACTGCCCGCAACAGCGCCGTTCCGGCCTCGTGACCATGATGTTTTGTGGCTTTACCATCGGTTCCGCGCTAGGCGGACTGGCCTCGGCGCAGCTGCAGCACCTGATAGGCTGGCGCGGCGTGTTGATGCTGGGCGGCGCCTTGCCATTGCTGCTGGTGCCCGTGTTGCTGCTGGCGCTGCCCGAATCCTTGCGCTGGCTGGTACTGAAAGGCCGCGATGGCAGCCAGGTGCTGAAAATCGCACGCCGCATCACGCCCGCCCTGGCCGACTTGCCGCACCTGGTGGTCAGCGATAGAAAACCCGCCGGTTCGCCCATGGCCGAATTGTTCCGTCCCGGCGTGATTGGCGGCACCTTGCTGCTTTGGTCCACGTTTTTCATGAGTTTATTGATCATTTACCTGCTGTCGAGCTGGATGCCGACCCTGTTGAATGGCAATGGCCTGTCCCTGTCGAACGCCTCGCTGGTGACGATGATGTTCCAGGTAGGCGGCACGGTCGGCGCGATTCTGCTGGGCCGCTGGATGGACCGCTACAGCCCGCATAAGGTGCTGAGCATTGCCTACCTGGCCGCTGCCGGCTGCATCGTCGTCGTGGCCCTGTCGGGCAGCAGCGTGGCCTTGCTGGTGCTGGCCGTGTTTGGCGTGGGTTTCGGCGTGAGCGGCTCGCAAGTGGGGGCCAATGCGCTGGCCGCTGCCTTCTACCCCACGTCGAGCCGCGCCACCGGCGTCAGCTGGGCCGCCGCCGTGGGCCGCAGCGGTTCCGTGCTCGGTTCCATGGCCGGCGGCCTGATGCTGACCTTGAAGCTTGATAACGAAACCATCTTCTTTTTACTGGCCATCCCCGCCGTTCTGGCTTCCCTGGCGCTGCTGACCATGGGACGTTTGATGCGCGCCAGGACTGCTGCCAGTGCCGTTCCCGCTACCCTGAAAGAGAGCACCGTATGAAACTGCATGGCTATTACCGCAGCTCCGCATCCTACCGCGTGCGCATCGCGCTGAACCTTAAAAACCTCCACGTCGACACGGTGTATGTGCATTTGAGCCGCCGCGGCGGCGAGCAGTTCACGCCGGCATTTTCCGGCCTGAACCCGCAGCAGCTGCTGCCCGTGCTGGAGGACGGTGGCGCCGTGCTGACGCAATCGCTGGCCATTATCGAATACCTGGACGAGACGCAGACAGGCCAAAAACTGCTGCCGGCCGATGCGCTCGGTCGCGCTCGCGTGCGCCAGCTGGCCATGGTGTGCGCCTGCGACATCCATCCGCTGAACAACCTGCGCGTCCTCAATTACCTGACGGGGCCATTGGTCCTGTCGCAGGAGCAGAAGAATGCGTGGTACCAGCACTGGACCCATCTGGGCCTAGCCGCGCTGGAAGCGGAGCTGGCAAAGAGTCCCCTTACGGGCCAGTTCTGCCATGGCGACACGCCGACCCTGGCCGATTGCTGCCTGGTGCCGCAGATTTATAACGCGCGGCGCTTCCATTGCGACCTGGCGCCGTACCCCACGATCCTGCGCGTCATCGCGCACTGCGAGGCGCTGCCGGCGTTCCAGCAGGCGCACCCGGATACGCAGCCAGACGCAGAATAAATACCCAAAAAACGGAGACAAGCATGAAAAAAATCAAGGCCATCACCGTGGCGCTGCTGGGCGCGTGCGCCTGCAGCGCTGCCCACGCACAAAGCAATGTGACCCTGTACGGGGTGCTTGACAGTTCGCTGGCCTACACGACGCATGCCAACGCGGCCGGCGACAGCGTTACCAAGATGCCCACCTTGACGGGCTCATTGCCGTCGCG
The DNA here is from genome assembly GCF_900095265.1 of Janthinobacterium sp. UMAB-56. Lineage (GTDB taxonomy): Bacteria > Pseudomonadota > Gammaproteobacteria > Burkholderiales > Burkholderiaceae_D > Janthinobacterium. The sequence goes on along the minus strand of NZ_LT607654.1, from coordinate 269,641 downwards.
CTTCGGCTTGAAGGGCGTGGAAGACCTGGGCGGCGGCCTGCAAGCCATCTTTGCTCTGGAATCGGGCTTCGGCGTCGATACGGGCATGGCGGGGCAGGGTGGGAGACTGTTCGGCCGCCAGTCGTACGTGGGCTTGAAGGGCCGTTATGGCAGCGTGATGCTGGGGCGGCAAATGAATATGTCGTTCTGGGCCACGCAAAAGTCCGACATCATGGGGCCGGCCCTGTTTTCCATCAGCAGCCTCGATCTGTACCTGCCGAATGCGCGCAGCGACAACGCCATCGGCTACCTGGGCACGTTTTCCGATGTGACGGTGGGCGCCACCTACAGCCTGGGGCGCGATGCCTCGGCGGCGGGCGGGCCGGCGGCAACGGGCTGCGCAGGCGAAGTGGCGGGCAATGCGAAGGCTTGCCGTCAAATCACCTCTTTGCTGGGCTACGACACGGGCCGCTACGGCGCAACGGCCTCATACGACATCATGTACGGCAACGCGGGCGCGGCCAACGGCCTCACATTGCGCCGCAACTTCGACCGCCGCGTGATCGCCAGCGCCTATGCCATGCTCGATCGGCTGAAAGTCGGCGGCGGCATCATCGACCGCACGACCCGCGCCGCCACGGGGCCAGTCGATTCGCAGCTGCTGTATCTGGGTGCCGCCTGGCCGGTCTCGCCCGCGCTGGTGCTCGACGGCCAGGTGGCAAGGCTGTCAGTCAAGGATAGCCCCAACGATGCCACCCTGGCCACCGTGCGCCTGAGCTACCACCTGTCCAAACGCACAGCCATCTACAGCGCCATCGGCCGCATGGATAACAGCGGCACAGCCGCCGTGGCGCTGGATGCAGGCGGCACGGTGGGGGCGGGGCGCACGCAGAATGGCGTGATGGCGGGCATGCGCCACTTCTTTTGACATCGTCTTAGGCGCTGCCTTGCATATCGTGGCGGTAGCGCGCGGGCGGCAGCTCGAACTGAGTCTTGAAGAAGCGGGTGAATGCGCTTTGCGAGGAAAAACCCAGGCGCTCGCTGATTTCCATCACGCTCAGGCTCGTTTCGCGCAGCAAACGGCGCGATTCGCTGCTTTTGGCGCGCAGTTCCAGCGCGCGGAACGAGGTCTGCTCCTGTTGCAGCTGGCGCTGCAAGGTCCAGCGGTTCATCGCCAGGCCGTCGCACAGGGCCGGCAGCAGCGAGGAGCCGTCCGCGTCGGCCTGCCGGCCCAGCAAATCGATGATGGCTTGCTCCACGCGTGCGGAAAACAGCTGCGCGCCCTGCAGTTTCTGCAATTGCCCCTGCGCGTGCCGCAGCGCGTGCGGTGCCAGCATGGCGTTGAACTGGCCAAAGGGCCGGTCCAGCGCCGGCGCGTCAAATGTCAGTGTATTGCGCGCCTGGCCAAAGGTGGCGGCGGCGCCGAAGCACTCGGCGATGGCGGGTGCGAACCACGGCGCCTTGCCCTGGAAGCTGACATGAAAGGCGGTGGCCGCGCCATCGTCGTAGGCGCGCGCCACCAGCGACAGCATGCGGAAATTTGCCAGTGCCTGCATGGCCCCCCCCAGGGGGCAGAACTCGGACAGGTATTCGATCTCGATGCGCGTGCCACTCTCGCTCATCAGCATGAAATCGAATTCGCCGATCAAGCCGCGCAAGTGCAGCAGCTCGTGCAGCGCGCTGCGCAGGGTGGGGCGGTTGAAGCAGACGTGGGCGATACCCGAGTAATGCGCGAACCAGTGCGTCACGTCGAGATCGAGTATGGCCCGGTGCTGTGGCAGTTGCTGGGCGTAGACCGTCATGCGGCGGTGCCGCTCGGCGTTGATGCGCCCGCCAGGTGCCGTGAGCTGCGCCGGCGTGATGCCCGTGTGGCGGAAAAAGTCGGCGGGGTCGTGGCCATCGGCCTGCATGGCGCGCGCGCATTGTTGCGCGATGCGGTTTGAAACCGTGCGCGTGTCGGGTTTGTGCAAGGGTGTCTCCTGCTTGTTGTAGTAATTTTTCACAAATATTAGCACTTTGTAAGAGATTGTTGCTTGTTGTGCCATTGAAGCGAAAATTGTTCTCGCGGGTATAAAACGCGTGCTGCGCGGTCAAGAAACTCACGCATTCTCACGCTATATTGTTTTCGGCCGGCCTTGCTGCCGCGCCTTGATACCTACAAAAACAGTCTTGGAGATAATGATGAATTGCACTTTGAAACCGATGGCCCGCGTGGTCGCCGGCTGCGTTGCCACGCTTGCCCTGGCCGCCTGCGGCAACGATACCGTCAGCGAGCAATACACGCAGCCCGCGTTTGGCAGCACGACCTACACCCAGCTCAAGGTTGACGGTTATACCTTCAAGGACATGAACCGCAACGGCAAGATCGACCCGTACGAAGACTGGCGTTTGTCGGCCGAGGCGCGCGCCGACGACCTACTGTCGCGCATGAGCCTCGATGAAAAAGCCGGCCTGATGATGCATGGCACGGCGCCCACCGTGGCCGACCCCACCGGCATCGGCCAGGGCGGCGCCTACGACTTGACGGCGCTGCAAGACCTGATCGTCAAGCAGTACGTCAACACCTTCATCACCCGCATGGCGGGCGACACGGCCAACATGGCGGCGCAGTACAACAAGGTGCAGGCCCTGAGCGAAACCGCGCGCCACGGCATTCCCGTCTCCATCAGCACGGACCCGCGCCACCATTTCCAGTACACGGTAGGCGCCAGCGCCGGCACCAAGGGTTTCTCGCAGTGGCCGGAAACTCTGGGCCTGGCCGCCATCGGCGACGATGCGCTGGTGCGCCGCTTCGGCGATATCGCGCGCCAGGAATACCTGGCCGTCGGCATCACGCAAGCCTTGTCGCCGCAAGCCGACCTGGCCACCGAACCGCGCTGGTCGCGCATCAACGGCACCTTTGGCGAAGACGCGGACCTGGCCAAGCGCATGGTGCAGCACTATATCGAGGGCTTCCAGGATGGCAACACGGGCTTGCATGATGGCAGCGTGGTGGCCGTCGTCAAGCACTGGGTCGGCTACGGCGCCACGAAAGAGGGCTTCGACGGCCACAATTACTATGGCCGCTACATGACCTACCCTGGCAACAATTTTGCTTACCACGTGAAACCGTTCGAAGGCGCCTTCACGGCCAAGGCGGCTTCCGTCATGCCGACATACGCTCTGCCGGACGGCAATATCACGATAGATGGCATCACCCTGGAACAGGTGGCGGCCGGCTTCAGCAAGACCATGCTGACGGATCTGCTGCGCGGCAAATACGGTTTTGAAGGCGTGATCCTGTCCGACTGGGGCATCACCTCCGACTGCGACGCCAATTGCCGCAATGGCACGCCGCCTGGCGTGGCGCCTTCCTTCATCGGCTTCGGCACGCCCTGGGGCATGGAAGACGCCACCAAGGCCGAGCGTTACGTGAAGGCCGTGACGGCGGGAATGGACCAGTTTGGCGGCGTGACGGAAGCGCCCTACCTGACGCAAGCCGTGCAGCGGGGCCAGCTGACGGAGGCGCGCATCAACGCCTCGGCGCGGCGCATCCTGATCCAGAAATTCAAGCAGGGCCTGTTCGAGCATCCGTTTGTCGATGCGGCGAAGGCGGCGGCCACGGTGGGCAAGGCGGACTTCATCGAGGCGGGCCTGGAGGCGCAGCGCCGCTCGCTGGTCTTGCTGGAAAACAAGGACAAGGTCTTGCCGCTGGCGACCAGCGTCAAAAAGGTCTATTTGTACGGCATCGATGCAGCCGTGGCGAAACAGTATGGCTACACGGTGGTGGCCACGCCGCAGGAAGCGGACGTGGCCCTGCTGCGCGTAGCCGCGCCGTATGAAACGCTGCACCCGAACTACATCTTCGGCAGCATGCAGCACGAGGGTCGCCTCGATTACGTCGATGGCGACGCCGACTACGAAGCGATCAAGAACGCGGCGAAATTCGCGCCGAAGACGGTGGTGACGGTGTACCTGGACCGCCCGGCCATCCTCGGCAATGTGCAGGACAAGGCCAGCGCCATCCTCGCCAACTTTGGCGTCAGCGATGGCGCGCTGTTCGATGTCTTGACGGGCAAGGCCAAGCCGCAAGGCAAGCTGCCGTTCGAGCTGCCCTCGTCGATGGCCGAAGTGCAGGTGCAGAAATCGGACGTGCCGTATGACACGGCCCACCCACTGTACAAGTTCGGTTACGGACTGGCCTACTGACAGGAGCGGGGACGGGCCGCCCGGCGCGGTCTGTCCCCGCCCGATTGACAGTCACCTGGCACTCGCCGATACTGGCCGTTTCGTTCGCCGATTCTGCCAGGAAGGAAGCCCCCATGTCCGTATCCCCGAAATTGCGCCAGACCGTCTTTGTAGCGCTGCTTGCCGCCGCCTTTTCCCCACCCGTTTCCATGGCCGCCATGGCCGCTACCGTCGCGCCGTCAGCTTCCGCCGCCTGGGTCGAGGCCAGCAACGGCTATGCGGCCATCGTGTTGGCGGCGCAGGCGCAGTTTTCTCCCGAAAACGCGTCCGACACGGGCCTGGCCCAGTACGATGGTCTGGCCGCCGACCTGGGACCGAAGATCACGGAACGTTATGTGGCGGCCATGCAGCAGGCGCGCGCGCAATTGCAGCACAAGCTGGCGGCGGAAAAAGATGAGCGCATCCGCCAGGATCTGCAGATATTGACGAATGCCGTCGACCAGGAAATTGCCGGCGCCCGGCTCGATGCCAAGTACACCTTGCCCTGGGTCGATGTGCCGCAGATGGTGTTCGGTTCGATGCAAAGCCTGCTGCAGGAACAGCGCCCGGCGGCGCGTCGCGCCAAGGCGTTGGAACGCCTGCAGCGCTACGTGGGCCAGTTCCCGGGTAGCACGCCGATCACGCAGCAGGCCAAGGCGCGCTTCACGGAAAAAATCGGCAAGCCTGGCCTGGCCGGCCCGGTGCGCCTGCAGGTGGAGCAGTCGCTGGAAAACGTGCCGACGTATATCGCCGGCATCCGCAAGCTGTTTGCCGACATGCAGATCGCGGATGCCGAACCGGCGCTGGCAGCCATGGAGCAACAGTTGAAAGAGTATGCGGCGTGGGAGCGCCAGACCGTGCTGCCCCTGTCGCGCACGGATTTCCGCATGGCGCCCGAGCTGTATGCGTTTCGCCTGAAGCAGGTGGGCATCGACATCGAGCCGCGCGTCCTGGTCGAACGGGCCGAAGTGGCTTACCTGGAAACGCGCGCCGCCATGCAGGCGCTGGCGCCCGTGGTGGCGGCCAAGCTGGCCTTGAAGGGCGTCGACGGCAGTGATTATCGCCAGGTGCTGCGCGTGCTGAAGAGCGATTCTATTCCGAATGAAAAGCTCGAAGCGCACTACAAGGGCGTCAATACAGAACTGGAAAAACGCATCGACCAGCATCGCGTGGTCGATATCCCTGCGCGCGCCATGACCATGCGCCTGGCGTCCGCCGCCGAGTCCGCGGCCCAGCCGGCGCCGCACATGCGCCCGCCGCCGCTGATCGGCAATACGGGAGAGCACGGCCAGTTCGTCCTCCCCGTCAGCAATCCGGCCGCCAGCGGCAAGGGCGAAGCGTATGACGATTTCAATTTCGCGGGCGCCGCCTGGACCCTGAGCGCGCACGAAGGCCGTCCCGGCCACGAACTGCAATTTAGCGCGATGGTGGAGCGCGGCGTGTCGCAGGCGCGCAGCCTGTACGCGTTCAACAGCGTCAACGTGGAAGGCTGGGCGCTGTACGCGGAAGCGGAGATGATTCCCTATGAGCCAGTCGAAGGCCAGTTCATCGCGCTGCAATTTCGCATGCTGCGTGCGGCGCGCGCCATGCTCGACCCGATGCTGAACCTGGGCCAGGTCACGCGCGAAGAAGCGGGACGCGTCCTGACGGACGAAGTGATGCTGTCGAAAGCGATGGCGCGCCAGGAGCTGGACCGCTATACCTTCAACATGCCGGGCCAGGCGGGCAGCTATTTCTATGGCTATACGCGCATCCTGCAGCTGCGCGCGGAAACGGAGCTGGCGCTGGGCGCGAAATTTGACCGCCTGGCCTTCAACAACTTCCTGCTGGGACAGGGCTTGCTGCCGCCTGGCTTGCTGGCCAAGGCCGTGCGCGAACACTTCATCCCCGAGCAGAGAAAAGCGAAGGGCTGACGCCATGGC
>NZ_LT607654.1:215799-263458 GCF_900095265.1 Janthinobacterium sp. UMAB-56 | reverse complement strand
GGGCGAGCCGTATAATGACGCTCATTTTCTGGCCATTCAGGGAGTTCCGCTTGCAGCTACCGATCCGTTATCCGAACATGCCGCAACTGCTGCTGAAGGCCCGCGACAGCCTGCTGCAGCATTTTCGTCCCATCCTCAATCACTTCGGCGTGACGGAGCAGCAGTGGCGCATCATGCGCGCACTGAATGAAAGCCCGACCCTGGAACCGCGCGAGCTGTGCGCGATATGCCAGATTTCCAGCCCCAGCATGAGCGGCATCCTGGCGCGCATGGAAGAAATCGGCTTGATCGGACGCAGCAAGTTTGAAGGCGACCAGCGCCGCCGCAAGGTGCATTTGTCGGAAGCGGGCGCCAGCCTGTTGCTGCAGATGGGCAAGTTAATCGATTTGCAATATGAGCACCTGGAAGCGGCTTACGGCAAGCAAGTGTTCGAAGACATGCGCCGCGCCCTGGAAGCCTTCATTGCGCTGGAAGCTCTGCCGGTGGCGCCCGCCATCCTGCGCTGACGCCCAGTCCCGTCCTCCCGGCTTTCCCTGCCTGAGCATCGACCAGGCACGTGTTTTTCAACACGTGCCGCCGCTGCTTTTCCCATGCCTGTTCCGCACATTTCCCCATCCTGCCGGGCTAGCGCCTGCGCGCCTCTCGGTTTTGCTATAAGACTACAGCTTACAGCTAATCGCTTACATGTTAGTGAATAAGCGTATAATTTGCCCTACTTGATCCAAATCAAGAAGAACAGCGGACCCCCATTCGTCGGATGGGGCGGCAACGCGGCGCTACAGCCTGTATTGCGCCATCGCGGCGGCGATACTTGCCGGACGTGCAATAAAACAGGAAAGTCAGGAAAAATGAACACACCATGCATGCGCGCAGCGGCGCTAGCCATCTCCACGCTCATCGGCGCAAACGTTTGCGCCCAAGGCAATGTCACCATTTACGGCGTGCTCGATGCGGCTAGCGCCTACGCGAGCAACCAGGGCGGCAAGTCGAACACGTATATGCGCAGCGGCAATTTGTCCGCCAGCAAGATCGGTTTCCAGGGCGTGGAAGACCTGGGCGGCGACTTGCAGGCGCTGTTTTTGCTGGAAAACGGCTTTGAAAGCGATACGGGCGCGCAAAGTTCCGCCAGCAGCCTGTTCAACCGCCAGGCTTACGTGGGCTTGCAATCGAACGCCTACGGCAGCCTGACGGCCGGCCGCCAGTACACGCCTTACTACCTGCTGGTGGGCTCGCTGGCGTCGAGCAATGTCTTGACGGGTGCTACCGGTGCCCACCCGGGCGATATCGACGGCCTCGATACCACCGTGCGCATCAGCAATTCCCTGACTTACAGCATGCCCGCATGGCGCGGCCTGCAGGCGAGCGCGCAATATGGCTTCGGTGAAGCGGCCGACGGCGATGCCGTGGGCAGCAGCTTCAGCGCCGCCGTCAAGTACAGCGCAGCGCCAGCCGAATTCGCGCTCGGCTATCTGAAACTGAAAAATGGCGGAAATGGCGCCGGCTGGAGCGACAACGCCTCGGCCAGCTTCGGCATTTCCGCCATCAACCAGGGCTACGCCTCGGCCGAAAGCATCGAATTCATCGCCGCCAGCGCGCGCTACACCATGGGCAAGTGGATGGTGGGCGCCAATGCCAGCAATGTGCAATACCAGGCGGGGAGGCGCTCGACCTTCCGCGACACGGCCATCTTCAACACGGCCGGCGTGATTGCCCGTTACCAGTTGACGCCGCAGTGGTTTCTGGCCGGCGGCTACAGCGATACTTTCGCCAGCCACGCCAACGGCGTGTCGGACCGCGCGCGCTACCGCCAGCTGTCGTTCGAGCAGAATTACGCGCTGTCGAAGCGCACCGCGCTCTACCTGATCGAAGCGCGCCAGCTGGCGCGCGGCCAAACCTTGGGCCAGGACGGCGCCATCGTCGACGCCGTCGCCTCGGTCGGCGATGCGCAAAATGGCACGCCATCGTCGAACGGCGGCCAGACGGTGGTGATGGTCGGTCTCAAACATTCTTTCTGAACGGTTGCTGAACTCACGGGAGCTTCAATTGGATACTACACATCACAAAGAGGGAAGCAGCCCTCTGAATCCCGGCCGCCGCATGGTACTGGCCGGCTTGCTGTCCGCTTCGGTCGCGGCGCTGATACCCTGGGCGCTGGCCGAGCCGGTCGCCAATGCGGAGCAGGGCGCCTTTCTGGGCGTGTCGGCCATGCTGGTGGGGCGTCCGGTGCTCGACCCCGTGCTGGCCACTCGCCTGTATGACGCGCTGGTGGCGCAGGACGCCGCCTTTCCCGCCAAGGTGCGCGCGCTGCTGGCCTTGATCAATGCGCAGGGTTTGCAGGCGGCCGGCTTGCAGGAAGCGCTCGACGCGCTCGACCCTGCCCGTTCGCCGCTGGCGGCTTTGCCGCGTCAGATCGCCAGCGCCTGGTACCTGGGCATCGTCGGCACGGGCGAGGCGGCCGTCTGCGTCGCCTACGAGCAGGCGTTGAACGCGGCCGTCGTGGCCGACGTGCTGAAACCTCCCACGTATTCCTACGGCGCCTACGGCAGCTGGGCCAGAAAACCAATTTAAGGAGCCATCATGGCTGAAGAACTCTCCGCCGATTACCTCGTGATCGGCTCCGGCATCATCGGCTCGCTGGCCGCGCGCAAGCTGGCGCTGGCGGGCGCCTCGGTGCTGATCCTGGAAGCGGGCCCGCGCGTCTCGCGCGGCGAAATCGTCGCCCGTTTCCGCAACACGACGCGCCGCAGCGACTGGATGTCGCCGTATCCCTCGGTGGCCACGGCGCCGCACCCGATCTACCAGCCGAAGGACAACGGCTACCTGGTGCAGGCCGGCCCGTACCCATACCCGGCCGAATACATCCGCCAGTTCGGCGGCACTTCCTGGCACTGGGCCGCGCAAGCCTGGCGCAATGTGCCGAACGATTTCCGCATCCATACGCTATACGGCGTGGGCGTCGACTGGCCCATCAGCTATGCGGACCTGGAGCCGTACTACCAGGAAGCGGAAGACATCATGGGCGTCTCCGGTGCCGACAACACGGGTTCGCCGCGCAAGCAGCCCTTGCCGATGGAGCCGGTGACGGAGCCGTATGCCATGCGCCGCATCCGCGAGCGCCTCGACCCGGCGTTCAAGGTGGTCGGCAACACGGTGGCGCGCAACAGCGTCAGTTACGATGGTCGTCCTGCCTGCTGTGGCAATAACAGCTGCCAGCCGATCTGCCCCATCGACGCGCAATACCATGGCGGCATCGCCGCGCTGCAAGCGGAAGAAGCTGGCGTGAAAATCGTCGTCAATGCCAATGTCTACAAGCTGGAACACGACGCGCAGGGCCGCATCACGGCGGCCCTGTACTACGACGTGGACAAGAACAGCCACCGCGTTACGGCCAAGACCTTCATCCTGGCGGCCAACGGCATTGAAAGCCCCCGCTTGCTGCTCGTTTCCGCCTCGGAAAAATATCCGAACGGCCTGGCCAACAGCAGCGACATGGTGGGTCGCAACCTGATGGACCACCCGAGCACCTCGATCACTTTCGACGCCGATGAAGACCTGTGGCTGGGTCGGGGCCCGCAAAGTCCGAATTCCATCAATACCATGCGCGATGGCGACTTCCGCAGCCAGCATTCACCGTACCGCCTGGATTTCACGAACATCTCGCGCGTGGATGGTGCCACCAAAGAGTTGATAGGCAAGGGTGTCTTTGGCGCGCAATTCGAACAGCAGCTGCGTTTCCGTTCGGCGCGCGAAATGAGCCTGAAAAATGTGCTGGAAGTGCTGCCGAACCCGGAAAACCGCATTGCCCTCAGCAGCGAGAAGGATGCCATGGGCATCCCCAAGCCGCAGGCGCACTACGCGATCGACGACTACACCAAACGTGGCCACGAGCGTTCCAAGCAGGATTTCGAACAAATCGCCAGGCTGATGGGCGGCACCAATCTGCGCCACAGCAAGGAAGGCGTGTTCGCCAACAACCAGCACATCTGCGGCACCCTGTCGATGGGTTCCGATCCGGCCAAGGCCGTATGCGACCAGTGGGGCCGCACGTTTGATCATGCCAACCTGTTCCTGTGCAGCACCGGCGTGCTGCCTACGTCCGGCACCTGTAACTCGACGGAAAACGGCCTGGCCGTGGCTCTGCGCACCGTCAAGCACATTCTCGACGAACAGGGAGCGAAAGCATGATGGCGGCCTTCAGACTGGCGGCGGGCGCCGCCTTGCTGTCACTTTTCAGCCTGCCGGTGCTGGCGGCGGCCCCCCCGGGCGCCGACGTGCAATCCATCGAGCGTGGCCGCTACCTGGCCACGGCAGGTGACTGCATCGCTTGCCACAGCGTGCCTGGCGGTAAACCGATGGCAGGCGGCCTGGCCCTGGCCACGCCGCTCGGGCCCATCGTCGCCACCAACATCACACCGTCGAAAACGCATGGCATCGGCAACTACACCTTGCAGCAGTTTTCCGACGCGCTGCGACGCGGCGTGCGGGCCGATGGCGCGCACCTGTACCCTGCCATGCCCTATACGGCCTATGCCAAGGTGACGGATGACGACACGGCTGCCTTGTACGCCTACTTCATGCATGACGTGGCGGCGGTGGACGCGGCGCCGGCAACACGGACCGACTTGCCATTCCCCTTCAATATCCGCCTGTCGATGGCGGGCTGGAATGTGCTCTTCCTCGACACAAAGCCGTTCGTTGCCGATGCGTCGAAAAGCATGGAGTGGAATCGCGGCGCTTACCTGGCGCAAGGACTGGCCCACTGCGGCACCTGCCATACGCCGCGTAATGCGCTGATGGCCGAGCAGTTGTCGAAAGCGCTGGGCGGCGCGGACCTGGGCACCTGGCATGCGCCGAACATCAGCTCGGACAGTAACAGCGGCATCGGCAGCTGGAGCCAGCAGGCGCTGGCAGTCTACCTGCGCACGGGCCGGGCAGCGCACCGGGGCCAGGCCGCCGGTCCCATGGCCGAAGTCATCGACCATAGCTTGAAGCACTTGAGCGATGCGGACTTGAACGCCATCGCGCATTACCTGAAAAGCGTGCCGGCCGTGCGCGATGCGGCTGACACGAAACCGGTGACGCAATGGGGCCAGGCGGGCGACGACTTGCGTGCCATACGCGGCGTGCCACTGCCGCAAAACCTGAACACGATGTCGGGCGCGCAGCTGTACGATGCGCAATGCGCCAGCTGCCACCAGGCCAGGGGCGAGGGCAGTTTCGATGGCAGCTTGCCGCCGCTGTTCCATAACTCGGCGACGGGCCGCAGCAACAGCAACAACCTGGTGATGGCCATGCTCGATGGCGTGGCGCGGCAGGACGGTGGCAGTGGCCAGCTGATGCCCGCCTTCCGCCACACGCTGACGGACGAGCAGATCGTCACCCTCGGTAATTACGTGCAGACGATGTACGGCAATCCCGCAATCAAGGTGACGGCGCAACAGGTGGCGACCCTGCGCAACGGCGGCGCGCCGTCAAACCTGATCGGCCTGGCCCGCGCCGGCATCATCGTCGGCGTGCTGTTGCTGCTGGCCTTGCTGGTGTGGTGGCGGGGACGCCGGCGCAAGGCGATGTAAGCATAATCCCATGGCAAAGACTGGGGCAGACTCGAAAGGGTCTGCCCCTTTTTTATGCCTGATGATTGCAACTCGTTTGCATATGCGACAAATATGTACTATCATTAGTTACATGAGACGCGACAGCAAACTATCATCGATCCTCCATGTGCTGCTGCACATGGCCCACGCGGGACGCCCGATGACGTCCGAGGAACTTTCCGGCTACCTTGACACCAACCCCGTGCTGGTGCGGCGCGTGATGGCCGGCTTGCGCGAACGCGGTTATGTGGCCTCGATCAAGGGCCATGGCGGCGGCTGGCGCATCGTCTGTGACCTGCACCGCGTGACCCTGCAAGACATTTACGTGGCCGTGGGTTCGCCCACCATCTTCGCCATGGGCAACCGCGTCGACCAGCCGGGCTGCCTGGTCGAGCAAGTGGTGAACCAGTCGCTGGCCGGCGCCTTCGACGAAGCCGAGGCACTGCTGATCCAGCGCTTTGGCGCTGTCACCCTGGCCGACCTGGCCGACCGTTTCAGCCAGCAATACGACCTACACCGAGGAGCACACCATGCACATTCCTGAATTGCCTTTCGCCCCGTTCGACGTCATCATCGTCGGCGGCAGCTACGCCGGCCTGTCCGCCGCCACGCAACTGGCGCGCGCCCGCCGCCGCGTGCTAGTGATCGATGGCGGCCAGCGTCGCAACCGTTATGCCAGCCATTCCCACGGTTTCCTGACCCAAGACGGCAGCGGGACGGCCGCCATCGCGGCCGAGGGCAAGGCGCAGTTGATGGCGTATGCCACCGTCACCTGGCTGGACGGGACGGCCGTGCAGGCAGCCGCCAGCAGCGATGGCGATGGCTTTGCCGTGACCCTGGCGGACGGCAGCGTCATGCACGCTCGTCGCCTGGTGCTGGCCACCGGCGTAATTGATGCATTGCCTCCCGTCGTAGGCCTGGCCGAACGCTGGGGCAGCAGCGTCTTTCATTGCCCGTATTGCCACGGCTATGAATTGCAGCAGGGCGCCATCGGCGTGCTGGCCACCGGACCCCTGTCCATGCACCATGCCCTGATGCTGCCCGACTGGGGCACGGTCACTTTTTTCCTGAATGGCGCATTCGAGCCCGATGCGGCGCAGCTGGCGCAACTGGCCGCGCGCGGCGTGACGGTGGTGCGCACACCCGTGGCGCAGATCGACGGCGTGGCCGACGTGGTCATGGCGGATGGCAGCCGTCATGCGATGGCCGGCCTGTTCGTGGCGACCAGCACCCGCCAGGCCAGTGGCCTGGCCGGCGAATTGGGTTGCGTGCTGGAAGAGGGCGCCATGGGCCCGTTTGTGCGCACCGACGAGCAAAAGGCCAGCAGCGTGCCAGGCGTCTTTTGCTGCGGGGATGCGGGGCGCATGGCCGGCAGCGTGGCGTTCGCGGTGGCCGATGGCGCCATGGCCGGCGTGGCAGCGCACCGCTCGCTGATGTTCGGACTGGATCAGGCGGCAAAACCGCCATCGATCTTCAGCCCCGCGCCCGTGACGAACGCCGCTTCTGCACTGGCCAGGTAGGCTACCATGCCGGCGATTTCATCTGCCGTGCCGTGGCGGGGCAGGGCCATCAGGCCGTGCATCAGGTCGGCGAAGTCGCCCGTCGGCGGGTTCATGTCGGTGGCGACGGGGCCCGGCTCCACATTGTTGATGGTAATGCCGCGCGGGCCCAGGTCGCGCGACAGGCCTTGTGTCAGGCCGCTCAGCGCCGATTTGCTCATGGCGTAGGCGGCCGCGCCGCCGAAGGGCATGCGGTGTGCATTCGTGCTGCCGATATTGATGATGCGCCCGCCCGTTTGCATGTGCGCCACGGCCGCCTTGATGGCGACGAACACGGCGCGCACGTTGACGGCCACGGTCTTGTCGAAATCTTCCAGCGAAAAATCATCGATGGCGCCGGGCAGGAACACGCCCGCATTGTTGACGAGGATATCGACGCGGCCAAACTGCGCCGCCACCTTGTCGATGGCCGCCGTCAGGGCGCTGGCGTCGGCCGCATCGGCCTGCACGCCCAGCGCCTTGCCGCCGCCAGCCTCCACCGTGGCGGCCAGCGCTTGCGCTTCGGCGGCGGAACTTTGATAGGTGAAGATGACGTTGGCGCCTTGCTGCGCCAGGCGGCGCACGATAGCGGCGCCGATGCCGCGCGAGCCGCCGGTAACGAAGGCGATCTTGTTTTGCAGAGGCTGGGAGGAGGTGGTATGGGTTTGCATGATGGGCTTTCTAAGTGGGGAATCGAGAAGCTCAGTATCTGCCTTTCATTACGGTCGCGCTAGCCATGAATCGCTACAATCACTTTCAACCATAAGTATCGAATGAACGGGTAGAATAGGCGCATGGATGCCCTCAATCACTTGCAATCCTTCGTGCTGTCTGCCGAATTGGGCAGCTTTTCCGCGGCTGCGCGCCGCCTGGGGCTGACGCCTGCGGCCGTCAGCAAGAACGTGGCGCGCCTGGAAGCGAGCCTGGGATTGCGCTTGTTCCAGCGCAGCACGCGCCGCCTGACGCTGACGGAAGGGGGCGAGCGCTTCCTGCAGCAGATAGCCGGCGCCCTGTCGACCTTGCAGGAAGCGATCGCCGGCGTGGCGGAAGAGGGCGGTCAGCCGGCCGGCATATTAAAAATCAGCATGGCACCGTCGTTCGGGCGCAGCTACGTGGTGCCGCTGCTGGGCGAGTTCATCGCGCGCTATCCTGGCGTCATCCCCGACTGCCATTTCGACAACCGGCAAGTGGACTTGATCGGCGAGGGCTTCGACGTGGCCATCGGCGGCGTCATCGAACTGACGCCGGGCGTGGTGGCGCGCGAACTGGGCCACGCCCACGTCGTCGCCACGGCGTCGCCCGCCTTCATGCGTGGCAAGAGCATGCCCGTGCACCCTTCGGACCTGGCGCACTTTGACGGCGTGGCGCGCCGCTCGGCCGGCAGCGGGAGATTGCGCAGCTGGATACTGCGCGACGGGCAGGGCGGAGAAGGCGTGGCCGAATCCCGCCCGCGCGCCATCTTCGACGACCCGGACGCGATGGCGCAGGCGGCCGTCATGGGAGTCGGCGTAGCGCTGCTGCCCATGCCGCACGCGCTGGCCCACTTGCGCAGCGGCGCCTTGATCCGCTTGCTGCCCGGCTGGCGTGCCGATTCCGGTCCCCTGTCAGTGTATTATCCCAGCAAAAAGATGCTGCCCGCGAAGACGCGCGTCTTCGTCGATTTTTTGCTGGAGCAGTTCCGCCAGCGCGATTTCGCCGGACAGATACGGCCCGATTAACCAATGAAAATTTTCCATGCATAGCAATTACAGCCTGTTTTACACCTTGGATGGCGATCTGCCCGTACGTTTCCGGGAAGCGCGCGTATTCGGCACCACCGTCTGGACGGCCAGCGGCGCGGTCGAGACATGGGGCGAGGAGACGCGCACGCAGTATGCGAGCGAAGCCGAAGCGCACGCCGCATATCTGGCCCATTGCCGCGCCGCCCTGGCCGATGGCCATACCTTGGCGCGCCAGAGCGTCATCGACCCGGCCGTCTTCGATTTCGCGCTGCTGCAAACCCTGGTGGCGCACGCCGCGCGCCTGGCATTTGGGGCCGTGCGCCGTGCCCATCCTCTCCAGCACATCGACGCGTTTGCGCTGGTGAGCGACGACAGCGCGATGACCATCGGGCCCATGGCGAACAGCCGCGAAGCGCTGGCCGCCTCGGAATATGGCGAAGAGATGCTGTGGAACCCGGCCGAATGGGCGTTTGACGAGGGTGGCGCGTATTTCGACAGCGCCTACCGTTTGCTGCTGCAGGCGCACCGCGACTTGCCGTTCGAGGTCGCTTTCGCCACCTTCCGTAGCGGCGTGTTCGACGCCTGCATCGAGGCGCTGGCGCAGCTCGACGCCGAAGGCTGTTTTGGCACGGGCGTGCAGCGCGACGAGAGCGTATTGCTGTTCGAGGTCAGCGACAGCGAGCCAGTGGAAGGCGCCATGGCGCGCCTGAATCCACCGGCGGTGGTGGCGCGTTTCGAGGCATGGATGGCCAGCTGGGCGGAGTGAATCTTACGCCGCCACCAACCTGAGTCGCGTAATCTCGGCCGGGGCGCCGATGCGCTTCGGCGGGCCCCAGTAACCGGTGCCGCGGCTGACGTAAATCCACAGGCGGCCGCGCCGGTGGAGTCCCGCCACATACGGCTGCTGCAGCGGCACGAACAGATTCCATGGCCAGAACTGCCCCCCGTGCGTATGGCCCGACAATTGCAGGTCGTAGCCGGCCGCTTCTGCCTCGGGCGCGCTGCGCGGCTGGTGCGCCAGCAGGATGCGGGCGATATCGGCAGGTGCGCCGGCGATGGCCGCCTGCGGGTCGCTTTTCTGGGCCGGATCGAAGGCTTGCGCGTTGAAGTCGGTGACGCCGGCCAGGGCGAGGTGCGCGCCATCGTGCTCGAGCACCGTGTGCTCGTTCATCAGCACGCGCAAGCCCAGGCGGCGAAATTCCGCCACCCACGGTGCAGCGCCCGAATAGTATTCGTGGTTGCCCGTGACGAGGAAGATGCCGTGGCGCGCGCGCAGCTCGCCCAGTGGCGCCGTGTGGCTGCCCAGTTGCGCCACCGTGCCATCGACCACGTCACCCGTGATGGCGATGATATCGGCCTGTAGGCCATTGGCGCGCGCGACGATGGCTTCCACGTAGGCGCGCTTGATGGTGGCACCCACGTGGATGTCGCTCAATTGCACGATGGTTAATCCTTGTAAGGCGGCGGGCAGGCCGGCAATCGGCACCTTCACCTCGCGCACGCGCGCCACGCGGCGGGCGTTGATGAAGCCGACGACGGTGGCCAGCAGCGCCAGGAGCAGAACGGCCACGGCGGACGCCTGCGCGTGCGGGCGGGCGGCGGGGATCAGCATCAGCAGCTCACGCAGCACGGTCAGAACGAACAGCGAGGAAAAAAAGCCCATGCACAGCGAACCGGCCCAGCTCAAGCGGTCGGCCAGGCGCGCGTCGTTGGTGACGGCGCGGGCGAAGATGGTCATCGGCATCAGCATGGTCGACGCCAGCAAGACCAGGCCGCCCAGCAGCCAGCCGGCCAGGCCGACGGGCAGCGATGGCAGCAGCAGCCAGCCCAGCAGGGCGTGCAGGGCGCCCAGTATCATGGTGATGCGCAGCAGCGGCGCGCGGCTTGTCATGTCATGGTTCCAGTGTTGAGGTGCCCGCTACTGTGAAGCCGGGCTTCGGCCGATTATAGCCGAGGCCTTTATCCGCAGTGAGCTGCGGCTCCGCTCATAGCGCGATATGCAGTCCCAGCATGGCCAGCTTGCCGAAATCGACGGGCTTGGCGAAATGCTCGTTGAAACCGGCCTGCAGGGCCGCCTGGCGGTCGTGTTCCTGGCCATAGCCGGTCAGCGCGACGAGCAGGAATTGCTGCGGTATCGGCAACTGGCGCATTTTGACGGCCACGTCGTAGCCGCTGATGTCAGGCAGGCCGATGTCGAGGAAGACGATGTCGGGCTTGAATTCCAGCGTGCGCTCGATCGCTTGCATCCCCGTGTACGCCGTGCGCACCGTGTGGCCGTACATTTCCAGCAGCTCGGCCAGGGTATCGGCCGCATCGCAGTTGTCGTCGACGACGAGGATGCGCTGGCTGCCGCCACTGGCCGCCTGCGGCGCCGGCGCGACCGGCAGCGGTACGTTGGCGTCGAGCGGCAGGATGACCTCGAAGGTACTGCCCAGGCCTACGCCGGGGCTGCTCACGCTGACCTTGCCGCCGTGCAAGCTTACCAGCTTGCGCACCAGCGACAGGCCGATGCCCAGGCCGTCCTGCACCCGGTCGGGCGAATGGCCGCTCTGCTCGAACAGGTCGAAGATGCTGTCGATGCTGGCGGCGGCGATGCCGATGCCATTGTCGCTCAGGCGGATGCGCACATTGTCTCCCTCGCGCGCGGCGGCAATGACGATGCGCCCGCCCGGCGCCGTGAACTTGGCCGCGTTGAGCAGCAGGTTGGCGACGATCTGCGACAGGCGCACGGCATCGCCGCAGACCCATAGTTCTTCCTTGGGCAGATGCACGTCCAGCGCATGGCCGCGCGCTTCGACGCTGTGCGAGCTCGTTTCCAGCGCGCTGCGGACGACGCTGGCCAGGCTCACGCTTTCCCATTGCAGCGAGATCTTGCCCTGCGAAATGCGCGATACGTCGAGCAGATCGTCCACCAGGCGCACCAGGTGGTCCGTATGGCGGGCGATGGTGCGGCGCGCATTGTCCTGCACGGCCGGCACGACGGGATCGAGTTTGCACAGCAGGGCCAGCGCCGTGCGGATGGGGCCCAGCGGATTACGCAGTTCATGCGCCAGGGTGGCCAGGAACTCATCCTTGCGGCGGTCCACGTCGCGCAGCGCGCGCTCGACCCGCCCCAGGCGCAGCAGCGCTTTGACGTTGGCGATCAATTCGTCGGCCTCGATCGGCTCGACCAGATAGTTGTCGGCGCCGCCGTCCAGGGCGCGGATCTTGTCGGCCGTGCCGATGCAGGAAGCCGACGTTTGCAGCACCAGGATGGTGTTCGTTTCGGCGCCGCCCTTCAATTGACGGCACACTTCCAGGCCGTTGATGTCAGGCAGCTTGACGTCGAGGAGGATCAGGTTGGGGCGCTCCTGGCGGGCGCGCAGCAGCGCGTCGCCCCCGTTCGAGGCTTCGATGACCTTGAATCCGGCGCGTTTCAGGATGCGCGACTTGGCATAGCGTGCGCCATCGCTGTCATCGACGTTGAGGATCAGGGCATCGCTGTTGTTATCCGGTAGCATGCACATTGTCCCAGGTGGTGGTGCCTTGCGGCGGAACCGGCTCTTGCCGGTGGTGTTGGTTGCCGATCAGCGCGCGCAGGGTCGCCAGCAATTGCTGGCGCGGCAGCGGCTTGACGTAGTAGGCGTCGGCGCCCAGGGCCAGGCCTTTGCGCACATCGTCGATCTCGGTGGCGACGATGACGGGCACCTGGCGCCGCAGCGGGTCGTTTTTCAGCTCGGCCAGCCAGTGCCAGGCCGTTTCGCCGTGCAGCAGGATGTCGAGGATGACGGCGGCGGGGCGCTGCTGTTCCCAGCGCTCCTGCGCCTCGCGTACGCTGCGCGCGGGGATGACGCGAAATTCGCTGCCGGCCAAAAATTTTTCATATAGCAGGCGGATGGGTGGATTGTCTTCCACCACCAGCACGGGTATGCGCTGGTCGTTGCCATTGTCGTTGGCCGGCGCACATGGCGGCAGGCTGCCTTCGGGCGCATGGTAGCTGGTGGGCAGGACCACGGAAAACAGTGAACCTTGGCCCGGCGTGCTTTCCACGGACACCGTGCCATTGAGCAGGGTGGCCAGGTTGCGGCACAGCGGCAGGCCCAGGCCAGTGCCCTTGACCTTGCGCTGCATGTGGTTTTCCACCTGGCTGAATTCCTCGAAGATCAGCTGCACGTCTTCGGCGGCGATGCCCAGGCCCGTGTCGGAGACGGAAAAACGAATGGCCTCCTGCTCAGGCAAGGGCGTGGCGCTGACGATGATGGCGCCCGCTTCCGTGAACTTCAGGGCGTTGGCGATGAAGTTGCGCAGGATTTGCGACAGCTTGCCTTCATCCGTGTGTATCTGCAGCGCCGGTGCGGGGTCGATGAAGGTGAGCGTGAGCTTGTCGGACACCAGCAGCGGGCGCAGCATGCCGCGCAGTGCGCTGAACAGGTCGGCCACCTGGAAGCTGTTGGCATGCACGTCGACCTTGCCCGCCTCGATCTTGGCCAGGTCCAGCAAGTCGTTCACCAGGTCGCTCAGGCTGACGGCGCTTTGCAGGATGAACAGCACCTGCTTTTCCTGCTCTTCGGACAGCTCGCCGTCGATGCGGTCGAGCAGCAGCTTGGACAGGGCGCGGATGGAGCTGAGCGGTGTGCGGAATTCGTGGCTCATGTTCGACAGGAAACGCGATTTCATCTGGTCGGCGCGGCGCAGGTGGTCGGCTTTTTCATCCAGTTCCGCGAACAGCGCCACCACGCCCCGGTTGGTGTCTTCCAGTTCGCGCGTCAGCTGCAGCAGGTCGTCCTGGCGCGTTTTCAGCTCGGCCAGGGTGCTCAGGAGTTCGCGGTTCTGCTGCTGCACTTCGGACAGCGTGATATCCGATGGCAGCGCCTGCAGGCTGCCGGACAGCGCGCCAATCATGCTCCCGTCGAGCAGGGGCGCGTCGCGCGGAAACAGCTTGTGCAAGGTGATGAGCGTGCCTTCGCCCGGCACACTGTGGATATGGCAGCGGTCCATCAGGCGCCGTGCGCCCAGGATGCCCAGTCCCATTCCCGTAGGCGAGCGGTAGGTGCCTGCCAGTATCTGTTCGAGCTGCGCGATACCGGGGCCCTGGTCCTCGATGCGGATGCTGAGGACCTGCGGCGCCGTCAGGCCATCGATGGCGAAATGCACCTTGCCGCTGCCGGCGTAGTTGTAGACGTTGCGCGCCAGTTCCGACACGGCCGTGGCGATGCGCACCTGGTCTTGCACGCCGAAGCCGCACAAGGCAGCGATTTGCCGCGCGCGCTGGCGTGCGCCCACCACATCGAGTTCGCTGCCGATATGGGCCGTCAATATGCGTTGTGTCATGCCGCACCTGTCCCTTCGGCTGTCACCGCTTGATGTTCCTCATGTTCGCGCAGCACCACCACCGTGACGTCGTCGCGCCCGCGCGCAAAGTCGCGGTACAGCACGGCGGCGACCAGGCTGGGATGGCAATGCGCCAGGCCCGGATACCGTTCCAGGTCCCAGCGCGTGTGCAGCCCGTCGCTATGCATGATCAAGGTCGTGCCAGGCTGCCATGGATAGCAAAATTCCTGCACTTTGCGCAGATTGCTGCCGACGATGCCGTTATGCGACAGCAAATGCCGGCGCTGTTGTACGTCGAAGGCGCAGCCGGCGATATTGCCCACGCCGGCATAGCGCAATTCGCGGCGCGCGCTGTCGATATGCGCCACCGCCATGGCCGCGCCGCGCGTGGCGCGCAGCGCGCCGTGGGCCAGTTCGATGAAGGGGCCGGGCAGGGGCGCCAAGCCGGGCGTGTCGTGTTCCAGCAGCGCGCTGGCGGTTTCCGAGGCGCGCGCCGCCAGCGGGCCGTGGCCCAGCCCATCGGCCACCAACAGGCTCAGTTCATGGCCTTCGCACACGACGTTCCAGGCGTCGCCGGATACCTGTTCCGAGGCCAGCGGTAGGCATACGGCGCCGATCTGCCAGTTCGGACTGGCCGGAATGGCACTGCTGGCGTCGGGGCCCCACACCACCATCATCAGTACCGTGCCGTTGCCGGGTGCCGTGTACAGGTCGAATTCCTGGCTCAAACGGCGTATCGCGCCCAGTCCCACGCCATAGGTGCCGGTGGTGGAATGGCCATCCTGCATGTGCTGGCGCACATTGGCCATGCCGGGACCGCTGTCGATGGCCAGCACTTCGATGCCGCTGGTGCCGCCGCGCAGCACCTTGCGCAGCAGGATTTCGCCGCGCTGCGCATGCTTGACGATGTTGGTGGCTGCTTCGCTGATGATGATGGCCAGCTGGCCCGTGCGTACGTCGTCGAAGCCGATGCGGCGCGCCAGTTCGTTGCCGGCGCGGCGGGCCGCAGCGATCTCGCTCGGTTCGCCGATGGGAAAACTTCTTTGCCTGAGGATGTCAGGCTGCGGTTCCTGGTGGTTCAAAACAGCTTCCATTTCGCGATGGTGACGGTGGTGCCCGTGCCGGGCGCCGTGTCGATGTGAAAGGTGTCGGCCAGGCGCCTGGCGCCACCCAGCCCCAATCCCAGCCCGCCGCCGCTGGTATAGCCATCGGTCAAGGCCAGGGCAATATCCTCGATGCCCGGTCCCGCATCGATAAAGCGCAGTTCCAGTCCCTGGCGCTCACCGTCGCAGACGCGCGCGATGCGCGCTTCGCCGCCGCCGCCGTAGCGCAGCGTGTTGCGCGCCAGTTCGCTCGCCGCCGTGATGATCTTGGTCTGCTCGATCAGGCCAAAACCCATGGCGACCATGCTGTCGCGCACCTGCTTGCGCAGCCGCACGACGTCTTCATCGCTGTGCAGGGGCAGGGTCTGCTGCATGTGCTGCGCTGCGGCCTGCTCCCGCAGCGGTGTCTGCGCGCCTAGCACGGCGCCCCCGTCATGCGCATGCGCCGTCCCGTTCCAGCAGCTTGATGCCCCGCTCCACGTTCAGCGCCGTGCTCACGCCTTCCAGTGTCAGGCCCAGTTCCACCAGGGTGATGGCGACGGCTGGCTGCATGCCTACCACCACGGTGCGCGCGTCGAGGATTTTCGCCATCGCTGCCGTGTTGCTGATCATGCGGCCGATGAAGGAGTCGACGATGTCGAGCGCGGAAATATCGATCAGCACGCCCGTCGCGCGGTCCGTCACGATGCGCGAGGTCAGGTCGTCCTGCAAGGTCATCGCCAGGCGGTCATGCATGTCCACCTGGATCGTCACCAGCAGCAGCCGGCCCATGCGTAAAATGGGGATTCTCTCCATGCGCGCCTCAGTGTTGCTGTTGCTGGTAAGTGATGCTGGAACCCGTGCGTTTCAGGGCCACGACGAAGGCGTCGGCCAGGGTGGCCTTGGTCATCACGTCTTCCAGGTTGACGCCCAGGTGCACGATGGTTTGCGCGATCTGCGGGCGGATGCCGCTGATGATGCAGTCGGCGCCCATCAGGCGCGCGGCGGCGATGGTTTTCAGCAGGTGCTGCGCCACCAGGGTGTCGACTGTCGGCACGCCCGTGATGTCGATGATGGCGATCAGGGCGCCCGTGTCGACGATCTTTTGCAGCAGGCTTTCCATCACCACCTGCGTGCGGGCACTGTCGAGCGTGCCGATCAGGGGCAGGGCCAGCACGTTTTGCCACAGCTGCACCACGGGCGTGGACAGCTCCAGCAATTCTTGCTGCTGGCGCAAGATCACCTGTTCGCGCGCCTTCTGGTAGATGGCGATGGTCAGCAGGCCCAGCTCGTCGAACAATTTGCTGGTACTGACGATGGCGTCGCCCAGCTCCTGCTGCTGCGCCGTGATTTCCTTGCGCAGGTAGGCGAACAGCGGTTCCTTGAGGGAAAACATGAAGCTGGCAGTGTCGATCGGCGAATAGCCCTGGCGCACGCGTGATTGCGATATTTCCGCCAGCAACTGGCGCGCGTCGTCCCAGGCGCCGCCTTCGATGTCAAACGCGTCGCCGCTTTCCAGTGCGCCCGCCAGCAGGGGCAAAAATTGCGATGCCTGCTGGCGCAGCTCATTTTCCGCGATCTTGTCGCGCCGCACCAGGCGGGCAATCAGGCCGGTCATCCAGCCGTCCAGCAGTGCCGTGTGGTGTTCGTTGATGATGCCGGCCAGTTGCTGCGCCTGGCCCGTGCCCGTCTTGTTTTTCATGCTCATCCTTGGCTGAGTGGAGGGTGCGGCGCGCCCGCAAACGGGTCCGCGCTGTGATGAATAAATTATAGGCAGGCACGGCCGTACCTTGTGTTCTGTGCCGCACATAGTGGCGCATGTCGATCCAGATTCCCGAGGAAAGCACGGATGTTTTAAAGATGCATTTAATTTGCATGTTTAGGCGAGTCCCGCTACACTGGCAACACGCAACAAGAGAAACACGCCGTGCCTGTCGATAAATTCGATAGCAAGCCTGCGGCGTGGCATAGCTGGGGCGCCAGCAAGAAAACGAGATGCACGGCATCGCCGGCGCCTGCCTGGATTTTTCTGGCCGCTGGAATACATAGACACAGGAGTTTTACATGCTGACCCAAG
Source organism: Janthinobacterium sp. UMAB-56 (assembly GCF_900095265.1). Lineage (GTDB taxonomy): Bacteria > Pseudomonadota > Gammaproteobacteria > Burkholderiales > Burkholderiaceae_D > Janthinobacterium. The sequence goes on along the minus strand of NZ_LT607654.1, from coordinate 246,136 downwards.
AACAACGCACCATCATCACGGCCACCGTCCCCATCCTTGAGCGGGGCGGTGAAGCGCTGACGCGCCACTTCTATCTGAATCTGTTCCGCGACCATCCCGAAGTGCTGCCGTACTTTAACCAGGCGCACCAGCACAGCGGCGACCAGCAGCGCGCGCTGGCGAATGGCGTGCTGATGTATGCCAAGAACATCGACAAGCTTGCCGCGCTGGGCGACCTGGTGGCCACCATCGTCAACAAGCACGTGGCCCTGCAGATCCGCGCCGAGCACTATCGGCTGGTGGGCGCCAGCCTGCTGCAAGCCATCCGCGAAGTGCTGGGGGCCGAGGTGGCAAGCGACGCCGTCATCGACGCCTGGGGCGCGGCCTATGGCCAGCTGGCCGACATCCTGGCAGGCGAAGAAGGGCGCATCTATAAGGCGCAGGCCGCCGCACCTGGCGGCTGGAGCGGTGCGCGCGATTTTCTCGTGCGCAGCAAGACGCTGGAAAGCGAGGAGATCACGTCCTTTCTGCTGGCGCCCGCCGATGAACAGCCTGTGCTCGACTTCGCACCAGGTCAATATATCGGCGTGCTGGCCAGCGTCGATGGCGTGCCCATGCGCCGCCAGTATTCCTTGTCCGCCGCCAGCAATGGCCAGACTTACCGCATCAGCATCAAGCGTGAGCAGGGCGGCAAGGTGTCCAATTTCTTCCACGACCATGTGCAGGCGGGCGACACGGTGCAGCTGACGCCGCCTTCGGGCGACTTCGTGCTGACGGATAGCGACAAGCCGCTGGTACTGATCAGCGGCGGCGTGGGCATCACGCCCACCCTGGCCATGCTGACGGCGGCCCTGCGCGGCAAGCGTCCCGTGCATTTCATCCACGCGGCGCGCAAGCAGGGCGTGCATGCGTTTCGCGCGCAGATCGACGCATTGGCCGCGCAGCACCCGCAGTTGCAGCGCTATTACTGCTACGCCGAACATGCTGGCGAACAAGACGCGCCCGATGCTGTCGGCTTGCTCGATAAAGAAAGGCTGGGGCAGTGGCTGCCGGCCTCGCGCGACGTCGATGCCTACTTCCTGGGGCCGCAGCCGTTCATGCGGGCCGTCAAGCGATACTTGCGCGAGCTGGGCGTGCCGGAACAGCAGACGCACCATGAATTCTTCGGCCCGGCAGCCGCGTTGAACTGACCTTGCCTGCCTTGTGTTGCTGCTGCGAGAAAAAACCGCTGCCGTAAGGGGCGGGTAAGTCTCGCGCTGTACTGTGAATCCAAGCTCGCACAAAAGAGCACGCGTTTACATAACAGGAGGCAACATCATGCATGACGATCTGGTTCAAAAAATCAAGAGTGACCCCAACTACCACAAGCTCGTCAGGGTGCGCTCGCGCTTTGGCTGGGCGCTGACGGGCCTGATGATGCTGGTGTATTACGGCTACATCCTGCTCATCGCCTTCGACAAGGAATTCCTTGCCACTAAAACGGGCACCGGCGTGATGACCTGGGGCATGCCGATCGGCCTGTTCGTCATCGTGTTTACCGTGGTGATCACCGGCATCTATGTGCGCCGCGCCAACAAGCAATTCGACGACTTGACGCAAGCCATTCAAGCGCGGGTGCAGGCATGAGTCGCAGCGCATCGATGCAACGCAAATTTTCCTGCCTGGCAGCCTTGGCCATGCTGGCGGGCGCCAGCAACAGCGTGCTGGCGGCCGGCGCCGACCTTGGCCAGGCAGTCAAGCAGCCCACCAACTGGACGGCGATCACCATGTTCGCCGTCTTCGTCATCTTCACCCTGTTTGTCACCAAGTGGGCGGCCAAGAAGACCAAGTCGGCCTCCGATTTCTACACGGCCGGCGGCGGCATCACGGGCTTCCAGAATGGCCTGGCCATTGCGGGCGACTATATGTCGGCCGCTTCCTTCCTCGGCATTTCCGCCGCCGTCTTCCTGAACGGCTACGATGGCCTGATCTACGCCATCGGCTTTCTCGTCGGCTGGCCCGTCATCACCTTCCTGATGGCAGAGCGCTTGCGCAACCTGGGGCGCTACACCTTTGCCGACGTGGCCGCCTACCGCTTCAAGCAGGCGCCGATCCGCATCTTCTCGGCTTCCGGCACCCTGGTCGTGGTGGCTTTTTACCTGATCGCGCAGATGGTGGGCGCGGGCCAGCTGATCAAGCTGCTGTTCGGCCTGGAATACTGGATCGCCGTCGTCCTGGTCGGTACCTTGATGATGATCTACGTGCTGTTTGGCGGCATGACGGCCACCACCTGGGTGCAAATCATCAAGGCAGTGATGCTGCTGGGCGGCGCTACCTTCATGGCGCTCGCCGTGCTGGCGCAATTCAACTTCAGCCCGGAAGCACTGTTCGCCAAGGCGGTGGACGTGCATGCCACCAAGGAAGCCATCATGGGCCCCGGTTCCTTCATCAAGGACCCGATCTCGGCCATCTCCTTCGGCATGGCGCTGATGTTCGGCACGGCCGGCCTGCCGCACATCCTGATGCGTTTCTTCACGGTACCAAGCGCCAAGGAAGCGCGTAAATCCGTGTTCTGGGCCACCACCTGGATCGCCTACTTCTACATCCTGACCTTCATCATCGGCTTTGGCGCCATCGTGCTGGTGAGCACCAATCCCGAGTTCAAGGATGCGGCAGGCAAGTTGCTTGGCGGTAACAACATGGCAGCCGTGCACCTGGCCAAGGCCGTCGGCGGCAATGTCTTCCTCGGCTTCATGTCGGCTGTCGCGTTTGCCACCATCCTGGCCGTCGTGGCCGGTTTGACCCTGTCGGGCGCCTCGGCCGTGTCGCACGATCTGTATGCCACCGTCATCAAGAAGGGCAAGGCGACGGGCGCCAATGAATTGAAAGTGTCGCGCGTGACGACGATCATTCTGGGCATGATCGCCGTGGTGCTGGGCATCGCTTTCGAGAAGCAGAACATCGCCTTCATGGTCTCACTGGCCTTCGCCATCGCCGCCTCGGCCAACTTCCCCGTGCTGTTCATGTCGGTGCTGTGGAAAGACTGCACCACGCGGGGCGCCACCATCGGCGGCTTCCTGGGCTTGACGACGGCCGTCGCGCTGACGGTGGTGTCGAAGTCCGTGTGGGTCGACGTGCTCGGTCATCCGGCAGCGCTATTCCCTTACGCCTCGCCGGCGCTGTTCTCGATGACGGCAGGCTTTGTCGGCATCTGGCTGTTCTCGGTGCTCGACAAGAGCCCGCGCGCGCGCATCGACCGCGCCGGTTACGAAGCGCAGGAAATGCGTTCGGAGACGGGCATCGGCGCCTCCGGTGCCAGCGCGCATTGATGGTGTAGTGGGTTACTGAAGAAAACAATGCCCGGCTTGCCGGGCATTGTTGTTTTTAGCGCACAGTGGGAGGCGCCTACTTGGCCAGATGCAGGGGAATCACGCCTGCCGCCAGCGCAGGCGCGTGGCCTGCGGGTTCAAGGATGGCTGCCAGGGTCACCGTGTCGAGCACGGCAAGGAAGGCAGCCGTGGCCTGGCCCAGCTTGGCCTTCAACAGGCAATCCGGCGTCAGCGGACAGGTATTGTTTTCCTGGCTAAAGCACTCGGCCATGAAGAAATCATTCTCCGTCTCGCGCACCACGGCGCCGATATTGATCTCGGCCGGCTCGCGCGCCAGGCGCAGGCCGCCATTCCTCCCGCGCACCGTTTCCACGATGCCAGACAGGCCCAGTTGGTGTACCACCTTCATCAAATGATTCTTTGAAATTGAATGCAGGTCGGCGATGTCCTGTATGGTCACGAGGCGGTCGCGGTGCACGCCCAGATACATCAGGGTGCGCAGGGTATAGTCGGTATAGGCAGTCAGTCGCATGGGGTTCGCTTATAAAGATGTGGATTACATCCTTGTTTCATCCGCCAGCATACAGGAGCGCGTCTGGCCCTGTGGGTTGCGGCGTCACTTTTCAGCCTTGAAAGACAAAAGTTGATTGCCTTTCGCTTAAATGCGTAGTAAATTTTCATATTGTTGCCCTGGCAAACAGCTTGCAAGCCCTTGTTGCCCTTTGGATAGGTTTTTTATGGATGCAAATCAAGAAAATGGTGAGACAATAAGGTAAATTTACTACAAATTGGACGATGGGCGTTTCCCGGGCCGGGGAGCGCGTACTACGCAATCTGTGCGGTGCCGGCGTGGCCGCCCCAGGAAATGAATACCATGCAAATGAATGAAGTGAAAGACGAGCTGCTGAGCAGCGATATCCGCCAGTTGGGCCGTCTGCTGGGCGACGCCATCCGCAACCATCTGGGCGACCCCGCCTTCGAGCGCATCGAACATGTGCGCCAGCTGGCCATCCGTTTCCGCCGCGACAATGATGTTGCGGCGCGCGCGCAGCTGTCGGACGCGCTGCAAGCGCTGTCCCAGGAAGAAACCACGCAATTGACGCGCGCCTTCAGCTATTTCTCGCTGCTGGCCAATATTGCGGAAGACCAACACCACATCCGCCGCACGCGCGCCCATTTGATCGCCGGTTCGCCGCCGCGCCAGGGTAGCCTCAGCCATGCTGTCGGCAATGTGTTCGACGCGGGCAAGGCCGATGCGCTGGCATCGTTCTTTGAAGATGCCTTCGTCAGCCCCGTCTTCACGGCGCATCCGACGGAAGTGCAGCGCAAGAGTATCCAGAATTGCCAGATGGCCATCGCCCGCCTGTTGAGCGAGCGCGACCGCGTGCAAATGACGCCGGAAGAAGCCGAGCAAAACGAAGAGGCGCTGGGTCGCGGCATCGTCACCCTGTGGCAGACGCGTTTGCTGCGCACCAGCAAGCTGTCTGTCATGGATGAAGTGGCCAATGGCCTGTCATTCTACGACCACACGATCTTGCGCGAATTGCCGAAACTGTATTCCTCGCTGGAAACGATGTTGGCCCAGCGCGACGCCCGCTGGGAAGATGCCGAATTGCCCAATTTCATGAAGGTCGGCAGCTGGATAGGCGGCGACCGCGACGGCAACCCGTTTGTGACGGCCGACATCTTGCGCAGCACCCTGCAAACGCAGGCCGACAAGGTACTCGACTTTTACCTCGGCGAATTGCGCAAGCTCGCTTCGCAACTGTCGCTGGCGCAAATACTGAACGCCTGCAGCGAACCCTTGCGCGCACTGGCGGAACGTTCGGCCGATGCGTCGCCGCACCGCGTCGACGAACCGTACCGCCGCGCCCTGCATGGCATCCATGCGCGCCTGGAGGCCACGCGCGTCGCCTTGTGCGGCAAGGGCAAGCAAGCCGATGGCGTGCAACCCTACGCTGCGGCCTTTGAATTGCTGGCCGACCTGGACGTGGTCCAGCATTCGCTGGTCAGCAATGGCTTGCGCGCGCTGGCACGTGGCCGGCTGCGCCAGTTGCGCCGCGCCGTCAAGGTCTTCGGTTTCTCGCTGGCGCCGCTCGATTTGCGCCAGAATTCCGACGTGCACGAGCGCGTCGTGGGCGAACTGTTTGCGGGCGCGCAGCCGGGCCTGGTCTACCTGGACCTCGATGAAGAGCAGCGCATCGCCGTGCTGCTGGCCGAGCTGGAGTCGCCACGCCTGCTGACGTCGCCGTATGCGCAGTATTCCGAGGAAACGACGTCCGAACTCGACATTTTCCGCGCCGTGCGCGAAGCCCACGTCAAATATGGCCGCGAATCGGTGCCCAACTGCATCATTTCGAAGGCGGCCAGCGTCTCGGACTTGCTGGAAGTGGCCTTGCTGCTGAAAGAAGTGGGCTTGCTGCGCCAGGACAGCCGCGAAGTGGATGTCAACATCATTCCCCTGTTCGAAACGATCGACGACTTGCGCGCCGGGCCCGCCATCATGGCGCGCGCCTTCGGCTTGCCGTTCTACCGGGGCTTGCTGGCGTCGCGCGCGGACCAGCAGGAAGTCATGCTCGGCTATTCGGACAGCAACAAGGATGGCGGCTTCCTCACGTCCGGCTGGGAACTCTACAAAGCCGAGATCGAGCTGGTGACGGTCTTCAAGGAATACCAGATCAAGCTGCGCTTGTTCCACGGGCGTGGCGGTTCGGTCGGCCGCGGCGGCGGCCCCAGCTACGAAGCCATCCTGGCCCAGCCAGCGGGCGCCGTGCAGGGACAGATCCGTTTGACGGAGCAGGGCGAAGTCATCACGGCCAAGTATGCGAATCCGGAAGTGGGGCGCCGCAACCTGGAAGTGCTGGTGGCCGCCACCATCCAGTCGACCTTGCTGCCGCAGGCTCAGCTGCAACCGAAGGCCTCGGCCGGCGCGGGCCATCTTGCCGCCATGGAAGAGCTGTCGGGCACGGCACTGAACGCTTACCGCGACCTCGTGTATGGCACGGACGGCTTTGAACAGTATTTCTGGGAATCGACGGTGATCGCGGAAATTGCCGCGCTCAATATCGGCAGCCGTCCCGCCTCGCGCAAGAAATCCACGTCCATCGAGGACTTGCGCGCCATTCCCTGGGTCTTGAGCTGGGCCCAATGCCGCTTGATGCTGCCGGGCTGGTTCGGCTTCGGTTCCGCCGTGCAAGCTTACCTGGCCGCCCATCCGGCGGACGGCGCGGACGTGCTGCGCGGCATGTACACGGACTGGCCCTTCTTCACGTCCCTGCTGTCGAACATGGATATGGTGCTGGCCAAGAGCGACATCGCCATCGCCGGCAAGTATGCGGAACTGGTCAAGGACAAGGCCTTGCGCGACGCCATTTTTACGCGCATCCGCACCGAGTACGCGGCCACGCTCGATGCCTTGAAACTGATCACGGGCCAGCAAGAGTTGCAGCAAGCCAACCCGTTGATGCAGCGTTCGATACGTAACCGTTTCCCGTATATCGATCCGCTCAATCACGTGCAGGTGGAGTTGTTGAAACGCTTCCGCGAAGGCAAACAAGATGCAGCGGCCCGCACGGGCATCCATTTATCGATCAACGGTATCGCTGCGGGCTTGCGTAACAGTGGTTAAATGAGTTGCTTAAACAATATCAAGGAGACAGCATGACCATCAAAGTTGCCATCAATGGCTATGGCCGCATCGGCCGCAATGTCTTGCGTGCGTTTTACGAAGGCGGCAAGCAGCAGGATATCGACATCGTCGCCATCAACGACCTCGGCGATGCCAATTCGAACGCGCATTTGACGCGCTACGACACGGTGCACGGCAAGTTTCCCGGCGTCGTCACCATCGATGGCGATAATATGATAGTCAATGGCGACCGCATCCGCGTCTTCGCGCAGCGCGATCCGGCTTTGATACCCTGGGGCGAACTCGGTGTCGACGTGGTGCTCGAATGCACGGGTTTCTTCACCACCAAGGAAAAAGCCTCGGCCCACCTGAAGGGCGGGGCAAAAAAAGTCATCATCTCCGCACCTGGCGGCAAGGACGTGGACGCCACCATCGTGTTTGGCGTGAACCAGCATGTGCTGAAAGCGTCGGATATCGTGATTTCCAATGCCTCATGCACGACGAATTGCCTCGCGCCATTAGTGAAACCGCTCAACGACGCCATCGGCATCGAATCGGGCCTGATGACGACGGTGCATTCCTACACGAATGATCAGGTATTGAGCGACGTGATGCATGAAGACTTGCGTCGCGCCCGTTCGGCCACCATGAGCATGATCCCGACCAAGACGGGCGCGGCTGCGGCCGTTGGCCTGGTGCTGCCTGAACTCAATGGCAAGCTGGACGGCTTCGCCATCCGCGTGCCGACCATCAACGTTTCGCTGGTCGACCTGTCCTTCATCGCCAAGCGCGACACTACTGTGGAAGAAGTCAATGCCCTGATGAAGGCCGCGTCGGAAGGCGCCCTGAAAGGCATACTGACTTACCAGACCGAACTGCTGGTCTCGGTCGACTTCAACCACAACCCCGCTTCGTCGAATTTTGACTCGACCCTGACCAAGGTGTCGGGCCGATTGGTGAAAGTATCGTCGTGGTATGACAACGAATGGGGTTTCTCGAACCGCATGCTCGACACCACGGTTGCCTTGATGGCGGCCAAGTAAGAAAGAACCGCCGCTGATCCAGCGCACCAGGACGGCCGGCCCACAAGGCTGGCCCTTGTAGTAACTTATTCATAGAAAGCAGCACAACATGACCATGCAAGTACAGCAACGCGCCACCAAGATCGTTTCCACCATCGGCCCCGCCTCGAACGATGTCGAGACCCTGGTCCGCATGTTCAAGGCCGGCGTCGATGTCGTGCGCCTGAACTTTTCGCATGGCAAGGCGCAAGACCATATCGACCGCGCCCGCATGGTGCGTGAAGCGGCGGCCCTGTGTGGCCGCGAAGTGGCCATCATGGCTGACTTGCAAGGTCCGAAGATCCGCGTCGGCAAGTTTGAAGAAGGCAAGATTTTCCTGGAAAACGGTGCTTCCTTCATTCTCGACGCGAAGTGGGGCGAGAACGGCGAGCTGGGTAACATCGAGCGATGCGGCCTCGACTACAAGGAATTGCCGCGCGACTTGCGCACGGCAGACGTGCTGCTGCTCAACGATGGCCTCATCGTCCTGACGGTGGATAAAGTCGTCGGCAGCGAAATTCACACGACCGTGAAAATCGGCGGCGAATTGTCGAACAACAAGGGCATCAACCGCCAGGGCGGCGGCTTGTCGGCGCCGGCCCTGACGGCGAAAGACATGGAAGACGTCAAGACGGCGATGAGCTTCCAGGCCGATTACGTGGCCGTGTCCTTCCCGAAAAACGCCACCGATATGGTCATGGCGCGCCAGCTGGCCAATATTGCCGGCGAAGCGTGGGACCACAAGCCGATGATGATCGCCAAGATCGAACGGGCGGAAGCCATTCCTGCGCTGCAAGAAATCCTCGATGCCTCCGACGGCATCATGGTGGCGCGTGGCGACCTGGCCGTGGAAGTGGGCAATGCGGCCGTGCCGGCCTTGCAAAAGCGCATGATCAAGATGGCGCGCGCGTCAAACAAACTGGCGATCACGGCCACGCAGATGATGGAATCGATGATCGTCAACGCCGTGCCGACGCGCGCCGAAGTGTCCGACGTGGCCAATGCCGTGCTCGATGGAACGGACGCCGTCATGACGTCGGCGGAAACGGCCTCGGGCCGCTATCCGATCGAAACGGTGGAAGCCATGGCCGCCATCTGCCTGGACGCGGAAAAATGGGATACCTGCAAGCTGGACGCCGATTTCCTCAATGCCACGTTCTCGCGCATCGACCAGTCGATCGCCTACGGCGCCCTGTTTACGGCCCACCACCTGCGGGTGAAGGCGATTGCCACCCTGACGGAATCGGGTTCCACGGCACTGTGGATGAGCCGCTGCAACATCGACATCCCCATCGTCGCGCTGACCCCCAGCGTGGGCACGCGCCGCAAGCTGGCCCTGTACCGCAACGTCAGCACCCTGGAACTGACCTCCGGCACGGACCGCGACAAGGTCTTGCAGCAGGCGGAAGACTTGCTGGTGGAGCATAAGGTCGTCACCAAGGGCGATACCGTCGTGCTGACCTGGGGCGAGCCCATGGGCAAGGTGGGCGGTACGAATGCACTGAAAATCATGAAGATCGGCCAGCACTGACCGTATCACTGGCCGACAGCCGCTCACAGTCTTAAGAATGGCTGAAAAAGTGGCGCTTGGTCGGCCACCGCAATGGCAGATGCCCAATCTGCCGTTGCGGTGGCCACGTTTCCGTGTCAGCATGGTTTCCCTGCCTTGCTAGGCGCACCCGGAGCGCATGATGACTACCTACCTGCCGGCCCTGATCTGGTCTCTGTCGGCCTTCGTTTGCCTCTACCTTGCCAAGCGCCGTTCCTTGAAAACGACTGCAGTCAGGGCCATCCTCGTGGTTTTTTTGGGTCCGCTTGCCATTCCCTTCGTGCTGGCCGCAAAGCCTGCGAAACGCACGCTGGCCTGAACCGTCGCCTTCATTGGACTGCCGGCGTGCCGTATTCATGATGGGCGCGCGACAGGCTTGCCACGCAGGCTGAAGCAACAATTTCCGGGTGCGGGCAGGTGCCGGCATTGACGCGGGCGCGCAGAGTTTGCGATAATGAGAATTATTCTCAGTTGGGTGGTGCTGTCGCCCCGCTATCGCCAACCCTCCACCTTGTCGCTTGCTGCGCAGGAGTCCATCGTGAACATTGCGCAGTCCAGCGAATCGATCGCAGTCATTTACAGTAATCACCATGGCTGGCTGATGCGCTGGCTGCGCGCCAAGCTGCAGTGCGCCGACCATGCGGCCGACCTGGCGCACGATACTTTCGTGCGTCTGCTGACGGCGCCGCCAGAGGGCCGGCACACCGTACGCGAACCGCGCGCCTACCTGACCACCGTGGCGCAGCGCTTGCTGATCGACCATTACCGGCGCGTATCGCTGGAGCAGGCGTGGTTGGAAACCCTGGCGCAGCAGCCCGATCTGCTGATGCAGTCGCCGGAAGAACGTTTGCTGGTCTTGGAGGCCTTGCAGCGCATCGATGCCATGCTCGACGGCTTGCCGCCGCTGGTGCGCAGCGCCTTCCTGCTGGCCCATGTCGATGGCCTGGCTTACGGGGACATCGCCCGGCGCCTGGCCGTAAGCGAGCGCAGCATCAAGCGCTACATGGTGCAGGCGTTTGAACGCTGCATCTTGCTGGTCCTGTGAACGCCGCTATCGACCCGCGCGCCGCGCGCGCGGCGGCGCAATGGCTGGTGCGTCTTCATGCAGGCCCCTTGAACCCCGACGAGCAGCGTGCGTTCCAGGCCTGGCGCGCCAGCGATCCCGCGCACGACACGGCGTGGAAGCGGGCCGAGCTGGTGTGCAGCACCCTGGCCAGCGTGCCGCCCGCGCTGCGCCAGGCGGCGGACGGGGCGCCGCAGTCGCCACAGCGGCGTGCCGTGCTCTACGGCCTGGCCGGGTTGATCGCGGCCGGGCCCGCCCTGTGGCTGGCCAGCCAGTCGCGACCTTGGCAAGGCTGGCAAGCATGGCGCGCGGCCATCCGCACGGCCAGGGGTGAAATCCGCCACATGACATTGCCCGACGGCACGCAACTGGTGCTCAATACGGATACGGCCATCGATGTGCATTACGGTGCGGCATTGCGGCTGCTTGAGTTGCATGCCGGCGAGATCCATGTCGCCACGGGGCGCGACGCAGCTGTGCCGGCGCGTCCCTTCCTCGTGCGCAGTTGCAATGGTGCCGTGCGCGCGCTGGGCACGCACTTTAGCGTGCGCCAGGGCGGCAGCGTACTGGCGCCGCGCACGCAGGTGGGCGTGAGCGAGGGCGCCGTCGAAATTCGGCCAGCGCAGGCGCCCGGCGCCTTGTGCAGGGTCAATGCGGGTCGGCAGGGCAGTTTCGATGATCGTGTCGTTTCCCCCTTGACGCCGCTGGGGCCGCACGCTGCCGGCTGGTTGCAGGGTGTGCTGGTCGCCGAGCGCATGCCGCTGGCCGAAGTGCTCGAACAGGTGGCGCGCTACCGCTACGGCATCATCCGCTGCGATCCGGCCTTGGCCGCCATGCCCGTGGACGGCATTTTCCAGCTGAAGGACCCGGACAATATCCTGCTCTTGCTGCAGCGCACCTTGCCGATCCGGCTGGCGCGCCGCACGCGCTACTGGATCAGTGTCGAGGCGGCCTGACGCCATTATTTTCCACTGGCCTGTCCCTTTTTCCGGATTGCTTCGTCATATCAAGTAGAGAACGAACAATCCGACGATCGAAAGGGTCCACATGGCTACGCAGCACCGCAACTTTACGACAGTACGCATGACGCTCCATCCCACCACCGGCGCCGTGCGCGCCGCGCTGGTATTGCTGCTCGCCATGGGCACCGCCAGCACCGGCTTGGCGCAGGTGGCGTTGGCGGCCGAGGCCAGCCCGGCTGCCACGGCGCACGACTACAACATTCCTGCCGGCAGCCTGCGCCATGCGCTATCCACGTTTGCCATCGCCGCCGGGATCAACCTGTCCACCCAGGGCGTGGCGCTCGACAACATGGCGACGCCTGGCTTGCAGGGGCGCCATGGCGTTGCCGCCGGCCTGCAAAAACTGCTGCAGGGCAGCGGCCTGGAAGTTGCGGACGGCGGCAGCGGCAATTATCTGTTGCGCAAGATCGATGACGGCAGGGCCGATGGCGGCCTGGTCAGCATGCCCGCCGTGCTCGTCAGCGCCGAGGCGGACGGCGCCACGGAAGGCACGGGACTCTATACCTCGGGCAATATGACGACGGCCACGGGCTTGAACTTGTCGCAGCGCCACACGCCGCAAACGGTGAGTGTGATTTCGCGCCAGCAAATGGAAGATTTCGACCTGAGCACCTTGCAGGACGTGGCGCGCGCCACGCCCGGCCTGTATGGCAAGACGCAGGGCGTGTCCGACCAGGAAACCACGTATTTTGCCCGGGGCTTTGCCTTGAGCCACGTGAATGTCGATGGCTTGCCGCTCGATGTCACGGGTTTTAATGAGCGCAACGTTTCCGCCGACATGCTGATGTATGACCGCGTGGAAGTGGTGCGCGGCGCCACCGGGCTGATGGAAGGGGCGGGCGCGCCGTCTGGCAGCATCAACATGATACGCAAGCGCCCCACGGCAACGCCCCTGCTGAATGCTTCCTTGCACCTGGGCAGCTGGAAGGAGCGGCAAGGGACGCTCGACGCCAGCAATGCCCTGAACGCCTCGGGCAGCGTGCGCGGGCGGGTGGCGGCCAGCTGGCGCGACAGCGACAGCTTTGTCGATGTCGTCAACAACAGCAACGGCACCGTGTATGCGATCGTCGAAGCGGACTTGACGCCGTCCACCACGGCCGGCATCGGTTTTTCGCGCCAGCACAGCCGCACCGAGGGCGTCTTCGTCGGCTTGCCGACCTTGCCCGACGGCAGTCACATGGACTTGCCACGCTCGACTTTCCTGAATAACGCCGATTCTTTCCAGAAGCGCGACAACAACGTCGTCTTCGCCGACCTGGAAACGCGGCTCGACAAGGGTTGGCGCAGCCGTTTCGCCATCACGCATATCGATGCCTCGTCAGCGACGCGCAACACGACGAATAGCCGCATCGAGGGCGAAACGTCTCTGCTGAGGCAGTCGGAAACGGGCTGGAAGTACAACACGCAACAAGTGGTGGCCGACTGGCGCTTGAGCGGCCCCGTCACCTGGTTCGGCCGCCAGCACGATGTCATCGTGGGCGCCAGCTACCGCCATGATGATTCGGACGCGGCACAGAGCTGGGACGGCGCGCAAACACGCGTGATCGACATCCGTCACTGGAATCCGCGCGCCTACTCCATGCGCGGCGCGCCGTTCGAGCCGTATAACTGGGGCCGCAAGACGGACGAGAAGGGTGTGTATGCGGCGGGCAACTTCAGCCTGGCCGATCCGCTGCGCCTGGTGGTGGGCGGGCGCTTCGGCTGGTATGCGCAGGACGTTACGGGCTGGTATGCCACCAACCCGACGTGGCGTCGCGACCTGACGGAAAACGCGAAGTTTACGCCGTACGCTGGCCTGGTCTATGATCTGGATCAGCATCATTCCATGTATGCGAGCGGCACGCAAATCTTTCAGCCGCAAAGCGTGCTCGATGTGCGCGGCAATACCTTGCCGCCTTTGAGTGGCAGCAACCTGGAAGTGGGCGTCAAGGGCGAATATTTCGGCGGCAGGCTCAATGCCAGCGGCGCACTGTTCCGCATCCGGCAAAACAACCGCGCCATGACCGATGAGCTCAATTGCCCCACGGGCGGCGCCATCTACTGCGCCCGTGCGGCCGGGCAGGTGCAAAGCGAAGGCATCGACTTGCAGTTGGCAGGTTCGCCATTGCCGGGCTGGCAGATCGCTGGCGGCTACACCTATGTGCTGGCTAAGTACACGAAAGATAGTGTGGCCGACAACATCGGCCAGCGCATCGCCACGGATGAACCGAAGCAATTGTTCAAGCTGTACACGAATGTGCAACTGAGCGGCAGCCTGGCCAGATGGAATCTGGGCGCCTCGGTCTACGCGCAGGACAAGATCTACCGGCGCGACACGGCTTACCTGACCCAGCAGGGCGGCTACGCCATCGTCGGCCTGACGTCCGGCTACCGTTTCAGCGAACAGCTGCAACTGCGCGTGAATGTCGACAATGTGCTCGACCGCCGCTACTACCAGGCGCTCGGCTATTCCTGGTCTGGCGGGCTGGAACGCTATGGCGTGCCGCGCAGCGTGCTCGTTACACTGAACTACAAGATGTAAAGGCTTTGCTTGCAGAGCGCGTCCCTCGCGGCGCCTCTGCTACACTGCCGCCGTCTCCATTTTTTACCGTTACCATGTCCGCCACACCAGTCCTCACGCCCCTGAAAAGCGCTTTCCAGCAATCGCGCGCCGAGAATAACATCGAGCTGATCCTGCCCGAACTGCTGGCCGCCCAATTGCACGTCGTCATCGGCGGACAAAGCGAGCAGATCGACCTGTTCCTCGTGCCGTCGCCCAATCCCGAGCGCCGCTGCGTGACGGTGGCGCAGGAGCCAGCTTTCCTGGCCGGCATCGCCTTTCCCCATATTCCCGTCACGGGCGCGCAGCTGCTCGCGTCGATTCCAGCCGAGATCGAAATCGTCCTCCTGCATGGCGATGGCGCCAATTACCTGACGCGCGAGCAACTGGCGTGGTTCCGCAGCATGCTGGCGGCAAACGCTTGAGTGCGCCGCCGGCGCCCAGGCTGAAAGGGGCACGCGCGGAGTGGATGCGCTTTGCGCCAGCCGAGGATGCCGCAGCCGAGGCCGCGCTGATGGAAAACTTGCACCCCGTGTTGTGGCGCAGCGTGCTGCCGGCCGGCTGTGCCCTGATCCTTGCCTTTATCGGGCAAGCCGTCTGGCGCGACGTGTCGTATGCGGGCGAGGCAGTGTTGTTCGGTCCGCTGGCGCTGGCCGCCTGGTTTGCGGGCCTGGTATTTTATCCCGGACGCGCTCTGCTCTTCCATGTGGAACTGAACGATGCAGGACTGTTGCTGCGGCGCCAGGCGCGGCGCTTGCCGGGCTGGGATAAAAGCGTGCAGCTGGAGTTGGCGCAGCTGCAGCGCCTGGAAGTGGTCACGTATGCAGGCGCGCTGCAGGTCTACCGGGCGGCGCCACCGCTGGCGCGCGTGGAGCTGCTGCTCTACACCAACCTCGAGGACTGCCCGCTGATCCGCGTGGTGGGCCTGGACTTGCCCGTGCCGCAGCGCTGGTCGCTGCACCAGATCAAAGACGAACTCAGTCGCCGCTGCACACTTGCAGGTATCCCTGTCAGCGAGTCGGCCGGAGCGCCCAGCCAGCAATCCGCAGCCATCCGCGCGCGTTGGCCGCACGTGTAGGCGGGGCTGGTCATTGTCGCATCGACGCCGCAATAGCTGGTATTTTTGATAATTAGATTGCAGAAGTCCTATGAATATTTTCGTAAAGCAACTATACTCAATCTTCTTAAAAAAAATCATCGTCACGCTGGCGGCCAGTTATCCGCGCCAGAGTTCGCACGCATACCGCTTTTTCTGTCTGAAATAGCATCTTTCCCCCGCGCGGCAGGCGCGGGCGTGATGACCGAGCCTTGCCCTGGTCGACTGCTACCGTTGTCATTTTCGCTGTGTTGCCGCTTTGCTAAAAAGCCGGGCGCAGGCGCGGTGCGCTGTCATGTTTTGCGACGTCACGTTTCACTTTATGTAGTTCACGACAAAATGCTGAGTTCCATCTTTGCCGTCTCGACCGATTCCATGCCCTACATCTATGGCACGCACAACGTCGGGCTGGTGCTGTTTTCCATCGGCATCGCCGTCTTTGCCTCGTTCATGGCCCTGCAGATCGCCGGCATGGCGCGCACCAGCGAGCGCGGCTTCCAGCGCCAGACGGCCATCATCACGGGTGCCATCGCGCTCGGCGGCGGCATCTGGTCGATGCACTTCATTGGCATGCTGGCCTTCGACATCTGCACGCGCGTCTCCTTCGACCCCAGCCTGACCCTGCTGTCCATGCTGCCCGGCGTGGCCGCTTCGTGGGTGGCGCTGCATTTGCTGGCGCGTCCGAGCATCAACTGGCGCCAACTGGTGGTGGGCGGCGTGCTCGTCGGTGTTGGCATCGGTTCCATGCATTACAGCGGCATGGCCGCCATGCAGACCTCGCTAACCCTGCAGTACCAGCCGTGGCTGTTCGCGCTGTCGCTGCTGGTGGCTGTCGTCATGGCCATGCTGGCGCTGTGGATACGCTTCGGCCTGAGCGCCTTGTGCCAGCGCCTCAGTCCGCTGACCGCGCTGCTGGTCAGCAGTGTCGTCATGGGTCTGGCCATTTCCGGCATGCATTACACGGGCATGCTGGCGGCGCGTTTTTCCGGCACACCCACGGCAGGCGACAACACGATTACGGTACAGGCGTCGTTCGTGGCCCTGGCCGTGGCCCTGATTACCGTCACCCTGACCGTCTTCGTGGTCGCCGCGAACGGCTTGCTGCGCTACCGCCAATTGCTGCGCCATGCCAGCGCCAGCGAATCGCGCCTGCGCGCCATCGTTGATACGGCGGCCGATGGCTTGATCACCATCGATGGCCAGGGCAAGGTGCGCTCCTTCAATCCCGCCGCAGAAAGCCTGTTTGGCTGGAGCGAAGCCGAGATCGTGGGGCGCGACGCCAGCGTGCTGCTGCAGCGGTCCGATGCGGCCGCGTACGAGGGCTATCTGCGCGACTACCTGGAAACGGGCGCCTCGCGCATCCTCGACAGCGGACGCGAAATCGATGGCTGCAACAAGGATGGCGCCGTGCTGCCCATGCGCGTGGCGATCGGCAAGATCGACACCCCGGGCCAGCCGCTGTTCGTAGCTTTTGTCACGGACATGCGCTCTTCGCGCAGCATGGAGCAGGCGCTGAAGGACAGCGAGCGCCAGTACCGCACCCTGATCCGCAATATCCCCGGCGTATCCTTCCACTGCAGCTTCGCGCCTGAATGGAAGATGATTTTCATCAGCGACGCCGTCTTCAACCTGACAGGCTGGATGCCGCAGGACTTCACCGAGGGCAGGGTCAGGCTGTTCGACCTCGTCCACCCGGATGACCGCCAGCGCGTCAACGACACCTGCGTGCAGGCGGCAGGCGAGAAGCGCGACTTCGAGAACGTCTACCGCATGCTGCACCGCGACGGGCGCGAGCGCTGGGTGCGCGAAAGCAGCGGCCCCGTACTCGATAACGACGGCGTGGTGCGCTGGATCGACGGTGTCATCCTCGACATCACGGAAAGTGAATTGCGCAACGCCGAATATGAGGGCAAGGTGACGGCCATCTCGCGCGCGACGGCGGTCATCGAGTTCGACTTGCAGGGGCGCATCCTGGCAGCCAACCAGAACTTCCTCGACCTGGTCGGCTACCAGCTCGACGATGTGCTGGGCCTGCACCACAGCATCTTCTGCGAACCGGGCTACGTGACCTCGCCGGATTACATCGCGTTCTGGCAGCAGCTGGCGCAGGGTCAATTCAACACGGGCGAGTACAAGCGCATCGACAAGGCGGGTCGGGAAATATGGATACAGGCCTCGTACAACCCGATCCTCAACACGGACGGCAAGCCGTTCAAGGTAGTCAAGCTGGCCACCGACGTCAGCGAGCGGCGCGCCATGCAGGAAAACCTGCGCGCGGCAAAAGACCGCGCCGAGCTGGCCGCCGAATCGAAGACCAGCTTCCTGGCCAACATGAGCCACGAGATCCGCACGCCGATGAACGCCATCATCGGCTTTACGGAAGTGCTGCTGGGGACCGCCCTTGACAGCCTGCAGCGCCGCCACCTGGGCACGGTGCGCCAGTCGGCGCGTTCCCTGCTCGAACTGCTCAACGACATACTCGACACGGCCAAGCTGGAAAAAGGCGCCACCGAACTGGAACTGGTAGACTTTTCGCTGCCCGACCTGGTCGACCACGTGGCCGCGTCCCTGCGCATCACGGCGCAGGCGCGCGACCTGGTGCTGCACGTGGATGTCGACCCTGGCATGGGCCAGTTCTTCCTGGGCGACGCGCGCCGGGTACAGCAGGTGCTGACGAATTTGATCGGTAACGCCGTCAAGTTCACGGAAGTGGGCCATGTACGCGTGGCCGTCGGCATGCAGGACTCGCAGGTGCATATCGCCGTGCACGACACGGGCATCGGCATCCCCGCCGACCGCCTGGATAAAATCTTCGCCCCATTTACGCAAGCCGATTCCTCGATGAGCCGCCGCTTTGGCGGCACCGGCCTGGGCACGACGATTTCACTGCAGCTGGTCGAGCTGATGGGTGGCACGATCACGGTGGAAAGCACCCTGGGCGTGGGCAGCGTGTTCCACGTGCTGCTGCCGCTGGCGCCGGGCAAGGCCGTGGCGCGCCGCAGCGAGCAGCCCGTGGTGGCCTTGCCACCGCTGCGTATCCTGGCGGCGGACGACGTGCCGCAGAACGTGGAGCTGCTCTTGATCAGCCTCGGCGCGGCCGGTCACCAGGTGATCGCCGCCAGCGATGGCGAGAGCGCCGTGCGCGAGTACAGCAAGGGCAGCTTCGACATCGTCCTGATGGACGTGCAGATGCCGCGCATGGATGGCCTGGAAGCGACGCGCCTGATCCGCGTGTTCGAGCGCGAGCAGGGCTTGAAACCGACGCCTATCATCGCCCTGACGGCCAGCGTGCTGGAACAGGACCGGCGCGCCGCACAGGCGGCCGGCATGAACGGTTTTGCTTCGAAGCCGCTGGAAATGCACAAGCTGACGGCGGAAATCGCCCGCCTGCTCGATATCGCCGTGGCCATGCCGCCGCCGGCGTCCGGCGCGCTGGCGCGGGCTGCCGCTGGCCAGGTGGACTGGCAGCGCGGCATCGCCCTGTGGGGCGGACGCGAAGCCTTGCAGCGCGCCATCGTGCGCTTCGTGCAAGCCAATGGCGATTGCGCCGCCATGCTGGCGGTGGAACTGGAACGCGGCGGCAGCAGCGTGGCGGGTCACCTGCTGCACCGTATCAAGGGCGCGGCGGGCAACCTGTGCCTGGTGCAGGTCGAAAGCCTGCTGGGACGCATCGAGCAAGCGATTGCGGGCCAACTGCCGGCGACCGAATTGCTGGTGCAACTGGCTGCCGCCTTCATGGCGCTGGCCGGCGAGCTGGAGGCGGGTGCCGAGGCTCCGCCGGCGCCGCCGGGCGAGGCCCTCGCCAGCGCGCCCCTCGATGCATCCGCTGCGGGCGCCTTGCTGCGGCAAGCCATCGCCAGCCTGGAAGGCGGACAGCTCGACGACGCCTTGATGGCGCAGATCACCGCCATGCTGGTGCCGCACGGCCAGCAACAGCGCCTGCAGGCGCTGGCCAGTGCCATCGACGACTTTGAATTTGCGCGCGCCGTGGGCGTGCTGCGCCAGTTGCTGGCGTGGCTGGAAGCGCCAACGCCTGCCGACCTTTCCTGATATTGGGCTACAGATGACCTTACACGAAGACAAACCGATCCTGCTGCTGGTCGATGACGAAGCGACGAATCTGCAGGTGCTGCGCCAGATACTGCAGGACGACTACCGCCTGCTGTATGCCAAGGATGGCGACAAGGCGCTGGAACTGGCGCGCAACAACCCCGTCGAACTGATCCTGCTCGACATCATGATGCCCGCCATGACGGGCTACGACGTGTGCCGGCAGCTGAAAGCCATGCCGTCCACCGCATCCATCCCCGTCATTTTCGTCACCGCCCTGTGCGACGTGAAAGACGAAGCGGACGGTTTTGACGCCGGCGCCGTCGACTACATCACGAAACCCGTCAGTCCGCCCATCGTGCGGGCCCGCGTGCGTACGCATTTGTCGCTGGTCGACGCCGAGGAATTGCGCCGCTCGCGCCTGCAGGTGATCCAGACCCTGGGCCAGGCGGCCGAATACAAGGATAACGAAACGGGCATGCACGTCATCCGCATGAGCTATTACGCGCGCCAGCTGGCGCTGGCGGCCGGCTACAGCGCGGGCAGGGCGGAAGACCTGCTCAACGCGGCCCCCATGCACGACGTGGGCAAGATCGGCATCCCAGACGCCATCCTGCAAAAGCCGGGCAAGCTCGATGCGGACGAATGGAACGTCATGCGCAGCCACGCGGAAATCGGCGCGGCCATCATCGGCGAGCATGCGGGCGGCCTGCTGAAAATGGCGCGCACCATCGCCCTCACGCATCACGAGAAATGGGATGGCAGCGGCTATCCGCAAGGCTTGAAGGGCGAGGAAATCCCCCACGAAGGGCGCATCGTCGCCATCGCCGACGTCTTCGACGCCCTCACCAGCGAACGCCCCTACAAGCCCGCCTGGACGGTGTCGGACGCGATCGCCACCATGCAGCGCGACAGCGGCACGCACTTCGATCCGGTGCTGCTGGCGCTGTTCGTGGAACACTTGCCGGCCATGCTGGAAATTAAGGAGCAGTGGCGCGAGCCGGTGTAGGGAAACGGCAATCGCCTAGTCAGGCAACCGCAAAATCCGCCGTATCTCCAGGATTGCCTGCGGGCTTTCCTGCACGCTGTGCCACGAGGGGATGACTTTTTCCGACAGCGCGCCATCGAGGTGGGCGCTGGCGTAGGGGACCACGCCATCGCTCGATTCCGCCAGCGGCAGCTGCGGCGTGTCGTTGCCCATGATGGAGTAGTAGCGCACTTTCGGGCTGATGGGCAGGTCCGCCACCAGGCGCACGAACGGGTCCTTGTCGCTGAGGTTATCGATGCTGTTGGGGATGCGCAGCGGCTCGCTGCTGCCCGTATCGAGCTGCGCCAGGCTGCCGGCCGCATCCGACAGCTGGTCGAGCATGGTGATCGGCAAGGTGACGAGGTTGGCGATCCAGCGCGCTATCTTGTGGTTGGCGAACGAGGTGCCACGGTGCGGCGCAGCGATGAAGATGGCGCGATTGACCTGCGGCATGGCCGTGAAGTTGAGGTAGGGCGCCAGTCCTGCGCGCACTTTTTCGGCCTTCTTTCCCTTCAAATTGTATCCTTCCGTGATGGCGTCGAGCAGGGTGTTGCTGGCGTCCGAGACCATCAGGCGCGCCAGCACGCCGCCCATGCTGTGGCCGATCAATACCATGTCGTTTGCCGCGTTCGCCTTGGCAGTAGGGTCGAACTGGGCCAGGGTGGCGGCCAGCGCCTGGCGGATGGCGACGTTGTTGGCCGCCAGCGGCGCATTGCTCGGGTAGTACACTTGCCAGATCTGGTAGCGTCGGCGCAGCTGTTCGTCGCCCATCAGTTCATTTGCCACGTTGATCCACGCTTCCGGACTGCTGGCCAGGCCGTGCAGCATGACGATGGTGCGCTTGTTCGGGTCATAGGGTTGCATCAGGTGCACCTGCGGGCGCGAAATGCCGTCGGCGCGGCCGAACAGGGTGCGCAGCGCCTGCACGCCGAAGCCGGAACGCGCCAGCCACAAGCCATAGCCGGCCGTGAAATTGGCTGCCACGGGCAATTCCTGTCCCGCCATGCGCGTCGATTCGCTGCGCGTCGGGTCGACCAGCATCACCATCAGTTGCTGCGTTGCCAATACCTCCTGCAGGCTGTTGCCGTCGAAGCGGATCAACGCCGTGACGACGGGGAAGCGGGTTTCCTGGTACGGCACATACTCGCCTTTCGGCGCCGGCGGCTTGGGCATGACGGCCACCAGGTCGGCGCCGAAGCCGTCGCGCCGGTACACATTGCGCAGGCCGGAAAACGACAGCGAGGTCGCCGGCAGCAGTTCCTCGGGCACGGTGCCGTCTGCGGGCAGGCGCAGGGCCGACAATTCGCTGTCGATCTGCCAGCCGGCGACGCGGATCACATTGCCGTCGGGACGGTATTCGCTGCGGTGGCGAAACAGGTTGCCGACGGCCTTTTGCACGGCGTAGTTGTAGTAGTCGCGAATCTGCGTCTGCCGCTCCTCGAAGGCGCGCTGGCCTGGCGTGCGCGTCGTATAGAACAGGTAGGCATAGGCGTAGCGGGCCGATTCCAGCCAGGCGGCAAGCCGCTCGGCGCTGGCGTGGCCACCCTGTTTTTCTTCCGTCAGGGCGCTTGCCAGCCATAGCTCGGACAGGGTCGCCAGGCGTTGCTCGTCGCTGAGCAGCTCGGAGCGGGCCAGGTCGGCGCGGCAGTTGCCCGTATTGCCTACGCAGGCAGTGATGTCGCTGCCGACGATGCGCAGCACCTCGCTGGCCGCGGCACTGAGTTTGCCGGTGGTGAGGATGTCGCCGCGCCGCTGCTGCAGGTAGTCGGCGGGCGAGATCGCGCTGACGGTGACGGCGGCGCAGCCACTCAGCAGCAGCGCAGCGCACAGCAGGGCGCTTACGCGCAGGTGCCGCGTCAGCATAGTGGGCGCCTTAGAAGGAATAAACCAGGGTCAGCGAGGTTTGCGTATCCGTGTTCTTCTTGTCATCGGGCACGCGCGTATCGTTGCGGGCGCTGAAGGCGGCCTTCATTTGCATGGTGCCGTTAATCTTGGTGCTGAGGGCTGTTTCGGCGATCGAGTGGGTGTTCGAGGTGCCCCGTTCGACGCTGACCGTCTGCGTAAACATGGCCGACTGGCTGATCTTCCACTTCATGGCGGCGGCGCCGCGCACCGTCAGGCCGTGTTCCGATTCGCCCGTGTCGTTGGTGCCGCTGAAATAGCCAGGACCGATTTCCACGTCGACGCTCTTGTCGCTGGACTGGTACCAGCGCGTGCCATGACCGACGGCCAGGGTCGAGTACTTGGTATAGGCGCCGAACTTGTCGTTCACGTGCGAGGCCAGCACGAACAGCTTCTCATTGTCCGCCATCAGCTTGTAAGCGGCCTTGGCGGAGGCGGAAAAGCGCTCGGCCGAGCGCTCGCGCACCTTCTCGCCATCGTCGTTGGTCGTTTCGTCTTCCTTGAAGTAGCCGCTGAAGATGTACTGGTTGCTCCAGTCATCGAGTTCCTGGCGCGCATCGATCTTGCCAGTGACGGAGGTGCCGACCGTGTTGCCCGAGGTGGTGATGGCGCCCAGTTCGGCGGAAGTGCTCCAGCTGCCGATGGGGATTTCATCGAACAACAGGCTTTGCTTGGTATCTTTGGCGGCGGCGCCGCCGCAGGTGATGGCCAAGGCCAGCGCCAGTGCGAGAGTAGGGGTCGATTTCATGGCTGTATTTGTCTGTGGCGCGCGCCAGGCGTGCCTGCTGTTCGTTAATGGCGGTGGTGATGGCAGTGTTGGCTATGCAGGCCGCGGCAAGCCGGGAGGCGCCGATAAAACCTGCGCGCATGCGCGCGCGGGCGCGGCCAAAACATTGTCGAGGCTGTATTGTACCCGACCCTGTCATCGTTTGCCGCACGCGGCAGGGCTGGCAAGTGGCGCGCGCCTGGCGTATGCTGCGCCTATTTGGTGTCCCGATTTTTACAAGGAATCTCCCGTGCGCTGCCTGGTCATCGAAGACGAAGCTGAAACTTCCCGCTATATCTGTGCCGGCCTGCGCGAGGCGGGCCACGACGTCACCGCCTGCGACAATGGCATCGACGGCATGCGCCTGGCCTGCGGCGAAGACTGGGATGCGCTGGTGCTCGACCGCCTGCTGCCCGGCGAAATCGATGGCCTGGCCATCGTCGCGCGCCTGCGCGGCATGGGCCGCAACACGCCCGTGCTGGTGCTGTCGGCCCTGTCCAGCGTCGACGAGCGCGTGCGCGGCCTGCGCAGCGGTGGCGACGATTATCTGTCCAAACCCTTCGCCATCGCCGAACTGCTGGCGCGCATCGAGGCGCTGCTGCGCCGCGCCGCGCCCGTGCCCGAAGCGACGCAACTGCAGGTGGCCGACCTGGTGCTCGACATGCGTACCATGCGCGTGACGCGCGCCAACCGGCAGATCGCCCTGCAACCGCGCGAATTTCGCCTGCTCGAATACCTGATGCGCCACCAGGGCCAGTCCGTCACGCGCGCCATGCTGCTCGAAGCCGTGTGGGATTATCATTTTGACCCGCAGACGAACGTCATCGACGTGCAGGTGAGCCGTTTGCGCACCAAGGTGGACAAGGAATTTGCGCCACCGCTGATTCACACGGTGCGCGGCGTCGGCTACACCCTGGACGTGATCGATAGTGCGTAACTGGCACCGCTCGATCGCGGCCCGCCTGGCGCTCGGCTATGGCGTGCTGGTAGTCGTGTCGATCTGCATCGTCTGCGCGGTGTTCTACTTCGGCACCATCGGCGTGCTGGACCGCAGCGTGGACCGCAAGCTGACCCTGCTCTCGGAGCGCCTCGCCACGCTGTACGAACAGGGCGGCGACAGCCGCACGACGGCGGAAATCGCCCATTTGCTCACCGACCGCACCGACAGCGACACGGAGATCTTTTTGCTGGTCGATGCCGATGGCCGCCGCGTGGCCGGTAATCTGTCGTCCTGGCCCGATGCGGGCAGCCCCGTGGGCCGGCTGCTGCACCGCGACGTCACGCGCGAAGGACGCAGGGTGCCCGCGCGCATGCTGATCCGCGACCTGGCGGGGGGCGCGCGGCTGTTCGTGGGACGCGACATGGAAGAGGGCAAGTCGATCCGCAGCCTGGTGCTGCGCTCGCTGGCCTATGGTGGCGGGGTGGCCATTCTGCTGGTGGTGGCGGGCGCCTGGCTGTTCCGCCGCCAGCTCGAAGCGCGCATCGGCCAGATCCGTCGCACGGCGGGGGAAATCGAGGCGGGCGACCTGAGCCGGCGCATCCCCGTCGCCAGCGAGGATGAATTCGGCTTGCTGAGCCGCGACATCAACCGCATGCTCGACCGCATCGAACATCTGATGGAAGGCGTGCGCCACGTCTCGAACGCCATCGCGCACGACTTGCGCACGCCACTGGGACGCATCCGCAACAAGCTCGATGGCGTCTTGCGCCAGCAGCCGGGCGTGGCCGGCTACGCGAACGCGGCGCAGGCGGCCATCGACGACATCGACGACCTGACGCGCGTGTTCGACAAGCTGCTGCAGATCGCGGCGGCCGAATCGGGCATGCGTCCCGAGAATTTCGACGACATCGACCTGCAACAGATCGGCGCCGACATCGTGGAAATGTACGAAGCCACGGCCGACGAGCAGGGCGTGCTGCTGGTGCAGATGTATGGCGAGGGCGTGCCGGCGCGCGGCGACCGCAACTTGCTGGGCAGCGCCCTGGCCAGCCTGGTCGACAATGCCATCAAGTACGCTGGGCCGGACGCTACGGTGGAAGTGTCGGCCGGCAGCGATGAGCTGGGCAGCTGGCTGGCCGTGCGCGACAACGGCCCCGGCGTGCCAAGGGAAGAACTGCCGAAGCTGACGCAGCGTTTTTACCGGCTCGACAAGAGCCGCCACCTGCCCGGCAATGGCCTGGGCCTTTCCATCGTGGCGGCCATCGCCGCCCTGCATGGCGGCAGCCTGGAGATCGAGGATGCGGCGCCGGGCCTGCGCCTGCGATTGCGGCTGCTGCGCTAGTGTGGCCAAGCGGCACATTACCAACTTGTAACCCCCTTCGTTTTCGCCTCCCCCTATCATCCGCACTACCCGGTGTAGAGCGGCTGCCTGCGCGCAGCCGCCGGTGCCGGGCTGCCTGCGGCCGTTGCCGCGTCCCCTTCATCCAGACCCGTCGTAGAGCCGTTCGCATGCATACTTTTACCGCCACCGACGACAGCGACGCGCCGCAGCAGGCGCCGCTGCGCCAGCACGGCCACCGCCTCAAGGCCGCCCTGGGCGCCATCGTCTTTCCCGTGCAGCGCGCGCGCTGGCAAGCGTTCATCGCCGGCATGCCGGGCCTGGCGGCGCTGGCGCAAGCCCATCCCAGCCTGCTGTATAAAATCTACCGGCCCTACGCGAGCCGCCGCTTCGGCTGCGCGGCGCGCGCGGAGCTGCTGCGTGGCCATTACCGCTTCCTGTGGCAGGCGGGCGCGCGGCCACTGGTGGAATACGCGGCGCGGCGCGCGCTGGTGCTGGCCACCATCGAAGGCAAGGATGGCGCCAGCTACCGCTTGCAGTTGACAGCCATCCACGACAGCCACCGCGAAGGGGAACTGTGCCTGCGCCTGACGCGCGACGGCGTCTCGCTGTATCTGGCCAGTTTCCTGTTCCGGCCGCAGCCAGGCGGCAGCGCCATCCAGCTGGGTGCCTTGCAGGGCTTGCGCTCGCCCGCCGGCGCGCAGGCGGTGAAGGAAGCCACGCGGGCGCTGCACGGCTGCCGGCCGAAAAACCTGATGGTGGCCGCCTTGCGCGACCTGGGCGACTTTTTCGGCTGCGGCCATCTGGACCTGGTCAGTAATGCCAACCGCATCGCGCTGAACTGGCGCCGGCGCCGTCACATCTCTTGCGACTACGACCTGGCGTGGCAAGAACTGCATGCGCTGCCCACCAGCGACGGCAATTATCGCTTGCCATGCGGGCCTTGCCAGATGCCGGAGCTGGAGCTGGTAGCGTCGAAAAAACGCGCCGATGCGCGCCGTCGCGGCGCCATGCTGCTGCAGCTGGCGGCGGACATGCGCTGGCAAGTGGCGGGCCTGCTGCTCGCGCAATGAAAGTTGAGGGTAGCGTTTCTTGACCTGCGCGGCTTTTTTGCCAGGCGGCCCGGCGCAAGCGGCGTGATCGGCGTATACTTGTCGGCGTTCTCAACCCGAAGCCAGTCACCCCATGCCAGCACACTACCCAACTTCGCGCATGCGCCGCCTGCGCGCGACTCCGCAGTTGCGCGAGCTGTTCCGCGAAACCGAGATCAATCCGCGCGACCTGGTCCTGCCGATCTTCGTCGACGAAGGCAGCAGCGATTTCATCGACATCAAGTCCATGCCCGGCGTGCGCCGCATTCCCGAAGCGAAGCTGGCACAGGAAGTGGAGCGCTACGCGCGCGCCGGCCTGCGCTCCGTCATGACCTTCGGCATTTCGCATCACAAGGATAGCCACGGTACGGACACCCTGAATCCGGACGGTCTGGTGGCGCGCATGTCGCGCATCATCAAGGACGCGGTGCCGGAAATGGTGGTCATGTCGGACACCTGCTTCTGCGAATACACGGACCACGGCCATTGCGGTATTTTGCATGGCGACACGGTCGACAACGACAGCACGGTGCTGAACCTGGGCAAGCAGGCCGTCATTGCGGCCCAGGCAGGCGCCGACATCATCGCCCCATCGGCCGCCATGGATGGCCAGGTGGCGGCGATCCGCAACGCGCTTGATGCGGCCGGTTTCCACGACACGCCCGTGATGGCGTATTCCACCAAGTTCGCCTCCGGCCTGTATGGCCCGTTCCGCGACGCGGCCGGCAGCACGCTGAAGGGCGACCGCAAGACCTACCAGATGGACCCGATGAACCGTCGCGAAGCGATCCGCGAATCGCTGATCGATGAAGCCGAAGGCGCCGACGCGCTGATGGTGAAGCCGGCCGGCGCCTACCTGGACATCATCCGCGACTTGCGCGAAGTGACGCGCCTGCCAATCGGCGCCTACCAGGTCAGTGGCGAGTACGCGATGATCAAGTTCGCCGCGCAGGCGGGCGCCATCGACGAGCGCCGCGTGGTGCAGGAAACCCTCGGTGCCATCAAGCGCGCGGGCGCCGACATGATCTTTACGTACTTTGCGATGGATGTGCTGAATAATCCGTATTAAACACTGCCGTCAAGTTGGTGCTTATTTTCACCCTAAAAGCAAGAGCTGGGGTCAGGCCCGCCGGGTCTGACCCCGGAATTTGCCGTTGGGTTTTATTTATTTCCCCATGCCCCTGAAAATCTCCCGCATCCTGCACGCCGGCTATGTCTTCGAATGCGAAGGCACGACCATCGCCTTCGACCCTATCGTCGAAAACCCGTTCAGCCGCAACTGCCACGCCTTTCCTGCCGTGCGTTTCGACCTCGACGCCGTGCGCCGGCTGCGCTGGGATGCCGTCTTCATCTCGCACTTCCACGACGACCACTGTTCGCTCGACAGCCTCGATGTGCTCGACCGTGCCACGCCCATCTACCTGTACTGCGTCTTCGACGAGCTGTTCGCGATGCTACGTGCGCTGGGTTTTACCGCCGTCGAGCGGCTGTACGTCGACGTGCCCGTGCGGGTGGGCGCCATCGAGGTGATCCCGCGCCGGGCGCTGGACGACGATGTCGATTCGCTGTTCCAGGTGCGCGCCGCCGGCCTGAATGTGCTCAACGTCGTCGATTCCTGGATCGGCCCTGAAACGTTGGCGCAACTGGCCGCGTTCGCACCCTGGGACATGGTCTTGTGGCCATTCCAGACCATGCGCGAGATCGCCGTTATCGCGCCATCGCAAGCGCAGCCTGGCCCGGTCGAGCTTCCCGACGACTGGGTGCCGCAGCTGCGCGCGCTGGCGCCCCGATACCTGGTGCCCAGTTCCTGCCAGTTCGTGCAGGAAGACTGGTCCTGGTACAACCATGCGATGTTCCCGATTAGCTACCGCCAGTTTGCGCAGGAGATCGGCGCCGCGCTGCCTGAGGCGCACATCTTCCGCCTCGATCCCTCGACGGCCGTGCTGCTCGACGCTGACGGTTTGAAGACGGCCGCGCCGCTGCCGTGGGTCATCCCGGTGGGTCCGCAAGACGTGGATTTCGACTACCGCCCCGAGGCGCCGCCGCCCGCCACGTCTGACATCGCACGGCGTTTCGCCGCCTTGAATAGGACCGATGAAGCGCTGGTGCTCGATTTTTGCCGGAACGGTTTGCTTGAGCGCTACCGCGACATGGAACTGCCCGAGGAGAGCTATTTCCAGGCCCCGCGTTTGTGGCGGCTGTCGCTGTACGGCCATGAGGGCGGCGTCACCATCCTGCATTACCGCACGCATGGCGATTTGATCGACCTGGTGCCGGACACGGGCGAGGCGCCGGGCTGGACCACCGAGCTGCCGCTGGTGAAGTGCCATGCGGCGCTGGTGCTGGGCGAATCGCTGACGTCGATGTACATGCGCATCAACGATGGGCCTTTCGATGCGGCTACGCAGGCCGAACTGAGGGACGCGGACATCGTCGACGACCCCTTGATCCGTTGCCTGTTCAACGACGCCATCGGCGCTTACCAGGCGGCGCAGCTGAAACGCTTGCTGGCGCGCTGAAGAAAATCGCGCGACAGAGTAAGATGACTGCTTCTGACTAGAACGGGAAAGACACCATGGCACAAGACAAGGAAACCGCGATCCTGGCGGGCGGCTGCTTCTGGGGCGTACAAGACTTGCTGCGCCGTTATCCGGGCGTGATCGCCACGCGCGTGGGCTACAGTGGCGGCGACGTGGCCAACGCCACTTACCGCAACCACGGCACGCATGCGGAAGCGATCGAAATCCTCTTCGATCCGGAAACCATCAGCTACCGCAAGATCCTGGAATTGTTCTTCCAGATCCACGACCCCAGCACGCCGGATCGCCAGGGCAATGACCGGGGCACGAGCTACCGTTCGGCCATTTTTTACACGAGCGAAGAACAACGGCTGGTGGCCGAAGAGACCATCCGCGACGTCGATGCCTCCGGCCTGTGGCCCGGCAAGGTGGTGACGGAAGTGGCGCCGGCCGGCCCGTTCTGGGAAGCGGAACCCGAGCACCAGGATTATCTGCAACGCTTGCCGCACGGCTATACCTGCCACTACATCAGGCCGGACTGGGTCTTGCCGCAGCGCGGGCAGTAAGCAGGCAGAGGGCTGACGGCCATGGAGATTGCCCACGCCATGGGCGTGCAGCCGTCGAGCGTCATCGCCTGGCGAAGCGCGCGTATGAATGGCTGGACATCTCCAGCCAGCGTCAATGGTTTGCGCTAGGTCTAAGCCCGCATGCTGCATAAATGCTAGCTACCCCTGAATACTGGGCGCTGCACAAAATGAATGCAATTCAAGGCAATAATGTGAGCATATTATTACGAAAATAAGGACTATGCTGTCGGCAGAGTGTTGATGCGCCAAGAAATGATGGCCATCTGCATGGCTGATAGCCAGTGCCTGTCGCTGCGTGCGATCTCTGCTTTTCCTGGCTCAGGAAACATTTCCCGAAGGAGTACATTGTGTCCTCATCTGAACTGAATGCGGTAGAACACGTCTATCTGATCGCCGGCAATCTCGGCCTGCCCGGCGCGCCCATCCTGAATCTGGCCCTGTTTTACAACCCCGACGACGGCAGCGTCAGCGGCGAAGCCCTGATCACGCAATCGATCGCGCCACCGCATGGTCGCGTGGTGATCCGTCCTGTCAGCGGCCCCGTGCATGGCTTGGGCATCGGTGGCGCCACGCGCGTCTTTAGCCTCAGCGGCGAATACGTCGTGTCCGTGCCGCCACCTGCCATCGGCAGCTACCTGGCCAAGTTTGAAGCGACTTTTGTCACCGACAATCACTGGAGCGGCCACGGGTCCTTCAGCTATGGCAACCAGAAGATCGACAACGTACCCATCAAGCAACGCGGCTAGGCACGCTGGCTAGTTTTCAGGCCGAGGCTTGTCCTCAAGATGGGGACAACCCTCGGCGTAGTCGACTGCTTGCTGTGTTGCAAGCCGGAGCATCCGGCAACTCTCACCGAATACAAGCACCAAGG
>NZ_LT607654.1:209135-215710 GCF_900095265.1 Janthinobacterium sp. UMAB-56 | reverse complement strand
ACCGCCGCCACAACTGCGCCCGTCCCCGACGCGGCCACCGACCAACTGGAACAGCAGCTGATGCGCAAGGTGTCGCGCCATTTGCTGGGATTTTTATTCCTGCTGTTCGTGTTTTCCTTCCTCGATCGCATCCATATTGGCTTCTCCGGCTTGACCATGATGCGTGCCATGGGCTGAGCAGGCGGGGTATAGTAGCGATCTGGTACGCTGCGCCGATGGCGATTGTACGGGCCTGTAGTGCAGCGACGACGGCCGGCAATCCACCTGGGACGGGTGGGCAATTGTGCGCCCGGTATCGCGCGGCGCAGGTATTGTCGCTGCTGGCGCGCAGCCAGGCACGTTTTGCCTGTTGCGCCTGGCCGGTCCCTGGATGGGCAACTGGCAGCCAATGCAGGCGGACAGGTGGCGGCAGCGCTGGCCTCGGCTGACATCGCCCAATCAAAGTGACAAGGAGATAATATGAGCGACATCGAACGCGATCATTTATATACTGAGCGGTGCATCACCATGGGCGGCGTCGCCAGACAGCGCGCGGCCTGGCTCCTGGTGCAGAGCGCATGCTAGGCGCCGGCTACCAAAGCGGTTTTGGCAACGAATTTGCCACGGAAGCCGTGCCCGGCGCCTTGCCGCAGCGGCAAAATTCGCCGCAGCAAGCGCCCCTGGGCCTGTATGCAGAGCAATTGTCGGGGACGGCCTTCACGGCGCCGCGCGCGCAAAACCGGCGCTCCTGGCTGTACCGTATCCGCCCGGCCAGCCAGCATCCGCCGTTCACCCTGCTGGAGCATCGCCGCATCGTCAGCGATTTTCACGCCATGCCGCCCACGCCGCCGAACCAGTTGCGCTGGGACCCGCTGCCGCTGCCCGACGGCGCCACATCGGTGGACTTCATCGAAGGCTGGCAGACGATGGCAGGCAATGGCAGTGCCGAAGCGATGAGCGGCTGCGCCATCCACGTGTATGCGGCCAACCGTTCCATGCAGCGTTTCTTTTATTCGGCCGATGGCGAATTGCTGGTCGTGCCACAAGAGGGACGCCTGGCGATTGCCACGGAACTGGGCTTGCTCGAGCTGGAACCGCAGGAAATCGCGGTGATTCCCCGCGGCGTGCGCTTCCGCGTGACCCTGCCGGACGGCCAGGCGCGCGGCTATGTGTGCGAAAACTTCGGCACGGCCTTCCGCCTGCCGGACATGGGCCCCATCGGCTCGAACGGCCTGGCCAACAGCCGTGATTTCCTCACGCCGCGCGCGGCCTATGAAGATATTGATGGCGAGTGCGAATTGCTGGCCAAGTTCGGCGGCCATTTGTGGCGCACGACGCTCGACCATTCGCCGCTGGACGTGGTGGCCTGGCATGGCAATTACGCGCCCTACAAATATGATTTGCGCCGCTTTAACACCATCGGTTCGATCAGTTACGACCATCCCGACCCGTCGATCTTCCTCGTGCTGCAGGCACCCAGCGAAAACCCGCTGTTAGGCGCCATCGACTTTGCCATTTTCCCGCCGCGCTGGCTGGCCGCAGAACACACGTTCAGGCCGCCGTGGTTCCACCGCAACGTGGCCAGTGAATTCATGGGATTGATCCATGGCGTGTACGATGCCAAGGCAGCCGGTTTCGTGCCGGGCGGTGCCAGCCTGCACAACTGCATGTCCGGCCACGGTCCCGATGCGCAAACGTTCGAAAAGGCTTCCTGCAGCGACACGAGCACGCCCGTCAAAGTGGCCGACACCATGGCTTTCATGTTCGAGACGCGCACCATCCTCAAGCCTACGCCCTTCGCGCTGGAGGGCGGCCTATTGCAAAAAGACTATTTCGAGTGCTGGCAAGGCTTGCACAAGCATTTCGATTCGAAGCAGTGACAGGCACGCGGTTCGACTAACTCAGGTGGTCAGTGCGGCAGGCACACGCGCCCGGCCACGCTGGCCACGCCATCGCCTGCATGCGCGCGCAATTGCAGCAGCAACAGGGCCACTCCCAGCATCAGCGCGGCAGCGCAAAGTTTCTTGTGCATCGTCTTTCCTGTTTTCACGTTTGTTGGAGGTTTGCGGGCATATTATTGCCGAAATTCAGCGTGCGGACGGAGTAACTGCCAAGCGTGCTCTACAATTATGTATCTTGCGCATCCGCGCCATCTGAATTGTATGCATAGTATGTGAAGGGAATGACAAGCCTGTGACTTCCAAGCCGATCAAGATCGCCGCCACCGTCGTCGTGGCACTCGCCGCTGGGGCCGGCATTTACACGTTCACCCGTCCGGCCGCTACTGCCGCGCCCGGCGCCCCGGCTTCGGGCACCCCGGCCGCCGCGCCGCAAGCCACCGTCGACACGGCCGCCGTGGCCAGCCAGTTCCGCGACTTGCTGGGTAATTTCCGCAAGATCATCGTGTTGCTGGCCGACGAGCAAAGCTTGCCCGATGGCGCGCGCGACGAAGCGAGAAAAGTAGGGCAGGCGCTGTTCCATGAAAACCAGGAACGCATCGCCAAGCTGGACACGGCGCTGGACCAGTTGATGGTGCCTACGAATCCAGGCCGCTTCGAAGCGCTCGACAGTCTGTTGACGTATATCGAATCCGATCCCGGCCTGTACGACGCCGACCGCCTGGCCTTCCGCGAACTGCTGCAAAGCATGCTGGCCGACGTGGCCAAGGATAGCTCCTTGCCGGCGATCAAGCTGCACAAGCGCATTTCCGAAGATCTGGATGCGCTGGGCGAGATCGAGCGCAATTACGAGAAGGAAATCCGTCAAATCTTCGGCAGCCTGGGCCAGCGCGCCATCGAACTCAAGCGCGAGCGCTGGGACGATTACGTGGCGCAGCTGAAAAAGCTGTACAGCCGCGAACAGATTTTGAAGGACAACGGCATCGTCGTGCCGTATGCTGTTCCTCCGGCCCCGCCGTCAACTGGCACGGTGCCGGAAGCCAAGCCCACGGCAAAAAAAGTTGAGGCGGAAATCTTCGGCCTGGGCTTGCCAAAGAAAACCATCGTGCTGACCTTCGATGACGGCCCGCACCGCCGTTACACGGAAGAAATCAGCGCCATCTTGAAACAGTATGGGGTGCCGGCCGTGTTTTTCAACGTGGGACGCAACCTCGGTAGCCTGGATGCGGAAGGCCACGCCAAGCTCAACGCGGGCGCGGAAGTGAGCCGCAAGCTGATGAAAGAGGGCTATGCCGTGGGCAACCACAGCTTCAGCCACGCACAATTGTCGAAACAGACGGGCGACAAGCTGAAAGGCGAAATCCTCGGCACCGATACTCTGTTGAAAGCCATCAGCCCCGAGCGGGCTGCGCTGTTCCGCTTTCCGTATGGCGCGCGCAACAGCGAAGGCATGGCTGCGCTGGCCGATGCCCATTTGAAATCCGTGATGTGGAATATCGATTCGCTGGACTGGGCCGACCCCGTGCCCAGCTCCATCACCAACCGCGTGCTGGCCTCCGTTGACAAGGCGGGGCGCGGCATCATTTTGTTCCACGATATCCACGAACGCACGGTGAAAGCCTTGCCGGCCGTGCTAGACAAGCTGATCGCCGAAGGCTATCAATTCGCCGGTTGGAATGGCACCAGCTTCCAGGTGGCGAAAAGCACGGCGCCCGCACCCGAGAAAGTGCCCGTCACCACGGGTTACGCCAATTCCTGGGCCGTCGTGATCGGCATCGACGATTATGCCAAGTGGCCAAAACTGCAATACGCGGTGCGCGATGCGCAAGGCATACGCGAAACGCTGATCGAGAAATTCGCGTTTGCGCCAGAGCGCGTCGTGACCCTGAAGAATGGCGAAGCGACGCGCAACAACATCCTGGCCGCCTTCCACGACAAGCTGGCCCATGGCGGCGTGCAAAAGAATGACCGCATCTTCGTCTTCTTCGCCGGCCATGGCGCCACGCGCAAGCTCAGTTCGGGACGCGACCTCGGCTATATCGTACCCGTCGATTCCGATCCGGCGCAGTTCGCCACGGATGCGATTCCGATGACGGAAATCCAGAATATCGCGGAAAGCCTGACGGCCAAGCATGCGTTCTTCGTCATGGATGCCTGCTACAGCGGCCTGGGCCTGACACGTGGCGCCGGTTCCAGCTCCTTCTTGCGCGACAATGCCAAGCGCATCGGCCGGCAAATGCTGACGGCCGGCGGCGGCGACCAGCTGGTGGCCGATGGCGGGCCGAACGGCCACTCCGTATTTACGTGGACCCTGCTGCAGGGTTTGGCGGGCAAGGGCGACCTCAACGGCGACGGCTTGATCACGGCCACGGAACTGGCGGCCTACGTGGCGCCGGCCGTCTCCAGCGTCTCGAACCAGACCCCCGCGTTTGGCAGCCTGCCCGGTTCGGAAGGGGGCGATTTCGTCTTTGAATTGCCGGGCGAGACGGAATTCCTCAGCCCGAATACGACGCAGTTGTCGACGGAAGCCATTGCCCTGAACAGCAAGCTCGACGCCAAACCGGCCGCCGCCAGCGTGACGGTCAAGGATTTGCAGGGCGGCGAACAGAAGATCGTCACGCCGGGCGCCGTGCCCACTTCGACGCGCCAGCTGGCGCAGCGGGCCAACGACCGTGGCTTGCAGCTGTACAAGGAGAAACAGTATGCGGCGGCGGAAGCGCAATTTACGGAAGCGCTGAAATTGCGTCCCGATTTCGCGCTGGCGGCCAACAACTTGGGCTTTGTCTTCTACAAGCAGGAAAAATACCGCGAAGCGGCCCGCTGGTTTGAAAACACGGTCAAGATGGACCCGTCGCGCGCGATTGCCTACCTGAACCTGGGCGATGCATATGCCAAGGCTGGTGATGCCGCCAAGGCCAGGGCCGCGTACAAAACCTATCTGGAACTGGCACCGACGGCCTCGATGGCGCCGGCAGTGCGGCAAAAGATGGAGAAGCTTTAATCTTGCCCATCGTCCACGTGTTTGCCTGCAGCGGGCGCTTTGCCAGTCCGGAAGCGCTGCAGGCTTACCTGTCGCCCACGTACACGGACGATGGCGATACCGTGCCGTCGCCATTTTTCCTGGAAACAGGGCTGAAGCACTACGAGCCAGCCTGTGTTGAAAGCGCGACTCTGGCATCGCCGGTGCCGCTGGCACAGTTGCTCGACGGCGTGTCGTATGGCGACAGTTGGCTGGCGCAGGCCAGCGCAGACGCGGACGCGCAGGGTTTGCTGGCCGACACGAGCATCTGTGTATTTGCGCCGAATCAACTGGCGCACCCGCAGCGCAGTTCGCTGCATTACGTGGGCAGCTACCGCTACCGAGTGGATTGATCGCCGTCCTGGCGTGCTTCATGCAAGAGCTTGTTGACGGCCGCCAGCAGGCTGGTGCCCGACGTGGTGATGAAGCGGGCACCGGCCGCCTGCGCTTCCGTGCCGAAGCTGGCGACCGTATCTTTGCTGCAATACACCACGATGGGCAGCTCCGGCTGCACTTTCCGTACTTCGCGCACTGTGCGCACGCCCGCATCCTTGAGACGACGACCGCTTTCCATCCGCGCCATGTCCGTGATGAGCAGCGCGTAGCGCTTCTGCTGCAGCATCGCCAGCGCCTGGCGCGTTGATACGGCTTGCTCCACCTTGATGTTTTCCCGTTCCAGCTGTTCCACCAGCAAGGTATTGTTGCGCGGATGGTCGTCCAGCCACAGCACCAGGCTGGCCGGCTTGTGCGCCAGCGGCACGCCGGCCAGGGCCGTGACGGCCGCGCCCCCGTCCGGCGGGCGGGCCAGCAGCAGTTGCGTGATCGCTTCCTGCATGTCTTCGAGCGACATTTGCTGCAAGCGGCTCAGTTCCGTCACGTCGATTTCCTTGCCGCTCTCCAGGCGCACGGAGTCGTTCTTGACGAGGCTGTCGGCGCGCTTGATCATGATGGAGAGATAAATACGCGTCAGCAGGTAGCCGATCAAAAAACCATGCACGGAAAAGAACAGCATGATGCCGCCCACCACGGCCATGGCCGTGGGCGTGTCGGTGCCCAGGCTGGGCGCGATGAAGGCGGCCATGCTGTGCGCGCTGCCGGGCAGGCTTTTGAGCTCGATCAAGCCCACGCCGACGATGATTTTCGTCAGCCAGTCCGACACTTCCACCAGATTGGAATTGATTTCCATGAGCGTGGGCGCGCCCTGGAACAGGGTATTGGCGGGATTGCCGGTGGCCGCATCGGCACCTGCGGGGGGCTGCGCCGCGTTGACACTACCCGAAGGCTGGGTGCGCGGTATGCCGAACAAAAAGCCCAGCAGCATGCCGCTGACGCAGATGCTCAGGCTCCACAGTAGGGCCGGCACGGCGTGGTAGTGCGGTGGCAGCAGGGCGCCGGCCAGCACGGCCAGCAAACCCGCCAGCAAGATGAATAACAGGATATAGGGCAGGACGTCGCGCTTGCGCACGGCCGCCGTGGCGGTTTTCCTCGCTTTGCCGGTGCGCTCGCCCAAGTCCACGCTTGCTCCTTGAAAAATGCTGAATCCAGGCGACCAGCCTGCCGCGTATATATTGCGCAGGAACCCATACCGACATCATAAAAACTGGAGACGCGATGCGATTGAGAAAACGCAAACAGCTGGCTGCTTGTGCGCTGGCGCTGCTGTCCATGGAGGTCAAGGC
>NZ_LT607654.1:207993-209083 GCF_900095265.1 Janthinobacterium sp. UMAB-56 | reverse complement strand
CAGCGCACGGTGCGCGTGACGGGCCACTATGACAACGCCGTAGGCACCTCGGATGCGGCCAGCCAGGGTGTCATCACCAGCGAACTGATCGTCAATCGCCCCGCCTTGCGCACGGGCGAATTGCTGGAATTCGTGCCGGGACTGATCGTTACCCAGCACAGCGGCGACGGCAAGGCCAACCAGTACTTCTTGCGCGGCTTTAACCTTGACCATGGCACGGATTTCGCTACCTACGTGGACGGCATGCCCGTCAATATGCGTACGCATGCGCATGGACAGGGGTATTCCGACCTCAATTTCCTCATTCCCGAGCTGGTGCAGCGCATCGACTACAAGAAGGGGCCGTATTTCGCCGGCGAAGGCGATTTTTCCTCGGCAGGCAGCGCGCGCATCCGCCTGGCCGACAAATTGCCGCAAGGCCAGGCCAGCATTTCCGTCGGCCAGCACGGCTATGTGCGCGGTGTCGTCGCCGATTCCTTTGCCGCAGCACAAGGCAGCTTGCTGTACGCCCTGGAAGTGAACCGCAACAACGGCCCCTGGGATGTGCCCGAGCGCGTGCGCAAGGTCAGCGGCGTGCTGCGCTACAGCCAGGGCACGCCGGATGACGGCTTCAGCGTGACGGCCATGGCCTATAAAAATAGCTGGAATGCCACCGACCAGGTGCCGCTGCGGGCCGTGGAGTCCGGCCAGCTCGGCCGTTTCGGCAGCCTGGCGTCCAGCGATGGTGGCGACACCTCGCGCACCAGCCTGTCGTACGCGATGCGCCAGCGCACGGAGAACCGGCTGTTTGAATTCGACGCCTATGTCATCCGCTCGCAGCTGGAACTCAACAGCGATTTCACGTATTTCCTGGCCTATCCCGAGCAGGGCGACCAGTTCCAGCAAAGCGAGCGGCGCACGGTGGCGGGCGTGAACGCCAGCGAAAGCTGGGCCACGCAGCTGTTCGGTCTTCCCCTGCGCAACAAGGTCGGCGTGCAGGGACGTGTCGACCGTTTATCGCCCGTGGGCCTGTACGGCACGCTGCAGCGGGTGCGGCAAGCCACGGTGCGCGAAGACCGCGTGCGCGAGGCCAGTCTCGGCCTGTATGGCG
>NZ_LT607654.1:193556-207922 GCF_900095265.1 Janthinobacterium sp. UMAB-56 | reverse complement strand
ATCGAGGGCAACAGCGGCGCGGCGCGCGACCATGTGGTGTCGCCCAAGCTGTCCCTGATTCTTGGCCCATGGAGCGAGACGGAGTTTTTCGTGAATGTCGGCAAAGGTTTTCATAGCAACGATGCGCGCGGCACGACGCAGACGCGCTTGTCCGATGGCACGCCATCAACACCCGTTACGCCACTGGTGCCGAGCAAAGGCATGGAACTGGGTGCGCGCACGGAATGGCTGCCGGGCCTGCAAAGCTCGCTGGCCCTGTGGCGCCTCGATCTCGCCTCCGAATTGCTGTTCGTCGGCGACGCGGGCGAAACGGAAGCGAGCCGCGCCAGCCGCCGCCATGGCATCGAGTGGAATAACCATTACATTGCCGCGCCGTGGCTGCTGTTCGACCTGGACCTGGCTGCCTCGCGCTCGCGCTACACGCAGGATGATCCGGCCGGCAATTTTATTCCTGGCGCCATCGACAAGGTAGCCTCGTTCGGCGTGACGGTGGCGGACCGGGGGCCATGGTCTGGCGCCTTACAGCTACGCTATTTCGGCCCCCGTCCCCTGATCGAGGACAATAGCGTGCGCTCCGCCTCGACCACCCTGGCGTATGCGCGCCTGGCATACCAGCTCAACCGCAAGACGCGGCTGTCGCTCGACGTGTTCAACCTGTTCAACAAGCGCGCCAGCGATATCGATTATTACTACGCCTCGCGCCTGCCCGGCGAAGCTGCAGCAGGGGTCGACGACCGGCATTTTCACCCGGTGGAACCGCGTTCCGCTCGGTTGACCTTGTCATATGCATTCTGACAACGCTACACAGCGGCAGGACAGAGCAGCTAGTAAATGCCAGTAAATTCCTGGCCCGCATACTGCGCCACTATCCCGGGGGAACTGGCTTCGTACTCGATGCCCAGGGCTGTGCCGACATCGGCCAGCTGCTGGCGCTGGCAGCCCGATATGGGCGCCGCCTTTCGCGTGAACAATTGGATGACGTGGTCCCACTGACGAACAGGCCAGTACGGCGTGGCCATGGCAAAGCTCCTTCAGGCATAGACGGGAGCTACTCCTGGGCCGTACACATTGCTTGATAAGCCGCTGGAATCGGCATGGTCTTATTAGTATGGCCAATGAATGATCAGCTCATGCACTGATGAGCTTAATGTCGGCTAGCCGTTCGACCAGCCACACGCACGCCACCAGCGCGATGGCCAGCGAGCCGACGGTCAGCACTTGCCGGTACAGCCAGGTCTTGCGCAGCAGCCAGGCAATGGGTAGGAAGGCGGCGACGATAGCCAGCTGGCCGATTTCCACTCCCACGTTAAAGCCCAGCAGGCTGGCCAGCAGGGATCCTTGCGGCAAGCCCAGGTCGCGCAGCACGCTGGCGAAGCCGAATCCGTGGATCAAGCCAAAGGCAAAGGCGGCCACGGGGCGTTTGCCACGGAACAGCGGCAGCAGATTGTTCAGCGCCGCCAGAATGACGGAAGCGGCGATGGCCGACTCCACCCAGCGCGAGGGCAGGGACACGAGCGACAGACTGGCCAGGCTCAGGGTGATGGAATGGGCCAGGGTAAACGCCGTGACGACTTTCAGCACGTCATAGAAGGCCGCCTTCAAGCCTTGCTGCTGCTCGCGCAAGCCAGGCAACAGCACGGCAGGTAGCAGCAGGGACAGCAGAAATAAAATATGGTCGTAGCCGATCCAGATATGCCAGATGCCGTGTTTCACGTAGGCGCCGAACTGCGCCAGGCGGTCG
This sequence comes from Janthinobacterium sp. UMAB-56, assembly GCF_900095265.1. GTDB lineage: Bacteria > Pseudomonadota > Gammaproteobacteria > Burkholderiales > Burkholderiaceae_D > Janthinobacterium. The sequence continues at coordinate 206,181 of NZ_LT607654.1, read as the reverse complement.
GGTGCGGCAAGGGAAAGCGTCTGGCGCGGGCTGTCCGGGTCGAAGATGGCTGTTTGCGTGGTGCCGCCGCTGTTGAGCTTGAGCAGCCCCTTGTGCTGCGGGTCGAGGTCGGCGAACAGGGTGTAGCCGATCGTCAAACTGGCCGGCGCAGCGCCGGGACAGTTGGCGCGAAAGCGCAGCACGTCGTAGGCACCGTCCGTGTGCTTGTCGATCAGCTGCTCGATGGCTTGCAAGGGGCAGACGCCTTGCTCGCTAGCCACTTGCAGGCGCTGCAGGGCGTAGGCGGCGATGGCGTCGTGGCGCGCGCCGATTTCATCCCAGGTAAGCGCGCCGTCGCCATTGCCATCGAGGCCGATGGCAAAATCGAGGTCGCGCAGGGCGATATCCCATTGCCCCTCGATCTGCTGGCCGTGCACTGTCAGGCTCAGATAGCTGTCGCTGGGCTTGTGGGCCTGCGCCGGGGTGAGCCAGGCGCACAGCAGCAGGATGAAAAGGCAGGGTTTCACAGCACACCTGCTTTCTTTGTGGCACTGAGTTTCTGGCCATCCTGCGGCCCCAGCAGTTTGACGAGGCGCTGCAGGGCGGCGTCTTCCACACCGTGGGCGGCGATCCAGGCCAGCACGGGCTGCGCGGCGCCGTAGTTGCGCGCGGCCAGGGACGCTTCGAGCAAGATGCGCATGTCGGGCACTTCCTTCTGGATGGCCCAGTTTTTCTGCGCCAGTTGCAGGGCGGCGGGGACATCTTGCTGCAGGAACAGGGCGAAACGGGCCTGCTCGCGCTGGTGCACGCTGTCGCGGCGCTGCATGGCGGCATTGAAGCGGGCCGCCAGTTCCACTTTCGCCGCCTGGAAAGCCGTCTGCTGGCCGGGCAGGGCTTGCAGGGCCAGCGCGTAACGCAGCAGCAGGGCATCGATGCGCTGCTGCTCCTTCAATAACTTGACGGCATCCTGCGGGCGCTGCTGGTCGAGCAGAAAATCCGCGTAGGCGCCCAGCAGATAGCTGTCGCGCGGCTGCTGCGCCAGCGCCTGCCGGAAGCGCGCTTCGGCCAGCGCCGTTTCGCCGCGCCGCGTGGCCATTTCCGCCAGCAGGGTCAAGGCCCAGCTTTCCAGCTCGGGCGCCGCGCCGGCGCTTCTCTGCAAGGTCAGGTCCAGCAAGCGCTCGCTGCTGGCGGCGCGGCCCGTGACGCTGGCGACGTTCGCAAGGCAGGTGACGGTGGCAAGTTGCGTCGTCAAGGCTGACAGGCGGGCGCAGGCCGCCGTGGCTTGCGCGTAATCGCCCTGCACGGTGAGCACGGTGGCGCGCGTCAGCCAGGCCTGGCCGTTTTGCGGCTGCTGCGCGAGGACGGCATCGAGGTCTTGCAGGGCGGCGCCGAAATGGTGGATGCTTTGCAAAATGGTGGCACGCAGCAGGCGCACGGGCAGTGGTGGCGCCGCTTGCCGCCACCAGGGTGCCAGTGCTGCCTGCGCATAGCCCAGGTAGCGCGGGTCCGTTTCGCTGCGCGCCATGGCAATATAGCGTTGCGCCAGGCTGCTGGCCAGGGCCAGGTCGCCAGGCGTGGCATTCAATTGCTGGCGCAGGCCGCGCAGTGCGCTTTGCGTGGCATCGGCGCGGCGCGGCAACTGTTCGATGACGGCGCTGCCATCTTTCGGCGTGTAGGGCGCGGCCAGTGCGAATAAAGGCAGGCAGGCGCACAGCAGGGAAATCGGTGTTTTCATCGTGGATGCCATCGACGGTGGAGTGGGGCAGCAAGGGCGCCGGGGAAAGCTCCTTCCCGGCGCCCGTGGAGGCTTACAGCGGTACCGGCTCCGTATTCTCAGGAGACGTCGCCATGATGGCGTCGATGGCCACGCCATCCTTGTCATCGCTGGTGGTCAGGATGACGTTGCTGACGGCCACATAAAACGCATCGAGCAAGACCACGGGGGGCGGGTTGACGCCGCCGTTGCCGCTATCGCCGCCGTGGCTGCTGCCACCGCCACCGCAGCCGGCCAGCAGGCCCGTGAGCGCCAGGGCGCTGCATACATAGAGCTTCTTCATCGTATTCTCCTGGTAGGCTTACAGCTGCGGCGAACCGGCCACGGGTGTTTTCAGGTAGGGGAAACCTGCCGTGAAGAAGGTTTCATCGAGGAAGGCGCCGTCCGTGAAATGCAAGGCGCCAGCAGGGGCATCGGCCGGGGCGCAGCCGATGCTCAGCGTGCACAGCTTGCCCATGGCGACGCGCAGCACCACGTCGACCACATCGTCGCCTGGGCGGCGGCCGTTCGGGAAGCCGGCGTTATCGCCGCCGATGACCCCGAGGCGGTTTTGCGCACCGACATTGGTCGCGGCGATTGAGGTGTTCAGGCGCAGCATTTCCGACGCCGTCACGGTGACGGGCTGGTTCACGCCTTTGATGCCCGTCAAAAAGGTCGCCACCAGGTCGTTGCGCGGAAAGTTGGTGGGTGCCTTGGCGCCTGCCGAGCCGAACAGTACTTCCACCAGGGCCGGCGCCGTCGGGTTGGTGACGTAGTCGGCAAATTGCGCGTCGCCGGAGGGCTTGCTGGCATTAAAACGGTCCTTGTCCTTCAGGCCGATGACCAGCTCATTCACCAGTGGCATGCCCAAACGCGACACTTGCACCCACGCGCCGCCTTCCTTCGAAGCAGCGGTGGCGCCCGGTGCCGGGTTCAGCAAACGGCCCTGGCGCAGGCTGGCCGTGGTCCAGCCGCCGATCACGGGGTCGCTGCCGGCCGTCAGGCAGGCGGTCGGCACTTCCATCTCGATGGCCGTGACGTTTTTGCGTGCCAGGTCATCCTTGGCTGCCGATTCCGCATTCGCGGCAAACTCCGTGGCGGGCGCCTTGATGTTGATCAAGTCAAACGTTTCGCCCAGGTTCACCACGAAGGGGTCCTTGCGCTGGCCGACGAACATGCGCGCCGGCGTGGCGCAGCCGGGGATATTCACCGCGTAGACGTGCTGTGCAGCATACGCGGCGTAGTTGGGGATGGCCTTGCTGCCGATGTAGTCGACGGGCTTGTCGAAGGTCGTGCCGCCGCCCGTGGCGTTGGTCACGCTGCTGCGCGTGCCCGTGCGGCGGTCGCCCCGCACCACTGTCACGCTGTAGGTTTCGCGCACGTTCAGTCCGGCCGGGTTGACAGTATCGATGGCGCCGCCGTTGATCACCAGCGGAATCGAGACTTTCTTGCCGCCCACGGTGAACTGGCCATCCTTGATGGTGTTGCTGAAGCGGAACTGGAAGGTGAGGTCTTCCTTGCCGTCGCCATTGTTGTCGATGTGAATTTCATACAGGGCGTTCGGGTCCATGGCGAAGTAGTTCGGGCCGCCGTAGGCGTCTTGCAGGGGAATATAGTCGGCCACCAGGGTGGTGTAGGCGCCGCGGCCCGTTTCATAGCTGCGGAACATATAAAAGTCGGTGGCGTCGACTTTCGGGTTCTGCGTGATGAACGGCGCTTCGCGGTGGCTGGAAGCGTAGGCCGCCGGCGCGATGGCCAACGTTATGGATACGGCGAGCAGGTTGCCCACGAGTGCGGCGCCCAGTGCGGTTTTCGAGTGTGACAAAGACATTTCGATTCTCCCGATTTTTGTTAGCGTTGACAGACAAGTTCAATAAACTGCAGGCTGCCTGACTTGTACGAACGCGGGGGAAAAACGGATTCAACTCTTTGTCACAGTGTGCAAGGTGGCCTTGCCGGCCCCTTACCAGGCCAGCACTCTGGGGCCAAGGGCCGCGCCGATGGCCGTCGGCACCAGCATGCCCAGCACATACCAGAAGCCGACGAAGCTGGCCGCCAGTTCGGGGCAATGCAGGCAATACACGAGGGCCGCCATGGCACCGGCGGCAAAGCCGGCGGCCGCGCCGGCCAAGCGCAAGCGCGTGGGCGCCAGCTGGCGCATCAGGCGCAGCACGGCGGCCAGGATGGGCAGCGACAGCATGGCGATCAGCAAGGGGCAGCTGCGCCAAGTGGCGCCCCAGAACAGTTCGGCGCGCTGCTCGGGCGGCGCTTCCTGCACGATGATGGCGCCCAGCGCCCACATCAGCAGCAGCGGCATGGCGATCAGCAGGGGCAGGGCGCGGGTTGCGGCGCCCGGCAGGCACAGGCGGCGGCTGACATGCCAGGCCGCCAGGCAGAGGCAGACGACAAAGCCCACCTTGATCCAGAAATCGGGCAGCAGTGCCAACTGTTCCAGGTTGGGACGCACGCCCAGCAGCATGGCCATCAGGGTCACGCTGGCCAGCAGGCTGGCACCGAGGGTGGTGGCGGCGCGCCAATGCGCGCCCGGTGGCGCCGTGGCGGCCACGTCCGGGCCACTGGCCAGCATGGCGATCAAGTCATCGGTTTTCATTATGCAGCTCCTTCATTGCCTGTCCTTAAATTGCTTGCCAGTGCTTTCAAGCCGCGATGCACGGCCACTTTGACGCTGGCTTCCGAAATCTGCATGGCGGCCGCCGTGTCGCGCACGGACCAGCCGTCGAGTTTGGTATGCACGATGGCGTCGCGCTGCTGCGCTGGCAGGCTGGCCAGCAATTTCCCCAGGTCCCGGCTGGCTTCGGCCGCCTCGGCATCGGCGCTGGAAAACAGTTCCTGCGCACTATCTTCTTCGTCATACGGCAAGTGCTGCGCCTCGCGCCGCGCATGCCGGCGCAGCCAGTCGATCAATTTGTAGCGCGCGATCGCATGGATCCACGACGTCAGCGGCACGCCCGTGTCGTACGTCAGGCGCTGGTTGTGGATGGCCAGCAGGCATTCCTGCACCAGGTCTTCCACTTCATCGGGCCAGCGCTGCAGGCGCCGGCGCAAGAATGCGCGCAAATGGCCGCTGGTGGCCTGCAAGAAACTGCGGTAGGCCGCCGCATCGCCATCGAGCCCGCGCAGCATCAAGCCGTGCAGCCGCAATTCCGTGCCATGCAGTTGCTCGCTTACTGGTATTCGTTGCATGCAGGCCTTTGGTGACAGGCGTTGAAAAAAATAAATACAAAAATAGTTGCTGGCGGCTGTAACCAATCCGCAGCGTGCGGCGAATTGACAGGCAAGCACGTTTCTTCATTTACTATAACGGTTAGTCATCATGATTATCAAGTCCCGTCTTGCCGCCTGTTTCCTTCCTGCCTGGCTCCTGGCCGTGGCGGCGCCGGCCGCCGCGCAACTGGCCGCCGGCCAGCGCTGCACCGTGCAGAGCGGTCCGCAGACGGCGGCGCTGGTAGAACTGTACAGCAGCGAAGGCTGCTCCAGCTGCCCGCCCGCCGACCAGCGCCTGAACGCCTTGCGCAAGGAAGCGGGGGCGGCCAGCCTGGTCGTGCCGCTGGCGCTGCACGTCACTTACTGGGATCAGATCGGCTGGAAGGACCCGCTGGCGCAGGCGCAATTCGATACGCGCCAGGCCGAACTGCTGCGCCACCAGCCGCGCCATGTGGCCTATACGCCCCAATTCTTTGTCGGCGGCACGGAATTGCGCAGCTGGGATACGCAATTGCCGGCTGCCATACGCCGTATCAACACGACCGCCGCGCTCGTCAACATCGGCCTGTCCACGACGCCGGGGCCCGGTGGAAAATTATTGCTTGAAGCCAACGCCAATGCGCCGGACGCGAAGACTGGCGGCCAGCTCTACGTGGCCATCAGCGAAAGTGGCATCGTCTCGAAAGTACTGCGCGGCGAAAACCGGGGCGCCACCCTGCATCACGATGCCGCCGTGCGCTTGTGGCTGGGGCCGGTTGCGCTGGCGCAAGGCCGCGCCCAGCTGCGCCGCGAAGTGAACCTGCCCGCCAGTTGGCGCCCAGAGCAGCTGCAAGTGGTGGCTTTCGTGCAGCGTACCGACAGCAGCGCCATCCTGCAAGCCGTCGGCACGGCGCAGTGTGTGAAAGGAGTACTGTGATGCATACGCCACCTGTTTCAAACGCCGTGATCCATCCCGCCTGGCTGCGCCTCACGCACTGGCTCAATGCCGTGGCCGTCGTGGTACTGGCCACCAGCGGCTGGCGCATCTACAACGCGGCGCCATTCTTTCCCTTTGAGCTGCCGCGCGCCCTGACCCTGGGTGGCTGGCTGGGCGGCGCACTGCAATGGCATTTCGCCGCCATGTGGCTGCTGGTGGCCAATGGCTTGCTGTATCTGCTGATTAACATCGCTTCGGGACGGCTGCGGCGCCAGTTCTTTCCCCTGTCGCCGCGCCTGCTGCTGGCCGACTTTGTCGCCGCGCTGAAGGGCAAGCTGGCCCATGCGGACCCGCGCCACTACAACATGGTGCAGCGCGCCGCCTATCTGTTCGTCATGCTCGACTGCATCGTGCTGGTGCTGTCCGGCCTGGTGCTGTGGAAATCCGTGCAGTTCCCCATGCTGCGCGAGTTGTTGGGCGGTTACGAGAGCGCGCGCCGCGTACATTTCATCGGCATGGCGCTGCTGGTGGGCTTTGTCGGCGTACACTTGCTGATGGTGGCACTGGTGCCGCGCACCTTGCTCGCCATGCTGCGCGGCCGCTAAGGAGAGAAGCATCATGAAAAAAACCATCATTGTGCACGAGCAGGGCCAGGCCATGCTGGCCGACGCCTTGCGCCAGATCAAGCAACCGTCGCGCCGCCTGTTCTTGCAGCGTAGCCTGACCCTGGGCGGCCTGTCCCTGCTGACCGGCTGCAACGTCAGCGACCCATCCGGCATAGAGACGGCCTTGACGGCGGTGTCGCGCTTCAACGACCGGGTGCAGGGCTGGCTGTTCGACCCGAACAAACTGGCGCCGACTTATCCCGATTCCATGATCACCCGGCCATTTCCCTTCAATGCGTATTACGGCGAGGATGAAGTGGAAGAGGTCGACGGTGACGCCTGGCGCCTTGAGCTGAGCGGCCTGATCGCTGACAGGAAGTCGTGGACCCTGCCGCAACTGCGCGCCTTGCCGCAGGAAACCCAGATCACGCGCCACATCTGCGTGGAAGGCTGGAGCGCCATCGGCAAGTGGGGCGGCGTGCCGTTTTCCCACTTCCTGAAGCGGGTCGGCGCCGACACGACGGCGAAATACATCGGCTTCAAGTGTGCCGACGATTATTTCACCAGCATCGACATGGCCACGGCCCTGCATCCGCAAACCATCATGGCCTTGACGTATGACGGCCAGGAATTGCCGCCGAAATATGGCTATCCGATGAAACTGCGCATGCCGACCAAGCTGGGCTACAAGAACCCGAAACACATCCAGGCCATCTTCGTGACAAATACCTACCCGGGAGGGTATTGGGAGAATCAGGGCTACAACTGGTTCGGCGGTTCTTGACCACTTTTAGCAGCACCGGTAGTACAGCAATAGTTTTAACCCCCGGGCATCTGCCCATCTAACCTAGAGACAAGGATTAATCATGAAAACCACCATCACCGCCATCATCGCTTCCGCCATCCTCATGTCGGGCGCCGCTTTCGCCCAGGACGCCATGAAGAAAGATCCGATGGCCAAGGATTCCTCGGCCGATGCCATGCACAAGGATGCCATGCACAAGGATGCGATGGACAAGGACGGCATGCACAAGCCGATGGCCAAGAAGCACATGAAAAAGGACCACATGGCCAAGGATGGCATGGCCAAGGATGCCATGGGGAAAGACGGCATGAAGAAGGATGAGATGAAAAAGGATGGCATGGCCAAGGATGCGATGGCCAAGTAAGGAAAGCGCCCTTGCGCCGCGCGTCGTGGCGGCGCAAGGGGCAGTTTGCCATGCATGTTCACTACGCTGGTCTTGACGCGGCATGCCATATGCCGCAGAGTGACGTGATGACGCGCAACGTTGAATACCCATGCAGCCATTCCCCACCATAGCCACCCCACGCACCATCCTGAGCGTGCTACCCCCCCGGCTATGCACACCTGTTACTTGCCAACCTGCAGGAAAACCGGTATCACCTGCCGAATGCAACTTTAGCAATATCGGCAGTGGGCCGTTGCAGGCCTGCCATCTCGGCGACTTTCCACCCTTAGAGCCATGACCGACCCGCACACCGCCACACTGTCGCCCGAGACGCTCACCGCCGCCGCTGCCGACAAATCCCTGCGCCGCCGCTCGTTGTTCGCCGCCTGCGGCGCGCATGCCGTACATGACGGCTTGACGGACGTTATCTATGTGCTCCTGCCCATCTGGCAGGCGCAGTTTGCCATCAGTTACGCCATGGTGGGCCTCTTGCGCGGTTCCTACTCAGGCATGATGGCCGGATTCCAGCTGCTGGCCAGCCGCCTGGCCAGGCGCTGGGGGCGCGAACGCCTGCTGGTGGGCGGCACGGCGCTGGCCGGCATTGCCTACCTGATCGCGGGGCAGGCGGGCGGCCTGGCCGTGCTGCTGTTCGCCTTGCTGCTGGGCGGCCTGGGCGCCAGCACCCAGCATCCGCTGGCTTCGTCCATCGTCACCGATACGCACGAGGCGGGCGGCGGCGTGAAAGAGGCGTTGTCGCACTACAACTTTGCCGGCGATATCGGCAAGACCCTGATTCCCGCCCTGGTGGGCTTGCTGTTGCTGGTGTGCAGCTGGCAAGCCAGCGTCTCTCTGCTGGGGCTGCTGGGCCTGGCGGCAGCCGGCTTGCTGTGGTGACTGTTGCCCAAGCCCGGCGACATCCAGGCCAGCCAGAAGAAAGCGGTCAAAGCAATCGCGGGCAGCGGTTCGGCCGCAAGCTTTCGTGCGCTGCTGGCTACGGGTACGCTGGACAGCGCCGTGCGTATGGGTTTTCTCACCTTCTTGCCATTCTTGCTGAAAAGCAAGGGTGCGGGCACGGCCGGCATCGGCGTGGCGTTATCTCTGCTGTTCGTGGGCGCTGCCTTCGGCAAGCTCCTGTGCGGCTATCTGGGTGCGCGCATCGGCATGATGAAAACCGTGTGGCTGACGGAATCGATGACGTCCGTGCTCATCGTCGCGGCCCTGTGGCTGCCGCTGGCCGGCGTCATGGCCATGCTGCCCCTGCTGGGGCTGGCGCTGAACGGCACCTCGTCCGTGCTGTACGGCGCGGTGCCGGAACTGGCCGAACCTGGCAAGCGCGAGCACGCGTTTGCTTTGTTCTACACGGGCAGCATCGGTGGCGGGGCCCTGTCGCCCGTGCTGTTCGGCGCGCTGGGCGACCATACCAGCGTAAACACGGCCTTGCTGGCGCTGGCGGCGTTGTTGTTGCTGACCTTGCCGCTGGCGTGGAAGGTGCAGCGGGGCCTGGCGCATGGTGGCGCCACATGACAGGACGCCTCGCATGAGTCTGCCATTGCCGCGCGATAAACACGATACGCAGAATGCGCAAGCCCTCATCGCCTTGCCATGGGACGAAATTGCTCCGGCCATGCCGCAGATTCTGGAGTGGATCCAGGACGTGAATTGGCCGGTGGCCGCCGTGCTCCTGCCTTATCTGGCCGGCATCGGCCCACGCCTTGCCCCCTATGTGAAAACGGTGCTGGCCAGCAACGACGAACAATGGAAGTACTTTGTTCTGCAGGGCATCGTCCGCCATTCCCCCGGGCTGGCTGACGCCTTGGACGGGGAGTTGACACGCTTCGCCCTGGCGCCAACGGCTGCCGAGCTGGAGGAGGGCGTGGCCGAGGAGGCCCGGGCAATTTTGGCGGGCAGCGCTGTCGATGCGGCGTGACTTGCCCGCCAGCACCCCATCGTCTACACTCGCCGCATGAAAAATTTTGAAAAGCGGCGCGACCGCTATGACTTGTTCCGGGCGTTTGACAATCCCCTCGTCAACATCAACTTCCAGCTCGACGTGCCGGACTTCCGGCCCTGGTGCAAGGAACGGAAAATCCCCGTGTTTCACTTCTTCCTGTTCTGCGTCCTGAATACGGTGAGGGAGATCGACAATTTCATGTACCGCATCTACCAGGGCGAAGTGATCAAGATCGACGATTTTCCCGCCTCTTACACCGTCATCAATCGCGATGATAACCTCAACTACACGCGTTTCACGATGACGGACCAGCTCGATCTATTCGTCGCGCGCAGCATGGAAGCCAAGCGCCTCGCCGAAGCCAGTTCCGCGCTGATCAATACGGGCGAGGGTGAGACCGAGCGCGAGCAGCGCAACAATATATTCGTCACCTGCCTGCCGTGGCTGGAGCTGGCGGCCATCGAACACCCCATCTACCGCCACCGCGACGCCGATATCCCGACCTTTACCTGGGGCAAGTTCGGCCCCGCGCAGGAGGATGGCCGCATGCGGCTGCCGTTTTCCGCGCAGGCCCACCATGGTTTTGTCGACGGCTACCATGTGCAGAAACTGGCGCAGGCGCTGGACCAGCGCATCGCCGCCATCATTGCCTAGTTCGACAGATAGTCGCTGGGCGCCTGCCCCAGCACGCGGCGGAAGGCGGCCGTGAAGGCGCTGGGGCTGGCATAACCGAGATCGAGCGCGATCCTGGTGACGGCTTGCCCTTCGGCCAGGCGCGTGATGGCTGCCAGCAGGCACGCTTGCTGGCGCCATTGGGCAAAGGCCAGCCCCGTCTGGGCGCGGAACTGCCGCGTAAAAGTGCGCCGGCTCATGCCGGACTGCGCCGCCACCGCGTCCAGGCTGCTGTCCAGGCTGGGCTGGCGCAGCATGTCCATGCACAGCCGCGCCAGCCGGGGTTCCTGCGGCAGGGGCGCGCTCAGGGGCAGGGGCCTGGCTGCGGCAATCTCATCGAGCAGCAAGGCCATCAATCGCCCGGCGCGCGACGCCTCCGCATACATAATATCCACGGTGACTGCCTCGGCCAGCAACTGGCGCAGCAGCGGTGTAGCGTCCAGCACCTGGCAGCGGGACGGCAAGCCGGTTCCGGCGATGGCGGGCGCGTCGATAAAGACATTGTGCATGGTCACGGCGCCATGCGTGCGCATGCCGTGGGATAGCCGGGCCGGTACCCAGCAAGCGCGCTGCGGCGGCACCAGCCAGTTGCCGTGGGGCGTGTGCACGCTGATGACGCCCCGCGCCGCATAGGCGAATTGCCCGCGCGCATGGCTGTGGCTGGGGAAAATGGCGCCGGGGGCATAGTCGCGCGCGGTGGCGATCAAGGCGCGCGGTACTTCCGTATAAAAATCATGCATGGCCCGTACTCTACAGTATTTGACCTGGCATCGAAGGCGGGCCGCTTGATCTCCCCTTACCATCCACTCTTTTTCAGGAGTGTGTATGCACAATAGCTATCATCGTGTGGGCCACGGCCCCCATGCCGTCATCGTCCTGCATGGCTGGTTTGGCGACGCGCAGGCGTTCGCGCCGATGGAAACGGCCCTCGCTGGCGGCGCTTTCAGCTATGTCTTCATGGACAATCGCGGCTATGGCCGCATGCGTGGCGCGGCGGGTGCGTATTCGATGGAAGAGGTCGCCCGCGACGCGCTGGCGCTGGCCGATGCGCTCGGCTTTGCGACCTTCAGCGTGGTCGGTCACTCGATGGGCGGCATGGCGCTGGAACGGCTGGCCTTGCTGGCGCCTTTGCGCCTGCGCAAACTGGTGGCCGTGGCGCCCGTGCCCTGTTGTGGCATGGCGCTTGATGCGCCGGCGCGCGCGCTATTTCTCGACGCCAGCGGCAAGCAGCAAGCGCGGCGCGCCATCATAGATCGCAGCACGGGCGGGCGCTTGCCCGCCGCATGGCTGGACTGGAAGGCGCAGTATTCGTGGGAAAGGTCGGATCCAGCGGCGTTTGCCGCCTATTTCCTGGCGTGGAGCGAGACGGATTTCAGTGCAGAAATCAAGGCGGCGCGCGTGGCACTGCCCTTGCTGGCACTGGTGGGAGAGCACGATCCCCGTTTCGACGCGGCCCTGATGCGTCGCACGTATCTGGCGTGGTACCCGCAAGCCCGGCTGGAAGTGCTGGGCAATGCGGGACACTATCCGATGAATGAAACGCCGCTGGCCCTGGTGGCCAGCATCGAGGCGTTTCTACTGCAGTAGTAATGAGCAGTCATTATGCAGCCTTGCTGCGCAGGCGCAGCAGGCTCAGGCCCAGCAAGACGAAGGCGCCGCCCGTGATGCGGTTGAACAGCTTGGCGCGGCCCGGCGTGGCCAGCTGGGTTTTCAGCAGGCGCGCCAGGTTGGCGTAGAACAAGTGGGCCAGCATGGCGCAGGCGACAAACGAGGCCGTCAGCACGGTGAACTGGATGGCCACCGGTTCGCCTGGCGTGATGAATTGCGGGAACAGGGCCGAGAAGAACAGGATGGCCTTGGGATTGGTCAGCGCGACCGTCAAGCCCTGGCGGAAGAGTTTCCAGAACGAGTTCGGATTCGCCGCGCCAGGCGCAACGGGGGCCTCGGCCACGACGCTGGTCTTGCTGCGCCATTGCTTGATGCCCAGGTACACCAGATACAGGGCGCCAGCCAGTTTCAGCAGCATGAAGGCCGTGGCCGAGGTGGCCAGCACGACGCCCATGCCGGCCATGGCCACGCCGGAAATGATGAACAAACCAAAACCATTGCCCATGCTGCTGATCATCGCGCGGCGCGGGCCGACGGCGATGGCATTCGAGATGGCCAGCAAGACGGCCGGGCCGGGAGAAAACGTGACGAGCAGGGCGACGCTGCAGAAAAGCAGCCAGTTCGAGAGATGCATGGATGTTCCTGGGTGGGGCCGAAGCCGGATTGAGAGTCAAAACACCGATATTGTACGAAATTTTCGGCTCCCGCGTCAGCGGCCCTGGCGTG
>NZ_LT607654.1:190361-193505 GCF_900095265.1 Janthinobacterium sp. UMAB-56 | reverse complement strand
CCACGTGGTTGATGGCGGCGCCACCGGCGATCAGCCAGCAAAACAGCAGTCCCGCCAGCAGCAGGGGCTTGATGCCGGCGCGGCGGATGGCCGACATGTGCGTGGTCAAGCCCAGGGCCGCCATGGCCATGGCCAGCAGGGCCGTGTCGAGCTCGGTGATGGTGGACACTGTGCTTGCTGGCAGCAGGCCCAGCGAATTGAAGGCGACTACGCCGATAAAGATGAAAGCGAACCAGGGAATGGCCAGCTTGGCCGCCTTGTCGTGACCGCTGTTGCCGCCATTGGCCTTGCCGCGCACCAGCACCGCCGACAGGATGACGAGGAATGGCGCCAGCATCATCACGCGCACCATCTTGGCGATCACGGCCGCATTCGCCGCTTCCTGCCCGATCGACTTGCCGGCCGCCACCACCTGCGCCACCTCATGCACGGTCGAGCCGATATACACGCCGAACGCGGCAGGCGTGGCTGCCAGCACATGCCAGCCCAGATTCAACTGGTACAGCAAGGGATACAGAAAGATGGCGATGGTGCCGAACACCACGACGGTCGAGACCGCTACGGTCACATCCTCGCTGCGCCCCTTGACGACGGGTTCCGTCGCCATCACGGCCGCCGCGCCGCAGATGGAGCTGCCCGCGCCGATCAGGATGGCGCTGTTGCGCTCCAGCTTGAACACCTTGGTGCCGAGAAACATGGCCAGGCCAAACGTGGACGCCAGCACCAGCGCGTCGATGGCGATGCCGGCCAGGCCCACCTGGCCGATATCCTGGAAGGTCAAACGAAAGCCGTAGAGGATGATGCCCAGGCGCAATAACGTCTGCTTGGAAAAGGCCACGCCCGCGCCGCAGGTGGGCGCCAGACTGCCATACACGCTATTGCCCAGCACAATGCCCAGCATGATGGCCAGGGTCAGGGCGCTCATGCCGTGGCTTTGCATCCATGCCAGCTTGCCCAGCGCGATGGCGCCATAGGCGATCGCGCCGCTCAGCAGCAGGCCCGGCAGAAGGCGGCCGTAGCGGTCGCTGAAACTTGTTGTGTTGCTTGTTGAGAGAGAAGACATGCCGTACTCCATGTTTTTATGCGTATGGCATGACTGTACAGTTCGCTGATTAAATGGTAAAACGGATTGTTTTTGTATGTTTAACCTATTATGTGAGTATATGAGATGGCGTTGACTTTGCGGCAACTGCAGATTTTCCTGGCCGTGGCGGACACGGGCAGCACCAGCGCGGCCGGCGACTTGATTGCGCTGTCGCAATCGGCCACCAGCGCTTCCCTGAATGAACTGGAAACCTTGCTCGGGGCGCAACTGTTCGACCGGGTGGGCAAGCGACTGCTGCTCAACGACAATGGCCGTTGGCTGTTGCCGCAGGCGCGGCAGATGCGCGACGGCGCTGCCAGCATCGAGCGCCAGTTTGCGGGCGCCGACCCGTCCGTACCCGTCAGCCTGCAAATCGGCGCCAGCACCACTATCGGCATCTATCTGTTGCCGCAGATCCTGGCGCAAGCAGCGCAGCAGTACGGACGCAGCATCCCGCAAGTGACGATTGCCAACACGGCCGACATCGCCGCCGCCGTGGCCGCCTTCCAGGTTGATATCGGCCTGATCGAAGGGCCGTGCCACGAAGCGGGTTTGCTGGTGGAACCGTGGCTGACGGACCAGATGCTGATCGTGGCCGCGCCCACGCATCCGCTGGCGCAACTGCGCCATTTGCTCAGTTTTACGGAGCTGAACCAGGCGGGCTGGCTGCTGCGTGAAGCGGGCTCAGGCACGCGCGAGGCAGTGGAGCAGGCGCTGGTACCTTACCTGCACTATCTGCGGCCAGCGGGCGAGTTCAGCAACTCGGAAGCGATCAAATATGGCGCCTCAGCAGGGCTGGGCATCGCCTGCCTGTCGCGGGTCGTGGTGGCTGATTTGCTGGCCAGTGGGCAACTGGTGGAACTGGAGACCATGCTGCCGCCATTGGAGCGCAACTTTTACCTGATACGCCAGTCTAAAAAAATACTCTCGCCCCGTTTGACGGGTTTCCTGGAACTGTGCCGCCACGCTACGCGCATGGCGGGGTAGTTGCGCGCGGCCTTATTTTGGCCGCGGAGCTTGCAATGCCGCATCGGGCGGCGCCAGCGTACCTGCGCGCAGCCGTTGGACGGCTGCGGCCACGGCACGCGCCACGTTGCGTACTTCTTCCTGCATATTGGTATCGCGGTCCAAGGTCTCATGGCTTTGCGCATAGCTGTCGTAATAGCCGATATAGCGGTCCAGCCGTGATTTCGCGCCCGCGTCGACCAGACCCATCCAGTCCAGCCAGTCCGACAGGCCACGCCGTACCCCTTCGATGCCGGCCACGTCGCCGTGCACGACCAGGCCATACGCGCGCCCGGCCAGGTGTTTCGGGTAATTCCAGCCTTGCAATTCCAGGGCCTTCGCTTCCACGGCTTTCTTTCCGTGCGTGGACGTGGGGTCCGGGTTGCCGCCGTCGGCGCAGACGAGCCGGTCTATCATCAGTTTCAGCACGCCGGGTGTCTGGTACCAGTACACGGGAGTGAGGATGATGACGGCGTGCGCGGCTGTCCAGCGCTCGTATATTTCAGCCATCCAGTCGTTCGTCTGGCGTTCGCCATGGTTCGGGTAGCAGCTGCACGGCCAGTGGCACAGGGGCATGGCCGTCGAGACGCAGCCCTTGCATGGATGAATGTGCAAGTCATACGAGGACGTCAGCAAGCTCAGGTCCAGCACGTCCGCTTCGATGTGGTCGGCCTGCAGCACTTCTTTCGCCCATTGCGTCATGCGCCAGGTCTTTGATATTTCACCTGGGCAAGAACCGTCGTTGCGCGCCGCGCCGCAGATCAGCAGCACGCGCGACGGCGTGGCCGGATCTTTCTGGCGCTCCTCGGCGGCCAGCAGGCGGTCGCGCGTGGCTTTCCACTCCACCGATAAATCGTAGTCGGGGTCGATAAAACCCGGTCCCGCCTTTTGCGTGACAGGCGCCTTGCGTCCATCGTGGTAATTCTTCCACGCCACTTCTTCCACCTGCACCAGGGCGCCACGCACGGTGTCGAATGTGGGGTCGGCAAACGAGCGGATGAATTGCAAATGAAATTCGACCCTGCCCAGCGGCGCTGGCGCCTGGCCCTGGCGCG
>NZ_LT607654.1:188710-190305 GCF_900095265.1 Janthinobacterium sp. UMAB-56 | reverse complement strand
TTCTCCTTGAAGTGGTCACGCCATGGTGCCTGGAGTCCGGGTGCGTGTCTGTGCGTTGAGCAACTCTGCGACGATTGCTTGCCAAATTCCCGCTAGTGGGATAAATTCCCATATATGGAAAATGTGGACGTGACTGATAACGATACGGAACAGCGCCTGGCGGCGCGGTTAAAGCAGTTGCGCGTGGAGCGGGGCTGGTCGCTGGATCAGCTGGCCAGTGCCAGCCAGGTCAGCCGCGCCACCCTGTCGCGCCTGGAAAATGGCGAAGTCAGTCCGACGACAAACGTGCTGGGCAAGCTGTGCGCCGCGTATGGCCTGGCCATGTCGCGCCTGCTGCGCATGGTGGAAGACGATTTTCCTCCCTTGTTACGGCGCGCACAGCAAAGCGTGTGGACGGACCCGGACACCGGTTTTATCCGCCGCTCCGTCTCGCCGCCGTCGCGTGCCTTGGCGGGGGAAGCGCTCGAATGCGAGCTGGGCGCGGACGTGACGATCACTTACGCTGCCTCGCCGCGGCCCGGCATGGAACACCATCTGTTGCTGCAGGAAGGCAAGCTGAACGTGACCATCGACGGCCGTTCGCACGACTTGCAAGCCGGCGACTGCCTGCGCTACCAGCTGCACGGTGCCAGCGCGTTTACGACGTCGCTCGACAGCGGCGCCCGCTATTTTCTCTTTCTTGTCTGAGGTCACCATGTCCGCATCGCTACGCCACTTTTCGTCCACCGATATTCTCGAACGCTTGCCGGAGCTCATCACCTTGCTGCAAGACTGCGTTTACGACGGCGCCAGCATCGGTTTTATCTTGCCGTTCGACACGGCGGCCAGCCAGGCGTTCTGGACGGACAACGTGTTGCCGGCCGTCGCACGCGGCGTGCGCCTGCTGCTGGTGGCCGAGGTGGACGGGAAGGTGGCCGGCGCCGTGCAGCTGGACTGGGACACCAATCCCAACCAGGCACACCGGGCCGAAGTGCGCAAGCTGCTGGTCGCGCCCGCTTTCCGCAGGCGCGGCCTTGCGCGCCAGCTGATGCAGGCACTGGAAGAACAGGCGCGCCTCTTGCCGCGCAGCCTGCTGACTTTGGATACGCGCAGCAGTGACCATGCCGAACCGTTGTATTTGTCGCTCGGCTACGTGGTGGCGGGCAGCATCCCCGGCTATGCGCTGGCGCCCGCCGGCGACCGGCTGGACGCTACCACCATCATGTACAAGCAGCTATAGCGTTCCTGGAACGGCGCGGCGATGGCGGGGAACTCAGGCGTTCAGCCGCGCTCTAATCGTACGGCAGGCACGTGTGCCGTCACGGCGCTGGCCACGGTGGCTTTCAGGCTGATGCCTGGAGCCTGACATTTGCCAGATAAAATCACCTGCCTTATTGCAGAATTGTCCTACCTCGATCCCCGGCATCGTCTGACTGGCGTGTGCCGGTGGCCGCGCCTACACTGTTCCTTGCACAGACCCGGAGGCGGGTTCTTTCTTCTTACAGGAGGCTGAGATGGCGAATATCCAGGCAGGATCGGACGGTGCGGCAAACGAGGAAATGACGGCAAAGCGCCTGAACGTGGTCGACTGGATCTCCATGACCCTGTTGATCGTG
>NZ_LT607654.1:165089-188638 GCF_900095265.1 Janthinobacterium sp. UMAB-56 | reverse complement strand
TGGCGTGTATGTGCTGGTGGGCTTGGCGGCGCTGTATTCCATTTACCTGTGCGTGCGCAAGCTGCCAGCCAGGCTCTAGGGCAGGCATCTGCCCATCGGTAGCAATCCCAGGCGTGAGCATGAATTCAAGAAGCTGCAGGCATGCGCTAGTTGGGTGTTCTTATTGCGTGCGCAAATAGGCCAGCAAATCGGCCACTTGCTGCGCGTTGCCGATGCCCCAGAAGCGCATGTTGTTTCCAGGAATGAAATCGCTTGGGGCTGCAAGGAAGCTGGCCAGATTTTGCTCGGTCCAGACGATGTTCGCGTTTTTCATGGCGGTCGAATACTTGTAGTCGGTGGTGGAGCCGGCTTTGCGGCCAATCACGCCCGTCAGCTTGGGGCCGAAACCGCCGCGCGCCGATGGCCCCACCTGGTGGCAGGAAGCACACTTGCGAAATGCGGCCTTGCCTGCGTCGGCATTGCCCTTCAGTGTGGCGGGGGCGGCGGCTGCCTGCGCGGCAGCGCCTGGCGCCAGCAGCAAGGCTGCGGTGGCGAGAGGGGAGCAGCAGCGGAAAAGGAAGGTGGATTTCATCGGTGGGGCCGGAATGTGCGATAGGGCAAGGAATGACCCATTTTACAGGCGGCCATCAAAACATGCCCGCCACTGCGCGGCGATACAAGGTAGTGCTGCACGACGCCGTACAGGCTGGGCTGGGCTAAATGCGGCTAGCGCTTGCCGGCCTGTGCGCCCAGCGCCGCCATGGCCGACGCAAAGACGATGCAGGCGATGGCCAGCCACTGGGTTAGGCTCAGCAATTCTCCCAGCACGGCCATGGCGGCCAGCGCGCTGACGGCGGGCGCCGCGCTGCTGAACATGCCGAACACGCCTTGCGGCAAGCGGCGCAGGGCAAAGATTTCCAGCGAATACGGCAGGGCGCTGGACAGCATGGCAATGGCCAGGCCCATCAGCGCAATCGACGGCGCCAGCAGGGCCGTGCCCGAATACGTGATGCCGATAGGCACCGTCACCATGGCCGCCACCGTCATGCCCCAGGCCACGGCTTGACCGCCCTGCAAGGTCGAGGCGCGCTTGCCGAAAATGATATACAGCGCCCAGCACAGCGCCGCCCCCAGCGCATACGCCACGCCGACAGGGTCCAGGCTGCCCGGACTGCCTTGCAGGGGCAGCAGCAAATACAAGCCAAATACGGCGCACGCCACCGCCAGCAAATCGCGCGGCCGGCGCGATGCCAGCATGGCCACCGCCAGCGGCCCCGTCACCTCGATGGCGACCGCAATGCCAATGGGAATCAGCGCAAACGCCCGGTAAATCAACAAGTTCATCAGACCCAGTACGGAACCATAGACCAGCAGATTCAGCACATCCTTGCGCGTCAGCCGGAAACGCCATGGCCGGAAGATGGCCAGCAAGATCAATGCTGAAAACCCCACGCGATACGCCGTAATTCCCTCGACACCGATGACAGGAAACAAATTCTTCGCAATCGCCGCCCCCAGGTTGACGGAAATCTGCCCTCCCAGGACGGCCAGGGAAGGCAGCAGAATGCTGTCGGGGAGGGGAGAAGTCGAGGCGGGGGAGGTCATGGGGCGGTATTTTAATATGCCTGAGCAGTTTGTCAGATTTGACGCGATGCTTCGCGTCCTCTGTCATCAGGACGGACGACGGGACGCGCTGAGCGTAATGTTGAATGTTGAGTTAATCAGTGTCTGCCTGGCGATCACAACTGCTTCAGGTAATCATCAAAGCGCTGCCCGCGTTCGGACACGAAAGACTCGCCGGTTCGCCGCGCGGCCAACAGCCGCTCCAGGCGGAAATTGCGAAATTGATTGCGGCCCTGACACCAGGTAGTCAACAGCCACGTTTGGTCGAACATGGTCAACCCCAAAGGGTGGACACATCGCACGCTGTATTGCTCCCGAAGGTCCCTGTATTCAATTTCCAGCACCGCGCGTTGCCGGATGGCCAGGCGCAGCAAGCGCATGATGCCCGGCCCATGCTTTGCGGCATCGCCCACCGCAGTCGCCGCAAGCAAGGGTCTGCGCTCAAAGTGGCGGCGGCTATTGCTCGGCATGGCGGCACTGATTTTGGCAGTGACTCCGCGTGCGGCTTGCGCGAGCTCCTCGTCTCCCCTCGCCGCAACCAGATGCATGCCCAGCACGATGGCATCGAGTTCGTCCGGCTCAAAATGCAAAGGAGGTAAGAAATAGCCGGGCTTTAATTGATACCCCAAGCCCGGTTCGCCGCACACAGGCGCCCCCATGGCCTGCAAGTCGGCCATGTCGCGATACATAGTGCGTAGGGATACATGGAAAATGTCCGCTAAGGCTTGCGCTGCAACAGGTCGGCGAAACCCTCTGAGTTTCTCCAGTATTTGTAGCAGGCGCTGTGTGCGCATAGCGATGGTCTCCGGCGAAGTTTCACCCCTGACAAAAACTGTCAGGGGGTGGGCAATATACTACGACTCCCAAACTTACTGAACAGGAATAATTGCATGACACACCAAGAAAGCGTTGAAAAAGGCTTTGAAATCGGCCACTTCCGACTGAAACCTGGCACGACGGAAAGCGCATTAATGGCGGCCTGCAAACAAATGGAAGTCAAACACTTGCAACAGCAGGAAGGCTTTATTAGCCATCAGCTCGTTCGGCTTGATGATGGCCTCTATCTCGACTTGGTCGTCGCGCTAAGCCGAAGCGCTGCCGAGCGAATTTGCGGCTCATGGATAGGGCAGCCCGAGTGCGAGGCATTCCTGGCACTAATTGAAGCAGAATCGATTCAGTTCGGAACGATGCTGTGATGCTGCGCGCTAGCCAGGCGGCAGTGGCGTTGATGCGATAATATGCCGGTACGCACCCCCTCCAAAGCGTCAATGCCAGCGCATCATTCTGCAACAAGCGTGTGGTTTCGATGTTGCCAAAGCGGTAAGTTGATGCGGCAAGCGGGGGGAGTGGCATTTTATATTGGCTGCGATTCAAGAAAGGTATTCCATGCGTGTTTTCAGTATCGGCGACACCAATTTCGAAGTGGATGTGGCAAAATCCCGCATTGCTCTGACACCCGATGCCAATGGCTTGCTGGAGATCAATATCGATATCCATGGCGACGATGATGTGTTCATGCGCCTGACCGAGCCGGAGGATGCGCAATGGTCGTGGGCGCTGTATCCACCGGCCTTTTTCCTGCACGGCTTGCGCATACCGCAAGGGCAGGATGGCGCGCTGGCGATCGGGATGCTGGATACGCATCCCGAGGCGGAGGAATCGGGTATCTATATGATGGAGTATGGCGACGTGTCGGCCGTCAACATTATTGAATTGTCGGCACGGCGCCTGCTCGTGTCGGGCATGGTGGACTTATGCGGCGAGCGTCTGCCATTTCACATTGATATGCCGCGCGCATAGTGCCGGGGCCGGTCCCTTCGGCATCGGAATGCGCCCGCTTGGTGCGCATTCCCCCTCCTGCCTGATTACTCCAGCTTTAATGCCTTCGCCACATCCCCCCACGCCACGTACTTGAAGTTCTGCGGCCCATCGGGCAGGCGCTTGTAGCCGTCCTGTATCACCAGCATGCCTTGCGCATACGCGCCGCCCAGGTTGGCGGAGGTGACGTCGAGACCATCCGTTTCCGAGGTGCCATCGATGCCGGCGGCTAAGTTGAAGCCTACCTTGAAGCGGCCGCGCACTTGATACGGCGCGTGGGCGTCCAGCACCACGTAGCTGCTGTCGCCCTGGCTGGAGACGATCAGGTAGCCAGAGTCTGCCTTGCCGTTCGGCTGGCGGTAGATGGCCATGCCTTCCACGTCGGCGCTCAAGTGCGCACCCACCGGCAAGACCATGGTCAGGGCGTCCGGCTTGGCGGCGTCGGCCGAGGTGGCCCACACGCCGCGGGCCTCTTCGCCCAGGAATAGTCTGGCATTGGCGTCGTCGGCCACGCAGCCTTCCGGTTGCGTGGCGACCTTGAAGCTGCGCAAGAGGGTGGCGCTGAACTGCTTGCCGCTCATGGCGCTCATTTCGATCTTGTATTGCTGGAAGGTGCCGTCCTTGTCATTGATGAACGCTTCCACGCCGCCGCTGGCCGGCTGGTACAGGCACATGCCGTAGATGCTCTTCAGGCCGGTCGGGAAACGGCCCGCTTCCGCCACGACTCCATCGGCATTGATGGTGAACAGCATCATGCTATTGTCGTCGCGTTGGGTAGCGACGGCCAGATCGACCTTGCTGCCATTGAACTGGATGTGCTGGCGCACGTCGACGTTGTTCAAACGGCCCACTTCCAGCAACTGCGTCTGCTTGCCTTGCAAGTCGTAGACCAATAAACCCTGCTTCTTGTTGGTACCGAGGATGCGTGCATTGGCCGGATCGCTGGCCAGCCAGATGGCCGGATCGTCGGCCGCGTCGCCCTGGCGCGCCATCGGTGCCGTCTGCGCCTGTGGGGCGATGATGGCAACCGCAGCCACCGTTTCCGCTTGGCCCGCCCATTTCAAGGGCCGCGCCTGCCAGCCATTTTTACCACGCAGCAGCACGGAACCGGCATCGATGGCTAGTTGGCTATCGCCCTTGCGCACATTCAAGGCCACCGCCTGGGCTGGCTGCGCGGTCCATTTACCTTCCTGATGGGCGATCAGGTGCAGCTTGTCCGCCTTGCCGTCGAGCACGGCCACGCCGCCCGGCAGCACGGCCAGCGCACCGGCGCCGCCGTCCAGCTGGCCGTACGGCTTGCGCAGGGCCACCACTTCGCGCTTGCCCATGCCTTCGGACTCGGCCTCATACGCCCACACGCCCATAGTCGATTCGCTCACCAGCAGGCGCTGCGCGCCATCGTCGACTCTGCAATGCTTGGCGTGCGGTGGCAGGGCCAGCTTGCGTACCAGGCTGCGCTGTTCGCCCTGCATCACCCACTGTTCTGCTTGCCCATCCTTGCCGATCAAGAACAGATGGTCGAGCTGCTGGGCGTCGCGGTACAAACACGATGCTTCCACGGAAAACGTGGGCACGGGAAACGGCGCCAGCTTGACCAGTTTGCCGGCCTGCACGTCGACGCTGACGGGCAGCGGGCGCTGCGTATCCGCCTCCAGGAACACGGCCAGCACGTGATTGCCGTCAAGGCGCGTGTCGAGCTGCTTGGCGCGCACGGCGATGCGGTCCTGTTCCTGGCCGGCGGCGTTGAACAGGCGCAAGCCGTGTTTGTCCAGCGTCAGCCAGCCGTCACCGGGCAGGCGGGCCAGCTCTTCGGCCTCCTGCGTGAAGGAAGGCAAAGTGTTGGCAGGGGCGGCCTGCACGATGCCGCTGAGGCAAGCCAGCAAAGCGCTGCAGAGTACGGTTTTTTTCATGTTATTGGGGATCATCATCAGAAGGCGCTGGCTTTCAGGCTCACTTTGAAAGTGCGGCCGTATTGTTCATTCTGCACGTTGTATTGCTGCGTGCCCTGGTAGACATAGTATTTCTCGTTGTTCAGGTTGGCCGCCTCAAAGACCACCTGGAACTGCTTGTTGATCTGGTAGGACAGCGAGAAATCGAGCTGCTTCTGGCTGGCGACGATGTGGTCCTGGCTTGGGTCGAGGATATCGCCGCCCATTTCCAGCAGGTAGGGCGACTTGTAGTTGAGGGCCAGGCGGGCGCTGACCGGGCCCGTTTCATAGCCGAGCATCAAGTTCATCACCTGGTTTGACTGGCCCGGCAGGCGTATGTCGCGCTGCAACTGTTTGTTGCTGGGCTTGTCGAAACGTCCGATCTGCGCGCTCGAGGTGCTCAGGGTGCCATTCACGCCGACGAGAAACTTGTTGAACGGCGCCGGCAGCATGCGCAGCGGCTGCATGTAAGCCAGTTCGATGCCTTTGACCTTGGCCGCATCGCCATTCGCATACGAGGTGGCCGAGGTGTAATTGGCCCACTGACCCGTGCCGGCCAGGTTGGTCGTGTAAGTAAAATTCTTGATGTCCTTGTAGAAACCGTAGGCCGACATCACGCCGTCGTTGCCCAGCACGCGCTCGACGCCCAAATCCAGGTTGTTGGCCTTCAAGGGTTTCAAGTCAGGATTGCCGATCACGGCTTCCGTGTTGCTGGCCAGGCTGATGCCGGGCGCCAATTGGCTGAAGTTGGCGCGCACCACGGCTTGCGTCCAGGCGGCCCGCACGCTGGTTTTTTGATCCAGGTCATAACGGGCTTGCAGGTTCGGCAGCCAGTTGGTGTACGAACGTTCGCGCGTCAGTGCCGTGGCCAACCCGGCGCTGTCCACCTGCGAGCCGGCCGCTTCAAAACTCGTACGCTCGGCGCGCACGCCACCCAGGATGTGCCAGGCATCGAAGTCGACGCTGTTTTGCACATACATGGCGTTGATGTCTTCATGCATGCGGTAATCGTTGATGATCGATTCCGTCGCCAGGCGCGCCTTGTCGCGGTCCAGTCCCGCGACGCGGGCGCGTATCAGGGCCGGGTCCAGCGCCACGCCGATGTTGCCCAGGTCATAGTCGAGGGTGTGGCCCTGCACGAAGGCGCTCATCGAGGTGGAGCCAGGCCCCCAGTAATTGTCGCTCGAGGCCTTGCTGCTGTTATACGCCCATTGATCCGTGTCATTGCTTTTTTCGCGGCGGCTGACTTTCGCGCCGAATTTCAAGGTGGCGATATCGAACTTGCGTGCCAGGTCGATGCGCGCATGGTGCTCATTGTCCTTCGAGTAGCGCTTTTGCAGGGTGATGGCGTTCAGCGCATAGCTGGCCGGATCGTACAGCGAAGCGGGGCCGCTCAAGACAGGTTCCTGCGTGTCATGGAAAGCGATGCCGGCGAAATTACTGGTTCCGCGGAAACGGCCGTCGTTCAGGGCTTCCGGCGTGTCTTCCGTGGCGCGGCTCATGCCGCCTTTTACGTCCAGGGTCCAGTCGCCCGATTTTTGCTGCGTGCCCAGCACGAGCGAGCGCACTTGCTGCGTATACTTGCGCTGGCGGATACGGCGCTCGGCGCGCGCGCTGGCCGTCTGGTCCTCGGCCAGGCTACCGCCCGTGATATTGCTGATGGTCAGGCGGTCGCGCACCTCATTGTCGGAAAATTCGCTGACGAACGAGCGCAAAAACCAGCTGTTGCCCGCTTCCGGGCGGTAATCGAGGTTGAGGGCAAGAGCGCCGCGCTTGCGCACGGGCAGGTAGTCGCGCAATTCCAGGCTCGACAATTTCCCCTTGCTCCAGGAGCCGCCCGTTTCCACGTTATCGGAGCCGAATGAGCGCTTTTCCGCGCTCAGGCCGGCGGCCACGCCCAGCTTGCCGTCGAGGAAGCGCTGAGCCCACAGGGCGCCGCCGCTGGGGCTGGTCTTGCCGGTCTTTTCATCATGGCTGGCGGCCACGTTGGCCGACAGCAGCTTGCCCGGCAAGTCGAAGGCGGACAGCGATTTGACTTCGATGGTGGCGCCCAGCGAGTTGGCGTCCATTTCCGGAAGTAAAGTCTTCGACACTTCCAATGTACGGATCAGGCCGGCAGGCAGGATGTCCAGCGCCACGGCGCGGCGGCCCGCTTCCGGGGACGGCACCAGTGCGCCGTTAATGGTGACGGCATTCAGGTCGGGCCCCAGGCCGCGCACGGTGATGTAGCGGCCTTCGCCCTGGTCGCGTTGCACGGACACGCCTGGCAAGCGGGCCAGCGCCTCGGCCGCGTTTTTATCGGGCAAGCCACCGATATCGTCGCTGCTGATGACGCTGATGATGTTGTCGGCCTTCTCTTGCGCCGCGATGGCGTTGCGCAGGCTGGCGCGCTGGCCGCTGACGACCACGGTGGCGGCCGCCTGGCCAAGCGCATCTTGCGCTTGCGCGTGGCTTTGGCTGCCAAAGACGGCCATGACGGCCAAGGCCACGGCCGTCAGGCGCAGAGTGGAGGGGAAGGAAGTGTGCATGGTTTTCATGAAGGGCTCGGTTAGGGGGAAGGAACCGGGCGGATTCTAGGCAGCAAATATGACGCTTGCGTGACAGGGGCGGGCGCAGCGCCCCGAAAACAAGGGCATGTGAACGCTTTCCGGCCGGAAATGAACCGTGGTGAGCTGAAATGACCTGCCACCGCAGGGCGCAAGGGCAATGGCTTGCCGGATTTGCATGAGTGGCCATGTTAATGGTGAGCCGTTTGCACCTGCCACGCGGGCGCTGGACATGTCATCGTGCCGTCATGGGCGGGCGTTATCGTGGCGACAGCACCACTTTTAAAGGTTTCCACATGCTGCCGTTGCACCGTAATAGCCTGATTGCCGCCGCGCTGGCCTTGCCCCTGTTCTTTTTTCTGTACGCCACACTCGGTCACCTGAAACCGTTTGCCATCTGGAAGTGGATGGACATCGTCTGCGAAGGCGGCACGGCCGTGATGGCGGGCATCTGGTTCCTGTTTACCCTCAGCAGCCGTCCGCGCGGACGGGTGACGAGCTTGATCGCTGGCGGCCTGTGCGCCATCATGCTGGGTTCCTGGGCCGATTGCCTCGACGAATTCTTTGCCGTCGATAAACAGGAAGTGTGGGACAACTGGCTGGAAGCCTTGATTCCGTTTGGCATGCTGGTGCTGACGATCGGCATGTATTACTGGCGCCAGGAACAGTTCCGTCTGAACGAGCACCTGCAAAAGCGCGAACGCCTGTTCCGCGACCACCGCGCCTTCGACCGCATCACGCAACTGGCTGATGCCAGCTACCTGCGCACGCAGATGCGCCTGGAGCAGGAACGCCGCCCGGGCCTCGATTGCGCGCTGGTCTTGCTCGACATCGACAGCTTTCACCTGATTAACCGCGAATACGGCCACCGCGAAGGCGACCGCGTGCTGCAAGCCGTGGGCCATATGCTGTTGTTGAACTTGCGCAATGACGACTTGCTGTGCCGCTATGCGGGCGACCGCTTTGCCGTGCTGATGCCGGGCGTGTCGCGCGAGGAGGCGGCCGTGAAGGCGCGCCATCTGTGCGCCATGGTGGGGCAGATGCGCCACCACGCCAACGACAACCGCGAAATCCGTTTGAGCCTGCGGCATGCCTGCTCGCTCACCGATGGCGTGCCGGAAGTGGTGCTGGCCGAGCTGAGCCGGGCCGTGGAAACGCCCGGCCGGAGCGCCAGTCTCAGGGCCGGCAGCGTCGCGCCTGCCTGATGCCGTTGCAACAGCAGGGCGACCCCGGCATCGCGGCCCATCACCAGCCGGCGCTGGTGCTCGATTATGCGCGCAGCCGCGAGCTGGCCACGGCGCCACTGCTCAAGGGCACGGGCCTCGATGGGGGCGCGCTGCCGTCCGCGGAAAGCCAGGTGAGCGCCGCGCAATACCTGCAATTGCTGGCCAATGTTGCGCGCGGTCTGGACAGTGCCGACACCAGCTTCATGCTGGGTCAGCAAATGCTGCCCGGCCATTACGGCGCAGCCAGCCATGCCTTGCTGCAGGCGCAGAATCTGCGTCAGGCCCTGGCCATCCTGTGCGACTTTCATACCTTGCTGTGTCCGCTGCTGCAACCGCGCCTGCGCGAGGCGGGCGACATGCATGTGCTGTACTGGGTCGACGCATTTGGCGCGCCGAGCCAGCTGCCTTTTTTGGTGGAAATGCACATGACGGCGCTGGCGGCCATGTGCCGCTGGCTGGCCGGCGAGGCGCTGCCGTGGCGCTTCTGCTTCAACCGCGCGCGGCCCCGTCACGTAGAGCAGCATGAAGTGCACCTGGGTCAGGCGCTGCGTTTCGATTGCCAGGTCGACGCCATGCTGATCGATTCCAGCTGGCTCGACAAACCTTGGCCGCGCGGCAATGCTACGGCGGCCGCGCTGGCCTTGCGGGCGGCGGCCCTGGCGCCCTTGCCCGCCGCCAGCCTGCTCGGTGCGCTGTACGACTACCTGCTGGCCAATATCCGCTGCGCGCCCACCCTGGAACGCACGGCGCAGGAGTTCGGCGTCAGCCCCGCCACCTTGAAACGCCACCTGGCGCGCCATGGCACGCACTTCCAGGCCGAGCTGGACCAGGTACGCGCGCACAAGGCCATCTACCTGTTCCAGGCGCATGGCTACGACAACGATGCCGTGGCCGCCTACCTCGGCTTTCATGATGCCACCAACTTCCGCCGCTCGTTCAAGCGCTGGACGGGGCAAACGCCGCAGCTATTGCGTCACGCGCTGGCCTTGTTCGTTGCTGGCTGAAGACGTTCTGCAGGCTGCGTCGCACGCCAGCGCCACGCACAGTCGTTCCATAGGGAACAATTGCCCGTTCTGCTACATCCATAGTACACTCGATCAGAGAGCGAACAGATGCGCTTTGAGGCGCTCCGGCAAGGCGTCACACGACGCCGCAATCCGCCATCTTGATGGCAGGGCCGGCGGCAGACGACCGGTGTGCCGTGCCTTAACCCCGCCTGGAAATTGGCGTCACCAGTGTGGTGCGCCGGAAACCGGGCAACTTGATAATGCTCAATCGTGTATTCACAATCGCAGATCGATCCAGTCGTCAGTTTCCGCAACACCCAGGGTGAGGCGGTCCGCGGCACGATTTTCAACTTGCAGCGCAATTCGCTGGTCATGGAAATCTACAATCCATACTCGATTGTGCAGGTCAGCGAGGTGCTCAATGACGTGACGGTGCGCATGGGGGCGAAGAACGCCTATGTGGGCAAGGCCGTCGTCATCAGCAGCGTCAACACGGGCCTGACCGCCATCGTTTCCGTCACCCTGATCGACGAATGGCGCGAATTGAGCGACGTGGTTGTGGTCAAGGGCGCCGTGGCGAAAGAGTCCAGCGCCTTTGTCGCTGGCTGGGGCGAGCGCTTCCGCATCCGCCGCGACTACCAGATCGTCGTCAACGAAATGCGCGCCTTCCTGTCGGAAGTGGCGCGCTGGGTCGAGCAGGTCGACTTGTCCGACTCGCTGCCCAAGGAAAACGGCCGCCTGCGTCCCGATATCTTCGATGAACTGGCCTTGCCGCTGATGGAGCAGACCCAGCTGTACCTGCGCCAGCTCGAGGTGGAAGCGTCGCTGGTCGAGGAAGAGCGGGCGCCGGCCCACCGCGCCTTCGCCCAGGCGGCGCTGCACCCGCTGATCCTGCGCGCGCCCTTCGTCTTCCGCACGTTTACCAAGCCGCTCGGCTATGCGGGCGATTACCAGATGGTCAACCAGTTGCTGGACGATCCGCGGCAAGGACCGAGCACGTATTTTCAGATCGTCAATGCGGCCTTTTTACAAGCGGCCGTGGCGACGGCGCACCGCAACCGCATCGATATCCTGACGGAGTTCCTGGCGCAAAAGGCGGCTGCGGCGCGCGCGGCAGGGCGGGTCTACAAGGTGCTCAACGTGGGCTGCGGCCCGGCCATCGAAGTGCAGCGTTTCCTGGAAACCTGCGCGGATGCACAGTGGCTGGCGTTCGAACTGGTCGACTTCAGCAGCGAGACGCTGGACTGGACGCGCGCGCGCCTGACGACCATCATGCAGCGCACGGGGCGCGTGGTCGAGATCGATTATGTGCACGATTCCGTGCATAACCTGCTGAAGCGCCGCCATGGCTCCGGCGTCACAGGCTTGCCCGGCAGTTTCGACGCCGTGTATTGCGCCGGCCTGTTCGACTATCTGTCCGACAAGGTGTGCGCGCGCCTGCTGATGCACTTCGCCTCGCGCGTGGGGCCCGGCGGGCGCCTGCTGGTGACGAATGTGCACGCGAATAATCCGGGCAAGTTCGGCATGGAGCATTTGCTGGAGTGGCATTTGATCTATCGCAATGAAGAGGGGCTGTCGGCCTTGCTGCCCGAGCATGCAATGGATCCGCTGATCTATGTCGACGCGACGGGCGTGAATGTGTTCGCGGAAGTGAGCATTCCTTGATGGATACTCCAGGCCTGCACGCCGGCTACACGGCCGTTTTGCGCGACTTCCGCCTGGAATTCAGCCGCGGCGGGGCCTACACGGGCATCGTGCTGATCCTGCTGGGCATGGGCCTCGATTCGGCCCTGTATCCGGACATGCAGTCGGCCTTCACCAGTGCGCGTATCGTTGTGTCCGTGCTGATTCTTTGCGTCGTGCTGGCCATGCGCACGCGCTGGGCGCAAGATCGCATCCAGGGGCTCACTTTCGTGTGGCTGATCCTGCCGCAAATCATGATCGCCTGGATGATCGCCGTCACGGAAGGCGCCACCTCGATCTATTATGTGGGCATGACCCTGGCCATCTATTCGTCGGGCATCGTGCTGGCCTTCGGCCTGTGGCAAAACATGGTCTTCGGCGCCATTTCCTGCCTGCTATATGTGGCCGCTTGCGCCTGGCATGCGGGCGGCTTGGCGTTGCCGGCCACGTTCGTGGTCAACTGTCTGTTCCTCATCATGTCGGCCAGCATCAGCGCCGTATTTACCTATTTCAACGAGCGCGCCCGCTTCATGCTGTTCCAGCTGAAGGCGGAAGTGGCGCAAAAGAACACGCAGCTGGAAGAAACGAATAAAAGCCTGGCCGACATCAAGGGACAGATGCTGCAGCAGGAAAAAATGGCTGCCATCGGCACCCTGGCCGCCGGCATGCTGCATGAGGTCAATAACCCCGTGAATTTCTGCATGATGGCCATCGAGGTGGCCATCGAAGACCCGGCCGCCAAGCAAAGCGCGCTGGTCAGCGAATGCCTGGCCGACGCCAAGGAGGGCATGCTGCGCGTGCAGCACATCGTGTCCGACTTGAAGACCTTTGCCTACCGCAAGAGCGGCAACCAGCTGGAGACGGGGCACTTCCAGTTTCGCAGCGCGCTCGACGCGGCCATCCGCCTGGTGGGGCATGAAACGAAAAATGTCAGCATCAGCCACGACTTGCCGGTCGACACCCTGGTGCGCGGCGACGAGGCGGCCATCGTGGGCGTGCTGATCAACTTGCTGGGCAATGCCGTGCTGTCCATGCGCAAGGGCAATGTGCCGCCGTTCGAGATCCGCATTACGGCACACTGGGATGAAAACCGCCTGCGCATCAGCGTGCGCGACAATGGTCCGGGCATCGCCCCGGAAAACCTGGCGCGCGTGTTCGAACCGTTCTTTACCACGCGCGAAGTGGGGCAGGGCCTGGGCTTGGGCCTGAGCATCAGCTATGGCGTGATCGAGCGCCACGGCGGCACCCTGAGCGCCGAAAGCGAGCTGGGCCAATGGGCCAGCATGAACTTCGACCTGCAGCGCTCCGATTGGGAGGGCCGCTAGCATGGACAGCGATAGCCGCGCCAGTGTGCTGTACGTGGACGATGAAGCACTCGCCTGCAAGTATTTCGAGCGTGCCGTCGGTACGCGCTACCGGGTGCTGACGGCGCAGAGCGTCGACGCGGCACTAGCTTTGCTGGAAGACGAGGCCGCCCAGATCGACGTGCTCGTCACCGACTACCGCATGCCGGACCGCCTTGGTAGCGAGCTGTTGCAGGAAGTGGCGCAGCGCTATCCGCACATCGTTTGCATGCTGGTTACCGCGTATGCGGACAAGGACGTGCTGCTTGAGCTGATCAACGGCGGCTCGCTGTTCCGCCTGCTGGAAAAGCCGCTCGACCTGGTCGCCATGCAAACGGCGCTGCAGCTGGCCGTGCAGACGGGGCGCGAGCGCGCCGCGCGCCGCCAGGGGCTGGTGGCGATGGAAGAATCGCTGGCCTTTCTCGCGCATGAATTGAACACGCCGCTGGCGGCCATCGCCAATTTCGCGCGCGGCATCGGGCGGCGTGCGCAGGGCGATCGTGCGTCGCAAGCCGAGATCGGCGAAGCGGCTGCCTTGATGCACGACAATGCGCGCTATTGCCTGTCCGTGCTGGCCAGCTTCGTCGATACGGTGCGCCTGGCCAGCGCCGGACCTGGCATGCAGGGCGGACGCCGCGCCGGCAGTGCGCGCCAGTTGCTGGCCGCCTTGCTCGACAGCTACCCCTTGAGCACGGCCCAGCGCGCCGCCATCACGCTCGAAGATGGCGAAGATTTCGCCATCTTCGAGTCGCCCAATTGCGTCGCGCTGATCCTGTCTTCCGTGCTGGCGTACGCCTTGCGCTCGGCCGGCGAGCAAGCCCATCCGGTGATCGGCATCCGCATCGATGCCGGCCGCATCACGGTACGCGACAATGGCGCCGGCATCGCCCCCGATATTGTCGAACAGCTGTTGGTCGACCCCGTCAGTGCCAGCGGCGGCGAAGGCAAGGGCTGGGGCATGGTATTTTGCCACCGCATGATGCAGTCGTTCGGCGGCAACCTCGATATCGCCACCGAGTTTGGCAGTTACACCACGGTAACCCTGAATTTTCCAGTACATATAAGGAACGAGCATGATTGACGCCAATCTGCGTTTACCGGCTCAGCGTGAGCCGGCGCAAGGCTTGCCGACGATACTCTATGTCGATGACGAGGCCAACGCCCTCAAATACTTCCAGCGCGCCATCGCGCCGCTGGCCGACGTGTTGACGGCCACCTCGGTCGAGGAAGGCAAGCGCATCCTCGACGAGCAGGCCGACCGCATCGCCGTACTGGTGTCGGACCAGCGCATGCCCGGCGCCTACGGCAATGAGCTGCTGTCGTACTGCTGGGACCGCCATCCGCATATCGTGCGTATCCTGACCACGGCGTATTCCGAGCTGGAGCACACGGTGGAAGCCGTCAACCAGGGGCAGATTCACCGCTACATCCAGAAGCCGTGGGATATCGCGGCGCTGCGCATGGAATTGAAACAGGCGCTGGAATTGGCGCGGCTGCGCAATGAACACGCCCAGTTGCTGCGCGAAAAGCTGATGGTGCGCCAGCGGCAGGCCGTCGCCAACCGCATCGGCACCCTGTACGCCCTGTGCGCCAGTCTGGCAGGTCCGGAGCAGCAGCTGCCTGTGGAAGCGTATTTGTCGGCCGCCCTGACGGCCGGCGTTACGCCGCCCGAGCCGGACTGGCTGCTGATGGATTATGCCGACCTGGTCAGTTCGGAAGCCTTCCGCGGCACGGCCTTTGCCGCCGCCGTGCGCCAGCAGCTCGACACGCTCGAACGCGAGCATCCGGGGCGAGGCGTGGAGCAAGCCATCGACATGCTGTTACCCGTGTTTGGTGCAGCGTTGCAAAACCAGGGCGGCACGGCGCTGTTCCTCGATGGCCGCCTGCTGACGGAATTTCTGGAAACGCCTACCACCACGCCCGTCTCGGCCATCCACTCCTTCTGGCTGGCCAGCTTGCTGTGGCTGGCGCGGCGCGGCTGGTCCCTGCAGCTGAGCAAGACTGAGCAAGGCTTGCAAGGCAAGGTGGTGCAGGCTGAAGCGCCGCTCACGCCGGACCACCTGGCGGCGTGGATCGAGCAGTTCTGACGGCGTCGCGAAAACAGGGCCGCGCGGGCCCTGTTTCGGTTGGCTGCGGGCGTCTTAGCGCTCTGCGGCCGCCTTCAGGTTGATCAAGCCTTTTTCAAAATCCTTGCCGATCATCTTGTCCATGCTGACGAAGACCGTCATGACCTTGCTGAAGTAGGGGCTGGGGCCTGTCATGGTCCAGTTCACCTTGGTGCTGTCGCCCTCGGGCGTCATGGTAAACGTGGTGCTGTTATGGCTTTCAAACGGCTTGAGGAAGTCCAGCTTGATGACGGTGCGCTCGGGCTGGGCCGCTTCCATGATTTCCATGCTGCCGGATCCCACCTTGTCGTTGCCCTGCCACGCATATTGCGCGCCCTGGCCGCTGGCCGGTCCCGCAAAGGTGCGGCGCATGGCCGGATCGAGCTTTTCCCACGGCGACCAGGCGGCCCAGTAATGGAAATCCGTGATCAGGGCGGCGATTTTCTCGGGCGGGGCTTGGATGGTGATTTCGCGCTGGACACTGAAGGTGTCGGGTTTGGTGGTGGCATAGCCGAGGATGGCGGCGACGACGACGACGATCAGCAACAGGGTTTTTTTGATCATATGCTCTCCAAATCTTGAATGGTCGATGCGAACAAATCAAGGCAATCTTAGCAGATATGAATGGCTGTGCGCGGCCTGTTGACCTTTATTTGCGCCAGCTCCACGCAGGGCCGCCTGCCGCCTGGCACAGGCGCGCACGCCAGGTCTGTGCCGGTTTGTGGTCCGGGCTGCCCATCCGCTAGAATGCTGGCCTGCAAAGATTTCAGAGGGAAATATGATTCAACGATCGATCGCCAGGCTGACCCTGGCGTGCGGCCTGCTGGCTTGCGCCTTTGCCGCGAACCTGGCGCATGCCGATGCCTGTCCTGCCCATTACGTCGATGGCCGCAAGCCGGAAATCACCAACGCCAAGCTCGACGTGGCGACCACGGAGCTGTGCTACAAGGTCTTTGGCGTGATGCACTCGGGTATTACGCGCACGCCGCTGTGGTCGGCCGAGCACTTGACAGCGAACAAGCTGGAAGCGGCGCAGGACTTGTCGCGCGAAAATTCCTTCCATGCGGAACGCAAGCTGCCCGCCGCCCAGCGGGCGGAACTGACCGACTATGCGCGCAGCGGCTTCGACCGTGGTCACATGGCGCCCAACGGCGACATGCCGGACCGCCAGAGCCAGCGCGACAGCTTCACCCTGGCCAACATGGTGCCGCAAGATGCGCGCAACAACCGCTATGTGTGGGCCGGCATCGAAGGCGCCGTGCGCAAGATGGCGAAGAAGGAGGGCGATTTATACGTAATCACGGGGCCGGCTTTCATTGGCGGCAACTTGCGCAAGGTAGGCAGGGTGATCGTGCCCAGTCATCTGTACAAGGCCGTGTACAGCCCGCGCCAGCGCGCCGGCGCCGCCTACTTCATCGAAAACGTCGATACCAAGGCATATGAAATACTGAGCATTGCGCAACTGGAAGACAGGATAGGCATCGATCTGTTACCGTCGCTGACGCGTCAGCAAAAGCTGCGCATGCTGAGTTTGCCGAAGATCAATAGCAAGTCCAGGAAATAAGACCATCAAGAAGGAAACCCCATGTGCGCAAAGAAATTCGTCCCGTATGCCAATGAAAG
The DNA here is from genome assembly GCF_900095265.1 of Janthinobacterium sp. UMAB-56. Classification (GTDB taxonomy): domain Bacteria; phylum Pseudomonadota; class Gammaproteobacteria; order Burkholderiales; family Burkholderiaceae_D; genus Janthinobacterium. Next base: position 171,757 of record NZ_LT607654.1, on the reverse strand, counting down.
CGATGTGCTGGAGATCGGTGGCCTGAGCATCGAAAACCGTGTCGACCGCATCAGCATCAGCGGCGACATCGACCTGACCCGGGACAAGCCGGGCCTGGCCCTGGCCAAACAGCTGCAAAAACTGCTGGCCGACGTGGTGGCGCAGCTGGAAAAGCAGGCGCTGCCCGACCAGTTGCCGCCGCCCGAGGTGACGTCGGTGGCCAATCCCTTCGAGTGACGTTGGCCATGGCCGGGCCGCTTCAATATCGTCAGGCCAGGCCGGAAACCCGCTTGAGTTCGGCCAGCAGCAAATCCCAATGCCAGATCTGCTCTGGAATGTACGATGCGCCGCCCGGCCCCGGGCGCAGCATGACTTCGGTTGCCACGCCTTTTGCCATGAGCTCGCGTTGCGCCCACTGCATCACGCGGCGCTGTCCCGTCAGCCAGCTGCGATGTTCAGGCGACAGCAGTGCCAGGGCGTGGGGCAGGCGACAAGCGAGGGTTTGCCGCAGGCGAATGACCGCTGCTTTGTCTGTCCGCTCAAAGGCAGGTTCAAGCACGTAGGCCTGGCCGGCCGCGTCGCGGACGTCATATTTATCCTGCAGATAGGTACTGACATGGTTTCCGCTCACAACGGTCTCGATCTTGCCCGACAGGACGTCAAGCAGGAATGCATTGACGCCGACGTAGCAAAATTCGCTGCGTCCATGCACCACGTATGCCTCGGAATTGGCGCGGATGATCCAGTAGTCGCCGCGTTCGGACAGGACACAACACTGGATCGCGTGCTTCATGTAGTGCGGCGACTGCGGATCGCCTTCGCAGAGCCGCAATATCATTGCTTGTGCAGTGTCAGCGCTGATCATCATTTTCGCTGGCCCCGTGACCATTGCAGATAATGCAGGGCAATCGCGATGCCGCTCATGCCGATGGCCCAGTTCCGCAGTTGCCACAGCGACGGCCCCATTTGAACTGCGTACGGTGACATATATTTATAGAAAAACATCTGCACCAGGTACAGGGCGAATGCCGTGGCCAGGATGCCGGCCCTGGCCAGGCGGCCCGGTGTCTTGCCCACCCACTCCGCGATAAAAATGATCGGCAAGGCAATAAAGAGCAGCTTGTCGCGATGCAGGCTTGCCGGATAGATCTCGGTAATGCCCAATACAATCGCATTCAGGCACCAGTAGGCATAGACGGCAGCGATGATGTACAGGCACGCGCCGATGCCCCGCCGGCCGCCAGGGCTGGGGCGGGGCAGTTTCGCTGATGCAAAGTAGAGCCGGGCATCCTCGCGGTACAGCAGGTAGAGGAAGGCCGCGAACGCCGGTACTGCAAACAGCAGTCGCAGGGCGAGGCTGCCCTGTGCCGGTGATTCGATGGTGATCATCACACCCATGCTGATCATGCCCGCGATGACGTAGGCCATGCGCGCCCAGCGCTGTGCGCAAAGCAGACCCATGGCAATGAAAAAATTGCCATAGCCACATGCTTCAAACAACTGCAGCGCACCGGACGCCATGTGGCGGCCAAACAGCAGGAAATAAGTGACCATGCCACCCGCGTTCATGAGTAAAAAATAGGCAGTCACCGTGACGGCTGGGGGACGCGGGCGTCTCGCCTGGCTGCTGTCGGGCATAGTCGGCGGGAGCGTCTCCGGTCGTGGAGAATCGAATACTTCGAATGTCATGAGGATGTACGCGCCATGAATTTGCTACGGCAGGGCGCGCGGCAGGCGCCCGTGCGGAATGGAATCCCATCCGACGGCCTGCATCGGATGGGGCTGATACAGCGCCGGCTTACTTGGCGAACGCGTCGCTTGCCGGCGTGATCGTCACCGCTTCCGGCTTGATGTGCAGCTGCATCGCGCCGATGACCTTGTCTTCATCGAGCAGCGCCTGCGGCTTGTTGCCGTCGTACTTGATCGGGGAAAACGCGTCGCTGACGAGCTTGTCCTTCAAGCCGGCCGCATCCTTGGCAATGATCACCACGGACAGGTTCTTGGCCGACAGATGCTGTTTGATGGCGCGGTTGACGTCTTCTACCGTCAGCTTCGACAAGCCGTCGCGCATCAACTTGGTGAACTCGGGCGTGCCATACCATTGGGAATCGAGCGCGTAACCCAGTTGCTGGTCTTGCGTCGACGTCATGACAAACACGTTTTTCATCAGGTAGTCGCGCGTGGTGGCGAAATCGTCCTGCGTCAAGCCGTTGTCGATGAGCTTGGCCAATTCCGTCAAGGCCACGCGCAGGGCGAAGTGGGCATTGTCCGGCGCCACAGGGCGTATCCAGATTTCGAACAGCTGTGCCTTGCGGCCCAGGTTCGGGTTCGGGAAGAACTGGAACATGCCGCGCGGGAAGGCTTCGATATACGCGTAATCGCCATAGTTCATGCCGCGAATTTCACGGATGCGCTGGTACAGATAGGAATTCGAGGCGCGATGCTCGCCCAGCCACGTTTTCGCCAGCCACAGGGCGGGGAAGTCCGGGTGCGTGCGTGTCACGTCGAGCGGCAGGCCGAAGGAAATCGCCGTGGCGCGCGTGTTCTTTTCGATGATTTCCACTTCCAGTCCCTGTGCCTTGCGGCCCGCAGGTTTCACGCTGGCCGGCAAGCCGGGGCCGGCCGGCAAGCTTGCCAGCGCCTGCGTCAGCGAGGCTGTCATGGCGTCGGAGACGTCGCCGGAAATGCCTACCTTGACGGCGCCTTGCGCATACGCGCTCTTCCAGAACTGTTTCACGTCGTCCAGGGTGATGGCGTCGATGCCGGCCACCGTGCCCAGCACCGGGTGGCCATACGGCGTACCCGCGTAGACATTGGTTTGCAGGCGCTCCTTGGCGAACTCCTCTTCGTTATTGTCCTTCAGGTCCAGCAGCAGCGCGTTCTTTTGCGCATCCTTCAGGCGGTGGAAGTCGTCCTCGCGAAAACCGGGCGACAGCAGCAGCGGCAGGGCAATGGCGTTGAACTGGCTCCAGTTATCCTTGTGGATCGAGCCCGTAAACGTCGTCATTTCCTTGTCCGTCTGCTGGCTGAAGCTGCCGGCCAGCGGGAACAGGGCCTGGTTGACTTCGTCGATCTTGCGTTCGGACGAGCCACCGGACGCCACCATGGCGGCCGTCAGCGCGGCCAGGCCTTCCTTGCCTTTGGGGTCTTGCGCGGAACCGGCCGTAAACAGCAGTTTGTAGCGGATTTGCGGCAGCGCAGACTTTTGCACCAGCACGTCGAACTTGGCGTTCGACACCGCCGGCAGCAGGCTGGCCAGCTTCGGCGTGTTGGCGATGGCGGCCGGCATGGCGGCGTGCGACAGGGTCGTCACCACCAGGCCGTCGTCCGTCAGGTATTTGCGCGCGGCCGCCTGCAGGTCGGCCGGCGTGAGGGTATCGATCAGACGGTAGTACTGGTTGATGGTGGCATACGAGCGGTCGAAATGCACGAAGGACGCCAGGGTGCCGGCGATCTGCTCCGTGTTGTCGAGCGAGCGGATCAAGCCATATTTTTCGGCCGACTTGGCGTCCGCCAGGTCTTTTTCGCTCACTAGCGTGTCGCGCAGCTGCGCCACGGTGGCCAGGATGGCGTCGCGCACGTAGACGGCGTCGGCGATGTTTTTCACGCGCGCGCCCAGCACGGCCAGGGTCGGGTCGACGCGGTCCGGCGTCATGTCGAACAATTGATCGACCTTTTGCTCATTTTGCACCAGGCGCTTGTACAGCGGCGAAGTGCGGCCGAACGACAGTGACAGTAAGGTGGCCAGCGCGGCCTGGTCCTTGTCCTTGACGGAAAACGCAGGCGCGTGGAAGCCGACGGCCACCCACGGCAGGGTCGGCGTGGGCCAGGCCACGTGCTTGTAGACGGGACCATGCGGCTTTGGCTCCACGGGGACGGCCGCCTGCTGCTTGCCGCGCTGCCAGCCGCTCCAGTATTTTTCCACCAGCGCGATGGCTTGCTGCGGTTCCACGTCGCCGGCGATGATGATGGTGGTGCGCTCGGGACGGTACCAGCGGTCGAAGAACACCTTCGAATACGCGTACTGGTTCGGCATGTCTTCGATGTCCTGGATGAAACCCATCGTCGTGTGCTTGTAGGTATGCGTCGTGTAGGCGCTGTCGCGCATCACTTCGAACAGTTTCGAGACGGGATTGGCGCTGTTCTTGTTGTATTCGCCCAGCACGGCCCGCGATTCCGTCTTGAACGCGTCTTCCGCGTAATCGAGATGCTGGAAGCGGTCAGCCTCCACCTTCAGCACGGTTTCCAGGTCTTGCTTGGCAAACGTCGTGTGGTAATTGGTCAAGTCGTCGCTCGTATAGGCATTCTGGCGCGCGCCGGCCCGGGTGATGACTTCCTGGTATTTCTCGGGCGGAAAAGCCTTGGTGCCGCGAAACATCATGTGCTCGAAGAAATGCGCGAAGCCGGACTTGCCCGGCTCGACTTCATTGCGCGACCCCGTCTGCACGGGAATCTGCAGCGAGACCAGGTTGGGGAAGCCGGTCGGCACGATGATGATTTTCAAGCCGTTGGCCAGGGTCTTTTCCGTCGCCTTGAAGGGCAGCAGGTCGGCTTGGTGAGCAACGGCGCCATGGGCGGCGGCAGGCTTGACGGGCGCGGCGCCCAGATTCGACGAGGCCATGGCCGACAGGGCCAGGGCGAAAGCGGGGATGAATGTGGGTAGCAATGCGGGCATGAATCTTGACACGAGGGCTCCTTCTTTTTGGATTTTATGAAAGTGCAACGCCGCAGCATAGAAGATTCGCGCCGCTGTGCATAGGGGCAAGTGTTTTGGCAGGTCAGGGCTGCCCCGTCAATGCTGCTCCAGGAACGGGCAAGGCCTGCCGCAGGGGCGGGGGCTTACGGGAGCGTCGTTTCCGGCAGGCTGATGCGGTTGCGCCCCAGGTGCTTGGCGCGGTACAGGGCGCAGTCGGCCGTGTGGATCAATTGGCCCAGTTCCGTGCCGGGGCCGGGCAGGGCCGTGGCGGCGCCGATGCTGACAGTGACGCAGGCGCCGTCCGGACGCTTGCGTGGCAGTTGCAGCCGCTCCACGCGCTGGCGGATGCGTTCGGCCACGATGGCCGCGCCCTTCAGCGACTGGTTAGGCAGGATGACGGCAAATTCTTCGCCGCCATAGCGGGCCACCAGGTCGTTCGTGCGCATTTCGCTGGACACGGCGCCGGCTACCTTGCGCAGGCACAGGTCGCCGCCCTGGTGGCCGTGGCTGTCGTTGTACTCCTTGAAATTGTCGACATCGACCATCAGCAGCGACAGCGGCTGGTCCTGCCGCTGGGCGCGCTGCCATTCGGCAAGGATGGTGTCGTCGAAGCAACGCCGGTTCGCCAGGCCCGTCAAGCCGTCGCGCGTGGCCAGGCGTTCCAGTTCCACGTGCGCGCGTTTTTCGTCCGTCATGTCGCGCAGGGTTTCGACCACGGCGATCAGTTCTCCGTGATTGCCGTAGATGGGACTGGCATCGACGGCCAGGTAGCGCCGCCGCCCCGTGCGCGGCATGTCGCACCAGTTTTCGGCGCACAGATTGTTGCCCGTGCTGCTGCGGTACTGCTGCTGTGCGTGCAAGGCGCGCATGTCGCCGCCGCGTCCGGCCAGTAGCAGGTCGGCCAGGGTGGGGCGCTCGTCGTTGTAGAAGCAGCGGCCCGGCTCACGGGTGCGCAGCACCTCGGCCGCCGGCACGCCCGTCAGCTGTTCGCAGGCGCGGTTCCAGATCATCACCTGTCCATGCACATCGAGGACAAAGGTGGGCACCACCAGCAATTCCATCATCTTGACGGCGAAACCCTGGGCTTCCTCACAGGGCGATGCGCTGGCATGTGCATGGCTATCGGGCATGTGCTTTTCCTTCCTGGTGGTGAACGGGGCTGGCTGCTTGCTCATGATGCAGCGCGGTGGGCCAATGGTGTTGATATGGGGCAATATTTTCACTCTTGCACCAAGGACGCATCCTCGCAGGTGGCCAGTGGCAGGGACAGGCGCAAGGTGGTCCCGGCACCGCTGCGGCTGTCGATGTGCAGGCTGCCGCCGGCTGCGGCCACGCGCTCGTGTATGCCGGACAGGCCGCAACCGAGGCGCGGCGGCGAGCCGGACAGCCCGACGCCATCGTCGCTGATGCGGCAAGCCAGGGTGGCGCCCGCTTGCCGCAGGCACAGCTGGACATTCGCGGCGCGCGCATGGCGGGCGATATTGGCCAGCGCTTCCTGTACCACGTGGTATAGCAGCACGCCATGCGCGCGCCCGGCGGCGCCGTCGAGGCGGTAATCGCAGCGGCACTCGATGCCCGTGCTGCGCCTGAAGTCGGCCAGCAATTCCTCGCACGCCGCTTGCAGGCCCGCGTCGAGGGCGGGCGGGCGCAAGTCATGGATGACGCAGCGCAGCGCCGCGATGCTGAGGTCGACATTGCGCACGATGACGGACAGTTGTTGCGTCAGCTGAGGCGCCACATCATGCGTGCTGGTCTGCAGCATGGACAGGTCGAGTTTCAGCGTCAGCAAATGCTGGCCCAGGTCGTCGTGGATGTCGCGCCCGATGCGCAAGCGTTCCTGCTCGCGCGCCTGTTGCTGTCCGCTGGCCAGGCGTGCCTGTTCGGCATCCGTGCGCAGTTGTTCCACCGCCTGCCGGTGCAGCGCCAGCCGATGCTGGCGCCACAGCAGCAGCGCCAGCGCGCCCAGCAGGATGGCACAGGCCGTTAGCATGG
>NZ_LT607654.1:161452-165043 GCF_900095265.1 Janthinobacterium sp. UMAB-56 | reverse complement strand
GGCAGGCCTGCAGGGAAGCAAGTGCGGCGGCCGCCAGGCAGGCCAGAATGCTCAGGCGGTACGGCAGGCGTAGCCAGCGTTGCATCATGTCCTCGCTCCCTAAATGTTTTCCAGTAGGCAATGTTATTACGGAAAATATATTAACTTGGGGCTATTTATATTGTCTAAACGCAAAATCTACGCAGTTATGCCTGCAAGCGTGGCTTTCCTGCCCCTGGATGCCGCAGCGCCAGGTGGCGGGCACGGCATTTGCACGGGAAGTGTCGTGGCGGCATATAATAGAGGGTTGTCAATCGGCTTTTGCGGTGACGGCGCAGTGCGCCGGCCATCGCTGCGTACGCCCTGCGCGAGGACGCCAGCCAGCTCTTAGGAAATACAGTGACTTATAGCATCAAAGAGATTTTTTACACCCTGCAGGGCGAAGGCGCGCACGCGGGCCGTCCGGCCGTGTTTTGCCGCTTTTCCGGCTGCAATCTGTGGACGGGCCGCGAAAGCGACCGCGCCACGGCCGTGTGCCAGTTCTGCGACACGGATTTTGTCGGCACGGACGGCGAACTCGGTGGCAAGTTCAAGACGCCGGCCGAACTGGCCGCGTTGATCGACAGCCTGTGGCCGGCCAGCTACGCGGCCAGCAAATACGTAGTGTTTACGGGCGGCGAGCCGCTGCTGCAACTGGACACGGCCCTGATAGCGGCCATGCATGCGGTGGGTTTTACCATCGCCATCGAAACCAATGGCACCTTGCCCGTGCCGGCCGGCGTGGACTGGATCTGCGTCAGCCCGAAGATGGGCTCCACGTTGGTCGTGCACAAAGGCAATGAAATCAAGGTTGTCATCCCCCAGTTCCAGCAAGACCTGGCCGCCTACGAAGGACTCGACTTCGAGAACTTCTTCGTGCAGGCGATGGATGGCCCCCTGGCCGCGCACAACCTTCAGCTTGCCATCGAGACGTGCAAAGGCAATCCGAAGTGGAAGCTGAGCCTGCAAACCCATAAACTCCTGCAAATACCTTAACAAAACAATATGCTGACTATCACACGCAAGCTCGAATTCGACGCGGGCCACCGCATTCCCGACCACAAAAGCCAGTGCCGCAACCTGCACGGCCACCGCTATACGGTGGAAATCACCCTGGTCGGCAAGGTCATCGAAGCGGAAGGCAATTCCGACAATGGTATGATCATGGACTTTTCCGACGTGAAAACCCTGGCCAAGCAGCATCTCGTCGATGTGTGGGATCACGCCTTCCTGGTCTACGATAAAGACACGGCCGTGCGCGACTTCCTGGCCAGCCTGCCCGACCATAAAACCGTCGTCATCGATCGCATTCCGACCGTGGAAAACCTGGCCCGCATCGCCTTCGAAATACTGAAAGCGGCGTTTACCGACCATTTCGGCACGGGCTTGCACCTGCATAAGCTGGTGCTGCATGAAACGCCGAATTGCTGGGCAGAAGTGACCGATGACTGAAACGCACGCTAGCGCGCAGGACGCGCGCTACATGCAACTGGCCCTGGAGCAGGCCCAGCACGCGTGGGACCTGGGCGAAGTGCCCGTGGGCGCCGTCGTCGTCAAGGATGGGGTAGTCATCGCCGTGGGCTACAACCAGCCCATCGGCCGCCACGACCCCACGGCGCATGCGGAAGTGATGGCCTTGCGCGCGGCCGCCGACAAGCTGGGCAACTACCGCTTGCCAGGCTGCGAACTGTACGTGACCCTGGAACCGTGCGTGATGTGCTCGGGCGCCATGCTGCATGCGCGCCTGGCGCGCGTGGTGTACGGCGCGGGCGACCCGAAGACGGGCGCCTGCGGTTCCGTGTTGAACCTGTTCGAGCAGCCGGCGCTGAACCACCAGACGGCCATCGCAGGCGGGGTGCTGGCCGAGGAATGCGGCGCCTTTCTCAAGCGTTTCTTTGCCGAGCGCCGCCGCGCGCAGGCGGAAGCGCGCAAGCTGGCCAAACCGCAGGATTAGCCTTGTCCATAACAGGGCAGGACCGACATCGCCTGCTCTGCCTGCTACCCTTGCCAGCCACTCAGGCTGGCTTTTTTGCAATTGTTGTGAAATAACATCTGTCTAGACTGCTTTGCCATTCTCAAATGAGAATGATTCGTGTTACAGTATTGCTTTCGCCAGCAAACTTCCCTTGCGCATCGTGATCGATCCGCGTTCAAGAGCCAGCCTTTACTCTTAGACCGGATCATCATGACTACTGTGCCTACGCAGCGCCACGCTGCCCCCCTTGTTCCTGCCACCCACCTGCCTGCCCGCAGACATAATCTGGTGCTGCGCGCCGCCTTGCTGGGCCTGTTTGCCGCGCCAATGCTGCCCGTGGCCGCGCAAACGGCCGCCATCAACGCGGGCATGGCGGCACAAGAGCCGGCCAAGCTGCCTGTCTTCCCGGAAATCGTCGTCAATGCCAAGCAGGATTACGTGCGTCGCGCCGGCACCAGGACGGTCGTCACGGCGGACGACCTGGAGCGCAGCAACGTGACGGACATGGCCGGTATCGCGCGCTACCTTCCCTTGATCAGCGCGCCAGTGGCAGCCTCGGGCAGCGGCAGCGTGTGGGATGGTTCGGGCAATACGGGCTACAACATCCGCGGCCTGGAAGGCAACCGGGTCAGCCTGGAGCTCGATGGCATCTCGCTGCCCGACGCGGCGCCCAAACCGGACGGCACGACCCTCAACGCCTTCGGCACGGGCCGTGACTATTTCGATCCAGAAACCTTCCGCGAAGTGCGCATCGATTCGGGCACGACGGCCGCCAGCGGCGCCAGTCCGGGCCTGGGTGGCGGCGTGGCCTTCATCACCAAGTCGCCCGAGGATTACCTGGGCCAGGGGCAGGATCACTATGTCGCCTATAAATATGGCCGCGCCACCGCCGACCGCAGCAATGCACACACGCTGACGGGCGCGGCCACGCTCGGCGCCACGCTGCAAGGCCTGGCCGTCTACGTGCACCGCGATGGCGAACAGACGGATAGTCGCGGCACCACGCCGCCCAATCCCGATGACTGGCATTCGAACGCCTTGCTGTCCAAGTTGGTGTGGACACTGCCCGGCGAACAAAAGCTGGACTTGACGGTGGACATGTTCGAACGCAAGAACAAGCGCGATCTGCGTAACAAGGTCAGCACGTTTTACCCGACCGGCGTGCAGCAGGATTCGACCACGAAGCGCACCCGCGTGAGCCTGGGGCACGATGTGGTCTTGAAGGATTTCGCCCTGTTCGACCGCCTGACGTCGAAAGTCTATCTGCAAAATGCGAAAACCGATGACAAGACGCAAGGCGTGTATACCTTTGGCAGCCCGGCCCAGCGCTCCATCGAAACGCGCTTCAAGAATGACAGCATCGGCGTGACGTCGGAAGCGTTCAAGCAGCTTAACGCCGACAATGCGCTGTTGTACGGCATGCAGCTGGAACAGCTGAAAACGCGCCGTCCGTGGCGTGAAGACCGTCTCATCATCGCCACAGGCCAGCATCAGATTACCAGCAAGAACCGCATGGCCGACATGGACACGACCAAGCTGGCCCTGTACGTGCGAGACGACCTCAGTTTCAATGTGGCCGGCAAGAAGGCCGTGCTGAC
>NZ_LT607654.1:156868-161401 GCF_900095265.1 Janthinobacterium sp. UMAB-56 | reverse complement strand
AAATACGCAAGGGTAGCGACAGCTATTTTACGCCCAGCCTGAGCCTGTCCGTGGAAGTCTTGCCGCAAATAAGCGCTTACGCCACCGTGACGCGCGGCACGCGCCTGCCGACGGCGGCCGAGCGCACTGGCACCTATGACTCCATCAGCTATACGGGAACGGGGAGGGGTTATGCCGTGCTGGGCAATGCGAATCTGCGCAAGGAAACCAGCCAGGCTTACGAGCTGGGTCTGAAAGGCGATGTGAGCAGGGGCTTGAGCATGCATGCTTCCGTGTACCAGACGCAATACAAGGACATGATCGAGTATGTGATGCAGGAAGATGACCCGGTGAACTATCCCACCATCACCCAGGGACTGTTCCGTCCGGAAAACATCGGCAATGCGCGCACCTGGGGCGCCGAGCTGACCCTGCGCGCGGAGCTGGGCGCCTGGGTGCCTGCCATGCAGGGCTACCGCGTCGACCTGGCCACGGGCGTGGCCAAGGGCCGCTCCTTCAATACCCTGACGGGCGACAGCGGCGCACTGGCCTCGGTGGCGCCGGCCAAGACGGCGCTGACCTTCGGCTATGACCATGCCAGCCAGCTGTTCGGCCTGGCGTTGACGGCCGTGCATGCGCGTGAAAAGCAGGCACCTAACGATTTGCTGATGGGCACGACCGGGCTGCGCTTTACCGTGCCGTCGTACACCATCTTCGACTTGTCGAGCTACTGGAACGTGCACAAGAACGCCAAGATCATCGTCGGCGTGTACAACCTGGCGGACCGCAAGTACTGGGATTACGCCGCTGCGCGCAGCCTGGCCGCCGGCACCACGGCAGCCAGCCGCGCCGAGATCGAGCGCTACGCCAAGCCTGGTCGCAACGTTGCCGCCAGCCTCAGCGTGAATTTCTAGGTTTTACCGGGGAGGGGTGCTTGCCCCTCTTTTTTTCCATGTTTGATTGAATGGTCTTTCTATGAAGTTATCCAAACTCGTTCTATCCCTGCTCGGCAGCCTGCTGATTGCAAACGCTTACGCGGCCCCAGCCACCCTGGCGGAACGCTGGTCCACCTTGCGCACGGAACAGCCGAAGCTGCAGATGCGCGACGCGGCGCGCGCGCTAGGTGTGTCCGAAGCGCAATTGCTGGCAAGTAATATCGGCAAGGGCGTCACGCGCCTGCAGGCCGACGGCAACGTGCCGCGCGAAATCATGCGCGCCGCGCTGGACCTGGGCCTGGTGCAAGCGATCACGCGCAATGAAAACGGCGTCATCGAAACGACGGGCGTCGCCAGCAAGTTCAAGCAGGCGGGCGACAAGTCGGAACAGGCAGACGCCAAGCAAGACCCGGAAACGCAGGCGCGCCAGCGCAATATCGCGGGCGGCTACCTGGGCGGCCAGATCGACCTGCGTTTCCACTTTGAACACTGGAAATACGCCTTTGCCGTGGAACAAGCGGGCCGCGATGGCAAGCCGACGCGCAGCTTGCAGTTTTTTGACGCCAATGGCACGGCCGTGCACAAGATCTATGTGCGCAGCGAAGCGGGCGTGGCCGTTTATGACAAGCTGGTGGCGAGCTTCCGTATGCCCGAGCAAAGCGCCGAGCTGAACGTGCTGGCCGTGGCGTCCAAGGCTGCCGAGAAGCCGGACTCCGAGATCGACGTCAAGGAATTCCAGCTGGCCTGGAAAGACATGACGGACGTGCACCAGTTCGCGCAAATCCTGCGTGAATTCCATCTGACGCGCGAACAGGCGCTGCGTCTGGCGCCGGCCGGCGTGGTCGAGCGCGTGACGCCTGCGGCGCTGCGCACCCTGCTGGAAAACGCGGCGAAGGACAAGATCGCCATCATGGTGTTCCTGGGCAATGAAGGCTTGACGCAGATCTACAGCGGCAAGATAGAGAAAACCATGGCTGCCGGCGGTTACTTCAACGTGCTGGACCCGGACTTCAACCTGCACATCCGTGACACGGCCCTGCGCAGCGGCTGGGTCATCAAGCGCGGCGGCGTCACTTCCGTCGAGTTCTTCGACAAGGAAGGCACGCAAGTCGTGTCCTTCTTCGGCGTGCGCGAGCGGGGCAAGCCGCAGCCGCAAAGCTGGGTGGAGCTGGCCGATTCCTTGCCAAAAGCCAAGTAAGCAGCAGCGTTGGGACTGCAGCGTTGCCGCCCGGCGTACCGGCGCGGCAACACTTGAGTTCGACTTCCGCATGAGTTGTGATGGCAAGATCGCAATAGTGGTATGCTGATTGCAATGCCGCAGCGATCCTGCCTGCGTGCTGGTTCCTGAAGAGAGGCAATCATGGCAACCATCATGGCGAACGGCCTCAACATAGCTTATGAAAGCCACGGCAACCCGGATGACCCGTGCGTGCTGCTGGTCATGGGCCTGGGCATGCAACTGATCGCCTGGCCGGCGGACTTCGTCGAAGGCATCGTCGAACAAGGCTTTCGGGTGCTGCGCTTCGATAACCGCGACAGCGGCTTGTCGAGCAAGATGGCGCTGGCCGGCAAGCCGTATTTGCCGCTGGCCTACGTGAAAAACCTGCTCGGCTGGCCTCTGAAAACTGCCTACACCCTCGATGACATGGCGGAAGACGCGCTGGGCTTGCTGGCGGCCCTGCGCATTGCACAGGCGCACGTGATCGGCGTGTCGATGGGCGGCATGATTGCGCAGGTGATGGCGGCGCGCGCGCCGCAGCAGGTGCTCAGCCTGACCTCCATCATGTCGAGCAGCGGCCGGCGCGGCTTGCCCGGCCCCACGCGGGCGGCGCGCAATGCCTTGTTGCAACGTCCGAAACGCAATGCGAGCCGCGCCGAATTGATGGCGCACATGGCCGCCACCGTGCGCGTCATCGGCAGTCCTGCCTATCCCGTCTCGGAAAAACTGCTGTACCAGCGCATCGAGGCGGCGCTGGAGCGGGGCAGTTGCCCGGAAGGCGTGGCGCGGCAAATGGTGGCCATTGCCGCCTCGGGCGAGCGCACGGCCTTGCTGCCTAGCATCAGTTGCCCGGCGCTGGTAATCCATGGCGTGGCCGATCCCCTGATCCCCGTCGCCTGCGGCGTCGATACGGCAGCGTTGATTCCGGATGCCCGGCTGGAAGTGATCGAGGGCATGGGACACGATATGCCTCCCCAGCTGATCGAGCGCCTGCTCGCCTTGATCGATGTGCATCTGCAAGGTAAGATGGCGCCCCAGATGCGCTCCCAGCTAGCTTAGGCGCGCCCACCACTTTTGAAGGCACGGGCATTTTGAAGACACCTGAAATTGGCATCGCCATCGTGGCGCCTGGCGGTTGCGCGCCTGATGAAGCGGCTGTGGCGCGCGGCATTGCCCGCTTGCAGGCGCAAGGCGCCACCATCCACAATTACTACGACCCCGCACACACATTCCAGCGCTTCGGCGGCACGGATGCGGGGCGCCTGGCGCAGCTTGATGCGGCCGCGGCCGACCCGGACGTGCACGTGGTGCTCGCCCTGCGCGGCAGCTACGGCCTCAGCCGCATCCTGCCCGACATCGACTTTGGCGCCATGGCCGCCAGTGGTAAACTGTTTGTCGGCTACAGCGACTTCACTGCCTTCCACATGGGCTTGCTGGCGAAAACGGGCCGCGCCAGTTTTGCCGGCCCCATGCTCTGCGACGATTTCACGCGCGACGAGCCCGAGCCATTTACGCTAGCGCAACTGTGGTCGTGCCTGGCCGGTCCCACGCATACGGTCACGGCGACGGCAGCGGGCAATCCGCAGATCGAGGTCACGGGCAAACTATGGGGTGGCAACCTGGCCATGCTGGTCCACTTGCTGGGTACGCCATATTTCCCCGAGATCGATGGTGGCATTTTGTTCCTGGAAGACGTCAATGAACACCCGTACCGGGTCGAGCGCATGCTGTTGCAATTGCATTATGCGGGCGTGCTCGAACGCCAGCAGGCGATCGTGCTCGGTGACTTTTCCGGCTATAAATTGAGCCCCATGGACAAGGGCTACGATGCTGACGCCATGCTGGCCTACGTGCGCCAGCGCTTGCCCGTGCCCGTGCTGACGGGCCTCGAATTCGGCCACATCCGCCGCCGCGTCACCTTGCCGTTCGGTGGCCGGGCGCAGCTGCGCTCGGATGCCTCCGGCTTTAGCCTGCAGGTGAGCGAATACCCGACCCTGGCTCGCCCCTGAATTCCATGCGCGCCAAACCGGCCAGGCTGCTGCAGCTCGACGTGCTGCGCGGCATCGCCGTGTTTGGCATCCTGCTGGTGAATATCTGGGGCTTTGCCTGGGGCACGCTTTCCCTGCGTTATGGCACCTTGCCCGCGCAGCCGCCCGTGCTGGACCAGCTCGTCATTTTCGGCGTGGCGGCGCTGGCGCAGTTCAAGTTCTATCCCATCTTCGCCTTCCTGTTTGGCGCCGGCTTTGCCTTGCAAACACGTTCCTTGCAACGCCAACTGGGCAGTTGGGCGTCCGCGCAAGCGGCCTACCGGCGCCGTTTGCGCTGGCTGCTGGTGTTCGGCCTGCTGCATGGTTTCCTCATCTGGAGCGGCGACGTGCTGAGCTCGTATGCGCTCGCCGG
>NZ_LT607654.1:104025-156796 GCF_900095265.1 Janthinobacterium sp. UMAB-56 | reverse complement strand
TCATGTGCCTGTTGATTCCCGTGGGCCAGCAGGGCGGCGCGCCGGACATCGCGCGCGATCTGCAAGGCTTTGCGGAACGTTACGCCATCTACACGCAAGGCGGCGCGTGGGCCGTGGCCAAGCTGCGGGCCAACGATTTCCTCGTCTCCTTGCTGTACGCGGCTGTCATGCTGCCGCATATCATCGTGTTGTTCCTGCTGGGCATCTTGTCCGTGCGTTGTGGCTGGTTGACGCAGCCGCAGCGCCACCAGCACCTGTGGCGCCGCGTGCGTGCCGTGGGACTGGGCGTGGGCTTGCCATTCAACCTGCTGGCGGCGGGCGCCATCGCGTGGCAGGTGGCTGATCCGTATCAAAGCGTGTTCGATACGGCCTTGTTCGAAGTGGCGCTGTTCGCCGGCGGCCCGGTGCTGGCGGCCGGCTATGTGGCCGCGCTGATGCTGGCCTCTCCCTTCATGCTGCGCTGGCTCGGGTCATGGCTGGCGCCCGTGGGACGCATGGCGCTGAGCAACTATTTGCTGCAATCGCTGATCGGCACCTGGCTGCTGCAGGGACCGGGCCTGGGTTGGGGCGCGCGTTTGCGTCCCGCCGAGATGCTGGGGCTGGCCCTATTGTGCATGGCGGGCCAGGTGTTGCTGAGTCGCTACTGGCTGCGCTATTTCCGCCAGGGACCGATGGAGGCCTTATGGCGCCGGCTGGCACGGTTGCCGGCCTGAATCAGTCGCTGCCCCAGTCGAATGTGGCTTGCGCCGGTGCCGCTGCCGGCGGCGCCTTGGCCCTGGCGGAGGGCACGAGGGGATTATCCACGGCATGCCATTCGAAAAGTTCCACGTCGAGCAGGCAGCTGCGCGCCAGGTGCAGCGCATGCTCGGCACTGAGCGTGGGGTCCAGCCAGCGTTGTGCGTCTTCCCGGCTGACGGCCACGGGGCGGCGGTCGTGGATATCGACCATGCCGCCCAGGCTGTCGGCTGTCACCAGCACGAAGCCTGCTTCCTCGCGGCTGTGCTTGTACGGCCCGAACTGGGCCAGCGCCAGCAGGAACAGGGGCGCGCGGTCACGGCGGTGGATGTGCCACGGCCGCTTGCTGCCTGTTTCCCCCGTCCATTCATACCAGCCGGAGACGCAGACGATGCCGCGCCCCGCGCGCAGCAAGGGCTTCCAGTAGGCGCCGGCAAGTTTTTCCAGACGCGCATTGATGGCGATGGGAATTTTTTTCTTGCCGGGCACGGCCACGGCTTGCGCGGCCCAGGCGGGGCGGTAGCCCCAGTAGACATCGTCGACCCTGCGCTGGCCATCCTGAATATGCAGTACGGGCCGGTAAGTACCGGGCGAGACGTTCAGGTGCGGCTCGGCCTCGCTGTCGAACACGGCGTCGGTCCAGCCGAAAGACGACGCCAGCACGCGCGCCGTGTCATTTTGATCGAATCGTCCACACATGGCAAAATCATACCCGATTACCAGGCACGGCGAGGGCCGGCGCGTGTGTATTTCCTGTGTGTGGTCAAACGTACAGACTGCGAGCGGCAGGTGGCGCACAGTGGAACCCAGTCAGTTGGCTGACGTTTCTTGCATTGGAGGAAATATGTCTTTTGAAAACCCCACCATCCACAAAGGTTTTACCATCAGCGCGACGGCCAGCCAGCGCCGCGATGGTCGCTGGGTCGGTTCCTACGTCAGCCAGAACCAGGCATGCGGCGCGTATGCGGACACCTGCGATTACGACGATTGCAGCAATGAACGCGAGGCGCAGCAACTGGCGTTATCCGTGGGCTGGAGCCTTGCCGATGGGCTTCCGTCACGCTGAAACGGTTTTAACGCTTGCTGCGCAGGGCCAGCAGCAGGCCTGCGCACGGGAAGAGCAGGACGGTGCCCAGCCGTACGGACGTCAGCGAGGCGGTCTCCACGCCCAGCACGTGGGGCAAGGCCAGCAGCAGCAAAGGAGCGGGCACGGCCATCGCGAAGAAAAACAAATACCACGAGTAGCCATTTTTCTTGGCCAGCAAGGCGATCAGCGCGCAGCCGACCAGGAAGACCAGCGGCAAATTCACATATTCCATGATTCTGAGTTTTTATCCGGGAAAGCGCGTGATTATACGCGCCACCCGGGTTGGCCGGCTGGGCTTGCGGGCTTCAGTTGTCGACGAAATCCGGTGGCTGCGACGCCGGTTTGCCGGCCAGCGGCCCCTCGACCGGCAGCAGGGCCTTGATGGCGCCGTTATAGATGAGTTCCTGGGCATACGCCGATGCCTCGATCAAGGCCGCATGCACGGACTTGAAACTGCTGGGCGTTTCAATCAGCACGGGTGTGGCATACACCTGCTGCGTATCGCCGCGCTTGCTGACCAAAATCATGCCCCGGTAGCGCCCATCCTTCTCCAGCGCCACCGTGACATGAAATGCATAGCCCCTGATCTGGTGTTTTTGTTGCAGATCCATGTTTCCCGCCTCCAATGCCATTGTCGCGGCTTTAGGCCATCAATTCGATTGGAACAGCAGAGCGTTTGATCTGGATCAATACCTCAATTCCCGACCAGGATTTACCAGCCGTCATCATCCAGCGCGAATGGCGCGGATTTGCTGGGCGGTTTCTTCGATCTCGCGATATGCTTCCTGCACATAGCCATTGATCGGGTGCCCATCCATCCACTCGAAATAGGCGCGCTCATCGTGTTTGATGGCGAAAGGGACGTGATGGTCGCGTATCGATACGGCCGTATCGCGCACCAGCGAGGCGAAGAGCAGCTCCAGAGTTTCCATGATGGTCACCTTGCGAGACAGAAATGCAGAGGTTTGACTGTAGCACAGCACAGCGCCGCCGGCCATGCCAGCGCCTGTACCGTGCGCGCCCGTGCCTCAGGCCGGATGGCCGATATGCTCGTACAGGATCACGCAGCCGATGACGATCAGCACCAGGCCGCCCACCAGTTCAGCGCGGCGGCCCGCCACCGTGCCCAGCACGCGGCCCAGCATCACGCCCAGGGTCACCATGACGAAGGTGGAAAAGCCGATGGCGGCGGCTGTCACGACGATATTGGCACCCAGCAAGGCCAGGCCCGCGCCGACCACCATGGCGTCGATGCTTGTAGCCAGGCCCGTGACGGCCAGCACCCAGAACGAGTGCGACTGGGCCGGCGCTTCGTCCTCGTCGTCAGCGGCAAGGGCGTTGCGTATCATCAGCAGACCGATGATGCCCAGCAGGCTGAAGGCGATCCAGTGGTCCCACGCTTCCACATAGGGCGCCGCCACGCTGCCCAGGGCCCAGCCGATGATGGGCGTGATGGCTTCGATTACGCCGAAAATCAGTCCCGTGCGCAGCGCCTCGCGCCATTGTGGCTTGTGCAGGGCGGCACCCTTGCCCACTGCCGCCGCGAAGGCATCGGTGGACATGGCAAGCGAGAGGGCGGCGGTGGCGGCGAAATTCATCGTTGGCTTTCAATGGAGCTGGCTGGGATGTCTAAGGAGAAACCCGGCGATTTTACCCCAGATACAGCACCACCAAGGAGGCCAGCAGGCAATACGCGCCAAAGAAGTGCCAGCGCCCCTGTTCCAGCCAGCGCGACAGCCAGCGCAGGGCCAGCAAGCCGGCCAGGAACGACAGCAGCATGCCCAGCAGGCTCGGTCCCAGCAGGTGCAGCAGGCTGTTGCCGTGTTCCAGATGGTCCAGGCTGCCATTTGCGATGGCCTGGTAGAAGCGCCAGCCTTCCTTGACCAGCACGGCGGGCGTCAGTACCACGGCCAGGGCGAAGCTGAACTCTTCGGCACGGCGCTGCGGCACGCCCATGGCGATGCCGGCGGAAATGGTGGCGCCCGAGCGGGAAAAACCCCGGAAGGGCAGGCACAGGCCTTGCACGGCGCCGATCAGCATGGCTTTGCCCATGGACAAGTTGCCATGCTGGCGCGTTTGCAGGCGCGAGGAAACGATGATCAGCACGCCTGCGGCGGCCAGCGCGGCGGCCATCAGTTTCGCGTTGCCAAACAGGTGCTCGATTTCAAAGCCGGGCGCATCTTTGCTCATGATGTGCGTAATGCCCTTCAGCAAGCCGAAACCGACGATGCCCGTCAGGGCCGTGGCGACCGCCAGTAACAGGACATTGCTGCGAAAGGCGGTGGCCGAACTGAAATACGTGGCGCGCCAGGATTTCCAGAAATACACGATGACGGCGAACATGGTGCCCGTATGTAACATCACCAGCAGCATGGTCAGTTCCGGTGACGTGGGGTCCAGGCCCATCATTTTTTCCGCCATGATGACGTGGGCGGAGCTGGACACGGGCAGCAGCTCGGCGAAGCCCTGGACGATGGAAAGAATAAATAATTGTAAAAAGCTCATGGAAATCTGGACTCGGGCGGGGGAAGAAGGGCCGCCGATTTTACCCGCCAGTGACGGCGGGCACGTCCCGTAGCAGATTACAGTTTGTCCATGTTTTTCAGGTAGCAGGCACCGGCGGCTTGAACATGGCACGGAACGCCTTCAGGGCGGCCGGGTGATAGATCGTGCCATGGCTCTCTTCCGGCATTTTTTCCACGTGCCATTGCAAGCCGGGCGGCGCCTGTCTATGCAGCACGTCGGACAGGCGTTGCACTTCGACGGCGATGCCCGCTTCGCTGCTGGAGGCCAGGTACAGGCTGTGCTTGCCAGGCTTGCCCTTGGCCAGCAAGGCTGCCGCCTGGCGCGGCAGGGCGCCATGATTCCACCACAGGCTGGGGTCGAACGCCAGGTAATGGTCGAACAACTGCGGTTCCAGCAGATACGTTTCCACCACGAACAGGCCCGCCAGCGATTCGCCGACGATGGCCGTCTCGCCCGTCGTGCGGTAACGGCGCGCAATTTCAGGCTTCAATTCATCGCGGATGAAGGCCCGATAGGCGGATGCGCCGCCCACTACGGGGGTGATCTTGCGGTCTTCGACGCTGTCCGTCGGACCCGTCAGAAAGCGTCGGCGCTGGGTGTTTTGCATGCCGACCAGCATGAAGGGGCGCATCGTGCCATTCGCCACCGACACTTGCAGCAAGCCTGCCACGTGCAGGAAATCTTCCGCCACACCACCGTCCGGCATGTACAGCACAGGCAGCGCTGCGTCGGGCGGCGTATCCCAGGCGCGCGCCATATACACATTGATGTGGCGCTTTTCCTTCAGCGCCTGCGAATCGATGACAAAGCTTTCGCCGATGACCAGCGGCGTGGCCGCACTGGCAGTAGTGGCGGGCGCGGCAGTGGCGAGGTGGAAGGGGCTGGACAGTAGCAGGGCGGCGGCGAGATGTAGTGCAAGGCAAGAGTGGCGCATGTTTTCCCGTGATAATTGCGTTGGATCGATGGCATGTACTCGTATAGACATGCCATCGGGCAATTTTAACTTATCTTTGGCGCATGATTACTTGATCGTCAAGAGTTTCCGTTCGAGCACGACGCCCGCCTCGTCCACCGTATAGGCGACCAGCAGGGCGCCATCCTCGGCGCAGGCATGGCAGCGCTTCAGCGGCGTGGAAAACAGCAGGCGCTGGTCGCCATCGCTGGTGGCCGTGCTGCCGACAAAATCGGCCGGGGCAAACGGCATGGCGTCCGGATGCGCGGCGGCAAACGCGCGCCAGGCGGGTGTGGCGCGGTCTTCCTCGCGCACGGAACCCTCGTCGACGTCGATGGCCGCGCCATCGCTGCCGATCAGCAAGCTGCCTTCATTCGTGTTGGCACGGAAAGGATAAGTGACGCTGGCCAGGGCCGCCTTGCCCAGCGGGCGCCAGGCGGAGATGAAGCCGGCCTTGTTTGCTTTCACCAGCATCCTGGCTGCGGCGATGGCTTGCGGGCGGGCGCCGTAGCGCTGCATGGTGCGCAGCAGGCAGACGTCGGGCGCCGTCGGCGATTGCCCGCTGCGGCAGGCCGACAGCGAGCGTTCCGTCCACACGGCGCGCGCGTCGATGGGGGCGGTCTCCCGGGCATGGGCCGCTTGCGTGGTAGCCAGGGTCGAGAGGGCAAGGACGGCGCAGCCGAACAAGTGGCGCGAGATGGACGTGGGCATGCAGAAACCTTTCAGTACGGGAGACAATGTATCGTGACCGATTATAGAAGGACCGGCGCGCCCGCCTGCGCACCGCAGGCGCCGGTCAGCGCTTCTTCGCCGCCGCCTGGCGCAGTGCCTTGGCTTCCTGCTTGTTGGGGATGTGCGGGCGCGTGGCCAGTTCCGCCTTGACGGCGGCGATGGCGGCGCCGAACTGCTGTTCCGTCTGCTCGACGCTGGCACCCGCATAGTGCTGCTGGTTGGACTGGGCGGCGCGCAGCCGGCGCAACAGCGCCAGCAATTGCTTGCCGTGCAGGCTGGCGAGATCCTGCGCAAGCGCCTGCCTGGCCACCGCGCCTTGCACATGGTCGGGGTCGAGCAGGCGCAGCAGGGCCAGGCCCGCAGGCTGTGCAATCAGGGTATCCATCGGGCTATGCTAAACGACGCCAGGATTACAGGTATTCCCATATTTCATCGAAGGTTTCGCGCGCGAAATCGTTGCGCCATGCTTCCGAGTTCTTTTCTCGGCTGACGGCAAACACGGCGCGCCAGGTTTGCTTCGGTGCACTGGTGTAAGTGGCGGCGATCTTTTGCAGGCCGGCCGTGCATTGCTCGACCTTGCAGCCGCTCTTTGCCAGTTGCTGGGCGGCAGCTGCCCATGCCACGGGCACCTTGACGACCTGACATTCGAAGCTGACGGCGGCTGTCTGCATGCCGTTTTCCACCGTCACCGGGTCCGCCTTGCTGGCCTGGCACGCGGCGCCATTCTTGGCGGCGATGACATTCGCGGCCAGCAGCTCGGCGGCCGGCGTCACGGCCGCGCGCATGTCGGCCGGGAACAGGTCGGCGATCAGCTTGCCGGTTTGCCTTGGAAACTTGGCGTCGGCTTCCTTCAAAGCGCTATACGAGGCGTATTCGGCGCTCTGGTGGCCGGCCAGCCGGGTGGGACGCAGGTAGGCGTTGAGCCTGGCGACGCTGGCTTCATCCTGGTTGATGATGGTCTTGATGTACAGATTGGCCACGTCGATGGGCGCCAGTTCCATGGCGGGTGCCTCGGCGGCGATGGCGGGCTGCATCAGTGCAGCGGCGAAGGTGGCGGCCAGCAGTCTGGCGGCAGGGAATTGCTTGTGCATATATTTTCTCCACGATTCAATGTCAGGCGCCGAAAGATGCTAAGCAGCAACTCTGGCGCGCGCATTATAGATGGTGAAAGTCATAACGTTGCACACCTCAGGCATCTGCCTTGCTCGCCGCTGCCAGCAAGGCCAGCAGCAGCTCCTTGCGTCGGCCTTGCGCCTTGCGCGCCAGGGCCGCCAGTTTTTCCAGCTTGCCCCAGATCGGATACAGCATGTGCTCCACCAGATAGCCATCGAGCCCCTGCAGTTGCTGGCAGAACAACTCCAGCGTCTCCACCTCTTCCAGTTGCGCCTGAATCCTGACTTTTGCGTTATCCGTGCATGCGCGCAGACACGCCACCAGCGCGGGAATGGTGTCCTGCGTCACGCCATGTTTTTCGGCAAAAGCGGCCGTGAATTGATCCTGCACGGATTGATGCTCTTCATCGACTTGCGCCATGTAGTGCTGCACCAGGGGGAAATAGCGCGCGTCGAGTAATCCCAGGCCAAACGTGGCATAGCTGCCGGGCATGCAATTCTTTTCGCCTTCCGTGTCCGCATAGAACTCGAATGTTTCAACGGCCGCGCGCGCATACGCTTGCAGTTGCGGCTGCAGGGATGCATAGCCAAGGGCGTTGGCGAAGAAGCGGTGCGTATCGGATCTGGCCAGTCCTTTCAAGGGCAGATATTGCTTGACCTTCGATTTGAGCTTGATCTGGTAGCTCTTCGGGAAACCGTTTTGCAGCAAATGCGTGATGAAGGCCAGCGCCTGCGCATACGCGTCTTCCTCTTCGCTGGCTATCGTGATGCTGATGGTGGCAAACACATCGTTGGCGCGGCATTCCAGCAGCGCATTTTTCAGGTGGATGGCGTCATCGGGGAAGCTGCCACTGCCTTCCTTGAGCATGCGCACGGCCCGTTCGCTGCCCAGTTCGCGCGCGATTTCCAGGAATTTGAGGCCCTTTGATTTGGCGTAGCTCGGTTCGTGGCGCAAGATCATCACGGCGCCATACAGCAGCAGATCGATCGGCTGCAGGGCCTGCGCATCGGGCGCCGCGCCCGCTTTCAGCGTGTATGCGGTGGCACGGTAGGCAGACAGCGCACGGTCATAAAATTGCGGCAGGAAAACGTTCTCCGCCCATTGCGTGATGGCGTGGATGATGTCGGCGCGGTGCTTGGCCAAGGCGTCCGGCTGGGTCTTGTTCAAGGCCTGGATGCGTTCGTATTGGGCGATGCTCCAGGCCACGTCGAGCTGCGGGAACAGCTGCGGGTCGAGCAGGTGGCGGGCCAGGAAGAACGTTTCCAGCGGTTTCGTCGGATGCTTGCCCTGCGTGAGCGTTTGCCCTATGTAGGTGTGTATGCGTTCCAGCAAGGCCTGGCGTTTGCCGTCGTTGACGTATTCGAGCAACGTCAGGTGCAGCTTGCCCTGCGCCGTCTGGAACTTGCCGCGGAAGGTGAAGCGGTAGTCGATCATCGGCGTGTCCACCAGCGGCGCCAGGCGGGCTTGCACCAGCGCCGTCAGTTGCGGCGCGATCAGCTCGCGCACTTGCGCATCGTCCAGGCGCGCCGGCGCCCTGGGGCGCGCGTCGTCGTCCTCGAAACCCAGGTCGAGATCGTCGGCGGTGGTGCGGCCCGGCTTGTAGTCGAGCAAGAAATCATTGAAGATACCCATCTGCAAGGTGGTCCGGTTGACGGCGTCTTCCAGGTCGGTGCGCCGCAAACGGTCATCGAACCAGGCGTGAATGGCCGCCGTCATTTCCTGTGTTGCCAGTTCTATAAGTGTACTCATGTATGTCGTCGTCTTTTCCTGCATTGCGCGTGGCAACGCCACCGGCTGCCGTCACGGTCATGTTTAATATAAAGCACTATTTTAGGTGTTCAGGCCTGGGCGTAACAAGGGCCGCACGGGGCGTCAGGAAGGGGGCGTGAGGAAGCGCACGTCGATCTCATCGGACAGTGGTCCCACGGTGACCGTGGTGTGCCAGGCGGAAGGCTTGTCGTTGCCATCAAACAAGGCGATGCGCGTGTGGATAAACAGCACCGAGTACACGCCCGATTTCATGTCGCGGTTCAAGTCCCAGTGCATGAGTTCAATCGCCTCGCCCATGCGCGGCAGATGGGCGCCCGGTGGCAGCAGGATGTTCTGATTGATGAATTCCCTGCTTGGGCCCGGTTCCTTTTGGCGCGGATCGATGTAGCGGAACGAGACGCTGGTAACAATGTTTTGCATGCTTGGCACCTGCTTGGTTGGGTATCTGCTGACAATACCACAGGGGGTGAGTCCAGGCGTGCGCCGCACGGCGCCAGCCAGACATGCGCATCGCTATGTTCGGTAACAGACGGTTGTTTGCGTACGCTACCTGTAGTCTCAATGGCTTACCACTCAAATAGATTGCCGAAAACGTCATGATGCACATATTCCTAGCGGAAAATCGCGCCGAGCTTGAGCGCCGTTGCCGTGACAAAGTCGCCAAGCGGCCCATGCGTTTTTCGACTGAAATGCAGTTAAGAGAAGGTATTCCCATCTTCCTGGACCAGCTGATACGCACCCTGAAGGCGGAAGAGGCGGGCAAGGTGGCGCAAAGCCTGGCCATTTCCGGTTCCTCCGACGGCATTGCGCCCGGGACATCGGAATTGGCCTGCAGTGCCACCACGCATGGCGGGCAGTTGCTGACGCTCGGTTATTCCGTCAGCCAGGTCGTGCATGATTATGGCGACCTGTGCCAGGCAGTCAGCGATCTTGCCGTGGCGTTGGACGAGCAGTTTGCCGTTGAGGAATTCAGGACGCTGAATCGCTGCCTCGACAACGGCATTGCCGAAGCTGTTTCCGAATTTACCCAGCGGCGCGACATGCTCATCGCTGACGAACAGGCATTGGCCTTGAGCCAGCGCATCGGCTACTTTGCCCACGAACTGCGCAATCACCTCAGCACCGCCGGCCTGGCCGTCGCCGCCCTCAAGCAGAGCGGCATGGGCGTGGCGGGCGCCACAGGCGCCGTGCTCGACCGCAGCCTGGTGGGCTTGCGCACCCTGATCGACCGCTCGCTGGCGGAAGTGCGCGTGGAGGCAGGCCTGAATTTGCAGCGCTCGGTTTTCTTCCTGAACAACTTCATCGCTGAATTGCACTATTCGGCCAGCCTGGAAGCGGACTTGCTGCGCTGCACGCTGATCGTCGAAGAAGTCGACCCCTTGCTGCAGCTCGATGTGGACCAGGATTTGCTGCTTTCTGCCGTCGGCAACCTGTTGCAGAATGCCTTCAAGTTCAGCGCGCCGAATGGGACGGTGGTACTGCGCGCCTATGCCAGAGGCGGACGGATCAGGATCGAAGTGGAGGATAATGGCGCCGGCCTGACGCCGGAGGCAGCCGATGGCATGTTTCTGCCTTTCACGCAAGGTGGCGCTAACAAGACTGGCCTGGGCCTGGGTCTGTCGATTGCCCGCCGCAGCGTGGAATCGAATGCCGGCACCTTGAGCGTGGAAAGCGTGCCTGGCCATGGCTGCGTCTTCATCATCGACCTGCCGCGGTATGCCGCTGCCGGCTTCGCCAGCTAAACGGGCGCCCCGACCATGCCCTATGAAATCTTGCGCGACAGCGTCGCTATCGACCAGTCGGGCGACGCCTTATGCTTCCAGTTGACCGTTTTGGGCGTGGAAAAGACCTGTCGCATCAGCGTGACGGCCTTGCACAGCCTGGATCAGGGGCAGGGAGGCGAGTTGCTGGCCGTCTTCGAGATGCACCGCCTGCGCATTGGCCAGCGCGCTTTCGCTTGCCTGAGCCGCGATCTGCGGGTCAGTGGCGTGGTCTTGCGCGCACTTGATTTTTAGTCACTTTTTCTTGCGCTGGCCGCAGTGTCCTTGCCAGATATGGTATTTCCGCACAGATCGTCAAGTAAATGCAGGTATGGCTGGACGGAAATGTTACATCTCGGTATTCTGCGCATCTGATACTTATTTCTATACAGAAAAAGGTAAGAGGGCGGTGAGCGCCGGCGGCAAGGCGGCGCGCGGTCAAGCAAGGTCAGGCATGCAAAGGTGAAGTCGTCCGCTTGCCGAGCGAAACGGTCGCGTTTTGGCTCGCGACGGGCAGGGAACAGTGCTGTCATCTTTAAAATAGTAGGAGAGGTTGCTCATGGATGCAGAAAAGGATGTTGTGTACGGTACAGAAGATTTGTTGATGAGTTTGTGCAACTCGGTGGTTCGGGTGCTCAACGTTGCAACGCAAAGTAAAGTCAATTATTCAGGCATGGTGCAGCGCATCACCAAGACGGGCCTGAAGCCGGACATTGGCTGTTTCGTGATGTTCGATGGCGGTTTCACGGGCCTGGTGGTGCTCAATTTTGCCGCCGATACGGCGATGGAAATCTATGAGCGCTACATGTTGCACATGGGTATGCCGAAGTCGGAGCTGGCCAGCTTTTATACGTCAGACGAAGTGTCGAACATCATGGGCGAGCTGATGAACCAGATCGTGGGCGACTTCACGGGCAAGGTGCGGCGCGAACTGCAAACGAATATCACCCAGAGCCAGCCGAAGATGCTGGTGCTGAACAAGCAGGTGATGCTCAGCGTCGACACGCCGCTGGATCGCCCTGAAATGCGCCGCGTCACCTTCTACACGGAAAAGAACAATATTTTCTACCTGGAACTGGCGATCGACCGTACCGAGTTCATCAAGTTGCACGATTTCGATTCGCGCGAAGTCGATGCCGACTCGCTGATGGATAGCGAATACGCGAACCGCGAACGCGACGCCGCCCCGGCGCCTGCAGCGGCGCCGGAAGACGACGACAACGCCGACTTGCTCAAGTCGCTGGGCATGTAAGCCGTGCCTGCCACTAGCGGCGGCATGCTTGCCGCCGCTAGTCGATGATGACACGCCCGCCGTTCCCAGCGCTACGCTAGTGATGGCAACGGCATTGCTTGCCGTCCGGACGATCTTGTTGCAATTCATTGCTGATCTCCTTCCCGGCCATGCCCACGCATCTCTGGCACCGCCGTGAGGGCGGGCGCAGGCAACGACGATACTTTCTCCAGCCGCCGCTCTCCGACGATGCCATGTTGCTGGCCATCATCGAGCGACCAGTACTCGAGCGCATACACATAACTGCCGTCGACGATGGTCAGCGATTCCTTCTGGCGTCCGTTGGGAGCCTTGTAATACAGGCGCCGCGCTGGTTTGCCATCCACGGTCTGCTTGAATGACCGCGGCGAAATCGTCACGCGCTTGCCTGTCTTGCCCGCCATCGACACCACCGTGATCGACACGTAGGCCTGCTGCGGGCAGCGCGCCAGCAGGTGCGCGCCGCTCAGCACGGCAGGATGCGCCCGATCCAGCGGCAATCCATACGGTTGCACGCCGACGATATCCATGCATTCCATCTGCTGCGCCAGGGCCGTCAGCGCGGCCGGGTCAAGCGCGCTGCGGAAGTGCTTTTTTGCGGCCTGCGCCTGCGCCAGCGCCAGGCGGCGCTCCAGTTCGGCCAGCGAAATGTCGCTGGGTACGGGCAGCAGCGCGGGAGCGTCGGGATCGGCGGCGCTGGACATTTCCGCCTGCATGCGCGAGGCCACAGAGTGGCTGCGCTCGGCTTCAGCAATCCCATCGGTCGTATGGCCGGCGTGCGCGGCGCTGGCAAGGGCCAGCGCCAGCGATAAGGCCGTGTGTTTCAGCATGAACTCTCCAGCAATCTGATACGAAATGACCGGCATTGTGTCCCAGAATGCTTGCGCATGCGCGTTCCTTGCTAAGGTGCGGCCATCGCCGTGGCAATCTCGATCGAACTCAGTTTCCAGCTCCACACGCCATGGCGCAGCAGGACCAGCGCGCCTTCCTGCGCATGGCCATCCTTGGCGCGCACGACGAAGGTGTTGACGCCGGTATAGCCTGCGGCATAGTTGGCCTTCGCTTGCGCGCCATCGGCGGGCGCATCCGGATTCGCATCTGCTGGCGGGCTGACTGCGCTCTTGTTGACCAGCGCCACCACGCCGGCTGGCGAGACCATGGTATCGACCATCTTTCCCAGCATGGCGCCGGCAACCCTCTGCCCCAGGGCGGCCAGCGGGTTGTCGCTGCCGGCGGTCGCTTCGATGCTGCGGGCCATGCCAGCCTCCAGTTGCGCCTTGACGCTGCTGCGCAGGGCAGGGAAGTCCACCTGTGCGGCCAGGGCTTCGGCGTTGCGCTCGGCCAGGGCAGTCTTGATCTGATGCAAGGCATAGTAGGGCGACGCATAGGCTGTGGCGGCGATGGCAATGGCGGCCATGGCGGCGGCGATGGAGGTTTTTTTCAAGTGATGCCTGTCAGGTAAGGGTAGATAAGGGTGGAAAACGGACACCGCAGCAGCCTATCCGCTAAATGGCAAAGTGGCAATGCTATTTTCTTGCCACTATTCGCATCCGGGTTTTGCCGGTTGCCACTCCCCCCCTGCCGCTATAGAGGGATGGGGGTGGGTGCTGTATAATGGGAGAAAAGTACCTAACTACCTGTTTTCACTGGATAAAGACCTCACTAATGCTTTCTACAGCTAACATTACGATGCAGTTTGGCGCCAAGCCATTGTTTGAGAATATCTCCGTCAAGTTCGGCGACGGCAACCGCTATGGCTTGATCGGCGCCAATGGCTGCGGCAAGTCGACGTTCATGAAGATCCTGGGCGGCGACCTGGACCCGTCGGGCGGCAACGTCATGCTCGATACCAACGAGCGCCTGGGCAAGCTGCGCCAGGATCAATTTGCCTTTGAAGACATGCGCGTGCTCGACGTCGTCATGATGGGCCACACGGAAATGTGGGCCGCCATCCAGCAGCGCGACGCGATCTACGCGAACCCGGAAGCGACGGACGACGACTACATGCAGGCGGCCGAACTGGAAGGCAAAGTGTCCGAATACGACGGCTACACGGCCGAATCGCGCGCGGGCGAACTGTTGCTGGGCGCCGGCGTCGCCATCGAGCTGCATCAAGGCCCGATGAGCAATGTCTCGCCAGGCTGGAAGCTGCGCGTGTTGCTGGCGCAGGCGCTGTTCTCGAACCCGGACATTCTGCTGCTCGACGAGCCGACGAATAACCTGGATATCAACACCATACGCTGGCTGGAAGACGTGCTCAACGAGCGCAATTCCACCATGATCATCATTTCCCATGATCGCCATTTCCTGAACCAGGTGTGCACCCACGTGGCCGACATGGATTACGGCACCCTGAAGATTTACCCGGGTAACTACGACGAATACATGTTCGCCTCGACCCAGGCGCGCAACCAGCAGCTGGCCAACAACGCGAAAGCGAAAGACAAGGTTGCCGAGCTGCAGGAATTCGTCCGCCGCTTCGCCGCGAACAAATCCAAGGCCCGCCAGGCCACGTCGCGTGCCAAGCAGATCGAAAAGATCAAGGTCGACGACATCAAACCATCGTCGCGCGCCTATCCTTTCGTGCGTTTCGATGGCGAGAAGAAATTGCACCGCCTGGCCGTGGAAGTCGAGAACATCTCGAAAGGCTTTGACCGTCAGTTGTTCAAGAATTTCAGCATCATGGTCGAGGCTGGCGAGCGCATCGCCATCATCGGCGCCAACGGCGCCGGCAAGACCACCATGCTGCGTTGCATCGCGGGCGACATCGCCGGCCTGCAGCCGGACCAGGGCCGCGTGAAGTGGGCGGAAAACGCGAATGTGGGCTACATGCCGCAAGACCCGACGGAAGATTTCGCCAAGGACACGAACCTGACTGACTGGATCGGCCAGTGGACGAAAGAGGGCGACGACGACCAGGCCGTGCGCTCCATCCTGGGTCGTTTGCTGTTCGGCGGCGACGACGTGAAGAAGGCCGTCAAGGTCTTGTCCGGTGGAGAAAAGGGCCGCATGATGTACGGCAAGCTGATGCTGGGCCGCCACAACGTGCTGATGCTCGATGAACCGACCAACCACATGGACATGGAATCGATCGAGTCCCTGAACATCGCGCTGGAAAAATACGCGGGCACGCTGATCTTCGTGTCGCATGACCGTGAATTCGTATCCTCGCTGGCCAACCGCATCATCGAGATCAAGGAAGATGAAGTGGTCGATTACCGTGGCAACTACGAAGACTATCTGAAGAGCCAGGGTATCGATTAATATCTGAGGCAATAGGCCGGATGCGGCGCCAGTCGCCCATCCGGCAGCACCACACCGACGCGCTGCGGTCCTTTCGTTCCGGCGCACCTGCTTCAGTGCAATCGTGCCGGTCTATCCCGTTTATGTTTGACACAGCCATGCAAACTTTAGCCATCAAATCCGTCGAGTATGAACACCCGCAAGACGGAGCCAGCTGCACTGCCCATGCCTGGGCACGCACGCCAGCGACGCCGTCCCCGGCTGAAAAAGCCGAACTGATCACGCGCATCAAGCGCCTGTTGATCGAGCGCGAAGCCGTGCTCGTTGCCCACTACTACGTTGATGCCGACCTGCAAGACCTGGCCGAAGCCACGGGCGGCTGCGTCTCCGATTCCCTGGAAATGGCCCGCTTCGGGCGCGACCATCCGGCCAAGACCCTGGTCGTGGCCGGCGTGCGTTTCATGGGCGAAACGGCCAAGATCCTCAGTCCCGAAAAAACGGTATTAATGCCGGACCTCGACGCAACCTGTTCGCTCGATCTCGGTTGCCCGGTGGACGAATTCACGGCCTTCTGCGATGCCCACCCGGACCGTACTGTCGTCGTCTACGCCAACACCAGCGCGGCCGTCAAGGCGCGCGCCGACTGGATGGTGACCTCATCCATCGGTCTCGACATCGTTGCCCACCTGCATGCGCAGGGCAAGAAAATCCTCTGGGCGCCGGATAAACACCTGGGTTCGTACATCCAGAAGCAGACGGGCGCCGACATGCTGCTGTGGCAGGGTTCTTGCCTCGTGCACGACGAATTCAAGGGCATCGAACTCGATTTGCTCAAGGAAGAGTATCCGCAGGCGAAGGTGCTCGTGCATCCGGAGTCGCCCGCCAACGTGGTGGCGCTGGCCGACATGGTCGGTTCCACGTCGCAAATGATTGCGGCGGCACAAAGCATGGATACGGACACCTTCATCGTCGCCACCGACAACGGCATCCTGCACAAGATGCGCGCGGCCGCGCCGGGCAAGCGCTTCATCGAAGCGCCCACGGCCGGCAACAGCGCTACTTGCAAGAGCTGCGCGCACTGCCCGTGGATGGCCATGAACGGCTTGCTGAACCTGGCGCAAACGCTGGAAAACATGCACAACGAAATCCATGTCGATCCCGCCGTCGGCCAGCTGGCCGTGCGTTCGATCAATCGCATGCTCGACTTTGCCGCCGCCAAGAAGGCGGGCCTCAAGCCGGGCGCGGACCTGGCAAAAGAAACCACATTGTTCCAAGGAATCGGTCCAGCATGACTACCCTCGTTAATTCTTTCGCCCCTTTTGATGCGGCCCTGGCGCGTGCGTTCGAAGGCAATTTGCTGGCTGCCTTGCTGGAAGACGTGGGCCAGTGCGACTTGACGGGCGAGCTGGTGCCGCCCGACCACATCGTCACGGCGCGTGTCATCGTGCGCGAAGCGGCCGTGCTGTGCGGCGCGCCATGGTTTGAAGGCATCATGAAAAGCCTGGACCGCAGCATCGATATTGCCTGGCATTACGCCGAAGGCGACATGATGACGGCCGACAGCGTCGTGTGCACGATACAGGCACCGGCGCGCGCCTTGCTCACGGCCGAGCGCAGCGCCCTCAATTTCCTGCAATTACTGTCGGCGGTCGCCACGGCCACGCGCCAGTATGTCGATGTGATCGCCGGCACCCGGGCGTCCATCCTCGACACGCGCAAGACCTTGCCGGGCTTGCGCCTGGCCCAGAAATATGCAGTACGGGTCGGTGGCGGCAAGAACCAGCGCCTGGCCCTGTACGACGGCATCCTGATCAAGGAAAACCATATCGCGGCGGCTGGCGGCGTCAGCCAGGCCCTGGAAAACGCGCGCAACCTCGACGCGGGTGTGCCCGTGCAGATCGAGGTGGAAACCCTGGCGCAATTGCAGGAAGCGCTGGACGCGGGCGCCGTGTCCGTGCTGCTCGATAACTTCAGCAACGACATGATGCGCGATGCCGTGGCCTTGACGAATGGCCGCGCCTTGCTGGAAGCGTCGGGCGGCATCAATGTCGATACCGTGCGCGCCATTGCCGAAACGGGCGTGGACCGCATCTCGATCGGCAGCCTGACCAAGGATGTGCGGGCCACCGATTACTCCTTGCGCATCGTCGGCTGATGAGAAAGGCAGGGCGGCGCCTGCTGGCCGCAGCCTTGTTGTGGCCCGCAT
Organism: Janthinobacterium sp. UMAB-56; assembly: GCF_900095265.1. Taxonomy (GTDB): domain Bacteria; phylum Pseudomonadota; class Gammaproteobacteria; order Burkholderiales; family Burkholderiaceae_D; genus Janthinobacterium. The sequence continues at coordinate 139,402 of NZ_LT607654.1, read as the reverse complement.
TTGCCATACCGTTACCGGCGCAGGCGCGCGAACTGCTGGCCGTGGGGGCGCAGTTCGAGCGCGTGTTCGAATATCAGGAGAGCGGCGAATATGGCGGACTGGGCGCGGAATTGCTGCGCCTGATGGCCGCGCGCACGGGTAATACCGTGCGCTTTCGCATGGTGCCGTGGGCCCGCGCGCAAGCCATGCTGGTGCAGGGCCAGGCCGATATCTTGATCGGCCCCTACAAAACGCCCGAGCGCATCGCCAGCATGGGTTTTTCCGAAAAGCCGTTTTACCAGGACCAGATGGTGTTTTATACGCGCCAGGACGCCAGCTTCGGCTGGGATGGCGACTATGCGGTGCTGAAGAACCGCAGGGTGGTGCTGCTCAATGGTTGGGCGTATGGCGCGGAGTGGGAGCGCGTGCGACCCGGCTTGCAGGTCAGCGTGGCCAACAACGTGGAAAATGGCTTGAAGATGCTGGTGCACAACCACGTGGACGTGTTCGTCAGCAACCGCCGCAATACCGACCCCGTCATCGCCCGCCTGGGCTATGCTCGCCAGGTGAAACCCCTTCCCAGAGTCATCGACATACAAAACGGCTATTTCGCCTTCCCCCGTTCACCTGCTTTTGACAGGCTGCGCCTGCAGTTCGACCAGGAATTGAATGGCATGATCGACACAGGCGAGCTGAAAAGACTGGGCAAGCGCTACGACGTCAGCTTGCCTTGAACGCATGCCGCCTGGTCTGGCGGCATGCTTGCCTTGCCTGTCTTATAACTGGCGCGCCTCAAACGTGTTGCACTGGGAAATCTGGCCGCTCTCGATGCCCTTGCTGAACCAGCGCACGCGCTGCTCCGAGGTGCCGTGCGTGAACGAGTCCGGCACGACATGGCCTTGCGACTGGCGCTGCAGCGCATCGTCGCCAATGGCCGTGGCCGCTTTCAGGGCCGTTTCCACGTCGCCCTGTTCCAGGATCTTGCGGTCGGCGTTCGCGTGATATGCCCATACGCCGGCAAAGCAGTCGGCCTGCAATTCCAGGCGCACGGACATGGCGTTGGCCTGGCGCTCCGACTGCGTGCGGCGAGCCTTGTCGACCTTCTCGGACAAGCCCAGCAGGTTCTGCACGTGGTGGCCCACTTCGTGCGCGATCACATAGGCTTCGGCAAATTCGCCCGAGACCTTGAAGCGCTGCTGCATCAGATTGAAGAAATCGAGGTCCAGGTAGACTTTCTGGTCGCCGGGGCAATAGAAGGGGCCGCTGGCGCTCTGGCCGGTGCCACAGGCCGTTGGCGTGCTGCCCGAGTACAAGACCAGCTTGGGTTTCACGTAGCTGCCACCTTCGGCCTTGAACAAAGCGCCCCAGGTGTCTTCCGTATCGGCCAGCACGGTTTTCACGAAGCGGGCCATCTCGTCCGATTCGGGCGGCTGGCGCGCGGGCGCCTGGCTTTGCTGGGTGCTGACCTGGCCGCCGCCGCCGCTGAGCATATTCAGCAAGGTCAGGGGATTGACGCCCAGCACATACGAGCCGACGAGGGCGATGACGATGGTGCCGATGCCGATCGAGCGTCCGCCAAAGCCGAAGCCGCCACCGCCACCTCCACCGCTATCCTCTCCGCGACGGTCTTCCACATTGTCGCTTTCGCGATTGCCTTCCCACTTCATGAGTTACTCCTGCAACGATTGATATTAGTCAGGTATCAAGGCGATTCCTGTGACGATTCTTGTGATTATCGCACCAAACTGTGCTGCGGCAGGAAGGACAGTGTTACCCTTTGAAACTTTTCCACCTTCATCACAACAGGTGAAACATGACGCTCGCCCCCGCTACCTATGTTACTCCCGCCGAGGTCGTTCAGGCCCAGTTGGACGCCTACAATGCCCATGACGTGCCCGCCTTGCTGGCTATCTACGCCGACGATGCGCAGCAATTCCAGCATCCTGATACCTTGCTGGCCACGGGCAGTGCGCAGATCGGCCGCCGTTTCACGGCCCGTTTCGCCGCCAGCCGGCCGCAGGCGCAGTTGCTCAACCGTATCGCCTGCGGCCAGCTCGTGATCGACCATGAAGTCGTCCACAGCGACATGCCGGACGGCGTCTCCGCGCAGGAATTGGTGGCGACGTACGAGGTGGTGCAGGGCCGCATTGCGCGTGCCTGGTTCAGCTTTGGCGCCTTGACCTGCTTGCGCGTGGCGTTGCCTGCCGACGTGCCGCAAATGAATGCGCTGATCGCCCGTTCCGGCGTGGCGCTGAGCGCGGGATTTTATAGTGAAGAGCAGGCCGAGGCTGTGACGCGCCACGTCTTCGGCGTCGATACGCAGCTGGTGGCCGACCGCACGTATTTCGTGATCGAACGCGATGCTGCCATGCTGGCCTGCGGTGGCTGGAGCCAGCGCGCCACCCTGTACGGTGCCGACCACGCCAAGAGCGGGCCGGACCCGCTGCTCGATCCGGCCAGCCAGCCGGCCCGCATCCGCGCATTTTTTGTCGAACCAGCCGCCGCCCGCCAGGGTCTGGGCAGCATGCTGATGCGCCATTGCGAACGGCAGGCGCTGGCCGCCGGTTTCAGCGCGCTGGAGCTGGCCGCTACCTTGCCCGGCGTGCCGCTCTACCTGGCCAGCGGCTTTGGCATCACGGAAGAGTTTCATCTGGACTTGCCCGATGACATCAAACTGCCGCTGGCGCGCATGCACAAGCGCCTGTGATGCCCGGTATTACCAGGGCAGCGGCGCCATTTCTCCATTGGCATGTTCGCCGTAGTACAGCGAGGGCAGGAAGCGCGACAGATAGGTAAATTCGCTATAGCAATGGCGCAGCAAGTTCAGGCCCAGCACGTCGGGCACGTCGCGTACGGGATCGAGGCTGTTGCGGCCCAGCAGGAAGCGGCTGCGCAGCACGCAGCCCGTGGGCGTGTCGCGCGTCAGGTGTAGCATTTCGCCGTCGAGCGGGTCGCCCTGCGGGTCTAGCTGCACGTGCTCGCCAAAGCCGATGCGCGCGCAAACGGCGGCCGACAGGGCGCCGCTGTCCTTGGCCAGTTGCAGTTGCAGCGGATCAAACACTTCCTTCGGATCATGGAACTTCAGCTTGGCTTTCACGGGCGGTATATCACCCAAGGATTCCACCGCCTCGATCGAGGCGCCATGGTAACGCTCTCCCTTTTTCCACACGCTGTTCCAGCCATGATGGGCCACATGGTCGTGCGGATGCCACCACTTGATGTGCTGCGTCGTTTCGAAAAACATAAACCACCAGTCCAGCATGGGCCCGCTGCAGCCGTGCAGGTCCGTGCGCGCCGCCACCAGCAAGCAGCCGTCGGGCAGGCGCGTGATGCCCGTTTCCAGGTGCAGGGGAAATGGGTCGAGCAAGTCGCCCGTGCCGGTGATGCTCCATGGGAATTCAATATGCGAGTCATGCGTCATGTCGTTCTCCTTTGTTAGGGTAAGACAATTATATATTAAAGAAACAATCAACGTTTCCTAAATATCTTTCAGTGTAAAATTGGCCATCGATCAAGCTTGGAGTGGGCATGCAGGAAGAAGACAGCAAGGCTTTGCGTGGGCGGGGCCGTCCGGCGCGCCCGCCCGAGGAGGCGCGCGAGGCGGCCGTGCAGGCGGCCACCTGGCTGCTGCTACACGAAGGTTATGCGGCCACGACCATGGAAGCGGTGGCGCGTCACGCGGGCATGGCGAAGAAGTCGCTGTACCAGTATGCGGCCAACCGCGAGGAGCTCGTGGCCCTGGTGGTGCGCGGGTGGACGGACGCCTTTTTGCCGGCGATGGCGCATGATGCGGCCGCGCCTGAGGAGGTGCTGCCATTATTAAAGGAGATTTTGCAGGCGATGGCGGCGCGGGTGCTGACGGCGGACGCCGTAGGCCTGTTCCGCCTGCTGTGCACGGAGTTTCCCGCCCGCGCGCAGTTACTTGCTGTCTATCAGCGCAACGGCATCGAGCGGGGCACGTCCCTGCTGGCCGGGTGGCTGGCTCGCCAGGCGGCGCGCGGCCATCTGCGGTTGCCGGATGGGCAGGATGGGCAGGATGGGTATGAAATGGCCGGCTTGTTGCTGGCCATGGTGATCGCGGAGCCGTTGCGGCAGATGGCGCTGGGTGTGCTGGCGCCCGTGCCGGCCTGGGATGCCACGCCGCGCATCGACGCGGCGCTGCGTTTGCTCGCCGGCCAGGCGTTCAGCGTGGCTGGTGCTTCAACGCTTCGCGGTAGCTGAGGGGAGAGAGCAACTGGCGGTGTGCATTGGCAAAGGCCGTCACGGCTTCGGGCGCGTGGCGCGCGTAATCGCGCAAGGCCCAGCCGATGGCCTTGCGGATGAAAAACTCGTCCTCGTGGGCCAGCGCCAGTGCCGCGTCGAACAGCCAGGCGCTATCCGTATCGCCGCGCCAGCCCAGCTGGTGCAACATGGCGATGCGGCGCAGCCAGAAGTCTTCGTGGCGCAAGGCGCCATCCATGTGCGCGTGGCCATCGCCGCCGCGCCGCAGCGCTGCCTGCAGCACCTCGCCCACGATGCCAGCCATGCCGTCGACGCTGTCCCACCAGGCGCGCTGGCGCGCCAGTGCCAGCAGGGCGGGCAGATGATCGATGCTCAGCTGGCGCACGTGCAGGGCCAGCATATCGAGCGCCACGTGCTGGTATTCGCGCTGCGGCTGCTGCCACAGCAGTTGCGCGTGTTCCAGTAGCGTCGCGGCATCAATGTCCTTCAGGCTCGCCAGCAAGGCCCTGGCGGCCAGCCGCCGTTGCGGCGCTGCCACGCCCAGGAAGACGAACTGGTCGCGCATATAGGCTTGCATGGGCGCTGCGCGGCCCGGTTCGGCAGCCGCTTCCAGCGCGGCCTTCAGTTCTGCATGTAGATCCATCGCATCTCGCTTTTTTCAGGCGTAAAAAAAGCGCTCCATGGAGCGCTTTATACCTGGGCAGAATGCCCGATAAAACCGTAGCGAGCGGAAGTGAATTGTGGCCGGGAAGCGCAACCGTACGAAGGTACGGTGAGCATCGCAGGCCGCAAGTCACGACGCGCAGTAGGTTTGATCGGGTATTCTTATTGGATTTTGGCTTTCTTCATCAGTTCGTCGCGGTAAGCGGCGAGTTTCTTCTGTTGCAGCGACTCGGCCACTTGACCCTTGACTTCTTCCAGTGCCGGCAGCTTCGTCGGACGGGTTTCTTCCAGTTTGATCACGTGGAAACCGAATTGCGATTGCACGGGCGTTTGCGTGACTTGGCCAGGTTTCAGGGCGACCATGGCGTCGGAGAATGGCTTGACGTACGAAGCAGGGCTAGCCCAGTCCAGGTCGCCGCCATTGTTTGCGGAACCGTCTTTCGACACTTTCGCCAGTTCTTCGAACTTGGCGCCGCCTTTCAGCTTGGCGATGATGTCTTTCGCTTCCGCTTCGGTGGCTACCAGGATGTGGCGTGCATGGTATTCCTTGTCGCCCGCTTGTGCCTTGAACTTGTCGTACTCGGCCTTGATTTCAGCATCCTTGACGGGGTTTTTCTTGACGTAGTCGGCCAGCAGGGCATTGATGATGATGCTTTGACGGGCATTGTCGATCTGCGACTTGACTTCCGGACGCGTGCCGTAGCCTTGCTTGTCGGCTTCCTGGATCAGCACTTCACGGCCGATCAAGTCTTTCTTGATGGCTTCGCGCAATTGCGGCGAATCGGCTTGCTTGCCTTGGGCGACGACTTGCTTGACGACCTGGTCAACGCGCGACGATGGGATGGCTTTGCCATTCACGGTGGCGACGTTTTGCGCGAACGCAGGGATCGCTACAACGGCGACCAAGGCTAAGATCAGGCGGGCTGGCTTCAAAATCATGTTCATTCCTAATAAGTATACAAAAACCGATACAAAAACCGATACAGGAGATCGCGACTGCCGTGCAGTTCGCGTTCAGGCGCAGAATACACGACCGGCGCCGAAAAGGGCGCCGGGGAGGTCAGTGTTTACTGAACTTTCGCTTTTTTGATCATTTCTTCCTGATACGCTTGCAATTTCTTTTGCTGCAGCGCTTCGGCGATCTGTGGCTTGGTTTCTTCCAGGGTCGGCAGTTTTGCCGCGCGGGTGTCGTCCAGCTTGATCACGTGGAAACCGTTAGGCGTTTGCACGGGAGTTTCCGTGACCTGGCCTTTTTGCAGTTTCACGAAGGCGTCGGAGAACACCTTCGGGAACGACGATGGGGCTGCCCAGTCCAGGTCGCCGCCGTTGTCGGCCGAGCCGGCATCTTTCGATTGCTTGGCCAGGTCTTCGAACTTGGCGCCGCCTTTCAGCTTGGCGATGATGTCTTTCGCTTCCGCTTCAGTGCCCACCAGGATGTGGCGTACATGGTATTCCTTGTCGCCCGTCTGCGCCACGAAGCGGTCGTACTCGGCCTTGATTTCAGCGTCGGTGACGGGGTTCTTTTTCAGGTAGTCGCCGACCAGGGCGTTGATGACGATGGCCTGGCGCGCGTTCTCGATTTGCTGCTTGACGGCTGCATCTTTACCGAAACCTTTGTTTTCCGCTTCTTGCATCAGCACTTCACGGCCGATCAAGTCTTTCTTGATCATTTCGCGCAGTTGCGGCGAATCCGGTTGCTGGCCTTGGGCGACGACTTGCTTGACGACTGCATCAACGCGCGACGATGGGATAGGCTTGCCATTAACAACGGCAACATTTTGCGCAAAAACAGGTACCGCGACAACGGCGAGTAGTGCGATCAGCAAGCGGGCTGGCTTAAAAGTCATTATTAAATCCTGTTAGGGAAAGTTTCGTAAAAAACGCATGGGAAGAAATCTATAACACGGCTAGCGTACGCCAAAAACGCCATCCTTATACTAGCTCGGATGGCGCCAATGCCACAATCGCCAATGCATGTATCTCATTATGCATCATATCGTGCACGGAATCATACACCAGTCGATGGCGCATGACGAGCCTGAGCCCCTCAAATTGACTAGAAATAATGCGTAGATTGTAATGGCCTCCGCCCGAGGCGGCACCCGCGTGCCCACGGTGGCGTGCCGAGTCGTCTTCCAGTACGCATTCCAGAGGGGAAAGTGCCGTTTCCAATCGATTTTGGATGCGCTGCATGCGCGTTTCCGGCGCGGTGTTTTCGGTGGTGGTATTCATCATGCGTCTTCCTTGATATGTTTGGCCAGGAACAGGGTTTGCGCCACGATGAAGGCAAAGAAAATGCCCGTCGCGCCAAAGGCTTTGAAGCTGACCCAGGCGGCCATGTCACCCTTGTACAGCACGAAGGCGACGAACAGGTTCAGTGCACCGATGGCGCCAAAGAAAATGATCCACGCCGCCAGCAACTGGTTCCAGACGGCTTCAGGCAATTGCACCTGCGCTTCCATGGTCTTGCGGATCAGGTTTTTCTTGAAGCCCACATGGGCGATCAAGAGGGCCAGGCCGGACAACCAGTAAATCAGGGTCGGTTTCCATTTCAGGAAGAAATCGTCGTGCAGGTAAATGCTGGCGCCGCCGAACACGACAAAGATGAACAGCGACAGCCACAGCATGCCGTCGACCTTGCGCCCGCGCAGCAGCAGATAGCTGACCTGGCAGGCGGTGGCGACGATGCCGACCAGGGTGGCGAGTATCCAAGGCGCCTGGTCAGCCTTGATCAGGCCACCAGACACGAAGCCGGATAAATATTGCTGCACGAAGTCATGCGTGGCCACCTCATACATGCCGCCCAGCTTGAAGGCGGCGAAGAAGGCGATCAGGGGGAATAGGTCGAATAGAAATTTCATGGCGAGACTTTACACTGGTCTTATGAGAATCATCTTAGGAATGGCTTAGGGGTAACACCCAAGCCATTACCGGCATCAAGGTTGTGGATCGAAGCGCAAGGAAGCCGAATTGATGCAATAGCGCAAGCCGGTCGGCGGCGGGCCATCCGGGAAGACGTGGCCCAGGTGGGCGTCACAGACGGCGCAGACGATTTCCGTACGCACCATGCCGTGGCTGCGGTCGATGATTTCCGTCACGTTGGCCGGGTCGAGGGCCTGGAAATAGCTGGGCCAGCCGCAGCCCGAGTCGAATTTGGTGTCCGAGGCAAATAGTGGCGTGTTGCAGCAGACGCAGGTATAGATGCCGTGTGCATGGTGGTCCCAGAACTTGCCCGTGAAGGCGCGTTCCGTGGCCGCATGGCGCGTGACTTCGTATTCCATGGAATCGAGCATGGCGCGCCATTCGGCGTCGGTTTTCTTGACTTTATTGGTGGTCATAATGACTCCTTAGGATGAGCAGCTGACTTCAAGGTGGCTGGCCCAGTCGGGTGGCAGGGCCGCATAGTGCTGGTGTTCGGGCTGTTCGTCAAATGGCTTTTGCAAAATTGCCAGCAATTTCGCCACTTCCGTGTAGTCCTGCTGCTGGGCTTTCTCGATGGCCACTTGCGCCAGGTAGTTGCGCAGCACGTATTTCGGGTTGACGCCGTTCATGGCGGATTGCCGGTCGGCATCGACGCTGTGCTCTCGCAACAGGCGCGCGCGGTATGTTGCTGCCCATGTATCGAACGTAGAGCGGTCGATGAACATGTCGCGCAGTAGGGTGTCATGCTCGGGGGCGGCCACTTGCAGTGTCGCCAGGGCGCGGAAGAAGTTGGTGAAATCCACGTGATTGGCTTGCATCAGTGCAAACATGCTGTCGAACAGTGCCGTATCGTCCTCGTGTTGCTTGCGCAAGCCCAGCTTGGCGCGCAGCAAGGCATTCATCTTGTCCGCAAAGGCGCTCTGGTAGCTGTCCAGCGCCGCCTGCGCCTCGGCCACTTCGCCGATCAGCGGCAGCAAGGCCTGGCCCAGGGCATAGCAATTCCAGTGGCCCACCTGCGGCTGGTTGGCGTAGGAATAGCGACCCTGCTGGTCCGTATGGTTGCAGATATGTTTCGCGTCGAACGCTTCCATGAAGCCGAAGGGGCCGTAATCGAGCGTCAGCCCCAGGATCGACATATTGTCCGTGTTCATCACGCCATGCATGAAGCCTACGGCTTGCCACTGCGCAATCATGTGCGCCGTGCGCACGCACACTTCGGCCAGCAAGGCTTGATACGGATTTGATGCGGCGCGCAAATGGGGATAAAAGCCATCGATGACGTGATCGGCAAGGATTTTCAGCTGGTCCGGCTGCTTGCGGTAAAACCAGTGTTCGAACGAGCCAAAGCGGACAAAACTGGGTGCCATGCGGGTGACGACGGCCGCCGTCTCCACCGTTTCGCGCACGATGCCTTGTTGCGAACCCATGATGGAGAGCGCGCGCGACGTGGGTATGCCCAGCGCCGCCATCGCTTCCGAGCAGAGGAATTCGCGGATGGACGAGCGCAGCACGGCGCGGCCATCGCCCATGCGCGAATACGGCGTGGCGCCGGCGCCCTTCAGTTGCAGCTCCATCGGACCGCTTGCTGTGGCGATATCGCCCAGCAAAATGGCACGGCCATCGCCCAGCTGGCCGGCCCAGACGCCGAACTGGTGGCCCGAATATACGGCCGACAGGGGCATGGAACGCTCGGCCACGGCATTGCCGCTCAGCAGCGCCACGTAATCAGGTTCGGCCAGGCAAGCCGCATCGAGACCGATGAGGTTTGCCGCCGCTGCGCTGGCGGCCACGAAATACGGGGAGGACAGTGGCGTGGGCATCAAGCGCGTATAAAACGCAGGAGGCAAAGCCGCAAAGGCGTTATCCAGTGGTAAGGTATGAGCGCTGATGGCAATTCCATTCAAATAAAAAGTGGCGATGTGGCGGCAAGCAGCGCCAGTCTGAGCTGCGATTTTACCGCACAGCGACTAGGCGTGCGGCGGGCGCAGCGGCGGGTCGCTGCACGGCACAAAACGGAATCAAAAATTCCATGCTGCATTGCAATATCGAAATGCGTTGACGGTTTCCGCACGACCGTACGAAACTAAGGAAAGTCTGTAGATTTCAACAATAACCAAGTATCCACGCCAGGAGACACGATGTCGGCATTTCCCTTGAGTCCAGTGATGGGCCAGATGATGAATCAGCCCCTGCTGATTTCCAGCATTATCGAGTTTGCAGCGCGTCATTACGGAAGTAGCGAAATCATTTCGCGGCGGGTGGAAGGCGATATGCACCGCTACACTTATCGCGATTGCCACCAGCGCGCGCGCCGGCTGGCGAATGCCTTGCATGGGCTCGGCGTCGGCATGGGCGATCGCGTCGCCACGCTGGCCTGGAATGGCTATCGCCACCTGGAAGCGTACTATGCCGTGTCCGGCTCGGGCGCCGTGTTGCACACCATCAATCCGCGCCTGTTTCCCGACCAGATCGCCTACATCTCCAATCACGCGCAAGACCAGGTTTTATTGTTTGATTCAAGCTTCCTGCCCGTGGTGGAAAAAATCGCCGCCGACTGCACCTTTGTGCGCCACTTCGTGCTGATGTGCGACCGCGAGCGCATGCCCGCCAACAGCGCCATCCCCGACCTGCTGTGCTATGAAGACTTGATCGCCACGCATTCCGACGATTACGCATGGCCCATGTTCGATGAAAACGCGGCCGCCACCCTGTGCTACACGTCGGGCACGACGGGCAACCCCAAGGGCGCCCTGTATTCGCACCGCTCGACCGTGCTGCATGCGTATGCCTCAGCCATGCCCAGCGCCCTGAATGTGCGCGCTTCCGATACCGTGCTGCCCGTCGTGCCCATGTTCCACGTGAATGCCTGGGGCTTGCCGTATTCCGTGCCCCTGTCCGGCGCGCGCATGGTATTTCCCGGCGCGGCGCTGGACGGCAAGTCACTGTACGAACTGTTCGAGGCGGAAAAAGTGACATTCTCGGCCGGCGTGCCGACCGTCTGGCTGGGCCTGCTGAACCACGCCTTGCAGAATAACTTGACCTTTTCCACTTTCCGTCGCACGGTGATCGGCGGCGCAGCTTGCCCGCCGGCCATGATGGATACCCTGATCGACAAGTTCGACATCGAGGTCATCCATGCGTGGGGCATGACGGAAATGTCGCCGCTGGGCACGGCCGGCGGCTTGCAGACCAAGCACCTGGACTTGCCGAAGGCTGAGCAGCGCAAGATACTGCAAAAGCAGGGCCATGCGATTTACGGCGTGGACATGAAGATCGTCGACGACGATGGCAAGGAATTGCCGTGGGATGGCGTGGCCTACGGCCATTTGCTGGTAAAAGGGCCGTGGATTATCGCGTCGTACTACAAGAACGAGGGCGGTGATGTGTTGCAGGATGGCTGGTTCCCCACGGGCGACGTGGCCACCATCGATGCGGATGGCTATATGCAGATCACGGACCGCAGCAAGGACGTGATCAAGTCGGGCGGCGAGTGGATCGGCACCATCGACCTGGAAAACCTGGCCATGGCCCATCCGGCCGTGCTGCAGGCAGCTTGCATTGGCGTGTTCCACCCGAAATGGGATGAGCGGCCCGTGCTGGTGGTGGTCCTGCGCCCGGGCATGACGGTCACGCGCGACGCCTTGCTGCAATTTTTTGAAGGCAAGATCGCCAAGTGGTGGACGCCCGACGACGTGCTGTTCGTCGACGCCTTGCCCATGGGCGCGACGGGCAAGATTCAGAAGAACAAGCTGCGCGAGCAGTTCAAGGGGCACCAGCTGCCCGGCATGTAGCGCAGCGCCGCGCTCATGCGGCCTGCGGCAGCGCCGAGCCCAGTTTTTCCAGCAGATGATCGCACTGGAAGACGGACAGGGTCTGGCGCTGCGCCTCGGTGCCGATATCGATCATCTCATCCATTTCGCTGCGCAAGTCCGCATGTTCGCCCGTGCGGATGATTTGCGGCGCCGCAAAGCGCTGGCTGTCGGAAATGGTCATGATGTTGTCGACGTGGTCGACGAGGAAACCATAGCGTTCCGCTCCCCGTTCCACGATCAGAATCTTGCCTGCTCCGGCATCCTGCAGGGCCGGCATCGCATACAACTGGCGCAAGTCGATGATGCTGATCATTTGCTGGCGCAGGTTGAGCATGCCGCGCATGCAGGCCGGCATGCCAGGCGGCGTCGTGATGGCGCCGCTGAAATCGATGATTTCGCGCACTTGTCCGATTTCCACGGCGAAGCGGGTTTCTACCGTGAACGTGATGTAGACGCGGCGCCGCGCCTTGTGCGTGGCGGCGCTGGCCGTTGTCGTTACGGCTGGGTACAGGCGCGCGTGGCCATCGCGCATCTCGACGATCTCGGCCTGCGACAGGATACCCTTGTGGTCCAGAAAAATGATATCGCCCAGGCCTGCTTGCGTGATGCAGCCGGCAAACATGGCCGCGCGCGCCTTGTTCAGCAAGGGAATCGGCAGCACTTCATCGCCAAAGAAATGCACGATGCTGTCGACGGAATCGACGAGAAAGCCCACGCTCGTGTCATCGAGGCGCACGACGATGATGCGCTGGTCCAGCGTGGCAGCCTTGGCCGCGTTGCCGGATCCGGCCGCCTGCAGCAGGGTGCCGAAGTCGACGACGGCCACCTGGCTGCCGCGAAAATGCATGCGTCCCAGGCACAGTTCGCTATTCAGCAGGGAGCTGTGCATTTCCGGCACCTTGATGATTTCCTGGATGGCCAGCATTTCGAAGGCAAATGTGGCGCCGGCCGCATGGAAGCTGACGCACTGGCGGCGTTCGCTTTGCGCATGGTAGCGCGCCGTACTGAGCCTGGCGCCCGTCGCCTGCAGGGCCAGCACATGGGGCACGTTTTCGATGCGCAGCAGGACGTGCGGGTCGAGGATTTGCAGCAGGCGCGCGCCGCCATCGAGCAAGATCGTGCCGGCGATGACGGCTTGCGCGTCGCCGGCCGCATACTGCAAGGCGCTGCGCGCGCTGGCCGGCACGCGCAGGATGTCGCCCGTCTCCTGGAAGACGATGCCGATCAGCACTTGCTGAAAATCGAGGATGGCGATCTTGTCCGTGGCCACGGCGCGCGGCGCATCGGCGCGGAACAGTCGCCCCAGGTTGACCACCGGAATGACACTGCCGCGCAAGGTGAACATGCCTTCCAGATACGCGGGCGACAGGGGCAGGGCAGTGACTTTCGCCGGGTAGTTCACTACTTCGCGGATGCAACTGGCGGGCAGGGCGAATTCATCCTCGCCCAGGTGGAATGAACCGAACAGTTCGGTGGCGCCGTCGCGCTCACCCTCGCGCCCTTCATGCATATCCATATGCGCCTTCCTTGCGTGGTATCAAGCCGGGTTGCGCCACCACATCGGTGACGGCGTAGCTATGCTGGGCGCAGTCGATCAGCAACTGGCGCCCGTGGTGTCCGCCCAGCGCGCAAAAACTGACGTGCAAGCCGCACTGGTTCAGGTATTTCTGCGCCGCCTGCGCGTTTTGCCGGCCCACCTGCAGGCGGCCCTGGCCATTCGCGGGGCCGAACATGCTGGCGCCGCCCGCCAGCACCACGTCGATATCGGGGTAATCGGCCTCGCGCACGCCCATCAGGCGCAGCAGCGAGGGCACGGCCTGGCTCACGTAACGTGCATTCGGGGCCCCAAGGGCTTGCACGGCGCCTGGCGCTTCCGGCAGCAAACAATGTGCCAGGCCGCAGCAAGGACCATTCTTCCAGAGGAAACCGATGCCGATGCAGGAACCGAGCAAGGCTTGCAGCTGCTCACCATGCGTGCCCACGCTCAATTGGCCCATGCCAACCTGCAGCAGGGGCGCGGCGTGTTCGTTGGGTAGGCTGATGCTCATGCCGTGCCTGCCTTATAAATCATGGGAAGCTCGAATTGATAGCCGGTACCGAGGCGGGCGATGGTTTCCGATTCGCCCAGGATCAGGCGGCCCTCGTCCTTGAGGCTCAGCCTTGCCTGGCGCAGCACGGTTTCCTGGTGCTCGGCATCGAAATAAATGAGCACATTGCGCAGGAAGACCAGGTCGAACTGCCGTGCAGGGCGCAGCGCTTCGAGCAAATTATGCTGCGCAAAGCTGACGTGCTGCCGCAGTTCCTCGTTGACCTTGACGCCATACGGCGAAGGCGTGAAATATTTGCGCAACAAGTCAGGGTGCGACAAGCGGATGCGCTCGACGGAGCGCCCGCTATACTGGCCGGCCCGCGCCGCACCCAGTATCTGCAGCGAAATATCGCTGGCCAGGATCTGGTAGCGGAAAGCGGGCGTTTGCAGCTTGAATTGCTCGCACAGCATGGCGATCGAGTACAGCTCCTCGCCGCTGGCGGCGGCCGCCGACCAGATGGCCAGGCAGCCGTCCGGGTGGGCGCGTGCCCAGGCGGGCAGATAGCGCTCGCTGAAGTAATCCCAGATCGATGGTGTGCGGAAGAACAGGGTGTCGTTGGTGGTCACCAGATCGATGAAATGGGCTACCTCGTCGCGGTCGCTGGCCACGCGGTCCAGGTAAGCCTGGTAGCTGTGCAGGGACAGTGCCTGCAGCCGGGGCTGCAAGCGCCGTTCCAGCAAGACGCTCTTGCGCGCGGTCATGGCGATGCCCGTATGCTGGCGCACCAGTGCGATCAGGCTGGTCAACACCTCGGGCGTCAAGCTGGCCGCGTGGCGCATGGCTTACACCACGAAGCCGGAGACAGTCTGGTTCAGGCTGCCCGCGCGCTCGTTCAAGCCATCCGTGGAGCGGGCGATGCTGTCGCAGTTGGCGGCTGACTTTTCCGTTTCCTCGGCGATATACTGGATCGCCGTCGATACTTCGCGCGCTGTCAGCAACTGTTCGTTGGCTGCCTTCGAGATATCCGAGATGGCCAGGGTGGTCTTCGCCACGCCCGAGACGATCTTGTCGAAGGCGTCGCTGGCCTGGCGTGAAATTTCGCTGCCCGTCGAGACGCGCTTGACGGACTCGTTGATCAGCTTGGAAATTTCCTTGGTGGCTTGCGAGGAGCGCTCGGCCAGCTTGCGCACCTCGTCGGCGACGACGGAAAAGCCCAGGCCGTGCTCGCCCGCGCGGGCCGCCTCGATGGCGGCATTGAAGGCCAGCATATTCGTCTGGTTGGCGATTTCGCTGATGACCTTGACGATTTCGCCGATGTCTTCCGACGAGCGGTTGATCAGGTCCATCGCCTCGATCGACTTGGCGACGGCGCGCGCCCCCGCTTCCGCTTCCAGCTGCGTGGCCTTGGCCAGGAAGTCGGCATTCGAGGTGTTTTCCGCGATGGAATTGATGGAAAACGTCAGGCCGTCGATCGAGGCGTTCATTTCTTCCACCGTCGCGCCCAGTGCCTGCGTGCCCACGGCCACGCCCGTGGCCCGCTCGGCAATCGCGTGCGAGGCGTCGGCAAAGCCGTTGGCGGCCGACACCACGTTGCCGATCACGCCGCGCAAGTCGACGATCATCTTGCTGATGCCGCCCGCCAGCAAGTCGATCGGCTCCTTGCCCTCGGGCACAATATTGCAGGTCAGGTCGCCTTGCGCGGCGCGCGCCACCGAGTCGAGCAGGGCATTGACCTTGCGGCTGTCGTTGGCGGCCTTGGCCTGGATGCTGTTTTCCAGGTTCACCTGTTCGCTGATGTCGATGGCGAACTTGACCACCTTATATGGCTTGCCATTCAGGTCGAGGATGGGGTTGTAGGTTGCCTGTATCCACACCACCTTGCCATGGTTGCCCTGGCGCTTGTAGCGGCCCGCGTCGAATTCACCGCGGTTCAGTTTTTGCCAGAATTTCTTGTATTCGGCGCTGCCCGCATACTCGGCTTCGCAGAACATGCGATGGTGCTCGCCCTTGATATCGCTCAAGTCGTAGTCCATGACGGCGAGGAAATTGTCGTTCGCGTCCAGCACATTGCCATGCATGTCGAATTCGATCACGGCCTGCGCCTTGCCGATGGCGCTGACCTTGCCTTCATATTCGGCATTGCGTATTTTCAGGGCCGTGATGTCGGTGGCAAACTTGATGACTTTATAGGGCTTGCCATCGGCGTCGAGGATGGGGTTGTAGGAAGCATTGATCCACACTTCGCGCCCATCCTTGGCGCGGCGCTTGTATTCGCCCTGGTCGAACTCGCCCCGTCCCAGGCTGGCCCAGAAGTCGCTGTATTCAGCCGTTTTTACATAGTCGGGATCGCAGAAGATGGCATGGTGCTTGCCTTGCACCTCGGCCAGCGTATACCCGACGACGCGCAGAAAATTGTCATTTGCATGCAGGATGGTGCCATCGAGTTCGAATTCGATCACGGCCTGGACACGGTTCAATGCAGTATTTATCGCTTGTAAGTCCAAATCCTGGGAATGGCTGACATGGCTGGCTGCGTCCATAGTATTTCCTTCGGTGTGAGAAGAGCAATAAGTGGCACTAAGGCTGACAGAGAATGACAATATAAAACGGTTGCTGAAGCACACGGCCATGACGCAGCGTGATAATCGGAGAGAATCTGCGCGAAATAAACAAGTCGATATCCGGCGGTGCTGATGCTCAATATTAAATCAATTGCAGAGTATTGATTTGAATCAATAATTTTATTATTCCCCAGCGCCTGGAGAAAAACAAGTGGGGTCAAACAATAATGCTGGAAGTGGCGTTATTGGCACGCGCAAGGATAAGGAAGCGCATTTTGCATATAATAAAACGATGTTTTTCTTGTTATGTTTTAATTATCAAATTGAATATGGAATTGATAGCTGCTGGTGCACGGCGCCGCCTGTGCCGCGCTAAAGGATGGACCATTGTTGTACCATGGGGCCCGGCACCGGCGCCGCGCGCGCCGCGACAAAAATAATACGAGCGTTCTTTTATGCGGTATAGTGAAGCTTCATCCCTTGCAACAACCTCATCGCCAAGTAAAAACCAATAAGGAAGAGACATGAGTGCTGAATATCAAGTGAACGGCGCCGTTGCCGTCATTACCCTGAGTAACCCGCCCGTGAATGGCCTGGGCCTGGCAACGCGCACGGCCGCCGTCGCCGGCATCCGCCAGGCGCTAGCGGACGAGGCCGTCAAAGCCATCGTCATCACCGGCGCCGGCAAGGCGTTTTCGGGCGGCGCCGATATCAAGGAATTCAATTCGCCCAAGGCGCTCACGGAACCGACCCTGCACACCCTGATCAACGTGGTCGAACAATCGACCAAACCGGTGGTGGCGGCCATCCACAGCGTTTGCATGGGCGGCGGCCTTGAGCTGGCGCTGGGCTGCAACTACCGCGTGGCCGCGCCTGGCGCGCAAATGGCCTTGCCTGAAGTTAAGCTCGGCATCTTGCCGGGCGCGGGCGGCACGCAGCGACTGCCGCGCGTGCTGGGCCTGGAGATGGCCCTCAATATGATCGTCTCGGGCACGCCCGTGGCGTCGGAAAAACTGGCTGGCACGGCCCTGTTCGATGAAGTCATCGCGCCCGGCGCCGATTTGCTGGCCGCCGCCCTGGCCTTCGCCACGAAAGTGGCCGATGTGCGCCCGCTGCCGAAAGTGCGCGAGCGCAAGGTCGACTACCCGAACCACGCAGCCTTTTTGCAGTTTTCGCGCAATACCGTGAAAGCCATGTCCGGCCCGTTCCCCGCACCGCTGAAATGCGTCGATGCCGTGGCGGCCGCCGTGACGATGAAATTCGATGATGGCTTGAAGTACGAGCGCGAACTGTTCATGCAACTGGTGCAGTCGCCCGAGTCGAAAGCCCTGCGCCATGCCTTCTTTGCCGAGCGGGTCGCCAGCAAGGTGCCCGACGTGCCCGCCGACACGCCCGTGCGCAGCATCGCTAGCGCCGCGATTGTGGGCGCTGGCACCATGGGCGGCGGCATCGCCATGAATTTCGCCAACGCGGGCATCCCCGTGACCCTGCTGGAAACGAAGCAGGAGGCGCTGGACAAGGGCTTGGCCACCATCCGCAAGAATTACGAGAACACGGTGAAGAAGGGCAAGTTGACGCAGGAGAAGGCCGAACAGCGCATCGCCCTGGTCAGCGGCACCTTGGCGTATGCGGACATTGGCCAGGCTGACATCGTCATCGAAGCCGTCTTCGAAGAGTTGGGCGTGAAGGAAAGCGTCTTCAAGCAGCTCGATGCCGTCATGAAGCCGGGCGCCATCCTTGCTTCAAACACATCCACGCTGGACCTGGACAAGATTGCCGCGTTCACCCAACGCCCGCAAGACGTGATCGGCACGCATTTCTTCAGCCCCGCGAACGTCATGAAGCTGCTGGAAATCGTCCGTGGCAAGGCTACGGGCAAAGAGGTGCTGGCCACGGCGCTGGCGCTGTCGAAAAAGCTGAAAAAGACGGGCGTCGTCTCGGGCGTGTGCGACGGTTTTATCGGCAATCGCATGATCGAACAATACAGCCGCCAGGCCGGTTTCCTGCTGGAAGAAGGCTGTCTGCCGGAGCAAGTCGACAAGGCGGTCGAGAAATTCGGCTTCGCCATGGGCCCCTTCCGCATGGGCGACCTGGCTGGCAACGATATCGGCTGGGCCATCCGCAAGCGCCGCTATGTGGAAAAACCGGACGTCACGTATTCGAAGACGGCCGACCTGCTGTGCGAGTTGAAGCGCTATGGACAGAAGACGGGCGCCGGCTGGTATGACTACAAGGCGGGCGACCGCAAGGCCTATCCTTCGGAACAGGTTAACGAAATGATCGTGCAGCATTCGCAGGACATAGGCGTTGCGCGGCGCAAGATCGGCGACCAGGAAATCGTCGAACGCCTCGTGTATGCGCTGGTCAATGAAGGCGCGCGCATCCTGGAAGAGGGGATCGCCTTGCGCGCGTCGGACATCGACATGGTGTATTTGACGGGCTATGGTTTCCCCTTGTTCCGCGGCGGCCCGATGTTCTACGCCGATACGGTTGGTTTGCCGAACGTGCTGGACACGATAGCCGGTTATGCCAAAGGCCGCCACGGCGAAGCGTGGACGCCGGCGCCGCTGCTGGTAAAACTGGCGGCCGAAGGCAAGGGCTTCAATAGCTGATGCTGGGCTGTTGAAAAGCAAAGGGCAGATTTCTCTGCCCTTTTTTTATTTTTTCTTGGCCACCATCTTGATCGCCTCGTTGACGATGACGGGGTTGTCTTTCTGGATGTAATAGCCTGCACCCGTGATGCGCTCGATGGCCGGCGCGCCGGACAGGCGTTGCCAATCCTTTTCCTGGGTCCGCACCACGTTTTCAAACGAGCCCATTTCCTCGATGCCGAACTTGTCGCGCACCAGCAGCATGGCGGGCACGCGCAGCGGGCTGCTCATGTCGACATGCTGCAGGCACTGCGTCTGGGCATCGAATTCGGCCGATTCCGTACTGTTGAACATGAGCTTGCGCCGGGTTTTCACCAGCATGGCGTAGGTGGACGCGTCCGTCTGCGTCCGGCTCCATTGCTGCGGGTGCGTGGGATCAAGCAGGACCAGGCCGGCCACGTCCTGCGGGTACAGCCTGGCATATACGTATTGGTACAGCCCGCCCAAGCCATGGCCGACCAGCACATACGGCGGCTTCAGGCCCGCTTGCGTCAACAGGGCACGTTGCTGGGCAGCGATGGTGCAGGGATCACGCGGCGTGGTGGTTTTGCGGCTATCGCCGTAGCCGGGGCGGTCGTACACGAGCACGCGGTGCTGCTTTGCCACCTCGGGCACCACCTTGGCCCACACATCCTTGCCGTCGCCCATGGCCGACTGGAACACCACGGGCAAGCCGCCCTGGCCGCTCAGGGTGTAGGCGATGCTGGCGTCGGGCAGTGCGGCCGTGGCGGGGATGCCGGGCGTGGCAGGGGTAGATGGCAGCAGGGAGCAGCCGGAAAAACAGCCTGCCAGCAGCAAGCCGGCGCTGGTGAGGAGCATGGTGCGCGCGGGGCGGCCGACGAATAGATGATGCATGAATCTCCTTCTTGGTGCAGGGACCGGGGACAGGTATGGCGTGCCAGCCATTATAGGCAAATCGTCACGCACTGGAAATGCCGAACAGAGGCCGATTTCCTGTCCTGTCAGCCGGCTTCGGCGTGGTGGCAGACGGCTTCGATGCGGTTGCCGTCCGGATCGAACAAAAAGGCCGCGTAATAGTTGGCGTGATAGTGGCGCAGGCCGGGCGCCCCCAGGTCGATGCCGCCGTGCGCCAGGCCGGCCTGCCAGAACGCTTGCACGGCCGCGCGCGTAGGAGCCTTGAAGCAGCAATGGCGTCGCGGCGCATCCTCAGGTGTGGGGCCCAGGCGCACGGAAAAATAGCTGCGCCCGGGGTATTGCGCATCGCTGCGCTCGCCGTAGCCTATCCACGCGCTGGCATGCTCGCTGCCCACCTTGGGCACGTCCAGCGCGGCGAAGATGGCGTCGTAGAAGCGCTCGGCGCGTTCCAGGTCGCTGACGGTAAGGGAAACGTGATCAAGCATGGGCACTCCACTGTAAAAGCAAGGATGGCCCATAGCATAGCCCGGATCAGGTCGGCCGTGGGCGGGAGTGACCGAGTGATACTGGCAGTGCTTGACTGCCGGTTAAGGGCGTCGGGCCAGTCGGCTCACGATGCTGCGGCTCATCAGCTGCACCCGTGGCGCGAATAGCATGACGGCGCAGAATGCGACGGGCCAGGCGGCAAAAAACGCATGGCGCCAGCGCGGCAGGAAGTCTGCATGCAGGCCGATATTGAGCCAGGTGACCCAGGCGCTCATCAGTAGGGTCATCAGCAGCGACATCAGGAAGGCAAACAGGCAGCGCAAGCGCAGGGTATCGGACATGGTGCACTTTCAAATGGTGAAGATAGGGCAGCGTAACGACTTGCAGCAATCTATACTAGAGGCATATTTTTAATTTCAAATTCCGAAAATGCAATCATGCTAGATGACCTCGCCCTGTTTGTCGCCATCGTGGAGGCGGGTAGCCTGCATGCGGCGGCCGTCAAGGAGGAATTGCCCGCCGCTACCGTCACGCGCCGGCTGCAAAGGCTGGAAAGCCAGCTCGGCTACCGCTTGCTCAACCGCAGCGCGCGCCGCCTGCAGCCGACGGCGGAAGGCTGGCAATACTATGAGCAGTGCCGGCCTCTCGTGCATGCACTGCGGCAGGCGACGCAGCAGCTCGACGCCAGCCTGTCGGCCGTTTCGGGCAGCATCCGCGTGCTGGCGCCCGTCAACTTCGCCAGCGGCTTGCTGACGCCGGCCTGGGTCAGCTTCATGCAGCAGTATCCGGACATCCGCCTGGAGCTGGAACTGTCGAACCTGCTGCAAGACCTGGTGGGCAGCGGCGCCGACCTGGCTATCCGCGTGGGCGCGCTTGACGATTCCTCGCTGATGCAGCGCCGCCTTGGCAGTGCCGCGCTGGTGATGGTGGCCTCGCCCGCCTACCTGGCGCGTGCCGGCGTGCCGCGCGACTTGCAGGAACTGGCACGGCATGAACTGATCGTGGCCGAGCCGCTGCGCAGCTGGCGCTTGCGGCGGCCTGGCGACGGCGCCGAAATGGTGATCGAGCCGCAGGCGCGCCTGCGCGTCAATGAAATGCGCCTGGCCGTGGAAATGGCCGACGCGGGCATCGGCATCCTGCTGTGTCCGCTTTTGCAATGCCGCGACGAAGTGGCCAGTGGCAGCCTGGTGCGCGTCTTGCCCGACTGGATGCCGCAGCCGCGCCACGTGTATGCCGTGTGGACGCAGCGGCGCTACCTGCCGGCCCGCGTGCGCGTGCTGCTCGAACACCTGGCGGCGTTTGCGGCGGGCAATCCGCTGTTGAATGACGCGCTGGACGGCCAGGACGCCGAGTTGTCCCCGATCCTGTCCATCTCGTAATACCGAGCGCTTGTACTTTCCGTCAGGATCGCGTTAAGATAAAGCTTGCCCGCTTATCCAGAGGGCAGTCTGGTGTTTTTTCGCGCAATCCGTCCCTATCCATGAGAGTAGCAATGAAATATCTGATCGTTCCCTTCTTGCTGGCCATGACCGGCTGTGAAGTACTGTATGACGCAAACCGGGACAAGATCGGCGAGTATTGCAACAGCCTCAATAATTTTGACGACCGCAATGCCTGCCGCAAGCGCAACCAGACCAGTTACCAGGAATACGTGCAGCAGCGCGACCAGTTGAAAAAGAGCAAGAGCGACAAGTAAGCTCGCCTCGCCGTCGCCTACAAAAACGCCGCTGACCAGTCAGCGGCGTTTTTGTATTGCGAGCCCCGGCATTGCGGCCGGGGCTGGCGTCGGATCAGTCGTCGGCGTAGATATTGTTGTCCTTGGTTTCCTTGACGAACAGGGTGCCGATCACGACAGTCGCCAGGGCGACGACGATCGGATACCACAGGCCGTAATAGATATCGCCCTTGAAGGCCACCAGCGCGAAGGCCGTGGTCGGCAGCAAGCCGCCGAACCAGCCGTTACCGATATGGTAGGGCAGGGACATCGAGGTGTAACGGATACGCGTCGGGAACATTTCCACCAGCATGGCGGCGATCGGGCCATACACCATGGTGACATACAGCACCAATATGAACAGCAGCAAGACAACCATCGGCTTGTTGATCTGGTCCGGATCGGCTTTCGCAGGGTAGCCCGCTTCCTTGATGCCAGTGCCCAGTTCTTTCTTGAGCGCCGCTTCGTGGGCCTTGCTTTCGGCATCGAAGTTCAGGCCATCGGCTGTCATGACAGCGTTAAACGAGGAAAATTCCTTCGTGCCGATGCGTACCTTGGCGATGCTGCCGGCCGGCGCATCTTCCTTCGTGTAGTTCACCGAGCTGTTCGACAGGAAGCCGGTGGCGATGTCGCATGACGATGGGAACTTCTTGGTACCTGTCATGTTGAACTGGAAGTGGCAGGAAGCAGGATCGGCGACCACCACCACTGGCGAGTTCTTCAGCGCCGCTTCCAGCTGCGGATTGGCAAAGTGGGTCAGGCCGTTGAAGATCGGGAAGTAGGTCAGGGCGGCGATCAGGCAGCCGCCAAGGATGATGTATTTGCGGCCGATGCGGTCGGACAGGCTGCCGAAGAACAGGAAGAACGGCGTGGCCAGCAGCAGGGCGACGGCGATGAGCACGTTGGCCGTTGCCAGGTCGACCTTCAGGGTCTGGATCATGAAGAACAGGGCGTAGAACTGGCCCGTGTACCAGACGACGGCCTGGCCGGCGGTCAGGCCGATCAGCGCCAGGATGACGATCTTCAGGTTTTTCCACTGGCCGAACGCTTCCGTCAGCGGTGCTTTCGAGGTCTTGCCCTCGGCTTTCATCTTGGAAAACGCCGGCGATTCATTCATGGCCAGACGGATCCACACGGAAATACCCAGCAGGATGACGGAGACCAGGAAGGGAATGCGCCAGCCCCAGGCTTCGAAATCCTTCTCGCCGGTCGCCAGGCGTGTGCCCAGGATGACCATCAGCGACAGGAAAAAGCCCAGGGTTGCCGTCGTTTGTATCCACGCCGTGAAAGCGCCGCGCTTGCCTTCAGGCGCGTGCTCGGCCACATACGTGGCTGCGCCGCCATATTCGCCGCCCAGCGCCAGGCCCTGCAGGATGCGCAGGAAGACGAGGATGATGGGCGCGGCGATGCCAATGGAGGCATGACCGGGCAGCAAGCCGACGATGAAGGTGGAGCCGCCCATGATCAGGATGGTGATCAGGAAGGTGTACTTGCGCCCGATCATGTCGCCCAGGCGGCCGAAGACCAGCGCGCCGAACGGACGCACGATGAAGCCGGCGGCAAAGGCCAGCAGCGCGAAGATGAAGGTGGTGGTGGCGTCGCCGATGAAGAATTGCTTGGCGATGATGGAAGCGAGCGAACCGTACAGATAAAAATCGTACCATTCAAAGACGGTGCCCAAAGATGACGCAAAGATGACCTTGCGTTCCTCTGGCGTGATCGGAGTGCCCTTGGTGGAGGTTTTTCGTACGTCGGCCGAGCCGGATGGTGATGCCATGGTTTGTCTCCCTATGTTTTATAGTGAACTGGTGCCGAGGTCTTTTTGACCATTCTTGCAACAGCTGGAGCCGAGTGTGTTCTCGAAACCTTACGTCATGCTTGCTTGAAACTTACACCAAGCTTACAAAATGATGTCGATCCGAACTTTGCGAACGACCGTACTTAAATGTGCTATTCTGCTTTAGCAGAAATCCCCAATGACCAAATAACATTCCCACAAGGAGACACAGCATGAATGAAGCCGTCATCGTATCGACCGCCCGCACGGGCCTGGCCAAGTCCTGGAAGGGCGCGTTCAACATGACGCATGGCGCCACCCTGGGCGGCCATGTGCTGGCGGCCGCCGTCGAGCGCGCGCGCATCGAGGCTGAAGAAGTGGAAGACGTGCTGGTGGGCTGCGCCTTTCCGGAAGGCGCCACGGGCGGCAATATCGCGCGCCAGGTGGCCTTGCGCGGCGGCTGCCCCGTGACGACGGCAGGCATGACCGTCAACCGTTTCTGTTCTTCCGGCCTGCAAGCCATTGCCCTGGCGGCGCAGCGCATCATTGCCGGCGAAGGCGATATCTATGCGGCGGGCGGCGTGGAATCGATTTCCTGCGTGCAAAATGAAATGAATACGCATATGTATCGCGATGTCTGGCTGCAGCAGCACAAGCCGGAAGTGTACTGGCCCATGTTGCAGACGGCCGAAACCGTGGCCAAGCGCTACCAGATTTCGCGCGAGCGCCAGGATGCGTATGGCGCGCAAAGCCAGCAGCGTGCCGCCGCCGCCCTGGCTGCCGGCCTGTTCGACGCGGAAATCGTGCCGATGACCACCATCATGGGCGTGGCCGACAAGGCCAGCGGCATGCTGCTGTCGCGCGAAGTGACGATCTCAAGCGACGAAGGCATCCGCTCTGATACCACCTACGATGGCGTGGCGAAGATCCGCCCGGCCATTCCGGGCGGCGTCATCAGCGCCGGCAATGCCAGCCAGTTTTCCGATGGCGCCTCGATGGCCATCGTCATGAATGCGAAAGTGGCCGAAGCGAAAGGTTTGCAGCCGCTGGGCGTCTTCCGTGGCTTTGCCGTGGCCGGCTGCGAACCCGATGAAATGGGCATCGGCCCCGTGTTTGCCATCCCGAAACTGCTGAAAAAGGCGGGCTTGACGGTGGCCGACATCGGCCTGTGGGAACTCAATGAAGCATTCGCCGTACAAGTGCTGTATTGCGCCGATACGCTGGGCATCCCCATGGACCGCCTGAACGTGAATGGCGGCGCGATTGCCGTCGGTCACCCATACGGCGTGTCGGGCGCGCGCCTGACGGGCCACGCCTTGATCGAAGGCAAGCGCCGTGGCGTCAAATACGTGGTGGTGACCATGTGCATCGGCGGCGGGCAGGGCGCGGCAGGCCTGTTCGAAGTGCTGTGATGTAGATTCTGGCCAGACTGCGGGCGGCTTCCAGGGCCGCTCGTTTGCATTCCGTGCCCGGTTCCTGCAAGGCGCGCCGATAGCGGTTACAGTCATGCTTCACTTATCAACACGCACTCTGCCACCATGATCAAGCACATCGTTTTCTGGAAACTCAAAGACCACGCCGAAGGCGCCGACCGCGCCACGAACGCCTTGAAACTCAAGACACTGCTCGATGCCTGCTCGGATGTGGTCCCGGGCATCCTGAAATTCGAAGTGGCCGTGGCCCAGCCTGGCCTGGAAGCGACCTATGACATCGTCCTCTACAGCGAGTTCGCCAGCCGCGCAGCGCTCGATGCCTATCAGAACCACCCCGAGCACGTGAAAATCAAGCCGTTTTTTGGGGCGGTGCGGGAAGCGCGACAGTGCATGGATTATGAAGTGCAGTGACACCACATCAGCATTGTTCATCAGCAAGTAATTCTCTCACTATATTGACAGGAGCATCATGAGCACCTACCAACGCATCGTCCTCGCCTCGCGCCCCACGGCCGAGGTGCAAGCAGATAACTTCCGACTGGAAACGGCGGACATTCCCGCCATCACGGATGGTCATTTGCTGGTACGCAACCAGTTCCTGTCGCTCGACCCTTATATGCGGGGGCGCATGAGCGTCAATAAAAGCTATGCGGCGCCGCAGGCTTTGAATGAAACCATGATAGGCGGCACGGTGGGCGTGGTGCTGGAATCGAAGCATCCGAAGTTTACCGCAGGCGACACGGTGGTGGGCACCCTGGGCTGGGCGGAAGTGGCGGTATCGGACGGCACGATGCTGCGCAAGGTCGATACGACGCACATCCCTGCCTCGGCCTACCTGGGGGCCGTCGGCATGCCCGGCATGACGGCATGGTATGGCTTGAACCAGATCATGGCGCCGAAAGCGGGCGAAACCGTGGTCGTCTCGGCGGCCAGCGGCGCCGTGGGCAGCGTCGTGGGCCAACTGGCGAAATTGAAAGGCTGCCGCGTGGTCGGCATCGCTGGCGGAGCCGAGAAATGCGCGTATGTCGTCGATGAGCTGGGTTTCGACGCCTGTGTCGACTACAAGGCGGGCAATCTGCAGGCCGACCTGGCAGAGGCCACGCCGGACGGCATCGACGCCATCTATGAAAACGTGGGCGGCGCCATCTTCGATGCGGCCCTGGCGCGCACCAATGCGTTTGGCCGCGTGGCCGTGTGCGGCTGGATCGCCGGCTACAATGGCGAACCGACGCCGCTCGACAATGCGCGCTTCATCCTCACGAACCGACTGAGCGTGCGCGGTTTCATTGTTTCCGAGCATCCGGAATTGTGGCCGCAAGGCCTGGCGGAGCTGGGCGGCCTGGTGGCGACGGGCAAGCTGAAGTTCCGTGAATCCGTGGCCGACGGCCTGGCCAGCGCGCCTGACGCCTTCATCGGCCTGTTGAAAGGCCATAACTTCGGCAAGCAATTGGTGAAGCTGGGCTGAGCTTCCTTCCTCAAGGCGGGCCGTGCGACAATGGCGGCCCGTTTCTTATGACCGCCGACCATGACCAAGCATACTATCCGCCTCGGCGACTGGGCCACCCTGGGCCTTGACGCCACCGCCATCCGTTTTGAAGTTTTCGTTGATGAACAGAAAGTGCCGGCCGAGATCGAACTCGACGACATGGACGCCGTCTGCCTGCACGCCGTTGCCTATAACGACTTTGGTGCCGCCATCGGCACGGGCCGGCTATTGCCGGACGGCCACATCGGCCGCATGGCCGTGCGCCAGCCGGGCCGTGGCACGGGCGTGGGCGGCGCCATTTTGCACTTGCTGATGGAAAAGGCGCGTGCACGGGGCGATGCAGCGGTGGTGCTCAATGCGCAAACCGTGGCCGCGCCATTTTATGCGCGCCACGGTTTCGTGCAGCAGGGGGAGCAATTTGAAGAGGCGGGGATTGCGCATGTGGAAATGCGCTTGCAGTTTTAAGCCTTGCTCGGGATGTTGTCGGGTTAGCGCACAACGCGCAACCCGACACACCACGTCACCTTAATTCTGCGCGTGCGACTGGCGCCATTTGTCCAGAATCACGGCCAGCACGATCACGACACCTTTCGCCACATACTGCCAGAACGACGACAGCCCCAGAATCGTCAAGCCATTGTTCATCACGCCGATGATCAGTGCGCCGATGACGGTGCCCCAGACGGAACCCACGCCACCCATCAGGCTGGTGCCACCGAGCACGACGGCCGCGATGGCGTCCAGCTCATAGCCCGTGCCCCAGTTGCCGTTGGCCGCATACAAACGGCTGGCCGACATGGCGCCGCCCAGGCCGGCGAACAGGCCGCTGATGGTGTAGACAAACATCAACACGAGGCCAACCTTGATGCCCGTCAAGCGGGCCGCCTGGATATTGCCGCCAACCGCATAAATATGCAGGCCCAGCGTGGTCTTGCGCAAGATGAACCAGGTCAGCACCACGACGGCCGCCGCCAGCCAGATCAGCCAGGGAATGGCGAGGAAGCTGCCGTTGCCCATCCACTCGAAGCTGGGGATTTCCGTGTTCAGCACGCTGGTGCCGTCGGCCAGCAAATAGGCGGCGCCGCGCAGCGCCGTCATGGTGCCCAGAGTCACGACAAACGGGTTCAGGCCGACGAGGGCCACCAGCGCGCCGTTCAGCGCACCCAGCAACAGGCCGACGATCAAGAAGGCGGGAATCGAAAAGCCGGCGAATTGCGCCGACAGCGACATCAGCATGCCGGCAACGGCCGAGACAGCCAGCACGGAGCCGACAGACAGGTCAATGCCACTGGTCAAGATGACGAAAGTCATGCCGGAAGCGAGCACGATGTTGATCGATACCTGGCGGAAGATGTTCATGGTGTTATTGCTGGTCATGAACGTGGACGTGCCGTCTGCCGAGAAGTACACGGTCAGGCCGTACATGGCCAGGTAGAGCACCACCAGCACGGGCAACATGCCCAGGCGGCGCATCAGGTTCGAGGCATTGAAGGGTTCGCCGGCGCGTACGGCGCCGCTGGTGGTACTCGTTGTCATGGTCTATCTCCTGAGTAATTATTCTAATGCGTATTCTTACGCCGCTTCCAGCTGGGTGGCATAGGCAAGGATGTTTTCCTGCGTGATATGGTCGCCTGTCACTTCACCCGTCAGCCGTCCTTCGCACATCACCATCACGCGGTCGCAGATGCCGACCAGCTCGGCCAGTTCGCTGGAAATGCACAGCACGGCCGTGCCCGCGTCCGCCAACTGGTGGATGATCTTGTAGATTTCGCTCTTCGCGCCCACGTCCACGCCCCGCGTCGGTTCGTCGAGGATCAGCACTTTCGGCGCGATGGCCAGCCAGCGCGCCAGCAAGACTTTCTGCTGGTTGCCACCGGACAGTCCGCCCACGATGCCTTCCGGCCCCGACACTTTTACGTTGAGGTTGGCAATCGCCTCGCGCGTGAGCTGGGTCAGGGCGCCACGGTTGACGATACCCGCCGTCGCATGCTTGGACAGTATATTCATCGACATGTTTTCCATGGCCGACAATTGCATGAACAAGCCCAGGCTCTTGCGGTCTTCCGGCAGATAGCCGATGCCGTGGCGGATGGCCGCCAGCGGGCGCTGGATATGCACTTCCTGGCCGTCGAGCCATACTTGCCCCGTTTGTTTCTTGTCGGCGCCAAAGATCAAACGCGCCAGTTCCGTGCGGCCTGCGCCGACGAGTCCGGCCAGACCCGTGACTTCGCCCGCATGCAGGGCGAACGAGGCAGGCTTGACCTTGCCACCGCTTACGTTTTCCACGCGCAAGCGCTCGGCGCCCCGCGTGCTGCGCCGCTGGTGTGAATAAAAGTCGTCGGCAGGGCGGCCCACCATCATTTGCACGACTTTCTTTTGATCCAGTTCATCCTTGCCCAGTTCGCCAACATAAGCGCCATCGCGCAGCACCGTGATGCGGCGCGCCAGGCGTTCCACCTCGGCCATGCGGTGGCTGATGTACAGCACGGCCAGGCCCTTGTCGCGCTGCTCTTCGATAATGCGGAACAATTGCTCTGTTTCCCGGTCGGACAGGGCGGCAGTGGGCTCGTCCATGATCAGGATGCGGCTTTCGTGCACGAGGGCGCGGGCGATTTCCACCTGCTGCTGCTCGGCGATCGACAGGCTCGACACCATGGTGTCGGCGTCGAAACGGGAACCGAGGTCGGCCAGGATGGCGTTGGTGCGCGCACGCATTTCGCCGCCCTTGACGGTCCAGAACGGTCCTTGCGGTTCGCTGCCCATGAAGACGTTCTGCGCCACCGTCATGTTCTTGGCCACGCTCAATTCCTGGTAAATCAGGTTGATGCCCAGCGCGCGTGCCTCGCCCGGGTTGCGGATACGAATCGGTTTACCGTCCAGTATGATTTCACCGGCGTCCGGCGTGTACACGCCCGACAGGATCTTCATCAGGGTGCTCTTGCCGGCGCCGTTTTCGCCCATCACGGCATGGATTTCGCCGCTGCGCACCGTCAGGTGCACGCCGCGCAGCGCGCGCGTGGCGCCAAAGCGCTTCTCGATGCCGCGCATTTCAAAAATAATCTCGTCGCTCATGACTGTCCTTCCTTGCTGGTGAAACTGGCGCCGCCTGCCCGTAAGCTGGCGGCGCCACGTGGTTCAGGTCAGGCAGATCAGTTCTTTACCCAGCCTGTGTAGGTGGCGACGTTTTCCTTGGTGATGGCCGGTGTCGGCAACAGCACCATGGTCTGTTTCGGCGTGCGGCCATTCATGATGTCGTAACCCATCTGTACGGCGTCGGTGGCCATGCGGTAAGGGTTTTGCGCGGCCGTGGCGGCAAACAGGCCGGCCTTGTTTTTCAGCGCATTCTGGCCATCGGGCGCGCCATCGACGGCCGTGATCAGTTTCACGTCCGTGCGTTTCGATTGCTTGATCGCCAGTTCGGCGCCGATGCCCGTAGGATCATTGATGGCGAACACGCCGTCGATCTTCGGATGGGCCGTCAGCAGGTTCGACATCACGGTCATGCCGCCGTCGCGGCTGCCGCCCGCGTTCTGGTTGTCGGACAGGATCTTGATATCCTTGAACGCCGCCAGGGTTTTCTTGCAGCCGTTGACGCGGTCGATGACGGAGGTGACCGGTGGGCCGTTCAGTATCACCACATTGCCCTTGCCGCCGATCTGCTTGGCCAGGTAAGCGCACGACACGTCGCCAGCCATGGTGTTGTCGGACATCACCGTGGCCGAGGCGCCCACGGCACCCACGTCAACGGCGATCACGACCACGCCAGCATTGCGCGCTTTCTTGATGGCCGGGGCGATGCCCTTGGAATCGACGGCGTTCAGGATGATGATGTCGGTCTTGTTGGCAATAAAGTTTTCAATCTGATCCACCTGGGTGTTCAAGTCGTATTTGCTCGACACGGTGGTGACTTTCACGCCGGGGCCGCCAATTTTCTTCGCGCTTTCTTCCGCGCCGCGGCCTATCGCCACGAAGAAGGGGTTGGCCAGGTCGCCCACGCTTACGCCGATCGATTTCAGCGGTTTGTCGGCAGCGAAGGCGCCGCAGGCGGCGGACAGCAGCAGGGTGGCGGTAATGACTTTTTTCATGAGGATCTCCTAGGGTTTTTATTGTGCAAGACAAAGGTGCTACGGTGAAAACTCGGTGCAAACCTAGCGGCTGCGTAATTTCTCGATCATGGCGTCCAGCTTGCCCGCATCGACGGCAAAGCCGCGTATGCCTTCGGCCAGCTTTTCGGTCGCCATCGCATCGTCGTTCAAGGCGTAGCGGAAAGCCGCCTCGTCATACGTGATGGCTGGCTGCGGCGCGCCCAGGTCGACGCCCAGGGCGCGCTCGAACGGCGCGCTTGACGCTTCCAGCTTGGCCAGCAAGTCGGGGCTGATGGTCAGCAAATCGCAGCCGGACAGGGCCGAAATCTGTCCCACGTTGCGGAAGCTGGCGCCCATCACTTGCGTGGCGATGCCATGTTGTTTGTAGTAATTGAAAATGCGCGTGACAGACTGTACACCTGGATCGTTGGACAGGCTGCGCGCCGTTTCATCCCATGCGGCGCCCGCGGACTTCTTGTGCCAGTCGTAGATGCGGCCCACGAACGGCGAAATCAGGCGTACTTTCGCGTCGGCGCAGGCGACGGCCTGGCAAAACGCGAACAGCAGGGTCAGGTTGCAAAAGATGCCATCGGCTTCCAGTTCGCGCGCCGCCTGTATGCCTTCCCAGGTGGCGGCAATCTTGATCAGCACGCGTTCGCGCTCGATGCCCGCTTGTTCGTACAGGGCGATCAAACGGCGCGCCCTGGCCACGGTGGCGACACGGTCAAAGCTCAAACGGGCATCGACTTCGGTCGACACGCGGCCCGGCACGACCTTTAAAATTTCCAGGCCGAAGCGCACCAGCACCTGGTCGACAATATCGTCCAGCGACGCGGCTTGATGCTCGGCGACTGTGCTTTCCAGCAAGGGTGCGTAATCGGGCTGCAGCACGGCCTTCAAGATCAGCGACGGGTTGGTGGTGGCGTCTTGCGGGGCGAAACGCGCCAGTTGCAAGAAGTCGCCCGTGTCGGCGACGACGGTGCTGGTCTGTTTTAATTGTTGCAGCTGATTCATTACTATTCCTTATCACTGAGTTGGTGCAAGGCTTGCACGGCGGGGAAAAGGCTACGGTAGCGACCGTAACGGATGCTCAAGGCTGCGCTGTGCGCGGCATCGGGCAGGAAAGTGTTTTTGATGGGCAAACTGGTGGCCAGCAACTGGCGCTGACCGATGGCGGCAAAGCCCAGCTTGGCCGCGCCCAGGCTGGCCGACAGTTCGCTATTGTGCAGGGTGCGCATTTCGCGTCCCAGCACATTGGCCAGCAACTGCGCCCAGTACTGGCTGCGCGCGCCGCCGCCCACCAGCATGCAGTGGGGCACCACGGCACCCGTCGAGGTGACGGCCGCCATGGCGTCGCGCAAGGCAAAGGCGACGCCCTCGAGCACGGCGTAACCGAGCTGGGCCGGCGTGCTGTCGTGGCCCAGTTGCAAGAAGGCGCCGCGCACTTGCGGGTCGTTATGCGGCGTGCGCTCGCCCGACAGATACGGCAGGAACAGGGGCGCCGAGGGGGAAACGGTCGCATCGAGCGGCAAGCCCGCTTCCACCAGCGCCAGCAGGGCAGCCTCGTCGGGCTGGCCCAGTACGCCAGTCGCCCAGCGCAAACAGCTGGCGCCGGACAGAATCGCGCCCATCGCATACCAGCGGCCGGGCAGGGCGTGGCAAAAGCTGTGCACGCCGCCGGCCGGATTGCCCAAAGGCATTTCGGTGACGGAGACGATGGCAGCGCTGGTGCCCAGCGAGATAAAGCTGTCACCGCCGTTGACGGCGCCTATGCCCACGGCCGAGACAGGATTGTCGCCGCCGCCGCCCGC
Source organism: Janthinobacterium sp. UMAB-56 (assembly GCF_900095265.1). GTDB lineage: Bacteria > Pseudomonadota > Gammaproteobacteria > Burkholderiales > Burkholderiaceae_D > Janthinobacterium. Next base: position 106,895 of record NZ_LT607654.1, on the reverse strand, counting down.
CAGCACCACGTCCGGTGGCAGGCCCAACTGGTCGGCGATGGTGGTCAGCACGATGCCGGTGGCGGCATCGCCTTCGGCCAGCGCCGGCATCTGTTCTGGCGCCAGGCCGCAGGCGGCCAGCATGGGCGCGAACCAGGCACGCCTGGCCTCGTCCAGCCACAGGGTGCCGGCCGCGTCCGACATGTCCGTCAATTTTTTTCCCGTCAAGCGCAGGCGCAGGTAATCCTTGGGAGAGAGCAGGCAGGCGATGGCGGCGAAAGCGTCAGGCTCGTGTGTTTGCAGCCACAGCAGTTTCGGCGCCGTCAGGCCCGCCATGGGCAGGCTGCCCGTTACATCCGCGTAGGCCGGATAGTCGCGCGCCAGTGCGGCCGCTTCGGCCTCGGCGCGCGCGTCGTTCCACAGGATGGCGGGACGGATCACGGCATCGTCAAGGTCGAGGAGCACGGCGCCATGCATCTGGCCCGACAGGCCGATGCAGGCGATGCGGGCATATTCCTGCGGCCAGCCGGCGCGCAGCTGCGCTAAGGCGTTGACGCAGGCGGCCCACCAGTCCTGTGGCGCTTGTTCGGACCAGCCCGGATGCGGGCGGCTCACGTCCAGGCGCACGGAGGCCTGGCCGCACACGGTACCCGCGCTGTCCATCAGCACGGTTTTCAGTTCGGAGGTACCGAGGTCGATACCGAGGGAAATTGCTGGATGCATATTGTTTACTGTAAAGGTCAGGGGCAGCCGCATGAATTGCGCACGCGCAAGGTCGGCGACAAGCGCTGCACATGCTGGGCGCGGCCCGGGTTGGCGATGCGCTCGATCAGGAGGTCGACAGCCATGGCGCCCAGCTCTTCGAGCGGCTGCGCCATCACCGTCAGGCGGGGGCTGAAGTAATCGGCCCAGTCGAAATCATCGAAGCCTGCCAGCGACACATCTTGCGGCACCGCAATGTGCGCGTCGCGCAAGGCATGCATGGTGCCGATGGTCATCAGGTTATTGCCGGCGACGATGGCTGTCGGGCGCTGCCCGTCGGGCAGGGCCAGCAATTCGCGCGTGGCCGCGCCGCTGCGCTCCAGGTTGGAGTCGCCCGAGCGCAGCAGGTCCGCATCGAAGGCGATATTGGCGCGCTGCAAGGCCAGGCGGTAGCCTGCCGTGCGCTCGTGCGTCGTGGACAGGCCCGGCGCGCCCGCGATGAAGCCGATGCGGCGATGGCCGTGAACCGTGATCAGATGACCGACCAGTTCGGCCGTCGCCTCGATGTTTTCCACGCCCACCTGGTCGAAGGACTGTGGCGACATGCGGTCGACCAGCACGGAGGCGATCTTGTTGCTGCTCAAATAGTCGAGGGCGCGGTTGTGCGGATCGCCGGACGGCGCCAGCACGATGCCATCGACACGGCGCTGGTGCAAGTTCTGCACCACTTTCAACTCTTGCGCCGGGTCATCATGCGTATCGGAAAACAGCATCATCAAGCCATGGCGCGTGCAGGCAGCCTCGATGGCGCGCACGGTTTCACTGAAGTAATGATTGGTGAAGGCGGAAATGGCCACGCCGATGGTGCCCGACGAGGAGCCGGCCAGCGCGCGTGCCAGCATGTTCGGTACGTAGCCGATCTGCTGCATGGCTGCGTTGACGGCGGCAACGGTTTTCGGGCTGACCTTGCGGGTGCCGTTGAGTACGTGCGAGACGGTCGACAACGATACGTCCGCCGCCCGCGCTACATCTTCCATGGTGGCCATGGTGTCTCCTGATGGTTTTTTATTATTGTGTGCTGCGATAGTGTGCGGCTGTGTCGCCGCGTTTGAATCTATCGTAAACAAAAGAAAGCGCTTGCGCAAGCGCTTTCTTTTTTTGTGCGAGCAGCGTTTGCAGAAGAAAGGGGAGGGGAAACGGGACGGTAACAGGGCGGAGCCGGACGCTGCCGGCCCCGCAAAATTTACTGAATCACCAGCTCATGCAGTTCGCCGGGCGAGTCCGGGAACAGTTTCACGACAGTGGAGGTGCGCGTGCCGTAACCGGGCGTCTCGATGCAGACGGCGGACAGCACGCGTTCGAGGTCGAGCGGCACGCCCGTGTCCGGCAAGCGGAAATCGGGCGCGCGCGTGGTGTCGGCCAGCATGTCGAAATAGGCGTCGTCGGGCGCGCCCTGGCACAGCAGGCTGGCGAACTGGGCCTTGGTCTTCAAGACTTTCGGCCACGGCGCGTCCAGCAGGGCGTTCGACAGGCCGTAGATGCCCGGCTCCAGGGGTTGGCCATTGCGCACATCGTCATCGCCACGGTTGGAAAACCAGATCAGCGTGTCCGCGTCGCCCAGCACCAGGTTGAAACCGTTGTAGGCGGCGCTGCCGGGGCGGATTTGCGCGATGTAGTCTTGTGGCGACATGTTGCCGGCCAGGAAGTCGGCCACCAGGGTGCCGCGCGAGGGGGCGTCCGGATTGCGGTCTTGCGGGCTGCGGATGTTGGTGATGGCGGCGAAGCGCGAGCTGCCGCTGCCAGCCTGGGTGATGCCCATCCAGCTGCCGCCCGCCTGCAGGTCGCGCCCGGCATACACTTGCGGGTGCTCGGGCCAGGCGCCGGCGGGGGCGCTGGCGCGTTCATAGAATTCGTCGCGGTTGGCGGCGGCAATCAGTGGGATGTGCGGATTGACTTTCCATGCAAAAACGATCAGGCACATGGAGGCAAATCCATGAATACTTCCGTATGGCGCGCGCCAGCCGTCAGCGACAGCAAGCCCGCTTCGTCGGATGCGCTGGCCAGCAGCTCGGCAAAACCTTCGCCGACGACGGGATAGATTTCCATCCACGTCTGCAAGCCATCCGTCACGTCCGGGCGTCGCTTGAGTTGCGGCGCCACGCCGGAGACGGCCGCCAGCTTCGCTTGCA
>NZ_LT607654.1:72705-103956 GCF_900095265.1 Janthinobacterium sp. UMAB-56 | reverse complement strand
AGCCGTAACGCACGGCGCCGGCTGCACTTGAACCTTCAGCTATTGCCCCCAGCTTCATTTCAACGAGGGCGTCGATGCCGCCGGTGCCGTTCGGCGCCGCATTCACAAGCATGCCGCAAGGCTGGTCGGGGTCGCTGACGGCGTACAGTTCGCCACCGGCCACAGCGGACGCGTCGGCGATGCTGACGAGGGTGGTACGGCGCTTGAGCTTGCCCAAGTACTGGCTGCGCGCGACGATTTCCTGGCCCGGGTAGCATCCTTTCTTGAAATTGACGCCGCCCAGCAGTTCAAAGTTGACCATTTGCGGCACGAACTGCTCTTGCGTGGCGGCCGTGATTTGCGGGATGCCCGCATGGATTTCCGCCAGGCGCCAGCAATCGTTGCCGCCCTTGGCCAGGTGCTCTGCCAGTTGCGGCCACACCTCGCGCGCCGTGGCGGCGGACGTCAGCCATACAAAGCGGGGATTGCCAAACGCATCGGCCACGCGCAGCAGGGTGCCCAGCGCGTGTTCCACCTTGCTGAACGGCACGGCGGGCAGCACAGGGAACAAGGCGGACAGTGCCGCGCTGGCCCTTACTCCACCGAGGCCCAGGACGACTTGAGTGGGCTCATCGGCGCAAGCATCGTGCAGCTTCGCCTTGGCGCGCAGCACGAACATTTGCAGGCGCTTCTGGATGGCCGGCTGCAGGGTGCGCGGCAATTGCAGATAAATGGTGGTGGCATTGCGCCACATCAAAAAACTGGCCAGCAAGCGGCCCTTGGGCGTGCAGTAGCCGGCCAGGCGCACTTGCTGCTGGTCCAGGTGCTCGACGTCGTTGGTCAGCTGGCCATGCAGGAAACTGGCCGCTTCGTCGCCGCTCAAGCCGATCAAGCCCTGGTCCGTGATGGCCGCGACAAAACCTTCTTGTAGCTGGGGCACTGTCAGGCACTGGCCGAAATCGTGGACAGTGGCGGCGATGGGGGCTGTGCTGTCAGGCGCGCCATCGATGGCAGCGGGGCGGGCGCCTTGTGCAGTTAAAAATTGATTCCAGTTATTCATAATTTCCATTAGATCAGCGATTAAGCATTATCATTACGGGTTCATTATAGTGATGTCGCGCCGATTGCGTCGGCAGCGGCAAGATTGCCAGTGCTGGCGCCGCTTTGCGCGTACTTGCTTCACAAATGAACGATCATAACAAGCGCGCGTTGCCTGCCAGCGCCCGCATCACAAGAATCGGAACAATGGCTTTCTTTAAAAAACTTGTAGTCAGTTCAGTCATCGCCGCCATCGGCGTGGGCGGTACTTTTGTGTACTGGGCGCAGCAGCCCATCACCACGGAAGGCGAAGCGATCCCGTTTACCATTGCGCCGGGCAGCGGCGCGCATGCGGCCGGCCAGCAGGTCGCGGACGCAGGCGTACCCATCGTGCCCATCCTGTTCAACCTGCTGGCGCGCATCGAGGGCAAGACCTCGAAGATCAAGGCCGGTTCCTACGAATTGAAACCGGGCACGACGCCGCAGCGTTTGATCACGCAGCTGGCACGCGGTGAATTTGCGCAAGAGTCCCTGACCATCATCGAAGGCTGGACCTTCAAACAGATGCGCCAGGCGATGGCCAATCACCCTGGCCTCAAGCACGACACGGCGGGCCTGTCCGACAAGGAGCTGATGGCAAAAATCAGCCCCGAATACGTGCATCCGGAAGGCCTGTTCTTCCCGGACACGTATCTGTTCGCCAAGGGCGCCAGCGAAATGCAGATTTTCAAGCAGGCGCACACGGCCATGATCGGACGCCTGTCCGAAGCGTGGGACAAGCGCGATCCGGCCCTGCCGTACAAAAACCCCTACGAAGCGCTGATCATGGCGTCCATCGTGGAAAAGGAAACCGGGCAAAAGTCCGAACGCGCCATGATCGCCGGCGTCTTCGTCAACCGCCTGAAAACAGGCATGCTGCTGCAGACGGACCCGACCGTGATCTATGGCATGGGCGACAATTACCAGGGCAAGATCCGCAAACGCGACCTGGAAGCGGACACCCCGTACAATACCTACACGCGCGGCGGCTTGCCACCCACGCCGATCGCCCTGGCTGGCGCGCAATCGCTGACGGCGGCCTTGGCGCCGGCCCGCACGCAGGCGCTGTATTTCGTCGCGCGCGGCGACGGCACCAGCCAGTTCTCGGCCAACTTGCCCGACCATAACCGCGCCGTGAACCAATACCAGCGTTAATTATTTCAAACTAGAAGCTTCATGACACAACACTATTTACCGCGCTTCATCACCTTTGAAGGCATCGATGGCGCGGGCAAGTCGACGCATATCGGCTTTGTTACCGACTACCTGCAGCAGCGGGGCGTAAGCCTCGTGTCGTCGCGCGAACCGGGCGGCACCAGCCTGGGCGAAAAACTGCGCGAACTGCTGCTGCATGAAAAAATGCACCTGGAAACGGAAGCCTTGCTGATGTTCGCCAGCCGAAGCGAACACATCGCGCAAGTCATCGCGCCCGCCCTGGAACGGGGCGAGTGGGTCATTTCCGACCGTTTTACCGATGCCAGCTTCGCCTACCAGGGCGGCGGCCGGGGCATGGACCTGGGCAAAATGGAGGCGCTGGAAGCGTGGGTGCACCCGCATTTGCAGCCGGACCTGACGTTCCTGTTCGACGTGCCGCTGGACGTGGCCCGTGCCCGGCTGGACGCCACGCGCGCGCTCGACAAGTTTGAGCAGGAGCGATCGGACTTCTTTGCGGCCACGCGCAAGGAGTACCTGCGCCGCGCAGCCCAGTTCCCCGAGCGTTTCCGCATCATCGATGCCACGCAAAGCATTGCCGATATCCAGGTGCAGCTCGCGCAACTGCTTGATGTTATGCTTGAACAAAGTGCTTGAACAAAGTGCTGTAACGCGCTGATTTAAAAGAAGATGACATGACCAGTTCCCTCTATCCGTGGCAACAGGACGCCTGGCAGCAATTGCAAGCCTTGCGCCCGCGCATGCCGCACGCTATTTTGTTCCATGGCGCGCAAGGTATCGGCAAAGCCGATTTCATCGAGCATTTCGCGCAAGCGCTGCTGTGCGAAGACGTGCGCGCCGACGGCCATGCCTGCGGCGCATGCGCCTCGTGCGGCTGGTTTAGCCAGGGCAACCACCCCGATTATCGCCGGGTCCGTCCAGAGGCGCTGGAAGATGAGGTAGCCGACGACGGCGAAGAGGGCGAAGGCGCAAAGAAAAGCGCCAAGAGCAAGACGCCGTCGAAAGACATCAAGATCGAGCAGATCCGCAACCTGGCCGACTTCATGAACATTTCCACGCACCGCCAAGGCTTGCGCGTGGTGGTGCTATACCCGGCCGAGGCGCTGAACACGCCGGCGTCGAACGCCTTGCTGAAGACCCTGGAAGAGCCGCCGCCGGGCACCTTGTTCCTGCTGGCATCGAACAGCCTGGACCGTTTGCTGCCGACGATACTATCGCGCTGCAGGAAATTTGCCTTGCCCATGCCCAGCCACGAGCAAGCCTTGGCCTGGCTTAAACAACAAGGCTTGAACGATGCGGACAGCTGGCTGCGCGAGCAGGGCGGCGCGCCGCTGGCCGCGCTGGCCCAGTCCGAGTCGGGCGGCCGCGAAGAGACGGAACACTTGCTGCAAGTGCTGGCCAATCCCGGCGTGGAAGCGGCCCTGAAGGCGGCGGATAAATTGCAGAAGGCGCCGCTGGCGCCGCTGGTGGCGTCCTTGCAGCGCTGGCTGTATGACGTGTTTTCCGTCAAGCTGTCCGGCACCATCCGCTACTACCCGCGCCACCGGCGCGAACTGGAGGTGCTGGCAGGACGGATCAACGTCAGCCGTTTGATGGCCGCCATCAAGGCCGCAAACGAACGCCGGGCGATTGCCGAACACCCGCTGTCGCCCAAGCTTTTTCTGGAAGATATGCTGCTCGACTACGCATCTAGTTGCCAATAAAATCAAGAGCTTGGAGTGCCAAGTTAATCTGGATTGTGCAGTTCTTGGCGCGATGGGAATGACTAGCCGCAGGCGCGCGTGCAGCTGCGGTATTGCACTTCACACGCTTGCTGGCGTTCGGCGCGCCGGGCGCGGAAGGCCTGGGCTTGCGTTGGTTGCAACTGCTGTGACTGTGGCCCCGCTTCCCGGCCCGCGGCGACGTAGGGATTGCTGCTGGGCTTCATCGACAAGATGGGGCTGTTATCGTCTTCCGTGGCGCTTTGCGCTTGCGCGCGGCAATCCTGGCGTTCCGACGCACACACGGGCGCACACAGGCTCGCGTGGGGGATGGCCTTGGGCGCGTCGCTCTTGTTCTGCACCTGACCTTGCGCAGGCGCAGGCGCTGTCAGGGTCAGGCAGGCCAGCAGTAGCAAAGGACCGACAACTTTCAGCATCAACATTCTCCAAGGTAGCCGCGCGCAAGCCCCTGTCTGCGCCTCGGCGGCCCACTATACATCCTGATAACATTTCTGCCTAGCGCGCCCTGTCTGTTTGCCGCGACCGTGGCCCGGTGTTACAGTCAATGCACTCGACAGCAACGGAGGCGCGCATGAAACGGGTCACTGGCATCGGCGGCATCTTTTTCCACGCGCAAGACCCGGCCGCGCTGCGCGCCTGGTACCAGCGCCACCTGGGCCTGGACGTGCAGGCGTGGGGCGGCGCCGCCTTCACCTGGACGGACGCCGACGGCAAGCCCACCGCCGGCACCACCATCTGGTCCATCGCGGCCAATGACAAGGAGCAATTCGCCCCCGGCAAGGCTGCCTTCATGATCAATTACCGCGTCGATGACCTCGACGCGCTGTTGCAAGCCTTGCGCAACGAAGGCTGTAACGTGCTGGAGAAGGCGCCCGACTCCGAATATGGCCAGTTCGGCTGGGTCATCGATCCCGAGGGCAACAAGGTGGAGCTGTGGCAGCCGCCGGAGGGGCAGTAGGCGGACCACGCGGGAGTCGTCCGCGGCAGGACGGATTTGCGCCTTCCCCCTGCCAGATTGTGCTCCCTCCGGTACAATCCCGCCTTATGTATATCGATTCCCATTGCCATATCAATTTCCCCGAGCTGGCTGCTCGCATGCCCGAGATCCTCGCCAAGATGGCCGAGAACAAGGTGACGCACGCCCTGTGCGTGTCCGTTGACTTGCCGGATTTTCCACAGGTGCTGGCCTTGGCCGAGCAGTATCCGCATATTTTTGCATCCGTCGGCGTGCATCCCGACTACGAAGACACGCCTGAACCGTCCGTGGAAGAGCTGGTGCGACTGGCCGACCACCCGAAGATCATCGCCATCGGCGAGACGGGCCTCGACTATTTCCGCCTGACGGGCGACCTGGAGTGGCAGCGCGAGCGTTTCAGAACCCACATCAAAGCTTCAAGAATCACGCGTAAGCCCTTGATTATTCACACACGCGCGGCCAGTGAAGATACCATCCGCATCATGCGAGAAGAGGGCGCTGGCGTGGCAGACGGCGGCGTGGCCGGCGTCATGCATTGCTTTACTGAATCACTGGAAGTAGCGCGCGCCGCCATAGACATGGGTTTCTATATTTCCTTTTCCGGCATCGTCACCTTCAAGAGCGCGAAAGACTTGCAGGCCGTGGCCCTGGAAGTGCCGCTCGAGCGCATCCTGATCGAGACGGATTCACCCTACCTCGCGCCCGTGCCTTTCCGTGGCCGCATGAACGAGCCTGGCTACGTGGCCCACGTGGCCGAGTACCTGTCGACCCTGAAAGGCATTCCCCTGGAGCAGGTGGCACGCCAGACGACGGATAATTTCTTCAAGTTATTCAATCAGTTGCCATAACTTCTTAAGGTTGACTATGATGAAAAGACTCGCCCTGGCGATGCTGCTTTCCTGCGCGGCGGCCAGCCATGCTGCACCGGAACCGGATGCTTTCTTCCGCGCCGTGTCCGTCAACAATGCCAGTGGCGTGCGCAGCATGCTGGACGAAGGCATGAATCCGAACCAGGCCGACGCGCAGCGGGGCGACATTCCTCTCGTGCTGGCCCTGCGTGACGATGCGGACCGGGTGTTCAAGCTGCTGCTGGACGCGCCCGGCATCGATATCGAGGCGCGCTCGGCCAATGGCAACACGGCGCTGATGATGGCCGCCTACAAGCACAAGCAGGACGCCGTGCAAGCCTTGCTGGCCAAGGGCGCCAAGGTCAACCAGAGCGGCTGGACGGCGCTCCACTATGCGGCCTCTGCCGGCGACCTGCCCATCATGAAAATCCTGCTCGACCGCGACGCCGTGGTCGATGCGCGCGCGCCAGCCAACATCACGCCGCTGATGTTTGCCGCCCGCGAAGGGCAGGAGGGCGCCGTCAAGCTGCTGTTGTCCTGGGGTGCGGACGCCAGCCTGAAGAGCGATCATGGCTGGACGGCCGTACAGTTCGCGCAGGCCGGTGACAAGCCCGGCGTGGTCGCCATCATCGTAGCGGCTCAGCAGGCACGCGCAGCCCGCAAATAAATCAGAAGTAATGTTTTAATTTCAATGCTTTCCATGCCAGCGCTGAAACTGGCATGGAATTGCCTCTCAGCTCAGCCCTTTGTTCTCCCTGGCGATTAACGATAATGAGTGTGTCGCATTAATCAGGAGATCATCGCATGGGCCATCACACCACCGTCAGGCGCCGGCTGTATTGTCGCCGCCCCACACGCAGCCCGTGCGATATCACTGCTTTCTGGAATGACAAAACCGATCGGCCATCGGAGCCAGACTCCAAGAGGACAGACATGCTGAATGAACGAGAAATCGAGAGTTGTTACCTGGGGCAATTTATCCCCGTCCATTACCACCACAATATGTTGATGGACCAGAACCGCATGCACGGGTTCAAGTCGGCCATCGATTACGCGGTGAAACCCGGCATGAAGGTGCTGGAACTGGGCGGCGGCACGGGCGTGCTCTCGTGGTTTGCGGCCGCGCGCGCCGACAAGGTGTGGTGCGTGGAGTTCAATCCGGACATGGTGAAGGAAGCGCGCAAGATGCTGGCGCTCAATCCCAACGGTGAAAAAGTCGAAGTCGTCCACGCTGACGCCTTCGAATACTTGCCGCCCGAGCCCGTCGACGTGGTCATCTGCGAAATGATTCATGTCGGCATGCTGCGCGAAAAGCAGGTGGAAGTGATCGAATCGTTCAAGCGCCGCTACCTGGCCCGTTTTGGCGGCCCGCTGCCTATTTTCCTGCCCGAAGCCGTGATCATGGCCGTGCAGCCGATGCAGCAGGAATACGATTTCGAGGGTTTTTACGCGCCCATCGTGCAATTCCAGGAAACCACGGCCATCCATCCGGGGGTGCAGGAACTGGCGCCGCCGTCCGTGTACAGCATCATCGACTTCAGCCAGCCGACGGATAGCGTGTTCGGCTTTGACGGCAAGTTCGTCGTCGAGCGCAGCGGCACGCTGAACGCCTTGCGTTTCGTCACCAAGAACATCCTGGCCGTGGTGCCCGAGCGTTCGACCACCATCGACTGGCTGAACCACTACATGTGCTTGCCGCTGGCCGCGCCGGTGGCCGTGAAGGCGGGCGATGTGTTGCAAGTGAGCTTCCAGTACCGCGCCGGCGGCTCGATTCCTTCGCTGGAAGCGTCGATCCGCGCGCAGGTGATCTACGATGTCAACCTGCAACCGTCTACGCAGAACGCCGTCTACGCCTGAGTGTTATGCATGTTAAGGTAACGCCGCAGCGATTTCATCCTGCGGCGTTTGGCCATTCAGGGTATATTTCGTCTTTTACCCACTGGACAGCTTTACTATCATGGAACAGATCGATCAGCGTTACCTCGTGCAACAGAACAAAATCAGCGATGGCGAGACCAAGCCGCCCGTGTTTGCCAAGGTAATGCGCAGCAAGGAAGGCGTGTTTGAAGGCGTATCCTTCATCAAGTCGAAGGATAAGGCCACCGTCATGACCATCGAAGATGCCAACCAGGCCATCAAATGGGCCACCAACAAGAAGCCGAATGCGCATGAGTACATCACGAAAGTGATTTGCGTCGGCCAATAAGCGCATCGCCAGCTACCGTTTATCCCCGCTTTTACTCCGTTCATCCGCGCATTGTGCCGTTCATCGCACGGCCGTTGCGGCTGCGACGGCGCTTTACTATAGTGCTGTCACGGTAGCGGGGCAAGCACGGCTTGCTCCGCACATTTCATTCGAGGGGAACGCGATGCTGGGATTCGTGCTGTGGTTGCTGCTTTTGCTGGTGTGCTGGCCCCTGGCCTTGCTGGCCCTCGTGCTGTATCCGCTGGCCTGGCTGTTGTTGCTGCCATTGCGTCTGATCGGCATCGGCGTGGAAGGCGTGTTCGAATTGCTGCGCGCCATCGTCATGCTGCCGGCGCGCGTGCTGGGGGGCGGCCGGCGTTGAGACTTGCCCCTACCATAAAAAATGGCGCCGTTGGCGCCATTTTTATTTCTGTCACTGTGCCGCTTACAGGTCGACCATGAAACCGGCGCCTATCGATTTCTGCGAATAGTTGTAGTCGATCAGGCTCTGGCCATAACCGGAGAACAGCTGCAGATAGCCCTTCAGGTTGGCTTTCAACGGGAAAGCCCAGCTGGCCTGCATGGAGCCGTGTTTCTTGCTGAAATTACGCCGTGCCGTGACGGCGTATTCATGGCCCTTGTTGCGGTAGCTCAGGCGCAAGTCGCCATGGCCCATGTAATCGGTGATGTCGATATTGTCATTGTCATTCGCGCTATTGTCGAGGCGGTGCCAGACGCGGGCCGTGACGGCCAGATTGTCTTTTTCCATGCCCAGCTCGGCATACACGCGATTCCAGCTGCGTGACAGGGTCGATGTCTGGCCATTCGACTGGTGCACCAGGCCCAGGTTCAGGTAATTGAATTCCACGCCGGCAAAATTCTTGTTGATCGGCATGACCAGCATCAGTTCCGGCTGATAGTTGGTCTCGCGGAAAGGACTCGATGCCTTGCGGTTATATGCTTGCCAGAAACTTTGCTGGGTGTAGCCGAACCACATGTCGATGGGCGTGCCGGCGATGTCTTCCAGCATCTTCATCTTGAAGCTCAACTGGAACGTCAACTCCACATGCTGGCTCTTGATGCCGCCTGGCGTGAAATCCTGGAAAGGTTCGTCGTTCGAGGCATCGCTGTAATTGGCCAGCAGCAGATAGGTGTCGCGGTGCGGGCGGAAGTTGAACAGGCCGCGCTTCGAAGCGTCGTTGAGTTCCCAGGATTGTTGTGTGCGCGAAATCGGTGCTTCCGGTGGCGCCGCGCCAGCCTGTGCGATCGCGGGAATAGCCGCGTTCACCGCAGCCGGTGTGGCCACGCCAGGCGGGCTGACGGGCGTAAATGGGGCGGCCTCGGCGGCTGCTGCCAGCGTGACGGCCGCAGTGGCGGGGTCACCACCGGCGGCGATGGTGGCCTTTTCGGCCGCCTTGGCCAAGGTGTCGAAGCAGCCCAGGCGGGCACTGGCATCGCCAAGCACGGCGCAACGTTGCATTTGCTGTTCCAGTTCGCCGGCCATGGCCAGCGCCGGCGATGCCAGCAAGGAAGAGAGGATTATTTTTCTTAGTTGGATAGTCATAGGCTGAGTGGGGCATGTCATTCGGTGCGCACCTGGGCTGGCATGCCGGCGGCGTCGCCTCGCACGGTAGATCACCGTGCATCTTGATCCTGATTAATCTTTGTTGGATTGAGGTATGAAAGTATAGCCGAAACTCTTGTTTGTCCTGCGCAAGGTGTGTGCGCGTCAAGGCTGGTGTTGCGTGTACGCCAAAAACCGCGCACCGTCCGCCCTCCAAATCGATGTCTGCTACACTGAAAAACCGGGCGCCGGGAATAGCCATGGAGATTGTGATGACCCGCAAAACACCTATCGAGCGCTACCGCAATATCGGCATCAGCGCCCATATCGACGCCGGCAAGACCACCACCACCGAGCGCATCCTGTTTTATACGGGGGTGAATCACAAGATCGGCGAAGTGCACAATGGCGCTGCCACCATGGACTGGATGGAGCAGGAGCAGGAACGGGGCATCACCATCACTTCAGCCGCCACCACGGCCTTCTGGAAAGGCATGGCCGGCAACTTCCCTGAACACCGCATCAACATCATCGACACGCCCGGCCACGTGGATTTCACGATCGAAGTGGAGCGCTCGATGCGCGTGCTCGACGGCGCCGTGATGGTCTACGATGCCGTCGGCGGCGTGCAGCCACAGTCCGAAACCGTCTGGCGCCAGGCCAACAAATACCATGTGCCGCGCCTCGCCTTCATCAACAAGATGGACCGGGTGGGAGCCGATTTCCTGCGCGTGCGCCAGCAGATCGCCGACCGCCTGAAAGGCGTGGCCGTGCCTATCCAGCTGCCCATCGGCGCCGAAGAGCATTTCACGGGCGTGATCGACTTGCTGAAAATGCGCGCCATCACCTGGGACGACGCCAGCCAGGGCGTGCAGTTCAGCTATGCCGAGATTCCCGCCGAGCTGCTGGCGCAGGCGCAGGAATGGCACGAGCACATGGTCGAACACGCGGCAGAGGCCAGCATCGAGATGACGGAACGCTACCTGAATGGCGACACGTTTACGGAAGCGGACCTCAAGCAAGCCTTGCGCGCACGCACCATCCGTAACGAGATCGTGCCCATGCTGTGCGGCAGCGCTTTTAAAAACAAGGGCGTACAGGCGATGCTGGACGCCGTCATCGAATACCTGCCGTCGCCGATGGAAGTGCCGCCCATCATGGGGCATGACGAGCACGACAACGAGGTGGAGCGTCACCCGACGGACGAAGAGCACTTTGCCGCCCTGGCCTTCAAGATCATGACGGACCCGTTCGTGGGGCAGCTGACCTTCTTCCGCGTGTATTCTGGCGTGGTGAACTCGGGCGACATGGTCTACAACCCCACCAAGAGCGCGCGCGAGCGCCTGGGCCGCATCCTGCAGATGCATGCGAACGAGCGCAAGGAAATCAAGGAAGTGTATGCCGGCGACATCGCCGCCGCCGTGGGGCTGAAAGCCGTCACCACGGGCGACACCCTGTGCGCCATCGACCACATCATCGTGCTGGAAAAGATGATCTTCCCGGAACCCGTGATTTCCCAGGCGGTCGAACCGAAGACCAAGCCGGACCAGGAAAAGATGGGCATCGCCCTGAACCGCCTGGCGCAGGAAGACCCGTCGTTCAAAGTGCACACGGACGAGGAATCGGGCCAGACCATCATGTCGGGCATGGGCGAATTGCACCTGGAAATACTGGTGGACCGCATGCGGCGCGAATTCGGCGTAGAAGCGAACGTGGGCAAGCCGCAGGTGGCGTACCGGGAAACCATCACGCGCACGGTGGAAGATATCGAGGGCAAGTTCGTCAAGCAGTCGGGCGGACGGGGCCAGTACGGCCACGTGGTGCTGAAACTGGAACCCTTGCCGCCGGGCACAGGCTACCAGTTCGTCGACGCCATCAAGGGCGGCGTGGTGCCGCGCGAATTCATCCCCGCCGTTGACAAGGGCATCGCCGAAACCTTGAAGGCCGGCGTGCTGGCCGGCTACCCCGTGGTGGACGTGAAGGCGACCCTGACGTTCGGTTCCTACCACGACGTCGATTCCAACGAAAACGCGTTTCGCATGGCCGGCTCCATCGCCTTCAAGGACGGCATGCGCAAGGCCCATCCCGTGCTGCTGGAACCGATGATGCAGGTGGAAGCGGAAACGCCGGAAGAATTCATGGGCAACGTCATGGGCGATCTGACGGCCCGGCGCGGCATGGTGCAGGGCGTCGATGACATCCCCGGCGGCGCGGGGCGCATCGTCAAGGCCCTGGTGCCGCTGGCCGAAATGTTCGGCTATTCCACCACCTTGCGTTCGCTGACCCAGGGCCGCGCCACCTATACCATGGAATTTAAGCACTATGCGGCCGTGCCCAAGCATATCCTCGACCAGGTGGCGGCGGGGAAGGCGAAGTAGGCTCAATGGGCCCAATTGGTGGTTGCCGCCAGTTGTCGCTGCAATTTGACCGGATCGAGGAAAATGGCAAGACGACGATGAACTTGCGGTCGACGCCGCACGAGGCGACGGATGAGCAGCATCGGACTTTTTTGGAAGGGCATGAGTCGATGAAGGAGGGGTTCGAGGCGACTTTCGCCCAACTGGCACAGTACTTGGCGCGTGTTCAGTAAGGTGGTGTAGCTTGGTTAAAAACGGCGGGCCAGAGTCGCGAGCCTGAAAAAATGGCCATGGCTGCGTTGCTTGGGCTCGCCGTACTAACCGTACTGTCTTCGCCCGCGCGCCTTGCCCTGGCCATTTTTCAGGCCCGCTGGGCCCGGGGAGCCTGGGCTTGCGGAGCGGGCGTGTTCTTGCTGTCGTTGCAAGTTCGCGTTTTAGGAATGTCTGCTTGCGTCCCAAGGCGGAAGTACAAGTGAGCCGAAAGCTCAGTATCTGGCGTTAAAGTCCCAAAGCTACGTTCCAGTCTTTTTCATTCGGTATGCAATGGCAGCATACAAAAAAGCGACTCCGGCGACTCCGGCAGCAACGCCATATTGATGGCCAAGGCAGAGGCTAGCGCTACTCAAACCAAAAACACCTGCAACGATTGCAAAACCTTTTGATTTCTTCATTTATTTAAAGTTTTAGGAATAAAAATGACGGATCTGCTTTTGGCCGCTTGCCGCCCTTGGCTGGTTCCAGCCTGCAGCGTATTGATTCGCTATAGCGCGAAGTGAGGTTTAGCTCAATTCTTTTTTGATGGCCAGATAAAAGCTATTGTTGCGCAAAATATACCGACAAAGGCAGCACGCCCCCAATCGAATTCATGGGCGGCACCAAGGAAGCGAGTGTAAAGCAAGGTTCCAGTCGCAACTCCCAAACCAACGCTGACGAACTGTGGAAATATTTTTTTCATATGTTCCCTGAATGATGCGATCTGAATCGCCGCTATTTCAATAAGTACTGCTGCATCTCTTTCTTAAAGAGACCGCAAATTTACCACTCCAAGCGCAGGAACTTGGCAACGACTTCGTTCGGCCGGTAGTGGCCGGCTGCGGCAATGAGCATAACGAATTAGTGAGCGAGAAAAGTCACGCATTGTCACGTCAACATGATTGGCCGCCTCTGGCTGACAGCGGCCATGCGCGTAGCGAATTGCCCGGCGACAAAAGTCACGACGCATCGCGCTCGCGGCAGCTCAGGGACGCATAGTGCGCCTTGGGCACCTTGTTCTTGATCGCCACTTCGCGCAGTGCATGTGCAAAATCAATATGATCGGTCAGGGTGCAGCGGCTGGCGCGGGCGAGCTGTTGCAGATTCTTGGTGCTGCCATGGACTTTCAGCGTGATCCCGACGCCGGGGCTGACGCAGCAGCCTATGTATTTGTCGATGTATTCTTCTTCGATCATCACCAGTTCGTGGCCCATGAAGGGCACTGGCTTGTCCAGCAGGTAGTAGTCGGTATAGTCGGCACGCTGGCGGGGCGTCTTGCTGACCAGGCCCGCGTGCTGGTAAGCGCGGATAGCCTGGCCGGACGTGCCCGTGCGCTCGGTCGTGCCCTTTTTGAGCTGCATGGCATGCAGCAAGCCGCTTTCGAGTGACTGGGTATCGACGGCGAGCGCCATGGCGGAGCAAACGGCAAGCAGGGTGAAGGCGAGGGTGCGTTTCATTTCGGCTCCATTGCCAGCATCCGTTGGATTACCGGCAAGATCATCCGCCATGCATGCGACGTGGCCGCGATCTCGTCGTAATGGCTGGCGCCGGGCAAGATCAGCACTTCCGCATGGTCGCCAGCCAGCTTGGCCCTGGCAGCATAGTCGTGCGCGACTCTGGGCGGCGAGATGGTGTCGAGCTCGCCCGTCACCAGCACGGTGCGGCTGCCGTTGGGCATCAGGTCGGCTGCGTTGGTGTCGCTGTAGATGTCGGGACGCTCTATGCTGGCGCTGCCTGCCAGTTGCGCGATAGTGCGTTCGCAGCTGGTCTTGATCAAGTTTTGCTCGTGGCGCAGGTCGGCCAGACCGCCCAGGCTGAGGATGTTTTTCACTGGCAGATACTGTTCGCGGTACAGGGGGCTGGTCTTCGGCAGTTTTTCCCGGCCTGCGATCCATTGCACCAGCTGGCCACCGGCCGAATGGCCCATGGCGACGATGCGGCCGGTATCGAGTTGGTATTGGTCTGCGTGCCGCTGCAGGCTGTCGAGCGCCGCGTGCATGTCTTCGTAGGTGCCGGGATAGCCGCCGCCAGGCTCGTCGACCCGCCGGTACTCGATATTCCACACTGCAATGCCTTGCGCAAGGAGGGCGCCGGCCACGTTGCGCATCTGATCGATGCCGCCGAAGGCCACCGTCCAGCAGCCGCCATGCACCAGCACGACGACGGGGAACGGTCCCGTGCCTTCGGGACGGAACAGCTGCGCGTATTGCGACGGCGCGGGGCCATACGCGAACTGCGCCGTGGGCGGGGGGCCGTTCAGGGCCAGGTAGTCGTCCAGGCTCATGGGGGCGGCGACGGCGCCGTGTACGGAGGCGAGCAGGGCGGTGGCGATCAGTGAGGCTGGCAGGGAGATAGGCATGCTTGGATACGCTTGAGTGGAGAGCAACACTTTAGCATAGGGCCGCGCTGCAGCAGAGATCAAGCAGTGCGCTGTTTTCCTCCTGCAAGAGGGGTGCCCCATGGTATATTCCGGGCATCAGTTTTCCCCATATCGACACGGTGCACGCAAACAACATTCTTTCCTTGCTGGACGCCGAGCATAGTGCGCTGGGCAGCATCGCGGCGGGAGCCGGCCTGGCCCATGCACTGGAACACTTGTTGCTGGCGCTGCAAGACTTGGCCGAGGGCGGCGCGCATGCCTGCATCGTGCTCATCGACGAGGCCGACCACGTTTGCGGTTTGTCCGCCCCCAGCCTGCCGCAAGACCTGTGCCTGGCCTTGCGCCATGGCGGCGATCAGCCTTCCCCGTTCGGCACGGCAGCCTTTTCCGGCGCACCTGTGTATTGCGGTGACATCACGCGCGACGTGCACTGGAGCGCGGGCCGCAAGGAAGCCATGCTGCATGGCTACCGGGCCTGCTGGGTGGCGCCCGTGTTTGGCGCCAAGGGGCATATCCTGGGCGTGCTGGGCCTGTTCTTCCCGGCGCCATGCCATCCCACGCAACCCGAGATCGAACTGCTGGCGCTGGCTGCGCGCGTGGCCGCGCATGTCATCGAGCGGGGCCAGCTGGAACAGGCGCTGCACGACAGCCGTGAACACTTCCATTACGCCATCGAACTCAATACGCAAGTGCTGTGGACGGCGGATGTCGACGGCAAGCTCGATTATGTGGCGCAGCGCTGGCGCGAATGGACGGGCTGCAGCGGCCTCGGTAGCAGCTGGCTGGACGCCATCCACCCCGAGGACCTGCCGCGTGCAATGGCGGCGTGGAGCGAGTCGCTGGGCAGCGGCCAGCCCCTGGACCAGGAAATGCGCGTGCGCCGGCAGGATGGCCAGTACCGCTGGGTGCATGCACGTGCATATTGCCGGCAGGACGAACGCGGCCAGCCCGTGAAATGGTATGGCTCGTGCGAGGATATCGACGAGCACTGGCAGGCGCGCAATGCCTTGCTTGACAGCGAGGCGCAGTTCCGTTCGCTCGCCTCGACCATGCCCAACCAGGCCTGGCTGGCGCATGGCAGCGGTGCCACTTACTGGGTCAATGAACAGGTCTGCGCCTACACGGGGCTATCGATGAAATCCCTCGTGTCGAGCGGCTTTCGCCAATGCATGCATCCGGACGACGTGCAGGCCACGCAGAAAAGCTGGGAGCGGGCCGTCGCCACCGCCAGCGCCTATGACTGCGAGTTCCGCATGCGCCGCGCCAGCGATGGCGCCTACCGCTGGTTCCTGGCGCGCGCCTTGCCCCTGTTCGACGAGACGGGCAAGGTGCTGCGCTGGGTGGGCACGAATACGGATGTGCAGGAACAGAAGAACGTGCTGGAAAAGATGGCCTACCTGAATTCCTCGCTGGAAGTGGAAATGGCCAACCGCACGGCCGACCGCGACCGCATGTGGCGGCTGTCGACCGACATCATGCTGGTGGCGGACCTGGCGGGCATGATCATCGCCGTCAATCCCGCCTGGAGCCAGATCCTCGAGCGCCCGGAAGTCGAATCGCTGGGCATGGATTTCATCAGCCTCGTGCATCCAGACGACCGCATGGCAGCACTGCAAGACCTGTCGCGCCTGGCCCACGGCGCGCCTACCTTGCGCATGGAAAACCGTTACCGGCGCCGCGATGGCGGCTATCGCTGGATTTCCTGGACGGCCGTGCCGGCGCAAAAGCTGATCCACGCCATCGGCCGCGACGTCACCGATGAAAAAGAGGCGCGGCTGGCGCTGCTGCGCAGCGAGCAAGCTTTATTGCAGGCGCAAAAGCTGGAATCGATCGGCAAGCTGACGGGCGGCGTGGCCCACGATTTCAATAATGTCCTGCAAATTATCTCGGGCAATTTGCAGTTGCTGAAACTGACGGTGGCCGACAATCCACAGGCAGCCAGGCGCCTCGCTTCAGCGGCCTCGGCCGTCGAGCGGGGCGCCAAGCTGTCCTCGCAACTGCTGGCCTTTGCGCGGCGTCAACCGTTGAAACCGCTGGTAACGGACCTGGGCCGCTTGCTGCGCCGTATGCATGAGCTGATCCGCCGCGCCCTGGGCGAAGCTATTTCCGAGGAAACCTTCATCAGTGAGGGCTTGTGGCATACCCTGGTCGACCCGAACCAGATGGAAAACGTGCTGCTGAACATGGCCATCAACGCGCGCGACGCGATGGACAAGGGCGGGCGCCTGACCTTTACCTTGAGCAATGTCACGCTCGATGCCGCCTATGCCAGCCGGCATGCCGATGTGCTGGAGGGGCAATACGTGCTGCTGACCATCACGGACACGGGCCATGGCATGGAGCGCGAGGTGATCGACCAGATTTTCGAACCGTTCTTCACCACCAAGCGCGAAGGCGAGGGCACGGGACTCGGCCTGTCCATGGCTTACGGTTTTATCCGCCAGAGCGCTGGCCACATCAAGGTGCACAGCGCGCCCGGCGCCGGCACGACTTTCAAGATATATCTGCCGCGCTCGCTGGAAAAGCTGGCTGAGCCGCCACCGGGCCTGTCCGGCCCCGTGCTGGGCGGCGGCGAGACCATCCTCGTGGTGGAAGACGATGCGCCCGTGCAGCACACCGTGGTCGACATGCTGCGCGGCCTCGGTTACGACGTGTTGCATGCGGACGACGGCGCCTCGGCGCTGTCCTTGCTGGGCACGGGCGTCGCCATCGACCTGTTGTTTACGGACGTGGTCATGCCGGGCCCCGTCAGCAGCAAGGAACTGGCGCAGCAGGCCAGATTGCTGTTACCGGACCTGGCCGTATTGTTTACCTCGGGCTATACGCACAACGCCATCATGCAGGGCGGGCGGCTGGACCCTGGCGTGGAACTGTTGAGTAAGCCCTACCAGCGCGAAGACCTGGCGCGGCGCATCCGCCACTTGCTGGCCGACCGCCGCCTGGTGGGCGCGCCCGACCCGTCCGGGCGGCGCATCCTGCTGGTGGAAGACAATGACGATGCGCGCGAAATGACGACCGAGATGCTCAATATGCTGGGGCACACCGTGCACGGCGTGGCCAGCGCCGAGGAAGCCTTGCCCCTGCTGGCCTTGCCGGGTCTGGACGTGCTGGTGACGGACATCAGCCTGCCCACGATGTCAGGCCTGGAACTGGCGCGCCATGCGCGCGTGCACTGGCCACAGCTGGACGTGGTGTTTGCTTCCGGGCACGATTGGGGCGCCAGCCTGATGCAGGATGCCAGCGCGCGCTTCTTGCGCAAACCATTTGGCCTGGAAGAGCTGGCCGGCGCACTGAAGGCGCGCCGGCTCGACGTTTACTAGCTCATTCAGGCTGGCGGCAGCAAGGCTTGCTGCAGTTGCTCGATAGTAAATGGCTTCACCAGGAAGCGCGCCTGCGGGTCCAGCACGCCGGAATTGGCTGGCGCATGGCCCGTGGAAAACACCACTTCCAGCTGCGGATAGTCGCGCGCCACCAGCTCGGCCAGCTCGGCGCCCGACATCTGCGGCAGGCTGATATCGGTCAGCAACAGCTCCAGTCCCGGCGTGTCCAGCAGCGACAAGGCTTCCTCGGCCGTGCCCACGGCCTGCACCGTGTGTCCCAGCATGGCCAGCAGTTCGCCGGTCATGGCGCGCGCGTCCGCATTGTCTTCCACCAGCAGGATATGACGTAGACCCGATCGCCCCCCAGGCAGCGCAGGCGCGCAAGATTGCGGCGCCAGTTGCGCGCGGTACTGGTGCAGGGCCGTCACGTGGCGACCGTTGGCCAGCAGGTGGCGGATGCGCCGCGCCAGGTCTTCGCGCCGGTAGGGCTTGCTCAACAGCTCGACGCCCGGTTCCAAGCGGCCGCCCTGCATGATGGCGTCTTGCGTGTAGCCCGAGGTAAACAGCACGGCCAGCTGGGGCAGCAGCAATCTGGCCTGGCGCGCCAGTGCCGTGCTGGCCACCTTGCCCGGCATCACCACATCCGTAAACAGTAAATCGATGGGGACGCCGCTGCCGATGATGGCCAGCGCGCTTTCGCCATCGCTGGCGCGCAACACGACGTAGCCGAGGCCGCGCAGCATATCGACCACCGTCGTCTGCACCTGCACGTCGTCTTCCACGACGAGGATGGTTTCCTGGCCGCCCAGCACCGGGCCGCTCAGCCGCAGCGGCAATTCCGTTTCCGCTTCGAGCGAGCGCGGCAGGTAGATGCGGAAGGTGCTGCCTTGGCCGGGCAGGCTGTCCACTGTCAGGTGGCCGCCGCTCTGGCGCAGGAAGCCGTACGCCATGGACAGGCCCAGTCCCGTGCCTTCGCCTTCGCGCTTGGTGGTGAAGAAGGGTTCGAAAATCTTGTCCAGCAAGTCGGCGGGAATGCCCGTGCCCGTGTCCGAGACGGCCAACTGCACGTAGTCGCCGGGCGCCACATCCGCATGGCGCGCCGCGTAGTCGCTGCCCAGTACGCTGTTGCTCAGTTCGATGGTCAGCTGGCCCTGGCCATCCATGGCATCGCGCGCATTGATGGCCAGGTTGAGGATGACGTTTTCCAGCTGGTGCGGGTCGACCAGGGCGCACCAGCAGTCGTCGGCCAGCAACAGACGTGTCTCGATGGATTCGCCAGTGGCGCGCCGCAACAGCTCTTCCGTCGAACGCAGCAGCTGCGCCAGGTCCGTCACCAGCGGTTTCAACGGTTGGCGCCGCGCAAAGGCCAGCAGCTGGGCCGACAGCTTGGCGCCCCGCTCTACGGCGGCCGAGGCGCTGGCGATGCGCTTGGCGCTCAGCGGGTCGTTGTCCAGGGTCATCTGCAGCAGTTGCAGATTGCCCGAGATAATTTGCAGCACGTTATTGAAATCATGGGCCACGCCGCCCGTCAGTTTGCCCAGCGCTTCCAGCTTTTGCGATTGCAGCAGGGCCATCTCGCTGTGGCGCAACGATTCCTGCATGCTGCGCAAGGTGGTTTGCGCCTCTTTTTCCAGGGTGACGTGGCGCCCGGTGGCGAAAATCAGGTCGCCTTCGGGTGCCGCCACCCACGACAGCCAGCGGTGGCCACCTTCGCGGTGTCGATAGCGGTTTTCAAAGCTGGGCAAGGATTCTTGTGTGACTTGCGCCAGCGCCTGGCGCGTGGCGGCGGCATCCTCGGGCAGCACGAAGTCGAACACGCTGCGGCCCAGCATCTCTTCGGGCAGCCAGCCCAGTATGGCGCTGGCGGCCGGGTTGACGGCGGCAAAGCAGCCTTCGGCATCGATGGCCACCATCAGGTCTTGCGCGCTGCGCCAGAGCCGTTCGCGCTCGCTGTTGCGCGCGGCCAGTTCCGCTTCCAGCTTCTTTTCCACCGTGATGTCGCGCGCGCTGCAATACACCTTGTCGCCCTCGGGCACGGCTACCCACGACAGCCAGTGCCAGCCGCCCAGCTTGTGGCGGTAGCGGTTCTCGAAGCGCAGGGCCGGCTGGCCCTGGTTGGCCGCGTCCCAGGCCGCATGGGTGCGCGGCAAGTCTTCGGGATGGATCAGTTGCAGGAATTGCGTCGTGCGGATTTCCTCTGCGGACCAGCCCAGGGTGGCTTGCCAGGCGGGGTTGGAGTGTTCGAAATAGCCGTCCATGTTAAGCACGCCCAGCAAATCGGGGCTGACGTTCCAGGTGCGGCCGAATTCGCGCGTGCGTTCGTCCACCTGCGTTTCCATGTTGGCACTGAGGGCGCGCAGGCGCGATTCCGCCTGGGCCCGCAAGATGGTCGACCAGACCCGTTCCGACACTTGCACGGCCAGTTCGATCTCGTCCGCATGCCACAGGCGCGCCGCACGGCTGTGCACGACAAACAGGGCCACCAGTTGGCCATCCTTGGCAATCGGAATGTTCAGGAAGGCGCGGATGCCCAGGCGCGCAAAGGTGGCCAGCGCGGCCGGCATGGCCGTGCGCGGGTGGCTGGTCACATCGCTGACGGCGATGGTCTGGCCGGCGGCCAGCGCTTCGGACAGGCCGGCGGCATAGTCGCCAAGAAAATATTCGCCGGCGGCGCCCGACGCCAGGCCATCGCTCCACGCATGTCGCAGGGTAGGGCATTGCAGGGTCTGCGCCATATCGAAACAGGCCACTTGCTGGACGCCCAGGCGCTGTCCCAGCAATTGCGCCGACAAGGCGAGAATCTCGCCCGTGTCGTGCAGCAGGCGCAGGCGGCGTTCCAGTTGCAGCAGAAACGCCACGCCGCTGGCGCCGGAATGGCTGCTGGTGGGGAAGCTGCTCATGCTGGCCTCAGCTGCCGGCCAGCGGCAGGGTGACGCTGAACAGGGCGCCATTGCCGGGCTGGCTTTGCAGGGTGATGGCGCCGCCATGCGCATCGACCAGCTGCTTGGTGATGTACAGGCCCAGGCCCAGGCCGCCTGTGTTGTCCTGGTGCATGACGCGCTCGAAGGCGTCGAAGATGCGTTCCTGGTCGCGCGCATTGATGCCAATGCCATGGTCGCGCACTTCGATGACGGCGCTGTTCTGGGTGTGCGCCAGGCTGATTTCCACGGGCTGGCCCTGGCCGTAGCGCACCGCATTGCTGATCAGGTTGACCACGATCTGCTCCACGCGGAAGGCGTCCCAGTAACCCTCGATGGGCTCGAAGGCCAGCACTTCCAGCACGCTGCCCGTGGCGGCCGCATACGGACCCAGGTCGTCCGCCACGCGTCGCACGAGGCTGGTAAGGTCGACAGCTTCGCGGCGGATCGACAGCTTGCCGCTGGTGATGCGCGACACGTCGAGCATGTCGTCGATCAGGCGCACCATGCTGCGAATTTGCCGCCCGTCGCGCGCCACCATCTTGCCCAGCTTTTCCGGTTCGAAGGCGGCCAGATTGCCACGCTCGAGGTTGACGGTGCGCATCTGCGTTTCCAGAAACAGCGTGTTTAACGGTGTGCGCAGTTCATGCGCCACCAGTGACATGAATTCGTCGCGCAGGCGCAGCGAGCGCTGTAGTTCCGCCTGGGTGGCGCGTAATTGCTTCAGCAGCGCTTCCTGCTGCTGGCGGCTGTGTTCGAGTGCATGCACCTGGCGCCGCGTTTCGCTGCGCTGCTGGTGCAGGGCGACGAAGACGTTGACCTTGCTTTGCACGGCATTGATGTCGAGTGGCTTGTGCAGGAAGTCGACGGCGCCGCTTTCATAGCCCTGGAAGGCGAAATTCATTTCCTTGCCGGCCGCGGTGACGAAGACGATGGGAATATGGCGCGTCTTTTCCGTGCCGCGCATCAATTGCGCCAATTCAAAACCATCCATCTCCGGCATTTGCACGTCGAGGATGGCCAGCGCGAAATCGTGTTCCAGCAGCAAGGCCAGCGCTTCTTCGCCGGACGACGCCTGATACACGCTGCGGTCGCTCTCGCGGATCAGCGCATTGAGCGCGCGCAAGTTTTCCGGCAAGTCGTCAACGATCAGCAGTTTGGTGCTTGTTTCATTCATCATGTTTCATTCCTGGCATGGCTTTGCCGTCCAGCGTAGAGGGACGCGGCGTGCGAGGGCGCACGCTTGCGGTAGAGTTTTTCGGGGCCGGGCAATGGCTCGAAGTCAGCGGCAAAGCGGCTGAAATGCGTGCTCTCCTTGCTGCCCAGTCCCAGGAAACCCCGGTGGCACAGCGAGTCGTGGAACAGGCCAAGGGCCCGCTCTTGCAAGGCTTTATTGAAGTAAATCAGCACGTTACGGCAGAAAATCAGTTGCGTTTCTATAAAAACGCTGTCCGTGGACAGGCTATGATCGGCAAAGTTGATACTGTCGAGCAGGCGCTGCTGGAAACGCACAGTGGCATGTTCGACCGTGTAGTAGTCGGCCAGTTGGCCCAGCCCGCCTGCGGCCAGGTAGTTGGCGCCATAGTCATCGAGCCGGTGCAGCGGGTACACGCCGCGCGCGGCCGTGGCCAGCGCTTGTGGATTGATGTCCGTGGCGTAAATCGTGCTGCGCTCCAGCAAGCCTTCCTCGTGCAGCACGATGGCCAGCGACAGCGCTTCCTCTCCCGTGCAGCAACCGGCCACCCAGATCGTCGGCGACGGGTAGGTTTTCAGCACGGGCACAACCTGTTCGCGCACGGCGCGGAAAAATGCCGGGTCGCGGAACATTTGCGTGACCGGCACGGTCAAAATCTGCAATAGCGTGCCAAAGGCGACCGCGTCGTCCAGCACCAGTTCTTGCAAGGCGGGCAAGTCGGGGCAATGGAAGCGCTCGAGCGCCTGATTCACGCGGCGCCGCTGCGAGGGCAGGGAATAGTCGCGAAAATCATAGCTGTAGCGCTGACAGATCGCCTCCATCAGTGCCTGCAGTTGCGCGTCCGTGTAGCGCGTTGGCATCTTAAGCTAGCCTCACGTTGTGTTTCATTACATGCGTTCCATCTTCGGCATCCATACGCGCAGCAGCGAATACAGCCGGTCCAGGTCGATCGGCTTGGCCAGGTAGTCGGAGGCGCCCGCCTGCAGGCATTCTTCCTGGTCATTCTTCATGGCCTTGGCGGTAATGGCAATGATGGGCAGCTTGTTGTAGCGGCCATCGGCGCGTATCAAGCGCGTCGCTTCCAGGCCGTCCATGCCCGGCATCATGACATCCATCAACACCAGGTCGATATCGTCTACGCTATTGAGCTTGCTGATGGCTTCGAAGCCGTTGCGGCCGATTTCCACCACCACGCCTTTCTGTTCCAGCGCATTCGTAAGGGCAAAGATATTGCGCACATCGTCGTCCACCAGCAAGATCTTGCGCCCCTCAAACACGCGCTCGCGGCTGCGCACCTGCTGCAGCATGCCCTGGCGCTCGCTCGACAGTTCCGACTCCACCTTGTGCAGGAAGAGAGTGACTTCGTCGAGCAGGCGCTCGGGCGAGCGGGCGCCCTTGATGATGATGGAGCGCGAATACTTCATCAGGTCCGTCTCTTCCTCGCGGCTCAGGTTGCGGCCCGTGTAGACGATGACTGGCGGGAACGAACACAGTTCTTCATGTTCCATGCGTTCGAGCAATTCGTTGCCCTGGATATCGGGCAGCTTCAGATCGATGATCATGCAGTCGAAAATCTGCGTTTTCAGCAACTCCAGCGCTTGCTCGCCCAGCGCCACGGCCGTGATTTCCACGTCGTCGTCGCTGATCAGGTGCACCACGCTTTCGCGCTGGCGTTCGTCATCCTCGACCAGCAGGATGCGCTTCATCTTTTGCGTGAACTTCGATTCGAGCTTGCGAAACACTTCCTTCAATTGTTCGCGCGTGCGCGGCTTGGTGGCGTAGCCGATGGCGCCCAGCTGCATGGCTTCCTGGATCTGGTCGTTGCCGGAAACGATGTGCACCGGAATGTGGCGCGTCAGCGGCTTTTCCTTAAGCTGTTGCAAGACCAGCAAGCCCGGGCGATCCGGCAAGCCCATGTCGAGCAGGATGGCGTCGGGCAGGAACTCTTCCGCCAGGCGCAAGCCTTCGTCTGCGCCATGCGCCACCAGGCAGCGGTACTGCATTTCATGCGCCAGGTCGAACAGGATGCCGGCAAACGCTGGCTCATCCTCGATCACCAGCACGGAACGCTGGCCCGTCTTGATGGCGGGCACGCTATCGCGGTCATCCTGGAAGGTGGGCAGCGGCACGGGCTTGGGGGCGGGCGCCGCCTTGGGCGCGGCAGCTGCTGCCGGTGCTTGCGGCGCTGCGGCCGCTACTGTCGTCGCCTCCACGACGCGTTCCGGCATGACGGCCGGCAGCACCAGGGTGAATGTGCTGCCCTGGCCTGGCGTGCTGGCCAGCTCGATGCTGCCACCCAGCAAGGCGGCCAGGTCGCGCGAAATCGACAGGCCCAGGCCCGTGCCGCCATAGCGGCGGCTGGTGGTGCCGTCGGCCTGATGGAAGGCGTCGAAAATCTTGTGCTGCTGGTCGTCGGCGATGCCGATGCCGGTGTCCTGCACCTGGAAGCGCACCTGGCCGGCCGCATCGCTGCTCACGTGCAGGGCCACCGTGCCCGCATCGGTAAACTTGATGGCGTTCGATAGCAGATTCTTCAGGATTTGCTCGAGGCGCTGGCGGTCGCTGACCAGCGAAGGCGGCGCTTCCGGCGCCACGCTGACGGTCAACGCCAGTTTCTTTTGCTGCGCCTGGGCACCAAACAGCATCTTCATGCTGCTGAGCAGCTCGTCGAAAGGCACGGCTTCCGGCGTCAATTCCAGCTTGCCCGCCTCGACCTTGGAAATGTCGAGGATGTCGTTGATGAGGGTCAATAAATCGTTGCCCGCCGAATAAATGGTTTGCGCAAACGTCACTTGCTCGGGCGTCAAGTTGCCGCCGGTGTTGTCCGACAGCAGCTTGGAGAGGATGAGCGAGCTGTTCAGCGGCGTGCGCAGCTCATGCGACATGTTCGCCAGAAATTCGGATTTGTAGCGGCTGGCCCGCTGCAGCTCTTCGGCGCGCGCTTCGAGCTGGGCGTGCGCCAGGCCGATCGCTACGTTTTTCTGGTCCAGCGACAGCGCCTGCACGGCCAGCTGTTCGTTTGACTGCTCCAGCGCCGCCTTCTGCTCTTCGAGGTGGGCTTGCGACTGTTCCAGCACGCGCGACTGCTCGCCCAGCTCTTCGTTGGCCGTGCGCAGCTCTTCCTGCTGCACTTCGAGTTCCTCGTTCAGTTGCTGGGTTTCTTCGAGCACGTTTTGCAGGCGCTGGCGATACAGGGCCGCTTCCAGCGACGTGCCGACGTTGGCGGCAATCAGGTTCAGCCACTCCTTGGCGCGGGCGCTGACGGGGTGCGTAAAGCCCAGTTCGATGACGCCGTTGACGACGCCTTCATTGTTGACGGGTATCAAGACCAGTTCCAGCGGCGCGCCGCGGCCCAGGCTCGAGGTCACGGTCAGGTAGTCCTCGGGCACTTGCTGGATGTGCTTGAGGCGTTTTTCGCGCGCCGTTTCGCCTACCAGGCCTTCGCCCAGCTTGAACACTTGCTTTTCCTTCACGCCCTGTTCATTGAAGCCATACACGGCCGTGCGGCGCAGGCTGCCATCGTCGTCGATGACGTACAGCGTGGCGACGGCCACTTCCAGCCGGTGCGCCAGGAAGTCCAGCACATGCCGTCCCAGTTGCGGCAGGCCCAGTTGGCCGCTGGTGTGGGCCGCCAGTTCCGTCTGCCCGGTGCGCAGCCACGCCTGTTCCTGCAGCACGTCATTGTCTTTGCCGCGTTGTTCCAGCGCATCGTTATAGATATCGGACAGGCGCAGCAGTTCGCGCCGTCCCAGATAGGCCAGCAAGCCGGACATGCCCAGGCTGAGGATGAGGAATACCACCACGGCCAGCACGGTGCGGCTCTCGGCCGTATCGCCCCGCTCCTGGCGCAAACGCTGCTCCATGGCCAGGAAGGTGAGAAATTCGCGGCGGATTTCGTCAAACTCCAGCTTGCCTTCGCCCTGGCGCACGCGCGCAAGGAATTCCTGGTTGCTACGGCGCAGGGCAATCACGTTTTCGGCATAATCGAGCCACTGGCTTTGCAGCGCACGGATGCGGCGCAAACGGTCGACCTGGATGGAGCTGTCGGTCACCAGGTCCAGCAGGGTGGTCATTTCCACGGCGATCTTGGCCTTGCCCGATTTATACGGTGCCAAAAAGGTTTCGTCGCCCGTCAGCAAATAGCCGCGCATGCCCGTTTCCAGGTCCACGGACAACTTCATGACTTCATTCGCATTGCCGATCACGCGTTCGGAATGCTCGACCGAGCGCAGGGCTGACAGCAGGTAGGCGATCAAGCCGACAAACACGAGGGCAGTAAGGACTCCGATGACCAGTGGCAGGGTCACGTTGCGGGCGAGGATGCGGCGAAAGCTGAAGGAATCGATCGGGGTCTTGGTATTCATTATGTCCGTGTAAGGCTGTCGCGAAATGGTCAATTTTAATTGAACTGCAAGTTTTTTGGTGCGCAAGCATAGCGTGCGCTAGCATAACAGCCTGGCAGATAATTGCCGACTCGCAAGTTAGTGCAATGCGCGCTAGCGCACAGATGATGTGGCGTGGAATGATGGCCATGCATAAAAAAACGCCGGACGGTGCCGGCGTTTTTCACTACGTTGTGCGCTACGCTGTATACATATGTCAGTCGCGGATTTCCAGTGCCCGGTTCAGGCTCAGGGCGGCCAGCGAAGCGACGGCGCCCGACAGCAGGTAGAAGCTGACATAGGCGAGGCCGAAGTTGGCTGACAAGCCCAGCGCCACCAGCGGGGCGAAGCCGGCGCCCACCAGCCAGGCCAGGTCGGACGTCAACGCCGCGCCTGTGTAGCGGAAGCGGGCAGGGAAGTTGGCCGTCACGGCACCGGCTGCTTGGCCGTAGGACAAGCCCAGCAGGCTGAAGCCGACGAGGATGAACACGTCCTGGCCCGTATTGCCGCCGCCCATCAGGGTCGGCACGAAGGCGCTGAAGATGGCGATCAGCACGGCCAGCACGCCCAGCGTGGTGCGGCGGCCCACTTTATCGGCCAGCAGGCCGGAAATCACTACGCCGACGGCGGCCAGCACGGCGCCCACCATCTGAACTTGCAGGAAGTCCGAAGCGGAACGCGTCTGGTAGACGGAAATCCAGGACAGCGGGAATACGGTGACCAGGTGGAACAGGGCGTAGCTGGCCAACGCAGCCAGGGCGCCGATCAGCACGTTGCGACCCTGGCCGCGGCCCATTTCAAACACGCTTACCGGTTGCAGTTCGCGTTCGTCGAGCAGGCGCGCATATTCGTTTGTCGACACCAGGCGCAAGCGGGCAAACAGGGCGACCACGTTGATGGCGAAAGCGACATAGAAGGGATAGCGCCAGCCCCAGTCGAGGAACTCTTCATCCGTCAGGTTGATCAACATGAAGCAGAACAGGCCGGCGGCAAGCAGGAAGCCGACGGGCGCGCCCAGCTGGCCCAGCATGGCGTACCAGCCGCGCTTGTTTGTCGGTGCGTTCAGGGCCAGCAACGATGGCAAGCCATCCCACGATCCGCCCAGGGCGACGCCCTGGCCGATGCGCAGCACCGACAGCCAGATGATGGCGGCAAAGCCCAGGTGCGAGTAGGTCGGCAGGAAGGCGATGCCGGCCGTCGACACGCCCAGCAGGAAGAGGGCGATCGTCAGTTTGGCGCTGCGTCCCATGCGGCGCTGGATTTCCATGAAGATCACGGTGCCGAACGGTCGGGCGATGAAGGCAAACGAGAAGATCAGGAAGGCATATAATGTGCCCTCCAGGCGTTCTTCAAACGGAAAGAAGACGCGCGGAAACACCAGCACCGAGGCGATGGCGTAGACAAAGAAGTCAAAGTATTCGGAAGCGCGGCCGATGATCACGCCGACGGCGATCTCACCGGGGTCGATATGCGATTCGACCGTGCCGGCGCCGCTTGCGTCGCGCAGGGAATGGGGGGAAAAGTCGGCGGGTACATCGCCGCTGTGTATGCGTGTGCTGGACATGATGATCGTCTCCAATATAGTTTCGAGTTCGGCCAACGCGTAACATACCCCGGGTGTCTCACGCCCGGAGTAGGACTATTCATCAGGTAGTCGTAGGAAAACTCCGCACGACCCCAGTGAAAATCCGAGCAAGGGGGGTGGACAAAACGTCCAATTGCCAACGCGCTCCAGTGAGAATACAGTACCATATCTTCATCCCCTGTACTGGACTTTCCTGTATGTTTTCATTAAAAGTTCGTCGCGGACTGCTTCTTTTACCTCTCGCATTGTTGGCTGGTTGCAATACGGTGGTACTGAACGCATCCGGTGACATCGCAGTTCAGCAAGGCAACCTGATTGTCATCTCGACATTGCTGATGCTGTTGATTATCGTTCCGGTAATCGCCCTGACCCTGCTGTTCGCATGGCGCTACAGAAAAAACAACACCGCGGCCAAATACGAGCCGGACTGGGACCACTCGACTCGCCTCGAGCTGATTATCTGGGGCGCGCCCCTGTTGATCATCATCGTGCTGGGCCTGCTGACCTGGATCAGCACCCACACCCTCGATCCTTATCGTCCGCTGAGCCGTATCGACGCCAACCGTCCGATTCCCGCCAGCCACAAGCCGATGATCGTTGAAGTCGTGGCGCTGGACTGGAAATGGCTGTTCATCTACCCGGAGCAAGGCATCGCTTCCGTGAATGAACTGTACGCGCCCGTCGATCGTCCGATCCGCTTCAAGATCACCGCCTCGTCCGTCATGAACTCCTTCTTCATCCCGGCACTGGCAGGTCAGATCTACGCCATGCCTGGCATGGAAACGCAGTTGAATGCCGTCATCAACAAGCCTGGTGTCTACAAGGGCTTCTCCGCGAACTACAGCGGTGCCGGTTTCTCGGGCATGCGCTTCAAGTTCCACGGTGTGAATGATGCGGACTTCGATAAATGGGTGGAATCGGCACGTGCCGGTGGCGGCGCGCTGAACCGCGACGACTACCTGTCGCTGGCCCAGCCTAGCGAACGCGACCCGGTGCGCCGCTACAGCGCCGTGCCTAGCGATCTCTACAAGGCAATCCTGAACCGCACCATCGTTTCCGACGCCCTGTGCGTGACGCCGGTCGAGCCATACAAGTTGACGATAGCAAATAGCCCGGTAGCGCTTGTCACGCCAGTAGTCGCTAGCGATGCAACACTTGAAAAGGGCATTCAAGCCAAGTAACGACTGCATGAATCCCGCAGCGCATTGCGCTGCAGATACTGGCGCCGCTTGCCTGGCGCCTCCCTTTTTTCTCTGAGAGTAACAATGCTAGACCATATTGATCTGACGAAGCTTATCTTCGGCCGTCTGACTTGGGATGCAATTCCATTTCACGAACCTATCCTGCTGGCGACCTTTGCGATGGTCGGCCTGGGCGGTATCGCACTCGTTGCGGCACTGACGTATTTCCGCGTCTGGGGTACCCTGTGGCGCGACTGGATCACCAGTATCGACCATAAAAAAATCGGTATCATGTACATGATCCTGGGCTTGGTCATGTTGCTGCGCGGCTTTGCCGACGCGCTCATGATGCGTACCCAGCAGGCGATCGCCTTTGGCGACAATGCCGGCTTCCTGCCACCGCATCACTACGACCAGATCTTCACCGCCCACGGCGTGATCATGATCTTCTTCGTCGCCATGCCTTTCGTGACGGGTCTGATGAACTACGTGGTGCCGCTGCAAATCGGCGCGCGCGACGTGGCTTTCCCTTTCCTCAATAACTTCAGCTTCTGGATGACCACCATGGGCGCTGCCCTGGTCATGGCTTCGCTGTTCGTCGGCGAATTTGCCCGCACGGGCTGGCTGGCATATCCACCGCTGTCGGGCATCGTCGGCAGTCCGGACGTGGGGGTAGACTATTACATCTGGTCCTTGCAGATTGCAGGGGTCGGGACGCTCTTGTCCGGCGTCAACCTGATCGCCACCATCGTCAAGATGCGCGCGCCAGGCATGACCTGGATGAAAATGCCCGTCTTCACCTGGACCGCACTGTGCACCAACATCCTGATCGTCGCCGCTTTCCCGGTGCTGACGGCTGTTCTGGCCATGCTGTCGCTGGACCGCATGGCAGGCTTTAACTTCTTCACGACGGAATTGGGCGGCAACGCCATGATGTACGTCAACCTGATCTGGATCTGGGGTCACCCAGAGGTTTACATCCTGATCCTGCCGCTGTTCGGCGTGTTCTCGGAAGTCGTCGCCACGTTCAGCAGCAAGCGTTTGTTCGGCTACGCCTCGATGGTGTACGCCACCTGCGTCATCATGATTCTGTCCTACCTGGTATGGCTGCATCACTTCTTCACCATGGGTTCGGGCGCCAGCGTCAATTCCTTCTTCGGCATCACGACGATGATCATTTCGATCCCGACGGGCGCGAAGATCTTCAACTGGCTGTTTACCATGTACCGCGGGCGTATCCGCTTTGAACTACCCATGCTGTGGACGATCGGCTTCATGGTCACCTTCACCATCGGCGGCATGACCGGCGTGCTGCTGGCCGTACCACCAGCCGACTTTGTGCTGCATAACAGCCTGTTCCTGATTGCCCACTTCCATAACGTGATTATCGGCGGCGTGGTCTTTGGCGTATTCGCTGCGATCAACTACTGGTACCCGAAAGCGTTCGGCTACAAGCTCGACGCGTTCTGGGGCAAGTGCTCGTTCTGGTTCTGGTTCGTCGGCTTCTACCTGGCCTTCATGCCGCTGTACGTGCTGGGCCTGATGGGCGTGACCCGTCGTGTCAACCACTTCGAAGATCCATCGCTGCAAATCTGGACCATCATCGCCTGGTTTGGCGCCGTCTCGATCGCACTGGGCATCGGCTCCATGCTGATCCAGTTCTTCGTCAGCTACCGCAACCGTCACGCCCTGCGCGACGTGACCGGTGACCCATGGGGTGGCCGTACGCTGGAATGGTCGACGTCGTCGCCGCCGCCAGACTATAATTTTGCCTTCACGCCACAAGTGCACGAACTCGATGCATGGACTGACATGAAGAAACACGGTTACCAGCGTCCGACGTCCGGTTTCACGAAGATCCACATGCCGAAGAATACCTGGGCTGGTTTCGTGATCGCCGCACTCTCCGCACTGGTCGGTTTTGGCCTGATCTGGCAAATGTGGCTCGTCGCCGGCATCGGCTTCGCGATCATGATGATTGCCATCATCGTCCATACCTTCAACTACAAGCGCGATTACTACATTCCTACGGAAGAAGTGGTCCGTACCGAAGACGCTTATACTAAATTGCTGAGCAGCCATGTCTGATACCATCGCCCATAACACCGGCGCCGCTGGCGCCGCACCAAGCACGCGCAGCTACTTTGTGCGCGAGCAC
>NZ_LT607654.1:8109-72627 GCF_900095265.1 Janthinobacterium sp. UMAB-56 | reverse complement strand
ATCTTCGCCTGTCTGTTCGCCACGTATGCCGTGGTCGGCCGCAGCTACGCGGACGGCCCGACGGGCGCCGCGCTGTTCGACCTGCCGCTGGTGGCCGTCAACACGGCCATGCTGTTGCTGTCGTCGATCACCTACGGCTTCGCCATGCTGGCCATGCAGCGCAAGCAATTGCGCAGCACCCTGGTCTGGCTGGGCATCACGGGCCTGTTCGGCCTGGCCTTCCTGTCGCTGGAAATGTATGAATTCATTCATCTGATCCACGAAGGCGCCGGTCCGCAGCGCAGCGCGTTCCTGTCGTCGTTCTTCGCCCTGGTCGGTACCCACGGCTTGCACGTGACGTTCGGCGTGATCTGGCTCGTGACCTTGATGTTCCAGTTGAACAAGCATGGTCTGACCCCGGAAAACGGCCGTCGCATGATGTGCTTGTCGCTGTTCTGGCACTTCCTGGACGTCATCTGGATTGGCGTCTTCACCTTTGTCTACCTGATGGGAGTGCTGCCATGAGCGACCACCACACACACGGCGATAGCCACCACCATGACCAGCACGATCATGGCAGCCTGAAAAGCTACGCCATCGGCTTCATCCTGTCGGTGATCCTGACGGCCATTCCATTCTGGCTGGTGATGACGAAAGCCATCACCAACTCGGGCACCATGGGCCTGGTCCTGCTGGCGTTCGCGGCGGTTCAAGTGGTGGTGCACATGGTGTACTTCCTGCACATGAACACCAAGTCCGAAGGTGGCTGGAACATGATGGCGCTGATCTTCACCATCATGATCGTGGGCATTGCCATGGCCGGTTCCCTGTGGGTGATGTACCACATGAACCACAACATGATGCCGGATCTGATGCCTGAATACATGCATACGAAAACGGCTCCATGATGAGTCAACCGCGCCCAAGCAAGACCGGGCGCGCCCCTGGCGCTGCATCGCAAGATGCCGCGCCAGGCCCACGCGGCATGGCTGTGCATTATTCAATCATTGCATTGGCCTTGCTGGCGGGGATCTTATTTGCCGGTTTCTGTGCCCTGGGCACCTGGCAAGTCAAGCGCCTGTTCTGGAAGCTTGACCTGATCGAGCGCGTCGAACAACGCGTACATGCGCCCGCAACGGACGCACCTGGACCCGCAGCCTGGGCCAGCATTACGCCACAAACGGATGAATACCGCCATGTGCGACTCTCCGGTACGTATCTCCCCATTTTCAATACCCTGGTGCAGGCAACGACAGCACTGGGCAGCGGCTATTGGCTGGTGACGCCCTTGCGCCTGGCCGATGGCAGCACCGTGCTGGTCAACCGTGGCTTCGTGCCCAAGCGTGCCAGCATCGCCGCCAGCACCCCGGCCGGCGTTGTGCACATCGAAGGCTTGCTGCGCATCAGCGAGACGGGCGGCGGTTTCCTGCGTGAAAACAGTCCTGCCACGCAGCACTGGTATTCGCGCGACGTGGCCGCCATCGGCGCCTCGCACATGCTGAGCAACGTGGCGCCATATTTCGTCGATGCGAAGGAAAAGTCGGAAACGGCCAGCGACGCGCCTGTTGGCGGACTGACCGTCATTTCCTTCCATAACAACCACCTCGTGTATGCGTTGACGTGGTTTGCGCTGGCCCTGATGGTGGCCGGTATCACGTGGTGGCTCGTGCGCGAGGACAAGCGCCGCCGCGCCCGTGGCGCCCAGCGCCAGGAAAGCGACCATGCCGGGCAGGATTGAAATCCTGCCCAACCGCGAAGTCCTGGAGCGCGGTGCGGTGGCGGCCGAGATGGAACATCCGGCCGGCCACCAGAACATGAAGCTGCTGATCCAGTTGCGCTGGCTGGCCGTGATCGGCCAGATCAGCACGATCTTTGGCGTGGGCGTGGGGCTGAGCATCGCCTTGCCCGTGCCCTATATGCTCGAGGTGTTGTCCTGCCTCATCGCTTTCAACTTAGCCAGCCTGCTGCGCTGGCACGAACGCCAGCCCGTCTCCAATACGGCCCTGTTCCTCGCCTTGCTGGTCGACGTGACCGTGCTGACGGCCCAGCTCTACCTGAGCGGCGGCATCAGCAACCCGTTTGCCTTCCTGTACTTATTACAAGTCATCCTCAGCGCCGTCCTCCTGGAAGTGTGGTCGACCTGGATCATGGTGGCCATCACCAGCCTGTGCCTGGCCGGCCTGGCCTTGCTGCCCGGCCCCTTGACCTTGCCGATCGACCCCGAGCGGGGCTTTTCCAGCCTGTACGTGCAAGGCCTGCTGATCTGTTTCATCCTGAACGCCGCCTTGCTGGTAGTGTTCATTACGCGCATCAACCGCAACCAACGCGCCGGCGACGCCAAGGTGGCCGACTTGCGCCAGCGCGCGGCGGAAGAAGAGCACATCATCCGCATGGGCTTGCTGGCTTCGGGCGCCGCGCACGAGCTGGGCACGCCACTGGCAACCCTTTCCGTCATCCTCGGCGACTGGCGCCGCATGCCGGAACTGAGCAAGAATAGCGAATTGCTGGAAGAAATCACGGAAATGCAGGCGCAGTTGCAGCGCTGCAAGAGCATCGTCAGCGGCATTTTGCTGTCGGCGGGCGAGGCGCGCGGCGAATCGTCGGTGAAGACGACGATCAACACCTTCCTCAACGACCTGGTCGACGAGTGGCGCGTCAGTCGCCCCATCCAGGGTTTCGAGTACGATAACCGCATCGAGCACGATGTCCCGGTGGTTTTCGATTCGACCCTGAAACAAACCATCTGTAATGTGCTCGACAATGCACTGGAAGCGTCGCCCGACTGGCTGCGCTTCGAAGCCACGCGCGAAGCCGATGCCTTGCACCTGGTCATTACCGATGCCGGCCCCGGCTTCGAGCCATCGATGTTGACGCACCTGGGCAAACCGTATCAAAGCAGCAAGGGCAAGCCCGGCGGCGGCCTGGGACTGTTCCTGGTGGTGAATGTTGCGCGTACCCTGGGCGGCACGGTGACGGCACGCAACCGCGTGCAGGGCGGGGCGGTGGTGCACCTGGCCTTGCCGCTGGCGGCCATCAAACTGGAAAGAGAAAGCGACCACCATGCAGGATGACCGTCTGTTACTGATCGTGGAAGACGACGCCGCGTTTGCCCGCACCCTGGGCCGCTCGTTCGAACGGCGCGGCTACCAAGTCCTGCTGGCCACCAATTTCGATGAAGCGAGCGCCTTGCTGGAACAGCATTGTCCCGACTTCGCCGTCGTCGATTTGAAGCTCAATGGCAATACGTCCGGCCTGGCTTGCGTGCAGATGCTGCACCAGCACGACCCGGAAATGCTGATTGTCGTGCTGACCGGCTACGCCAGTATCGGCACGGCCGTCGAAGCGATCAAGCTGGGCGCCTGCCAGTACCTGGCGAAACCGTCGAACACGGACGACATCGAAGCGGCCTTCGGCCACGTGGCCGGCAACGCCGACATCGAACTGAGCAACCGCGCCACCAACATCAAGACCCTGGAATGGGAACGCATCCACGAAATGCTGGCCGAGACGGATTTCAATATCTCGGAAACTGCCCGCCGCCTGGGCATGCACCGGCGCACCCTGGCGCGCAAGCTGGAGAAGCAGCGGGTCAAATGAGTCTCAGCGGCAGGTCGAAAACCCTGGTCGGTCAAGGGTGTGAAACAACGCTCGGCGAACTGAGCGACGCCGTACAGTTGATGACAAGGTTATCCATGCAAAGCCGGGAGGCTTTCTCTCATTGTCTCTGCCTGGCAAGAAAAGGCATGGCAAACCTGATTTCGTCCAGACTCTTTCGCTTTGTACAAGGCTTTGTCAGCGGCCTCGACCAGCTCAATCGCTTGGTTTTCCAGGTGAATTGGAGAAAAGGCTTCGACGCCGATACTTACTGTCACAACACCAAGAGGATTTCCGGCGTGTTCAATCTCCAAAGATTGAATGGCTAAACGAATATTCTCTGCAACGGCCAATGTACCGGCGAGATCGGTTCCTGGCAGTAAAACCACCATCTCTTCACCGCCGTAGCGAGCTGCAAGATCCCCAGGCCTGCGCATGCTGTAGGTCACCACCTTGCCAATTTTTCTTAAGCACTCGTCGCCGGCTACATGACCATAGATATCGTTATACTGCTTAAAATAATCAACATCAATCATCACTAATCCTAGCAAGCTTTCGCCGCGCCGCGCGCGATTAAACTCGCCCATCAGTGATTCATCAAAATGACGCCGATTCGCGAGTCCTGTCAGTCCATCCTGGCTCGCAAGTCGCGACAAAGTTTCATTTATTCCTTCCAATTCAATGCCGGCGAGTATGAGTTCTTGTTCAGCTTGCGATTGGCGATTGATCTGTCTCACCATACGATAGCCTAGAAAGGCAATGAGCACTACCAACATCCCGCCTACCATAAAATGGAAATAGGCATCAGCGCGCCAATTTGCTAAAACCTCATCTTTTGCCAGCGCGGCAGAAACCACCAATGGATACTTATCGATTCTTCTATAACTATTAATTCGTGTCACACCATCCTGACCCGATTTTATGACAGCCGTTCCAGTCGGTCCCTTGGGTAAATAGATATCAAATACGGGCAACTTTGATATGTCCTTTCCCAGGGCCTTTTCATCAAATGGTCTTCTCAATAAAAGTACACCATTGCTATTGGCAATGAAAATAGCACCCTGATCGCCTATGGAAAACTTATTGTAATAATACTTAAAATATTGCATATCAATTGTTGCAAGAGCAACCCCGCCGAAACTCCCGTCGGGAAGATTGATCCGGCGCGACACCGTAATAATCCAGGTGCCTGTTGATCTGCTACGCACAGGCGGCCCTATATGCGGGCCGCGATCACTATTATATTGATGGTATTTGAAGTAATCTCTATCCGAATTATTCAGATTCTTCAAAAGAACATCCTGGGAATTGACCAGCCAACTGCCATCCTTTGCATAGATGAATATCCCATGCAACTGCGGCAACTCGCTCACGCGTGTAACGAGCAATTTATGAATACGCGAAAGCTCCAGATTTGAGACGCCGTCCGTTTCTATGCGCTCAACCAGCCCAACCAGCAAGGTGTCGGCCTCCTTGATCGTGTCGTATGCGTGCTGAGCAACGGACTGAGCCAGGTTGGCGCTCGCCGCTGCACCTTCACTCAGTTGCACCTCTCTTGCGCGCAAGCTCATCCAGAATTGAGTCGCAAGAATCGACAGGCAAACCAAGACGACGAAGGTGATCATCAGCGGCAACAAGGAAAAGCGCTGGAAGCTTGAGTCCAACAGACGCGCGGGCAGACTGTTTGTACGGGCCATGGACTAGCTCCTGATTTTATATGTACAGGAGTTTGCACTAAATAGCGCATCCGATATTCACACATCGTAACGAGAAAATATTTAGTTGGTAATAAACACCATCGCCAACATCAAAGTCCGATATATCAAGCCCGCCGTCGCCTGACGCGCATTCGCTATTTTGCAGATGAAAAGGCCGATGGCACGCGAGTTGATGCCATGCCGCCAGGAATACATTGCCTTACTTCGCGTTTTCGAATGTCAGTTCGATCGTACTGTCATCGCTCCAGTCCTGCTCCCGCAATGGCGGCGTGAACGAGAAGCCGCTGAAGGGTACGGGCGCGCTTTTTCCGTCGAAGCTGATCGTCGCAGCAACGATGCGCCGCGCTTCGGCAAAGCTGTAGGTTCCCTTTTGCGAGACGAAATTGCACGGCCCACCCAAAGCGCCCATCGCGGTGCGCATCGCAAAAGGCAAGGTCTCCTTGTCGATGGCCCAATGGACTTCGCAGGTCAGCCGCAGGTCGCCCAGGCGGCGGATCGTGTCGCTGGTCGCGGCACTCCTGACGTAGGGAAGCCACCGGACCGACCCCGCCTTGCGGTTCAGGGTCAGCTCGGCCTTTTCATACAGAGGGCCCAGTTCGACGGGCAAGCTGAAGATATTGCGTTCCCCCAGCGGTATTGGCATACCCGCCTCGTCGCTTTCCAGCCTGAGCGCGATGGCGTGCATGTCGACATCGGCATGGCGTGGCTGCAGGATGAAGCGCAGCTGCGCGCCAGGCGCCAGAGCATGCTTTTCTTCGTAGCGTTTGACGCCCTTGAGCATGGCACTGTAGGGTTTCCAGTCCGGGTCCCGCATGCCTTTGACATCAACGGACGCCGCCGCATCCAGTGCGGATGGTTCCATGGCTGGCGCGGTGTCCGCCCGGGCCTGTACTGCAGCGCCATATAAGCACAGCAGAAGAGCCGCTATCGCGCGCATATTCATCTTATTTATTTGCCTCTCAAGTCATTGCTTGTCACGTCAACCTTGGCACGAGTATAGAAAAAGACAGACGCGCCAGGAGGTTTTTAAGACAGAGTGTCAATTCGGACGAATGGAATGCTTGAAATCGCTGTTTTCCGGATTTGCCATCAATGAACTGCGGTTTTCGCGGCGTTAGCCGAGACGACTAACACCTCGTGTTCCAACCTGCCCAGATGGCCATAATGATCTTCGGGACCGGGATAAGCGACTATATGCACGCGAGACTGCTCCTTTCAAAGCCCCGCGACCAGACGCCATCGCACTCGATGGCACGCTAGCCATAGCCTGCCATGATGCTGGCCCGTTCGGACGGATGGTCGCGCCAATAGCGTTGAGCATTCGTGTAGGCATCACGCCTAGGTGCCGATTGCGTCAATAAGCGGCCCGTTGGATGAATCAAGCCCCGCAAGAACGACTGCGCGTATTCAACTGGCGGCGTGGGCGAGGCGGGCAGTTGCTTGTCCGCCGCCTGTGTCTGAGCGTAAGCACTGGCGTATGCAAGTACGCTATCTGGAATATTCTCCGCGTTCACTTTTCCAACAAGGGCACCGAGTATCAGGAGTGTCGCAATAGCTCGTCGCATCGCGTTTCATCTTTCACATGTTTTAGCTATGCAGGTGCCCGCCACTCCATCTTCTGCACCCGGATATGCGGATGGCTTTCCAGCGCTTCCCATTCCGGTAAAAAGACAAAGCCTTGTTTCTCGTAAAACGCGGCCGCGCGTGCATTTTCGGATGCCACGTCGAGCACCAGGCGCGCGTGGCCGTTGCCGACGGCACATTGTTTCACGGCATCGACCAGGCCCTGTGCCACGGCCATGCCCCGATAGGGGGGGGCTACCCACATGGCGATCAGGTGGCATACACCATCGTTGGCCACTACTTGCGCGGCGAGGCCGATGGCCAGAGCACCATCAAAGGCGAGGAAAAACGTGCGCTGTGGCGTGCTGACGGCGCGCTGCTGCCAGTCGGCATCGGAAAGGCTGGCCGCGCTGGCGTGGCTGGCGCCGAAGGCCGTGGGGGCGTCGAGCAGGGCGGCCAGGCGCGTGGCTTTCAGCGCAGGCCAGTCGGCGACGAGGGTGGGGCGGATGATAATATTGTTCAAACCTTCAGGATTCCTTACGCGACAAGGCAGGCGACGAATGTATTTGGCAATATTAACAGCATCGCTGCCATGGTATTGATTGCGCGCAACTTAAGATTGGTCCCACACTTCAATCGTCAACAGTTGTCCCGGCGCGCAGGCGGCGATACGCTCCCCGTGCACACTGATGCTGCCGGGCCAGCCCGTGAGCTCATCTTGTGGAAACTCACCATCTTGCGCCTCGGCAATGCCCGCCAGCAGCAGGGGCGCGATGACCTCTAGCTGGGCCGTGTAGCGGTTGGGAAAGCCGTTGAACGCCAGCTGGGTCGCCTTCCCTTGCACACACAATTGCGCGATCCAGTCCGCGCCGAACAGGCCCGCTTCCCAAGTGGCCAGGAACGCTTCCTTGTTGACTTTCGTCATATCGGCCAGTTGTTCGGGCGTTTGTGTCGAGATGATGGTCCACCAGCCTACCATGGGAGCTCCTTGTGAAAAGTAAACGTTAACGTGTCATGGCCCGGCGCAGCACATAGCTGAGGCCATCGACGGCGGCCACCATCAACAGCATGGCGACAATGACGGTGGCGGCGCTTGGCATCTGAAACAGCGACAAATGGTATTTCAGCATCTGCCCCAGGCCGCCCGCACCGACGACGCCGAGGATGGCGGCGGCGCGGATATTGTTTTCCCAGCGGTACAAGGTGTAGGACATCATCTGCGGGCTGCATTGCGGCAAGGTCGCATACAGGAAAGCCACTGCGGGTCGGGCGCCATTGATGCGCAAAGTCGCGGCAGGCAAGGGCGGACAATTCTCGAAGGCATCGGCAAACAATCGCCCCAGCACACCCACGGTGTGCAGCGCCAGCGCCAGCGTGCCCGCGAACGGCCCCAGGCCGGCGGCGATCAGCAGAATCGAGGCCCACACCAGCTCCGGGATCGAGCGCAGCACGTTCAAGATGGCGCGCGTGGCATTGCGCGCCAGCTTACCGAAGCGGCCGCTGGCAGGCAGCGCCAGCAGTGCACCCAGGAGTGCGGCAATGAGCGTGCCGATGGCCGACATGGCCAGCGTTTCGAAGGTGGCGACGCCGACCTTCATCAAAAAGTTGGGCGCCAGTTCAGGCGGGGCGAAACCGTGCAGGAAATCGGCGCTCGTACGTACTGCATCGGCGCTGAAGAACTCGCCCCATTTCAGGTGCAGGCTGGCAAAGCTGGCGATGACCAGCAGCAGCAAGGCGGCCAGCAAGGCCCAGGTCGACCAGCGCACTGGGGCAGGGATGGGCAGAAACGTGGACTCTTGCTTCATGCCAGCCTCCGGCGCAGCATGGCCGAGACCGCATCGGCGCCCGCCACCAGCAGCACGAAGACCATCAGCATGGTGGCCAGCTCATTGCCCGCCATCATCTTCATCGATTCATCCATGCGCTGGCCCAGGCCGCCCGCGCCGACAAAGCCCATGACGACGGAGCCGCGGATCGCGCATTCCCAGCGGTATATCGTGTACGACACCAGTTCGGCGGCCGACTCGGGCAAGGCGCCGAACAACAGGGC
Source organism: Janthinobacterium sp. UMAB-56 (assembly GCF_900095265.1). Classification (GTDB taxonomy): domain Bacteria; phylum Pseudomonadota; class Gammaproteobacteria; order Burkholderiales; family Burkholderiaceae_D; genus Janthinobacterium. The sequence goes on along the minus strand of NZ_LT607654.1, from coordinate 63,723 downwards.
TTGCAAGCGGCCGCTGCCGTTGTGCAACAAGGCATTGCAGGCCGACGCATCCGATGATTCGAGGATTTCCGCATACACCTTGCCCAGCATGCCGCAATAGGTGAGGGCGATGGCGATCACGCCGGCCGTCGGCCCCAGGCCCACGATGCGCACCAATAACAAGGCCCAGACCAGTTCCGGCACGCTGCGCAGCAGCACCAGCAGCGCACGGACAGCGTGGCGCACGCTGGCGGCCAGCGGCGACACCTGGCCAGAGCCGATGCGCGAAATCGACAGGCGCTCCGTCACCAGCAGGGTCAGGGGAATCGCACCCAGCATGGCCAGCGCCATGCCGGCCGTCGCCATGGCGATGGTTTCCCAGCTGGAAATGGCCACCAGTTGCAGGAATTCCAGCGAGTGGGCCGGTGGCACGAAGCTGGCCAGGAATTGCCAGGTGGCCGCCAGGCTTTGCGCATCGAATAAAATCCATGGTTTGAATTCGGCCTGCACCAGCATCGGCCACAGCACGATGAGGAGGATGGCGGCGCCGATCAGGCGGCCGCGCCAGGCAGGGTCGCGCGGCAGCGCGGCGTGGGCGCTCTTCAGCAAAGGGGCCTCGCCGCGTCCAGGTTCGCTTCCACCGCCTCGAACTGCGGTGCGGCATCGGCCTTGTTGCGGTACAACTGCGCTATCATGACGTCGCTGACCTCTGCGCTGGGCAAGTCGAAGACGATCTTGCCATCGCGCAGCGCGACGATGCGCGTGAAGCAGGCGCGGGCGATCTCGACCTGGTGCAGGCTGCAAATCAAGGTAGCCTTGCGCGCGCGCGCCTCCGCTTGCAGCACCTCAATCGTCTGCAAAGCCAGCGTGGGGTCGAGCGCCGACAGAGGTTCATCGACGAGGAACACTTGTGCATTCGACACGAGGGCGCGGGCCATGCCGCAGCGCTGGCGTTCGCCGCCGGACAGGCGGTCGACCCGCGCATACAATTTATCTTGCAGGTTGAACTTGCCTAAAGCCTCCCACGCGGCGCGCGGGTCGACGGGCGCCAGCAGGGAGCGGATGGCGGTCCACACGCTCCATTGCGGCAAGCGGCCCGCCAGCACGGCGTTGACGACCCGTTGGCGCGGCGGCAGGGGCGGCGTTTGCGGCGCCAGGAACAGGCGCGCGCGCAAGGCGTGACGCTCGGCGCTGCCGATCTGCCAGGGAGAACTGCCGAGTATGTTCAAGCTGCCCGACGCTGGGCGCAGCGCGCAGGCCAGCGTATGCAGCAAGCTGGTCTTGCCGGCGCCCGAGGGGCCGATCAGGGCGATCTGTTCGCCCTGGGCCACGACCAGGTCCAGGTCGCGCAGGGCCAGCGCATTGCCGGCGGCGCCCGCGTGGTGGACGCTGACCTTGTGGAGTTGGAATGTCATGCGATGTTTCGTTGCAAATGAGGGCTGGGGTCAGTCGCTTCGTGATCGGAATACGTCCCATTGGGACGTATTCCCCGCGCGGGACTCGGCGCCACCGTCTGACCCCTGATTGATGCTGAATACGAGGAAATTATTTCAACAGCTTCGCGTCGCGCGCAGCCGCTTCGATATCCTTGTAGTTCTCGGCCTTAGTCGGGATGAACTTGGTGGCGCGCTGCAGGTCGAGGATTTCCTTGCCTTCCGGCGTGGAAGGGTCCAGCGCCAGGAAGGCGTCCGTCAGCTTCTGGCGCATGACAGGGTTCATGTCGGCGCGCACGCTCCAGTTGTAATCGTAGTAGCCGGGCGTCGTGTAGAACACGCGCACCTTGCTTGGGTCAACCTTTTTCGCTTCGACCAGCTTTTCCCACACGGAAATGTTCAAGGTGCCCGCATCGACCTTGCCGCCGGCAACGGCCGCCACGGTGGCGTCATGCGCGCCGGAAAACGCGATGCGCTTCATGTCCGTGTCCGGATTGATCTTGGCGGCCAGCAAGTAGTAACGCGGCATCAAGTGGCCGGAGGTCGACGATTCCGAGCCGAACGTGAAATTCTTGCCTTTCAAGTCGGACAACTGATTGATGTCCTTGCTGGTGGTGACGAACACCGAGCGGAATTTCGTGTCTTCTTCGCGCTGTACCAGGGGCACGATCTTGCCGCCGCTGCGCACGTTCGCTTGCACGAAGGTAAAACCGCCGAACCAGACCATGTCCAGCTTGTGGTTGATCAAGCCTTCCACGGAGGCCGCGTAATCGGTGACGGGCGTAAATTCCACCTTCATGCCCAGCTTTTTCTCCAGATAGCTGCCCAGCGGCTTGAACTTGCGCTGCAATTCTGTCGGCGCTTCGTCGGGAATGGCGGACACGCGCAGCACTTGCTGGGCTTGCGCCAGGCCGCTGTGGATGGCCAGGGTGGCGGCGACGGTGGCCAGGATGGCGGGAAACTTGTTCGATGAGTTGGAGAACATGGTCATGGGACTGCCTTTGCAAAAAATATTCATTAGATTACGGAAACCCCGGTCGTGCCTTCCAACATCTCGCCGATGACGACGGCGTCGCCAAAGCCTTCGGCGCGGAAAATCGCCAGCACTTGCTCGACGGCTTCCGGCGCGCAAGCCACCAGCAGGGGGCCGGCCGTTTGCGGATCCGTCAGGATCGCCTTGTCGATGGCGCTGAGGCTGTCGTCCAGCGCCACTTGCGCGCCGTAGCCCTGCCAGTTGCGGCTGGAGGCGCCCGTGATGTTTCCATTCTGCGCCAGTTGCTGCACCTGCGGCAGCAGCGGCACATCGTGCATGGCGATGCGCGCCTGCAACTTCGCGCCGCGCGCCAGTTCCAGCGTGTGGCCCAGCAAGCCGAAGCCCGTCACGTCCGTCAGCGCATGCACGCCGTCCAGCAGGGCCAGTTTCTTGCCCGGGGTATTCAATTTGGTGGTGTTATCGATCAGAGAAGCGTAGCCTTCCGCGTCCAGCGCATTTTTCTTCAGCGCGGCGGACAAAATGCCCACGCCGATCGGTTTGCCCAGCACCAGTTTGTCGCCGGTGCGTGCGCCCGCGTTGCGTTTGACTTGCGAGGGATGCACCAGGCCCAGCACGACCAGGCCGTAGATCGGTTCGACGGAGTCGATGGTGTGGCCACCCGCGATGGGGATGCCGGCCTGGGCACAGATAGTTTCGCCACCTTTTAATATGCGGCCGATGGTTTCCACTGGCAATTTATTGATTGGCATGCCCACCAGGGCCAGCGCCATGATGGGCGTTCCACCCATGGCGTACACGTCGGAAATGGCGTTGGTGGCGGCGATGCGGCCAAAGTCGAACGGGTCATCGACAATGGGCATGAAGAAATCCGTGGTGGCGATCAGCGCCTGCTCGTCGTTGAGCTGGTAGACGGCCGCGTCATCGGAGGTTTCTATGCCGACCAGCAATTCCTTCGGCAGGGGAAAGCCACCGCTGCCTTTTAAAATGTCGGCCAGCACGCCGGGCGCAATTTTGCAGCCGCATCCGCCGCCATGGGCAAATTCGGTCAATCGGATCGGTGTATCTGGTGTTGCTGCGCTATCGGACATGGTCGTCATCCTGCTGAATTAAGTAATTAGGTGGCAAGCCAGGCATCACGCGGCACTGGCGGTACGGGGTTGGCCGACGATAGCACATAATGCGCGCGCGGCTTGCTCGAAGGCATGTTCTGAAATATCGGGCAAGACCAGCGGCGTGGCCTGCGCGTAGCGGCTGAAGTTGCGGGCGATCGATTGCCGGTACACGGGGTCGTAATGTTGCACCAGCAACGCTTCCACGAGCTCGGCCATGCGGCCCGCTGTGGCCAGTTGCTGCCAGTGGGCAATTTTCTCCTTGCCATGCAGCTGCGTCAACAGCGCCAGCTGCACATTCAGGCGCTGCGCGTCGCCGACGAAATGTTCATAGTCTTGCATCAGCAATTGCACGCGCTGGTCGGTGGCGAGGCGCACGTCGGTGCAGTCGGCCGCGCGCATCTTGTCCATCAGCGCATCGGGCACGCGCAAACGGCCCACTTTCTTGCTTTCGGACTCGATGAACACGGGGAGCTGCGGGTCGAAATGGCGCAGTTGCTGCCACAACGCGCTTTCAAACGCTTTTTGCGAGGGCTGGTCCGCGTCTGGCAAGCCGCCCAGCACGGAGCCGCGATGGGCCGCCAGGTCTTCCAGGTCGATCACTTGCGCGCCTTGTTTGTCGAGCACCTGCAGCAAGCGGCTCTTGCCGCTGCCCGTGGGACCGCACAGCACATTGATAAAGTCGAAGCGTTCGGGCAGGGTAGCCAGTTCGGTATTCACATGGCGCCGGTATTCCTTGTAGCCGCCGTCGAGCTGAGTGACGGGCCAGCCGATGCGCGCCAGAATATGCGCCATGGCGCCGCTGCGGTTGCCGCCGCGCCAGCAATAGACGAGCGGAGACCATGAATGCGGATGAGCAAGAAAACCTTCTTCGATATGCCGCGCGATATTTTTCGCGATCAGCGCCGCACCCAGTTTCTTCGCTTCGAAGGCGCTGGTCTGTTTGTATAAAGTGCCCACGCGCACACGCTGCTCGTCATCGAGCACAGGCAGGTTGATGGCGCCCGGCAAGTGGTCTTCCGCGAACTCGGACGGGCTGCGCACGTCGATGATGGCATCGAACGCGTGCAAGCGGGACAGGATGTCGCTGAAAGGCAGGACTGCAGGGTATTTCATCGTGGCGCGGCTGCTTGGAATGGGGAAATGCGTATTATCCCCGATAAAGGCCGCTGGCGTGGGGCTTTGGTGCCGCGCCTCACCGCTGCCTCTTACACTTCCCGCGCCGGGCCTTCGTCTTGAATGCCGGCAAAGAACCGGACTAGGCTGTGCGGCGCCTCGTCGCCAACGCACAGGTGCAGGATGCGCTTGGACTCCGCTGCGGCCACGCTGCTGCGCGCAAACAGCGCCGCTTCATACGCCAGCAGGGCCGCGTCGACGTCGCCCGGCTGCGTGGCAAGCGCCTGCGCCAGCTCGGCGCCATCGAGCATGGCCAGGTTGGCGCCTTCGCCGACCGGCGCCATCAAATGAGCAGCGTCTCCCAGCAAGGTCACGCCCGACACGCGTTGCCAGCGGTGGTCAACGGGCAGCAGATGCACGGGGCGTGGCACGGGCGGCGTGTCCGCGTCCGTGATCAGGGCCGTCAGCGCGGGCGCCCACCCGGAAAATTGCGCGGCGATGCAAGCCCGGGCGGCGGCGGGATCGGCAAAATCAATGCCGGCCAGCCATTCTTCCGGCTTGCTCAAGGCCACATACGCATGCAGCACGCCATCGGCTTCCCGGTGCGCCAGGATGCCTTTTCCCGGCGCCAGCGCGAACAGGGCGCCCGCGCCCACGGCTTGCGCGCTGGCCAGGTGGCGACGGTCGCTGTCGAACAGATACGTTTCGATGAAGACAATGCCGCTGTACCCGGGCTGCGCGCTTGAGAGCAGGGGCCGCACCCTGGACCAGGCGCCGTCCGCGCCCACCAGCAGGTTGCTCGTTGCCGTGGCGCCATTTGCAAAGCTCAGCATGTGTTGGCCGCCGCCCATCGTTGCGACGCTGGTCAATTTATGGCCCCAGCGCACGCACCCGTCAGGCAAGGCATCGAGCAGGATGCGGCGCAGTTCTCCGCGCGCCACTTCCGGACGGCCAGCGGTGCCATCGCCCCCCTCTTCGAGCAAAACGGTGCCGTGCAGGTCGAGCACGCGGCTGGCCTCGCCGCCCGCATGGATGAGTGCGCGGAAGGCGTCATGCAGGCCAGCCGCCCGCAGCGCTTGCTGGCCGCTTTCCTCGTGGATATCGAGCAGGCCACCCTGGCGGCGCGCCTGCGGTGACGCATCGGCCTCGTACACGGTTGCGGCGATGCCTTGGACGTGCAGCACGCGGGCGAGCATCAGCCCGCCCAGGCCTGCGCCGATGATGGCGATATGCATGGTCATCCTTGAAGGTCGTTTTCAAAATGTTATTGGAACAGCGTTCCACAAGAATTTTGCGGCAAGCTGGCATCTGTGTCAAGATAAGCGATGCCCAATACTGTAGCGTACCCACCACGACGCGCCGATGCTCTGACGCGCGACACCATCATCGATGCCGCCATTGCCTTGCTCGATACGGCCGGCGAGGGCGGCCTGACCTTCCGCGCCCTGGCCGCGCGTCTGGCGACGGGCGCGGGTGCCATCTACTGGCACGTGGCCGACAAGGATGATTTGTTCACGGCCGCCAGCGACGCCATCGTCGCCCGCGCCATGCAGGCCGCCCCGTTTGGCGCTACGCCGCAGGCGGGCATACGCGCCGTGGCGCTGACCATGTTCGAGGCGATGGATGCGCATCCGTGGCTGGGCTCGGCCCTGTCGCGCGCGCCGGGCCAGCTGCCCACCGTGCGCATTCTGGAACGACTGGGCCAGCAAGTGGATGCCCTGGGCGTGCCGCAGCACAGGCAATGGCTGGCGGCATGCACCTTGTTGAACTATTTGCTGGGCGTGAGCGGACAAAATGCGGCCAATGCCGTCATCGCCAGGGAAAAGGGCCTGGAGCGTGCGCATTTCCTCGACAGCATGGCGGGCGCGTGGTCACGCCTCGATGCGCAGGCATTTCCGTTTGCCCGCAAGGTGGCGGGGCAGTTGCGCGCGCACGACGACCAGGAGGATTTTCTGGCGGGAATCGACCTGATCGTGCATGGCATGCAGGCGCTGCATGCGGACCGCTAGCCCAGAAGATGCCCCAGCAGCGGCGCCAGCAGCACCGTCACGACGCCCGAGAAAATCATCGTCAGGCTGGCCACGGCGCCTTCTTCGGTGCCCACGCGGCGCGCCACGGACAGACCGAAGCCGTGCGCCGCCGCGCCATACGGCGCGCCACGGGCGATGCGCATGCGCAAGGGCAGCAGTTTTAACAAGGGTTTGCCCAGCATCAAGCCGAACAAGCCCGTCATTACGACAAAAATCCCCGTCAGCTGTGCCGAGCCGCCCATGTGGCGCGACGCTTCCAGCGCGAATGGCGTCGAGACGGAACGGGCCAGCAAGCTGCGCGCCATGTCACCATGCACGCCCAACAAGCGGTCCAGCAGCAGGGTGGCGGCCACGGAGGCGACGATGCCGGCGCAGCTGCCCAGCGACAAGGCCAGCCAGTGCTTGCGAATCAGCTTGCGCTCCTGGAAGATGGGCAGCGCGAAGGCGATGGTGGCCGGGCCCAGCAGCCACGGCAGCCAGCGCGTCTCGCCGAAATAGGTGGCGAACGGCGTCGAGGTGGCTTGCACGATGACGATCAATAGCGCCGAGGTGCAGATGGCGGGCGTCAGTAAAAAATGCGGGTGGCGGCGGTGCACTGCCTGGTTGGCATAGAAGAGCACCAGGGTCAGCAGCAAAAACAGCAGGGACAGGACCAAAGTGCTCATGCTGCCGCCCTGGCTGTGCGCTGGCGCACGAGTTTTTGCAGGCGCAGCTTGCGCTCATATCGGCACACCCATTCCACCGTCAACGCCGTGGCCAGCATCACGCAGGCAAAGCCCAGGCCGATATTCACGAACAGCATCACGCCCTGCGATTTCAATAGCTGTGTAAATTGCACCACGGATACGACCAGCGGAATAAAGAACAGCAGCATATTGGCCAGCAGCCAGTTCGCGCCCAGTTCGATGGCGGCGGGCCGCACCCAGCCTGACAGCAGCAGGGCCACCAGCACGAACAAGCCCACTACGCCGCCGGAAAACGGCAAGTGCAGGGCGGAGGCGGCTTCGTCGGCCAGCCACCAGGCGGCAATCAAGATGCCCACCTGCCACACAGTCTGCGCGGGCTGGCGCCAGGCAGGGATGGCAGGCAGAGCGGCGGAATGGATGGCATGCGGCAAGGCTGGGGCTTTCACGGCGGGCTTTCTAGCGGCTGGGGAGGTTTTCATTGTAGAGACTACACATCAAAAGATAAAATGACTTAAACTTATGATTATCATTCGATTTTGGAATGCATCATGGATATCCGCTCCCTGCGCTACTTCGTCGAAGTGGTCGAACAGAACAGTTTTACGCGCGCCGCCGCCAGGCTGCACGTGACGCAACCCACCGTCAGCAAGATGATCGCCCAGCTGGAACAGTCGCTCGACCTGGCCTTGCTGGACCGCGCGGGCAAGCGCTTTACGCTGACGGACGCGGGCAAGGTGGTGCTGTCGCGCGCGCATGAACTGCTGGCCCTGCATGCGGAACTGAAGGTGGAGTTGCGCGACCTGCAAGAGCTGGAACGGGGAGAATTGCGCGTCGGCGTGTCGCCGCAGACCCATTCCACCCTGGCGCCGTGGCTGGCCGAATACCACCAGCGCTATCCGGGCATCGAACTGAAAATGTACGAGAGCGGCACGCAAGCCATCGAGCGCGACTTGCGCAACGGCACGGTGGAACTGGGCACCATGCTCGATTACCCGGGCAATGCAGCCACCTGGCAGGATTTCGAAGCCTTGCCCCTCGTGCGCTCGCCCCTGTGCCTGCTTGCTGCTCCCGCTTCTCCATGGCAGGGGCGCTCCTCGGTGGCCCTCGCCGAGCTGGCCGACAGCCCCTTCATCTTTTATGGCGCCGCTTTCGCCCTCAACGACATCGTGCACGCTGCCTGCCAGCGGGCCGGCTTCGCGCCGCGCATCACGGGCCGCAGCGGCCAGTGGGATTTCATTGCCTCGCTGGTGCGGCTGGGCGTCGGCATTTGCCTGCTGCCAAAGATGTATTGCGACACGCTCGATCCAGCGCAGTTTGCCGTGATTCCCCTGGCCGGCCCGCCCGTGGAGTGGAATCTGATGCTGGCCTGGCGCCGAGGCGGTCGGCTGTCGTTCGCCGCGCGGGCCTGGCTTGACCTCGTCAGGACGCACATGGTGGACGCCGCGCGATTACAATAGGCAGTCCTCCACTTCCGCCCGACCAGATGAACATCAACGTCAACGCCAAGGTTACAGCCAAAATCAAACGCAGCGCCGGCTCGCTGCTGCTGGGATTGTTATGCACCGTGGGCCTGATGAGCGAAATGGGCTACGCCCAGGCCGCCATTCCCGTGTATGGCTATTTCGTCAAGAATAGCTATCCGCACGACCCACAGGCTTTCACGCAGGGTTTGCTGTTCAAGGATGGCCATCTGTATGAAAGCACGGGCCAGAACGGCCAGTCCTCGCTGCGCAAGGTGGAGTTGACGACGGGTAAAGTGCTGCAAAAAAGCATGTTTGATAAAAAAGTATTCGGCGAAGGCATCACGGACGTGGGCGATGAGATCCTTGCCTTGACCTGGATTTCGCAGACCGGTTATGTGTTCGACCAGAAAACCTTCAAACTCAAGCGGACCTTTCGCTACCAGGGCGAAGGCTGGGGCCTGGCCAGCGATGGCAAATTCGTCTACATGAGCGACGGCAGCGCTGCCATCCGCGTGCTCAATCCGAAAACCCTGGTGGAAGTGCGCCGTTTCGACGTGAAGGGGGAAGGCCGCCCCATCGAGCGCCTGAACGAGCTGGAAATGGTCGACGGCGAACTGTTTGCCAATGTGTGGGGCACTGACGTGATCGCCCGCATTGACCCGGCCAGCGGTAGAGTGATCGGCTGGATCGACCTGACGGGCTTGCTGCCGCCCGCACAGCGCGGCACCGCCAATCCCGATGCCGTGCTGAACGGTATCGCCTGGGATGCGCGCGGCAAGCGCTTGTTTGTCACGGGCAAGCTGTGGCCCAAGCTGTTCGAAATCGAGCTGATCGAAATCCAGCGGCATTGAGGTTTTCTATCGGACAGTGTTGCTGGGAATGAATCGTTTATGATGTTCATCCTTCGCTCAGTGCGACCTTTACAGGATGCCATGCTGTCCCTTTCTTTCCGCCTGCACCGCCTGGCGCTTGCAGCCAGCCTGCTTGCCGCCATCTGGCCCGCCGCGCAGGCGCAAGCGCCGTATGTGCCGGTGACGAAACAATACGGCGACTTCGCCGTCACCAACGACCGTCACGACTCGCTCGTCACCTTGTCTTTCCGCCAGCACGGCTATTGGCCCGGCGGCGCCCGCGAAGTGGTGGAAGTGCGCCCGCTGAAAGCGACGCGCGAAGGCCAGCCCATGCTGCTGGCGTTTAGCAAGGGCTACACGGGCCAGGGCACGATACTCATCGGCGTGCAAAATGGCGAGCCGCTGATGCGCCCCATCAGTCCCATGCAGCGCGACAGCATGGTGCGCACGGAGCGCGACCCCGAATGGGGCGTGCCGCAGCCGGGCCGCAGCGAGGTGCTGCTGTTTGCCCGCGACGGCCGCGCGCTCGATACGGGCACCGGCGAATTGCTGTGGTTTGACGTGCCTGGTAGCGTCACTGGCGATTACGCGCCCGCCATGCTGGTCTCCGTGTCGCCCGACGGGCGGCGCGGCGCCTACCTCGCCAGGAAGTTGAGCAAATTGCAAATCATCGTCGCCACGCGGGACGATGGCGTCGCCGGCGTGCTGGCCTTGCCGCCCGACACGTATCAGCGGTGGCTGAAACCGATCTCGGAGGCCGCTTCCCAACAGGCGGGCGCCGCCATCAAGGCGCGCCAGGGCCGCACGGATTCGAACCGCATCCGGCGCGAGCTGGAACTGGCCTGGTTCGGCCAGCAATTTCAATGGAAACAAGGCAAGAATGGCTGGCAAGTGACGGGGCTGGGCCTCAGTTCCACGCCGCCAGAAGGAAAACAGCCATGACAAGACCCAAACTCCTCGCCGGCTGCCTCGCCGCCTCCTTGCTGGCCGGCTGCGTGCACGGCGAAATGTTCCCCAAGGATTATCTGGCACAAGATATCGACAAGCAACAAGCCTTGCTGGAACTGGACGTGGTCTTCGGGCAAGCGCCCGATGACAAGCTGACGTCGCGCAGCTCGGCCCGTGCCGATGGCAGCCTGGAATACTCGGGCGCGCCGCATATCGTCGTGCCGTTCTACCAGAAGGGACTCGGCTTCGACCAGGGTTTTGCCGGTACGTATATCTTTGCCATCGCGTATCCGCTTGCCAAGGTCGAGACGGCCACGGCCAGCAGCCGCGTCTTCGGCCTGAAACTCGAAGGCCAGCAGCCGGGCAGTCCGCGCTACCGCTTCCGCGTGCCTGGCAAGGCGCAATGGAACAGCAATGAAACCTTCATGCTGGAATTTGCACGCAAGGACCGCCGCGAAGAGATCACTTTCCGCTTCAGCAACGAGAAAAGCTGCCCGTCCGCCTTCCTGGCCACCACGCCAAAATATGGCTTCCCCATCAAGGTTGTCGCCACGTTCAAGGATAATAAAGGCTGCCTGAAAGTGTGCGACAGCCGCGACCAGTGGCCGGGCTTTTGCGCCTTCCAGCCGCCGCCGGCGGCTTGATCGCTACGTGGCTGAGCAATACTGGCAGACGTAAAAAAGGCCGATGGAAATCGGCCTCGATGACATTACATGTGTTGCTTAGCGGTAAAACGCTTCGACTTTGCCCTTCAGCTTGATCTGCAGCGGACGGCCGCGGCGGTCCAGCGACTTGGTGGAAGCGACCTTGATCCAGCGTTCGCTGATGCAATATTCTTCCACGTCAAGACGTTCCTTGTCGTTGAAGCGGATGCCGACGTCGTTCTCGAACACGGCTGCAACGTGGTAGGGGCTGCTAGGGTCGATCGACAGGCGATCGGGCAATGGGGGTAAGGTAGTGGTATCGTTCATGGGCGTAATTATCGCCCAGAATGCCGATCCAGACAACGGCCTTTCGCACGTCGCCTGTAGCACCGTTCATGAAAGGGCGGGCCTGGCCGTGCAGTCATCATGGGCCGACACGGTACTGGCGTACCGGCCCATGCTGCAGCGGAGTCCCGGCATATTTGCCGGCAATCACACGACCTGGCGATCAGGATTTGTCATCATTTTTGTGACTTTGACGTCCCGTTTCCATAGGCTTCTCATGCGCGCCGCTACGCGAACCGGTGCCGGAACCCGATTGTTCGCTGGCGTTCCTGCCTAGTCCCGATTGTTGCGAACCGGATTGCTTGTCGCCGTCATTCTTGTTGCTTTGGCGGCCTGCGTCATCATGCTGCTCTTGCTTGCCTCCCGGGAGTCGCTCCGATGACTGGCGGGTGCCGGACTGCTTGTCCGACTGCTGGTTGTCCGCTTGCTGTTTGTCCGACTGCTTACCGCTTTTGTCGTCGCTGTTTGAAGTCATGATCGTTACCCCTATGGTTAGTCTGCGTCATCATCCGCACCAAGGTTGGCGTAAGGATGGATTAAAGATGCTCCTGCCTGGCCTCCGGCGCCACGTGTCACCGTTACGCCCATTCTCGCTGTCGGACGCTGGCTTAACCATAGGGACACTCCCTGTCGCCACGTAGGAAAACTCCGTGGTGCGTGATAACCATTTCTACATGACATTATTTACAGATGCCGCGTTTCCTGTGGCGGCCTGTCCCAGTCGTCATGCCAGCCATCGACGAAGGTGACGGGCACCCGGGCCAGTTCGTCCACCGACGCGTCGTCGAGGCAGTTGACACCGATGCCGACAAACGGGCCGCTGCGGGGCGAATCGCCGCGCCCGAACGGCCGCACGCCGCAGTGGCGGCAAAAATAGTGGCGTTCGCGCCCGGCGCCGAAGCGATATTCGCTCAAGGCCGCTTCGCCGGTCAGCAGGCGGAAGGCCGTGGGCGGCACAAGGCTGGCCCAGCAGCGTATTTTCAGGCAATACGAGCAATTGCAGCGCAGGGTCGCGGCAGCCAGGTCGATCTCGGCTGCGAAGCGTACGCTGCCGCAGTGGCAACTGCCGTGGTAGGTTTTTTTCATTGTGGCCTACTCTATATGGTTGCCGTACTGTCATGCAACTGCTGTGATGGCGACAGTGCGACAGTGGCCCACCCACCAGGTCGCACACTATAATGGCGCTTGTTCACAAGAGAGGAGATGCAGGATGGAAATGAGCGTTAGCGATAGCCTGCGGCAACAGGCGTACGCGCAGGCGGCAGCCTTCGTGCAAACGCTGGACCTGCGCGATCCTGTTGCGCTGCAACGCGACTGGTGCTTGTCGCCGGGCGTTGCCGGGGAGGTCGTCGACATGCTTGACAGCTATTTTGCGGCGAACCAGGCGCTGTCCCTGGCGCCGCTGGCACTCGCCTTCGTGCCAGGCAAGGGCGGGCGTCCCGCCGTCGATGTGTATGCCACCGATGCCGGACCGCTGGGCCTGGAATGCATCATGCTGGCCGATGGCAAGCCAGGCGAAGCGACCTTGCACCTGGAAATGTCCGGCCACGATGGCGCACTGCGCCTCCATTATCGATACATCGGCTCCTGAGAACAGCATGACTGAACTGATCAGCGAAACACAACAGCGCATCTGCGACAGATTCGGCTTTCCGGCGCAGGCGCCGGAGCCCATGGTGGCACTGGCCATCGGCAGCCTGGCGCAGTCGCCCATCTACGGCACGCGCATCGTGCTACCGGAAAACGGCACCATCAGCTGGTTCATCCACTGTGGCGAACACGACGATGCAAGCGGCTTTTACCAGGCCCTGCATGCCGAGCACCTGCACGAGATGCTGCCGCAGGTGGTCGATTACCTGGCTTTGCCCAGCGGCGCCAAGTTTATCCTCGACAGGGAAGGCTATGAAGACGTGTGGCTGGACGAGTAAGTGTATAACCGGCAAGATTGTCGTTGACGTTGACAAATAGGTATGGGATGCTGCGATTCCGTTTTCAACTGTCGAAAGCTGCATCTTGAACCCACGCCTCCCATCCGTCCTGCTTCTCATGGCGTTTGCCGCCGTCCCCGCTGGCGTCATTGCCGCCGCTGCCGCCCCGACCAGCCAGTCGCAGGCGTCGCGCGTGGAACAGGAGATTGCCGCCTTCGTGCGCAGCGAAATGCAGGAGCGCCAGATTCCAGGATTGCAACTGGCCGTAATACAGCGTGGCAAGGTCGTACTAAAACGCAATTTTGGCCTGGCCAGCCTGCAATACCGGGTGCCTGTGACGGACGCCAGCCTGTTTTCCATCAATTCGGCGACGAAAGCGTTTGCGGGCGTGGCCGTGATGCAGCTGGTACAGCAGGGCAAGATCGACCTGGCGGCGCCCATCGACCGGTATCTGACGGGGCTGCCAGCAGCCTGGCAAGGCGTGACAGTGACGCAATTGCTCAACCATACCTCGGGCTTGCCCGATGTGCTGGACCAGCGCAGCGGCAAGCTGGTGGGGCCGCAGCCGGATGACGCCGACGCGGCGTGGACCGCCGTGCAGGTGCTGCCTGTGGAAGCCCAGCCAGGCGAGCGCTACCGCTACAACCAGACCAATTATGTGTTGCTGGCGAAATTGATCGAGCTGCAAGGCGGCCAGCCCTTCACCACCTTTGTCCAGCACCGGCAGTTTGACGTGGCGGGCATGCCGCACAGCGGCTTTGGCGATGCGAAGGACGTGGTCGCCAACAAGGCCAGTTCTTACGTGCTGGACCGGGGCGGCAAGGGCTACCGCAACGTCATCGAAGATTTCCCCGTGTTCTTGCGCGCCGGTGCCGGCATCAACAGCAATGTGGACGAACTGGCGAACTGGCTCATCGCGCTGCAAGCGGGGCGCTTGCTGGCGCCCGCCCGCGTGGCACGGCTATGGCAGCCGACCAGCTTGAATGACGGCAAGCCGGCGCCGTGGGCGCTGGGCTGGCCCACCATCGGCCGCGATGGCCACCGCGCCGTGGCTGGCATCGGCGGTGCCCGCTCGGCCTTTTATGTGTATCCGGACGATGACCTGGCCGTCATCATCCTGAGCAACCTGGCCGGCGGCCAACCGGAACAGTTGATCGATAGCATCGCCGGCTTTTACATTCCCGCCCTGCGCCAGCAGCGCGGCGGTGCGTATGCCGCGCACCTGCTGCGGCAAAGCACGTCCAGCGGCGGTTTCGACGGACTGGAGCAGAAACTGGTTGCCATCCGGCACCAGCATGGGCTGTCGGCGCCCACCGAAGGCGACTTGAATGCCTGGGGCTATCGCCTGCTGGGCCGGCAGCAGCCGAAACAGGCTATTGCCGTCTTCCAGTTGGGTGTGCAGCTGTATCCGCAAGGCGCGAATGGCTACGACAGCCTGGCCGAAGCGTACGAGGCGGACGGCGCAAAGTCGCTGGCCGTCACGCATTACCGCCGTTCGCTGGAACTCGACCCGGGCAACAAGCATGCCGTGGCGCGCTTGCGGGTGCTGGGCGCTGACTAGCGGGCTGCCGTAGCCTTGCCGTGCTCGGCCCCATGCAAGGCCAGGTAGGCGGCCAGATTTTCGTCGTCTATGCCCAGGGCGCGCAAGACTTCCTTTGTGAAGGTGACGGGCGCCGTGCCTGGCGCCGTGATGATGCGCTGGTCGGCCACAGCCCAGGGCACGTCCTGGTACAGGGCGGCACCCGCATAGCCGACCTTACTGAGGTTGTCGGCGCAATTGGAGGTGTGGCGCACAGTGTCGAGCACGCCTGCCTGCGCCAGCACGCGCGTGCCGTCGCAAATGCCGGCCAGCACCACACCCTTGTCGCGCGCGGCGCGCAGCAAGGGGCCCAGGTCGGGAGCCTTGCCGCTTTGCCAGTGGCTGCCGCCACACACCATCAGCAAGTCGAGATCATCGAGCGCAATATCTTCCAGCGCCAGTTGTGGCGTGACCAACATGCCGCCGGACGAGGTGACGGGCAAGCCGCCCGGGGTGGCGAACTGCGTGTAAAAGCCGTAGTACAGGCGCGCCGTGGAATTGATCAGGGCGGTTTCCCAATCGGCAAAGTTCTCGGTCAGAATGGTGATGGCACGTGTCATGAATAAGTCCTGTCGCAGTTGGAGGGATTATTATTGCAGGCTGGCTAGCCTGCTGGTGCCGAAAGCATACTAAAGAGTACTGACAATTTCTGTCAGGAGCGCAGGTGAAATGAGGGTACGCGCCGCTTCGCTGCTGATCCTTTCCGAGCATGGGCAGGAAGTTGGCTACAGCCGCATTCACGCGGGCCATGCCGCGTGCGACAGGAGCGGTGCTGAAATTGTCATGTTGATCTGGAACAAACGGCGCGCGCAGCCAGGCCGTTGAAGCACCAATGAAAAAGGCCCGCTGCCGCCGCAGGAAGCAGCGGCACCGGGCCTCAGGGGCGATGCGGATTACTTCTCGGCGAACGCGCGCTCGACCACGAAGTCGCCAGGCGTCGAGGTATTACCTTCCTTGAAACCACGCGCTTCCAGCATTTCTTTCAGGTCGCGCAGCATGTCCGAGCTGCCGCAGATCATCACGCGGTCTTCGGCCGGGTTCAGCTCCGGCAAGCCCAGGTCTGCGGCCAGCTTGCCGTTCTCGATCAGTGCCGTAATACGGCCCATGTTGCGGAAGTCTTCGCGCGTCACGGTCGGGTAGTAGCGCAGCTTGTCGCTGACCATTTCGCCCAGGAATTCATGCTTCGGCAGGTGTTCTTCCAGCAGCTCTTGGTAGGCCAGTTCGTCGACCTGGCGCACGCCATGCACGAGGATCAGTTGGTCGAAGCGCTCGTAGATGTCGGGATCGCGCACGATGCTGAGGAAAGGCGCCAGGCCCGTGCCCGTCGACAGCATGTACAGGCGCTTGCCTGGCAGCAGGTAGTCGGACACCAGAGTGCCCGTCGGCTTGCGGCCGACGATGACGGTATCGCCCACTTGCAAGTGTTGCAAACGCGACGTCAGGGGGCCGCCCGGCACCTTGATGCTGAAAAATTCCAGATGGTCTTCGTAATTGGCGCTGGCGATACTGTAGGCGCGCAGCAAAGGCTTGCCATCGACGCGCAGGCCGATCATGGTGAAATGGCCATTCGAGAAACGCAGCGACGGGTCGCGCGTGGTGGTAAAGGAGAACAGGGTATCCGTCCAGTGGTGCACGCTTAATACGCGCTCTTCATTCATCGAACTCATAGTGTTTGTTGGCTGGTCAAAAAAATGGTTAGTTGCTGGCAACTGCTGGCAAAAGTGAAACCCTGTGGAGGCCCAGACGCTATTGTACCGGCCTGCACATGAAATTGTTACCGTCTATCGCCGCCATTGCTGCCGCACGCGGTGCCGACATTATAGTGCGGATGGCAAGAACGGGCTGGAATTTGCCCGGAAAACGGGCCGTGGAGATGCGCGCGCTTGACCTGGCTCACTTTTCAAGGGGCCGCTCCAGGGCTGCGGCCCGCGCTTGCAGACGCGGCCGTGGCGGCGCCCCGGAAGCGACGGCGCAAGGTGGTATTGGCCGGTTCGGACACCCAGCGGGCGACGACGGCGGCCGCCAGCGCGGTCGCAGCCAGGAAGAGCGCCAGCCACGGCAGGCGCTCCGCGTAGCCCAGGCCCGCCTTGTCGACCAGATTGCGCATGGTGGCCAGCACGATGATATGGAACAGGTACAGCTCATAGCTGTGCCGTCCCAGCCATTGCAGCGGGCCTGGGTGGCCCTGTCCGGCCGTGGCGCCCACGATGAAGGCGGCGCTGGCCAGCGCGATCGCGCTGAAGCCAAAGACTTCATGTCCGCCGATGCCGCGCACGTACAGGGCCGCCACGACCAGGCCCGCTGCCCAGCGCAAGAGTTGCCCGACGCGCGGCCCCGGCTGCCAATGTTGCGTCAGCAGGGCCGTCAGGCAGCCGATGGCGATGGCGTCGAAACAGGCAAGGTAGCCGTACATGAAGTCAATCTCGTTGTCTGCATGGAGGCTGCGGTAGGCGGGCCCGGCCACGATGGCAGCGCCGCACAGCAGCATGATCCAGTGGCGCCGGCGCAGGATGCGGCACGACAACGGCAGCAGCAAGTAAAACATTTCCTCGACCGATAGCGACCAGTACACGTTCAGGCAGTAATTAAAATAGCCGGCGCTTTGCATCAGCACGTTGTGCCAGAAGGTCAGCACGGAAGCGATGGCGATGATGAAATAGCTGGCTGGCAAGTCCTTGCCGCCGTCCGAATTGGCAAAGAAGGGCACGTCCAGCACGCCCAGCAGCACGATGATGGACAGGGCCAGCAGCAGCGATGGCAGCAGGCGGGCGATGCGGTAGAGGTAGAACGCCGCCAGGTCGATGCGCGCCAGGTCGCCCCAGCGGTGCAGCGAAGTCGAGGTGATCAGGTAGCCGGAAATAACGAAAAACATGGTCACGCCGTAATTGCCCTGATAGGCGGCACGCAGCAGCCAGGAGGGCAGGATTTCGAGCGGGCTGTTCTTCAGGCCGTAGGCGAGGGCAAAGTGCAGCAGCAGCACGCACAGGATGGCCACGCCGCGCAGGGCGTCGATATGATGGTTGCGTGCTTGCAATGGCTTCCTCATTGGCTTAGGCGACATGAGGGGCGATTATGCGACACATGTCGCTCGCAGGTCAACGATTTTGCAATTGCAGGGAATGCCGCGCCGAATGGCACCGGGGACGGGCCGCCTTGCGTGTATGATATTTCCGAACAGAATTGTTGGGCATCTGTCATCCAGCAGGCGCGCTTCTTGTGCCTGCCAGCCCAGGAATCTGCGTGCACGATTCCGACCGCCAGGATGCCTGACCCACAGCGAAAGGTAATAAAGATGTACAAAACAGTGCGCGACATGTTCCTGCATTTCAAGGAAGCCGTCCCCTTCCGCCTCGTCCCCGCCCTGATCTGCACGGCCTTGCTGGTGAGCATGCTATTGCTGCCGGCGCCGGACGGCTTGACGCCCAAGGCCTGGGGGCTGGTGGCGATTTTCCTCACCACCATCCTGGCGATCATTCTGAAAGTCATGCCGATCGGCGTGATGGCCATGATGGCGATCGTCATCGTGTCATTGTCACAAGTGACGTCGACCTCGTCCAAGGGCGCGATCACGGATGCGCTCAGCAGTTTCTCGAATCCATTGATCTGGCTGATTGTCGTGGCGATTCTGATTTCGCGCGGCCTGAAAAAGACAGGCTTGGGCAGCCGCATCGGCCTGCTGTTCATCTCCCTGCTGGGCAAGCGCACCATGGGCATCGGCTACGGCCTGGCAATTTGCGAACTGGTGCTGGCGCCCTTTACGCCGAGTAATACGGCACGCGGCGGCGGCATCGTCCACCCCGTCATGAAATCGATCGCCAACGCCTTCGATTCGGACCCGGCCAAGGGCACGCAAGGTAAAGTGGGAACGTACCTTGCCCTCGTCAATTACCACGCCAACCCCATCACTTCAGCCATGTTCCTGACAGCCACGGCGCCGAATCCCCTGGTGGTCGACTTCGTGGCCAAGGCCAGCGGCCAGAGTTTCCACCTGACGTGGACCACCTGGGCCCTGTGCATGCTGCTGCCAGGCCTGGTGTGCCTGCTGGTGATGCCCCTGATTATCTACTGGCTCTCGCCGCCGGAACTGAAAGCCACGCCGGACGCCGTCACCTACGCCAAGGCGGAGCTGAAAAGCATGGGTCCGCTGTCGCCGCCGGAAAAAGTCATGCTGGGCACCTTCGCCTTGCTGCTCTTGCTGTGGGCCAACGTGCCTGCCATGCTGTTCGGCCCCGCGTTTTCGCTTGATGCGACGGTGGTGGCCTTCGTCGGCTTGTTCGTGCTGATCATCACCGGTACCATCGACTGGGATGACGTGCTGTCGGAAAAGAGCGCCTGGGATACCCTCGTTTGGTTCGGCGCCCTGGTCATGATGGCCGAGCAGTTGAACAAGACGGGCGTGATCGCCTGGTTCTCGTCCGGCATGAATGCGGCCATCGTCGCCAGCGGCATGGACTGGCTGCCGATCGCCGCCGTCCTGGTGCTGGTGTTCGTCTTCTCGCATTATTTCTTTGCCAGCACGACGGCCCACATCAGCGCCATGCTGCTGGCCTTCCTGACGGTGGGCATGCACCTGATTCCGTCCGCATACCACGTGCCCTTCATGCTGATGATGACGGCCGGCTCGGCCATCATGATGACCCTGACGCACTATGCGACGGGTACCTCGCCCATCATCTTCGGCAGCGGTTTCGTGACGATGGGCAACTGGTGGAGAGTCGGCTTCATCATGTGCGTGGTGGAATTGCTGATCTTTGCCATCATCGGCACGACCTGGTGGAAGGTGCTCGGTTATTGGTAAGGCAAGCTGCAGCAGCTGGCGCGCCAGATAGTGCGCCAGCCCGCCGTCCAAGGCGGGCCTGCACAGGACGGCCGCCTGAGACCACGCTTTTTCTGCCAGCCAATTCCTGATCTGCGCCCGCAGCTCGCTCGGCAAGGCTCCGAACTGGCGCAATTCCAGTGAGCGGGGCCAGCCATTGCGGCCAGCCGGGTCGCATTCTTCCAGCGTGTCATGCACGACGTCTGTCAGATTGTGCACGTCGACGCCCGCGTCCAGCAGGCGCTGCGGGGCAGGGGAGTTGATGAACTGAAAGCCCTTCTGGCCCTGCTCGCGCCAGCGTTCCAGCCACTGCGGCTGCGGCAAGCTGTCATCGCCGGCATCGATGTGTGTGAAATCTGGCTGGCAGGGATAAGAGTGCGCAGCCACACGAAGACATCAAGCGACTTTGCACGATCACTAGCCGCAATGTAACCGCCCCCGACAGCTGTCTGCAGCTATCGGGGGCGGTTAGCCTGCCGGCACGCCAAAGGCTCAGGCTCAGGCTCAGGCCAGCTTGCCCCTGCCTGCCGCAACGCGGTTCCAGCCATAGCCGGCGATGATGATGAGCAAGATGGTCGCCTGCGCCAGCAAGGTTTCCGCCGTGGGCAGGATGCCCAGCAGATCGATGCGCAGGAAGTCGACCGGGGTCACGCCCACCCAGCCAGCCTCTTGCAGCGCGGCCACGCCTTTGCCCATCAGGATCACGGCCAGCACGGCCACGAAGGCGGACGTCAGCGAGAAGAACTTGCCAATCGGCATGCGCGCGCTGGTGCGCAGCAAGGCCCAGGCGATCACGACCAGCAGCACGACGGCCACCACGAAGCCACCCAGCAGGGCGCCGCCATTGCCGTCTGCCGCCAGGGCGGAATAGAACAGTACGGTTTCAAAGACTTCGCGGTAGACCGCGATGAAGGCCAGGGCGAACAGTCCCCAGGCGGAACGTCGGCTCATCGCCGCCGTGAGTTTCTCGTGCAAATACTCTTGCCAGCGCCCGGCGCTGCTCTTCTGGTGCATCCACAGGCCCACGCTGAGCAGGACCAAGGCCGCGAACACGGAACCAAGGCCTTCGCTCACTTCACGGCTGGCGCCGCTGATGGTGACCAGGTACGTTGCCGCCACCCACGTCAGGCCGCCCGCCACCAGCGCGCCTATCCAGCCGCCGTGCACATAGGGCAGCACATCGTTGCGCTTGGCCTTGCGCAGGAAGGCGATGATGCCGATCACGATCAGCAGCGCTTCCACGCCTTCGCGCAGCAAGATCGTCAGGGCGCCGATAAAGGTTGTCATCGGCTCGGCCTTGGCGTCGCCCAGTTCCGCTTCCACATGGCTAAACAGTTGTTGCAGTTTTTCGCCCGCCGCGTCGGCGTCGGCCACCGTGCCCCTGGCAACGGCGGAGCGGTAAGCCAGCATGGCGTTTTCCACGGCCAGCAGCAGGGATTTATTGCGCGCGCCGACCATCGGCTCGATCGGCTCGAAGCCGTCCAGGTAGGCCGACAGGCCCAGGCGCGTGGCACCCGCGCGGTCACCCGCGTGCACGGCAGCAAGGCTTTCAGCCAAGCGCAGACGCGACAGGGCCAGGCCGGCCGGCTTGTGCGCTTCGGCCTGGCCCGGATGGCTGCGCAAATATGCCGTCAAGGCTTGCGCCGCGTCCGCTCCCAACTTGGCGGCAGCCGCTTCCTGCGTCAGGGTCGTCACGGCGGCCAGGTCCGCGTACAGTTGCTTGGCCCGTGGATCGTCCTGCCACAGTTTTTCGCCGTGCGCGCTAGCGGCAGCGTCGTGCGACATGCCGCCAATATAGAACGCCAGGTCCCAGCGCTCGCTGTCGGACAGCTGGCCGAAACTGGCCATCGAGGTGCCGGCCACGCCTTGCGAAATGACCTGGTACAGCGCCATCAGGCTGCGCGACTGCGCCCGTTCGCCGTCCGTGAAGGCGATCGGTTTCGGTTCCAGGCTGGCCGCCAGCGGACCATCGCCGCCGCCGGCCACGCCGTGGCAAGAAGCGCACTGGGCCGCGTAAAGGGCCGCGCCGCGCGCCAGCTTGGGCAACACTTTCGGCGCCACGGGAATCGGATAGGCGGCAATCAGCAAGCCATTCGCATGGTGCGCCAGGCGCTTGACTTCCGCGCCATCCGCCTTGGCGACGACGGCCGCGCGCAGCTCGGCGATGGCGGCGGCGATGGCAGCCTGCGACGCGTGGGCGCGCAGGGCGCCGATCTGCGTCGTTGCGTTGTCCGTGAAGTCGAGCATTTCCGCATATTCGGCTTCGCTGACCACCTTGCCATGCTCGACGGCGCCGCTGTAATCGACGGCAACATAGTCAATCAATTGCCACAATTGCTTGGCGCCGGCGCTCTGGTCGGCCACTTGCGCCTGCGCGCCGCCGGCCAGCAACAGGCTGGCGGCCACGAGAGGAAGGCATACGAGCCATTTCTTGATAGGGTTGAACATGATTCTCATTCTCATTTATAACTAACCCGGCGACTATAGGACAGACCGTGCGGGGTGTCAACGGCGCACGGGCTTGCACGGGCGCACACGGGAGGCGTGCCCGTCTGTCGTCTGCCTCTGATTGAGAACGCGGTTTTCGATAGGTCTGCCCGGTCATCTGCTGCAATACGGGAAATCAAGGGTTTGCGACTCTCGACAATAGCGCTTGAGATGTCATTCTTGATTGCTTATCATAGCCATGAGTTTTGACAATATTGGAGCCTTATGTACATTGTCCTTTTGCATTACGTTCAACCGCTGGCAGCCATCGAGGCTCACCTTGAAGAGCATCGGCGGTTTCTTGATCGCCATTATGCTGCGGGTATTTTTCTAGCTTCTGGTCCCCAGATGCCGCGCACAGGAGGTGTCATCCTCGTGAAAGGCTTGAGCCGGGAAGAACTCGATGGCGTGCTTGCAGAAGATCCTTTCTATCGCGAGCAGATCGCAAGCTATCAAGTCATTGAATTTAATCCGACCAAGTTTGGCGTTGGTGTCGAGGCCATTCTTACCTGACCGACATCAAAATTGAAGGTGCCGGGCAGCGGTAAAAGGGGACGGGGTCGGGGACGGGGACTGGGCCGGCTGGCCGGAGGCCTGCTTGGCGTACAGTCCCCTGGCCACGCACTGTCCATGTCGCCCACTTTCAGGCCACCGTTGACGACGCGCAAGGCCAGCTGAACAGCGACTTGCGAATGTTCATATTTTGCTGCACACAATGCAAAATTTGACTGATCCACCTCAACATGTAGGGAAGGGATGGCAGCGGCTTGCACGCTGTATATCAGTACAAAAACAGGCTTCCATTAATTTTATAATTCGATTATTATTGAAGTATTGAATAAATGGGGTGTGGATGGAAACCAGGAATGTTATTGCCGCGTTGGCGGCACTTGCGCAGGAATCCCGCTTGGCCGTCTTTCGTTTGCTTGTGCGGAGCGGACCGCAAGGCATGGCGGCAGTGAAGATTGCCGAACATCTTGGCATTGCGCCATCGTCCCCTGCATTTCACTGTCAGCCTGCCACTGCACATGCCGGAAAAAAGACGCGATCAGGCGGGAGCCCAACGCCATCGGAAAAAGCGCCGTCGCGTATACAAGCGCCGCGACGTACCCTCAGTTGAAGGGTATGCTTTATGTTCCCTATCTTGCGACAATTTCATGAACGTTCTTTTCTTGCCTACTGGAAACTCTTGCCGCGCCATCCAGGCAGAAGCGACTTTTCAACAGGCTGCCGGGGTGCGGTACCGAGGCGGCGAGAGGTCCCCGGCCCACCCGCGCCCAGTGCGCCTTAGCCGCAGGGGTGTGGGCGAGCGCGGCCATGTGACGGCGACGGGCGCGGCACAGGACGCCGCTTTCGGGGTTTCCAGGGGCTTGGCCCCGGCAGCACTCAAGGAGGCGCTTGCATGTTGACCGCTGTCCTGATTTTTCTGGCCACCCTGATCTTTGTTATCTGGCAGCCACGCGGACTGGGCATAGGCTGGAGCGCTGCCATCGGCGCCGCAGTGGCGCTACTGGCAGGCGTCATCCAGTTATCCGACATTCCTGTCGTCTGGCACATCGTCTGGAATGCCACCGGCACGTTCATCGCCGTCATCATCATCAGCTTGCTGCTTGACAAGGCCGGCTTCTTCGAGTGGGCCGCACTGCACGTGGCCCGCTGGGGCGGCGGCAGCGGCCGCAAGCTGTTTGTCTTGCTGGTCCTGCTGGGCGCCGCCGTCGCCGCACTGTTTGCCAACGATGGCGCGGCGCTGATACTGACGCCCATTGTGATCGCCATGTTGCTCGAACTGAAGTTTTCAGCCAGGGCGACATTGGCCTTCGTGATGGCCGCAGGCTTTATCGCCGACACGGCCAGTTTGCCGCTGGTGGTGTCGAACCTGGTCAATATCGTCTCGGCCGACTACTTCAAGATCGGCTTTGCCGAATATGCGGCCGTGATGGTGCCGGTCAACGCGGTGGCGGTGACGGCGACTCTGCTTGCATTGATGTGGTTTTTCCGCAAGGACATTCCGCAAGACTATGATGCCTCCCAACTCAAGCGCCCCGGCGCCGCTATCCGCGACATGGCCACGTTCAAAGCCGGCTGGCTGGTCCTGGCGCTGCTGCTGATCGGCTTTTTCTGGCTGGAGAGTAGGGGCGTGCCAATCAGTGCCGTGGCCGCCGTCGGCGCTGCACTGTTATTGGCTGTCGCCGCCAAAGGCCATGTGATCGCCACGCGCGAAGTCATCCGCAATGCGCCATGGCAAATCGTCGTCTTTTCCCTGGGCATGTACCTGGTCGTCTACGGCTTGCGCAATGCGGGCTTGACCGGCTACCTGACTGGCGTGCTGAATCACTTTGCGCAATATGGCGTATGGGGCGCGGCCATGGGCACCGGCGTGTTGACGGCCGTGTTGTCCTCGATCATGAACAATATGCCTACAGTGCTGATCGGTGCCTTGTCGATCGATCCGACGACGGCGCAGGGTGCCGTGCGCGAAGCGATGATTTATGCCAATGTCATAGGCAGCGACCTGGGGCCGAAGATTACCCCGATCGGCAGTCTGGCGACCCTGCTGTGGCTGCATGTCCTCGAGAGTAAGAAGATTCACATCTCCTGGGGTTATTACTTCCGCGTCGGCATCGTCCTCACCTTGCCCGTGTTGCTCGTGACCCTGGCGGCGCTGGCAATACGCCTCAGCTATTAAGCCAGGGATTCTGCATGACTATCCCGATGGTCCGATGGCCGGGCCGTCACTGCACGCTAACGTAGGCTAGCTCGTGGCTGGAAAGGCCAACATGAAAATCCTGCTGTTTCTCGGATCGATACGTACCAGCACGCCGCCCCGGCCGGCGCGCCTGGGCGAACGCGTCGCCAGGGCCTGCGCGGCGCAGTGCGGCCACGATGGCACCGAAGTGGTGCTCATCGATCCACTCGATTACGCTTTGGGAGAGGTGTTCAAGCCGCACTTTGCCTATGCGCAAGGGCGCGCCCCCCTGCCGTTAGAGCATCTGGCCAGCGAGATAGCCAGTGCCGATGGCTATGTGATGGTCAGTCCCGAATACAATCATTCCATGAGTCCGGCACTGGCGCATTTGCTGAATCATTTTGGCAGTTCCCTGTTTGCCTACAAGCCCAGCGCCATCGTCACCTATTCGGCGGGCCAGTGGGGTGGCGTGAGGGCGGCGGTGGGCATGCGCGCTTTTCTGTCCGAGCTGGGCTGCTTGCCGGTATCAGCCATGATCCATATTCCGGCCGCGCACACTGTTTTTACCGCCGATGGCAGCTTTGCCGCAGAGGTGGACGGCATGCGCTGGATCGCTTATATGCAACGCACCTTTGCGCAGTTGCTGTGGTGGGCGGCCGCCGCCAGAGGGGAGCGCGAGCATTCCGGCGTGACGCCAGCAACGCCGGCATTCCTGCGCGACCCGTCGCAACGCAATGCACCTTGAGTGCGCGGAACAATCGCAATGAATGCTAATATGACAATCTGCGCTGATCAGGTCAGCGACGGCGGCTTCATTCCCCCATCCTGAACTCCACCACGCTTTGCCACGCAGGAAAAGGATCGCTGTCATGACGCAGCCGCAGAACAGTGAGGGACTGACAGCCGCGCAGGCCGCTGAAAGGTTGCAGCAAAATGGGCCGAATGCCTTGCCCGCCTCGCGTCCCTTGAGTGCCGGGCGTTTGCTGCTCGATGTCGTCTCCGAACCGATGTTCTTGCTGCTGGTGGCCTGCGGCGTCATCTATCTGCTGCTGGGCGATCGCAATGAAGCGCTGATGCTGCTGGGCTTTGTTTGCATCGTCATGGGCTTCACTTTTTTTCAGCGCAGACGCACGGAACGCTCGTTGCAGGCGCTTGGCGACCTTTCCTGTCCACGCGCGCTGGTGATACGCGATGGGAAACAGGAACGCATCGCCGGCCGGGAACTGGTGCTGGGAGACCTGGTGCTGCTTGCCGAGGGCGACCGCGTTCCCGCCGATATGGAACTGCTGAGCACCTCGAATTTGACGGCCGATGAGTCCATGCTCACGGGCGAGTCCGTGCCGGTCGTCAAGCATGGCTGTGGCGATACTGGCGCCAGTCCGGACTGCCTGGTGTATTCCGGCACCCTGATCACGCAAGGCACGGCGAGCGGCCTGGTGGTCGCTACCGGCCCGCATAGCGCGCTCGGCCGCATCGGCGCCTCGCTTGCCACCATGGGCAGCGAGCTGACACCGATACAATCGGAAACGCGCCGCGTCGTCAGGAACGTCGCCATCGGCGGCTTGTGTCTCGCCGCAGGCCTGGCACTGCTGTATTGGTGGCTGCGCGGCGACGCCCTGCAAGGCCTGCTGGCCGGGCTGACCCTGGCCATGGCGATCCTGCCAGAAGAATTGCCGGTGATATTGACGCTTTTCCTGGGCTTGGGGGCCTGGCGCCTGGGCCGCGAAAGCATACTGGCGCGCAGCATACCGGCGATCGAATTGCTGGGCGCGACGACGGTGCTGTGCGTTGACAAGACGGGCACGCTGACAGCCAACCGCATGGACGTGGCCCGACTGTGGTCGGAGGCCTGCGCCTATGATGCTCAAGGCAGTCAGGCCGGGTCCTTGCAGGAGGAACTGCACGGCCTGCTCGAATATGCCGTCCTGGCCAGCCATCGGCGGGCGTTTGACCCCATGGAATCGGCCATCGGCCAGACTGGCGCCCGCTTGCTGGCGAATACGGAACACCTGCATGCCGACTGGCGGCTGATCGACGATTATCCGCTGTCGCGGGAAATGCTGGCCATGTCGCGGGTGTGGCAATCGCCGGACCAATCCGAGTTGCTGGTGGCGGCGAAGGGTGCGCCCGAGGCCATCGTCGACCTGTGCCATCTGACGCCGACGCGCGCCGCTGCCATCGCCGCGCAGGTGCAGTCCATGGCAGACGGCGGCTTGCGCGTGATCGGCGTCGCCTGCGCCACCTTTGCTGCGCCACCATTGCCTGACAACCAGCATGTCTTTGCATTTGAATTTCTCGGGCTGCTAGGCTTGCATGATCCGGTGCGGCCGGAAGTTCCCGATGCGGTGGCGCAATGCCACGCGGCGGGGATAAGCGTGGTGATGATCACGGGCGACCATCCCGCCACGGCGCGGGCCATCGCGCAGCAGGCCGGTATCGCCGGCGCGCAAGGCGGTTTGCTGTCCGGCACGGAACTGGCAGCACTGGACGACGCGACACTGCAGGCGCGCCTGGCGGATACGGATATTTTCTGCCGCATCGCGCCGGAGCAGAAGTTGCGTCTGGTGCAAGCGTTCCGCAGCCGTGGCGATATCGTCGCCATGACGGGCGATGGCGTCAACGACGCGCCCGCATTAAAGGCGGCCAACATCGGCGTGGCCATGGGCGCCCGTGGCACCGACGTCGCGCGTGAAGCGGCGGCGCTGGTGTTGCTCAAGGACGACTTTTCCTCGCTGCTGCTGGCAGTGCAACATGGCCGCCGCCTGTTCGCCAATCTGCGCAAGGCCATCGTCTTCATCGTGGCGGTGCATGTGCCCATCGTCGGCCTGTCCATCCTGCCCGTGCTGCTGGGCTGGCCCATGCTCCTGATGCCCGTGCACATCCTGTTCCTGCAAATGGTGATCGACCCCGCCTGCTCGATCGTGTTCGAGGCCGAGCCCATCGAAGCCGATGCCATGGTGCGCAAGCCCAGAAGGCCGGACATGCATTTGTTCGACCGTGAAATACTGCTGCGCGGCTTGCTGCAGGGGGCAGGATTATTGGCCATGCTGGTCGGCTTCTACGTGTTCGTGCGGTGGACGGGCAATTCCGATGAGCTGGCGCGCACGACGACCTTCCTCAGCCTTGTGGCCTCGAACCTTGGACTGATCTATGTCAATCGCCAATGGACCCAGCCGTCATGGAGGAGGGGACTGAAATCGAACCGGGCATTCGCATGGATCAGCTTGGCGGCCTCGCTGTTGCTCTTGCTGGTGCTCGGCGTGGCGGCCATCCGCGAACTGTTTGCCTTCGCGCTGCCGAGCATTGCGCTGCTGCTGCAGTGCGCGCTGGTCGCTGCGCTAGGCATCATCTGGTTCGAATGCGTCAAGTGGGGCCTACCGAAATGGCGCTGGCTAAGCGGCGTGGCGGCGGCGCCTTGACGCACGCCCCTTCAGGTCAGGCAATCTTCCCGTCGACGAGCAGAATTTCTTCGAGTGCGGCGCCGTGGCGCAGGACGAATAGCACGTCCATGCCTCGTTTGCTGGCCAGCGCGACACCCTCGGCGTCGCCCAGGACCATGAACGCCGTGGCCCAGGCATCGGCCAGCATGCAGCTGGGGGCGAGCACGGTAGCGGCTGCGAGGCGGTTCGATACCGGTAGACGCAAGGCCGGATGCATGGTGTGCGCATGCCGCGTTCCGTCGATTTCCACCCAGCGGCGATAGTCGCCCGAGGTGGCGATGGCCATGTCGTGCAGTTCCATCACGCCACCGATTTCACGGATGCCAGGCGTCGGCTTTTCTATCGCCACGCTCCATGCCTTGCCATCGGGCCTGCTCGAGCGCGCCCGCATTTCTCCATCGATACCGACCAGGTAACTGTCGATGCCCCAGCCATCGAGGCAATGCGCCAGCTGGTCGACGCCAAAACCCTTGGCGATGCCCGACAGGTCGAGCATCAGCGGCGCGCGCTTGCGCACCTGCCGGCCTGCCAGATCCACGTCCAATGCGTCGGTGGCCGGGTGGTATGCCTTGCCATGCTGTGCTGCGATCTGCGGCGATGGCCTGCCTTGCGACGGCCCGAAGCCCCAATCCTCCACTAGCTGGCCAACCGCCATGTCGAAGGCGCCGCCCGATTCGCGGCTGACCTGCAGGCCCGCAGCCAGCACCAGTGCCAGCTCCTGCGGCACAGCAAGCCAGGTATTCTCCGGCGCTGCGTTCAGGCGACTAAGGTCCGAGGCGGCATTCCAGGTCGACATCTGCCGGTCGACCCTGTCGACTGCGGCGTACAGGCTGGCGCCGATGGCGGCCACGTCTGCCTGCCCGGTCGCATAGAATATGGCCGTATAGCGGCCGCCCATGGTTGCGCCATTCAGGCTGTAGCGCTGCAGCGCATGCTCAAAAGACGTCTTCACGATACCTTCCCTTGTCCCGCAGCGCCGCCACGTCGAGCTTGAGTGGTGCGAGTATCTGGTCCAGCGCCTGCCTGACGCTGGCTGCCATGGCGCGGCTGCCGCAGACGAGCACCTGGCCATCGTCCGCAATCAGGCGACGCATATGGTCAGCGTCCTCCATCAGCCGGGTTTGCACGCGGACGCCATTCTCGACTCTGGAGAAGGCCGTATGCAGCTGTGTCAGCCTGCGGTCGGCCAGATAGTTGCGCAGTTCGGGTTCATACAGAAAATCGGAGGCGGGGGGGCGCCCGCCCCAATACAAGTACATCGGATGTTTGCCCGTATTGTTGCGTATGAATCCGGCAAGCGGCCCGATCCCGGTACCGGCTCCGATCAGGATGACGGGCGCCTTGCCCAGGGCCGGACGAAATTGCGGATTGGGCTGGACAAAGGCCTCGATGCTGGCACCCGGCAGCAAGTCGTACAGGTAGCTAGAACACAGGCCCCCAGGCTGCTTGCGCACGCAGATTTCCAGCACGCCGTCACTCGATCCGCTCGCCAGCGAATAGAAGCGCGGCATGGAACTGCCGGGCGCCATGATGCCAGCCAGGTCGCCGGCCTCGAAGCGCGGCAGTCGATGGGGGACAAGCCGGCTTGCCAGCCATCCGGCAGTGGCCGGCAACGGGGCCGCAATAAAGCGCAGCACGACAGTGGGGTCGTGCTCCTCCTCGCCGTAGGCGATACGCTCGCGCAGCTGCAATGTATGCGTGTGCGGATGTTCCGGGGCATATTCAAGCACGAGCTCGTGGCCGAGCAGCGTGCCAAGCTTGCTTCCCCAGCGCGCGAATTCCTGGGGTGACTGGCGATCGATCATGGCCAGCTCAATCAAGCGCCGCCATCCGCGCGCCGCCATCGCCGCGTCGACCTCCTGTGCGAACTGGCAGAAGGTGGGAAACTGGCGGTCGCCGAAACCGAGCACAGCATAACTTGCCGCGTGCTTGGGGGCCATGCCGGCCAAATTGGCCAGGAAGTGCGTGGCGGAGGCGGGGGCATCGCCATCGCCATAGGTCGCCGTCAGGATGAACAACTGGCGCGCGCTAGCGTAGCGCGACGAGAACTGGTTCATCGGCGCCGTGTGGACGCGTTGGCCGGCCTGACGCAATGCTTCGTGCAGCACGCGAGCAAAGCCCCAGCTACTGTTGTTTTCGCTACCCACCAGTATCACGGTGTCGGCCGAAGCCGGGGCGCAGTTATTGGCGATGCGCGGTTTGGCCCGCAGCCGCTGCCACCATACGACAATGCCGGTCAGCGCCAGCCATGGCGCGCCGAGCGCACTCAGGCCGAGCGCCAGCCCCAGCCACCACAGGCCTTCGCCCGTATGCAACTGGTAGATCAGTTCAAAGGCTTCCCGGACATTGCTGTGCGCGCGGAAGGCCAGCAGCGCGCCGCTGGACTGGTCGACATAGGCGTCGCCTTGCCGGGTGCGCAAGGTATAGACGGCGCTGCGATCCCCGGCAAGTGGAAAGGAAAGCTCGCGCAGGTCTTCCAGTCGCGTGGCCAGCAAGGCTGGCAAGCGGGCAGCGGGCAGCGGCGCTCCGCCGGACGTGGCGGCGGGTATATCGGGTTCATCCTGGCTGCCATCGGAAATGAGGGCGAAGGTCGCCGCCGACATATAGCTGCCGGTCAAGGCAGACAGCAGCAGACCGGCGAGCGCGAGACGGGCCACCGCAGCGTGCCAGCGCTGGCTGCGGTTGCCATGCAATGGACGTGCCAGCTGGCGCCAACCGCCCACCCGCTTGACCAGCAGGAATAGGCCTGAGCTTGAGACCAGCAGCATCAGCAGGGCGGTGATGCCGACAGCGGCGCTACCTGGCGTGTCGAGCAATAGTGACCTGTGCAATTCCTTGAACCAGCGCGCGTATGCCGGCGGCGCATAGGGCGCGATCGCCTTGCCGCTGGACGGATCGACGCGGTCCACGCCCGAGATGTCGCCGGTGCTGTAATAGACGATGATGGTTCCGGAGGCCGTGCGCTGGATCTGCTCGGCTCCCGGATAGTGGCGCGCCACCCGGCCAGCAAGTTCGGCAACGCTGACGCCGGCCGGCATGCTGGTCGCCAGCCGGTCGAGCACGGGAGTGGTCGACAGCACCGCGCCCGTCAAGCCGATGACGATCAGCAGCAGGGCGCTGATCAGGCCAGCGAACGAATGTATCTGTCGCAACATGCGGGCGGTGGCTACATGTCGTAAGTGAAGGACTTGACGTAGCCGCGTCCACCGACGGGTTTGCCTGCTCCCGTTTTGCTCAAAGGCACCCGCACGTCGGCCGGGTTATCGCGTCCATCCTCAGCCGCGCTGTCAACCCGGATCTCGTAGCCGGCATCAATCAGGCTGTCTGCCAGTTCGACCGTCACCTTGAGGGTTTTGCCGCTGCCGACGCTCGCTCCGCTGACCCCGTCAAATTCGCGCGCATTCAAGCCGCTACCGCGTGCCCAGTCACTCAGGTGCTTGTAATACTTCGTTTTCTTTCCAGCTATCCAAAGCGTTTTCTTGTATTTGCCGGCGCCATCCGTGACATACACCGCCAGGTACGCGCCGTTGCCGGCGTAGTTCTTCAGTTGCGCAGTGAGTACGACGGGACGCGCTTGGACGAAACTTGGCAACGCCAATGCACCTGCAAGGCAGGCGTAGACGGTCATGTTTTTCATTTTTTTTCCCCTTGGGATGTAGGACTTGCGGGCCGGCTGACGGGAGCCAGCGGTACAGGGCCGAGGTAGTCGGAGGTATCGCCGTCATTGCCGAAGTTCACCGCCAGGCTGCGCATGCGCAGCGACGCCGGCGAGTACTTGGCCTTGATTTTATTGCCGTTGCGATCAATGGCCCTGAGTTCGTAGCAGCCATCATCGATCTTGATGCGCTGGACTATCCAGCCGCGCTGTTCGGCTTCCCGTTGCAATTGCTCGCGAGGTTTCCAGTCACCGATGGGATCCGTGCAATTGACCTCTGCACTGGCCACGCCGCTGAAAACCAGGGCAGACAGCACCATGCATGTGCGTGCTAGGAACATCGCTTGCTCTCCTTGTAACCACCTGAGCATGGCAGTTCATGCTGACATCATACTTAGCTGCCCGGCCTCGCACGATGAAAAATCCGGCTATTCGCGGGTCTACCATCGTGAGATCAATTTTTTTGCAAAAACATGCACACAATGTGCCGCCGCGCTTGTTTCCTGGCCATATAAGACCTATTGTCTGGCGGCAAGAGCGACGGAAGAGTCATCAAATGACAATCATTAAGTAGCTGAAGCGGCAATGTGCTGACGCAAATACTGGCCGATCCTGCGCACTCTGAGCGTACACTTGCATATCATCAGATGGCCTTGATAAACAGTGCCAGCGCGGCCACTGTGGAAACAATCGCAAACGTTTTTTGCAGTTGCTGCGCCGGCAACCTGGAGGCGAGCATCCGGCCACCCGTCATGCCCGCCAGGGAACCAAGGGCGAAAGGCAGGGCAATGGCCCATTGCAAATGACCGGACGCTGTACTGGCGACGACGCCTGCAAGCGATACCAGCGCAATGACCGCCAGCGAGGTGGCGACGATGGATTGCATCGTCAAATCCGTGTAGCGTTGCAATGCCGGTACCATCACGAAGCCTCCGCCCACACCCAGCAAGCCGGACAAGACGCCCGCAAGCACTCCCGCCAGGGCCAGCGCCCTGGCGCAAGGGGCCGTCCAATGTAATTTTCCGCGCCTGGCGTCGAGTTGGCAGGGCGGCATGCGTTGCGCTTTCCCTGCAGTGTCGGCAGTGTCGGCGGGGCCGGCGGTGGCGCGCAGGTAGACGCGCAGGGAAACGTAAAGCAGCACGAGGGAAAACAGGATCGCCAGGGGCCGGTTCGGACTGCGCTGTGCCAGCCACAAGCCGAAAGGGGAGCAGATGATGCCCGCGCCAGCGATGAGCATGGCCGCCTTGTAGCGTACCGTCCCGTTCTTCAGGCCCATCACCGCGCCCAGGGCCGCCGCCAGGCCGACCGCCAGCAAGCCGATCGGGCCAGCCTGCGCCATGCTCAAGCCGGCGCCAAACACCAGCAAGGGTACGGCAAGGATGCCGCCACCGGCACCGGTCAGCGCGAGGATAATGCCGACTGTAAAGCCGAGCAGCACGATGACGGTCATGCTCGGTCCTTGATGTAGACAATCGCAGTCATCGATCGGCCACTTCAGGTTGCGCCAGCCATTCGCGCCCCTTCAGCATGCCCCGCCAATACAGCGGCGGCAGGATGCGCTCCTTGAGCAGCCAGGCCAGACGCGAGGGCCGCGTGCCGTCGATGAGCCAGGCCGGAAAGCTGGGCGCAAGCTTGCCGCCATAGGTAAATTCCGCCAGCACGATCTTGCCGCGCTCGACAGTCAGCGGGCAGGAGCCGTAACCGTCGTAATGGGCGCTGCCCGCCGCCTTGCCCATTGCGGCCAGCACATTGTGGGCCACGACGGGCCCCTGTTTGCGCGCCGCCGCTGCCGTTTTGGCGTTGCTCGTGTTGGCGACATCGCCCAGCGCATGAATATTGCCCCACACCTTATGCTGCAACGTCGCGGGATCGACGTCCAGCCACCCTGCGGCGTCGGCCAGGGCGCTGACACGAATGAAGTCCGGCGCCACCTGGGGTGGCACGACGTGCAGCAGATCGAACGGGCGTTCAAGCAGTTGCTGCTTGCCGTCGGTGCCTGTGCCACTGAAGGTGGCCATCCTGGCGGGCCCGTTCACGCTGACCAGCGTCTGGCCGAAATTGAGATCAACGGCGTAAGCATCTATGTATTCCATCAGCGCCGGCACGTAATCGGCCACGCCGAACAGCACGGCGCCAGCACTGCAGAATTCGACCTTTATCTGCTCCAGCACGCCATGGCGCTTCCAGTGATCGGCAGACAGGTACATCGCTTTTTGTGGCGCACCGGCGCATTTGATCGGCATCGGCGGCTGGGTGAAAATTGCCCGGCCGGCGCGCAGTTCCTGTACCAGTTGCCAGGTGTACGGCGCAAGATGGTACAGATAGTTGGAGGTGACGCCATTGCGCCCCAAGGTCTCGTGCAAGCCGTCGATCGCATGCCAGTCTAGCTTCAGGCCGGGACAAATGACCAGTTGTTCATACCGCACGATTCTGCAGCCATCGAGAATGACGGCGTTGCGCTCGGGTTCAAATGCCGCCACGGCGGACTTGATCCAGTGTGCGCCACGGGGAATGGTCGATGCCATGGTATGCGCAGTTTGCGGGGCATCGAAGACACCGGCCCCAACCAGGGTCCAGCCGGGCTGGTAGTAATGCACGTCGGCAGGGTCGATGATGGCGACGTCGAGATCGGGGCAGCGCGCCAACAGGCTCGATGCGGTGGCGATGCCGGCGGCGCCGCCGCCGATGATGACCACGGCGTGCGCCACTTCGGCGACATCCAGCGGCGTGCGGCCATGATTGAGGATGCGCCGCACTACGCCTTGCATATCGAAGCCTGCCTTTTTCGCCGCCTCGATGATGTGTGGAAGCGTCTGTTGATTCGCCTGCGACAGTGCCCACATCGTGGTCGAGCGCATGCCCGTCCGGCAATACGCGAGTACCGGCTTCGGTAGCTGAGCCATCAGTTCGCCAAAGGCGATGCCCTGTTCATCGCTAACCTTGCCCGGCTCGGCCGGCAGGTAATGGGCGCGCATGCCCAATGCCACGGCCGCCCGCTCGATCTCGGCAAACAATGGCTGGTCGCCGCCCTCGCCATCGGGACGATTGCAGATGATCGTTTGATAGCCCGCCTCCTTGAGCGCGGCAAGCTCGTGCGGCAGGATTTGCGCCGATACGGACAGCCCCGGCGCCAGTGGATGAATGTGCATATTGTTTTCGCTTCAGTC
Organism: Janthinobacterium sp. UMAB-56; assembly: GCF_900095265.1. Lineage (GTDB taxonomy): Bacteria > Pseudomonadota > Gammaproteobacteria > Burkholderiales > Burkholderiaceae_D > Janthinobacterium. The sequence goes on along the minus strand of NZ_LT607654.1, from coordinate 28,367 downwards.
TGTGCTGTCTGTTTCAGACGGCGTTGAGCGGTATTTTCAGATAGCGTATGCCGTTCGCCTCAGGCTCAGGCAAATGCCCGGCGCGCATATTGACTTGCACCGATGGCAGTATCAGGGTCGGCATGTCCAGTGAGGCATCGCGCCTGGTACGCATGGCAACAAACTCTTCTTCGCTGATACCGTTGCGGACATGGATATTGCCGGTGCGCTCCTCGCCGACAGTACAGACATAGCGTACGTCGCGGCCGCCCGGCTGGTAGTCGTGACACATATAGAGCAGGGTGTTTTCCGGCAAGCTCAGTACTTTGTTGATGGAGTGGAAGAGGGTGCGCGCATCGCCACCGGGAAAATCGCAGCGTGCCGTGCCATAGTCAGGCATGAACAGCGTATCGCCGACAAAGGCGGCGCTGTGCCCAGCGCCGCTGACGACATAAGTCATGCAGGCCGGTGTATGGCCCGGCGTGTGCAGGGCGCGGCAGTGCAGCGCGCCGACGGCAAACATCTCGTCATCGGCAAACAGATGATCGAACTGGCTGCCGTCGCGCGCCATGTCGTCGCCGGCGTGAAACAGCGTGCCGAAAACCTGCTGCACCGTGGCGATATGCTGTCCGATGCCGATCTTGCCGCCCACTTTATCCTTCAGGTAGGGCGCGGCCGTCAAATGATCCGCGTGCACATGGGTTTCCAGTATCCATTCGACCTCGGCATCCAAGGCCGCAACGCGGGCAAGCAGGCGGTCGGCCGAGGCAGTGCTGGTGCGGCCCGACTTCGGGTCATAGTCCAGCACGCTATCGATCAATGCGCAACGGCGCGTCGCCGGATCGAGCACCAGATAGCTGACGGTGCTGGTGGCCGGGTCGAAGAAACCCTCTATCTGCGGTAGCGTGTTGCTCATGATGCGACTCTCTCCTGAATATGCAAACCTGGCGTGCCTGCGGTTCAGCAGGTAACGCAAGACCTGTGCCAGTACGCAAGGAGGCTAGCCATGTTTCGCAAATGCCTGATTTCATTCATTTTTACCGCCAGTGGCGCCGTATCGCAGACATGCGCTGTCCCTGTTTGGCACTGCCGCTGGCACTGCCACTTGACGCATTGGCAGTGCTGCGACAGTATGGTCATACAATGAGGAGCCAACATGCCAACGTCACCTGTCATACACATCAAACCGTCCCCCGGCGAGCCTATGATGCAATCCCTGGTCTCGTTCCTGGAACACGAGATGCAACCGATGATCGTGCTCGATCCCGCATACAACATCCTGGCCGCAAACGTGGCTTACCGGCGACAATTTGGCAGCATCGAGCAGTCGGTGATCGGACAAAAGTGCTATCGCATCTCGCATCATTACGATGCCCCTTGCGACCAGGCCGGTGAACATTGCCCCATGAAGAAGGCGCAGGAACTGCGCGGACCTGACCGTGTGCTGCACATACACCATACGCCGCGCGGGCCTGAACACGTCGCCGTCGAACTGCGTCCCATCTTCGATGCCGGCGGCACCATCACCGCCTATGTCGAGCGGCTGGAAGTGGTGCGCAGCGCTTCGGCCAAGCCGAGCGAGGAAGGTCTGGTTGGCTGCTCTGCCGCGTTTAACCGGGTGCTGGCCGCATTGCAGCGGGTCGCGCCCTCGATGCTGTCGGTGCTGCTGCTAGGGGAGTCAGGAACTGGCAAGGAACTGTTTGCACGCGCCGTCCATGAAACCAGCGACCGGGCTGCAGGGCCATTCGTCGTCGTCGATTGCTCGGGCCTGACTGAAACGCTGTTTGAAAGTGAATTGTTCGGACACGAAAAGGGCGCCTTTACAGGCGCGACCTCGCGCAAGCCGGGGCTGGTCGACACGGCGCAGGGCGGCACCCTGTTCCTCGATGAAATCGGCGACGTGCCGCTTTCCATGCAAGTCAAGCTGCTGCGCCTGATTGAGTCGGGCACTTTCCGGCGCGTCGGCAGTGTCGAGACCCAACACGCGAATTTCCGCCTGGTCGCCGCCACCCATAAATCGCTGGAAACCATGATGGCGCGGGGTGAATTCCGGCAAGACCTGTATTACCGTATCAGCGCCTTTCCCATTGCCCTGCCGCCGCTACGCCAGCGGCCGGAAGACATTGCGCTGCTGGTGCAGTCCTTTCTGCGCCGCGCGGCAGGGGGCAAGCGCACGCTGACGATAGACGCGGAAGCCATGGCGCAGCTGCAGCAGCGCGCATGGCCGGGCAATATCCGCGAGCTGCGCAACGTGCTGGAAAGGGCCAGCCTGTATGCCGATGACGGCGTGATCCGCGTCGAGCAGCTATTGGCGGCACCGGTGGAGCAGGGCGCCGCGCCAGGCATGCCGCCGAGCGCTGTTGGCGCGCCGTTGGCCGAGGTGCACGCCAGCTTTGGCGGAACGCGCAAGGAACTGGCAGCATACCTGGGCATCAGCGAACGCACCTTGTACCGCCGCCTGAAAGCGCTGGGCATCGCCTAGCACGACGAAAAGACAAGGTCGCGCGCACTGTCATACGCTTGCTGCCAGCGTGGCAGTGTGGCAGTGCCGCGAAGCGACTGGCAGCGTATCGCCGCTGGTCGCCTCGCCCTAAGTCCCTGTTTTATCGCCTTTATTTACTTTGCATCTTGCTGGCATGAAATATGCGTCTATCAAACATGACGGGAACCACAAACGTGGCTGTTTAGCGTTTTTTCATCGCAACGATTAACCATAGAGGAGCAAGACCATGAACGCGAATGTCGGCAATACCGATCGGGCCATCCGCATACTGTTGGGCTTGGGCCTGATCGCCGCCACACTGGCTGGTGCCATCGGCGTATGGGGCTGGCTAGGCGTGATCCCCTTGGCGACAGGCATTTTCCGCTTCTGTCCCGCGTATTTGCCGTTTGGCATACGTACCTGTGCGGCGAAAAAATAAAGCAGAGAACGGAGACGGAAACATGACGATGCAAGCAAGCGGCTACCGCGCATTGACGCAATCGGTAACACAACAACTGGCGACCCTGCGCACGGATATTCCCGACGTGATGAAAGGCTTCGGCGATCTGGCGCGGGCGGCCACGCGCGATGGGGCGCTGGACAGGAAAACCAAGGAATTCATCGCGCTCGCCCTGGGCATCGCGGCCCATTGCGATGCCTGCATAGGATTTCATGTCCAGGCGCTGGTGAAACTGGGCGCCAGCCGGGCGGAATTCGAGGAAACCCTGGGCATGGCCATCTATATGGGCGGCGGGCCGTCGGCAATGTACTGCGCCAATGCCTTGGCGGCGTTCGACGAATTTTCCAACGCCGCTTGAATAGCTGTAAGTTGGCAAGGCATGTACATCACATCAGACTTGGAGAAGTAACGTGGAGATAGACTGGAATAATTTTACGCCCTGGGCCTCGTTGGCTGGAGGGATGCTGATCGGCTTGTCGGCTGCGGCGTTTGTCCTGTTGAATGGTCGTATTGCCGGCATTAGCGGCATTCTTGGCGGCCTGCTGGAATGGCCGAAAGGCGACGTCGCCTGGCGCCTGGCCTTCCTTGCCGGCCTGGTGGGCGCGCCCTTGGTCTATGGCGCAGTGGTGACGCTGCCAGCAGTACGGGTAGACGCTGATATCCCCACCTTGATCGTTGCCGGCCTGCTCGTTGGAGCGGGGACGCGCTACGGTTCAGGCTGTACCAGCGGACATGGCGTGTGTGGCTTGTCCCGCCTGTCGCCACGCTCACTGGTGGCCACCGTCGCATTCATGGCAGCCGGCTTCGCCACTGTCTTTGTGGTCCGCCACGTCATCGCTTAAGGTAAAGCTCATGAAAAATATAGTTGCGGGCCTGGTCGGCCTGGTCTTTGGTATCGGACTGATCGTCTCAGGGATGACGGATCCATCGAAAGTGCTTGCTTTCCTCGATCTCGCTGGTCATTGGGATCCCTCGCTGGGCCTCGTCATGGGCGGCGCGATAGGCGTGGGCTTCGTGGCATTCCGTTTCGCGTCGCGCAGGGAGCGCAGCCTGTTGGGCGATGCGATGCGCTTGCCGACTTCTACGCAAATCGACCGGCGCCTGGTCCTCGGTGGCCTGGCCTTTGGTGCCGGCTGGGGACTGGCTGGCTATTGTCCCGGTCCGGTGCTGGCGTCGCTCGCGGCGGGAGGGGTGAAGCCGCTCATTCTCTTCGTCGCCATGCTCGCCGGCATGGGGATTTTCACTGTTGCAGAGCGATTAGGTTCTCGATAGAAAACGCGGGATGCCAGATACGAAGCGAGCCGGCAACGCCCTGATGTAAAAGTATCGGGTAATGTCTGGTGGATTGATCCGCCAGGGCGATGACAGGGAACAGCGCCTGGATCAGGCTGGCGCCGCTCAACATTTGTTCGGTCGCAACAGCACTGTGGCGACCAGGCCGCCTTCGGGGGCGTTGTATAAGGTGAGCGTGCCGCCTTGTTTCTCAATGGCTTCGCGCGCGATGGATAATCCGAGGCCCACGCCACCACTGGCTTTGTTACGCGACGACTCCAGGCGGTAGAACGGCTGCATGACGGCGCTCAGTTCGGCGGCCGGAATGCCTGGGCCCTGGTCGTGGATCGTGATGGACAGTCCGGATGGGTGCATGGCACACTCAACCTTCGTCATTCCGCCGTAACGCAGCGCATTTTCCATCAAATTGGCCAGGGCGCGCCGCAATGCGATCGGCTGGGCCAGAATGGGTGCGACTACGCCTGCGCATTCGATGGCGTGTCCCTGCTCCTGATAATCTTCAACCATTGAACTCACCAGGGCTTGCACATCGAGCATGGCCGGGACCTCGACGGCCGCTTCGCCGCGCAGATACTCCAGTGTGGCGTCGAGCATGGCGGCCATCTCGGTGGCATCGGCGTGCAGTTGGGCGCGCACATTGGGCTCGGCCAACTGTTCGACGCGCAGCCGTATACGCGTCAGCGGGGTGCGCAGGTCGTGCGAAACGGCGGCGAGAAAGTGGCCGCGGGCAGCCAGTTGCTGGCGCAGATCGGATTGCATGCGGTTGAAAGCGCGCGCCGCCAACTGCGCCTCGACAGGGCCGCTTTCCGTCAGGGCCGAGCGGTTCACGTCGTTGCCGAGCTCAACTGCGGCGACCGCCAATTGCTGGATCGGACGTGCGATGCTGCGCGCGCCCAGCCAGGCGGCTGTGGCCAGTGCCAACAACTCCGTGACGAGTCCAATGACCACGCCGCCCACCGGCGGCTGCGGGTGGCAGCGAGCCGTGTCGTGATAGAGCATGAAAAACAGGCCAAAGCCGATGGCGTGACTAGCCACGATGGCGCTGACTGCCAAGGCGAACAGGCGAGAGAACAGCGTGTCTACGAACTTGAACCTCATGCTTCGAATGCCACGTCGAGCAGATAACCCTCGCCGCGGATGGTGCGCAACAGTGGCTTGGCCGTGCTGTCGGTTTCGAGTTTCTGGCGCAGCCGAGACACCAGCAAGTCGATGGTTCGGTCGTACGCCTCCATGCTGCGCCCGCGCGCCGCACTCAACAGATAGCTACGGCTGAGGACACTTTGCGGCTTCTCGATGAACGCAGACAACAGCCGGAATTCACCGTAGGACAGGGGGATCAGCAACTGCGCGGGCGAGGTCAGTTCGCGAGTGGCGCGGTTCAGCCGCCAGCCACCGAAGCAGATGTCGTTGGCCGGCGGCGGCCTCCGCTCTAGCGTCGGCGGCGCTCCCACGCCGCGGCCACGAATGCGCCGCAAGATTGTGTGCAGTCGCGCCACCAGTTCGCGCGGGTCGAACGGTTTAATCACGTAATCGTCGGCGCCAGCCTCCAGTCCGGCCACCTTGTCGCCGCGTTCGCCCCGCGCCGTGAGCATAAGTATGGGAATATCAGACAGGAAGCGGATGCTGTGACACAGAGACAGTCCATCTTCACCCGGCAACATCAAATCCAAGATGATGATGTCGAAGCGCTGCCGGGCAAGAGACGAGCGCATCGCGGTGCCGTCATGGACCGCTTGGGCGCGGATGCCGAAATCACCCAGATAGGCGACTAGCAGGGTACAGATATCGGGATCATCGTCGACGATGAGCACTTCGGCAGTTGTTGGCATGGTCTACTTGAAACAGGAACGAAACGGCAAGCGGGAACAGTTTAACTGATTCCTACCACTGTAGTATCAGGCCTGTGTCGCAATGGCGGACTGTGGTGGTTCGGCGAAGGATGCCGCGCCTTTCACGTAGGAATCGACAGCGACCTTGATTTTTGCGTTGGCAGCGGCTTCGGGATGCTTGTTGAGATAGGCGTTGGTTTCCTTGTAGTCCGCGCGCTCCTGCTCGGTGACATCGCCGTTTTCGTTCTTGTCTTCAGCTTCGTAAGTCTTGCTGGAATTCGCCGTGGCGGTGAGGCTGGCGTCATTGCTGACGGCCGACGCGTCGGCCGCTCCGGCCTGTTTGGTACCGCCAGCATTGGCAGTGTCGGTGCTGCCGGTCTCAGTCTTAGCGGCGCGTCCATCGACAGCCGACGTGTCTACGCGCGAGGCGTCGTACTGGCTCTGCAGCGTGTTCGACAACGCTGCCGCGCCGTTCGGCGCCTTACTGGCGGTCGCGCCAGCGACTTCCGCATTGGCACCCTGCGGCGGCTCGCTTAACGGCGCGGCGATCTTTTGCTCTGCCGAACTCGCCGCGCTGGTGGCGTCTTTTTTGCTTTGCGTAGGGATAAATCCCGCACCGCCGCTGACTGCTGATATTCCTGCCATACGATCTCTCCTGTTGGTGCGGCAGAACTTTGTTGTTCATGCCTTGCATAGGTAAACGGCAGGAATCCGCGAAACTATTGAACAGCTTTGTAGCATGTTTGTATCATTTGAAATAAAAGGGAGTTGTTCACTGGCTCTGTCGCGTGGTCGACGCGGTGAATCGAGCCAGCGCGAGACGAATGACGACGATGCAGGCTGGCGCGCAAAGAAAAATGTGCGTCTTTGCTGCAAGCAAATCGGTGCGGATCGCATGGTGACGTTGACCTACAGAGAAAACATGCTGGAATTGATGGGGAGGAGGGACGTGATATGGCAAATTTTGATGATAATTCACTGCGGATACTTGAACAGATCCAGGATGAGTTTCGCAATCAATACTGGATTATTCGGAATTCCAGGCGGACAAACTGGCGGGCGGTCAACCGTACCAGAATGCTTGGTGATTTCATGTACATGCTAGGGGTGCCAAAATGGGCTGTGCAGCAGGCTCGATATTGTCTGCGTTTACGTATTTGTGAACGATGTTTTAAGGACGAGTTTAGGTGTCATAAAATTTGTGAGCGAGCAAAACGTGGAGACTTTGATTTATAGATTTTTGCGGTAATTTAAGTTAGATACCCATGTTGCTTTTTTTTAGTATCATCTAAAAACCATGCGCATATGGCGAGAATTCCTATCTTTTATAGATTATATGTATCGATAAAGTAGTAAACTGATTGTTTTCTGATGGCCATCCCATGGCATCGGCAACCGAAGATCAGCAAGAGATTAGGAGACGTAGGTGACTGTCGAGACTTGTTTTGGATTCGTATGTTTTATCCCGCTCGATGCCAGTGGACAGAAGTTTTTCGGGTTCTCGGAATTCCTCGCGGCCCTTGCCCTAATGGTGCTCGCATGGACCATTGCGGACGTTCGCTATCAATTCCGAGTCCGGACAGCACCCATACCTCTCCAGAGTGTGACGTTCTCTGTTGTAGCCGGAGTAGGGGTTCTTACCCTTCTTACCGATCTCTGGCGTGCGGAGCAATGGCTGGTGCCACACGGGACATTGCTTACGCCAGCGTCATGGCAAGCACTTCTTGGCGCACTGTTTCTCTTAACATTTCTTGCTTGGGCATGGTTCGCGTTCATTCAGCCTTCAACATATAGCAGATTTAACGCCGAACGATATGCGAAAACACTGTATCACTTTGTTCTTAAGGGATCTTCAAATGATTTGGCGGTAATCGCCGACGAATTGACCTACTCGGTTAAATCTATTGTGCATCATGCGTGCGATTCCATCACACTTAGTAGATACCGCTCACAATCGGACGAAAAAAAGAGGATTCCACCAAAGGTGGCGAGGTATGCGAATGATCTTTTGTTATTGATTGCAGACAAAAGACTGTGTAGGGTTATTGTCGAATCGTCACCTGGGACGTTGATGGCCATATTTCAGGAAATGAGTTTTGCGGAAAAGTACGATATTCAATTGGGTATTTTTGCGAGAAACATCGTTAACGAGGCAATTTTGAATAAAAACTCCTTTCTATTTCACGAAGCAGAGGGATACGAATCGGGTCTAATGGGTTACCATAAACCACTTAGCCAAGCGATGTTTTCGAATTATCACATGATCGAGGTAGTCGACACCATGCTAGATCCAGCGTTCCCAAGCAGCTCGAAGTGGGACGCTTCACAATGGGGAGCTTACAGCAGGATTGTGCTAATGGCTTTCCGCAGTTTTGTCGAAGCAGGGTCTGTTGGGCACTCTTTTACCCTGTATCGAGCCATGAAGAATATCGAGAATGTTGGCGCTGAAATCTACAAACTAAACGGAGTGCCGAATATTTCCTGGGATAACGACGCTATGGCGCAGTTGCGTGTCGTCGTAGATTTTATTAATGATGCGGTTAATATTCTAGAGGAGAAAGATGTTCCTGATCGCCGATATTTACGCGTTAGAGGGAACCAGCCATATAACGAGAGTCTTTACGATCATCTCGCGAGTATGATTTTTGAGGTAGTACTTGCGGCTTCTTCGGTTGCAACTCCCGTTTGGGAGTGCTGGTTAGTCCAACACAACACCGTCTGGACTAATATCTTCGGTTCGACCAGGCTAGCTAATCATGCTGGACGGATAGTGCAATTTAAGGCTCGCAGGCTTCTCTATGAAGAAATCTTGAGAATGAATAAATTTGCAAACTTTCAAGGAGCAAGAATTCTGGGATTCTGTCTTAACGTAATGGGCTTGAAGGAGAGGAATGACAATCAAGGAAAATCGAGTCGCGCTCTTCAAAAAGTAGTCCTTGCATGGACCAAAAAATACTATATTGAGCTTCACAACTATAACTTTAGGGTAGGTGAAGCATGTCTGATGGGAGGGATAACTTACGATCCGGACCACAAGAGAATTGTTAAAACATATCTGGCCGAAGGGTTGAGACGTGAACCGCAATATGTCTATCTTGAACTCGATCCTGTAGCGCCGAATAGTGGCACGCCGCCGTAGATATTGCTTGGATTGATGTGAATGTGAACGCGCCAGTCGATGGTATTTTGATCGAATTGACTGGCTATCTGGATAACTAGAAGTACTGCTAACCTCCGCCCTCAATTTGACATAATATAAATTATGCGAAGTTATGGATGAATTTGAAAAAACCGCCATTTGGCCAACTCCCCAATCGCAAATGCGATTTTCCCCATCTGGGCGCCGCGGTCGCCGCTGCTTACATGAAATACGGCTTGTCCCCGTCCGTGTTCGGTTTGTTTACGCCCAGGTTGGCGTGCTGGTGCAAGTGTGGCGCTTCGATGATGCTGGCGATCAGGTCTGCCACGCTCCTGCGCGACACTACGGTACCTTTGAATGGCGCGTGGCGCGTCGTCAGTTCGTAGTCGACTTCGTCTTCGTCCGTCATCCAGGCTGGACGCACGATGGTGTATGCCAGGCCCGACGCCTCGATGGCGTCGGCGGCGCGGCGGAATGGTTTCAGGTGTTCCGCCAGCCTGGCGTTGTTCCACTCGCCGAATTTGCCGGGCACTTCATCGTAGATGCCCATCGATAGCACGAAAACCAGGCGCTCGACACCGGAAGCCCGCATGGCGGCAATGATGCTGTTGGCCTGATCTTCCATGTCGTCGCCCACCAGATTGGCGTAGACCAGGTCGTGTCCGGGCATCATTTGCCGCAGCATTGATTGGTCCAGTACGTCGCCAGGCAGCACGGTACCGTTGGACGGGACTGGCGTGGGCAGCTTGCCGGGATTGCGCAACAACAGCGTCAAGGCGATGTTGTCACGGCCCGCGAAGGTGCGGATGACCCACTGCGCTACCTGTCCGCCTGCGCCCAGTATCAATATCTTTTTCATCATCTCGCTTTCGTCAGGGTACGCTGCCATGCAGGAAGTTACAGGTTTTCTTTGAGGAAAGGAACACGGTGCGCTTGAAAAAGCAAAAACCGGTGATGCGTGCCGGCCCAGCGTTTTGTATCGCCGTCGCCGCCGCAAGACTTGCCTGGCGTCCACCTCCCTTCCCCGCCCTGCTCCCGGCACCATACCAGCACACGGCAAAATTGAAACTGGTATGGCCCGCAACGCTTGATTGATGGGCTAATGCCGAAACTGGTATTGTTGGCTTGCGCAAAGAATAAAACCAGTTGACTACCACCTGCAATGCTTGCACTCTGAAAAATCGGACGGTGTCCAGCCGGCCGGCCATGAAAAAAATAGACAAGGAGATGCAAGTGAACCGGACAGTCATGAATACCCTCATCCTTACCCTCTTCGGCTGTACGCTGGCCGCCTGTGGTGGCAGCGGCGACGGATCTGGCGCAGGCGCGAGCCAGCTGCTGGCCGGCGCAACCACAGCAGTGGCCTGCTACATGCCGTGGAATAGCGGCACCGCCTACAACGGTGGCGGCAAGGCCAGCTACAACAACGTCAATTACACGGCCAACTGGTGGACGCAAGGCAATAACCCGTCGACCAGCAGCGGCGGCGCCGGCAGTGGCCAGCCCTGGACGGCAGTGGGAGACTGCGGCACGCCGACTCCTACCCCGACGCCCACCCCAACACCTACGCCGACTCCCACCCCGACGCCAACGCCGACACCGACACCGACACCGACACCAACGCCGACACCGACACCAACGCCCACGGGATTGGCAAAGCACGCGCTGATCGGCTACTGGCACAATTTCACCAACCCCAGCGGCGCCACCTATCCGATCAGCCAGGTCAGCGATGACTGGGATGTGATCGTCGTCTCGTTCGGCGACAACGCGGGCGGCGGCAATGTCAGCCTGACCATCGATCCGGGCGCGGGCACGGAGGCGCAGTTCATCGCCGACGTGGCCGCCAAGCGGGCGAAAGGCAAGAAAGTCATCCTGTCGCTGGGCGGGCAAAACGGCTCCGTTTCCGTCGGCAACACGGCCGAGGCGACGAATTTCACCAACAGCCTGTACGCCATTATCACGAAATACGGTTTCGACGGCATCGACCTTGACCTGGAAAATGGCGTGGCGCAAGGCGCGGCTATCCAGACCTATTTGCCGATCGCCGTGAAAAACCTGAAAACCAAGGTTGGCAACGGCTTTTACCTGTCGATGGCGCCGGAATGGGTGTATGTGGAAGGGGGATACACGAGCTATGGCAGCATCTGGGGCGCCTATATTCCCATCATCAACGCTTTGCGCTCCGAGTTGACGGTGCTGCATCCGCAGTATTACAACAATGGCGATATCTATACACCCTACGCCACGGGGGCCATCAAGGCCGGCTCGGCAGACCAGTTGGTGGCCACGGCACGCATGCTGATCGAAGGGTTTAATTATGGCGGCAACACCTTCGCCGGCCTGCGCCCGGATCAGGTGGGCTTTGGCGTGCCATCGGGCCGCAGCTCGGCCGGCTCGGGCTTTACGACGAATGCCGACGTCAGCAACGCCCTGAATTGCCTGACGCGCCTGCTCAACTGCGGCACCATCAAGCCGCAGCAGGCCTACCCGGACTTCCGCGGCGTGATGACGTGGTCGATCAACTGGGACCGCCACGATGGTTATAACTTCTCCGTGCCAACCAAGACGGTGCTGAAGACCCTGCCGTAGCAGCCCTGGCCCGACTGCGCATGGGAGCCACGATGCTCACATGCGCAGCAGCGCGGCTCCCAGCAAACGCATGTGCAGCGCCATGCCCTCGCGCAGCGCCTCACCTCCCCCTTGCGTGTGCTTGATGCCATCCATGGTGGCTACCAGCAAGCCGGCCACTTGCGCAGCAGTCGCGTCCGCTCGGCGCAGAGCGATATCGCCCGCCGCTTCGGCTTGCTCCAGTGCGCCGGCCAGCGATGCCACCAGCGTAGCCCGCGCGGTCAAGGTGATGTCGGCAGCCAGGGTCATATTGGCATCGAACAATTCCTGTCCATGGGCACTGGCCGAAATTTCCGCCATCAAGCCTAGCTGGAATGCCAGCAGCGCCGCTTCAATGCGCGTGAAGACGGGGCCGGGCTCGGCCAGCGCCTCGGCCACTTGCGCCATGACGGTGGCATGGGCCCGTTCGGAGCCGGCGCGAAACACGTCCTCCTTGTTCTTGAAGTGCAGGTACAGCGCGGCGCGCGACATATCCGCCGCCTGCGCGATGTCGAGCATGGACGTCTTGCGATAGCCGTAGCGGCAAAACACGGCCAGCGCCGCATCGAGTATCCGTTGGATTTTGAGAGTGTGGAGTGACATGCGGGCATGTTGACAGTTTGAATATATAGTGTCAACATGACTTATAGACAAAAACCGTCAAAGTGTCATTTACCGTCAAGAACAGGAACGCAATGAGTCATTTCAATGCCGCACTCACTGAAGAACAGCAGATGGAATTGCTGCGCCAAACGGAACGCAGCCGTTTGCGCGCCCTCGTGGCCGCCGACACGGAAGCGGCGCGCGCTCTGCACGCCGCTGACTTCCAACTCGTCACGCCCCTCGGCAGCATGCTGTCACGGGAACAATATCTGGGCGCCATCGCCTCCGGCCAGATGCGCTATGTGAGCTGGGTGCCGGAAGCGATCAGCGTGCGCCTGTACGGCACGGCCGCCGTCCTGCGTTACCAAGCGCAACTGGAGATCGTCTTCGCTAGCCACCCCGTGCCGCGCGCCCGCTACTGGCATATGGATAGCTATGAATGGCGCGATGGGCGCTGGCAAGCTGTCTGGTCTCAGGCGACGGCAATACGCTGACTTGTTCAAGTGCGGCACCACCACGCCGCTGCGGCCTTAGCCGTGCACGCGCAGAGCAATGTCCTGGTCAATCGGCTGGGGTAGCGGCGACAATGACTATTTTTCCGGGCCGGCGCGGCATGTCCTGAACCGGCGTCATGATGGCCAAGCGCTCGCGCACCGTTCGTGGCGCTAGCGCGGCCCGGCCTCGCAGGGCGTCGCTGGTGCCCCGGAAAGCGCGCTTCGCGCCCGCCGCTATTGCCGCCCGCGTGGCTTTGCCCTATTCTGCTGCTCTTATGGCAATTCCTGGGGCCGTCACATTCATGTCCACACTACGCTGCGCCATCGATGGCCTGCGAACCTGCCTGTCCGCGCGACGATTGTGCGTGGCCGGGCTGGCTGCGCTATTTGAATTCGCCCTGTTTTCCCTGTCCTGGGAGGACCCGTTAAGCTACCTGGTCATGGCGGTTTTCCTGCCGGCGCTGGCGGCGCTGCTGGCCTATGGATTGTTCGAGCGCTGGCCGCGCCGGCTGCCCGCCTGGCTGGCGCATTGGGTCTTGCAGGTGCTTGGCGTGGCCCTGGCGATCGTGCTGACCCTGGCCAGTCTGTATTTGCTCAATACCCAGGCCGGTGCGCCGCCGTTCTGGCAGGTGCCGGAGAGGCTGCAGAGTTACGTCGCGCTTAGTTTCCTGGGCCTGTTGCTCGGGCCATGGACAGCGATGGCTGCCCTGCTGCGCCAGCGCGACGCCTGCGTGCGCGAGGCCGAGCGCAGGCGCGGCGAACTGGAGCGCCAGGCCCACGATGCACGCGTGTGGCTGCTGCAGGCCCAGGTCCAGCCGCATTTTTTGTTCAATACGCTGGCCAGCCTGCAAGCGCTGCTCGATGCGGGGTCCAGCCATGCGGCGCCCGTCCTGGCGCACCTGGTGACCTATCTGCGGGCTGCCGTGCCGCGCCTGAACGAGTCGGCCACGCGCCTGGAGCAGGAACTGGAGATGGTGAACGCCTATCTGGTGCTGATGCAGCTGCGCATGCCTGACCGTCTGCAGTTCTCGATCACCGTCGCGCCAGGCTGCGAAAGACTGCAATGCCCGCCCATGACCCTGATGACCCTGGTCGAGAATGCGGTGCGCCATGGTATCGATCCCGGCATGAACGGCGGGCGCATCGACGTACGCATCAGCGAGCTCAGTGGCCGCTGCCATATCGAGGTGAGCGATACCGGAGTAGGCCTGCAAGCGGGCAGCCCCGGCCTCGGCACGGGACTGGGTAGCCTGCGCGAACGGTTGGCACTGATGTTTGGCGGCGAAGCGGCCTTGCGCATCAGCGAACTGGCTCCCCACGGTTTCCGTGTTTCCATAGAGTGCCCTGCATGGTCATGACACTGACTGCCCTCATTGCCGACGATGAACCTTTGCTGCGGGCCAACCTGCGGCGCCAGTTGGCCGAGTGCTGGCCGGAGCTGCTGGTGGTGGCCGAAGCGCGCAACGGACCGGAGGCGCTCGCGCTGTTCGAACGGCACCAGCCGGCGGTCTGCTTCCTCGACGTGCACATGCCGGGCCTGTCCGGCGTCGACGTGGCCAGCCAGATCGGCCGCCGCGCCCACCTGGTCTTTGTCACCGCTTACGACCAGTACGCAGTGCGGGCCTTCGAGCAGGGCGCGCTCGACTACCTCGTCAAGCCAGTGCAACTGGGCCGCCTCGCCGGGACCGTGACGCGCGTGCGCGAACGCGCGGCGGCGGCCCTGCCAGGCGTGGCCAGCGAAACGTTGTTGCAGCAACTGGCAAGCTACCTGCAGGCCAAGCAGGCACCAGCGCAGGCGCCGCTGCGCTGGCTGCGCGCCTCCGTAGGACAGGCCGTGCGGCTGATACCAGTCGATGACGTCGACTATTTGAAATCCGACGACAAGTACACGCTGGTTGCGTGGCGCGATGGCGGCAAGCCTACAGAGGCACTGCTGCGCAACACCCTCAAGGAATTGCTGGTACAGCTTGATGCAGAACAGTTCCAGCAGATCCACCGGACCGAGGTCGTCAACCTGCATGCCGTTCGCCAGGTTGTGCGCGGCGCCCACGAAACGGGCGAACTGACATTGAAACACCGGCCGGAAGTGCTGCCGGTCAGCCGCACCTTCCTCCACCTGTTCAAGGCGGAATAGACCTCGGGCGCGCCAAGGCCCGCGTCACTCGTCGTGTTCGGGCGCGCTTCGCCACCCCGTGCGCGTGACGCGTCGGATCGGGCTTGCCGCAGCGCCCCCGTTTGCCGACACTGCGCGCTCAGGTCCTGCATGGGCCGCTAATTGCCAATCCGATAAAGGTAAACCGATGAAGCAGAACATTTCCGCCGCCACCACGCTGCACGCAATCCCCATGGACGACACCGCTGCCATGCATGACAACGCCGCCACGACGGGACGTTTGCTGGGCCTGGGCCTGCTCTGCTGCTCACCTTCGGCCTGGGCATCGGCTCGAATTTCCAACTGCAGGCACAGGTGTTCGCCGCGCCAGGCTTCCTGTTGCGGGCAGCCGGCATGCCGCTACAGGTGGGGCTGATCGTACTGCTCGGGCTGCTCACGGCCTTGATCGGGCTGGCCATCGCGGCAGCCCTGCGCGGCCTGTATGGCGAACAGCACCCCCTGCTGAGCCGCTGCTACGTGGCGCTGCTAGCGGCGGTGCTGGCGACCAGCCTGTTCGAAGGGACGCTGGTGCTGGCGATGCGCAGCCTGAGTGTCGCCTTCCTCGCTTCTGGCGCAGACGGTCATGCCTATGAGCCGGCGCGCGCCCTGCTGGCGGGCCTGCGCAACGGCGTGCACTTTCCCGACAAGCTGCTGGGCGGAATGGGCGTGGCCCTGATGTACCTGCTGTTGTACCGCGCTCGGGCGATTCCGCCCCTGCTGGCCCTGGCCGGCATGCTGGCTGGCGTGCTGCAGTGGATCGCCGTGGCGCGCGAACTGTTTGGCCTGGACGTCATGCACTCCTTGCTGTTGCCCTTGGGCCTGGTCTATCCGCTCACTGGCCTGTGGCTATTGCTGCGGGGTTTGGCGCCGCGGCAATGACATACGGATTATCAATAGTTTGCCACTATTGATTCAGTTGGAATATTTTACTTCCTTTTGTAAATGAGAATCGTTACTATCTAAATCAAGGATAAGCGCATTCTACAGAAAGGAGCATCCCTTGTTCACCGCCATCAAAACATTCAGCCAGGTTGGCACGCATATGTCGATCGCCTTCGGCCTCGCCTATTTGCTGACGGGTTCGCTGGCACTCGGTGGCTTGGCCGCCATCCTCGAACCGATCATCAACGTGGCCCTGTTGCCGCAGCACGAGAAAGCCTGGCACGCGATTCGCCGCCGCCACGCCGCCAGCCGTCTGGGGTTTGCCGCGCTGGCTGGCGAAAAGCTCAGCCAGACGGCCTTGCACATGGGCGTGGCCTTCGGCGTCATGTACTGGGCCACGGGCTCCATGGCCTTCGGCGGCTTGCTGGCCGTGGTCGAGCCGATCTGCAATGTGATCTTGCTGCCCTTCCATGACCGGCTGTGGGAAAAAGCCCGTTTCCGCCTGGAAAACCGGCACGCGGCCCTCCCCGCCGCCCTGTAATCCACCCTTCTTAATGACCGGCCCATACGGGCGGGCAACGCTGCCCCCATGGTGCCGCCCGCTCCAACTGACCCGCCAGGCGCAGCAGCGTTCCATCCTGACCATAGCCCGCCATGAACTGCATGCCGATCGGCATGCCATCCTCCGACATGGCCAGCGGCACGGACATGGCCGGCAGTCCTGCCACGTTTGCCAGCGGCGTGTAGGGCGAGTGCTCGAACAGGCGCGCCGTCCAGCCCAGCCCATCGAGCTTGTCCTGGTCCTCGCCGTAGCGCCCCAGCGCCCATGGCAAGTCCGGCATGGTGGGAGTGAGCAGCACGTCGTACTGGCCAAACAAAGCGCCGGCCTGTCGCGTGACGCTATTGCGCACGTCGAGCGCGGCGACGAAATCAACTGCCGAGACCGTTTTGCCATGGCGGTAGCAGGCCAGGGTCGCCGGTTCCAGGGTATCGAGCGACACGCCGCGCCCGCTTTCCTGCGCCAGGGCGTCTATCCACGGCACCAGGTTGGCGCACCAGATGCTGGCATTCGCGTGCACGAACGCTTGCCACGACACGCCCAGCGACCCCTGCACGTCTTCCACATGGTGGCCCAGGCTCTCCAGCAGGCGTACGCTGGCGTCCAGCGCGGCATCGATAGAGGGCACGGGATGGGCGCCATTGAAGGCCATGCGCTGCACGGCGATGCGCAGCCGTCCCGGTTCCCGGCTGACCTGCGATAGCCAGCTGTGGCCAGGCGCGGCCGTCACATACGCTTCACCCGCCATCACGCCCTGCACGCAATCGAGCAAGGCGGCGCTGTCGCGCACCGTGCGGCTCACGCCCAGTTGCACGCCCAGGCCGCTGAATATCTCGTCCATGGCGGGGCCGTTCGACACCCGGCCACGGCTGGGCTTGAAGCCGAACAGGCCCGTCGAGGCGGCCGGCACGCGGATGGAACCGGCCGCGTCCGTCGCATGGGCAAGCGGCACGATGCCGGCCGCCACGGCTGCGGCCGCGCCGCCGCTGGAGCCGCCCGCGCTCATGCTGACGTTCCAGGGATTGCGCGTGGCGCCGTACAGCACGGGCTCGGTGGTGGTGGCAAAGGCCATTTCCGGCGTGCTGGTGCGGCCAAACGTTAGCAACCCCGCCTGGCGGAACTGCGTCATCAGGTGGGAGTCCAGGGCGGCCACATGGCCGGCGCCCAGGCGGCTGCCCGCTTCGCTGCGCTGGCCCGCCATCGTGACGGCGATGTCCTTGATCAAAAACGGCACGCCGGCGAACGGCGCGGCACCGTCCACCTGCGACAAATCGACTGGCCACAGTTCGACCACCGCGTTGAGTTGGGGGTTGACGGCGGCGCAAGCGCGCACGGCTGCATCGTGCAATTCGGCGGCCGAGACGGCGCCAGTACGCAGCAACTGGGCCAGTCCTAGACCATCAAAGCTTGAATATTCATGGAGTTGCATCATTTAGTTCCTGTAAAATTTGAAGAGTGGAAATCACAGGAACTACTGTAGGGCTTGCGCTATCATAGTGGAAATGAATAGTTGATATACAAGGTATAGCCATGAACAATTTGCATAAGCTGGATCTACATAAGCTGGACTTGAACCTGCTGCTGACCCTGAACGCGCTGCTGATTGAACGCAACGTCACGCGGGCGGCGGCGCGGCTGCACCTGAGCCAGCCGTCCGTCAGCGTGCAGTTGGGCAAGCTGCGCGCGGCCTTCGACGATCCGCTGCTGTTGCCCGGCCCGCGCGGCATGTTGCCCACGGCGCGCGCGCTGGCCTTGCTGGCGCCCCTGCAAGCCGTGCTGGCCCAGTTGGAGCAAGTCTTGCAGCCGGAATCGGCGTTCGATCCAGGCACGGCCGAGGTGCGCTGGAATCTGGCGGCGGCCGACGCCACCGAATATGCGATCCTGCTGCCTATGCTACCTGCCCTGCGCGCGCAGGCGCCCTTGTCGCGCATGGCCGTGTTCGAAGCCGTGCCGGCGCGCATGGCGCAAGACCTGGAAAGCGGCCAGGTCGACCTGGGTTTCTTGGCGCAGGAAGAAGCGCCGGCCGGCTTGCGCCACCGCACGCTGTTCACCGAACACTACGTGCTGGCGGCGCGCCACGACCATCCGCTGCTGCAATCGCCGCCCGACCTCGACCAGTTCTGCGCGCTGGAATTCATCGTCGTCTCACCGAATGGCGGCGGTTTCCGCAGCAATGTCGATACGGCAATCGAACAACGGGGACGAGCGCGCAAAGTGGTGTTGTCCGTGCCGCATTTTCTCATCGTGCCGCACTTGCTGGCGGCGTCCGATATGGTGGCCCTGATGCCATCGCGCCTGCTGAAGAACGCCCTGGGCGCGCTGCGTACGTGGGAGCCGCCGATCCGCTTGCCCGATTACGAAATGGCGATGGTCTGGCACGAGCGCATGCACCTGGACCCGGCGCACCGCTGGCTGCGCGAGCGGATCATGGCCAGCTTGTAGGCTGCCACACATGAGTTTCCACTGTAAATGATCAGCACGCCACTGCCGTCACCTGGTATTTAGGGGCCTGTGTATGCCAGCAAACAGAAGAATGTGGCGTTGGCGGCAATGATGGTGCACACACCCCCATCACAAGGAAAAGCCATGTCCGACATTCCACGCCCGCCCCTGCCCTACGAGCCACGCTACGAGTTTGAAGAGGAAGGCGAGCAGGAGACTTGCGCGCAGTTGCTGCAGACCCTGCATGGCATTTCCGCCACCACCTGTGCCGACTCGGGCCATGCCACGCGCAGCGTGCATGCGAAAAGCCATGGCTTGCTGCGCGCCCGCCTGCAGGTGCTCGATGGCCTGGCGCCCGAACTGGCGCAAGGCCTGTTCGCCACGCCGGGCAGTTACGATGTAGTCATGCGCATCTCCACTATCCCCGGCGACATGCTCGACGACAAGGTGTCCGTGCCGCGCGGCATGGCCATCAAGGTGATCGGCGTGCCGGGCATGCAGCTGTCCAGCCTGCAACCGGACGATGGCACGGAGCCCGCCAGCACGCAGGATTTCGTGCTCGTCAACGGCCCTGCCTTCCTGGCGCCCAGCGCGAAAAAGTTCCTCGGCAGCTTGAAGCTGTTGGCCAGCACCACGGATAAAGTACCGCGCCTGAAGCAGGCGCTGTCGAGCGTACTGCAAGGGGCGGAAAAGGCGCTCGAAGCCGTGGGCGGCGAAAGCGGCACCCTGAAAAGCCTGGGCGGCCATCCGCAAACCCATGTGCTGGGCGAAACCTACTACAGCCAGGCGCCCGTTTTGTATGGCACTTACATGGCCAAGGTGGCGCTGGTGCCCGTGTCGCCGGAACTTGCCGCCCTGAAAGCTGCGCCCGTCGACCTGGACGGCAAGCCCAACGGCTTGCGCGACGCCGTCGTCGCCTACTTTGCCCGCCATGCGGCCACCTGGGAAGTGCGCGTCCAGCTGTGCCGCGACATCGACAGCATGCCACTGGAAGACGCTTCCGTCGCCTGGCCGGAAGAAGACAGCCCGTATCTGCCCGTGGCGCGCATCACGGCCCAGCCACAGGCGGGCTGGAGCGAAGCCTTGTCGCGCGCGGTCGATGACGGCATGGCGTTCAGCCCCTGGCATGGCGTGCTGGCGCACCGCCCCCTCGGTTCCATTATGCGCGTGCGCAAGGCCGCTTACGCGATGTCGGCCCGCTTCCGCTTCGAGCGCACGGGCAGCATCGCCCGTGAACCGCGCAATCTCGACGATTTCCCTGTCAGATAGGGCACCATGCATAGCGACGAGCCCACCCAATCCGACACCTGGCTGGGCAAGCTGGGGCCGGGCCT
>NZ_LT607654.1:3244-8026 GCF_900095265.1 Janthinobacterium sp. UMAB-56 | reverse complement strand
GGCATGTTGTGGACCGTCTGCCTGACGTTTCCCCTGATGCTGGGCATCCAGGTCATCAGCGCCAAGATCGGCCGGGTCAGCGGGCATGGGCTGGCGACGAATATCCGCCGTCACTATCCGCGCCCCATGCTGTACGCCATCGTCGGCTTGCTATTGCTGGCCAACGTCATCAATATCGCCGCCGACGTGGCCGCCATGGGCGATGCCCTCACGCTCATCATCGGCGGACCCACCCACGTGTACGCCGTCGGTTTCGGCCTGCTGTCCTTGCTGCTGCAAGTTTTCATTCCCTATCAACATTATGTGCGCCTCCTGAAATGGCTGACGCTGGGTTTGCTGGCCTATGTGGCCACCGTGCTGACCGTGCACATTCCCTGGGGCGAGGTGGCGCTGCGCACAGTCTGGCCGAAGCTGGCCTGGTCGGCCGCCTCGGTGACCATGGTCGTGGCCGTGTTCGGCACCACGATCAGCCCTTATTTATTTTTCTGGCAAGCATCGCAGGAAGTGGAAGACTTGCAGGCCGACGCGCGCACGGGCGCGCAAGCCTTGCGCCGCGCACCGGAACAGGCGCCCAGGCACTTCCAGCGCATCAAGATGGACACGGCCATCGGCATGGGCTTTTCCAACCTGGTGGCGTTCTTCATCATGTTGACCACGGCCGTGACCCTGGGCGCGCAAGGCATGACGCACATCGACACCTCCGCGCAAGCCGCTTCCGCCCTGCGTCCCATCGCCGGCGAGTTCGCCTTCGCCCTGTTCAGCCTGGGCATCATCGGCACGGGCTTGCTGGCCATTCCCGTGCTGGCCGGTTCCGCCGCCTACGCCATGGCTGGCGCCTTCCACTGGAAAAACAGCCTGGAACTGGCGCCCAGGGCCGCCAAGAGGTTCTACGGCATCATCGTCACGGCCACCGTGATCGGTGCGGCCCTGTGCTTCACGCCGCTCGACCCCATCAAGGCCCTGTACTGGAGCGCCGTCATCAATGGCGTCATTTCCGTGCCCATCATGGCCCTGATGATGGTGATGGCGTCGCGCCCCACCATCATGGGAACCTTGACCATTTCGCGCCGCCTGCGCGCGCTGGGCTGGCTGTCGACCATCGTCATGGCGACGGCGGTGCTGGCCATGTTTGCCAGCCTGGCCTTCTGAGCCTTATGCCGCCTTCGGCTTGAGCATGCCTTCCACGATACCCAGCACCGTCTGGCGTGGCAGCAGGCGAGGCAGCCAGGCCAGCATTCGGTTGGGCCGGCCCGCCACGTGGCTGCTGCGGCCACGGTCCAGCGCCCGCAGCGCTTCATCGACGACGGCTTGCGGTGCCATGCGCTGGCCCACGGCCGCTTCGGGCGCGGCTACCACGTCAAAGAAGGCCGTGTCCGTGGCGCCAGGGCACAGGGCCAGCACGCGCACGCCGCGACGGCGGTTTTCCGCCCACAGCGCCTCCGAAAACGACAGCACGAAAGCCTTGCTGGCGCCGTAAATCGCCATGTAGGGATCGGGTTGCAGGGCCGCCGTGGATGCCACGTTGATGATGGCGCCCCGCCCTTGCGCCAGCATGTAGGGCAAGGCACAGTGCGTGAGTTCCATGAGGGCCGTGCAATTGACGCTTACTTCGGCCACCTGGCGCGCCAGAGGGATGGTCTCGAACCTGCCGTGCGTGGCAAAACCCGCGTTATTGATCAGCACATCGGGCGGCATGCCCAGGGCGCAAGCCTGCGCATGGGCGGCTGCGGCGGCGCCGGGCTGGCTCAGGTCGGCCACCAGCGCGTGCGCGCGAATGCCGTGGCGCTGGGAAAGTTCCCTGGCCAGGCCGTCGAGCACGGGGCCGGAACGGGCCAGCAGCAGCAAATGCGCGCCGCGCGCGGCCAGGGTTTCCGCAAAGACACGGCCGATGCCGGACGAAGCACCCGTGATCAGTACGGTTTGATTGGAGTAATTGAAAGCGGTCATGGCAGCGGTGTGGAGTGAATGAGGTTTTCACTGTAAACTGTGGTCTTTAGTCCATAGTCAAGGGGAATCGATGCGTATCGGAGAAATCACCCGCCTGACGGGCGTATCCAAGGACACTGTGCGCTTTTACGAGCGTCAGGGACTGCTGGATGAAGCGCCGCAGCCGGGCATGACGAATAACTACAAGGAATATTCGGCGCAAGCCTTGCGGCGCATCGAGCTGATCGGCCACGCCAAGGCGCTGGGCTTTACCTTGAAGGAGATCGCCGAAGTGATCGCCGTGTGGCAAGAAAATGCACTCGATGGGGAGACCAAGCGGGTCATGCTGGAAAAGAAAATCGCCCAGATCGACGAGAAGGCCCGTTCGATGGCCGTGCTGCGCGCCGGTCTGGTCGATGCGCTGGCAAAGGTAGAGACGGGCTGCGAGGATGGTGTGGCGATCGCAAGAAATTTACAAGGATAATCAATGACTTATTACACGCAATACCGCCACCTGGCGCTCGAGGGGGCCAAGCCTGCCCCCACGGCGCAGCAGATCGCCGCCATTGAAACCCTGCTGGAAGCGCCCTTGCCACACGCCTTCCTGGCGTTTCTGCAAGTGGCCAACGGCGCCTGGTTCGACTACACCACGGAGGTGCCTGACGGTAGTGGCGGCGTGGAAAAAATGGGGTTTAACACCTTCTTCAGCGCCGATGAAGGCGATTTTTGCGATGAAACGCTGGTCGGCGAAATCCGCGCCGCGCGCCAGCATACGAACATGCCGTTGCGCATCCTGCCCTTCGCCCGCGATGGCGGCAATTCCATGGTCTACCTTGATTTGACGCAAGAAGGCGGTGGCCGCGTGCTGGCCTATGTGCAGGAGTTGCCGGAGTGGACGGGCAAGCGTGCCCATGGTTTCATTGAGCTGGCGCCCTCCTTCGATGTCTGGCTGGACAACCTGTACATCGACCGCGACACGGTGCTCGACGAACTCGAACACAGCGTCTCGGAGCCATCCCATCTGGATGCGATGGCAGAATGGCTCGATATCGGCATGCCCGCCTGGCGCCGCGATGCCGGCATCGCCGCCCTGTTTGCGCTGAAACAGGTCGAATTGTGCGCTAACGAACAGGACTAGTCCTACGGGAATCATCGTGCGTGTCCTATGGGTGTGCGCAGGCTAGGGGCTTAACATTGCCATCAGCTTGCAGAAAAAACCATACTTGAAAGGAATCCCATGCGCATCTCGACCACCAGTTCCCGTACCCCCTCCCTGAAAAGCGTGGCCATCGGCGCCGCCGTGGCGCTGTTGAGCGGCATCGCCATCAACAGCATTGCCGCTGCCGCGCCGGGCGCCTACGACAAGCAATTCCTTAGCAAGGCAGCCGACGCGGGCAGTACGGAAATCGCCGCCAGCAAGGTGGCACAAAGCAAGAGCAGCAATCCCGAGGTGAAGAAATTCGCCAACACCATGGTGACGGATCACACGAAAGTGGCCGAGGAACTGAAACAGCTGGCCAGCAGCAAGCAGATCGTGGTCAGCGACCAGCCCGGCGCGAAGCACCAGGTACAGATCGACAAGCTGGGCCGCCTGGAAGGCCAGCAATTCGACCAGGAATATGCGGCCAGCATCGGCGTAGGCGCGCACAAGGAGGCCGTAAAACTGTTCACCGATGCCAGCCAAAAAGCCGGCGATCCCGACATCAAGGCGTTTGCCGCAAAAACCTTGCCAGCGTTGCAACATCATCTGGACATGGCGAACGCCATGCAGGCGGCATTGGCGAAATAGACTGCCATACGGAGTAAAATGCGTGCTGTACGTGCTGTACGGCAAGCATTTCAGGTCTTGACATACAATGCGGCAACTCCGTTTCTGGCACCGCCATGACCAGCCCATGCAGCTACTCAAGAAAACCGGCCTGATCGCCGGCGCCATCCTTTTCCTCATCCTGCTGGCAGGCTGGCTGTTCATCAAGGTCAGTGCGGCGCGCAATGCTACCGTGTATAGCCAGCAGTGGAACGAGCAAGGCACGTGCGTGATCAAGACCTATGTACCGCACTACGGCAACGGCGTGCCGCACAACATCGTGCGCGCGCTCAGCACGTCGACCTTTTTCCGCGTTTATCACAAGGATGGCACCCTGCTGGAAAGCACGGAATGGGTGCTGGACATGCATGAAGACGGCCTCCTCGACCATGCCCGCTGGGGCCAGAACCGCGCCATCTACCCGACCGACATGGGCGACGAAGGCTGGACCTTGCCCGAATGCGCTTGATTATTTAGCAATCAAACGAAAGATTCCCATGCTGCGCGGCCCCTGGAGCGACGCTCCCTATCTCCCCACGCTCCACCATTTCCTCGGCCCTTTCGACGTGTATGACCGCGAACACACGCTGGGCGTGGAGCTCGATGCCTGGGACATGAATGATGCTGCCCAGCGCGCGGCGCTGATACGGCGCGACATCACGTCGCAGTACAAGGAACTCAGTTACCGCCACCGGCATGCGCTGGTGGCCGTGCTGGCGCAGGCGCTGCAAGACCCCGCCTACGACTTCCAGGCCATCCTCGAACATGACCCCGAGAGTACCTACGCCCTGCCCGCCTTGTGGGATGAGATGGCCGACCCGCGCGCCTTCTTTGCCGATATCTACCGCCTGGTGCGGCGAGACTGGCGCGATGACCTGGCCCGCGCGGCGGCGGAAGACCCGGCCACCTGGTAGCGCGGTGCGGATGCCACACTAGCGTATCGATAGTCTGCGGCACCATTTCCCCTCTGAAAATCCCATTCCGGCAACGTGCACGCGACGTTGCAAAAACGCCCCACTGAAAAAAAATCTGTTGCACCAGCGCATGCC
>NZ_LT607654.1:0-3218 GCF_900095265.1 Janthinobacterium sp. UMAB-56 | reverse complement strand
GTCAGCACGCCCCCCCGCCGTACCGGCTCGCCGCCGGTTTTCCCTGCCGCAATGTGAAGGAGATTCTCATGCCCAAGTTCGCCGCTGCCATTTGCCTGTCAGTCCTGTTTTCCGCCGCGACGCTGCCCGGTGTCGCCAGCGCCGCCGAAGGCGGCGCCACGCGCGCCGATGCCGAAGCCATGGTCAAGAAAGGCGTGGCCTATATCAAGAGCACCGGCGACGCCAAGGCGTATGGCGAGATCACGGCCAAGTCGCCGCAATTCATCCTGCACGACCTGTATCTGGTGGTCTACAAACTCGACGGGACGGTGGCCGCGCATGGCGCCAACCCGAGAATGGTGGGTAAAAATTTGCTCGAATTGAAAGATATCGATGGCAAGGCTTTCGTCAAGGAGCGCGTTGAACTGGCCAAGAGCAAGGGTACGTTCTGGCAGGAATACAAGTTTACGAATCCGGAAAGCAAGAAGATCGAACCGAAGGTGATGTATTGCGAAAAGCTGGCCGATACCGTCGTCTGCGGCGGCATCTACCTGTAGCCGGCCGCAGTGCCGCCAGCACCGGGATGACACACCGATTTCTTAACGATATGGGCTCCAATGAAAATCGCACAGAAGATGTTGATCGTCCCGGTGGTCGCGCTGGCTTGCCTGCTGGCCATGGGAGGCCTGTCCTACTTGGCCATGCAGCAGAACGAGCAGCGCATGCACGAACTGAAAGATGTCACCCTGACGGCCGAGAGGCTTGCCAACCAGCAAACCATCGCCCTGGGCCAGGTACATGCCGATGTGTATGCGAAGATCGCCATCGCCGCCAGTCTGTCGGAGGCGCAGTTCAAGCAATTTGGTGCGCAAACGGACGGCCAGTTAAACGCCATCGTGCAAGGCTTGACGGAACTCAAGAAATTCTCGGGCGCCACCACGGAAGCGGCCAAGGCCCTGCCTGGCATCGAGCGCTACCGTGCCAGCGTGGCGCAGGCGCTGGACCTGGCGTCGATGGATGCGAATACGGGCGTGGCCGCAATGCAAAATGCCGCCACGCACTACCAGCAAGTGCGCAGCCAGCTGCGCCAGGTGCTGCTCAACCTCGATCACCACACAGCCGATGCGCTGCAGGACACTAAGAATGCGGGCCA
Source organism: Janthinobacterium sp. UMAB-56 (assembly GCF_900095265.1). GTDB lineage: Bacteria > Pseudomonadota > Gammaproteobacteria > Burkholderiales > Burkholderiaceae_D > Janthinobacterium. The sequence continues at coordinate 2,086 of NZ_LT607654.1, read as the reverse complement.
GCGCGCCGGCTGGTTGTCGCTGGGCACCATGGCCATCGGCTTCGCCTCGCTCGCCCTGATCGCCACCTGGGTGGCGCGCTCCGTGGTGGGCCCCATCGACGAAGCTTGCCGGGCCGCCGAAAGCCTGGCTGCCGGCGACCTGACCATGCGTATCGATGCCCGGGGCAACGATGAGGTGGGCAAGCTGTCGCGGGCCCTGGCTACCGTCGTGAAAAACTGGAATACTTTATTGGGCGAGATACGCCAGGCAGGCTCCACCATCACGGTGGAAGCGAGTGAAATCGCGCTCGGCAATGCGGACTTGTCGGCCCGCACCGAGTCGCAATCCCATTCCCTGCAGGAAACGGCAACGTCGATGCATGCCTTGACTGATACCGTGCGCGAAAACGCCAGCCATGCGCACCAGGCCAACCAGATGGTGCTGTCGACCTCGAACGTGGCGCTGGAAGGCGGCCGCGTGGTGGGCCAGGTGGTCGAGACGATGGGCTCCCTCAAGGCCAGTTCCGGGCGCATCGTCGATATCATCGCCGTCATCGACGGCATCGCCTTCCAGACCAATATCCTCGCCTTGAACGCGGCCGTGGAAGCGGCGCGCGCGGGCGAACAGGGACGCGGCTTTGCTGTCGTCGCCACCGAAGTGCGGGGCCTGGCGCAGCGCTCGGCCACGGCGGCGCGCGAAATCAAGCAGCTGATCGAGGATTCCGTTGCCAGGATAGAAACGGGCAGCGAACTGGCCGACAGCGCCGGGCGCACCATGGGCGACATCGTCGCCTCCGTCCAGCAAGTGACGGAGATCATGAACGACATCACGGCGGCTAGCCAGCGCCAGAGCAAGGGCATCGAGGAAGTCAACAATGCCATCACGGAAATGGACGAATTGACCCAGCGCAATGCCGCCCTCGTCGAGCAGTCTGCCGCCGCCGCGCAAAGCATGCAAGACCAGGCGCACGACTTGCTGCGCGTCGTCGATGCCTTCCGCCTGGGTGATGGCGGTCCGCCGCTGCTGGCGCGTTAGCGCGGTGCCTGCATGGCCTTCGCTGCGCAGTCAAGCATCCGCTTGCCTGCCGCCGCCAGCGCAGGATCGTCCTCTTCCTGCAGCCGCGTGCCCACGACGCTCTGGTCGGCAACGCTACCCTGCATGGCGGCCAGGAGCGCCACGCGGTCTTGCGTGGCGCCTTCGCCGATGCTACGGGCACTGAAAAAGCTGTACAGGCCGGCGATGTCGCGTTGCTGCAGCCATTCCATCAATTGCACCAGGCGCGCCTGCTCCATATAGCTCAGTTCGCTCACCTTGCGCTCGGCCAGTGCGTAATACACTTCCAGGCGCGCCATCCAGTTGCCTTGCGCGGCAGCCGCCAGCAGTTGATCCCAGACGGCGCCGGCGTGCACCACGGGCAGCGGCTGCCCCTGATAGGCCAGCACGGCTTGCTGCTGCGGTAATGCACCATAGGCCGTGGGCGCCTTGCACACGAACTGGCGCGCATCGGAACCGCCTTGCCGCAGGCCGCTGGCGATATGCTGCGCGATCTTGTCACGGACGGACAGCAGGCGCCTGGCGTGTTCCTCCATCGACCACTGCGGCGGCAGCTTGCCCAGCCAGGCCAGCGCATCGTCGTTGGCCCTGGCCGCCAGTACATAAGCGGCCGCCTTGGCCCGTTGATCTTTCTCTCTGGCCAGTTTCGCCGCATCCTGGGCGATATCGTATTGGCTGGTGCTGTGCTTGAGTTGCAGGCATGACTGGAAGGCGGCAGGCGCTTCTTGCCAGCAGCGGGCCGGTACGGCAAACGTCCAACGCATGCTGAGCGTTTCCAGGACATACGTGTCTTCGCCCTCCTCTGCCTTGAGATAGGCGCGCCCATCAGCCTTGGTCACGCCTTTGGTCAGCTGCTTGCCGCCAACCGTGCTCCAGGAATACGGGTCATCGTCTTGCGGCACGCCGGGCACGGCGTACAAGGTCAGGTAGTGGCCGGCGGCGGTTTGCCCCTCGACGGCATGGCAGGGTGGCGACAGCAGGCATAAGGACAGTAAAATTGTTGCAGGGGGCGGTTTCAGCATGTCGCTATTGGAGGGATGTCGGTATGGCAGG
>NZ_LT607653.1:565770-566953 GCF_900095265.1 Janthinobacterium sp. UMAB-56 | reverse complement strand
CCATTCCGGATAAATGCCGAGGTTGTACAGGCGCTTGACGGCGCGCAAGACAGTATCGTCATACTGCGGCAAGGACTTGGCAGGAATAATTTCCAGCAGCAATTCATGCCCCGTGATCTGCGCCGCGTCGTACAAACCCTTGATCTGCGCTTCCTGTTCCAAGCGGTTTTCCGGCGTATCGTCCGGGTGCAGCTGTACCAGGCACTTGATCACATGTTCCTTGGGCCACTGCGTGAGCCGCGAAGCGAGCGATCGGCCCCAGTCGAATTGCAATGGATTCGAGCCCGGCATCTCGACGGGACGCCCTATCCACCAACCCCGTCCGGTCGCGTCGTTGAGCGCATCGACGCCATAGCGGTCATCGATCAGCACGCCCGTGCCGCCCTGCAAACCGCGCGCCGCCTCCGTCTGGCCCACGGCTTGCACGAACAATTGCTTGAGGCGTGCAATCTTCGCCTCGTCGGCGCCGCCCTGCTGTGCCAGCTCAAAGAATTGCGTGCGATGGTCGAAGGCGAATACGCATAGCTCATCCCACTCCTTGCGCGCGACCGTCGTGCGGTGCAAGCGCGACAAGGTGGCGTCCTGGTCAGGCTGTGTCAGCTTGGCCGCATTGGCCAGGAAATAAGCGAGTTCCACGGGCGACGGCATGGCAGGCGCGCAGCCGTGGCGCGACACGACCAGGGCGCCGCAGCCATTTGCGTAGCGGCAGCACGCTGCATAATCCTCGCCGCGCAGCCAGCCCTTCAGGAATCCCGAGAGAAAGGCGTCGCCCGCGCCCAGCACATTCAACACTTCCACGCGCACGCCCTGATAAATGAAAGCGTCGTCCAGATCGGCAGGAATGGCCGCCTCGATGACGGCGCAGCCCAGGGGACCACGCTTGACCACCAGCGCTGCCTCGCTCACCTTGCGCACGGCGCGCAAGCTGGCCATGATGTCAGCGCCGCCGCCGGCGATCATGAATTCCTCTTCCGTGCCGACGATCAAGTCAAACTGCGGCAAGATCGCCTGCAAGTGGCGCGTCACGCTATCGTTCGAGACAAAGCGCGTTTCGCCGTCCGCCTTGCCCGACAAGCCCCACAGCACGGGCCGATAATCGATGTCGAGCACGGTACGCACATTGTTGGCACGCGCCAGTTTCAAGGCCTGCGTGCTGACGGCGTGCATGGGGGACGTGGAAAAA
>NZ_LT607653.1:483562-565738 GCF_900095265.1 Janthinobacterium sp. UMAB-56 | reverse complement strand
AGAAAATCAAGGGAAAGGTGTTTTTATCCTTGATGCCCAGCATCACCAGGGCCGTCAAACGGTCGCGGTCGATGCCCACATGGCTGACGTCGCAACCTTCCTTGGACAAAGTATCGGTGAGGAAACGGCCCATATGGTCGTCGCCCACTTTCGACAGCATGGCGGACTTCAAACCCAGGCGGGCCGTGCCGAAGGCGATATTCGCCGACGAGCCGCCCAGGTATTTGGCGAAGCTGGTCGCGTCTTCCAGGGTGCTGCCGATCTGCTGCGCGTACAGGTCCACCGCCAGGCGGCCCAGGCAGATCACGTCGAGCGCGCGGCCCTGGGCAAATTGTGTGCTGTTTTTCATGACATTCCTTCCTTATGACAATTGCACGATGCGCTGCTCGCGCCACGACACGGTGGCCGCTTCGGCCAGCTCCAGGGCTTTCAAGCCATCGTGGACGGTGGTCAGCAGGGGCGCGCCGTGGGCAAAGGCATCGAAAAAGTGCGCCATTTCGCTGGCGTAGGCGGCGCGATAACGTTCGAGGAAAAAGTCTTCCGGCTTGTCGACGCTGACGTTCATGGCGCCGTAGGCCGTCACTTCCGTCGGCTTGTGATTGCCCGCCTGCAGCATGCCGGCGCTGCCCAGCACTTCGAAGCGCTGGTCGTAGCCATAGGCGGCGCGGCGCGTGGTGTTGATCTGACACAAGCGGCCTTTTGCCGTGCGCAGGGTGACGGCCGTGCAATCGAGGTCGCCCGCCGCGCCGATGGCGGGGTCGACGAGGCAGCTGCCCGTGGCGTGCACGCTGACGGCTTCATCGTCGAGTATCCAGCGGAAGATGTCGAAATCGTGGATCAGCATATCCTTGAAGATGCCGCCCGAAAGCTGGATATAGCTGACGGGCGGCGGGCCCGGATCGCGGCTGGTGACGATGAGCAATTCCGGTGTGCCGATCTCGCCCGCTGCGATGCGCTGCTTGACGGCGGCAAACGTGGGATCGTAGCGGCGCTGGAAGCCGATCATGCACAGCACGCCCGCATCCTTGACGGCAGCCGCAGCGGCCCGCGCACGCTCCAGGGTCAGGTCGACGGGTTTTTCGCAAAAAATGGCCTTGCCGGCGGCGGCCGCGCGCACGATCAGGTCCGCATGCGTATCCGTGCTGGACGCGATCAGCACGGCTTTGACGTCAGGGTCGGCCAGTACCGCCTCCACGCTGGCGACGCTGGCACCATGCAGGGCCGCCACTTCCGCCGCCGCGCCCGCATGCACGTCAACCACGTATTTCAGGCGCACGCCAGGCTGGCGCACCAGATTGCCGGCGTGAATGCGGCCGATGCGCCCGGCGCCGAACAATGCCACTTGAATCATTTCCATCTCCTTGGTAGTCGCTAGTACGCTGCCCAAAAATGCACACGTGTGCAAATTCGGGCAAATAAAGGGTTAAAACAGGTGGATGACGCCCAGCATTACGCCGCTGAGCTTGGCACCCTTCTTGGTGGTGGCGAAGGCATTGCCGCCAAACGTGTAGTTGGCATTCTTGTCGTTCTTCGTTTGCGTGTAGTAGGCGTAGACGGTGCTGCGCTTGGACAGGTAATACTCGTAGCCCAGGGTTGCCTGCTTGGCGCCGCTATCGTCGCCGCGCACCAGGCTGGTCGCCTTGATGGTCACGCTGCTGCCATTGGGTGCACTGCCCGACACATCGCCCGCCACGCCGAAACGGCCGATGAAGGAACCGCCGCCCGCCTTGTAGGCGCCCGTGATGGTGAAGTAGTCGCGCTGCAAGTCGCCGCCGGCCACGTCATACACCATGCGATTCCAGGCCACGCCCACGTCGCCGCCACCGAAGTTGTAATTGCCCACGGCGCGGAACATCTTTTCGCTGAAGCCGGGACGCAAGTCCTTGTGCTTTTCGTAGCCGATGGCCCCTTTGATGGGGCCGTTCGCGTATTGCACGCTACCCGAATAGATGCGGTCACCGTTCGACGCCTCGTTTTCGCTGGCGCGGTAAATCGTGGCGCTGAAACCTTGCACTACGGGCGTACGGTAGCTGACGGCGTTCGAGGCGCGGCGGTTGAAGCCTTCGCCACCCAGCTGGGAAATATTGGCGTCGTCCTGGATGCCTTGGCCCACGAAACGGTTGGTGTAGCCGTTGATCTGGCGAATCGGTGTTGAAAAGCGACCCAGCGTGATGCTGCCATAGGCGGGGTTTTCCAGCCCGACAAAGGTATCCTTGCTATTGATGGCGCCCGTGCCATCGTCGAGCCTGGCATTGCCCTCGATCTGGAAGAAGGCCGTGCTGCCATTGCCCAAGTCTTCTCTTCCCCGGAAACCGATCTTCGAGGAATTGTCCGACACGCGCGATACCGACTCGCCATTCGGCGCCGTGGCCGAGCTCGACGTTTCGATACGGTCGAAGCCCGCATGGATGCGGCCGTACACGACGACGCTCGATTCGGCCAGGACGCAGCCTGGCGCGGCCAGCAACAATGCCATGGCGATATGTTTCAACTGCATGGTGTTCATCCCGTTTTCCATCTTGTCTCCTGCTTGTTTTTTTTGGTTGTGTGGATTACTCATGATGCTCAACAGTGTGTTGCCACTACGCGCGTCCCTCGCCGGACGCCTGTCCTCCTTTTCAAGAAAGTATCTCTAGGCACAGCGTGGCAGCGCCAGCGCCGCCAGTTGCGGGTACAAACGGGGGCCGCCCACCAGGATGGGGTTGCCCTTTTCCAGGCCGTTATCGGCCAGGAAATCATTGCAGCGCCCGCCCGCCTCGTTGACCAGCACGATGCCGGCCAGGCAATCCCAGGAATTGATGTGCGGCTCGAAATAGCCGATCAGGCGCCCGGCCGCCACATAGGCGATCATCAGGGCGCCGGAACCGTTGCGGATGAACATGCCGCCCTCTTCCAGCACGTCGAGCAGGAAGGGCAAAAAGGTATCGGTGCCCACGCGGTGCGAAAAGCCCACGCCCAGCACGCCGCCCTGCAGGCTGGCCACATCGTTGACGCGCAGCCGCGTTTCGCCGGACTTCGCTGCCACGTACGCGCCTTGCCCAAGGCAGGCGTGGAACAGCTCGTCCCCATTCGGGTCGTACACGGCGCCGATGGCGGGCTGGCCATCGACCAGCACGCCGATCGACACGCACCAGGCCAGCATGCCGTTGACGAAACAGGCCGTGCCGTCGATAGGATCGATGACCCACACGCAGCGCGCATCGGACGCGCCGCCGCCGCGCTCCTCACCCATCACGGCATCGTCGGGAAAGCGCTCGGCAATCTGTGCGCGCAGGAAATCCTCCACCATGCGGTCGGCGATGCTGACCATGTCCTGCAAGCCCTTTTCCTCGATCACCAGTTCCGTGCGGCGCTGGAACATGCCCAGCGCAATCTCGCCCGCCTGGCCGATGATGTGCTGCGCATAGGCATAGCGTTCCAGGGTGGCCGCGTCGGCCAGTACCGCTGCCTGTGTCATATCTGTCATGCTTGTCCTCCAATGATGGCTGCGCCATGTTCGTGTACGGTCATGGCGACCGATGTGCCTTGCGTGAAAACCTGGCTCAAGTCGTGCGAGACGGCAAACAGTTCGCCGACCGGCGTGGCTAGCGTGTATTGCATTTCGCGTCCCAGGTAGGTGGCGCGCGCCACGCGCACCACCATGGCGCTGTCGGGCTGCGCGGGCGACAGCAGGATCGCTTCCGGACGCACGGCGAAACTCGCTTCGCCGCTGCGCTGGCTGCGGCACGGCAGGCGCAGGCGCAGCTTGCCCATGACGCAGACGGCCTTGCCGTCGGCCACCGATTCGATCACGCCATCGACGATATTCGCGTTGCAGATGAAGTCGGCGACGAACTTGTCGGCCGGTGACTCGAACAGTTCGTGCGGCGTACCCTTTTGCGCGATCACTTGGCGGTTCATGACGATGATCTGGTCGGAAATGGCCAGCGCCTCTTCCTGGTCATGCGTGACATACACGGCCGTCAAGCCCAGCTTGACCTGGATATCGCGGATCTCGTCGCGCACGCGGCGCCGCAGTTTCGTATCGAGGTTGGACAGCGGTTCGTCCAGCAGCAGCACCTTGGGCTGCAGCACCAGTGAGCGGGCCACGGCCACCCGCTGCTGCTGGCCACCCGACAACTCGTTCGGGAAGCGCGCGGCGAAGTCGGCCAGGCCCACCAGGCGCAGGCTTTCCTGCGCCCGTTCCACGGCGCGCGGCTTGGTCTCGCCCGACACGATGAGGCCGTAGCACACGTTGTCGAGCACCGTCATGTGCGGAAACAGCGCATAGGACTGGAACACCATGCTGACATCGCGCTCGGCAGCCGATGTCAATGTGACGTCCTCGCCCGCCAGCAGGATGCGCCCGGCGCTGACGCGTTCCAGGCCCGCGATCAACCGCAGGGTCGAGGTCTTGCCGCAGCCGCTGGGGCCAAGCAAGGTGACCATGGTGCGCGGCGCGATCGTGAACGACACATCGTTCACGGCCAGGGCCTTGCCGTAGCGCTTGGTAACGCCGTCGAATTCCAGCGCGGCAATCTCTGTTGCGTGGGTAGTAAAGTGGTTCATGCGTAGCTCTTTTCCAGGTTGGGAACGGCGGCCGGCAGCGTTTTTTCGGCGCTGACGCGGCGAAGGCGGCGCTTGCCGACCAGCAAATGGATCAATTGGATGCACAGCAGGATGACAACGATCAACACCGTGGCGTAGGCGATGGCCGTGCCATAGTTGCCGTTCGAGACCAGGCCGATGATGTAGGACGTGGCCATGTCGTAATCGGCGCTGACGAGGAAGACGACGGCCGAGATCGACGTGATCGAGCGCACGAAGCCATACACGAGGGCCGAGGCGATGGCCGGGCGCAGCAGCGGCAAGATGACCTTGCGCATGGTGGTCCAGCTGCTGGCGCCCAGGGTGATCGACGCTTCATCCAGGCTGCCGTCGAGCTGGCGCATGGCGGCAATCCCCGTGCGCAAGCCCATCGGCATGTTGCGAAAGACAAAGCACAGGATCAAAATCGTGGCCGTGCCAGTCAACTCGATCGGTGCCGAATTGAACGCCAGAATGTAGCTGATGCCGATGACGGTGCCCGGAATGGCAAAGCTGAGCATGGTGCCGAACTCGAACGCGCTCTTCAGGGCGAATTGCTGGCGCACCAGCAGCCAGGCCGAGAGGATGCCGACAAAGGCCGTCAAGGGTGCGGCGATGGCCGAAATCGTCAGCGTAGTAAACAGCGACGGCCAGGCCTGGCCCGTCCAGTGCCAGCCGGAAGCGCCCGTCGTGATGCCGAAGGCGTCGATGTAATGGCGCAAGGTGAAAGCATTGTCCTGGCCCCAGTTATTCACGAAGCCGCCCGCCACCACCGTGCCGTAGATCAGGGCCGTGAAGGCGAACCATGGCAGGGCGATGCTCCACAAGGTGGTTTTCAGGCGCGGGTTGAGCGAGGCGTGGCCGCCATGGTCAGCCTTGCCCGTCACCGTCACATACGATTTCTTGCCCAGCCACAGGTTCTGGATGAAGAAGGCGCCCACGGCAAACGTCAGCAACACGATGGCCAGGGTGGCGGCGCGGCCCTGGTCGTTCGAGGCGCCCACCACGGAAAAGAAGATTTCCGTCGACAGTACGTGGAAGTTGCCGCCCAAGACCATGGGGTTGCCGAAGTCGGCCATGCTTTCGATAAAGCACAGCAGGAAGGCATTGGCAATGCCGGGACGCATCAGCGGCAGCGAGACCCTGACGAAGGTTTGCCAGCTGCTGGCGCCCAGGGTGCCCGACGCTTCTTCCAGCGAGGGGCTGACGCCTTCCACCACGCCGATTAATGTCATGAAGGCGATCGGCGCAAAGGCCAGCATCTGCGACAACCACACGCCCGTCATGCCGTACAGCCAGCGGCTTTGTTCGATGCCGAACAGGTCGCCGACCAGGCTCGTGATGGCGCCGTTGCGGCCGAACAGCAGGATCAGCGCCAGGCCCAGCACAAAGGGCGGCGTGACGATCGGCAAGATGGTGATGGCGCGCATGGGGCGTACCCAACGGCCATTGGTGCGCGTCACCAGCAGGGCGAACACGAGACCGAGGAAGGTGGCCGAGACGCCCGTCAGCAAGGCCAGCGCCAGGGTATTCCAGGCAACGCCGCAGCGGCCGGGGCCGGCTACGCAATTGAGGCTCCAGATGCCCGGATCGGCCAGGCGGCGCGCCAGGGCCGCTGCGCCCGTGCCACCGTCATCCATGGGCTGGCCGGCACTGACCAGTATCAGTGCGACGGGGAACAGCACGAACAGGGAAATCAGACAAATGATGAGGCCAATGGCACCGGCCACGAAGGCGTCGCCACGGCACACGCCGCAGGCGGCCGCACCCGAGGTGAGGAGGAACAGCAGGGACAGCGCCAGCAGCAGCGCACCATAGCCCAGGCCGGTGCTGGCGGCCAGCGGTCCCCAGCCCAGCCATGCCAGCCACAGCAGGCCCACGGCAGCAATGGCGATCTGGCCCAGGCCCAGGGTCTTGCGCTGGGGATGGCCGGCCACCAGCGCGGCGCTGGCGGCGAGCAGGGCGAAGAACACGCCCAGCGGCCAGGCGCCGAACGACAGCAGGTGCAACACGGCCGGTGCGCCACGGTCACTGAAGAACTGGCCATCGCGCAGCCATTCGCCGGCGAACAGGCCAGCGTCCTGCTGATGCCAGGGCAACAGGCACAACGCTGCCAGTGCGGCCAGCAGCCAGCCGTAAAATATCTTTTTCATGGGTCTCTATCCAGCTAAAGGCGCCCGCCAGCATGGCCTGTGCGGCATGCGGCTTCTACTGCCGGGCGCGGTACGATGACAGTGTTGCCAGCCTTAGTTGCCGGCGGAATAAATCTGCGTGGTCCAGCGTTGCAGCAGGCGCTTGCGCGTGTCCGAGGCGCCATACTTGGCAAAGTCGTAATTGATGGTCTTGATGTTTTCCAGGCGCGGCGAGGCGGCGGGAATGGTGGCCGCCACATTGGACGGGATCTGGAAAGCCAGCGCTTTCACGGCCTCGCTCTGCACGTCGGCACGCAAGGCGAATTCATAGAATTTTTTTGCCTGCTCCATGTTTTTCGCCCCCTTGACGATGCTCATCGAGCCGATCTCGTAGCCCGTGCCTTCGCAGGGCGGCAAGACTTTCACGGGAAAGCCGGCCACGGTGAGTTTCATCAGGTCATGCATGAAGCCGATAGCCACACCCGCTTCGCCACGGCCCACGTCCTCGCCCGGCGCCACGCCCGCGTTCGGATACTTGCTGACGTTCTGGCCCATTTTCGCCAGGAAATCGAAGGCTTCTTCTTCGCCCATCAGCTGCACCACGGTGGCCAGCGCGTTGTAGGCGGCGCCCGATGAGTTCGGATTGGCCATCTCGATCTCGCCCTTGTAGGCGGGCTTGACGAGGTCTTTCCAGCACTGCGGCGGCGGCAGGTTTTTCTTCTTCAACACATTGTCGTTGTAAGCCAGGCCCAGGATGCCGATGTAGATGCCGACGGTGCGGTACTTGGCCGTCTCGGCCTGCTTGAGCGCCCACGGCTGCAGCTTGGGCAGGGTGGGCGATTTGTATTCTTCCGTATAGCCTTCGGCGGCGGCCTGCAGGTGCGGATCGCCCGTTCCACCCCACCAGATGTCCGATTTCGGGTTCGACGCTTCGGCACGGATCTTCGCATACGCCTCGCCGGCGCTCTTCCTGATCATCGATACCTTGATCTTGCTTTCCGCCTCGAAGCGGTTCTTCATCAGCTGGCACCATTCCATGTCGGCCGAGCACAGCACGGACAGGCGTTCCTCGGCGGCCATGGCCGTCAGCGGCAGGGCCAGGCTTATAGCAATCGCAACATTGCGCATCTTCATCGTCTCACTCCAAGTTTGTTGTCGTTGGGGTACTTCAGACCGCACCGCTATTTTGCGGTGTCACTGTCCCGGGATGTGCTTTTCAGGGGCTTGCACTGCATTGCACACGTGTGCACACCTTACCATCAGCCGATTTTGACTGTCAACAAGAATCTCGGCAGGCGTGCGGCGTAGTGTTTTACCGACAAAAAAAAACCGCCAGCTGTGACTACAGCTGGCGGTTTTCGGGGGATGCAGCGGGCGCGTGGGTTTATTCCCAGGCTTCCTTGCCCGTGCGTGGCTTGCCCACCATCAGCAGCGCGCCCAGGGTCAGCACGGCCGCCAGCGACAGGTAGTAGCCGACGTATTGCAAACCGTAATTGGTAGCCAGCCAGGTGGCGATGTACGGCGCCAGCGAGGCGCCGAGGATACCGGCCAGGTTGAACGTCAGCGAGGCGCCCGTGTAGCGCACTTCGGGCGGGAACAGCTCGGACAGCATGGTGCCCAGAGGTCCGTAGGTCATGCCCATCAAGCCCAGGCCGACAGCCATGAAGGCGGTCACTTCCCACGTCACGCCCGAGCCGAACATCGGCGCCAGCACCAGGCCGAAGATGGCGATGGCGACGGAGACCCAGATCAGCGTGGCACGGCGGCCGCGGCGGTCGGCCAGCACGGCCGAAAATGGGATCGTCAGGGCAAAGAACAGCACGGCAAACAGCTGCACGACGAGGAATTCCTTGCGCGTGAAGCCCAGCTTGGTCGTACCCCAGCTCAAGGCGAACACCGTCATCAGGTAAAACAGCACGAAGGTGGCCAGGGCGATGATGGTGCCCAGGAACAGCATGCGGCCATGCTGGCGGAACACGGTGGCAACGGGCAGTTTGACGACCTCGTTCTTGTCGATGACTTTCTGGAAGTCCGGCGTTTCCGTGATCTTCAGACGCACGTACAGGCCGACGATGACCAGCAGCGCGCTAGCCAGGAAGGGGATGCGCCAGCCGAAACTGAAGAACTGTTCATCGGTCATGGTTTCGCTCAGCAGCAGGAAGATGCCGCCCGACAGGAAGAAGCCGATCGGCGCACCCAGTTGCGGGAACATGCCGTACCAGGCGCGCTTGCCCGGTGGCGCGTTCTCCGTGGCCAGCAGCACCGCGCCGCCCCACTCGCCGCCCAGGCCCAGGCCCTGGCCGAAACGGCACAGCGCCAGCAGCAGCGGCGCCAGGGTGCCGATGGAAGCGTAGGTCGGCAGCAAGCCGATGATGACGGTGGAGATGCCCATGGTCAGCAAGGCGGCCACCAGGGTGGCCTTGCGGCCGATACGGTCGCCGAAGTGGCCGAATACGGCCGAGCCGATGGGGCGGGCGAAGAAGGCGATGGCGAACGTGGCCAGCGACTGCAGCACGGCGGCCGACGGGTCGCCGGCGGGGAAGAACAGTTTCGGGAACACCAGCACGGCGGCGGTGGCGTAGATATAAAAGTCAAAGAACTCGATGGTGGTGCCGATCAGGCTGGCGAACAGCACCGTGCCGGGGGAATTTTTCTTGGGGGGGGTGCTCCGGGGCTTACTCATTTACTGCGCTCCTTGGGGAGGGTGTCTAAAGGCCATTCTCTGGATGTTTTTTCAGGCAGCAGCACAGCACGTTGTCTCCGTGTCGTTCACATATCATAGCTGTGCGCAGGCGTATTTGCTGCGAATTTGCTATTAAATTCGCAAACAAATTCCACGCCGCAACACGCCGTTGTTAACGGTAGACAACGGAGTACCAACGCGCGCTATCGCGCTGTGATCAGTGCTGATTTAGAGAAACAACGGTCGTGCGCCATCCGGTTACCCGGGGCACGGCAGGAAAGGCGTCAGGGGATGGGCGACGTGTATCAGGCCCGGCGTATCGCCAGGCATTCCGTACCAGACCCGCGCGTCGGCATCGCGGCATCGGTCATTTGTGGTGAATCCTTGCCTGCGGCCCCTCCGGGTGGAGCGGGCCGGCGATCATCGCGCTGCATCACTAAGGATGCGGTTGATCTTGCTGTAAGCGGCTTATCATACGCGCAGTGGTGCACTGCGGCAAGATAATGCAGGCAGTTACGCCGCCATCAGGGCAAACGCCGTGGCGATCTCCGCGCTGTCGAGCGGGCGCACGAGGCGCGCCACTTCCTGGCCATCTTTCAAAAAGATCAGGGTCGGCCACAGTTTCACGCGGAATGAACGCCCGAGCGCGCGGCCGGGGCCGTCCTCCATGCGCAGGTGCGGCACCCCGGGGTACTGCGCAAACGCGGCGGCCAGCGGCGCCTGGGTGGCGCGGCAGTGGCCGCACCAGCCCGTGCCAAATTCCAGCAGGGCCGGCCCGGTCAAGGCGTCGATCTCGGCGCGCGCCATTTGCGCTACGCAATAAGTGTCGTTCATCATGCCCGTCTCCTGGTTAGCTCAGACCACTTTCACGCGCAGTTCGCCCAGGCCGTCGATGGCCCCCAGCAGCTCGTCGCCGCGCTGCACGGCCGCCACGCCGGCCGGCGTGCCCGTGTAAATCAGGTCGCCCGGCTGCAAGGTAAAGTAGCTCGACAGGTCGGCGATGGTTTCAGCCACGTTCCAGATCAGCATATCGATGCTGCTGCGTTGACGCAGCTCACCGTTCACGTGCAGGGTGATGGCAGCATGCCCGACGTCGCCCGCCTGCGCGGCCGGGGTGATGGAACCGATGGGCGCCGACTGCTCGAACGCCTTGCCCGTTTCCCATGGACGGCCCTGCTTTTTCGCTGCGCCCTGCACATCGCGGCGCGTCATGTCCAGGCCTATCGCATAGCCCCACACGTGGCTCAGTGCATCGGCCACGCCGATGTCGCACCCGCCCTTGCCGATGGCCACCACCAGTTCCATCTCGTGCTGGAAATCCTGCGTCTGGGCCGGATATGGCAGTTCGCCCGTCGTGCCGGCAGGCACAGGCAACACGGCGTCGTTTGGTTTCATGAAGAAAAACGGCGCCTCGCGGCCCGTATGGCCCATTTCCTTGGCGTGGTCGACATAGTTGCGGCCCACGCAATAGATGCGGTGGACGGGAAAGCTGTCGGCGCTGCCGGTGACGGGAACGCTGGGCTGGATCGGTGCGGGAATGACATACGACATGAAGACTCCTGAGCGGCACAATAAGAAGACGGGCATAAAAAAGCGGCACCGCAGTGCCGCCCATTTTACGGCAACTTTATTTCAACAGGCCCGAGCGGCTCGGGTCCGGCATGCGGATGGCAACGATGAAGGAAATCAGGCACATGACGGTCACGTACCAATAGAAATATTCTTCCACGTGCCAGGCCTTGAACTGCAGCGCCACGTATTCGGCCGAACCGCCGAACATGGCGTTGGCGACCGCATACGACAGGCCCACACCCAGCGCGCGCACTTCGACAGGGAACATTTCCGCCTTGATCAAGCCGCTGATCGATGTGTAGAAGCTGATGATGGCCAGCGCGACGACGATCAGGCCAAACGCCGCATACGGGCTGGTGATGTCCTTCAATGCATGCATGATCGGCAATACGCACAGGGTGGCCAGGCCGCCAAAGAACAGCATCGAGGTGCGGCGGCCGATGCGGTCGGACAGGGCGCCGAACACCGGTTGCAAAATCATGTAGACCAGCAGGGCGCACGTCATGACGGCGCTGGCCATCTTGGTATCCATGCCGGCCGTGTTGACCAGGTATTTCTGCATGTAGGTGGTAAAGGTGTAGAACACCAGCGAACCGCCGGCCGTAAAGCCCAGCACGGTGATGAAGGCGCGCTTGTGCTTGAGCAAGCCGCGCAAGCTGCCCGCATCCTTGTCCTTGCGCTCGCTGGCGGTGGTCGTTTCCGTCAGCGATTTACGCAGGTTCAGCGACACCAGGGCTGCCAGGGCGCCAAAGACGAACGGGATGCGCCAGCCCCAGGCACGCAGTTCTTCCAGGGTCAAGAGTTGCTGCAAGACCACCAGCACCAGCAATGCCAGCAACTGGCCGCCGATCAGGGTCACGTACTGGAACGAGGCGAAGAAGCCGCGCTTGCCCGATTCCGACACTTCGCTCATGTAGGTGGCGCTGGTACCGTATTCGCCGCCCACGGACAAGCCCTGGAACAGACGCGCCACCAGCAGCAGGAACGGGGCGAAGGCGCCGATGGTGGCATACGTGGGCAGCACGGCGATCATCAAGGAACCGCCGCACATCATCAGCACGGAAATCATCATCGACTGGCGGCGGCCGTATTTGTCGGCGATGCGGCCGAACAGCCAGCCGCCCACGGGACGCATGAGGAAGCCGGCGGCAAAGATGCCGGCCGTCTGCAGCAACTGCGTGGTGGGGTTACCGGAAGGGAAGAAGGCGTGCGAGAAATACAGCGCGCAGAAGGAGTAAATGTAGAAGTCGAACCATTCGACCAGGTTACCGGAGGAAGCGCCAATGATGGCCTTGATGCGCTGCTGGGAAGTCAGCTGCGCAACGTCATGCGGAGTAGCGTGGGATGTCATATCAATCTTCTTGTTCGTGTGAAAAAGCCAACACCAGCCGGGTTGCCCGGGCTGGTTTTGCATCATACGCCCTTGATCAGGGTCAAAAAAGGCGCCCGACATACGCGTTAATACGTACTGCCGGCAACTTTTTTTGCCTATGGGCGCGCAGGATCAGACCCGTTCCAGCACCAGCGCAATGCCCTGGCCGACGCCGATGCACATGGTGCACAGCGCATAGCGCCCGCCCGTGCGGTGCAGCTGGTTGACGGCCGTCATGGCCAGCCGTGCACCCGAGGCGCCCAGCGGATGACCGAGGGCAATCGCGCCGCCATTCGGGTTGACGCGCGGGTCGTCGTCGCGCAAACCCAGCTGGCGCAGCACGGCCAGGCCTTGCGCGGCAAACGCTTCGTTCAGTTCGATGACGTCGAAGTCGGCCAGGCGCAATCCCGTCATGGCCAGCACTTTCAGGGTGGCAGGCGCGGGGCCCATGCCCATGATGCGCGGCGCCACGCCAGCTGTGGCCATGGCCACGACACGGGCGCGTGGCGTCAGGCCAAAGCGGGCCGCGTTGGCCTCGTCGGCCAGCAGCAGGGCTGCCGCGCCATCGTTGACACCGGACGCGTTACCAGCCGTAATCGTGCCATCGGCGCGCACGACGGGTTTCAATTTAGCCAGGGTTTCCAGGGTGGTGGCGCGTGGATGCTCGTCACGGCTGACGACGCGAGGCTCACCCTTCTTTTGCGCGATGCTGACGGGACAAATTTCACTGTCGAACACGCCCGCCTGCTGCGCCGCCAGCGCTTTCACCTGGCTGGCCAGGGCGAACGCATCCTGGTCAGCGCGGCTGATACCGAAGTCGGCGGCCACGTTTTCCGCCGTTTCCGGCATCGAATCGACGCCATACTGCGCCTTCATCAGGGGGTTGATGAAACGCCAGCCGATGGTCGTATCTTCCATTTTCATGCCGCGCGAAAAAGCGCTGTCGGCCTTGCCCATGACAAACGGAGCGCGGCTCATGCTTTCCACGCCGCCGGCGATCAGCAAGCCCGCTTCGCCGCTCTTGATGAAGCGCGCGGCGCTGCCGATGGCGTCCAGGCCGGAGCCGCACAAACGGTTCAGGGTGGCGCCCGGAACGCTGTCGGGCAAGCCGGCCAGCAAGGCCGCCATGCGCGCCACGTTGCGGTTGTCCTCGCCCGCCTGGTTGGCACAACCGTACAACACGTCGGTGACGGCAGTCCAATCCACGGCGGGATTGCGCGCCATCAGGGCACGGATGGGCACGGCCCCCAGGTCGTCGGCGCGCACACCGGCGAGTCCGCCGCCATAGCGGCCGAATGGCGTACGCTGCGCATCGCAAATATAAGCGTGACTCATGTTCTTTCCTCCAAGAAAGTGGTTTGCGTATTGATGGTGACGTATTGATGGTGAACTAACGTCCGTCCGTCAGCGGCACGGCCGTCAACGCTTGCAACTGCTCAAGACTCAAGCCTTCGACCAGCTCGATGACGGTGGCGCCGTCTGGGCCCAGGTCGAGCACGGCCAGGTCGCTGTAGATGCGACTGACGCAAGCGATGCCCGTCAGCGGATACGTGCAGGCCTGCACCAGCTTGCTTTCACCCGTCTTGCTCAGCAACTCCATCATGACCCAGGTTTTTTTCGCGCCGATGGCCAGGTCCATCGCCCCGCCCACGGCGGGAATCGCGTCTGGCGCGCCCGTGTGCCAGTTGGCCAGGTCGCCCGTGGCGGACACCTGGAAGGCGCCCAGCACGCAGATATCCAGGTGGCCGCCGCGCATCATGGCGAAGCTGTCGGCATGGTGAAAATAGCTGCCGCCCGCCAGCAGGGTGACGGGCTGCTTGCCGGCGTTGATCAAGTCATAGTCTTCTTCGCCGGGCGCCGGCGCCGGGCCCATGCCGATGACGCCGTTTTCGCTGTGCAGGATGATGTCCGCGCCTTCCGGCAAGTGATTCGCCACCCGGGTCGGCAAGCCGATGCCCAGGTTCACCACGGCGCCTTCGTGGATGTCGGCCGCCACGCGGGCCGCCATTTGATCTCGATTCCATTGATGCATATTGATACTCCTCAGGCAGCTTTGAAGCCGGCGGGGCCGGTGGCCGTGCGCGGCACTTGCACGATGCGCTGCACAAACAGGCCCGGCGTGATGACGTGCTCGGGGTCGATGCTGCCCAAGTCAAGCACCTCGTGCACGGAGGCAATGCTCACTGTCGCGGCCATGGCCATGATGGGACCGAAGTTGCGCGCCGTCTTGCGGTAAGTCAGATTGCCCCAGCGGTCGCCCTGCTCTGCCTTGATCAGGGCGAAATCGGCGTGGATCGGCGACTCGAACACATACATGCGGCCATCGATCTCGCGCGTTTCCTTGCCCTTGGCCAAGTCTGTGCCATAGCCCGTGGGCGTAAAAAAGCCGCCGATGCCGGCGCCGGCGGCGCGAATGCGCTCGGCCAGGTTGCCCTGCGGCACCAATTCGAGCTCCAGCTTGCCCGCGCGGTACAGGGCGTCGAATACATGCGAATCGGCCTGGCGCGGAAACGAGCAGATGATCTTGCGCACCTGTCCGTTTTTCAGCAAGGCGGCCAGTCCCGTATCGCCATTGCCGGCATTGTTGTTGACGATGACGAGGTCGCGCGCGCCCTGGGCGATCAAGCCGTCGATCAGCTCGGCCGGCTGGCCTGCGCCGCCAAAGCCGCCAATCATGACGGTGGCGCCATCGTGGATATCGGCCAGCGTATCAATCACGCTGGAACGCAGTTTGTCGATCATTGCCTGTCTCCTCCCAATCAAACGCAGTGTCTATTTGTTCGCATTGCAAACAAATATTCGTATTTAGAACTTATTCGTGAGAATATGCCTGATCGGGGTGCTTGTCAATTTGTCGTTTTCGCCAGCGCCATGGCTATAATTGCCACCTTGACCCATTGGAATTGCCATGACCGCACGCAACAGCACGCCCCTTTCCGCCGAAGACACCCTGGATGCCAACGGCGCGCCCCGTCCCGGCGACAGCTATGTGCAATCGTTCGCGCGCGGCCTGGCCGTGCTGCGCAGTTTTGGCGCGGACGCGCCGCAACAGACCTTGAGCGAAGTGGCGGAACGGGCGCAAATGACGCGCGCGGGCGCGCGGCGCATCCTGCACACCTTGTTGCATCTCGGTTATGTGGAAGCGGATGGACGGCTGTTCCGCCTGACGCCCAAGGTGCTCGACCTCGGTTACGCCTATCTGTCGTCCCTGCCCGTGTGGACGCAGGCGCAGCCGTTGCTGGAAGAGCTGATGCACACCTTGCGCCAGTCGTGCTCGGCCACCGTGCTCAACGGCGACGACATCGTGTATGTGGTGCGCCTGTCCGCGCATCGCACCATGTCGATCAATCTGGGCATCGGCAGCCGCCTGCCCGCTTACTGCACCTCGATGGGCAGGGTGTTGCTGTCGGGCCTGGCGCCCGAGGCGCTGCGCGACCGGCTATCGACAATGGCGCTGCTCCAAATCACGCCGGCGACCAAGGTCGATATCGAGGTCTTGATGGAAGAAATTGCGCAAGTGCGACGCCAGGGCTGGTGCCTGGTGCAGGAAGAACTGGAACAGGGCTTGATCGCCCTGGCTGCGCCCGTGTTCGACCGGGCGGGCAAGGTGGTAGCGGCGATCAACGTCAGCGGCCAGACGGCGGGGCCGTCCGTGGCGCACTTGCTGGAACACAGCCTGCCGAAACTGCTCGATACGGCAAGCCGGGTCAGCGCCCTGGTGCGGGTGCAGCAGTGATTATTTTGCAAACTTCGCGCACGGGTCCGGGCGCGGCTGCGCCGGCATCGTTTGCGTCAAGTCGAACGTACCCTTGTAGCCAGTGCCGCCCTGCTCCAGGTAGCCGATGCTGCGCACGTTCAGTTGCGGGTCGGCCAGTTTCAGCCAGCGGGGCACACCGATATCCTTGCGCACATGCTCATTGCCGGCAATCAGCACCACGTCGCGCGGCGCCTGGTCGCGGATCAGCTTAGCCATCCAGATATCGCGCGCCACCTGGGCATTGACGACGCCTTTCACCATCATGTCGGGCAGCATATTGCAGCGGGCCGCCTGAACCAGCTTCTGTTGCCCGTCCAGGATATCGGCCGGCACGGGCGCGGCCAGGTAAGTGGCCACCATGGCAGGCGGCATGGCCCATTGGATGCCGTCGCGCACGATGCGCGAGGCATCGGCCGGCGACAAATTGCCGGCGACCAAGCTCAGCTGGTAACTGATGACGAGGTCCAGCACGGGCCGGTACAAGCTCCAGTCCCAGCGCGGCTGCTCCATCACGCGGATGATGCAATCGGGGTCGGCGCAATCGCGCGCGGCGCGCGTCAGCAAGGCCTGGTTTTCACGGTCGAACTGCTCCATGACAATCACGGGCCGCCAGCCGGCAGCCAGCCGGCGCTGCAACTCCTGGACGCGCAGGCGCTGGCCTTGCGCATTGTCATGCACTTCACCCAGCAGCAACACTTGCGGATTGGGCAAGGTATCGGCCACGGGTACGGGAGCGAGAGGCGCTTGCTTCTTCAGCAAGCTGCCGCAGGCAGCCAGCGCCAGCACGCTGCACAGCAGGACGGCGCGCGCGCCGGTGCGGAAAATCACGGTCTTCATGTAAACGGGCATCCAGAGTGGCGATGCGCCAGATTGTACCGTCTCAGGCCGGCCAGGCCGGCAAGAAAGGCGATACGCCAGCCCAGGTCGCCACTGCGCGGGCGCAGCACGCCAGCGAGGATGCCGCTGATGCCGGCAATGCGGCCATTGAACAACATCAGCAAGGCGGCAGCCAGGCCGATCAGCATGCCGCCGGCCAGCGAGGCCCCGGGCGTGAAATGCTGCCAGGCGATGTTCATGGCAGGGTTCAATCCGCTTCGTCGTTGAACGGGGGGCGCGGCGCGCAAAATTGCGCGTACAGCACTTGCAGCACGGCCAGCACGGGCGCGCTGGCGACGCGGTAAAAAATCTGCTTGCCATCGCGCCGCGTGGCCACCAGCATCTCTTCGCGCAGCACGCCCAGTTGCTGCGACAGGGTCGGCTGGCCGATGCCCACTTTTTGCTCGAGGTCGCTGACGCAATGCTCGCCCTCGGATAGCTGGCACAGCAGCATCAGGCGGTCGGCATTGCCCATGGCCTTGAGCAGCGAGCTGGCCTTGTAGGCCGAACCGCGCATGACATCGAGCTTGTATTCGGCGTGTTGTGTTGCGACTGTCTCCATCTTGCCCTCCCTCAGGCGGTCATATTGATCAACATGCGATAAACAATATACTAATCAATATATTGTTTTCCTGCTGGCGATTCGCACCAAAAAACAACAATGTTATTCAACGATAGCGTGCTCATGCAAAGAGCGCGGCAACGATAGGCATAACGCTATCAAAATGATAAATATTCGTAATTTAAAGTAAATAAACGTAGCAAAATTGCCACGATCCGTGATGTAATGATGCCTCATCATAAAAACCGTGATACGCCCCCGTACAGGCGAATTGTCCGTCCATGCGCAGGCCGGTTTCGGCCGCGCCGCACGGTGAACCAGGGAGTCCAAGATGAAGATACTTCAGCCGCTATGCGTGGCCCTGCTGGCGCTGTCGGCCAGTGCAGGCAATGCGGCGGCAACCGGCGCTGGCATGCCGGGCAACCCGCACGCGGCGAGCGATCAAATCGTCAGCGACGAGAGCCGCGGTTTCAATAACACCAGTGAGCATCCCGGCTGGGAAACGCCGGACTTGCCGTATGCCCGCCTGCTGGCGCAGGGCACGACACTCGATGCAGCGCCACACTGGCGCAGCGCCGGTGCACACCAGGACGCACTGCCACCGCCCACCACCGCAACCACCCCTGCGGTACAGCAGACGAACGTGCCGCCGCCCGTGCCCGAAGCGAGCATGGTCTCGATGTTGCTGGTGGGACTGGGTTTGCTGGCCTTTAGCATGCACGGTGAAAAACAGGAAAAATTCGATGGCTGACCTTATTTCGGTGGCCGATGCCGCTGCGTTAAAAAAATTCCGCCTTGTGCGGAATTTTTTTGGCCCCTTCACTTGTCGAGCAGGCGGCAAACCCTTTCGATATTACCGACAGGCATGCCTGACTTCAGGGCGCGCGCGATACACGCCGCCTTGTCCGTGCCCGAGGCGGAAATGAGCACGAAGGTCGTGCCCAGGGCGCTGACGACGACGAGCAGGATCAGCACACCTTTGACGATATCCCAGTTCATGGCGCTTCAACAATGTCATACGTAAGATCATCAGCGTCGAGGGCGCCGTGGTAGCGTTGGGCTGGCGACAGGCGTCCCGGACCCGTTCGCGCGGCCATGT
This sequence comes from Janthinobacterium sp. UMAB-56, assembly GCF_900095265.1. Taxonomy (GTDB): domain Bacteria; phylum Pseudomonadota; class Gammaproteobacteria; order Burkholderiales; family Burkholderiaceae_D; genus Janthinobacterium. The sequence continues at coordinate 547,119 of NZ_LT607653.1, read as the reverse complement.
CCGACAAGGTTGCCGGGCTGATCTCGACGTCGCAGGCATCGGTAATGGAAGGCATCAGTGCTCCTTGGAAAATGAGGAGGTGGCTGCCGCATCCGGCCCGTTCAGCAGCGCATGTAATTTTTGCATGGTAGCCCAGTTACGCGAGGTGACGCCATCGCCCAGCAGCACGCCCAGCGCCGCCACCACCTTGCTGGCCAGCACGCCATCGGGACACCAGGCATACGCGGCCCATCGTCCCAGGGCCAGCGCTTCCGGCTGCCACGGCTGCTGTACCAGCGGCGCCAGTCGCCGCATGTCGGCCGGATTGTTCAGCACCAGGGTCAGCAAACGGGTCGCATCGGCCGCCGGCGCCAGGGTGTTTTGTTCGATCAGTTCGGCAAACTGGCTGGCCGACAGCACCGTCACCCTGGCCGCCACGCCCAGTTTCAGCACCAGCGCTTCCTCGATGCGGGCAGCGGCGTCGGCCGGCGCCACCTTGCCCCCGTCATACACGACGTTGCCGCTGTTGAGCGCAGTGCGCACCTGCGCAAAACCCAGGTCGCCCAGCAGCTTGCGCAAGTCGGCCATGGCCACGCGCTTGGCGCGGCCCACATTAATCCCGCGCAACAACGCTACTTGCTGACTATTTTCTAGCTGTGCCATGTGTTGTCTCCTTGCCTATGCCGGGCTGCTGGTGCCTTCCGGCAACGGCGTCACCGTGGGCAGGCGCAGCAGGAACGTCGCACCCTGTCCCAGCGTGCTGCTGACCGTGATGGTGCCGCCAAACTGCTTGGCAATCAAGTTGAACACGATATTCAAGCCCAGTCCCGTGCCGCCCTGCCCGCGCCGCGTGGTGACGAAGGGGTCGAACACGCGGTCGAGCATGTCGGGCGCGATGCCGCGGCCATTGTCGCGCACCTGCATGGCGATCCACTCGCCGTCGCGGCGCACGCCGATATGGATATGCCCGGCCGTGTCCGCATCGAAGGCGTGCTCGACACAGTTCAACACCAGGTTGGTCAGCACCTGCGCCAGCGCGCCCGGATAGCTGTCGAGCATGATGTCAGGCGGACAATCGATATCGATGCGGATGCGCGTCTTTTTCAGGGTCGGCTGCAGGCTCGAGATCACTTCACCGATATAGTCGCGCAATTCGAACAAACGGCGCGCCTCGCTGACCTGGTCGACGGCGATCTGCTTGAAGCTGTGGATCAGGTGCGCGGCGCGATAGGCATTGTTCATGATCAGCCGCGCACTTTCGCCGGCCGTTTCCAGGTAGCGCACGATATCGGTCTTCTTTACGCTGCCGCCAGCCACCGCCGCGCTGATCTGGTCGGTGGCTTCCTTCAGCACCGAGGCGCTGGTCAGCGCGATGCCGACCGGGGTGTTGATTTCATGCGCCACGCCCGCCACCAGGCTGCCAAGCGAGGCCAGGCGTTCCGACTGCAGCAACGATTCCTGCGCGCGGCGCAGCTCGTCCATGGCCTGCGCCGTCTCCTGCTGCGAGCGGCGCGCCATGTCTTCCGCTTCGCGGCTGCCCTCGATGATGGACTTGAGCTTGCGCTGCACGGCATTGAAGCCGCGGATCACGTCGCCCAGTTCGTCGCGCCGGTTTTCCGGCAGTTCCTCGACCTCATCGCTGCCGCGCGTGGCCAGATCGAACAAGCCGTCGCGCAACTGTTTCAGGGGCTCGAAGACGATGCGCAGGCTCAGCGCCAGGGCGCCCACGAGAATGATGTCAAGCAGCAACACTTCCAGCACCTTGCGCCGTACTTCGCCGCGCAAGGCCGCATCGATCTGCGCGCGACTGAAATTGACGATGACCTTGCCGACGATTACCGGCTTGCCGCCCGAGGCTGCCGCCACGGCGTCGCGAAATACCAGCGGCGCCTCGACGGGCGTGCCGCCCATGGCCATATCGGAGGTCAAAGGCACGAGGGTGCCGGCAGCGTCGCGCACCTCGCCGGCGAACAGGCCGACCGAAGCGTCGTAGACGCGGATGCCGACCAGTTCCGGCGGCAGCATTTCGGCCGCGACGATACTGTCGACCTTGGATTTATCGAGGTCCCACAACGCGGAAGGCAAACTGGTCTGCAAGCGCGTAAGCACGCCGCTGCGCAGGCGCGCACTGCCCGATTCGAGTTCCTTGCTCAAGGTATATTGGGTATAGGTACCAGAAATGCCCAGCACCAAGGTGACGATCACGACAAAAAGCAAGGTCAACCGAACTTGGATACTCGCCATCAAGCTACACTCCCAGGGCCGGCTGCCGGCCCGCGGCGCGGGCGCAGATACGTCAGCGGACAACAGCCTGAATCAAATGTACGGTATGACATGCTTATTGGCAAGATTTACAGCAAGGGCGTTTTCCACAAAGGTATTGATACAGCTTGAGACATTGCGTCATGGCAATGGTAATATCGCGCAACCCTCTAAGGAGTCGTCATGACGGTCATTCATCAACATCTACCCCTTGAACAGGTTCGTCCTGGCATGGTCTTGTCGGATGTCTTGCTCGATGCGCACGGACAAGTACTGTTGCCGCAAGGGGCGGTACTGACGGCAAACATGCTGGCCCTGATGCCGCGCCACGGCATCGTCATGCTGCCTATCCAGGCACCGCCACCGTCGCCGGAAGAAATCGCCGCGCAGCAAGCGGCCGACAGCGCGCGGCTGGCCCATCTGTTCCGCAAGCACGACCCGGATGCCCCCGAAGACGCGGCCACCACCTTGCTGCGCAACTATGTCACGGCTTACCGCCTGGGTACGGGACAGGCCGCATGAGCACCCAGCTGACACTCGACGATATCGTCGCCCACCTCGATGACTTGCCTTCGCTGCCCGCCGTCGTCATGGAACTGTTGAATAGCATCGACCAGGAAGATGTCGATATTTCCGTACTGGCCAAAAAAGTGTCCTATGACCAGGCGCTGACGGCGAAAACCCTGCGCCTGGCCAACTCTTCCCAGTACGGCCTGCAAGTGAAAGCCACCACTATCCAGCAGGCGATCACTTATCTGGGATTCCAGACCACGCGTAGCCTGATCACGTCGGCCGCCATCACCGGTTGTTTTCCGGAAGGACGCTGCCCCGGCTTCGACGACAAGGCCTTCTGGCGCCATTCCGTGGCGACGGCCGCCTGCGCCAAGGTGCTGGCGCGGCAAATCCGCTTCAACCAGGATTACGCCTTCACGGCCGGCTTGCTGCATAACATCGGCCGCCTGGTGCTGGTCAGCAGCTTTCCCGCGCACTACGCGCAAGTCATCGCCCACCAGGCGGCGCACGATTGCAGCCTGCTCGAAGCGGAGCAAGCCGTGCTGGGCGTGGACCACGTGCAGGCAGGCGTGGCACTGGCCGAGCACTGGAATTTTTCCGACACCATGCGCCTGGCGCTGGCCAATTACCTGCAGCCGGAAACGCCGGGGGCAGGCTTCCTCGCGTCGCTGATCCACGTCGCCAATGCCATCGTGTGCGCGCTCGACCTGGCACAGGCGGGCGACGACATGGTGCCGCATGTCTCGGCGGTGGCCTGGGAGGCGCTGGGCCTGGGCGAAGAGGCGTATCTGCAGCTGTTCCGCGAAACGGAACTGCGCTACGACGAAATCACCACGGCCTTGTTAAGCTGACTCGGCAGACAACGCCGCAAACGCAAACGGCTCTCGCTGCGAGGCGAAAGCCGTTATAGGTACTGCCATGTGTCCATGCCACCCGCTCCACGCCAGCCTGTTGCCGCCAGCAGTTACGCAAGCGGCACAGTCAGCGCGCGAACACCACATCAGTGCGCGTAATTCGATTCTTGCGCATCGCCGCGGTCTTCCGCCTTGGGACGGCCCTGGGCGTCGGACAGACGATACTTGGTGCGGCGGTCGCCCATCAAGTCGCGCAAGTCACGGATGCTCATGCCCGTCACTTCGTGCATGCGTATCAGCAGCGAGGCGCCAACCGGCAAGCGGTGGTGGCGGATCTTGCTGATGACGGGTGGCGCCACTTCAAGCAAGCGCGACAGGGCTGCATCGTTTTTCAGCTGCATCTTGCTCAGCAGAATATCCAGCAGGTGATTCGGGTTGTAACTCTCTTGCGATGCTAATGCATGATGTGCCATGATTTTTCCTCGTCTGGTGAATGTAGAAAATAATGCCGATACGAACTTAAGGCTGGCTTAGAGTGTTCAAATAAACGTCGTTCATCTGATTCAGCCCTCCCCTGCGTCCTCCCTCCTTATCGCGCTGCCTGCACAGAACGCGCGCAGCCACCTCCAAGCCATGTGCGCCGCTTGCCGTGTCAATAAAAGCACGTGCAATCCACAGAAATGAATTGCATATAAGGCAATATACTAGCCCCAACACGCCGCATCTGCGCCTCGCGCAAGCTTCCTGATTGTTAAATATCAATCAAGCTGCTGGTTGGCTTGGCAACGATGCCTTTTCAACACATTAGGATGCCTGCGGGCGCACACAAGGCTTTGCAGCAACTTGTTACAAATCAATGGTGTCGTGCGGCAATAAATGCTTTACGGCATCGCCGTACCGGGCGCTGCAATCTTGTCGACAAGGTCAGCACGGCATGGCCCGTATCGGCGATTTACGCTAAACTATGGCCTGAACTTGCAGCGAGCCTGCCACCGGGCAGCCAGAGGCGCCCGGCCGGTCATCCACCGTCTCCCGCCTCGAGCGGCGCCCAGCGCAGCGGCCCCCTGCCCGGCCATTTGCCGCCACTTTTACCGATAAGCACCGACTCCATGCAGAAAAAAGTATTCATTAAAACCTTCGGCTGCCAGATGAACGAGTACGACTCGGACAAGATGGCCGACGTGCTGGGCGCCTCCGATGGCCTGGTGCGCACCGACACGCCGGAAGATGCCGATGTGATCCTGCTCAACACCTGCTCCGTGCGCGAAAAGGCGCAGGAAAAAGTGTTTTCCGACCTGGGCCGTCTGCGCGAGCTGAAACTGGCCAAGCCGCACCTCTTGATCGGCGTGGGCGGCTGCGTGGCGTCACAGGAAGGCGACGCCATCGTCAAGCGCGCGCCGTATGTCGACATGGTCTTCGGCCCGCAAACCCTGCACCGCCTGCCGCAAATGATCGAACTGCGGCGCTCCAGCGGCGCCTCGCAAGTGGACATCAGCTTCCCGGAAATCGAAAAGTTTGACCACATGCCGCCGGCCAAGGTCGAAGGCGCTTCGGCGTTTGTTTCCATCATGGAAGGCTGCAGCAAATATTGCAGTTATTGCGTCGTGCCCTACACGCGCGGCGAAGAAGTGTCGCGCCGCTTCGAAGACGTGCTGACGGAAGTGGCAGGCCTGGCCGCCCAGGGCGTCAAGGAAATCACCCTGCTGGGGCAAAACGTGAACGCCTACCGGGGCGCGATGGAAGGCGGCGACATTGCCGACTTCGCCCTGCTGCTCGAATACGTGGCCGACATTCCCGGCATCGCCCGCATGCGCTTCGTCACCAGCCACCCGAAGGAATTCACGCAGCGCCTGATCGACGCCTACGCCAAGATCCCGCAGCTGGTCGACCACCTGTATTTGCCGGCGCAGCATGGTTCCGACAAGATCCTCGGCGCCATGAAGCGCGGCTACACGGGCCTCGAATACAAGTCCATCATCCGCCGCATCCGCGCCGTGCGCCCGAACATGGCGATTTCGTCTGACTTCATCGTCGGTTTCCCCGGCGAGACCCAGGCCGACTTCGACGCCATGATGAAGCTGATCGCGGATGTCGGCTTCGACAACAGCTACAGCTTCATCTTCAGCAAGCGCCCCGGCACGCCGGCCGCCAGCCTGGAAGACGACACGCCGCATGCAGTCAAGCTGGCCCGTTTGCAGCAGTTGCAAACGGCTATCGACGCCAACACGCGCAAATACAGCCTGGCCATGGTGGGCACGGTGCAAACCATCCTCGTCGAAGGCCGCTCGAAGAAAGACACGGACGATAGTGAACTGCAAGGCCGCACGGAAAACAACCGCGTCGTCAACTTCGACGCCGGCCCGGATGCGCTGCAGCTGGTCGGCCAGCTGGTCGACGTACGCATCACCGAAAGCCATTCCTACACCCTGCGCGGCGAACTCGTCGCCAGCGCACCCGCATTGAAAAGAGCCAGTTGAAAACCAAAGCCCCGATACAGCCGCATTACTTCATCCCCGAGCCGCTGGACAACACGCGCCTGGCGCATTTGTGCGGGCCGCTCGATGAAAACCTGCGCCAGATTTCCGCCGCCCTCGACGTGACGATCTTCCGCCGCGGCGAGAAATTCATCGTCGGCGGCAGCAATGCCGAAAGGGCCGTGGAAATCCTGGAACAGTTCTACGCCATCGCCAACAAGGTCGTGCCGCTGGAAGAAGTGCAGCTGGCCCTGGTGGAGCAGCGCGCAGGCCTGTCCGCCGCCTCGGAACACCATGCGACCGCGCCCGTCAGCACCTTCGTCGAGCCGGACATCGCCAGCCCCGTGCTGAAAACCCGGCGCGCCGACCTGCGCGGGCGCACGCCGCACCAGATCGCCTATTTGCGCGACATCCTCGAACACGACATCAGCTTCGGCGTGGGCCCTGCCGGCACGGGCAAGACCTACCTGGCCGTCGCCTGCGCCGTCGACGCGCTCGAGCGCGACGCCGTCAAGCGCATCATTTTGACGCGCCCCGCCGTCGAAGCGGGCGAGCGCCTGGGTTTCTTGCCGGGCGACCTGGCGCAAAAGGTCGACCCGTACCTGCGTCCCCTGTACGACGCGCTGTACGATTTGCTGGGCTTTGACCGTACGCAAAAGCTGTTTGAAAAACAGGTGATCGAGATCGCCCCGCTGGCCTACATGCGCGGGCGCACCCTGAACCACGCCTTCGTCATTCTCGATGAAGCGCAAAACACCACCGTCGAACAGATGAAGATGTTTTTGACGCGCATCGGCTTTGGCAGCAAGGCCGTGGTGACGGGCGACGTGACGCAAGTCGACTTGCACAAGAGCCAGACGAGTGGCCTGATCGACGCCGTGCACGTGCTCAAGGACGTGCGCGGCATCGGTTTCACGCAATTTAACAGCACCGACGTGGTGCGCCATCCGCTCGTCGCACGCATCGTCGACGCCTATGAAACGGCACAGGCGGCGAATGCCGACGCGGCCCAGTTACTCCCCTTGTTGAAATCAGCCAGTGCCAAAAATGTCCGAAAAAAATAAACTTTCGCTGTCCGTGCAATACCCGGATACCCGCCTGGAAACCCTGATCACGCGCCCGAAACTGCGCCGCTGGGTCAAGGCGGCGCTGTTCGCCCCGGCCGAATTGACCATCCGCTTCGTCGACGCGGAAGAAGGTCGCATCCTGAACCGCGACTACCGCGAAAAGGACTACGCCACCAACGTGCTGACGTTCGCCTACAACGAAGGCGAAGAACTCGCCGACGACGAGCCGACGCGCGCCGACATCATCCTGTGCACGGACGTGCTGGAAAAGGAAGCGCAAGAGCAAAAGAAAAGCGTGGAAGAGCACACGGCCCATTTGATCGTGCACGGCGTGCTGCATGCGCAGGGCTACGACCACATGGATGACGAGGAAGCGACCGAGATGGAAGGCCTGGAAACGGAAATCCTCGCGAAACTCGGCATTACCGACCCGTACAAGGAGTAAGCACATGGGAACCTGGGCCCTTGATGCCTTCGGCAACGACTACGCCATGGATTGGGCGCAGGATTTGCACGAATATAAAACGCTGGAACTGGTCGAGACAACGCTCGACAACGTCATCGACAGCAGCGAAGCGGTGCTGGAAGCGCCGTTCGCCGCCGAAGCGCTAGCCGCGCTGGAAGTGATCGCGCGCCTGCTGGGCAAACCGGGCGAGGACGACCCGGCCACCGCAGAAGTGGACGCATGGGTCGCCGCCTGCAAGAAGAAGGTCACGCCGCCGCTGCTGGAAAAGGCGCGCCTGGCCTTCGACCGCATCATGGCGGAAGCGTCGGAACTGCGCCAGCTGTGGCAGGACAGCGAGCATTTCGCCGACTGGCAGAAGGACGTGGCGCACCTGCGCGGCCGCGTGCTGGGCCAGGACGCCTGAAACGTCGGGCAACGGCGCACTTCAACGTATTAAATTTGCATCAAAAGTGGGGAAATCCGGTATTGGCCCACTTTTGGTGTATCCTATATCCCTTCGCAACAACGGCTCACGCCTCCTATGCCCGAGCATCCTAGTGGCGTCAGAACTGACGTCAAGCCCCACCGGTCACTGTTTGAACGCCTGACCGCACTCATTTCCCCCGAGCCAGAGAACCGTGCAGAATTGCTCGATGTTCTACACGATGCGCATGAACGCAAGCTGATCGACGCCGACGCCCTGTCGATGATCGAAGGTGTGTTCCAGGTATCGGATCTCTGCGCGCGCGACATCATGATTCCCCGTTCGCAAATGGATGTCATCGACATCAGCAAGCCGATCGAGGAATGGATGCCGGAAGTCCTGTCCACGGCCCACTCGCGTTTTCCCGCGATCGAAGGCGAGCGAGACAAGGTCATCGGCATCCTGCTGGCGAAAGACTTGCTGCGTTATTACGCCGAAGAAACTTTCGACGTGCGCGACATGCTGCGCCCCGCCATCTTCATCCCCGAATCGAAACGCCTGAATGTGCTGCTGCGCGATTTCCGCGCCAACCACAATCACATGGCCATCGTCGTCGATGAATACAGCGGCGTCGCCGGCCTGATCACCATCGAAGACGTGCTGGAACAGATCGTCGGCGATATCGAGGACGAATACGATTTCGACGAAGCCGAGGATAATATCCTTTCGCTCAAGGAAGGCCAGTTCGGCCCCCGCTGGCGCGTCAAGGCACTGACCGAGATCGCACAGTTCAACGAAGAAGTAGGCAGCCACCTGGTGGACGACGACGTCGACACCATCGGCGGCCTGGTTTCCAAGTACCTGGGCCGCATGGCGCACAAGGGCGATATTTTCGACCTCGGCAATCTGCGCTTCGAGGTGCTGCGCGCCGATGCGCGCCAGGTGCACGTGCTGCTCGTCGAGCGCTTGCCCAACGTGCCGGAACTGGAACTCTGACATGCGCGTGCTGTAAATGCGTTTCAGACGCTTAGATCCCAACGCCCCCGCCAAACCGCCCCGCAGCACCTGGGCGCGCATGCTGACTGCTGCCGTTGCCGGCGCCGTCGCCGTGCTGGCGTTCGCCCCTTTCGGCTACTGGCCGCTGCAAATCCTCAGCCTGGGCGTGCTGTTCTACCAGGTGCTGCGCGCGGCGAACGTCAAGGCAGGCGCGCTGATCGGCTGGGCCTACGGCTTTGGCTGGTGCGCGGCCGGCACGCACTGGCTCTACATTTCCATGCACCGCTATGGCGACATGGCCGCGCCTATCGCGGCCATCGCGGTGGCCCTGCTGGCCCTCTTGATGGCCATCTATGTGGCCCTGGCCATGGGCGCGGCCGCCTGGCTGCGCCAGCGCTGGGTACTGTCCCTGCCCGCCATGACCCTGCTGGTGCTACCGGCCACGTGGACCCTGTTCGAATGGACGCGCGGCTGGCTGTTCACGGGTTTCCCATGGCTGGCCACAGGCTACGCCCACAATACGAGCCCGCTGGGCGGCTTTGCCCCCATCGTCGGCGCATATGGCCTGGGCTGGCTGGCTGCCCTGTCCGCCGGCGCCCTGCTGTTGCTGACCCACCGCACGCGCTGGACCGCGCTGGGCGGCGTCATCGCGCTGTACACGGCCGGCATCGGCTTACAGTACGTGAACTGGACGCATCCGGTCGGGCGTCCAATCACGGTGCGCCTGTTGCAGGGCAATGTGCCGCAGCAGCAGAAATTCGACCCCGGCTTCGTGCTGGGCGCGCTGCAGATGTACCAGAGCGCCATCACCAGCGCGCCGGCCGACCTGATCGCCACGCCGGAAACGGCCGTCACCGTGCTGCCGCACCAGCTGCCGCCCGGTTACCTCGATAGCCTGGGCACGTACGCCCAGCAGACGGGCAGCACGATTTTGCTCGGCATGCCCGTGCTCGACGAACAGCAGCGCTTCTACAATGCGGCCCTGGGCATCACGCCCAGCAGCACGCCGGGACCGTACTACCAGTACCGCAAGCACCATTTGGTGCCGTTCGGCGAATTCGTGCCGCCCGGCCTGCACTGGTTTGTCGCCATGATGGCCATCCCGCTGGGCGACATGGGCCGCGGCGCCGAGGTGCAGGCGCCGCTCCAGGTGCGCGACCAACTGGTGTTGCCGAATATCTGCTACGAAGACTTGTTTGGCGAGGAAATCGCCGGCCAGCTGGCCAGCGCCCACCGCCATGGCAAGCAGTCGGCGTCCGTGCTGCTCAATATCTCGAACCTGGCCTGGTTTGGCGACTCGATCGCCATTCCCCAGCATCTGCAGATTTCGCAGATGCGCAGCCTGGAAACGGGCCGCCCCATGCTGCGCTCGACCAACACGGGCGCCACCGCCGTCATCGACGGCAAGGGCGTGGTGCAAAGCCTGCTGCCGCCGGAACAGCAAGCCACCCTGGCGGCCAAGGTGCAGGGCATGGGCGGCATGACGCCATACATTCTGTATGGCAATAAACTGGTGCTGGCCCTGGCCGCACTGGCCCTGCTGGCGGCCTTCCTGCTGTCGCGCGCAACCCGCCGTGGCCGCGCCGCGCAGCAATAAGCGGCCGATATTGCCCGAAGAGTCACAGGGGGCCGGTAAAACCCGCTAAAATTAGCAAAACCCCGGCCCGGATGCTAGCCCAACAGCGTCCGGGCTTCAAGCAAACCTTAACAAAGCGCAGCCTCCCGCGCGGCGAACTCATACGATGCTCACATTTCAACAAATTATCCTGACCTTGCAAACCTATTGGGACAAGCAAGGTTGCGCCCTGCTCCAGCCTTACGACATGGAAGTCGGCGCCGGCACCTTCCACACCGGCACCTTCCTGCGCGCGATCGGCCCGGAACCCTGGCGCGCCGCGTATGTGCAGCCATCGCGCCGCCCGAAAGATGGCCGCTATGGCGAAAACCCGAACCGCATGCAGCACTACTACCAGTACCAGGTGGTCTTGAAGCCGGCGCCGGAAAACATCCTCGACCTGTATCTGGGTTCGCTGGCCGCGCTGGGCCTGGACTTGAAGCAGAATGACGTGCGCTTCGTCGAAGACGACTGGGAAAGCCCTACCCTGGGTGCCTGGGGCCTGGGCTGGGAAGTCTGGCTGAACGGCATGGAAGTGACCCAATTTACCTACTTCCAGCAAGTGGGCGGCCTCGATTGCAAGCCCGTGCTGGGCGAAATCACCTACGGCATCGAACGCCTGGCCATGTATCTGCAGGGCGTGGAAAACGTGTATGACCTGGTGTGGACGGAGTGGGAAGAAAATGGTGTCACCAAGAAGCTGACCTACGGCGACGTCTTCCACCAGAACGAGGTGGAACAATCGACCTACAACTTTGAACACGCGAACACGGACCTGCTGTTCGAACAGTTCGGCAACTATGAAGCGGAAGCGAAGCGCCTGATCGAGCTGCAACTGACCCTGCCTGCCTACGAAAAGATCATGAAGGCGTCACACAGCTTCAATATGCTCGATGCGCGTGGCGCCATCTCGGTGACGGAACGTGCCGCCTACATCGGCCGCGTACGCACCCTGTCGCGCCTGGTGGCGCAAGCGTATTACGACTCGCGCGAGCGCCTCGGTTTCCCGATGCTGCCCGCCGCAGAGCAAGCCGCCGCCGCTTAACTTCGAGCCTCCATCATTTGAGCCTCTACACCGCCGTACCAGACAAGAACACCATGAACCAAACACTGCTCATCGAACTGCTGACCGAAGAACTGCCGCCGAAAGCGCTGGCCAAACTGGGCGCAGCCTTCACGGCCGGCATCGTCAACGGCCTGAAAGCGCGCGACTTCCTGGAAGCCGACAGCGTCGCCACCAGCTATGCCTCGCCGCGCCGCCTGGCCGTTTCCATCACCAATGTGCGCGAAGTCTCGCCCGACAAATCCATCCGCGAAAAAGTCTTGCCCGTCTCCGTGGCGCTGGACGCGAACGGCAACGGCACGCCGCCGCTGGCCAAGAAACTGGCCGCGCTGGGCTTCCCCGAGCTTACCGTGGCCGAGCTGGAACGCGCCGCCGACGGCAAGGCCGAGAGCTTTTTCTACACCTACACGGCGCCGGGCAGCAAGCTGGAAACTGGCGCGCAAGCTGCCTTGATGGAGTCGGCCGCCAAGCTGCCGATTCCAAAGCTGATGAGCTATCAGCGCCCGGACGGCACAACCGTGCAATTCGTGCGCCCGGCCCACAGCCTGATCGCCCTGCATGGCATCAATATCCTGCCACTGACTCTGCTGGGACTCACCGCTGGCCGCACCACGCTGGGCCACCGCTTCCTCACGGACGGTGAGCCGATCACCATCGCGCACGCGGAAAACTATGCGCCGTCGCTGATCCTCAACGCCAGCGTCATCGCCAGCAACGAGGAACGCAAGGAACGCATCCGCGCCCAGTTGCTGGACAAGGCCGGTGCCGACCAGGTGCTGATGCCTGAAGCGCTGCTCGACGAAGTCACCGCGCTGGTCGAATGGCCGGTCGTGTATGAATGCCACTTCGAGGAAGAATTCCTGGCCGTGCCGCAGGAATGCCTGATCCTCACCATGCAGACGAACCAGAAGTATTTCGCCCTGACCGACAGCGAAGGCAAGCTGCGCTCGCGCTTCTTGATCGTCTCGAATATCGAGACTGACACGCCCGAGCACATCATCGGCGGCAACGAGCGCGTCGTACGCCCGCGCCTGTCCGACGCCAAGTTCTTCTTCGAGCAAGACAAGAAGAAGTCCCTGGCATCGCGTTTGCCGCTGCTGGCCAATGTCGTCTACCACAACAAGCTGGGCACACAAGCGGCACGCACAGAGCGCGTCAAGTCGCTGGCCGGCTCCATCGCCGCCAAGCTTGGTGGCGACGTGGCCCTGGCCGAACGTGGCGCCCTGCTGGCCAAGGCCGATCTGCTGACCGACATGGTCGGCGAATTCCCTGAACTGCAAGGCATCATGGGCACCTACTACGCGCGCCATGACGGCGAGCCGGAAGAAGTGGCGCTGGCCGCTTCCGAGCACTATCAGCCACGCTTTGCCGGCGACAGCCTGCCATCGACCGCCACCGGCACCGCCGTGGCCCTCGCCGACAAGCTCGAAACCCTGGTCGGCATCTGGTCCATCGGTCTGGCGCCCACGGGCGACAAGGACCCGTTCGCGCTGCGCCGCCACGCCCTGGGCGTGCTGCGCATGCTGCTGGAAAAACGCCTGCCACTGTCGATCCAGGGCTTGCTGGGCGACGCGGCCGCGCAATTTGCAGCCATTCCCGGCTTCAAGGACCCGGTCGTCGATGTCACCACCTTCATGCTGGAGCGCCTGCGCGGCATCCTGCGCGAGCGCGGTTTCTCGCCGAATGAAATCGAAGCCGTCGTGGCGCAGAATCCTGACCGCCTGGACGACATCGTGCAGCGCCTGGAAGCCGTGCAGGCGTTTGCCGCCCTGCCGGAAAGCGCCTCGCTCGCTGGCGCCAACAAGCGCATCACGAACATCCTGAAAAAGAACGAGGAAGCAGTCAGCCAGGTCGCCGCCGGCGGTGTCAACGTGGCCCTGCTGCAGGACGAAGCGGAGAAAAAACTCGCCGCCGCCGTCTCGCGCGTGCAGCCGGAAGTCGACGCGGCCTTTGCCAAGGGCGATTTCACCGGCACCCTGCAAACCCTGGCACAACTGCGCGACGACGTCGATGGCTTCTTCAATGACGTGATGGTGATGGCCGAGGATGTCGCCCTGCGCAACAACCGCCTGGCCCTGCTGTCGTCACTGCACGGCATGATGAACCGCGTGGCCGACATTTCGAAGCTGGCGGCATAATGGGCATTCCGGCGCTGAAACTGATTATTCTCGACCGCGACGGTGTCATTAATCATGACTCGCCGGATTTCATCAAGTCGCCTGCCGAATGGCTGCCTATCCCCGGTTCGCTCGAAGCGATCGCCCGCCTGAACCAGGCTGGCTATCGCGTGGTGATTGCCTCGAACCAGTCGGGCATCGCGCGCGAATACTTCGACATGACGGTGTTGAACGCGATCCACCAGAAGATGCACACCCTGGCGCAGCAGGTGGGCGCCGACATCGACGCCATCTTCTTTTGCCCGCATGCGGGCGCGGACAATTGCGACTGCCGCAAGCCGAAACCGGGCATGTTCCATGAAATTTCGCAGCGCTACAACACCAGCCTGAAAGGCGTGCCTACCATTGGCGATTCGCTGCGCGACCTGCAGGCCGGGTTCATCAGCGGCTGCGTGCCCTACCTGGTCTTGACGGGCAAGGGCGAAAAGACCAACGAGACGGGTGGCCTGCCGCCCGGCACCCAGGTCTTCCCCGACCTGGCCGCCGTCGTCAGCCACCTGCTCACGGCACCGGCGCCCACAGCGGCATTGAGTATCTAATCTTCGGAGAACCGCATTGCGTAATATTTCCCTGTTCCTGCGATCCCTGCTGTTCATGATCATCATGATCGTGGCCACCATCGTCTGGGCCTGCGTGTGCTTTTTTGCCGCGCCATTGAGCTACAACAAGCGCTATTGGGTCACCTCGCGCTGGAACGTGTTTATCCTGTGGTGTGCCAAGGTCATTTGCGGCATCCGCTATGAAGTCAAGGGCGCCGAGAACTTCCCCGATGCGCCGGCCATCGTGCTGTCGAAGCACCAGTCGGCATGGGAAACCATCTTCTTGCTGCCCAGCCTGCCCCGTCCGCTGGTGTATGTATTCAAGAAGGAGATCCTCTACATCCCCTTCTTCGGCTGGGCCATGGCGCTGCTGCGCATGATTCCCATCGATCGCAAGCAGGGCAAGCATGCGTTCAAGAGCGTGGTCGCGCATGGCAAGCGGCGCCTGGCCGATGGCCAATGGATTATCATGTTCCCGGAAGGCACCCGCATCCCCGTGGGCCAGGCGGGCAAGTACAAGAGCGGCGGCACGCGTTTGGCCATCGCTACCGGCGCCGTGGTGGTGCCGATTGCGCATAATTCAGGCGAGTGCTGGCCCAAGCAGTCATTCCTCAAACGCCCGGGACTGATCACCGTCTCGATAGGCAAACCGATTTCGCCGGAAGGGCAAACCCCGGACAGCATGATGCAACAGGTGGAAAATTGGATAGAATCAGAAATGCGCGTCATTTCGCCTCACGCCTACAACGCTGGCTAGACGGCATCAGCGCGGTCATCCAGGAGCCGACACTGCGCCAGCAGATGAAGACCATCAAGGTCGGCGACCAGCAACTGGATTTGTTCGCGCATGACGTCTCGACCAGCACGCCCCCGGCGGTGCGCCCCACGGCACCGCCAGCGCCGCCCGTGGCGCCACCTGTGGTGGCGCCCGAGCCACCCATCGTTCACCCTGCCCCGCCTCCCCTGCCTTCCCCGCCGCGCACCGCCGATGGCCCACCGCTGCGCCAGCTGCAGCTGGGCAGCCACCTCGTCGAATTTGCGCTGCGCCGCTCCACGCGCCGTTCCATCGGTTTCATGATCGACGATAACGGCCTGCGCGTGACCGCACCAAAGCGCGTCACCCTGGCCGAAATCGACAACGCCATCCGCGCCAAGCAGGGATGGATCGTCTCGAAGCTGCTGGAACGGGGCGAGCGCAAGGTGCAGCGCCAGCAGCGCCCACCCGTGGCATGGATCGATGGCGCCGTACTACCCTACCTCGGTGGCGAGATCACGTTGCGATTGCACCAGGCGCCGCGCCACCGCGCCAGCTTCCAGCGCGAGACGAATGAATTGCACGTATGGGTCACGCCCACGGGCAGCGAACAACAATTGAAGGAAAAAGTGAAGGGCTGGTTCCAGCACGAGGCACGCCAGCTGTTCGAAGCGCGCCTGGACCTGTATGCGGACAAGCTGGGCGTGCGCTACGAATCATTATCGCTATCCTCGGCCGGCACGCGCTGGGGCAGCTGCACCATCGAACGCAAGATCCGCCTGAACTGGCGCCTGATCCACTTCGCCCTGCCGCTCATCGACTACGTGGTGGCGCACGAACTGTCGCACCTGCTGGAAATGAACCACAGCCCCCGCTTCTGGGCCACCGTGGAATCGATTTATCCCGATTACGATGGCGCCAAGCAGGCGCTGAGAAAACGCTCGCAAGAGCTTCCTGTCCTGTTCAATTAAGCCGGCAGCAAAGGTTTGATCGCAGCGATCGTGCGCGGCGTGGCACCCCGGTGCTGGCTGGCAAACGCCAGCGCCTTTTGACCCATCGACGCTACACGTGCCGGGTCCTGCAGCAGTGCCGACGCCTGCGCCATCAGCGCGTCGGCGTCCGCTACCAGCGCGGCGCCGCCGGCGGCAATCGCCTGCTCGGTCACCAGCGCAAAGTTGAAGGTGTGGGGGCCGATCAATACGGGCTTGCCCAGGGCCGCCGGTTCGATCAGGTTTTGCCCGCCCAGCGGCAGCAGGCTGCCGCCCACGAAAGCGCAATCGCAGGCCGCATAATACGCAAACATCTCGCCCATCGAGTCGCCCAGCAGCACTTGCGTACCCGCCGCAACGACGTCGTCCTGCCCCAGGGCGGATCTGCGCTGTACGACCAGGCCCTGCGCCACGAGCATTTTTTCCACCTCGTCGAAGCGCTGTGGATGACGCGGCACGATCAGCAGCAGCGCATTCGCGGCCAGGCTGGCGCGGGTATAGGCATCGAGGATCAGCTGTTCTTCCCCTTCGCGCGTGCTGGCGCACAGCAGCACGGGACGTGCGCCGATGGCGCTGCGCAGCCAGGCGCCCGTCGCCAGCGCCGCCTCGGGCACGACGACGTCGAACTTGATGCTGCCCGTGACCACCACGTCTTGTACGCCCAGCTGGCGCACCCGCTCGGCGTCGTCCTGCGTTTGCGCCGCCACCAGGTTGATGCCGCGCGCCGCATCGGCGATGAGCTTACCCAGGCGCTGCGCCTTGCCCAGCGAGCGCTGCGAGAGGCGCGCGTTGGCCAGCACCACGGGCACGCCGTGGCGATTGCATTGATGGATCAGATTCGGCCACACTTCCGTCTCCATCAGGATGCAGATGCGCGGTGCAAAGTGACGAATGAAACTGGCCGGCATGGCGCCAGTGTCATACGGCAGATAGCTTTGCACCAGACGCGCGCCGTGTTTTGCGAACAGCGCCTTGCCCGTGGCGCGCCCCGTGGGCGTCATGTGCGTGAGGATGATGCGGCACGCGGGCCATGCGGCCAGCAGCGCTTCGACCAGCGGTTCGGCCGCACGCGTCTCGCCAACGGAGACGGCGTGCAGCCAGATGGTGTCCGCAGCGGGCGTCGGCTGGCGCCCGTAAAATCCCAGGCGCTCGCCCCAGTGCTGGCGGTAGCCGGGTTCCTGGCGTCCGCGCAGCCACAGCCGCGCCAATACCAGGGGCAAGGCCAGCCACCAGGCAAGGGTATAAAGAAGTCGCATGATTGTTTAACGTTGAAGTCAGGCGGGAGGATAGTCGGCCAGCAGGCGCTGTGCCGCGTTCAGCACGTCCGGCACGCCGGGCGGCGCGCCTTTGTCGCCCAGGTTGATGATTTTCGGCGACCAGTTGCCTTCCGTTTTCCATAGCGGCGAATCGGCATAGATTTCCACCGTCGGACGCACAAAGGCGGCGGCGATATGCGTCAGGCCCGTATCGACGCCGATCACCAGCGCCGCATGGCGCGCCAGCAGGGTGGCGTCGCCCATCGACAGCTTCGGCAGCACGCGCACGTTGGGCAGGCAGGTCGCCAGTTGTTCGGCTTCCGCCTTTTCCTTGGGCGAACCCCAGGGCAGCAGAATGGGCATGGGCGCGAGCGCATGGCCGAGGGCGATCCAGTTCTGCGCTGCCCATTTCTTGGCGTCGCGCGCCGTGCCGTGGAAATACACGCAGTATGGCGCCTCGCCCATCCAGTCCGGGCGCGGTTCGCTGCCTGACACCTCCGGCAAGCCGAAATCGGCCGGCGTGTCGACTGTGTAGCCGAGTGCCGCTCCGGCCACCAGGCGGCCGCGCGCTACCGCATGCGTGCGCGGGTCGAGTGCAATGCTTTTGGTATGAAACAGGCGCGAGATGCCTTCGTAGCCGGAGCCTTCGCTGCCATTCGCCAGGCCGACCTTCTGTCCGCCCGGCGCCAGGCGCGCGGCGCCCATGATGACGCCCGTCTTGAGCAAGCCCTGGGTATCGAACACATAATCGTAATGCGTCTGGCGCAGGCTGCGGAAGAAGGCGGCGATTTCTGCGCGCGTTTCTTTCTTGCCCAGGCTCTTGCGCCAGCGCCGCAGTGCAAACGGAAAAATGGTATTGACTCGAGGGTTCAGGCGAACCAGGCTGGTGTAGGCTTCCTCGACCACCCAGTCAATGGTCGCATCAGGACAATGAAGGGCGATGTCTGCCACCATCGGCAGGTTATGCAGCACGTCGCCCAGAGAAGATACCCGCACCAGCAGGATTTTCAAGGGCGCCCGTGCGCCAGGTTGACCGGCCATGCTGTCAGAACGGCAGAACGGCGTCAGGCTTGGCGGCCAGTATCACGCTCTTGAACTGTCCCTGGATGCGCGCCAGGGCTTGCGGCGTTTCCGCTTCGAAGCGCATGACGATTACCGGCGTGGTGTTCGACGAACGGGCCAGGCCGAAGCCGTCCGCGTATTCCACGCGCAAGCCGTCGATGGTGATGATCTGTTCATTGCCAGGGAAGACGGCATCGCGGCGCAGCATGTCCATCAGCGCGACATTCTCGCCCTCCTTCAGCTCCAGATGCAGTTCCGGCGTGCTGTCGGACTGCGGCAGGGAATTCAACAGGCTTGACGGATCGGCTTCGCGCGTGAGGATTTCCAGCAGGCGCGCGGCCGAATACAGGCCGTCGTCAAAACCGTACCAGCGGTCCTTGAAGAAGATATGGCCGCTCATTTCGCCGCCCAGCGGCGCCCCCGTCTCGCGCAGCTTGGCCTTCACCAGCGAGTGGCCCGTCTTGTACATCAGCGGCACGCCGCCATGCTTGCTGATCCACGGCGCCAGATGGCGCGTGCATTTCACGTCGTACAGGATTTGCGCACCCGGATGGCGGGTCAGCACGTCAGCCGCAAACAACATCATCTGGCGGTCAGGGTAGATGATCTGGCCATCCTTGGTGACCACACCCAGGCGGTCGCCGTCGCCGTCGAAGGCGATGCCGATTTCGGCATCCGTCTCGGCCAGGCAGCGGATCAGGTCTTGCAGGTTCTCCGGATGCGCCGGGTCCGGGTGGTGATTGGGGAAATTGCCATCGACGTCGCAGAACAGTTCGATGACTTCGCAGCCCATGCCGCGGAACAGGTCGCCCGCGAACGCGCCGGCCACGCCATTGCCGCAGTCGACGGCGATCTTGATCGGGCGCGCCAGCTTGACGTCGCCCAGGATGCGCTCCAGGTAGGCGGCACGAATATCGTGCGTGGCATATGCTCCCGGCTTAGCGCTGGTGCTGCCGTCGTGGGCCTCGATGCTGTGGTACAGCGCCTGAATCGCTTCGCCGTGAATCGCTTCGCCGGCCAGTACCATCTTGAAACCGTTGTAGTCGGGTGGATTATGGCTGCCCGTGACCATGATGCCGGAACGCGTGTCGAGCACATTCGTGCCGAAGTAGACCATCGGCGTGGCTACCACGCCCAGGTCGATCACGTCGACGCCTGCCGCCTGCAAGCCCTGCGCCAGCGCCGCCGTCAATTCAGGCCCCGAAAGACGGCCATCGCGGCCGATCACGACCCGCTGCTCGCCCTTGGCCAGGGCGGCCTGGCCAAATGCCTGACCGATCTTGTGCGCCACGCTGGCATCGAGGGTTTTAGCGATGATGCCGCGAATATCGTAGGCCTTGAAGATCGTTCTGGACAATGGAAGCATAATGTAGACGCTATAAGTAAGGGTATCAATAAGGTGCCTGGCGAGTTGCAACGCGCAACTGACAGCTTGCTACTGCGCCAAGAGTATACCGAATTATACGCGCAGCAGATCGATCGACTTGCCCGATTCCACCCATTGTTTGACCCACAGCGGCTGGCGGCCACGACCTGTCCATTGCTCGGTCGCATTATCAGGATGGCGGTAACGCACCGCGACTTTGCCCGTGCGCGGATGCAAGCCATCGAGTATCAGCTGTTTCAGCGGAATGCCCGCTTGCTGTGCGATGGCCATGATCTGTTCGCGCGCCTTGTTCAAGTCTTCGCGCTCGCGGCTGTTCAATTCCTGCTTGACATTATCTTCCAGCTTGCGCAATTCCAGCATCGTCATCGTTGACAGATCCATCCGGTACATCCTTTACATTGGGAAATATTAAAATAAGCGTGAAATATACTACATTGTATAAACATCCGCGCACCGTTGCATAATCCATCGCCGTTTGAATCACCGCCATCGATATATTTATCTGCGCAACATTAAGATTAAATGAGGAATATGTCGAAAGCGCGCGTGGAAAATGAATGCGCGTGGGTGAGTGGCATTCCAGCATGCGCGCGCACGCCGCTTGCAAAGCTGACATGGTGCGGTTATCGATTCCGATAAACACGCTGGCCGATTATGATCCATATACGTCGACGGGAAATGCAGCCCGATTAAATCCCGCTGCGGCATAATCGGCAGCCGATATTTCCCCGCATGCTGCCTGTGCATGCAAGCGGGCACGGGCCGGCAATGTGCCCAACCTCAAACGACTGGCATGCTTATAATGCCTGCGCGTAGTTCACTTTAACCCGGCACATATGAAAACTTACTTTATCGGCGATCTGCAAGGCTGCCATGCACAAACCATCGAACTGATCGAACGCATCCAGGCGGCAGCGGATGGTCCATACCGCCTGCTGTTCGCGGGCGACTTGGTCAACCGCGGCCCGGCCTCGCTGGCCACCCTGCGCCACGTGCGTGCGCTGGCGCAGCAGGGCCTGGCCGACAGCGTCCTGGGCAACCATGACTTGCACCTGCTGGCCGTGGCCAACGGCATCCGGCCCGAGCATGCGTCCGATACGCTGGCCGAGATCCTCGACGCGCCCGACCGCGAGGAGTTGATCACCTGGCTGCGCCAGCGGCCACTGGCACTGGAACACGACGGCCATGTGCTCGTGCATGCGGGCTTGCTGCCGCAATGGAGCACGGCCCAGGCCCTGTCACTGAGCGGGGAAGTGTCCGCCATGCTGAGCAGCGACGGCTGGGTGGCGTTCCTGCGCAACATGTACGGCAACGAGCCGGCCGCCTGGCGCGACGACCTGCAGGGCGCCGACCGGCTGCGCTGCATCGTCAACGCCATGACGCGGCTGCGCTTTTGCACGCCGGACGGCGTGATGGACTTCAAGATGAAGGAGAGCGGCAGTGCGCC
Organism: Janthinobacterium sp. UMAB-56; assembly: GCF_900095265.1. Classification (GTDB taxonomy): domain Bacteria; phylum Pseudomonadota; class Gammaproteobacteria; order Burkholderiales; family Burkholderiaceae_D; genus Janthinobacterium. The sequence goes on along the minus strand of NZ_LT607653.1, from coordinate 525,816 downwards.
GCCGGGCTCCGGGCTGCTGCCCTGGTTCGACGTGCCAGGCAGGCGCAGCGCGGGCGACACCATCGTCTTCGGCCACTGGTCGGCGCTGGGACTGCAGTTGCGTCCCAACCTGATCGGCCTCGATAGCGGCTGCGTGTGGGGCGGAAAACTGTCGGCTGTATGCCTGGAAGACCGCTCGCTGCTGCAAGTCGATTGTCCCGCCTTCCTGCAGCACGGTGGCAAGCGCTAAGTGGCAAGCAAGGCGCGCATATGCTTAGTCGAAATCGGTCGTTTGCCTTGCCGCGCAAGGCCCGTATGATGCAGCTTTTGCCTTTGCGATCCCATGCATCCTGATACCGACAGACTGGCGCGCTGGCTGCTCGGCAGCCTGGAACTCGACACCGCCGTCCTGCATGTGGGCCAGTACTGCGGCCGCTGGCGCGCTTCCACGGCGGGCCGGGAACTGGGCAGCTTTCACCTGGTGCTCGATGGCCAATGCTATTTGCACCTCGACGGGGCGGCGCCGATTGCGCTCGGCCCGCGCGACGGCGTTTTCCTGCTGCGCGACCTGCCGCACTTCCTCAGTCCCCACCGCGACCCGCTGCAGGCGGTCAGCGCGCAAGCCATGCTGCCGCTGCAATCGCCCGTGGAGCCGTCGGCGACGGCGCTGGCCTGCGGCTTCTTTCAATTTCGCGGCGCCCTCTCGGCGCTGATCGTTGACTCCTTCCCGCCTTATCTGCTGATACGCGGCGACGCGCCCGCCTTCAGCGCCGCCGCCGCGCTGTTCGACCTGATTCTGGCCGAGGCGGGCGGCGATCCCGAGCAACCGTCGCCGCTCATCGCGCGCCTGGTCGAACTGCTGTTCTTTTACCTGATCCGCCATGTGGCGCAGGGTGAGCAAGTGGCAGCCGGCCTGCTGTCGCTGCTGCACCAGCCCGCATTTTCGCCGCTGCTCGAACGCATGCTCGACGCCCCCGCCGACGACTGGTCGATCGAGAACATGGCCAAGGCCGCCTGCATGTCGCGCGCCAGCTTCTGCAAGCATTTCGCCAGCGCCAGCGGCCATTCGCCGGCCCAGTTCCTGCTCCTGCTGCGCATGAAGATCGCGGCGCGGCGCCTGCACGATGGCATCTCCGTCGAACGCGTTGCAGAACTGGTGGGCTACCGCTCGCACGCCGCCTTTACGCGCGCCTTCAAGCGGGTCACGGGCGAACAGCCAGGCGCCTACCGGCGCGACCAGCGCCAGCGCCAGCTGGCAAACTGAGGTCAAGGTTAGCGCAATCAAAGACGAACGAGCAAAAAAGGACGACGCTGACGTCTGTTGCCTGCACGGCATGGCCGATATAATGGCCGGGTGACTTTCTAACTTAGCAAGGTACCCCATGTCCCGTCTGACGCTGCACACTCTTGATACCGCCCCGGCCGATAGCCGCCCCTTCGTGGAAAAGGCTATCGCCAACAATGGCTACCTGCCCAACCTGATCGGCGTACTGGCCAACGCGCCACTGGCCCTGGAAACCTATCTGACCGTTTCCGGCATCAATGCACGTGCCAGCTTGAGCCTGATGGAGCGCGAAGTGGTGCAAATCACCGCCGCGCGCATCCACGGCTGCGATTTCTGCATCGCCGGCCATAGCGCCATTTCGCTGAAAAAAGCCGGCCAGACGCCCGATATTGTGCGCGCCCTGCAGCATGGCCAGGCGACCGGTGACGTCAAACTCGATGCCGTCGCCGCCTTCGCCACGGCCGTCATCGCCACGCGCGGCGCCGTCAGCGACGCCGCCTATCAAGCCTTCCTGGCGGCCGGTTACAACGAGCAGCAGGCGCTGGAAGTGGTGCTGGGCATCAGCCTGGCCACCCTGTGCAATTTCTCCAACAGCCTGGCAGGCACGCCCGTCAATGCGCAATTGACGCCCTACTTGCCTGGCGCCGTCTGACATGGGCCACCTCAATCACTGGCTGCAGATGCACGCCGACCAGCTCGACCAATCGTCAGCACTGGCTGAAGCCGTTTTGCCGGCCCTCGCTGGCGACCAGCTGCTGGCCATCGGCGTGCCGCAGGAACACGGTGGCGCGGGCGGCGACGTGCGCGACGCCATCGACGCCATCGCCAACGTGGCCGGGCAATCGGTGACGGCAGCTTTTGTATTCTGGGGCCAGCGCTGCTTCATCGAATTCCTGCTGCAAAGCGAGAACCGTGCGCTGGCCGAGCGCCGCCTGCCAGGCCTGCTGGCAGGCACGCAGGCAGGCGCCAGCGGTTTGTCGAACGCCATGAAATTCTTGTCCGGTATCGAGCAACTGCAAATCACGGGCGCGCGCCAGGAAGACGGCTTGCTGATCGATGGCGGCCTGGCCTGGGTGACGAACTTGCGCAAGGCGGGCTTTGTCGCCGCCGCCGCCGTGGCGCCGGACGACGGCGCGCCCCCCGTCATCGTCGCCTTTGACAGCAGCACGGCAGGCGTCAAGCGCAGCGACGACCTGGACCTGATCGCCCTGCGCGGCAGCAATACGGCCTCCGTCAAGCTGGCGCAGGTACACATCCCCGCCGCCGACATCATCAGCGACAACGCGCCGGCCTGGCTGCCGCAGGTGCGCCCATCATTCCTCGGCATGCAGTGCGGCCTGTCAATCGGCCTGGCGCGCGCCAGCCTGACGCAGGCGGCGCAAATTTCCGCCGGCTCGCGCAACCAGCTCACGCCGCGCATCGAAGCGCTGCAAGCTACGCTGGAGGCGGCTGTTGCCACCCTGCTGGCCGGCGTGCACGATGGCCGCTTCAAGACACAGGCGCCGGCCATGTTCCGCCTGCGCATACAGCTGGCCGACGTGCTGCAGCAGGCACTGATGCTGGAACTGCAAGCCATGGGCGGGCGCGCCTACCTGAACGCCGAACAGCAGGGCTTTGCCCGCCGCTGGCGCGAATCGTCGTTCATCCCCATCGTTACCCCCAGCCTGACGCAGTTGCAATCGGCCTTGCAGCTGTTCGACAGCCAGCAGGCGGCAGCGGGAGCCCCGGCATGACCGCAGCGGTGGAAGCGCAAGACTGGGCACTGCAGGCGCGCGATCTCAGTTACGCCTATCCGGGCACGGCGCCTGTGTTCCAGCACGTCTCGCTGGGCGTGCGCAAGCGCGAAATCGTCTGCCTGCTGGGCGGCAGCGGCTGCGGCAAATCGAGCCTGCTGCGCGTGCTGGCCGGCTTGCAGCCGCCATCGACGGGCGATATCCAGTTTCTCGACGCACCCATGCGCGAACCGGACCCGCGCAGCGCCCTCGTCTTCCAGCAAGCCAGTTTGCTCCCCTGGCTGAACGTCACGGGCAACGCCGGCTTCGGCCTCGACTTCAAGCACCAGCCGCAGCTCACGCGTGAGGCGCACCAGGCGCGCGTGGCGCAAGCCATCGACGCGGTGGGCCTGAAGGGGCGCGAAAAACTGTATCCGTCCGCGCTCTCGGGCGGCATGGCGCAGCGCGTGGCGCTGGCCCGTGCGCTGGCGCGCGAACCGGAACTACTGTTCGCCGATGAACCATTTTCCGCCCTCGACGCCATCACCCGCGCCGAGATGCAATCGCTGCTGGTCGACGTGGTGCACCGCTGGCACACGGCCGTGCTGCTCGTCACCCACGATATCGATGAAGCCATCCTGGTGGCCGACCGCATCTTGCTGATGGGAGGCAGGCCCGGCAACATCGTGCGCGAATGGCCCGTCGCCATCGCCCAGCCGCGCATTGGCCACAGCGCCGAGGTGATCGCCCTCAAGATGGACATCCTCGACGCCCTGCAGGCGCTGCAAAAGCAAGATCAAACGCCCGCCTTTGCTCCCAATTAATCGACCGGAACTTTCCCATGACATTCGAAGATCAAAACAAACCCCTGCACATCTGCGCCTCGTCCGATTGCGACTGCGGCCTGACGCGGCGCGACTTCCTGCGCATGTCGGCGCTGGCCACGGCCAGCGTCGCCTCGCCCCTGCTGTTCGCCGGCGACGCCATGGCACAGCAGGGCCCGAAAGGCGATGACCAGCCCGTAAAAATCGGCTACCTGCCGATTACCGACGCCACCCCGCTGCTCGTCGCCCACGCCCGCAAGCTGTTTGAAGCGGAAGGCTTGCAGGCGGAAACGCCGCGCCTGTTCCGCAGCTGGGCGCAGATCATCGAAGCCTTCGTAGCCGGCCAGGTCAACGTCATCCATCTGCTGTCGCCGGCCACGCTGTGGGTGCGCTACGGCGCCAAGTTCCCCGCGAAAGTCGTCGCCTGGAACCATGTCAACGGTTCCGCGCTGACGGTGGCCAACGAGATCAACAAGGTCTCCGAACTGGGTGGACGCACGGTCGCGATTCCATTCTGGTACTCGATCCACAACATCCTGCTGCAGCAAATCCTGACCTCGAATGGCCTGACCCCGGTCACGCGCGCGCGCAATGCAGCCATCAAACCGAATGAAGTCAACCTGATCGTGCTGGCACCGGCCGAAATGGTCTCGGCCCTGGCCAGCAAGTCCATCGCCGGCTACATCGTGGCCGAACCGTTCAATGCGGCGGCGGAAAACGCCGGCATCGGCAAGATCCTGCGTTTCTCCGGCGACGTGTGGAAAAACCATGCGTGCTGCGTCACCTTCCTGTCCGAGCGCGACATCAATACGCGTCCCGAATGGGCGCAGAAAGTCACCAACGCCATCGTCAAGGCGCAGCTATGGACGCGCTCGAACCAGGTCGACACGGCCAAGCTGCTGTCGAACGTGGGCGAGCACCGCTACACGCCGCATCCGCTGCAAGTGCTGACCAAGGTGCTGGCCACCAGCGATTACGCCGGCTACGAAAAGCAGGGCTTGATCGTGCACAAGAACTGGCAGCAGCGCCGCATCGACTTCCAGCCCTATCCGTTTGCCTCGTACACGGAAGAGCTGGTGCGCGCCATCGGCCGCACCAAGGTCGAAGGCGATACGCGCTTCCTGGCCAAGCTCGATCCGAAGTTCGCCGCGCGCGACCTGGTCGATGACCGCTTCGTGCGCAAGGCCATCACGGCCGTTGGAGGCCCGGCCGCCTTCGGCTTGCCGGCCAACCTGCTGCGCAGCGAAACCGTGGCGGTCTGACGATGGCAAGCAAGTTGTTGACGAAGTTCGGCCTGCCCCTGGTGGGGCTGGCCTGTGCCTTGCTGCTGTGGTCCATGGGCGTGACGGCGCTGGAGAAATCCACGCCCATCGCCACCGCCTTTGCGCCACTGCCCACGGCGCTGGCCTTCAAGGAAATGCTGGGCGGGCCTGACATCTGGCTACACGTGGTATTGAGCCTGCAAAGGGTGGCCGTGGGACTGGGGCTGGCCATCATCATCGGCGTGCCGCTGGGTGTGCTGGTGGCCATGTCGAAAAGCTTTTCCGGCGCGGCCATGCCGCTGTTCCAGCTGCTGCGCATGATTTCGCCGCTGTCGTGGATGCCGATTGCCGTGATGGTGCTGGGTGTGGGTGACGCGCCCGTGTATTTCCTGCTGGCGTTTGCGGCCGTCTGGCCGATCCTGCTCAATACGGCGGCCGGCGTGGCGCGCCTCGACCCGAACTGGCTGCTGCTGGCGCGCAGCCTGTCGGCCACGCGCAGCGAGATCGTCTTCAAGGTGATTTTGCCGGGCATCACGGCTGATATCCTGACGGGCGTGCGCCTGGCCATCGGCATCATCTGGATCGTGCTGGTGCCGGCGGAAATGCTGGGCGTGTCGGCCGGCCTCGGCTACTTCATCCTCGACACGCGCGACCGCCTCGCGTATTCAGAGCTGATGGCCGCCATCGTGCTGATCGGCATACTCGGTTTCATCCTCGACTATCTGGCCCGCGCCGCCCACGCGCGCTGGCTGCACGTCAAGAACTAGCCTGCTCCAGCGGCAGCACAGCGGCCACCGCCGCCTGTGTTGCCGCTGCCAGATCACGCCGGTGCGCGTCCAGCGTCGCCACTGGCGCCAAACAGGTCAGCCGCGCCGTGATCGGCGGACCGCTCAAGATCGCCACCATACTTTGCGCAAAGCTCATCTCGCCGATAAAGTCGACGGCGTGATGCAAAGCCCCCTTGTCATCCACATACACGAGCGCGAACGGCTGCACCGGCACTTGCGCGTCGATGGCCGCCTCGAACAGATTCGCGTGAAACGGCAGGATCTGTCCTTGCGCGGCGGTCGTGCCTTCGGGGAAGAACGCAATGCGCTCGCCCGCCGTCAATTTATCCACCAGGCCCTGGAAAATCAGGCGCAAGTCACGCTTGCTGCCGCGCGAAATGAAGATGGTGCCGGCGCGTCCCGCCAGCCAGCCCAGGATCGGCCAGGCGCGGATTTCCGCCTTGGCGACAAAACGGCAGGGGTGGACGGCATTGATGACGAAGATGTCGAGCCACGAAACGTGGTTCGCCACCACCATCGCATGATCGAGTGCCGGCACGCTGGCCGCCGGCAGCGCCACGTGCACGCCACAGATGTCGAGCAGCTGCGTCGACCAGCGGCGGATGCGCCGGTTACGGCCCTCCAGGTCCAGCCAGGGAAAGAGCACGGCGCTCTTGGCCATGCCGCAGCCCAGGTGAATGGCGATGCGCGCGAGGCGGTAGGTAAGCAGAAGTTTCAAATCACACCAACAAATAAACCAGAACCGAAATCCGGGAGCAGACAAGGGATGCCGGGGCAACGCGCCCCGGTCCATGGATCTGATTTTTTAACGCTGAAACGCCACCTGACCGGCGACGATAGTCGCCTTGACGATGCCGCTCAGTTCATAGCCGAGGAAAGGCGTGTGCTTGCCCTGGCTGGCCAGCGATGCCGACGACACGGTCCAGCGCGCGGCGGGATCGAAGACGCAGATGTCGGCCGCTTCGCCCACTGCCAGGCTGCCGGCAGGGATGCCGGCGACACGGGCCGCATCGGAGGTGACCTTGGCGACGGCGCGCGCCAGCGGACGCGCACCGGCCTGCGGCTGCTCCAGCGCATAGTCATCGGCCCATTTCAGGGCCAGCGACAGCAACAGTTCCAGGCCCGTGGCGCCGGGCGATGCTTCGCCGAAGGGCAGCAGTTTTTCATCGTCGTCGACCGGCGTGTGGTCCGAGCACATGGCGTCGACCGTACCGTCGAGCAGGGCGGCGCGGATCGCATCGCGGTCGCGCTGGCTGCGGAACGGCGGCGTAACGCGCGCGTTCGGGTCGAAGAAACCGATATCGGCGTCCGTCAGGTGCACATGGTGCACGCCCACGTCACAGGTGACGGGCAAGCCTTCGGCCTTGGCAGCGCGGATCAGTTCCAGGCCCGCAGCCGACGAGATGCGGCACAGGTGCACGCGCGCGCGGCTGGCGCGCATCAATTCAAAGATCGTGTGCAGCGCGATGGTTTCCGACATCACGGGCACGCCGGACAGGCCCAGGCGCGACGCCAGCGGGCCGCTGTGGGCGATGCCGCCACGGCCGATATGCGGGTCTTGCGGGCGCAACCAGACCGTGTAGCCGAAGGTGTTCGCGTACTGCATGGCGCGCAGCAGCACGGTGGTGTCTTCGATCGGCTCTTCCGCCTGCGCGAAGCCGATGCAACCGGCTTCCGTCAGTTCTGCCATTTCCGTCAGCGACTTGCCCTTCAAGCCCATGGTCAGTGCGCCCAGTGGGTGCACGTGAACCTTGTTCTGCGTCTTGGCGCGGTATTTCAGCATCTCCACCAGGCCCGGCTCATCTAACACCGGATCGGTGTCGGGCGGGCACACCAGGCTCGTGACACCGCCGTGCAGGGCTGCCTGCAATTCCGATTCCAGGGTCGCCTTGTATTCGTAGCCTGGCTCGCGCAGGCGCGCCGACAGGTCGACCAGGCCGGGGGAAACCACCAGGCCGGCCGCGTCAAACGTGGTGTCAGCCTTGAAACCGGCCGGGGCGCAGCCCACGGCCAGCACCTTGCCGTCGGCGATAAACAGGTCTTGCAAGCCATCGATGCCGTTGGCAGGGTCGATCAGGTGGCCGTTCTTGATATGTAGTGTCGTCATGCTCGCTTACTCGTCCTTGGGCTATCAGCCCTGATTACCAGCCAAAATACTCATCACCGCCATGCGCACGGCGATACCGAACGTCACCTGCGGCAGGATCACCGCCTGCGGACCGTCGGCCACGGCCGAATCGATCTCCACGCCGCGGTTCATCGGGCCCGGATGCATGACGATGGCGTCCGGTTTCGCCAGCGCCAGGCGCTCGGGCGTCAAGCCGTAGCTCTTGAAGTATTCCTGCGCCGACGGCAGCAGCGCGCCGCTCATGCGTTCATTCTGCAGGCGCAGCATGATGATCACGTCCACGCCCTTGAGGCCTTCATCCATGTTGGTGAAGGTGCGCACGCCCATCTGTTCCAGGCCGCCCGGCAGCAAGGTGTGCGGGCCGATGGCGCGCACTTCAGGCACACCCAGGGTGGTCAATGCGTGGATGTCTGAACGGGCCACGCGGCTATGCAGGATGTCGCCCACGATGGCCACCGTCAGGTTGGTGAAATCCTTCTTGTAGTGGCGGATCGTGTACATGTCGAGCAAGCCCTGGGTCGGGTGCGCGTGGCGTCCATCGCCCGCGTTGACGACGTGGACGTGTGGCTGCTTGGTGTCGATCAGGTGCTTGGCGATCAGGTAGGGCGCGCCCGACTGCGCGTGGCGCACGACGAACATGTCGGCATGCATGGCCGACAGGTTATCGATGGTGTCGAGCAGGGACTCGCCCTTGCTGGCAGACGACGCCTGGATGTTCAGGTTGATGACGTCCGCCGACAGCCTTTTTGACGCGATCTCGAAAGTCGTACGGGTGCGCGTGGAGTTTTCAAAGAACAGGTTGAAAACGCTCTTGCCGCGCATCAGCGGCACCTTTTTCACATCCCGGTCGGAAATGCCGACGAAGGAGGACGCGGTATCGAGTATGTGGTTGACGATAGACTTCGGCAAGCCTTCAATCGTCAGCAGATGTTGCAGTTCGCCGTGTTTATTCAGTTGCGGATTAAGCATGGTGGGTATCTATGGTGAGCGTGAATTTTCCATCGTCGGCTTGCTTCAGGACCAGGGCCTGGCCCGGCGGCACGGCAGTGAAGGCGGCCACGAAATCGGCGGCCACCGGCAACTGGCGTTCGCCGCGGTCGACCAGGGCGGCCAGCATGATCTTGGCCGGACGGCCATAGTCGAACAATTCGTTGATGGCCGCGCGCGTGGTGCGGCCCGTGTACAGCACATCGTCGACCAGCAGGATGGTGGCGCCGGCCACGTCAAAACTGATCTGCGTCGGCTTGACGTCGGCATGCAGGCCCTTCTGGGCGAAATCGTCGCGGTAGAACGACACGTCGAGCACGCCCAGGCGGTCCAAGAGATTGAGATCGCGCGCCAGGCGTTCGGCCAGCCAGGCGCCGCCCGAATGGATGCCGACGATGGCCACGTTGGGGATGCCCGCCAGGCCGCTCTGCACTTGCTGCAGCAAGACCGCGTACAGGGCCTCGGCGTCGAGTTGGGAAGGATTCGTAGGATGCGGCATAGAGTTCTTAATCATTCAGGGAGGGAGTCTAAGGTCAGATTAATAATTCGCGTCGAAATACTGTTGCAGGATGATGGCGGCGGCGCGGTCGTCGATCACTTCGCCGCGTTTGGCGGCGATGACGGCCGAGGAATAGCGCTCGTCGACCAGTTCCACCGGCAGGTTGAAGCGGCCGTGCACCTGGTTGGCGAAACGGCGGCAGCGCGCGCTCATCTCGTGTTCCGTGCCATCGGGATGGCTGGGCAAGCCCACCACGATGCGGCTCGCACCCCACTCCCTGATCAGGCTATCGATGGCGGCGAACTTCGGCTCGTTCGCCGTGGCCGTGATCACGCTGAGCGGCTTGGCCTGGCAAATCATGGTATTGCCGATGGCCACGCCGATGCGCTTCAAGCCGAAATCGAAGGCGAGGATAGTGTCGATGGCGTCACTCGTCACAGCATTTTTCCATAATAAAGATCAACATAAGTGGTGCCAGAAGCCGTAGCGAGCAAGCTCAATGTCGGCTTGAGTAGCGCAGCTGTACGAAGGTGCAGCGAGCAAGGGATGCCCGAAAGTGGGCTGCGCAGTAGGTTGATGGCATCCACCTCATGCGTGTCCGGCCTCGCTGGCGAGCATGAGCGGGTCGATGCCGAGCAGCTTGATGGCCGCCACGTAGCGCTGCTCGATGGGGAAATCGAACAGGATGTCGGCCGAGGCGCCCACCGTCAACCAGCCATTGCGGCCGATCTCGTCTTCCAGCTGGCCCGGACTCCAGCCCGAATAGCCGATCGAGACCAGCATGCGCTCGGGACCATCGCCCTTGGCGACGGCTTCGAGCACGTCGATCGAGGTAGTAAATGCGATTTCATCGGTGACCGTCAGCGACGAGGAATAGTGCGCGCCTGGCGTATGCAGCACGAAGCCGCGGTCGTCCTGCACAGGGCCGCCGAACATGATCGGTTCGTTGATGATGGGCGTGTCGCTGCCGGCCGCCAGTTTCAGGTCGATGCGGTCGAACAGCACTTCCATGGTCATGTCGGTGGGCTTGTTGATGACGACGCCCAGCACGCCGTTCTCGTTATGTTCACACACGTACACGACCGTGCCGCCAAAGATCGGATCTTGCATGGCCGGCATCGCAATCAGGAAATGGTTGGCCAGATTCAGGGTGGAGGAACCAGTCGCGGCCGGTTCTCCCACACCCTGCATCAAACGATGTCCTGGTAGAGAATGGTCGATTTTACTCTTTTTCATACGCGATGCTCTCTCTGTGGGCTTGCTGGCAAGTCTCGCTTACCCCACTATCGTACGCCTGGCGCAAGCGGCCGCAAATCTTGGGCGGCGCGCACCGTGCTGCCAGGCGCTATTCTTGTTATGTTATAAATTAATAATCAATTCGCTTTGCCCGCAGGCGCATTTCAATGCCAATTGTAAAATTGATTGCAAAATCGCTGTCGCACATAAAGCACCACGGACATACCCGGTAGTTTACACTGAATTGCCGCCGCAGCGACGCCAAAGGCACGACGCGAGCGGCCATAAAGCCCTGTTGGCGACAAAAAATAGCCTATCTTTGACACTGAACACGCGAAATAATGACAATCAAGACTACCCTGCTGTGGTTCCGGCGCGACCTGCGCGCATTCGACCATGCTGCACTGCACCACGCCCTGTGCCAGAGCCAGGCCGTGCATTGCGTCTTCGTGTACGACACCGCCATCCTGGCAGCGCTGCCGCGCCGCGACCGGCGCGTCGACTTCATCCATGCCAGCGTGGCCGAGCTGGCCGCCGAGTTGCGCCAGATGGGCGGCGACCTGATCGTGCTGCATGCCGACGCCGCCGAGGCCATCCCGCGCCTGGCCGCCGAGTTGAACGCCGACGCCGTCTTCGCCAACCACGATTACGAACCGCAAGCGATCGCGCGCGACGCCAGCGTGGCTGCCGCGCTCGCGCGCGACGCGCGCCTGTGGTTCAGCTTCAAGGACCAGGTCATCTTTGAAAAGGACGAGGTGTTGACGCTCTCGGCCAAGCCGTACACCGTCTACACGCCGTACAAGAATGCCTGGCTGAAGAAAATGCGCGCCGAACCTGGCTGCCTGGCGCCGTTCGCTATCGAACCGCACGCGGCCAGCCTGGCGCCGCCGCGCACCGGCACGCCGGCGCCCCTGCCCACCCTGATCGAGCTGGGTTTCGAAGCCAGCAACCTGGCCGAACTGGCCATTCCCACCGGCATGTCGGGCGCCAGCACACTGTTCGAGGATTTCCTGGCGCGCGTGGCCCGCTACGACGTGGCGCGCGATTTCCCCGCCCTGAAGGGGCCGTCATATTTGTCCATGCATCTGCGCTTCGGCACCGTGTCGCTGCGCTACCTGGTGCGCACCATCGTCGACCTGATGGACCGGGGCGGCGGCGGCAATGGCGCGCCCGTGTGGCTGGCCGAACTGATCTGGCGCGATTTCTACGCCATGATTTTGTACCAGAACCCGCACGTGGAAGGCGGCGCCTTCAAACCGGCCTACGACGCCATCGCCTGGGAAACGGGGCCAGAGGCCGATGCCGCCTTTGCGGCCTGGTGCGAGGGCCGTACCGGCTATCCGCTGGTGGACGCCGCCATGGCGCAGCTGAACCAGACGGGCTATATGCACAACCGCCTGCGCATGGTCACGGCCTGCTTTCTGATCAAGGATCTGGGCATCGACTGGCGCCGCGGCGAAGCGTATTTCGCGCTGCACCTGAATGACTTCGACCTGGCGTCGAACAACGGCGGCTGGCAATGGGCGTCGTCGTCGGGCTGCGACGCGCAGCCCTACTTCCGCATCTTCAATCCCATCACGCAGTCGGAAAAATTCGACGCCAGCGGGCGTTTCATCCGCCGCTACCTGCCGCAGTTGAAGGCGCTGGGCGACAAGGAAATCCATGCGCCCTGGCTGGTGCCGCGCATGCTGCTGGAGCAAAAAAACCTCGTGCTGGGACGCGACTATCCGGAACCGCTGGTGCAGCACGACGAGGCGCGCAAGGAGACCTTGGCGCGCTATGCCGTGGTGAAGGTGGTGGCGTAGCAGTGCTGGCGTAGATCAAGTACCCGCCAGCAAACGCTGCACCTCCGCCAGCAATTCCTCTTCCTGGAACGGCTTGCCAAAATACGCATTCACGCCCAGCTCAACAGCGTGCGCGCGGTGCTTGTCGGCGCTGCGCGAGGTGATCATGATGACGGGGATGGCGCGCGTCTTGTCATCGCTGCGCACATTGCGCGTCAAATCAAAACCATCCATGCGCGGCATTTCCACGTCGACCAGCAGCAGGGCCGGCATGGCAGCCGCTTCCAGCGCATGCAACTGTTCCAGCGCATCGACGCCATCCTTGGCCAGCAGCACCTGGTAGCCTTCGCGCTCGAACAGGCGCTGCATCACGCGGCGTACCGTCAGCGAATCGTCGACCACCATCACGCGCACGGTTGGCACGGCCAGTGCGCTGGCAGCGGCATGCTGCAAGCTGCTGGCCAGCGCATACTGCGACAGCAGTTCCGGATGGTGCTCGAGGTGCTGCGCCAGCGCCACCGGGTTCAGGATCAGCACGATGTCGCCCGTGCCCAGCACCGTGGCGCCGGCGATGCCGGGCATGCGCGCCAGCTGCGGGCCCACATGCTTGACCACGACCTCGCGATTGCCTACCACGTCATCGACCTGCAAGGCCAACCTGTCATTGCCATTGCGCAGCAGGAGCACAGGCGCATAACGCTGCGTGGCCTGCGCCGCCGGCGTCTCGCCCAGCATGATCGACAAGTGCTGCAGCGCCAGCGACTGCCCGTGCGACTCGATGCGCCCGGCCGCCCGCACCTGCTCCAGCTGCGCGCCCTTCAGGTGCAGCACCTGCTCCACCAGCACCGATGGCAAGGCATACGTCTTGCCGTGCGCCACCAGCAGCACCACCTGCGTCACGGCCAGGGTCAGCGGCAGGTGGATGGTGAAGCGCATGCCCAGACCCGCTTGCGTCAGCGTTTCCACGCGGCCGCCCAGGGCCAGCGCTTCAGAGCGTACGATATCCATGCCAAAACCGCGTCCGGCCAGCTCCGTCAGGCTGTCGGCCGTGGAAAAACCGGGCGTAAAAATCAGCTCGGTCGCCTGCGCGTCGGTCAAAGGCGCATCCGTCGCCACCAGGCCAGCGCCGTGCGCCTTGGCGCGGATGCGTTCCAGGTCCAGCCCCGCGCCATCGTCAGAAAAAGCGATCGCCACTTCATTGCCCTGCTGGCTGACCTGCACCAGCAGCTCGCCCGTCTCGCTCTTGCCCCCTGCCAGGCGCGCAGCGCGCGCTTCGACGCCGTGCACGATGGCATTGCGCAGCAGGTGTTCGAATGGCGCAGCCATGCGTTCGAGCACGCTGCGGTCGATTTCCACGTCACCGCCACGGATGTCGAGGTTGACCCGCTTGTCGACTTCCTTGGCGCTTTGCCGCGCCACGCGGAACAGGCGTTCGGCGATGCTGGCAAACGGCACCATGCGGATCTGCATCAGATCGCGCTGCAACTCGCGCGTCAGCCGCGCCTGCAGCACCAGGTCATCCGTCACCGCATCGACGCTGTGGCTGATGTTTTCATGGAACGAAGCCACGTCGTTGACGCTTTCGGCCATCATGCGCGTGAGTTCCTGCAAGCGCGTAAAGCGGTCGAATTCGAGCGGGTCGAATTCGCGCTCGCTGCCGACGGCCATGCGCGAGGCGATCTGCGATTCTGCCTGCATCTCCACTTCGCGCAACTGGCGCCGCAGACGCGCCAGGTTGTCGGAAAACTCGGCTAGCGAAGCGCCCAGCACGCCGACTTCATTTTCCATTTTAGAGCGTGTGATCGACACTTCACCGGCCTGGTTCACCAGGCGGTCGAGGATATCGGCGCGCACGCGCACCAGGGCCGCCTTCGGTTCGGCGGCCGGCGCGTCTTCCATGCCCGGCAAGGGCAGCAAGGGCTGCTGCAACTGCTCGAACAGGTGCAGCGCATGGTCGTAATGGGCCAGCAATTCCTCGAAGGCCTGCGGCGTGGCGGTCCCCGCATGCAGCATGTTTTCGATATGCGTCTCGATTTCATGCGCATGCTGGCCAAGGCGCATGGCGCCGGCCATGCGCGCGCTGCCCTTGACCGTATGCAGGGTGCGCAGCAACATCTGCGCCTGGCTGCTGTCGTCCGGCTGCTGCTGCCAGCTGCGCAACGCCTCGCCGATCTGCGGCAGCAGGTCGGCGCCCTCTTCCAGGAAGACGGAAAGCAAATCGAGGTCGAGTTCATCGCTGATACCGGCGCTGGCCGCCAGTAGCGCGGCCGCATCGGCCGGCATGATGGCGTGCGCCGGCGCTTCCGGCGCCGCGTGCTCCAACGGCGGTGCGTGTTCGAAGCCGGCGTCGAACAGGTCGTCGCTGGCGCCGATATCGGCTGCCGGCACTTCGGCTGCAGCCGGCTGCAGCGCGTCAGCGACGATGCTCGCATACGTCGCCTCGAACAGGGTCTCGAGCTGCGACGCAGGAATCTCGACCAACGCATCGGTCAACGCATCAGCCGCCGGGGCGGCGGGCTGCGCCGGCGCGCCGACGATGCTGGCGTAAGCGGCCGCAAACAGGGCGTCGAGCCGGTCTTCCTGGCTCTCGCCGGGCGGCGCCGTCAGGGCGCGCCACAGACTATTGAGCGCTTCGATCATGTCCGGCTGCGTTGGCGCCAGGTCGCCCAGCGCGAACGCCTGCAGCATTTGCCCGATGCGCTGCGTGGCCTGCTCCAGCACGTCGTGCTGCGCGGCGCGCAAGCCGGCCAGCGGCGGCACCACCGTCTCTATCACCGTCTCGAGCGCGTGCGCCAGGTCGCGCAGGGAATGGAAGCCGACCGTGCCCGAGCTTCCCGCCAGGGTATGCACGGCTTGCAGCGCCTCCGCGCTGACGGCGCGCTGTTCATGGCGCCATTCGCCGAAGTCGCGCGTCAGCACGCGCAGCAATTCATCCGTCTCGGCCAGGTAGATGTTGTACAAGGGAAGGCTGATGCGCAGTTCGCCCACGTGCTTGAGGTTATCGTCAGGCGCTTCGTGGAGCGTGGGCGCCGTGGCGGAAGGAAAACCGATCACATTGCCGTTGCTGGCCACAGGCGCGGCCGGGCGCGGCTTGCGCAATTCGAAGGGACCGCCTTCGCGCACGCGCTCGGCTGCCGCCAGCAGCATGCCGGCTTCGCGCTCGCGCCCGGCACCGCCTTCCAGTTCGGCCAACCATTCGCTGAGCTGGTACCAGCCGTAATTGAGCAGGGTGAACAAGTCATCGCTGGCAGGGCGCGCCTCAGCCAGCCAGGTATTCATGACACGCTCGATGGCGCCAGCCGCTTCGGCAAACTGCGCCAGGCCGATCATGCGACTGCTGCCTTTCAGTGTGTGGAACGAGCGGCGCAGCATCGCCAGGTGGTCGCCGCTGGCGGCTTGTTCGCGCGGCAGGGCCAGCGTGGTGTCGATAAAGGCCAGCACTTCGCGCGCTTCGGTGATGAAAATATCGAGCATCTCGGCATCGACATCGCTCACTGCCGGCGCGACATCCCCACCGGCAGGCGCTGCGGGCGCCAAAGCCTGGTCCAGCAAGGGCACGGGCACCGCACCGGCGGCGGCGACTTTTTCAAAGGGCAGGGCGCGGAAGGTGCCGGCGGCGGCATCGAAATGGAAACGCCCGCTGGCCGCCTGCGCGTTGCGGCCCAGCATATCGATAAAAAAGCCCAGCGCGCTGACATTTTGCGCGATCTCGTCGAGCGCCGCGGCCTGCGCGTCCGCATTGGCATCCGCATTGGCGTCACCACCGGCCAGCTGCCGCACGGCCGCATCGACCTGCTGCACGGCGGCGCACGCATCTTCCTGTCCCAGACCTGCCAGCTGCTGCTGCAACTGCCCCAGCACGGGCGCGACGCCATCGAGGGAAGCTTCGCGGGAGGCATCCGCGTCATATGCATTGAGCACCTTTTCCACCTGGCGCAGGCCCGTCTTCATGTCCTCGGCCAGCGCGGCGACGGTCTGACCCTGCTCGATCTGGCGCGACAGCTCGCCCGCCGTGACGGGCGGCGGCGCTGCGCCGGCCAGCAGCGCCTGCAAGCGCGCGGCGATGGTTTCCGCATTCCCGGCGAAATCGTCGGGCAGGCGGCGCAGCTGCTCCAGGCCCGTGTCGGCAAACAGCAACGCCATGCCGATTTCATTCTCCAGCGCCGCACTGCGTCCGCTGGCCACGGCTTGCCGCGCCACGACCGCACATTCGCGCAGCAGGCTGGCCAGGGCCGGCTGCTTCAGGGTGTCCACATGTGCCGCCACCTCTTGCAGCGAGGCGTCAAAATCCGTGCCCAGGGCAGGATCGAGGTCGGCTTGCGCCAGGCGGCTCCAGCTGGCCCGCGCCTGCGCCAGGGCCATGCGTGCGCCTTGCAAGGCATCCTGGTCGACCTGGCCATAGCGCCGCGTTTCCAGGTCAGCGGGCACCTGCCCCTCCAAGGCAAAGGCGGCACGCAGCTGGCATGCCTCCGGTGTCGGCGCGGTGGCGGCGGCGATGAAGAACAGGGCGTCGCGCAACATCGATTCAGGCAGGCTGGCCGTGCCCTGCGCCAGTCGGCGCAATTGCAGGTTGATCAGGCCGAACAACTGTTTGACGTTGCGCGTACCCATGCCCTCGCCACTGGCCGCCAGTCCCGCAAACGCCTGCATGGCGAACCAGAAGGTGCGCGCCGGCGCCTCCTGCTGCGCGTCGGCCACCAGGGTCAAGGTGGCGTGCAGGTCGCCCGCATGCTGGCGCCACGCCGCGTCATCCTGCGCCTTCAGGAAGGGCAGCAGGGATTTTTCAAAGCGTCCGCGCCAGGCCGGATAATCGGCCGCCGGCGGTGCCTGCGCCAGCGCGATGGTCTGTCCTTCGAGCATCGACGCTGGAGGAAAGAACAGGTCGGCCGGGTGGATGCGCTCGGCGCCCAACATGGTTTGCAGGTCGCGGTAGTAGGGGAACAAGCGCATCGGCTGTGGCGGCGTGCCGGCCACCAGGTCTTCCAGGTATTCGCTCAGTGCCTGATACAGGTCGGCGACGACTTGCGCATGGTCCAGCGTGTATTCCAGGCTGCCGTCGCGAAAGCGCGCCAGTGCCTGTTCCGCGCCGTCCGTCAGCAGGCTGGCGCCGGCCACGTCCACCATCAGCAGTGCGCCATGCGCCTGGTGCAGATGCGAGCGCGCATGCTGCAGGGCCGTGGCGCGTTCCTCGCGCTCGCGGCCACCCGCCTCGAACAGGGCGGTTTTCGAGCGGCCCAGCGCTTCGCGGATTTCCACCATCACCCACGACAAAGGTTCGCTGTCGAACGGCTTGGACTGCTGTGGATTATCAGGTGTGCTCATGCATGCCTCGGTAAGGAAATCGCCTGGACTGGCGCGCCGTTCAGGCGGCGACGCGGAAGCGCGACACCGAATTTTTCAGTTCCTGCGCCAGCATCGACAGTTTATGGATCGATTGCGCCGTTTGCTGCGTGCCATCCTGGGTTTGCTCCGTCACGCTCAGGATGTGCTGGATATTCAAGGCCACGCCGCTGGCCGATCCGGCCTGCGTGCCGGTGGCGAACGAGATGCCCTGGATCAGTTCAGCCAGGTGTTTCGACACCTGGCTGATGTCGTTCAAGGCCGCTCCGGCCGCATCGGACAGGCGTGCACCCTCGACCACGCCCTGCGTGGAGGTTTCCATCGCCCGCGTCGCATCCTGGGTATCGGCCTGGATGGTGCGCACCAGCGCGCCGATCTGCTTGGCGGCGGCGGCAGAGCGTTCGGCCAGGCGCTGCACTTCCTCGGCGACGACCGAGAAACCGCGCCCCGCCTCGCCGGCCGAGGCAGCCTGGATGGCGGCGTTCAGCGCCAGCACGTTGGTCTGCTCGGTGATGTCGGAAATGAGCTCGGTGATTTCGCCGATCTCCTGCGACGATTCGCCCAGGCGCTTGATGCGCTTGGACGTATCCTGGATCTGCTCGCGGATTTCATGCATGCCCTTGATGGCGTTTTCCACCGCCGTCGACCCTTGCTGCGCTGCCGCCACCGACTGGCGCGCCACGTCAGCCGAGACACTGGCCGACTTCGACACGTCGGTGATCGCATTGGCCATCTTGACCACGGTGGCGCTGACGCCCTGGATTTCGCGCGACTGCTGCTGCGACGCGATCAACAGCTTGCTGGAAATGCTTTGCGCCTGCGTCGAGGCGCGGTTGACCTGCTCGGCCGTCGCCGTCACCCTCCCCACCAGGCCGCGCAATTCCTCGACCGTGTAGTTGACGGAATCGGCGATGGCGCCCGTAATGTCTTCCGACACGGTGGCCTGTACCGTCAGGTCGCCATCGGCGACCTTCTGCAATTCGTTCATCAGGCGCAGGATGGCCGCCTGGTTCTGCTCATTCTTGGCCTTGGCCTGCGCTTCCTTTTCCTGCGACAGCAGGCGCAGGATTTCTGCCTCCTGGCGCCGCCGCTCGGCATCACGCGTGCGGTTGACGGAATCCTGCAGCAGCACACGGCCGATGCCGGCCGCCGCGATCAGGGTCAGCAACACGCCACCGACCATCATCCAGAACGCCAAGCCCAGGGTTTCCTGGTTCACGTGGTACATCTGCTGCAACAGGGTCAGACGCTGGCGCAGGTCTTCGTTCTCGTTGAAGATCAGCTGTTCGGCGCTTTTCGCCGCACTGAATTTATCCAGGCGGTCGAGTATCGACGAGACCAGCTTCTGGTAAGTGTCGAAACTGGCTTTCAGCGCCACCAGCCGGTCGCGCAGTTCGGCGTCGCGCGTGGGCGCCAATTGCAGCGACACGCTGCCATTGAGCAGTCCTTCGACGGCGGTGCGGAAATACGTCGTATCGCGTCCCAACGAAAACGCCGTTTCCGAGCTGATGCTGCCGGATGACAGGAATTCGCTGGCGCTGCGGCTCATGCGCTGGCTCAGCATCATCAAACGACCGATGACGGCCAGGTCGCGCGCATTGCCGCCGCGCTGCACCTTCAGGGCCGCGATTTCCTCCGTCTGCGCCAGCAACGCCGGCGACAGCGCATTCAATTGCCGCAAGGTCTTGTCGAATTCACCCAGCTCCGGTTTCAGGCGCAAGATGGTGCTGGCCGCGCGGTCGCTACTGGCCCATTTTTTGCGCGCGTCGGCCACCGCCGCCAGCAGGGCGGAGCGCGACTCGCCGATATCGCGCCCGTGATACGTCCCGCCGCGCAGCATCAGGCGGAAATCCTGGTTCAGTTCATTGCGGCTTTCCTCGAGCTGGCGGAAGGCTTCCGGATTGCCTTGCACGGCGTTCGGCGCAGCCTTGCCGATGCGCTGCGAATGCATCAGCGCATCGCTGGCCAGCTGCGTTTGCGCTGAGGCGATATTGCCGCTGCGCGTATTGAGTCCCACGAACAGCAGGCTGGCGGCCAGACTCAGGGCCATCACCGTCGACAGGATGCTGAGCTGCTTTTGCAGTGGAAAATGGCCGATCAGCGGCAGCTTCCAGTCTGCGGCCGGCGCGCTGGCCAGCGACTTGCGCCGGCCCAGCGCGTCGCGCAGGCGCAGCGGCAGGTCGGCCACCGAGGCCGCTGCGTCCGCAGCCTGCGCCGCTTCGGGCAGGCCGGCTGCCAGAATGGGGGAATGGGCGCCCATCAGCAAATATCCTTGTGGTCGGTGAAGCCGCCAAAGCCGGCGTCGAGGAAACGTTCCGCTTGCGCCAGCTGCGCCAGATCCAGGCGCAGCCACTGCTGCCCTTCGCTGTCACGCAGCGCCTGCGCCGCCCAGGCGCGTGGCGCATCCGGCAAGGGCACGGCTTGCATCGAGCGCAACTGGCGCAAGCCCAGTACGCGTTCGACCAGCAGGGCGCAATTGAGCCCCAGGCGGGGAGAAAAGGTGATGATGCGGCAGTGATGACCAGGCACGCAAGCCGGCTCGCCCATGTAGCGGGCCAGGTCGACGACCCCGGTCAGGCGTCCGCGCACGGCCGCCAGACCCAGATACCAGTCCTGCGCCAGCGGCACGCCCTGGATCTGCACGCCGGCGGCAATGACGATTTCACCAAGCTGCGTCAGGTCGAGCAGGCACGGCCTGCCACCGAGCATCACGCCCAGTTCCTTGCGCGCAGCCAGCGCGCCGCTGCGCGCGGCCTGTATCCGCTCGATCAATTGCAGCTGATACTGGCGCAAGCGCCCCTGCCGCGGGCCCGTATCGAAGGATGGCATGGCGGCGGACGGGAAAGCCGCGGTGAACACGCCGTGACCTGGCATCGTTTGCATTCTCAGGAAATCGCAGCGATCTTGGCCAGCAGCTCGGCCTCCACCACCGGTTTGACCAGGTAATCGCGCGCGCCCTGGCGCAAGCCCCATATGCGGTCCGTTTCCTGGCTCTTGCTGGAGCAGATAATCACCGGCACGTCCTGCAGTTCGGGATCGCGCGCGATGGCGCGCGTGATCTGGAAGCCATTCGCACCGGGCATCACCACGTCCATCAGGATCAGGTCGGGCCTGGCCTGCTTGAGTTGCGCCAGCGCGTCGGCGCCGTCCTGCGCCGTGAGGACGGCATAACCGGCACGCACCAGGATCTCGCTCAGGTAATAGCGTTCTGTCGGCGAGTCATCGACGATCAGAATTGTGTGTATGGCCATCTGCTTCCTTGCTGCGTTGTCTATCAATAAAACCACTTACTCAAAATGCCCGTCCAGGTGCAACCGCACGGCCTCCAGCAGCGCCGCGCGCGCCAGCGGCTTGGCCAGGCAGGCGCTGGCGCCTGCCATGGCGCCGCGCGCGCGGTCGAACAGACCCTCCTTCGACGACAGCATCAGCACCGGCGTGGCGTGATACGCCGCGCTGGCCTTGATCAGCGCACACGTGCGGTAGCCGTCCAGGCGCGGCATCACGATGTCGCACACGATCAGCGCAGGCTGGCAGTCGGCGATCTTGGCCAGGGCCTCGAAGCCATTTTCCGCCAACACCACGCGATAGCCTGCCTCGCCCAGTATCTTCGCGGCCGCGCTGCGTATCGTCGCGCTGTCGTCGATGACGAGTATCGTGGCGCTGGCACACAAGGCGCCGGACGCTGCCGCAGGCAAAAAGGGAGGCGTCATGTGATTATTCGACAATCTTTCATACCATAGCACAGGCTGCCGCGATCACCGCGTGCGGCGGCGACATCCCATGGATCTCGTTTAAATTACAGCGCCACCATCTCGAAATCATCCTTGCGCGCACCGCATTCAGGACAGGTCCAGTTCATCGGAACGTCGGCCCAACGCGTGCCGGGAGCGATGTCTTCGTCGGGCAGACCGGCCGCTTCATCATAAACCCAGCCGCAAATAAGACACATCCACGTTTGGAATTGCTGCGTTGTTTCGTTGCTACTCACGTTCTGCCACCCTTCAATCAAGTAAAATGCTGAATTAGGTATCTTAATCTACCCGCCGTGCAAAACCAAACTTCTCCCCTCATATTAAGCTTCGGCGTGTCCGATCCGGTCGGCGCGATCGGTATCCAGGCCGACCTGGCCACGTTTTCAGCCTTCGGCTGCCATGGCCTGTCCGTCACCACCGGCCTGTTGATCAGCGATACGGCGCGCGTGGAAGACGTGCAGGCGGTCGACCCGGACTGGGTTTCCGACCAGGCGCGCGTGCTGCTCGAAGACATGTCCGTCGCCGCCATCAAGATCGGCGCGCTGGGCAGCGTGGAAAACGTCACCGCCATCGCCGAAATCGTCTCCGACTATCCGAACGTGCCGCTGATCCTCGATCCCTTCATTTCGGCGCTGCCGGAACAGGGCATGGACGACGACGATATCCTCACGGCCGTGCGCCAGTTGCTGATCCCGCAAACGACCCTGCTGGTGCTTTCGCCGGTGGAGCTGGAGCGCCTGGCCGAAACCTGGCGCGACGCCGATCCCGACGACACCCTGCAAAACGATGTCGATTACCTGGTGGCGCTGGGCTGCGAATACGTGCTCGTCACCGGCATGCCGGCCGACGCCAGCAAATCCGGCACGGCCGAAGGCAAGTTGCGCGCCAATACCCTGTTCGGCGAAGACGGCGTGGTGCGTCACGATGTATGGCAGCATTTGCCCGGCATCTTCAACGGCGCCGGCAGCACCCTGTCGGCAGCGGCCACCGCCCTGCTGGCCCAGGCTGAAAACGAGGACGATGTGCCGCAAGTGGTCGTGGCGGCGCAGGAATTTACCGCCGGCGCGCTGACCCACGCGCAGCGCCACGGCATGGGCAAGCTGGTGCCGAACCGGCTGTTCCTGCAGCAGCGCCAGCGCGGCGCCCAATAAGCACAGACTTGACGACACAGACAACGATCCACTTTCAAGGCACGATTATCATGACGACGACTTCACAGAACGACATCCTGTTTGCCCGCGCACAAAAAACCACGCCAGGCGGCGTCAATTCGCCTGTGCGCGCCTTCCGCTCCGTGGGTGGCACGCCGCGCTTCATCACGCGCGCCGAAGGCCCGTACTTCTGGGACGCGGACGGCAAGCGCTATATCGACTACATCGGTTCCTGGGGCCCGGCCATCGTCGGCCACGCCCACCCCGAGGTAGTCAAGGCGGTGCAGGATGCGGCCGCGCTGGGCCTCTCGTTCGGCGCGCCGACCGAAGGCGAAGTGCTGATGGCTGAGGAAATCACGCGCCTGGTGCCGTCGATCGAGCAGGTGCGCCTGGTCTCGTCGGGCACGGAAGCGACCATGAGCGCGCTGCGACTGGCGCGTGGTGCCACGGGACGCGACAAGATCGTCAAGTTCGAAGGCTGTTACCACGGCCACGCCGATTCGCTGCTGGTCAAGGCGGGCAGCGGCCTGCTCACCTTCGGTAACCCGACCTCGGCCGGCGTGCCGGAAGACTTCGTGAAACACACACTGGTGCTCGACTATAACAACGTGGAACAACTGAAGGACGCCTTCGACAGCTTCGGCGCGGAGATTGCCTGCGTCATCGTCGAACCGGTGGCCGGCAATATGAACCTGGTGAAAGCCACGCCGGCATTCCTGCAGGCGATGCGTGAACTGTGCACGCAGCACGGCGCCCTGCTCATTTTCGATGAAGTCATGTGCGGCTTGCGCGTGGCCCTGGGCGGCGCGCAAGCGCTGTACGGCATCCAGCCCGATCTCACCGCGCTGGGCAAAGTGATCGGCGGCGGCATGCCGGTGGCGGCCTTCGGCGGCAGCGCGGCGCTGATGCACCATATGGCGCCACTGGGCGCCGTCTACCAGGCCGGCACCCTGTCGGGCAACCCGGTCGCCGTGGCGGCCGGCATGGCCACCTTGAAACTGATCCAGCAGCCGGGCTTCTACGAGCAGCTGGGCGCCACGGCCAAGCGCCTGGCCGAAGGCTTGACGGCCGCCGCGCAAGAGGCGGGCGTGGTTTTCTGCGCCGACTACATCGGCGGCATGTTCGGCATTTATTTCAGCGCCACCCCACCGACCAGCTACGCAGAAATGATGGCGGGCGACCGCAGCAAGTTCAACGCCTTCTTCCACGCCATGCTGGACGAAGGCGTGTACTTTGCGCCCGCCGCCTTCGAGGCAGGTTTCGTCTCGGCGCAGCACGATGATGCCGTCATCGACGCCACCATCGCGGCGGCGCGCAAGGTATTTGCCAAACTGGCGTAAGGTACACACCTGACAAAACCTACTGCGCGTCGCGCTTTGCGGCCGGCGATGCTCACCGGCTCGGCGCCCCCGTACTGAGTACGGTTGCGCTTCTCGGCCACAAATCACTGCCGCTCGCTACGGTTTTTGTCAGGTGTCGTTACACTGTAGCGCTTTGTAGCACCGCCGCCACCAGCGCCGGCAGCTTGGCCATGTCGCTGAACACGACATGCGCGCCGGCCGCCTTCAGGCGCGCTTCCTGGCCGGCGGCGATATGCCCGCCGCCGATGAAGCCCAGCACCGTCATGCCCGCCGCCACGGCGGCCGTCACGCCTGTGACACTGTCTTCCAGCACCAGGCACTGACTGGGCTGCACGCCGAACGCGGCCGCTGCCGCCAGGTACAGGCCCGGATGCGGCTTGGCGTGCCCCACCAGGTCTGGCGTAAACACACGTTGATCGAACAGCGGCGCCATGCCCGTGCGCTCCAGCGCCGACAGCACGCGTGCGCTGACACTGTTCGAGGCCACGGCCTTGGGCAGGGGAATGGCGGCCAGCGCCTGCGCCACGCCGGGCACGGCGCTCAATTGCTGATCGCAGGCGAGGTCGACGGCATTGGCGATGGCCATCGCCTCATCGGGCGGCAGCGGCGTCAGCCCCAGTTCGAGATAGATGTTATGCAAAATCGGTAACAGTCGCTGCCCCAGACGCGGTTCAATCAAGCCTTGCAAGGTAACGCCCTGTGGCAGGTTCGGCAGGCGCGGCGCCAGCAATTCCAGCAGCGCTTGCAAGGCCACGGCTTCGCTGTCGATCAGCACGCCATCGCAGTCGCTGATCAGGTGGGTGTAGCGCGGGAGGGAAGGAACGGTGTCAGGCATGTATTCTCCAGTAAGGGTGGCGCGCGCAGCGCACCACCAGCATAAAACAGGGGGGAGTGGCAGGCAACGCCTGGTCGGCCACATCCCGATACTTTGCGGTGCGTGCCAGGCAGCGGCGGCATGAAGTAATTTCTTTTAGATAACTTCAATGGCATGCTCTCCTTGCCCTGATCGCTTGAATCAGGCTCACCAGGATAGCTACCATGACACGCAAGAACTTTCTGCAAGGCCAATTATCCCTGATTTCCACAATTGCCGCGTTTGCCTTCATGGCGGCCGCGCAGCCCGCACGGGCGGCGGACGACGATGCTGCCGTCCTCAGCCTCGTGCGCCAGCACGTGGCGGCGCAAGCCAGTTTTGACGTGCCGGCCCTGGCGGCTTTGACGGCCGACAATTACGCCGAAGTCTCGCCGCTGGGCGACGTCGACACGCGCGAGAAGATGCTGGCGTTTTATGCGCCCGAGAAAAAATCGGCCGCCCCCGTCATCACGGTGGAAGAACCGTTCGTGCGCGTCGCGGGCGATACCGCCGTGCTGATCGCCAGGCTGGCGGTGACGGTACAGACGGGCGGGCAACAGCGCGCCATGGCCCTGCGGGCCAGCTATGTGGCGAAAAAGGAGGGCGCAGCGTGGAAACTACTGTCCGCGCAATACACGGGCATCGCGCCGAAAAAACCGGCGCCTTGAAAAAAAACGGGCCTGCCGGCCCGTTTGCTTATTTCAGCCAGCCGCGGTGGCGGAAGTACAGGAAGGGCGCGATGGCGCTGGTGATCATCAAGCCCCAGGCCCACGGATAGCCGAACGACCATTCCAGTTCCGGCATCAGCTTGAAGTTCATGCCGTACACGCTGGCAATCAGGGTGGGCGGCAGGAAGGCCACGCTGGCCACCGAGAAGATCTTGATGATCTTGTTCTGGTTGATGTTGATGAAGCCGACGGTGGCATCCATCAGGAAGTTGATCTTGTCGAACAGGAAAGACGTATGGCCATCGAGCGATTCGATGTCGCGCAAAATCTGCCGCGCTTCCTCGAACTGCTCGGAATTCAATAAGCGCCCGCGCATCAAGAAGCTCACGGCGCGGCGCGTATCCATCATGTTGCGGCGGATACGGCCGTTCAGATCTTCCTCGTGGGCAATGGCATTCAGCGCTTCGGCCGCGTGTGCATCGGTAAATTCCTTTTGCAGCACGCGCGTGCTGACTTCTTCCAGGTTCTGGTAGATGCCTTCGAGCACGTCGGCCGAATATTCGGCATCGGTGGCGTACAGGTCGAGCAGCACATCCATGTAGTCGGCAATCGAACCTGGCCGCGAGCGGGCGCGCATGCGCACCAGGCGGAACACGGGCAAGTCGTCCGTATGCATGGAAAAAAGGATCTTGCGGGCCAGAATGAAGGCCACGGTGATGACGCGCGACGGGCCATCGTCTTCTTCGCGCAAAAAGTCCGTGCGCAGGTGCAAGTCACCGTTTTCCGCTTCGTAATAGCGGGCCGACGCCTCAATATCCTTGACTTCGTCTTCGCCCGGCAGGGTGACGTTGTAGATGGCCTTGACCCAGGCCCGCTCATCATCGGTAGGGTCGGTCAGGTCGACCCACACCGGTTCGGCATTTTCGAGGTCTGCGCGGCTGTCGATCGGCACCTGGTTGAGCCGGCCATTCTGTAATACAAAGACATTGATCATGCGCGCTCTCAGCCGGATGTTGGGTTATCGTAATGTGCTGGCGCTGGCGCCAAAAATGAAAACAGCGCAAGTGTACCCGCAAAGGCCTTTTCACGACCACCCCCGCCAGCGCTTTTTCACTGAAAAAGTGCGGCGCTGCACCAACGGCGCCGATTAAGATGCTGCTCCGCAATAGTGCCAATAAGGCAGCATTGGTTTTATGAAAACAAATCCCGCTGCCATCAAGGCAGTTCCGCCGCCCCCATGCGGCGCAGGATGACGCCCGTACGCCGGTTCAGGTAGCCGGTGTCGCGGTGGCGGTCGTAAAAGCGGGGGTTCGGCAGCATCACGGCCAGTTTCGCCGCCTGCGCCGCGCTCAGGCCTGCCGCGCTGACATGGTAATAGTGACGGGCGGCCGCTTCGGCGCCAAAGATGCCCGTGCCAAATTCCACCACGTTCAAATAAATCTCGAAAATGCGCTGCTTCTCCATCAGGCTTTCCAGCATATACGTGATGATCAGTTCCTGGCCCTTGCGCACATAGCTGCGCGAACCGGACAGGAACAGATTCTTCGCCAACTGCTGCGTGATGGTGGATCCGCCCGCCACGACCTTTTGCTTCTTGCTATTTTTCTCATACGCCTTTTGCAAGGCTTCCCAGTCCACCCCTTCGTGTTCGGAAAAATTCGCATCTTCCGAGGCGATGATGGCCCGTTTCAAGTTGTTCGAGATGCGGTTGTACGGCACCCACGTCTGCTGGATGGTGGCGTCGGGATTTTTTCCCTGCAAGACAGACAACTGTTCACGCATGAAGGCTGTGCTGGACGGGTTGTGGTCGACCCACCACCAGATTTGCAGGAAGAAATACAGTTGCACGACGATAAACGCCAGCACGGGCACGATGAACAGCCACTTGATCCAGCCGTAGCGCTTGCCGCTACCACCTTTGCGCGCGCCCTTCTTGCCGGCGCTCACAGGCTGCCCCGCAATTGCGCCAGCAAGTCCTGCGTCTGCGGCCGCACGCCGCGCCACACGTAAAAAGCTTCGGCTGCCTGCTCCACCAGCATGCCCAGGCCGTCGCGCACCTGCGCGCCATGCTGGGCGGCAAAGTCCATGAAGACGGTGGGCCCGGCACCATACATCATGTCCAGCGCCAGGGTGTGGCTGCCGAAAATAGCGGACGGTACGGGCGGCAAGTCGCCCGCCAGGCTGGCCGAGGTGGCATTGATGACAATATCGAAGACGCCATCAGCCTGCGTGTAGCCGCCGGCGCGCAGCTGAGCGGGATGACTGGCCGCATCGGCAAACTGCGCCACCAGGGCCTCGGCCGTGGCCACGGTGCGGTTGGCAATGAAAATTTCCTGCGGCCCCTGTTCCAGCAAGGGCAGCACGACGCCGCGCGCGGCACCGCCCGCACCCAGCAGCAGGATGCGCTTGCCGGCGATGGCCACGCCCGCGTTGCGCACGATGTCCGCCACCAGGCCCGCGCCATCGGTATTGTCGCCAAGAATGATGTCGCCATCGAAACGCAGGGTATTGACGGCGCCAGCCGCCTGCGCGCGCGGCGTCAGGACGGTGGCCAGCGCACACGCATCGAGTTTAAAGGGCACTGTCACGTTCGCGCCCTTGCCGCCCTCGGCGGCAAAGGTACGGGCCGCCAGGGCAAAGCCATCGAGCGGCGCCAGCCGGCGTTCGTAGACGATGTGCTGGCCCGTCTGCAGGGCAAACGCGGCGTGGATCAGGGGGGACTTGCTGTGGGCGATGGGATTGCCGAAGACACAATATTGATCGGGATTCATTTCTTGCTTGTTCAATTGCTGCCGCCAGTCAGGTTAGCTTCCATTTTTTCTTCACGCGTAAATTTGAAGCGGGTGATCACCACCCACAGGTCGTCCTTGTCACTCGACAACATATTCGGTGGAAAACGGCCGAACGGCGCCGCGCGGCGCACGATGGCCAGGGCAGCCGCATCCAGCGCCGGATTGCCCGAGCTTTTCTCGACGCGCGCACCGCCCTCTTTCTGGTAAATCGTGCCGTCCTGGAAGATGGGGATGTAGACCACCAGTTCGCCATACATCTTGCGGCCATTCTTTTGCGGGAAATTCAGGGTGCCGATTTCCTCGATGCGCTTTTGCAGGGTCTTGTAATACATGGCATAGCCGACCTCCTGCGTGCTGGGTGTAATGAAGGTCTTGCGGGGACGCTTGTTCTGGTCTTCCACGGTCTGGCTGATCTCGGCCGCCATGCGTGCGATGGCCTTGCTGCTTTCCATCAAGTCCGAGCCGCTGGCCAGGGGGTTGGGCTTGTCCTTTTCCGTGACGGGCGCGGCGCTGTAGGGCGTTACCCTGGCCGCCTGCGTCAGCAATTCCTGCTGTTTCTGCTCCAGTTCGGCGATGCGCCGGGCGCTGGCCTTGACGCTGTCGCCCTCTTCCACCTTGCGCATGTCGGGCAGCGGCGACTTGGCGCGACCCTTGTCTGCCTGCCCGCCGCCATCGAGGTTGGCTTGCGCCAGGGCATCGGCCTTCAGCGGTTTATTCGCATGCTTGGCGTTGACCAGGATCACTTCCAGGCCGGGATCGGTAGCGATGGCACGCTGCGGGGCCGGGGCGACAAAATGCATCGCCAGCAAGGCGCCATGCGCCAGCAACGATACCGCCACGGCAATTATCAGGAAACGATACTCTCGGAAAGACTTCACGCGCAACCCAGTTCGCAACAGGCACAAGATACAAGATGGCTGAATTCTACGTCAAAGGGCGGTGCCGGCAACAGTTTTCAGCACCGCCTGTATGGCCTGACGGGCGCCTTACTTGACCTCGGGTTCGCTGACCACGTCTTCGCTGGCCAGTTCCGCCACTTCCGCATCGGCGTCGCTGAGCTGGTTCGCTGCCTCCGGCGATGCTTCCGGCGTCACGTCGCCCTCGTCGTCGCCTTCGTCGCCAGCATCTTCTTCGTAGCCGAGCTCGGCGTCGGCCGCCACATCCGGCGCGGCAGCGATTTCCAGCAGGCGCGCTTCGATGCTCAGGTCGACTTCATCCCAGCGCAGCAAGTCCAGTTTCACCTGGGCGCCACGCGCCACCGATGGCATGCCCGGCAGCTTGATGACCAGCGGAATGTCGACCAGGCGCAGGATTTCATCTTTCAAGACCACGGCATCGACCTGGCGTGCATTTTCCTGGTGCAGCCAGCGCAAGCACCAGTAGCGTTCCATGTTCGACTGGAAATCGCCATACGCGGCATACGCGGCGTCAAACGCCGAAACGATGGCGAACAGGTTGGCGTCGCGTGGCTTGAATGGCGCCACCAGCGGCGCCGTCACGCCATGCTCGGCGCAGGCGATGATTTGCCACTGGTTCACGAGGTCCGTGTAGCGGCGCAAGGGCGAGGTGCTCCACGCGTACTGATCCACGCCCAGGCCCTGGTGCGGCGCCGCATGGGTGACCATACGCACCTGCATCTTTGCCGCCCAGCTATTGCCGCTGCCGCCACCCTGGCTGCGGTAGATGCCCGGCACGCCATGGTCGTGCAGCATCTTGCCCCAGGTACTGTTGGCAAAGATCATCAGTTCAGCGACGATCTTGTCCAGCGGTGCGCCACGCTTGCGGCGCGCCACGGTGACGATGTCATTTTCCACATAGAAATTGAAATCGACGCGGTTATTCTGTTCCGGCTTCAGGCCAAACGCTTCACGCTTCTTCATGCGGCCCTGCTCCAGCTGCTGCGCCCATTGCCACAACACGGCGAAGTCGGCCTTGTGCGGATACTCGCCTTCGCCGCTGGCCAGGGTTTCCTCGTTGACCAGGTCGTCCAGCTGGTTATGGCGCAAGTTGCTGGCGATCGGCACCAGTTCGGCGCGCGTCTGCGTGCTGACCACGGCCCAGTCCGCTTTCGGGTCCAGGGTGGCATACAGCGACAGGGCCGGGCATGTCGTGCCTTCCGCGAGTGTGAAAGCATTCACGATTTCATCGGGCAGCATGGTGATCTTGTCGCCCGGCATGTAGACGGTCGACATGCGCTGGCGCGCCATCTTGTCGATCACGTCTTCCGGGCGGATGCCCAGGCCCGGTGCGGCGATGTGAATACCCACTTTCACGGTGCCATCGGACAACGGCTGCACGGAGAAGGCATCGTCGATCTCGGTCGTGGTCACGTCGTCGATCGAGAAGGCGGCCACGTCGGCCAGCGGCAGCTTGGCTGTCACGGAAGGCACGGGCACGCTCGGGAAGCCGGCTCCCTTGGGGAAATTTTCAAAGAGGAACTTCGACAGGTGCAAGTCTTTCGGCGAAGCAATGCCACCGGCAGCCAGCATCAGGCGCGGCGGCGTCGTGTGCAATTCCGTGCAAGCCGCTTCCAGCGCCTTGTATTCGATGGTGTTCTTGTCGGGCTTGAACAGCAGTTGCAGCACCATGGGCTGCATCGAGGCAGGCAAGCGGTTCTGCTTCAGTTCTTCCACATAACTTGCCTGCACCAGCGCCTGCTGTTTTTTCTTTTCGATGCCGGCCAGGGCAGCCTTCAGCGACGCTTCCGGCGCCGCCTTGTAGCGGCCACGGCCTTTCTTGTAGAAATACACGGGCGCCGAATGCAGGGCCAGTATCAGGCCGGCCGCTTCCGGCGGCAACGCTGCGTGGCCGAAATATTCGGCGCCCAGCTCGGCAAAGCCGAACTCGTCTTCGCCCGCCACTTCCCACAGGAAATCGAGGTCGATCTCGGCCGCAACAGCCTTGGCTTGCTCGAGCAGCTCGGCCGGGGCCGGCTTTTCATACTGCAGCAGCACATCCTTGACCTTGACCTTGGTGCGCTTGCCGCTGGCCATTTCGACCTGGTACGCTTCCCCCGCTTGCGACAGGACCGTGCCGACCTTGAAATCGCCGGATTCTTCAAAAAATAGATTCATTGTTATGCTTTATTTATTAAGGTGTCGGTTGCAACGGTGCGAGTGACGGACGTCAACTCTAGCACCGCCGGCAAAAATACTTCTGTTACCAGCAGCAATCCCTGATGACGCTGGTACAGGCAGCGGCGGGCGAAAAATGGCGACTTGTCATCGACGCGCTGCCCTTCCAGTGCCAGCGCCGCCTGCGCCCGCTGCACCAGCGGGTGGCCGGCGCGCAAGCGGGCGAATTCCAGTGTACCGCGGCGTACCATGCGGTCGCCAAACAGGGTCGTGCCCAGCGAACGCTCGCCCAGCGCGGAAAACAGGGGCCAGTCCGTGGCCGTCGCCTGCATGGGCACGACGGTATGGCCAAATACGGCCGGCCTGTCATCACAACGCAACAACACTTCGCGTTCCCACACCCGGCCTGCACGGTGCAAACCAATGATGGCGGCCTCGTCGCTCAAACAGCGTGCCGTTTCCTGGTGCAAACATTGCACGCGAAATGCCTGGCTATGCGCTTTCAGCTTGGCCGTCAGCGAACCGCCGCCCGTGAGCCAGTGGCGCAAGGCCGGCGGCGCATTGACGGCATTCACGTGCGCATGCCATTGCGCCTGGCGCAGCGAACCCGGCCTCACCGTGCGGCGTCCGCAGGGATGCCGCAAAAGGCCAGCACGGGCGCCAGGTAGGCGGCAAATTCGCTGATGCCATGGTCGCTGCCATCGATGACGCACTGTTGCGCCCCCTGATAATGCGCCACCATGTCGCGGTAGTCGAGCACTTCGTCGCCGGTGGCGGCGATCAGGAAGTAACGTTGCGGTTCAGTAATTTTCTCTACAGCAAAGGTTCCCAGCTCGGCTATGTATTCGCGCTTGAACTCGAATGGCTGGTCCGAATGGAACGCGGTCGTCACGCCCACATGCTGTTCCAGGTCGATCAGGGGCACGATGGCGGGATTGAGCAGCACGGCGCGGCAACCGAGCTGCTCGGCCAGCCAGGTGGCGTAATAGCCGCCCAAGGACGAGCCGATAATCGTCAGTTCGGCGGGCGCCACGTCCTTGACCAGCGACAGGGCCAGCGCGATGGCCAGCTTGGGCGAGGCCGGCAATTGCGGGCACAGCCACTGTGCTTCGCGGCCCAGCGCCTGCATCTGCGCGGCCAGCAGGCGCGACTTCATCGACAGCGGCGACGAGCGGAATCCGTGCAGGTACAGAATCATCGGCCCAGCGCCTCCAGCAATTTCTGGTGCACGCCGCCAAAGCCGCCGTTGCTCATGACCACGATCTGGTCGCCGGGACGGGCGCTTGCTGCCACGGCCGCTACCAAGGCATCGATGTCTTCATAGGCGCTGGCCATCTTGCCCAGCGGCGCCAGCGCGTCACCCAGGCTCCAGCCCAGCGCGGCATGGCTGCCGAAACCGAAGACCAGGTCGGCATCCTTGAGGCTGCCCGGCAGCGCATCTTTCATGGCGCCCAGCTTCATGGTGTTCGAACGCGGTTCCAGCACGGCCAGGATGCGGGCGCTGCTGCCGATTTTTTGACGCAGCCCGCCCACCGTGGTGGCAATGGCCGTCGGGTGATGCGCGAAATCGTCGTACACGGTAATGTTGTTGACCACGCCGCGCACTTCCATGCGGCGCTTGACGCTCTCGAACGTGGCCAGCGCGGCGCAGGCCTGGGCAATGGGCACGCCCACGTGGCGCGCGGCGGCGATGGCCGCCAGCGCATTGCTGCGGTTGTGCTTGCCCGTGAGCGCCCACGCCACATGGCCTTCCTGCTTTCCATTGAAGAACACGTCGAAGTTGCCATCGACCTGCTCTTGGAGTTGCCAGTCGGCATCCTGGCCAAAACTTTCCTTTTCACTCCAGCAACCGCGCGCCAGCACGCGCTGCAGCGACGCTTCATCGCCATTGAACACCAGGCGACCAATGCCGGGCACGGTACGCACCAGATGGTGGAATTGCGTCTCGATCGCATGCAGATCGGGGAAGATGTCGGCGTGATCGTATTCCAGGTTATTCATGATGGCCGTCTTCGCGTGGTAGTGCACGAACTTGCTGCGCTTGTCGAAGAAGGCCGTGTCGTATTCGTCGGCTTCGATGATGAAGAAGTCCGAATCGACGCTCTTGCCATCGATCATGCCGGACAGGCGCGCGGAAATACCAAAGTTCATCGGCACGCCGCCGATCAGGAAGCCCGGCGCATAGCCTGCGTCTTCGAGTATCCAGGCCAGCATGGCCGACGTGGTCGTTTTGCCATGCGTGCCGGCCACGGCCAGTACCCACCGATTGCGCAAGATATGTTCACCGATCCACTGCGGGCCGGAGACATACGGCAGGCTGCGATTGAGGATTTCTTCCACCAGGGGGTTGCCGCGCGAGACCACATTGCCAATCACATACAAATCCGGGTTCAGCTTGGTCTGTTCAGGATCAAACCCCTGTATCAGTTCGATGCCTTGCGATTCCAGCTGGGTGCTCATCGGCGGATAGACGTTGCTATCGCAACCGGTGACTTTATGGCCGGCTTCCTTGGCCAGGACAGCCAGGCCGCCCATGAAGGTACCGCAAATGCCGAGAATATGAATATGCATGTGATCAGTGCGAAAGGTGCACGCTTAAGTAAGTAAGACGGTGAGATAAAAAAGAGCAAGTGCAGGATTTTACCTGACGCCATGACTTTTTCCGCTTCGGAGTATCATCTCGCTCATGACAAACGATGCATTTGACGATAGCGCGCAGTGGCGCCTGGAAATCGCCGTAACTGCCGCGCGCCTGGTGGCGCAGGATGGCGCCGACTATGGCAGCGCCAAGCGCAAGGCGGCGCGGCAGGTGCTGGGCGACGCGCCGCAGCGGCCCAACATACTGCCTGACAACGACATGATCGAAGAGCAGGTGCGGCAATACCATGCCCTGTTCCTGGCAGACAGCCAGCCGGCACGGCTGTTCCAGCTGCGCACGATTGCGCTGCAGGTCATGGAAGCGTTGCAACAATTTCAGCCCCTGCTCAGCGGGCCCGTGCTCAATGGCACGGCCGGCACCCACGACGAAATCTATTTGCAGTTGTTTGCCGAGAGCGCCAAGGAGATCCACATCTTCCTGCTGAATAAAAATGTCGTGCTCGACATGTCGGAAAGCCCGCATTTCAAGGGAGCGCGTTATGATGCGGTCGAGACAGCCAGTTTCTTGTGGAAAAACGAAGGCGTGCACGCGGCCATGTATGAGCTCGACGACAGGCGCGGCGCGCTGAAAGCCAAGGCGGACGGGAAAGTGCTGCGCACCGACATCGCCGGGCTGCGCAGCCTGCTGGCCGCCAGCCTCGCCGATGGCGCACCGGCTGCCGACTAACATTGATATAGATAAAGTTATGACAAAAAAGAATTGGATCGCCTGTGCCGTAGTCGCCCTGATGTTTGGCGGCATGGGCGCCTACGTGGGCATGCATAAAGAGAAGGAAAAAGCGGGGCCGCTGACGACCACCATCGCGCCAGGCGCGACGGGTCCCGTCAACGAACTATATGCACTGTCGCTGCCGGACGCGGCGGGTGCCACGCAAGCTTTGTCGCAATGGAAAGGCAAGAATTTGCTGGTCAATTTCTGGGCGCCGTGGTGCCCGCCTTGCGTGGAAGAAATGCCGGAGTTATCCGAAGTACAAGGCCAGTATGCGGCGAAAAACCTGCAGGTGATCGGCATCGGCATCGATTCGGCCAGCAATATTTCCACTTTTGCCAGCAAGTTCAAGATCGCCTATCCCGTGTATGTCTCGGGCATGAGCGGCACCGACCTGTCGCGCCATTTTGGCAATGCCACGGGCGGTTTGCCCTTCACGGTGCTGATCGGTGCCGATGGCGAAGTCAAAAAGACCTATCTGGGTCGCTTGAAATTTGATCAGTTGCGCGCCGACCTGGATAAATTGTAAATTCGGAGCGTGCTTTTTTCTCTTGCCAATGCGTATCTTTGGCGGCAAAATGCGGAACTTTCGCTAAAACGGTCTTCCATACATGGCAAAAAACCTCCTTCTGCTCAACGGTCCCAACCTGAATTTGCTGGGAACGCGCGAGCCTGAGGTCTACGGCGCCAGCACCTTGGCCGATATCGAGCAGGCAGCAATGGCGCAAGCCATGGCGGCCGGTGCCGACCTGGTCTGCTTTCAAAGCAACCATGAAGGCGCGCTGATCGACCGCATCCATGCCGCGCGAGCGGAAGGGATCGATGCCATCGTCATCAATCCGGGCGGCCTGACCCATACCAGCGTTGCCTTGCGCGATGCGCTGGCCGGGGTCGCCATCCCGTTCGTGGAAGTCCATATCTCGAATATTTATCAACGCGAAACGTTTCGACATCACTCATTTCTCAGCGCGATCGCGCAGGGGACGATCTGCGGCCTGGGACTCGATGGATATCGGTTTGCCATCGACTTCGCGCTTAAAAAACGTTAATCTACGCGATCTGCACGCATTTAGCGCGGCGATAGGTTCTGGACATCACCGCATCACTCATAAAACAAACTACATTCCTAGGGGTTTTACATGGATCTACGAAAACTCAAGACCTTGATCGACCTGGTCGCCGAATCGGATATCGCAGAGCTGGAAGTTACCGAAGGCGAAAGCAAGGTTCGCATCGTCAAATCGTCGGCCATGCCGCAAAACCAGATGGTCATGATGCAGCCGCAAGGCATGCAAGCCCAATACCAGCCAGCCGCGCCAGCCGCCGCCCCCGCTGCGGCAGCTGCCGTCGTGGTCGCCGCAGAGCCAACGGGCTATGTGGTCAAGTCGCCCATGGTCGGCACCTTCTACCGTTCCTCCGCTCCCGGCAGCGCCGCCTATGTAGAAGTGGGCTCTACCGTCAAGGAAGGTGATACCCTGTGCATCATCGAAGCGATGAAGCTGCTCAATGAAATCGACTCCGATAAAGCCGGTGTCGTGACCCAGATCCTGGTCGAAAACGGCCAACCGGTCGAATTCGGTCAACCCTTGTTTGTGATCGGCTAAAACCCAGTCCACACGGCCGGCAACGGCCGTTTGCAGTTTTAGCCCCTCACACTTGTTGTTTCGCCGGCTCGCCGGCTCTCACAGACATACGCGAACCTACCATGTTTGAAAAAATCCTGATTGCCAACCGTGGTGAAATTGCCCTCCGTATTCAGCGCGCCTGCCGCGAAATGGGCATTAAAACGGTTGTAGTCCACTCCGAAGCCGACAAGGACGCGAAATACGTCAAGCTGGCCGACGAATCCGTTTGTATCGGCCCGGCCCAGTCGTCCCTGAGCTACCTGAACATGCCGGCCATCATTAGCGCCGCTGAAGTGACGGACGCGCAAGCGATTCACCCAGGCTATGGCTTCCTGTCGGAAAACGCCGACTTTGCCGAACGCGTCGAAAAATCGGGCTTCGTCTTCATCGGCCCCCGCTCCGAATCGATCCGTTTGATGGGCGACAAAGTGTCGGCCAAGCAAACCATGATCAAGGCTGGCGTACCGTGCGTGCCCGGCTCGGAAGGTGCATTGCCGGACGATCCGAAAGCGATCGTGCAAATTGCCCGCAAGATCGGCTATCCGGTCATCATCAAGGCTGCCGGTGGCGGTGGCGGACGCGGCATGCGCGTGGTGCACACGGAAGCGGCCCTGATCAACGCCGTGGCGATGACCAAGACGGAAGCCGGCACGGCCTTCGGCAACCCTGAAGTGTATATGGAGAAGTACCTGGAAAATCCGCGCCACGTGGAAATCCAGATCCTCGCCGACGAACACAAGAACGCCGTCTGGCTGGGCGAGCGCGACTGCTCCATGCAGCGCCGCCACCAGAAAGTCATCGAAGAAGCACCAGCGCCCGGCATCCCGCGCAAACTGATCGAGAAAATTGGCGACCGTTGCGCCGAAGCGTGCCGCAAGATCGGTTACCGCGGCGCCGGCACGTTTGAATTCCTGTACGAAAACGGCGAGTTCTATTTCATTGAAATGAATACCCGCGTGCAAGTGGAACATCCGGTTACCGAGATGATCACCGGCATCGACATCGTGCAAGAACAGATCCGCATCGCCGCTGGCGAGAAACTGCGTTTCCGCCAGCGCGACGTCTTGCTGTCGGGCCACGCCATCGAGTGCCGCATCAATGCCGAAGATCCTTTCAAGTTCACGCCATCGCCAGGCAAGATCGTGTCCTGGCATGCGCCGGGCGGCCCTGGCATCCGCGTCGACTCGCACGCCTACGCCGGCTATTACGTGCCGCCCCACTATGACTCGATGATCGGCAAAGTGATCGCTTACGGCGCTACGCGCGAGCAAGCCATACGCCGCATGCAGATCGCCCTGTCCGAAATGGTGGTCGAAGGCATCAACACGAATATCGCCCTGCACCGCGAACTGATGATCGACGCGCGCTTCATCGAAGGCGGCACCAACATTCACTATCTGGAACAGAAACTGGCCGACATGCCGGACCTGGGCAAGAACCTGAATGGCGGCAGCCCCAGCATCGCCAAGAAATCCGAAATCAAGGCGGGCGCATGAGCTGGACGGAAATCGTCATCGAAATCGCCCGTGACAACGCCGAGGCCATGTCCGACGCGTTGATGGAAGCGGGCGCCCTGTCGGTCTCGGTGGAAGACGCCGATGAAGGCACGGATGCCGAGCAGCCCTTGTTTGGCGAACCCGGCATGGAACCGAAGGAAGCGGCGTGGGAACGCAGCCGCGTGGTGGCGCTGACCGACGTCGACGCCGACCAGGCCGCCATCGTGGCCGCCGCTGCTCAAGCGGTCGGCATGGCGGAAGTTCCTGCCTTTACCATGCGCCCCGTGGAAGAACAGGATTGGGTGCGTTTGACCCAGTCGCAATTCGCGCCGATTCACATCGGCAAGAATATCTGGGTCGTGCCCAGCTGGCACGAGGCACCAGATCCTGCTGGCCTGATCCTGGAACTGGACCCGGGCCTGGCCTTCGGCACGGGCAGCCATCCGACCACGCGCCTGTGCATGGAATGGCTGGAAGCCAATCCCGCCCCCGGCAAGACCGTGCTCGACTACGGTTGCGGCTCCGGCATCCTGGCCATGGTGGCCAAGAAACTCGGCGCGCAAACAGTCGCCGGCGTCGATATCGACCCGCAAGCCATCGAATCGGCTGGCGACAATGCCGCACGCAACCAGTGCGACATCGAATATTTCTTGCCAGACACGTTTGCCACTTCGGCACACGCCACGGCGAAATTTGACATCGTCGTCGCCAACATCCTGTCGAGCCCATTGAAGCTGATGGCGCCGATGTTGTCGGGTCGCGTCGCCGACGGCGGCGCCCTGATCCTGTCCGGCGTGCTGGCACGCCAGGCGGAAGAAGTCGCTGCTGCCTACGCACCGTTCATCGAACTGGGTGTCTGGGCCGAGCAAGATGGCTGGGTGGCCCTGCATGGCCGCCTGGGCAGCACGCAAGCGCCTGCGCCCCGCGCGGAAGGTGCATAAGCACAGCAATGGCCCTCGCCACCAAATGCCCCCATTGCAACACGATATTTCGGGTCGCTGCTGACCAGTTGAAGTTACGTGGGGGCATCGTGCGCTGTGGCACGTGCAGGGAAGTGTTTGACGGCAATGCCGCGCTGGTCGATCCGGCTGCGGCATCGCCGTTTTTAACATCCGCCCCCGGCGCTGCCGCCCCCCAGTCGACCAGTTACCCGGCCGACAACAGCCTGCCGTCCGCCACGGACGACGAACCCATCTATTCCCTCGACTTCGACACCTCGTTCGATCCGTTCGGCATCTTGCCGGAAACGGCGCAGCTCAAGGATGACGAAGACGATGGCGAGCACATCGAGCTGGACCTCGACGTGGTCCTGCCCGACGAGGCGCTGGCCGCCGCGCCTGCTGCCGCAGCGCCCGAACCAACTGAACCAACTGAACCAACTGAACCAACTGAAGAAACACCGGTAGAATCGCCCGAACCGCCCTTGCCCCAGCCGATGGCGCCCTTCAGGCGGCGCCAGGTCGAAGAGGCGCCCGCCTTCGCCACGTATTTGCGCGATAGCCGCCGCGAACCGAGCCTGGAAGCGGTGGCAGCCGGGGTAGCGCCGGCATTGCCTGCGATGGAAAAAGTCAGCCTGGACAAGCGTGCGCCCGCGCGCCGCGAACCCACGCTGGCCGAGCATGCGTTCACGCCGCTGCCCGCCGCCCCCATTGCGCCGGATCCCGCCGAGGATCAGGAAAACCCCGTCCTGCCGCCAGCCGATGATGAGCCGGCCTTCGTCACCCAGGGCCGGCGCCGCGAACAGAGTGGCAAGGCCTTGCGCGCGGCCATGGCCGCCGGCTCGGTGGTGCTGCTGCTTTTATTATTGCTGCAAGTGATGACTACCTTCCGCAACCCGCTGGCGGCGCA
Source organism: Janthinobacterium sp. UMAB-56 (assembly GCF_900095265.1). Classification (GTDB taxonomy): domain Bacteria; phylum Pseudomonadota; class Gammaproteobacteria; order Burkholderiales; family Burkholderiaceae_D; genus Janthinobacterium. The sequence continues at coordinate 486,005 of NZ_LT607653.1, read as the reverse complement.
GTTTCCGCAGTGGAAGCCGACCCTGGTCGCGCTGTGCAAGGTCAGTGGCTGCCAGGTCGACTTGCCGGCGCAGATCGAGGCGCTGGCCATCGAACAGGGGGAATTGCAAACCCTCAAGGAACAGACCTTTTCCTACGTCTCGCTGCTGCGCAACCAGAGCCGCAGCGTGCAAGCCTGGCCCAGCATTGAACTGATACTCAACGACGCCAACGACAAGCCGCTGTTGCGCCGCGTAATCGCGCCGCGCGACTACCTGCCGGTCACTATCGACGTGAGCAAGGGGTTTGCGCCGCGCTCGGAACAAACCATCAAACTGTATTTTGCATTAGACCAGCTCACGGCGTCTGGCTACCATATCGCCATCTTTTACCCTTAACCGACACTATCATGACCAAAACATCGCTGATCTGCGGCTCGCTTGCCACCGACACCATCATGCAATTTCCCGGCCGCTTCGGCGAATCCCTGCTGGCCGACCAGTTGCACAAGGTGAATGTCTCCTTCCTCGTGCCCACCATGCGTACCGAGTTCGGCGGTTGCTCGGGCAACATCGCCTACAGCCTGAAAATGCTGGGCGGCGACCCGCGCATCGTCGGCGTCATGGGGCAAGATAGCGCCGCCTACCTGGAGCGCCTGCAAAAGCTGGGCATTTCCACCGCCAACATTCTGATCAAGGCCGACAGCTACAACGCGCAGTGCTTCGTCACGGCCGATGCGGACAACAACCAGATTAATGCCTTCCACCCGGGCGCCATGTCGTTTGCGCATGAAAACCCGATCGCCAATGCAGGCCCGGCCAGGGTCGCCATCATCTCGCCGGATGGCGACCAGGGCATGCTCAAGCACGCTGCGGACCTGGCCGAGCTGGGCATCCCCTTCATGTTCGACCCGGGTCAACAGTTGCCACGTTTCAATGGCGAACAGTTGATCGACTTCATCAACAAAGCCACGTATGTGTCGGCCAACGACTATGAAATGGAAATGTTAATGGAGCGCACGGGCTTGAGCCTGCCTGACATCGCCAGCCGCCTGGAAGCGCTGATCGTCACGCGTGGTGAAAAGGGCTCGGAAATTTATACGGACAGCAAGCGCATCGACATTCCTGTCGTGGCCGCAAAGGAAGTGCTGGACCCGACCGGCTGCGGCGACGCCTACCGTGCAGGCTTGCTGTTCGGCATCACCAACGACCTGGGCTGGGAAACCAGCGGCCGCCTGGCCAGCCTGCTGGGCGCCATCAAGATCGCCACCCAGGGCGCGCAAAACCATGTGTTTACGCCAGAAAGCATCGCCGATCAGTTCGAAGCGGCGTTCGGCTACCGCTATTAACAGGTAGTCCGGTCGGCTCGCGCGCCAGCGCCAGGCCGACCTTCCCGCTTTACCTCAGCACAATAATCATCCCCACCAGCACCTGCGCGATCTGCAGCAGGATCAGCGCCACCAGCAGCGACAGGTCCAGGCTGCCGACCAGCGGTACGACCTTGCGGATCGGACGCAGCAGCGGCTCGTTCAGGGCCCGTACAAACGGCGCCAGCGGCGCATGCGGGTTGACCCAGCTGAAGATAGCTTCGATGATCAGCAAGGCCATGAAACCGTAGAGTATCCATTGCAGGAAGCGTTGCAGCGACTTGAGCAGCACTACTTCGACGGGAGCGCCGGAAATAAACAGGAGCGAACTGGCCAGCAGCACGATCAGGAAGGCGCCGATCAGGCTGGCCCAGTCATACCCGCCCACGCCCGGCACCACGCGGCGCAGGGGGCGCACCAGCCAGTCGGACAATTGAAACGTGAATTGCGCCACCGACGAGGGCGGCCGCACGCGCACCGCCTGCATCCAGAAGCGCAGCAGCAACACGCCGCCCAGCAGGGTGGCGATGGTATCAACGATCAATGTAAGGATAACGATCAGCACGACTAATTCTCCAAAAAAAAACCGCTGTGTGATTGAGTCACACAGCGGCGTGTTGCCTCATCCAGGCACCCGTATCGTTGCAATTACGATGGGCGGGTGCTGGTTGGGAATGGCCAGGCTGCAGCCGGTGCCAACACGGTTTTTGCTACAGGTGCGATAGGTGCCGATGGTTTGGCGACAGGAGCTGCCTTCTTCGGTGCGGCCTTTTTAGGCGCGGCCTTCTTGGCTGCTGGCTTGGCGGCCACGGCGGCTGGTGCCGCTGGGGCTGCTGCCGGTGCGGCTGCCACGACTGGCGCTGCGGCTGGCTTGGCGGCGGGTTTCGCTGCTGCTTTCGCTGCTGGCTTGGCTGCCGCTTTTGCTGCTGGCTTCGCGACTACCTTGGCCGCTGGCTTGGCTGCAGGTTTCGCTGCTGCTTTGGCCGCAGGTTTTGCTGCTGCTTTGGCTGCTGGCTTCGCCGCTACCTTGGCCGCTGGCTTGGCTGCAGGTTTCGCTATTGCTTTGGCTGCCGGCTTGGCTGCGACTTTCGCTGCTGGC
>NZ_LT607653.1:476925-483532 GCF_900095265.1 Janthinobacterium sp. UMAB-56 | reverse complement strand
GGCTACCGCCTTGGCTGCAGGTTTCGCTGCGGCTTTTGCTGCCGGCTTCGCGGCCGGTTTGGCTGCAGCTTTTTTCGCTACAGGCTTGGCTGCTGCCTTGGCTGCAGGTTTCGCTGCGGCTTTCGCTGCTGGCTTGGCTGCCGGTTTTGCTGCTGCCTTGGCCGCCGGTTTTGCTGCGGCTTTCGCTACTGGCTTGGCAGCCACTTTTGCCGCAGGCTTGGCGGCGGCCTTGGCGGCTGGTTTTGCTGCTGGTTTCGCTGCGGCTTTGGCAGCTGGTTTAGCGGCAACCGTCTTGGCTGCGGCTGCCGGCTTCTTCGCGGCAGGAGCAGCCTTGGCGGCTGGTTTCTTTACTTCTGATTTCTTAGCGGCTGTTGCCATTTGTCTCTCCTTCATCTGAGATGAGAAATTTAAGCTACAAGATTTAAACCCGTCCGACCCACCACAGGGATAGGCCAGGCGAATTATTCATCGGCACAAACGGTCGTTTGCGCTAATGAATTCGGCACCAGCTGAACTGCTGCAACTCCTCACGTTTGCAGCACTTCAGCCATCGTCGGTGCCACCCTGCTTTATCTCGCAGCTGGTGGCAAAGTCTGAATTCGGTCATTCGTTTTCGATGCCGTGCGTTTTTTCGCTCCTCGCATCGCGCTCGCCACAACACCCATGCGTCAAATAAAAAACCGCCATGCCTGAAAAAATTCGGGCACGGCGGCAGACGAAAACGGTGTGGTTTTGTGCATATCCGTGTAAATCTGTATCCCTGTTTTGCGAGGTTTTTTCGCTACCGCGCTGGTTAAAAAACCCCGCATTCTAACGCTCGCATTTGCAATCTCATAAAGTACACGAAAACCTTGTCAATGCGCAACCGGCACGACACGTTTTCGCCCGCTTTTTTACACCTTACGCGTGCTATCGCACAATCGCGCGGCAAATGCCGATGCCAGCGTCTGCGGAAATGATTTTTTGGGTTCGCGATGCGGCCATGCGCGGCATCCGAAAAACCTGCCGCAAGCCTCGTCGCCTGGCGTGATGATGCAGGTATTTTTCCGCCGCGACGCAGGCGAAAAAAAAGCGCCGTCAGGATGACGGCGCTTTTGGGCATTGACTGAAAAACGCTTATTCCCAGTTCAGCGCACCACCGGTCTGGTACTCGGTCACGCGCGTTTCGAAGAAGTTACGCTCCTTCTTCATGTCGATCATTTCGCTCATCCACGGGAATGGGTTTTCTTCCTGGGCGAACAGCGGCTCGATGCCGATCTGCTGCGCGCGGCGGTTGGCGATGAAGCGCAAATAGCCCTTGAACATCGGCGCATTCAGACCCAGCACGCCGCGCGGCATGGTGTCTTCCGCGTAGGCGTATTCCAGTTCCACGGCCTTCATGAACAGGTCCTTGATCTCTTCGCGGAAGGCGGCCGTCCACAACTGCGGATTTTCCATCTTGATCGTGTTGATCAAGTCGATGCCGAAGTTGCAATGCATCGATTCGTCGCGCAGGATGTACTGGTACTGCTCGGCCGCGCCCATCATCTTGTTCTGGCGACCCAGCGCCAGGATCTGCGTGAAGCCGACGTAGAAGAACAGGCCTTCCATCAGGCAGGCGAAGACGATCAGGGATTTGAGCAGCTTCTGGTCGTTTTCCACCGTGCCGGTGACGAAAGCAGGGTCGGTCAGGGTGTTGATGAACGGGATCAGGAATTCATCCTTGTCGCGGATCGACTTGACTTCATTGTAGGCGTTGAAAATCTCGCCTTCGTCCAGGCCCAGGGATTCCACGATGTACTGGTAAGCATGCGTGTGAATCGCTTCCTCGAACGCCTGGCGCAGCAGGTACTGGCGGCATTCCGGCGCCGTGATGTGGCGGTAAGTGCCCAGCACGATGTTGTTGGCGGCCAGCGAGTCGGCCGTCACGAAGAAGCCCAGGTTGCGCTTGACCAGGCGGCGCTCGTCGTCCGTCAGGCCGTTCGGATTTTTCCACAGCTCGATATCGCGCTGCATGTTCACTTCCTGCGGCATCCAGTGATTGGCGCAGCCAGCCAGGTATTTGTCCCACGCCCATTTGTACTTGAACGGCACCAGCTGGTTGACGTCCGTCTTGCCGTTGATGATGCGTTTGTCGTCGGCATTCACGCGGCGCGCCACTTGCTCGGCGTTCGCTTCGGACGGCTCGGCACCGGCCGGCAGGTTCAATTCGGTATTTCCCATTGGCGCTTGCTGCGCCGGACGCGGCACAGCTGCCGACGTGGTTTCATCATCCCAGGACAACGACATATTCTTCTTCCTTTCCATGCCGGCAAGCCGGCGATCCGCAACAGGCCCGTTGTATCGGACAATGCGGACATTAACAACATTGAATCAGCCCGACCGTGCCGGGCTGACAACTTTAAATTCTTTAAAAACCGTCGCGAGCAAGCCCGATATCGGGTCGAGTAGCGGAGCCGTACTTTAGTACGGTGAGCAACACAGAACCCGAGAGGGGGCTGCGCAGCAGGTTTTTACTGGCAGGCTTCGCATTCCTCGAAACCATCATCACCCGGACGCAGGTAGCAAGCTTCGCCATCGGCGTCGTCCGCTGCCGCTGCCACTACCGGCGCCACGGCCACTGCTGCTGCCGCGACGACCGCTGCCTGGGCGCTCTGCGCGCTGGCCGACATGCCGCCATCGACTGCCACGGCGTTCAGGGCACCCGTCTTGGAGGTCGATTTCTCCATGTGGGTAGCGGCGATGGTACGCAGGTAGTAGGTGGTTTTCAGGCCACGCAGCCATGCCAGCTTGTAGGTTTCGTCGAGCTTCTTGCCCGAAGCGCCAGCCATGTAGATGTTCAGCGACTGGGCCTGGTCGATCCACTTCTGGCGACGCGAAGCCGCTTCCACCAGCCAGCTAGGCGACACTTCGAAGGCGGTGGCGTAGATATCGCGCAAGTCTTGCGGGATGCGGTCGATCTTCACCAGCGAACCGTCGAAGTACTTCAGGTCGGAGATCATGACTTCATCCCACAGGTCGCGCGCCTTCAGGTCGCGCACCAGGTAACCGTTGATCTCGGTGAATTCGCCCGACAGGTTCGATTTCACGTACAGATTCTGGAACGTCGGCTCGATACAGGCCGATACGCCGATGATGTTCGAAATGGTCGCCGTCGGGGCGATCGCCACGCAGTTCGAATTGCGCATGCCGAACTTGGCGATGCGTTCGCGCACCGGGGTCCAGTCCATGGCCGACGAGGAATCGACTTCCAGGTAGCCGCCGCGTTCTTCGGCCAGCAGTTTCACCGAGTCCTGTGGCAGGATGCCACGGTCCCACAGCGAACCGGCGTACGATTCATAGCGGCCGCGCTCTTCGGCCAGTTCCGTCGACGCCAGGTAGGCGTAGTAGCACACGGCTTCCATCGAGGTGTCGGCAAACGACACGGCGGCGTCCGAGGCGAACGGGATGCGCATCATGTGCAGACAGTCCTGGAAGCCCATCACGCCCATGCCCACCGGACGGTGGCGCATGTTCGAATTGCGCGCCTTGTCGACGGCGTAGTAATTGATGTCGATGACGTTGTCGAGCATGCGCATGGCGGTGCGGATGGTCTTGGCCAGCTTGACGTGATCGAGCTTGCCTTCCTTCATGTGCGCCGGCATGTTCACGGAACCGAGGTTGCAGACGGCGATTTCGTCAGGGCCCGTGTTCAGCGTGATTTCCGTGCACAGGTTCGAGCTGTGGACGACGCCGACGTGCGACTGCGGGCTGCGGATGTTGCAAGGATCCTTGAACGTGATCCATGGGTGACCCGTTTCAAACAGCATCGACAGCATCTTGCGCCACAGGTCCAGCGCGGCGATCTTTTTGAACGAACGCATTTCGCCGGCGGCTGCCTTGGCTTCGTAGCCCAGGTAAGCCTTTTCAAAGGCCTTGCCGACCAGGTCGTGCAAGTCCGGCGTTTCGGATGGCGAGAACAGGGTCCACTCGCCTTTTTCCATGACGCGCTTCATGAACATGTCGGGTATCCAGTTCGCCGTGTTCATGTCGTGCGTGCGGCGGCGGTCGTCGCCCGTGTTCTTGCGCAGGTCGAGGAATTCCTCGATATCCATGTGCCAGGTTTCCAGGTAGGCGCAGACGGCGCCCTTGCGCTTGCCGCCCTGGTTGACGGCCACGGCCGTGTCGTTCACCACTTTCAGGAACGGCACCACGCCTTGCGACTTGCCGTTGGTGCCCTTGATGTGGGCGCCCAGGGCGCGCACTGGCGTCCAGTCGTTGCCCAGGCCGCCGGCATACTTGGCCAGCAAGGCGTTGTCCTTGATGGCGTCGTAGATGCCTTCCAGGTCGTCCGAGACGGTGCTCAGGTAGCACGACGACAGTTGCGAGCGCAGGGTGCCCGAGTTGAACAGGGTCGGGGTCGAGCTCATGAAGTCGAACGAGGACAGCAGCTTGTAGAACTCGATGGCGCGCGCTTCGCGGTCCGCTTCGTTCAGCGACAGGCCCATGGCCACGCGCATGTAGAAGGCTTGCGGCATTTCGATGCGTACGTCATGGATGTGCAGGAAGTAGCGGTCATACAGGGTTTGCAGGCCGATGTAGCCGAATTGCAAGTCGCGGTCGGCCACGATGGCTTTCGCCAGGCGTTCCAGGTCAAAGCTGGCGAGTACCGGATTCAGCAGGTCGTTGGCGATGCCCTTGGCGATGTATTGCGGGAAATACGTCAGGTATTCGGCGGCAGCGGCCGCTTGCGGCACTTCCTTGCCGAACACTTCCTTGCGCACCGTGTGCAGCAGGATACGGGCCGTGACCTGGCTGTAGGCCGGGTCTTTTTCCATCAGCGCGCGCGCCGCCAGGATGGCCGACTTGTGCAGTTCTTCGACAGGCACGCCGTCGTACAGGTTCTTCACCGTTTCAGCCAGGATGGCATCGGCATCGACGTGCTTTTCCAGGCCGGCGCAGGCGGCGTTGATCAGGTCGCGCACTTCCTGCATGTCCAGCAGGCGGCGCACGCCGTTGTCAAGCACGTTCAGCTGGGGCGCGGCCACTTGCGCGGAAGCGCCCAGCGCTTCCTTCTGCAAACGGCGCTCTTCCATGTGCTTGGCGCGGTACAGCACGTAGGCACGCGCCACGTCGTGCTCGCCCGAACGCATCAGCGACAGTTCCACCTGGTCTTGCACGTCTTCGATATGGAAGGTGCCGCCGCCAGGATGGCGACGCACCAGCGCGGCGACGACGCCGTCGGTCAGCTGTTCCACCAGTTCGCGGACGCGTGCCGAGGCTGCGCCCTGGCCGCCGTTAACGGCCAAAAACGCCTTGGTCATGGCGATGGCGATCTTCGAAGGCTCAAATGCCACCACCGCGCCGTTGCGGCGGATGATGCGATAGTCGCCCAATGCCGCGCCCGTACTCGCCACGCTCTTGGCCGCGCCTGGCGCTGGCGATACTGGCGTTGGATGGATGGAAATATCTTGTGGTGATTGCATTGAAGCTCCCGTTGTCAGCTAAAGTCAGCCTGCAGTTTTGCTGCCGCGTGTGTTGTTGAATAGAACGCCCGATGGTCAGGGTTTCTTCAGATATTTGTTGCTAAATAGTAAATTTATAATGCATAAAACAGCTCAGTATCCATCTCGCCATACCGCACTGCCCGGCTGGCGCGAAACACGATCAAGGGTGATAATCCGCCAGTTCCAGTGCCTTATCAGCAATCCGGGTAGCTTAGACAATAATTCTGAAAACGTCTGTGATGGCACTACATATAGTCTTTACACTCAACTTCTGCACTAATTGTAGTGCCCATCGAAGGGCGATGCAATAGTTTTCCGGCATCCCTCAGCGTAATTTTTTGTATTTTCATATACGATTTCGGTTGACTTTTCAGGGCATGGATGGAAAGCCCAATCCCCGCGAAGTAAGCGCTAACGCAGCTTGCCCGCGCAGGGTTTCCAGCCAGCATTCTTGATAAAAATACCAGTCAAAAAAAGGCCCCGGATCCGTCTTCCTCCCCGGCGCGATATGCTCATGGCCGCGCACCTGGGACAAGTCGTAGCGCGCCACCAGCGCCGCCGTCAGCGCGGCCAGGACATGGTATTGCCGCCGCTGGAAGGGTATATCGTCCGCGCCTTCCATTTCGATACCGATGGAATAACCATTGCATTGCGGGCGTCCTTCAAAGGTGGACGCACCCGCATGCCAGGCACGTTGATCAGTAGAAACATATTGCAACAGCGCACCATCGCGCCGCACAAAAAAGTGCGCCGAGACCTGCAAGCCACGCAGGTCGGCGAAAGAAGGATCGGCATTATAATCTACCCGGCCCGTAAACAAGTCCGACACATGCGGTCCGCCAAAGTGGCCGCCCGGCAAGCTGATGTTATGGATCACCAGCAAGTCGACTTGCGCACCGTCCGGGCGCGCATCCTGGTACGGCGAGTCATAGCGCAGCGCGCCATCGCACCAGCCATCGTCATCTATCGTCCATGCGCTCATCTAGTAAGGCTTCCTGTATCGTCAATTTCTGCATGCGGTAACGCAGCTGGCGCACGCTGAGCCCCAGCTGGCGCGCCGCCCGCGCGCGGTGGTAGCGCGCCTGCACCAGCGCCAGCATGATCATGTCGCGCTCGGCCTGGCGCAAATACACGTCCAGCGG
>NZ_LT607653.1:372749-476895 GCF_900095265.1 Janthinobacterium sp. UMAB-56 | reverse complement strand
GCGTCATGCCAGGCAGACATAGTTGCTGCCCCGGCACGGCCGGCGCCGCCGGCAAGGGCAGGCTGCCCGCCGCAGCCGGCAAGGCCAGCCCGTCGAGCGCGATCACGCCACCTTCGGCAAAGGCCAACGCCCGCTCCAGCACATTTTCCAGTTCGCGTACATTGCCGGGAAACGCATACGCGGCCAGGGCCGCCAGAACCGGCGGCGCCAGGCTTACGGCCCGGCCCGGCGACAGGCGCGCGAGGATCACCTCACATAATACCTGCAGATCGCCGCGCCGCTCGCGCAGCGGCGGCAGTGCCAGTTCGATCACATTGAGCCGGTAAAACAGGTCCTGGCGCAACGTGCCTGCGGCCACGCCGTGTGCCAGGCCATGCTGGCTGGCGCACAGGATACGCACGTCGACGGCCTCGTCAGTACTGCCGCCCAGCTTGCGCACACGGCGCTCCTGCAGCACGCGCAACAGTTTCACCTGCATGGCCAGCGGCAGATCATCGACTTCGTCGAGCAGCAAACTGCCACCGTGGGCCGCCTGGAACAAGCCCTGGCGCTCGTGCAACGCACCCGTATAGGCGCCGGGACGGCAGCCGAAGAATTCGGCCTCCATCAGCGCTTCGGGAATGGCGCCGCAGTTGACGGCGATAAACGGGAAGCCGGCGCGCGCGCCCTGCGCATGGATGGCGCGCGCCGCCAGTTCCTTGCCCGTGCCTGATTCGCCACGGATGGCCACCGGCGCGCCACAGCGGGCGATACGGCCGATCTGCGCGCGCAGCGCTTGCATGGGCAGCGAGTTGCCGCTCAGTTGCGACGCTTGCGGCATGCCGCTAGCGGTCACGGTATGCGGGCTGGGACGGGGCATGGGGGACGCGCCTTTCTGCAATGGCGGTGACGAACCGCCTGCTGCAGATGCTACGCCGGACGGATGCCGGAGGGCCTTACGATACGGATGAGCAACGCGGCGCCGGCCTGCCCTTACAGCGTGGCGTGCGCGTGGCTGCAGTAATCGTGTCCCTTGGCCTGCACGTTTTCCGAGGCAGGGTAGTACACGCCGCAGTGGGCGCAGCAAAGCATCAGCTCGGCATCTGGCAATTCCTGCGGCCGCGCCGGCGGCGCATACGGGTTCGGCCGCTGCTGCTGTTGCGCGCGGGCCCGTTGCTGCATGCCACGGAGCTTGCTGCGGATTGCAAACAGCACCAGGAACACCAGTGCCAGCCAGAATAAAACACGTGTCATGCGTATCCTCGGTGTAAAACCACTTCCAGTACAAAACGGCTGCCAACATAGGCCAGCAGCAAGGTAGCGAAACCGGCCAGGGTAAAACTCAGGGCCGTCTTGCCGCGCCAGCCGCGAAAGCGGCGCCCTGCCAGCAGCGAGGCAAACAGCAGCCACGACAGCATGGTAAACACGGATTTGTGATCCCAGGTAAGCGCCTTGCCAAATAATTGCTCGGAAAACACGATACCTGACAGCACGGTCAGGCTCAGCAGGATGAAACCCAGGCCGATCATGCGAAACAGCAGTTTTTCCATCGTCAGCAGGGCTGGCAGCTGGTCCAGCGCGCTACCGATGAAGCCACGGCTTTCGCTGCGCGTATGCAAACGCGATTCCTGCAGCGCCATCAGTACGGCGTGAAAGGCGGCAATCGTCAGGGTGCTGTAGGCGAGCACGGCCACGGCAATATGCCAGCCGAAGACGGCCGACTTGCCTTCCATGCTGACCTGGATGCCAGGAAAGGCCCAGGCCAGGCAGAGGGCGATGACAGCGCTGGGCATGACCATGCGGCGCAATCCGTCCAGGCTGAAATTACGGTTCTCGATCCAGTAGGCGCCCACCGAGACCCACAGTGCGGCCGACAGCATGGCGGAAAAACCGAAGCGCAAGGTGCCCGGCGCCATCAGGTCGAACCACAGGGTGGCGGCGTGCGCCAGCCAGGCGACGCCGGTCAGGCCGGCAATGAGCCGGGCGCGGGACGAGGGAAGCACCGCGCACGCCGCGTACAACAGGGCGGCGATGAAAAAGAAATAGATCTGCATAGTTTAAGTTTACACCATAGCTGGCAAGTGCGATTCAAGCGGCAGCCCGGGGGACAGGCACGACGCCGCCATCCAATGCCGCAAGCCTGCCATGATATCGCGCCTGCGGCATGACGGGGTGGCGCAGCCTCAAGATTTCGGCAATCTTTCGCACCGCCTGCCTATCTATTAGTATGCCGCAAAAAAATGATGGCCCGCTTAAGCGGGCCATCGGGCAGTGCCAAGCTCCGGTTTACTTCACATTCAGGCTCTTTTTCGCCTGCTCCAGCAAGTCCGTCTTGACCCAGTCCTTGGCCACGGGCGGCTTGCTCATGCGGCCCACGCCCGTTTTCACCATCACATCGGTGGTTACCTGGATATGCTCGGGCGAGATGTCATACGAATACGGCGAATTGCTGATCGCGTCGTCGAAGTCCTCCTTCGTGATCTGGCCGCGGAACACCACTTCACGCACATACTTTTCCGCCGTCGCCTTGTTGTCGATAAAGGTCTTGGTGGCTTCGACGAAGCAGCGCATGAATTTTTCCGCCACGGGACGGCGTTCCTTATAGAACTTTTCCGTCATCACCATGGTCCGCACGGGCTCGCCGATGGGCGTGTCGTAGGGCTTGATGACCTCGGTGCCGAAACCCTTGTTGATCGCCTGCGACGATTGCGGCTCGGATTGCATCATGGCGTCGATATTCTTGCCCATCAGTGCCTGGTTCAAGTCGGCGTAAGCCAGGAACACCAGTTGCACATCCTTGCCCTTGGTGTCGGCATACGTCAAACCAGCCTGCGACAGCTCGGCCAGCAGCAGCACTTCCTGAATGCCGCCGCGCGTCACGCCCACGCGCTTGCCCTTCAAATCCTTCACGCTGGCAATCTTTTGCCCCGCTCCAGCCACCAGGCGCGCGCCGCCCTTGGCAAAGCCGGCCACCACATAGATGGGAGCACCGCCGGCGCGGCCGGAAATGGCCGCTTCGGACGCCGTCGCCCCCACGTCGAGCTCGCCCGCGATTATCGCCTGCATCACATCGAGGCCCTTGGCGAAGATATGCTCCTCGACCTTGATGCCGCACTTGGGTGCAATTTCCTTGATGTACGACACGGCGCCGTAATGGGCGAATTTCAAATTCCCCAAACGCACGACTTCCTGCGCCTGGGCCGAACCCACGCTGAACGCCAGCATGAGGGCGGCGGCAATACCGGTCGTCACGGTTGATTTTTTTTGCATCGGGTTCTCCTGTGGTGGTTGGTATGTGCCCGCAAGGGCATAAAACGCGAAACACTGCTTCTTATTATGAGAAGATAGTACCGCGTGTTAGAGCGAGGCCAATATTTTTTTGCCGGCAGCCACGCTGCCGGCGCTGTTACAACAGCTATTGTCCCGCCAGCGCCACCACCGGGTCGAGTCCCGACGCCGTGCGCGCCGGCATGAAGCCAAACACCAGCCCCGTCACCACGGCGCAGGCAAAGGCGCCGCCGACGGCGCTCAGCGAAAAGATCACCGGCACCTCCCATACCAGCAGCAAGCCGGCCACCGTCACGCCGACCACGATGCCGGCTACGCCGCCCACCACCGACACCAGCACGGCTTCGGTGAGGAACTGGCGCAAGATGTCGCGCCGCCGAGCGCCCGTCGCCATGCGGATGCCGATTTCGCGCGTGCGCTCGCGCACCGTCATCAGCATCACGTTCATGACGCCGATGCCGCCCACCACCAGCGACACGGCGGCGATCAGGCTGAGCATCATGGTCATGTTGTCCTGCGTCCTGGCTTCGGCGGCGATCGACGCGGCCGCGTTGCTGATGCCATAGTCGCGGATGCGGTGGCGCTCGAACATGGTGGCGTCGACCGCCGCCTCCACCTCGGTCACGCGCTTGACATCGCTCACCGCCATGACCGTGTACGTCGGCTCGCGCTGGCCAAAGACGCGGATGCCGGCCGTGGAAAACGGCAGCAGCAGCACGTCGTCTTCATCCTTCTCGCCCGTCAGCGCGCCCTTCGCGCTCATCACGCCGATCACCTGGAACGGCACGTTGCCGATCAGGATGCTCTGCCCCACGGGGTTGGGCACGTCGGGCATCAGCTTTTCGGCCAGGTGCGCGCCCAGCACGGCCACGGTGGCCATTTCGCGTTCATCTTCCTCGGTAAAGAAGCCGCCCTTGGCCACCGGCCAGGTCTGGATCTGCGGCAGGGCCGGCCCCGTGCCGCGCACATACGTCTGCACATCGAGGTTAGCGTGGCGTATTACCTTGTTGCCGGTGACATTCGGCAGCACGTGGGAAATGCCCGGTACGTCCTTGAGCGCATCGAGGTCGGCCAGGGTGATGCTGCGCCCGGGGATGCGCGAGCTTTCGCCGCGCGACGCCATGTACAGCAGGTTCGAGCCGAATGCGCCTAATTGGGCCATCACCTGCTGGCGCGTGCCCAGGCCGATGGCCAGCATGACGATCACGGAGGCCACGCCGATGACGATGCCCAGCAAGGTCAAGCCCGTGCGGAAGCGGTTGATCCACAACACGCGCCAGGCCGCGCGCGCCGCGTCGAGCAATTCCGTGCCCAGCGAAGCACCTGTATCGTGGGCGGCGCGCGACATGTCCAGCGGCGGCAGGGCTGTCGACGTGGAAGGAATGGCGATGGCGCCCGAGTCTGCGATGATTTCGCCATCGCTGATCTCGATCACGCGGCGCGCCTGGGCCGCCACCTTGCGGTCATGCGTGATCAGGATGATGGTGTGGCCCGCGTCGGCCAGTTCGCCCAGCAAGGCCATGACTTCGGCGCCGCTGCTGCTATCTAACGCCCCCGTCGGTTCATCGGCGAGGATGATGCGCCCGCCATTCATCAGGGCCCGCGCGATCGACACCCGCTGCTGCTGCCCGCCCGACAATTGATTCGGCCGGTGGTCGAGGCGCTCACCGAGGCCCAGGCGTTTGAGCAGCGCTTCCGAGCGCGCATGGCGAGCCGCAGCCGGCATGCCCGCGTACAGGGCCGGTACTTCCACGTTTTCGCGCGCCGATTCGGTGGCGATCAGGTGGTAGCCCTGAAAGACGAAGCCGAATGCCTCGCGCCGCAGCCACGCCAGTTCATCGGGATTCAGGCTGGCCACGTCCTGGCCGGCGAAACGGTAACTGCCGGCGCTAGGGCGGTCAAGGCAGCCCAGCAGATGCATCAGGGTCGATTTGCCGGAACCGGACGCGCCGACGATGGCGACGAATTCGCCGGCACCAATGGACAGGGTCAGGCCGCGCAGCACTTCCACTGCCGGTGCGCCGTCATGACCGCCGTAGCGCTTGCGTATGCCGACAAGTTCAATCAGTGGCGCCGGCTGGACAGGTTCTCCGGCTTGCCCCAGCGACGCAGCCTCGCTCATCGCGCTCACAGCTGGAACCTGCTGGCGCCGCTGCTGGCCGGCTGCTCGCCTGTCACCAGCAATTCCCCTTCGCGCAAGCCTTGCAGCACTTCCGCGCTGAGGCGGTTGCGCACGCCCACGGTGACGGCGCGCGTATCGACCTTGCCGTCCGCATCCATCACTCGGGCCGTGTACTGCCCCGGCCTGGCGCCCTCTTCAGTCGATGGTTTCAGGGCCGGCAAGGGCACGGCCAGCACATTGTTTGCCGCAGCCGTGACAAACACCACTTGCGCCGTCATCTGCGGCATCAGTTCGCCATCGGCATTATCCACGTCGAACAGCACGGTATACAAGATCACCTTGCTGGTCGATGGCGCGAGGGCCGTGCCGGCGGCGGAACCACCTGGCACCGGCGGGGCAGGCAGCACTTGGCGCACCTTGCCGCTCCAGCGCCGCTGGTCGCCGCCCAGGGTGGTGAAGTACACGGGCATGTCCGGACGCACGCGGCGCACGTCCGCTTCCGACACTTCCGTCCATACCGTCATGGCCGACAGATCGGCGATGCGCAGGATGTTCGGCGTCTGGTACGTGGCGTTCAGGGTTTGCCCTTCTTTCGCGTCCAGGCCCACGACCTTGCCGGCCATGGGCGCGTAGATGCGCGTATAGCCGAGGCGCGCCTCGTCCGCCTTCAGGCTGGCCTGGGTCTGGGCGATCTGCGCCTTCAGGTGGTCTATCTTGGCGCTGGCCGAGGCCAGGGTGGCTTCGGCCGTCTCCAGGTCGGCCAAAGGCGTCGAGTCGAACTTGGCCATCTGCTTCTGGCGCACATGCTGCTGGCCCGCCAGGCGGTGCTGCGCCTGCTGGTCGGCCAGCTGCGCGCGCAAGCCCGCCAGCGCGGCGCGGCCCGCATCGACCGTGGCTTGCTGCACGCTGGGATCGATCTCGGCCAGCAACTGGCCTTTTTCCACGGCACTGCCAGGCTGCACGTGCAGGCGCGTGATCTGGCCCGACACCTGCGCGCCCACGTCGACATAGGTTTGCGGCTGCAGGGTGCCGATAGCCGTGACGCTCGCTTCGATATTGCCGCGCTTGACGGGCGCCGTGTCGAATACGGTAGTCGGGCCGCGCGTGGCCCACAGGACACCGGCGCCCAATAGCGCCAGCAAGACTGCGCCGCCCAGGATGCGGGCGCGGCGGGTAGGCAGGCGGGCCGCCATCAGGAAGCCGCCTTGCGCTTGCAGCTAAAGTAAAACGGTGTCGCCAAACGTGAAAAATACATCGGTCTATCCTTAAAAATAGCGGTGAACATCACCGCAGTAAGGTCACAAGACCTGCCAGCGCGGCGACGGCTGCCAGCAGGGAACTACGCAACAGCAATCGGGGCGCATACGGCAGCAGCAGGGCCACCAGCAGCGCGCCTGCCCCGATGAATCCCAGCCAGGCGACGACGCCGACGCTGACGCTCCAGCCGGCCACGCAGGGCCAGATGGCCAGCGCCAGCAGCATGGCGCCCGCCAGTTGCAGCACGCGCCGCACATTCGGTGCCGCGTCCCTGCCCCAGACCTGGCCATGATGGCGGTCCATCGCCAGCGAAAGGCTGGCCATGCCCGCATACGACAGGCCCAGCGCGCACAGGATGGTATTGATCATGACTGTCCTTCCGTATTGACGTGCAGGCTGGCCGTGGGCGCAGCGCTTTCCCTGGCCCCAGCCTTCCTGAGCGGTTTTTCCTTGCGCTTGCGGACTTTCCACGCACCCCAGGCGGCCAGCAGGCCAAAGGCCATGCTGCCCAGTTCCACGCCGGCGCTTTCCCAGTCGCCGCGCGCGATTTGCGCCGTCAGCTTGTCGCCCGTGCTCAGGAAATTGAGTAGCGGCAAGAGCAGGCACAGGGCGGCCAGCAAGCCCAATTGCTCGATCCACGCGCGCTTTTCCGCGCGCAGGCAGGCGTGCACCAGCATCAGGAACCACACGCCGAAGAAGGCGCGCACTTCCCAGCCGGCGCGGTGCTCGAGGCCGACGGGGATCAAACGGTTGGCCCACAAAAAGCCCACGCAGGCGATGGCCAGGCCGGCAATCGCCGCCACGTTCAGGCATGCGATGAGGCGGTACACGCGCTGCGTGTAGGCGCCGAACTCGGCGCCGGACTTCTGGCGGCGCTTGACCATAAACAGGATGGCGCCCGTGCCCATCATGGCCGTGCCGGCCAGGCCGCAGAAGAAATACAGCCAGCGCATGGGCGTGCCGCCGAAACCGACCATGTGCAGGTTCGACATGACGGAGCGCGTCAGGCCCGCGCCGCCCGTATCCGACTCGCCGGGCCGGCGCACGGCGACCTGCTCGCCCGTGGCCAGCGCATAACAGGCCCTGCCCGTATTGGCGCTGATCCGTTCCAGCAAATCCGCGTCCTCGTTCCAGCCATACATGCACACGCGCATGGAGGCGTCATTCGGATTGTCCAGCACCACGGCGCGGATTTCCTGGCCGATGGCTTGCTCGGCACGCAGCGCGAACGATTCCAGCGCGGGAATGGCCAGCGGCTGGCCTGTCTTTTCGGGCTTGCCCGCATCGTTCCAGTCGGCCAGGAAGGCCCTCTTGGCATTGTCCATGCCGTATTGCGCCACCACGGGGGCCGGCACATAGTCATCGCTGAAAAATGCCAGGCCCGTGTAGGCGATCATGAACTGGAACGGCAATGTCAGCACCGCCACCGCGTTGTGCGCGTCAAGCCAGGAACGCTGGCCCTTGGCTGGGCGGAAGGTAAAGAAATCCTTGAAGATGCGCTTGTGCGTGATGACGCCGCTCACCAGCGCCACCAGCATGATCATGGTGGTGATGGCGACGATCCACACGCCGATGCGTCCCGCGTGCAGCTCGTAGTGGAAATCGACGAAATGGTGGCCGCCGATGGTTTCCCGTTCGCTCGCCTCGCGCGCATGTTTGACGATGGCGCCCGTCAACGGATCGAGGTCCGCCGAGCCATAGCCGCCGCTGGGCTGGAACCAGTAGGCGGACAGGCCGTGGCCGGGACGCTGCACGGGCCAGATTTCCCACATGTCCGCCTTCGGGTGTTCCTTTGCCATGAAGTCGAGCGCCAGTTCCAGACGGTGTGCGCGGTCCGTGACCTTGGGCAGCGGCGGATCGTTCGCATGCGCCGCCTCTTCCAGGGCGTGTTCGGGCGTCATCCAGTGGCCGATCGGGTCGTCGAAGACGGCCAGGGTGCCGGTCAGGAAAATGGCGAACAGCAGCCAGGAAATCCACAGGCCGCTCCAGGTATGCAGCCAGGCCATGGCCTGGCGCAAACCGCCCTGCTGCGGCGTCTTGAGCACTTTATCAACCTTGACGGCGTTCATGCGGCGCCTCGCGACAGCAGCAGGCCGATGCCGCCGCAAACGATGGCCGGCAGCAGCATGCCGAGCCAGGCGCGGCGCAGGTCTTGCACGGCAAAGACCCAGATCACGGCGCAAGTGTAGACGAGGAAGGCGCTCAGGGTGGCCGTCAGCACGGCTTCGGCGCGCGACAGCGGCAGCACGGCGGCCAGCAGCACGGCCACGCCGGACGTGAGGGCATAGCCGCCAAAGATGGCGGCGAGCACGCGCGAGAACAACATCATGTTGGCCGACTTCATCATCGCGGCGCTCCCTGTGCCATACGCCGGCGCACGCCGTCGCGGGCCAGATTCAACTGCACATCCATAAGCCATGCATCCTTCATTCGAGTAGGTGAGTTAAAGTTTGTAATTGAGCGTCAACATCAGGTTGCGCGGCGCGCCCACCAGATTGCCAAAGACACTCGAGTAAATGCTCTGGTAATAGTGCTTGTCGAGCGCATTGTTCACGTTCAGGCGCAGCTCGGCGCGGCTGTCGATCTGCCACGCCGCGTTCAAACCGAGGATCGCGTAGCGGCCCTGGCGCAGCTTGTAGCTGCCGTCCGTTGATTCCGTCGCGCCCTGTCCGTACACCGAGGCACCGACGCGCCAGCCTTGCGCCGCGCCGGACAGGCGGTAGCTGGTGGCCAGCTTGAGCTGCTGACGCGGATAGCGGCTATTGAAATCCTTGCCGATATTGGCAGCATCGCTGTCGCGCGTAAATTGCGCCTTCACATAGGTAAAACCGGCCGACAGCTGCCAGTCTGGCGTCAGCGCGCCCGCCACGTCCAGCTCCACGCCTTCGCTGCGCACTTCGCCCGACGCGCGCTGGCAATAGCCCCAGGTGCTGCCGGGGCAGGGATTCGGGCCGGCCAGGTCGTCCACGCCGCGGTTTTGCTGGCGGATCTGAAACACGGCAGCGCTGGCATTGAGGGCGCCGCCAAAGTATTCGCCCTTCACGCCCGCTTCATAGTTGGTGCCGCTGATCGGCTTCAGAGGCTGTCCGTTGGCGTCGGTGGACGCTTGCGGCTGGAAGATCTCGGTCCAGCTGGCGTACACGGAATGCTGCTTGTCGAGGTCATACACGACACCGGCGTAGGGCGTGAATTCGCGCGCCACCGAGTAGCCGGCATCGTCCTTGTACCAGCTCACGCGCCCGCCCAGCACCAGCGACAGCGGGTCGGCCAGGCGCATGCGCGTGCCCGCATACACGCCGCTTTGCTCGGTGATGCTGGCCGTGCCCCACTGCGCGTAATTGATGACGGGACGCGCCACGCTGCCAGAGTCCCAGTGGTATGGGTCGATCACCGGCGCGGCCGCGCCCCAGCTGTACGGCGCCCAGCCGCCATAGCTGTTTTTCGACGAACGGCGGTGGCTGGCGCCGACCGTCAGCTCGTGCTCGCGGCCGAACAGGCTGTAGCTGCCGCTGGCATACGCGTCGTAACTGGTGTTCGCCAGTTCGGCGCGGTAGCTTTGCGAATTGAAGCGCAAGGTGTCGCCACGGCGGTTGATGCCGGAAAACGTGGTATCGATCTCGGGCGTCTTGCGCGTGGCCGCCAGCTTGGCCTTCCAGCCATTGCCGAAGCGGTGTTCCAGTTCCGCGAAGATTGTTTTATCCGTCTGGCGCCAGCCATCGAAGTCGGTGCCCAGGTAGGTGGAGCGGGGCAAATTCAGGAAGCTGCCATCGGCGGTCGTGACCACGCCCGTCGTGACGCCATCGTTATCGGTCTTGCGGTAATGGGCGCCCACGCTCAACGTCGTATCAGGGCGCAGCTCCGCCTCGATGATGCCGTACAGCTGGTGATTGCGGCCATGCAGCACGTCGACAAAATCCTTCTTGTCCTGCAATGTCACGACGATGCGCCCACGCAGGGTCTTCGCTTCGTTGAGCGCGTTGGCCGCATCGGCTTCCAGGCGGTAGTTGCTCCAGCTGCCGACGCTTGCCGAAAACGAGGCTTGCGGCGTGGCCGTCGGGCGCTTGCGCACCAGGTTGATGGCCGCGCTGGGCGTGCCGCTGCCCGTCATCAAGCCCGTGGCGCCGCGCACCACCTCGATGCGGTCATAGATGGCCAGGTCGTCATTGTCGCCATTGAAGGTGCCATTCGCGCCCAGGCTGGTGGGCAAGCCATCGAACAGGATGTTATCGACCGGAAAGCCACGTGCGCTGAAACTGCCCGAATCACCCGT
This sequence comes from Janthinobacterium sp. UMAB-56, assembly GCF_900095265.1. GTDB lineage: Bacteria > Pseudomonadota > Gammaproteobacteria > Burkholderiales > Burkholderiaceae_D > Janthinobacterium. The sequence goes on along the minus strand of NZ_LT607653.1, from coordinate 465,979 downwards.
AAAATTGCCCTTTTGCATGACCAGCCCCGTGATCGACTGCACGGCGTCGTCCAGGGTCGTGATGCCCATATCATCGATCTGCTGGCGCGTCAGCACGCTGACCGACTGCGGCGTCTCGCGCAGCGACAGATTCAGCTTGGTTGCCGTATTGCTCACGCCCGTCGTGTAAGAGCCGCTGCCTTCCGTCACCGCATCGCGTCCTGCCGTGACGGACACTGCGGCCATGGTCTGCTCGGACGCGGGAACGGCTGGCGCCTGCTGCGCCAGGGCCGGCAAGCTGGCGGCCAGGCACACGGCAGCCACGGCCTGCGCCAGCGGATGCCGCTGGGGACGATACGATACGAAATTGACAAGATGCGAAACCTGTTGCATGAAAAATCCTGAAAAATGGCGTCATGAGACGGTGAAAAACAGGCGCCCTACTCTGTAGGTGCCGTGAAAACGAAAAACGGGCAGCCGGATGGCGAAATATTTTTGCGCAGCGTGCTATGGCGCCGGTTCGACGCTGACCCAATAGCGCGTGCGGCTGCGCAGCGGCACCGGTGGCGAGTTGGGCAACATGTTCAAGGTGCGCTGGATCGCAGGTCTTGTTGCTGGGCAAAATCGGCGGCCGACATGGCATCCCTTTCGGCTCAGGCGTGCAGCGCCCGAGAATGTAAATAAGAATTATTCTCATTCTAACCGTGCAATGCCTTTCGTGCAATCGCGACCTTGCCAGAAATACCAACTAATTCAAAAGCCGGCCAACCGCCAGGCGCTGCAGCAGGAGAACGCCGGCGACCCGCGATAAGGTAAAATGGCGCCCATCGTCCGGCTTGCGCCGCCCACTCCCAAGCTTTTCATTGCAGGTTCATCATGCTAGATAATCTCACCCAACGGCTTGCCAAAGTCGTCAAGACCATGCGCGGCGAGGCGCGCCTGACCGAAGCGAACACCGCCGACATGCTGCGCGAAGTGCGCCTGGCGCTGCTCGAAGCCGACGTCGCCCTGCCCGCCGTGCGCGAATTCATCGCCAAAGTCAAAGAAAAAGCCATGGGCGAGGATGTCATTTCCTCGCTCACGCCAGGCCAGGCCCTGGTTGGCGTGGTGCAGCGCGAGCTGGCCGCCCTGATGGGCGCCGACCTGGGACCGGAAGCGTCACAGATCAGCTTTGCGCAGCAGCCGCCCGCCATCATCCTGATGGCCGGTTTGCAGGGTGTGGGTAAGACCACCACCGTCGGCAAGCTGGCGAAATACCTGAAGGAAGAAAAGAAAAAGAAAGTGCTGACCGTCTCGGCCGACGTCTACCGTCCCGCCGCGATCGCCCAGCTGCAATCGGTCACCGCCCAGGTGGGCGCCGACTTCTTCCCGTCGTCCAGCACCGACAAGCCGGTCGATATCGCCCTGGCCGCGCTGGACTGGGCGAAAAAGCATTACCACGACGTGCTGATCATCGATACGGCCGGCCGTCTCGGTATCGACGAAGAGATGATGCGCGAAATCGCCGCCGTCCACGGCGCCGTGAAACCGATCGAAACCCTGTTTGTCGTCGACGCCATGCTGGGCCAGGACGCCATCAACACGGCGAAAGCCTTCAACGATGCGCTGCCACTGACCGGTATCGTGCTGACCAAGCTCGATGGCGATGCGCGCGGCGGTGCGGCCCTGTCGGTACGCCATATCACGGGCAAGCCGATCAAGTTTGCCGGTGTCTCGGAAAAACTCGACGGCCTGGAAGCGTTCGATCCGACCCGCATGGCCAACCGCATCCTGGGCATGGGCGACATCCTCGCGCTGGTGGAAGAGGCGCGCAAGGGCGTCGACAGCAAGGCGGCGGCCGACCTGGCGCAAAAGATCAAGGTAGGCGGCAAGTTCGACATGAACGACTTCAAGGCGCAGCTTGGCCAGATGAAGAAAATGGGCGGCATGGCCAACCTGATGGACAAGCTGCCGGCGCAGTTCCAGCAGGCGGCAGGCGGCAAGAACATGGATCAAGCCGATAAACAGGTGCGCCGCATGTGCGGCATCATCGACTCGATGACGCCGCAGGAACGCGCCAAGCCTGAACTGATCAAGGCCACGCGCAAGCGCCGCATCGCCGCCGGCGCCGGCGTGCAGGTGCAGGAAGTGAACCGCATGCTGACGCAATTCGAGCAAATGCAGACGATGATGAAGAAGTTGTCGGGCGGCGGCATGATGAAGATGATGCGTTCCATGAAGGGCATGATGCCCGGCATGAGGTAAGGCGTCTGATCATCGCTTGACACCCAAAAAAACACTGTTCCAGACAATGCCGGATTGCATTTTCATGTATCCGGCATCGTTCCTCCCTCCCCCCGCAGTACCCCTCCCCGCATAGCCAGCAAGCATGCCCTTTTCGGGCAAAAACGCCGTTCCGCGCCCCCAAGCGGTGCGCCCGGGAGACAGGCGCGTCATTTCCCTGCTTTTTCCTCGTGAAAACGTGAAAAACACTTGCATACAAGGTAAATCCACACCAATATTAGCCGTGCGATTAATTGCGCAATTTCCCATGTGTTTGTTAAGGAGGCTCGAAGATGGCAACAGCCAAAAAAACCCCAGTAGCAGCGCCAGCCAAAGCAGCAGCAGCCAAGCCTGCAGCCGCCAAAAAAGCAGCACCCGCAGCCAAAGCAGCAGCTAAACCAGCAGCGGCGAAGAAAGCGGCAGCACCGGCAACACCACGCAAGCCAAACGCAGCATTCATGAAAGCAATGACGCCATCGAAAGAGCTGGCCGCCGTTGTTGGCGCAGCACCACTGCCGCGCACGGAAGTGACCAAAAAGGTATGGGATTACATCAAAAAACTCGATCTGCAAGATCCGGCCAACCGCCGCATGATCAATGCGGACGACAAGCTGAAAGCAGTTTTCGGCGGCAAAGCCCAAGTCTCCATGTTTGAAATGACGAAACTGATCTCCGATCATTTGAAATAATCAGATACCCACAGGGCGTTACACGCCGTGTGAGTGCCCCGCCGCATTACTGCGAGCGGGGCATTTTTTTGGAGTCAGACCCTCAACACCGCTAACACAGAGCTCTGCGCCAACGCTCCCGGGGGTCTGACCACAGCCTTCATCTGAACTCCCACTGCTTCCAAGCCGCCCTTACTGCATTCGGATACTCGGCCCGTCCCCGGCTGCCGTTGTAACGGCCCAGCGCCAGGTACAAATCGCCGCGTTCCATGTCCAGGTACATGCGCAGGATCGCGCAGCCATAGCGCAGGTTGGTCTGCATGTGGAACAGCTTGCTGCGGTCGCTGTCGCCGATGACGCCCGTCCAGAACGGCATCACCTGCATGTAGCCGCGTGCGCCGGCCAGCGAAACGGCGTACTTGCGGTAAGCCGACTCCACCTGGATCAGGCCCAGCACCAGGGCCGGTTCCAGGCCTGCGCGGCGCGCTTCGTACCATACTGTTTCCAGGAATTCCGTGCGCAGCTGGGCGTCCGGCAGCTTGCGCCGCAGGCGTTGCGACATCTGCGCCAGCCATTGCTGGTAGCGCTGCAAGTCGGCAGGAGTGGCAAATTTGGGTTGTGGCGGGCGTTCGTCGCGGATCGCGTGCGACAGGGCCAGGCGGACGGAGTCGGCCAGCGCCTCCTCTTTCTGGTTGCCGGCCTGCGCCGTGCAGGCGCAGGCCAGTCCGGCGGCCAGCGCGAGCGCGCCAGCCGTGTTACTGAGCGAAAAGCGCTTCACTGCGCCATTTTGCCCTGGATGAAAGCGACGATCTCGTCCGGCGCCACGCCGGAAGCTTCCGTGTCGCGGCGGCCCTGGTATTCCAGCTTGCCTTCTTTCAGGCCGCGTTCGCCGATGACGATGCGGTGCGGCACGCCAATCAGTTCCCAGTCGGCAAACATGGCGCCAGGACGCAAGCCGCGGTCGTCGACGATGACATCGACGCCAGCGCCTTGCAGGGCCGCGTACAGCTTCTCCGTCTCTTCCTTGACCATTTCGCTACGCTCCATGCCCATCGGGCACAGCACGACCTCGAATGGCGCGATCGACGCCGGCCAGATGATCCCCTTGTCATCGAAGTTCTGTTCGATGGCGGCACCCAGGATGCGCGTCACGCCGATACCGTAGCAACCCATCTGCAGCGGCGCAGGCTTGCCGTTTTCGTCGAGGAAGGTGGCTTTCATGCTTTCCGAGTACGCCGTACCCAGCTGGAACACATGGCCCACTTCGATGCCGCGCTCGATGGCGAGCGCGCCCTGGCCGTCCGGCGATGCGTCGCCGGCGACGACATTGCGCAAGTCGGCCACGATGGCAGGCTCGGCCACGTCGCGGCCCCAGTTGGCGCCCGTGTAGTGGAAACCGGCGTCATTCGCGCCGCAAACGAAGTCGCTCATGTGGGCGACCGTGCGGTCCGCCACCACGGTGACGGCAGCTTTCGTGCCGATCGGGCCCAGGTAGCCGGGAATCGTGCCGTAGACTTCCAGGATTTCCGCTTCCGTCGAGAAACGGTGACCGGCCAGGCCGGCAACCTTGCCCACCTTGATCTCGTTCAATTCATGGTCGCCGCGCAGCAGCAGCATGAAGTACTGTTGCGTGACCTTGCCGTCTTTTTCCGTTTCCACCGTCAGGGCGATGGTTTTCACGGTCTGCGACAGCTCGATACCCAGCAGGGCAGCCACGGTTTCGCACTTGACGGTGTCCGGCGTGGCCGTTTTCGTCAGCGCCTGGGTTGCGGCCGGGCGCTCGCCCGCTGGCGGCAACGCTTCGGCCGCTTCCATGTTGGCAGCGTAATCGGACGTCGGGCAGTACACGAGCGCGTCTTCACCCGTGTGGGCGATGACGTGGAATTCATGCGAACCGGAACCGCCGATGGCGCCATTGTCGGCGGCCACGGCGCGGAATTTCAGGCCGAAACGCGTGAAGATGCGCGTGTAGGCGTCAAACATGACCTTGTACGAAGCCTGCATGCCGGCCAGGTCGCGGTCGAAGGAATAGGCATCCTTCATGGTGAATTCGCGGCCGCGCATCAGGCCGAAGCGGGGACGGCGCTCGTCGCGGAACTTGGTCTGGATGTGATAAAAGTTCAGCGGCAACTGGCGATAGGACTTGATTTCCGTGCGCACGACGTCGGTGATGACTTCTTCCGATGTCGGCTGGATCGCGTATTCGCGGCCATGGCGGTCTTTCACGCGCATCAGTTCGTCACCCATCTTGGTCCAGCGGCCCGTTTCCTGCCACAGTTCGGCTGGCTGCACGAGCGGCATCAGCAGTTCGATACCGGCGGCTTTGTTCATCTCGTCACGGATGATGGCTTCCACCTTGCGGATCACGCGCAAGCCCATCGGCATGTAGGTATAGATGCCGGAACCGAGGCGTTTGATCATGCCTGCACGCATCATCAATTGGTGGCTGACGATTTCCGCGTCAGAAGGTGCATCTTTAAGTGTGGAAATAAAAAAACGGGAGGCGCGCATAACGGTGAATTCTTTTTAAAAAGAGAGGGTTATAATCAACCTAATTTTAAAGGATTAGCTGGCTGATGCGTCCATACTTTACACAAATGCGCTCAATTGGTGCGATTCCGGCGCTTTTCGCACCCCGAAAAGGTCACCGGCTTGCGAAGTTGTGGGTAATTATGTAAAAAAGGACGCTCTGTCGCAGAAAGTTTGAGGTGCATTATGCTCGACCGTGAAGGGTTTCGGCCCAACGTCGGCATCATCCTGCTAAACGCCCAGAACGAGGTGTGGTGGGGCAAGCGGGTGCGCGAGCACTCATGGCAGTTTCCGCAAGGCGGTATCAAATATGGCGAAACACCGGAACAAGCCATGTTTCGCGAACTTGAAGAGGAAATAGGACTCAGACAGGAACACGTCAAAATTGTCGGCCGCACCCGCGACTGGCTGCGCTATGAAGTGCCAGACCACTTCATCAAGCGCGAGATTCGCGGCCATTACCGTGGCCAGAAGCAGATTTGGTTTCTGCTGAGAATGTGCGCGCGCGATAACGACGTCAATCTGCGCCTGACCGACCATCCCGAGTTCGACGCCTGGCGCTGGCATGAATACTGGGTCCCGCTCGATGTCGTCATTGAATTTAAACGCGATGTGTACCAGCGCGCCTTGCAGGAGCTGTCCCGCTTCCTGACCTGGCCCGTGCATGGCAACGCACAGCAAGCGCACCGCCACACGTCGCGCTACCTGCGCCAGCCCCATGCGCCACGGGCGCAGGATGGCGCGGCACAGACCAAGCCCTGCGACGGCATTGCCGCCGAAGGGTGTACGCCGGAGCTGATCTTGCCGGGCAAGGGTTAGTGCGCCGTAACATGAACGCACTCTCCCACGCAAAAGGGGCAGCCTGACCAGGCTGCCCCTTTTTCATGCCGACAGGAAAATCACCTGCCGCTCCGATTCTCTTAGTTGGCTACCGGCGCTGGCACAGCGGCGGGAACTTCCAGCGTGATCGCTTTCAAGCCCAGGATATTGCTGCTGTAATGGCGGATCTTGTTGGCCAGGGCTGGGTCATTGTTCAGCTTTTGACCGTACGACGGTACCATTTCCAGCATCTTCGCCTGCCATTCCGGCGTCGCCAGGCGGCTCTTGAAGGCCGTTTGCAGCACCTTGATCATGATGGGCGGCGCGGTCGAAGCGCCTGGCGAAGCGCCCAGCAGGGCGACGATGCTGCCATCGGCGGCGCCGACGACTTCCGTGCCGAACTGCAGCAAACCGCCCTTGACAGGGTCATCCTTGACGATCTGCACGCGCTGGCCAGCATTTTGCAAGGTCCAGTCTTCCATCTTGGCGTTCGGCAAGTACTCACGCAGGGTCTGCAAGCGGTCTTCCGGCGTGTTCATGACTTGCTCGACCAGGTATTTCGTCAGCGGAATATTGTCGTAACCGGCTTGCAGCATGGGTTTCACATTGCCCGTGCCGATCGAAGCAGGCAGGTCGATCCAGGAACCGTTTTTCAGGAACTTGGTCGAGAAAGTGGCAAACGGGCCAAACAGCAGGGCTTTCTTGCCATCGATGATGCGCGTATCGAGATGCGGCACGGACATCGGCGGCGAACCGACGGATGCCTTGCCATAGACCTTGGCAGCATGCGCCGCCACCAGGTCCGCATTGGTGGTCACCAGCCATTGGCCGCCCACCGGCACGCCGCCGTAGCCCTTGGCTTCAGGAATGCCCGATTTTTCCAGCAGCGGCAGCGAACCGCCACCCGCACCGATGAAGACAAACTTGGCGCGCATGGTTTTTTCCTTGCCAGCGGCCAGGTCTTTCACCGTCACGTTCCACACGCCATCGGCGCCGCGCTGGATGTCTTCCACCTGATGACGCAGATGCAAGACCATGCCGTGGCTGTCCGTCAGGTATTTCACCAGGCCACGCGTGAGGTTGCCGAAATTGACGTCGGTACCGATCTCCATGCGCGTCGCGGCCACTTTCTGGCCCTGGTCGCGCCCTTGCATGACCAGCGGCGCCCATTGCGCGATCTGCGCCTGGTCTTCCGAGTACAGCATGCCCTTGAACAGGTTTTCCTTTTGCAGCGCGGCATAGCGCTTCTTCAAAAAGGCAATATTGTCATCGCCCCACACAAAGGCCATGTGCGGCACGTTGTTGATGAAGGTCTGCGGCGCGCCCAGGTGCTTGTTGGCCACCTGATAAGCCCAGAATTGCTTGGAAATTTCGAATTGCTCGTTGATGGCAACGGCTTTCTTGGTCTCGATGCTGCCATCGGCCGCTTCCGGCGTGTAGTTCAGTTCGGCGAAGGCCGAGTGGCCCGTGCCGGCGTTGTTCATCGCGTCCGAACTTTCGGCGGCCACGGAATCGAGGCGCTCAACCATTTCCATCGTCAGCGACGGATCGAGTTCCTTGAGCATGCTGCCGAGGGTGGCGCTCATGGTGCCGGCGCCGATCAGCAGCACGTCGATCGGTTTTTCGGACGAGGCCGGAGGGGTTTTGTCACATGCCGCCAGGATCAGGCACGACATCAAAAGTAATAGCGATTTACGCATACGTAACTCCGTTATGAATACTGAGGGTTGGCTCTTCCAGGCCACCAGGGCGGCAAACGCCGGATCATCAGGAAACAGCAATCCCTCCAGCGCAAGAAGCGGCCGGATCGTCGAATATTGTCAATGATGAAGCAAGCATGCCGCCGCCGCGCCGCAGCGTGCGGCAGCGATCGGGTGGCGCTGGTGCGGACAGGGAAAACACGGCGCCGCTGCTGTCCTGGCCCTCGCGCGGGGCCAAAATCACAGCAAAAGGACGGCGATGTCCATAGCAAATATCAAGAGCGGCGATTTTATCACCGTTATTTGCCCTCGCCGGGCCGCCCGGATCGTGGATAACACTTACTGCGGAGCATTAAATGGAACGTCAGGGGAGGTCAACAATCGAGCGGATGCCGTCATGCCGAGAGCAAGAAACGGATGGCAGCCCGGCGCGGGCCATGGTCTGATGGCGCTTTGATCCTGCCGGAGCCTGACCATGTCTTTCCGTATCCGCGGCCTGTCGCCGCGCCCATTCCAGCACCTGTATGGCTTGCCCGATGCCGAACTGGCCACGCTCGGCATCCTGCGCTACGTCGTCGACTGCCAACCTGGCTACCCGGATCGCATCGAACTGCGCGACGCGGCGATCGGCGATGCGGTGCTGCTGCTGAACCATGTCTGCCAGGATGCGGACACGCCCTACCGCGCCTCGCACGCCATTTTTATACGCGAGGGCGCCACCCAAACGTACGACGCCGTCGACCAGGTGCCCGAGTCGCTGCGCATGCGGCTGCTGTCGCTGCGCGCCTACGACGCCCACGGCATGATGCTGGACGCCGACGTGGTGGAAGGCACGGCCATCGAAACCGTGATCGCACGGCTTTTTGCCCAGTCCGCCATCAGCTATATCCACGTGCATAACGCCAAACGGGGCTGCTATGCGGGCCGCATTGACCGGGCCTGAGTAAGCTTGATGCGTACGCGGTACAATATCGCCTGCCCTTTTCAGCCTCAAGCCAAAACGATGTTCAATCCTTCTTCCGACGACGTGCGCCGCTTCTTTTGCGACACCTTGCGCAAGCACCGCGCCCATGAAATCCTCACCCCGATGGAAGCCATCGCGCTCGACTGGATCCTCGAACACCCGGAATATGAGAGCGAACTGGACGACGTCGAAGCGGCACTGGCGCGCGATTACTCGGTCGAAGGCGGACAGGCGAATCCCTTCCTGCACCTGTCCATGCACCTGTCGATCACGGAGCAGGTGCAAGTCGACCAGCCGCGCGGCATCCGCCCGGCCGTGCAGCAACTGACCCAGCGCCTCGATTCTGCCCATGCAGCCCAGCACGAAGTGATGGAATGCCTGGGCCAGATGATCTGGGCTTCGCAGCGCTCGGGCTTGCCGCCGGACACCGACGCGTATATCGACTGCGTGCGCCGACGTTAAGCTGACTGCAGCGCCATGGCGACGGCGCCGACGATGAAGACCACATCGCCGAAGGTGCGTATCGAGCATGGGATCATGCCAACCGATAACAAGCGGATAAAGATCATCAGCACCAGGCCCGCGTGCAAGTCCCAGGACGCCGTCTTCATCAATGCAGGGGGCAACGGTAGTCGGGCCACGGGTAGCGCAGCACCAGGCAGCCCGTGGCTTTCCAGAACAACGCCGCCTGGAAACGGATATGCTCGGCCTCGATGCGCTGGAAGCGAGCCAGCGCCAGGCCATCCGGCAAGCGCTGGTCCTGCAGGAGCATAACTGGGACGCCGCAGCGCGGCAACTGGCGCTGGACGCCAGCAACTTGCACAAACTGGCGCGCCGGGTGGGGCTAAAAGCCTGACCCGGGTTAAAACTCAGCGGTGAATGACCAGGGTGGTCGGCAGGCTGTGCAGGTAGGCGGCCAGGTCCTTGATGTCCTGGTTGCTCAGCGGTTTTACCTGGCCCGTCATGATGGCATTGTTGCGGCCATTGGCCTTGTCGCCCCGTTTATACGCCGTCAAGGCGTGTTCCAGGTAGTCCTTGTGCTGGCCCGCCAGTTTCGGGTACGACGGGTCGATGGGCGAACCGTAATCCTTGCCGTGGCAGGTGGCGCAGCTGTATTTTTCGGCCAGGGCCTTGCCCGTGTTGATATTGCCGGCGGCGCTGGCGCCGAACGAGACGGTGGCGCAAACGAGGGCGGCGAGTAGTATTTTCATCTGGCTGATCCTCAGTTCGGCTTGGCTTGTTGCGCATAATACGCGGCGACATCGGCGATATCCTGGTCGGACAGGCTGCTGGCGATGCCCTTCATGCTGGGGTGCTTGCGATCGCCCTTCTTGTAGGCTTGCAGCGCATTCTCGATATATTTCGCCGGCTGGCCGCCGATCATCGGCACCTGGAACACCTCGGGGAAAGTTGCCTTGTAACCGGGAATGCCGTGGCAGCCGATACACATTTCCACCTTGGCAGTCGCTGCCTTGGCGTTTCCTAAAATGTCAGCCGCTGTGACGGCATTTGCTATGCCGGCAAGCACGAGAAGTGCAAATATTTTTTTCATAGTGGCAATGTGAACAAAGGTAATCGGAGAAACGCCAGCGCTGGTTTTTTTGATCTTATGTGTTGACAATTAAGGTTGACAATTAATCTGCTGCTTGCCGATTCTAGCCAAGATATTCTTGCAAGTCCACCTATAAAACCCGCATTGTCGGCCGGCGGGCACAGGCCGTCTGCGTGGCGGTGCGCCACAGTTCTGTTTATACTTACCATTTCCCTACTTTGGCAGATCGCTCATGCAAGCACAGCACCCCCAGCAAGGCCAACGCTTCGAAGGTTCCGACAGCTATGTCGCCACCGCCGACCTGAAACTGGCCGTGAATGCGGCGCTGACCCTGCAACGCCCGCTGCTGATCAAGGGTGAACCGGGCACGGGCAAGACCATGCTGGCCGAGGAAGTGGCTGCCGCGCTGAACATGCCGCTGATGCAATGGCATATCAAATCGACCACCAAGGCGCAGCAGGGACTGTACGAATACGACGCCGTGTCGCGCCTGCGCGATTCGCAGCTCGGTGACGAGCGCGTGCGCGATATCCAGAATTACATCGTCAAGGGCGTGCTGTGGCAGGCGTTCACGGCGCCCGAACCGGTGGTACTGCTGATCGATGAAATCGACAAGGCCGACATCGAATTCCCGAACGATCTGTTGCGCGAACTGGACCGCATGGAATTCTATGTCTACGAGACGCGCGAAATGGTCACGGCGCGCCACCGTCCGCTCGTCATCATCACCTCGAACAACGAGAAGGAATTGCCGGACGCCTTTTTGCGCCGCTGCTTCTTCCATTACATCAAATTCCCGGACAAGGACACGATGGAGCAGATCGTTGCCGTCCATTATCCGCACCTGAAACAGGAATTGCTGGCGCAGGCGCTGCAAACCTTTTACGCAGTGCGCGACGTGCCGGGCCTGAAGAAAAAGCCGTCGACGTCGGAATTTCTCGACTGGCTCAAGCTCCTGCTGGCAGAAGACATCCCGGCCGAGGCACTGCGCAGCAAGGATGACAAGGTTGTCGTGCCGCCGCTGCACGGCGCGCTGCTGAAAAACGAGCAGGACGTGCACCTGTTCGAGCGCCTGATGTTCATGTCGCGCACCAACCGCTAAGGAGAGCGAGTGAACGACATCAGCCCGGACAAGGTCTTCGTCCCCCTGGAACTGCACGGCATCCGCCTCGAAGCACTGGCGCCGCACCATGCGCCTGGCTTGCGCGCGGCGGCCACGGATGGCGAGCTGTGGAATCTGCGCGTCACTTCCGTGCCCGAGCCGGACCGGGTGGACCAGTACATTTTCAAGGGCATCGAGATGCGCCCTTCGCGCTTCGCCTTTGCCGTCATCAACGTGGCCAGCGGCGAGGTACTCGGCACCACCAGCTACCACGACGTGCTGCCAGCCATTGGCCGCCTGGAAATCGGCTACACCTGGTATGCGAAGCGCTGCCAGCGCAGCCACGTCAACACCACCTGCAAATTACTGCTGCTGGCGCACGCCTTCGACACGCTCGGCTGCGCGCTGGTGGGCTTGCGCACCGATAATTTCAACCACGCCTCGCAGGCAGCCATCGAGCGCCTGGGCGCGAAAAAGGACGGCGTGCTGCGCCACCACGCACTGCGCCGCGACGGCACCGTGCGCGACACCGTCATGTACAGCATCACGCGCGGCGAATGGCCAGAAATTGCCGCCCATCTGCGCTACAAGCTGGCGCAGCGTCCCATCGCCGCACTGTCCCGTGCGGGAGAGCCGGCGCCATGCTGATCGATTTCTTTTTCACGCTCAAGGATGCGAAGATTCCTGTCACGATCAAGGAATTTCTGACCCTGCTCGAAGCACTGCAAAAGAACGTCATCGACGCCTCGATGGACGATTTCTACTATCTTTCGCGCCTGACCCTGGTCAAGGACGAAGCCCATTTCGACAAGTTCGACCGCGCGTTTGCGCAGTACTTCAAAGGCGTGAGCGCAGCCTTCGACACGAACGCGGCGATTCCCCTCGACTGGCTGCTCAAACGCATGCAGCGCGAACTGTCCGAGGAGCAGAAGGCGCAGCTGGAGAAATTCGGCTACGACAAGCTGATGGAGCGCCTGAACGAGCTGCTGAAGGAGCAGAAGGAACGCCATGAGGGTGGCAGCAAGTGGATAGGCACGGGGGGTACGTCGCCGTTCGGCAATGGCGGCACGAACCCGGAAGGCATCCGCATCGGCGGCAAGGGCGGCAGCCGCACGGCCGTCAAGGTATGGGAAGCACGCAGCTACAAAGACTACGACAGCGAGCGCGAACTGGGCACGCGCAACATCAAGGTGGCGCTGCGCCGCCTGCGCAAATTTGCGCGCGAAGGTGCGGAAGACGAGCTGGCGCTGGACGCCACCATCGCCGCCACGGCCAATAACGCGGGCTACCTCGACATCAGGATGCGGCCCGAACGCAAGAACCGCATCAAGGTGCTGATGCTGTTTGACGTGGGCGGCAGCATGGATGACCATATCGAGCGCACCGAAGAACTGTTCTCTGCCGCGAAGACGGAATTCAAGAACATGGAGTTCTTTTACTTCCATAACTGCGTCTACGACTATCTGTGGAAGAACAACCGGCGCCGCAACGCCGAGCGCTTTCCCACCTGGGACGTGCTGCGCAAGTACCCGCCCGACACCAAGCTGATTTTCGTCGGCGACGCCACCATGAGCCCCTATGAAATCCTGCAGCCGGGCGGCAGCGTCGAATACAATAACGAGGAAGCGGGATCGACGTGGCTGGCGCGCTTTACCCAGGCATTCCCGAAATTCATCTGGCTCAATCCCGAGTCGGAGGGCTTATGGCAATACCGCCAGTCGATCGGCGTGATGCGGCAATTGATGAACAACCGCATGTTCCCCCTCTCGATCGACGGGCTGGAGCGAGGCATGCGCCTGCTCAGTAAATAAAGGCACGCAACAAAAAGTCCATGGCGGCATAGGGCCGCCATGCCGTACACTGCGACACAGAATGACCGTGCGGAACATCTCCGCTGCGGGCGGGTACCATACGCTGATACCAGCCCTGCCGACCTGCTACATCCTGTGCGCGGCCGCCATGGACGCGACACTGTTCGATTGCGCACATCGTGCGCGCCTTCTGCTCCGGTAGAATCGGCGCATCGCTCTGCGCAAACTAGGCACCATCGCTGCACCACGACATCGCCGCACCAGCCCCTGTGCTGCCGGCCGGTGCCAGCGCCATTTTCAAAGGAATGAGCATGCAAAGTATACTCTCGATCGCCGCCGACCTGTCCTGGCCGTTCGCCATTACCCTGGCCTGGGTGGTGGGCGAATTCGGCCACCGCTGGACGGGCCTGCCACGCATCAGCTTTTACGGCGTGATCGGCTTTTTCCTGGCCCAGAGCCAGGTGGGCGTGCTGCCGCAGACGGATGCCGGCCCCATGCTGGTGCTGGCCGACGTGGCCTTCGGCCTGATCTTGTTCGAGATCGGCTACCGCATCAACCTGCGCTGGCTGAAAAACAACCCCTGGATCGCCGTCACGGGCTTGGCCGAATCGCTGCTGACCTTTGCCGTCGTCTACTTCATCGGCATCGAATTCGGCAGCACCTCGATGACGGCCCTGCTGCTGGCGTCCTTGGCCATGTCCACCTCGCCGGCCACCATCATGCGCGTCATCAACGAGGAGCGCAGCTCGGGCCAGGTCACGGAACGCATCGTCCACCTCACCGCCCTCAATTGCGTGCTGGCCGTCTTCACGTTCAATATCATCGTCGGCTTCTGGATGTTCCAGAGCTCGACCGACCTGATCCAGGCGAGCAGCAGCAGCGCCGCCGTGCTGGCAGCCTCCGTGGCCGCCGGCACCGTCTTCGGCATCGTCGTGCCGGCCATGCTGCGCCGCCTGGGCAATATGGCGCAGGATGCCACCGTCGCCTTTGCACTGTCGGTGATGCTGCTCGTCGCCCTCACCTACACCACCAGCCTGTCGCCGCTGCTGGCCACCCTCACGTTTGGCCTGGTGGCGCGCCACCGCCGCGTGGCCTTCAGCCAGGCGCAGCGCAATTTCGGCGCCCTGGGCGAGCTGCTGACGGTGCTGCTGTTCGTGTATGCCGCATCGACCCTGGAATGGGCCAGCGTGACAGCCGGCGCGGGCCTGGCCCTGGCCGTCGTCGGCGGGCGCCTGCTGACCAAGGTCGTCGGCGTGGCGGCGTTTTCGCATGTCAGCGGCATTTCCTGGCGCAAGGGCGTGCTGACGGGCGTGGCGCTGACGCCCGTCTCCGTCTTCATCATCCTGCTGCTGGAACACGCGCGCCAGCACGGCGTGAACTTCGGTGACGAATTGAACGCCCTGGCCGCCGTCACGCTGGGCCTGGAACTGGTCGGCCCCGTGCTGGTGCAGCGCGTGCTGATGCTGGCAAAAGAAACCCACGAAATCAAGGAGCGCTAAATGCCGCTGGAACCCTTTGGCCAATCGGCCGCGCTGACCTTCGGCGTCGAACTCGAACTGCAACTGGTGAACCTGTCGGACTATGACCTGACGGCCGCCAGCCCCGACCTGCTGCATCTGCTGAACAAGAAACCGTTCCCCGGCAACGTCACGCCGGAAATCACCGAAAGCATGATCGAGATTAACTCGAGCGTGCACACGCATCACGGCCCCCTGCTGGAGCAGTTGCAGGAAATCCGCGACACGCTGGTCACTGCCGGCGACAAGCTCAATATCGGCATCGCGGGCGGCGGCACGCACCCATTCCAGCAATGGTCGTCGCAAAAGATCTTTTCCAAGCCCCGCTTCCAGGAAATTTCGGAGCTGTACGGCTACCTGGCCAAGCAGTTCACCATCTTCGGCCAGCACGTGCACATCGGCTGCGCTTCGGGCGACGATGCCATGTTCCTGCTGCATTCGCTGAACCGCTACATCCCCCACTTCATCGCCCTGTCGGCTTCCTCGCCCTACGTGCAGGGACGCGACACCCTGTTCGATTCGGCGCGTCTGAACTCCGTGTTCGCCTTCCCCATGAGCGGGCGCGCGCCGTTTACGCTGAGCTGGGACCAGTTCTCCAACGAGTATTTCGCCAAGATGGAGAACACGGGCATCATCAAGAGCATGAAGGATTTTTACTGGGATATCCGTCCCAAGCCGGAGTTCGGCACCATCGAACTGCGCGTGTGCGACACGCCGCTGACGGTGGAGCGGGCCGCAGCCCTGGCCGCCTACTTGCAGGCGCTGTGCCGCTACCTGCTCGAACGCCGCGAAGCGCCGCCCGTGGAAGACGATTACCTCGTGTATAACTACAACCGCTTCCAGGCCTGCCGCTTCGGCCTAGATGGCGCCATTACGCATCCGAAAACCTACGAAACGATGTCGCTGCGCGAAGACATCATGACCACCCTGCGCAAGATGGAACCGCACGCCGAGGCGCTGGGCAGCACGCCGGCACTGAAACACCTGTCGGACGTGGCCAGGCAATGGAGCGACGCGCAATACCTGCGCAAGCAGCGCAATGTGCAAGGCAGCGCCGAGGGAATGGTCGATGCCGCCATTCGATGTTTTCGCGGTGAGCCGATGAATTACTGACGCTGCACGGCCGGCTAACACCGGCCGGATTAGCGACGGCGGACTTCACTGGCCTACGTCCGCGCGTCTTCCGCCCCTCAAACGCCGTACAGCGCCAGCGCCCAGGCTGGCGGGCGCAATTCCAGCGCCAACGGCAGGTAAGCGGGATCGAAGCGCGACGCCAGCAGGTACACATTGGCGGCGCCCTTGGGCTGCCAATTTCCCGTAAAGCCCTTTTCACCGGCCTCCACGCGCTTGCGGTCGAAAGGCACGGCGCTTTTCGCGAACTCTTCGTGCGTCTTTCTGCCCTGCGCATACGGCGCCAGCCAGGCCAGCGCCTCGGCCAGGCGCCGCGCTTCCGGCGCGCCATACCAGTCGTCACCATGCGCCTGCGCCATCAGGGCTGTCGTCAGCAGTGGCTCCAGGCTGTAGGTGCTGTAGTGCAGGGCGTCGCGCTGCTCGAAATCAAAGGGCACGCCGCCGGCGCCGATATTGCGCGGCACGTGCGCCAGGAAGCGCTCTTTCGCGCGTGCGATCAGCAGGGCGTCGCCCGTGAGATACGCGGCGGCCGTGCCGATCTTGATGCGGTGGCTATGCCAGTTATTGCGCGCCGTGGACGGGCCACCCACCTTGATGGGATCACTCAGATAGCCCTGCGCCAGGGTGCGGCAAAACGCCTGCACCTGCTCGCGCTCGACGCCGTTCAAGCGTTCCTGTACCAGGTCAAAGCCCATCAGCAGGCTGGCCAGCTCCGTCTCGTCGACAGGGCTGAACGAGGGCTGGTAGCTGTCGCTCCAGGCCAGCAGCAGTTGGCGCGCGGCCTCGAAATGCGGCATCTCGCCCGACAGCCGCCAGGCCAGCGCCTGCAGGCGCGCCTGGCGCCAGTCTTCCTGCGCCTGCTGGCTGGCCTCGCGTCCGCCTTCTCCCTTCAGCAAGCCGCCCGTGCGCACATTGGCCATCAGATGCACGGGCCGCGCCGCATCCTTGCGCGCCGCCTTGAGCACCTGTTCGGCAATGGCCGGTGCCACCCGCGCCTTGAGCGTACGCACCAGCGCAGCGGACGTCAGCGCAAACGGCGGCGCGCTGTCATGCGGGCGCGGCGCCGCGCGCAAGCCTGCCAGGGGCAGCGCCAGCAGGCCTGCCAGCATGGCGCGCCGACGCGTGAAGCGCGCGTTCAAAAACGCGTTTCCCGCGCCGCGCGCAAAAAGTTATCGAGGATGGGCGTGCAATCGAGCAGTTCGACGCCGCCCGCCGAATGAAATTCCGGGTGCCACTGCAAGCCCATGACGAAGCGCGCCCGCTGGTAGCGGATGGCCTCGACGATATTGTCCCCTTGCGAATACGCTTCCACGGTGATGTCGCGCCCCAGGTCCTTGACCGACTGGTGGTGGATGGAATTGACGAGCGCCTCGCCCGCCTTCGGGAACATGCCCGCCAGTGACGAGCCTTTCGGGAAGACGATGCTGTGGCGGTGGCGGTCATACAGGTCGTTGACGTGCGAGGTGGCGCCTTCCACATCCGAGGCGATGTCCTGGTAAAGGGTACCGCCAAAACCCACGTTGATGAGTTGGCAGCCACGGCAAATGCCCAGCACCGGCTTGCCCGCATCGACGAATTCGTGCAACAGCTCCAGTTCGTAGAGGTCGCGCGCGCGGTCGCCGCCCCATTCGGGGCGCGTGGCCGTCTCGGAATAGGTCTGCGGCGAGACGTCGGCACCGCCCTGCAGTACCAGCCCGTCCAGGTGGCGCGCATAGTGGCGCAAGGTGATGTTACTCGGGTGTAGCAGGCCGCTGGTGTTGACGGTCGGGATCATGAACACCAGTACGTCGCGCGACATGACCCACTGGGCAATCGACTCTTCCAGGTATTGCAGGTTCTTGCTGCGCAGGCCAGTGGCGCCCGGCTCGGGGTGGAAAATGCGCGCCGAGATGCCGATACGCATAGTTCGCCGCATGAAATCGCGGCTGGCCTTGTCGCGCATGGAACGATAGCGCGACGAAATCACCCGCCAGGCCAGCGCCAGCGGCGTGTCGTTATCCTTCAGGTAGCGCGGGGCGGCATCGCGCACACGGTGGTCATCATCGGGTGCGCGGCCGACCCGGTCGGGCCGGGGCGGCGCAGCAGGATCGGAGGCAGGGGGAAGCTGGGGATCTTTTTCGTCTGACATGGCAAGGCTGACTGAAAGCGGAGACGCTTTCAATATACCCCCCCGTCCCCGAAAGCACGATTCAATTTTGTAACAAAAGCCCACGCGCGGCACATTCACGCAACACGGCCAAGCTGCCTGCATACAGCCCGTTTACGCCCACGCCCCCGCTTTTTAGAGAATTTTTACGCCCCCGCTGCTAATCTTGAACTTACCTCAACCACCGCTGCAAAGCCACCATGGAACCCCATACACGCCTGACTACGCATCAAGCACTGCCCCACCGCCATCCACGCCTGCCCACCTTCCTCATGCACATCACCGTCGACAAAGCCTGCCTGGCCGAGCTGCGCCAGCTGGTCGTCAGGACGTGCGGCGGCATGCTGTCGTTCATGCGCATCGAGGCGGTCGACCATGCCGAGCGCATGAAGGTATGGCTGTGCGTGACGGAACCGGCCCTGCGCCTGACCATGGATGCCGTCATGCGCCTGCTGCCGGCGGCGGAATTTGGCCGCATCAGCCAGGGGAAGTCGCTATGAACCAATATGCCTGCGAGCAGGCGATGTCTTCATCGCGCATCACCGCGCACTTCCAGGGCATCTGGGCGCCGATGGTCACGCCATTCCGTGATGGCGATGGCGAAATCGACTTCGACGCCGCCCAACAACTGGCGTGCGAACTGGCCGCCAGCGGCCTCGATGGCCTGGTGGTGTGCGGCACCACGGGCGAAGCGGCCATGCTGAGCGCTGCGGAACAGAGCATGCTGCTCGATAGCGTGCTCGAAGCCGTCGGCCAACGCTTGCCCGTCGTGATGGGCGTCGGTGGCAGTGATACGCGCAGCGTCGTCGCCACCGTGCAGCGCTATCACGACCATCCGCTGGCGGGCCTGCTGGTCTCGGCGCCGTCATATGTACGCCCTTCGCAGGACGGCATCGTG
This sequence comes from Janthinobacterium sp. UMAB-56, assembly GCF_900095265.1. GTDB lineage: Bacteria > Pseudomonadota > Gammaproteobacteria > Burkholderiales > Burkholderiaceae_D > Janthinobacterium. Next base: position 446,901 of record NZ_LT607653.1, on the reverse strand, counting down.
CGCCACTTCCAGGCCATCGCCGCCGCCACCGACCAGTCCATTGTGCTGTACAACGTGCCGGCGCGCACGGGCGTCAACATCGAACCGCAGACGGCGGCCCTGCTGGCGCGCGACTCGCACTTCGTCGCCATCAAGGAAGCGGGCGGCAGGCTGCAGCAGCTGGGCGAACTGCTGCTCGACACGCGCCTGGACGTCTTGTGCGGCGACGATGCGCTGCTGCTGGCCAGCCTGTCCATGGGCGGCCACGGCGCCATGTCGGCCGCCGCCCAGGTGCGCCCCGACCTGTATGCGCAGCTGTACCACCTCGTCAAGCAAGGCCGCCACAGCGCCGCTAGCGCCCTGTTCAAGACCATGCTGCCCGTCATCCGCCTGCTGTTTTCCGAACCCAATCCCGCTCCCGTGAAGGCAGCGCTGGCCATGCAGGGCAAGGTGCGCAACGCATTGCGACTGCCGATGACGCCCATGTCCTGCGCCGGCCAGGCCGCCCTGGCCGCAGCACTCGATCCATTGATGCAGCTGCCCGTATGGGCAGCCAGCGACAGGGACGCGCCGCGTGAAGGCTGTCTGCTGCAACTGGTCTCCCCTGCCAACATCATGCCAGCCGTGCGCCAAGATGATCATCGCCATCACGGATGAACGCGGGGGAATGGAGAAATCCATCCTGGCCGGACGGCTGGCCGCCTCGCGCGCGCTGGCCGGACGCAAGGTATTGCTGCTCGATGCCGATCCGCGCCAGGGAGCGCTGGCGCAAGCGAGGAACCTGCACGACGGCGCCATGCACGGCAGTCTGACGCGGCCGCGCCTGATGGCGCGCGCCATCAGCGCGAAGGGCTTGCAGCCGGAGCTGGAACACCTGGTGCACTGCTACCACGACATCGTCATCGACAGCGAAGGCCGCGACTCCATGGGCAGCCGTTCGGCCCTGATCGCCGCCCGCGTGCTGGTGGTACCGCTGGACGGTGTCGCGGACGGCGACGCGCAGGCTGGCCTGGCGCGCCGCATCGCGCACGCGCGCAGCGGCAATCCCGGTCTGCGCGTCCTGCTGGCAACAGACACGCAAGCGGCGCCGGCCCACGCCCTGGCCGTGCAGATTCCGGCTGCCCGCGTGGTAAGCCTGGGGCAACTGTACTGCGCCGTCTTTAACCTGCAAGCCTGACTCGGCACGCGAAAAAGGCGGCGCATTCGCCGCCTCTCCCTCGGTCAATTAAAACGTCTTGCTCACCGTCAGTTGCAGCGCCGTCTTGCCCATGAATTTGCCATTCACGGGCGAGGCATAGGCCGACTTGCCCGCGTTCGTGCCGATCACGGCCAGCGCGCCCGAAACAAAGCCGAAATCGCGCGTCACGCCCACTTTCCAGTCCGTGTAGCTCGACGCGTCGTTATTCCTCACCTTCTGGTGGCCCGCATGCAGGTTGCCGGTCCAGCCGTTCGTCAGATCGATAGACGCGCCGATATCCAGGTAGCCGCTGTTCTTGCTGTTGACGATGCCGAAGAGGTTGGAAACGGCGTGCGAATACTTGATGTAGGCAGGGCCATACGACAGCTGGCCGTAGACTTCCTGCGTGTCCGCGTCGGCCAGGCCGGCGATGTGCTTTAAGCCGTTGTCCGCATATACATACGCGAGCACACCCACGTCGTAGCCGATATCGGTGGTCAGCTGGCCGCGTTTGCCCGCATACAGGTCCACTTCCACGTCGCCGCTACCGCCGGCATCCTTGGTCCACTTGATGGTGGAGGCCCAGGCGCCCACATACAGGCCGGTAGGATTGTTGACATAATCGACGCCGCCCTGCAGCGCGGGTTTCAAACGCGTCTGCGAAATGCCGCGATAACGGTAGTCGGACACGCCGGCCACGTTGAAGCTGACTTCGTTGTCGGGTTTGGCCTCGTCCGCGTGGGCCAGGCTGCCCGTCAAGGCTGTGAAGGGGGTTGCCAGGGCAAGTGCAAGTAGCATTTTATTCATGGTTTTTTCTTCTTCATGGGTGGTATGGGCCTTTGCCAACATGGCGCAGCTGGCCCGCCGCTGCAAAACAATGGGTAAAGCGTCCCCCCTGCGCGCGCAGCGCCCGTTTTACAACAGGGGATAACAGCCGTTTAGAGGGGCAGCAGCAAGCGGTAGCCGACGGCCGTTTCCGTCAGCAGGTACTGCGGCTGGGCCGGATCGGCTTCCAGCTTCTGGCGCAGGTGGCCCATGTAAATGCGCAGGTAGTGACCGTTCTCGCTGTTTGACGGCCCCCACACTTCGCGCAGCAGTTGCGGATTGGTGACCACCCTGCCCGCGTTCTTCACCAGTACGGACAGCAAGCGAAATTCCGTCGGCGTCATGTGCACCAGCTGCTTGTTGCGCGTCACCAGGCGGTCCTTCAGGTCGACCCGTACGTCGCCAAACTGCACCACGCCGTCGTCGCTGGCGGCGGGCTGGCGCTGGCGGCGCAGGGTGGCGCGCACGCGGGCCAGCAACTCGCCCACGCCGAAGGGCTTGGTCAGGTAATCGTCTGCGCCTGCGTCCAGCGCGCGTATCTTGTCGTCTTCATCGACCCGCGCCGACAGCACGATGATGGGCACGGCCGACCATTTGCGGATGTCGCCGATGAAATCGATGCCGTCACCGTCGGGCAGTCCCAGGTCCAGCACGATCAGGTCGGGCCTGCGCGTGCCGGCATCGATCAGGCCCCGCTGCATGGTGGCCGATTCGAAAATCTGCCACCCCTCGTCTTCCAGCGCGGCGCGCACGAAGCGGCGGATTTGCGGTTCATCCTCGACCAGCAAGGCGGTAGCGGAAGGTTCGTTCATATTGGTTTTCCTGTTTCATGGTCGTTGGCGTCATCGAACTCGATCTCCGGCGGCGCCGGGGGCGTGCCCAGCGGCAGGCTGAAGACGATGGCCGCGCCCTGTCCCGGCGTGTGAGGCTGCGCGTGGATGGTGCCGCCGTGCGCTTCGACGATGGCGCGGCAAATGGCCAGCCCGAGCCCGACGCCCGGCTTGTTCGATTCGCGCTCGCCGCGCGTAAATTTTTCAAAGATGGCTTCTTCGCGGCCGGCCGGCAAGCCGGGACCATCATCAAACACCGTCACCTGCAGGAACTGGCCATGCGCCCCGGCCGCCACCGTGATGGTGCTGCCGGGCGGGGTGTACTTCGCTGCGTTTTCCAGCAGGTTGCACAGCACGCGCTCGATCAGCACGGCGTCATAGCGCACCAGCGGCAAGTCCGGTGCCAGCTGCGTCTGCACGGCATGCTGCTGCAATTGCGGGCCGCTGGCGCGCAGCGCGCTGCCCACCACTTCTTCCAGCGCCTGCCATTGCAGGTTCAGGCGCACCTGGCCACTCTCGATGCGCGCCATATCCAGCAAGTTCGCCACCAGGGCGCTCATGCGCACGGTTTCGGACTGCAGCGAGCGCGCCATGTCCAGCTGCGCGGGCGACAAGGCAGGCCGCGACAAGGCCAGCGATTCGGCCAGCCCCACCAGCGACGTCAAGGGCGTGCGCAAATCGTGCGACAGGGCCGCCAGCAGCGAGTTGCGCAGCCGTTCGGACTCCATCTGCAGCAGCGCGCCCTGGGCCACGTCGATATAGTGCACGCGCTCGAGGGCGATGGCTGCCAGGGCGGCAAAGGTATCGAGGTGCTGGCGCTGTTCCGGCACCAGCAGCCAGCGTCCCCGCTGCGCGCCATCGAGCGGCAGCAGCGCCAGCACGCCCCGCGTGCGCATCGGCGCGATCAGCGGCAGGTAGAAAATGGGTGAAGCCGGCAAGGTATCGGTGCCCGTCCCCGCCGCCTGGGCATGGTCGAAGGCCCACTGAGCGATACCCATGTCCAGCGGCTCGCCGCCGTTCGGCGTCTGCAAGCTGCCTTCGTCATCGGGCAGCAGCAAGGTGGCGCGGGCGCGGAAAGCCCGTTCGATGGCGTTTTTCGTGATGTCGAAAATCTGCTCCGTCTGCAGCACGCCGGACAACTCGCGCGAGAATTCGTACAGGGCGCGGGCGCGTGCTTCGCGGTTCGAGGCAACGCGCGCCTGGAAGCGCAGGCCGGCCGTCAGGTGGCCCGTGATCAGGCCCACGGCCAGCATCACGCCAAAGGTGATCACATACTGAAAATCGCCCACTGCAAACGAGAAGCGCGGTGGCACGAAGATGAAATCGAAGCTGGCCACGCCCACCAGGCTGGCCAGCGCCGCCGGCCCGCGCCCCAGGCGCACGGCCACCAGCACCACCGTCAGCAAGGACAGCATGGCGATATTGGCCAGGTCCAGATAAGGTTGCAGGGGGACCGAGGCGAGGGCCGTGGCCAGGCTGGCGCCGGCGGCCAGGAGATAGCGCGAATGGCGCGATGGCCGGCGCGATACCTCCGCATCCTCGCCCGCCGCGCGCCGGGGTGCCACATCGGCTGGCGGCAAGCCCACCTCGATCAAGTCAATATCGGGCGCCAGGCTGGCCATGCGCACGGCCGGCGGCACATGCCACAGGCGCGCCAGCGCACCGACGCGGCCACGGCCCACGATGACTTTCGAAATATTCGCGCTGCGCGCATACTCGACCACGGCGCCGGCGATGTCGGCGGACGGCACGATGGCCGTGCGCGCGCCCAGGTCCTGCGCCAGTTTCAGGGTTTTCAGGATGCGTTCGCGCTGTCCCGCCGGCAGGCGCTGCAAACGCGGCGTTTCCACGTACAGCGCGTGCCATTCCGCGTTCAGCTGGCTAGCCAGTCGCGCCGTGCTGCGAATCACGTGCTCGCCCCCCGCGTGCGGTCCCACGCAGGCCAGCAGCGCTGCCCCCGTCTTCCACACGGGATTGATGGATTTTTCGACGCGATAAGCCTGCACGTCGTCCTGCACCCGGTCCGCCGTGCGGCGCAAGGCCAGTTCACGCAAGGCGATCAGGTTACCCTTGCGGAAAAAATGCTGCGATGCCCGCTCGGCCTGCAGCGGCTGATACACCTTGCCCTGCTTCAGGCGGCGCAGTAGTTCATCAGCGGGGATATCGACCAGCACCACTTCATCGGCGCGGTCGAACACCGTATCGGGCAAGGTCTCGGCCACGCGCACGCCCGTGATGCCGCCCACTACATCATTGAGGCTTTCCAGGTGCTGCACATTCACGGTGGAGAGCACGTCGATACCGGCCGCCAGCAATTCCTCGACATCCTGCCAGCGCTTCGGATGGCGCGAACCGGCCACGTTCGAGTGGGCCAGTTCATCCATCAGTATCAGCGAGGGCGCGCGCAACAAGGCCTCGTCCAGGTCGAACTCGAACAGGGTCTTGCCCCGGTACTCGATGGCCTTCAGGGGGAGCACGGGCAAACCGTCAAGCTGGGCCGCCGTATCCAGGCGCCCATGCGTCTCCACCACGCCCACCAGCAAGTCCTGGCCATCGGCCAGCAATTTGCGGGCGGCGGCCAGCATCGCGTAGGTCTTGCCGACGCCGGCCGAGGCGCCAAAATAGATGCGCAGCCGGCCGCGCGCGGCTTTCTTTTCCTGCGCCTGCACTTGTGCCAGCAGGGCATCAGGATCGGGGCGTTGGCTGTCGTTGGGGAGCATGGATATCTTTTAATTGTCGATTAGCCCAAGAACAAGGGCCGGGGTCAGACCCGACGGGTCTGACCCCGGTATCATCTTACTTTGCGGCCGCATCGAGCGCCAGATTCAGTTCCAGCACATTCACACGCGGTTCGCCGAAAAAGCCGATATACGCGGTTTTCTGCACCTTGGCGATGGCGTTTTCCACCTGGGCCAGCGGCATGGCGCGCACGCGGGCCACGCGCGGTGCCTGGTACAGGGCGCCGGCCAGGCTGATTTCCGGGTCCAGGCCGCTGCTCGATGCCGTCACCAGGTCGATGGGGATGGCGCGCGTGTTGCCAGGGTCGGCTTCCTTCAGGGCGGCGATGCGCGCCTTCACTGCGTCCACCAGGGCCGGATTGGCCGGTCCCATATTCGAGCCGCCCGAACCGGCGCCGTTATTCGCCATCGGCGCGGTGGCCGATGGCCGGCCCCAGAAATACTTGGGCGAGGTGAAGGACTGGCCGATCAGCATCGAGCCGACAGGGCGGCCATCCCGCTCGACGATGCTGCCGTTGACTTCATCGTTGAAAGCCAGTTGGCCAATGCCGGCCGTGGCAAATGGATAGACGACGCCGCAGATCACGGTCAACGCGGCAAACAGGACCAGGGCGGGACGTACGATAGTGCTCATGATGGTTCCTTTAGACTAAATTGAGTGCGGACAGCAGCATGTCGATCAGCTTGATCCCGATGAAGGGCAGGATGATGCCGCCCAGGCCGTAGATCAGCAGGTTGCGGCGCAACAGGCTGGCCGCGCCGATGGCCCGGTATTGCACGCCTTTTAACGCCAGGGGGATCAGCACGACGATGATCAGCGCATTGAAAATCACGGCCGACATGATGGCCGAGGCGGGGCTGGCCAGGTGCATGATGTCGAGCGCCTTCAATTGCGGATAGGTGCCCACGAAGGCGGCCGGGATGATGGCGAAGTACTTGGCGATGTCGTTCGAAATCGAGAACGTCGTCAGCGAACCGCGCGTCATCAGCATCTGCTTGCCGATTTCAACGATTTCCAGCAGCTTGGTGGGGTTCGAATCGAGATCCACCATATTGCCCGCCTCCTTGGCCGCCTGCGTGCCAGAATTCATGGCCACGGCCACGTCGGCCTGGGCCAGTGCGGGCGCATCATTGGTACCATCGCCCGTCATCGCCACCAGGCGGCCTTCGGACTGATAGCTGCGAATCAGTTTCAGCTTGTCTTCCGGCGTCGCTTCGGCAAGGAAATCGTCCACGCCCGCTTCGGCGGCAATCGCAGCGGCCGTCAGCTTGTTGTCGCCCGTGATCATGACGGTCTTGATACCCATGCGGCGCAATTCCGCGAAGCGCTCCTTGATGCCGCCCTTGACGATATCCTTCAGTTCCACGGCGCCCATGACGCGCCCATCGTCGACCACCACCAACGGCGTGCTGCCGCGGCGCGCGATATCGTCGACGGCGCGCCCCACCTCGGCTGGATACGGCTGGCCCAGCGCTTCCACGTACTTTTTCATGGAGTCGGCAGCGCCCTTGCGCAGCTGGCGCACCTGCTGCTCGCCCGGGATATCCACGCCGCTCATGCGCGTCTGCGCCGTGAAGGGCACGAAGGTGGCTTGCAGGCTGGCCATCTCGCGTTCGCGGATATTGAACTTCTGCTTGGCCAGCACGACGATGCTGCGCCCTTCCGGCGTTTCATCGGCCAGCGACGCCAGTTGCGCCGCATCAGCCAGTTGCTGTTCCGTCACGCCGGGCGCCGGCACGAAGCTGGAAGCCTGGCGGTTGCCCAGGGTGATGGTGCCCGTTTTATCGAGCAGCAGCACGTCCACATCGCCTGCCGCTTCCACGGCGCGGCCAGAGGTGGCGATCACATTGGCCTGCATCATGCGGCTCATGCCGGCCACGCCGATGGCGGACAGCAGACCGCCGATAGTGGTCGGAATCAGGCACACGAGCAGCGCGATCAGCACGGTGATCGACACCGGCGAACTTGTCACACCTTGGCTGCCGGCCGCCGCCACGGAAAACAGCGAGTACGGCAGCAAGGTCACGGTGACGATCAGGAACACGATCGACAGGGCTACCAATAAAATCGTCAGGGCGATCTCGTTCGGTGTCTTCTGGCGCTTGGCGCCTTCGACCATGGCGATCATGCGGTCGATGAACGCTTCGCCGGGGTTGACGGAGACGCGCACCAGCAGCCAGTCCGACAGCACGCGGGTGCCGCCCGTGACGGCGGAAAAGTCGCCGCCCGATTCGCGGATGACGGGCGCCGATTCGCCCGTGATGGCGCTCTCGTCGACGGAGGCCACGCCGGCCGTCACTTCGCCGTCGGCGGGAATCACGTCACCCGCCTCGACCAGCACCGTCATGCCCTTGCGCAGGTCGGTCGCTGACGTGGGCAGCCAGGAGGTGCCGTACTTCGGCGTTTGCATTTTCTTTGCCATCACCGTCTGCTTGAGGGCGCGCAGCGAGGCCGCCTGCGCCTTGCTGCGGCCTTCGGCCAGTGCTTCGGCGAAGTTGGCGAACAGCACGGTAAACCATAGCCACACGGCAATGGCGACGATGAAGCCGAATGGCGCCTCGCCCTGGCCATTCAGGGCCTGGATGGCCAGCAGGGTCGTGATGATGCTGCCCACGTAGACGACGAACATCACGGGGCTGCGCCACTGCGTGCGGGGGTCGAGTTTTTTGAACGCATCGACGATGGCAGGGCCGATCAATGCGGAATCGAACAAGGTCAGGCTTGTGCGTGACATGGTAGCCTCTTATTTGATGAAAAGTTGCAGATGTTCGACGATCGGGCCGAGGGCCAGCGCGGGAACGTAATTAAGAACGCCGACGAGCACGACAACGCCGATCAGCAGGCCGATGAACATGGGGCCGTGCGTGGGCATGGTGCCGGCATTGGCCGACAGGCGCTGCTTGGCCGCCAGCGAACCGGCCACCGCCAGCACGGGCACGATCACGCCGAAGCGGCCGAACCACATGGCGATCGCCAGCATCACGTTGTAGAACGGCGTGTTGGCGGACAGTCCGGCAAACGCGCTGCCATTGTTGTTGGCCGCAGAAGTGAAGGCGTACAGGATTTCGGAAAAGCCATGCGCGCCCGGATTGGCCACGCCGATCTTCCCAGGTTCGACCATCACGGCGATCGCCGTACCCGCCAATACCAGGGCTGGCGTGATCAGGATGGCCAGCGACACCATCTTCATTTCATGCGCCTGGATTTTCTTGCCCAGGTATTCAGGCGTGCGGCCTATCATCAGGCCGGCGATGAAGACGGCCAGGATGGCGAACATCAGCATGCCGTACAAGCCCGTGCCCACGCCGCCGAAAATCACTTCGCCGAACTGCATCAGCAGCAACGGCACCATGCCGCCCAGGGGCATGTAGGAGTCGTGCATGGAATTGACGGCGCCGCACGATGCCGCCGTCGTCACCGCCGCGAACAGAGTCGATGAGCTGATGCCGAAGCGCGTTTCCTTGCCTTCCATATTGCCGCCCGATTGCAGGCTGCTGGCCTGCTGGTCCACGCCCAGGGCTTGCAAGGCGGGATTGGCTTGCTGCTCGGCGCTCATGACGCCGGCCGTCATGACGACAAAGATCAGCGTCATCGCGGCCAGCACGGCCCAGCCCTGGCGCAGGTCGCCCACCATGCGGCCAAAGGTGAAGCACAGGCCGGCGGGAATGAGGAAGATGGCCAGCATCTGCAGGAAGTTCGACAGCGCACTTGGATTTTCGTACGGATGCGAGGAGTTGGCATTAAAGAAGCCACCGCCATTCGTGCCCAGCAGCTTGATCGACTCCTGCGACGCGACGGGACCCATGGCGATCATCTGCGTCTTGGCCACCTGGGCTTCCATCACGGGCTGTCCTGCCGCGTCCAGCACAGGCTGGCCGTCAAGCGCCACTTTCGGCGTTGCATACGCCACGTGGTCGAGCAGGGTCACTTCCTTGTAGGCGGAAAAATTCTGGATCATGCCTTCGCCCATGAAAGCCACGGACAGGGCCAGCGACAACGGCAGCAGGATATACAGGGTGGCACGCACCAAATCGACCCAGAAATTGCCGATCGATTTGCCAGAACGCGAAGCGAAGCCGCGCACCAGCGCGAAGATCACGGTAATGCCGGTGGCCGCCGAAAAGAAATTCTGGCACGTCATGCCCAGCATCTGGGTCAGGTAACTCATGGTCTGTTCGCCGCCGTAGCCTTGCCAGTTGGTATTGGTGACAAAGCTGACGGTGGTATTGAACGAAGAATCAGGGCTGACTGCGCCGAGTCCCTGGGGATTCAAAGGCAGGAAGCCCTGCAGGCGCTGCAGGCCATACATGAAGATGGCGCCGAGCGCGTTGAACACGATCAGGGCGATGGCATAGCTTTTCCAGCCCATGGCCTTGTCGGCAGGAAGGCCGGACCAGCGGTACAGCAGGTTTTCCAGTTTTTGCAGCCAGCCCAGGCCGCGCACGGGGCCGTCCCCGGCCACCTTGGCCATGTACTGGCCCAGCGGATAGGCGGCGGCCAGCAGCACGGCCAGGAAGGCCACCAATAACAGTATCGATTGCGTCGTCATCACAGTTCCTCCGCCTTCAGCAGTGCTACCAGCAGGTACACCAGCAGGCCAGCCGACACGACGGCACCCAGCACATAAAACGCGTTCATTTGACGCTCCCTAATTTGTCGCAGGCGACGGCAAAGCCGGCCACCACGACGAAAAACACGGCAATCAAGCCGAGATACACGATATCCATTCCCACCCTCACACAGGTTTGTTTTGATAGTGAGCAGATTAGCCAAAAGGGTCTAAAAAATTCGTAAAGACTGGGGAGGCAGCTGTAAACAAGATGTAAAAACGGGGGTCTTGGCGCATAAAATCGGCCACAATGGGCGCAAAACCACGCGCACGGCGCACTGTTGTTGCCTTGGAGTAGCGCTATTGCCCGCCGGACAAGATAGAATGCGCGAGCGTCCGCACAAGGACGCCAAGCCTGCCGCACTGCCCTCCCCCAGTGACGCTGGACGGGATATACTGTATATTCATACAGTTATCGCCGCCGCTGTCATTGCGCCCCGCAGTGCCCTGGCCTGGCGTTCCAACCACTGTCTTTACTTAGCTTGAACACGTATGGCCACTAAAAAACCAGCATCCGACTACAGCGAATCATCCATCCGTGTCCTGAAAGGACTGGAACCGGTCAAGCAGCGCCCGGGGATGTACACCCGCACTGAAAATCCGCTGCACATCATTCAGGAAGTGATCGACAATGCCTCCGACGAAGCGCTGGGCGGTCATTGCACGCATATCGCCGTCACGCAAAACGCGGATGGCAGCATCACCGTCGAAGACAATGGCCGCGGCATTCCCGTCGGCCTGCACCCGGAAGAAGGCGTGCCGACAGTGGAAATCGTGTTTACACGGCTGCACGCGGGCGGCAAGTTCGACAAGGGTTCGGGCGGCGCCTACGCCTTCTCGGGCGGCTTGCACGGCGTCGGCGTATCCGTCACCAATGCACTGTCCACGCGCCTGGAAATCACCGTCTGGCGCAAGGAAAGCGACGGCAACGGCTTGCATCACATGGTGTTTGCGCATGGCGATGTGATCGAACCCCTGAGTTCCCGCCCCGCCCCGCGCGATGGCAAGAAGTCGGGCACGCGCGTGACGGCCTGGCCCGACGCAAAATATTTTGATTCGCCGAATATCTCGCAAACGGAGCTGCAACGCCTGCTGCGCTCGAAAGCCGTGCTGCTGCCCGGCGTCACCGTCACCCTGACCAACGCGAAAACCGGCGACACGCAGACCTGGCAGTACGCGGAAGGCTTGCGCGGCTACCTGACCGAAACGCTGGCGCAGGTATCGAATGGCGAAACCCTGATTCCCCTGTTCGAAGGCGCGCAGTACGCGGGCCCGGACTCGGAAGGCTTTGCCGAAGGCGAAGGCGCGGCCTGGGTGGTGGCGTGGACGGAAGAAGGCGCCATCGTGCGCGAATCGTATGTCAACCTGATTCCCACCTCGAATGGCGGCACGCACGAATCGGGCTTGCGCGACGGCCTGTTCGGCGCCGTGAAAAACTTCGTCGAAATGCACTCGCTGCTGCCGAAAGGCGTGAAGCTGCTGCCGGAAGACGTGTTCGCGCGCGCTTCCTTCGTGCTGTCGGCCAAGGTGCTGGACCCGCAATTCCAGGGCCAGATCAAGGAACGCCTGAACTCGCGCGACGCCGTACGCCTGGTGTCGACCTTCACCAAGCCGCCGCTGGAACTGTGGCTGAACCAGCACGTCGACTACGGCAAGAAGCTGGCCGATCTGGTGATCAAGCAGGCGCAGTCGCGCCAGCGCTCGCTGCAAAAAGTGGAAAAGAAAAAATCCTCGGGCGTGGCTGTCCTGCCGGGCAAGCTGACTGACTGCGAATCGTCGGACATCACGCGCAATGAACTGTTCCTCGTCGAGGGCGACTCGGCGGGCGGCTCGGCCAAGATGGGCCGCGACAAGGAATTCCAGGCGATCCTGCCCCTGCGCGGCAAGGTCTTGAACTCGTGGGAGACGGACCGCGACCGCCTGTTCGCCAATAACGAGATCCACGACATTGCCGTGGCCATCGGCGTCGATCCGCACAGCGTGGGCGACTCGCCGGACCTGTCCGGCCTGCGCTACGGCAAGATCTGCATCCTGTCCGACGCGGACGTGGACGGCTCGCACATCCAGGTACTGCTGCTGACCCTGTTCTTCAAGCACTTCCCGGTCCTGATCAACAAGGGCCACATCTGCATCGCCCGCCCGCCCCTGTACCGCGTGGACGCGCCGGCGCGCGGCAAGAAGCCGATGCAGAAGATCTACGCGCTCGACGACGGCGAACTGGTCGCCATCGAGGACAAGCTGCGCAAGGAAGGCGTGAAACAGGGCGCCTGGTCGATCTCGCGCTTCAAGGGCCTGGGCGAGATGAACGCCGAGCAGCTATGGGAAACGACGATGAACCCGGACACGCGCCGCTTGCTGCCTGTCACGCTAGGGGAAGTCGACCACATGGCCTCGGCCTCCCGCTTCAATATGTTGATGGGTAAAGGCGAAGCGGCCGGACGCCGCGCCTGGATCGAGGAACACGGCAATGAGGCGGAGGCGGATATCTGATGATCATCGGTATCGACCTGGGCACCACCAACAGCCTGGTCGCCATCTGGCGCGACGGCAAGGCTTGCATCATCCCGAATGCGCTGGGCGAACACCTGACGCCGTCGTGCGTCAGCATCGATGACGACGGCACCGTGCTGGTGGGCCGCGCCGCGCGCGAGCGCCTGCAGACGCACCCTCAGTTGACGGCCGCCGTCTTCAAACGCTACATGGGCAGCGAAAAGAAAATCACCCTCGGCACGCAGCAATTTCGTCCGGAAGAGCTGTCGTCGATGGTGCTGCGCGCGCTGAAGGAAGATGCCGAAGCTTTCCTGGACCACAAGGTCGAGGAAGCCATCATCACCGTGCCCGCGTATTTCAGCGATGCGCAGCGCAAGGCCACGCGCATCGCTGGCCAGCTGGCGGGCTTGCGCGTGGAGCGGCTGCTGAACGAACCGACGGCCGCCGCACTGGCCTACGGTATCCGCGACAAGGAACAGGAAAGCAAATTCCTCGTCTTCGACCTGGGCGGCGGCACGTTTGACGTGTCGATCCTGGAGCTGTTCGAAGGCGTGATGGAAGTGCGCGCCTCGGCCGGCGACAATTTTCTGGGCGGCGAAGACTTTGTCACAGTACTGGTCGACGCCTTCCTGGAAGGCAGCGGCTTGCGCGACGCGGCCGGCAGCCGTTTGTTCGACCCGCGCCAGCAGCAACTGCTGCGCGACGAGGCCGAGCGCGTCAAGCGCCTGCTGTCGGACCAGCCGTCCGCGCGCATGGCCACGCGCTACCAGGACAAGGAATACAGCTGGGAGATCAGCGAAGACAAACTGGCGCAGCTGTGCGAGCCCTTGCTGGCACGCTTGCGCCTGCCCGTGGAGCGGGCGCTGCGCGACGCCACCATCCGCGCTGCTGAATTGAATGAAGTGGTGCTGGCCGGCGGCGCCACGCGCATGCCGCTGGTGCGTAAACTCGTCTCGCGCATGTTCGGCCGCTTCCCCGCCATCCACCTCGACCCGGACGAAGCCGTGGCGCTGGGCGCCGCCGTGCAGGCTGGCCTCAAGATGCGCGACGCGGCCCTCGACGAAGTGGTCATGACGGACGTGGCGCCGTACTCGCTGGGCATTTCGATTTCGCGCCAGGTCGGCGCGAACCAGTATGAAGGCGGGCATTACCTGCCCATCATCGAGCGCAATTCCGTGGTGCCCGTTTCGCGCACGGAAAACATCACCACCATCCACGACAACCAGAAGGAAATCAACGTGGCGATCTTCCAGGGCGAATCGCGCCTGGTGGCCGACAACGTTTTCCTCGGCAAGATCAGCTTCCCGATACCGGCGAAAAAGGCCGGCGAGATCGGCATCGACGTGCGCTTCACCTACGACGTCAGCGGCGTACTGGAAGCGGAAGTGACGGTGCTGGCCACGCAGGAACGCCACAAGATGATCATCAGCGACAACGCGGGCGTGATGACGCCGGAACAGATCGAGCAGCGCTTTGCGGAATTGGCTGACCTGAAGATCCATCCGCGCGAGCAGATGGAAAACCGCACCCTGGTCACGCGCGCCGACCGCCTGTACGAACAGTCGCTGGGCGACGTACGCCAGTACCTGGCGGCCCACACGGCCAATTTCCAGGCGGCGCTGGAAACGCAGGACCCGAACACCATTCGCAAGGCGCGCCAGGCGCTCGACGAAGTGTTGCGCCAGGTCGAGAGCGAGAGCTTCCTGTAAATGGACGGCGGCATGCACAAGGAACAGCGCAGCCTGTGGGATATCCTGGGCACGCAGCCGACCGGCGACGAGCGCGCCCTCAAGCGCGCGTATGCGAAACGCTTGAAGGTGACGCGTCCCGAAGACGATCCGGCCGCCTTCCAGGAACTGCGCGAGGCATATGAATACGCGCTGCGCCATGCGTCCCGGTTTGCTGTGGAGCTGCAGGAACCGCAATCGGCTGAAGCTGAAGCGGCGGAAGTGCCAGAAGCGCCGCCCATGGAACCGGCCGACCTGTGGGGCGTGATCGACGAAGCCGCGCAAGAGCAGTTCCGCCCCCCTGAACAATGGGGCATGGTTGCCATCGACCCGGCGCAGGAAGCGGCCATGCTGTGGCAAGGCTGCCTGGAGCTGGCGCGGCACGCGGATGCCAGCGACGTGCTGGCCGGCATGCTGCAGGACGACGCCATGCTAAACCTCGACGTGCGCGAGGAATTCGAGCTGTGCGCGCTGCGCTACTGCGCCAGCGCCGGCTATGACCTGGGGTTGCGCCAGGCCCTGTTCGAGCAGCTGGGCTGGAACCACGATTTTTCCTACCTGACGCGCAGCCATGCGGATCTGGTGCGCAGCGCCGTGCAGCGCTATCGGGCGGACCGCTCGTTCGACCATTTCAGCGACAACCGCGACAGCTACCCGGGCCTGGACTGCATCATGTCGCAGCAGCAGCCATCGGCCTACGCGCGCCAGCTGTTCGACCAAAAATTTACGCTGCAGCTGCGCGAGCTGCTGCACGCGATACGCTGGCAGCACGCCGAGATGCTGGCCTACAAACTCGATACGGACCTGTTCGAGCAATGGGAACAGGCCGTCCATGCCAAGCGCTACTTCAAGCAGACGGCGCTCGCTTCGGGCGGCCTGGGTTTCGTGCTGCACTTCATGCTCGCTGGCGTGCTCGATGCGGCCGGTCTCAAGCTGGGCGACACGGCTGCCTATGCCAGCCTGCTGGGCTTCCAGGCACTGGCGTTCCTGCTCCTGGCCATGAACGCATGGCAAAAGCCGGCGCCCGCCCATGCCTGGATGGCCTCCTTGGGCGAGGAGCTGCACGCCTGCCTGCCAGTGCTGAGCAGGCACCCAGGCCTGGGGCAATTGGGCTGGCTCATGCCGTTCCTGTGCCTGGCACTGCTGCTATTGCTGCCCGCGCCTGGCGCGCCGCTGCGCATCGCCACCTCGGTGGGACTGTGCCTCACGGCGCTGCTGGCGGCGAAAACCAACTACGCGCTGCTGCGCGGACGCCTGCTGGCCTGCATCCTGATCGCCTTTGCGGCAACCATGGTTTTCACGCTGGACAAGGCCGATACCGGACTGGCAATGAGCGACGGCATCATGCTGCTGTTCTGCGTGCAGGTGCTGGCGCTGCGCTCGATGGCGGGACTATATGTCGATTGCGGCGGGCAGACGCACTTCCTGCCGCGCCTGCGCACAGCCTGGATAGTCGGCTGCGCCATCGCATTCCTGGCCACGTATCTGCACGCCGCGCCAGCGCATGTGCTCGGTGCCATGCTGTTTGTCTGGTCCTGCATCGGCATGCTGTTTGCGCCTTTCGAACTGAACTGGCGCGCCGCGTGGCCACTGGTCATCGCGCCCGCAGCCGCCACCTTCCTGCTCGCCAGCCAGCCCGGTGGCCCGCCAGACCAGGCCATCATCAAGCTGAGCGCCGTACTGGCGCTGTCTGTCCTGTATTTCACCGTGCGTCATCTGTATCTGCAGCAGCGCAGGTCCGCACAAGCAAGCGGGCTGTCATAATCGGTCCCAAGAATTCAAACGCCACTACTTCATACTGAAACAAGCGCCATGTCCACACAAACCAATTTATTTGACGATGCCCAGCCAGAGCCAATCGAGCCGGATGAACCGGTATTCGACGGCGAAGCGCTGACCCTTTCCACCTTTGCCGAGCGCGCCTATCTTGATTACGCCATCTCCGTCGTCAAGGGCCGCGCCCTGCCCGACGTGTGCGACGGCCAGAAGCCCGTGCAGCGCCGCATCCTGTATGCGATGAATGAGCTGGGCTTGAATTCCACCGCGAAGCCGCGCAAATCGGCGGCCGTGGTCGGCGACGTGCTGGGTAAATTGCATCCGCACGGCGACCAGTCCGTGTACGACGCGCTGGTGCGCATGGCGCAGGATTTCTCGCTGCGCTACCCGCTGATCGATGGCCAGGGCAACTTCGGCTCGCGCGATGGCGATGGTGCGGCTGCCATGCGTTACACGGAAGCGCGTCTGACGCCGATCGCCAAACTGCTGATGGATGAAATCGGCATGGGCACGGTGGATTTCCAGCCCAATTACGATGGTTCGACGGAAGAACCGAAGCTGCTGCCTGCGCGCCTGCCGATGGTACTGCTGAATGGCGCCTCCGGTATCGCGGTGGGCCTGGCGACGGAAATCCCGTCGCACAACCTGGCGGAAGTGGCGAAAGCAGCTGTCGCCATGATCCGCGATCCGAAGATGACGCATGCCGAACTGATGGCCATCATTCCCGGCCCGGACTTCCCCGGTGGCGGCCAGATCATCACGCCGCCGTCGCAGATCCAGGACATGTATGCGAGCGGTCGTGGCAGCATGAAGGTACGCGCTCGCTGGAAGATCGAGGAACTGGCGCGCGGCCAGTGGCAAGCCGTCGTGACGGAACTGCCGCCGGGCACCTCGTCGCAAAAAGTGCTGGAAGAAATCGAGGAACTGACGAATCCGAAGATCAAGCTGGGCAAGAAGGCACTGTCGCCCGACCAAGTGGCCCTGAAGGCACTGATCCTCAATTCGCTAGACACCATCCGCGACGAATCGGGGCGCGCCGCGCCGGTGCGCCTGGTGTTCGAGCCGAAGTCGAAGAACCAGGACCAGACGGAATTCATGCTGATGCTGCTGGCGCACACCTCGCTGGAATCGTCGACCTCGATCAACCTGGTGATGATAGGCGGCGATGGACGCCCGCGCCAAAAAGGGCTGGGCGACATCCTGCGCGAGTGGATCGACTTCCGCTTCGAGACCGTCACGCGCCGCACTGGCTACAAGCTGGGCAAGGTCAAGGACCGCATCCATATTCTGGAAGGGCGCGAAGCGATCCTGCTCAATATCGACAAGGTGATTCAGATCATCCGCAATTCGGATGAACCGAAGGCGGCCCTGATCGAGGCGTTCAATCTGTCCGAACGCCAGGCCGACGATATCCTGGAAATCCGCTTGCGCCAGCTGGCACGCCTGGAAACGCTCAAGATCCAGCAGGAACTGGCCGAGCTGCGCAAGGAAGAAAAATCCTTGCAAGACCTGCTCGACAACCCGGGCTCGATGAAGCGCGCCATCATCCGCGAGATCGAAGCGGACGCCAAGCAGTTCGGCGACGCGCGCCGCACTCTGATCGAGGAAGCGCAGAAAGCCGTGGCGGAACAGAAGGTCGTCGATGAGCCGGTCACCGTCATCATTTCGGAAAAAGGCTGGGTGCGCGCGCGCACCGGCATCGGCCACGATGCGGCGCAGTTCACCTTCAAGGCGGGCGATACCCTGCATGGCGCCTTCGAATGCCGCACGGTCGACACCCTGCTTGGCTTTGGCAACAACGGCAGGATTTACTCGGTTCCTGTCTCGGCGCTACCCAACGCGCGCGGCGACGGCGTGCCGATCACGACCTTGTGCGACCTGAGCGGCGGCACGCCGGGCAATGCCGTGCGTATCTTGCACTATTTTGCGGGCAATGGCGCCACCAGCTTGCTGCTGGCGTCCAGCGCCGGCTACGGCTTCATCGCCAAGGCTGGCGACATGAGCAGCCGCCTGAAAGGCGGCAAGGCCTTCATCACCCTGGACGACGGTGACGTGCCCCTGGCGCCGAAAGTCATCCCCGAGGCGGCCAGCGCCCTGGCCTGTTTGACGCAAGGCGCGCGCCTGCTGGTGTTCGGCCTGGATGAAATGAAAACCCTGTCCAAGGGCGGCACCGGTGTCAAGCTGATCGACCTCGATGCCAAGGACAAGATGCTTGCCGTGCAGCCGATCACCCAGCGCGGCGTCGTCGTCTCGGGCATCGGCCGTGCCTCGAAACCGCAGGATGCGTCGCTGGGCGCCACCGCCCTGGCCGAGCACTTCGGCAAGCGCGCGAAAAAAGGCAAGGCACTGGCGGCCAAGCTGAAACCGGTGTCCATGGCGGCCATCGGCTGATCGCCATCGCACCAGACGAAAAGACAGGTTCGCCTGTCTTTTTTTTCGTCCATCGCCGCGCACCGGCAGCAGAAAAAAATTTTACAGATAGTTTTACAGATACTCACCGCGTTCGCGTTATCCCTGCAGGCATGCCACCGGCATGCCGCCCACGAACAGGAGAGCAAGGATGACAAACAACGTTCCAGGCGGGCTGCCATGCAGCGCTTGACCCCGGCCGAACGGCTGGTGGCGGCCATGGCGGCCGAAGGCTTGCCGTATAAAAGCATCGCCCGGGAACTGGGCAAGTCGCCAGCCACCGTACGCAACCAGCTGCATGCGATTTACCAGAAGCTGGACGTGGGCAACCGCACGGCGCTCGCGCACAAACTGCGCGATACGCCTTAAGGCCACGACAGGCGCAGCACCTCGGGCGTCGCTTCAACGATATCGATCACGTCTTGCGCGCCGGCGGGATCACTGAGTGCATAACGGCCCAAGCCCAGGGGCCGCAGCCGGGTCGCTGGGCCGGCGCGCGGACGGTCATCGGGGCCGGGCGCCATCGACGTCAATGTCGCCTCCCCTTGCGCCATGGCGCCGGCGGGCGCGCCAAAATCCAGTACCTTGCGCCCCTTGCGGCTGGGCGGAAAGGCGAATGTGGCCGTGGGCCGGTACACCGCGATACCGTCTGCATCCTCCTCGAAGGAATGCGTCCAGCTACCGCTGGGCAGTGCCGTTGTCATGCCGTGCATGCCGCCTCCCGTTGAACACATTGACGTCTGAAACACCATACCACGCCGCCCAGGCCTTCATAAGCGCTCATGGAGGGCGACCAGGCCGTGAGGGCCCGGTCCGTGTCGATGACGAAGACATCGAGGCGGTTCGGCCCCAGGCCACGACGGGAGAGGAACTCTGGCGCGGCGTGGCAGCCGTGCCGCCCGTCCCGCTGCCGATGCTGGCGCGCGGGCCATCGAGACAAGCCTGCATGCGCGTCACCTGCCCCGCCGTAAACATGAACATGGCGGTATCGTCGACGTAATCCATGTAGTTCATGTACATGTCGCCATTCGGCCCGTTGCTGCAGGAAACGTGGGGGAATACAGGCTGGCCCGTGTTCGGACCGCCCTGGTTGGGCGTGTCGGCCACGTTGTCCGAGCCCGAGCACCCGGTGCCGTCGTCGCCCCAGATATGGTTCAGGTTAAGCCAGTGGCCGATTTCATGCGTGGCCGTGCGCCCCAGGTGGAACGGTGGCGCCGCCGTGCCGGTCGTGCCAAAGGCCGATTGCAGGATCACCACGCCATCGGTGGCGGCCGGACCGCCGGGAAACTGCGCGTAGCCCAGCAAGCCGCCACCGAGCTGGCACACCCATACATTCAGGTAACTGTCGGCCGGCCAGGCATCCATGCCGCCCGTCGCCTGCGACTTGACGGCATCGTCCGCGCCAAAGGATGGCACCGTCGTCTGGCGCCGCTCTATGCCGCTGGTGGCCGCGCCATGCGGATCGATCGTGGCCAGCGCAAACGCCACGCGCGCATCGGCCGTCAGCGGCAGAAACGGCGCCGGCGTGCCATTCACATCCGGATTGACGCGCCGGAAGTCACGATTGAGCACATCGATCTGGCTGGCGATCTGCGCATCCGAAATATTCTGCGCGGCCGCATTCCACACCACGTGCACCACCACCGGTATCTGCGTCACGCCGGAACGCCCTGCAATGCTGGCGTCACCCTCGTACAATCCGGCCAGGTTTTCGATCTCGGCGCGCACGTTCGCATAAGATGGATCGTCGGTCAGCAGGCAGCGATGCACGTCCATCGTGGCGCAGGTGCGCGTCTGCGGCGTAGCGCCACCCTGGCCCCCGTCACCGCCACTGCCGCCACTCCCGCCGCCCATGCCACCACCGCCCGCAACGCCGCCCGTCGCATCAGCGCCGGCCTGCAGCTCACCTTCGACCGGCATGGACTGCATGGCGGACATGGCTGGCCTGCCTTCCGCCGAACCGGTGGACGGTAATTTCTTCGATTGAGCGCTGCTCATGATGTCTCCCTCGTCTGTTTGCCAATTCACTATGGCACGGCGAAAAGAGGAGCATTTGCGCCAGATCAAGACTGGCCAGCGGTGCCACAGAAAAGTGGCCGACGAAAAAAAGACAGCCGAAGCTGTCTTTGGGGCTTGCAGGCCGTGGCCCGCAAACGGGGAATTACTTGGCGGCGGCGGCCTTGACTTCAGCGTCTGCCTTGGCCTTGGCTTCTTCCGTCTTGGTGGCGGCGAGGGCTTTATCAGCGTTCGCTTCCACTTTTTCCTTGGCGACCTTGACGTTCGCTTTCACGGCAGCCTTGGTCGCTTTCGCATCAGCCTTGGCATCGGTTTTATCCGCCTTGGCTTCCGCTTTCATCTTGTCTTCCGCATCGGCGTTGAGGACTTTGTCGTGTGCCTTGGCCTTGGTTTTATTCGCCTTGTGCTGGGCGTCGGCTTTCTTTTCGTCGGCCTTCATTTCGGCCTTGGCGACATTGGCGTCAGCCTTGGCATCGACTTTGGCTTCCGAAGCGGCAGCCTTGTTGACGTCTTTTTGCGCGGAAGCCTGGGCTTTCATGACGGCTTCGGTAGCCGGTGCGGTTTGAGCGAAGGCGGCGGTAGCAAACAGGGTGGCGATGAGTGCGGCGAGTAATTTGTTCATGGATGACCTTTCAATAGGGATTCGAGTTATTTTTACTAAAGGCGGGCAAAATGTTCAAAATTTGCCAGGCATCGCGCTGCTTCCTGATGTAGCGCAATGGCATGACTTCATAGTAAAGATAACTGGCAAACCACACAGTGCGTTAGCGCACTCAACAGAAAATATGTGCCATTCGGCAAACTTCCCATCGTCTGCGATAGCGCTGTCGGCGCCTCATGCACTCACGGCCAGGGCCGCGTGGCGTGCCGCCACCCACTCTTCATTGGCCGGCTCCACGCCCACCACGATGCGGCTGGCATCGCTGGAAATGCGGCTGGCGTTGCGCGCATTGGCCTGCGCGTCGAGCAGGGGGCCAACAAAACCCAGCTCGGCGCAGATGCGCTGGCGCAGTTCAGCGCTGTGCTCGCCGATACCGGCCGTAAACACCAGCAGGTCCAGTCCGCCCAGCACGGCCGTCAGGGCGCCAATCTCGCGCACGATGCGGCGGATATATAACGCCAGCGCGGCGCGGATGCGCTCGCCCGTGGCATCCTGCCGGTCCTGCTGCGCCAGCAGCACGGGCGGATCGGCCGACACACCCGACACGCCCAGCAAGCCAGACTCGTGGTACAGCACATGCGCCACTTTTTCCAGCGACAGTTTTTCGATCTCCATCAGGTAGATCACCGCACCCGGATCGAGCGAACCGCAGCGCGTGCCCATCATCAGGCCGTCAAGCGCGGAAAAGCCCATGGTCGTGGCCACGCTGTGCAAATTCTGCATGGCGCACAGGCTGGCGCCGCTGCCCAGGTGCGCGACGATGACCTTGCCGCGCGCGACAGCACCGAAGCGCTGTTCCAGCACCAGCGACTGGTATTCGTACGACAGGCCGTGAAAACCGTAGCGGCGCAAGCCCCGCTCCCAGGCTTCGTAGGGCAGCGGCAGCATCTGCTCGACCTGCGGCACCGTGTGGTGAAAGGCCGTGTCGAAGCACGCCACCTGGGCGATGTCGGGCCGCGATTCCAGCAGCACCTCGATCGCTTCCAGGGCGAAGGGCTGATGCAGGGGCGCCAGCGGGATAAAACTTTTCAAGTCCGCCAGGACGGTGAAATCGATGCGCACGGGGGCGAAATACTTGCTGCCGCCATGCACCACGCGGTGCGCTACGGCGCGCAGCGGGCGCCCGGCCAGCTGCGCCACGACTTGCGCGCGGATGGTTTCAAGGGCTGCATGATGCGGTTTGTCCGGGTCGAGCTGCAGGGATACAGCCGGCAGGCCGCCGGCGCGGTAAGTGGCGTTTTCGCGGCCGATGCCTTCGACCTTGCCGCTCCATTGCGCCTGCTGCGGCAGCACGCCGCCCGCTTGCTCGAAGAGGGCGAACTTGATGCTCGACGAGCCGCAATTGAGCACCAGTATCAGGCTGCCGTCGGCGGCATGTTGGACGAGTGCGTTCATGGTGGCGTGCTCCGATAATGGTTGGCCAGCATCACGGCGATGGCGCACGAGGCGATGCGGCTGGCGCGCGAATCGGCGCGGCTGGTGAGGATGACGGGCACCTTCGCACCCAGCACGATGCCGGCGCTGTCCGCGTCGCCCATGTATTCAAGCTGCTTGGCCAGCATATTGCCGCTTTCCAGGTCCGGCACCAGCAAAATATCGGCACGGCCCGCCACTTCCGAGACGATGCCCTTGACGGTGGCGGCGGCGATCGAGACGGCATTATCGAAGGCCAGCGGGCCATCGAGGATCGCCCCCGTGATTTGCCCACGGTCGGCCATCTTGCACAGGGCGGCTGCGTCCAGGGTGGCCGGCATGTCCGCGTTCACCGTTTCCACTGCGGCCAGGATGGCCACGCGCGGCCTGGCCACGCCGATCACGTGCGCCAGGTCGATGGCGTTGCGCACGATGTCGGCCTTCATGGCCAGGTTCGGCGCGATATTGATGGCCGCGTCCGTGATGATGAAGGGGCGCGGATATGCGGGCGTCTGCATCAGGAAGCAGTGGCTGATGCGGCGCTTGGTGCGCAGGCCGGCGCTGGCGGCCAGCACGGCCGACATCAGTTCATCCGTGTGCAGACTGCCCTTCATCAGCGCCTCCACCTCGCCCTTGCCCGCCAGTTCGGCACCGCGCGCAGCGGCCGCATGGCTATGCTCGACATCCTCGATGGCGATGCCCTCCAGGCTCAGTCCCGCTTCCAGGGCCACCGCTTCCAGGCGCGCGCGCGGCGCCACCAGCACGGGCGTGATCAGGCCGGCCGCATGCGCGTCAAGCGCGCCTGACAGGCTCAGTTCATCGCAAGGGTGGATCACGGCGACCCTGATCGGCCCCAGGGTGCGCGCGTGCTCCAGCAGGCGCCGCGTGCCGTCGCCGTTATGCAGGCGCACTTCGGGCAGGGTGGCGCGCGCCCTCTCGATCGGCTCGGCGGGCGCGATCACCTGCGCTTCGCCGTCAAGCACCACGGCGCCATGCTGGTTGACGCAGCGGCAGGCCAGGGTCACGTGGCGGTTGCGCGGCTCGAGCGCCGTGACGGTGACGCTGATGGCCAGCGTATCGCCCACGCGCACGGGCTGCAGGAAGCGCAGGGTCTGGCCCGT
Organism: Janthinobacterium sp. UMAB-56; assembly: GCF_900095265.1. Lineage (GTDB taxonomy): Bacteria > Pseudomonadota > Gammaproteobacteria > Burkholderiales > Burkholderiaceae_D > Janthinobacterium. The sequence continues at coordinate 423,129 of NZ_LT607653.1, read as the reverse complement.
GTAAACCGTGCCGGCGCCAGGCAGGCGCGTGCCCAGTACGGCGGAAATGAGGGCAGCACCCCACATGCCGTGGGCGATGACGCCCTGGTAGCGGCTGGAGGCGGCAAATTCGGCGTCCAGGTGCTGCGGGTTGTCATCGCCCGACATCACGGCGAAGAGGGCGATATCGTCCATGCTCAGGGTGCGCGTGATACTGGCGGTGTCGCCGATGGCGATCTGGTCGAAGGTTCGGTTACGCACGATATGCAAATCATCGTCTTGGGGAGTAGTCATTTTGGTCTTCTAGGCAGGGGTAGTGTTTTTGGCAGGTTTGCCTTTGGGCCTGGCCTGCGGCAGCGCCTTGACCTGGGCCTTGGTCGCACGCTCGAAGACCTCCAGCATCTGCTGCAGGCTCGCTTCTTCGTCCGGCGTCGGCGCTTCGGGCACTTGCAGCACTTGCTGCAGCCACTCGGCCAGCGCGCCGATGTCGTCCGCGTCGGCGCGCGACAGCAAGGCTGGCAAGGCAGCGATGGCCGCGTCAAAATCATGCAGCATCAAGCGCGCCTGCTGGCGCACGATGCCACGGAATTCTTCCATGCTGAATTCCTGCCGGTATTGCGGCTGGATCAGCTTCAAGGCCAGGTTGACACGGCGCTCGTCGGCGATCATGCGGAAGCGGTAGATGTAGAACAGCGCGCGCACGGCCGCCTCCACCAGGGCGCCGCGCTGCATGTCTTCGTCCATCTTGCGCGTTTCGCAGCGCACGTATTCGCAATGCTCGGGCGAGATGCCGGGATGGGGGCGCGGCGGCGTGGCGTCACCGATGGCTTGTCCGGCCAGCGCCTGTACCAGGGGCGAACCATACACCAGGTCGAAGGTGGTTTCCTGCAGCGTGTCGCGCCAGTCGCGCCAGCTGTTCAAACCGGCCGTGATGGCGCCGGAGATGGCCTCCTGCATGGCCAGCAGCGGATTGTCGGATGCCACCGGCTGGCGCTGGCCGCGCACTTTTTCCGCCTCTTTGGCCACCAGCCTGGCCAGCGGATTGTGATCCGTCCAGCGCTCGTACGACACGCGCAGCGGATGCGCAAGCTGCAAGAATCGCGCCGACTGCGGCGTGACCATGGCGCGCACCCATGGCTGCGCGAAGCTGCGGTACAAGGCCAGGTTCACCTCGGACACGCGCGCGACGGCGGCAAACTTGCGGTCGTTTTCCACGCTAGGCTGCACGATGGCGCGCACGTCCTCGATGCTGCGGTGCTCGACCTGCAGCACGTAGTCGCCACTGGCCAGGTCGGCGTTCGGCGTGTCGGGCGTCTTGTCGACGATCCTCGCTTCGTAGACGCCAGCCGGCAGCAGGTTGATCAGGTCGATATTGCTGGCGAATTTCTGGTGTTCCTTGTGCCCCACCTTGGCCGAGACGAAGATGCCCAGGTGGCCGATGCTGTCATGCACGGCATACACGATGGTCTGATCATGCATCAGCACATCCTTGTCGTCGCGGTACAGGTCCGTGATCCAGCCCAGCGCCTGCGGTGGCGGCGTGATGTTGTCGCCGTTCGAGCAAAACACGACGATGGGGGAGCGGATATTGCGCAAGTCCAGGCGCACGCCATCGGAGGTGATCAACTCCGCCGTGGCCAGGCGGTTGCCGATGAACAGATTGTCGACAATGTACTGCATCTCGACGTCATTGAGGAACACGTGGCCGCCCCAGTATTTTTCAAATTCCAGATAACGGGGCGCTTCCGTGTCGATGTTCGCGTAGAGGTTGTACTGCTTGCTCCACAGGGTGTTGGCCGGGTTCAGCTTCTCGAAATTCTGCACCAGGCTGGCACCGTCGAAGCGGCCGTTGCCCAGGTCGCCCGCCAGCGCCGTGGCCCAGCTGCCCCCCATCAGGCCGCCCGCATAGCGCATCGGATTGCGGCCATGCCAGCCGGCCCAGTACGACACGGGCGCGCCAGCCACGATGATGGGACCGAACAATTCCGGGCGCATGGCCGCCGTCATGAGTATTTGCCAGCCCGCCTGGCAATTGCCGATGACGACGGGCTTGCCCTCGCTGAGCGGATGCAGGGCGATGACTTTCTCCAGGAAGGCTGCCTCGGCGTGCATCACGTCTTCCACCGTCTGTCCCGGCACGGGATCGGGCAGGAAGCCGATGAAGTAGCACGGATGGCCGGCGCGCAGGGCCACGCCGATTTCGCTCTCGGCCTTGAAGCCGCCGATGCCGGGACCGTGGCCGGCGCGCGGATCGACGACGACAAAAGGACGCTTGCTCGCGTCGGGCTGCGGCGCATCGGGCGTCAGGATGCGCGCCAGGCCGTAGTTGACGGGACGCGCCAGCTCCAGGCCGGACATCACCAGTTCGGCGGGGAAGTCCAGCACGTTCGGCACTTCCTCGGCCAGATGCTCCTGGTACTGATTGCCGCGTCGGCGCATCACGTCCGCGTACAGCACGATGCGCTGCCACGAGTCGCGCGCATAGTCGCCCAGCACGCCCAGCGACGGCAAGCCGCCGATGGAGAAAAATGGTGCAGCTTCGGTCTTCATGGCTATCCTTTTCATGCAAAATACGCCGGACCATTCCGGCGCGGGGCCTACGCCATCTGGCTGATGGTCTTGCGAAAGCGCGCCAGAGCGAAGGAAAACAGGGCCGTGCCGATGGCCAGCAGGGCCAGGAACGGTTTCCACACCACGTCGATGCCGGCGCCGCGGTACAAAATCGCCTGGCTCAATTCGACGAAGTGCGTGGTCGGTGCGATCAGCATGATGTTCTGCACCAGTTCGGGCATGCTTTCGCGCGGCGTGCTGCCGCCCGAGAGCATTTGCAGCGGCAGCAGCACGAGGATCAGCAGCATGCCGAACTGCGGCATGCTGCGCGCCACGGTAGCGAGGAAGATGCCCATCGAGGTGGTAGCAAACAGGTGCAGGGCCGCACCGCACAGGAAGAGTGCTATCGAGCCTTCGATGGGCACGTGCAGCATGCCGCGCACCACCAGGTTCAGCGACAGGGCGGCCGCCAGCAGCACCACCAGGCCCATCGACCAGACCTTGCCCAGCATGATCTCGGCCGGCGTCACGGGCATCACCAGCAAGTGCTCGATGGTACCGTGTTCGCGCTCGCGGATCAGGGCCGCGCCGGTGAGGATGATCGACAGCATCGTCACCTGGTTGATGATTTCCATCAGTGAGCCAAACCACGCCTGGCTCAGCGATGGATTGAAGCGCGAGCGCATCACCAGTTCCACCGGCGAGACCGTCGCGCGCCGATATCGTTTGGCGAATTCGGACACCTCGCCGGCAACGATCTGCTGGATGTAGCCGCTGCCGCTGAAGGCCTGGCTCATGCGCGTGGCGTCCACGTTCAGCTGCAATTCCGCCTGGCGCCCACCCAGCACGTCCGCCTGCAGCTTGGGCGGTATCGTCAGCACGAAGGTGTACTGGCCGGCGTCCAGGCCCGCATCGACCTGGCCCTGGTTGATCATCGCCGGCGGCGTGAACTGCGGCGGGAAAAAGGCCGAGGCGATGCGTCCGGACAGCGGCGAGCCATCCTCGTCGACGATGGCGATTGAGGCCATGTGCAGGGTTTCCGGCTTGGCCGTGGCAGCCACGTAGATGGCTAAAGTGAAGGTGTAGAGGATCAGGATCAGCATCATGGGATCGCGGATCAGGCTCCAGATTTCCTTCACGCCCAGGCGGTAGATATTTTCAAGGTGGCGCATACGCTTACGACTCCTGTTTCTTCAGCAGCGCCACCGTCACGCCGAGGATCACGGGAATGGCGACGATCAGTGGCCAGAACGAGGCGTGCAAGTCGCCAAAACCCAGCGCCTTGTTGAACACGCCCCGGCTGATATTGAGCATGTGCGTGGCCGGATACATCAGGCCGATCACCTTGCCTACGCCTTCCATCGACGAGACAGGATTGAGCAGGCCGGAAAACTGGATGGCCGGGATCATGGTGCCGATCATGGTCACGAACAGGGCCGCGATCTGGCTGCGCGTAAACGTCGAGGCGAACAGGCCGATGCCGGTGGCGCAGATATTGAAGATGAAGGTGGCAAAGATCAGGGTCGGCAAGCTGCCCTTGACCGGCACGCCGAAGGCGGTGACCGCCAGCAGCGCCATGAGGACAAAGTTGAGCATGGCCAGCGCCACGTATGGCACCTGCTTGCCGAGCAAAAATTCCAGGCGTGTCACGGGCGTCACGTACAGGTTGATGATGGAGCCCAGTTCCTTTTCGCGCACCACGGACAGCGCCGCCAGCATGGCCGGCAGCATCAGCAGCAGCAAAGGAATCACGGCCGGCACCATGGCGGGCAGGCTTTTCACGTCCGGGTTGTAGCGGTAGCGCGTCTGGATGGCGACCGGGTTGCTCAGCGTGATGCCATAGCGGTGCAAGGCCTGGTCGGCCAGCCACAGCTGGTGCATGCCCTGTACGTAGCCTTGCACGGTTTCGGCGCGCATCGGCATGGCGCCATCGATCCACGCGCCCACCTGCGCTGGCGCGCCGCGCTGCACGTCGCGCGCGAAGCCGGGCGGGATCTCGATGGCCAGCGACAGTTCGCCGCTGCGCATGCGCTTGTCGATATCGGCATAGTCGCGCAGGGGCGGCCGCTCGACGAAGTAGCGCGAGCCGGCCAGGTTATTCGTGTAATTCTGGCTCAGCGTGGTCTGGTCGTGGTCGAGCACTGCGTAACTCAAGTCTTCCACGTCCAGGCTGATGCCGAAGCCGATGACAAACAGCAGCAGCACCGAGCCGCCCAGCGCCAGCGTCAGACGCACAGGGTCGCGGCGCAATTCCAGGGTTTCGCGCCACATGTAGCTGAGCATGCGGCCCAGGCTGAAACGGCTGCGTTGCTGCCGCTGTTCCTGCTGCTGCGGTGCCTGCACTGCCGCTTCCTGCACGGGTGCCGGCGTTTCCTGCACTGTCGCCGGCGCCGTACCGCCACCCGCCTCTTCCAGGTAGGCGATGAAGGCCGCTTCCAGCGATGGCGCGCCCTTCTTGCGTACCAGTTCGGCCGGTGCATCGCTGACCAGCACTTTACCGGCATGCATCAGCGAGATGCGGTCGCAGCGCTCGGCCTCGTTCATGAAGTGGGTGGAAATGAAGATGGTGACGCGGTCGCGCCGCGCCAGCTCGATCATCAGGCGCCAGAAATTGTCGCGCGCGATGGGGTCGACGCCGGACGTCGGCTCGTCGAGGATCAGCATTTCCGGCTTGTGCACCATGGCCACGGCCAGCGACAAACGCTGGCGTATGCCCAGCGGCAGGCTGTCGGGCAAGTCGTCCATCACTGAATTCAAGTCGAAGCGCTGCGCCATTTCATCGATGCGCGCCCCTATTTCGCTGTCGGGGACGTGAAACAGGCGCGCGTGCAGCACCAGGTTCTGGCGCACCGTCAACTCGCTGTACAGAGAAAATGCCTGCGACATGTAGCCGACCCTGCGGCGCGTGTCGATATCGTTGGAATCGACTTCCTTGCCGAACAGCCAGGCCTTGCCTTGCGTCGCAGGAAGCAATCCCGTGAGCATCTTCATGGTGGTCGATTTACCGCAGCCGTTCGAACCCAGGAAGCCGAAAATCTCGCCACGGCCGATGCGGAAATTCACATGGTCGACGGCAGTAAAATCACCGAAGCGCATGGTCAGGTCTTGCGCCTCGATAGCGACGTCCTGCGCGCTGGCCGCGTCCAGCGGCGTGATGATGACGGGCTGGTGGCCTGCACGCTTGGCTTCGGGCAGCAGCTTGATGAAGGCCGCTTCCAGGTTGCTGCTGTCCGTGCGCGCCAGCAGTTCGGCCGGCGTGCCCGTGTCCAGCACCTTGCCGTCATCCATGGCGACCAGCCAGTCGAAGCGCTGCGCTTCGTCCATGTAGGCGGTGGCCACCATCACGCTCATTTGCGGGCGCTGCACGCGGATGCCGGCGATCAGGTCCCAGAACTGGGCCCGCGCCAGCGGATCGACTCCGGTGGTCGGTTCATCGAGAATGAGCAGGTCGGGATCGTGGATCAGGGCGCAGCACAGGCCCAGCTTCTGCTTCATGCCGCCCGACAGCTTGCCCGCCGGGCGCGCCAGGAAGGGCTGCAAGCCCGTGCTGCGGGTCAGCTGGTCGATGCGGCGGCGGCGCTCGGCCGCGTCATGGCCGAACAGGCGCGCGAAAAACTGCAGGTTTTCCTCAACCGACAGGGTCGGATACAGATTCTTGCCCAGGCCTTGCGGCATGTAGGCGATACGCGGGCAGACGTCGTCGCGATGGCGCGCATCGCGCATATCGCCGCCCAGCGCCATCACGCTGCCCTGCTGCACGACGCGCGCGCCGGCCACCAGCGACAGCAAACTCGATTTGCCCACGCCGTCGGGGCCGATCAAGCCCACCATGCAGCCGGCCGGCACGTCAAGATCGATGCCATCGAGCGCCACCGTCTTGCCGTAATGCTGGCTGACGCCCTGGATACTGACGACAGATGGTTTCACGTCCATCGTCACTGCGGGACCTTCGTGGTCAGTTCAGCGGGCCATGCCTGCTTCGCATCGAGACGCACCCAGGCCACGCCAGGCAAGCCCACTTTTACCAGGGCCAGGTGCTTTTGCAGCAGCTCGCGGCTGATCTGCGCCTTGACGCGGAACATCAGCTTCTGGCGCTCGCTGGCCGTTTCCACCGTCTTTGGCGTGAACTGCGCGCTGGCGGCGACAAACGAGATGGTTGCCGGAATCACGTAACTGGGCGCCGCATCGAGGACGATGCGCACTTCGCCGCCCATCGCCACCTTGCCGGCCGCCGTCTCGGGCAGGAAGAAGGTCATGTAGACGTCCGACAGGTCGACCAGGTTAAGCACCTTGCCGCCACCGGCCAGCACTTCGCCCTGCTGCGCCACCAGGTATTGCACGCGGCCGTCGCGCGGCGCCGTCAGCTGGCCATCGGCCAGGTCGGCATCGATGCGCGCCGTGGTCGCCTCGGCCGCCACGACAGCGGAGCGGGAACCGACCACCTGCGCCTTGGCCGCGTCGATGGCCGCCTGCGCCGCCGTGACCTGCGCCCTGGCCGCATTCAGTGCGGCCGCCACGCTGCGCACGCGGGCGCGGTCGTCGTCGAGTTCCTGCACCGAGGACGCGCCCTCCTTCGACAGGGTTTCGGAGCGCGCCAGGCGGCGCCTGGCCGCATCGAGTTCGCTTTCGCGCTGCGCCACCAAAGCCTGGGCGGCTGCCTTGTCGCTCGCGCGCACGGCCACCTGCGCCTGTGCGCCGACCACGGCGTCGGACGACTGCTGCTGGCGCGCGCGCGCCTCGTCGCGCTGGGCCGTCAGGGAATCGACCTGCATGGCGGCCAGCGGCTGGCCAGCCTTGACGAAGTCGCCCTCGCGCACGAGGATCTCCTTGACGCGGCCGGCCAGCTTGGTGGCCACATCGATCTCGGTCGCTTCGATGCGTCCATTGCCGCTGACAAAACCTGCGCCAGGGCCCGTGGGACGCATTTTTTGCCAGGCCACATAGCCCAGCACGAGAACGGCCACGACCAGCGCCGCAGGGATGAGTTTTTTCTTCAATTGAACATTCATGGTATCGAGGCGATCAAATTAGTGGGTGGAAGCGGCGGCGGAGGAGGCGGGCGCGCCGCCGCCCAGCGCCGCATACAGGCTGACCTGGCTCGAAAGCAGAGCGCGGCGCGTCTGCACCAGTTGCTGCTCCACCGTCAGCAGGTCGCGCTGCGCATCGAGCACTTCCAGGTAGGGTGCGGCGCCATTGTCGTAGCGCAGCTTGGCCAGGCGCGCCCGTTCGCTCTGCGCCGCCAGGGTCGTCTTGCCGATGTCGACTTGCAGCGCCAGCCAGCGCCGGTTCGACAGCGCGTCGGCCACTTCGCGGAAGGCGCCCTGCACGCTTTTTTCATAATTGGCCACGGCCACGTCGCGGCGTACTTCGGCCAGGTCCATATTGGCGCGCAAACGGCCCGCGTCAAAAATCGGCAGCACCAGGCGCGGCGCAAGATTCCAGGCGCCGCTGCCAGAATCGAACAGGCCGCTCAATTCCGCGCTGGCCGTGCCATAGGCCGCCGTCAGCGAAATCGTCGGGAAGAAGGCGGCGCGCGCGGCGCCGATATTGGCTTGCGCGGCGCGCAGTTGATGTTCGGCCGCGATCAGGTCGGGGCGCTGCGTGAGCAAAGACGAGGGCAAGCCCGCGTGCAGCGGCTGCAGCACGCTGGCGTCGTCGAAGCGGCGCACCTCACCAGCCACCGGCGTCAGGTCGACCGGGCCGCCCACCAGTTGGGCCAGCGCGTGCGCCTGCACGGCGCGCGCCTGCTCCAGCTGGGCCGCCAGCAACAGGGCCTGGCTAAGCAAGGTTTCCACCTGCGTCAGATCCAGTTTGGAAATCGAACCGACTTCGAAACGGCGCGTAAAAATGCGCAACGATTCGGCGCGGCTGTCGACCGTGGCGCGCGCCAGCGCCACCCGTTCATCGAGTTCGCGCAAGCCCAGGTAGCCGTTGGCGACCTGCGCCACCAGGGCCACGCCGACGGCGCGGCGCGCCTCGTCGCTGGCCAGCAGGGTTTGCAGCGCGCTGTCTTTCAGGCTGCGCACGCGACCCCAGAAATCGAGCTCCCAGGCGCTCACGTTCAAGCCCGCCTGGTACTGCGCGCTCGTCATGGGGCGCCCCGTCACGCTCAAGTCACCGGGCACGCGCGCGCGGCTGCCGGAGGCGCCCAGCGCGATGGTGGGAAATTGTTCGGCGCGCGCAATGCCATACGCGGCACGCGCCTCTTCCACGCGCAGGGCGGCGATGCGGATATCGCGGTTGCTGGCCAGCGCCTGCGCAAGCATGGCCTGCAGGCGCGGGTCGGCAAAGTAGCTTTGCCAGGCGACGTCGGACGCGTGCGCGCCAGCCGGATCGGTTTCCGGATACTGCGCCGCCACGGGCAGCGGCGGTGCCGCATACGGCGGCGCCATCGAGGCGCAGCCGGCCAGGGCAAGCGTAGCGGCCAACGCGGCCATCCTGGCGCATGCAGGTAGAACGGGAACAGGCAAGATCATCTTCTTCCAGTCAATTCAGAATGTTGTAGCCACCGTCGACATACAAGGTGCCGCCCGTGATGGCGCGCGCGCCGTCGCCGGCGAGAAAGGCGCACAGCGCCCCCACGTCCTCGATGGTGGCCAGGCGCCGCATAGGGGAGCGTGCAATGGCGTCAGCCATCAGGCGGTCGAAATGGGCAATCCCGGAAGCGGCCCGCGTCTCCAGGGGGCCGGGCGAGATGGCGTTGACACGGATGCCTTGCGGACCCAGTTCGGCGGCCAGGTAACGCACCGACGCTTCCAGCGCCGCCTTCACGGGGCCCATCAGGCCGTAGTCGGCGATGACTTCCTCCGCACCCAGGTAGCTCATGGTCATCAAGCTGCCGCCGTCCGGCATCAGCGGTTCGGCCAGCTTCGCCATGCGCATGAAGGAGTGGCAGGAAATATCCATCGCCTGCGCAAAACCGTCGGCGGAACTGTCCGTCACGCGGCCATGCAAGTCCTGCTTCGGCGCGTAAGCGATGGAATGGACGAGGAAGTCGAGCCGCCCCCACTGCCGTTCGATCTGCGCGAACAGCGCTTCGAGCTGGCCCGGCACGGCCACGTCGAGCGGCGCCATGATGGCCGCCTGCAATTGCTGCGCCAGCGGCTCCACGTGCGGGCGGGCCTTGTCATTGAGCCAGGTCACTGCCAGTTCGGCGCCGGCCGCGCGCAGTGCGCTGGCGCAGCCCCAGGCGATGCTGTGCGTGTTGGCGATGCCCACCACCAGCCCGCGCTTGCCCTGCAATGGCAGGCACTGCGGCACCGGCGCCGTCATGGCTTGCCCGCAGCCATGAGCGGCCAGGGCATGGCCGCGTTCAGGCATGGCACCGCGCCGGCGCGCACATATGGCAAGGCAATGGGGATATGGGGATGTAAAGCGCTGCCTGCTTCAGCTGCGGTGGTCTGTATCTTCATGAATCTGGCTTCCGTCACTAAGTTCGTGGCCAGCACCAGTGCATTCTCGGGGAACTGGAGCGGGGCGAAATGACTCTACAGCATTTAGATGCGTGATTCGAGCTGAGTCCGATCCGCATTCCATGACGCTTTGAGCTAGGTCAACTATAAGTGCGATTGCGGCATTGCAGCATTGATGTAAATCAAATTTTACCTCAATATTATCTAAATGAAATAATTTTCAAGCAAGCGTGCGGGCATGCCGATTTGATAATAATGCTGGGCTAACGCGACAAAAACAGATTTTGACAACGGTAGGTAATATTACATGAAAAACAAGTATGCGCGGACGGCGGCGGCAGATGGCCGGCGAGGAAGAGACAGGAAGGGGGTCATGCTATTGCGTTGCAACATGACCCGCCGTGCCTTACTGGATAAACAGGAGCAGCATTATTTGCCCGGCGCCGGGGCAGGACGCGAATACAGGTCGATGATGGTACTGATGCCATCCTGGCATACGGAGCAGAACGTCTCGCTGCGGTCAAACATGATGCATTGCATCTCGGGCCGGTAGTAGCCGGACGACTCGTAGTTCGCGCCTTCAAAGGCACCGACGGCATGGCGCTGCGGCGCCTTGGACAATAGCTGCTGCGTGTACGCCAGGTCGGCCTTGAACAAGTCGCTCATCTCGCTTTCCGGGCGATTTTGCGCACGCAGGGCCGCGCGCTGCTTCTGATATTCGCGCGCATGGCTGTCATACGCCTGCTTCGGCCATGGTGTCGGCAGCGGCGTGCCAGCCTGGACGTGGTTCTTCCATTTCAGCCTGGTCGGATCGCGCAGCGCCGTGGCGTTCGGCTCCCACGGTTCCTGGCGCTCGCCATTCGATTGATAGGCCACGGGCGAAGTGTAGTATTCGTCGGCCAGGCCGGCGAAATGGTGGCCGAATTCATGCACGAACAGGTAACTGGCCCAGTCACTATTGGCTGCCGCCGTGCTGAACTGGCCGAAGATGCCGCCACCGCCATAAGTATCGTTATTCACGAGGATTTCGATGAATTCATACGGCGCATATTGCGCCAGGTCGCGCAGCGCGCGGTTATCCGTCGTCAGCACATAGCGCTCGCTGCCGAAGATGTCGTAGCGCGTGCCCAGCGGCGACGCGTGATGCACGCCCGTCGATGGACGCGACACGCCCGACTCCTGCGTCGGCGCTGCCAGGGCCCACACGTTGAAGTCATTGGCCCGCTCGCGAAATGGCGAAACGGTAAACAGGTGCTCGGCCAATTTTCGCGCCGTCGCTTCGAACTTGCCCATCTCGGCTGCCGTGTAGCCATCGCCCATGATCAGCAGGTCGACCTTGTCGCTGGAGGGCCCACTGATGCGGATCGGGATCGGCTTGACGGGCGCCGGCGGCAGCTTGCGGATCACGTCTTGCGCGGCCGGGTCGACATCGGTGCTCCACACAACGGAAAACAGGCCGCGCTCGTCGCGCTTGAGGATGCGCACGCGCACGGGATGCTCGGGCTGCGGGAAGCGCACGGATTCCTGAAACGCGCGCGTGGTGGTTTTCGCTTCATCGGTGCTGGCCCACTCGCCGAAGATGGTGGAAAAACCGCGCGAGTACAGCACCTTGCCCGACTTGATATCGACCACTTCCAGCAGGTTGTTGCCACGGTTGCTGTCGTCGATGGGGCGCGCCGGATTGCCCGGCCATGGCAGGGGTTCGACCAGCACGCGCTCGACTGCATAATGCTCGCCCAGCGCATTGCCGCTGTGCTGATAATCGAGGCGCATGGTGGCCGGCAGCGGCGCATAGGCCGCCTGCGCGGCAGGGAGCATGCCGGTTGCGAGCGCCAGCGCGCACAGGAAGGAGCGAATCGGAGTCTGCTGCATGTCATTCCTAAAACGGTAGAAAAACAGGTGAAGGGAACGGTTTTCCAAACAATCAGCGGGCCTGTCGGCAGGTGCAGGGAAAACCGCTGCGTCACATTGTAGCGAGAGCAAGCGAGCGTGCAAAGCAGCCATTTCAGTCGCTGCGCTTGACCATGCGCGCGAACCGATTTATATTAGATTGATTAGTCGATTAATTAATTAACAGAGAAAACGGACGGAACCATGCGCACCATCGACCCCGGCAAACACGCGGCGCGCCGCGACGCCATTCTCGCTGCGGCGCGCAGCTGCTTTGCGCGCAAGGGCTTTCACCAGACCAGCACCGCCGCCATCTGCGCGCAAGCAGGCATGAGCCCAGGCAACCTGTTTCATTACTTCCCCACCAAGCAAGCCATCATCGCCGCCATCGTCGACCAGGAAGGCGGCGAGACGGCTGCCTATTTTGCCGGCGCGCAAGGCAGCACCGATCCCCATGGCGCCCTGCTCGCCTTCATGGACCTGGTGCTGGCGCTGGCGGCCGACGCAGATTTTGCGGCACTGGCACTGGAAATTTCCGCCGAAGCGATGCGCGACACGGATGTCGCGGCCAGGGTGGCGCGCAATGACGCCAGCCTGCGCGGCGGCCTGCAAACCTTGCTGGAAAAGGCGGCCACGCGGGGCCAGATCGACGCCGCACTGGACGCCGCGCAAACAGCCAGCTGGATCGCCGCGCTGATCGACGGCATCTTCAACCGGGTCGCCGTCGATCCCCATTACGCGCCGCTGGCGCAGCGGGCCAGCCTGCACCTGTTATTGGCGCGCTTCCTGCGCCCTGCCCTGTCATGAGTGGCGCCATGACGGCAACATCGGCGCGCATCGCCGACGTCGACGCCCTGCGCGGCTGCGCGCTGTTCGGCATTTTGGTCGTCAATATCGGCGCCTTCGCCACGCCCTGGTTCGGCTTGGGCATGGATGATCCGGCCTTTCACGGCTGGGCCGACAGGGCCACGCATTTTCTCGTCGCCCTGCTGTTCGAGACCAAGTTCTACCTGCTGTTTTCCTTCCTGTTCGGTTACAGCTTCTCCTTGCAGAGGCAGGCGGCGACGCGCGCCGACGCGCCGTTCATGCCGCGCATGCTGCGCCGGCAGGCGGGCCTGTGGCTGATCGGTGCCCTACATGCCGTATTCCTGTTTCACGGCGATATACTCACCACCTACGCCGTGCTGGGCATCGTGCTGCTGGCGCTGCATCGCTGCGGCGAGCGCCAGGCACTGTCCATTGCCTTGATGCTCGTCGCCGTCTGCGTGGCATTCTGGGCCGGCATGGCCTGGCTGCAAAGCCTGCAACCGGCGGGCGACGCTGCGGACAACGCCGTGGCGATGGCACAGAAAGCGGCGGGCGCGCTGGCCGCCTATCGCGCCACGCCAGCGGCCGTCGTCCATCAGCACCTGCGCGAACTGAGTGAAATCTGGATCGTCCTGCTGCTGGTGCAGGCGCCATGCGCGCTGGCCATGTTCCTGTGCGGCCTGGCCGCCGGCAAGCGCGAGATGCTGCTGCACCCAAGCGATTATCTGCCGCTGCGCCGCCGCATGCTATCGGCCGGCGCGCTGGCGGGATTGCCCGGCGCCGCCATCTATGCGTGGACCTCCGTGTATGGGGACAGCCAGGCATGGCAAGTGGCGGGACTGGCCGTGGGCCTGGCGAGCGCGCCGCTGCTGGCGGGCGCTTACCTGGCGCTGGCGCTGGCCCTGTTCGAGCGCCTGCGCGACGGCACGCTGTTTTCCCTGCTGGCCGACACGGGCCGCATGGCCCTGTCGAACTACCTGCTGCAGTCGGCCATCTGCGCCTGGCTGTTCCTCGCATATGGCGCGCGGCTGATGGGCAGTGTCTCGCCGTTTGGCGCGCTGGCGCTGGCCGTCATCATCTTCTGCGTGCAGCTGCCCCTGAGCCGCTGGTGGCTGCGCGGCCACGCGTATGGCCCTGTCGAGTGGCTACTCAGGGCGCTGACGATCGCCGCGTGGCCGCGCTGGCGGCGGTAGCACGGCATTTACTTGTAGCGGTACAGCGGCTGGCGCAGCTGGATGGGGCGGATATCGAGACGCAGCTTCAGCACCGAATACGCTTCCGCCTCGGTCGAGCTATAACCGACGCTGTTGACGGTCTTGCTGAACCTGAACTCAAAACCCAGGTCAGGATACGGGTCGCGCGGGTTGCCGAAGGCGATGCCAATGGCTTCCTGCTGCGCGTTGTCGATCAAATTGCCCATCAGGTCGAGCACGGCGTTGTTGCCGAGGATATCGTTGGTAAACACGGGCTCGCGCATATCGGGCTGGTTCGGATCGAGCTTGTTGTCGGCCTTGTCCGGCGACGGCGTGAACACGCGCGTAACGAGGTTGAATTTGTCGCCCCGGTCCAGGTAGCTGATGGCGGCATTGCTGATATTGAAATTTTTCACGCCACGGTCGCTGATGGCGCCCGACAGGTCGATCAGCAAGGCACCGCTGTAGCCGATGATTTCCACGTCGCGCATGGCGTCGACCACCATGGCGCTGTTTTCATCGATGCCCAGTCCCAGGTGATAGCCTTTTTTCAGCATCACGGGAATCATGCGCGCAAAGCGCCCGCGCACCAGCAAATGCTGGTCGACGAAGACATCGCTGCCGATGAAGCCCAGTCCTGGCGCGATTTCACGGCCATCCGTCACGCCCATCTTGAGCATGTCGAGCACGGGCTTGGCGTCGTAGAACATGGTGGTGCTCATGATGGCCGCGCCGGCGCTGGAACCGGCGATCACGCCGCCATTGCGGTAGACCGACCAGATCGCTTCCAGGGCGGCCGTGCGGCTGCCGTCCGGGCGCAGCAAGGCTTGCGTGATGCGTCCCTGGTCGCCGCCGGCAAAATAAATACCGCTGGCCGACTTGATCTGCGTGACGATGGCCGGGTCTTCGGCGGCCTTGCGGTAATCTCTGTTCGGCAGCTTGACGGCCAGCGGCACGAAAAAGGCATCGGCGCCATATTGGTTAAGTTTCTTGATGATGCTTTCGCCCGATTTTTCCGGGTTCATCGCGGCCGAGGCCAGCACGGCGATGCGCGCGCCTGGCCCGCCCGCCAACTTGACGATGCGCTGCCAGACTTCGGCATTGTCGGCGCGCAAGCCGCCGCCGATGATGACTAGCGTTCCCTGCGGCGCGCTGCCGATGGCACTGCCGCTGGGCGCCGCCACGGCATGAACGCTGCACAATGCCAGCACGAACAGCAGCGCGGCGCGGAAGGTGTGATACAGGCTTGCGGATGATTTCATGGTGCCTTTCTAATACAAGGAAAGTGGCGCACACTTGTTAATACAGGCATGCGCCCTTGCTGCCAAAACTGCTGCTTGCAACCCGACGCCATCGAACTACGATACTACCCGCTGCGTGTGACAGCGGCATTGCGGCATCTCCTGCTTTGCCTCTCTATTTGAAACTGTAATTGGCGCTGGCATAGAAGCGCCGGCCGCGCGGGTCCGTGTAGGTCGGGTCATAGCCGGAGAGGAAAAAGTACGCCTGGTTCGAATACGGAGGACTGGTATTGAACAGATTCTGTATGCCCGCGCGCAGCTTGAACTGCTTGCTGACGGCATACGCGCCCGACATGTCCCACAGCGTATACGCCTTCACCCGGTTCGGCTTGACGACGCTGCCATCGTCCGTGTTGATGGCCGAATTCTGGTCTTCGTAGCCGCTCGAATAGGTGTTCGACAAGCTGGCCGAATACGGACCACTGTCCCAGTCGAGGGTGATCGTATGGCGCCAGCGCTGCACCACGCCGTCCGTGACGAATTTATTCAAGTTACTGATAAAGTCGTCGCCGGGGCTGGTCTGGATTTTCGAATCGAGCACATAGGTGCCGCTCAGGTGGCCGCCGAAACGTCCCCAGGCCGTTTTTACACCATGCAGGTCGGCCGTCAGGTCGATGCCTGTAGCCTTTTGCGCGCCGCGGTTCTCCTTGCGCAGTTCGATGTAGTCGATTTCATTTTTCTTGTTACGGTGCACCAGGTCGCCATACTTGGCCAGGTTCCCGAGGATGATGTCGTCGCCGATTTCGCTGATCAGGTCTGTGCGCTTGATGTTCCAATAGTCGGCACTGAAGGTCCAGTGCTGGTCCGGTTCGAGTACCAGGCCGGCCGTGAACTGGCGGCTGCGTTCGGGTTTCAGCTTGTCGTTGCTGTAGCGACGCGTATCCCAATTGTCGGCACAGACGGAGTAATCATTATTCTCGCTCGCGCAATACACGGGATCAGGTAGCGTGGCCGTACTGCTGTAGGCAGTGGGCCGGTGCAAGTCAGACATCGATGGCGCGCGAAAGCCCTTGCCGGCCGAGGCGCGCAACAGCACCTGCTTGCTGGGCATATAGGTCAGCCCGATCTTCGGACTGAGTGCACCGCCCACCTGCTGGTAGTGGTCATAGCGGCCAGACAGCTGCGCCTGCCACTGCTTGGTAAACGGCAGCAGCAATTCGCTGTAGATGGCTTGCACATTGCGACTGTCACTGGTGGCCACGCCACCTTCGGGCGCCGCGTCGTTGTTGATGTTGTCGCTCATCAACAACGCCGACGGACGGAACTCGGTGCGTTCACGGCGCACTTCGCCGCCCACAGCCAGCGCCAGGTCGCCGCCACCCAAAGGCATCAATGCGCGCGAAGCCTTGAAGTCAAGCGCATCCATGGTGCCGCGCGCATGCCGTACTTCGTCATTGACCTGGATGCTGTCGAGCAGCGCGCGGCCCTTCGCGCTCGATGCGCCAAACGGGTTGATATCGCCGGAGGCGATGCCTTCCAATAGCTTGTCGTACAGGACATAACCATGCGTATCGCGGTCCTTCACGACATTGACGCTGTGATTCAAGCCCACGTCGTAATCCCAGCCGGCGAGCGTGCCGCTGGCGCCCACCACGATGCGCTGGCTCTCGCTGGTCAACTCACTTGTACGCATGCCCGCCTCGTTAAGGCGCATGCGCAGTTCCAATTCGCGCGCAGTCGGATTACCGTCTTCGTCGACGATGCTATCGAGCCCGGTATTGGCCAGTTGCGGGACCTTGCTGTAATCGAGATAGCCGATCACGCGCGCCGACGAGCCCACGTAATAGCTGCGCGAGCGGCTCAGCGCCACTTCCGCGTACAGTTGGTGATCGTTATTCAGTTTCAGTACGCCGCGCGTGAGCAAGTTCTGCTTGTCCGTCTTCGGATACAGCTCCGTGTCGCCCATGTAATCGTAGGTACAGGCATCGATGCCACCCGTTCCGGCCGGCAGGTACAGGTTAGCCGGCGGCGCGCAGTTCGGGATCGACAGATTGATCTGGCGGTTGCTAATCGGCTTGCCATTAAGCAGGAAGCCATTGTCCTGCAAATAATCGCGCTGCTCCCCCGACAGGCGGATATTCGCCGGGCTGGTAAAGCTCGACAGCAAATGCCCCAGGCGCTGCGGAACCTGCAGGTTCGGAATGAACTTGCGCTGCGAGGAGCTCAGGCGGTCGGTTTTTTGCAGGTCGACCACGGCAAAGATATTGTAGCCATCCGCCGCCAGGTCGCCCGTGCCGGCCGTGATGCTGGCCGTGCGCTTGCCGGCGCCGCCTTCCTGGGTGCCGCTGCCGTATGCATTCAGCTCCACGCCCTGGTAATCCTTGCGCGTAATAAAATTGATGACGCCGCCGATGGCGTCCGTGCCATACAGGGCCGAGGCGCCGTCGAGCAGCACTTCCACGCGCTGCAGGGCGGCGGCAGGAATATTATTCAGGTCCACGCCCGCATCGTCGCCGGGCGAGGCAAAGTTGGCCATGCGCCGGCCATTGAGCAGTACCAGCGTGGACGAAGTGCCTACGCCGCGCAAGTTGGCGCTGTTGAAGCCGCGCTGGTCGCCGCCCACGTTGATGCTGGCGCCATCGGTCAGGCCGCCCACGTTGGCCGACACGCGCGCCATCAGCTCGGCCGCCGTCGTCACGCCCGCCTTCTCGATATCGGCGCGCGTGATGACCTGCACCGGCAGCGCCGTCTCCGATTCCAGCCGTTTGATGGCCGAGCCCGTGATTTCCACGCGCTGCATTTTTTTCGGCGCCGGTTCCACGTCCACTGCCTGCTCCTGCGCCTGCGCGGCGCTGGCCAGCATGCCCAGCGCCGCCGACACGCTCAAGGCCCCCAGTGCCAGGCGCACTGCATGCGCCAGCGCCGGCTCGCGTGGCAGTGCGTAACTGCCGTCTTGTTTTTCTGCTTGCATGCAAACTCTCCCAGATGGCGTTAGCCCTGATTTTTATAATGACTACGGCACTGCCTTGCGCTGCTTTACTGCTGTTTTCCGGGGTCCCTGCACGCCATGCTCGCCGCCGTACAGATAGGCGGCGATGACTTCGCTCAGGCGGGCTGCTTTTTCAACGTTCTTCTTGTTCGACACCATCAGCGCCACGGCCAGCGCCTCGATCATGGCCAGCGCCGTGCTGGCGCTGCTGGGCAGGACGGGATGGGTGCTTTGCGCATACAGCGCGTGGTCGGCCAGTTCGGCCAGGGGCGAGGCGGGCGAGTCGGTGAGCGCCACGATGCAGGCGCCGCGGTCGCGCGCGAAGCTGGCCAGGCCGATGCAATCGAGCGTATAACGGGGAAACGAGATCACCACCAGCACGTCCTGCGCCGTCAGGTTGACCAGGTGCCCAGCCGCCACTTCGGAACCGCCGATGCCGACCACTTCCACCACATGCGGGCAAAACGGCTGCAGATGCTGCACCAGCATGCCTGCCAGGTTGGCCGACAGGCCAAAACCCATCACATACACGACCTTGGCGCGCGTCAGACGCCGCACCACGGCCTGCATGGCTGGGGGCGACAGGGCATCAGACGTGGCGGCGATGTTCGCGGCCGCATATTCAAGGCTTTCCGTGATGGGCGAGGTGGCACGCGCGCGCCGCTCTATCGTGCGGCGCAATTTGTCGACTGGCTGCAACAGCGATTGCAGGGTTTCGGCCATGGCGCCGCGCATGGCCGAATAATTCTTCTGCCCGATGTCACGCGCGAAGCGGCTGATGGTGGCCGTCGATACCTGGCAGCTGTCGGCCAGTTCCTCGATGCCCAGGGCCGTCACGCGCATCTGGTTGCGCAGCAGGTAATCGGCGATCTGCCGCTGCGAGGCCGAGCCGCTGGCCAGCACGTGCATCAGCGCCTGCCCCAGTGGCGATTGCGCGAAGGCGGCATCGGGCGACGACAGCGCGGCGGCCACTGGCGTGCGGGAGCTGTTACGGGCAGGACTGGCGGATGATTTCATATCACTGGCGGCCTGTATTCTTGTGTATGGCGGATGACGGATAAAAAGGCGAAAACGGGTCGCTGGAACTTACTCTACTCATATCAAAAAGAAAACTCAACAAATATTTGTAAAAGGATTTTCATTGATTTACTTCGTGAAAATAATGCTACATAATCGACCGAAATCCATCAACCGCGCCCCGTTTTGGGGCGAATTCACCATGCGAGTACAACAGCATCCCATCTCCACTGCGCACGCCAGCGTAGCGTGCCAGTTGAGCAGCTTCCACTTCGGCGCGGCAGCAGCCAACAGCCGCAGCGGCAAGAAGGTATACATCCAGGCGGCGCTGCATGCGGATGAGGTGCCGGGCATGCTGGTATCGCAGTTCCTGCGCCGCGAACTGCTGGCGCTGGAAGCGGCGGGCAAGGTGCATGGCGAAATCATCCTGGTACCGGCCGCCAATCCGATCGGCCTGGCGCAAGCCATCCATGGCGCGCCGTTCGGCCGCTTCGACCTGACCACCGGCATCAACTTCAACCGCGCCTACCGCCATGTGGCCGATGAACTCAAAACCACGCTCGCTGGCCAGCTGGGACAGGATGCGCAAGCCAACGTGGCGCTGATACGCCAGCACGCGCGCACCGCCGTCGCCGCCTGGCGCCCGGCCACGGATGCGGAGACGCTGAAGAAAACCCTGCTCGGCATGGCCATCGACGCCGACATCGTGCTCGACCTGCATTGCGATAACGAGGCGGCCCTGCACATTTACACAGGCACGCCGCTGGCGGCGCAGATCGCGCCCCTGTCCGCGCTCTTGGGCGCGCGCGCCGTGCTGCTGGAACTGGCTGCCGGCGAAGAGCCGTTCGACGAAGCCTGCAGCCGATTGTGGTGGGACCTCGACGCGCACTTCCAGGGACGCTATCCGATTCCTGCCGCCTGCCTGTCGACCACCGTCGAATTGCGCGGCGAAGTGGAAGTGAGCTACACCCTGGCCGAACGCGACGCCACCGCCCTGCTGCGCTTTCTCGCCATCGAGGGCGTGCTGGAGATAGCCGGCGCCGGCGACGACCTGCCAGCGCCGCAATGTCAGCCAACGCCGCTGGCCGGGGTGGAACCGATCCTCGCGCCGCATCACGGCGTCCTCGTCTACCTGCGCGAAATGGGCGAGGTGCTGGCCGCCGGCGACGCAGTGGCCGATTTGATCGACCCCGTCAGCGGCGAGACGACGACCTTGCGCTGCACGGTCGCCGGCGTTTTTTTTGCGCGCAGCGCCCACCGCCACGTCCTGCGCGGAATGAACGTCGGCAAGGTTGCCGGCGCCGTCGCCTTCCGTGGCGGCAGCCTGCTGAGCCAATAAGTGACCCTAAACAGCGCCATGAGAAAATTCAAGCTCCCCAATACCTTCGTCCTGCTGTGCGCCATCCTGGCCATGATCGCCCTGGCCACCTGGCTGGTACCGGGCGGGAAATTCGACACCCAACTGGTGAACGGCAAGCAGCTGATCATCCCCGGTACGTTTCACTATGTCGACAACAAGCCGCAGGGCCTGGCCGCCTTGATGATGGCGCCCATCAAGGGCTTCGTCGACGCCAGCCTGATCATCGGCTTCGTGCTGATCGTCGGCGGCGCCTTCGCCGTGCTGCAAAAAACGGAAGCCTTCGATTCCCTGATCAAGGCCATCGCCAAGGCGCATACCAGTTCGCGCTTCGTGCGCGCCGCCATCATTCCTGTCTTCTTCACCATGTTCTCGCTCGGCGGCGCCACTTTCGGCATGAACGAGGAAGCCATTCCCTTCATCCTCATCTTCGTGCCGCTGGCGCTGGCCCTGGGCTATGACACCATCACGGGCGTGTCGATTCCCTTCATCGGCTCGCAGGTGGGCTTTTCCGCCGCCTTCCTGAACCCGTTCAACGTCGGCATCGCGCAGGGCATCGCCGGCGTGCCGATCTTTTCCGGCATCGGCTACCGCCTGATCGTGTGGGCCATCGCCACGGCGGTCAGCATCGTGTTTTTGATGTGGTACGCGGCGCGCATCAAGCGCCATCCGGAAAAAAGCCCGACCTATCTGCTCGACATCGAAAAGCGCAGCGAGCACTCGATGGACCTGGACAGCTTTGCCGGCATGACGCGCACGCACCGCGCCGTGCTGTGGATTTTCATGGCAACCTTGCTGACGATGGTCGTCGGCGTCGTCAGGTACGACTGGTTCATCGATGAAATCGCCGCCCTGTTCCTGGTGATGGCCATCGTCGTCGGCCTGGTCGGCCGGCTCGACATGGACAGCCTGGTGGCCGCTTTTGTGCAGGGCGCGCGCGACATGGTCAGTGTGGCGCTGGTCATCGCGCTGGCACGCGGCACCATGATCCTGGCGCGCGACGCGCAGATCATCGACACCATGCTGCATGCGCTCACGCCCCTGGTGGCCTCGTCAAGCCCCGTCTTTGCCGCGCAAAAGATGTTCTTCATGCAGTCGGTGATCAATTTCTTCATCCACTCGGGCAGCGGCCAGGCGGCTCTCACCATGCCCATCATGGCGCCGCTGGCCGATCTGGTGGGCGTCACGCGCCAGACCGCCATCCTGGCCTTCCAGTTCGGCGAATTCACCACGCCGATGATCCCCACTTCCGGCATCACCGTTGGCGTGCTGGCGCTGGCGCGCGTGCCCTGGATTACGTGGGCCAAGTGGATGATCCCGCTGCAGCTGATTTACCTGGCGCTGGCGCTGCTGCTGCTGATTCCCCCCTGCCTGATGCACTGGCAGTAAGCCAGTCAGCGCTGGTAGATGTCCCGCACATACCGCTCCATCAGCGCCTCCGGCCTGATGGGCGGCGTAAAACCGTAGTCCGCATACAAGCCATGCGCCGTGCTGGTGGCCAGCATGAAACGGCGCAAGCCCTGCAGGTCGGGGTGTGCCATCACGGCCTCCATCAGGCGCCTGCTGTAGCCGCAGCCGCGGAACTCTTCCAGTACATACACGTCGACCAGATAGGCGAACGTGGCGTAGTCGCTGACCACCCGGGCGAAAGCCACCTGGCGGCCGTCAAGCGTACCGCCGAAGCACAGAGAATGGTCGATGGCGCGCTGCACGGTGGCCAGCGGGATGCCGATGGCCCATGTCGATTGCGTGCTGAGAAAATGGTGGATGGCCGGAACGTCGAGTTCCGCCTTGTCGGTACTGATCATCAGCGCTGGCATTGTGCAGACCCTGCTATCGTTGAAAACACGATCATCGGTCTTTTTCCCGCTGCTGTCACCAGGGCTGGAAAGAAGCGGGGGCGCCACCCGTCCTGACTGTCCATGATGCGGTACTGCTGTTTGCTGTGAATATCTTGCGTACTGCCTGCATTGCATGGCCGCGCTTAAAGTGCGGCTTTTTCTTCCGCGCTCAAACGCTTGGCGCTGACGTACACGGTGTGCATGGTGGCTTGATCGGCGCTGGCGACGATGGGTGCTGGCGCGGCGCGGAACTTCGGTACGGCGGCGGTGGCCAGGCTGGTGGCGGCGGCGATGGCGATGATGGCAACGAAGATGGCTTCCATGTTTTTAGCGATGTTCATGATATTTTCCTTGAGGTTGAGGGGCGTTGCTGTTTGTCCTGCGATGATTGAACTGTAGGCCGATCACCCCTGAACTGCCATCGGATTGCGACAAAACGCATGATTTGCGGGACAGAATACAAAAAGCCCGGATGGAACGCGCAATACCGCCCTGGCCTGCCATTTGACGCTTGCCAGCCCCATTCCTGGCCATTTCAGCGCCCTGCACGCCCCTAAAAGCCCTACCGCAAGCCAACCTTGTTTATAATCGCCCTACACTAAAGGACTTCTTTCATGACTGATCAATTCTCCAAAAAGGGCGAAGCCTGGTCGGCCCGGTTTTCCGAACCGGTCTCGGACCTCGTCAAGCGCTACACAGCTTCTGTATTTTTTGACAAGCGCCTGGCGCTGTTCGACATCGAAGGTTCGCTGGCCCATGCGGAAATGCTGCATGCGCAAGCCATCATCAGCCCGGCCGACTACGCGGAAATCGTGCGCGGCATGGCGCAAATCTCGCAGGAAATCGCCGCCGGCCAGTTTGAATGGCTGCTGGACCTGGAAGATGTCCACCTGAATATCGAAAAACGCCTGACCGAACTGGTAGGCGATGCGGGCAAGCGCTTGCACACCGGCCGTTCGCGCAACGACCAGGTGGCCACCGACATCCGCCTGTACGTGCGCTCCGCCATCGACGACATCACCGCTCTGCTGGCGACGTTCCGCAGCGCCCTGACGGACCTGGCCGAGCAGCATGCCGACACCATCATGCCGGGCTTTACCCACATGCAGGTGGCCCAGCCGATCACCTTCGGCCACCACATGCTGGCGTATGTTGAAATGTTCGGCCGCGACGCCGAGCGCATGGCCGACTGCCGCAAGCGCGTGAACCGCCTGCCGTTGGGCGCCGCCGCCCTGGCCGGCACCACCTTCCCCATCGACCGCCTGCGCGTGGCCAAGACCCTGGGCTTCGACGACGTGTGCCACAACTCGCTCGACGCCGTCTCGGACCGCGACTTCGCCATCGAATTTTGCGCCGCCGCCGCCGTGCTGATGATGCACGTGTCGCGCATGGCCGAAGAACTGGTGATCTGGATGAGCCCACGCATCGGCTTCATCGACATCGCCGACCGCTTCTGCACCGGCTCGTCGATCATGCCGCAAAAGAAAAACCCGGACGTGCCGGAACTGGCGCGTGGCAAGACGGGCCGTGTGTATGGCCACCTGATCGGCTTGCTGACCCTGATGAAAGGCCAGCCGCTGGCCTACAACAAGGACAACCAGGAAGACAAGGAACCGCTGTTCGACACCGTCGACACCGTCATCGACACCCTGCGCATCTTCGCCGACATGGCCGGCGGCATCACGGTGAAACCGGAAGCGATGCGCGCGGCAGCCCTGCAGGGTTATGCCACGGCAACCGACCTGGCCGACTACCTGGTCAAAAAGGGCTTGCCGTTCCGCGACGCCCATGAGGCGGTGGCCCTGGCCGTGCGCGCCTGCGTCGACGCCGGTTGCGACCTGGCCGACCTGTCGTTGGAACAGCTGCGCGCCTTCTCGCCCCTAACCGGCGAAGACGTATTTGAAGTGCTGACCCTGGAAGGCTCGGTCGCCGCGCGCGACCACGTGGGCGGCACCGCGCCACGCCAGGTACGCGCCGCGATCGCCCGCGTGCGTACGCAGCTGGAAAAATAAACGGACTGCTTCCCGCCTGCGCCCCGCTGCATCGCTGCAGCGGGGCGTTTTTCATTGGGCGACGATTTTCGACAGCACGGCAAAAGCGGCCCCCGTCTGCGACGCTTCCAGCAGCAAGGTCAGCTCCGTGTACGTGCAAATGATGTTGATCAGGTTGATACGTTCCCAGGCCAGGCGCTTGAGGATGGCGTGATACACGCCCGGCGTATAACAGGTTTCGGGCGCCAGGTGCAGGGTCACGGCCGTCACCCGCTCCAGGCGCGCCAGTTCCTGCTCGCTGCCAAAGACCTCTTCCACCAGCGCGTGCAGGCTGCGGCTGCAGATCACCATCACTTCGTTGACGCCGCGCGTGACCGTGATGAAGGTGCCGCGCTGAGGCGCTGCCAGCGCCAGCAACTGGCGCTGGCAGGCATACGTCTGGTCGGAATAGCGGTAGGTAAAAATCATCAGCTCGCTGCGCGTGCTCAATTCTCCCGCACGGTGCACCAGCACGATCTCGCCGCTTTTCTGCAACGGCATCCGTTCGGCCAGCCGGCGCAGCGCCATCACCACGGCGGCCTGCCCCACTGGTTTCCATAAGTCGCTCTGCAATTGCGGCTGCAGCTGACGCGCCACTTCCGACAGGTTAAGCAAGCCCCGGCCCAATCCCTCGCTGAGAAAGGCCGATTCCATCACGATCTGTTCCACTTTGGTCGCTATCGAAAGCATAGTTCCTCGGGCCGGTGATTCCGGTGCACGCACCAGTAGCCGGCACCCCTTCCTGAAAAAAGGATGCACTGCGCCATCGGCCGCGCCGGGCGGCGTGGCCGGACTCACTGAAAAGCCCCCTTGCGGGGGATGGGCCGGGTAGCGGCAGCTAGGATGGCGGACGCAGCGTGATGGCCGCTGCAGAGTGGAAATGGCTGAAACCAACAGCAGAAAACAGAACTGATGTCATGTGAAACTCCCGATTTTTTTCCCGATGCGCTGTATCTGGACGCGGTCATTGCCGCGTGCGCTTTTTTGTCTTCGCTTAGTCCGCTGGGGACAAGGCGAAAAGCTAGTGTAGATCGCAACATTCAGAAAAGGCAACAGTGTTTTTCCAACAGAACACGCCATTTGGGGAAGTAGTCCAAAACAAAAGTTGCAGCTTGTGGCAAATCAAACTTTCCGCTGATGCAAGGTCGGTAAATGTTCAATTCTTAACAAAAATTCGCGTCGTGACCTATTTCTTGATTTTTTTGACATGGCGATCTCGACAAGTTTAGTGTCCCCCTACCCGACATCATGCCACCACAAGACGGCAGGCTATCCGCCCGCCGCCAGGCACGCCGGGATGGCCATCAGGCATTGCGGCCAGCTCATTCACCATTTCCTTAACCGATACCATGGAGCAGAAATGAATTTACGTTTGACGATAGTTGCCGCATCCATCGCCGCCCTGCCGCTGATGGCCACCACGGCAGAGGCCGCCACGCCGCTGCCACAGACCCTGATGGCTGCCCCGGTCACCCAGGCCTCTCCACAAGAGAACGCCAACCTGGTCAACAAGCTGGCCGCGCAAGCGCGCAACCGTGGCCTCAATACCGAACATGGCTTTGCCGTCGGCGCCCAGCATCCGGGCGTCAGCGGCACCCGCGTGAGCCGCGTACAGCACACCTACAAGGGCTTGCCCGTCTTCGGTTCCGAGACAGTAGTGGTCAGCAACAGCGCCGGCGACATCGTCAGTGTATCGGTGTCGGACCGCGCGTCCGGCCTCGGTAGCGGCGGCGTCAATACCGTCACCCGCAGCGCCACCACCGATATCGACACCACGCCGGCCATCAGCGCCGCCGCCGCCATCGCTGCCGCCGTGAAAAGCATCGGCGTGCCGGCCGTCGACCACGTGCCGCCACATGCGCAACTACTGATCTACCCCGTGATGAAAACGGTGCGCGTGGCAGGCGCCGAGAACAAGTCGGAAGCCGCGCTGAACGCCCTCGACCTA
Organism: Janthinobacterium sp. UMAB-56; assembly: GCF_900095265.1. Classification (GTDB taxonomy): domain Bacteria; phylum Pseudomonadota; class Gammaproteobacteria; order Burkholderiales; family Burkholderiaceae_D; genus Janthinobacterium. The sequence goes on along the minus strand of NZ_LT607653.1, from coordinate 396,875 downwards.
GAGGACGTGGTCGACCACTACGAGCTGGCCTATCTGGTGCAGACGCGCATGATCAGCGGCAATAAGCCCGTCTACTACGACACCGTCGTCAGCGCCAAAGATGGCCGCATCCTGCGTCAATGGAAAGCCCTGAAAACCGTGGCAGGCATCGGCAACAGCCAGTACAACGGCCAGGTACCGCTCAACACCACGCTCACGGGCAGCACCTACACCATGAAGGACCCCAGCCGCGGCACGGGTGGCAGTTTCGGCGGCATGGCCATCACGAATGCCAACCACGGCACCAGCTCGGGCAGCGTGTACAGCAACACCAGCAATACCTGGGGCGACGGCCAGCAGTACATCAACGGCGGCAGCACCACCAACGCCAACGGCCAGACGGCGGCCGTGAACGCGATGTGGGGCTTGATGAACACCTACGACACGCACAAAAATGTGCTGGGCTGGTCCAGCCTGGACGGCAACAACACGGCCACCCACATCGCCGCCCACGTCAACACGGCCTACGACAACGCCTATTACGACAGCAGCTGCAAGTGCATGTACATCGGCGACGGCGGCAGCTCGTTCAACAACCTCGGTTCCATCGACGTGATCGGCCATGAAATGGGCCACGGCATCACGGACGCTACCTCTGGCCTGATCTACTCGCAGGAGTCGGGTGGCTTGAACGAATCGAGCTCGGACATCGCCGGTGAAATGGTGGAGGCGTATGCGCGCGCCGGCGGCACGGGCACCAGCATCCCCAACACGGGCAACGATTGGATGACGGGCAAGGAAATCGCCAAGAATGGCCAGCCGCTGCGTTGGCTGTACAAGCCAAGCAAGGATGGCAGCAGCCCGAATGCATGGAGCAGCACCATCAAGAACCTCGACGTCCACTACAGCAGCGGCCCGAACAACCGCATGTTCTACTTCCTGTCGCAAGGCTCGAACTCCACGTCCAGCAGCGACTACTACAGCTCCTACCTGAACAAAAGCCCGCTGGCCATGACCGGCATCGGCAGCGACAAGGCTTACCGCATCTGGTTCAAGGCCGCCACCACCAAGTTCACCTCGTCGACCAACTATGCCGACGCGCGCAACAAGGTGCTGCTGGCCGCCGAAGAACTGTATGGCGTGGGCAGCGCCGAGGCTATCGCCGTCAAGCGCGCCTATGCAGCCATCAACGTGGGCGCCGACGTCGATGAAACGACCACGGGCGGCGCGGTGACCATCACCAGCCAGCCGGCCAGCATCAGCGTCGCACCGGGCGCCACCGCCTCGTTCGCCGTGGGCGCAGGTGGCGGCACGGCGCCGTACACCTACAAGTGGTACCGCAACGGCGCCGTGATCAGCGGCGCCACGTCACCCGCCTACAGTTTCACTGCCGCAGCGGCCGACAGCGGCGCCGTCTTCAAGGCGACGGTGACGGATTCCTCGTCGCCCGCCGTGACGGCCACGTCGAACAACGCCACTCTGACGGTCGGCACCAGCTCGGCCACCGAACGCGTGACGAACGGCGGCTTCGAGTCCGGCGCCACGGGCTGGAGCGGCACCACGGGCGCCATCGGCACCTTCACGGGCCAGACCGCGTACGAAGGCACGAAGTACGCCTGGCTGGGCGGCAATGGCACCACGGCCAGCGAATCGCTGACGCAAAGCGTGACCATTCCGGCTGCCGCCACCTCGGCCAGCTTGACCTTCGCGCTGCATATCGACACGGCGGAAACGGGCAATACCGTGTACGACAAGCTGGTCGTCAGCGTGAAGAACAGCGCCGGTACGGTGCTGGGCACCCTGGCCTCGTACTCGAACGTGAACAAGGCGGCCGGCTACCAGATCCGCAGCTTCGACCTGATCGCCTACAAGGGTCAGACCGTGCAGATCTCGTTTGCCGCGACCGAGGACGCCTCGCTGCAAACCTCGTTCGTGGTCGACAAGGTTAGCCTCATCACCCAGTAAGCGGCTCAGTGCGTGCAGGCATGAGTGGCTGCCTGCACGCACACGCAACACAACACAACACGATTGATTTTCTGGCAATTCCAGTCTACCCTGAGGCAGTGATTGCATCTTGCCTGCTGCCGGTACCCGCTACGAATTGAACTTTTTTGGATTGTTCCTGACCGATGCCTACCTCGACCTTGTCCGCACGCGCATTCCCCTCTACCGATCACCGCATTTTCACGCCCCTGGCCCTCATCATGCTCGCCTGAGCCGACGATGCAGTTCCACCTCCAGGTGCAGGGCCCGGCGGGCAGCCAGGCCCTGGCCATCGACGCCGCCAGCGAGGCCGAGGCGATCCGCGCGGCCGTGCGCGGCGGCTGGCGCGTGCTGGCCGTGGACGATGGCCCTGCGCAGGAGGCAGGCATCGCGCCGCGTCCCGGCAAGCAGGGCCTGCCCCTGCTGCAATTCAGCCAGGAATTGCTGGCCCTGCTCGAAGCGGGCCTGAACCTGGGCGAAGCCATGGCCACCCTGCACAACAAGGAAACGCGCCCGGGCGCCAGGGCCACCCTGGCTGCCATCGTGCTCACCTTGCAGCAAGGGCAGAGCTTTTCCGACACCCTGGCCAGTTTCCCCGACATCTTCCCCGACATTTACATCGCCACCGTGCACGCTGCCGAACGCTCGGGCAACCTGCCCGAGGCGCTGGCGCGCTTCGTCGCCTACCAGCTGCAATTCGACGCCATCCGCAAAAAACTCATTTCCGCCGCCATCTACCCGTGCATGCTGCTCGTCGTCGGCGGCCTGGTGACGCTGTTCCTGCTCGGCTACGTGGTGCCAAAATTCAGCGTCGTCTACGAAAGCTCGGGCCGCGAAATTCCCTGGATGTCGCAAATGCTGCTGGGCTTTGGACAGACCCTGGCCGCGCATCCGCTGCTGTGCGCCGGTGCGCTGGCCGCCGTGGTGGCTGCCGTGGTCTTTGGCATCGCCAATGCCGGTGCGCGCCAGGCCATGGTCTTGCGCCTCTTGCGCCTGCCCGTGCTGGCCGGGAAGGCGGCAGAATTTCGCCTGGCCCGCTTCTATCGCGCACTGAGCCTGCTGCTGCACGCGGGCATTCCGCTGCACAAGGCGCTGGCCATGGTCGGCCCCATGCTGCTGCCGGCGCAGCAGGAACAGCTGGCGCAGGCCCGCCGCGCGGTGCAGGAAGGCATGCCGTTTTCCACCGCGCTGGAACACGCCGGCATGGCCACGCCGGTGGCGCAATCGCTGCTGAAAGTGGGAGAAAACACGGGCCGCCTGGGCGACATGCTGGAACGTTCCGCCAAGTTCCACGACGAGGAATTCGCCCGCTGGGTGGATTGGGCGTCGCGCCTGCTCGAACCGCTGCTGATGACCATCATCGGCGTGGTGATCGGCGGCGTGGTGGTGCTGATGTACATGCCGATCTTTGAACTGGCCGGGAGCTTATCTTGAAGTTCATGTCATGAACGCACGCGACGAAGAACGCACCGTCCTCGATGCCGCCATGCTGCGCCGCGCCCACGCCAGCGCGCTGGAACAGGACCGCCCGCAGATGGCCGTGCTGCAGGAAACGGCGGCCCTGCCGCCCGAAGTCTTTTTGCGCCAGCTGGCCGCCCTGTTCCGCTACCCGGCGTGGACGATGGCCGAGCTGCAGGCCGCCTTGCCCGCCTTTGCTCTGCTGCCCTACACGGATTGCGCCCAGCGCGACTGCGTGCTGCTGCAGTCGGGCGCCCCCGGCGCGCCGCCCGTGCTCATCATCGGCAACCCGTTTGCCGAAGACCTGCTGCAGTGGGCCGACTTCGCCCTGTCCACGCCCTTCACGGTGGCGCTGGCGCACCCGGACGACCTGGCAGCCTATTTGCTGCAGCAGGAAAGCGTGCAGCAGGCGATGCAGGAAATGCAGCATGGGGATGACGTGCCGGGCCTCGACCAGAGCATCGAGGATATCTCGCTCATTCGCATCAGTGAAGACAGCAGCCCGGTGGTCAAACTGGTGAACTCCACCATCTACGACGCCCTGAAATTCCAGGCCAGCGATATCCACCTCGAATGCGACGTGGCCAGCCTGGTCATCAAATACCGCGTCGATGGCGTGCTGGTACAGGCGGGCCAGGTGCAGGGACTGGCGATGGCCGAGCAGATCATCTCGCGCATCAAGGTCATGGCCGACCTGGATATCGCCGAGCGCCGCATCCCGCAGGATGGCCGCTTCAAGGTGCGCGTGAAAGGGGCGGAGATCGATTTTCGCGTTTCCATCATGCCCAATATCTTTGGCGAGGACGCCGTGCTGCGCCTGCTGGACCGGCGCGCGCTGACGGAGGCGGCGCAGGCGCTGCGCCTGGAAAGCCTGGGCCTGAACGCGGACGCCATCGAGCAGATCCGCCGCCTGGCCGCCAAGCCGCACGGCATGCTGCTGGTGACAGGGCCCACCGGTTCCGGCAAGACCACCACCCTGTACGCGGCCATCACGGAAATCAATACGGGGCGCGACAAGATCGTCACCATCGAAGACCCCGTCGAATACCGGCTGCCGCGGGTGCTGCAGATCCCCGTCAACGAAAAGAAGGGACTGACGTTTGCGCGCGGCCTGCGTTCCATCCTGCGCCACGATCCCGACAAGATCATGATCGGCGAAATCCGCGATGACGAAACGGCGCAGATCGCCGTGCAAGCCGCGCTCACGGGCCACCTGGTGTTTACCACCGTGCACGCGAACAATGTCTTTGACGTGGTCGGCCGCTTCCTGCACATGGGCGTCGATGCCTACAGCTTTGCGGCCGCCCTGAACGGCATCGTGGCGCAGCGCCTGCTGCGCCTCAATTGTGCCCATTGCGCCGTCGACGCCAGCGCCGAGGTGCTGGCCGATGCGCAGCAGCTGCGCGACAGCGGCCTGACCCTGCACCAGGTACAGGACTGGCAATTCATGGCCGGCAAGGGCTGCGGCCATTGCCGCGGCACCGGCTACAAGGGCCGCAAGGCTGTCGCCGAGGTCTTGATGCTCAGCGACGCCATGCGCGAAATGATCTGCACGCGCGCGCCCCTGAGCCAGATGAAGGAAGAAGCGGCGCGCAACGGTTTTCTCCTGGCGCGCGACGCGGGCCTGGATCTGGTGCGACGCGGCGAAACCACTTTAGCGGAGCTCAATCGTGTCACTTATTGAACGCCTGGGCCGCGCCACCCTGTGCCTGCACCTGGCGCCGCACGGGCTGGACGGCGTGCTGCGCCGCGCCGGCCGCCCCGATGCCGCCAGCGCCTTCCACCTGCCCATTCTGAACCCCGACGCCAGCTGGGAAGTGGCGCTGGCCGCCCTGCGCGGCTGGCTCGAACAGGATGGCGGCAAAAAACTGCCACTGGCCGTCAGCCTGGCCAGCCGCTGGTGCGCCATGCTGATGGTGCCGTGGAGCGGCGCTCTGCTCGACCGGAGCAGCGCACAGCGCTTCCTGCATAGCCAGTTCGCTGCCGTCTACGGCGATGGCGCGCGCGCCTGGCGCCTGGCCACCGACGATGCGCCTTACGGCAAGCCGCGCCTGGCCTGCGGCATCGATGCGGCCCTGCTGCAAGGCGTGCAGGACGCTGCGGCCGCGCATGGCCGGCGCTGCCTGTCCATCGAACCCATCGTCGGGCCAGCCTGGCGCTGCATCGCTGGCGGCAAGCCCGCAGCCTTCGCCCTGGTGGAAGCGGGACGGCTGCTGCTGGCAACAACGGGCGCAGGACGCATCTCGGCCCTGCACAGCCAGTCTTGCGGCGCCGCCTGGGGCGAGGAACTGGATAGCGCGTGGCGGCGATGGAACTTGCGCGCGCCGCAGCTGGACGCCATCGAACAGGTGGCCCTGCTCGATTTGAGCGGCGTGGCGCAGAAGGATTTGCCGGAGCGCTTCCAGCCCCTCCCCGTGGCCAGCGCCGCCCACCTGATGCGGGAGGCCGCATGGGCCTGAGCCGCCTGGAATTGCTGCCGCCCGGAGCAAAGCAGACCTTCAAGGGCTGGCGCCTGGCTCTGTGCCTGGCGGGCGGCTTGATGCTGCTGCCAGCCGCCGTGTACTGGCTGGTGCAGCTGCAGGAAACACGGCGCCTGGAAGCGCAACTGGCGCAGCTGCAGCCAGCGCGCCCCGTGCGCGTTCCCCTTTCGGCAAGCCAGCAGCGTGAACGCGACCTCGAACTGAAACAGGTGGCCGCCGCCGTGCGCCAGCTTAACCTGCCCGTCACCCGCCTGGTCAGGACGGTGCAAGCGCCACGCGACGTGCGCATCGCCTTGCTGGGGCTGGACCTGAACGCGCAACAGGGACAGGCTGGCGCCAGCGTCCTGAAGATCGCCGCCGAAGCGGAAACGCCGCAGGACATGCTCAATTACCTGGCCTTCCTGAACCAGCAGCCCATGTTCAGCTCCGTGTATTTGCTCAAACACGAAATGAATGCGAATGCCCCCGAACATCCTTACCGTTTTCAACTGGAGGCGCAATGGCGGCAATAAAACCCGTGTTAACAACCAGCGCGCCCGTGGCCCGTCCACGCGTGCAATTGCGCCTGCCGCCGCGCCTGCAGTGGGAAGCGCAACGGTTGTGGCGTAGCCTGGGCTGGCCTTGCGCCATCGGTGCGGCCTACCTGGCGCTGGCCGCTTTCGCCATGCAGCAGGGCGATGCGCTGGCCGAACGCCAGCAGCAACTGACGGCGCACCTGGCCGCTGCGGCCAGGCAGGCGGCACTGCCGCCGGCGGCCGTCACGCTCGATGCCGATGCGGACAGCCTGGCCGCCTTTCACGCCTACCTGCCCGCGCATGACAGCATTCCGGAACAATTGAAGGCCTTGCTGGAGGTGGCGCAAAAGAGCGGCGTCACCCTGGCCAAGGCGGACTACAAGCCGCAGGAAGACGGCAATACGGCCTTTTTGCGCTACCAGATCACCCTGCCCGTACGCGCTGAATACGCGCAGCTGCAAGCCTTTATCGTCGACGCCCTGCAAGCGCTGCCCACCCTGACGCTCGACTCCGTGCTTTTCAAGCGCGAGCAGATCGAGGCGGGCGAGATCGACGCGCGCATCCAGTTCATCTTGCTGGTGAAAAAGGCGGAGGTGCGCCGATGAAAAAAGCCGTACTGGGCGGGGCCGCCGTGGCGACCTTGCTGGCCGCCCTCTTCGCGCCCGAAGACGAAGGCAGCATCGTCGGGCCGGCCACGGCCACGCCGCGCCAGGTGGAGCGTGTGGCGGTCGCGCCTCTCGCTACAGCCACTGTTGCTGCGCAAACCGATCGCGCCCTGGTCATCGAACCGCGTCGGGGTCTCGATGACGAGGAAGCGGCCACCCTGTTCGCCAAGCAAAGCTGGCAGCCGGAGACGCCGAAAAAGATCATGCTCGACCAGCAGGCAGCCCAGGCGGCACTCCCCGCTGCCCGCGTCGATGCGAACGCGCCACCGCCGCTGCCCTTTCAATTCCTCGGCCGCTTTGTCGATGAAGGCAAGGCGGCCTACTTCCTGCAGGTGGGCGAACGCAACGTGGTGGCGCGCCCTGGCGACACGCTCGAAGTGCGTTACCGCTTCGACGGCGTGGCGCAAGGCGCCCTGCAATTTACCTATCTGCCGCTCAACCTGAAACAGACACTCGCCGTAGGGGACCTCAATTGAAACGACGCGCCGCACGTATGTCTCGTACTCTCATTACCGTGCTCACTCTGCTGTCCCTGCTGGCCGCCTGCGCCGGCAACCAGGCTTATAACGATGGCCAGGCCATGCTGGGTGCCGGCCGCACGGAACAGGGCCTGGCCCTCCTGGAACAAGCGGCGCAAGCCGAGCCGACCAACGCCAAGTACCGCATCGCCGTCACGAATGGCAGGATGCGCGCGTTGAACAAGCTGAATGGCCGCGCTGAAGTGCTGCGCCAGCAGGGCAAGCTGTCCGAAGCGCATGCGCTGTACCAGCAGGCGCTGGCGCTGGATGCCAGCAACGACGTCGCGCAGCGTGGCCTGGCCGGCGTGGAGCAGGATGGACGGCACCGCAAGCTGGTACAGGAAGCGCAGGCCAGCTACCAGCGCGGCGGCGAAGCGAATATCGCGCAGGCGCAGGAAGCCTTGCGCCAGGTGCTGCAGGAACGCCCCGCGCAGCGCGAGGCGCTGGCCCTGAAAAGCCGCATCGGCGACGCGCAGGCGAAGGCACGGCCGGCCGGCGGCAAGCTGGCGGCCGCCTACAGGAAACCAGTCACCCTCGAGTTTCGCGACGCGCCGCTGCGCTCCGTGTTTGACTTCATCAGCAAGGTCTCGGGCCTGAACTTCGTCTTCGACAAGGAAGTCGATCCCGCCCTGCGCGCCACCATTTCCGTGCGCGACACCAGCATCGAAGAAGCGATTGCCATGCTGCTGGGCGCCAACCAGCTGGAACAAAGCGTCACCAGCGACAAGTCGATCACGATCTACCCGAACACGCCGCAAAAAGTGAAGGAGTACCAGCAACTGGTGGTGCGCACCTTCTTCCTCGCCAATGCGGACGTCAAGACGGTGGCGTTTTCCATCAAGACCCTGCTCAAGGCCAAGGATATCGTCACCGATGAACGCCTGGGCATCATCATGCTGCGCGATACGCCGGAAATGGTGCGCATGGCCGAACGCATCATCAATGTGCAGGATCTGGCCGACCCGGAGGTGATGCTGGAAGTGGAAGTGCTGGAAGTGAAACGCACGCGCCTGATGGAACTGGGCGTGCGCTGGCCGGAGCAGGCCAGCCTGACCCTGGCCGGCATCGCAGGTAGCACGGGAGGCCTGGGCGGCCTGAAAGTGGCCGACCTGCACCGCATCAATGGCGACAATATCAACCTGGGCATCGGTGGCGTGACGCTCAACGCCAACAAGACCGATAGCGACAGCAATATACTGGCCAACCCGCGCATCCGCGTGCGCAACAAGGAAAAGGCCAAGATCCTCATCGGCGACCGCGTGCCCGTCATTACCGTCACGACGAACAACGGCGTCAGTTCCGACAGCGTCAACTACATCGAGGTGGGCCTGAAGCTCGACGTCGAACCGAACGTCTACCTGGACGACGAGGTGGCCATCAAGATCAACCTGGAAGTGTCGAACGTGGTGAAGGAAGTGATCAGCAAGACGGGCACGCAGGCTTACCAGATCGGCACGCGCAGCGCGTCCACGGTGCTGCGCCTGAAGGATGGCGAGACGCAGGTACTGGCGGGCCTGATCAGCGACGAGGACAGGGGCACGGCCAACAAGGTGCCCGGCGTAGGCGAGCTCCCCATGCTGAACCGTCTGTTCGGCAGCCAGAAGGACGACGCCATGCGCAGCGAGATCGTGCTGTCGATCACGCCGCGCCTGCTGCGCAGCATCCGCCGCCCGGACCTGATGACGGCCGAATTCAACTCGGGCACCGAGGCCTCCGTGGGCGGGCGCGCCAGCGTGGGCGGCTCCCCCGAGGCTGTCGCGGCGCCCGAACAGGCCGTCCCACGCAGCGTCTCACCCATGACGGGCGGCGACGAAGCTCCCGCCGCCAGCGAAAAAACCAGCAAAGGTGGCCAGTGAAACCACGCGGCTTTACTTTCATCGAACTGATGATCACCCTGGCGATCATGGCGACCCTGGCCACGGTGGCCGTGCCGATGGCGCAAGTGGCGGTGCAACGGGCGAAGGAACAGCAATTGCGCAGCGCCCTGATTGAAATACGCGAGGCTATCGACACCTACAAGCGCGCCTCGGACAATGGCCGCATCAAGCTGTCGCTGGGCGCCTCCGGTTATCCGAAAAAACTCGATGAACTGGTCGAGGGCGTGCCCGACCAGCGCAGCCCCGCGAAGCAGAACATGTATTTTTTGCGCCGCCTGCCGCGCGACCCGTTCCAACCCAGGGAAGACGGCAGCGCCGCCGACAGCTGGAGCAAGCGCGCCTATGCCTCGCCGCCCGACAATCCCAGCGAAGGCGAGGACGTGTTCGACGTCGCCTCGCGCTCGACCAAGGTTGGCCTGAACGGCGTGCCGCTGCAGGAATGGTGATGTCGATAACAGCCTCCACTCCGCGCCGCGGCTTTACCCTGGTCGAACTGCTGGTGGTACTGGCGATCATCTCGCTGCTGCTGACGATCGCCATCCCCCGCTATTTCGGCTCGGTGGAAAAATCCAAGGAAGTCGCGCTGAAGGAAAACCTGCAGGTGCTCAGGAGCGGGCTGGATAAATACTATGCCGACAAGGGCGAGTATCCTGCCGCGCTGGCCGACCTGGTGACCCACCATTACTTTCGCAGCGTGCCGCTGGACCCCGTCACGGAGTCTGCCGCCACCTGGCAGCTGATCCCTTCGCCGAATGGCGAGATCGGCGGCGTGGCCGACGTGCGCAGCGGCGCCAAGGGCAAGACGCGCGAGGGCATCCCCTTTGAGCAGCTCTAATTTCCGGCGCCGCGTACGGGGCTTCGCGTATATCTGGACCCTGATGCTGGTCGCCTTCATGGGCGTGGGCCTGGTGCTGGCCAGCGAACTGTTAGCCACGGCCGCGCGGCGCGACAAGGAACGGGAGCTGCTGTTCATCGGCCATGAATTCCGCAATGCGCTTGGCCGCTATTACGACAGCACGCCGGGCGACGGGCGGCCCCGCTACCCCCTGACCTTGCCGGAGTTGCTGCGCGATCCGCGCTTTGCCAACGCCCGGCGGCACTTGCGCCGCCTGTATGCGGACCCTGTCACGGGCAAGGCGGAATGGGGCGTGCTGCGGCAGGAAGGACGCATCGTCGGCATTCATTCGCTGTCGCCGCAGATCCCCATCAAGCAGGACAATTTTCTCGACGAAGACGCCAGCCTGCGCCGCAAGCAGCGCTACGCGGACTGGCACTTCACGTATCCGCACGACCTGGTGCTGGCCCCACCCGATGCCGCCGGCGGCGCGCCCGGACTCAAGCCGAAAGGCGCAAACTGATATCATGCCCGCATTCCATATTCAGCATCGAACAAAGGGGCAGGCATGAGCATAGGTGGCACTTCCATCGAACAGGCATTGGCATCGCTGTCGGACATGACGTCCGGCATGGTTGCCATCGGCAAGGACGAACACGCGCAGCGCATCGCCAAGGCGCAAGCGTTCATGCGCGCTCAGGGCATCGCCGCGATCTACCTGAACGCGGGCGCCAACCTCACTTATTTCACGGGCACCAAATGGTATGCCAGCGAACGCATGGTGGGCGCCATCCTGCCGGCCAGCGGCAACATCGAATACATCGCCCCTGCCTTCGAGGAAAGCACCTTGCAAGGCTTCATGCTCATCGAAGGCCGTGTCAATTGCTGGGAAGAGCATGAAAGCCCGTACCAGCTGTTCGTCGACGTGCTGGCGCGCATGGGGATAGCCCAGGACGCGAACCAGCCGCCGCGCGTGGGCATCTGCGAAAGCGCCGCCTTCTTCATCTACGATGGCGTCAAGCCGCTGGCCTCCGGCTATGCACTGGAAAACGCGCGCGCCGTGACAGCCTACTGCCGCAGCCGCAAGTCATCGGCGGAAATCGCCCTGATGCAGCGCGTGATGGACATGACCCTGGCCGTGCACATGGCCACGGCCAGCATGCTGTACGAAGGCATCACGACTGTGGAAGTGGAGGAATTCATCCAGCGCGCACACCGCAAGGTGGGTGCACCGCGCTCGTATTTTTGTATCGTGCTGTTCGGCGAAGCGACGGCCTACCCGCATGGCGTGAACTATGTGCAGACTTTGAAAGCGGGCGACACGGTGCTGATCGACACGGGTTGCCAAGTGATGAACTACATCTCCGACATCACGCGCACCTATGTGTTTGGCACCATCAGCGCGCGCCAGCGCAGCGTGTGGAACAGCGAAAAGGCGGCCCAGGGTGCCGCATTCGCCGCCGCGCAGCTCGGCGTACCCTGCGGCGATGTGGACCGCGCCGCCCGCGTCTCGCTGGAAGCCGACGGCTTTGGCCCCGGCTACAAGTTGCCGGGCCTGCCGCACCGCACGGGCCACGGCATCGGACTCGATATCCACGAGTGGCCTTACCTGGTGGGCAATGACACGACGCCGCTCGACGTGGGCATGTGCTTCTCGAACGAGCCGATGATTTGCATCCCCGGCGAATTCGGCATCCGCCACGAAGACCATTTCTATATGACGGAAAACGGTCCGCGCTGGTTCACCGAACCAGCGCACAGCATCGACGATCCGTTCGGCTTACAACGCTGATCCCGGCTTTAGCGCAACGCCAAACGCCGTGTCGCCGGAACGGCCGGCCCTTGGGCCAGCTTGAACACGGCCAGCGCCGTGCCCAGTTGCACGGCCTGTTCCTGCAGCGATTCGGCCGCCGCCGACGCTTCTTCCACCAGCGCGGAATTTTGCTGCGTCATCTGATCCATGCTGCCGATCGCCACGCCAATGTCGCCGATCCCGGCACTTTGCGCCTGGCTCGCGGCGCTGATCTCGGCCATGATGTCGGCCACTTTTTTCACGGAATCGACGATCTGCCCCATGGTCAGACCCGCCTCGTCGACCAGCTTCGAGCCGACATTCACCTTGGCCACCGAGTCGCCGATCAATTCCTTGATTTCGCGGGCCGCGCCGGCGCTGCGATGCGCCAGATTGCGCACCTCGGACGCCACCACGGCAAAGCCACGCCCCTGCTCGCCCGCGCGCGCCGCTTCCACGGCCGCATTCAAGGCCAGGATATTCGTCTGAAAGGCGATGCCGTCGATCACGCCGATAATGTCGACGATGCGCCTCGATGAATCGTTGATCTCGCCCATGGTGGTGACCACCTGGCTGACCACTTGCCCGCCTTTCACGGCGACAGAAGACGCCGACACCACCAGTTCATGCGCCTGGCCAGCATTGGCCGCGTTATCGCGAACGGTCACCGTCAGATTGTCCATCGCGCGCGCCGTCTGGTCCAGGCTACCCGCCTGCGACTCCGTACGTGCAGCCAGGTCCGCATTGCCCTGGGCGATTTCGGCGCTGGCCACCTGGATGGTTTCGGCCGAAGCCTTGATGTCAGACACCATGCCACCCAGTTTGCCGCGCATGTCCTTCAAGGCCGCCAGCAGGCTGTCCTGGTCGCCCGACTCGGTGACGATCTCCATCGACAGGTCGCCGTCGGCCACGGCGCGCGCAATCTGGCGCGCATATTCCGGCTCGCCGCCCAGTTGCTGCCAGATGGCGCGCACGACAAAGTGCGACACGGCGGCCAGGCACACGATGACGGCCAGCGCCACGGCGATGCTGGTATTGAGGGCATGGCGCACATTCGCCGCGCTGCGGGCGATGCCATCCTTGAATTGCAATTGCGCCTGCTCGTTGGTTTTCGCCAGGTCGGCATTCAGGGCCGCCAGCGCGCCCTGCATGCGGGCCACGGTAGCTTGCGGATCGCCTTGCTCCATTTCCAGCATGATGCGCGCTGCGCTCAGGGCCGGCGCATAGTAGGCCTCGAATTCTTTAGCCAGTTGCCCGCCGTGCTCGCGCTGGCCGGGAATCGCCGCAAAGCTGCCCAGCTTGGCGCGCAACTTGACGGCCAGGCCATCGACTTGCGCAATGCGCTCCTTGTCGCCTTCGCTGACGGCGTCGCGCAAGCCATCACCGACCGCAGCCACGTCCAGCGTCAGCGACTTGGCCATGTCGAGCACGGGATAGTCGGCGCTTTCAGTCGCGTGGATGGAATTGAGTGCGGCCGTGGACAGATAGGCGCTGACGGCCAGCCCCAGCCCGAAAATCACGGCCGAGACGATAGGCAGCGCCCATATCTTGCGTTTGATGCTCATTGCTGTCTCCTGATGATATATGTATCGGGCCGCCGTATGGCGCGCGGCCCGAGCCGGCTTTATGGCGTCGTCAGCACCACTTTGACGGTGCCGTCGACGGCACTCTTTTCGATATAGCCGATGGCTTTCGGATCGGCTGCGATAGCCTTCTTCACGTCGGCGCTATTGGCGACTTCCTTCGGCAAGGTGGCCTTGCCCGTGAACACCAGCTTGGACCACAGGGCCTTGGCTTGCGACGGTTCCTTGTCCGCCACCTTCTTGTAGAACTCGGCGCGCACGGGGGCGCTCTCCGGCTGGTCGATTGGCGTCATGGCCGTCGATTTGCCGAGAAAAAATTGCGCCACCTGTTCGTTCGTCATGGCGCCAGCGGCGCTCTTGGGATTGACCACCACGACCACTTCGGCCATGGCGGAAGCGGTGATCGACAAGGCCAGCAAGGTAGCTGCACGCAAGATAAATGGTTTCATGCGGTGCTCCTCAGAAAACGAAATCGATGGCGGCGGCGACCACCGTGACGGGGCCGCTGAAACCGGGCTTGGCTTGCACGAACAAACCCTGGCCATTCTTGGGCTTGATGCGATCGATCTGTACCTTCAAGGCCGCCGAACGGTGGAAGTCCCAGCGCACGCCGATGCTGTCCGTCGATTGCTCCAGCTGATTGCGCGTCATGGCCATGGTGTTGACGCCGGCCGACAGTGCGCGCAAGGTCGGCGTGCAAGCGGCAGGATAGCCGGCAGGACATGCTGCCGGCACGGTGTTGTTCACGCGATCATCTGCCTTCAGGCTGGCATGGCTGTAATACGGCAGAAAGGCGCCGATGCGATAGCCGCCCATCACGTACCACGAGGTGCTGTCGCTGACATAGCTGTCCGTCTTGCGCTTGGCGTACTCGGACTGCACCAGGATATTGTTCCAGTCCAGGCCCAGGCCGACGGAAGTAAACGAGGCTTTCTTGTCCTTCACTACCAGTGCATCGGCCAGTGCGCCCAACTGGGCAAACTTGTAGCCGGCGCCGGCTGCGCGCAAGGCCGCCATCAGCGCATTCTGGCTGGCGGAATCATCGATGGTCAGCTTGGTTTCGGCGCGACCGAAACGCAGGGTCAATGGACCATGTTCCGCCACCAGGTTCAGTGCGACGATGGACTTGCCTTCCACATGCACGGTGGAGTCGGGGCCGGTGGCCAGGGTGGCCTTGGTGCGGCCCAGCGCCAGCTGGGTGGTGATGCTGGTGTCACCCACGCTGAACTGGTAAGTGCCGTCGATGCCGTCGATGCTGTTGAGCGGCACCTGCGAATACATTTCGCCCGGTGGGCGCAGCATGGTGTTGGCATAGCCCACGTTACGATAATCGGAAATCATGAAGACCGGCAGGCCCATGCGGCCGATGCGCACGCTGAAGCTGTCCGACACCTTGGCCTTGGCAAAGGCCCAGGCCAGTTCGGCGCCAAAATCATCCTCGCCATCCTTGCGCGCCAGACCTTGCACGGTGGCCGACAGCCACGGATTGACGGTGACATTGGCCTGCAGGCCCAGGTTGGAATCGATGCCGGTGCGGGCAGTGCGGCCCGCGCCGGTAGCCTGGTTCGGACGCGCGAACTGTGCGTTGTCGGTATCGGCCACGGTCAGCGCGGCGGTACCGAAACCGCTGATCTTGACGGTCGGGCCGCTGGCAGCATCTTCGGCATAGGCATGGCTGATGGCCAGAGGCATGGCCAGCAGAAAAATCAGGACGTGTTTATTCATAGTAATTAAATACCCGTAGCGGTGAACGTTAATCGTGGAGTTGGGCTCGAGGTCGATGGTTCACCGGCCATAACAGGCCGGGTCCTTTTTGCGCCGCCGTCGCCATGCATGGCGTGAATGACGGTGTGACCAGTGAGTGAAACCATGCTACAGAGAAAAAGACTGCTTTGAAAAGTTTTCCTTAGGCAATTAACGATTTTGCCATTTTTAATGGAAAAAACATGATTTTTAGAGGATTTTATCTAAAGGGCAGGCGGGAAAAACCACACTTCCGCTGTACTTTTCATACACTTATGGATAAGTCAAGACAAAACGAACTCGTCTAAAAAAAAGCGCCACCCGCGCAAAAATCGCGGGCGGCGCCGTTCAAACCGGTCCTGCCAGAAACGCTTATTCGCGCTTCGACACCAGGGTCAGAATATCGTAGCTGGCCACCAGCTCCTCGTTCTGGTTCGTCACCTGCACGTCCCACGCGACCACGCCCTGACCTACGCCAAACACGTCCTTGCGATTGCGGTCGACCTTGCGCTTGCAGGTCAGCCGGGCGCGGATGGTGTCGCCGATGGCGACGGGGGCAACGAAGCGCAGGTTATCCAGGCCATAGTTGGCCAGCACGGGGCCAACGCCGGGAGAGACGAACAGGCCGGCGGCGGCCGACAACACGAAGTAGCCGTGCGCGATGCGCTTGCCGAACTGCGATTCCTTGGCCGCGATTTCGTCGAAGTGCATGTAGAAAAAGTCGCCCGAAATACCGCCGAAGGCGACGATGTCCGCTTCGCTGACGGTGCGGCGATGCGTGAGCAGCGAGTCGCCCGTCTGCAAGTCCTCGAAGTGCTTGCGGAAGGGATGGATCGGGCTTTCGTTGACGTCAGCACCGCGCACGTATTCGCCGGTGATGGCCGCCAACATGGTCGGCGAACCTTGCACGGCAGCGCGTTGCAGGTAGTGGCGCACGGCGCGCACGCCGCCCAGCTCCTCGCCGCCGCCCGCGCGGCCAGGGCCCCCATGCTTCAGTTGCGGCAAGGGCGAGCCATGGCCCGTCGAATCGACGGAAGCCACGCGCTCGAGCACGTGCACGCGGCCATGCGTGGCCGCCACTTGCGGCACCACGCGCGCGGCGATCTTCGGATCGCGCGTCACCAAAGTGCTCACCAGACTGCCCTTGCCGCGCGCGGCCAGGGCCAGCGCTTCGTCGATATCCTTGTAGCCCATCATGGTACTGACGGGGCCGAATGCTTCCACGTCATGCACGGCATCGTTGCCGAAGGCATCGCGGCACAGCAACAAGGTCGGCGAGAAGAAGCTGCCATCGTGTGCGCCATCGCCCAGGGGATGGAAGCCGTCGGCCGCGCCGAACACCACCTCGTTGCCCTGAGACAGGGTAGCGACACGCTCGGCCACGTCGTTCTGCTGCTCCTTCGACGCCAGCGCCCCCATGCGCACGCCTTCGATGGACGGATCGCCCACCACCACCTTGGCCAGGCGCTCGCGCAAACGCGTGCCAACGGCATCCATCAGGTGCTCGGGCACGATGATGCGGCGAATCGCCGTACACTTCTGCCCCGACTTGCCCGTCATTTCGCGCACGACTTCCTTGACGAACAGGTCGAATTCCACGTCATCCGGCGTGACGTCCGGCGCCAGGATGGCGCAATTGAGCGAATCGGCTTCGCCATTGAAAGGCACGGATTGGGCGATCAGGTTCGGATTCGTGCGCAGCTTGGCGGCCGTGGCGGCCGATCCTGTAAAGGTCACGAAGTCCTGGCCATTCAAGCGGTCCAGCAAGTCACCCGTCGAACCGATCACCAGCTGCAAACTGCCCGCCGGCAGCAAGCCCGATTCGTGCATCATGCGCACGACGGCCTGCGTCAGGTAGCTCGTCGCCGTGGCCGGCTTGGCGATGCAGGGCATGGCCGCCAGGAAGCTGGGCGCGAATTTTTCCAGCAAGCCCCAGATAGGGAAGTTGAAGGCGTTGATGTGCACGGCCAGGCCGCCGCGCGGCACCAGGATGTGCGTGCCGGCGAAGCCGCCTTTTTTACCCAGCGCGATGGCCGGCCCTTCGTGCAGCACGTTAGACGACGGCAGCTCGTTGCTGCCCATGCTGGCGTAGGCGAACAGGGTGCCCGTACCGCCTTCGATGTCGACCCAGCTATCGGCGCGCGTGGCGCCCGACAGGTGCGAGATCGCATACAGTTCTTCCTTGCGCTCGACCAGGTACAGGGCCAGCGCCTTCAGGCGCGCGGCGCGCTGCTGGAAGTCCAGCGCCATCAGGCCCGGCACGCCCGTTTTGCGGGCATACGTGACGGCTTCGTCGAAGTCGATCTTTTCCGCATGCGTGTGATAGATGACGCGGTTGTTCAAGGCGCTGTGCAGGGGCACGGCGGCGCTTTCTCCCAGCCAGCGGCCGGCGATCAGGCTTTGCAGGGTGGATATGTGAGCCATGTGTACTACTCCTATGTTGGTTTACTGCGTGCTTACTGCGCTGCGGCGTTCTTGTGCAGGTGCAGCGGCAAGGCCGATTCGAAATTCAGGCGCTGGCGGTTCGCCTCGACTTGCGTCAGGGCTTCCACTTCGCGCATCGTCTGCATCGAGCGCACGGCCAATTCGTGGTACTGGCCCGTGCCCGAGCTTTTCCATTTGATTTCATCATCCGTCAGCGCGCGCATAACCTTGGCGGGGGTGCCCACCACCATGCTGCGCGGCGCGACGAGCATGCCGGCCTTCACAAAACTCATGGCCGCGACGATGGATTCCTCGCCGATGATGGCGTTATCCATCACCACGGCGTTCATGCCGACGAGTGCATTGCGGCCGATGCGGCAACCGTGCAGCACGGCGCCGTGGCCGATATGGCCGTCGGTCTCGACTACCGTGTCGCAGCCTGGAAAGCCGTGCATGACGCAGGTGTCCTGCAGGTTCGCGCCCTCTTCCAGTATCAATCGACCGAAGTCGCCGCGGATCGACGCCAGCGGGCCGATATAGCAGCGCGGGCCGATGATCACGTCGCCAATCAGCACGGCCGACGGGTGCACATAGGCGCTGGGGTGGACGACGGGGATGACGCCGTTGATTTCGTAGACTTTGACCATACAGACTCCTTACATGCCCAGATAGGCGCTTTGTACCTGCTCGTTATGCAGCAATTCGGGACCCGGACCGGACAAGGTGATGGCACCCGTCTCGATCACATAGCCCACGTCGGCGATCGACAGGGCCGCGTGTGCGTTCTGCTCGACGAGGAAGATGGTGATGCCCTGGTCGCGCAGTTCAGCCACGATGCGGAAGATTTCCGCGATCAGCAAAGGCGCCAGGCCCATGCTCGGTTCGTCGAGCAGCAGCAATTGCGGGCGGCCCATCAGTGCGCGCGCCATGGCCAGCATCTGCTGCTGTCCACCGGAGAGCGTGCCCGCCAGCAGCAAGCGCTTTTCCTTCAAAATCGGGAACAGGCCATACATGCGCTCCATGTCGCCCGCCACGTCCTGTGCGGGGCGCGTAAAGGCGCCCAGGCGCAAATTGTCTTCCACCGTCATGGGGCCGAACACTTGCCGCCCTTCCGGCACCTGGCAAATACCGGCGCGCACGCGCCTGTCGGCGCTCATGCGGCTGACATCCTGGCCGGCGAAGGCGATGCTGCCGGCACTGATCGGCTGCACGCCGGAGATCGCCCGCAGCAGGGTGGTCTTGCCGGCGCCATTCGCGCCCACCAGCGCCACCAGCTGGCCCTGGCGCACTTGCAGGTCGATGCCATGCAGGGCCTGAATGCGGCCGTAATGGCTGGTCAATCCCTGGATGTCGAGCACCAGCGGTGTTTGAGGTTTTTCCAGCATCATGCCGCCACTCCCAGATATGCCGCCACCACGTCGGGGTTCGCGCGCACTTCGGCGGCGGTCCCTTCGGCCAGCTTCTTGCCATAGTCGAGCACCAGAATATGGTCCGACAGGTTCATCACCAGTTTCATGTCATGCTCGACCAGCACCACCGTCACGCCCGATTGCGCCACCTTGCGTATCAAGGCTTCGATCTCGCCCGTCTCCGTATGGTTCAGGCCTGCCGCCGGTTCATCGAGCAGCAGCACCTTCGGCTTGGCCGCCAGTGCACGGGCGATTTCCAGGCGCTTCAAGGCGCCATACGACATCTGCCCCGCCTCGTCGTCGATATGCCGGCCAACGCCGACGAACTCCATCAGGCCCGCCGCTTCGTCGCGGCAGGCGGCATCCGCGCGCCGCACGGATGGCAAACGCAGCATGGAGGCGAACAGGTTCTGGTTCAGGCGCAAATGCGCGCCCACCATCACGTTATCGATGGCCGTCATGTTCATGCACACTTGCAGGTTCTGGAAGGTGCGACTCATGCCGCGCCGCGCCAGCGCGTCGGGCGACATGGCGGCCACGTTCTCGCCATTCAGCAAAATCTCGCCTTTGGTCGGCGTATACACGCCCGTGATCAGGTTGAACAGGGTTGTCTTGCCGGCACCATTCGGACCAATCACGGAATGGATATTGCCTTCCTTGACGCTAAAGCTCACGTCCTGCACCGCATGCACGCCGCCGAAGCTCTTGCTCAGATTATTAATCGTCAACATCTCAGGCCTCCTGCGTCGGTGGTTTTGTCGCGCCTTCGGGGGCTTTGGGTGCCTGCGGCACCCCTGCCCGCTTGCGCGAACGGCTGGCCAGGCCGGGTACCAGGCCCTTGGGCATGAAGATCATGGTGGCCATCAGGATCGCGCCGAAGACCACCGTTTCCCAGCCTTCAAAACTGGACAGCAGTTGCGGCAGGATCGTCAACAGGGCCGCGCCGATGATGGAACCGAAGATCGACGCCATGCCACCCACCACGACCATCGTCACCAGCTCGATGGAGTGGAAAAAGCCGGCCAGGTTAGGCGTAATAAAACCGATGTAGTGGGCGCTGATGCTCCCTGCAATGCTGGCAATGACGGCCGATAGCACGAACACGCGCACCTTGAAGCGGGTGGTGTCGACGCCGACCACGCGGGCCGCCACTTCCGAACCGTGGATGGCCTGCAGCGCGCGGCCAACAGGCGAGTCGATCAGGTTCAGGCCCAGCCACGTTACCAGCAACAGCAGCACGGCGCACACCAGATACCACGATTTTTCACCGGTGATTTCCAGGCCGGCGACACTGAAGGCGGAGACGCCGATGCCGTCCGGTCCACCCGTCCACTGTGTCTCGTTGTTGATGACGATGGAAATGATGATGCCCAGGCCCAGGGTCGCCATGGCCAGGGTATGGCCCTTGAGCTTCAATACTGGGCGTGCCAGCAACAGCGCCAGCAGACCAGTAGCGACGGCGCCCGCCGCCAAGGCAGCCAGCGGCGGCCAGTTGTAGTGTGTGGTCAGC
Source organism: Janthinobacterium sp. UMAB-56 (assembly GCF_900095265.1). Lineage (GTDB taxonomy): Bacteria > Pseudomonadota > Gammaproteobacteria > Burkholderiales > Burkholderiaceae_D > Janthinobacterium. The sequence continues at coordinate 376,104 of NZ_LT607653.1, read as the reverse complement.
ACGGCCGACGCATACGCGCCCATGCCATAGAAGCCCGCGTGTCCCAGGCTGATCTGGCCCGTATAGCCCATCAGCAGGTTCAAGCCGATGACGACGATGGCGTTCAGCGCAATGCGGATCGCCACGTCGTAGTAGAACGCATTGGTGAGGAACAGTGGCAGGATGGCGAGCACCAGCGCCAGCACCAGCAAGCCAGCGTGGCGAGAGCGGGTAAAGAAATGCTTCATACACGCTCCGAATTTTTAGCGCCAAACAAGCCTTGCGGCAGGAAGAACAGGATCAATAAAATCAGCACGAAGGGCACGGCGTCCTTGTAGGCCGACGAGATGTAGCCGGCCGTCATGGCTTCGGCAATACCCAGGATCAGGCCACCGGCAATCGCGCCCGCACCGCCACCCAAGCCACCCAATACGGCGGCGACAAAGCCTTTCAGGCCCAGCATGATGCCCGCGTCATACGAGGTATACGTGATCGGTGCGACCAGGATGCCGCCCGCCGCGCCCAGCAAGGCTGACAGGCCGAACGAGAACAGCAGCACCTTGCGCGTGTTGATGCCCACCAGTTGCGCGGCCAGCTTGTTGTGCGAGGTCGCCAGCATGGCCTTGCCCATCAGGGTGCGCCCAAAGAACCAGCCCAGCACCAGCACGATGACGATGGTCACGCCCAGCACCCAAAGGCTTTGCGGCAGCAGGCTGGCACCCAGGAATTGAATCGGCGCGTCACCTGAGAAGGCCGGCAGCGAGTGCGTATCCTTGCCCAGCCAGATTTGCACCAGTCCGCGCAGCACCAGCGAGGCGCCGATGGTAATGATCAAGAGGGTGATGACCTGCGCGTTCTGCGCCGGCTCGATCACGGTTTTTTCCATCAACAGGCCAACCAGGCCCGTGGCGATGACGGCCAGGATGATGGCCACCGGCAGCGGCACGCCGGCGGCGGACATCACGGCGGCCAGCATCCCGCCCAGCATGATGAATTCGCCCTGCGCGAAGTTGATCACGCCACTGGTGTTGTAGATGATGGTAAAGCCCAGCGCCGCCAGCGCGTAGGCGGAACCGACCGTCATCCCGGAATACAAAAATTGCAGAAATTGAGCGACTTCCATGGTGTCTCCATTATGTTCGGCTGCGCGCGGACCGCCTTCGAGGGCAGCCCGCGCAGGTACTTCTGGCTTACCTTATTGCGAACATCACTTCGACAATTGCCATTCGCCGTTCTTCACTTCCACCATGCGGAAAGCCGACAGGTCCAGGCCCATGTGGTCCTTGGCCGACATGTTGAAAACACCGGTGGTGCCGACAAAACCCTTGGTCTGTTCCAGCGCCGCGCGCACTTTTTCGCGGTCCGTGCCGCCGGCGCGCTTGATGGCGTCCACCGACAGGTTCAGGGCATCAAGCGCATAGCCGCCAAAGGTCGACGGGTCGATCTTGTAGCGCTCTTTATACGTCTTGTCGTAGCCGACAACGATGGCCTTTTGCGCATCGCTGTCGGGCAGCATGGCGCCGATCAGCAGGGCCGGCGTCGGCAGGCGCACGCCTTCGGCGGCCTTGCCCGACAGCTTCAGGTATTCGCCCGACGCCACGCCGTGCGACTGGTACAGCGGCAGCGCGGCCATGCCCAGCTGGCCGTAGTTCTTGGTCACGACGGCCGGCCCCTGGCCCAGGCCAAAAACGAATACGGCTTGCACGCCGGCGGTATTCTTGATGCGGGTCAGCTGCGCCGTAATGTCCGTGTCTTTCGGGCCGTAGGTTTCATCGGCCACCAGGGTGATGCCGTATTTCGAGGCGACGATCTGCGATTCCTTGCGGCCCGACGCGCCGAAGCCGCTCGTTTCCGACAGCAGGCCCACCTTGCTGATGCCGCGCTTCTTCATGTCCTCGAACACCTTCTCGGCCGCCATGCGGTCCGTGTGTGGCGTCTTGAACACCCATTTTTTCACGGGGTCGATAATCACCACGGCGCCGGCCAGCGAAATGAACGGCATGCTGGCGCGCTCCACCAGCGGCGCCATCGCCATCGTCGCGCCGGTGGTGGTGCCGCCGATCAGCACGTCGACCTTGTCGGACTCGATCAGGCGCTTGGTGAAGCCGTTGGCCTTGGCCGCATCGCTGCCATCGTCGTAATGCACCAGTTCCAGCTTGCGTCCCAGCACGCCGCCGGCCGCATTGATTTTCTCGATATACAGCTGCAGGGTTTTCAGCTCCGGATCGCCCAGGAAGGCGGCAGGCCCCGTGACGGACAGCACGGAACCGATCTTGATATTCTCGGCCGCATACGCGCCCACGGCGGACATGGCCAGCACGCCGGCGATCAGGGTTTTCTTGAAGATATTGGCAATCATTGTGGTCTCCACCAGGTTGGCACTACGGTCAAATTGGATGGTGCTATCTTGCACCTTGGTTTGTATTATTTACTACGTCTATACACGTTCAATCACCACGGCGATACCCTGCCCCACGCCGATGCACATGGTGCACAGCGCATAGCGCCCGCCGGTGCGTTCCAGCTGGTTCAAGGCGGCCATTACCAGGCGTGCGCCGGATGCGCCCAGCGGATGGCCGATGGCAATCGCACCGCCATTCGGGTTCACGTGGGGCGCATCATCCGCCAGGCCCAGGTCGCGCGTCACAGCCAGCGCCTGCGCGGCAAACGCCTCATTGAGCTCGATGACGTCCATCTGCTCGATGGTCAATCCTGTCTGCGCCAGCACCTTGCGCGACGCCGGCGACGGGCCAAAGCCCATGATGCGCGGCGCCAGGCCTGCCGTCGCCATGCCCAGCACTTTCGCGCGCGGCGTCAGTTTATATTTGTCGACGGCGGCGGCGGACGCCAGCAGGATAGCGCAGGCGCCATCGTTCAAGCCCGAGGCATTGCCGGCCGTGACCGTGCCATCCGGCTTGACCACGCCCTTGAGTTTCGCCAGCATTTCCAGCGAGGTGTCGGGGCGCGGATGTTCATCCATCGTCACCATCTTCGGCTCGCCTTTTTTCTGCGGCACGGCGACGGGCACGATTTCACGCTCAAACACGCCGGCCGCATGGGCGGCAGCCCAGCGTTGCTGGCTGCGCAGTGCCAGACCATCCTGGTCGGCGCGGCTGATGCCAAATTCCACCGCCACGTTTTCCGCCGTTTCGGGCATGGTGTCGATGCCGTACTGCGTTTTCATCTTGCCGTTGACGAAGCGCCAGCCCAGGGTCGTGTCTTCGATTTTCGCCGCGCGCGAAAACGCCCTGTCGGCCTTGCCCATCACGAAAGGCGCGCGCGTCATGCTTTCCACACCACCGGCAATGATCAGCTCCGCCTCGCCCGCCTTGATGGAGCGGGCAGCCATGCCGACGGCATCCAGGCTGGAACCGCA
>NZ_LT607653.1:0-372695 GCF_900095265.1 Janthinobacterium sp. UMAB-56 | reverse complement strand
GCAGCCATGCGGCCCACGTTGCGGTTGTCTTCACCCGCCTGGTTGGCGCAGCCGTAGAACACGTCATCGATGGCGGACCAGTCGACGGACGGGTTGCGGGCGATCAGCGCGGCGATAGGCAGCGCGCCCAGGTCGTCCGCGCGCACGCTGGACAGCGCGCCGCCATAGCGGCCGAACGGAGTGCGGACAAAGTCACAGATAAAAGCATCGTTCATGTTTGGTTCCTTGTTCGGGCTATCAGGAGAAAATCTTCGGGCGCTGGTCGACCACGCGGCGGGCCTTGCCCGTCAGGGTGCGTTCGATGCCGGCAGCGGCCACCAGGCGCACGCGCGTGCTCACGCCCACGTGCGTCTTGATGCGGTGTTCCAGCTCGCGCGCCAGGGCGTCCGTTTCACTAGCCGAGACGGTGGACGTCAGGTCGATGCGCAGCTCGGCGACCACTTCAAGCTTGTCGAGGTGGCCGTCGCGCGTGACCACCAACTGATATTGCGGCGCCAGCTTCGGCATCTTCAAAATCAGCTCTTCGATCTGCGTGGGGAAGACGTTAACGCCGCGGATGATCAGCATGTCGTCGGAGCGCCCCGTGATCTTGCCGATGCGGCGCATCGAGCGCGACGTCGGCGGCAGCAGGCGGGTCAGGTCGCGCGTGCGGTAGCGGATGATGGGCAGCGCTTCTTTCGACAGCGAGGTAAACACCAGCTCGCCTTCGGCACCGTCCGGCAGTACTTCGCCCGTTTCCGGATCGATGATCTCCGGGTAAAAATGGTCTTCCCAGATGACGGGACCGTCCTTGCTCTCGATGCATTCGGACGCCACGCCAGGCCCCATCACTTCGGACAGGCCGTAGATATCGACGGCGTCGATGCCGGCGCGCGTCTCGATTTCCGAACGCATGGCGTCCGTCCACGGCTCGGCGCCGAAGATGCCCACCTTCAGCGACGATTCGGCAGGGTCGAGACCCTGTCGCGTGAATTCCTCGATAATGTTGAGCATGTAGGACGGCGTGACCATGATGATGGAGGGCTTGAAATCCTGGATCAGTTGCACCTGCTTTTCCGTCTGCCCGCCGGACATCGGAATGACGGTGCAACCCAGGCGCTCGGCGCCATAATGTGCGCCCAGTCCGCCCGTGAACAGGCCGTAGCCGTAGGAGATATGCACCATGTCGCCCGCGCGGCCGCCGCCTGCGCGGATCGAGCGCGCCACCACGTTGGCCCAGGTATCGATGTCGTTTTGCGTGTAGCCGACCACCGTGGCCTTGCCCGTGGTGCCGCTGGAGGCGTGGATGCGTACCACTTGCTCGCGCGGCACGGCAAACAAGCCGAACGGGTAATTGTCGCGCAAGACTTTTTTATCGGTGAACGGGAATTTCGACAAGTCGGAGAGCGACTTCAGGTCGTCCGGATGCACGCCCGCTTCGTCAAAAGCGGCACGGTAATGGGGCACGTTGTCATACGCGTGCTTGAGCGTCCATTTCATGCGTTCGAGTTGTAGCGCCTGCAGTTCATCCTTGCTGGCGCGCTCGATCGGCTCAAGGTCATTCGGGGCGGGATTACGTTGGACCATCTCTGTCTCCTCATTCGGTTCTATAACTTTGTTATTCCTGCCGGCAGTTCAAGCCTGCTCTTGGATCACTTCACCCGCCACGCGGATCGACTTGCCACGGAATAGCGCGATGGCGCGGCCGTCCTGGTTGCTGACCTTGACGTCGTAGACGCCACTCTTGCCGGCCAGCGCCTGTTCGACGGCATGCGCCGTCAGCACGTCGCCTTCGCGGCCCGGTGCCAGGTAATCGATGGTGCAGCCGGCGCCGACGGTGTTCATGTTGTAGCTGTTGCAGGCAAAGGCAAAGGCGCTGTCGGCCAGGGCGAAGATGAAGCCGCCATGGCAGGTCTGGTGGCCATTGAGCATGTCAGCGCGCACCGTCATCGTCATGCGCGCATGGCCGGGGCCCACTTCGGCCAGGGCAATGCCCAGTGCCTGGGTGGCGCTGTCGCGCGACAGCATGGAGGCGGCGGCTGCTTCAGCCAGTGCCTGAGAGGTCATGTGGTGTTCTTCATGCGGCATGAAAGCTTGCTCCATTGGCGAGTTTGCGGCGCAGCAGCGGCGAGACTCTGTAGCGGTCTTCGCCATAGCCTTGCGCCAGGTGGTGCAGCACTGTCACGATGTGTTGGACACCCACGGCATCGGCCCAGGCCAGCGGCCCGCGCGGATAGTTGACGCCCTTCTGCATCGCGATATCGACGGCAGCCACCGTGCACACACCCTGGTTGACGGCGTCGGCCGCCTCGTTGGCCAGCATGGCAACAGTGCGCATGACGGCCAGGCCAGGCACGTCGTCCAGGCGCGTGACGATGAAACCGGCCGCCTGGAACAGGCCGACGACGGCGGCATAGGCGGCGTCGCTGCACTGGTCGGCACGGGCCACGGCGATGCGGCGGGCATCAGCGTAATCGAGCGCCAGGTCGAACAGCACTGTGTCCGGATGCTGGTTGTCGTGCGCGCGCTGGGTGGCGCTGCGCCCATCCGTGAGATAAATTGCGGCACCATGGCAGTGCAGGGCGGGCGCTTCGTCGTGTGCCTGGCCTTCCTGCGTCACGCGGCGGCTGACCGTGATGCCGGCCTGCTCCAGGCGTTGTACCAGGCTGCGAATAGTGCCACTGTGGCCTCGCCCATCGCCGCCGATGGCGGCCGACAGGGCGACGAATTCGGGCTTTGGCTGCGCGCTTTCCGCCTGCGCCACGGGGACAGCGGCACCCTCGCCGTACAGGTAAAAGCCACGGCCCGATTTGCGGCCCAGGAAACCGGCGTTGACCATTTCCTGCTGCAGCACGGACGGCGTGAAGCGCGGGTCGTTGAAGTAGGCGCCGAACACGGATTGCGTGACGGAGAAATTCACGTCGTGGCCTATCAGGTCCATCAGCTCGAAAGGCCCCATGCGGAAACCGCCCGCTTCGCGCAGCACGGCGTCGATGGTGGCAGGGTCGCCCGCCTGTTCGTTCAACAGGCGCCAGCCCTCCGCGTAGAACGGACGGGCGACACGGTTGACGATGAAGCCGGGCGTCGATTTCGCATGCACCGGGTTCTTGCCCCAGGCAATCGAGGTGTCATACACGGTGGCGGCGACTTGCTCGCTGGTGGCCAGGCCACTGATCACTTCGACCAGCGCCATCAGGGGAACCGGGTTGAAGAAGTGCATGCCGACCAGGCGTTCCGGGCGGCGCAGCTTGGCAGCGATGGCCGTGACGGAAATCGACGAGGTATTGGTCGCCAGGATGCAGTCGTCGCCGACCAGCGCTTCCAGTTCTGCGAACAGGCCGCGCTTGACGTCGAGGTTTTCCACGATGGCTTCCACCACCAGTGCGGCGTCGCTCACATCGGCCAGGCTGGCGGCCGCCTGCAGGCGCGCCGTGGCGGCGGTGGCTTCCTCCGCCGTCATGCGGCCCTTTTCGGCCAGCTTCGCGTACATCTTGCCGATATCGAGCAAAGCCTTGCTCACCGCTTCCGCGCGCGTGTCGTACAGTTTTACCCTGTAACCGGCAGCTGCGGCCACCTGCGCGATGCCGGCGCCCATGGCGCCGCTGCCGATGACGGCGATGATGCTGTTGTTTGCCAGTTTGTTTGCCAATTCGGTCATATCAGTGTCCCTTGAATTGCGGTGCGCGCTTTTCCATGAAGGCGGCCACGCCTTCGCGGTAATCGTCGCTGTTACCGAGATCGCTCATCATGCGCGCTTCCAGCGCCAGTTGCTGCGGCAGGGTATTGGCGCCGCTGGCGGCCAGCGCCTGCTTGGTATAGGCCAGGCCCTTGGTCGGCGCCGTGGAAAAGTGCACGGCCAGTTTCTGCGTTTCTTCCGCCAGTTGCGCGTCATCCACGCATTTCCAGATCAAGCCCCAGTCTTCCGCTTTTTCCGCCGTCAGTTTTTCACCCAGCATGGCCAGGCCCATGGCGCGCGCCGAACCGATCAGGCGCGGCAGGAAGAAGGTGCCGCCCGTATCCGGGATCAGGCCCAATTTGCAGAACACTTCCACGAAACTGGCCGACTTGCCGGCGATGACGATATCGCAGGCCAGCGCCAGGTTGGCACCCGCGCCGGCGGCCACGCCATTGACGGCGCAGATCACGGGCATCGGCAGTGCTTTCAAGGCCAGCACCAGCGGCGCATAATTCTTTTCCACCGACTCGCCCAGGTCCACGCCCTTCGAGCCGGGCTCCACGGCACGGTCGGACAAATCCTGGCCCGCGCAAAAACCACGGCCCGCCCCCGTCAGCACGAAGACGCGCACGGAGCTGTCGGCATTGACTTTCGCAATCGCGTCACGTACTTCTTCGTGCATGGCTTGCGTAAAACTATTGAGCTTGTCGGGACGGTTCAGGGTGAGCGTGGCGATGCCATGCTCGATGCTAAAGAGAATATTTTGGTAGCTCATGGCGTCTCGCTTTTGTAATAGATATGACAGGGCGTGTTCCCTGCGCCGGCTTTATTCTGCCTGGTCGAAGTCGACCACGACCTTGTCGGTCAATGGAAAACTCTGGCAACTGAGGACAAAGCCGCGCGCCACTTCGTAATCTTCCAGCGCGTAGTTGACGTCCATTTCTACCTTGCCGTCGATTATCTTGCAGCGGCAGGTCGAGCACACGCCGCCCTTGCACGAGTAGCGCATGTCCAGCCCGTAACGCAGGCCCGCGTCGAGGATGGATTCCTTGTCCTTGTCCATCGTGAAGGTAGTGTGGTTACCATCCATGATGACGGTCACTTCCGTTTCCTGCACGGCGTCCGCAGCGAGCTGGGCACGCGGCTTGTGGGCGCTTTTCGGGATGCTGGCAGCGAACAGTTCGATCTTGATATTCTGCTTCGGCATGCCGGCCGCCTGCAGGGCAGCGGACACGCCCAGCATCATGTCTTCCGGGCCGCAGATGAAGGCGTTGTCGTAGTCTTCTACCCTGATCCAGTGCTGCAGGAATTGCTCGCATTTTTCCTGCGTGATGCGGCCGTTGAACAATTCGATATCCTGCTGCTCGCGGCTCATCACGTAGACCAGGTTCAAACGCTCCAGGTACACATCCTTCAAGTCCGTCAGTTCTTCCTTGAAGATGACGGATGACGAGGCGCGGTTGCCGTAGAACAGGGTGAAACGGCTCTGGGGTTCCGTCAGCAGTGTCGTCTTGATGATGGAGAGGATGGGCGTGATGCCGCTACCGGCCGCAAACGCCAGGTAGTGCTTGCGGTTGACGCAGTCGAGCGGCACGTTGAAATGGCCCATGGGGGGCATCACTTCGATGGTGGCGCCGGCTTTCAGGGTGTCATTCGCCCAGGTGGAAAAGGCGCCGCCCGGCGTGCGCTTGATGGCCACGCGCAGGGTGCCATCCTGTACCGCCGAACAGATGGAATACGAGCGGCGCACGTCTTCCGCATTGATATGGGCGCGCAGGGTCAGGTGCTGCCCCTGCTGGTAGCGGAACTGCTGCTGCAGTTCCGCTGGCACGTCGAACGTGACGGCGATGGTGTCGCGCGTTTCGTTGCGCACGTTCGCTACGCTCAGCGGATAAAATTTACTCATGCTTCATCTCCAGTTTCTTCGGAACGTGTGCCTGATTTTTTTAGTGGCACTTGAAGTAGTCAAACGGTTCGCGGCAAGCCAGGCATTTGTACAGGGCCTTGCACGGCGTGGAGCCGAACTGGCTGGTCAGCTGCGTTTGCGTGGAACCGCAGTTAGGGCAGATCACGTCCAGCTTCGGCATGGGCTGGCGCTTGACACCGCCTTTCAAACCGCTGATGTCGATCACCTGCTGCTGCGGCGGGGCGATGCCATAGCCTTTCAGCTTGACCTTGCCCGCTTCGCTCATCCAGTCCGTGGTCCAGGCCGGCGCCAGCTGGTTCACCAGGGTCACCTTCTGCACGCCACGGCTGCGCAAGGCATCCGTGACGGCATCAGCGATCACCTGCATGGCCGGGCAACCCGAATACGTGGGCGTGATCGTCACGATGCATTCATCGTTGCTGACCACGTCGACGGCGCGCACAATGCCCAGGTCGACCACCGAAATGACGGGAATTTCCGGGTCCGGCACGTCGCCCAGCCAGGCCCATACCTGGGCCGCGTCCAGCGCTGCCGCGGGCGTGCTCATTACCACTCCGCTCCGGGATAGGCACGCTGCAGGAACTGCATCTCGGCCAGAATAAAACCCAGGTGTTCCGTGTGCGTGCCCTGCTTGCCGCCCTTTTGCATCCAGGCGTCGGGCGCCGGCAGGACAAGCGTCGCTTCGGCGAAGATCTCGGCCACGTGCTCCAGGAACGCCTGGCGCAGCACCTCCGATGGCGGCGCGATGCCGACGGCAAGCATGGCCTGGTCGACGGCGTCATACTTGAACATCTCGCCCGTGTACATCCACAGCTTGTCGGCGGCGGCCTGCGTTTTCGCGTGGCTGTCCGCCGTGCCGTCGCCGAGGCGCACGATCAGGTCACCGCTGCGGCGCAGGTGATACGTGACTTCCTTGATCGACTTTTGCGCCACTTCGACGATACGAGCGTCCGTCGATTTCGTCAGTTCCAGCAGCTGGAAGTAGTGCCAGCTGTCGAAGAGGAACTGGCGCATCATGGTGTCGGCGTAATTGCCGTTCGGCTGTTCGACCAGCAGGCAGTTCTTGAAGTCGTGGGCGTCGCGCAAAAAGGCGATGTCGTCCTCGTCGCGGCCCGCGTTTTCCAGTTCGGCCGCATAGCTGAACCACAAGCGCGTCTGGCCCAGCAAGTCCAGCGCCACGTTGGTCAGCGCCATGTCTTCTTCCAGCGCCGGGCCCTTGCCGCACAGCTGAGACAACTGCTGGCTGAGGATCAGGGCATTGTCGCCCAGGCGCAGGAGGTAATTGACTTTATCATCCATTACTGGCGCTCCCATCACAGGTTCTTGACTTCTTCCGGCATCGGGAAGAAGGTGGGATGGCGGTACACCTTGCTGTTCGACGGTTCGAACAGGGCGCCCTTGTCGCCCGGGCTGCTGGCAACGATATCGGCCGCGCGTACCACCCAGATGCTCACACCTTCGTTACGGCGCGTGTAGACGTCGCGCGCATGGTTGACCGCCATGCTGGCGTCGGAAGCGTGCAGGCTACCCACATGCTTGTGCGCCAGGCCGTGCTGGCTGCGGATGAAAACTTCCCACAAAGGCCATTCTTTGCTCATGTTGCTATCCCCTTTTATCGATATTTTCAGGCTGCCGCTTTGCTAGCGGCTTGCTTGTCTGCGTAGGCGAGCAAGGCATCGCGGAACCATGCGCCGTCTTCATACGCTTTCACGCGCGTTTGCAAGCGTTCGCGGTTGCACGGGCCATTGCCCTTCAAGACATTGTTGAACTCGGACCAGTCGATCTCGCCGAATTCATAATGGCCCGTTTCCGCATTGAACTTCAGGTCGGGATCAGGCACGGTCAACCCCAGGTATTCGATTTGCGGCACGGTCTGGTCGACCATGCGCTGGCGCAATTCGTCGTTCGAGAACAGCTTGATACGCCATTGCGCCGATTGGGCGCTGTTGACGGAAGCGGCGTCGGACGGACCGAACATCATCAACGATGGCCACCACCAGCGGTTCAGCGCATCCTGCGCCATGGCTTTCTGCTCGGGTGTGCCCTTGCACAGCGACATCATGATGTCGTAGCCCTGGCGCGCATGGAATGATTCTTCCTTGCAGACGCGGATCATGGCGCGCGCATACGGGCCATACGAGCAACGGCACAGGGGAATCTGGTTGATGATGGCGGAACCGTCGACCAGCCAGCCGATGGCGCCCATGTCGGCCCACGACAAGGTGGGATAGTTAAAGATGCTGGAATATTTGGCCTTGCCCGAGTGCAAGGCGGCCAGCAAGTCGTCGCGCGACACGCCCAGGGTTTCTGCGGCGCTATACAGGTACAGGCCATGGCCCGCCTCATCCTGTATCTTCGCCAGCAAGATGGACTTGCGTTTCAGGGTCGGTGCACGTGTGACCCAATTTCCTTCGGGTAACTGACCGACGATTTCCGAATGCGCGTGCTGCGAAATCTGGCGGATCAGGGTCTTGCGGTAGGCGTCTGGCATCCAGTCCTTGGCCTCGATCTTGATGCCTTCGTCGATGCGCGCCTGGAAAGCGCGCTCTTCCTGGCCCATGTCGTCGATGGAGCGGACGTTCTTGAGGCCGGTTTCAACCATTTGTGCGTACATGATCTGTCTCCCATGTCTTTGATTTTGCGCAGCAACGCGGTGCGATAAACAGATGATACGATACAAAAAACGATTTGCATACACTTGATATGAATCATTTTAAAAAATCGTATCTTGTGCGGATTTTTTGTGCGTATGATATTGCGTATGAGAAAACATTGCGGAGTGCCACCAGCGCTTCCGGTAAATTATTGACGCGCTACCCGCGCAGCCAAGTAAACTGCTGCTTTTTATTGAACCGACCGCAACACGGCCAGACCGGAACCACATGAAGAACACCCGCTGCACGGCATGGATAGCCGATTTCCTGGAAAGCGACCCACCGCGCTCGAAGTCCCTGGTGATGACCATCTTTGGCGACGCCATCGTGCCGCGCGGCGGTGCCATCTGGCTGGGTAGCCTGATCGACCTGCTGGCGCCATTTGGCGTGAATGACCGTTTATTGCGCACCAGCGTGTTCCGCCTGGCGCAGGAAGGCTGGCTCAGCTCGCAGCGCGACGGCCGCCGCAGCGCCTATACGATACGGCCTGAGGCGCTGGCCCGCTTCGAACGCGCCTATCGCCGCATCTATGCGCCACTGGTTGTGCACTGGGATGGCAGCTGGACCCTGGTAATCGGGCCGGCCGGCAGCATCGGCGCGGCCGAACGGGGGGCACTGCGCAAGGAATTATTGTGGGCTGGCTATGGCTTGATCTCTCCCGGCATCTTTGGCCACCCGGCCAGCAATACGGAGGCGCTGGAAGATATCCTCGTGCGCAATGAGGTGCAGGGCAAGCTGTATGTCTGCCACACCACGGAATTGCCGGGCGTGAGCACGCGTCCCCTGCGCGACATGGTGGGCGACTGCTGGGACTTGTCGGAAGTGATGGCCGGCTACGAAAAATTCATCGCCAGCTTCCAGCCCCTGCTGAGCCTGCTTGAAGAAGCGCCCGTGTTCGATGCGGAGCAAGCCTTCGTCATCCGCTCGCTGCTGACGCATGCCTACCGCCGCGTGCAATTGCACGACCCGCAACTACCCGTCGAACTGCTGCCAGTACCGTGGCCCGGCACGCAAGCCTATGCGCTGGCCCGCGACCTGTACCGCCTCACGTATGCGGCCGCCGAGGAACATATCCTTGCCACCTTGCGGCGCGAGGATGCGCAAGCGCCCGAGGTAGCACCGTGGTTCTACGAACGCTTCGGCGGCCTGAATGCCTGACAGAATGGCCATGGCGGCGGTGCAGGACCTGGGCCTGCGTTCCTACTGCCTGCGGCCCTGCGCCTGAACTATTTTCAGACGTTCAGCAAGCGCCCCTTACGCAACGTTCATGATTTGACGACTACCTGTTTCGCGCCAGCCAATAAATCCTGCCCCAGCTTTTCCAGCGCATTGGCCTGCAACAACATGGTGTCGAGGATGGCGGCATTGAAGGTGAATTCGGCCGGCGTCGTATAGCCGGGAAAACGCAGGATGCGCAGCAATTCCTGCAAGGTGGTGCCCTTGCCCAGGTGCGCCAGAGCGTCGCTGAGGGCGCTGATTTTCTTTTCCAGTTCGCGTATATGGTTGCCGTTGTCGTCCATGATGATCTCCCCGTGTTGGAGCTTCCACGTTAGCAAAGCACGTCCGTTATCGTTTGCGCCAGCACAAAGGCCAGCGCAAAACAGGTATCATCGCGCCATTGCACACGATGCAAAACCCATACGTTTTTATCAGGAACACACATGACCATTAAAATCAGCCAGCAATTCGACGCCGGCGCGATCGAGGTGCTGCGCGCCGACGATGCCCACTCCATCGAGCTCAATATCCGCAAGGATTCCCACGCCGACATCACGCAGTGGTTTTACTTCCGCCTGCAAGGCGCGCAAGGCGAGGCGTGCACGATCCGCTTCATGAACGCAGGCAAGTCGGCCTACCCGGACGGCTGGAAAGATTACCAGGCCGTGGCCAGCTACGACCGCGAAACCTGGTTCCGCGTACCCACCAGCTTTGACGGCACGGTGATGACCATTAGCCATACGCCGGAAGAAGAAAGCGTGTACTACGCCTACTTCGAACCGTATCCATGGGACCGCCACCTGGCCCTGATCGACAGCGCGCAAGCCTCGCCGCTGGTGCGCTTGATCGACCTGGGCAGCACCGTGGAAGGCCGCGACATGAATCTGCTGGTGGTCGGCGATGCCGATGCCGAGAAGAAAGTCTGGGTCATCGCGCGCCAGCATCCCGGCGAAACGATGGCCGAATGGTTTGTCGAAGGCATGCTCGAAGCCTTGCTGGACCAGGCCAATCCGTTTGCCCGCCAGTGCCTGCAGGACGCCGTCTTCTACGTGGTGCCGAACATGAACCCGGACGGTTCCGTGCATGGCAATCTGCGTACCAACGCGGCCGGTGCCAACCTGAACCGCGAATGGATGACGCCCACCATGGAGCGCAGCCCGGAAGTGTTCCTGGTGAAACAGAAAATGCATGAAATCGGCTGCGACCTGTTCCTCGACGTGCATGGCGACGAAGGCTTGCCTTACGTGTTCGTGGCCGGCAGCGACGCGCTGGAAAATTTCACGCCGGCACAAAAGGCCGAGCAAGACCGCTTCATCGCCGACTTCAAGGTGGCCAGCCCCGACTTCCAGGATGAGCACGGCTATGAAGACGGCCCGTTCACGCCGGAAGTGCTGACCATGGGGTCGCCCCACATCACCCACGCCTTCGGCTGTCTGTCGCTGACCCTGGAACTGCCGTTCAAGGACAACGCCAACGATCCCGACCCGCAAACGGGCTGGAGCGGTGCCCGCAGCGCCGCCCTGGGCGCTGCCGTGCTGCAAGCCATCCTGTCCACCTTGCGCGCCTGATGGCCGCATGACACCAGCCCGTCGAGCATGACGGGCCAGGCCGGCGGCCTCTCTGCCGCCGGCGCTTCCCTTGCCTCTTCTTGCGCAGCGCAGCATCGCTAATCGTTGCCACGCCAGCCATTGCTGCCTATACTGGTCGCAGCATGCTCGTGTCTTCCTTCTTGCCGTCAACCCATCTTGCATATGAAAAATACCGACCCGCCACGCGCCTTGAGGCGCTTTTTCAGGACACAACTTGCACACGTGTGCATTTCTGCAATGGCCAGCCTGACAGGAACATTCTGCCTGGCGGCCGAACTCAGTCCGGCCGCACAGCTGGGGCGGCACATCTTCCACGATGCCAGCCTGTCCGCTTCGGGCAAGCAATCGTGCGCCAGTTGCCATGATCCGGCCCACGCCTACGCGCCCGGCAACAAGCTGGCCGTGCAACTGGGAGGCGCCGATGGCCAGGCGCACGGCTACCGCGCCACGCCATCGCTGCGCTATCTGGAACACAATCCGCCCTTCCGCTTTGATGCAGAAGGCGCGCCCAACGGCGGCATCAACCGCGACGGCCGCGCCGCCAGCCTGGCAGAACAGGCGGAGCGACCGTTCCTGGCAGCGCACGAAATGGCCAATGCCAGCACGGACGAGGTAGTGGAAAGGCTGCGCAAGGGCAGTTACGCGGAAGCGTTCCGGCGCGTCTTTGGCGACGCCATCTTTGCGCAACCGCAACAGGCATTCAGCCGCATCACCTATGCCTTGCAGCAATTCCAACAGGAAGAGCCGGATTTCCACCGCTACGATTCCAAATATGACCTTTACCTGGCCAACAAGGTTCCGCTGGAGCTGGCCGAATTGCGCGGCCTGGCCCTGTTCAACGATGAACGCAAGGGCAATTGCGCCGCTTGTCACCCCAGCGTGCGGGGCGAACATGGCGCGCCACCGTTGTTTACGGACTTCAGTTTCGACAATCTGGGCGTGCCGCGCAATACGCGCATTCCCGCCACCGCCGACCCGGCCTATTTCGACCTGGGTTTGTGCGGCCCCGACCGCACGGATCTGACGCTGAAAGGAGAGTTATGCGGCGCCTTCAAGGTTCCCAGCCTGCGCAATGTAGCCACGCGCCAGGTATTTTTTCACAACGGCGTGTTCGACAAGCTGACGGATGCCCTGCGTTTCTATGTGCGGCGCGATACCCATCCGCAAGAATGGTATCCGCGCGACAAACGGGGAAAAGTGCAGAAATTCAACGACGTGCCGAGCAACTACCGCAGCAACGTGAACGTCAGCGAAGCACCGTTCGACCGCAAGCGCGGCATGGCGCCGGCGCTGACGGCGGGCGAGATCGAGGATATAGTCAAGTTTTTGGCCACCCTGACGGATGGCTATCAAGTACAGCAATGAAAGCATGGGGCACTCCAGTGCTGGAGTGCCCCCAACCCTGGCAACTAGCCGCGCGCCACCTTGCGCAAGGCATCGACCAGCCGGTCCATATGCGACTCGGGCGTAAAGATGCCTGGCGTCACGCGCACGCACGCGCCGGATGCCAGCCCGTCGCGGGGTACGGCAAAGATGCCGTGTTGCTGCACCAGCTTTTTCGACAAGGCATAACTGTCGGCTACGCTCGTCTTGCCCCTTAACCGGAACGAGGCGATGGCGCTCGTCAGGCGCGGGTCGCCGGACGCCAGCACTTCGATGCCATCGATGCCGCGTGCCGCTTCCACCCAGCGGTTGCGCAGCAGCCTCAGCCGCGCCTGCTTGTTGGCCACGCCGATTTGCGCATGCAAGTCCAGCGCCGTCGGCAAGCTCAGATAGGCGGCGAAATTGACCGTGCCCGTGTGCACGCGGGTGCGGATATCGTCGCCCGCTTTTTCTCCGAGGTAGGGGTCGATATCGGCCAGCCTGCCCCGCTTGACATAGGCGGCGCCCACGCCGACGGGCGCACCTATCCATTTGTGCAGATTGATGCCGGCAAAGTCTGCCTGCAAATCGGGTATCGTCATGTCGAGCTGGCCAAAACCGTGCGCCGTATCGACGATGACATCGATGCCCCGTGCGCGTGCCAGGCGGCTGATCTCGGCCACGGGCAAGACCATGCCATTGCGGTGATTGACGTGCGTGAGCAGCATCAATTTCAAGGTGGGCTGGCTTTCCATGGCGGCAACATAGGCGGCGACGACATTGTCATGCGCAAACGGTTCCGGCATGGCAATCGACACCACCTGGACGCCGCGCCGCTGCTGCAGCCAGCGCGTGACCGTGATCATATTGTCGTAATCGATATCCGCGTATAGCACCGTATCGCCGGGCCGCAGGCGGTTGTAGCCGGCGATCAAGACTTGCAGCGCTTCCGTGGCACCCCGCGTCAGCACGATTTCATCGCTCGCCACGCCCAGCGCCCTGGCTGCCGCCGCGCGGGCCGCCTCGAAATCGGCCGGGAAACGCATGCGTGCATACCAGGCGTTGTCGCGGTTGACCATGGCCAGTTGCTGCTCATAATGACGCAGCACGGGCCTGGCCATCGCCCCCCAGTAGGCATTATCCAGTTGCACGATGGCATCTGTGGTGTCGTATTGCGCGGCCACGGCCTGCCAGTAAGCCTGGTTGCTGGCCAGCACCTCCGGCGTGGTGCCGGCCGGCACTGCTGGCAAAGGCGGCAACGGTGGCGCCAGGGCGGCGGACGCTGCCGCAGCCGATCCTGCGCCTGCCGCCAAGGGCAGCGCCGCCGCCAGCGAACCCGCGCGCAACAAGGCGCGGCGTTGTGGATTCATCGTCATCTCCCCTTAAAATTTCACTTTGTACTCGACATACAGATTGCGCCCGTCCGTGTCGTAAGGCGCATTGCGCGAATAGATCAGACCGCGGCTGGCCTGGAAGCTTGCCTCATCAGGATACTTGTCCAGCACGTTGTCGATACCCACGCGTACGGACTGCTTGTCGCTGATCTTGTAGCTGGCCGCCAGATCAAGAAATTGCATGGCGCCGAAGCGCTGGAAGATATCGCCCGTGGCGTTGCCGGAATTGTCCGTCCACGCGCCGTAATAGCGCACGCGGGCCAGGGTATTCCAGCTGCCCAGGTCGTAGTTGCCGCTGACGGTGGCTTTCTGGCGCGGCAGGCGCTCTTCGAATACTTGCCGCTGGGCCGGATTGGTGACCAGGCTGGACTTGCCGCCATCGACTTTGGTCGTGTTGTAGTTGTAGGCAAGGGTCAAGTTCAGCTTGCCGTCGCCGATACGGCTCAGGTGGCTGCCCACGATATCGATGCCGCGCGTGGTGGTGTCGAAGTCATTCGTGAAATAGCTGACGGAGGTGTAGCGCAGCGGATTGGCCACGCCAGCCGGCACGGCAAAGGCGGCGGAGGTGCTGAAGCGGTCGCTGACCTTGATATCATACACATCGACGGAACCGGAAAAGCCGGCCGGTGTCTTCCACGTAAAACCCAGCGACAGGTTTTTCGATTTTTCCGGCTTCAGCGCCTGCGCACCCAGCAGGATGGCCAGCGGGTCGTTGTTAGCCAGGCGGCCGCTGGTAAACAATAGCAAGGTCTTAGTGTCGAGGCCTTGGTTCGTGCTGTTGGTGTTCGACTGGCCCGGTGTTGGCGCGCGGAAACCCGTCGAGTAAGAGCCGCGCAAGGCCAGGTCCGCGCTCAAGGCGTAACGGGCTGACAACTTGCCATTGACGGTACTGCCGAATTCCGAGAAATGCTCATAGCGGGCCGCGCCGCCCAGGCTCAGGGCCTTGGTGACGGGCACTTCCACGTCGAGGTAGGCAGCATAGCTGTCCTGCCCCCAGCTGCCCGCCTGGCGGTCGCTGAAACCGGGGGCGCCATTCGCGTTCGCATCAAGGCCGATGGCCGCGCCCGGCCCCACCGTCCAGGACGCCGTATCGCCCGCCTTCACGCCATACGTTTCGTTGCGCGCTTCCGCGCCAAACGCGATATTGACCGGTTGCGGCAGGGATGCCACGGGCAATTCATAATTAAAATTGGCGTTGAGAATCTTTTCGACCTGCGACAACTGGCCCAGGTAAAACGCCGTCGGGCTGCTCGGGCCCATCGAAGCATTGATGGAATTGGCCAAGTTGTAATCGATGCGGTTGCGACCGTAGGAAGCGCTCACATCCCAGCCGAAGCTGTCGTTGAAGTGACCACGCACGCCGGCCACCAACTGTAAATCATCCTGATCATTCGAATAGCTGGGGCTGAAGCCGAGTGGATACAGGCTGCGCAAATCCCAGCCGGGGAACAGGTTGCTGGTTTTATACGCACCCGTACTCGTGTCGGGATTCCTCCAGTTGAAGTCCGAGGTGCCGTCGCTGCGGCTGAACAGGCCGAAGCCGTAGAGTTCCGCCGCGTCGGACAGCGCCATGCTGGCATTGAAGCCGATGCGCTTGCTGTCGAGTTCAGGCTGGCCCCAGCGCTGCACGGGGTTCCGCACCTTCAATGCCGGATGGGCGTTCTGGAAAGCGATGGCGTCGGCCCGCTGGCGCGTGCGCGAAGTAGGGTCGGACTGGGCCAGCGCGCCGAAAATCGTCACCTTGCCCGTCTCGCCAAAGGCAAAGCCCGTCTTCAGATTGAGCTCATTGCCCTTGCCGTCGCCTTCCGAGTATTGCGAGTGCTGCACGGACAGTTCCGTACCCAGCGTATCGTCGAGAATGATGTTGATCACGCCCGCGATCGCATCGGAACCGTACTGGGCCGAAGCGCCATCGCGCAGCACTTCGATGCGTTTGATGGCGGACACGGGAATCTGTGCCAGGTCGGGCGCCTGCGCGCCGCGCGCGCCCAGCAGGGCGCTGCGATGAAAGCGCTTGCCGTTGACCAGCACCAGGGTCTGGTCTGGCGACAGGCCGCGCAGGGTGGCGGGACGCACGAACACTTGCCCATCGGCCATCGGCAAGCGTTGCACCACATACGAGGGCACAAGTTGCGCCAGAACGTCGTTCAAGTCCGACGATTCCACGGCACCGATATCTTCGCGGTTGAACACATCGACGGGCGCCATGGTGTCGAACTGGGTGCGGTTGCTGCCGCGCGTGCCCGTGACGATCACGGCTTGCGGGGCGCCCATGGATGCGCTGGCGGATGCTGGGGCAACGGTCGCATCGCCATGGGCGTGCGCCTGGTGGGCGAACACGGCGTTCATGGCACACAACAGGGCCACCGCGCGGGCGATACGGGTACGGGAGTAGGTCATGGAGAGAGAGTCACTATGCAGGTTGGATCAACAACTACGCGTCACGGCAAGACTCACATCTTGCATGAAATATCACGAAGTTCGGCTTACTTACATTAAAAGCATCTCAATTACGCAGATAACGTCAGATGGCGCCATCATACGAAGCGAATATTTCCGCCGTATGACGATCAGAGCGCTGCCCAAGCAGCACAGGGACAAGAAAAAAGGCGCCAGCGGCGCCTTTGCAAGAAGACTTGGGCGGCTTCAGCCGCCAGCCACCACCATGCTCTCGATGAGGATGGAACCGGTCTCTTTGGTGCCTCGGCGCAAGGCGTCGGCGCCCACGGCAACGATGTTGCGCAGCATGTCCCGCATATTGCCGGCGATGGTAATTTCCTCCACCGGATACTGGATCACACCGTTTTCCACCCAGAAACCGGAGGCGCCGCGCGAATAGTCGCCCGTCACGTAATTGGTTCCTTGTCCCATCAGTTCCGTCACCAGCAAGCCCGTGCCCAGCTTTTTCAGCATGGCGCTAAAATCGTCAGTGGCGGCCGTCAAGTTCGAGCTCAGGTACAGATTGTGCGAACCGCCCGCATTGCCGGTCGTCTGCATGCCCAGCTTGCGGGCCGTGTAAGTGGACAGGAAATAGCCTTGCACCACGCCGTCCTTGACGACGTCGCGGCTGACAGTTTTCACGCCCTCTTCGTCGAACGGCGCGGAACCGACGCCGCCGATCACGTGCGGGTCTTCAAAGATCTGCACGTGCGACGGCAACACTTGCGTGCCCAGGGAATCGTTCAGGAAAGTGGATTTGCGGTACAGGGCACCGCCCGAGGTCGCTTGCACATAGGTACCGAGCAAACCGGCCGCCAGCGGTGCCTCGAACAGTACGGGGCAGGT
Organism: Janthinobacterium sp. UMAB-56; assembly: GCF_900095265.1. Taxonomy (GTDB): domain Bacteria; phylum Pseudomonadota; class Gammaproteobacteria; order Burkholderiales; family Burkholderiaceae_D; genus Janthinobacterium. The sequence goes on along the minus strand of NZ_LT607653.1, from coordinate 355,611 downwards.
GCGCGTGCCCAGTTTGCGCGCGTTCAGGCGCGACAGGGCGCGCTCGGCGGCGTAGCGGCCGATGGCTTCCGGACTCGACATTTTGGCGGCGTCGCGCACGGACGAATACCAGTCGTCGCGTTGCATCTTCGCGCCCTTGCCGGCGATGGGCGCCACGGACAGGGTGTGGCGCGAAAACGGGTAGCCGCCGATGAAGCCGCGCGAATTGGCAGACACAAAGTGCGATTGCTGCACATGCACGCTGGCCCCCTCGCTGTTCGTGATGCGCGGGTCGACGGCAAACGCGGCCGCTTCGGCCCGCTGGGCCAGCACGACGGCTTCCTCAGCGGAAATCAGCCACGGATAGAACAGTTGCAAGTCAAGGGGGGACATTTCCAGCATGTCGGCGTCGGCCAGGCCCGCGCAATCGTCCTCGGCCGTGAAGCGGGCGATGTTGTAGGCGGCGTCCACCGTGGCGCGCAGGGCGGACGGCGAAAAGTCGGAGGTGCTGGCATTGCCGCGCTTCTTGCCGACAAACACGGTCACGCCCATGCCCTTGTCCTGGTTTTGCTCGATCGTCTCGATCTTGCCTTTTCGTACAGAAACGGACAAGCCACCGCCAACACTGACTTCGACGGCAGCGTCGGTGCCGCCCGCTTCCCGCGCAAAAGACAACACATCACGGGCCAGTTGCTGCAATTGCTCTTGACTATGGGTAAATACGGAGTCGTTCATGCGCTGTTTTCTTCGGAAAGCCGCTAAAAAGGTTATCATAGCAGTCGTTTACAGTTTACAGGTGCGGCCTACGCGGCCAATCCCGCCTTATCATGCCAAATCCAAACCGGGGAGCTTGCGGCTTCCAATCCACCGAATTCGAACAGGAATATGAACGTCCGTCGAAGTCGGAACTCAAGCGCCAGATGACCGTCCTGCAAAAGCTGGGCGAAGAACTCGTCAATGAGGCACGCGACCGCGTCAAGCGCGTCCCGATGCCGGAAGACGTGCGCGACGCCATTCTCGAATGCCAGCAAATCAAGGATCACGAAGGCCGCCGCCGCCAGCTGCAATACGTGGGCAAGAAAATGCGTACCCTGGATGAGGAAGAAGTTGCCGCCATCCAACGCACCATCGATAGCTGGAAAGGCTTGTCGAAAGCCGACACGGCCACTATGCACGCGATGGAACGCCGCCGCGATAAACTCTTGACAGATGACAAGGCCCTGACCGTCTTGCTGTCGGAAAACCCGGAACTGGACGTGCAGCACTTGCGCACCCTGATCCGCAATGCCCGCAAGGAGCAGGCCGAGAACAAGCCGCCAAAAGCCTACCGCGAAATCTTCCAGATCTTGAAAGAGATCGCCAAGAAGAAAAACAGCGCCAAGAACGATGCCGACGAAGATGACGCAGAAGCGGAAGACGACGAGTAATTCAGCGTCCGAAACGCAAAGAGGAGCAAAAAACCGGGATAATCCCGGTTTTATTGTTTTTACGCCACTCAAGACTGTATAGGTGCAAGATGCCCATCACCATCGAAGACGAATTGATTATCGGCCTCGTGTCGATCTCGGACCGCGCCAGCGGCGGCGTGTATGAAGACCTGGGCATCCCGGCCCTGGAAAGCTGGCTGTCGGCCGCCATCCGCACGCCGTTTCGCCTGGAAAAACGCCTGATCCCCGATGAGCGCGCGCAAATTGAAAACACCTTGATCGACATGGTCGACCTGGGCCACTGCCATTTGATCCTGACGACGGGCGGCACGGGTCCGGCGCGGCGCGATGTGACACCGGACGCCACGCTCAGCGTCGGGACCAGGGAAATGCCCGGTTTCGGCGAACAGATGCGCCAAATCAGCCTGCAATTCGTGCCGACGGCGATCTTGTCGCGCCAGGTGGCCGTGATCCGCGAAACGCCCGAGCGCGCTTGCCTGATCATGAACTTGCCGGGCCAGCCGAAAGCCATCAAGGAAACCCTGGAAGGCTTGAAAGATGCCGACGGCGTGCAACTGGTGAACGGCATCTTTGCCGCCGTGCCGTATTGCATCGACCTGATCAACGGCCCTTACATGGAAACCGACCCGGCCATCTGCAAGGCCTTCCGCCCCAAATCGGCGCTACGTCCGGCGCAACCTTTACCTGAGGAAAATACATGAGCACCTTGCTGGAAACCATAGAACTCGACAGCGCACCGAACCCCACCGTCTCCATCATCTGGATGCATGGCCTGGGCGCCGACGGCAACGACTTCGTGCCTCTGGTAAAAGAACTCGACCTGCGCGGCTGCCCCGCCATCCGCTTCATTTTCCCCAGCGCCGGCACCATGCCCGTCACCATCAACAACGGTTATGTGATGCGCGCCTGGTACGACATCCTCGTGAGCGACCTGGTGCGCCGCGAAGACGAGGGCGGCTTGCGCGCCTCGCAGGTGCAGGTCGAAGCGCTGATTGCACGCGAAAAGGCACGCGGCATTCCCGCCAACCGCATCATCCTGGCCGGCTTCTCGCAAGGCTGCGCCATGACCTTGCAAACGGGCTTGCGCCACGCGGAACCGCTGGCCGGCCTGATGTGCCTGTCCGGCTATCTGCCGCTGGCCGACAAGACGGCGCTTGAGCGCACGCCGGCCAGCCTGCAGACGCCTATCTTCATGGCGCACGGCAAGGCCGACCCCGTGGTGCCCATCGCCCGCGCACAGCAGTCGCGCGACTTGCTCACGGGCATGGGTTACAAGGTGGAATGGCACGAGTACATGATGCAACACTCGCTGTGCCAGGAAGAGATCGATGCGATTGGCGCGTGGCTGAAAAAAGTATTGGCTTAAAGTAAAACAGGCGCGGTGTGCGCCGCGCCTGTTGTGGTAAGGAACGCCGGAAACGATCAGTTTGCCGGCGTTTTTGCATTCCAGATATGCAGCAGATCGGGCCACGCTTCCGAGCGCATGCCGTTGTCCGTCAGCACCGATTGCGTCGCAGCCTGCATGTCCTTGCGGGGCACGACGAGCATTTCCGCATCGCGCTGCTGGAAGCGGAACGTCAGCAATTCATCGGTCTGGTCGCGCAGCAAGGCCACCAGGGACTAAAAGAAAGGGGCAACGCCTATCGATCATTCCCCGGGCAAGCCCACTCATCAGGCGGGCATGGGCGGCACGCCCAAGGCCGGCACCGCCGTCTGCGCCCCATTCATCACCATGGCCAGGAAGGTGTAATAGCCGTTGATGCCCATCAAGTCGACCACGCCGTGTTCGCCGAACAGCGCCAGCACCCGCGCATACGTGGCATCGCTGACGCGCTTGTTCTGCTGCAGCTCGATGCAAAAGTCGTGCACGGCTTGCTCATCTTCTTTCAGGGCAAGCGGTACGCGCCGCGCCGCGATGGCGTCCACGGCCGCTTGCGCGATGCCGTTCTGCACGGCCAGCGGCGCGTGGATGGCCCACTCGACTTGCTGGTCCCATTGGCGCGCCGTCACCAGGATCGCCAGTTCCGACAGCCGCGTGCCGATGGCGCTGCGGTAGCGCAAATATTCTCCCATGCGCTGCGCCGTTTCCATCAGCTCGGGGCTGCGGATCAGCGGCACGAAGGGACCGTACAGCGCCCCGCGCGGACCGTCGATGATGGCTTGCGCGGCCACGCGCTGCTGGGCGTCGAGCTGCGCCAGAGGCAGCGGCGGCAAACGGTCGCTATCGCTGCCCGCCATCAGGCAGTCCAGGCGACCACGTCCTGCTGCTGTTCGCCCAGGCCGGGGATGCCCAGGCGCATGCTGTCGCCTTTTTTGAGGAAACGCTGCGGCTTGCGGCCCTGGCCCACGCCCGGCGGCGTGCCCGTGGCGATGACGTCGCCCGGTTCCAGGGTCATGAATTGCGACAAATAGCTGACGATCTGCGCCACCGTGAAAATCATGGTTTGCGTATTGCCGGTCTGCATGCGCTTGCCATTGACTTCCAGATACAGGTCCAGGTCTTGCTCGTCGATGACTTCGTCGCGCGTCACCAGCCACGGGCCGATGGGGCCGAAGGTGTCGCAGCCCTTGCCTTTATCCCATTGGCCGCCCCGTTCCAGCTGGAACGAACGCTCGGAAATGTCGTTGACGACGCAATAGCCGGCCACGTATTTCAGGGCGTCTTCTTCGCTCACGTATTGCGCGCGCGTGCCGATGACCACGCCCAGCTCCACTTCCCAGTCCGTCTTTTTCGACCCTTTTGGCAACACGACATTATCGTCCGGGCCATTCAGGCAGCTAATCGCCTTCATGAAGACGATCGGTTCGGCCGGAATCGGCATGCCGGACTCGGCTGCGTGATCCGCGTAATTGAGGCCGATGCCGATGAACTTGCCGACCTTGGCCAGCGGCACGCCGAAGCGTGGATTGCCGCGCACCAGGGGCAAGGTCTTTTCGTCGAGCTTGGCCAGCTTGCGCAGGGCCTTGTCGGACAGTTGTGCGCCGTCAATATCCTGGACCACGCCGGACAGGTCGCGCAGTTTGCCTTCTTCATCGATCAGGCCCGGTTTTTCCTTGCCTGGACGTCCATAACGAACGAGTTTCATAGTCTTCCTTGGAGTTGATCATTGCCGCTGTGCAGGCTGCCATTTTACCGGATGGTCCGGCACGCCTGTAACGGTGGATGAAAAACATCGCAAGTCCCGGCAGTTGCAAGGCTGCCAGTACGCCAAACGCCGCCTGGTAGGCCTGCGGCGGATACTGCTGCAGGCTGTTCAGGGGCCAGCAGCCGAGGATCAAGCCTAAGCCACCCTGCACCAGGAAGGCGCCCGTGAAAATGAGCAAATTGAGGCAGGTGGCCGCCCTGCCCGTCAAGCTGGCCGGCATGCTTTGCGCGACGATCGCATACTCGAGGCCCGTCACCGTGCCCAGCAAGGCAAACAGCACGGACAGCAAAGGTAGGCTGGATACCACATTGCATGCCATCACCACTTGCACGGCGACAAACAGGGCAATACCTGCGCCCGCTACTTGCATCGGTTCAATCGCATGCCGCCCGGCCCATTCCGTCAGCATGCCCATGCCGATGGCGCCGAAGATGACGGCCGCCATACCCAGGTACAACAAATACGCCACGCTGTCATCGGACAAGCCGCCCACGTCCGCCAGCCAGCGGCCCATCCAGAAGCCCTGCACGCCAAAAAACACCGTGTGCGGCAGCAGGATCAGCGCGATGGTGCGGCGAAAGGCCACGTCGCGGTACACGCTCCAGACGCTGACCTTGCTCACTGCGTGCGTGGCGGCCGCAGGTGCGGGCATGGCCGGCGATAGCAGGCGGATCAGCACGCCGATGGCCAGCGCCGCCAGCGCCAGGCCCAGGAAGACGCCGCGCCAGTCCGTGTAATGCAGGGCCAGCTTGACAGGCATGGTGGCCGTGGCCGCGCCCAGGCCGCCCACGGCGATCAGGTAGCCATGCACGGAAGGCAGGCGCGATGGCGCGATAGCGCACGAGAGCGCTTTCACGGCGGCCATGAAACAGCCGCCCAGGCCCGCCCCCATCAAGGCCCGCGCCCACAGCAGCCCGGCAAAGCTATGGCCCCGGCTGAACAGCCACACGCCCACGGCCGCCAGCGCCAGCAGCCAGAGTTGCACCGTGCGGGGGCCGTAGCGGTCGAGCGCCATGCCAATCGGCAGTTGCACCAGCGCAAAGGCGAGAAAAAAGGCGCTGGTCAGCAAGCCCAGCTGGGCTGGTGTCAGGGCGATGGCGCCCAGCAACTCCGCCGTCAGCACGGCATTCACGCCGCGCAGCAGGCACGACAGGTAATGCCCGAGCGCGAATGGCAGGAACACCCGGCAAAACACGGCCACGCCGCAGCGGACTGGGGCGCCGGCGGCGTGCATGCTCAGGCGGCCTGTGCCAGGCGAATGATTTTATTGTGCGGCAGTTGCGGCACAGCTTCATCCATCTCGAAGAAAAATTTATCCTGGCCGAACGCGGGCTTTAAATCGTCCATCCACGTCGCTTCCGCATCGAATTTCGCATAAAACGGCCGCCGCACCCAGTCCGGGTTGCGCGCTTGCAAAAATTGCAGGGCAAACAGCTTTTCGCCATTGATGGTAACGATGCCATCGATGACGATCTTGCCGGGGAAGGCGCTCATGGAAGGCCCGCGCACCGTGCGCGACAGGCCGGACACCATCTGGTAGGCGGCCTGGAAAATCGCGTGCGCCTTCGCCAGCGGCAACTCGAAATAGCCGCGCGGCCCCGTATCGCGTTCGACAAACAGGTAATACGGAATCGCCCCCAGGCGCGTGCCCGTCTGCCACAGCTCGGCCCAGCTTGCCGGATCTTCATTGATATGGCGGATCAGCGGGCCCTGCATGCGCAAGGTGGCGCCCGTGGAAACGATGCGTTTCACGGCTTGCTGCGCGATGTCCTGACGCAATTCCACGGCATGGCTGTAATGGCCCATCACGGCCAGGTTCTTGCCCGCCTTGACGATGCGCTCGAACAGGCGCAGCAAATCGTCCGCGTCGCCGTCGGAGACAAAACGCTGGGGCCAATACGCCACCGCCTTGGTGCCGATGCGGATGTTCTGGATATGTTCCAGGCCCGGCGCCAGCAACGGCTCCAGGTAGGCGGCCAGTTGCCGCGTATTCATGATCATCGGGTCGCCGCCCGTGATCAGCACGTCTGTCACTTCCGGATGCAGTTTCAAATAGGCGGCCAACTCATGCGACTCGCGCGCATCGAATTTCATGTCGTCCATGCCGACGAACTGCGGCCAGCGGAAGCAAAAGGTGCAATACGCGTGGCACGTCTGTCCCGCGCTGGGGAAAAACAGCACCGTCTGCGCATATTTATGCTGCAAGCCGCGCACGGGCGCATCGTTGACTTTCGGCACGTTATGCGTCATCTGCCCGGCAGGATGGGGATTCATGCCCAGGCGAATTCCATGCACATAGGCGTCGATGGCAGCCTTGTCCTGCTGCACCAGCACGAGATCGCGCAAGTGCGCGAACTGCTCGGGCGGCAGCATGTCGCGGTGGGGAAAGACGAGGCGGTAGATGGGATCGTCGGGAATATTGTTCCAGTCGATCAGCTGGTCGAGCACATAGGCATTGGTGCGAAACGGCAAGACGTGCGAAACCACCTGCACGGCTACACGCTGCTCTTCCGGCAACCATGCCCACTGCCGCGCCTGATGAATGGTTTGCCGCGTATACGGCTTGAACTTGGGTGGAAACGGCTCGGTAATGCGTTTGGACACGATAGTCTCCTTGCCAATAAATAGCGATAACTTTCATGAAATTGTCCCTATATCGGCCAATTCCAGCCTTTTCCCCCACAGACCATGCCAGCTCGGCATACTGTGAAAGTCATCATAATTCTTGCCATCGAGAACCAAATTGCTACACATCAACAAGCATTCCGATACGTTGCTCGCTGCCCACAAGCAACCCTGTAGTTTGTTCCATCGCAATTTGCGGTGGCCGTCGGCGACGTAAATTACGACTTGGCAACACATCCCCCGATATCACAAGGAGCTTTCATGAAACGCATATTCACGGGTAGCCTGCTGTGCCTGGCATTTGCCGGCGGCAGCGTCCATGCAGCGGTCGAAGCAACGGAAAAGGACGCCATCGCCATGGCCGAACGGGGCGCCGCCTTCATAAAGGCGCATGGCAAGGAAGAAATGATGAAGAAAATCACGGCGAAAGACCCGGACTTCGTGCAAGGCTCGCTATATGTGGACATGCGCGACATCAAGACGGGCATCGTGCTGGTCCACCCCATCAATCCTTCCATCGTAGGCAAGGATTTGACGGATGTGCCCGATGCGAATGGCAAGAAATATCGCCGTGAAATCATTGAACTGGCGCAAAAGCATGGCAAGGGCTGGGTCGATTACCAGTACAAGAATCCCACCAGCGGCAAGATCGAGCCGAAAACCACCTACATCCTGCGCGTCAACGATGTGGTGCTGGAAGCGGGCATTTACAAAAAATAAGGCAGGGGCGGAGCGCACGCCGCGCGCCGCCTGCGGTTTGAACAGCCATAGCCAGGAGTCAGGCATGCTCAATACACTACGCATCGGACCAAAATTATTGCTGGCTCCCACACTGGTCTTGCTGCTGCTGATATTCAGCTCGAGTGGCGCCTGGTATGGCATGGTGCGGCAAAATGCCTCGCTGGAAAACATGGTGCTGGTGCGCATCGCGCATTTGAAGGCGGCCGCCGACGTCGTCGGCGAGGCCAAGCATGTGCATGGCAATATGTACCAATTACTGTCATGGACGAATGGCAGCTTCGCCCAGGCCCGCCTCTCGACACTGGAGCAACAGATCAAGGCGCGCCACGTGGCGATCGGCACCCAGCTGGCCACGCTGCGTTCCACGGCGACGGGCGCCGAGCGCACCCTGGTCGATGCGGCCATCACGGCACTGACCGGCTATCGCAAGGCGGTGCTGGAAACCATGGAAATGGCGCAGATGGACCAGTCGATCGCCACCAATTCCATGCTCAAGGCAGAAACCCGGTTCGGCCAGTTCAATACGCAACTGGCGCAACTGGCGGCCTTGGAAACGACGCTCAGCAGCCAGGCCCATGCGACGGCCAGCGCCGAATTTCGCAACCTGGGCTGGAGCTTGCTGCTGACCGTGCTGCTGTCGATCCTCGTCTCCATCGTGGTGACCATGCTGGTGCGGCGCGCCATGCTGGGGGAAATCCGCGGCATTGCTGATGCCGTGCAAGACCTGGCGGCGGGCAAGCTGATGGCTGGCGCGCCCAAGCAGGGCAATGACGAAATCGCCGCCACCTCGCGCGTGCTGGACCAGACCATCGCTCACCTGAACCGGACCTTGCGCACCATCATGGACGCCGTGCAATCGATCGACACGGCCTCGCGCGAAATTGCCACGGGTAATCTGGATCTGTCGGCCCGCACGGAAATGCAAGCCAGTTCACTGGAAGAAACGTCGAGCGCCATGGAAACCTTGACGCAAGCCGTCAACAACAATGCGGACAACGCCGAACTGGCCTGTGAGCTGGCGGGGCAAGCCTCCACCCTGGCCGTGCAAGGGGGGGCGTCGATGCAGCAAGCCGTGACGACGATGGCGACAATACGCGCCAATTCGCGCCAGATCGTGGATATTATTGGCGTGATCGATGGTATTTCCTTCCAGACCAATATCCTCGCGCTGAATGCGGCGGTGGAAGCGGCGCGCGCGGGCGAGCAAGGCCGCGGGTTTGCCGTGGTGGCCTCCGAAGTGCGCACCCTGGCGCAACGCTCGGCGCAGGCGGCCAGGGAAATCAAGACCCTGATCGCCACATCCGTGAGCACCATCGATGGCGGCAGCGTTGCCGTGCAGCAGGCGGGCGACAGCATGGGGGCCATCGTCGCCTCGGTGCAGCAAGTCGATGCCATCATCCAGCGCGTGAAACAGGCCAGCGCAGAGCAGGCGTCCGGCATCACGGAAGTGAACCATGCCGTCGCGCAAATGGATGACGTCACCCAGCAAAACGCTGCCCTGGTGGAGCAGGCGGCGTCGGCGGCGGCCAGCCTGCAGGACCAGGCCGTCAAATTGTCGGCGGCAGTCAGCGTATTTACCCTGGACGAGCGCCCTGCCACGCCGGCAGGCCACACCGAAGGGGAGGCATTCCAGCATCCGGCCGGCCCCGCCAAGAGAAGCGAGCGGCGAGCGCTGCACAGCCCGCTACGCGGCATCCCTCGCAGCACCACGCCCCGCCACCAGCGCGGCGCCTGACACCGGGCCGGACGGCTAGGAGGCAGGCGCGCGCAGCGGTTTACTCAGGTAGCGCGAACCGGCCAGCACGAAGCGCCACGGCGTCTCCATCGCCCTGGAAATGCCGATGCGCGGCCCCGCCTGCACCGTCACTTCTTCCTCGCGGGCCAGCAGCATGAACGGCGGCGCATCGAGCGCCAGGCGATTCTGCACATGGCTCACGCCGAGCGCCTGGCACACCTTGCCCGGCCCCGAGCAAAGCAGCCGCACATCCTCGGCGCCGCGCCGTTCACGCATGGTATCGAGTCCCGCCTGTGGCTCGATGGCGCGGATCAGTACGCCCGCGCCATGGCCCGCTTCGCGGCACACAAAATTCAGGCACCAGTGGATGCCGTACGAGCGGTAGACATAGGCGTGCGCGGGCGGGCCGAACATGGCCGCATTGCGCGGCGTCATGCCGCCATACGTGTGCGAAGCGGGGTCCAGCCGGTCATACGCTTCCGTTTCCACGATACGCCCGCCTACGCCGTCAACCAGCACGGTCACACCGATCAGCTGGCGCGCCACGCTACTGGCATCGTCCGCAAAGTCGATACCCGCGAGGATTTTTTTCATCAGGCAATTTTACCTCCACGCATCGCGTTGCACGCCTTGCCCCGCCGTGAAAAAATAGAACTTAATCTTTTAATCACGAATTCCAAGATGGGCATCGTCGTAACATGACGACAATCTCGACAGGAGCAGGCCAAACGGGGATTTTTGCGAGAATATATTGTAGATATGAACTATTGCCACGCATAAACAGCGATAATCGTCGGGCACTGCGCCAGACGCTACTGAAGCGGGCAGCGGCAGCGCGACAGAATAAGCACCGGGCACAAAAATGATGATGAAAGCGTGATGATGAGAGCGGCAGCGCAAAAGCAGGTAGTGCAGGAAGATCCGGTTGACGCCTTGATGCGTTCCATCCGTATCCCGCCGCGTCCCAGCCTGCTGGTCGACCTGCAGCGCGAACTGGCCGAAGACGACCCGTCGCCGCGACGCATCGCGCGCATCATCGCCGACGACGTCGGCATGTCGGGCGCCCTGCTGAAACTTGCCAATTCTCCGTTCTATGGCGCCGCGCGCAAGGCCAAGTCCGTCGAGCAAGGCATCAACTTTCTCGGCATTAACCAATGCAGCGCCATGATGACGGGGCTGCTGGCACGCCAGGCACTGGAAGCGGAAGGCGTGGAACTGAGCAATTTCTGGGACGTGTCGGCCAAGCGTGCGCGCGCCCTGGTATTTACGTCACGCAAGCTGCGCATCGCCCCGCCCGACATCGCCCATACCTTCGGCCTGTTCTGCGACATCGGCGTGCCCCTGCTGATGAACCGCTTCCCCGACTACGTCAACACGTACGCGGCGGCGGCCAATGATGCGCACAATTGCTTCACCAGCCTGGAAGACGCGCGCCACCAGACCAACCACGCGGCCATCGGTTGCTTGCTGGCGCGCAACTGGGGCTTGTCTTCCGATGTTTCCTGGGCGATCCTGCACCACCACGACTACACAGTATTGGCCGACCCGTCCACGGACGACGCCATCCGCTCGCTCGTCGCCCTGTCGCTGCTGGCCGAAAAAGGCATTCAGCGCTACCATGGCAACAGTACCTCGCTGGAGTGGGACAAAGGCGGCGAACTTGCTTGCCAGCATCTCGGCCTGTCGCAGGAAGAAGCGGCCGACCTGCTCGACGAGTTGCACGAGATGTTCGATACCGACCATTGAGGTATCAGGCGGCCGCGTCCGCCTGTATGATCTGTCCGGCGCCAGGCAAAGCCTTGGCGCCTGTTTCCGTTTGCCTGACCCGTCTTTCTTAACCTGTTGATCGCCATGCCCAAAAATAAGCGCCCTGTTCCCCGTAAATCCGCCAACACGCCTGAAGACAAGGATGAAGCCGTCACGCGCATGCTGTGCACGATGGCCCTGAACCTGGCGGAGCAGGAAGACAGCGAATCGCAGGGCACGGTGCTGGCCGAGCAAGCCGTCGAGTTCGGCCGCCTGATCCGCAAGGCCTTGAATCAAAAGAAGGATGAAATCCTGTACGACGCCATCGAGCGCGCCAAGTACGAAGACGTGGGCGCCTACCAGTATTTGCGCAGCCATATCGAGGAAGCGGCCTCGATTTCCGTGATCCGCCGCGAGAATGCCCCGGCCATGGAAATCAACGCCTTCGTCGTGCCCCTGCTGGTGCAAAACACGGGTGGCCTGAAGGAAGCGGACAGCTTCCAGGACCAGGACGCTTTCGAAGCACTGGTGAAGAGTTTTCAACAGTCTCAACTGGAAAGCGCCAAGGCCAAGGTGGTTTTGATGAGCCACGCCTACGACCTCGATGAAATCGACCGCATCACCTATAGCCACCTGCACGAGATGGTGCGCGATGCGTACTCATCGATGACAGACAAGAAAATCGTCGCCACGCCGGGCCTGGAAAGCAGCATCGTCGGCTGGAGCGAGACGGCCTTCGGCCCGCAGGACACGGCCGTCGAACTGCGCTTCCTGCTGGGCTTTGCCCTCAAGCGCGTGGACGACCCTTTCTATGCAGAACCCAAGGATGAAGCGGCGCTCGACGCCTGGTTCGATGCGCGCCTGGCCCGTTATCAGCAGTGGACGACGGAAGTCGGCGGGCTGGTGAAACGCTGCCTGGCGCCTGCCGGCAGCGCCCTGGAAGTGAGCTTCCTCTACCAGGATCTATTCCACGGCGGCAAGGAACAAGGCATGAGCGAGTATGCGATGCTGCAGATGATGTCGGGCATCAACCATGCATTGGCGGAAAACAAGGTGGACGCGGGCGACGTCTCGGTGGTCGTCGGTCCGGCCGATGAGCATGGCGAAATGCTGCTGCGCGTCAACGTCAGCACGGCGGGCGGCGAACTGCTGCACAGCGCCGACAAGCCGCTGGACCTGGCCGCCGACCTGCAGGACGAAGTCGACGACATCTGCGATGCGCTGGCGACCATCGGCGTGACCAGTTTGTCCGTGGCGCTGAAATTCGATGCCAAGGGACAGCCGCTGGAAGCGCAGCCGTACGCGCCGGCGTAAGCAGCTGGCGCGGGCGGGCACCCAGCATCAAAACGGCACTAATGTTTCCCATTGCAGCAACTTGGCGCCATACGCCAGCGTGTAAGCGGGGCTGCTCGAGGGCAAGCTGACGATGCGGTAGCGCTGCGCGTGTTCGCCCAGCACCTTGATGCCCAGCTTCGCGGCCGTGCCGCCGTTGAAGGCGATCGTCTGCAGCTGCGGCAGGCTGGCGGCAAGGGCCACGAGGTCATTGTCGTCGCGGGCGCGGATATTGCTGTCCAGGCTACCCATGCGCTGCGCCTGCGCCACCACATCCCACAAGCCCACGCCGTGCGCCAGCAAGGTTGCCAGGCGCTCTACATAGGGCAGGCTCTTCAACTCCACACCCAGCACCTCGCCCAGCAGCATCCAGAACTTGTTTTGCGGATGCGCATAGTATTGGCTGTGCGCCAGCGATTTTTCGCCAGGCAGGCTGCCCAGTATCAACAAGCGCGTGCCGGCGTCGACGACAGGGTCGAAACAGCGTTTGCGCGGCTCGGCGGCAATGTCGGGCAAGAAGGCTGGGCTATTCAACTGAGCGGTCCTGAAGGGAAAACGAAAGCCCATTTTACCCGGCCACGCGACGGTGTAGAATTCCCGGACACCCGTCCCAACACAAGAGACCGCCCATGCGCACCATCGACACCCTGCTGGCCCGGTATGGCGAAAGCCACCGCAACCATGTCAATGAATGGGTGCACATCGTGTGCGTGCCGCTGATCGTTTTCAGCCTGCTGGGACTGCTGTGGAGCGTACACCCCAGCGTGGCGCTGCTCGGCAGTATTCTGGCCTTATACTATTATTACAAGCTGTCGCGCCCGTTTGCGGCGGGCATGCTGGCGATGCTGGCCACCATGCTGGGCCTGCTGCTGCTCATGCCGGCACTGACCATCCTGCCCGTGTCGCTGGCGCTGTTCGTGCTGGCCTGGATAGGCCAGTTCATCGGCCACCAGATCGAAGGCAAGAAACCGTCGTTCCTCGACGATGTGCGCTTTTTACTGGTCGGGCCGCTGTTCGTGCTGGGATTTTTGTACCGGCGCTTGCGGTTGGCGTATTGAGCGGCAAGCGATCACGTGGTGACGCAGGGCCGGTAACAGATTTTTACTATTCGCAACTAGGTATCTGCCGCAAGTGTCCTTATGATAAGTCATCATCTGCCGGTCGACGCAATCGGCAACTAACTTTTGTCCAAGGGAGTCCACATGAAAGCACCAATGATTGCAGTGGCATTGCTGGCCACCCTGGCCGGCTGCGCCGTACAACCGAACTCGGCGAATGTCTACAACGCGCGCCAGGCGCAGAATGAACAATCGGTTCGCATGGGCACGGTTGAATCCGTGCGCCAGGTGACCATCGACAAGGGTGAAACGGGCACGGGCGTGCTGGCTGGCGCGGCGCTGGGCGGCGTGGCCGGCTCGACAGTCGGTGGCGGCAAGGGCGCCATCGCTGCCAGCATCCTCGGCGCCGTCGCCGGCGGCATGGCGGGCAAGAGTATCGAAGCGAATGCATCGAACAAGGCCGGCCTGGAAATCACCGTGCGCCTGGACAATGGCGACATGCGCGCCATCGTGCAAGACGCGGATGAACTGTTCCGCCCGGGCGAGCGCGTGCGCCTGCTGTCGGACGGCCGCAAGACCCGCGTCACACACTGATCTGCTTGCCGGCGCATGCGCTCAGCCGAAGGCGCCGGCAGCGAGCAAGGCAGGCGGGTGCAGCCAGATGGCAATCACAGTCGTCACAACGACATACACAAGCACGCTCCATACTTTGATCTGCAGTGAGGTTGGCATGGCGGTCCCCTTTCAAAGCTGCAATTCAGAAAATACTGACCTGATGTTAATGTAAATATTTTCATAAATTTAATATTTTCCAGAAGCACTGCGCTGGCTCAATGCCGTATGTCTCTTGGCAACACATGAGCATGCTCGACCGCGCTCGCCATCCCTGCGCGATGCCCGTATACTTGCGCGATGTCCTCTCCTCTCCTGTTCATCATTGCCTGCCTCATCTGGGGCTCCACCTTCTGGGCCATCACCTTGCAGCTGGGCGATGTCGCCCCCGCCGTTTCCGTGGTCTACCGCTTCGGCCTCGCGTCCGCCACCCTGTTTGCCTGGTGCGCCGTGCGCGGCGACACCTTGCGCCTGCCCTGGCGCGCGCAAAAATGGATGCTGCTGCAGGGCCTGGCGTCCTTTGCCCTCAGCTACGTGTGCACCTACAGTTCGGAACAGTACCTCGTCTCGGCCCTCGTCAGCGTGCTGTTCGCGCTGATGGTGTTCTGGACGCCCTTGCTCAACCGCATCGCCTTCGGCACGCCCATCACCTGGAGCACGTGCTGCGCGGCGTTTGTCGCCATCTGCGGCATCGTACTGCTGTTTTACCAGTCCATCGGCGCGGCGTTGCACGATATTCTGGGCGGCGGCAATGGCCGCAATGCCCACTTCCTGCTCGGATTCATGCTGGCCCTGGTGGCCACCGTGTCCAGCACGGCAGGCAATGCCCTGGTCATGAAAGTGCGCGAACAGTCCGGCAACGTGATGCTGACCATGGCCTGGACCATGCTGTGGGGCACCTTGATGGTGGCCATCTGGGCCGTCGCCACGGGACAGTCCTGGCAATTGTCGACGCGCCCCAGTTACTGGATGGGATTGGTATACCTGGCCATCTTCGGCTCGGTGATCGCCTTCAGCGCCTATTTCACCTTAATCGCCCGCATCGGCACGCAAAAAACCGTGTATATCGGCGTCGTCACGCCCGTCATTTCCGTGCTGCTGTCGGTGCAGTTCGAACATTACCGGCCCGCCCCCGTCGAATGGCTGGGCATGGTGCTGTGCCTGTCCAGCGTGGCCTGGGCCCTGACGTCGGGCGCGCGCAAGACGAGTAGCATCGCATCCCTTTCCACCACTCCATCAGCAAAGGCAACATGAACACATCTTCTTCCCTCGCCATCCGCGCCGCCCAGGAAACCGACGTGGCAGCCATCTTTGGCATGATCCATGAACTGGCCGTGTTTGAAAAACTCGAACACATGATGATCGCCAGGCAATCCATGCTGCACGACAGCCTGTTCGGCGCCCATCCCGCTTGCGAAGCGCTGGTCGGCGAGGAACATGGCGAAGTGGTGACGTTCGCCCTGTTCTTCCATAATTTTTCCACCTTCCTGTGCCGCAAGGGTCTGTACCTGGAAGACCTGTATGTGAAGCAATCGGTGCGCGGCAAGGGCTATGGCAAGCAGATGCTGGTGGCGCTGGCGCAACTGGCCGTCGAACGCGACTGCGGCCGCTTCGAATGGTCGGTGCTGGACTGGAATGAAAACGCGATCAACTTCTACAAGGGCATGGGCGCGGACGTGATGCCGGACTGGCGCATCTGCAGGGTCACAGGCGATGCCTTGACGCAATTGTCGGCGGGCACACCAAAGCCCGCATAAACCGATTGCCCAAAAAAAATCCCCACGGGCTAGCGGCACCGCGGGGTGAACCCATTGTCAAGTGGGAGGGGGAGAATGCAATCAACGGTTATCAATATAAACGCTACGACTTGTCACCGCGCCGACCTTTACATTTGCTTACCGGGCCTTACATTTCACTTAAATCCGCTAAGCAAGTGTCGCCCGGATGCCACTGATTATTTCCTTGGTTCAATCAATGTACCGTGCAAGCCGATATGTTGTTGCGCAAGCCCACTGCCACCCTGCGATTTTTTATAGATTTGGTACACTGTGAGGCAAGCGGTGCAGCCAGCAACCACGGCAAAAATGACCATGCGACGCTCCTTGAGTATGCTTGTGGAAATCAGCGCCCGAAGCTGATGAAGACCAGGCGAGCAGGGAAGATTCAGTGTGGCATCTTCGGCCTGGATGGCATTGCGCGATGTCAAACGCAGCAATTTGACAGGGTCATGGCGTTTGATATGGCGCAAAGTGGCGGTATTCCGCTCACACAAAATGAACGCATCATTACGCACCTGGGAGCCACATCATGCATGTCTCTGCCAAACCGCTCGTCATGAAAATCTACCGCGCCTACCTGCGCTCCCGCCTGGAACGCTATGCGCGCGACTTGCAAGCCATCGCCGAACAGCGCGAAAACGACTTCCATGCTGAACGCATCCTGCACCAGGCTGTCGTCTCGGTGCGCTCCAAACTGCACTCGCTGTAACCGTGTTGGCTTCAGCGCTGCCGGCCGGCCACGGCCCAGCGCTCCACCAGCTCGAACAAGCCTTGCGTCAGCAAGGCCAGCACGGCTGCAGGGATAGCGCCGGCCAGCAGCATGTCGTTGTCATTCAGCGCCAGGCCGATGGTGATGCGTTCGCCGTACCCTCCCGCGCCGATGAAGGCGGCGATGGTGGCCGTGCCCACGCTCATCACGGCCGCCGTTTTCACGCCCGCCAGCATGACCGGCAAGGCCAGCGGCAAGTCCACGTGCAGCAAGCGGTCACGCCGGCGCATGCCCAGCGCGAGGGCCGCCATGCGCAAGCCTTGCGGCACCTGCAAGATACCCGTGCACGTGTTGCGCACGATGGGCAGCAAGGCGTACACGAAGAGCGCCACGAGTGCCGGCACCAATCCGATCATGCCCAGCACGGGGATCAATATCGCCAGCAGGGCCAGCGAAGGCACCGTCTGCAGCACGCCGACGAAAGCGAGCACCGTTTGCCGCAATGGCACCGAAAACGCCGCCAGCACGCCCAGCGGAATGCCGATCAGACACGCCAGCGCAACCGACAGCAGCACCAGCGTCAGGTGCTGGCGCGTCAGGGTCCACAAGTCGTCGCCGATGATTTTATCGAGCAGATTGCTGCGCGCGGCGGCTGGCTTATCGGCCTGCATGCCAGACGCCAGCCATTGCCGCGCCACGCCGGCAAAGCTCTTGCCGTCGATTTCCACGGCCGCATTCATGGCAATCATGTCGCTTTCGCTGATGCGTCCCTGCAGTCGCAGCAAAGCCAGCCAGGCGGTGGGAAAACGCTGCGGCACGTCGAGCCGGTACAAGAGCATGGCGTCGTAGCGGGGAAAATACTGCTGCGTATCGGCCAGCACGCGCAAGCCATACTGGCGTATCTTCGCGTCCGTCGAATAGATGTCGATCACGTCCACCTGGCGTTGTGCCAGCGCTTCATAGGCGATGCCGTGATCGAGCCCGCGCGGGCGCTGCGGCAAGCCATAGCGCGCGGCCAGGCCCGGCCAGCCATCGACACGGCCGATGAATTCATGCGACAGGCCGAATTTCAGGGCAGGGTGTCGGGCCAGCTGCGCCAGGTTGGCGATGGCTGTTTCATCACCGCGCACGGCCAGCGCATAGGTATTGTTAAAGCCCAGCGGCACGGCCACGCCCAGGCCCAGCGCCGCCAGTTCGCGCCGCATCTGCGCCAGGTCGATGGCTGTATCGTGCTTGAGGATTTCGCTGGCGATGGTGCCCATGTATTCGGCATACACGTCGATGCTGCCTGCCTGCAGCGCGGCGACCACGATGGCCGTATTGCCCAGCCCCTGGCGGTGCTCCGTTTGCACGTGTGGCGCGGCGCTCTGTTTGACGATTTCGCCAAGAATATACGATTCCGTGAAACGCTTCGAGCCCACCTTCAAGGTGCCGCCGTCCAGGGCGTGCGCGGGCGCGGCGGCAAAAACAAGCAATAACAGCAGGTAGACTACATGCACGCGGCGCTCCAGGGCGGATGATCAATCCGGCAAGCTTACCACCGGCGCGCGCCAGACACCGCCATGCACCACGCCCGCGCACGGGTTCAGGCCCAGCGCGTACGACAGGTCGGCCGGGCGCGCGATGCGCCACAGGGCGAAATCGGCGCGCTTGCCCACCACCAGGCTGCCCGTCTGATCCTGCAAGCCCAGCGCGCGCGCCGCATGGCACGTAGCACCGGCCAGCGCTTCCTGCGGCGTCAAACGCCACAGGGTACACGCCATGTTCATCGCCAGCAGCAAGGACGTCATGGGCGAGGTGCCAGGATTGCAATCGGTCGACACGGCCATCGGCACGCCGGCCGCGCGCAATGCGGCGACAGGAGGTTGCTGTATTTCGCGCAAAAAGTAATATGCGCCCGGCAGCAGCACGGCCACCGTGCCACGTTCCGCCATGGCGGCGATGCCCTCTTCCGACAGGAATTCCAGGTGATCGGCCGACAGGCCGCCGTAGCGCGCCACCAGCGCCGCACCACCCAAGTCGGACAGCTGTTCCGCATGCAATTTGACGGGCAAGCCCAGCGCCTGCGCCGCCTCGAATACCCGCTGCGTTTGCGCCGGCGTAAAGCCGATGCGCTCGCAGAACGCGTCGACGGCGTCGACCAGGCCTTCGCTGGCGAGCCTGGGCAGCATCTGCGCGCACAGCAGGTCGATATACAAGTCGGGCTGGCCCGCATACTCTGGCGGCAGCGCGTGCGCGCCGAGGAAGGTGGTACGCACGGACAGCGGTAGCTGTTGCCCTATCCTGCGCGCCACGCGCAACATCTTCGCTTCGCTATCCGTATCAAGACCGTAGCCGGACTTGATTTCCAGCGTGGTCACGCCCTCGGCCAGCAGCGCCAGCACGCGGGGCAGGCTTTGCCGCAGCAATTCGTCGTCGCTGGCCGCGCGCGTGGCGCGCACGGTGGACATGATGCCGCCGCCGGCACGGCTGATGTCTTCATAGCTGGCGCCATTCAGGCGCGCCTCGAATTCGTCGCTGCGGTTGCCCGCGTGGACGATGTGCGTATGGCAGTCGATCAGGCCGGGCGTGAGCCAGCAGCCCTGGCCATCGAGCAGCACCGCGCCGCTGGCCGGCAGCTCGTCACCGGGACCATACCAGGCGATGCGGCCATCCTTGACGGCGATGGCCGCGTCCAGCAGCTCGCCATAACCGTGTTCCATCGTGGCCAGGTGGACGTTGTGGATAACCATATCCCAGTCTTGCATCGCTTTCCCTTCCTAGGTAAACAGGTCGACGCACAACACGGCCGTACGTTGCAAGGCATCGAACCGCCATTCCTGCGCATCGTCGGCGTCCAGCAGCAGCGCGTCATAGCGGGCCAGCGCGAACTGCTGGTCGCTTGCGCGCGCCAGCACGTGGCCTTCACCGGCAATGAACAGCAAGGTGGCCGTGCTGCGGCGCGCCAGCCGGCCCGGCGCCGTGATTTTTTCCAGCTGGTGGCGGCAGCAGTCGCGCCGCGTCATCACGTTAAAATCCGTCGTCGTCCCCTTGACCTGCGCCTCCACGGCCGCTTCGCCGGGAAACCACAGCATCGGTTGCGCCGCGCTCAAGTTCACCTTGCGCGTGCCCTCAAACGTCAGCTGCAAGCCGTCGCCATCGACCAGCATCAAGCTGCGGTCGATGCCGGGAAAGCTGGAAAACGGCCCACTGGCGGTGATCGTCGCCAGGCTGATACGCCAGTCGAATTCAATCAGGCTGGCGCCAGCTGGGGAAATGGCGATTTCCGTCGTGCTGCCGCCGCCATTCTTCCACGGCGCGGCGCGCAGGCATTCATGCGGGATGAAGGTCGCCATCAGAGCGCCCTCAGTTGCGCCAGGGTGCGCTTGTAGGCGTCCGCGATGGCATCCTGCGCCACGTGGCGCCCGCCGCGCACCTGCCACTGGCCGCCGCACAGCACATCGCGCACCAGGTTGTCGTTGCCGCAAAAGATCAAACTGCCCAGCACATCGGCGATGGCCACGCCGCACAGGTTCACATGCGCCTCGTCGAGCACCAGCAAATCGGCGCGACAGCCCGGCGCCAGCGCGCCCAGCTTGCGCCCGGCCGCCTGCGTCCCGCCGCGCAAGGCCGCCTGCCACAGATAGTCGCCCACATGGCGTTCATCGGGCGTGGCAACCACATTGCGCTGCTGGCGCTGCAAGCGCTGGCCGTATTCGAGCCAGCGCAATTCCTCGACGGGCGACTGCGATACATGGCTGTCGCTGCCGACGCCGAAACGTCCGCCGGCGGCAATGAAGTCTGCCAGCGGAAACAGGCCGTCGCCCAGGTTCGCTTCCGTCGTCGGGCACAGCCCCGCCACGGCGCCGCTGGCGGCCATCAGCGCCACCTCGTCTGGCTGCACATGCGTGGCATGCACGAGGCACCAGCGCGCGTCGACGTCGATCTGATCGTACAAGTACTGCACCGGGCGCCGGCCACTGGCATCGAGACACTGGCGCACTTCGCCCTCCTGCTCGGCGATATGGATGTGGATGGGGCAGCCCGCAGGCAGCGCCTGCGCTACCTCCCGGATCTGCGCCACGCCGGCGGCGCGCAGCGAGTGCGGCGCAAAGCCCAATTCCACCTGCCCGCCGCGCTGCGGCGCCAGCGCCTCGACGATGCGCAAGACATCGTCCGCACTGGTGCGAAAACGCGCCTGCTCCGCTTTCAACGGCAGTTCGCCAAAGCCTGCATGGCTATACAGCACGGGCAGCATGGTGACGCCAATGCCGCTGATGCGCGCTGCGGCCAGCACCCTTTCCGCCGTTTCGGCGGCGCGCGCATACGGCGCACCGGCCATATCGCGCTGCAGGTAGTGGAATTCGCAGACTGCCGTATAGCCATGGCGCAGGCATTCCACAAACAATTGCGCGGCGATGGTTTGCATCTGTTCCGGCGTGATGTGGCGCGCGAAACGGTACATCAATTCGCGCCAGGTCCAGAAGCTGTCCGGTGCATGATTCACCTCGTCACCGGCGACTTCCGTCATGCCGCCCAGCGCACGCTGGAAGGCATGCGAATGCAGGTTGACCATGCCGGGCAAGACATATTGCGCCACTTCAGCGCCGGCAGACGGTGCGGTGTTTTCCGTCACCACCGTCAAATCGCCGGCCGCATCCCATTCCAGCAGCACGTCGCGACGCCAGCCCTGCGGCAGCAGGGCATGGCGCGCAAACAGGGTCGTACTCAACGCGCCACCCATGCCACGGCCGCTTCCATCATCTGGCGCAACAGCGGCTGCACCTTGGCCGCCAGGTCGGGCCGGTAACCGAACGGCATCGCTTCATCCATGTACAGGCACTGGCACATCTCCAGCTGGATCGCATGCACGCGCCCTGCCGGCTGGCCGTAATGGCGCGTGATATGGCCGCCCTTGAAGCGGCCATTCAAGGCCACGGTGAATTGCTCCTGCGCGCGGGCGATATCGACCACGGCGGACGTCAGGCCGCTATCGCAGCTGGCGCCATCGGCCGTGCCGAAGTTCAGGTCTGGCAGCTTGCCCTCAAAAAAACGCGGCACGCGCGAGGCGATGGAATGGGCATCCCACAGCACCACCGTGCCATGCACGCGCAGCAGCCGCTCCAGCTCCGCGCGCAGCTGCCGGTGGTACGGCGCCCAGTAACGCTGCAAGCGCTGCTGCACGTCTTGCGCATCGGGTTCGCGGCCAGGCAGGTACAGCGGCTCGCGGTGAAAAGTATCGTTGGGCAGCAAGCCCGTCGTATCCTGGCCCGGATACAGATTCGTATCTTCCTGCGGCCGGTTCAAGTCGATGGCGTAGCGCGACCAGCGCGCCGACAGCACGGACGCATTCATCTCGTGCAAAAAGCCATACAGCTCGCGCAAATGCCAGTCCGTGTCGGCCTTCTGCAAGGCTTGCGGCGTCATGCGCGCGGCGATATCGTCGGGTATGTCGGTGCCCACGTGGGGCATCGACACCAGCAGCGCAATGCTGCCTTCGTTGAAGCGGAAATCCATGCTTGTCTCCTTGCGCCCGCTCAGGCGTACAGCGGGGCGAACAAATTCTTGCACGTGCTGCTCAACTCACCATGCAAGACCATCTGCTTGGCCGCCTCGATATCGGGCGCGAAGAAGCGGTCGGCGTCGAAGAACGGCACTTTCTGACGCAGCTGGTGGTGCACATGCTCGAGGTGCGGCGAGGTTTTCAGCGGACGGTGGAAATCGATGCCCTGCGCGGCGGCCAGCAACTCGATGCCGACGATGACGGCCGTGTTGTGCGCCATGTCGTCCAGGCGCCGCCCGGCGAACGTAGCCATGCTCACATGGTCTTCCTGGTTGGCGGAAGTCGGCAGGCTGTCGACGCTGGCCGGATGCGCGAGCGACTTGTTTTCCGACGCCAGCGCCGCCGCCGTCACGTGGGCGATCATGAAGCCGGAATTGACGCCTGGATCGCGCACGAGGAAGGGCGGCAGGCCGGACAGCGTGGCGTCGATCAGCAGCGCGATGCGGCGCTCGGCCAGCGCGCCGATTTCGGCGATCGCCAGCGCCAGCGTGTCGGCCGCAAACGCCACCGGCTCGGCATGGAAATTGCCGCCCGAGACGATTTCCGCCTGCCCGTTGGGGCCATCCTGGAAGATCAGCGGATTGTCGGTGACGGCATTGGCTTCGATCAGCAGGGTGCGGCCCACATTGCCGATCAGATCGAGGCAGGCGCCCATGACTTGCGGCTGGCAGCGCAGGCTATACGGGTCTTGCACGCGCTCGTCGCCTTCCAGGTGCGAGGCGCGAATCGCGCTGTTGGCCACCAGTTGACGGTACATCTGCGCGGCCAGGATTTGCCCCGGCTGTCCGCGCACGGCGTGCACGCGCGCGTCGAATGGCGCATCGCTGCCCTTGGCTGCATCGAGCGACAGCGCGCCCGTGACCATGGCCGCTTCCAGCAGGCGTTCGGCCATGAACAGGCCGTGCAGCGCCAGCGCGTTCGACACTTGCGTGCCGTTGATCAGGGCCAGGCCTTCTTTTGCCGCCAGCACCACGGGCGCGATACCCGCCTGCGCCAGCGCCTCCGGTGCCGCCATCAATTCGCCGTTGACGCGCACGTCGCCCACGCCCAGCATGGCCAGGGTCATGTGCGACAGCGGCGCCAGGTCGCCCGAGGCGCCCACGGAACCCTTGGCGGGGATGGCCGGCATGATGCCCGCGTTGTACAGGGCGATCAGGGTGTCAACGATCAGCGGGCGCACGCCGGAAAAGCCGCGCGCCAGGCTGCCGATCTTCATCAGCATGATCAGGCGCACGACGGCGTCCGACAGCAATTCGCCCGTGCCGACGGAATGCGACAGAATCAGGTTGCGCTGCAATTGCTCCAGCTTTTCATCGGGGATGCGCGTCTTGGCGAGCAGGCCGAAGCCCGTGTTGATGCCGTAGGCCGCATCGCCCTTGGCGACGATGGCTTGCACGGCGGCGGCCGAGGCATCGATGACGGGATACGCCTCGGCGGCGAGAATCAGTTTGGCGGGTGCGGCCCAGACGGCGCGCAGATCGGCCAGGGTCATCGCGCCCGGTTTCAGGGTCCAACTTTTGGCGTGCTGTGTCATAGTCATTCGAGTCTAGGTTTCAAGGAAGCATGGGAAGAATCAGGCCGTTGCGCTTGGCGCAGGCGGCCGCTGTTTCGTAGCCGGCATCGGCATGGCGCATCACGCCGGAACCGCTGTCATTGACCAGCACGCGCGCCAGGCGTTTCGCCGCACTGTCCGTGCCGTCAGCCACGATGACCATGCCCGCATGCTGAGAATACCCCATTCCCACGCCGCCGCCATGGTGCAGCGAGACCCAGGTGGCGCCGCCGGCCGTGTTCAGCATGGCGTTCAGCAGCGGCCAGTCCGAGACGGCGTCCGTGCCATCCTTCATGCTTTCCGTCTCGCGGTTCGGGCTGGCGACGGAACCCGTATCGAGGTGGTCGCGGCCGATGACGATGGGCGCCTTCAGCTCCCCCGTGCGCACCATCTCGTTGAAGGCCAGGCCGGCGATGTGGCGCTCGCCCAGTCCCAGCCAGCAGATGCGCGCCGGCAGTCCCTGGAAGGCGATGCGCTCGCGCGCCATGTCCAGCCAGTGGTGTACCTGCGTATGGTGCGGGAACAGCTGCTTGATCTTCGCATCCGTTTTATAGATGTCTTCCGGGTCGCCCGACAGGGCCACCCAGCGGAACGGCCCACGGCCTTCGCAAAACTGCGGGCGGATGTAGGCGGGCACGAAGCCGGGGAAATCGAAGGCATTCTGCACGCCCTGGTCGAACGCCACCTGGCGAATGTTGTTGCCGTAATCGACGGTGTGCACGCCCATGGCGTGGAAATCGAGCATGGCTTGCACGTGGGCGGCGCAGGAATCGGCGGCGGCCACCGTCAGGCGCGCGTGGCGCTGCGGGTCCTGCTGCGCCGCCTTCCAGTCCGATACGCTCCAGCCGCGCGGCAGATAGCCGTTGACCAAGTCATGCGCGGAGGTCTGGTCCGTTACGAGGTCCGGCAGCAGGCCGCCCTCTTTCGCGCGGCGCACCAGTTCCGGCAGAACTTCGGCCGCGTTGCCCAGCAAGCCGATGGAAATGGCTTCCTTGCGCTGCGTGTGGTACTTGACCAGTTCCAGGGCTTCGTCCAGGCTGGCCGCCTGCTTGTCCAGATAGCGCGTGCGCAGGCGGAAATCGATGCTGCTTTGCTGGCATTCGATATTGAGCGAGACGGCACCGGCCATGGTGGCGGCCAGCGGCTGCGCGCCGCCCATGCCGCCCAGGCCCGCCGTCAGAATCCAGCGCCCGCCCCAGTCGCCGCCGAAATGCTGGCGGCCCGCCTCGGCGAAGGTTTCATACGTGCCTTGCACGATGCCCTGCGTGCCGATATAGATCCAGCTGCCGGCCGTCATCTGGCCGTACATGAACAGGCCCTGGCGATCGAGTTCGTTGAAGTGTTCCCAGTTGGCCCACTTCGGCACCAGATTGGAGTTTGCGATCAGCACGCGCGGCGCGTCCGCGTGGGTCTGGAACACGCCCACCGGCTTGCCGGACTGGATCAGCAAGGTCTGGTCATCTTCCAGTTCGCGCAGCGAGGCGAGGATCTGGTCGAAACAGGCCCAGTTGCGTGCGGCCCGGCCAATGCCGCCATAGACGACCAGATGCTGCGGATTTTCCGCCACTTCCGGGTCCAGATTGTTTTGCAACATGCGGTAGGCCGCCTCGGCCTGCCAACTCTTGCAAGCCATGACCGTGCCGCGCGGGGCGCGGATGGTGCGGCTGGCATCAAAGCGTGGATCGGTGTCCATTGTGCTGTTCATGCTGTCTCCTCTTAGGGTGCGAGCGGGCGTACTTGGCCCAGTACCTGGCCCGCTCTGGTGCTCCCAGCATAGGTTGTCTATACAACCAAGTCAACAGGTTTTTGCAGCCGTCCGGCGCCTATTTTTTCTCGAACACGCGCTTGCCCGCCACCCATGTCTGCAGCACCTGCGTCTTGCCGATGGCCGCCGGTGCCACCTTGAAAAGGTCCTGGTCGACGATGATGAAGTCCGCCCATTTACCCGCTTCCAGCGTGCCGATGACCTTTTCCTGGTGCGCCGCCCAGGCCGCGTCTAGCGTGAAGCAGCGCAGCGCTTCGGTGACCGTCATGGCTTGCTGCGGATACCAGCCACCAGCCGGAAAGCCCTCGCTGTTCTGCCGCGTGACGGCCGCGTGGATGCCCTCGAAAGGGTTCGGCGACTCGATGGGGAAGTCGGAGCCGCAGGCGATGCGCGAACCTTGCTTGAGGAAGGTGCGCCACGCATACGCGCCCTTGATGCGCTCGTGGCCCACGCGCTGCTCCGCCATGTTCTGGTCCGAGGTGGCGTGCGTGGGCTGCATCGACGGCACGATGCCAAGCGCCTTGAAGCGGGGGATGTCGCTCAATTGCACCACCTGCGCGTGCTCCATGCGGTGTCGCAGGCCCGCGCTGCGGTATTGCGCGATCAAGGCTGCATAGCCATCGAGGATTTGATGGTTGCCTGCGTCGCCGATGGCGTGCACATTCACCTGGTAGCCGGCGCGCATGGCTTTTTCCATCTTCGCGCGCATGGCGTCGTCCTGGTAGAACAGCAGGCCGCGGGTAGTCGGATCGTCGCTGTAGGGCGCCAGCAGGGCCGCGCCACGGCTGCCCAGGGCGCCGTCGGACAGCAGTTTGACGGCGCGCAAGGCGTACATGTCGCGCGCGTAGCTGTTCAACGGACCGTTTTTCGCCAGCGCGTCGAAGTCTTCCGTGGTGTCGGCAATCATGCCGTACACGCGCACCGTCAGCTTGCCGTGGTCCGCATAATCGCGGAACAGCCGGTCTTGCATCTGGCCGATGCCCGCATCGTGCACGCTGGTCAAGCCCACTTGCGACAGCTGCGACAGCGCGCCATCGAGGGCGGCGCGGTTTTCCACATCGCCGGGCTTGGGCAGCACGGCATCCATCAAGTCCATGGCGCTGTCGACCAGCACACCGGTGGCATTGCCATCGGCGTCGCGCACTATCTTGCCGCCGGCCGGATCCTGTGTGGCGCGCGTGATGCCGGCCAGCGCCAGCGCGCGGCTATTGGCCCAGCCTGCGTGGCCATCGACGCGGCGCAGCCACACGGGCCGCGCGCTTTCGGCAGCATCAAGTTCTGCGGCCGTGGGAAAGCGCCCCAGCTTCCAGATTTCCTGGTTCCAGCCATTGCCGACGACCCAGCTGCGTTCCGGATGCGCACGCGCGAAGTCGCCCACTGCCTGCACGGCGGCCGGCAGCGACACGGAACCGTAGAGCATCACGCCGCTGGCAATCGTGCCCAGGCCGAACACATGGCCATGCGCGTCGATCAGGCCCGGCAGCACGGTTTTCCCCTGCACGTCGACATAGGTGGCGCCCTTGGCCGCCCTGCGTTTCACTTGCGCGGCGCTGCCGACGGCGAGCAGCTTGCCCGCGTCGTCAAACGCCAGCGCCGTGAAACGCAGTAACTTGCCGTTTGCTTCCAGCGTATAGCCATTCGCATTCTCAATGACGGTATCGGCGTGGGCGTGGGCCAAGGTGCCCAGACAGGCGAGAACAAGCAGGGTGCGGCGCAGGGTCGGCATTTCCATCTCCAGGTCTGTTAATGTAAGTAAACGAGCGAAAAGACGAGTGTATAGAAATTGGCAAAATGGTCAAAGCGCGCAGGCCTTGTGCCCAGTCAATACTGGCGTGGATGCTGTTCCAGGATGCGATCGACTACAGCAAGGTCAAGGTGCTTGGGTGCCGTATCCATGGTTTGGCTTGCAGCCGAAGAACGTGGCCATGACGCCGGATGGGGAGATGGTTTTTCCTGAGTCGGAGTATCGGAGTGATTTCTTTAAAAATCCAAAAAATCTTCCTGCCAATAATATCGATCATGAGCTTATGTTCGACATCCCCTGACGGATCAGCCTTTTCACGTATGGCATACGCTGTCGTCACAGCTTCAAAAGGAGTGCCGTGCTTTTCAATTACAAAAAAGGAAGAAGCACGCAATGGCACACCAATGCCCGGGGCATTGATCGTTTCCAATCTGCCCGTTCAACCCGCATAGTCCGGCGCTATTTATCTTCCTCCCCCCGCTGCGCCGGCGCCCTGAACCATTCCTCCGGCGGCACCACGTGCGATTCTTTCGGCTCATCGATGTAATGCGGCGAAGTAATTTGCACGTCGAATTCGTTGAAAACGTCGAGGATGTTCTGGTGCAAGCGGTTCAGCACTTCGGCGCGCTGGCGCGGGACTTCGGCACTGGCGTAGGCGACGAGGCGGTATTGCACATAATAATCTTGCAGGGACTGCTGCATCACATACGGTTTAGGCGCGGAAGCCAACTCCGGCGTGCGCGACGCGGCCAGTTCCAGCATGGCATGCACCTGCCGCCACGGCGTGGCATAGCCGATGGTGACGGTGGTGTCGAGCACGAAGCCGCCGCCGGGCTGGGCGCGCGAATAGTTTTTCGTCGTTTGCGACATTACCCAGGCGTTCGGCAACGCCACTTCCTCGCCCAGGCCCGTACGCAAACGCGTCTCGAACATGCCCACATCGGCCACCGTGCCTTCGCAGTCGCCCACGCGCACATATTCGCCCTTGCGCAGGGCGCGCGTGTACATGAGGATCAGGCCGCTGGCACCCTGGCTCACGATGCTCGACGCGCCGATCGACACCATCAAACCGACCAGCACGGACAGCCCCTGGAAGGCGGCCGTGTGCGAGCCGGGCAGATACGGATACGCCATGGCCAGCGCGAACAGCCAGATCACCACGCTGGCGATGCGGCGCGTGGGCAGGGCCGTGTCCTTGTCGAGCCAGCCGATTTGCAGCTCTCCGCTTTCCACGCGCTTGAACAGCGAGGCGGCCGTGGCGGCGATCAGGCGCGCGATGGCAAAGATGACGCACACCAGCACCAGGCCCGGCAAGGCGCCGATGATGGCGTGAAAGACGTCGGCCGCCACGTCGAACAGGTAGCCGCTCAGGCTCTCACCCCAGGAACGCGTGTAGGGCAGGCGGCCCAGCACGAAGGCGGCCCACAGATACGTGGCCATCAGGCGCAAGCCCCACAGCACGGCGCTCAGTAGTTGATAAGCGAAGGCGATGTAATGCTCGGCATCGAGCACGCGCACATTCTTCAGGCGCACATCGCGCAGGCGCGAGGCCAGCAGGATGCCGCTGCGGCGCTTGGCCCAGCGGTAAAAGCGTGTCAGGCCCATCCACACCAGCCAGAACAACAGGGTGGCGGCAGCACACACGGCGGCGGCGATCGCCAGGTAGCGCCAGCTGCTCTGCTCGCGATAGTCAAACACAGCCTTGCTCAGCTCGACGGCTGCCGTTTTCGCCACGCTTTCCGTCGTGTCGCCCGCCAGTTGATTGACGTCGCCAGGCACGACGACAAACAGTTGCACGCCATCGAGCAGCACTTGCGTGCCTTCGGGAATCATGCGCGTGCTCGTCTGCAAGGGGCCATTCTTTGCCAGCACGCTTTCCAGGCGGCGCTGTGCGCCAACGGCCCGTTCATCGGGCAGATAGCCAGCCAGCGCGGCGCGGAAAACGACGACCTTGCGGTTGGCAAACATCAGCGGCGCCGTCCTGGCCGCAGCGGCTTGTGACGGCGCCACGACGGAAGCGGCCTGCGCAACGAGCGCGGACACGCCCTCGTCCGCATGGGCTGCGGGCAACAGGAAAATGCTTAAGAGGCACAGCAGGCGGAGCAACACGGACATGGCAGAAATGAAAGAATGACTAGGAGCCGCCATCATGCCATGTAATCCGGGAAACTCAAGCGTCACGATTACTCTTCAGCTCGCATCATGAAAAATGATGCCCAGGGTGTGGCGCAAGCCCGTGCGCAGGCGCGACACGCCATGGCGCATGTTCACGCGGTAGCTGCCGCGCGTGCCATTGACGGGTCGCTGCGCGACGGGAAAGATAAGGGCATCGCCCTGGGCCAGAGGGACGACTTCGGCGCGCGACTGCATGCGCGGGCGCTGCTCCGTCAGCACGAACTCGCCGCCAGTGAAATCCTCGTGCGGGCGCGACAGCAACACGGCCAGTTGCAGCGGAAACACGTGTTCGCCATACAGGTCCTGGTGCAGGCAGTTGTAATCGCCTTCGCGATAGCGCAGCAGCAAAGGCGTGGGCCGGGTCTGACCGGCCGCATGGCAGCGTGCAAGAAAATCCGCATGCGCCACGGGAAAGCGGCTGTCCAGGCCCATGGCGGCGTGCCAGCGGTTGGCGATGAGCGCCAACGGCGGATACAGTTCCGCGCGCAAAGCCGCCACCGGCTCGGGTAGCGGATGCGCCCAATACTGGTACTCGCCCTGTCCAAAGCCGTGGCGCTGCATCACCACCTTGCTGCGAAAGCGCGACGCGTCGTCATACTGCGCCGCCAGCGCCGCGCAGGCGCCAGCATCGAGCAAGCCAGGCACGACGGCGCAACCATACTGATTCAGCTCAGCCTCGATCTGCTGCCAGTCCAGCGCCCTCACCGTTCGCCCTCGCGCTCGAGCAGCGCCTGTTTGCGATCCACGCCCCAGCGGTAGCCGGACAGCGCGCCATCGTTGCGCACCACGCGATGGCAGGGGATGGCGACGGCCAGCGCATTCGCCGCGCAGGCGCCCGCCACGGCGCGCGCGCCTTGCGGGACGCCGATGCGCCGCGCCAGCTCGGCATAGCTGACCGTGCTGCCGGCGGGAATGTCGCGCAAGGCTTGCCACACGCGCTGCTGGAACACCGTGCCGCGCACGTCGAGCGGCAAGTCCAGGCCCAGGCCCGGCGCCTCGACCAGGCCGACAACTTGCGCCACCGTTTGCTCGTACTCGGACTCGGCACCGCGCAGTTCGGCACGGGGAAAGCGGTCCTGCAAGTCGCGCAACAGCACTTCCGGGTCGTCATCGATCAGAATGGCACAAATGCCCTTGTCCGTGCTGGCCACGAGGATGGCGCCCAGCGAGCAGGCCCCGATGGCAAAGCGGATCACGGCGCCGCTGCCGCCGGCGCGGAAGGCGCCCGGCGTCATGCCCAGCAAGCCCGGCGTGGCCGCATACAGGCGGCCGCTGGAGTTGAAACCGGCCGCATATAGCGTTTCCGTGACGTTCGCCGCGCCCAGCAAGCCAGCCTTCAGGCGCTCGCCGCGCCGCGCCGCCGCATAGGCTTTCGGCGTGATGCCCGTGTGCGTCTTGAAGATGCGGTGAAAGTGAAAGCGGCTCATGCCAGCCGCTTGTGCCAGGCTGTCCAGGTCTGGCAACTCGTCGCTGGCATCGATCAAACGGCAGATATCGGCCACGATGGCCGCCTGGCGCTGGGCCAGTGGCGGCAAGTTGGGTTTGCAGCGCAGGCAGGGACGAAAACCGGCCGCCTCCGCCTGTTCGCAACTGGCGTGGAACGCCACGTTGCGGCGCAAGGCGGGGCGCGCGGCGCAGGAAGGCCGGCAATACACACCCGTCGTGCGCACCGAATAATAAAAGACGCCGTCGGCGTCAGGCGCGCGCCGCTGCAGCGCATCCCAGCGTTCATCGTCAGTCAGATAAGCGTGTTCCATGGCGAACTCCGTGCAGGTCAATAATAAGTCGCCAGCATAGCCAGCGCCTATGCGTGCCACACTCCGGCGCTTGCTTTTGAATTCAAAAAAGGCTGGCGGCAGGCATCGCGCTCGGTGCTAAAATCGGCCATCGCGCCTCCAGCCGGCGGCGCGCCCTGCCCGTGCCCCGGAGAAACCGCATTGGACGACCACAATACCCAAGAAAATACGCCCATTTTCCAGCGCATCAAGGATTTTTTGCTAGCCGGCATCGCCGCCGGACGCTGGAAGGAAGGCGACGTGATTCCCTCCGAGCAAGCGCTGGTGAAGCAATTCGGCGTCTCGCGCATGACCGTCAACCGCGCCGTGCGCGAACTGACCAGCGAGCAAGTGCTGACGCGGCGCCAGGGTTCCGGCACCTATGTGGCGCAGCAAAAATACCAGGCGACCTTGTTGGAAATCAAGAGTATCGCCGATGAAGTGCGGGCGCGCGGACATATCCACCGCAGCAGCTTGCAATTGCTGGAACGCACCAAGGCGTCCGACTTGCTGGCCAAGCAATTCGGCCTGCCGCCGGAACACCCGCTGTTTCATTCGCTGATCGTGCATTTTGAAAACGGCGTGCCGATCCAGGTGGAAGACCGCTGGGTCAATCCCGAATGCGCGCCCGACTATATGACGCAGGATTTTTCCAGCATCACGCCGAACGAATACCTGATGGCCGCCGCGCCCCTGCAAGGCGCCACCTACAGCATCGAAGCGCTGTCGGCGCCGCGCGATATCGCCGAAATGCTGGCCATCGACACGAAACAGGCTTGCCTGGTGCTGCGCCGCCAGACGCGCTCCGGCGGCAAGATCGCCTCGATCGCCACCATGTGGCATCCCGGGCACCGCTATCAGTTCGCCGGTAGTTTTAGCTGAGATCGATTGTTCCGCGGACTGCTGATTCCATAGCACGATTTCACCTCAACTTTCTCACTAATTCTCACCAAATCACGGAAAAAACAGCCATTCCGGGGCAAAAAAAACCCCGTTTTGGCTGTTTCAGAACTTAAATACTCCGACTAAATATTCGATGCTATAGTTGCCGCCAGAAACTACCATCGGCGTTTATTTGAGCGCCCATCATGCACTGCCAGCCCGGTCCAATCATGCCCCAGAAAGGGATGCATTTGTCGTATTGCCGCCACACGAGTTTCAGCGCATCACGCCGACGGCGCCCTGCGCTGCGCCGGCTCGCCGGTACGATGCTGGCGGCAGGCATGGCGCTTTCGCTGCCGGTGCAGGCGGCGCACGGCATGGCGCCGGCACTGCTGTGGCCGTATGCTGCCGCCAGCGCCACCGCCCTGGCGGGAGTGGCTTGCTGGCAAACCTGGCGGCTGCGGCAACAGTTGCGCCGCCGGCTACTGCCCGCCCATGCCCAGGCCGAACAGGATGCCGTGCAAGCCTTGCGCGGTGCCGCCATGGCCGGCTGGACCTGGCGGCGCCAGACCGACCGGCTGCAGTTCGCGCCCCAGTACCAGGACGTGTTGGGCGACAAAAATGCCCGGCTCGAACATGCACTGGACGACTGGCTGGCCGAAGTCCACCGCGACGACCGCGCACGCCTGAGTCTAGCGTTTCGCCAGCATCTGGACGGCCAGGCTCCCGGCACCTTCAATTGCGAATTCCGTTTGCGGCACAGCGATGGCCACTGGCGCTGGCTGCTGGCGCGCGGCGCCGTGCTGTCGCGCGCCTCGGATGGCGCCGCCACGCAGGCCAGCGGCATCGTCTGCGATATCAGCGAGCGCAAGCAGGACGAACAAGCGCGCATGCGTTCGATGCTGGAAGCGGCGCCCGAAGCCATGCTGGTGGCCGACGTCGAGGGCAAGGTGCATTACGCCAACCAGATCGGCGCGCGCTGCTTCGGCTATCCGCTGGCCGAATTAACGGGCATGTCGCTGGAGCAATTGGTACCGGAAAGCACGACCAGCCAAGCCGTGGGCGACCCGCAAGCGCGGCACAGCCTGCCAGGCCGGGTGATGATGGCGCGCCGCCGCGACGGCACGCATTTCCCTGCCAAGGTCAGCCTGTCGCCGCTGCACATGGCAGGGCAAGTGTATTCCATCGTCTCGCTGCGCGACATGACGCAGCGGCAACGCGCCGAGGAAGCGCTGCACGCCAGTTCGGAACGCTACCGCCTGATCGTGCAGACGGCCGCCGAAGGCATCTGGATGACGGATGCAAATGGCAAGACCACATTCGTCAACCCGAAGATGGCACACATGCTCGGTTACACGGTGCAGGAAATGCTGGGCCGTCCCCTGCTCGACTTCATGGACCGCGACAGCCAGTTGCTGATGCAGCGCCGCCTGGCCAGCCACGGCAGCCAGGCCAGCCAGCCGGACCAGGTCGATTTCCGTTTCTTCCGCAAGGATCAGTCCAGCCTGTGGGGCTTGCTGTCGAGTACCAGCATCCAGTCGGACAATGGCGAGCCGGGCGGCACCCTGGCGATGATCACCGACATCACGGAACGGCGCCAGGCGTCGATCGCCCTGTCGAACTCGAGCCAGCGCATGGCGTCCGTGTTTGGCGCCGTGACGAACGGCCTGGTGGTGCAGGACAGCCACGGCCACATCCTGGAAAGCAATGCTGCCGCCGAACGCATGCTGGCGGCCAGTCCGGCCAGTCAGGCCAACCGCAGCCTGTGGCAAGCCATCCGCGAAGACGGTTCCGCCTTCGACCAGCGCAGCCATCCCGTGCACATCACCCTGTCGACGGGTGTCGCCATGCGCGACGTGCTGATGGGCGTGCAGCAGCCCGACGGCAGCCTGTCGTGGCTCTCCGTGAATACCGAGGCCATCCGCGATGAGTACGGCAAGGTGGGGATGGTGGTGGCCAGCCTGACGGACATCACGTATCACAAGCGCAGCGAAAGCGCCTTGCGCGAACTGAATGAACATCTGGAAGAGCGCGTGGCGCAGCGCACGGAGCAGCTGGACCAGGCCAAGCAGGTGGCCGAAGAAGCCAGCCTGGCGAAGGGACAATTCCTGGCCAACATGAGCCATGAAATCCGCACGCCGATGAATGGCGTGATCGGCATGGCCTATCTTGCCCTGAAGACGGATCTGGAACCGCGCCAGCGCGACTACCTGGAAAAAATCCGCTTCGCCGGGGAACATTTGCTGGGCATCATCGACGATATCCTCGATATCTCGAAAATCGAGGCGGGCAAGCTGGAAATCGAGCGCGTCAACTTCAGTTTCGACCATGTCGTGCAAACCCTGATGACGGTGGTGGCGCCGCGCGCCGCCGGCAAGAACCTGGAACTGCTGTTCGAGATCGACCCGCAATTGCCGGCCGTGCTCGTCGGCGACCCGCTGCGCCTGGGGCAGGTGCTGATCAACTACGCCAATAACGCCATCAAGTTCAGCGAACAGGGCAGCATTACCGTGAAAGTGCGCAAGGTGGTAGCGGACGCGAAACACTGCCTGGTGCGCTTTGAAGTGTGCGACCACGGCATCGGCCTGTCGCAGGACGAAATGAGCAAGCTGTTCCAGTCCTTCCAGCAAGCAGATACCTCCACCACGCGCGAATATGGCGGCACGGGCCTGGGCCTGGCCATCTGCAAGCAACTGGCGCAGCTGATGGGCGGCGACGTGGGCGTCGACAGCCGTCCCGGCGCCGGCAGCACCTTCTGGTTTACAGCCAACCTGGGCATTTCCGACCAGGCCGCGCCGGCCATGCTCGACAGCATGGTGCAGACGGCAGCCGCCATGCGCGCCAGCGCCGACGCGGCGCTGGTGCTGCGCACGCTCAAGCATGCGCGCATCCTGCTGGTGGAAGACAACACCTTCAACCAGCAAGTGGCGCTGGAATTGCTGGAGGAAGCGGGCGCCTCCGTCTGTCTGGCAAACAATGGCGAAGAGGCGCTCGACCTGCTGCGCCAGACCCAGTTCGACTGCGTGCTGATGGACGTGCAGATGCCGCTGATGGATGGCTTGCAAGCGACGCGCCACATCCGCGCCGACCCGCAACTGGCACACCTGCGCGTGCTGGCCATGACGGCCACGGCCACCAGCGAAGACCGCGTGCGCTGCCTGGAAGCGGGCATGGATGATTTCATTTCCAAGCCCATCCAGCCGGCCATGATGTACCAGACCATCGCCAGCTGGCTGCCGGCGCACGAAACGCCGCCGCCACCGGCGCGCAGCCGCGCCGCGCCCGCCTTCAAGACCACCCTGGCAGGCGACCCGCAGGTGATCGACCTGTCCATCCTGGCCAAGTTGCTGGGCTACAACCCGGAAAAAGTGCGCAAGTTCGCCTTCAAGTTCCTGCAGACCACGCAGGATGGCTTTGGCGACATCGATGCGGCCCTGGCGCGCGGCGACGTGCACCAGGTGCGCGAACTGGGGCACCGCATCAAGTCATCGGCGCGCACCGTGGGCGCCCTGGGGCTGGCCGAGCTGTGCCACAACCTGGAAACCCTGGCGCCGGGCGCGCCGGCCGACGAGGCAGAGCGGGCACGGTGCATCGTCACGCGCCTGTGGCCCCTGCTGGAACAGATTACCGAACAAATCATGAATAACACCAGCTTTGCCAATGACGATTAGCTACCGCCAAATTTCTTTGAGGCAAGGTACCGGCATCGATAACGATGCAGCATATAAACAGAAAGACAGGACGATGAATACTGTATCAAACCAAGCGAGCGGGGAAGACAATGAAGCAGGCCTGACGCCGTTGCGCGTGCTGCTGCTGGACGACGACGTTTTCATGCTCGACGTGCTCAGCGACATGCTCGAACAAATGGGTCCGTTCGACATCCGCTGCGAATCGCACAGCGAACAGGCGCTGGCCACCCTGAAACAGCACCAGCCCGACCTGCTGATCTGCGATCTGTCCATGCCCGACATCGACGGCATCGAATTCCTGCGCATGGCGGCCGACAATGGCTTCCGCGGCGGCGTGGTCTTGCTGTCAGGCTTGCATTCGGCCGTGCGCCTGGCCGCCGAACGCCTGGCCGTGGCCAATGGCCTGCATATATTAGGCACTTTCCGCAAGCCGATGGAAAGCGCGGAATTGCAGCTCATGGTGAACTTGCAATTGCAGCACACGGCGCGTCAGGCCGGCGTGCAAGCCTGAGCGCGGAGCAGGGTTGGGAGGCTGGGCATGGCGCTGCAGGCCAGCAGGCATGCGGCTTTGCCGCCCTGCCGGCGCGCGCGCAGGCGATATACCGGCGCTATGCCTCAAGTTTTTCTGCAATAATCGCCACGCTTTGAAAAAATGGGTTATTATTTCAGCCATCCCCGCCTGCATACCTCTGGTCGCACCTTCCAAGAACATTGAATTCGTGCCCATTGTCCCCATCTTCTAAATGCATTCCAGGAAGCATGGATGGCGAACCAGCGTATGGTTAATTCCAGGCATTATTGACCCCACCCTCATTTGAGGAAAATATGAGCGAAAATATCAAACACATTAGCGATGCATCTTTTGAAGCAGACGTCCTGAAATCCGAGTTGCCAGTACTGGTCGACTTCTGGGCAGAATGGTGCGGTCCCTGCAAGGCCATCGCCCCGATCCTGGAAGAAGTGGCCAAGGAATACGCCGGCCGCATCCAGATCGCCAAGATGGACGTGGACGCCAACCAGGCAGTGCCTGCCAAGTTCGGCATCCGCGGCATCCCGACCCTGATCCTGTTCAAGGATGGTGTTGCAGCTGCTCAAAAAGTGGGCGCCATGGCCAAGGGCCAGTTGACCGCTTTCGTCGACAGCAATATTTAATGTATGATGGGCAGCGCTGCGCCCGCAGCGCCGCCTGACTGGAACGACCGGGAAGCGGCTTTGCCCTGATTCGTGCACAGCCTTCCCCAATAATTAATCAACGCCACGCAGTCCCCTCCCCTACCTTTACATCCCGTCTCGGGACACTCAACACATATGCATTTATCCGAACTAAAGGCCTTACACGTATCCGCCCTGCTTGAGATGGCGATCGGTCTTGACATTGACAACGCAGCCCGCTTGCGCAAACAGGAGCTGATGTTCGCTATCCTGAAAAAACGCGCCAAGTCCGGCGAACAGATTTTTGGCGACGGCGCCCTGGAAGTGCTGCCTGACGGCTTCGGCTTCCTGCGCTCGCCTGACGCCAGCTACATGGCGTCCACCGACGACATTTACATCTCCCCTTCGCAAATCCGCCGCTTCAATCTGCACACCGGCGATTCGATCGAAGGCGAGGTACGGACCCCGAAAGATGGCGAACGCTATTTCGCACTGGTCAAAGTCGACAAGGTCAACGGCGAATCGCCGGAGATGTCGAAACACCGCATCCTGTTTGAAAACCTGACGCCGCTGCACCCGAACGAGCCGCTGCGCCTGGAACGTGAAATGAATGGCCAGGAAAACATCACCGGCCGCATCATCGACCTGATCGCCCCGATCGGCAAAGGCCAGCGCGGCTTGCTGGTGGCATCGCCGAAATCCGGTAAATCCGTGATCCTGCAGCACATCGCGCATGCGATCACCGCAAATCATCCGGACATCACCCTGATCGTGCTGCTGATCGACGAACGTCCGGAAGAAGTTACCGAAATGCAACGCTCCGTGCGCGGCGAAGTCGTCGCCTCGACCTTCGACGAGCCGGCAACGCGCCACGTGCAAGTGGCCGAGATGGTGCTGGAAAAAGCCAAGCGCCTGGTCGAAATGAAAAAAGACGTGGTGATCCTGCTCGACTCGATCACCCGCCTGGCGCGTGCCTACAACACCGTCATCCCTGCCTCGGGCAAGGTCCTGACCGGTGGTGTCGATGCAAACGCGCTGCAACGTCCAAAACGCTTCTTCGGCGCCGCGCGCAATATCGAAGAAGGCGGCTCGCTGACCATCATCGCCACGGCGCTGATCGAAACGGGTTCGCGCATGGATGACGTGATCTTTGAAGAATTCAAGGGTACGGGTAACATGGAAGTGCATCTGGAACGCCGTTTGGCCGAGAAACGCGTCTATCCGGCCATCAACCTGAACAAATCGGGTACGCGCCGCGAAGAACTGCTGATCAAGCCGAACGAGCTGCAAAAAATCTGGATCCTGCGCAAGTTGCTGTACTCGATGGACGAGATCGAGGCGATGGAGTTCATTCTGGACAAGATGAAAGCGACGAAGAACAACGCAGAGTTTTTCGATATGATGAGACGCGGCGGCTGATTTTAGGGGTCAGACCCGTCGGGTCTGACCCCAGCCCTCCGTTGATCATCCCGCGAAAGCCGCTCATTGAGCGGCTTTTTTATTGCCGTCTGCGTGAAAGCGCTATATAATCGACGGTTGCATTATTTTAAACCCTGGCAAGTGATCGGCAATCGGGTCAAGAAGCAGGACGACCGACGAAGTGCTGTTTGGCTACCAAACTAGAGAGAAGACCATGAAAGTCGATACCCATCCAGAATACCGCGAAGTTGTTTTCCACGACCTGTCGTGCGATTTCAAATTCGTTACCCGCTCGACCATCCAAACCCGCGAAAAAATCACCCACGACGGTAAAGAATACCCACTGGTGAAGATCGAGGTTTCGGCTGAATCGCACCCATTCTTCACGGGCAAGCACAAAATCGTCGATACCGCTGGTCGCGTCGAGAAGTTCCGTCAGAAGTTCGGTTCGGTTGGTTCGAAAACCGCAGTCGCAGCAGGCTAATTTTTGCCGCTTTGCGGCAAAAAAGGGCAGCTTCGGCTACCAGAGAAAAGGCAGCCACGGCTGCCTTTTTTGTCTTTGGCCGCTTTACTTTATACTCGCGCATACCCGACGCCATTCGTCGCGTCTTGCCACTATTCTGATACCGATTATCGATGAAGCCAGTCCGCCTTCCCGCCGCTGCCACACTCGCGCTGCCACGATGGGCCTTGTTTGCGCTCGGCCTGCTGTACATCCTGCCTGGCCTGATCGGCCGCGAACCGTGGAAGAACGATGATGCCGCCAGTTTCGGCATCATGTGGACCATGGCGCATGGCGGCCTGAACGATTGGTTATGGCCCAACGTGGCCGGCCTGTCGGTGCCAGATGAAGGCCCGCTGACCTTCTGGCTGGGCGCCATTTTCATCAAGCTGTTCGGCTGGATCGACGGCGACGTCTTTGGCGCGCGCATGTCGACCATCGGCATCTTCGTCGTCAGCACCCTGTCCGTCTGGTACACCGCCTTCAACCTGGGGCGCCGCAACGATGCCCAGCCGCTGCGCCTGGCCTTCGGTGGCCAGCCCGAGCCGGACGATTTCGGCCGTACCCTGGCCGATGCCGCCGTGCTCATCTACCTCGGTTGCCTGGGCCTGCTGCAACACAGCCACGACATTACCGCCGAGGCCCTGTATGTCTCGCTGATGGCTTACCTGCTGTACCGCGCCGTGCGCTATGTGGAAGGCCCGTCCGTGCGCAATGCGGCCCTGCTGGGCCTGGCACTGGGCGGCCTGACCCTCACGCGCGGCTGGATCACGCCGGCGGCGCTGAGTATCGCCATGCTGCTGTGTACCGTGTTCCTGCGCCTGCCGCTGCTGCGCAGCGTGCGCCACCTGGCGCTGGCCATCCTGATCGGCACCGCGCTGACCCTGGTCTGGCTACTGCCGGGCGAATGGCTGCAACCGTATGGCCACTCGCCGCTGCAAGCCTGGATGGAATGGAATTGCCGCCAGTTCAGCGCCCCGAGCCTGAAAAGCGTGCAGTATTTCTTGCGTGTCGGCATCTGGTTCTTCTGGCCCGCGTGGCCGTTCGCCGCCTGGGCCGTGTACGCCTGGCGCCGTCAGCACCACGTGCTGCACATCGTCGTACCGCTGACCTTTGTTGTCATGCTGGCCATCCTCGGCCTGTGCCATCCCGATCCCGACCCGAGCCAGCTGCTGCCGCTGCTGCCGCCGCTGGCCGTGATGGCAGCGTTTGGCTTGCTGACCATGAAACGCGGTGCCATCAACGCCATCGACTGGTTCTCCGTGATGGTGCTGACCATCTGCGCCCTCGCGCTGTGGCTGTTCTGGTTCGCCATCCTGACCGGTTGGCCGCCAAAACTGTCGCATAACGCCCTGAAACTCTTGCCAGGCTTCAAGCCGGAGCTGGACTTGCTGGCCTTTTTCGTGGCCGCCTGCGCCAGCGCGGGCTGGGTGGCGCTGGTGCACTGGCGCATCTCGCGCCAGCCGGCCGTGCTGTGGCGCGCCGTGGTGCTGTCGTCCGGCGGCCTGATCCTGATATGGGTGCTGATCATGACCCTGTTCCTGCCGCCGCTGAACTACAGCAAGAGCTACGCCAGCGTGGCGCACCAGATTTCGGTTAACTTGCCGCCTGGCAGCAAATGCATCAACAGCAACGTCGGCGCCGCCCAGCGCGCCTCGTTCGCCTACTTCGGCCACCTGCCGTTTGCCAATGTGGGGCAGCAGCAATGCGATGTATTCTTGTTGCAAGACAGCATCAAGGTTCCCGACAGCAAGGAACGCCTGCCCGAGCACCACGGGGCGGACTGGATCAAGCTGTGGGAAGGGCGCCGCCCCACGGATGACGTGGAACGTTTCCGCCTGTACCAGCGCGTCAGGTAGCACATGCGAAACCGGGCCAGCCCCGGTTTTTTGATGTCCGCCAGGCAATCACCGGCGATAGGAAAAGTGTTGCCTTAAAATATATTTAATTACCTAAATAGAACTAGAATTGCTTTTTAGATTATAATGACGGCTTGCGCGATGGCGGTGTCTTGCTTTCCCGCCTGATTCGTCCCCCAATTCACTATGAGAATGTCCATGAAATTATTTAGCACCCGCAGCTTGCCGCTCATCAGCGCCGCCCTGTTCGCCTTCTCCTTCAGCGCCTCGGCCCAGGCGACCGTGATTGACCTCGGCGTTGCCAACGGCTACTCGGCCTTCATCTTCGGCAACATCGGCAGCAGCGGCGCCACCGGCTTCACCAGCGTCGGTGGCAGCATTGCCGCTGGCGGCAATATCTACCTGGACAACTACAACGTTGGCACGAACAAAAAGCCAGGCAGCGCCGTCAATTCGGTCGTTGCTGGCGGCAACCTCAACACGGGCTGGGGTACGCTCAGCGGTTCGGCCGTGTACGGCGTCAGCAACGCCAACGCCACGCTGACGGCACCGCAATGGTTCCAAACTGGCAACATCAGCAAAGGCAACGCCTCCACCCTGGACTTCGCGGGCGCCAAGCAACAATTGACGACCCTGTCGGGCGATGTAGCCAAGCTGCAGTCGAACGGTACCGTGATTTCCCAGTACGGCAATATGACCCTGGTAGGCAATATCAACGCCGATGTCAATATTTTCAATATCGATGCGTCGAACCTGCATAACCTGACGTTGGACCTGGCCTCGCTGAAAAGCACAGCCAGCATCATCATCAACGGCACGGCCACCAACATCACCATGAGCGGCGGCTTCGACAATTTCGCCAGCTTCGCCAACCGCACGCTGTTCAACTTCGCCAACGCCACCACCACCAGCCTGAACAACGTCGGCATCAACGGCAGCATCCTGGCGCCGAACAGCGCTTTCTCGGGTTCGGGCGACATGAATGGCACCCTGATCGCCAATTCGGTCAGCTCGATCAATTATGGCCATGTCGCAATGAACGGTGCCGGCTTCAACACGGTGAGCGTATCGGCCGTGCCGGAACCAGGCACCTACGCCATGCTGCTGGCCGGCCTGGGCTTGCTGGCCTTCGTGCGTCGCCGCACGCCAGCGCGCGCACCACAAGCCGCGGTGGCCTGAGCTTTACGCTGAATCAATAAAAAAACACCGGGTCGCGCGAGCGTCCCGGTGTTTTTTTATGCGCCAGCACAAGACTTAATCCGTGCCCAGCCCCAGGTCAGTCGCCACCTGTTTGCGCAGCAAGTATTTCTGGATCTTGCCTGTCACCGTCATCGGAAATTCCTCGACGAAACGCACATAGCGGGGAATCTTGTAATAGGCGATCTGGCCATCGCAAAAGGCGCGGATGTCGTCGCTGGTAGCCTGCGTGCCCGGACGCAAAATAATGCAAGCGCACAACTCTTCGCCATACTTGGCATCCGGCACGCCCACGCATTGCACGTCGAGCACGCTCGGATGGCGGTACAGGAATTCCTCGACTTCGCGCGGGTAGATGTTTTCACCGCCACGGATGACCATGTCTTTCGAGCGGCCGACGATGCTGCAAAAGCCGTTGGCGTCGATCACGGCCAGGTCGCCCGTGTGCATCCAGCGGGCCGTGTCGATGGCCTCGGCTGTTTTTTCAGGGTCGCCCCAGTAACCCTGCATCACGGAATAGCCGCGCGTGAGCAATTCGCCCTTTTCGCCGCGCGGCACGATGCGCCCTTCCGCATCGATAATTTTCACTTCCAGGTGCGGATGGACGCGGCCTATCGAAGACACGCGCATTTCGCTCGGATCTTCGATCGCCGTCTGGAAGCTGACGGGCGACGTTTCCGTCATGCCATACGCAATGGTAATTTCCGCCATATGCATCAATTCGATGACGCGCGTCATGACTTCCATCGGGCATGGCGAGCCGGCCATGATGCCGGTGCGCAAGTTCGACAGATCGTATTGTTTGAAATCAGGATGGTCGAGGATGGCGATGAACATGGTCGGCACGCCGTGCAGCCCCGTGCAGCGCTCGGCTTGCACGGTTTCCAGCACGGCCTTCGGGTCGAAGCCTTCGCCGGGAAACACCATGGCCGCGCCGTGCGTGACGCAAGCCAGGTTGCCCAGCACCATGCCGAAGCAGTGGTACAGAGGCACGGGAATGCACAAGCGGTCCTGCTGCGTCAGGCGCATGGCTTCGCCAATGAAAAAGCCGTTATTCAGGATATTGTGGTGCGTCAGGGTGGCGCCCTTCGGCGCGCCCGTGGTGCCGGACGTGAACTGGATGTTGACGGCATCGTCAAACTGCAAGGTGGCGCTCACTTCTTCCAGCTGCGCCAGGTCGGCTTCCAGGATGCCGTCCATCAAGGCATCGAAGTTATGCATGCCGGGCGTGGCGGCCGCCCCCAGGCGGATGACGTGGCGCAATTGCGGCAAGCGCGGCGACTGCAGGGCGCCCGCGCGCGAACGGGCGATTTCCGGCACCACGTCCTGCACGATGGCCAGGTAGTCGCTGGACTTGAAGCTGGGCGACAGGATCAGCGCGCTGCACTGCACCTTGTCGAGCACATATTCGAGTTCCGAACGGCGGTAGGCAGGATTGATATTGACCATGATCAAGCCGGCTTTCGCCGTGGCAAACTGGGTCAGCACCCATTCGGCACAATTTTGCGACCAGATGCCGACCCGGTCGCCCGGCTGCAAGCCCAGCTTCAGCAAGCCGGCCGCCAGGCGGTGCACGCGCCGCTGGAATTCGGCGTACGTCCAGCGCACGTTCTGGTGCGCCACGATCAGGGCATCGTGCTGGCCGTAGCGGGCGGCGATGCCGTCCAGGTAAGCGCCTATGGTTTCGCCGATCAATGGCGTCTCGTGGGCGCCATGTACATAACTCATTGCTTGCATGCTGTCTCCAGGGTGTACGGCGCGACGCGCTCTTGTTATCGTCTTCGGTGCAGAAAATTATAGCCGCAACCGCCCCCGCCCTGCGTCGGCTTGCTGTAATGTGCAGGCCAGCACACCAGACACTCACGATTCGACCATTCATGACAGGCAATACGCAGCACCCGCTCGAACAGGGCTTTATCCTGACCCGCCACTGGCGCGATACCAGCGCCGGCACGGAAGTCGATTTCTGGCTGGCAACGGACACCGGCCCCCGCCACGTGCGCCTGCCCGTGCAGACGGCGGTCGCCTTTCTTCCCATGGAGCAGCGCGAGCAGGCCGAACGGTTGCTGCGCGGCGAGCGCCACGCGGAGCTGCGGCCCCTGTCGCTGTCCGATTTTCATCATCGCCCCGTGCTGGGCTTGTACTGCAAGCAATACCGGCATTTGCTGAAACTGGAGAAGCAACTGCGCGCCCAAGGCGTCGACGTGTACGAAGCCGACATCCGCCCGCCCGAGCGCTACCTGATGGAGCGCTTCATTACGGCGCCGGTGTCATTCAGCGCAGAAACACCGCAGGAAGTGCAGCTGAGGCCGGCGCCCGCTTACCGCCCTGCCTTGAAACTGGTGTCGCTCGATATCGAGACGACGGCGTACGGCGAACTGTATTCGCTGGCACTGGAAGGCTGCGGCCAGCGCCAGGTGTACATGCTGGGGCCGCCAAACGGAGCGGATGACGCCCTGGACTTCGAGCTCGACTACTGCGACAGCCGCGCGCACATCCTGGAACGCCTGAACGCGTGGATGGAGCGCCACGATCCGGACGCCATCATCGGCTGGAACCTGGTGCAATTCGACTTGCGCGTGCTGCGCGAGCACGCCGAGCGCTATCAGGTGCCCCTGAAACTGGGACGCGGTGGCGCCGTGATGGAATGGCGCGAACATGGCGGCAAACAGGAACACTATTTTGCCGCCGCAGCGGGCCGTTTGATCATCGACGGCATCGAAGCCTTGAAGTCGGCGAC
The DNA here is from genome assembly GCF_900095265.1 of Janthinobacterium sp. UMAB-56. GTDB lineage: Bacteria > Pseudomonadota > Gammaproteobacteria > Burkholderiales > Burkholderiaceae_D > Janthinobacterium. The sequence continues at coordinate 310,706 of NZ_LT607653.1, read as the reverse complement.
GTGGAATTTTTCCTCGTTCAGCCTGGAAAACGTGGCGCAAACGCTGTTGGGCGAAGGCAAGTCCATCGACAATCCCTACCAGCGCATGGCCGAGATCGACCGGCGTTTCCGCGAAGATAAGCCGGCGCTGGCGCGCTACAACCTCAAGGATTGCGAACTGGTCACGCGCATCTTCGCCAAGACCGAGTTGCTGACCTTTTTGCTGGAACGGGCCAGCGTGACGGGCCTGGCGGCCGACCGCAGCGGTGGCTCCGTGGCCGCCTTCGAGCATCTGTACTTGCCGCTGATGCACCGGCAGGGGTATGTGGCGCCCAACCTGGGCGATGTGTCCGGCGAAAACAGTCCGGGTGGCTTCGTCATGGATTCGCAGTCGGGCCTGTACGACTCCGTGCTGGTGCTCGACTACAAAAGCCTGTACCCGTCCATCATCCGCACCTTCCTGATCGACCCCGTGGGCCTGGTGGTCGGCACCAGCGGCGACGAAGCCGATACCGTGCCCGGCTACTGGGGGGCGCAGTTTTCGCGCGTCAAACATTGCCTGCCCGCTATCGTGGAACAGGTGTGGCAGGGCCGCGAGACGGCCAAGCGCGAACGCAATGCGCCGCTGTCGCAAGCGTTAAAGATCATCATGAACGCGTTTTACGGTGTGCTCGGTTCCAGCGGCTGCCGCTTTTTCGATCCGCGCCTGGCTTCGTCGATCACCCTGCGCGGCCATGACATCATGCACCGCACGCGCGAGCTGATCACCGAGCAGGGCTATCAAGTCATCTATGGCGACACGGACTCCACCTTCGTGTGGCTGAAAACGGCGCATAGCGACGAAGCGGCGGGCAAGATCGGCCGTACCCTGGTGGCGCACGTGAATGCCTGGTGGGAGCGGCATTTGCGCGAGGAATTCGGCCTGGACAATGCGCTGGAGCTGGAATTCGAGACGCATTACCGGCGTTTCCTGATGCCCACCATCCGCGGCTCGGAAGAAGGCAGCAAGAAACGCTATGCGGGCCTGGTGGGCAAGCCCGACGGCAGTGAACAGATGGTCTACAAGGGCCTGGAAACCGTGCGCAGCGACTGGACGCCGCTGGCGCAGCAATTCCAGCAAGCCTTGTACCTGCGCATCTTCCAGCGCGCCGCCTACCAGGACTATGTGCGCGACTACGTGGCACGCACGGTGCGTGGCGAATTCGATGCCTTATTGGTCTACCGCAAGCGCTTGCGCCGCCCGCTCGACGACTACCAGCGCAACGTGCCGCCCCACGTACGCGCGGCGCGCACGGCCGACGCCTACAACCTGGCGCAAGGGCGGCCGCTGCAATACCAGAACGGCGGCTGGATCAGCTATGTGATCACGGTGGCGGGGCCGGAACCGCTGGAAACGCAGCGCTCGCCCATCGACTACCACCACTACCTGACGCGCCAGCTGCAGCCGGTGGCCGACGCCATACTGCCGTTTCTGGGCGACGATTTTTCGCGCCTCGTGTCGGGCCAGCAGGATCTTTTTTAGAATTGTTTTATATCAATTCTGCTTACCTGGGCGGCCAAGCTGAGGTAATATCGGCGCCTGCCGGGCTTATCTAGCCCAGTCCACGGGCGCTGTGCGCGGCGGCAGCGTAAAATACGCCATGGCGAAAGAATAAGAGCTCCACCGCAGAAGAAGATGCCGCTCCAGACGAGAATCGTTCGCAAGAAGATTGTCGCCACTGAAAGGGCGCATAATTTATCACTATGTTGAACCAGCAGGCTGTGCGGTATGCGCCTCCCCTGCTATTTTTTGAATGAATTGACACCATGACCGAGATCACGTCCTTAAGAGACATCCCGCAAAAAAATATCTTCCGCAAGGGCGACACCTTTGTGCTGTTCGGCGAGCTGTTCGGCCGCGGCTATGTGAATGGCTTGCTGGACGAAGCGCGCAAGGCGGGCATGAATATCGTCGGCATGACGGTCGGCCGCCGCGATGAAAACATGGCGCTGCGCCCCCTCAACGCGGAAGAGCTGGCGGAAGCCGAAGCCAACCTGGGCGGGCGCATCATCAATGTGCCGCTGATGGCCGGTTTCGACCTCGACGCGCCGGCCGGCGAGCCGACCCCGACGGCCCTGCTGGCCGACCTGACCCTGAAAAGCTGGCAGGAAGATAAGTTGGACTGGGCGCAGATCGAACGCTGCCGCGAAGCCGGCATCGCCCGCTTCAGCGCTTCCGTGGCAAAAGCGATGACCGAGCTGGACAGCCTGATTCCTGACGGCAGCAATGTGTATTTCGCCCACACCATGGCTGGCGGTATTCCGAAGGTCAAAGTCTTCCTGGCGATTGCCAACCGCATCTACAAGGGCCGCGGCGAACGCTTCATGTCTTCGCGCGCCCTGCTCGACAGCGACCTGGGTAAATTGATCCTGATGAACTTCGACGAAGTCACCGCCAATACCCTGCAGCATCTGATCGATGGCAGCGCCGCCATCCGTGCCCGCATCGAGCAAGCGGGCGGCCAGGTGCGCTACAGCGCCTACGGCTACCACGGCACCGAGATCTTGATCGACGGCAAATACCAGTGGCAAACGTATAGCAACTACACGCAAGGCCTGGCCAAGATGCGCCTGGAAAACGTGGCCAAGGCCGCGTGGGAACAAGGCATCAAGGCCACCGTTTTCAATTGCCCGGAAATCCGCACCAATTCGTCCGACATTTTCGTCGGCGTGGAACTGTCGCTATTCCCCCTGCTCGACGCGCTGAAAAAAGAAGGCGGCGGCGCCTGGGCAGAAGAGCAATGGAAAATCTGCCAGGGCTTGCTGGAAGACGGCGTCTCGCTGCAAGACTTGCTCGACCGTATCGCCGCCTACAATGGCGACGCCACCAGCGTGCAGTTCCGCAACTTTGCCGCCTGGCCGATGGATAACACGCCGGAGCTGGCCGAGGTCATGATCGGTACCTCGGACGACATCACCAAGCTGCACAAGGATCGCAAGGAACTGATCACCGACCACCTGAGCTCGCTGGTACTGGAAGGCACGGGCCCGCTGATGTTCCACGCCATGTCGGAGCCGCAAGCGCCCGTCGTCTGGCTCAACCACGACATCATCGCGCGCCAGCTGGCCTCGGTTCACAACTGAGCTTGATGTAGCAGCACAGCACCGACGGCCCGGCTCATCCCCGGGCCGTCGGCGTTTCCGCCGCCGCATGACGTATCCCTCAGGCGCGCACGATGGACACGCCGCCATCGGCCAGCAGCGCCGTGCCGGTGGTGAAGCTGGAGGCATCGGAAGCCAGGTACAGCGCCGAGCGGGCGATCTCGTCCGGCGTGGCCAGGCGCTTCAAGGCATGCAAGCCCGCCACGAAGGCCAGTGCCTCGGGCGTGGAGGCCACCGCGCGCCCCAACTGCGTATCGGTTCCTCCCGGCAGCAAGGCATTCACGCGGATGCCTGCAGCGCCATACTCGGCAGCCAGGGCCTTCGTCAAGCCGATCACGCCCGCCTTGCTGGCCGCATACGCGGCCATGCCGGACATGCCCAGCGTGTGGCCGACAAACGTGGACGTGAAGATCAGCGAACCGCTGCCGCGCGCCGCCATGGCAGGCAGCTGGTACTTGGCCGCCAGGAAGGCACTGGTGAGATTGGTATCGAGCGCCGCTCGCCAGTCTTCCAGGGCGAGCTCCGGCGTAGGCCCCATGGGTCCCAGGGTGCCCGCATTATTAAAGGCGATATCGAGGCCGCCAAAGCGTTGCAGCGCCAGCGCCAAGGCCCCTCGCGCGCACGCCGCGTCGCCCACATCGCCGGCGCAGGCCACGGCTTGCGCGCCGCCGTCCGCCAGCTGCGCCACCAGCGCATCAAGTTCCTTCTGCCGCCGCGCCACCAGCACCAGGCGCGCGCCATGGCGGGCAAACAGCCGTGCTGCCGCATGGCCAATGCCCGAGCTGGCGCCTGTGATGATGGCGACCTTGTTTTCCAGTTGTTGCATGGGATATCCCTCCAAGTAGTGAAGGGATACGATAGGCTGGCTGGTCGGGCGCGGCACTCCGCTTCTTGCGCTGGAATTGGCGTCCACAAGGAGGCTCAATGCTGGTGCAAAACACACGTAAAGCATAAAACTTGCCAGATTGTGACAAATCAGTGATAATGCGTCTCGCGTTGCCGGGATGGCGGAATAGGTAGACGCACGGGACTCAAAATCCCGCGCTGGAAACAGCGTGCCGGTTCGATTCCGGCTCCCGGCACCAAAAGATCATGTTTTACCGTATTAAGAAGTATCAGAACCCGCCCTTCCCATAGGAGGCGCGGGTTTTTTGTTGTCTTGTGTCGCCTTACAGCAGCGTCATCGTCCCCTCCCCCAATCAGTACCGGCGATCGCGCATACACGGCACCATGACCGGTGCCGTCCGCGCAGATCAGCGTTCCTCGCGATAGTAATCGCAACCTTCAAACGTGGTGCGCAGCGCCTGCTGCAACTGGGCGTAGCGCTCGGGCGTCAAATTAAAGCGCACGTCGATCTGGCCATCGTCATCCATCTGCATGGCAGCCTCGGCATCCATCTGCACGGACAAACGGTTCGGATGCAGGATCACGGCGTGCATGTGGCCATACCAGGCGAACTCCTGGCCGCCGTATTCGATGTAGGGCTCGTCCATGCCCATGGACACGTCCTGCTCGTCGTATTCCTCGGCGCGCTGCAGCATCAGGTAGACGGGCTCGCCTTTGCCAGCTGGCGCGGCGAGGGTGGTGATCAGGGCGTCGTCTTCATTGATGACGGACAACTCGGTGGCGGTAAATCCTGCGGACATGGCGGGCTTTCAACAAATATGTGGATACCGCCACCATAGCGCAAAAGCCGTACGGACGACATAGGGCGCGGCGAATAAAGCGTGCCGCCCCGCAAGCCCATCGCCGCCTATAATGACCACTCCAAACTATTTCTACAGGAGACCGTCTTGACCGCAACATCGCCCTACGCCACCCGCCTGGCCATTCCCGCCAGCGCCACCTACCGGCAGCTGCGCATTGCCGCCGGCCTGAGCGCGAAAACCACGGATGCGGCGGCCAAGGGCTTGCCGAACTCCCTGTTTGCCGTGCAAATCCTGCACGGCGACGAGGTGGTGGGCATGGGCAGGGTCATCGGCGATGGCGGCTGTTTCTTCCAGGTGGTCGATATCGCCGTGCTGCCGGCCCATCAGGGCAAAGGCCTGGGCAAGCGCATCATGCGTGAGATCATGCAATTCATCGAGACGGAAGTGCCGGAAAGCGCCTATGTCAGCCTGATCGCCGATGGCCAGGCGCAAGATCTGTACGCGCAATTCGGCTTCAAGCACACGGCCCCCGCCTCGGTCGGCATGGCGCTGAAGCGCTAGGCGCCCGATGCCGGCCTGGCTGCTCTGCACCATGGCGCTGGCGCTGCTGCTGAGCGCTGCCGCCTGGCGCGCCGAGCGCACGCTGCAGCGGCGCGGGCGCACGACGCGCTGGCTGTGGCTGGCGGCCATCGCCACGTCCGTCATCGTGCCGCTGGCGTGGCTGCCCGGCGTGCTGGCGGCCATGCCGGCGGAACAGGCGCAGCTGAAACTGGGCTGGTTTGTCCTATCAAGCGGCATGCTGCTGCTGTTGGCGCTGCGCAGCGTCTGGCTGCTGTCGCACCAGCGCCGCTGGCAGAAAATATCGTTGCTGGGCACTGCTGTCTTCCTGAGCGGCGGCATCGGCCCCTGCGTGGCGGGACTGCTGCGGCCCCGCATCGTGATGCCCGTCTGGCTGCGACTGATACTGCCCCGGCAACAGGCTCTGCTGCTGGCGCACGCACAATGCCGGCTGGCCGCGCGCGACCCGCAACTGCTGGCCCTGGCCTACGCCTTGATCGTGCTCATGCCGTGGAATCTGCCCCTGTGGTGGCAGTTGCACCGGCTGCGCTTTGCCATCGAAGTCGATTGCGATGCGCGCATGCTGGCGCACGGCCACGCGCCGCGCGACTATGCCATCGTCCTGCGCCAGCACGGCCAGTATTATTCGGGACTGACGGGCGCCGCCCCCCTCGTGCTGAAGGACCCGCTGGCGCTGCGCCGGCGGCGCCATCTGATGGCCAGATTTTCCCGAAACCAGGCGGCGAACTTGCTATAGTAGCGGCAACGCCGCGCAGCGTGCCCGCGGCTCATCCCACCAAGAAATCAGAGAGATACCATGCTTTACCTGCTTGCCATCGTGATCGTCATCGCCCTGCTGTACTACGTCTTCAGCGGCCGCACGCCCGTGCAAGCGCTGCACAAACCGCTCGTCTCGGTGCGCCAGTACGTGCCGGCGATTCCTGCGGGCGCACCCGCGCATCACTGGAGCGATGCGGGACGCTTCGCCTCGGAAGTGGAAAACGAAGCTATGTACCAAGGCGCCATCGTCAAACTGGCCGGTGAGCACGGTCCCGGCAATGCGGAAGAAAAATGCCTGGCCCTGCTCGTTTGCGACGATGCCAATCCCTTCCAGGACAAGGCCATCGCCGTCTTCATCGAAGGCCAGCTGGTCGGCTACCTGTCGCACAACGACGCCCTGCGCCTGCGCCGCAACCTGGGCCGCCAGGACCTGGTGGGCCAGCTGACCTCGTGCTACGCCGTCATCCGCGGTGGCGGACTGTGGAATGGCAAGCGCCTGGCGTATGCGGTCTGGCTGGATTTGCAGCCCTACAATTAAGTGAACTCCTGCCACGGCCAGCGTTGTTGCGTCACACAAAGCAGTACCGGACAGATGGCGCCGGCGCCATTGCAGACCACTGGAAGGGCAAGGAGTTCAATGCCATTATCGCTGGTAGGGGGCCAGACATTTTGATGCACATCAAACAACTTGCAATTTCCTGGCGCTGAGCTTGCGGAAGTCTATGCTGCATGTTTTTTTGACCCACATCAAACCCAGCATAAGAACATTCCCGGCAAACACCGCAATGCTGGACTTGCCCGTGTTGCCCTTCCAGCCTTGTTGCCATCCTGACTAGCGCATCGTCGTGCCAGCCTGGGATGGCAGCATGCAAGCGACGCGCGCCATGTGTATTGCTTGAATCGCTATAATTGCCTGACTACTCACATCAAGGCAATGTACATGACGCAACAACTGCTCAATTGGGGCAGCGCCCTGGCGCCGTTCGGCAGCGATCTGCTGTGGACCGTCCTGCCGTGGATGCTGCTGTATGGCGTAATCGGCTTTGTGCTGGCGCTCGTCATCTGCTACCAGCTGGCCAGAAAATGCCTGCTGGTGCGCCGTCCAAGCGCCTGGCATGTGGCCGCCAAGCTCAGCTATGTGTTGATACTGCTCGCGCTGCCGCTCCTCGCTGGCGGCTTTGGCGCCGTGCACAGCGTGCACCGCGTGGTCAACCACGCCCTCGAGCGCGACCTGCAGCCGGTGGTCGAAGCGCAGATGCCGGCGCTGCGCGTCTACCTGGAGCAGCAAGTCAAGCTGATCGCCCCGGGCCAGCCGGTCAGCATGCGCAGCCTGATCGAGCCATTCGTGCAAAGCATGTATTACCGCCCCACATCCAGCACTTACTGGGAACGCAGCAAGGCGCGCTGGATCAATGAATTCATTTTGCATCGCGGCAGCCTGCTACTGACGCAAGTGCTGCAGGAACAACTGATCGCCAGGGCCAGCGTGCTCGGCGAAGCGCTCAAGGGCGCCGACTTCCGTGGCCAGGCGACGGGCGACCTGGCCAGGCTGGGCACCGACCTGGCCGTGCGCTTGAGCACGGATGTGGCGCGCCAGGCCGACTTCAGCAAACTCGACAAGTCAGTGCCGATGATCTTCATCGATGCCATCAAACGGCAGTCCAGCATCTATTTCAATTCGCTCAAGATGACGCTGGGCCTGTTCGCGCTGCTGGCGCTGCTGCTGGTATGGGGCGAGATCATGGTGTACCGCTACTATTACCTGCGCCGCCATACGCTCGCCACGGCCCAGCCCGTACCTCCCATGTAAAAAAGCCACCCCTCCTTGCGGATGGGGTGGCTTTTCATGAGCAGCTAAGGGTTAGGCTAAGCGCTAGGCTAAGGCTCAGGCTCAGGCTTTACGCTGGGCAACCGCGTCGACCACGCACAGCGCCGTCATGTTGACGATGCGGCGCACGGTGGCCGATGGCGTCAGGATGTGCACGGGCTTGGCGCAACCAAGCAGGATTGGTCCCACGGCGATGCCGTTGCCGGCGGCTGTCTTGACCAGGTTGTAGGCGATGTTGGCCGACTCGATATTGGGCATGACCAGCAGATTGGCATCATGCTTCAGTGCCGAGTTTGGCATGATTTTTTGACGCAGCTTGCTGTCGAGGGCCGTATCGCCATGCATTTCGCCGTCGATTTCCAGGTCCGGCGCGCGTTCCTTGATGATGGCCAGCGCGGCGCGCATCTTTTGCGCCGAGGCGCTGTCGCTGGAACCGAAGTTCGAGTGCGACAGCAGGGCCGCGCGCGGCGACAGGCCGAAACGGCTCATCTCTTCGGCGGCCATGATGGTGATCTCGGCCAATTGCCCGGCATCCGGGTTTTCATTGACATGCGTATCGACCATCACCAACTGGCGTTCCGGCATGATCAAGACGTTCATGGCCGCGTAGACATTGCTGCCGGCGCGCTTGCCCAGCACCTGGTCGATGTATTTCAGGTGCAGCTGGGTGGTGCCGAAGGTGCCGCAGATCATGCCGTCGGCGTCGCCCTTGTGGATCATCATCGAACCGATCAGGGTGTGGCGGCGGCGCATTTCCAGTTTAGCGTATTCCTCGGTGACGCCTTTGCGGCTGGTCATGGCGTAATACGTATTCCAGTAGTCGCGATAGCGCTCGTCGAAGTCCGGGTTGATGACGTCGAAATCGACGCCCTGCTTGAGGCGCAGGCCAAACTTCTGGATGCGCGCTTCGAGCACGGGCGGACGGCCCACCAAAATGGGACGCGCCAGTTTCTCATCGACCACCACTTGCACGGCGCGCAGCACGCGCTCTTCTTCGCCTTCGGCGTAGACGATGCGTTTGAGTTCGGCCGGCGTGGACTTGGCCATCAGGAACAGCGGCTTCATGAAGGTACCGCTGCGGTAGACGAATTGCTGCAGGCTGTCCGCGTACGCTTGCAAGTCCTTGATCGGACGCGTAGCGACGCCGGAATCCTCGGCCGCCTTGGCGACCGCTGGCGCGATCTTGATCAGCAAACGCGGATCGAAGGGCATCGGGATCAGGTATTCAGGGCCGAACGACAGGTTGCTGATGCCGTACGTGGTGGCGACGATGTCCGACTGCTCGGCATGCGCCAGGTCGGCGATCGCGTGCACGACGGCGATTTCCATCTCGCGCGTGATCGTCGTCGCGCCGCAATCGAGGGCGCCGCGGAAGATGTAAGGGAAGCACAGCACGTTGTTGACCTGGTTCGGATAGTCCGAGCGGCCCGTGGCGATGATGGCGTCGCTGCGCACGGCCTTGACTTCTTCCGGCAGGATTTCCGGATTCGGGTTGGCCAGCGCCAGGATCAAGGGGTTCGGCGCCATCTTGCGAACCATGTCTTGTTTCAGCACGCCGCCGGCGGAAACGCCGAGGAAGATGTCGGCGTCCGGGATGATCTCGGCCAGGGTGCGCAGCGGCGTGTCTTGCGCGAAGCGTTCCTTGTCCGGGTCCATCAGTTCCGTGCGACCCTTGTAGACCACGCCGGCCAGGTCGGTGACGTAGATGTTTTTCAAGGGGAAGCCCAGGTCGACGATCAGGTCCAGGCAGGCCAGTGCAGCGGCGCCCGCGCCCGAGACGACCAGCTTGCAGTCTTCGATCTTTTTGCCGACGGCTTTCAGGCCGTTCAGGATGGCCGCGCCGACGATGATGGCGGTACCGTGCTGGTCGTCATGGAAGACGGGAATCTTCATGCGGTCGCGCAACTGGCGCTCGATGTAGAAGCATTCGGGCGCCTTGATGTCTTCCAGATTCACGCCGCCGAAGGTCGGTTCCAGCGAGGCGATGATGTCGACCAGTTTATCGGGGTCCATCTCGTTGATTTCGATGTCGAAGACGTCGATGCCGGCGAATTTCTTGAACAGCACGCCCTTGCCTTCCATCACCGGCTTGGCGGCGAGCGGGCCGATATTGCCCAGTCCCAGCACGGCCGTGCCGTTGGTGATGACGGCCACCAGGTTGCCGCGCGCCGTGTATTTATAGGCATTCGCCGGATCGATGACGATTTCTTCGCACGGTGCCGCCACGCCTGGCGAGTAGGCCAGTGCCAGGTCGCGCTGATTGGTCAGTTGTTTGGTCGGCGTCACGCTGATTTTGCCGGGGCGCGGGCACTCGTGATACTCGAGTGCGGCCAAGCGCAATTGTTGACGCAATTCTTCTTTTTTATCAGATGACGAATCCATGCTGTGCTGCCTTCCTGTTTGGTCGATCGGGTGTTCCGGATTTTATCAGACCAATTCTTTCAATTAGCTAGGTATTTTCCGCTAGCCACAGTCTGATATCACGAAAACGCATAACCTAGCATTGTAAGGCCGTCCGGCGGCACAAACGTCCGCAACAGCAAAAACTATCAAATTTTAGATTTCAATTAGTTTTTACGATGGAGCGCCAGGGGCGCGCCACAGCGGCAGCGCGGCGACGGCACGCTCGATATCGTCCATCTCGTCCGCACCGAGAGTGGCGTCGAACGGCGCCGACAGGATGCTGCGCATCAGCGCCAGGCGCGTCGTGGCTTGCTGCTCGTCGATGAAGCGCGTCGTCTCGGCACAATACCGTGCGCGGCGCAGGGCATCGGCGCCGTCATCGGCGCCATCGGGATAATAATGGCGGCCGATGTGCTGCAGCGACTGCAGCAGCAATTCGATCTCTTGCAGGATGCGCAGCGCATCCTCGCCGGACAGCACGATGCGGCGGTTGGCGGGCAGCAGGGCGGGCGGCGCGGCGATATGGTCAGCCATGGTGGCATCTTTCTCTCAAGCACAAGCCGACAGCCTACGCGATTTTCCCCGCAGGCGACGCCAGCCGCGCGCCCGGCGCGAAGCGCACGGCGATCAGCAATAACACCACGACGCCGCCCGCCATCACCATCCACGCCTGCGCCAGGCTGGCTGAATGCTGGCGAATCAGCCCGGCAATAAACGGCATGCTGCTGGCGATGATGTAGCCGCCGCCCTGCACAAAGCCCAGCAGCGCGCCGGCACCGGCCGGGTCACGCACATGGTCCATGCTGACGATCAGCGACAGGGGAAACAGGGAGCCGATGCCGCAACCCAGCAATATCACGGCCGGCAGCGCCAGTTGCGCTGGCGCCACGATCAGGCAAGCCAGGCCGGCAAGTACGGACAACAAGACGGACAGCAGCAGGATGCGGCGGTCGGGAAAGCGATGGATGATGCTGGAAATCACCAATCCGGCCAGCACTTCCACCAGGGTCAGGCCACCGAGCAGCAAGCCGCTGTCGGCCGCACTCCAGCCCAGCTCCGTGTAAAACGGCGGCAGCCAGGCCAGCACCAGCGTGTAGGCGCCCGTACCGATGCCGAAAAACACCATCAACAGCCAGGCGCGGCCACTGCCCACGGGCAGGCTGGCGCCCGCGCCGCTGGCCACCTCCACGCGTGTAGCGGCAGCACGGTGCCACAGCAGCGCGGCAGCCACGGCGGGCAGCGCCCAAAGGGCCAGCAGCGCGTTCCAGCCCCAGCTTTGCGCCAGCGGCGAGGCGGAGGCGGCGGCAATGGCCGCGCCGCCCATGATGCCCGTCGTATAAAACCCCATCAACTGGCCCGCCCGCGCGGGAAAATGGCGCTTGATGAAGGCTGGCAGCAAGGCTTGCACCAGCGCAATGCCCAGGCCGCCCAGGGCCGCCGTGGCGATCAGGCCGCCGCTGCCATGCAGAGGCCAGCGCAGCGCGCAGGCGACAGCAATGATGGCGATGCCCAGCGAGATGCCGCGCGCCACGCCCAGCCGACGCTGCAGTTGCGCGCCCGCCAGCGCGCACACGCCCATGGCGAACACGGGCACTGTGGTCAGCAAGCCCGCGTCGGCATTGCTGATGCCCGTGCTGGCCTGGATGCTGTCGAGCAAAGGGCCGATGGCGGCCAGGATAGGCCGCAGGTTAAGTCCCAGCAGGATGATGGCGGCCACCAACAAGGCGGACGAGGGAGGCGGTGCAGAGACGGGGCGTTCGGATGGCATGGGATAGTAGTCCTTGCCTCGCAGGGAGGCACATGGTTTAATGCGCCATATAAATAACTCGATGAAAAGTATCTTAACATAGAGATAGAAATATATCTTGATGTCGAGATAAATGCATACCCATGACAACTACCCCGCAAGAACATACACGCGCGCAATTTGCCGCAGCACAATGGCAGCGCGAGCTGCCGCAGATGGATACCGCTGCCATGCAGCTGGTGGGCCAGCTGGGCACGGTGGCACAACTGATGGCGCGCGACTGGCTCAACCCGCTGTTTGCCGAGCACGGTTTGCAGCCTGGCGAATTCGACGTGCTGGCGACCCTGCGCCGCTCGGGCGCGCCGTATGCGCTGACACCGACGGCCCTGTACGAGGCGGCCATGCTGTCCTCCGGCGGCATGACCAACCGCATCGACCGGCTGGAAGCGGCCGGCCTGATCGAACGCCAGAAGCATCCGACGGACCGGCGCGGCGTGCTGGTGGCCCTGACGTCCCGGGGCCTGGCATTGATTGAACAGCTGGTGCTGCTGCACGTGGAGAACGAGCGCGCTATGCTGTCGCCCTTGAACGCGGACGAGCAGCGCCAGCTCGACCAGTTGCTGGCCAAGCTGCTGCACGGCATGGCGCAGGCGAAAAAAGCTTAAGCGAGCAAGTGCGCCAGCTCGCGCAGCGCCGCATTGCCGCGCCGGGCCAGGCGCTGCAGTTCGGCAGTGTCACGGCTGTCATACAGGGCCTGGACATGGCGCGCGCTGGCCGCGCGCAAGTCGATATCACTGTCGCGGCGGCCTGGAACATGGGCGTCGGCCACGTTCCCCTCGACCAGGGTCAGATAGTAATGACGGGGCTTGCCCCACAAGTTGGCGGAAAACTGCAGCACCAGGCCATTATCGAACAGCAGGGCGCCGCTGCGGCCCCCCTGCTCCAGCAGCACGCGAAACGCCGGCAAAGGCTGCCGCGCCGCGCGCAGGAAGCCGGCCAGGTGCACCCGATCACCGAGGCCCAGGCCATTCGCGACCAGCTGGCCGCGCTGCAGAAACGCCTTGAACAATACATGCACGGGCCGGCCGGCACGGCGGAACAGGCGCTCGTCCTCGTACAGGCACAGCTGGTCGACGTCGCTGACGGCATCGAAGCCGTGCGCCAACAGCTCCTGTGCTTCGAAGGTGGCCAGGCCGACGGCTTGCGGGTCGCGCAGCCAGCCATGGTCCAGCCAGGATTGCAACAGGACGTGAATATCGAGGATGGGCATAGTAAGGTGCTCGGCAGTGGCAAAGGCCTGTATTGTAGGCCAGCCTATAATAGCCGGGCCACACCATCACTCAACGCACAGACTACGCCATGGCCCCTCACGACGCGCTTTCCGAATTCGACCTGATCAAACAATATTTCGTGCGCCAGCGCCCCGGCCGCGCCACCCTGGGCATCGGCGACGATTGCGCGCTGCTTACGCCTAGTGCCGGCAAGCAGATCGCCATTTCCTCGGACATGCTGGTCGAAGAGCGGCACTTCTTTGCCGGCGCCGACGCCCGCATGCTGGGGCACAAGAGCCTGGCCGTGAACCTGTCCGACCTGGCGGCCATGGGCGCGCGCCCCGTGGCCTTTACCCTGGCGCTGGCGCTGCCGCAAGCCGAACGTGGCTGGCTGGCCGGCTTTGCCGAAGGCCTGTTTGCGCTGGCCGATGCATTCGGCTGCGAATTGATCGGCGGCGACACCACCAAGGGCCCGCTAAATATCTGCATCACCGTGTTTGGCGAACTGGCACCGGGCCAGGCCTTGCGCCGCAGCGCGGCCGTGGCGGGTGACGATATCTGGGTCAGCGGCACGCTGGGCGATGCGCGCCTGGCGCTGGCCGGCTACCGCATGGAACAGGAGCTGGCGCCAGCCGACCTGCTGACTGCCGCCCCGCGCATGCACACGCCCACGCCACGCGTGGCGCTGGGCTGCGCCCTGGCCGAAACGGGCCTGGCGCATGCGGCTATCGACATCTCGGATGGCCTGGTGGGAGACCTCGGTCATATATTGAAAGCGTCGCGGGTGGGCGCCACGCTCGATGTCGACGCCCTGCCGGCCGGCCCCGTGCTGGCGCAACAAGCTATGGCCCTGCGCCGCCGCTACACGGCCGCCGGCGGCGACGACTATGAACTGTGCTTCACGGCGCCCGCTTCCGCGCGCGAGGCCATCGCCGCGCTGGCGGCAAGCTGCGGCACGCCCGTCACGCGCGTGGGTAGCATCGAGGCGCAATCAGGCTTGCGGCTGGTCGACTCACAGGGGCAGCCGCTGGATTTGGCCTTGAGTTCTTTCGACCACTTCAGCGAATAAGGTCTACCGCACCGCCACGCGCGCCAGCCCTGGCTGGTTCACCATCCAGTAATGCTGGAAGGCCAGGCGGATGTTGTCGCGCAACTGGGTGTCATCCCACGGTTTCGTATAAAAACGGTAGATGGCGCCCCGGTTGATCGAGTCGAGCACGGCTTCGAGGCCCGTGTAGCCGGACAGGATGATGCGGATGGTTTCCGGGTACAGCTCTTTTACTTTGCTCAAGAATTCCGTGCCGCTCATGCTGGGCATGCGCTGGTCGCAGACGATGACGTGCACCCGGTGCAGCGCCAGCATCTCGAAGCCTTCGGCCGGCGTGCTGGCCGTGAGGATGTGGTAGCCCTCTGGACGGAACAATCGGTGCAGGGACGACAGCACATTGACGTCGTCGTCAACGATGAGCAGGGTCTGCGCCGGCTGCGCGGCCGGGTCGTGGCCGGGCGGCAGGCCGGCACCGGCGACGATCATCTGCCCCAGCTCCAGCGCCGGCAGGGCGCGGCTGAAATAAAAGCCCTGGATTTCATCGCAGCGGTTGCGCCGCAGGTATTCGAGCTGCGGGCGCGATTCCACGCCCTCGGCCACCACGCTCAATTTCAGGCTGTGCGCCATGCTGACGATGGCCAGCGCGATAGCCGCGTCATTCGGGTTGCTGGTGATGTTGCGCACGAAGGCGATGTCGATCTTCAGCTTGTCGATGGGGAAGCGCTGCAGGTAGGCGAGGCTGGAGTAACCGGTGCCGAAATCGTCGATGGCCACCTTCACGCCAATTTTTTTCAGCTTGCCCAGCACGACGATGGTGCGCTCGGCATTCGACATCAGCGCCGTTTCCGTCAATTCCAGTTCCAGCAATTCCGGCGCCACGCCATGCTGCGCCAGCGCGCGCGTCACCTCGCCCTCCAGGTCGCCTTCGGCAAACTGGCGGCTCGACACATTCACGGCCACGTGCACCGGCCCCACTTCGCTGTCGCGCCACTCGGCGATCTGCCGGCAGACGGCCTCGATCGCCCAGGCGCCCACGCGCACGATCAGGCCCGTGTCTTCCAGCACCGGCACGAATTCGGCCGGCGCCACCAGGCCATAGCCGGGACGGCGCCAGCGCAGCAGCGCTTCCACGCCGCTGATGCGGCCCGTGCGCAAATCCACCTTGGGCTGGTAATACAGGATGAATTGCTCGTGTTCGAGCGCATGGCGCAGCGCCAGCTCCAGGTCCAGGCGCGCCAGCACCTGCACGTTCATGCCGGCCGTGAAAAAGCGGTAGCCGTCGCGGCCCGCCAGCTTGGCGCCGCCCATGGCCGTATTCGCGTATTTAATGAGCGTTTCCGGGTCGGTGGCATCGTCCGGATACATGGCGATGCCGATGCTGGCCGTCAGGGTGGCCGCGTGGCCGCGCAAGTCGAACGGCGCGCGCAAGGCTTCGCGCACCTGGTTGGCCACCGCCACGGCTTCCTGCTGGTTGCGGCTCATGGTGAGTATGAGCGCGAATTCGTCGTTGCCCAGGCGCCCTACCGTGTCGCGCAGGCGCACGCATTCGACCAGGCGGTTGCTGAACTGGCGCAGCAATTCATCGCCCAGCGCCGCACCCAGGGTGTCGTTGATGCTTTTAAAACGGTCCAGCGCGATGAACAGCACCACGATGCGCCAGCTTTTTTCCTGCGCCAGTTCGACGGCCTGGGCCAGGGTCTGGTAGAACAGGCTGCGGTTCGGCAGTCCCGTCAAGCCATCGTAGTGGGCCAGGTGCTTCAGGCGCTCCTGCGCCTGGCGGCGCTCGCTGATGTCGCGCGCCACGGCGATCAGCAGCAGCCCCTCCGTGGCCTGCCCGCCCGCCACGGGTGCTTGCACATACCAGTGCCAGCCCAGTTCCACGGGGACCACTGCCTGGTCGCGCCGCACCAGTTCGCATTCCGTCACATCCGCGGCCAGGTGGGACGGACCACCCGACAGCGCGGCCAGCGGCGGGGCTGGCGGCGATGGCAGCAAGGTGCCGGGCGCCAGCGCCAGCAGTTCGCCGCGCGCGTAGCCAAGCAGGCGGCAAGCGCCGTCGTTGACGTCGACCAGGGTCATACCCAGCACGTCAACGAGAAAGATGGCGTCGGTGGTGGCGTCCATGGCGCCGCGAAAGCGCTGCAGTTCGGCCGTGCGCTGGCCCACCGTGCGTTCGAGCAGCGTGTTGTAGTGGCGCGCGGCGCGGTGCAGCAGGCGCACTTCGAGCATGTTGCGGATGCGCGTGAGCACCTCGAGCGCGTCGAAGGGCTTGCTGATGAAGTCGCGCGCGCCCGCTTCCAGCGCCGCCAGCTTGGCATCCGGGTCGGCCGCGATCACCAGCACGGGCAGATAGCCTTCCAGTTCCAGCGGGCGCAGGGCCTCCATCACGTCGAAGCCGCTCATGCCGGGCATCACCAGGTCGAGGATGATCAAGTCGAATTGGTGGCGCTGGTGCAGGCCGGCCACGGCGCGCGCGTCGAGGGTACTGCTGGTGGCCGTGTAGCCGCCGCTGACCAGCAAATGCTCGAGCAGGCGCAAATTGACGTCCTGGTCGTCGACGATGAGAATTTTCGCCGCATAGATATCGGCCTGGCTGCTCATGGTGCGCCTGTTCCCTTCTGCCGGCGCTGCTGCGCTACATAGGCCAGGGTGCTGTTGATCGCTTCGGTAAATTCGTCGAGGTTGATCGGCTTGGTCAGATAGCGGTAAAAGCCCAGCGCCATGCTGCGCTCCACGTCGCCTGGCATGGCGTTGGCTGTCAGGGCGATGACGGGGATGTGCGCCGTGCGCGGATCGGCGCGCAGCATTTTCAGGGCCTCCGTGCCATTCACGTTCGGCAGGTTGATGTCCATCAGTATCAGCTGCGGCAAATGCGTGCGCGCCATTGCCACGCCCAGGCGGCCATCCGTTGCCGTCAGCAACTGCAATTGCGGACAGTAGCGCACGATTTCCTCGACCAGGGTCAGGTTGGCGGGATTGTCTTCCACGTACAGCAAGGTCACGGGGGCGCTGTGCTCAAGCAGCGCCCCGGCCAGGTCCGGCCGCGGCAAGGCAGGGGGGGCCGGCGCGGGCAAGGCATCGACCACGCGCAGCTCGATCCAGAAGGTGCTGCCTTCACCGGGCGCGCTGGAGACGCCGATGCTGCCATCCATCAGCTCCACCAGGCGCTTGGTGACCACCAGGCCGATGCCGCTGCCCTCTTCCGTGCCACCCTCCTGCCCCAGCCGGTTGAAGGGCTGGAACAGCAGCGCCACCTGTTCGCCGTTGAGGCCCACGCCCGTGTCGCGCACGCTGATGCGTACCCTGCCACCCGCCTGCTGGACGCAAGCGATGGCCACGTGTCCCCGCTCGCAGTTGTACTTGAGCGCATTCGACAGCAGGTTCAACAAGATCTGCTTGAGGCGCGTGCGGTCGGCCAGCACGTTCAGCGGGCAGGTATCGGGGAAGTCCATGCCGATGCCGCGCTGGCTGGCCAGCGGCGCGATCATGTCGCGGCATTCCTGCAAGATGGCGTCCAGGCCCACCGGTTCCAGCGACAGGCTGACCGTGCCCGATTCCACCTTGGCCAGGTCGAGGATTTCATTGATCAAGGTCAGCAAATGGCGCCCCGATTTCAGGATATGGCCGGCGAACTCCTTCTTTTGCTCCAGGGTCGACGGCAGGCGGTCGGAACTGAGGATTTGCGCGAAGCCGAGAATGGCGTTGAGCGGCGTGCGCAATTCATGGCTCATCGACGACAGGAAGGCCGACTTGGCATAGTTGGCGCTGCGCGCCTCTTCCATTGCCATGGCCAGTTCGCCGTTCGTCATTTCCAGCTGCATGGTACGCTCGTGCACGCGCACTTCCAGTTCCTGGTTCAGGCGCATGACTTCCTGCTGCGCCTGGGTGCGCTGCTCGCCTTCGCGCGCCAGCTCGCCGTTCGAACGCTCCAGCGCATGCGTGCGCTGCTCGATCTCGGCCAGCATCTTGTTGAAGGAATCGACCAGCTGCGCCACTTCGTCAACGCTGAGCTTGCGCGCGCGGCGCGAGTAGTCGCCCGTCTCGATCACTTCACGCGCCACGTCGGCGATATCGAGAATGGGCTGCGTGATGACGAAGTCGAGACGGCGCAACAGCAGCAAGGCCACCAGCAGCGCCAGCACCGTCACGCCCAGCGCGATGGCCAGGTAATCGGCCGTGCGGCCAGCCAGCTCATAATCGGCGCGCAAATACACTGTGCCCAGCAGTTCGCCATTGTCGACGATGGGCTTGAACAGTTCCACCGAGCTGCCCTGGATGCTTGCGCCTTCCTTGCCCACCTTCGCCGGCAGCTCGCCCACATGTTCATTCGCGCGGTAGCTGGCAAACAGGCTGCCGTCGGCCTTGTACAGGGCGCCGGCCGACACGCGCGGGCGGATGCGCATCAGGTTGAGGTTTTCCAGCGCCAGGCGCTCGTCGTCGAAGGCCAAAGCGGCGGAACTCATGTGTCCCAGCAACTCGGCCTGGGTACTGATATCGGCCACCAGGTTACGGTGGTAGGCGCGCAAGTCGTAGGCGACGATGGTGCCCAGAGAAATGACGAGCGCCACCAGGGTGGTCAGCAAGACCACCGACATCAGTTTGTGGCGGATGGAGCGCAATCTGATCATCTAGGCGCCCCCCGTCTGCACGCGATAGGCGGCCAGCAACATGCGCGCACTGATGCGGATATGCGCCTGCGCCACCGGTTTCAGGGCCACGTCGAAGCGCACCTTGTCCTCGGCCATCACAAAATTGATCATGCTGCCCATCGCGTAGATCTCATCCGAATCAGATACCGTCAACAACGCCAGGCCACGGCTGGCGGCCAGCATCTCTTGCAGCGCCGTTTTCTCCAGCGCGCCCAGGTACAGCACGTGCAGCCCGGCCAGCGCTTCGCCGCGGCGCACTTTTTTCACCTGCACGGCGCGGCCATTGACGCTGTGCCCGGCAACGCTCTGTTCGAGCTGCTCGGCCAGCGCATCGGCGCCCGCCACGCCGATCACCAGCGGAGAATCGGGCCGGGCGAAGCTGCCGTCTGGCCATTCGACATAGCCGGCAAATTTGTACAGATACGCGGCCTTGACCTGACGTTCCAGCTCCCCCGGCACCTGCGCCCGCGTATCGACGCACAGCACGCCCAGGAACAGCAATAGCCAGCCCCAGCGAAGGGAGCGGCGGCGGCCGCGCACAGGGCGGCGCAGCGGGCCAGGATGATGCCACCAGGTCCAGTTCAGAATTACCATGACAACCGAGTAAAGATAATGCATACGAAGGCGCGGCACCATGCCGCGTGCCTGTTCGGGCGATGCGCACCAGGGTGGCGCAGCGGCAACCCGCCTGCCGGCCCGGAATGGTAGCAAATGCATAAAAGAGTGTACGCATTTTCGCTGTGACCGGGGAAAGTTTCTTTTACCGTTGGCCATGCTACAGTCTTGCCACCATTTTCACCGCATGCAGGAGTCATCCATGAGCAAAGAACTCACCCCACTCTCCACCGCCGTCGGCCTGGCCTTGCAGACGAAGGGCCTGCTGCTGGCCACGGCCGAATCGTGCACGGGCGGCGGCGTGGCGCAGGCCGTCACGGATATCTCAGGCTCGAGCGCCTGGTTCGAACGCGGCTTCGTCACCTATTCCAACGGAGCCAAGACCGGCATGCTGGGCGTGCCCGCCGAGCTGATCGTTACACACGGCGCCGTCAGCGAAGAAGTGGCCGCCGCCATGGCGCAAGGCAGCCTGGCCCACAGCGAGGCCCAGGTGGCCGTCTCGACCACGGGCATTGCCGGACCCACGGGCGGCGTGCCCGGCAAGCCCGTCGGCACCGTCTGCTTCGGCTGGGCCATGGGCGGGCGCGTCCAGACGCAGCGGCGGGTGTTTGCGGGCGACCGCCAGGCCGTGCGCGAGCAGGCCGTGGCGCACGCCCTGCGGGAACTGCTGCGTTTTATCCAGTAGCGTCGGCGATGCAGGCGCGGTCGCGGCCCGCCTGCTTGGCCGCGTACAGGGCGCTGTCGGCGCGCATCAGCAATTCGTGGCGGCCGGCGCCGTGGCGCGGATATTCGGCGATGCCAGCCGAGAAGGTGCAGCCTGACAGGCTGTGCGGCGCCTGCTGGATCAGCAACTGACGGTAGCGCGTGGCAATGTCGTCGATCTTGTGCGCCGCGATGACGCTGTCGGCTTCGCGCAACAGCAGACAGAATTCCTCACCGCCATAGCGGCACACCATGTCGCTGCCGCGCAGTTGGCCTTCCACCAGGCGCGCGAACTGGATCAGCACTTCATCGCCAAAATTATGCCCGTAAGTGTCGTTGACGCGTTTGAAGAAATCCAGGTCGATGATGGCGATGGCCACGGGCGCATCCGCATCGGCTTCGTGCAGGATGGCATTGAGGCAAGTTTCAAAATGGCGGCGGTTGTACAGGCCCGTCAGGTGGTCGCGCATGGCCTGTTCCTTCAGGCTGTCCTGCAAGGAATTGACATGCAGGATCTGGTGCGCCAGTTCGCGGTTCAGATGTTCAAGCTTGACGTTTTCCGATTCGCGCGCCGCCTGCAGCTCCAGCGCCTTGTCGCGCTCGGCCTTCAGGCTGTGCATTTCCTTTTCCAGGTGACGCATCAGGCTACGCGAGGCGCGTGCCGACTTGCTGCTGGCCTCGAACGCGGCCTGGTATTGCTGCAAAAAGCCATACGCGGCCTGCCATTCGCCCAGCTGGGCATTGATCTCGGCCAGTCCGCGCAAGATCTGCTGCTGGTGAAACGGATTGCGCGTCCAGCTCAGCAGGCTGTGCGCCTGCGTCAGGGAAGCCAGCGCCTGCGCCGTCTGGCCCGCATGCAAGTCCAGCTTGCCGCGCACCAGCCACGCATGCATCTGTTCTTCCAGGTCCTGGCCGCGGCGCGCATAGTCCTCCGCCCGCAACAGAAGTTGCAGGGCGCTCTCGGGCTGCTGCAGCAGGATGGCCGCGTGGGCGGCAATGCAGAACAAGAAGGCGCGCACGGCCAGGTCTTCTTCCGGCCATTCGTAAAACGGCTCGACCAGCGCCAGCGCCTCGGCTGGCTTGCCCGTGGCCAGCAGGCACATGGCCAGGTTGGCCGAGACGATGGTTTGCTGGTATTTGAGCTTTTGCGTGCCGATGATCTCGAGCGCCTCGACCAGCAGGGGAATGGCGTCGTCATCATTGCCCAGGTCATGCTGCGACGAGGCCAGGTTCGACAGGCTGTTGACCCGGTGCGCAGGGCTGCCAAAACGTTCGGCGATGTCGAGCGCCAGCAGGAAATTGCGCGGGCCGTCCTGCGTATCGCCACGGTTCAGGGCATCGACGCCCAGGCGCGCGTACAACATGAACTTGTGCAGGGAATCGGGGATCTGCGCGGCCTGGCTGCGCGCCTGCAGGAAATGCTGCTCGGCATCGGCAAAATCGCCGCGCCGGCTCGCATACGCGCCCTGCAGGGCGGCCACTTCCATGCCCCCTTCCAGGTCGCCGCTGAGCTGGAAATACGCGCCCAGGCGCTCGCACGAAGGCTCGGCCTCGCCCGCGTAATACGCCAGCCAGCAATGATTAAGTTCCGCATACGCGCCGCCGCGCGCATACTGTTGTCGTTGCGCCGCCGCCAGCGCCATCTGCGCCAGCCGGCGTGCCTGGCGGCGGTTACCGACCAGGCAAGACAGGGCTTGCTGATTCAGGCGGTCTATGTCGGCTTTATCGAGACTGGAGATCGGCACTGCGTCCTCATTCACACTCTGGGGTGGATTTTTCACACAAAACTTGCTCTGTATCAATGGTATCCTGATTAACATCATAACCAGATTCGCTGTTCCGCATGGCATATTTGCAAAGGATTGTGGTAAAAATGCCAGTCGTGGCCTGGCCGGGCGCCCGCGCCGCTGTCACGGATCTTTGATTGTCACTGACGCAACAACTTGGAGTAGTCGCAATGCAAAACACGGTACATTTCATCCTGCAGGGCAAGGGCGGCATCGGCAAGACCCTCGTCTCGACCCTGCTGGCCCAATGGTTAGGCGGCAAGGACGACACGCCTTTGCGCTGCTATGACACCGATCAGGAAAACGCCACTTTTTCGCGCTACAAGGCGATGCAGGTCAAGCATGTGCCAGTGATGACGGATGCGCGCAACATCGACCCGAAACGCTTTGACGCGCTGATGATCGACATCCTCGACACAGACGGCAACTGCGTGATCGACAATGGTGCGAACACCTTTTCGCCGCTGATGGGCTACCTGCTGGAAAACGACTGTTTTTCGCTGCTGGAAGAATCGGGGCGCAAGGTGTATATCCACACCATCGTCGGCGGCGGCGACACCCTGCACGACACGGCCACGGGCTTTGTGGCGACGGCGCAATCGACGAAAGTGCCGCTGGTGCTGTGGCAAAACGAACATTTCGGCCTGTTGCAATCGGCGTCCGGCAAGCAGTTTGTCGAATCGCAGTCGTATGCCGACAACCGCGCACGCGTGAAAGGCAGCATCACCTTGAGCCAGCGCAATCCCGACACCTTCGGCGCGGACGTCAAGAAAATGAACACGGCGCGCCTGACGATGCAGGAAGTGTTGCAGAACGACAAGTTCAACATCATGGAAAAGCAGCGTATCAAGGTCGTCTACCGCGACATCTTCGAACAACTCGACAAGGTGCAATGGTAGATGGACCAGCACAAACTGCGCACGCACGTGTTCGACAAGACGGGCATCAAGGTCGACGTCAACGATCCTATATTCGCCCTGGTGGCGCTGAACGAAGCGGTGCTGGCGGAAACCGTCGAGCGCCAGCTGGCCTTGCTGGACGCCGCCACGCAGGCACTCGCGGCGCAGGCGCGCGCGGCGGGCGGCTTGCCCGCAGTGCCGGCGTCGGCCATGCCCCAGCCGGTACCGGAAACCACCTTGTCCGCGCCGTCGCCGACCGGGCCGGCCGGCTTTACGCCGCGCGAATGGCGCTTGCTGGGCGCGGCCGCCATCGTCTCGCTCGCCTGCGCGCTGCTGGTGCTGGGCGGCGCGGCCCTGCTGTTTAAACTGTAGCACCATCGCGCTGCGCCAGCCACGAGCGAGCCGCAGCGTCTTCCCCACCTACCCCTGGAAGCATGCATGAAACCAATCAAACTGCTGGCCATTCCCGCCCTGCTGCTGTCGCTGTACGGCGCCCCCTTGAGTCTGGCCCACGCCGCCGATGCTGCCGCCGCGACGGGCGCCACGGCGGTGCCCAATATCGCCTACGAAAAATACACCTTGCCGAACGGCCTCGACGTGATTCTCGTGGAAGACCATAAATTGCCCGTCACGGCCGTCAATATCTGGTATCACGTGGGGCCCGCGAATGAAGCGCCGGGGCTGACGGGCTTTGCCCACCTGTTCGAGCACATGATGTTTGCCGCCACCAAGCACGTGCCGCGCGGCATGGCCGACCAGTTGCTGGAAGGGGCGGGCGCCACCGATTCGAACGGCAGCACGGATTTCGACCGCACCAACTATTTCGACACGGTGCCGTCGAACCAGCTGGAACTGGCCCTGTGGACCCATTCCGACCGCATGGGCTACCTGCTGGACGTACTCGACCAGACGGCGCTGACGAACCAGCAGGACGTGGTGCGCAACGAACGCCGCCAAAGCGTGGAAAACGCGCCATACGGCATCGTGCAGGAAGCCCTGTACCACCAGCTATTTCCGAAGAGCCACCCGTATTACGCCAGCGTCATCGGTTCACATGCGGACATCCAGAACGCGAAACTGGCCGACATCAAGGAATTTTTTAGCAAATACTATGGTCCCAACAACGCCAGCCTGGTGATCGCCGGCGATATCGACAAGGCGAAGACCAAGGCACTGGTCAACAAATACTTCGGCAGCTTCAAGAGCGGTCCGGCCGTGCCGAAACCCGATGTCGTGACGCCGCCCATCACGCAGGAACGCCGCATCGTGGTGCAAGACCGGGTCGAGCTGCCGCGCGTCTTCATGGCCTGGCTGACGCCGTCCGCCTACACCAAGGATGACGCTGAATTGTCGATGGCGGCGCACATCCTGGCCGGCGGCAAGTCCAGCCGCCTGTACAAGTCCCTGGTGTACGACAAGCAGATCGCCCAGGACGTGGGCGCCAGCCAGGGTTCCAACGCCCTCACCTCCGTCTTCACCATCGACGCGACGGCTCGCCCGGGCCACCAGCCGGAGGAAATCGAGCAAGCCTTGCAGGCGGAGCTGGAGCAATTGCGCGCCAGCGGCCCTACCGAGCAGGAACTGGAACGGGCGCGCAACAGCATCGAGACCAACATGCTGAGCCAGGTGGAAAAAATGGGCGGGCACGGCGTAGCCAACTTGCTCAACGAATACAACCAGTATCTGGGCGACCCAGGCTACCTGGCCAAGGATATCGAACGCTACCGCCAGGTGACGGCGGCCGGCGTGCAGCGCGCCGTGGACACCTACCTGAAAAACCAGGCGCGCGTCGTCGTCTACGGCGTGCCGGGCAAGCCGGACCTGGGCGCGGAAGTGCCGACGCCGGCACCTGGCAAGGTCAAGCCGGCGCCAGGCACGGCCATCAATGCGGACGAGCCGTGGCGCAGTGCCGTGCCGAAGGCCGGACCCGCACCGCAGATCGTCCTTCCGCAAGGAAAATCGTTTACCCTGGCGAACGGTTTGACCGTGATCCACCACTACAACGGGGCCGTGCCACTCGTGTCCAGCCAGCTGGTCATCAAAAGCGGTTCGGGCGCCAATCCGACGGCGCAGCCGGGCTTGTCGAGCTTTACGGCGCAATTGCTGCAGGAAGGCACCACCACGCGCACGGCGCCACAGATCGCCGACGACGTGGCGCAACTGGGCGCCCTGCTGAGCACCGGCTCCGGCACGGATGCCTCGTTTGTCCAGCTCACGTCGCTCAAGGCCACCTTCCCGCAAGCGCTCGACGTGCTGGCCGACGTGGTGCTGCATCCGCAATTCCCCGCCTCCGAAGTGGAGCGCCAGCGTGCCAGCCGCATCGGACAGCTGGCACAGCAGCGCGAAAACGCGGGCGCGGTGGCCGCGCGGGTGGAAGCGGCGGCCCTGTATGGCCCGCAGCATCCGTATGGCACCATCCAGCTGGGCACGGAAGCGGCGTTGAAAGCGGCCAGCCGCGCCGACCTGCAGGCGTTCTGGCAGCAGCATTACCTGCCAAACAATGCGGCGCTGATCGTTTCGGGCGATATCGGCGAGACGGAATTGAAGGCGCTGGCCGAAGCGAAGTTCGGCAGCTGGAAGGCCGGCGCGGTGGCGCCGTCCGTGACAGCGGCGCCGGTCACGACGAAAGCCAGGCTGATCCTGGTCGACAAACCGGGCGCGCCGCAAACGGCTGTGCGCCTGTCGACCATCGCCGTGCCGCGCACAACGCCCGACTATGCGCCGCTGCAAGTGATGAACGCGGCGCTGGGCGGCTTGTTTACCAGCCGCCTGAACACCAATTTGCGCGAAGAGAAGGGCTACACCTATGGCGTGCGCTCGCAGTTCCAGTACCGCAATCAGCCTGGCCCCTTCTCGATTGCCGCCAGCGTGCGCACCGATGTGACGGGTGCGGCCGTAGCGGAAACCTTCAGGGAAATCCGCGCCATGATCGCCCAGCCACTGAGCGGCCAGGAATTGGCGAATGCGCGCAATTCGCAAGTGCTGTCGCTGCCGGGCCAGTTCGAGACGAATGCCAGCATCAGCGCCAGCATGGCGAACGCGTATATCTACGGCCTTGGCCTCGACTATTACACGACCTTGCCACAGCGCTTTGCCGGCGTGACGGACAAGCAGGTGCAGCAGGTGGCGAAAAAATACCTGCAGCCGGAAAAGCTGATCGTCATCGGCGTGGGCGACAAGGCGAAGATCGCCCCGCAATTGTTCAAGCTGAAACTGGCGCCCGTGGAACTGCGCGACGCCGAGGGTAAGCTCAAGTAGAGGCTAGCGGCGCTTGAGCAGCGCCGCTTTATCGACCAGCGCCGCGATCGCCACGCCCGCCGTATAGGCGATCAGGTCGACCCAGCCAAAGGTGGAACCCAGTACCAGGTGCCCCAGCGGGTGCGCGCGCAGTCCGACGATCCAGGGCGCCTGGTACAACTGGCCAAATTCCACGGCAAAGCAAAACAGCAAAGACCACAGGGCCAGTTGCCACGTGCGCATGCGCGTGGCGATGATGCCCAACGCAAAGACGATCATCATGGCCCACAGGGCGTCGCCCGGATACTTGCCAAGCGCGGCGGGAAGAAATTGGGGATAGGCGCGCGAGGCCAGGCCCAGCGCGATGACAGCCACGGTTGCGCCTACCTGCAGCAGGCGGCGGCGTTCAGGTTTTACCAGGAACATATTTCCATTCAAAGGCACAATACGGGCCGAACCATTGCGGCCCGTCCGATATTGTACTGCGCCTGCCGTGCCTGCCTGGCGCATATTTCGTCATGGCAAGTTAATCCGCCACCCTTGCGCTGCACCGGTCAAGCGGGGACACCTTCGCAGCCCCGCCGGACGGGTCGACGCTCAGAGCCTGTCCCAGTAGGGAGCGTCTTCTGCTGGCAGTTCATCAGGAGCGCGGACAAGGCATGAGGAGGACGCGTGGCGAGCCACGCGACGACGAGGCAAGTCATGCATGACGGCCAGTCCCCGCTTCTGAGGGGCGCCAGCAGGGGATGTATCTACTGGGATAGGCTCTCAGTCGCCCAGGCCCGCGTACAAAGCCGTGCTCAGGTAGCGTTCGCCAAACGACGGGATGATGGTGACGATGGTCTTGCCCGCGTTTTCCGGGCGGCGCGCCACTTGCAGCGCGGCCCACAGGGCGGCACCCGACGAGATGCCGACCAACAGGCCTTCGTCGCTGGCGGCCAGGCGCGCCGTGGCAAACGCGTCGTCATTCTTCACGCAGATGATTTCGTCGTAGATGGCCGTGTTGAGGATCTGCGGCACGAAACCGGCGCCGATGCCCTGGATCGGGTGCGGCCCCTTGGTGCCTTTCGACAGCATCGGCGACGCTTCCGGTTCCACGGCAATCACTTGCAGGCCAGGCTTGCGTTCCTTCAGCACTTCGCCGATACCGGTAATCGTGCCGCCCGTGCCCACGCCGGCGACGACGATGTCGACCTGTCCATCCGTATCGCGCCAGATTTCCTCGGCCGTCGTGGCGCGATGGATGGCGGGATTGGCGGGATTGTTGAATTGCTGCAGCATCAGGTAGCGCGGGTCGGCCGCCACCAGCTCCTCGGCCTTGCGGATGGCACCGAGCATGCCTTCGCTGCCGGGCGTGAGCACCAGCTCGGCGCCGTAGGCGCGCAGCAGGATGCGCCGCTCGCGGCTCATGGTGTCGGGCATGACCAGGGTGCAGCGGTAGCCGCGCGCGGCGCACACCATGGCCAGCGCGATGCCCGTATTGCCGCTGGTGGGTTCGACGATGACGGTATCGGGATGGATCTTGCCTGCGGCTTCGGCGGCGACGATCATGGACAGGCCGATGCGGTCCTTGACGCTATGCGCGGGATTATAGAATTCGAGTTTGGCCAGGATGGTGGCATTGCAGTCGGCAGCGATGCGGTTGATGCGCACCAGGGGCGTGTTGCCGATCAGTTCGGTGACGTCGTTGGCGATGTTCATGGGAGTCTCCACAGCTATATCAGAAAATCCCAGTCTACCGCTTTTTCACGGCAGCGCACGTGGTGCGCTGCCGAAACTGAACAATTACTTAACGTCCAGTAATTCCACGTCGAAGATCAGTGCCGAGTTCGGTGGAATGTCGCCATTGCCGGCGCCGCGCGGGCCGTAGGCCAGTTCGCCTGGAATGATCAGGGTGCGCTTGCCGCCCACTTTCATGCCGGCCACGCCCTGGTCCCAACCCTTGATGACCATACCCTTGCCGAGCGGGAAGTCAAACGGGCCACGGCCCACGGAGCTGTCGAACTTCTTGCCGCGCGAATCTTTCGCCAGGGGGCGATACAGCCAGCCCGTGTAGTGCACGGTGACGTTGCTGCCGACGGACGCTTCCTTGCCCGTGCCGACCTTGTTGTCGATCAGGATCAATTTATCGGCGACAGGACCGGGGCTCAGCGAGACGGCGGAGGCGGGAACGGGCGCTGGCGCCTGTGCCTGCGCCAGCGACGCGGCGACGGAGCAGATCAGGGCAAACAAAACGGAGCTACGCGTCATGATGTATTCTTTCAGTGAGTTTCGGTGAGATCCCTGCGCCAGCCAACCGGCAGGGAAGGCCAATAATAGCAAACCGCCGCAACGATAGGAAAAACTTGTCGCCCGATGCACCTTGCCCCCGCCTGTTTTACGCCCTGTGGCCCGACGCGGCCACGCGCGCGGCCCTGGCCGCCTGGCAGGCGCGCTTGCAAGGCAAGCCCGTGCGCGCGGACAAACTGCACCTGACCCTGGCCTTCCTGGGCCAGCGCCCTGCCAGCGAGCTGCCGGCCCTGCTCGACATCCTGGCGCAACTGCCGGCGCGCGCCATGCCACTGGTGTTCGATCACGCCAGCCACTTTCCCAAGCTGGCGCTCGCCTGGGCCGCACTGGCGCAGCCCTCGCCCGCCTTGCTGGACTTGCGCGCGGCCTGCATGCACGGCCTGGCGCAACAGGGGCTGGCGCCCCGCTTCGAACACGACCGCTTTACGCCGCACGTGACCCTGGCGCGCCAGGCGCCGCCAGCAAAGCAGGACTTCGCGCCCGTCGCCTGGCAGGCGGACGAACTGGTGCTGGTGGAATCGATCAAGCGCAGCGGCGACTACCGCATCCTGGCCAGCCGAAAACTGACTTAGGCGGCGTCCGCCACAGCGGCCAATTTGTCCTGGCGCAAGCTTTTCAGCGCATGCGCGGCCGCCACCATGCCGAAGCTGGCCGTCACCACCACGCTGGAACCGAAGCCGGCGCAATTCAAGCCCGTGACGCCGGCGGGCGTGCCATCGATGGCGCACGCTTCCGCGCTTTCAGGCGTGCTCAAGGGTTCCATGGAAAACACCGCGTCGACATTGAATTTGTTTTTCACGCCACGGGGAAAACCATATTCGGTGCGCAGCAGCTTGCGTACGCGCTTGAGCAGCGGTTCCTGCTCCGTTTTCGACAGGTCGCGCACGGCGATCAGGGTCGGGTCCGTTTGCCCGCCCGCGCTGCCGATGGTCAGCATGGGGACATTGCGCGCGCGGCAATACGCGATCACGGCCGCCTTGGCCTTGGCATTGTCGATGGCGTCGACCAGGTAATCAAAATCGCGCCCGCCCAGCAACTGTTCCAGATTCTCAGGACTAATGAAATCTTCGATCTGCGTGACCTGGCAAAACGGGTTGATCAGTTCAATGCGTTCGGCCAGGGCCGTGATCTTGGCCTTGCCGATGGTGTCGCTCATGGCCTGGATCTGGCGATTGATGTTCGATTCGGCAACATTGTCGAGGTCGATCAAGGTCAGGCGGCCGATGGCGCTGCGCGCCAGCGCTTCGACGATCCAGGAACCGACTCCGCCCACGCCGATCACACACACGTGCGCGGCGCGGAAGCGCGCCAGCGCGGGGGCGCCGTACAGGCGGGCAATGCCGCCGAAACGCCGCTCAAAATCGATCTCGGTCAAGTCCATGGAAATTAGTTCATTGGTGGAGGTATGCATGGCGCCATTTTAACGGACACTGCGCTGGCAGATATTCTAAAATAGCCGAATTGACACAGCGACAAGCCAAACCGTCGCCGCGCCCCCACACCGCCCACCACGAGAACTCGCCATGACCTCTCCCCTGTTCGACTCCGTTCCCGGCTTTGACCAGCCCATCGCCGTGCTCAAACATTGCCACGACAAGATCCGCAAGCAACTGACGACCCTGCAAAACCTGCTGGCCCACCTGGTGCAACACGGCAACACGGCGGACGCGCAGCAGGCGGCCAGGGCGGTGTTGCAATATTTCAATAAAGCCGCCCATCTGCACCATGACGATGAAGAGCAGGACTTGATGCCCATGCTGCAAGCGACGGCCACGGGCGCCGATGCGGCCGTGCTGGTGACCCTGGTGCCGGAGATCCTCGCCGACCACCAGCGCATGGACCAGGCCTGGCTGACCCTGCGCCCGGAACTGGACGCCATCGCGGCCGGCACGGGCACGCAATTGTCGGCCCATGGCGTGCGCGACTATGTTGCCGCCTACCAGGCCCACATGAACAAGGAAGAGGGCCAGCTGGCGCCCATGGCCAAGCGCCTGTTCAGCGCGCAGCAGATGGAACAGTTGGGCACGGCCATGCAGCGCCGCCGCGGCATCGCGCCGGAGGCGCCCGCCGCCGCCCAGCCGGACGCGGCCGCCGTGCTGGCGGCCATGCGCACCGATTACGTGCAATCGAGCCTGAGCGAGACGGATGTGCTTGCCGATCCCATCGCTCAGTTCCAGAAATGGTTTGCCGAGGCCGTCAAGGCCCAGGTGATGGAGCCGAACGCCATGAGCCTGGCGACCGTCAGTCACGACGGCAAACCCAGCTCGCGCATCGTGCTGATCAAGCAGTTCGACGAGCGCGGCTTTACCTGGTACACGAATTATCAGAGCGACAAGGGCCAGCAGCTCGAGCACAATCCGCATGCCGCCCTGCTGTTCTTCTGGGGTGAGCTGGAGCGGCAAGTGCGCATCGAAGGCACGGTGGTGAAAACCACGGCGGCCGAAAGCGACGAGTATTTCAATGTGCGGCCACTGCAAAGCCGCTTGTCGGCGATTGCTTCGCAGCAAAGCGCCCCCATCGCCGACCGTGCCGCGCTGGAAAACAATTACGCGGCCGTTTCCGCCGCCATCGGCGACGCCCCGCCGCCCCGCCCGGCACACTGGGGCGGCTACCGTTTGCAGCCGGAACGCATCGAATTCTGGCAGGGGCGCCGTTCGCGCTTCCACGACCGCATCGTGTTTACGCGTGATGCTGACGGGCAATGGAACATGCAGCGCTTGCAACCTTAAGCGCAACGTCAACACGCGTGTAAAGCAAGCTGGTCAATATAAGAGTAGGCTATGAGTTCAGAAGTTACTAACTAACATTGTTTCTCAATTTGCGGCCCCAGCAGGGGCCGCTTCATTGGAGGCCATTTTGTTCGTACAAAACCAACTCACGTCCTGGATCGCCAGCATCCGCAGCAAGACCGCCTTGCCGCTACGCATAGAACTGTGGAACGGCCAGCATGTCGACCTGTCCAGCGAAGCGCCACGCGTCACCATCCGCCTGCCGACCATCGCCTCGGCCCGCTATCTGCTCAATCCTTCGCTGGCCAACCTGGGCTCGGCTTATGTGGAAGGCAATATCGAAGTCAGGGGCACAGCCCAGGACATGATTTCCGTCTGCAATGCGCTGGCGCGCAACACCTTAAAACCGGAAGGCAAGCTGGCCCGCATCGTGCGCAGCTTTACGCACGACAAGAGCAAGGATGCCGAGGCCATCCGCTACCATTACGATGTGTCGAACGCGTTTTATGAACAGTTTCTCGACCCCGCGCTGGTGTATTCCTGCGCCTATTTTGAACACGGCGATGAAACGCTGGAGCAGGCGCAAGTCAAGAAGATCGACCATATCCTGAAGAAAATCCAGCTGCAGCCGGGCCAGACCTTGCTCGACATCGGCTGCGGCTGGGGCGCGCTGGTCATCCGCGCCGCACAGCAATATGGTGCCCGCTGCGTGGGCGTGACGCTGTCAGAAAACCAGTATGCGCTGGCGCGCGAGCGCGTGGCGGCGGCCGGCCTCGCCCACCTGATCGAGATTCGCCTGCAAGACTACCGCGACGTGGCCGGTCAGTTCGACCGCATTACCAGCGTGGGCATGTTCGAGCACGTTGGCCTCAAGCATTTACGCGACTATTTCAGCATCATCAACAAGCTGCTGGCGCCGGACGGCATGGCGATGAACCACGGCATTACCTCCACGGACCCGGAGAATGGCGAAACGCCGTATGGCGGCGGCGAATTCATCGAAAAATATGTGTTTCCCCATGGCGAACTGGCGCACATTGGCAATGTGCTCAAGACCATGCAGCAGGGGGGGCTGGAAGTGCTGGACGTGGAAAACCTGCGCCGCCACTATGCGCGCACCTGCGCCCTGTGGACGGAAAATTTCGAAGCCCATGCCGAACAAATTCGTCCGCTGGCGGGCGAACGGCGCTTTCGCATCTGGCACGTCTACCTGGCCGGCTGCGCCTATGCCTTCGAGCAAGACCTGATCAGCCTATACCAGATCGTGTGCGTCAAGGCAGGCCGACGCTCCTCCAGCCTGCCCTGGTCGCGCAACTACATGTATGCGCAGGAGACAAGGCCGGCGCGCGTGTAGCTCGATGCGACGCGCATCACGCCGCGCACCTCCGCGTACCTGGCAGCGTGGCGCCAGAAACAGCCACCGCCCAGTACCGCCACGTCCGTCTGCTGCTGCATGATGCCCTCCCGCAACGCTCCTGCGACGGATCATTTCAGCACTGTCACGCGAAGCGCCATGGCCTGCAACGCCGCCTGAAACGGCGCGTGCCACGCCGCAGCGACAGGCCTGCCGGCCACGATTGCGCTGGCGCGGCCGATTTTTGGCATAATGTCAGCAAATAGACAGGTCACCCATGAACACACGCTCTCCCCGCGCGCCAGCGCAAGAATTCGATACGACACATTTCCGTCAGGCATTGTCGCAGTTTGCCACCGGCGTCACGGTCATTACCACGCGCCTGGCCGACGGCAGTTTCCGTGGCTTGACGGCCAGTTCCTTCAATTCCGTCTCGCTATCGCCACCGCTGGTGCTGTGGAGCCTCGGTTCCGTGGCGAACAGCATGCCCATCTTCAGCGGCAACTCGCATTACGTCATCAATGTGCTGGGCGCCGACCAGGCGGACCTGGCGCAGCGCTTTGCACGCCGCACGCCGAATCCTTTCGACGACGTCGACTACGAACTGTCGCGCACGGGCCAGCCCATCCTGAAAGGCGCGTCGGCCTGGTTCGAATGCCATAACCGCAGCCGCTATCCGGAAGGCGACCACGTCATTTTCGTGGGCGAAGTGGAGCAATGCGCGTTTGCCGCGCAGCCGCCCTTGATCTTCCACAATGGAAAGTTCAATACACCGCCTGCCTGAGCGGGACAAAAAAAATCCGCCGAGGCGGATTTTTTGTTTTACAGGGTAAAGTTGTACCCGATGCTGATACTCACGGCAAGCGGGTCGAGCTTGATGTCCTGCGTCTGCCCCGTCGAGAATTTCGCCCTGGTTTTCAGGTAGGTCTTGACCACGGCCACGTCAGCAAACCAGCGCTCGTTGAAGGCCACGGTGCTGCCGACCACCAGGCTGCCTGTCAGCTTGTTGTCCATGCGGTAAGTCACTGGTTTTCCACCCGGATCCAGCAAGGCCGTCATCTGACCCGAGCCGGTTTCCTTCTGGAAATAGGCATACGTCAAGCCAGCGCCCACGTAGGGACGGATCATCGCGTTAGGCTGGAAGAAACGGTACTGGATGAAGGCAGTCGGCGGCAAGGCTTCCGCCGTGCCCAGCTTGCCTGTACCCTTGATGGCACCGTCGCCGATCAGGTCATGCTTGTACGGCACGCCCAGGATCATTTCAGCGGAAATATTGTCCGTGATCATGTAGGCAAAGGTCAGGATGGGTTTGGTATCCGCCTTGACATCTGCCTTCGTGCCCGGCAAGGCCGGTGCGGAAATATCGCCACTGTCAACGTGCGGCGTGATCTTGTTGATGCCGACCTTGGCCATCCAGGTGCCTGCGCTTTGCGCCGAAGCGCCCGTCGCCATGGCCATTGCGGCAGCGGCGGCCAGCACGCGTACAGCGGTATTCAAACGATTCTTCATCTTGTCTCCTGATCATTATGTGCGGAGTGTTCCGCTATCGAGTCTTGTCACTATCGACGCCAGCCACGTCCCGCAGACGCAGCTGGCGCGGCCCCCTTACAGCCAGCCCCGCACGACCATGTCCTTGGCCACATAACGGGCCAGCAACAGGTTGTTGAACGGCGTAGGATGCACATCGTCGGCATACGAATAATGGCTGACGTCGCCCGCTTTCAGGTTCGTGCCATTGCACACCAGCGAGCTACCCAGGATATTGCCTGGCGCGCTCAAGTCGCACGCCGTCTCGCTGACGTTGGTCAAGCCATACGGGCCAGGATTGACGCCCTGGTCATGGCTGACGGCAAACACGTCGACCAGCAAGACCTTCGCATTGCCGCTCAGGCCGCCGCTCAGTTCGCCATTGAAGGCACTGACCATGGCATTGATGAGCGCCTTGGTATTGGCGTCCTTGCCCAGGCCCGATGGCGTACCGGCCACATCCGGCAGGTTGTTGACTATCACGTAGTTGGCGCCCTTGGCGATGATCTGCTCCTTCACCAGCACCACCAGCTCCTTGCCGGCCTGTCCCATCGCCGTAACCAGCGCTGGGCCATTCGCCGCAGCGTAATCGGCACCGGCCTTGGCGCCGGCGGCATTGCCAGTGACAGTGGCGTCGGCCTTGGCCTTGGCCGCCGCTGCGGCGGCCAGTGTCGGCGCGTCCCTATTGCCCGCCATGAAAGCGGCAGTGGCAGCAGCAGTCACCACGGACGCGTCCGTGTGGCCGGGACGTGCATTTTCCGCGATGATGGCCGCAGCGATGGCCTGCACCGCCGTGGCGGGAACGGTAGCGCCAGCGGCCAGTGCCGTCGCCAGGTTGGTGACAAAAGCCTGCGCGCCAGCGGTCGCGCCAGCCGCCTGGCCAGCAGCCGTCGCACCGGCCTGCAATACGCCCAGCTGGTACAGCACGTCGTTACCGCCCGCCATCACGAACACGGCTTCCGTGCCGCTGAACTTGCCGCCGGACACGGCCAGGTGGTTCGCGATCTGCGTCACCACGGGTACGGTCAGGGCGCCCAGCTCGCTGCCGGTCAACTTGTTGTTCGGGCCAACCGGATTGGTCACACGCGAGCCGCCCATGGCATAGCCGTAGCAGCCGGCATGCTTGACGCGCGGCACGGCCAAGCCCTTCAAGGCATTGCCTTCCAGGCCAGTCTCGGCGGCGCATGGCGCGGCCAGGCCGAATTGCGCGGCCAGATGCTCGGTCCAGTTCTTGCCCGTCAGTTCAGGATTGATCTTGGTATTGTCACCATTGATGGTGAACTTGCCGCCACCTTTTGCCAGCACCGTGCCCACGGCATACGAACCGACATCGGACAGGCTGTCGCCGAACGACACTTGCGCCGTGTATTTGACTTTCAAGGCTTGATCACCGCCACTGGCGCCGCCGCAACCTGCCAGGACAGCCGCAGCCAGCACGGCCAGCGCGAATTTTGTTTGATGCATTTTGTCTCCTCGGTCTTTTTTTCTGGTTTCTAAACGAACGGGCGTGCTATTCGCTACCCAACTAATATGCCATCGTTCTGTAGGCTTGTATAGAAAATATGTTTTAAAAATCAACGAAATAACAACACCGACAGCGCCCTGTCTCGAGCGGGCGATCGGATGAATTATGGAGGATTTAAGATGTTTCGTGGCAAGCATCTCTATTGCGCTGCATCAAGAAAAAGCCCCTTGCGGGGCTTTTCATGATGCGGACAGAAACTGCTGCAAGATGCCACTGGAACCGAAAGCGGCACGCCGCAAGCGATCATTCACGCCCAGCCACTCGGGGCCGGTGGGTGGTGCTTCGACGAGTATCAGTTCGGCGCCAACCTGATCCATCGTGCGCAGCGAGGCATACAGCGCATGCGCGTAGTTTTCCGGGGTCGCGGCCAGGCGCACGCTGGCGCTGGCCGGCGGCAGATCCGAGTAGTGGATCAGGGCCACGCGGCGCCCGTCATTGAGCAGGCGGTTCAAGGTGGCGCTCACGTCATCGCTGTGCTGCATCGCAACAGGCGTGTGTGGCGCGTAATGTGATTCCAGGGTGCCCGAGGCACGCGGCGCAGCCGCATCGGCCACGGCCGGTGCGCGGCCAATGACGGCGGCGATCTGCTCGCTGCTGATATGGCCGGGACGCAACAGCACGGGACCGTGCGTCGCCAGGCGCGACAGGTCGACGATGGTCGACTCGATGCCCACGTCGCTCTGCCCGCCATCGAGTACCGCGCCCACCAAGCCGCCAGCCAGTTCGGCCGCGAATTCATCGCGCACATGCTGTGCCGTGGTGGGGCTGACATTGCCGAATTTGTTCGCCGACGGCGCCGCCAGGCCACCCTTGCCGCCCTTGAAAGTGCCTAGCAATGCGATAGCCACCGGATGCGACGGGCAGCGCAAGCCCACCGTATCCTGGCCGCCGGAGACGGCGTCGGGAATATGCGCGGCGCGCTTGACGATCAGGGTCAGCGGACCGGGCCAGAAGGCAGCCACCAGTTGCTGTGCCTCGGCGGGAATGTCATCCGACCAGTGCGCCAAGTCGGCGCCGGGCGCCACGTGCACGATCACGGGGTGGTCCGATGGCCGGCCCTTGGCTTCATAGATGCGCGCCACGGCGGCCGGGTTTTCCGCATCGGCACCCAGGCCATACACGGTTTCCGTCGGAAAAGCGACCAGACCGCCCCCTTCCAGCACGGCGGCGGCCGCCGCGATGGCGGCCTGGTCCAGGTCTTGTGCGGGCACGCTCACGGCGCGATTCCCAGGATCAGGCAAGCGTCGCGCAAACGCTGCTGCGCCTCTTGCAAGGTGGCCGCGATGAAGGTCAGGTGGCCCATCTTGCGGCCGCGGCGCGGGTCATCCTTGCCATACAGATGCAAACAGGCCCCCGGCAGCGCCAGGATGCGGTCCCAGGCCGGTTCGCAGGCAGCATCGCTGTCGTCGGCAAACCAGGCGTCGCCCAGGATGTTGA
The DNA here is from genome assembly GCF_900095265.1 of Janthinobacterium sp. UMAB-56. Classification (GTDB taxonomy): domain Bacteria; phylum Pseudomonadota; class Gammaproteobacteria; order Burkholderiales; family Burkholderiaceae_D; genus Janthinobacterium. Next base: position 273,552 of record NZ_LT607653.1, on the reverse strand, counting down.
GCATCACGGCCGGCGAATGCTGGCGCACTTCGCCCAGCGGCAGCCGCGCCATGGCCCGCACCTGCTGCGCGAACTGGCTGGTGACGCAGGCATCCATCGTGTAGTGGCCGCTGTTGTGGGGGCGCGGCGCCATTTCATTGACCACCAGGCTACCGTCGGTCAGCACGAAAAATTCGATGCACAGCACGCCGACATAAGCCAGTTCAGCAACCATGGCTTGCGCCGCCCGCTGCGCCTTGGCGGCACAGGCGTCCGACACGTTCGGGCCCGGTACGGTGGTGGTAAACAGCACGCCGTCGCGGTGTACGTTTTCGGCGATCGGATACACGACCGATTCGCCGTCCACGCCGCGCGCCGTGAGTACCGACACTTCATACGCCAGCGGCAGCATTTTTTCCAACAGGCAAGTTACCTCGCCCATTTCCGCGAAGGCGGCACGCACCTCGTCGCGCGTGCGCACGCGGAACTGGCCCTTGCCGTCATAGCCCATGCGCACCGTTTTCAAGATACCTGGCAGCAAGTCGTCGCCTATGCTGTCGATGTCAGCCTGCGTGGCGATGACCATGTGCGGCGCCGGCAGCACGCCCGACTTGTCCGCGCTGTCAACAAAGAAACGCTTTTCCGCGATGCGATCTTGCGCCACCGACACGCCGTGCGCGTTGGGGGCCACGAACACGCGTTTGGCCAGACGCGACAGGCTGTCGGCCGGCACGTTCTCAAATTCCGTGGTGACGGCCAGGCATTGCGCCGCCAGGGCGTCGAGGCCGGCCGTGTCGCTGTAGCCGGCATTCACCAGGCGTTGCGCCACCTGCCCCGCAGGACAGGCGTCGGACGGTTCCAGCACGGCGACCTGATAGCCCATGCTCTGTGCCGCCTGGGCAAACATGCGGCCGAGCTGGCCGCCACCCATTACGCCCAGCCACGCCTGTGGATGGGCGGCGGGCAGCAATGGGGAAGTCGATTTACTATTCATTATTTTTCAAACACATTATTCAGGCAAGACCATGGCCTTGGCGGCGGCCGTTTGCGTGGCACGGAAGGCTTCCAGCTGGTCGGCCAGGGCGTCGTCGTTGGCGGCAAGCAGCGCCACCGCCGTCAGTGCCGCATTCGCCGCGCCCGCTTCACCGATGGCGAAGGTGGCCACCGGCACGCCTTTGGGCATTTGCAGGATGGACAGCATGGAATCTTCGCCGCGCAAATACTTGGATGGCACGGGCACGCCCAGCACCGGCACGATGGTCATCGCCGCCACCATGCCAGGCAGGTGGGCCGCGCCACCGGCGCCGGCGATGATGGCGCGCAAGCCGCGCGCGCGCGCGCTTTTCGCGTATGCATACATCTCGTCGGGCATGCGGTGCGCGGAAATGACTTGTGCTTCGTACGGGACGCCAAACTGTTTCAGGATGGCGACTGCATTCTGCATCACGTCCCAGTCCGAGGACGACCCCATAATGACGCCAACCAAGGGTTTGTTTTGCTCTGCCATCTTATGCCTTCAGCTTCTCGCCCGTCAGGCGCTCGATGGCTTCGAAATACTTGGCCTGGGTTTTTTCGATGACGTCGGCCGGCAGCGCTGGCGCTGGCGCGGTCTTGCCCCAGGTCAAGGTTTCAAGGTAGTCGCGCACGAATTGCTTGTCGAAAGACGGCGGCGAGATGCCAGGCTGGTAGGAGTCGGCGGGCCAGAAGCGCGATGAATCGGCCGTCAGCACTTCATCCATCAGGTGCATGACGCCATTGTCGTCCAGGCCGAATTCGAACTTGGTGTCGGCGATGATGATGCCGCGCGTGGCCGCGTATTCGGCGGCCGTCTGGTACAGGGCAATGGCTACGTCACGCATCTTGGCGGCCAGTTCGGCGCCGATACGCTCTTCCATTTCAGCAAAGCTGATGTTTTCGTCATGCTCGCCCAGTTCGGCCTTGGCCGCCGGGGTGAAGATCGGTTCCGGCAATTTTTCTGCCTGTTGCAGGCCGGCTGGCAGCTTGATGCCGCAGATGCTGCCCGTGTCCTGGTAATCTTTCCAGCCCGAACCGATGATGTAGCCGCGCACGACTGCCTCTACCATGATGGGTTTCAAGCGCTTGGCCACTACGGCGCGACCCTGCACTTGCGCCACTTCCTCGGGCGCCACCACGGATTCCGGCGCCACGCCGGTCAGGTGGTTCGGCACGATATGGCCCAGTTTCTCGAACCAGAAGTCGCTCATCTGGTTGAGTACCTTGCCCTTGCCGGGGATAGGCTCGTTCATGACGACATCGAAGGCCGACAGGCGGTCCGTGGTGACGATCAGGATCTTGTCGTCGCCAACGGCGTAGTTGTCGCGGACCTTGCCGTGGCCCAGCAATGGCAGGGAGTGGATGGAAGTCTGATAGAGGCTGTTCATAGCGGGGGGAATAGTTGGATGAAACGAAACCGGCAGGCAGGGGGCGCCTGCCGGTCGAGAAAATCGGGCACAAGGATACGCTGTCTGCGCATGCCTCCTGCCCGTTCCAGACAGAATTTTACTTCACAATTTGCGACAGCTCGCCGGCCTTGTAGCGCTCGGCCATTTTTTCCATCGTGACGACCTTGATTTTCGAGGCCTGGCCTTCGCAGCCGAAGGCTTGCATGCGCGCGCGCACGATTTGCTCGGCGGCAAGACGGGCAGGCTTCAGGTAGTCGCGCGGGTCGAATTTCGACGGGTTTTCAAACAGGTATTTGCGGATCGCGGCCGTCATCGCCAGGCGGATGTCGGTGTCGATGTTGATCTTGCGCACGCCGTGACGGATGCCTTCCTGGATTTCCTCGACTGGCACGCCATAGGTTTCCTTCATGTCGCCGCCAAATTCGCGGATGATGGCCAGCAATTCCTGCGGCACCGACGAGGAACCGTGCATCACCAGGTGGGTATTCGGGATGCGTGCGTGGATTTCCTTGATGCGGTCGATGGCCAGGATGTCGCCCGTTGGCTTGCGCGTGAATTTATACGCGCCGTGCGAAGTGCCGATGGCGATGGCCAGGGCGTCGCACTGGGTGCGCTGGACGAAATCGGCAGCTTGCGCCACGTCCGTCAGCAACTGTTCCCGCGTCATGGTGCCGTCGGCGCCATGGCCGTCTTCCTTGTCGCCCTTCATGGTTTCCAGCGAACCGAGCACACCCAGTTCCGCTTCCACCGTCACGCCGATGGCGTGCGAGAATTTCACCACTTCACGCGATACTTCGACGTTGTATTCGTAGGAAGCGACCGACTTGCCGTCCGCTTCCAGCGAACCGTCCATCATGACGGACGTGAAGCCCGAGCGGATGGCGGCCATGCAGACGGCCGGCGACTGGCCGTGATCCTGGTGCATGACAACGGGAATGTGCGGATACGCTTCGACGGCGGCGTCGATCAGGTGGCGCAGGAAGGCTTCACCGGCGTACTTGCGCGCGCCAGCGGACGCTTGCATGATCACCGGGCTGTTGAGCGCATCGGCGGCAGCCATGATGGCTTGCACTTGCTCCAGGTTATTGACGTTGAAAGCAGGAATGCCATAACCGTTTTCGGCGGCATGGTCCAGCAGTTGACGCATGGATACGAGAGACATGGTAATACTCCAGATAACAATAGAAACCGTTGCGGCGCTTCGCGACTAACTACTGCGGCGGCGCCTGAATTATTCCAACTAAACCAGAACTTACTCGAATTGGCCGACTGTCACAATTTTCAGGGCGTTGGTACCACCCACCTGGCCCATCGGCTCGCCCCAGGTGACGACGATCATGTCGCCCTTCTTGACGATGCCCTGCGCCACAAGCAGCTCTTCCGCCTGCTTCAGCACTTGCGCGCTGGGGGCGTTCTGCATCAAATGATACGCCCGTACATTGCGGTACAGCGCGGCTTTGCGCAAGGTCGTCACACTGGGCGTAAGCGCGTAGATCGGCGTGTCGATGTTGTGGCGGCTCATCCACAAGGCGGTGGAACCGGATTCCGTCAGCGCCACGATGGCTTTCACGCGCAAATGGTGGGCCGTGAACAGGGCGCCATATGCGATCGACTGGTCGATGCGGGTAAAGGTGACGTTGAGGAAATCGGCATCGAGCTTGTTGTATTCGGACTGTTCCGCTTCGACGCAGATGGCGGCCATCATTTCCACCGTCTCGATCGGGTACTTGCCCGAGGCTGTCTCGGCCGAGGTCATGACGGCATCCGTGCCATCGAGCACGGCATTGGCCACGTCGGACACTTCGGCGCGGGTCGGCACGGCATTGACGATCATCGATTCCATCATCTGCGTGGCCGTGATCGCCAGTTTATTCGACGCGCGCGCCATCTTGATCATGCGTTTCTGCAAGGCCGGCACGGCCGCATTGCCCACCTCGACAGCCAGGTCGCCACGCGCCACCATGATGCCGTCGGAAGCATCCAAAATTTCCTGCAAGGCAGGGATCGCTTCGGCGCGCTCGATCTTGGCGATCAGCATCGGCTTGTGCTGGTACGGTTCACCGGCGATATTGGCCAGCTGGCGCGCCATTTCCATGTCGGTCGCGCATTTTGGGAAGGAAATGGCCAGATAGTCGGCCTGGAAACTCATGGCCGTCTTGATATCTTCCATATCCTTGGCCGTCAAGGCCGGCGCGGACAGGCCGCCGCCCTGGCGGTTGATGCCCTTGTTGTTCGACAACTCGCCGCCTATCTTGACGGTGGTGTGGATTTCGCTACCGTCGATGCGCTCGACGATCAGCACGATGAGGCCGTCGTTCAGCAGCAGCACGTCGCCCTTGTGCAAGTCGCGCGGCAGGGCTTTGTAATCGAGGCCGACCCGTTCCTGGTTGCCCAGTTCGCCGTTTTCTCCCCACTTGGCGTCGAGGATGAAACGTTCGCCCGCTTGCAACTCGATACGGCTATTTTCAAACTTGCCGACGCGAATCTTCGGGCCCTGCATGTCAGCCATGATGGCCACTTCGCGGCCGCACTCGGTCGCTGCCTGGCGCACCAGCGCGGCGCGGTCGATATGGTCTTGCGCCTTGCCGTGGGAAAAATTCAAACGCACCACGTCGACACCGGCGCGTATCATCTTCAGCAGGATATCGAAGTCGGTGGAGGCCGGGCCGATTGTTGCTACGATTTTTGTACCACGTGGCATAGGAGTCCTTGTGCGCCAACAAGACGCTAGCTGAGCAAGACCTGGCGGTTGCGCCGCCCGGCAAGGTAAAAGCGCAGCGGTCAGGCTGCGCTTGCTACGGAAAGGCTGACTGCTGCTGAATTAAGCAGCGCGCTGCATGAGAATTTCCACGGCGGGCAAGGTCTTGCCTTCCAGGAACTCCAGGAAAGCGCCGCCGCCCGTCGAGATATAGCTGATTTTATCGGTAATGTCGTATTTGGCAATCGCCGCCAGGGTATCGCCACCGCCGGCGATGGAAAATGCTTTCGACTCGGCAATGGCCAGCGCCAGGGTCTTGGTGCCGTTGCCGAACTGGTCGAATTCGAACACGCCCACGGGGCCGTTCCACACGATGGTGCCGGCGGCAGCGATCTGCAGCGCCAGCAGGGCCGCCGTTTTCGGGCCGATATCGAGGATCATGTCGTCATCAGCCACGTCAGCGACGTCCTTGACGGTCGCCACTGCCGTAGGCGAAAACTCCTTGGCGCACACGACATCGACGGGAATCGGCACTTGCGCGCCGCGCTTGGCCATGATGTCGATGATGGTCTTGGCTTCCTCGACGAGTTCCGCTTCCACCAGCGACTTGCCCACGTTCAAGCCGACGGCCTTCATGAAGGTGTTGGCGATGCCGCCGCCGACGATCAGATGATCGACTTTGTCGGACAGGGCTTTCAAAATGGTCAGCTTGCTCGACACTTTCGAACCAGCAACGATGGCCAGCAGCGGGCGGGCTGGCGCGTGCAAAGCTTTCCCCAGTGCATCGAGTTCGGCGGCCAGCAGCGGGCCGGCGCAGGCGACGGGCGCGAACTTGGCGATGCCATAGGTGGACGCCTCGGCGCGGTGGGCGGTGCCGAACGCGTCATTGACGTAGATATCGCACAACTTCGCCATTTTTTGCGCCAGCTCATCGCTGTTTTTCTTTTCGCCCTTGTTCACGCGCACGTTTTCCAGCAAGACCACCTGGCCGGCAGCCAGGTTTTCCAGGCCTGCGCCATCGACCCAGTTTTGCTTCAGCGCAACTTCCTGGCCCAGCAGCTCGGACAAGCGGGCAGCCACGGGCGCCAGACTGTCGGCAGGCTTGAACTCGCCTTCCGTCGGACGGCCCAGGTGCGACGTCACCATGACGGCGGCGCCAGCGTCGAGGGCGGCGCGAATGGCCGGCACCGAGGCGCGGATGCGCGTATCTTCGGTGATCTTGCCACTGTCATCTTGCGGGACATTCAGGTCGGCGCGGATAAACACGCGCTTGCCTTGCAGTGCATTTTGGGCGATCAAATCTTGCAGACGGATGAAGTTGAGAACAGCTGACATGGCGATCCAGATGACGAGTGGAAGGAAGTGCGCTATTTTACCGCAATGACCAGCCCACATCCCCGATTTGTCCTGCTTTACTGAAAAACATGCAACAGTCGCAATCCCGTGAAAACCAGCATGCCAAACACAATGGTTTGCAGCATATTGCGGCGAATCACAAAAAAGAGCGTGGCGGCAATACCCGACAAGAGTTTCAAATTAGACAAATCCAAGTGCACTTGCTGCCCGTTCATCAGCATGTCGGGCGCGATGATGGCCGCCAGCGCGCAAGCCGGCGCATAGCGCAGCATCTCGCCCACGCGGCGCGGAATGCTGATGTGATGACCGATCAGCCAGAACGTGCTGCGCGTGGCAGCCGTCGCCACCACCAGCACGGCGATGGCGATCCACACGTCGGACCTGCCCCAGTCTATGCCGTCAAACATGGCGTTTTTTCCATTTTTCTGTCCATTCTTCCACGGCCATGGCGCTCAGCATGCCCACCAGCACGGCCACGAGCAGGCCCAGCTTGTACGGCAGGCTGAACGCCAGCACGGCCACCGTGCCCGCCACCAGCACGCCGCACAGGGCTGCGCGGCTGAGAATCAGCGGCACCGTCACGCACAGGATTGCCAGGGTGCCGGCAAAACCCAGTCCCCACTCGGCCGGCACGACGGCGCCCAGCACGATACCGATGAAGGAACCGATTTGCCAGGCCAGCCAGTTGGGGTAGATCAAGCCTTTCAGGAAAGGCAGCTTGGCCGGGTCCGGCGTTTCATGGGGGTAGCGCTGCAGGAACAGGCCCACCGTGATGTCGCCGGCCACATAGCCGAGCGCAAAGCGCTGGCGCCACGGCAAATTGGCGAAATGGGGGGCCAGTAGCACGGAAAAGATGACAAAACGCAAATTGACGACGAGGGCCGTGGCAAAGATGACCCACACGGGCGCGTGCGCGGCCAGCAGGGGCAAGGACGCGAGCTGGGCCGAGCCGGCAAAGACGAACAGGGTCATGGCCCCTGCCTGCGCCAGCGTCAGGCCGCTTTTCACCATGGCCACGCCCACCACCATACCCCAGGCGGCGATGCCCAGCAGGGTGGGCGCGCCCAGGTTCAGGCCGGCGCGCCAGGCGTCTTTCAGCAGGGCATCGTCGCTGGCGGCCGGGACCGCGTTCAAGCGGCGCCCCGACAGGCGCACTGTGGTAACTGCACAACAATGGTGCGCGCAGCGCATGGTCGCAACGGTAATACCGGCAAGGCAAATCCAGTCAGTGTGGCGCTGCAGCTGCCAAATTTCCACAAAAAAAAGCGCCGCAGCCGCAGATGATCAAGCCGCCATTTTAGCCATGATTTTTGCTGTCTGCCTGAATCCGTTAAAATCGTGGTTTTGGCAGCAGCCGACTCCCTTCCATACAGCCTCACGGAGCATGACAAGATGACAAAATCCACCCAGCCAGCGGTCGAACTCGACAGTAAAGACTTGCCAGCCCACTGCCCTAACCCGGCCATGCCGCTGTGGTCGTCGCATCCGCGCGTGTTCCTGGAATTCAACAAGGACGGTATCGCCAAGTGCCCTTACTGCGGCACGGCCTACACCCTGAAGGAAGGCGCCAGCGCCGGCCATCATTAAACTGCCCAGCGGCGCGCCCCCAGCGCGCCGTTTTCATTTACACACTAGCTGTACCGCTCAAGCCGGAGTCGTCATGAAACGTCTGAAAGAACTCAATGGCAGCGCCGCGGAAGTCGAAGCGGCGTTCTACGATGCCTTGCACCGCGCCGACCTCGAAGCGCTGATGGCGCTGTGGGCCGACGATGAAGAGATCGTCTGCATCCACCCGGGCGGCGCGCGCCTGATCGGCCATGCCGCCATCCGCGCCTCGTGGGAAAGCATACTGGCGGGTGGCGGCCTGCACATCGTGCCGGCACAGTTGCATGAGACACACAATTTGATGAGCTCGGTGCACACGGTGATCGAAGGCGTCACTCAGGAAGAAGGCGGCCCGGCGCACCTGCTGGCCACAAATGTGTATGTGAAAACGCCGCGCGGCTGGCGCATCGTGCTGCACCACGCCTCCATCGCTCCCGGTGGCGCGCCGGCCGACAGCACGGGGGCGCAGATCCTGCACTGATGTCTTTGCCTCCTAAATACAACGTGCCCTATACCGCCCCGCTCTGGCTGCCTGGCGGCCACGCGCAGACGATTTATCCGGCCGTGTGCCTCGCCAAGCCGGCCGTGGCCTTCCGCCGCGAACGCTGGCAAGCGCCCGATGGCGACTTCGTCGACGTCGACCTGGTCGACGGCCAGCCAGGCCAGCCCTTCGTGGTACTGTTCCACGGGCTGGAGGGCTCATCGAACAGCCATTACGCGCGCGCCCTGATGAGCGAAGTGGCCGCGCGCGGCTGGTCGGGCGCCGTGCCGCATTTTCGCGGCTGCTCGGGCGAAGCCAACCTGGCGCCGCGCTTTTACCATTCGGGCGATGCGCAGGAAGTGGACTGGATCGTGCAGCGATTGCGTCCGCGCGCCACGGGAAAATTTTACGCGGCCGGCGTCTCGCTGGGCGGCAACGCCTTGCTGTGCTGGCTGGGCCAGTCGCAGCACCAGGCCGATTTCATCGATGCGGCGGCGGCCGTGTCCGCGCCGCTGGACCTGGCGCAAGGGGGCAAGGCCCTGTCCTCCGGCGCCAACCGGCTCTACACACGCATGTTCCTGAACACGCTCAAACCGAAATGCCTGGCCAAGCTGGAACAGTTTCCCGGCCTGTTTGCGCGCGACGCCATGTTGGCCGCGCGCGACTTGCACGCCTTCGACAATGTCGTCACGGCGCCCCTGCACGGCTACCGCGACGCCGACGATTACTGGCACCGCGCCAGCGCCAAGCACGTCTTGCAGGACATCACCGTGCCGACCCTGGTGCTGAATGCGCAAAATGATCCTTTCCTGCCCGGGCGCTTCTTGCCGCGCCATGCCGCGCCCAAGGTCGCGCTCGAATATCCGCGCCACGGCGGCCACGTCGGCTTTGCCGCAGGCAAGTTGCCGGGAAGCACACGCTGGCTGCCGCAACGGCTGATGCATTTTTTTGAAAGCGGCAACCCGGCGCCGGCCGCACCGCAAACCTGTCACGCTGACGCTGCGCGCACTCACACAGGAAACGCTACACATGGATGAACTCGTCAAACAGGCCCTGGCCAAATGGCCCAACGTACCCCACTGCTACGGCTGGCTGGGCCTGGACGCGCGCGGCCACTGGCGCATGCGCGACCAGCATGCGCAACAGCAACAACTGCCCGGCGACAAGATCGCCCATGTGGCCCTGTTGAACTTTATCCACCGCAATTACGACCATGACGAACGCGGTTGCTGGTTTTTCCAGAATGGCCCGCAGCGCGTTTATTTGAATCTGGAAGCGACACCGTATATCGCCCGCAGTGATCCGCAGCACGGATTTATCTTGCAGACAGGCGCACCGCTGACACAAATCGAGCAGGCTTACCTGTGCGACAACGGCGCGCTGATCTTGCGCCATGGCGACATCGTGGCACAGGTCGACGACCGCGACATGGCCCAGGTGCTGCCTGCGCTGCGCCTGGACGGGCTGGTATTGAGCGACGAGGCCCTGCTGGCCTGGCTGGAACAGCCTCAAGGCAACTTGATGTTAGTGCATGAAGGCAAGGAGATTGCCGTGCAGCCGCTGGCCTATGCCAACGTAGCGCAGCGCTTTGGTTTCCAGCGCGCGCCACGAGCCGAATAAAAACTAGCCCTTCTGGTCCTTGATCTGTTCGCGGCGTTTTTCCTGTAGCTCGCGCTCGCGCGCATCGATCACGGCCTGGTCATAAAAAGTCGCGTCCGTCGACTTGCGGGCGATCGTCAGCTGGTCCAGCGCGGCCATGGTGGCGCCCTGCAGCACGTAGGATTCGGCCAGCGCCATGTGCTGCAAGGTCATCTTGCCCTGGTCCGCATAGGCTTTCGCCAGTAAATCGTACAGTTCCGGCTCTTCCTTGTAGAGCTGCACCTGTTCGCGCAGATACAAGGTCGATTGTTCCAGCTTGCCGGCCGCCATCAGCGCTTGCGCATACTGGTGGGCAATGCCGCGCGAGAGGGGAAACTGCTGGCGCGCCGCATCGGCCGCCTTCAAAGCCTGTTGCGCCACTTCCTTCTTTTGCGCCGGCATCAAGAGCACTTCCAGCCCCATCGCCGCCAGCAGGGAATTGGGGGCCTGCGTGCCGCCCGAGGTCAACACATTCGGCCCGGCCGGCTGGTGCAGGGCGGCATTGGCCGCATCGAGTTCCTCCTGGGCCTCCGCCGGCTTGCCCTGCTTGACGGCGACAAAGGACAAGCCATAGTGGGCGGCCGTCACCTGGAAACGGCTTTGCTGTTCCAGCTGCGTCTTGAAGACCGCCTTGGCATTCAACAGGCCTTGCACGCTGTCATCCTGCAGCACGCGGGCGCGCGCCCGGGCCAGGTGGAAACTCAGGCTGTCCGCGCGCTGCTTGTAGGGCTGTTCGCGGATGCGCGCCTGGATGTCGGCGATGCGTTCGGTGGTCAGCGGGTGGGTCTGCAGGTAGGCGGGCATCAGGTCGCTGTACGAACGGCTGGCGGCCTGCATGCGACCGAAGAAGGCTACCATGCCAGTGGTATCGAAACCGGCCTCGCCCATGATCTGGAAACCGATGCGGTCGGCCTCGCGTTCGGCGTCGCGGCCGAAGTTGAGCTGGCGCTGGATGGCCAGGCCCTGGCCGGCGGCAAACACGCCCATGGCCACATCGCCGCCCGCGCGCGAAGCGAGCGCCGCCAGCAACATGGCCGCCAGCGGCATCAGGGCATCCTGGCGCTGCTGGCCCAGCATGCGTGCGATATGGCGCTGCGCCACGTGGCCGATCTCGTGCGACAGCACGGAAGCCAGTTCCGCCTCCGTTTGCGCCGCCAGCACCAGGGCCGAGTGCACGCCGATGAAGCCGCCGGGCAAGGCAAACGCGTTCAACTGGGGATCGCGCACGGCAAAGAAGAAATAGTCGTAATTCGTTTCGCCGCGCACGCTGGGGCGCGCCGCCACGAGGGCGTTGCCGAAGGTATTCAGGTATTCCAGCAGCGGGGCGTCATCGAGGTAGTCGCGGTCGCCGCGGATGCCGCGCATGATTTCCTCGCCAATCTTGCGTTCCATCGCCGGCGACAGGTCTTCGCGCGACGTATCGCCGAGGTTCGGCAGGTTCGGCGCCGGCGGCACGGCCAGGGGCGTCCAGCTGGCGGCAGGCTTGGCCGCCACGCTGGCGGTCGGCGCCGCTGGCGCGGACGTATAGGTTTGCGCCAGCACATATGGCGCAGCGAGGCAGAGGGCGGCCAGCAGCGCCGCGCGCCGGGAGCTGCGCAGCCATGCCGCAGCGGCGTTTTCAAGGACGATCGGAAGGGGAGTTTTTGAATTCACGGGTGCTATCATACCTTGTTAGCGGCGCCCATTCCCACGCGTGCCGCGCCCCACTCCTCACCTATTTTGACGCCATGACAACAGCAGACAAGCAAGCCCCCGCCGGGGAACTGAGCCATTTCGACGCCACGGGCCAGGCCCATATGGTGGACGTGGGCAGCAAGCAAGACACGCGCCGCAGCGCCGTGGCCGCCGGCACCATCCGCATGCAACCCGCCACCCTGGCATTGATTATGTCGGGCAACGCCAAGAAAGGCGACGTGCTGGGCATCGCCCGCATCGCCGCCATCATGGGCGCCAAGCGCACCAGCGACCTGATTCCCCTGTGCCACCCGCTGGCCCTCACGCGCGTCACCGTCGATTTTGAGGTGGATGCAGCGGCCAATAGCGTGCACTGCCGCGCCCAGGTCGACACCACCGGCAAGACGGGCGTTGAAATGGAAGCGCTTACTTCCGTACAAATCGGCTTGTTGACGATCTACGACATGTGCAAGGCCGTCGACCGGGGCATGGTCATGACGAATGTGCGCGTACTGGAAAAGCATGGCGGCAAGTCCGGCGATTGGCACGCCGAGGTGTAGTTATTGTGCCTGGCGCGCAAGCGCGCCCCGAATGCGGCGCACATCGTACAAGAGCCAGACGCCGCCGCACAGGCATAGCGCGATGATGGCCACGGACAGGGGCAAGTGGAATTGTTCCTGCCCTGCCAGCGCGAAACCGGCGTGTATCAGGAACGTGGCCACGCCCAGTGCCGCGCAAACTGCCGCATACAAGGGCGCCCGCGCGCTGGCCAGCAACACATGCTTGTAGCCCACCAGCAGCAGTGCAATGGCCGCGCCATTAAACACCAGAAAACCCTGCACGCCGCCCGGCACATCAAACATCTCCCACTCTTTCCAATAGGCAGCGTCGATTTGATGCAGGATCAGAAACAACATGGTCCAGAAGTAGCTGCGTGGCATAAGATTTACATTCGTCAATATGGATGCAATTGTAAAGCCTGCACTGCGCAATGGCCCATGCACATGGCACCGTCGATGCGAATATGAATTTCTTTGATATAAATGCTTTTTCATCAAGAAATCATGCATACTGCGAGTCGACAATATCCAGATGAGCATCGCATGACAAGCAACAAGCCCGCCGCCGAGACCAAGCTCCAGGACTTCGAATTCGAGGCCATGAATCTGCAAGTGGGGGGACGCATCCAGTTCATCACGCACCGCACCATCAAGCCCATCCAGCATTTCTCGACCCTGATCGGCTATGTGAAAGACGAGTACATGATCGTCAAGATTCCCATGGAAAACGGCGCGTCCATCGTACTCAACGAGGGAGACAAGCTGACCATCCGCGTGTTTTCCGGCGTTACCGTGTGTTCGTTTTCCTGCAGCGTGCTGCGCATCTTCGGCCGCCCGCTCAATTATGTGCACCTGAGCTTTCCCGACGCCATCCAGGGCACCAGCCTGCGCACGGCCATGCGCGTAAAAGTGGACATTCCAGCGCAGCTGAGCTACAGCAACGTGGCGGCCGTGCCCGTGTTCATCGTCAACCTCAGCGTCTCGGGCGCGCTGATCGAGGCGCCCAGCATGCTCACGCCCGATGACGAAGGCGTGGCGCTCAGTTTTACCCTGCTGGTGCCGCCGAACAAGCATCAGATGCGCGTCAATACGCGCGCGCGCATCCAGAACGTCAGCGTGGGCAAGCCGTCGAACGGCAATGCCGCCGACGTCGCTGAAATCTATACGTATGGCGTGCAATTCATCGACCTGGAACCGACCCACTACACCCTGCTGCAAAATCTCACCTATGAAGCGCTGATCGCGGACCGGCAAAAAATCGTCTGACACGGGCGCGGCAGGCGCCGCTCACTGCGTCGCCACCACCTTGGGAACATTGTTCCTGGTAAGGGCGTCCCTGGCCGCCAGATTCGTCACGCTGGTGCTATTGAACCAGTTCAGGCTGCTGGTGCCGAGCTGCAGCTCCATGCTCACCGTCTGGCCGCCCATGCCGCTGCCCAGGTCGTCGGCCAGGGTCAGCACGATATCGCCCTTGTCGACCTTGGCGGCGGCCACTTCACGCGTCGGGCTGAACACGGGAATGGCGCCGGACCCGGCCTCGGTGGGGGTGCTGCAGGCGGTCGCCAGCCCGCCGTTTTCCTGCACGCACAGGGCCACGGCCGTTTTCAACGGGGCAGCGGCCGCCAGCACATTGCTGACTTTGGCTCGCATCGTATAGTCGCCATATTGAGGAATGGCCACGGCCGCCAGGATGCCGGCGATGGCCACCACGATCATCAGTTCTATCAGGGTAAATCCGCTTTGTGCGCGCATCGTATCCTCCCATGGTGACGTTGCTCACGCCATCTACGACGCAAGCACCATGCCAGCGGCGCACCGGGGCAAGGGCGGCACACGTGGAAAGAAAAGCGACACATTTGGGCGGCTTCGGACCAGCGCCGTCGGCCCTGGGCGGGAATCGGCCTGTGTTGCGGACAAAAAAAAGGAGCCGAAGCTCCTTTTTTGTACTGCGTGAACCGGGCTGAAATTACAGCATGGCTTTCAGCAGACGCGCCATTTCCGACGGGTTTTTGGTCACGGTGATGCCGCAAGCTTCCATGATTTCCAGCTTGGCTTGTGCCGTATCGGCACCGCCCGAGATCAGCGCGCCGGCGTGGCCCATGCGCTTGCCTGGAGGAGCGGTCACGCCAGCGATGAAGCCAACGACCGGTTTTTTCATGTTGTCTTTGATCCAATAAGCCGCGTTGGCTTCGTCCGGACCACCGATTTCGCCGATCATGATGACCGCGTCGGTATCAGGATCGTCGTTGAACATCTTCATGATGTCGATGTGCTTCAGACCGTTGATCGGATCGCCGCCGATGCCGACTGCCGACGATTGACCCAGGCCCAGTGCGGTCAGCTGACCTACTGCTTCATAGGTCAGGGTGCCCGAACGGGAAACCACGCCGATACGGCCCTTCTTGTGGATGTGACCTGGCATGATGCCGATCTTGATTTCGTCTGGCGTGATCAGGCCTGGGCAGTTAGGGCCCAGCAGCAAGGTTTTGCTGTTGGCTTTAGCCATGCGGTCTTTCAGGACCATCATGTCACGCACAGGAATGCCTTCGGTAATGCAAATGGCCAGATCCATTTCAGCTTCGACAGCTTCCCAGATCGCCGCTGCCGCGCCTGCTGGCGGCACGTAGATCACGGAAACGTTGGCGCCGGTTTCTTTTTTCGCTTCGGTGACGTTAGCGAAAATGGGAATGCCTTCGAAGTCTTCGCCGGCTTTCTTCGGGTTCACGCCTGCCACGAAGGCAGCTTTGCCGTTCGCGTAGTCGCGGCAACCGCGGGTGTGGAACTGGCCGGTCTTGCCGGTGATCCCTTGGGTTACGACTTTGGTATCTTTATTGATCAGAATGGACATGTTGATTCCTTAATTAAGCTTGACCGGCAGCAGCGGCAACGACGCTCTTGGCTGCATCTTCCATGGTGTCGGCTGCGATGATAGGCAGACCGGAATCGGCCAGCATCTTCTTGCCCAGGTCTTCGTTGGTGCCCTTCATGCGCACGACCAGTGGCACGTTCAGCGAGACGGCCTTGACCGCAGCGATGACGCCTTCGGCGATCACGTCGCAACGCATGATGCCGCCGAAAATGTTCACCAGGATAGCTTTCAGGCCTGGGTTTTTCAGCATGATCTTGAACGCTTCGGTCACTTTTTCTGCCGTGGCGCCGCCGCCGACGTCCAGGAAGTTGGCTGGCTCGCCGCCGAACAGCTTGATGGTGTCCATGGTGGCCATGGCCAGGCCGGCGCCATTCACCAGGCAACCGATGTTGCCGTCGAGCGAGATGTAGGCCAGGTCGAATTTCGACGCTTCGATTTCAGCTGGATCTTCTTCGTCCAGATCGCGCAGGGCGACGATTTCCGGATGACGGAACAGGGCGTTCGGGTCAAAGTTGAACTTGGCGTCCAGGGCGATGACTTTGCCGCTGCCGGTGACGATCAGCGGATTGATCTCGGCCAGCGAGCAATCGGTTTCCCAGTACGCTTTGTACAGGCCTTGCAGGTTGACGCGGGCGTCGACGATGGAAGCGGCAGGCACGCCGATTTTGGCGGCGATGTCGTCTGCCTGGGCATCGGTCAGGCCAACGCCCGGATCGATGGTGACGTGGTGGATCTTCTCTGGGTGGCTCTCGGCCACTTCTTCGATGTCCATGCCGCCTTCGGACGAAGCCATCAGGACGATTTTCTGGGTAACGCGGTCGGTGACCAGCGAAACGTACAGTTCTTGTTTGATGTCGGCGCCTTCTTCTACCAGCAGGCGATTGACTTTCTGGCCTTCGGCGCTGGTCTGGTGCGTGATCAGCTGCATGCCCATGATCTGGTCAGCGTATTCTTTGACCTGTTCGATCGATTTTGCCACTTTCACGCCGCCGCCCTTGCCGCGGCCACCTGCGTGAATCTGCGCCTTGACGACCCATACCGGGCCGCCCAGGGTTTCCGCAGCCTTGACGGCTTCGTCGACGGACATGCACGGAATACCGCGTGGTACCGTCACTCCGTGCTGCCGGAGGATTTCTTTGGCTTGATACTCATGGATTTTCATGCTGGCTTCCCTTCTGATACTGATGTGTAAAAATACGGTTAGTGGTGCAAAAAAACAGGAAAAACAGCGCCGGGGTCACGCCTTGGCTACCCAGCGCGGGTAATACTGTGCAACCGCCCCGCCATCGGTGCGCAGGGCGTGGCATTTGTCGAGTTGAAACGGCTTTTCATGCGGCAAATCAGCATTCTCGCCGTCGCGGGTCGACCAGACATCGCCGGCAAATGCCTGAACCGTCGCAGTCGGCAAGACTTGCGCCAGTTCGGTCAAATGGGTACAGCCGGCGATTCCCGCCAGGCGCTGTTTCAAGTCGCGGCGGAAATTCTTCAATAAATTCAAACCGATCAGCGCCCTGTAAGCGGGGCCGATGGTATCGCAAAAACCGGGATAGGGCACGGCATCGGAGGCAGCTTCGGCCTCGACAATGGTCAGTTCGCGATCGACGGTAATGCGTAAATGGAGGTCATGCAGAGGGGTGCCGGCGGGACGCGGGCCGGAGGCCAGGGTCGCGTCATAGCTTTTGATATCGGTGATACGGGCGTCAATATCCCACAGGCCGTCGTCGCGCATATACGCTTGGACGTCGATAACGCGGGAGTGCCGGAGGGCGCGCCGGGATACGGGAGTTGACAGGGGCATAAGACCGATGCCGCTTGCGCGGCCAAAATTTAGTAAGCAGCCATGTGCCTAAAGCACTCTGTTCGCAGCTTCTACGAACAGCAACCGCACCTGCGGCGCCGCAAAAACCCTAAAAGTGTAGCACATTGGGCGCAGGTTGCGCCGCAACATAATTTTTCATTGCTTCGATAAAAACATTTCAATTTATAAATAGAAAACAGTGGCTTTCATGAAGTCATTCACAAAACGAATGATTGATATCATAAGAATCACTGCCAATGCCACGCGGCGAGGTGCTTCGGCATCAGCATCAATCGGCCACGCCCAGCGCCTGCAGGATGGGCAGTACGGTGACGCGGAAGCTTTCCGCCTGCACGGCCAGTTCGGCCAGGTTGTCCTCTTCCGTCGTCAGCACTGTGCCATTGCGCACCATGGTTTGCTGCAGTGCGCGTAAAGCCTGCCAGGCAAATGCCGCCCAGGTGTCGGCCTCCTGGTGCCCTTCCAGCCTGGCCAGCAGAAACAACTGTTGCAAATGCAACACACCGACGCCCCCGCCCGTCACCGGGCTGGCCAATGCGGCCAGGTCGGTACGCCCCAGGGCCTTTTCCAGCAAATGCCGATTCAGCCTGGCCGTGGCTGGCCGCGCCAGCGCGATCGCGGCGTCCTCCTGCACCGGCGATATGCAGGCTTTATGTGCCAGCACCAGCAGCATCTGCAGCAGGCTGCCCAGGTCGGCCAGGTTGGCGGGCAAACCCTGTTGCAGTTCGGCTATGGTATGGGGCTTGCAGTCACCGAGCAGTTCCAGCAAGGGGCCATACATGGCCGGATCCAGGTCGGCCTCGCCCAAGGCACCCGTCACCTTCATGGCGATCTGCTCGACCGGCGCCACCAGCAGGATGCGTACGGCGCGCAGTGCGGTAGCCTGTTCATGGGCGGTCAGTTTGCGGCTGCCCTTGACCCAGTAATCCTGGCGAAACTGCCGGTTAAGCAGGAAATCGGCAGTGTTCTCGCGGAAAGTGGCATCCGGAATCTGCGCCAGGAAAGCCATGTGTTCGGGCGAGAAATTGAGAGGGGCAACATGATCGGGGTAGGCGGCCGAACCGGCAAACTCGAGCTTGACTGCTGCCAGCACCGGCTTGATGGCCGAAAACGATACCGGTTGCCAGTAATGGTTGAAGTATTCGTGGGACAGGTAATTCGGATCCTGCTCGCTAAGCTGTTGCAGCCGCAGGGCGATGGCGGGATTGGCCAGCAGGTAGCGCGGCTTGGTCTCCATCATGCGCTTGACGAAGGATAGCGCGCTGCCCACGCGCGTCAGGGAATCCTGCCCCGGCGCGCTCAGCACGCGGCTGTGCTGCTCCATCAGGTCGCGGATCGGCGCCATCGCCGCCCAGCCCGCCTGCGTGTTGTAACTGATGTACAGCACGCCACCAGGCTTGAGCTTGCGCGCCAGGAAATCGGCGATATGCGCCTGGTTTTCCGGCGAGATCCAGCTCCAGATACCGTGCAGGGCGATGAAATCGAAGTCAGGCAGGTCGGTGCGGGCGCAAAAATCCTGAAACGATTGCTCCGACAGCAAGGCACCATTGCCGGAGACCTCGGCCAGTTCCTGCGCAAAGGCGGTCTGGGCAGGATTGAAATCGGTGCCATACCAGCGTGTGCAGGACGCTGCGGCATGGATATTGACGGTCACGCCCTGGCCAAACCCGAGTTCGCATGCGGTGCTGACCTTCGGCGGCTGTATTCCCCAGCTCAGCAGCAACAACTGTATGCGCAAGGGGTTCAATTCCGTGTAATAGCCGTAGGTGTATGCGGTTTCCGCCGTGTAGCCAGCATGCCAATTGCTCATCAGGTGTCCCGTATATCAGGTAAAAAAGCTGGGACGCAACATGCGCAGCAGCAATTGCGCAGAATAACTGATCCTTGCTGTCAAGTTAAAAAATATTACTCGTCTTCGGGCGCCAGGCCTTTCAAGGCCACCTGCACGGCGCGCTGCGAAAAGCCGCGCTGCATCAGGAAGCGCACCTGCTTGTTGCGCTGTTCGGCATCCTGCGCCACTTCACCGAATTTGCGCCGCCACACTTCGCAGGCGCGCGCGGTCTCGCCTTCGGCCAGGCCCGCCTTGAGTTCCTGCAGCGCTTCACCGCCTATGCCATGGCTTTGCAATTCCGCCATGATGCGGCTATTGCCGAAACGGGCCGAGCGGCGGTGGATCAGCGATTCGGAAAAGCGCTCCTGCGACAGCCAGTTGGCCTGCTCCAGGCTGTCGAGCAAGGCTTCCACGTCGTCACCTTCCTGCGCATGCCGCTGCAGCTTGCGCCGCAATTCCATGCGGCTATGCTCGCGCATCGACAAAAAACGTAGCGCCCTGCCCTTCAGGCTTAGTTGTACTGCTGCCATACACCCACCTTGTCTTTCATTCCACGATCACACCACCCAAACACAATCGCCGCCCGGCGCAACAGCGCGGGACGGCGATCATGGTCACACCTTGCCAGCCATCATCCGCAAGCGCGAATGATGGCTGATGGCAGCTTACTCGGCAGCCTTGGCTTCCGCCTTGGCAGCCTTGTCGGCGGCCTTATCGGCTTTTTCCGGTTTTTCAGCAGCCAGCGGCGGCAGTTCGCGCACGCCCAGCGAAGCGCGCACCTTGTTTTCGATTTCGCGGGCCAGCGCCGGACGCTCTTGCAGGAAGGCACGGGCATTGTCCTTGCCCTGGCCGATGCGTTCGCCGTTGTAGCTGTACCACGAACCGGATTTTTCCACGATCTTGGCATCCGAGCCCAGGTCCAGGATTTCGCCTTCGCGTGAGGTGCCGGCGCCGTACAGGATGTCGAAGTGCGCTTCCTTGAATGGTGGCGCGATCTTGTTCTTGACGACCTTGACCTTGGTTTCGTTGCCGATCACTTCGTCGCCGGACTTGATCGAACCGGTGCGGCGGATGTCCAGGCGCACGGAGGCGTAGAATTTCAGCGCATTGCCGCCGGTAGTCGTTTCAGGGCTGCCGAACATCACGCCGATCTTCATGCGGATCTGGTTGATGAAGATGACCAGGGTATTCGTGCGGTTGATGGAACCGGTCAGCTTGCGCAGGGCTTGCGACATCAAACGCGCTTGCAAACCCGGCAGGGAATCGCCCATATCGCCTTCGATCTCGGCGCGTGGCGTCAACGCGGCCACGGAGTCGATGACGACCAGGTCGACGCTGCCCGAACGCACGAGGGCGTCGCAGATTTCCAGCGCCTGCTCGCCCGTGTCCGGTTGCGAGATCAGCAATTCGTGCAGGTTCACGCCCAGCTTTTGAGCGTAGCCGACATCGAGCGCGTGCTCGGCATCGATAAAGGCGCAGGTGCCGCCCAGTTTTTGCATTTCAGCAATGGTTTGCAGGGTCAGGGTGGTTTTACCTGACGATTCCGGACCGTAGATTTCCACCACGCGGCCGCGCGGCAAGCCGCCCACGCCCAGCGCGATATCGAGGCCGAGCGAACCGGTCGACACGACTTGCACTTCTTCGATCGCCGCGCTGGCATCCATGCGCATGACCGAACCTTTGCCAAACTGCTTCTCGATCTGCGCCAGTGCGGCGGCGAGCGCCTTGGCTTTTTCCGATGCGGGTACTACAGCTTTTTTATCGTCCATATGTTCTTTCAGCCGTTCTACAGTTGCGGATTCACGTGAATCGTGCAGCCTGCGATAGCGCCAGTGGGTTAAATTCTTTACACAGACAGTACTGTATAAAAAAACAGTGATCAATGCAAGCGGAACGTGGATTTGTTTTGAAACAGATCAATACAAGCCTGGATTTTCACAAAAACTATCCACCTTGCGGAAAATGAAACACAATACAAGCTTCTACCGCCGCAAGCATAGGAAGTGCACCATGCGTATTTTACTTGCCGAAGATGACAGCGTGCTGGCCGATGGCCTGACCCGCTCGCTGCGCCAGTCCGGTTATGCGATCGACTACGTCAAGACCGGCCAGGAAGCCGACACGGCCCTGTCCACACAGGAATTCGACCTGCTGATCCTCGACCTGGGCCTGCCCAAGATGTCCGGCCTGGAAGTGCTGCGCCGCCTGCGCGCGCGCGCCTCGCTGCTGCCCGTGCTGATCCTGACGGCCGCCGATTCCATCGAACAACGCGTGAATGGCCTCGACCTCGGTGCCGATGATTATATGGCCAAGCCGTTCGCCCTGTCGGAACTGGAGGCAAGAGTGCGCGCCCTGACGCGGCGCGGCGCCGGCGGCGGCGCTACCATCATCAAGCACGGCCCCCTCAGCTACGACCAGGTGGGGCGCAGCGCCTACATCAACGACCAGATGCTCGACCTGTCGGCGCGCGAACTGGGCTTGTTGGAAATCCTCCTGGGCCGCACCGGCCGCCTCGTTTCGAAAGAGCAGCTGGTCGACCACTTGTGCGAATGGGGCGAAGAAGTGTCGAACAACGCCATCGAAGTGTATGTCCACCGCTTGCGCAAGAAGATCGAAGTGGGCGGCGTGCGCATCGCCACCGTGCGCGGCCTCGGCTATTGCCTGGAAAAATACTCGGAAGCGGCGCGCCTGAACGCCGAAGCGGGCGAGTCGGCAAGCCCGGCCAGCGGACCCGCCAGCAAGTGAAGGCGCGCGAGGCGCCAGCGGACGAGGCGGACGACGACGACTGGTTCGAGCCGCCCACCACGGAGCAGGATGACACCATCGAGCATTCGCTGTTCGGCGAAATCCTCGACTGGATGCTGGCGCCCTTGCTGCTGCTGTGGCCGATGAGCATCGCCATCACCTATCTGGTGGCCAAGGGCATCGCCAATCAGCCGTTCGATCATGCGCTGGAAGACAGCGTGACGATGCTCACGCAGCAGGTCAAACAGGCCGACGGCGCCATGCCGCGCCGCGCGCCGAACAAGAACAGCGGCAACAAGGGACGCGATTTCCTGCGCGGCGACGATGTCGACACACTGTATTACCTGGTGGTGGGGCCACGCGGCGAGTACCTCGACGGCGATCGCGATTTGCCGCCGCCGCAGGACCCCGACAAATACCGCAGCGGCATGGTGCTGTTTCGCAATGACACCATCCACGGCACTCCCGTGCGCGTGGCGTTCAGCTATCTCGACATTCCGTCCGGCAATGACGATGAGCAGAGTCGCGCGCTGGTGCAGGTGGCCGAGACGCTGGAAAAACGCGCCCAGCTGGCCAATGAAATCATCAAGGGCGTGATTTTGCCGCAGTTCATCATCCTGCCCGTGATCCTGGCCCTGGTCTGGTTTGCCCTGGCGCGCGGCCTGTCGCCGCTGGCGCAATTGCAGGAGCGCATACGCGCCCGGCCGCCCGACGATTTGAGCCCCATCGAATCGGGCCAGGTGCCCGAGGAAATCACGCCACTGGTCGGTTCGCTCAACGAGATGCTGGCACGCCTGTCGCTGTCGATCGACATGCAGAAACGTTTCATCGCCGATGCCGCGCACCAGATGAAAACGCCGCTGGCCGGCATGCGCATGCAATCCGAGCTGGCCCTGCGCCAGACCGACCACGACGAAATTCACCGCTCGCTCTTGCAACTGGCGAAAAGTTCGGAGGCGGCCACGCGCCTGGTCAACCAGCTGCTGGCCCTGGCGCGCGCGGAAAACCAGCCGCAGGCCGGCACGGCGTTCGAACCGATCGAGCTGAGCGAACTGGCGCGCGGCGTGGTGCAGGATTGGGTGCAAGCTTCGTTTGCCCAGCATATCGATCTGGGCTTCGAACAGCCCGCGTATTCGATCATGATTTCCGGCAATGCCATGATGCTGCGCGAACTGCTGAGTAATCTGATCGACAATGCCCTGCGCTACACGCCGGCCGGCGGCAGCGTCACGGTGCGCGTGCGCAGCACCCTGGAGCTGGCCATCCTGGAAGTGGAAGATACGGGCCCCGGCATACCGCAAGCCGAGCGGACGCACGTGTTCGAACGCTTTTACCGCATTCTTGGCAGCAACGTCGATGGTAGCGGCCTGGGCCTGGCCATCGTGCGCGAAATTGCCCAGCAGCATGGCGCCGAAGTCGATATTTTTAACAATCCGCGCGCGCACTCGCCGAAACTGCCGGGCACCCTGCTGCGCCTGAGCATCGCCCTGCTGTTGCCGGACGCGCCAGAAGAGGATGACATCACGTATGGATAAGCCCAGCCTGCCTGCGGCGCCGCTGCGCCCGGCCCGCACGCCCAGCCCCGAACTGCAGGCGCGCCTCGATGTGCACTGGCACAAGACGCGGCGCCTGACGGCCATCTTGCTGCTGATCTGGCTGCTGACGGGCTTCCTGACCGTGTTTTATGCGCGCGAGCTATTGCATCTGAACCTGTTCGGCTGGCCGCTGCCCTTTTATATGGCGGCCCAGGGCGCCTCGCTGGTCTACCTGGCCATCATCGCCTTCTATGCCTGGCGCATGCGCCGCCTCGACCGGGCGTTTCATGCCGAGGAGCAAGTATGAGTAGCCAGCGCAGCTTCTTTGCGCGCCTGTGCCGCTACTACCTGCTGTTTACCGCCGGTTTCGCCGCCTTCCTGCTGGCCCTGTCGGTGCTGGAACAGGAAGGCATGCCGCGCGCGTGGATCGGCTACCTGTTCATGCTCGTCACCATCACGCTGTACGCCACCATCGGCGTCATCAGCCGCACCTCGAACGTCACGGAATACTATGTGGCAGGGCGTCGGGTACCTGCCATGTTCAACGGCATGGCCACGGCCGCCGACTGGATCTCGGCCGCCAGCTTCATCAGCCTGGCCGGCGGCCTGTACCTGAACGGCTTCGACGGCCTGGCCTTCATCATGGGCTGGACGGGCGGCTATTGCCTGGTTGCACTATTGATCGCGCCCTACCTGCGCAAGTTCAGCCAGTACACGATTCCCGATTTCCTCGCCGCGCGCTACGGCAGCGGCACCGACAAACGGGGCGCCAGCGTGCGCGTGGTGGCCGTGGCCGCCACCATCATCGTATCGTTTACCTATGTGGTGGCGCAGATCTACGCCGTCGGCCTGATCGCCTCGCGCTTCACGGGCGTGGATTTTTCCGTCGGCATCTTCCTCGGCCTGGCCAGCATCCTCGTCTGCTCCTTTCTTGGCGGCATGCGCGCCATCACCTGGACCCAGGTGGCGCAGTACATCATCATCCTGGTTGCTTTTCTGATTCCCGCCATATGGCTGTCGGTCAAGCATGCGGACAATCCCGTGCCGCAGATCGCCTACGGCAAGGTGCTGCCGCAACTGAGCGCGCGCGAACACGTGCTGGAAACGGATCCGAAAGAAAACCAGGTGCGCGCCATTTTCCGCCAACGCGCGCAAAGCTACGAGGCACGCATCGCCGGCTTGCCCGCGTCGTGGGAACAAGGCCATCTGGCAGCCCAGCGCCAGCTCGATAGTTTGCGCCAACGCAATGCCTCGCTGTTCGACATCCGCAACGCGGAACGCTCCCTGATTGCGTATCCGAAAAGTCCCGACGAGGCACGCGAGCTGTGGCAGGCCGCGCAGGCACAGAACCAGAAACGCGCCGAGCCGATCATTCCGCACGCGCAACCGTTTCCCGCTGCCGACCGAGAGCAGTCCGACATCAAGCGTAACAATTTTCTGGCCCTCGTGTTTTGCATGATGCTGGGCACGGCCGCCCTGCCGCATATCCTCATGCGATCGTACACCACGCCCTCCGTGCACGAAACGCGCGTCTCCGTCTTCTGGACCCTGTTCTTCATCTTGTTGATCTACCTCACGATTCCTGCGCTGGCTGTACTGGTCAAGTACGATATTTACTCGGCGCTGGTGGGCACGCAATATGCGAACCTGCCCACCTGGGTATCGTACTGGGCCAATGTGGATAAGCTCAGCCCTCTGATCAGCATCGTCGACGTCAACCGCGACGGCATCGTGCAACTGGCGGAAATTTCCATCGACGCCGACGTGCTGGTGCTGGCCACGCCCGAGATCGCCGGCCTGCCCTACGTGATTTCCGGCCTGGTGGCGGCCGGCGGCCTGGCCGCAGCCCTGTCGACGGCCGATGGCTTGCTGCTGGCCATTTCCAACGCCCTGTCGCACGATATCTATTACAAGGTGGTCGATCCCAGCGCCTCGACGCAAAAGCGCGTGACGATTTCAAAGTTGCTGCTGCTGGCCGTGGCCTTCATCGCCGCCTATGCGGCCTCGCAAAAACCGGCCGATATCCTGTCGCTGGTGGGCGTGGCGTTTTCACTGGCCGCCTCGACCCTGTTCCCGCCGCTGGTGCTGGGCGTCTTCTGGCAACGCGGCAATTACCAAGGGGCGCTGGCCGGCATGCTGACGGGCTTTGGCGTGTGCCTGTATTACATGTTGCACACGAGCACCATGCTGGGCGGCAATGCCAGCGGTCAATGGTTCCATATCGCACCCATCTCCGCCGGCATCTTCGGCGTGCCGGCCGGTCTGGCAGCAGCCGTGCTGGTCAGCTGGCTGACACCGGCGCCAGGGCGCCGCAGCACGGGGTTGATCGAGCATATCCGGGCGCCCGAATAGCAGCGCATCCAGGACTGGGGTGACATGCAGTCATTCCACGACAGAACTATCGGAAAACATCGTGCCCCGGTAAAAAAGGAGTAGGCTGGAGGGCCGTTCCATTACGAGGAAATCCCATGCCATCTGGAAAAATTCTTGTTGCCCAGGGAGGCGGCCCCACCGCCGTCATCAACCAGTCGCTGGTGGGCGTGGTGCTCGAATCGCGGCGCTTCCAGCACGTCACGCGCGTGTATGGCGCGCTGCATGGCGTGCGCGGCATCGTCAATGAAGAGTTTGTTGATCTGACGCAGGAAACCAGCCATAACCTGGAACTGGTGGCCGCCACGCCATCGTCGGCCCTCGGCTCCACGCGCGACAAGCCCGATATTGCCTACTGCCAGCAAATCTTCGAAGTGCTGCGCGCGCACGAGATCGAGCACTTCTTCTATATCGGCGGCAATGACTCGTCCGACACGGTGCGCATCGTCAGCGAAGAAGCGCACAAGGCCGGCTATCCGCTGCGCTGCATCCACATCCCGAAAACCATCGACAACGACCTGGTCGGCAGCGACCACACGCCCGGCTTTCCATCGGCAGCGCGTTTCGTCGCGCAAGCGTTCGCCGGCGCCAACCTCGACAACGCGGCCTTGCCCGGCGTCTACGTGGGCGTGGTGATGGGTCGCCACGCCGGCTTCTTGACGGCCGCCTCGGCGCTGGGCAAGAAGTTCCCCGACGATGGCCCGCACCTGATCTACGTGCCCGAGCGCGTCTTCGTGCTGGAACAATTCCTCGCCGACGTGAAGGCAACGTATGCCAAATATGGCCGCTGCGTGATCGCCGTCTCGGAAGGCATCCACGACGCCTCGGGCGAGCCGATCGCCAGCCTGCTGACCAGGCAGTTGGGAAATGAGGTAGAGCGCGACGCGCACGGCAATGTGCAATTATCAGGCACGGGCGCGCTGGCCGACCTGCTGTGCGACGAAATCAAGGCCAGGCTGGGCATCAAGCGCGTGCGCGGCGATACCTTCGGCTATCTGCAGCGCTCCTTCATCGGCTGCGTCTCTGATGTAGATCAACGCGAAGCGCGCGAAGTGGGCGAGAAGGCGGTGCAGTTTGCCATGTGGGGCGACCGTGACGGCTCTGTGGCCATCAAGCGCACGGGCTTCTATTCCGTCGACTACGAGCTGCTGCCCCTGTCCGACGTGGCGGGCAAGACGCGTACCATGGAAGACGAATTCATCAGCGCCAGCGGCACGGACGTGACCGATGCTTTCCGGCTCTATCTGCGCCCGCTGCTGGGATCTAGCATGCCAGACGCCTTCCGCCTGCGGGCGGCCAAGGTGGCGAAAGTACTCAAGCCCTAGCTGGACTCCGCCAGTAGCAGCGGCCGCAGCTTGACGGCCGCCTCCTTGAGCTGCGGCACGTGCTGCAGCAGTTGCTCCACAGACTTTCTCGCCACGGGCGCGTGACAGGCCACGGCCGCCACGATGCGTCCGTCGGCCGCGCAGATGGGCACGGCTACGGCCACCATACCGTGCACGAATTCCTCATCGTCGATACCGATGCCCAGCCGGGCGATGCGCACGATCTCGCGTTCCAGCAGCACGGAATCGATCATGCTTTTCGGCGTGCGCGCCTGCAAGGTCAGCGTGAGCAGCAATGCGCGCCGCTCCAGCAACGACATGTGCGCCAAAAACAGCTTGCCACTGGCCGTGCAATGCAGAGGCGCACGCGTGCCCAGCACCAGGTGCAGGCGCAGCGCTTCCTGCGTTTCCACCCGGTCCACATACACGATCGCATTACCCTCGGGAATGGCGAGATTGCAGGTCTCGCCCGTGGCTGCCACCAGGCTGCCCAGGATGCTGCGGCTCACGCGGATCAAGGCATTGTTGCGCAGGGTCGCCAAGGCCAGGTTGGTGGACGCCGCACCGGGCACGTAGGCCCGCCCCACGGGCGTGCGCAGCACATAGCCATGTTGCTCCAGGGTATCGAGCAGGCGCATCATGCTGGCCTTGGGCACCTGCATGCGCGCAGCCAGCTGCGACAAGGTCAGCGGCTGGCTGGCGCTGGCCAGGTGCTCGATCAGGCGCAGCACGCGCAAGCCACGCGCCTCGTCGCCATGGCTGGCCGCCGCATGGGCTGCCACCACGCCACCCGCCGAGCTGTCTTCTTCGGCCTCGGCCTGCCGTTTTTGAAACGCATCATGCATGTTCTGTTTCACCTCTCGCGTATGCGGCTGTTTCCGCTTGTCCCGGTGCTGCATGTCTTTTATAAATGGAACCAGATGTTCCATAAATAATCAATAAAGACCAGTGTATCGCAAAAAACGCCCGCCGAGGCGGCTCGATACCGCAACGCAGGAGACAAGAGAAATGTTGCAAAAACACTACGACTACATCGTCGTCGGCGCCGGTTCGGCCGGCTGCGTGCTGGCCAACCGCCTGTCGCACGACAGCAATAAGCAGGTATTGCTGCTGGAAGCGGGCGGCAGGGACAACAATCCCTGGATACACGTGCCGGTCGGCTATTTCAAGACCATGCACGACCCCAAACTGGACTGGTGCTACCGCACGGAGGCCGATGCCGGTATCGCCGGGCGCCAGCTGCAATGGCCCCGCGGCAAGGTGCTGGGCGGCTCCAGCTCGCTCAACGGCTTGCTGTATGTGCGCGGCCAGAAGGAGGACTACGACCGCTGGGCTGCGCTGGGCAATGCAGGCTGGAGCTATGCCGAGGTGCTGCCCTATTTCAAGAAATCGGAAGACCAGGAACGCGGCGCCAGCGATTACCACGGCGTGGGCGGCCCGTTAAAAGTGTCGGACCTGCGCCTGCGCCGCCCCATCGCGGAGCACTTCATTGCCGGCGCCACGGAAAGCGGCATCCCCTTCAATACCGATTACAACGGCGCCACGCAGGAAGGGGTCGGCTACTTCCAGCAGACGGCCAGCAAGGGCTTGCGCTGGAGCACAGCCAAAGCCTTTTTGCGACCGGCCCGCAAGCGCGCCAACCTGCACGTGGAAGTGCGCGCGCACATCATGCGCGTGCTGTTCGAAGGCAAGCGCGCCGTCGGCGTCGAGTACCGGCAGGATGGGCAGCTGCGCCAGGCGCGCGCCAGCGGCGAAGTGATTTTATGCGCGGGCGCCATCGGCTCGCCGCACATCCTGCAATGCTCGGGCGTGGGGCCACGCGCCCTGCTCGGGGAAGTGGGCGTGCCGCTGGTGCACGACTTGCCCGGCGTGGGACAGAATCTGCAAGACCATTTGCAAATCCGCCTGGTCTTCAAGACCCGGCTGAAAACCCTGAACGATGAAGTCAACAGCCTGTGGGGCAAGCTGTGGGTAGGCATGCAATATGTGTTTTCCCGCTCCGGCCCCTTGACCTTGGCAGCCAGCCAGGTGACGGTGTTTACCAAGTCTTCGCCCGAGATAGAGCGGCCCGACATCCAGTTTCACATGCAACCGCTGAGCGCCGACAAGCCGGGCGAAGGCGCGCATCCGTTTTCCGCCTTTACATCGTCCGTGTGCCAACTGCGCCCGCACAGCCGTGGTCACGTATCGATCAAGTCGGCCGATCCCATCATCTACCCGGGCATCTACCCGAACTACCTGTCCGACCCGCGCGACCAGCAGACGGCAATTGCCGCCCTGCGCGTGGCGCGCAAAATCGCCGCCGCCCCGTCGCTGGCGCCGCACATCATTTCCGAGTTCGTGCCCGGCCCCCAATTCGAGACGGACGCGGAACTGCTGGACGCGGCGCGCCGTTTCAGCCAGTCGATTTACCACCCCAGCGGCACCTGCAAGATGGGCCACGACGCCATGGCCGTCGTCGACGAGCGCCTGCGCGTGCACGGCATGCGGAACCTGCGCGTGGTCGATGCATCGATCATGCCGGAAATCGTCTCGGGCAATACGAATGCGCCCACCATCATGATCGCCGAAAAAGCGGCCGACATGATCCTGGCAGACGCCCTGCGCCTGCCACAGGCCGCCTAGTCCGCGCCCCATTTCACCTCAGCAAGGAGGATGCCAACGGCGGGCAGACGGGCCCGCCCCCAATGACTCGGCGACAAGCCGAGCATCAAAAAAACACACATAATCGATATCGATTGGAGACTAGATATGGACAACAATCCCAACAACCCGAAAAAGGCCAAAGAGCTACGGAGAGTCGTGATGGCCAGCGTGATCGGCGCCACCATCGAGTGGTATGATTTTTTCCTGTACGGCGTCGTGGCCGGCATCGTATTCAGCAAACTGTATTTCCCGGGCGGCGATCCGCTCGTCTCGACCATGCTGGCCTACGGCACCTTCGCCGTGGGCTTTTTGTCGCGCCCCATCGGCGGCGTGATCTTCGGCCACTTCGGCGACAAGATCGGCCGCAAGAGCATGCTGGTGATGACCCTGATGATCATGGGAATCTCTACCTTCCTGATCGGCGTGCTGCCGACGTATGAGCACATCGGCTACTGGGCGCCGGGCCTGTTGCTGTTCCTGCGCGTGCTGCAGGGCATCGGCCTCGGTGGCGAATGGGGTGGTGCCGTGCTGATGGCGTATGAATATGCGCCGTCCAAGGAGCGCGGCTTCTATGCCAGCCTGCCGCAGATCGGCCTGGCCATCGGCCTGTGCCTCGCCTCCGGCGTGGTGGCCATCCTGTCGTACAGCTTGAGCGATGCGCAGTTCCTGTCCTGGGGCTGGCGCGTCGCCTTCATCCTGTCGGCAGCCCTCGTCTTCATCGGCATGTGGATACGCCTGAACGTCATGGAAACGCCGGAATTCCAGGCCGTCAAGGAAAAGAATGCGGAAACGCAGATCCCGTTTTTCGACCTGTTGAAGCGCTATCCGGGCAATGTATTAAAAGGCATGGGCGCGCGCTATATCGACGGCGTGTTCTTCAATATCTTCGGCGTGTTTTCCATCACTTATCTGACCAACACCATCAAGATCGCCCGCACGGAAGCGCTGATGGGCGTGATGGCGTCGGCTGTCGTGATGTGCTTCTGCATCCCCTTCTTTGGCCGACTGTCGGACCGCATCGGCCGCAGCAAGGTGTTTTTCTGGGGTGCATTGATCACCGGCTTGTCATCGATACCCGCCTTCTGGATCATGCTCAATCACGCCGACAATCCGCTGCTGCTGTGGTGTTCCGTGATCATCCCGCTGGGCGTGCTGTATTCGGCCGTGTATGGCCCGGAAGCGGCCCTGTTCTGCGACCTGTTCGATGCCAAGGTGCGCTACACGGGCATCTCCTTCGTCTACCAGTTCTCCGGCATCTTCGCCAGCGGCCTGACGCCCATCATCGCCACCTACCTGTTGAAAACGGGGAATGGCGAACCATGGCACATCGTCGGCTACATCCTGTTCGCCTCCCTCGTCTCGGCCGTCAGCGTGGCCATGATCGGCAAGGGCGGCTCGCAGCAGGAAGGCAGCAGGAAGCCGGTGCATGCAAGGTAAGATATCTGGACATAAAAAAAGGCAGGCCTCTCGCGAGTGCCTGCCTTTTCTGTGCGTGCTAAAACTTAGATAACGATGGTCTGGTGCTCGTCACCGTTACGCGCGCGGATGGTGCCGATGCGCGAGACGCTTTCGCCGGCCGCTTGCAATTGGGCGATGGCGGCGTCCGCGTTTTCCTGCGAGACGATGACGGTCATGCCGATGCCGCAGTTGAAGACGCGGTGCATTTCGGCGTCAGCCACGCCGCCGTGCTGCTGCAGCCACGTGAACAGCGGTGGCATGGTCCATGCCTTCGAGTCCAGCTCGGCCACCAGGCCAGGCTGCAGCACGCGCGGAATATTTTCCACCAGGCCGCCACCGGTGATGTGCACCATGCCCTTCACTTCCATAGCATCCATCAGCGCCAGCAGCGGCTTGACGTAGATGCGCGTCGGCTGCATCAGCACGTCGGCCAGTTTGCGGCCGTGGAAGTCGCCTTCCAGGTCAGGCTTGGCCACTTCGATGATCTTGCGCACCAGCGAGTAACCGTTCGAGTGCACGCCCGACGAGGCCAGGCCCAGCACCACGTCGCCCGGGGCGATCTTGCTGCCGTCGATGATTTTCGATTTTTCCACGGCGCCGACGGCAAAACCTGCCAGGTCGTATTCGCCGGCCGGGTACATGCTCGGCATTTCCGCCGTTTCGCCGCCGATCAGCGCGCAACCCGCTTGCTCGCAACCCTGGGCGATGCCCTTGATGACGTCGGTGGCGATCGCCACGTCCAGCTTGCCGCAAGCGAAGTAGTCGAGGAAGAACAGGGGCTCGGCACCTTGCACCAGGATGTCGTTGACGCTCATGGCGACCAGGTCGATGCCGACCGTGTCGTGGCGGTTCAGTTCGAACGCCAGGCGCAATTTCGTGCCCACGCCGTCGGTGCCCGAGACCAGCACCGGTTCCTTGTACTTCTTGCTGATTTCAAACATGGCGCCAAAACCGCCCAGGCCGCCCATCACGCCTTCGCGCAGGGTGCGCTTGGCAAACGGCTTGATTGCTTCGACTAAAGCGTCGCCTGCGTCGATATCGACGCCAGCGTCACGGTAGGAAAGGGAAACATTAGAAGTCTGGTTCATGGTGTGGTGGCAGCGGAGGCGGTAAAATAGAAGGCGGATACCCGCCGGCACGCGCGCGAACATGTTTTTCAACATCGTGCGGCAGGGCGCCAGCGGGTGAATTCGGTCGATCAAGACGCTATTTTATCAAACTGCCCCGCAGTTTCGTAATTAACTGCCTTTTTTTAACGCAACAGCACAAACTACATGCCATTCGCCCTCACCGCCGAACAGAAGCAAACAGCATTTTGGATCGCGGTCTGGCTGGCATTCTTGCTGCTGCTCGTCAGCCTGGGGCCCATACTGACGCCCTTCCTGGCCGCCGCCATCCTCGCCTACGTGCTCAATCCCGGCGTGGACCGATTGCAACGCCTGCACTACCGGCGTTTTTACGTGCCCCGTCCGCTGGCGGTGCTGGTCGTCGTAGTGTTGTTTTTCCTCGCCATGACAGCGCTGGTGCTGATCGTCGTGCCGGTATTGCAAAAGGAAATTCCCTTGCTGCAGGCGCAAATCCCGCAATTTCTGAACAAGGCGAACGACTTCCTGGCGCCGAAACTGCGCGACCTGGGCATACGCGTGCGCCTCGACGGCACGGGCATCAAACGCATGCTGAGCCAGCAGATGGCCACCAGTGGCGATGAAATCTGGAGCACCGTGCTGGCGTCGGCGCGCATCGGCGGCACAGCCGTGCTGGGCTGGCTGGCCACCGTGGTGCTGATTCCCGTGGTGCTGTTCTACCTGTTGCTGGACTGGCACCCGATGCTGGCGCGCATCGCCGGCGCCGTGCCGCGCCGCTGGGTCGGCCGCACGGTGGGCATGGCGCAGGAAGTCGACACCCTGCTGGCGCAATACCTGCGCGGCCAGTTGCTCGTCATGCTGGTGCTGGCCACGTATTACTCGGCGACGCTGGCCATCGCCGGTTTTGAAGTGGCATTGCCGGTGGGCATCATCACGGGCTTGCTGGTGTTCATCCCCTACCTGGGCTTCGGCCTGGGGCTGATGCTGGCGCTGATCGCCGCCCTGCTGCAATTTGCCGACTGGAGCGGCGTGATCGCCGTCGCCGTCATCTACGGCTGCGGCCAGCTCATCGAAGGCTTTTTCCTCACGCCGCGCCTGGTGGGCGAACGCATCGGCCTGAACCCGCTGGCCGTGATCTTCGCCTTACTGGCCTTCGGACAACTATTCGGTTTCGTCGGCGTTTTGCTCGCTTTACCCGCTTCTGCCATCCTGATGGTCGCTTTTAAGCATCTAAGACGCCACTACCTCTCCAGCAGCTTCTATAATGCATGACAAGGTACCCGATACGGCTACAATATGAAACTAACAACAGCGACGACGACGCATACGCAGTAATGAAAAACAGGACAAGGCGTACGCCATGAAACAACTGGTGCTCGATTTAGGCACAGACCAGGCGCACAGCCTCGATACCTTCGAGGTGGGACAAAATGCCGAAGTGGCGCAGCTGATGCGCCAGTTCGCCGCGCGCACCTCGCGCGAACATTTTGCCTACCTGTGGGGCGAACTGGCCGCCGGCAAGAGCCATCTGCTCAAGGCCCTGGCCAGCACCGAGCGCGCGCGCTATATTTCGCCGTTCTCGATCGAGTCCGAATTCGTGTATTCGCCTGACGTGGATTTGTACCTGCTCGACGACTGCGAAAAGCTGTCGCCGCTGGCGCAGATCGATGCCTTTGCCCTGTTCAATGAAATCCGCGCCAATAAGGCGTTCATGGTATGCAGCGGCGCCGTGCCGCCGGCCGTGCTGCCGGTGCGCGAAGACTTGCGCACGCGCATGGGCTGGGGCCTGATCTATCAAATCCACGGCTTGACCGACGATGAAAAAATCGCCGCCCTGACCCAGGCTGCCACCACCCGCGGTTTGACCTTGTCGCCGGGCGTGTTACCCTATCTGCTGTCCCATTTCCGGCGCGACATGCGTTCGCTGTCGACGATGCTGGACTCTCTCGACCTCTACTCCCTTGAAACCCAACGCCCGATCACCTTGCCATTGTTGCGCGAGTTGCTGCAGGCGGAAGCGAAAGAATGATGAATCTGGCCCTGTTTGACCTCGACCACACCCTGCTGCCCATCGACTCGGATCACGAGTGGGGCGAATTCCTGGTACGCATCGGTGCCGTGGACGCCGCCGAATTCACCCGCCGCAACGACGAATTTTTCGCGCAATACCAGGCCGGCACGCTCGATCCGGTGGAATATCTGGAATTCTCCCTCGGCACCCTGGCGCAATTCCCGCGCGAACGCCTGGAAACGCTGCACCGGCAATTCATGGCCGAAGTGGTCTTGCCGGCGATCCGCCCGGAAGTCGTGGCACTGCTGAAACAGCACCAGGACGCGGGCGACCTGCTGGCCATCGTCACGGCCACCAACCATTTCATCACCAAGCCCATCGCCGATGCGCTGGGCGTCGAGCATCTGCTGGCGGCCATGCCCGAATATGACGACGAAGGCAATGTCACGGGCAAGCTGGTAGGCACGCCGACCCTGGGCGCGGGCAAACTGACCCACACCCATGCCTGGCTGGAAAAGTTGGGCAAGGAACTGGGGCAGTTCGAGCGCAGCTACTTTTACAGCGATTCGCACAACGACATTCCCCTGCTGTCGGTCGTGACCCACCCGGTCGCAACCAATCCCAACACCGCTTTGAGCGCACACGCATCCCTCCACGGCTGGCCATCACTCCATTTATTCAATGATTAAAAAATTCATCCGCAAGATCCTCGGCGTTAAAAAAGAGGCAGCGCGCGACACCACGGCACCCATCGTGCTAGGTTCTGCGCAACACGGAATCGACCCGAAACTGGTGTCGTCGAATGCCATCCGCGTCACCAGCAGCCTGCAGGAAGCGGGCTTCGCAGCCTTCGTCGTCGGCGGTGCCGTGCGCGACCTGCTGCTGGGCGTCAAACCGAAAGACTTCGACATCGCCACCAACGCCACGCCGGAACAGGTCAAGCGATTGTTCCGCCGCGCCTTCATCATCGGCAAGCGCTTCCAGATCGTGCACGTGATGTTCGGCCAGGATTTGCTGGAAGTGACGACCTTCCGCGGCGCCGGCGCCGATTCAGCGCCCAAGGATGAACATGGCCGCGTCCTGCGCGACAACACCTTCGGTCTGCAGCACGAAGATGCGCTGCGCCGCGACTTCACCATCAACGCCATGTACTACAACCCGGCCACGCAGGAAGTGCTGGATTACCATGGCGGCGTGGAAGATATCCGCGCCCAGACCCTGCGCATGATCGGCAAGCCGGAAGAGCGCTACCGCGAAGACCCCGTGCGCATGCTGCGCGTGGTGCGCTTCGCCGCCAAGCTGAAATTCACCATCGAGCCGCACACGGCCGCACCGATTCCCATCATGGCGCCGCTGATCAACAATGTGCCGGCGCCGCGCGTGTTCGACGAAATGCTGAAACTGCTGATGAGCGGCCACGCGCTGGCCTGTTTGCAGCAGCTGCGCAAGGAAGGCTTGCATCACGGCCTGCTGCCGCTGCTCGACGTGGTGCTGGAACAGCCGCTGGGCGCGAAATTCGTCACCCTGGCGCTGGATGCCACGGACCAGCGCATCGCCGCCGGCAAGACCGTCTCGCCAGGCTTTTTGTTTGCCTCGCTGCTGTGGCACCAGGTGCTGGAAAAATGGACGGCCTACCGCGCCGCCGGCGAATCGACCATCCCCGCGCTGCACCTGGCGGCCGACGACGTGCTCGATTCGCAAACGGAAAAACTCGCCTTGCAACGCAAGATCGGTTCCGACATGCGCGACATCTGGTCGATGCAGCCGCGCTTCGAGCGCCGGGTTGGCAAGGCACCGTACAAATTGCTGGAACACCTGCGCTTCCGCGCCGGCTACGACTTCCTGCTGCTGCGCTGCGCCTCGGGCGAGATCGACATGGACATCGGCGAATGGTGGACGGCGTTCTATGAAGGCGACGAGGAAACGCGCGAAGCGCTGCTCGTCAGCGCCAATGCCGCGCCGGGCGCAACCAAGAAGAAGCGTCCGCCACGCCGCAGCACGCGCAGCAAGACCGGCACGGGCGGTGGCAACACCACGGGCAGCACCGGCGACGAATAATGGACGCACTGCCAGCGGTAACCGCCTACATCGGCATCGGCGCCAACCTGGGCGATGCGCGCGCGAATGTGCAAGATGCGATCGCGCGCCTGGCGCGCCTGCCCGGCGCCTCGCTGATCGACGCATCGGCCAGCTACCGCACGGCGCCCATCGCTTCGAGCGGTGACGACTACATCAACGCCGTGGCGCGCATCACGACCACCCTGCCGGCAGAGGAACTGCTGCTGGCACTGCACGCCATCGAGGCGGCACACGGACGCGAGCGGCCCTATCGCAACGCCCCGCGCACGCTGGACCTGGACTTGCTGCTGTACGGCGACGAACACATCGCCAGCGCCACGCTGACGGTGCCGCATCCGCGCATCACCGAGCGCGCCTTCGTGCTGGTGCCGCTGCTGGCCCTGGCGCCGGCTATCGTCGTGCCGGGACTCGGCCCGGCGCAAGGCTACCTGGCAAGCGTCGCTGACCAGGTCATCAGCCAGCTCTGAACCGTTGTGCTCCCATCCTCTACAATGCCGCTCCTGCAGCACGCCGCATAAAGTACTACACTAGCGGCGTCGCAATCGCATCACCCTCCTTTCACTCTAGAGAATACCTATGTCCGCTTATTTGCAAGGAACAGATCTGGCCGCAAAAGACAAGGCCACCACACCGGTGCCGGCGCCATCCAAGCCTGTCGCCAACAAGGCCGTGACCATCCACACCCTGGCCACGTTGCGCGCCGCCGGTGAAAAGATCTCCATGCTGACCTGCTATGACGCCAGCTTCGCGTCCCTGATGGACCGCTGCGGCGTGGAGATCCTGCTGATCGGCGATTCGCTCGGCATGGTCTGCAATGGCCACAACTCCACCCTGCCTGTCACCATGGCCGAACTGGCTTACCACACGGCGTCCGTGGCGCGCGGCGCCAAGTCGGCCATGATCATGTCCGACCTGCCGTTCGGCGCATACGGCACGCCTGAAACAGCCTACGCCAACGCCGTCATCCTGATGCAGGCGGGCGCGCACATGGTCAAGATCGAAGGCGGCGCCTGGCTGGCCGAGACCGTCCGCTTCCTCACCGAGCGCGGCATCCCCATCTGCGCCCACATCGGCCTGACGCCGCAATCGGTGCACCAACTGGGCGGCTATAAAGTGCAGGGCAAGAGCACGGAAAGCGCTGCGGAACTGAAGAACGACGCGCTGGTGCTGCAAAACGCGGGCGCCGCCATCGTGCTGATGGAAGCCATGCCATCGCAGCTGGGCAAGGAAGTGACCGACATGCTGACGATCCCCACCATCGGCATCGGCGCCGGTCCCGACTGCTCGGGCCAGGTGCTCGTCATGCACGACATGCTGGGCGTGTTCCCAGGCCGCAAGGCGCGCTTCGTGCGCAACTTCATGGAAGGCGCTGCCAGCATCGACGACGCCGTCACCGTCTATGTGAAAGCCGTCAAGGATGGCAGCTTCCCGGCGCTGGAACACTGCTTCTGATCTTCTGATCTAGCCTATTGAGGCGATATCGCCCCGGCACTCACCGGGGCGACTTTTTTTTCGCGCAGCGTTTCGGTGCGTACAAACGCCACCTCCAGTCCAAAGAACTGCCCGAGTCGGTTCAGCGTCTGGATGGTCGGATTGCCTTTGCCGCTCTCGATCTCCTTGATGGTTTTCAGGCTGACCCCTCGGTGTTCCGCAAATTGGGCCTGCGTCAGGCGCGAGATGGCGCGCATTTCCCTGACGGCGTGCTGTAGCGTGACGGCGCCTGCTTCAATGGCTGCGTAAAGTACCGCCCGGCGCTGCCGCAACGCTTCCTTGTCAACGGTCTTTTTTGTACGCGCCATGTCAGTGCTCTCCCAATGCCTTGAGCTGTTCGATCTGCCCGGCGATATGTGGCCGGAGGAAAGCAATGATGTCATCATCCACGCCTGCCTCCTGCATATGCTGCTCCAACGCAGCCAGTTGCTGGGCAAATCCGTATAGCGCGAGACGGACCTGCTGGCGCTCCACGTCCGGCATGCCGATCGTGGCCAGTATCGTCGTCCAGTCATGCAGCTCGTTCCTGGTATCGGGGTGATACCAGCGCACCGCGCGTGGAATGCCATCCGGGTCCAGGTACATCGGCGCAAAATCGAACAGCGGCGTGAGGCGCACCTCGGCACCGACTTGCTGTACCGCCGTATTGCGTGCGTGATTGTCGGTATTGCGCATGGCCAGGTTCAAGATGTCGCGTTTGAGAAATTCAATGGTTTCCGCCGTCTTGTCGCTGACGACGGCGCGCAGCGCCTGCAATAGGTCGAACTGGCTGGGCGTGGCATCAAAGCCAACGACACCTGCCAGCGAAGCGGCGCTCTCCTGATGCAGTCGCAGCACTTTTCCATCCCGGATGCGGCGATCAAAACGGGGAATGAACAAGGTATCGTCCTGATAGCGCAGTTGGCCTTCGGTGCGCAAGCCCACTGCGCGCGCCACAGTCATGTACGCGGCTTCATTTCTCAATACCTTGGCGTCGCTGGCGGTCTTTCCGCGCGGACGCTTGACGATGAAATGGGCAGCCGCGTACTGGTCCGCCAGGGCGCCGTCGGCATGCCAGAGACCAGCATGGTCTGTGGTCAGCAGATATTTCGGTGCCGCTCCTTGCACCCCCAGGCTGCCGGCGGCCAGCATGCCATGCCTCAGCATGCGCTCATTGAAGGCATCGCCGCGACCTATGATCTCATCCAGTGAAAAGCCTGACAGCGGCTTGCCCTTGTCGTGACGATTCATATGTCGTGCGTAGTACTGCACGGCCTCGGCGATGCGCACGCGCCCGACGGGATTGAATGCACCGGCACACGCCAGCGGAAAATCGGCAGCCGGACCATCGGCCAGTTGAAGCTGCCCAAGCAGATATGTCCGTCCGCTTCCCTGGGGAATCAGGTCAAAGAGAAAGGCTGGCCATTGCGCCAGCTTCTGCATTTCTGCCGTGACAGGGAAACGCAGCGAGACAGGTCCACTCTCAAGCGTGAAGAAAGCATAATCGAGGTCATACTCGAACAGGGCACCGGTGCGTGGATTGCCGCCTGCCGGCTCAAGCAAAGTCAGCGATGCGCAAT
Organism: Janthinobacterium sp. UMAB-56; assembly: GCF_900095265.1. Lineage (GTDB taxonomy): Bacteria > Pseudomonadota > Gammaproteobacteria > Burkholderiales > Burkholderiaceae_D > Janthinobacterium. The sequence goes on along the minus strand of NZ_LT607653.1, from coordinate 234,318 downwards.
CGTGCCACGCATCATCATGAAAAATTTGAAAATGGCACTGCATGGCGGCTCCACTGGATCTTATAGTAGCTAATTGTGATCAATTTATCCTTAAATTAGCACTTATACGATCCAAATTCTCACAAATACCTCGCCATGGAAAATATAATGGCCCCTAAAAGAACTATTTTAAGCCATCAACACCATTAATTAGCCCCTTTAAGTACCATTATAGAAATTATCCCACCTGTATCCACGTCGTCTTCAGCTCCGTGTACTTGTCCAGCGCGTGCAGCGACTTGTCGCGCCCATTGCCCGACTGCTTGTAACCGCCGAACGGCACGGTGATGTCGTCGCCGTCGTACTGGTTGACGTGCACGGTGCCCGCACGCAGGGCGCGCGCCGTCTGGATCGCCTTGCTGATGTCGGACGTCCACACGGCTGCCTGCAAGCCGTATGGCGTGGCATTGGCCTGCTTCACCGCCTCGGCGATATCCGTAAAGCCCAGCACGGACAGCACGGGCCCGAAGATCTCTTCGCGCGCGATCGTCATGCCGGCGTCCACGCCGAAGATGGTCGGCTGCACGTAGTAACCGCCCGTCTCCGCGCGCACGGCCTCGCCGCCGCCCAGCAACTGCGCGCCTTCGTTCTTGCCGGCCGCGATATAGCCCATCACCGTTTGCATCTGTGTGGCGTCGACGATGGCGCCCATGACGGTGGCTTCGTCGAGCGGATCGCCTGGCTGGAAACGGGGCAGCATGGCCAATGCCTTGGCCAGGAATTCTTCCTTGATCGAGGCTTCCACGAACAAACGCGAAGGCGCGTTGCAGCTTTCACCCTGGTTGAAAAAGATGGAACCGATGGCGGCCGCCACGGCCTTGTCCAGGTCAGGGCAATCGGCGCAAACGATGTTGGCGGACTTGCCGCCCAGTTCCGTCCAGGCCCGTTTCAAATTCGACTGGCCCGCCATCTGCACGATCAGTTTGCCCGTACGCGTGGAACCCGTAAAGCCGATGCAATCGACATCCATGTGCAGCGCCAGCGCGGCGCCGGCCTCGTTGCCGTAACCTGGCAACACGTTCAGCACGCCGGCCGGCACGCCCGCTTCCAGCGCGATGTCGGCCAGACGCAGCGCCGTCAGCGGCGACTTTTCGGACGGTTTCAAGATCACGCTGTTACCGGCCGCAAGGGCCGGCGCGATCTTCCAGGCGGCCATGATCATCGGGTAGTTCCACGGCACGATGGCGGCAACGACACCCACCGGTTCACGCGTGATCAGGGCCAGGCTGTTGGCGGGAGTCGGTGCGATTTCGTCGTAGACCTTGTCGATCGCTTCGCCATACCAGCGCAGGCAGTTGGCCGTGGCGCCCACGTCCACGCTCTGGCTGTACTTGATCGGCTTACCCATGTCCAGGGTTTCCAGCAAGGCCAGCTCGGGGCCATTCTGTTGCACCAGGTCGGCGAACTTGATCAGCACGCGCTTGCGCTGCGCGGGTGATTTCCCTGCCCAGCGGCGGTCCTCAAAAGCGGCGCGGGCGGCCTGCACGGCCGCATCCACGTCCGCGCCATCGCAGCGGGCTACCTGCCCCAGCATGCGCCCATCGATGGGAGACAGATTATCGAAGGTCTGGCCGGACCTGGCCCAGGCGCGCTCGCCGTTGATGAAGGCGCGGCCATCGATCGTGAGCGCTGCTGCCCGTGCATGCCAGCTGGTGTTTTCCGTCATGGTCGTCTCCTGCAAGGTGAAAACGCCAGCTTACTCCTAGTCTGAAGAATAGGTCGCAGACAACTGCCTGCGGCGTTTCCGGTCGGCGCGCGCCAGCATCACGGCATACGCGATCACGGCGAGCGTCACCACCAGGATAGTCAGCGCCGCAATCGCATTCACGCGCGGATCGAGTCCCAGGCGCGCGCGCGAAAAGATCACCAGCGGCATCGTCGTCGAACCGGGACCGGACAGGAAAGCCGACAGCACCACGTCGTCCAGCGACAGGGTGAATGTCAGCAGCCAGCTCGATGCCAGGGCCTGCGTGATGTTCGGCAAGGTCACGAGGAAGAAGACCTGGTGTGCGCGGCAGCCCAGATCCATGGCCGCCTCAGCCAACGATTTACTCATTTCCTGCAGGCGCGATTGCACCACCACGGCCGCATACGCCATGCCCAGCAGGGTGTGGCCGAGCCAGATGGTCAGCACGCCCCGCTCGGGGAAGCCGAAGACTTTTTGCATGGACACCAGCATCAGCAGCAGGGACAGGCCGATGATCACCTCCGGCATCACGAGCGGCGCGCTGACCATGGCGGAAAACACGGTGCGGCCACGGAAGCGCTGGTAGCTGCTCAAGGCAAAGGCGGCGAAGGTGCCGAGGATAACGGACGAGGTGGCCGACAGGAAGGCGATCTTCAAGGACAGGCCGAAGCCCGAGATGATTTCCGTATCGCTCATCAACTCGCTATACCAACGCAGCGAAAAACCGCTCCACACCATGTCCTGGCGCGAGCTGTTGAACGAGAAGACGATCAGCACGATGATGGGCAGGTAGAGGAACAAATAACCGAGCGAGAGCCAGCCGCGGCCAAACCAGCGCTGTAAAAAGGTGCGTCCGTTCATGCCTGTTTCTCCGCGCCTTGATCCGTCTTGTACTTGTTAAAAATCGCCATCGGCACGAGGATCAGCAAGACCACCAGCACCGTCACCGACGACGCCATGGCCCAGTCGTTATTGGTGAAATATTCATCCCACAGCACACGGCCGATCATCAACGTTTCCGGGCCGCCCAGCAACTCGGGAATCACGTATTCGCCCACGGAAGGAATGAACACCAGCATGGCGCCGGCGATGATGCCCGACCTCGACAGGGGCACGGTGATGCGCCAGAACGCTTGCATAGGCGTGGCGCCCAGGTCGGCCGCCGCTTCCAGAAAGCGCATGTCCATTTTCACCAGATTCGCATACAGGGGCAAAATCATGAAGGGCAGATAGGCGTACACCATGCCGACCACCAGCGAAAACGAAGTGTTCATCATGTGCAGCGGTTCTTGCACGATGCCCAGCGCGATCAGCAGGTCGTTGAGCAAGCCGTGGTTGGCCAGGATGCCCTTCCACGCATACACGCGCAGCAGGAAGGAGGTCCAGAACGGCAGCATCACCAGCATCATCAGCACGGGCCGGATGGATGGCCTGGCGCGCGCCATGAAGTAGGCGAAGGGATAGCCGATAAACAGGCAGATGGCGGTGGTGATGGCCGCATATTTCAGGGAGCTGAGATAGGTGAGCAGATACAGTTCATCGGCCGCGATGAACAGGTAGTTGGCGATTTTGACCTTCAGCACGACGATGCCGTCGACATACGACAGCAGGCCGCCGAAGGGGCTGCCCGCCGTGTCCATGTCGGATAGGCTGATGCGCAGCACGATCAGGAAGGGCAGCAGGAAGGCGGCCGCGAGGAATAGTGCAGGCACGGCGATGACGGCGTTGCGGCCCGCATTGCTCCCCCTTGCCCAGCGCAAGGTAACAAGCTTACGCAGCGATTGCAGAATGGATGTCATGCGGGCCTCAGCTCGTCAGCACGACGATATCGGCGCCGTCCCACCACACCCACACGCGCTGTTCGCGTTCGAGGCGCGCGGCGTCATGGCGGGCCGCGTTGGTGCGCGATACTTTCACCACCGTGCCGCTGTCGAGGCGCACATGGTAGCTGGTTTCATTGCCAAAATACGCCATGGCGACGATTACGCCCTGGGCGCAGTTGTAGCCGTCTTCCGCAGGCGACGCGCGCTCTGCCAGAGCGGGCGGCTCGATCTGGATGCCGATTTTTTCGGGCCGCACGGCCACCGAGACATCCATCCCCAGGTTGCCCGTGATGCCGTGCGAGACATAATGCTCGCCATCGGGCGTGGCGATGACAACGTGATCGGGTTCGTCCTGCGTGATGCGGCCGTCGAACAGGTTGACGCTGCCGATGAAGTCAGCCACGAAACGACAGTTCGGCGTCTCGTAGATTTCGCCGGGCGCGCCCACCTGCAGGATGCGCCCTTCGCTCATGACGGCGATGCGCGTGGCCATGCTCATGGCTTCATCCTGGTCGTGCGTGACCATCACGCAGGTGACGCCCACCTGTTCGATGATGTTGACCAGTTCCATCTGCGTGCGCTCGCGCAGTTTCTTGTCGAGCGCGCCCAGCGGCTCGTCGAGCAGCAGCAATTGCGGCCGCTTGGCCAGGCTACGCGCCAGCGCCACGCGCTGCTGCTGCCCGCCCGACAGTTGGTGCGGCTTGCGCTTCGCGTATTGGCCCAGCTGCACCAGCGCCAGCATCTGCTCGACTCGCGCCGCCACTTCCGCTTTCGGCAAGCCGTCGCGGCGCAGGCCGAAGGCGATGTTGTCCCACACGGACAGATGGGGGAACAGCGCATACGACTGGAACATCATATTGATGGGCCGCTGATGCGGCGGCACATCGACGATGCTGTTGCCCGCCAGGGCGATGCGTCCCGACGTCGGCGTCTCGAAACCGGCCAGCATGCGCAGCAAGGTCGACTTGCCACAACCTGAACTGCCCAGCAGGGCGAAGATCTCGCCCTTGTTGATTGTCACGGAAATATCATTGACGGCGCGTACGCCATCGAATTCCTTGACCAGTTGATCAATCAGCAAGAAAGGCGCCGGGGCGTCGCTGGCCGAAGCAAAGGGTGTTGCTATCGTCATGTGTGGGTAGCTTCAGGGTAAGAGGGTATCAAAATGAAAAACTGGCCGCTTCAGGAGCGGCCAAGATGGAAGTTTAGCGGAACTGCCGCCAATGCGCTCCAAAAATGCGCAGCAGGCGGCAAAATGGGACAAAAACCTACACCCAGCCCTTCGCCTTTACGTCCGCATACGTCTTGTCCAGGCACAGGCGTATCAAGCCCACCATTTCATCGATCTGCGCGCGCGTCATGACCAGCGGCGGGGCGACGATCATGCGTTCGCCCACGGCGCGCATGATGACGCCGTTGTCGAACATGTGGGCGCGACAGAGCATGCCCACGCCCTGGCCCTCGTCGAACAACTCGTTGTCATGCACGGTGGCGCCCTTCTTGCGCACCAGGTTCAGGCCCGCCACCAGGCCGCAGCTGTCCGCATAACCGACCAGCGGATGTTCGCCCAGGCTGGCGAAGCACTGTTTCAGGTATGGGCCCGTGTCGTCTGCCACCTTCGCCACCAGCTGCTCTTCCTCGATGATGCGGATGTTTTCCAGCGCCGCAGCGCAGGCCACGGGGTGGCCCGAATACGTGAAACCGTGCGTGAATTCGCCGCCCTGCTCGATCAGCACCTTGGCCACCCTGTCCCCCACCAGCACGCCGCCCAGGGGCACATAGCCCGAAGTGACACCCTTGGCAAAGGTAATCAAGTCGGGCTTGATGCCGAACAGTTCGGAGCCGAACCAGCGCCCCAGGCGGCCGAAGCCGCAGATGACTTCATCGGCGATGAGCAAAATGCCGTACTTGTCGCAGATGCGTTGAATTTCGGGCCAGTAGGTCGATGGAGGGATGATGACGCCACCCGCGCCCTGCACCGGCTCGCCGATGAAGGCGGCCACCTTGTCGGCGCCGATTTCCAGGATTTTTTCTTCCAGCCAGCCAGCCGCCTTTACGCCGAATTGCTCGGGCGTCAAGCCGTGGCCCGACTCCAGGTAATTCGGCTGGCCGATATGCGCGATGCCGGGTATCGGCAAGCCGCCCTGCGCATGCATGCCGTCCATGCCACCCAGCGACGCTCCCGCCACCGTGCTGCCGTGATAGGCATTATGGCGGCTGATGATGGTGTGGCGCTCCTTGTAACCGAGGATGTCCCAGTAGCGGCGCACCATGCGCAAATTCGTGTCGTTGCCTTCCGAGCCGGAGCCGGTGAAGAACACATGCTGGAACTGCGGCGGAGAAATTTGCGCCAGCTTGGCCGCCAGTTGCGCGGCCGGCACGTTCGTCGTGCCAAAGAAGCTGTTATAGAAGGGCAGCGTCTCCATCTGCCGGTACACGGCTTGCGAGATCGAGGTGCGGCCATAACCCACGTTCACACACCACAGGCCCGACATGCCATCGACGATTTTCTTGCCCTGGCTATCCCACAGGTAGACGCCGTCGCCGCGCACCATCACCCTGGCGCCCTTGCTTGCCAGGTCCTGGAAATCGGTGAATGGATGCAGGTAGTGGGCCGAGTCCATGTGCTGGATGGCGGCCGTGTCATACACCTGCGGCGCCGCGTTTTTCTGCGCCACGGAGGCGACCAGGGCGGCGCTCGGCGCCAGCGGATTGTTTGTTGTGCTCATGCTGTTCCTTTCTTAGACATGCAACAGTAAATGTTCGCGTTCCCAAGGGCTGATCACCGTCATGAATTCCTGGTGCTCCAGATCCTTGATGGCTGCATACACGTCGATGAAGCGCTCGCCCAGCACCGTACGCAGCTTGTCTTCCGCGCGCAGCAGTTGCAGGGCTTCGGGCAAGCCTTGCGGCAGTTCGAATTTCATGTCATAGGCGCTGCCCTCCATCATCGGCGTCGCTTCCAGCTGCTCCGTCATGCCCAGGTAGCCGCAGGCCAGGGTAACGGCCAGGGCCAGATAGGGATTGGCGTCGGCGCCAATGATGCGGTTTTCCACGCGGCGGTCCTGCACGCCCGACTCGGGCACGCGAAAACCCACGGTGCGGTTATCCAGGCCCCACTGGATGTTGATGGGCGCGGCCGTGTGGCGCACGATGCGGCGGTAAGAGTTTACATAGGGCGCGACGATGGCCATCGCCGATGGCATGTAGCGCTGCAATCCCGCGATGTAATGCTTGAAGATGGGTGCGGCCGAACCGTCCTCGTTGCTGAAGATGTTCAGGCCCGTCTTCGCATCGACGACGCTCTGGTGCACGTGCATGGCGGACCCCGGCTCGCCGGCCATGGGCTTGGCCATGAAGGTGGCGTACATATCATGCTTTAAAGCCGCTTCGCGCAGGGTGCGCTTGAAGAAGAACACCTTGTCTGCCAGCCCCAGGGGGTCGCCGTGCAGGAAATTGATTTCCATCTGCCCCGCGCCAATCTCATGGATCAGGGTGTCGACGTCCAGGTTCATCAGTTCGCAGTAATCGTAGATATCCTCGAACAGGGGATCGAACTCGTTCACGGCGTCGATGCTGTACACCTGGCGGCTGGTCTCGGCGCGGCCGCTGCGCCCGATGGGCGGCTTCAAGGGCAAATCGGGGTCGGTGTTTTTCGCCGTCAGGTAGAACTCCAGTTCGGGCGCCACCACGGGCTGCCAGCCCTTGTCCGCATACAGTTTCAGCACGCGCCGCAGCACGGAGCGGGGAGCAAAATCGACCAGCATGCCGTCGGCAAAATAGCAGTCGTGGATGACTTGCGCGGTGGGGTCCGTGGCCCACGGCACCATGGTGATGGTGGTGGGGTCGGCTTTTAAAATCATGTCACGGTCGGTGCTGGAAATGGCGCGGTCGTAGCCGCCATCGTCGACCGGGTAATTGCCCGTCACCGTCATGCCCAGTACTGCTTCCGGGATGCGCATGCCGCGCTCCTGGGTGAATTTCCCGCGCGGCAGTATCTTCCCGCGCGCCACGCCCGTCAAATCGGGTACCAGGCACTCGATTTCCGTGACGCGCTTTTCATTGAGCCACAAATCCATATCCGTATAGGTGAAATTTTCGCGTATTGCCATGTTTCCCTCTCGTTGGTCTTGATCAAGCGCCACCTGCTGCGGGCGGCGCGCCCTTCTGCTCTGCTGTCATCCTGTCGTCATTCTTTCTTCCTGTGCTGCTGTTCCTGGTAATCGCGGCAAGCCTGGCCAAAGGCGCCGAACAATCGCATGGACTGCGGATTGTCTTCCAGCTGCCATTCCGGGTGCCATTGCACGGCCAGTGCAAAACCGGCGGCGCTGGCCACCGTATACGCTTCCACCAGGCCGTCGTCGGCCAAGGCTTCCACCAGCAAGCCATCGGCCAACCGGGAGATACCCTGGCCATGCAAAGAATTGACCATCATTTCGCTCTCGCCCCCCAGCAGGCGTGACAACAGGCCGTCCGGCATCAACTTGATGCGGTGCGCGGGCGCGTACTGGCGCGTCAGGGGATCGAGCACATTCTCCCTGTGGTCCAGCATGCCCGGCACCGACTGCACGGCCTGGTGCAGGCTGCCGCCCAGGGCCACGTTGACTTCCTGGAAGCCGCGGCAAATGGCGAGCAGGGGTAACTGCTGCGCCAGCGCGGCGCGGATCAAAGGCAAGGTGGTGGCGTCGCGCGCGGGGTCTTGCGGCAGGTCGGGCTGCAGGATGTTTTCGCCATACAGGCGAGCGTCGACGTTCGAGGCCGAACCGGTGAGCATGACGCCATCGGCGATATGCAGCGCCGCTTCCAGGTCGGCGTCAGCGCCCAGGGCGGGCAGCAACAGCGGCATGCAGCCGGCGCCACGCAGCACGGCGTGCAGGTATTTGTCCTGCGCCATGTGCCAGACGTGGCTGCCAAGCTGGCGCTGGCAGGCAGGAACGAGAACGATGGGACGGCGCATAGGGCTTCCTCACTGGCTTGACGATCCAATGACAGCGCCATGACAGCGCTGCCGCTCGCTACACTGTACAGCAGAGCCAGTAAAAACGGCCACACGTGGCCAGCGGAGGCACACATCGCCTACACTACGGCTTGGCCATATCGCCTTATTAAAATCATCATATGCCCGTCCGGCGCCAAACACCAGCGCCGCAGGCAAAGTCCCTTACTTTTCCATGCATCCACACCGTTTTCCAGCCATCCCGAATACCTTTTTCACCCTGCGGGGGCAGCCATGAAGCACATGCCGTGGCGCGACTTCTTCGCCCTTGTGGTGAGCATCGGCGTGGTGGGCCTGGGCCTGGGCGCCACCATGCCGCTCACCGCCTTGACGCTGCACCAGCGTGGCGTGGGCACGGACATCATCGGCATGATCACGGCCGTCAGCGCCCTCGGCATCCTGGCCGCCTCGCCGTTCGTTTCGCGCTGGGTGGGGCGTTTCGGCGCGCGTGCCACCATGCTGGGCGCCGTATGGGCAGCCTCGCTGGCGACGATCGCCATGCAGTTCACCGACCATCTGCTGGCGTGGAGCGTGCTGCGTTTCCTGTTCGGCGCTGCCATGGGCGTGCTGTTTACCATCGGCGAGGCGTGGGTCAACCGCCTGGCGCCCGACAATTCACGCGGCCGCGTGGTGGCCATGTACACCACCAGCTTTACCTTTTTCCAGCTGATCGGCCCTGCCCTCGTCGCCCTCTTCAACGACAAGCTCAGCTGGAGCTTCGCCGCCTGCGGCCTGCTGTTCCTGCTGGCCGTACCGGGATTGATGCTGATCTCGAACAGCGGCCCGGAACGCGAACCTGAAGCACACGGCGTGAAGTGGACCTTGATCTTGCCGCGCATGCCGATGATACTGCTCGGTGCCGCCTTCTTCGCCCTGTTCGATACCCTGGCATTGAGCTTGCTGCCGCTGTACGCGATGGAGCACGGCATCGGCACGGACCTGGCCCTGCTGTCGGCCAGCGTGGTGCTGGTGGGCGACACGGGTTTGCAATTCGCGCTGGGATGGATGGCCGATCGTTTCGGCCGCGCCAGGGTGCACGCCGGTTGCGGCGTGGCCGTCTGCCTGCTGCTGCCGCTGCTGCCGTTTGCCGTCGGCACGCCGTGGCTGTGGTGGACCTTGCTGCTGTTGCTGGGCGCGGCGGCGGGCGGCATCTACATGCTGGCGCTGGTGGCCTGCGGCGAGCGCTTCACGGGCCTGTCGCTGACCAGCGCCAGCGCCATCGTCAACGCTACCTGGGGCGTGACCAGCGGCGGCGGCCCCCTGCTGACAGGGGTGCTGATGCAGTCGGTGGGCGTGAACGCCCTGCCGGCCGTGATGTGGGTTTGCGCCGCCATTTTCGTCGGCAGCGCCGTGTGGGAACGCAGGAAGGGTATCGTCTAGCGCGCTACTGCTTCGTTTCCTCCAGCCGCTGCCGCAGCTCATCGGCCACGGGATAGTCGGGATACGCCTGTCGGAACGCCGTCCACTCCTCGCGCGCCAGCGCGCCTTCGCCTGCTGTTAACAAGGCGTCGATCTTTACCAGCCATACGCCGGCATCGAGCCTGGCCGGCGGCGGCAGCTGCGCGGAGCGGGCCGCGAAGGGAGCGGGCATGCCCAGCGCGTGCTGCACCGGTGCCTGGTGCTGCAGGCTGGAATCGGCCTGCATGACGGCTTGCTGCGGCATTGGCTGATGCATTGGCTGATGCATGTCCGTGGCTGGCGGCGATAGCGGCGCCAGTTCGAGCGGCGGCGCCGGTTTGGCTGCCATTTTTTCCATGGCGACGGCAGCTTGCGGCACGGGCGACGCAGCGGGCATCACCTCCTGCATGAGCGGCTCCCCCACCACGGGAAATTGCGCCGGCTTCGAGCCCAACCAGTCCACGCCGATCAGGTTGACCGTCAACAGCACGGCAGCAGCCAGTCCCAGCGGTACGCGCCAGCGTTGCAGATAGTCGGGCGACTTCTTCGCCGGCAGGGTGCGCAGCACGCCATCGGCGCTGTCGTTCGCGGCTACCGGTTGCTGCAAGGCCTTTTCCGCGTCCGCCAAAATGGCCGCATCGAGCGCGCTGGAAGGCGCAGGCTGCGGCAGGCTGGCCAGCAGTGAATTCAATTCTTCGTCGTGATGCTCTTGATGATCCGTATCGTGCGGTTTCATGGCTGTCCTCCCGCGCCAGCGGCGCTGTCCAAGCCCGCGCGCAATTTCTGCATGGCGTAGCGCAGCCGGCTCTTGACGGTTTCTGCTTCCGCGCCTGTCACCACGGCAATCTCGAGGATGCTCATGCCGCTGAACTGCTGCAGCACCAGCGCTTCCTTTTGTTCCACCGGCAGCACCGCAATGGCCGCATGCAGCCGCGCGTGCTGCTGTTTCTGCTCCAGCGACTGCTGCGGCGATGCGCCCTCGTCCGCCAGTTCGCCCGCGTCGTCGTGCGCCTGTCCTTCCCGCTGGCGCAGGAGGTCGATCAGGCGGTTGCGCGCGATCTGATACAGATAGGTGCGGAAGGCCGCCTGCGGCTGGTAGCCCGTGCGCGCCGCATGCAGGCTGGCCCACGCATCCTGCACGATCTCGTCCACCCACGCGCGGCGCGGCGCACGCCAGGCCACGAAGCGGTACAGGCCCTGGCTATGGCGCCGGTACAATTCGCGAAACGATGGCAGGTCGCCGGCGCTGTAGTGCAGCATCAGATCTTCGTCCGTCGCGGTCAGTAAAGTGTCGGGCATGCGGACCAGTGTAGCCGAACTACGCGGCAGCGACAATTTCCCTACGCCTTCAGCGTGCAGCTGGCGCATAACTGACACGGCGCACTTCGCTGATCTTTCCCTCCTTGAGCGCCCCTTCCACCAATTCATAGCCAAGCAGGGCGAAGACCCTGCCCTGCAGGAACAGGGGCCGCGCATTGCCATACCAGTCCACGCAGGAAGCGCGGCAGCCGTCGTCTGGCGCCTGGCCCGGCCGCGCCGCCAGCGCGCCCAGTTGCGTCAACTGCAAGCCGCTGTTACGCAGATAGAGAACGGATGCAGCTGAGCTGTTGCGGCCAGGCCGCTCGTCCGCGCCCAGGATGGGCAGCCCGATCATGCCCTCGCTGGCCGTTTGCGGCTTATAGAAAAAGCCGTGGCTGCGCGACTCGCCCTGCGCCGCATCGGCGCGGATGTAACGCGTGGCAATCGCCGCCTGCCTCCCCAGGCGGATGCTGCTGAAGTGCAGATCCTTGCCCTGCGCGCCGATCACCACGGCGTCATTGCCCAACGCCTCGATGCGCTCCACGCCATGCGGCAGGGACAAGGCTTGCACGGTGCCCGCATCAGCCCAGCGCACGGCATACAGGGGCTGGCGCGGCCAGGCCTGGTCTGCCTTGCGGCGTCCTGCATTACCCGGATTGCCGTATAACAGATAGGACCCCACATAGCGGTTCTGCAAACCATCGCCGCCGCCACCGGGCAACGGCGTGTAGCTGCTGGCGGGCGCACTGTCGCGGCCATCGGAAAACGACGTCAATGGCACGCGCAGCAAGGCCAGGTCGCCGCGCCCCCACGCGCTATCCCACATCGCGTCGCCCTGGCCTTCGGCGCGCAGCAAAACGTTCAAGTGGCCATCAACGCTTTCCAGGAACGAGAACTGGTCGACGGGCGCGCCGGCCACCTTCAGCGCACTGGGCGCCGAACCATCAAGGGGAAGGCGGAACACGCCAGAGTCGCTGCCCCGGCGGGTGGTCCACACGAAAACGGATTCGCCCGACACATAAAACACGCGCCCCTGCGGCCCCATCACGGCTGTCGCTTCGCAGCGCATGTCGCGCCGCGCCAGGTCGCACACGGTGACCGTGTGCAGGATCAGGCCGGCGCCCGGTTCAACTTCGTCATCCGTGCGGTAGATGCGCGTGGCCGGGGCGATGCGCTTGAAGGCGGACGGCACGGCGTCTGGGCGCCAGCGGCGCAGCGCAGGGAAGCCGTCAAACGGGTCGCCCCGGTGCAAGTTCAGCGACAGGGGCGTATAGAACACCAGTTTGCTGCCGACCAGGCGACTGGCGTAATTGCGCGACGAGTAATAATCGTTGGAGCGCAAGTGATACGTGGAGCGGTACGCCAGCTTGCCGTCCGCATCGATGTCGAACAGGCCGATCTCCGTGCCGCCACGGCTGTAGCTGTAGCCGATCACCACCACCGTGTCGCCATCGATCAGCATTTCGTCATACCAGCTGCCAGACGGGTCGCTGCCCGGCGCGAACGCATCGAGCGCCGCGACGGGCTGCAGGGCCTTGCCCCCCACCTGCACGGTGAACAGCTTGCCGCGCCTGAGCATCACCAGGTGCTTGCCATGCAGCTTGACGATGCCGCCTTCGTCCACGCCTGCCGTCTGCACATTGGTGACGGATTCGGCCGCTTCCGCCGCTGCCGCCGGCACGACGTTCGCCGCCATCGGCGCGGGAGCGGCGGGCGTTGCCGGCGCTGTCATCGCCATGTATCGAACCGTGGCGCGCTGCAATCGCTGCTGCTCCCTTTGCAGGGCCGCCTGACGCGCCTGCAACTGCTGCAGGTAGCTGCTCAAGGCCTGCTCGCTGGCGAACGGCGCCAGGGTCTTGCGCGGCGCCGTGTCAGCGGCCTGGCTGGCCGCCGACAGCAGCAAAGTCAGTATCAGGGTGATCTTGAGGACGGTGGACATCGCTTCTGCTCCATTTGGCTGGGGTGATAAGCATGAAACGCAGCGGCGGAGAAAAAGGGGTTAAAGGCGCGTAAAAATATTCACGCGACTACAGCCTTACTCAAAACCGCGAATCCGGTCGCCATTGAAATTCGGCAGGCGCCACTCGAAGTGCAGGGCCAGGAAGCGGAACAGGAAGCCGGCGCCGATGGAAGCCAGCTGCGCCACGGAGCTGTCGACCTTGAAGTACAGCAGACCCACGTACAGGCTGCCCGTAAACAGGGCCACGGTGGCATACACTTCGCGCTGCAGCACCAGGGGAATCTGGTTGCACAGGATATCGCGCAGCAGGCCGCCGAAGACGCCCGTGATCATCCCCGCCAGCACGACGATGGCCGGATGCATCTTGGCCGACATGGCGATGTCGCAGCCAATCACGCAAAACGCCACCAGGCCCAGTCCATCGACCAGCAAAAAAATCGCGCGCAGATGATGCAGGTAGCGCGCAACAAAGGCCGTGACGACGGCCGCGCCGATGGTAAACAGCAGGTATTCGGGATGCGCGATCCAGCCCAGCGGATAGTGCCCCAGCAGCACGTCGCGCACGGTGCCGCCACCGAGCGCCGTGACGGTGCCGATCATGCAGATGCCGAACAAATCCATGCCGCGTCGCATGCCCATGATGGCGCCGGACATCGCTTCGGCAACAATCGCCACCAGGTAAATCGTATATAACAGCATGCTCTTACTCTTCCGAAAATGATTTGAGAATTTGTTCGCGTTCGCGCGCTTCGCTCAGGGTGCGCGCTTCGTTTGTGGCCGTGCCGGAGCCGCCATCGCCAGCGTCACCGTGCGCCATGCGCGTATCGGCACCGTCGCTGCCGCAACTGACGCTGCTGTGGATGAAGGCGTGGCTGTCTCGCAGACAGTCGCCGGCCAGGTATTCGGCATACACATAATCGCCATCGAGCAGGGCCAGGCCTGGCGGTTCGGCCAGCACCTGCTCGCGGCGGCCCTGCACGGCCACCTGCATGTAGTCGCGCCAGACGGGCAGCGCCAGGGTGCCGCCCGTGGCGTTGCCCAGGCTTTTAGGCTGGTCGTAGCCGAGCCAGACGACGGACACCAGGCCCGAGGAATAGCCGGCGAACCAGGCGTCATACGCATTGTTCGACGTCCCCGTCTTGCCGGCCGCGTCGCTGCGTCCCAGGGCCAGCGCGCCGCGTCCCGTGCCGCTCTTGACGACGTCGCGCAGCATGCTGTCCATGACGTAGGCATTACGGGTGGAGATGACTTGCGTGCCTGGTGCCGGCTCGCCCTTGGCGCGCGGCGTCGCATCGCTGAACAGCACCGCACCGCTGCGGCTGCGCACTTCCTTGATCAATTTCGGCGGCATTTGCATGCCGCCGTTGGCAAATACGGCATACGACTGCGCCAGCTGCAGCGGCGTGACGGCGCCTGCCCCCAAGGCCAGCGGCAGGGAGACAGGATTGCGCGCGCCCTCGAAGCCGAAGCGCGTGGCGTAGTGCTGCACGTAGCCGGGACCGGCTGCCTGCATCAGGCTGACGGCAACGAGGTTTTTCGAGCGCACGAGGCCGCGCCGCACACTGATGAAGCCCTCATAGTTGTTACCGTAATTGCGCGGACGCCAGGGCCGGGCGCCCGTTTCCTGCGGCAGCAGCAGGCGCTGCGTATCATCCACGGCCGTGCCGGGAAAGTACCCCTTTTCCAGCGCCGCCGAATACACAAAGGGCTTGAAGCTGGAGCCCGGCTGGCGGTAGGCCTGCATGGCGTGGTTGTAGTGGTTGCGGTAAAAATCGAAGCCGCCCGCCATGGCGACGATTTCGCCGCTGTGCGCCTCGACGGAAATGAGCGCGCCTTCCATCTCGGGCAGCTGGCTCACCAGCCAAGGGCTTTTCGCCGCGTCGTGCACCACGCGGATGACGCTGTTTTCCACGATGGCGCGCTTGCCGTCGAGCGGCAACTTGCCGCCCAGTCGCGCATCGGATGCAAGCACGATGATTTCCTCGCCATTGCGCAGCTGCGCCGTGAGTTGGCGCTTGCCGGAAGTATCCACTTTGCGCACCAGGGCGGCTTGCACTTCTCCGCTGTCCGGATAGGGGGCCAGCTGGCGCGCCACGCTGTCTTCGGAGGCGGCCAGGCGCGCGTCAGGACCACGGTAGCCGCGTCTCGCCTGGGCATTCAGCAAGCCATCGCGCAGCGACTTGTCGGCCGCGCGCTGCGGCGCCATGCGGATGGTGGTCGTCACGTCCAGGCCCATGCTGTAGGCACCTTCGGGATAACTTTGCAAGATCAGCTGGCGCGCTTCCTCGACCGCATACGCGGCCGCGTGCACCGAGCTGTTGCGGTGCTTGTTCAGCGCCAGTTTCTCCGCCACGGCGGCGGCGTATTCGGCTGGCGTGATGTAGCCGAGTTCACGCATGCGCTGCAGGATGTAATGCTGGCGCACGGTGGCGCGCTGCGGATTGGCGACGGGGTTATAGGCCGACGGCGCCTTCGGCAGGCCGGCCAGCATGGCCGCTTCGGCGATGCTGACGTCGGCCAGGGGCTTGTCGAAATAAATGTTCGAAGCGGCGGAAAAGCCGTAGGAACGCTCGCCCAGGTAAATCTGGTTCATATACAGTTCCAGCAGCTTGTCCTTGCCGTAGTGCTGTTCCAGCTTGTAGGCGAGCAGCATCTCCGTCAGCTTGCGCTGCACGGTCTTTTCGCGCGACAGGAAGAAATCGCGCGCCACCTGCATGGTGATGGTGCTGGCGCCCTGCGCATGGTGGCCCGTGACGACGTTGGCGAGCGTGGCGCGCGTCAAGCCATAGAAATCGACGGCGCCATGCTCGTAGAAACGCGCATCCTCGATGGCCAGCAAGGCCTGGCGCATGCGCAGCGGGATGTCTTGCAAGGGCAAAAATTCGCGGCGCTCTTCGCCGTATTCGGCCAGCAGCTCGCCTTCGCTGGAGAAAATGCGCAGCGGCAGCGCAGGCTTGTACTGCGCCAGGTGCTCGACGGCCGGCAAATCCTGCCACGCCTGGCGCAGCCACCAGCCGCCTGCCAGCGCGGCGGCCATGCCCAGGCCCAGGGTCAATCCCAGGCCGAATTTCAGATTGCGCGCCAGCTTCGATGGCGGCTTGCGGGTGGTCGTGTCGTTCGCTTGTGCTTCCATGGTGGTATTTCCTTGCTGCCAGGAGGCCGCATACGGGTACGCTGCACTCCATCAAAGAAGCATTGTGCACTGCAACACACCTATCCTTATCAAAAGTAAGTATTATTTAGTATTGATAAATTTTTCTTATGCAAAGCGATGACCATGGATCTCAATCCCAAGCACACGGAAGCGTTCCGCGCCGTCGTCGAAACGGGCAGTTTCGAGCAGGCGGCGCTACGGCTGCACCTGACGTCGCCCGCCATTTCGCAGAGGGTGCGGGCGCTGGAAAGCCAGCTGGGCAATGCGCTGATCGTGCGTAGCCGTCCCGCGCGCGCCACGCGCATGGGCCAGCGCCTGATGCAATACCTGAAGCGCGCCAAGCTGCTGGAAGCCGATTTGCAGGCGGAACTGGCGGTGCAGCAGGATGCCCCGCTGACCCTGGTGCTGGCGCTGAACGCGGATTCGATGGGTACCTGGTTTTTCCCCGCCTTGTCCGAGGTGCTGATACGCGAGCGCGTGCTGCTGGACCTGACCGTGGAAGACCAGGACCACACGTATACCCTGCTGGAGACGGGCATGGCGATTGGCTGCATCAGCACCGAGCCCAAGCCAATGCGCGGCTGCACGGCCGAGCCGCTGGGGGTGATGCGTTACTGGCTGGTGGCCACGCCGGCGTTTCGCCAGCAGTGGTTCGCGCATGGCCTGACGCGCAAGGCGGCCCGCACGGCGCCCGTCGTCGCCTACACGCGCAAGGACACCTTGCAATCGTCGTTCCTGCAAGAAGCGCTGGGGCTGCCCGAAGGGGCCTACCCCTGCCATTACGTGCCGGGCGCCACCTCGCACTTCAACGCCATCCGCTACGGTCTCGGTTATGGCATGGTGCCCGAGCTGCTGCTGAAAGCAAACACGGATGGTGAACTGGTAGAAATGCTCACGCCCAAGACCCCGGCCGACGTGGCCCTGTACTGGCACACGTGGAAGGTGCAATCGCCGCGCCTGGAGCAGCTGTCGCGGCACATCATCGCGGCGGCGCGCAGCATGTTGAAATAGTTATCGCTGCATGTCCCGGCGCTTGCGCGCCGAGCGGCGCACCGAAAGTCTCGCTACTTTCATGACGGCCGGCAGGGGAATGTGCCGAGCAACCGGGGGAAGTCCACTGCAGGCAGACCCGGCCGCCTGAGAGGCGCCGCGCCATAGGCGCGGCGCCAGCGTTGCTTACGCCGTCGCTTCGTAGCGGGCCAGGCGGGTCGCCATGCGCGGCGCCAGTTCGTGGCCTGCCGTGACGGTCACTTCCAGGTCGTTCAGCAAGCCATCCTTCAAGCCATACACCCAGCCATGGACGCTGAGTTCCTGGCCACGTTCCCACGCATCTTGCACGATGGTGGTCTGGCACACGTTCAAGACTTGCTCGACCACATTCAATTCGCACAGGCGGTCGCCGCGCTGGCGGCTGGTCAGCACGTCGCCCAGGTAGCGCTCGTGTTTCTGGCCCACGTCCTGGACGTGACGCAGCCAGTTGTCGACCAGGCCGATGCGCGTCCCCGTCATGGCCGCATGCACGCCTTTACAGCCGTAATGGCCGACGATGATGACATGTTTGACTTTCAGCACGTCCACGGCAAATTGCAGGACGGACAGGCAATTGAGGTCGGAATGGACGACCACGTTGGCAATATTACGGTGCACAAACACGTCGCCAGGCGCCATGCCCAGCAGTTCGTTGGCCGGCACGCGGCTGTCGGAGCAGCCGATCCACAGGTATTCGGGTGAAGTTTGCG
Organism: Janthinobacterium sp. UMAB-56; assembly: GCF_900095265.1. Taxonomy (GTDB): domain Bacteria; phylum Pseudomonadota; class Gammaproteobacteria; order Burkholderiales; family Burkholderiaceae_D; genus Janthinobacterium. The sequence continues at coordinate 216,223 of NZ_LT607653.1, read as the reverse complement.
CTTCCAGGTTCTTGAAGAAGTTCGGGTCTTTCGCCACCATCGAGTCGGCCCAGCGGCGGTTACGCTGCAGCAGTTCCGCCAGGGCCAGGCCATTTTTCGGTTCGGTCATATCGCTCCCATGAAGTAAGTTCGCCTGAACAGCGCGCCGATCGCGTGCGTTAGCGTGCGATGCGCGCAGATATTGAGTCAAGCTGGGTAAAAAAACGCCGGGATGTTTAAGCATCCCGGCGCATGGTATTACGTGTGCTTACTCAAAAAAATCCTTGACCTTGTCTTTCCAGGTCTTGCTTTGCGGACTGTGCTTGGCACCGCCCTCGGTCGTCGACTTTTCAAAGTCACGCAGCAGGTCTTTTTGTTTTTCCGTCAATTTCACCGGTGTTTCGATGGCCACGTGGCAGAACAGGTCGCCCGCGTAACCGGAGCGCACGCCCTTGATGCCCTTGCCCTTCAGGCGGAAGGTTTTACCCGACTGCGTGCCTTCCGGGATGGTGAACGACACTTTGCCGTTCAGGGTCGGCACTTCGATTTCGCCGCCCAGTGCCGCCTTGGTGAACGAGATCGGCATTTCGCAATGCAGGTCGTCGCCTTCACGCTGGAATACGGCGTGCGGCTTGATGTGGATTTCCACGTACAGGTCGCCCGCCGGACCGCCATTCGTGCCCGGCTCGCCGTTGCCGGACGAGCGGATACGCATGCCGTTGTCGATACCGACAGGTATCTTCACTTCCAGCGTCTTGTTGCGCTTGATGCGACCGGCGCCACCGCATGGCGTGCACGGGTCGGTGATGACCTTGCCGCTGCCATGGCATTTAGGGCACGTTTGCTGGATGCTGAAGAAACCTTGCTGCATGCGCACCTGGCCGTGGCCACCACAGGTACCGCAGGTGGTCGGCGAGGTGCCCGGCTTGGCGCCGCTGCCGTGGCAAGTGTCGCACTTGTCCCAACTCGGCACGCGGATGGTCGTGTCGAAGCCGTGTGCAGCTTGCTCCAGTGTAATTTCCAGGTTGTAGCGCAAGTCGGCGCCACGGTACACCTGTGGCCCCGCATTGCGGCTGCGTCCACCGCCACCGCCAAAGATGTCGCCGAAGATATCGCCGAAACTGTCGGCAAAGCCGCCAGCACCGCCGCCGAAGCCGCCACCGCCGCCCATGTTCGGGTCTACGCCGGCGTGACCATAACGGTCATACGCATCGCGCTTTTCCGGATTGGTCAGCATCTCGTAGGCTTCTTTGACTTCCTTAAACTTTTCTTCCGATTCCTTGCTATCCGGATTGCGGTCCGGATGGTATTTCATCGCCAGTTTACGGTAAGACTTTTTGATCTCTTCTTCCGAAGCATTTTTTGCGACACCGAGTGTCTCGTAAAAATCTCGCTTTGCCATGTTGTCGGCACCTTGCAGTCTATCTACTGATGTAAAAATTACACGAAAAAGCCGAGTCGAGTGCTGCACTGGGCAACGACTCGGCTCGGCCGGTCTTCGCGGCTAATCCCGCGATGTAGCGTTCAGCCCGGCTACCCCCAGTTCATGGGAGCGCAAGACCTTACTTGCTGTCTTTGACTTCCTTGAAGTCAGCATCGACAACATCGTCTTGCTTGGCGCCTGCGTCCGATGCGCCAGCAGCTTGCTGTGCACCTTCCGCGCCGCCGGCAGCTTGCTGCGCTTGCATGTCGGCATACATTTTTTCGCCCAGTTTCTGCGATGCGCTCGACAGTGCTTCCACCTTGGCGTCGATCTCAGCCTTGTCACCCGCCTTGATACTTGCTTCCAGGTCGGTGATTGCCGCTTCGATCTTCTCTTTCTCGCCCGCATCGAGCTTATCGCCGTATTCGGTCAAGGATTTCCGGGTCGAGTGTACCAGAGCATCGGCCTGGTTGCGCGACTCGGCCAATTCTTTGACCTTCTTGTCTTCTTCTGCGTTCAACTCGGCGTCTTTGACCATCTTCTGGATTTCAGCCTCGGTCAAGCCGGAATTGGCCTTGATCGTGATCTTGTTTTCCTTGCCGGTGGCCTTGTCTTTCGCGCCGACATGCAAGATGCCGTTGGCGTCGATGTCGAAGGTCACTTCGATCTGTGGCGTGCCGCGCGATGCTGGCGGGATGCCTTCCAGATTGAATTCGCCCAGACCCTTGTTGCCGGCAGCGATTTCGCGCTCACCCTGGAAGACCTTGATGGTCACCGCAGGCTGGTTGTCGTCGGCCGTCGAGAATACCTGGCTGAACTTGGTCGGAATCGTCGTGTTTTTGTGAATCATCTTGGTCATCACGCCGCCCAGGGTTTCGATACCCAGGGACAGAGGGGTGACGTCCAGCAACAGCAAGTCCTTGCGTTCGCCCGACAGGACCGAACCTTGAATCGCTGCGCCCACGGCGACGGCTTCGTCCGGGTTCACATCCTTGCGTGGATCCTTGCCGAAGAATTCCTTCACTTTTTCCTGCACCTTCGGCATACGGGTCATACCGCCGACCAGGATGATGTCATCGATGTCCGACACTTTCACGCCTGCATCTTTGATGGCGATGCGGCATGGCTCCATGGTGGCCGTGATCAGCTCTTCCACCAGGGATTCCAGCTTGGCGCGGGTCATCTTCAGGTTCAAGTGGACCGGTGCGCCGTTCGCCATGGCGATGTATGGCTCATTGATCTCGGTTTGTTGCGACGACGACAATTCGATCTTCGCGCGCTCGGCCGAAGCCTTGATGCGCTGCAGAGCGATCGGATCTTTTTTCAGGTCGATGCCGTTGATCTTCTTGAACTCGTCGATGATGTAATCGATGACGCGCTGATCGAAGTCTTCGCCGCCCAGGAAGGTGTCGCCGTTGGTCGACAGCACTTCAAATTGTTTTTCCCCATCAACATCCGCGATTTCGATGATCGACACGTCGAACGTACCGCCACCCAAGTCATACACGGCGATTTTACGGTCGCCTTTTTCGGTCTTGTCCAGGCCGAATGCCAGCGCTGCTGCGGTTGGCTCGTTGATGATGCGCTTGACGTCCAGGCCAGCGATACGGCCGGCATCCTTGGTCGCTTGACGCTGCGAATCGTTGAAATAAGCAGGCACAGTGATGACGGCTTCGGTGACTTCTTCGCCGAGGTAGTCTTCTGCCGTTTTCTTCATCTTGCGCAGGACTTCAGCCGAAATTTGCGGCGGCGCCAGTTTTTTGTCGCGTACGCCGATCCATGCATCGCCGTTGTCGGCCTTCATGATTTGGTAAGGCATCAGCGCGATGTCTTTTTGTACTTCTTTTTCGTCGAACTTGCGACCGATCAGACGCTTGACTGCGTACAGCGTGTTCTTCGGATTGGTCACGGCCTGGCGTTTCGCTGGCGCGCCGACGAGAATTTCGCCATCTTCCTGATAAGCAATAATCGACGGCGTCGTGCGTGCGCCTTCAGCGTTTTCGATTACCTTTGGCTGACCGTTTTCCATGATGGAAACGCAGGAATTTGTGGTTCCCAGATCGATACCGATAATTCTACCCATGATATTTTCCTTTTATTTGCTAGATTTCAGATGGTTCTTATATGTGGCAAAGCGGCATGGTTTCAAGGCTTGCTTGATGCCGCCCTCTGATTATTTTGCTTGCGCGGTCGTTACAATGGCTGGACGCAGCAAACGGTCCGCAATCATATAGCCCTTTTGCAGGACTGACACGATGGTATTGGCTTCCTGGTCCGCTGGCACCACGGCAACGGCCTGGTGTTTCATCGGATCAAGCTTCTCACCCTGCACTGGCAACACTTCCACCAGGCGGTTGCGCTCGAACGCGGCATTCAATTGCTTCAGGGTCATCTCGACGCCTTCTTTCAGCGATTCGATGGTCGGTGCTTCCACCGTCAGCGCCGTTTCCAGGCTGTCTTTTACCGGCACCATGGCTTCGGCAAAGCTTTCCACTGCGAATTTATGCGCTTTAGCAACATCTTCCTGCGCACGGCGGCGAATATTTTCGCCATCGGCCTTGGCGCGCATGAAGGCATCGTGCATCTCTGCAAGACGCGCTTCGGTACTCGCCAACTGCTCTTCCAAAGTAGGCTCTGCGGTAGCAGCGGCGTCCGCTTGCGGATTAGGTACAGCTTGGTTTTCCTGATCTTGCATCTAGAAAGCTCCTACAATCAATGACTTAAATGAGTTAGTCTAATTATCTTTACAACACTAACCGGCAGATGGGGCTATATCCTATTGTTTCAAGGGGCATTCCTGGCAGAACCAGCGATTACATCGACCCATGTTACAGCTAATTACAAAGTGCTTCCCATTTCTGGTTGCGAGCCGTGCGCGCCTCCTTGATTTTTCAGGCGGCCCCCGACAAAGCGGGCATTCTACCAGCCCCGCCACCGCCATCGCCACTGGCAGCGTTGCTATCTGGATCGTCTCCTGGCCACGCCAGACGTGACAAAGCCGCGCAAGCGCGGCTTTTCATTGGCAATCATTCATTCGTCTTAATTCGCCGCGCCCAGGGCCAGCGCTGCCGCGCGCGCCTGCTCGCCCGCTTTCTTGTCCGCTTCGCGCTGCGCCGCCGTCTTCATCGTCGGCCAGCCGATCATGTGCTGCTCGGCAATTTCCGCCAGGCCGGCGATCCAGGCCGGCGTTTCATTCAGGCAGGCGATGTAGTGAAACTGCTGGCCACCGGCCGTCTCGAAATCATGTTTCGCTTCCATGGCGATCTCTTCCAGCGTTTCCAGGCAATCGCTGGTAAATCCCGGGCACAGCAGGTCGACGCGCCGGATACCCTGCTGTGCCAGCGCCACCAGGGTGGGCGCCGTGTACGGCTGCAGCCATTCAGCCTTGCCAAAGCGCGACTGGAAAGTCACCACGTATTGCTCTTTAGTTAATTTTAACTTTTCCGCCAGCAGACGCGCCGTTTTCAGGCATTGGCAATGGTACGGGTCGCCCAGCAGCAAGGTGCGCTTGGGCACGCCATGAAAACTCATCACCAGTTTTTCGGGACGGCCATGCGCTTCCCAGTGGTTCAGCACGGAATCGTGCAAGGCGTCGATATACGTGTCGTGCTCGTGATATTGCTTAATAAAACGCAATTCCGGCACATTGCGCACCGTCGCGTAATGGGCAAACACGGCGTCATAGATGGAACCCGTCGTCGTGCCCGAGTATTGCGGATAGGCAGGCAGGATGGCGATGCGCTCGCAGCCTTCGCTTTTCAGCTTGGCCAGCACTTCGGGCAAGGAAGGCGAACCGTAGCGCATGGCCATGGCCACCGTGACGCCGTCATGGCCCCGTTCGGCCAGGGCGCCAGCCAGCAACTTGGCCTGCTTTTGCGTGTGCACTTTCAGGGGCGAGCCTTCGCGCGTCCAGATCGACGCGTATTTCTTGGCCGACTGGCCTGAGCGGAATGGCAAAATGATCAGGTTCAAAATGAACCACCAGACGAGACGGGGAATTTCCACGACACGCGGGTCCGACAAAAATTGCTTCAGGTAGCGCCGCACGGCCGACGAGGTGGGCGCATCGGGCGTGCCCAGGTTGACCAGCACCACGGCGCTGCGGTCGATACTGCCATGCGTGTACGGAGGTTCTGCTTGAAATGACATGAAGGCTCTTTGTAGGCGTTGGATGGATTAGCCAGTGATTATAGTTGCATTAACTGCTGGGGTCAGACCCTCAATGCCGCTAACGTCAAGCTCAGCGCTAACGTATCCGGGGGTCTGACCCCGGATTTAATCCTGTGGTCAAATCGCCAGCAATTCGCGCGCGTGCTTGCGCGTGGTGGCCGTAATTTCCAGGCCGCCCAGCATGCGCGCCACTTCTTCCACCCTGGCCTTGGCATCGAGCATGTCGATGCGCGATGCCGTCTTGCCATTGTCCAGGGTACTTTTCGCCACCTGAAAATGCTGATTCGCCTGGCTGGCCACTTGCGGCAAGTGGGTCACGCACAGCACTTGGCGTCCCTGCCCCAGGCGTTTCAGCAGTCGCCCTACCACTTCAGCGACAGCGCCGCCGATGCCGCTGTCGACCTCGTCGAAGATCAGGGTCGGCGTGGTGGTGGCGTGCGAAGTGATGACGGAGATGGCCAGCGCGATACGCGCCAGTTCGCCGCCGGACGCCACCTTGGCCAGCGAGCGGGGCGCCGTGCCCGCATGGCCGGCGACGAGGAATTCCACTTGCTCGAGGCCGTGGGCAGCCGGTTCGCATGGATTGAGGGCGATTTCAAAGCTGCCGCCCGTCATGCTCAGTTCCTGCATGGCGCGCGTGACGGCTAGTCCCAGTTCCAGGGCGGCGACGCGGCGCGTGTCGGACAGGCGCCCGGCTACGCCACGGTACTCGGCTTCGATCTTCGCTTCCTGGCGCAGCAAACCCTCGATGTCGGAAGCGTCGGCCAGGTGCTGCAGCTTTTCCGACAGCTTGGCGTGCTCCTCCGGCAATTCTTCGGGCGTGACGCGAAATTTGCGGGCCGTGCTGTGCATGGCTTCCATGCGCGCGTCGAGCTGGTGCAGACGCTCCGGGTCCAGTTCCACGCGGTCCAGGTAATTGTTCAAGGCATACACGGATTCCTGCAGCTGGATGCGCGACGATTCGATCAGGTCGACAATCGGCTGCAATTCCGCATCGACAGAGACAAGCTTGCCCAGCTTCTGGTTCAAGGCCGACAGTTGCGACACGATCGGATGGTCTTCCGACTCGGAAATGAGGGACAAGGCTTCCTGCGCCCCTTCCAGCAGGCTGGCCGCGTGCGACAGACGGCTGTGCTCGTTCGTAATCTCCGTCCACTCGCCGGGCTTGGCAGCCAGCTTTTCCAGTTCTCCCACTTGCCATTCCAGGCGCTCGCGTTCGTACAGCACGTTGGCGGCATTCGTTTCGAACTCTTCGCGCTGGCGCACGAGAGCCCGCCAGCGCTTGTGCAGCGCCGCCACTTGCCGCGCATCCTGTTCCGCGCCCGCTTCGCGCGCCGTCGCCTGGCCATCGAGCAAGGCGCGCTGCGCGTCACTTTTCAGCAGCGACTGATGCGCGTGCTGGCCGTGGATATCGACCAACATATCGCCCAGCTCGCGCAACTGCGCGGCTGTGGCCGGGATGCCGTTGATGTACGCTTTCGAGCGACCCGCATTGTCGATCACGCGGCGCAACAGGGCGCCGCCATCGTCGTTGGCGAATTCATGCGCCACCAGCCAGGCTTGCGCCACCTCGCTGACGGAGAAATCGGCCGTGATGTCAGCCTTGGCCGCGCCTTCGCGCACCACGCTGGCGTCGCCGCGCCCGCCCAGCGCCAGGGTCAGCGCATCGATGAGGATGGACTTGCCGGCGCCCGTCTCACCCGTCAGCACGCTGAAGCCGGCGGAAAATTCCAGTTCAATGGTATCGACAATGACAAAATCGCGAATGGACAGTGTATGGAGCATGGCTTCTGTGGTTAGGCGGCGTACCGCGGGTTAGCGTGGAGAAAATGTTAGCTGAGCTTGCCCTCGCCCGACGGGTACTCATTCCAGTGCAGTTTTTCACGCAGGGTGTTGTAGTAACTCCACCCTTCCGGATGCAGGAAGGTAATCGTATGGGGCGAACGGCGGATGAGGATGCGGTCTTGCTGCGCCAGGCTGGCAAAGGTCTGCATGTCGAAATTGACGCTGATATCGCGACCGCGCACGATTTCCACGACGATCTGGCTGGAATCGGGCAAGACGATGGGGCGGTTCGACAGGGCATGCGGGGCAATCGGCACGAGCACGATGCCGCCCAGGGTCGGGTGCAGCAGGGGGCCGCCGGCCGACAGCGCATACGCAGTCGAGCCCGTGGGCGTGGCGATGATCAAGCCGTCAGAACGCTGGTTGTACATGAAGTGCCCGTCGACTTCAACGCGCAATTCCGCCATGCCGGCACCGCCGCCGCGCGAAACGACGACATCGTTGACGGCCATGCCCACGTGGATCGACTCACCGTCACGCAGCACGCTGCCTTCAAGCAAGGTGCGGCGTTCGGCCTTGAAACGGCCGCCGAGAATTTGCGCCAATACAGGCAACATGCGCTCGAGAGGAATATCCGTCATGAAACCCAAGCGCCCCTGATTGATACCGATCAAGGGGACGTCGAATGGCGCCATCTGGCGCGCAATGCCCAGCATGGTGCCGTCACCGCCCATGACGATGGCGCAATCGGCGGCGGCGCCGATTGCGGCCGGCGACATGGCGCGCACGCCGGGAAACGCCAAATTCAGGTGCGTGGCCGTCTCCTCCTCAAAGACCACCGTGTGGCCCAGCACTTGCAGGAAATCCACGATGCTTTTAACCGGTTCGGCAATGCCATCCGTATTCTGGCGCACGACCAGGGCAATCGTCTTGGCGCCCAGGTTGAAGCGCTCGCCCGAGGCTGGCAAAATTGCGGTTGGCTGTTCGGCTGGCTGTTCGGCGTGTGTATCGACGGGCATAAGAGTCTCTGAAGTGTATGCGTTGGCAAGCCGCCCCAGGCTGTCGCGTCGCACGCCGCCATCGCATGATACTGTATATATGCACAGTATAGTGCGGCTGCCGTGTGCCTGCAAGGGGCGTTCTTGGTGTTGCACGCAGTGTAGCGCAGAAAAAGAATCGTCCATGCGTGCGCCAGCGCTCCCAACATGGACAAATCCGCTTGCAGACGGCCTGAAGTGGCCTGACACTGGGTTCCCGTCATCTCTCATGCCAGGAGGCCATATGCTTACCCCGCCAAGTGAACGCAAGATCAATACCGATGAAAAGGTCAAGAATGACGGCGTCGACCGCTTGCCGCATGAGCGCGATGAATCGCCCGATGCACAACACCTGCACCCACGCAAAATCATGCAACAGGCGGCCAGCGATCTGGAACGCGGCCTGGTCGATACGGATCGACGCGCCCAGCCCGGCGTGGAAAAGGTCAAGCCCGCCGCGCCGCAGCAAGCCCGCCCGGACGCGCAATTGGAACCAAAGAAGGCGCGCTGACTCCAACTGTCACGCACTGTCAATGTTATGGAGTACGCCATGCACCGTTACGTGTGTTCATTCCTGCTGGCCGCAGCCTGCGGCACCACGCTCGCCCGCGCCCAGGCACCCGCCATGCCCGTGGGCTTTGGCCCGCAACCCGCCCTGCCCGCGCCGGACAGACAATTCATTCCTACCGTCAACGTGGCCCCGGTGCAGCGCTGGACGGCCGCACAGCACCCCGCTGTCGCGCCCGGCCTGGCCATCCATGCGTATGCGCGCGACCTAGACCATCCGCGCTGGCTCTACGTGCTGCCGAATGGCGACGTGCTCGTGGCGGAAACGAATGCCCCGCCGAAACCGGATGACAGCAAAGGCATCAAGGGTGCCATCATGCAGATGCAAATGAAAAAGGCCGGTGCCGCCACACCCAGCGCCAACCGCATCACCCTGCTGCGCGGCCTTGACGCGAATGGCGTGGCGCAATCGCGCAGCGTGTTCCTGCAAGGGTTGAACTCGCCATTCGGCATGGCCCTGGTGGGCAACGAGCTGTACATCGCCAACTCGGACGCACTGATGCGCTTCCCGTACGAAACAGGACAGACCGCCATCACGGCGCCGGGCGTCAAGGTAATGGATTTGCCGGGCGGCCCCATCAATCACCACTGGACCAAGAACGTCGTCGCCAGCGCCGACGGCAAATTTCTCTATGTTTCCGTCGGTTCCAACAGCAATGTGGGGGAAAACGGCATGGCGGCCGAAGACGGCCGTGCCGCCATCTGGCAGTTCACGCGGGCGACGGGCAAGGCGCGCGTGTATGCGACGGGCTTGCGCAATCCGAACGGCATGGCCTGGGAGCCACACAGCGGGGCACTCTGGACGGCCGTCAATGAGCGCGACGAACTGGGCAACGACCTGGTGCCGGACTACATGACGTCCGTCAAGGAAGGCGCTTTCTATGGCTGGCCCTACAGTTATTTCGGCCAGCATGTCGATGCGCGGGTCAAGCCGCCGCGCCCCGAACTGGTAGCCACCGCCATCGCGCCAGACTATGCGCTGGGCGCGCACACGGCCTCGCTGGGACTAGCGTTTTATAAAGGCAGCTTGCTGCCCGAACGCTACCAGGGCGGCGCCTTCATCGGCCAGCACGGTTCGTGGAACCGCAAACCCTTTAGCGGCTATAAAGTCATCTATGTGCCATTCGCCAAGGGCGTGCCCAGCGGCCCGCCACAGGATGTCCTCAGCGGTTTTCTGGACGAGAACGGCAAGGCACAGGGGCGCCCCGTCGGCGTGGCCATCGACAAGGCGGGCGCGCTGCTGGTGGCGGACGACGTGGGCAATGTCGTCTGGCGCGTGACGCCGGCGCCGTGAGCGCGTATGCCGCGCGCCGCGCATGCTGCCCTGCATGCGTCTCCTGTGTGGCGCAACGAACGGAAAGGCAAGGGTGGCACGCGCATGATGGACGCTCGAATCACGCAAGGAGTGCATCATGAAAAAAACAGGATCGGCCGTCTGGAGTGGCGGCCTTAAAGATGGCAAAGGGTTTATTTCCACCCAAAGCGGCGCGCTCGACAATGTGGCCTATGGCTTCAACACGCGCTTCGAAGACGGTCCCGGCAGCAATCCGGAAGAACTGATCGGCGCCGCCCATGCCGCCTGCTTCACCATGGCCCTATCCGGCCAGCTGGGCGAGGCGGGGCTGCGCGCCACGGCCCTGAAAACCACGGCCGACGTGAGCCTGGAAAAAATCGATGGCAGCTATGCCATCACGGCCGTGCACCTGACCCTGGTTGCCAGCATTCCAGGGGCCACCGACGCAGCGTTCCAGGATGCGGCCCTGCGCGCCAAGCTCGGCTGCCCGGTGTCCAAGTTGCTGGCCACGGAAATCACCCTGGACGCCCATCTGGAGTGATTCCCGCATACCGTCCGCTGCTGTCCAATCACCGGACGGCAGGGGCGGTCTCGGCAAGAAAGCCGTAAAACGCATAAAATCCTGCCATTCCCCTCTCACCTTCAAGGATTTACGATGCGTATTTTGCACACCATGTTACGGGTCGGCGACCTGCAGCGCTCCATCGATTTTTACACCAAGGTCCTGGGCATGAAATTGCTGCGCACCAGCGACAATCCGGAATACCAGTACACGCTGGCCTTCGTCGGCTACGGCGCCAACCCCGACCACGCGGAACTGGAACTGACGTATAACTATGGCAGCACCAGCTACGAGCTGGGCACGGCGTATGGCCACATCGCCATCTCGGCCGACGATATCGTCGCCGCTTGCGATGCGGCACGGGCGAATGGCGGCAACGTCACGCGCGAACCCGGCCCCGTGAAAGGCGGCAACACGGTCATCGCCTTCATCACCGATCCGGACGGCTACAAGATCGAATTGATCGAGCGCAAGTTCGACGGCCAGGGCGGCGGCTTGTAATACCTCAGCCTGGCTCGGTGGCCTGTGCAATGGCCGCGCGTAGCCAGGCGATGCCCGCATCGCCCTGCGTGCGGCAGTGGCGTATCGTTTCGAACGCAAACGGCGCGATGGCAAACGGCACAGGATACAACGCCACCCCTTGCACCGCGCTTTCCTGCAAGGTGCGCCGCGCCACTGTCAGGATCAAGTCCGTCCCCCTCACGACATCCGCTGCGACCGTCCAGTACGGCACACGCACGGCGATGCGACGCGTCTGGCCCAGCTGGGCCAAGGCGGCATCGACTTCGGTCGCCATGCCGCCCTCGCTGGACGCCACCAGCACGTGCGGACGCGCCAGATAGGTCTCCAGGGTCAACGTTTCGCCCGGCTCCAGGCTGGCCGGATCGAGCGCGCACACGAACGTTTCCTCGAACAAGGTTTCTCTATGCAACGGCTCGGGCAGTTGCGGGAACACGCCCAGCGCCAGGTCGATCTCGCCATCCTGCACGCCAGCGATCACGGCCGGACGGCTGGCATAGCTGACGGCCAGGTCGATACCGGGCGCTTCCACGCGCAGGCGCCGCAGCAAAGCGGGCAAGATCAACGCCGCACCGTAATCCGACATGGCCAGGCGAAACACGCGCTGCGCCGTGGCCGCCTCGAAGACGGCGCCGCCCAGCACGGAACGCACGCTTTGCAGGGCGTCGGCCAGCGGCCGCGCCAGCGCCAGTGCGCGTGCCGTGGGCTGGAAGCCGCCCTTGCCGCGCAGCAGCAGCGGGTCGTCGAGCAAATGGCGCAGGCGAGCCAGCGCATGGCTGACGGCAGGCTGGCTCATGTGCAAGCGTTCGGCCGCGCGCGACAAATGACGCTCGCTGAGCAGCGCTTCCAGGATCACCAGCAAGTTCAAATCGACGGCGCGCAGACTATTCATTTCATGCATAGTTAAATGACAAATTACGAATTGGATTTAATCATGACAGCATAATACGATGATCCCATCAACTCAACTGTGGGAGTTTCCTATGCAAGGATGGATCACCGTATTTGCCCCGCTGGCCATGCTGGCCGGCGCCGTCGTCCCTTTCCAGGCGGGCGCGAATGCCGCGCTGGGCCGCAACCTGGGCCACCCGCTGTGGGCGACGCTCGCCTCGCTGGCCGTCAGCGCCGTGCTGGCATCGCTCGTGATGCTGGTCTGGCGGGTGCCCGCACCCGATGTCCATCTCGCCGTGCGCGGACCGGGCTGGTCCTGGCTGGGCGGCGCGGCCGGCGTGTTCTATATTACGGCTGCGCTGATGCTGGCGCCGCGCATGGGTTCCGGCCCCTTCATGGCGGCCGTCATCGGCGGGCAAATGCTGGCCGCGCTGGCCATCGACCGCTACGGCTTGCTGGGCTTTGCCGTCAAGCCTATTTCACCACTGCACTGGGCCGGCGCGGGCCTGGTGGTGGCAGGTGTCGTGCTGACACAAATCGCCAACAGCCGCGCCGGGTGATGCAGGGCACGGGACGAAAAAAAACCAGCGCCGTTAGCGACGCTGGTTTTCATGCAGAACAAGGCCATGCTTACCTGTCGAGCAAGGCGTTCACCGGCATCAAGTCCGTTTCCTTCAAGGTGCCGGCTGCGGCCTTCAGGCGCAAGCCGTTCATGATGGTGTCGTAGCGCGCTTTCGACAGGTCTTTCTGCGTCGAGAACAGTTGTTTTTGCGCATTCAAGACGTCGATATTGATGCGCACGCCCACTTGGTAGCCGAGCTGGTTCGACTCGAGCGCCGATTTGCTCGACACTTCCGCCGCTTCCAGCGCTTTTACCTGGGCCAGGCCGCTATTGACACCCAGGAAAGCCTGGCGCGCGCCTTGCGATGCCGCGCGGCGTGCCGTTTCCAGATCGTTGCGGGCCTTGTTTTCCAGCGCGATCGATTCGCGCACCTTGCTGGTGACGGCAAAGCCGCTGAAGATGGGGATGCTCCACTGCACGCCGATGGCGTTGTTGTTATTGCCGTTGCCACTGCCGCCACCGGAGGTGTAGGTATGGCCCGTGTTGGCGATGAGGTCCAGGGTCGGGTAGTGGCCGGCGCGGTTGCGGCCGATGTCGCGCTTGGCCGATTCCACGTTGAACTGGGCCGTGATGACGCCGTAGCTCTGCTCTTCCGCCGAGCTCACCCATGGTTCGATGGCGGCCGGTTCCGGCGCGCTGATGACGATGCCCGAGCGCATCGGCGCCAGGTTCGTTGGCGCTTCGCCGATGATGGTTTGCAGGGCGCTACGCTTGTTGGCCAGGTCATTGATGGCGGCAAACTCCTGCGCCACCACCAGGTCGTAGGCCGCTTGCGCTTCATGCGTGTCGGTAATCGTCTGCGTGCCGACCTCGAAGTTGCGCTTGGCCGATGCCAGTTGCTCCGTCGTGGCGACTTTTTGCGCCTGCGTGGCGCCCAGGTTGTCTTGCGCGCTCAGCACGTCAAAATAGGCCTGTGCCACGCGCGTGATCAGGTCTTGCTGTACCTGTGCAAATTGCGCTTCGGCAATCGCCTGAGCCAGCTTGCTTTGCTGGTAAGTTTCCCAGCGATCCCAACGGAACAGCGGCTGCGCCAGCGTCAGGTTATAGCTGTTCGTACGGACGTTCACGGATGGCGAAGTGATCTTGTTGCCACCCGCGTTCTGCAGTATCTGCTCCTGGTTGCCGCGCGTATTGCTGCCCGAGGCGGACACTTGCGGCAGCAAGCCCGCCAGCCCCTGCGGAACCCGCTCCATCCCGGCCGACAGGGCCGCGCGCGCGCTGGCGTACTGCGCGTCATTGGCCAGCGCCTGCTGGTACACCTGGATGAGATCGGCCGCCTGCACTTGCAGCGAGCATGTCATCGAGACAAAGGCGCTGGTCATCAGCACGGCGATAAGGGGTTTCCGCATTGCATTTCTCCGTTGGAGTCGTCAAAAGTTGATGGAATCAAAAATCTGCTACCGCCGACCTTGTGCCCGCCGGGTGAGCGGGGTACAGGCCTCCACAGGCATGCAGGGAAACATGCCTGAGTGCATCTACTGCAAAATAAATTAGTATGTAGGCATCGCGCTGTCGACTTGCAGCGCCCAGGCATGCACGCCGCCCGTCAAATTACTGATCTTGCCAAAACCATTGCGCTCCAGGAAGGCCGCCACTTGCATGCTGCGCATGCCGTGATGACAGATGCAGACGATCTCGGCATCTTCATCGAGGTCATCGATGCGCGCAGGAATCGAGTTCATCTGCATCAAGGTGGCACCGTCGAGGTGGCACAGGTCGAACTCCCACTGTTCCCGTACGTCCAGCAACAACGGGCGCGGGCGGGAAGCGTCAGCCAGCCAGGCGGCCAGCTGCGGTGCACTCAAATGCTCCATCGAATCGGTCGCCTCAGAACTGGAAATGCGACGGTGCCACGGCTTGCAGCGGTGTGACATTGGTTTCAAACAGCTTGCGCGTGTCATAAGCCTTGTCCGAGCTGCGCGTGATCAGGTGCGCCGACATGATAGGCGCTTCGCCGATGATGGCCAGGATGCGGCCGCCGACTTTCACTTGTTGCAGCAACGCTTCCGGCAACACGGCCAGGGAGCCCGAGACGACGATCACATCGTAGGGTGCGCCCTTGCTCCAGCCCTGGGCGCCGTCGCCCAGTTCCACAGTCACGTTCGTCACGCCATTGGCGGCCAGGTTTTGCTCGGCCAGGGTTTTCAATTGGGGAACGATTTCCACGCTCGTCACATGACGCGCCTTGTGCGCCAGCAAAGCCGCCATGTAGCCGCTGCCGCTGCCGATCTCCAGCACATTCTCATGCTTTTTGACGGCTACGTCTTGCAAAATGCGCGCTTCCAGCTTCGGCGTGAGCATACATTCGCCGCCGCCCAGTGGAATTTCCGTATCGACGAAGGCCAGGTTTTTATAGGCGGCCGGCACGAAATCTTCACGCTTGACCACGTTCAACAGCTCCAGCACGTCGATATCCAGTACGTCCCATGGACGGATCTGCTGTTCGATCATATTGAAGCGGGCTTGTTCGATATTCATCTTTGGACTCGGTAAGTGAAGTAATAATCCGCCATTTTATCGTTGAACTGGCTGAAAGCACATGTTAACCATAAAGGCGGGGAATGGAGGAAATTTGCGACGATCTGCAGATTTGAGGGGGCGAACCTTGGAAAAGGGGCAACTGAACGGTAGAAAGCAGGCGCGGCGCATCAACTTTTCCCGGGCGCCTCCGCCTGCAAGCTGCGCAAGCTCATGTCGATAAAGGCATCCATATAGGCGACGGGATCGATATTCTTGACCTCGCACGGCAAGAAGGAGTGCGTCCACATCATGAGCATGGTGACGGGCGCGCTGAGGATGGTGCTGACCAGTACCGGATCGACCTGGCGGAATTCGCCGCGCTGCATGCCCCGTTCCAGCAGGCTGACGATCAGCCCATTGCCGCGCGTGACGACTTCTTCGTTGTAAAACTGCGCCAGTTCCGGGAAATTGTTCGCTTCGGCCAGCATCAGCTTGGTCAAACCAGCCAGTTTGGTAGCGCCGAATTCTTCCCACCACTGCATCAACACCTTGCGCAACAATTCGGCACTGCTGCGGTCCGAAGCGGCCATGCTGTCTTCCGCCTCCCCGATCGACTGCACGATATTGTCGCGCACCACGGCCTTGAACAGCTCCTGTTTATTCTCAAAGTACAGGTACAGGGTGCCTTTCGACACGCCGGCCCGCTTGGCCACATCCTCCAGACGCGTCGATGCGAATCCCCGTTCGACAAACAGGTCGAGGGCAGCAGCGAGCAATTCCTGCGGGCGGGCATCCTTGCGCCGCTCCCAGCGGGGCTTGGTATCAATCGGGGCTTGCATGTATCTTTCCAAGTAACTTACTTTTGAGTCATTAATGGTAGACCTGTCTACCGGCAAGGTCAAGCGCAGGCCACCAGCGCAACAAAGGACGCCTCACCTTGCAACAAAGCACAGACATTGTACCCTCCGTGCCTGCACCGCCCCATGCGGCCTGCAGTTTCGGGCAGGCCAAAATGCAGTTCAGTCGCCATTTCGCGCAGTTCATCGCATTTGCGTTCAGCAAAGATAGGCACTTTGCTATCTTGCCATCGACAGCACGGCAGCCGCAACGCGGCAGCCGGCTTTTTGCTTGTTCCGAACTACAACAATCATAAAGGAAACACCATGCGTACCTTGCTGGCCCTGTGCTGTGCCGTTGCCCTTGGCGGTTGCGCCATCGTCATCAACCCCAACGATGGCGAAGTGCGCTATGCCGATGCGGGTGGCAATGCCGTCCAGGGCAACGAGCAACTGAGCCGCGACGTGCGCCAGGTCAGCACCATCCACACGCTCGACATCGACAGCATGAAGCGCATCGGCATGAAGATCGACGTGCGCGTCGGCCCGGCAACCTCGCTGGTGATCGAAGCGGACAGCAATCTGCAGCCGCGCATCCATAGCGAAGTGAGCGGCAATACCCTGCGTATCTGGAGCGATGCGAACATTCGCAGCAGCAATGGCATCCACGTCATTTATACGACACCGCAATTGAAGAAGATCAATATCTCCGGCTCTGGCCGCCTGGTGGTCAGCGGTTTCACAGGCGAAGATTTCAGCCTGGAGCAGCGCGGTTCGATGAAGAGCGAACTGTCGGGCACGGTGGGACGCTTCGACGTGGCCAACAATGGCTCGGGCAGCATCAACGCGGCGGCCCTCGCCAGCGGCAATACGGACGCGGTGCAGAACGCTTCCGGTCACATCCAGCTGGGCAGCGTGCGCGGCGAGCGCATCAACGTGGCCGTCAATGGCTCGGGCAGCATCAGCGCCAGCGGCGCCGTGCAGCGCCTCGACGCCAACGTGAATGGCTCGGGCGATATCAACCTGGCCGCCCTGCGCAGCGACGTTGCCTATCTGGCGAGCAATGGTTCCGGCGACATCGATGTCGCCGTCCAGAATGAAGTCAACGCCCGCGCCAGCGGTTCCGGCCGCATCACCGTGCATGGCGATCCGGTCCGCCGCACCCTGTCGGGCAAGCGCGTCAGCATCGTGCGTTAAACGCGTCCCTGGCAACGCATGGGAGCCGGCTTGCTATACTGTCGGCTCCTCACCCGCCCGTCTGAAATCCCATGTCACCATCTGCCCCCCTGGCATGCCGCCCCTCGTGCGGCGCCTGCTGCACTGCACCGTCCATCACCAGCCCGATTCCCGGCATGCCGGATGGCAAACCGGCGGGCGTGCGCTGCATCCAACTGGCCGACGACAACCGCTGCAAGATCTTTGGCCGACCGGAACGGCCCGCCTTTTGCGGCGGCTTGCAGCCTTCCGCAGAGATGTGCGGCGGCAGCCGCGAACACGCGATCGGCTGGCTGGCAGAGCTGGAACGGCTGACGGCGCCCTGAACGCCAGCTGTGCTTTAGTCTGCGGCGTTTGTCCGCACCGAGGCCCGCTCTTCGTCACGCAGGCGCTTGTATTCCATCAGCAGAAAGATCACCAGATAGGCCAGCAGCGCGAGGAGGGAAGAGCGCGCATCGCTCCAGTCCAACGTGCCGTGGCGCTTCCAATGCAGCGCATTGAAAACAATCAGCATGCCTAGTGCACCCCACCCACTGCGGCGCATGACGCGACCCAGCAAGGTTGCCATTAACAATTTACTGGAGAGCATGGTTTCCTTTAATTTGTTCCATTTCCTCACTGTAGCACTTCATATCCCTACGGCAATACCAGCACGCGCATAACAGTAACCTTGACTCGATTTGCACGTTTGCGTATATTCATGCACATTCCTGCACGTTTATAAGCTCAACATGTCTGCCACCCTGCTTCTCAAACAGCGCCACGCGCTGATCCAGCAACAATTGCATGCCGACGGCAGGGTACTGGCGCTGGACCTGGCGCGCCAGCTCGATGTTTCCGAAGATACGATACGGCGCGACCTGCGCGAGATGGCGGCGGCCGGCCTGTGCCAGCGCGTGTATGGCGGCGCCCTGCCGCTGGCGCCAGACGGCGGTAGCCTGACGCAACGCAAGCAGGAAGCGCCGGAACGCAAGGCGCGCCTGGCGCAGGCCGCCGTCTCCCTGGTGCGCGCGGGCCAGGTGCTGTTTCTCGATGCGGGCTCGACCAACCTGGCCATCGCCAGCGCCTTGCCGGAGTTGTCGCTCACTGTCATCACGAATGCGCCTTCGATTGCCATGGCACTCATGGAGCGCCCGGAAATCGAGCTGATCATGGCTGGCGGCAGGGTCGACCGCCGCGCGGGCGCCAGCCTGGGGCCGCAGGCCTTGCGCACGGTCGAGCGCATGCATCCCGACCTGTGCTTCCTGGGCGCCTGCGGCGCCGATGCGGACGCAGGCGTGACAGCGTTCAACTACGACGAGGCCGAGTTCAAGCGCAGCATCGCCGGCGCCAGCAAGGCCGTCGTCGTCGCTGCCACCAGCGACAAGCTGGGCACGGCCGCGCCCTTCGGCGTGCTGGCCACCGGCTTGCTACAGCACCTGGTGCTCGAAGCCGATGCCGATGTCACCCACGTGACCGCCTTTGAACGGCTGGGTGTGCAAGTGCTGCGCGCCCGCGCCTGAATTATCCACCCCAACTCTTGAAAAGCTCCCCCATGCATCTCACCGGCACCCTGCAACAACGCGCCACGCGCCTGGTCTTCTTCGCTGCCGGCCTCGGCATGGCGGCCTGGGCGCCGCTGGTGCCCTACGCCAAGTCGCGCCTGGGCCTCGATGAAGCGACTCTGGGCATTTTGCTGCTGTGCCTGGGCGCCGGCTCGCTGTGCGCGATGCCGTTTACGGGCATGCTTGCGGCACGCTTCGGCTGCCGCAAGGTCATCGTCGGCGCCGGCCTGCTCCTGACTGCCATCCTGCCCGGCCTGGCGCTGGCCGCCACGCCGCTGCAACTGGGACTGGTGCTGCTGGTGTTCGGCGCGGCCATGGGCACCTTCGACGTGGCCATCAATATCCAGGCCGTGATCATCGAAAAAGCCAATGGCGGCGCCATGATGTCGGGCTTTCATGCGCTGTTCAGCGTGGGCGGCTTTGCGGGCGCCGCCTGCATGGCCATGCTACTGTGGCTGGGACTGACACCAGCCTGGTCCTGCGTGGTAGTGATGCTGCTGCTGTGTGGCGTGCTGGGTGCGGCGCAAGGCCATCTGCTGCCGACAGCGTCCGCCTCCGGAGAAAAGACGCCGCTGTTCGTCATGCCGCATGGCGCCGTGATCCTCATCGGCCTGCTGTGCTTTATCGTTTTCCTGGCCGAAGGCGCGATTCTCG
Source organism: Janthinobacterium sp. UMAB-56 (assembly GCF_900095265.1). Lineage (GTDB taxonomy): Bacteria > Pseudomonadota > Gammaproteobacteria > Burkholderiales > Burkholderiaceae_D > Janthinobacterium. Next base: position 196,665 of record NZ_LT607653.1, on the reverse strand, counting down.
ACTGGAGCGCCCTGTTCCTCACCACCACGCGCGGCGTGGAAGAAGCCAAGGGTGGCCTCGGCTACGCCGCCTTCGCCATCGCCATGACGCTGGGCCGTTTCACCGGTGACAAGGTGGTCAGTCGTTTTGGTGGCAAGCGGGTACTCACTTTTGGCGGCCTGTTTGCTGCAGCAGGCTTCTTCCTGGCCGTGCTGGCGCCGCACGCCAGCCTGGCAATGCTTGGTTTCGTGCTGATCGGCCTGGGCGCAGCGAACATCGTGCCCATCCTCTTCACGGCCGCCGGCCAGCAACATGCCATGCCGGCCAGCCTGGCGGTGGCGGCCATCACCACCATCGGCTACGCGGGCATCCTGGCTGGTCCGGCCGTGATCGGCTTCATCGCCCACGCCACCAGCCTGAATATCGCCTTCGCCATGCTGGGCGCCGCCCTGCTGCTGGTGGCGGCCAGCGCGCGCCTGGTGGCGCCGGCAAAACAGCTCTCCTGATCCGCCCCCTGCCTGGCGGCTGGCGCTAAAAAAGCGCCGCCCGCCAGTGCCCAAATAGGGTCGGCAAGCCTCTGTCGTGGTAAGCTTCGACCCCGCGCACATTGCGGGCGCCACGCGCTCCCCCCATCCTGTCACTTATACCCGTTTATATATCTATGGATCTCATTCTTGCGTTAAAAGCCATCATCATGGGGCTGGTCGAAGGTTTTACCGAATTCTTGCCGATTTCATCCACGGGACATTTGATCCTGGCCGGCAGCCTGCTCGACTTTACCAAGGATGTCTCGAAAGAAGTCATGGATGTCTTCGAGATCGCCATCCAGGCCGGCGCCATCCTGGCCGTGTGCTGGGAATACCGCCAGCGCATCGGCAGCGTGCTGTCCACCTTCAGCACCGAGGTCAAATCGCGCAAGTTCGTGCTAAACGTGGCCATCGCCTTCATGCCCCTGGCCGTGATCGGCCTGGCTATCGGCAAGATGATCAAGCATGCGCTGTTCAAGCCCGTACCCGTGGCCACGGCCTTCATCATCGGCGGCATCATCATCTTGCTGGTGGAGCGCCGCGCGCGCACCAACCCCGTCACCGTGCGCGTCAACTCGGTCGATGAAATGACGCCGTTCGACGCCTTGAAAGTGGGCTGCGCCCAGGCGTTCGCACTGATTCCTGGCACCAGCCGTTCCGGCTCGACCATCATCGGCGGCATGCTGCTGGGCCTGTCACGCAAGACGGCCACCGAATTCTCGTTCTTCCTGGCCATCCCCACCCTGCTGGCGGCTACGTTCTACTCGCTGTATAAAGCGCGCGACATCCTGTCGGCCACCGACGTGCCCCTGTTCGGCGTGGGCACCGTGGCCGCCTTCATCTCCGCCTTCCTGTGCGTGCGCTGGCTGCTGCGCTACATCAGCTCGCACGACTTCACGTTTTTTGCCTGGTACCGCATCGTGTTTGGCCTGCTGGTGTTGGCCAGCGCCCACTACGGCTGGGTTGTTTGGGCAGAATAAGGCACTATGAATCAAGATCTTAACCAGCGCGCGCTACACCTGCTGCAAACCGTTTTCGGCTACCCGGCCTTCCGCGGCCAGCAAGCCGATATCGTCGACCATGTCAGCCATGGCGGCGACGCGCTGGTGCTGATGCCCACGGGCGGCGGCAAGTCCTTGTGCTATCAGATTCCGGCCCTGCTGCGCGACGGCGTCGGCGTCGTCGTCTCGCCATTGATCGCGCTGATGCAGGACCAGGTCGACGCGCTGGAGGAAGTCGGCGTGCGCGCCGCCTTCCTCAATTCCACGCAAACCTACGAAGAAGCCAGCCGCATCGAGCGCCTGGTACGCACGGGCGGCATCGACGTCGTCTACGTGGCGCCCGAGCGCCTGATGACGCAGCGTTGCCTGGACCTGTTCCAGGCCTCGAAGATCTCCCTGTTCGCCATCGACGAGGCGCACTGCGTGGCTCAATGGGGCCACGACTTCCGTCCCGAATACATCAAGCTGTCGGTGCTGCACGAGCAATTCCCGGACGTGCCGCGCATCGCGCTCACGGCCACGGCCGACCCGCAGACGCGCGCCGAAATCGCCCTGCGTTTGCAGCTGGAAGATGCGCGCCAGTTCGTCTCGTCCTTCGACCGGCCGAACATCCGCTACCAGATCGTGGAAAAAGCGAATGGCCGCAAGCAGCTGCTCGACTTCATCAACACCGAACATGCGGGCGACTGCGGCATCGTCTACTGCCTGTCGCGCAAAAAGGTCGAAGAGACGGCGGAATTCCTGAACCAGAGCGGCATCCGCGCCCTGCCGTATCACGCCGGCATGGAGTACGCCAAGCGCAGCGCCAACCAGGCGCGCTTCCTGCGCGAAGAAAACATCGTCATGGTCGCCACCATCGCCTTCGGCATGGGCATCGACAAGCCCGACGTGCGCTTCGTCGCGCATCTGGATCTACCGAAAAGCATCGAGGGCTATTACCAGGAAACGGGGCGCGCGGGCCGCGACGGCATGGCCGCCAACGCCTGGATGGCGTACGGCTTGCAGGACGTGGTGCTGCAGCGGCGCATGATCGATGAGTCGGAAGCGGAGGACACTTTCAAGCGCGTGCTGGGTGTCAAACTCGACGCCATGCTGGGCCTGTGCGAAACGCTCAGCTGCCGCCGCATGCGATTGCTCGAATACTTCGGCGAACCGGCGTCCCCATGCGGCAATTGCGATACCTGCCTGGTGCCGCCCGTGTCCTTCGACGGCACGGTGCCCGTGCAAAAACTGCTGTCGGCCATCTACCGCGTCGACCAGCGCTTCGCCGGCGGCCATGTGATCGACGTGCTGCGCGGCGTGGAATCGGAACGCATCAAGACCTGGCACCACGATTCGCTCTCCGTCTTCGGCATCGGCTCGGACCTGGGCGAAGCGGAGTGGAAAGCGATACTGCGCCAGGCCATCGCGCTGGGCCTCGTCTCGGTCGACCATGAACAATACAGCTCGCTGAAACTGACGGATGCCTCGCGCCCCGTGCTCAAGGGCGGCCAGAAGGTGCAGCTGCGCCAATACCAGAAACCGGTGAAAACCAGCAAGCGCAGCACCAGCGTGGCGAAAGGCTATGTGGAAACGGACCTGTCCACCAGCGAGCAGGCCATCTTCGACAAGCTGCGCTGGTGGCGCGTGGAGACGGCGCGCACGCACAACGTGCCCGCTTACGTGATTTTTGTCGACGCTACATTGCGCGAAATCGCCAAGGCCAAGCCCACCTCGCTGGAGCAGATGCGCGGCGTGAGCGGCGTGGGCGAGAAAAAACTGGCCTCGTACGGCGACGAAATCGTCGCCATGATCCTGGAGATGATTTAATGGAAGCACTCTCGTCCGACCTGATCTATCGGGCCGTGGAAATCCTTGGCGCCCAGCCCGATGCCGACGACGCGGTGGAAGCGCAAGTACGTGCCCTGGTCGGCGACGAACTCACCGTGCGCCGCCTGGCCGACGTGGTGCCGGAAGCCTTCGGCCTGGTGCTGGCGTCGCACCTTCCCGGCGCAGAAAACATGACCCTGCCCACCACTTTCTGTGCACAGGACGAGGACGGCGAATGGCTGGAATTGCCCATGCGCCGCGAACCGATCTTCGTCGTCGCCCTGGACATCGCCCAGCACACCTTCCACAACGGCCCGCGCGCGCTGATACAGAACCTGGCTGAGCGCAGCTCTCTGCTGACGGCCATCAACAAGGGCCTGAACGCGGGTAGCTCGCTCGACGGCACGACCCTGGGCCCGCCGTCCTTCTTCGGCCTGCCCGCCGCGCTGTACCAGCCGTCGGCATCACCCGATACACCCTGACCACTTCACCTTGCCTCTGCCCTTGATAAGAGAACGCTGCCGCGATGGAAACCAAATGGCTGGAAGACTTCATCTCGCTCGCTGAAACGCATAATTTCAGCCGTTCCGCGGCCCTGCGCCACGTGACCCAGCCGGCCTTTTCGCGTCGCATCCAGTCGCTGGAAAACTGGCTCGGCATCGACCTGGTTGACCGCACCTCCTACCCGACGCGGCTGACACCGGCCGGCGCCGTATTTTATGAGCAGGCGCTGGAAATGCTGGGGCAGATCAACGGCGTGCGCGCCCTGTTGCGCGGCAAGCGGGCGGCCACGCAAACGAGCGTCGATTTCGCCGTGCCGCACACCTTGTCGCTGACCTTCATGCCGAAATGGCTGACAGCGCTGGAAGAGGGTTTTGCGCCGATCAACAGCCGTTTGATGGCCCTGAACGTGCACGACGCCGTGCTGCAGCTGGTCGATGGCGGCTGCGACCTGCTGCTGTGCTACCACCATCCGCGCCAGCCGGTGCAGTTGGACCCGGGCCGCTACGACATGCTGGTGATGGGCCGCGAAACCTTGCGCGCGTATGCGCGCTGCGGCCAGGACAAAGTGCCGGACTTCGTCCTGCCGGGTAGCGCCAAGGAGCCGCTGCCCTTCCTCTCCTACACCAGCAACGCCTACCTGGGACGCATGGTGGAACTGCTGGTGGCCGACGCCAAGGCGCCCCTGTTCCTGGAAACCTGCTACGAAACGGACATGGCCGAAGGATTGAAAATGATGGCGCTGGAAGGGCGCGGCATCGCCTTCCTGCCCGAATCGGCCGTCATGCGCGACGTCAAATACAAGCACCTGGCGCGCGCCGACGGCGGCGCGCCAGGCTGGGAAATCGAGCTGGAAATCCGTTTATACCGCGAGCGCCCGTCTAGCCAGCGGCCCGGCAAGCAGACCGTCGAAAGCTTGTGGCAATACCTGGTGCAGGCGCAGGAAAGCGCCGCACGCGGCGGAAAAAAACGCCGGCGCGCTGCCGTCACCGCAACTCCATCCTGACCTCCTATCTATGCAATAAATGCATAACCGGATGCGTACAAAGCATTGGCCCGGGCATGAGGCTATCGCCTACGATGCGGTTCCGCTGCGCGCAGCTGCATCTCGGCTGTGCCTCTAACGTATTCGTATTGTCAGGAGCTTTCAAGCATGACCAGCAAGCACGCACTTCCTTCCTACCTCAATCCTGAAGACCTGGGCCCATGGGGCGTCTACCTCGAGCAGATCGACCGCGTTACGCCATACCTGGGCAACCTGTCGCGCTGGGTGGAAACGCTGAAGCGTCCAAAGCGCATCCTGACGGTCGACGTGCCTATCGAGCGCGATGACGGCAGCATTGCCCACTACGAAGGCTACCGCGTGCAGCACAACCTGTCGCGCGGCCCGGGCAAGGGCGGCGTGCGCTTCCACCAGGACGTGACGTTGTCGGAAGTGATGGCCCTGTCGGCCTGGATGACGGTCAAGAATGCCGCCGTCAACGTGCCATACGGCGGCGCCAAGGGCGGTATCCGCGTCGATCCGAAGACCCTGTCGCGCAACGAACTGCAGCGCCTGACCCGCCGCTACACGAGCGAGATCAGCATGATCATCGGACCAAACAAGGATATCCCGGCGCCGGACGTCAACACGAATGAACAGGTCATGGCGTGGATGATGGACAGCTACGCCATGATCGGCGGCAATATGTCGACCGGCGTGGTGACGGGTAAGCCTATCTCGCTGGGCGGCAGCCTGGGCCGCCGCGATGCGACGGGCCGCGGCGTATTCGTCGTCGGTTGCGATGCGGCCGCCAAGATCGGCATGTCGCTCGAAGGCGCGAAAGTCATCGTGCAAGGTTTCGGCAACGTGGGCGGCGTCGCTGCACGCATGTTCGCTGAAGCCGGCTCGAAAGTGGTCGCGGTACAAGACCACAAGACCACCGTCGTGCATAGCGGCGGCTTGAACATCCCGCAATTGCTGGCACACGTGGCCGAAGTGGGCAGCGTCGAAGGCTTCCCTGGCGCCGAGGCATTCGTGCCGCGCGAAGATTTCTGGGGCATCGATTGCGACATCCTGATCCCGGCGGCACTGGAACAGCAAATCACCGCCGAACGCGCACAGATCATCCGTGCCAAGATCATCCTGGAAGGCGCCAATGGCCCGACCTTGCCGGCAGCGGACGACATCCTGACCGACCGTGGCGTACTGATCGTGCCGGACGTGCTGGCCAACGCCGGCGGCGTGACCGTCAGCTACTTCGAGTGGGCACAGAACTTCTCGAGCTTCTTCTGGACCGAAGAAGAAATCAACAGCCGCCTGACCCGCATCATGCGCGAAGCGTTCGACGCGGTATGGCAAGTGTCGCAAGAGAAGAAAGTGTCGATGCGTACCGCCACCTTCATCCTGGCGTGCACGCGCGTGTTGCAAGCTCGCGAAGTACGCGGTCTGTACCCATAATGGCTGCCTGAGAAAATGCCTGGGGCGCTGTTGCTTCGCCTGGCCCCAGACATTTTTCAGGCGCCATTGGTTTGCTGGCGCTCTAAAAAAATCCCGCCACACTTGCGTGTGAGCGGGATTTTTTATGGGCGCCGGATTTGCGTCAGACTGAATAACCTTGCGGATTCTGGTGCTGCCAGCGCCAGTGGTCGCGGCACATGTCGTCGATGTTTTTCTGCGCCTGCCAGCCCAGCAGTTCCTTCGCCTTGTCGGCCGAGGCGTAGCAGCTGGCGATGTCACCGGGGCGGCGCGGCACGATGTCGTACGGTACCTTGCGACCGCTGGCGGCCTCGAAGGCGCGCACGGTGTCGAGCACGCTATAGCCATGGCCCGTGCCCAGGTTGACGGTAAAGCCTCCCTCGGTGGAAAACAGGCGATTCAACGCGGCCACATGGCCCAGCGCCAGATCGACCACGTGGATGTAGTCGCGCACGCCGGTGCCATCCGGCGTAGCGTAATCATTGCCAAAGACGGCCAGGCGCTCGCGGCGGCCCACGGCCACCTGGGCGATGAAAGGCATCAGGTTATTCGGGATGCCGGCCGGATCTTCGCCGATCAAGCCGCTGGCATGCGCGCCGACCGGATTGAAATAGCGCAATACGCCGACTTGCCATTGCGCATCGGCATGCACGAGATCGGCCAGTATCTGCTCGACCATCAGCTTCGAGCGGCCATATGGATTGGTCACGGACAGGCGCGACGATTCCAGGATCGGCAAGGCTTCCGGATCGCCATACACGGTAGCCGACGAACTGAAGACAAAACGCTTCACATTCGCCGCCGCCAGCACTTCCAGCAGGGCCACGGTGCCCGTCACATTGTTATCCATATACATCAACGGCTGGGCCACGGATTCCCCCACAGCCTTCAAGCCTGCGAAATGGATCACCGCATCGATGGCATGTTCGCGCAACACAGCGGCCATGGCCGTGCGGTCGCGCACGTCGGCCTCGTAGAACGGTACGCTTTTGCCGGAAATGCGCTCCACACGCGCCATCGCTTCGCGCGCGCTATTGCACAGATTATCCACCGCAACGACATCAAAGCCGGCCGCCAGCAATTCGACACAGGTATGCGAGCCGATGAAACCGGATGCGCCGGTCACGAGTATTTTCTTGGACATAATATCAATCAATGCAAAAAAGATAAGACTACCGTAATTCCCTCGCCTTGCCTAGCCAGCGCACGCTAGCGCGCATTAAAAAAGCCTGCGGCGTCGCCGCGGCAGGCTTGATCTTGCGCAGACGGCACAGACGGGTGAATCGATAAAGAGAGTTTATTTCTTGATGAACACCAGATCCCACACGCCATGGCCCAGCTTCAAGCCGCGGTTTTCAAACTTGGTCAGCGGACGATACGCGGGCTGTGGCGCATAAGCATCGGCGCTATTGCGCAACTGCGGCTCGGCGCCCAGCACCTCCAGCATTTGCACCGCGTAATCTTCCCAATCGGTGGCGCAGTGCAGATAGCCGCCCGGCGCCAGGCGATCGGTCAATTGCTTGACGAACGGCGACTGGATCAGGCGGCGCTTGTTATGGCGCGCCTTGTGCCATGGATCGGGGAAGAAAACGTGGATGCCGGCCAGGGAATTGGCGGGAATCATGTGCGTCAGCACTTCCACCGCATCGTGCTGCAGCAGACGCAGATTCGTCAGCGACTCTTCGCCGATCAGCTTCAACAGGCTGCCGACACCGGGCGTATGCACTTCGACGCCAATGAAATCCTTCTCCGGCATGGCTTTGGCGATATGCGCAGTCGTCGCCCCCATGCCAAAACCGATTTCCAGGATGACCGGTGCCTTGCGGCCGAACACCTGCTCGAAGTCCATCGGTTCTTTGGCGAAAGGCACCAGAAACTGCGGCCCCAAAGTCTCAAGCGCGCGCGCCTGCGCGACAGACAGCCGCCCCGCGCGGGTCACGAAGCTGCGGATGCGGTGTTCGGTCGGATCGTACATCATCGGCCGCGCCGGGCCGTTTGCTGGGGTATCAGAAGACATGGGAATGGAGAAATAAGTGGCCGCGCCGCATCAAGCCAGGCGCCAGCGAAAAATGGAGCGGGTGAAGGGAATCGAACCCTCGTCGTAAGCTTGGGAAGCTTCTGCTCTACCATTGAGCTACACCCGCGAAGCCTGCATTTTACGCGGGATGGCAAGGACTTGGCAAACTTGTGCGGCGCTTTCGCATTCATCCGGAATTCCCGCGACATTGAGCAAAAAACAGAGGGAACCGCATCGGCACGGTCACGTATTTTGTTGATAATGAACAACATCACGGGTAGCCAGGCAAGGTGAACAGCCTGATATGCAGCTAAAATACAATAAATTATTGTCGCCATGGACTGTGCAGCGCAGACTAGCAAGAGAAATGTTGCTACAATCGCGTGACAGTTTATCATTCCCGCTGTTCAACCTAAAAGGATATCCCATGAAGAAAATTCTGATCGCTTCGGCAATCCTGTGCTTCGCTTCCGCACAAGCCATGGCTCAAACGACGCCACCTGTTGTACCAGCACAGCCACCAGCAGCTGGCGCTGCTGGCGCTACCGGCGGCGGCACTGCTGCCGGCGTGGGCGCTGCTGCCGGCCTGAGCACGAGCGCCATGATCGCCATCGGCGCAGCAGTTGCCGTCGTAGCCGGCGCAGCAAGCTCAGATTCGACCACCACGCACCACGCAGCTACTGCCCATAAGTAACACCTGGCTGCGCCAGCAGCGACAGCTAGATTCCTCACTTTAGTTGGCTGTCTAACAGACAGCTTCATGGAGGAAGTTGGTATGTTGAGCGACATGGCACTGCAATCATAAAAAGCCCTTTTCATTTCTCTTGAAAATGGGCTTTTTACTTTTTAACAAGCGCCAAAGACGCTGATGTCAGCTTTTTTATTCTAATGGGTGACGCAATATTGCACTCGTATCAACGCGATGGTCAAGTATCCATTAAGAAATCCCTTTGCCGTGTTCGTGAAACACCCTATCTAATCGCCACTATCCATGAAGAACCAGCCTTTTTTCAAGCGCATGGGATTCGCCTTGAACGGCATTGCCGTGGCTTTCCGTATGGAATCGAGCTTTCGCTTGCAATGCCTTGCCACCCTGATGGTCGTGATCGTGCTCGCCTGTAGCAAGCCGGCGATGCTCTGGTGGGCACTGCTGTTACTCAACTGTGGCCTGGTGCTGGCTGCTGAACTGTTTAATACGGCGCTTGAGCACTTGATTGACCATCTGCATCCGGGCCTGCACCCCAGCATCAAGATCGCCAAGGACTGTGCGGCAGGGGCTGTACTCATTCTCAGCATGAGTGCCGTCTGCATTTTTGTTGCTTTTCTGTTCGAAACGCTTTGAAGCTGAGTAGATATAGCTGCCAGGCAAATTACAATACATGGATCGCCAAGGCACCTCCTGCCCACGTCAATATTCGAGACGATGAGAAAAAACACATGGATTCTTATAATTCATTAAAATAATACCCTTTTGAAATATTTAATCTTTACCAATAATAATTTTCTGCACGCCTTGTGCATACATGCATGGCAATTGCGTAAACAATCATCGCTTTTTTCGAGCGACTAACGACTCAGTTCCCCATTTGGCGACGCTGTTTTAACTTTGAATTGATGCGTAAATGAATACTCCCCTTGTACCAGTGATTCTTTGCGGTGGTTCCGGCACACGCTTGTGGCCTCTGTCGCGCGAAGGCTACCCTAAACAGTTTTTGCGTTTGTCCGGCGAGACCAGCATGTTGCAGCAGACGCTGCAACGGCTGGCTGGTATTGAGGCCTTGGCGCCGGCTTTGCTGGTATGCAATGAATCGTCGCGTTTCATTGTTGCGGAACAGTTGCGTGAAATAGGCCTGGACAATGCCCGCATGGTACTCGAACCGATGCGCCGCAATACGGCGCCGGCCATTGCCACAGCGGCCCTGCAAGCCATGGAAAACGGCGACGACCCCATCCTGCTCGTTTTGCCTTCCGACCATGTCATCCTGGATACCCCAGCGTTCCACCGCGCCATCAACCTGGCGCGCGATGCTGCAGAACAAGGCAACCTGCTCACCTTCGGCATTACCCCTAGCGGACCGGAGACAGGCTACGGCTATATCCGCGCCGAGGGTGGCGCAGCTGGCCAGGTCCAGCGTATTGTCGAATTTGTCGAGAAGCCTGCCCTGGCGCTGGCTGAACAATATATTGCCAGCGGCGATTATTTCTGGAACAGCGGAATGTTTGTATTTCGCGCCAGCCGTTACCTGGAAGAACTTGAACGCTTTCAGCCTGCCGTCGTCGCGGCGTGCCGGGAAGCGCTGGCCAAGGCGAAAAGCGACCTCGATTTCATCCGCCTGGATCATGATGCCTACGCCGCCAGTCCCGATATCGCCGTCGACTATGCCGTCATGGAACGCACCAGCCATGCGGCGACCATTGCGCTCGATGCCGGCTGGAACGATATCGGCTCATGGGCCGCCGTCTTCGACGTGGCAAAAAAAGACGCCAACAACAATAGCGCCCAAGGCGATGTGTTGATGCAGGATTGCAATGATTGCCTGGTGCATGGCAATAGTCGCCTGGTGACCGCCATCGGCATGCGCAATACCGTCATCGTAGAAACGGCCGACGCCGTATTGGTCATGGATGCGGATCAGGCGCAACATACCAAGACCCTGGTGGCGCAGCTAATTGCCCAGGACCGTGCTGAAGCCACCATGCACCGCGAAGTGTTCCGACCGTGGGGATCCTACGATTCCATCGGCAACGGCGAGCGCTTCCAGGTCAAGCGCATCACCGTCAAGCCGGGTGCCAAACTGTCATTGCAAATGCATCACCACCGCGCAGAGCACTGGATCGTGGTATCCGGCACCGCTCAGATCACCAACGGCGACAAGGAATATTTACTGACCGAAAATCAGTCCACCTATATCCCCCTCGGCGTCGTCCATTCTCTGGCCAATCCGGGCAAGCTACCGCTGGAATTGATTGAAATTCAATCGGGTAGCTACCTTGGGGAAGACGATATTGTCCGCTTTGAAGACCGCTACGGCCGAGTTTAACCGGGCCGATCGCAGAGATATCCACTGCGATACATCAAGTCATCCACACTGAAGTATATAAGGTTAAGCAAGTCATCATGAAACCAATCGAAGGTATATTTGTACAAGAAGTGAAATGGTATTGCAGCAGCAGGGCGGAAAAATATTTCCTCACCTTTGCCGATGCACTTGCCATGTTCATCGCATTCTGGTTCGCTGGCAAATGGACCCTCGATTCCAGCGACCTGAACAGCTTTGGGCTGGATAGCTCGCGTCTGTTCAGCTACAGCCTGCTATCCCTGGTCACTGTGGCTATGTTCAAGCTGAAGGGTCACCATGCCAAACGCCGTCCGTACTCGAATGAAATCAAGGAACTCCTGAAGGTCGCCATGGTCATGGGCTTGATCGATGCGGCCCTGCTCTTCCTGGGCAAGCGCGATTCCTCGCGCGAGGCACTGTTGGCCACCTGGCTGCTGGTGCCGTGCGCGGTATTGCTCCTGCGCGCCATGGTCAAATACCTGCTGATGAAAGCTGGCGGCTGGATACGTCCCATGGTCATCATCGGATGGGGAGACAATGCCTTGCAAACAGCGCGCGCCTTCGATGAGGAAGCATTGATGGGTTATCGCCTGATCGCCTTCCTGATACCAGAAGGCCAGGAGCGCTTCGAGCATCACTACCTCAACCGCAACAAACAGGCCGTCCCATGTATTTCACTCGGCGATGATCCAGAAAAAACACTCAAGATGCTGGGCGATCCGCATGCGGTCGTGGCGCTGGAGCAAGGTGGTATTGATGCCTATCAAGGCATGATTCAACAAGTCAGCCGTTGCGTTGCCAATATGCAAGTGGTACCAGCCGTACGCGGCCTGCCGCTGTATGGCATGGAGGTCAACCATTTCTTTACGCACGAGGTACTCCTGCTGACCATGCGCAACAACCTGGCGCGACCAGGTTTGCAACTGATCAAGCGCTGCTTTGACCTGACGATGTCGATCGCCGTGATGATCGTCGGCGCGCCCATCCTGCTGTGGATCGCCGCCAAGGTCATGGCTTCAGGCCGCCCCATTTTCTACGGCCACAAGCGCGTGGGCCAGCATGGCAAGCATTTCCTCTGCTATAAATTTCGCACCATGGCTGTGAATGCCGATGTGTTGTTGAAAGAGTTACTGGAACGCGACCCGGTCGCCCGTGCCGAATGGGACCGTGATTTCAAACTGAAAAACGATCCACGCATTACCTCGATAGGTCATTTCCTGCGCCGGACTAGCCTCGATGAATTGCCACAGCTATGGAACGTACTGAAAGGCGAAATGAGCCTGGTCGGGCCGCGTCCCGTGGTCGATGCGGAACTGGAGCGTTATGGCACCCAAGTTGACTATTACCTGGAAGCTAGACCCGGTGTCACGGGTCTATGGCAAGTCAGCGGCAGGAACGATGTCAGCTACGATACGCGCGTCTACCTCGACGCCTGGTATGTCAAGAATTGGTCTCTGTTCAATGACATCGTCATTTTGCTGAAAACGGTCAAAGTCATCTTCAAGAAAGATGGCGCGTATTAACAAAATATACAGTGTAAAATTTGATAATTTACAAGAAAAAAGGATAAGAGCATGATTTTAGTTACTGGCGGCGCCGGCTTCATCGGGTCAAATTTTGTACGCGATTGGCTGGCGCTCAATGATGAGCCCGTCATCAACTTCGATAAACTGACTTACGCAGGCAATCTCAGTAATCTGGCCAGCCTGGAGCAAGACCCGCGGCATATCTTTGTACGCGGCGATATTTGCGATACCGATCACGTCTCCCGCCTGTTGGCAGAACATAAGCCGCGCGCCGTCGTGCATTTTGCGGCGGAAAGCCATGTCGACCGCTCGATTCATAGCCCAGGTGAATTCATTTCGACCAACGTCAATGGCACTTTCAGCTTGCTCGAAGCCGCGCGTGCCTATTGGTCCGGCCTGACGGGCGAGGCCAAGGATGGTTTCCGTTTCCTGCACGTCTCGACCGATGAAGTCTATGGCACCCTGGGTCCGCAAGATCCCCCATTCACGGAAACGACGCCGTATGCGCCGAACAGCCCCTATTCGGCATCGAAAGCAGCCTCCGACCATCTGGTACGCGCCTATTTCCATACGTATGGCATGCCGGTGCTGACGACAAACTGCTCAAACAACTATGGCTCTTTCCATTTCCCGGAAAAACTGATTCCCCTCATCATCAGCAACGCCCGTGCCGGCAAGCCATTGCCTATCTATGGCGACGGCATGCAAGTGCGCGACTGGCTGTATGTAGGCGACCATTGCTCGGCGATTCGTCGCGTGCTGGAAGCGGGACGTCTGGGCGAGGTCTACAACGTGGGCGGCTGGAATGAAATGGCCAATCTGGAAGTCGTGCATACCCTGTGCGACATCCTCGATACGCTGGACCCGAAGGCTTCTGGCAGCTATCGCGAACAAATCACCTATGTACAGGATCGCCCTGGCCACGACCGCCGCTATGCCATCGATGCGCGCAAGATCGAGCGCGAACTGGGCTGGAAGCCGGCAGAAACCTTCGCCACGGGCATACGCAAGACGGTCCAGTGGTACCTGGACAACCAGGCCTGGGTACGCGACGTGCAGTCGGGCGATTATCTGAAGTGGGTAGAGAAAAACTACGCGGCACGCGATGCGGCAAAGGAATCGGCATGATGAGCGCACCGATCGAACGCAAAGGCATCATCCTGGCCGGTGGTTCAGGCACGCGGCTGTACCCGGTCACCATGGCAGTATCGAAGCAATTGCTGCCCGTGTATGACAAGCCGATGATTTACTATCCGCTGACCACCCTGATGCTGGCCGGCATACGCGATATCCTGATCATTTCCACGCCACAAGATACGCCTCGCTTCCAGGAGTTGCTGGGTGACGGCAGCCAGTGGGGTATCAGCCTGACCTATGCAGTGCAGCCGAGCCCGGATGGCCTGGCACAGGCCTTCATCATTGGCAAAGAGTTTGTCGGCGATGCGCCATCGGCGCTGATTTTGGGTGACAACATCTATTATGGGCACGACTTTGAATCGCAGTTACGCGAAGCCTCGGCACGCACCAGCGGCTCGACCGTGTTCGCTTACCATGTGACCGATCCGGAACGTTATGGCGTGGTCGACTTCGACGCACAGCGGCGCGCCGTCAGCATCGAAGAAAAACCGCTCAAACCAAAATCGAACTACGCCGTCACCGGCCTGTATTTCTACGATCGCCAGGTATGCGACATCGCCGCCGGCATCGCACCATCACCTCGCGGCGAACTGGAAATCACCGACGTCAATCGGGTTTATCTGGAACGCGGTCAGTTGAACGTTGAGCTGATGGGGCGCGGCATGGCCTGGCTCGATACCGGCACACATGAATCCTTGCTTGAAGCAGGCCAATTCATCGCCACCATCGAAAATCGCCAGGGATTGAAAGTCGCCTGCCCGGAAGAAATCGCCTACCGTAAAGGGTATATCGATGCCGCCAAACTGGAACAACTAGCCCAGCCATTGAAGAAAAACGCGTATGGCCAATACCTGCTGCGCCTGCTCGAAGAAAAAATATATTAAGACCTGAACGGCTCATCCATACCATGCAAATTCAAACCACAGCAATTCCGGACGTGCTGATCATCGAGCCTACTGTCTTTGGCGATGATCGCGGCTTTTTCTATGAGAGTTTTAACCAGAAACGCTTTACCGAACTGACTGGAATTACGCGCGACTTCGTGCAGGACAACCACTCCAAGTCCGCCAAGGGCGTGTTGCGCGGCCTGCATTATCAGATCCAGCAGCCGCAAGGCAAGCTGGTGCGTGTGACGGCCGGCGAAGTCTTCGACGTTGCCGTCGACCTGCGCAAAAGCTCGCCAACCTTCGGCCACTGGGTTGGCGTAGTCCTGTCGGCCGCCAACAAATGCCAGTTGTGGATACCTGAAGGTTTCGCCCACGGCTTCGTGGTGACCAGCGAGAGCGCAGAGTTCCTGTACAAGACCACCGACTATTGGGCGCCGGAATTCGAACGCAGCATCCTGTGGAATGACCCGGCGATCGGCATCGACTGGCCGCTGGACGGCGAACCGTTACTGTCTGGCAAGGACAAAGTCGGCACATTGCTGGCCAATGCCGACGTCTTCGCCTGAGCACTGCAACACTACCGCTCCACCCTTCATGGAAACAATTATGAGCCGTATCTTAATTACAGGAAAAAACGGCCAGGTCGGTTACGAACTGGAACGTAGCCTGCAAGGTCTGGGAGAGATCATCGCGCTAGACCGCAGCCAGATGGACCTGGCCGACCTGGACCAGGTACGCGATGTAATTCGCCGCATCAAGCCGACGCTGATCGTTAATCCGGCGGCCTACACCGCTGTTGACAAGGCCGAGAGCGAGCCTGAACTGGCACTGCGCATCAACGGCGAAGCACCGGGCTTGATGGCGGAAGAAGCCAAAAAACTGGGCGCCGCGATGATCCATTACAGCACCGACTACGTATTTGATGGCTCGAAAGATGGCCCCTACGTCGAAACCGATCCAACCAGCCCGATCAATGTGTACGGTAGCAGCAAGCTGGCCGGCGAACAGGCGATCCAGGCCACCGGCATCCCACACCTGATCTTGCGCACCAGTTGGGTCTATAGCACGCATGGCAAGAATTTTCTGTTGACCATGCTGCGCCTGGCAAAGGAGCGCGAAGAACTAAATATCGTATCCGATCAGTTCGGCGCACCGACATGGAGCCGTACCATCGCCGATACCACGGCGCATATCGTGGCACAAAGCCTGGCGACAAGCGACCAGCAAACATGGTGGCAGGCACGCGCCGGCTTATATCATTTGACGGCGCAAGGAAGGACCAGCTGGTTCGGCTTTACCGAAGCGATCATGGCCCATCCTTCAATGACGAAAAAGCCAAGATTAAAACCGATATTAGCCCAAGACTATCCTGTACCGGCGAAGCGTCCGATCAATTCATTACTATCATCACAACGTCACAACGCTTGATGGATACTTTTTGTCGCATTCCGAATTGGCATGACGCATTAAGGTTGTGTCAAAGTTAAATATGACCCGGCGTTCTCCAGAACCAAGTGCAACACCATCATCCTGTAAGGTGTTGCCATGTCAGAAACCTACACGGACTTAACTGTCAAGACCCACCTGGTTATAGACACGTTTAACGAATAATTCCGGCTTTTTCGCCTGCCATTTCTTCATTGCCTGAATCGGTGTTTCGTTGTTGAGGGCACGCTGTGGGATGTTGTGGTTATAGATTTTCAGATAATTGCGCAGTGTTGATTCGAGCTCGGCCCTGGACGCGAAACGGGTCTGATTGACGACCTCGCTGATGCGGTCGTTGAAGCGTTCCACCATGCCGTTGGTCTGAGGATGACGTGGCGGGATCAGGCGATGTTCGATCGCCAGTTGCTTGCATAGCACGTCAAACGCGTGCTTGCCGCTGGGAATCCGGTCGCCCGTTTCCGGGTCTTTTTTCTTGCTGCTAAAGCGGTCGGTGAACTGACTGCCATTGTCAGTGAGGAGCTTGACGATGGCGATCGGACAGGCATTGTTGAGCTTGATCAGGAAGTCGGTGCTACTAATGTCGGACTGGTCGGCATAGATCTCCATGAAAACCCAGCGCGTGGCGCGGTCGATGGCGACGAACAGGTAACGACGTTCGGTTTCGTCAGGCATCTGCGGCAAGTACTTGATATCCATATATAAAAAGCCGGGCTCGTAGTCCTTGAACGACTTTTTGGTGACGGGCTTATCGGTTTCCCGGGCGGCCAGTTCAAGCAGGCTGGAGACACCATGACGGCGCAGGCAGCGACCCAGGGCGGCGCGCGAAAGCGCTGGATTGACGAACTCGCGGGCCACCGCCAGCAGGTCGTCGGTGGGCAGCAGCAGCGTGGTGCGCAGCTCCACGACGATCAATTCCTGCGCCGGCGTGAGCGTGGTGTGCATGATACCTGGCCGGTGCGAAAGATCCTCGGCGCTGTCGCGGTTCTGCCACTTGCGGATCGTCAGACGACTGACATTGTAGCGCTCAGCCAGTTCCCGTTGAGAGAGCGTCGAGTTGCGGATTTCGTCCCGGATCAGATGAGTGGTGCGGGCTTGGCTGTGAAGGGCTTGGCTCATGGCGCTGGTAGTTGGGTGACAGGATTCAACAGTGTACTCAAAAGCAACCTGGCCCTGAAAAATGGCAGGCTACGAATTGGAATATGATCACCCATATCTAACTACTTAACCAGGCAGGAGCGTGCCGTCGTCATGATCCTGCGAGATGACCTGTGCTCTATCCGGTCCATTGCTAAACGCCTTTGCCGTTCCGCCAGCACAATTTGTCGTGAGCTCCAACGCACTAACGGTAGTTTGTCGGACGTGGAATAATTCTGCACGACGGACAGAAAATCGTAAAAAAGCTTCAGAAATCGGCACTTGCCTTCCCAGTGGACATCGCGCCCCAGTTTTTCTAGTGCAATCCTATTTCAACAAGCATCCAAATTCGATAAACTACCGTTAGGGGACGCTTCCGTCACAACCAAGCGATTACCGCAGCCAACGCTAGCACCAGCCGGTCGACGAAGCGCCGCCGCCCGTGCCGAAGCAGTATGAAGAATAGACGGCCACCCCTCATCAACACGGGACGTTGGATAACTAATTGCCCAATATTTAGTGCGATACTATCGTTACCATTAGCTTGTTGATAAATTGCAAATGCTGCCCGTACTTGCCCGCGATACCAGCCGCTTCGGATCAAATTCAAGCGTTTTTTGACTGCGGCAATACCATCCCGAGATCCGATTTCATTTCCACCGTGTTGCCTGTAAAGCATGAATGGCAACGGATCAAAATACCACTCTTTGTTCCAGGCCCTCGCCAAAAGATATATCAGCCAATCGTGGTAATGTAGAGCATCAACAGCAGTGGGATGGGCACGACAAAACTGTTGAATACGTAGAAAAAGTTCGGCGCGGACAACAAAAGTGCATCCCTGCCCGGCACCTTCGAAAAGGAAATCAGCAGGTTTTATTACAGGTACTTGAGCCAATATTTTTTTGCGGCCATCCGGCCAAAAAGCCTCCACAGCTCCCGAATAGCCATGGAAGCCTGTCTCATTTAAACAGCGAATGCCGGTAATCAATTTAAGAGGCAACCATATATCATCTTGATCAGCAAGCGCTATAAAATCATAGTTTCCCACATCAGCGGCTAGATATAAACGCCGAAAATTAGCTCCCGCAGTCCCACTGGAACTTTCCCAAGCCATTAACTTTACTGCACTGTTACCGGAAAAATTTATCTCGACAAAATCACGTGTCTTATCCTTCGAACAATCATCACCGATAAGAATATGAACATCAACGTCCTGCTGAGCCAGCACTGATTTTATTTGCTCTACCAGCCAAGCAGCGCCATTATAAGTCGCCATTAAAACTAACACTCGTGGCCGAAAGCCGGAATTTATTTCATTTATAAAATTCAAACCAATTATCCTCTATTTTTTATAGCTATTTCAGTTATGGCTAAAAAAATAATATAGCGCAGTGTACCGAATATGACATTCGCACCAGCAAGAAAAAATACACCGGCCGTGATTCCAATCAAACCCATTATAAAAAGGGAAACGTCAGCAAAAGCCATTCCGGGCAAAAATATCGCCATCGCAGCTATCCCCAATTGCAAATATCTGCGCGATAAATGCGTAGAACGAATTAGCCACAATCGAGTCGAATATGTTGCCAAGCCAACAAAAAAAGAAAGAAAAAAACTAATAACTCGGCTATGAGGAAAGAAAAAATCAAAAAGAACCGGAAGCTGTGGATTTGGCCCGGTTATCAAATCACGCCCCGTGAATTGCGATGCAATCATTGAGCCTAACGGCTTGTCATATGCGCGAAAACCGATCAAAGCAGTTATCGGGTGAAGGATGTATGAGAGAAATCCTGGTTTATAGTAACTACGAATAATATCCAAACCACCATTTTGATAAGCGAAAATGTAAACATCGCCCGACAGCAAAAAGCGAATCATCAGCAATGAAACTACGTCCGACAATCCGCTTGATCCATAGCCGATCACTGCTACAAGATAAATAGGCAAGATGGTTGCTAGTCCCAGCAAGAATAAGAGCTTGACGCTGACTTTCCTATTATCCAAATACATGACCATACCGATCCATGCTAGCATGGGAAAGAAAACACTTTTCCCGGAGAATGGAATTGATAGCAAAACCAACATAAATACCACCAACAATCGACGCAAAAAGCGGATTTTTTTGCTTAGTAAAAGCACATAGACGGGTAAAATTACTCCACCTTGCAATATTGCGAGTGGGCGTAAAGTCTTTGCAAAATCTTGTCGCGCATCGCCGGCACCGCCCATGATCACAGCAAGACCAGCTAGCAGCAAAGTCAATACGAGCGCAACGATACAGGCTCCAATAATTTCGCGCTCATCAAATCTATCTACAGTTTCGGACAATGCGTGCCGCAAGCGCTGTAAAGAAAAGCTTCTAGCAATACTGTATATACCAACAAGATAACCCAAAACGCTTATTGCAAAAATCTGAACAACCGGAGTTGTGAGCGTCTCGCGGCCATACAACGAATAAACCAAAGAGGCACTCATGGCAATGGTAGCCAAGCCAGCAATGACCGGATCCAAAATATTGAAGACTAATTTTCTGGAAAAAAAATAGATCACCAATGACACACACAACGTGACATATATCGGATCGAACAATTTATCTACCTTTCATAGACAGCCTAAAGTTGTAGTAACCTTGCGGCAACACCTAAAAATTAAGCCACAAATTTTGAACGAGTGCTGTCAATGGATGCTTTTATCAGCCGTAAAAATAGCAACGCCATCTGTGGTACTACATGGGCGCCACTTTCCATTTGAATCATAAAATGTTCACACGCAGAACGGTAACGTCGTTGATGGGTTGCACCTCCACCCAAAAATTCACCTGAAAGAAACTCTGCATGCGAATATTTGACATCTTTGCTACGCAAGGCGTCGCCAATGAACTTTCCATCAGCCAACAATGGATACCAATGTGAATACAGGCCATACCGTGCATGTAAATCCAATTTAATGCAAGTCCCGACACTGTGGGATGAACAAAAAAAATTGTGACCCAACCACAGGTACCGACGATTTCGTAGTCTTGCTGGCGGAATAATACGATCACCATCCTTTACCCATGCTGTAATCAGGTCCGGCTGATCTGCCCGAATTATTTGACTAAATTTTTCGATAGCGTCAGGCGCCAATGTATCGCCAGCCCCCAAGACAAGATAATATCTACCCTGCGCCAAGAAAATTCCCTTGTTAAGCGCATCGTAAATACCACCGTCATGCTCACTTATCCAATAGTCGATGACATCTGTATTTTTCTGCAGTAAGTCGATAGTTCCGTCGTGAGATCCGCCATCGATGATGATCCATTCAGCGGTCTTGCAGGATTGATTCCGGATTGACTCAGCTGTTTTCCAGATCAACTCTTCAACATTAAAAGCAGCCGTAATGATTGTAATTAGAGGGTGATCTGCATCATCCGCGTTCTGTTCTTTTAAACGGCGACCTCCTTCTTTCTTGGCCTGTTGTTTTATGGAATTCTGGGAATGGGGTAAATCGAACTCTACATGCATTATTTTGACACTTTTCTATACGAAATTAAGATATACGATACCGCGTGGGGGGGCTGCTGCTGCGACATTATTGCGATTAGGAGAGATCAACTTGCTCGTGATAATTTTTTCAAAAATAAACCACGTAATTTTTGTATATACATCCTGAAAGCAATTTTAATAACTAAAGACAGTGATACATGTACTTCTCGCTGGCTAGGAAAAAAATCAGCCAGTTTTACTATACCGAATTTCCTTGCGTCATATCGCAACATATGAAAACGAAACATTGCAGAAACTTTCATCAAAAGCTTTTCATCCGCTCCAGATTGCTCCAAGAAAAATCCTTTTGCCAAGTCGTAATGCAGCGGTATTTTTCCAGATGCTGATGAGATAGTGATAGATCCTGTATGGGATCGAAAATATGAAAGAGGCTCGGCAACGACAGCGAATTTTTTATAGTTTTTTGCAGTAAGCAAGAAAATTAATAGATCGTTACCAATTGCGTGCATACTAAAATCGCTATCAACTGAATTGGGGACATGCAATAACAAGTTTTTCTGCAAATCCGCAGTTCTGAATACCGCACAGCCTGGGGAGACAGGGAAATCTCCATTTAGCAAAGCGCCTTCTTGGAACAGGGCGCTCGCATAACAGCCACTTCGCAATGAGGAAAAAACAGTATTTCCTGAATTTTTATTATTGCCTGTAAAAATTTTGGTGGCTGAGTATACAAATCCCACATCAGAATCCGCCATATAGGGCATCACTTTCCATAAAAAATCCGCATGAATCAGGTCGTCCGACCATAATATTTTAGAGAAAATTCCACGTGCTTTTGATACACAAGCAAGCCAATTCCTAACAGGCCCGATATTCTCTGCATTACGAAACACCCGAACGCGGTCATGTTTTTCAGCATATTCTTGAAGAATACCCCACGTCCCATCGTTACTAAAGTTATCCACCACGACAATCTCAAAATCGATATAGGTTTGCGACAATGCAGAATCTAGCGTTTGAGCTATGATCTGCTCCCGGTTAAAAACCGGGATCAAGATACTGACGAGAGGAAGTGTCATAGTTTTATAAATCAATTATTTGTTTTTTTAATTAAGTAGCGATTTTAGGCTAAATTGCAATGAGACCTTCAACAATACCAGATGGATTTCATACTAGCGCCCCCATATACCATCAGCCTGGCCACCAACTATCTTAAATGTCTGCACACAACCAAAGAAAGACGGTAGCAAAAGCGCACAACTGGTACCGATGACCACTGAAGAGGTGCCTAAATTGGTATATTTTGCAAGTATAATACTTAGTGGAATATTAATGCACATTGCAGCAACTGCTACAATCCAAGACAACTGAATTTTCTGAACTCCATTTAAAAAATAGGCATAGATATTTGACCAAATAGTGACCAGTACCAATATAGCCATCGATAGTACCAGTCCTCGGTCGATAGCGATCCCAGGCCCGACCCAAATTCTAATCAGCGGCCTGGCCAGCATCGCGAGAATAACCACTCCAACCACCATTGCACCAAAAATCACGAGTTGCTTGTTCAATATTTTTCGGATCCATGCTAGATCACCGCGATGATAGGCATCGGTATAGGCCGACCATAACGGTGTAGTGACCATTGAATGAGCGAATGTAAATATACTCATCAGCTTGAACACCACTTCGTACTGTGCAACATAAGCAGGACCAAACAATTGGGTGATTAGGATTTTATCTGTTGTAAAAATTAACAAAACAGCGAGTTGAATGACAAAAAACTGAATTCCCACTGATAGTAGCGGTTGGACATGCTGCCGGTCCATTTTTAGGCGTGGACGTAAAGCAGGAAATGCTCGGTAGAACCAGAAACTCAAAAGAACATTGGAAACTGTTACTGTCCCTCCGTATATTAGTGCAAGATTGACGATCGTCGCTCTTGCAGACATACTGATTAAATAGACTAGCAACAAAGCCAGTCCATTTGAAATTAGCTGTCCAAACGCTATTAGTGAGGTCCTTTGGACTGCACCAAGCAAGGCGTTAATCAGACCCATCCAAAAGTTCAAGACGATGAATGTTACAGCGATATTCACGGTCATGCGCAACGTAGGCTCGGAAATCACCGTGGTGTTGAATATGCTTTGCCAAGAAACGAAAAAGGACATGCCAATCACAATTGACCACACCAATATCCCGAGCACAGCAATCAGGCTGTATCCAGAACCAATATAGGCGGCTGCCAGCACCGCCTGATTTTTTGACAATGCCTCTGCGACTTTATTGCGTAAACCGTTGCCTAAGCCAAGATCGAAAAAGACGATCCACGACATCACAGTTAGCAATGTCGACCACACGCCAAATTGCTCCTGCCCGAGATAACGTATCATCAAGGGAATGGCCAGAAACGAGGCGAGCATTGCCCCCCCCTTGCAGACCACTGCCCACTTGATTTGCGTCAGGTAATTCTTCGTCCGCTGCTGCGATACTGCGGCATCAAGCATAGTACTGATCTACCCAGTTGACCATGCTTGCGACACCTTCCCTAGCCGTCACAATTGGTTGCCATTGCAAGATTTTTTGAGCCTTGGCAATGTCCGCAACGAACACACGCTGATCGCTAGAGCGTACCGGCAGTTTAACGTAATTCAATTTGGCCCCTGAAAATTCTTCCAGCAGTGAAAACAACTCCAACAATGACAGGCTATTTTGAAGGCCGCCACCCACGTTGAACGCTTGGCCCTTTGCCGCTTCAATATTGGTGACGGCGGCAAAGTACAGCCGTTTCATGTCGTCGGCATGCAGCACGTCCCGTACCTGCTTCCCTGTCCCTGAAATAGTAAACGGCTCCACAACCTGCCCATTTTTCGCCTCAATCGCCTTTTGGCAAAACCAACCGACCCATCCTTGGTCATAGGTGGCAAACTGGCGGCCGCCATACATTGATGAATGACGGAACACCACCGTTTTTAACCCGAAAATACGTGCATAATCAAGCATATATTGGTCAGCCGCGCCCTTTGAGCAGCCATATGGCGAGTGAAATTCAAGTGGGGTTTCCTCGCTGAATCCCTCCGGGCGGTCACTACACTTATAGCGCATCTCCGTTTCAACGTACTGATATTGTTCGAGATCGCCGTAAACCTTGTTGGTTGACGAGTAGACCACAGTCGCTTGTGGAGCATACAAGCGCACTGCTTCGAGCAGACTGTGAGTACCTGCCACATTAACCTCAAAATCCATACGTGGATTAGCGATCGACGTGGTCATGGCAACCTGCCCTGCCAAGTGAAAAATTACGTCTGGTTGAAACGACTGTATTACTCTCGTGACGTCGTTATGATTACGAATATCGCCATGCTCAAACTTGAACTTTCCTTGCTGCTGCAGCCATATAAGGTTCTCACGCGAACCGTTGCGATATAGATTATCGAAAATCATTAAGTCATCGCCACGCGCCAAAGCGTCGACTGATAAATTACTGCCCAAAAATCCACAGCCACCTGTAATTAGTAATTTCATAGTATTTTTTCACTCGCTATAATTTTTTGTATGCCGTCAGCCAAGCTGGTTTGCACACGCCAGCCAAGTTTTTTCAGATAACTTGTATCGGCTTGTGTCCGCATGACCTCTCCGGGACGGTACGGCAATGCACCGAAGTTAAGTTTGGTTCGCGACTTAGTCAGGGTGTGAACCAATTCGACAAAATCCTTGATGGTAATCGCCTCCCCGCTGCCCAAATCACATTCTATATAACCATTGACAGTATTGTGGGCGTAATGGGCCAGTAAGGTCTGATAGCCAGAAAGCACATCGTCGATATAAATGAAGTCACGCAACTGTTCGCCCTTGGTCAGATTAATTTCGAGACGATTTTCCAACAATGTACCGATAACGTGGGCCGTAAATTTGGACGCAGCATCTCCAGGGCCAAACATATGCTCCAGCCGCACGTTAATGAACGTAAATTCATTGCGCTGCGCCAGCCATTGGCCCCACTCAGCGAATTGTCTTTTCGACAGTGAATAAGCGTTCGTCAATTTCTCAAGCGCCGTATCGGTATTGATGAACAGTGCGACTTCGGCCGCCCGGGCGGCCTGCAGCAGGTGCAGTGAAAAAGCCGTATTGGTCTCGAAAACGGTCATCATGTCTTCGCCACTGCGGCCATAACACGTCGCCAAATGAATAACGGCATCAGGCTTTGTTACCACAAAGGCTGCAGCCAAGCCGTCCTCCACATCATGGCAGACGATGGCAGCATTGCTAGCGATCAGGCTGGGCAATACCGAAGTGCGCCTTTTCAATATCACAATCTGATGACCATCGGCCAAGAAGCGACGTACCAAGGACTCGCCCAAAAAGCCCGTCGCACCGGTTAATAACAAGCGCATAGTTAGAAGTTTACGCCAAAGAACGCTTCGATTTTGCCAATCGTGAAATCAAGCATCTCATTTGTCAGGCCTGGAAACACACCAATCCAGAACGTGTCGTGCATAATGCGGTCCGTGTTGTCCAACTTGCCAACAACACGGTAATTTCGGCCCAACATATAAGGTTGACGTGTCAAATTACCAGCAAAAAGCAGCCGCGTACCAATTTTGTGTTGATCCAGATAGGTCAGCAGGTCAACGCGATTGACGTTAGCTTCCGGTTTAAGGGTAATCGGATAGCCGAACCACGATGGGTCCGAATTTGGCGTCGCCTCTGGCAGCAGCAGGAATTCTGTACAGCTTTGCAGGCGTTCCGTCAGGTAAGCGAAGTTAGCTTTACGTGCAGCGACAAACCCATCGATCCGGTCGAGTTGAGCCACACCACAGGCGGCCTGCATGTCGGTGATCTTCAGGTTGTAGCCTAGGTGAGAGTAGGTGTATTTATGGTCGTAGCCTTCGGGCAGCGTACCAAGTTTGCAGCAGAAGCGCTGACCGCAGGTGTTGTCTTTGCCGGGAGCGCAGTAACAGTCGCGGCCCCAGTCGCGGAACGATTCCGCAATTGCTTTCAATTCCGGGCTGTTCGTAAACACGGCACCGCCTTCACCCATGGTGATGTGGTGTGCTGGATAAAAACTCATGGTGCCGATGTCACCAAACGTGCCAACCAGTTGGCCATTGTAGGTCGCACCCAGCGCATCGCAGCAATCTTCGATCAGCCACAGGTTGTATTTTTTGCACAGAGCAACGATGAGTTCCAAATTGAATGGATTACCCAGCGTATGCGCCAACATGATGGCCTTGGTCTTCGGCGTAATGGCAGCCTCGATTAAAGTCGCATCAACGTTGTAGGTACCCAGTTCCACGTCGACGAACACAGGTACGGCACCGAACTGCAGGATAGGGTTGACGGTTGTAGGGAAACCGGCGGCTACACCAATCACTTCGTCACCCGGCTGAATGGCACGCGCTCCGAGTTTTGGCGAGGTCAGCGTGTTAAACGCGACCAGATTGGCTGATGAGCCCGAGTTCACGGTGATCAAGAAATTTACACCAAGGAACTTAGCCAAACGCGCTTCGAATTGGTCGTTAAAGCGGCCGGTCGTCAGCCAGGCATCCAGCGAGGCATCGACCATCAGTTCCATTTCCGGTGCGCCCACAACTTTGCCGGCTGGAGGAATAACGGTCACACCCGGTTCAAAAGCTCTTGGGGCGCTGGCCAATGCGCCGTATTCGCCAACCAGTGCGCGGATTTGTTCTCTGATTTGCTCTTTGTTCATGCTAATTCCTTGAATGTATATATTTTAAGTGTTTTGATAGGCCGTGATTTGCCCCAGCGTCAGTGCGCGCATATCGGCGCCCTGGTCGCAGGCCTTGTGCCACTCGACGATTTTTTCGATGGTCTGCCCAATGTTCCAACGCGGATGCCAGCCGAGGGCTGCGCGCGCCTTGGAACAATCCAGCTTCAGGTACGTGGCTTCGTGCGGTTGCGGCACGCCTTCCAGTTGCCAGGCTGCGCCGTCGCCCCAAACCTGGGTAATACGTTCGATGATCCAACCAACCGGCTTGGCGTCAATGTCATGCGGACCAAAATTCCAGCCTTCGGCGTAGGTAGCACCGTCCGTGTAGAGTTTTTCCGCCAAGGTCAGGTAACCGCTCAGTGGCTCCAATACATGTTGCCATGGCCGAATCGCATCCGGGTTACGAATTTTGACGGCCTCGCCCGCGCCGATTGCGCGCAGCATGTCCGGAATCAGCCGATCCAAGGCCCAATCTCCGCCGCCGATCACGTTACCAGCTCGGCCACTGCCCAGAGCGATACCGTGCGTGGAGTATTTTGTTTGATTGAAGTACGAATTGCGATAGGCAGAAGTAATGAGTTCAGCGCAGCCTTTACTGTTGCTGTAGGGGTCGTACCCCCCCATGGCTTCGTTCTCACGATAGCCCCAAGGCCATTCCCTGTTTTCATAGCATTTGTCGCTGGTAACGTTGACGACTGAACGGACGCCTGGTAAGCCGCGCACGGCTTCCAACAGGTTGACTAGGCCCATCACGTTAGTCGAATACGTTTCCACTGGGTGGTCGTAAGAGTAACGTACGAGCGGCTGGGCAGCCATGTGAATCACGATTTCCGGACAGGCCTCGACCATTGCACGCTTGAGCGCGGCAGCATCGCGCACGTCTCCGATAATTGAACGCATGCCGCGCGCAACATCAGCCACCTCGTATAAGCTTGGTTCGGTTGGTGCCAATAGGGCATAGCCGGTAACTTCAGCACCGAGTTGTTGTAACCATAGGCTCAGCCAGCCGCCTTTAAACCCAGTGTGCCCGGTTAAAAAGATCCGCTTCCCCCTCCAAAATGAGAGATTCATGCTCATGCTTATGCCTTCCAAGGAGCTTTACCAGACTGCCACAGCTCTTCCAGATGTACCTTGTCACGCAGCGTATCCATTGGCTGCCAGAATCCCTTATGAAAATAGGCATTCAGTTGGCCATCTTCCGCCAATCGTTCCATCGGCTGCTTTTCCCACATGATAGCGTCATCATCAACATAATCAATTACTTTTGGCGACAATACAAAATAACCACCATTGATCCATGCTCCATCACCTTGCGGTTTTTCTTGAAAACTATTTACAACGTGCCCATCCAAATTCAAAGCACCAAAACGACCAGGTGGCTGGGTCGCTGTCAGCGTAGCAAGTTTCCCATTTTTCCGATGAAATTTTATTAATTCTGTGATATTAACATCGCTGACGCCATCGCCATAGGTAAAGCAGAATTCTTCCTCGTCAGCGACATACTGCTTGACACGTTTTAAACGTCCGCCCGTAAGCGTGTCATCACCGGTATCCACCAATGTAACTTTCCATGGCTCAGCGTTCCGAGCATGAACTTCCATTTTATTATTTTTCATATCAAATGTAACATCCGACATATGAAGAAAATAATTTGCGAAGTATTCCTTAATAACATACCCCTTATAGCCGCAGCAAATTACAAAATCATTCACACCATGAGCTGAATAACTTTTCATGATATGCCATAATATGGGTTTACCTCCTATTTCCACCATCGGTTTCGGCTTAGTGGATGTCTCTTCGCTAATGCGCGTGCCTAGTCCACCTGCAAGAATGACTGCTTTCATTTCATACCCAATTATAAATAATAAAAATATACCAATACTTATTTAGCGCTGAAGCGATTTTTTTATAAATCACGACGTACCAACCAAAATAAAAAGTCAGGTTCCGCGCTGAAATGCTTGGTATGCATGCTGCAGACCGCTCTCTAGTTCTACGCTTGGCTTCCACCCCAAACTAAGCAGACGTGATATATCCAGCCATTTACGCGGAGTTCCATCCGGCTTGGTAACATCAAACCTAATATTTCCAGAATACCCTACAATTTTCCCTATCGTTTCTGCCAATAGCGCGATCGTTATATCGGATCCTGTTCCCACATTGATGTGAGAACTCATCGGCTGAGTAGTGGCTTCGTAAACTTCACGCGGCAGTTCCATTACGTGAATGCTGGCTCCAGCCATGTCATCGACGTAGAGAAACTCGCGGCGTGGCGTTCCGGTCCCCCAAATTACAATTTCAGGAGCAGCGGCTAATTTTGCTTCATGAAACCGGCGGATCAATGCTGGAATCACATGGCTATTCTCTGAATGGTAGTTATCACCAGGACCATATAAATTGGTCGGCATTATACTGCGGTAATCGACTCCATATTGTCGGTTATAACTTTCGCAGAGCTTAATACCCGCTATTTTTGCAATTGCATAAGCTTCATTGGTCGGCTCAAGTTTTCCAGTAAGCAGATACTCTTCCTTGATCGGCTGTTCAGCCATTCTAGGATAGATACATGACGAGCCTAGAAAGAGTAATTTCTGAACACCTGAACTCCACGCTTCGTGAATCACATTGCTCTCAATCATCAGATTTCGATAAATGAATTCGGCAGGAAAAGTATTGTTAGCGTGAATTCCGCCAACTTTTGCCGCTGCGATATATACCTCATCGATTTTCTGGACAGCAAAAAATGACCGAACCTGGGCTTGGTCAGTGAGATCAAGCTCATTGCTACTTTTCGTAACTATCTCGCTATCTCCACGCGCAACTAACAGGCGCACGATTGCTGCGCCTACCATCCCGCGATGGCCGGCGACATAAATTCGCTTCTTTGTAGTCATATTTAATAATCCTTACTACTCGATTGAAATCGCGACTTTGTAGCCATGATTATTTAACAATACGTGACGTTTCGCTGCATCGAAATCAAACGCCATCATTTCTTGCACCATTTCGACAAATGTCGTCGTTGGAACCCAACCAAGTTTAACGCGGGCATTAGTAGGATCACCTAGTAGAGTTTCCACCTCCGTTGGACGGAAATATTTAGGATCAATACTGACAATCGTTTGACCAACCACAATGCCAGGAGCCTTTTCCCCGGTAACGGAGGCAACAATTCCCTTCTCATCAATACCCGAGCCTTGCCATTCGATACTAATACCTAATTCAGAAGCTGCGACTTCAACGAATTGGCGTACGGAATACTGTACCCCGGTGGCAATGACAAAATCTTCCGGTTGCTCCTGCTGCAGCATCAACCATTGCATCTCGACATAGTCGCGCGCGTGGCCCCAGTCACGCAAAGCATCCATATTGCCGAGATAGAGCAGTGACTCTAGTCCCTGAGATATATTAGCCAAGGCCCGGGTGATTTTTCGCGTTACAAACGTTTCTCCACGGCGCGGTGACTCGTGATTAAACAAAATCCCGTTGCAGGCATACATACCATAGGCTTCACGGTAATTTACCGTGATCCAATAAGCATACAACTTCGCAACCGCGTATGGACTACGAGGATAAAAGGGAGTTGTCTCCTTTTGCGGAATTTCCTGGACCAACCCATACAATTCTGATGTTGAAGCTTGATAAAAGCGCGTCTTCTTTTCCAGCCCCAGCAAACGTATCGCTTCGAGCAAACGAAGCGTACCCATACCATCGACGTCTGCCGTGTATTCCGGCGACTCGAACGATACTGCAACGTGGCTCATTGCACCTAGGTTATATACCTCATCCGGTTGAACCTGCTGCAGGATACGAATCAAATTGGACGAATCCGTCAAATCACCATAATGGAGAAACAGCTTTGGATTAGGAACATGCGGGTCTTGATATATCGGGTCGATCCTATCGGTATTAAACAGTGATGCGCGACGCTTGATTCCATGAACTTGATAACCTTTCGCCAAAAGAAACTCAGCCAAATACGAGCCATCTTGTCCGGTTATACCCGTGATAAGTGCGACTTTAGTCATAAAAAACTCTTCCATTAATTAATTACTCAGTTAATACCAATGTTATTTCGCAACAGCACTCACTCAGCCATCGACTTCGACAATAAACTTCTTTTAAGCAATTTCATCTTATCCAATTTCTTAATATCCCTGCGTGCGCTCTTTAACGCCTCGCTGGCAAATGCCCAACACATAGAAAAAAATGCCGCCATCAGCGCAGCGATGACAACAATTCGGACCCGACGGGGTTGTGCATTATTATCGGGTGGAATCGCTGGGTCCAAAACCTGAATGAAAGCACTTTCTTTCGCTTCATCGATCTTTGCAATTTCAAATTGCTTAGCCATCAAGTCAAAAATGGTTTCATAATATTTAACATCGCGCAACTTGCGCACATATTCCAACCCATCTTCTGGCGCCTTGCTTGCTGAGATGGATAAATCTCCATTGCCACGATTGACACCCGTTTCCATGTTACTTAGTTGAGCGCGCAACCCTATCAACTCTTGTTGAACTCGCACGTAGTCAGGATTGAGAGGAGTCGCAAAGGTTTGCATCGCGGTTAGCCTAATCTCATGGGCGGCGACCTGCGCCTGAACTGCAGCGGCTCCTTGGATCAGCGCCTCAGCCTGCGCATTCATCTGAATCAGGCCGGTCTTTTGCTGTACTTTTTTCAAAGCTACTTCGGCGTCACTAAGTTGGCGTTTCGCACCTGCCAATTGCTTCTCATAGAATTGACGACGCTGGGCTGCCTCGGTTACAGCGAATACTTGGACCAGCTTTTGCAATTCCTCGATGTAACCATTCGCAAGAGCAGCGGCCTGCAGCTTATCTTTATCTAGAACCTGCAAGGTAATCATGCCGCTTTTTTCGTTTATGAACGTACTCGCTTTTGCGAGTTCCATGCGCGTTTCGCTGGCATCCTTAGTTCGATAGTCACTGGCCAGATTGAAGCGGCGTATCAATGCGTCTGCAATCGTCCTGCTTTGCAGCATGCCAATATACATATCATTGGGGCTGGGTCCCAACGCACCGCCGACTGAACCACCAAGCGAACTCAATTGCCCCATTAATAATGCGGATGTATTCTGCGCTTGCTTTGGCGGTAATAAAAGTACCTCAGCTTGAAATTTATCGGGCAGCAATGCCGTCGCGCCAGCGGCTAGCAAAGCTGTCAGCAGTGTCGCCGCAGCAATTTTTCCTTTGTTTTCTAATAGAACCAAGAGCACGTCGAACAACTTTATTTCATCATCGCCATGATCAACAACGCGACCATCCGTTTGAGTATTTTTTTCTGACATTAATTTTCTCTGCGTCAAGGTGGGTTAAACTCTAAACAAGGTCGACACCCATGCGCCACCCCGTATTGTCATTCTGTGGTATCAATTCTGCAGGACCTTCAAACCAGCCGCCCCCAAACCAAACTGATAAAAGATCGATGTCCATTCCTTCAAACTCTGCATAAACGTGCTGCGGTCAATTTTCTCCGGTACCACCACGGTATCGCCCGGATTCAGTGCCGTACCGCCAATGCCGCTGAACCAGCCTGTACTTTGGCCACTCTGCGCCGTACCATCCGCGCGTATTACGTACATTTCGGATTTATCCGCCGTGACGGTGATGCCGCCAGCTTGCTGGACATAATCGTTCACCGTTCGCTGTGGGCGGTAGACAAAGGCGTTTTGCTGGAATACCGAGCCAAGCACATCAACAGTGCCTGGGCGGCGCGGGATCAGAATGGTATCGCCATCCTGCAAGGGCAAGTCGGGTAAGTTCTTGATTTGCGTGTCGACGCCAGGCAAATCGAGCACGATGCGGCCCTCGGCCTTGATGGTGCGCAGTTTCTGGACGATGCGGCGCTGCTGCTCCACTTCGGCGGCGGTTTTAGCCGCATTTTCCTTGTCGCGAGTGGCAGCCATACGCTGGGTGGCATTCGACTCCAGGTCGCGTTCAAAACGGTCCGCCACTTCATTCAACTTGGCTTGCTGGGCACGCCGTACCGATTCGCGGTTCAACTGGGTGGCGTACAGATAACCGTTTTCGTTCGCACCTCCCACGCGGGCGACCAACTCGCGCAGGGTTTCGCCTTTTTTCAGCAGAAAGATGCCGCTTTGCTTGGCTTCACCGGCGACGCGGACGTACTCGTTCTGGATTTGTGCCTGCACCGGCACGGCGCCTGGTGCAAACACACGCAGTACATCGGTCGGTTTTACCGGGATACTTGCCAGCTGGCTGCTGGTGACGGTTTTGTCGGCGATCAGTTCCACCACCGTCTTGTATTGATTGTCGACGTTCTTTTCAACGATCACTTGCTTCGTTTCCGCTGCCGAATCAAAACCGCCGGCCCAGCTCAATACATCGGCCAGGCTGGCATTGCCTTTCAATTCGAAAATGGCGGGCTGCTTCACATTACCCGTCAAGGCCACCAGGGGACCGACTTCTGGAATGTAAATCACGTCGCCGTCGCGCAGGGTCATGTCGCTGCTCTTGTCGCCTTTGGCCAGCATGTCGTACAAGTCGAAGGTGCTGACGGTTTGTGCGCCACGCTTCAACTGGATGTTGCGCATGCTACCCGTGGCGTCCGGGCCACCCGAGGTGAACAGGGCGTTTAGCAGCGTGCTCATGGCGCTCAGGGTATAGGTGCCGGGACGCACGGCGTGGCCGACCACATACACTTGCACGGCGCGCGTCTGGGCAATGCTGGCCGTCAATTCAAAGTTGGTGTAAATCTTGCCGACTGCTTTCTTAAGGTAGCCCTGCAGATCCTTGTACTGCACGCCGCTGACCTTGACGGAGCCGACGCGGGGAATGAAGATCGCGCCGCTGCGGTCGACCGTGGCGCTGACGTCGATATCAACCATGCCCCAGCCACGCACCTGCAACTCATCGCCCGTGCCGATGACATAATCCTGGTTCACTTGCGCGCCATCGAAAGGCGCGAAGGTGGATGGCACGTCGCTGAATAAATCCTTGCCGAACAGGTTCAATTTTTGTCCGGTCACGCCTTCCGCATAGACCTCAAAAGCCCCTGCTTCGGCAACGGCGCGTTTGGCCGGACGGCTGGCGGGCGGGTTCTGCGCCTGCCGTTGTTCACTGCGGCCACTGCGTATGGCCGGGAGGCCGCTGCCAGTCTCCATCGATTGCATTTTGGGAGTGTCACCTGCCCCAAGGTCTTGAGCAACGGCAGAACCCATTCCCATCAGGCAAGCCGAGAAAATCATGTGTTTCACGAACGGCGAGGAAGTACGAAATTGCTTTTTCATGCTGGTCTTTGTCTGGATGAATGTTGTATGAGTAAAGGGAGCGCCATGCGCGCTTAATACTTGCCCTGCCAGGTCACGCTGATTTCTTTCGGTCCCGGATTGATCGACAAACCCGATTTGCTCTGGTCGCGCTGCGCGTGCCACAGCCAGCTGCCCATGGCGTAGCCGACAATGCCGCCGGCGACCGTGTCAGACACCCAGTGCTTGCGGCCAAACACGCGGCCGGCAGACCCAACGGCGGCCACGCTGTACAGCCAGGGCGCATCGTATTCCTTGGCAAATGGCGTCACGGCAGCAAAGCCGATGGCGGCATGCGCGGAAGGGAAGGAGGAATTCGAACGGGAACTGCCGCTGCCGACACGGCTCCACGCTCCGAGGTCTTCCTCCGGACGAGCGCGGCCAATCGCATATTTGCCGACCACCGCCACGCCCGTTGCCGCGGCAACCGATTGCAACGAGATGAGTCCCGTATTTTGCATACGCTCATCGCCAAGGGCGAAGGCGGCCGCCGCCGCTCCCACTGCTGCGTATGGCATGGCCTTGCCCAGCTTGTCCCAGTTGCGGTAAACCTTGGAATCCTCGTGCTTCTTGACGAAACGGTCGACGGGCTTGTCGCTGAGGGCCGATGCCAGCACCACGCCACCGACCACCGCCGTCGCCTTGAGCCATTCAGGGGCGCTAGGCGTAGCCGATGCGGATTGCTCCAGGCGCGCGCGCATGGCGGGCCATGGGCTGACAAACGGCCGATCCGGCGGATTGACGGCAGGCAGGTGCTGCTCGTCCGCGCGCTCGGCAAAGTTGCCCAGGCCATCGTAGCTGTGCATGTCGGCGCGCGGGCGCTCGAACATGTCGTACAAGTCGCCCGGTGAGGCCACCATCTGCCCCACGTCGCGCGTCCATGGGGCAATGGCAAAGCCAGCCGTCGATTGCGTGTCCGCCGGCAACATGATGTTCAAGGGCAGGGACAGGAAGATGCCACGGTCCTGGTATGGCTTCGATGGCGTACCTGGGGTGGTGATATCGTTGCCATTCGTATGCGTATACCAGGCGCCGACTTCGATACCGGACTGGAAGCGGCGCTTGAATTCCACGCGCACGCCCGTGTCTTTGGCCAGGAAGCGGCCCGCGCGCGCCGTCACGGTAATATCGTGCGGCAAGCGGTAATGCAGGGAGCCGATCGCCGTCACCGTCTTGTAGTCGCGCGAATCGAGCAAGCCCTTGAATCCACGCTGCTGCAAGGCATCGACGGCCACGTCGGCCGCCCAGCGACTATCCTTCGGCAGGTACAGCGCCTGGCCGCCCACGCCGCGAAACATGTCTTCATACAGGCCTGCCGACATACGGGTGTACACGCGCTCGGCGGGATTGTTATATTTGTTCAGCAAGACGCGGCTCAGCGAGAAACGTCCGCCGCGCAAATATTCCGCCACATCCGAGCGCACATGCGGCAAGTTACTGTTCGATGGCTGCTTGACGCCCGATACCGTTTCCAGCAACTGCAGACTGGCGGCGCTATTCAGGTACAGGCCGTCGCCCAGACGGCGGTCGTAATTCGCTACCGCCAAGATCGAGTAACGGAAGGCGCCGCTCGGGTCATTAAAGAAGAAGCCCACCTTGGGAGCGATCTTGAAACGGTTCGCTTCCCGGTCCAATGACTTGATCTGCACCACGTCGCCATCGACGCCGACACCGACGGCCAGCTTGCCGTCATCCTTGATGACATCAGCAGCCTTGGTGGAAGCCGGCGCAACTGCAGTCACGGGAGCCGCGGCAAGTACCGGCGCGGGCGCAGGTGCGAGAGCAGGTGCTGATGCAGCGGCAACCACAGGCGCCGGCTTGTCGAGGAACTCCTGCAGCCAGCCTTGCTGATCGTCCCGGATGACATCGCTTTTTTCAGGATAACGCAGCAGCACGACGTCGAGGAAGGCCTTGCGGTCGATCTTGCCTGCCAAATAGTCGTTCAGTTTTGGCAAATCAAAGAATTCGTAGGTGGCGATCGGCTGGTCCAGCTTGGTGTACGTGATGCGCATGGTCGTCACGCCCTTCGGCGTGAAGGCGACGGCGGTACGCGCGGCACGGCCAACGGCGCGGCCCATGTTCGAAATACGGCTGTTGGTCAGGCTCAGGCTGAGGACATTGCCTTCCTGCTCGACACGGATATTCTTGTAGTCCTGCTTCACCAGCGCATTGACCAGGTCGGCGCCATACCCCGGATTGCGGTGCCATTCATCCTTGCTCGGCAGCGGTGGCGGATTCTTGTCGTCCACGAAATACGCTGGTTCATACACCTTGGGGACGTACTCGCGCTCGCCAAACGGAATGCTGACAAAGGCGTTCACGCTGAACTGGTCGCGGCTGCGTGCCGCTTGCAGGGCAAGCCAGCCCCAGCGGTATTCCAGGCCCACGGAAGCGCCCTTGCGGCGCTTGCCGGCATTCGTTTCGCTGGCGCGGAAGTCGCGCAGATAATCGGTTGTATCGTACTCAGCCACCACCGACCAGCGCGGCAGTGCGGTCGGCGTCCAGCGCGCGCCGGCAAACACGCCGTCCGGGCGTTTATGCGCATAGCCCAGGCTTGCTTCGATATTCTTGCTCGCGCCAAAAGTCTTGGTGGCAACCACGTATTGGCCCTTGAACAACTCGGTACCGAACAAATCCGTCATGCCGACGGCGACAGACGGCATCCAGTCCGTTTCCGTCCACAGGCGCAATTTACCGTCGACGACTTTATCCTTGTAGCGGCCATAGCCACTGCCATATTCGCCGGGCACATTGGTAAAACCAGGTATGCCCGTGATCGACACATAACGCCCCGTCACTTGCAGGAAGGGCAAAATACTCGACGTGACCCAAGTCTGGCCGTACGGGCTGTCGTAACTATAGCCGACGCTGAAGGTGCCGTCCGTTTCCACCACGGCGCTGGGCATATTGATATAGCCGGATTGGCCACCATGATTCGGTGTTGCCGCCGTCACCGACGGTGCGCCAAGCACCAGACAGCCACACCAGGTATATTTGATTGATTTTCTGAGTACGCTTAACAAATCCGGCTACCTAAAATATCCTGCACCTGGAATTCCTGAGAATATATTCAGAAAATCAATGAGCGTGGGGAAACGTGAATGAAACGAAAAAAGGCCAACCGACGGGCATTTTTCAATGCCACGCATCAGTTCGCCACTAAAACTCGGCACTTCCGGGCAGCAGATCGTTGCTTAACCATGCCCAAGAATGTATGTCGCAGAATTTTAACATTGTTTTCTTGTAGCAAATGCTTAACTTGTTTCCCCTGCGCCACACCTGTCCACGCGGCGCAAGCGCCGCCTGCGGCCCGGCGGGACGCTGCCACAGTCATTTCAAACTGCCAAACACTTTGCCGATAATCTTGCTGCCATAGGCGAGCGGATTGCTGCGGATGGCTTTTTCTTCCTCGCCGATCATCAGGTACAGGCCGTCAAGCGCCCGGTCCGTGACGTAGCCTTCCACCGTCGATTGCTGCTGCGGCACCAGGCCCGTCTTGCCGATCTGGCTCATGGTGCTGTTGTACTGGCTGGCCAGGCCGGAACGGTCGGTGACGGATTTCACGATGGGCAGGAATTTGACGGCCAGAGGTGCCGAGGTCTTCTGGCGGAAGAAATCCGTGACGGAGGTATCGCCACCGGACAGGATATTTTTCGCATCGCTCACGCTCATCGACTTGACCGCGTTGAGCAGCAAGGGCTTGGCCATGGGCACTGCCGACTCGGCGGCACGGTTCATCGCCACTACCAGATCGTCCAGTTGCTGGCCACGGCCCGTCATTTTCAGCAAGGGCTTGGCTTGCTCCAGGATGCCGGGCAACTTGATTTTGACCTTGTCATTGTTCAGGAAACCATTTTCGATGCCCAACTTGGCAACGGCGGCGGCCGATCCGGCTTCCAGCGCCGCCTTCAAGCCATTGCTGGCATCCTGGTTGCTGAGGGCATCCAGTGGACTGGCGGCGCCTGCGCCGGACGACAGCAACAGCAGCGCACACAGGATGGCGGCCGAACGGCCAGTGCAAGGGTTCAGGCGCATGGTTTTCCTTTTCTAAAGAATAGACAGACCACCTTCTTCTGGAACCTTAGCACATCGAAACTGCAAATACTGCAGCATTTTTTTGCGTCAGGGGGAAACAAGGGGGCCGCAGATGGCGGCGGGAGAGGACTATACAGCAGCAGCTGTTGTATCCGCGCACGCTAACGCGGATGGCATGGCTTAGCCGGCTATCGCCGCCAGTTGCTCGCGCACCCGCGCCAGATCTGTCTCGCGCATGCGCGCTGCTGTCTGGCGCAAGGTTTTTTCCGCACCGGCCACGCCCGCCGCTGCGGCCATCGACAGCCAGAAATACGCCTGCTGCAAATCGAGCGGTCCACCCTGGCCGCTGGCCGCCATCAAGCCCAGATTCATTTGTGCCCGCGCATGGCCCTGGCGCGCGGCCAGCGCATACCAGTCCCGGGCGGCGGCATAATCCTGCGGCACATCCTGGCCATTGTCATGCCGCAGGCCCAGCGCAAACTGGGCCAGGCTGTGGCCCTGCGCGGCGGCGCGGCAGTAACAGGCGCAGGCCAGCTGGCTGTCGGGCGCTGGACCATCGTCGCGGTCGTGCAGCACGCCCTGCATGTATTGCGCCGGCGCGTAATCCTGCTCGGCGGCGCGGCGGTACCACTCCAGCGCCAGCGATAAATCCTGCAGCACGCCCTGACCATGCTCATATCGCAGGCCCAGGTCGAACTGCGCCCGCACATGTCCCTGATCGGCCGCCTTGCGGTACCAGACGATGGCTTCCTGCGCATCGGCAGGCATGCCCTGCCCATGCTCATGCAAAAGTCCCAGCTGATACTGCGCGGCGGGAAAGCCCTGCCCTGCCGCCTGGCGGTAGAACACCTGCGCCCGGGTATAGTCCTGCGCGCCATGTTCATGATGCAGACCCAGATTGTGCTGGGCCGCCGCATGCCCCTGCCCCGCTGCCTTCACGTACCACTCGAGCGCCGCCTGTTTATCGCAGGGCACGCCCTGACCATTGTCGTAGATCAGGCCCAGATTGAACTGCGAACTGGCGTGGCCCTGCTCGGCCGCGCGCCGGTACCAGGTGATCGCCTGCCCGCTGTCCTGCGGCAGCACGTCGCCATTTTCATAGCGCAGCGCCAGGTTGAACTGGGCCGGTGCATAGCCCTGTTCAGCGGCCTTGCGCATCCAGGCCGTCGCCTGCTGGCGGTCCTGGCGCACGCCCTGGCCATTGTCGTAGCGCAGGCCCAGGTTGAACTGCGCCCGTGCATAGCCCTGTTCGGCCGCCTTGCGGTACCAGGCAATGGCTTGCACGAAGTCCTGCGGCACGCCCTTGCCATTGTCATACATCATGCCCAGATTGTTTTGCGCACCGGCGTCGCCCTGTTCCGCCGCGCGGCTGAACCACAGCATGGCCCGCCCGCTATCTTGTGCGAGCCCCTGGCCCTTGGCATACAGCCAGCCCAGGTTGTATTGCGCCGCTGCGTAACCCTGCTCGGCTGCCTGCTGGTACCAGTGCGCCGCTTGCGCAAAATCCTGGGGTACGCCCTGTCCCTTCTGGCACATCACGCCCAGGTTGTATTGCGCGTGCTCGAGTCCCTGCGCGGCAGCCAGGCCATACCAGTGCAGCGCCTGCGCATAGCTTTGCTCGATCCCCTGGCCATTGAAATACATGAAACCCAGGCTGTGCTGGGCGTTCGCATTGCCCTTCTCGGCCAGTCCTTTCAGGCGCAGGTAATCAGCTGTGTAATGAGCAGCTGTGTAATGAGCAGCCGTGGAATGCGCGGCCGTGTAGCGGGGAGCGGCAAGCGGCACGTTCAAGCCTCGATGGCCAGCGGCTGCGGCGCACCCGGTGCGGCATCGGCAATCAGGCGATTCTGCTCCTGCAGCACGCCGATGAAACTGCCCAGCGAAATGGGCCGGTGGTACAGATAGCCCTGCATCGTGGTACAGCCCTTGTCCTGCAGATAGCGCGCCTGGCCCTCCGTTTCCACGCCCTCGGCGATCAGGTGCAAGCCCAGGCCGCGCGCAATCGAGATGATGGCCAGGATGACGGGATAGTGTCCGTGCTCATCGTGGATTTCCTTCACAAACGACTGGTCGATCTTGATGGTGTGGATGGGGAAGCGGTGCAGGTACGACAGCGAAGAATAACCGGTGCCAAAATCGTCGATGGCCACCGACACGCCCAACTGGCACAGCTTGTTCAACTGCTCGATCGCATACTGCGGGTTGCGGATGCAGATGTTTTCCGTGATTTCCACTTCGATCTTTTCCGGCGCGATGCCATAGCGCGTCAGGGCGCCGCGCATCTTCTCGAAAAAGTCGCCCCGGTCCAGGTATTGCGGCGACAAATTGAGTGACAGGCGCACGGCTTCGCCGCCGGCCGCGTTCCACTGCACCAGGTCGCGGCACAAGGCGCCCAGCATCCAGTCCGAGATCGGCAGCATCAAGCCGTTTTCCTCGGCAAACGGCAAAAATTCGCCGGCCGTCAGCAAGCCCCGTTGCGGGTGGTTCCAGCGCATCAGGCCTTCGGCGCCAACGATGCGGCCCGTCATCACGTCCACCTGCGGCTGATAATACATCTCCAGCTGGTTCAATTCCAGCGCCTTGCGCAGGCTCTGCTCGAGCGCGATCTTCTGGTGCGACACGTCGAGCATCGACTCGTGATAAAAACTGTGGCCGTTCTTGCCCAGCGCCTTGACCTGGTACATGGCGATGTCGGCGTGGCGCAACAGCTCGTCGATGGTCTCGCCATCGCCCGGATAGATGGCGATGCCGATGGAGGCCGAAATATGCACCTGGTTGCCATCGAGGTCGAAGGGCTGGTGCAGGCATTCGAGGAATTTGTCGGCGATCAGGCGCGCATCCTGGCGGTCGCGCAATTCCGGCAGCACGATGGTGAATTCATCGCCGCCCTGGCGCGCCAGGGTATCGCCGCGGCGCAGACAATCCTTCAGACGCAGCGCCACCTGCTGCAGCAACTCGTCACCCTTCACGTGGCCCAAGGTATCGTTGACCAGTTTGAAGCGGTCCAGGTCGATGAACATCACGGCCAGTTCCGTCAGCTTGCGCCGCGCCTGGATCACGGCCAGTCCCAGGCGGTCCTTGAACAGCATGCGGTTCGGCAGGTCCGTCAGGATGTCATGGTAAGCCTGGTAAGAAATGACTTCCTCGGCCCGCTTGCGGTCGGTGATGTCGCGCGCCACGCCATAGGTGCCGAAGTACTCCTGCTTCCTGGCTTCGTGATCGAGGCTATGCATGCCGATCGAATTGAGCGGGATCGTCATCAGCGTGTTGCTGAAAGTGCGGTCGCTGCCGCTGCCGCTATGGCATTTCAGACGCAGTTCCACATTGCGCGAGGCGCGCTCGTCGAGGCGGCGCTCATTGAACGCATAGCGCGCCCGCTCCTGGTCTTCATCGTGCACGAGGATCGAATAATGGCTGCCAATCAGCTCTTCGCGGCTAAAGCCCAGCAACTGGTGCACCCTGTCGTTGATGAAGGTGATGCGGCCTTCGTGATTCAAGGTGTAGATGATGTCGGGCGAGCTGTCGACCAGGTAGCGGTACATCTTTTCCGAGTTTTCCAGCTGCAGCGCGATGCGCTCGTTTTCCAGCGCCAGCTTGCGCTTTTGCAGCGCGTTCTCCACCGTCTTGAGCAGTTCCTCGCGGCTGTAGGGCTTGCGCAGATAATCGTAGGCGCCACGTTTCAGGGCGCCGATGGCCGCCTCGATGCCGACGTCACCGCTCATGACGATCACGTCGCCCTCGATGCCGCGGCGGTTGATGTGGTCCATAATTTCATGGCCGCTCATGTCAGGCAGGCGCAAATCGAGCAGGATCAGGTCGAAGCGCAGTTTCGACAACTGCGCCAGCGCCTCGCTGCCGCAGGTCGCCGTATACAGCTGGTAGCCGCGGTCCTTCAGCAATTCGTGGAGGGAAGCGAGCAGGCGCGGCTCGTCGTCGACCAGCAGGATGCGCGGGCTGTTTTCCAGGTCAGATGAAATGGCGGAGGAGTTCATGAACGTTACGAAGACATGGCGATATTGCCGGGCGCGGGCAGCGCGGCCGCAGCGCTCACCGGCAAGGGAATCGGCAGCAAGATTTCAAACGAGGTGCCGGACTTGCTGCTGCGGCAGCCGATCACGCCATGCAGGCGCGTGACCAGGTCATGCACGATAGATAAGCCCAGGCCGTGATGCGCCCCTTCCTTGCTGCTGCGCACAGGGGAAAACAGATTGGCCAGCACTTCCGGCGCCAGGCCAGCACCATTATCGCTGACGCACAATTCCAGATACAGGCGACGGTCCCGGTTGACGTGGCCACGGTTCGCCACTTCGATGCGCCCGCCCTCGGGCAAGGCTTCGACGGCGTTTTTCAGCAGGTTGAGCAGGATTTGCTTGAGCATGTCGGCATCGGCCTCCACCTCGCATGGCGCGTCCTGCATGCGCGTGACCACCTCGATCTTCGGTGGCAGGAAATCGGTGGCGCGGAACAGGCGCAGCACATCGTC
This sequence comes from Janthinobacterium sp. UMAB-56, assembly GCF_900095265.1. GTDB lineage: Bacteria > Pseudomonadota > Gammaproteobacteria > Burkholderiales > Burkholderiaceae_D > Janthinobacterium. The sequence continues at coordinate 154,159 of NZ_LT607653.1, read as the reverse complement.
GACCACGCGCGCGCAATCGGTCACGCCACTGGTCACTACCGGCTGCAGATCGGCCAGGCCACCGATCAACTGGCCGACGCGGTCAATTTCCTCGTTCAGGATAGCCATCTCGCCGCTCACCGGCTCCTGCTTCTCCAGCTTGTGATCGAGCACGCTGAGGTAATTCTTGATGATGGACAGCGGGTTATTCACCTCATGCACGACGCGGCGCGATGCGGCGCGGTATTCCTCGGCCACGTGATCGAGCTGGCGCCGTGCCAGGCCGCGCGCACTGACGGCCGTTTCCAGCGCCATGGCGGCCTGGTTGGCATAGGCGCGCAAGAAACCCTCGCGCTTCTGGCAAGCGGGAATCTGCCACGCCGCCACGCCGCCAATGAGCACGCCCAGGCTGCGCTGGCCAGACGCCAAAGGCACGCAGACCAGGCTATCGGTACCGAGAATGCGGAACAGCTGCTCCTCAACGATGCCCAGCGCCGGCATGTCGCGTTTCAGGAACGCCAACTGACACTCCAGCGCCGAGGCGGCCAAGGGCCCGCCCTTGGCGAGCGGGATCGAGAAGCCGGCCAGGCGCTGCTGATGTTCTCCCGCTGCCACGCCGACCAGTGCATGGCCGGTGGGGTTTTGCAGCAGGATGACGGCGGTGTCGAAGTCGAACAGGATGCGCGCCGAGCGCGTGATGGCTTCGAGCAGGCTGGTTTCGCCCTGCTGCCGGGCGAAGGTCTGCCCCACTTCGGACACCAGCACCATGTTGCGCACTTCGTCGGACAGGCGCTGCTGCACCGGATCGACCGGTGGCGGCGCATACGCGGGCGGCGTGGCGATATCGTCGGCGCCTGCCAGGTCGATGCCCAGGTGCTGCGCGGCCTGCGCCACCTGGCGCGCCACGCTGCCGGCCAGGTCTTCCAGTACCTCGACGTCCAGCGCACACAGGCTTGCCGCCTGCGTGATCGAGTCCGCATCGTCGGCATGACAGCACAGCAGGTGCGCCAGGCGCACGATGCGGATCAAAGGATGGCTCGCTTCCAGGCGCGCCAGCGGTTCGTGGTGATACAGCACGCTATCGGCCAGGAAGGAATCGAGATGCCAGCGCTCGATCAGCCAGGCACCCGCTTCGGCATGCGTGATCTGCAAGGTGCGCTGCTCCACCGCGCACAGGGCGGCATCGTCGCGCGCCGTGAAATTGAACGCATACTCTTTCGGCGCCGTGGCCAGCAAGGCCAGGCGGCCCACGTTGTGCAGCAATCCTGCCAGATACGCTTCCTCGACGTGCGGATAGGCCATGGCCTTGGCCAGTGCGCGCGCCATGACGGCAGCCGATAGCGAACTTTTCCAGAAGGCGCGCAAATCCGTGCTGCCGGAATGGGGAAAGCTGTTGAAGGTCTGGAAGACGGATTCGCTGATGACCAGGGTCTTGATCATGTCCGTACCCAGCGACACGAGCGATTGCTCCAGGCTGACGACCTTGCCCTGGCGATGGTAGGCCGAGCTGCTGGCCACGCCGAGGATCTTGCTGGTCATGCCCGCATCCTTGGCGATGAGCGCGGCCAGTTCCGGCATGCCGGCATCGTCGGCCTGCAGGTGGGCGATCAGCTTGATGAGGATCTGCGGCATGGCCGGCAGGCGGGCAATCAGCAGGCGATTGCGAATATCTTGATCAGATTGATGCATCGTATCAGGCATTGCCGGTTCGAAAAGGAAGAGCGCTCAGCAGCGAAGCGCGGCCACGTCAGAGAAATCCTCTACTCCTGTAAGCAAAAAAATGTTGCCTGAGAGGATGCCGGGAAAAGAGCTCATCTTATCATAAGCGCCGAATATTACTTGCAATATAGAAAATTAAGTTGAAATAAATCCAGCGTTCTTCCATGGAAACTTATGCCCTGAAGGAACCCAGCAAACGGTGGCGGAAGCGCCGCGATATCAGCCACAGGGCCAGCGCAAGGCCCGTAAACGCCAGCTGACCCGAGGCCAGCCACAGCACGGAACCGGACAGCAGGGGCGAGATCACGCCCGCCACCACGGCGCCCAGCAAAGTGCTGGCAAACGACTGGCACGAGGCCACAGTGCCGCGGATATGCGGGAACAGATCCAGCGCCAGCAGGGTCGCGCCCGGTCCCACCAGCGACATGCCGAAGGTGTAGAAAAACAGGGGCAGCACCGACCAGGGCAAGGATGGCGGCAGGAACAGGTGATACACGACATTGACGCTGGCAGCGCACAGCAGGAAGGCGAAGCCGATGCCGATCTGGCGCGCGAACGTGACCTTGCCGGCGATGCGGTTGGCCGCTGCGGCCCCCATGAAGATGCCACTCACGCAGGGAATGAACAGCCAGGCGAATTGCGATGGTCCCAGGCCCAGCTGCTTGGGCAGCATTTCCGGTGCAGCCGTGATGAACAGGAACAGGCCCGCGAAATTGAGGGCGACGATGCCCGCCTTGATGTGAAACAGGGGCGAGCGCAGGATCTGCCCATAACTCGACGCCAGGAAGCGTGGATTGAACGGCTGGCGTTTTTCCATCGGCAAGGTTTCAGGGAGGCGCCAGTAGCAGAACGCCAGCAGCACCACCGTGTAAAAGGCGAGGAACAGGAAGATCGAGCGCCAGTCGAACCAGATGACGATCCAGCCGCCGAGTATCGGCGCCACGGCAGGGGCGATGGAAAAGATCATCGTCACCAGCGACAGCAGCCGCGCCGCTGCCGCATCGGCATACAGGTCACGGATGATGGCGCGGCTGATCACCACGCCGGCGCCGGCCGAGACACCCTGCATGATGCGGAAGAACCACAGATAGTGCACCGTGTGCGCCGAAGCGCAGCCGAGCGAGCCGATGGCAAACATCAGCAGTGACACGAGGATGACGTTGCGCCGGCCGAAGGTATCGGAGATCGCGCCATGCCACAGCACCATGCCGGCAAAGGCCAGCATGTAGAACGTCAGCGACTGCTGCACTTCCAGCGGCGAGGCTTGCAGCGAACCCTGGATCGCGCCAAACGCCGGCAGATAGGTATCGATTGACAGGGGGCCCAGCATCGACAGCCCGGCCAGCATCATGGCCAGCGCACCGCGGCTCAGCGGCGCCATGTGGCTCGGTGTGGGAGGTGGAACGGGCGTGACCGGGTCGGGCGGCACATCGGCCGGAGGGGTGGGAAACATGGCACATCCAAAGTGGCGCGCGGACCGATTCCGATCCGCGCGCGGGGTTACTGCGGGTGTATTACGGTGAACGCTTACTGCTGTGGTTTCGGTTTGGCTTCTTCACGGCGGTTGTAGCCTGCGACCATATCGAAGCGGAACAAACGGCATTCCAGCGCGCCGTTGAAGAATGGCGTCTTGCGCGCTTCCTTCAGGCGCAACAACTTGGGCAAGCCCAGGTCGGCCGTAAACAGGAACACCGTCCAGCCGGCAAAGCGCTGCTTCAGGGTCGTGCCCATGGCCGAATAGAAGGAGGTCGACAGTTCATCTTCCGGGATGGTGCTGTCGCCACGCACGCCGATACGCTCGCCGTACGGCGGGTTGGTCAGCATGATGCCCGGCACCTCGCTTGGCGGCTTGACTTCCTGCGCCTCGATCTGTTTCAAGGGCACGTCGAAGCGCACGCCGGCGCAGCGCAGGTTATGGCGCGTCATGGCGACCATGTCGCCCGAAATATCGCTGCCGAAAATAGTTGGTTCGGCCGGCAAGGGATTGACCTTGATGGCGTTTTTCATGGCATTCCACGGCGCAGGATCGAAGTCGTGGAAGTTTTCAAACGCGAACTGGCGCGAAGCGCCCGGCGGAATCCCCTGCAGCATTTGCGCCGCTTCGGCCAGGATGGTGCCGGAACCGCACATCGGGTCGAACAGTACCATGCCGGGCTTCCAGCCCGACACGCGCAGCAGGCCGGCCGCCAGGTTTTCGCGCAGCGGCGCGTCGCCCGTTTCTTCGCGCCAGCCGCGCTTGAACAGGGCTTCGCCCGAAGTATCGAGGTAGACGGTGAACGTGTGTGCGTCGAGGAAACCGACGATGCGCATGTCCGGCGTCTTGGTGTTGACCGATGGACGTTCGTTGAACTGGTCGCGGAAGCGGTCGCAGATGGCATCCTTGATTTTCAAGGTCGTGAATTCCAGGCTGCGCAACGGCGATTTCACGGCCGTGACGTCGACGCGGATCGTGTGATGCACGCCGAACCAGTCTTCCCAGGATTGCGCGAGGGTCAGGTCATAGATATCGTTTTCCGTCTTGTAGCCCGAATGGGCCATGCGCATCAGCACGCGCGAAGCGATGCGCGAATGCAGGTTGATGCGGTAAGAGTCCAGCAGGTCGCCCGAGCAGTGTACGCCGCCCGGCACCTGGTTGTGGACCTTCATGGTCGAACTATCCTGGGCGATCTCGCCCAGTTCCTCGGCCAGCGCCGCTTCCATGCCGCGCGGGCATGGGCAAAAATATGAAGCCATAATAAGGATACCTTTTATCCGTTAAAAACAATTTTACTTAAAAGCAAATGAAATCTGGGGTCAGACGGGGACGCCGAGTTCCGACGGGTCTGACCCCGGTACTAATTACTTTACTGACAGCGCGCGCTCGACAAAATCGAGGCGGTCCTGGCCCCAGTACCCTTCGCCATCGACGATGTACCACGGCGAGCCGAAGATGCTGGCGGCAGTAGCGGCCTCCGTGTTGGCATCGTATTCGGCCTGCACGCTGGCCGTTTCCGACGTTTTCAGCAACTGGCGGCCATCGAAGCCGGCATCCAGCGCGATCTGCACCAGGGTTTCCTCGTCGCCGATGTTGCGCTCTTCGGCCCACAGGCCACGCATGATGGCGTGCGCCAGGTTCAGCGATGCCTCCACGCCATGCGCCAGGCGCGTGGCGATGATCAGCTTGGCCGAGGCTTCCGGCGACACGGGGAAGAACTTCGGCTGCAAGGTCAAGGGCACTTGCAAAAAGGCCGACCAGCGCGCCAGTTCGGCCAGGCGATATGCCTGGCGCTGCGGTGCGCGCTTGGCCAGCGGCAGGCCGCCCGAAACGCTGAAGACCTTGCCCAGGTCGAAGGGGCGCACGTCGATCTGGGCGCCCGTCTTTGCGGCGATGGCCATCAGGCGCGCGTGACCCAGGTAGGTCCATGGCGAGTGGGGTGCGAAGAAATACTGCACGACTTTGCTCTGGCTTGCACTCATCTCGATTCCCTTAGAAAGGCTTGACCACGACCAGCACGACGACAACCAGCAGCATCACCACCGGCACTTCATTAAACCAGCGGAACCAGGTGTGGCTACGCTTGTTGAGACCTTTTTCAAACTTGCGCAGGATGGCGCCGCAGGCGTGGTGATAGCCGAGCAGCAATACCACGAGCGTCAGCTTGGCGTGCATCCAGCCCGGCATCTTCATGCGGCCTTCGCCCCCACCGTACAGCATCCACATCAACGCCAGTCCCAGCACCATGGCCGGCAGCGCCAGCAGGGACATGAAGCGGTACAGCTTGCGCGCCATCAGCAGCAAACGCTCGGTAGCCACCGTTTCCGTCTCCATCGCCAGGTTCACGAAGATGCGCGGCAAATAAAACAGGCCGGCGAACCAGGACATGACGAAGATGATGTGGAAGGCTTTGGTCCAGAGAAAGAGCATGGGATTCCCAGTGTCAGAGGTATCGAAAAAGGAGAGCACGGGCCGCCTCGTGAGCCGCCCGCAGAGAAAGACTACTTGCGTACTTCACCGTGACCAAAGACCACGTACTTGAGCGAGGTCAGGCCTTCCAGTCCCACGGGGCCGCGCGCATGCAGCTTATCGTTCGAAATGCCGATCTCGGCGCCCAGTCCATACTCGAAGCCATCGGCAAAACGCGTCGACGCATTCACCATCACCGAGGCGGAATCGACTTCGCGCAGGAAGCGCAGCGCATCGCTGTAGTCTTCCGTGATGATGGATTCCGTATGCTTCGACGAATACTGGTTGATGTGGTCCATCGCTTCGTCGATGCCGTCGACGATCCTGATCGACAGGATCGCCGCCAGGTATTCGGTGCGCCAGTCTTCCTCGGTGGCGGGTACCAGGTGCGGATAGGCGGCGGCGGCCAGGATCGCATGGCTTTCCGGATCGGCGCGCAGTTCCACCTGCTTGGTCAGGTACAGTTCGGCCAGCTGCGGCAGCACGGTAGCGGCGACGGCGCGCGACACCAGCAGGGTTTCCATGGTGTTGCAGGTGCCGTAGCGGTGGCACTTCGCGTTGAAGCCGATATCGATCGCCTTCCTGATATCGGCCTTGGCGTCGATGTAGACGTGGCAGATGCCATCGAGGTGCTTGATCATCGGCACGGTAGCCTCGGCCATCAGGCGCGCGATCAGTCCCTTGCCGCCGCGCGGCACGATGACGTCCACGTATTGCGGCATGGTGATCAGGGCGCCGACGGCGGCACGGTCGGTGGTGTCGATGACCTGCACGGCGTCGGCCGGAAGGCCGGCTCCCAGCAAGCCCTCTGCCACCAGCCTGGCCAGTGCACGGTTGCAATGGATGGCTTCCGAACCGCCGCGCAAAATCGTCGCGTTGCCGCTCTTGATGCACAGGCCGGCCGCGTCCACCGTCACGTTCGGACGCGCCTCATAGATGATGCCGATGACGCCCAGCGGCACGCGCATCTGTCCCACCTGGATGCCCGTCGGGCGAAATTTCATGTTCGATATCTCACCGATCGGATCGGCCAGCGACACAATCTGCGTCAAGCCTTCGACCATGGTGGCAATGGCGGCGTCGGACAGGGTCAGGCGATCGAGCATGGCCGGCGCCAGGCCGGCAGCAGCCGCCGCCTCGAGGTCGCGCTGATTGGCCGCGCGCAGCAGATCGGCATCGCGCACGATGGCGGCGGCGATCAGGCTCAAGGCGCGGTTGCGCGTGGCGCTGTCGGCACGCGCCATGGCGCGCGAGGCGGCGCGCGCGCGCATACCCACGTCCTGCATATATTCTGTGATGTCCATGCTCGTATCCATAGTGTAAAAAACTAGCCTCGGGCGATCTTCAGGCCCAGCTGCAACATGGCATCCCAGGCATCGCCCGCGTAGCCCTTGGCGCGCAAGCCCTTGATCATCTTGTCAACCTGCGCCGCCTGCTGCAGCGCCGCTTCCAGCACGGGTAGCGAAATGCGCCGCAGGGCCGGCTCCATCATCCGCTCGCGCGGACCCCAGATGCGGTATTCCTTCAGCAGCGCGCCCAATGGACGCCCTTGCGCCATGCCGGCCTTCAATTTTAACAGCGTGCGGATTTCTTCGGAGACTGCCCACAAGACCAGCGGCAGCGCCTCGCCCTCGCCTTTCAAGCCTTCCAGCATGCGCACCAGGCGCGCCGGGTCGCCTGCCAGCATGGCTTCGGACAGCTTGAAGACATCGTAGCGGGCCACGTTCAATACCGCGTCCTGCACTTGCTCGTATGTCAGCTTGCCGGCGGCATGCAGCAAGCCCAGTTTCTGGATTTCCTGGTGCGCCGCCAGCAAATTGCCCTCCACCCGTTCAGCGATGAAGTCGATACTGGCGCGCTCCGCGCTTTGCCCCTGCGCGGCCAGGCGCTGGGATATCCAGGCAGGCAACTGCGCCCGCTCCACATTCGGAATCTCGATATACACGGCCGCCTGCTGCAGGCTGGCGACCCAGGCCGCCTTCTGCGTCGCCCAGTCCAGCTTGGGCAGGGTGATCAGGGTCAGGTTGTCGGGGCTGAGGTTTTTCGCGTAGCTTTGCAGCGCCGCGCCGCCATCCTTGCCCGGCTTGCCGGTGGGGATGCGCAGTTCGATCAATTTCCTGTCCCCGAACAGCGACAGCTCCTGGTTCGCCGCCAGCAGTTCACCCCACTTGAAGCTGCGCTCCACCGTCAGCACATCGCGCTCGGAGTACCCCTGTGCGCGCGCCGCGCGGCGGATCTTGTCGGCCGCTTCCAGCGCCAGCAAGTGTTCGTCGCTGGTGATCACATACAGCTGCGCCAGCGGCTTGGCCACATGCCCGTCGAGCGCGTCTATCCGCAATTGCATGGCGTCCCCGTTACTGCTGCGGGGCTGCCGGCGCGACCGGCGTCACTGGCGCCACCGACATGGCCGGCAGCACCGGCTTGATGGCGGCCAGGCGGCGCATGATTTGCTGCACCAGGTCGTTACGCATGTCGCGGTACAGCGCCGCTTCCTCGGTTTCCTTGGCCAGTACCTGCGATTCGTCGAAGGTGATCGGACGCACCAGGCTGATGGTGGTCGGTGCCAGCAACTGGTTGCCAGCCTTGTCCAGCACGCGGAAATTGATCGAATAGCCGAGCTGGTACTCTTGCACACGGCCATTTTTGTTCAGCGACAAAATGGTCTTGCTGCGATTCTTCTCAGGATCGGTGAGCACTTCAAGCACGGCGTCGGCGCCCTCTCTGGTGTTGACCACCTCCGTGCTGCCAATGGCACGGATATAGCGCTTCAGGCCGATCGCCAGCGGCGACGTGTCGGGCAAGCCGATGTACATCGTCGCGAACGGCAGCATGAAACTGCCGTTCGAACCGCGCAAATGAAAGCCGCAGGCCGACAGCAGGACGGTCAAGCCCAACGCCAGCACGGCACGCCGGCCCAACAGCGATACTTGAGAGGAAATCGTCATGATTACACCACGATGCTGATTAACTTGCCTGGCACGACGATGATCTTCTTCGGCGTGGTCTCGACGTACTTCTGCACACTTTCGCACGCCAGCGCGGCCGCTTCGATGCTGGCCTTGTCCGCATCCTTGGACACCGTGATCGAGCCGCGCAGCTTGCCGTTCACCTGGATCATCATCTCGATCTCGGACTGTTCCAATGCTTGCGGGTCGACTTGCGGCCATGGCGCGTTGAGCAAGTCGCCGTGCACGCCAGCGTAACCCAGTTCCTGCCACAGCACGTGAGTGATGTGCGGCGCTACAGGATTGAGCAGGCGCAGGAAGATGGAAAAACCTTCGGCGATCAGGGCCTTCGACTGCGCGCTATCGTCCAGCTTGGCCGATTCCAGGGTGTTGAGCATCTTCATGCAGGCCGACACCACGGTGTTGTACTGGATGCGCTTCAAGTCGTAATCGGCTTGCTGCAGCAGCTTGTGCAATTCGCGGCGCAGGTTTTTCTGCGCGTCGCCCGTGGCCGGTGCAGCGCCGCCAGCCAGCGCGGCTTGAATCGTGGCCGACTGGGCGTAGCCGAAGTTCCACACGCGGCGCAGGAAGCGGTTCGCGCCTTCGACGCCGCTGCCCGACCATTCCAGCGTCTGTTCCGGCGGCGACGCGAACATCGTAAACAAGCGGGCCGTGTCGGCGCCGTACTGTTCGATCTGCGCTTGCGGGTCGATGCCGTTGTTCTTCGACTTCGACATTTTTTCCGTGCCGCCGATTTCCACCGGCTCGCCGTCGGCCACCAGGACGGCGCTTTGCGGACGGCCCTTGTCATCGAGGGACAGGCGCACGTCGTCCGGGTTGAACCAGGTGGTCTTGCCCACTGCGTCCTTGCGGAAGTAGGTTTCGTTGAGCACCATGCCTTGCGTCAGCAGGTTCACAAAAGGCTCGTCGAACTTGACCAGGCCGAAGTCGCGCATGATCTTGGTCCAGAAGCGGGCGTACAGCAAGTGCATGACGGCGTGTTCGATGCCGCCGATGTACTGGTCCATCGGCATCCAGTAATCGTTGCGCGCGTCGACCATGGCGTCGTTCGAGCCTGGCGAGGTATAGCGCATGTAGTACCACGACGAATCCACAAAAGTATCCATGGTGTCCGTCTCGCGGCGCGCCGGCTTGCCGCACTGCGGGCAGTCGCACTGCAAAAAGGCTTCATATTTGTTCAGCGGATTGCCCGTGCCATCCGGCACGCAGTCTTCCGGCAGCACCACCGGCAAGTCTTTTTCCGGCACCGGCACCACGCCGCACTCAAGGCAATGGATCATCGGGATCGGCGTGCCCCAGTAGCGCTGGCGCGAAATGCCCCAGTCGCGCAGGCGGAACGTGGTTTTCTTCTCGCCCAGGCCCAGTTCAGCCAGATCGGCGGCCACCGCATCGACGGCGGAAGCGAAATGCAGGCCGTCATATTTGCCGGAGGCGACACAAACGCCATCCTTGCTGCCATACGATTCCTGCCAGGCCTCGGTCGAGAATTGCTGGCCCTTGACTTCGATCACTTGCTTGATCGGCAGATTGTATTTCTTGGCAAAGCCGAAATCGCGTTCGTCGTGCGCCGGAACGCCCATCACGGCGCCATCGCCGTAGGTGATCAGGACGTAGTTGCCGACCCACACTTCCACTTGCGCGCCCGTCAACGGATGCGTGACGAACAGGCCGGTCGGCATGCCCTTCTTCTCCATCGTCGCCATGTCCGCTTCGATCACGGAACCGAGTTTGCACTCGGCGTTGAAAGCGGCCAGCGCGGGATTGCTTTGCGCGGCGTGGATGGCCAGCGGGTGCTCGGCAGCCACGGCGCAGAAGGTCACGCCCATCACGGTGTCAGCACGGGTGGTAAACACATACAGCTTGCCGTCGCCGATCAGGCTGCCGCTAGCATCCTTGATGGCATGCGGGAAAGCGAAGCGCACGCCCGTCGACTTGCCGATCCAGTTGGTCTGCATGATGCGCACGCGCTCGGGCCAGCCCGGCAGCTTGTCATCTACATAAGCCAGCAATTCTTCCGCGTAATCGGTGATGCGCGCGTAGTACATGGGGATTTCGCGCTTTTCGATCAGCGCGCCCGAACGCCAGCCACGGCCATCGACGACTTGCTCGTTGGCCAGCACGGTCTGGTCGATCGGGTCCCAGTTCACGGTACCGGTCTTCTTGTAGATGATGCCTTTTTCCAGCATCTTGAGGAACATCCACTGGTTCCATTTGTAGTATTCGGGCTTGCATGCCGTCATTTCGCGCGACCAGTCGATGGCCAGGCCCATCGATTCCATCTGCTGCTTCATGTGGGCGATATTCGAATACGTCCATTGCGCGGGCGGCACGTTGTTGGCCATGGCCGCGTTTTCCGCCGGCATGCCGAACGCATCCCAGCCCATCGGCATGAGTACGTTGTAGCCGTTCATGCGCAGGTAGCGGTACATCACGTCATTGATCGTATAGTTGCGCACGTGACCCATGTGCAGCTTGCCCGAAGGGTAAGGCAGCATCGAGCAGGCAAAATACTTGCCTTTTGGGAAACGCGGGTCGTGTTCGACGGCTTTGTAGGCGTCGATCGCCTTCCAGTGCGATTGGGCGGCTTGTTCGACGTCGGCGGGACTATATTTATCTTGCATGATGTGCGGCCAATAGTGGATATGAACCGAGCATTATACTGGTTGTCGCCGCCCGATAGCGCGGCGCGCTGGCGGCCCGGGCTGGCAAATTTTGGCCGGCGCGCAATTAGGCTGTGTAATATATACACAATCTTGTTCTTTACATCAAAGCCGGCCATGCTCGTCTACCAGGAATATCTGCCCATCCCCGCCCTGCGGCCCTGGCTGGACTGCGTCTGGACCTGCCGCGTGCAAACGGGCGACAGGCCCCTGACGCACCAGGTCTTGCCGGACAATTGCATCGACATCCTGTGCCAGGACCAGCAAGATGCCAGCTTTGCCGTGGGCATGATGACGGCGCCGCTTGCCGTCGTCAGCCAGGGGCTGGTGCAGACGGTGGCGGCCCGCTTCAAGCCGGGCGCGGCGGCCCGCTTCTTCCAGCTGCCCTTGTGCGAGCTCAGCGATGGTCGCACGGGATTGCAGCAACTGTGGGGCCGCGAACTGGCGGCGCGCCTGGGCGACGCCCTGTGGAGCGAGCCCTTGTCCAGCCTGCAACGCCTCGCCATCTTGCAGGATTATCTGCTGCTGCGCCTGCGCACCGCGCCGCCACGGCGCCAGGCCGGCGCGGCTGACCATGCCGTCGCGGCCATCGAGGCAGCACGCGGCCAGCTGCGCGTGGATGGCCTGGCGCGGCAACTGGGCGTGTCGCGCCAGCATCTGGCGCTGCAATTTCGCCAGCAAGTCGGCATCAGCCCGAAGCTGTTTGCCCGCATCTGCCGTTTTCGCGCCGCCAGCCAGGGGCTGACAAGCCTGGCGGGACAGCCGGACTGGGCGCAAGTGGCCTTGCAATTCGGTTATTTCGACCAGTCACACCTGATCCACGATTTCCAGGATTTCGCCCGCAGTTCGCCCGAGGCCTGGTTAATACGGCGCCGCCATTAATACCTTCCATTTTTACAATCGCCACGCGCGCACCAGTGGCATGATGGCGTCATTCTTTATTCATCAGGAGCAGAACATGATCAAGGGCTTGCGCACCGTCACCTATCCCGTCCCCGACCTGGACAAGGCCAAGGCCTGGTACAGCCAGGTATTTGGTACCACGCCATATTTCGACCAGCCGTTTTATGTCGGTTTTGCCATCGGCGGCTTCGAACTCGGGCTGCTGCCAGGCGGCGACCCAGGCACGCAGGGCAGCGTGACGTACTGGGGCGTGGACGGCATCGAACAGGAAGTCGAGCGCATCGTTGCGCTGGGCGGCAGCCTGCACCACCCGATCACGGACGTGGGCGACGGCATCCGCACGGTGGAATTGCTCGACCCGTTCGGCAACCAGATCGGGCTCATCGACAATCCCCATTTCGACGCCGGCAAAGTCGTTTAAGAGCCTATCCCAGTAGGGAGCGTCTTCTGCTGGCAGTTCATCAGGAGCGCGGACAAGGCGTGAGGAGGACGCGTGGCGAGCCACGCGACGACGAGGCAAGTCATGCATGACGGCCAGTCCCTGCGTCTGAGGGGCGCCAGCAGGGGAGGTATTCATCTACTGGGATAGGCTCTAAGCCGCTTCGTCCTGCAGCCAGGCGCGCAACTGCTGCAAGGCCGTTTTTTCATGCGCCGTTTCGGGCGTGATCAGGTAATACGCCCGCTGCCCGCGCAGTGGGCGCTCGCATACGATGCGCAGTTCGCCACGCGCCAGTTCCGCTTCGACCAGCATGCGTGGCAGCAAGACCACGCCTTGCCCTTGCACAGCCGCCATGGCCAGCATGGAAAACAGTTCATAGCGGGCGCCGTAATGCGCTCCATCGCGCCCTTCTCCCTCGACCTGCATGGCGTCAAACCATTGGCGCCATGCACCCGGACGCGTACTTTGCTGCAGCAAGGTCAGTTCCAGCAAATCCTGCGGTTGCCAGTCGCTGCGCGCCGCCAGCAGGCGGGGGCTGGCGACAGGTACGATTTCTTCATGCATGAGCAAGGTGGCGCGCGTGCCGGGCCAGCGCGCCAGCTGCTCGGGCGTGCCCGCATACAGGGCGCCGTCGTATTCCGTATCGGCAAACATGAATGGCTTGGTATAGGCATCGATATGCACCACGATGTCGGGGTGCAAGCCCGCCAGCGATGACAGCCGCGGCATCAGCCAGCGCGTGGCAAACGTGGGCACGGAGGCGATCTGCAATGCCCCGCCGCCGCCCTGGCGCGCCATGGTGTCGAGCGTGTCGCGTTCGAGACCATCGAGGCGCGCCGCGATCTGGCGCGCATACGCGGCGCCGGCGCTGGTCAGCAACACGCCATGGCGCGTGCGCTGGAACAGTTGTACGCCAAGAAAACTTTCCAAGGACGAAATCTGTCGCGACACGGCGCTTTGCGTCAGCGACAGTTCGCGCGCCGCGTGCGTGTAGCTCTGGTGGCGCGCGGCCGCCTCGAAGCAGTTCAGGGCTTGCAGCATGGGAATTTTTCTGGACATGAGGGAGCGATGACGAGGAGGAAGTCGCCAGTATGCCGCAAGATATGCGCAACACGCATGTCTGGGTGCGAAAAAATCGTTTGCGCAAGGCTAGGCAAAAACCTACCATGAGCCATATTCAATCTTGCGCCGATCACCGGCGCTCACCTGCGAGGCCTGTGATGAGCAAAACCGTATTCGACTGGAATTCCCCCCTGCTGCTGGAAGAACAACTGACGGGCGACGAACGCGCCGTGCTGGAAGCGGCCCGCGACTATTGCCAGGGCAGCCTGGTGCCGCGCGTGCTCGAATCGTTCCGCCATGGCCGCACGGACGCGGCCATCTTCCGCGAAATGGGCGAACTGGGCTTGCTGGGCACGACGATACCAGAAGAATACGGCGGCGCCGGCCTGAACTACGTGTGCTACGGCCTGGCCGCGCGCGAAGTCGAGCGCGTCGATTCGGGCTACCGCTCGATGATGAGCGTGCAATCGTCACTGGTAATGGTGCCGATCAACGCCTTTGGCAACGAAGAAACGAAACAGAAATACCTGCCGAAGCTGGCGACGGGCGAATTCATCGGCTGCTTCGGCCTGACGGAACCGAACCACGGCTCCGATCCAGGCAGCATGGTCACGCGCGCGCGCAAGGTGCCGGGCGGCTATAGCCTGTCCGGCGCCAAGATGTGGATTACCAACAGCCCCATCGCCGACGTGTTCGTTGTCTGGGCCAAGGACGATGAAGGCGCGATCCGCGGCTTCGTGCTGGAAAAAGGCTGGAAAGGCTTGTCGGCGCCCGAGATCCACGGCAAGGTCGGCTTGCGCACCAGCATCACCGGTGAAATCGTCATGGATGAAGTATTTTGCCCGGAAGAAAACGCCTTCCCCGACGTGCGCGGCTTGAAAGGCCCGTTCACTTGCCTGAACAGTGCCCGCTACGGCATCGCGTGGGGCGCGCTGGGCGCGGCCGAAGACTGCTATCTGAAAGCCCGCCAGTACACGATGGACCGCCAGCAATTCGGCCGCCCATTGGCTGCGAACCAGCTGGTGCAAAAGAAACTGGCCGACATGCTGACGGAAATCACCATGGGCTTGCAAGGCTGCTTGCGCCTGGGTCGCATGAAGGATGAAGGTTCGCCGGCCGTGGAAATCACCTCTATCATGAAACGCAACAGCTGCGGCAAGGCACTCGATATTGCCCGCGTAGCGCGCGACATGATGGGCGGCAATGGCATTTCCGACGAGTTCGGCGTCATCCGCCACCTGGTCAACCTGGAAGTGGTCAACACCTATGAAGGCACGCACGATGTGCACGCGCTGATCATCGGCCGCGCCATCACTGGCATCGCCGCCTTCAACTAATGGGCGCCTTGGCTTCCACCTTCGCCTCCACCCTGCGGCCCGCGCCGCTGGAAGGCTTGCGCGTGCTCGATCTGTCGCGCGTGCTGGCCGGCCCGTGGGCCGGGCAAATGCTGGCCGACCTCGGTGCCGACGTCGTCAAGGTTGAACAACCGGGCCGTGGCGACGACACGCGCTCATGGGGACCGCCCTACCTGAAAGATGAAGACGGCCGCGATACGGCCGAGGCTGCCTACTTCCAGTGCGCCAACCGCAACAAGCGCTCCCTGTGCATCGACCTGGCAGCAATCGAAGGCCAGGCCCTGGTGCGCCAGCTGGCGGCCACAGCAGATGTCTTGCTGGAAAATTTCAAATTGGGCGGCTTGAAGCAATATGGTTTGGACGCGGCCAGCTTGCTGGCGCTCAACCCGCGCCTCGTGTATTGCTCCATTACTGGCTTTGGCCAGGATGGGCCGTATGCGGCGCGCGCCGGCTATGACTTCTTGATCCAGGGCATGGGCGGGCTGATGAGCATCACGGGCGTGCCCGATGGCCAGCCGGGCGCAGGGCCGCAAAAAGTGGGCGTGGCGCAGACGGACATCATGACGGGCCTGTACGCCACCATCGCCGTGCAAGCGGCGCTGGCCGAACGCGAACGCTCGGGGCTGGGCCAGCATATCGACCTGGCCTTGCTCGACGTGCAAGTGGCGGCGCTGGGCAATCAGGCAGCCAATTACCTGTGCGGCGGCAAGGTGCCCCAGCGCATGGGCAATGCCCATCCGAACATCGTGCCCTACCAGGACTTTCCCACGGCCGATGGCGACATGATTCTGGCGATCGGCAACGATGGGCAGTTCTCGCGCTTTTGCGCCGTCGCCGGCCATCCGGAATGGGCGCAGGACGAGCGTTTCATGAGCAATCCGCAGCGCGTGGCGCACCGGGCAATCTTGATCCCCTTGATGCGCCAGACCACGGTCATGCGCACGACGGCCGAGTGGATCAGCGCGTTCGAGGCGCAGGCCGTGCCATGCGGCCCCGTCAACCGCATCGACCAGGTCTTTGCCGACCCGCAAGTGGTGGCGCGCGGCTTGAAAGTGGAGATGCCACATCCGACGGCGGGCACGGTGGCGCTGGTGGCCAATCCCGTACGCCTGTCCGGTTCGCCGGTGCAATACCGCTTGCCGCCGCCATTGCTGGGGCAGCATACGCGGGAGGTGCTGCAGCAGTGGCTAGGGTTGGATGGCGGCCAGATCGACGGCTTGCGCGAACGCAAGGTCGTCTAAAAAAAACGCGGCACAGTCAAAAAACTGTCCCGCGTTTTTTATTATTTCAGCACCAGTTTCAGCGCCGGCTTCTCGCCATAGTCTTCATAGCGTTCATTGATGCCGGCGATGCAAAACGTGATTTCTTCCAGCAAGTCCGGCGCCTGCGCCTTCATTGTTTCCGCATCGTGCACGACGATCTCCAGCACTTCGTTCGGCTTCAGACGGAACTGTGTCATGTTTTCATCGTCGCGCAGATAGCTGAGGCAATCGACCCACGCATCCATGCTATTGCCGTAGAACTCGGGGAAACCGAAGGCTGGCACGCATTGCGCATGGAAGCTCGCTGCGTCGGTGATGTCTTTTCCATTCAGGATGGCAGTGGCCATGGTGTTCCTCAATTCTTCAGCGACAACACATCCTGCATGTCGAACAGGCCGGTCGGCTTGTCGGCCAGGAAACGCGCGGCGCGCAGGGCGCCGTGGGCGTAGGTGACACGGCTGCTCGACTTGTGGCTGATCTCGATGCGCTCGCCAATGCCGGCAAACAGCACCGTATGGTCGCCCACGATATCGCCGCCGCGGATGGTGGCAAAGCCGATGGTCGACGGGTCGCGTTCGCCCGTCACGCCTTCGCGGCCGTACACGGCGCATTCCTTCAGGTCACGGCCCAGGGCGCCGGCCACCACTTCACCCATTTGCAGGGCGGTGCCCGATGGCGCATCGACCTTGTGGCGGTGATGGGCTTCGATGATTTCAATATCGTAGCCTTCGGACAGGCTTTTCGCGGCCAGTTCCAGCAGTTTCATGGTGACATTCACGCCCACGCTCATGTTCGGCGCGAACATGATGGCCGTCTTTTCGGCGGCTGCGGCAATCGCGGCCTTGCCCGCGTCATCGAAACCGGTGGTGCCGATGATCATCTTGATGCCGTGCTCGGCGCAATACGCCAGGTGCTGCAAAGTGCCTTCGGGGCGCGTGAAGTCGATCAGGTAATCGGCACCGGCCAGGCCGGTGACCAGATCGGACTCGATCAGCACGCCGGCAGGTTTGCCAAGAAAAGCGGCGGCGTCCTGACCAACGGACGGCGAACCCACACGGTCGAGCGCACCGGCCAGCACGGCGTCGGGCGCATTGCTGACCGCTTCGATCAAGATATGGCCCATGCGGCCGCTGGCGCCAGCGATGGCAATTTTCAGTTCAGTCATTTTATTCTCTTACAACAACTTATTTAGTGGGCGCGGCAGTGGGTGCAGGCTCGGCGGCAGGTGCAGGTGCAGGTGCAACTTCAGGCTTGCTCACAGGAATGGCTGGCGCGGCATCGATCGCTACCGGCACGGCGCTCGGTGCCACGGGCGACGGCACGGCGGCGACGGGCAGGTCAGCCTTGGCGACCTTGGCGAACCGCGACGGACCGGCGATACGGTCGATGTATTCTTTCTCCGTTGGCAAGTTGCCGCCTTCGAAACGTTCAACTTTGCCATCCTTGCCGAAGTACACGACCACGCGGCTGCTGGTGGTTTCACCACTGCCCCGCGCCAGGCGGAATGGGTAATCCCAGCGGTCGGCATGGAAGATATCGGTCAGCAGGGAGGTGCCGAGGACGAAACGCACCTGGTCGCGCGTCATGCCCACTTTCAACTGGGCCAGCATCTCTTCGGAGACGAAGTTGCCTTGTTGAATGTCAGGACGATACGGCGAGAAAAACCACATGAATTTTTGCAGCGGTGTAATGGTGGTCGTTTGTGCGCCCTGTTCGGGAACCAGTTCCTTGCCTTCTTTTTGGCTTGCCGCCGGCTTTTCGCCAAGGATGCCACGGCTGGCGCAGCCGGACATGGCCAGCGCGACACAGACCAGGCCTGCCACGACTGGTGCTCGAAAGGAAATACGGTGCCAGAGAGATGGCAATACAGCCGGTGTTACGCGCATAAATGACCTCAATTGGATGAACAAAACGCCAGGAGTGACCGGCCCGCCAAAAAAAAGCATATTTTGGCACTCCCCGACAAAACGCTATATGATAAAGCACCTGACCCACATACGAGCAACAAACATGAGTAACAATCCTAGTGATCTCAAGGCAAGCGGCCTGAAAGCCACCCTGCCACGGCTGAAGATACTCGATATCTTCCAGAGTAGCCCGGTACGCCACCTGACAGCAGAAGACGTCTACAAGATTCTGCTGGCCGACAATATGGATGTCGGCTTGGCAACTGTCTACCGCGTCCTGACGCAATTCGAACAGGCAGGCTTGCTCAACCGCAACCATTTTGAAACCGGAAAGGCGATTTTCGAGCTCAACGAAGGTTCCCACCACGATCACCTGGTGTGCCTCGACTGTGGCCGGGTCGAAGAATTCTTCGACGAAGAAATCGAAATCCGCCAGCAAAAAGTGGCTGAAGAGCGCGGCTTCAAGATCGCCGAACACGCCTTGGCCATCTACGGCAACTGCATCAAGACGGCCTGCCCGCATAAAACAGCCTGACGCTTGCCGGCCGCTCCCAAGGGGCGGCTGGCGCAACATTGCGCAGCATCAATGATGGCTGAGCGCGCTTGACAATAATTTAGCCGTAATATCGACGATAGGGATGACGCGCTCGTAAGCCATGCGCGTCGGTCCGATCACTCCCAACGTTCCCACGATCTTGCCGTTGACTTCATACGGCGCCGTCACCACGCTCATTTCATCCATCGGCACCAGCTTCGACTCGCCGCCGATGAAGATCTGCACGCCCGTCGCCTTGCTCGACACGTCGAGCAACTGCATCAAGCCGGTTTTTTGCTCGAACATGTCGAACATCTGGCGCAGGGAATGCATATTCGATGACAGATCGCTCACGCTGAGCAAGTTGCGCTCGCCGGAAATGATCATGTCATCGCTATGGTCGGCCATCGCTTCGCTGCCCGCTTCCACGGCCGCCTGCATCAGGCTGCCCATGTCATCGCGCAACTGGCGCAATTCACCCAGCAGGCGCACGCGCACGGCGTCGAATGACAGGCCGCCATAATTCTGGTTGATGTAATTGGCCGATTGCACCAGTTGCGCCGGCGTGTAATCAGCCTCCGTCAGCAATAAACGGTTCTGCACGTCGCCGCTGGGGGCGACGATGACGAGCAGGATGCGTTTTTCCGACAGGCGCAGGAATTCAATTTGCTGGAACACGGATTCGCGGCGCGGACTGAGCACGACGCCGGCAAACTGCGACAGCGACGACAGCATCTGCGCCGCGTTGGCGATGGTTTTTTGCGGTTGCTGCGTCTGCAGGCGCATGCGCGATTCCACCAGGTGCTCGTCCAGATGCCGGACGGTCAGCAAGGTATCGACAAAGATGCGGTAGCCGCGCGGAGTGGGTATGCGTCCGGCCGAGGTGTGCGGACTGGACACATAACCGAGTTCTTCCAGGTCGGCCATGATGTTGCGGATCGTGGCCGGCGACAGGTCCAGACCGGAAATTTTCGACAAGGCGCGCGAACCGACCGGCAGGCCGTCGGCGATATATCGCTCGACCAGGGCTTTCAGCAGTGTTTGGGCACGTGTATCGAGTTGCATGGTGTAATTAGTTAGACAAATTTTCTATTAATAAAGTAGCAATCCAAGTAACGCGAAGCTCAGCCAGACGCGCGCCACGACGTCCGATAGTTCCTATTATGCACGTTCGCCCGCCAGGCGGCGATCAATCTTCCAGTTGCTGCTGCAGCCATAGCAGCAACTCGTCAAAGTTGGCGCAGATGGCGTCGGGCTGCACGCCGGCGGCCAGATGCGCGTCGCTGCCCTGGCGGTTCATCCAGACGGCACGCATGCCCGCCCCTTGTGCTCCCGTCACGTCGAAATACAGGTCGTCCCCCACATACACGGCCTCATGCGGGGCCACGCCCAGCGCGGCGCAAGCAGCCAGAAAGATGCTGGCGTCCGGCTTGGCCACGCCAAACTCGCTGGCGGCTATCGATACCTTGAAATGCTGGGCCAGGCCGATAATGTCAAGGTCCGCATTGCCATTCGAGATGGAGCCGACCAGCATGCGCTGCCCCATCCAGGCCAGGCCCGGCAAGACGTCGTCATACGGCTGGACGCGATGGCGCGCGGCCAGAAACTGCGCGATGGCACCGTCGACCAGGGCGGCATCCTCGCCAGCGGCTTCGAAGGCGACCAGCAGGCCCGCGCGGCGCAACTCGATCAAATTGCCATGGAAATGCGGTTGTTCCTTGAGCATGGCCAGGCGGTGCTGGCGCAGCACCTCGATGGAAAACTGCTGCGCCACCTTGGGTGCATGCGTGGCCAGCCAGTCGTGCAGCAGGGTTTCTGCGGCGGCAATCACGGGCGCGATGGGCCACAAGGTATCGTCGAGGTCAAACAGGATGGCCTTGGGCGGCACGGCGGGTTTTACAGTAGCAAGGGACATGGGGCTCACAATGGGATGCTGCGTCACGGTGCGCAGGGTAGCGCTATTGTCGCACCGAACGCCGCAGCCGGCATGGCTGCGCCCCGGTGAAATGGGGCCGGGCCCGCGCTTCCCGGCGAAAAATTGTTACAGGGTGATACAAGGCAAGATCATTCAGCTTGCCAGATAGACTAAAATAGGCGCCATTCCAATGCGGCGCCAGCGTCCGCGTTGCGCTACCCCACCTAATTCGTTTTGGAGAATGTATGAAAAATTTGTACCTGCGCTCGATGCTGGCGGCGGCTTGCGCCGTCACACTGGCAGCCTGCGGCGGCAGCGGCGGCAACCTGTATCTGCAAGGCACAGTCACCGGCCTGGCAAAAGACGGCCTGATTCTCTTGAATGATGGGGAAAACTTGACGGTTCCTGCGGGCCAGAGCAGCTTTGTTTTCACCAAGCTGATCAAAACCGATGACCGCTACAACATCACTATCGCGCAACAGCCCAAGGGCGCCGTATGCAGTATTACCAACGGCAGCGGCAAGGCAACGAGCTATTCCGTGAGCACAGCATATGTTGTCTGCACAACCAATACCTACCCGCTGAGCGGCACGATCACGGGCCTGACCGCTGGCGGCTTGTACCTGGTGATGGGCCCTAACGGGACCAGCCCACTGGCTGGCACCACCTCCTACAAGTTCGATGCGGTACCTGACGGCAGCCCATACAGTATTTCCGTACTGACTCAGCCAACGGGCCTGAAGTGCCGCTTTCAGGGTTCAGCCAGTGCCGACGGCAGCGATACGGTCGGCACGATGGGCTCTGCCGCCACGAGCGCGGCCACACTTGACTGCACGCCGCAGTAATCCTTGCGATCCGTCACCTATTTTTGGAGAAATACATGAAGTTATCCTGCCTGCGCCCACTCACCGCGCTGCTGCTGACCCTGGGACTGGCCGCTTGCGGCGGCAAGGCCTCGTATGATGTCAGCGGCACCGTCAGCAACTTGAACAACAATGGCCTGGTCCTGGCCAATGGCGGGGAGAACCTGCCGGTTGAAGCGGGCCAGACCACGTTTACCTTTAAAAAGCGCATCGACTATGGCACCGACTACAACATTACCGTGCAAAGCCAGCCTGCCCACATGACTTGCGGCATCAGCGGTGGTTCCGGTTCGGCAGGTCATTACATCAACATCAGCGCAGCCGTTTCTTGTTCGCAAAACACGTATACTGTGGGCGGCACGATTTCCGGCCTGTCGGTAGAAGGCTTGGTGCTGATTAACGGCAGTGCAACCACCACGGTGGCCAAGGATGCCAAGACCTTCGTCATGGCCGGCGCTGTCGCCGATGGCGCCACCTACAACGTCAGCGTCTCCAGCCAGCCGAAGGGCCTGCTGTGCGTCGTACAGCCTGGCACAGGCACAGGTACCATGGGCAGCGCCAACATCACCACCGTGCAGATCGCTTGCAATCCAGCCCCTGCTAGCTAAGCAAGTCGTCCTGGCAGCCGCACGGCGGCTGCCAGGGATAGATATCACAGAAATCTATAGTTGATATTTCAAAGATAAATTGGAGTTATATGTGGCGATGCAGCATAATGCATCTGTCTCCTCCAACTCTTCCAAGAATTGGATTTAGCCCGCTTTTACCAGCGGGCTTTTTTTTGCCCAAAAATCCTCACGCAGTCTTGTTCAAGCCCGGCTGCAGCATCTGCACGATGCTGGAGAAATCCTGCTGCGCATAACCGGCTTGCGCATGCATCTGGTACATCTGACGCACCAGACCGCCCAAGGGCGTGGGCGCGTTCGCCGACAAGGCCGACTGCTGCGCCAGGCCCAGGTCTTTCAGCATCAGCGCCGTGCCGAAGCCGCCGCTGTAGTTGCGCGAGGCGGGCGTGCCCTCCATGACACCGGGCCACGGGTTGTACACTTCCAGGGTCCAGTTGCGGCCCGAACTCTTGGCCATGATGTCGGACAACACTTTCGGGTCCAGGCCATGCGCCACGCCCAGGTTCAGCGCCTCGGCCGTACCGGCCATCAAGATGCCCAGCAGCATGTTGTTGCAAATCTTCGCCACCTGCCCTGCACCGGCCTCGCCCGCATGGAAAATGTTCTTGCCCATTTTCTCCAACAGGGGACGCGCCTGCTGCAAGGCCGCTACGCTACCACCGACGATGAAGGTCAGGGTGCCGGCCGCCGCGCCCGCCGTGCCGCCCGAGACGGGCGCATCGATCATGGCAAAGCCGCGCTCACTCGCCGCCTGTGCCACTTGCCGCGCCACATCGGCGGCAATCGTGCTGCAATCGATGAACAGGGCACCGGGCTTGGCCGAATCGAGCACGCCGCCTGCGGCCAGGTACAGTTCCTGCACATGCTTGTTGGCAGGCAACATGGTGATGACGGCATCTGCCGTCTGCACGGCCGCGCTGGCGGACGCAGCTGCCGTGGCGCCCGCCTCGACCAGCGATGCCACTGCCGCCGGCGCCAGGTCGAACACGGAGACGTGGAAGCCGGCGGCCACCAGGTTGCGGGCCATCGGCGCGCCCATGTTGCCCAGGCCGATAAAAGCGATATGTTGCATGGTAAAAATCTCCTGTTGTTCTTTTAATGTAAATCGGCCAGTGGATGCTGTGTCCACGGCGCGGCAAAATACTCGTCCAGATACGCTGCGCTGACGTCTGCCAGGCTGGCTGGTTGCCAGCGCGGCGCGTTGTCCTTGTCGATCAGCAAGGCGCGCACGCCTTCGCTGAAATCCCCATGGGCGCAACATTGCACGGCGACGATGAGTTCCAGCTGGAACACTTGCGCCAGGCTCAGATGTCGCGTGCGTTCGCGCATGGCCCATACCAGCGCGGCCGAGCTGGGCGCGCCCTTGTCCAGAACATGGGCCGCCTTTTGCAGCCAGGCCGAGTCGCCGTCATACGCGGCAATAGCGGCCACCACTTCGGGCAAGGTGGGCGCTTGCGTCAGCGCGGCGATGGCGTCGAAGTTGGCGCGCACTTCGGACACGGGCAGCATGGACGTGGGCGCCGAGAAGCCGAGCAACAGGCGGTCCAGTTGCTCGTGGTTGGCCAGCGGGCTGGCTTGCCATTGCGCCAGCGACAATGCATCAAGCAGCATGGCGCGCTCTTCCTGGCGCAGGAAATAGTCACCGAGGCCCGCGAACAGGGCATCGGCCGCATTCAAGGGCGCACCCGTCAAGCCCAGAAACAGACCGCTGCGCCCCGGCATGCGGCCCAGGAACCAGCTGCCACCCACGTCCGGGAACAGGCCAATCGTGATTTCCGGCATGGCGATGCGCGTGCTTTCCGTCACGACCCGATGGCTGGCGCCCGCCATCAAGCCCAGACCGCCACCCATGACGATGCCGCCGCCCCATACCAGCAGCGGTTTCACATACGTATGAATGCGATGGTCGAGCCGGTATTCCTCGGCAAAGAAAGCCAGCGCCTGCGGGTTGGGCACGACACCTGGCTGCTCGGCGACGGCCGAACGCAGGCTGCGCACATCGCCGCCGGCACAAAAAGCCTTGTCGGTCGACGATTGCAGTACCACGCAGGCGAAGGCCGCGTCACTGGCCCAGCGCACGAGGGCGCCATCGATGGCGCGTATCATTTCCAGGGTCAAGGCGTGCAAGGACTTCGGCGCGTCAAGGGTGATGACGCCCAGCTTCATGCCGCCGGGACAGTCGCGTTCTTCTATATTGACTGTCTCAACCATTCTTCCACTCCGCCGGACGTTTTTCCAGGAACGCTTGCACGCCCTCTTTCTGGTCTTGCGTATCGAACAAGCCGAGGAACAGGGTGCGCTCATCGGGCAAGGAATTGACGAGAGGATGGCTGCGCGCGCCCTGGATCAAGGTCTTGCACGCCGTCACGCTGCCAGGGCTCTGGCGCGCCACCTTGGCGGCCAGCGCCAACGCCGTGGCGGCAGCCTTGCCGGTTGGCACGACTTCCTCGACCAGGCCGATGGCCAGGGCCTTGGCTGCATCGACGCGCTCGCCGCATAAAATCATGCGCTTGGCCCAGCCTTCGCCTACCAGCCACGGCAAGTGCTGCGTGCCGCCCGCGCACGGCAGCAAGCCGACGGACGCTTCCGGCAAGGCCATCTGCGCGTGTTCCTCGGCAATGCGGATATCGCAGGCCAGCGCGCATTCGAGCCCGCCGCCCATGGCATAGCCATTGATGGCGGCGATACTGACACCGCGAAACGCAGACAACGCTTCGAAGGCCTCGCCGAAGGCGGCAGCCATGGCGAACGCCGTGTCCTTGTTGCCGTCGGCAAATACTTTCAGATCGGCACCGGCCGAAAAGAACTTGGCGCCGCCGCCCGTGATCACCAGCGCGTACACGTCCGGGTCCACATTCAGGTCGGCCACCAGCTGTGTCAGCGCGTTCAGGCTGGCCAGGGTCCACGTGTGGGCCGGCGGGTTGTCGAGGGTCACCAGGGCCGTATGGCCACGGCGTTCCAGCAGCAAATTGGTATACACTTTTGTCATCGCAAATTCTCCGTGGCGCCATCTTTCAAAATCGCTCGCGCGACGATCAGGCGCATGATTTCATTCGTCCCTTCCAGTATCTGGTGCACCCGCGTGTCGCGCACGTGGCGCTCGAGCGGATACTCGCGGATGTAGCCGTAGCCACCATGCAGCTGCAGCGCATCGTTGGCCACATTGAAGCCCACATCCGTGGCGAAACGTTTGGCCATGGCGCAATACGCCGTGGCATCCGGGCTTTCCTGATCCAGTTTCCACGCTGCCAGGCGCACCATCTGGCGCGCCGCCACCAGCTCCGTCAGCATGTCGGCCAGCTTGAATTGTAAAGCCTGGAATTGCGCCAGCTCGCGGCCGAACTGCGTGCGCTCCTTCATGTACGCTTGCGCGCGGGTGAGGGCTGCCTGCGCCGTGCCCACCGAGCACACGGCGATATTGATGCGCCCGCCATCGATGCCCTTCATGGCGATGGCAAAACCTTCGCCTTCCGCACCCAGCAAATTACCAACAGGCACTTTCACCTGGTCGAAGCTGATGATGCGCGTGGGCTGGCTATTCCAGCCCATCTTTTCTTCTTTCTTGCCATATACGATGCCGGGCAAATTCGCCGGCACGGCAAACGCGGAAATTCCGGCAGCGCCCTCGCCGCCCGTGCGGGCCATGACGATCAGCATGTCCGTCTGGCCCGCGCCCGAGATAAACGCTTTCGTGCCGTCCAGCACGTAAAAGTCGCCATCCCTGACGGCTTTCGTGCGCAGCGATGCCGCGTCGGAACCCGACTGCGGTTCCGTCAGGCAATAGCTGGCCAGCTTCTGGCCGGCAGCCAGGGCCGGTACCCACTCATCGCACAGGGCTTCCTGGCCCCAGCGCGACAGCATCCAGGTGGCCATGTTGTGTATCGTGATATAGGCCGTGGTCGAGGTGCAACCGCCCGCCAGCTCCTCGAAGACGATGGCAGCATCCTGGCGCGACAGGCCCAGGCCGCCCCAGCGCTGCGGCGTGTACAAGCCGCAAAAGCCCATCTCGCCCGCCTTGGCGATGGTTTCCACCGGAAAGATCGATTCCGCATCCCAATGCGCCGCATGCGGCGCCAGTTCGCCTTCGGCAAACGCGCGCGCCGCCTGCTGGAACTCGCGCTGCTCGTCGCTCAGTTCAAAGTCCATGGCAACTCCTTACTTGAGGCTGATGGTGGTATTGACCTTGCCCACCGAGGCCGCATCCGTGAACCAGCGCTGGGTAATCGTCTGCGTCTGCGTGTAGAACAGCACGACTTGCTTGCCGAACGGGCCCAGGTCGCCCAGCTTGGAGCCGCGCGAACCCGTAAAGCTGAACAGGGGAACGGGCACGGGGATGGGCACGTTGATGCCCACCTGGCCCACGTCGATTTCTTCCTGGAAATAACGCGCGGCGGCGCCGCTTTGCGTGAACAGCGCCGTGCCGTTGCCGTTCGGATTCGCGTTGACCAGGGCGATGGCTTCGTCCAGGGTATCGACTTCGACGACGATCAGGACGGGGCCAAAGATTTCCTGGTCATACACGACCATGCCCGGTTTCACGCCAGAAAGGATGGTAGGGCCGACGAAGTTGCCATTCGGATAGCCATCGACCTTCACGTCGCGGCCATCGAGGGTCAGGACGGCGCCCTGCTCGATGCCCTTGGCAACCAGGCTGAAGACGCGCTCTTTCGCCGCACACGAGATGACGGGGCCCAGGTCCGGATTGTCCTTGCCCGCGCCCACCGTCAAGGTTTGCGCCTTGGCGGACAGTTCCGGCAGCCATTCGCGCGCTGCGCCTACCAGCACGGCGACGGACGCCGCCATGCAGCGCTGGCCGGCCGCGCCGAAGCCGGCGCCCAGCAACTGGTTCAGGGTCTGTTCCTTATTCGCGTCCGGCAAGACGACGGCGTGGTTCTTGGCGCCCATCATGCATTGCGCGCGCTTGCCGTTCAGGCTGGCGCGCTGGTACACATGCGTGCCCACTTTGCTCGATCCCACGAACGAGATCGCCTTGATGTCCGGGTGGTCGCACAGGGCGTTGACCACGTCTTCGCCGCCGTGGATGACGTTCAGCACGCCAGCCGGGATGCCCGCCTGCAAGGCCAGGCGCACGAGTTTTTCCGTCACCAGCGGATCTTGCTCCGATGGTTTCAGCACAAAGGTATTGCCGCAGGCAATCGCCATCGGGAACATCCACAGGGGGATCATGGCGGGGAAGTTGAACGGGGTAATGCCGGCGCACACGCCCAAGGGCTGCATCACGCTGTAGGTATCGACGCCACCGGCCACGTTTTGCGCGTATTCGCCCATTTGCAGGGTGCCGATATTGGCAGCATGTTCCACCACTTCCAGGCCGCGGAAGACGTCCCCTTCCGCGTCGAGCAGGGTCTTGCCCTGTTCCATGGTCAAGGTCGCGGCCAGGTCGGCCATGTTTTCGCGGATCAACTGCTGCAGTTTCAAGAAAATACGCGCGCGGGCGCCGATCGGCGTCTTGCGCCAGGTCTTGAAGGCGCGCTGGGCCGAGGCGATGGCCGCGTTGACTTCGTCCGGCGTGGCGAACGGCACACGGGCCAGTACTTCCTGCGTGGCAGGGTTGACGACGTCGCGCCAGACGGTGGTCTGGGATTCGACCCATTCACCGTTGATCAGCAGTGGAACAGTCGGAATATTAATGGCAGCGGCGTTTTGCGTGGTCACTCGGTGTCTCCTCGTTGGGGGTATAGGTCTGTTTGCATTATTCGCACAATAGCCGCCGCAAACAAGGCGTAAAAATGCGAGATAATGCAAAGACGATTCTGTTAATCTGCAAATATTGTAAATTTGCAGATTCCACAAACCGGGAAGAGGAAACGCGATGGCAAAGGTTTTCATGGGCGTGCGCCTGCAACGCCTGCGCGAAGAACGGCGCATGACGCAGGTGGCGCTGGCCAAGTCCCTGGGCATTTCGCCCAGCTACCTGAACCAGATGGAGCGCAACCAGCGCCCGCTGACGGTACCGATTCTGTTGCGCATCGGCACGGTGCTGGGGGTGGACCCGCAAATCTTTTCCGAACACGACAGCGCCAGCCTGGTAGCCGACGTGCGCGACGTGTTCGGCGAATTGCCCGACGCGCCGCCCACCTCGATGGCCGAACTCAAAATGCTGGTGGCAAACATGCCGGAACTGGCCCGCTCGATCCTGCTGCTGCAGCGGCGCTACCGGGTGATGGCTGAGCGGGCCGATACCCTGGCCGCGCGCCTCGATGACGGCAGTCGCGGCGCCAGTTCGGCGGCCCCTTCCACGGACGAGGAAGTGCGCGAATACCTGAACCGGCGGCAAAACTACATCGATGAGCTGGATAGAGCAGCAGAGCTGGTGGCGGGCGAACTTGACCCGCAACTGCGCACGCTCGAAGCCTTGCAGGGGCGCCTGCTTGAGCGCCACGGCATCCAGGTGCGCTTGTCCGATGGCGACGCGGGCATGGTGCGCAAACACCGCTACGATGCCCAGCAACAGATACTGTGGCTGCCCGACACCCTGACAGGCGGCCAGCGCGCCTTCCAGATGGCGGCGCAAATCAGCCTGCTCGAACACAGCGACCTGATCGACGCCCTGGTGCTGGCGGCGGGACTCTCCGGCGCGGCCGCGCAAACGGGCGCGCGCCTGGCATTTTCCAATTATTTTGCCGGCGCCCTGTTGATGCCGTATCAGCGCTTCTTGCAGGCGGCGGAAACGCGCGCCTACGATATCGAACGCCTGGCGCACCAGTTCGGCGTGGGGTTCGAAGCCGTGTGCCACCGCCTGAGCACCATGCAGCGCCCCGAGGCGGCGGGTTTGCCGTTTTTCTTTGTACGCGTGGACCGGGCCGGCAATGTGTCGAAGCGCCAGTCGGCCACGGACTTTCACTTTTCAAGGGTGGGCGGCACGTGTCCGCTGTGGATCGTCTACGACGCCTTCAGCCATCCGGGCCAGGTGCTCACGCAAGTGGCCAGCATGCCGGACGGCTGCACGTATCTGTGGATCGCGCGCCAGGTCAGCACGGCCTCGCCGGGTTTCCGGGCGCCCGGCAAGACCTTTGCCGTGGCGCTGGGCTGCGATATTTCGCAGGCGCACCGGCTGATTTATTCGAAGGGACTCGATTTGCACGATCCCTCCAGCGCCACGCCGATCGGCACGGGCTGCAAGGTGTGCGAGCGCCAGGCTTGCCCGCAGCGGGCATTTCCTTCGCTGCTGGCGCCGCCACCAGCGTCCGCCTGATTTACTCGACGACTCTTGCGCGCAGCGCGTCGAATGTGCGCGTAAATTGCGCGCGCCAGTCGCGCCGCGTGGACTCGGCTATCCAGGCCGCATCGAGACCATTCAACATGAAGCCGCGCATGTCATCGAAGCCGAAACCGAATTCGCGCATCATCATCCAGGCGCCCGTCGGCGTCACGTGGTGCAGGGTCGGGTCGTCCGTGTTCGGATGCAGTTTCAATCCCAGCTTGGCCATGGCGCGGATCGGGTGGTCGAGCGCCCAGCGTTCGGGCGCCAGGGTGCGCAGATAGTAGGAATTGGTCGGCACCACGGTAAACACCAGGCCCCGCTCCACGCAGCGCTGCGCCAGTTCCGGATTGTCGACGATGGTGTAGCCATGATCGACGCGGTCGACCTGCAAGACGTCTATCGCCGTCGCCACATTCATCCACGGCATGCCGAATTCTCCCGCATGCGCCGTGCATTTGAAGCCTGCCTCGCGCGCGGCGCGGTAGGCTTCGATGAACAGTTCCGGCGGACGGTCGTTTTCGCGGTAGTCGATGCCGATGCCGATGACTTCCGGCGCGCGGTAGGCCTTCATCCATTCCACCATCTGCACGGCTTCGGCGGGACTCGCTTCGCGGTCGATGCTGGGGATCAAGCGGCCGATCACGCCGAAATCGCGCTGCGCGTCGCGGATGGCGGCCACGATGGCGTCCTGCGCGGAGTCATAGCGGATGCCAGACACGCGCACCGTGCCAGTCGGGTTCCAGAAGAACTCCGCATAGCGCACGCCATGGCCATGCACGTCTTCCAGGTATTCATACGTCAGGCAATACAGGTCCGTGGGCGTGACGATCAGGTGCGCGTCGAGCGCGCGCAGCACGCGCAGCACGCCGACAGGCTTGTCGCCGCGCGTATAGAACGCGTCGATTTCTTCGGCAGTGACGACATTGCCCGTCTTGGCGGCCAGCGCCCGGAAAGTAGCCTGGCGCACCGTGCCAAACAAGTGGCAATGCAGCTCCACTTTCGGCATGGCGCGTAAAAACTGTTCGATGCTCAGCGGTGAATTTGACATGAAACTCGTTTCGTAGTGTAGTGGGTCAGACGAGAATGCCGGCCAGGCGGCGCATCAGGCGCTCGATGGCGGCCGGGCCATCGGCCAGCATCGCCACCTGAGTGTTGATCGGCGCGCGACGCGGCACGCGGAACTCGCACACCGTCATGCCGCGCGTCAGTTCGCCCGTCAATTCGATGGCCACGTGGGCCGGCTGAAACTGGAACAGCTGCGGCGCTTCCAGGTACAGCGCCACCACCGGGTCATACATGGGCATGGGCACGGAACCGTCGGCACTGCGGATGCGCACGTACGCTTCCAGGTAGCCGGCCAGCCGCTGCGCGCGCGGCGTGCCGATGGCGCGCAACTGCTGCACTTCGACGTTCGTCACAAGCAGCTGGCGGCACAGGTTCAAGCCGAACATGCGCAGCGGGATGCCGGACTTGAAGACCTGGGCGGCCGCTTCCGGGTCGGCGTAGATATTGAATTCGGCCGCCGCCGTGTGGTTGCCCTGGTCGGTCGAGCCGCCCATCAGGATGATCTCGACGATTTTTTCGGCGATATCGGGCGCACGAGCCAAGGCCGTGGCCAGATTCGTCATCGGCGCAATCGCCATGATGGTGATCTGGCCGGGATGGGCGCGCACGGCGGCGATCAGTGCATCGACGGCGTGGCCGGCCGCGTCAACGGCGGCGCCTGGCGGCAGTACCTCGCCCGTGGTCGGCATGCCACTGTCGCCGAGGATGCGCTGCGCCGTCTCGATGACGCCCGCCAGCGGCGCGTCGCAGCCGCGGTAGATCGGCACCTTCAAGCCATCATGCGCCTTGATGCGCAAGGCATTGTCGTAGGTGATATCGACGGGCGCGTTGCCCGCCACCACGCTCACGCCCAGCCACTCGATATCGGGATTGCTGCCCAAGAGCAGCATCGTCAGCCAGTCGTCGAAGCCGGGATCGGTATCGAGCCAGATTTTTTTCAAGGCCAGGGTCATGATGCTCTCCAATAGAAAGTCAGGCAGCCACTAAGCAGCCATTAAGCAGCCACTAAGCAGCCAAACACAGGGCGCTGTCGGATGGCAGCACGAAGGACACGGCCGTGCCTTCGCGCCAGGCGGCGCCACCGGCCGCGCAGATGCCCTTGACCTGGCCCAGCGGCGTTTGCAGCAGGTACTCGACGGTGTCACCCAGGAAGCCCCGTGCCAGCACGCTGCCCGGGTATTGGCCTGCTGCGTCATCCTGCGCGCAGACACGCACCTTGTCCGGACGCCAGCCCAGCACCGTCGTGCCGGAAGCCACCGGCGCCGTGTACGGCAAGCTGGCGCCCGCGTGGTGCAAGGCGCCGTCGCGGTAGTCGAACAGATTTTCAAAGCCCATGAAGTTGGCCACAAAACGCGTTGACGGCGTATTGAAGACGGCTTCCGGCGCGGCCAGTTGCTCGATGCGGCCGCTGTTCATGACGACGATGCGGTCGGACAAAGCCAGCGCCTCCTCCTGGTCATGCGTCACGTACAGCATGGTGATGCCCAGTTCGCGCTGGATGCGGCGCAGCTCGGCGCGCATCTGCACGCGCAGCTTGGCGTCCAGGTTCGACAGCGGTTCATCGAGCAGCAGCAGGGCCGGCTCGACGACGATGGCGCGCGCCAGCGCCACGCGCTGTTGCTGGCCACCCGACATCTGTGCCGGCAAACGCGTCTCGAAACCCGTCAGCCCGACGGCGGCGATCACGGCTTCCACCTTCGTTTTCAGCAGGGCCGGCGCGACCTTGCGCAGGCGCAGGCCGAAGGCGATGTTGTCGTACACATTCAAGTGCGGGAACAGCGCGTACGACTGGAACACCATGCCGATATTGCGCTTGTTCGGCGCCAGCTTGCCGATTTCGCGGCCATCCAAAACGATGCGGCCCGACTGCAGCGGCATCAGGCCGGCGATGGCGCGCATGGTGGTGGTCTTGCCGCAGCCGCTGGGGCCAAGCAGGGAAATCAGTTCACCCTGCTCGACGTGCAAGTCCAGGTCTTTCACGGACGTCGTATTCTTGGCGTAGCCGAGATTCAGCTTGTGCAGTTCCAGATAACTCATGGTGTGTTGCCTCTTACATGTATTTAGAAATGCCCAGCACCTTCTCGGTCACCATCACGAAGGCCATGGTGAACAAGACCAGCAAGGTCGACAGGGCAGCGATCGATGGATCGAAACTGTTTTCCATATGTCCCAGCATCTCGATCGGCAAGGTGCTGATGCCAGGGCCCGTCAGGAACAGCGAGACGGGCACCTGGTTGAACGAGGTGACGAAGGCCAGGAAGAAAGCGGCGATCACGGCGTTGCGGATATTCGGCAGCACGATCATGAAGAACGCGCGCAGGCGCGACGCGCCCAGGGTGATGGCGGCATCCTCGATATCCACGCGCAGGTTCACCAGGCTGGCGTACACCACGCGCACCGAATACGGGATCAAGAGCGCGATATGGCCGATCAACAGGCCCACGTAGACGGGCGCGTTGATGGTCAGGACCAGGTGATGCAGCAAGCCCAAACCCACCAGGATGGCGGGGATGATCAGCGGCGACGTCAGGATCTGGCGGATGGCGCCGATGCCAGGCGGCGGCATGCGCGAAAATGCATAGGCGACGGGAATGCCCAGCAACAGCGCGATGACGGTGGCGATCAGGCCGATCTCCAGGCTGGTCTGGAAGGCGCGGCGGAACTCGGGCGCAGACCACACTTCGAGTATCCAGCGCAGCGAGTACGATTCGGGCGGGAAGGCCAGCGTTTCACCGCCGCTAAAGCCGGCCAGCACGACGATGGCAAAAGGCCCAAGCAGGAACAAAAACACCAGCCACAGGACGGCGCGCGAGAACAAGCTTTCTTTCATACGGAACTCCGGCTCGAGGAAATACGTTTAAGGCCGGCATTGACCAGCAGAGTCATGCAGACGAGGATGACGGCGATCACATTCGCTGCGCCGAAATCGCTCTCCACGCTGACCTTCTGGTACAGCAGGGTTTCCAGCATCAGCACCTTGGTGCCGCCCAACAGGGCCGGCGTGACATAGGCCGTCACGCAGCCCGTAAATACGAGCGTGCCGCCGACCACCAGGCCTTCCTGCGTCAGCGGCAGGGTGACCTTGCAAAACACTTGCCAGGGGTTGGCGCCCAGGGTGGCGGCAGCCGGTTCCACGTCGCGCGGCAGGTTTTCCAGCGCCCCCGCCAGCGACATCAGCATCAGCGGCAGCAGCAATTGCAGCAGGCCCACAAACACGGCGAACTCGCTGAACAGCAAACGCAGCGGCTCTTCCGTCAAGCCCATGTTGACCAGCGCCGCGTTGACGGCGCCATTGCGACCCAGCAGCACGATCCAGGCATAGGTGCGCGCAATCGGCGAGACCATCAGCGGCAAGATCATCATGCCCACCACCAGGCCGCGCCACTTCGGCGACACGCGCGCCACGGCTTGCGCGGCCGGGTAGCCGAGGATGATCGACGCCAGCGTCACCAGCGCGGCGATACGCAGGGTGCGCCAGAAGATGGTGCGGTTGAATTCCTGCGAGAAGAATTCAATGAAGCGGTCAAAGCCCCACTGCATGCCGTCGCCGACGCGGAAGGCGTCGACCAGCAAGGCCAGCACGGGCAGCAGGAAGCAGACGACGATAAAGATCAGCGCCGGCAGGACCAGCAGCAGTCCCAGGCGCTTTTTTGGATCAGCAAACATGGTGTTCTCTCCTCGTCACCGCTATTTGCTCATGGCCTTGTTCCACTGCGTCATCCAGTTGCTGCGCTGCTTGATGATGGTTTCCGGCTTGACGAATTTCAGCGAGCTGATCTGGTCGGCACCATAGGTATTGAATTGCGCGGCGGCGACCGACAGGCGCACGTCCTTGTTGACGGGCGAGTCGACCAGATTGGTCGCCAGCTGCGTCTGCACTTCCTTGGACAGCCAGAAATCCATCAACTGATACGCCAGGTCAGCATTCTTCGAACCTGCAACGATGCCCATCACGTTCATGCCGGCCGCCTGGCCTTCGGCCGGGATGCTCCATTTCAGGGGCAGACCCGTCTTGAGCATTTGCGACCAGGTGAAACGCGCCACGGGCGCGGCCCAGATTTCATCTTGCGCGAACAGGGCTGCCAGCTGCGCGCTGTTCTTCGAGAACGTGACGACGTTGCCCTTCATGCCGACGATCTTGGCAAAGCCGGCGGCGTAGTCATCCGTCTTGCCGCCCCAGGCCGCATCGGCCATGCGCAGCATCAAGGGGCCCTGCGTGGTGCTCACGTCGGGGAAGGCGACGCGGCCCTTCAGTTCAGGGCGCCACAGGTCTTTCCACGACGTCAGCGGGGCGATCTTGTCGCTGCGGTATACCAGGCCCACCGAGTACAGGGTGTAGCCGACGGCGTAGTTGCCGCCGATGGGGTTTTTCGCCACGTCATACAGGGCTTTGTAATTGCTCAGCTTGGAGTAATCCATGGGCTGGATGACGCCCTTTTGCGCCGCTTCCAGCATGCCGGAATCGGACAGCAGCACCAGGTCGATCACCGGGTTCTTGCTGTGCACCACCAGCTTGGCGATGCGGTCCGCGTTATTCCCCGTTTCCACCTTGATATCGCATCCGCATTTGGCCTTGAACGGCTCATACACATACTTCATGAACAAGGGCTGGGCAATCGGATAGGCCGAAATGACCAGCTCGCGTTTTTCCGCGTGGGCGGCGTTAGCCAGCAAGCCTAGGCTCAACGCCAACATGAGGTGCTTTTTCAAGATGCTTCCTTTCAGGGAACGGCGCTGCAAAACAGCGCCTGTAAAGATGAATCAGACTCAGAAATAATGTCGCATGCCGACGATCAGGACGCTTTGCGTCTTGCCGCCCGAGGCACCAAAACCGAACACGCGGGCGAACGTCGCATCACCGGCCGCTTTCTGGTAGCTCCAGGTGATGGCGACGTCGGTGCGCTTGGACAGGAAGTAATCGGCCTGGAAGTTGACCTGATGCCATTTCGGCGTCTTGTTGATCACGTCATATTTGCCGGTGGTAAAGAAATACGAGGCGCCCAGGTTCAACGCTTCCGTCAGCTTGTGGTTCACGTTCAGATCCACGTTTTGCAAGGTCAGACTGCTTTGATCCAAGTAGTGGTAGCGCACGTTGGTGTACAGCGCGCCAAACTTGGTCTTGCCCACATTATAAAAGCCTCCCGTGCCGGCGATGGCCTGGCTGTTCACGCCGGCGCCGCTGACGGCGCTCTTGTTGAAGAGCAACAGGGAGCTGCCATAGTCGTTGCCGATGGCGCCATTCGGCGCATCGGGGCTATTCGGGTGGTCCATCTTGGTATAGGCGACGGCCCAGCTGAAGGCATCGACTTTATAGCCTGCACCCATGCTGTAGACGCGGTTGCGGTTGGCGTCTTGCGGATTTTCGCTGAAGCCATACAAGCCCGTGAACGACAGATTGCTGATGCTCGGGCTGACATACTTGACGGCGTTTTGCACGCGCAAGTTGTTATAGCCATTGTCGTTGTCGCCGATGTGCACGCCGTTACTGGCGATGACCACCGGGCCCAGCAGGTCCTTGACGGCTTCATACTGGCGCCCCAGGGTCAGGGTGCCCTTGTCGTTGCTGGATAAACCCACATACGACTGGCGGCCGAACAGACGGCCGCTTTGCGAGGCCGTGCCCGTCATCACGTTAAAACCGTTTTCCAGCACGAAGATCGCCTTGGTGCCGTTGCCCAGGTCTTCCTGGCCGCGAAAACCGATGCGCGGATTCTGGTTCGTGCCGCTCAACGCATGCGTGCGGCTGCCGTTACCCTCATCCGACACATAGCCGAAACCGGCCGACAGCAAGCCATACACTTGCACGCTGCTTTGCGCCTGCGCCGCGCCCTGCGCCGCCAGCAAGCCACCCACCATCATCGTTCCAGTCATCCATTTATTCATCGCCGCCGCCCTAAAAGAGTAAACCCTGAGTTTTTTTGGAATTATTTTATTGATGTGTCCCTTGCCTGGCGCGCCGCCGCGAGTAGCAGCACCGCATTCCAGGCTCTTCTCTTGAAGATTGTTGCCTTCAATGCAAGTAAAGACCAGTCCAGAATATGGTAAATTGCGGGATAAGAAAATTTGTTTATTTTTATAAATCCATTACTTTTTCTAATAAGCAAAGCCCATGCATGAACTCAGCAAGAAGATTTCCTTACGACATTTACAAGCGTTTGCCACCCTGGCCCGGGTAAACAGCTTCAGCAAGGCTGCACAGGAATTGTGCGTGACTCAGCCGGCCCTCAGCGCATCGATCAAGCTGCTGGAAAATCAGCTGGGAAAAAAGTTGTTTAACCGCACAACCCACCAGCTAGAACTGACACGCGAAGGCAAGCTGGCGCTCGATTACGCCACGCATTTATTGAATACGGCGAGCAATACCTTTGCCGATATCCAGCGCGCCATCGGCAGCGGCAGGCACCGCATCCGCATCGGCGCCATCCCCTCGGCCATGGCGATGACGGCCGTGGTGGTGGCGCGCTACTGCGAGCAGCATGGCGATGAAGTGGAAATCGTCCTGTCGGACATGCCCAACGATGGCTTGCTGCACGCCCTGCATTCGGGCCAGCTGGACTTTTGCGTGGGTATCGAGGTGCCCGGTTCCGTGTCGCTGGAAAGCGTGGGACTGTTCGAGGACGAGTTGGTGCTGGTGACGGCGGGACGCCATGCGCTGGCGCCGCTCAAGGAAGTGCGCTGGGAGCAGCTGGCGGGGCAGGAAATCGTCGTGTTTACCAAGGGCAGCATCTGGGAATTTGCTTCCAGCGCACTGCGCCAGCATGGCTTGAGCCCGTCGAGCCTGTACCAGATGATACACAGCGAGTCGCTGTATGGCGTGGTGCGCGCCGGCATCGCCGTGGGCATCATGCCCAGCCTGTACACGACTTTCCTCAACGACGAAGACCTGCACGTGGCGCCCCTGCGCCAGCCCACCTGCAAGCGCAAGATCGCCCTGATGCGGCGCAATGAAATCAGCCGCAACCACCATGTGGACGACTGCTTTTCCGCCCTGAGGCAGGATCTGCAGCAGGTCGACCAGTGGTTTTAAGTCAAACCAGCAATGCGGGGGTCAGCCCCCCGTTCGCGTCGACGCCTGCTCAGACGCTGCTGGTGGAGAGGGTCTGCCCCCAGCCCTTGCGATTACTGCGGTGCTTTGAGCAGATTCGCCAGCGCCACGTATTGCTCCAGCCCCACGGTTTCCGGCCGCTTGGTCGGGTCGATGCCGGCCGCCTTGATCTGCTCTTCCGTAAACATCCCTGCCAGGCAGTTGCGGATCACCTTGCGGCGCTGCGAGAAGGCTTTCATGACCACCGCTTCCAGGGTCGCCTGGTCGCACGCCAGGCGCTCGGCCACGGGGATCATGCGCACGATGGCCGATTCCACTTTCGGCGGCGGATCGAAGGCCGTCGGCGGCACGATGAACAGCAGCGACATGGTATAGCGCCATTGCAGCATCACGGACAGGCGGCCATACGCCTTGCTGCCCGGTTCGGCCACCATGCGCTCGACGACTTCCTTTTGCAGCATGAAATGCTGGTCT
This sequence comes from Janthinobacterium sp. UMAB-56, assembly GCF_900095265.1. Taxonomy (GTDB): domain Bacteria; phylum Pseudomonadota; class Gammaproteobacteria; order Burkholderiales; family Burkholderiaceae_D; genus Janthinobacterium. The sequence goes on along the minus strand of NZ_LT607653.1, from coordinate 116,216 downwards.
TTCACCAACGGCGCGAAGTCTGCCAGGTGGAACAGCAGCGGGCTGGAAATGTTGTACGGCAAGTTGCCCACGATGCGCAGCTTCTGGCCGGCCGGCACGGGAATTTGCGCAAAATCGAATTTCAGCGCGTCGCCCGAGTGTATCGTCAGCTTGGCAGGGTTGAAGGTCTTTTCCAGGCGCACGATCAGGTCGCGATCCAGTTCAACCACATGCATCTGCTTCAGGTGGCGCAGCAACTGCTCCGTCATGGCGCCCAGGCCGGGGCCGATCTCGACCATGGCATCGTCCGCCTGCGGCGCGATGGCGGCCGTGATGTCGTCCAGGACGAAGCGGTCATGCAGGAAGTTCTGGCCAAAGCGTTTGCGGGCAACGTGTTTCATATTCTGTTTTTCTATTCTAGGGGCGGTGTAGCGGGGTAAAACCGGTGGGTATCAGGCGCGCGTGCTGGCGCGCAGCATGCCGAGCGCCGTTTGCAGCGCCTGCTCCATGCTGTGGCAATCGGCCAGGCCCAGCCCTTGCGCGGCCAGGTCCAGCGCCGTGCCGTGGTCGACCGAGGTGCGGATCAGCGGCAAGCCCAGGGTGATATTGATGCCGCGCCCGAAGGTCGCGTATTTCAGCACGGGCAAGCCCTGGTCGTGGTACATCGCCAGCACGCAGTCGGCATCGGCCAGATACTTGTGCTGGAACAAGGTGTCGGCTGGGTACGGGCCGCGCGCATCGATGCCGCGCGCTTGCGCCGCCGCAATCGCCGGGGCGATGACATCGATTTCCTCGCGTCCCAGGTAGCCGCCCTCGCCCGCGTGCGGGTTCAGGCCAGTCACGAGGATGCGCGGCGCGGCGATGCCGAATTTCTGTTGCAAATCTCGCTGGAGAATATCCAGGGTGACGGCCAGGCTGTCCATGGTGATGGCAGCGGACACGTCCTTCAATGGCAGATGCGTGGTGGCCAGTGCCACGCGCAGGGTCGGTTCGCCATGTCCCGGTTCGCCGGCCAGCATCATCACCACCTGCGGCGTGCCGGTTTTTTCTGCCAGGTATTCCGTATGCCCGGAAAAAGCCACGCCTGCGTCGTTGATCGTGCTCTTTTGCAAGGGTGCCGTGACCATGGCGCCAAACCAGCCGGCTTCGATGCCTTCCACGGCCGCGTCCAGGGTCGCCAGCACGGAACGGGCATTTTCCTTGTCCAGCACGCCAGGGATGACATTGTTCACGGTCGGAATGTCGATCACGGCCAGGCGACCGGGTCCGAACTGGGGCAGGCCGCTGTTGCGCACGGCTTGCAGCGACAGCGCCGCCAGGCGGATGTCCGGATCGATCAGGCTGGCCGTCAGTGCCAGGAAGGCGGCGTCACCCAGCAGGATGACTGTGACCTCATGCCGCATGGCCCAGGCGGCGCGGATCGAAATTTCCGGGCCGACACCGGCCGGTTCGCCACAAGTGATGGCGATGGCCGGGCGGCCTGCAAGGGGCAAGTTACTCATGCGCAATGAATCAGCAGCATTACTGGTCGTCCGCGCGGAATTCGACGTAAGCACGGTCGCGTACTTCGCGCGCCCAGTTTTCAGTCGCTTCTTCCAGCTTGCGTTCGCGCAAGGCGTTGCGTGCGGCGGCGCGCTTTTTCTCTTTCGAGACGTCGTCGCTCTTGCGCTCCAGCACTTCGATCAGGTGAAAGCCAAAGCTCGATTCGATCGGCTGGCTCACTTCGCCCGGTTTCAGCGCATTCATCGCCGTTTCGAATTCCGGCACGGTGTCGCCTGGATACAGCCAGCCCAGGTCGCCGCCCTTGGCCGCCGAACCGTCGTTCGAGAACAAGCGGGCCAGGTCTTCGAACTTGGCGGCCTTGTTATCGAGACGCTCTTTCAATTCCAGCAATTTGCGCTTGGCTTCGGCAGCCGACAGGGTCGGCGTTATTTTCAGCAAGATATGGCGGGCATGCGTCTGCTGCACGGCAGCGACGGCTTGCGCCTCAGCCGCGCTGCGGCGGTCCACCAGTTTGAGGATGTGGAAACCGGTGTTGCTCTTGATGATAGGGGTGATCTGGCCCGGTTTCAGTTTCAGCAACTGTTCCGTGAACAGGGGCGGCACGCGGTCGCTATTGCGCCAGCCGATATCGCCGCCGCTCAGCGCATCGCTGGCGTCGGAATAGGTGGCGGCCATCTTGGCGAAATCGGCGCCCGTGCGCAGCTGGCGGCTGACTTCTTCGGCGCGTGCGCGGCGCGCGGCGATCTGTTCGGGACTGGAATTTTCCGGAATACGCACGAGAATTTGCGCCAGGTTCAGCTCCACCTGTTCGCTGGCAGCCGCTTTTTCCGCTTCCAGGAAGTTATCCACTTCGGAATCGGAAATCTGGATCTTGGCGTCGACCTCATGCTCGCGCAGGCGCTGCATGATGATTTCATCGCGGATTTCTTCGCGGAAGGTCGCAAACGGCGTGCCTTCTTTTTCCATCTGGTTACGCAGTTCTTGCACCGTCATTTTTTGCTGTTCAGCGATACGGCCAATCGCGCGGTCCAGCGTCAGGTCATCCACGCGCACGCCCATTTCCTTGGCCAGCTGCATTTGTGCGCGCTCCACAATCATGCGCTCCAGCAACTGACGACGCAGGTCGGCAGGATCGGGCAAGGGCACGTTCTGCGCCTTCATGCGCTGCTCCACGCTCTTGATGCGGGCCGCAACTTCATTACGCGTAATCACCTCGTCATTGACGACGACGGCGATGGAGTCGATGGTCTGGCCACTGCTCGAAGCCGGTGGCGTGAAGCCCTTGACCGGTGCTGGCGCAGTAGCAGCGGGCTTGGCCGCAGGAGCTGGCGCAGCCTGTTGCGCCCAGACACTACTGGTCGTGGCGCCGGAAATGGCGCACAACAAAACCGTTGCAATTTTGAGTTGGTGCATACTGGCATTACGCATAATGTGTAGAGCGCTCATGAGTTCAGGTGAATAAAAAAACCGGTTTGTGCCAGCGCCGGAAACACCGGCGGCGGCAACGGTGCCTATCTTAACGGAGTGGCTGGCTCACTGTCTGGTAACCAGGGATGGTTTTTGTAAAAGTTTCCAGGCCATTCGCGCCCAGCCCCAGGCCGTTCGACAAGCCCGTCAATTCCAGCTGGAAGAAGATCGGCGTCGAAACTGTCTTGGCCGTCGTCACGAAACGCTGCGCTCCCATGCGGAACACCCAGCAATCGCCCTTGTATTCCAGGCCGACCAGGCTTTCCAGCATGCTGCGATTCTTCAGGGAGTAACTGATACGGCCCACGCCATACAAACGGTCCGTCAGCGGCCATTGCGTCGACACTTCAGCATTGCGCCAACCATTATCCCCACGTTGGAAACGATTGCTGAAATTCAATACTTTCTTGGCACCTGGCTGATATTGCAGGGTGTAGTTGTAGTTTATCAACTGGCGATCGCTGGGATTGTACTGCACCAGGCTGTCGGCGGTCCAAGTCTCGGACACGCGGCCCGTTGCCGCCAGCAGGATATCCGAACGCGACTGGTTGACGGGCGTGGTTGAATTGAGTTGCACGCGCTGGTCGGCAAAATAGAAACGCTGGCCGAAGGTCAGGCGCATACGCTCCGTGCCGTCCGCCTGCAGAAAGCGCGAGACGACGGCGGCCGTGACCTGGTTGGCATCGCCGATGCGGTCGCTGCCGACAAAACGGTTTTCCGTGAAGATCTGCGTCAGGTTGAAGGTGCCGTCGGCCGTATCGAATTTCGGAAACTGCGACTGGTCGCGGTACGGCGTGTAGACATAGAACAGGCGCGGCTCCAGGGTTTGCGTGCCGCCCTTGGCGCCAAACAGATTCGTGTCGCGTTCAAACACCAGGCCGCTGTCGAGCGAGAAGGTAGGCACGGCGCGCGTAAACGAGGTCGTCTTGAACAGCAGCGCCTTGGTCCTGGCGTCATTATCCAGTTGATACGCGCTGGCATTGAGCATCAGCTTGGGCGTGATGAAATAACCAGGACGCACGATGGGGAAACTCACCTGCGGCACGACCACCAGGCGCGACCCTTGTACCTCGGTCGGATGCGCGAAGCGCGTCGCTTCCGCGTCGAAGGTCCAGTCGAAGCCGCCCCATACGTCGTATTTGCCAGCGTGGAAGTTCACCGCCGGCAAGCGGTCATACGGGCGCGGCACGGTCACCGAAGGATCGGGATCCTGCAGTACCTGGTAATTCTGCACGCGCGCCGTCAGGCTCCAGTCCTCGGTGCGGTAATCGGTGCGCAATTCGCGCAGCAACTGGCGTTCGGTGGCGGTGGCGACGGTTTTCGAAAAATCGTTCGGGTAATTATTGTCCGATGCGTCGCGCAAGTCCCAGCTGTAACTCCAGCCCTTGGCCAGCGCCTGCTCATGCTTGGACTTGATCATGTAGCGGTTGGTCTTGGTCTGCTTGTCGTTAGGCAAGAACTCAAACGACGTTTCGCCCTGGTACAGGCCGGCATCCGTCTCGCCCATGTAGCGGCCCGTCGCACCGAGCTGGATGCCGCGCCGCTGTATGTAGCGCGGGAACAGGGTCAGGTCGCGGTTCGGCGCGATGTTCAGGTAATACGGCATCAGCAGCTCGAAACCGTTCTTCGAGGCAAAGCCCGGCGTGGGCGCCAGCCAGCCCGAGCGGCGCGCACCCGACAGCGAAAACGAGATGCCTGGCGTACCCAGGATAGGCACGTCCTTGAAATAGATGATGGTCTTGCTGCCGGTGCCCACGTCGCGGCCCGTATCGAGGTTCAATGTGCTCGATTTCAGGTACCAGTCCGGATTCGGCCCTTCGCAGGTACTGTAAGTACCTTCGATGACATTGGCTTCGTCGGGGTTGATGAAGTCGACGCGCTCGGCCTTGCCCTGGCCGCCACCCACTTCGAAGCGGTACGTCGGGTTGAGCAGGAAACCCTTGCCGGTCTCCATGTTCAGCTTCAAGACGTCACCCGTGTAGTAATCGCCGAAACGCCACATCTTGATATGGCCCTCGGCATCGAACTCATCTTCAACTTGTTTGTAACAAGCTGTATCAGCGGTCATTTTTGTGGTTTTTCCCCGCTCAATCACGACATTTTGCTCGAGATTGATCTCCCTTTCCGGGCGTCCGTTCATGCTGTTCGCCGTCATGACGGTGGGCGCGTCGGGATCTTCCACATGAACCGGACGCGGTGCTTTCTGGGCGTGGACAGGCACCGCCGTGGCGGCAACGAGCGCGCTGATGGCGAAAGCCCAGCGCTGCGAAGGGGGGGAGGCCGAAAACCAGCTCATGAATTGGAAGGGGCAAGCACCATTGACAGGCGATTTTTTGATTTGAATCCCTTATTATATGGGAATCTGCACCATCAACCCGATTCCACAGGCCGCTTAATGTCATTCTCCCCCAATTCCCCTGCCGCGCCGGCCTCCGCCGACGCTCGCCTGACCCTGTTGAAAGCCTGGTTGGCCCCGCTGAACCTCGTTGCGCCCGATTCCGCCCGCCGCGCTTCGAGCGATGCGAGCTTTCGCCGCTACTACCGTCTCGATGTGCTGCCTGGCAATACAACCTTGCCAGGAAAGACACTGATCGCCATGGATGCGCCGCCCGAGCGCGAAAACGTGCCCGCCTTTGTCAAGGTGGCAGGCTTGCTGAAAGGCGCCGGCGTGTCCGTGCCCGAGATCATCGCGCAAGACCTGGACAACGGCTTCCTGCTACTCTCCGACCTGGGCACGACCACCTACCTCGATGCCCTGAATCACGACAATGCCAGCGTGCTGTACGCCGAAGCGCTCGAGTCGCTGATGAAAATCCAGCTGGCCAGCCAACCCGACGTCTTGCCCGAATTCGACCGCGCCTTCATCCTGCGCGAAATGAATCTGTTCCCGGAATGGTTTATTGGCAAGCACCTGGGCGCCAGCTTGACGGATGTGCAACAAACCCAGCTGGACAAGGTCTTCGAAGCCATCACGGCGAACATCTTGTCGCAGCAACAAGTATTCATGCACCGCGATTATCATTCGCGCAATTTGATGCACATCAACGATGGTTCCATCCCCAATCCCGGCATCCTCGACTTCCAGGACGCCGTCTTCGGTCCCGTCACCTACGACATCGCCTCGCTGCTGCGCGACGCGTATATACAATGGGATGAAGAACTGGTGCTCGACTGGGTGATCCGCTACTGGCAGCGCGCCAAGCAGCTGGGCTTGCCAGTCAATCCCGACATCGACGCCTTCTACCGCGACTTCGAATTCACGGCCCTGCAGCGCCACCTGAAAATTCTCGGCCTGTTCGCGCGCCTGAATTACCGCGACGGCAAAGATCTGTACATGGGCGACCTGCCAACCGTGCTCGACTATGTGCGCAAGACAGCCAACCGCTATACGGAACTCAAGCCGCTGGTGCGTCTGCTCGATGCGCTGGAAAATAAAACGCCGCAAGTCGGCTACACTTTTTAATCAGCGCACCTGATCCGTCCGCTGTGGGGCCCCGGCCCCACCTTTCACTTATTGCACAGAAAACGAGTTCCACCATGAAAGCCATGATCTTTGCCGCAGGCCGTGGTGAACGGATGCGTCCGCTTACCGATACCTGTCCCAAACCGCTGCTGAAAGTGCGCGGCCGTCCGCTGATCGTCTGGCATGTGCTGAATCTGGTGCGCGCCGGCATCACGGACATCGTCATCAACCATTCCCACCTGGGCCATCTGATCGAGGAAACCCTGGGCGATGGCAGCGCGTATGGCGCGCGCATCGCGTACTCGCCAGAAAGCACGCCGCTGGAAACGGCGGGCGGCATCGCCCAGGCGCGCCACTTGCTGGGCGAGGAACCGTTCCTGGCCATTTCCGGCGACATCTATTGCCCCTACTTTGATTTCAAGCAGGTGCTCGACGTACTGGCCGACAAGGATGTGCTGGGCACGCCGTATCCGGCCGACCAGCGCGACATCGCCTGGACTTATCTGGTGCCCAATCCCGACTTCCACCCCAAGGGCGACTTCGGCCTGACCTTGTTCGCCATCAACAATACCGACGAAACCAAATGGACCTTCGCCAATATCGGCGTGTACCGCCCTGAAATGTTCGACGGCATCGCGCCCGGCAGCCACGCCAAACTGGGCGATTTGCTGCGCCAGTATGCGGACCAGGGCCGCGTCGGTGGCGAAATCTATCCGGGCGAATGGACGAATGTGGGCACACCCATGCAGCTCGACGCGCTCAATGGCGTAGCGGCCAAGGCCAGCGCAACATGATGGCCAATTACGCGGCACGGCGTGCGGCGCTGCTGGCGCAGATGCTGCCGGGCAGCGTGGCCATCCTCGCCACGGCGCCCGAAGTGCCACGCAACAGCGATTGCGATTATCCGTATCGCCACGACAGCTATTTTTACTACCTCAGCGGTTTCACGGAACCCGACAGCGCCGTGGCCCTCGTGGCCGCCAGTGCCACGGCGCCCGCGCGCGCCATCCTGTTTTGCCGCGCCAAGAACACGGAGCGCGAAATCTGGGACGGTTTCCGCCACGGCCCCGAGGCGGCGCGCGCCAGCTTCGGCTTTGACAGCGCCTTCCCCATTGAAGAACTTGACGTGGAAATGACGCGCCTGCTGGCCGATGCCCCCGCCATTTACTATGCACTGGGCGGCAGCCTCGATGCGCAGGTCAAGGTCTGGCGGCACAACGTGCGGCAAAAGGCCCGCAGCGGCGTCACGGCCCCCGCCATCGCGCATGACATAGCCGGCATGCTCGACACCATGCGCCTGCTGAAAGACCCGCAGGAACAAGGCCTGATGCGCCGCGCGGCCGCCATTTCCAGCGCCGCCCACGTGCGCGCCATGCGCGCCACGCAGCCCGGCATGCACGAATACGCGCTGGAAGCGGAACTGCTGTACGAATTCCGGCGCAGCGGCGCGCAGTTTCCCGCGTACTCCTCCATCGTGGCCGGCGGCGACAAGGCCTGCATCCTGCATTACAGCGCCAACAACGCCGTCCTGCAAGACGGCCAACTGGTGCTGATCGACGCCGGCTGCGAACTCGATGGCTACGCCTCCGACATCACGCGCACCTGGCCCGTCAACGGGCGTTTCAGCGGCCCGCAGCGGGCGCTGTATGAACTGGTGCTGGCGGCGCAACAGGCGGCGCTGGACATGGTGCGCCCCGGCTTGCCGCACAGTGCCATCCACGAGGCGGCCGTGCAGGTACTGGCGCAGGGCATGCTGGATTTGAAACTGCTGGAGCGGCAAAAAAACGGCAGCGTGCAGGACGTCATCGCCGACAAGGCGTATATGCCCTTCTACATGCACGGCACCAGCCACTGGCTGGGCATGGACGTGCACGACGTGGGCGCCTACCGCGACACGGGCGCGCCCGGCAAGCCGTGGCGCGCGCTCGAAGCGGGCATGGTGCTGACGGTGGAACCGGGCATCTATGTGCGCCCGGGCGCGGGCGTGCCGGAGCAGTTCTGGCATACCGGCATCCGCATCGAAGACGATGTGCTGGTCACGCCGCAAGGCCATGAAGTCTTCAGCACGGCGCCCAAAAGCGTCGCTGAAATCGAACAACTGATGTCACAGGATTAACGCCGCCGCATGCATACACCGTCCACTTTCGATCTCGCCATCTGCGGCGCCGGCCCCGTCGGCATGGCGCTGGCCGCCCTGCTGGTGCAGCGGGGCGCACGCGCCGCCGGCATCGCCTTGCTCGATGCCAAATCCATCGAGCATGCCCGGCGCGACCCGCGCACCATCGCCCTGTCGCACGGCAGCCGCCAGATTCTCGAAGAGGCGGGCGCCTGGCCCGTGGCAGCGACCCCAATTCACCAGATTCACGTCTCGCGCCGCGGCCGGTTCGGACGCAGCCTGATGGACCGCAGCGAGCATGGCGTCGAGGCGCTCGGTTATGTGGCGCGCTACGGCGCCGTCGTCAGCGCGCTGGCCGACGTGTGCGAGCGCCTGGGCGTGGCCAGCCTGCGCCCGGCCCTGGTCACTGGCAGTGCGGAGGATGCCGATGGCGTCAACGTGCAGCTCGAACAGGCCGGTGCCGCGTCGAGCTTGCGCGCCAGCCTGCTGGTGCAAGCCGAGGGCGGCCTGTTCGGCCAACAGCAGGAGCGCGCCGTCAGCCGCGATTATGGCCAAAGCGCCATCATCGCCCATGTGCGCGCAAGCAGTCCCATCGCCCATCGCGCCTACGAGCGCTTCACCGACGAAGGCCCGCTGGCCCTGCTGCCGCAGGACGACGGCTACGCGCTGGTGTGGTGCGTGCCCCCCACGCGGGCCGAACAATTGCTGGCGCTGGACGACGCTGCCTTCCTGGCGCGCCTGGGCGCCGCCTTCGGCAGCCGCCTGGGACGCTTTAGCCACACGACGACGCGCCTGGCCTATCCGCTGGGCCTGAACGCGCAGGCGGGCGGCACGGCACGCACGGTCGCCATCGGCAATGCGGCGCAAACCCTGCACCCGGTGGCGGGACAGGGGCTGAACCTGGGCTTGCGCGACGCCGCCGTGCTGGCCCGCGTGCTGGCGCAGGACAGCAGCCCCGCAGCGCTGGAACGCTATGCCAGCCTGCGCCAGGCCGACCGGGCTCTGACCGTGCGCGTCACCGACACCATGGCGCGCATCTTCACGGGCAGCGCGCCCACGCAAGGCTTGCTGGGCGTGTCGCTGGGCCTGCTGGACGCCTTCAGCCCGGCACGCAAAAGCCTGGCCACCCTGATGATGTACGGCCGCCGCTGAGCCTCAGTCATCAAGGAACGAGCGAAAAAGAAACAGCGAACCGATCCGGCATGGAGTAAACGGCCCGCGGATGCGACAATGGCTGTCACCTGGTTTTTGGCGACCGTTCCATGACAGATGCATTGCACGCAGCACCGCCTGCCGCCCTACCCGAAGTACTCTTTTCCCGCCTGCTGGAAGACGCCCTCGACGCCATCATCATCATCGACGAGCAGTGCCGCATCCGCTATATCAATGGCGCCATGCAGGCGCTGTCGGGCTATGCCAGCGGAGAATTGCTGGGCCAGACACTGAACGGCCTGCTGCCCGACGCCGTCGGCGCGCAGCATGACAAGCACGTGATCGATTACATCCGCAGCTCGCGCACCTCCAGCGTGCTGGGCAAGATACGCGAATTCGCCATCCGCCACCGCGACACGCAAATGATCCCCATCGAAATGAAGGCGCTGGACCTGGGCGTGGTCGACGGCATGCGTTATTTCGGCGCCTTTTTGCTCGACGTGCGCGAACGGCGCGAACTAGCGGCAAAAAACGCCAGCCTGCTGGCGCAGCTGGAACAGCAGGCGCTGCACGATGCGCTGACGTCGCTGCCCAACCGGCGCGCCTATGAGGCGCAGGCCGCGCAGGCGATGGCACGCGCGGCGCGCAGCGGCGCCGCCCTGAGCGTGGGCGTGGCCGACCTCGACCACTTTAAAAAGATCAACGACCGCTATGGCCATGCCGTGGGCGACGCCGTGCTGCGCACGGTGGCGCAGGCGCTGCGCGACACGGGACGCATCACCGACGTGGCGGCGCGCCTCGGTGGCGAGGAATTCGGCCTGCTCTTCCCGGACGCGACCTTGCAGCAGGCACACCAGGTGGCCGAGCGCATCCGCGCAGCGGTGGCCGCCGCCATCACCCCCTTGCCCGATGGCAGCCCGCTGCACGTCACCATCAGCATCGGCGTGGCCCCGTTGATCGCCGGCGCCAGCCTGGACGCGGCCATGTCGGATGCCGACAAGGCCCTGTATGTCGCCAAGCACCAGGGGCGCAACCAGGTGGTGGCGGCAGAATAAAAACGGCCCGCGCAAGGCGGGCCGTCCGGCAGGAGCAAGCAGCGTTTATTCGATGGCTTTCAACATATCCTCGATCACCTTCTTGGCGTCACCAAACACCATCATCGTATTTGGCTGGTAGAACAGATCGTTGTCGAGGCCAGCATAGCCGGAGGCCATCGAGCGCTTGTTGACGATGATGCTCTTGGCTTTATAGGCTTCCAGGATCGGCATGCCGGCGATCGGCGATTTCGGGTCTTTCGCCGCCGGATTGACCACGTCGTTCGCGCCCAGCACCAGCACGACGTCCGTCTGGCCGAATTCGCCGTTGATGTCTTCCATCTCGAAGACCTGGTCATAGGGCACTTCCGCCTCGGCCAGCAGCACGTTCATGTGGCCCGGCATGCGCCCCGCCACCGGGTGGATTGCATACTTGACGGTAATGCCCTTGTGCGTGAGCTTTTCCACCAGTTCCTTGAGCGAGTGCTGTGCACGCGCCACGGCCAGGCCGTAGCCGGGCACGATGATGACGGTTTCCGCATTGCCCATGATGAAGGCGGCGTCGTCGGCAGAACCCGATTTTACGGGACGCTGTTCCTGCGCGCCCGCCACGCCGGCGGCCGGTGCATCGCCGCCGAAGCCGCCGAGGATGACGTTGAAGAACGAACGGTTCATGGCCTTGCACATGATGTACGAGAGGATCGCGCCCGAGGACCCCACGAGCGAGCCGGCGATGATCAGCATCGAGTTATTCAGCGAAAAACCGATACCTGCCGCTGCCCAGCCAGAGTAACTGTTGAGCATGGACACCACCACCGGCATGTCGGCGCCGCCGATGGGAATGATGATCAGCACGCCCAGCGCAAAGGCGATGACGGTCATGACGATGAACGGCGTCCAGGCAGGCTCCACGCCGTCGGCGAAGCAGAACACCAGGCCCAGCGCGATCATCACCAGCGCCAGCACCAGGTTGAGCATGTGCTGGCCCTTGAAGCTGACGGGCGCGCCCTGGAACAGGCGGAACTTGTATTTGCCCGACAGCTTGCCGAAGGCGATCACCGAACCGGAGAACGTGATGGCGCCGACAAAGGTGCCGATGAACAGCTCGAAGCGGTTACCGATGGGCAGCGCCTGGCCTTGCTGGGCGATATTGAAGGCCCATGGCTCGGATACGGCCGCCACGGCGATGCACACGGCCGCCAGGCCGATCAGCGAGTGCATGGCCGCCACCAGTTCCGGCATCTTCGTCATTTCCACGGTTTTTGCCAGGTAGGCGCCGATGGCGCCGCCCGTGACGATGCCGATGATGACGAGGGTCAGGCCCATGCCGCCCGTTTGCTGCTCCTTCAGTTTCAGGATCAGCGCCACGGTGGTCACGGCGGCAATGGCCATGCCGCTCATGCCAAAGGCATTGCCGCGGCGTGCCGTCGAGGGCGACGACAGCCCTTTCAAGGCCTGGATGAAGCACACCGAGGCAATCAGGTACATCATCGTCACCAGATTCATGGTGACGAAGCTCATGGCGTGACTCATTCTTTTGCTCCTTGCTTGGCTTTCGGTTCTTTTTTGCGGAACATCTCGAGCATGCGCTGCGTGACAAGGAAGCCGCCGAATACGTTGACGGCGGCCAGGGCCACGGCCAGGGTGCCGGCCGCCTGCGCCAGCGGGCCTTGCGTCAGGCCGGCAGCCAGCATGGCGCCGACGATGATGATGGCGGAAATGGCATTGGTGACGGCCATCAGCGGCGTATGCAGCGCCGGCGTGACGGTCCAGACGACGTGGTAGCCGACATAAATGGCCAGCACGAAGATGATCAGGTTAATGATGGTGTGACTGATTTCCATGATGTTGTTCTCTCCGGCACCGCATTATTTACGTAAGATTTCACTGCCTGCACACACCAGGCTGGCCTTGATGATTTCATCCTCGCGGTCGATCAGCAATTGATCGTCCTTGTCGATGATGAGCTTTAAAAAGTCCAGCACGTTGCGCGCATACAGGGCCGAGGCATCGGCCGCCACCAGGGTCGCCAGGTTCGGCTCGCCCACGATATAGACGCCGTGCTTGAGCACTGTCTTGCCCAGTTCCGAGAGCGGGCAGTTGCCGCCCTGCTCCACGGCCAGGTCGACGATGACGGAGCCCGGCTTCATGGCTTTCACCGTCTCTTCGGAGATCAGCACGGGCGCGGCGCGGCCGGGAATCAGTGCCGTGGTGATGATGATGTCGGCCAGTTTTGCCCGTTCATGCACCAGTTCGGCCTGGCGGCGCATCCAGTCGGCCGGCATGGCGCGCGCATAGCCGCCCGCGCCCTTGGCGATTTCCTTTTCTTCCTCGGTGAGAAATGGCACATCGAGGAATTTGGCGCCCAAGGACTCCACTTGTTCCTTGACGGGCGGGCGCACGTCGGACGCCTCGATGACGGCGCCCAGGCGCTTGGCCGTGGCGATCGCCTGCAAACCTGCCACGCCCACACCCATGATCAGCACGCGGGCCGCCTTGACGGTGCCGGCCGCCGTCATCAGCATGGGCATGAAACGCTGGTAGGTATTGGCCGCCACCAGCACGGCCTTGTAACCGGCGATGTTCGCTTGCGACGACAGCACGTCCATCGACTGTGCGCGCGTGATGCGCGGCACGGCTTCCAGCGCGAAGGCGGACAGGCCGGCCGAGGCCATGGCGGCGATATTATCCGCGTCAAACGGATTCAACATGCCGATCAGCACCGTGCCGTCGGCCATCAGGGCCCGTTCCCCGGCATCGGGCGCGCGCACCTTGAGCACGATGGCGCAGCCATAGGCTTCCTGGGCGGTACCGATCTGTGCACCGGCGGCCGCATACGCGTCGTCGGGAATCGAGGCTTGCAAGCCCGCGCCCGACTGCACGACGATCTGATGCTTGGCTGCCAGCTTCTTGACTGTCTCGGGCGTCGCTGCCACCCGCGTTTCACCAGGCCGTGTTTCGGCCGGTATGCCTATCCTCATGATGCCTCCGCTAATTGATAAACTGACTAGAATCTAACACGGAAAGCAGCGCGTTAAACGTTTGTGATCCAGCAACTTTTAGTCGTACGACACTAATTGCCTCAGCATCCCACGATTCGTTTCACGATGCGGCGCGGCGCCCATATTGTGGGAAAGGTGTGTCAATTTCACCACAGTCTGGCAAAACTGCGCGCTTGTTTTGACCACAGGGAAAGCCTATATTAGCGGGCGCTTCCTGCCATCTTGCCGCCTCAGCCCCCATGCTAGTGCGCTCCCCGGGAAAGACGTAAGTATCCCCACCGCTATTTGCTAAAACGTTGTCATTTATCAATATCTCCGCGCAACAGAAGGCCGGGTTCAAACCGCGCGCGCAGAACAAGATAAAATGTCGGCTCTTTCAAGGATGGAATCATGCCGAGAATCTGGAAACCCTCTGTCACCGTTGCTGCCATCGTCGAGCGCGACGGCCTGTTTTTACTGATTGAAGAAGAGACCAGCGAAGGCATCAAGCTCAACCAACCCGCCGGTCATCTCGACCCGTTCGAGTCGCTGGAGCAGGCGGTGATCCGCGAAACGCTGGAAGAAGCGGCCTACGATTTCATCCCCACGGCATTGGTCGGCATGTATATGTCGCGCTATCAGTCATTGCGCACGGGCGAGGACGTGACCTATTTGCGCTTCACCTTTTGCGGCACGGCCGGCGCCGAGCATGACCGCCCGCTGGACGAAGGCATCATCCGCACCCTGTGGATGACGCGCGACGAGCTGGCGGCATGCCAGGAGCGCCACCGCAGTCCGCTGGTGCTGCAATGCGTGGACGAATACCTGGCTGGCCGGCGCGCGCCGCTGGCCCTGCTGCACACGCATGCGTCGGTTTTTAATAGCGCATAGCAATATTATCTAAAGTACACTGGAAAGCAAGATGAGCAAGAAGAAAGTCGTTATCGGCATGTCGGGCGGGGTCGATTCCTCGGTCGCGGCATGGATGCTGAAGGAACAAGGCTATGAAGTCATCGGCCTGTTCATGAAAAACTGGGAAGATGACGACGATTCGGAATACTGCTCCACGCGCCAGGACTGGATCGACGCGGCCAGCGTGGCCGACGTTATCGGCGTTGATATCGAAGCCGTCAATTTCGCCTCCGAATACAAGGACCGCGTGTTCGCCGATTTTTTGCGCGAATACCAGGCCGGCCGCACGCCGAACCCGGACGTGCTGTGCAACGCCGAAATCAAGTTCAAGGCATTTCTTGACCACGCCATGACCCTGGGCGCCGACCTGATCGCCACCGGCCATTACGCGCGCGTGCGCCAGGCACCCACCGATGCGGGTCGTTATGAATTGCTCAAAGCCGTCGATGCCAGCAAGGACCAAAGCTACTTCCTGCACCGTTTAAATCAGGCGCAATTGTCGAAAACCCTGTTTCCGCTCGGCGAAATCCCGAAGACGCAAGTGCGCAAGATCGCCGAGCAGCTGGCCCTGCCAAACGCGCAAAAGAAAGACTCGACGGGCATCTGCTTCATTGGCGAACGCCCGTTCCGCGAATTTTTGAACCGCTACCTGTCCTACAAGCCGGGGCCCATGAAAACGGCCGATGGCAAGACGGTAGGCGAACACGTGGGACTGAGTTTTTACACCCTGGGCCAGCGCAAGGGCATCGGCATCGGCGGCGTGAAGTCCTACCAGAACGCCGACGGCAGCAGCGACGCCTGGTATGTGGCGCGCAAGGATATCGCCAACAATACCCTGTGGGTGGTGCAGGGCCATGACCACCCGTGGCTGCTCTCGCCCGCCTTGACGGCCGACCAGGCCAGCTGGGTCGCCGGTACTGCGCCGCAAGCGGGCGCCCTGTCCGCCAAGACGCGCTACCGCCAGGCCGACGTGGCTTGCCAGCTGCTGCCCGATGGCGATGCACACTTCTGCCTGGCGTTTGACCAGGCGCAATGGGCCGTCACGCCCGGCCAGTCGGCCGTGCTGTATGACGGCGATGTGTGTCTGGGTGGCGGGATTATCGCCAGCGCGACGGGCCTGGCCGGCGCCTAAGTCTTGCCCTGCGCGGCGGCGAGTGCCTGCTGCTTGCGCACCATGGCAATGACCGTATTGCGCACGGTTTTCAGCACCGTGTCGGCCATGAAGGGTTTCACGATGAAGCCCGACACGCCCATCGCGTGGGCCGCCTGCAGCGAGGCGGCGTCGATGCCGCCAGAGACCATGAAGATGAGCGTCTTCGGATACTGGGCGCGGATGGTTTGCACCACATTGGTCCCGTCTTCCACCTGTTCGCGCGCGATGCACACGAAATGCGGGTGGTGCTTGACCAGCAGCGCCAGCCCCAGCGTGCTGGTATGCGTCTGCCCGCAGACATCGTAGCCGCCATCGGTCAGGACCGTGTTCAGCAGGCCGCGCGCCACGGCGCTGCTATCGATCAGGACTGTCTTTAACATCATGATTACTTCCCTTGCTTGATTGTTCTTGTCTTGCGTTGCGCCTTACTTTTCCCATACGAGCTTGTTCCAGGTCACGCCTAAAGTCACGTCCGTCTTGAGTTCCACTAACTTTCTTGAAAGATACAGTATTTCCCGCTCTCTTCGCAGGCTTTCGCCCAGCGCACCCGGTAAAATGCCCGCGCCGGCCATCACGGCGTCGATATTGCCGTAGGCGCGCAACAGTTTCGCGCCCGTCTTCAGGCCGATCTTCGACACGCCGGGGATGCTGTCGGTGACGTCGCCCATCAGCGCCAGCAGATCGGGCAGCAGTTCCGGCGGCACGCCGAACTTTTTCTCGACCCAGGCGTGATCGTGCCAGACACCCTTGAAATGGTCCCACACCAGCGCGCCATGGGCGATCAGTCCATGCAAATCCTTGTCGGTGGTGGCGATGACGGCCGCGCCGCGCCCCTCGTGCAGCCAGCGCATGACGGCCGTGCCGATCACGTCGTCGGCCTCGACCTCGGGAATGCTGACCACGTGCATGCCGAAGCTGGCCAGGGTGGCATAGAAGCCGGGCAAGGCGTCGCGCAGCACCTGCGGCATGGGCTGGCGCCCTTCGCGATAACCGGCGTACAGCGCGTGGCGCCAGGTGGGGCCGCCGAAGTCGAAGGCCGGCAGGATATGCGTCGGCTCGTGGTCGTTGATGAGCGTGCGGAACGACGACAGCGCATGGCGCAGCGCAATCTCCGCCTTCAGGTCGGAATCGGGTTCAGGACTGGCTTCGTAGACGCGGCGTACGATATTCAAGCCGTCGATAGCGAGGAGTCTGGCCATGCGGTTAGTCGATACTGGTTGAATCGGGCATTTTACCGTATGGTTCCCCGCACGAAGCCCTTCAATGCCGCTTATTTGGCGAAATCGTAGGGCCCGCCTTTTTCCAGGGCACGCTGGTAGGCCGGCCGCGCATGGATGCGCTGCAGGAACGCCGTCAGCTTCGGCAAACGCTCGTCGAGCCCGCCACGCATGGCTGCCGCTTCCAGCGGAAAGCTCATCTGGATATCGGCCGCCGTGAATTCATTGCCGGCAAACCATTTGGTTTTCTCCAGCTCCGCTTCCATATAGGCCAGCTGACTGTTGATATTGGGCAGGATGAAGCTGCTCTTGACCTTGCTGGCAATGCCGCGCGCGATCGGTTTGACGAAAAAAGGCATCGGCGACGCTTCGACCTTGTCGAACACCAGCTTCATCAGCAGCGGCGGCATGGCCGAGCCTTCCGCGAAATGCAGCCAGTAAGTCCAGCGCAGCTTCTCCGGCGTGCCGGCCGCCGGTATCAAGCGGCCATTGCCGTAGCGCTCGACCAGGTACTCGATGATGGCGCCCGATTCGGCGATGGTATGGGCGCCATCCGTAATCACGGGCGACTTGCCCAGCGGATGCACGGCCTTCAGCGAGGCGGGCGCCAGCATGGTTTTCGGGTCGCGCTGGTAGCGTTTGACCTCGTAGTCGAGGCCCAGTTCCTCAAGCAGCCAGAGCACGCGCTGCGAGCGCGAATTGTTCAGATGGTGGACGACGATCATGGTTTTCCCGTTAGGCGATGGTTGAGTTCCAGTATAGCCGGGACGGCCGGATCGGGTCAGCACAAGCGGCCAGGCAAAAAAAATTGCGATAAACAGTATTTTCAATTGATAACTTTTCAATATTCCCTTATCTTGTTTTGTTTCCAATAAGTAAGGAAACCCCCTGTGGATTTCGACGCAAACAACACTACTCCCAAGCAAGAAGCCATCACCTTCAGCGCCACCGGCAGTGAATACTTCCGCATCTGGATCGTCAACCTGCTGCTGAGCATTGTCACCCTGGGCATTTACTCCGCCTGGGCCAAGGTGCGCCGCAACCGCTATTTCTATTCCAGCACCCACCTGGCTGGCAGCAGCTTCGAATACCATGGCAATGCGGTAGCCATCCTGAAGGGCCGCATCGCCGCCCTGGTGCTGATCGGCGGCTACAACATCGCCTTCCAGGTCTCGCCCGTCGTCGGCCTGGTCATGCTCGTACTGATGATGGCCGTCATGCCCTGGCTGGTCTGGAAAAGCCTGCAATTCAAGCTGTACAACACCAGCTACCGCGGCATCCGCTTCGGCTTCGGCGGCAGCGCCAAGGAAGCCTACAAATACTTCCTGTGGCTGCCCATCCTGAATACCTTCACGGGCGGCCTGATGACGCCATTCCTGCACCAGCGCCTGAAGCGCTTCCAGCACACGCAAAGCCGTTTCGGCGCCACCCATTTCAGTTTCGACGCCACGGTCGGCAGCTTCTACAAAACCTATCTGCTGTTCTTCGCGCTGCTGCTGGGCGGCCTGCTGGTCCTGATTTTCGTCGTCTTCGGCGGCGTGTTCGCCTCGTTTGCGGCGAATGCGAATGACAGCACCAAAGTCGGCAGCCTGCTGCTGGCCATCGGCGCGCTGTACCTGTGGGCGTTCACCGTGCTGCCGTTGTTCCTGACCATGATCCAGAACCTGATCTGGAACCATACGCGCTTGCAGCAGCACCAGTTCCAGTCGCAGCTGACGTGGGGCCGCACCACCTTCATCATGCTGAGCAACCTGCTGGGCATCGTCGTCACGCTGGGCCTGTTTACGCCATTCGCCCATGTGCGCTGGCTGAAGTACCGACTGGAAGCGACCTCCATGCTGGTGCATGGCAGCCTGGACGAGTTTGTCGCCGCCACGGGGCAGCAAGTGTCGGCCACGGGCGAAGGCATGGTCGACCTGCTGGACTTCGACCTGTCGCTGTAACATGACGCCCGATCACCACGCGCCGGACGCGGCGCCCGTGCCCGCGCGCTATTTCGACGGCCGGAGCTCGCGCCTGTACCACGTGACGCTCAGCGTACGCGATGGCCAGGCCGTGCTGGCCGGCGACATCGAGCGCAGTAGCCCGCTCGGCGAGCTGCATGTGTCAGAACGCAGCAGCCATGCCGTGCGCAAGGTCAGTTTTCCCGATGGCGCCTACCTGGAGATCGCCGACCAGGCAGCCTTCAACGCCTTGCTGCACGATACGGGACACCGCGACGGCTGGGTGGTGCGGCTGCAGCAAAGCTGGCGCGGCGCCCTGCTGGCCACCGTCGCCACCATGCTGGCCCTGTGGCTCAGTTATCAATACCTGCTGCCGCTGGCAGCCAAGGGCATCGCGTATGCCTTGCCGCAGTCGGTCGAACGGCAGCTGGGCCAGGGCGTGCTCGATATGCTGGACCGCCATGTCTTCGCGCCTAGCCAGCTCGATGGCGCGCGTCAGCAAGCCTTGCGCAGCCAGTTCGCGCGCCTGGCCACGCCCGGCGACAGCACGCCCGTGCACCGCATCGTTTTCCGCAAGAGCAAGATCGGTCCGAACGCGTTTGCCCTGCCGTCCGGCGACATCGTGCTGACCGATGAAATGATCGAACTGCTGCCGGACGACGCCGCCATCATGGGCGTACTGGCGCATGAACTCGGGCATTTGCAGCAGCGCCACCTGACGCGGCGCATCATCCAGACTTCGGCCGTGGGCGCCGGCGCGGCGCTGCTGTTCGGCGACGTGTCGACCGTGGTGGCGACCTTGCCGCCGCTGCTGCTGGACTTGAAGTATTCGCGCGATGTCGAACGCGACGCGGACGACTACGCGATCGCCATGCTGCGCCAGAACGGCATTCCCCTGGAACACCTGGCGCAAGTGTTTGTCGCCCTGGGCAAGCTGGACCAGGGCACGCCGTACCTGTCGAGCCATCCGGCCAGCGCCGAACGGGTCGAGCGCATCCGCGCCGCACAACGGTAATCATGCGCGGCGTCCAATGGGCGCCGCGCTCTTTCCCGCCAGCACGTTGCGCGAATCGAAGGTAGACTCGCTTTATCAGTCTGACTTCACCGGAGTGCCCATGCACCTAGTACCATTTCGCTACCTGACCTTCATTGCGACGGCCGCCATCTTTGTCCTGTCCCTGTTTTACTATGACCATTACTGGCTGCCCCTGCTGGCCGGTGCGCTGACCCTGGTCGGCATCAGCGACCTGCTGCAAACCAAGCGCGCCCTGCGCCGCAACTACCCCATTCTCGCGCACTTCCGCTTCTTTTTTGAGAGCATCCGCCCCGAAATCCGCCAGTATTTCCTGGAAAGCGACAGCGAGGCGACGCCATTCTCGCGCAACCAGCGCAGCATCGTCTACCAGCGCGCCAAGGAGCAGACGGACAAGCGCCCGTTCGGCACCCAGCTCGACGTGTATGCAGCGGGCTATGAATGGATCAACCACTCCATCGCCCCCGCCAAGGTCACGGGCCACGATTTCCGCATCGAGATCGGCAACCATCCGGACTGCCCGCGCGCAAAACCGTATTCGGCCAGCGTCTTCAATATCTCGGCGATGAGCTTTGGCGCGCTGTCGGCGAACGCCATCCTGGCCCTGAACGGCGGCGCGCGCAGCGGCGGCTTCATGCACGACACGGGCGAAGGCAGCATTAGTCCTTATCACCGCGAAAACGGCGGCGACCTGGTGTGGGAAATCGGTTCCGGCTACTTCGGCTGCCGCAACCAGGACGGCACGTTTTCGGAAGAACGCTTCATCGCCAACGCCAGCTCGGAGCAGGTCAAAATGATCGAGCTGAAAATGTCGCAGGGCGCCAAGCCGGGCCACGGTGGCATGCTGCCCGGCCCGAAAGTGACGATCGAGATCGCCACCACGCGCGGCGTGATGGTGGGCGAGGATTGCGTTTCGCCGGCCGCGCACAGCGCCTTTTCCACGCCACTGGAAATGCTGCATTTCATCGACCGCCTGCGCCATCTTTCCGGTGGCAAGCCGACGGGCTTCAAGCTGGCCATCGGCCATCCGTGGGAGTTTTTCGCCATCGTCAAAGCCATGCTGGAAACGGGCATCACGCCCGACTTCATCGTCGTCGACGGCAGCGAAGGGGGTACGGGAGCGGCACCCCTGGAATTCACCGACCATGTCGGCACGCCGCTGCAGGAAGCGCTGGTGCTCGTGCATAACACCCTGGTGGGCGCCAACCTGCGCGCGAAGATCAAGATCGGCTGCTCGGGCAAGATCATCACGGCCTTCGACATCGCCCGCTTGCTGGCGCTGGGTGCCGACTGGTGCAATTCGGCGCGCGGCTTCATGTTCGCACTGGGCTGCATCCAGTCGCAAAGCTGCCACACGGACCGCTGCCCGACGGGCGTGGCCACGCAAGACCCGCAGCGCCAGCGCGCGCTGGTGGTATCCGACAAGATCGCCCGCGTGGCGCACTTCCACCAGAACACCATGAAGGCGCTGGCCGAATTGATCGCCGCCGCCGGTCTGGCGCACCCGCAGGAACTGCGTCCGCATCACCTGGTGCGGCGCATTTCACCGAACCAGGTGAAACTGGCGTCGGCCCTGCTGCCCTTCCTGGAAGCGGGCCAGCTACTTGACCCGAGCCAGCTGCCGCAGCTGCCGCCCGTGTTCGGCCTGTACTGGCCCAAGGCGCAATCGGCATCGTTCCAGCGCCTCGATTGATGCCGCCGTTGCCCAAGTGATTCAATACCACTTAATAACCACTTGCGCAAAAACCCAAATCCAATACAATACCAAAATAAATACAAAACGCAGGCAGCTTTTCCGCTGATCACCAAGGTGCATCATCACGGTGCCACAATACGTATGCCATCATCAACATGAAGACCGGAGGAGTTGCAGCATGGAGCAGGGTTTGCGCGAGAAAGTAGGACAGTTGTTCATGGTGGGCTTCGACGCCCTGCAGGCGGACGAGCATATCAAGACCTTGATACGCCAAAAGAAGGTGGGCGGTGTGATCCTGTTCCGCCGCAATGTGCACACGCCCGCGCAAGTGTCAGCCCTGTGCCGCGAACTGCAGGAAATCAACGCGGAAGTGTCCGACACGCCGCTGCTGATCTCCATCGACCAGGAAGGCGGCATGGTGATGCGCATCGAGCAGGGCGTCACGCCCATTCCTGCGGCGATGGCTTTCCAGGCCACCGGCTCCATCGAGGATTGCGAACGCATGAACCAGATCAGCGGCGATGAAATGCGCCAGGTGGGCATCAATATGCTGCTCGCCCCCGTACTGGACGTGAACAACAACCGCAACAACCCCGTCATCGGCGTGCGCGCATATGGCGAGGATGCCGCCACCGTCATCGACTACGGCATGGCCGCCATGCGCGGCCAGCGCGCCAGCGGCGTAGCTGTCACCGCCAAGCACTTCCCCGGCCACGGCGATACGGCCATCGACACGCATTACGCCATGGCCCTGGTGCCGCACGACAGGGAACGCCTGCACGCCGTGGAACTGGCGCCCTTCCGCGCAGCCATTGCCGGCGGCGTCGATGCCATCATGACGGCGCATGTGGTTTTCCCCGCCTTCGAGGCCGACACCAGCGTGCCAGCCACCCTGTCGAAAGGCGTGCTGACCGACCTGCTGCGCGGCGAGTTGCAATACAAGGGCGTCGTCATCACCGACTGCCTGGAAATGGCGGCCATCGCCGATGGCATCGGCATCGCCCAGGGCGCCATCGCCACCTTGCAGGCGGGCGCCGACATCGTCCTCATTTCGCACCGCGAAGCGCAGCAGACGGCGGCCATCGACGCCGTCATCGACGCCGTGGAACGCGGCGACATTGCCATGGCCCGCATCGACGCGGCTTGCGCGCGCGTGGCTGAACTCAAGCGCAACCGCGCCGTGCGCGACTGGCGCACCCGCCCGGTCACGCCACCGGCACTGATGCAGCCGGCCGCCATGGCCCTGTCGCAACTGCTGCAAAAGGCCGCCCTGCGCGTGCAAGGCGCGTACCGCCCGCTCGACGCCAGCCTGCCCGTGACCCTGCTGACGGTAGAAGTGCGCTCGCGCAGCGAAATCGACGAAGTGGCGCTGGGCCGCAACAAGGAAGCGCGCAGCTCCATGCTGCCGGCGCTGCTTGAAGCGGGCCTGGACGTGCGCGAATACGCCTTGTCGGCCGAAGCGCTGGACGAGGAAGTGGCTGCCGCCATCGCCTTTGCGCAAGGCGCGCAGCAGATCGTGCTGCAAACGTATAACGCCATGTTCGTCGACGGCCAGCGCCGCCTGATCGAGGCCCTGCCGCAAGATAAACTGTGGCTGGTGGCGGGCCGTTTGCCCTACGACCTTGACCTGGCGCCGCACGCGCAAGGCCGCCTGGCCGCCTTCGGCTGCCGCCCTGCCGCGCTGGTGCCAGTCGTCGACAAGCTGGCGGGCAAGGCGTAAATCCACGCCGCCCTCCTGCACATGCCGGGCATTGCCCGGCATTTTCTATTCAGCGTCGCAATCGAAGCGCACGCCAGTCATCTGCTCGCTGAGCGCCCATAGCTGGCGTGCCTGCGCGGGATCGACGGCCCAGCGCCGCACGCCCGGCCTCGTGCTGTCGTCAGGCACCAGGGCGGCGATGTCGCAATCCTCGCAATACACCCCGCCAATCCCCGCAAGCTGCGCGCTGGTGGCGCACCAGACGGCCGTGGCGGCACCTTGCGCCACATTCTTGAAGCCCGATTGCGGCGCTGGATTTACCTGGCCGTCATCGTCCAGCGCGCCCACGCGGCGCAAGTCATCGAGGTCCAGGTGGCGCACCAGCGGCGTCAGGATAGCGCCCGGATGCAGCGAGAAAGCGCGCACACCATGCGCCGCGCCGCGCCGGTCCAGCTCCACGGCAAACAGCGCATTGGCGCTTTTCGACTGCGCATATGCGCGCCATTTGTCGTACGGCTGGCGCAGGAAATGCGGATCGTCCTGGTCGACGCCGGCCTGCCTGTGTCCCAGCGACGACACGCACACCACGCGCGCGCCATGCGCCCGCCGCAAGGCAGGCCACAGGCGCGCCGTCAGCTGAAAATGTCCCAGGTGATTTGTCGCGAACTGCGCCTCGTAGCCGCGCGCATCGCGCAGCAGGGGCGTGGCCATGATGCCGGCGCCGTTGACCAGCACGTGCAGGGCGCGGCCGGTGGCAAGGAAGGCGGCGGCAAAGGCGTCGATGGCCTGTGGCTCGAGCAGGTCGAGCGCGGCAATTTCTACCATGGGCAGATCACGCAAGGCCGTTTACGCCCTTGCCACATCGCGCGCGGGAACCAGCACCATGGCGCCGGCGCCGGCCAGCACACGTACCGTTTCCAGGCCCAGGCCCGAATAGCCGCCCGTGACGATGGCCTGCACGCCGGACAAGTCGCGCCCGGCCAGCGCTTCGGTGGCGGTGGTCGCCGCGCCAAAGCCGGAGTGAAGGGGTATTTGCCTGTGATCGCTGTATGCCATGTCTGCCTCTGCATGTGGGGGGCCAGCGCGGGGTGGCTGGCGACATGGCTATTTTGCGTGGGCTTTCCTGGACTGTGAATGGCGTAAAATCTCTAATACTGTCGCAATCGTCCAAAACTGGAACCACACCATGGATTTGCTCTCCGATGTACTGTCGCTGCTCGACACGCGCAGCTCCCATTTTGCCGGCCTGAAGGCGGGCGGCGACTGGGCCATCGACTTTCCGCCGCCGGACGGCATCAAGTTCAACGCCGTGCTCGAGGGCGGCTGCTGGCTGACAGTCGCAGGCATCGACGCTCCCGTGCAGCTGCATACTGGCGACTGTTTCCTGCTGGCACCAGGACGCGCGTTTACGCTGGCCAGCACACAAGGCTTGCCAGCCTCGCCGGCGCTGGAAGTGTATCGGCACACGCGGCACGGCGTGGCACGCCACGGCACGCCACAACACGATTTTTTTCTCATCGGCGGGCGCTTCAGCTTTGGCGACGAGGCGGCCATCCTGCTCGATTGCCTGCCGCCGTTGCTGCACGTGCGTGGCGATACGGACCAGGCCAGCGTGCTGCACTGGGCCTTGCAGCGCCTGGCGCACGAACTGCAGGCGACGGCGCCCGGCGCAGCGCTGATGACGCGCCACCTGGGCCACATGATGCTGCTGCAAGTGCTGCGCCAGTATCTGGCAGAGCAGGACTCGCACCCGGCAGGCTGGCTGTTTGCGCTGGCCGATCCCCGCCTGCGCGCGGCCATCGAAGCGATGCATGCGCAGCCGGCCCACCGCTGGACCTTGCTGCAACTGGCCGCCATCGCGGGGCAGTCGCGTTCCGCCTTTGCCCTGCATTTCAGGACCAGGGTGGGCATGGCACCGCTCGACTACCTGCTACGTTGGCGCATGCGCCTGGCCACACGGCGCCTGAAGGACAGCGGCGCGCCCATCGCCTCGATAGCGCAGGCGCTGGGCTACGATTCCGATAGCGCTTTCAGCCATGCCTTCAAGCGCATCATGGCGTGCTCGCCGCGCCAATACCGGCTGCGCCACGCGGGCGCGCAGGCGTAAAAAAACCCGCAGCAGCGGGTTTTTTACGTTCAGGCCCGCGTGACGGGCGGCAGGGCCGCCACCGCCAGCAAGGCAAAGGGACCAAGGAACAAGCCGATACCGAACCAGAGTCCCCCGTGGCGGCCGCGCCGGCTGGCCAGCAGCCAGGAGGCGATCGCAAACAAAAACATGAAGATCAACAGTATCGCCATTGCCACTCCTTGCCGTGCGGGAAGTCCAGTGTAGCCCACCGATGCACCCGTGGCTAGACGTATATCAGCCTTGGTGCAGCCTTGGTGCAGCCCTAGCGCTGCACCTGCATCAGGATCACCCGCTTGCTGGCGCCGTCGGCCGGCGGCGTGGCGGACGGCGGCGGCGGGCTGTCGCAGGAGCCGCAGGAACCGCAGCCGCTGCCGCAACCCGGCGCCACCTTGAAGAAAGTCGACGTCTTCGCCTCATCGAGGCCGCAGCGCACCAGGCCACGCACGATGGCGCGGCGCACGCCCGCCGGCAGGTACTTGGTCGAAAAATGCAGCAGCGCGGCTGCGACGATCAGGGCGACGATGAGGGTTTGCCACATGCTTTTCTCCTAAGCGCCCAGCAACAGGGCAAGGCGGTACGTGATGAACGAAGCGGCGTAGGCGAGGGCGAACATATAGCCGGCCATCAGCAGCGGATAGCGCCAGCCGCCCGTCTCGCGTTTCACCACGGAGAGGGTCGACAGGCACTGCGGCGCAAACACATACCAGGCAAGCAAGGAGAGCGCGGTGGCCATCGACCACGAATGGGCGATCAGCGGCTCCAGGGTGGAGGCCAGCGCATCGCCCGTTTGCGACAGCGCGTACACGGTGCCGAGCGCGCCGACGGCCACTTCGCGCGCCGCCATGCCCGGCACCAGCGCGATGCAGATCTGCCAGTTGAAACCGATGGGCGCGAAGATCACTTCCAGGCCGCGGCCCAGGATGCCGGCCAGGCTGTAATAGATCGGCGGATGGATCGCGTTGTCCGGCGCGCCGGGGAAGCTGCTGAGGAACCACAGGATGATCATCAGGCTCAGGATGATGGTACCGACGCGCGTGAGGAATATCTTCGCGCGCTCCCACAGGCTGACGGCCAGGTTGCGCAGATGCGGCCAATGATAGGCCGGCAGTTCCAGCATCAGCGGCTGGTTGCCGCGCACGCCCATGCCACGCTTCATGACCCAGGCCACGGCCATGGCCGAAATGATGCCGGCGAAGTACAGGACAAACAGCACCAGGCCTTGCAGGCTCAGGTAGCCCCATACCTGGCGCTGCGGGATGAAGGCGGCGATGATCAGCGCATACACGGGCAGGCGCGCCGAACACGTCATCAGTGGCGCGATCATGATGGTGACCAGGCGGTCGCGCGGGTTCTGGATGGTGCGCGCCGCCATCACGCCGGGAATGGCGCAGGCAAAGCTCGACAGCAGGGGGATGAAGGCACGGCCGGACAGGCCCACGCCACCCATCAGGCGGTCCAGCAGGAAGGCCGCGCGCGGCAGATAGCCGCAGTCTTCCAGGCTCAGGATAAAGAAGAACAGAATCAGGATCTGCGGCAGGAATACCAGCACGCTGCCGACGCCGCCGATGATGCCTTCCACCAGCAAGCTTTTCAGGTGACCGTCCGGCATGTTTGCCGTCAGCACGGCGCCCAGGTGGCCCACGCCGTCGGTGATCATTTCCATCGGCGTGGCCGCCCAGGCAAACACGGCCTGGAAAATCAGGAACATCAGCACGGCCAGGATGAGGGGGCCGAACACGGGGTGCAGCACCACGTCATCGATCTTTTCCGTCAGGTTGCCCGTGTCACTGGTGTCATTGCTGACGGCGGCCAGGATGCGCCGTACTTCGCGCTGGGTTTCTTCGACGCTGACGGCATCGATGGCCGCCAGCGGTTTGGCGTCCACGGCCGGCAGGGGCAGCATGGCGTCGATGGCGTCCAACAAAGCTCTTTCGCCATCGTGCTGCACCGCGACCGTCTCGACCACGGGCATGCCCAGTTCCGCCGACAGCCTGGCCGTGTCGATCAACATGCCGCGCTTGCGCGCCACGTCCGTCATGTTCAGCGCCAGCAGCATGGGCAGGCCCAGGCGCTTGACTTCCAGTACCAGACGCAAATTCAGGCGCAAATTGGTGGCATCGACCACGCAGATGATGGCGTCCGGACGCGGGTCGCCCTTGCGCAAGCCGCCCACCACGTCGCGCGTGATGGCTTCATCGGGCGTGGTGGCCGACAGGCTATAGGCGCCCGGCAAATCGAGCAGGCGCACGGGCTTGCCGTTTGGTGAGGTGAAATGGCCTTCCTTGCGCTCGATGGTCACGCCGGCGTAGTTCGCCACTTTCTGGCGCGCGCCCGTCAAACGGTTGAACAGCGCGGTCTTGCCGCAGTTCGGATTGCCCAGCAAGGCAATTTGTGGCTGATGCGCCGGCCTGTGCACGCCCGCATCGACGATAGTTTCGACAGCACCCATGGTCATTCCGGTTGAAGCAGCGGTTGAATCGTGATCAGCGCCGCTTCGAAGCGGCGCAGTGCGAACGTGGCATTGCCAACCTTGATGGCCAGCGGATCACCGCCTGGAATACCGCGCTTGAGCATGCGGATTCGTTCACCGGGAACGAATCCCAGCTCCATCAAGCGGCGCACGAGGTCGACGCCGTCTTCCGTCTGTCCTGCCGCGTGGGGCGTGATATGCAACACCGTGCCGCTCTGGCCGACTGCCAGCGCGTCGAGCGTCATCAGGGGTGGAACTAGAGTCATGAGCAAATTCCGTTCAAATTAAGAACACCGGGGACAGACTGCTGCGCGTGGCGCATGCCCTGGTGTTGTGAGGTAAAACGCAACTGTTGCGCATTACCGACAAGCGGCCTTTCAAACTGTCCGGACGGCGACCGTCCGAGACAATACCAGTATTATAAACATGAATGCGAATTGTTTTTATTTAGCCCGGAGAGTGGCCAGCTTCAAGGGCTACGCCATGGGCGCGAGGGGCATATCAAGCCGCAATGCCAGGCCGCCAAGCGCCGCACACTTGATCAAAATCGCTTGCATTGTCCCTCGCTTTGCGCGACAATGAAACGTAATGATAATGATTCTCATTAAAACACTAGCAACAATGCTTCCAAGCATTAGTGTCTGTTCATCCTCCAGCCAGAAGGTGTCGCAATGATTGTATGTGTCTGCAACAACATATCTGATCGTGAAATCCGTCAAGCCGTCGATCTTGGCCTGTCCAGCATGGCCGAACTGCGCCGCGACCTGGGCGTGGCCACTTGCTGCGGCAAATGTCATACCTGCGCGCGCGAAGTGCTGAACGATCACCTGAACGCCACGGTGGTGCTGCAAGAAACCGTATTGATGCGAGCTGTACTGACAAACTAAAGAAAGCGATGAACGCCATGACGATGATGCCCCCGCCCGTAACGGTGCAGGCCGTGCAGCAATTTGCCGACTTCGACAAGAAGCGCAACAAATTCGCGCCGCTGATGGCCATCGTCGTCCTGCATATCGCCGGCTTTTACGCCATCCAGAGCGGCTTGCTGAGCCGCGTCGTCACGGCGGCCATGCCGACCATCACCACCATCAGCATCATCGCCCCGCCGGCGCCACCCAAGCCGCCGGCACCATCCGTACCGAAAACCGTGGAACTGAGCGCGCCCGTGCCGCGCGCCGTGATCCCGCCGCTGCCGCTGATCGCCGTAGCGCCTAGCGAACCGACGATCACGCCGCCGCAGCCGACGCGCGCCGAAACGGCGCCCGTTGCCACCGCCGCGCCGGCAGCGCCATCGACACCGGCGCCGGCGCCACCGGCACCGTCGGCGCCGCGCACCGTCAGCAGCGTCGAATACATCAAGGCACCGCAACTGATCTATCCGAATCTGTCGCGCCGCCTGGGCGAAAGCGGCACCGTGGTGTTGCACATCCTGATCAATGAAAAAGGCTTGCCTGAGCAAATCCTGATCCATAAATCGACCGGCTACGGCAACCTCGATGAAGCGGGCCGCCAGGCCGCGCAGCGCGCGCTGTTCAAGCCGATGATCGAAAACGGCAAGCCCGTACCTGTGTATGTTTTAGTCCCCCTGACCTTCCAACTGAGCTAGCCTTCCAGCGGCCCTGGCGCCGCAGCCAGCCCGCAAGCACCGCACCCTGCGCCCTGCTTGCTTTTGTGCGCCCTGTTTCCTGTACCAGTCAAGCAACTGCTTGTTTCAGTCTGCCAGCCACCATCCCCGGGCCAGGCAGACTTTTTTTTGGGGTCAGAGCCGAGGGGGGAATGGGCCCCAATGGGGCCCATTCCGCTCGCGCAGCGACTGACCCTTTTTACATCTCCGCCCACATCCGCAGCAGGTTGTGATAATGCCCCGTCAAGCCCACCGTCGCCGGCGAGTCGCCATGCTCTCCCCGCACGCTCTGGATGTTCTGATCGAGCTCGAACAGCATGCTGCGCTTCCAGTCTTCACGCACCATACTTTGCGTCCACAGGAAGGAGCAGATGCGCTCGCCGCTGGTAACGGGCAGCACCTGATGCACGCTGCTCGATGGATACACGATCACGTCGCCGGCCGGCAGTTTTACTTCATGCGTGCCATACGCATCGACCACCACCAGTTCGCCGCCTTCGTACTCGTCCGGCTCGCTCAGGAACACGGTAGAAGAAACGTCGGCGCGCATCGACTGCGTGCCGTTTTTCGGCGTGCGGATGGCGCCATCGATATGCAGGCCATAGTGCTCACCGCCCGCATAGCTGTTGAAGAACGGCGGCAGGATGCGCAGCGGCAGCACGGCGGCAAAGAACAGCGGATGGGCCATCAGCGCGCGGCTGACGATCTCGCCCAGCTCCAGCGCCAGCGGCGAACCTTCGGGCAACTGACGGTTGCGCTTGACCTGCGCCCCTTGCGCGCCGACGCTGGCGCGCCCGTCGACCCAGTCCGTCTGCGCCAGGCGCTGGCGAAACTGCGTGACCTGTTCCGGCGTCAGCACGCCGGGTATATGCAACATCATCTTGCTATCCTTTTTCAGTAAAACTCGCTGCCTGATTATCGCATTGCCGGCAGCGGCCCAAAAGAAACAAAAGCAAGAACAGCCAAACATTTCCCTTCTTTTCAGCGCGACCATGCAGGCGCGCCAGCGGCAGCAAAATAGCGCCAGGAACGCGAATGAGAATGGCCTTCATTTTCCTTAACAAATAAAAAACGGCGCTATGGGGAAATCCACTTGAGAATGGGTTTTATTCGCACGATATTTACGTTAAAAAGACGGAAAAATGCCGTTTAGCACCGGAAATCGCCAACATTTTGCGCTATCATGCGGGCATAGCGAAACCGGCAAGCTGTGCGCCACCAGGCAGCCCTGTGCCACCCGGCAGTGAACGCCAGCAGCCTCCGGTTTCATCATCGAACGCGACACAGAACAAAGGAAATCCCATGAAGGGCGATAAAGAAGTCATCCGCATGCTCAACGCACAGCTCACCAACGAACTGTCGGCCATCAACCAGTACTTCCTGCATGCGCGCATGTACAAGCACTGGGGCCTGGAAAAGCTGGGCAAGAAGGAATACGAAGAATCGATCGGCGAAATGAAACACGCCGACAAACTGATCGACCGCATCCTGATGCTCGACGGCCTGCCTAACCTGCAAGCGCTGCACAAGCTGCTGATCGGCGAGAACACGCCGGAAATGCTGGAATGCGACTTGAAGCTGGAACGCGCCGCGCACGCCACCGTCAAGGAAGGCATCGCCATCAGCGAAAAAGTCGGCGACTACGTCTCGCGCGACCTGTTCCTGATGATCCTGGAAGACACGGAAGAGCATATCGACTGGCTCGAAACGCAGATCGACCTGATCGCCAAAGTCGGCATCCAGAACTACCTGCAAAGCCAGATGGCGATTGACGAGTAATTGCTCTTCGAGGCAGATAAAAAAACCGGCAGAGCCGGTTTTTTTACGTCCGTCCTCAAGTCTTTGCGGCCTGCGGCGGGCGCAGCTTGACGAACAGCACCGCCACCGCCGCGCACAGCAACAGGGCGCCGGCCAGCCGGATGACGTTCTCCGGATGGCCGCCCAGCAAGCTGCGGTAATACAGCGGCAGGGTGAAGATCTGGATGATCATCGGGATGACGATGAACATGTTGAAGATGCCCATGTACACCCCCGTGCGCTCGGGCGGAATGCAGCCGGCCAGCATGATGTAGGGGTTGCCCATGATGCTGGCCCAGGCCAGGCCCACACCGAGCATGGGCAGCAACAGCAGCGCCGGGCTGTGGATCAGGGGGATGCTCAGCATGCCCACGCCGGCTGCGCACAGGCACAGGCTGTGCATGCGCTTAGGGCCGAAACGGCGCGTGAACGGCACCAGCGCAAAGGCGGCGACAAAGGCGACGAAATTATAGAAGGCGCCCACCTGCCCGTTCAGCAAGCCCGCGTCGCGAAAACCTTGCGAAGCCGGGTCGGTCGTGTGAAACAGGGTCGCCGCCAGCGACAGCGCGATGTACTGCCAATAGCAAAACATGGCGTACCACTGGAACAGGTTGACGATGGCCAGCTGCTTCATCGTCGGCGGCATGTCGCGCAGGGCCGCGCCGATATCGGCCAGCGTGTGGCGCCAGCCCGGCGGGCGGCTGCGGATGGCCGCCAGTTCGTCCGGCGTGAGCGGATTTTCCGGCGTCGTCTTCAGGGTCCACAGCACCGAGGCGAGGGAAAACACGGCGCCGATCAGGAAGGCGGCGATGACGATGTGCGGAATATGGCTGCCATTGACGGCATCCTTGTTCATGCCCAGCATGACCAGCAGCGATGGCGTCAGATAGGCCAGCGTTTGCCCCAGCCCCGTAAAGGCGCTCTGCGTCAGGAAGCCCAGCGAGTGCTGCTTCTTGTCGAGCTTATCGCTGACGAAGGCGCGGTACGGCTCCATCGTCACGTTGTTGGCCGCGTCGAGTATCCACAGCAGGCTGGCGGCCATCCACAAAGTGGGACTGAATGGCATGGCCAGCAGGCCCAGACTGCACAGGATGGCGCCGATCAGGAAGTACGGCGTGCGGCGCCCCCAGCGCGTCACCGTGCGGTCGCTCATGGCACCGATCAGCGGCTGCACGAGCAGGCCTGTCATGGGACCGGCCAGCCACAGGTACGGCAGGCTCGCTTCATCGGCGCCCAGGTATTTGTAGATGGGGCTCATACTGCTTTGCTGCAGCCCGAAGCTGAACTGGATGCCGAAAAAACCGACATTCATGTTGACGATCTGCCAGAACGACAGCTGCGGACGGTGCGCGGTGGCGTCGCTCATGCCGGCTCCCTTTCCAGCCACAGCATATGCCATGGCTGCAGGCCCACCGTGCCGGCCAGCACGCTGCCATCGAGGCTGTTGCGCCATTCGCCTGCGGGCAGGGCATAGCGCTGGCTGGCGCCGCTGAAATTGCTCAGGTTGAGAAACGCGTCGCCACGCAACAGCGCCAGCACGCCCGGCGAGTCGGCGGGCAGCACGCTGCGCGGCGCACCAGCAGCCAGGGCCGGCAAGCGCCCGCGCACATCGATCAGCTGGCGCAGCGCCAGGTACAAGCGGCCGCTGGCGCTCACGCCATCGTGGCGCCATGCCAGCAAGCTGTCGTCAAACGCGGGGCGCTGCAGCCAGCGGCTGTCCATCGCCCGGTCGGCGCGCTGCGTGTAACTGTGATCGTTGGTCAGGCCCAGTTCATCGCCCATATACAGCACCGGCAAGGCGCCAAAGCTCAAAGCCAGGCCATGCAGCAGCAACAGGCGCCGCAAGGCGTATTCCTGCTCCTGCACTGTGGCGGCGCTTTCCAGTCCGGCCAGCGAGGCGGCCATGCCGTTGCTGCCATGCGCCTTGTCGGCGCTGCTGCTCTGGAAGGCGGCACCACGCGCATAGCTGCCGGGAGCACCGGCAAAGAAGCGCGCGATGCGCGCCAGGCGCGCCGGACCGTCCGCGCCCGCTTCATCAAGCAGCACGTTCCAGCCGATGTCGTCGTGGCAGCGCACATAACTGAGCCAGCTTGCCGCCGGCGGCAGCGGCGGCGTGGCGGCGATCACCTGCTGCAGCAAGTCCGTGTTTTCCTCCGCCAGCGCGCCCCAGCCGGCGGCCATCAGGCTGCTGTGATAGGCAATATGGCATTCGGGCGCGGCATCGCTGCCAAAGTAGGCGGGCAACTTGGGCGTGGGCACGATGGCTTCGGCCTTGAGCAGCACGCCGGGCGCGACGATGGCGGCGATGGCGCGCAGGGCTTGCAGCAGGCTGTGGGCTTCAGGCTGGTTCATGCAGTCCGTGCCTTCGCGCTTCCACAGGAAGGCCGTCGAATCGAGACGGAACACCTCGATACCCTTGTTGGCCAGGCCCAGCATGGCGCCCGCCATGGCTGCGAAGACAGCCGGATTGGCGTAATTCAAATCCCACTGGTAGGGATAAAACGTGGTCCAGACCCAGCGCTGGAGCTCTGGCACGAAGGTAAAATTTCCCGGTGCCGCCTGCGGGAAGACCTGGCCCACGGTACGCTCGTAGCGGTCCGGCTGCGCGCGGTCGGCATAGGTATGGAAAAAATCGCGCAGCAGCGGGTCACCCGCCTTGGCCCCCAGCGCCCACGCATGGTCGTCGGCCACGTGATTAAGGATCAGGTCCGAGCACAGGCTGATGCCGGCCGCGCGCAGCTGCGCCGTCAACGCCAGCAAGTCGGCATTGCTGCCCAACGCAGGGTCGACTTCGTCGAAGCTGGCGACGGCAAAGCCGCCATCGCTTTCGCCAGCGCGCGCACGTAAAAACGGCAGCAAATGCAGATACGTCACGCCCAGTTCGCGCAGGTGGGCAATGCGCGCGGCCACGCCCTGCAGGCTGCCGCCAAAGCGCTGCACGTACGCGCTGTAGCCCAGCATTGACTGGCTGGCAAACCAGTCCGGCTGCGCTTCGCGCTGCGCGTCCTGCTGCAGCAGCGCCGGCGCGCGCGCCGCGTACAGCCGCCCCACGCTTTCCATCAGCTCGCCCAGCCAGGGCAGAAAGTCAGGCCGCTGACCATACAGGCTGCCCAGGCGGTCGAGCAAGATCGCCTCCTGGCGCGCGTAGCGGCGCGCCGCATCGTCGCGCAAGTGCGTGGGGAGCGGCGCCAGCAGGCGCGCCAGGGGGCTGCGTATCGACATCATGAATCCTATCCTTGCTTAAAATGCGTATTTCAGACTGATCTTCACGGCGCGCCCCGTGATCGAGCGGGCCGCATGGCCATCGCCCTCGACTTCCGTATAGCCGATCTTGTCGAGCAAATTGTTCGCCGTCAGCGCCAACTGCATCTGCGGCGTGAGCTGGTAATTGACGAAGGCATTGAGCACCTGGTAGGCGGGCAAGGTGATCGTGTGCGCATCGTCGCCCCAGGACTTGCCCGTGCCAACCAGGCTGACGCCCAGAGTGGCCGGTCCCCATTCATAGGTGGGCGCGAGCTGGTACACGACACGCGCCTGGCGCCGCGGCGTATTGCCGATCAACGCCACGTCGGCCGCCGCCGTGCCCGTGATCTCGGCATCCGTGAACGTCAGGCCGCCATTGATGCGAAAGTCGCCGGCGCTGTAGGCCGCTTCCAGTTCCACGCCCTTCGCTTCATAGCTGTTGGCCGTGCGCAGCTGGGTGGTCGCTTCGTAATTGCTTTCCTTGGTCTTGGCCTGGAATACGGTGACGAAGGTGCTCAGGGGACCTCGCCGCCATTTCACGCCCCCTTCAAGCTGGCGCACGGTATTGATGGCCACCGGCACGCTGCCATCCAAGGGCGTGCCGAACAGGATGCGGTCGGCATTGAAGGCCACGCCTTCGCTGACGCGAGCAAACACGGCCAGGTTGGCTTGCAGCTTGTAGTTCGCGCCCAGCGAGTACGAGGTGTGGCCCAGGGTGTAGTCGACCTGCTGCACCGTCGACGGCAGATAGGCTTGCGCGCCGGTGGCCTGATTGGCCGTGCCGCTGGCATGCTGGCGGTCGCGCCGCAGGCCGCCGTCGAGATTCAGCGCGCCGCTTTCCCAGGCCAGGTTCAGGTACGGTGACGTCGTGCGGTACTCCATGTCGACGGCGCGCGAGCAGCAGGCGCCGAAGGCCGGGCCGATGTAGCCTGGCGTACCGCTGGCCGTCTGCAGCAACGCCGGCTGGTCGCCCGTGGCCTGCATCAGGTATTCATTGAAGTTCCAGGTCAGGCCCAGCTTTTGCTGCGACAGGTACAGGCCGGCCGTGGTGGTCAGCTTGCCGCTGTCGAGAACAAAAGTCTTGGCCAGCTTGGTGTCGCTCAAGGTATTGCTGGCGTCGTCGATGGACGTGTTGAACACCACGGCGGAAAACGCGCGACCGGTGTAGGGCTTGCCCTGGTTCGTGCCACTGGCAAACACATAGCTGCCTTCGCTGCCATTATTCGACGGGAACACGCCCGTGAAGCGGCCCGAATTGTCGGCGTAGCGGAAATTTTCGCTCACGCTCCAGCCCTGCCCCAGCTTGAACGACGCTGCCAGTCCTACGCTATCACTCTTCACGTGCAAGCCGTCGTTGACGCGGGTGGCCACGCGCTGATTGTCCTTGTTCAGCACCATGTCCGGCACCCAGTACGGCGAATAGAAACTGGCCTTGCGCGGGTCGATGCCGGCGATTTCCGTGATAGTGCCATTGCGCACGCTGACCGGTACCGGCAGGGCCGTGGGCGACTGGTCGTCGAGGTGCTTGAAGGACAGGCGCACGAAGCCGCTGTCGAATTCATGTGTGACATTGCCGCGGATCTGGCCGCCCTTTTCGCTGGTGACGCCAGTGTGGCGGATGCCTTCGCCCGTGCGCCAGGAGCCGCCGATGAAGAAGCGCGTGCGCTCCGAGAGCGGCGCGCCGTAGTCGAAGTCGACCCGCGTCTGGTCGTATCCGAGGCCACGGCTGAGGGCCACGCTGCCGCCCTGCTCCTGGCCATTCTTGCTGATGAAATTGATGATGCCGCCCGGCGAATTGGTGGCCAGGGTGGAGGCGGAACCACCGCGCACCACTTCCAGGTGGTCCAGCGTGGAGTCGATCTTGACGAAGCTGTCGGGCGTGGTGAAGTTGAAATCGCCAAACTGCAGCACCGGCAAGCCGTCTTCCTGGATCTGCACATAGCGCGCGCCGCCGGCGGAAATGGGCAGGCCGCGCACGGTGATGTTGGCATTGCCTTCGCCTCCCGACGATTCTGCCCGCAAGCCGGGCACCGAGCGCAGGACTTCGGCGGCGCTGGTGGGGGCGTTGCGCACGATGGTGTCGAGTTCCATGCTGCTGACGGAATTGCTCGATTTCATTTTGGACGTGCCGCCGGTGGTGCCCGTGACCACGATGCGTTCCAGGTTCAGGCCATCGGCGGGGGCGGCGCTGGCGGTGTCCTTGGCAGATTGCGCCTGGGCGGCGCCCAATTGCAGCATGGCCAGGGCGACGGCTGCGGCCATGCAGCCGCGTTGAGCAGTACGTGTCTTCATCTTGTCTCCAGTGTTGTATGCCGATACATCGAGGTATCCGCTTGTTATGAGTCCTGGCCGCTGCATGCCGTGGCGCGCTGGCTGAGCCGGTACGTCATTATTCAACGAATAAGAATTTATTGCAATCGATTGCAATCGAGCGCTGCAACATGCGAATTGTGTTGTTTTTATGGGAATTTCACGGGGAAGACAGAGGAAAAATACGATGCTTGACGCGATGAGCCGGATTTTCATGCTGCTGTGCAGCATGAAAAATGACGAGTTAAATGAAGATTATTGCAATCGGTTGCAATCCCTGAAAGGCACGCCTCAACAGCCGGAAGCGCGTACGATCAGTTCGGTTGGTAATTGCTGCGATGGCGCAGGCGCGCCGTCGACCAGCGCCAGCAGCGAGGCCACCAGCGCGCGCCCGGCGGCGCGAATCGGCTGGCGCACGGTGGTCAGGGGCGGATGGAAATACGCGGCCAGTTCGATATCGTCGTAGCCGACCACGGCCACCTGTTCCGGCACGGCCACGCCGCGCGCGCGCAGGGCGCTGATGGCGCTCATGGCCAGCAAGTCGCTGCAGGCAAAGATGGCGTCGAACGGCAGGTGACGGTCCAGCAGTTCCTGCACGTCCGTCGCGCCGCCCTGCGGCAGGAAGGAGCCGGCCACGTACAGTTGCGGGTCGGGCGCCAGTCCCTGCGCGGCCAGCGCCTGCGCGTAGCCCTGCTGGCGCTGCGCCACTTCGGGCAGCTTGGCGTCGCCAAAGAAAGCGATGCGCCGGCGTCCCGCCGCCAGCAAGTGTTCCGTGGCCAGCCTGCCGCCGGCGACGTTATCGCCGCCGATGGTGCAATACAGCTGCTGCGGCAATTGCGCGCCCCAGACGACGATGGGCACCTGGCGCGCGGCAAGCTGGTTCAATTGTTCATGGTGGCGCCACTGGCCGATCAGGATGATGCCGATCACGCGCCCGCTATCGAAAGACTGGGCGGCCGCATCGAGCGTTTCGGCATCCACGCGCGAAATGAGCATGTCGAAGCCCTGCTCCGTCAGCGCATCGGCCAGGCTGCCCAGCATGCTCAGAAAGAAAGGATCGGACAGGTGCTGGCGCGTGGCCGCGTCATACGGCACCACGACGCCCACCGTGCGGTTCTGTTTCAGGCGCAGGTTTTGCGCGCCGATATTGATGGAATACTTGAGCGAGCGGGCCAGCGCGATGACGCGCGCGCGCGTCTCTTCATTGACCAGCGAACTGCCGCTCAGCGCGCGCGACACGGTGGACGTGGACACGCCGGCCAGACGCGCGATATCGGCCATCTGCAAGCGTTGCTGCGCCTTCGAATCCTTGCCGGTCATCGTACGCTCACTGCGGCGCGGTGTCCTTGAACGATGGCCGTTCTGACAGTTTGTCAAACAGCCGCGCCAGCGCCGGATGGTCCGCGCGCCAGTCGATTTCCGGGAAGCGGAAGCTGAGCCAGCCCAGGGCGCAGCCCACGGCCACGTCGGCCAAGGTGTAGTTCTTGCCGGCGCAATACGCGCTCTCGCCCAGGCGCGTTTCCAGCGCCGCCAGGCCCAGGGTGATTTTTTCCAGCTGGCGCGCGATCCAGGCCGCGCTTTGCTGCTCGGGCGGGCGCTGCGTGCGCTCAAGGCGCACCAGCACGCCAGCGTCGAGGATGCCGTCAGCCAGCGCTTCCCAGTTCTTGATATCGGCCCGCTCGCGGCCATTGCCGCCGGCCGGCAGCAACTTGCACACGGGCGTGAGCGTGTCGAGGTATTCGACGATGACTTTCGAATCGATCAGCGTGCTGCCATCTTCCATCACCAGGCAGGGCACCTTGCCCAGGGGATTGGCCTGGGCGATGCGGGTTTCCGGCACCCACACGTTTTCCAGCTCGAAGACATAGTCGAGCTTTTTTTCCGCCAGCACGATACGGGCTTTGCGGACATACGGGCTGGCGAGGGAGCCGATCAGTTTCATAGGTACTTTAAGGTAAAGGAGCAGCAAGCAGTATAGCATCGGCGGCAACCGCGTTTGGCAGCGCACGCCCGGCGCCCCCCGGTGTGTGGCAGGCACGCCGCATCGGGGCCGGATTTGGCCGAATTGCGGTGCGCCGGCGGCCAGCGGACGGCTGGCCAGCAGCCAGCGGTGGTAAAATCCCCCTTTACTGTGGCGCCGTCAGTGTTGCTGTATTGCAATGATCCTGCCCTCCCCGCGCGCCACACGCCAACCGTTTCTTTAACTTGCGTCCGCTCTCATGACTTCTACATCTCCGTATTCCACGCTGTCGGCCCTGTCTCCGCTCGATGGCCGCTACGCCAGCAAGACCGATCTGCTGCGCCCGATCCTGTCCGAAGCCGGTTTCATGCACCACCGCGTGAAAGTGGAAATCTCCTGGCTGCAAGCGCTGTCGCAAGCCGGTTTCGCTGAAATCAAGCCGTTTTCGGCTGAAGCGAGCGCCCTGCTCGACAAGATGGCAGCCGACTTTTCGGAAGCCGACGCGGCCCGCATCAAGGCCATCGAAGCGGTCACCAACCATGACGTCAAGGCTGTCGAGTACTGGCTGAAAGAACAAGTGGCGGACGTGCCGGAACTGGTGGCGGCGTCGGAATTCATCCATTTCGCCTGCACCTCGGAAGACATCAACAACACCTCGCACGGCATGATGCTCAAGGCCGCGCGCGATGGCGTGATGCTGCCGGCATTGAACGGCCTGGTGGCCAAGCTGACGCAGATCGCGCACGACAATGCCGACGTGCCGATGCTGTCGCGCACGCACGGCCAGACGGCAAGCCCGACCACTTTGGGCAAGGAATTCGCCAACGTCGTGGCCCGCTTGCAGCGCGCCGTCAAGCGCATCGAACAAGTGGAAATCCTCGGCAAGATGAATGGCGCCGTCGGCAACTACAACGCTCACCTGTCGGCCTACCCCGGCTTCGACTGGCCCACATTCTCGAAGGCCGTCATCGAACAGCGCCTGGGCCTGGTCTTCAACCCCTACACCATCCAGATTGAGCCGCACGACTACATGGCCGAACTGTTCGACGCCTTCGCGCGCGCCAACACGATCTTGCTGGACCTGAACCGCGACATCTGGACGTATGTCTCGCTGGGCTACTTCAAGCAGAAACTGAAAGCGGGTGAAATCGGTTCGTCGACCATGCCGCACAAGGTCAACCCGATCGACTTCGAAAACTCGGAAGGCAACCTGGGCCTGGCCAACGCCGTCCTGAAACACCTGTCGGAAAAACTGCCCGTCTCGCGCATGCAGCGCGACCTGACCGATTCGACCGTGCTGCGCAACATCGGCGTGGGCCTGGGCTACACCCTGCTGGCCTATGACAGCTGCTTGCGCGGTCTGAACAAGCTGGAAGTCAACCACGCGCGCCTGGCGCAAGACCTGGACGCGACCTGGGAAGTGCTGGCCGAGCCCGTACAAACCGTGATGCGCCGCTATGGCATCGAAAATCCGTACGAGCAGCTGAAAGAGCTGACGCGCGGCAAGGGCATCTCGAAAGAAGCGCTGCAAACCTTCGTCAATGGCCTGGCCATTCCACAGGAGGCCAAGGAAGTCTTGCTGACCATGACG
Source organism: Janthinobacterium sp. UMAB-56 (assembly GCF_900095265.1). Taxonomy (GTDB): domain Bacteria; phylum Pseudomonadota; class Gammaproteobacteria; order Burkholderiales; family Burkholderiaceae_D; genus Janthinobacterium. Next base: position 75,745 of record NZ_LT607653.1, on the reverse strand, counting down.
CCGGCTAACTACATCGGCATCGCCGCACAATTGGCAAAAGCCATCTAAGCAGTTTCCACATGGGGATCATCCGATCCCACTCCTGCGGGGCGGCCAGCATACAAATGCTGCCCGCCCCGCAGTTTCTCCGGCAATCTTTCTTGTAGAATCTCCAGCACGCAGCGCAATTTGCTTTTCTTTGGTATATTAGGCCGAAATAGTCCTAATACGTACTACATTCAAGAAAGCCGCCGATGCAACGCTACACCACCACCGCCATCATCCTGCACTGGCTGACCGCCCTGCTGATCATCTGCGCCTTCGTCATGGGCCTGGTCATGACGGACATTCCCGGCCTGACGCCCACCAAGCTCAAATATTTCTCCTGGCACAAATGGCTGGGCGTGACCGTGCTGGCCATCGCCGCCATCCGCTTGCTGTGGCGCAAGGCGAATGTGCCGCCGCCGCACCCGGCCAGCATGGTTGCCTGGCAAAAGAAGGCTGCCGACGCCATGCACGTGCTGCTGTACCTCCTGATCTTCGCCGTGCCCATCTCCGGCTACTTGTACACGCTGGCCGCCGGCGTGCCGGTAGTCTACCTGGGCCTGTTCCAACTGCCGGTCATCATGGCGCCGAACCCGGAACTTAAGCCACTTTTAAAAGAGATTCATTATGTTCTCAACATGACAATGGCTGCCGCCGTGGCTGCCCATGTGCTGGCGGCGCTGAAGCATCAGTTCATCGACCGCGATGGCGTGCTTAAACGCATGCTGCCGTAGCACCGACTTCCCCTTGCTCACTGAAACTCCAGGAAAAATAAGATGAAAACTACCCAACGCATCGTCCTCGCTTCCCTGCTGGGCCTGTCCGTGGCCGCCACCGCCGCCACCCTGCTGAAAGTCGATTCCGCCAAGACCAGCGTGTCGGCCGTCTTCAAGCAAATGAACGTGCCCGTGGAAGCGAAGTTCAAGAAATTCAATATCGCCATCGATTACAACCCGGCTACGCCGGACGCCTCGAAAGCGTCGGTGGAAATCGACACGGCCAGCATCGATATCGGCGACCCGGAGTACAACAAGGAAGTGGCCAAGAAAGAATGGTTCAACTCGGCCCAGTTCCCGAAAGCCACCTTTGTCTCGAGCAGCATCAAAGCCGCCGGCGCGGGCAAGCTGACGGTCACAGGCAAGCTGAGCATCAAAGGTAAGACCAGCGACGTGAGCTTCCCCCTGACGGTGAAAGCCGACGGCGGCAAATATGCGTTTGACGGCGCCCTGCCGATCAAGCGCCTGACCTACAACATCGGCGAAGGCGAGTGGAAAGACACGAGCATGGTCGCGGATGAAGTCACCATTAAATTCCACGTCGCTGCTCAGTAACACCTAAGAAAACGCCCATGGCTGCGTTGCTCTTGCCTCGTCGTACTATTCGTACTGCCTTCGGCAAGGCGCCTTGCCCTGAACGTTTTTCAGGCGTTACATATCAGATCAACGTCCGAAAATCTGTTGTTTAACTTAATTAGGAATTCAATGAAATTGAAGCACTTGATGATCGCCGTGCTGGCAGCCGCCGGCGCGGGTTCGGCCATGGCCGCCACCGATACCTACAACCTCGACCCGACGCACACCTTCCCCAGCTTTGAAGCCGATCACATGGGCATGTCCGTGTGGCGTGGCAAGTTCAACAAAACCAAGGGTACGGTCACCCTGGACCGCGCTGCCAAGACGGGCAGCCTGGACCTGGTCATCGATGCCGATTCCATCGATTTCGGCCTCGACGCCATGAATACGCACGCGAAAAAAGCGGACATGTTCAACGTCGAGAAATTCCCGCAGATCACCTACAAGAGCACATCGCTCAAGTTCAACGGCGAGCAACTGGTGGAAGTCGATGGCGAACTGACCCTGCTGGGCGTGACCAAACCTGTCAAATTGAACGTGAGCAAGTTCAAGTGCATCATGCACCCGCGCTACAAGCGCGAAGTGTGCGGTGCCGATGCCACGGCGGAATTCAAACGCAGCGACTTTGGCCTGAACTACGGCATGCCGGCGTTCTCGCCTGAAGTCAAGCTGGCCATCCAGGTGGAAGCCATCAAGGCCGATTAAACACGACCTTGCCGCATGACAAGCCCGCTTCGCTGCCCACCGCCAGGCGGGCTTTTGCATGCGCCATGCAAATCCTCTGGACTTTTTTAGCGCGCGGCATCAGTATCGGCTGGCATGATGTTTTTCCAACATGACACCCACTCACCCAACACGCGGAGGACTACATGAATTTCATTATCTGGATCGTTATTGGCGGCGTCATCGGCTGGCTGGCCAGCATGGTCATGAGAACGAATGCGCAACAGGGCATCTTCCTCAATATCGTCGTCGGCATCGTGGGCGCCTTCCTGGGCGGCTGGCTGCTGGCGCCCCTGTTCGGCACAGGCACCATCAATAGCGACAACTTCAGCCTGTCTTCGCTGCTGGTCTCGTTCCTGGGCGCCGTCATCCTGCTGGGCATCGTGAATCTTTTGCGCCGCGGCAAAATACGTTAGACCAGTACCACATCGTGCAGAAAACGATGGCCGGGCCGCGCAAGCGCCTGGCCATTTTTATTGCCGACTGGATAATTGTCTGGACAATACCACAGACACCGGTACGGGAAAATGCTGGCGGATGCCCTGCTTTCCCCATGTCTGAACAAGAAATATTTCTTTTAAAGCATCAATCCACACCATACGCTGAGGAAAATGTCATTGACTAGTCACACTTCGAAACGGATACTCTAGGTCGCCCGCTGAGAAAACCACTGGGTACGCACGCTGATTCCGACTTCCCACCATGTAAAAAGACAAGAAATCGAATGAAAAAATCTTTAATCGCGCTCGCCATCCTGAGCAACTTCGCACACGCCGACGAAGGCATGTGGATGCCCCAACAGCTGCCACAAGTAGCTAAAGAACTGAAAGCGGCCGGACTGAAACTCGATCCGACCACCCTGACCAAACTGACCGAGTTCCCGATGGGTGCCATCGTCAGCCTGGGCGGTTGCTCGGCCTCGTTCGTCTCGCCGCAAGGCCTGGTTGCCACCAACCACCATTGCGTCTACAACAGCGTGGCGGTCAACTCGACCAAGGAGCGCGATTTGCTGGCCAACGGTTTCCTGGCCAAGACTTTCGCTGAAGAATTGCCGGCAGCTCCAGGCAGCCGCATCTTCGTCACCTCGGCCGTGACCAATGTCAGCGACAAGATCATCACCGCCGACGTGGCCAAGCTGCAAGGCAAGGCACGCATCGATGCGATCGAGAAAAACCAGAAGAAACTGGTCGCCGAATGCGAAAAAGAAGCCGGCTTCCGCTGCACCGTGTCGAGCTACTACGGCGGCCTGGAGTTCTACCTGATCAAGCAACTGGAAATTCGCGACGTACGCCTGGTGCACGCGCCTCCAGCGGGCGTGGGCAAGTTCGGCGGCGACACCGACAACTGGATGTGGCCACGCCACACGGGCGACTACGGTTTCTACCGCGCCTACGTCAGCCGCGATGGCAAGGCTGCCGACTTCAGCAAGGACAACGTGCCATACCAGCCAAAACACGTGCTGAAACTGGCCAAGGATGGCTTGAAAGAAGGCGATTTCGTCATGGCGCTGGGCTACCCTGGCCGCACCAACCGTCACCGCCTGCCATCGGAAGTGGCGTTCACGTTTGACTGGAACTACCCTGCCTTCGTGAAAGCGTCGGGCGAAACCCTGGCCATCATCGCGCGCGAAACCAAAGACAACAAGGATGTGGCCCTGAAATACGCGGGTCAGGTCGCTGGCGTGAACAATTACTACAAGAACCGTCAAGGCATGCTGGACTCATACGCCGGCAGCGACTTCCTGGCGCGCAAGACGGCAGAACACGAGGCCCTGAAAACCTGGGTCAACGCCAATCCTGCCCGCAAGGCGGAATTTGCCGGCGACATCGAGCAAGTGGAAAAGCTGATCGCCGAACGCGATGCCGACACCAAGCGCGACTTCTTCCTGGGCTACGCACAGCCACGCCTGCTGAACACGGCACGCAGCCTGTACCGCCTGTCCAACGAAAGCACCAAGGCCGATGCGGAACGCAAGTCCGGCTACCAGACGCGCGATTTGCCACGCCTGACCTCGGGCATCACGTCGGTCGAGCGCACCTACGATGAAAAAGTCGACAAGGCGCTGGTACTCAACAGCCTGAGCAAGTACGCCGCGCAACCGGCAGCACAACGCCGCGCCAGCTTTGACGCCGCCATCGGCATCAAGGACGGCATGTCGCCAGCCGAGCTGTCCGCCGCCCTGGACAAACTGTATGCGGGCAGCAAGCTGGGCGACAAGGAAGAACGCGCAGCATGGCTGAAACGCACGCCAGCCGAATTCCAGGCCAGCAAGGACACCTTCATCCAGGCAGCCGTCGCCATGTATCCCGATTCGCTGAAAAACGAAGCGGAAGACGAAGAACTGGCCGGCAAGATCCAGCAAGCCTACGCCAACTACATGAAAGCAAAAATTGCCTTCATGAAGAGCAAGGGATTAGCCGTCTATCCTGACGCCAACAGCACCCTGCGCGTGACGTTCGGCCGTGTTGCCGGCCGTGACCACGGCGCCGATGGCACTACCTGGACCGCTTTCACCACCGTCAATGGCGTCGTTGCCAAAGCCACGGGCGAGGGTGAGTTCAATGCACCAGCGAAACAACTGGCCGCGATCAAGGCCAAGGACTTCGGTAAATTTGTCGATCCCAAGCTGAAAACCGTGCCGGTCGACTACCTGGCGACCTTGGACATCACCGGCGGCAACTCCGGTTCGGCTGCCCTCAATTCCAAAGGCGAATTCATCGGCCTCGCCTTCGATGGCACCCTGGACTCGATCATCTCCGATTGGGACTACAACAAGGCCAACACCCGTTCGATCCAGGTCGACCTGCGCTACATGCTGTGGAACATGAAACACATCGACCACGCAGACAACCTGCTGAAAGAAATGGGCGCTGAATAACAAGAAGCCATAACCCGGCAACGGGCGCTTTAGCCTGAGCCACTCCTGCGGGAGTGGCTTTTTTTCGCCTAACGTTTTTTTACTTTGGCAAAGCGGTAAGGCACGGCTTGCTCTTCGCCAAACACTTGCGCCCTGCCACTTCCCAGCGGCAACATGACCCGCCGGCCATCCTGGCGCAGCAAGGCCAGGTCGGCACCGGGAAAACGCTGCGCCAGCAGCCGATACGCCGGCCGGGCGATGCGGGCGGCAGGAATCACGATGCGGTAATCGGCATCGCCAAAATCGAGCAGCAGCGCGGGAGTGTCATCCGGTCCCGGCAGCGCCGTAATGCGCAGGAACACGCTTCCCTTGATGAGCTCGAAGGCTGACCACAGGGGCAAGGGGCGCTGCGTGGAACCGAGCTGCAACTGCGGCGCGTGGCGCGCATCCGCCGACGTCAGCAAGAGGTCCGGCCGTTCTTCCGACATTGCGCCATCGACGGCCAGCAACCAGCCCCGGTAGCGTATCAGCGCACCCTGCGCGACAGCCGTGACGGTTCCGCCGTGCGCCACCGGCCCCTTGCCTGCCGGCAAGCGCAATGGCGCCGCCTGTGCCGCCAGGCACACCCACCACACCAGCACCGCCATCGCTGTCTTGCCCATGCTGCCTCCCCTTGCACGTGAAACGTATTCATAACACAAGTGCTGCAGCCAGCCCCTGCGGCGCATCAAGACAGGAGCGCCGGTGCTACAATTGGCCCCTAGCGGGCGTACTTACCCAGCGCGCCTTCCCCCTCCCAGACTCAGACCGCTATGCCACCAGACTTGCGCACGACCTACGAACTCGGTAACCACAACCAGACCACGACCTGGCTGGAATGCATCACTTTCTACAAGGATCTCGCCGCACGCTACCCGCAGGTGCTGCATTTCGAACAGATCGGTCTATCCGATGCGGGCGTACCCATCCACGCTGGCGTCGTCAGCGCCGATGGGGTGTTTGAGCGCGAGCAGATCAAGCGCGCAGGCCGCACCGTGTTCTTCAACAACAACGGCATCCATCCGGGCGAACCGGAAGGCATCGACGCCTGCATGGCCATCGTGCGCGACCTTTGCACGCAGCCCGAGCGCCTGGCGGCACTGGGCAGCACCGTGCTGCTGTTCATTCCGATCTACAACGTCGATGGCAGCCTGAACCGCGCCAACACCTCGCGCGTGAATCAGGATGGCCCGGAGCAATTTGGCTTCCGTGGAAACAGCCGCCACCTGGACCTGAACCGCGATTTCATCAAGTGCGACAGCCTGAACGCGCAAGTGTTCAACCGCTTGCTGGCCAGCTGGGACCCGGACGTGATGGTCGACACGCACACGTCCAACGGCGCCGACTACCCGTACACGATGACCCTGATCCACACGCAGACGGATAAGCTGGGCAATGGCCTGGGCCCCTTCCTGCAAGACACCATGCTGCCGCACATCTTTGCGGCCATGGAAAGCGCCGGCTGGCCCACCTGCCCCTACGTGAACCCCGTCAAGGATAGCCCCGATCACGGCATCGCCGAATTCCTCGAAGTACCGCGTTTTTCGACCGGTTTTGCGGCCTTGCATCACGTCATCGGTTTCATGCCGGAAACGCATATGCTCAAGCCCTTTGCCGACCGCTACGCTTCCATGCGCGCCCTGCTCGACATCACGATGGCGTTTACCATCGAACATGGCGAACAGATCAAGCAATTGCGGGCGCAGGCCAAGGCGGCGGGCCGCACCCAGGCCGAGTGGCCGATCCACTGGGCCATGAATGAAGAGCAGCCGTCGACCTTCCCCTTCAAGGGCTATGTGGCGCAATACACGCCGAGCGTGCTGGGCGACTACCAGCGCCTGTCGTATGACCGCTCGCAGCCGTGGGAACGCGATATCAAGTATTACAACCGCTTCGATGCAGATGTCACCGTGGCCGCGCCGAAAGCCTATGTCGTGCCGCAAGCCTGGCGTGAAGTGATCGAGCGCCTGCGCTGGAACGGCGTGGAAATGAGCCGCATCACCGCAGAACAGACCCTAACGGCACGCTACTACCACCTCAGCAACATCGGCACGCGCGCCACGGCCTACGAAGGCCATATGTTCCACGAGACGGTGGAAGTGGAAGCGCGCACGGGACAATTCACCGTGCAGGCGGGTGACTATGTGATCAGCCTGGAGCAGGACAATGCGCGCTACGCCGTGGAAACGCTGGAGCCGCAGGCGCACGACAGCTTCTTCCGCTGGGGCTTCTTCAACAGCGTGCTGGAAAAGAAGGAAGCGTTTTCCGACTACGTGTTCGAAGACATGGCGTCCGAATTGTTGCGCGATGAGCCGGCCCTGGCGGCCAAGTTTGCCGACTGGAAAGCAGCCAACCCGGCCTTGCTGAGTAATCAGGAAGCCGTGCTCGATTTCATTTTTGAACACTGCCAGCGCTTCGCCGAGCCGGAATGGCGACGCTATCCCGTCATTGCCCTCATGTAACTCGGGGCGGTAGCAACTGCAACATCCTGGCGCCGCATCGGAGACCCCGGTGCGGCGCCTCTTTCTGTGCCCTACCCACAAGGTAATCCCATGCACTACGCACTGAACCTGCGCACCTTTATTTACAGCCATTATTTTTACCTGGGCTTGCGCGTGGCCATCGGCTTGGTCGGCCTGGCCTTGCTGACCCAGGAAATCAGCGACAGCGCCACCGCCATGACGGTGTGCATAGGCGCACTGTGCACGACCCTGATGGACATGCCCAGCCCGCTGCGCCACAAGTTCAACGAAATGCTCGCTTCCGTGCTGCTGTGCAGCGCCGTCACTTTACTCATCAGCCTGTGCGGGCCCGTGCAGTGGCTCTTGATGACGGTACTCGTGCTGGTGAGTTTTCTCGCCAGCATGATGGTCGTATACGGCAAGAAATCCATGCCCTTGCAACTGGCCGCCCTCTTCATCATGACCATGTCGATGGAGCATCAGATGACGTGGCAGCAATCGTTCCACCACGCAGGCTTGTTCATGCTGGGCGGCTTGATTTATCTCGCCTACGCCATGGCCATCGCCTGGGTCTTGCGCCACCGCATCAAACAGCAAGTGCTGGCCGAAGCCCTGTTCGAACTGGCCGCCTACATCGATATCAAGGCCGATTTCTACGACACGCGTTTCAATCTGACGGAACAGTTCAACAAGCTGGTGCGCCATCAAAGCATCCTGGCCGACCGCCAACAGGCGTCGCGCGACCTGATTTTGCGCAGCCACAAGAACAGCAAGGACGCCATCGTCGTGCAAGTGCATGTGTGCATGCTGGATCTATATGAGCTGATCCTTTCCACGCACACCGATTACGCGCTGCTGCGCCAGCACCTGGCCGACTCCGAGGTACTGAAATCCTTGCACGACCTCGCTTACAAGGCGGCGCGCGACATCGAAGCCGTGGCTTACGCCGTCACGCGCAAGCGCGCTTCGTATGCGCAGATCAGCTATGACAAGGAATGGGCCGACATCGAAACAGAGATCGCCCGTCTGCACGCGAAAGGTGACAGTGCGCAAGAGGCACTGGCTACCCTGCGCGCGCAGCGCAACAAGATCCGCGCCATTTTAAAAATGATCGCAGAATTGCACCTGGCCAGCCAGAAAGTGTATGACAACGTGCCGTTCTGGAGCGGCGCCGACATGGCGCCTTTCTTGTCGCAGCAGAAGTACGAGCTGAAGACCCTGCTGGCTAACTTGCGCCTGGATTCGCCCGTGTTCCGCTTCGCCCTGCGCGTGTCGATGGCCATTTCGGTCGGCTTGGCTGTAGGCCACTGGCTGCCGTATGCGGCGCACAGCTACTGGATCGTGCTGACCATCGTCATTATCCTGCGTCCCACCTTCAGCATGACGCGCCAGCGCCGCGCCGACCGCATCATCGGCACCATCATCGGCTGCGTGGTCACGGCCATCGTGATCCGCTACGTGCACAGCAATATCGTGCTGATGGCCATCCTGTTCCTGTCCATCGTGGCCACGCCCACCTTCATCTATTTGCGTTACCGCTACACGGCCATCGCCGTGAGCCTGATGATCTTGCTGCAAATGCACCTGGTAGCGCCCAGCAACCCCAACCTCGTCAGCGAACGCCTGATCGATACCCTGATCGGCGCGGCGGTAGCAACCGTGTTCAGCTTCGTGCTGGCCAATTGGGAATACCAGAGCCTGCCCCGGCTGGTGCGCCAGGTACTGAATGTGAACCTGAGCTATATGCAGGTCAGCTTCGCGCTGCTGCAGGGGAAATGCTTCGATGATTTTGCCTACCGCATCGAGCGCAAGCGATTGATGGACAGCCTGGCCGCGCTCAGCTCGGCACTCGTACGTATGCTCGATGAACCGGCCAGCAAGCAGCGGGCCGTGGAAGACATCAACCTGTTCATCGTGCAAAATTACCTGCTGGTGGCCCACGTGGCGGCGCTGCGCTCGATTCTGGGGCGCCATGCCAACCAGCTGCCCGTCGCGCCCGTCAATGCCTTGCTCGGCCACAGCCATACGCAAGTGTGCCAGACCCTGTCGCGCGCGCTGGAGCAGCTCGACAACAAGGCCGCCATCAGCGCCCCGCTGGCTACCCCGGCCGCGCCGCCCGTCAGCGACGTAGCCTGGTCGGGCTGGCCACTGGTGCAGCGGCGCATCCGATTGTTACAGGCAGACGCCGACAAGATCGTGATACATAGCGCGGCGATCGTGCATATTGTTTCACCGCGCTAAGCTGCCATTTACTTCAGATACTGCTCGAACCAGCCGATAGTGCGCTTCTGCAAGTCGCGCTGGTGTTCAGGCTTGCGGAAGGAATGGCCTTCGCCATCATAGATGAACAGGCTGGACGGCACGCCCATGGCGCGCAAGCCATGCCAGAATTCCAGCGACTGGGCGGCCGGCGTTTCCACGTCGCGCTCGCCCACGTAGATCAGGGTCGGCGTCTTGGCGGCCTTGATCGATTCGATCGGCGAGGCACGGCGGTAGACCTCTGGATTGTCATACGCGGAGGCGCCAAAGAAGGGGATCATCCATTGGTTGATGCCGTTCTGGCCGTAATAACTGATCCAGTTCGACACGCCCGCACCCGCCACGGCCGCCTTGAAACGGTTGCTGTGCGTGACGCCCCACATGGTCATGAAGCCGCCATACGAATGGCCGATCAGGCCCAGGCGCTGGCCATCGACGGGTGCTACTTTTTGCACGGCGTCGATGCCGGCCAGGATGTCGCGCCAGTCGCCGCCGCCAAAGTCGGCCATGTTGGCGCGCGTAAACGCCTGGCCCTGACCAAAGCTGCCGCGTGGATTGGGCAGGAAGACGAAATAGCCTTTTTGCGTCAATTCATGGATCAGGGTGCTCGCCGCCACATAACGGGGCGAGGCAGCCGCGCCGGGGCCGCCATGCACGTTGACGACCATCGGGTAGCGCTTGCCGGCCTCCACCTTCAACGGTCCCAGCAGCCAGCCTTGCACCTTGTATTGCTCGTTGTTCCAGCCCACGTTTTGCACCGACACTTGCGGCGCAAAGCCGTCATTGTCGCGCGTAATCTTTTTCAGCTGGCCCACCGGTCCCGCCACCAGATAGCTGGCATGCGTAAAGTCTTCCTGCGCGGCCGCCGCTTGCTGGCCATCGGCGCTGAACGACAGACGGCCATCGCTGCCGCTGCTGCTGATCTCGCCAAGCATCACCGGCTGGGCCGGACCGCTTTGCGCATCGACAGGCACCAGCGCCAGCTGCGAATCGATCAGGGCCGTTGCCAGCAAGCCGGCGCCGCGCCAGACGACGCCATTGAAGGTGCCGCGATAGTCTTGCGTGAGATTGCGCGGCGTGCCGCCGGCCAGCGGCACGCTATAAATATCGCCGCCGATGGAGCCGAAATCGCTCATCAGGCCGCCGATGAACACCACCGTCTTGCCATCCGGCGAAACCGACGGCAGGTTCAGCTGCATGGCCGGTGACGCGATCACGCGCAAGGCGCCCGTGGCCGCATCGATATGGCTGAGCTTGGCGACCCACCAGTTGCTGTCGCCATTGCCCTGCGCGCTGGTGGCCACGAAGCCGCGGCCATCGGGCGTCCAGCTGTATTCATACACATAGGTGTCGCTTGGTGACAGCAGACGCGGCTCACCGCCGCTGGCCGGCACGATGGCGATGCGCTGGGCATCGTCTGCGCTGCCCACTTCGCCCACCTGGCGCGCGCCCGCCTCCACGGCGCCGGCCAGCTTGCGCGCGCCTACCGTCGCCAGCAAGGCCAGCTGCTTGCCGTCCGGCGACCAGCGCGCCGTACTTGCCACACCCTTGATACTGGTCAACACGCGTGCCTGCGCCTGCGACAGGGTGGCCAGGTACAGCTGCGCCGTGCCCGCCTTGGCGTCGTAGCCAACAAAGGCCAGCTGCCTGCCGTCCGGCGACCAGCTGGGCTTGTCGTAGGAACACACGGCACAGGGGTCGAATTGCTGCACGATGGCGCCGTTGGCGGCGTCGCGCACGATGATGGCAGCATGCGGGCGCTGCGGCTGCTCGCCCACCTTGCTCGATTCGATGGCGGCGATGCGCTGGCCATTGGCAGACAGGGCCACGGCGCGGTAATCGCGCAATGCCGGCTCGCTTGCAGGGGCGGCCTGCACCGTGGTGCCAAGCAGGCTGCTTGCCAGCAAGCCGCAGGCGGCCAGATCAGTTATTTTCATCATGTAAATTCCAGTTAAGAATAAAAAAAACCGCCGGCAAGCGCGGCGGTTTTAGATGGAACAGACTGCATTAGCGGGCCTTCTTGCCCAGGTGCGAATGGCGCATGCTGTACAGGAAGTAAATGGCCACCGTTACCGCCATCCACACGCTGAACACGACAAACGTCGTATGCGGCAAATCGCGCATGATGTACAGGCAAGCCAATATGCTCAGACCAGGAATCACATACGGCCCGAACGGTACGCTGAAGCCTTCGATGCGGTTGGCGCCCTGCTTGTGGCGCAGCACGGGCACGGCGATCGACACCACCATGAAGGCCGTCAGGGTACCGATGCTGACCATGTCCCACAAATAAGTGGCATCGACGGAGCCGGCCACGACGGCCACCACCAGGCAGACGATGATGGTATTGCTGACCGGCACCAGGGTACGCGGGTGGATTTTCTGGAACGATTTCGGGATCAGGCCATCGCGGCTGACGGCAAACAGGATGCGCGTCTGGCCATAGATCGTTACCAGGGTCACGCTGAAGACGGAAATGACGGCGCCGGCCGACAGCACCAGCGCGGGCCAGGTCTTGCCAGTGACGTTTTGCAGGATCACCGCCAGGCCCGCTTCCTGGCCTTCGAACAGCTTGGCTTGTTGCGCGCCCAGGGCGGCCACGGCCACCAGCAGGTAAAACACGGTGACGATGAGCAAGGCGCCAAGGATGCCGCGCGGCACATTGCGCGTGGGATTTTTCACTTCGTCGCCCGCCGTCGCCACCGTATCCAAGCCGATGAAGGAGAAGAAGACGGTGCCGGCAGCGGCTGTGACGCCCGTCATGCCGGCAAAGCCCTTGCTATTGTCGCTATTGAAGAAGGGGAAGAAATTGTCGGCGTTAAAACCAGAAAACGCGATGATGATGAAAAACACCAGGATCGCCAGCTTGATGATGACCATGATGGCGTTCATCAGGGCCGATTCCTTGGCGCCACGCAGCAGCAAGAAGCCGCACATGCAGATCAGGAAGATCGGCGGCAGGTTGATATGGCCGGCATGAAACTCCATGCCATGTGGGCCGGAAACGATCATCGGCGTGCGCAGCATCTCGGGAATGTGCCAGCCGAAGGCATTTTCCAGGAAGTTATTCAGGTAGGACGACCAGCCGATGGCTACGGCACTGCCCGCCAAGCCGTATTCGAGCAGCAGACAGGCGGCCATGATGAAGGCAAGAAACTCGCCCACGGTGGCATAGGCAAATGAATACGAGGAGCCGGAAGCGGGTATGCGGAACGACAATTCCGCATAGCACAAGGCCGTCAAGCCGGCCGTGATGGCGGCGATCAGGAAAGACAGGACGACCGATGGCCCCGCCTTGGGCACGGCTTCGACCATGGTAAAGAAAATGCCCGTGCCGATGGTGGCGCCGACGCCGATCATGGTGAGGGAAAACAGGCCGATGGACCGGCTCAAGCCGCTGCTGCTGAGGCCTTCACCATATTCGACCGTGGTATCGATCGGCTTGGTGCGGCAAAGTTTCTGGACCAGGGTTTGGCTCACTAGACTTCCTTTATGAGGCATGCTTTTGTTTTGTATACATGACGGGTAAAAACAAGAGAAAACGGCGCTCCGGCCCTACCTGGGAAAAAACCGGAAATATCGCGTCCATTTTCAAAACTAAGCGATTATAGGGCTTTCATCGGCTCAGCTAAACAGAACTTTGATGCAAGGAAACAACGCCAGGCCTGCGCCGGCAAACCCGCCAGCCTGCTGGCGAAGAATAAATTGTTTTTATGAAATAAAAAGCGCGCCGCTGCACAGGGGCAGTGGCGCGCTTCAGGCTCAGCTCAACTACGCTGGCTTACTTCTTGACCTTTGGCGCATCGGCCGGCGGCCAGCCTGCCTCGTAGCCTTGCGGCACGTCGTCGCGCCGCTCTTTCGGCGCCAGGCCCAGCGCGTAGTACAGCACCGTCAGCAGGATCAGCCAGGCTGGTCCCACCATCAGGGCGATGCGCGTATCGGGGAAGTACGCCATCAGGCCGATCACCAGCGCCAGGAAAGCCAGCGAAATCCAGGAACCGTATGGCGCGAACGGCATGCGGAAGGCCAGATTCTTGATTTCCAACGGCGTCAGGGTCTTGCGGAACTGGATCTGCGTGACCAGGATCACGCCCCAGGTCCAGACGGCACCGAAGGTGGAAATCGAGGTGACCCAGATAAACACTTTTTCCGGCACCAGGTAGTTCAGCAGCACGCCCAGCAGCAGCGCGAAGACAGACACCAGGATGGCGCGGCGCGGCACGCCGCTTTCCGTGGTTTCCGCAAACGCCTTCGGTGCCTGGCCTTGCAGCGCCAGGTTGTACAGCATGCGGCCCGTGCTGAAGATGCCGCCGTTGCACGACGACAGGGCGGCCGTCAGCACGACGAAGTTGATGATGCCGGCGGCCGTCTTGATGCCCAGGCGTTCGAAGGTCATGACGAAGGGGCTGCCGGTGGTGCCGATTTCATTCCATGGGTAGATCGACAGGATGACGAACAGTGCGCCGACATAGAAAATCAGGATGCGCCAGAACACGGAATTGATGGCGTCGGGAATTGATTTCTTCGGGTTCGCCGCTTCGCCAGCCGTCAGGCCGATCATTTCCACGCCCAGGTAGGCAAACATCACCATCTGCAGCGACATCAGCACGCCCTGCGCGCCATTCGGGAAGAAGCCGCCATGCGTCCACAGGTTGGAGATGCCGATGGCCACGCCATTGTTGCCGAGGCCAAAGATGATCATGCCCGTGCCGCCGACAATCATCAGGATGATGGTGACCACCTTGATCAGGGCGAACCAGAATTCGAACTCGCCGTAGGCTTTCACTGCCAGCAAGTTGATCGCGCCCATGGAACCCAAGGCCGCCAGGGCCCAGATCCAGCGCGGCACGTCGGGGAACCAGATGCCCATGTAGATGGCGACGGCGGTAATTTCAGCGACGCAGGTGACGAGCCACAGGAACCAGTAGTTCCAACCCGTCAGATAGCCTTGCAAGGGGCCCAGGTAATCCTGGGCATAGCGGCTGAAGGAGCCAGCCACGGGATTGTGCACGGCCATTTCGCCCAGCGCGCGCATGATCATGAAGATGACCGCGCCACCGATGATGTACGACAGCATGATGCCGGGACCGGCCATCTTGATGGCGTTGCCGGACCCCAAAAACAGGCCCACGCCAATCGCGGCGCCCAGCGCCATCAGGCGGATCTGCCGCTCGCCCAGGCCGCGGTGCAAGCCTTGTTCACTCGTTTTCATTACATGTCTCCGTTTTTTTCTTGAATACACCGATCCCTCCACCCCAATGGCGGTTCCGCTCTTGCTGGAAAAGAGGAAAAGGCGAGCCGGCGGCAAGCGCCGGCATGCTCAGATGATCAGGCCAGTTCGGCGATCAGCTCGATTTCGACGCAAGCGCCCAGCGGGATTTGCGCCACGCCGAAGGCGGAGCGGGCATGCTTGCCGCTGTCGCCGAAGACTTCGACGAACAGTTCCGAGGCGCCATTGGTCACCAGGTGCTGTTCCGTGAATGTGGAAGTGGAATTGACCAGGCTCATGACCTTGACGATGCGCTTGACCTTGTTCAAGTCGCCGCCGCAGGCGTCTTGCAGCGTAGCAATCAGTTCGATGGCGATGCCGCGCGCAGCGATCTTGCCTTCTTCCGTGGTGACGTCCTTGCCCAGCTGGCCGACCCAGACCTTGCCATCCTTCTTGGCCAGGTGGCCGGACAGGAAGACAGTGTTGCCCGTGCGGGCATGCATCACGTAGGCGGCAGCTGGCGCGGCAACGACTGGCAGTTCAATGTTGAGGGCTTTGAGTTTTTCGTAAAACGACATGCTATTTCTCCAAGAAAACAATATAAGCGAAACCAAAATTCATGCACGGCAGGGCACGGAGGAGGCCGCCCTGGCAGCGCGGCAGTGACCGACAACAGTGCCAGATTAAACGTCATCATATTGGTGAACCGGCAGTTTTAGTTCACAAATAGGCCCGGTTATTCAGTGGATTATACCGACAATCAAACAAAATTCAGCATCGGTTCATGAAGCATGCCCTACAGGCATCGAGCGTGTACTTTTTCATTCAATTATCATTTATGCAATGTCAAGCCCTGCGGGTCAAGGTTTATCGCCGCCAAAAATGCCTGGTCGTGCGAAACCACAAGTAAGGCCCCCTGATATTGCAGCAGCATCTGCTCCAGCGCCTGCAGGCTGGCCAGGTCCAGATGATTGTCGGGTTCGTCGAGCAGCAGCAGTTGCGGCGGCGTTTGCGCATACAGTTCGGCCGCCAGCGCCACCTTCATGCGCTCGCCGCCACTGAGCAAACGGCTGGGCATGGTGGCGCGCGCGCCGGCAATGCCCAGCAGCGCCAGCCGCGTGCGCAAATCCCCTTCCGCCACAGTGCTATTGCGTGCCTGCAAGCGTTGCACGGCGCTCCGCTCGCCGTCTCGCAGGCCAGCATGCTGGTCCAGCCACGCCACCTGCGCGTGGCAGTGCAGCTCGCCGCTGGCGGGCGCCAGTTGCCCGGCGATCAAGCGCAGCAGGGTCGACTTGCCGCTGCCGTTATTTCCCGTCACGGCCAGGCGGCGCGGCCCGCTCAGTACCAGGTTGATCGCGTGCGCCTGGCCATGCGGCAAGACCAGCCCGCGCAGCGCCAGGATCAATTTTCCATTCGGCACCAGGCTCTCGGGCGCCAGCAGCAGCCGTTCGGCCTCGGGCGCGCAGCGGGCGCTGGCATTCATCACCCTTTGCTGGCGCGCCTGCTGCGCCTCTTGCGCGCGCAGGTGCAGCTTGCCCTGGCTATCCTGGCTTTTCTCCTTTTTCGCGTCCAGCAGCAGCTTGCTTTGGTTGCCTTCGCGGCCCTCGCGCTCGCCACGTCCGATCCTGCGCTGCTGGCGCTCGCTTTGCTGCTGCGCTTCGCGCTGTTCGCGTTTGGCGCCGGCCTTTTCCGCCTGCAGGGCGGCGGCATAGCCAGCCTGCTCCAGCGCACGCAGCTGCGCATACATCGCGTAATTGCCGCCATAGCTGCGCAAGCCCTGCGGCGACAGCTCGACGATGGCATCGACGTGCTCGAGCAAGCTGCGGTCATGGCTGATCAGCAGCAAACCGCCCGGCCAGCGCGCCATCTGCGCCACCAGGCGGGCGCGCTGGCCGGCGTCAAGGTGGTTGCTCGGTTCATCGAGCACCAGCCAGTGCGCCTGCGACAGCCAGGCGCACTGCAGGGCGATGCGCTGGCGTTCGCCGCCACTCAGGCGACTCGTTGGCGTGTCGGCATCCACCTGCTGCAAATCGAGCGCATCGAGCGCCTGGCGCAGGCGGGCGTGGGCATCCCAGTGTTCGCCCACCAGGGCGTAGTCGGCCTCGTCGAGGCTGCCGGCGGCGATGCGCGCCAGCGCGGCCAGCAATTCCTCCATGCCGGCGAGCGCCGCCACGCTGGGATAGTGCTGCGGATCAAGTTCCTGCGCCACGTAATGCACGCTGCCGTCGCAACGCACGGCGCCGGAAGACGGCTGCGCCTGGCCCGCCAGCAGGCGCGCCAGCACGCTCTTGCCCACGCCGTTATGGCCGACGAGGCCGATACGTTGCGGGGCAAAGGTGAATTGCAAATCGGAAAACAGGGCGCGGCCATCGGGCAGCACCAAGGAAAGACGGTCGAGTTGTAGGAAGGCAGGCATGGATACTCCTTGAGCAAGGCTGGCGAACCCGCGCGGCGCAAAGCGCTATGGCGGGATGGGCGAGGCCGTGCACAGCACGGCAGTATCAATGGCGCATGTCGAAGCGTCCTGGAGAAATAGGGAAGTAGCGTCAGTGTAGCATAGCAGGCTCCTAGCGCTGGCCCAGGGTCGTGTCGCCGAACAGGTGCTTCAATTCGCGCGGCTGCGAACGCCAGTACTGCGGTGGCGCCTGCACTTGCGCGCCCAGCTGGGCCGCCGCATGCCAGGGCCAGCGCGGGTCGAACAGGATGGCGCGCGCCAGCGCCACCATGTCGGACTGGCCGTTGGCAATAATGTCTTCCGCCTGCTGCGCCTCCGTGATCAAGCCCACGCTGATGGTAGGCAAGCCGCTGTCGCGCTTGATGCGTTCGGCAAACGCCACCTGGTAGCCGGGCGCCACGGGAATCTGCTGCTGCGGCGAAATGCCGCCACTGGAAACGTGGATGAAGTCGGCACCCAGTTGCTTGAGTTCCTGCGCAAAACGCACGCTTTGCTCGATTTCCCAGCCTCCGGCTACCCAGTCGGTGGCGGAAATACGCATCCCCACGGCCACCGTAGCCGGCACGGCGGCGCGCACGGCTTCATAGATTTCCAGCGGAAAACGCATGCGGTTGTCCAGGCTGCCGCCATATGCATCCGTGCGCTGATTGGACAGGGGAGAGAGGAACTGGTGCAGCAAGTAACCGTGCGCCGCATGCAATTCGATACCGTCGATACCCAGCGCATGGACACGCTGGGCGGCCATGACAAAGGCGCCCTTGATTTGCAACAAACCCATCTCGTCGAGGGCGAGCGGCACGGTTTCGCCGGGCGCATGGGCGATGGCGGACGGGGCCACCGTTTGCCATCCGCCATCGGCCAGGTGCACGCAGGCACCGCCCTGCCATGGCGCGCGACTCGACGCCTTGCGTCCCGCATGGCCCAGCTGCACCACCAGCGGAATCGGCGCATGGCGGCGTATCGCCTGCACCACGTTTGCCAGCGCTGCTTGATTCGCGTCCGACCAAAGGCCCAGGTCTTCGGCCGAGATGCGTCCCTCGGGCGAGACGGCCGTCGCTTCCGTCATCAGCAAGCCCGCGCCGGACAGGGCCAGATGGCCCAGGTGGATCATGTGCCAGTCGGTGGCATTGCCATTGTCGGCCGAGTACTGGCACATGGGCGCGATGGCGATGCGGTTGGCCACCTGCAGCGGCCCCAGTGCGTACGGCGTGAATAGCTGGCTCATGACGGACTCCGAAAAAGGGGAAGCACCGATTCTACTGCGCTTTGGACAGCGCGGCTTACACCTGCTTACGTTTGATACAGCGCAAGGGCTAGCCTTGCGCAGGCGCGGCCGTTAATCTGGACACATCAGCTAGACACATCAACAACACCGCAACACCTTGCCCCCCAGGAGAACACATGAACACGACGACTACCGCCAGCCGCATCCACCCCTTGATGGCCGGCGCCGCCATTTCCGTGACGGTCCTGTGCCTGGTGGGCGCGGCGTCCATCGCCGGCATCCTGCCCAATTCGCGGGCGACTGTGCCTGCCGTGCCTGCCGACATGGCCAGCATGACGCCGGCCAGCGCAGCAGCCCTGGCAGCGCCCGCGACTGCACCCGTGAGTGCACCGATAGCCGCGCCTGTCGTCGCGCAAGCGACCCCGGCGCCCGTCGTGCACAAGCGCGTCGTACACCACACGCAAGTGGCGCAGGCCCGTCCTGCCTACAATGACGATGGCTACCGCGAGGCCAGCTACCGCGAACCGGCACGCCAGCCGCAGCCAGTGCCTGCACCGGCCGCCCAGCCCAACTACGTGGGCATCGGCACGGGCGCCGTCATCGGCGGCTTGATCGGCAATCAGGTCGGTGGCGGCCGCGGCAAGGCGCTGGCGACAGTGGCCGGCGTGATCGGCGGCGGCATGCTGGGCAATGCAGTGCAGAACCAGGTGCAGCAGCCGCAGCGTTAATCGTAGGGTCCCAGATAGTCGAGCTTGCCCACGGCCACACCATTGTTTCTCAAAATGGCGTGGACCATGGAAACGTGGAAATAGAAATTCGGCAGGGCAAAGCTGAGCAGATAATTGTCGCCCGAGAATTTCTTGCCTTCATCCGTCCAGTTCAGCACGACTTCCTTCTGCGCGCTGCCAGCCATCTGGCCCGCATTCACGCTGTCGATATAGGCGATGGTATTGGCGATGCGCTCTAGTAGTTGCTCGAACGATGCTTCGTTATCCTCGAACTTCGGCGCCGGCACACCGCTCAGGCGCTCGACCGACATCTTCGACGTATCGCTGGCGCGCTGCACCTGCGCCGTCAAGTCCAGCATGTCGGGCGCCAGCTGCGCACCCAATAAAATCTCCGGCACGATGCCATCCTCCTCCACATGGGCTTGCGCTTTTTCCAGCAGGGCCGAGACGACCCGCAAGCCGCGAATGAAGACGGGGATGCTTGCCTGATACATGGACACGGACATGGCGGACTCCTGATAGTGAACGATGAAGCCAGTGTACCCGAGGCGCTGTTTTCCGGCAGCGCGCGCATGTGCGCCGACGCACGGATAGCCTCAGTTCTTACTACTTCTCCAGATTCACCTTGCCGTCCGGCGCATGGACGGGCTGAACCACCGGCGGCTGTGCCTGCTTATCCTTGCGCTTGCCGCCCAGGAACTTGACG
Organism: Janthinobacterium sp. UMAB-56; assembly: GCF_900095265.1. Taxonomy (GTDB): domain Bacteria; phylum Pseudomonadota; class Gammaproteobacteria; order Burkholderiales; family Burkholderiaceae_D; genus Janthinobacterium. Next base: position 55,706 of record NZ_LT607653.1, on the reverse strand, counting down.
ATAGCCGCACCGCCGCCCACCACGGCCAGCAGCAGCACTTTCTTGAAGGCCAGCAACAGCGCCAGCAGCTTGCCAAACAGGCCCAGCTTGCTGGCCACGCCACCTGCCACCAGCGCCGCCAGGCCATATTCGGCCACCTTGTCCGTCTTGCTGTCGAAATCCGTGTAGCGATTACCCGCGGTAAATTCCGTGAATGCCGTCACTTGCTGCATCTCTTTCTTGATCGCCTCGATCTGCTGCATGCTGGCAATCGCATTCAGGTTCAGCACGCCTTCGCGGCCCAGCACGCGCACGTTGTAGTTCAGCGAGTGCACGCCGCCATCGACCATCAAATCCTTGGCCCAGTACAGCTTGTGCGTATCCTTGGCATAGCTGGGTTTCTCCGCCCAACCCATCAAATGGATGCCGGGATAGCCCTGCTTTTTGCGCTCCGCATTGTTCTCCAGCACGGACGCCTGCATATCCTTGAGTAATTCGTCGTACTTGATGCTGTCCGCATCGTCATCCTTGATATGCCCTTCCTTTTCATACGTCACGATGACACCCCAGCTATCGCGCTCGAGCACGCTGGTCTTGGCGGGCACGATCATGCCCAGCGATTCCATTCCCGGCGGGTTGCCCCAGGCATCAACCAGCACGCGCTCGGCGTCCGCTGGCGACAAATAACGGAAGTTGGCCGGCAAATCCAGGGTGGCGATAGCGCCTGGCAAAGTGATTTTGCCGCGCTGCAGGTGCAACTGCGCGAGGAATTGCTCGGCCGTCATTTCCGGCGCGGCTGCCTTCTCGTCGGCAGGGGCGGCAGCCGTCAGGCCGGAGAGGGTCAGGCACAGCAATGCTGTCAGCAGGCGTTTCAACATGATCGGTCCAAGAAATTGCAAAAGGGCAAATATTTTAAACCAGGCGATTGCTTAATGGATAATTATTTCTGTGCAGCATCTTTTCCATAAAAAAAGCGCCAGCGGGTTCCCCCGGCTGGCGCCTGATACTGCGTGATGGCTGAACAATCAGGAGGTACGCACCACCATCAATCCCGCGCGCAAGCCCACGCGCACATCCGGGTTCGGAAACACCACCAGCTCTTCCGCGTGCTGCACCGTGTACACATGGTCGCCATCGCTGGCGATCACGGCGTGCTGCGGCAGGGAGGTGAAATTCTGCGTGCTGCGATCAAAAGCCATGCGGAATTCATCGCTGTGCTTGATGATTTCCTGCGCCACCTTGAACACGTGCGGCTGCGCCTTAACGGCTTGTGCAGGCCAGCCGCGCAGCAAGCCGTCGAGCGCCCGCGACACATCGTCGAACAGGCTCAGGTCGTTCTGCCCCAGGGTACCCACGCGGCCCAGCTCCACCGTGCTGGCGGCCGCGCCGAAATGCTCGGCCGAGTAATAGCTGTAGGTGCCGGCCGACTGCGGGTTCATGATGATGGCGCCGATGGCCGCCTGGCCCAGCCAATCGATCAGCTGCGCCTTGGCATCGTCGGCCACCAGGTCCGGCACGATGGCAAACGTGGGGTACACGGAAGGCCGGATGGCCGTGTGCAAGTCCAGGTGCCAGCGCACGGGACCGGCCGCGTCAAAGAACGCCTTGGTCGCTGCGATCATGTCATCGGCGCGCGCGCTTTCCGCCGCTTGCGCCAGGCTGCCCCGCACAGGGCGGAACATGCGATTCAGGTCGGCGTCGATAAAACGCTTGCCGGCCCGGATCGCATCGACATTGCCCACGCAAACGAGCAGGTCGACGGCCAGCTTAGCCGCATCGCGCGACAAAGCGTCGAGCAGATGCGCCAGCACTTCGATCGGCCCCGTCTCGTCGCCATGCACGCCGACCGAGACGGCCACGCTGGCGCGGCCTGCATCGGCCTGCGGCTTGACTACCTGCAGCATGCCGGGGGCCGGCAAGGCCACCGCGAAACCGGCGTCGGCGAACAACTGCGCCACGCCGCTGAAATCGGCCTGCGCCAGCGCCTGCACGGCTGGCGGCAAGCCGCCAGCGCCCTGCACTACTTGTGTTGCATCTTGCGTCATTACACCGCCGCTTCCGCTGGAGTTTTTGCCGTGATTTTATTCACGGCTTCCGACAAGGTCCACACGTCCAGCATGGCTTGCTCCAGTTCCGTCGCCGCCACATAGGACGACAGGCCCAGCGCACCCGTCACCGCATCGACGGCCTGGCCTGCATTGCCTTTCTGGGCGCGCGCCAGCACCTGGGTCAACAGGCGCTGTTGCGTGCGGCGCAGCGCTTGCTGCGCGTAATTGCGCAACTGTTCCTGCGACTTGCCTTGCGCGGCCAGCTTCAGGCCACGCTCCAGGGTGTCGATGCCCGCCTGGCTGCGCAGGGCCAGGCCCACTTGCAGGAAGGCGGCCAGGTCCATCGAAGCCGGACGCGGCACGGACAGGGCTGGGAACAGGAAGCCGGCGACGACTTCCAGCGCATCGACCGCATCCCAGGCCTGCACGAAGGCCGGCGTCAAGCCGGCTACCTGCGCCGCCTCGGATTTGATGCCGACAGCCTTGAGCAGGTCGCGCTTCGATTCCGCGCCAAACAGGCGCGTGAGTTCGGCCAGGCCGGCGCCGCGCAATTGCTCGGCCGGCACGGACAGCACGCCGGCGATCATGGTTTGCTGCAGCACGCGCGTTTGCGCATCGACCTTGATCGACACCTCACGCGGCACCGTCAGGGCATCGGCATCGAGCGCGTCGAACACGGGCGCCAGGTTCAGCGCCACCCAGGCCTGGCCCCAGGCCAGGATCACGCTGGACTCTTCCACGCCATGTTCCGCCGCCAGGTTGCGGATCATCAGCGGGCCGCAGCGGTTGATCACTTCATTGGCCAGCACGGTCGCCAGGATGGCATTGGCCAGCGGATGGTCGAGCGCCGAACGCGTTGCCACCAGCAAGGATGGGAAGTAAGGTTTCAGGACCGGCTCGGCCCACGTTGCGTCCGTCAGCGGCAGGCTTGAGAGGATGCGCTTGAAGCGGTTCTTCACGTTGGCGATCACCACCGCCAGTTCCGGCGTGGTCAGGCCACGACCATCGCTCTTCCTGCGTGCGAGTTCGGCCACCGAAGGCAATTGCTCCAGTTCGCGCGACAGGGCGCCCTCTTCTTCCAGGCTGGCGATCAGGGCGGCATAGCCATCCTGCACGGCGCTTTCGCTTTGTGCCTGCAGCTCGCGCACCAGCAAATGCGTCTGCTGCGTGTTATCGCGCAAGACCAGGCGCTCGACGTCGTCCGTCATTGCATACAGCTCGCGGTTGCGTTCTTCTTCCGTCAGCTTGCCCGCATTGACTTCCACGTCCAGCCAGATTTTCACGTTCACTTCATGGTCCGAGCAATCCACGCCGGCCGAGTTGTCGATCGCATCGGTGAAGATGCGTCCGCCCGCCAGCGCGAACTCGATACGGCCTGCCTGCGTCGCACCCAGGTTGCCGCCTTCGGCCACCACTTTCACGCGCAGCTCATTGCCGCTGACGCGGATATGGTCATTCGCGCGGTCTTTCACTTGTGCGTGCGTTTCCGTCGAAGCCTTGATGTAGGTACCGATACCGCCGTTGTAGAACAGGTCCACCGGCGACTTCAGGATACGGTGCATCAGTTCTTCCGGCGGCAGCGAGGTTTCGGCGATATCGAGCGCGGCGCGGATTTGCGGCGACAGTTCGATGCTGCGGACGGAGCGCGGATACACGCCGCCGCCATTTGATATCAAGTCCTTGTTGTAGTCATCCCACGAGGAACGCGGCAAGGCAAACAGGCGCGCGCGTTCATCGAACGAGACGGCGACGTCCGGTGTCGGGTCGAGGAAGATGTGGCGGTGGTCGAATGCAGCCACCAGTTTCAGCTGGCGCGACAGCAGTACGCCATTGCCGAACACGTCGCCCGACATGTCACCCACGCCGACCATGGTGATCGGGGTGGTGTTCAGGTCGTGGTCCATTTCATAGAAGTGGCGCTTCACGGCTTCGAATGCGCCCTTGGCGGTGATGCCCAGCTTCTTGTGGTCGTAGCCATTCGAGCCACCCGAGGCGAACGCGTCACCGAGCCAGAAGCCGCGCTGCACGGCGATGCCGTTGGCGATGTCCGAGAACGTCGCCGTGCCCTTGTCGGCAGCCACCACCAGGTACGGGTCGGCTTCGTCGAAACAGACGGTATCGACCGGCGGCACGATATTGCCAAGGGAGCGGTTGTCCGTCACTTCCAGCAGGCTGGAAATGAACAGGCGGTACACGGCTTCGCCCTCGGCCGCGATGGTTTCGCGCACGGCGTCCTTCGGCATCATCTTGCAGACAAAACCACCCTTCGCGCCGGCCGGCACGATAACGGCATTCTTCACCATCTGGGCCTTGACGAGGCCCAGCACTTCGGTACGGTAGTCTTCCATGCGGTCGGACCAGCGCAAGCCGCCACGGGCGACAGGGCCGCCGCGCAGGTGCACGCCTTCAAAGCGACGCGAAAAGACGAAAATCTCGCGGTAAGGACGCGGTTCCGGCACCAGCGCCAGGCTGCTGGTGTCGAACTTGAAGATGATCTTGTCACCCTGTTGATTGTTCTGGAAGTAGCTGGTGCGCAGGGTGGCGGCCATCAGATCGGCCAGCGCGCCGAGGATTTCCTCGGTGTCCGCGTGGTTCACGGACGGCAGGCCGGCCTTGATGGCGGCGATGCTTTCCAGGGCCGCCGCGTGCTGCGCGTCGGACAGTGCCGGATCGAAGCGCTGCAGGAAGGCCTCGACCAGGGCTTTGACCTGGGCCGGCTGCTTGCGCAGGCTTTCGGCGATGTAGCGCACCGAGAAGCTGCTGCCTGCCTGGCGCCAGTAGCTGGTGTAGGCGCGCACCAGTTGCACTTCGCGCGTCGACAAGCCGCCTTCGATGACCAGGCCATTCAGGCGGCCATCTTCGGCCGTGTCGTTGAACAGGGCGGCAAACAATTCCTGCGCCACGGCGACGACGGATGGCTGCGCCAGTTTCGCCGCACTGGCGGCATCGACCGTCAGGCTGGTGACGAAATAGCGCGTGCCGTCGAACAAGGAAACCGAGTATGCCTGTTCGCGGTCGATGGCCACGCCCGCATTGTGCAGGGCCGGCAGGATGGTCGACAGCGGCGGCACCTTGTTGGCCGAGTACAAACGAATGGTGGTGACAAGGCCCGTCTCGATGCGCACGGCCACGTGCGCCGGATCGGTATTGCGCAAGATGGTGTCGAGGTCGCGCAAGGCGACGGCCGGGGTAGTGGCGGCCACATAGTCGAGCGGCAGGGTGGCGCAGAGTTTACGCAGGCTGCTGCGCAGTGCCACGTCGGGCACGGCGTCTGCCACGGCGGCGAAGCCGTTGTGCCAGCCATCGAGCACGCCCAGGAGCGGCTGTTCGATATCCGTTTCCAGGTCCAGCGGGTAGCGCGCGGCGTGGGCGATCAGGTAGACGCGCGCCAGGGGGCCGTCTGCCACCAGGGTTTGCATGCTCACATGCGTGGCGCCGGAACTGGCTTGCAGGGCTTTTGCCAGGCTCGATGCCACGCTGGCGCTGTAGCGCTCGCGCGGCAGGTAGACCAGCACGTTCAGGTGGCGCGCGTAGACGTCGCGGCGCGCGAAGACCTTGGTGCGCGGCTGCTTGTACAGCGAGACGACGGCGCCGCACACTTGCGCCAGCCAGTCGAGGTCCGCCTCCAGCGCTTCCGTGCGCGGCAGGGATTCGAGGATTTCACGGAATTTCTCGGCGCGGAAGCCTTGCTGGCGCACGCCGGCCAGGCTCAGTACCTTGGCCACGCGGCCGCGCGCAAACGGCAGCGCCGCCAGCGGGGTGGAGTTGCCGGCGCGGGTGAACAGGCCGACGAAGCAATGCTCGCCCAGGATCGCGCCTTGCGCATCCATATCGCGCACGCCGATGAAGTCTAACTGCTGGTCGCGGTGCAGGGTGCCTGCCACGTCAGCCTTGACGATGGACAGCGCCGAGTCGCGCTTGGCCAGGGTGTCGAAGTCGCCCGGGATATTCGCCAGGCAGGTGCCATATACCGGGTGCGCCGTATCCTGCAACACGCCGACGCGGCTAGGAATGTCGCGTTCGAGTTCGCGCACGCCCGGCTTGACGCGGTAATAGGCGTAGCCGAACACTTCAAAGCCGCCGCTGCGGGCCCATTCCAGGAAGGCGGCGACTTCCGCGCCTTCTTCGCCATGCAGGGCGGCGGCGGTAGCCACGGCGGCCAGGCGATCACCCATGGCGGCGCTATCGCGGCGCACCACAAAGGCGTCACGCGCGACCGTCTCCAGGGCGGCGACCAGCGCGGCCAGGGCTTCCGGCGCCAGCTCTTCGTCGAGCAGCACCAGTACATACGATTCAAGCGGGTCGCCCGGCTGGCGCACTGCTTCCACCTTGCCGTCAGCGGCGCGGCGCACGGGCAGCACGGTATTCATTACGCCGCGCACGGCCAGGTGCTGGCGGCGCATGGCCATGACGATGGAGTCGACCAGGTAAGGCATGTCTTCGTTCAGGATCAGCAAGGCGCTCGCCATGCCGCCACGGCCATCCGCATAACGCAGGGTGGCGATCTGGCAACCGCTGCCGGTACGCTTGGCCGCTTGCGTGAAACCGTCGACCAGCACGGGCGCCAGGCTGTCGGGCGCAATGTCTGCCAGGTCTTCGGCATCGAGCGAGTCGAGCCATGCCTGCACCAGCTGCACGACAGGCGCTGCCGCCTTGCCTGCATTGCCAGCCGCGTTAATCAGCTCCAGCGTTTGTGTACGCAAATCTTGTGGCGTGTGATTCATCTTGCATCTCCATTACGGTAATGTGAATGTCCAACGCTGTCGTTCGGGCTTGTGGCTGCGCGGCAGCGGTGTCAAGAGACGGGGGTCGCCCGTCCGATTCTGTCTGTGCTACGGATAGTCTGTCTCGGATTTTTTCTGGGTGTTTTCTATCGCCTACAAGTCGTACAATCCCGGTAAGTTGAGGATGATCGTCAATTCTTCAAGCGCCGCATGCACTTCCAGCGCCAGTTGCGGGTCGGCCAGGTCGCTCGGCTCAAGATGGTCGCGGTAGTGTTTTTCCACCCACTGCACCAGCCGATGGTACAGCGTTTCCGTCATGATCACGCCCTGGTGCATGGCGCGCGCTTCGGTTTCCGTCAGCGCCACGCGCAAACGCAGGCAAGCGGGGCCACCGCCGTTGCGCATGCTCTGGCGCAGATCGAAATGAATCAGTTCATCGATGGGACCACCGCCAGCCACCAGGCCTTCCAGGTAGCGCGACACGGCGCGGTTTTCCTGGCACTCCTGCGGTATCACCAGCGCCATCTTGCCGCCCTCTTTCGTCAGCAACTGGCTGTTGAACAGATAGCTGCTGACGGCGTCGGCGATCGGCACCTGCCCCGTGTCCACGCGCAGCGCGTCCAGTTGCGCGCCCGTGGCTGCGACGGCGCGGCGCAGCTGCGACAGGCTCTCCTCTTCATCGGCAAACGCCTGTTCATGATAGAACAGCACATTGCCATTGCCGACGGCGATGACGTCGTTATGGAACACGCCCTGGTCGATCACGTCCGGGTTCTGTTGCACGTACACGGTGCGCCTGGCGTCCAGGCCATGCAGGCGCGCCACGGCTTGCGACGCTTCCAGGGTCTGGCGCGCCGGGTAGCGCTTCGGCGATGGCGCCGACGGATCGAACTCCACCCGGCCATACACGAACAATTCAACCGATGGCGCGCCATGGTTCGCGCCCAAACGCGTGTGGTTGGCCGCGCCCTCATCGCCAAAGGCGGGCGTCGACGGCAGCGCGTCGTGCACGGCGAAGTGCTGTTCGTCGCTGAAAATGGCGCGCAGGCTGCGCGCCGACTGCGCGTGCTCGAAGGCGCGGTGCAGCTTGTTATTCAGGTTGGCGGCCGTGAAATGCACGCGGCCATCCTGCGTGTCGGCCGACGGGCTGACCGTGGCGGCGTTCGCCGTCCACATGGGAGAGGCGGAATAGGCGCAGGCCAGGATGACGGGCGACTCCTTGTAGGCGCGCGCCAGCACCTCGGCGTCCGTGCCCGTGAAACCGATGGAGCGCAGCAAGCGGAAATTGGGCCTGTCCTGCGGCGGCAGCAAGGCTTGCGCAAAGCCACGCGCGGCGAGCGCACGCATCTTGGCCAGGCCCTGCAGGGCGGCCTGCTTCGGATTCGAGGCGCTTTTCACATTGCTGAACGAGGCCACGTTGCCGAACGAGAGTCCGGCATAGTTATGCGATGGCCCGACCAGGCCGTCAAAATTGTATTCGCGCGTGCTGTGCATGGGGTTTCCTTAAAAATTCAGGCCGGGCGACAGCTTGGACGGCATTTCCAGTACGCTGTTCTCGATCGAAGCAACCGGGTAGGCGCAGTAATCGGCCGCGTAATAGGCGCTCGGACGATGGTTGCCCGACTTGCCGATGCCGCCGAACGGCGCCGTGCTGGCCGCGCCCGTGGTCGGACGGTTCCAGTTGATGATGCCGGCGCGTGCGCGCGTCTGAAACGTTTGCCACAGGGCCGGATCGTCGGACAGCAAGGCGGCGGCCAGGCCGAATTCGGTGGCGTTGGCGACCTTCATGGCCGCATCGAAATCGGCCACGCGGATCACCTGCAGCAGGGGGCCGAACCATTCTTCGTCGGGGATGCCGACCGCATTGGTGACGTCGACGATGCCGGCCGTGACAAAGCCCGCCTCGGGATTCAACTGGCGCATCTGCAGCAGGGTGGTGCCACCCTTGGCGACCATGTCCGCCTGCGCCTGCAGCAGGCGCGCGGCCACGGCACTCGACACCACGGGGCCCATGAAAGGCTGCGGCTGGGCGTCGGAGGCGCCGATGCCCAGTTTCGCGGCCACTTCCACCAGGCGCGCGACGAAGGCAGCACCGGCAGCGTTGTCCTGTACCACCAGACGGCGCGCGCAGGTGCAACGCTGGCCTGCCGAGACAAAGGCGGAGAAGATCGCGTGGTGCACGGCCGCGTCGACATCCTTCACATCCCATACGACCAGGGCGTTGTTGCCGCCCATTTCCAGCGCCAGCATCTTGCCCGGCTGGCCGCCGAACTGGCGGTGCAGGCTGATGCCCGTCTGGCAGGAACCCGTAAACAGCACGCCATCGAGGTGCGGATTGGCGCCCAGGGCCACGCCCGTGTCGCGCCCGCCGTTGACGAGGTTGACGACGCCGTTCGGCAAGCCGGCCTGCTGCCACAGCTGCACGGTTTTGACAGCCGTGCGCGGCGCATATTCGCTGGGCTTGAAGACGATGGTGTTACCGGCAATCAGGGCCGGGACGATGTGGCCGTTGGGCAGGTGGCCTGGAAAATTGTATGGACCAAACACGCCGAACACGCCATGCGGGCGGTGGCGCAGCACGGCGTCGCCGTCGGCGATCTTGCTTTGCGTGATGCCCGTACGCGCATTGTACGACTGCACCGAGATATCGATCTTGTTGGCCATGGTGGCCACTTCCGTGCGCGACTCCCACAAAGGCTTACCCACTTCTTCCGAGATCAGCAGCGCCAGCGCTTCGGCATGCTCCTTGAGCAGTTCGCGAAAGCGTACGCAGATGGCGATGCGTTCGTCGACGGGCGTATCGGCCCAGTTCTCGAAGGCTGCGCGGGCGGCCTGGCACGCCTGTTCGACTTCGTTTTCCGTCGCTTCCAGGCTGGCCCAGGTCTGCTTGCCGTTCGACGGATCGATGGTGAGCAATTCACGGCCCGTGCCTGGCAGCCAGGCGCCGTTGATGAAGTTCGAGACTGCGGTGGATGAATGAAGGTTGGACGATTTAGACATGGGGATGCTTCCTCGGGTTGAGTGACAAGGTGCGCACGGTGTCGCCGTTATGGCAGCGCAGCAGATGCAGTTCATCGTCATCGAGCGCGATCTTGCCGCTATGCGGATTGGCGCTGGTGACGATCATGCGGAAATCTTTCAAGTCGGTGTTCGACACCAGGTAAGGCTCGGCTGGCGCCACCTCGCAGGCATCAAGCGCAGGCACAGTCGCTGCATCAAGCACGGCCGGCATGCTGTCGCGCATGGCGCGCAACTCGGACACGCGCGCCTGCAGCACGGGACCGGCGTCGAAAATGTCGACATAGCCTTCGAAGTGCAAGCCTTCCTGTTCCAGCAGGCGGCGCGCGGGCGCCGTGCTCAGATGCACCTTGCCGATGACTTCCTGCGCTTCGTCTGGCAGGTAGGCCACGTACATCGGTTGGCGCGGCATCAGTTCGGCGATGAACGATTTCTTGCCCAGGCTCGTCAAGTCGTCGACGTGGTGGAAATCCATCTTGAAGAAATGGCGGCCCAGGCCTTCATAAAACGGCGAACTGCCGTCCGGCGCCTGGTAGCCGCGCATTTCAGCGATCAGCTTTTCCGTGAACAGCTGCGGGAATTGGGCGATGAACAGAAAACGGCTTTTCGACAGCAGCTTGCCATTGTTGCCGCTGCGGTAGTCGGGGTGCAAAAACAGCGAACACAGTTCCGTGCTGCCCGTCAGGTCGTTCGACAGGTACAGCGTTTCCATGCGCGTGAACACGTCGAGTTCGCGGCTGGAATGGACCAGGGTGCCGATGCGGTAGTTATAGAACGGTTCTTCCAGTCCCACGGCGCCCTTGATGGCGCACACGCCGGCCAGGCGGCCCGTGTCCGTATCCTCCATGACAAACATGTAGTCGCGCTTTTCGGGCGGGATGGTTTCGGCGAACGAAGCGCAGGCGATGGCCAGGCGGTCGCCCAGCATTTTCATGTCCGGCTTGAGGGTGGTCATGCCGGTGCCGACCTGGCTGGCCAGGCCGTACAGGGCGTCCAGGTCAGAAGCGTTGATGGCGCGTACTACTAGCATAATGTTCTCTCGGTTAGATGCGCACGCAAATGACGCTGTCGCCTTCGGCAACGGCCAGCGCTTCAAGCAGCTCGGGCGGCAAGCCGACGGTGTCCTGCGCTTCGAGCGCATCGCAGGTAAAGGTAACGGCGCGGAAGTTGCGTTCCGCGCCCGAAGCGACCGCGTAATGCACTTTCAGGCCCGTGCGGCTGGGCGTGATGCCGGCGACGACGCGGCGCGTGAGCGAGCCGGTAAACGAGCGCAGCGCATGCTTGTGCGCCTGCAGGATCGGACCGCCATCGAAGATGTCGATGTAATCGTCTGCTTCAAAGCCTTCTTCCGTCAGCAAATTGAAAGCCAGTTCGCCGCTCGGGTGGATCTGGCCCATGGCTGCCTGCGCGTCGCCGGGCAGCAGCGGCACATACACGGGGTAGTGCGGCATCAGTTCGACGATCAGGGTGCGATTGCGCGCGCCGCCGATGACTTTTTCGGCATCGAGGAAATCCATCTGGAAGAACTTGCGGCCTAGCGCATCCCAGAATGGCGACTGGCCGTTGGCATCCGTGATGCCGGCCAGCGGCACGAAGAAGCGGTCGCCGAAGCGATGCGGCGCCAGCACGGCAAACAGCAGCCGCGCGCGCGACAGCAGGGCCGCTTCCAGGCCTGCCTGCTCCATGTTGCGCACATAAAATCCGGACAGCTGGGAGTACGCCGTCAGCTCGGAACACAGGGTCAGCGCATGCACGCTGTGGCTGATGTTCAGGTCACGCGAGACTTGCTGGATGACGTCGTTGCGGAATGAAAAATAGGTGCCGTTCGAGCCGGCCGAGGCGAAGATCGCGGCCGTACCAAAGATGCTCTTGTCGAGCAGGGATTCAAGCACGAAGAGATACGACTCTTCGCTGGGGATGTCGACATGGGCGGCAAACGAGGCGATGGAGCGCTCGACGGAGGCGGCGATTTTTTCGCGCGTCTTCGGCAGGGTATGGACACCCGGCATGGTGACTGCGGCCAGCGCTTCGAGGGCTGCAATATCCGCAATTTCTACCGGACGGACAACATACATGGGTACTCCTTCAATGCAGACAATACTGGGGCTGAAAACCCGGGTAGAACCAAGCCGGCCCGCAGCATAGCGGCGGGCCGGTGATCAAACAGGGAGCGAGGCTAGCCTCAGGCTTTCAGCAGGCCGTCGATGGCGGCGCGCAGCAAACGGCCCGCTTCGGCAATCTGTTCGTCCGAGACGATCAGGGCCGGCGCCAGGCGCACCACGTCCATGCCGGCGATCAGCACCATCAAGCCTTGCGCTTCGGCCGCTTTCTGGATGTCTTTCGCGCGGCCTTTGTAGGCATCGCTGACGACCAGGCCCAGCAGCAAACCGCTGCCGCGCACGACGGAGAACACTTGCGGGTAATCCGTGATCAAGCCTTGCAGCATGGCGATGGTGTTGACGCTCGCTTCTTTCACGCGCGCGAGGAACGCCGGTGTGTTGATCGTTTCCAGCACGCTCAAGGCCACGGTAGCGGCCAGCGGGTTGCCGCCATAGGTGGTGCCATGGGTACCGACGGCCAGAGTATGCGCCAGTTCTTCGGTGGTCAGCATGGCGCCGATCGGGTAGCCGTTGCCCAGCGCCTTGGCGGCCGTCAGGATGTCCGGCGTGACGCCGTAGCCCATGTAGGCGAACAACGCGCCAGTGCGACCCATGCCGCACTGGACTTCGTCGAAAATCAACAGGGCGCCGGTCTTGTCGCACAGGGCGCGCAGTTCCTTGAGGAATTCCGGATTGCCCGGCACCACGCCGCCTTCGCCTTGTACCGGCTCGACGATCACGGCGCACACGTCATCGCCGATGGCGGCGCGCGCCGCTTCGATGTCGTTGTAGGCGATGTGGTTGATCTCTTGCGGCAGCGGCTCGAAGCCTTCCGTGTACTTGGCCTGGCCACCGACGGACACCGTAAACAGGGTGCGGCCGTGGAAGGAGCTGAAGCACGAGATGATGCGCGACTTGTGTGCACCAAACTTGGTGTGGGCGTACTTGCGCGCCAGTTTCAGGGCCGCTTCATTGGCTTCCGCGCCCGAGTTGCAGAAGAAGGCGCGGTCGGCGAAGGTCGCTTCCGTCAGGGCCAGCGCCAGGCGCAGCACAGGCTCGTTGGTGTAGCCGTTGCCCAAATGCCACAAATTATTGATTTGCTTGGTCAGCACGTCGACCAGCACTGGATGGCAGTGGCCCAGGCTGTTGACGGCGATGCCGGAGGTGAAATCGAGGTAATGCTTGCCTGACTGATCCCACAGATCCAGTCCGGAACCGCGCACGGGCACCATGGCTGCAGGGGCGTAGGTAGGAACGAGGACCTGGTCAAAGGTTTCCCGGGTGACTGGACGAGCCGTTACGGTCGAATCAAGCTTGGCATTCATAGCATTTCCCCATCAATATGTTAGGTACTCCGCAGCTACGACAGCTACGTGTGTACTGCATTATAAAAAGCGGGATGCTAAAACTCTTTTGAATCTGCGACAAGGATTTTCACAATTCATCACAGCTGCCTTGCCGCTGACTAGGCTGGCGGCAGGAGTTTTCTTTGCCGCTCTTCGCGGGGGGTATTGCCAAACAGGGTGCCAAAGGCCGTGGAAAAGTGCGAGCCCGAGGAAAAGCCGCACATCAGGCCCACTTGCACGATGGAATAATGCGTATCAAGCAACAATTGCCTGGAGCGCTGCAGGCGCAACTCCAGGTAGTAGCGCGATGGCAGGCTGCCCAGGTATTGCTTGAACAGCCGCTCGAGCTGGCGCCGCGACAGGCCCACCAGGCTGGCGATGTCGTCCGTCGACAGCGGCTCCTCGATATTGGCTTCCATCAAGGTCACCGCTTCAGAAAGTTTCGGCTGCAACACGCCGAAACGCGCCTGCAGGGCCACGCGCTGGCGCTCTTCCTTGCCGCGCACCTTGTCCACGCACAAGGCTTCCTTGACGAGCGCCTGCACGTCGGCGCCAAAGATGGTCTCGATCAGGGTCAGCGAAAAGTCGATGCTGGCCGCACCGCCGCAGCAGGTGAGGTGCGGACCGTCGATGTCGAATAGATGAGGCGTCAAAATGGCCCGTTCCGCCTTCGCTTCCGCGTCGGCGTACAGGGCCCACGGCAAGGCGATACGCACGCCGTCCATGACGCCGGCATCGGCCAGCCACAGCACGGCCGCGCCCACGCCGCCCCAGAATGGCGCCGAACGGCAGCGCTCGATCACGGCCCGGCACAGCTCGGCGCGCAGCGGCGCTTCCGTTTCATCGGCCACCAGCAGGGCGATATGCCAGTTGCCGCCCTGCGCAGCCACCTGTTCCGGCGTGCGCTCGTCCAATTGCAGGGCAGCGGGCCCCAGCGCCCGCGCGCACAGGCGCAGCGGCTGCACCAGGCCGGCCCAGGTAATCGACGCGGCATCGCCGGCATGGACCAGCAGCAAACGCAGCGGTTTGTCGAGGCCGATACGGGAAAGATTAGCGAAGGACATCGGCGAGGCGGGCCAGGGGCAAGGGCTGAGTTGCCCACATGATACCGGACTTCCGCCCCATCCAGACCCTCGTGCAAGGGCACTTCCTGGCGCGGCGGAAAAAAGCCCAGCGGAAGGATATAATCACCGCCATGGGTGAACGATATTTAAAGAGTATCCGGCTGCTGGCCGAATGCATGCAAGGCTTCGAGCGGTTTTCTGGCGACTTCGTGCGCCAGTACGGCTTGACGCATGCGCAATTCGACATCATCGCCACGCTCGGCAACACCTGTGGCATGTCCTACAAGGAACTGGGCCAGAAAACCCTGATTACCAAGGGCACCTTGACGGGCGTGGTGGAGCGGCTGGAACAAAAGGGGTTGGTGGTGCGCGAACGTTGCCCACGCGACAAGCGCTCCTATTACGTGCGCCTGAGCGGCGAAGGGGAACAGGTATTCCATGACGTGTTCCCCAAGCTGACAAACGAGGGGCAACGCCTGTTCGAGGGCTATACCGAAGACGATTTCATGCGTCTGGAAACCACCCTGGCGGGCCTGAAACACGCCATCGCCCATGGCAACGGCTGACCATTCACCAAGCACAGACATTCAAACAAGACAAAGGAAACCAAGTTGAAAACCACATTGCTCGAAGGCAAAAAGCCCGCTCATTTCGATAAACACATCATCGGCAACCTGCTGCTCAACGCCAGCACGCCGGAACTGGTACGCCAGGAAAAGCTGATCATCGGCGTACGCAACGAAGACGGCGAAATCTACCGCCTGATCGGCGCCACCAAGCACAACAGCTTCATGAATGCTGTCGAGGAATTGTTCGACCTGGGCCTGACGGACGAACTGGAAGACAGCGACGAACTGATCGAAGGCTGTGACGCCATATTTAGCGAAGCTGACTGATCACGCTCGTCTTGTCGAAAAAGGGCGTGCCGCCGGGACAGGGGCACGCCCTTTTCCCGTTTACGTGGCTTTGTTTGCCTTTTGCCAAGCTGTTTACGAAAAGATCACGGTTAAAAAGTTCCGTACGGAAATATTGCGAGTATAATTTTTTCAATGAACAGACTCGACGCCTTTAAAAGCATCGCCGCACAAGCCGCTCGTGGCGAGCTGACCTTTCCTGCCAATGTGGACGCTTCGCTCAAGCTGCAAGAGGCGCTGGCTGATCCCGACTGCCATATCGAGGCCGCCGCCAAGCTGGTGCAGGCCGACCCGCTGCTGGCCGCGCGCACGGTGGCCATCGCCAATTCCGTGGCGTTCAACCGCTCCGGCAATGAAATCACCAGCGTACGCAACGCCGTGCAGCGACTCGGCGTGCGTACCTTGCAATCGGTGGTGGCATCGCTGATCGTGCGCCAGCTGGGCAGCACCATCACCGATCCGGCGCTGCAAGCGAAGGCCAACCAGCTGTGGGAGCATACGGCCCACGTGGCGGCCCTGTCGCAGGTGCTGGCACGCCGCGTCACCCGGGTCGACCCCGATACGGCCCTGTTTGCCGGCATCATGCATGAAGTGGGCGGTTTTTATCTGCTGTCGCGCGCGGCCGAATTCCCCGGCATCCTCGACGGCGAACCGCAGGACTGGATGGAACATGGCGAACAAGCCATCGGCCATGGCGTCTTGACGAAACTGAAGGTGCCGGAAGCGGTGATGGGCGCCATCGAAGCGCTGTGGGAAGGCTTGCGCGCCATTCCACCCGAATCGCTGGGCGACACCCTGTTGCTGGCGAATGACCTGGCGCCCGTCTCGTCGCCCCTCAACGAAAGCCCGGCCGCCATCGCCGTGCGGGCCGCCCGCGCTGCGGGCAGCATCGATTGCCTGATCGGCGACGATGCGATGCTGTCGAGCATCATGGAAGAATCGGACGACGAAGTGCAGTCGCTGCTGAAGGTGCTCGTGCACTAGCCTGCCGGCTTCTTGCTCGCTGGCGGCGGCGCCGCCGGCTTGCGCGTTTCGACGATCAGCACGTGCTTGTCCATGGCCTTCGTTTCCTGCTTTTGCTGGACAACTTGCGTGGCGACCGCCCTTGTGCTCAACAGGGGTTTCGGATGGCGTGGCATGAACATGGCGTACCTTCTGGACGTGGGGTGCGCCCCATCTGTGCGGCGATGAGCAAATTATCAAGCCTATTTTGCCCCGGACAAAAAAAAACCCGCTCGAAAGCGGGTAAAGTCCAAAGCTAGGGATGTCCTGAAAGAGACAGCTCCATCTTATGCGGTGCGCCACGCCGGCTCCGTGCGCTGGCACACTTAGCATGCAATTTACCCCGGCAACAGCGCTACCTCCGTTTCCTGCCAGGCGCGCAACTGCCGCACACGGGCAAACCACGCCTGGATATGCTGGTACTGCGCCACCGGCAAGCGCACGGCTTCGCTGTACATCAGCGGCGCGGCCACGGCGAAATCGGCCAGCGTCAAGGCGTCCCCGCCAAGCCAGCTGCGCTGGGCCAGGTGCGCGTCCAGCACCACGGCGCAGGCATGCAGTGCGCGCTCGCCGCGCGCCTCTTCCAGCGGATCCGCCGGACCATTGCCCGTCATGCCCTTCCAGGCGCGTTCCCAGGCCAGCACGCTGATGGCCGGCGCGAAATGCTGCGCGGCCCAGAACAGCCAGCGGTTGACATCGGCGCGGGGCTGTGGCGCCTGCGGATAAAGCGTCTGGCCCGGCACTTGCTCGGCCAGGTATTGCATGATGGCGCACGATTCCCACAGCAGGAAATCGCCATCGGCCAGCACGGGCACCTTGCCGTTCGGGTTCAGCTCGGCCAGGCGGCGGCGGTCATCCGCATTCATCAGGTCGACTTCCGCCAGTTCCAGGGGCAAGCCGAGGTGGATCGCCGTCATCAGGGCACGGCGGGCATTCGAGGACATGGGGTGATGGTACAGGCGCATGGTAGATGGCTCCGGTGAGTAAAGAAGCCACCATCGTAGAAGCAGCCACTGACAGTTTTTGTCAGGAGAAAATCTCAGGATTCCGGATCAATATCATGCGCCTTGCGCCAGGTGTCGAGCAAAGCGTAGCGGCGCGTGGGATAGCGCTCTTCATGCCGCTGCACGCTGGCGATGCGGTCGATGCGGAAATGCCGGTAATCGCCGCGCAGTTCGCACCAGGCGGCCAACAGGCGCTTGCCTTCAAAAAAGGCCAGGGCAAACGGCCACACCATGCGCGAGGTGGCGCTGCCGTGCTCATCCTGATATGCGAGCGTGAGTTTCTGTTCGTAGCGGATCGCCTCGCGCACCGGCTGCACATGCAGGTCGGTCGGCTGCGCGCCATCGGCGGGGCGCCCCAGCGGCACCCACAGGCTGGTCTCTGCCATGCTGTCGCGCAGGTCGCGCGGCGAAGCGGCCGCTATCTTCGCCAGGGCATTGCTGGCCGCCTGCGCCAGGCCCGCATCGCCCTGGCGGCGCACCCAGCGCGCGCCCAGCACCAGCGCTTCCAGTTCGTCGGCGCCGAACATCAGCGGCGGCAAAAAAGCGCCGCGGCGCATCACATAGCCGATGCCTGCCTCGCCCTGCAAGGGGGCACCCAGTTCGGCCAGGGTCTGGATATCGCGGTAAATCGTGCGCTCGGATACGCCCAGCTGCTGCGCCAGCTGGGCCGCCGTGACGGGCACGCGCCTGGCGCGCATGGCGTCCATCAGCAGGAACAAACGGCCGCTGCGGCTCATGGGCAGTCCTGCAAGGCCTGATCACCCATCACCAGGGCGGACAGGGCAGGTACGTACAGATAACCGTCCGGCGCCAGGCGCGCCGTGCGCGGCCCCTCTTGCACGCCGGCGATGCCGTAGCAGCGCTGCAAGCGGGCGGCGGCCGGCCACCAGTAGACGGCCGCCTCCTGGTCGGGAAAGCGCTGGCGCACGCCATCGGCCTGCGTCGCCACCTGGCGGAAATCGCGGTAAAAGGCGGGGGCAATGCCCAGCTCGGCCGCAAACGCCGCTTCCAGCCCCGCCGTGCGGGCCAATCGGGTCGCCAGTGCCGCCGTTTCACGGTCCAGGTCCTCGGCCGCCACGCCCGCCTCGCGCAGGCTGCGGCGCATCTGTTCCTGGTCCGCCTGCGCGCGCAGGAAAGCCGATTCCTGCAGCGCCAGTACGGCATCGGCGGGAATGTGCTTGCGCTGCGCGGCCGGGAAGACATACAGGGCACAACTGCCCGTGCACACCGTGTCGATGGCGAGACGCCATTGCCGCTGGCGCAGGTAGCGCCCCAGCTGCATCGCCGCCTGCGGATCACCACCATCGCTATTCACGCGCAACAGCGTGGTGCCGGGCGTGGCCAGCAGGCGCAGCTTGCCCACGTCGCCATCGGCAATCGGGCCGCGCATGGCGATGCTGTCACTGCCGGTGCGGCTGAAATCGGCGGCGCCGGCAAATGCCGTCACGCCCGCCATCACCGCTAGCCATAAAAAATGCTTCATCGTCATCCACCACAAAAAAAAACGACCACCGCAGACGGTGATCGTTCTTCCATTCAAGCTGCAAAAAAAACCGCGCTTACACCACGGCGCCGTCGGTTTCGTCTTTTTCCTTGACCGGCTTGATCAAGTCTTCGCGCTTGACGCCCAGCCACATGGCGATCGAGGCCGCGACGAATACGGACGAGTAAATACCGAAGCAGATACCGATGGTCAGCGCCAGTGCGAAGTGGTGCAGGGTCTGGCCACCGAAGACCAGCATCGACAGCACCATCATCTGGGTCGAACCGTGGGTGATGATGGTACGCGAAATGGTGCTGGTGATCGCGCTGTCGATCACTTCATGCACGCTGGACTTGCGCTGCTTGCGGAAGTTTTCGCGGATACGGTCAAAAATCACCACCGATTCATTGACCGAATAGCCGAGCACCGCCAGGATGGCCGCCAGTACCGTCAGCGAGAATTCCCACTCGAAGAAAGCGAAGAAGCCCAGGATGATCACCACGTCGTGCAAGTTGGCGATAATGGCCGAGACGGCGTATTTCCATTCGAAGCGGATGGCCAGGTAGATCATCACGCCGATAATCACCACCACCAGCGCGTTCAAGCCGTTCTGCGCCAGTTCCTCGCCCACTTGCGGGCCGACGAATTCGACTTTCTGCAACACCACTGCCTCGCTGCCAGCGGCGTCCATGCACGCGCTCTTGAGCACATGCTCGCCCTTTTCAGTGACGGTATCGATGGCCTTGGTCGTACCTTGTTCGGCCTTGCACAGAGATTCAAACACACGCAGCGAGGTGTTCGCGGCGCTGACGCCTTTTTCCACCGGCAGGCGGATCATCACGTCACGCGCCGTGTCGAAGCTGGTCACGCCCGGCTCTTCATAGCCCATGGCGATCAGGGTGCCGCGTATGCCTTCGAGGTTGGCCGCCTTGGGGTATTTCACCTCCATCACGGTGCCACCCTTGAATTCCACGGACAGGTGCAAGCCCTTGTGCACCAGGAAGAAGACGGCGGCAAGGAAGGTCACCGCCGAAATGACGTTGAAAATCAACGCATGGCGCATGAAGGGAATATCTTTTTTGATCCGGAAAAATTCCATGAAATCCTCTGAGTTCTATTCTGTGCGTCCGCCGGCTGTGCCGCCGGACGCTATCGCTGTTGACGCTATTGGGTGAGTCGGGGCCGCGGCTTATTTGCTGGTGCCCGGCACCCACACCGTGCCGATCGACAAGGTCGTCAGCTTTTTCTTGCGGCCATACCAGAGGTTGACCACGCCGCGCGAGACGAAGACGGACGAGAACATCGAGGTCAGGATACCCAGGCAATGCACGACAGCGAAGCCGCGCACCGGGCCGCTACCGAAGGCCAGCAGTGCCAGGCCGACGATCAGGGTGGTCACGTTCGAATCGAGAATCGTGGCCCAGGCGCGGTCGAAGCCGGCAGCGATCGCCGCTTGCGGCGTATTGCCGGCGCGCAGCTCTTCGCGGATACGTTCATTGATCAGCACGTTGGCGTCAATCGCCATGCCCAGCGCCAGCGCAATAGCGGCGATACCGGGCAGTGTGAGAGTCACCTGTATCATCGACAACAAGCCGATCAACAACAGCAGGTTGGTGGCCAGGGCCAGCACGCTGAAGGCGCCGAACAGCATGTAGTAGGCGATCATGAAGATGGCGATGGCGATGAAGCCGTACAAGGTCGAGTGGAAACCCTTGGCGATGTTTTCCGCGCCCAGCTGCGGTCCGATCGTGCGTTCTTCGATGACGGTCATCGGTGCGGACAGGGCGCCCGAGCGCAGCAGCAGCGCCAGTTCATTCGCGTTTTCCGCGCCGCCCATGCCGGTGATCTGGAAGCGCGAACCGAGTTCCTGCTGGATGGTCGCGACCGACAGCACTTCCGGCTTGCCCTTTTCAAACAGCACGATGGCCATGCGCTTGCCTACGCGTTCGCGCGTCGCTTCGCGCATCTTGCGTCCGCCGTCGCCGTTCAGGTCGATCGACACTGCCGCTTGCTGGTTCTGGTCGAAGCTGGCCGTCGCGCTGGAGATATAGTCGCCCGTCAGGATCACGTCTTTCGCCAGCACGACAGGGACGCCCTTGCCAACGGTAAACAATTCCGAGTTGAACGGAATGGCGCTCGACAGTTCCGTGCCAGGCACGATGCTTTCATCGACCAGGCGCACTTCCAGCGTGGCCGTGCGGCCGATGATGGCTTTCGCGCGGGCCACGTCCTGCACGCCAGGCAGTTGCACCACGATGCGGTCAGGACCTTGCTGCTGGATCAGCGGCTCGGCCACACCCAGCTCGTTGACGCGCTTGGACAGGGTGGAAATATTCTGTTTCACGCCTTCATCGATGGTCGCCTTCAGTGCGGCCGGTTTCAGGGTGATGTTCAGTTTCAAATCGCTGCCTTCGCCCGCATCGGCGAACGCCAGTTCCGTCATCTGGTCGGACAACACATTCTTTGCCTTCAGGCGCGTTTCCGCGTCACGGAAGTTGATCTGCACGCTGTCGCCCACGCGCTCGATGCCGGCGTGGCGGATATTCTTGTCGCGCAAGACGCTACGCGAGGCGGACTGGACGCCCTGGACTTTCTTGTTCAGTACGGCTTTCGCATCGACCTGCATCAGGAAGTGCACGCCGCCGCGCAAGTCCAGGCCCAGGAACATCGGCAAGGCATGCAGTTTTTGCATCCACATCGGTGTATTGGCTTGCAGATTGACCGTCACGATGTAAGCAGGGTCGCTGGCATCCGTATTCAAGTCCTTTTCCAGCACCAGTTTCGCCTTGAACTGGGTGTCGGG
Organism: Janthinobacterium sp. UMAB-56; assembly: GCF_900095265.1. GTDB lineage: Bacteria > Pseudomonadota > Gammaproteobacteria > Burkholderiales > Burkholderiaceae_D > Janthinobacterium. The sequence goes on along the minus strand of NZ_LT607653.1, from coordinate 34,222 downwards.
ATCGGCGAAACGCACGCGTACGGAGGCCAGATTGCCGGCGCCATCCATGGTGACACCTTCCGACTTGACGTTCTCTTTCGTCAATATTTGCTCGACTTGCGTCATCAGCTCGCCCGTCACTTTGACGGTCGACTTGCCGCTGGTTACTTGCAGCGCCGGTGACTCACCGAAATAATTGGGCGCCGTATAGAGTGCGCCCAGCAATAAGGCGACGACGATGATGATGTATTTCCAGGCAGGATAGCGATTCATAGTGATTCAGCGTTCAGTGTTGAGCGTCGGAGGCGTCGCGAGGGGCGGCCGATAGCCGCCCCGGGTCTATCATTGCCGCAGCAATGACGGCGAGGAATTACAGTGCCTTCAGGGTGCCTTTAGGCAGCAAGGTGGTAATGGAGCTCTTTTGCACGGTGATTTCGGTGCTGGCCGCCACTTCGATGGTGACGTAAGCGTCCACTACCTTGACAACACGGCCCAGCATGCCACCGGCGGTGACGACTTCGTCACCCTTGGCCAGCGCGTCCATCATCGCCCGTTGTTCTTTGGCGCGTTTTTGCTGTGGGCGGATCATCAGGAAATACATGACCACGAACATCAATACCAGCGGCAGGAAGCTGGTCAGGTTGCCGCCGAGGCCCAGGGCTTCGGTTGGGGCTTGCGCATAAGCGTTGGAAATGAAAAACACGGTGACTCCAGTTCTAATCAGTTTGAAAAAACAGCGCTGTATTCTAGCATTGACAAAAGGCCATCCCCTCAATTGCAGGCATGGCAGATTCAAATGGGGCTAAAAAAGCATTATGCAATGCTTTATCGCCCCAGTCCAAGCACCAATCTCGAAAACCTCAGCTCAGGGCCTCGCGGCCCATGAACCTAAGCACTTCTTAAGTTCCGCGTGCGCGTTCCGCATGGAATTGCAGCGTAAACGCGTGGAAACGGTCTTCGTCCAGCGCCTCGCGCATCTGGCGCATCAGATCCAGGTAGTAATGCAGGTTATGGATGGTATTGAGGCGCGCGCCGAGGATTTCCTTGGAGCGGTGCAAATGGTGCAGGTAGGCGCGCGAGAAATTGCGGCAGGCGTAGCAGCTGCAGGTCTCGTCGAGCGGGGCCTGGTCTTCCTTGTACTTGGCGTTCTTGATCTTGATGTCGCCAAAACGGGTGAACAGCCAGCCATTGCGGGCATTGCGCGTCGGCATGACGCAGTCGAACATATCGATGCCGTTCGACACGCCGGCCACCAGGTCTTCCGGCGTGCCCACGCCCATCAGGTAATGCGGCTTGTTGGCAGGCAGGCGCGGGCCCACGTGGGCCAGCATGCGCATCATGTCTTCCTTCGGTTCGCCAACGGACAGGCCGCCGATGGCGATACCGGGGAAATCGATCTCTTCCAGCTTGGCCAGGGACTCGTCGCGCAGCATCTCGAACATGCCGCCTTGCACGATGCCGAACAGCGCATTCGGGTTTTCACCGCGGTGGAACTCGTCCTTCGAACGCTGCGCCCAGCGCAAGGACATGCGCATCGACTTGGCCGCTTCTTCGATGGTGGCCGGGCGGCCCTGGATCTCGTACGGCGTGCACTCGTCGAACTGCATGACGATGTCGGAATTCAAGACGCGCTGCACTTGCATCGACACTTCCGGCGAGAGGAACAGTTTATCGCCGTTGATCGGCGAATTGAAATGCACGCCCTCTTCCGTGATCTTGCGCATGGCACCCAGCGAAAACACCTGGAAGCCGCCCGAATCGGTCAGGATAGGCTTGTTCCAGCCCATGAAGCCATGCAAGCCGCCGAATTTTTCCATGACGGTGTTACCAGGGCGCAACCACAGGTGAAACGTATTGCCCAAAATGATCTGCGCGTCGATCTCATTAAGTTCCAGCGGCGACATGGCTTTCACGGAGCCGTAAGTACCCACTGGCATGAAGATCGGCGTCTGTACGACGCCATGGTTGAGTTTCAGGGTGCCGCGGCGTGCCTTGGTCAGGCCGCTCGTGTCGGTCTTGAGTAAAGTAAATTCCAGCATGTCAGTCTTTCACGGGAGTATCAAGGTTCAGCGGAGCGCGCGATTGCGTGGTCAGCAGCATCGCGTCGCCATAACTGAAGAAACGGTAGTTCTGCGCGATCGCATGCGCGTAGGCGCTGCGGATCGGCGCATAGCCGGCAAAGGCCGACACCAGCATCAGCAGGGTCGACTTCGGCAAATGGAAGTTGGTGATCAGGCGCGTCACCGTCTTGAAGGCATAGCCGGGCGTGATGAACAGGGCCGTATCGGCGCTGCCCGCCACCAGCTGGCCGCTTTGCGAGGCCGATTCCAGCGCGCGCAAGCTGGTCGTGCCGACGGCGACCACATCGCGCCCGGCACGCTGCGCGGCGCGCACGGCGTCGACGGTATCCTGCGCCATGGTGTACCACTCGGTATGCATCTTGTGCTCGGCCAGCACTTCCGTGCGCACGGGCTGGAAGGTGCCCGCACCCACGTGCAGGGTGACATAGGCAAAGTTGACGCCCTTCGCTTTCAGCTGGTCGAGCAGGGCCTGATCGAAATGCAGGCCGGCCGTTGGCGCAGCGACAGCGCCCGGCACCTTGTTGAACACGGTCTGGTAGCGCGTCTCGTCAAATTCGTCCGCATCGTGCTCGATGTAAGGCGGCAGGGGCAAACGGCCATGCGCCTCGATCAGTTCGAACACGTCGGCCTCGAAGTGCAGCGTAAAGAACTCGCCGGCGCGCTGGCCCACCGTCACATCGAAGGCGTCGGCCAGGCGGATGCGGCAACCGGGCGGCGGCGACTTCGAGGCGCGCACCTGGGCCAGCACGGTTCGCTCATCGAGCACGCGCTCGACCAGCGCCTCGATCTTGCCGCCGCTTTCCTTGACACCGAAGAAGCGCGCTTTCAGCACGCGCGTATCGTTCATCACCAGCAGGTCGCCCGCTTGCAACAGCCCGACGATGTCAGCGAACTGGCGGTCGACCAGGGCGTCGCCGTCCAGATGCAACAGGCGCGAGGCGCTGCGCTCGGCCAACGGAGTTTGCGCAATGTTTTCTTGCGGCAAATTAAAATCGAAATCGGAAAGCGAATACATGCGTTTTGCTTCAAAAGTACGTCAAAAATGATTAGGAGTGCGCAATGGAACATCTGGCACTATACTGTGCGCCTATACAGGCATTACAATAATCCGCCGCAACAACTACGACTGCGGTACGCACAGGGTGTGCCGGACAACCCTCTATTTTACGCTAGCGGCACAAAAATCTCCCATATGCCCGATCCAAAGCCCGATCTACCTCCCGCAGCCAAGCCGGCCGCGAAGCCGAAAGCCGCAAAAAAGGTGGTCAGCACGGAAAGCCGGCTGGCCAAACTGGGCTTGCGCAGCGATATGGACCTGGTGCTGCACCTGCCGATGCGCTACGAGGATGAAACCAAGGTCTACACCATACGCGACGCCTGCCTGCGCGGCGGCGAGTCGTGGCAAGTCGAGGGTGTCGTCACCAAGTGCGAAGTCAATTTCAAGCCGCGCAAGCAATTGCTGGTGACGATCGCCGACGAAACGGGCAATTTACTGCTGCGCTTCATGAATTTCTACGGCAGCCAGGTCAAGCAGCTGGCCGAAGGCACGCGGGTACGCGCGCGCGCCGAACTCAAACACGGCTTTTTCGGCGCCGAGATGGTCCACCCGACGTATAAAGTCGTCAACGAGGGCGCGCCGCTGCCCACGGCGCTGACGCCCGTGTATCCGTCCGGCGAAGGCCTGTCGCAGCACGTCCTGCGGCGCGAGATCGCCGACGCCATGCGCCGCATCGACTGGCAGGATACCTTGCCCGACCAGTTGCTGCGCGAGATGCAGCTGTCGCCCTTCCAGGCTGCCGTGCGCCTGCTGCACTATCCGCCGCAGGACATCGATGAAAGCGCGCTGATGGACCGCTCGCACCCGGCCTGGGTGCGCATGAAGTTCGATGAACTGCTGGCGCAACAACTGTCGCTGAAACGCGCCCAGCGCGCGCGCCGCTCGAAAGGCGCTGCCTCCCTGCCCATCGTCGGCACCCTGTCGGTATCCTTCGGCGCCGCCCTGCCCTTCAAGCTGACGGACGCGCAGGCGCGCGTGCTCGAGGAAATCCGCGCCGATTTGCGCCAGCCCTACCCGATGCAGCGTCTGCTGCAAGGCGACGTCGGCAGCGGCAAGACGGTAGTGGCGGCGCTGTCCGCCACCCAGGCCATCGACAGCGGCTACCAGGCCGCGCTGATGGCGCCCACGGAGATTCTGGCCGAGCAGCACTTTCGCAAGATCGCCGCCTGGATGGAGCCGCTGGGCGTGAAGGTGGCGTGGCTGACGGGCAGCCTGAAGAAAAAAGAAAAAACGGCGGCGCTGGCCCTGATCGAATCGGGCGAAGCGCAGCTGGTGATCGGCACGCATGCGCTGATCCAGGACAACGTGCTGTTTGCGAAACTGGGCCTGGTCATCGTCGACGAGCAGCACCGTTTCGGCGTGGGTCAGCGCCTGACCTTGCGCAACAAGGGCGACAGCGCGGCCGTGCCGCACCAGTTGATGATGTCGGCCACGCCGATCCCGCGCACCCTGGCCATGACATATTACGCCGACCTGGAAGTATCCGTGATCGACGAGCTGCCGCCCGGACGCAGCCCCATCGTCACGCGCGCCATCGACCAGAACCGGCGCGACGAAGTCATCGCCCGCGTGTATGCGGCCGCGCTGGAAGGGCGGCAGGTGTACTGGGTCTGCCCCCTGATCGAGGAATCGGAAGCGCTGCAGCTGCAAACAGCCACCGACACCTACATGATGCTGGCCGAAGCCTTGCCCGCGCTGCAGGTGGGCCTCGTGCATGGCCGATTGAAACCGGCGGAAAAGCAGGAAGTGATGGATGCCTTCATCGCCGGGCATATCCACGTGCTGGTGGCCACCACCGTCATCGAGGTGGGCGTCGACGTGCCGAACGCCTCGCTGATGGTGATCGAGCATGCCGAACGTTTTGGTTTGTCGCAGCTGCACCAGCTGCGTGGCCGCGTGGGCCGCGGCTCGGCGGCCAGCGTCTGCCTGCTGCTGTACCAGGGCCCGCTGGGCGGCGTGGCGCGCCAGCGTTTGATGACCATGCGCGAAACGACGGACGGCTTCGAAATCGCCCGCCGCGACCTGGAAATCCGTGGCCCCGGCGAATTTCTCGGTGCGCGCCAGTCCGGCCAGGCCATGCTGCGCTTCGCCGACCTGGAAACGGATCAATGGCTGGTCGACCAGGCGCGCGACGTGGCACACGATCTGCTGCACGCCACCACGACGGCAGCGGCAGCCACAGTGGAAGCGCACCTGGCGCGCTGGCTGGGTGGGAAAGAAGAGTTTCTGAAAGTCTAAGCGCTTTTCAAGGGCGCGAAAATCTCCTGCAAGTCGTCTTGCGTGATCGCCAGCGTTTGCGCCGGACCTTGGGCCAGGACGGCATCGGCCAGTTCGGCCTTGCGGCGCTGCATTTCCTGGATTTTTTCTTCCAGCGTGCCTTTGGCGATCAATTTGTAGACAAATACCGGCTTGTCCTGGCCGATGCGCCAGGCGCGATCGGTGGCCTGATTTTCCACTGCGGGATTCCACCATGGATCGTAGTGGATAACGGTATCGGCCGCAGTCAGGTTCAAGCCGACACCGCCGGCCTTCAGACTGATCAAAAACAAGGGCACGCTGCCTTGCTGGAAGGTGTCGACCTGCGCGCTGCGGTCCCTGGTCTCGCCCGTCAGCAAGGCGTAATTGATGCCGCGCTCGCGCAACTGCTCTTCGATCAGCGCCAGCATACTGGTAAATTGCGAGAACACCAGTACTTTGCGCCCTTCGGCCAGCAACGCTTCCAGCATCTCCATCAATTCCATCAACTTGGCCGACGGCGCCGTACCTTTCTTGCCGGCGCCCGCCAGCAGGCGTGGGTCGCAACAGACCTGGCGCAGCTTGAGCAAGGCGTCCAGAATCACGATCTGGCTACGCGCCAGGCCCTTGGCGGCGATCGCCGCGCGCACTTTTTCCGCCATCGCAAGGCGCACCGTTTCGTACAGATCGCGCTGCGCGCCGGCCAGTTCGACTTCGCGCACCATTTCTGTCTTGGCCGGCAACTCCTTGGCCACCTTGTCCTTGGTACGGCGCAGCAAAAATGGTTTGATGCGGCGCACCAGGAAAGCGTTGCGCGCGCCATCGCCAAGCTTTTCTATCGGTTTGCGAAACTCGGTGTTGAAGGTTTTTTGATCTCCCAGCAAGCCTGGCATCAGGAAGTGAAACTGCGCCCACAACTCGCCCAGGTGATTTTGCAGCGGCGTGCCGGTCAGGCACAAACGGTGCGTAGCCGCTAGCAGCGCTGCCGTCTGTGCGGCCTTCGAGTTGCTATTCTTGATGTATTGCGATTCGTCCAGGATCAGCAAATGAAAATGCTGACGACGCAAGGCTTCCTCGTCGCGCGGCAGCAGCGCATACGTGGTCAGCACCAGGTCGTATAGCCCCATCTGCTCAAAATGCTGTGCGCGTTGCGGCCCGTGCAACAGCAGCACCCGCAGGGCAGGCGCGAAGCGCGCCGCCTCTGCCTGCCAATTGCCCATCAGGCTAGTCGGCGCCACCACCAGCGCCGGCGACGTCAGCCGGCCGGCCTCCTTTTCCAGCAAGATGTGGGACAGCGTCTGGATGGTCTTTCCCAAGCCCATGTCATCGGCCAGGATGCCGGCGAAACGATATTCGCGCAGGAACTGCATCCATGCCAGCCCCTCGCTCTGGTAGGCACGCAAGTGCGCTTGCAGGCCAGCCGGTGCGGCAACCGGCGCAATGCCGTCAAAAGCGCGCAATCTGGCGCCCGACTGACGCAGCCGTTCGCCGCCTGTCCAACGCAACTGCGCGCTCGCTTCCAGTTCGGCCAGGCGCGCGGCATCGAGCACCGGCAAGCGCAGGCCGGCGCCGACGTGCTCCTTGAAATACAGCTCGCCCAAGGTATGCAAGATGGGCTTGATACGGCTCCACGGCAGGGCCACCTGCATGCCCCCGGGCAAGCTGGCGATCAGGTGTTCGGCATCATCGCGCAGCGCCAGCGCTTCGGGATCGAAGTGATCGGGCGCTTCGCGTATCCATTGCAGCAGCACGGGCAACAAGGCGATGCGCTGCCCATGGACGACGATGCCCAGTTCCAGCTCGAACCAGGCGTTGCCGCCCTCGCCGTCTTCCTCCACCTCGGCATACCAGTCGTCGATCAAGGCCAGATCGTAGCGGTAGCCGGGACCGTACTCGATCAGCCAGCCCTGCTGACGCAAGGCAGGCACGCCATGCGCGGCAAAATCGAGCCAGGCGGCCTGACCCGGCAGTTGCAGTATGCCTGCCACCGAATGCAGTGCCGTTATGCCGGCATCGGGAGCGACAAAACCGCGCGCTTGCAGGCTGCGCATGGCTGCCCTTTCTGCTTGCATATCGCGCTCGATCGTCTCATTGCCGCTGACGGTATGCCGCTGCAGCTTTTGCGCGGCATCGGTCGAAGCGCGCAGGCCGTCATAATCGAACGCCAGCAGGGCGAAGTCGTGCGGCGGCGCGGCCACTGTATCGCTGTCGATGCTGGCCAACAGAAGGAAAGGACGCGGCGCGATATCGCGCCGGACAATATTGCGCAGCGCGGGCGGCGGCGCAACAATTCGGTCCAGTCCTTGCGACAGCATTTCACGCGCCAGTGCGGCGCGCTGTTTGCCGGCGACGCGCGGCGCGCTGGCCACCAGCAAATTCAAATCGTTCGGCGCCAGGGCCGCCAGGCCTTCAGGCAAATTCAGCGGCCCGATTTCTCCAGCCTGGACAAACCACGCCGGCTCCGTCGCCAACACATATTCCAGCGGCACGCCGTCGTCCGACTCCCAGCGCAGCATGACGCTGTCGTCCTCGCGCGCGGCCCAAGCCAAGCGCGCCTGGCGCGCGCCGGCAGCCCGCATCGGGGTCAGCAGACCAGCCTTCAATTCATCGCGTGTGGCGGCGCGGAACAGCCGCTGCCCTTGCAGCAAATCCTGCAACAGCTCGGCGCCGATGGCACCTCGCACACCGGCAACAGCAGTGGAAAACTCGGAGCCTCCGCGCAGCAGAAAAAACAGATGCGCCGAATAGCGATCGGCTGCGCTCATATAGGCCGGAGGATAATGACGAATATCGTAGAGATTGGCCAGCACCGACACAGAAGCTATGGTGCCGCCGACGCGCAGCCGCGCGCGACACAGGAACAGATCCAGGCTGTCAGAAGGATTTGGCATCAGCACATACACCAGGCGATACATGGCCTTGGCCGTAGCGCCGGCACGTTTGACCACGGGCTTGGGCGCAACGGCCTGCGCCAGGCCGCGCAACCAGGAAAGCAGCGGCGGCGTCAACCCATCCTCAGGCACGGCCACGGGCTGCGGCGGGATCAGTTCCAGATAACTTAGCAAGAGCGCCGCCACATGCTTGCAGTTGTAATCCATGGGACAACTGCAAGCGCCGTCGAATCTCACGCCGCGCGGGCCTGGCTTGACCCGCACCGTCTGCCGATAGCTTTGCCTGCCGCTCCCGCTAACCTTGCCTTTGATCTCATCGCCATCGGCAGTGACAGCCAGCACCTTGCCGCGCCGCGCATAATCGTGGCCACGACTCAAGGTGACCGCATCAAAAAAGGCGGCAATATCCTTAGCATTAAAAACAATAGTCAAACCGTTCATCCCAAATCGGACCTACATGCACATCCAGAAGCGGTTCGCCAGGTCGAGCATGAAGTCGGGGCGCAAATACGCCATGAAAACAAGGGCCAGCAACGCGGCGCCAGCCAGGCGCCATAGCCATGTGCGCCAGCTGGCCATTACGCGGCCACCGCCGCACGCCTGACGGCGCGTTCATCGATGGGCAGGTTGATCAGCGCGGCCAGCAAGCCCAGGCCGATGGTGATCATCCACACGACGTGGTAACTGCCCTGCTGCTCATACAGGTAGCCGCCCAGCCACGCGCCCAGGAAGCTGCCCACCTGGTGCGAGAAGAACACCATCCCGGCCAGCATCGACAGGTGCTTCACGCCGAAGATGCCGGCGATGATGCCGTTCGTCAGCGGCACCGTCGACAGCCATAGCAAGCCCATGCCGGCGGCGAACAGGTACACCGACCACGCCGACAATGGCGCCAGCAGGAATAGCGCAATGATCACCGCGCGCGTCACATAGATAGCCGACAGCAGGTAGCGCTTGGCTATTTTGCCACCGAGTTTGCCCGCATAGTAGGAACCGACGATGTTGAACAGGCCGATCAGCGCCAGCGCCGTGACGGCGATATTCGGATTCATCAATCCCTGGTCCTTCAGGTAGGCCGGCAAATGCACGCCGATGAAGACCAGCTGGAAACCGCAGACAAAATAGCCTGCCAGCAGCAGCCAGAACGAGCGGTGGCCGATAGCTTCGCCGAAGGCATCACCGATGCTTTGCTGCGGACCGCTGGCGTGCGTGACGGGCGGCTCGCGCAGGTAGAAGGCCATCGGGATCATCGCCAGCAGCACCAGCGCGGCCAGCACGTAAAAGGCGTTTTGCCAGCCCACGGCAGAAATCAGTTGCTGCTCCACGGGCATCATCAGGAACTGGCCGAAGGAGCCGGCCGCCGACGAGATGCCGAAGGCCCATGAGCGCTGCTCGGGCGGTGCGCTACGGCCGATGATGCCGCTGATGGCGCCAAAGGCCGTGCAGGCCAGCGCCAGGCCGATGAAGATACCCGAGCCGACGATGAACAGGGTGGGTAGCGTCACCAACGCCATCCACACCAGGCCCGCCATGTAGCTTATGGCGCCGACAATGACGACGCGCATGGTGCCGAAACGGTCGGCCGCCATGCCGGCGAACGGGCCGAAGACGCCCCACATCAGGTTTTGCATGGCTAGCGCCAGCGAATACGTTTCACGCGTCCAGCCATTCGCTTGCGAAATCGGCTGCATCCAGAAGCCCAGGCCGTGGCGCACGCCCATCGCCAGGGTCAGGACGACGCCGCTGGCGATGAGGACAGTTTTCAGGCTGGGGCGGGAAGACTGCAATGTCATGGGGTTCCTGATTTCGCCTGGTCGGCTGTGTAGACGAGACCGATCTGGCCACGCATGGTGTCAAGGTTGTGCATCAGCGCCACGCTGTCCGCATGCGCCATGACGGGGCTTTCCAGCAGGCCGGCGCGGATGCAGCGCATCGCTTCGATCGCCTCGTGCGCGTAGCCATTGCCCAGGTGCGGCACGGCGACGACGCGGCGTTCGCCATTCATCGCTTCGACGATCAGTTGATCGGGCTTGTAAAAACGGTTGGGCAGACGTATGCGGCCCAGGCTACCGGAAATGGTCATTTCTGTCGGCGTTTGCGCGCGCAGGCTGCAGGCGCAGGACGAGGTACCGCCTCCCGCATGCAGCAGGGAGAACACGACCTGCTCATCGACGCCGGTGGCGCCCATTTCAGCCAGCGCCTGCACCTGCGCTACCGGACCGAGGAAAAAGGCCGCCATCGAGAGCGGATAAATACCCACGTCGAGCAATGCGCCGCCACCGAGTTCGGGATTGAACATGCGATGCTCGGGCGGGAAATTGGCGACAAAGCCGATATCGGCCTGCACCTGCCGCAACACGCCAATTTCGCCGCTGGCGATGATGCGCTGCGCTTCCTGCACGGCGGGCAGGAAGCGGCTCCACATGGCTTCCATCAGGAACAGATTTTTCTCGCGCGCCAGGTCGACCACGGCCTGCGCTTCGCGCGCGTTCATGGTGAACGGTTTTTCGCACACGACATGTTTGCCGGCGGCCAGGCACAGCAGGGCGTTTTCCGCATGCAAGGTATGCGGCGTGGCGATGTAGATCACGTCTACACTGGGGTCCATGGCCAGCGCCTGGTAGGAACCGTGGCAACGCTCGATGCCGAATTCGGCGCCGAAGGCTTGCGCGCCAGCGCTGCTGCGCGAGGCGACCGCCACCAGTTGCGCCCCGGGCGCATCGCGCAAGCCATCGGCCATCGCACGGGCAATCTTGCCGGTGCCGAGGATGCCCCAGCGGATGGAATTTTCCATGCTCTACTCTCTTTCTGCGCCAGTTGCCTTGCGCTTCGGGCGGAACACCGCCGCGTCATTGTAAAAATCGTCGTCCTGGCCTTCGCACCAGCCGGGCAAACCGAGCACGGGCAGCGGCGTGAAGTCGGCTGTCGTCAAGCCATCGTTGGCGAGGTCTTGCGCCACCCGCTCGTCGAGCCAGGCGCGGCGTGCCGCCTCATCGAGTGCAAAGTAGGCGTCGCCGGCGAAGATCACGCGCGTGTGCGCCGTGATGGCCTTGCGCGGCGCCACCAGTTTTTCCATCAGCGCATGGCCGAACAGCCAGACTTCAGCGTCGCCACCGGCAGCAAACTTCTCGCGCTGCGTGATAAACGCGTTGCGCCAGTCATGCCCGCGCAGCGCCGCTTCCAGCGCGCGCCCGGCCTCGCTGTCGCGCAGCACCAGCAAGGCGGAATTTTCGTCAAAGATCGTCGCGCCATCGCGCGCGGGACCACGCGATTTGCCGACGCCGGACAGGGCAATCTGCGCCGACTGCAGCGCATTCAATTGCCGCTTGATGCGGGGGAAAGTCAGCCACACGAGCGCGTTGAAAAAATCGTGCAGATTATCGCGCGTGGGCACGCCGCCCGTCGCGCCGATGAACTCTTCGTACGCGACGCCTTCGGGCAGGTCGGCTTGCGGCACGAAGGCCAGCGGCAGGCCGGACGGATTGCGCAAGTCCAGCGCCCGCGCCCGCCCGTTCAGCGCCTGGACCACCGTGTCGCGCTGCAGGTCCAGCTGCCGTCGCGCCGGCAGCACCGTGGCAAACCAGGGGCGGGTCCAGTCTATCGATGGCAGCATGGAGCGCTTAGACCATTTTCCAGTTGATCTGCTCGCCCGCGTTGAGCGGAATGACATGGCTGTCGCCCAGGGGCAGCGAGGCCGGCAAGGTCCAGCTTTCGCGCTTCAAGGTGATGGTATCCGCGTTGCGCGGCACGCCGTAGAAGGCCGGGCCGTGGAAGCTGGCAAAGGCTTCCAGTTTATCCAGCGCGCCGGCCCGTTCGAACGCTTCGGCATACATTTCCATCGCGTGCAGGGCCGTGTAGCAACCGGCGCAACCACACGCCATTTCCTTGGCGCCTTGCGCGTGGGGCGCCGAATCCGTGCCGAGGAAGAAGCGCTCGTCGCCGCTGGCGGCCGCCGTCATCAGAGCCAGACGGTGCTCTTCGCGCTTCAGGATGGGCAGGCAGTAGAAATGGGGACGGATGCCACCCTTGAAAATCTCGTTGCGGTTGTACAGCAGATGATGCGCCGTGATGGTGGCGGCGATCGGACCTTCCGCTTCGGCCACGTACTGCGCCGCATCCTTGGTCGTGATATGTTCGAACACGACGGAGAGGGCCGGGAAGGCGCTGCGCAGCGGACGCATCACGCGCTCGATGAAGACGGCTTCGCGGTCGAAAATGTCGATTTCCGGGTCCGTCACTTCGCCGTGCACGAGGAAGGGCATGCCCACTTCCTGCATCACTTCAAGCACCTTGTAGCAATTCTTCAAATCCGTCACGCCCAGGTCGGAATTCGTCGTGGCGCCGGCCGGATACAGTTTCACGGCTTGCACGATGCCGCTGTCCTGCGCGCGGCGGATTTCGTCGGGCGAGGTGTTGTTCGTCAGGTACAGCACCATCAGCGGATCGAAGTTCACGCCTTCGGGCACGGCGGCCAGGATGCGCTCGCGGTAGGCGCTAGCATCGGCCGTGGTGGTGACGGGCGGCTTCAGGTTCGGCATGACGATGGCACGGCCGAACTGGCGCGCGCTGTGCGGCAGCACGCTGGCCATGACGGCGCCGTCGCGCAGGTGCAAATGCCAGTCGTCAGGACGGGTGATGGTGATGGAAGATGGAACGGCGGCTGGGGTGTGATCGAGTGTGGACATGGCGGCTGCTCTCAGGCGGTCATTGCGGATAGCGCCATTTTACCAGCCGCGGGGCCGGCCCGCCGGCCCGAAGAGCCAGTGCACACCCGCTGCCGGACGACAAAACGGCCAGTGTGCACTGGCCGTTTTCAATATCAGGAGTACACGCGAATCAGGACGCGACAGGCGCAAGCTCTTGTTTGGCCACCCAGGCACGGATTTCGGCCAGCATCCGGTCCAGCGCGGCGCGGTCGTACACGTGGCCACGGCTAACCACCAGGCGGATCTGGCGGGTGGCGCCAATGTCCTGCAGCGGGTTGGCGTCGAGCACCAGCAAATCGGCCGCCTTGCCGGCCGCCACGCTGCCGTAGCGGCCCAGCTTGCCCAGGAAGCGGGGACCGTTGATGACGGCCGACTGCAAGGCTTGCTGCGGCGTCAGGCCGTACTGCACGTACAGGCCGATTTCATCGTGCAAGGCCTGGCCCGGATAGTCGAAGGAATTCAAAAATCCCGCATCGGTGCCGGCGATGATGCTCACGCCCTGCTGCTGCAAAATGGGCAGCAGCTTTGCCGACTGCTCGAACTGCGCATGGCGCTGAACGATCGCATCCGGGCCATCCTTGGCGGCGCGCTGCACGCGCCAGTCGTAGGTGGCGCGCAAGCCCTTGCCGATGTATTGCAGGGCCGGATCGTGCGTGTGGTCTTCGCGGTCCAGGTAAGCCGTCACGCGCGAGCCCCACAGGGTCGGCACGATGGCCGTGCCGCGGGCGGCCAGATAGCTGAAGGCCTTGCGCGCCGTCGGCTCGTCGTAGCTTTGTAGGCTCTCGCGCATGGCCTCCTTGCCCGTCATCGCACCGGCAGCCACCTTGGCCGTCAGCTCCTGTTCGCGCGGCGTGGTGGCCCGCAGCAAGTACGATTGATGCTCGATGGTGCCCAGGCCAGCATCGGCCATCTGCTCCAGGGTCAGCTGCACGGGGATATGGCCCGAAGTGCGCATGCCCCGCTCGCGTGCCTGGCGCAGCGCTTCCAGGTACAGCTCCGGCTTCAGCGTGTTTTCCGTGATCTTCACAAAGTCCACTTGCTGCGCCTGCAGGCCGTCGAGCGCGCGCGTGACTTCCTGCGGCGTACCTACTTCGATGGTGCCCTTCCACAGCGGCTTGATGCCCTCGAGCTTGGCGCCGGAAGTAAAGATCGTCGGGCCCTGCAACTGGCCCGCGTTGATTTGCTGGCGCCAGGCCAGTACCGTGTCGGGCAAGTCGCCCGAGCAATCGCGCACCGTGGTGATGCCATGCGCCAGATACAAAGGCAGCAACTGCTTGTTCTCGTCAATCAGCTCGGGGCCGCCGCCAAAATGCACATGCGTGTCCCACAGTCCCGGCATCAGGTATTTGCCGGGAAGGCGGATGGTCTGCTTCGGTGCGTAGTTGCGCAGCTGCACGTCATTGACGACGGCGACGATACTGTCGCCCTTGAGCAGCACGGACTTGCCCTTGACGGTGTGCCCGGCGGCAACGTCGATCAGGGTAGCGTCGCGCAGGGCGATGTCGACGGCGATCTTGTCAGCCGCGTGGGCATGGGCCAGCATGCCCAGGGCCAGCATCGCGCCGGCTAGTTGTTTCATGAGAGGCATTGGCACTCAACTTCAAAAAAACGGAAATTAATGGATGATCTTGGCGAGGAAATCGCGCGCGCGGTCCGAACGTGTCGTATTGAAGAAGTCATCCTTGCTGCAATCCTCGATGATCTTGCCCTGGTCCATGAAGACGATGCGGTTGGCCACGCGCTTGGCAAAGCCCATTTCATGCGTGACGACCATCATGGTCATGCCTTCCTGCGCCAGGCCCACCATCACGTCGAGCACCTCGTTGATCATCTCCGGGTCGAGCGCCGAAGTGGGCTCGTCAAACAGCATGGCGATCGGGTCCATCGACAGCGCGCGGGCGATGGCCACGCGCTGCTGCTGGCCGCCAGACAGCTGGCCGGGGAACTTGTCCTGCTGCGACAGCAGGCCCACGCGGTCCAGGTATTTCAAGCCCTTGGCATTGGCTTCGTCGGCGCTGCGACCGAGCACCTTGATCTGGCCGATGGTCAGGTTTTCGCGGATGGACAGGTGTGGAAACAGCTCGAAATTCTGGAACACCATGCCAATGCGCGCGCGCAGTTTAGACAGGTTCGTCTTCGGGTCGTTGACGGCAATGCCATCGACGATGATCTGCCCCTGCTGTATCGGCTCCAGGCCGTTGACGGTCTTGATCAGGGTCGACTTGCCGGAGCCCGAAGGGCCGCAAATGACCATCACATCGCCCTTGGCGACCTTGGTGGTGCAGTCGGTCAGTACCTGGAACTGGCCATACCATTTGCTGACGTTATTGAGTTCAATCATCTTGTTCTTTCTTTTACGGTTAGCGAATGATGGCGACGCGTTTCTGCAGGCGCTTTACCAGGAACGACAAGGCATAGCACAGCACGAAATACACGACGGCGACAAACACATACATTTCCACCAGGCGGCCGTCGCGCTGCGCGATTTTCGAGGCAGCGCCGACGAAATCGGGAATCGACAGCACGTACACGAGCGACACGTCCTGGAACAGCACGATGGTCTGCGTCAGCAGCACGGGGATCATGTTGCGGAAGGCCTGCGGCAATACGATGCTGCCCATGGTTTGCCGGTAATTCATGCCCAGCGCCTGGCCGGCCCATACCTGGCCACGCGGAATCGACTGTATGCCACTGCGCATGATCTCGCAATAGTATGCCGCCTCGAACATGATGAAGGTGATCAGCGCGGAAGAAAACGCGCCCACTTTCACGGGTTCGTTCGCGCCGATGACCCAGGCGGCGATGTACGGCACCAGGAAGTAGAACCAGAAGATCACCAGCACCAGCGGGATCGAGCGTATCAGGTTGACGTAGCTCGATGCCACGCCCGAGATGAGGCGGTTGCTGGACAAGCGCATCAGCGCCAGCAAGGTGCCCAGCACGATGCCGCCCACCATGGCCAGCGCCGTCAGCTTCAGGGTGAACACCATGCCGGTCTGGAACAGGTAAACCCACGAGCGGGAGATGACATCGAAGTCGAAATTACCGAACATATTAATGTCCTCCCGTCTTGGCGCCGGCGACGATGAAACCCGGGATGGCGACCTTTTTTTCGATCAGGTGCATCAGCACCACCACCAGCAGGTTGACGACGACGTAGATGATGGTCGCGGCTGAAAATGCCTCGAATACCTGGAACGAGAATTCCTGGATGGCGCGCGCGCTGGCCGTCAGTTCGATCAGGCCGATGGTCAATGCCACGGAACTGTTCTTGATGATGTTCAAAAATTCGCTGGTCAGCGGCGGCATGATGACGCGCGCGGCCATCGGCAGCAAAATAAAACGGTAGGTTTGCGGCAGGGTCAGGCCCAGCGCCGTGCCGGCCAGTTTCTGCCCGCGCGGCAGCGCCTCGATGCCCGTTGTCACCTGCACGGCCACGCGCGAGGAGGTAAAGAATCCCAGGCATAGTACGGCCGTGACGAACGGTGCGTTCGGCAGCGTCTTGACCCAGGCGCCCAGGTCCTGCGGCAGCAATTCCGGCATGACGAAATACCACAGGAACATCTGCACCAGCAGCGGCACGTTGCGAAACAGTTCTACATACGCATTGGCCACGCCCACCAGCCATTTGTTCGGCAGGGTGCGTACGGTGCCGATCACCAGACCCAGGATCAGGGCCATGATCCAGGCAGCGCCGGCCGTGGCCAGGGTCCACACCAGGCCGGACCAAAGCGTGTCCATATATGTGCCCACGCCATCGGGGGACATCTCCCAGAAAATGCGCCAATTCCAGTTGTAATTCATGATCATCCTTCCCATGCAGCTCCGGGAAAGCAGCCAGCCGGCCGCCGTCCCGCAAATAAAACCGGGAGGCTTGCGCCTCCCGATTTGTTACCCAATCTTTACTTTTTCCGTTTGTCCGAAGTCTTCTGCGCTTCGGGCACGGCCGCATAGGCGGCCGGGTCGCCCGAATCGGTCGGATTCGTGAACACGGCCTTCAATTGCGGCGGCATGGGGAATTTCAGGTTGATGTTTTTCGGCGGGATCGGCGAAGTAAACCATTTCGCATAGATGCGGTTGATGTCGTCGCTCTTGTACAGGCGGATCAGCGCGTCGTCAACCACCTTCTTGAAGGCCGGATCGTTCTTGCGCAGCATGATGCCATACGGCTCGACCGACAGCGCTTCCTTGGTGATTTCGAAGTCGTTCGGGTTTTTCGAGTTGGCCACTTGCGACGCCAGCAGGATGTCGTCATTGGCTTCAGCCACGGCGCGCCCTGTCTCCAGCATCAGGAATGATTCAGGATGATCCTTGGCGATGGCGATATTCATGCCCAGGTTTTTTTCCTTGTTCAGGATGGTCATTTGCTTGACGGTCGAGGTGCCGGCCGTGGCCACCAGGGTCTTGCCGCGCAAGTCTTCCAGGGTCTTGATGTTCGAGGATTTCTTCGCCAGGATGCGGTTGCCGATGACGAACATGGTGGGCGCGAATGCCACCTGCTGCTGGCGCTCCAGGTTGTTCGTCGTCGAGCCACATTCGAGGTCGATGGTGCCGTTGGCCATCAGGGGGATGCGGTTGGCCGAGGTGACGGGGCTCATCACCACTTTCAATTCGCTCATGCCCAGGTGCTTTTGCAGGGCCGTAACGACTTTCATGCACAGGTCGATTGAATAACCCTGGTATTGCTGCTTGTCATCGAGATAGGAGAAGGGCACGGAGCCGTCGCGCACACCGAGGGTGACGGAACCGGCTTTCTTGATCTTGGCCAAGGTGCCGGTCAATTCCTGAGCCTGGACTGGCGACATGCTGCTGATGACACCGACGCTGAGCAGCGTGGCGATGATTTTGGTCAATTTCATAAATTCTCCTGGGCGGACAAACGGGATGGATTCCGAACGAAACAACTGTGGTGCAGACGCCACCATTGGAATTAATTTTATTTCATTTTCAGCGCCAGACCAGCCGTTTTCTGCGATTGCCCTCAAATAGACGCTATACACGCGCCTGTATCAGCGCGGCTGTAGCATTTTTCCTACTGATTTCCCCTTCCCGATTTATTTTGCCGGCACCAACTCCGCCAACTCCTCCTCTTGCGCCTCATCGTCCCTATTTGCCTGCTGGCGTTGCCACATCTGCGCGTACAAGCCATCGAGCGCCAGCAATTGCGGATGCGTGCCCCGCTCGACAATGCGGCCATGGTCGAGCACCAGGATTTGCTGGGCGTCCGCCACCGTCGACAGACGGTGCGCGATGACCAAAGTGGTGCGGTTTTTGGCGATCTCCTTCAGTTGCGACTGTATCGCCTGCTCGGCCTTCGAATCCAGCGCCGAGGTGGCCTCGTCGAAGATCAGGATGGCCGGGTCTTTCAGCAAGGTGCGGGCGATGGCCACGCGCTGCTTTTCACCGCCGGACAGCTTCAAACCCCGCTCGCCCACCATGGAGTTGTAGCCATCTGGCAAGCTTTCAATAAAATCATGGATCGACGCCGCTTTGGCTGCCGCCACGATAGCCTCCTTGCTGGCGCCCGGCTTGCCGTAGGCGATGTTGTATTCGATGCTGTCGTTGAACAGCACCGTGTCCTGTGGCACGATGCCGATGGCGGCGCGCAGGGAGTCCTGCGTCATGCTGCGCAAGTCCTGGCCATCGATGGTGATGCTGCCGCCATCGACTTCGTAGAAGCGGAACAGCAAACGCGACAGGGTCGATTTGCCCGAGCCGCTGTGGCCCACCACGGCCGTGGTGGTGCCGGCAGGAATCTGGAAATCGACGTCGAACAGGATTTGCCGCTTGGTTTCATAGCTGAAATCCACATGCGCGAAATGCACGCTCGCGCCCCGCGTGACGAGCGGTTTGGCGTCCGGCGTATCGGCGATTTCACGGTTTTCGTTCAGCAAGGAAAACAGACGCTCCATGTCGGCCAGGCTTTGCTTGATTTCGCGGTAAATCACGCCGAGGAAATTGAGGGGAATGTAGAGCTGGATCATGAAGGCGTTCACCAGCACCAGGTCGCCCAGGGTCATCGTGCCGGCGATCACGCCGGCCGTGGCGCGCCACAGTATCAAGGTAACGGCCGTGGCAATGATCAGCGACTGGCCCGTATTGAGCAAGGACAGGGAGGTTTGCGATTTGACGGCCGCCGATTCATAACGCTGCAAGCCCTCGTCGTAGCGCTTCGCCTCGTAATCCTCGTTGCCGAAATATTTGACGGTTTCATAGTTGATCAAGGAATCGATGGCCTTGGTATTCGCCTTCGAGTCGAGGTCGTTCATGGTGCGGCGGAAATGCGTGCGCCAGTTCGTCACCAGCACGGTAAATGTAATGTAGGACACCAGCGCCACGGCCGTGATCACGGTAAACCAGATGTCGTAATGCAAGACCAGATAGCCGAGCACGAGCGTGATTTCCACCAGGGTCGGCAAGATGTTGAACAAGGTATAGGAAATGAGCGAGCCGACGCTGCGCGTGCCCCGTTCGATGTCGCGCGTCATGCCGCCCGTCTGACGGTTCAAATGAAAACGCAGGGACAAGGCATGCAGGTGGCGGAACACTTGCAGGGCGATGGTACGCACGGCCCGCTGCGTGACCCGGGCAAACAGGAATTCGCGCAATTCCGTAAACAGGGTGGTCGATAGGCGCAGCAAGCCATACGCCACCAGCAAACCGACGGGCAACACCAGCAGCGCTTGCGGGTGCGCCGCCGTGATCGTCATGGCATCGACGAGTTTTTTCAGGATCAGGGGCACGCCCACATTGGCCAGCTTGGCACCCACCAGACATAGCAGTGCCAGCAGCACCCGCCATTTGTAGACCCACAGATACGGCAGCAAGGTCTTGATGGTAGCGAAATCGCTGTGGCTGGCGGAGGCTGGCGAGCGGGGCGGAGGGGGAGTCTGGGAACGGCGCATGGCGAAGGTCGGCTTTTTATGGTTCAATCGGGGCAATTGTAGCCTTTCATGAGAATAAAAGATGAGCACCTCCCCCGAGCGCCCCGATAACTGCCTCGCCTCCGGCCTGCCGGCCGGAAAAATGCCGGAATTGCGCATGATGCCCGCGCCCTCCGACGCCAATGTGTACGGCGACGTCTTCGGCGGCTGGATCATGGCGCAGGTCGACATCGCCGGTTCATTGCCGGCCACACGGCGCGCCAACGGCCGTGTCGCCACCATCGCCGTCAACTCCTTCGTCTTCAAAA
Organism: Janthinobacterium sp. UMAB-56; assembly: GCF_900095265.1. Lineage (GTDB taxonomy): Bacteria > Pseudomonadota > Gammaproteobacteria > Burkholderiales > Burkholderiaceae_D > Janthinobacterium. The sequence goes on along the minus strand of NZ_LT607653.1, from coordinate 14,081 downwards.
ACCCCGTGTTTGTCGGCGATTTACTATCCTTCTACGCCGATATCGTCAAGGTTGGCAATACTTCCATCACGGTCAATGTCGAGGTGTATGCCGAGCGCAACCGCCTGCAGGCGTGCATCGTGAAAGTCACGGAAGCGACCCTGATCTATGTGGCAACCGACTCCGACCGCAAGCCGCGCAAGGTGCCGCCGATCGAGACCTTATTGTCGTCTTGATTGTCGCAATAATTCCACACGATGGATAGCCAGCGCCGCATCTTCCTGCTGAGCGCTGCGCGCATCACGACACTGGCCGCCGCTGGCAGCGTGCTGTCCGGTTCCAGCGCGCGTGCCGCCACGCGCTTCAATGGCAACGGCTATCCGTTTGCGCTCGGTGTCGCATCCGGTTCGCCCTTGCCGGATGCCGTCGCGCTATGGACGCGCATCTGCTACGACCCGCTGCAGGCCGCCGCCACGCCCGCCATCGCCCTGAACGTGCGCTGGGAAGTAGCCGAAGACGAGGCTTTCCGGCGCATCACCGCCAAGGGCCAGGCCACGGCCACGCCCGGCCTCGCGCACAGCGTGCACATCGACGTGGGCGGCCTGGCGCCCGGGCGCTGGTACTGGTATCGCTTTATGCTTGGCGACGCCGTCAGCCCAGTGGGCCGCACGCGCACGGCACCCGCGCCCGGCGCCATGCCTGCCTCGCTGAAACTGGCCGTGGCCTCGTGCCAGCACTGGGAATTCGGCGCCTACGCGGCGCACCGGCACATCGCTGCAGCCGCGCCCGACCTGGTGGCCTTTCTCGGCGATTACATCTATGAGTGGGGACCGTACCAGCTGCAGCACCCGGACCGGGCCGTGCGCACGCATGAAAGCTTTACTCTGGACGACTACCGCGCCCGCTACGCGCAATACAAGAGCGACCGCGACTTGCAGGGAGCACACCTGGCCGCGCCGTGGATCGTCACCTGGGATGACCATGAAGTGGCCAACGATTACGGCAAGGAGCGCGACGAATTGCTCACACCCACCTTTTTGCAGCGCCGCGCGGCCGCCTACCAGGCGTTTTATGAACACATGCCACTGCGTTTGCTGCCGCTGGGGCGGCGCGGCTTTGTCGACATGCGTATTTACCAGCGCTACGACTGGGGCCGATTGGCGCGCTTTCACGTGCTGGACGACCGGCAATACCGTGACGATCACGCATGCGCCAAACCGGGCCGTGGCGGCTCCAATTCCGTCACCACGCGCACCTGTCCCGACTTGCGCAAGCCGCAGCGCAGCATGCTTGGCGAGCAACAGCAGCGCTGGCTGCAAGCCGGCCTCGATGATTCCCCGGCGCGCTGGAATATTCTGGCCCAGCAAACGCTGATGGCGCAAGCGAGCCAGGTGCCCATCCTGCGGCCCGGTGACGAACGCGTCTGGACCGATGGCTGGGATGGCTATCCACTGGCGCGCCAGCACTTGCTCGATGCCTTGCGCAGCAGCAAGGCCAGCAATCCGATGGTACTGTCGGGCGACGTGCACACCTTTTATGCCACCGAACTGAGCCGCAACGCCACGCGGCCCACCAGCAAGAGCAATCCCGTGCTGGCCACGGAGTTTTGCGGCACTTCCATCACCTCGAGTTCCCGTCCGCAGGCGCGCACGGCGCAGTACGTGGCGATGAACCCGCATATCCGTTACGGACGCAGCGACAAGCGCGGCTATATGTTGATGGAGATCACGCCGGAGAAAACCACCACTCTGTTCCAAGGCCTGGAGAACGTGCGCGACAGCACTTCTAGCATCGCGACACTGGCCAGCTTTGTCGTGCGCAACGGCAAGGCTGGCTTGCAAGAAAGCTAGCAAGTACTTTTCAAGGCATCGCGGTAGCGCCGGCTGACGGGCACTTCGCCGCCCGTGGACAGCACGGCGCGCGCATCACCCGATTCCAGCGGCACGATGCTCTGCACGAAATCAAGGTTGACGATGTAGCTGCGGTGCACGCGCACAAAGCGCTTGCCGTCCAGGCGGCGCTCGATGGCGGCCATGGTCGAGCGCAGCGGGTAATCGTGCCCGCGCACATGCAAATTGACATAATTGCCCCAGGCCTGTATCCATTCGATCTCAAGGGCAGGCAGTAAAAAATCCTTGCCCAGCTTGCGCACCAGAAACCGCTCCGGCTGCTGCACCGGTTCCACGGCGGGTCCTTCATCGGGTTCGCCCAGCAAGGTCGCCTCGCCTTGCCAGCGCATCAGCAACAACTGGTAAAAGCCCACGACCAGCAAGACGAAGAAGTAAGCACGTACATCTTTCACATACTCATACGGTAACTCGCGCCACCAGGCGCCAAAATCATAGTGGCTGCCCTGACTCCAATAAGCAATTTTTCGCAAGGCCACCATCGCCGCCACGTGCACCAGGCTGTAGACGGCCGACGCAGCCAGGTGCCAGCGCAAGTTCTGGCGCTGGAACAGCAGGTGTAGCGGCCGGTACTGTCCCGCCAGCACGACCACGGGCACCAGCGCCAGCAACACCAGATTGCTGCTCCATTCCCACACGGCCACTTCCCAGAACGCCGTATCGACTCCGGTGCGCCGCAGGTCAATCCACACCAGCCAGCTGTTCACGCTGGCCTGCATCAGGGTCAGCACGATCCAGAATCCGGGCTCGGCCACGCGGCGCCAAAGTTTATAACGTTGCAACAGGTCCGTGGGAGAGATGCGCATGGCTTCAGTCGGTAAATGAGTTGCACAATTGTACGGTCCCACACCCGTCCCAGGCGATCCATTCGTCACAAGCAGCCGTCCGCTGGTCACTTCGCAATGGCTGCCAGCCTCGTTGCTGCCTATGCTGGAGCTTCCTTCACCACTTGCCCACCGATCATGCGCCATGACACCCGCCGCCACGATATCGACACCTTGCGCTTTCTCGTCTTCAGCCTGTTGATTGTCTACCACACTGCCCTGCTGTACATGGATGGCTGGAACTTTCATATGCACAGCAGTTACGCCTCGGACACCTTGCACATGCCGCTGGTCTTCATTAACCGCTGGCGCATGGAAATCGTCTTCCTCATCTCCGGCGTTTCGTGCGCATTGATGACGCAGACCTCGCGCGGCGCCTTCCTGTGGCGCAGGATCAAGCGCCTGCTGCTGCCACTGCTGTTCGGCATGGCCATCATCATTCCTGTTCAGCCGTATTGCGAGGGCGTCCGCAACGGCCTGGTCGAGCCTGGCTATGGACAATTCCTGCTGCATTACTTTGGTGGCCATGCCTGGCCTGCCGGCGCCTTCGCAGGCTGGCAATATGGTTTTACGTGGAATCACTTGTGGTATCTGGTGTACTTGCTGCTGTACATCATCGTGCTGCTAACCCTGCAGCCGCTGCTGGCGGCGCTGCGCCCCCTTTTCCAGCGCCTGCGCGGCTGGCGCCTGCTGGTCTTGCCGGCGCTGCCCACCCTTGCCGCCACGGTGTTGCTCAAAATGCGCTATCCGGAAACCCATGCGATGGTGCGCGACTGGTATGCGCACGCCATGTATTTCACGATGTTCGTATACGGCTGGTGGCTGGGTAATGACAAGGGCTTGTGGGCCGAACTGGCGCGCCTGCGCTGGCGCACCCTGTGGCTGGGGTTGGGCGCGTTTGCCGTGTACATGTTTTTCGACCAGATCTATTCGGAAAACCTGCAGACCTGGGCCTCGTTCGGCTCCTGGCCCATGCGCAACCTGTACATGTGGCTGGCCATCTGCACCATCCTGGGCTGGTCGCACCGCTTGCTGAATAAACCGTTTGCCTGGCTGCCATGGGCACGCCAGGCGGTCTTTCCCTGGTACATATTGCACCAGAGCGCAATCGTGCTGCTGGCCTACTGGCTGGTACCCCTGAAGCTGGGGCCTGTGGTGGAAGCGCTGCTGGTGCTGGCCGGCACGGTGGCGACCTGCTGGCTGGGAACCTCGCTGCTGATCAGCAAGGTGAACTGGCTGCGCCCCTGCTTCGGCTTGCCCGCCCGCCCAGGGCGGAACTTGGAGGCGGACACAGCCATGGAGGCGAATCAGAACGCCTAACAAAACCGTAGCGAGCGGATGCGCGTCGTGGTTGAGAAGCGGAACTGTGCGAATGCACAGTGAGCATCGGAAACCGCGACCCGCGACGCGCAGTAGGTTTTGATAGGTGTTCTTAGGCCACCTTCTTCTCGTCGCGTAATTGACGGCGCAAGATCTTGCCGACATTGGTCTTCGGCAATTCATCGCGGAACTCGATGTATTTCGGTTTCTTGTAGGCCGTCAATTCATGCTTGCAATGCTCGCGGATCTGTTCCACCGTCAGGTTCGGATCCTTGCGCACGACAAACACTTTCACGGCTTCGCCCGCGTTGGCATCCGGCACGCCGATGCACGCGCACTCGAGTACTCCCGGGCACGATGCAACCACGTCTTCCACTTCATTAGGGTACACATTGAAGCCGGAAACGATGATCATGTCTTTCTTGCGGTCCACGATCTTCACATAGCCGCGCTCATCCATGACGCCCACGTCGCCCGTCTTGAAGTAGCCGTCAGCCGTCATCGACTTGGCCGTCTCGTCCGGACGCTGCCAGTAACCCGCCATCACTTGGGGGCCGCGCACGGCGATCTCGCCCGGCTCGCCCAGCGCTACTTCCTCGCCATCGTCGTTCAAGATGGCCACTTCCGTCGACGGGAAAGGCAAGCCGATAGTGCCCGTAAATTCCGTGATGTCGACGCGGTTGCCCGTTACCACGGGCGACGTTTCCGACATGCCATAGCCTTCGATCAGCGGGCAGCCCGTCAGTTTCAGCCAGCGTTCGGCCACGTTACGCTGCAAGGCCATGCCGCCGCCATTGCACACTTTGTAACTGGAAAAATCGAGCTTGGCAAAATCTGCATTGTTCAGCAGCGCGTTATAGAGGGTATTCACGGCCGGGAAAACGACAATCTTGTGCTTGGCCAGTTCCTTGACGAAACCGGGAATGTCGCGCGGATTCGGGATCAGCACGTTCATGCCGCCCAGGCGCATGCCCATCAGGGCGCTGACCGTCAGCGAATAGATGTGATACAGGGGCAAGGCGCACATGAATCCCATCGAGGTGGCGCGCATTTCAGGCGTCATCACGGGCGACATCCACGCCTCGTTTTGCAATACGTTGGCGATCACGTTACGGTGCAACAACATCGCGCCTTTAGAGACGCCCGTCGTGCCGCCCGTGTATTGCAGGAAGACGATATCGTCATGCCCCTGCTGCACCGGCGTGAGTGTCAAACGGGAACCCTCGGCCAGCATCTTGTTGAAGCTGATGGCGCCAGGCAAGGAGAACGCAGGCACCATTTTCTTGATCTTGCGCACGACGAAGTTGACGATGGTGCCCTTCAAGCCACCGAGCAAGTCCCCCATGGTGGCGACGATCACATGCTTGACCTGGGTATGCGGCAACACCTGCTCGACCGTGGTGGCGAAGTTTTCCAGCACGATGATCGCTACACTGCCCGAATCGATCAGCTGATGCTGGAGTTCGCGCGGCGTGTACAGCGGATTCACGTTTACTACCGTGTAGCCGGCGCGCAAAATCGCCGCCATGGCCACCGGATACTGCAGCACGTTCGGCAACATGATCGCCACGCGCGCACCTGGCTGCAAACCCTTGCTTTGCAGCCAGGCTCCCATCTGCTGCGACAGCTGGTCGAGCTCGCGATAGGTGAGGAATTTATCCATGCACACGAAAGCATTGCGGTCCGCATATTTCTGGAACGACTCTTCCAGCAAATGCGTGACGGAACGGTATTGCGTGCAATCAATCTCTGCGGGAACACTGTCCGGGTACGACTTCAACCAAATCTTGTCCATCTCGCCTCATCTTTATCTGTAAAAGGGATGCGCCTCCTGGCGCATCCACACTGTTTATGCTGCTATCTTCGTTTCGTCACGCAAGGCGCGACGCAAAATCTTGCCGACATTGGTCTTCGGCAGTTCATCGCGGAATTCAATGTATTTCGGCCGCTTGTACCCCGTGAATTGTTCCTTGCAATACGCGGCCAGCGCGGCCTGGGTCAGGTTCGGGTCCTTGCGCACGACAAACACTTTCACGGCCTCGCCCGAGTGTTCGTCTGGCACGCCCACGCAGGCGCACTCGAGCACGCCCGGATGGGCCGCGATGACGGCTTCGACTTCGTTCGGATACACATTGAAGCCGGAGACGAGAATCATGTCTTTCTTGCGGTCGACGATCTTCACGTAGCCGCGTTCATCCATGATGCCCACGTCGCCTGATTTAAAGTAGCCGTCGGGCGTCATGACCTTGGCCGTTTCATCGGGACGGTTCCAGTAGCCGCTCATCACTTGCGGGCCGCGGATGGCGATTTCGCCCGTCTGTCCCAGCGGCACTTCCTTGCCATCATCGTCGAGGATGGCGATATCGGTCGAGGGCACGGGCAAGCCGATGGTGCCGGAAAACGCCGTGCTGTCGGCCCGGTTGCAAGTGGCGACAGGCGACGTTTCCGACAAGCCATAGCCTTCGATGATGGACACGCCCGTCACCTGCAGCCACTTGTCATTGACGGCTTGCTGCACCGCCATGCCGCCGCCATTGGCGATCTTCAAGCCCGAGAAATCGAGCTTGGCGAAATCGGGGTGATTGACCAGCGCGTTATACAGGGTATTGACCGCCGGTAACAGATTAAACTTGTACTTGCCCAGTTCCTTGATCAGGCCCGGGATATCGCGCGGATTCGGAATCAGGATATTCAGCGCACCCACGCGCGTGCCCCACATGGCGCACGCCGTCAGGGCAAAGATATGGTAGAGCGGCAAGGCGCAGACCACGATCATCTGTTCCTTGCTGTTCTGGTCCAGCGCGGCGCCCGACCACGCTTCGCTCTGCAGCACATTGGCGATCACATTGCGGTGGCTCAAGGTCGCGCCTTTCGACACGCCCGTGGTACCACCCGTGTATTGCAGGAAAGCGGCGTCGTGGATGCTCAGCTCGACGGGCGTGAGCTTCATGCGGCTGCCCAAGGCCAGCGCCTGCTTGAAACGCATGGCGTTCGGCAAGGAATAGGCGGGCACCATCTTCTTGACGTTGCGCACGACAAAATTGACGAGCATGCCCTTCAAGCCGCCCAGCATCTCGCCCATGCTGGCGACGATGATGTGCTTGACGGCCGTCTTGCTCAGCACTTGCTCGAGCGTATGGGCAAAGTTTTCCAGCACGATGATGGCTTCGCTGCCGGAATCGTTAAGCTGATGCTCGAGTTCGCGCGGCGTATACAAGGGGTTGACGTTGACCACCGTGTAGCCGGCGCGCAGTACGGCGGCGATCGCCACCGGATACTGCAGCACGTTCGGCATCATCAGGGCGACCCGGGCCCCCTTCTTCAGGCCACGGCTTTGCAGCCAGGCACCCAGCTGGCGCGAATAGGTATCGAGTTCTGCATAGGTGAGAAATTTGTCCATGCAGACATAGGCATTGCGGTCTGCATATTTTTGAAACGCTTCTTCCAGCAGATGCACCAGCGAACGATATTGATCAGGATCGATGTCGGCGGGAACGCCGGGAGGATACGACTTCAGCCAAATTTTTTCCATCCTGTGCCTCTTGTCTCGAATAATCGTGGGGGAGCCGGCGCACCCTGCCGGCGCGGATCATTGCTGCGGATTCTGTCGTCCTGCAGTCAGTTTGAGCATTCTGACGAGCAATTGCTCTATGCTACTTATGCGATGCTATCGGGCGCCGCGCTTCCATGCAAGCGCTTTCAACAGTATTCGAGCGGCAACTCTAAGGGCTTTTTGTGCTGCAGTGCAGCATGATAAATACACTGTTGCAGGATCGTCTGGCTCGACGTACGGGACAATCTTTACGGGTCAGGGGCTGGACAATTGTTCCAGCGCACGCCTGCGCTCAGGCTTCTTGATCTGGGCCATTGTGTGCACTGCAGCATAAAAAGCACGAAAGTTCTTTTTTTCTTCCAGCAATTTTTTGAAGGCAGGCAAAAATTCATTGTAGGTCGACACGGAAGCCAGGTGCGCATTGCTCAACGGCTGCTCGAACCAGCGGTCATAACCGGCAAAACCACCCCAGTCTTGCTTCAATACTTGATACGCGTCTTGCAACGCCGCAAACACCTGCGCCTTGCGCGCGCGCTTGTCCGCATCGCTGGCCTCGCTTGCATATACGGCTTCCAGTTCCCCCCGATAGCGCAGCAGCAAGGCCAGGAAATCCTCGCGCCGCGCCGCGTACCGGGCGTATGACGCGCGCATGGCCTCGCTGCCCTCGCGCGCCAGCCAGCGCTGCACGCCCGCTTCTTCCACGGCACTGGCAAACGACTCGTTGAAGGCCGAATCGCCGGGCACGTACACCACCTGGTGCGCCAGCTCATGGAAGATCAGGCGCGCCAGTTCCGCATCGTTGTAATGGATAAAAGTCGACAACAGGGGATCGTCGAACCAGCCCAGGGTGGAATAGGCGGGCACGCCGCCCACCTGCACGTCGTAATGCCGGGCACGCAACTGGTCGGCATACGCGAGTGCCTCCTCCTTGCTGTAATAGCCGCGGTAATTCACGCAGCCGGCGATGGGGAAACACCATTGCAGCGGCTGCAGCGACAATTCCGGCGTGGCCACCACGTTCCACAGCACGAAGGGGCGCCGCAAGGCGGCATAATTCTTGTAGCTGCCATTGTCGGGCAAGTCCAGCTCGCTGACGGCAAAGCGGCGAATCTGCTGCGCCTTGGCCAGGCGCACTTTCAGGCGTGGCTCGGTGGCCGGGTCATCGAGCCAGTCAGCGATGGGGCGCGCGCCGGACCACAAGGCATATTGCCCCTGCGCCGCTTGCGTATAGTAGCGCAGCTGCGTGCAGCCGCCCAGCAACATGCACAGCGTGCCGACAAGCAAGCGGGCCGGCCAGCGCGCCATGGCCATGGTCAGCCGGCCTTTTCCACTTCGACCAGGGTATCGTAGAAGGTTGGCGCGCGGCCCATGTCCGTCAGGCGCTGGCTGGTCACTTCATTGGCGTTCTTGCCATCGCTGGCGAGTTTCTTCCACCACACGGACAAGCCCACCACCAGGCCCCGTCTCGCCTTGTCCGTGACCCTGGCCTTGGCGACAAAACTGCCGCGGTCATTGAAGATGCGCACCATGTCGCCGGCCACGATGCCGCGCGCGGCGCAGTCGTCAGGGTGGATATCGAGGTGCGGCTCGCCTTCGGCCGCGCGCAGGCTTTTCACGTTGACGAACGTGGAGTTGAGAAAATTGCGCGCCGGCGGCGAAATCATGGCCAACGGGAAACGTGCCGCCAGTGCGGGATTGCTGGCCTGCGATTCGTGCGGTGCAATGTAGGTCGGCAAGGGATCAAGTCCGGCCTGCGCCATGGCGCTGGAATAAAACTCGCACTTGCCCGATGGCGTGGGAAAGCCGCCCGTGGCGAACGGCGCCTCGGGCATGGCCAGCTTTTGCCAGCCCGTGCGTTTCAGCGATTCCCAGTCAAAATGCACGGCGCGCGCATCCGTCGCATCGAATGCCTTGGCTGCCAGCGCATCATCGCTTTCCTGGAAACACGGGTCATCAAAGCCCATGTGCTGCGCCAGCAATCGGAAGATTTCCGTATTCGCCTTCGCTTCACCCAGCGGCGCCACGGCTGCATTGTTCGCCATCATGTACAAGTGGCCATAGGTGGAGTGCGCGTCGACGTGCTCGAGCTGCGTGGTGGCAGGCAATACGATGTCGGCGTAATCGACGGTATCGGTCTGGAAGTGTTCGAGCACGACCGTAAACAAATCTTCACGGGCAAAGCCCTGCGCCACTTTCGAGGAATCGGGCGCTACCGCCAGGGGATTCGAGTTGTAGACGATCACGGCTTCCACTTGCGGGCCGAATTCGGTCGAGCTTTCTTTCAACAGATCGTCGCCGATGGTGCTCATATTGATGGTGCGCGGCGTGCCTTTGAGCAAATCGGGGCGCTGCAAGGCCTTGCGGTTGACGGGAAAGGAGCCCGAGCTCGACAGCTGCATGCCGCCGGCAGGGTGGCGCCAGGCGCCAGTCAGGGCCGGCAGGCAGGCGATGTTGCGTACGGCCATGCCGCCGCCATGCACGCGCTGCACGCCGTAGTTGGTACGGATGGCGGCGCCCTCGCCAGAACGGCATGCCTGGCCGTACAGCCGCGCCAGTTCAACCACTTCCGTGGCCGTGATGCCGCACACCTCGGCGACGCGCTCGGGCGGCCATTCCAGGGCTCGCTGTTTCAGTTCAGCATAGCCGACGGTGTAGCGCGCGATATAGTCATGGTCGACCAGTTCTTCGCTAATCAGCACATGCATCAAGCCCAGCGCCAGGGCCGCATCGGTCCCTGGCAGCAAGGCAATATGCTGATGACACTTTTCGGCCGTCAGCGAGCGATACGGGTCGATGGCGATCAGGGTGGCGCCGTTGCGCTTGGCTTCCTGGGCGCGCATCCAGAAATGCAGGTTCGAGGCGATGGGGTTGCCGCCCCAGATGATGATCAATTTGGCGTTCTGGAACTGTTCCAGGTCCGTGCCGATGCTGGCGCCCACCGTGTAGCGGTAACCCGTGGCGCCGGCCGAGGCGCAGATGGTGCGGTCCAGCAGAGAAGCACCGAGCTGGTTGAAGAAACGCGAAGACATCGATTCGCCCTGCACCAGACCCATGGTACCGCAGTAGCTGTACGGCAAGATCGCCTGCGGATCGCGCGCGGCGATCGGTTTCAAGCGGGCCGCGATGGTCTGCAGTGCCTCTTCCCAACTGATGCGCTCGAACTTGCCTTCGCCCTTCTTGCCCACGCGGCGCAGCGGATGCAGCAGCCGGTCCGCATGGTAGGTGCGCTCCGTGAAGCGCGACACCTTGGTGCACAGTACGCCAGCGGTGGTCGGGTGGTCGGGATCGCCCTTGACAGCTGTCGCCACGCCATCGGTCACGGTGACCAGCAAGGCGCAGGTATCGGGGCAATCGAGCGGGCAGGCGGCGCGCACTTGGGTGGTGGTCATGGGTCTATCCAAAAACGTTGCGGGAAGGCGATACTGTAAACCATTCCGCGCGCTTGCTGTTGGCGCAGTGGCAAGCACGTCCGTGCGCTGGATTTACCCGGCAAACAAGGGCTACAATGCATTATTAGCCGCGCCTGTTTTTGATCAAACAGAGGCGGTCCGGCGCGCCATACATGACGCGCGCCAGCATACACAGGAGATTCCGATGAAACTAGTTGATCCCATCTTGGCGTTTCAATCCGAGCTGCAAGGTATTCGCCGCGACCTGCACGCGCATCCCGAGCTGTGCTACGAAGAACAGCGTACCTCGGACGTGGTCGCCGCCAAACTGACGGAGTGGGGCATTCCAGTGGTACGCGGTCTGGGCCGTACTGGCCTGGTCGGCATCATCCAGAATGGCAGCTCGACACGCGCCATCGGCCTGCGCGCCGACATGGATGCCCTTCCCATGCAGGAAATGAATACCTTCGAGCATGCTTCACGCCACCCTGGCAAGATGCACGCCTGCGGCCATGACGGCCACACGGCCATGCTGCTGGGCGCCGCCCATTACCTTTCGCAGCACCGCCATTTCGACGGCACCGTGTACCTGGTCTTCCAGCCAGCCGAAGAAGGCGGCGCCGGCGCGCGCGAAATGATCGAAGACGGCCTGTTTACACGCTTTCCCATGGATGCCATCTACGGCATGCACAACTGGCCCGGCGCCGAAACGGGCACCCTGAGCGTAGTGGAAGGGCCGATGATGGCGTCCAGCAATGAATTCCACGTCACGGTCAAGGGCAAGGGCGCCCACGCGGCCCAGCCCCACAAGGGTATCGACCCGGTGATGGTGGCCGTACAAATCGCGCAAAGCTGGCAAACCGTCATCACGCGCAACAAGAGCCCGCTCGATACGGCCGTGCTGTCGATCACGCAAATCCATGCGGGCAGCGCCACCAATGTGATTCCCGATGACGCCAGCCTGGTCGGCACCGTGCGCACCTTCACCACGCCCGTGCTGGACTTGATCGAGGAGCGCATGCGCGAGATCGCCGTGCACACGGCCGCCGCCTTTGGCGCGGAAGTCGAGTTCCACTTCAAGCGCAACTATCCGCCGCTGGTCAACCACGAGAAAGAAACGGCGTTTGCCGTCGAAGTGATGAAAAGCGTGGTGGGTGCCGACAAGGTCAACGCGAACGTCGAACCGACCATGGGCGCGGAAGATTTCGCCTTTTTCCTGCAAGAAAAAGCCGGCTGCTACATCTTCATCGGCAATGGTGATGGCGAGCACCGCGATGGCGGCCACGGCCTGGGTCCGTGCGTCTTGCACAATGGCAGTTACGACTTCAACGACAATCTGCTGCCCATCGGCGCCAGTTTCTGGGTCAAGCTGGCCGAAGCGAGCCTGCCCCTCGCTTGAATCAGCTCAGCTTATCCGGACCGGTGCCCAGGCGCTGGCCCGGATTCAACGCTTCCAGGGCCAGCAAGGCCGCCGCATGGTCGGCCGTCGGGTGGGTAGTGGCGAGGGTTTCATAGCGCTGCGTCACCAGTTGCGTCACCGGCAAGGTGACATGTGCGGCCTCGGCCGCCGCGAGGATGTTGTGCATATCCTTGATCTGGCTTTTCACCTGCCCGCCGGCGACAAAATTGCGCTCCAGCATGCGCTGGCCATGCACGTCCAGAATCTTGCTCTCGGCAAAACCGCCACGGATGGCCGCCCGAACGGCAGCCGCATCGGCGCCGGCAGCCTGTGCCAGCAACAGCGCTTCGGCCACGATGGTCAAAGTGGCGCCGACGATCAGCTGATTGCACAGTTTGGCTACTTGTCCACTGCCGGCAGGCCCTACCAGGGTCGGTCGTCCCATGGCCGTCAGGATAGTTTCCACACGCGCGTAATCGCCGGCACTGGCGCCGGCCATGATGGCCAGGGTGCCCGCCTGCGCCCCGCCGACGCCGCCCGACACGGGTGCATCGATGAAGGCATGGCCAGCCGCATGCAAGATGGCATGAAATTGCCGGGCTTCTGATTGTTGGGTGGAACTCATATCGATCCACAGCGCGCCAGCTGCCAGGGACGGCAGCGCCTCTTGCAACACTTGCGCCACGATGGGACCGGCTTCCAGCATCGAGATGACCACGTCCGCATCGCAGACCGCCGCCGCCACTGAAATAGCCGGCTGCGCCCCTGCCGCACGCAGGACTTGAGCCTTGCTGTGCGTGCGATTCCAAATTGTGACAGAATATCCAGCGCGTAGCAGGCACCGGACCATCGGATCCCCCATCAGACCGATACCGAGAAATGCGATTTTTGTAGAGAATGTCAATTCAACCCCTAATATCAACGAGTGGCGAGAGCGGCATGCAAAGCAAGGTGCCTGTACAACAATAGCCTATCGGCCAATTTTACGATGAAAGCCTCTATGTTCTTCAAGAAGAATCTCCTCAAATCCATCGCCGCCGTTGCCGCGCTGATGGCGGCCAACGCCGGCTTTGCTGCCGACGACAAACTGATCGACTCCGTCTACGGCGAATATGCCAAGGGCGTGAAGGTACAAATGGTACGCGCCGGCGTGACCTCGAACTGGGATAAGGCCTGGTTTGTATCGAATGGCACGCAGCTGAGCGGTTACTGGGATGCCAGCATCGGCGGTTGGGATGGCAAGAGCTATCGCAATGTCCCTGGCCAGCATCAAAAACTGTGGGATCTGGGCTTTACTCCCGTGTTCCGCTTTGAAAATACCAATAAGCTGGGCTTCTACGCAGAAGGCGGTATTGGCGTACACATGCTGTCCAAGCTGTACGATAACGACGATAACCGCCTGTCGACCCACTTCCAATTCGGCGACCATATCGGCGTCGGCTATATTTTCAATAACAAATGGGAAGTCGCTGCGAAGATCCAGCATTTCTCGAACGGCGGCTACAAGAAACCGAATAGCGGCGTCAATTACATGAACGTCAAAGTCGCTTATCACTTTTAATGGTTTTGATAAATGACAAAGGCAGCGCGTAGCGCTGCTTTTTTTTCGTCTGTTCGTGGATTGAACAGCCGGGGTCAGTCACTTCGTGCGTAAGCGTCAAAGCAGGGCCGTCTTTACGAGGGCTGTCCCTACCAGCATGATTTGAGGTT
>NZ_LT607652.1:639116-639458 GCF_900095265.1 Janthinobacterium sp. UMAB-56 | reverse complement strand
CAGTGCAGCAAATTCGCATTGCTGCTAACTGTCAACTCGTTCACCCCATTAAATGTTTGCAGCCCGAAATTACTCATTTGACCAGTAGCGCAACCACGCGCCCCCAATTGAGGTCGGCAAAGGTAAATCGCGGATATCCCAACGCGTTGTCATAGGTCATTCCTGCCACATTCCGGCCCACCAGATTGATGGAAAATCCGCGCCAATCACCGCCCATATCGGGAAATGTAAACACGGCACCTGCATGCGGCACTTCAAATATGCCCAGGCACACGCCGCCAGCCGCCAAATATGAATCAAATACGACATTTTCAGCAGCATCAAAAACCTGTAGCCCGTAGT
>NZ_LT607652.1:562977-639086 GCF_900095265.1 Janthinobacterium sp. UMAB-56 | reverse complement strand
TGCGACCTCCCGTGTCCCGACTGCGAAGCAAGCCGACCGTGCCAGTAACAGCTGATAGCTGTCCTGAAAAGGAGGCCTTACCGTTTTCTATCAACAATCCCGGCATGGACACATATCCCCCACTTCCTAATTCGACGTAACCGCCTGTACGTGCATTGCCGAGCAAAAGTCCTCGCTCACTGAGGTGAAAGCCAGTCCCGCCGTTTGTGGGCCAATCATAGATGTTGGTGGGGTAGCCCGGCCCACCGTGCAGCGTGGTGCCGTACAGGTCGCCAGCAGTCACCTCGCCCAAATTCGCCTTAATCGACGATAGCTTGTCCACCGACAGCGCCTTGGCCGCCACGGATCCCTCCACCAACAAATTGCCGTTCAGCACTGTACCCAGCACCAGCCAGGCACCGTTGTCAAAATACTTCGTCACCGCATGCGTGGCGTCGTACAGGGTGACAACGTCCCGGTTGATCGGCGCGCCATATCCTGCGTGGCCCAGCTCGTACACGGCCGAGGCATCCGACCAGGTGGAGTAGCCGGGCGCCGTCACGGTGACCGTGCCGCGCTGGCCGGTGGCGCCGTCGGCGGCCAGGCGCGCGGCAGCGGCCCATTCTCCTGGTTGTATATCATCGGTGTCGGTGCGTGCAGCCGCTGTCGCACCCGAGGTGAATAGATAGGCGCCGCCGGCTGTCGGCACCTGGGTCGACCAGCCGTTGTTCAGGCCCACCAGTGCGCCCGTGGCAAAGGTGAACGTGCATGCCCCGCTCGGCAGCGCAGGCGCAATATTGATGGCGCCGCGCTGGTAGATGCGCACGGGCGCCACGTTCAAGCCATCGGTGCCGTCCTTGGCCAGCTGCACGGCCGCCGACCATTCATTGGCGGCGATATTGTCCGTGGCATTGCGCGAACTGGCGGCTGCCACGCGCACGTACAGCGGCGCCGTGCCGGCCGGGATATTCTTCGACCAGCCATTGGCCAGGTCGTTGCCAGCCGGCGTCGTGATGCTACCCGTGGCAAAAGTGAAGATCACGTCACCCGGCGAATCAGTAGGGACGGCCGCCGCGCGCCTGTAGGCGAAGGCCTGGCCCGTGTTCAAGCCGGCCAGGCCGGTGTCGCCAGCGACGCCGTCGAAGACCTTGCTGATCATGTAGTTGGCGACGTAATCGACGCCAAATTCGCGGATGCGGGCCTGCACCAGGGCCGTATCCGTGGTCATGGTGGCAAAGTCGACCGTGGCCACGTTGCCGTTGACGGTAATCTGCGTGCCAGCCGAGACCGAAAACACGATATCGCCCACCACATTGACCGGCTTGGCGGTAATGGCAATCGAGCCGGGTGCGCCGGCGCCGGCACTGTTCACGCGAAATACCGGCGTGCTGCCAGCCAGCAGGATCGCCTTGCCATCGGCGGTCGTGCTGAAGCGTTCTCCCGAGGCCTGCAGCAGCATATCGCGCGCACCACCGATGGCGCTCATACCAGCACCCCCACCGTCACGCGCCCGGCCAGCCATTGGTGTGACAGCAGCACCACCACACCAGGCACACCGCCCTGCAGGCCGAAGCGATCATCGCGCAGCACCACGGGCTGCCCCAGTTCCAGCATCATAATTTCAGGCTCTCCGTCAAATTCGTAAATCGTGCGCTGCACCTTGTTCAGGGCCAGGCGCCGCGCCGCTTCCGCCTGCGCGTCCGCGTTCGACTTGAGGCAGGTTTCAATTTGCGGCGGGTCGTCCGTCAGCCGGTAGCGCGCCTTTACCGCAGCATCGACTGCCGTTTCCGTCAGCCACTCCGTCGCGTACAGGTCGGCGTGCGCCGGCGGAATGCTGGTGGTCAGACTTGCTTGCACCGTCCAGTTGCGGTCGAAGGCGATCTTGACGGCCGCCACCACCGGCAGGCGCTGTACCGGGCGCAGGGAATCGAGCCGCATGTGCTCTGGCCCGATCTCCACCGACACGCCGGCGGCCGGCAGCGCGATCTGCACCAGGCGCAGCTGGCCGGTGCGCGACATGACCGCCTGGGCGCCCACGCTGGCCGCCAGCTGCTGGATAGCCTGCGCCTGGTTCGTCCGGTCCGCAACGTACAGGCCCACCAGCTGCGGGTGGGCAGCATCGAAGGCGGCCAGGTTGGCCAGGTCTAGGTCGTCCAAGGTAAAACGGTCCGATGCCTTGCCGTAGGCGGTGGCGATGCGCTGCACCAGCGGAGCGATGCGCGGCGCATAGCCATCACCCTTGTCGCCCTGCACGCTGACTGTGATCGTGGTGGAAAACGGGTCGGTGGTCAGGTTGAAGCGCCCCGCCTGGTCATTCAAGGCCACGGCAATCGGCTTGCCGTTGGTGCGCACCTCGAAACTCGACTCCACCGCGCCCAGGAAGCCATACTCCAGCGTAGCTGGGTTGGTCAGCAGCGGCGTCACGTTATGACATTCGCCAAAAGGGATCGGCAAGGTCGCATCCTTGTTCGGCGACATGCCGCCCAGCTTCGCCTCAGCAATTGGCGTGTCCAGGCGCTGCAGCTTGTCGCGCAACGACAGATTGATCGATTCGCGCGCGGAACTGCCAATATCGGCGACGATGCCGTCGAAGATCAGCCGAAAGTCGCTGCGCGGCCAGGCTGGGTCACCGGACCAGGCCTTGATGGGCCGGTTACGCCAGACGTCGGCGAGCCAGCCATCAAGCGCACCATCACCGTTGTCGAGCTCAATATCTCCGCCCGACAGGCCCGCCTCGCCGGTCAGGCTGACCTGCTCGGTGAATGCCAACCCACCCGTGGCCAGCGGCAAGTACTCGACGTTGGGCGGGAGGTCGGCCGGGCCGGTGACATACGGCCAGGATGAGATAGAACGCGTCACTTCGACGCCCGCCACATTCACTTGCGCCTCGATCAGCACCATGCGAGTGGCCGACGAGCTTTGCAGCCACGCCAAAAATTGCGCATCGGTCATTCGGAATACTCCACTTGTTTCGCCCAGGCGGATGCCTTAGCGGATTTATCGACACCAGCCACGACCGTCTTGGCCGCTTTGTCGTTCGATTCGACGGTGGCCTGAATGGTGGCGCCGGTTTGCGCCTTTTGATCTGCGCGCAGCCCCTTGAGCTCTTCCCGCAGGCTCTTGACCTCGGCCACCAAGGCGTCGTTGTTGCCACCGCCCTGGCTTGGCGCCCCACCGAAATACCGGCGCATGGCAGCGGCAGCTTGTGCGTCCACCACCACTTCGCCGCGGTGCAGCTCCGCCGCGTAGCCATCAAACGGGACATTGGCCAGGCCGCCGGCATGGGAGCCATCAAACTTCACTCCCAACCCCGTGGCCGTGCCCATCGCCGCATGCAGGTTGGCGATGGCTTGCGCCACCGTCAGCACGCTGTCGTTGATGGTGATCAGGCCCGACACCTGGGCCTTGAGGGCATCCAGACTGGCCTGCTGCACGTCGACCTGGGCCGAGGCCCATTTCAACGCCTCGTTGTTGGCGTCCACCACGCGGGCGTAATCTGCCGCGTAGCGGGCGTCCGAGGCGTTGACCACCTGCGAAGCCGTCAGGAAGGCCTGCTCGGCAGCCGACAGGCCGGACTGCGCCGTCGTGTCGCCGGCATTCGCGGCCGCCAGGGTCTTCTCGAACTGGGCCCGCGCCTCGGCGTACTTCTGCTCTGGCGTCAGGATGGACTGGCTGCCCAGGGCCATGCTGGCGTTCAGGCCGTTGAGCGTTGCCACCCACGATTTCGATTTATCCAGCGCCGTCTGGGCCGCTGCCGCCTCTCTGTCGTAGGCTTTGCCCAGGGCGTCCTTGGCCGATACCACGGCCTTGGCCGCCTGCACCTGGTCGAAGAGCGCACGGTTGACGGCGGCGATGCTGGAGCGCTGGATGGCCAGCAGTTCCGTTTCGCTTTTCGTCAATTCGTTCAGCTGCTGCTGCAGGTCACGGTGCTCGCTGGCGATTTCGCTGGCAGTTTTTGCCACGGCAGCAAAGTCGCCGGTTGCCGCCGCCAGCTCGGCCGCGTAGTCGGCTGCTTTCTTGAACGGCTCAGCGATGGCGATCAGCTGCGCATACATGGACTGGCCAGCGGCCGTGTTCAAGTCCTGCGCCAGCACCAGGGCCTTGAACTGGTCGACCGTGGTCACGCCCGATATTCCCAGCTTGCCCATGGCATCGTTCACCGATTTGGTGATCGGCGCCATGCGTTCGGCTTCGGTCAGGAAGTTTTCGACAAAGTAACTGGTGCCGCTGGTCAGCGCCTCCAGACCGCCGGCCGCAGTGATCAGGCTTTCGCTCAGCGCCACCGCGCCCAGGCCTGTGGTATTGAAGGACTTGCCCAGCACAGCCAGCACGTCGGATACCTGGATGTAGTCGTTGGTCACGCGCACCAGAGTTTCCAGATAACCCTCGCCGACAGCCTGGTATTGCGCCAGGCCGGCCACGCCAAACTTGGCCATGTCGTCGCCCATTTTCGAGAACGCCGTCTCCAGGGCTTTCTGCTGCTCCTCGGCCGACAAGTCTTTCAGCGAGATTTTGCCCAGGTTCACCACGAACGAATTGAGGTGCGCATTGAACGCAGCACCACCCAGGCCCAGCACGTCGGCTGCGCTGCGGATGGTGTCGCCCATGCTGGTGATGATCATGGTGAACTGGTCGTTCATTTCGTTCGACAGCGCAGCCGTCTGCGTGCTGTCTTTGCTGCTGTAGCTGATGCCGAACGCCTTCTTTTTGACATTGATGTCGGCATACGCCTGGGCATTGAAGCCCAGCGCGTCTACGTTGCCCAGCGATGTGGCCGCGCCCGTGATCCCTGAGTCCTTGACCGACACGGACGTTTTGATCAATTTCGACACCACAAAACCGATGGCGGCACCGATGGCCATGCCGATGGGGCCGGCGACGGCGCCCATCATGGTCAGGCTGCTGCCGATGGTGCCCATGGTCATGGCACCGGCAATACTGCCGCCCAGCACCGCGCCGCCATACGTCGCAGCACCAGTTAACACGCCTTGCCCGACCTTGCCCAACGTGGGCGTGCTGCCGGTGGTGATGCCCGCCGTCGCGCCAGCGCCGGCGGCGGTGATACCCGAGCGCGCCAGCAGGTTGCCCAGGTTACCGATGCCGGCCACCATCTGTTTCAGCGACTGGTCCATCGAAATGGTGTGCGCCAGGCCCAGGCCGGAGTTTTTCTCCATGATGGCCAGGCTGTGGGCGATCGATTCGGATTTCGCCGACGAGTCGCCCAGGATGGATCCGGTACCGGTGGCGGCCTGGCGATCCTTGGCAGTCGTGTCCGATCCACCGCCGCCAGATACTGCGAAGCCCAGGGCGGCCATCGCGGCTGCCATCGCGGCCATGCGAATCCAAGCGCTGTAAGGATCGCCCTGCGCTTGCGTTGCGACCGCCACCGCTGCAGCGGACGTGCCTTTGACGGTATCGGCAGTCAGCTGCGTCGCCACGCCGGCTTGAACCGCAGCCGCTTTTGCCGCCTCGCCGCCCACCGTAGCTGTCGTGACAGCGGAAACGGTGAACAGTTTTTTCACCATCGACTCAATCGCCATCGCCATTTCGTATGCGCGAAATGCTTTTTCTGCAGTTTCCATCAACTTGTAGCCGGTGCTGTTTTCCTTGAAGAAGCCCTTGGCGGCCTTGGCCATGTCGCCATACGACCGCACCTGCGCCTGCGCGCCCTGCTGTGCGGCCATAGCCTGTGCCTTGGCGATTTTGTCCGGATCGCCGCCGGCGTCCTTCATCGACGCCGCCAGCTGCGCGGCAATTGCTGCCTGATCGCGCGAAAAACCGGTCAATGCGGTGGTCATGCCGCCGATCGCCTGTCCGACGGCGCCGAAGCTGGCCGCCATGCCCGATGCCGCGTCCTTAGCAGCGTTGTCGACCGCTGTCAGGATGTCGAGCAGTTCCTTGGCCTTCGTCACATCGGTGCCGGCATCGAGCGCGCCCAGGGTGGCTGCCGTGGCCGCCTTTTCCTTTTGTAGGCCGATCATGCGCGTCAGGTGGTTGACTTCGGCCTCGTCCAGGTCCAGATCCTGCGGGCCGCGGCGCGCCAAGCGGTCTTCCATGCGGGCCAGCGTCAGCGCCTCGATCTGCGCCTTGGTCAGGCCGAAGGTGGCGATCGCCTGCTTGTTGGCCTCGATCTCGTCGAAGGCGGACGCGGCATCCTTGTCACGCTCTTCCTTCAGTTCCTGTATCGCCTTTTTCACGTTCTTGCCCGACAGCAGCTGCGCATCTTCGGCGGCCACTTGGGCGATCAGCACACGCGCGCGCTCGATATCGGCCCGGTTCAATTTGGTCTTGTCGGCCAGGATGGCGGCATTCAGCTTGACCGTCATCTTTTGCGCGTCGGTCATGCTCTCGAAACCGAGCGCCTCCAGCTTGTTGGCCTCCAGTTTCTCCTGGATCGATGCGACCAGCGTCCTGTAGGCGTTTTCTTCCTGCTTCAAGGACTTAGCCGCGTCCTTGTCTGCATACTTCAAATTGATGCGGCCCAGGATCTCGGCGTACTGCTCCGCATTCAAATTGCGCGATTTCAGGTCGGCGATCTCGGCGGCGCGCTGCTCTTCGCGAGTAGCGTAGGTTTTCTTCCACTCTTTGTAGGCCTCGTTGCCGGTGACAATCGCCACGTCGGCGGCGCCTTTGGTAGCTTTCGCTTGCTTTTCAAGCAATTCATTAATCTGCTTGTTCAACTCAATGCGCTTGAAAATTGCATCGTCGTTACTGATTCCTGCAAAATCACCAGCACGCGCATTGAGGTCGCCCATCCTTTTGGTTGCCGCCTCCAGCTGCTTGATGATGGGTAGTTCTTTTTCCGCCTGCTGATTGGTCAGGCCGAGATTTTTAAGCTGCAACAGGTTTTGCTGCTTATCGATCTGGGTATCAAGGGCCTTTATGATCCGGGTATGGGCCTCTTCAAAAGATTCAGCCGCTTGTTCATTGGCTGCTTTGGCTTTTTTCCCGAACACCTCCCATGCCAGGGCCGCAGTACCAAGCAGCAGGATGATCGCGCCAATTGGCCCACCCAAGAATCCAATCGCTTTGGACGCGACACCGGCGGCCGTAATGCCTGCAACAGTGACGCCATTCAAAGCTGCTTGAGCAGCGGCCTGCGCCGCCGTTGCCGCTGTAAGTTGAGCAAGAGCCGCGACCTTGGCGCGGTCAAGCGCGGCCGACTCCACCAGATACGCAGCTCGCAAAGTTTCTGCGACCGCAAGCTCTGCCGTTGCCAATCGCAGTGTGCGAAGTGCAAAACTTAATGCACCGGCCGCACTGGCCGCAGCGATTGCGGCTTGAGCAGCAACAATGTCGGCATTTGCCGAGCGCAGCCTAACAAGCGTAGCCTCATGCGTGACTGCAAGACCGGTGATGGCTGCCTGCGACTGCGCCACAAGAATCGTAGTTCTTGCCATTTCGGCCTCAGCCGCTGCCACCGTAGAAGCTCGCAGAGCAATGCTTGCCGATACCTGCTGATACGTCTTGGTCACCCAGGTTGCCAACCACGTACCGATTTGATACGCAGTCAGCGTTTTAAGGATAATTACCAACCCTCCCAGATTTTCGGAGAGCAACCGAATTGCACTGGTAATCATCGCTACGGTGCCATTGGCCTGTGCCTGGATACCGAAAAACTCCAGCATTTCGTTTTTCAGCACGGTAAAGGCGCCCGAAATCGTCTGGATATTCTTGCTTTCCTCGCGCAGCGACTCCAGCGCCTTTGGCAGCACCGTGGCCATGATGTTGGACGTGATCAACCCCTCGCCCGCCATCGCCTTGAGCGCGCCCACCGGCAGGCCCATGCCGTCGGCCAGCGCCTTCATCAGCCGCGGCGCCGCCTCATTGACGGCGTTGAATTCCTCGCCGCGCAGCGTGCCCGATGCGAATGCCTGCGACAGCTGCAGCTGGGCCGAGGCCGACTCGGTCGCCGTGGCGCCGCTCACACGCAGCGCCAGGTTGACGGTCTCGGTGATGGCGGCAACTTGCTTTTGCGTCGTCCCGAGCTCGCGCGTCCCGTTGGCAATTCGGGCATACAGCACACCCGTGCTGGCCAGGTCCTGCTGCGAGGTTTTCGCAATGCGTTTGACGGCGTCGTACGACGCCGCATAGTCGGCGACCGACGTCGACGCCAGGCGCAGCTGCGCCGTGAACTTGGCGTATTCATCGGCCATCTTGATGATTTCGGCCAGACCGGCGCCGATGCCGATGCCCGCCAGCGCCGTTTTCATGGCATTGGCGGCCGCGTTGATCTTGTCCTGGGTTTCCGTGACAGTACGACGCGCCTGCGTCATATCGGCCTGCAGCCGGGCAATATCTGCCCGCAGGCGAATTTCAAGATCACCGACGACCATCGCGTATCCAATACAAAAGCCACCTCATGGGCGGCAGACGAAAAAAAAGACCGCCACGTGGACGGTCTATGCAAGAAACAACTCAAGGGCGCGTGCTGCTGCGCGGTCATGGCTGACGCGCACGGCAACCGATCCACCCCACGGCGGCGGGCAATTCATCTCGGTAGCGCGGTGCGATTCGGCCAGGTAGTCGACAGACAAGCGTCGCAGCAGGCGCGCCTCCCACGGTTCCAGTTCGAAGCCGCGCGCCGCTTGCCATGCGGCCATCTCGGCAAAGGTCACCGGCCCGGCGCCCATGCCGGCCGCTACGGTCGGGCCCAGCTCGTACAGGTAACCGATCAGGTATTCGCCGTCGTCAAAAGGCGGCATTTCGATCTCGCCGCCGTCACGCTCGATGCGCTCGCGGCGCGACAGCTTGGCGGCATCGGCGCGCGCGCCGGGCGCAGCCTCGGGCACGGCGCCGAGCCAGGCGCTGTGCCGCACGAACTGGCTTAGTTCGTCGCCGAGGCCTTCGTAAAATTTGCCCAGTCATTCAGGTGGGTATTGACCTGGGTGGCGATGAAACCGATGCTGGTATCGATGTAGACGGCGCGGTGCAGCGCTTCGCCGGCCAGTGCGTCGTAGTTGATGTTTTCGAACGAATGCGTCAGCGCGGTCAGGGTGTCGGCGCTTTCCTGAGCCTTGTCGTCTGCCGACTGGTCTTCCTTGCCTTTTTTCTTCAGGCGGGTGAACAGCTTGTTGTTATTGGCTGCCTGGACCTTGGCGAACTTCTTCGAGCCCGGGCCATACAGCTTGATGCGCATCGGCTTGTTCGTGTCGGGCTTGCCATCGGCGCCGTCGGCGTACATCAGCTCGTCATTGGCGTCTTTCAAGTGCAGGACGGCGGTTTCTTCTACTGCGAATTTGCGGATATCCATGGTGTTGCCTTTCGAGGGAAATAAAAATGCCCGTGCCAAGCCCGCCCGCCCCTCGAAGGGCGAAGCGGACCAGGTCGGTGCTGGGGTGGCCTGTGGCCGTGATGGTTGCCGCTTACGCGGTGAGGGTGTCGGTCTGGCGCAGCAGGGTGAAGGCGCCCTTGACGGTGTCGTTACTGGTGCCCAGGTTTTCGATGAACTTGGAAACCTGCGCCGTGAAGTAGCGCACGCCACCGCCCTGTTTTTCCACCTTGAAGGCGGGGACGGTGTAGTTGTTGGCCGCCGCTTCGATGATGATCTGGCCAGCGTCGTCTTCGACCCAGGCGCATTCCATTTCGGCGTTCGGCAGCTTGTAGCTGCCTTTTTTCTCGCGGTCGTGCGCACTGCTCACCGTCGCCAGTGTGGAGGTGCTGTATTCGCGGCCTTTTACGCCGCCAACACTGGTGATGTCACCGACTTCGACCCAGGTGAGCGCCGCGAAGGCGGCCACCGTATTGTCTGCCGGCCGGGTCGCGCAGACAAACAGCTTGGTGCCGGCGACTGTCTCAAAATCATTGGGAAATGCCATTTTGATACCTTTCAATAAAAAAGCCCGCACGCAGATTGCGATACGGGCGGGCTGGAAAACCTGTGGATCTGGCTAATTTTCTTCGACGTAGACCACCTTGAAGTCGCGCGACTGCTGGTAGATACCGGCATCGAGGTCGCTCATGTCCGGGCCGACTACATCGCGCATCACACTACGCACGGCAATGCCGGCGACATTGCCGGTATGCGCTCCCGCGCCCATCCTGGCCGCCTGCAGCACGGCTTTTTGATCCGGATAGGTGCCGGCGTGCACCGTGACCTGGACGCGCGCGGTAACCTGGACGGCGCGCTGGCCCAGCGACACGGTCGGTAGCTCGACCCGGCTGATTTCGGTCAGGCCGATGGCAGGCAGCGGCGTGCCCTGCGGCACGGTACCGGCTACGATGCGCGCCGCCGGCACCAAGGCCAGCACCGGCGCATGCGCGACCAGCAGCGCGCGGATCACTTTGATGGCGCTCATTTCTTGGCGCGTGCCTTGCGCGCGGGCGCGGCCGCTACTGGCTCGCCGCCGGTGGCGGCGTCGATGACTTCGACGGCCTCGCTGCGGCGGATGTAGGCAGCAGCACGGCGCACGCCGCGCGCGGCGTCGGTCATGGTGTATTCGGTACCGGCCTGCAGCTCGATCACGGTCACGCCGTCGATCGAGCCCGGCATGGTTTTCAGCATCTTGATTTTCATGGTGGTCCTAATCGGTTTCAGCCGCAGGCACGTTGATGCCCTCGGCAGTCAGGCGCTTGCGGATCTGCGCGCCCACGGCGGCGATGGCAGCGTCGGGCTTGGTATCGAATGCAGGCCGAATGAACGGATGCGGCTTGGCGCCCGGGTGGTCCACCACCATGGCGCGCGTCTGGCCGATGACCAGGGCGCCCTTCTTCTTCGGCACGATCTTGTGCGGCTTGGTGCCGAACTCCACCATGGGGCCATACCAAGCGCGCTTGTTGCCCACGCGCACGGATGCCGTGACTCGGCCGCCCTTTGCCTTCGTGACCACGCGCACACTGCGGCGCAGCTCGCCACTTTCAACGGGGATGTTCTCCTGCACCTCGGCCTTGAATACGTTGGCACCCTGGCGCAACGCCGAACGCATGATGTTGCGCTCGATATTAGCCGGCAGGGACTTGAGAAAATCGTCCAGCGCCTTGCCGCCGGTGATATTGCGGTCGTCAGCCATCATTGCCCCTGGGTTGAATATTGCTCAATAGTCATTTCCAGCCATTCCCGGCGGCCAATCTTGGCCGGGCCGCCGACGATCTGGAAAGACTCGTCGATGTCACCATGCAGCGTGATGCGCATGTCGGAAGTGATGCCGCGCAAGTAGCGCATGCGCAATCGCGCCCGGCGCGTGGCCACGGCCAAGCCCTCTTGCACGGCTTCCGACTTGCTGGGCAAGGCATCCTGCACCTGCACCGGCACGCGCACGGCGAACGGGACCCAGCCACCAGGCTGCGGGCCGTAGCCGTCACCGGCATCAGCCGATGTTGGCCGCTCGATGGTGACCCGGCTGTCCAGTTGGCCGGCGCGCATCAGACGCCATTCCCGATGCGGTGCGGGCGCAGCAGCTCTTTCGAGCTCAGCGGCAACCGCGCCACCGACACGGCCAGCACGCTGTCCTCGCGGTTTTCGTACATGTCGCCGAACAGCTTCAGGATGCCAAGCTTGATATCGTCCTCGATTACCATCGGAAACTCGCCGGCGGTACCGGCCATGATCGCCGCATCCATGGCGGCAATGTCGACGAACACCTGGCGGTTCAGGTAGGCCAGCGCGGCGCGCTCAGCGGCCGAAAGGATCAGGCCGATCACTTCGTCCTCATCGTTGCCGACGATGCGCTGGTAGCCCTTGGCCAATTCAGGTGTCAGGAACATGGATTACTTGTCCTTTTTCTTCGACTCGACCGGTTCAGGCACTTCGAGCACTTCCAGGCTCAGCGCCGCGTCAACCAGCTCGGGCGGGCATTCGTCACCTGGCTGGAACGTTTCGGGGTAGATTTCGCCGTCGCGCACGCCACGGAACTCTTTGCTGAAAATCATGGTGATTCCTTTCAAGGGTCGCACCGGGCCAGGCAGGCCCAGTGCATAGGGTTTTAGGCTGCGACCGTCAGCGCTTTGAAGACGTCAGGGTTCAGCAGGCCGCCACCGACCCGCTTGGTGGTGTAGAAGTAGATATACGGCTTCTTGGTGTAGGGATCGCGCAACACACGCACGCCCACGCGATCAACGATCAGGTAGCCGCGCTTGAAGTCACCAAACACGATCGGCTTCGAGTTGGCTGCGATGTCGGGCATGCCAGCGATTTCGGTAATGCCGTAGCCCAGCATCGTTGCTGGCTCACCAGCCTGGAACGACGGCTGCCACAAGTAGTTGCCTTCGCCGTCTTTCAGCTTGCGCACTGCCTTTTGCGTATTCCGGTTCATCGTCGCACGGGCATTGCCGGTATACTCGCCTGGCAGCTCATACACCAGGTCGATCAGGCCATCCGCAGTCAAGGAGGCGGCCGCGCCGCTCTTGACGGTTTTGATGTCGCCCCAGGGGTGCGCCGCCGCATTCGAGCCGCCAGTGATGTAGGTCAGCAAACCGTTTGGCTTGTTGGTGCCGTTGCCGGTCAAAAAAGCCACACCTTCCTGCAGTGCGAACTCGGTTTCGACCTCGCCCGCCAGCCAAGCCTCCAGATTGACGGCCGAATCATCCAGCATCTGCTGGGTGGCTGCCGGGTTGGCGTACAACTCACCCGTGTTGTAGGTAAGCATGCCGAACGTCGACGTATTGGTTTCGGGACGCGGATCGGTTTCGCCGACCCAGCCGGAAGTTGTGCCGCGGCTACCGAACAGCTTGCTGAAACCAGCGGTGCTGATAGTCTGACCGGCGCACAGGCCGCGCATTGGCGACAGCACCACCAGGCGATCGGTGATCGTACGGTCCCATTCAGCAGGCGCCAGATAGCCGCCTTCGCTGGCCGTGCCCTTGTTCAGCGACGCCTGTACATCGCCACGCTTGAAGTGCGCGCTGAAAGCTTCGGTATATTCCTTGTCCTTCAGGGCGCCGGTGGCGCTGTTCATTTGCGCGGCAACGATTTTTTCATTTGCGGCATCGACGGCGGCCTGCAACTTGGCGATGTCGGCATTGATGTTGTCCACCTTCAATGCCTGCAGCGCGTCGGCGTTACCCTTCTTGATTTCGTCCAGCTGCTTGGTGTGCTCGGCCTTGAAATCGTGGAAGGCCTTGTTGACGCCCTCGATCAGCGCATTCACGTCGCCGTCGGCGCGCACGGCCACGATACCGCGCGGGATGGGTTGGCTGGCCTGGCCGGCGTGCGCCGCCAGGGCGCTGGCGATCATCGCCGTGGCGATGCTGGTCATCATTACTTTTTTCATTACGTGCCTTTCAGATTGTTGATCAGGGATTGCAGTGACGCTGCTACTTCTTTGGTGCCAGCGCTCGGCGTGGCGATTTTTCCAGCAGCGCCCGGCGTGCCAGAAAACAGGGACTTGATGGCTTCGCGGCGCACGGATCGGGAATGCCCCGCCCGGGCCATGGCCGCTTCCACCATCGCAAGATATTTCGTGTCGGCGCTGGCCTCGGGATCGTGACCCAGCTGCTCGCGCGCCAGGATGCCGCTGGCGAAGCCCTGCTCGACGGCCTGGGTCGCGCCCAGCCAGCTTTCCTTGTCCATCATGGCGGCCGCTTCCGCCGTACTCAGCCCGGACCGGGCGGCGTAGACGGAGGCCATGGCGGCATCGAAGGGTGCCAGCTGCTCGGACGCCTTGATCATGTCGTGGCGGTTGCCGATCGCCATGGCCCAGGCGTTGTGGATCATCAGGAAGGCGCCGTCACCCATCAGGATCTCGTCACCGGCCATGGCGATCACGGACGCGGCCGAGGCGGCGATGCCCATCACCTTGACGGTCACCTTGGCCTTGTGCTCGCGCAGCAGGTTGTAGATGGCCACGCCCTGAAAGAAGTCACCGCCGGGCGAGTTGACGTTCACCACCACGTCGCGCGCGCCGATATTGCGCAGGGCGGCAGAAATGCGCTTGGCGGTCACGCCCTCGCCGTCATACGACTCGCCGATGCGGTCGTAGATGGAAATGGTGGGACCGCCGTCGTCAGCCGCCGCGCGGATGCCGGGCTCCCAGCGCTCGAGCGCGTCCGGGCGCATGTCGAACTGGATATTGCCCAGGCCCTGGGCGGCGTTGATTTTAGGCAGTTGCAGCAGGCTCATTGGCTTTCTTTCCTTGGTTGGCGGGCGCGCGCAGCTCGTCGGCGCCCTTGTCATTGGAGCGGGCCAGGTCTTGCAGCTCTCGCACTTCGTTTTGTGTCATCCATGGCGCGTGGCCGCCGCTGCCCAGCGCCTTGGTGAAGAATTCGGCCTGGTCCTTCAGGGTGCCGCGCAGCAGCGCGCGCTCGTTGAATTTGGCGCGCAGGGTTTTGTTGTCCTCCTTCGACAGCAGGGTGCGCTCGATGCCCTGCTCCCAGATCGTGAACCAGTGCTGCAGCGAGAACTGGATGAACAGGATGGCCAGCTGCTCGATGCCGCTGCCCCAGGATGTGTCGTCCATCATCAGCAGCGGGCGCGGCACACCCATGGCACGGGCGATTTCCTCGATCTGGTGATTGCGGTTTTCGATGTGCTGAGCGTCGGCCGCGGTGGTTGCCCACTGCTCTGCCTTCAAGCCCTCTTCCAGGATCATCCATTTACCAGCGTTCTCGGCGCCAGTCTTGTCGTTGATCGAGTCTTGCAAGCGGCCAAAGGCCTTGTCGGTAAGTGCGCCAGCCGCCGACAGTGCGCCGCCGGCCATGACGCCGTTCTTGAACAGGCGCGCTGCAGCCTTCTCGGCCTGCTGCGCGATGCCGATGGCCTCATGCGCCAGGCGCACGCGCGACAGTCCCGTCACGCCGTCTTCCGACAGGTCGCGCAGGTGGAATACCTCTTCCGCTGGCAGTGGGATCTGGCTGCCATCCTTGCGGGTGAACTTGTAGGCCATGTTCCAGCTGTCGTCCAATTCCGCCGTTACGCGCTTGGGGCACATCGGGATCAGGCGCAGCACCTGGCCACGCGACCAGATCACGCGCGCGTAGGCATTGCCGTGCATCATCACTCGCAGCTGCATCAGCGCCTTGAATTCGTAGGCCGTCTGCCAGCCGTTCGGCTTGGCCTTCAAAATGTCGTACAGCGGGTGCTCGGTGGCATAGCGCTTTTCGTCGCCGCGCTCGACCAGGTTGAGCGGCAGCATGCCGATCGATTCCGAGATGAGTGTCACGCAGCGCAGCAGGGCCATGTTCTGCAGCGCCTTCGACGCATTGACGTAGGCGCCCGACGCGGTGCCTGAGCCGGTACGCATGAATGCCAGCAGGTCGGGATCGTCCAGGCCAGCAAAAAGATGCCCGGTCGACGCCTGGACGCTTGGTGCTGCCGGTGCCACTGCGGCCGGCGCCGGCAGGCCCTCCACATCGCTTGGGCGTGTCTGCGCCTCCGGCACTGCTGCTGGCCGGAAGAAATCTAAAATACTCATGGGTTAAACAGTCCTTATGCCGCGCGATTCATACACCGAGCCACATTGCGCCGGCGGATTCAGTTCCATCAGGGAGACGGCGTCGAAGGTCGCCATCAGCGGGTCGATCTTGGCTGACCCAGACGCCTGCTTGGTAATCAAAATGGCATTGCCTCTGGGCTCAACCTTGGCATTGCCCACACACCAGGCCATCATCGGCTGGCCGCCGTGTTCGATCACTCCCTCGGCCAGCTTGCGCTCGGTGGTCTTGATCGCGCCGCCGAGGCGCCAGCCTTGTGAGATGGCAACGATCTTTTCCTGCGGCACGCCGGCTTCGACCATCGCATCGAGGATGGCGCCAATGCCGGCCGAGTCCGCTCCCACCTTGTCGAGTAGTCCGGATTGCTCCACTTGCAGCACGGCAGCCGCTACCTGCTCGACGTCCTCGCCGATGCGCTTGACCAGCACCAGGTCGCCCTGCTTGGCGAAGTCTTCGAAGCGGGCAGCCTCGATTTTTCGCCGCTCCATCACCGAAGGGTGCGCCCATGCCCTGGTCCACAGCAGCCAGCGGCGCGTCTCGCGCTCGCGGCCGATCACCGCCAAGCCCAGCAGGTCGTCCAGGCCGCCGCCATCGATGCCGACGGTGGCCACTTCGCTGCGCGCCAGCAAGTCTTCCAGTGTCAACGCCGGGCGCAGGCCCTGCTGCTCCCAAAAGTCGGCGCCAGGCCAGCGGTTCGACATCAGCGCCAGGCCGATCTGCACATTTAAGTGCTTGGCCAGGAAGCCGCGGAACTCGACTTCGCCCTTTTCCTGCGCCTGGCGAAAGCCCCGCTCGATGAATTCCTCGTCAACCGATGTACCCATGTTCGGGTTCGTCACATAAGCGTTCGCCACCTCCCGATGCGCGCCGGCCTTGAGCATGTGCTCCGGGAACTCGTACAAAACCGGGTAAAACGCCGGATCGTGAATCCGTCCATCGCGCACACCGCGCGCATACAGCAGCCGCGACAGGAACGCGCCGGCCGGCGGATCATCCGACTGCGTCGTGGCGAAAATCACGAAGCCCTCGGGCCGCGAGGCCAGGCCGCCAGTCGCTTCCAGCAGCATGGCGTCGGCGCGCGGGTTCTTGCCGAACAGCCATAGCTCGTCGACAAACACGCCGATGGCCTTCTTGCCCGACACCGTCTCGCCGTCGGCCGCCACCACCTTGAGCGTGGCGTTGGTCGTCAGGTGCGTGATGGTGCGGATATGGTCCTGCACCTTCAGCAGAACGGCCAGCTCGTCGTCGGCGCGGATCATGGCCGCCATCGGCTTGTAGCTGTTGTCGGCCACTTCTTTCGTTGGCGCCAGGACGATGTACTCCCCCTCCAGCCGCCAGTTCAGCAGCAGTGCCGTGATCATGATGCCGGCGGCGATGGTCGACTTGCCGTTTTTCTTGCTGATCAGGAGCATGAACTCCTTGATCAGCCGGCGCCCGGTCTCCGGGTTGTACGCACCGAAGATGGCTTCTACAAACTCGCGTACCCAAGGCTTGACCACCTCGCCCATCTTCGGGCTGCCGGGCGCGTCCACCATGCGCAACTCGGAAAAAATCGCCCATGCGGCAGCAGCCTGGTCAGGATAGAGCGGCGAGCATGGCGTCAGCGGCCGGCCAGCGACTATGCGCGCTTCCCAGTCGTGGCACGCCGTGGTCCACTCCGGATAGGGCGTCATTTACCACCACTGGCCACCAGGCGGGGCGGCGCTGGTGGCACGCCGAAGCGGCCGGCAGCAGCATTCTGTGCATCGACCAACTTCTCTTCCTTCTTGCCCGCGTCACCTTTCTTTTTGTGCGTGTATTGCACAGCTGCTATCGCAGCCCTCACCTGAGTGGTGGTCGCATCGACACGCCCCAAGGCAATCTCCTGCAACAAACTCAACATATCCGTGTCCGGCTGTTCGACAGGCGCCGCCTTCGACCGCTTGAGCGCACCACCATGCGGCTGTTGCTCCAGCTTGACGTCGACCGCCGCCCTGCCCGCCTCCAGGCATTTTTTAACGTCCACGTCTTTAACAAGCCGCGACCCTGCCGCCGAGGCGGTGGCGGCACTGTACCCGGCCGCGATAGCCGCGTCTCTATTGGAGAGGCCGGCTAAAACGGCATCGGCGAATCGCCGCTTTTTGCCTGTTAAAGCCATTAACATTTACTCCAAAGGGAAATAAAATCTGCGCGTGGGAGAGGACGCGGTCTAGGTCGGCGAGGGGTCGGGAACTTTTCGCCCCCCCCCTCCCCTGATGTTGCTTTTTTGAAATGTTTCTTTTGATGCATGTTGCTATTTTGCAACATATAAAACATTTCTTTTTTGAAACATTCCTGATGTTGCTTTGGTGCCATCTATTCGCCGCGCCGTAGGACCGCCTCTTCGCGTTGCTTGTCCGCGCTGTGATGTGTGGCGCACAGTGATTGCCAGTTGGCCTTGTTCCAGAACAGCGCCTGGTCGCCACGATGCGGCTCAATGTGGTCGACCACAGAGGCCATGGGCGCAGCCAGGCCCAACTCGGCACAGCGCAAAATGGCCGAGCTGGGCGCCATGCTGCGGATGGCCGCATAAACCGGATCGCGCAGGCAGTACACGCAAAATGGGTGGCTGCGCAAATGGCCGACACGGGCCTTCTGCCAGGCGTAGCCGTAGCCGCGCTTGGTACTGCTTTCAGTGGACGCACGCCACGAACCTGCGGCCAACACTGGAGCGCTGCCAGGTAGCACAGCAAGGCGAGACTTCAGGGTGGTAAGGCGCCCCATCAAATGGCCGCAAGTTCCATCGCCAGCTGCGCTTCGGTCATCGGCACATAGCCCGGGTCAACAGGCATATCGTCCAGGCCATAGCGCCGCACCAGGTAGGACAGATCGTCGGCATCGTGACTGGTCTTGATCTGCAGGGTACCCACGCTCGTTTTTACCTCGGCATACTGGCAGGCATCACCGCAGCAATAGTCTCGCCACTCGATCTCGCTCACGTTCATCATTGTCCCGTTCCATAGTAGAAGCCGGTGAAGCCGTCGCAAAATCGCAGGCTACCGGCCAATTGCAATTGCCGGATATAAGCGCACGATTTCTCGAAGGCCGATTTGGTCAGCAGTAGGTTGTCGCCGGTCAGGTCTTCGCCACTACCTGTATCGCCCAGGCCGGTGACGCCATGCCAGAACGGGAACCATGTATCGCCATAGGCGACGATCACGTCCGCCATCCGCTTGATCTGCGACGCCTTCTGCCAGCCAGCTACCGAACCAGTCACGCCACCGACGATGCGGGAAATGCCGCCGGCCGTCGCACTGCCCCAGTCGCAGGCGCCCACGTGGTGCGGGTTATCAATGCCCCAAGGTGTGACCGTGATGTTGATCTTGCGGGCATGCCGCTGCATTTTGATGCCGGTGCCCTTGATTACCTTCTCGGACAGACGGCTGGTGGACGACTGCGGCGACGCGTAGAACTCCAGGCCGCGCGTCATTCCGCTATTCAGGTAGAGCGCGGCGACCGGCACTACCTCATAGGCAATGGCCGATGGTGATGTGATCGTACCTGTCGCATCTGCGCCGCCCAGGTGGTTGGTGCTGTGGTTGATACATTCCCAGCCGGCGTCGTAGGCCAGCTTCAGCCAGGGATTGACACCCGTCCAGTCGCTGACCACCTTGTCGCCGCTGACCCAGATGCGCTTCGGCACCGCGACGTAGCCTTTCCAGTTGTAGGCGTCGAAAATAGGCAGGTAATACGTCGGCATGTCAGCGCCAACGGAATCCGTGCCCAGCACGATCTGCGCCTGCGAGTCGAAGTCGGTCCAGATCGAGTCGAAGTAGATGTTGGCGCCTGCCATACCCGACAGGTCGATCTTCATGCCGGTGATTGCCGCGTCGCGGATGTTCGCGGCGGCGCCGGTACCGTAGGCGCCGGCCAGCACGCCGAACGGGTGGTATTCGGTAACGCCTGAGCCGGTCACGTAGGCGGTCGGGTCGCGCTGCACGAACTTCAAGAAATTCCAGCCTTCGCGCACCTGGTTGCTGTTGAATCCGACCGTCAAGGCGTTGGTGTTCGCTGCGCCGGCGTCAGTGGTCAGCGTCATCCCGATGGAGCCGGTCGGTGTGCCGCCTGGCTCGTAGCCCGGAAGGTTGTCGACGTAGACCCACAGGCCGATTCGCCCTTTCAGGTCCTTGACGCGCGCGCCAGTGGCGAACGTGGTCAATTTGATTTCGTGCGTGGTCGCCACCGTCGGCGTCCACTGCAGCATTTCGGCCTGGCCGGTACGGCTGGTGACGCCTGTGATATTGCCTGCGGCGTCATAACCGGTGTAGCCCTGCGTAAGCGGCGGCGTGCCACCTGCTACCATCCACATGCCGGCGCCGAAGCCAGCGACCATGCGGCCTGCGTTTTTCAGGCTGCGCAGGATGCCGGTCGGCTGGCCGCTGGGGAGCAGCTTCACCTCGCCCACCTGCAGCGGCCCGCGCGCGCCGTTGAACCCGCCCACGTCCGTGGCTTGGCGGACAGAGTTCAGCGCTGCGGCCTGCGTGCTGGCGGTGATCGAACCCGCAGAGCAGGTTACCTGAAAGAGCTGCTGGCCGACGAACGGCCCGATGGCCGCTAGCGCGCCATATCCGACCACCCACGATTGCAGCACAGTCGAGCCGCCGGAGGGATCCATGCGATTAACCTTGCCAACGGTGCCCACCGCACCAATCACATTCAATACCTGGCCTTCCGGAAGTGCTACTGGCGCTTGCTCGGCAGGCCGCAGTGTGAGCGTGCCAACGGCAATCTGTGGCGCCTGCAGGCGTAGGCCAGGACGGGTGATGAAGTATTCAAACCCGCCTGTCAGGTCCGCCGAAGCCGTCTTCGCGTCGATCATGCCCGCCTCGGTGCTTGCGTCGAACGTGGCAATAGCGCCGACAGGGCGTTGAGCGTATGGCTTCAGCAGGCGAACGGTCATGGAAGTGGCTTTCTTTCAGTAGGTTGTACTTGCGGCACAAGCGCCGCCGTCGCGCTGGCCGACAATCCGGCCACGCCGTAGCCATTGGCCCGCAGTATCTCTTTGGCACGCTCAGCATCCATGACGTGACCGACGATGAGGCCGAGGGTTTTGCCGTCGGCTTCGCCCACAGCGCGGACGATCAAGTCTCGATAATGGCGCAGGTTCATCGAACACCTCAAATAAAAAGGCCGCTGGCGCAAGGTTGCGGTGTGCGGCTAAGCCCAGGGAAAGGCGGAGATCTGGAATGCAAAAAGCCCGCGTCGGCGAAGATGCGGGCTTTTGTTTAGGCGTGCGAAAACCGCCTATGCACGAATCATATCAGAACAGAACAGCAGTACACACATTATTTTTCAGGCGCTGGGTCAGCTCGGCACGCGCCTCCATTGCAACGTCTGCAAATACTGCATTCGGGAACCGCCATGGTGTGGCCTGGCTGCACAGCTTGTAGATCGCCCAGATGTGGATGCGCGCCATACTATCGATCATCGCGTCGGTGGCCTGGGCAATGCGCGTGTCGGTCGCCTGCTGCGCCTCATGCATATCCACGCCGCGACCATCGCCCTCCCCACTCAGCCCTCGCATCGTTTTGACGCCCATGTCGCGGTCAGCATCGTGCGCCATCCAGGCGGCCCACAATTCAAGGCACAGATCGAGTGGATCAGGATCGGTCCATGCGGTGACCGCCACTACGGCGCGCGCAGGCGCTGCCTTGGCAGCCGGCGCCACAGCATCGACCTCGACGAAAGTGATATCGTCCACTGGCGCGCTCTTGCCGGCCCATCCCAGCGTAATTTTTTCTCGTTGCATTTCAATCCCTGTTTGGTGGTGCTGGAAGGTTCTAACCGATGATTCACAATAATCATGAAAGTTAGGAAATATGCGGCGTGGCGGGGTGGTCTTCGCCACTTTCCCGCCAACGGTTTCGCTCAATTCCTCTTTATCGCCGTGGCGGCCGCTTGCGCCATCATGTGCAGCTTTGCGTTGAACCAGCGGCGAATGCAGTACGACCGCGCCACACTGATCACCGTGTAGATCAGGCCCAGCAGCAGGTTATCGCGCGCGGTGATGTGAAAGCCAAACAGCGGGAAAATCAGCATGTTGGCGATGAAGTTGATGGCGAAGCCGATCACCACGTTGATAATGGCCTCGATCAGCGAGCCGAGCCGAGTCTGGTTCATGGCTGCAGTTCCTTTATCGGGCGGTCGTCACCCGCTTGATAGTTAGTCGCATAGAGCGTGAGCATGCGCAGATTGCACATGGCGTGCGCCAGGTGAGGCAGGCCCGATTCGGCGTCGCACTCTTCGCCGGTCTGCCAGGCCGCCATGTGGCGCATGAGGCAGGCGAACGGGATCGACCAGGCCATACCCTTTGTCCAGTTCCAAGCAGCGTACTTTTCCTTGCCGTAGGCCCACACGCGCGCCTCATCGGCCATGGTAGTCAGGGGAATCAGCGAATAATCCGGCTTGCCATAGTTGAAGCGGGCGCCGCTTCCTTTCGCCTGACTGGTTACGTCGCCAATGCCGTGGGTGGCGCTCATGATGCCGCCTTGGCAGCGATAGCGGCGAGGCCGACAATGGTGGTAGGTGTTTTAATGTAGCGGCGGTTCATGTCTACGTTTTCGTAGCTTTCATGGCTGTACACGATGCGCCCTTGCGTATTCAGTGCCGCGTAAAGCAGTGCTTCTGGTTCGCCATCGCCCTGCGCTGCTGGGGCGGCGCGTCTATACGTTTTCTGGTAGCAAGTCAGCGGGAAGTCGTTGTCGGTTGCGCAGCGGCAATTCTGGCCTTCACCGCAAGGCTCGACCATCGTGCGCGCTTCAATCAGGCCAGCATCTTCAGCCCATTCCAAAATCGCTGCGCCATCCACATCATCGCCTTCAAAGCCGATCTCAATTACCGAGTCGATGAAAGCACGCACCTTATTGCTCATACCATCCGGCACGGCCACGGGCTGCACCGGGGCGGTATCAGCGCTGTCGGCCAATGCTTTACGTGCACGAGCGAAGCGGAGATTGCAATCACGCTGCGCTTTAAAACCATCGCAAGCGCTAGTCGCTTGACGCTCCAAGGCCATGAGGTCGATCAGCGCAGCGCGCACAAGTCCGCCATTCTGTCGCGCTGCCTCTGGCACCGGCTCTTGCGCCTGCACCGGGGCGGCTGCGAAGGCGAGGGCCGTGCGCGACTTGGAAATCCAGTCCGTATACAGCACGTCAAGGCTGTCGCCCTCTGCGGTACAGAAGCTGGACATCGATTGCGGAGAGTTGGCGCAAGCCTCAATCGCATTGTCATACGCAATCGCGGCGTGGGCCGCCCCCTCCAGCAGCTGCACCCGCTGGGAAAACTGTAAACGATCATTCATTCTGCTCGCTCCAAAAAAGTGATTTCGCCGGGCTGGCGCGGTGTCGCGTCGCCCATCAGGTAAATAATTGTCGACACACCGCCGCCCAGTACCTGGGGAGACATGCTGTGCAGGAAGTGCTGCTTGCCGGCGAACAGCACGGGCTCGCAGGTGTACAGCGCGCGCAGCAAGGCCCGGTCGCGCTTGTACGCTGCCTCGGCCGGGGTTTCTGGCGCCGGTGCCGGGCTGCGGGCGGTCATGGTGCTACTGCCGCCGTCTCGGCGAGGCCGGCGGCGAGCTTGTTGCGTTCCCATGCCGTGATCTCGCGCGGCGTCATGTGGTAGTAGCCATGTGTGCCGCAGATTGGGCAAACCTTATCCGTCACACCCGGCCCGTGTCGCTTGCTGGCCACCCCAACAAGCTCGCCCTCATAGCCACGCCACTTACATTTCAGTTTGCCGCAGCGGATCGGTGCCGTGTTGTAGGCCGGACGCCCTTCCCTTGCTATGTTGCCGGTTTTCTCTTCCAATTTAATCTCCTGGGGTTGGTTCTGCTGGCGTCGATTCGGTGCCCGAACTGCCATCAACTGATGACTGATGATAATCATGAAGGCTCGTATCCATGCGGGTTTGCGGGGCACTTCCCGCCACTTTCTCGCCACGCCCAAAACCGATTTTCTCGGCAATATCGTTCTGCGCCTGCGCCGCCGTGTCCCGGTTTTTCTCCAGGTAGGCCATGGTGGTCATCGGCGACTTGTGGCGCATCACGGCCTGGATCGTCTGGATCGGCACGCCCTGCTCCGACAGCATGGTGGCGAACGTGCCGCGCAGCCTGTGCGGGGTGATCCCCTTGATCTTGCAGGCGAGATTGGCGGACTTCATGGCCTTGCGCGCGAATCCGGGCGGGTGCTGCTGGGCGCCGCCGCGCTTGCCGGCAATCAGGCCCTCCACTTGGCGGTGAGGCACCAGCTGCTCGACCAGCCAGGCAGGAACAGGCACGGGCTCGGCCTCGCGGCCCTTGGTGACGCCGGGCGTGTAGGTGGCGCGCTGCCAGTCCAGCCATTCCCAGCGCGCGCCGGCCGCCTCGGACTCGCGCAGGCCCAGGCCGAACATCAGGCGGATGGCCGTGGCCACCGATGGGTCTGCGCGCGTGACCTGGTCGACCGCGGCAAACCATTCGGCCACGGCGGCAATAGGCAGGATCGAGCGCGGGCGCTTCTGCACCTTGAGCATGCGCACCTGCCAGGGGATCGAGCGGATGATCTCGCGCTTCACGGCCCAGTTTGCGATCAGCTTAAGCACGCGCAGCCAGTGGTTCGCGCTGGCCTTGGCGTGGTCGACCAGGTGCAGATTACGGGCCTGCTCTACGAGGCTGGTGGTGATCTGGTTCAGCGGCAGTTGGCCCAGGTCGTAGAAGTGCAGCCGGGCGGTGGTCTCGACGCTGCGCTTGTGCGCGGCGCTGCTGATCGGGCCGTTCACCTCCAGCCATTCCTGCGCCATGGCCGCCAGCGTCGGCACGACCTTGCCGCCATTGGTCAGGATCAGCGCCTCGTCGTACGCGCGCTGCGCTACCGCATTGGCTTTCGCCTTGCTGCTCTCGCGGGTGCTGCGCTGCACGCGCGCGCCAGCGATCTGGAAGCGGTAGTGGTAATTCTTGGCCTTGCCGGTCCGGAACAGGTGGAAGCTCATGCGGCAGCCCGCCCGCGATACGATTCCCAGTCGAACACCACCCACTGACCACCCTCACGCAGCCGGTCGAAGCTGCGGTCGCCCAGGAATGACTTCAGTCCGGCCTTGCCCTGGTTCGTCAGCAGGATGGTCGGCATCAGCGCCCGGTACCGCTTGTCGATGATGTCGAACAGGTTCACCTGCTCGGCCTCGGTGCCGTACTGCACGCCGACCTCGTCGAGCACCAGCAAATCCACGCCAGCCAGCATGTCGAGCACCTGCGTCTCGGTGCGCTCGGAATCGCGGCGCCATGTGTTGCGGATCATGCGCACGGCATCGATGGCGCTGGTGTAGAGCGCCGTGTGGCCCGCCATCACAGCCTGCGCAATGGCGATTGCAAGATGGCTCTTGCCGGTGCCGGGCACGCCCGAGAATACGATCACCGTGCCGCTGCGGCGGTGCGTGTCGAAGTTGCCAGCAAATTCCATGGCCACACACAGTGCCCGCTCCTGTGCATCGTTTTCGACGACGAACGATTCGAAGGTTTTGCGGCGGTACCGCACAGGGATGCCGGCCTGGTTCAGGCTGGACTCCAGGCGACGCTGAGCCTCCGCCACAGCACGGGCCGCTTCTGCCAGGCCCTTCTCTGCCTGGGCCTGCTTCGAGCACTCCGGGCAGCCCATCCAGTGCGTCACACGGCCGACAGCGAAGCCCTTTGCCGTGTAGGCGCCGTGCGTTTCGCACGATGCTTCGCGCTCGCTCTGCGCCACCTTCAGGGCGGCAAGGCGGTTAGGTGATTCGGCCATTCTGGATTCCTTCGTGATAGTTGATCTTGTCAAAATTGCTATGACGCGATGGCCGGGCTTGCTGCGCCGATGGTGGCCGTTGCTGCGTTCCCAGCTTGGCCCAGTCTTCGCGGATCGCGTTCTGCAGCGCCTGGTCCCAATCCGCGTAGGTGTAGCCATTGGCACGCGCCTTTCCGACAAACGAATCGAAGTGCGCCTGCAGGTTCATGTGGCCGTTGGCCTCGGCCCAGGTTCTGACCGCTGCCGAGATTGCGAAATCCGATGGCAACGGCGTCTTGGCTGGCTTGCGTGCGCTTTTCGGCGCAACAGCGGCGGCGGCCGGCACGGTCGCGTGCTCTTTCTCCTGTTCCTGTTCCTGCTCTTGTTCCTGCTCTTGTTCCTGCTCTTGTTCCTGCTCTTGGCTTGCAAGGGGCTTTAAAGGGGCTTGCAAGGCAGGCGATAAATCGTCGTCCGCGCCCCGCTGTTTCGTCATGCAAAAGGCCTGTGCGTAATGCCCGAAGAATCGCGCCAGGAATGGGTTTGCGGGCAGTGCGTCGTACTCGTTCTGCACACCCTTGATGCGCAAATCCTTGCCGGTCAGCGCATCAGCGATCTGGTACTTGGCCATTTCGATGACCCATACCATCTCCGAAGCCTCGTCATACTCACAAAACCCAGCTTCGACGGCCCTAACAAGCCCCTTCGCAGCCCCTTCCAAGCCCAATCCCGTCTCATGCGCGATGAACATTTGCGGCACGTAGTACAGCCCCAACATGTTGGCGTGCGGCGACGTCATCAGGTACAGCGCAACAATCTGCGCCTCTGGACCAGCCGCGCGCAGCTTTTTGCCGGTGGCACCGATCCAGAACTTGGGGCCGACCTTTCCGTAGTCACGCATCGGCCTTGCGGCCAGGTGTAACTGGCGCCTCCGTTGATGTGCCATGTTTCAGCATGTGATCTCCAACCTTCCATCCAGCCATGAATGGGGACGGGGCGTGACCGGCGGGCTGGAATCGCCAGGTCGCAGCTGCGCAGCCGCTGCCCCGTTTGAAACTTATTCCGGTGCAATAACCGGGAAATCGGGTGGGCGGTTTCATTCGTGTTAAATTGCCAATTCCACTCAACAATTACGAAAGGAACCACCCGTGGCAAATGCAGAATCAAACGCTGCCGTAGCAGCCCTTAAATTAGTTACAGCAGGGCTCCAAAGTGGCGCCATCACTCTTCATGGCATTCCGGTCAATCACGCCCCAAAAGCACAGATATTCGGGCAGGCTGATGCTGAATACTTGAAGGCGCTTATCACCAATCTGACGGCCGCCATCAAGGCCGTGGAATAGCAGTTTCTGATAACTTTTCCTTCGCCGCGCGCCCCGGATGCAGCACGCGCTGCAGCACGTCCTTGGTGCGCGACATGGCCTTGCGCGCGCCGGTCAGGATGCGCACGATGCGCGCCTTCTTCTCGGCCGCCCGTGCCGCCTTGCGCAGCGCGATCTCGTAATTGGCTTGCGTGGGTTCAGCCACAACGGCCGCAAGCGACGCCATAGCGTCAGCGTCGGCGCTGGCCAGGTCGCAGATATCGCCCAAGCCCAGGCCGCCCTCGTCTTGCGACTCGATGGCTCGCACGCACAGGCCGAAGCGGCGCAGCATGTCGTTCAGGCAGTGCACGCGCGCGTCATCGGGCATACCGGCGAGGATGGAAAAAACGAAGTTCGCCGGCAGGAAATTGGTGTCCTTGGTTTCGTCGTCGAGCCAGCGCATGACGCGGTCCGAGTTGTTTTTCACTCGCTGGAACTCATCCGTATGAGCATCGAAGCGAATGCCGGTCGTGCCAGGACCGCCAGTCAGCTCGTGCGCCTTGACGACGACGTCGACCGCGCTCGCAATCGACAGGCCCCCAGCCCGCCGCCATTCGGCGACGTGCCCACGCAAGATGCTGATCAAAGTTCTGTGCGACTCAATACGCATGATTTATTCCTCGGTGTGAGTTACTCTGGCTTCGGTTGAATGCTGGACACTTCGAGGGCCAATGCCCCCACCAGAAGCGGCGACGAGATCAGGCCAAATCAAGCTCCAATCGTTAGGTCGCAGCTCCTGCCTGGTTACCTGCTTGTTAGTCAAACCTTCGATTGCGGCGCAGTACCGAATTGAAATAGGTCGAATCCCCTTCAGCCACTGGTGAAGCACTGCTGGGGAAATTTTGAGAAGCCGGGCGAAGTCAGCCTTTCGGATCTTCGAGTCTGCCAAGTAGGTTGAGAGGTTCATGCCGCAATAATAGCATTGCTATTGCACAAGTCAATAGCAATGCTCGTTGCTCTATTAAATAGCATTGCTATACTTTGAACATGAAAAAAGAAACAAAGACACTTGAGCATTGGCAACTTGAAGACGCCGCGCGGCTGAAGGAGTTGTTCGCTACGCGTGAGCCGAAAGTGTCGCAAGCAGAATTTGGCGCCCAGCACGGACTTGGGTCTCAAAGCATGGTTTGGCAGTACCTGTCAGGCCACCGACCTTTAAACATAAAGGCGGCCACAGCCTTTGCGCGCGGGCTTGGTGTGCAAGTGCATGCATTCAGCCCTACTCTTGCTTCTCAGATCGACTATGTTTCGCAATCGGCGACATTAGCGCCTCAACCTGACGTGCGGGAATTGGCTGGCGAGTACCAAGACGTAATTTTGGCTGATCCAAATAATCCGGATTTTTACCAGATCCCGAAGGTCCAGCTGCGACTATCAGCAGGGGTAACTGGCTTTCAAACAGTTCCTGAGATCTACGACGGTAGCAAATTGAGCGTAAGTAAAAACTGGGTGGACAGGAACGGCTTCAACCCTGGCAAACTGATAGCAATGTCGGTAAAAGGTGAGAGTATGGAACCGAACCTGTATGCCGACGATCTAGTGATTGTCAATACGGCTGACACAAAAATCACTGATGGCAAGGTCTACGCAGTAAATTATGAAGGTGAGGCTGTGATTAAGCGCTTCATGCGTGAGTCTGGCGAATGGTGGCTTACCTCTGACAATCCAGACCAGCAGAAGTATCGACGGAAACGCTGTAGTAACAGTGATTGCCTGGTAGTCGGTAGGGTCGTCAAAAGGGAAACGGAGCGGATATGAAATTAGCAGGAATTTTGATACTTGTAGCAGGGCTAATTCTAGCAACTTTCAGTCTTTTTATGGACACGACTGTTGGTGTTTCCGCGAGGGATTACGGATATGGTGTAACCTCACCTGACATGCGGGTGTCCAATATAGACCTGATCGCAAAACGCCAGAGCTTTCTAATTTTTTCGGGAATACTTTCAGTTGTCGGAGCAATTTTAGTGGGTTTTTCGTCGCTTTCGAAACCCCAAAATAATGAGGCACTCCCAGTCGAGCAAGAGCAATCCGAGACAGGGCTGGGTGATTCCGGCGCTACAAGCAAATCTGTGTCAATCTGCCGAAACTGTCACCACATGGGCGCGGGCGACGCGCATGAGTGTCGCCGTTGCGGCGAGCCATTCCCCACATAAGCCTAAAATCTGAACAAGCAAAAGCCCGCCATTGTGCGGGCTTTTTTATTTCTCATAAAAATATTAATTTTAAATAGCATTGCTATTGCATTGAAAAAATAGCATTGCTACTATTCCTCCATCGACGCACC
This sequence comes from Janthinobacterium sp. UMAB-56, assembly GCF_900095265.1. Lineage (GTDB taxonomy): Bacteria > Pseudomonadota > Gammaproteobacteria > Burkholderiales > Burkholderiaceae_D > Janthinobacterium. The sequence goes on along the minus strand of NZ_LT607652.1, from coordinate 610,350 downwards.
ACCTCAACCGATGGAGAGAAAATGTCACACGCCGCCANCGCCGCCAGCAGCACACCAGAACCCAGCGCCACCGTCAAAATCCCCTACCTCACCTGCGCTGAATGCAACGTGATCATCCAGGCCAACGCCAGCGAGAAGCCTGGCGCAAAGCCAGCATCAGCCATCGACCTGATCGCCGACCGCCTGGTCGACGCCGAACTGTGGCCCGAAGACAGCGAGCTCGTCGCCGAGATCCGCGCCATGTTCATGCACAACTGGGGCATGGACCAGGCCCAGGCCGACGCGCGCATGTCCCGCCTCAACTTCAAGGCCGCCCTCGCCGCTCTGGAAGGCGGTGCAGCATGAAATTCAAGTTCAACATCTACCTGATCATCGCCGTGGCCATCATCGGCGCTATCACCGGCAGCCTGGCCATGAGCCTGGGCGAAATCGAGCCAGCGGCCAGCGCCGCCATCATCCTCTTGTCCGTGTTGGTGCTGGGCTGGGGCGCCGGCAGCGTGTCGTCGCAGGCCGAGATCGACCGCCTGACCAGCATCGAGACGGCCCGCCGCATCCAGGCCAGCTGCGCCATCATCACCCGCACCCAACTTGAGCGCGACCTTGAACAGCTGCTGGATGCGAAAGGCGGTGTGCTGTGAGCGCCGGCTGCACCGAAGAGCGCTTCCTGCGCGATGTTGCTCACCATGAGCTGATCGTGATCCGCGATGACGGCGTGAACCGCCACATACGATTCAAGAAGCCGGACAGCGGCGACATGTTCTTCGACCTGATCACTTGGCCGGGCCACCTCTGCTACACCGGCGACATGGGCACTTACGTGTTCCAGCGCCTGACGGACATGTTCGAGTTTTTCCGCACCGACCGGGCGTACAACCAGTCACGTGGGCGGAAGCTGGGCATAAACCTGGGTTACTGGACCGGGAAGCTGATCGCGGTCGACGGAAACCGGCATGGCGGCAAGCCAAAGGCCTTCGACGAAGACAAGTTCAAACGGGTCATCAATGAATATCGCGTGCAGTGGATACGAGACGCCAAGCGAAACAACTCGCTCGACAAGGAAGGGCGACGCGAACTGTGGGAAGCGGTCGAAGATGAGGTAATAGGCGTGCTGGATGATGGCGGCGACCGTGCGCAATATGCGGCCTACGATTTCCATCACACCGACCCGTCCGACGCGCAGCGGCGCGGCTGGCAGTTCGATGATTTGTTCGAACATGATTTCACGGAATACACACACAGCATTATCTGGTGCTGCTATGCGCTGGCCTGGGGAATCGAGAAATACGACGCATCGAAATTGCTGTCTGCATCCGAAGGAGTGGCTGCATGAAGCGCCGTCCCCTGCCAAAACCGGAAAGCCGCTCCTACGCCCTGCTGAAGGCGCTGATCGCCGGGTCAGGCACCTTCTACCAGATCTGCGAGCGAGCCGGCTTCGATATCGAAGAAGCGGGCATGGAGAGCCGCCTGCGCATGATCTTCGCGCGCGGCATCCAGGGCCACGTGCGCGTGTCCGGCATCCTGTACGAGCTCAAGGACGCGTCACGCGACGCCATGCTGGGCATCAAGCCAGCGTCGCAGGGCCAAGTAGCCGCGCCGCACTTCCGCGGCGTGGTAGGCGCCATGCCGGTGCTGGTTGTGCGTCGCGCGGCGGCAGAGGTGCGCCCATGAAGCGCGACTGGTTCACCTTATCGCTCGATCTAGGCGAAGAGTTGATTATCGACAACTTCGCCGGAGGCGGCGGGACCAGTACCGGCCTGGAGCAGGCCTTCGGCCGCCCGGTAGATATCGCCATCAACCACGATCCCGAGGCGCTGGCCATGCACGCGGCGAACCACCCGCACACCACGCACCTGTGCGAGAGCGTGTGGGACGTCGACCCGATCAAGGTGACGAACAATCGCCCGGTGGGCCTGGTCTGGCTCAGCCCCGATTGCAAGCATTTCAGCAAGGCCAAGGGCGGCAAACCGGTCGAGAAGCGTATCCGTGGCCTGGCCTGGGTGACGCTGCGCTGGGCCGCCAAGTGCAAGCCGCGCGTCATCATGCTGGAAAACGTCGAGGAATTCAAAACGTGGGGCCCGCTGCTGGTCGAGGCCGACGGCAGCGCCAAGCCGGACCCGGCGAAGAAGGGCAAGACCTTCGACAGCTTTATCCGCCAGCTGCGCGCGCACGGCTATACAGTCGACTACCGCGAAATGCGCGGCTGCGACCACGATACGCCCACCATCCGCAAGCGCTTCTTCCTGGTGGCGCGCCGCGACGGCATCGCCATCAAGTGGCCGGAGCCTACCCACGGCGCACCCGACAGCATCGGCGTGCGCGCCGGTAAGCTGCTGCCGTATCGCACGGCGGCCGAGTGCATCGATTTCAGCCTGCCGTGCCCGTCGATCTTCGAGCGCGACCGGCCGCTGGCGCCGGCCACGCTGCGCCGCATCGCCAAGGGCATCATGCGCTATGTGGTTGACGCGGCCGATCCGTTTATCGTTGGCCAGGGCGGCCCGATCTACGGCGGCAAGCCGGTGTCGGCCAACCAGCCGTTCGGCACGCTGACGACTGAGAACCACCGTGCTGTGGTGCTGCCGACCATCGTCCCGGTCACGCACCAGGGCGGCGACCGTACCGAATCCATCGGCGAGCCATTCCGCACCATCACTGGCGCACATCGCGGCGAGAAGGCGCTGGGCGTGGCCACGCTGGTACAGGTGGGCTACGGCGAACGCGAGGGCCAAGCGCCGCGCGCGCTGGATATCGAGAAGCCACTGGGCACGGTGGTGGGCGCGGCCGCAAAGCATGCGCTGGTAGAGGCTGAGCTTGCGCCATTCGTCATGACCAATACCACGGGCCACCCTGGCGCGCGCGTCGACATGCCGGTACCGACTATCACCGCCGCAGGCAATCAAGTGGTGGCCACGGCATTCCTGGCCAAGCATTACACGGGCGTGGTTGGCTCCGACCTTACCGACCCTATCGGCACGGTCACCGCGTGCGACCACCATAGCCTGGTAACGGCGTTCTTGACGGAGCACGCCAACGCGAGCAACCAGCGCGTGATGCCGGCCGACGAGCCGCTGCGCACCATTTGCGCCCAGGTCAAGGGCGGCCATTTCAGCATGGTGTCGGCGCACATTACGAAGTTTCGCACGGGCGCCACCGGCAGCCCCCTCGATGAACCCTTGCACACGGTCACCGCTGGTGGTCAGCAGGCCCGGCCGGGCACCGGCAATGCCATGGGCATCGTCACAGCGCATATTCAGCGCGATATGGGCGCCAGCGTGGGCCACGCCGCCGATGCGCCGCTTGGCACGGTCACGGCCGGCGGTGGCGGCAAGTCGGCACTGGTCACCAGCAATATGATCAAGCTGCGCGGCACCAGCACGGCTGCCGGTACCGACGAGCCGCTGGGCACGGTCAGCGCCGGCGGCCAGCACCACGCCGAGGTGCGCGCGTTCCTGCTGAGTTATTACGGTACCGACCAGGCGCCGGAGATCGACGGGCCGCTGGCCACCGTCACGAGCCGCGACCGTTTCGGCCTGGTGACGATCCACGGCCAGGACTATCAGATCGTGGACATCGGCTTGCGCATGCTGCAGCCGCGCGAACTGTTCCGAGCCCAGGGCTTCCCCGACGACTACATCATCGGTGACGACCCGACGCAGGGCTTGAAACTGACGAAGAGCGCCCAGGTGCGCATGTGCGGCAACTCGGTCTGCCCGCCCATGGCCAAGGCGCTGATCCTCGCCAACTTCGCGCATGAGCGCGAGATTGCGAGGGTCGCATGATGTACGACCTCGCCCGCGTCGAACGCCAGCACCAGGCAAACAACAAGGGACCAGTGTATTCGTTGATCCGCAAGCGCTGCGCCTGCGGCAAGGCCAGCACCGCGCGCCAGCTGGCCCAGTATGGGCGCTGTGTCAAATGTGCCAAGGTGGCGTCATGACGGTGAAAATTCTTATCGGCGACGTGCGCGAACAGCTGCGCACCTTGGCCGCCGACTCCGTCCATTGTTGCGTTACCAGCCCGCCATACTGGGGGCTACGCGACTACGGCGTCGACGGCCAGATCGGCCTGGAAGCATCGCCCGCCGAGTTCATCGAGGTCATGGTCGACGTGTTCGAAGAGGTGCGCCGTGTGCTGCGCCCTGACGGCACCTGCTGGATCAATATGGGCGACAGCTACGCCAGCAAGCCAAACGGCCCAGCAGGCGCCGGCGGCCACAAGGGCAACAATCCGCACGTGGCTGTGCGCACGGCGCATGCACGCCGCTCCAGCAGCATCCCGCTGGGCTTCAAGCACAAGGACCTTTGCATGATGCCGCACCGCCTGGCCATCGCATTGCAGGACGCAGGCTGGTGGGTGCGCCAGGACATCGTCTGGAGCAAGCCGAATCCGATGCCCGAGTCGGTACGTGACCGCTGCACTAAGAGCCACGAGTACATTTTCCTGCTGACGAAGAGCGCGAATTATTACTACGATGCCGAGGCGATCAAGGAGCCGGCCGTCGGCTTTGTCGACCATCCGCGCAATAGCTTCGGCACCAAGGACTATGCAGTGCCCGGTCAAAAGCCCCAGAAGCGAGCCGCGCGCGGTAATGGTGTCGGCTTCGGCCACGGCAGTGACGCTGATGGCCGCGAGCGCGGCCGTGTGCTCAAGGGCAATGCAAGGTCATTCCGCGGCGGTGGCGCCTATACGGCCGGTGCCGCCTTCGATAACGATGCTGACGTTGACCGCACCACGCATGGTAACGCGCCGAACGAAATCGGCTTGCGCAACCGACGTAGCGTCTGGCCCATGGCCACACATTCATTCGCCGAGGCGCACTTCGCCACGTTCCCGCCGGAATTGCCGGAGATTTGCATCCGCGCTGGCTGCCCAACTGGCGGCACTGTACTGGATCCGTTCTTCGGCGCCGGCACCACCGGCCTTGTCGCTGATCGCCTGCAGCGCGACTGCATTGGCATCGAACTGAACCCGGCCTACGCCGAGATCGCGCGCAAACGCATCCAGGCGGAGTCGACACTTTTTGCAGAAATTGAGGTGACAGCATGACTAAATGCATCACAAGCGACAAATGGCGTGGCGAACGCGACGAACCGGTCAATCCATCGACCGTGCGCTTCAAAGCGCAGGAAGCGAACGCTCCCAGCTGCGAGGGCTGCCTGTTCGAGCGCTCCGTGGGCGTGTGCTCGAGCGCCGCCGTGCTGGCCGTGGCCAACGACCAGCCGGACTGTGACGACCGCTCGCCGGGCGGCATGACCTACATCTATGTGCTGGACCGCAGCGACCCGCGCCAGCTCGACCTTATCAAGACCCTGCAACCAACAGAAAGCAAATTATGAGCACCATGAACGAAGTCCAAAAATTCCTTAGACTGCCAGCAGTAATCGAAGTCACAGGCAGGTCGCGCAGCACCATTCTTCGGGGCGCGAAAGATGGCAGTTTCCCATCACCAGTCCATATCGGCCCGCGGGCCATTGCATGGATTTCCGCCGAAGTAGCCGAGTGGCAGAAAAAATGCATCGACGCTAGCAAAGGAAGACTTGAGGTTTCAGGCGATGTCGCTAGGGGTAACGTGAGTCCGTAGAACTGTAGGGGTAATTGTAGGGGTAAAAAACGACAGAAAAGAAAAAGGCCAATCCGAAGATTGGCCTAAGTCCTTGATTCTTATGGTCGGGACGGGAAGATTCGAACTTCCGACCCCATGCACCCCATGCATGTACGCTACCAGGCTGCGCTACGCCCCGACGAGGTGAGAATTATAGCAGAGGCTTTTAGGTTTTTGCCATGCTTTGCGCGTGATTCATAGCGAACTGCCCAAAGTTTTTTTCGCTCCCCGGCAAAACGCTTATTCGCCCAGCAGCAATGCCGTCAGGACGATGCGGAAACCGGCGATCAAGGGCTCCACCTTGACTTCGGGATTGTGCACCAGTCGCACGGGCAAGCCCTGGTACATGGCGATCATGGCGTTCAGCCGCCCTTCCAGCATTTCCTCGTCGGCCGGCAAGCCGCGCTTGATGCGCGCATCACGTATGATCGAAAGAAACAGCTTGCGCGAACGCACATCCGCGCAGTGCAACATTTCCGCGATGGCGAGGTTGCGCGAAGCCTCGGCAAAAATTTCCAGCGGCATCACCCAGGTTTTCGGGTCCAGGCTTTCCAGCACATGCTCGCCCGCATTGTCGATCACGGCCTGCAGCGGGTCTTCGCGCTGTGCCAGGTCCTGCATCAGGTTCGATACCCGCTCCGTATTCTGCATGACGAAGGCGGCGATGATCGCATCCTTGCTGTCAAAATAATTATAGATGTGGCCCGCGCTCATGCCGGCCGCTTTCGATATCTCTGCCATGCTGGCGCCGTGGAAACCGCGGCGGCTGAAACAGCTTTCGGCAGCATCGAGCACCTGCTTGCGCCGCGTGTTGGCGCGCTCGGGATCCGGATGCTTCTTTTCAACTTGGTTCATGACTTTTCCAGTAGCGCGCCGGCCCTGCCCCTGCGGACAAGGGCAAGGCCGGCGTCGACGTCCCCGTGATTATTGGACGCCGCCAGCCGCCGCGACGGCTGTCTGCTCAGGTTGCCAACCGCCGCCCAGCACCTTGTACAAGGTGACCAGGTTGGTCGATTTGGCCAGACGCGCCGTGATCAGGCTTTGCTGCGCCGTGTACAGCGCGCGCTGGGCCACCAGGGCGCTCAGGTAGGACTCGGCGCCCTGCTTGTAGCGCGCGTCGTGGATGGTGTAGCTCTTCGTCGACGCCTCGACCAGCGAGACCTGCGATTGCAGGCGCTCGTCGATGGTGCCGCGCTGGGCCAGCGCATCGGACACTTCACGGAAGGCGACCTGGATCGCCTTTTCGTATTGCGCCACGGAGATTTCACGCTGCACCTTGGCGATATCGAGGTTGGCGCGGTTCACGCCGCCATCGAAGATCGGCAAGCTGATCTGCGGAATGAAGCTCCACGTGCCGCTGCCCGCCTTGAACAGGCCCGACAGATTATCGCTGAGCGAACCGGCCGTGGCCGTCAGCGAAATGCGCGGGAAGAAGGCCGCGCGCGCGGCGCCGATGTTGGCGTTGGCAGCGCGCAAGGTGCGCTCTGCCGCCAGCACGTCGGGACGGCGTTGCAGCACGTCCGACGGCAAGCCGGACGGAATGTCAGCCAGCGCCGTCACGGCGCCGAACTCGGCTGGCGGCAGCAGGTTGGCCGGCACGGGGCCGCCCACCAGCAAGACCAGCGCGTTCTGATCCAGCGCCACCTGGCTCGTGTAGACAGCCACGTCGGAACGGGCCGACTCGACGCTGGTCTGGGCATCATACTTGTCCAGGCCCGAGGTGGCGCCCGCGCTGAAGCGGCGCACGGCCAGGTCATACGACGACTGCTGGCTCTTCAAGGTATCTTGCGCCACGCGCAGACGCTGCTGGTCGGCCACCAGGTTCAGATACGTGCTGGCCACTTCGGCCACCAGGCTGATCTGCTGTGCACGGCGTGCTTCTTCCGTGCCCAGGTATTGCTCCAGCGCGCTATCGGACAGGCTGCGCACGCGGCCAAAGAAGTCCAGTTCGTACGCCGAGACGCCCAGGTTCGCCGTGTACTGGCGATTGATGGACGCTTCGCCGTTGGCGCTGGCGTTCTTCGGCACGCGGCTGGCCGACTGGCCACCCGAGGCCGACAGCGTCGGGATCAGCGCGGCGCGTTCGATGCCGTACGTGGCGCGCGCCTTCTCGATGTTCAGGATCGAGACGCGCAGGTCGCGGTTGTTGGCCAGCGCCAGTTCCAGTACTTGGCGCAGGCGCGCATCGGCAAAGAACTCGCGCCAGGCGATGTCCGCCACCGGCTTGGCGTCGGTGGCGGCCGTGTCGGCCTTGTAGGAAGGGCCCGTCGGCCACGCCGTGGGCGCCGGCGCTGCCGGACGCTCGTACGTGGGAGCCAGGCTGCAACCGGCCAGCAAGGCCAGTGCCGCCATGGAGAGTAGCGTTTTTTTCATATTAATGCGCATCCTTAGAAAGCGTGACGGCTGGCGAGCCAGGCGTCGCCGGCGTAGTTGGCGCGTCCGACTTCGAGAAGAAGCCGCGCACCAGCACGAAGAACACCGGCACGAAGAAGATACCGAGGAACGTGGCCGTCAACATACCGCCCAGCACGCCGATACCGATGGCGTTCTGGCTGCCGGAACCGGCGCCGCTGGAGATAGCCAGTGGCAACACGCCCAGGCCGAAGGCAATCGAGGTCATCAGGATCGGACGCAGACGCAGACGCACCGCGTGCAAGGTCGCGTCCAGCAGCGACATGCCTGATTCCTGCATTTCCTTGGCAAACTCGACGATCAGAATCGCATTCTTCGCCGACAGGCCCACCACCGTGAGCAAGCCCACCTGGAAGTACACGTCATTCGACAGGCCGAACATCCACGTACCGAGCACGGCGCCGATCACGCCCAGCGGTACCACCAGCAGCACGGAGAACGGAATCGACCAGCTTTCATACAACGCAGCCAGGCACAGGAACACGATCAGCAGCGACAGCGCATACAGCTGCGGCGTCTGCGAACCGGATTCGCGCTCCTCCAGCGACACGCCGGTCCAGCTAAAGCCGATGCCAGGCGGTAGTTTGGCAACCATCTCTTCCATCGCGTTCATGGCGGCGCCCGTGCTTTGGCCCGGCGCCGGCGTACCCAGGATCTCTACCGACGGCAAGCCGTTGTAGCGCTCCAGGCGTGGCGAGGCGTAAATCCACTTGCCGGTGGCGAAGGCCGAGAACGGCACCATCTGGCCAGCGGTATTGCGCACGTACCATTTGTTCAAGTCTTCCGGCAGCATGCGCGAACTGGCATCGCCCTGGATGAACACTTTCTTGACGCGACCGCGGTCGAGGAAGTCGTTCACATACGAACTACCCCAGCCAACGCTCAGCACGCGGTTGATTTCCGAGATCTGCAAGCCCAGCGCAGTGGCTTTCTGCTGGTCGATGTCGATCTTGTACTGCGGCGTATCTTCCTGGCCATTCGGGCGCACGCCGACCATGGCCGGATTCTGCGACGCCATGCCCAGCAACTGGTTGCGCGCCGCCATCAGGGCGTCGTGGCCGACACCGCCGATATCCTGCAACTGCATGTCGAAACCGGTGGCGTTACCCAGTTCCAGCACGGCAGGCGGTGCAAACGTAAACACCATCGCATCCTTAATCTGCAACAGCTTGCCCATGGCGCGACCGGCCACGGCCGGCGCTTTTTGCGCCACGTCCTTGCGCAGCGACCAGTCTTTCAGGCGCACGAAGGCAATACCCGTGTTCTGGCCGTTACCGCCGAAGCTGAAACCGGCGACGGCAAACACGGAAGCGACGTTGTCTTTCTCGGCGTTCATGAAGTGGTCTTCGACCTGCTCGATCACTTTCAGGGTGCGCTCTTGCGTGGCGCCCGTCGGCAATTGAATCTGCGTAAACAGGATGCCCTGGTCTTCTTCCGGCAGGAAAGAGGTCGGCAGGCGCATGAAGACGAATACCAGGCCGGCCAGCAAGATGACATACAACAGCATCGAGCGGGCGCGGTGGCGGATCATGCTGCCGACCAGGCCCTGGTATTTGTTGCTGCTGCTATCGAAGCTGCGGTTGAACCAGCCGAAGAAACCCTTGTTCGTCGCGTGATGGCCTTTTTCGACCGGCTTCAGCAAGGTGGCGCACAAGGCCGGCGTAAACACCAGCGCGACGATGACGGACAGCACCATCGATGAGACGATCGTGATCGAGAACTGGCGGTAAATCACGCCCGTCGAACCGCCGAAGAAGGCCATCGGCACGAACACGGCCGACAGCACCATGGCGATACCAACCAGCGCGCCCGTGATCTGCGTCATCGACTTGCGCGTCGCTTCCAGCGGCGACAAGCCCTCTTCGCTCATCACGCGCTCGACGTTTTCCACCACCACGATGGCGTCATCGACCAGCAGACCGATGGCCAGCACCATGGCGAACATGGTCAAGGTGTTGATCGAATAGCCGAACGCATTCAGGATGCCGAAGGTACCGAGCAACACGACCGGCACGGCCATGGTCGGGATCAGGGTGGCGCGGAAGTTCTGCAGGAACAGATACATCACCAGGAATACCAGGATGACCGCTTCGACCAACGTTTTGACCACTTCTTCGATCGACAGTTTCACGAACGGAGTCGTGTCGAACGCCACCTGGTAGCTCATGCCTTCAGGGAATTGCTTGCTCAGCTTGCCCAACATGGCTTTCGCCGCATTGGCCGTATCGAGCGCGTTGGCGCCCGTCGCCAGCTTGATCGCCACGCCGGTTGCCGCATGGCCGTTATAGCGGGCCACGGTATTGTAGTTCTCGCGGCCCAGTTCCATGCTGGCCACGTCCTTCAGGTACACCATGGCGCCGTCGGTAGTGGTTTTCAGCAAGATGGCACCGAACTGCTCCACCGTTTGCAAGCGGCTTTGCGCCGACACGGTGGCGTTCAGCTGCTGGCCCTTGACGGACGGCGTGCCGCCCAGTTCACCGGCCGACACTTCCGCATTCTGCGCCTGCACGGCCGTGATCACGTCCGCCGGGGTCAGGTTAAAACTTTGCAGCTTGGCCGGATTGAGCCAGATACGCATCGCGTACTGCGAACCGAACAGTGTCACATCGCCCACACCGGGCACGCGGCTGAGCGGATCGACGACGTTGGCGGCCACATAGTCGCTCAAGTCGGTCTGGTCCATCTTGCCGTTTTCGGAAATGAAGCCAAACACCATCAGGAAGTTCTTCGTCGCTTTCGACACGACCAGACCCTGTTGCGTGACAGCCGTCGGCAGCAACGGCGTGGCCAGCTGCAGCTTGTTCTGTACCTGCACTTGGGCAATATCAGGATTGGTGCCGCTGGTAAACGTCAAGGTGATGCTGATGCCGCCAGTGGCATCGCTCGACGAGGCCATGTAGCGCAAGCCGTCGATACCCTTCATCTTTTGTTCGATGACCTGGGTCACGGCGTCTTCCACGGTCTTGGCGGAGGCACCAGGGTAGGAGCCGCTGATCGAAATCGACGGCGGAGCAATGCTCGGGTACTGCGCGATCGGCAGGCTGAGGATCGAAATCACGCCGGCAAGCATGATGACGATCGCGACCACCCAGGCAAAAATCGGGCGGTCAATGAAAAAACGGGCCATTAATATTCTCCTGAATTAGTGGGCGCTGGCAGCCGATGCTGCGGCAGAGGCGGCAGCGGCCTTGGCCGGCACGGCAACGGCTGGCGCGCCTGGCTTGACTTTTTGCAAGCCTTCCACGATCACGCGATCGCCTGCGGCCAGGCCGGACGTCACCAGCCAGTCAGTGCCGACGGTCCCGCTGGTGGTCAGCACGCGTTGCTCGACCTTGTTTTCCTTGTTCAGGATCAAGGCGGTTGCCTGGCCCTTCTGGTTGCGCGTCACGCCCACTTGCGGCACGGTGATGGCTTTTTCATCGACGCCCGTTTCCAGTTGGGCACGTACGTACATGCCTGGCAGCAATTCGCCTTTCGGGTTCGGGAACAGCGCGCGCAAGACCACGTTACCGGTGGTCGGATCGACCGTCACGCCGGAAAACTGCAGCTTGCCCGGTTCGCTGTACTTGCTGCCATCCGGCAAGATCAGGTCGACCTTGGCCTGGCCTTCGCCCACTTTTTTCAGCGAACCGTCGGCCATCTGGCGTTTCAGGCGCAGCAAATCCGTGCTCGACTGGGTTACGTCGACATAGATCGGGTCGAGTTGCTGTACCGTCGTCAGCGCTTCGGCCTGGCCCGCCGTGACCAGCGCGCCGGCCGTCACGCTCGAGCGGCTGGTACGGCCGCTGATCGGTGCCGTCACGGTGCTGTATTTCAGGTTGATGTTCGCCGATTCCAGTGCTGCGGTAGCGGATTCGACGTCTGCCTTGGTTTGCTCGAACGCAGCGACGGCATCATCGTATTCCTGGCGGCTCACGCCTTCGATGGCCACGAGCTCCTTGTAGCGCGACGCTTTCGGACCGGCCGTCAGCAAGTTGGCCTTGGCTTTCGACAACGCGGCCTTGGCCGAATTATAGGCAGCCTGATACGTGGCAGGATCGATCTGGTACAGGGCCGTGCCCGCTTTCACTTCGCTACCCTCGACGAACAGGCGCTTCTGGATCAAGCCACCGACTTGCGGACGCACATCGGCGACCTGGTAGGCATTCGTACGGCCGGGCAATTCGGCGCTCATCGGCAACGCGGCCGGATTAACAGTAAACACGACCACCTGTGGCGCTTGCTGCGCGTGAGGTGCTTCCTGTTTTTTACTGCAGCCGGCCATGATTACAGTGGCGCACAGAACGGCAATAGCGCCGCTCGTACGCGGCGACGTCAAGGAAAATGTTGGTTGCATCTTGGACTTTCTGAAAAAGAAGCTGGCTAGTGTCGTTAGAAATGACTAAATTTATTAACGCAGATCAAAGAATGAACGATCATTCTAAAATCGTCAAGCATCGTTACAATTGAAACACAGCAACTATCAAGCAAATTAAATTATCAATGAGACAATACTATGAAGGCAGCGACAGTGTCGGCACGTCAGCCAAATCAAACAGCAAGCTGGCGGGCGGCGGCAAAACGGCAATGCGGGAAAGGCAGATTGAATGATGACTGTAGCAGGGTAATGCGTTTTTTGCTGAAGCCGTGATCATGCACGCAACACGGTATTGCAAGCGGACGTCCGATCGCCATGAATATTTACCAATGGTATCAAAAAGACATAGCGCCTGGACCTGCTCAAAAGCGTCTCCGGCACGGGCAAGGCCCCGCCGGCATTGCAACTCAGGCCGAGGGCGCGCTCACGCACGCAGCAAGCCGGTGTCGATCATCACAGGATGAAACCGCTGGGTTTCGCTGCCAGCGCCGCCCTGCTGGAGCAGCACCTGGCGCGGCGGCGGGGGCCGCTACGCGGGAAAAATAGCGACAATCGCGTTCATTTCCACTTGCCGCGCAATTCCTGCACTTTTTGCTGCAGCAACTCCGGCGTGGCGGCTTCGGGCGCCACGGGCATGCCCACGGCCAGCGACAGGCGCGAGCGCAAGCCCGCCTTGAAGGCGCGCTCGAACAAATGGCCATTGCGGTGGCTCAGCAGATGCCCCCACAAGCCGCGCAGCGCCAGCGGAATCACGGGCACCTTGCTGCGCTCGACAATCTTGGCGATACCGCCCTTGAATTCGCTGATCTGGCCCGTACGCGTGAGCTTGCCTTCGGGGAAGATGCACACCAGCTCGCCTTCGTGCAGGGCTTGCGCGATATCGATGAAGGCTTTTTCCATGAGGAAGGGGTTCTCCTTGGCCGGCGCGATGGGGATGGCCTTGGCCGTGCGGAAAATCCAGCCCATCAGCGGCATCTTGAAGATGCGGTGGTCCATGACGAAACGGATGGGACGGGGGCTGGCCGCCAGGATGACGATGGCGTCCACGTAGCTCACATGATTGCACACCAGCACGGCCGCCCCTTCCGTGGGGATGCGGTCGCCATCGACCACTTTTACGCGGTGCACCGTCTGGATGAGTATCCACGCCAGGAAGCGCATGAGGAATTCCGGCACCAGCGAAAAGATGTAGGCGGCTACCAGGGCATTCAAAATGGCCGTGACGAGGAACAGCTGGGGTATGGTGTAGCCTTGGCCCAGCAGCACGATGGCCACGCCGGCCGCCGCCACCATGAACAGGGCATTCAGGATATTCATGCCGGCAATCGTGCGCGAAATGTGCTTCGGGTCGCAGCGCGTCTGGATCAGGGCGAACAGGGGCACGATGAAAAAGCCGCCGAACACGCCGATCATGACGATGTCGATCAAAATGCGCGGCACGCCCGCCTGGCTGACGAAGGCCAGCGCATCGACCACTTGCGTATTCGCATACCCATTGCTGGCGAAATACAGGTCGATGCCGAACAGCGACAGGCCGATGGAGCCGAACGGCACCAGGCCGATCTCGATCTTATGGCCGGACAGGCGCTCGCACAGCAGCGAACCCGTACCGATGCCGACGGAAAACACGGTCAGCAGCAGCACGAACACGCTGTGGTCCCCATGCAGGAAATCCTTCGAATACACGGGGAACTGGGCCAGGATCAGGGCGCCGTAAAACCAGAACCAGGAATTGCCCAGCATGGCCAGGAAGACGGGACGGTTCTTGCGCGAAAAGTTCAGGTTGCGCAACGATTCGGCGACAAAATTCAGGCTCACCTTCAAGTCCGGCTCGGGCGCCGGTGTGCGCGGCACGCGGTAGCTGGCCAGCAGGCCGAACACGGCCACGGCGATGGTCGCGCCGGCCACCAGTTCCACGCCCAGCGGCTTGTGCACGATCAAGACGGCGCCGAGGATTTCACCCAGCAAAATACCGACAAAAGTGCCCATCTCGATCAGGCCATTGCCGCCCACCAGTTCCTCGGGCTTGAGCTGCTGCGGCAGATACGCATACTTGACAGGGCCGAACAGGGTCGAATGCACGCCCATGCCCACCACGGCGGCCACCAGCAGCCACAGGGTATGCGTCATCCAGCCGGCGGCGGCCACGGCCATGATGGCCAGCTCCATCCATTTGACGAAACGCGCCAGGCCCGCCTTTTCGAATTTGTCGGCCAACTGGCCCGCCGTGGCCGAGAACACGACATACGGCAGGATGAACAGGCCGGGGATCAGGTTGGTGATGGTGGACGGGTCTAGCGTGGTCCAGCTCAGCGCATCGTAGGCGAGGATCACCATCAGAGCCGTCTTGAACAGATTGTCGTTGAAGGCGCCAAAGAACTGGGTCCAGAAGAAGGGCCCGAAACGGCGCTGCGACAATAAGGAAAACTGGCTGCTTTGACTCATGGCATGGGAGGGGCTGGCTGAAGGAATTGCTAAAATACAGCACTATCTTGCGCACGACAATCTGAATGTCGTCATCTTGCTTGGCGTCAATACGGAAAACTGCCGGCCGCGTCATGCTGGCCATGCCTTGCTGACGCCATTCCATGCACTTGCCTTGACGCAACAGAAATCGCCTGTTTCTTGATAATAAGGTAATGTGCGCAAACATCGGGCGCCTTCGCCCTGCCCTACCCGGAAAGCTGCCCCCATGTCTGGATTACTATCGCTGATCATATTTGGCTTGCTGATCACCGCCCTCGTGCAGGTGCTGCAGTACCGCAGGAAAGTGGCCGATCTGGAGTTGCTGACGGCGCGCCTGCGCAAGGACGTCGACAGCGTGCAGGCGCGCCTGCGCGCGTTGGAAGGCCAGGCCGAAGCACCTGCTGCCGTGCCCGCCGTACCCGCCGTACCCGATAGCATTGCGCCAGTGGCCATGCCGGTGTCCGCGCCGCCGCCCGCTCCCGTGCTGCAAGCGGCTGTGGTCGAGCCGATCGAACTGGCAAAGGTCGCGCCAGCTGCTCCAGCCCCCACCTGCGCACCCTTGCCATCGGCAGCATCGGCAACATCGCCCACAGCCAGGCCTGCACCTGCCGCCCCCAACACCCCGACCTGGATCGCGCGCCCGGACGGCCTCTTCGCCAAGGCGAAGAACTGGCTATTTACCGGCAACCTGGTCGCCAAGCTCGGCTTGCTGATCCTGTTTCTCGGCGTCAGCTTCCTGCTCAAATATGTGTCGGCGCAGGTGACGCTGCCCATCGAGCTGCGCCTGGCTGGCATCGCACTGGCGGACATCGCCCTGCTGGCCTGGGCCTGGCGCATCCGCCTCAACCGACCCGGCATCAGCTTGCCGCTGCAGGGCACGGCGCTGGCGATACTGATGCTGGTGACGTTCGGCGCCTTCCGCCTGTACGAGTTGATCCCGGCCGGCCTGGCGTTTGCCGTGCTGTTCGTGCTGACGGCGTTCACGTGTTTGCTGGCCGTGCTGCAAAACGCCGTCTGGCTGGCCGTCTTCGGCATCGTCGGTGGTTTTGCCGTGCCCCTGCTCGTGTCGACGGGCAGCGGCAACCATATCGGCCTGTTCAGCTATTACGCACTGCTCAATGCGGGCGTCTTCGCCATCGCCCTGAAGCGCGCCTGGCGCGTGCTCAATGTGCTGAGCTTTGGCTTCACCTTCGTCGTCGCCACCACCTGGGGCTTGCTGCGCTACACGCCCGAGCACTATCTGTCGACGCAGCTGTTCCTGATCCTGTTCGTGCTGTTCTATATTGGCATCGCCATTGCTTACTGCGCGCGCCAGGCGCCGCGCCTGAAGCACTATGTGGATGGCACGCTCGTCTTCGGCACGCCGCTGGCGGCCATGGGCCTGCAATACGGCCTGGTCCGGCACTTTCACTTCGGCCTGGCGTTTTCGGCGCTGCTTGCCGGCCTGTGCTACACGGGGCTGGCCGTGGCGCTCTGGCGCCGCGTTGGCTTCCGCCTGCTGGCCGAAGCCTTCCTCGCGCTGGGCATCGTGTTTGGCACCCTGGCCATCCCGTTCGCCCTCGACGGGCGCTGGACGTCCGCCGCCTGGGCGCTGGAAGGCGCGGGCATCGTCTGGGTCGGCTTGCGCCAGCGCCAGACCCTGGCCTGGGCCTTCGGCCTGCTGGTACAGGCAGCTGCCTGGATAGCCTTCCTCGTCGCCATGCAGGAACTCGATACGGCAACTGCCCTGCACGCCAATATATGGCTCGGCTGCGCCCTGCTGGCTGCCGCCGCGCTGGTGATGGCCTACAATTTCCGCCGCCACGCCAGCCACTTGCATCCGGAATTCATGAGCAGCCTGTCCGTGCTGTTCCTGGCGGCCGCCACGGTCTGGCTGCTGGGCGGCATCTGGAGCGAAATCCTGCTGCGCACGGATGGCGTCACGCAATTGAACCTGCTGACCGTCAGCGCACTGGCAGTGGCAGCCTTGCTGGCGGCGCTGGCGCGACGCGAACCATGGCATGCGCCGCGCGCTCTGCTGCTCGCCGTGCAGGTGCTGGCTGGCATGATCATGCTCAGCCGCGCCAACTGGGCCTGGGATCAGCACCCGGCCAGCCTGTTCGACGGCTCCTTCCTCAGCGCCCTGCTGCTGGGTGCCGCCGCCTTTGCCAGCGCCCGTTTCCTTGCGCTGCGCGCGCGCGGCGGCGACGCGCTGCTGGCTCTGGTAGCGCGCCCGCTGCTGGTGTGGAGCGGCTTGCTGTGGTTTGCCGCCATCCTCGTGCCATTCACCAGCTGGCTGCTGCACCTGATCGACGGCAAGCTGGAGCTGCAGCCGCACGCGGGCGAACACTGGCTGGCGCTGTACCTGATTGCCGTGTGCGTCACGACACCCGTGTTCGCCATCCTGGCGCGGCGCCTGGACTGGCCGCCACTGCGCTGGTTCAGCGTGGCCGCCTGGCTGGGTCTGTTTATGTGGAGCGCTAACATGCTGCTGGCGCTGTACCTGCGCGACTACCTGCCGACCGGCTTGAGCTGGCTGGCCCTGGCCAGTGCCCTGGCGGCAGGTGAATACCTGCTGCTGGCCTGGCCGCAGGCCGGCTGGCCACTCGACGTGCGTGCGCTGCGCCTGGTACATACGCTGCGCACGGCAGCGCCCTGGCTAATGCTGTGGCCCGTAGGCGCCATGCGCGTCAACGCCTGGCTGGCACAGCATGAAGACAGCGTTAGCCCCGCCTGGGCCCGCTACTTGCCGGCCTGGGCCATGATGCTGGCGCTGGCCTGGCTGATCCGCCGCTGCCGCGCAGGTGCCTGGCCTGTGGCGCCAATTGCCACGTGGTACCAGCGCACCCTGATACCGCTGGGCGCGCTGTGGTCGCTGCTGCTGATCGCCGCGTGGAATATTCTCGACGATGGCGCCATGGCGCCCCTGCCCTATTTACCACTGCTCAATCCGCTGGACTTGAGCACGGGCTTCGCCGTCCTGCTGGCCATCGCCAGCTACCGTTCGCTGCCGGCGGGCCAGATGCCCCTGCCGGCTCTGTGGCAAACGCGCTTGCCTGTCGTGGCCGGGTGCTGCCTGTATGGCTGGTTCAACCTGATGCTGCTGCGCACGGTCTCGCACTATCTGGACGTGCCGTACACCTTTGACGCCATGCTGGCCTCGCAGTTCGTGCAAGCGCTGCTTTCGCTGGTGTGGAGCATCACGGCCCTGCTGCTGATGCGCCACGCGGCCCGCCAGCAGTGGCGCCAGCAATGGAGCCTGGGAGCTGTGCTGCTGGGGCTGGTCGTCTTGAAACTGTTCCTGATCGACTTGTCGAACGTGGGCGGTATCGAACGCATCGTCTCCTTTGTCGGTGTCGGCTTGCTGATGGTCTTGATCGGCTACCTGGCGCCTTTCCCCAAGGCTGCCGCGCCAGCGCCAGCCGAACCGCAACAAGGAGCAGCATGAACCCTTCATTGATCTGCTTCGGCCTGCTGGTGGCAGGCGCCGCGCTGGCAGCGCCGCCCCAGGACAGGCCGCAGGACTATCGCTGGAGCATCACGCTGACGCCGCAGCCTGGCGCCGGCCTGAGCCGCATAAGCATGCCCACCGACGTCTACCTGCATGCGCGCTCGGCCAGCCTGGACGACGTGCGCCTGTTCGACAGTACTGGCAAACCGCTGGCCTTCTCCCTGGCGGCCCCGCCCGCGCAATCGCGCACGCAGCGCGACACGCTGGCGATGCGTATCTTTTCCGTCACCGGCAGACACATCGGCTACTACGAACTGGACAACGTGGATATCCGCACCGGCAATGACGGCCGCCTGTTGTCGGTCACGGCACGTGGCGGCAGTGCACCCGATGCAGCGCCGGGCTTGCAAGGGCTGATCCTCGATGCGGGTCCACCCGCCAAGGATAGCCGCATCGGCGCCCTGCGTTTTACCTTACCGCCAGGAACCGACAACTACAATGCGCAAGTGCTGCTGGAAGTAAGCGACGACCTGAAACAATGGGATGCGATCGCCACTACCACCCTGAACTGGCTGCGCAACAGCGACACGCAAACCCTGGCCAACGACCGCATCGAGTTTGCGCCACGTGCCTTCCGCTATGCTCGGCTGAGCTGGCAATATGGCGAGCCCATCACTTTCGCCGGCATCACCGCGCAGCAGGTCAGTGTCACCGCCGTTGCCGCGCCACGCGCCACCATCGCATTGAAAGGGACGGCGGGCAAGAGCGTCGATGAGCGCCTGTATGCCACGCCGATCGCCATTCCTGCAGACAGCATCGGCTTGCAACTGTCTGAGGGCAACACGTCCATGCCCGTCACCCTGGGCGTGTATCGCCCGGCAAGCGCGGCGCCGCGCCGGCGTCTGCACCTGGGCCCGCAAGCGCGCGCCACGCAGGCCGCCGAGTTCGAACCACTGCTCAACACGACCTTCTACCGCATCAGCATGGATGGCAGGGAACGCGTTTCCGGCGACCTGTCCATGCCCGTCGTGCAAACGGCGCAATGGGTGCTGCGACCGCAATATCACAGCGGGACAAATCCGCACCGCGACTCAGTCTTGCGCCTAGGGTGGACGCCAGCCAGCCTGGTATTCCTGGTCAGCGGCAAGGGGCCGTATCAACTGGTCTTCGGCAGGAATGGCGCGACGCCGGCAGCACTGCCGCTGGCGCAGGTCGCGCCCGGTTTCACGCCAGAGGAATTGCTGGCGCTGCCTGCCGCCACGGCAGCCAAGCTTGTGGCACTGACCAGCGACGTTCCTGTCGAGAAGACGCCACACGGCGCAGGCTTGCGCCTGGCCGTACTGTGGGCCGCGCTTCTGCTGGGCGTGGCCGTGCTGGGCTTTTTCGCCTGGCGTTTGCTGTCGCAGATGAAAGAGGAACAAGGCAGTACCGACAAGCAGGAACACTAGCCGCCTGGCCGCGATATCGCTGCCTCACTGCCTTAGCAGCGCCTTGAACGTCTGCGGCATCCAGGGACGCGCCGCCAGCATGAAGCTGATGGCCAGGCGCTCGTCGCCAGGCAGGCGCGCGTCCTCCTGATGTTGCTGCGAGAATTCCACCGCCACTTGCTGAAGGCGTTCCAGCAGAGCTGCCGTGGATTTCTTCGACAGCATCACGTTCACCAGGCGCAGCAATTCCGTCTCGCCGTCGAACTGCGAATTCAAATAATCACCATAGGCTTCCTGTTTGAAATACGTGTGGATGGGACCATTCGGTATCCAAGCAAACGTGCGCGCCACCAGCAGTTTGACCCGGTTATTCGGCAGCAGTTCCAGAAAGCCGATCTTGTCGAGGCGCAGCAGGTATTTCACGGCTTGCGCCTCGCTGATGTCGTAGATGGCGACGATCTGTTCCAGCGGCAGCAAGTTCAGGGCGGACACTGCCACCACGAACAGCCGCGTGTCCTCGATGATTTCCTTTTCCTGCGCATACGTCAGCCCCGTGATCAGGGTCGGCGTGGCCTGGGCGGACTGCACAGCCAGCGCCAGTTGCTGAAAATCGCTGCCGATGGCCACCAGGATCTGGTCCAGCCGCTGCAGCGTAAATTGCTTCTGCGAAAACATCCGCTTGACGCTGGCTTCGGACACGCCGATGCGCTGGGCCAGCTCGGCATAGGTGACGGCGCGCGCTTTCAACAGGCGTTTCAAGGCTGCGATCAAGGCGTGGGTTTGCGGCATGCACTTCCTTTATAAAAATAACATCGGTTCTGGCAGCAAAAAAGTAGCGCAATACGCTACCTGTAGTCTGCCTGCCCGCTACGAGTAGCGTTTTCATTGACCAATTGCCCACAGTCTACAATGATGGCGTTGCCACTTGGCACACTTGAAGGAGAAACACATGAAACGCCTGCTGCCCCTCTGCCTGTCCTTGTCGCTGTTGACGCTCTCGGTGGCCGCGCCCGGTCTGGTCCACGCCGCCGCGTCGGAAAACCTGTCAAAAGGCTCGCAAAACCTCAGCGACGGGTCCGCCGTCGTCGTCGGCGGTTCGCTGTCGATGCTGGTCGCCTCCGGCCAGGTGGTCGTCGCCAGCGTGGAAACGGTGGGCGAAGGCATCGTCATCGTGCTCAAGGGCGCCTCCGAAGCGGGTGGCGCGTCCATCCAGATGAGCGCGCAAGCGGCCAAGGGCCTGTCGCTGGCGGCCGGCAGCGTAGTCAATGTGGTGGCGCTGTCGACCGGTCACATGCTGGTCATGTCGGGCAAGGCCATCGCCTTCATCCCGAACGAGCTGGGCAAGGCGCTGCTGCACCACTCCAAAGTGTAAGTACCAATGAAGAACGGAAATCCCATGAAACACGTATTTGCGATTGCCCTGCTGTGCGCCGCCAGCATGGCGCCATTGGCCCAGGCCGCCAACTCCGACACCACCAACGCTTCCGACAACGCCAGCATGGCCTCGGCCATCGTGCTGGTCGGCTCAATGTCGGTACTGGCCGCCGCCGGTGAAATCGTCATCGACAAGGTGGAAGATGTGGCCGACGGCAGCGTCCTCGTGCTGAAAAGCGCGGCCAAGGGTGCCGCGCAGGCGGCCACGGCCTCCGTCAAACTGAGCCAGAAGGCCACGCAAGGCCTGTCGCTGGCGGCCGGCACGGTCGTCAACGTGGTGGCCGTCTCGACGGGCCACCTGCTGGTGCTGTCAGGCAAGGCTATCGCCTATGTGCCGAACGCGGCCGGCAATGCCATCCTCCACCATTCGAAAGCGTGAACCCATGAAACGCCTGACTGCCATTCTCATCAGCCTGGCCCTGGCCGGTGCCGCCCATGCGGGGCGCTCGTGCGAGGATAAGCCAACGGATGCAGCTACCCTCGTCAAATCGATGGACCTGGCGCAAAAGACCTTGCAGGCGCTCGATGCCTCGGGTGCACAAGTGGCGCTGCTGGCGCGCGCCGGGCAAGACCTGTCGAAGTACAAGCTGCGCTATTCGCACATGGCGCTGGCCTGGCGCGACCACCCGAAAGGGCGCTGGCTGGTGGTGCATGAACTCAATGAATGCGGCACGGCGCAATCGTCGCTGTACAACGAAGGCTTGGGCAATTTTTTCATGGATGATGTGTTCATGTATGAAACCCTGATCCTGCTTCCCGACCAGGATACGCAGCAGCAACTGGCGCGCCTGCTGACGTCGAACACGCCCAAGCGCCTGCATGAGGCGCATTACAATATGCTGGCCTACCCGTTTTCCACCAAGTACCAGAATTCGAACCAGTGGGTACTGGAAACCCTGGCCGCTGCCAGCAACGAGCCTGGCAAGATCGAAACGCGCGCCGAAGCGCAATCCTGGCTGCGCAGCGCCAGCTATGCGCCGCAAACGCTCAGCATCCCCGCCGCCACGCGGCTGGGCGCGCGCATGTTCCGTGCCAATATCGCTTTTGACGATCACCCGTTCGAGCGCCGCATGACGCGCCAGATCGACGTCGTCACCGTCGACTCCATCGTGCGCTTCATGCGTCAGCGCGAACCGAAGGTGCAGGAAATCGTGGTGCGCGGGAATTAAGGACGCACCAGCACGCACGAGGTGGCCAGGTTGACCACCTCGTCACCGTTAAAACACCCAGAGCTTGTCGGCCGGCATGTGCAGCCAGTACTTGCCCGCTTCGAGCTTGTGGCGCGAATACGCACGCAGGCTGATGTTGTCTGCGCCGCCGCGCTCGAACAGGCACTCCCAGCGGTCGCCCAGGTACATGCAGGTCAGCAGTGGCAGCTCGATGGCGTTGTCGACTTGCGTGGCGCTGATCTTCACTTCCTCGACGCGTATCATGGTCGTCACTTCCGTGCCCACGTTGGCGCCGCGCGCCACGCCCTGCATGGGAGCGCCATCGACCAGCAGGCGCACGGCGCTGCCTTCGCGCTGCACCACCTTGCCGGGCAGGCGGTTGTTGCTGCCCATGAATTCGGCCGTAAACAGGGTGTCCGGCGTTTCATACATGCTTTGCGGCGTGCCCTGCTGCTCGATCTTGCCGTTATTGAGCAGCAAGATGCGGTCGGAAATGGCCATCGCCTCGCCCTGGTCATGCGTCACCATCAGGGCCGACAGGCCCAGGCGCACGATCAGTTCGCGCAAGAAGGCGCGCGCTTCCTCGCGCAGTTTGGCGTCCAGGTTCGACAGCGGTTCGTCGAGCAGGATCACGGGCGGGTTGTACACCAGCGCCCTGGCGATCGCAACGCGCTGCTGCTGGCCACCAGACAGCTGATGCGGGTAGCGCTCGCCCAGGTGACCCAGGCCCAGCTGCGTCAGCACTTCCTTGATGCGCGCGGCGATCTCCGTGCTGCCCATCTTGCGCAATTTGAGGCCGTAGGCGACGTTGTCGAACACGGTCTTGTGCGGCCACAGCGCGTACGACTGGAACACCAGTCCCAGATTGCGATGCTCGGCCGGCATCTCGAAGTGCTTCGCGCCGTCGAAGACATTGCGCGTACCGATTTCGATGCTGCCCGCCTTCGGGCTTTCCAGCCCGGCGACAGCGCGCAGCAAGGTGGTCTTGCCGCTGCCCGAAGGCCCCAGCAAGGCGACCACTTCGCCTTTTTGCAGGTGCATCGAGACACCCTTCAGTATCTGGTTGGCGGAAGGGCCGGTGCCGTAGTCCAGGTGCAATTCATTGACGGTCAATTCATTCATGATGTGGTCTCAATTTTTGTATTTAGTTATGCAACTCAGTTGTGTAACTTGACGCCAAAGCGCAGCGCGATGCCCAGGCCGATGGCCACCAGGGTGATGTTGATGAAGGACAGTGCCGCCACCAGGTCGGTCGAACCGCCGGCCCACAGCGATACCAGCATGGCGCCAATCACTTCCGTGCCCGGCGAAAGCAGGTACACGCCCGTCGAATATTCGCGCTCGAAGATCAGGAAGACCATCAGCCAGGCGCCCAGCAAGCCGTATTTGATCAGCGGCAGGGTGACGTCGCGCGTCACCTGGCCACGGTTTGCGCCGACGGCGCGCGCCGCCTCTTCCAGTTCCGGCCCCACCTGCAGCAGCGCGGTGGAAATGAGGCGCATGCCGTAGGCCATCCACACCACCGAATACGCCAGCCACAGGGCGAAGATGGTCGAGCGCACTTCACGCAGCACGGGGATCACATGGCCGCTCAGCCACAGGGCCACGCCGTTGTCCATGCCCTTGAGCATGCCGTCCAGCCAGGCCGGCACGAACAGGAACACCCACAGGAACGACAGGCCGGCCAGCAGGCCCGGCACGGCGCGTGGCACCAGCACGCTGTAATCGAGCAGGCGCGTGATGCCGTCCTGCTTGCGGTGCATGGCCAGCGCGATGAAGCTGTAGCAGCCCACGGCCAGCGCGCCGCCGACGACGCCGATCAGGATGGTGTTGACGATGCCGCGCACCAGCGATGGCTGATCGAAGATATCGCGGAAATGCTGCAGGGTCAGCACGTCGGCCAGGTGCACGCCCTCGCCCCAGTACTGCACGAAGGAGCGCAGCACGATGCCCGTCAACGGCAGGATGATGGTGAAGATCAGCCAGCCGGCCAGCAAGGCAAACGCCAGCCACTTCCAGCGACCCAGCGGCATGGCCTTGCTGCGCGCGCCCTTGCCCTTGATCGACACATATTTGTTGGCCGATTTCAGCAGCCAGCGCTGTATCATCACCAGCGGCATGGTCACCATCACCAGGCAGACGGCGACGGCGGCCATCAGGTGGTACGACGGCGTACCGAGCTTGTTGGTCAGCTTGTACAGATAGGTCGGCAGCACCAGATGGCCTTCCGGATCACCGAGCACCAGCACCAGGCCGAACACTTCAAAGCCAAGGAAAAACACCAGCACGCCCGCATACGCCAGCGCCGGCATGATCATCGGCAGCGACACATTGAGCATCACCTGGATCGGCGAGGCACCGGCCACGCGGGCCGCTTCTTCCACGTCCGAGCCCAGGCTTTTCAGGGCGGACGAGGCATACAGGTAAACGTGCGGCACGTGCGTCAGGCCGGCGATGATGACGATGCTGGTGAACGAATATATGTTCCAGGGGACGAAGCCGAGCAGCTCCTTGGCCCAGATCGAGTAGAAGCCCACAGGCCCCATCGAGACGACGTAGCCGAAGCCCATCACCATCGGCGAGACAAAGATCGGCACCAGCAGCATCGGCGCCACCCAGCCGCGTCCCGGCAAATCGGTGCGCACCATCAAGAAGGCCAGCATGCCGCCCAGCGGCACGGCGATGACGGTCAGGCCGAAGGCCAGCATCAGGCCATTCTTGAAGGCCATGGCGAAATCGGGATCATCGAAGATGAAGCGGTAGGAATCAAAGCCGAATTCGCGCACGGGCATGAAAAACGGCGCGTTCAAAAAGCTCTGGTAAAAAATCAGAAAGAGCGGCAGGAAGATGGCGATCAAGGTGACCGTCACGACCACGCCGCGCGACCAGTTCAGGCGCGACAAGGGAGAGCGCGACCGTGCAGGCAGCGGCAAGATAGCAGTTTGCATGATGAATCCAATGAATGAAGGGTGCGGCGTGCGCCCGCAAGCCATGCTTGCGGGCGGCTAAGACGGCATTATTTCTTGCCGGCTGTCTCTTTCCATTGTTTGAGGAAGGCCATGCGCTTGGCTGGCCCCAGGAATTGCAGGATGATCGGGTGCACGGGTATCGGCTTGACGTTGGAGGCGCCGATTTCCTTGATCAGTTCAGCCGAAGTCGTCTCGCCCGTGACGTCGGCGCGGATGGCGAACAGCTTGGCTCCGTTCGCGATGACGGTCTGGCCCCGGTGCGACAGGATGTAATCGAGCCACAGCTTGCTGGCGTTGACGTTCTTCGCGTTCTTGTTGATGAACTGCACGCGCGACAGGATCAAGGTGTAATCCTTGGGCAGTACCACGCCGATCGACGGATCGGTCTTGGCGCGCACCAGGGCGTAGGAGCCAAGCACGTTGTAGCCGATCAGGTTTTCACCCGACGAGATGCGCTCCATCATGGTGCCCGTCGACGACTGCACGCGCACCTTGGCCGCGCCAAACGCGTTTTCCAGCGCCAGGAATTGCGGGTATTCCTTGGCATCCTGTGCCATGAACATGAAACCCACGCCCGATTTTTCGATGTCGTAGGTGGTGACCTTGTCCTTGAACTTCGGCGTGGCGATCAGCTTGACGAATTCATCGTGATTCTTCGGCACTTCCTTGGCATCGAGCAGGCGCTTGTTGTAGACGATGGCAGCCGGCTCGAACGTGGTGCCGTAGGCCTGTTCATCCCACATGGCCCAGCCGGGTATCTTCGCCGCTTCCACCGACTTGTACTTGAGCGCATAGCCATCCGAGGCCAGGCGCATCTGCAAGTCCATCGCCGACGACCACATCACGTCGGCCGTGTTGCCGCCGGCGGCCACTTCGGAAATGAAGCGGTTATACACTTCGGTGGAATTCATGTCGTTATATTCGACCGAGATGCCAGGGTACAGGGCGTTGAAATCCTTGATCAGCGGAGCGGCAGCCTTGCTGTCGGTGGCGCTGTAGATCACCACCTTGCCTTCTTTTTTGGCCGCGTCGATGATCTTCTGGTAGTCGGCCGGATAGCCGGCCGGCACTTGCGCGAAAGCGGCGCCGGCCAGGCTGGCACACGCGGTGGCAAGGGCGACTTGAAGCAGGGTCTTGGTTTGCATGGGGTTGTCTCCGTCTATGAATAGGTTTTTTAATAGGATGTCGTTCAACGCATCAGGCCAAGCTCATTCGCCTGCCTGGCATACTCGTCGACCGCCTTCTTGACATACGCGGTCAGCTTCGGCCCCGTCAGGGCGAATGGGTACAGGCCGGCCTGGGCGCGCCATTCGGCGAACTGCGGCGTGGCCATGACGCGCTCAAAGGTCGCCACCCAGCGCTGGTAGTCCGCCTCGGGTACCTGTGGTCCCATCCACACGCCGCGGATGATCGGCCAGACCACGTCGTAGCCCTGCTCGCGCGCCGTCGGCACGCCGGCCAGCACACCGGGCAGGCGTTTTTCCGACAGCACCGCCAGCACGCGCGCATGGTTGGCGCTGGCATTCAGGGTAGCCTCGGAAGTGTCGCCCGAGACCACCTGCACATAATCGGCCTGCATCGCCGTAAACACTTCGCCGCCGCCTTCGAGGGCAACAAAACGCAGTACTTTCGGATCGATGCCTGCATGGCGCGCCAGCAACGCCATCTTCAGCCAGTCCTGGCTGCCGATGGTGCCGGAGACGCCGATCAGCACCTTGTCCGGATGCTGGCGCAGCGCGGCGATCAGGTCGGCCAGGGTCTTGTAGGGCGAGTCGCTGCGCACGGCAATCATGCCGTAGTCGGCGCCCAGCGCCGCCACCCAGCGCACATCGCCCGCCTTCGCGTTGCCGAATTTGCCCTGCGCCAGATTGAGCAGCGAACCGCCCGAAAATGCCACCAGGGTATTCGCCTCCGCGCTGCGCCTTTGCGATGCCATCGAATGCCAGGCCACGGCGCCGATGCCGCCGGGCAGATAGCTGATACGCATGGCCGGTCCAGCAAGCGTGGCTGCCACGCCCTCCTGCGCCAGGCCTTTTTTCGCCAGCTTGCAGGTCAGGTCCATGGCGCCGCCCGGTTTGGACGGCACCACGCACTCGGCCGGTGCGGACGCCTGCGCCCCCGCCACGGCGGGCAGCAGGCACGATAAAGACAGGAGCAGGGAGCGCAGCAGCATCATGGCTTAGAAGCGGTGCTGGATGCCGGCGATCAGGCCGCGCTGCGTGTCGCCGAAACCGGCATCGTCACGCGACAGGCTGACCAGCTGGTTGTGCTTGGCCTTGGCGTAGGCGCCGGCCACATACAGGTCGGTGCGCTTGGACAGGGCGTAGCGCAGGCGCGCCACGTACATGATCGGATCGGCATCGAGGTTGGCGGCCACGTTTTTCACGTCCTGATAGTAGATCGCGCCCGTCAGAGTAATCACCGGCGTGGTCTTGTAGCTGACGCCGCCCCAGTACAGGGTACCGCGCACGTCGGCCTTGCCTGCGGCAGCCGGATCAAGCTTGTAGTCGCGCGCCGCCGCCTGCACTTTCCACGGGCCGTCGTCATACATGGCGCCCAGGTGGTAGACGGTGGTCTTGTCGCGCGCGCCGCCGGCGATGGTATTGCCGTTCACCTGTTCATACGTGGCCAGCAGGCTGACAGGCCCCGTTTTATAGCTGACACCGGTGGACAGCTTGGCGCTGTCCGAACTGCCCGTCGATTGCTCGCCGAAACCATACGACGCGCCGTAGCTGAAGCCGCCCGTCTTGCCAGAATACTTGACCATGTTGTCGAAGGCGGTCGTCATGCCGTACTTGCTCGCGCCCGTCGCGTTTCCCGAGGTGGCCCACGAGTAGAACGGCGCATAGGCCATCGGATCGAACGGCAGCACGAAGTCATACACGGTGGTGAAGGAGCGCCCCAGCACGACGCGGCCAAACGCGCCTTCCAGGCCCACGTTTGCCTGGCGCTTGAACAGCGCGCCATCGGCGGCGCCCGTGTCAACCATGATGCCGCCCTCCAGATTGAACACGGCCTTCAGGCCGCCGCCCAGGTCTTCGCTGCCCAGAATGCCCCAGCGCGAAGTGTTCATGCCGCCCGAGCTGACTTGCGTCACCGAGCTTTTGTTCGGACCCGCATTGCTGGTGTTGCTGATACCGGCGTCGAGGCGGCCATACAAGGTGACGTTCGACTGGGCCTGGGCGCTGCCGGCGGCGAGTAAGGCCATGGCGGCCAGCGAGAATGCTGTTTTTTTCATGTAGAGTCTCCCTTAGATATAGTTATTGGTGATATGCCTGATCAATTTCATGAATCAGGATCACACTATATGAGCGCGATCCTTTCAATTCGCTTTCAGCCTGAAAGGTGTCGCCGGCCAGCCACAAGCCATGCCAACAAATTCACAGCGGCCCCTGTCGGCAAGGCGCAGGCAGGCTTACACTGTATCGTTTCAAACGAATGGCGGAGACCATGCGCATATTATTAGTGGAAGACCATCTGGAACTGTCACGCTGGCTGGCAAAGGCCCTGCGCGACGCGCACCTGACGGTGGAGACCGCCCACAACGGCGCCGATGCCGACGCCCTGCTGCACACGCAGGAATACTCCCTGGTGCTGCTCGACCTGACCCTGCCAAAGATGGATGGTCTGGACGTGCTGCGCCGCCTGCGCGCACGCGGCGGCACGCGCGGCAAGACGCCCGTCATGATACTCACTGCGCGCGGCGGCCTGGATGACAAAGTGCAAGGCCTGAACCTGGGCGCGGATGACTACATGGCCAAGCCGTTCGAACTGGCCGAACTGGAGGCGCGCGTCAAAGCCCTGCTGCGCCGCAGCCAGGGCAACGAAGCCCTGGTGCACACTTGCGGCGCCCTCAGTTTCGACACCGTCACGCGCATGTTCAGCTATGCCGGCGCCCCTTTCCCCCTGACGCCGCGCGAACACGCGGTGCTCGAAGCGCTGATCACGCGCTCGGGGCGCGCCGTATCGAAGGAAAAACTCTTCGATGAAGTGTTCGCCCTGGCCGACGACGCCAACCTGGACGCCATCGAACTATATATCCACCGCGTGCGCAAAAAGCTGGAAAACGGCGTGGAAAGCGGCGCGCCCGATGGCGCCGTCATCACCACCCTGCGCGGCATCGGTTACCTGCTGCAGCCGCGCAGCGCGATGGCGCCTGCCACGCCAAAATGAGCGCCGCCAAGCAACAGCTGCACCCGCGCCTGCCCCTGTTCGCACGCCTGCGCCGGCGCTGGGCGCAGGGCCTGCCGCTGGGCAGCCTGCGCAGCCAGTTGCTGCGCTGGCTGCTGATCCCACTGGTAATGCTGGTGCTGCTGGATGCCGTTTTTGTTTACCGTAACGCGCTCGACGCGGCCGACATGGCCTACGACCGCTCCTTGCTGGCGTCGACGCGGGCGCTGGCCGAGCGCGTTTCCATCGTCGGCGGCAAGGTGGTGGCCGACGTGCCTTACGTGGCACTCGACAGCTTCGAGACCGACACCCTGGGGCGCATCTACTACAAGGTGACGGGCATCAACGGCGAACTGGTGTCGGGCTATGGCGACTTGCCGCCCGTGCCGAAAAACGTGCCCCGCTCGCAGAATTATCCTGCCCTGGTGCGTTTCTACCACGCCGACTACCACGGCAAGCCGATCCGCATCGCGGCCCTGCTGCAACCTGTATACGACGATTCGATGCGCGGCATCGCCCTGATCCAGGTGGCAGAAACGCTGGACGCGCGGCGCGGCCTGTCGAACCAGATCCTGTTCGATACCCTGAGCTGGCAGGCGGCGATGATACTGGTGATGGGGGCCCTCGTGTGGTTTGCCGTGCGCCTCGTGCTGCAACCGCTGATGCGCCTGAAAACGGAAGTCGAGACGCGCACCCTGTCCGACCTGTCCGATGTCGATCCCAAGCTGGTACACAAGGAAATGCGGCCTTTGGTGAGTGCCATGAACGGCGCCATGTCGCGCCTGCAGCAGTTGATCGCCAGCCAGCGCCGCTTCATCGCCGATGCCTCGCACCAGTTGCGCACACCGCTCACCGTACTGAAAACCCAGGCAGAACTGGCCATGCGCGAATGCGACCGCCAGGCAGGCACGCCGTCCGACATGGCCGCCCTGCGCGACATCGTGCGCTCGATCGCCGCCACCACCGATTCGACCGTGCTGCTGGCCAACCGCCTGCTGACCCTGGCGCGCATCGAACATGGCGGCGACACCCTGGCCATGGACACCGTCGCGCTGCGCGACGTGGCGCAGCAGGTGGGACTGGAAATGGCCATGGCCGCCGTCAGCAGGAATATCGACCTGTCGCTGGAAGCGCCCGACGAGGCGCCCGTGCATGGCCAGGCCCTGCTGCTGCATGAACTGCTGGCCAACCTGGTCGACAACGCCCTGCGCTACACGCCGCAGGGCGGCAGCGTAATCCTGCGCGTGCGTGCTGCACAGACGGAGCACGGCGCGGTGCTGGAGGTGGAGGACAGCGGCGCCGGCATCCCGCCCGCAGAACGCGAACGGGTATTTACACCGTTCTACCGGGTCGGCGCGGCGCTCGAGAGCAACCCTGGCGGCGCGGGACTGGGCCTGGCCATCGTGCGCGACATCGCCGCCCTGCATGGCGCCCGGCTGGAACTGGCCACGGCAGCGAATGGACATGGATTGAAAGTCGGCGTGTATTTCGCCGCAGCGCCAGTCGGTGCTAAGATCGCGCCCTGAGATTTTAAGGAAGGCACCGCCATGATGACCAAAGAAGATGTAAGCGAACTGTTTGCCAATATCGCCGAGAACGCGCCATGGGATTTGTCCCAGCCGTTGCTGTGGGGTTATTACTTCACCAACCCCACGTCCGAGCCGCTGGAGCAGGCCGCCACCTTGCTGGCGCTGCAGGGCTACCGCCCGGTGGAACTGTACCAGCCCGAACTCGATGATGTGGCCGCCGCCCCGGTGTGGGTGCTGCACGTGGAAAAGGCCGAAGTGCATGGCGTCGACAGCCTGCATGCGCGCAATGGCGAACTGATGGCGTTTGCGCAGGAAAACCAGCTGGCAAGCTATGACGGCATGGATGTAGGCCCCGTCGGCGCGCCCGAGGTGCCACAGTTGTAAGACGGTCTGGCCATGAAAAAACGGCGCCTGCAGG
Source organism: Janthinobacterium sp. UMAB-56 (assembly GCF_900095265.1). GTDB lineage: Bacteria > Pseudomonadota > Gammaproteobacteria > Burkholderiales > Burkholderiaceae_D > Janthinobacterium. The sequence goes on along the minus strand of NZ_LT607652.1, from coordinate 578,970 downwards.
CGCCGTTTTGCATGGATCACTGAAAACGCTCAGCTCAGGTTTTCCAGGCGAATCTTGGTGACGGTGCCCACCACGCTATCGAGCGCTTCCATCTTCTCGATGGCGGCCGTGACGTTCTTTTCCTGCGTCTGGTGCGTCAGCATGATGATGTCCGTATGCGTCTCGCCTTCAGCCGGCTCTTTTTGCAGCATGGCGTCGATTGAGATGCCGCGTTCGGCCAGGATGCGCGTCAGGTCGGCCAGCACGCCCGGCTGGTCGGCCACATGCATGCGCAGGTAGTAACTAGTGGTGATTTCCGACATCGGCAGGATGTCGATGTTGGTCATCGCGTTCGGCTGGAAGGCCAGATGCGGCACGCGGTGTTCCGGGTCGGCCGTGGCCAGGCGCGTGATGTCGACCAGGTCGGCGATCACCGACGAAGCGGTCGGCTCGGCGCCCGCACCGCGGCCCGAATACAGGCTGGCGCCGACGGCGTCGCCATGCACCAGCACCGCGTTCATGGCGCCTTCCACGTTGGCGATCAGGCGCTTGGCCGGGATCAGGGTCGGATGCACGCGCAGCTCGATGCCTTCCACGCCGTTGACGATGGCGCGCTTGGTGATGCCCAGCAGCTTGATGCGGTAGCCCAGCTGCTCGGCGTAGCGGATGTCGACGGCATTGAGGTTGCTGATGCCTTCCACGTAAGCCTTGTCGAACTGCACCGGGATGCCGAAGGCGATGGCCGACATGATGGTGGCCTTGTGCGCGGCGTCGACGCCTTCGATGTCGAAGGTGGGGTCGGCTTCGGCGTAACCGAGTTCCTGCGCCTGTTTCAGCACGGTGGCGAAATCGAGGCCCTTGTCGCGCATCTCGGACAGGATGAAATTGGTGGTGCCGTTGATGATGCCGGCGATCCATTCGATGCGGTTGGCCGTCAAGCCTTCACGCAAGGCCTTGATGATGGGAATGCCGCCCGCGACAGCCGCTTCGAAGGCCACCATCACACCCTTGTCCTGGGCGGCGGCGAAGATTTCGTTGCCGTGCACGGCCAGCAGGGCCTTGTTGGCCGTGACCACGTGCTTGCCGTTGGCAATGGCCTGCATCACCAGGGTTTTCGACAGGTCGTAGCCGCCAATCAGTTCGACCACGATATCGATCTCGGGATCGTTGACGATCAGGTAGGGGTCATTGACGACCTTGCAGGCGCCGGCGACCAGCGCTTCGGCGCGCGCCACGTCGCGCACGGCGACGGCGACGACTTCAATGCCGCGACCCGCGCGGCGCTTGATTTCTTCCTGGTTGCGTTTCAGGACGCTGAACGTACCGTAACCGACATTGCCCAGGCCCAGCAGGCCGATCTTGATGGATTTCATAGTTGTGCTTGACTACTCATAAGTGGCGCCCCCTAGGGCGGCGCCAGGTTGATCGGTATGGTTGATCGAGATTGCTGCTGCTGGCTGATTCAGGCCCGGCCGTGACGCTTGCGGTAACCTTCGAGGAAGCGCGCGATGCGCCCCATGGCCTCGGTCAGGTCATCGGAGTTGGGCAGGAAGACGACACGGAAATGGTCGGGCGCGATCCAGTTGAACCCCGTGCCCTGCACGATCAGTACCTTCGCTTCAGCCAGTAATTCATAGGCAAACTGCTGGTCGTCGGCGATCGGATAGATCTCCGGGTCCAGGCGCGGGAACATGTACAGCGCGGCCTTCGGCTTGACACAGGTGACGCCCGGAATATCGGTCAGCAGCTTGTGCGCCAGGTCGCGCTGTTTCAACAGGCGCCCGCCGGGCCCCACCAGGTCTTGTATGCTCTGGTAGCCGCCTAACGCCGTCTGGATGGCAAACTGCCCCGGCGCGTTGGCGCATAGCCGCATCGAGGCCAGCATGTTGAGGCCCTCGATGTAATCTTTTGCGTGGCGCTTTTCACCCGAGACCACCATCCAGCCGGAACGGTAGCCGCAGGAGCGGTAATTCTTCGACAGGCCGTTCATGGTGATGAACAGGACGTCGTCGGCCAGCGAGGCGATAGACACGTGCTCGGCCTCGTCGTACAGCACCTTGTCGTAGATTTCGTCGGCGAAAATGATCAGCTGGTGCTGGCGCGCCAGTTCAACGATCTGCTGCAGCACGGAAACCGGGTACAGCGCACCCGTGGGGTTGTTCGGGTTGATGACGACGATGGCTTTCGTTTGCGGCGTGATCTTGCGGCGCATGTCTTCGATGTCAGGATACCACTCGTTGCGCTCGTCGCACACATAATGCACCGGATTGCCGCCCGACAGGCTGACGGCGGCCGTCCACAGCGGATAGTCGGGCGCCGGCACCAGCACTTCGTCACCACTGTTGAGCAGGGCGTTCATCGCCATGACGATCAGTTCGGAAGCGCCATTACCCAGGTAAATGTCATCGATGGTCACGCCGGCGATATTCTTGCTCTGCGTGTAGTGCATGACGGCCTTGCGCGGCGCGAACATGCCTTTCGAATCCGTATAGCCGGCCGCGTTCTGCAGATTGAGCATCATGTCGCGCACGATCTCGTCGGGCGGATCGAAGCCGAATACGGCCAGGTTGCCGATATTGAGCTTGGTGATCTTGTGCCCTTCTTCTTCCATTTGCCTGGATTTTTCCAGGACCGGGCCGCGGATGTCGTAGCAGACGTCCGCCAATTTATTCGATTTCTGAATCGGTCGCAAAATAAATCCCTGTCGTGATGCGGCGCGGTGAGCAGAACTTGCAGCATGGTAGCCGCGCCAGAACTATGAACCCGTGAAACTGCGATGCGAAAGACTGCAAGGCGAAAACAAGCATTCTCGCCGAAAACAAGCCATTTTATCAAATTAAACATGGCGAACCCCAGCATTTGACGCCGATTCTGCCACGCCGCCGCATCCGGACGAGAATCGGGCGGGCGCCATCTTCATCTTCCCTTAATCTTGCAGCATTACCATGGCGCAGGCATGGCATCGCCAATGTGGCGCCGAACATTGCAATTTGGAAGGGATGTTGCTTTTCAGTCGCTCTTTTCTGTCATTTATGGCATGCTTGCGCCCTTGGCCGCGGCACGCAGTTTGGCCGCGCGCGCACCGATCAACCGACACGACCAGCCCCCCGATATCGCCATGAAACTCCATGCCAGCAGCACCCAACAATACCAGACTGTCACCGGCTATGACGAAAACGGCGTCGAGATCAATGCCCAACCGTACAACTATAGCCTGATCGTCATGCCGGAAATGCCACCACGGGCATGGGAGGTGGGCAGTTTCGAAGAATTGACCGAGGCGCATTTCGCGCAAATCCTGGCCGACGCGCCCGACGTAGTCATCCTTGGCACGGGCGAGCGCCAGCGTTTCGTGCATCCGAAGCTGACGGCAGCGCTGACCATGCGCCGCATCGGCGTCGAATGCATGGATAGCCAGGCAGCCTGCCGCACTTATAACATCCTGATGGGTGAAGGCCGCAAGGTCACCCTGGCCCTGATCCTGGCGCCTGGCGCAGGCAGCGCTGCATGAAAATCAATGTCAACGAGCTGCACTCTTCCCGGGTGCTGATGTGGTCCCTGCTAGGCATCTTCATCGTCGTCACCCTGTATGCACTGGGCGCGCGCACTTTGGTTCCGCCCGACGAGGGCCGCTACGCCGAGATGGCGCGCGAAATGTTCGCCACGGGCGACTGGATCACCACGCGCCTGAACGGCATCAAGTACTTTGAAAAGCCGCCGCTGCAAACCTGGATGAATGCGCTGACCTTCGCCGCTTTCGGCCTGGGCGAATGGCAAGCCCGTTTGTGGACTGGCCTGTGCGGCATCCTCGGCGTGTGCATGACGGCCTACGCGGGCAAGAAAGTGTTCGGCCCGCGCGTGGGCTTGTATGCGGGCCTGGTACTGGCGTCCAGCCTGTTCTGGCTCGCTTCCGGCCAGATCAATTCACTGGACATGGGCCTGTCCGGCATGATGGCCCTGACCCTGTGCAGCCTGCTGATCGCCCAGCGCGACGACGCCACGGCGCTGGAACGGCGCAACTGGATGCTGGTCTGCTGGGCCGCCATGGCGCTGGCCGTGCTGGCCAAGGGCCTGATCGGCATCGTGCTGCCGGGCGCCGTGCTGGTGCTGTATTCGCTGTGCGCGCGCGACTGGCGCATCTGGACGCGTTTGCACCTGGTCAAGGGCTTGCTGCTGTTCTTTGCCGTCGCCACGCCCTGGTTCGTGCTGGTCGCCCTGCGCAATCCGGAACAGCCGCACTTCTTCTTCATCCACGAACATTTTCAGCGCTTCCTGATGAAGGGACACAAGCGCGAAGGCGCCTGGTACTACTTCCTGGTGCTGCTCATTCCCGGCATCCTGCCCTGGATAGGCGTGCTGCCGCAAAGCCTGGCCGCTGCCTTCAAGCGCCAGGAAGGCGCTTTCCAGCCCCGCTTGATGCTGCTGGTCTGGGCCGTCTTCATTTTCTTCTTCTTCAGCTATTCGACCTCGAAGCTGCCTGGCTATATCGTGCCCATCTTCCCTGCGCTGGCGCTGCTGGTGGCGCTGTACCTGGAATCGGCCTCGCGCCGCCAGCGCCTGTTCGCCGCCGGCCTGCTGTGCCTGCTGGGCGCGGCCATCCTGATCGGCGGACCGATCGCCTTCGGCAAGGCCAGCGCGCGCGACGCGCAAGCCTTGACCGCGCTCAAGGGCTACCAGCCATGGCTGATGGCGGCCGGCTTCTTCGCCCTGGCCGGCGGTGCCCTGGCCTTGCTGCATGCGCGCCAGTTGCGCCGCGACATGACGGTGCTGACCATCGCCGGCGCCGGCTTCCTGGCCACGCACTGCATCCTGGCCGGCTCCGAACTGTATGGCCAGAACCGCGCAGGCACCGACATGCTGCCGCAGATCCAGGCCGAACTGACGGCCGATACCAAGCTCTATTCGGTCGGCATCTATGAACAGTCGCTGACGTATTATCTGCAGCGGCCCGTGATCCTCGTCGATTACTGGGATGAGTTCACGTTTGGCCTGAAACAGCAGCCCGAACTGTCCATCCCGAGCATCGAGCCTTTCATCACCCAGTGGACGAACGATGCCAACGCGGGCGTGCGCGACATGGCCATTATCAGCCTGGACCGTTACAAGGAATTGCAAGTGCGTGGCGTGCCCATGCGTGTGATCGCTGCAGATGCGCGCCGCATGGTCATTGCCAACAAATAAATATTGACAGGGGCGCGAGGCAGCACGGAGCGCGTCCCTGCCAGCCCCGCCCCCGCACCAGCAGGATTTTTCACCGCTGAACCGGCTACGCCGCCATACTGACGATATAAAATAGCCACGCCTGCCGGCGGCTTTCGAGCGCGCTGGCAGCCTCGGCGACACCGATACACTGACACAATACCGATCCAAGAATTGCGCCCCATGACCTCTACCCTGCCCTTTTTGCCATTTTCCAAACCCACCATCGATGAAGCAACCATCGCCGCCGTCGGCGAAGTGCTGCGCTCGGGCTGGATCACCAGCGGCCCGAAAGTGCAAGCATTCGAAGCCCAGCTGTCCGAGTATTTCGGCGGGCGCCCAGTGCGTACCTTCAATTCGGGCACGTGCACCATGGAAATCGCGCTGCGCATCGCCGGTGTCAAGCCCGGCGACGAAGTCATCACCACGCCCGTGTCGTGGGTAGCGACGGCCAACGTCATCATCGAAGTCGGTGCCACGCCCGTGTTTGCCGACATCGACCCCGTCACGCGCAATATTGACCTCGACAAGCTGGAAGCGGCCATCACCCCGCGTACGAAAGCCATCATCCCCGTCTATCTGTCCGGCTTGCCCGTCGACATGGACCGCCTGTACGCGATTGCTGAAAAGTACAATTTGCGCGTCGTGGAAGACGCGGCGCAAGCATTCGGCTCCACCTGGAAGGGCAAACGCATCGGCGCGTTTGGCGACTTCGTCTCGTTCAGCTTCCAGGCCAACAAGAACATCACCACGGGCGAAGGCGGCTGCCTCGTCCTGAACAACCTGGAAGAAGCCAGGCTGGCCGAGAAATACCGGCTGCAAGGCGTGACGCGCAGCGGCGTCGACGGCATCGACGTCGATGTGCTGGGCGGCAAATACAACATGAGCGACATCATGGCCGCCATCGGCCTGGGCCAGTTCGCCAATATCGATGCGATCACGTCCCACCGCCGCGCGCTGGCACGCCACTATTTCGCGCAGTTCGGCAGCGACTTCGAAGCGCAGAGCGGCGCCCAGCTGCCCGTGCAAGACTTTGAAAACAGCAACTGGCATCTGTTCCAGATCATCCTGCCCGACAATGGCCCCGGCACGCGCGCCGCCTTCATGCAGCAAATGGCGCAGCAAAACGTGGGAACGGGCTATCATTACGCACCGATCCACCTGTTTACCATGTACCGCGAACGCGGCTTTACCGAAGGCATGTTCCCCGTCTCGGAAAAGATCGGCCGCCTGACCGTGACCTTGCCGATGTTCTACGCCATGACGACACAAGACGTGGAACGCGCCGTCGCCACCGTCAAATCCATACTCATCAAATAAGCAGCGCGCCGATGAAACCTGAACTGTCCATTATCATTCCGATCTACAACGAGCAAGATGGCCTCGCCAGCCTGTTCGCCCGCCTGTATCCGGCCCTCGATGCCTTGCAGACGAGCTATGAAATCCTCTTCATCAATGATGGCAGCCGCGACAATTCGGTGGCCATCCTGGCGGAACAGTTCCGCCAGCGCCCCGACGTCACGCGCGTGATCTTGTTTAACGGCAATTACGGCCAGCACATGGCCATCCTGGCCGGCTTCGAAGCTTCGCGCGGGCAAATCATGGTCACGCTCGACGCCGACCTGCAGAACCCGCCCGAAGAAATCGGCAACCTGGTGGCGAAGATGCGCGAAGGCTACGATTACGTGGGCTCGATCCGGCGCAAGCGGCAAGATTCCGCCTGGCGCACCCTGGCATCGAAGATGATGAACCGCCTGCGCGAGCGCATCACCAACATCAAGATTACCGACCAGGGCAACATGCTGCGCGCGTACGGCCGCAATGTGATCGATCTGGTCAACCAGTGCGCCGAAGTCAACACCTTCGTGCCCGCCCTGGCCTACACGTTCGCCCGCAAGCCGACGGAAATTACCGTCGAACACGAGGAACGGGCTGCCGGCGAGTCAAAATACTCGCTGTACAGCCTGATCCGCCTCAATTTCGACCTGGTCACGGGCTTTTCGCTGATTCCCCTGCAAATCTTTTCCATGCTGGGCATGGCGATGTCGCTGGGCTCGGCATTGCTGGTGATTTTCCTGCTGGTACGCCGCTTCCTGCTGGGCGCGGAAGCCGAAGGCGTGTTCACCCTGTTCGCCATCGCCTTCTTCTTCATGGGCGTGATCCTGTTCGGCATCGGCCTGGTCGGCGAATACGTGGGACGCATCTTCCAGCAAGTGCGCGCCCGCCCCCGCTACGTGGTGCAAACCATCTTGCAGGATGGCATGGCCCAGGCGGAAGCCGAGGCGCCATCCTACGTGCGCCTGGAAAAGCGCCAGGTGGGCCGCTGATGGGCGCCCCACGCGCCGTCGTCTTCGGCTACCACAATGTGGGCGTGCGCTGCATCAAGGTGCTGCTGGCCGGCGGCGTCGATATCGCCCTGGTCGTCACGCACGAAGACAGCCCCACGGAAAACCTGTGGTTCGAATCCGTCGCCAGCCTGTGCCAGGCCGAAGGCATCGCCTACATCACGCCATCGGACGCCCGCGCGCCCGAACTGCTGGCGCAGGTGCAGGCGGCAAGACCGGACATGCTGTTCAGCTTTTACTACCGTCACATGCTGCCCGCCAGCATCCTGGAAGTCGCGCCCGCCTACAATATGCACGGCTCGTTGCTGCCGCAGTTCCGCGGCCGCGCGCCCGTCAACTGGGCCGTGCTGCATGGCGCCCCACAAACGGGCGCCACCCTGCATGAAATGACCGTCAAGCCGGACGCCGGCGCCATCGTCGCGCAAACGGCCGTGCCCATCCTGCCCGACGATACGGCCTTCGAAGTCTTCGGCAAGGTCACCGTGGCGGCGGAACAAACCCTGTGGCACGTGCTGCCGGCCTTGCTGGACGGCACGGCGCCGCGCCAGCTCAACGATTTGCGCCAGGGTGGCTACTTTGGCGGGCGCAAGCCAGAAGACGGCAGGATAGACTGGCAGTTACCAGCGCAGCAGGTGTACAACCTGCACCGGGCCGTCGCGCCGCCCTATCCCGGCGCGTTCACCGAAATCAACAATATCATTTACACCATCGAAATAGCCCGTTTAAGCAAGCATTCAGCAGGAAGTTTGCCACCGGGCTTGGCGGTAGTGGATAATTGCATCTTTGGCGTCTGCGGAGACGGCCGCATGCTGGCCATTTCCGCGCTGAGGGCTGCCGGGGAGCCGATTTCGGCTCAGCAATTGCAAGCAAGTCTGACCGCCCGCGTCAGCACACACTGATATCACTCAAGAGAATCTCACATGAAAAAAGTCCTCATCTTAGGCGTCAACGGCTTCATCGGCCATCACCTGTCCAAGCGCATCCTGGAAACCACCGACTGGCATGTCTACGGCATGGACATGAACACGGACCGCATCACGGAATTGCTGGAAGATGACAACTACAAGTCGCGCATGCACTTCTTCGAAGGCGACATCACGATCAACAAGGAATGGGTCGAGTACCACGTCAAGAAATGCGACGTGATCCTGCCGCTGGTGGCCATCGCCACGCCGTCGACCTACGTCAAGCAGCCGCTGCGCGTCTTTGAACTGGACTTCGAAGCCAACCTGCCCATCGTCCGCTCGGCCGCCAAATACGGCAAGCACCTGGTCTTCCCGTCGACTTCGGAAGTGTATGGCATGTGCCATGACGAAGAATTCGATCCGGAAAACTCGGAACTGATCTGCGGCCCGATCAACAAGCCGCGCTGGATCTATTCCAACGCCAAGCAACTGATGGACCGCGTGATCTGGGGCTACGGCATGGAAGGCTTGAACTTCACCCTGTTCCGTCCATTCAACTGGATCGGCGCGGGACTGGACTCGATCCACACGCCAAAAGAAGGTTCCTCGCGCGTGGTGACGCAATTCTTCGGCCACATCGTGCGCGGCGAAAACATCTCGCTGGTCGACGGCGGCGCGCAGAAACGCGCGTTCACTTACATCGACGACGGCATCGATGCGCTGATCCGCATCATCGCCAACAAGAACGGCATCGCCAGCGGCAAAATCTACAACATTGGCAATCCGACCAATAACTATTCGATCCGCGACCTGGCCGGCATGATGCTGACCCTGGCCGCCGAATACCCGGAATACGCCGAAGGCGCGAAACACGTGAAAATCGTGGAAACGACCTCGGGTGCCTACTACGGCGCCGGCTACCAGGACGTGCAAAACCGCGTGCCGAAAATCACGAATACCTGCGAAGAGCTGGGCTGGGCGCCGACCACCACCATGGCCGATTCCCTGCGCAATATTTTCGACGCCTACCGCAGCCAGGTAGCCCAAGCCAAAGCCTTGATGGATTAATGTTGAGCAAGCCGTTACTGACCCTGAAAATCGACGTCGATACCTATCGCGGCACCCGTGAAGGCATGGGCAACTTGGTGCGCATGCTAGCCGCGCACCAGGCGAAGGCCACCTTTCTGTTCTCGCTGGGCCCCGACCATACGGGCTGGGCCCTGCGACGCGCCTTGAAGCCGGGCTTTTTCAGCAAGGTGTCGCGCACCTCGGTGGTCGAGCACTACGGCTTGAAAACATTGATGTACGGCACCTTGCTGCCGGGACCCGATATCGGCAAGCAATGCGTGGCGCAATTGCGCGCCGTGCGCGATGCCGGTTTCGAGTGCGGCATCCATACCTGGGATCACACCCTGTGGCAGGACAACGTGGCCAAGCGCAACGCCGCCTGGACCATCAACATGATGCGCAAGGCCGCCAGGCGCTACGAACAGGTGTTTGGCGCGGCGCCGCACACGCACGGCGCGGCCGGCTGGCAAATGAATGTCAGCGCCTTTGTCGAGCACGACACGGCCGGCTACCGCTATGCGTCCGACGGCCGCGCCATGCTCGACGCGCGTGGCGCCATGCTGCATCCGAGCAATGGCCCGCACCGCGTGCGCAATGGCAACACTATCCTGCAATGCGTGCAATTGCCCACCACACTGCCCACGCTCGACGAGCTGCTAGGCTGCGAAATCGATGGCAAGTTGATCACGACCGGCAATGTTGCCGCGCATATATTGTCGCTGACGGCGGACAATCCGCGCGACCACGTGTATACCTTGCATGCGGAACTTGAAGGACAGAAACTCGCCCCCATTTTCGAACAACTGCTGGCTGGCTGGAAAGCCCAGGGCTACCAGTTTGCAGCAATGGGCGATTACTATGAAAAGATTAAAAATACGGACTTGCCCGTTTGCCCCGTCACCTGGGATGAGTTGCCCGGGCGTTCGGGACGCCTGATTGTGCAGGGCAAAGCGGCCTGAATACTGTATTGTTGCACCTGGATGCGTTGCCAGATAAAAACAGCGCTGATGATCACCGTTCAGGAGAGAACCTGTGGCTGATAGCCAATCCCTCGTTAGCATACCCGACTTTAGCGCCGCCATGACCAGCGGCAAGACCTTCCAGTTGCTGGGTCGCCAGGCCAAGGCCACGGTGCTGTTTTTCTATCCGAAAGACAATACTCCTGGCTGCACCACGGAAAACATCGCCTTCCGCGATGCGTCTTCGCAATTCGCCGCCGCCGGCGTGGAAATCTACGGCATCAGCCGCGATTCCCTGCGCTCGCACGAGAGTTTCAAAGCCAAGCTGGAACTGCCATTCGAGCTCATTTCCGACCCGGACGAAGCCGTTTGCCTGCTGTTTAACGTCATGAAGATGAAACAGATGTACGGCAAGACCGTGCGTGGCGTCGAGCGCAGTACGTTTGTGATTGACGCTGAGGGCCGATTGGTGAAAGAATGGAGAGGCGTGAAGGTCGCAACTCACGTGGAAGAAGTGCTGGAATTCGTAGCGCATCTGAATTGATCGTTTATTTTGATCGCATGCGCGTTGCCGGCTTCCAGCGAGCTTAGTTCAACCGCAGTCAGTTCACGCCACCTATTGCCATTTTGAGTCAACGAAGCGCCTCCACCCACTCCGCCAGGCGGGCCAACAGCCCGCCGATGGCGTCCATGACCGGCCATGCTGTCGGCCTTCCGGCAGTTATTCGTCCTGTAGCATTGTTGTTTCCCCGCATCCACCCCATGAGAAGTGCCGCCAGAAGCTGGCTGCCCATGGGCGATTCATTCCAGAAATTTTTTGATTGAGATCCTGATGCCACTGCCAAAATTACCGAGCAAGCCAGCCACCATCCTGGCCACCCAAGATTACCCAAGTGCCGGCGCAGCGCGCCCGGCCACCAAAAACCCGGCAGCCAAGAAAGTGGCTGCACCGATCATAGAAGCGGCGATTGCCGAAGTTAGCAAGCCGGTCCGCAATGCGGCCACGAAGATCAAGCAAGTGGCGGCCCTGATGGTCGCCAAGCCCGCGCCTGCTGCGCCTGCACCTGTGCCGGTTGCGGCCGCACCTGCCGCCGTTGCCGCACCTGCTGCGAAAGCCAAGCCGGCGGCTAAAGGCAAGGTCACGCCGATCAAGCCCGTCAAGCAAGCCGAACAGCCACATCCGGCCAAGCACAAGGCTGTGGAAGTGCAGCTCAAGTCGTCCGCCAGCCGCGCCGCCGACCAGCGCGGCATCAGCAAACTGTTCGTGCTCGACACGAACGTCCTGATGCACGATCCATCGTCGCTGTTCCGCTTCGAGGAACACGATGTGTACCTGCCGATGATGACCCTGGAAGAGCTGGACAACCATAAAAAGGGCATGACGGAAGTGGCGCGCAATGCGCGCCAGGTCTCGCGCACGCTCGACGCACTGATCAGCAACACGGATGACGACGCCATCGAACACGGCATCTTGCTGTCCAAGCTGGGCAACAAGGATGCCAAGGGCCGTTTGTTCTTCCAGACGCGCTTGCAAAGCGCCGACCTGCCGGCTGGCTTGCCAGTGGGCAAGGCCGACAACCAGATCCTCGCCGTCGTGCGTTCGCTGGAATCGGAACAGGAAGGCCGCCCCGTCGTGCTGGTGTCGAAAGACATCAACATGCGCATCAAGGCGCGCGCCCTGGGCTTGCCGGCCGAAGATTACTTCAACGACCATGTGCTGGAAGACACGGACTTGCTGTACTCGGGCATCGTGCAATTGCCGGACGATTTCTGGAACAAGCACGGCAAGGACATGGAATCGTGGCAGGAAAGCAAGAACGGCTACAGTTCCACCTTCTACCGTGTGACGGGGCCGTTCATTCCATCCTTGCTGGTCAACCAGTTCATCTACCTGGAACCGAAAAATGGCGAAACGCCATTCTACGGCCAGGTAAAACAGATCAACGGCAAGACGGCCGTGCTGCAAACCCTGCGCGACTTCAGCCACACGAAGAACAATGTGTGGGGCGTAACGGCACGCAACCGCGAGCAGAACTTCGCGCTGAACCTCTTGATGAATCCGGAATGCGACTTCGTCACCCTGCTGGGCCAGGCCGGTACCGGCAAGACCCTGCTGGCCCTGGCCGCCGGCCTGGCGCAAGTGCTGGAAACCAAGCTCTACAATGAAATCATCGTCACCCGCGTGACGGTGCCCGTCGGCGAAGACATCGGTTTCCTGCCAGGCACGGAAGAGGAAAAGATGTCGCCATGGATGGGCGCCTTCGACGACAACCTCGAAGTGCTGAACAAGTCCGACTCGGATGGCGGCGAATGGGGCCGTGCGGCAACGCAAGACCTGATCCGCTCGCGCATCAAGATCAAGTCGCTCAACTTCATGCGCGGGCGCACGTTTGTAAACAAGTTCCTCATCATCGATGAAGCACAGAACTTGACGCCGAAACAAGTCAAGACCCTGGTCACGCGTGCCGGTCCCGGCACGAAGATCCTGTGCCTGGGCAACATCGCCCAGATCGACACGCCGTACCTGACGGAAGGCTCGAGCGGCCTGACCTACGTAGTCGACCGCTTCAAGGGCTGGACCCACAGCGGCCACGTCACCCTGGCCCGTGGCGAGCGTTCGCGCCTGGCCGACCACGCCAGCGAAGTACTGTAAATTGACAGGGCAGCGCCAGCTGCCTCAGTCATTCAAAAGCCCCGACCGCAGCGATGCGGGCGGGGCTTTTTTCATGTGCGCAACTTTTCGCGACGACATGTTCTAATACCGCTCTCTTTCTTCCTGGTTAACTCGCCCCATGCATCCCGCCTTCCAGCTATTGCTTTGCTTCCTACTTTTCATGCTCATCCACATTTCCGTCATGGCCTTGTGCGCCCGCGCGTTTGGCATCACGCTGCGCCAGATCAGCTATGGCGTAGGTCCCACCCTGCTGAGCTTGGGAAAAGTTCACGTCAAGCTGCTGCCGCTGGCGGGCAATGTTGTACTGAAAGATACGCGCGAGGAAACGCTGTATGACGACGACCCCTGTCTCGACGCCTACAACTTCCAGCCGCTGTGGAAGCAGCTCGTGTTGCCGCTGAGCGGCGTGGCCGTCTTGCTGGCCTTGTCGCTGAGCATCATGGGAGCCTCGGGCTGGGAGCGCTTTGTCGCTGCCTTCGGGCAAATCATCCACGGTGCGCTGGCACCGTTGTCGACGGCGCAGGAATTGCTTGGTGAAGGGGAAACGTTTGCCCGTACACACGGCTTTGCGCTGGTGTTTGCCCTGTTCTCGTTGAAACTGTGCGCATTCAACCTGCTGCCGTTTGCCGGCTTGAACGGTGGACAGGCATTGCTGGCCCTGGCGCGCGGCGGCAAGCCATACGCGGCCTGGGAAGAGTCCGCGACGAAGTGGCTGTTGCTGCCGGGGCTGGCGATCTTGCTGGCGTGGGTAGTGGCGTTCGGCTGGTATGCCTGGAAAGCAATGGCGGCATGACTGCCACCACTCAGGAAATGCCCGCCGTCCGCAGTCGCTGGCCGGCAGGCTGGACAGGACAAACCGCTTAATTCACCCGCTTGGCCGGCATATCCTGCCCTTCCTGGCGCAGCACCAGTTGCTGGGTCTTGCCATCGGCATCCTTGCTGAAACGCACTTCCGCATCGACTTCATTCGAGAAGAAGGCCGTCTCGCTCATGGGCAGCATGGCCAGCTTGCGGAAACCTGTCACCTGGGCAAAGAACTTGTCACCTTCACGCGTCACTTCCAGGTAAACCTCGGGCGCCAGCGCATAGCGGCCCACGTAGGCATCGAATTGCGCCGTCGTCATGGCAACCACGGCGCGGGCCGGCTTGACGGCACTGGCTCGCTCATGCACGGACTTCGACTCGCCGCCATCGTTGAGGATCAACTGCGCCTCGCCCTTCGGTCCCCGCTCGAATTCGGCCGTCGTCAGCGTGTTTTCAATCAGGAAGCCGTTGGGCGAATAGGCCAGCAGGCGCTGTGCCGGACGGCCAGTGCGTTGCAGCAGCAGATTGCCCTCGAAGTTGCGGATCGTGTAGCCGGCCTTGTCATTGATGGCGTACACGCCAGCATACGCATCGAGGATGGCGGGCTTGAGCGAAATGACCTTGATCTCGGGATAGGGCCGGCCCACGGCAATGGCGGCCGCCTTGCGGGCGACTACATCGGGGTCCACCAGTCCCGTGTCCGAGTTTTCCAGCACGGCCACATACAATTTCTCCTTCGGCAAGCGCATCGCATACGTGGAAAAACCATTGATGCCGCCGCTATGGTGAATGACGGGGGTGTTTTGCCAGGTCCCCACCTTCCAGCCCAAGCCGGAACGGGTCAGCTTGCCATCGCTCAGCTTGGCTGGCGTGAATGCCTGCTGCCAGGTGGAAGCCTTGAGCAGCTTGCCGTCCGAGATGGCCGCGTCCCAGCGCGCCAGATCGTCCACGGTGGAAACAAGCGCGCCGGCCGCATACGGCTGCGTCATGCTCAGGGGCAAGTTTGGCACATAGGCATCTCCCGAACGGATATGCCCGGCCGCGCGCTTGGCCGGCCGGCGCTCATGGCCTTCATAAGCCGTGTCGTTCATGCCCAGCGGCACGAAGATCTGCTGTTCCACAAACGTGGCATACGGCTGGCCCGATGCCTTTTCAATGATGGCACCCAACAGGAAATAGCCGGAGCTGCTGTAGCGCCACTGCGTGCCCGGTTCAAAATCGAGCGGATCGTTCTTGAAGAAATCGATCATCTGCGCCACGCTCAAGTCTTTCGTACTGTTAGGCACGAATTCAGGCTTGACCGTGTAGTCATGGATGCCCGACGTGTGCGCGAGCAACTGCTCGATCGTGATTTTCTTGCCATGCGTCGGGTAATCTGGGAGGAACTTCGTGATGTCATCGGTAATGGCCAGCTTGCCCTGGTCGGCCAGCAGCAGGATGGCGACGGCCGTGAATTGCTTGGAAATGGAACCCAGGCGCAGCGACATGTCTGGCGTCAGCGGCTGGCCATCCTGCACGTTGGCCAGGCCATACGCCTTGCGCAGCAGAGGCTGGCCATCTTTGACGACGATGACGACGGCGCCCGGTTCGCTGGACTTGTAGTACGCAGCGATGCTGGCATCGATCTGCGCGGCCAGCGCTTGCTGCCGCTGGCTCAGTGGCGCGGGTTCGGCGGCCCAGCCGGCAGGGGCTTGCAACAGGATCAGGGTGGCGAGGCAGATGCTGGAAACTTTAAACATGTAGATCACTTTCACAGGAAGGGTAAACCAGCTTGACCATGCCCCTGGCGATGGCTATCGGGATGGCATATTTTCTTTAGACAATATTTCCAATTTGCCCACCCAGCATAACAAACCCTATCAGGAGCAAAACTCCCCATTTGTCACAGGCTGCAGTACACGCTAGCTTGCCACTTTGTTTTTCGAGAAGATCAGGCAGCATCTGGCCGCAGAAAGCCGAAATTTACGCATATACCACAAATGAAACATTCATTCATGAAATGAATAATACCCATTAATACTGTGAATTGGCCGCAAGCGAAATGGCGGCCTATACTCCAG
>NZ_LT607652.1:495761-562945 GCF_900095265.1 Janthinobacterium sp. UMAB-56 | reverse complement strand
CCAGCTCAGCCCGCTCACACTGCGGGCTTTTTGTTCCCCGTTCCTGCCACTCTGTTTTCCTGTACTTCCAAGCAATCACCGGGCCCGTGTTTCCCCGCTTGCCCAGCACCCGACAGGGAGCCCGTCATGATCGTGCGCGAGCGTCCATCGGCGCTGCGGCTATTCCTGGTGGTGCGTGGCTCCGTCCTGCCGCGCATCCGCACCACGCTCATCGTCAATACCCTGATCGCCACCCTCGTCACCTGGTGCCACGGCACCTTGTTCGACCACAAGGTCATCCTCACCACCATCCCGTTTACCCTGATCGGCTTGCCTCTGGCCATCTTTCTGGGCTTTCGCAACACGGCCGCCTACGACCGCTACTGGGAAGCGCGCAAGCTGTGGGGCGAACTGGTCTTGCGCAGCCGCAATTTCTCGCGCCAGTGCCAGACCATGATACGCAGCGACACGCCGACCCACGCCAGCCTGGGCCTGGACGATGTGCGCGTGCGCATGATTTACCGCACCATCGCCTTTTGCCATGCGCTGCGCCACCAGCTGCGTGACACGCGCGGCCCGGCCGACTTGCAGCCACTGCTGCGCCCGGCCGAATGGGAAGCGGCATGCCAGGCGGCCAACCCGTCCGACTACCTGATGCTGCAGATGGGCCACGACCTGGCCGACAGCGTCAGGCAAGGGCGCATCGACAGCATCCTCGCCACGCAGATCGATAACACGATCTCGGCCATGGTGGGCGCGGGCGCCTCGTGCGAACGCATCCGCAGCACGCCGATTCCGTTCTCGTATTCGCTGCTCTTGCACCGCACGGCCTATCTGTACTGTTTCCTGCTGCCGTTCGGCCTGGTCGATTCGCTCGGCTTCATGACGCCCTTCGTCGTCGCCATCGTCGCCTACACCTTCTTTGGCCTCGATGCGCTGGGCGACGAGATCGAGGAACCGTTCGGCGAAGATGCCAACGATCTGCCCCTGTCGGCCATGTGCCGCGCCATCGAAATCGGCTTGCGCGCATCAGTGCAGGACGAGAACGTGCCGCCCCCCATGCAAGCCGTCGACTTTCTGCTGAATTGATGCGCACGGCAGCTTTCCCCCTTGACCTTACCACCGGGGGAAGGCTTACAGTGGACACACTTAATCATTCAAGGAGTGCTTGCCATGTATCAGTTACAAGTTGAAAACATGAGCTGCGGCCATTGCGTCGGCTCGGTCACGAAAGCGGTGCAAGGCATCGATCCGCAAGCCCAGGTGCAGGTCGACCTGGCCAGCAAACGCGTCACGGTGGAATCGCCCGCCGAACTGGGCGCCATCAGCGCCGCCATCGTGGAAGCGGGCTACCCCGTCACCAGCGCAGAGTAACAGCAGTGGTATCCACAGGACAGCCGGCCTTCGCGCCGGCTGTTTTTGTTTATCCGTCCAGTTCGGGGTAATGGCGGAAGATGCCTTCCTCATTGAACGCAATTCTGCGCTTCGACTGCAGGTAGCGGGCAATGTTCGGCCTCGCCGCCACGGCGTCGTGCAATTCCAGCAAGGCTGGATATTCGGGCGCCAGGCGCGCCATGGCTTGCGGAAACGCATGCCGCAAGCCGGCCAGCATCTGGAACAGCGACAGGTCGCCATACGTGAGTTTGGCACCCACCAGGTACTGGCCACGTCTGCCATTGCTCAACAACACTTGGGTGAAATATGCAAGGAACTTGGGCAAGCGCGTGCGGCGGAAATCTGCGCTGCGCAGCATGGCCGCCTGCTGTTGCTCTTCATAGTATTGATTCATCGAAAGCGGATGATGCGTGTCGTGCACCTCCGTCAGCCAGTCAGCCATCGTCAGTTGCAGCTGGTTCAACCACAGGCGGCCGCTTTCTGCACGCGGTGCCAGGCCAAGGCGCCGGCCCAGGTACAGCAGGATATTCGTCGTCTGGCCGATCAGCATCTCGCCGTCGCGCAGCACGGGCGGCGCGTAGGCAGCCTGTGGCGCCCTGTCGCCATCGAGGCAGGCCAGCATGGCCGGCATGCCTTGCCCCTTGCGTTCAGGCAAACGGGCGATATCGCGGTAGTCGGCGCCCGCCTCTTCCAGCGCCAGCCGGATGAATTCACCGCGTCCCTGTAGCGTGGGCCAATAGTACAGTTCGTATGACATGCGCCCTCCCGTTGCATTGACTCAATGGCAACACGCTTTCGCTTCCGTGTCACCGGCCTGGCCCAGGCTTTGCAGGATGGCGCAATCGGGCTGGTCGTCACCGTGGCACGATTGCGCCAGGGTGGCCAGGGTATCGCGCATTTCCGTCAGTTCGGCGATGCGCTTATCTAGCTCGGCGACGTGGGCCAGGGCGATGCCTTTCACGTCAGCGCTGGCGCGCTGGTCGTTTTGCCACAGCGACAGCAGCTCGCGTATCTGTTCCAGCGAAAAACCCAGCCCCCGCCCGCGCTTGATAAAACGCAAGGCGTGCAAATCATTCGGCGTGTAGATGCGGTAGCCCGCGTCGCTGCGCGCGCTGGTTTTTAATAAAGTAATACTTTCGTAATAGCGTATCATTTTTGCCGATACGCCCGTTTCGCTTGCCGCCTGGCCGATATTCATCCTAGGACTCCTTGGTATGCGCGCTGCGCGCCTTCCAGCGGCGCAGCAACAGGGCATTGCTGATCACGCTGACGGAACTGAAGGCCATCGCCGCGCCCGCCACCATGGGGTTGAGCAAGCCAAAGGCGGCCAGCGGAATGCCGATCATATTGTAGATGAATGCCCAGAACAGATTCTGCCGTATCTTGCTGTAGGTGCGGCGCGAGATATCGATGGCGTCCGCCACCAGTGCCGGATCGCCGCGCATCAGGGTAACGCCGGCCGCATGCATGGCCACATCCGTGCCCGTCGACATGGCGATGCCCACATCGGCCGCAGCCAGCGCGGGCGCATCGTTGATGCCGTCGCCCACCATGGCCACCTTGGCCCCCGCATCTTTCAATGCGGTGATTTTAGCGGTTTTATCGGCCGGCAGCATTTTCGCCTCTACCGTATCGATGCCCAGCAGCTTGCCGACGGCGTCGGCGCTGCCCTGGTTGTCCCCGGTCAACATCACCGTACGGATGCCCAGGCTGTGCAGATGGGCAATGGCCGCCTGCGCATTCGGCTTGACCTGGTCGCTGAAGGCAAACAGGCCCAGCAATTGTGTTCCCGAAGCCAGCCACGAGATCGTGTTGCCCGTTTTCTCCAAAGACGTAGCCTGTTCAGACAAAGGCGTCATGTCCACGTGCAATTCCTGCATCAGGCGCGTGCTGCCCAGCTTCAAGTCCAGGCCGTCGACTTGCGCCGCCAGGCCGCGCCCTGGCAAGGCGCTCAACGCCGTGGCTGGCAAGGGATCGATGTGGCGCGCGGCCGCTGCGTCCAGCACGGCCTTGGCCAGGCTGTGTTCGCTGCCGCGCTGGATGCTGGCCGCCAGTTGCAGCAGCCGTGCCTCCTCGATGCCGTGCGCGTGCAGGTCAGCCAGGGCTGGTTTGCCCACAGTGAGCGTCCCCGTCTTGTCGAAGACCACGGTGGTGACGGCGTGCGCCACTTCCAGCGCTTCCGCATCCTTGATCAGGATGCCGTAATGGGCAGCCACGCCCGTGCCGGCCATGATGGCCGTCGGCGTGGCCAGGCCCAGCGCGCAAGGGCAGGCGATCACCAGCACGGCCACGGCGTTCATGATGGCGTTTTGCAGATCGCCGGTGGCGAACCACCAGCCCAGCAAAGTCAGCAGTGCCAACCCCAAAACCACGGGAACAAAAATGGCGCTGACCTTGTCAACCAGGTGCTGGATCGGCGCCTTGGCCGCCTGCGCATCCTCCACCAGGCGGATGATGCGCGACAAAGTCGTCTCACCGCCGACGGCCTGTGTGCGCACCAGCAACAAGCCGTCCGCGTTGATGGCGCCGCCCGTGACCTTGTCGCCCTCATGCTTGTCGACCGGCAAGCTTTCACCCGTGATCAGGGATTCGTTGACCTGGCTGGCGCCCTCCACCACCACGCCATCGACAGCCACCCGCTCGCCGGGACGTATCACCACCAGGTCGCCCACTTTGACCTGCTCCACAGGCAAGTCAAGCTCCACGCCATCGCGGCGCACGCGGGCCGACTCGGGACGCAACACCTGCAGCGCACGGATGGCCGAGGCCGTCTGGCGCTTGGCCCTGGTTTCCAGCCATTTGCCCAGCAACACCAGGGTGATGACGACGGCCGAGGCTTCGAAATACAGGTGCGGCAGCATCGCGCCAGGGGTGGACAATTGCGTCAGCCACTGGTACACGGACAGGCCGTATGCGGCGCTCGTGCCCAGCGCCACCAGCAAATCCATATTGCCGCTGCCGGCGCGGACCGCCTTCCAGCCCGCCTTGTAGAAGCGCGCGCCAAAGTAGAATTGCACCGGCGTGGCCAGGGCAAATTGCAGCCAGCCTGGCAGCATCAGATGGATGCCGGCCCACTCGAGCAACATGGGCAGCATCAAGGGGAAAGCCAGCACGGCCGCAAACACCACTTTCATGCCATCGCGCTTGGGTGCGGCAGCGGGCGCGCCGGCCTGGCTGGCGTCGGGCACCTTGGCGGCATAGCCGGCCTGGTCGATGGCGGCCACCAGGGTAGCCGCATCGGCCTCGCCCGTCACCTTGATGCGCGCGCTCTCCGTGGCCAGGTTGACGCTGGCGGCGAGCACGCCCGGCACCTTCAGCAAGGCTTTTTCCACCCGGCCCACGCACGAGGCGCACGTCATGCCGGCGATAGTCAGGTCGATCTCGCGCTGCGCCACCGCGTAGCCGGCTTTTTCCACGGCCGCCTGCAAGGTGGCCAGCGGGACAGGCGTGCTTGACGTAACCCTGGCCATCTCGGTAGCCAGGTTGACGCTGGCCTCGGTCACGCCGGGCACGGCGGCCAGGGCTTTTTCCACGCGGCCCACGCATGAGGCGCAGCTCATGCCTTCGATGGCCAGCGCCTGCGCATGTGCGGCAGCGGAAGGGGGAATAAGGGGAGCGAGTGCGGTTTGATTCATGGCAGATCCTGTACGAAGGATTATCTAATCAAGTCAGGATCTGCTATCCCATGATGGGAAGGTCAAGCGCTATTTGTCGCGTGCGCAGGTATTTCTGGAAGCACCTAGCGCACGATACAGTCGACGGCTGCTGCCTTGCTGCCCCCTGCGGCGGCGCCAGAGGCCGACGACGGCGCCGAAAAGGCCGGCGGCGGCGTAAACTGCATGCCGGGATTGACGGGCACGATCAAGGGCGGCTGCATGATGCTGGGTGTAAAGCCGAACTGACCGGCGGCAAAATTTTGTGCCCCGGAAGGATTCGTCACATGAATCATGCCATCAAGCACCTGCACATACAGGCCTGGAGCCAGCCCTTGCCCTGCTGACGGCGCTGCCGAGGGAGCAACATAGTTGGCAACAAACGTCGTGCCGCGAATGCCGATGGTGGCGGCCGGCGTCTTCATCTCGAAGCGCTCCTTGTTGCGCTTGCCCAGCAGGCCCGTGACGGAACGCAAGCCCCCTTTGAGCAAGCTGAAAATGGCGTGATCGCCCTCAGGCTGCTCGGCAGTGTAGCTAAATTGCTCGATCACGAAACTGCTATTCGGTTTCAAGGTGATTTCGCTATTGTCGATCAGCTTGATCAAGGCATAGGTTTCCTTTTCCGTCAGCAAGGTGTCACCCTGCTCGACCTCGGATTTGATGGCCAGGATTTTCACCTTGCCATCGGCCTTCTTGGCCATCAGCGGACCACTCAATTGCATGACTGTACCGGCCACCTGTCCGGCCCAGGCGTGCGCGCACAGGCACATCAGGGCCAGCCACAACAAGGCCTTAATTGCAGTAGGTTTTTTTAGCGGCATCATTGATTTTGTATCCTGTGGGTTTATCTTTGGCATCGGCAACATCCTTGCTGTCTTTCCTCTGGTCATCATTTTTGGCGGACGACGTGTAAGCGAGCGGAGCGTTGGCACGGTCGGCTTGTTTGATGACGCGCAAGGCATCGTCGATGGCCAAGCTCGTGGCGGCGTCGATCACGGGCTTGTCGATGGTCGTGGCGGGCAGGAAAATGGCGTCCGGCATGGCCACCGCGCCGTTCGGTGCCAGCAAGCTGACATTGGCGCGCTGGCGGTTGACGCGCACGCCAGGCGTACCGGTGATGCTGCCCATTTTCGCCAGCACGCTCATGCTGGCCAGTGCCGGCACGGTAACGCTGGCCGTGTCGGCAAAGCGCACGCTGGCGCCCGCACTGGCGGAAAAATTGCCGCCGCCGACAATACTGGCATTGCCGCCCACACTGATGTCGCCGCCAGCCACCAGGCTGATGTCGCGCGCCGCTGCCAGTTGCGCACCCTCGCCCAGCAGCACGTCCGTGCTGGCATTGAACGCAAGGTCCTTGCCCGCGATCTTGCCGTTGACGGTGACGGGGCTATGCGCCGTCACCGTCACGTTGCCGCCATTCGCATTGATATTGCCAGCATTGACGCCACCCGTATTGTCGATGGCGATATCGCCCGCGCCCGTGACCAGCGTTCCCAGGGTCAAGTTACCCGGCGCCGAGGTATTGTTCAGCGCAATGCCGCCGCCTGCACGATTGCTGGCAGTAAAACTGCCCACCTGATTGCCCGCATGGCCCAGCACGATGCCATTTTGCGCCTGCGCTGCCAGGCTGCTGGCGAGCAGCGCACCGTCCTGGCCGATGGCGCCGTTCAAGGCGTTCAGCGTCACCTCCTTCGCTGCCAGGCTGGCGAAGCGCAAGTCGCCCTGTGCTTGCGTGATGGCCAGCTGGCCATCCAGCCGGATGGCGCCTGCCGCCTGGTTGAAGCTATTGGCGACGAGCAAGTTACCGTTGCCGCTCAGCACACCGCCGCCTTGCGCGTAACGGTCCGCCGACAGGCTGCCGTTCAGTAGCAAGCTGCCGCCGCGAATTTCCAGGCCGGTCGGGCCGCCCAGCACGGAACGGTCCAGCACGCTTTCACCGAGAGTCAGGTTGCCTCCCGTCAACAGCAAGCCGGTCGCGGAAGTCAGGTTTTTCAGGAGGGTGTTGCCGGCCGCCGCGCTATAGGTGACGAGGCCGTTGCTGCGCGAAAAGTCCACGGCCAGCACGTTCGCGCCTTCCGGCACCACGCCGCCGTCCCAGTTGGCTGCATCGCTCCACAAGCCGCTGCCGCTGCCGATCCAGATGGACAATTGTTTTTGCGTAATCGTGGCCTGCGCCGTGCCGCCCGTCGTTTCCAAGGTGTAGTTGCCAGCATCGGCGCCCGCCAGGCGGAAGCCGCTCGCAGTCACCAGTTTGCCCGTCGCTGCGTTCTTGTCGGCAAAACTGCCGCTGCCGCCCACCACGCTGACGACATCCTGGCCCAGCACGCCGCGCGCCGACGCGCTGACGGCCGCATTCGTCGTGCCGTCATACACCTTGCCGGCGGCGTTCACCCCTGCCAGGGTCAGGCTGGCGGGCGTGATACTGGCCAGCAAGCCCGTCGGCAAGACGATAAAGTAATTGCCCGCATCGGCGCCCGTCAGCGCTACGCTGCTCAGCTGCACCGCCTTGGCCGCGCCCACGTTCTTGTCCGAAAAGTTGGCCACTGCCGAGGCCGTCAAGCTGTCGCCGGCGACACGGTCATCGCCAAAACTCAGCTGCGCGCCCGTCGTGCCATCGTAGACCTTGTTGCCCGCCACGCCGGACAGGTTCAGCGCGCGCGCCCCGATATCCGCCGTAATGCTGCCCGTATGTCCATTGAGTACATAGTTGCCCGCATCACCACCGCTCACGCCCACGTTCGTCACCGTGACGGTTTTCCCAACCCCCACGTTCTTGTCGCCGAAGGCGGCGCTGCCCGCCACTGCCAAGACGTCGCCCTGGACGCGGTCATCGCCAAAAATCACTTGCGCGCCCGTCGTGCCGTCATACGTCTTGTTGACGCCCGTAAAATTCACGAGCAAAGTGCGCGCCGTGATGTCGGCCGTGGTCGTACCCGAATTTCCATTGAGCACATAGTTGCTGGCATCCTGACCCGTCAGCTGGCCCGTCGCCACCTGATAATCGACCACTTTGCCGCTGCCGACATTCTTGTCGCGGAAGCTGCCCAGCAAGCCGGCCATGCCGACCTGGTCGCCCGCCACCAAGCCTTCGAAGTCGCCGTTCAGGGCCGCCTGCAAGCTGCCGTCATAGACGCGGCTTTGCGCACCCGTGACGCCATAGTTCAAAACGCGCGCCGCGATGTCGGCCGTCGTATTGCCGGCGCTGGCGCCCAGCACATAGTTGCCGGCGTCGCTGCCGCTCACGCCCACGTTCGTCACCGTGACGACCTTGCCCACGCCCACGCTCTTGTCGCCAAAGGCGGTACTGCCGCTGACGCTCAAGACGTCGCCCTGGACGCGGTCATCGCCAAAAATCACTTGCGCGCCCGTCGTGCCGTCATACGTCTTGTTGACGCCCGTAAAATTCACGTTCAGGGTGCGCGCCGTGATGTCGGCCGTGGTCGTACCCGAATTTCCATTGAGCACATAATTGCTGGCATCCTGGCCCGTTAGCTGGCCCGTCGCCACCTGATAATCGACCACTTTGCCTGTGCCAAAATTCTTGTCGCGGAAGCTGCCCAGCAAGCCGGCCATGCCGACCTGGTCGCCCGCCACCAATCCTTCGAAATAACCATTCAGGGCCGCCTGCAAGCTGCCATCGTAGACGCGACTTTGCGCACCCGTGACGCCATAGTTCAAAACGCGCGCCGTGATGGCCGCCGTGCCGTCGGCAGTCGTGGCGGCCAGGCTGTAGTTGCCCAGTTCATTGCCGCCCAGGGCCAAACCGCTGGCGTGCACGGCCTTGCTGTCGCCCACATTCTTGTCGAGGAAGGCGGCGCTGCCGCTGATGCTGATATTGTCGCCCGTCACCACATTGCCCAGCACGAAACTGGCGCCAGCGTAGCCCAGCGTGCCATCATAAATCTTGCCATTGCCGCCCATGCTCACCGTCAGCGCGCGCGGCGTGATGGCGAAGGTGGTCGTGCCACCCATCGTGATGTCGTACTTGGTCGACCACAAACCCGTCGCCTCATAGTTGCCCACATTGCGGGCGTTGCTGCCGTAGCCGAGGCTGCCATTCACGCCGGCATCGCCGTCGAGCAATCCTACATAGCCGATCGAACCGAGGAAGGCGGCCAACTGGCCATCGTAGACCTTGCCCGTGGCATTGCCCGAGAGGTTCACTTGCAACGGCTTCAGAAAAGCCTTCAGCATCGGCGTCGTGTAGCCTTCGTAGATGCGCCACACGCTGCTGAAATCGTAGTCGTTGAAAATGCCCTGCTGCTGCATTTGCGCCGTGCTGCGGCGGCTGGAGCCACCGCCATCGATTTGCACCAGCGATGTTTCAAAATTGAAAAAACCATAGCTGAAAGGGGCGCCGACGGACACGCGGCCGGCCACCGCCCCAACCTCCGTATAGCCGTCGCCAGTCACGGCGCCGCTGCTGAAGACATGGCTGACGCTACCCGTGCTTTCACCGACCAGTCCGCCCATGTTTTCCCTGGCCAGGATAGCGTCGGCAGTGCCGGCACGGCCCACGGCGCCGGTGGCATAGGCATTATCGATGCTGCCGCCGTTCAGGCCGACCAGGCCGCCGATGCTGCGCGCGCCACTGACTTTGCCGGTGGCATAAGACTGGCTCAGCGTACCCTGGTTATGGCCGACCAGGCCGCCGATCATTTCGCGCGCGCCCGTCACCACGCCGGTGGCGTACGAAGTCGTGATGCTGGCGCCGGATGCATTCGATCCCGCCAGGCCGCCAATGGCGCCGCCGCCATCCGCATTCACGCCGGTCACGGTGCCGCTGCTGGCGGACAGCGTGATGGCGCCGCCGTTGCTGCCCACCAGGCCGCCGACATTGCGCTGGCCGCTGACGGCCATGGCGCTGTTCACGCCATCGATCGTGCCGCTGACGACATTGCCCGCCAGCGCGCCCACATTGGTCGTGCCCGTGACGCTGCCGCCGCTCAGGGTCAGCTTGCGCACGGTGCCGCCCTGCACCGTGCCAAACAGGCCTGCCGCCGAACCGGGCGCCAGGCTGCGGTCGATTTTCAGATTGCTGAGCGCAAAGCCGGCGCCATCGAAGACGCCGGAAAAACCGCTGCCGCTGCTGGCAATCGGTACAAAACCCTGACCATCGTTCCAGTTCACAGTGCCGCTGGCGTCGATATTGCCGGCCAGGCGATAGCTGTTGCCAAGGCCGAGGCTGGCGATGCCTTGCAAGCCATAGATATCGGCAAGCAGATACGGCGAAGTGACGCCGTCGCCGCCTGCCACGCGCAGGAAACTGGCGCCGCCGCCGATGGAAAAGCTTCTGGCGCTAAATCCTGGCAGGAGCGCCGCGTTTTGCACCCAGTTGCCGCCGTCCAGCACAAAGCTGCCATCGACCGTCACGGCGCCCGTGGCCGTGACGCTGGAACCGGAGTTAATGTGCAGGTCGCCCGCCGTGTTGAGCGCATCCGAGATATGGATGCCCCCCGTATTGCTGCCATCACCGATGGTCAGTTTCGATGCCGAGATGCCGGCCAGTTCTATCGCACTCAAACCCAGGGCCGTGCCCGGTTTGGTACCCAGGTCGATGCTGCGCGCGCTGCTCAGCGGCTTGATGATCACATTCGCGCCGCCCGCCGTGCCACCGACAGCGATGCCGCCGGCAAGAGTGATATTGTCGGCCTGCAGGGTCACCGTCTGGCCAGCGATGCCGCTGCCAGTGAGCTGATTGGCGCCGCCCGACAGGTTGATGCCGCCCTGCGTTTCATTTGCTCGCAGGGTCAGATTGCCGTTGCCGACATTGACGGCGGCGGCCCCCGCGACGCCGGCACCGGATAGCGAGATGTTGCCGCCGTTGCTGGTAATGGGCGCGTTCAGATTGACGTTAGATCCCGGGCCAACGTTGCTACCGCTGCTGGCATCGTTGGCCGACAGGGTCACATTGCCGCCCTTGGTGGTGATGGCAGCGTACACATTAATGGTTTCTCCCGCCGTCGCCGTCAAGCTGACGCCGGGTGTAACCATATTCACCGAACTGCTGAAATTGATACGATGCAGGGCCTGCAAGGTGACATCGCTGGTGGCACCGGAAATCGTATCGGCGCCTATGCTGGTGCTGCCCATCGTCGGCATGTCGCTGAACTGATCGACATTGGCCAGGTTGCCACTCGGCCCTTGTACCACGTCGATATCATAGGGATCGAGCAGCCAGTTGCCGCGCTTGCCATGCACCGCGCTGGTATTGACGCGGATACCGTCGACGGCCAGGGTATGCCCGGACGTTTCCACGAAACCGCCATCACCGCCCTGCGCGCCGCCGCGCGCGGAGAGGCTGCCGTACACCTGAGCCGATGCATCGCCCCAAACGATGATCTTGCCGCCATTGCCGCTGTCGATGGCATCGGCATTGACGCTGGCGTCCTTGCCAACCAGCACCTGGCGCGCGTTCTGCACGGCCGCGTTCTTGCCCTGGTAGTCGCCGCCCAGCAAGAGCGTGCCGCCACCGGTCGCGCCGCTGGCGTCGATCTTCGCATTGCCCAGCAAACCCACCTGCTGGCCCAGCACTTGAATCTCGCCGCCCTTGCCCGCGCCGCCCGTGGCGCTGGTGACGCTGCCCGCCTCGAGCAGCGCCTTGCCGCTGGCCTTGAGGACGATCTTGCCATGCTCGCCAACGACGGCGCTGTTCGCGTTGAGCACGCCGCGCTGGCTGACCAGTGCGCCGGCCATGCCGATGCTGCCGCCCTGGGCGATGATCTGGCCCAGGTTCAGGGCCTGGTCCGTTGGCGCCGAGACCAGCACGCGCAACTGCGGATTGCCGGGGTCGGCCAACTGCACGCTGCGCCCGGCCGCCAGGATCACTTCACCGTTCGGCGCCGCGATGATGCCCGTGTTTTCCACGTTCGGCGCGATCAAGAGCACTTGCCCACCCTTGCCAGCATGAATGGTGCCCGCATTGGCGACGCCGCCAGCCACGCTGCCTGCCGCAAACTGGCGCTTGCCGGCCAGGAAATCTGCATTCGACATGCCCAGGCTGGAAGCCACCAGCCCGTTCACGTCCACTTTTGCGCCCTGGCCGAAGACGATGCCGTTCGGGTTGATCAGGAAGACCTTGCCGTTTGATTCGAGCGCGCCGAGTATCTTGCTGGGGTCTTGTCCCGTGATGCGGTTGAGCACGGCGCTACTGCCGTTTTGCTGGATGAAGCGCGTGATTTCGCCCGCATGGATGGAAAAACTCTGCCAGTTGATGATGGTGTTGGGCGTGTTCGTGATCGAGAAGATGTTGCCCTGCTGATTGAACGTCGCCTGTCCATGGACCACCTGCGGCAAGGCGGGGTTGGCCTGCGCCGCGCCGAAGCAGCCTGCCAGCAGCAGTGCCAGCGCCGTGCGGCGCAGGGGCGGCGCAAGGGGGGACGAAAAGGCTGGCGTCAGGAGGAAAACGGCGGTGTGCTGGACGTGTTTGTGCATGGTGTTCATCCTGATACTAGTAGGCCAAGGCGAGGCGGAAATGCAGGCGCTTGGCGCCCCGCTGTCCCGTGTCGCCGCCATTGACGACATGGGCGTAATCGAGTTGCAGATTGGCGTAGCGGCTCAGCAGCAAACGCAGGCCGAGGCCGCCGCTGCTGATGCCTTGCGACGCGCTCTCGCCGGGCAGCCCGTGGTTGCGGCGCAGCCAGGCCGTGTCATAGAAAGCCAGCGCGCGACATTGGTAGCCGAGCGCCTGGCCGCACCCGTTCGGCGTGTACAGTTCCAGGTTCAGGTTGACGCCGCTATCATTGGCCACCTCGCGCTCGGCAAAGCCGCGCACGGACGCTGCGCCACCGGCGCCGAATTGCTCGCCCGGCACCAGCGCATCCGGTGTGGCTTGCGCATTGAGCAGCGCGCGCCATTGCCAGTCCCCGGCCAGCACGCGCCCCGTGCTGGCGCTCAGACGCAACACGTTGTAGGCCGCCTTGGCGTGCGCGCGCACGCGGTCGAAATCGACTTGCGCGCCGTGCTTGCCACCGGCTATGTTATGCGCAAAGGTGAGCGCCACGCTGGTCTCGCCGGTGGGCACAGTCCAGTTGCCGAGGTAGCTGACGCTGAGCGGATGCACGCTGACGTCGGCGCCCAGTTCCATGCCGAACAATTGCACGCTGTTGCGGTAAGCCTTGTAGTCGATGCCATACACGAGCTTGGGTTCGAAAGCGCCGCGGCGGCCAAAGTTCTGGTTGTAGCGGATGCCGGCCATGCTGCCCTGTCCACTCACGGCCAGGGCAAAAATGCCGGCCGAGACGCTGCCCGAATCGACGTTCGAATAGCTGGCGAAAAAATCCATCGAGTCGCCCAGCGCATACAGCGGCAAGTGGTAGCCGGCGCCATACACGCCCACCTTGTCCGGCTTTTCCAGGCTGCTCGTGTATTGCAGGCTGGCCACGTGGTCGCTGCCGAACAGGTTGGCATGCTGCAACACCACGCCCACATGCGTCTTGCCCGTTTGCGCATTGCCCGTATTGTCCACGTTGAGCATGGCTTTCCAGGGCTGTTCATCGGCCACCGTGACGATGGCGTCGATGGCGCCCCCCGGTTCGTCCGCTTGCAGGCGTACTTCGATCTTGCGCGCCGGGTTCTCATTGGCCAGCTTCAGGCTTTGCGACAGGGCCGGCAAGTTCGGCGTCTCGCCTTCGCGCAGCGACGGCAGTGTGCGCCGCACGTTGGCATCGTCAAAGTAGGCATTGCCGCTGATGACGACCTTGCCCAGTGGCGTTTGCAGCACGCTCAGGCGCACCACGCCATGCGCCAGTTCCTGCTCGGGCAATTGCACCTGCACGGCGCCGTAACCGCGCGCCCGGTAAGCCCCTTCCAGCGCCTCGACGGCGCGGGCAATGTCCGAAAAATCGCGCTGCGCTCCCGTATAAGGCGCCAGCAAGGCTTGCACCTGCGCATCCGTGAGCAGGCTATTGCCCTGGACGTCGAAACGGCGGATCTCGAAGCGCGGCACGCCGTCTTCCTGTGTGGCAGGAGCAGCTTCATCCATGGAAACGGCGGCGCCGGCGGCGCCGACAGCGAACAGCAGCGCGGAACCCGCAAGCAGGTGCACCAAACGATAGGTCATGTGAAGGATTTCTTATGTAACCGGACAAGCACGCGGCCCGCAGGCGCCAGCGTATCCGGCAATGGATAGAAGACAAATTTTAGACGGCTTTTACTTTCCAGTCAGAAATATCTAACATTTCTCCCTGATTTACATCGCGGCGCAGCAAACAGAGTGCCTGGCATACTGAAAATGGGCGCTTGCATGCATTTTCCGGCAGCATGGCAGACTCATTTACTCTGCAATACGGTCACGCCATCCCAGTCGTCGGGCGGCGGCAAGCTGCGATAGCGTTCCAGGCGTGCCGCGTACAGGCGGTACAGCCCATCGTCGGAAAAGTCCGCCTGCAAGCGGGCCAGCTGCGCGCCAGCCGCCGCCCAGTCGCGCGCGCGCAGCCGGGCCAGCACCGCGTGCCAGCGCTCCAGCTGCTCCAGTTCGGCGGCAGGGGCACCGGCCAGCAGGCAGCGCGGCTCGAAGACCGCCACCGCTTCCTGCTTGCCCACTACCCTGATCAGATCGAGTTCGCGGTATACAAAGTCCGGCGCGGCGGCGCGCGTGGCCTCGCCCACCACGATGTCCACGCCATATAGCTTGCTGGCCCCTTCCAGGCGCGCTGCCAGGTTGACGCTGTCGCCCATCACGGTATAGGCGCGGCGAATGCGCGAGCCCATGTCGCCCACATGCATGGCGCCCGTATTGATGCCAATGCCGATGCGCAGCGCCGGCCAGCCGCGCGCGCAAAACTGCTGGTTCAGCCGCGCCGCGCTTTGCTGCATCAGCAAGGCGCTGGCTACGGCGCGCCTGGCGTGGTCGGCAAAGGCGACGGGCGCGCCCCAGAACGCCATGACGGCGTCGCCAATGTATTTGTCCAGGGTGCCGCCATGGCTATCGCGGATATCTTCCGACATGGCCGTCAGGTATTCGTTGATGTATTCGCGCAGCGCGGCCGGCGCCAGTTGCTCGGAAATCGCCGTGAAACCGCGCACGTCGGCAAACAGCACCGTCAGTTCGCGGTTTTCGCCCTCCATGGTGTAGCGCTGCGGATCATCGGCCATCTCGGCCACCAGCTCCGGCGCCACGTATTCGCCGAAGCGGGCCACCAGCGCGCGTCCCTTGCGCACCTCGAAAAAATAACCCCATGCCAGGTTGACGATGAACAGCGCTGCGATCAACAGCAGCAGCACGGCGCCACCCAGCACCAGGTCGTGCACGGTGTACAGGTACAGATTGATGGCGATACTGGCCGCCAGCACCACCAGGGTGGTCAGCATCGCGCCGGCCGGCGGCAGCACGGCCAGGGCGCCCGCCAGCAGCAGGCCGGACAGCACGATCTGCAGCAGTTCGAACGCCAGCGCATAGTCGGGGCGTGCCTTGAAGCGCCCGTCGAGCATGGACTTGATCAGGTTGGCATGTACCTCCACCCCCGGATACTCGGCGCTCACGGGCGTGGCGCGGATATCGTTCAATCCGGGAGCCGTGGTACCCACCAGCACGATGACGCCCTTCAGCAGTGCCGGCGGCACCGTGCCGGCCAGCACGTCGGACGCCGACACGTAGCGGAAGGCGCCGCCATCGGGGCCGCCCGTGCCGCGGTACTGCACCGTGGTGCTCAAGGCTTCGCCGACAGGTATCGCCATCGCGCCGCGCGGCGTGAACAGCATGAGGTGTTCGAGGCCGCCGTTGGCCAGTTCGCGCGCCGACAGGGTATCGGCTGTGCCCGTGAAACGGGGGGCGATGGCGCGCGCCTGCAGGTAGACGGCAACGGTGGCCAGCGACAGCGACGGATAATAGCCGTCGCCGATGCGCGCAAGCAGGGTCGCGGAACGCACGACGCCATCGGCATCGGTCAGCGCCGTAAAGATGCCGGCGCCTTGCGCCGCCGCCTGCAGGGGCGCGATATTGGCTTCATAGCCGCGCGCCACGTAGGCCGTAACGCTGCGCCCGTTCAAATCGGCGACGCTGAAGGCGGGCTTGGGCAGCACACCCTTTTTTTGCCGCTCCGAGATGCTGTAACCCAGCACCACGGGCTGGCCGCGCATGGCGTCGGCAAACAGGCCGTCGTAGTCCATGGCCGGGCGCAGTTTTTCCAGCTGTGCCGGCAAGCCGGCCACGCCCGCCAGTTCGCCGCGCGCCAGGCCTTGCAGCACGGCGTAGCCGGAACTGGTGTCGGCTTCGGGAAACGAGATATCGAAGCCCAGCGCGGCGACGCCGTAATGGCTGGTGAGCTGGCGCACCAGGCGCGCCTGGACATCGCGGCTCCAGGGAAAGCGGCCCACGCGGGCCAGGCTTTGCTCATCGATGTCGACGATGACGATGCGACGGTCCAGCTGCGGCGCATCAAAGCGCATGCGCCAGTCGCCCAGCATGGCATCAAACCGCGCGATCGTGTCGCTGCCGGCCAGGCACAGCACGGCGGCTGCCACGCTCAGGAGTACACCCAGCAAAAAGCGCGCACCATGCTTGCGCAAGGCCAGCGACAGCTTCACGGGGTATAGCCCGGAATGGCCGCCTCGTCGACGGCATCGATCTGGCTCGGATGCAAATGCTTTTCAGCAAAGGTCATATAGACTTTGCTGCGGATGAAAACATCGAACAGCTCGGGGTCGATATGCCCGTTCAAGCTGAAATTGCCGAGGATGCGCAAGGATTCGGACAGCGATTTGCCCTTCTTGTAGGGGCGGTCGCGCGCCGTCAGTGCCTCGAAAATGTCGGCGATGGCCATCAGCCGCGCCGGCACCGACATCTGCTCTTTCGTCAGCCCGCGCGGATAGCCCTTGCCATCCATGCGCTCGTGGTGTCCGCCCGCATATTCGGGCACCTTCTGCAGGTGCTTGGGCCACGGCAGCGCTTCGAGCATGCGGATCGAGACACTGATATGGTTGTTGACGATGGCCCGCTCGGCTACCGTCAGGGTGCCGGCGCGGATGGTCAGGTTTTCCGTCTCGTCGGCGTCGAGAAAATCGCGTAATTCGCCATCAGCGGCGCGCCAGCGGCGCCCGGCAATCTGCTGCACGCGCTGCTGGTCGGCCTGCGCCATGCTTTCGCCGCCGATATTCACCTTGCGGATGAAGTCGCGCTCCTCGCGCAGGGCGGCCTGCTCCAGTTCCAGCGCGCGGGCAATGGCCTGCTTTTGCTGCGGCTGCGCCGCCTGCTGGCGCAGGGCCGCGATCTCGGCGTCGCGCAGCAGCACTTCATAGCGCGTGTCGATCAGGGCGATGCGATCAAAAATGGTTTCCAGCTTGGTGGCCTTGTCGACCACATGCACGGGCGTGGTGATCTTGCCGCAGTCGTGCAGCAGGCCGGCCAGCCACAGCTGCTTGCGCTCGTTGTCGCTAAGCCGGAAATCGGCCAGCGGCCCACTGTCCGTCGCATGCGCGGCGTCGGCCAGCAGCATTGTCAGCTCGGGCACGAACTGGCAATGCCGGCCCG
Organism: Janthinobacterium sp. UMAB-56; assembly: GCF_900095265.1. Lineage (GTDB taxonomy): Bacteria > Pseudomonadota > Gammaproteobacteria > Burkholderiales > Burkholderiaceae_D > Janthinobacterium. The sequence goes on along the minus strand of NZ_LT607652.1, from coordinate 545,449 downwards.
TGTAGGGCGACTTTTCATCGATGCCGATATTGATCAGGGTAACGAGCGATTCGAGCAGCTCTTCCAGTTGCGCTATGAGTAATTGATTCGTCAGCGCCACGCCCGCCTGCGCGGCCAGCGCCTCGATAAAACGCTGGTCGGTGGAGGAAAAGGCGCGTACCTGGCCCGTCTCGCCATCCTTGGCATTGACCAGCTGCAGCACGCCGATCAACTCGCCCTCGTGGTCGCTCATGGGCACTGTCAGGATCGATTGCGTATGGTAGCCGTGGTGGCGGTCAAACTCGCGCATGCCGGAAAAATTGAAGCCCTCGTCGCGGTAGACGTCGGCGATATTCACGCTGCGCCGCATGTTCGCCGCATACGCCGCCACCGACGCCAGGTTCGGCTGGCCCGCGCCATCGAACAGGCTTACGCCAGGCAAGCCCATGTCCGCCCCCTGCGCAATGCCCAGGCTGTCATTGACGCTGATGTCGAACGCCAGTTGGCGGCCCTCGGCCACGGGCCGGTACAGGGTAGCGCCATCGGCGCCGCTCATGCTTTTTGCCAGCAGCACGATGCGCTGCAACAAGGCGCCGATATCGTGCCCTTCGCCCCCCAGACCATGGCCGAGCGCGACACTGAGTTCGGTCAATTGCTCCAGTCTGTGGGCGATTTTCTCAGGGTGCAACTGAGGCATGTTGGTGGCAATCAGGTAAGGAAAAGGAAGTCGGCAAGCGCCAGTGTAACGGTCACCCTGCGCACTGTACATTACTTAGTTACAACAAAATGAAATAACTTGCCGTATCGCAACATCCATAAATGTTGCCGCCAACCTCATTAATTAGAATAGAATCAACAATAATTACACCGTAACAAGGTACTGAATGAAATTCACGTTCAGGGGCGTGCGCGGCTCCATCCCCTCTCCCGGCCCGCGCACGGCGCGCTATGGCGGCAACACCACGTGCATCGAAGTGCGCACTGACGACGATAGCCTGATCATTCTCGATGCGGGCAGCGGCATCTTCTCGCTGGCGCAGCAATTGCCACCGGGAGAGCCTGTCGACGCGCACGTCTTCATCACGCACAGCCACTGGGACCACATCCACGGCCTGCCCATGTTTTCGCCTCTGTTCGTGGCCGGCAACCGCATGCGCCTGCACGGCGCCCACGATGCGGCCGCCGGACGCGGTATCGAGCACGTGATGGCGGTGCAGCTGCAAAACAGCTATTTCCCGGTCAGCGAAGCGGCCATGGCGGCCTGCATCGAGTACCGCACGCTGGCGCCCGGCGAAGCCGTCGAGGCGGGTGGCGCACACGTGCGCGGTGTAGAAATGAACCACCCTGTCGTCAACCTCGGCTACCGCATCGACTGCGGCGGCGCCGCACTGTTTTTCAGTGGCGACCATGAACCGTTCTACAACCTGCATCCGCCCGGCCATGCCGAGCATGCGGCTTGCGCGGCGCGCAATGCGCAGCGCCAGGCCACCATCGACGCATTGATCGCCGGCGTCGATGCGCTGATCATGGATTGCTCGTACACGCGCGAGGAATACCCGGGCAAGCAAGGCTGGGGCCACGGCACCTTCGACGCCGCCTTCGACCTGGCACTGCGCTGCGGCGCGCGGCGCCTGTACTGCACCCACCACGAACCGACCCGCAGCGACGCGCAGCTCGAAGCCGTGTTTGCCGACGTGATGGGCCGCTATGCGAGCCGCCTGGACGGCTTGCAGGTGTTCCTCGCCTACGAGGGACTCACGGTGGAACTGGCCGGCGCATAAAAAAAGGGAGCCGCAAGGCTCCCTTTTTACTGGCGTTGACTATCCATCACATTATATGGTGGCCTATCCACCAGGCGATTGCCGCCACGAAAGCGGATGCCGGAATCGTGAAGATCCAGGCCCAGACGATATTGCCCGCGACACCCCAGCGCACGGCCGACATTTTTTGTGCCGAGCCGACGCCGACGATGGCGCCAGTGATGGTATGCGTGGTCGACACAGGGATACCCAGCGCCGTCGAGACGAACAGGGTGATCGCGCCGCCCGTTTCGGCGCAGAAGCCGCCGACCGGTTTGAGCTTGGTGATCTTCTGCCCCATGGTCTTGACGATGCGCCAGCCGCCGAACAAGGTGCCGAAGCTGATGGCTGTGTAGCACGAGATGATGACCCACAGCGGCGGCATCTCGTCGGCCGCGCTCGAATAGCCGGCGGCGATGAGCAGCATCCAGATGATGCCGATGGTCTTTTGCGCATCATTGCCGCCATGGCCCAGACTGTAGGCGGCAGCCGATGCCAGTTGCAAACGGCGGAACCACTTGTCGACCTTGCGCGGCGTGGAACGCACAAAAATCCACGACACGAGCAGCATCATGATCGAGCCGAACACAAAGCCCAGCACGGGTGCGATCACGATGAAGGCCACGGTTTTCCACAGGCCGGCCGCGACCAGCGCACCCGTGCCCGACTTGGCCACGGCGGCGCCCACCAGGCCGCCGATCAGCGCGTGCGAGGAGGACGAAGGAATACCGTAATACCAGGTAAATAAATTCCAGAAGATGGCGCCCATCAGTGCGCCGAAGACCACGTACTGGTCGATCACTGTCGGGTCTATGGTGCCCTTGCCCACCGTGGCGGCCACGGTCAGTTGGTGGAACACGAAGATGGCGACGAAGTTGAACGTGGCGGCCATGGCAACCGCAGTCTGCGGTTTCAATACCCCCGTCGAGACCACTGTGGCGATCGCGTTGGCGGCATCATGGAAGCCGTTCATGAAGTCAAACAGCAGCGCGAGGACGATCAACAGGCCTAGCACGTAGATGCTGATTTGTATGGTCATTGTAGTTTCTTTTCTGATTCTGGTTCAGGACAGGCCCAACGCTTACGCGTTTTCGACGATGATGCCTTCGATAATATTGGACACATCTTCGCAACGGTCGGTCACGGTTTCCAGAATTTCGTAGATCGCTTTCAGCTTGATCAGGTTGCGCACATCCGGTTCGTCGCGGAACAGTTTGGACATGGCGGCGCGCATCACGTGGTCGGCATCCGATTCCAGGCGGTCGATTTCTTCGCAGATGGCGACGATCTTGCGCGAATTATCCATGTTGTGCAGCATGGCGACGGCGTCGCGCACTTTTTCGGTACAGGCCAGCACCAGTTCGGCCAGGCGCTTGGCTTCCGGCGTGACGGCTTTCAGGTCATACAGCGAGACGGTTTGCGCCGCATCTTCCAGCAGGTCGAGGATGTCGTCCTGGCGCGTGATCAGCTGATGGATGTCGTCACGGTCGATCGGCGTGATGAAGGTCTTGTGCAGCATTTCCACGGTGGCGTAAGTGACTTTGTCCGCCTGCTTCTCGATGCTTTCGATCGCATGCACGCGGTTTTCCAGGTCGTCGAAATTGGTCATCAGGCCGAGCATCTCTTTAGCGCCCTTGACGCACAGTTCCGCGTGCTGGTTAAACAATTCAAAAAACTTGCCCTCAGTGGGCATCAAGCGTCCAAACATGTCATTCTCCGTTAAGCATTGAGTCGTGTTATTTACTACAGAAAGCCGCCCCGTATGAGGGGGCGGCCATTGGAATATCAGTGCTGATGAGTCTTAGTCGCCCTGGTAAAGCGCCAGGCCACCACTGTAATTGCCAAATTTGGTGTACTGCCCCATGAAGGTGAGGCGGATGCTGCCGATTGGACCGTTACGTTGTTTGCCGATGATGATTTCCGCCGTGCCCTTGTCGGGCGAGTCGGGGTTATACACTTCGTCACGGTAAATGAACAGGATCACGTCGGCATCCTGCTCGATAGCGCCCGATTCGCGCAAGTCCGACATGACTGGACGCTTGTTCGGACGTTGTTCCAGCGAGCGGTTCAGCTGGGACAGGGCGATCACGGGACAACCGAGTTCTTTCGCCAGGCCTTTCAAGCCCCGTGAAATCTCGGAAATCTCGGTAGCGCGGTTGTCACCCGGCGTATTGGCCGACATCAGCTGCAAGTAATCGACGATGATCAGGCCCAGCTTGCCGCACTGACGCGACAAACGGCGCGAGCGGGCGCGCAATTCGATGGAATTCAGGGCCGGCGTTTCATCGATGTACAACTGCGCGTCGTTCATCTTTTGAATCGCATTCGTCAGACGCGGCCAGTCTTCGTCGTTCAGGCGGCCTGTGCGCAGGCGATGCTGGTCGAGCTGCCCGACGGAGCCGAGCATACGCATGGCCAGCTGGGCGCCGCCCATCTCCATCGAGAACACGGCCACGGGCAAGCCGCTGTCGATGGCCACGTTTTCACCGATGTTGACGGAAAACGCCGTCTTGCCCATCGAAGGACGTCCCGCCACGATCACCAGGTCGCCCGGCTGCAGACCGGAGGTCATGCGGTCGAGATCGATGAAACCGGTGGGCACGCCCGTGATTTCACTCTGGTTGTCGCGGCTGTACAGTTCGTCGATGCGCTCGACTACTTGCGTCAGCAGGGGCTGGATGGCGGTCCAGCCCTGGGCGCCGCGTGCGCCTTCTTCCGCGATGGCGAAAATCTTCGACTCGGCCTCGTCAAGCATCTGCTTGACTTCCTTGCCCTGCGGGCTGAAGGCCGTGCCAGAGATATCGTCGGCGACGGTGATGAGTTTACGCAGCACGCCGCGGTCGCGCACGATCTCGGCGTAGCGCCGGATGTTCGCGGCCGATGGCGTGTTCTGCGCCATGGCGTTCAGGTAAGCGAGTCCGCCCACATCATCGGCCTTGCCGAGCTGGGTCAGGGTTTCAAAAACAGTAATGACATCGGCTGGCTTGGAAGCGTTAACCATCTTGACGATTTGCTCGAAGATGATGCGATGGTCATAGCGATAGAAATCCTCCGCATGCATGAAGTCGGCGATGCGGTCATACGCTGCATTGTCGCGCAGCAGACCACCGATGACGGATTGTTCTGCTTCGATCGAATGCGGCGGAATACGGAGGGAATCCAGTTGCGGATCAGAGGGGGCGTTCATGGCGCGAATTATACCCGCTTCGGCGTGCTGGCAAAAATAAAGGGCTGAAATTGAGCGAAAAAAAGGCCACAAAAAAGCCGGGCGAACCCGGCTTTTCATCGTGCTTGACAGCACGGTAGCGCTTGCGGGCCAGGCCCGCAGACGATTACGCGTTCGCGTCTGGAACGACAGCGATAACGACTTCCACGACCACGTCGGTGTGCAGAGCAACCGAAACGTTGTGCTCGCCAACGATCTTCAGCGGGCCGGTAGGCATGCGGATTTGTGCTTTTTCAACAGCAAAACCTTGCTTGGTCAGCGCTTCAGCGATGTCGAAGTTGGTGACGGAACCGAACAGACGGCCATCAACACCAGCTTTTTGAGCAACTTGAACGGTCAGACCGCTCAGTTTTTCGCCCTGGGCTTGCGATGCGGCCAGTTTGGCGGCAGCAGCTTTTTCCAGTTCGGCGCGCTTGACTTCGAATTCAGCCACAGCGGTTGCCGTAGCACGACGTGCCAGGCGTTGCGGGATCAGGAAGTTACGTGCGTAACCGTCTTTGACTTTGACGACTTCGCCGAGGTTACCGACGTTAACAACTTTTTCTAACAGAATGATTTGCATAGTTCTTCTCCAGGAATATCTGACCGATTAAGCGTGGTGCAGATCGGTGTATGGCAGCAGCGCGAGGAAGCGAGCGCGCTTGATTGCGGTGTCGACTTGGCGCTGGTAGTGCGCTTTGGTACCGGTCAGGCGTGCTGGCATGATCTTGCCGTTTTCTTGGACGAAGTCTTTCAGCGTGTCGACGTCTTTGTAGTCGACTTGCTCAACGTGAGCTGCGGTGAAGCGGCAGAACTTCTTGCGTTTGAACAACGGATTTTGCTGTTTGCGTTTTTCTTTAAGCTTGAGCTTATTTTTGTCGAACTTTTTACCGAATGCCATGTCAGGCTCCTGTATCTAAAATGCGCTAGTCAAAGTGACTGCACTAAAATCAATGATGTGAAACACCAAACTCTTGCTGTTGCGGCTCTTTCTTGCCAGGAAACCCGTGAACTGATAGACCCCGCCCAAGCTTGCCTGACTGAACCGGCCTGAGATTTCGCCAGCGGCTAGCGCGGCAACATCAAACTCGGTCAAACGGGCAATCCCTGCTTCCATCTGCTGCGAACTGTGTTGCAATACTGCATTCACAATCGGCAGCCCTGCCGGGGTATAACGCAATATTTCGCGTTCGGCAATGATGGCGGTGACTTGTAACTGGTTCAGCGCACGATCCTGGTCAAGAATTAAGCTGCTGCGGCTGGAGCGGCTGCTGGTGCTTCGGTGCGGTGGCTTTTGGCCGCGTCTTCACGTTGTACCGATTTCATCATCGGCGAAGGAGCTGTTTCAGCTTTCTTCATTTTAACGGTCAGGTGACGCAACACGGCATCATTGAATTTGAATGCTGTTTCCAACTCGACCAGGGTCTCGTTGTCGCATTCGATGTTCAGGCAGATGTAGTGTGCTTTAGGCAGCTTTTGGATCGAGTAAGCCATTTGACGGCGGCCCCAATCTTCCACGCGGTGAACCGAACCGCCGCGGGTGGTTACGCTGGCTTTGTAGCGTTCGATCATCGCGGGCACTTGCTCGCTTTGGTCCGGATGGACGATAAAGACTATTTCATAATGACGCATGCAAACTCCTTCAGGTCGGATTGATAATCGCCCACCCCGGCGTCAAGACGGGTGTGGGAAGGTCAGCCGAAGATTATAACCGCCTTTTGCAAAGGTTTCAATCATTCCTTCCACCAGCAGCCGAAAAGCCCGTGCGCCACCGGGCTTTCCGGCCATGGACGACTATTTCTCGGGAAATTCGCCTAAAACATGGAAATCCCCTTGCATAGTGGGCGATACTGTACAAAAATACAGACTGTTCATATAGACAGCATTTTAGTATGCACCCACCGCTCATGATCAAGCTGACAGCACGACAAGAACAAATTCTGAACCTGATCAAGGACGCGATTGAAAACACGGGCTTTCCTCCCACCCGTGCCGAAATCGCCAATGAACTGGGTTTCAAATCGGCCAATGCGGCCGAAGAGCACTTGCAGGCCCTGGCGCGCAAGGGCGCGATCGAGATTTCACCTGGCACCTCGCGCGGCATCCGCCTGATCGGTGCGGCGGCGAGTGCGGCAGCCGAAGCCCTCGCATCGAAGGTACCGGCAGCGCTGCTGATGTCACTGCCCCTGATCGGCAGAGTGGCGGCCGGCTCGCCCATTCTGGCGCAGGAAAACCTGGAAGCGAGCTACAACGTCGACCCGGCCCTGTTTTCGGCCAAGCCGGACTTCCTGCTGAAGGTGCGCGGCTGGTCCATGCGCGACGCCGGCATCATGGATGGCGATTTATTGGCAGTCAAGAAAGTCGACAGCGCCAAGAATGGCCAGATCGTCGTGGCCCGCATCGGCGACGAAGTCACCGTCAAGCGCTACAAGAAAACGGGCTCCGTCATCGAACTGCTGCCGGAAAACCCCGACTTCAAGGTCATTACCGTGTCGCCGGAAGATGAGTTCGCACTGGAAGGCCTGGCAGTCGGACTGATGCGCAGCTGGCATTAAACCACTGTCCGTAAAAAAGGGCCGCAACAGCATGACTGTTGCGGCCCTTTTCATTTATCCGGCTACCTACGCATCGAGTGCCTGGCGGAAATCATCAAGCAGATCAAGCTCATCCTCGATGCCGACCGACACGCGAATCAGGGACTCGGCGATGCCCATGCTGGCGCGGCGTTCGGCACCCATCTCGTAAAAGATTGTGTGGGCGACGGGAATGACCAGGGTGCGCGTGTCGCCGAGGTTGCTCGCCGGAATGGCAAGGTCGAGACGATTCAGGAAATCGAAGCAGTCGATGCCGTCCTTCAACTCAAAGCTGAACAGCGAGCCATAGCTGCGGAACAGCTCCGTCGCCAGCGCGTGCTGCGGGTGCGACGCCAGGCCCGGATAATGCACGGCAGCGACGCGCGGGTCGGCGGCAAGCATGGTGGCCAGCGCCAGGGCATTCGAGCAGGTGCGGTCCATGCGCAAGGCCATGGTTTCCGCGCCGACGGCGATATGGTGCGCCGCTTCCGGGCCCAGCGAGGCGCCAAAGTCGCGCAAGGCCTTGGCGCGGATTTGCGCGATGCCCCACTGCGCCGGCGCCGCCTTTTTATAATTATCGAAAATGTTCGGGTACTGCGTCCAGTCGAACACGCCCGTATCCGTCAGGCTGCCGCCCAGGGCATTGCCGTGGCCGCCAATGGATTTCGTCAGTGCATTGACCACCAGGCCCGCGCCCACGGCTTTCGGGCGGAACAGGTAGGGCGTCGTCATCGTGTTGTCGACGATGTACAGGATGCCCTTCTCGCGGCACAAGTCACCAATTTTTTTCAGGTCGGCGATCTGCGTGCGCGGATTGGCGATGGTTTCCACGAAGACGATGCGCGTGGCCGGCGTGATGGCGGCCGCCACGTTGGCGACAAGCGTGGCGTCGACAAACGACACGGCGATGCCCTGCCCCGTCACCGTTTGCCACAGGCTGTTGGTGTTGCCAAACAAAAAGGCCGACGAAACCACATGATCGCCCGCGCGCAGCAAGGATTGCACGACGGCGCCGATGGCGCCCATGCCGGTGGCGAAACACAGGGTTGCCACGCCGTCTTCCATCTTGTTGACCTTGTCTTCCAGCGCGGACACGGTCGGATTGCCCTGGCGGCCATAGCGGAAACCCGCTTCCTTGCCCTGGAATACGGAAGCGAGCTGGCGCGCGTCAGCATAGCCAAAGGCAACGGAGGTGTGCACGGGCTTGTGCAGCGAGCCATGCTCGATGCCCTTGCGGCGGTCGTTATGCAGGATGGTGGTGGTAAAGCCGTAGTTTTTTTTATCGTTCATGATCGCGGAGAAAAAAAAGCCCGGCGCAGGCCGGGCAGGTTACTTATGCTTCCGTTGTCGCCAGGTTCAGGTTCAGCTGGGAACGCGGCGTATCTTCGGGCGCTGCCGCCTTCGGATGGTGGCGCGCATATTCCAGGCGGTCCAGGTATTCCTGCGACACGTCGCCCGTCACGTACACGCCATCGAAGCACGAGGCCTCGAAGTTCGTCAGGGCCGGGTTGACGTCGGCGATCGCCTGCTTCAGCGCGCCGATATCCTGGTACACCAGGTAGTCGGCCGTGATTTCGCGGCACACTTCTTCCGTCGTGCGGCCGTAGGCGATCAGCTCGTCGCGCGTCGGCATGTCGATGCCATACACGTTCGGGTAGATGACCGGCGGCGCGGCCGAGGCGAAGATGACTTTCGTCGCGCCCGCTTCGCGCGCCATCTGCACGATTTCACGGCTGGTGGTGCCGCGCACGATGGAATCGTCGACCAGCAAGACGACCTTGTCCTTGAATTCGGAGGGAATCGCGTTGAGCTTCTGGCGCACGGACTTCTTGCGCGCCGCCTGGCCCGGCATGATGAAGGTGCGGCCGATGTAGCGGTTCTTGATGAAGCCTTCGCGGTATTCGATGTTCAGCGCCATGGCCAGCTGGATGGCGGCAGGACGCGAGGAATCGGGAATCGGCATGACCACGTCGATATGTACGCCTGGCAACTCGGCGCGGATCTTCTCGGCCAGATACTCGCCCATTTTCAGGCGCGTGGCATACACGGAGGCGCCGTCGATGACGGAGTCGGGTCGGGCCAGGTAGACGAACTCGAACACGCACGGGTTCAGGCTGGCATTGTCGGCGCACTGGGCGCTGTGCAATTGCTTGTCTGCATCGATGAAGACGGCTTCGCCGGGACCGATGTCGCGCACGAAGCGGAAGCCCATGCCTTCCAGTGCCACGGATTCGGAGGCGATCAGGTATTCAGGCCCCTGCTCCGTTTCATTGATGCCCAGGCACAGCGGACGGATGCCGTGCGGGTCGCGGAAAGCCAGCAGACCCACGCCGGCGATTTGCGCCACGGCGGCATACCCGCCCTTGACGCGGCGGTTCAGCACGGTAACGGCCTTGAAGATGGCTTCCGGGTCGAGGTTCAGGCCCGTCGTCGCTTCCTGGATTTCATGCGCCAGCACGTTGAGCAGCACTTCCGAATCGGAATCGGTATTGATATGGCGGCGGTCGTTCTTGAACATTTCCTGTTTCAACTGTTCCCAGTTGGTCAGGTTGCCATTGTGCGCCAGGGTAATGCCGAACGGCGCATTCACATAGAACGGTTGTGCTTCCTCTTCGCTCGACGAACCGGCCGTAGGGTAACGGCAATGGCCGATGCCCGTCGTGCCTTGCAGCGAACGCATGTTGCGCGTACGGAAGACGTCACGCACGAGACCATTGGCCTTGTGCATGGAAAACATACTGCTGTGATTGGTCGCAATCCCTGCCGCGTCCTGACCGCGATGTTGCAGGAGCAACAATGCATCATAGAGCAATTGATTGACAGGTTGATGGGAAACGACGCCGACGATGCCACACATGGTGTGCTCCTAAACTGTGCTACTGATTTTAAAAAAATTCAAAATTTCACATGCTGCGCGTAAGCGGCAGGCAGATAAGGCTTGATGGCGCGCGCGCCTTGCTCCGCGAGCGGGCTGAGCAGCGCGTTTTTCCAGAACGGCTGCTGCGGTATGGAAGTCATGCCGCACAAGATGACGGCGGTCAGCACGATGACAAGGCCGCGCGCCACGCCGAACAGGCTGCCCAGCGTGCGATCGGCCAGGCTCAAGCCCGTCACCTTGACCAGGGCGTCGACCGTCATGGAGAGCAATCCCATCAAGATGCGCACGCCGATGAACACCACCACGAAGGCCAGCAACAAACGGACGGCTTCGCCCGGCACGACTTCCGGCAGGAATTTCGCCACGGTGGCGCCATAAGCGTTGGCAATGACGAAAGCCACGATCCAGCTGACCAGGGACAGTATTTCCTTGACCAGGCCGCGCATCATACTGATCAGCACGGAAGTCACCAGCACGAACAACACCAGGTAATCGAAGATTGTCACGCGCGTTCAGCCTTGCAACATCACGCCGGCACCAGGCTGCCGCCCAGACCCAGCTTTTGCAGCTTGGCGCGGGTCTTTTCGGCGTCTTCGCGGCTGCCAAACGGGCCAACCCGTACACGGATGCGCTCGCCCGCAGGGCTGGCGACTTTCTGCGTGTACGACTTGATGCCCGCTTCGCGCAACTTGTCCTGCAATTCATCGACCTTGTCCTGCGTCGCCAGCGCCGCCACCTGCACCACGAACTTGCCGCTGCCGGCATCGTGCGCTTTCTCTTGCGGCTTCACCATCGGCTTGCCTTCCAGGATAGCCAGCGCGCGCGCGGCATCGTCGGCCGCTTGCGCCGGTTTGGCAGGCTTGGCCTCAGGCTTGGTTTCCACTTTGACTTCATGCTTGGACTCAGGCTTAGACTCGGACTTGGGCTCGTGTTTCGGCTCGACCTTGGGCTCGGGCCTGGTTTCGTGCTTCGGCTCCGGCTTGGTCTCGACCTTGAGCGGCTTGGGTTCGGGCTTGGGCTCGGGCTTCGGTTCCACATAACTCGGCTTGAGCGGTGCAGGCTGAGCCGCAGCCAGCACCGGTGCCGGCGTGGGCTTGGCCGCGGGCGGCAGCGGAGCGTCGACGATTTCCTCGGACTGGTCCAGGCCATTCGATGCAGCCTGGGTCGGGACGGCCGGCACGGGCGCAGGCACGGCGGCCTTTTCCTTCGACGGAATGTCGATGGCGATATCGTTGAACGGTGCTTTCGGCTCGGAATCGAGCAGCATCGGCAAGCCGACAGCGACGCCCAGGGCCAGGGCGATGGCCCCGACCAGGCGACGGCGTGCGCGCTTTTTTTCAGGCAAGACCGGATCCGGCGCTTCCTTGCCGCCACGGCGCGATCCGCCGCCGCCGGCGGTATTGGCGGCGCGCTTGCGGGTCGGCGACTGTGCTTCGCCAGGGACATAAAAGCCGCTGTCTTCGCCAGAGGTTTCTTGCTTGTTTTTAAACAGTTTCGAGAACAAGCCCATGCGTGATTTTCAGTCGAGTGCGTTTCAGTGAAGTGAGGATTTTTTGGCCTTCATCACGCCGGCAACGGTGAGGAAAGAACCAAAGACCACAATTCTATCATTCTCACCGGCCCGGCTCATTGCATTTGCAAAAGCTTGTGCCGGATCATCGAAAATAGACACAGTATGCTCGCTGCTGTCGGGCTTATCTTCCAGCATGATCTGCACCTTGGCTGCCAGCTCGGAAGCCGTGGCCGCGCGCGGCGAAGGCAGGCCCGTCAGGCACCAGTGGTCGACATGTTCGCCCATCGCGGCCAGCACGCCATCGATATCCTTGTCCTGCATGGAACCGAACACGGCATAGGTGTAAGGGTGGTAGCCCATATTGCCCAGATTCTGGTTCAGCGCCGAAGCTGCATGGGGATTGTGCGCCACGTCGAGAATCACGCTGGGGCGCCCAGGCAAGACCTGGAAGCGGCCCGGCAGCTCTACCGTCACCAGCCCCGTGCGCACTTCCTGCGCGCCCACGGGCAGTGTCAATTTCAGTACTTCCAGCGCCGCCAGCACGGCCGTCGCATTGAGGATCTGGTTGGCGCCGCGCAAGCTTGGATACGCGAGCGAATTGCGGCGCTGCTCGCGCCCGCCATAGTTCCACTGCTGCTTGTCGCCCGAATAATTGAAGTCGCGGCCCATCAGCCACAGATCGGCGCCGATGGCTTCAGCATGCTCGATCAAGGACTGTGGCGGCACCGGGTCGCTGCAGATGGCGGCCTTGCCCGGACGGAAGATGCCCGCCTTTTCAAAGCCGATCGCTTCGCGCGTGTCGCCCAGGTAATCCGTGTGGTCGATGTCGACGCTGGTGACGATGGCCACGTCGGCATCGATCACGTTGACGGCGTCCAGACGCCCCCCCAGGCCCACTTCCAGGATGGCCACGTCCAGCTTGGCTTGCGACAGCAAATGCAGGATCGCCAGGGTGGTGAATTCGAAATACGTCAGCGGCGTGTCGCCACGCACGGCTTCGACGGCATGGAAGCTGGCGACGATTTGCGCGTCGCTGGCCATCTCGCCCAGCACGCGGGCGCGCTCATTGAAGTCGAGAAAGTGCGGCTTGATGTACAGCCCTACTTTGTAGCCGGCACGCAACAACACGGATTCCAGCATGGCGCAGGTGGAACCCTTGCCATTCGTGCCCGCCACCATGATCACGGGGCAAGTAAAAGCCAGTTGCATGCGCGCCTTGACGGCTTGCACGCGGTCCAGGCCCATGTTGATCTGGGTTTCCGAATGGCGGGTTTCCAGCATGGCGAGCCATTCCGGCAATGTGGTGGGGAGCTTGTGCATGGGAGACTTCTTGATGAGGAGACAGTGCGCGAGGCGCGCAAACGGTGTGGCGTGGCAACCGGGCGGGTCCGCTGGACACCGCCCGGCCTGTTACTTTGGCATTACGCCAAGACTTCGACGGCCTGGTTTTGCAACAAGGCCAGCAAACGGGCGATTTCTTCGCGCATCTTGCGGCGGTCGACGATCATGTCGACGGCGCCCTTGGTAACGAGGAACTCGGCGCGCTGGAAGCCTTCCGGCAGTTTTTCGCGCACGGTGTTTTCAATCACGCGCGGGCCGGCAAAACCGATCAGCGCTTTCGGCTCAGCGATCACCACATCGCCCATGAAGGCGAACGAGGCGGACACGCCGCCCATGGTCGGGTCGGTCAGCACGCTGATGAAGGGCAGTTTCTTTTCCGACAGCTTGGTCAGCATGGCAGTGGTCTTGGCCATCTGCATCAGCGACAGCAAGCCTTCCTGCATGCGCGCGCCACCGGTGGCGGTGATGCAAATGAACGGCACTTTCTGTTCCAGCGCGATCTGCGCGCCGCGCACGAAGCGCTCGCCCACGACGGAGCCCATGGAGCCGCCCATGAATTCGAATTCGAAGCACGCCACGACCACTGGCAGGCTCATGATGGCGCCGCCCATGACGACCATCGCATCCGTCTCGCCAGTCGCTTCCATGGCGGACTTCAGGCGGTCCGGGTATTTCTTGCTATCCTTGAATCTCAAGGTATCGACAGGCAGGATTTCCTGGCCGATTTCATAGCGACCACCCGCGTCGAGCAGGCTGTCGAGACGTTCACGCGCGCGGATGCGCATGTGGTGATCGCATTTCGGGCACACGTGCAGATTCGATTCCAGGTCCGTACGGTACAGCACGGCTTCGCACGACGGACACTTGACCCACAGGCCTTCCGGCATGGTCTTGCGCGCGGCAGCATCAGAACGCTGGATGCGCGGTGGCAGCAGTTTTTCCAACCAACTCATATTTTCTCCTTGGGCCCTTGTAGGGGTAACGTCGGTGGACGCCCCCGGCAGACGGTAAACGGCGACGCCCCGCAGGGCGCCATCAAAAATTTTATCTATTGCACAATAACAGGAAAATCAGTGGCCGAAGTGTAGCCGTTTATCGCCGGACTGTCGAACTTTGCTGCCAGCCGAGCTTGCGTAAACAATAAGCTTGCTCAGGCATCCAGTGCGGCGCGGATACCTGCCGTAAAGCTGCGCACGGCATCGACGGCACCACCTTCGGGGGCATTTTCTATCTCCTGGATGATACGGCTGCCGATCACGACGGCATCGGCCACCTCGGCAACGGCCTTGGCCGTGGCGCCATCGCGGATGCCGAAGCCCACGCCGATGGGTAATTTTACATGCTGACGGATGGCCGCGAGGCGCTCCGCCACCTGTTGCGTATCAATGTTGCCCGCGCCCGTGACGCCCTTCAGCGACACATAGTAGCTGAAGCCGCCGCCGACCTTGGCCACTTGCGCGATGCGCTCTTTGGTCGAGGTGGGCGACAGCAGGAAAATCAGGTCGAGGCCTGCGGCGCGCATGGCGGCGGCGAATTCCTCGCATTCTTCGGGCGGATAATCGACGACGATGGCGCCATCGACGCCGGCCGCTTGCGCTGCCTCAATAAACGCGGCGCTGCCGATGCGCTCGATGGGATTCGCATAGCCCATCAGCACGACGGGTGTCGTCTGGTTCCTGGCACGGAACTGGTGCACATAGCCAAACACATCGTGGATGCCGACATTGAATTTCAAGGCCCGCTCGCAAGCGCGCTGGATGACGGGGCCTTCGGCCATGGGGTCGGAAAACGGCACGCCCAGTTCCAGCACGTCGGCACCGCCTTCGACGAGCGCGTGCATCAGGGGCACGGTAGCGTCGGGGCCGGGGTCGCCAGCGGTGATAAAGGTGACCAGGCCGGTCTTGTTGTTGGATTTTAAATTGGCAAAGGTAGTGGCGATACGGGACATGGCATGCTTTCGTGTTATCGGTGAAAAATGTCGGGTTACGCGTTCGCGCCAACCCGACCTGCGCAACATGGGGATGGTCAGTGACTTAACTGAAATTCAATCCCATACGCTCCGCCACCGTATGCATGTCCTTGTCGCCACGGCCCGACAGGTTGGCCAGCACGATCTGGTCTTTCGGCAAGGTGGCCGCCAGCTTGGCCGCGTAGGCCAGCGCGTGCGACGATTCCAGGGCCGGAATGATGCCTTCGATATGGCAACAGTCGTGGAAGGCTTGCAAGGCCTCGTCATCCGTGATGGAGACGTATTGCGCGCGGCCCAAGTCTTTCAGCCACGCATGTTCCGGTCCCACGCCCGGATAGTCGAGGCCGGCCGAGACGGAATGCGTCTCGATGATCTGGCCATTCTCATCCTGCAGCAGATAGGTGCGGTTGCCATGCAGCACGCCCGGGAAGCCCGCCGCCAGCGAAGCCGAGTGCTTGCCCGTATCCAATCCTTCGCCGGCCGCTTCCACGCCGATCAGTTTGACATCCTTCTGGTCGATATACGGGTAAAAAATGCCCATAGCGTTCGAGCCGCCGCCGATGCAAGCCAGCACGTAGTCCGGCTGGCGGCCCGTCATTTCCGGCATCTGCACCAGGCATTCCTCGCCGATGACGGACTGGAAGTCGCGCACCATCATGGGGTAAGGATGGGGGCCGGCCACGGTGCCGATGATATAAAAGGTGTTTTCGATGTTGGTGACCCAGTCGCGCATGGCTTCGTTCAGCGCATCTTTCAAGGTCTTGGAGCCCGATTCCACGGGCACGACGGTGGCGCCCAGCAATTTCATGCGGTACACGTTCTGCGCCTGGCGCTTGACGTCTTCGCTGCCCATGTAGACCACGCATTCGAGGCCGAAGCGGGCGCAGATCGTGGCGGTGGCCACGCCGTGCTGGCCGGCACCCGTCTCGGCGATGATGCGCGGCTTGCCCATGCGCTTGGCCAGCAAGGCCTGGCCGATCACGTTATTGATCTTGTGCGCGCCCGTGTGGTTCAAGTCTTCGCGCTTGAAATAGATTTGCGCGCCGCCGGCCATTTCGGACCAGCGCTTGGCGTGGTAGATGGGCGATGGACGGCCGACGAAGTGTTTCAACTCGTAGCGGAATTCTTCCAGGAACTCCGGATCAACGCTGTAGCGGGCGTAGGCTTCCTTCAGTTCGGCCAGCGCATGCGTGAGCGTTTCGGCAACAAACGCGCCGCCATACGGGCCGAAGTGGCCGCGCGGGTCAGGGAATGGGTAATCGGTGGCGTGAAATAATGCGGCGGCTGCGCCGGGCGTGGTAGTGTGGTCATTCATGGTGGTTTCCTCTGGCAATGATGGCATCGGCATCCTGCACCGCGGCGATAAACGCGCGGACTCGGGATGCGTCCTTGATACCCTTGGACGCTTCGACACCACTGCTGATGTCGACGGCGTAAGGGCGCACGCGCACCACTGCGTCAGTCGCGTTTTGTACGCTCAAGCCACCACTTAAAACGACCCGAGGCGCGAGTTCTTCTGGAATGAGGGACCAATCGAATACCTTTCCTGCACCGCCGTAAGCATCCACATAGGTGTCCAACAAGAGGCTGGAGAACAAGGGACTGGCGGCGCGATAGCGCTGTTCGTATTCTAGCAAATCTTCCGAGGTGGTGTCGGGTTTGACGCGGAACACTTGCGTAAACGGCGTATGCACGGCACCGGCCAGCGCGGCGCTGTGTTCGGGCGTCTCGTCACCATGAAATTGCAGCAGCGACAAGGGCGCCACGGCCCGGGTCGCCCGCACCTCGTCCAGCGTGGCATTGACGAACAGGCCCACCGTTGTCACGTAGGGCGGCATGGTGGCGATCAGGGCAGCTGCCTGCTCGGGCGTCACGTAGCGGGGACTTTTCGGATAAAACACGAAGCCGATGGCGTCGGCGCCCGCCGCCACGACGGCCTGGATGTCTTCGGCGCGGGTCAGGCCGCAGATCTTGATGCGTGTGCGTGGCATGTTATTCCTTGAGGTTATTGCTTGATGCGAAACGTCAGAACCAGGGCAAGGCGCTGCTGCTGTCTTGCGGTAACGCCCATTTCGGATCGTAATCGATCTGCGCCAGATACAGGCCATCCGGCATGAAGGTGGGCGCCGCCGCGTGGCGATCTTTACTTTCAAGCAAGTGCCCCAGCCAGTCCGGCTTTTCACGCCCCGTGCCGATATACACTAGCGAGCCGACCAGGTTGCGCACCATGTGGTGCAGAAAAGCATTCGCCGTAATGGTGAAGATGACGCAATCGCCGCGCCGTTCGATGCGGATGTCGTGCATGAGTTTGACGGGCGACTTGGCCTGGCACTGCGCCGCGCGGAAGGCCGTGAAGTCATGCCAGCCCAGCAAGGGCTGCACGGCCTGGCGCATCAGCTCCACGTCCAGCGGACGGAAAAAGAAACCGGCGCGCCCTTCCACCAGCGGCGAACGGGTGGCGTTGTTGTACAACACATAATGATAGGTGCGCGCGCGGGCGCTGAAGCGGGCGTGGAAAAAATCGTTGACGGTGGGGTCGCCGGCCAGCTCTTTGGCCCAGCGCACGGCGATGGATTTCGGCAGGAAGGCGTTGACGCCGCGCACCCACGCGTGCACGTCGCGGTTCAATGCCGTATCGAAGTGCACGACTTGCTCGAGCGCATGCACACCCGTATCCGTGCGGCCGGCGCAGGTCGTGGCCAGGCGCACGCGGGCAAACTGCTCCAGCGCGTTTTCCAGCTGGTCCTGCACCGTCTGCCCATCTTCCTGTTTCTGGTATCCATGCCAGGCCGTGCCGTCGTACTGCAGGCCGAGGACGATACGCTTCAATGGCGTTGCTGTCGTAATATTTTGCATCGAAGCATTATACCGGCGCAAAGGCGGCCTCGCCTTCCGGCCACACAAGCGCCTGAGACGGCGTTCAGGGCAAGGCGCGCGGTCGAAGACAGTACGAATAGTACGGCGAGACCGTGCAACGCAGCCATGGACGTCGTATCAGGTGCTTAGCTCAGCAGCGCACGCATGGTATTCGCCTTGGCGACCTGTTCGGCACTACCGCCCTTGATGACCTCATCGATCAGCTCGCGCGCGCCTTCTTTGTCTCCGATTTCCTGGTAAGCGATCGCCAAGTCCAGCTTGGTATCCATTTCCATATGGATGGCCGACAACGGGTCGTCCACGCCCACGCTGGCCGTCTTGCCGTCGTTGAGGTCCAGATCGATGCCGGACAGGTCGAATTCTTGCGCCGGCGGAGTGGCTTCCGGCAAGGCGGCTGGCGTTTGCGCGTCGTCAAACAGGCTGTCGAGGGATGGCTCGGCCGCCGCGACGGGTGCGGCAGCTGGCGCCACGGGCTCGTCGAGGTCGAAATGGGCCAAGTCCACGTCTTTCAAGGGGTCAGGCAAGGGCGTTAAACCTGCGCCCACACCATTCACGGGACCGGCTGGCGGCTCCAGGTCCAGGCCGAAATCCATGCTGGCGTCGTAGTGCGCATCCTGCGTGGTGGCCTGCGGCTTGCTGTCCGGCCCCGGCATGACGATGGGATCGCTGGTGGATACGGGCTCGAAATCGAGGCTGTCGAGGTCAAAATCGAGGGGATCGCGCGCATCGCGGACGGGAACAGTGGCCGGCTCGGCCGGCGCCAGGTCGGCCAGCGGCGTCGCCGGTTCGTCAGGCAAATCCATGCTCTGGCCCTGCAAGTCGTCGCCGGCAGCCTTGCTCAGGCTGACAACGGCATCATCTTCCGTATCGCCATACAGGGGATTGGTGGGATCGAGCGCCAGGCCCAGCGCAGCGGCCTGCGGCCACTCTTCGCCCTGGCCCCGCGTCAGGCTGTACAGCTCGCTGGCCTGATCTTCAAACGCGCGCGCGTCGTTGCGGGCCGAATAGATTTCCAGCAGCTTCAGGCGCGCCGCATGGCGTTCAGGATGGATGCGCAAGGCTTCCTTGAGAATATCTTCGGCCTGGCCATCGCGGCCGTAGGCGATATACACGTCGGCTTCGGCGACCGGGTCCGTTTCATTCGCATCGAGCATGCTGGCGCCAGCAGCGGCCACGCCGGCAGCAGCGGCGCCCGTGCCGAACAGGTGGTTGCTCGCTTCGGATTGCTGGTCTTCCGGTGCCAGGCCGGCCGGCGGCGCCAGCGGCGCTTCCGGCTCGAACACGGGGGCGATGTCTGCTGCGGGCGGCGGCGTTTCCTTGCGCCGGCGCGCGATCACCAGTGCAGCCACGGCTGCCAGCAGCGCGGCCAGGCCGATGCCGATGGCTCCCAGGTGGTCGTTGATCTTGTCGGTAATGGTCGGTTCCAGCGGCGATGGCTTTCTCACCAGCGGCACCGGTTTCGCTTTCGGTGCCGCCGGCTGAAGTACGGGCGGCTGGGCGTCGGCCGGTGCGCTGGCAGCGGACTCGGCCGTTTTGGCGGGCGCAGGAGCACTCTTGTCGGCCATGGCCTTGTTCTTCACCGCCATCAACTTTTCCAGGTCGCTGACGTTCTTTTCCAGCTCTTTCACGCGGGCAGCCGCTTCATCGACCTGTTTTGCCTTGGCGATCTTGTCTTCCTCGCTGGCGACAGTGCTCTTGCCGGCCGACTTGGCCGTCGGCTCCGCCTTCGACAGTTTCAGCTTGTCTTGCGACTCACTCACGGCCGTCGGCTTTTCCTGCACGCGGGTAGGCCCGATCTTGCCGGCCGTGCTTTGCGTCGCTTGCGCGGCCTTGGTCGGCTTGCTTTGCGACACCTGGCCTGCCAGCTTGTTGCGGTAGGCTTCAAAATCGATGGCGTGCGCCGTCACGATGCCCTTCGCTTCAGCCGCGCCGATAGCGCGCACGGTGTCGGCACCCGGCACGGCCAGGATGCGCCCGGCCTGCATGCGGTTCATGTTCTCGCCCATGAAGGCATCGGGATTGGCGCGATACAGGGCCACAAGCATCATGTCGAGCGAGACGCCCGATGGTTTCAGTTCGCTGGCGATGCGGCTCAGGGTATCGCCTGTCCTGACCTTGTATTCGCCCGCCACCTTTTTCGGCGCGGGCGGCGTATCGGCAGCGGCGGCGGCCGGCTTGGCCTTGCCCGGCTCGACTGGCGCCGTCACTTGCGCGCCGCGCGTCTGGCGCGCTTCCGGCGTGTCGAGCACGAACGCATATTCGCGCACCTGGCGACCGCTCTTGCTGCTCAGTTCCAGCAGCAGGTCGACCATGGGTTCGGCCACCGCTTGCGCCGAGCTGATGCGGATGAAGGGCTTGCCGTTGCGGTTTTCCACGGCAAACGTCAGCGCGTTCAGGGCGGGATTGAATTCCACGTTGGCCTGGCGGTAGGCGTCAGGCGGCGCCAGCTTGGCCAGCAGGCTGGCTGCCTCGCCTGGCTTGACGGCCGATAATTCGACCTCGGCGCGCAGCGGCTGGCCGGCGGCGGACAGCACCGTGATCTTGCCCAGCTCGGCTGCGGATGCCGCCGGTGACAATAACACCGCGCAGGCGACAGCGCTGCTGAGTGTTTTAATGGCAAGGGAGGCGACCCGGGGACGAGTGTGTACAGGCATAGTTGGCGGCATCTTAGTTGACATGGGAAAACAGTTACTTTTCCAGAGGTATCAACATATCATCATGCCCAGAGCTATGCAAGCTCCGCATGGTTGCGCCTTGACGGGCTCAGGACGAAAAAAAAGCCGGGGAAACAGCCCCGGCTTGGTCTTGCTCAGCAATTTATTGCCATTACGCGTCCAGCAGGATGCGCAGCATGCGGCGCAGCGGCTCGGCCGCGCCCCACAGCAACTGGTCGCCCACGGTGAACGCGGACAGGTATTCGCCCCCCATGCTCATCTTGCGCACGCGGCCGACAGGGATCGTCAGGCTGCCCGTCACGGCTGCCGGCGACAGGTCACGCACGGACGCTTCGCGCGTGTTCGGGACCAGCTTGACCCACTGATTATTGCTGGCGATGATGTCGTTGATTTCATCGAGCGGCACGTCTTTTTTCAGCTTGATGGTCAGGGCTTGCGAATGGCAGCGCATGGCGCCGATGCGCACGCACAGGCCGTCGACAGGAATTTCCTGGGTGCCAAAGTCGATGCCGCGGCCCAGGATCTTGTTCGTTTCCGCGCCCGCCTTCCACTCTTCCTTCGACTGGCCGTTACCCAGGTCCTTGTCGATCCACGGGATCAGGTTGCCGGCCAGCGGCGCGCCGAATTGCTTGATTTCATCGGGGGAATAGCCGTGCTGGGTGGCCAGCACCTGACGGTCGATTTCCAGGATGGCGGAAGCGGGGTTGTCCAGCAGCGCCTTGACGGAGCCGTTGATGGTGCCAAATTGCGTCAGCAGTTCGCGCATGTGCTGCGCGCCGCCGCCCGATGCCGCCTGGTAGGTCATCGACGTCATCCAGTCGATCAGGTCGTGCTGGAACAGGCCGCCCAGGCCCATCATCATGCACGATACGGTGCAATTGCCGCCGATGTAATTCTTGACGCCTTTGCCCAGCGCATCCTTGATGACGTGCAGGTTGACCGGGTCGAGCACGATGACGGCGTCTTTTTCCATGCGCAAGGTCGAAGCCGCATCGATCCAGTAGCCGTTCCAGCCCGCCGCGCGCAATGGCGGGAAGACAGCGCTCGTGTAGTCGCCGCCCTGGCAGGAAATGATGATGTCGCACTTGGACAGTTCGGCGATATTGTTGGCATCCTTGAGGATGGTTTCATTCTTCGCCATGGCCGGCGCCGCGCCGCCCGTGTTCGAGGTCGTGAAAAATACCGGTTCGATGTGGGCGAAATCGCCCTCTTCCTGCATGCGTTGCATCAAGACCGAACCGACCATACCGCGCCAACCTACCAAGCCAACTAATTTCATTACCATTCCTCAAAATGAGACGGCGACTGCCGTCATTAGACTATTTTATCCCAGTGCTTTTACAACTGCATCACCCATGGCCTCGGTACCGACCAAAGTCGTGCCCGCTTCGTGGATGTCGGCCGTGCGCAAGCCCTGCGCCAGCACTTTCTTCACGGCTGCCTCGATGCGGTTTGCCTGCTCTTCGCGGTTGAGCGAATAACGCAACATCATGGCGGCCGACAAAATCGTCGCCAGCGGATTGGCGATACCCTTGCCGGCGATATCGGGCGCCGAACCGTGCGATGGCTCGTACAAGCCCTTGTTGTTGGCATCAAGCGAGGCGGACGGCAACATGCCGATCGAACCCGTCAGCATCGCGGCCGCGTCCGACAAGATGTCGCCAAACATGTTGCCGGTCACCATGACGTCGAATTTCTTCGGCGCCCGCACCAGTTGCATGGCCGCGTTGTCGACATACATATGGTCGAGCGCCACGTCCGGGTATTCCTTGTGCACGTCGATGACGATGTCTTTCCAGAACTGGAAGGTTTCCAGCACGTTCGCCTTGTCCACGCTGGTCAGGCGCTTGTCGCGCTTTTGCGCGGCCTGGAAAGCCACGTGGGCGATGCGGCGGATTTCGCCTTCCGCATAACGCATGGTGTCAAAACCTTCGCGCTGGCCCTTGAACGGACCGTCCGGGCACTCGCGCACGCCGCGCGGCTGGCCGAAATAAATGTCACCCGTCAATTCGCGGATGATCAGAATATCCAGGCCGGCCACCACTTCCGGCTTCAGGGTCGAGGCGCCCGCCAGTTCCGGGTACAGAATGGCCGGACGCAGGTTGGCGAACAGGCCCAGGTTCTTGCGCAAGCCCAAAATCGCCTGTTCCGGGCGGAACTGGCGCTCCAAGTTGTCGTACTGGTAGTCGCCGACGGCGCCGAACAGCACGGCATCGGCCGCCTTGGCCAGCGCCAAAGTGCCTTCCGGCAAAGGGTGGCCGTGGGCCGCATAGCCGGCGCCGCCCACGGGTGCCGTTTCCAGTTCGAACGATTCGCCCAGCACTTGCAAGACCTTGACGGCTTGCGCGACGATTTCAGGACCGATGCCGTCACCGGGTAAGATTGCAATTTTCATGGATTTAATCTTTAAATTACGTTCGCCAACCATGGCTGATTAGTCAAATGCCGTTCTTCGAAGGCGCGGATATCGTCGGCATGGCGCAGGGTCAGGCCGATATCGTCGAGGCCATTCATCAGGCAATATTTGCGGAAGGCGTCGATCTCGAACGGGTACGAGACGCTGCCATTGCTGGTGCGCACGCATTGCTGTTCCAGGTCCACCACCAGCTTGTAGCCGGGGAAGGCCTTGACTTCATTGAACAGGTGCTCGACCTGGGCCTCCGACAGCACGATGGGCAGCAAGCCGTTCTTGTAGCAATTGTTGAAGAAGATGTCGGCAAACGATGGCGCGATGATGGCACGGAAGCCATATTGATCGAGTGCCCATGGCGCGTGCTCGCGCGAGGAACCGCAGCCGAAGTTCTTGCGCGTCAGCAAGATTGAGGCGCCCTGGTAGCGCTGCTCGTTGAGCACGAAATCGGGGTTCAGCGGGCGGCGGCTATTGTCCTGGCCCGGTTCGCCATGGTCGAGGTAACGCCATTCGTCGAACAGGTTGGGGCCGAAACCGCTGCGGTGGATCGATTTCAGGAATTGCTTCGGGATAATCGCGTCGGTGTCGACGTTGGCGCGGTCCAGCGGTGCCACCAGGCCTTCATAAATCGTAAATTTATCCATGCTGTTTCTACTCGGTAGGACGCGCGGCGCAGGGCGCCGCCACGTCACGGTTTATTTTCCGCCGGCGCCAGTGACGACCTGGCCGACTTTCTGCACATCGCGGCCAATGCCGGAGACGGTGTTGCAGCCGGACAGGATGACGGAGGCGATGAGGAGGGCGAAGAGTTTTTTCATGATGCGTTCTCGATAAGAAATTTGGGACTGGAAGCGCTAGTGTACGCCAGCGGCGCCAGTGCCCGCCTTCATCGCAATCCCCGCACGTCGACAAAGTGGCCGGCGATGCCCGCCGCCGCCGCCATCGCAGGCGACACCAGGTGGGTACGTCCGCCCTGCCCCTGCCGACCTTCGAAGTTGCGGTTCGAGGTCGAGGCGCAGCGTTCTCCCGGTTCCAGGCGGTCAGCATTCATGGCCAGGCACATGGAGCAGCCCGGCTCGCGCCATTCAAAGCCCGCGTCCTTGAAGATGCGGTCCAGACCCTCGCGTTCGGCCTGGTCCTTGACGAGGCCGGAGCCGGGCACTACCAGCGCCAGGGTGACGTTGGAGGCACGGTACTTGCCGCGCACCACGGCGGCGGCCGCGCGCAAGTCTTCGATGCGCGAATTGGTGCAGGAACCGATGAAGACTTTGTCGATGCGGATGTCTTCGATGGCGGTATTGGGCTTGAGGTTCATGTAGACCAGCGCCTTTTCCATCGCGTCGCGCTTGACGCTGTCTTTTTCCTGGTCAGGGTCAGGCACGCGGCCATCGACGCCGGTCACCATCTCGGGCGAGGTGCCCCAGGTCACTTGCGGCACAATCTCTTGCGCGTTGAGAGTGACCACCAGGTCGAAGCGGGCGCCCGGGTCCGAATGCAGGGTGCGCCAATACGCCACGGCGCGCTCCCAGTGCGGACCGGCTGGCGAAAACGGACGGCCCTTGACGTAATTGATGGTGGTGTCGTCCACGCCGATGATGCCGGCGCGCGCGCCCGCCTCGATGGCCATGTTGCACACCGTCATGCGCCCTTCCATCGACAGGGCGCGGATGGCCGCGCCACCGAACTCGATACAGTAGCCGGTGCCGCCAGCCGTGCCGATCTTGCCGATGATGGCCAGCACGATATCCTTCGCCGTCACGCCGGCCGGCAAGGCGCCGTCGACTTGCACCAGCATGGATTTGGATTTCTTTTGCAGCAAGGTCTGCGTGGCCAGCACGTGTTCCACTTCGGACGTGCCGATGCCGTGCGCCAGCGCGCCGAAGGCGCCGTGCGTGGACGTGTGCGAATCGCCGCAGACGACCGTCATGCCGGGCAGGGTCGCGCCCTGTTCAGGGCCGATCACATGCACGATACCCTGGCGCTTGTCGTTCATGTTGAAGTAGGTCAAGCCGTAGTGCTTGGCGTTCTTGTCCAGGGTTTCCACCTGCAGGCGCGAAACCGGGTCGGCTATGCCGTCGACGCGGCTGGTGGTGGGCACGTTATGGTCGGCCACGGCCAGGTTGGCGGAAATGCGCCACGGCTGGCGGCCAGCCACGCTGAGACCGTCGAAGGCTTGCGGGCTGGTGACTTCGTGCAGCAAGTGCCGGTCGATATACAGAATTGTCGTGCCATCATCTTCGGCCCGAACAACGTGGGATTCCCAGAGTTTGTCGTAAAGCGTCTTCATCATGATTTATGCGGCGTTGCCACAGCCTGTTTAAGTGATCTGTCGTACTGATCGAAGGGATCGGCAATGATTATGCCATATATTGTGCAATGCAGAAGCAAAAGCCGCCCCAGCGTGGGATGGGCGATACAAAATTCGGCCCACCTTGCGGATATGGATAAAAAATTGCTGATACGAAAATCCGCCAAAATGCCGGCGGGGCGAATAAAAATCGAAAAAAGCCGAAAAAAAAGCCCGCTGCGCAAGGTCTGCAGCGGGCTTGGTGTGGGTGCCGGTGTTTCTAGGCAGCCATGCGCACGCTTCCCCTGCAACCATCCATCAGGAAAGATAGGCCCACAACTAGCACCAGCTCGCCTTCGGCCGAGCGGGCGGTACCGGTAATGCCTTCCACGGTGATGGCCGTCATCGGCTTGATCACCAGGTCGGCCGTGCCATCGACGGCTTCCACGGCGAGAATGTACGGCTGTGGCGCAGCGACAACAATGCCCACGCGCTCGCTGCACGATTCGTAGCCCAGGGCGCCGGCCAGCGAACGCACGGGCAATGGACGGCCCTGGTCTTTCAGCACGGGCGCGCCGCCCACTTCCATGAAGGTTTCCGGCAATTCGACGACGCGCTGCACCACCGCCATCGGCAGCGCCAGCGCGGCGCCCGAGGTCGATACCAGCATGGTCGGCACGATGGACAGTTCGATCGGCAGGCGGATGGCGAACTTGGTGCCCTTGCCCAGCATGGATTCGATGTGGATGGCGCCGCGGTTTTTCTCCACGGCCGTTTTCACCACGTCCATGCCCACGCCGCGCCCGGAGACGCTGGAGGCCACTTCCTTGGTCGAGAAGCCCGGTAGGAACACCAGCTGGAAGCATTCGTCGTTGCTCAACTGCGCGTTTTCGCTGATCAAGCCCTTTTGCTGGGCCTTGCTGCGCAGGAAGGCCGGGTCCATGCCCTTGCCGTCATCTTGCAGCACGATCATGACACTGTTGGCTTCCTGCCAGGCTTTCAGCGAAATAAACGATTTGGCGGGCTTGCCGGCTGCCAGGCGCGCTTCCGGCGATTCGACGCCATGGTCGAGCGAGTTGCGCAGCATGTGCACGAGCGGATCGTACAGACTGTCGACCACGACGCGGTCGACTTCCGTCTCCGCGCCTTCGATGGTCAGCTCGACATCCTTGCCCAGGTCTTTCGCCAGTTCGCGCACCAGGCGCGGGAATTTCTGGAACAAACGACCCACGGGCTGCATGCGCGTGGCCAGAGTAGCCCGCTGCAGTTCCGTCGAGTAGCGCGAAGCGCGTTCCAGGGTTTCCGCCAGGGTCGCCATCAAGGTGGCGGCCTGGCCTTCGAATTTGAATTGCAGCAAGCGCTCGAGCAGCACGGCAGCCTGGTTGGCGGCCTGCACGGATTCGCCGGCCACTTCCAGCAGCGCGTCGAGCTTGACGGCGTCGACGCGGATGCTGTCTTCCTTGACGGGCGCGGCATGACGCACTTCCGGACGCTCTTCGCGCCGTTCGGCGCCATCCCATGCCTTGGCGGCCGGTTTGGCGGCAGTAGCGGCAGTAGCGGCAGCGGCAGGCGCTGCGGCCACGGCGGCAGGGGCAGCGGCGACCACCGGAGCAGCAGCGAGCTGGCTGCCGGCCGGCACGACGGCGTTATACATGGCTTCCCAATCCAGGCCATCGGCACTGGAAGTGGAAACGGCAGCGGCTGGCGCCGCCACAACGACTTCGGCAACCACCACGGCGGCGGCTGGCGCAGGCGCGTCCATGCCCTTGCCTTCGATGGCGTTCGTCAGGATGTGTTCCAGCTCCTCCGGCATGGCCGGCAAGCTTTCCGGCGCGGCGCCATTGGCCAGTTCCGTCAGCTGGTCGGCCACGAATCCGGACGCTTGCAGCGCCGCCTCGATGGCGATCGGGGTCACGGGCGCGGCGCCCGTGCGCAAGGCATCGAACAGGTTTTCCGTCAGATGGCAGGCCGCCACCAGCGCAGGCAGGCCCATGAAGCCGGCGCCACCCTTGATGGTGTGGAAGGAACGAAACACGGCATTCAGTGTTTCCTTGTTGTCAGGATCACGCTCGAGGCGCAATAAGTGCTCTTCAACATTAACCGCAAGATCCATCGCCTCAACGACGAAATCCTTGAGCATATCGTCCATTAGAATCCCAAATCCGCAAGAAGGTCGTCTACATTATCCTGGTCCAGCGCCACCGACGGCACGGACGGGCCCTGCATCAGCGGCACCGGTTTTTGCGCCAGTTTCTCGCGCACTTCAGCCGGCGCGTTGTCGCGCAGCAGCTGCGCCAGCTCATGCTCCACCGTCTTGGTGATATTGACCACTTTCTTGATCAGCTGACCCGTGATGTCCTGGAAGTCCTGCGCCATCATGATTTCCAGCAAGCGCGCTTTTTCCGCTTCCGTTGCCTCGGCAACGGCTTGCGCGAACTGGCGCGAGTCGCCGGCCAGGGCCTTGAATTCTTCCAGGCTCAGCTTGCCGTCGAACAGGGCCGTCCAGCGGCTGTCCATGTCCTTGGCTTTCTTCGACAACACATCTTGCGCCGGCATGCCTTCGTCGAGCGTGTTCAAGACCTTGTTGGCGGCCTGCTCCGTCAAGGTGGCGACATATTCCAGGCGGTCCTGGGCATCGACGATCTGCGACGACGCTTCCGTCAGCGCCTTGTCGTAGCCCAGTTCGCGCAGCGAATCATGCAGCAGGCGCACGATGCCGCCCAGGCGCTCGAACATCGGCTTGTCGGACTGGTCGACCGGATCGGCCGCCTCACCCGGCGCGCCTGCGCTTGCCGTCGGTAACGCTTCCGGCGCGGCTGGCGCGTCGGCCACTGGCGGCGCAACAGCGGCCGGCACGGCGGCGCTAGCCGACACGGAGTCGAACAGCGCGTCAAAATCGTCATCCGCGATCACGGCTGCGGGCTCTGCTGCAGGTGCGGGCTTGGGAGCGGCCGCACTTTGCGCAGATACTTCATCGAATAATGCATCGAAATCATCAGCGGCGTTGGTCATATCCCTGCTTCTCCATAATTTGTCAAAATTCCGCCTGAACTGTGCGTTTTACAGACTGATACCCACAATTTCTCGATTAAGATGATTTGAGGCAATACCGCTGCGATGGTGCGAGTGTAGCAGGGCGCCGCCCTGTTGGTAAATCTCAAAACGCGCTTCCTGGTGCAAAGCAGGCCCACAAGAGCTTTTCCCCCAGGAAATAAGTGTTCCTGCCGTTGTATTTTGAAATACTACCATTGGCGTGGGTGCAAGACGACGCAACGCACAAGAAATACTGCTCGCGGGCGCCTGTGCAACAGCGCTCCACGGATATCGTTGCAACTAAAACACGATCTTTCTGCCAATGTTGTCTATACTGAAGGTGCAATAGTATTGATAATTATCAAGTCTTTACATGAATACAATACTGCCGCCACGTCTACAATATGAGGCGTTAGGCGCGCTGAGTCACCGCCAAAGGACCTGCCATGTATAAGAAAATTCTGATCGCCACGGACGGCTCCACCGTCTCCAACCTGACGGCCTGCGCCGGCGTTGCCTTTGCCGAACAGATGCACGCCGACATCCTTGCCGTGTACGTGGCACCCGAGTACCAGTACCCGGTGTATATCGAAATCATTCCACCAAGCTATCCCAGCGAAGAGGAATACCGCATCGCCATGCGCAAGGCGGGCGCCGACCACTGGCAACCCATCCTCGACGCGGCGGCCAAGCGAGGCTTGCAAGCGACGGGCCTGACGGCCTTTTCCGACAGCCCGGCCCTGAAAATCGTGGAGGTGGCGCAATTACAGCAATGCGACCTGATTTTCATGGGCTCGCATGGCCGCAGCGGCTGGGGACAGTTGCTGCTGGGCAGCGTGACCAACAAGGTACTCTCGCACTCGACATTGCCCGTGCTCGTGCATAGGCTGATCAAGGAACCCCCATCGAAATAAGGGCTCGCATGGCCACGGGGCCGCCGTGGCCGGCACGCCAAAAAAAGCCACTTTGCGGCCGCTTCAGTTAATATGGCAACGTTTCTCGTTTTTTAACATTTGAGTGTCCGGTGACGGACACCGCAGATTACACGCCGCCAGATTGCCCGCCTATGATACGTATTGTGATTGCCGACGACCACACCATCATGCGTGAAGGATTGAAGCGCATCCTTGACGGCGCGCCGGATATCGACATCGTGGGGGAAGCCATCGACGGCTTTGAAGTACTCAACCGCGTGCGCCAGGGCGGCTTCGACCTGCTGCTGCTCGACCTGTCTATGCCGGGCCGCAGCGGCGTCGACCTGATCCGGCAAATCCGCAGCGAGGCGCCCAAGCTGTCCATCCTGATCCTCACCATGCACGAGGAAGAGCAATATGCGGTGCGCGCCATCCGCGCCGGCGCGCAAGGCTATCTGACCAAGGAAAGCGCGGGCACCCAGCTCGTGGGCGCCATCCACAAGGTGGCGTCGGGACGTCCCTACATCAGTGCCGAGGTGGCAGAGCAGCTCGTGCTCAACATCATGATGCCGAATGAAAGCTTGCTGCACAAACAGTTGTCGGACCGCGAATTCGAAGTCTTTTCCCTGCTCGTGGCAGGCAAGTCGATCACGGAAATTGCCAACAATTTGCACCTGAGCGTGAAAACCGTGAGTACGCACAAGACGCGCATCATGCAAAAGATGGGCATGAGTTCGCTGTCGGAAATGGTCCAGTATGCCGTAGCGCACCGCCTGCTATCCCCCTTCAAGACCTGATTCCAGCGACGCGCGCCCGCACGCCAGCTGTAGGAACAATCCTACTTCGCCTACCACAGCTCCTACTCCCATATTCAGCCACTGCTGATATTAATTGCACACGATTGTTGGCATACTGAAACCAGTCATCAAGTTGCTGGGAAGTTATTTCATCACACAGCAAGTCTTCAGCGAATTGAGCATTGCTTGCCGGGACGCGTGCCGATTCTTACGTGCCCGCGCCCTGTGCACCCCGTCTGTCAACTCTGAACTACCTGTCACCAGGAGATGAACATGCTGTCCACGCAAACGCCTGAAACCCGCGCAGCCTCACCAGCGCTGGCCCCCTCCTCTCCGATGGAAGCGGGGCGCCAGCGCCAGGGGCGGCTATGGTCGAACCTGAAAGAGGTGTGCGATCTGCTGCATATCTCCAGCGCCTGCACCATTGCCGCCGACGAATTGCTGTTCCAGCACGTGCAATTCAAGACGGGCCAGCGCGTGCACACCATCGGCCAAGCCTTCGACACCCTGTACATCGTCAATTCGGGCTTCCTGAAAACCGTACTCATCGACGAATTCGGCAATGAGCAGGTGCTCAGCTTTCCCATGAAAGGCGACATGCTGGGCGTCGATGGCATCCACTCGCGCCACTATTCTTCGGAAGCGGTGGCCCTGTCCGACTGCGACCTGATCCTGCTGCCATTCAAGAAACTCACGGCGCTGGGCAGAGTCCACCTGGAACTGGAAAATGTCATGTATGGCGTGATGAGCCGCGAACTGGTGCGCGAGCAAGCCATGATCGGCATGCTGGGCGCCCTCAGCGCCGAAGCCCGCGTGGCGCGCTTCCTCGTCTCGCTGGCCGACCGCTTCGCGCAGATGGGTTACTCGAGCAAGCTGTTCAACCTGCGCATGACACGCCATGAAATCGGCAGCTACCTGGGCCTGACCCTGGAAACGGTCAGCCGCACCCTGTCCGCCTTCAATGAAATCGGTCTGATCACGGTCGACCAGCGCACCATCGGCATCAAGGATGCGGACGCCCTGAAAACCCTGCGCCGCCTGCCGCCCTCGCGCTCGCGCGCCAAGCAGCTGGCCGCCGCCAAGCTCAAGGCAGATACCACTGCGGCCGCCAACGCCTCGGCGCAATTGCTGGCCACCCTATAACGCCATCCCGATTTCTTCAAGCTTGGCACAGGCTTGACCCGGCCAAGGCGCACACCGCCTTGCCGGGTCTTTTTTGCTGCCGTCCCCTTACACGCCGCGCCAGTGGCCGCATTTGCGCAGCAAGCTCTTCCGCGTTGCCATCCCAGCGTAAAAAAGCGCCGATTGCGCACAAATAAGTCTTGCTTTTCGGGCCACCTTCAACAATAATGCAAATACGAATCATTCTCAACTGAGACAAAGAAAGCCCAACATGCAAAGCTCAAAACCAGCCTTGATCCAGGATGCCGCCAGCGCCCACGTCCGCCCTCCCGTCAGCATGGCCCAGCCGGCGCGCCGCATCACCAGCGAAGCGCTGCTGCAGCAGGGACGCGAAGTGGAGATTGAGCACAGCGGCAAGATCTATCGCCTGCGCGTCACCCAATTGAACAAGCTGATCCTGACTGCCTGAAGCAGCACGGCAGCCAGACACCACACTCGCCAGCCAGTCGCGCTCCGTGCGCGCAGCCAGCCAAACCACGGCTCAGGAGTGTTTGATGGCGAACGACCGACCTTCCCCGATGTTTCCTTCCCCGCAAGGCCAACAGCCAGAATTGCTGCTGTCAGCCGTGCTGCACCTGATGTCGCACTACCATGCTGGCAGTCCCTGCGAGAAACTGGCGGGTGTCATCGAACGCCATCTGCAAGTGCTATCGAACTCGCCCGGCCTGGGCCCCGTGCTGCAGGCGACCTGCCAGCAACTGTCGCAGCAATGGGCCGCCCTGGTAGCGCTGCACCGGCCCGCGCCGCCCAGGACTACCGTGTTTGAGCGCCTGTCAGGCATGCTGAGCGCCAAGCGCCCTGCCTCACCCCTGCCGCAATAATTTCTCTTCAACACCGCCCCCAACAGGATATCGCCATGTGTGACAAAGACCAGTCCCTGCCCGTCATCAGCAACTGTTCCAGCGGCGAGGCCGAAACGGCCGCGCTCGCTTCGCGCCGCCGGCGCCTGTGGGAACTGTCGCATACCTGCCATTGCCCCCTGGTCGGCGTCGGTTTGCCACTGGGATACCTGCGCAAGCTGGTGGGCAAGATGACGGGCGGGCGCGTGCTGGCCGACGACTACGAAGTGCACGTGGGCGCCGTGACGGAATGCGGTGCGCGCAACCGCCTGTCCGAAGCGCTGCAAAAGGAACTCGAACGCCGCTACGCCCCCGTGATCCTGCGCTTTCGCGGCGCCAAGAGCACCGAGCAGGTAGCGCAACTGTGGCGCACGGCCGTCGCCAACGGCGACGTGTCGGGCGCCTTCTGGGCCGGCCTGACGCACCCGCGCTGCGACGCCGAACTGGAAGAGCAAATGTGCCGCGACTTGCACATGATCCAGCACCAGGCCGGCGCCTGCGTGCGCGCCGACATGGGGAAATTTACAGCCTTGCAGGAAGAAAATGCGCGCCTGGCGCACGAACTGACCAAGCTGCAACAGCGCAGCCAGGCTGCATTGATGGAAAAAACGGGGGAACTGGAACGCCAGGAAGCCGTGCTGCTGCGCGCGCGTGCCGAGGCCATCGGCAAAAATAGCGTGATCGACGGCTTGCGCGCGGAACTGGCGCAATTGCAGGCGGCCATCCCGGCGCTGGACTCGCGCACGCGCCTGGTCGAGCGCCTGGCGCAAATGGATGAGCGCGAAAAAGAATTGCGCCAGCAAATCGCAGAATTGAAACAGGCCCAGCCGCGCCCAACCGCCGTCGCACCGCCACCGGCGCCCAAGCTGGAAGTACCGACCGGCGGCAAGCTGAAAATGCCGATCCGCCTGGTCGATCAAAGCGTGCTGTGCGTGGGAGGACGCAGCGGCAATGTCGCCACCTACCGCGCCCTGATCGAGCGGGTCGGCGCACAGTTCGCCCACCACGACGGCGGCCTGGAAGACAATGCCAACCTGCTCGATTCGAGCCTGGCGGCGGCCGACCTGGTCATTTGCCAGACGGGCTGCATCAGCCACAGCGCCTATTGGCGCGTCAAGGATTACTGCAAGCGCACGGGCAAGCGCTGCGTCTTCATCGACAACCCCAGCATCTCCAGCCTGGCGCGCGGCTTGCAGGAAGTGAGCGGCGATATGGAACCGGCCGCGCTGGACGCCTCCCAGTAAGACCGCCTAGGCCTGCAACTCGCGCGCGATGGCCTCGCGCAGGATGGCATCATCGACCGTGGTATCGGGCGCGAACCGCCCCACCACCTTGCCCTCCTTGCTGATCAAAAACTTCTCGAAATTCCACAGCACGTCGGAAGGCTGCTCCTGCGTGATGCCGTAGCCGGCCAGCTTGGCGCGGAAATCGCTGCCAGGCTTTTCCTGCGCACGCGGCTGCGCTTGCACCAGGCGCTGGTACAGCGGATGCTGGCCCGGGCCCTTGACGACGATTTTTTCAAACAGGGGAAACTGCACGCCGAAAGTACCGCGGCAAAAGTCCGCGATCTCGGCATTGCTGCCCGGCTCCTGCGCACCGAATTCATTCGCGGGAAAGCCGGCCACCACCAGGCCCTCGGCCTGCTTGTCGGCGTAGAGTTTTTCCAGACCCTCGTACTGCGGAGTCAAGCCGCAGGCGGAGGCGACATTGACCACCAGCACGACCTTGCCGCGATAGGCGTCCAGGCTACTGGGCTCGCCATTGATGCGGCGCAGGGGAATGTCGTAAATGCTGTCGCTCATGCTGTCTCTCCTCGGCTGAACCTATCATGATAGCCGCCCGCGCGCAAGGGCGCTGGCGATGGGAAAAACTCAGTAGACGTCGCGCCGGTAGCGCCCTGCAGCCGCCAGCGCGTCGAGCGCGGAACGGCCCAGCATGTCTTGCAGGGCCTGGTCGACCCCGCCCGCCATGCCGGCCAGGCTGCCGCAGATGTAGATGGCCGCACCCTGCTCCAGCCACAGCCTGACTTCGTCGGCATTGCCGCGCAGGCGGTCCTGCACGTACATCCGCTCAGCCTGGTCGCGCGAAAATGCCAGGTCCAGGCGAGGCAAGTCGCCGCTGGCGTGCCACTGTTCAATTTCTTCGCGATAAAGGAAATCGTGGGCCGCATTGCGCTCGCCAAAGATCAGCCAGTTGCGCCGCTGCCCTGCCAGCACGCGGCTCTTCAGGTGGCCGCGCAGGCCGGCGATGCCGCTGCCGTTGCCGATCAGAATCAAAGGACGCCGGGCATTGTCTTCCAGGCGGAATCGCCGGTGCTGGCGCAAGCGCAGCTGCACCACCTCGCCCACGGCCGCCTGCGCCGTCAGCCAGCCAGAGGCCAGTCCCAGACTGCCATCGGGATGCATCTGCTGGCGCACCAGCAAGTGCACGCCACCGTCGTGCGGGATCGAGGCGATCGAATATTCGCGCGGCTGCGCAGGGTCAAGCGGTGCGGCCACCTGCACCAGGTCGCCCGACTGCCAATCCGGCAAGGTACCCGCCACGGGCGCCAGTTCCACGTGATAGATGGCGCCGCCGGCGCTGCCCGGATTGAGCAACTGCCGGTGCGTCAGGCGCCAGTCGCCAAAAGCGGGCGCGCTCCAGTCGGGCGCGTCGCTGGTACCGGCCAAATGGCTCAAGTGCTGGAACCATTGCTCGATGGCGGCGCTGGCGCTACGGTCGACTTCGATGCGCTCAAACAGACGCGAAGCGCCCTGCGCGGCCAGCCAGGCATCCAGCGCGCGGCCGAAGCCACAAAACTGACCATAGCTGCGGTCGCCCAGGGCCAGCACGGCGTAATGCAATTGTGGCAGCGCCAGCCCGCCCGTCATCAGGCGCCCCATGAAAGCAGCCGCGTTGTCGGGTGCATCGCCTTCGCCATAGGTGCTGACCAACAACAAGGCCCGTTCGGCTTGTTGCAGATCATTGGCCGTGAGTTCGGCCAGCGCGCACAGGCGCACAGGAATGCCGGCCAGTTGCAGGCTGCGCGCCGTTTGCGTGGCCAGTTCCTCTGCATTGCCCGTCTGGCTCGCATACGCCACCAGCCAGGCGGGGCTGTCGGCCAGCGCCGCCCTGGCGGCGTCGGACGCGCGGCGCCTGGCGCGCGCGCGCAGCCAGGGCGCCATGCATACGCCGGCATAACTGAGGGACAGGACGGCCAGCAAGGCCAGCCGCGTCGTATCGTGCGTAAAAATCATGGCGTTAATCGTTCATTCGTCGAGCATGGCCAGCATGTGGCTGCTCAGCGTTTCGTGGTAGCCATCGCCGTCACGCTGCAGAAAGCGCGCGGCCAGGCCCTGCTCTTCGGCCAGCGCCATGCCGGCATCCAAGCCCAGTACGGTCAGGGCCGTCGACCAGGCATCGGCCGCCATGCATTGCTCATGCACGACGGTGACGGAAGCGAGTTGATTGGCGATCGGCATGCCGCTGCGCGGATCAATGGTGTGTGAAAAACGAACTGTGCCGTCCTGGAAGAAGCGCCGATAGTCGCCAGAGGTCGCCACGGACAGGCCGTGCAGCGCCAGCAGCATTTCCGGCGGATGCTGTGCATTATCGGCATTATCGGCATTATCGGCATTATCGGCGCCATCGACCTGTTCCAGCAGCACCCACCACGGCTGGCCGTCGGGCTTGCTGCCAGCGCCGCGCAGCTCGCCGCCCACTTCGACCAGGTAATGATGGATGCCCTGGCTATCCAGGTAGCGGGCCAGGCGGTCCACGCCATAGCCCTTGGCCACGGCAGACAAATCGAGCTGCAAGCCACCCGGCTGGCGCATGCGGCGGGCCGGCAAGTCCAGTTCCAGGCGGCGGCGCTGGCGCTGCGCCAGCAGCAAGGCCACGGTATCGTCTTTCGGCGGCAGGAAGCCCGGCTCATCGTAACGGTGGCGGGGGCCGAAGCCCCACAGATTGACGAGGGCGCCGGCGCACGGGTCGTACGCGCCGCCGGACGCTTGCGATACGTGCATGGCAAAACCCAGCACCTCGCAAAAGGCGGCAGGCAGACTGTGCCAGCTGCCGGGCTCGGCCCGGTTGTAGCGGCCCAGGTCAGACTCGTCGTCCCAGTGGCTCATCTGCGCCACGACCAGGTCCAGTTGCTGCTGCAAGCCCTGCTGCAAGTCGGCGCTGCCCGCGCGTCCCGGCATGGCGGACTCGAGCAAGCGCACCGACCAGCTGCTACCCATCGTCAGGCCGCGCAGATCCCGGATCGCGGCGCCGGACGGCGCGAGCTGATCGGAAATATGCTGCGGCAGCAGGACCCGGCGCATCGGTGCTCTGGCGAAAATGCCGCCGCTTACTGCGGCAGTACTTCCACGGTGGCAGCGTACGTCATGCGGCGCTCCGGCATGACCGGCGGCTGGCCGGGCACGGCCGGTGCGGCCGCTGGCCAGGTGCTGCTCAGGTAATACATGCCGGCCGCCGGGATGGTGAATGTAATTTCGCCCTTGGCATCGGTGCTCTGGCGAATTTCACCGAGCACGCCACGGTAGCGCACGCCGCCTGGCACCAGGCTGAACGCCTGGTTCGCTGCCGGCTTGCCGTCGATCAAGAAACGCCACGTGGCTTTCTCGCCAGCACGCAAGTCGTTCGGATGCGTCACCGGCACGAATTCCAGGCCCACGCCTGTCGGCTTGAACACTTCCATGCTGGTTTCGCCATTGCTGAAGAAGGTTTCCAGTCGCGCTGCCGTGCGCGTGATTTTCAGCTCTTGTGCATCGGCCGGCACGTCCTTCTTGAAGGTTTCCTCGTTGCCGCGAAAACGCTTCTGCTCGCCATTGAGCTTGTAGCTGCCCATCACGTTTTGCGACACGATGGCCGCCTTGTAGGTGCCCGGTTTTTCCATCTTGACGTCGAAGACGCTGCGCAGACGGCCCGTGACCGTGTTCGCCGGCGTGACTTTCGCGCCATCCGGACCGATCACTTGCAGCGCGTCCAGGCGCAGCGGCTGGTGGTCGATCTCGAACAGGCCATCGGAGACGGCCGCGTCCACCGTCACCCAGGCGTCCTTGCTTTCCACCATCGTGCTCGATGGCACCATCCAGCCGCGGTGGGCGTGGGCATTCATGGCCAGGCCGGCCAGGGCCAGCGCGATCAAAGGCTTATTGAGTTGCTTGAACATGATGTGCGCCTTATGGTTTGAGTTGGACGACGACGTTACCGAGTTCTTCCTTGCCTTTGGCAGACACGGACTGGGCCGATTTCAGCGGCCACTGGAACGGCACGCGCACCAGTTCGCGTCCGCCCGCTTCGCGCGCCGCTTCCACCACTACCTGGTATTCGCCGGCCGGCAGCTTGTCGAGCAAGGCCTTGGCGCCGGGGAAAGTCAGGGTATGTTCGCCAGGCGCACGCGTGGCGCCACTGACGCCGTCAACGGGCATGGTCAGGTCGCGGCCGCTCTTGCGCCACCATTGACGCATATCCTTCAGCCACTTCTCGCCTGCCTTGTCCTTCTTTTTCACGTCATACAACACCGTCAGGTTGCCGACGACCTTTTGATCGGCCGTTTCCAGCCACGCCGCCACGTAGGGACGGTGGTATTCCGCCACGTTCAGTTGCGGAATTTCAAGCTTGAGGGCCAGGTCGGCCGCCATTGCCGAGGTGCCGATCAGGGGAAGGCCAAGCGCCAGGGAGTAGCGTAATTTCATGGTGTGCCTGTAAAAAGGAAAAATAAAAACGATCAGTGGATAAACAGCAAGGCGATCGCGCACGGTATCAAGATACCGAGGCCAACCATCGGCCAGGTGAACGGCCGGTTGGCCGCGTGGAACTTCAAAATCAATAAACCCGTCAGGCAAAACACGATGCAGGCGCCAGCAAAAATATCGATGAACCAGTTCCAGGCCACGCCCGTGTTGCGGCCCTTGTGCACATCGTTGAGCCAGGATACCCAGCCCCGGTCCGTCAACTCGTATTCGGCGGCGCCGTCTTCCAGGCCGATACGCACCCAGGCGTCGCCGCCCGCCTTGGGCAGTGGCAAATACACTTCGTCGACGCTCCATTCGGCGGGACGCCCGCCCGCATTGAGCGACCATTTCTGCCTGAGCCAGGTCTCGGCGGCGGCTGGCATGGGCGCGTTGGCGCCATCATGTCCGGCGGCATACGCGGCCAGTTCTGTGAGCAAAGGGGCCGGCAGTTGTGCCTTTTGCCGCGTGATTGACGGCTTGGCTTCGATCTGGCTGGCGTGGTTCAGGGTGATGCCGGTGATGGCAAACAAAAACATGCCCAGCAGGCAAAGCGCCGAGCTGATCCAGTGCCATTGATGCAAGTTCTTCAGCCAGACGGCGCGGCTGGCATTGTTCCTGGCCTGGTCTGCGGTGCCCACCTTAGCCATCAAGGACTCCCGGCAAGGAGCGGGCCCGGTGGCGCAACAAGTCAGTGTGCTTCATTCCCATCCTTCAATCAAAGTTCATGCCCATCAATGCAAACAAATGATAATGATTATCATTTATTAAGTCAATACATGGGGCACCCCGTCTGGCGGGCGTTTTGTAACAGCTTTGAAACATGCACAAGGCCGGCCGCTACGTAAGCTGCCGTACAGAGCCGCAGGCGAGCTGCGCCTATGCTGTTGTTCAGGACAACCAACAAGGGAGCACCCCATGCAAGCGTATTCCAGCGAACAACTGGCCGACATCGCGGCCAGGATCAAGGACATCAAATTCGGCATGCTGACCACGAGCGACGACATGCGCACCCTCACCAGCCGGCCGTTGACACAGCAGCAGGTCGATAGCGATGGGCAGATCTGGTTCTTTGTCTCGGACGAGGCGGCCTACACGCGCGACTTGCTGAACAATCCGCAAGTCAACGTCAGTTTTGCTGATACGGGCGACAGCCTGTATGTGTCCGTTTGCGGCCACGCGCAATTACTGAAGGACCGCGCCAAGGCGGAGCAATTGTGGAATCCGCTGATGAAAGCCTGGTTCCCGGGCGGACTCGACGATCCGAAGCTGTCGCTGATCAAAGTGACGATCCAGTCAGCCGAGTATTGGGATAGCAGCGCCAGCAAGATGATGCAATTCTATGCAATGGCCAAGGCCGCCATCACGGGGGACGCGCCCAAGGATCTGGGCGAACACGGGCGAGTCGACCTGTAGCAGAGTCGCAAATTACCCAGGAGTGCGCCGGCAAGCAGCCGGCGTGCGCGCACACGCCTTGCGGCTGCTACTGCGGCGATCATCAGACAGGAAGGAAAGTTCAGACGCCCGTACTGCCTGTGGTGTCTGGCGCATCGTCGGCACTCTGCCGGCTCTGCCCGGCAGAGCCGGACTGGTGATGGGGCAAGCGGTCGGCCCGACGCACTTCGCCGATGGAAAACAGATCATCGCCGATATCGAGACCCTGCTCGCTATCGACCAGCACAAAGTTCTCGGCCGAATTGGCCGTACTTTGCTTGCTACCTGCCGTGGATGCCGTGCCGCCCTGGCGATTGCCGCTCTGCGGCGTGGTGGAGTTGCCCATCATCTTCTCCCTGCTCGTGAGTGCGATTTGAGTGCGTTGACTGCGCGTTGGCCGTGACCAGCGCAGCTATTTCATCATAGTCCATGCCTGCTGCATTGCATCAAAATTTTGCGATAGCCCAAATAAGGTGGTCTGAACCAGCGACGTGCCTGCCTGCCGCTGGCCATGATCACTTGCTACTGCCCGCTACGGCTTGTTGCGCGAACCGGAGCTGGAACCCGAACCGCCGCTTTGCTTGTTGCCACTATCGCGGTTGCTCTCCTGCTTGGTGCTGGCATTGTCACGCGAACCACTGGCGCCAGCGGCACTTTGACGGTTGCCATCATTCTTGTGGCTTTGGCTGCCTGCACGGCGCGCCTCTTCCGACGTGAATTCATGGGCCGTACCCTTTTCATGCGCGGCGCGTCCGCCTTCGCTGGCGATTTCGCGCTGCTGGGCAGGGTCCATGGAAGCGAAGCCGCGCTTTCGGGTATCGCTTTGCTTGTTACCGCTGCCGGCACCACTGCTGGCGCCACTGGTTTTACTACCTTGCTGTTTATTGTCGCTCGATGTGGCCATGATGATCTCCTTGATCAATAAAATCGAAACAATGCAAACCATGCAATCCCTCCCCCTCGCATGGCAGGGGAACAGTCATCTTAGTGCGCGCATGGGATACAAGAAATAGGAGGATGGCAAGAGCGCATGTAGGATGAGTCCCGCCTACGGTGGCGCAGTTACTTTTAGTTTCACACCAAAAGTACCAAATACTCAGCAGTTAGGCGGAAACGGGGAACGCGCCGCGTCCGCCGGCACCTGGCCGGGTGCGGAGCTGCCCGGATGATGGCAGAACGACAAATTGCCTGCCTGCTGCGGCTCACGCGGGGACGACAAATTCCGCCATGAAGGTACGCGTGGTGTCTTCCGGAAAGGCTATGGTGACCTGCTCGCCGGCCACCGACAGCACGGTGCCGATCTGGAATCGGGGCACGCGCACGCGGCTGCCGACGGCGATCCGGGACGCTGGGGCTGGGGTTTGTGCTTGGGCGGATGCGGGCGGCAACTCGTCCAGGGAGATGGGCGCGGCCAGCGCGGGCGGCGACTGGCAATTGTCGCAAGTGCAACAGCGTTCGAAATCACCGGCATCGCCAAAATAATCGAGCAGCAACTTCCAGCGGCACAGGCCACTTTGCGCATAGGCCACCATCTGCTCGAGCGCCTGTTTGTCGCGCTCCTGCTTGTCGACATAGATTTGCGCCAGTTGCACATAAGAGGGCGAGCTGGCCAAGGGCGCTTTCAGGCTGTAGCCCAGCCGGCGGTTCTGGCGCAGCAGCTTGCCGTCTTTCAACAGTTTCACACCTACCTTCAAGTGACCTTCGGAAAATTCGGGCAGGCTGGACGCCAGCGCAGCGAACGCAAACTTGGCTGGCAAGCCTTGTGCCGCAACGACGATGGCAGCCAAATCGTCGGCCGTGGGATAGTGCTTCGCCAGAAAGAATTGCTGCACCCGCTTGTCTTGCTGAAAATACAGCAAGGTGCAATCGGCGGGCAAGCCGTCGCGCCCCGCCCGGCCCGATTCCTGGTAGTACGCTTCCAGGTTGGCCGGCACCTGCAAGTGGATCACGAAGCGCGTGTCGGGCTTGTCGATGCCCATGCCGAAGGCATTGGTGGCGACCATGATGCGGCGTTCGCCGTTCATGAACAATTCCTGCTTGTGCTTGCGTTCACGCGCCGCCAGCTTGCCGTGGTAACACGTGACGCTCTCGCCCAATTCTGCCAGCCGCGCCGCCAGGTCCTCGACGGCCTTGACGGTGGCCGCATACACGATGCCCACGCCGGATGTCTCGCGCAGCAGGCGCAAGACGGTATCCTGTTTTTCTCCGGCATTCGTGACCTGGATCACACGGTAGCGCAAATTGGCCCGGTAGATGCCGGTATTGATGACCTGCAGTTTGCGCGCTTCGAGCTGCGTGGCGATATCGGCAATCACTTCCTCGGTGGCCGTGGCCGTCAGCGCCAGCACGGGCGGACGGCCCAGCGCGCGCAGGGCGGCCGCTATTTCCAGGTAGGCAGGACGGAAGTCGTGGCCCCAGTGGGAAATGCAATGGGCTTCATCGATAACGACCAGGCTGGGCGGCGCGCTGGCCAGCAGCGACAG
Organism: Janthinobacterium sp. UMAB-56; assembly: GCF_900095265.1. GTDB lineage: Bacteria > Pseudomonadota > Gammaproteobacteria > Burkholderiales > Burkholderiaceae_D > Janthinobacterium. Next base: position 503,544 of record NZ_LT607652.1, on the reverse strand, counting down.
GAAGGCGGCGCTGGCAAGGCGTTCCGGCGTACAAAAGATGATGAGCCTGCCTCCCTGGCTGATGCGGGCGACGGCCTCCTCCTCTTCCGCGCGCGACAGGCTGCTGTTGAGCTGCACGGCCGTGATGCCCAGTTCGTGCAGCTTTTCCAGCTGGTCCTGCATCAGCGAGATCAGCGGCGACACCACCAGGGTCGCGCCCGCGAACAGGGCGGCGGGCAGCTGGTAACACAGCGACTTGCCGCTGCCGGTGGGCATGATGGCCAGGGTGTCGCGCCCGGACAGCACGCTGTCGATGACTTCCTGCTGGCCCATGCGCAACCGCGCCACGCCAAAGACCGTGCGCAGCAGGCGCTGGATAGGCTTGCCGGACTTGCCGGATTGCTTCGCTGCACTGCTCATCATTGCCGTCCCAAAAGTAACACTGCGCTGCCGGCGCCCATGCGCCTCGATGCAGCTACTTTACGGTCGGGCCTGACGCTCCGCCATAGGACGGGCGCCACAGCTGGCGTAGGAATTCAGGAAGCAAACAGGATGGCCCAGTACAGCATGAGCAAGCCGGCAATCGACACGCACCAGACGAGCGTGCGCACGACGGGTACGCCAAACGCGTACAGGGGCAGGTAGAGCACGCGCGCGGCCAGATACAGGGCGGCGCCATACAGGGTCAGCGCGCTTTCCTGCGCCGTCACGTGGGCGATCAGCACGGCAGCGGCGAACAGTGGCAGGGTTTCGAACAGGTTCGCCTGAGCCCGCTGCAAGCGGCCCGTGATCTTGCCCACGGGCGGGCCTTCACCGTCGCGCGCACTCACGTTATAGGCCGTGCCTGTCTCGCGCGTGCGAAACAGCGCTGGCAGCAGAATTTGCAGCAGCGCCAGCACCAAAGTACAGGCCAGCATCGTCAATTCAGGAGTCATTCATTCGCCTCTTCAGGGTGAGACAGGCAAGCCGTGCCGGCGCTTGCCCGTCAGGGTTGGTCTAGTGCGGCTTGTAACTCCATCAAATCATAGGGCTTGCGCAAGACGCTGGCGGAGAAGCCCAGTTCATCCATCGATTCCTTGCCATAACCGGTGGAAAAGATAATGCGCATGTCCGGTTTCTCTCGCAGCACCATGCGCGCCAGCGCGATGCCAGACATGCCGGGCAGACTGACGTCCGTAAACAAGAGATCGAAGTCTTGCTCGTTGAGCAATTCCCACGCCGCCTCGCCATCGGACACGCCGCTAACCGTATGGCCCAGCATGCCCACCAGTTCGCACACCATCAGCTGCGAATCGAGATTGTCTTCCACCACGAGTATCTTCATGGATGTCGGCATGTCCCCTTGCGGTAGCAAAGCATGGCCCGTCAAGTCCAGCCCCGGCGTGCCGCCGCCCTGCACGCTGGCCGCCGTGCTGCCGGCCACCGGCGCGCCGGACCGTTCAAACTGGCGCGCACGCATTTGCTGCTGGCGGTTGGCCAGCACATGGCGCAGCTTGCGTGCCAGCTCCTCGCGCCGATACGGCTTGCTGAGCAATTCCACCCCCGCGTCGAGCCTGCCCTCGTGCACGATGACATCCTGCGCATAGCCCGACGTAAACAAGACGGCTATATCGGGCTGCAACTCGCGCGCCTGGCGCGCCATCTCCGTGCTGCTGACGGGACCGGGCATGATCACGTCCGTAAACAGCAAGTCGATCTGCGCGCCGCTGTGCAGCACGGCCAGCGCGCTTTCGCCATCTTCGGCCTTGAGCACCGTGTAACCGAGCGCGCCGAGCATGTCGACCACGGTGGTGCGCACGCCCACGTCGTCTTCCACCACCAGCACCGTTTCCGTGCCGCCCGTGACGACGCCGCTCAATTCCAGTTCATCGTCCGCTTCGGCCATCAGGGAACGGGGTAAATAGATTTTGACTCCCGTGCCCACGCCAGGTTCACTGTAAATGCGGATATGGCCACGGCTTTGCGTGACAAAGCCATACGCCATCGACAAGCCCAGGCCCGTGCCCGCGCCTTCCGGCTTGGTGGTAAAGAACGGCTCGAAGGCGCGCTGCAGCACGGGGCCGCTCATGCCACGCCCCGTATCGGTCACCGACAGCATCACGTACTGGCCCGCCGGCACGTCGACCAACTTATGCACATACTGCTCGTCGAGCACGACATTGCCCAGCTCGATGGTCAGCTTGCCCACGCCATCCATGGCGTCGCGCGCATTGATGGCCAGGTTGAGGATGACGTTCTCGATCTGGCTGCGGTCAACCAGGGTATTCCACAGCCCGCCGCCGCCCACCAGCACGATGTCGATCGCTTCGCCCAGGGCGCGCCGCAGCAGCGCATCCATGTTGCGCACCACGCGCGCCAGGTCGGCCACCACGGGTTTCAACGGTTGGCGCCGCGCAAACGCCAGCAGGTGCGACGACAGTTTGGCACCCCGTTCGACGGCGGCAATCGCCGTGTCCAGGCGCTGGCGCATCAAGCCATCCGTGCCCGTCAGGTGCTGCAGCAAATGCAGATTGCCGGAGATGATTTGCAGCACGTTATTGAAGTCGTGCGCAATGCCGCCCGTCAGCTGGCCCACGGCTTCCATCTTTTGCGCCTGGCGCAAGGCGTCTTCGGCCTTGGTGCGCTCGCTCACTTCCTGTTCGACCCGGTGTTCTAGCGTTTCGTTCAATTCATGCAGCGCCTTTTCCACGCGGCGCCGAGCCGTGATGTCCGTCTTGACGGCGATCAGGGAACGCGTATGCCCCTTTTCATCGACCAGGCGAGTGACATTGCTCGACACCCACACTTGCGAGCCATCGGGCTTCAGGTAGCGCTTTTCCAGCGAAAACGACTCGCCCGTTTCCACCAGGCGATGGAACAGCACGCTGTTGCCAGGCACGTCCGCCGGGTGCATGATGTCATTCATGTTTAGGCTCAGCAGCTCTTCGGCCGAGCGGCCAAGCATGCCGCACAGGGCGCCGTTGACGCGCTGGAAACGGCCATCGAGGCCCAGCTCGGACAAGCCCACGGCAGCCTGGCCGAAAATGGCCGCCATGCGCTCCTGGCTGGCGTTGAGTTCATCCTTGATCTGGCGCCGCTCCGTCACGTCGAACGACACGCCCACGTAGCGGCGCTGGCCAGGTACGCGGCCGGCCACCACCTCGCCCTGGCGCGCGATCCAGCGCAGCGCGCCATCGGCAGGCCGGCGGATGCGGTATTCCACATATTCGAGAGGATTTTGCGCCAGATCAAGCTTGCTGGGCCCCACCTTCGTCAAGTCCCGTTCATCGACCAGGCTGACCAGCAACTGCTGCGTGACCTCTTCCTCGTCGGCAATGCCCCACAGGTGGCGGAAGGTGGGCGACACCAGCATCGCGCCCGTCTCGGGGAACCATTCGAAGGTGCCGATGCCACCCGCCTGCTGGGCCAGGCGCAGCCGCTCCTCGCCTTCCATGCGTTCGGTGACATCGACGCCCTCGACGAGTATACCCGTGACCACGCCATCGTCATCCTTGATAGGCTGGTAGACGAAGTCGATCTGGCGCTGGCCCGTCCGCCCGTCCGCCGTCTGCAAATCGACGGTCATCTGGCGCCCCTCGAAAGGTTCGCCCGTGCGGTAGACCTGGTCGAGCAGTTCGATGAAACCCTGCGCCTTGACTTCGGGCAAGGCCACTTCGACTGTCTTGCCCAGTAAATCGCGGTGGCCCACCAGGCGCAGATAATGCTCATTCGCCAATTCAAACACGTGCTGCGGCCCGCGCAGCAGGGCCATGAAGCTCGGTGCCTGCTGGAACAGGGCCCGCAGCAGCGCGCGCTCCTCGCCCAGGCGGCGGTTGGCCGCGCGCAGGGCCTCGCTTTCGGCCTGCAAGGTAGTGTTCAGTTCGCCCAGCTCGGCCGTGGCCAGCTTCAGCTGGCGCCCCTCTTCCATGCGCGCTGTCAATTCGAGCGCCGTGCACAGCACGCCGTCCACCTGGCCGTCAGCGCCACGCACGGGCGTGTAAAACAAGTCAAAACAGACATCCGCGCGCTGTCCGTCGCGCAACAGCGGCAGGTTGCACTCGCGGTGCACCTGCGTCTCGCCGCGCAATCCCGCTTCGAGGATGCGCGCATTCCAGTCCCATATTTCGGGCCAGACGGCCGGCACCGTACCGCCCAGCGCCGCCGGATGGCGCGCCCCGGCGATCGGAATGTAGTCGTCGTTGTAAATCATCACGTGCTGCGGCCCCCACATCAGCACCATCGCCATCGGCGAATTGAGCACGATGTCGACGCTGGTGCGCAAATGGGCAGGCCAGCCATCGAGGGCGCCCAGGCTGGTGGCGGACCAGTCGCGCTGGCGCACCAGCTCGCCCATGCTGCCGCCGCCGCGCGGCCAGGCTGGCGCGCTCATGTCGCCATCTCCGCTTGCACGCGCACCTGGCATTGGCGCGGGATACGCACGGTCGCCAGCGTGCCATGCGCGGCCGTCGAACTGAGCTCGACCGTGCCGCCATGGGCCTTGACGAACATATTCACCGTGTACAGGCCCAGCCCCAGGCCCTGCCCCATCCTGCGCTTCTCGCCGGCCTGCCGGAACGGCTCGAACAAGGTCGGCAACACGGCGGCGGGGATGACGCCACGATTGGCGATGCGCAATTCAATGCTGTCGGCGTCGCGTCCGTCGACGACCAGCTGCACCGGCGTGCCCGCCTCGCCATGCGTGAGGGCATTGCATAGCAGATTCGAGATGACTTGCGACAGCAAGCCCGCATCGCATTGCCCGTGCAGCTCGCCGACGCTGCTGAGCTCGACATGCGCGGCCTGGCCGGCCGTCTCGCATTCCTCGACGATGGCGCGCGCCAGCGCCAGGTAATCGTGCGTACTGCTGCGCAACTCCATCGTGCCGGAACGGATGCGCGCCAAGTCAAGCAACTGGTCGACCATGCGCGCCATGCGCTTGGCGCTGCTTTCGATGCGCTGCGCCGTGACGATCACCTTCGGGTGCTCGCTCATCATCGGTAACAGCATGGCGCCATTCATCACCACCGACAAGGGCGTGCGCAAGTCGTGGCCCAGCACGGCAGTGAACAGTTCATTGAGGTGCAGCGCATGCTTGAGTTCGTCAAGCTGGGCCGACAATTCGCGTTTCTGCTGGAACAACTGGACCAGCACCGCCACCTTGCTTTGCAAGGCTTTCACGTCGATAGGCTTGTACAGGAAGTCGACGGCGCCCGCTTCGTAGCCGCGGAAACTGTAGCTCGGTTCGCGCGACGCGGCCGTGAGGAAAATCAGGGGAATGCTGCGCGTGCGCTCGCTGCCGCGTATCAGCTCGGCCAATTCAAAACCGTCCATCTGCGGCATTTGCACGTCGATCAGGGCCAGTGCCACTTCATGCGTCAACAGCAATTCCAGTGCCTGGGCGCCAGAGCTTGCCTTGAGGATGACGATACCGGGCCGTGCCAGCACGGCTTCGGCGGCGACCAGGTTTTGCGCGATGTCGTCAACGACGAGGATATGGATAGGGGCGGTCACGGAATCATCTTCAGGCATCGCAACGGCAAGACGCCATCGTGTTTCGATATTGATATAAACATTGTTTCAATTCTCACATATATTACACGCACTGCTGCACTCTCACTCAGTTGTACTCAGTTGTGTTCGCCATCGCCGAGCAAGGCCAGGCTGGCGGCCATCTGCGGCAAGTTGAGCACGCGGTCGGCACCGGCCCGCTTGAGCGCGGCGGCCGGCATGATGCCACAACTGGCGCCCTGCGGGTCTTGCACCCAGGCACTGCCGCCCAACTGCCGCACGCGCGCCAGCCCCGCCGCGCCGTCGGCCGAGGCGCCTGTCAGGATGATGGCCAGCATCGCGCGGCGGTAAGCGTACGCTGCCGTTTCCAGCAGGACATCGATGGACGGGCGCGAAAAATACACGGGCGCTTCCTGCGACAGGGAAAAACAGCCATCGGGTTCGACTTGCAGGTGGTAGTCAGGTGGCGCGAAATACACGACGCCGGCTTGCAGCGGTTCCTTGTCCTGTGCTTCACGCAAGGGTAGCTGGCAACGCTGCGCATACAGCTGCGGCAACTGGCTCGAGCGGCCCGGCGCCAGGTGCAGCACCACCACCACGCTTGCGCGGCAGTTGGCGGGCAAGGCGCGCAGCACTATGCCCAGCGCCTCCACGCCGCCGGCCGAGGCGCCGATGGCGATCAGGCGCAGGCCGGCCGGGGGTGGCGCCACCACGCAGGTCGGCAGCATGTCAGGCACGCTGGAAGATGCGTTCAGCAGGGCTCAGCTCGTTGAAGCTGGCACAGTGGCGGCTGAAATGCAGGCTTTCCTTCATGCCCAATCCCAGGAAACCCCGGTTCACCAGCGCTTCGTGAAACAGGCCCAGGCTGCGGTCTTGCAAGTCTTTATTGAAGTAAATCATGACGTTACGGCAGGAAACCATGTGCACCTCCGAAAACACGCTGTCCGTCGCCAGGCTATGGTCGGCGAAGACGAACTGGCGCCGCAGGCGGCGCTCAAAGATGGCGCCCTTGTAGGCGGCCGTGTAATAGTCGGACAAGGAGCGCTTGCCGCCCGCCAGCTGGTAATTCTCGCTGAACTGGGCGATGCGCTCGATCGGATAGATGCCCGCTTCGGCGGCGGCCAGCGCTTCGACGTTAATATCGGTCGCGTAAATCATGCTGCGTTCGAGCAAGCCTTCTTCTTCCAGCAAGATGGCCAGCGACCACACCTCTTCGCCGCTGCTGCAGCCGGCCACCCATATCTTGATGGAGGGATAGGTGTGCAGGATGGGCACGACTTTTTCGCGCAAGGCGCGGAAATACGCGGGATCACGGAACATCTCGCTCACTTGCACCGTAAAAAACTGCAACATCTGCGCGAACATGGCCGGCTCGTGCAAGATACGGTCCTGCAATTGCGACAGGCTGGCGCAGCCGAAGCGCTCCATGGCCTGGCGCATGCGCCGGCGCAAGGATGCCACGGAATAATCGCGGAAATCGTGCTGATACCGCAGCAGTATTCCCTCAAGCAATAACTTCAGTTCTATATCGAAAATATCGTCATCTAACAACATCCACCTCATCGGATACCTGACCGTTGAACACGGTGCAAGGCACACCGCGCAGTCACTGCCAAATGCTAGCAGATCGCTGGCGATTATCCCGCAGAGAAAGTGTCAGTTAGGTACGCTGGCGTACACTCGCGCATCTTTTTCAGGCATCCACGCCCTTCATGCCCTCCTGTGTATAGCGCGCACCCGCCGCCATGCCCAAGGGAAACGCGGCATTCATCGCCGCCAGTTCGGCCCCGTCCAGCCGCACGGCCAGCGCGCCGAGGTTGTCGTGCAGGTAGGCGATGCGCTTGGTGCCGGGAATGGGGATGATATCGTCCCCTTGCGCCAGCAGCCAGGCCAGCGCCAGCTGGGCTGGCGTGCAGCCTTTTGCGTACGCGAGGTCCCTGACCTGCGCGACGATGGCCTGGTTGCGCGCCAGGTTCTCGGCGGCAAAGCGGGGATTGAACTGGCGGAAATCTCCCGCTTCAAGGCTGTCCGCACCGGCAATGGCGCCCGTCAGGAATCCGCGACCCAGCGGACTGTAGGCAAAGAAACTGGCACCCACGTCGCGGCAGGCTGCCAGCACGCCCTGCTCCGGTTCGCGTGTCCACAGCGAGTATTCGCTCTGCACGGCGGCCACGGGGCAGAGCGCCGCCGCGCGCCGCAAGGTGGCGGCGCTCACTTCGCACAGGCCCACGGCGCGGATCTTGCCTTCTTGCAGCAGTTGCGCCAGCGCCCCCATCGACTCTTCCAGAGGCGTATCGAGGTTCAAGCGGTGCAGGTA
>NZ_LT607652.1:415821-495688 GCF_900095265.1 Janthinobacterium sp. UMAB-56 | reverse complement strand
GCGGATATAGGCGGGGGAATTGTCGACGCGGCGCGCGTAACTGCCCGCCTCGCGCGCCAGGCCGCACTTGGTGGCGAGCAGGGCCTGGCCGCGATGGCCGGCCAGGAAGCGTCCCAGCAATTGCTCGTTGTGGCCGAAACCGTAAGCGTCGGCCGTGTCGAACAGGGTCACGCCCGCCGCCAGGGCCGCTTCCAGCGTGGCCAGCGATTGCGCCTCGTCGGTGGCGCCATAAAATTCCGACATGCCCATGCAGCCCAGGCCCAGTGCCGAGCTGTGCAAGCCGCTAAGGCCGATGCGTCGTTGTTGCAGTTGCATGTTGATCTCCCTCCAGTGTCAATGCGGCCAGTCTGCGCCGCGACGGCTGGCAAGGGAAGGTGCGATTTCGTGATACCTTTCTGGTATGAGAGCCCTCGATACCCATGCATTGACACTGTTTTGCGCCGTCGCCCGCTGCCTGAATTTCCGCCAGGCGGCGCAACAGTTGCATATGACCCAGCCGCCCCTGTCACGCGCCATCAGGGTACTGGAAGAAAACCTGGGCGCGCGCCTGTTCGAGCGCAACACGCAGGGCGTGGCCCTGACGCAGGCGGGCCGCACCCTGCTGCCGCAGGCGCTGCACATCCTCGATCTGCTCGATATGGCGCAAGCGTCGCTGCAGCAAGATAGTGCACCCGTTCGCCTGCGCCTGGGCCTGACCAGCTCCGTGGCGGCCGGCCTGTTCCGCCCCCTGCTGGCGGCGCTGGAAGCGCAACTCCACGAGGTTCGCCTGGAACTGACAGCGGCGCCCTCGCCGCGCCTGGTCGCTGCCGTGCGCAAGGGCCAGCTCGATGCGGCCCTGCTGGCCCTGCCCAGCGCCACCTTCGAGCTGGCCGTGCAGCCACTGGCGCGCCAGCCCATGATGCTGGCCCTGCCAGCCGGCCACCGCCTGGCGAAGAAGCGCAAGCTCAGCCTGACCGACATCGCGGCAGAATCGATTTACTGGTTCGAACGAGCGCGCCAGCCCGCCTTTTTCGACCATTGCCAGGAGGTTTTCCGCCGGCACGGCTTCGCGCCTGCCTTCCTGCGCGAAGCGCCCGAGCACCATGTGCTGCTCGGCGACGTGGCGGCCGGCAAGGGCATGGCCCTGCTGGCCGACTCGTTCCGCGCGCTGCGCCTGGCTGGCGTGGCTTACCGGCCCTTGCTGGAGGGCGAGGAATTGGCGGCCGGCATAGGCCTGGCCTGGCGGGAAGAGCACGGCCATGCGGCCCTGCCCCTGCTGCGCCAGCTGGCGCAAGAACATTTGAAAAACTGAGGGCCGCGCGCGGATGCGCCAGACGCGCTACCATGGCGCCTTCCCCCTTTTGCGCGCCACCACGACCATGACGTTTACCATCAGCGACGCCGCCTACGGCACCGATACCCCCGCAGCCAAACACGCCATGTATGCGGACCTGCGCTCGCAACTGCAAGGCTTGCTGTCAGGCGAGAGCGATTTCATCGCCAATACGGCCAACTTCAGTTCGCTCATTTTCAATACCATGCCCGGCCTGAACTGGGCCGGCTTTTATTTCCTCAAAGGCGAGGAGCTGGTGCTGGGACCATTCCAGGGCAAGCCGGCCTGCATCCGTATCAAAAAGGGCCGCGGCGTGTGCGGCACCACTGTGGTCGAGGGCAAGTCCATCGTCGTGCAGGATGTGCATGCATTTCCCGGCCACATCGCCTGCGACGTCCATTCCCGCTCGGAACTGGTGGTGCCCGTCTTTGCGAACGGCCAGATCATCGGCGTGTTCGACCTCGACAGTCCCCTGATTAGCCGCTTCGACGCGGTCGACGCACAGGGCGTCGAATCGCTGGTGCGCGTGCTGGAAGCGGCCATCGTCGCAGCGTAAATGGCTAGTTGCCCGTCTTGACGGCGATGAATTCACCCTTGCCGACAGTCGCCAGGCAAACCGTGTAGCGGCTGTCGGCGCCGATGGCGTCCAGGAAGCCCGCCATGTCCGCGTAGTGCGAACTGGCATTGTCGACCACCAGCACGCCGCCGGCCGCCAGCACCCGGTCCAGCTGCGGCCACCACTGCGCGTAGTGCTGGCGCGCGGAATCGAGGAAGATGAAATCGTAGGCGCCGTCAGGCGCATCGCGCAGCACATCGTCTGCGTCCGCCAGCAACTGCTTGATCACGCCCTGCAGTTGCGCGCGCACAAAGTTGGCCTGCGCCATGTCGAACTTGTCCTGCGCCTTTTCCACCGTCACCACGCTGCCGCCCAGCGCCTGTACCGCGCGCGCCAGCCACAAGGTGGAATAGCCGTTCGACGTGCCGATTTCCAGCACCCGGCGCGCGCCGCGCGCGTGCACCAGCACGGCCAGCAATTGACCCGTGTCGCGCGTGATATTGAGCATGCGGCGAGCGCGCTCCGCGTGCGCCGCATCGTTGCTGCTACCGAATGCTTCGAGTTCGCTTAATAGAGTGTCGATGCCGTGCATGCCGCCTCCTTGTTAAAAGCATCAGCATAGCAAAAAAACTAGGCGCTGGCGCCGCGCCGCAGCGGGCGCTTCAGGGTTTGCACCAGCACCACGCCGAGCAGAGTCACGCCGCCGCCGATCACATCATAGCTATGCAGGGTTTCACCGAGGAACAGCATGGCGATGATCACCGTAAACACGGGCAATAGATTCATCAATGTCGTGGCGCGACTCGGTCCCAGCTTGGCCAGGCCGTGCATCCACAAAAAAGGTGCAAGGATGGACGCGGGGATGCCGGCAAACAGCACCAGCGGCAAGCCGGCGCCGGTGACGGGCGGCGCCGACTGGCTCAGGTAATACACGCACAGCACGGGCACGGCGCACCAGACCTGTATCAGCAGCGAGTGCCAGTTATTCAGGGGGATCATCCAGCGCTTGAGCAGCACGCCGTAGCCCGCATACGACAGGCACGCCAGCAACATCAGGGCATCGCCAACGGCCGCGCCGTGGGCGATCAGGGCGGTCGGGTCGCCATGGCTGAGCAAATAGCCGAGTCCCAGCAGCGACACCAGGCCGCCAAACACGCCGCCCACGGTGGGCGCCTCACCCAGCAGCAATACGGACAAGGCCACGGCCAGCAGCGGCATCATCGACGCGAGGATGCCCATATTGGTGGCCGTCGTCGTTTGCGCGGCGATATACGCCAGGCATTGGTACATGACCATGCCCAACATGCCCAGCACAAACAATTTACCAAGATAGGGCTTGACGACGGCCCGCTGCTTCCACACGGCGCGGCCAAACACCAGCGCCAGCAGCATGCCGGCCAGCAGCCAGCGGTAGAACGCGATGGCGGCCGGATCGATCACGCCCACGGCCATCTTGCTGACGATGGTATTGATGGCCCAGATCAACACGGCGAACACGGGAAACAGGTAATGCCTGGCTTGCATGCGAAAAACTCCATGAATGAATGACTGCCATTTTCGCATGGTCCGATTCCATGGATATAATGCAGACCGGACAAACGATGCGAAGAACAGGACAAGATGGCCAACAACCAGCATTTTCCCGCCGTTTCCGACACCCTGCCCTACCCCGTATACTTTCGCCTCGACGATTACCGCGCGCACCAGCAGTTCGATTACCAGAGCCATCCGTGGGGACAGCTCACGTATTGTTCCACGGGCGTGATGGAAATCATGGTGGCGGGCCAGCGCTATCTGTCGCCGCCCCAGTATGCCGTGTGGATACCGCCCGAGACCTTGCACGACGGTTATATTCGCCAGGATGTGACCTTTCATTCCGCCTATATCGATGCCAGCCTGTGTGCGCAACTGCCCGCGCAGCCGTGCGCGCTGGTGCTGAGTCCCTTGCTGAAAGCCATACTCGGTGACTTTGCCGGGCGCGGCGTCACCACGCCCGCCACCGTGGCGGACCGGCGCCTGGCGCAGGTGCTGGTCGACCAGTTGCAGCTGGCGCCGTGCAGCCGCAACTATCTGCCCGGCAGCGACGAGCCCGTCATCGCGGCGCTGCTGGCGGCCCTGCAGGCAGACCCGGGTAGTAAGCACTCGCTGGCCGAGTGGGCCGCGCAACTGCACCTGACCGAACGCACGCTGGCGCGCCGCTGCCAGCGCGAACTGGGCATGCCGTTCGGCGAATGGCGCCAGCGCCAGCGCTTCCTGGCGGCCCTTCCCCTGCTGGAACGCGGTGACACGGTGCAGGCGATCGCGCTGGAACTCGGTTACAGCACTGCCTCGGCCTTCATCGCCATGTTTCGCCGGCAAAGCGGCGGCACGCCCGACCAGTTCCGCCGCGGCCTGCGCTGACACAGCGGACCGGCGCTGTCCACTTTGTCATATAGGGATGCTAAAATTCAAACATCTTTCCAGAGAGCAAAAGGACGCGCATGAACCCCAGCACCGAGACGGCCACCGATACCCAGGGCAGCGAAGACATGCCTCAGGCATCAGCAACGACCGTGACGGCGCCAGCGCCCATCCGCCTGGACAAGGAGGAGATACCCACCGTGCTGGGCAAGCTGCGCACGCTGGTGCAGGACAAGACGCGTTTCGAGCCGCACGACATCACGCCGCTGGGCGAGGAAGACGTGCTGCAGGATTTTTCCCTGCAAGCCAATTACGCGCTCGAAGCGCGCTTCGAGCAGCGTGTCATCAATGGCTACTTCGCCCCCTCGGGCAATGACTGCCACTGTGCCTCCCACGAGGTGGGAGCACTCGCTCACGCGCAGGAGAAAGAACGCCTGCGCCGCGCGGCAGGCAAGCTCGACAATGCCTTGCGCCAGGCTGGCCAGGCCTACAACGGCGTCGAGGCGGGTGTCTACCTGCCGCATGCCGTCAAATACTGGCACCTCGACACCTGCAGCAACTGCCGCGGAAAAGGCCGCATCAGCTGCCACACCTGTCACGGTTCGAGCACGGAAACCTGCTGGAACTGCCATGGCGGGCGCAGCGTCAGCTGCGACGCCTACGGCTGCTACGGCAGCGGCAAGGTGTCCTGCTCGTATTGCAGCGGCAGCGGCACGGTCGCCGAGCAAGTCACCGATTACATCACGGTGCAAGTACCCACTACCACCTACAGCAACGGCAGCTCGCACACCAGCTACCACAGCGAAACGCGCACGCAATACCGCACCGAACATCGCAATTGTTACCATTGCAGCTTCGGCAAAGTCAGCTGCAGCACTTGCCACGGTTCCGGCAACATCCAGTGCGGCACTTGCCGCGCCAGCGGCAGCATCACCTGCCGCACCTGCAGCGGGGTGGGCGACTTGCGCTGCAACCCCTGCGACGGTTCCGGCAAGGTGGGCGAGGCGGCCTGGGTCGACGTGCAGGTGACGCCCGGCTACAGCGTCAGCCTGCCCAAGCAGGCACCCGACGACGCGCGCCGCATCCGCGAAAAGGAGAGCGTGCACTCACTGGCGGCCCTTGGCAGCAGCCTGGCCCTGGCAAAAGTGAGCATTTACAATGAAGACCAGCCGCAGGAAGTCGACGCCCTGTACGCGGGCAAGCTGCGCATCGTGCGCCTGGATGCAGCGTGCAACGCAGAAAAACACCACCTGGTGGCGTATGGCACGGACTTGCGCTGGCTGACCCTGGACGACATCGTGGAAAAGCTGCTGCGCGGCGACCTCAAGGCGCTCAGCGACGCGCTGGCCGGCAGCGCAGACGACGGCCTGTTCTCGGCCCACGTGCAAGGGCTATTGACGCCACTGCGCGACGTGGCCGCCTCGGAATTGAATGCGGACGTGATCGAGTCGGTGCTCAGCGGCGACGCGGATCACGCGCACGTCGACGTCGTCACGGCCGAGTATGCGCAGAATGTGCGCACCTGCGTGCTCGGTGCCCTGCGCCAGGTCTACACGCGGCTGGCCAAGCAATTCTGGTGGAAAAGCGCGCTGGTCGCCTTGGCCGCCGCCATCGCCACCTGGTTCTTCGCCGGGCGCGGTGCCGCCGCCGTCGCAGGTTTACTCGTCACGGGTGCCGGCTACTGGCTGTTCAACCGCAAGGTCAAAGCCGTGCTCAGCGAGGCGCTGGGCGGCGAGCAGCAGGCCGAACGCGCCATGGCCATCGCCGGCAAGGGCCGCCGCAACCAGCTGGCGCAAGTGCTGATCCTGGCGCCCGCCAGCCTGGCCGTGCTGGCTGCCAGCTATGGCTTGCCCGTGCGCGTGCGTCCGGTTTCTGCGCCGCAGCAGGCGGTCATGACGTCGGCGCCCGTCGCGCCCCATGCGCCAGCGGCCGTGCCGCAGGACGCAAGTAGCGCCAAGGCAGTCAAGCTGTACGAAAATGGCGACAAGGCGCAGGCCCTGGCCATGCTGGAAAGCCTGGTCGGCAAGGGTGACGCCGGCGCCTACGGTTTATATGGCTGGATGCTGCTGATGGGGGAAGGCAAGCCCGGCCCGGTCAGCGCGCCAACGGCGCAGCAGCGCGTAGCGCGCCAGGTGGCCGCCAAGCCCCTGATCGGCAAGGGCCTGCTGAAAAACGACAGCTATGCGCTGACGGCGAAAGGCGTGATGCTGGCCGAAGGCTGGCAAGAGCCGCGCAATATGGCGCGTGGACTCGATCTGCTGAAACAGGCCGCGAACAAGGGCAATGCGCAAGCCATGCATTTGCTGGGCCTGTACCACGTGCGCGGCTACCAGATCCCCGTCAACCACAAGGAAGCGCGCAAATGGTTCACCCTGGCCGCCGACAAGGGCAGCGCGGGCGATATCTATAACCTGGGCCTGATGGACTGGGAAGGCGCGGGCTTGAAACGTCCCGACCGCGCCAGCGCCATGCAGCGCTGGAAGATCGCCGCCGCCATGGGCGAGGAGCGCGCCATCAAGGCCGTCGCGCAGGGACAGCCTTAAGCGGCAGCCGCCAGCGCCTGCAAGGCCATCGGATTCGGCGTAGGCTCGCCGATTTTTGTGAGCCGGTTGCGGTCCGTGTGGTGGAACGGTTCATCCTTGCCACGAATCAGCATGACCGTGTCTTCGTCGTAGCCCCAGCTGCCATCCGCATGGATTTCGACCTTGATGCGGTATTCGACGGTGGTGAACGCATGTTCGAGGAAGGGATTCGAGCAGATGCCGTAGGCCGTCGAATCACGCTTGGCCACCAGTTCGAAACTGCTGGCATCCGCCGTCGTCGTGCCGGACGCCATGGCGATCTGGCCGCGCGGGATGGCCAGGGTCTGGATCACGGCGCCGGTGGCCGGCTCCCACAGCCAGTAGCCGACCTGTTCATGATACGTTTTCACCTGGTCCGGCTTGGTGATATGGATGTAATAGCGCAAGCCGTAGAACAGTTGCGGACCGTTGCTGACGGGGTCGATCGGCTGCAGTTCGATGCGTTCGACAAACGCCTGCTTGCGCGGGCCGTCGGCTTTCGGCTTGACGTCCAGGCCGCGCGTGCCCGTCCAGATGCCGGCCATGCCGGTCAAGGGGCCCAGGTTGTTCAGGGTGTGCACGTCGGCGGACGGCTCGGTGTAGATATCTTCGGGAAAATCGCTCATGCAGAAGTCTTCAAAATGGGGCAACAGTGCTTGCCGCCATTGTAAGAGGCCGGCCGCCGTCAGGGAAAGAGCGCGACGTGGCCCTCGATGAAGAGCAAGGCTGCTGTCGCCAGCGCGGGGCGCTGCGCCTCGAACACGGCCGCGTCGCGTGCGCGCAGCAGCTTGTCGGCGATGTCGGGCTGCAGCAGATCATCGGCGATCAGCGCCGCCACTGCGACGATATTGACATGCAGGGCGCTGCCAAAGCCTTCCCAATCCACATAGTTCAGCCACTCGGCCAGGGTCACAACGCTTGCGACGGGCGGCGCCAGGGCCGCGATGCGTTCGATGAGCAGCACGCTGTCGTCGCGGATGCCTTCCTGCTGCAGCACGGCCAGCGCCACGTGCTGCAGCGCGTCTTCCGGAGCGTGCCGATACTTGCTCAGCAGGCGCTGCGTCAGGCTGGGGCTGGCCGCCTGCATGCTCAGACCAGCGGGTCAGGCAAGCCGGTAAGGGTGAAGATTTCAAAGCCCGTTTCCGTCACGGCCAGCGAGTGCTCGAACTGCGCCGACAGCGAGCGGTCTTTCGTCACCGTCGTCCATTTGTCCGGCAAGACTTTGACCTGATAGCTCCCCACGTTGAGCATGGGCTCGATGGTAAAGATCATGCCCGGTTCCAGCACGATGCCCGTGCCGGCGCGGCCATAGTGCAGCACTTGCGGCGTGTCGTGGAAAACCTGGCCCACGCCATGGCCGCAGAAGTCGCGTACGGAGGAAAAACCCTGCGCCTTGGCCACCGCCTCGATGGCGGCGCCCACGTCGCCCAGGGTGGCGCCCGGACGCACGGTGTGGATGCCCGCCATCATGGCTTCATATGCCGTGTTGACGAGGCGATTGGCCAGGATGGAGACGGCGCCCACCTTGAAGGTGCGGCTGGTGTCGCCAAACCAGCCGTTGAACTTCGGCGTCACATCGATGTTCAGGATATCGCCCACTTTCAATATCTTGGTCTCGGACGGGATGCCGTGCGTGACCACGTGATTGACGGAGATGCAGCTGGCGTGCTTGTAGCCGTGGTAGTCGATGGTGCCGGGGATGGCGCCGGCGGCGCGCATGAATTCTTCGCACAGGGCATCGAGTTTGGCCGTCGACACGCCGGGTTTCACGAAAGGCGTGATGTAATCGAGCGTGTCGGCGGCGATGCGGCCGGCCGCGCGCATGCCGATGAAGCCTTCTTCGTCGTGCAGGGGGATTTTCTTGCCGTGTTCAAGCTGGGTGGAATAGCGCATGGATTTCTTCTTGGTTAGTGTGATGTGGTGTGCAAGGCCCAGCCGCGCACGGCGTCGTGCGAGGCGCGCAACATGGCGTCGACACTGGCAGGTATCGGCCGCTCCTGTGCCAGGTAGGGCTTGACGACGGCCACGGGGGCGTCGATCAGCACGAATTTGAGCAGCATGTGATCGAGGTCCAGCTCTGCGGTGGCAGGCATGGCTTCGGCGCAGCGCACGAAGCAGGCGTCGAGCGCCGCCTGTTCTTCCTCCACGGCGGCCAGCAATTGCTCGCTGAGACCACTGCTGAAATCGGGGCTGTCAGCGCATTGCAGCAGGAAGCGCGCATACACGGGCTTGCGCCGGCACCAGTCCAGCAAGCCGTGCACGCCGGCCCAGGTGTCGCCGCCCAGCCAGCGGCTGGCCACTTCCTCGCGGAAGTCGCTTTTCACGCGCAGCCAGGCGCGCGCCAGGATGGCGTTGCGCGAATCGAAGCGGTGATACACGGAGCCGATGGGCGCACCGGCCTTGACGGCGATGGCGCTCATCGACACGGCGGCCACGCCGCATTGGGCGGCGACGGCTATTGCGCTGTCGATGAAGTTGTTTTCGTTGAATTTTGCGAGTCTGACCATTCAAATAGAATACAGATTCTATTTGAATTCGTCAAGCGCCACCAGATGCACCGACAAGAGTTGGCCCGCTGCCTTACAATGGTATGCACGAACCGCTACAAGGAGAATCCGCTTGCTTACGCCCCCCTTCATCGCCTCCTCCCGCTTCGACGATCCACGCCTGGCATTGGAACAAGTGCAAGCCATTTACCGCAGCAGCATCGAACACCTGCGCGATGCGCTGCAGCGCTTCGTCGCCGGCGAAGACATGCACGAAAGAGTGCGCGCCTGTTACCCCTTCGTACGCATCCAGACCGATACCGTGGCGCGCGCCGACTCGCCGCTGGCCTACGGCTTTGTCGCCGGCCCCGGCGTGTTTGAAACCACCCTGACGCGCCCCGACCTGTTCGGCGACTATTACCTCGACCAGTTCACGCTGCTGCTGAAAAACCATAACAGCGGCCAGAAGGTGCACCTTGAAGTGGGCGTCAGCGCCCAGCCCATCCCCGTACATTTCTCATTCGCCGAGCATGACCATATCGAAGGCAATATGGATGCCGGCCGCCGCCTGGCCATGCGCGACCTGTTCGACCTGCCCGACCTGTCGGCCATGGACGACGGCATCGCCAACGGCACGCACGAACCGGCGCATGGCGAAGCGCAGCCGCTGGCCCTGTTCACGGGTCCGCGCGTCGATTACTCGCTGCAGCGCCTGCGCCACTACAGCGGCACCTCGCCGCAGCACTTCCAGAACTTCGTCCTGTTCACCAACTACCAGTTCTACATCGACGAATTCATCCGCCTGGGCCACGCCATGATGGAGCGCGCGCCCGATGCGCTAGCGCCCTCGGACGACGACGGCTACATCGCCTTTGTCGAACCGGGCAACGTCGTCACGCGCCGGGTCGGCCAGTCAGGAGAAAGCGACGATGCGCTGGGCGCCGCACCGCCGCGCCTGCCGCAGATGCCCGCCTACCATCTGCTGCGCGCGGACGGCAGCGGCATCACCATGGTCAATATTGGCGTCGGCCCCGCCAACGCCAAGACCATCACCGACCATATCGCCGTGCTGCGCCCGCACGCCTGGCTGATGCTGGGCCATTGCGCGGGTCTGCGCACCACGCAAAGCCTGGGCGACTATGTGCTGGCGCATGCCTATGTGCGCGAAGACCATGTGCTCGACGAAGACTTGCCGCTGTGGGTGCCTATCCCGCCGCTGGCGGAAATCCAGCAGGCGCTGCAAACGGCAGTGGCGGAAATCACGCAGCTGACGGGGCATGACTTGAAACACATCATGCGCACGGGGACGGTGGCCAGCACGGACAACCGCAACTGGGAATTGCTGCCGCAGCGCACGCCGGAGCGCCGTTTCAGCCAGAGCCGGGCCGTCGCGCTGGACATGGAAAGCGCGACCATCGCCGCCAACGGCTTCCGCTTCCGCGTCCCGTACGGCACCTTGCTGTGCGTGAGCGACAAGCCGCTGCACGGCGAAATCAAGCTGCCCGGCATGGCCAACCACTTCTACCGCGAACGGGTCGACCAGCACCTGCGCATCGGCATCCGCGCCGTGGAACTGCTGCGCCGCCAGGGCGTGGACCGGCTGCATAGCCGCAAATTGCGCAGCTTTGCGGAAGTGGCATTTCAGTAAACACATGCTTGCCTGGCGGGCCACCTGATCCGCCAGTCCACTCACGAAAAATACCAGATGGTCTCGATACGTAGGGAGTATGAGCCAAATAGAAGGAAGTAAAAAAACGGCGCCTTGAAGGCGCCGTTTTTCCATCGCCTACAGGAAGCGATCGAGTATCTTCCGCGTCGTCTTGTCGATATTGAACATGTCACGTATCAAAAAGTGGATGCCGTGATTGTCGGCGATCAACAGCGACGCAGCGCCGATGCGGCGGATGTCTTCCTCGCCTTTCAGCACGAATTGCGTCTCGCCCCGGTCCGTGTCCACATGCCAGGTGCATGGCGTGGCAAAGCTGGAAACGCTTTTCACACGCGCGATCTCGGGCATGAATTCGCGCCCTTCCAGCTCTTCCTGCAGCAGGCTGCGCGCCGGTTCCGGCAAGGAGTCAAGGCGCTCTATCCACGCCACTTCCTTGCCATTGCCCAGCACCAGCGAAATGCCTTCGTCGGGCGACTGGATGGGGAAGGCGCGCACGGGCGCCACGCCTTCAAAGACCTGGCCGTCCGCGTCCGTCATCACCAGCTTGCCGAAGGTGTCGCGGCTTAATGTAAAAGTTGTACTGGCCATGCTCATTCCTTGTCATCCAGGGCGAGTTCGTTGTTGCGCGCCTGTGCTTCGTAGAGGCGGAAATAGGCGCCCTCTTTCGCCATCAGTTCATCGTGACTGCCCACTTCGACGACCTGGCCGCGGTCCAGCACCACCAGGCGGTCGGCGCGGTGCAAGGTCGACAGCCTGTGCGCGATGGCGATCGTCGTGCGGCCTTGCACCAGGTTGTCCAGCGCCTTCTGGATTTCTTTTTCCGTTTCCGAATCGACCGACGATGTCGCTTCATCCATGATCAGGATGCGCGGGTCGATCAGCAGGGCGCGGGCGATCGAGATGCGCTGGCGCTCGCCACCGGACAGGCCCTGGCCACGCTCGCCCACCATCGAATCGTAGCCTTGCGGCAGGCGCAGGATGAATTCGTGGGCATGCGCGGCGCGCGCGGCGGCAATGATTTCCTGGCGCGTCGCGTGCGGCTTGCCATAGGCGATATTTTCCGCGATGGTGCCGAAGAACAGGAACGGTTCCTGCAGTACCAAGCCGATATTGCGGCGGTAGTCGGACACGGCGAACGAGCGGATGTCTACACCGTCGAGCAAGATCGCGCCTTCCGACACGTCGTAGAAGCGGCAGATCAGGTTGACCAGGGTGCTCTTGCCCGAACCGCTGTGGCCCACCAGGCCGATCATCTCGCCGGCCTTGATGTTCAGGGTGATGCCACGGTTGACGGCCCGGTTGCCATAGCGAAAACCGACTTCGCGCAAATCGATCCTGCCCTCGATCTTCTCCAGTTTGACGGGATGCGCCGGCTCCGGCACGCTCGACACGTGGTCGAGGATGTCGAAGATGCGCTTGGCGGCGGACGCCGATTTCTGCGTCACGGAGACGATGCGGCTCATGGAGTCAAGGCGGCCATAGAAACGCGTGCTGTAAGCGATGAAGGCGGTCAGCACGCCGACCGTGATTTCGCCGCGCGACAGTTGCCATATGCCGAAGCACCAGATGACCAATAAACCCATCTCCGTCAAAAACGACACCGTCGGCGAGAACAGCGACCAGACCTTGTTCAATTTGTCGTTGACAGCCAGGTTGTGCGCGTTGGCGTCGCGGAAGCGGGCCGCCTCGCGTTTTTCCTGCGCAAACGCCTTCACCACGCGGATGCCGGGAATCGTATCGGCCAGCACGTTGGTCACTTCGCTCCACACGCGGTCGATCTTTTCAAAGCCCGTGCGCAAACGGTCGCGCACCAGGTGGATCATCCAGGCGATGAAGGGCAGCGGCGCCAGGGTCATGATGGCCAGCCAGGGGTTCATCGACCACAGGATCACGCCCGTCATGATGATCATCAGCACGTCGGAAGCGAAATCGAGCAAATGCAGCGAGAGGAAGACGCAGATGCGGTCGCTGCCACTGCCGATGCGCGACATCAGGTCGCCCGTGCGCTTGCCACCAAAGAATTCGAGCGACAACTTCATCAGGTGTTCATACGTGGCCGAGCGCAGATCAGCGCCCATGCGTTCGGACACCAGGGCCAGCACATACGTCTTGCCCCAGCCCAGCAGCCAGGCCAGCAGGGCCGAACCGAGCAAGCCGCTCATGTAGTACACCACCAGCCACGGGTCGATATGCTTGCCGTTTTGATACGGGATCAGCACATTGTCCATCAGCGGTGCCGTCAGGTAAGGCGGAATCATGTGCGCGGCAGTACTCAGCAGCATCAGCATGAAGCCCAGGGCCAGCTGACCACGGTAGGGATGGGCGAAGCGCCACAGGCGGAACAAGGTCCAGGTCGATGGCGGCGTATACAGCACCTTGGCGCAGATCGGGCATTCTTCCTGCTCCGGTTCCAGAGGCGCCTTGCAGCTCGGACACACTTCCTGCTCCGCTTCCAGCACGGGCTGGCCCGTCAGGTGGCTGTCGAGGCGTTCGACGAACTGCTCCAGCACGCGAATGGCGTGCAGGTTCTGGCCCAGGGTGAAGCGCCACGAAGCCAGGCGACCATGGTCGTCAAACAATTCCAGATGGCCAACACCGGCGTGGTCATGGTGCGTCAGCCGCAGTCCGGCGCGGAAGGACCAGCTTTTCCAGGCGGTATCGCCTGGGGAACGGGCCAGTAAACGCTGCTCAGTGACAACAATTATGCCTTTTGTGAAACGTAATCGCGCATCGAGGTCAACCTCAACGCTACTTAAAACGTTCTCCCCTGGAGAAAGCTTGCTTTCCACTTCCGCCAGCCAGTGTTCCGGTAGCGAGGTAAGGGGAATAGTTGTTGCAGGAACACTCAGTTCAGTTGTCATCGTAAAGCATACTCCGGCTCGAGGCCAAGCCCTTCAGGGCGGGATTTGGGGGATGGGGCAGACGCCCGATCAAGGTTTGTGTACTGCGCGATGGCGAGGTAGATGCACCAGTGGCAATTTCCTGTATTGTATCGAATGGATGCCTGACGGTAAGGAATGATGGCAAAACGGAGCAAAAAATAAGTGGTCGTCGCAGGAAGTGCCAGGCAGGCGCGGCGCTTTTGCAACGCGGCCCCCGTACTGAGGGAAGTATACAACAGCCCGCTGTTGCGCAAATACTCCAGCTTGGCCCAGAGTCGGTATCTTTATAACAAGTATGGCAACAATTGGTAACAATTAGAATGACGACACCAGCAGAATACGAGAAGCAAACGCGACAATGGACCGCTAAAAGTGGCACACTGCGCGTACCCGGGATAAAGAACCAAGCACGAGCCTGAAAAGACTCTGTAAAGCCAACATAAAGTATCTGGCGCCCAGACGCCTGGCTTGTTATCAAGAAACCACTTACATGATCAAGAAGAAGAACATCGAATTTCTCCGCGTCACCCACTTGCGCGGCCCCAACATCTGGACTTACCGTCCGGTGATTGAAGCCTGGGTCGACATCGGCGAACTGGAAGACTATCCATCCAATACCCTGCCCGGCCTGTACGAGCGCCTGGTGGCATGGCTGCCTGGCATGATCGAGCATCGCTGCGGCGTGGGCGAGCGCGGCGGCTTTTTCGAGCGCCTGCGCGAAGGCACGTGGTCGGCCCACATCCTCGAGCATGTGGTACTGGAGTTGCAAAACCTGGCAGGCATGCGCACGGGCTTCGGCCAGACGCGCTCGACCAGCCAGCGCGGCGTCTACAAGATGGCTTTCCGCACGCGTGAAGAGCACGTGGGCCGTGCCGCCCTGACCACCGCGCGCGCGCTGCTGATGGCCGCCATCAACGATGAAGCCTACGACCTGGAAGCGGCCCTGGCACCGCTGCGCGACATGGTTGACGCGCGCTGCCTGGGCCCGAGCACGGCCAGCATCGTCGATGCGGCCACCGAGCGCCGCATCCCTTCGCTGCGCCTGAACGACGGCAACCTGGTGCAACTGGGCCACGGCGCCGCGCAGCGCCGCATCTGGACGGCCGAAACGGACCGCACCAGCGCCATCGCCGAAGGCATTGCCAGCGACAAGGACCTGACTAAATTCCTGCTCAAATCGTGCGGCGTACGGGTGCCCGAAGGCAGCCTGGTGCGCAGCGCCGAAGCGGCCTGGGAAGAAGCGCAAGACATCGGCGTGCCCGTCGTCGTCAAACCGTACGACGGCAACCATGGCCGCGGCGTTTCGCTCAACCTGATGACGGAAGCCGATGTGAAAGCCGCCTACGAACTGGCCGCGCGCAAGGGCGACAGCTCGGCCGTGCTGGTGGAAAGCTTCATCACGGGCGACGAACACCGCTTGCTCGTGGTCGGCAACAAGCTGATCGCGGCCGCCAAGGGCGAATCCTTGTGGGTCGATGGCGACGGCGTCTCGAACGTACTGGAACTGGTAAACACCCAGATCAATACCGATCCGCGCCGCGGCGAAGGCGAAGACTTCCCGCTGGGCACCGTCAAGCCGCATGAATCGGGCGAGATCGTGCTGGAACTGCAACGCCAGGGCATGACCGCCCTGTCCGTGCCGCAGGCGGGCCAGAAAGTGCTGATCCAGCCGAACGGCAACGTGGCCATCGACGTCACGGACGACGTGCATCCCTCCGTCGTGCATGCGGCGCTGCTGGCCGCCCGCGTGGTGGGCCTGGATATCGCCGGCATCGACCTGGTTACTACCGACATCACGCGCCCGCTGGAAGAGCAGCGCGGCGCCATCATCGAAGTCAACGCCAGCCCCGGCTTGCTGGCACACATCAAGCCGGGCGTGGGCCAGCCCCGCCCTGTCGGCGCGGCCATCGTCGAGCACCTCTTCGCGCCTGAGGAGACGGGCCGCATTCCGCTGATCGGCGTGACGGGCACGCGCGGCGCCAGCCTGATCGTGCGCATGCTGTGCAAGCTCCTCAACCTGTCGGGCCTGCACACGGGCGCCGTCTGCAGCGAAGGCATGTACCTGGATCAGCGCCGCGTCGTCAGCAGCGATTGCGTGAACTGGGACGCGGGCCAGCGCCTGCTGCTCAACCGCACCGTGCAGACCGCCCTGTTCGAGAGCAATCCGCGCATGATCCTGGCCGAAGGCCTGGCCTACGACAAATGCCAGATCGGCATCGTCACCGACATGGGCAGTTTAGAGAGCGTCAAGGATTTCGACGTGCTCGATGAAGCGGGCCTGTACAAGGCCGTGCGCAGCCAGGTAGACGTCGTCGTGCCGACGGGCGTGGCCGTACTCAACGCCGCCAACGCCCACGTGCTGGAACTGGCCGAGCTGTGCGACGGCAGCGTGACCCTGTATGCGCAGGATGGCAGCTCGCCGGCCATCGCGGCGCAACTGGCCGCCGGCCAGCGCGCCGTGTACGTGCGCGACAACCACATCGTGCTGGCCGAAGGCGGGATCGAAACGGTCTTGCTGTGCCTGGACCTGCTGAAACCGGCCACGGCCGGCAATGTCGACAGCGTGCTGGCCGTCGCGGCCGCCGCCTGGGCCCTGAACCTGCCCGTCGACCTTATCTGCGCAGGCCTGCGCACGTTCGATGCGGCCCCTGGCTGCATCGGCAACTAATCGGCAACCAAGGTACAGGCAAAGCAGCACTCAAGCCCGGCCAGGACGGCCGGGCCCACAAGAACACAACAGGATTACGGTTTAATTATGGAAGTATCTCGCGTACGGGCCTTGCGGGGCCCTAACCTCTGGAGCCACGACACCGCCGTGGAAGCCATTGTTTCCTGCACCACGCAGGAACTCGACATCGCCCAGTTGCCCGGCTTCGAAGCCCGCCTGCGCGCGCTCTTTCCGCAACTGAGCCCGCTGCAACCGCTGGGCAACTACAACGCCGCGCCGATGGCGCAAGTACTGGAACTGGCGGCGCTGGGCCTGCAGGCGCAAGCCGGCTGCCCCGTCACCTTCAGCCGCACCACGCCGACGCTGGAAACAGGCATCTTCCAGGTCGTCGTCGAATACTCCGAAGAAGCCGTCGGCCGCCTGGCCCTGGAACTGGCGCAACAGCTGTGCCAGGCTGCGCTCGACGATGCACCGTTCGACCTGGCCGGCGCCCTGCACCAGTTGCAGGAACTCGATGAAGACGTGCGCCTGGGCCCTTCGACCGGCGCCATCGTCAACGCCGCCGTGGCCCGCAACATCCCGTTCCGCCGCCTGACCGAAGGCAGCCTGGTGACGTTCGGCTGGGGCAGCAAGCAACGCAAGATCCAGGCCGCCGAAATGGATGGCACCAGTGCGATCGCCGAAGCCATCGCGCAAGACAAGGAACTGACCAAGAAGCTGCTCGATTCGGCTGGCGTGCCCGTGCCGCAAGGGCGTGTCGCCATCGACGCCGACGATGCCTGGGCCGCCGCCTGCGAGATCGGCTTGCCCGTCGTCGTCAAGCCCAAAGATGGCAACCAGGGCAAGGGCGTGACCGTCAATGTCACCACGCGCGAGCAACTGACGGCCGGCTTTATCGCGGCGCAGGAATTCCGCGACGACATCCTCGTCGAACGCTATCTGCCGGGCCACGATTTCCGCTTGCTCGTCATCGGCAACAAGATGGTGGCCGCGGCGCGGCGCGACCCGCCGCAAGTGGTGGGCGATGGCCAGCACACGGTGCGCGAACTGGTTGACCAGGTCAACCTGGACCCGCGCCGCGGCAGCGGCCACGCCACCTCGCTGACGAAAATCCGCTTTGACGACATCGCCCTGGCCAGCCTGGCCAAGCAGGGTTATGTGGCCGAATCCGTACCGCCAGTGGGCCAGCGCGTGATTTTGCGCAACAACGCCAACCTGTCGACAGGCGGCTCGGCCACCGACGTCACCATCGATGTGCATCCGGAAGTGGCGGCGCGCGCCATCGCGGCCGCGCACATGGTGGGCCTGGACATCTGCGGCGTCGATGTGGTCTCCGAGAGCATTTTGAAACCGCTGGAAGAGCAGAATGCCGGCATCGTCGAAGTCAACGCCGCGCCAGGCCTGCGCATGCACCTGGCGCCGTCATTCGGCAAGCCGCGCCCAGTCGGCGAAGCCATCATCGCCGCCATGTTCGCCGAAGGCGATGATGGCCGCATTCCCGTCGTCGCCGTCACCGGCACCAACGGCAAGACCACCACCGTGCGCCTGATCGCCCACCTGCTCACCACCTCCGGCCTGCGCACCGGCATGACCAACACGGATGGCGTGTACATCGAAGGGCGCCAGATCGACAGCGGCGACTGCAGCGGCCCGCGCAGCGCGCGCAACGTGCTGCTGCACCCTGACGTGGACGCGGCCGTGTTCGAGACGGCGCGCGGCGGCATGCTGCGCGAAGGCCTGGCCTTCGACCGCTGCCAGGTCGCCGTGGTCACCAACATCGGCGCGGGCGACCACCTGGGCCTGAACTACATCACCACCGTGGAAGACCTGGCGGTGCTGAAACGCGTGATCGTGCAGAACGTGGCCGACAGCGGCGTGGCCGTCCTGAACGCCACCGACCCGGCCGTGGCGCGCATGGCCAAGAATTGCAGTGGCACGGTGACCTTCTTCGCCGCTGACAAGACGCATCCCGTCATGGCTACGCACCGCGCACAGGGCAACCGCGTGGTGTACGTGGAAGACGGCAAGCTGGTCGCAGCGCAAGGCCAGGAGCGCCACGAAATCGCCCTGTCGCAAGTGCCGATCACGCGCAATGGCGCCATCGGCTTCCAGGTCGATAACGTCATGGCGTCGCTGGCCGCTGCCTGGGCCGTGGGCCTGGACTGGAAAACCATCGCGCTGGGCCTGAAGACCTTTGCCAATGAAGCCGACAACGCGCCGGGTCGCTTCAATGTGTTCGATTACAAGGGCGCCACCCTGATCGCCGATTACGGCCACAATCCGGACGCCATCCTGGCGCTGGTGCAGGCCGTGGAAAGCATGCCAGCCAAGCGCCGCTCGGTGGTCATCAGCGGCGCCGGCGACCGCCGCGACGAAGACATCCGCCAGCAGACGGAAATCCTCGGCGCTGCCTTCGACGACGTGCTGCTATACCAGGACCAGTGCCAGCGCGGCCGCGCCGACGGCGAAGTCGTGGCATTGCTGCGCCAGGGCTTGAACGGCGCCAAGCGCACCAGCCATATCGATGAAATCAACGGCGAATTCGTCGCCATCGACAAGGCACTGGCACGCTTGAACGAAGGCGATCTGTGCCTGATCCTGATCGACCAGGTGGAAGAAGCGCTGGCGCACATCGCCAAGCGCGTCGCCGAAGCATCAGCCTAAGCACCGCATCACTGCGCACCAGGGCGGCCTGCGGGCCGCCCTTTTTATTGGCGCGCGCCGGCTCCAGCGACGCCCAGGCATGGTGCAAAAAACCCTGGTATCGACCTTGCAAGCTTGCAAATTCAGGCATGAAAATTGCTTATAAGAAAACACAAACTTGGCTGACGAGAAGGTGGTACACGCATGGTGGGCAGAATCTCGCGCATGATCGGAAAATTGACGGTGGGGCGCAAACTGGCGCTGATCTATTTGCTCGATCTTTCTGCCGTCATCTTCATTTCCGGCATCCTCATCAACGAAAAATACCTCGCCATCGATTTCTCGCGCAAGGAGATGGCTGGCAATGACTACATCGCCGCGATCCGCGATGCGCTACTGCCCCTGACGCGCAGCACGGCTCAAGCCGGCGCGCAGGCCGCCGCCGTAGAGCAGGCCGAAAGCAGCTTCGGTGGCGGCATGCGCAGCGCCGAACTGAATGCGCAATTTGCCGCCCTGCTGCGCCAGGCCGGCAACACTCCCGCTGCGCCGGACGACGACATCGCGCCCTCGCCCGCCTTCGTCGCCGGACGCGCACTGCTCACGCGCGTAGGCAACCAGTCGAACCTGATCCTCGACCCGGACCTGGACAGCTATTACACGATGTCGCTGGTGATCCTGCGCTTTCCCGAGCTGCTGGAACTGCTCAACAGCACGCGCGCCCTGGCCCTTCAGCTGGCCAATGCCAAAGGTGCGCAGCGCCAGCGCCTGCAGACCCAGTTCCTGATCCTGGAAGGCCGCATGGAGGCCACCATGGGCGGCATCGGCAGCGACTACACGGAGGCGTTTGCGGCCAGCGCCCCGCTGCTGCTGCAGCACCTGGAGGGATCGCGCGCAGCCCTGCAGCAAGCCGTGGCGCAATTTCGCGCCAGTACCCAGGCGCTGGCCGGTGCGCCAGCCGATGCCGCAAGCAGCACGGCGCTGCTGCGACATGACGCACTAGCCGTGGTGGCCCTGCAGCGTGCCTGGCGCGCGGCGGAAGGCCAATTGCACCGCCTCATCCAGCGACGCGTGGACGGCTTTTTCACACGCATGTGGCTGCACCTGGGCACGGCCGTGCTGCTGTTGGCGATGATACTGGGCCTGGTGTTTTTCGTCGCGCGCCAGATCGCCCTGCCCATCCGGCGCCTGGCGCGCGTGGCGCAGGAGGTACGCGAAACGGGCGACCATAGCCTGCGTGCCATCTGGGACAGCGAGGACGAAACGGGGCGCCTGGTCAGCGCCTTCAATACCATGCTGCAGCAGCTCGACTTCCAGCGCATGGCGCAGCAGGATCTGGTGGCGCGCGCCAGCGCGGCCGATGCGCAGCGCCAGCTGGTCGACGCCATTCCCATCCCGCTGATGGTCACCTCGATCCCGCATCACCAGGTACTGCATGCGAACCAGGCCGCGCATGCGTGGCAGGGTAGCCTGGAACTGGACCCGTGGGTGGGCGGCATGAGTGCGCAAGCCCGTTCGCGCTTCTTCCAGCGCTTGAGCGACCTGGGCGCCGTCGATGAATTCGAGGTGTGCTGGAGTGGCGGCGGCACGCCCACCTGGGCCTTGATTTCCGCGCGCCTGATCGACTACCAGGGTCAGCGCGCCGTGCTGTCGACCTTCACGCCGATCAACAAGATGAAGCTGATGGAATCGCGCCTGGAACTGTGGGCCAAGGTCTTCGAGGCATCGGCCGAAAGCCTGATCGTGATGGATGCCGACATGCGCATCATCACCGTCAACCAGGCCTTCCGCCGCCACGCGCTGTACGACTTGGTGGAGTTGATCGGCAAGCACCCGGCCTTCCTGCTCGCGCCCGACAACAGTCCCGAGCAGCTCGACAGCCTGCGCCAGACCCTGGCGCGACGCGGCTACTGGCAAGGCGAAATCCGGGTGCAGCGCAAGTCCATGGAAAGCTATCCGGCCTGGCTGGTGATGAACGCCGTGCGCGACCTCGATGGCGTCACCACGCATTTCATCGCCAGCTCGCTCGACATCAGCGAACGCAAGGCCAGCGAACGGCAGATCGAGCACATGGCCCACCATGACGCGCTGACGGGGCTGGCGAACCGCCACGTCTCGAAACTGCGCCTGGCGGCCGCCATCACACAGGCGCGCCGCAGCGGCGAAAAAGTGGCCGTGCTGTTCGTCGACCTGGATCGCTTCAAGCACGTCAATGACGCGCTAGGCCACCATGTGGGCGACGCGCTGCTGCAATCGGTATCGGCGCGCCTGCTGCAACTGGTGCGCGAAGGCGATACCGTCAGTCGCCTGGGAGGCGATGAATTCGTCGTCATCCTCAACGGCATTGGCGACGCAGATGGCATCGGCGTCCTGCTCGACACGCGGCTGATACCGGCCATGCGCCAGCCGCACCAGGTGGAAGGCAGCGAGCTGTATGTTTCGTGCAGCGTGGGTGTGGCCATCTACCCGGACCACGGCGACGACATGGATACCCTGATGCGCCACGCCGACGCGGCCATGTACCAGGCCAAGAGCGGCGGGCGCGATCACGCGCGCATGTTCACGCCGCAGATGCAGGAGCAACAGTTGCAGCAGCTGCACCTGGAAAGCGATCTGCGCCACGCCATCGAACGGCAGGAACTGGTGCTGTACTACCAGCCGCGCATCGATGCGCAAAGCAGCCGCCTGAATGGCGTGGAAAGCCTGATCCGCTGGCAGCACCCGCAGCACGGCCTGATCGCGCCCGACAGCTTCATTCCCGCCGCCGAGGAATCGGGCCTGATCGTCTCTATCGGCGCGTGGGTTATCCGCGAAGCGTGCCGCCGGCAGGTGGCCTGGCGCGAGGCCGGTGCGGGCGACATCGCCGTGTCGATCAATCTGTCGGCCATCCAGCTGAAAAGCGGCACCCTCGTGGCCACCTTGCGCGAAGTGCTGCGCGAGTTTGCCGTCACGCCAGGACAGATCGAATTCGAACTGACCGAATCGATCCTGATGGACAATGTGGACGACACCATCGCCACCCTGCACGCCATCAAGGCGCTGGGTTTTGCACTCTCCATCGACGATTTCGGCACCGGTTATTCGAGCCTGAATTACCTGTGCCGCTTCCCGCTCGACAAGCTGAAAATCGACATGAGCTTCGTGCAGGACATCCACGGTTCGCCGCAAAACCTGGCGGTGACGAAAGCCATCATCGGCCTTGGCCATGCCCTGGGCCTGACGGTCACCGCCGAGGGCGTGGAAAGCGCGGCCGATGCCGACGTGCTGCGCCACGCCGGCTGCGATGAGCTGCAGGGCTACTATTTTGCCCGCCCCATGCCGCAGGCGCAATTCCTGGCCTGGCTGGCGCAAAGCGCCGTGTCCTGCGCCGCCTGACGCCTGCTGTGGAGCGCGCGCAACGCGCGCGCCGGATTCGACAACGCGCGCTGCACCGCCAGGGCGCATGAATGCGGCAGGGATACCGGAAACGGTATTGACATCGCAAAAGAAGTCATTTGTGGGGCAAAGTCATTCCCCATACCATGTTTCTTGAGCAAGTTCCAGCTCTGGCGGCGACTGCCGCAGCGTTCTCAACATAACTAAAATACAGGTGGAGACAAGATGAAGCAATTGATGGCCCCGGGCACCCGCACGCCCAAGCAAAATACACGGTTGACCTTGAAGAGCACGGTGGCCGCGCTGGCCGGCGCCGGCCTGCTGAGCAGCGCCTCCGTCTGGGCACAACAGGCACCCGCCGTGGAGACACCTGCGGCGGAAGCGGTGGAAACGGCACCGACAACACCCGCGCAAGCGACGGCGCCAGCCGACAATGGCGGCATCGCCGTGGTCGCCGTCACGGGCGTGCGCCGCGCAGCACAGAGCGCGCAGACGATCAAGAAAAACAATGACCAGGTGGTCGACTCCATCGTCGCCGATGAAATCGGCAAATTCCCCGACAAGAACGTGGCCGAAATCCTCGGCCGCGTGACGGGCGTACAAATCCGCCGCGAAGGCGGCGAGGCGGGTTCCGTCATCATCCGCGGCTTGCCCGGCGTGGTGACCTTGCTCAATGGCCGCGAGATGTTCACGTCCGTGGGTCGCAGCCTGTACCTGGCCGACATTCCGACTGCCATGCTGCAGCGCGTGGACGTGTATAAATCGCAGGGCGCCGACATGGTCGAAGGCGGCACGGCCGGCGTGGTTGACGTACGCACCAACCGCCCGTTCGACTTCAAGGGCTACACGGCATCGGGCAATGTGCGCGCCGAGCACCGCGACAAGTCCGGCTCGACGGACCCGAACGTCAGCGGCATGGTCTCGAACCGCTGGAAGACCCAATACGGCGAATTCGGCGCCCTGCTCGGCCTGTCCTATCAGCGCAGCAAATACTATGACGAGACGATCTGGAACGCCGAACCGGTGAAGCGCCCGGAAGCGGGCAATATCACGGGCCCCGATTCGGTCGGCATGATCCCGACCGTGGGTGACCGCAAGCGCTATGCGGCCAATGCCGCCTTCCAGTGGCGCCCGAACTCGCAGGTGGAAGTGTATGCAGAAGGCATGTCGACCCTGATCAAGCACGCCTTCGACAGCCAGTTCTTCGTCGGTTCGCTGCCCTGGGGCCAGAACCCGGACATCACCCTGATTCCCGGCACCAGCCAGGCGGCCACGGTGGGCAAGATCGATGGCCCATGGTCGCCATTCACGCTCGGTTCGACCCAGGCGCGGCGCGATCGCTCGATCGGTTCACAAGGCGCCATCGGCGCGCGCTGGGATATCACGCCGCAGCTGCGCGCCACCACGGAACTGGCGCGCACGGTCAGCAACTTCGAGCGCGAATTTCCCATCCTCGACTTCCTCGCCCATCCGACCAGCATCATCGGCAGCACGAATGTCAACGGCGGCGCGCAGATCAGCTATCCCGGCTACAACATGACGGATCCGAAGAACTACACCCTGCTCGGCTTCTACGACAACCACAGCCACGACGAAGGCAGCTCCACCGACTGGCGCGCCGATGCCACCTACGACATGGACAGCACGGGCTTCTTCCGCGAATTTTCGGGCGGCGTGCGCATGGCCAAGCGCAAGGCAGAATCGATCCGCGAAAAGAATGGCCAGGGTGGGCTGACGTCGACCATGTATGCCGATGCCATCCCCGGCCTGGCATGCACCTCGCACCAGAATACGGGCAACTTCGGCCTGCAAAGCTGGCTCACGCCATGCCGCGACTTCATGCTCAACAACACGGCCGTGCTGCGCCAGCTGTTTACGGGCAGCAGCGAACGCAGCCCGGACGATCCGATGACCCACTACAAGGATGTGGAAAAAACCAACGCCGTCTACGGCAAGACGCGCATCGGTTTTGACGTGGCGCAAATACCGGTCGACGGTACGCTCGGCGTGCGCGTGGTGCAGACGAAACAGGACTTGCAGGGCAACTCCTCGCAAAATGGCGTCATCACGCCGGTGCGCGTGAACACCTCGGACACGGATGTGCTGCCCAGCATGACCCTGAAAGCCATGCTGCGCCAGGACTTGATCGCCCGTCTGACTGCCGGCAAGGCCGTGCAGCGTCCCAACTTCGCCGACTTCAATCCCGGCGTGAGCCTGGGTCAGAGCCTGGAAATGGTGCGCCCGACGGGCAGCGGCGGCAATCCCGACCTCAAACCCGTGGAAGGCAAGAACCTCGATGTGGCGCTGGAATGGTATTTCGCACAGACGGGCTCCGTCACGGCCACCGTGTTCCGCCACAACTTCAAGAATTACATTTTGACGGGTTCTGCCAAGGAAACGTATGGCGGCATCGAGTACGACATCACGCGTCCGCGCAACACCTCGAACGGCCATCTGCAAGGCATGGAAATGGCTTACCAGCAGTTCTACGACAAACTGCCCGGCTGGATGAGCGGCCTGGGTCTGCAAGCGAACGCCACCTACATGACGGGCGAGCTGGAAGAATTGAATGGCGGCGTGCATCCATTCACCGGCATGTCGAAGTGGTCGGCCAATATCGTCGGCCTGTACGAACAGGGGCCGTGGTCGGCGCGCCTGGCCTACAGCTGGCGCGACAAGTATGTCGACGACTACAACTATCGCGGCAAGGGCATCCACCTGACCGTGGCGCCCACCAAGACCCTGGACGCGTCGGTGTCGTACAAGCTCAACGCACACACCACGCTGACCCTGGACGCCAACAACCTGCTCGACTCGACCTACCGCGACTACCACGACACGCCGGACTATGTGCGCGATGTGCGGCGCTATGACAAGGTCGTCGGTTTGTCCGTCCGTTGGAGTTACTAGCCGCCCCACTTTCTTCCTTGCGAGGATTTCAGCGCCAGCCGGCAACGGTTGGCGTTTTTTTGCTTTGTGGAATCTATCCGACAGTGGAATGATCTGGCGCAAAGTGGCGCCATCGGGGCGCTTTTATGCTGGCAGCTTGACTAGCGAACCCGGCGGGGACAGCATGCGCAATGCACGGCCCATCGACACACAGTTATTTCAACCCGACATCCCGGTGCGGCTCGACATGCGCACGGCGGCGCTGGTCGAGCATGCGCTGGCCTTGCAGGAAATGGCCGGCACCGCCGCCGCCGCCCTGTTCCTGCATTGCCACGACGTGCCGCTGCCCACCGCCTTGCGCGTGCTGACGACGGGACCGCGCCGCCAGTCGGCCGGCCCGCACCTGTTTGCCCGCCTGCGTCCGCGCACGGCTGCGCTGGCGCAAGGCTTGCCGCTACCGGCGCGCTGACGAATCCTGTACCATCGCCGCAACCTATTTATCTGAGGCACGGCGATGCAGGCAGCGACACCCCACGACTCCTATGCGGCACTGATGGACCTGATCAAGGCGCGCCATGCGGAACTGAGCCCGCAATTCCAGGCCGGCGCCCGCTACCTGGCCGACCATCCGGACGAAGTGGCCGTGTCATCGATGCGCAGCATTGCCGCGCGGGCGCAGGTGCAGTCGGCCGCCCTGGTGCGCCTGGCGCAGCAACTGGGCTTTGCCGGCTGGCCGGAGCTGAAAGCCATCTTCGTGGAACGCCTGCGCGCGGGGCCAAGCGGCTACGCGGCAAAGGCCGGTGCGCTGGCCGGCAAAGAGGGGAAAGAGCGCGACCTGGTCACCGAAGTATTTGCGGTGCAGCAGCGCAACCTGGCCGCCACGGAAAGCGCCAACCACGCCGCCCTGGATGCGGCCGCCAGCCTGCTGCAGGCGGCGCCCCGCGTGCACGTGGCGGGCTTTCGCGCCGCCCACCCGATCGCCTACACCCTGCACTACCTGTATCGGCTGCTGCGCCCCAGCGTGCAGCTGCTGAGCGGCCAGGGCGGCACCCTGGAAATGGACTTGCGCGCCCTGCAGGCCGGGGAGGCCGTCGTCGTCGTCAGCTTCGCGCCGTATTCCAGCGAGACGTTGCTGGTGGCGCAGGCGGCGCGCCAGGCCGGTTGCTCGGTGGTCGCCATCAGCGACAGCGCCATGTCGCCGCTGGCCCTGCAGGCCGACGCCAGTATCGTCATCGCCGTCGACAGTCCCTCGTTCTTCCCCTCCATCGTGGCCGGCATCGCAGCCGTGGAAAGCCTGGTCGCATTGCTGGTGGCGCGCGCAGGGCCGGACGCCGTGCAAGCCATCGGCGCGGCGGAAAAGCAGTTGCGGGCGCTGGGCGCCTACGCAAAAACATCAAATGATGTAAATACATAGTAAATACATCAAACGTTGCATTGCGGCGCAGCGCATCCTATAATCGGCCATCTTCCTTGCCGACAAGAAAGCGATGCCATGAGCCATGTCTTCCACCGCAGCCTGACCGCCACTTACCCTGTCGCCACGGGCGGCGACGGCCCTTACCTGATCGACAGCGACGGCAAGCGCTACCTGGATGCCTGCGGCGGCGCCGCCGTCTCTTGCCTCGGCCATTCGGATGCCGCCGTGATCGCGGCCGTGCAGCAGCAGATTGCCACGCTGGCATACGCGCACAGCTCGTTTTTCACCACCGAGCCGATGGAGCAGCTGGCCGATTTCCTTGTCGAGCGGGCGCCTGCCGGCATCGACAGCGTGTATTTCGTCTCGGGTGGTTCGGAAGCGGTGGAAAGCGCGTTGAAAATGGCGCGCCAGTATTTCGTGGAGCGGGGCCAGCCGCAGCGCCGCCACGTCATCGCGCGCCGCCAGAGCTATCACGGCAACACCCTGGGCGCGCTGGCCACGGGCGGCAATGCCTGGCGCCGCCAGCAGTTCGAGCCGCTGCTAGTCGACGTGACGCATGTGTCGCCATGCTACGCCTGGCGCGACCAGCCAGCCCATGAAACAGATGGCGACTACGTGGCGCGCCTGGGCCAGGAGCTGGAAGACAATATCGCCGCACTGGGCGCGGACAAGGTCATGGCGTTCATTGCCGAGCCCGTTGTCGGCGCCACGGCCGGCGCCCTGCCCGCCGTCACCGGCTATTTTGCGCGCATGCGCGACATCTGCCAGCGCCACGGCATCCTCTTGATCCTCGACGAAGTCATGTGCGGAATGGGGCGCACGGGCAGCCTGTTCGCCTGCGAGCAAGAAGCCATCACGGCCGACCTGATCTGCGTCGCCAAGGGCCTGGGCGCCGGCTACCAGCCCATCGGCGCCGTGATGGTATCGAAGGACATCCGCGACACGATCCGCGCCGGCACCGGCTTCTTCCAGCATGGCCACACGTATATCGGCCACGCCACGGCCTGCGCCGCCGCCCTCGCCGTACAGCGGCAGATCGAGGAACGCGATTTATTGGCCAATGTGCGCGCCATGGGCGACTTGCTGCAAGAGCGGCTGCATGCACGTTTCGGCGACCATCCGCACGTGGGCGACATCCGCGGACGCGGCCTGTTCCTGGGCCTGGAACTAGTGCAGGAGCGCGCCAGCAAGCAGGCGTTCGACCCGTCCCGCCGCCTGCACGCGCGCATCAAGGCGCACGCCATGCAAAACGGACTGATGTGCTACCCCATGGGCGGCACCATCGACGGCCTGCACGGCGACCACATCCTGCTGGCGCCGCCCTACATCATAGCCGCCTGCCACGTCGATGAAATCGTCGACAAGCTGGGCATGGCTATCGACGCCAGCCTGCGCTAACCGCGCCCGCTGTTGCCTACGGTGGACATCAGGCTGGCGCCGCAGCTGGTCTTGTGCCCGTCAA
This sequence comes from Janthinobacterium sp. UMAB-56, assembly GCF_900095265.1. GTDB lineage: Bacteria > Pseudomonadota > Gammaproteobacteria > Burkholderiales > Burkholderiaceae_D > Janthinobacterium. The sequence continues at coordinate 467,371 of NZ_LT607652.1, read as the reverse complement.
AGGCCAGGGGTACGCCATCGATCAGCACCTGCGGATCGCCCTCGGCGATCACGCAGCGCACGTGGCCCTTGATCGGACACACGCAAGGGTCCCCCTTGCGCGCCACGGCCACGCCCAGCACCGTACTGCTCGGCGCCGCACCCACCACCTTGCCGCCATGGGTGGTGGGGTCGTTCAAACGGATCACGCCGCGCATGCTCTTCTCCTTGAATAGGTAAAACGCCTCATTGCGAAAACCCCTGGTAATACTCGCGCGCATCGTGGCGCAAGCCCCACCAGGGCAAATACGCATGGTTGCCGCTGCGCGCGCGGAACCACGGCTTGTCGGGCCGGATCGGCCGCACGACAGCGGGCGGCGCCACCACCAGCGCCACGGGGGCAAGCAGGTCGCTGGTGCCAGCCACCAGCACGGGTTTACCGAAATGGTGCGCGTAGGCGATGCCCAGCGCCACGTTCGTCAGGGCCGTACCCGCGCCCGTCTCGCCCAGCACGGCCGTCAGATTGAAGCTTTGCTTGAGAAAGTCAAATTCCGGCAATTGCAGAGTGAGCGTCTGCGCCAGCGCACCGAGTCGTGCGGACGAATCCTGCTGCGTATTGCCGGCGTCGTGGATGACGTAACCGATCCCGGTCTCCGCTTGATTGGCCTTAGCTGCAGCCTCTTCGATGGCCGCCGTCCACGCCTGCACCAGGCGCGGTGGTTCGCCCTTTTTGACTTCGAAATCGGCGACCTGTTTGGTACTCGGATAGCCTAGCCACGCCAGCGGCGCCCGCTCCGTTTTAAAGTCGGGGCCGGCCAGCACCAGCAGCACCAGGTTTTCGTTGATCTGTCTGTCCAGCGGTCTACTGGGCGCATCCCAGTTCATGGCCCAGACAGTTTCCTTGGGGTGGCTTTGCAGATAGTCGAGCGCGGCGGAAAGTGACGTAAAACCGGCGTTGGGACCGCCCGTGGTGATGCGGACGTCAGGTGGGGTGGAGCGGGTCCAGAGGGTGGGAGAGTGGATGTTGCCGATGCTAAAAGTCCTTGCAACTCTTTTGCGCACAAATGCTATCGTTTCTACCGGATCGAGCTTACCTTCTGGCAGGGCATACTCGATATGGATACCAGCCAACTCTCGCCAGCGTGACTTGTCCTCGGCTGAATGAACATTGTAAAAATATTCTGGATCAGAGTAATACACATCATGGTACAAGTTCATTAATTCATTAATGTATTTTTCATGGTATCCATCGAAAGTTTCGGTGCCTTCATTGCCTATGGCAATGGAGGCAATACTTTGCAACTTAGAGTATTTTTCAGGTTTTTCTTTTACCATGTCATCGTTCGGATTCGGTCGTGCCAAGCCGAGGGTCCAAAGTAACTGCCACTCAGTTGGATAGTCTCTACGCTGCAAAGGATTTAGCCATTGCAAACCAACGACTTGGGCCATGAATGGCCGCGCCACTGGCATAGGAGTATTTGGGGTTACAGATACCACCTTTGTGCTTGTAGGCGTACGCAAGCGTACACAGGCTGACAGAATCAAGACAATCAAAAACGTACCGAGCGCATAGAAAAGTATAGATCTAACCACGGTATAGCCTCCAAAAAATTGGAACAACTCTGCAATACACTAAAAATTCAATATCCAGCTACGAAATGGGCTTTAGTTAAATGCTCGCTCACCGGAATTGGGATGCGAATCAGGAGCAGGGTTTTCTCTCACGTCAACTATGGATGCAGGAAGACTCCACTCCCCACCAGTCTGCTGAGACCATTGAGTGATGGTCAAACCATGCAATTTCCCATCATTAAAATATTCTTCGAACAATTTAGCGGATTCAGTATTATTTAGCGCTCTCAACAACCGCCAATCCGCCGCCACCCTCAACTTGCGCAACTGCTCCGGCTTGATGCGGCACACGCCTATCGCCACGTCATACGCGAGCGCCCGCTCTGCGTGCATGGGGTTGGTCATGATCGTGGAATGGTCGGTGGCATAGGCGCCGGCCTGGCTGGACATCATTTCCTCGATCCGATTGCTGCGCCATGCTTGGTATTCGGCGTCGGGCGTGGCGTTGGGCATTTCCTGCTGGACTTTCTGGCCTGCGGGACTTTTTCCTTCCCGTACGGCTTGCGCGCGTATCACCGCGCGCTGCTCGAATCGCAGGCGCGCCTCGTCATCGGCCGTGCCCCTGGCGCTGTCCATGCGTTTGGCTACACTTTTCCCCGCCTGCCCCTGCAGGCCGCCGGGCGGAATCTCATGATTGGCAAGGTAATCGTCGCCGGCAGCGCGCTGCTTGCCCGCCTGGCGCGATTCGCCGGGCGGCGCGTAGCCTTCGTCGAATTCTTCGCTTGTCTGGCCAAAGCGCAAGGACTGCGGCTGGAAGGGCGGCAGCAGGTCGGGCGCGTTCAGTTCGATTTTCCAGTCTTTGTGGGGCGAGGCATTGCAGGGGCTTTGAGCCAGGCCCGTTGCCACGATAAACAAAGGCGCCAATCCCACCGTCAGGATGGTGGAAAAGGCGCCCTGGCTGGCCTCGACGCCTTGTTTGATGGAATACGACGCATATTTCTGCGCCGGAAACCAGAAGTCCTTGCCGCCCGGCGCAGGTTTGCGCCAGTGATCGCTCCAGTAGTGATAGCTGCCCTGTTTGCCCACCTCAAAACCCTGGGCAAACACGCGCTGCACGCACACGCCTGCGGCCCCCGTGGCCGCCAGCTCGCCGCCGTCCTTGCTATCCTTGGCCAGCGAGCCCGACAAGCCGCGCCAGCCGATGCCAGCAATGGCGACGGACGACACCACCACATCGTGCGGATTGCAATAGATGGTCACCCTGCCATATGATGATTTCTTTCCCCCGCGCGCGGCGCCGGCAATCCCGTATTGCTCGCGGTCCGCCGCAGCCGAAAAACCGTGCTGCGCGTTGGCCATGCAGCGGTCGATTTCCTCGTCTGTCTGCGCCTCGCCCAGGCTGGCGCGCTGGCCGATGATGGCAAAGAAGTTTTTCAAGGTGTCTATGCGCGCCTGCACCGTCACCCTGCCCGTGCTGCCATCCGCCGCGCGCAGATTGCTGGCCACCCAGTTCTCGGAGCCATTGCTTTTCGCTAGGCTGTACGGCGAATTGCAAATGACATAGTTGTCGGCCACGCAGGGAAAATTGTCCTGCACCTTGGGCAGGCGCGCGCCGAGAAAAGCGGCCGCCATCGCCACCATCGTGCCCTGGCTGTGGCACACGATGGTGACGGGCACGTCGGCCTGCTGCTGGCGGATGGCTTCGACCAGCCGGGCCAGACGATAGGCGGCCAGCACGAAATACGGGCGCGGCGGGCAGCTGTACACCTGCCGTTCCGGGAAGGGATTCATGTGCTGGATGGTGTTCCACAAGAACAGATCCTCGCTCAGCCCTTCCTTCCACAAGTCGGCCAGCGCGCTGCAGCCGTTGGCAAACGGGCCGCCGCCCCAGTAATCCTGTTCGTTCAGGTAGATGCCTTTGCCATACTTTTGCAGTTCTTCGCCGGAAGCCTTGTAGCCCCAGCGAAAGCGGATCACGGGAGAAAAAGTGCCGGCATCGCGGATCAAGGTGTCGGCCGACATCTCCGGATGGAGAAAGCCTTCGGCCGTGATCTCGGCGCCATAATTGACCGCTTTCAGTTCGCCGCCTTCCACGCCACGGTGCTGCAAATGATGGCAGCAACGCTTGAGACGCTCATTGAGGCCATTGCACAATCCCTCTTCCGCCGCCGCGTACCACTCGCCATCGGAATTGACGCCGTGCACGAAGATAATGACGCCGGGCAGCGGCAACTGTTGCAGCGTGTCCCGGTCGCTGCTCTGGAAATTGGCGCTGCAGGAAAATTGACCGAGGATATCGATTTCGGGGTCGTCGCACAGCGGTGGATGGGGATCGAACAACATGGTGTGGTCTCCGATGTCGGGATTCAGGAACGGCGGCGGAAGAAAAAGCCCTTCAGCCGCTGCAGATGATCGGTCGCCACCTTCGGTCCGCGCCCGTCGGCACCGCTGACGCCCGTCATGGGACTGTCGCCTTCGCGCTCGATGTGCACTTCCACGCCTTCGACGGGCAGGCCGTCGGTGGGACGCAACAAGCGCGGCACGCGGCCCAGCTCGCCCTCGCCGAAGGTGGGCAGCTCGCCTTTCATGCTGGCCGGGCCGTTCCAGTGGTGACCGTCGGTTTTGACCGTCAGCGCGCCCGGGCCGCCCAGTTCCACAGCGCCGCCGGACAGTTTCAGGTAGGCGCCGCCAGCCGTCATGAAGGTGATTTCATCCTGCGCCACGCCGACCAGGCGCGTGCCGGCCGTCAGGCGGATGTCCTTGGCGGCGTCCGCCTGCAGCAGGTCGTGCTGGCTTTGCAGCAAAAATTTACCGAAATGTGCCACCTGCACGATGCCGTCCTTGTGCGCGAACAGGGAAATGCCCTTGCCCGCGTTGACGTTGCAGCGCTGGGCCGCGCTCAGTTGCAGATGCTGCTGCGCCACCAGGTCGATATTCGTGCCTGCATTGCCGACGATGGTCTTGGGCGTGCTCAGCGCTACGCCCTCGGGCGCCGTGATGCTGACGGCGGGCTGGTCGGCGGCAATGGCCGCCCCCAGCGCCTTGCTGCCAGCCGCGTCCAGCGCCAGCGCCTGGTGCTGGGCGGCAAACTCGCCCAGGGAGGTCAACAATTCCAGGCACTCCTGCAGCACGGCGGCATGCTCGCTGCCATCGAGTTGCTTGCCGCTGGCGCCCAGCTGTTTCCAGGCCGAAATCAGCAGCGAGCGGGCCGTACGCACGCTGCCGCTGGCGTCGCTGCGCAATTCAAAGCCGTCGCCGCGCTGCTGCCCGGCGCCATCACTGCGCGGTTCGGCCAGATAGCCGAGGTTCAATTGCGTGACCGCCTGGTCGCTGGCCAGTTGCGCGCTGATCTGCGCCGGGGTGTCGTCAAAGCACAGCTGGTTGCCGCGCCCACCGCGCACTTCGCGGCTGCGCATGCCGGACAGATAACGGTTACCCGGCAAAACGCCGTGCGCGCTCAAGCCCGGCGGTGCACCCACCGCGTTGTACAGCTGGCCGACGATGATGGGCCGGTCCGGGTCGCCGCCAAGAAAATCGATCAGCACTTCCGCGCCGATGCGCGGCAAGCTCAAGGTGCCGCATTGTTTGCCGCTGCCCGGGCCATTGCCGCTCCAGCTCGATGCCACGCGCACCCAGGCTGAGTCGCGCTCCGTATCGGAAGCGCCGGAGCCGTTGGCATGCGCGTGGTCCGGCGCGCGCGTGGCGCCAAAACGCACCTTGACGCGCCCCTGCGCATCGCAATGCACTTCTTCGCCGGCAGGCCCGACGACCAGCGCGCTTTGCAGGCGGACGACGGGGAAGTCGCTGCGCGGATCAAAGGAGGGCACGATGGCGATGCCGCGCCGCACGCAGGTAAAACGGTTACGGTAGCGCAAAACCGGCGAGCCGTCCGCGCCTGTGCCTTGCTCAGACCCGGCATCGCACTGCCAGCCGCTCTGCGCAAACAGGCGTTCGACCCGGGCATCCAGGCCTGTGGGCAAATTATTGCTGGCCGCCACGCTCAAGGCCGTGACGACGAAGCTGCGCTCGGCCACCGGGTGGCTGTCGATCTCGGCATGCCCTTGCAGGCTGAACCACTGGCCCGCGCAAAAGTCGCGCACGCAGCCTTCCCCCTGGAAACACTTGCTGTCCATATCGTGGCGCGCCATCGCCAGCTGGCCCAGTTGCCGCAATGCGTCGTGGCTGGCAGCGGCCAGCGGCGGCTCCACGATATAGTCGTCGAGGCTGGCCGCCAGGCGATTCCCATTACCGCCCTGATCCACGCCGCCGTGTGACTGCGTGGCCATGAATTGCGAACTGTGCGGGTGGCCATCGTCCCAGCTGTAGCGTTCGGACTTTCCGGGTTGCAAGCGGCGCACGGCACTCCAGGCCGTCACGGCATCCCTTTCCTCGGTGGCGTCATCGCGGTGATAGCGCACCGTGCCGGCCGCGTTTTGCGCCAGACGGCCGGCGTCGTCGAATAGCAGCAGGGTATGCACGGGCACGTCCACGGCGTTCGGGCTGGCCGGTGCTCCCGCCTGGAAACACCAGGCGATGCCGCAGCGCCTGAGCAGGCGGCGGATAAAGGCGGCATCAGACTCATTATGCTGCATCGTGCATTCGCGCACGGGCAAGCTGCGCGCGGCCAGCGCCGCATCGATGGTCAAATCCAGGCTGGCCGCGAGTACGCTATTGCCCTGCCGCCATTCGTCAAACAAGAGCTGGACGATCTGCAACTCATTTTTATTGCGAAACACGCGCGTGTTGATGCGTTTTTCCATCAAGGCCAGGCCGTCGCGCAGCAGCAGCTGATAAGTGGCCAGGCCGCCATCGCTCTGCCCGGCGCTCGCTTCGGCGACGATGCCGCAGACCCTGCGCAACTGTCCCTGGTCGGTCACTATTTGCAATTCGGCTGGCACGGCGATGAACTGTTTCAGCGGCAACTGCGCCTCGGTGGCCACGCACAGTATGCGGTACTCGATCCCGCTGCAGATGGCCTCGCTGCCGCTGATGCGCTGAGGCAGCAAGATATCCTCATTGATGCCTTCCGGGTAAGCGAGGCGCAGCCGCAAGGCGCGATTGCCTGCAGTCAAGACCTTGTCCACGACCAGCCATTGCGTGTAGTCTTCCATGATTTTCTTCCTTCCAACAGTCAGCGGGGGCCATCATTCAAGGCGGTCTCAGGCGGAACCATCGAATCGAATGTCGTAATGCATGTCGTCACGCTCACGGCTCGGCAACTTGTCGGCCAAAAAGGCATCCTCCGCCAGGCTGGCGCCCATGCCCAGGATGCAGGTGTGCACGTCTTCCCGGCGCAGCACCAGGCGTATCTCAAAACTCATGCAGGGCAAGCCAAACAGCGCCAGCATCTGGCGCAGGGCCAGCGCGCCTGGCCGGCCGGGCAAAAAATCCTCGTAGACATGGCGCGCCAGCGGCCCCAGCACCAGGCGCACGCGCAAGTCGGCGCGCCGGCAGCGCTCGCCCAGCATAGCGCCCTGCCCCAGCCGTGCATGCGCGTTGGCCAGCAAGGTGCGCTCTTGCGCCGCGCGCCAAAACCAGGCGCCAATAAAACGCTGCATACGCACGGGCACGCCAAAATATTCGGCCAGCAGCGCCTGCATCACGTCGGCCGACACGGGCCGATGCCGCAACAAGGCCGCGTAATGGGCCAGCACATGCGCAGGCAAGCCATCCTCCTGCCTGGCCACCTCGGCAGGCCAGGCGCCCGCCAGTGCCAGTTGCAAGGGCAGGAAATCGCCGCCGTCGGCGTCTTGCTGGCATTCGATACGGTAGCGGGCCCAGGCTTGATAAAACAAGGCCAGCGCGCGGTGCGAGAGCATATCGAGCCAGGCACGGGCACCGCCATCGCCCGTTTGCCGCTCGTGGCGGGCGAGCGTTTCCGTGTAATGCAGCGGCAAGCTGCCATGCACGCCTAAAAAACCCAGCATGGCCGCCTGTACATGCACCTGCGTTTCGCCGTCCGCCTGCGGTTCCAGCCACAGCTGTTCGATTTCGCCCGGCGCAAACGACAGCGATGCGCTGCCGTGCAGGCGCAGGCAATCCTCAAACACCTGCTCCTGCGAAATGCCCTGCTGCATCAGCCAGGCAGACAGCAGGCGCACCGCCTGAAAGAAGCCGGTGCCGGATGGATCGGCCAGCAGGCGCGCGACTACACCAGCGTCTGGTTTCCATTGCGCGGCAGGCAGCACAGCAACTCCTTTCCAGTCTTCTGCGACAAGACGATCAGGCGGGTAAACGCGGCCAGGTGCACATACAGCCCAAGAAAACGTTCGATGACCTGGGCAAAGGCATGCAAGCCGCTGCCGACATAGGCTTCTTCATCGACGAACAGCAGGACGTCGATGCCGAAGACCAGGCTGCCGCCCGCCTCATCGTGCAGCCAGGTGCTGGCGGCGCGCTGGCGCAATCCGGTCATGCCCGCGATCTGGCGCGCCGCGCTGGCCGAACCGGGCAAGTTGTACAGCTCGAGTATTTGCTTGAAGAGCGGCAAGCCCTGTTCATTCAGCGACTGATGGTTCAGGGACAATTGCGCGATCAGCCGCCAATGCGACGCCGCGCCCGCAGGAAAGCGGCAGGCCGCGCTGGGTTTGCGCAGCAGGCGCACCGGCAAGGCGTTGGCCACGCCGTCATGGTGCAGGTCGCCCGTGGCATTGCCGAACACCAAACGGCTTGGCAAGTCGCGGTTGCTGCAGGTCAGCATGATGGAGACCGTTTGCGTCGCGTCGTGCAGCGGCTGCATGACGCCGTCGACAAAGGCGATGCGCATGTCATAACCAGGATTGCTCAACGCCATGTCTTCGTCGCGCCGCGTCACCCAATAGCGCCCCTGGCGCCCGCCCGCTTCGCCATGGCGCATCGAATAGAAGGGGTGAAACGCATCGAGTGCGCCACCGCTCTGCGTTTCACTGAGGACATGCACGCTATCGACCTTATAAATATCGTAGCAATGCGCCTGCCGCACCGATGGCAGCAGCACATGCTCGGCACTCGCGTGCGTCAGGCGAATGGGATTGGCCGCCTGGCGGAACAGGTTGACGACGGGCGTGCATCCCGTCAGCAGATGCCTGGCGGACAGGGGCCGCAAGATGCGCGCGATATCCGCATCGGCCTGCACGTCGGCCAGCAGCAGGTGCACGGTGCAGCGCCGGCAGGCCAGCGGCAACTGCGGGCATAGCGCGGCCAGGTCCAGGTCGACGAAATTGAACTTGTCCGGAAAGGCAAACCATTCGCCCAGCAAGCGGTAAGCGGGATGCGAGGCGGCCATGGCCGGCAGCAAGGCATCCTCGGCGGCAAAGCCGACCGGATGCAAGGGCACTGCGTCCAACGCCTGCCAGACGCCATCGACTTCCACATAGGCACAACGCGCACGCAGGAACAGGCTGTCGCGCAAGGTGGCGCAAAACGAAGGCTCGCCGTCGAGGAACAGGCGCAGCGCCGGCAGCGGCAGCCCGTCCAGCGTGGACGTGGCGCCCGTCGCTTCGAGCGTGATGCTGATCGCCGCCCCCAAGTCCGGCGCCAGGCGCACTGTGGGCGGCGCCGCCACGATGGACTGGAAGCGCACCTCGGACAGGCGCAGCGGCGCCACGGCGACATCGTAGGCGGTCGTGAACTTGCAGGTGACGCCCTGATGCTCGGCCGCCTGCATGAGCGTCCCGCGCAGGATCATGGACAACTCGGTTACCGTGGCCGCGTCGTTATCGATGCGGGCAATGGCGCAGGCAGGAAACGGGCGCAAATAATGAGGAAAGTTCACTTCCAGCAAGGTTTCGCTGAAAGTGCCGAAGCCATCGGCCAGGCGCTTGGCCGTGCGTGCATTGAACATGGCAAACGCCTGCAACATGCGCGCCAGGTGCGGATCGTCGGTGGTACCCAGGTCACCGCCCACGATGCCCAAGGCGCCGGCGATGGCCGGATAGCGCCAGGCAAACGCCTGATTGTGCGCATGCAAGGTGCCCAGTTCGCGCTCGTAGTATTGCAGCAACTCATCCATGCCAGCCTCCTTCGCCTGATCAGCACATGCCGGTACAGCCTCGTCTGCATTATTAAGGAAGCGGGAACGAAGAAAGTTGAGTTTGAACAAGATTGCATGCATCAGCAAGGAATGCCATCCCGGCGCTGGCATGGCAACTTTTGTTCACTCCTTGCCAATATTAATTGACTTATTCGAAACAATCGTTTTAAATCAGGAAGTTACTCAAAATCAATCATCTTGGGCACTCAAGCATCGCATTGACCCTCTCGATGCTTGACGTCCACGCTGATGCACTCTGAAGCCAAGGTATATGGAACTGCTCGACTCCCTGCGTCAGACCCCGTCGCACGACGACACGATCAGCGGGCACTATGAAGTGCGCCGCTTGCTGGGCGAAGGCGGTTTCGGCCATGTATTCGAAGCCTGGGATGCCAAGCTGTGCCGCAGCGTGGCGCTGAAGCGGCTGAAGCCGCAAGCCGACGTGCTGCATCCCGAAAAACTCATCAATGAAGCGCGCCTGGCCGCCTCGCTCAAGCATGCAGCCTTCGTGCGCATTTTCGCCATCGAGGGCCAGGGCACAAGCCAGTCCATCGTCATGGAACTGGTCGAAGGCCAAACTCTGGGGCAATTCATGCACAGCGGCAAAGCTGACCTGCAGGCCGCGCTCGACATCGCCTACCAGATCGCCGACGCCATGGACGAGGCGCACGCCATGGACCTCGTGCACGGCGACTTGAAACCGTCGAACCTGATGCTGGAGGCAAGCGGCAAGGTGCGCATCCTCGACTTCGGCCTGGCGCGCCACATCGACCCGCAAGCGACGCAAACGACCACCCTGTGCGACTTGCAGGGCACGATCGCCTACATGGCGCCCGAGCGCCTGATGGGCCGCCTGCCCGACACGCGCGGCGACGTCTACGCGCTGGGCGCCATGCTGTACGAAATGCTGGCTGGCCAGCGCCACTTCGCCCACCTGAACGGCCTGGCCCTGGCCGCCGCCCACATGCAGGCGACGGAACCGTGGCCCGACCTGCCGGACTCGGTGCCGCCCGCCATCAACGCCCTCGTGCGCGCGATGACGGCGCACGAACCGGCCGAGCGGCCACGCACCATGCGCGATGTGCGCGAGGCGCTAGGGACGCAGCGCGGCGAACCGCTCAACTTGGCCAAGCCCCTTGCGGACGAGATACCCGCGAAGGAAGAACCGCCCGCCAGCGTCTCCATCCGCCTGCCCCTACCCCGCAAGCGCACCCTGAAATGGGGCGCGGGCGTGGCGCTGCTGGCAGTACTGGCGGGATGGCAGCTACCCAATATCATTCCGGCCGTCAAATCGTTCGTCACGGGCGAGAAAGCACCTGCGCCGTATTCGGAAATGGCCAGCATGGCGGCGGGGATGGAGGCGTTGCGGGTGTTTGATCGAGATAGCAGCCAGGAACAGGCGATCAAACATTTCAGTACAGTATTGCAACACAATGCATCCAATGCGGCAGCATCAGCCGGGCTGTCGTTGGCATACGCCCTGCGCTATATAGGCAATGGCCGCGATATGGTCTGGCTGAAGCGTGCGGACGCCAGCGCCCAACAGGCAATCGCATTGGATAATCAATTAGCGCTCGCCCATGTGGCACATTCCTGGGTCCTGGAGTTCCAAGGAAAACAGGAAGATGCTCAAATTGCAGTGTCCAAGGCATTGAATCTGGATCCGCAAAACGTACTGGGCCTATACGGAAAAGCAAGGTCACTGGTCTTTACACAAAAATTTGAACTGGCAAAAAAATTACTCGATAGCGCAATAACCCTGCATCCCAAAGAGCGACTTTTTCCTATCATGCAGGGAATCATGATGTATAAGCAGGCCGATTATGCAGGTGCAGAAAAGGCATATCGAAAAAGCATTGAACTTGATCCGCAATCGGTGAACGGATATGCCTATCTAAATGCCGTACTGCTGCGTCAAGATCGCAATGACGAAGCGTTACGCGTGCTTCAACAGGGCCTGCAATTCCAGCCGCATTGGGAGTTGTACACAAATCTAGGCACGTCACTATTCGCCAAAGGCGATTATTTAGGTGCAGTGCAGGCATTTGAGAAATCGGTTGGTTCGGCCAAGGGTAATCCGGGCACCTATCAGCTATGGGCGAATCTTGCAGATGCACAACGCTGGATACCAGCGCAGGCCGCAGCGTCGCAGCGCTCGTACCGGCGGGCCATTGAATTGCTGACCCCACTCTTGGCCCTCATGCCGGAAGACGCCACCCTCAATTCACGCATGGCAATGTACCTCGCTTATGTAGGTGAAAAAAAAGCGGCAACGATGAGGATAGAAAAGGCCCTTGGCATCGCCCCAAAACTATCCGACCTACAATTTAGAGCGGCCCTGACATATGAGTTAACGGGAAACCGCGACGCAGCCTTGGCGGCATTACTAGAAGCGAGCAAGCTCGGCTACCCTATCAACCTGATCGAGTCCGCGCCCGATTTATTGAACCTCAAACGAGATGCTCGCTATCAGCAATTTATTATCCACTTGAAAAGAGACCTTAAGACATGACGCCTGTCAGCCCTTGGATGAAGTTATCCGTACATTTTGATGCAGACCAGATTACCAATCAGCTCGACTATAATTTCACTTCCTGTGACGGTACGGCCGATCCCCGCCATGGGCCCTACATGGGCGGTGTGCACTTCCAGAAAGGCCAGCATGTATACTTGGATGTCACTTGCTGCGGCTCCAAGGAAAGCGGTTTCACGTCGTTCCAGATCGTTGATTGCTGCATCATCACCGTACCGCAATTGACGCAGATTGGCCCCAAAGTACCCACGATTTATTCGCCGCCATCGCCGTTCTTGCAAGCCGTGGGCGCTACTTACCATTTACCGTTGGACTTCGAGATCCAACAGCTGTTGGGTGAACCAGATCAAGCTCCGCTGCACCGCATCCGCCAGGAATGGAAACACAACCTGGACGTAGGCTATGCTGCTGGCCGTTGGGAATTGTCTTTCGTCATGACCGTGCGCATCATGCGCGGTGAAGATGTGCAGCCAGAATTGCGCGTCTTCTCTTTCGATCCGGAAAGCTCAGTTGGCGGAACGTCGACCTACGGCTAATATTGCCTTTCCTTACATCCAAGGCACGACTCGATTCGTCATTCGGCTTTCATCGGCATTTATATCGATAGCGTGAATTCATGACGACATACCTGGCCAGTACGGCGTTCTGGCGAGAGCTAGCTTGCCATTACCTGCCGCCGGTAAGTAACCCAAGCCGCGCCCCCACCGGCGCGGCTTTTTCACATCCGCACGCAATACGCCGCCCCGCCTGCCGAAAGCGGTAAAATGACGGCCTTGGACTCAAGCATCGCCTGACAGCGCGGCCTTGAACGCACACAGCACCACACACAGCCCGGCAGGCACGCCTTTCCCTGCCGCCGGACCAACGACAAAGAACACATGACCACCGTCCCAAAAGAAATCAACGCCGCCGCGGCAAAGAAAAATTCGGCTGAAAAGCTTACTCCCATGATGCAGCAATATTTAGGCATCAAGGAAAATCACCCGACGATGTTGGTCTTCTACCGCATGGGCGATTTCTACGAGCTGTTTTTTGAGGATGCGGAAAAAGCCTCGCGCCTGCTGGGCATTACCCTGACGGCGCGCGGCGTGGCCAGCGGCAATCCCATCAAGATGTGCGGCGTGCCGTTTCATTCGCTCGATGGCTATCTGGCCAAGCTGGTCAAGCTGGGTGAGTCGGTGGCCATTTGCGAACAGATTGGCGATCCGGCCACCAGCAAGGGGCCTGTCGAGCGCAAGGTCATGCGCGTGGTCACACCCGGCACCCTGACGGATGCGGACTTGCTGCCCGAGAAGGCCGAGCGCCCGCTGCTGGCCATGTGCAGCATCACGCAGCGCAAGACGGTCACCACGGGCCTGGCCTGGCTGTCGCTGGCCAGCGGTGCCTTGAAACTGCTGGAGTTTTCCGGCGACAGCAGCACCGTGGCGGCGCGCTTGCAGCAGGAACTGGAACGCATCGTGCCGGCTGAAATCTTGAGCGGCGACAATGGCAACCTGTTTGACGACTATGCGGGCACGCACATCAACCGCGTGCCGGACTGGCATTTCGATGTAGTGGGTGGCCACAAGGCCCTGCTCGATCAACTGGGCGTGGCGACCTTGACGGGATTTGGCGCCGATGGCCTCGGCGCCGCGTTCGGCGCGGCCGGCGCGCTGCTGCGCTATGCGCAATCGACGCAGGGACGCGGTCTGCAGCATGTGCGCTCTTTGATCACGGAAACGGAAAGCGAATTCATCGGCCTGGACGCGGCCACGCGGCGCAACCTGGAGCTGACGGAAACCATCCGCGGCCAGGAATCGCCTACGCTGTTCTCCTTGCTGGATCATTGCCGCACGGCCATGGGTTCGCGCATGCTGCGCCACTGGCTGCACCATGCGCGGCGCGACCAGAACGTGGCGCGCGCGCGCCATGAAGCGATCGCCGCGCTGGCGCAAAGCGAAGCGGCCGGTCCGCTCGCCGCCACCCTGGCGCAAGTGCCCGACATCGAACGCATTACCACGCGCATCGCGCTGCTGTCGGCGCGTCCGCGCGACCTCGCTGCCCTGCGCGACGGCCTGCTGCAACTGCCGGCCCTGCGCGGCGACGTCGTGCGCTGCTATGGTCCTGGCCAGGGCGGCGAAACCGGTTTGCTGGCCGCCATCCACGCGGCTCTGGCCACGCCAACGGCCTGCCTGGACTTGCTGGTGCGCGCGGTGGCGCAGGAGCCGGCTGCCATGGTGCGCGACGGCGGCGTGTTTGCCACCGGCTTCGACGCCGAACTCGACGAACTGCGCGCCCTGTCGGAAAACGCGGGCCAGTTCCTGCTCGACCTGGAAACGCGCGAACGCGCACGCACCGGCATCGCCAACCTGCGCGTCGAATACAACAAGGTGCACGGCTTCTATATTGAAGTCACGCACGGCCAGACGGACAAGGTGCCGGACGACTACCGCCGCCGCCAGACCCTGAAAAACGCCGAACGCTACATCACGCCTGAACTCAAGGTATTCGAAGACAAGGCCCTGTCGGCGCAAGACAAGGCTCTGGTGCGCGAAAAACTGCTGTACGACCTGCTGCTGGCCGAACTGGCGCCGCACATCGGCACCTTGCAGACCATTTCGCAGGGACTGGCCCAGCTTGACACCCTGAACGCGCTGACGGAACACGCGCAGCAGCACAACTGGGCCGCGCCGCAACTGGTCGACGAGCCGTGCATCAACATCATCGAAGGCCGCCACCCGGTGGTGGAAAAGCAGATCGAACGCTTCATCGCCAACGATTGCCGCCTCGTCAACGAACGCCGTTTGCTGCTGATTACCGGCCCAAACATGGGCGGTAAATCGACCTTCATGCGCCAGGTGGCCTTGATCACCTTGCTGGCTTACGTGGGCAGCTACGTGCCGGCCGCGTCCGCCACCATCGGCCCCATCGACCGCATCTTTACGCGCATCGGCGCCACCGATGACCTGGCGGGCGGACGCTCGACCTTCATGGTGGAAATGACGGAATCGGCGGCCATTTTGAACGGCGCCACCGAGCATTCGCTGGTACTGATGGATGAAGTGGGCCGCGGCACCTCGACCTTCGACGGCCTGGCCCTGGCCTGGGCCATCGCGCGCCATCTGATCGACAGCAGCCGCAGTTTCACCCTGTTTGCCACGCACTACTTCGAGCTGACGCAATTGCCGGACAGTCACCCTAGCGCCGCCAACGTGCATCTGTCCGCCGTCGAACACAAGGACAGCATCGTCTTCCTGCACGCCGTGCAAGCCGGTCCCGCCTCGCAAAGCTATGGCTTGCAGGTGGCGCAACTGGCCGGCGTGCCGCAGCCCGTGATCAAGGCAGCGCGCAAGCACCTGGCGCGCCTGGAAGCGCAGGCGCTGGATGCCACGCCGCAGCGCGACCTGTTCGCGCTGCCCTCCGCCGATCCGTATGCGCAGGAGGAAGAAGAGGAAGCCGCGCCACTGGCCGCGCTGAACGCGGCGCAGCAAGCCTTGCTCGACGCCATCGCCGAGCTCGACCCCGATGCGCTCACGCCGCGCGACGCGCTGGAACAGTTGTATCAGTTGAAACGGCTGGCCGCCGCATGACCATACGGCGCAGCATCGCCAGCCTGCACCTGCTGGCTGCCGGCCTGCTGGCTGCCAGCCTGCCATGGCAAGCGGCCCTGGCCGCACCAAGCGAACAGGCCGGCTTCGAGTTTGCCGTGCTGGGCCATTCATTCAACGCGGGGCCGGACGATGCTCCCCTGAAAAAAGCCATCGCCGACACCAGCGCCTTCAATGCTTCCTTCGTGGTTGCCACCGGCATCAAGGCCACCAGCGAGTCCTGCAGCGACAAGTTGTACAGCCAGCGCAAGGATGTGCTGGACGCCAGCGGGCCGCCGCTGATCGTCTCGCTGTCGGCCAGCGACTGGGCCAACTGCCGCAATTCGCGCGGCAGAGTCAACGCCATCGAACGCCTTAACCGCTTGCGCGACGTGTATTTTGCCGACAATCAGAGCCTGGGCCAGCGCAAACTGACCCTGTCGCGGCTGTCATCGACGGCGAAGTTCCGCAGCTATGCGGAAAACGCCCACTGGGAATATGGCGGCGTGCTGTTTGCCACCGTCAACTTGCCCGCGAATAACAACCATTTTTTACCGGAAGCGGGACGCAACAGCGAATTCGAAGACCGCCTGGTGGCCAACCGTTCCTGGCTGCAGCGCCTGTTCGCCATGGCGCAGCGCAAGAAGCTCGACGGCATCGTGCTGTTTTCCGATGGCGACGCGGGTGTGCTGAACGAAGACGACCATTCGCTGCTGCCCAGCTTTAGTTCGAAACAGGACGGCTTTGCCGGACCGCGCAAGCAGATCCGCACCCTGGCGAAGAAGTTCAGCGGCAAGGTCTTGCTGGTCGATACGCAGCGCACTGTCGAGGCGGATGGCAAGGAAGGCAAGAGCAAGAAGGCCGCAGCCAGCGCCGAGGGGCCAAAAATCCGTTGGAAAGGCAACCTGGGCCACGTCAGCATCGACAACGACTGGTCCGCCATCGCCGTGCGGCCCGGCAAGACGCCATTCTTTGAGGTGCGTCAACGGGCCACGCGGCCATCGGCGCAAGCGCGCGCCAAGGCGTCGACCGTGCGCCGTTAATAACAGAGGCACAAACGAACAGGCCGGCATAGCGCCGGCCTGGAACAAGCAGTATTAATGAATCGGATGCGTGCGGAAGTGATCGCCGTCTTCGCCTTCGCCTTCATCATCTTCATCGCCATGGTCATGGCCGTGTGCGCCATGCACGTGGCCATGGGCGATTTCTTCGTCGGTGGCTTCGCGCACGTCAGCGACGGTCAGCGAGAAGCGCAGCGCGATGCCGGCCAGTGGATGGTTGCCGTCCAGAACGACCTTGTCGTCGGCGATATCGGTGACCGTGAAGATCATCGCTTCTTCGTCCGGCGAATCGCTTTCCGGCATGCCTTCGAACTGCATGCCCACTTCCAGCGGCTCAGGCAGGCGATTGCGCGGCTCGACCTTGACCAGGGCTGGATCGTATTCACCGAAAGCATCATCCGGTTCGATCTGGATCGTGTTGGAATAGCCAACTTCCTTGCCGTCGAGCTCTTCTTCGATCTTCGGCAGGGTGTTTTCATAATCACCGTGCAGATAGACCATAGGCTGGCGGCCGTCTTCGATCAGATTGTCTTGCGCGTCTGACAGTTTGTAGTTGACAGTCACGACCGTATTTTTGGCAATCTTCATTATGCTTCCTTTCATTGTATAAGCTGGCAAATTATACCTTCACGCCGCCAACGGCAGGCGCATTCCTGCATTTCCGGTTGTTATAATGGGCGCATGAAAAAATTAACTCTCCTCGGCGATATCACGCCGGCGCAATTCCTGCGCGACTACTGGCATAAAAAACCCCTGTTGATCCGTCAAGCCGTGCCTGGCTTCAAGGCGCTGTTCGATTTCAAGGCCCTGGCCGAACTGGCCACCCTCGATCACGTCGAGTCGCGCCTGGTCAGCCATGCGGATGGCCACTGGAACATGCAGCAAGGCCCGCTGACCAGCCTGCCCTCGCTGAAACAGAAGGAATGGACCTTGCTGGTGCAGGGCGCCAACCTGCACAGCGCCAAGGCCGACGCCCTGCTGCGCCAGTTCCGCTTCCTGCCGGACGCGCGCCTTGACGACCTGATGGTCAGCTTCGCCACCGATGGCGGCGGCGTGGGCCCGCATTTCGATTCCTACGATGTGTTCCTGCTGCAAGGCCAGGGCAAGCGCCACTGGCGCATCGGCGCGCAGAAAGACCTGAGCCTGATCGACGGCTTGCCGCTGAAAATCCTCAGCAACTTCACGCCCGACGAAGAATTCACTCTGGAGCCGGGCGACATGCTGTACCTGCCGCCCCACTACGCGCACGACGGCGTGGCCATCGGCGACTGCCAGACCTATTCGATCGGCTTCCGCTCGCCCACGTTCCAGGAACTGGGTGAAGCTTTCCTGCAATTTATGGCCGACTCGATCGACTTGCCGGGCATTTACAGCGATCCCGACTTGAAAGCATCGGGCAAGCCGGCGGAGATCCCGCGCGAAATGCTCAGCACCATCACGGAAGAAATGAACAAGGTGCGCTTCACGGAAGAAGACGTGACCATTTTCCTGGGCGAACACCTGTCGGAACCGAAGCACAATGTGTTTTTCACGCCGCTGTCCAAGCCGCTGACGGTGGGCCGCTTCGCGGACGCCGCACAGAAGAAGGGTGTGGTGTTGTCGCGCAAGACGCTGATGCTGTATCGTGGCAAGAATGTCTTCATCAATGGCGAATCGTTTGCCATTGGCAAGGCCGATAAAACGGCCCTGGAAACCCTGGCCAACGAACGCGCTCTCGATGGCGCCGCCGTGGCCCAGGCTTCCGATGACGTGATGGATGCCTTATATACCTGGTATCAGGATGGCTGGATCGAACTGGCCTGAGGGATCGTGGCGTCGCAAAGTGGTATGACAGCAGGTGAAATAGCGGCTTCTGCGCTAGCGCAATAAAACATATTATTTTTATATCGTTTTGTCGCGCTTTCGCAAATCGCTTACACTTGCTTGCAATTTGCTTCGGCAAATATTGCGATATCACAAAATAGTTGCGAATTTGCCTCTTGCTCCTATTGCGACGCACCAAAAATCGCTATAATATTCGGTTAGGAAGTTTCCGTTGTCTGGCAGGCACCACCTGGTACGAAAAGCCTTCGAAGACGACCTAACGAGCGATAATTACCGGTAATTATTCATCGCAACAATATTGGTTTATTTTTTGAAATAATTAAGGAAAACAAATGAAAAAATCCCTGCTGATCGCCTCCCTGATGGTTGTTGCTCTGGCTGCTTGCAGCAAAAAAGAAGAAGCTCCTGCACCAGCACCAGTAGTTGAAGCACCAGCACCAGCACCAGTAGTTGAAGCTGCTCCAGCTGCTGCTGCTGACGCTGCTGCTTCGGCCGCTACCGACGCTGCTGCTGCTGCTTCGGCTGCCGCTTCGGCCGCTACCGACGCTGCTTCGGCTGCTTCGGCTGCTGCATCGGCTGCTAAGTAATTTAGCACCCCGCAGGAAAGAAAGCCGGCCCTCGGGCCGGCTTTTTTGCGTCTGCAGTTTTATCCGCCGGATAAAACTGCGGCAATCAGCATTAAAAAAGGCTGACCCGATTTCCCGGGTCAGCCTTTTTAAATCGCGGCAGGTTTTGAAACCTGCCGCTGTCGCAGCCGTTTATTTCAACTGCTCGTTCAGCAAGCCCAGGATTTTCTCGGCCACTGGCGAGACATCGGGCTGGCCTTCGTTGCTGAGGATGCTGACCAGGCTGGTCGAGCCATTGCCGGCCTTGACCAGGACGCGGTAGCGCTGCGCTTCCTTGTCCTTGTCGGACGACGAACCCCAGCTGAACAGTTTCGAGAAGAAACCATCTTTCTTGACCGCATCAGGATCGACATAACGCACGAAATACGTGCCTTGCGTGCGGTCGCGGTCTTCCACCGTGAAGCCGACGCGATCCAGCGCCAGGCCGACACGGCGCCAGGCGCGGTCGAAACCTTCATCGACTTCGATGGCGCGCGCCGGCGTGGCCGCGTCGCCCACCAGCTTGGCGTGCAGCGGCTGCACGATGGCGGCGTCCACGGCCGTCTTCGCTTGCGCTTCGTCGCTGGCCGCGCCCAGACGCGTCATCAGCTTGGCCAGGAATTGCGCTTCCAGACCCGGGTCGTTCGGACGCGCGGTCCAGGTGGTAGTTTCCTTGTCGCGGCCAGTAACAACCTCTTCCACGCCACGGTGGCTGATATAGATCTCGGTCGAGCCGTCGGCCAGGCGCTCTACGCGGGTGCGGAACTTGTCTTTTTCACCGGTCGAGTACAGCGAATCGAAGGCCTTGCCGATGGTGTTGCGGATGAAGTCTTGCGGCAACTTGGCGCGGTTTTCATTCCACTCGGTTTCCATGATGCCAGCCGTGGGCTGGTCGATGGCGATGCTAAAGCCCGAATCTTCCCAGAACTGCTTGAGCTGTGGCCACAACACTTCAGGCGACTGCTTGACGACCAGCCAGCGCTGGTTGCCCGCGCGCTCAACCTTCACGCCGCCTGCCGTGACAGGCACGACGCCCACCGTGCCGTCAGCAGCTACGACGACGGGCGTGCCGGCCGTTGCATTGCGCTGCGCGTTGTAGCCGGAAGCCGTGGCCACGCCGTTTTTTGCATCCGGCAGGGAGTAGCGGTTGTCCTGCTGCAATTGCGTCAGGTCAGGCGGCACGTCCAGGGTGCTGGCTTTCTTGACCGACTTGTAGTCGACCTTGTCGCCGCCGACTACCGAACTGATCATGCCACAGCCCGCGAGGCTGGCTGCGACGGCGCCGATGACGATGCCGCGGACGGCGATGGTGGCAGGCGCCGGTTGGGTTTTCTTGCAATTAGTCATGTCGTAACTGGATAAGAAGCTAAGTAGCAGCTGGAATCAGGGAAGGTCCGGACTGGTCGAGTCCGGGCTTGAAGTTCGGCCTTAAGACAGGAGGCCGGCGTCGCGCAAGGCATCGCGCACGGTGGCATGGCAATTTTCAGCCAGTGGCACCAGTGGCAAGCGTATGCCGGCCGGCATCAGGCCCATTTCGGCCAGCGCCCATTTGACGGGCACCGGGTTGGGCTCGACAAACAATTTCTGGTGCAGCGGAAAAACTTTGTTATTGATGGCGATCGCCGTGGCGCGCTCGCCCGCCATGGCTGCCACGCACAGTTCGTGCATGGCGCGCGGCGCCACGTTGGCCGTCACGGAGATATTGCCGTGTCCGCCGCAGAACATCAGCGCCATGGCCGTCGGATCATCGCCCGAGTACACGGCGAAATCGGCTGGCACGAGGCGCAGCAAGTCGACGCCGCGGCCGATATTGCCGGTCGCATCTTTCACGCCCACGATATTCGGGATGGCGGACAAGCGCACGATGGTCTCGTTGCTCATGTCGGCAACCGTGCGACCAGGCACGTTGTACAGGATGACGGGAATGTCGACGGCTTCGGCGATGGCCTTGAAGTGCTGGTACATGCCTTCCTGGGTAGGACGGTTGTAGTACGGCACCACTTGCAGGACAGCATCGGCGCCCGCTTCTTTCGCATAACGCGTCAGTTTGATGGCCTCGGCCGTGGAGTTGCCTCCGGCGCCGGCGATGATAGGAATGCGTCCCTTGGCGTGCTCAACGGTCAATTGGATCAGTTCGCAGTGTTCTTCCACGCTGACTGTTGCCGATTCGCCCGTGGTGCCAACGATGACGATGCCGTCCGTACCCTCGGCGATATGCCAGTCGATCAGCTTGCGCAGACCTGGAAAGTCCAGACTGCCGTCTGCGTGCATCGGGGTGACGATTGCTACAATGCTGCCCTTGATCATAGTAAGTTTATAGCGCCGATAAATAAAACAACGATTGTAGCGGATAGCCCGCGCCTGTGGTGCATTCTGACATAGTATGGCCGCTCAAAACGTCGGCAGCAGGGCTGCCAACCGTGGAAAATCCGGCCGCACGGCGCAAATTCGTTGCACCAGAGCAGCTTTTGGCTGTTCCACTCTTCCATCCTCATACGCTACCACACGCAAGCCCTGCTGCACCGCCCAGGTCAGCATTTCGCCTTCCTGCAGCAGGAATTTCGGGTTCGATGGCTTGCCGAACTGCTCATTGCCTTCGGCAAACGTTTCATACAGCAGCACGCCATCGGGCGCCAGGCTGGCAATCATGGCGTCCAGCAAGGGCCGGTGCAGATAATTGGTGACGACGATGCCGGCAAAGCGGCCGGGAGCGAAGGGCCATACGGCGCCCGGCGCTTCCAGGTCCACCAGCGACGTGGTGATGCCCGTGCCGGCCGCCTTTTCCAGCATTTCCGGATCATGGTCGAGCGCGATCACGGGGTGGCCCAGGCTCACCATGTGACGCGCGTGGCGGCCTGCGCCGCAGGCCAGGTCCAGCACTTCGCCGCCCGGGATCAGGGGCGCCCAGCGGCGCAGCCAGCCAGAAATCGCTTCAGTTTCTACTATTGGTTCAGTTACTTGCATCGGTACTTCCATCAATTATTTGCGACCATCAAGGTGCGGGCATCAAGTGAGCAGAGCCGTCAGGGGCGTGACCAGGGTGAGGAAAATGCCGATGACAAATTCGATCGCCGCCAGCAAGGCGCGGTTCAGGATGCCCGTGTACATCAGAAGCACCAGGGCGCCGAAGACATACAGGCTGTAGCGCTCGATGCTGGCATAAGGACGCGCCAGTTGCATCGGCAACAAGCCTGTCATGATGCGTCCGCCATCGAGGGGCGGCACGGGTATCAGGTTAAAGACAAACATGGCCGCATTCACGCTGACGCCGGCGCCTGCCATCTTGCGGAAAAACATGCCCATTTCCGTCGGCGGCAGGACGCTGAGGACGACAAAGGCAATCATCCAGCCCAGCCCCATGACAAAATTGGCGCCAGGCCCGGCAAACGCCACCCAGGCCATCTGCTTCTTCGGATTGCGCAGGCGGCTGAAATCGACGGGCACCGGCTTGGCATAGCCGAACGGCACCTGGATCGTGAAATACAGCATCAAGGGCAGCAATATCGTGCCGAAAGGATCGATATGGCGGATGGGGTTGAGGCTCAGCCTGCCCTCGTTCGAGGCCGTGGGGTCGCCGAAATAGCGGGCGGCGTAGCCGTGCGCCGCCTCATGCAGGGAAATGGCAAACAGCACCGGCACCAGGTACACCGCAACGGTCTGGACTATTGTATTGAAATCGCTCATGACCGCGATTCTACCAGAGGCGTCCCAGCCCCTTTCTTACGTTGTCATTAAAGATAGGTAAATCCCGCGCCCTGCGCCAACCTCTACAAGCCCAGCACGGCCGGGTCGCCGCGTCCCAAGCGTACCACTTCCGGTTCCTCCCCTGTCAGGTCGATCACGGTGCTGGGGCCATGCGCGCAGACGCCGCCGTCGATGATCAGGTCGACCAGTTTCTCCAGGCGTTCGCGGATGGTGTCGGCATCCGTCAGGCTGTCTTCTTCGCCGGGCAGGGTCAGGGTGGCGCCCAGCAAAGGCTGGCCCAGCTCTTCCAGCAGGCATTGCACGATACGGTGCTGGGGCACGCGCAGGCCGATGGTCTTGCGCGAAGGATGACTGAGGCGGCGCGGCACTTCCTTGGTCGCTTCCAGGATGAAGGTGTAGGCGCCCGGCGTGGCCGCCTTGAGCAGACGGAACTGGCGGTTGTCAACGCGGGCGTACACGCCCAGCTCGCTCAAGTCGCGGCAAAGCAGGGTTAAATGGTGCTTTTCATCCACGCCACGGATGCGGCGCAGACGCTCGACGGCGCCCTTGTCGTCGAGCTGGCACACCAGCGCATAGCAGGAATCGGTGGGCAAGGCCACAACGCCGCCGGACTGGATGATTTGCGCCGCTTGCTTGATCAGGCGCAATTGCGGATTCTCAGGGTGAATATGGAAAAATTGACTCATGTGTAAGCGTTCTGGCGAACCAGCTTGTTAAGTTATCATTATTGTACGCTGCCGCGCAGCGCGGCGATGCGTTGTTCGAGAGGCGGATGCGTGGCGAACAACGCACCCCAGCCACCATTGCCGCCGCTGATGCCCAGCGCCTGCATCGACTGGGGCAGCTCGCCCGGCGGCACGCCGCCCAGGCGGGCCAGCGCATGCATCATCGGCGTGGGGCTGCCCAGCAACTTGGCGGAACCGGCGTCGGCGCGAAATTCACGCTGGCGCGAGAACCAGGCAACGATGATGGAAGCGAGCAAGCCGAAGATGACTTCGCACACCATCACGGTGACGAAATAGCCGATGCCGCGCCCGCCGCCTTCGCGGTTATTATTTTTCAACAGCACATTGTCGACAAAGAAACCCACCACGCGGGCCATGAAGACGACAAAGGTATTCACCACGCCCTGAATCAAGGTGAGTGTCACCATGTCGCCATTGGCGACGTGGGCGATCTCGTGCCCCAGCACGGCTTCGACTTCATCGCGATTCATGCTTTGCAGCAAGCCGGTGGAGACGGCCACCAGCGCCGAATTTTTAAAGGCACCCGTGGCAAACGCATTCGCATCGCCGTCGTACACGGCCACTTCCGGCATGCCGATGCCGGCCCGCTCGGACAGGGCGCGCACGGTATTGACCAGCCACAACTCGGTCGACGAGGTCGGGTTGTCGATGACGCGCGCGCCCGTGCTCCACTTGGCCATCGGTTTGCTGATCAAGAGCGAAAAAATCGATCCCGTGAAACCAACCACCAGCGAAAACACCAGCAGGCTGCCCAGGTTCAGGGTGCTGCCGCGTGCCGGATTGCCCACGCCGAGCAAACTGAGCACGAGCGACAGCACCAGCATCACGGCCAGGTTGGTGGCGATAAAGAGGACGATACGTTTCATGGACGATGGCTCCGGAAAACAGAAGTAGCTAAAAGATAAGTGTACGGTCGCGACTTTTCAAGCCCCGCGCGGCAGGCGCAGGCCAGCCGTGCCTTAGAACCAGTCGTGCCAGATGGGGGTCACGTTGGCAGGCAGCGGCGGCAGCTTGGCAAAATCCACGCGCGACTCGCCCGGCGCATGGAAATCCGTGCCGCGCGAGGCGAGGAAGCCGTAGGCGTTGGCCAGCTGCGCGTATTCGGGATACTGGTCCGGACTGTGGCTGCCCGTGACGACTTCGATGGCCACGCCGCCAAGCTGCTTGAATTCATCGAACAGCACGCCTTGCGCCATGTCGCTGAAGCGGTAGCGGCCCGGATGGGCGATGACGGCTACGCCGCCCGCGCCGCGTATCCAGCCCACCGCCTCGGCCAGGGTGGCCCAGCGGTGCTCGACGTAGCCCGGCTTGCCTTCCGACAGATATTTCTTGAACACGTCGGGGATATTCGCACATGCCCCCGTTTCCACGATGTAGCGGGCAAAATGCGTGCGCGACATCAGGTCAGGGTTGCCGACAAATTTCAAGGCTCCTTCATAGGCATCGGGGATGCCGGCCAGGTCCAGCTGGCGGGCGATTTCGCGGCCGCGCGCGTCGCGCCCCGAGCGCGTCTGGTGCAAGCCCTGCACGAGACCCGGATTGTTTTCATCGACTTGCAAGCCCACGATGTGCACGGTCTGGCCGGCCCAGGTGATGGAAATTTCCACGCCGGCCACGAAACGCATGCCCAGCTCCAGCGCGGCCGTGCGCGCGGCGGCGACGCCGGACACTTCATCGTGGTCCGTCAGCGCCCACACATCGACGCCGGCCTTGTGCGCGTACGCAGCCACGGCGGCGGGCGCGAGCACACCGTCGGAAATATTCGAATGACAATGCAGGTCAACTTTAAGCATGTGAAAACAATACCCTGCACGGGCTCAACATGGAAGAAGTTTTTATTGTACGCTGCTTGTCAAATAGCGCTGCGGCGTTCCCGACACACATCATGCCAAAAATGTTTCCACCAGGCGCGCCAATGCTTGCGGCTGGTCATGGTGCAACATGTGGCCCGCGTCCGTCATCATCTCGCAGCGCACATCCTTGATACAGGCCAAACGCCGGTCGATTTCAATGCGCGCTTCTTCCTTGGGCCCCATCCACTGCCACATATTCGTCTCACTGGCTTCCACCCACAGCACGGGCGCCGTGATGCGGCGCCAGCAAGCCATCACTTCTTCGACTTGATACAGGATGGGATTGACGCGCTTGTGCTGCGGGTCACCCATGATGTCCCACTCACCCGCCTCATTCTGCGCCGACCAGTGTTCGGCCAGAAAAGCGGCGCGCGCGTCTGGCAGGCGCGGATTGGTCTTTTGCAGGCGCTCGGCCACGGCCCTTTGCGTGGGGTAGCTGCGCATGACGGGCGGCTCGCGCAATTCGTCCAGCCACTTGGCGTAGCGGCCCGGCGCCTGCTCCGGCTTCGTTGCCATCATGCCGAAGCCTTCCAGGTTGATGAAACGGGCGATGCGCTCTGGCCGCACGCCTGCGTACAGGCCCGCCACGTTGGCGCCCATGCTGTGACCGAGCAGGTTCACGGGCGCATCCGGCGAATAGTGCAGCAGCATGGCGTCCAGGTCGGCCAGGTAGTCGGGGAACCAGTAGGTGTCGGACTGCGTATAGTCGCTGAGGCCAAAGCCGCGCCAGTCGGGAGCGATCACGTGCCAGTCGCCAGCTAACTCGTCGACGACGAACTGGAACGAGGCAGCCACGTCCATCCAGCCGTGTACCATGAACAGGATGGGTGCGCCTTCGCGGCCCCAGTGGCGCACATGCGTGCGGGCGCCACGGATGTTGATGAATTCGGAACGGGAAAGTTTCATGGGTTTCATCTGATTGCCTGCCTTGAAAGTGGCGCGGATGGCGCCACATGCTGTGTCTGTAGATAGTGCGGGCACAAAAGTACGACCGTTCGATAATTATACCGGATTGGCGCTCAGCGCCAGGACTTGCCCTGCAACAGCGTAAAATAGCGTATATAGCAGGTAAGCCAAGCAAAACTTCCGCGTCCGGCCCCGCCCGGCGCTTCCACCACCGCCACAGGCTAACGATGACACTCTACCAATTGGGCGCCGATGCGCCACAGATTGACGCTTCCGCTTTTGTTGCCGACACGGCCAACGTGATCGGCAAGGTAACGCTGGAAGCGAATACCTCCGTCTGGTTTGGCGCCACCCTACGCGGCGACAATGAACGCATCACCGTGGGCGCCAACAGCAATGTGCAGGAAGGCGCCGTATTGCACACGGACCCGGGCTACCCGCTGGACATCGGCCAGAACGTCACCATCGGCCACCAGGCGATGTTGCATGGATGCACGATTGGCGATGGCGCCCTGATCGGTATCCAGGCCGTGATCCTGAATGGCGCGAAGATCGGCAAGGGATGCCTGGTCGGCGCGGGCGCCCTGGTCACGGAAGGCAAGGAATTTCCCGACAATATGCTGATCCTCGGTTCACCGGCGAA
This sequence comes from Janthinobacterium sp. UMAB-56, assembly GCF_900095265.1. Taxonomy (GTDB): domain Bacteria; phylum Pseudomonadota; class Gammaproteobacteria; order Burkholderiales; family Burkholderiaceae_D; genus Janthinobacterium. Next base: position 440,368 of record NZ_LT607652.1, on the reverse strand, counting down.
AGCCGTGCGGGCCCTGACAGCAGACGATATCACCAAGCTACAAGGCAACGCCGTGACCTATGTGCAACGCGGCCAGCTATTTAATACGCAACTCAAGAAGATAGGATAAAAGAATGACGACTGAAACCACGGGCGCCGTCGGCGCAGCCCTTACCGGCCAGGATACCCTGCAAAAATTTATTTTCGACAACGCCGCCGTGCGCGGCCAGTTCATCGACGTTTCGGGCACCTGGCAGGAAGTGGTGTCGCGTCACGCCTATCCGACGGCCGTGAAAAAAGTGCTGGGCGAAATGGTGGCCGCTGCCGCCCTGCTGTCGGCCAACCTGAAATTCAATGGCTCCATCATCATGCAAATCCATGGTGACGGTCCCGTGCGTCTGATGGTGGTCGAGTGCGACTCCGACCTGCGCCTGCGCGCCACGGCCAAGCTGGACCCGGACGCCACCATCGCCGAAATCGCCACCGTGCCACAATTGCTCAACGCCACGGGCAAGGGCCGCTTCATCATCACCCTGGACCCGGCCGACAAGGTGCCGGGCCAGCAACCATACCAGGGCATCGTGCCACTGGACGGCGACGACATGGCCACCGTGATCGAAAACTACATGTTGCGCTCGGAACAGCTCGACACGCGTCTGTGGCTGGCCACGGACGACACCGTCTCGCGCGGCCTGCTGCTGCAAAAGCTGCCCCACCATGGCGGCAAGGCTGAAGCGACGCCCATCTCGGAAGAGGACGCACTCGACACCTGGAACCGCGCCGTGATGCTGGCGTCGACACTGAAAGAGGCGGAAATCCTGTCGACCGACATCGAGACCCTGATGCAGCGACTGTTCTGGGAAGAAACGATCCGCGTCTTCGAGCCGCTGCACCCGAGCTTCCATTGCAGCTGCACGCGCGAAAAAGTCGGCAATATGCTCAAGATGCTGGGTGAGGAAGAAGTCAACAGCACGCTCGACGAAGTGGGCCAGGTGGGCGTGAACTGCGATTTCTGCGGCCAGCACTATGCATTCGACAAGGTCGATTGCGCGCAGCTGTTCATCACGGATGCGCCAGCCGAACTCTTGATTCCACCCGCAACAAGCATTAACTAATTGTAATACTCCGCGCGCCGCCCCTCAGGCGGCGCCATTGTTTCTGCTGTCATCTTCCCGTCATCAGTTCGTCATCAGCCCGTCACGCGCCGCCGTTACGCTGCGCAGCTTGTATTACTTCCAATATTTTCCACAGGCTGATGATGAAACCCCACTTGACGCTGGCCCTGCGCCGCCATTCCTTTCATGTTTTGCTGGGCGCTTGCGCCGCAGGTCTCTCCCTGCCGGCGCTGGCCCAAACTGCCGTGGCAGCCGCCGTGGCGTCCGCCGTGGCGTCCGCCGCCACCGACATGGCTGCCGCAGCCGCCCCTGCTGCCGACGACAATGCCCCCATGACCACCGTGGAGATTTCCTCGCGCAAGACGCGTTCTTCGGTCGCCCTGAGCAAGAATGAGATCCAGAAAATCCTGCCCGGCACGAATCCCCTGAAGGCCCTGCAAACCCTGCCTGGCGTCAGCTTCCAGACGGCCGACCCGTGGGGCAACAACGAACAGAATCTGTCGCTGTTCGTGCACGGTTTTTCGGGCCAGCAACTGGGCTACACCATGGATGGCGTGCCGCTCGGTGACCAGCAGTACGGCAACTACAACGGCCTGTCGCCGCAGCGCGCCGTGATCAGTGAAAACGTGCGCAGCGTCGTGCTGTCCTCGGGCGCGGGCGACTTGGCCACGGCCTCGACCAGCAACCTCGGTGGCACCATCGAAACCTATTCCAGCGATCCGCTGGCCACGCAAGGGGCCAGCCTGCAGCAAACCGTGGGCAGCCACCGCACCTCGCGCACGTTTGCCCGCTACGACACGGGCGCCTTCGGCGATGGCAGCAGCGCCTATTTTTCCATCCTGCACCACGAAGCGCGCGCTTGGGATTTCGATGCGCGCCAGGGCGGCGACCAGTTCAACGCCAAATACGTCAACCGCAGCGAGGCAGGCAAGCTGACCCTGTTCTTCAATTACTCGGACAAGATCGAGCCGAACGAAGACAGCACCGTGCACGTGAAAGGCGAAACGAGCGCGCCGTACACGCGCCCCTTCCTGTACCCGGACTTCAAGGCGGCCCTCAATTACCTGTCGCCGACGGGCGCCACGCCTGCCGCCGACGGCAACAATTACCGCAATTACTACAGCGATGCACAGCGCACCGATTACCTGGCCTACGCCAAGTTCGACGCCAAGCTGTCCGAAGGCACGAACTGGGCCAACCAGGTGTATTACCACAAGGATGACGGCGTCGGCGTGGTCGCTGGCCCCATCGGCGTGGCCGGCTTGCCTGGCCTGTTCAGCGTGTACTACCCGAACCAGAATCTGAAGCAGGTGTTCGGCAACTCGGGCTACGCCGTGCGCACGACGGAATACGACATCAAGCGCGGTGGCTTCATTTCCACATTGCGCAAGGAAATGGGCGAGCACCAGCTCGAAGCGGGCCTGTGGCTGGAACAGAACCGCTCGTCCGCCTATCGCCGCTGGTATGCGCTGGACGTCAACAAGCCGACTTCGCCATACGACCGCCCCGGCAATCCTTTGATTACGCAGTACGGCAGCGAGATCGACAACAAGGTGGTACAGCTGCATTTGCAGGATGAATGGCGCATCCGTCCCGATATCGCCCTGCAGGCCGGCTTCAAGTCCAGCCTGCAGTTTGCCGATGGCCAATTCCCCGTGCAGCCGGCCAAGGGCGCCATTTCCGGTGGTTCGACGGCCTTGCCGGTTGGCACCATCAACACGAAAAAATGGTTCTTGCCACAGGTGGGCGCGCGCTGGGACTTCTCGCCGCAAGACCAGCTGTACTTCAATATCCAGAAAAACATGCGCCAGTTCGTCACCTATGGCGGCGGCGGCGCTTCGCCATGGAGCTTGTCGAGCCAGGCCGCCTTCGACCTGTTCAAGCGCGAGGCCAAGCCGGAAACGGCGCTCACCTATGAAGTGGGCGTGCGCGGCAGCCATGCACTGAACCTCGGTGCCATCACGGCCATCGATGGCCAGGTCAATGTGTACCACGTCGATTTCAGCAACCGCTTGCTGCAGATCAGCCCGACGCCGGTGATTTCCTCCATCATCGGCGGCAATCCCGTGCTGGCCAATGTGGGCAGCGTGCGCACGGACGGCATCGATATCGCGGGTACCGTTCACTTCGGCAACAATTTCTCGTTCTACAATGCCCTGTCGTACAACCGCTCGCAGTATGCGGACAATTACAACAATGGCGCCGCGCTGGTATTGACGGCGGGCAAGAACGTACCGGGCTCGCCTGAATGGCTGAACAAGTTCGTGGCCTCGGCCACGGTGGGCGATATCGAAGTCCAGCTGACGGGAGACTATGTGGGCAAGCGCTACGCGACGTACACCAACGATCTGTCGGTTTCCAGCTATTTCCTGATGGGCCTGGGGGTGTCGGGCAAACTGCCTGCCATGGCCAGCTGGCTGAAAAACCCGCGCTGGCGCTTGAACGTCAGCAACCTGGCCAACCGCGCAGGTTCGCTGAACGTGGTGGTGGGCGCCGCCGACAAGACCTACAACACCTTCCCCATCGCCCCGCGCCAGGGCTTCCTGACCCTGACGGCGGACTTCTGATGCGCGCCCCCGCTTTGCCCCGGCGTCACTTTTCGCGCCGCAACTTCGTCCAGGCTGCCGTCGGCGGCCTGGCCCTGGCGGCGGCCCCCGGCTTTGCCGCCGGCCTGCTGGCTACACCACCGGCCCGCCCGCTGGTATTCGCCCACCGTGGCGCCAGCGCCCTGCGTCCAGAGCATACGCTGGCGGCGTATGCCAAGGCCATCCTCGATGGCGCCGACTACGTGGAGCCGGACCTGGTCGCCACGCGCGACGGCATCCTCGTGGCGCGCCACGAAAGCAATCTGATCGACACCACCGACGTGGCGCGCCGGCCCGAATTTGCCAGCCGGCGCGGCAAGAAGATGGTCGATGGCGAATGGCACGAGGGCTGGTTCGTCGACGACTTCACCCTGGCGGAACTGAAGACGCTGCGCGCCATCGAACGGTTGCCGAAAGTACGCACCGGCAACACCTTGTACGATGGACAATTCCAGATCCCCACCTGGGAAGAAATCATCGATTTTGTTGCGGCGCAATCGGCCGCCAGCGGACGCATCATCGGCCTCGTGCCGGAGCTGAAAAGTTCCACCTATTTCCGCGATGCGGGACTGGCGCTGGAAGACCGTTTCCTGTCGACCATGCTGGCGCACGAATATACGCGCCGCGCACCGATCGAAATCCAGTCCTTCGAGGTGGCGAACCTGCAGTACTTGCGCGAGAAGCTGGGACGGCGCGCCAATGTGCGCCTGATGCAGCTGGTGGTGGGCGGCGACCTCCGCCCCATGGACGTGGCCAAGGCCGGTGGCAAGCTGACCTTCGGGCACATGACGACGCCGGCCGGCCTGCGCGACATCGCCGCCTATGCGGACGTGGTGGCGCCGCCCACGCGTGGCGTCATCCCGCTGGGCGCCGACCAGCGCCTGGCGGCGCCGAGCAGCATCGTCGACGATGCACACCAGGCGGGTTTGCTGTTGCACACCTGGACCTTCCGCCCGGAAAACCGTTTCCTGGCGGCCGATTTCCGCGATGGCAATGGTGAGAATGCGCGCAACGAAGCCGGCTCGGTGGCGGAAATGCGACGTTACATCGAAACGGGACTGGACGGCTTTTTCAGCGATGATCCGGGTTTGGGACGCATCGCCGCCGGATAAACATTTCGTAACAACTTTAATTTCAGGGCGTGGCCGTCGGCTACGCCCTTATTATGCGTTTCTTGAATTTCTGAAATTGGAATTTGGAATTGGACGCATATCGCAAACTCCATTATTGTGCAATGCAACAACAGACCATTCATGGAGGGCATATGTCCACTTTTACCAACACCTACAGTAACGACGACAACTATTTCAGCAACCTGGGCCGCGCCACGCGCGCCTTCCTGGGCGCCCTGCTCGCTTCCAAGCCGTACAGCGAACTGGCGCAAAAGGAAGTCATCGCCAGCGCCACCAGCAGCACCGATGACACACGCTATGTGCGCCCAAGCAAGCACGATTTCGCCCTGCTGAACTCGGAAGCGAACCGCTACGAAAAGCTGATGCCGAACTTGGCCTCGGAACTGCGCTTCCTGGCGTCGCGCGGCTAAAAAAACGCCCAGGGCGGCGCTGCCTGCGCCTTGCCGTACGTTCGTACTGTCTTCGGCTAGTCGCCTGGCCCTGGACGTTTTTTTAAGATAACTATTTACCAACAAGGATTTTTATATGATATTTCTCGAAACCGTACTGGTGAGCGTGGCCGTCGTGGTCACCGGCATCCATTTCTACCTGATCACGACCGGCAAGGCCCGTTTCTGATCAGCAAGCAGCAAGGCAGTAACACCGCGCCGCGCCATGCGGCCAGTCATGTGCAGCAATACAAGGTAGCAAGGTAGCAATGTGATAGGTCAGCCTGGCAATCGGTCCAGGCTGGCAAGCGGGAAGTAGTTAGTACTCAGTGTGGCGCAGCAGCGTCCACCGGCGTTTCCAGCAGTGGCGGGGTTTGCCCCTTGCGCACGATCTGCACGAAAATCTCATTCTGTTTGACCATGCCCAGTTCATAGCGGGCACGCTCTTCGACGGCGCCCGTACCATCTTTCAGGTCGCGCACTTCGGATTCGAGCTTGGCGTTGCGCGCCTTCAATTCCACGTTCTTCTTGTTGGCCACCGCCACTTGGGCTTCCATGTCGGCAACACGCAGCCAGCCGCCTTTACCCAGCCAGAGGGGAAATTGGATCAACAGCAGCAGTGCTGCCAGGGCGAGCGTAATCAGGCGCATGGGGCATTCAGTTAAAAAACCGGCCGGATATCTCCGGCCGGCCAGTGGGTTTTACATCAGCTTACTTCAGATTATAGAACGCATCGCGGCCAGGGTAGCTGGCGATATCGCCCAGGTCTTCTTCGATGCGCAGCAGCTGGTTGTACTTGGCCATGCGGTCCGAACGCGACATCGAGCCGGTCTTGATCTGCAGGGCGTTCGTGGCCACGGCGATATCGGCGATGGTCGAGTCTTCCGTTTCGCCCGAGCGGTGCGAAATGACGGCCGTATAGCCGGCGCGCTTGGCCATTTCGATGGCGGCGAAGGTTTCCGTCAGGGTGCCGATCTGGTTGATCTTGATCAGGATCGAGTTGGCGATGCCTTTCGAGATGCCTTCTTTCAGGATCTTGGTGTTGGTGACATACAGGTCGTCGCCGACCAGTTGCACTTTCTTGCCCAGTTCCTGTGTGAGGATCGCCCAGCCGTCCCAGTCGCCTTCATGCATCGCGTCTTCGATCGAGATGATCGGGTACTTGTCGCACCAGGTCGCCAGCAGGTTGGTGAACTCGGTGGCCGTCAGGCTCAGGCCTTCGCCTTCCATTTCGTACTTGCCGTTCTTGTAGAACTCGGACGCGGCGCAATCGAGGCCGATGGCGATCTGCGTGCCTGGCTCGTAGCCCGCTTCTTCGATAGCCTGGATGATCAGCTTGATGGCTTCTTCATGGTTGGCCAGCGATGGCGCGAAACCGCCTTCGTCGCCCACGTTGGTATTCAGGCCCTTCTTGTGCAGGATCTTTTTCAGCGTGTGGAATACTTCCGCGCCGTAGCGGACCGCTTCCTTGAACGATGGCGCGCCCACGGGAATGATCATGAATTCCTGGATGTCCAGGTTGTTGTCGGCGTGTGCGCCGCCGTTGATGACGTTCATCATCGGCACTGGCATCTGCATGGCGCCCGAACCGCCGAAATAGCGGTACAGCGGCAAGCCCGCTTCTTCAGCGGCAGCCTTGGCGACGGCCATCGAGACGGCCAGGATGGCGTTGGCGCCCAGGCGCGATTTGTTTTCCGTGCCGTCCAGGTCGATCAGGGTACGATCGAGGAAAGCCTGTTCATTGGCGTCCAGGCCCATGATGGCTTCGGAGATTTCGGTATTGATGTTTTCGCATGCTTGCAGCACGCCCTTGCCGAAGTAGCGCTTGGCGTCGCCATCGCGCAATTCCACGGCTTCGCGCGAACCGGTCGAGGCACCCGACGGCACGGCGGCACGGCCCATCACGCCCGATTCCAGCAACACATCGCATTCGACGGTCGGGTTGCCGCGCGAGTCCAGGATCTCGCGACCGATAATATCAACAATAGCACTCATGTCATTCTCCAAAGTTAAGCGTAACAGGGGCTGCACACTGCGTTCTGATGCGCAATTGCACAAAGGGGGCAAAGAAACTCCCGGCGGGAACGATCTGGCCGGGAGCTGTCTTACGGGTAATACTGTCGCAATCGACCGCCTTATTCCGCAGCGGCGTTGGCTTCTTTGTGCGCCAGCGCTGCCTTGATGAACGAGGTAAACAAAGGATGGCCGGTGCGTGGCGTCGACTTGAACTCAGGATGGTATTGCACGCCCATATACCATGGGTGGGAATTTTCACCCGTGCGTGGCAATTCCATGATTTCGCACAAATCTTCGCTCGGCGTGCGGGCCGAGACGATCAGGCCAGCCGCTTCAACACGGGCCAAGTAGTGATTATTGGCTTCGTAGCGATGGCGGTGACGCTCGGTCACCACGCTGCCGTAGATCTCGGCAGCGAGGGTGCCCGGATTGACGGCGCAGGTTTGCGCGCCCAGGCGCATGGTACCGCCCAGGTCCGAGTTTTCATCGCGCAACTCGACTTTACCATCGTGGTTTTGCCACTCATTGATCAAAGCAACGACAGGTTGATCCGTATCAAGGTCGAACTCGGTCGAATTCGCGTTCGGCATGCCTGCCTTGTTGCGCGCGTATTCGATCAGGGCCACTTGCATGCCCAGGCAGATGCCCAGGTAAGGGATCTTGTGCTCACGGGCGAACTGGGCGGCCTTAATCTTGCCTTCCACGCCGCGCTTGCCGAAGCCGCCCGGTACCAGGATGGCATCGTACTTGGCCAGGTTGTCGCAACCCGTCGTTTCGATTTCTTCCGAATCGATGTACTCGATGTTGACGCGGCTTTCCGTGTGGATGCCGGCGTGGCGCAGCGCTTCGATCAGCGACTTGTACGACTCGGTCAGCTCGACATACTTGCCGACCATGCCGACGGTCACTTCCGCCTTCGGGTGCTCCATCGTGTAGATCAGCTTGCTCCAGATCGACAGGTCGGCCGGTGCAGGATCGAGGTCCAGCGCGTCGCAGATGATCTTGTCGAGGCCCTGGTCGTGCAGCATTTGCGGCACTTTGTAGATGGTGTCGACGTCCCATACGGAAATGACGGCCTGCTCTTCGATATTCGAGAACAGCGAGATTTTCGCGCGTTCGTCTTCCGGAATGGCGCGGTCGGCGCGGCACAGCAGCGCATTCGGCATGATGCCGATTTCGCGCAGCTTTTGCACCGAGTGCTGGGTCGGCTTGGTCTTCAGTTCACCGGCCGAGGCGATATAAGGCACCAGGGTCAGATGGACGAAGGCCGTGTTCTTGCGGCCGGCGCGCAGGCTCAGCTGACGCGCCGCTTCCAGGAAGGGCAGCGATTCGATATCGCCGACGGTGCCGCCGATTTCGCACAGGGCCACGTCGTAGCCTTCGGCGCCACGGCGGATGTAATCCTGGATTTCATTGGTAATATGCGGAATCACCTGCACGGTCTTGCCCAGATATTCACCCCGGCGTTCCTTGCGGATCACCGATTCATAGATCTGGCCAGTGGTGAAGTTATTCACCTTTTTCATGCGGGTGGAGATGAAGCGCTCGTAGTGACCGAGGTCGAGGTCGGTTTCGGCCCCGTCATCGGTAACGAATACTTCACCGTGCTGCATAGGGCTCATCGTGCCAGGATCGACGTTGATATACGGGTCGAGCTTGAGCATGGTGACTTTAAGGCCGCGCGATTCGAGGATCGCGGCGAGGGAGGCGGCGGCAATCCCTTTTCCAAGGGAAGACACAACGCCACCAGTGACGAAGACAAATTTGGTCATTGCAGATGGTGCCGAACGGCACGTGCGGGAAATTGAAATTATACACTAAAGCCCGTCTGCGTCGCTCCCCGCACGCGGAAATTTGCGCCAAATACCGACTATCCCGCCCCTTCCTGCTGCCTACGCACAACAAACGCGCAATGAGAATAATTGAAATATTTCCAATTCCATATGTTGTGTGGGTGAGCGAACAGACCCTGCCGCGCCCAGACGGCAGACTGGCATTTTTAACAGGAGGTACATCATGAGCTACGAAGAACGCGACGCCTACGGCATGTATGTCAACCGCGGCCACAAAGGTCCAGGCCCTGAACTGATGGGCGCCGACACCCTGATCGGCGACCATGTGCACAACGCCAACGATGAACATCTGGGCGAGATCAAGGAAATCATGATCGACATGCGCAGCGGAAAAATCGCCTACGCCGTCATGTCGCACGGCGGTGTGTTTACCATCGGTGAAAAGCTGTTCGCCGTGCCCTGGGAAGCGCTGCTGCTCGACACGGTCAACAAGCGCTTCACCCTCAACGTCGACAAGGAGCGCATCGAGAACGCGCCCGGCTTCGACACCGATAACTGGCCGAACATGGCCGATACCACGTGGGCCAATTCCATCCATAGTTATTATGGTACAACCCCACGCGAGTATTAATTAAGCCAAAGCACGGGGCTGGGGTCTGCTTTAAAAGCGGTACTCCAGCCCCGCCACATATGTCCGCCCTCTCGCCGTACTCATCGGCGTATTGTCGTTCGACTGCGACGGCATCGAATTCAAGCGGTTCAATGCTTCCGAGTAATTCTTGTCCATGGCGTTTTGCACCGACAGGCGCAGGAACAGGTTTTTCGTCACCTGGTAACTGGCGTACAGGTCGATCACGGCCGGGATCTTCGGATTGTCCACCTTCCTCACTTCACCCGTCACTTCATCGGCTTCGTTGTCCGGCGACAGGCGTCGGTTAGCACCCGTGTGCTTGACGATGGCGCCGATCTCCATTTTATTGTCCAGCAGGCGCGTGCCCACGTCGAGGTTGTAGTAGGTGCTGGGCAATTCGCTGATGTCGGAGGCGCCAAACCACGCGCTGGCGATCGAGGTCGGCTGGCTGCTCTTTTCACGCGTGTACGACAGGCGCGCATACGCCGGCCCCAGCTGGTACTGCGCTTCCAGTTCCCAGCCGCGCGTGTGCACGGGGGCGGTGGAGTTGATGTAGATATACATATTCGTCACGTACTCGTCGACGGTTTCCCAGTCCGTGGCGATCACTTCCGACATATTGCACTTGCGCCCCTTATCGCAGACGAGGAAAGACTGACTGGTGATATAGCCGTCGATCTTGCTCTTGAAATACAGCGCCTTGAAGTGCAGCGCATCGTTGGCGCTCAGCAGACCGTGCAGGCTGGAATTAAAGCCCAGCTGATAAGTCGTCGCTTTCTCGCCCTTCAGGAAGGGGTTCATCGACGCCCCGCCGTCATTCGAGAAAAACACTTCCTGCGGATTCGGGCCGCGCATGGTGCGCTCGGCACTGGCAAACGGCTGGAACCACGGCCTCACTTGCGCGGAAACGAGCAGCGAAGGGTTGATGCCATGCTCCTTCAGCGCGATATGCGCCGCCCCTTGCGGGAAGCATTTCACGCGCTCGTCGCAGGCCGGCTTGTAGCCCGTCAGCTCGAAACGCGTGGTGTTCAAGCCCGCATTGAGCTGATACATGCCACGGTTGTACTGCAGGCCCGCATACAGGCTGTCGATCGTTTGCTTGCCGGCGGGGCCAAAGGTATTATTTTCAATCGATTGCTGCTTGGCGTCCGGATTGTCGGGATCATCGACGAGGCTTTCCACGTGCTTGCTGTACTGATTGCGCATCAGCTTGCCGCCCACGGTCAGCAGCACGTCACCGCCGGCCAGCTTGAAACTGCTGGTGTTATTGATATCGAAGGCGTCGGCACGGTTGACCATGCTCGTGTTGACGAAGTTGATCAAGGCTTCCGGCATGTATTTCTGCCTGCCACGGCTGCGGCTGGCGACCACATTGAGGTCGATCAATTCCGAAAACGGCGTGTAGTGATATTTTACGTAGTAATCATCGCTCTGGATATCACGGCGCGTAAACGTATTGCGGTAATCGCGCGCCGACAGTTCCAGCGCATGGAAGTCGCTCAATTTGAGGTCCAGCTTGAGCAATTGCGACTTCGGTTTCTGTTGATAAAAACGGTTGTAGCCAAAGCCGAATTGCTCGCTGTCCGTGCCCTTGCCGTTCTTGTAGTTGTTGCCGGTCACGCTCGCGCTGGTGGCCGCCATGAAACCCACGCTGCCGCCATCGAAGGCGGGGTTTTTCATGCCCACGGCCAGCATGGCGCTGCGTCCCACGCCATTGCTACCGGCGGACATCTTCGTGCGCGCGCCCACCTTGTCACCCGCGAACACCACGTCATCGACACCGATGGTGCGGAAGTTACTGCTGCCACCCAGCGCATTGACGCCGTCGCTGCCCATGGCATTGCCGCGCGACACGTCCACGCCGATGATGAAGTTCGGATCGATCAGGGCGCCGAACTGGCTGCTGGGCACACTCCCATGCGCCACTTCCGACGGAGCGCTGCCATAGTAATTTTGCGTCACGCCATCGATCATGGTGTTGACCCGGCCAAAGCCGGACAGGCCACGGATATTCACGCTGACGGCGCCTTGCGCAGGATCGATCTGGGTAAACGTGCCCGGCATGCCGCGCAGGATCTGGTCGACGGGTTGCAAGCGCGTGTCCGCGCCGCGCGCGCTGACGGCGCCCGGTTTTTCCAGCGCCTGCTGTTCCACGGGAAGCGTTTCGCCCGATACATTCAGCGGCGAAAACGCGACCCTGCCAGCGGTATTTTCCTGAGCTACGGCCTGCTGCGCCAGCAACGCCATGCAAACGCCCACGGCACGTGCCATTGTCTTGATATGCATACACCCTCGATTTGTTATGGTTAAATTTTTAATGAGGACAAGCGGTATCCTCATACCTTGTCCTGTCCCGGCTCCAGCTTGAACGAGACGGGCAAGGTGACGGTCACCGTGCCCTGGTGTAAAACACTGTCGGGCGGGACCGGCAACGGTTGCGCGCGCTCAAGCACTTGCAAGGCTTCGCGGTCGAGCAGCACCGTGCCCGACGAGGTGATCAACTCAGCGGCCAGCAATTGGCCGTCGCGGTCCAGCTGGAAGCGCACCCAGGCGGCGCCAGCCCGCTTGCGCTGGCGCGCGTCGCCCGGATAGCGCTTGAAACGGGCCAGGTGAGCAAGTACGCGGCTTTGCCAATTGGCCGGCGCCGCGCTGGCGGACGGTGTGTCGCTATTCAAGGGCGCCGCCTGCGGCCCGCGCATGGCAGCCGGCGCCGGCGTGGCGCTGCTGCTGGCCTGCGCGGGCAATGAGGCTTCCTTGGCGGCATCCTTGCCCGAGTCAGGCGACGGACTGGTTCCTGCCTGCGTCTCTTTTTCCCCTGCGATGATGTCCGGCGCGGCGGCTGGCGCCAGCACGGGCAGCGCTTCCTGCCGGTTCGTGCTCCTTGGCGGGCGGGCGGCGCTGGACGCTGCCGACTGGCGCGCGCCCACGACGTGCGCGACCTGTGTTTCCGGCGACATGGCTTGCGCGGCAAACACCACCATCACACTGGCCTCCGGATTGGCGGGCGCCACGGCCACGCCATGCCAGCTGGACCACAGCAGCAGCGCCAGCACCATGGCCACCACCAACGACGTGGCGATGCCCCAGCTCAATATCGGACGCAGCGCCAGCGTGTCCAGCCCTTTCACCCAGCCTCCCGTCCGACCAGGCCCACTTTCAGGTAGCCGGCCTGGCGCAAGGCATCCATCACGCCCAGTACGTCTTCATAGGCGGCTTGCTTGTCAGCCTGGAAAAACAGGGTGCGCTGGCGGTCACCGCCCGTCTCGGCATCGAGCTGGCGGCCCAGTTGCTCGCGCGCCACGGGAGTGAGGCCCAGATACAGGCTGCGGTCCGCCTTCAGGGAAACAAACAGGGGCTTGTCGGGACGCGGTTCGGGCTGGGCCGTGGCGGCCGGCAAGTCGATTTTCAAGTCGACGGTAGCCAGCGGCGATACCACCATGAAGATGATCAACAGCACCAGCATCACGTCGATGAAGGGCGTGACATTGATCTCGCAGAGCTCCGGCATGTCGGCCGTGTCGTCGTCCGGCGCAGGAAACAGGGAAGCCATGGCTCAGGCCTGCTTGCGCGTGTCGAGCTCGCGGCTCAGCATCAGCAGCACTTGCGCCGAAGCGGCGCGCAGCTGCGCCTTGTACTGGTTGATGCCACGGCTGAGCACGTTATAAATGACGACGGCGGGAATCGCCGCCACCAGGCCCAGCGCCGTCGCCAGCAAGGCTTCCGCGATGCCCGGCGCGACGGTGGCCAGGTTCGTGCTCTGGCTGGCGGCGATGCCGATGAAACTGTTCATGATGCCCCACACGGTGCCGAACAGGCCAACAAACGGCGCCACGGCGCCGATGCTGGCGAGCAGGCCGATACCTTGCGTCATGGCGCGCACCTCGTGCGCAATGAACTGCTCCTGGCGAAAACCTGCCCGCTCCTTCAAGGCCGCCGCCGGTGCATTCGCGTGCGACAAGTTCAGTTCCTGCTGCACATCATCGAGCAACCGTTGCGCCAGCAATGACGCCCCGCTCTGGACTGCCGCGTCCGGCAAGGACGTGGCCGTCTTCAGCACGGCGACGGCTTGCGCCGCCGCGCGACGCGCTTGCAGCAAGCTGGCGCCCTTCACCAGCAAGACCACCCAGGTGGCCAGCGCGGCGATCAACAAGCCGATGAGCACGCTTTTCACGACCTGGTCAGCGGCGAAAAACATGCCCAGCGGCGACATGTCGTGCGGCAGCGCGGACGCTTGCGCCGTGGCATGGAACAAGGAAAGAACGACACCGCAAAGTGCGGCTTTGACACAAGGGATAGACATGGAAGCTTCAACAGGTAACAGGCATGGCTGCGCCAACGGCGCGCACGCGCATGCAAAATAAATCGGACGAACTACCTGGCTGCTGCGAAGAAGCTTGCTGGGGAAGAGGTGAAACGCCTTACCTTGCGCTGGCGATGGCGGGTGCCGCAAACGGCGTGTACCAGACGAAGTCCGCCTGCGGCGCCAGTACCGTCGCGCCGCGCTGCGCCAGCACCAGCACCAGCGGCGCGGGGCCGCCCGTCAAGTCCTGCACGTGCAGCGGCACGCCCAGGTCCTTGTGCACATGGTAGGCACCGGCGATCAGCAAGGCTGGCGCGGGCGCGGCCAGCAGGCGCTCGGCCATGCGGCGGTCGCGCTGCTGCTGCACCGACAGCATGGCGGCCAGGCGCGGCGCGTCGATCTGGTTGTCATGCATGACGCGGATAATGTCTTTCAATTTGTCATGCACCTTGCCATCGTTGGCCAGGTTGGAATGCTTGCCCTGTACGGCAGGCTGGTCAATAAATAGTTGCTTGATTTCGCTGCGGTCCAGGTTGGCCGACCAGACCGGGTATGGCGCGCGCATCGCGGTCATCACCAGCTCGCCATACTGCTCCCATTTCCAGCTTGGCTGCCAGGCCAGCAGCTCGGCCACGTGCTCGGGGCGCACGACGGGGTCCGTCTGCAGCCAAGGCTTGACCTTGTCCACCCTGGCTTGCTGGTCCGGATTCAGCATTTCCAGCAGCACGCTGCCTTGCGGACGCTGGCCCTGCAGTTGCAACAGCAGCCAATGCTCGATCTGGTGATGGCTGAGCTGGTCATGCTGCTCGCCCACGATGACGCGCGGCGCGCCAGCCAGCTGGGCCAGCAATTGCTCGGCAGTCACGCGCTGGCCGCTGCGCAGGTCGACGATCTCGCCCAGCTGGCGCACGTCTTGCGCAGAAGCAGTCGCCGCGGTCGTGGTGGCCAGCGGTGCGACGCTGCTGCACGCGCTCAGGGCCAGCACGCAGGCGGGCAGGACGGCGGCGAGGGACAGGGGAAATTTCATGGCAGGGCCTTTCGGGTCAACACTGTTGCAAAAACACTCAGGCGGGCATTTTAATGGAAATGATTCTCATTTACAATCAATGAACGACACACCATGCAGATTTTTTTACAACTGGCAAAAAACAATGTGCTGCTTCGGTGAAATCCCCGGGCGCGGAGTAGAATAAAAAAAACGGAGAACTCGCGTGAATCAAACTGACCAGTTGGCGGTACTGAAAAAACCGCTGCCCGCATCCCTTGCTGCCGTACTTTCCCTGATTTTTGCCGACCGCTTTTCCATGACGCAAGCCATGCGCGAACACCATGGCCGCGACGAGTCGAGCTATCCCCCCATGTTACCGGACGCCGTCATCTTCGCCCATTCCACCGAGGAAGTAGCGGCGGCCGTCAAGCTGTGCAGCGCGCACGACGTACCCATCATCGCCTATGGCAGTGGCACCTCGCTCGAAGGCCACGTGTTGGCCCTGCATGGCGGCGTGACGATTGATCTGTCGCAAATGAATCAGATGGTGGCCGTGCATGCTGAAGACTTGACGGCCACCGTGCAGGCGGGTGTGACGCGCAAGCAGCTCAATGAAGAAATCCGCGACACGGGCCTGTTCTTCCCCATCGACCCGGGCGCCAATGCGTCGCTGGGCGGCATGGCCGCCACGCGCGCCTCGGGCACGAACGCCGTGCGCTACGGCACCATGCGCGAAAACGTGCTGGCCCTGACGGTGGTGACGGCCGATGGCCGCATCATCAAGACGGGGACCAGGGCGAAAAAATCCTCGGCCGGCTACGACTTGACGCGCTTGTTCGTCGGTAGCGAGGGAACGTTGGGCATCATCACGGAAGTGACGGTGAAACTGTACCCGCTGCCCGAAGCGATTTCGGCCGCCGTGTGCTCATTTCCCGGCACGGGCGAAGCCGTCAGCGCCGTGATCCAGACCATCCAGATGGACGTGCCCGTGGCGCGTGTCGAGTTTCTCGATGAAAACGGCGTCAAGGCCATTAACGCCTACGACAAGATGGCGCTGCCGGAAAAACCCTTGCTGCTGTTTGAATTCCACGGCTCGCCGGCCAGCGTGGCCGAACAGGCGCAGTTGGTGCAAGCCATCACGGCAGAGCACGGCGCCAGCGATTTCGAATGGGCCAGCCGCCCCGAAGACCGTTCACGCCTGTGGGCTGCGCGCCACAACGCGTATTTCGCCCTGCTGCAGATGCGTCCCGGCAGCCGCGCCATTTCCACCGATTGCTGCGTGCCCATTTCACGCCTGGCCGAATGCATCCTGGCCACCAAGGCCGATTGCGAGGCGCAGGGACTGGTCTACGCCATCATCGGCCACGTCGGTGACGGCAATTTCCACGTACAGATGTTGGTCGACCCCGACGATGCAGCCGACATGGCCCGCGCGGAAAAGGTCAACAGCGACATGGTCACGCGCGCCATCGGCATGGATGGCACATGCACGGGCGAGCACGGCGTGGGCATGCACAAGATGGCCTTCCTGGTGGAAGAACATGGCGAGGGCGCCATCGACACCATGCGCGCCCTGAAACATGCGCTGGACCCGAAGAACCTCATGAATCCGGGCAAGATCGTGCGCTGGTAATCAGGCCGCAAGCAAAAACTGGGGTCAGACCCGCCGGGTCTAACCCCGGCTTTGGCCTCGGGGTTATTTTTACAGCTCCATGCGCATCGGCACAAACGCGATGCCGCCCGTCTCCACCTTCGGTCCCGTAGCGACAAAGCCCAGGCTTTCATACAGGGGCAAGGCGTAGGCCGAGGAATTGACGGTAAATGCCGTCACATCGCCTTTGGCCAACGACGCCTGGCGGGCTGCCTGCCACAAACGGCGCGCCATGCCGCGCCGGTGCAGGGCGCGCGGCACGAACATGTGGAACAGATGCGTGTTGTCGCGCATGGCCACCACGCCGGCCAGTTCGCCGTCGATATGCGCGAGCTGGTAGGCGTAATTGGGCAGCGACAGATAGCCTTCGATGGCCGGCTGGCGGCAATGTTCGATGAACTTTTCCGCCCCCGCGCCATCGGGGTGCAGGGTCAAAAAAGGCATCAAGTCGTCGATCAGGGCGACGATGGCGGGCGCGTCGGCGACCAGGGCGGGACGCAGTGTCGGTTCGGGTAATGTTGTCATATTCAAATAATGCCATGCCCTCCTCCCCGCCGGCAACTCTCAGCAAAAATCGCGGCTGCTGGTCCGCAAGCGTCCCAGTAAATGCGACATATCGACCAGGCGCTTGGCCACCAGGTTGCGCACGATGCCTTCGCGCTGCCACACGCCGTACACGCCCAGCAGCGGCGCGCTCAGCACTTCGCGTCGCTGGCTTTCCACCAGGTCGGGCCAGACGATGACGTTGACCGTGCCCGTCTCATCTTCCAGTGTCATGAAGACGACGCCCTTGGCCGTGCCCGGGCGCTGGCGCACGGTGACGATGCCGCAGGCGCGCGCCAGCTGGCCATCCGTGTAGCTGGCCAGCGTGGCGGCGGGCAGGAAACGCTGTTCCAGCAATTGCTTGCGCAACAGCGCCAGGGGGTGGCGGCCCAGGGTCAGGCCTTGCGCGCGATAGTCGCTGACGATGCTCTCGCCTTCCGTCGGCGCAGCCAGCACGGGCCAGTCTTCCTCTTGCGTGGTGGCGCGCAACAAGTCTCGGTCGGGCACGGCGCCGGCCGCCTGCCATAGCGCCTCGCGCCGGTGGCCGGCCAGCGCGTGCAGCGCATTGCCGGCAGCGAGCACCTGCAAGTCATGACGATCCAGGCCGCCACGCCGGGCCAGGTCGGCCACGTCGACAAAGGCGGCGATGGCGCGCGCATCCTCGATGCGTAGCGCCGCCTCGGCACGCATGCCGAACAGGCTGTTCAAGCCCAGGCGCACGGCTGGCCCTTCGCCCTGCCCTTCTTCCAATGCCGCTTCCCAGCCGCTGACGGCAACGTCGACGGGCAGCACTTGCACGCCATGCCGGCGAGCATCCTGCACCAGTTGCGAAGGACTGTAAAAGCCCATGGGCTGGCTGTTCAGCAAGGCGCACAGGAAGGCGGCCGGTTCGTGGCATTTCAGCCAGGAACTGGCGTACGTCAACAGGGCGAAGCTGGCCGCGTGCGACTCGGGAAAACCGTATTCGCCAAAGCCCTCGATCTGGCTGAAGATGGCCTCGGAAAATTCTTTCTCATAGCCATTGTCCAC
Organism: Janthinobacterium sp. UMAB-56; assembly: GCF_900095265.1. GTDB lineage: Bacteria > Pseudomonadota > Gammaproteobacteria > Burkholderiales > Burkholderiaceae_D > Janthinobacterium. Next base: position 422,177 of record NZ_LT607652.1, on the reverse strand, counting down.
CATGGCATCGACGATGCGGTCATGGTAATTGTTCATGCCGCCCTTGCGTTTCCAGGCCGCCATGGCGCGCCGCAACTGGTCCGCTTCGCCAGGCGTGAAATCGGCCGCGATGATGGCCACCTGCATCACCTGTTCCTGGAAAATCGGGATGCCCAGGGTACGTCCCAGCGCCTTTTCCAGGCCCTTCGGATAGTCGACCGCCTCCTTTTTCTGGCGCCGCTGCAGATACGGATGCACCATGCCGCCCTGGATGGGGCCGGGGCGCACCAGCGCCACTTCGATGACGAGGTCGTAGAATTCACGGGGGCGCAGGCGCGGCAGCATGCTCATCTGCGCGCGCGACTCGATCTGGAACACGCCGATGGTATCGGCCTGGCACATCATGTCGTAGGTGGCGGGGTCTTCGGCGGGAATATCCTGCATCCGGAATTGCTCGCCGCGCCGCGCACTCACCAATTCCAGGGCGCGGCGCAGGGCCGACAGCATGCCCAGCGCCAGCACGTCGACCTTCATCAAGCCCAGCTCTTCAAGGTCGTTCTTGTCCCATTCGATGACGCTGCGCTCGGCCATGCTGGCGTTTTCAATCGGCACCAGGCGCGACAATTTTCCTTGCGCAATCACAAAGCCGCCCGGATGCTGCGACAAATGGCGGGGAAAGCCCAGCAGCTGCTGCGCCAGACCGGCCCACTGCTGCGACAATGCCGCCTCCGGGTCGAGCCCGCATTCGGCCAGGCGGCTCAATAAATCGCGCTTGCCATCGAACCAGCGATGCGCCTTGGCCACTTTTTCCACGATGGCCAGGTCGATCCCCAGCGCCCTGCCGCTGTCGCGCAAGGCGCTCTTCGGCCGGTAGCTGATCACCACGGCCGCCAGCGCGGCCCGCTCGCGGCCATATTTGCCGTAGATATATTGAATCACTTCTTCGCGCCGCTGATGCTCGAAATCGACGTCGATGTCGGGCGGCTCGTTGCGCTCGCGCGACATGAAGCGCTCGACCAGGCAATTGCCGCGCGCCGGGTCCACTTCCGTGATGTGCAGGCAATAGCAGACGGCCGAATTGGCGGCCGAGCCCCTGCCCTGGCACAAAATGTTTTGCGAACGGGCAAAGCGCACGATGTCGTAGACGGTCAGGAAATACGGCTCGTAAGAAAGTTCCGCAATCAGCGCCAGCTCGTGCTCGATCTGCTGCTGCACATTGGCGGGGATACCGAGCGGAAAGCGCACGCGCGCGCCCGCATACGTTTCCTCGCGCAAATAGCTCGCCGGCGTGTGGCCGTGCGGCACCAGCTCGTCGGGGTAGTCGTAGCGCAGGCTATCGAGGGAAAAGTCGCACATCCTGGCGATGCGCAGGGTTTCCGCCAGCGCCTGCGGCGGATACACATTGGCCAGGCGCAGGCGCGCGCGCAGATGCTGCTCGGCGTTTTGCGCCAGCGCATAGCCGCATTCGCCCACGGGTTTGCCCACGCGTATCGCGCACAGGGTGTCGAGCAAAGGCTTGCGCGAACGCACGTGCATGCACACATGGCCGATGGCCACCACGGGCAAGTCCAGCGTTTGCGCCGCCGCCTGCACCACAAGGCGGTGGCTGTCATCCTGCGCCCGCTGCAGCAAATTCAGGCCCATCCAGCTGCGCTCGCGGCCAAAGGTGGACGCCATCCACGCACCCTGCGTGCGCAGCATTTCGGGCTGCGCCGGATAGCCGGGCAGCAAGATCATCAGGCAGCCGGGCAAGCCCTGCAAATGGGCAAACTCGGGCGAGGGCGCGACAAAATCGTCGGGCGTCAGCAAATAACGCCCCTTGGCCGCCCGCGTGCGCGCCATGGTGATCAGTTCCGACAAGTTGCCGTAACCATCGCGGTCTTGCACCAGCGCCAGCAAGGACAGGGCCGGACTGCCGTCGGCCTGCGTCAAATGAAAATGCGCGCCAATAATCAGGGGAAAACCGGCCCGCTTGGCCGTCGCATGGGCACGCACCACGCCCGCCAGCGAACACTCGTCGGTGATGGCCAGCGCCTGATAACCGAGCTGCACGGAGCGCGCCACCAGCTCTTCCGCATGCGAAGCCCCATGCAAAAAACTGAAATTGCTCAAGCAGTACAACTCAGCATACTCGGGTAAGACTGCGCCCCACATGATCCACCTCAATACTGTATATAAACACAGTATATTATACTTATCTGGGAGACGGCTTATCGTTTATGCTGGTGTCTTACCTTTTTCCTCGACCGCCATGATCGACCACTTATTAAAATGTTTCGGCGCCGCCCCCGGTGGCGGCAATGCGGCGCTGGTGGTGGAAAACGACCACGGCAGCGAAACGGCGCGCCAGCAATTCGCCCGCGCACGCCAGATCAGCGCCTGCGTCTTCCTCGACCGGCAAGCGGACGGCAGCATCGTGCTCGACTATTTTTATCCGCACACGCGCAGCCCCCTGTGCCTGCATGCCACGCTGGCGGCCGCGCATGTGCTGCTGACGGCGCCTGGCGCCCCGGCAACCTTGACGGTGACCACCGCCATGCGCGGGCAAGCCTTGCAGTTGGTGCGCCGCGCGGAAGGGATATTCATCGGCTTGGCGCCGCAGCCGGCGCCAGCCGTCATGGTGGAAAAGTATATTCCGTCGGAACTGATGGGCCAGCATATGCACCTGGCCTCGCCGCCCGTGATTGCCTCCGTCGGCAGCCCGAAGCTGCTGCTGGAGGTGCTAGACCGCACCACCCTGCGCGCACTGCGGCCGAACCTGGAACTGATCGCCGACTGGAGCGCTTTACATAAAATCAGCGGCTGCTATGCGTATTGCCGCACGGGCGAGCACGAGTACGAAGGGCGCAACTTCAACCACCTTGATCCGGCGCTGGAAGACAGCGCCACCGGTGTGGCGGCGGGCGCGCTGTCAGCGCACCGACAACAGTCGCTGCGTCTGCATCAGGGTCACGTGACGCAGCAACCGTGCGTGATCGAGGTGCAATACAGCGCGCAGACAATCTGGGTGGGCGGCTTGGTGCAACGCAGCACCTGAACGGGGCATGCTGCACCAGTACAAGGCAAGCCCGGCAGCGGCGAAAAGATAATCAACCAGGAAACAACAGTTACAGCAGATTTGTAATAACAAAACAAAGTATCGCTGGTGAATGCTGAAATGATGGCACTAGAATCAAGTCACAATACCACTTGGAGATACTGCGTGCCGACCCTCACCACCTTGCGTAAAGCCATCCTCATCAGCCTGTACGGCAGCACCGCCCTGGCCGCCTTCAGTCCCGCCGCCATGGCCCAGAGTAGCGACGCAGCTGCCACGGAAGGTCCCGTGCAAACGGTCAGCGTGGTCGGCTCGCGCCGGGTCGCCAGTTCCGCCACCGACACCATGGTGCCGGTCGATATCATTCCTATTTCACGGGTGGCCGAGCAGGGCGGCCAGTTTGACCTGGCGCAATCACTGCAATACATCTCGCCCTCGTTCAACTCCACGCGCCAGACGGGCGCCGACGGGGCCGACCTGGTCGATTCAGCCGCCCTGCGCGGTCTCGGCTCCGACCAGACCCTGGTACTGGTAAATGGCAAGCGGCGCCACACGACGGCCCTGGTCAACCTGTTCGGCGCGCGCAACCGCGGCAACACGGGCACGGACATGAATGCAATTCCTTTGCTGGCGATCAAAAACGTGCAAGTGCTGCGCGACGGCGCCGCCGCCCAGTACGGCTCGGACGCCATTGCCGGCGTCATCGACATCGAACTGAAGAAAAGCCTGGGTTGCGAAGCCGTGGCCGGCTACAGCCAGTATTCCGCAGGCGACGGCAAGAATTACCTGACCTCCGCCTATTGCGGCATCGCGCTGGGCGACAAGGGCACCCTGGCCATCACGGGCGAATACCTGAACCGGGGCCGCTCGAACCGGGCCGACGCGGACAGCATGCGCATCATCGGCGACACCAAGGCCAAGAACAAGACCCTGTACGTGAATGGCGACTACGCCACCAGCAGCACAGGTAAACTGTACTTCACGGCCGGCGCGCAGACGCGCGATGCATCGAGCGCCGCGTTTGGCAGGGGCGGCATCGGCAGCGACGACATTCCGTCACGCAATTCGGCCGCCATGTACCCGGACGGTTTCGTGCCTTTCATTAACGGCAAGATCGACGACCAGTACGCCACCATCGGCCACCGCAGCCAGATCGGCGAATGGCATGCTGACTTTTCGCAAACCTATGGCTACAACAAGATGCGCTACGACATCAGCCATACCTTGAATGCCTCGATCGCCAACCTCGACTTGATGAACGGCGGCAAGGGCGTCAGCGCCAGCAGCTATGATGCGGGCGGCTTCTCGTTCCAGCAACTGACCAGCAACGCCGATTTCAGCCGTTACTACGACACGGTGATGCGCGGCATGAACGTGGCCTTCGGCGCCGAATACCGCAGCGAGCAATACAAGATCATGGCCGGCGAGCCGGGCTCCTACATCGACGCCGATGGCGTGGGCGTGGGCGGCAATGGACGCAGCCAGGGCTTCCCCGGCTTCCAACCCAGCGACACCACCAAGGCCAAACGCCACAGCATCGCCGCCTACAGCGACGTGGAACTGGACTGGACAGATCGTTTTAAAACGCAAGCGGCCCTGCGCTATGAAAAATTCAGCGACTTCGGCTCCACCGTGACAGGCAAGCTGGCCGCCAGCTATAAAGTGGCGCCCAACGTGCTGCTGCGCGGCGCGGCCAGCACGGGCTTCCGCGCGCCATCCTTGCAGCAAGTGTATTTCTCGTCCACCTTCACCGACTTCGTCGGCGGCGTGCCCACCGATGTGGTGCTGGCGCCGAACGGCGGCGCCGTCGCCAACGCGGCCGGCATCCCCAAGTTGAAAGAGGAAAAATCCACCAGCTTCACGTTTGGCACCACCTGGACGCCGACGCAAGCCATTTCCGTCACGGCCGACCTGTACAACATCAAGATCAAGGACCGCATCGTGCTGTCGGGCCGTTTCAATGCCGACAATTACCCGGACCTGGCGGCGCGCCTGGCCCTGTTGGGCGTGACGGAAGCGCAATTCTTCGTCAACTCCATCGACACGCGCACGCGCGGGCTGGACCTGACGGCCTCGCACAAGGGCGAACTGGCCGGCAACCGCCTGAACACCTTCCTAGCCTTGAATTTGAGCAAAACGGAAGTGACGAAAGTCAAGACGCCTGACTCGCTGAAAGGCTATGAAGATGTGCTGCTGTCCGAGCGCGAACGCCTGTTCATCGAACAAGGTGGCCCGCGCGCGAAAGCCACGCTGGGCTTCGACTACATCACGGGCAAGCTGGAATCGGACTTGCGCATCATCTACTTTGGCCCGCAAACCCTGGGCACCTTCAGCGGCACGGCCGAAGGCGTACCGAACGCCCGCTATGCTGCCAAGACTTCGGCCGACCTGAGCTTTACCTACAGCATCAACAAAAATACCAAGCTGACCTTTGGCGGCAACAACATCTTCAACGTCAAGCCCACCACGCAAAATGCGGACGAGACGGACAACGGCTTCAAGTACGACAGCGTGCAATTCGGCCTGAACGGCGCCTCGTATTTCGGCCGCCTGTGGGTGAAATTCTGATCGCCCTGTCCGCCTAAAGAAACAGCGGCTGCGCCAGCATGGGCAGCCGCTGTTTCTTATGTCGGCATCACCATTCAATGCTCATCGCCTGCATAGATCCACATAGGTTCTGTTTTTCCGGCGCGCACGAAGCCCACGGATTGGTAGAACTCGATGGCCTTGCCATCTGCTGTCAGCATTTGCTGGTGAAACCCCGCGTATTTTTCAAGCATTGCCGCCATCATCCGTCTGCCGACGCCCTGGCCTTGCGCCATCGGATCGACGAGCATGTGCGGGAAGTAGACAACCAGATATCCATCGGAAATGGCATTGCCGATACCAATCAATTTTCCATCTGCGCGGGCCGTCACCAGGCTGTGGGAATTGCGCAGTGCGGCCATCAGTTCTTTTGGCTTGTCTGCGGACGACCAGTGATTGGCCTTGTAGATGGCTATCACTTCTTGCTCAGTGATCACATCATTCATGGAAATCTGCATGGGCACAACCTTCTCTGATTAACGATGCTTAGCTTCGAAATTGAAAGGACTAAGCGTTTCGACAACATCGTTATCTGTATAACGTTGCCAGCATGAATTGTATCGTCCCGGCACACCCAAACCTGCCATTTGAGCAAGGCGCATATGTCGTCTGACGCTCTTTAATGAGTGATTGATAATAGAGTTCAATCCATTGCCCCATTTGCAGCGGCGCTATCCAGGCTGATCGCCTCGCACATTTATCCGTCTGCTGCATGGGGGAACGTGCCCCCTGCCTGCCCTGCCGCCCTGGTCCA
>NZ_LT607652.1:380162-415775 GCF_900095265.1 Janthinobacterium sp. UMAB-56 | reverse complement strand
CAATCTTTGCCCTGCGGCAGAAAGCACGGATAATAGCGGCTAACTCATATGCACATATTGGATTACCCATGGAAATTAAAGTCAACTTTCTTGACAAGCTGCGTCTCGAAGCCAAGTTCGACGATTTTACCGTCATCGCCGACCAGCCCATCCGCTACAAGGGCGATGGCTCGGCGCCCGGCCCGTTCGATTATTTTTTGGCATCATCGGCACTTTGCGCGGCCTATTTCGTGAAGTTGTATTGCGATACGCGTAATATTTCCACCGAAAATATCCGTTTGTCGCAAAACAATATCGTTGATCCGGAAAACCGTTACCAGCAGATTTTCAAGATCCAGGTCGAGTTGCCGGCCGATATCTCGGCCAAGGACCGCCAGGGCATCCTGCGCTCGATCGACCGTTGCACGGTGAAAAAAGTGGTGCAAACAGGCCCCGAGTTCGTGATTGAAGAGGTGGAAAACCTGGACGCCGATGCGCAGGCCTTGCTGGCCCTGAATCCGGCCCCTGGCGCGAACACCTATATCGTCGGCAAGGATTTGCCACTGGAACAGACCATCGCCAATATGTCGGGCCTGCTGGCGGGCCTGGGCATCAAGATTGAAATCGCCTCGTGGCGCAACATCATTCCGAATGTATGGTCGCTGCATATCCGCGACGCACACTCGCCCATGTGCTTTACCAACGGCAAGGGCGCGACCAAGGAAAGCGCCCTGGCGTCGGCCCTGGGCGAGTATATCGAGCGCCTCAGCAACAACCATTTCTATGCTGGTTCGTTCTGGGGCACAGACATCGCCAACGCACCCTTCGTGCATTACCCGAACGAGCGCTGGTTCAAGCCAGGGCGCAAGGATGCGCTACCGCAGGAGATTCTCGATGCCTACTGCCTGGATATCTACAACCCCGATGGCGAGCTGCGCGGCTCGCACCTGATCGATACCAACTCCGGCAATGCCGAGCGCGGCATCTGCTCGCTGCCGTATATACGCCATTCCGATGGCGAGGTCGTGTATTTCCCGTCCAACCTGATTGAAAACCTGTATGTCAGCAATGGCATGAGCGCCGGCAATACCCTGGTTGAAGCCCAGGTGCAATGTCTGTCGGAAATTTTTGAACGGGCCGTCAAGCGCGAAATCCTCGAAGGCGAAATCGCCCTGCCCGACGTGCCGCAGGACGTGCTGGCGAAATACCCGGGCATCCTGGCCGGCATCCAGGGTTTGGAAGAGCAAGGCTTTCCCGTGCTGGTGAAAGATGCGTCGCTGGGCGGCGTGTACCCGGTGATGTGCGTCACCCTGATGAATCCGCGCACGGGCGGCGTGTTTGCCTCGTTCGGCGCGCACCCGAGCCTGGAAGTGGCGCTCGAGCGCAGCCTGACGGAATTGCTGCAGGGCCGCAGTTTTGAAGGCTTGAACGACTTGCCGCAGCCGACGTTTGCCAGCGAAGCCGTCACCGAGCCGAATAACTTCGTCGAGCACTTCATCGATTCCAGCGGCATCGTCTCGTGGCGCTTCTTCAGCGCCAGGGCCGATTACGATTTTGTCGAGTGGGATTTTTCCGGCCACGGCGAGAACTCGAATGCCGAGGAAGCGGCCACCCTGTTCGGCATCCTCGCCGACATGGGCAAGGAAGTGTACACGGCCGAGTATGACCAGCTGGGCGCCACCGCCTGCCGTATCCTCGTGCCCGGTTATTCGGAAGTGTATCCGGTCGAAGATTTAATCTGGGACAACACCAACAAGGCGCTGCTGTTCCGTGCCGACATCCTGAACCTGCATGGCCTGGACGATGCCAGCCTGGAAGCACTGCTCGATCGCCTGGAAAACAGCGAGCTCGACGAGTACGGCGACATCGCCACCCTGATCGGCATCGAGTTTGACGAAAATACGGTCTGGGGCCAGCTGACGACCCTGGAATTGAAGCTGCTGATTCATCTGGTCCTGCAGCAATTCGAGGAAGCGAAAGAGCTGGTGGAAACCTTCCTGCAGTACAACGACAACACGCTGGAGCGCAAGCTGTTCTATCAAGCCTTGAACGTGGTACTGGAAGTAGAACTCGATGACGAGCTGGAGCTGGATGACTACGTCGTCAATTTCCGCCGCATGTTTGGCGACGCCCGCATGGACGCGGTGCTGGGTTCGGTGGACGGCAGCGTGCGCTTCTTCGGCCTGACGCCGACCAGCATGCAGCTGGAAGGACTCGACCGGCACCAGCGCCTGATCGACAGCTTCAAGAAATTGCACGCGGCGCGCGCCAAAGCGGCGGCCCGCTAGGGTGGCAAGCCAGGGATGGACTTGCAACTCATCCCTGGCGACAACCGGCTGACGACAATCAGCCGGCCAGCGCCGCAATCTCTTTCTGCATGTTCTCGATCGCCCGCTCGTTGTACTGGTCGGCAAAGTAAGCGTCGCCAAACAGCTGGCCCGCCTGCGCCTTGGCGCACAGGTGCTGCAGGGCCAGTCCACGCTGCTCGTTGAAGCGCGCGGGGTGCACGTGCGCGTATTCGCGGGCGATGGCTCGCGTGTAGGCTTGATACACCTCCTCGTCCTGGCCCAGGATGGCCAGGTCGGCGCTGAGCATGGCATCTTTCAGCGCGTGGCTGATGCCGGGTCCCTGGAAATGGTCGGTAACGCGTATCAATTGCGCTACATCCAGGTTGTCCCCGGCATCGAGGCCGCTGGCCAGCCATAGCTGGGCGCTGGCTTCCTCGCTCGAATACAGGGCATCGTCATCGTGGCTATAGATGGCATCGTGGAACCAGAAGGCTTTCTTGACCAGCGCACTGTCGCGCTTGGGCGCATTGGTATTGTCGGCCCACACGCGGATTTCCGACAGGCCGTGCACCAGGTGGTCGAGGTTGTGATAGTGGCGGTCCGCGCCGCCATACGCCTGCGGCCCCGTCAGGTGCGCAAACCAGCGATCCGCCAGCGCGATGTCCGCTTGCGAAGCGGTGGCGTAGTTCCACAGCGCTTCCCACTCCTTGCGCAGGCAGTCGAGTATCCACGCCTGATACGCCGGGCCGGGGACGAATTTCTTCATGGTCCAGTTCCAGCCGACCGGCCCTTCCAGCGCCTTGACGAAGCTGGAGCTGACGGAGCCGAGGTCGCGCGGCGGCATCACGAAAATCGTCTTGGCGCCGGCAAGCACGTCCACATTGGTTTGCTGGATCAGGTTTTCATAGTCGAAATCGGCCGTCGTGCGGATGCCGCGGATCAGGTAGTCGCAGCCATGCTTTTTCGCCGCGCGCGCCGTGTAGTCGCCCTTGACGATGACCACCTGCACATTGTCCCAGCCGCACTCGCGCGCGCTCTGCTCGATGATGCGCTTGCGGTCTTCGGCGGGAAATTGCGGCTTCTTGGCGGGGTTTTGCGACAGGAACACGATTACCTCGTCGGCAAGCGAACGCGCTTCGCCGATCACCCACATGTGGCCATTGGTGATGGGGTCGAGGGTGCCTGAAAAGCCGATCTTCTGCATGCTGCGCTCCGTTTGCTTGATTGCTTATTGCGCAGACAATATATGCCAGCGGCGCGCGCGTCAATGCAACATGCCAAAGATCATGATCAAAACATTATTTTTTCACGGCTTGCGGGAATTCCACGCGCACGCACAGCCCGCCCAGGCGCTCGGATTTGTCCAGCACCAGGCGCGCGCCGTGGCGCTCGGCGATCGCCTTGATGATGGCCAGGCCCAGGCCGCTGCCATTGGCGTCCGTGCCGGGTACGCGGTAGAAGCGGCTGAAGACGCGCTCGCGCTCCTCGGGCGGAATGCCGGGGCCGTTGTCTTCCACGGATAAGCTTACGCCGGCAGGGCTGGCGCGCAGGTCGATGTCGACCATGCCACCCTGCGGCGTGTATTTGATGGCGTTGTCGACCAGGTTGCGCAGCATGATGTTGAGGGCGTCGGCCTGGCCGGACACCTTGGCCGGGTCCATGTGGTGCAGGCCGAGGTCGATCTTGCGCGCCTGCGCGATGCCGGCCATGTCGCCCAGCGCGCGCTTGACGACATCGTTCAAGTCCACCGCCTGCAGCTGGTCGCCGCTGGCGGCGCTCGCCTCCTGGCGCGCCAGCACCAGCAATTGCTCGACCAGGCGCGTGGCCCGCTCGATGCCGGCGCTGACGCGGGAGGTCGCCAGGCTGCGCTTTTCTTCCGACTCGGCCCGTTCCAGGCTCAATACCTGCAGTTTCAGGGCCGCCAGCGGCGTGCGCAATTCATGCGCGGCGTCGGCGACAAAATGCTGCTGCGCGTCGAACGCCGTTTTGACGCGCCCGAACAAGAGATTGAGTTCATGCACCAGGGGCCGCACTTCGTCGGGCAAGCCCGCTTCCGAGACGGGCGACAGATCGTCCGCCTGGCGCGCCGCCACCTGCTTGCGCACGCGCGAGACGGGCGCCAGCGAACCGCTGACGACCCACCATACGACCAGCATCAAAATCGGCGCCATCAGGGCGATGGGCCCCACCGTGCGCAGCGCCAGGCTGCCGGCCATGCGCTTGCGCACGGCCATGTCCTGGGCGATCTGCACGGTCTGGGAACTGGTTTGCACGGAAAAGATGCGGTAAGTGGTGCCGTTCGCCTTCACATTGGAAAAGCCCAGCACGGCGCGCTGCGGCAGTTCCGCGCGCGTGATCGAACGGAAGACCTGCACGCCATCCGGCGTCCACACCTGCACCACCATGTCGTTGTTGACGGGGTCGGCGGGCAAGGCTTGCGCGTGGTTGGCCAGCGGCGCGCCGGAGCGCAGCGACAGGGCCATCTGCTGCATGTGGTAATCGAAAATCTGGTCGGCGTCGTACAGGGCGCTGCGGTAGGCGATCGAGGCCTGGGCCAGGGCCGCCATGATGATGGCCGCCAGCAAAAACCACAGCAGGCGGCCGCGCAGCGAATGCGTCACCGTGACCTTCATCCTCATGCCTTTGGCACCATGTAGCCGAGGCCGCGCACGTTCTGGATCAAGTCGCTGCCCAGCTTCTTGCGCAAACCGTGGATATACACTTCCACGGCATTGCTGTTGACTTCATCCTTCCAGCTGTACAGTTTTTCTTCCAGCTGCGCGCGCGACAGCACGATGCCGGGGCGTGCGATCAAGGCTTCCAGTACGGCCCATTCGCGCGCCGACAGGTTGACGGGATGGCCCTCGGCGATCACTTCGCGCGTCAGCGGATTGATGGAGACGCCCTGGTGTTCAAAGATCGGTTCCGGCCGCCCCGAGGCGCGCCGCAGCAGGGCACGTATGCGCGCCAGCAATTCGTCGAGGTCATACGGCTTCAAGACGTAATCGTCGGCGCCCGCGTCGAGGCCAGCGATGCGCTGCTCGATGGCATCGCGCGCCGTGGCCACCAGCACCGGCGTATCCAGTTTGCGCAAACGCATCGAGCGCAGCACGTCGAGACCATCCTTGCGTGGCAAGCCCAGGTCCAGCAGCACCAGGTCGTAGGTCTGCGTCTGCAGGGCAGTGTCGGCCATGTCGCCATCCTTGACCCAGTCCACCGCGTAATGCTCGGCGCGCAGCAAATCGAGCACCACCTCGCCGATCATCGTATCGTCTTCTACCAGCAATAGCCGCATGGCTGCTCCTTGTTCTATTCTTTAGTCGCACAGCGAAAGGCTGGGATCAGACCACGGTACGTAGTCATTAACCCAAACGCACGGGAATGAATATCTTATCGGGGCCGCGCTGTATCAGCAAGGCCACCGACTTGGCGGATTTTTCCACCACGTCGCGCACCTGCTCGACCGTGTTGACGGGACGGCCATTCACCGACAATAGCACGTCACCCGGCTGTACCCCGGCATTCGCGGCAGCACCGCCCGCGTCTTCCACCAGCAAGCCGGCGCTGATGCCCGCCTCGCGTTTTTCATCCGATTGCAAGGGACGCAGGGCCAGGCCCAGCTTTACCTTGCCTGCCGCGCTGTCGCTTTTTGCCACCTCGGCCACCCTGTCGGCCGCATTGCCCAGCGTTGCCGTCAGGCTGACGATCTTGCCGTCGCGCCAGACATCCATGCTGATCTTGTCGCCCGGCAAGGACGTACCCACCAGCGCCGGCAAGTCGGCCGAGCCGATGATGCGCTGACCATTTACCTTGCGCACTACGTCGCCCGACTTCAGGCCCGCCTTGTCGGCCGGACTGCCCCGCTCCACGTTAGCCACCAGCGCGCCTTCCGGCGTGGCCAGCTTGAACGAGTCGGCAAAGCCCTGGTTGACTTCCTGCACCGTCACGCCCAGCTTGGCATGGCTGGCCTTGCCCGTGGCGACGATCTGGTCCTTGATGCGGCCGGCAAGGTCAATGGGAATGGCGAACGACAGCCCCTGGAAGCCGCCCGTCTGGCTGTAGATCTGCGAATTGATGCCGACCACTTCGCCGCGCGTATTGAATAGCGGACCACCCGAGTTGCCGGGGTTCACTGCCACGTCCGTCTGGATGAAGGGCACATTGCTGTCGTCGGGCAGGGAACGGCCCTTGGCGCTGACGACGCCGGCCGTCACCGTGCTGTCGAAGCCGTATGGCGAACCGATGGCCAGCACCCACTCGCCCACTTTCAGGTCGCTCGAATGGCCGAGCGGCACGATGGGCAGGTTGTTGGCATCGATTTTCAGCACGGCGATATCGGTCTTCGGATCGGTACCCAGCACCTTGGCGCGGAATTCGCGGCGGTCGTTGAGCTTGACGGTCACTTCGCGCGCATCGCGCACCACGTGGGCATTCGTCATGATGACGCCGTCCGGGCTGACGATGAAGCCGGAACCGAGGCCATGCGTGGGCACGTCGCGGCCACCGCGCTGCCCGCCCTGCGGCCCCTGGAAGCGGCGGAAGAATTCGAAGAAGGGGTCGTTGCCGAAATCGTCATTGCCAGCCTGCGCCGAAGGGTCGTAGGCTACCTTGGTGCTGCCGGTGACGCTGATGTTGACGACGGCCGGGCTGTTGCGCGCGGCGATCTGGCTAAAGTCGGGCAAGGCCACCAGCGGTGCGCTGGCGGCAGGTGCGACAGCGGCAGCCACGGGGGCGGGGGCTGCGCTGGCGGCGGCATTCGCGCCGGCATTGTTCTGATGAACCACCATGGCGCCGCCGGCGCCCAGCACACCGATCGCGGCCAGCGCGGCTACGGTGCGTTTGATTTTCAGGGATGCGGTATTCGTTTGCTGTTCCATGGATTGCTCCTCATTCAATGAGATACTGATGTATGCAATAGTGGGCCACGAGTCTTAGGCGGTGCTTAACATTTTTCCACTTGGAAACAGGCGTCCGCGCCTTTAAGCAGGGTTTAATCTTGCGCTCCGCGCACACCTCGCATGGCGGGCGATGAAGGGCCCGAACGGGCCCTGGACGTGACACTGGCCGGATCAACCGGCCAGTATTTTACTGCATGGCGAGGGGCAACCCCCTGCCGCCAGCGCCAGCGCATGGCGCCGGGATCAGCTCAAATCAGCTCAAGCTGCCTGACGCTGTTCCAGCGTGCTGACGGTGGCGCCGGAAATGCTGTCGCTGCCACTGCCGATCTCGATCTTGCGCGGTTTCAGCGCTTCCGGCACTTCCCGCACCAAGTCGATGGTCAGCATGCCGTTTTCAAACGTGGCGCCCGTCACCTTCACGTGGTTGGCCAGCTGGAAACGCTGTTCGAAATCGCGGGCAGCGATGCCGCGGTGCAAGAACGTGCGCTCGCCGCCCTCTTTCTGCTTGCGGCCGGTGACGTGCAGGGAATCGCGTTCGGTGATGATGTCGATCTCTTCGCGCGAGAATCCGGCCAAGGCCATCACGATGCGGTATTTGTCTTCCGACACCAGTTCGATGTTGTAGGGCGGATAGCTGGGCTGCGCATCGGCGCGCTGTTCGTTGAGCAACTGAGCCAGGCGATCAAAGCCAATGGCGGAACGGTACAGGGGTGCAAGGTCAAAAGTACGCATGATAAATATCCTTTTCAAATGAAGCGATAAGAGGGGCGGACCTCACCGTGAGCATCCGCTTGCTACCCAATCTAAGGACGATCAAGCGGCCTTCAAGGCCTTGAAATTGACGAAAAATGCCCCAGACGCCACTAAATTTGTAAGAAATTTTTACACGCTCCATCCCGAGGGGCTTGCATGACGCCCCCTCTGCGGTGCCGGCTTTTGGTGTATGCTGACGGCATGAACAATGACACCGACATCCAGCTCAGCGGCCCCTTCAAGGCCACCGACGGCTCCGGCCGTGCCCACGACATCAAGGCCATCCGCATCTTCGATGAAGGCTACGGCATCATCGACGTGTACGTCGATTTCGCCGCCCCGCTCGAAGCGGGCGCCTATAAGGACAAGACCCTGGTCGGCCACATCCTGGCCCGCTTGCGCAGCCTCGGCTACGTCGGCCCCGACTTCGGCCATGGCGACCTGGGCTTGCAAGACAAGAAACTGATCGTCCTGGAAGCGCCCGAGGAATTTTCCACCTTTGCCGTCACCAAGGGCTGGAAGGATTTATCCGCCGAATTTGACGACGATTAATACGCTCTCCCCCGTCTGCGCCGCGCCAGCTTCTGCTGCCGCGGCGTTTTTCATGGGCAATTGTTCAGGAGATGTAGCGCGCGCTCCACGCGGCGATGACGTTGGCGACATACGCCGCATCATCGCGTCCCGTCAATAAGTGATCGGCATCGTCGAGCGAAACGAAACTTTTCGGGTGCTTCGCTGCCGTAAATATCTCCATCGCGTTCGACAGGCTCACCGTCGTGTCGTTCGGCGCGTGCATCACCAGCAGGGCGCGGCGCAGCCCGGCGATGTGAGCCTTCAGGCTGTGGCTGCCCGCATCGTCGACGAATTGCTGGCGGATACGGAATGGCCGCCCTTCCAATTGCACCAGCGCCTCGCCCTCGGCGGCGATTTGCTCCAGATGGTCGCTGAACATGCGCGTGACATACGCGGGTGTGCTGGGGGCGGCAAGCGTTACCACGGCGGTGGCTTCCGGCACTTGCGCGGCAGCAGCCAGCACGGCGGCGCCGCCCAGGCTATGGCCGATCAGCAATTGCGGCGCAGCGTGTTTTGCCCGCAAAAAGTCGGCGGCGGCAAGCAGGTCGTCCACATTCGACGAGAAATTGGTGGCGGCAAATTCGCCCCCGCTGGCGCCCAGCCCTGTAAAGTCGAAGCGCAGCACGGCGATGCCGTGTTGCGTCAAGCCTTGCGCGATGCGCCGCGCGGCCAGCACATCCTTGCCGCAGGTAAAGCAATGGGCGAACAGCGCGTAGGCGCGGATGGCGCCATCGGGCGCGTCGAGGCGCGCCGCCAGCACATGGCCGTGCGCGCCGGGGAAATCTTGCCGGGTGGATTTCATTGTCTCAGATCAAAGCTGCCGCGCAGCGCGGCCGATGACGCATTGTAGCGCCGCCCGGCCGCCGCCTGCAGGCTGCACTTTAGTCACGCTTGGGGATGTCGATGCCTTTCATGACGGCAGGACGGGCCAGAAACGCCTCGAGCGCGCGCTGTACGTTCGGGAAATGATCGAAGCCGACCAGTTCGCCCGCACCATAAAAACCCACGAGGCAGCGCACCCACGGGAAGATGGCGATGTCGGCAATCGTGTACTGCCCGCCCATGATCCAGTCGCGGCCCTGCAGGCGCTGCTCGAGTACGCCCAATAGCCGCTTGGCTTCGCCGAGATAGCGCTCCAGCGGACGCTTGTCTTCGTAGTCCTTGCCGGCGAATTTGTGGAAAAAGCCCACCTGACCAAACATGGGGCCAATACCGCCCATCTGTAACATCAGCCACTGGATGGTTTCATAGCGCAAGCCCGCGTCCTGCGGCAGGAACTTGCCCGTCTTCTCGGCCAGGTACAGCAGGATGGCGCCCGACTCGAACAGGGCCAGCGGCTTGCCATCGGGACCGTGCGGGTCGAGGATGGCGGGAATCTTGTTGTTCGGATTGAGGGACAGGAAGGCGGGCGACAGCTGCTCGTTCTGCTCGAAGCTGACCAGGTGGGGCTCGTACGCCAGGCCCAGTTCTTCCAGCAAGATGGAAACCTTGATGCCGTTCGGCGTCGGCAGCGAGTACAGCTGCAAGCGCTCGGGATGTCGGGCAGGCCATTTCTGGGTGATGGGGAAGTCGGAGAGTTGATGCATGGAAATCCTTATTGAGGTGTATGACGCGATGCAAGAAAACAAGTATAGCCAAGCCTCCCAGCTTCTGCTGGGCAGCGCCGGAACCGGGCGGGTCTGCATTCAGCCAAACAAGCCATGCAAAAACCAGCGCGGCGCGGCGTCTTCACCGCTGCCGGCGATGCGTTCGCGGTAGACCCAGTAATGGGCGCAGTCGAGGCCTTCGGCGATGAAATAATCGCGCGCCTGCGACTGGCCCCACCAGCCCGCCTCGATGCGCTCGGCGACAGACACCATTTTCAAAGGCGAGCCATAGAAGGGCCGGTGTTCGCGCATCAAGAGGGCAATGGGCTGGGCCAGCAGCCAGCCGGGACGGGGCATGCCGGGCAAACCGGGCGGCAAATCCGGCGCCATCTTCTTGCCACCGGACTTGGCCGGCAGCGGCAGCCACTGGTTGGCCGCTTCGGGGCGGTAATCGGCGCGCGGCACTGCCTGCAAGACATTCTCGGTGCCCAGCCGCGCCACCAGCAATTCCATCAGGCGCTGGCGTTCCTGCAGCGTGCCGCCCGGCTCGGGGAACAGGCTCTCGCTGGGCGGCGCCATGGGCTGCACCTGCAGCGCTTCCAGGCTCAAGCCGATCACGGGCGCCTCCAGCGCCAGCTGCGTCAGGCGCTCCTTGAGCAGGCGCACCAGGTGCTCGTCGCGCCAGACGGCCTCGCCCAGGGCCAGGTCGATGACGGTGGGCGGGCGCGCCACCCTGCCCCGCTCGTGCGCCAGCAGCAGTTGTATGCGCTCGACGGCAAATTGCCGCGCGCACAGCCAGCCCGTCATTTGCTGCAGCAGGCGGCGCGCGCCGAACAGCAGCGCGTCGGCGTGCTCCACGCGGTCGAACAATTCCAGGCTGGCGCGGAACGTGGGCGGCGCTTCCATCCAGACGAACAGTTCCGTGCTGTGGCCATGCGCGTCGTCGAGCATGTCCAGCAAGGCTGCGCCGCAGCGGCGCTGCAATCCGGGCCGGGGCAAGTGGCGCAGCTGCCCCAGGGTGCGGCAGCCGATGCCCTCGAACCAGTCGAGGTAGGGGCGCGCGGGCGGCAGCAAGGCGCACGGCAGACGGTCGAGGCGGCGCACGAGACTGGCCATGCTTAATGTCCGGCCCCGACGCGTGCCGGCGCGCGCCAGCAGCCAGGCACCGCGCGCCGTGGGGGCGCACGACAGCTGGGCCGTGTAGCCGAGCGCACGCAAGCTGGCCGCGATCTGCCGGCACAGGGCGCGCACGCCGCCGAACAGGCGCAGGCTGGCGCCCGCGTCGACCAGCAGAGTGGCTTCCTCGCCTTGCGCCACGAGCGGCGAATATTGCAGCAGCGCCAGGGCCACCGCCTGCAATGCTTGCGCTTCCAGTTCCAGGGAACGTTCGTGCACACGCGCCTGCGGCGCCAGCATCAGCACGCCTGCGCGGCGCATGCCCGGCTTGATGCCGGCCGCCTGCGCCAGCGGCGACAGGGCCATCACTTGCTCCTGCTCCAGCACCACGCCCAGGCTGTCAGCCGACCAGCGCGGGCAAAACACTTCGAGCGGGAGCCGGGGCAGGCACAGGCCGATCCAGAGTCGCATGACGCAGCAGTAAAGAAGGAGGTTGCAGGGGCAGGAACAGGGGCGCGTCGCGCTGCGGTCCCCGGCGCTTGATGAAGCCGATCTCGATGCCGCCGGCGGCCGGGCGCACGGACAGGCGCAGCGGCGCAGGCGACGCATCCTGCGCGCCATGCAAGGGACGCAGCATGCAGAACAGGGTGTTGCCGCCTTGTGCGGCCAGATGCAGGCGGCGCAGGCTGTCGGCGCGCACATGCGACTGCCAAAACAGCAAGGCGCCGCAACTGCCGCTGCGCAAAATGTTTTCCGCCGCCCACAAGGCATCCTTGCTGCCGGCGCTACGCAACCACAGCAGTTGCGACGGCGCCAGGCCCTGCGCGGCCAGGGCCAGCGCCTGCGGCGGGTGCGGTGGTTGCAATAGCACGATGGGCAAGCCCGGCAGCTGCGCCAGGGCGGGCGCCAGCAGGCGCAATTCGCCGCTGCCCGGCTGTTGCACCAGCAGATCGATGAGGCTGCCGCTGGGCCAGCCGCCGCCGGGCAGCTGCGCGGACAAGGCGGCAAAGCCCGTGTCCAGGCAGCGCGTGGCACCCTGGCCCAGCTGCGATGCGCGCCACAGGGATGGGTGCAAGGCTTCCGGCGAGGCCATCAATTCGGAATGTCGCATAATTGAATAGAGAGATAAATACTGTATGTATATACAGTACTATCCGAGCCCTCTTTTGGCAAGGCTTATCTATTCGCGCTCCCTGCGGCAGCGCTCCCGCCATGTCCGAAAAACCCCGTTTTTGGCATCATTTGCTGTACCATAAGCACTCTCCTTACCGCCTGGCAATGCACCAGCCGGCTACTTTCGTCCAAAGGAAACTCATTTGACCACCATCCAAATCATCAGCGCCATCGTCTTCGGCCTTGCGCTCATCCACACCTTCGCCGCCAAGTCATTTGAAACATTGTCGCAACGCCACCCCCGCCATGCAGGCTTGCTGCACTTGCTGGGCGAAGTGGAAGTCGTGTTCGGCTTCTGGGCCTTTATTCTGATCATCATCATGGCCTTTGTCTCGGGCGGCGAAGCGGCCATCGAGTATGCCGAGTCGCGCCAGTACACGGAACCGCTGTTCGTCTTTGTCGTCATGGTCGTGGCCGCTTCGCGCCCCGTGCTCGACGCCGTGCAGCGCCTGCTCAAAGCCGTGGCGCGCGTGATGCCGCTGCGCACGGAACTGGCCCTCGTCTGGCTGGGACTGGCACTCGTTCCCCTGACGGGTTCGATGATCACGGAACCGGCCGCCATGACCCTGGCCGCGCTGATGCTGGCGCCGCAAATCTTTCGTCCGGGCATCCCCGAATGGCTGAAATACGGCGCGCTGGGCGTGCTGTTCGTCAACGTCTCCATCGGCGGCACCCTGACCTCGTACGCGGCGCCGCCCGTGCTGATGGTGGCCACCACGTGGAACTGGGACAGCGCCTACATGGCTAGCCATTTCGGCTGGAAAGCGGCCATCGCCGTGCTGATCAACGCCACGGGCGTGAGCATACTGCTGCGCAAATATCTGCACAGCAACACGTCCGATATCAAGCCGAAAGCGGGTGATGTGGAAGCGCCGAAAGTGCCGCTGGCCATCAGCCTGGTCCACCTGGCCGTGCTGGCCGGCGTAGTGGCCCTGGCGCACCATCCTGTACTGTTCTTTGGCCTGTTCCTGTTCTTCCTCGGCTTCGTGCAAGCGTATGAGCGCTATCAAAGCCCGCTGATCCTGAAGGAAGGCTTGCTGGTCGGCTTCTTCCTCGGCGGCCTGGTCGTACTGGGCGGCATGCAGCAATGGTGGTTGCAGCCCATCGTCTCCAGCCTGGAACCGCTGGCCCTGTTCTTCGGCGCCCTGGGCTTGACGGCAATTACCGACAATGCGGCACTGACCTACCTCGGCTCGCTGATCGTCGGCATGACGGAAGAAGCGAAATACATGCTGGTGGCCGGCGCCGTCGCCGGTGGCGGCCTCACTGTCATCGCCAACGCGCCGAATCCGGCCGGCGTCTCCCTGCTGCGCCGTGGTTTCAAGGATGAATCGATCGGCGCCGTCGGCCTGCTGGTGGGCGCCCTGCTGCCAACGGCCGTGGCGGCCCTGGCCTTCCTGGCCCTGTAAGCATTAACGGGGGCGGCTGCCGGCCGCCCCTGCTCCCCTCAGTTTCCCCTCTCAATTCCCCTCCTCGGTTACCTTCCTCAGTTACCGTCATACACGAGGAAATGCAGGCGGTCATAGAACAGGCTGTAGGCATAATCGAAGGTGCCCACGCTGCGAAAGCCCTTGTGCAGATACACTTGCAAGGCTTCACTCTTTTCCCACACCGTCAAGGTGATGCGCGCACAGCCCTTGCGGCTGGCCAGGTCGCCGATTTCATGGAACATTTGCCGGAACAGGCCCTGCCCCCGGTATTTCTCGTCGATGGCCAGGCTGCTGACGAAACAGTCATCGGCGCGCGCATGCGCGAGCACGAAGGCGTCATACGCAGCGTCGAGCGCCTGCATGTCATCGCGGTAATACGAGATGGCGCCGCAAGCCTGGAACTCGGCCATCGTCGCGGCCGTGAAGAAGCCGATGAAGCGTCCGTCCTCGTCATGCAGGCCGTGGATGTGCTTCAGGTAGGGGTCGATGTTCTGCCGCCGCTGCAACTCGACGAACTGCAGATTGAGTTTATTGCCAAATGAGCAGTACTCGAGATAACTGGTGGCAAACAGCAGCTTCGCCATGCGGTTCTTCGTCTCGTCGCCCAGCAGTTCGCCCGCCACCAGCTTGAGCGGTGCATGCGACAGCAAGTCCGCCTGCGCCTCGTCAGCGGACGGGGCGGCATCGCCGGCGACCGGCATGCGGCTACCGTGGCGGCCCACGGTGGGACGCCAGAAATTGCCGGCGGCAATATGCTGCGAACGGTGGGCCAGCAGATAGCGGCAAAAGACGGCATTCACGCGGTCCAGTTGCGGGTCGTCCGACAGCACCGAGTAATAGTGAAAATGCTCGATGTCCGCCCGCAGTTGGGCTGCATACGCCATGCGCGGCACTTCCTCGATGTCGAACACATCGACGAAGTTGGGCAGGCTCAAAGGATCGTCGAGCTGCCAGTCCATCTCGGCCAGCATGGCGACGCAGCGCGCATACGCGCGACGCTCCTCGTCGCTGAGGGGAATGTGCACCCCGGTAATGATATCGTCCAGCAAGCGCATGCCACGAATGCCGCCCGCCACCGCTTCCCGCGCACCGTCATACAGCACGCAGTAACGCTGGTAAAACTCGGCATGGCTGAGCAGGGTCACGCCCAGGTTTTTCTTCCACTCGGCATAGAACTGGCCAAACAGTTGCGCCTCGAATTGCGGACAGGAACGTGGGATCTCTGCATCGATGCCCGCATACACGAGATTCACATTGCGCTGGATCACACGCAGCGCGGCATCGTTCTTCTTGGCGATCAGCATGCCCGTTTCATCGAGAAACAGATTCATCCAGCTGACATGCTGGCGCTCTTCGCCGTCACCATCGCTGCGCTGGAAATAATCGGGTACTTCCGGCTTCATCAGGAAAATCGTCGCCGGATTATGCGGGATCGTATCGACATCCATATACATGCCGCCGTATTCGCACATGATGAGGATGCGGAAATAATCGGACAGGGTGGCGAAGTAGCGCTGCGCATGCAGGGTATCGAGGATATCGAAGCGGGCCGGCGCGAAGTCCAGCGCCAGCGCGCGCAGCGAATTGATATGCAGGGTCGTGCCGCCGATGGCGTAGCGGCCTATCGTGTAGCGCCCGGCGCCGCCCGTCGGGCTGAAGCGCTCGTCATCGCGCAGCTGCTGCGCATCCCACACCCACAGGATGGACACATACGGCGCGCCGCCGTTGTGCCGTACCGCTTCCAGCGCCGCGCCCCACTGCCCGATCGCCTCACAGGCAATGGCTGGCAAGGGCCCGCCCATCCAGATGCGGTGCAGGTAACGCTCGTCGTCACCCAAGGCGCGCGTGGGGACGCAGCTGAGCGAGGAACAGCTTGCCGCATTGAAATGCGTAAAATTGCCGGCGACGAAGCTGCGCAGGGCGGCGATGCCCGCCTGGTGCTCCACGGCCAACTGCTCCAGGTCGCTACCGGCCGGCCGCACATCGGCCAGGGTGATGTGATCGAGTTTCAGCCGGTGGATGCGGAACTCGTATTCCAGGTTGAAAATCTTTGCTTGATCGTGTTTCGAGGCCAGGTCATCTATTTTCATGGGCGCACCATTTTCCGCAGGAGAGTGTCAATAAACGTCGCAGGAGGTAAAACAAGGTCGACAACATGCGCATCGTTGCGCCATCAGTGCCGGGCCAGCAGCACCTCGCTTTCCCGGCACCCAGCCATGCCCCGCGTAAACAGCAGCAGGCAGGCGGCGATGACCACGATGACGGGGATATTGAGCAGCGCATACGTTTCCAGCGCATAACCGAAGCGCTGGCACAGCACGTTGTACAGCTGCAGCCAGGCGGACAGATAAATGCAGTACAGCAAACTCATGGCAGCCGTCGTCAAGGTCATCGACTCCTTGCTGGCCGTGATTGCACTGCGTATCAGGGTGCCATTGAACAGGCCGAAGCCGATGGAATAGACAAACATGCAGGCCGCAAACACGTCGACGTGATGGCGGCCTGCGCCGGCACCGAGCATGCCGGCGGCCGCGATCAGCCCACCCAGGCGCAGCAGATGCACGAGCGGGAAATCCTGGCGCAGGCGCTGGATGGCGATGCTGCTGAAGACAAAGCCCGACAGAATCACGCATTGCAGCGCGATATAGGTGGCATAGGATGCGCCCATTTCCTGCAGCACGAAGAGGGGCGAAAAGCCGATCCAGGCCGTCAGGGGCACGGTGGCCAGCCCGGCCGTAAACATGCCGAACATGAAGCGCTTGTTGCTGAAAATGGCCGCATAGCTGCGCACGATGGCGGCAAACTCGGGGCGCGTCGCCGCCGGCGCCGTGCGCGGCATGGTCTTGAACAGGCCCAGCAAGGACAGCAGGGACAGCAAGCCGGAAAGGAAAAACACGTAGCGCCAGTCCAGCTGGCCGATGATGGCGCTGCCGAGGATGGGGCCGGCCAGGGGCGCGAGGATGGTGGTGCTCGACAGGATGCTGCTCAGCTTGACGGCCGCCATGTCGTCGAACAATTCATGGATCATGGCATAGCCGATGAAGATGAAGCAGCAGCCCATGCCCTGGATGAAACGCGCGGCGAGAAATTGCTCGATCGAGGTGGCAAATGGCACGGCCAGCGTGGCCAGCAGGAACAAGGTATTACCGCTCAATACCAGCTTGCGTTTGCCGATGGTGTCGGCCAGGGGTCCCAGGAAAATCTGCAGGGAACTGCCGCCCAGCAGATACAGGCTGAGGGAAAGGGGGATGAACTTTTTTTCTGCCTGGAACTCCTCGACGATGCCCAGCATCGCCGGCATGATCATGTCATTGGACAGATAAATATTCAGTTCAAAGACGAGGAAAAACGCAAAAAACCACAGCAACTGCTTGGACTTGATGGACATGGCGCGATCCGTAACGTGGGTGGCTGCCGTCAGTGCGTATCTGCCGTCGGGGCATGGGACGGCGGACACGGCTTCACACTGAAAACGTGTACCAATTGTATACCAATTAGTATTTTTAACCCCTGTTTTTGTGATTTTTAAATACCGCAGCAATACCACTTAAATAAAATACCTGGTGCTGCGGCAATCAAATCCGGGCTGAAAAGGGCGCGCCAGCGTGCCGGTGCGCTGGCGCGGGCCTGCGGGGGGAAGGGAAGAATGATGCGTACCAGTGCCTGCGCGCCGCAGCGGCGTGCAGGCACTGGTACGCAGGCTTATCGGCGGCGGTGGCTGGCGAAGAAATCGAGCAGCATCCTGCTGGCATCGGGCTTGGCCTTGTCGTTGAACGGCAGGCTGGCGTCGCCACCGCTCCAGGCGTGTTCAAGGTGCTCGACCTGCGCCACGCGCAGCAGCACCTCCTTGCCCACCTGATAATCGTGCAGCGCATACGCATGGGCCGGATTGCGCCCACCCGCCGCGCCGCCGGGCAGGCGCTGCGCCGTCACCAGCGTGTCGACCGGCAGGCGGTTGACGCGCACGCTCTGACGCACCAGTTGCGTCTGGTTAATGGGCCGCACCACTTTGTCGTCCTGCCCTTGCAGCAGGATGGTGGGCAGGCGGGGAAACGCGGGCTGGCGCGCCAGCAGTTCATCGATGGCCGCGTCGGCACGGGCGGCAGCGCCATGCTGCATCACCTGCAGCGCGCCGATCAGATTATGGCCGGCGCCAAACACGGGCCCGGAATGCAGGCCCAGCGCGGCGAACAGATGGGGATGGTTCAGGGCCACGATATGCGCCATGCCGGCGCCGGCGGAAATGCCGCAGATATAGATGCGCGTGCGGTCGATCGCATACCGGGCCGCCACCTGCTCGATGGCGCCGACGATCAGGCGCACGTCGCCGCCGCCCTCCTGCGTCACCTTGTCATACCACTTCCAGCAGCGGCGCGCATGCGAGCGCAACGATTGCTGCGGATACAGCACGGCATAGCCCTTGCGCTCGGCCAGGCGGTTCATGCGCGTGCCTTCGGCAAACTGCGTGGCGCTTTGCTCGCAGCCGTGCAGCATCACCAGCAGCGGACGGCCCCGGCTGCGCATGGCGGCACTCGGCGCCTTTTCGGGCAAGTACAGGAAATACGGCAGGCGCCGGCCCGGCAACTGTCCCAGCTCCGGCAACGGCGCATAGTGGGCGGCCAGCCACTTGCCCGGCGGGGGTGCAGTTCGCTTGCGCACGCGCGGGGGCGACAGGGGCGTGGCAAAGGGAGCTAGCGCGGGCACGGCGCGCGGCGTCGGCCTGGTCTTGGCCGCAGGCTTGCTGCGGGCTATAGGTTTGGGTTTGGGTTTGGGTTTGGGCTTGGCCGGCACGGGCCCGAACAGCACCTTGGCCAGCTTGCTCGCCGTGCGCTGCTGCGCCTTACCGGCGCGCAATAGCCCGCGCAGCCATTTGGTGGCGGGCTTCACCATGGCAAGCGGCACGCGTAGCGTTGTGGAGCGTACCGCCAATTCATCCCTCTGCAGCGTTGCATCGTCAGCATGTGCGGTTTCCTCCATAGAGCGCATAGAGTACCGCAATTGGCTGACAACACCGTACGTTTGCACACCGATAAAAGTGCCGCTGGCACCATTGAGGCAGATCAAGCGCGACCTGGCGCACATGCTTAATCTGGATGCTTGATCAGCACTACACAAGAGGAGAGAACACCATGAGCTATCTGGACCGCGACATCCTGGGCATGTACCGCAACCACGACGATCCGGGGCCGGCCCTGATGGGGGCCGATACCCTGATCGGGGACGACGTCTACAATCACAACGCCGAGGAACTGGGCGACATCAAGGAAATCATGCTCGACATGCGCAGCGGCCAGATCGCCTATGCCGTGCTGTCCTTCGGCGGCATACTGGGCATGGGCGACAAGCTGTTTGCCGTGCCCTGGGAACGCCTGACCCTGGACCCCGTCAACAAGCGCTTCTTGCTCAACGTGGAAAAAAGCCAGCTGAAAGACGCCCCCGGTTTCGACAAGAACAACTGGCCCGACATGCGCAGCGATGCCTGGAACCAGCAGATGGAAGCGTTCTATGGCAGCGGCATGCGCCACGGCAGCGGCGACATGGCGGCCAGGCGCATGCAGTCGGGCAACGAGCTGCGCGGCGGCGCCAGCCTGCAATCGGACAGCCAAGGCAGCCGCGCCGGCACGGGCAGCAGCCAGGGCGAGGTGGACAAGCCCGGCTCGCGCTCCTCGCCTGGCGAGGATGGGAGCGACGAGCGTAGTTGAGGGGACACGCAGGCAAACCCCACGGACAGGGGCGGGGTCGCCCCCTGAGGGCACGATCCCGGCATGTGCCTGGGCTTGTCAAGCTAGCGCTGCATGGACTCCCATACTTTTTGCAGGCGCTTGGCCGACACGGGCATCGGCGTGCGCAACTCCTGCGCGTACAGCGACACGCGCAGCTCTTCCAGCATCCAGCGGAAGTCGACCAGTTTCGGGTCCGTGTTCTTGCCAGCCTGTCGGTCCTTGGCCTGGCGCAGATACGGCGCGGCGGCCGATTGCCATTCGGCCATCAACTTGCTGTCGCGCGCGGGGTCGGCACGCAGCTTTTCCAGGCGCACGTTGATCGCCTTCAAATAGCGGGGGAAGTGCGCCAGCTGCGTGTACTCGTTTTCCGTCAAGAAACGTTTATGCACGAGTCCCTGCAGCTGCGACTGGATATCGGTCGCCGCCGCTGCCGGAATATTCTGCAAGCGCTTGGGCAAGCCGTGGAATTCCGTCAGCACTTGCGACAGCAAACGGGCAATTTCATTCACCAGCAAGACCAGGCGCGACTTGCCCTCCGCCTGCCGCTTGGCGAACGAAGCGGCGTCCAGCGGCAGCGGATCTTGCAAGCAAGCAATATCGAGCGCCTTGTTGATGATTTGCTCGCGCAATTCTTCCTGCGACCCCAGGGCCATGAATTGCATGCCCATCTGCTGCAAACCAGGGATGCTTTTCTCGACGTACTTGATCTGCTCCTTCATTTGCAGCGCGAACAAGCGGCGCAAACCGATCTTGTGCGTGCGGGCGGCAACTGTCGGATCATCAAACACTTCCAGGTCGCAATGCGTGCCCTTGTCCACCAGCGCGGGGAAACCGATCAAGGTCAGCTTGCCCTGCACGATTTCCAGCAGCTCCGGCAACTCGCCAAAGGTCCAGCCCGTCAAGCCCATGTGCTGCGAGACGGTGGCATTCGCGGGGGCCGGCGCGGCAGCAGCGGCAACCGCTCCCCTGGCCGGTGCGCCGCCCTTGCCTGCCGCAGCATCGACGGCGGCGCCCTGGGCTTGCGCCTGCAGCCGCGACGCCACTTGCGCGCCCGCCACCTTGGCACCGGGCGTGCCGCTGCCGGACACGCCCGACACTTCGGCCAATTTTTGAAAACTCTGGCGCGCCTGGCCGCCGAATTCCGCCTGGAGGGTGGCCAGGTTGCGGCCCATGTCCAGCTGGCGGCCATGCTCGTCGATCACCTTGAAATTCATGAAGTGATGGGCAGGCAGGGTTTCCGGCTTGAAGTCCGTCGTCAGCACATTGATCGTGATCTGCGTGCGGATATCGAGGATGATGGCGTCGATCAAGTCACCGCGGCCAAACACGCCCGCCTCATGCACGCGTTCGCAGAACTTGGCCGCATAATCGGGCAGCGGCACGCAGTGGCGGCGCAGCTTTTGCGGCAGCGATTTTAATAGCAGATGCACTTTTTCCTTCAGCATGCCCGGCACCAGCCACTCGCAACGCTCGCGCGGCAACTGGTTCAGCGCATACAGGGGCACGCTCAAGGTCACGCCATCGCGCACGCTGCCCGGCTCGAAGTGGTAGGTCAGGCCCATTTCCAGGCCCGTCACGGACATGGTTTTCGGGAACAGATCCGTCGTCACGCCAGCCGCCTCGTGGCGCATCAGTTCTTCGCGGTTCAAATACAGCAGCTTCGGGTTGTCGCGCGTAGCTTCCTTGTGCCATTTTTCGAAGCCGGCACCATTGCACACGTCGACCGGCAGCAGCTTGTCATAGAAGGCGGCGATCAGCTCATCGTCGACCAGCACATCGAGACGGCGCGATTTGTGCTCAAGGTTTTCGATGTCCTTGATCAGTTTATGGTTGTGCGCAAAGAAGGGCGCGCGCGTGTCGAAGTCACCGCCGACGAGCGCATCGCGGATGAAGATTTCGCGCGCTTCCGGCAAGTTGAAATTGCCGTAATTGATGCGGCGCTGGCTGTACACCACCAAGCCATATAAAGTCGCCCGTTCGGACGCCGTCACTTGCGCCGAGCGCTTTTCCCAGCGCGGTTCGCCCCAGGATTTTTTCAGCAGGTGCCCGCCCACCTTTTCCAGCCACTCGGGCTGGATCTGCGCCACGCAGCGCGCATACAAACGCGTCGTGTCGACCAGTTCGGCCGCCATGATCCACTTGCCCGGCTTTTTCAGCAGAGAGGAACCTGGCCAGATATGGAACTTGATGCCACGCGCGCCCAGATAGCCAGCACCCGGCTCGTCTTCGCCCTTGAAACCGATATTGCCCAGCAAGCCGGTCAGCAAGGCCATGTGCAGGTTGTCATAGGTGGCGGGCGCTTCGTTCAGGCGCCAGCCCTGTTCCTTGACGATGGTCAGCAACTGCGAATGCACGTCGCGCCATTCGCGCAAACGCATCTGCGACAGGAAATTCGTACGGCAGTTGTCTTGCAACTGGCGGTTGGTTTTCTTGTGCTCGATGGCGGACTCGAACCAGCGCCAGATTTTCAGGTAGCTCAGAAATTCCGACTTTTCATCGGCGAATTTCTTGTGCGCCTCGTCGGCCGCCTGCTGGTGCTCCATCGGACGGTCGCGCGGGTCCTGCACCGACAAGGCGGAAGCGACGATCAGCACTTCCGTCAGGCAGGCGTTATCCAGCGCGGCCAGGATCATGCGGCCCACGCGGGGGTCCAGCGGCAGCTTGGCCAGCTTGTTGCCCAGCGGCGTGAGCTGGTTGACCTCGTCGACGGCGCCCAGTTCCTGCAGCAACTGATAACCGTCGGCCACCGCGCGCGCCAGCGGCGGCTCGATGAAGGGGAAGGTTTCCACGTCCGTCAGGTGCAAGGATTTCATGCGCAGGATGACGGCGGCCAGCGAGGAGCGCAGGATTTCCGGCTCCGTGAATTTAGGCCGCAGCAAATAATCCTGCTCTTCATACAGACGGATGCACACGCCATCGGCCACGCGACCGCAACGCCCGGCGCGCTGGTTGGCGGCCGACTGGGCGATCGGCTCGACCTGCAACTGCTCCACCTTATTGCGATAACTGTAGCGCTTGACCCGCGCCAGGCCCGCATCGACCACATAGCGGATGCCGGGCACGGTCAGCGAGGTTTCCGCCACGTTGGTGGCCAGCACGATGCGGCGCGCATTGCTGGTCTTGAACACGCGCTCCTGCTCTTCGGCCGACAAACGGGCAAACAGGGGCAGGATTTCCACGTGCGGCGGATGGTGCTTGCGCAGCGCCTCGGCGCAGTCGCGGATTTCGCGCTCGCCCGGCAAGAACACCAGCACGTCGCCCGAACCGATGCGGCACAGCTCTTCCACGCCATCGACGACGGCATCCATCAGGTCGCGCTTTTCGCGCGCGGCGGCCGTGCGTTGGCCCGGCTTGTCCGTGTTCGCGCCAGAACCTGGCATGGCCACCTGTTCGCGTTCCACGGGACGATAGCGCACTTCCACCTGGTACAGACGGCCCGACACTTCGATCACGGGCGCGGGCTTTTCCGGCGAGCCGAAATGACGCGCGAAGCGTTCCGCATCGATGGTGGCCGAGGTGATGATGATTTTCAAATCGGGCCGGCGCGGCAGCAGCTGTTTCAGATAGCCGAGCAGGAAATCGATGTTCAGGCTGCGTTCGTGCGCTTCATCGATGATGATGGTGTCGTAATTTTTCAACAGCGGGTCGGTCTGCGTCTCGGCCAGCAGAATACCGTCCGTCATCAGCTTGACGGACGCGCCCTTGGTCAGGGTGTCGGCAAAGCGCACCTTGAAACCCACGGTCTCGCCCAGCGGCGTGCCCAGTTCCTGGGCGATGCGCTTGGCCGTCGACGAGGCGGCGATACGGCGTGGCTGCGTGTGGCCGATCAAGCCCTTCTGTCCCCGCCCCAGCTCCAGGCAAATCTTCGGCAACTGCGTCGTCTTGCCGGAACCCGTCTCGCCCGAGACGATGATCACCTGGTTTTCCATCAAGGCCTTGGCGATTTCGGCGCGCCGCCCCGAGACGGGCAAGTCTTCCGGATACGTAATCGGTGGCAGCGGATTGCGGAAAGCCTTTGCCGCCTCGCGCGCGGCGCGGGCAGGGTCACGGCTTTCCTGCCCCTCGCGAGGCGCACGCTGCTGCTGTTGCTGTTTCTGTTGTTCCGCGCGCGGCGGCTGCTGCCTTTGCTGGCTCACGGGCGGACGCTGGCGACCCTGCGCAGGCGCGGCGGCAGGCGCGGCAACATCCCCGCTGGCGGGCACATTTGCAACGTTGGAAAGAGGGGAAGACTTATTGCTGGCTGAAGACATTGTTTTTTACAGGTATTTTAAGCGCGCACATCGCGCAGCGAATTATAATGCGCTTAATGGAAAACCCTACCCAATTCGTCCAATGGCTGCGCTCCGTCGCGCCCTACATCCACGCCTTTCGCGGCAAGACCTTCGTGGTCGCCTTCCCCGGTGAACTCGTCAGCGCCGGGGCGCTGCAGGTGCTGGCCCATGATTTGTCCCTGTTGCATGCGCTGGACATCAATGTCACCGTCGTCTACGGCTCGCGGCCGCAGGTGGCGGAACAACTGGCCTTGCGTAACGTCGAAGGCCGCTTCCACAATGGCGTGCGCATCACCGACATCGCCGCGCTGGAATGCGCAAAAGAAGCGGCTGGCGAGCTGCGCCTCGATATCGAAGCCGCGTTCAGCCAGGGCTTGCCGAACACGCCCATGTCGCATGCGGCCATCCGTATCATTTCCGGCAACTTCATCACGGCGCGCCCGCTGGGCGTGATCGATGGCGTGGACCTGGAACTGACAGGCATCACGCGCAAGGTCGACGCCGAAACCATCCATTCCATCCTCGGTTCGGACGGCCTGGTACTGCTCTCGCCGCTGGGCTTCTCGCCGACCGGCGAAGCGTTCAACCTGACCATGGAAGACGTGGCCTGCAGCGCCGCCATCGCCCTGCACGCGGACAAGCTGATTTTTATTACCGAAACGCCGATGATGGAAGACGCCACGGGCGTGGAAATCCGCGAACTGTCGTCGCACCAGGCCGAAGCCGTGCTGATGGCCGGCTTCTTGCCGGACGCCACGGCGTTTTATTTGAAGCATTGCGTCAAGGCATGTCATAACGGCGTCGAGCGCTCGCACATCGTGCCCTTCTCGATGGATGGTTCGGCCCTGCTGGAATTGTTTACCCATGATGGCGTGGGCACCATGATCAGCCATGAAAACCTGGAAAGCCTGCGCCAGGCCACCATCGAAGATGTGGGCGGCATCATCAAACTGATCGAACCGCTGGAAGCGGATGGCACTTTAGTGAAGCGGGGGCGCGAGCTGATCGAGCGCGAAATCGATTATTTCTCCGTCATCGAGCATGATGGCGTGATCTTCGGCTGCGCCGCCCTGTACCCCTTCCCCGCGCAAAAGATGGCGGAAATGGCCTGTTTGACGGTCAACCCGGAAGTGCAAGCCCAGGGCGACGGCGAGCGCATCCTGAAG
Source organism: Janthinobacterium sp. UMAB-56 (assembly GCF_900095265.1). GTDB lineage: Bacteria > Pseudomonadota > Gammaproteobacteria > Burkholderiales > Burkholderiaceae_D > Janthinobacterium. The sequence goes on along the minus strand of NZ_LT607652.1, from coordinate 390,819 downwards.
CACATGGAAAACCGCGCGCGCGCCGCCGGCCTGAACAAACTGTTCGTGCTGACCACCCGCACCTCGCACTGGTTCAAGAAACGCGGTTTCGTGCCGGCCACCGTCGACGATTTGCCAAAGGATCGCCAGCATATGTATAACTGGCAGCGTAAATCGCAGGTTCTCATCAAAACCTTGTAAAAAAAGCCCGGCATGCCGGGCTTTTCCTTTACGTCAATACCATTACTGGATATTCAGTGGCGCAAACGACTTGACCAGGTCATCGAGCGCCTTCAATTGCGCCAGGAAGGGTTCCAATTGATCCAGCGGCAAGGCGCTGGGGCCGTCGCAGCGGGCGTTGTCGGGGTCAGGATGGGCTTCCAGGAACAGGCCGGCGATGCCGACGGCCAGGCCGGCGCGGGCCAGGTCCGCCACTTGCTGGCGGCGCCCGCCCGAAGCTGCGCCGCCGGGATCACGCTGCTGCAGCGCATGCGTGACATCAAAGATGATGGGCAGGTCGTCGCAGGTTTTCTTCATCACGCCAAAGCCCAGCATGTCGACCACCAGGTTGTCGTAGCCGAGGCAAGTGCCGCGGTCGCACAGGATCAGTTGATCGTTGCCCGCTTCCTTGAATTTTTCGACGATATTGGCCATCTGGCCAGGGCTGAGGAATTGCGGCTTCTTGATGTTGATGACTTTACCGGTTTTCGCCAGGGCCACGACGAGGTCCGTCTGGCGCGCCAGGAAGGCGGGCAATTGCAGCACGTCGACCACTTCGGCCACCTGCTGCGCCTGCCAAGGCTCATGCACGTCGGTAATCACGGGCACGCCGAATGCCGCCTTCACGTCCTGGAAGATGCGCATGCCTTCTTCCAGACCCGGGCCGCGATAGGAATGTATCGATGAACGGTTGGCCTTGTCGAAACTGGCCTTGAACACATAGGGAATGCCCAGTTTTTGCGTCACGCGCACATATTCCTCGCAGGCGCGCATGGCGAGATCACGCGATTCGAGCACATTGATGCCTCCAAACAGCGCGAAGCTGCCTGTATTGCTGACATCGATGCCATGGACTTTCAATGAGGTCATAGGGATTCCATATTGGTTAATTGTTACTACTTACTTGGAAGAGGCGCAGCCAGCGGCTGGCGCGATAGGGCATCTTACTAGCTAGGGCGGCGCAGATCAAATTTGATCCAGCGCAAGGGCACGGCAAACGGCATGCAGCCAGGCCGCGACGGCCCCGCGAGGGCTGGCGCAAAGTGCCTTATAATCACGCTTTATCTCTACACTGATTCAGGAGCACAGATGGCCCGCACGATCCACTGCATCAAACTCAACAAGGAAGCCGAAGGACTGGATTTCCCGCCATACCCGGGCGAACTGGGCAAGAAAATTTACGAATCGGTGTCGAAGGAAGCGTGGGCCGCCTGGCTCAAGCACCAGACCATGCTGGTCAATGAGAATCGCTTGAACCTGGCCGACGCACGCGCCCGCAAATACTTGGCCACGCAAATGGAAAAGCATTTCTTCGGCGACGGCGCCGATGCGGCCATGGGTTACGTTCCCCCGACCGAGTAAATTTTTCAGCACTCCCACCCGTGGCCGCCATGCCACGGGTAGTTCTCCCTGACCGTTTCACGCCGCCTGGCGCTGTTTCACGGCAATCCGCCCCCGTTTCGTCGCAAGTCCCTCGCCGCCCGCGCCGCGGGCTGGCACAGTACGCCCATCGACAAGCTCACTCCAAAGGCGGACACCATGTTGCAGCAAACCTTCAGCCACACTCCCCTCTACGTCTGGGCCATCCTGGGCTTTCTCGTCTACCGTGGCGTGCTGGCCAGCCGCGCACGCGAAGTGACCTTGCGCAAGCTGTGCATCATTCCCCTGGTCATGCTGGCCCTGTCGCTGAGCGGCGTGCATGGCAGCTTCGGCTTCGCCGGCCTGGCGCCGTTCGCCTGGGTGGCCGGCGCCCTGGCCGGCGCGGCGCTGGCTTGGGCGCTGACCAAGACAGACACCATCGTGGCCATTCCCCAGCGCGGCAGCGTGCAGCGGCCCGGCAGCTGGGTGCCATTGATCTTGATGATGAGTATTTTCTGCATGAAATATGCGGTCGCCGTGACCCTGGCCGTCGCGCCTGCTTATGCCCAGGCGAGCACCTTCATCGTGCCCGCCTGCCTCGCCTACGGCGCCTTCAGCGGCATCTTCCTCGGTGGCTTGCTGCGCACCGTGGCCGTGTACCGGGCGGCGCAAACGGAAGGCTGGGGTCAGACCCGGCGGGGGAATGCGCCCCAGTGGGGCGCATTCCGATCACGCGGTGACTGAGCCCCGGATTTCTGCTGCGTATCAGTATGCCAACGTCCGCACGCCTTCCGGCATGCCCAACAGGCAGACATTCGCGCCGCGCACGGCGAACAAGCCGACGGCGATGACGCCGACGATCTGGTTGATCTGCTGTTCCAGCGCCACCGGGTCGGCAATTGCCAGGCCCAGCACGTCGATGATTTCGCCGCCGTTGTCGGTAATAAACGCTTCGCTGCTACCTGCCTTCAGGCGCAAGCGGGGCGTGCCGCCCAGCGCGGCCAGCTGGCGCGAGACGGCGGCGCGCGCCATCGGCACCACTTCCACCGGCAGCGGGAAGGCGCCCAGCGTCGCCACGAGCTTGGAGCCGTCGGCGATGCAGACGAACTGTTTCGCTACGGAAGCGACGATCTTTTCACGCGTCAAGGCCGCGCCGCCACCCTTGATCATGGCGCCGCTGGCCGTGATTTCATCGGCGCCGTCGATGTAGACAGCGATCGACTCGACGTCGTTCAGATCGAAGACGGGAATGCCGTGGCCTGCCAGGCGCGCAGCCGTCGCTTCGGACGAGGCGACCGTCCCCTTGATGCGGTCCTTGATCTTGGCCAGTTCATCGATGAAAAAATTGGCGGTAGAACCGGTGCCAACACCGATGATTTCACCGTCGACCACATAGTCTATGGCGGCGCGGGCTACGGCTTGCTTCAATTCGTCTTGGGTCATGGCATTCAGGCTAAAGTGAGGAATGGCGCTATTTTAACGGATTGCCAGCCCGGCCAACCGGCCATTATGAGCGACTATTCCCCTTGATACAACAGGCAAGTGGGGAAACCTTGCCGCAGGGCAATTCCCCGTTCAATTACTCTGTGTGCCCCTTAAAATATGCGAAAATGAAACGATACCCCGATAAGACGTTTCAGGAATAGCACATGAATCACAGTAAGCAGGTACTTGTTGTCGATGACAGCCGGGTTTCACGTTTGATGTCGCATCAGTTCATCCTCAGCAAACATGCCGACTGGCAAGTGATTGAGGCTGCGACGGGTGAAGAAGCCCTGGAAAAAGTCAAGACTGTCACCCCTGTGCTGATATTAGTGGATGTCAACATGCCCGGCATGGGTGGCATCGCGGCGGCGGAACAATTGCGCGCGCTGTGCCCGCAGACGCACATCATCCTCGTCACGGCGAATGTGCAAAACGCTACCCGCAACCGCGCCGCTGAACTGGGCGTGGGTTTCATGGAAAAACCGATCACGGAAACGCGCATCCATCAGTTGATGGAATCACTGGGACTGTGAGCATGCTCAATCTCTCCGAACTCGAGAACGACGCCCTGGTAGAGATATTCAATATCGGCGTGGGCCATGCGGCGGCGGCCATGAGCGAGATCGTGAATGAAGAAGTCACCATGTCGGTGCCGTCGATCACCTTCCTGAACCGTGCCGACGCGGCCGCCTTGCTGGGCAACAAGAAGGATGGCGACCGCATCTGCGGCGTCAGCCAGCATTACGATGGCGCATTCGCCACCGAAGCCATTCTCATGTTCCCGGAAGACAAAAGCCTGGAAATCGTGCGCCTGATGGTGGGCGACGCCATGCCGCTGCAGGAACTGACGGAGATGGAACAGGAGGCGATGAGCGAGATCGGCAACATCATCCTCAATTCCTGCGTCGGGACCTTGGCCAACCTGTTCGACAGTGAACTGCATGGCTCGCTGCCCCTGTACCACGTGGGCACCAGCGCGGAAATCCTGTCCTCGTTCGGCGGCCAGGATGACGAGGCCGTCGTGCTGATGCTGCATATCGACTTCGTGCTGTCCAAGCACCAGATCCATGGTTATGTGGCATTCGTGCTCGACCTGTCCGCCCTGCACGACCTGAAACAGCAGGTCAGCCGCTACCTGACCAAGGTCCTGGGACAGGCGTGACTATCATGCCCGATGCCTTACACCGACTCGCCCTGCTCGAGAGCATACTCGGCGCCGTGAACCTGGGCGCCATCGTGCTCGATGAGCAACACCGTATCGTGCTGTGGAATCACTGGATGGCGCACCACTCGGGCCGCCAGGCCGACGCCATGCTGGGCCAGGATTTCTTCGGCGTCTTCCCGGACATGCGGCACAAGCGCATCGATTCGGCCATTACCCAGGCACTGCGCGACAATTTCCAGTCGCTGCTGTCGCAAACCCTGCACAAGGCGCCGTTTGCGCTGTACACGCATGGCGCTGCCACGGCTGGCCACGACGGCGCGGAACGCATGCAGCAAGCCATCGCCGTCACGCCGATCAGTTTACCCGGCTCACCGCGCCACTGCCTGATCCAGATCAATGACGTCACCATCGCCGTGGGGCGCGAAAAGCTGCTGCGCGAACAGACCATGGTGTTGCGCTCGCAAACCTTTTCCGATGGCTTGACGGGCATCGCCAACCGCCGCCACTTCGACGTGGCGATCGAGAAGGAAATGCGGCGCGCGCTGCGCAGCAGCAGCCCGCTGTCGCTGCTGATGATCGATATCGACCATTTCAAGGATTACAACGACCATTACGGCCACCAGCAGGGCGATGATTGCCTGATCCGCGTGGCAGCCGAGCTGGCCGCCATGCTGCAGCGCCCCACCGACCTGCTGGCCCGCTATGGCGGCGAAGAATTTGCCGCCATCCTGCCCGATACGGATGCGGCGCAGGCGCTGCGCATGGCAGAGGCGATCCGCCAGCACGCGGCCGACCTGCACATTCCGCATGCCAGGACGGGCAAGGACGTCAAGCACATCACGGTCAGCATCGGCATCGCCACGCAACAGCCGCAGCAGACGCTGACCATCTCCGCCCTGATCGGCGCCGCCGACCGCGCCCTGTACCTGGCCAAGGGCGCCGGGCGCAACCGCGTGATGGTACAGCCGCTGTAGCAAATGCACGGCATGAAAAAGGATTCCTGTAGACATCTTTACGGTGTGTGCGTAGACTCGTAACTGATTGCAGCAACTACAACAAGAATTTATCTGTGGTATCTATCCCTGCGCATGGCCTGTCCATGCGGGACATGGCCAGGAGCGCTTGTGAATCTCGATCCTCCCCCCAGATCCGGCTTGCCGGGCGCCGGCATGGATACGACCATGGTGAACGGCATGCGCCTGCTGCTGTCGAGCGCCACCTTGCTGACCCTGTTCATCGACCCCGAAAGCGCCGGCAAGCTGAGCAAGATCACCTGGCTGATCTTTTCCGCCTACACCATGCACAGCCTGCTGCTCTACGTGCTTACCCTGCTGGGCTTCGGTCTGCCCCAGGATATCTTGCTGTACTGGCTGGACGTGGCCTGGTATGCGCTGATCGTGTTTTCCACCAGCAGCCACAACAACTTGTTCTTCCTGTTTTTTTTCTTTGCCATCCTGACTTCCTCGTTCCAGCGCGGCTTCGAGGAAGGCGCGCGCGTCACCCTGGCTTCGGCCGGCCTGTTCGCCGCCACCGCCCTGTTCGGCGAAACGGAGGCGGAAATGTCGCGCCTGCTGCTGCGTACCACCTTCTTGCTGGCACTCGGCTACATGACCGCCTACTGGGGCGGCTCGGCCATCACACAGCGCAGCCACCTGGCGCTGCTGCGCGATGTCAGCCAGCTGTCCAATCCGCGCTTCGGCGTCGACCAGACCATCACCTCGGTACTGGAAAAGACCCGCAGCTATTTCAACGGCCGCAGTTGTCTGCTGATCATGCAGGACAAGGGCACGCGGGTCTGGTCGCTGCGCAGCGTAATTCATACGGCAACGGGCGCAGTACACACCAGTTCGCTTCTCAGCGACGATGCGGCCAGTCCCCTGCTGGCTTTTCCGCCCGATAAAATCGCACTGTACAACCAGCCCGCCGGCCGCTGGCTGCCGTGGATAGGCGGCGCGCGCATGCTCGAGCCGGAGAGCGGTCGCTGGCTGCGGCATGACGACGCGGCAGGAGCCAGCCTGGCCGAACTGCTCGAAGCGCACGCCTTCATCAGCGCACCGCTGCCCTTGCGCAATGGCAAAGGCCGCATCTTTATCGTGTCCGCCACCAGCATGAGCAAGACGGATGCCCTGTTTCTCAGCCATATAGGCGCGCAGGCGTTTCCCGTCATTGAAAACATCGATCTGCTCGACCGCCTGGCATCGCAGGCGGCCTCGCGCGAGCGCGAAAAGATCGCGCGCGATCTGCATGACACGGCCGTGCAGCCGTATATCGGTTTGCGCCACGGCCTGGCCGCCTTGCGCAACGAAGCCACGCCGGGCAACCCGCTGCTGCCCGAGCTGGAAAAACTGATACTCATGTCGGGCCAGGTGATCACCGACCTGCGCAGCTACGCGCGCACGTTCAAGAACGGCCAGGTGCAAAGCGAGCCGGAACTGCTGGTCGCGCTGCGCCGCCAGGCCACGCAGATCCGCGAATTCTATGGCATCGACATCGCCCTGCATATCGAAGGCGACCTGCACATCAACGACCGCCTGGCGGCCGAGGTGTTCCAGATCGTCAATGAAGGCATGAGCAACATCCGCAAGCATACGTCGGCGCGCCACGGCGCCGTCAAGCTGACCTGCGCGCAGGGTGCGCTGCACATCAGCATCGACAACGAGTGCGCCGCCACGCACGTACCCGACTTCCTGCCCGATTCGCTGGCCGAGCGCGCCGCCGCCCTGGGCGGCACCGCCCGTGTCACGCACGGCATGCTGGGCAACACCTCCGTGCAGATCGAGATCCCCATATGAATGACTTACGCCCCATGCCACCGGCCAGCCATGTCATCAGCGTCATGCTGGTGGATGATCACAAGACCATGCTGTGGGGCCTGGAGCGGCTGATCGGCGGCGAGCACTCGGGCATGCGCGTGGTCGCCACGGCGTCGGACAGCGCCGAGGCGCTGGAGCAGGCGAAAACGCTGCAACCGGATGTAATCGTGCTGGACCTGGACCTGGGCGGCATCAGCTCGCTGGCCATCCTGCCCGCGCTGGCGCAGTGCGGCAGCACGCGCGTGCTGGTGCTCACAGCCAGCCACGACCAGGCCATCCTGGACCAGACGGTACTCAAAGGCGCGCGCGGCATCGTCAGCAAGGACGCCCCGGCGGAGATGGTATTGAAGGCCATCGAAAAGGTGTATCACGGCGAGCTGTGGCTGGAACACGCGATGCTGGGACGCATGCTGACGCAACTGACCCAGCCCGGCGGCGGCTCGGCGCAAGCCATCGCCGTCGCCGGCCTGACCCTCAAGGAAAGAAAAATCATCGCCGCGCTGGTGCACGGCAGCGGCACGCCGGCCAAGCTGCTGGCGGACCAGCTGTTCATCTCCGAACATACCTTGCGCAATCACCTGACGTCGATCTACCGCAAGCTGGGCGTCTACAACCGCCTGGAACTGTACGCCTACGCCACCAAGCACCACCTGGGCGAACTGCCGCCCGACGCCTGACGCCACTGCCCCCTGCACGACCGCTGCACGGCCGCGCACTCCCTCCCCTCCCCCTTCGCCAGCCATCGGCACGGCCGTCGCCCGTGCGCCAAGCTCAACCATGACAATTGTCACGAAAAAAACAAGCAGTTCCTCCTTGCAATAAAAGGAGGTTCTTCTGATGTAGATCAAGCTGCTGACTTCTATAGTGGACTTACCGGAGTGCAAATCACCGCGCTGGCCACCACGACACGGAGCACAGCATGCGCCTTGACAAGTTTCTTCCGACAGCCCTGGTCACCTATTTGCAGGGCAAGGAAAAGGCTGCGTTCTACCGCTATGCCCTGGTGGCGGCCCTCATGGCGGTGGTCTGCATCATCGGACTGCTGGCACTGGGCGAGAGCCCATGACGCGGCCAGGTCGAAGCACCGGGAAGCCAAGCTGCAAAACCGTTTTACCCACCGCTGTACCTTAACCACCACCAGGAGTTGTCATGAACCTCATCAAAAACTTTATCCGCGAAGAAGATGGCGTCACTGCAATTGAGTACGGCCTGATCGCTGCCCTGATTGCCGTCGTGATCATCGCTGCCATCACCATCGTCGGCACGCAGCTGAAAAAGACCTTCAGCAGCATCGGCACCAAGCTCACCACCGCCAACGGCTGATGCGACGCAATCCGGGCCGGCCCAGCGCCAGCCCGGACATATCGCCCCGGCACGCCCACCTTGATTCCGCATAACGAGGCCCATCGTGAAATCTCTGCTAACCCGTTTATCCGATGAATCGGCCGTCACAGCGATCGAATACGCGCTGCTGGCAGGCCTGATAGCGGCCCTGCTGGTGATCACGATCAGCGTGCTCGGCGACCAGGTCAAGCTGCTGTTTGTCTACGTCAAGGACCAAGTGGTCCTGGCACTGTCATGAATACCCTGCGCGCCTCGCTGCGCACCCACCGCGCCCTGCTGCTGATCGTGCTGCTGTACGCCGCCGCAGCGATGCTGCTGGCCGGCGGCCTGCCCAGCGCCTCGGACACCCTCAACGTGCTGGCCGGCTTCCTCGTGGCCATCCTCACTGGCCCCATCTTCATCCTGTGCGGCTACACCATCCATGTCATGGTGATGCAGCGCCCGCACCGCCTGTGCCACTACCTGTACCACGACCTGCGCCGCTACCTGAGCAACGAGCGCCTGCTGCATGCGCTGCCAGCCATGCTGCTGATCCCCGTCTTCGCCTCCAGCTTCACCGTCTTCAAGGCCGCCATCCCGCGCCTGCATCCCTACACCTGGGACGCCAGCCTGTCCGCCTGGGACCTGGCCCTGCATGGCGGCATGGCGCCGTGGGAAAGGCTGCAGCCGCTGCTGGGCCACCCGCTGATCACGGGCATGCTCAACTTTTCATACCATTTCTGGTTTTTCCTGTTTTACGCCATCCTGTACTGGCTCATCCTCGATACGCGCCGCCCGCTGCTGCGCATGCAGTTCCTGCTCAGCTTTGCGCTCAGCTGGATCATCCTGGGCAGCATCCTGGCCGTGCTGTTCGCCTCTGTCGGCCCCTGCTACTACGGCCACCTGCACGCCAGCGACCCGTATGCGCCGCTGATGGCCTACCTGCATGAGGCCAACCAGCACGTTCCCGTCTGGGCCCTGCAGGTACAGGACATGTTGTGGCAGGGCTATCAAAGCAAGGGCGCCCACGGCGAACTGGGCATCTCCGCCATGCCCAGCATGCATGTGGCCACGGCCACACTGATGGCGATCATGGGCTGGAGAGTCAACCGCGCCGCCGGGCTCGCCCTGTCCGCCTTCGCCGTGCTGATACTGCTCGGCTCCATCCACCTGGGCTGGCACTATGCGCTCGACGGCTATGTGGGCGCGGCCGGCGCGGCGCTGGTATGGCACCTGGTGGGTCGGCTGCTGGGCAGCCACGCCGCGGCACCGGCCATGAACATGGCCACGGTGCCCTGCATGAGCAAGGAAGGACTGACATCATGAACGCCCACCTGCCCATGCTGCTGTGCCTGGCCGTGCTGGCCACCCTGCTCGCCGCCGCGCTGTGGCACGACCTGCGCACGCGCCGCATCCCCAACCTGCTGGTGCTGTGGGGCACGCTGGCCGGACTGATCCTCAACAGCTTCGTGCCATCCGGCGCCGGCCTGTTCGACGCCGCCTTCGGCGGCCTGGGCCTGGCGCAGGCGCTGGCCGGCGCCGCTGCCGGACTGGCCCTGCTGCTGCCCATGTACCTGCTGCGCGCCCTGGGCGCCGGCGACGTCAAGCTGATGGCCATGTGCGGCGCCTTCCTCGGTCCCGACGCCGTGCTGGAAGCGGCCCTGTTGACCTTCCTGGCCGGCGGCGTACTGGCCCTGGCCGCCGCGCTGGCCGGCCAGCGCCTGCGCCAGGTGCTGAAAAACACTTACCACATGATGCTGGGCGCGCTGCTGCACAGCCTTGCCGGCGGCGCCGCCACGATTGCCGAACCGCCACCGGCCACCGGCAAGCTGGCCTACGCCTTCGCCATCGCCAGCGGCACCGTGCTGCAAGTGTTCCTGCAATACAACCATCTGTGGAGCTTGCGCTGAAACGCGCCGCTCCGACGACCCGCCACCACAGGACCCGACCATGGACACCCTCGCCACCCTCTGCCACTCGCGCCGCGCCAGCCTGTTCACCAGCCTCACCATGGCTTGCCTGTGGGCATTCTTCGCCAGCGCCCACGTGCTGGGCTATCTACACAGCGGCGACTGGAGCTATTTGCTGTTCTGCGTCGCCGAAACCCTCGCCGCCCTGTTCTTCATCGTGCGCTCGGCTCCCGTCAGCGTCTCCACCGATGCGGGCGACTGGCTGCTGGCCATCGGCGCCACCTTCGCCCCCTTCCTCCTTTCGCCTGCCGACATGGCAGTCTGGCCCGCAGCCAGCTACCTGCTGGCCCTCGGCAGCCTGCTGCAGATCGCCGGCCTGCTGTCGCTGAACCGCAGCTTCGGCC
>NZ_LT607652.1:333050-380113 GCF_900095265.1 Janthinobacterium sp. UMAB-56 | reverse complement strand
CTGAGCGGCTACCTGCTGGCCAATACCTCGCCCGCCAACACCGTCACCTACGTTGCGACGATGACCATGATGGTGGCGCGCCTGCTGCGCGAAGAACGCTTCCTGTCCACCGACGTGCGCTATCGCGTCTACATGCGCCAGGTGAAGTACCGCCTGCTGCCTTTCATCTTCTGACATCCGGCCACCCGAACAAGGAGTACCTATCATGCCTGACACTTATCCAGAACGCAGCGACGGCGGCGGCATCGAGCCGGCGGCCAGGCGCGCGCCACGCACGGTCGAAGAAACAGGATTGCCTTTCCTGTTCCTGGTCGAACTGCTGGTCAAAATACTCTTCCTGCGCGGCCAGATCGGCCTGCCCGCCCTGTCGACACACGTCAAGCTGGGTGCCGGCGTGCTCGAGCCGCTGCTGACCTTCATGCGCGCCGAAAAGCTCTGCGAAGCGCGCCGCAACGGCGGCAGCGGCACCGACGCCGACCTGTATTACCTGCTGGGCGACCAGGGCCGCCTGCGCGCCGCCGAGTACATGCGCCGCAATGCCTACAGCGGCCCCGCCCCCGTCGCCCTGGCCGATTACAGCAACCAGGTGCTGGCGCAAAGCGTGGCCGACATGCAGGTCACACGCGACGAGGTACAGCGCGAGTTCCGCGACGTGGTCGCCAGTTCGGCCGTGCTCGACCAGCTGGGCGCGGCCATGAATTCCGGGCGCGCCCTGTTCTTCCACGGTCCCGCCGGCAGCGGCAAGAGCTACCTGGCCGAGCGCCTGAATGGCCTGCTCAGCGGTGCCATCGCCCTGCCGCATGCCGTGATGGTCGACGGCGAAGTGCTGCCGTTCCTCGACCCCATGCTGCATACCCTTTCGCGCAGCGGTTCCGTGCCGCCCGACCCACGCTGGGTACGCGCCGAGCGCCCCGCCGTGCTGACGGGCGGCGAGCTGACGCTCGACATGCTGGACCTGCAATTCGACCAGGGCACGCGTTTGTACCAGGCGCCGCCGCACCTGAAGGCCAACAACGGCATCTTCATCATCGACGACCTGGGGCGCCAGCGCTGCTCGCCAGTGGAGCTGATGAACCGCTGGATCGTGCCGATGGCACGCCATATCGACTACCTGTCGCTGCACACGGGCTACAAGTTCCCCGTGCCCTTCGATGTCATCGTCGTATTTTCCTCGAACCTGGCGCCGCAGCAGCTGGCCGACGACTCCTTCCTGCGCCGCATCGGCTACAAGATCCATGTTGGCCCCCTGAGCGCCTACCACTATCTGGCCGTGTTTCGCAGCACCTGCGCCCAGCTGGGCATCAATTTCGACGAAGCCTCTTACACCTATCTGCTGCACCTGCACAACCAGTACCAGCGGCCCTTGCTGGCCTGCTACCCGCGCGACATCCTGGCGCAGGTGTGCGACCAGGCGCGCTATGAAGACCACGCGGCGCAGCTGTCTCCGGAAGTGCTGCTGTGGGCCTGGAAAAACTATTTCGGCAGCGATGACGACCTTGCAAGCACACATAACGGACCGGTAGCGGTCCAGCACAAAGGGGAAGCAAAATGAGAAACGCACGCGCTCTGACGATGATGGCCATTGCGGTCATCCTGGCGTTCGCCGCGGTCATCGTGGCCGCGCGCTGGATCAATGCCCAAGCCTCGGGCAATATCAACAAGGTGGCCGTGGCCCAGGTCGACATCAGCCTGGGCGCGCGCCTCACGCCCGACATGGTACGCATGGTCGACTGGCCATCGAACGCGCTGCCACCGGGCGCCATCAACGATCCGAAACTGCTGGAAACGCGCGTCACGCGCACCAGCATCCAGCACGGCGAACCTATCATGGAAGGCAAGCTGGCGCCTCCCGGCACGCAAGGCGGCCTGTCGGCCGTCGTCGCCGAGGGCAAGCGCGCCATGACCGTGCGCGTCAACGATGTGGTGGGCGTGGCCGGCTTCGCCCTGCCCGGCAACTTCGTCGACATCCTCGTCAACACCCAGGGCGAAGGGGCACGCAAGACGCCGGACCGCGATCCGAATATTTCCAAGATCGTGCTCGAACGCATACTCGTGCTGGCCATTGCCCAGGAATCGAGCCGCGACGATACCAAGCCCAAAGTAGTCAATGCGGTGACCCTGGAACTGACGCCGGAACAGGCGGAAAAACTCGATCTGGCGCGCAGCGTGGGCACCCTGTCGCTGGTGCTGCGCAACCAGGTCGAGGACAAGCCCGTCAATACGGAAGGCGCCACCAAGTCCAGTTTGCTCGATGAAAAAGTCGCCATTGCAGCCCCCGCCGCCATGGTGCAAGCCAGGCCGCTGCCACGCCGCCGTCCTGCCGCAGCTGCGCCACAAGTCGGGCCACGCGTCGAAGTCATCAAGGGGCTGGAACGCAGCTCCCAACAATTCTAACCTGCACCAGAGGAGTCACGCCATGAGCACATATTGCACAGCAAGCGGAAGCCGGGTACTCAGCCTGGCGCTTGCCCTCGCCATGATCGGCGCCCTGGCGCCCCAGGCCCGCGGCGAACCCGTCGCCGCCACCGCCGTTGCCGCCGACACCGGCGCGGCGCGCAGCAGCCGGCCAGCCACCCGTCCCAAGTCCACGCCGCCGCAAAGCGAATCGCGCGCCGGGCGCACCGAGATGGCGCCGCAAATGAGCCTGGCCGAAGGCAAGTCGACCCTGATGCGCCTGCCGTTCGCCGCCAGCCGCATGTCCGTCGGCGATCCGCGCATCGCCGACGTCATCCTGCTCAATCCCAACGAGGTGTACCTGCTGGGACGCTCCGTCGGCACCACCAACCTGATCCTGTGGAACAAAAGCAATGACGCCACCATCATCGACCTGGCCGTCGGCATCGACAGCAGCAGCCTGCAGGCACGCATGGCCGAACTGCTGCCGAACGAAAAAATCCACGTCACGGTGGCAGGCGACACCCTGATCCTGTCGGGCATGGTCAGCGACGTCGTCAAGGCCGACCAGGCCCTGTCGCTGGCCAACGCCTATGTGCAGCGCAGCGCCCGCAGCGGCAGCGCCCGATGCTGGCATGCCGCGCGTGATCAACCTGCTGTCGATCGCCGCACCGCAGCAGGTGATGCTGGAAGTGAAGGTGGCCGAGGTGTCGAAGGTGCTGGTCGACCAGCTGGGCGCCAGCCTGGGCATCAACAAGACCATCGGCAGCTGGTCATACTCACTGCTGTCCAGCCTGCTTAGCAATAATCCCAGCGGCTTGAGCGGCGCCAGCAAGAATAACTTCTTCAATCTCGACGCGCAGAAGCGCGATGGCTTGATCAAGGTGCTGGCCGAGCCGAACATCATGGCCATCAGCGGCCAGGAGGCGAGCTTCCTGGCCGGCGGCAAAATCTTCATCCCCGTCAGCCAGACCAACAATGGCGGCGTGCCCACCATAACGCTGGAAGAGAAGGAATTCGGCGTGGCCGTGAAATTCACGCCCACCGTGCTCGAAGGGGGACGCATCAACCTGAAGGTGGCGCCGGAAGTGTCGGACCTGAACAAGGATGGCATCGGCATCACGGCCACCGGCATCTCGGCGACGGCCGTCCTGCCCTCGTTTACGACGCGGCGCGCCACCACCACGGTGCAGCTGTTCGACGGCCAGAGCTTCGCCATCGGCGGCCTGATCAAGAACAATGTGACCAGCAATATCAAGGCCCTGCCTGGCTTGGGCGAAGTGCCCGTGCTGGGCGCCCTGTTCCGCAGCACGGACTTCCAGACGGACCGTTCGGAACTGGTCTTCATCATCACGCCGCACCTGGTCAAGCCGCTGCCGGCCGACTACAAGCTGCCCACCGACGGCTACATCGAGCCGACGCGCGGCGACATCTTCATGCAGGGAAAAATGGAAGGCAGCGCGCCTGCTCCTGCTCCCGCAGCGCCAGCAGCGCCCATGCAGCCGCAAGCGGCCGCGCCCCAGTCCGCCGCCGGCTTCGACCTCAAATAGGAGAACACCATGAAAACCGCACATTGCCTGCCTTGCGCCGCCCTGCTGTCGCTATTGCTGCTGGCCGGCTGCGCCGCCACCACCACGCCCGTGCTCGATGCACACTTTGGCGAATCGGTGGCCTTGCTCAAGGCGCAGCAGATCATGTATCCGGACGCCTACCGCAATACCAACCCGGTCAGCGGCATCGACGGCAAGGCCGGCGCCAGCGCCTACCAGCGCTACCAGAAATCGTTCGCGGCGCCGGAACCGCAACCGAATGTCTTCACCATCGGCGTGGGCGGGCGCCAGTAGGCGCCAGTCCCACGATGCACTCCCCCCAGGCCACCAGGAGACAGCTATGAACACCGCATTTCGCAGGCACGACAAGCAGCAGGGCGCGATCGCCATCGTGCTGGGGCTGACCCTGGTGGTGCTGTTTGCCATGGGCGGCCTGGTGCTGGACCTGGGCCACCTGTACATCGCCAAGACGGAATTGCAGAACGGCGCCGACAGCTCGGCGCTGGCAGGCGCCGTGGAACTCAATCAAAGCGCCACCGGCATCGACAACGCACAGGCCAAGGCCATCGCCATCGCGCAAAAGAACCGCTACGATTTTTCCACCACGCTGACCCTGACGGCCGCCAACATCAGCTTCGGCCCCAGCCCCGACGGTCCCTGGTCGTCCGGCGCCAGCGCCCGCACCAGTCCCCAGGGCCAGACCTTCATCCGCGTCGACACGGGCAGCAAGACCTTCGCCACCTACCTGATGGGCATCGCCGGCATCGCCAGCACCAGCACCTCGGGCGTGGCCGTGGCGGGCCGCTTCGTCAACGACGTCACGCCGATCGGCGTGTGCGCCGTCGATCCGGCCAACAAGACGGCGCAATACACGTATCCGGCCGCGCCTGCCGGCACGGGACTGACGGAACTGGTCGAATTCGGCTTCCGCCGTGGCGTCACCTACAATCTGTTCGGCCTCAATCCGCTGGGCGGACCATCCGATCCCTACCTGATCAACCCCGTCGATGCGCCGCCCGGCAGCTGCAGCGCCTCGCATTCGAGTGCCGCCTCCACCGCGCCGTTCATGTGCACGGGCAGCAGCGCCGTCATCACCAGCGGCTCGGGACAGGTTTACACGAACACGGGACTGACGGCTTCGCTGGCCGCCTCGCTCAATTCGCGCTTCGACGACTACGGCGGGCCCTCCGTGTGCGACCCCGTGTCGGCCCCTCCGGATACCAACATCAAGGAATACCCATGCGTGGGCGGCGCGTCGCCCTGCGCCGCCAGCGCCGCCAACTCGCCACCCACCGGCTGGATGCAGCCGGGCGCCAGCACCCTGCCCAGCCAGCAGTCGGTCAGCCTGGCTGGCAACAAGCCGAATTACCAGCTGCCGCCCGCCGGCACGGTTCCCGCTCCCTCGGCCGCGTTCGCCCAGTTCGCCGGCTACGGCGTGCTGTGGTCCTACGGCCCCGCCTACCAAAGCAATGGCGCCACCCCGGCCAAGGCCGGCACGGCCTATAGCGTCACGGACGGCAACGCCAATCCCATGTACAGCACGGCCAAGGCGAATTACTTCGACACGGCCAGCTACCCCGTCAGCGCCGGCGCTGGCTTTCCTGCCAGTACGCCGCCTTCGCCGTACAACCAGACCAGCGGCCCCACGTTCCAGGCGCCGTCGGTGGCCCATCCGGGCCAGCGCAACCGGCGCATCCTGAACGTGGTGCTGGTCGATTGCCGCACGGCGCCCGTGGGACCGGCTTCGTGCGGCACCATGAACGCGGTGGGCATCGGCAAGTTCTTCATGACGATGAAAGCCGATTTCACCGGCGGCACCAAGCGCCTCGACGTCGAGTTCGCGGGCCTGATCGAACCGGTGCCGAATTCCGAAATCAAACTCTACAAGTGAGGCCGCCATGCATAAGCACCTGTCCCATGCCAGCCAGCGCGGCGGCGCCGCCGTCGAATTCGGCATCGTGCTGGCCCTGCTGGTCACCCTGCTGGCCGGCATCTTCGGCTTCGGCCGCGCCTTCTGGTACTACGACGCGCTGACCAAGGCCACGCGCGACGCGGCGCGCAATATGTCCGTCAAGGCCAAGGCCGGCATCGCTTCGCAGGGCGTGCCGGCGGCCCGGCAGACGGTGGTCGATGCGGCCACCAGCGCCGGCATCAGCAACTTCACCACGGCCAACGTGACGGTCACCTGCCTGGATGCGGCGTTCAACGACAGCAGCTGCACCGACGGCACTGCGCCGGGCGGCATCCGCGTCGAAGTCGTCAACTACACGCTGTCGGTGGGCCAGTACCTGCCCTTCGTGATCGGCGCGGCCAGCAGCTATGCCACGCCGCTCTCGCCGCGCACCACCATGCGCTACATGCTGTAAGGAGAACGCCATGCGCCACCGCCTTTCATCGCCCCCCACGAGCAGTCGCCAGCGCGGCGCCGCCGCCGTCGAATTCGCCCTGGTGGCGCTGCTGTTTTTCACCCTGCTGTTCGGCATCCTCGAATTTGGCCGCATGCTGTATCTGTACAACACGGTGCAGGAGGTGAGCCGCCGCGCCGCGCGCGAGGCGGTGGTGCGCTGGATCGACCAGGCCGACGCCGTCAAGACCCTGGCCCTGTTCGGCGGCGCGGCCCTGCCTGCGGCGCCCGAAGTCACGGCCGCGAATATCACCATCAGCTACCTGAACAAGAGCGGTGCCGAAGTGACCTTGCCGCCGCTGGACCCGGGCGACAACCTGTCGGCCTGTGGCGACAACACGCGCACGGCCAGTTGCATCGACAGCGTACGCGTGTCGATCGACAACGTCAGCTATACGCCGATGGTCAGCCTGTTCGGCTTTCTCAATATCGCCGTGCCCGCCTCGGTCGTGGTCATGCACGCCGAAAGCCTGGGCTTCCAGATCAACTGAACGCCTTTACCGGGGAGTACCAAGTGAATATCGTCATCGTCTCGAAAAATGAAGCCCAGCTCAAGCGGCTCACCCGCCTGCTGCGCGAACGCAGCGCGGCCGACCGCGTCGCGCTGCTGGCGAGCATACCCGATGTGTTCGACAACGGCGTCACGCCGGACTTGCTGCTACTGGAACAGGAGCAGACGGGCGAAGCAGAGCTGGAACGGCTGGAGCTGCTGGGGGGGCGCCATCCGCAACTGGCCATCATCGTGCAATGTCCGCAGCAAAGTCCGCAATTCCTGCTGCGCTCGATGCGCGCCGGCGTGCGCGAAGTGCTGCCGCCCGACGACGATGCGGCCCTGTGCGCAGCCCTGCGCCGCATCGAGGACAAGCTGCAGAAACAGGTCACGCGCAAGGGCCAGGTGCTGGCCTTCGTCTCGTGCAAGGGCGGCAGCGGCGCCACCTTCATCGCCGCCAATCTCGGTTACGCACTGGCTGCAGGCGAGCAGCGCAAGGTGGCGCTGCTCGACCTGAACCTGCAATTCGGCGACGCCGCCCTGTTCGTCTCGGACCACAAGCCGGCCACTACCCTGTCGCAGCTGTCGCAGCAGATCGTGCGCCTGGACGCGTCGCTGCTCAGCGCCAGCATGATACAGATCACGCCCTCGTACAGCGTGCTGGCCGCCGCCGACGATCCCGCCCATGCGGCCGACGTCGAAGCGGAGCATATCGACCGGTTGCTGACCCTGGCGCGCAGCCAGTACGACTATATCCTGCTCGACGTGGGGCGCGGCCTCGACCCCGTCAGCGTGCGCGCGCTGGACCGGGCCGACCTGATCTTCCCCGTGCTGCAGGCAACCTTGCCGTATGTGCGCGACGGCAAGCGCCTGCTCGACGTGTTCCGTGGCCTCGGCTACCGCGAAGACAAGATCCGCCTGATCCTGAACCGCTATGCCAGCAGCGACAACATCCGCGTGGCCGACCTGGAAGCGGCGTATGGCAAGCACGTCTACAAGTCCATCCCCAACCATTACGAGGCGGTGGCGGCCTCCGTCAGCCAGGGCGTGCCCATCCTCAAACTGACGCCGCACAATCCCGTTTCGCGCGCCCTGCAGGCACTGGCCGCCAGCCTGGCCGGCGAAACCCCGCCAGCCGCGCAAGGCTGGGTGGCGCGGCTGCTGGCGCGTGCCTGAGGCTCCAGCCAGATACCCCCCATTCACAGGAGACCGACCATGACTGCCGAAAAACTTACCCTGCGGGACCGCCTGGGCTATGCTCAGGATGACGCCAGCCTGAATGACGATGCCGCGCACCAGGGCGCAGCCAGCCAGAGCTACCAGCAACTCAAGCACCGCACCCACCAGGCGCTGCTCGACCGCGTCGACCTGGAAGGCATGCAGCGCCTGTCGCGCGAACAGATCCGCGAAGAACTGAAGATCCTCGTCAGCGACGTGCTCACGGAAGACAATGTGGTGATCAACGAGCTGGAACGGCGCTCGCTGATCCGCGACATCCAGGATGAAGTACTCGGCTTCGGCCCGCTCGAACCGCTGCTGGCCGATCC
This sequence comes from Janthinobacterium sp. UMAB-56, assembly GCF_900095265.1. Lineage (GTDB taxonomy): Bacteria > Pseudomonadota > Gammaproteobacteria > Burkholderiales > Burkholderiaceae_D > Janthinobacterium. The sequence continues at coordinate 371,728 of NZ_LT607652.1, read as the reverse complement.
CGGCGTGTCCGACATTCTCGTCAACACCTGCAGCCAGGTGTATGTCGAGCGCCATGGCCGCCTGGAACTGAGCGACATCCGCTTCACCGACGACGCGCACCTGATGAAGATCATCGACAAAATCGTCTCGCGCGTGGGTCGGCGCATCGATGAATCGAGCCCCATGGTCGATGCGCGCCTGCCCGACGGTTCGCGCGTCAACGCCATCATCCCGCCGCTGGCCATCGACGGCCCCGTGATGTCGATACGCCGCTTCTCGGCACAGCCCCTGCGGCTGGCCGACCTGATGCTCAAGCACAGCCTGACCGAGGAAATGAGCACCACCTTGCAGGCGCTGGGCAAGGCCAAGGTCAACATCCTGATCTCGGGCGGCACGGGCAGCGGCAAGACCACCATGCTCAATGCGATTTCCGGCTTCATCAGCACGGCCGAACGCATCGTCACCATCGAGGACGCGGCCGAACTGCAGATGCAGCAGCCGCACGTGGTGCGCCTGGAAACGCGGCCCGCGAACATCGAGGGCAAGGGCGAAGTGACGCAGCGCGCGCTGGTGCGCAACGCGCTGCGCATGCGCCCCGACCGCATCATCCTCGGCGAGGTGCGCGGCGCCGAAGCGCTCGACATGCTGGGCGCCATGAACACGGGCCATGAAGGATCGATGGCCACCATCCACGCGAACACCCCGCGCGACGCGCTGACGCGGCTGGAGAACATGATCAGCATGGCCTCGGCGGGCCTGCCCGTCAAAGCCATGCGCCAGCAGATCAGTTCAGCCATCAGCGTGGTGGTGCAGGTGGCGCGCCTGACGGACGGCAAGCGCAAGATCATTTCGATCCAGGAAATCACGGGCATGGAAGGCGAGATGATCACCATGCAGGAAATCTTCACCTTCCGCCAGACGGGCATCGGCGAGGACGGCACGGTACAGGGACATTTCCATGCCAGCGGCGTGCGGCCGCATTTCCTGGAACGCCTGCGCGCCTTCGGCATCAGCCTGCCGGAAACCCTGTTCGATCCCGCCCGCCAGTACCACTAAGGGGAGCATCATGGACTATCTCTATTACGTATTCGCCATCTTCACCTTCATCGCCGTGGTGCTGCTGATCGAGGGACTGTACCTGGCGTGGAATACCTCGCGCGGCCCGGAAGCGGAAAGGGTCGCGCGCCGCCTGCGCATCATGTCGGCCGGCGCGCATGGCGCCACGGGCAGCTCGATGATCAAGAAGCGCCTGCTGAGCGACACCCCGGCCCTGCAGCGCGTGCTGCTCGGCGTGCCCCGCGTGCATGCGCTCGACCGCCTGCTGGAACAGTCGGGCCTGAGCTGGAGCGTGGCCAGCTTCGCCGGCGTGATGCTGGCCACGGCCGGCGCCGCGTTTTTTCTGCTCAGCTACTTCGGCGTGCCGTGGATGCTGCGCCTGCCGCTGGTGGCCGGCGCAGCCCTGTTGCCGCTGCTGGTGGTGTTGCGCGCCAAGACCAAGCGCCTGCAGCGCATCGAGCAGCAATTGCCCGATGCGCTGGACCTGATGGCGCGCGCCCTGCGCGCCGGCCATGCCTTTCCGACCGCCCTGAAAATGGTCGGCGATGAAATGAACGCGCCGCTGGCCGTGGAATTTCGCGCCACCTTCGACGAAGTCAATTTCGGCATCGCCATGCAGGACGCCCTGATGAACCTGGCCACGCGCGTGCCCAGCACCGACTTGCGCTACTTCGTCATCGCCGTGCTGATCCAGCGCGAAACGGGCGGCAACCTGGCGGAACTGCTCGACAGCATCAGCCGCATCATCCGCGAGCGCATCAAGCTGCTGGGACAGGTGCGCGTACTGTCGGCCGAAGGCAGGCTGTCGGCCTGGATACTGTCGCTGCTGCCCTTCGGCGCGGCGGCCATGATCCACCTGACCAATCCGCAATTCCTGGAAATGCTGTTCGTCGACCCGGGCGGACGCAAGATGCTCGCCGGCGCCCTGCTGATGATGGTGTGCGGCGTCTTTGTCATGCGCAGCATCATCCGCATCCGTGTCTGAGCCCGCAAGGAGAATCCTCATGAATCCCGTCCATTTCGCCTTTCTCGCCCTGCTCTTCATTGCCGTCTTCGGCACCGTGCTGGTGGCCATGCGCAGCCTTGCCCCCGATCCCTTGCGCCAGCGCATGGACAACGCCACCGGCAAGAGCACGGCAGCGCCAGGCGCCTCGGCACCCAGCCCCTGGCTGGCGCGCATGGTACGCCTGAGCGGCCCGCTGGCCAAACTGTCGCTTCCCGACCAGGGCTGGGAAGGCTCGGCGATGCGCCGGCGCTTCATGAATGCCGGCTTGCGCCAGGCCTCGGCGCCCATCCTGTTCTTTTCCGCCAAGACCATGCTGGCCATCGGCTTGCCACTGATGCTCTTCCTGGGACTGAGCGCCTCGGGCAGCCAGATGGCGGGCAAAGCTCTCCTGTTCTGGCTGCTGATCGTGGCCGCCATCGGCTACTACCTGCCCAACTTTGTCCTGCAACAAATGATCAAGCGGCGCCAGCGCGATATCTTCGAAAGCTTTCCCGATGCGCTCGATTTGATGACGGTGTGCGTGGAAGCGGGCCTGGCCATGGATGCGGCGCTGGCCCGTGTAGCGGCCGAGATCGCCCTGAAAAGCACGGTGCTGGCGGAGGAATTGCACCTGGTGATGCTGGAACTGCGCGCCGGCAACACCAAGGAACGGGCACTGCGCAACCTGGCCTTGCGCACGGGCGTCGAGGATGTCGACGCGCTGGTGGCCATGCTGATCCAGGCCGAGCGCTTCGGCACCAGCATCGCCGCCTCGCTGCGCGTGCAGTCGGACCAGCTACGCACGAAACGCCGCCAACTGGCCGAGGAAGAAGCGGCGAAGATCGCCCTCAAGCTGCTGTTCCCGCTGATCTTTTTCATCTTCCCTTCGCTGCTGGTCGTCCTGATGGGACCAGCCTTCCTGCAAATCTACCGCGTGCTCCTGCCCAGCATGGGCGGCGGCAATTGACCGGAGAACCGCCATGTCACAGCACACCACACTGATGCTCATGCTCGCTTGCGCCGGCCTGCTGCCCGCCTGCGGCCACCTGCCCGGCCCGGCCAGCCAGGGCGATCACCGGGCGCCACCTCAGGCGCGCATCGATGACAGTCCCGCCACCCGCACTGCGGCGTTCTGCAAGCTGGGCAAGCGCATGCAGGAACTGGGCGATCCGCGCGCGGCGCTGGCGGCCTACCGCGAAGCCCTGCTGCTGGACCCTGCTTCGACCGACGCGCGCAATGGCGCCGCCGTGCTGCACGCGCAGCTGGGCCAGCTGGAGACGGCGCGCAGCATGCTGCAGGCGCTGGCGCAAGAAACGCCGACGGCCAGGACTTACAACAATCTCGGCTACGTGCTGTATCTGCAGGGCGATTACGACAAGGCGGCAAGCATGCTGCGCCAGTCCTTGCAGCTCGACAATGGCCAACAGCCGGCGCGCGCCAACCTGGACCTGGCCATCGCGGCGTTGGCGCGCAGCGTCGGCACAGTCGATGCGGTCGATGGCAGCGCGGCAGCCGTCGCGCCCGACCTGGCGCCCGCAGCGCTGACAACAGCGACCGCCAGCCGCTTGCAGCTGACGCAATTGCAGCCGAATATCTTCGCGCTGAGCTGGCGCGACGCTCCTGTGGCGGCGCACGCCATGCCGGCAGCCTTGCCCGCCCCGGAAAAGCAGGCGCAGCAGCCGCCACGCCTGGAAGTCATCAACGGCAATGGCGTCACGGGGATGGCGGCGCGCATGCGCGACATGCTGGGCAGCATGGGCATCAGCGTGCGGCGGCTGGGCAACCAGCGGCCATACGGTGTCCAGGCCAGCAGCATCATCTACCGCCCCGGCCATGCGCAGGAGGCCGCCGCCCTGGCCCTGGCCCTGGGCGGCATGCCGCAGCTGCAAGCGACGGACGACAGCGGCATCGGCGCGGGTGCCGACCTGCGTTTATTGCTGGGCAAGGATGCGCCAGCCAGCCTGCGCGCGCCGGACGCGCGCCTGGCATCGAACACGACACCGTGACGCTGGCCTCAGCGCGGCAGCAGGCTGCGCTCGGCGGGGTTGATCAGGAAGCCCTGCAGTATTTCCTGCAGTTGCGGCAGTTTCGCCACGTAGGCGGGAATGCCCAGCTGGCGCGCGCCAAAGTAGTGGGCGATGATGTCGCCCTGCTGCTCCATGTTGAAGTCGGACAGGACGCCGCCCGCTTGCGCAGCGTAGCGGTAGGCCCGCTGCCGGATGTAGCCGCCGCTCAGCGCCAGCAGCACGCCATGCAGCAGCACGCTGTAGCCGAGTTGGTACTGCCACACATGCACCATCTCGTGGATGAAGAACAGCTTGCCGCTGTTGCCTTCGCGGGAAAAATCGTCGCGATACTGGGCCGGCATGAAGTGCATATTGCCGCGCGGCGTCATGGCCGTGTTCTGGTCCTGCAAGCCAAAGGGAAGAAAGGAGCCGCGCACGACGCGCACGCGCGCGTAGTCGATGGCGCCCTGAAAGACGCTGCGGGCCATGGCGGTTTCGCCGATGGTCAGGGGGCGGCGCAGCACGCGCATGGCACTCCGATACAAAAGAAACGCGGCAAGCATGAAAGCTTGCCGAATACGACAACTGCAAATAGCTGAAAGAAGCGCAGCGAGCGGCAGCGATTTGTGGCCAAGAAGCGCAACCGTACTATAGTACGGCGGGCATCGCAGGCCGCAAAGCGCGACGCGCAGTAGCGCATGTCAGGTACGACTACGCCGAGCGCAGGCCGCTGGCTGCTTTCGCGATTTCCGTGATGCGGTCCCAGTTGCCGGCCGCAATCGCGTCTTTCGGCGTCAGCCACGAACCGCCCACGCAGGCGACGTTCTTGCACGCCAGGAACTGCGACGCCGTCTCTTGCGAGATGCCGCCAGTCGGGCAGAAGGTGATGTCCGGCAGCGGGCCGTAGATGGCGTTGAGCATGCCGATGCCGCCCGCCGGCACGGCCGGGAACAGTTTCAGCTGCTGGAAGCCGTTTTCACGCGCCGCCATTACTTCGCCTGGCGTCATCACGCCTGGCAGCAAGGGCAGGCCGCTGCTTTTCGCCGCCGCCACCAGGGCGGAAGTAAGGCCTGGCGAGACGCCGAAGACGGCGCCCGCGTCGCGCGCTTGCGCGAATTCTTCGGGACGGGTCAGGGTACCCACGCCGACGATGGCGCCCGGCACGGCCGACATGGCGCGGATCGCTTCCAGGCCATGCTTGGTGCGCAAGGTTACTTCCAGCACGCGGATGCCGCCCGCCACCAGCGCGCGCGCCAGCGGTACGGCGTGTTCAGGATCGTCGATTGCAATCACGGGGATCACGCTCGAAGTGCGCATAATTTCCAGTAGTGTCATGGTCATCTCTTATTTCCTAGCCAAAAAGTCTTCATCGGAACCGGGCACAGTATCGCCGACATTGTCGGCGTCGTGCAAGGCGACGGTGGTGGGAATCGGCGACGGCAGGCCGAAGGTGGTGGCACCCTCTTCCGCCGCGCTGACGGTGGAACGGAACATGGAAAACAGCTCGCGGCCCATGCCGACGTGGTTCGGCGACAGGTCGGCCGTCACCAGCGAACGGGCGTGCCAGACGTCGGCCGGCACCAGCGCCTCGAGCACGCCCGTAAAGGCGTCTAGACGGATGATGTCGCCGTCGCGCACCAGGCCCAGCGGGCCGCCGGCAAGAATCTCTGGCGACACGTGGATGGCGGCCGGCACCTTGCCCGACGCGCCCGACATGCGGCCATCGGTAACCAGCGCCACCTGGCGGCCCGCATCCTGCAGGTTGGCCAGCGCGGGCGTCAGCGCATGCAGTTCCGGCATGCCGTTGGCGCGCGGGCCCTGGAAGCGCAGCACGGCAACGAAATCGCGGTCCAGGGTGCCGGTCTTATAGGCAGCCATGAACTCTTCCTGCGAATTGAACACCAGGGCAGGCGCTTCCACCGTGCGGTGCTGCGGCTTGACGGCCGACACTTTCATGACGGCGCGGCCCAGGTTACCCGCGACCAGGACCATGCCGCCGTCCGGCGCAAACGGGTTCGAGGCCGGACGCAGCACGTTTTCGTCGGCGCTGGTGGCCGGTGCCTCTCGCCAGAAGACCTTGCCGTCTTCGCCCAGGAACGGTTCCATGCAGTGCGCGCGCAAGCCGTGGCCCAGGATGGTATTGACGTCTTCGTGCAGCAAGCCCGCATCCAGCAATTCGCGGATCAAATAGCCCGTGCCGCCGGCCGCGTGGAAATGGTTCACGTCGGCGTCGCCGTTCGGATAGATGCGCGTGAGCATAGGCACGATGGCCGACAGTTCATTGAAATCGTTCCAGTCGATGACGATGCCGGCCGCCTTGGCGATGGCCACCAGGTGCAGGGTATGGTTGGTCGAACCGCCCGTGGCCAGCAAGCCCACGACGGCGTTGACGATACATTTCTCGTCAACGATATGACCGACTGGCAAGTAATTGGCGCTTTGCGCCGTGATGCCGGCGGCACGCTGGGCGGCGGCTCTTGTGAGCGCATCGCGCAGCGGGGTGTTCGGCGTAATGAAGGCGGCGCCCGGCAAGTGCAGGCCCATCACTTCCATCAGCATCTGGTTGCTGTTCGCCGTACCGTAGAAGGTACAGGTGCCGGCGCCGTGGTAGGCTTTCGATTCGCCTTCGAGCAAGTCTTCGCGCGTGGCCTTGCCTTGCGCATACAACTGGCGCACCTTGGCTTTTTCCTGGTTCGACAGGCCCGACGTCATCGGACCGGCCGGCACGAAGACGGCGGGCAAATGGCCGAAGTGCAGCGCGCCGATCAACAGGCCAGGCACGATCTTGTCGCACACGCCCAGGTACAGGGCCGCATCGAACATATTGTGCGACAGCGCCACAGCCGTCGACATGGCGATGGTGTCGCGCGAGAACAGCGACAGTTCCATGCCCGGCTGGCCTTGCGTCACGCCATCGCACATGGCAGGCACGCCGCCGGCGAACTGGGCTACGGCGCCCACTTCGCGCACGGCTTGCTTGATGATCTGCGGAAAGCCTTCAAACGGCTGGTGCGCCGACAGCATATCGTTGTACGAGGACACGATGGCCACGGACGGCTTCTTGTATTCCTTCAGCGACAGCTTGTCGTTGACGGGAAAGGCGGCAAAGCCGTGCGCCAGGTTGGTGCACGAGAGGGCGCCGCGCTGCACGCCCTGGATGCGGGCCGCATCCAGATGCGCCAGATAGGCGCCGCGCGAGGGCCGGCTGCGCGCGATGATGCGCGCTGTTACGGATTCGACTACTGGATGCAGCGTCATGGGATTTCCTTAAAAATGAGTATTTTGTGAAATTTTACTACAAAATGGTGAAGAAGAAGCACTCTTGCATGGGCCAACAACAGAAATAAGCCTCAGCTTGCGCTCTGTCAAAGCAAACCGGGCAAATATCGCGTACCAGCACTTACCAATATATCTCTTGTAACACGGGAAAAATCGCTAAAAAAAGCACAACAAAATCGCCTCCACGTCACAAACTGTAGTGAAATTACGTTTTTCTGATGTATTATTCTCACACCAACGCCGGATCTGCTGTTCGCCACCACGAACGCGCCGCGCTCCTTTCAACCGAGACAAGCACCCAAGCCGACCGCCATGCGCCAGCCAGCACCTACTCCTGCCATCACCGCCACCGCCAGTTTCCAGTCCCTGCAAGCGCATAGCGCCAGCCTGCGCGAGGTGCATCTGCGCCAGCTGTTTGCGCTCGACCCCGCGCGTTTTTCGACGATGACGGTCGATGCGGCCGGCCTGCTGCTCGATTACTCGAAGAACCGCGTCGACGCCACCGCCATGCGCCTGCTGATGGAACTGGCCCGCGAGCGCGGCGTGGAAGCGCAGCGCGAAGCCATGTTCACTGGCGAGAAAATCAATCTTACCGAACATCGGGCCGTTCTGCATACCGCCTTGCGCGCGCCACGCGGCACCAGGCTGGTGGTCGATGGCCAGGATATCGATGCTGACGTGCAAGATGTGCTGCAACGCGTGAAAGCGTTTACGGACAAGGTACGCAATGGCAGCTGGCTCGGCTACACGGGCAAGCCGATTTGCGACATCGTCAACATCGGTATCGGCGGTTCGGACCTGGGCCCGAAAATGGCTTGCCTGGCGCTGCGCTCCTACGCCAACCCCGGCCTGGAAATGCACTTTGTTTCCAACGTCGACGGGCACGACATGGAAGCGACCCTGTCCAAAGTCGATCCGGAAACGACGCTGTTCATCGTGGCATCGAAAACCTTCGTCACGGCTGAAACCATGCTCAACGCCAACACGGCGCGCGCCTGGTTCCTGCTCGAAGGCGAAGAAAAGGATCTAGCCCAACATTTTGTGGCCGTCTCGACCAACACGCAAGCCATCGTCGACTTCGGCATTTCGCCGGACAATATGTTCCCGTTCTGGGACTGGGTCGGCGGCCGCTATTCCGTCTGGTCCTCGATCGGCCTGGCCGTGGCCCTGTCGGTGGGTTTTGAATACTTCAGCGATTTCCTCGCCGGCGCGCATGCGATGGATCAACACTTCCGCCAGGCACCCCTGGAAAACAACATGCCCGTAGTGCTGGCCATGGTCGGTTTCTGGAACCGCCAGTTCCTCGATTGCGGTTCCGTTTCCATCGCGCCGTATCACCAGGACTTGAGCCGTTTTGCTGCCTATTTGCAACAGCTGGACATGGAAAGCAACGGCAAGCGCGTCAGCAAGGATGGCGTGCCCGTCGACGTGCCGACCGGCCCCGTCATCTGGGGCGATTGCGGCACGAATGCCCAGCATGCGTACTTCCAGTTGCTGCACCAGGGCACCGACATCACGCCCATCGATTTCATCGCCGCCCTGCGCGCCACGCACGATTTGCCGGGCCACCACGACGCCCTGCTGGCCAACTGCTTCGCCCAGTCGGAAGCCTTCATGACGGGCAAGACGGGCGAGGAAGTTCGTCTTGATTTGCAGGCGCAAGGCTTGCCGGAAAGCGAGATCGAGGCGCTGGTGCCGCACAAGACCTTCCCCGGCAACCGCCCCAGCAATACCATTTTGATGGACCAGCTGACCCCGACCACCCTGGGCGCCCTGATCGCGCTGTACGAACACAAGACCTTCGTGCAGGGCGTCCTGTGGAACGTCAACAGTTTTGATCAGTGGGGCGTGGAACTGGGCAAGGTGCTGGCGAAGAAAATCCAGGCCGAACTGACGGGCGAAGCCCGTCCCGACCACCACGACAGCTCGACCAATGGCTTGATTGCCTTGGCGAAAGCAGCAAAAGCCGCATATTAAAAAGAGATAGATGAATATTTACGAAATCAAGGTAGTCAGCGACAAAGCCATGCAAGTGGGCGAATGCCCGCTATGGCATGGCAAGGAAGCGGCCCTGTACTGGGTCGACATCGACGGCCGCGCCGTGCACCGCTTGCACCCGGCCAGCGGCCAGCATGACCATTGGAACATGCCGACGGAACCGTCGGCACTGGCCATCAATGCGGGCGGCGGCCTGATCGTGGCCCTGCGCAGCGGCTTTGCCCACCTCGACACGAAGACAGGCAGCCTGGCGGAAATCGCCCCGGCGCCGTTCGACATGGCCACCACGCGCTTCAACGATGGCAAGGTCGACCCTGCCGGCCGCTTCTGGGTCGGCACGATTTTCGAGCCGCGCAGCGCTGATGCGGCGGAAATGTTCGTGCTGGAAAAAGGACAAGTGCGCAAGGTCTGGTCCGGCGGCATGACCGTGTCGAACGGCCTGGGCTTCAGCCCTGATGGGCGCACCATGTACCACTCGGATACCACCACGCACCGCATCGACCGTTACGATTTCGACGCGGCCACGGGTGCCATTTCCGCGCCGCAACCGTTCCAGCGTTTTTCCATGGACAAGAAGGCCGCCGACTACGGCGGGCGCCCCGATGGTGCAGCCGTCGACAGCGAAGGCAATTACTGGTCGGCCATGTTTGAAGGCGGGAAGATTTTACGCTTCGCCCCCGATGGCCATTTGCTGGGTGAAATTAGCGTGCCCGTGCGCTGCCCCACCATGCTGACGTTCGGCGGCCCCGACCTGCGCACCCTGTACATCACCAGCGCCAGCCACAACAGGTCAAACGCCGAGATCGCCGACTACCCGTTGACGGGCCACGTGCTGTCCGTACGCGTGGACGTGGCAGGCCAGCCGGAACACCTGTATCAGGCGTAATCGTTTGCCAGCATGAAAAAGCGCCGGGCCCTCGCGGGTGCCGGCGCTTTTTAACATGCGTGCGCGCAGATTAACGCGACAGCACCTTGCGGATGGTTTCAGCCAGTTCAGCGGCCACAAACTTGGCCACATACCCATCGGCGCCCACGCCCTTGACGTGGTCTTCGTTAGTCGAGCCCGTCAGCGACGAGTGGATCACCACGGGGATGTTGGAGAAGCGGCCATCGTTCTTGATGTTACGCGTCAGGGTAAAGCCATCCATTTCCGGCATTTCCAGGTCGGTCAGCACCAGTGCGACCTTGTCCTTCGCCGTCTTGCCTTCGCTGGCAGCCTGGGCCGAGATCGCCTGCAAACGCTCCCACGCTTCCTTGCCCGTCTTGGTCATGATGAAGGGCACGCCCATCGCTTCGAGGCCCTTCTCGATCAGCGAGCGGGCCAGCGAGGAATCGTCGGCCGCAAGGATCACGGCGCCGGCAGGCAGGCGCACTTGCGGGCCGATGCTGTTCTCGTCCACATCCGGGTCGCCCGATGGCAGCACGTTGCGCAGGATTTGCTCCACGTCCAGCACTTGTGCCAGGCGCGTCTTGTCCGTATCGCCATCGAGGCGCGCAATACTCGTAACGAGACCGCCACCGACGCTCGATTCGGCCGACAAGACCTGGTTCCATTCGAGGCGCACGATTTCATCGACCTCTTCCACGGCAAACGCCTGTGTCGAGCGGGCAAATTCTGTCACCATCAGTATCTTCAAGCCATTGCTCTTGCAGCCGACCGCCATCGGCAAGTCGATCACGGGCACGATCTGGCCTCGGATGTTGACCACGCCCAGCATGTGCGGGTGCGAACCGGCCACCGCCGTAATGGCCGGCATTTCCATGATTTCACGGACCTTGAACACATTGATGCCGAACAGTTCGCGGCTGGTCGAGTGATCACTGGTACCCAGCTTGAACAGGAACAGTTCGAATTTGTTATTGCCTGTCAGGCTGGTGCGTTCATCGACATCTTGCTGCATTGAATTCATTGTGTCCCCTTGAGCCGTCTTGTAAAGTTAGTCGCCTGCCCTGAATGCCACGGGCAGTGCGGACTGCACATCGCATGGACGTCGGACGGCGGGTTCGGGGCATGGCCGGCGCTAGCGGTGCAGTGTAGTACAACCAATACAACCAATAGTTGCTATTGATTCGAGCTTGAATTATACGTTTTTTTACTTTCTTCAAAGCTACTTTACGCTGCCAACGGCGATACTGACAGCATTTCTTGATTTGCTTGTTGCTACAGCGCAAATGGTGACGGAGAGAAGCGAAAATTTCCCTGGCAACCATGGTTACTTTGAACAGCCCATGAAAAGCAGAACGCTGCGCCGGCGCCAGCGAACGGCATATAATGGCCATGCTCGCGCCGCTGGCATGCATACCGGGCAAAACTGCGACGGCAGCGGATGAAATGTAGTAAAATTTCTTGCAATTGCCCGTTCTACGTAGTAAATTTACACCACCGATTATAGTAGCGACAGACTGGCACTTCCGGTCGGCCTCCTCCCCGCTCCGGCCCTTTTACTTTTGCGACGACACTCACTTATGGCACTTACCGATTTTGACCTGGTCCTGTTTGGCGGCAGCGGCGATTTAGCAATGCGCAAGTTGTTGCCTGCAATGTATGCGCGCGACGTCGCGAACGATTTGCCGCCGACGGCGCGCATCATCTGTGTGGGCCGCCAGGACAGCGGCCAGGATGCTTTCCTGAAGATGGTAGAGACCAACTCGCGCCCTCACATCAAGGCCAGCACCCTGAATGCCGCCACCTGGAGCAAATTTTGCGCGCGCATCGTGTATGTGTCGCTCAATGCCAGCGATGCGGCCACATACGCGCCGCTGGTCGAAGCGCTGCGCGGCGATGCCGACCTGACGCGCGTCTACTATCTGGCGACGCCGCCGCATTTGTTCGCCCTCATCTGCGACAACCTCGAAGACAATGACCTGGTCACGCCGAATTCGCGCGTGGTGCTGGAAAAGCCGCTGGGCCGCGACCTGGCCAGCGCCAAGCAGATCAACGCCGAAGTGGGCAAGGTCTTCCAGGAATCGCAGATCTACCGTATCGACCATTACCTGGGCAAGGAAACCGTGCAGAACTTGCTGGCCCTGCGCTTCGGCAACATCCTGTTCGAACCACTGTGGCGCCGCGAATGGATTTCCGACGTGCAAATCACCATCGCCGAGAAACTGGGCGTGGGCAACCGCATGGGTTACTACGACACCTCGGGCGCCTTGCGCGACATGCTGCAAAACCATTTGCTGCAACTGCTGTGCATTGTCGCCATGGAACCGCCGACGTCGATCGCGCCGGACGCCGTGCGCGATGAAAAACTGCAAGTGCTGCGCTCGCTGAAAAAATTCACGCCCACCACCCTGGCGCAAAACATCGTGCGCGGCCAGTACCGTGCCGGCCACGTCGACGGCGCAACCGTGCCGAGCTACCGCGACGAGCCGGATGCGCCGGAACACTCGCGCACTGAAACCTTCGTCGCGCTGAAGGCGGAAATCGACACCTGGCGCTGGGCCGGCGTGCCGTTCTACCTGCGCACAGGCAAGCGCATGGCCGACAGCCTGGCCGAGATCGTCGTGCGCTTCAAGCAAATCCCGCATTCGATCTTCAACCAGCCCACCTCCAGCTTCCAGCCAAACTGCCTGGTGATCCGTTTGCAGCCGGACGAAGGCTTGCGCATGAACCTGATGGCGAAGACCCCGGGCGACGGCATGCGCTTGAAACCGGCGGAACTGGAACTCGATTTCCGCGAATCGTTCAAGACGCCGCGCATGGACGCCTACGAGCGCCTGCTGCTCGACGTCCTGCGCGGCCAGCTGACCCTGTTTATGCGCGGCGACGAACTGGAAGCGGCCTGGGAATGGGTCGAGCCGATACTCGACAGCTGGGAACAGAACGACAGTGCGCCGATTCCCTACACGGCCGGCACCTGGGGCCCGGCAGCCGCCAGCGCCCTGATCGGCCGCGATGGCTTGCAGTGGCGTGAAGAAGCATTACCAGAGGATTAACAGGCAAGACCAGGGCCTGCCCATGCATGGGCAGGCCAATCGCCTGCTTCCCACTCCTGAACACCTAGCCAAAAGACTACCCTGATGCTGCTTGACTCCATCCGCACCCAGCTCGATTCGCTCTCCAAGTCGGAGAAGAAGGTCGCCCTGGCCGTGCTTGACCAGCCTAACCAGACGGTCAGCCAGAACATCACGGCGCTGGCGAAAAGCGCACAGGTGTCGGAACCGACCGTGGTGCGCTTTTGCCGCACGCTGGGCTATGACGGCTGGCATGAATTCAAGCTGAAGCTGGCGCAAGGCCTGGCCCTGGCCATGCCGGGCGCGAACGAACAGCCGGCGCAGGACGACCTGGCGGCCGACCTGGTGAATAAAATCTGCAGCCGCTCGATCAACACCCTGCTCGACCTGCGCAACAACCTGAACCCGGAAGCGATCCAGCGCGCGCTCGACATCCTGTCGCGCGCCAGCAAGATCGAATTCTATGGCCAGGGCACATCGGGCATCGTGGCGGCCGACGCGCAGCACAAGTTCTTCCGCTCGGGCGTGCCGACGGTGGCTTACAGCGATCCGAACATCCACAGTATCGCCGCGGCCCTGCTGCGCGGCGGCGACTGCCTGGTGGCGATCTCGCAGCGCGGCAACAGCCCTGCCCTGGTGCGCTCCGTGAAACTGGCGCGCCGCGGCGGTGCCGACGTCGTCGTGCTGGCCCCATCGGGCACCCCGCTGGCCGACCTGGCAACGGTGCTGATCCCGATCGACCTGGTCTTCAACACCGACCCCTACACGCCGATTTCGGCGCGCCTGGCTTACTTGGTGGTGATCGACGTACTGGCCGTGGGCCTGGCCCTGCAGCGTGGACCTGAATTCCGCAAGAAAATGCAGAATGCGCAAAAAGCGCTGCAGGAATTCGACATGCAGTTCGACTCCTTCATCGGATAGAGCGCCTGAAAAGCGTCCATGGCGGCGCTGCACCTCCTTGCCCTGAACGTTTTGGCAGGCACTTTGCAGCAATGACAATAAAGAGCACGGGCGGACTGGCCGGATTATGTACAATAGCCTGGCAAGCCCTTTCACTCTTTCCTGTGCAGCCATGAACCAACTCGAACAACTGAAGCAATTTACTACCGTGGTGGCCGACACCGGCGACTTCCAATCGATCCAGGCTTACACGCCGCGCGATGCGACGACGAATCCGTCGTTGATCCTGAAGGCTGTGCAAAAGGATGAATACAAGCCGCTGCTGGAAAAGGCCGTGCGCGACCATCCGAACGCCTCCACCGCCGAAATCATCGACCGCCTGCTGATCGCATTTGGCGTGGAAATCCTGCAAACCATCCCCGGCCGCGTCTCCACCGAAGTCGATGCACGCCTGTCGTTCGACACGCAAGGCACGGTGGCCAAGGGCCGCGACCTGATCGCCCTGTATTCGAACGCCGGCATTGCCCGTGAGCGCGTACTGATCAAGATCGCCTCCACCTGGGAAGGCATCCGCGCCGCCGCCATCCTGGAAAAGGAAGGCATCCGCTGCAACATGACCCTGCTGTTCTCGCTGGCCCAGGCGATTGCCTGCGCCGAAGCGGGCGCACAGCTCATTTCGCCCTTCGTCGGCCGCATCTACGACTGGTACAAGAAATCGACGGGCATCGACTACGTCGGCGCGGAAGACCCGGGCGTGCAATCGGTACGCCGCATCTACAATTACTACCGCAAGTTCGGCTACAAGACCGAGGTGATGGGCGCGAGCTTCCGCAACACCTCGCAAATCCTCGAACTGGCCGGCTGCGACCTGCTTACCATCAGCCCCGACCTGCTGCAAAAGCTGGCCGACAGCGAGGCGCCGGTGGAGCGCAAGCTGAGCGCCGAAGCGGCGCCATCGACCAACATCGTGCAGATGTCACTGAACGAAGAAGCCTTCCGCTTCATGATGAATGAAGACGCGATGGCGACGGAAAAACTGGCCGAAGGCATTCGCGCCTTCTGCGTCGATTCCGGCAAGCTGAAACAGATGATCGCAGCGTTGCGCTAATTGCGACGGGCATGAAAAAAGCGGCGCCGTGCATTGCACGGACGCCGCTTTTTTCATGCCCGCACGATCAGGAGCAACGGAACGTGGCCACGCCCTGGTAATTGGCGCCATTTGCCAGTTGCGCCTTGTAGGCGGCGATCAGCAGATAGCGGCCAGCGCCGCCGTCGGCCAGCACCAGCTGCGCGCCCGTGCCGCCCGACAGGTAGCCGCCAACGATGCTGCTCGACCCGGCCGAAGCCATGCTGCTCGAGGCGCTCACCTTGCCCGTGCTGCCACCGGCGCTGGTATCGATGGACAGCACGACCTTGGCGCCGGAGGCATCGAACGACACGCTGGCAGTGCCGCTGGCCGTGCCGAAGTTGGCAGCCGGGGAGACGCTGGCGCCACCCATGTAGGCGGGTGCCGTGAATGTACCCGCATCGCAGGTCGGTGTGCCGGTGGCCGGCAGCGCAGCGAGGGAATTGTAGACAACGTAATGGGCGCTGGCGTTATTGCCAGTCAGGCTGGTGGCGCCAAAGGCGTTGCTAAACGTCCCCTTGAACCAGCGTCCCTGCGCAAAAGACGCGTCGCCGCTGATTTCGCGCGTGACCGCCGGATTGCCGGTGAAGACGATGCCGTTGATGTCGCTCAGGGCGCCCGAAGCGTCCTGCACCAGCGTGCCGGCCTTGCCATTGCTCTGCAAGCCGATCGACACAAAGACAAAGCGGGCACTGTCGCCCTTGACAAAGCGCGCGCTGACGGCGCCCGTGTTTTCGCCCGTGGCCGTCGGCACGACGGGCGTGACCGGCGCGACCGGCGCCACCGGATCGGCAGGCTTGTCGGCATTCACTGCCACCTTGACATCGGCAGGCGAGGAGGAACTACCGCCGCCACAAGCGGCAAGGGAAGCGGCGATGAGGGTCAAAACAAAAGCGTGATTCAGTTGCATACCATTCCCATAAAAAAACAAGACATAAGGAATCCTTGGCACATGCCAAAAATTCAACGTCCGATATTATGCAACATTTCTCATGAGAATGGTTGCCTTAAAGAAATTTATTAATACCAACACTGCGCGTATTGCGAGCACGACTGTGTCGTGGCGCCGCGCTGACGGTAAAATACCTTTCTACAGGCCGCCAACGACTCCGCATGCAATCACCGATCACCATCCGCCTGGGCCGCCGCGCCCGGGCACGCATCGCCGAAAATGGGCTGCGCGCGCTTGACGTCGCCATCGTCCCCGCCGCTGCGGGCGGACCGAAAGGCTTGATCCTGCACCAGCTCGATTGCTGGCTGTTCGGCCAATTCCTGCCGCAGGCGCCGCGTCCGCGTCACTTCGTCGGCGCCTCGATCGGCGCCTGGCGCATGGCTGCCGCCCTGTTCCCCGACCCGGTGGCCGCGCAACGCCGCCTGGTGCGCGAATACGTGGGCCAGCGCTATCCCGACAAACCCGGGGCAGCGCACGTCAGCCGCAGTTGCCGCGCCCTGCTCGATGCCGTCCTCGATGGCCAGGATGCGCAATTGCTGCGGCATGCGCACCACAGCCTGTCGGTGCTGGCCGTGCGCGGCATCGGCGCACTGGCGCAGCCGGGCAAGTGGCGCGACCGGCGCGGCTTCCTGCTGGCGGCTGCCGGCAACGCCGTGGCGCGCGCGCGCCTGGCAGCCTCGCTGGAACGCGCGGTGTTCCATGCCGGGCCGGATGGCGCCAGCTGGCTGCGCTCGCGCTTCGACGCCTTTGATTCCCATTTCGTGCCGCTGGCGCAGGACAACCTGCGCGACGCGCTGCTGGCCTCCGGCTCCATCCCGCTGGTGCTCGACGCCGTGACGGACATCGCCGGCGCACCGCCCGGGCGCTACTGGGATGGCGGCCTGGTCGACTACCATCTGCACCTGCCTTACCAGCGCGAACCGGACCTGGTGCTGTACCCGCACTTTGCCGACCATATCGTGCCGGGCTGGCTGGACAAGGCCATGCCCTGGCGCCGCGCGCGCAGCGGCGACGGTGCACTCGCCAACATGATCCTCGTCTCGCCCTCGCCCGCCTTCGTGGCCAGCCTGCCCAACGGCAAACTGCCGGACCGGCGCGACTTTCCCCATTACGGGCAAGACCACGCAGGGCGCATGCGCGACTGGCGCCGCGCCATCGCGGAAAGCGAACGCATGGCGGCCGCCTTCGCCCGCTGGGCCGAGCAGCCGGACTTGCGCCAGGCGGGCGATCTGTAGCACGGGCGTGGCTGCAACACTCAGCAGTACAGGCGATTTTTCCGCTTACCTCTTGGTCACTTATCAGTGCATACTATGTCGCACAGGCAACCCTCAACCCCTTTGAGACAGGAGTTCAGACCATGTACGCCCTTTCCCACCTTCGTATCGGCACGCGTCTGGCTGCAGGCTTCGCGCTGGTGCTGCTGCTGTCCGTGATCTCCACCTCGTACGCGCTGTACAGCGCCCGCGTGAATACCGAAGCGACGCGGCAAATGATGGAAAAACCGCTGGCCAAGGAACGCCTCGTATCGGACTGGTACGTGCTGATTTACTCGGCCATCGCGCGCACCTCGATGATCGCCAGGAGCACCGATGAAACCCTGTCGAGCGTGTTCGCCGACACCATCGCCGACAGCACGAAACAAGGCGGCGAACTGCTGAAGAAAATTGAGGCGCTGCTCGACAGCGACGAGGAAAAAAGCATTTTCAAGGCGTCCATTGCCGAGCGCGTCAAGTACCAGGATGCCAAGACTCTGGTGATGAATGCGCGCAAGGCCGGCAACGCGGCGCTGGCGGAAAGCACCTATCGCGACAGTTTTGCGCCCGCCGCCACCAAGTACCAGAACAACGTCAAGGCCCTGCTGTCGCAGCAGCGCCAGGCCATCGACGCCACGGCGCAAGCAATAGAAGCGGCCAACAAGCGCAGCTTCACCCTGTTGCTGACCCTGTGCGTGCTGGTGGTGGCGCTTGGCAGCGTCTGCGCATGGCTGATCACGCGCTCGATCACGCAGCCGTTGAAGGCCGCCGTGAAGGTGGCCGAAACGGTGGCCGACGGCGATTTGCGCACGCATTTCGGCACGCCCGCCAGCGATGAAATCGGCGACTTGATGCGCGCCCTGCAGGGCATGAACGAGGCGCTGCGCAAGGTAGTGTCGGAAGTGCAGACGGGCACCAATGCCATCGCCACGGCGTCGGGAGAAATCGCCGCCGGCAACCAGGATCTGTCGGCGCGCACGGAGCAGCAGGCCAGTTCGCTGGAAGAGACGGCGTCGTCGATGGAAGAATTGACCAGCACCGTGAAGCAAAATGCGGACAATGCGCGCCAGGCCAACCAGATGGCGGTGGCCGCCTCCGGCGTGGCCGAACGGGGCGGCAGCATCGTCAGCCAGGTGGTCGACACCATGGGCGCCATCGACACGGCATCGACAAAAATCGTCGACATCATCGGCGTCATCGACGGCATCGCCTTCCAGACAAATATCCTGGCCTTGAACGCGGCCGTCGAAGCGGCCAGGGCCGGCGAGCAGGGGCGCGGCTTTGCCGTCGTCGCCACGGAAGTGCGCAGCCTGGCGCAACGCTCGGCGGCGGCGGCGCGCGAAATCAAGACCCTGATCGGCGACTCGGTGGAACAGGTCAACAACGGCACGCGGCTGGTGCAGCAGGCCGGCAACACCATGGGCGAAGTGGTCGACAGCGTGCGCAGAGTCACCGACATCATGGCCGAAATCACTGCCGCCAGCGCAGAGCAAAGCATGGGCATCGACCAGGTCAACCAGGCCATCGCGCAGATGGACCAGGTGACGCAGCAGAATGCGGCGCTGGTGGAAGAAGCGGCGGCGGCCGCCGAAAGCATGCAGGACCAGGCGGCGCGCCTGGCGCAAGTGGCGGCCGGCTTCCAGCTCGACCACATGGCCACGGTAGCGCCGGCACGCAGCGCGCGGCCGGTGGCGCGCCCGCTGGCCAAGCCGGCGGCCAGAAATAGCAGCGCCAGGCAGCCAGGCATCGCGGCCAGGAGCGCGCCTGCTGCGCACAAACCCCAGGCGCAGGTGGCTGGCGGGCAGGATTGGGAAGAGTTTTAAGGCTGGCAACAGGGCCGCTCAGAGGGTTTGACAGCACCCCGACGCGGGCGGATACTTGTTGCAGGTGGCATGGCGCACCACCGGCAACAAAACGTGTTGCGCCTGACATCGTTCTGCGGGAGCACGAACATGAAATCTGTCAGCGGCATTAGCGAACAGCTGTGCCTGGGCCTCCTGTCCCCCTTGCTGCTGTGTGCAGCCCTTGCCGGCTGCGCCACGGCACCCGCCACCCCACCGCCGCCCGACCTGTTCAACGATGCCAGCTTTGCTGCGCCGACGGCGCCGGTCGAGCCGCAACAAGCCTTCGCCGTGAGCGAGGCCATGCGGCACTACGTGCGTGTCGATATCGCGCGCGAGGCACGCGGCAAGAATCCCCGCCGCGCCCTCGCCGATGCCTTGCGCAACCGCGCCGGGCTGCAGCTGGAATATGATGCCGCCATGACGCGCACGGCGGCCCAGGCGTTCGACGCGCGCAGCGGCAATTGCCTGTCGCTGGTGCTGATGACGGCCGCGCTGGCCAAGGAGATGGGACTCGATGTGCACTACCAGGTGGTCCTGGGAGAAGAAAGCTGGAGCCGCAGCAGCGGCATGTATTTTGTCGCCGGCCACGTCAACCTCACTCTGGAACGCCGCCCCGTCGGCAATACCGTCGGCTACGAGGCCGATGCCATCCTGCTCATCGACTTCCTGCCTGGCGAAGACCTCACCGGCCAGCGCACGCTGCAAATCGGCGAGGCGACCATCCTGGCCATGTACCTCAACAATCGCGCCGCCGAAAGCATGGCCAGCGGCGAGCTCGATCAAGCCTACTGGCTGGCCCGCGCCGCCATCCTGCAAGACCCCACGTTTGCGGGCGCCTTCAATACCCTGGGCATCATCCAGCTGCGCCACGGCGACATCGAACCGGCGCGGCGCACGCTCGCTTACGCACTCGAACGCGCGCCATCGAATACCGTGCTGCTGTCCAACCTGGCGCAGGCACTCGATGGCCTGGGACGCGCCGACCAGGCGCAACTGCTGCGGCGCACACTGCTGGCCCTGCAGCCCGAGCCGCCTTTCCACTTTTTCAACCTGGGCCAGCGCGCCATGGAAAACGCCGACTACCAGGAAGCGGCGCGCCTGTTCAAGCGCGAGATCGCGCGCGACCCCTACTACCATGAATTCCACTTCTGGCTGGCGCAAGCCTATGCGCGCATGGGCCAACTGGCGCAGGCCGACAAGCAGCTGGAACTGGCGATGGATAACAGCACCACGCCCAGCCAGCACGGGCTGTACGCGGCCAAGCTGCAGCGCCTGCGCGCCGCCACCGCGCATTAGGCAGCGTCAGTCTTCCAGGAACATCTGCTGCAGGTCATTCAGGAAGCGCAATCCCAGCGCCGTCGGGACGATGACCTGGTGGTCGCGGTACAGCAAGCCTTTCGCTTCGGCCGCATTCAGCGGCTGCTCGATGGCATTGAGGGCCAGACCTGTGCGCTCGGCGAACAGGTTCGGCGAAAAGCCCTGCGTCAGGCGCAGGGTATTGAGCATGAATTCAAAACCCATTTCCTCGCGCGCCAGTTCGCGCTCTTCCTGCACCGGATTGCCGGCCAGTACCGCGTCCATGTAGGCGCGCGGCTGCTTGTAGCGGGCCTGGCGCAGCACGCGGTGCGGAAACGATATCTTCGAATGGGCGCCCGCGCCTATCCCCAGGTAGTCGCCGAACTCCCAGTAATTGCGGTTGTGCTTTGCCTGGCGGCCCGGCTGCGCATAGGCCGACACTTCGTAGCGGCCGTAACCGGCCTGCGCCGCGCGCTCGGCCACCATGTCGGCGATGTCGGCGCTCTCGTCGTCGTCCGGCAGCACGGGCGGGTACTTGGCGAACAGGGTGTTCGGTTCCAGGGTCAGGTGGTACAGCGACAGGTGCGGCGGCGCGAACGACAGCGCCGTTTCCAGGTCCTGCTGCGCCTCGGCCAGGGTTTGCGTGGGCAGCGCGTACATCAGGTCGAGATTGAAGTTATCGAAATTCGCATGCGCGATCTCCACCGCGCGGCGCGCTTCCTTGTCATCATGGATGCGCCCCAGCGCCTGCAGGTGGCGGCCATTGAAACTCTGGATGCCGATCGACAGGCGGTTGATGCCGCTGGCCCGGTAGGACTTGAACTTTTCCGCTTCAAAGGTGCCCGGATTGGCTTCCATGGTGATTTCGCAATCAGGCTCCAGGGGCAGCAAGGTGCGTACGTCCGACATCAGCTGGTCCAGCCCAGCCGCCGACATCAGACTGGGCGTGCCGCCGCCAATGAAGATGGTGTGGATCTTGCGGCCCCAGATCAGCGGCAGCGCCATCTCCAGGTCCAGCCGCAGGGCCGCCAGGTATTGCGCTTCCGGCAAGTCACCGCGCACCTCGTGCGAATTGAAGTCGCAATACGGGCATTTTTTCACGCACCACGGGAAATGGATGTACAGCGACAGCGGCGGCAGGGCCGTCAGGTTCAGCGCACCCGGCTGCAGGTATTTCAGGGCCGCCCCGGCGGCGCCGGAAATGCCATCCTGCGGCGCGGGCCTGGCTGCCGGCTTCGCTGCAGATTTGGCAACGGCGCCCACCAGTTTGATCGGGATCATCGCAGGGTCCGCAGCTTGTCGACCAGCGCGCGCAGGGCCTGGCCACGGTGCGACAGCGCGTTCTTTTCATCGGACGTCAGTTCGGCCGCGCACTTGCCCAGTGCAGGCAGGTAGAAATGCGGATCGTAGCCGAAGCCGCCGTTGCCGCGCGCAATGGCGATCATTTCGCCATTCCAGCGGCCGTCGGCGATCACCGGCTGCGGGTCATCCGCATGGCGCACATACACCAGCACGCAATAGTAATACGCGGACTTGTCTGCATGTGCCTCGAGGTCGGCGATCAGTTTGGCGCTGTTGGCGACATCCGATTTCGGCTCACCCGCATAGCGGGCCGAATACACGCCGGGCGCGCCACCGAGCGCATTGACGCATACGCCGGAATCGTCGGCCAGCGCCGGCAAGCCCGTCAGGCGCGCCGCGTGGCGCGCCTTTTGCAGGGCGTTTTCAACGAAGGTGTGGAACGGTTCGTCGCTTTCCGGCACCGCGTATTCGCCCTGGGCATGGACGGAAAAACCGATGGTCGAGAGCAGCTCGTTGAATTCCTTGAGCTTGCCGGCGTTATTGGAGGCGAGGATGAGGCGTTGGGTCATGTCAGTAGTCCGGTTGAAGTGCCGACATTGTAAACCTTTTGTGGCCCCCTTACCTCGCTCCGCCGCTGCCGAAAAAAAACGGCAGCGGCAGGCTTTGTGCCCGGCGCAGCGGCAAAAAAGATGTAAATCCGTGTAAAGATTACAGTCCCAGCGCCTGCTTCTGCATGACGATCAGGTCGGCGATGCCACCCTGCGCCAGGTCCAGCAAGCGGTTCATGCCGGCGCGGTCGAAGGCAGCGCCTTCGGCCGTGCCTTGCACTTCGATGAAGTGGCCCGCTTCGGTCATCACCACGTTCATGTCCGTGTCGCAGCCGGAGTCTTCCACGTAGTCCAGGTCGAGTACCGGCATGCCCTGGTAGACGCCCACCGAGATGGCGGCGACAAAGCTTTTGACGGGAATGGCGGTAATCGCGCCACGCGCCTGCAACTGCGAAAACGCGTCATACGCGGCCACCATGGCGCCCGTGATCGAGGCCGTGCGCGTGCCGCCATCGGCCTGAATGACGTCGCAATCGAGGTGCAGGGTGCGTTCGCCGAAGGCTTGCAAATCAAACGCCGCGCGCAGCGAACGGCCGATCAGGCGCTGGATTTCCTGCGTGCGGCCGGACTGCTTGCCGCGCGCCGCTTCGCGGTCCATGCGCGTGTGCGTCGAGCGGGGCAGCATGCCGTATTCGGCCGTCAGCCAGCCCTGGCCCTTGCCTTTCAGGAAACCCGGGACCTTGTCTTCGATGCTGGCGGTACAGATCACCTTGGTGTCGCCGCACTCGATCAGCACCGAGCCCTCGGCATGCTTGGTGTACTGGCGGGTGATGCGGATGGCGCGCAGCGCGTCGACGGCGCGGCCGCTCGGGCGGGATTCAAATGTCATGGGGATGTCCTGTGTGATTGGGGTTGCGGCAGCGATTTTACCACCGCGCGCCCGACCATTTGCAGTCATGCAACAGCGCAGGACGCAATGGCGGGCGGCGCACACATGATCCCTACAATCCTGCCCCGCCAAACACAATTTTCTTTACAATGCCGTAAAACGCACACTATTCAGCAATTTTCAGGCCATCAGAGCATGTGGTTCTGTTTTTGCGGCGCGGGCGGTATTGCCTGCGCTGGCTGATTAAGTGTATAAGTGACTGTATACAAGACCAAATCGGGGAATCCTTTGAGCATTTCAAGCATGACAGGCTACGCGGTTGCCACCAGCGAAGGTGCTGCAGGCACACTGACAATTGAAATCAAGAGCGTCAATTCACGCTTTCTCGACCTGCAATTCCGGATCAATGACGATCTGCGGGCCCTGGAGCCTGACTTGCGCGCCGCCGTCATGTCCGCCATCACGCGCGGCAAAGTCGAGGTACGCCTGAGCTTTGGCCGCAAGGCCGCCACCGCCGGCACGCAGGCGCTGAACGTGCCCCTGCTGGCCGAACTGGCGCGCCTGCAAAACGAAGTGGGCCAGCATTTTGTGTCCGCTCCCGTCATGACGGTGGCCGAACTGCTGCGCTGGCCTGGCGTCATCGAAGAAGCGCAAGTGGGGCAAGAATCCCTGCAGGCGGACGTCGGCGCGCTGACCAAACGCACCGTGGCCGCCTTCGTCGACAGCCGCAAGCGCGAAGGCGCGGCGCTCGAAGCGGTGCTGGTGTCGCGCATCGAAGCAATGGAAGCCATCGTCAAGCGCATCACGCCCCTGATTCCGCAAGTGGTGGCAGCCTTCCAGCAAAAAGCCATCGAACGCATGCAAGATGCGCTGGGCCTGGCCAGCCAGGGTTCGAATTCAGCCCTGTCGCGCCAGGACGCCATGGAGCGCATCCGCCAGGAAGTCATTTTGTATGGCATCCGCATCGACGTCTCGGAAGAACTGGCGCGACTGTCGGCCCACCTGGGCGAAACGCGCCACATCCTCACCAAGGGCGGGCAAGTGGGCAAGCGCCTCGACTTCATGATGCAGGAATTGAATCGCGAAGCCAACACCCTGGGCGCCAAGGCGTCCGTCAAGGAACTCGCCGACGCCTCGATGGACTTGAAGCTGCTGATCGAGCAAATGCGCGAACAAGTGCAGAACCTGGAGTAAGCGATGGCCACGCCACGCCCATGGATACTCGCCAGCGCCGCCCTGGCGCTGCTGGCAGCAGGCGCGCAAGCGCAAACGGCGCAGCAGCCATCGCCGTACGCGATCGAAAGCTGCGCCTCCGGCTGCTTCGTGCTCAAGGAGCGCGGCGCCGCCATCTACACGGGCGCCGATCCTGCCTCTTATCGCATCTGCTCGCGCAGCAGCCTGGGCGCGGAAGTGTCCGTCGACACCACCGTCGTGCGCCTGAGTAACCGCGACTGCACCGATGTGAATGGCCGGGCCATCATCCTGAATGCGGGTGAAATCGCCGTGGGCCGGCTGCCCCGCTGAGGCGGCTCCGGACAGTTTGTTTTTTGTCATGCCGCCGGCAGGGACTGGCTCAGCGCCTTGCCTCTTGGTAAAATACCGGATTGGGCGCCGCCTGCGCAGGCATCGGCGCCGACAACACGATTATTGAAAGATCCGCATGAGCCACCCTACCGCCTTCTCCGGCAGCCTGTTCGTGGTCGCCGCGCCATCGGGCGCCGGCAAATCGACACTGGTCAATGCATTGCTGGCGCAAGAGCCCGGCATCAAATTGTCGATCTCGACCACCACGCGCGCACCGCGTCCGGGCGAGCAGCATGGCCGCGAGTATTACTTCACGACAGCGGCAGACTTTGTCGCGCGCGCCGACCAGGGCGAATTCCTGGAATGGGCGGAAGTGCATGGCAATTACTATGGCACCTCGCGCATCATGGTGGAACAGCAAATGCTGGCCGGTACCGATATTTTGCTGGAAATCGACTGGCAGGGCGCGCGCCAGGTCCGCAAGCAATTCCCCCGCGCGGCCGGCATTTTCATCCTGCCGCCGTCAATCGATGCACTGGAAGAACGCCTGAACAAGCGCGGCCAGGACGAGCCGCACGTGATCACGCGCCGCCTGCTGGCGGCCGGTGGCGAAATCGCACACGCTCCCGAGTTCGAGTATGTTATTATCAATGAAGAGTTTACGGTCGCTTTGTCCGAACTGAGCGCGATCGTGAGAGCGGCCCGTTGCCGGTTTGCGCAACAAGCGGCCCGCAACGCATCGCTATTCGCCCAGCTGGGCCTGCACGCAGAGTAATCAGTCTGCACGCCAGTTCACACAGCGCCACGCACCACGCATAAAATTGAGGAGTTACTATGGCCCGTATCACAATCGAAGATTGCCTGAAACAGATCCCTAACCGTTTCCAGCTGACCCTGGCTGCGACTTATCGCGCACGTCAGTTGTTGCAAGGCCACACCCCAAAGGTGGAAGCCAAGGACAAGCCTACCGTTGTCGCACTGCGCGAAATCGCTGCCGGTAAAGTCGGTATCGAAATGCTGAAAAAGGTCCCGATGTAAGTGGGAACCCGCGTGCCGGAACAGTGCTGACCCCTGGTTCTACCGTATCCATTATTCACACTGTGAAGCAACGCGACGTTTTATGAGTCTGACCCCAGCCGACACGACTTCCGCAGCACTGCCGCCCCTGGCCTCGCGCCAGGCGGCAAAATCGCAGGGCGCTTCCGCGCCCGGCACCGGCACGTCCGCCAGCAACATCCCCGCAGTACCGCCTGCGCCTGCATTGGGCGTAGCCTCCGTCAGTCACCTGGCCGACAAGCTGGCAGAATACCTGTCTCCCGCCGACCTGAAAAAAGTCAAGGAAGCCTACCGCTTCTCCGACGAAATGCACCTGGGCCAGATGCGCCGCTCGGGCGAGCCCTATATTTCGCATCCGATTGCCGTTGCGGAAATCTGCGCCGAGTGGAAGCTCGACGCGCAAGCCATCATGGCGGCCCTGCTGCATGACGTGATGGAAGACCAGGACGTCAAGAAGGATGAATTGATCGAGCGTTTCGGCGCGCCCGTGGCGCACCTGGTCGACGGCCTGTCGAAACTGGAAAAAATCGAATTCCAGACCCAGATCGAAGCGCAGGCGGAAAACTTCCGCAAGATGCTGCTGGCCATGGCGTCCGACGTGCGCGTGATCCTGATCAAGCTGGCCGACCGCCTGCACAATATGCGCACCCTGGACTTCATGACGGCGGCAAAAAAGCGCCGCATCGCCAGCGAGACCATGGAAGTGTACGTGCCGATCGCACACCGCCTCGGCCTGAACAATATTTACCACGAGCTGCAAGACCTGTCGTTCTCGCACCTGTACCCGATGCGCTACCGCACCCTGGCGAAAGCCGTCAAGGCGGCGCGCGGCAACCGGCGCGAAGTGGTCAACAAGATCATGGAAGCGGTGAAAAGCACCCTGTCCATGGCCGAACTCGAGGCCGACGTCACGGGCCGCGAAAAGACCCTGTACGACATCTATAAAAAGATGCGCAGCAAGCATTTGTCATTCTCGCAAGTGCTGGACGTATACGGCTTCCGCGTGGTGGTGGGCAGTTTTGCCGACTGTTACGTCACCCTGGGCACCCTGCACAGCCTGTACAAGCCGATGCCGGGCAAGTTCAAGGATTACATCGCGATTCGCAAGCTGAACGGCTACCAGTCGCTGCACACGACCGTCATCGGCCCGTACGGCACGCCCGTCGAATTCCAGATCCGCACGCAGGAAATGCACCGCACGGCAGAATCCGGCGTGGCGGCGCATTGGCTGTACAAGAGCGGCGAATCGAACCCGTCCGACCTGCAGCAGCGCACGCATGCGTGGCTGCAATCCTTGCTCGACATCCAGCAACAGACGGGCGACTCGGCCGAATTCCTCGAACACGTCAAGGTCGACCTGTTCCCCGATTCCGTCTACGTATTTACGCCGAAGTCGAAGATCATCGCCCTGCCGCGCGGCGCCACGGCCATCGATTTCGCCTACTCGATCCACACGGGCATCGGCGACCAGACCGTGGCCGTGAAGATCAACAACGAAACCTCGCCCTTGCGCACCGAGTTGCACAATGGCGACATCGTGGAAATCATCACCGATTCCTCGTCGCGCCCCAGCCCGACGTGGCTATCGTTCGTACGCACAGGCAAGGCCCGTTCGGCCATCCGCCACCATTTGCGCACGATCAACCTGCCTGAATCGATCGCCCTGGGCCAGCAATTGCTGTCGCAGGCGCTGCAAACCCTGAACATCGACGCCGACCTGCCGCTGCCGCTGGTCGAACGCCTGCTCAACGAATCGAGCGCCAATTCCATGGACGAGCTGTACGCGGACATCGGCATCGGCAAGCGCATGGCCACCCTGGTGGCACGCCACATCTTCGGCTTGATCGGCGGCGAAGCGGCCAGCATGCCGGTGGAACACAATAGCGGCGGCGAACTCGACCCCGTCACCATCTGCGGCACCGAAGGCGTGTCCGTGCAGCTGGCGCCCTGCTGTTTGCCGATTCCCGGCGACCAGATCATCGGCCAGCTGCGCCGCGACCAGGGCTTGCTCGTGCACACGAGCGACTGCTCGCAAGCCAAGCGCCAGCGCGCCAAGGAACCGGACCGCTGGATCGCCGTACGCTGGGGAACCGAACTGAACCGCCGCTTCGACTGCCGCATCAAGGTACTGATCAACAGCGAGCGGGGCATCCTCGCCCGCGTAGCCGCCGAAATCGGCGAATCCGACGCCAACATCATCTATGTGGGCATGGACGAAGACAAGGACAACGTCCTCGACCAGCTACGCTTCACCGTGCAAGTCAAGGACCGCGTCCACCTGGCCGCCCTGCTGCGCAATGTGCGCCGGGTCGCCGGGGTCAACCGCATCTTGCGCGAACGCAACTAAAATTAGTGGCAAAGGGCTGGGGTCAGACCCGTCGGGTCTGACCCCGGTTTTCCGCTGCGGACTGCCGGCTCAGTTCAGCAACTCGCCGTAAAAACACTTAGTCGCCTACCGCAAATTCACCGTTGACTGCTTCTCGCAGTTGTCCGATGCAGCGCTCCCCCAATTCATCCTGAAATAACGATTGGTATATTTTTTGCCGTTCAAACCCATCATTTCCAAGCATCAAATACAAGGAATGCGGAGACAGCAAATCATCATGCATACCCTGCGCATTGCTCCGATAGCTGGACCAGCAATATTGCCCAGGTAATGCCACGATACCCGCCCTGACAGGATTGAGTTCGATATAGCGCTGGCAAATCAATAAATAACGTTCGCCCTGCACCAAACAAGATTTGTAGCGACCTTCCCACAAGCTACCGGTGCGGCCATAACGCCAGTTGAAATATTGCCCATAACGCTGGTTCAGCATTTTCATCAGCGACGACAGGGAGGCTGTGCTTTGTGTAGAGAGCAAGAGATGCACATGATTGCTCATCACCACATACGCATGCAGATAGCATGGTGCAAGCGCTAAACAACTACGCAGATAGTCAACATAGCGCTGCTTATCCTGCCCATCAAGAAAGCATGCTTGACGGTTCACTCCACGCTGCACCACATGCAGCGGAACACCGGGCAAGACAAGCCGAAGGCGGCGGGGCATGGCACCTCCTGACACCGACTAAATGATCAGTGTACCCGCGCCTGCCTCAGGCACCCTGCGTCAACGCAAACTATCCCTCACCCGGCGCCGGATACGTCACTTCCAGCAATTCCAGTTCCTGCTCGCCCAACGGCGTGGTGAGGGTGATCACGTCGCCTTCGCGCGCCTTGGTGATGGTGCGGGCCATGGGCGAGACCCAGCTGATCTTGCCGTTCAGGGGATCGAATTCATCGATGCCGACGATGGTGATGGTGTGCGTTTCACCGTCGCTGGTGCGATAGCTGACCGTGGCGCCGAAAAACACCTGGTCGTTGCCATGGTGCACGCTGGGGTCGACGATGGCGGCCAGATCCATGCGCTTGGTGAGGAAGCGGATGCGGCGGTCGATCTCGCGCAGGCGCCGCTTGCCGTAGATATAGTCGCCATTTTCCGAACGGTCGCCATTCGAGGCCGCCCAATGGACGATGCGCACCACTTCAGGACGGTCGACGTCGATCAGTTGCAGCAGCTCTTCCTTGATGCGCTGGTAACCGGCCGGCGTGATGTAGTTCTTCGCGCCGGGGGGAATCGCCAGCGCCAGCGCAGCCGCTTCTTCATCGTCGTCGTTGTCGGATTCTTTTACAAAGGCTTTATTCATCTGCCTATTGTAGCCCCGCCTGAGAGCCGCAGGCACACCGGATGCGGGGGCAAACGGGCTTTTTTGACGTATCATCGGGGCAATCGCGGCAAACCGGCGCCGCACACGGAAACGGATGAAAAAATTCTACAGAGTCAGGCGCTGGCTGTTCGCGCCGCTGGTCTACCTGGCCGCCATCTTCCTGCTGATCGAGGAATGGCTGTGGGCGACGGGTGCGCGCATCATGCAGGTGATCGCGCAATTTCCGCCCCTGCATGCGCTCGAAGCGTGGATCAAGCGCCTGCCGCCGTACTGGGCGCTGGCCGTCTTCGTGCTGCCCGCCGTGCTACTGTTTCCCGTCAAGCTGCTGGCCCTGCTGGCCATCGCGCGCGGCCACGCGTTTTCCGGCATCGGCGTGATCATCATTGCCAAGCTGGGCGGGGCGGCAGCCGTGGCCCGCCTGTACAGCCTGACGCGCCCCACCCTGCTCAGTTTGCCATGGTTTGCGCGCTGGCATGGCTTCTTCATGGAAACCAAGGACCGCTGGATCGCCCGCCTGCGTGCCACGCGTCCATGGCGCCGTGTCAGCCGCCTGTCGTCCGCGCTGGGCCGCGCCCGCCGCGCCTGGTGGCAGCGCTTGCGCAAGGGCACGCCAGGGCGCCATAATTCCCGCCCAGCAAGAGTGCTGCGCCGCTTCGCCGCCTTCTGGCGCGCCCGCCGCTGATGAAAAAAGGCCATTCCATGCACGACACTCCCCGGCTGGCGCCCGCCATGCGCGCGGCAGCGCCGGAAATCTACCTGTACGACGCGGCCAGCTTGCAATTGCTGGACGCCAACGATGCCGCCTGCGACAACTTGCAGTACACGCGACAGGAATTGCTGGCGATGACGCCCTTCACTTTGGCGCCGCAACTCGACGCGCAGCAACTGGCCGCCGTGCTGGCGACATTGGACGACAGCATAGGCGCGCAAGCCCGGCTGCATGTACAGCAGCGGCGCCGCGATGGCAGCCTGTATTCGCTCAGCCTGCACCTGTCGCGCGCCAGTCGCCGGGGGCGCGCCCTGCTCCTGGCCGAAGGCGAAGACTTGCACACGCCGCAGGCGACGGCCGCCGCCCTGGCGCAGGTGCAGTCGCGCTTCAACGCCATCGTCTCGAATACGCCGGGCCTGGTGTACCAGTTCTGTCTGCATGCTGATGGCCGCGCCGCCTTCCCCTACCTGAGCGATGGTTGCCAGGCCCTGCTGGGTTTGGCTCCGGCGCAGCTGCACGCGCGCCCGGAACTGTTTTACCAGTTGATCCTGGCAGACGACCGCGCCGCGTATCTCGAATCGATGCAGGCCTCAAAAAACGCCTTGTGGAGTTGGAACTGGGAAGGCCGCATCTGGATCGATGCCTGGAAGGATGTGAAATGGATCAACTTGCGCTCCACGCCGCGCGCGCTGGCCGACGGCACGGTGCAGTGGGAAGGCATCATGACGAATATCACGGAAAGCCGGCTCGAACAGATCGAAGTGCGCCAGTCGCGCGCCCGCCTGGCCGAGCTGACTGCGCACATCGACAAGGTCAAGGAACATGAACGCACGCGTCTGGCGCGCGAATTGCACGATGACCTGGGCGGCAATTTGACGGCGATCAAGATGGCGCTGGCCATGCTGGCGCGCCGCTTGCCGCCGGACGACCCGCAGCTGCAAGAAAAGGCTGACTATGTCGATGCCCTGGTCGACCGCAGCATCGACGCCGTGCACCGCATTTCGCTGGACTTGCGCCCCTCCATGCTGGACCTGGGCCTGGTTGCCGCGCTGGACTGGCAAGTCAAGGAGTTCGCGCGCCAGGCCGGCATCGAATGCCAGTTCATTTCAAACTGTCAGCACATCGATCTGGAGCTGGACCAGGCAACCAGCCTGTTCCGCATCGCCCAGGAAGCGCTGACGAATATCGCCAAGCATGCGCAGGCGAGCAAGGTCACCGTGCGCCTGGCCCGACAGCGCCAGCATATCAGCCTGTCGATCGCCGACAATGGCGTCGGCATGCGCCTGTCCGACCGCGCCAAGCCGCAATCGTTCGGCATCCGCGGCATGGCCGAACGCGCCAGTGCGCTGGGCGGCACCCTGAGCCTGATGGACGGGCCGGACGGCGGCACTATCCTGAGCATAAAAATCCGGCTAAGCAATCCTCAAGAAATTATTGTTAATTTATGAAGAACAGAACCGTATGCGATGCAAGGCGCCCACTGCTAGCAGTGGGCAACGCCTCAGAGCGCCGGTTATGGAAGTCAGAAATAACAATAATTTACTGGGGGTTACTTCAGCACGCCGCGAGAGGCGATAATAGCGGCTGCAGCCAGCGCACCAGCGCAAAGCGGTCCGGCGTAAGGCCACAGGGTCGCCGCAGGGCGCTGGGATTCAGATAGGAAACAACGCAGTCATGAAAGAAAAAGCCACCATCCGGGTATTCATCGCCGACGATCATGCGATCGTGCGCGAAGGCTTGAAGCAAATCCTCGCCGATACAAAAGACATCATCGTGGCTGGCGAGGCTGAAAATGGCCACGATGCCATCAAACTGTTCCGTGGCTCGAAATGCCAGGTGTTGCTGCTCGACATCTCCCTGCCCGACCGCAGCGGCATCGAGGTGCTCAAGCAGATCAAGAAGGAAAAGCCGGAACTGGCCGTGCTGATGCTCTCCATGCACCGTGAGGACCAGTACGCCATCCGTTCGCTCAAGGCGGGCGCCGCCGGCTACCTGACGAAGCAGAGCGCGCCGCGCGAACTGGTCACGGCCATCCGCCAGGTGGCGCAGGGATTAAAATATATCAGCGCCTCGCTGGCGCAGGAACTGGCCAACACGGTGGGCGAAGACCACGAAACGGCCTTGCACGACACCCTCTCGGACCGCGAATACCAGACCCTGGTCATGATCGCCTCGGGCAAGGCGGTGGGCGCCATCGCCGAAGAGCTCAAATTGTCCGTGAAAACCGTCAGCGAATACCGCGCCCGCTTGCTGGTCAAGATGAAACTCAAGAACAGCGCCGAACTGACGCATTACGCCATCCGCAACCAGCTGGTGGATTGACGGCAAAGCGGCATGCCCGCTGGCATCGGGCGAATTGACAGGACTTTTCCTTGCTTCTCGCACAATAAGTTCTTTGCCAACTCGCCTATCATGGGGATAATGAGAAATATCTGAAAAGGCTGTGCCTACATGTCCAGTAAATTGCCATCCTCACCAGCAAGCGCGCCCGCTGGCACCACGACTACCGCCGCCACTGCGGCGATGAATCCGGCCGATATCGCCCGCGAGGCGTTTCGCCGCCTGGCCACGCGCCGCATCGCCCCGACGCCCAGCGCCTATCGCGACATCTACAATGAAATCGCCGGCATCAGCGAACCGGCGGAGACGCCAGGTGCACCTGCCGCAGTGCTGGCCGCCAGCGCCAATGTGGATGAGAGTGGCGCGGAAAACGTCCTGACGCAGTTTGCCGCCAAGATGAGCGAATCGGCGGGCGAACTGGGCGACTTTGGCCGGCGTTTCCAGCGCGCCCTGAAAGCGCGCGACTGGGACAGCTATGCGCGCACCCTGGCGCAACTGGCGGAAAAACAGGTCAAGAAAGGCGGCGGTATCGAATTGCCGCCCCTGCCGGACGGCGAACAGACGCGCACCCTGCGCGAATTGCTTAGCCGCACCCTGGGCTTCGCCGTCGCCACCTTGCTGACGGGCACGCCCGCGCTGGTGGAAGAGGCGGAATCGCTGGGCGCGGCCATCAAGCTGGCCCACACGGAAGATGCGCTGAACGAAGCGGCGATGCGCCTGAAGCAGCTGTGTTACCAGATTGAATTGAAAAGCGGCGACACGGCCGAGCAGCAGGAATTGCTGCTGCGCCTGTTCAAGTTGCTACTCGATAACGTCAGCCAATTGCTCGACGACGACAGCTGGCTGCGCGGCCAGGTCGATGCCGTGCAAAACCTGATCGCCGGCCCGCTCGACCAGCGCGCGCTGGAAGACGCCACGCGCAGCCTGAAAGAAGTCATCTACAAGCAAGGCCAGCTCAAGCACAGCCTGTCCGACGTCAAGCTGACAGTCAAGAACATGATGATGACCTTCATCGACCGCCTGGGGCAAGTGGCGGCCAGCACGGGCGACTTCCATGAAAAGATTGGCGGCTATTCGGAAAAGATCAGCCAGGCGGAAAATATCAGCGAACTGAACAGCGTTCTCGACGAAGTCTTGCGCGAAACGCGCATGGTGCAGACCGAGGCCTTGCGCGCACGCGACAACATGGTGCTGGCGCGCCAGGAAGTGCAGGATGCGGAACAGCGCATCCACACGCTGGAAGCGAAGCTCCAGCATATGAGTGAACTGGTGCGGGAAGACCAGCTGACGGGCAGCCTAAACCGACGCGGCCTGGACGATGTGTTCGAGCGCGAGACGGCCCGCTCCGATCGCCGCGGCACGCCGCTGTGCATCGCCATGCTGGACCTGGACGATTTCAAGCGCCTGAACGACACCTACGGCCACCTGGCCGGCGATGCCGCCTTGAAACACCTGGTGAAGATCGTCAAGGAAACCCTGCGCTCGATGGATGTCATCGCCCGCTTCGGCGGCGAGGAATTCCTCATCCTGCTGCCGGAAACCACGGTCGAGGCCGCCTCGTCGACGATGACACGCTTGCAGCGCGAACTGACCCGGCATTTCTTCCTGCACGACAACGAAAAAGTCTTGATCACCTTTTCCGCCGGCGTGGCCCTGCGCCTGCCCAACGAAGATCAGGCCGAACTGGTCAAGCGCGCCGACCGCGCCATGTACCAGGCCAAGCAGACGGGCAAGAACCGGGTGGTAGTGGCGGACTGAGCCTTGCCGCTGCGCCATTGCCGTCCCGCCACCCGGCCGGACGGCATTTTTATTTGCAAAACAACAATATTTTCCTCCGCCCAGTCCTCCGTGAGCCTGCGCGCGATAGGAAAATAAAACTATTTTTACCCTCAAGTTTCTCTAAATCATGTCGTCTAGCGCGCGGCCAGCGACAAACTGAAGGGCTAAAAATTAAAATTTAAAGCACTTTCCGCCATAAATTTTCCCGCAGAGCAACCGTTACCCTAAACAACAGCGGCTTGATTGTCCCGGAACAGCGGGGCAGGCCAAAGTGAATAGCACATAGCGCAATGTAGTATCTGTCTGGAGAATTATCATGGCTGCAGTAATTAACACCAACATCGCTTCCCTGAACTCGCAACGCAATCTGTCGACCTCGCAGTCGGCCCTGACCACCTCGCTGCAACGTCTGTCTTCCGGTATGCGCATCAACAGCGCCAAGGATGACGCTGCTGGCCTGGCGATTTCCGACCGTATGACGTCGCAAATCCGCGGCATGACGCAAGCGACCCGCAATGCAAACGACGGCGTCTCGCTGGCGCAAACGGCCGAGGGCGCATTGTCCACCTCGGGTGACATCCTGCAACGCATCCGCGAACTGGCCGTGCAATCGTCGAACTCGACCAACACCGCCAGTGACCGCCAAGCCTTGCAAACAGAGGTCGGCCAACTCGGTTCGGAACTGAACCGCGTCGCCCAAACCACCCAGTTCAATGGTCAGAATTTGCTCGACGGCACCATGGGCACCGCCAACTTCCAGGTCGGTGCGAACGCCAACCAATTGATCTCGGCCAGCGGCGCCAACTTCCTGACCAACACCTATGGCGACAACCGCGTAGAAAACGATGCTGTAGCCGTTATCGCTACCTCAAACGTGACTGCCGGCTCGGTCAAGGTGGACGGTTCGCTGGGTAGCGCGACAATTACCACAGCGACCACCGACACGGCGAAATCGATCGCGGCCAACGTCAACAAGGCAACGGCGACCACCGGCGTCACGGCAACGGCAAAAACCGATTTGTCGCTCAAGTTGGGTGCCTCGGAGTCGTATTCGTTCACGATCGCCTCGGACAATACGGCAGCAAACGCCACTACCGTTTCCTTCTCCATGGGCGCCGGCACCACGGCTAGCGATTATGCATCAGGCATCAATGCAATCAATGCCCAGACGTCCAAAACGGGTGTTACGGCACAGTATGACGCCACGAATAGCGGCATCAAATTGACCAATGCCTCTGGCAATGATATCAATCTGGTCAATACAAAAGCTACGAACAACACGGTATTCACCGCATCGACCTATAAAGTCGACACGCCAACAGTGAAAGACGCGCTGACGACCTCGTTCACAGGACTGAACGTGGCAAACGCCACGGCAGTCGCAAACGGCCGCCTGACGTTCGACTCGGAAAAAAGCTACCAAGTCACGGACACCACGTCGGGCCTGTTGCCTGCAGGTACAGGTGGCACCAAGGGCGCATCCGTGTTGAAAGACGTGGCATCGTTGGATGTGACAACCTTCGACGGCGCGCAACTGGCCCTGAAAATCGCCGACGCCGCGCTCGCTTCGGTGAACAGCCAACGCGCGCAGTACGGTGCTTTGCAATCGCGCTTCAGCTCGGCGATCTCCAACTTGCAATCGACCACGGAAAACCTGTCCGCCTCGCGTAGCCGCATCGTCGATACCGACTTTGCATCGGAAACGGCCAACATGACCCGCGGCCAGATCCTGCAACAAGCTGGTACGGCCATGCTGGCGCAAGCGAACTCGCTGCCAAACGGCGTCCTGAGCCTGCTGCGCGGCTAATCTCCGATTAGTCAGGCAACAGCGTAGGACTCTGATTCCCCTGCCGGATTTTTTCGGCAGGGGAATTTTCACTAGGAGAGCACCATGACTATCGACACACTGGCGGCCGCCTCTGCGGCGAGGATAGACAAGAGTTATGTGTCTGCGGATACTTCGGCAGCACGCCCGGCAACGCCACGCAGCGCCACAGAAGGCGGCACGGTTGCGCCACAGCAAGCTAGCGATGAGCCCAGCCGGGAGCAGTTGAATAAGGCAGTATCGGAGCTGAATCAGTCCTCGAAAATGAAAACGCAAGGCATTGAGTTTTCCATCGATGAAGACAGCCAGCGCACGGTCGTCAAGGTCATCGACCAGGAAACCAAGGAAGTACTGCGCCAGATACCCACCAAGGAAGCCCTGGAATTGGCCAAGGCATTTGACTCGGTCAAAGGCTCCCTGATCAGTCAAAGGGCATAGCGATGGCATTGCTCACGAACGTGCAGTATCGTGACAGTATGCATCGGCATGACCACGGGGCCCGATAGCCTGGCTATCCGGCCCGTTTTTCATTGCAACTCAAGCAACACCCCCTGCCTCTTCCCCGATTTTTTGCTCCCGCTGAAAACAGCGCGGTAATTCCCCCTCTCAAGTCTTGATTGATTCTGCCGATAACAGCTTATATTAGCGTTTTCCTAGGAGCATTCAGTGGCCATCACACCTACACTATCATCCGTTGGCATCGGCGCCGGCGCCAGCGGCCTGGACGTTGGCGCCATCATCGACAAGCTGATGACGGCTGAAGCGGCGCCCCTGGATACCTTTGACAAAAAAACGGCATCCTACCAGGCCAAGCTCAGCGCACTGGGTACGCTGAGCGGCGCCGTCAGCACCTTCCAGGGCTCGCTGTCGGCGCTGACCAATTCAAACAACTTCCGCGCTGTCAGCGCCACGCCGTCCGATCTGCTGGTTCTCTCGGCAAGCGCCGGCGCCAAAGCTGTGGCCGGCAGCTACAACATCAACGTTTCACAGCTGGCCCAGGCGCAGACGCTGACGTCGGCCGGTATGGCAAGCAAGCTGTCGACCATCGGCAGTGGCGCCAAGACCACGGTTTCCTTCCAGCTAGGCTCGCTCGCTGGAGGCACCTTCGGCGTAACGGGCACGACACTGAGCGGCAGCACCCTGCTCACGGGTATAAGCAACGGCTCCTTGAACATCAACGGCACGGCCATTCCGACGGATGCCAGCACCAAGAGCGCGCGTGCACTGGCAGAAGCCATCAATGCCAAGAGCAGCACTACAGGCGTAACCGCCACGGCCCAGCCAACGGTCAGCAACGCCACCATGTTCAGCGGTTTCGGCAATATCGCCACCGGCGCGGACGGCACCTATTCGCTGTCGGTCGGCGGCATCGAGATCGTTACCCAGGGTAACGGCGTCGCCGCAGGCGGCGGCATCACTGCCGCCTCGCTCGATACGACGCTGGCAGGCCCGAATGCCATCTCGAATGCGCTGGCTGCGGCAAATATTACCGTCACCGGCAAGGCCGCCGACGGCAACTTGCAATTCACGCGTGCCGATGGCTCCAACCTCGGCATCGAAGAAGTGGTCACAGGCAGCGTCATGGGTGGGATCGGACACGCCGCCAATGCCGTCAATGATGGTTCGAATGTCACGCTTGCCAGTTCGATCACCCTGGCCTCGGGCAACGCCAGCCCCATCACCGTCGCGGGCAGCAATCCTGCGGCAACCGGGCTGACCGCAGGCACGGGCGGCAGCTACATGAACACAGGCTTCACCCAGGATGGCACGCAGGCAACAGGTTCGGTGGTGATCGACGCCACCAACAATAGTTTGCAAGGCATCCGCGACGCCATCAATAATGCCGGCCTGGGCGTCACCGCCAGTATCGTTTCCGACGGCACAGACAAACCATATCACCTGGTGCTCAGTTCAACCAAGACGGGCGCCAATTCGGCCATGAAAATTTCGCTGAGCGGCAGCGATGGTCAGCCAGCCGACAGCGCCTTGAACGATCTGCTGTCCTACGATGCTTCCGGCACGCAAAACCTCAAGCAAAACAGCGCCGCGCAAAACACCAATTTCAGCGTCAACGGCATTGCCATCACCAGCAGCTCGAACAGCGTCGATTCGGCCATCGAAGGCGTCACCTTGAGCATTACAAAGATAGGTAATTCCAGTTTATCGGTAGCCAAGGATACAACAACGGTCAAGACCAGCATCACCGCCTTCGTCAAGGCCTACAATGATCTGAACACCTCGATTGGCAAGATGACGGCCTTCAACCCCGAAACCAAGAAGGGTGGCGTCTTGCTGGGGGACTCGACTGTTCAATCGATCCAGAGCCAGTTGCGCAGACAACTGGGCGCACCGATTACCGGCTT
>NZ_LT607652.1:284962-333015 GCF_900095265.1 Janthinobacterium sp. UMAB-56 | reverse complement strand
GTATTTCCTTCCAGAAAGATGGCAGCCTGACACTGGAAGCGAGCAAACTCGACAAAGCCATCAGCGCCAACTTCGGCGATATCGCTGGCCTGTTTTCGGCCATCGGCAAGGCCACCGACAGCAACGTCGCCTTTACCAGCTCGACGGCCGCCACCAAGCCCGGCACCTATGACCTGAGCATCACTACCATGGCCAGCCAGGGTTCGCTCACCTCCGATGGCGTGCTGGCGGCCAGTACGACGATTGCCAGCGACACCACCTGGAATATCACCCTGAACGATACGGAGCCATCGGCGGCCAAGAATACGGCCCAGGTGTCGATACCGGCTGGCACCTATACGCCGGCACAGATGGCGTCGCTGATGCAATCGTCGATCAACGGCGTGAAAGCTTTTTCAGACAATGGCGCGACGGTCTCCGCGTCGATCGACGGCACCGGCAAACTGGTCCTGGTGTCGAGCCGCTATGGCTCGGTATCGAATCTGGCCTTGAGCAACAGCACGGGGACCGGTATAGAGACGCTGTTTGGCGCGGCCAAGCCCGTCAAGGGTGCCGACGTGGCCGGCACCCTTGGCGGGCAACCGGTTGTCGGCTCCGGTCAGACACTGACGGGTGCACCCGGCTCGCCAGCCGAAGGCTTGAAAATTGAAGTGACCGGCGGCGGCACCGGTTCGCGCGGCACGGTCAGTTTCTCGCAAGGCTATGCCTACCAGTTGAACAACCTGGCCACTTCCTTCCTGGGTACGGGCGGCGTGATTACCGGGCGCACGAGCGGTATCAATGAAACGCTGAAGTCGATAGCGACGCAGCGCGACAAGTTCAGCGCGAAGCTGACCGAGATCGAAGCGCGCTACCGCGCCCAGTACTCGCGCCTGGACGTGACGCTGAGCAAATTGACGTCCACGCAAAGCTATTTGACTCAGCAGCTGGCATCCATCGCCGCCAACCGTTAAACCCATTCATCAGGAGAATATATGTTTGGAACCCAACAACGCGGCGTCAACGCCTATGCCAAGGTCGGCCTGGAAACAGGCATAGGCTCGGCCTCGCCGCACAAGCTGATCGTGATGCTGTACGACGGCGCCCTGGTGGCGGTGCTCAGCGCGCAGATGCACATGAAATCAGGCAATGTGCCGGAAAAAGGCAAGTCCATCTCGAAAGCCATCCAGATCATCGACAATGGCTTGCGCGCCAGCCTGGATAAGGAAGCGGGCGGCCAGATCGCCGAAGGCCTCGACGCCCTGTATGAATACATGAGCGCGCGCCTGCTGACGGCCAACATCCACAACGATCTTGGCATGCTGGAAGAAGTGCAGCGCTTGCTGACCGACCTGCGCGAAACCTGGAATGCCATTGGTTCCACGCCCGCCGCCATTCCCGGCGCCGATTTGAAACGTATGCCCAGCCTTGCGAGCGCCTGACCCCATGATGACCCATCAAGAAGTCCTGACCACCTATGAAACCATGCAGTCCCTGACGGGCCGGATGGTGACCGCCGCCGGCAATGCCGACTGGGACGAACTCGAAGCGCTGGAACAGCAGGTGAGCGCGCATGTGGAGGCGCTGAAGGCGAATGAAGAAAAGGTCGTGCTGGAAAGCGCCGGCCGCCAGCGCAAGGTCGCCCTGATCAAGCAGATACTGGAAGATGACCGCAAGATCCGCGACCTGACCATGCCGTGGATGGCGCAATTGTCAAAGCTGATCAACAGCACCGGCACCGAACGGCGCCTGGCCAACGCCTACGGCGTCTAAACGCCCACGGGGCGAGGTCATTATCATGTTGCCGAAGATGGATACGATCGGCATGACGCCCTTGACCCCGGCCAAGGGCACGCGGGCGGCCGATGCCGTCGCCGACCCGCGCCAGGCCGAGTTCCAGCGCTCGCTGCAGGGACTGATCGGCAAATCCATGCAGGGACAGGTGCTGGCCCGCATGGGTGATGGCAGCTATCTGGTGCGCGTGGCCGGCACGCCTGCCCGCATGCAGCTGCCCGCCGGCGCGCAGCTGGGCACGGAAATCCCGCTGACCTTGATCGGCATCAATCCCCGTCCCTCTTTTCAAATCGGCAATAGCCGCGACCAGCCCGCCAGCGCCCTGCTGACGTACGCCGACGCGCAGGCCGAACCCGACGCAGCCGAAGCGCGCGGCCCACAGGCTGGTGCCGCCCAGGCGGGCACGCGCGCCAGCAGCACGGCCGCCACCCTGCTCAGCCGCGCGCCCCTGACACCGGCCAATTTGTTGCCCGCCCTGGCAGGCGACACGCCGGCGCCGGAACTGAGCACCACCGCGCGCGCCATCAGCACGGTACTCAGCCAGGCGGAAAGCGTGCCCGGCGCGCCCCTGGCGCTGCTCGGCAAGACACCGCTGATGGCCTCCCCGGGCACCAATCCTGCGCAGGTGGCGCAAAAATTGCACGATGCGGTCGGCAGCAGCGGCCTGTTCTACGAATCGCATGTAGCCGAATGGGCAGAAGGCAAGCGACCGCTGGCGTCGCTGCTGCTGGAGCCGCAAATGCAGAGGGCGGCACAGGGCGAGACGCCCAGGACGGGCACCGACCTGGCTTCGGCGCAACTGATCAATTTGCAGCTGCATACGCATGAACAGGCGCGCGTGCAGTGGCAGGGTGAAGCCTGGCCCGGCCAGAAGATGCAATGGGATATCAGCCAGGATGCGCCGCAAGGGCAGCAGCACGCAGGGCGCGACGGCGACGAGGAAGCGACGGCCTGGCGCAGCAATGTACGCTTCCAGTTTCCCCTGCTGGGCGACCTGGCCGCGCACGTGGTCTTGCAGGGAGGCCGCGTGGCCATCCAGTTGCAGGCGGGCAGCGAAGGCAGTGCCGACACCTTGCGCCAGCATGCGGCGCAGCTGGAAGCATCGCTCGCCGCGGCCGGCTGGCCCCTGTCGTCCCTCAGCATCGCCGGCAAGCCGGAGGCGGCCGAAGCGGCGGCAGCAGATGATGCTTGACGACACCAAGCGCAAGGTGCCGCAGACGGCCGTCGCCCTGGCCTACCAGAGCGGCACGCCGGCGCCCAAGGTAGTGGCCAAGGGCAGCGGCCTGATCGCGGACCAGATCATCAGCACGGCGCGCGAACATGGCGTCTTCGTGCATGAATCGAAGGAATTGGTGGCGCTGCTGATGGATGTCGACCTGGACCGCCAGATTCCGCCCGGACTGTATCGGGCGATTGCGGAACTGCTGGCCTGGTTATATCATATTGAATCTGCGAAGGGCGGACCGATCCCGCCGCCGCCCGACACCAGCGTCAACCTCACCGATACATAGACAGGCATCAATGCAAGCACATATTATGGATTCCGGTCTCGAAAACTGGCATGATTTTGAAGTGGAATCGCGGCGGGAAATCATCGCCTTGCTGCGCAGCATCAGCGAAAAGAACCAGCTGATCCGCATGCTGATCCACGGTGAGTCCGATGTGTGCGTCACTTCCATCCTGGAAGTCGATGCCGAACGCAATACCGTCATCCTCGACCGTTCCGTGAATGCCGACCAGAACCGGCGCATGGTGGCCGCCACCGGCATTTCGTTTGAAACCTCGCTCGACAAGATCCGCATCCTGTTTGCCAGCGCCCTGGTGGAAGAGTGCAATTACAGCGGCACGCCCGCCTTGAAAATTGCCATTCCAGAAACACTGATCCGCTTGCAGCGGCGCGAGTATTACCGCATGACCACGCCCGTGAGCAACCCCGTGCGCGTCTCGATTCCCCTGCCGCCCTCGCTGGGCGGCGCCGACACCCTGTTTCCGCTGGCCGACATCAGCTGCGGCGGCATCGCCATCCTGGACAATAAATTGATGCTGGGCGAGACCATCGGCAGGGACTATCCCGGCTGCCGCATCGACTTGCCGGAAGTCGGCATCGTCACCGCCACCTTACAAATTCGCAATTCGCTGGACATGACCCTGCTGAACAACAAGCTGAACCGCCGCCTGGGCTGCCAGTTCGTCGACTTGCCGCGCAGCATGCTGGCGCACGTGCAGCGCTATATCACGCGTCTCGAACGCGAGCGTAACGCACGCATGGCTGGACTCAGCTGATAACCCAGCCGAAAGCTGGGGTAAATTAGACTTAAACCTGCATATTCATGATCTCGTGATATGCAGAAACCAGTTTATTTCGCACCTGCACCGTCGCCTGGAATTCGATGCTGGACTTTTGCATCGACACCATCACGTCCGACAGGCTGACCTTGTCGTCGCCCATGGTAAAGCGCTGGCCCAGCGCCGCGGAGGCCTGCTGCGCGCCGCTCACGGAGTCCAGCGCGCTCTTGAAGGCATCGGCAAAATTCACCTTCGCCGCCGGCATCTCGGTCTGGATCGCCGGTATTTTCGCCTCCGGCCGCGTGGCCGCCGACTTCAGTTGCGCGATCATCGCCTCGATCCTGCTACTATCGATACCGCCTGTTTTCACTTTGCCTCCCGATTCTGGTCTGCTTCATATCTGTTCCATGCCTGTTGCACCCAGAGAACAAAACGCTGGATTGCACGGCAACGACGGGTACAATAACTTCCATCACATGTTGCCAGGGTTCCACAATACCAGCGCCAACGCCAGCCGCTCGGCCGAGCAGGCGGCAAAAGCGCCTTCTATTTGGACGATTGAAGCGCGTGACAGTGGCGGATAATTCTGCATATCGCCCCCTCCTTCATTGGAAGCGGCCCCCACTCATTAGCAAACATACGCGCCCCGGAAGGCAATCATGGCTGTAGCCGAAGAAATCGATGTGAACCGCATACCGCCGGAGCCGGCGCCTGCCCGCTCGCCCGTGGAATCCGTGCAAGCCTTCGCCAAGACACCGATGGGCAAGAATTTCCTGCGCGGCCTGGGCGTGGCGGCACTCGTTGCCATCGGCGTGGCCCTGTACATGTGGAACCAGCCACCCGAGTACAAGGTCCTGTTCTCCAATTATACGGACCGCGACGGCGGCGCCATCACCGCATCGCTGGACCAGCTGGGCATCAAGCACAAGTTTTCCGAAGGCGGCGGCGCCATTCTCGTGCCCACCGAGCAAGTCCATGACGCGCGCCTGAAACTGGCAGCGCAAGGCTTGCCCAAGGGCGGCAACGTGGGTTTCGAGCTGATGGAAAACCAGAAGCTGGGCGTTTCCCAATTCCTTGAACAGGTCAATTTCCAGCGCGCGCTGGAAGGCGAACTGGCGAAATCGATCGAATCGGTGTCCGCCGTCGACACGGCGCGTGTCCACCTGGCTCTGCCGAAACCCTCCGTCTTCGTGCGCGACCAGCAAAAACCGACGGCTTCCGTGCTGCTGAACCTGCACCCAGGCCGCGGCCTCGACCAATTGCAGGTGAGCGCCATCGTGCACCTGGTGGCGTCCAGCGTGCCGGAATTGCTTCCAGTCAATGTCACCGTGGTCGACCAGGCCGGCAACTTGCTTTCGAACCAGGAACGGGACAAGGACCGCGCCAACGGCATCAAGAGCCTGGACCCGAATCAACTGAAGTACGTGCAGCAATTGCAGCAAAGCGTGATCAAGCAAGTCGAATCGATCCTCCTGCCCATCGTCGGCGAAGGCAATGTGCGCGCCGAAGCGACGGCCGACGTGGACTTTTCGCAAAGCGAGCAGGCGGCTGAAACCTACAAGCCAAACTCGCCGCCGGAAGCATCCACCATCCGCAGCCAGCAAACGAGCGAATCGACGGGCGCCGGCAATGCCAATCCGTCGGGCGTGCCCGGCGCGCTGTCGAACCAGCCGCCCGGCGTGGCCACGGCACCGTTGACGGCAGAAGCACCGGGCGCAGCGCCAGGCGCACCAACGGCGCCCACGCAAAAGGAGTCGACGACAAATTATGAAGTTGACAAGACTGTGCGCTACGAGCAGAAATCCATGGGCGGCTTGCGCCGCCTGTCAGTGGCCGTCGTCGTCAACTACCGCCGCACGATCGACAAGGATGGCAAGGTCACCGTCAAGCCGATTTCCCCTGCCGAAATGGTCCAGATCAATAATCTGGTCAAGGAAGCCATGGGCTACAACAAGGAGCGCGGCGACAGCTTCAGCGTGGCCAACTCTCCCTTCGACGGCATCGACCGCGCGCCGGAAGGCAAGCTGGAGTGGTGGCGCGACCCGGCCAACTTGCCGCTGGCCAAGG
This sequence comes from Janthinobacterium sp. UMAB-56, assembly GCF_900095265.1. Lineage (GTDB taxonomy): Bacteria > Pseudomonadota > Gammaproteobacteria > Burkholderiales > Burkholderiaceae_D > Janthinobacterium. The sequence continues at coordinate 326,889 of NZ_LT607652.1, read as the reverse complement.
AGTTGGCGAAGTTCCTCATCACGGCCCTGATCCTGCTGTATATCTTCATCAAGATCGTGCGCCCGATGCTGCGCCCGGTGATGCGCAAGATCGACGATTTCGGCGCCCCGCCGCCCGTCATCGAGCCGGAACTGGCCAAGGATGGCGAAGACAACGAAGTTCTGCTCAGCGAAGCCGAGCTGGAAGAACTGGAAGAAGATACGGCCCGCGGTTATCGCGAAAACCTGGCAATGGCCCGGAAACTGGCACAGGAAGATCCGCGCGTGGTCGCCAACGTAATCAAAGCATGGATAGGCAATAATGACTGAGACAACGGGACTGCAAAAAGCATCCATCCTGATGCTGGCACTGGGCGAGAGCGAAGCGGCCGAGGTCATGAAATTCCTCGGCCCGCGCGAAGTGCTGAAACTGGGCGCCGCCATGGCCACCATGAAGGGCATCGCGCACGAGCAAGTGGTCGAGGTGCTCGACGACTTCCGCGCGCAGACGGAACTCAATTCCACGGTCGGCCTCGATTCGGACGAATACATCCGCCAGGTGCTGACCAAGGCGCTGGGCGACGACAAGGCGTCCGTGCTGCTGTCGCGCATCCTGGGCGGCAAGGATGCGTCCGGCATCGAATCGCTGAAATGGATGGATTCGCAATCCGTGTCCGAGCTGATCCGCAACGAGCACCCGCAGATCATCGCCACCATCCTGGTCCATCTGGAACGCGATCAGGCTTGCGAAATCCTCGGCCATTTCACGGACCGCCTGCGCAACGACGTGGTGCTGCGCATCGCCACCCTGGACGGCGTGCAGCCGGCCGCCTTGCGCGAACTCAACGACGTGCTGACGAAACTGCTGTCCGGTAACGAAAACATCAAGAAATCGTCGCTGGGCGGCGTGCGCGCGGCGGCCGAGATCTTGAACTTCATGAGCGGCGAGCAAGAAGGCTCCGTCATGGACAATATCAAGAACTACGACAATGATATGGCGCAAAAGATCATGGACGAAATGTTCGTGTTCGACAACGTGATCGATATCGACGACCGCGGCATTCAATTGCTGCTGCGCGAAGTGCAGTCGGAAATGCTGATCATCGCCCTGAAAGGCGCCTCGCAAGAGCTGCGCGACAAGATTTTCAAGAACATGTCACAACGTGCCGGCGAGATGATGCGCGAAGACCTGGAGTCGAAAGGCCCCGTGCGCCTGTCGGAAGTGGAATCGCAACAGAAACAGATCCTGCAAATCGTGCGCCGCCTGGCGGACGAAGGGCAGATAGTACTGGGTGGAAAAGGCGAGGATTCGTTTGTCTAATTTAATACCCAAAGAGCAACAAACCGCTTACCAGCGTTGGGAAATGACCTCGTTTGGCGACGAGCGTCCCAGCGTGGTGGCGGCGCGCAAGCTGCTCGAACCGGACCCCGAACCGGAGCTCGACCCGGAAGTTGATCCGTACGGCGAGCTGCACGAGGAAGAGCCGGCCCCGCCGCTGGAATACCCGACGCAGGAAGAACTCGACGCCATCCGCGAGTCAGCGCGCGCGACGGCCTTCGACGAGGGCCGCGCCGCCGGCTATGCGCAAGGCCATGCGGCCGGGCATGCCGATGGCCATGCAGAGTCGTATGCGGAAGGCAAGGCGGCCTGCGCCGTGGAACTGGCGCACCTGCAAAGCGTCGCCGTCGACTTCGGCACGGCCGTGCAGCAGGCCGATGAACTGATCGCCAACGATGTCATGGAACTGGCACTGCAGCTGGCCAAGGGCATGCTGAAAACGGCCTTGCCCGTGCGCCCCGAACTGATGCTGCCGATGGTGCGCGAAGCCATCGAATACTTGCCCGTGCTGCAACAACCAGCCTTGCTGATGCTCAATCCGGAAGATGCGCAAGTGGTGCGCGACGGCATCGGCGACGAACTCCACAAGGGTGGCTGGCGTGTCATCGAAGACCCGACCGTGGAACGCGGTGGTTGCAAGATCGACACGGCCAGCAACCAGATCGACGCGCAAACGTCCACCCGCTGGCAGCGCCTGACGCATGCGCTGGGCAAGGACCTGGACTGGCTGGCGCCGTGAGCGAGCCAGTCAAAGGCCCCACCGCCCATGCGGCGCGCTGGCGCGCCTATCTGAGCGACTGTTCGGCCGTGGTCGGCTTTGTCGAACCGATGCAAATATCGGGCAGGGTCACACGCGTGGCTGGCCTGGTGATGGAAGCGGTGGGCCTGCGCCTGGCCGTGGGCGCCGCCTGCACCGTGCCGCTGCCGAATGGCGGCCGGGTCGAGGCGGAAGTGGTGGGCTTTGAAGGCGAGCGCCTGTTTTTGATGCCGCAAAGCGACGTCGAAGGCATCGTGCCCGGCACGCGCGTGTTTTCCGTCGAACCTGCCATTCCCCGCCCCGGCAGCGTGGCGCATCCGCGCCGCCGCCCCAGCGACCGCGCGCGACACTTGCCCGTGGGACCGCAACTGCTGGGCCGCGTGCTCGACGGCGCGGGACGGCCACTCGATCAGCTGGGCCCGTTGCACACGACCGACAGCGCTCCCATCAATGTACGCCCCGCCAATCCCCTGGGCCGCGCGCCCATCGTCGATACCCTGGACGTGGGCGTGCGCTCGATCAATGCCATGCTGACCGTGGGCCGTGGCCAACGCATGGGCCTGTTCGCCGGTTCCGGCGTGGGTAAAAGCGTGCTACTGGGCATGATGGCCCGCTACACGGAGGCGGACGTGATCGTCGTCGGCCTGATTGGCGAGCGGGGACGCGAGGTGAAGGAATTCATCGAGCAGATTCTCGGCGCCGAAGGCCTGGCCCGTTCCGTCGTGGTGGCCGCGCCGGCTGACACGCCGCCACTGATGCGCCTGCAAGGGGCCGCGTATGCGACGGCCATTGCCGAGTATTTCCGCGACCAGGGCCAAAATGTACTGTTAATCATGGACTCGCTGACCCGCTACGCCATGGCGCAGCGTGAAATCGCCCTGGCCATCGGCGAGCCCCCCGCCACCAAGGGCTATCCGCCGTCCGTCTTCGCCAAGCTGCCCGTGCTGGTGGAGCGGGCTGGCAATGGCGAAGAGGGCGGCGGCTCGATCACGGCGTTCTACACCGTGCTGACCGAGGGCGACGACCAGCAAGACCCGATCGCCGACTCGGCGCGCGCCATCCTGGACGGGCATATCGTGCTCAACCGCCGCCTTGCCGAAGCGGGCCATTATCCCGCCATCGACATCGAGCAATCGATTTCGCGCGCCGCCCACTCGATCACCACGCCCGAGCACCAGCAGCAGGCGCGCAAGCTGAAACAGTTGTATTCGCGCTATGAACGCAGCCGCGACCTGATCAGCGTGGGCGCCTACAGCGCCGGCACCGACCCCGTGCTGGACCAGGCCATCGCCCTGCATGACAAGATTGAAGCGTTTTTACAACAGCAAATCACGGAGCGGGTCAGCATGGACGAGAGCTTGGGGCAACTTACCGCTCTATTCGACTGATGAGGGCTTGCACAGCGGGAATATAATCAACCATGGCTTCTCCTTCCCAACTTGCAACCCTGATCGACCTTGCCCAGCGCGAAACGGATGACTGCGCCAAGCGCCTGGGCGCAGCCCTGAAAGCGCTCGACGATTGCCGCCAGAAGCTCGACATGCTGTCCGGCTACCGCGACGACTATGCCCAGCGTTTTGAGGCGAGCATGAGCAGCGGCATTACGCCCATGGCGTACCGCAACTTCCAGGCCTTCATGGTCAAGCTCGATAGCGCCATCCTGGGCCAGCAGCAAGTGGTCGAGCATGCGCAGGCCCGCAGCGAAAATGAAAAGATGCGCTGGCAACTGGCCGAACGCAAGCGCATGTCCTACACCACCCTGAACAACCGGGCACAGGAACAGGCGCTGAAGCTGGAAAACAAGCGCGACCAGAAAGCAATGGATGAGCACGCGGCGCGACAAGCCTATTACAAACGCTAAGCAACACTGAGGCAGCATCATGCAAACCCAGCCAACCCCGATTTCCCAGATTATCTCGCCCAACGCCACGCCGGGCGCAGCCAACCGCAGCCAGCCGTCCACCAGCGGCACGGCGGGCGACTTCCAGCGCACCCTGAANNNGATCGAACAACGCCAGAGCAGCCGCAATATGGCGCAGGCACAAGTACAAGCGCCGGCGCCCCGCCCCGCCAGCCCTGCGGCCACGCCAGCGCCAGCGCCAGCGCCCGCGACGCAGTCGCCCGCCAATGAAGCGAAGCCGACGCAAGCGGGCAGCGAACAGGCAGCCGCCAGCGACCAGCCGCCAGCGCCGGCCAGTGAGACCGCCGCTGACAGCGCCACGACCGAGAGCGAGGCCAGCGTAGCCACCGCTGCGGCCGCGACAGTCACGCCGCCAGCCGATCCGGCAGCCGAGATGCTGGCCCTGGTGGGCAGCATCCAGCTGGCCATCCAGCCGTCGGCGGCAGCAGCCAAGGGCGTGCAGGAATTGCCCGCCCGCGCCGGCGTCAAGGCCGAGGGCAAGGGCCTGGCGGCAAGTCCATTGCTGGCAGCCGGCCAGGACAGCGGCAAGGCCGCCACCACCGTCATCGCGCAAGCCGACAGCGGCGCCTTTGCCGACAGCCTGGGCCAGGCCCAGGGCAAGACGGCCGCCACACAAGGCAGCAGCGTGCCAGGCGGCAAGACCGAGCCTGGCAAGCTGGCCATCGACGCCCAACTGGCAGCGTCCGCCAAGGCTGGCAGCGCCGTGGTCGAACCACTCCTCAAGGAAACGCCTGCCGACCTGAGCCGCCTGGCGGCCCAGTTGCAGCCGGGCGCGCTGCAGCAGGCAGCGGCCGCCGTGGCCGTGCCTGCCGACAAGCTGGCAGGCCGGGTCGGCACGCCGGCCTGGGACCAGCAACTGGGCCAGAAAGTCGTATGGATGGCGGCCGGTGGCGACCAGAGCGCCACCCTGACCCTGAATCCGCCCGACCTGGGCCCCGTGCAAGTGGTACTGACGGTGACCAATGACCAGGCCGATGCGGCCTTCATGTCGGCCCAACCCGAAGTGCGCCAGGCGCTGGAAGCTGCCATGCCGCGCCTGCGCGAAATGATGAGCGAAGCGGGCATCGCCTTTGGCAGTGCCACCGTCTCGGCCGGCACGCCGGAACAGCAAAGCAATGGCGAGCGAGCCACCTCGGGCGAACGCCGTGGCCAGGGCCAGGGCGGCGGCGTCTCGGGTGGCGAGATCGCCATCGCGCCGGCGGCAGGCGGACGCAGCCGGCCCAGCCTGAGTGCCGTGGATACCTTTGCCTGAGGAAATGTCGTCGTGCACAAGCCACTGGCGCACCCCACGACGTAACTTTTCGTATAAAAACAGCGAGTTGAGGGCGCTTACACCCTCTTTTCACTGCATCCTTCTGCGCAGAATTTGCCGATAATGACATAATGGCGTCGTGAGCCACTTCCATGCACTCGAGTACCATTGAAAGCAAATCCAAAAATGAAAGCAGATCCGAAAGCAGATGCAGGCCTGGCTCCCGCCGGCGCCTCGAAAAAGAAGCTTCTGATCATCGTGCTGGCCGCGGTGCTGGTGGCTGGCGGCATCGGTGGCGGTGCCGCCTGGTACTTCCTGCATGGCAAAGCCGATAAAGAAGAAGCGGCGCCCAGCAAGAAAAAACATGCCGCGTCCAAGGCCGGTCCGCCCGTCTTCGTGCCTGTCGACTCCTTCACCGTCAACTTGCAGCCGGAAAACGGCGAGCAATACTTGCAGATCGCCTTCACCTTGCAGGTCAGCAGCCCGGAAGAAATGGATACAATCAAGCTGAACATGCCGAAGGTGCGCAGCCGCCTGCTGCTGCTGCTGTCCGGCAAGAAGGCATCCGAACTCAATACCGTGGAAGGCAAGCAGCAACTGGCGGCCGAAATCATCAATCAGGTGAACCAGCCGTTCGAGGACAAAGGGCCGGAGCAAGACGTGACGGACGTATTATTTACCGCATTCATCATTCAATAAGCAGCCATGGCCGATAATTTCCTCTCCCAGGAAGAAGTCGATGCCCTTCTGAAGGGCGTCAACGGAGACCAGGACGACGCGCAGACGCCGGAAGATGTCACGGGAGTTCGTACCTACAACCTGGCAACCCAGGAGCGCATCGTGCGCGGCCGGATGCCAACGTTGGAAATTATCAACGAGCGTTTCGCCCGCCTGCTGCGCGTGGGCCTGTTCAACTTCCTGCGCCGCAGCGCCGAAGTGTCGGTGGGTTCCGTGCGCGTATCGAAATATAGCGAGTTCATCCGCAATCTGGTGGTGCCGACCAATCTGAACCTGGTCCACATGAAGCCGCTGCGCGGCACGGCCCTGATGGTCTTCGATCCGGGCCTGGTGTTCCTGCTGGTCGACAATCTGTTTGGCGGCGACGGACGTTTTCATACGCGCGTCGAAGGGCGCGACTTTACGCAGACGGAGCAGCGCATCATCTTGCGCATCCTCGATATCGTCTTCGAAGCCTATACCAAGTCGTGGGAGCCGGTCTTCCCCGTCGAATTCGAATATATTCGTTCAGAAATGAACACGCAGTTCGCCAATATCGCCACGCCGAACGAGGTGGTGGTAGCATCCACGTTTACGGTGGAACTTGGCTCCGTTTCCGGACAAATCCACTTCTGCATGCCGTACTCGATGATCGAGCCGATCCGCGATTCACTGACCTCGAGCCTGCAGGGCGAGGCGCTGGAAGTGGACAAGCGCTGGATCCGTTTGATGACGCAGCAGATCCAGATCGCCGAAGTCGAGCTGGTCGCTTCGCTGGGCACGGCGCGCGTGTCGTTCGACGAAATCCTGAACATGAAGGTGGGCGACATCATCCCGCTGAATATTCCCGAACTGATCGCCGCCACCGTCGATGGCGTACCCGTGATGGATTGCACCTACGGCGTGTTGAACGGACAATATGCATTGAAGGTGGAGAAACTCCTCGCCAATGCCGATAACATGAACAATCATTAAATAATGCCCCCGGGCCGCGCTGCGGCCCGCATCTGTACAACAGGAGAAACACATGTCTGACAACCAAGACGACCAAAGCGCGGAAGACGATTGGGGCGCGGCCATTGCCGAGCAGGCCAAGGCGGAAGCCGAAGCGCTGCAGAACCAGGCAGCCAATACGGCCAGCGCGGCCAGCGCCGCCGTATTCAAGGACTTTTCCAAGCAGGCATCGAAGTCGGAAACGCACAACGATATCGATTTCATCCTCGATATCCCCGTGCAGCTGACGGTCGAACTGGGCCGCACCAAGATCGCCATCAAGAACCTGCTGCAACTGGCACAGGGTTCCGTGGTCGAACTCGACGGCCTGGCGGGCGAACCGATGGACGTGCTGGTGAACGGCTGCCTGATCGCCCAGGGCGAAGTGGTGGTGGTGAATGACAAGTTCGGCATCCGCCTGACCGACATCATCACGCCTTCCGAACGCATCCGAAAATTGAATAAATGAAGCCTGGCCTGTTGATTTCCACCCTGCTGCCGCTCATGGCGGCATGCAGCATTGCCCAAGCGGAACCGGCAACCGCGTCAGCGCCGGCGGCCAGCGCCGCCAGCGCGTCTGTCGCGCTGGCAAGCGAGACACCGCCAGCCGCCGCAGCGGTGCCGGTCGCAGCACCTGCCGCCGCACCCGCACCCGCCGCCGCCCTGCCCGCCATGCCGGCGGGCGCGCCGATGACGATGGCGCCGACAAGCTCGGCCGGCAGCCTGTTGCAAACCATCTTCGCGCTCGTGTTCGTACTGGCCCTCTTGATCGGCCTGGCGTGGTTCATGAAGCGCTATGGCCCCAAGGTCATGGGCGGCAACAACAAGATGCGCGTCGTCAGCTCGCTCAACCTGGGCGGACGCGAACGCATCGTCCTCGTCGAAGTGGCCGACCAGTGGATCGTCGTCGGCGCCTCGCCCGGCCGCGTGAACGCGCTGGCCACCATGCCGCGCCAGGAAGGCGAACTGCCGCAACTGGCCGCGACGCAAAACGGCCCCGCGGCCGCCAATTTTTCCGAGTGGCTGAAACAGACCATCGAAAAACGCAATGGGAAATAAGCAGCAGATGGCATGGTCCAAGGTAAAGACTCCCCTGAGCTGGCTGCTGGCCACCGCCGCGCTGGCCTTGCCGCTGTGGGCCATGGCCCAGCCTGGCATCCCGGCCTTCAACAGCACGCCGGCGCCGGGCGGCGGGCAGAACTACTCGCTGCCGGTGCAGACGCTCATCCTGATGACGTCGCTCACCTTCCTGCCGGCGGCCCTCTTGATGATGACCTGCTTTACGCGCATCATCATCGTGCTGTCCTTGCTGCGCCAGGCCATCGGCACGCAATCGGCGCCACCGAACCAGGTGCTGGTGGGGCTGGCCCTGTTTTTGACCCTGTTCGTCATGGGCCCCGTGTTCGACAAGATTTATACGGATGCCTATCTTCCCTATCAGGAAAACAAGATCAGCATGCAGCAGGCGATGGACAAGGGCGTCGATCCGCTGAAGACCTTCATGCTCAAGCAGACGCGCCAGGCTGACCTGGCCCTGTTTGCCAAGATGTCGCGCTCGCCAGCCCTGCAAGGCCCGGAAGACGTGCCCCTGCGCATCCTCGTGCCCGCCTTCGTCACCAGCGAACTGAAGACGGCGTTCCAAATCGGCTTTGCCATCTTCATCCCGTTTTTGATCATCGACATGGTGGTCGCCAGCGTACTGATGTCGATGGGGATGATGATGATGTCGCCGGCCACCATTTCGCTGCCGTTCAAGCTGATGCTGTTCGTGCTGGTCGATGGCTGGCAGTTGCTGCTAGGTTCACTCTCCCAGAGCTTTTACTAGGTAGGGAAGCATACGATGACCCCCGAAAGCGTCATGACCCTGGGCCGCCACGCGATGGAAATCACCCTGATGGTGGCCGCGCCCATGCTGCTCGTCGCCCTCATCATCGGCTTGATCGTCAGCATCTTCCAGGCGGCCACGCAGATCAACGAGGCGACCCTGTCTTTCATCCCCAAGCTGGTCGGCATCTTTGTCGCCCTCGTCGTGGCCGGCCCGTGGATGCTGTCCGTCATGCTCGACTACATGCGCCAGGTATTTACCGGCATTCCGAACCTGGTCGGCTAGGCATGGGGCCACGGCAGACGCCATGCTGACCCTGTCGAGCATCGAACTGAACACCTGGATCGCAGCACTGCTGTGGCCGCTTAGCCGCATACTCGGCCTGATTGCGGCCGCCCCCCTGTTCGGCAACGCGGCCGTGCCGGCCAGCGTGAAGGTGACACTGGGTGCGCTGCTGGCCATGATCATCGCCCCCACCGTGCCGGCCCTGCCTGCCGTCAACCCGATGTCCCTGCCCGGCTTGCTGATCCTCACGCAAGAGATGCTGGTGGGCCTGGCCATGGGTTTTTCCATCCGCATCGTGTTTTCCGCCGTCGAAATGGCGGGCGAGCTCAGCAGTCTGACCATGGGCCTGGGCTTCGCCTCCTTCTTCGACCCGCAAACCAAGGGCAGGTCTTCGGCCATCAGCCAGTTCCTCGTCATGCTGGCCACGTTGATGTTTCTGACTGTCAATGGCCACCTGGTCTTGCTGGCGGCGCTGGCGGAAAGTTTTGTCAGCCTGCCCATCTCATCGAGTCCCATCAGCGGCGGTGGCTTCCAGCAATTGGCAGCCTGGGGTGGGGAAATTTTCCGCTCCGGCCTGCAAATTGCCCTGCCCGTCATCGCCGCCCTGCTGCTGACCAACGTGGCCCTGGGCATTTTGACGCGGGCCGCGCCGCAACTGAATATTTTCGGTATCGGCTTTCCCGTCACTCTGGGCGTGGGCTTGCTGGTGATCGGCATGGTCCTGCCCTACCTGGCCACGCCCTTCCAGAACATGTTCCTGCGCGGCATAGAAACGGCGCGTTTGCTGCCGCGCGGCTTTGCCACGCGCGACCGGCCTCCCCCACCCGCCCCGCCGAACCCCTTGCGCCCGGCGACGCCGGCGCCGCAGCCGCCCTGATTCCTTCGTTTATCGCTGGTCGCTGCTGAGCGCCACGCGCCAGCGCCGCACATCGAGATTCAAACGCAAGTGGTGATGCCTGACCAGGTAGCGCACGCCGACCAGCGCCGCCGCCAGGCCAGACAGGGCGGCGATGCCCAGCGCCCAGCGCGGGCCGAAGGTGTCGGCCACCCAGCCCACGATGGGCGCGCCCAGCGGCGTGCCGCCCGCCGAGATGGCCGAGAGTAGCGCCATCACGCGGCCCCGCATGGCGGGCGCCGTCGACAGTTGCACGCTACTGTAGACACTGGTGATAAACGTTTGCGCGGCGATACCAATCACTACCAGCATCATGCCGAACAACCAGTAGTTGGGCATGACGGCCGCCAGCGCGCAAGCCATCACGGAACTGAGCACGCCATACTGGCCGGCGCCCGCATGGAAGGCCGTCAGCGACATGGTCGACAGGAAAATGGGGAAATTCAGGCCGAAGGTGCCGATCAGGAACAGCATCAGCAGGATGAGCATCAGGTCGGGCCGCCGGCGCACGTAGCGCCAACCTTCGCCAAGGCGCGCGCGTGGCCTTCAGGCGCGGTGCACGGCGCAGCAGTTCCACGCGCACTAGCATCAGCGAAGCGATCACGGCGGCAAACGAGGCCGCATTGATGAGGAAGACCCAGCCGCTGCCGACGCTAATGATGAGCAAACCAGCGACAGCCGGGCCCAGCATGCGGGCCGCATTGAACGAGGTGGAATTGAGCGCCACGGCGTTCGCCAGGTCGTCCTCGCCGACGATTTCGGAAACAAACGTCTGGCGCACGGGCGCATCGAAGGCCGTCACGCAACCCAGCAGGAAAGCAAACACATACACCTGCCACAGTTGTACCTGGCCGCTGATACACAATATCCCGAGGCCCAGCGCCAGCAAGCCCATGGCCGCCTGCGTGCACAGCAACAATTTCCTGCGATCCAGCAAGTCGGCTGCCATGCCCGTCAGGGGCAGCAACAACAACTGCGGGCCGAACTGCAAGGCCATGACGATGCCGACGGCGCTGGCATTGTGCTACGTCAATTCGCTCAGCACCAGCCAATCCTGCGCCGTGCGCTGCATCCAGGTGCCGATATTCGACACGAAGGCGCCGCCGGCCCAGATACGGTAATTGGGACTGCGTAGCGAACGCCATGTATTGTTCATCTGGGCATGCGGCTTCCCTGCCCCGCCCTGGCCGCATACAGCTGCAATGCGGACGGCTTATCTGATGTAATTGAACAGCGACAGGCCCGAGATGGAGGTAAAGGACTTCTGCGCCGCCTGCAGGGTGGTCTGCTGCTGGCTGAACAGGGAAATCGCCTTCACCATGTCCAGGTCCTGCAAGCCGGACAGGGTGGTCGCATACTGCAGGTCGAGGTCGTCGCCGGCGCTGTCGAGCGTGTCGAGTTCCTTCAGGCGCGAACCGACTTCCGCACGCACCGACAGCACATTGTCGTAAGCCGTGTTGAAAATATCCTGCGCCGCGTTCAGGCTGGCCGTCATGCGCGCCTGGCCCGCGTCACCCGAGGCAGGCTGACCCAGCGCGCCGATCAGGTTGGTGATGGTGGTAAAGATCGATTCCTTGCCGCTGGGCTCCAGGGTGAACTTGTCCTGGTCGGCAGGCTTGCCCGCGATGTTGACTTGCTGGCCGTCAAAGTTAATCGCGTCGCCCGTCTTGTAGGCTACGGGCACGGCGGGATTCGGGATGGTCTGGCCCAGGGTCGCATCCGTCACGGTATAGGTCGTGACGGCATCGGTGCCCGTGCCCGTCACCTGGAAATCGATCGAGTACTTATGTCCCGTCAACTTGCTGGGATCGGTGACGGTACCACCGGAAATGATGCCGGCGCCGCCGCGCGTGAAATTGCCAGGGTCGGCCGCCGTGGTGAACTTGCCGTTGCCCGTCAAATTATTCTCGAACACGGCCGCGCCCGAATCGCTGGTGGCCAGGTAGCGCGTCGAGCCCACCTGCAGCTCGCGCTGGCCCTGGTCACCCACGTAGCTGGCGCCGCCCGGCGTCTGGCTGAACGGCTGGGTGGACGACTTGTAGCCGCCGAACAGATAGCCGCCCGCGTTGTCGGAAGTGTTGGCGATGCCCATCAGGTCGGTCAGGCGCCCCTTCAGCTCCGTGGCCAGACTCTGGCGGTCGACATCCTTCAAGGCCGGATTGCCGGCCTTGCGCACCAGATCCTGCACATCGGCGATCAGCGAGGTGGTGCTGGCCAGCGCCAGCTCTTCCTGCGACAGGAAATTCTTGGCGTTTGAGCGGTTCGTCACGAATTGCGTATTGATCGATTGCGACTGCGTCACTTCCAGCGCGCGCGCAGAAGCGATCGGGTCGTCGGCCGGCGTCAGGTTGCGGCGATTTGCCGACAGCTGCATCTGGGTGCGGTTCAAGGCACCCTGCAGATTGTTCAGCTGCGTGCTGCCCGCTTCATAGATCATTTTGGTACTGATGCGCATGATGCTGCCCTTCCTGATGGCGGCGGGGCGCTATGCGCCGCCGCTTGAATAATTAACGTCCGAGGCCGATGACCACGTCGAACAGGGTGCTGGCGATCTGCATAACCTTGCCGCACGCCTGGTAGGCTTGCTGGTAACGCAGCAGGTTGGCAGCCTCTTCATCGAGGTTGACGCCGGAGACGGCTTGCTGCTGCGTACTGGTTTGTTGCAGCAAGGCCAGGCTGGCCAGGCCGCTGACCTGTACTTCGCGCGTCTTGTTGCCTACATAGCTGACGGTTTCCGCGTACGAACCCTGGAACGTGGCCTTGCCGCCGTCGAGAATATTTTTCGTCTGCAAGCCCGCCAGCAGAGCGGCATTGCGGTTGTCACCCACCCCGCCCGTGTTCGGCGCAATGGTGAAGGTATCGCCCTGCGCGGGCGCGCCCGTCATGCTGACGTTGATGCCGCCAAAGCTGAAGCTGTCGCCTTCCGTATAGGGGATGTTCGCCGTACCGGCCGGATAGGTGGTGGTGGCGCCATTCAAGCCTTTCACCGTTACCGCCTGGCCGGCGGGGAAACCTGTCAGTGAGGTGCTCGCCTTGTCATACGTCAAGGTCAGCGGTGCGGTCAGGGCATTGCCCGGGGTCAGGTAGGACTTGTCGACGGAGCCGGCGCTGAGTTTGCCGCTGCCCGTGTTGGCCACCGGCGCCGACGTGGCGATCGGCGCGCCGGCGGCCAGCTTGTTGCGGTCGGTAATCGCCACGGCCAGATCTGAAGCGCCGTGGGCCGTTGGCCTGACCATGAAGTTGTCGCCCTCGGCAGCCGCGCCCGTGATCGAGAAATCCACGCCGTCGATGGTCTGCGGCACCGTTTGCGGATACGGATTGATGGTCGTTTTCGCGCCGTCGCTCTGGCGCGTCACCACATAGTTCGCGCCGTCATACTTCACGGCATAATCGCTGGCCGTCAGCTTGGTCGGATCGCTGACCTTGGCCGACACTGCAGTCGTGCTGGTGGCGTTGTTGCGGTAGTCGGCGCCGATGACGGGATCGGGCAACTTGAAGAAATCGCCGCCCATGTCGCCATTCAAGTCCTGGCCCAGCTTGTGCTGCTCATTGAAGGAAGATGCCAGCGCGATGGCGACCTTGCCCAGCGAATTCTGGATACGGTCCAGGCTGCCGCTGCGGAATTCCAGCAAGCCGCCCAGCGCACCGCCGCTGAGAGAACTTTCCGACAGCTTGGTGACGCTCGATCCCGTCACATAACCGACGTCCAGGCGGTTCGGATCCGTCGGCGACGGCGTGGTGGCCAGTTCAAAGTTCTTGCTGCCCACCACCAGCGGCTGGCCCGAACCGATCGAGACGGAAATCGAGTTGCCGGCGCCAGGCTGAACCGTTGCCTTGACGTATTTGTTCAGCTCCGCGATCAACTGGTCGCGCTGGTCCAGCAAATCGTTGGGCTGATTGCTTTCACTCGTGGTCAGGTTGGTAATCGACGTATTGAGTTCCGCGATCTGCTTGGCGTAGGAGTTGATCACCTTCACGTTCGAAGTGATCTGCGAATTGACACCATCGCCGATTTCCGTCAGACGCGCGCTGAGGCCCTGGAAGCGCGCCGTCAGCGAATTTGCGCTCGACAACAATGCCTGGCGCGACGAAACAGACGAGGGATTCGAACTGAAATCCTGCACGCCCTTGAAGAAGTCGGCCATCGCCGGCGACAGCCCGGCCGTGGGGTCGGCCAGCATATTGTCGATCTGCGTGATCTGCGTATAGTAGGCGTCGAGCGAACTCGTGGTCGCCTGCGCAGCATTCACCTGGGAAGCCATGAAACCGTCGTACTGGCGCTTGATTTGCGATACCTCGGTACCATTGCCAACAAAGCCATAACCGGCATTATTGAACTGCGCCGTCTGCTGCAGCACCACCTGACGGCTGTAACCGTCCACGTTGGCATTGGTGATGTTATGCCCGGTCGTCGACAGGCCCACCTGCGCTGCAAGCAAACCGCTCTTACCGATGCTGAGTAGATTCGAAGTCATGGTGTCTTATTGGTTACCGTCAAGAGTATTTACGGCAGCCGCAGCGAAAACTTGAAGCGCGCGGCCTGCACAAGGGTATAAAAACGACTTAACCGACCAGCGAATGCTTGATGATTTTTGTCAATTTGGCAGCGTAATTCGGGTCCGTCGCGTAGCCCGCCTTTTGCAAGCCCTGGGCGAACGTGCTGGCGTCGCCCGCGTTGGCCAGCACTTTCTCGTAGCGCTTGTTGTTGGTAATCAACTGCGCATAATCCTTGAAGCTGTCCGCGTAGCTGTCGTAGGCGCGGAATTTTTCCACCTTGCGCTGCGCCTTGCCATTCACATATTCCGTGGTGACGGCTTCGGTGACCTTGCCCTTCCAGTCGCCGGACGCCTTGATGCCGAACAGATTGTGACTGCTGCTGCCGTCGCGGTTGATGATTTCGCGCTTGCCCCAGCCCGTTTCCAACGCTGCCTGGCCCAGCATGAATTTGGCCGGGATGCCGGTGGCACGGCTGGCTTCTTCCGCATGCACGCCCAGCTTTTCCTGGAAGGCGCGCACATGCGGCGCCTGCGTGGCGTTGGCCTTGTCGCTCAGCGTCTTGCCGGTGCCGGTGGCGCTGCCTGGACCCTCGGCGAGGGCGCCCTGCTGCTGGCGGAATGCAGCCAGCGCCTGCGCCATGCTCGACGAACGGGGCGACGGCGCTTCGGCGCCATCGGCGGCCAGTGCCTGGTTCGACGACGACAGTTGGCGGATCAGCACGTCGGCCAGTCCCGTGCCACGCTTGGCCAGGTTCTGGCTCGTCTGCTGGTCCAGCATGGAGGTGTACATCTTGCTTTGCTGGCTATCCATGATGCCGTCCTGCGGCGTGGCGTCGCGCATGCTTTTCATCATCATGTTGATGAACATGGCTTCGAATTGCGTGGCCGCCTCTTTCAGGGCGGCAGGGTCCTTCGCCTTGGCGGACTGGCGCAAGCCATCCATGCCCTTGACGTCATAGGCGGCGGTATTGCTGAGGTCGGTTTGGCTGATCATGGCGTGCCCATCAAATGATTTCGAGTTCGGCGCGCAGCGAGCCGGCCGCCTTCATCGCCTGCAGTATGGCCAGCAAGTCTTGCGGCGAGGCGCCGATGGCGTTCAAAGCCTTGACCACGTCGGACAGCGAAGCGCCGCCCTTGACCAGCATGACCTTGCCCGGCTCCTTCTTGATATCGATCTGCGCCGTTTGCGTGACCACCGTGCGTCCACCTGACAAGGGGGCCGGCTGGCTCACCTGCGGCTCGACATTGATGGTGACGGACAGGTTGCCGTGCGAAATGGCACACGTTTCCAGGGTCACGGACTGGTTCATCACCACCGAGCCGGTGCGCGCATTCATGATGACCTTGGCCGCCAGGCGGGCCGGATTGACTTCGATGCTTTCCAGCTGGCCCAAAAAGGCCACGCGCTGATCGCTGCCGCCCGGCGACTGCACCTGGATCACGCGCCCGTCCAGCGCGGCGGCCGTGCCGGCACCGTAGCGGCTGTTGATGGCGTCGACCACGCGGCTGGCGGTGGCGAAATCGGTGGCGTTCAATTCCAGGCGTATCGTGTTGTTGGCGCCCAGTACCGACGGTACGCTGCGCTCGACGGTGGCGCCGCCAGAGATACGCCCCACGCTCAAGTGATTGATGACGACGGAACTGCCGGCCGCCTGCGCGCCCACGCCGCCCACCAGCACGTTGCCCTGCGCCATGCCATACACCTGGCCATCGGCGCCCTTCAGCGGCGTCATCAATAAGGTGCCGCCGCGCAAGCTTTTCGCATTACCCATCGACGACACCGTCACATCGAGCAACTGGCCCGGTTGGGCAAACGCGGGCAAGGCCGTCGTCACCATCACGGCGGCCACGTTTTTCAGCTGCAAACTCGTGCCTTGCGGCAAGTTGATGCCCTGCTGCTGCAGCATTGCCGCCACGCTCTGGATGGTGAACGGGGTTTGCGTGGTCTGGTCGCCGCTGCCGTCGAGGCCGACGACGAGGCCATAGCCCATCAGCTGATTCTGGCGCACGCCGGCGATGCTGGCCAGGTCCTTCAGGCGCTCGGCCTGCGCCATGGGCGCCAGCAGGGCGCAAGCGAGGCCGAAAATGGCGCAACAGCGGGGAAAGTTAAAAGTAGCCATGGTCAGAACGGCAGCAGGCTGAGGAAGAAGCGCGACGCCATCGAGGCCATCTCGGCGCGGTCGATCTGGCTGTTGGTGCGGTATTCGACGCGCGCATCGGCCACCTGGGTCGATGGCACGACGTTGCCCGTGCCGATGGTATCGGGATTGACCATGCCCGAGAAGCGGATGAATTCCGTGCCCTTGTTCATGGCGATCTGTTTTTCGCCGGCGACGATCAGGTTGCCGTTCGGCAATACCTCGATCACCGTCACGCCGATCGTGCCGGAAAAAGTGTTGCTGGCGGACTGGTTGTCGCCATCGGAAAACTTCGTCGCGCCAGTCGCCGCAACGCTGCCGCCCAGGCGGCCCTGGGCGAAGCCGGGCGTGCTGAAGCCCACGCTGCCGGACTTGTTGCCGGAACTGGCGCCCGACTTGACGGCATTCGTGCGCTCGGTGATGGCGATGATCATGGTGTCGCCCACGTGACGGGCGCGGCGGTCTTCGAAGGCGGGTCGGTAGGTCGACGGCTGGTAGATGGAGCCATTGCTGACGACTACGGGTTCCGGCATCGGCGCGCGCGTGGTGGTCGGGTATTGCACGATCGAGGTGGGCGTGATGGCGCAGCCGGACAGCAGGACTGCGGACAACAGGGCGATGATGGGATATTGCATGACAAACCTCCGCTGCCATCCTGCGGCGGATGGCATGACGACTATGAAAATTAAAGTTGCGACAATTTCTGCAGCATCTGGTCGGATGTGGTGATGGCCTTGCTGTTGATCTCGTAGGCGCGCTGCGTCTGGATCATGTTGACCATTTCCTCGGCCACGTTGACGTTCGAGGATTCGATATAGCCCTGCATCAGCACGCCGGCGCCATTCGTGCCCGGGGTGTTGGTCTGCGCCACGCCGGAAGCGCCCGTTTCCATGTACAGGTTTTCACCCTTCGATTCCAGGCCGGCCGGATTGACGAAGGTGGTCAGCTGCAGGGAGCCGATTTGCGATGGCGCCACTGTATCGGGCAAGGTGACGGAGACGGTGCCGTCGCGCGCCACGGTCAGGCTCAGCGCATTCGTCGGCACGGTGATGGCGGGCTGGATGACGAAGCCTTCGGACGTGACGAGCTGGCCGTTGGCGTCTGTCTGGAAAGAACCGTCGCGCGTGTAGGCAGTGGCGCCGTCCGGCATCAGCACCTGGAAGAAGCCCGTGCCGTTGACCATCACGTCGCGCGAATTGCCCGATGCCTGGGGATTGCCTTGCGTATGGATGCGTTCGGTGGCCACGGTGCGTACGCCGGTGCCGATCTGCAAGCCCGATGGCAGCTGCGTCTGCTGCGACGATTGCGCGCCCGGCTGGCGCACATTTTGATACAGCAAATCTTCAAACACGGCACGCGACTTCTTGAAGCCGGTGGTGCTGACGTTGGCCAGGTTATTGGCGATCACGTCCATCTGCGTCTGTTGCGCTTCCAGGCCGGTTTTGGCAATCCAAAGGGAACGAATCATGATTTTTCTCCAATAACAGCGCTAGTCAGCCCTGTAGACTATTTCTATGTGACCATTATGCGGGTGCCCCCATCAATTCAAAGCGAGGATCTGGGTGGCTTTCGCCGCGTTATTCTCGGCATTCTTCAACAAGCTCATTTGCGTTTCGAACTGGCGCGCCAGGGCGATCATGCTGACCATGGAATCGACGGGGCTGACATTGCTGCCTTCCAGCGCGCCCGTGGTCAGCTTCACAGCCTGGTCGGCCTGCGCCACCGTGCCGTCCTTCAGACGGAACAGGCCGTCGTCGCCGCGCACCAGTTGCTGCTCGGGCGGATTGACCAGCTTGATGCGTCCCAGCACCGTCGATGGCCCCGGCGGCACGTCGGTGGAAATCGTGCCCACCGTGCCGTCGCTGGCAATGGCCACCGTGACGCCGGGCGGAATGGCCATGGGGCCCGTATCGCCCTGCACCATCAGCCCGCCCTGCGTTTGCAGCATGCCGTTTTCATTGAGCTTGAAGGCGCCGTTGCGCGTGTAGGCTTCGGAACCGTCGGCCGACTGCACCGCGATCCAGCCCGCATTTTCCACGGCCACGTCGAGCGCGCGGCCCGTATGCTGCATGGGACCTTGCGTGAAATCGGAACCGACCGTCGAATCGACGACGAAGGCGCGCGTCGGCATCATGCCGTCGGCCACCACGGGCACGGCGCGGAACGAGTCGAGCTGGGCACGGAAACCCGTGCTGGTGGCGTTCGCCAGGTTATTCGCGGTGGTCGCCTGCTTGTCCAGGATGTGCTTGGCGCCCGAGCCGGCGGTGTAGATGAGACGGTCCATGTGTTTCTCCTGCCTAGATCGCAACTGATGCGGTTACTGCAAAAATACGGCAACATCACGGGTGCCTCGGAAAGCGTAGCGAGCGATTCAATACCGGCTTGAGTAGCGCAGCTGTACGGAGGTACAGCGAGCAACGCCGGCCCGGTAGTGAGACGCGCAGTAGCTTAACGAGGCGCCCCCACGTTAGCGCAGGTTGACGAGTGTTTGCAAGACCGAATCCTGCGTCTTGATGGTTTGCGCATTCGCCTGGTAGGCGCGCTGGGCCGTGATCATGTTGACCAGTTCCGCCGTCAGATCGACGTTCGATACTTCCACCGCCGAGGCACGCAAGTTGCCCAGGTTGCCGGTCTTGGGCTCGCCCGTGACGGGCTTGCCCGAGGCCGAACTTTCCACCCAGGCATTGTTACCCAGAGGCTCAAGGCCGTTCGGGTTGACAAAGTTGCTCAACACCACCTGGCCCAGGCTGCGCGTCTTGCCATTGTTGTACTGGCCCTGGATCACGCCATCGTTGCCGACGATAAATTGGCTCAGCTGGCCCGCCTTGTAGCCGTCCGCTTCCGTTTTCTTTTCCGCCGTAGTCGTGCCCAGTTGGGTCGACTTGGTGAAATCGACCTGTACCGACAGGGTCGCATTGGCGCCCGTGGCGGGGAAGATCGGCAGGTTGACGGTGACGGGCAAGGATTGCGGCGGCACCAGGGCCAGCATGGCGGCCTTGTCCAGGCTACCCACCGTGTTGAAGACCAGCGAACCGGTCTTGACGGCTGGGACCACCGTCACGGCACGGATGGCCGCATCGATCTGGTCGGGCGTGCGGCTCGAATTGACGCCATTCGGCACAGCACTGCCGTAGGTGGCGGCGATGGCGGCCAATTGCGCCGGCGTGGCGCCCGCAGCAGCGGCGGCAGCCGAGACGGCGGCACCGGCCGCATTGCCGTAGGCAACGGCGGCGGTCGTCACATTGGCCGGCACCAGCGGCACGGCTGTGGCGGCAGCCTGGTAAGCGGCGCGCGCGGCCAGCGAAGCAGGGTCCGTCTGCAGGGCGGCTGCGGCCTTCATGCTGGTCACTTCCGTGCCGTCAATGGCCGAGTAGACATCCCAGGTGTTGGTGCCCGTCTTGACGTAGAAATTCGACATATTGTGGGAATTGCCCAGCGAATCGAAGACTTCGACGGGAAACTGCTTGTGGTACGAGGTATCGTCAGTTGAATTGAACGGCACCGTGGTCGGCATGGCCGTATTCGAATTCAGATTGACTTGCGTATCGATCTTGGTGGTTGCCTCCGGCTTCATGTCCGACTGGTCGATCTGCAGTGGCACGATGGCGCCGGCAACGATCTTGCCGTTGACGTCGGCCGGATAGCCGGTCAGCTGCGCCAGTTGGGCGTTGACGATGAAGCCGCTCTTGTCGACCTGAAACTGGCCATTGCGCGAGTACTGGATGGCGCCGTTGACGCTGGTACGGAAGAAGCCGCCGCCATTGATGGCGATGTCGAGCGGGTTCGACGAAGTTTCCAGGTTGCCCTGGTTAAATTGCTGGGCGATTTGCGAAACCGATACGCCGATCCCCGCCTGGTTGCCACCTACACCATACAGTGAGTTGGCATAAATGTCGGCGAACTGGGCCTGCGACTGCTTGAAACCCACGGTCGACGAGTTGGCGATGTTGTTGCCGATGACGTCCAGCGATTTGGCGGCGCCATTCAAGCCGCTCAGGCCTTGTTGGAAAGACATTGTGTTCTCCTGGTAGATATTTGGGGGTAGAGGGTCACGCTAAGGGGAAGCGGCTTACAGTATCTGTTTCACGTCGGCCATGGTGATGCTGCCCACGCCCGGAACATTCAATTTCACGCCATTCGCGCCCGTCGACACACTGGCGACCGAACCGAACATCAGCGCCGTTGCATCCTTGAGCTTGGTGCCACCGCGCGTGGCTTCCACCGCGAAGGTATAAGCGCCGTCGGCCAGGACGATGTTCTTGCCATCCTTGTCGAGATCGGCGGTAGAACCATTCCAGCCCAGTGGCAAGGTGCCCGCTTCCTGTGCGCCCAGGTCGATGGAATGGACTTCCTTGCCATCCTTGTAGATGATGACCTTGACCTTGTCGGCTGCCGTGGCCAGGTCCACGCCCAGCAGGGCGGCGCTCTTGCTCAGGTTGATATCCTTGCCCGCCGTCAACACGCCGTGGCCGATGATATTGGCCGCCTGCATGGATTCGGCTTGCTGGTAGCTGGCTTTCAAGCTTTCCACCGTGGTATTGAGCTTGTTGACGCCCGTCACCGTGGACAGCTGCGCCAGCTGACTGGTCAGCTGTGCATTGTCCAGCGGGTTCATCGGGTCCTGGTTTTTCAACTGGGTGACCAGCAGGGTAAGGAATTTGTTCGTTTCCGCTTCGACACTGCCTGCGGCGGCCGTCGTCTTCTTCGGATTCATCGTCGCCATCAGGTCGGTGGTGACGGTGTTGCTGGTATCGATGGTTGCCATAATGATCAGTCAGCCTTACTGGCCGAGGGTGAGGGTTTTCAGGAGCAGCGACTTGGCCGCGTTCATGGTTTCCACGTTGGTCTGGTACGAACGCGAGGCCGACAGCATATTGACCATCTCGTCGACCGTATTCACGTTGGGCATGGTGACGTAGCCCTTCTCGTCGGCCAGCGGGTTCTTCGGGTCGTAGACCAGCTTCATCGGCGACGGGTCTTCGATCACCTTCTGCACCTTGACGGCCGTGGCGCCGTTGGCCATGGGCACGGCTTCGAACACCACCTGCTTGGCGCGATAGGCTTCGCCCGTGGCACTGGTGGCACTGTCGGCATTGGCCAGGTTGCTGGCCACCGTGTTCAGGCGCTGCGCCTGGGCGCTCATGGCCGAACCGGAGACATTGAAGATATTAAATAGCGACATGATTATTGTCCTCCCTGGATGGCCGTCAGCATGCCCTTGATCTGCGCATTGAGCAGGGTGATGCTGGCCTCGTAGCGTATTGAATTGTCGGCAAAGGCGTTGCGCTCGAGATCCATGTCCACCGTATTGCCATCGACGGCGCCCTGGGCCGGCGCGCGATACAGCAGCGGCGTGCCGTCGGCCAGGGTCTCGACCTTGCCGCCTGCACCAGCAGCGGCAGCCACGCCCTTGCCCGGCATATGCTGCGCCGCCGTGCCGGTCAGGGCGGGCATACTGCCGCCCGACTTCGCCAGCGCACCCTTCAGCGCGCTGGCGAAGTCGACATCGCGCGCCTTGTAGTTGGGCGTGTCGGCATTGGCGATATTCGAGGCGAGCAATTCCTGGCGCGTCGAGCGCAAGCTTAGTGCCGTCTCGTTGAAGCGCATGTAATCGTCGAGTTTCCCTATCATGTCAGGCTCCGGAAAGATCTGCCACTGGCGCCCGAGATGGCGGAAGGATGGCGGTATAGTGATGACAGGAAACATAGTACGGCGCCCACCGGCAAGGCCATCGCCGGATCAGACCATACTTTTACCCCTTAATCGGCGCTTCGAACGGGGCGGCGCGCACTATCATGGCAGTATTCCAGAGGCCTATCACCATGAAAACACCGCTCGCTTTCTTCTTCGCTGTTGCCACCCTGCCACTGCTGGCACAGGCGCAAAACGCCGGCCGGCAAACGCCGGAAGCGCTGCGCAACAGCGTGGAACAATTCCTGCAAGTGCAAAGCAACGGCTTGCCAGGCAAGGTGACGGTCACCGTCGGCGCCGTCGATCCGCGCCTGAACCTGGCGGCCTGCCCCGCGCCGCAAGCGTTCATGGCGCCAGGCGCGCGCGCCTGGGGCAAGACCACCGTGGGCGTGCGCTGCACGGCGCCCAGCAACTGGACTATTTATTTGCAAGCGAACGTGGCCGTCGTGGGCGACTACGTGGCCAGTGCCGTGCCGCTGGCGCAAGGGCAAGCCATCGACGCCAGCCAGCTGGTGACGATGCAGGGCGACCTGGCCGCATTGCCGGCAGGCATCGCCACCGACGTGGCCCAGGTGGTAGGCGCCAGCACGAATATGTCCTTGCCACCAGGCACGCCGATGCGCCTCGACACCCTGCGCCGCAAGCCGGTGGTGATGCAGGGCCAGCTGGTGCGCGTCGTTTCCAGTGGCAACGGTTTCCAGGTGGCATCAGAAGGGCGCGCCATCGGCAGCGCCGGCGATGGTCAGACAGTGCAGGTACGCACGCAGAGCGGCCAGCAGATCAGCGGCGTGGCGCGGGCTGGCGGCATGGTAGAGGTCGCGTTCTAAACACGGATGGACAGTGATATTGTGGTCTGGCGCACTAAAGTTTCGGGAGAAGGTGCCGATAATGACACATATCCCGGAGTTTTTTGACTTCGACCAGACGAGGATCACGCTGTGAAAATTACCGACAACACCATTAAAAGCAATCCCGGCCTGCCGGTGGCGCCCGCGAGTACCTCCGGCGCCCGGAATGCCGAGAAAGCCCAGGCAACACCGACGACGTCGGACAATGTACGCCTGTCGCCGCAAGGACAGGCATTAGCGGCCAGTGCAACTGCCGGCAGCGGCGCCGTGTTCGACACGAAAAAAGTCGAACGCATCAAGCTGGCGATCGCCGACGGCCAGTTCCAGGTCAACTCTGAAAAAGTGGCGGACGGTCTCCTTGACACAGTCAAGGACTTGCTGCACTCACGAAATAGATAGGTTTCCCCATGCAATCAGTGACTCCGTTTTCCAGCCTGCGCGACGAGCAACAGCTCATGACCACATTGCTGGCATTGATGAAAGAAGAACAGCGGCATCTGGTTGCGGCTGACATCGATGCAATCACGGAGCTCACGGCGCGCAAGACGGCGCTGGTCGGACAATTGAGCCAGTTGGCGGCGCAACGCCACCAGGCGCTGGCGGCAGCCGGTTTCACGGCCGCCGAAGCGGGCATGGAAGACTGGCTGGTCGGCGCCAACGAAGCGGAGGCGGCCCCCCTGTGGAAAGCCCTGCTCGAAACGACGCGCGAAGCCAAGGAACAAAACCGCCTGAACAGCCTGCTCGTCAACAAACACATGCTGCACACGCAAGGCGCCCTGAACGCCATGCGCCCCCCGGCCCAGAGCGGCAATTTCTACGGCCCCAGCGGCCAAGCGACGACGAACACGGCCAGCCGGCGCGTGGTGATCGGCTGATTGCCCTTCTTATCTCCCTTATTCAACAGCGATCCCCCGGCAAGGCGCAGCGGCCTTGCCACCTCAACCGTGCGCGGCGCGCCCCGCATGCTGGCGATACTTCGCCGCGATGGCTTGCGCCTTGGCGCGGGCGGTGGCCTGTTGCTCCGGCGTCAGCTCGTTTTGCAGCCAGTGCCAGTATTCATCCTGATATGGATTCGTGACGCCGGGCGCCAGGATCTCGTCATAGACGAGGCGCAGGGCCAGCAGGTAGCCATACGCTTGCGGCGCATCCTTCAGCACCACCTCGCCATCGCGCAGATACGCCATCATCAGGGTAGTCACGCTGGTGAGTTCCGCCTCGTCCGCCTGCGCCGTCAGTTGGGCGATGGCTTGCCGCTTCCATGCCTGCACCAGCGGATCGTCGGGACGGTTGCGCAGCGCGCTGCGGTCGCCGAACGGCCCTTCCGACAGGAACAGGGTGGCGGCGCCCGGCACGCCCGCCTTCGCGGCGGTGGCCAGATAGCCCAGGCGGTCCTCGCGCTGACGCTGCGTCAGGCCCGCGCACAGCTGCCGCTGGGCGGCCTTTTCGTCTGCCGTCATCTCGCGCCCCAGTTCGAATTCCAGTGCCGGCAGACGGCCTTCTGTCTCAAAAGAAATACAGTCGTCGAGCAGGTTGTAGGCCGCAGACGCGTCTTCCGGCCTGCCGCTGGCGGCCAGGCGTTCGAGCCGCTGCGCCAGGGTGAGGGGCAAGGGCGCGGCATCGGCGACCGGGCTGGCATCGATATGCATATACGATTCCAGGCTGCGTTGTGCCGGTGCGCTGGCGGCAGCGATAGCCACAGATTCCGGCGCGCCGCCGTCGGCTGAAGGCCCGTACACGAGCGCCAGCACTGCCGCGATGGCAGCGGCGATGGCGATGCCGGTCAGTTTGCTATTCATGATGAGGTGGCGCGTGTGGATGGCAAACGCACCTTAGCACAGGTGCGCGGCACAGTCCCGCACGCGCTGCGGCTAGCCGCCGGCCTTTTTCGGCTGGTGGCCCAGCTTGGCCAGTGCGGCCAGGATGGTGTCCACATGGTCGCCCTGCACTTCGATGACGCCATCCTTGACGGTGCCGCCCGAACCGCACTGCGTGCGCAGCTGCTTGCCCAGCAGGGCCAGCGCCATGGCATCCAGCGGCAAGCCCTTGACCACGGTGACGCTTTTGCCGCCGCGACCCTTGGTCTGGCGCGACACGCGCACCACGCCGTCGCCCACGGGCGCCGCTTTCGCCTGCGCCTTGCACGCGCATTGCGCCAGCGGCTGACGGCAGGCGGGACACATGCGCCCCGTTTCGGTGGAATAGACGAGACCGCCCAGGGAGCTGCTTTTCATGATGGAGAAAAAAAAGGAAAGAAGGCTGCGATTGTACCAAGCGCCGGCGGTCAATTGGCCGGCGCAGGTGCAGGCACCAGCGGCGCCGTCAGCACTTCCGTCACCGTTTCGGGGATGCCCGACAAAATCGTCACGGCGACCCGGCGGTTGCGCGCGCGCCCTTCCGGCGTGTCGTTCGGCGCCACGGGGATGTTGTCGGCGTGGCCCACGGCCGTCAGG
Source organism: Janthinobacterium sp. UMAB-56 (assembly GCF_900095265.1). GTDB lineage: Bacteria > Pseudomonadota > Gammaproteobacteria > Burkholderiales > Burkholderiaceae_D > Janthinobacterium. Next base: position 301,304 of record NZ_LT607652.1, on the reverse strand, counting down.
CGCGTCGCTTGCACGCCGCTGGCGATGAACAGGCGCACCACGGCGCTGGCGCGCGCGGCCGACAGTTCCCAGTTCGAGGCGAAGCTCGAATTGCTGATCGGCTGGACATCCGTATGTCCTTCCACCTGCACGTCGTGCGTGTCATCCTTGAGCAGTACGGCCACGGCGCGCAGGGCCTGGTCCGACTCCATCGTCAAGCCTGCGGCGCCCGGGTCGAACAGCACGCTGGCATTGATTTCCACACTCACGCCGCGGCTCGTCTGCGTGACCCGCACCTTGCCTTCCTTGACCAGCGGCGCCAGGGTCGACGTCAAGTCCTGCGCCAGGCGCGTCATGTGTTCGCGCTCGCGGCGGATGGCTTCCGTGCGGCGCTTCAGGACGGGATTGGGCAGCGGAATGGCTTGCGGCGCTTCCATGACGATGGGTGGCGCGCCCTTTTCCAGGCTGAAGGCCTGGCCGATGGCATTCTGGAAGACGCGGTATTTACCCTCGTTGACTTGCGAAATCGCATACATGACGACGAAGAAGGCGAACAACAAAGTGATGAAGTCGGCGTACGAGATCAGCCAGCGGTCCTGATTGTCCGGCTCCTCGTCATACTTCCTGCGCGCGCGCCGCATCATGCTCAGTGCTCGTGCAGCAGGCTGGCCACGCGCTCTTCGATGATGCGCGTATGGTCGCCCGTGGCGATGTCGTACAGCACGGCGGCCGTGATTTCATATTGCAGCACGCGGCGCGAGACGATGGCCTTGAGTTTATTGGCCACCGGCAAAAACAGCAGATTGGCCAGGCCCACGCCATAGATGGTCGACACAAACGCCACGGCGATGCCGCTGCCCAGTTTGCTCGGGTCGGTGAGATTTTCCATCACGTGTATCAGGCCCAGCACGGCGCCCAGGATGCCGATGGTGGGCGAATAGCCGGCCGCCGATTCCCACACCTTGACGGCCTGGCGCTCGGCCATTTCGTAGGCGGAGATTTCCACGTCGAGCAACTGGCGCAGCTTGTCGGGCGCGATGCCGTCGACGATCATCCTCAAGCCCTTGGCATTGAAGCGGTCGGCCGTGTTTTCCATCAGGCGTTCGAGCGCCAGCGGGCCGTCGCGGCGCGCCGTCAAGCTCCATTGCCCGATGTCGCGCGCCAGCGCAGCGCGCGTATCAGACGGCGGCAGGAAGACCCAGCGCAGCATTTCCAGGCCGCGCACGAAGGTGCGCAGCCGCGTTTGCAGCAGCACGGCGCCGAAGGTGCCGACGATGACGATGGCAAAGGCGGCCGGCTGCAGCAGGGAGGCCATCTTGCCGCCTTCCAGTGCCTGGCCGACCAGGAGGCCCGCCAGCGCCAGCGCCAGCCCGATTACGCTGGACCAGTCCACGCCTGCTCCCTCAAGGTTGCGCGCAGGCGCGCGACGGCCTGGGTATGCAGTTGCGAGACGCGCGATTCGGAAACGCCCATCACCGCGCCGATCTCCTTCAGGTTCAGCTCTTCTTCGTAATACAGGCCCATGAGTATTTTCTCGCGTGGCGGCAGCGCGTCGATGGCATCGATCACGGATTGCCGGAAATCAGTATCAAGCAGGGAACGCAAGGGGTCGCTGTCCTCGTCCACGCAATGGCGGTCGAGGAAGCTGTCATTGCCGTCCGGGTCATGAAAGTCTTCGTAGTACACGAGCTGGTGGCCGCCGCCGTCGCCCAGCATTTCCTGGTAGTCGGTCAGCGACATTTTCAGCAATTTCGCCACTTCCGACTCCGTCGGCGGGTGGCCGAGGCGCTGCTGCAGGGTGCTCATCGCCTCCTCGATCTTGCGCATGTTCTGGCGCATGCTGCGCGGCAGCCAGTCGCTGGTGCGCAATTCGTCGAGCATGGCGCCGCGGATGCGCAGCACGGCATACGTCTCGAACTGCGCGCCATGCGTTTCTTCATAGCGGGTAATGGCATCGAGCAGGCCGATCATGCCAGCCTGGATCAGGTCGTCGACCTCGACCGAAGGCGGCAATTTTGCCTTCATATGGTACGCCAGACGCTTCACCAGCGGAATGTGCTCCGTCAGCAAATAGTCCTTGTTCGATTTCCCTTTGACCGTATACATAGGCTGCTTATTGTTTTCTCGTCTTATCTGATGCTACGGTTGCTTTCAGGCGCTGAACTGGTGCGGGCTCCCCGTCTGGTACAAGGTGCCACCAAGCACCGGCGCCGCCGAACGGGCCAGCCGCTCGGCCAGTCCGCGAAACGCCACCGACGCTCCCGCCAGCGGAAAGGCATCGACCACGCTGCGGCCCAGCCGCGCCGCGCGGTGCAGATACTCATCGGCAGGCACCGAACCCATCGAGGTCAGTTTCACGGCCAGGTAGCGGCTCGCCGCCTGCGCCATATTATCGTATACCACTTTTGCCTCGGATTCGGAAGCGCCGGTGACAAGAATGCCGAACGGACGCCGTCCCAGCTCCTGGCTCAGGCGCTTGATCAGGCAGTACGCCGCCTTGATCGAGGTGGCGCTGGTCGAGACCTGCACCACGATATCGGATGTCGCCATCAGCGGCACGGGGAAGCAATCGCCCGCGTCGGCCATGACGCCATCGACCAGCACGATGCCGCTCTGGCGCGCCAGCACGTCGAAAGTCTTGCCCAGGCGGCGCAGTTCGTCCTCGCCCGCATAATCCATGCTGTCCATCAAGTGGTTGCGCGCACCCAGGCTGGCCACGCCAAAACCTTGCGGCACCTGGTGGATGACCTGGTTCAAGCCGCACTGCTGGCGTGCCACGTCGCGCAGGCTGGCGCCATGCGCCAGTCCCAGGCGCGCTGCCACGCCATCGCTGCCGCCGCTGGCGTCGAGCAGCAGCACGTCATTGCCGCCGTAGGCCAGCGAGGCGCCCAGGTTGACCAACATGGCGCCCTTGTCATCCTGCGGCGTGGCCGAGAGGAACGTCATGACGCGCGGCTGCGGGCCGGCCAGCATGCGGCGCAAGCCTTCGGCCTGATCGAAATCAAAATTAGCCAAGGTGCACCCCGCGCGCTTCATTGTTGCGGGCGGCCGCCTGCGCCATCAGCAGCGGCAGTTCGGCATCAGAAAACTGCGTCGCCGCCGCATCGCGTTTGAGCTTGAAGGCGCGGTCGATCAGGTAGCCGCGGTCGGCCAGGTACAGGTCTTCCGGCACGCGCTGGCCGTTCGACACATAAAACAGGTTCAGCTTCTGGCGGATCACCACGTCGAGCACATTGCCGATCGAAGCCGCTTCATCGAGCTTGGTCATGATGCAGCCGGCCAGGCCGCTGCCCTGGTAGGCGCGCACCACTTCATTGAGGGTTTCCTGGGTCGCCGTGGAGTTCAGGCACAGCAGACGTTTCACGTCGGCGCCGGCGCCCGACAGCATGGCCACCTGTTCCGTCACCATCTGGTCGCGCTGGCTCACGCCCACCGTATCGATCAGCACCGTGTGCTTGTTCTTCAATTCTTTCAGGGCGATGCGCAAGTCCGCCTCATCCTTCACCGAATGCACCATCACGCCGAGGATCTTGCCGTAGATGCGCAGCTGTTCATGCGCGCCGATACGATAGGCGTCCGTGGTAATCAGGGCCAGCTTTTCCGGGCCGTGGCGCATCACGCAGCGGGCCGCCAGCTTGGCCGTGCTGGTGGTCTTGCCGACACCGGTCGGGCCCACCAGGGCAAATACGCCGCCCTGCTCCAGCATGGCGTCTTCATTGGCGACCGTATTCAGGTTACGGCTGAGGACAGTCTTGATCCAGCGCATGCTTTGCGCGCCATCGAGGCCGGCGGGCAGTTTGTCGATCAGGTAGCGCGCCAGGCTGGCGGAAAAACCGGCGGCCAGCATTTCGCGCAGCACGACGGCTTTTTGCGGCTCGCGCTGCTGCGTCGAGCCCCAGGAGATTTCCGCCAGCTGGGTTTCCATCATGCCGCGCATGGCGCGGATCTCATTCATCATGCCGCTCATTTCGGCGGCGGCGTTCTCTTTGACGTGCGCCAGCGCGCTGGCCATCATCTGTTGCATGCGGGCCATGTCCACTGGCTCGGAGGCAGCCTGGCGCGGCGCGGCAGGACGTGGCGCGGCCGGGCGCTGGGCCGGGGCGGCCGGACGCTGCGGCGTGGCGAACTGGGTCTGCAACTGGGGACGCGGCTGGGCCATTTCGGACGCTGCCGGCGGCGAAGCCAGCGAAGCGGCATCGTCATTGGCCAGCGCGAGGATTTCCACCACGCCATCGGCCTGGCGGTTCGACAGGATCACGGCATCGGGGCCCAGCGCTTCGCGCACCTTGCGCAGCGCATCGCGCGACGAGGCGCCCGTAAATTTCTTCACATTCATGACCGGCCTCCCAAGGCGGGGGTGGCGCAATATTGGCTGAACTGTGTGACCATCATCGACTCCTGTTGCTTGGGTGCTGTCTTCCTCATGGACACAGATCACCCGGACAGTTTCTATTATTAGCGATGCTTGCAGGAAATGATCGAAGGAACAGGACGGGAAAGTACCCGTTATTCAGTTTGCCAGCAGGAAAGTGATGCTGAAAGTCAAAATTTGGGGCGCCGTTCGCGCGAGAGCGGCGCCCGATACATATTGAATAACTATTGTGCGCCCACCAGGCTGGTGACGCGGATGGTCTTGGTTTCCGGCACTTCCGCATGCGACAGCACTTTGAGCTGCGGCAGGGCGCGGCGCAGGAAGCGCGACAGCAAGGCGCGCAGCGGCGCCGGCACCAGCAGCACGGGCGTCAGTCCCAGCGCTTCCTGCTGCTGCGCCGCCAGGCCCGCCTGGTGCGCGATGGTATCGGCCAGGCCCGGCTCGATGCCGGCACCATCGCCGCCATTGCCCATCGCTTGCATCAGCAGGCGCTCGAGGCGGCTGTCGAGGGTCATCACGGACAGTTCGGCCGCGCCGGGGAATAATTGCTGCACGATGGCGCGGCCCAGTGCCACGCGCACCAGCGCCGTCAGGTCGTTCGGGTCTTGCGTACTGACCGTGTGCTCGGCCAGGGTTTCGATGATGCTGCGCATGTCGCGGATGTGCACGCCCTCGGCCAGCAGATTCTGCAGCACCTTTTGCAGGGTCGACAGGGACAGCATCTTCGGCACCAGATCTTCCACCAGGCGCGGCGCATCCTTGCCCAGGTGGTCGAGCAGGGACTGCACTTCCGCGCGGCCCAGCAGCTCGGAAGCGTGCGAAGTGATCAGGTGGTTCAAGTGCGTGGCCACCACGGTGCCCGCATCGACGACCGTGTAGCCCATCGATTGGGCCTGGTCGCGCATGCTGGCGTCGATCCAGGTGGCCGGCAAGCCGAAGGCGGGGTCGTTCGTGGCAAGGCCCGGCAAGGTGCCGCTGGCCATGCCGGGGTTGATGGCCAGGAACTGGCCGTTGAATGCTTCGCCCACGCCCACTTCCACGCCCTTGAGGGTAATGCGGTAGGCGGACGGTTTGAGCTCCAGGTTGTCGCGGATATGCACGGGCGGCGCCAGGAAACCCACTTCCTGGGCGAATTTCTTGCGGATGCCCTTGATGCGCTTGAGCAGCTCCCCACCCTGCGTCTTGTCGACCAGGGGAATCAAACGGTAGCCCACTTCCAGGCCCAGGGTATCGACAGGCAAGATATCTTGCCAGCTGGCTTCTTCCTGCTCGGGCGCGACGGTCGCTTGCGGGGCTTCGGCCGGCGTTTCCGCCGCCACCTTTTCCTGCTTGCGCTTCTTGCTGATCAAATATGCGGAACCGGCCAGCAGCGAAGCGAGCAGGATGAAGACCATGTTCGGCATGCCGGGAATCAGACCCATGCCACCGATGATGCCGGCGGTAATGTACAGCACTTGCGGTTTCGCAAACAATTGCCCCACCAGCTGAGTGCCGATGTCCTGTTCGCTGGCCACGCGCGAGACGACGATACCGGCTGCCGTGGAAATGATCAGCGAAGGAATCTGTGCAACCAGGCCGTCACCGATGGCCAGCAAGGTGTAATTCTTGAGCGCATCGGCAAAGCCCATGTCGTGCTGCAGCAAGCCCACCAGCAGGCCGCCGATGATATTGATCACGGTGACCATGATGCCGGCGATGGCATCGCCGCGCACGTATTTGCTGGCACCGTCCATGGCGCCATAGAATTCCGCTTCCTGCGCCACTTCCGTGCGGCGGCGGCGCGCCTCGTCTTCGCCGATCAGGCCGGCATTCAGGTCGGCATCGATGGCCATCTGCTTGCCGGGCATGGCGTCCAGCGCGAAGCGGGCGCCCACCTCGGCGATACGGCCCGCACCCTTGGTCACGACGGTAAAGTTGATGATCGTCAAAATGATAAACACCACGATACCGACCGTGTAATTACCGCCGATCAGGAAGTGACCGAATGCCTCAATCACTTTACCGGCCGCGTCGGCGCCCGTATGGCCTTCCGTCAGCACCACGCGCGTGGACGCCACGTTCAGCGACAGGCGCAGCATGGTCGATACCAGCAGGATGGTCGGGAACGCCATGAAGTCGAGCGGCTTGACCGTGTACAGCGCCGTCAGCAGCACGATGATGGATAGCGCGATATTGAAACTGAAGAAAATATCGAGGATGAAGGCCGGCAGCGGCAACACCATCATCGACAGCAGCATGATGATGATGATAGGCGCGGCGATGCCCTTGCTGGCGTTGTTGCCCATTCCGCTGAGCCAGGCTGGCAATCTCAGGCCGTTCATGGTGTACTTCCTTTATTCTTGTCTGCCGCGCCAGCTGCGGGCGGGTTCTGCGATGCGGGGTTCTGCGGGTCAAGCTCGGGTGGCACGTCGAGTTTTTTCGGCTTGTCGGGACGCTCGCCCTGGCCCTTGCCGTAGCTGCGCAGCTGGAACACATACGCCAGCACTTCGGCCACGGCGCCATACAGCGCCTCGGGAATCTCGTCGCCGATGTCGGTATGCTTGTACAGCGCACGCGCCAGGGCCGGCGCTTCCAGGATGGCGACCTTGTGCTCGCCGGCCAGTTCGCGGATCTTCGCCGCCACCTCGTCGACACCCTTGGCCACCACCTGCGGCGCGCCGCGCGAATTCTCGCCGTATTTCAGGGCCACCGCGTAGTGGGTAGGATTGGTCACCACCACGTCGGCCGTCGGCACGTCGGCCATCATGCGGCGGCGCGACATTTCATGCTGCATCTGGCGTATCTTCGCCTTGATCTGCGGATTGCCGTCCGACTCCTTCGACTCTTGCTTGACTTCCTGCAAGGACATTTTCATCTTGTTGGCGTAGTGCCACATCTGGTAGGGCCCGTCGATGGCGGCGATCAGGCCCAGCGCACCGACGATCAGCAGGAAGGCCGTGATCAGCAGGCTGATCAGATGGGCCGAACCGGCGCGCAAGGATTCGACCGACAAGCCCAGCACGGCGTCCTTTTCATGCTGCATCACCATCCAGGCGACGACGCCGACGACGAGGGTCTTGGCGATGGCCTTGAGCAATTCCACCAAGGCATTCTTCGATACCATATTGCCCAGGCCGCGAATCGGGTTGAGCTTGCCAAAATTGGGGGTGAAAGCCTTGGAACTGAACAACCAGCCGCCCACCAGCACGGGCGACGCCAGCGCGACGAGCATGATGGCCACCGCGTACGGCAGGCAAGTCAGCAAGACCGAGCCCACGTCGTAGCCGATGCGCAACATCATCGCGTCGGGATTGAGTATCTGCGCGCGATCCAGCGTCAGGCCTGACACCATGACGGCCATCAGCCGCCGCACGATGGCATCGCCGGCAAACCACAGGCAGCAGCCGGACGCCATCAACACCGTAAACGTTGCCACTTCACGCGAACGCGGAACGTCGCCTTCCTCACGCGCCTGCTCGAGGCGCTTCGGTGACGCGGCTTCGGTCTTTTCTGCGTCGCTGTCTTCCGACATCAATCAACTCCGGTGAAGTCCTGCGGCCTGGCTAGGCGCAATACGGACTGGGCATGACGCATTATCGGTTCAATCCCCACAAGGCCATCAAGGGAGAAGGGGGACTAATGCCCTGCTTTTCCTTTGCTCCGCAGAAACCTTAGCGGGACTTGCGCGCTTCAAGCTGTTTCACGTTTTGTTCTATCGCGCCAAACAGCGACTTGCCATCATCGCCCAGCATCTCCAGCCGGAGCACATCACCAAACAGCAGGAATGGCGTGCTGGCGCCGCCATCGGCGATCATCTCCTGGTTACGTCGCTCAACGATGCTGGAAAATCCCTTCTTGACTTCCTTGTTGGCGATGCCGCCCGCGCTGACCACGCTGCCGGCGCGCGCGTTGCGCGTCTGGCACAGATGGGCGAGCAATTGCGGGTAATTGAACGCCATGTCAGCGCCCGCGTGGGGCTGGCCCGTCAACTTGCCGTTCAGGCTGCAGCGCAGGGCGTAATGCACCTTGCCACCGCGCCAGGCGTCGCCCAGTTCGTCGGGCGTGATGGCCACCGGTGAGCAAGCCATGGCCGGCTTGGCTTGCAGGAAGCCGTAGCCACTGGCCTGCTCGTCGGGCGCCAGATTGCGCAGGGTAATATCGTTGACCAGCATCAGCAGCTTGATGTTCAGATGTGCCTGGTCGGGCGTCGAGCCCTTGGCCACGTCGTCCGTGATGACGGCGATGCCCGCTTCGTAATCGATACCCCACTGTTCGTGCGCCAGGGTGATGTCATCGTGGGCACCGAGGAAATCGTCGCTGGCGCCCTGGTACAGGCGCGGCGCTTCGCGCAAATTGGCGGGCGCCTCGCTGCCTGCCGCCTTGCAGGCCCGCTCGATCTGCTGCAGATAGGACGCGCCAGCCACGCGCAGGCTGCTGCGCGGCAAGGGCGCCATGCAATTGGCCGGGTCGAATTCGAAGGCGCGATGGCCACGGCCGCTATTGAGGGTCTGGTACAGCAAGTCCAGCTGGGGCGCGATGAAGCTCCAGTCGTCGAGCGCCTTTTGCAGGGTCGAGGCAATGCCGTCGGCCAAGTGGGCCGTTTTCAAGTCGCGCGAGACGACAGCCAGCTGGCCATCGCGCGTGCCATCCTTCAGGGTAGCTAATTTCATGTGCGGGAAACTTCGTCAAATGCAGGCAATGGAGGCTAAAGACGCCAAAAAGCCGGGAGATTCCCGGCTTTGGCGCGATGAAGAGGAAATCAGGCCAGGAGGGCGATCTGCTCGGGAGTCAGGTAGCACCACTCGCCTTCGGCGATGCCCAGCGACTCCAGGGTCAGGCTGCCGATGGCCGAACGGTGCAGCGCGCTGCAATGGTTGCCGGCGGCAGCCAGCATGCGCTTGACCTGGTGGTACTTGCCTTGCTCGAGCACGATTTCCAGCTGGAATTCTCCGCGCTGAACGCACACGAGGGCGGCCAGCGGCGCCGGTTCGTCGTGCAATTGCACGCCGGCCAATAGCTGCGCCACCAGTTCATCGGTTACGGGCTCCTGCGTGGTGGCTTGGTAAATCTTCGGAACGTGACGCTTCGGCGACGATTGCGCATGGATAAATGGGCCATCGTCGGACATCAGGAGCATGCCGGTCGTGTCGTGGTCGAGCCGGCCGACGGGCTGGACTTCGCGCCAGGTGAATTGTTCCGGCAACAGGGTCAAGACGCCAGGATGATGGCTGGGTTTGCGCGAACATTCGAAATTGGCAGGTTTGTTCAGCGCCAGGTACAGCTGCGCGCGGTAAACCCACTCTTCTTCAAACACATGCAGCACCAGGCCTTCGGTCTCGACGGTGGTGCGGTAATTGGTCTGGGTGACGCCATCGATGACGACATCGCCATCTTCGATGAGGGAACGACAATATTTACGGGTGCCAAAACCCTGCGATTGCAGGATGCGGTCTAGGGATAATTTACTCATGGGCGTGACTTTACCAGAAGCGGCTGGCAGCGTGAAGCGGCGACACCTGGCGCCTGCGCGGCGGTACAAGCGGCACGAAACCTTAGAGCAAGCAGAAATACCAAAAAGAACAAGGTGAGATTTGGCGAGAAATGGCTGATTCCTTTGAGATAAATCAAGCGCTCGGAATATCGCATTGATAGACTGAAACTTCGTTAGGAATCCGCCTAACGCACTTTAGGAATAATAACCAGGCAACCACTGACAAGGACATCGTATGAAGCATACCGATACCATCGCCTTACAAGGCAGCATCACCGACATGCGCCAACGCATCGCTGCAGAACAGGCGGCCATGCATAAAGTCCAGCTCGGCGTGGCGCGCTGGAGCAATGCCCCGACACCGCAGGAGGCGGACGCGCCACCATCGCCGGCAAGCCAAACGCACTGGCATGCAGAGGCGCAATGCCATTTCATGTGCTGGCTGGAACTGGGCGGTTTTGCCTACGCGGATGCGACTGCCGAGAAAGAAAGCGCGCCCGCCATGGCGGAGCTGCCGCCCGACAGCAGTTCCAGCGCCAACGCGGCAGCAGCGCCAGCACGACAGGCAAGCGCCCGCCCCCAGCCAGTGCACTGCAACGGCTGCGCCGTCTGAGCGCGGCTCACCCGAACAGCCATGCCCCGCCCTCGCATGCCTTGCACGCACGCCCATCCCCATCCGTGGACACCGCGCCATCGAGCACGCACGACGCACAAAAGGAAACGGCGGCATTGCGCCGCCGCTTCCAAGCCCCAACGGGACTTTAGTGAGGAATGTAAATTCACTCAAAACCACATCTGCGATGCGGCGAGTAGCTCCAAGACCTGCTGATCAAGTTAGTACTGACAACATAATTAATATATCGCCCCTCCTTGAAAAGAACTACGCTTTCACTATAGCCCAAGCAGCCCCATTTTCAAGCCAATTTGCCATCTTAATGAAAATCGTTCTCGACTGGCTTGCCAGCCAGCCAAGAGTGATATCCTCAGCGCAACGCCGGTTGTGACTGCTGCACGGCCGCCTTCATGGCGCCGGCGCCCATGGCGGCACCAAACTTCTTCAGCACCCGTTCCGGCAAGCCTTCATGCTGCGTGTAATCGACGATGTCTTCCGCCTTGACGACATCGCGCGCCACGCTGTCGACCGTGCCGAAATCGTCGGCCAGACCCATTTCCACGGCTTTCGCGCCCGTCCAGTACAGGCCGGAGAAGGTATCGGCCGTTTCCTTCAGGCGCTTGCCCCGTCCCGCACGCACCACCTCGATGAATTGCTGGTGAATTTCATTGAGCATGCCTTGCGCATACGCCTTGTGTTTTTCACTCAAGGGGCTGAACGGGTCCATGAAGCCCTTGTTTTCGCCCGCCGTCAGCAAACGGCGCTCGACGCCGACCTTTTCCATCACGCCCGTAAAGCCGAAGCCATCCATCAGCACGCCGATGGAACCGACCACGCTGGCCTTGTTGACGTAGATGCGGTCGGCGGCGGCGGCGATGTAATAGCCACCCGAGGCGCACATTTCATCGACCACCACATACAAGGGCTTGTCAGGATAGCCCTTGCGCAGGCGCTGCATCTCATCGACGATCATACCGGCCTGCACGGGACTGCCGCCCGGACTATTAATATGCAGCACCACGGCCACGGAACCGGCATCGGAAAACGCCTTGTCCAATGCGGGGATGACGACGGCGGCCGAGCCGCTGCCTTCGGACTCGATGGCGCCACTGATGTCGATCAGGGCCGTGTGGCGGCCCAGGGTCTCGCTGTCGTCGGCCGTGTTGTAATCATAGAATACCCACAGGGCGAACAGCACGATCAGCAGGCCGAAGACCTTGAAGAAGATGCTCCAGCGGCGGTGTGCGCGTTGCTCTTGCAAAGTGGCAAATACCAGCTTTTCCAGCACGTCGCGCTCCCAGTTTCCCGCAGGGGCGCCGTGGCCGGCGCCTGGCGCTCTGCTGTCCAGCTTGTCATTCGTGTTATCGCTCATGGTTCACTTTACTTAAATTACAGAAGGCCTGCCCTTGCCTCAGGCCGACAGTGGCTGGACATACTCGTCGGGTTGCCAGTACAGCTGACCATCGCGCTCGGACACGGCAATCGGACGCAAGCGCCCCCCCTTGCAGGGACCGCCCGCGCACAGGCCGCTTTCCGGCACATAGATGGCGCCATGCGTCGAACACATCAGGTACAAGCCGCTGGACTCGAAAAACTCGCCCTCGGCCCAGTCCAGTTCGATGGGCACGTGGGCGCAGCGGTTCAGGTAACCATACGCCTTGCCGCCATGGCGCACGACAAAGCCGGTGGTCGCTTCGCCGGCAGCCGAGACGGGAAAGCGCACGCCCTTGCCGCCATCGGCCACGGCGTCGGCGGCGCAAATGAAAATGTCGACAACATCACCCATCATGCGTGCTCGCTCAGCCATTGATGCAGATCAGCCACCGTGGCGGCCGAATACAGGGGATTACAGGCCTGCAACTGCTCCACCGGATGCGCTCCATACTCTACGGCAATACTGGCCGCACCTGCATTGCTTGCCATCAACAAATCATGACTGGTGTCGCCGATCATCACGGTGCGGCGCATATCCTGCCCCAGTTCGCGCGTCAGCTCCTGCAGCATGGCCGGATGGGGCTTGGAAAAAGTTTCATCGGCGCAGCGCGTCGCATCAAACAGCGACAGCAGCCTGACGGCATTCAAGGAGCGGTTCAGGCCGACGCGGCTCTTGCCCGTGGCGACGGCAAGAAAATAGGCTTGCTGCGACAATTCCTGCAGCATCTCGTGCACGCCGGGAAACAGCGCCAGTTCGTGGTCACGCGACAGATAGTGATAACGGTAGCGTTCCGCCATGCGCGCATGGTATTTCGGTTCCACGTCGGGCATCACCAGCTGCATCGCTTCCTGCAAGCCCAGGCCGATCACGTGCGAAGCCAGCAACTCGGTGGGAATTGGCAAGCCCAGGTCTTTGGCCGAAGCCTGAATGCACTTGACGATGGTCGAGGTACTGTCTATCAAGGTACCGTCCCAATCGAAAACGATCAGATCAAATTGCTTTCTTGCCATGTTTCCCGACGGCATAGCCGGCGGCTCCTTGAGAATGAATGATGGCGACTGACTACCTTATGAGTAGTGTGACGCGCACATGGTGGATATTTAGCGTGCGGCAACGGCCAAGGGTTTGCCCAAGCTTACCAAGAAACGCTCGCATTCGGCGGCCAGCGGCGCGTTCAGGGTCATCGTCTTGCCCGTCTCCGGATGCGTAAACGTGATCTGGTGCGCGTGCAGGAACATCCGTTTCAGGGCGCCGCGCGTGCTGTCGGCTTTCAACAGGGCACGGTTGAGGCCAAAGTCGCCATATTTATCGTCGCCGGCGATGGGGAAACCGGACGAGGACAGATGCACGCGAATCTGGTGTGTGCGCCCCGTCTTCAATTCCGCTTCCAGCAAGGCGAAGTTGTGATATTTATGCAACAGTGAAAACACCGTGTGCGACGCCAGGCCGTCAGCCTGCACGGCCACCCGGCGTTCGCCTTCGGCCGTCGTATATTTATGCAGCGGCAACTTGATATGCTGGCGCGCATTCTTCCAGTCGCCAGCCACCAGCACCAGGTAGCGCTTGTCCGTGACGCCGTCGCGCATCTGCTCGTGCAAATTCGTCAAGGCCGTACGCTTCTTGGCCAGCAACAGCAAGCCGGACGTGTCGCGGTCCAGGCGGTGTACCAGTTCCAAAAACTTGGCGTCGGGGCGCGAAGCGCGCAATTGCTCGATCACGCCGAACGAGACGCCCGAGCCGCCATGCACGGCCACGCCGGCCGGCTTGTCGATGACGAGCAGTTGCGCATCTTCAAAAATGATCTTGAATTCGGCGGCCGGCGCACCCGTGGGCGCCTTTTCGGCCACGCGCACGGGAGGAATACGCACCACGTCGCCGGCGGCGAGACGGTACAACTGATCGATACGGCCTTTATTAACCCGCACTTCTCCCGATCGCAATATCCGGTAGATGTGGCTTTTAGGCACTCCCTTGCACACTCTTAATAAGTAGTTGTCGATGCGCTGGCCTGCTTCTTCCTCGGCAATCGTTACGAATTGGGCTTGCGGCTGAACCGGGGGTGTTGAAGGGGGAACAACATCATTTTGACTCTTCATTTACTATGTCTTCCCAGAAATCTCTCTAAGTCCTTCATTTTGAATATATAATTGTTTTTGCTGCGGCCCTGGCTGCTGCGAGTGTAAGAATAAAAGCACATTTTACACAGGGGCGTCTCCACCGGCCTCGCCAAATTGCAAATTCGGTGGAAAAAAATGTATATGCACCATCGCTGCGCGAATCAAGGTTGCACCGTAGTTGTAATCGGATAACGCGTGGAGATGCAGAAGTGAGTGTGGGATTATAAGGATAAGTACCCGTTAGCGCGACTTATCGAGTCGGGCTCGCGGGTTGATGAAGTTGATAACGCTTGCCGTTTTCGCCAAACCCCGTATGCGGCCACCTGAGGTTGTCGATGAATAGGCTGAGGCCAAGCCTCGCCATCGCGATCCCTGTAATGAGCCGGCTAACGATTTGGCTCTGAATTTGCTGACCACTTGCATTCTCTGCCCCCGACCTCCGGGCTGTTTCAGATGCGTTGCAGGTGTCCTGTGCACTCGGCATGACGATCGACCTCACCGCGCCTGTTGCGGCCGTAACGTATACCTCGTACGCGTTGTTGCTCCGCACGCTAAGGCATTTCCCCCGCCAGCACTCCCGTTCTCGCATATATCCCTGTACTTTCGCCGCTTCCCCGGAAGCGGCTTTGAGATGGCCTACGGGTCGCGGAGTTATAAAAATGAAACGCATGTTGTTTAATGCCACGCAGCAAGAAGAACTGCGCGTAGCGATTGTCGACGGACAAAAACTGATCGACATCGATATCGAGACAGCCGGGCGCGAACAGCGCAAATCCAACATCTACAAGGGCGTCATCACGCGCATCGAGCCATCGCTCGAAGCGTGCTTCGTCAGCTATGGCGAAGACCGCCACGGCTTCCTGCCTTTCAAGGAAGTTGCCCGCACGTACTTCCGCGAAGGCGTGGATGTGCGTAACGCTTCCGTCAAGGAAGCGCTGCGCGAAGGCCAGGAAATCATGGTCCAGGTGGAAAAAGAAGAGCGCGGCAACAAGGGCGCCGCCCTGACTTCCTTCGTCTCGCTGGCCGGCCGTTACCTGGTCTTGATGCCGAACAACCCGCGTGGCGGTGGCGTATCGCGCCGCGTGGAAGGTGAAGAGCGCCAGGAATTGCGCGAAACCATGGATAAACTGGACTTGCCTGCTGGCATGTCCGTCATTGCCCGCACGGCCGGCATCGGCCGCAACGTCGATGAACTGCAGTGGGACTTGAATTACCTGATGCAACTGTGGCGCGCCATCGAGGGTGCCGGCAAGTCGGCCAACGGCGCTTTCCTGATCTACCAGGAATCCTCGCTCGTCATCCGCGCCATCCGCGACTACTTCCAGCCCGACATCGGCGAAATCCTGATCGACACCGACGAAATCTACGACCAGGCGCACCAGTTCATGAGCCACGTGATGCCCGACATGGTGCACCGCGTAAAACGCTACAGCGACGACGTGCCGCTGTTCTCGCGCTTCCAGATCGAACACCAGATTGAAACGGCGTACAGCCGCACCGTGCCGCTGCCATCGGGCGGCGCCATCGTGATCGACCATACCGAAGCGCTGGTGTCCGTCGACGTCAACTCGGCCCGCGCCACGCGCGGCTCGGACATCGAGACCACCGCCTTCAACACCAACTGCGAAGCGGCCGAAGAAGTGGCCCGCCAGTTGCGTTTGCGCGACTTGGGCGGCTTGATCGTCATCGACTTCATCGACATGGAAGTGGCAAAAAACCAGCGCGAAGTGGAACAGCGCCTGAAAGATGCGCTGCACCATGACCGTGCCCGTGTACAAATGGGCAAGATCTCCCGCTTCGGCCTGATGGAACTGTCGCGCCAGCGCCTGCGCCCTTCGCTGTCCGAAGGTTCGCACGTGACGTGCCCGCGCTGCTCCGGCACCGGCCACATCCGCGATACGGAATCGTCCGCCCTGCAGGTGCTGCGCATCATCCAGGAAGAGGCGATGAAGGAAAACTCGGCCACCATCCACGTGCAAGTGCCCGTGGACGTGGGCGCCTTCCTGCTCAACGAAAAGCGCGGCGAAGTGCTGAAGATCGAGAACCGCCACCGCATCGCCGTGATCCTGATCCCGAACAAGCATCTGGAAACGCCACACTACAAGCTGGAACGCATCAAGCACGACGATCCGCGTCTGGAAGACAGCCAAGCCAGCTACAACCTGGCCGAAAGCGCTGAAACCGACATGGCTTACAGCAAGCGCCAGAAGGAAGAAGCCAAGCCGCGCCAGGAAGCCGTCGTCAAGACGATCACCCCTGACCAGCCGGCACCGCTGGTCGAGCGCAAGCCTGTCGAAGCGAAACCGGCTCCGGTGGCCGCGCCTGCCGCACCGCAAGGCCTGATCGCCAAGATCAT
>NZ_LT607652.1:177559-284911 GCF_900095265.1 Janthinobacterium sp. UMAB-56 | reverse complement strand
CCTGTCGCCCCAGCCAAGCCGGCCGGCACCGACCGTGGCGACCGCAACAGCCGTGGCCCGCGTGGCCGTGGCCGCAACGGCAAGCCTGGCCGCGAAGAACGCGAACCGGGCCAAGGCCGCCCAGCCCAGGACGATGCAACGAAAGAAGCGGAAGCACTGGAAAAAGCGGCCCGTCCGCCACGCCCACCGCGTCCGCCACGCGAACCGCGTGAAGCGCGCGAAGCCGTCGATGCAACGGCGGCGCCACGCGAGCGCGGCGAACGTCCGGAACGCGCGGAACGTCCCGAGCGCGCAGAGCGTCCGGAACGCGCCGAGCGTCCGCCACGCCAGCCACGCGAAGGACGCGAACCACGCGCCGACAAGGCTGTTGTGGCTGAAGTGAAAGCTGACGAACTGGCCCTGCTTGGCGCCAGTGCCAGCGCCGTCAACGTGGTCGTGGCGTCAAACGGCCCTGAATCCGACGCCGCACCGGCGAACCTGCTGAAAGCACCGGCAAATGCCGGTCCTGAAGGCGACGAGACGGAAAACGACGCGGAAGGCGAAGAACCGCGCCGCCGCCGTCGTCGTGGTGGCCGCAACCGCAACCGCCGCGACCGTGAAACGGGCGAGCTGATCGAATCGGCAAACGGTGAAAACGATGGCCAGGACGCGCCGGTGATCAGCTTTACGGTCGCTCCGGCACCGCAAGCTGCTGCTGATGCGGCCCCAGTGGCCGCCGCCGCTGTCGTCGCCGTCGCTGCGCCAGTGGAAGCTGCCGTCGCAACGCCAGCCGCCGTGGCGGAAGTGGTCGACGTGGTCGACGTTGTGGAAGCTGCCAAGGTCGAAGAAGCTGCTCCTGCCGCAGAAGCTGCGCCAGTCGCCGCAGTGATCGTACCGGAAGCGCCTGTTGAAGCCGTCGTTGCTGTAGCGCAAGTTACGTCAGCCGCTGTCGAACCAGCGCCCGTTGCCGAGTACAGCTTTGCCGAGAAAGCGGAAGCGGCACCGGCACCAGCGGAAATCATCATGGAAGCCGTGCCCGAGGTAGAAGCTGCGCCACTGGTGGAAGCCATCGCCGTGAGCGAAGAAGCGCCAGTAGCCGAAGCAGCACCTGTCGTGGTGGAAGCCGCACCGGTGGTGGCTCCTCCTGCACCAGCGCCAGCACCTGTAGTGGCTCCTGCTCCTGTAGCTCCGGCTCCAGCGCCAGTGGCCGCGCCGCTGGACTTGAATGCGGTGCTCGGTTCGGCCGGCCTGACCCTGGCTGCCACTGATCCGGAAAAACTGCGCCTGGCGCAGGAAGCCGCTGCCAAGGCAGTTGCCCCGGTCCGCAAGCCGCGCGAGCGCAAGCCATTGCCGCCGCAATCGGATGAGCCGTTGATCCAGGTCAACACGCAACGCCCATAAGCGTGCCGGGTTCGCCCTGCCGCCAATGATGAAAGGGGAAGCTCAGGCTTCCCCTTTTTTACGTCCCCACCTTTGCCAGCCAGCCGCCATGCACGAGAACCTTCCGCCTCCCGCCCCCGTCAGCCTGCGCAGCGCCTTCTGGTACTGGCTCAAGCTGGGCTGCGTCAGCTTTGGCGGCCCGGCAGGGCAAATCGCCATGATGCATGCGGAACTGGTGGAAAAGCGGCGCTGGATTTCCGAGCGGCGCTTCTTGCATGCCCTGAATTACTGCATGCTGCTGCCGGGACCGGAAGCGACCCAGCTGGCCATTTACATCGGCTGGCTGATGCACCGCACGCGCGGCGCCCTGCTGGCCGGCCTGCTATTCCTGCTGCCCTCGCTGCTGTTGCTGATCACCCTGTCCTGGCTCTACATGGCGTATGGCCATGTGGGCGCCATCGCCGCCATCCTGTATGGCATCAAGCCGGCCGTCGTCGCCATCGTGCTGGCGGCCGCATGGCGTCTGGGCCGGCGCACCCTGTGCAGCCCCGGCCTGATCGCCATCGCGGTGGGCGCATTGGTCGCCATCGCCGTGCTACGGCTGCCTTTTCCACTGATCGTGCTCGTCGCCGCTCTGCTGGGCATGGCGGGCGGGCGCTGGCTGCCGACCCACTTTCATGGTGGCAGCACGCAACACGGCGGCGCGGCCCGCTACGGCGCCGCCCTGATCGATGACGACACGCCCGCGCCGGAGCACGCGCAGCTCAAATGGCCGCGCCTGCTGGGCACGGCCGCCGTGGGCCTGGTGCTGGCTTTCATTACCTGGCTGGGCCTGGCGCTGGCGGGCGGGACAGGCCAGCCTCTGGCGCAGATGGGCATGTTTTTCAGCAAGGCGGCCCTGCTCACCTTCGGCGGCGCGTATGCCGTGCTGCCCTACCTGGTGCAGGGCGCTGCCGAGCACTACCACTGGATCAGCAGCGCGCAGATGATGGATGGACTGGCGCTGGGCGAAACGACGCCCGGCCCGCTGATCATGATCGTCGCCTTCATCGGCTTCGTGGGCGGCTGGAGCCATGCGGCAGGCATCACTGGTGAGCACCTGTGGCTGGCGGGCGTGTGCGGCGCGCTGGTCGCCAGCTGGTTCACTTTCCTGCCTTCGTTCATCTTCATCCTGGCCGGCGCCCCCCTGGTGGAAGCGTCGCGCGGCAACCTGCGCCTGAGTGCGCCCCTGACGGCCATCTCGGCGGCCGTGGTGGGCGTCATTGCCAGCCTGGCCCTGTTCTTTGGCCGCCATGTCTTCTGGCAAGAAAACCCGCAGCCGCACTGGGACTGGCTGGCCATCGCCATCGCCCTGGCGGCCGGCGTGGCGCTGCTCAGGTTTCAAGTGGGCACCATCAAATTGCTGCTCGCCTGTGCCATCTTCGGCCTCGTGCTATCGTATCTGCCTTGAACGACTTTACGTAAACGGCATCACCTTTCATGGCTGACAAGATTATCTACCTCGCCGAGGCCCGCAACGGGCCTTTGGCGATCCCCGCGCGGCTGGAAAGCCCCAGCGGCAACGTGGCCGACAGCCTGGGCCGGCCCCTGCACGACCTGCGCATCTCGATTACCGACCGCTGCAATTTCCGTTGCGTGTATTGCATGCCGAAGGAAGTGTTCGACAAGAACCATGTGTATCTGCCGCACACGGATTTGCTGTCGTTCGAAGAAATCACGCGCATCGCCCGCCTGTTCGTGGCGCACGGCGTGGAAAAGATCCGCCTGACGGGCGGCGAGCCACTGCTGCGCAAGAATATCGAAAAGCTCATCGCCATGCTGGCCGAACTGCGCACACCCTCGGGCCAGCCGCTGGACCTGACCCTGACGAGCAACGGTTCCCTGCTGGCCAGAAAGGCGCAGGCCTTGAAGGATGCGGGCCTGAACCGAGTCACCGTCTCACTCGATTCGCTCGACGACGCCACCTTCAAGCGCATGAACGATGTCGACTTCGCCGTGGCCGACGTGCTGGGCGGCATAGCTGCGGCGCATGCGGCGGGCCTGGGACCCATCAAGATCAATATGGTCGTCAAGGCCGGCATGAACGAGCAGGAAATCGTCCCCATGGCACGCCACTTCCAGGGCACGCCCTATATCTTGCGCTTCATTGAATACATGGATGTGGGCGCCTCGAACGGCTGGAACTTGCAGGAAGTCATCCCTTCGGCCGAAGTCGTGCGGCGCATCGCCTTGCACATGCCCTTGCTGCCCATCGATCCCAATTACGCGGGCGAGACGGCGGCGCGCTGGCGCTACGCCGATGGCAGCGGCGAAATCGGCCTCATTTCCAGCGTTACGCAAGCTTTCTGCGGCGATTGCAGCCGCGCTCGCCTCTCGACCGAAGGCAAGCTGTACACGTGTTTGTTCGCCAGCAGCGGCCACGACTTGCGCAGCCTGCTGCGCGGTGGCCGCAGCGACGCGGAAATTTCCTCGGCCGTGGCGCAGTTGTGGCGCGGCCGCGGCGACCGCTATTCGCAATTGCGCACCAGCCAGACGGATTTGACGGGCGGCGCACTTGAGCAGGGTAAAAAGAAAGTGGAAATGTCGTATATCGGCGGCTGAATCGGGCGCAACGCACGCGCGCCGCTGCTACCATGGCGCGTGCATCCATTTTCCTACCTGACATGATCAACAAACACGACATTACCGGCCTGCTCCTGGCTGGCGGCCTCGGCACGCGCATGGGCCAGCGCGACAAGGGCATGCTGCCGCTGCATGGCCAGCCCCTGGCGCGCCACGTGCTGCAGCGCCTGGCGCCGCAAGTGGGACAGCTGGCCATCAGTGTCCACGCCGATGCCGGTGACTATGCGCGCTTCGGCCTGCCCGTGTGGCCAGATGCGCTGCCGGGCCAACTGGGCCCGCTGGCCGGCTTGCATAGCGCCATGCAGCACGCCACCACGCCCTACCTGCTCAGCGTGCCGTGCGACTCGCCCCTGCTGCCGCCCGACCTGGCGGCGCGCCTGGCCGCCGGTCTCATCGAACACGATGCCGACCTGGCCATCGCCGTCACCGAGGAAATCGATCCGGCGACGGGATCGGCCGTGCGCCGCCCCCACCCCGTCTTTTGCCTGGTGAAAACCTCGGCCCTGCCCCAGCTCGATGCCTACCTGGCTGCCGGCGAACGCCGCATGCGTACCTGGCACGGCGCCTTGAAACTGGCCGAGGTGCTCTTCGACAACCATGGCGCGTTCGGCAATATCAATACCCCGGACGAACTGGCCGCCCTGCAGGCGCAGGACCTGTCCGTGCCGATGGCGCAAGCCATCCTGGCCGATACGGTCGCGCCCGTGGCCGAGATTGAAACCTTGCCGCTGCCGCAAGCGTTCGAGCGCATTTTGGCGGCCGACATCATCTCGCCCATCAGCGTGCCCGCGCACGACAATTCCGCCATGGATGGCTATGCCTTGCATGGGGCCGACCTCGGTGGCGATGTTGCGCTGACCCTGACAGTGGTCGATACCATCCTGGCCGGCCGCCCCGGCACAGTCAAAGTTGGACGCGGGCAATGCGCGCGCATCATGACGGGCGCCGTCATGCCGGACGGCTGCGACAGCGTGGTGCCGCAGGAACTGGTGCAGCAGGCCAGCGCAAGCAGCATTAGGCTGGCACCGGACTGCATCCGCCCCGGCGACAACCGCCGTTTCAAGGGTGAAGACTTGATGCAAGGCCAGCCTGCGCTGCTGCAAGGCAAGCTACTCGGACCGGCCGAACTGGGTCTGCTCGCTTCGCTGGGCATCGCCTCGGTGGCCGTGCGCCGGCGCCTGCGCGTGGCCTGTTTTTCCACCGGCGACGAATTGCGCTCGATCGGCGAGCCGCTCGCCGCTGGCTGCATCTATGACAGCAACCGCTACACCCTGCTGGGCATGCTGAGCCGCCTGGGTTGCGAAGTGCTCGACATGGGCATCGTCAAGGATGCGCCGCAAGCGCTGGAAGCAGCCTTGCGCGGCGCCTGCGCCAAGGCCGACGTCATCATCACCTCGGGCGGCGTCTCGAGCGGCGCGGCCGATTTCACGCGCGAGATCCTGGCGCGTCTCGGTGAAGTGGCCTTCTGGCAAATCAACATGCGCCCGGGGCGCCCCATGGCCTTTGGCCAGATTGCCAGCGAAAACGACACGGCTTTGCTGCTGGGCCTGCCCGGCAACCCCGTGGCTGTGATGGCGGCGTTTTATTTCCTCGCCCGCCCGGCCTTGCTGCGCCTGATGGGGGCCGATGCGGAGACGTCCACCTTGCCGCTGATGCAAGTGGTGGCGCAAGCGCCCATCCGCAAGAAACGCGGCCGCACCGAATACCAGCGCGGCATCGTCGAGCGCGGCGCGGACGGACGCCAGCACGTGCGCGTGACGGGGGCGCAAGGCTCCGGCATCCTGCGCTCGATGACGCAAGCCAATTGCATGATCGTGCTGCATGAAGCGCAAGGTCAGGTGGCGGCTGGAGACCTCGTCGATATCGTGCTATTCCATGGATTGACCTGATCCGCCAGCGCCGGCCAGGCTGACGCGCTGGCCGGGCCGCATTCCACACTCCGCCGCCTGCTTCCCCTCCTCTTCACCAACGGCCCGCCCTGTGCGGGCCGCTTGCATTAGCCTTTCGCAATCCCCTCCTGCGCGGCAACTGCTTGCATACACAGATAATAATATTAATTATTTCCACAAATATCGAATCAATAAACACAACACTAATTGCAATAATTTTATTTATTAGTTGATATTGAAGTTTCTTTGGTGATAACATTCGAACTTATAGAAAAGTTCAATTTTGATATTGTTTTCACGAGGAAACTAACAATGAGACACAGCTCATGGATCGCGGGTGCCAGCATGCTGGGAGCGGCTTGCCTGCTTGGCATGTTGTCCCTGGCGCCACTGCCCGCCTATGCAAAAGGGGGGCCACGGGCCGACGTGCTGGAAAATTGCAGCTGGAACCGTCCCGGCGTTGACCCATTCATGGGTGACGTGGTGGCGGCCGTAGACCGCTATACGGATATCGCGCCGCCAGTGCGCGAACAATTGAAGGCGCGCATGCGCGCGCGCCAGTACGATGAGATCGTGGTGATCAGCCGCGACGCCATCCGCGGCAAGGGCAATTACAACGCACGCATCAGCGACATGCATTTCGGACCGGGCCGCGTTTGCCGCAATGTCACGCGTGCGGGGTGGAACGAACAAATGCAGGAACGGGGACTCGTGTATTGCGTGCAGGGCCAGTGCATCCTCGTACCGACGATCTGCCGCAACGTCAGCCGTATCACGCAGGCGCCCGCGTCGGCGCCGCCGGCTGCTGGCGGTGCCGCTCCCGGCGGTGCAGCACCCGTTGCCGCCGCGCCCGCCGCCCCGGAAGCGGCAGGCGTGCCCGTGATCGACAATCCCGACGCCTTGCGCGGCGGTTCTTTCACGGGCGGCGCCATGCCGCCCGAGGTGGCAAGCATGCCCTTCCTGCCCTTCGATTATGTGCGTACCGCCGGCGGCATCACGCCGCCAGTCGGTGCAGGCGGTGGCGGTGGCTTGCCGCCTGGCTCGACGGGCAGCAGCATCATCGTGCCACCCACCGTGATCCTGCCGACACTGCCGCCCACCGGCCCGACAGCCCTGCCGGCCGTGCCGGAACCGCAAACCTGGGCCATGCTGCTGGCGGGCCTGGCGCTGATGGCCAGTGCTACGCTGCGCCGCCGGCCAGCGGCAGCATAAACGCCGACGGCGCTATTCGCCGTCCGCCTTACCCAGCAGCAAGGCAGCCGCTTCGCCCGGCAAGGCTTCCACGGATTTCAGCTTGCGCGCCATCTGCCGGCTGCGTACTTCCGCGCTTTCGATATTCTTCGCCGCCTTTTCCAGGGTCAGCCGGGTTTGCGACAGCACGTCGCCGAACTTGCCGAACTCCGTCTTGACGGCGCCCAGCACCTGCCACACTTCCGACGAGCGCTTTTCCAGCGCCAGGGTGCGGAAACCCATTTGCAGACTGTTGAGCAAGGCCGTCAGGGTGGATGGCCCGGCGATGCTGACCCGGTGCACGCGCTGCAATTCGTCGGCCAGTCCCGGGCGGCGCAACACTTCCGCGTACAAGCCTTCCGTAGGCAGGAACAGGATGGCAAAGTCGGTGGTCTGCGGCGGCGCCAGGTATTTCTCGGCGATGGTTTTCGCTTCGCCGCGCACGGCGCGTTCCAGCTCGCGTCCCGCCAGGGCCACGCCGTCGGCATCGGCCCGCTCGGCCGCATCGACCAGGCGCTCGTATTGCTCCTTGGGGAATTTCGCATCGATAGGCATCCAGACGGGCGGACCGCCATCGCTCAAGCCCGGCAGCTTCAGGGCGAATTCCACGCGCGCGCCACTGCCAGGCAGCGTTTCCACGTTCTTGGCGTACTGGTCGACAGTGAGTACCTGCTCCAGCAGCATTTCCAGCTGCACTTCGCCCCAGGTGCCGCGCGTTTTGACGTTGGTGAGCACCCGCTTCAGGTCGCCCACGCCCAGCGCCAGCTGCTGCATTTCACCGAGACCCTGGTGGACTTTTTCCAGCCGCTCAGACACTTGCTGGAACGAAGCGGAAAGACGCGTCTCCAGCGTCGCATGGAGTTTCTCGTCGACCGTCTTGCGCATCTCTTCCAGGCGCGCACCATTGTCGGCCTGCAAGTCGCGGATCTTGCTTTCCAGCGTGGCGCGCACTTCCAGCATGCGCTGCGCATTCGATTCTGTCAGCTGGGCCAGGGTTTGATTCGTGCTCTCGGCAAAGCGCGCCAGGCTTTGCGCCTGTTCCTCGCGCCCGACTTTCCCCTGCGCCTGCATCTGCGTGCGCAGGCTGTCGAGCTGTTGCAAGGTCGCCGCCTGGAATTGTGCCAGGCCGGCGGCCAGATCCTGGCGCGTCGCCTGCGCAGACGCCTGCAGTTGCAGCCGCACTTCGCGCTCGACCCGGTCGATGCGTTCCAGACTCTGCTGCTGGTGCTGCTGCACCAGCGCCAGCGTGGTGGCGCCATCGCCGGCGGTGCCGCGCGGGCGCAGCAAGAGCAATAGCAATAAGACGATGGCGACGATGGCGGCGCCCAGCAGGCTGTAAAACTCGATTGGGCTCATGGGATCAGTCAGGTTTGTTGCGCATCCAGTCGGCCGTCTGATAGAACGATTCCATCAGGCGCACGCGCAGGGACTCTTCGATGCCCGTGTCTTCCATGGCCCAGGCCATGGCGCGCAGCCACTGGTCGCGCTCGCTGGTGCCGATGGCGTAAGGCAAGTGGCGCGCGCGAAGGCGCGGGTGGCCGAATTGCTCGATATACAAATCCGGTCCGCCCATCCAGCCCGTCAGGAAGAAATACAGCTTGTCGCGCGAACCGTCCGTCGAGGGCGGATGCATGACGCGGATGCCGGCAAACTCGGCTTCCAGTTCCATCAAGTCGTAAAAACGGTCGACCATTTCACGCAGCACGGGGGCGCCGCCTATGGTCTCGTACAGGGTGGGGGCAGTGGTATCAGTCATGGCCGTCATGATAGCGCAAGCGCCGGCGGCCCACGCGGCGCCCGCTGTCACTGCCACAACAAATGGCAATATACTTGACTGATCAAGCTTTAATCAACTACCATGCAAGCTCTCAACCACCAACACGACGAACATGGCGACCACAACAGACTCCTCTTTGCTACGCAATGGCAACTTCCGCTGGCTACTCGGTGGCGGCCTGATTTCCATGCTGGGCGACCAATTCAGCATGCTGGCCCTGCCCTGGCTGGTGCTGAGCCTGACGGGCGATAGCCTCAGCCTTGGCATCGCCGTGGCCCTGATGGGCGCCCCACGCGCCGTGCTCATCGTGTTGGGCGGCACCGTCGCCGACCGCTATTCAGCCCGACGCGTGATGCTGCTGAGCAAATATGCGAGCGCCGCCATCCTGCTATTGCTGGCAGCACTGCTGTTGCTTGGCCACGCCAGCCTGACGCTGGCGTATGTGGCCGCGTTGGCACTGGGCATCGCGTCGGCCTTCGGCATTCCCGCCGGCACGGCCATCCTGCCGCAAGCCGTGCCGCCGCCATCGCTGCAGACGGCAAACAGCTTGCAGATGGCGGTGCGCCAGTTGTCCTTGCTGGCCGGCCCCCTGCTGGCCGCCCTCGTGCTCGGCGCCCGCGATGGCGCACAGCAAACCGGCATGGAGTCCCTGGCCGCCGCCTTTGCCATCGATGCGCTGACGTTCCTGTTTTCCGCCTGGACCTTGCGGCAAGTCAAGCTGCGGCCACTGGCCGTGGCGGCGGCGCAGGGCATGTGGCGCGACATGGCGGCGGGCCTGGCCATGGTGTGGCGCGACCAGCCCTTGCGCAGCTGCTATGTGTACTGGGCGGTGGTGGCGTTCTTCGTCATGGGGCCGCTGCAAGTGGCCCTGCCCGTGCTGGCCAGCGAGCGCCTGCACGGCGCCTCGGCGCTGGGCTTACTGATGGGCGCGCACGGCGCCGGCACCCTGGCCGGCATGCTGGCATCAAGCCTGGGCGGCGCCTGGCTGCGCCGGCGTTTCGGCGCCACCCTGCTGCTCGTCGACGCCTTCGTCGGCCTGCTGCTGATGGGGCTGGGACAAATCAGCACGGCGTGGCAAGGCGCGGCCCTGCTGGCGCTGACCGGCATGCTGGGCGGCTACTTGCAGGTGGTCATCTTTACCTGGATACAACGGCGCGTGGCGCCCGCCATGCTGGGCCGGGCAATGGCCCTGTTCATGGCCCTCTTCCTGGGACTGGCGCCGCTGTCGGCGGCGGCCACGGGCGCGCTGCTGCGCCGTCTCACAGTAGGCGAGCTGTTCTGCGGCGGCGGCGCCCTGCTGCTGGCCGCCGCCGTGGCGGCGGCACTCTTCACCGCCATCCCGCGCATCGCCGGAGCAGAAACGCTTTGAACAACGAACATGAGAGAAAATACAATATGGACAAGTCACGACAGGCAATATTGAAAGCACACTACCGGCAACAGCCGCCACCGCTGGGCATCATCGCCCTGCGGCACCTGCCCAGCGGACGGACCTTGCTCGAATGCAGCCGTAACGCGCCCGGCATGCTGAACCGGCATCGCTTCGAGCTCAACCTGGGCAAGCACCGCAACGCCCTGCTCCAGGCGGACTGGCGGCGCGACGGCGCGGCAGCTTTTTCCTGCGAGATCATCGACACCATCAAGCTGCTTGACGACCCCGCCTTCGATGCGGAAGCCGAGCTGGGCGCCCTGCTGGCGCTGCACCGCGCACAGTGGCTGGAACAGGGTCAGCCACTGTATTGATGAACATTGCTTTACACTTGCGTACTCAAGCACTGCGCAGACGACACAAAGACAACCATGACCGATCACACTTCCCTGCCGCCGGACAGCGATGGCGCGCTGGACTTTTTCCTGCGCATGGCGCGCGCCCAGGCGCTCATCGTGCGCCGCTTCGACAGCGCCCTGGGCAATTTGCATGGCCTGAGCTTCAGCGACTATCAATTGTTGTATCAGCTGCAGCGTGCACCCGGTGCGCGCCTGCGCCGCATCGACCTGGCAGAGCGCCTGGCACTGACGGCTTCCGGCGTGACGCGCTCCCTGATGCCGCTGGAAAAAATCGGCCTGGTGGAGCGCCAGGCCGATGTGCGCGACGCGCGCGTCGGCTATGCCGTGCTGACAGCGGCCGGCCAGGAATTACTGGAACATGCCAGCGCCACCGCGCATGCGGTGGGCCGCGAATTGCTGCAGGATGCGCCGGCAGAACAGCTGGGAGCGCTATCGGCCATCCTGGGCAAATTGGCAGGCTGACGCTGGCAGCCGCCGCCGCTTACACCAGCGCCAGCTTGCGCAAACGCCGCGTCGACTGCCAGTGTTCCACGCCCACTTCGGCGCGGATGGCGGCGCAGGCGGCCAACAACTTGGCGATGCCCGTCTCGTCGAGTCCCGCATTGAGGGTCAGGCGTACGAGGGCGCGGTTCTTCGCCGTTGCCGGGGCGCAAAACATGGCGCCGTAAATGCCCTGCCGCTCCAGCGCCTGGCGCAGGGCCAGGGTGGCCGGCTCGCCGCCCGCTTCCAGCGCCACGATTTGCTCCGTGCCATCGCTGACGTTGTAGCCCAGCTCGCGCAAGCCTTCGCGCACCTGCAGCGTGTGGCGCTGCAAAGTGGCGCGACGCCCATCGGCAGCCCGGATGAAATCGAGCGCCGCGCCCAGCCACGCCAGCTCATGTGCCAGCAGGCAGGAACTGAAGATGGCGGGGCGTGATTCTGACAAGAAATACCCCTTGAAGCGACTCGAACAGCTGATGAAACCGGCCCGGCCCGCGAAGGCCTTGGCCAGCGACGCCGTGCGGAAATGCACGCGGTGGCCCAGTCCCCAGGCTTCCACCAGGCCCGCGCCCTGCGGGCCATGCGTGCCCAGCGAGTGCGACTCGTCGACCACCACCACGCAGTCGCTGCGCTCGGCGATCTCGAGCAGTTCCAGCAGCGGCGCCAGGCTGCCGTTGGTGCTATACAGGGCGTCGACGACAATCACGCCGCAGCCATGCTTCTCCACTTGCCGCCGCAGGTGCGTCATGTCGTTGTGCAAGAAGGCGACAGCCTGGGTCTGCGCCGACAGCACGCCTTCCCACAGCGAGGCATGGGCTTGCATATCCAGGTAGACGGGAATGCCGGGGCTGGCGATACACTGCAGCAAGCCGACGTTGGCCGCCATGCCGGACTGCGCCAGGATGCCATCCTCGCAGCCCATGAAGCGGGCCAGACGACTTTCCAGCCGGTGCTGTTCGCTGCCTTCCTGCAAGTACACGGCCGACATCAGCATGCCGCCCGCGTTCGCCTGCAGGGATGCCACCTGGGCCGCCACCAGCGCCGGCTCGGCGGCGATGGACAAATAGTCATTGCCCGCCAGGAAAATGGCATGCGCGGGTGTCGCTTGCCAGGCATGGGGATGCTGGCCGCCCAGCAATTTTTCGATGCGCGTGATGTGATGTGCATCCATGCGCCGCACGATGTAGTCTGGCAGGCAGTGTTCGGCACGGGCAATGGATGGGGTGTGCAAGTTGGTAACGATGGTCATGGGTTTTCTCCTAGGGAAAGGTTTGCTGCGGATTAAAGCCTTGACCGTGTTGCCAACTCATCCATTGACGTATATCAATGTCCGACGCGATAACCGTTCAACCAGGAAAATTTACGCGATGATAATGTTCTAAAGAGAATCAAGGCAGAGTCATGACGCAGCAATGGCAAGAACGATGGATACACTGGCGCAGGCGCCTGCTCCATTCGCTGCTGCATGAACGCGTGCCGCATGAAAACCTGGCAGGCAGAGTCGCCATGCTGGCCGCCGTGGGCACGGTGGCGATGCCGCTGTACTACCTGCTATGGCATTTCTTTTTTCCGCAAGCCTATGAAAACCTGGCCCTGCGCCTGACGGGCGTGGGCATCTGCGCCGCTGGCCTGTTTGCGCGCCGCTTCTCGTCACGCTGGTTGTCGCGCTACCTGCTGTTCGCGCTCAGCTACATCCTGCCCTTCTTCTTTACTTTCATGTTTCTGATGAATCAAGCGTCGTCCATCTGGAGCGAATCGCTGCTGATCGGCCTGGTCGTGCTGTTTCATTTCGAAACGAAACTGGCTTGCCGCGCCTACCTGATTGGCACCAGCAGCGCCTGCCTCGCCGTTATCCTCCAGGGAGAGGGCCGCTTCCTGCTACAACGTGACGTGCTGCAGCAACTGCCCGTGCACTGGTTCACCATTGCCGCGCTGTCCGTCGTGAAAGTAGGCAGCAAGGTGCTGGAATTGGAACGGCTGGCAGGCCTGGCGGCCGGGCTCGGTTCCGTGGCGCACGAGCTGCGCACGCCGCTGACCAGCGTGGAAGCCAATGTGCGGGGCATGCGCCGGCTGCTGCCGCAGCTGGCCGGCCAGGCGGACGACACCCCTCCGTTGCAGGAAGCCCTGTCGCGCATCCAGTTCGAAGTGCGCCACATGCAGCACATGATCGATTTGTTCCTGATGAGCGCCAGTGCCGTGAACCGCAACCTCCAGCCCAGCCAGGCGCTATCGATGCTGGCAATGGTGAGCTCCGTGCTCAAGCGCTATCCATTTACCGGCAACAAGCAGCGCAGCAGCGTCAAGGTGGACGTGCGCGCCGACTTCCAGTTCGCCGGCCAGGACGAACTGTGCGTGGTGATCCTGCTGAACCTGATGAGAAACGCGCTGAAGGCCATCCAGCGGGCCGGCAAGGGCCGCGTGCGCATCATCATCGATGGCGCCCGCCCCGTGCCCAGGCTGCTGTTCATCGACACGGGCTGCGGCATCGCGAAAAACCGCCTGCCGCTGATCTTCGAGCGCTTTTACTCGCATCCCGTGCATAACGGCAGCGGCATCGGCCTGGCCCTGTGCCGGCAGATCGTCACTGCCTGGCAGGCGCGCATCCGCTGCGTGTCGCGCGAGCATGCGTATGCGATTTTCATCCTGGAATTTCCCCAGCCCCTGCCCGCCCGCTTTCAACCCTCTTCCCCCGCAAGGTGATGTATGCCACTGCCCGTCTACACCCATCCGACCCTGACCGTATTGATCGATGACAGCGATTCCTTCCTGAAAAGCCTGGCGTTCCAGCTTGACCCTGGCCTGGCGCGCAAGACTTTCCACGACACCAGCAGCGCGCTGCACTGGCTGCGCCACAGCACGCAAACGGGCGAGACGCCGCTGCACGTCAACTTCGACACGCAAAACCTGCCGCCCGACCAGTGCAACGTGGCGCTCGATCTTGATCGCATCTGGCGCATCAGCGGCCAGGCGCAGCGCTTTGCCGTGCCCTCCGTGCTGGTAATCGATTATTCGATGCCGCAAATGAATGGACTGGAATTCTGCCAGGCCGTGCGTGACTTGCCGTGCAAGAAGATCTTATTTACAGGGGCGGCCGATGAAAAGGTGGCCGTGACGGCCTTCAACCGGGGCTTGATCGACCGCTACATCAAGAAGAGCGACGACGAAGCACTCGACATCCTGGAACAGGAAATCCATGCCCTGCAACGCGAATTCTTCCTGCAGCAATCGGACACCGTGCGCGACTTGCTATTACTGCATGACTACAGTTTCTTGCAAGACGAAGCGCTGGCCGGTGTGGTGTACGCGCTGTGCCAGCGGCATGGCTTTGTCGAGTTTTACATTTTTCCCAATCCTGGCGGCATCCTGTTCTTCACACGCGATGGCCAGGCCCGACTGATGATCATCGAGACGGAACGCAGCCTGCACACGCAGTACGAAATGGCGCGCGACAGCGACGCACCCGAGTCCTTGCTGCTGGCCTTGCTGGAAATGCGCGTGATCCCGTACTTTTCGGACGCCGACAGCGATGGCATGTATGCGGCGCACATCGGCGAAAACTGGTTCCGTTACTGCGCCGCGCCGACCATCTGCCTGGGGCGCGAAACCTATTTCTGGGCCCTCTTCGACGTGCCGCCGCACCAGCTGGGCCAGCCGATCCTGTCCTACGCGCAATTTTTACGCGCGCAGGCGGGCGACAGCGTGGGCGCTTAGCTTTCCCGCAGGGTTTGCAACGGCGGATGTTTCAAGACATTGCGCAAGCCCAGCCAGCCACCGGCAATCGCGCACAGGGCGCCAGCCAGTAAACCGAAGGCCCACACGCCGGGCGCGAAGCTCCAGGCGAACTTGAACTGGTACGTCGCCAGGGCCCAGCCCATGGCGGCCGCGCCCGTGGCCGCCAACAGGCCGGCCAGTGCGCCGACCAGGGAAAACTCGATCAGCTGCGCCTGCGCCAGCTGGCGCCGCGTGGCGCCCAGGGCGCGCAGCAGGCCCGCTTCGCGCGTGCGCTCGTCTTGCGAGCCCATCAGCGCCGCATACAGCACCAGCAAGCCCGACGCCAGGGTAAACGTGAACAGGAATTCGACGGCCGTCACCACCTGGTCCAGCACGCCCTGAATTTGCTTGAGCACGCCGCCCACGTCGACCACCGTCAGGTTCGGGTAGTCGCGCAGCAAGGCATTGCCCAGGTCCGCCTGCGCCGGCGGCAAGTGGAAGGCCGTGATCCACGTCTGCGGCGTGTCCGCCATGGCGGCCGGATTGATGATGACAAAGAAATTGACGCGCATCGAACCCCATTCCAGCTTGCGCAAGCTGGTAATGGCCGCTTCGACGCTCTGGCCGGCGATATCGAAGCGCAGCTTGTCGCCCAGTTTCAGTTTCAATGTCTTGGCGATGCCTTCTTCCACCGACGCCTCAAACGGCGCGCCGGGCGCATTGGCGAACCACTTGCCGGCGACGAGCTTGTTCTCCTCCTGCATGGTGGCCATCGTCGAGAGGTTGAATTCGCGGTCGGCCAGTCCCTTGGCGCGGTCATCCTCATAGGTGGTTTCCGTGATGGCCTTGCCGTTCACCGCCACCAGGCGCCCGCGTATCATCGGATACAAGGGCGCGTTGGCCACGCCGGCCTTGGCCAGGCGCGCGGCGATCGGCTCTTTCTGTTCCGGCAAGATATTGATCATGAAGCGGTTCGGCGCGTCCGGCGGCGTGGCGTTGCGCCAGGCCACCATCAGGTCGCCGCGCACCACCGTCAGCAGCAGCAAGGCCATCAGGCCCAGCGCCAGCGACACCACCTGGATGACGGTGGCGCCCGGACGCCGCTGCAAGGATGTGACGGCGAAGCGCCAGCCCTGGTGGTTAAAGGCGCCGCGCAGGGTTTTCAGCGACTTGATGCCCAGCCAGCCGGCCAGGCCGAACAGGGCGAAGCCGCCCAGGAAGCCGGCCGCCGTCAGCAGCGCCAGTTTCACGTCGCCCGCCTGCCACAGCAGCAGCACGACGAAGGCGGCGATGCCCAGGCCGTAGGTCGCCAGGGCCAGCGCCTGCGGCGGCTCCTGCTCGCGGCGGATCACGCGGTTATGCGGGACATTGCGCAACTGCAAAATCGGCGGCAGGGCAAAGCCCAGCAGCAACAGCATGCCGGTGGCCACGCCCTGCAGGGCGGGCAGCATGGAGACGGGCGGCAAGTCGCTCTGCACCAGCTTGCCCAACAGTTCCAGCAGCACCAGGTGGCCGCCGAAACCGACTGCCACGCCGACCAAGCTGCCCGCCAGGCCCACCAACAAAAACTCGATCACATACATGGCCGTGACCTGGTTCTGCGTCAAGCCCAGGCAGCGCAGCATGGCGCAGGCGTCCAGGTGGCGCAGCATGAAACGGCGCGCGGCCATGGCCACGGCGACAGCCGCCAGCATGGCCGACAGCAGGCCGACGAGCGACAGGAAACGGTCGGCCCGGTCCAGCGTCGATTGCATCTGCGGGCTGCCCGATTCCAGCGACTCGATGCGCACGCCTTTTATTGCCTGCGTCTTGATCTGGTTTTCCAGCCAGGCTTGATATTGCGCAAGTTCGGCCGCCTTGGCGGGCGGCGCCGACAACAGCAGCCGGTACGAGACGCGCGAGCCGTTCTGCACCAGCGCCGTGGCGGCCAGGTCGCTCAAGGGCAGCATCACCCGGGGGGCGAAGTTCAAAAAGGACGCGCCACGGTCCGGCTCGCTGGCGATCAGTTGCGTGACGGTAAACGCCTTGTCGCCCAGCTTCAAGGTGTCGCCCAGCCTGGCGTTCAGGCTCGACAGGATCGCCGCATCGACCCACAGCGTGCCAGGCGCCGGCACCTGGCTGGTCGGCTGGCCGACGGCATCCTGCGCTTCGCTAGTGCTGGTGGTGATTTTCAGCTTGCCCCGCTGCGGGTAGCCGGGCGAGACGGCCTTGATGGACGCCAGTTGTGACGTCGACTGCTCGCCCTCGCCCGCCTGCGCCATGCTGGGGAAGGTCACCGTATCGGCCAAGGTAAAACCGCGCTTGTGCGCTTCTGCGCGCCAGGCAGCATTGACGGGCTGGTCGGCGTTGATGACCAGGTCGGCGCCCAGCAACTGGTGCGCGTCGCGGTTCAAGCCCGCGCGCAGGCGGTCGACGAAGAAGCCGACGGCCGACAGGGCCGCCACGGCCACGATCAGCGCGACGAGCAGGAAACGCAGTTGCCCGGCGCGCCAGTCGCGGCCGGTCATTTTCAGGGAAAGGCGGAGCATGGGCGGCGGGTCTCTATGAGAATTTATTGCGCGATGCCGTGGGCCGCCGCGTGCTGGGCGAAATACGCATCGACGGTGGCGAGGAAGGCGTCTTTTTGCGCCTGCGGCAGGAAGGCGGCGATGAAACCGTTGCGCGCCAGACGTTGCGCGTGGGACAGGCCCAGCGGCAAGGCGTCGAAGATGGCGTCGAAGTTGTCGTTCATATAGCCGCCGAAATACGCGGGGTCGTCGGAATTGACCGTCACCAGCAGACCGGCGTCAAGCAGTTGCACCAGGTTATGGTCATGCATCTGGTCGAACACGCGCAGCTTGGTGTTCGACAGGGGGCAGACGGTCAGCGCAATCTGTTCGCGCGCCAGGCGGGCCGTCAGTTCGGCGTCTTCCAGGCAACGCACGCCATGGTCGATGCGTTCGACTTGCAAGTCGTCGAGTGCCGTGCGGATGTAGGCTGGCGGGCCTTCCTCGCCCGCATGGGCGACCAGGTGCAGTCCCAGTTCGCGGCAACGGGCAAACACGCGCGAGAATTTCTCGGGCGGGTTGCCCACTTCCGAGGAATCGAGTCCGATGCCGATGAATTTGTCGCGGTGCGGCAGCGCGTCTTCCAGGGTCTGGAAGGCTTCTTCCTCGCTCAGGTGGCGCAGGAAACACAGGATCAGGGCCGCGCTGACAGGACTATCCTGGCAAGCGCGATAAATACCATTGATCACATCAGCGATGGGCACGCCGCGCGCCGTGTGCGTCTGCGGGTCGAAGAAAATTTCCGTGTGCAAGACATTGTCCGCATCGGCGCGCAGCAGGTAGGCGCGCGTCATGTCGTAGAAATCCTGCTCTTTCAAGAGCACGCTTGCGCCAGCGTAATAGATGTCGAGAAAGGATTGTAAATCCGTAAAAGCATAGGCGCTGCGCAAGTGTTCCACCGATTCATAGCCCAGCGGCACGCCATTGCGCTCTGCCAGTGCGAAAATCAGTTCTGGCTCCAGCGAGCCTTCGATATGGATATGCAGTTCAGCCTTCGGCATGCCGCGGACGATCGCGCGCAATTGGGAGTTCATCATGGGTGTTCCTTCTAGGGTGAAGATAAAATTGCTGGCTCGCGCACGCGCACGCGCTGCGCGCAGGGCCATCAGACATGCAGGCATCTTAGCGCAAGATGGCCGGCCTCACCGGCGCCCGGGCGCCACAGCGCTGGCGGTGGCAGCGGCCTGGCCGACACCGGCACGCGCTGGCGAATTGTCGTATGATGGTTTAAAAGGTACAAAAAGGTTCATTGAAATCGATGGAAAATTTGATGATTTATCCAATTAAATCAACAATTTACAAACAAGTATTAAGGATATACCGACATATCTTTTGACTTCCTGATCCTTTAGAGCAATAATAAATTTCATGGGGTAACGGTAAGTGCAACAAGCGCTATCAACAGTGAAAAAAAGCCGGCTGGCCACGTCAGCACACGGCATCAAGCGCCAGTTTTTTGGTCCGGGCAATCCGGACTCGCAAAGACAGCCGGGCTTGAAACAACAATAAAAATCGATACGGGGTACAGGAAAAGTTCAAGCGGCAAGCCCAGGCGAGTGCCAGGCGGGCGGCCATGGTGACTGGCAGTTCAGGTTTACATTAAAGGACATTGACATGACCATTTTTGATAACTATGCAGCGCGCTACGAGCGCACCCGTGAAGAAGAAATGTCGCTCACCGAGTACCTGGCCCTGTGCAAGAAGGACAAGCTGACGTATGCCAGCGCGCCCGAACGCATGCTGGCCGCCATCGGCGAGCCGCAGCTGGTCGACACGCGCAACGACACGCGCTTGTCGCGCATCTTCGCCAACAAGATCATCAAGATCTATCCCGCCTTCCGCGAGTTCTACGGCACCGAGGAAGTCATCGAGCAAGTCGTCTCGTATTTCCGCCACGCGGCGCAAGGCCTGGAAGAACGCAAGCAGATCCTGTATTTGCTGGGCCCCGTCGGCGGCGGCAAGTCTTCCATCGCGGAAAAACTCAAGTCGCTGATGGAACACGTGCCCTTCTATTGCCTGAAAGGTTCGCCCGTCAACGAATCGCCGCTGGGCCTGTTCAACGAGCAAGAGGACGGCACCATCCTGGAAGAAGATTACGGCATCCCGCGCCGCTACCTGCGCAACATTCCCAGTCCGTGGGCCGTCAAGCGCCTGCATGAATACAATGGCGATATCAATCAGTTCCGCGTCGTCAAGCGCTACCCTTCCGTGCTGAAACAGATCGCCATCTCGAAGACGGAGCCGGGCGACGAAAACAACCAGGATATTTCATCGCTGGTGGGCAAGGTCGACATCCGCAAGCTGGAAGACTATGCCCAGGACGATCCGGACGCCTACAGCTATTCGGGCGGCCTGTGCCTGGCCAACCAGGGCTTGATGGAATTCGTGGAAATGTTCAAGGCGCCCATCAAGGTCTTGCATCCGCTGCTGACGGCCACGCAGGAAGGCAATTACAAGGGCACGGAAGGCTTCGGCGCGATTCCCTTCGACGGCATCATCCTGGCCCACTCGAACGAGTCGGAATGGAAGACCTTTAAAAACAACCGCAACAACGAGGCCTTTCTTGACCGTATCTATATCGTCAAGGTGCCGTACTGCCTGCGCGTGACCGATGAAATCAAGATCTACGACAAGCTGGTGGCCAATTCCTCGCTGGTCAAGGCCCCGTGTGCGCCCGGCACCCTGCGCATGATGGCGCAGTTCGCCATCCTGTCACGCCTGAAAGACCCGGAAAATTCCAGCATTTTCTCGAAGATGCTCGTCTACGATGGCGAAAACCTCAAGGACACGGACCCGAAAGCCAAGTCCATGCACGAATACGTCGATTACGCGGGCGTGGACGAGGGCATGAACGGCTTGTCGACGCGCTTTGCCTTCAAGATCCTGTCCAAAGTGTTCAACTTTGACAATTCCGAAGTGGCCGCCAATCCCGTGCATCTATTATATGTACTGGAACAGCAGGTCGAGCGCGAGCAGTTCGCGCCGGAACTCGAGCAGCGCTACTTCTCCTATATCAAAGAGCACCTGGCGCAGCGCTACGTGGAATTCATCGGCAAGGAGATACAGACGGCTTATCTGGAAAGCTATTCGGAATACGGGCAGAACATCTTTGACCGCTATGTGACGTTTGCCGATTTCTGGATACAGGACCAGGAATACCGCGATCCGGACACGGGCGAAAGTTTCGACCGCGAATCGCTGAACAATGAACTCGAGAAGATCGAGAAGCCGGCGGGCATTTCCAATCCGAAGGACTTCCGCAATGAAATCGTCAACTTCGGGCTGCGCGCGCGGGCCTCGAACGGCGGCAAGAATCCCGCCTGGACCAGTTATGAAAAGTTCCGCACCGTGATCGAAAAGAAAATGTTTTCGAATACGGAAGAATTGTTGCCCGTGATTTCCTTCAATGCCAAGGCCAGTGCCGACGATGCCAACAAACACGCCGACTTCGTGGCCCGCATGGTGGAAAAAGGCTATACGGCCAAGCAGGTACGCCTGTTATGCGAATGGTACTTGCGCGTACGCAAGTCATCCTAGCGCGGACAGCGGGCGCGCTCCCGCCCGGTGACTGGCGGGGCGCGCAAGACGAGAAGCAAGGAGGCACCCTTTGACATACCTCATCGACAGGCGCTTGCAAAGCAAGAAAAAATCCGCCGTCAACCGCGAGCGTTTCCTGCGGCGTTACAAGGGCCAGATCAAGGATGCCGTGGGGCGCGCCATCAAGGGGCGCTCGATCACGGACATCGAGAATGGCGAGAAAGTCAGCATCCCCGTCAAGGACGTGGGCGAACCATCGTTCGGCCACGCGCATGGCGGGGTGTGGGAAGTGGTCAATCCAGGCAACAAGGAATACCTGAAAGGCGACCAGATCGCGCGGCCGAAAGGCGGCGGTGGCGGCGGGCGGGGCAAGGCGGGCAATAGCGACGAGACGACGGAAGATGACTTCATCTTTGAATTGTCGCGCGAAGAATTCATGAATTACTTCTTCGAGGACCTGGAGTTGCCGCACATGGTGAAAACCCAGCTGACGGCCACCACGGAATTCAAGAACCAGCGCGCCGGCTACAATATGTCGGGCACGCCATCGAACATCCACGTGCTGCGTTCCCTGCGCGGCGCGCTGGGGCGGCGCATCGCCGTGGGCGGCGGCGCCCGCAGACAGCTGGCGCAGGCCGAGGAAGACCTGGCGACCCTGTTGCACGAAGGCGCGCCCGACAGCGACCCGCTGGTGGTGGAACTGCGCCGCCTGATCCACCACCTGCATACCCGCCTGCTGGCGATTCCCTTCATCGACCCGTTTGACTTGCGCTACAGCAACCGCATCAAGGTGCCCAAGCCGATGACGCAGGCCGTCATGTTTTGCATCATGGACGTCTCCGGCTCCATGGACGAGTCGCGCAAGGACACGGCCAAGCGCTTCTTTATCCTCCTGTATCTGTTCCTCAAGCGCGCCTACGACAAGATCGAGGTCGTCTTCATCCGCCACCATACGGCGGCGGCCGAAGTGGACGAGCAGGAATTCTTCAATTCGCGCGAGTCCGGTGGTACCGTCGTCTCGTCCGCCTTGCACTTGCTCAACACCATCATCGACGAACGCTATGGCGCCGGGCAATGGAACAGCTATGTGGCGCAGGCGTCCGACGGCGACAACTGGGACAATGATTCCTTGCTGTGCCGGCAACTGCTGATCAACACCATCATGCCCAAGGTGCAGTACTACACCTATGTCGAGATCACCGACGGCCCGCAGCAAAACCTGTGGGAACAATATGCGGGCGTGCTCGACCACCACGCCCATTTCGCCATGCAAAAGATCGTCACGCCGGCCGATATCTACCCGGTCTTCCGCGAACTGTTCAAGAAACAGGTGAAATGATGAGTGCAGCCTTTGACCGCGCCAGCAACACTCCGGGCGAACCGTTCGTGCGCCTGCGCCACCCGAACGCCCTGCCCGAGCAGTCGGAATGGACGTTCGAACTGATCGAGCAAATCCACGAGGAAATCCGCCGCGTGGCGAAACAGTTCGGCCTCGACACCTATCCTAACCAGCTGGAAATCATCACGGCCGAACAGATGATGGATGCCTATACCTCGGTAGGCATGCCCGTTTCCTACAACCATTGGTCATTCGGCAAGCACTTTCTTTCTACCGAGAAAAGCTACAGGCGGGGCCAGATGGGCCTGGCCTACGAGATCGTCATCAACTCGAATCCGTGCATCGCCTATTTAATGGAGGAAAATAGCCTGACCATGCAGTCGCTGGTGATCGCGCATGCGGCCTACGGCCACAACTCCTTCTTCAAGGGCAACTATCTGTTCCGCGCCTGGACCGATGCGGACGCCATCATCGACTATATGGTGTTTGCCAAGAATTACATCGCCGAATGCGAGCAGCGCCACGGCGTCGATGCCGTGGAACTGCTGCTCGACTCTTGCCACGCCATCCAGAACTATGGCGTGGACCGCTACAAGCGCCCGGCGAAACTGTCAATGGCGAAGGAATATGCGCGCCAGAAGGAGCGCGAAGCCTATGTGCAGTCACAGATCAACCAGCTGTGGCGCACCCTGCCCCGGCGCGAGGATGACGAGGACGAGGAAGACCAGCGCAAGGCCGCGCCCCGCTTTCCGCCCGAACCCGAAGAAAACCTGCTGTACTTTATAGAGAAGTACGCGCCGCTGCTGGAACCCTGGCAGCGCGAAATGGTCCGCATCGTGCGCAAGATTTCCCAGTACTTCTATCCACAGCGGCAAACCCAGGTGATGAACGAGGGCTGGGCCACCTTCTGGCACTACACGATCCTCAACCAGTTGTATGACGAAGGCGTGGTCGGCGACGGCTTCATGATGGAATTTCTGAAAAGCCATACCAATGTAGTCTACCAGCCACCCATCGACAGCCCGTATTACAGCGGCATCAACCCGTATGCGCTGGGGTTTGCCATGATGAGCGACATCCGCCGCATCTGCGAACACCCGACGGACGAAGACCGCGCCTGGTTCCCCGACATGGCCGGCACGGACTGGCGCAAGAGCCTGGACTTCGCCATGCGCAATTTCAAGGATGAAAGCTTCATCGCCCAGTATCTGTCGCCGCGGCTGATCCGCGAATTCCACTTCTTTGCCGTGCTCGACGACGACAAGAATGAAAAGCTGGCCATTTCCGCCATCCACGACGATGCCGGCTACCGCTACGTGCGCCAGCAACTGGCGGAACAGTACAACCTGGGCAACCGCGAACCGAACATCCAGGTGTGGTCCGTGAATACGCGCGACGACCGCGCCTTGACCCTGCGTCACACGCAATTCCAGCGCCGCCCGCTGAACCAGCAGGCAGCCGAGGTGCTCAAGCATGTGGCACGGCTGTGGGGCTTCGATGTGCACCTCGATACGGTCGATCCGCAAGGCGTGGTGCTGGGCACTTTGAATTGCCGGCGCGAGAAGCGCAACCGGCGCGACGATGCACCGGCACGGCCATAAGTGATCTTCTTGATAATTATTTTAGCAAGAACATAAGCGCATCCTATGCCTGTATAGGAATTCCGTATGGCCTGGCGGCGTCAAAAGAGCTGTCATGAGCGCCTTTTTTGACCTGGGTGAAGTGCGTTGCGCACCCGTTTGGTGCGTGCGGATGGCTAAGTGGTCTGGTTCCGAGGCAAAACATTTCCAAAAAGAAAGATTTTTGTCCAAATTTAGCAGTTTCCATATTGAATATCACGAAATATAATTCCGCCAGATCGGCACATCGGAGAACTTAGCAGCGGTCGCCCAAAACGGCTGTAAAAAACCGATAAGACCGCCTTTTTTTCTGTCCGAAAGCGTGCAAAGATGACATAAGCAAGTACGTTTTCAGGGCGCAAAAGCGCCAAAAATTTAACCGGTTTTAGGCGTTAAAAATCTGTGTAAAATAAAGAATTCGTATGTATAATTCGGCGACGTCCCGGATACGGCTGGAGCTTTGTGTCGTCATTTTGGGGTTCAGTTGCAAGACAAGAGATGGTATTTGGAGAAAGCAGGCATGAATTTTTCGAACGAGAAAAGTCCCAAGAACTACACAGGCATAACCGTCGTTGTCCTGCTGCACGTTCTCGCGGCTTACGGGATCGCGACGGGCTTGGGCAAGCGGTTGGTCACCAAAATGATGGAACCGGTTGAAACCAAGATTATCGAGGAAGTCAAACCGCCTCCACCGAAGGATCTTCCACCGCCACCACCGCCGCCAGAAATGAAAGCGCCACCACCGCCATTCATTCCGCCAGTCGAGGTGAACGTGCAGCAGCCGCCACCACCGCAAAACGTGATTGCAAATACGACTGCGGTGAAGCCAGCCACGAATGTATTGGCGCCGCCAGCACCGCCTGCACAGCCTGCGCCAACTCCTGGACCAGCCAAATCGGTGCGTACGCCGGCCGTGGTTGACTTCAGTGTCTGCGAAAAACCGGCTTATCCAAAGTCGTCGCAGCGCAATGAGGAAACCGGTGTGGTGACACTGTCGTTCCTGATCGGTGTGGACGGCAAGGTCGCTGATTCGAAGATCGTGAAGTCCAGCGGCTTCAGAGACCTGGATAAAGCTGCGGTGCAAGGTATCAGCCGCTGTACATTTAAGCCGGCAACAGTTGACGGCAAGCCGGAACAAGGCTGGCAGCAAATGCAATACGTTTGGTCGCTGGATTAACACCCGAGACAGTTATCCCCTGTCTCACACCATGATTTCGTTGTCATTACGTTCAGCGATCTGTTATTTTTAATTTTGGAGGAAGCATGTTTAAGAATACCCGTTTGTCCGCATTTTTTGCCGCGGTTCTGTTGTCCGTTACCGCTACTACCGCTCTGGTAGCAGCTCCGGCATTCGCTGACGCGCCAGCATCGGCTGCCGCTTCGGCTCCTGCGGCAGACGCTGCTCCAGCACCAGTTGCCGCAGATGCCGCCGCTCCAGCAGCAGACGCCGCAGCTCCAGCCGCTGACGCAGCCGCTCCAGCCAAAACCGAAGAAGTGCACAACCCGTTCGGCCTGTCCGCAGTATGGGACGGTGGCTTCGTGCCACGCGCCACCCTGATCATCCTGTCCATCATGTCGATCGGCAGCTGGTACATCATCATCACCAAGCTGATCGATCAAATGAAGATCTTCAAGCAAGCCAAAGAAGCCGCTGCCAAATTCTGGAAAGCTCCTTCGATCGCTGCTGGTTCGGCAACCCTGACCGAAGGCTCGCCATTCCGCTTCATCGCTGAATCGGGCACCAAGGCAACGGCCCACCATGACGGCGCCCTGCTGGAACAAATCGATCTGTCGACCTGGGTAACGATGTCGATCCAGCGCGCTTCGGACAAAGTCCAATCGCGTCTGCAAGATG
Source organism: Janthinobacterium sp. UMAB-56 (assembly GCF_900095265.1). Taxonomy (GTDB): domain Bacteria; phylum Pseudomonadota; class Gammaproteobacteria; order Burkholderiales; family Burkholderiaceae_D; genus Janthinobacterium. The sequence continues at coordinate 259,159 of NZ_LT607652.1, read as the reverse complement.
GCCTGTCGTTCCTGGCAACCGTTGGTTCGACCGCACCGTTTATCGGTCTGTTCGGTACCGTGTGGGGTATTTACGGCGCGCTGACCGCTATCGGCATGACCGGTAACGCATCGATCGACAAAGTTGCAGGTCCAGTTGGTGAAGCACTGATCATGACCGCTTTCGGTCTGCTGGTCGCCGTTCCTGCCGTTCTGGGTTACAACTGGCTGGTACGTCGTAACAAATCCGCAATGGAAGACATCCGCTCGTTCAGCGCCGACGTTCACTCGGTACTGATCTCCGGCGCCATGTCGACCAGCGAAGCTGGCCGTGCTGCCGGCGCTAAAAAGATCGGATAAGAATCATGTCGATGTCCGTCGGCTCCGACAGCGGAGATGAAGATCAAGTAATGTCAGAAATCAACACGACGCCGCTCGTCGACATCATGTTGGTTTTGCTGATCATTTTCTTGATTACAAGTCCAGTTGTCCTCAAGCTGCAGAAAATCGATCTGCCGATTGAGGCCAATCAAGCCCTGCAAACCAAGCCAGAGAACGTTAACATCGTTGTTAACAAGGATGGCGAGATTTACCTGGGCCAGACCAGACTGAAAGACACGAACGAACTGTTCGATTATCTTAAAGTTGAAGCAGTGAAAGTACCGCAGCCGGAAGTACACGTTCGTGGCGACCAAGAAACACGCTACGAATCGATCGGCCGGGTTATTTACACGACCCAACGTGCCGGGATCCAGAAGGTCGGCTTCATCACCGAACCACCTGACAAGGGCTGATAGCGGCTGGCAGCGGCGTCCCGGCAATAGGGGGACGCCACTGCCGGAAGCTGACCGGGCGGCAGTTTCGCCCGGTGCTTCGTTGGACTTCTTAAAGGAAACACTATGAGTATGAATGTCGGTTCGGGAAGCGCAGCAGGCGCGGATCCGGAACCAATGATGGAACTGAACATGACGCCCCTCATCGACGTGATGCTGGTGCTGATTATCATGTTGATCATCACGATTCCTAAGCAAAACCACTCGGTGAACTTGAACATGCCGGTCGGCACCCCGCCGCCACCGACAACCGAACCGGTGGTTGTCACGATCGATGTCGATTTTGACGGTACGATCTTGTGGGACAATCAGGTCGTTCCTGACCGCGCTTCGCTGGAAGCCAAGCTGAGCAACGTTGCTGCGCAAGCAGACCAGCCGGAAGTGCATCTGCGTCCGAACAAGCTGGTGGAATACAAAGTCGTCGCCGGTGTGATGGCGTCGGCGCAGCGTCTGGGCGTGACCAAAATCGGTCTGGTCGGCAACGAACAATTCCAGTAAGCTGCAGCAATCAGGTTCTCTTTACATCCGAATAGGCAGGACTTCCTGCCTATTCGCTTTTTACTGAAAGACTTTCTTATGTCCAAGTTTCGTCTCGCTCATCTCGGCCTCGTCATGGCCGCTATCGGTTTTACCGCAGCAACTCCCGTAATCGGCCTGGGCTCGCTGGCATACGCCGCGGACACCGTGCGTGCCGAAGTGGGCAAGCCACTGCAAGAAGCGCAAAAACTCGCTAGCAGCGGCAAAAACAAGGAAGCGCTGGCCAAGCTGCGCGAAGCTGACAACGTCAGCAACAAGACCGCCTTTGAAAGCTATCAGATCGAGCGCGTGCGCGCCTCGGCCGCCGCCGCCGCCGGCGATAACGGCGCCGCCATCAAGGCTTTTGAAGCCGTCATCAATTCCGGCCGCCTGAGCGCCTCCGAAGCCCCCAAATTCACGCAAGCGCTGGCAGGCATGTACTACCGCGCCAAAGACTGGCCAAACACCATCACCTGGATCAAGCGTTCGCTGAAAGACCGCGAAGACTCGCAGATGCGCGAACTGCTGATCCAGACTTACTACGTGAGCGGCAACTACGCCGAAGCGGCCAAGGAACTGCAAGCGCGCGGCGGCAACTCGGAAGGCAGCCTGCAAATGCTGGCCAACATCCAGTTGAAGCAGAACGACAAGGCCGGCTATGTAGCCACCCTGGAAAAACTGGCCGGCAGCTATCCAAAGACCAGCTACTGGGCTGACCTGCTGAACCGCGTTTCGGGCAAGCCTGGCTTCTCGCAACGCCTGGGCCTGGACGTTCAGCGCCTGCGCCTGGCCAACGGCCTGTTCACCAAGCCGTCCGAATACATGGAAATCAGCCAACTGGCCCTGCAAGCGGGCAATCCTGGCGAAGCTTTGAGCATCATCGAGCAAGGCTACAAAAAAGGCGTGCTGGGCACCGGTGCCGATGCCGCACGTCACCAGCGCCTGAAAGACCTGGCCCTGAAAACCCAGGCTGACTTCAAAGCCAGCGCGGCCAAGTCGGAAGCGGAATACGTGAAGAACAAGGACGCCGACAGCTTGAGCAAGCTGGGCTTCGCCCTGGTGTACGATGGCCAGGCTGACAAGGGCCTGGGCTTGATGAACGACGCCGTGAAAATGGGCACCGCCAAGTATGCGGAAGAAGCCAAGCTGCATCTGGGCATCGCCTACATCCACGCAGGCAAGAAAGCCAACGCATCGACTGTGCTGAAAACTGTCAAGGGCACCGATGGCGCGGCAGACCTGGCACGTTACTGGGTTCTGATGAACAAGTAAGACACCATCCTCAGGATAGTGTCGGGCAGCTAGTCGAGTGCCACAAAAAAGCGTTGCCAGCACACTTGCCGGCAACGCTTTTTATCATTTCAGCAGGGAAATTGCCCCTGCGCCAGCCCTGCCGGGTGTGCATCCCTGAAACAGTCCGTATAATCCCCCTTTTGGCACAGTTTTTCATCAGATTCCTATGAAGGTATTCCGCGGACTTCCCAATGCCCAGGCACGAGCGCCTTGCGCTCTGACCATCGGCAATTTTGACGGTGTCCACATCGGCCATCAAGCCTTGCTGGCGCGCGTGCGCGGCGCCGCGACCGAACTCGGCATTGAAGCGGCCGTGATGACGTTCGAACCGCACCCGCGCGAATTCTTCGCGCAGCGCGCGGGCGACCTGTCCAAAGCCCCGCAGCGCATCGCCAACTTGCGCGACAAGCTGCAATCGCTGGACGATGCCGGCATCGACCGAGTCGTCGTCGAGCACTTCAGCGCCCAGTTCGCCGCCTTGACGCCGCAGGAATTCACGGAAAAAGTCCTCGTCGACGGCTTGCACGTGAAATGGCTGATGGTCGGCGACGACTTTTGCTATGGCGCCCGGCGCGCCGGCGACGTGGCCATGCTGCAGGAAGCGGGCCGCGAATACGGTTTCCATGTCGAAACATTACCGACCGTGATGAATGGCAGCACGCGCATCTCCTCGTCCGCCGTGCGCCTGGCCCTGGCGGCAGGTGACTTCCCGCTGGCCACGCAGCTGCTCGGTCATCCCTACGCCATTTCCGGTCACGTGATCCACGGCCAGAAGCTGGGCCGCACCCTCGGCTTCCCCACCTTGAACCTGCGCGTGGCGCACCGCCCCGCCCTGTCCGGCATCTTCATCGTGCAGGTACACGGCCTGGGGCCAATGCCCTTGCCCGCCGTGGCCAGCCTGGGCGTGCGCCCCACCGTCGACGACAGCGGCCGCGTCTTGCTGGAAGTGCATCTGTTTGATTTCGCCCAGTCCTGTTACGGCACGCTGGTGCGCGTGGAATTCCTGCAAAAGCTGCGCGACGAAGAAAAGTACGACGACTTGCCCACCCTGACGGCCGCCATCGAGCGCGACTCGAACCAGGCGCGCGCCTATTTTGAGCAGCGCAGCGGCGCCATTACCGCCACCGACCGAATTTGACGCCGGCCAACTCCGTCGACTGGCGGCGCCTGTCGCCGCAAACCCGCTGCAAAAATATACTCCACACCATTAAAGAAGATTATGTCCGATCAAAACAAGCCAGCCACGCCCAAGCAGAACAAGAAGCCTGAAAGCAAATACCCGGTCAACATGACGGAAACCCCGTTCCCGATGCGCGGCGACATGGCCAAGCGCGAACCGCAATGGGTACAGCAATGGCAAGACAAGAAAATTTACGAGCGCGTGCGCAAGGCTGCCGCCGGCCGTCCGAAATTCATCCTGCATGACGGCCCGCCGTACGCGAATGGCGACATCCACCTGGGCCACGCCGTCAACAAGATCCTGAAAGACATGGTCGTCAAGTCGCGCTCGCTGTCCGGTTTCGACGCACCGTATGTACCAGGCTGGGATTGCCACGGCATGCCGATCGAGATCCAGATCGAAAAACTGCACGGCAAGAACCTGCCGACGGCCGACGTGCTGGAAAAGGCCCGCGCCTACGCCAACGTGCAAGTCGAGCGCCAGAAGAAGGACTTTATTCGTCTGGGCGTGCTCGGCGAGTGGGACAACCCGTATCTGACCATGGCGCACGGCAATGAAGCGGACGAATTGCGCGCGCTGGGCAAGCTGCTGGAAAAAGGCTATGTCTACCGTGGTCTGAAACCGGTCAACTGGTGTTTCGACTGCCAGTCGGCGCTGGCCGAGGCGGAAGTGGAATACGCGGAAAAACGCGATCCCGCCATCGACGTCGGGTTCAAATTCGCCGAGCCGGAAAAACTGGCGGCCGCCTTCGGCCTGCCTGCCCTGCCGACGGATAACGGTTTCATCGTCATCTGGACCACCACGCCGTGGACCATCCCGTCGAACCAAGCGCTGAACGTGCACCCGGAGGTGAAGTATTCGCTGGTGAAGACCGAGCGCGATGGCCAGCCGCTGCTGCTGATCCTGGCGCAAGACCTGGTCGTGGCCAGCCTGGCGCGCTTCAAGCTCGAAGGCACGACGATCGCTACCTGCGACGGCGCGGCCCTGGCCGGCATCAGCTTCCGTCACCCGCTGCACGCGGCCGACACTTTCTATGACCGTCTGTCGCCGCTGTATCTGGCCGAATACGTGACCACGGAAAGCGGCACGGGCGTGGTGCACTCGGCGCCCGCCTATGGCCTGGACGACTTCATCTCGTGCAAGGCGCACGGCATGAAGGACGACGACATCATCAAGCCCGTCATGGGCGACGGCAAGTTCGCCTCGACCCTGCCCCTGTTCGGCGGCATGACCATCTGGGAAGCATCGAAACCGATCTGCAACGCCCTGCGCGAAGCGGGTGCGCTGTTCGAAGTCAAGATGTTCGACCACAGCTACATGCACTGCTGGCGCCATAAGACGCCGATCATCTACCGCGCCACGTCGCAGTGGTTCGCCGGCATGGACGTGACGCCGAAAGACGGCGGCCCGACCCTGCGCGAGACGGCCCTGAAAGGCATCGCCGACACCGAGTTCTTCCCGGACTGGGGCCAGGCGCGCCTGCACGGCATGATCGCCAACCGTCCCGACTGGACCTTGTCGCGCCAGCGCCAGTGGGGCGTGCCGATGGCCTTCATCGTGCACAAGGAAACGGGCGACCTGCATCCGCGCACGCCGGAATTGCTGGAGCAAGTGGCCAAGCTGATCGAAAAGGACGGCATCGAGGCATGGCAGGCGCTGGACTTGCAAGACCTGATCGGCGACGAAGCGGCCATCTACGCCAAGAACAAGGACACGCTGGACGTGTGGTTCGATTCCGGCGCCACGCACCAGACAGTGCTGGGCGGCCCGCAAGCGCATGGCTCGCATTCGACGCAACTGCAATTCCCGGCCGACCTGTACCTGGAAGGCTCGGACCAGCATCGCGGCTGGTTCCACTCGTCGCTGCTGGTGTCGTCCATGCTGAATGGCCGTCCACCGTATAAAGCCCTGCTGACGCACGGCTTCACGGTCGATGGCGAAGGCAAGAAGATGTCCAAATCGCTGGGCAATACGCTGGCGCCGCAAAAAATCTCGGACACCCTGGGCGCCGACATCCTGCGTCTGTGGATCGCCTCGACCGACTACACGGGCGAGCTGTCGATCTCCGACGAAATCCTGAAACGCGTGACGGAATCGTACCGCCGCATCCGCAACACCCTGCGCTTCCTGCTGGCCAATACCTCGGACTTCAATCCGGCCACGGATGCCGTGCCGGTGGCGGAGATGTTCGAAATCGACCGCTATGCGCTGGCCAACATGGCCTCGCTGCAAACGCAAATCGAGAACAACTACGCGCGCTACGAATTCCACCCCGTGGTCTCGAAGCTGCAGACCTACTGCTCGGAAGACCTGGGCGGCTTCTACCTGGACATCCTGAAGGACCGCCTGTACACCTCCGCCTTGAGCTCGCAAGCGCGCCGCTCGGCGCAAACCGCACTGTGGCATATCACGCAAAGCCTGCTGCGCCTGATGGCCCCGGCCCTGTCGTTCACGGCAGAGGAAGCGTGGGCCGTCTTCGCTGGCGCCGAGGCTTACGCCGCCAGCGATGAAACCATCTTCACGCAAACCTGGTGGCAGCTGCCGGAAGTAGCGGACGCCGCCAACCTGCTGGAAAAATACACGGCACTGCGCGCCGTGCGCACGGACGTGACGAAGCAGCTGGAAGACTTGCGCACCTCGGGCGCCATCGGTTCCTCGCTGCAGGCGGAACTGACGATCAAGGCTGCGCCGATGAAGTACAAGCTGTTGACGACCCTGGGCGACGACTTGAAATTCGTCTTCATCACCTCGCAGGCCAGCGTTGTCGAAGTGCTTGAGGAAGCGGCCGAGGAAGTGGTCGTGGCAGCATCGACGGCGCCGAAGTGCGAGCGCTGCTGGCACTACCGCAGCGATGTGGGCACGGATGCGGCGCATGCTACCCTGTGCGGCCGCTGCGTCAGCAATCTGTTTGGAAAGGGCGAATCTCGCCGTTTCGCATAGACTGTCACCCCGGGGCGCTGCCTGCGTCCCGCTTGCAACCGCCGCCTGCTGCCAGGCGGCGGCTTTATCTTCCCTGGAAAAATATGGCCACTAAAAACCGTTTTTCATCGAAATCGTCTTCCTCATCGTCGCTCGTGCCCTGGCTGGGCATTGCCGCCATCGTCATCCTGTTCGACCAGATCACCAAGATCACGATACTCAAGACCTTCCGCTATGCGCAAGAGATGGTCATCACCTCGTATTTCAACCTGGTACTCGCGTATAACAAGGGCGCCGCGTTCAGCTTCCTGTCCGACCAGGGCGGCTGGCAGCGCTATTTCTTTACCGGCATCGCCCTGGCGGCCGCCATCTACATCATTTATCTGCTGAAAAAGCACGCCGGCCAGCGCATGTTCTGCTGGGCCCTGGCGCTGATCCTTGGCGGCGCGCTGGGCAACGCCATCGACCGCCTGATCTACGGCCATGTGGTCGACTTCCTCGACTTCCACTGGAAAAGCTGGGGCCATTTCCCCGCCTTCAACATCGCCGACAGCGCCATCTGCATCGGCGCGGCCCTGTTCATCATCGATGAACTGCGCCGGGTAAACAAATAAACACGCAGGAGAACGGCATGGAATTGTCCGGCAAAAAAATCGTCCTGGGACTCTCGGGCGGCGTCGCCTGCTACAAGGCGGCGGAACTGTGCCGTGCGCTGACAAAGGCCGGCGCCTCGGTGCAAGTGGTGATGACGGATGCGGCCAGCCACTTCATCACGGCCGTGACGATGCAGGCCCTGTCGGGCCAGCCCGTGCACACGAGCCAGTGGGATGCGCGCATAGACAACAACATGGCGCATATCGATTTGACGCGCCATGCGGATGCCATCCTGATCGCGCCGTGTTCGGCCGACTTTCTTCGCAAGCTCGCGCATGGCGTGTGCGACGACCTGCTCTCGACCCTGTGCCTGGCCCGCCCGGCCCACCTGCCATTGCTGGTAGCGCCGGCCATGAACGTGGAAATGTGGCAGAACCCCGCCACGCAGCGCAATGTGCAGCAGCTGCGCGACGACGGCATCAAGCTGTTCGGCCCGGCCGCCGGCGAACAGGCGTGTGGCGAAGTAGGCCTGGGCCGCATGCTGGAACCGGAACAGCTCTTGACAGAGCTGATCGCCGCCTTCCAGCCGAAAGTCCTGGCGGGCAAGCGCGTGCTGGTCACGGCCGGCCCCACCTTTGAAGCCATCGACCCCGTGCGCGGCATCACCAATCTGTCCTCGGGCAAGATGGGCTATGCGGTGGCGCGCGCGGCGCGCGAAGCGGGCGCCGAGGTACTGCTCATTTCCGGCCCCACGGCCCTGGACGCGCCGTTTGGCGTGCGCCGCATCGATGTGCAAAGCGCGCAGCAGATGCATGATGCCGTACTGGCCCACGTCGACGGCCAGCATGTCTTTGTCGCCGTGGCCGCCGTGGCCGACTGGCGCGTGGCCAACGCCAGCGAACAGAAGATGAAAAAGCAGGCCGACGGCTCCGTGCCGGAACTGCAGTTCGCGCAAAATCCCGATATTTTGGCCACCGTGGCGGCGCGCACCAACCTGGCCGGCTATCCCTACTGCGTGGGCTTTGCCGCCGAATCGGAAAACCTGGTGGAATTCGGTTCGACCAAGCGCGAGAAAAAAGGCATTCCCTTGCTGGTCGGCAATATCGGCCAGAACACCTTCGGCCAGGACGACAACACCATCATCCTGTTCGACGAGGAAGGCCATACCGTGCTGCCGCGCGCCTCGAAACTGAACCTGGCGCGCCAGCTGATTTCGGAAATCTCGAAACGCCTGGCAAAAAATTCGCTCCTCAAGTAACCCTCTATACGACTTAGCTCAGTTAATCAGATTCATGAAAAATATCGATATCAAGATCCTCGACGCCCGCATGCAAGAACTGCTGCCAGCCTACGCCACGCCCGGCAGCGCCGGCCTGGACCTGCGCGCCTGCATAGACGAGGCGATCACCATCGAAGCGGGACAGACCGTGCTCATTCCCACCGGCCTGGCCATCCACATCGGCGACCCGTCGTATGCGGCAATGATTTTGCCGCGCAGCGGCATGGGCCACAAAAACGGCATCGTCTTGGGGAATCTGGTAGGCTTGATCGACTCCGATTACCAGGGCCAGCTGATGGTATCGACCTGGAACCGGGGCCAGAGCGCTTTCACGCTCAATCCCATGGAACGCCTGGCGCAACTGATTATCGTGCCGGTGCTGCAAGTGGGCTTTAAGGTCGTCGAGGAATTCGGCGACAGCGAACGCGGTGTTGGCGGTTTCGGCAGCACCGGCAAACATTAAGGATTTTCTTATGCCAGGTTTCCGCCATCTGAACACAGCCCAGACTTCGCTGCGCCGATTGGCCACTCCCCTCCTGCTGGCCAGTGCGGCCATCCTCGCCGGCTGCACTACGCCGACGACGCATGTCAGCGGTCCGTTCAATATCGTACCCGCGCCCGATGCGCCTGCGCCGACGGCGCAGCAAAAGGCGGCGCAGGAAGAGCTGGTGAAAATGGTGGCGCTGCAGGACCGCCTGTCGAAAGTCTCGGCGCCCCTGCTGATCAACAATGCGGACCTGTGCAAGTCATATGCGCGCAACCTGCTGGGCTTTACGGCGCAGAATAAATATTCCTACCCTGGTCCCTATGCCGACGCGGCGCAGGCGGCGCTAGGCTACGGCGAACAGATGCAGGTATCTGGCGTCTTGCCGGGCAGCGGCGCCGCCCGCGCCGGCCTGCGCAAGGGCGACGACTTGCTGGCCGCCGAAGGCAAGCCGCTGCCGGCCGGCCCGAAAGCGGAAGGCCCGTTCGGCGCCATCGTCGGCCCGCTGGCCTCGAAAAGCGCGAGCCTGACCATGACCATCGGCCGCGATGGCCAGCAGCAGGACCTCAAAATCCCCGTCACGCGCGCCTGCGCTTTCCGCGTTGCCCTGGGCAATGCGGACAATGTCAACGCCTACTCGGACGGCGCGCGCATCATGCTCACGCGCGGCATGCTCAATGCGGCGCAAAACGACGAAGGCATCGCCTTCGTGATCGCCCGCGAAATGGCGCACAACATCCTCGACCACGCGCGCAGCCAGCGCACGGCAGGGACGGCCGGCAGCATCATCGACAGCCTGGGCGCCGTGCAACCCGACGTATCGATGCTGACGGGCGCCGCCGGCATCAAGGCCATGCCGCAGGAACTCGACGTGCAAGCCGATACCCTGGCCATCTACCTGCTGGCGCGCGCCGGCTACAATATCGACAACGCGGCCCGCTTCTGGCAGCGCCTGGCCACGCAAGTGCCGGCCACGGTCGCCAATGGCTACACGGCCCTGCACCCTGGCACCAACTCGCGCATGGCCGCCGTCAACCGCGCCGTCGCCGACGTGCGCGCCAAGCAGGCGGCAAAGAAGCCGCTGAAGCCTTGAATGCCAAAGGCGCCTGATGCAGCAGGTTTGCTCAGGCGCCGGGGAAGTTCGGGAAATAGGTGCCCATGATCCAGGTCAGGGCGCCGCAAAACACCACGGCTAAAAACAGCACAATGAGCAGCTTGCCGAACTTGGGAATACCCTCTTCTTGCGTCTTGACTTCATTTGACATGAAAATTCTCCGCAGGGTGGTGGAGCAGGTAGTATATCCATAATCTTGAATACTTTTCCATACTTTGCCGCGTAGCTGCGGCTTTCCTTCTGCGCCCCATGGACAGCATCGACCTTGAAGTTCTGAAAACCAGCGCAGCCTGGCTCGCCGCCGGCCACCGCTGCGAACTCGTCACCGTCATCAAGACCTGGGGTTCCAGCCCCCGCCCCGTGGGCGCCACACTGGCCATCTGCGACGATGGCACGGTGGTCGGTTCCGTCTCCGGCGGCTGTATCGAAGATGATTTGATCGACACCGTGCGCGTGCACGGCATCGTGCGCACGCGGCCCGACATCGTCAGCTACGGCATCAGCGCCGACGAAGCGCATCGCTTCGGCCTGCCCTGCGGCGGCACCATCGAACTGGCCATCGAACCGCTGCATGCGGGCAGCCGCGTGGCCGAACTGCTGGCGCGCCTGGAAGCCCATGAACTGGTCGAGCGCCGCCTCGATTTGGGCAGCGGCGCCGTCACCCTGCAGCGCGCCGCGCCGGGCGCCGTGCTGGCCCTGGAAGACGGGGCGCTCACCACGCAGCACGGCCCGCGCTGGCGCTTGCTGATCATCGGCGCCAGCCAGCTGTCGCGCTTCGTGGCGCAAATCGCCACGGCCATGGATTACCACGTCATCGTCTGCGACCCGCGCGAAGAATACCGCAGTGGCTGGAACGTGCCCGGCGTACCGCTGCTGCACGCCATGCCCGACGACCTGGTGCTGGAATTAAAGCTCGACAGCCGCAGCGCCGTCGTCGCCCTCACGCACGATCCCAAGCTCGACGACCTGGCCCTGATGGAGGCGCTCAAGTCACCTGCCTTTTACGTGGGCGCCATCGGCTCGCGCGCCAACAATGCCAAGCGCCGCGAGCGGCTGCTGCAGTTCGACGTCAGCGCGGAACAGCTGGCGCGTCTGCACGGCCCCATCGGCCTGTACATCGGCAGCAAGACGCCGGCCGAAATCGCCATTTCCATCCTGGCTGAACTGACGGCCGTAAAAAATGGCGTGCCCGATGCACTGCAGATCCAGCACGCGGCGGCCCTGAGCCAGCCCAGTACCGACATCTGCGCGCGCTAAAGGCAAAAAGCAAGAAACGCGATGCGCCCGCATCGCCTCCCTGATACCCTCCCTGATACCCTCCCTGATACCCTCCCTGATACGCCCCTGATTTCCTGCCCACCATGACCCTGCTGCACTGGACTTTCCCCCTGCCCGCCGGCTACCGCCGCGACGACGTCATCGCCTTCCACAGCCGCGATACGCAAGCCGTGGCGGAGCAGCTCACGCCTACGGGACTGCGCAAGGGCATCTTGCTGCAAGGTGCCCGCGTCGTACTGGACGTCGCCTTCACGGACGGTACGGCCGTCTGCCAGGCAGACATCGAAGGCGGTGGCGATGGCGACCTTCAACCGCCCCTGCACAGCGCCCTCCTGAACATCCTCGGCCTGCGCATCGACCCGCAGCCATTCGCGCAACTGGCCGCCGACGACCCGCTGCTGGCGCCTTTGGTGCGCGTCAATCCGGGCTTGCGCATCGTGCAATCGGCCAGCCCCTTCGAGGCGCTGACCTGGGCGATCATCGGCCAGCAAATCAACCTGCCGTTTGCCATCGCCCTGCGCCGCACCTTCATTTTACTGGCAGGACGCCAGCACGGTAGCGGCTTGTGGTGCTACCCGGAGGCGCGCGACGTGGCACGCCTGTCGGTGGAAGAACTGACCAGCCGCAAATTCTCGCGCGCCAAGGCGGAAACCGTGCTGCGCCTGGCGCATCTCGTCAACGACGGAGAGCTGTCGCTTGAGCTGCCGCAGTCCGGCGACGTGGCAGCCATCTCGCAGGCGCTGCTGGCCGTCAAGGGCATCGGCCCGTGGACCGTCAATTACGCGCTGCTGCGCGGCTACGGCTACGCCGACTGTTCGCTGCACGGCGACGTGGCCATCCGCGCCGCCCTGCAAAAACTGCTCGGCGAAGAGGTAAAACCGGACATGGCGCGCACGGAGCAGTGGCTGCGCCAGTACGCCCCGCACCGCACCATGGCAGCCGCCCATCTGTGGGCCAGCCTGCAGCCAAAAAAAAATCTGCCAGCGGGGGAATAAACAGAGAGCACCACGCGTCTATCCCTTGCAAGCCCCATACACCTCAAGGAGACCATCATGCGCTTTACCACTTTTGCTGCCACCGTCGTCGCTACCCTGCTGTCCGCCCCGCTCGCCTTTGCCGCCGACGTCATGCCCGCCAACGGCATGCTGGTCAACGCCAGCGGCATGACCGTGTATGTGTTCGACAAGGATGTTGCCGACAGCGGCAAGAGCGCCTGCAGCGGCGGCTGCCTGGTGGCCTGGCCCGCCGTCATCGCCACCGCAGCGGCACCCGCCGCCCCGTATGGCAGCATCAAGCGCGAAGACAACGGTGCCATGCAACTGACCTACAAGGGCAAGCCACTATATCTGTACAAGGAAGACAAGAAGCCGGGCGACGTGGCCGGCGACAATTTCAAGAACGTGTGGCACGTCGTCAAACCGTAAGCAGCCCTGCCCGCCCCGACGATGACCACGCAAGAGGACAGCCGCCAGCTGCAAGCCTGCCTGCCCGGCCTGCGCCGTTATGCGCGCGCGCTGGCAGGCGCACTGCATGCGGACGACCTGGTGCAGGACACCGTGGAGCGGGCCTGGCGCAAGTTCGGCCAGTGGCAGCGCAGCGGCGAGATGCGGCCCTGGCTGTTTTCCATCATGCACAACCTGCACGTGGATCAATTGCGCCGCCCCGGCCTGGCGCTGCAGGAGCTCGATGACGACGCCGTGCTACCCGCGCCCGAGTACGCGCCGGGGCAGGCCATCGCCATCGGCGAGATGGATGCGGCGCTGGCCCGTTTGCCTTTGGCGCAGCGCGAAGTCATCCTGCTTGTCGCACTGGAACAGATGCCATATGAGCAGGTTGCGGCCGCCTTGGGCATCCCCGTCGGCACCGTCATGTCGCGTTTGTCGCGCGGACGCGAGCGGCTGCGCGAATTGCTCGACGGCCGCCCGGCCGCCAGCCAGGGCGGCGGCCCACCCACCCTGAAAGTCGTGAAATGACAACGCAAGCCATCAGCGAAGCGCAATTGCACGCCCTGGCCGACGGCGTCCTGCCCGAGGAGCAGCGCACGGCTATCGACGCCCACCTGCGCGCGCATCCCCAGGACGCCGCCAGGGTAGCCGCCTGGCGCGAGCAGAACCGCCAGTTGCGCGCCCTGTTCGATCCCGTGCTGGACGAAGCCGTGCCGCCGGCCCTGCGCCAGGCGGCGGCCCCGCCGGCGGCGAATGGCGCCTGGCAGCGCCACGCCATGCAGGCGGCAGCGGCTATCGTGCTGGTATTGGCTGGCGGCATGGGCGGCTGGCTGCTGCGCGGCGACGATCGCGTGCATGCCAGCGCCAGCCCCCTGGCCCTGGCGCGCAACGCCGCCATCGCCCACGCCGTCTACACGCCCGAAGTGCGCCACCCCGTGGAGGTGGGGGGCGAACAGGAGGCGCACCTGGTGCAGTGGCTGTCGAAACGCCTGGGCACAAAACTGCAGCCGCCCGCGCTGTCGCCGCTCGGCTACCAGCTGATCGGCGGACGCTTGCTGCCCGGCGATGGCGACGGCCCCGTAGCGCAATTCATGTATGAAGATGGCAAAGGCCAGCGCCTGACCCTGTACGTGGCCAAGGAGCGTGCCGACCGGCAGGAAACGGCCTTCCGTTATACGCAGGAAAAAGACTTGAGCGTGTTTTACTGGATCGACGGCCAGCTCGGTTATGCCCTCTCGGCGAGCCTGCCCAAACAGGCGCTGGGCAAGATCGCCGACGTCGTGTACGCGCAGCTGGAGCAGGCGCGCTGAAGCAGGTTGCCTTAGTGGCACCCGACGGCGGCCACCGGCCCCACGCCCTGCAGCCACGGGCCGCTGGTGCTACCATCCCATACTGATGCGCTCATCCGTATGGCGGATGGCCGTCGCGCTTCCCCGCACCATCCCCACTCAGAGGAATACACATGACGACCCTGAACATCAATGGCAAGCAGCACGACCTTGCCCTGCCTGAAGACACGCCCCTGCTGTGGGCCCTGCGCGACGAACTGGGCATGACCGGCACCAAATTCGGCTGCGGCATGGCCCTGTGCGGCGCCTGCACCGTGCACCTCGATGGCGAGGCCATACGCTCCTGCGTGACGCCCATGTCGGCCGCCGCCGGCAAGAAGATCACCACCATCGAAGCCGTGGGCGAAGACAAAGTCGGTCTGGCCCTGCAGCAAGCGTGGCAGGAACACGGCGTGCCCCAATGCGGCTACTGTCAGGCCGGGCAAATCATGTCGGCCACGGCCCTGCTGCACAAGACGCCGGCGCCGGACGACCAGCAAATCCGCGAAGCGATGAGCGGCAATATCTGCCGCTGCGGCACCTATACGCGCATCCATGCGGCCATCAAGCAGGCTGCGAGCAGCATCAACGCAAAAGGAGCGGCCCAATGAGCACCCTCGACAATCCTGCCGCACATTCGCCCGCGCGGCGCAACTGGCTCAAGGCCGCCGGCGCGCTGGCCGCCCTGAGCCTGGTGGCCGGCCCTTCCGGCCTGGTGATGGCGGCCGACGCCGTCAAATACGGCGGCGACAAGATGGCCGGCGGCGTGGTCGACGACGCCCTGGTCTTCCTGTCGATCGGCAGCGACGGCATCGTCACCATCGTGGCGCACCGCTCCGAAATGGGCCAGGGCATCCGTACCAGCCTGCCCATGGTGGCGGCCGATGAACTGGGCGCCGACTGGGCACAGGTGCGCGTGCAGCAGGCACCCGCCGACGAAGCGCGCTACGGCAGTCAGGATACGGACGGTTCGCGCAGCATGCGCCACTCGTTCCGCGCCATGCGCCACGTGGGCGCCACGGCGCGCCTGATGCTGGAAACGGCGGCCGCCGTGCGCTGGGACGTGCCTGTAACGGAAGTCAAAGCCGCCAACCATGCCGTCGTGCATGCGGCTAGCGGGCGCTCGCTGTCGTTCGGCGCGCTGGCCGAAGAAGCGGCCAGATTGCCGGTGCCGCCGCGCGCGCGCATCCGCCTGAAAACAGCGGAGGAGTTGCGCTACATTGGACAAACCAGCACGCGCGGCATTGACTTGCACGACATCGTCACGGGTAACACCCACTTCGGCATCGACACGCGCCTCGATGGCATGGCGTATGCCGTCATCGCCCGCCCTCCCGTATTTGGCGGCAAGCTGAAAAGCGTGGACAAGACGGCGGCCCTGAAAGTGCCTGGGGTGCTGCGCATCGTCGAACTGGCAGGCAGCCCGCCGCCGGCCATGTTCAATCCGCTGGGCGGCGTGGCCGTCATCGCCAGCAACACCTGGGCCGCCATCAAGGGCCGTGAAGCACTGGTGCTGGAATGGGATGATGGCCCGAATGGCGGCTACGATTCGAAGGCCTTCCGCAAGACCTTGGAAGCGGCCGTGCGCCAGCCGGCCAGCCCGGCACGCGACCAGGGCAAGACGGTGGACACCCTGGCCGCCGCTCCCGCCGCACGCAAATTCAGTGCCGAATACTATCTGCCCCACCTGGCCCACTCCACCATGGAGCCGCCCGCCGCCACCGTGCGCATCGTCGACGGCAAGGCCGAAGTATGGGCTTGCGTGCAGGCGCCGCAGGCGACGCGCAGCAACGTGGCCAAGGCCCTGGGTCTGGCGTATGACGACGTAACCGTGCACGTGACCCTGCTCGGCGGCGGCTTCGGGCGCAAGTCGAAACCCGATTTCGCCGTCGAGGCGGCGCTGCTGTCGAAAGCCATGGATGGCGCACCCGTCAAGCTGACGTGGACGCGCGACGACGACCTGCAGCACGACTACCTGCATACGGTGTCCGTCGAACGGCTGGAAGCGTCGCTCGACGCCAAAGGCATGCCGACGGCCTGGCTGCACCGCACGGCCGCGCCCACCATCACCTCGACCTTTGCCGCCGGCGCGAACAAGCAGGCGCCGTTCGAGCTGGGCATGTCGGCCATCAACGTGCCCTTCGCCATTGCGAACATCCGCGTCGAGGTACCCGAAGTGCCGGCCCATACGCGCATCGGCTGGTTCCGTTCCGTGTCGAACATCCCGCACGCGTTTGCCATCCAGTCGTTCACGGCCGAACTGGCGCATGCAGCGAAAAAGGACCATCGCGACTACCTGCTGGCACTCCTGGGCCCCGCGCGCAAGATCAACCCGGCCGACCTGTCCGATGGCTGGAACTATGGCGAAGACCCGGCGAAGTATCCGGTCGACATAGGCCGCATGCGCCACGTGATCGAGCTGGCGACAGCCAAGGCGGGCTGGGGCCGCAAGCTGCCCAAGGGACGGGGACTGGGCCTGGCCGTATCCTACAGTTTCGTCACCTATGTGGCGGCCGTGATCGAGGTGGAGATCAATGCGGCCGGTGAAGTCAGCGTGCCCAGGGTCGATATCGCCATGGATTGCGGCCCGCAGATCAACCCGGACCGCGTGCGCTCGCAAATCGAGGGCGCCTGCATCATGGGCTTGTCCCTGGCCATGAGCGGCGAGATCAGCTTCAAGAATGGCAGGGTCGAGCAAAGCAATTTCCACGACTATGCCGTGCTGCGCGCCGCCGATGCGCCACGCGTGATCCACACGCACCTGGTGCCGGGCACCCTGGACATGGAGCTGGGCGGCGTAGGCGAACCGGCCACGCCGCCCATCGCGCCCGCCCTGTGCAATGCCATCTTCGCCGCCACGGGCAAGCGCATTCGCGCCCTGCCTGTCGGCATGCAGCTGGCGAAGAAGCGTTAGTTCCGGCGCGCGTGAAATAACTGCAGCAACAGCGCCGCAGCAGCCACCACGGCGGCGCTGGCCGCCAGCAACCACATGGGCCAGTTGAGCAAGAGCAGCAAGCCACCTGCGGCGGCGCCGATAGCGCTGCCCAGGTACAGCGCCGATTCGTTGAGGGCGATGGCCAGGTTGCCATCGCCCTGCCGCACGCGCACGGCCAGCAGCCGCTGGTTTTGCGGCACTTGCAGGGCCCAGCCAGCCGCGCCCCACAGCGTGATCGGCGCCAGCATCAGCCACGCCGACCAGCCGGCCGCCAGCGGCAGCGCGCACAAGGCCAGCGCCAGCAGCAGCAAAATGAACAGGGTCAGTTTCGGCGCCGCCACTTTGTCCGCCCATGGCCCGACCAGCACGCTGCCAACGATCCCCCCCACGCCCCACGCCCACAGGAAGGGCGTGGCGGAAAGCGCTGCGCCCTGCGCGGACCACGCCAGCAGCGGCGCAATAAACGTGTACATGCCCAGGCTGGCAATCGCCGCCAGCAGGGACACCAGCAGGATGGCCAGCACCTGCCCGTCGGCCAGCAAGGCCAGCTTGTGGCGCAATGAAATGGCCGGTGCTGCCGGCAGCGGGGGCAGCTTCCACAGCAAGCCCGCCAGCGCCAGCGCACCGAGGATGGCCACCAGCCACAGGGCCGCCGTCCAGCCCAGCTGCTGCGCCAGCAACAAACTCAGGGGCACGCCCAGCACCGTGCCGCCGGCCATGCCGCCCATGATCACGCCGATGGCCTTGCCCCTTTGCCGCGCCGCCGACACGCAGGCCGCCGCCGCGATGCCCAGCGCCAGGTAGACGCCGGCACCGATGCCGGCAATGGCGCGCCATGCCAGCAGCGTGCTGAAACCGGACGCCAGCGCGCTGGCCCCGTTCGCCAGCACGAACACGGCCAGGGCGAGCAAGAGGCCCGAGCGCTGCGCGCGCGCCGGCAGCATGGCCACGGCCAGGGGCGAGCCGAGGCCGTAGGCCAGGGTAAATGCCGTCACCAGTTGTGCGGCCATCGCCAGGGAAATGGAAAACGCGCCGGCGATCATCGGCATCAAGCCCGCCGTCACATACGACGCCATGCCCAGCGCGAACGCGCCCACGGCGATCAGGTAGACAGTAGCCGGCAACGCGGTGGCGGCAGGCGCAAGGCCACGGGAGGAAGAAGAGTCAGACATGGGCAAGCTTTCGGGAAGAAAGCAGGCATTCTGAAATACAATATAAACAATTACAATTTAACTGTTTATGCTATTACTGATAGCAACAGGCTCACAAGAAAGACAGCACCATGCGCACTTTGGCCCGCACCCGCCACGAACTGGCCGCCTACCTGCAGGCGCGACGCGCGCGGCTGTCACCCGAAGAGGTCGGCTTGCCCGGCGGCGGACGACGCAGGACGCCGGGACTGCGCCGCGAAGAAGTGGCGGCGCTGGCCGGTGTGGGGTTGACCTGGTACACCTGGCTGGAGCAGGGGCGCGACATCGGCGTCTCCAGCGCCTTTCTCGACAAGCTGGCCGAAGTGCTGAAACTGGACGCAGGCGAGCGCCGCCACCTGTTCCTGCTGGCGCATGCGCGTCCGCCTGCCGAAGAGGGCAAGACGTATTGCGTGGTGCCGCCGCCGGTGCGCCGATTGATGCACGAACTGGTGCATCCGGCCTATGTGCTGAACCTGCGCTGGGACGTGCTGGCGTTTAACGGCGAAGCGGATGCCCTGTTTGGCTTCGGTGCGCATGCTGCCTCGCGCCGCAATCTGTTGTGGCTCTTGTTTACCGATCCGCTGCTGCGCTCACGCTTCATGGCCTGGGAAGAGCAGGCGCCGCTGATGCTGTCGAGCTTTCGCCGCGACTACGCACGCGCCGCGCAGGAAGCCGATATCCACGCGCTGGTGGAGGAACTGGAAAAAGTCTCGCCCGAATTCAAGCGATGGTGGCGCCGCCACGACGTGCATGCGCCGTGCGCCGGCGTGCGCCGCCTGGAAGTCGACGGCGAGAAGGTCGCCTATGAGCACACCTCGCTGACCATCGATGCGGACCGCCACTTGCGGCTGGTGGTGTATGCGCGCCAAGTGCAGCAAGAAGCAGCGCCTTGGAACGAAGCACTTTAAAACGAAAAAACCGCTGGCCCTCTTGCGAGGAACCAGCGGCTTCGAATTGGTTGCGGGGACAGGATTTGAACCTGTGACCTTCGGGTTATGAGCCCGACGAGCTGCCAGACTGCTCCACCCCGCAGCAGAATTATATACCAGATTGTTGCGCCGCGTAAAGGGCAAGATTTGACAATGTCATGCCTGCCCCGCCTGCCGGCGTTTGCCGTTGGGCAGCAATGAAAAAAGCCGCTGATCTTTTTCAAGAGTCAGCGGCTTTCAGGTATTGGTTGCGGGGACAGGATTTGAACCTGTGACCTTCGGGTTATGAGCCCGACGAGCTGCCAGACTGCTCCACCCCGCACTCGAATTATAAGGGCAAACAGGGGGCTTAGGCAATAGCTATCTCAACTTCGGCTGCAATAGAGCCATTAAATTAAAAACGTCGTTACATGCTGCGGCCGATTGCCGGCTGGCATAGTGTCCGCCCGTCACGCCACGCCGCGCGCAATCGGTGTACAGTAAGCGTTACACTATCGTCTTAGCTGATGCCATCCCTACTCCAAGCCCGCCCATGAAATTCTGCTCCGAATGCGCCCATCCTGTCAGCCTGTCCATCCCGGAAGGCGACAACCGTCTGCGCTATGTCTGCGCCAACTGTGACGCCATCCATTACCAGAACCCGAAAATGGTGGTCGGCTCGATTCCCGTCTGGGAAGAAGATGGCCAGCTGCAGGTCTTGCTGTGCAAGCGCGCCATCGAGCCGCGCCTGGGCTACTGGACCCTGCCGGCCGGCTTCATGGAAAACGATGAAACGACCTCCGACGCGGCCGAGCGCGAAACGGTGGAGGAAGCGGGCGCCAATATCGAACTGGGTCCACTGTTTTCGATGCTGAACGTGCAGCGCGTGCACCAGGTGCACTTGTTTTACCTGGCGCGTTTGCGCGACCTCGATTTCGCACCGGGCATCGAAAGCCTGGACGTGCAGCTGTTTACGGAAGCGCAGATTCCCTGGGATGACCTGGCCTTTCCCACCATTCGCGCCACTCTGGAACTGTTCTTTGCCGACCGCGTGAAAATCCGCAAAGGCGGCAGCTATGGCGTCCATACGGGCGACATCACGCGCCCGATGGCGCGCACGGATGCCGAGTAAGCCCCTGCCACCTGCCAACTTTGACGCCGCATGATTCCCTGGCTCGACATCCACACCCCGTTTCCCGACGTCTCGCGCGCCCTGACGGACGAAGCACCCGGCCTGCTGGCGGCCGGCGCCGACCTGTCGCCCGCACGCCTGCTCGATGCCTACAAACACGGCATCTTCCCCTGGTTTTCCGAAGGCCAGCCCATCCTGTGGTGGAGCACCGATCCGCGCATGGTGCTGATGACGGAGGACTTCAAGGTCTCAGACAGCCTGGCCAAGACGCTGCGCAAGGTCGAACGCAGCGCCGCCACAGACGGGCGCTGGCAGTTGCGCTTCGACGGTGATTTCGAAGGGGTGATGCGCGCCTGCGCCGCGCCGCGCAAGGATGGCCCGGGCACCTGGATTTCTGACGAAATCATCGCCGGCTACACGGGCTTGCACAAGCTGGGCTACGCGCACTCGTCGGAACTGTGGCTCGATGGTGAACTGGTGGGCGGCGCGTATGGCGTATCGATCGGGCGCATGTTCTATGGCGAATCGATGTTCGCCCGCGTCTCGGATGGCTCGAAGATCGCGCTGGCGCACCTCGTGCGCTTTTTGCAGGCGCGCGGCGTGGCCATGATTGACTGTCAGCAAGAAACCAAACACCTGGCCTCGCTGGGCGCGGCGCCCATTTCGCGCGCGCGCTTCCTGGCCCATGTACGCAGCGCCATTGAAACAGCGCAAATCACCGATTGGCAGGCTGCGCCAGCGGCATAAAAAAGCTATGATAGCTTCACGCAGATTTCCATTGCCGCGGACAGACCAGACAGGATCAGCATGACGCACCTGAACGAACTACCGTTTGCCACCCTGCAGTTTTACACGACGGCGCCCTACCCGTGCAGCTACCTGGACGACCGCCAGGCCCGCTCGCAGGTCGCCACGCCTTCGCACCTGATCAACAGCGACGTGTATTCGGAACTGGTGCGCAACGGCTTTCGCCGCAGCGGCATTTTTACCTACCGACCGTATTGCGACGGCTGCCAGGCCTGCATCCCCGTGCGCGTGGTGGCGCAGTCCTTCACGCCCAACCGCAACCAGCGCCGCGCCTGGAACCGGCACGCCGACCTGCAAGCGGGCGTGGCCAGCCTGTCCTTTCTCGACGAGCACTACGAGCTGTACCTGCGCTACCAGAGCACGCGCCACGCGGGCGGCGGCATGGACCAGGACAGCCGCGACCAGTACGCGCAATTTCTGCTGCAAAGCCGGGTCAACACGCGCCTGGTGGAATTCCGCGATGCCGAAGGCACGCTGCGCATGGTCAGCATCATCGACGTGCTGGCCGACGGCCTGTCGTCCGTCTACACTTTTTTTGATCCCGACGTTGTAGGCGCCTCCTACGGCACCTACAACGTGCTGTGGCAAATCGCCCAAGCGCAGGAACTGGGCCTGCCGTATATCTACCTGGGCTACTGGATCGAACAAAGCCCGAAGATGGCCTATAAAATCAACTTCAAGCCGCTGGAAGCACGCATCAAGGGGCAGTGGGCGGTGATGTAAAAAAGGGGCTTGCGCCCCTTTTTTACATGCCTGCTTTACAGCTTACTTGCTCTTGTCCGGAAACGCAGGACGTGCAGGCCGCACGGGCGGATTCCTTGCCAGTTCGGCCTGGATCACCTCAATCGCCTTTTCCAGCTGCGGATCGCGGCCGGCGATGATGTCGGCTGGCGTTTGCTCGACTTCGATATCGGGTGGCACGCCTTCGTTTTCCACGCCCCAGCCATTCTCGCGCGTCCAGAACGCCAGGTTAGGCGCCGTGATGAAGCCGCCATCCATCAGCACGGGGAAGCCCAACACGCCCACCAGGCCGCCCCAGGTGGCCTTGCCGATCAGCGGGCCCAGCTTATTTTTGCGGAACATCCACGGCAGCAGGTCGCCGCCCGAACCGGCCGTCTCGTCGATCAGCATGGCGCGCGGGCCCTGAATCGAGGCCGACGGCGTCTTCATGTCGGCGCCGTAACGCATGGTCCACCAGGCGATTTCCTTCTTCTGCAAGATCTCGATATAGTAATCGGCCACGCTGCCGCCGCCATTGAACCGTTCGTCAACGATGATGGCCTGCTTGTCCGCCTGCGGGAAGAAATAGCGCTTGAAATAGGTGTGGCCCAGGCCCGCCGTATTGGGCACGTATACGTAGGCAATCTTGCCATTGCTTGCCGCATTGACCTTGCTCATATTGCCCTCGATCCAGTCGCGGTTGCGCAAGGCATCCTCGTTGGGCACGGGCACCACCGTGATGGTGCGCGCGCCCTTGCCATCGGCCGATGGTCCCACAGTGAGGTCGATCGCCTTGCCGGCCGTATTGTCGAAGGCGCTGTACAAGTTGGTGGGAGGCGCCAGCGGCCGGCTGTCGACGGCCAGCAGATATTCACCCGCCTTCACGTTCAGGCCCGGCTCCGTCAGCGGCGCGCGCAGGGCCGGATTCCAGTTCAAACCACCATACACCTTCTTGAAGCGGTAACGGCCATTGCTCACTTCATAATCGGCGCCCAGCAAGCCCCCCGGCACCTTCTTTGCCCCGATAAAATCGTCGCCGCCGCCGCCGCGATGGTGGCCCACGGCCAGTTCGCTGCACATCCACTGAATCAAGCGGTTCAGGTCGGCGCGGCTGGACAGCTCGGGCAGGAACACGGCGTACTTGTCGCGCATGGCTTTCCAGTCCACGCCGTGCATGCCCGGATCATAGAAATAATCGCGGTTGATGCGCCAGACTTCGTTGAAAATCTGCGTCCACTCGGCGCGCGGGTCGGCTTTCACTTCGATGGCGTCGACCTTGATCTTGCCTTCGCCTGGCGCCAGCAGCTTGCCCGTGGCGCTACCCATGGCCCAGTTGTCTTTGTGGCGGTACAACAGCTTCTTGCCGTCGGCCGATACCTCGAAATCATCGGCCTCCGCCACCACGGTTTCCGCCTTGCGTTGTTTCAGATCGAAGCGCTGCACGGCCTTCTTGCCATCGCTTTCGCGCAGCAAAAAGATCTGCCCCGCAGAGCCGGCGGTCAGGCTGGAGAACTGCGCGGCCGGCAGCGGCAGGTCGACGATGCGCGTGGCAATGCCGTCGAAATCGATGTGGATCGGCGCCACCGGCGCCACGGTCACTTTCGGGTCGTCACGGCCCGTCTTCGGATCGACCTTCGGCTCGTTTTTCGCTTCCGGCTCCGCCCTCGCCGTGTCTATTTTGGCGTCCGCGCCGGCCGCCTTTTCCTCGTCGCTTTCCTTGATCAGTGGCGACGGCAAATCGCGCCGCAGCACGGCCATCCATACGGTGCGCGTCACCAGGTTGTCTTCATTCTGCTGCGAGAACCAGTTGTTGCTGGGGCCTGCATTCGTCGAAGCGAAGAAGTACAGGTATTTTCCGCTCTTGTCGAACACGGGCTGGGCCACATCGGACAGGCCATCGGTCACCGGCATGGACTTGTTCTGCTCGACGGAATAGATATACGCGCTGCGCGTGTAAGTGGGCGAATTGAGCGTGTAGGCCAGCCAGCGCGAATCGGGCGCCCACGCGGCGCGCATGCTCTTGTCGACACCATACATCGGTTCCGTGGCTATTCTTTGCACCTTGCCGTTACCAACGTCGATCACGTACATGCTCCAGCCATTGTCGGCAAACGCGATCTTCTTGCTGTCGGGCGACCAGACGGCGTTGTCATAGAAGCCGCTGCCATTGAGCTTGAGTTTCTTCACCGCGCCCTTGCCATCCTGCGAGCGCACATGCAATTCATACTCGCCCGACTCGTCCGAGAAATACGCGACCGAACGGCCATCGGGCGACCAGATGGGCGTGCGCTCGTGGGCGCCGGCCGTCTGCGTCAGATTGCGCACGTCGCCCTTGTCGGCGGGGATGGTGACGATCTCGCCCCGGTACTCGAAGGCGATGCGCGCGCCCGACGGCGAAATCGAGGCGTCGCGGATATATTTCGCGTTCTTGACCCAGCGGGGGCGCGTCTGCCCCAGGTCGCTGGCCACGCCGATGCTCAGCTTGTGCGCCTGGCCGCTGGCGATGTCAAACGCGTGCAGGTAGCCGGCCTGCTCGTAGACGATGGTGCCGTTCGCCGCCGACGCGTTCAGCACGGGGAAATCCGCATGCTGCGTCAACTGGCGCACGGCCTTCGTCTTCACGTCGTAGGCAAACAGATTGAATTCGCCGTTGCGGTCGGAGCGGAAGTACACGGTATCGCCCAGCCACATGGGGTCGACGTCGTTCGAGCGCGTAGTCGGCTGGGGGATTTTTTCGATGGATTTGTCGCTGGACGAAAACAGCCACAGCCAGGAATTGGTGCCGCCCCGGTAGCGCTTCCACTGCTTGAAGGCGGGCGCCAACGGGTTGTAGGCGATGCGCTTGCCATCGGGCGAATACGTGGCGCGCGATGCGTTGGGGATCTCCAGCTGCGTTTCCACGCCGCCCGCCACCGGCACCGTCAACAGCTTCTGGAAACGGTTATTGAAGGCGGCGCGGGGCGAAGTGAACATCACGGCCTGGCCATCGGGCGTGAACGATTGCGCCAGATCAACACCCGGGTGGAAAGTCAGGCGGCGCGGCACGCCGCCCGCCGCCGCGATCACATACACGTCGACATTGCCGTCGATGCTGGCGCTATACGCGATCAGGCTGCCGTCGGGCGAGAACACCGGGTTGGACTTGTAGCCCAGGTCGGACGTCAATCGCCGCGCGCCGCCGCCGTCCAGGTTCGACAGCCACACATCGCCCGCATAGATGAAGGCGATATGGCGGCTGGAGACGGCCGGTTCGCTCAGCATGCGGGTGTCTTGTGTATTGGGCAGGGCCAGGGCCGGGTGGCTCAACAGCAGTGCGCTGGCGGCGGCGATGGCCGTCAATATGCGTGTCTTTTTCAATCGATGTCTCGCTTATGAGGTAAAGAGAAAAGAAAAGAAACAGGAAAGTCCAAGGTCGAATGCAAATTATCAGGATTTCAATATTGCATTTTACCAACAGGAACTATACACCCGGCAGCCGCGCGGAACACGGTAAAATACGGCACTTATTTCGCGCGCCGCCAGCCCTTCCCGGCAGCCCGCACACCTACTCAAAGCGCCCCATGTCTGAAAAATTCCTGTACTCACTCGCCCGCCCGCTGCTGTTTTCGATGGATGCCGAAGCGGCCCACCATCTCACCCTGCCCGCCCTGAAACGTGCCAGCGCGCTGGGCCTGACGAAGCTGGCCGGCAAGCCTGCTCTTGATCCGCGCACCGTGATGGGCATCACCTTCCCGAATCCCGTGGGCCTGGCCGCCGGCCTGGACAAGGATGGCGCTTACATCGACGCGCTGGCCGACCTGGGTTTTGGCTCCATCGAAGTGGGCACCGTCACGCCGCGCGCGCAGGCCGGCAATCCGAAACCGCGCATGTTCCGCCTGCCGCAGGCGCAGGGCATCATCAACCGCATGGGTTTTAACAATGGCGGTGTGGACGCCTTCGTGGCGAATGTGCAGGCGTCGAAGTTTTACCAGGACCGCGCCGGCGTGCTGGGCCTGAACATCGGCAAGAACGCCGACACGCCGATCGAGCGGGCGGCAGACGACTACCTGCTGTGCCTGGAAAAAGTCTACCCCTACGCCAGCTACGTGACGGTGAACATCTCGTCGCCGAACACCAAGAATTTGCGCCAGTTGCAGGGCGCGTCGGAACTTGACGCCCTGCTGTCGCAGCTGAAGCAAGCGCAGGCGCGCCTGGCCGACCAGCACAAGCGCTATGTTCCGCTGGCTCTCAAAATCGCGCCGGACATGGATGGCGAACAGGTGAAAAGCATCGCCGACTCGCTCACGCGCCACCGCATCGACGGCGTCATCGCCACCAACACGACCCTGTCGCGCAGCGCCGTCGAAGGCATGCCGCACGGCGCGGAAGCGGGCGGCCTGTCGGGCGCGCCCGTGTTCGAACTATCGAACAATGTCATCCGTTTGCTGAAGGCGGAACTGGGCGATGCACTGCCCATCATCGGCGTGGGCGGCATCATGCAGGGCAAGGATGCCTTGGCCAAGTTCGAGGCGGGCGCGCAGCTGGTGCAGCTGTACAGCGGCCTGATTTACGCGGGGCCGGCCCTGATCAAGGATTGCGCACGCGCGCTGCGCGGCAAACAGCCAGCATGATGGCGAAGGTCGGACTCGGTTCCAGCAGCCTGGAAGTGAGCCGGATCTGCCTGGGCACGATGACCTTCGGCGAACAGAATAGCGAAGCCGAAGCGCACAGCCAGCTCGATTACGCGCTCGAGCGGGGCATCAACTTCATCGACACGGCCGAGATGGGATGACGGTTATATAGGGCAATCATTACATTTTTCAATTTCACCTTAAGGTATGAGGTGTCTGAAAAAAGGCCCTCATGCGCACTTGTATTTTTTCTGAAGTGAACAATACTGGTTTCACGTTGAATGAATTATGGTGCCTTATGAAGTTGCTTCTGGCGCGACAAAATTGTTTGCTCTTGTGCGACAACGGTACGATTTGCTAGAGATGTGCTGCCTGCAATTGATCTTCCAACGTTGTGCAACCGGCGTCGAATACACGTCGTCCGGATCCTCCCGAACGACATTTACATGGCTGTAACTCCCTCAATGCAGATCCAGGAAATCATCGTATTGGGCATAATGGTTGAGGCATCTAATGATCTCTTCCTTTGACGCATTTGGCTTTTGCTTATGTGCTAAATCGACAACATCTTGAAAATGTTCTCGCATGTAACCAAACTCAAGATTCTTTTTCGTGACCGAATCAGGGACCACCTCATTATCGTCCTCATCGAAATCGGGTACAGGACCTACGTACACCTCCATTCCGGAAATTAAATCGCCCACGTTTTTAGGAACATAAATCATATAGATGGCATCTCGTTCGTTCTTATCTCTTACAAGATCAATCAAGTCCTCGATCTTATAAAATTCGTTTATTAAGAAATTTCTCATAATGGGCATCCTGTAACAGGGTTTAATTTTCCTTCTCGACCAGGGCGACCACCTCCCCATTTGTCCCTACCACCACTACCATCCGGATGATAGATTTCATGGTTATCGGCATGATCGCTTCGATCGACCAAATTTAATCTACCAACATCGTCATTATGGTGCCAAGTCATTCCCGAGGGACTGCCACTTAGGATCCAGGGGATTTTTCGACCATTCAAGTAACGCTGGATTTCGCCCCAGCATGCCTCGACGAAAATCCGGATCGGTATTCATTCTCTTAATCAGAGATTTACCGGCCACGACGGCGCAATGGAGGCACACCTAGCGATCCCGCTCCCGGACGAGATAGCTATAGATATCGAGATTTTGGATACTTGGAGAAATGAGATGGAGGCTAGGCTGAAAGGTAAGAAAAAGCCCGTGGCAGTCGCACTTCCCGTCGTGTAAAAATGGAGGATTGAGAACCTAGACCAGTAACTGGAAGCATTGACGATGCTCTCGAATGCGAGCAGACAGTGCTGGTTTGAGGGGCTCTCCAGTCGCGGCTAGTCTTGGCCGGGAATTGGCTTGAATGTTGGTCGGCCCCGTTTCAATTGCAGATCGTTACAGCTAAAAATGATCCGCTGAAAACGACCAAAAATGCGAATGGTTTCAAGGTTGACGAAATGTCAGAAAATGGCGTTTTTTTGCTAAAATAGACTCATTAAAGTACATTTCTTACATAAAACGTATTCGAATTGGTGGGCGACTTGCCTCTTAGCTTGAAGTATTACGCAGCATAACGAGCTTATTTTTTCGCCATTCGGCCTGTACCCGGTGATGGCCAGCGCGCAAACGCAGGGCAGCACCGAACGCCATATTGGCAGCTGGCTGAAGAAAAGCGGCAGGCGCGGCGACATTGTGCTGGCCAGCAAAGTGGCCGGACCGAACTCGCGCATGCACTGGATACGCAAGGGCAAGACGGACCACGACGCGGCCAACATTCGCGCCGCCGTCGAAGACAGCTTGCGCAGGCTGCAGACGGAACACATCGACCTGTATCAATTGCACTGGCCCAGCCGCAACCTGCCCATCTTCGGCGCCAGCGTGTACAACCCGCGCAAGGAACATGCCTCGGTCGCCATCGAAGATACTTTGGCCGTGCTGGGCAAGCTGGTCGAGGAAGGCAAGATCGGCCACATCGGCGTGTCGAACGAATCGTCGTGGGGCGTGTGCGAATTCATCAAGCAAGCCGAACTGAAAGGCTTGCCGCGCATCGCCTCCATCCAGAACCTGTACAACCTGGCGGCGCGCCATTTCGAGACGAGCCTGCTCGACGAAACCTGTCACCGCGAGAACGTCGG
This sequence comes from Janthinobacterium sp. UMAB-56, assembly GCF_900095265.1. Taxonomy (GTDB): domain Bacteria; phylum Pseudomonadota; class Gammaproteobacteria; order Burkholderiales; family Burkholderiaceae_D; genus Janthinobacterium. Next base: position 230,461 of record NZ_LT607652.1, on the reverse strand, counting down.
CTTGCTGGCCTACAGCCCGCTGGCGTTCGGCCAGTTGACAGCAAAATACCTCGACGATCCGCAGGCCAAGGGCCGCCTCACGCGCTTCCCGGCCGGCTGGAGTCCCCGCTACGTGCGCCCCGCCACCATAGCGGCAGCCAGCCAGTATGCGGCGCTGGCCCGCGCGCACGGCTTGACGCCGGCGCAACTGGCGCTGGCCTGGTGCTACACGCGCTGGTTCGTGGCCGCCACCATCATCGGCGCCACCAGCGTGCAGCAGCTGCAGCACAATATCGATGCCCATCAAGTCACCTTGTCGCCGGAACTGGTGGCGGCTGTCGACGCCATCCACGCCAGAGCGCCCAATCCGGGGCAGTAGGCATGCGGCGCCAGGCCTGCAACGTTCATTCCCTATAGTCGTATTTATACAACAGCCAGCAATTTACTGCGGTGCAGCATTGCAGCCTTGCCATGCCCGGTCGTATGCTGGAGACAAGGCCATATGCACTACTCGCGCCATTTTGACGAGTATCAGATATTTATTGCATATCGATAGACAGAACAATTCGTAAGCACGCCGTTCGCCCGCTGCTAAGCTGATTTCGTCACCGGACCGCCATGGTCCGCGCAACCACTAACCGAAGAGATATTGTCGATGAGTTCAAGCACCGCCCGCTCCCAGCTTCCCGCCCTCCCCGTGAAAACCGTCCTCGCCGCCAGCCTGATCGCCTGCTTCAGCCTGCCAATGCATGTGCAAGCGCAGCAAGAGCTGCCGGCTGAAGGTGAATTGCAATCGGTGGTGGTCACCGGTACCTTTGCCAAGAACCGCCGCACCATCGATTCCGAATCGCCGATCGACATCCTCACTTCGCGCGACCTGCAAAGCACGGGTTCGGCCGAACTGGCCACCGTGCTGGCGCGCCTGCTGCCATCGCTGAACTTCGCCCGCGCCACGGGCGCCGACGCCAGCGACGCCGTGCGTCCGGCCCAGTTGCGCGGCCTGTCGCCCGACCAGACGCTGGTGCTGGTGAACGGCAAGCGCCGCTACACTTCGGCCGTCGTCAACGTCAACGGCTCGCTGGGCCGCGGCTCGGCGCCCGTCGACCTGAATGCCATTCCCCTGGCCGCCATCGACCACGTGGAAGTGCTGCGCGATGGCGCAGCGGCCCAGTACGGCTCCGACGCGATAGCCGGCGTGATCAACATCATCCTGAAAAAAGGCGCGGCCGGCGGCGACATCGAAGTGGGCTATGGCCAGACGCAGGAACGCGACGGCAAGCAGAAATCCATCAAGGGTTCGGCCGGCTTCGCCCTGGGCGACGACGGCTGGGTGCGTGTCTCGGCCGAAGTGGCGGAACGCGATCCGACCAACCGCGCCGGCGCCGATTTCCGCAATCCGCTGGAACCGCGCTACGGCAAGGTCAACCAGCGCTATGGCGACCCGGAAAGCAAGCCGGCGACGATTTTCCTCAACAGCGAATACCGCATCAATGACAATGTAGACTGGTACGCCTTCGGCAACTATGGCAAGCGCGATACCTCGGCCGCAGCCACCTGGCGCACGGCACTGATCCAGAATTCCGTCACCAAAGCGTATTCGCAGCGCACGCCGCTTTTCCCTGAAGGCTTCTTGCCGCTGCAAAACAGCACCCTGACCGACCAGTCCATCGTCACGGGCTTGCGCGGCGAAGCGGCCGGCTGGCGCTGGGATGCCAGCCTCAATTACGGCAGCAACAAGTTCGAACTGGACCTGGACAATACGGTCAACCAGTCGCTGGGCGCAAACAGCCCCACGCATTTCTATGCCGGTTCGCTGAAAAATGAACAGACCGTGTTCAACCTCGATGCGGCGCGCGAATTTCCCGTTGCTTACTTTACGGGACCGCTGACGGTGGCCGTCGGCGCCGAAGCGCGCCATGAGAAATACAGCATCGGCGCCGGCGACGAAGCGTCGTACACGGGTGGCGGCTCGCAAGGCTTTGCCGGCTTCCGTCCCGCCAACGCGGGCAGCCACTCGCGCCACAACGAGTCGATCTATGTGAACCTGGAAGCGGAAGCGACGAAAAACCTGTCCGGTGGCGTGGCACTGCGCCATGAGCGCTACAGCGATTTCGGCAGCACCACCTCGGCCAAGGGGTCGGCCCGCTACTCGTTCACCGACGCCCTGTCCCTGCGCGGCACCGTGTCGAGCGGCTTCCGCGCGCCATCACTGGCACAGCAGTACTACACCATCACGACCACCAACTTCCAGGTCATCAATGGCAACAATACGGCCATCGAAACGGGCACCTTCGCCGTGAATACGCCGCAGGCGCGCTCCCTCGGTGCACAGGACCTGAAACCGGAAAAAGCCCGCAACTACAGCCTGGGCCTGCAATTCCAGCCTAGCCGCAACTTCACGACGTCGATCGACGCCTACCGCATCGACATCGACAACCGCATCCTGTTCTCGGCCAACCTGGCGCTGAACGACAAGCTCAAGGCCGAGCTGGCGACGCAAGGCTCGACCGTAGGCGCAGCGCGCTACTTCACCAACGCCGTCGACACGCGCACGGAAGGCGTGGACATCGTCAGCACCTACCGCATCGACCTGCAGGACAAGGATAGGCTGGACCTCACCGTGGCGTACAACCATAACAAGAGCACGGTGCAGAAAATCGCCGACAATCCGGCCATCCTGACGGCCAACAACCTGAAACTGATCGACCGCCAGAGCATCGATCGCATCACGGTGGCGTCGCCGAAGGACAAGTTCAGCCTGGCCGCCGACTATGGCTTCGGCATCTGGAATGCGCACGGCGTCGTGACGCGCTACGGCAGCTTCACGGTGCCGCAAAACGATGTCAAGCTGGACCAGACGTATGATCCGCAATGGGCGCTGGACGTGTCCGGTTCCGTGAAACTGGGCAAGAACTGGCGCCTGGTGGCCGGCATCGACAACGTCACCAACCGCTACCCGGCGCAAGTGACCAGCAACGGCAACCTCAACGTCAACGGCACCCAGCCCTACAGCATCTTCGCGCCGAACGGCTTCAACGGCCGCTATTACTACGCCAAGGCCGGCTATAGCTGGTAAGCGGCAAGTCCATACGACAAAAAGCCCGGAACGCATCGCGTTTCCGGGCTTTTTTCATCTTGCGCCCGCAGGCGCTGCAGGCTCAGGCGCGACGGCGGCGCGCGACAAAACCGAGCAGGCCCAGACCCAGCATCAGCATGCCGTAGGTCGCTGGCTCAGGCACGGCCGAGACCGAGTTGAACGCGCGGAAATTGCTCAAGCCACGCGGCAGGTTGGCAATGCTGAAAAGCGTATTGGCGGCCAGCGGCGTATCCCAGTGGAACAACAGTTCGCCACGGCCATAATGCACGGCCAGGTAGTCAAAGCTGGAGGTGACGGTGAACGAACCGGACTTGCTGCTGGCCAGGTCGCCCTGGGCGGCAAAGACCAAGGAGCCGGTACCGCTGGACGGCAGGGCAAACTTGCTGCTGACCAAACTCTGGATGGCGGCCGCGCTTTGCGCGCCGGATGGGTTGGCGCCGTCGTATACCCAGACCGTATCGGCGGCCACCGAGCCATAGGTGACGGTATTGCCGCCTACCAAGAAACCACTCTTGGCCGGATCGGTGATTTCCACCCAATTCGCCGCTTGGGCCAATGGCGCCAGGCAAGCCGACACACTGAGGCACAGTCCCAATACTGCATGTTTCGTCATATTCATATATTTCCCCTGGATTTTATTTCAATATTGCAACTTATTTGTATTTTTTATTATTTCTGCGACAAAACAAAAGATATCATCGAGGAAATCAAAATGCAATTAAAGAAACATATTTTCCCATTGGCATTTTCAATCGACCTCATCAATTTATTGCCAGGGTCCGCTATCACGGGGCTTGCCGCTATCCTTGCCATGCGCGGGCGCTGTGCCCGGAAAAGGATTGTTGTCATCGGCACACACCCGATGGCGAGGGAACCTTGCGACAATGGCAAGCCTGGACCGCATGCGTGGTCATCCTGACACGCAATCGGCTACCATGCGTCTATCTGTACCGCGAAGTGCAGGACAACAGCGACGACAGCGGCTGGCGCTTCACGGCCAACGACGAAAGCGATGACGACATCAACGACAGCGCCAAGGTGGCCCTCGTCTCGCTGGGCGCCGTGCTCAGCGTGGACGAGCGTTTCATGCGCCTGCGGGACGCTCCTGCCGGGTCAGCCTATGCCTACGACCACAACACGCGAAAATTCATGGTGCTTGAAGAATGACAACAGATGAACTGAAGGAATTTTGCGCGGCCCAGCCCGGTGCGCAAGCCGTGCTATACGGCGCGCCGTCGAACATCCTCGTGCTTGAAGTGAGCGGCAAGAAATTTGCCTATTTTAAGACCAGCGCACCGGAACAGTGGCGCTTCAGCCTGTGGGTCAGCGCGGAACGGTTTATCGAACTGACGGATATGCCGGGCGTGAAACCAGCCCGCTACATGGGCCGCTTTCACTGGGTGAGCATCGTCGATGTGGCGCGCTTCCCAAGCGATTACCTGGCGGAACTGGTACACGATAGCTACGCACGCGCCGTGGCCAGCCTGACGCGCGCGCAAAGGGCGGCCATCGCCTAGGGGGCGTCCTCTCCCGCCATGGCACGGTCGATGTCTGCGCGCGTCAGGTCCGGCGCCAGCTGCAATATGAACTCGTAGGCATAGGCGCGCAGGTACGTGCCGCGGCGCACCGCCAAACGCGTCGTGTTACTGGCGAACAGATGCGACGCTTCCACGGCCCGCAGCCCCTTGTCCCGACCATGATCGAAGGCCATGGAGGCAACGATACCCACGCCCAGGCCCAGCGCCACGTATTGCTTGATAACGTCAGAATCCATGGCGGTCAGGATGATGTCGGTGGCCACGCCCGCCTTGGCGAACGCATCGTCGATATGGCCGCGTCCCGTGAACCCCTTGTCGTAGGTGATCAAGGGATACTTGGCCAGGTCTTCCAGGCGGATGCTTGCATGTTCGAGCAGCGGGTGGCCGTCCGGCACGACAATCAGGTGGCTCCAGCGGTAGCACGGGAACGACACGAGGTCGGGGAACTGGCTCAAGCCTTCCGTGGCGATGCCGATATCGGTCTTGCCCGACAGTACCCACTCCGCGATGTGCTCGGGCGCGCTTTGTTGTAGCGCAATACGCACGTCGGGGTAGGCGGCGCGGAAACTTTGCACCACTTTCGGCAGCGCATAGCGCGCCTGCGTGTGCGTGGCCGCCACCGACAAGGTACCGCTGGTCTGGCCGCTGTATTCGAGGCTGGCCTGCTGCAGGTTTTCCGCCTCGATCAAGAGACGGTCGACGATCTTCAAGATGCCCTTGCCCGGCTCCGTCAAGCCCGTCAGGCGCTTGCCGTTGCGCTCGAAGATGACCACGCCCAGCTCGTCCTCGAGTTCGCGGATTTGCCGGCTCACGCCCGGCTGCGACGTGAACAGGGCGTTGGCCACTTCCGTCAGGTTATAGCCGCGGCGAGCCGCTTCGCGGATCGAACGCAGTTGTTGAAAGTTCATGGCATTCCAATATTAAATTCTTGATGTGGGTTCGACAAAGACGTGCAGGCGCTTGGGACGCACGACCAGCGTTTCGCCTTCCTTCAGTTGCAGATGCGTGAAACGCTCGTTCGACATCACCGCTTCGATCAGCTCGCTGTTATCGACGCGCTGCAAGTCCAGCTGGGCCAGCGGGCCGATGGCATGGGCGCGGCTCAGTTTCACGACGATGCCTTCGGCGCCCTGCGTGTAGCGGTCGATTTCCAGGTCGTGCGGCCGCACATAGGCCGTGCCCTTGCTGTCGCTCACGCCCGCGTAATCGGGCACTTCGAAGCTGGCGTCACCGGTCGCCATCACGCCGTCATGCACGCGGCCATGGAACAGGTTGACGTTGCCCAGGAAACCGTAGACGAACGGTGAAGCCGGGTGGTTGTAGACTTGCTCCGGGGAACCCAGTTGCTCGACGGTGCCCTTGTTCATCAGCACGACCTGGTCCGCCACCTCCAGCGCTTCTTCCTGGTCATGCGTGACGAAAATGCTGGTCACGTGCAAGTCGTCATGCAGGCGGCGCAGCCAGCGGCGCAATTCCTTGCGCACCTTGGCATCCAAAGCGCCGAACGGTTCGTCCAGCAGCAGCACGCGCGGCTCGACGGCCAGGGCGCGTGCCAGGGCGATGCGCTGGCGTTGTCCGCCCGACAGTTGCGGCGGATAACGGTCGGCCAGCCAATCCAGTTGCACCAGTTCCAGCAAATCCTTCACCTTGCGGCGGATCTGGTCTTCCGACGGGCGCTCGCTGCGCGACTTCACGCGCAAACCAAAGGCCACGTTTTCAAATACCGTCATGTGCTTGAACAAGGCGTAATGCTGGAAGACGAAACCCACCTGGCGTTCGCGCACGTGGCGGTTCGATGCGTCCTCTGCATCGAGCAGCACCTGGCCGCTGTCCGGATGCTCGAGGCCGGCGATGATGCGCAGCAAGGTCGTCTTGCCGCAACCGGACGGGCCCAGCAGGGCCGTCAGTTCGCCGGCGGGAAAGTCCAGCGAGATATTGTCGAGGGCGACGAAATCGCCGAAACGCTTGTGGATGTTTTTAACTGCGATGGTCATGTCAGTGCTCCGTAGAACGTAAGGCGGAATCGTCGGCGTCGCTCTCGTTCAAACGCCACTCAATAAAAGCTTTCAAGGCCAGGGTCACCAGGGCTAGCAAGGCCAACAGCGAGGCGACGGCAAACGCGGCGGCAAAGTTGTACTCGTTGTACAGAATCTCCACCTGCAGCGGCATGGTGTTGGTTTCGCCACGGATATGGCCGGAGACGACAGACACGGCGCCGAACTCGCCCATGGCGCGGGCGTTACACAGGATCACGCCATACAGCAGCCCCCACTTGATGTTTGGCAAAGTCACGCGGCGGAAAGTATTCCAGCCCGAGGCGCCCAGCACGATGGCAGCCTCTTCTTCTTCGCTGCCCTGCGACTGCATCAGCGGGATCAATTCACGCGCGACGAAGGGGAAAGTAATGAAGATGGTAGCGAGCACGATGCCGGGCACGGCAAACAGGATCTTGATGTCGTGCGCCTGCAGCCACGGGCCAAACCAGCCTTGGGCGCCAAACATCAGCACATAGATCAGGCCGGAAATCACGGGCGAGACGGAAAACGGCAAGTCAATCAGGGTCAGCAAGATACTCTTGCCGCGGAATTCGAATTTGGCGATACACCAGGAAGCGGCCACGCCAAATACCAGGTTCAGCGGCACGGCGATGGCGGCCGTGATCAAGGTCAGCTTGATGGCGGAAATCGCATCCGGATCGATGATGGCGGCGATATACGCTTCCCAGCCCTTCTTGAACGCTTCGGCAAAGACGGCTACCAGCGGCACGATCAGGAAAGCCGTCAGGAACAGCAAGGCGATGCTGATCAATACCGTGCGTACCCACAGAGGTTCCAGCACGACGGGGCCGACATTCGGTTCGAAACGGCGCGCTGTCGGCCGCGCATCTTTCACCTTGGCCACGGCAGTGATATTCGTACTCATGATTTCTTCGCCTTTCCGCGCGTCCATGCTTGCAGCAGGTTAATCGTCAACAACAGCAGGAAGGACACCACCAGCATCACCACGGCGATGGCCGTGGCGCCCGCGTAATCGTATTGCTCCAGCTTGGTAATAATGAATAGCGGCGTGATTTCCGACACCATCGGCATATTGCCGGCGATAAAGATCACTGAACCGTACTCGCCCGTGGCGCGGGCAAAGGCCAGCGCAAAACCCGTCAGCAAGGAGGGCAAAATCGTGGGGAAGATGACGCGGATAAACGTTTGCAAGGAATTGGCGCCCAGGCTGGCGGCCGCTTCTTCCAGTTCCTTTTCCGCGTCTTCCAGCACCGGTTGCACGGTACGCACGACAAACGGCAAGCCGATGAAGGTCAGCGCCACCACCACACCCAACGGCGTGAACGCCACCTTGATGCCCAGCACACCTTCGATGAACTGGCCGAACCAGCCATTCGACGAATACAGGGCCGTCAGGGTGATGCCGGCCACGGCCGTCGGCAAGGCGAATGGCAAGTCGACCAACGCGTCGATGATGCGCTTGCCGGGGAATGTATAGCGCACCAGCACCCAGGCCAGGATGCCGCCAAACACCACGTTCAGCAGGGCGGCGATCAGCGAGGCGCCAAACGTCAAGCGGTATGACGCCATCACGCGCTCGGACGTGACGGCGCTGAAGAAGGCGTCCCAGGTCATGGTGAAGGTTTTCAGGAACACCGACGAGAGCGGAATGAGAACGATTAGGGCCAGGTAAAAGAGCGTGAAGCCCAGTGACAGCTTAAAGCCCGGCATGACCCGGAACGGCGCTGCGCGCGCCTTGAGCGGTGCTGCTGATGCTGCAGACATAGAAACCCCTTCTTATTACATTTTTGAGTTATAGGGCGCAATAATCACATGCAACAGTTATAAAAAGAACTAACCATTTCTCATTTGCTTAGATGGATTTCGCATACCTGCCACTGAAAAATCCGGGCCAAAAAAAACGCACCGGCAAGGTGCGTTTTTATGGGGAAAGAGTGCCGAATAAAACGTTCAGGGCTAGGCGCGTTGCCGAAGACAGTACGAATGTACGGCGAGGCAATGCAACAACGCGATGGACGTTTTTTCGCTGCTTTTACTTGTTTGGCTGCGGCGTGAGGCGCAGATAAGGTTTCGCGGCCGTAAAGCCCTTCGGATATTTCTGCTTGATCACGTCCGGGTCTTGCACGGTCAAGGGGATGATGACGTCGTCGCCATCTTGCCAGTTACCGGGCGTGGCCACGGTGTAGCCATCCGTCAATTGCAGAGCATCGATGACGCGCAGGATTTCGTTGAAGTTGCGGCCCGTGCTCAGCGGATACGTGAGGATCAGCCGCACTTTCTTGTTCGGGTCGATGATGAAGACGGAGCGCACGGTGGCCGTGACGGATTGCTCCGGGTGGATCATGTCGTACAGCACCGATACTTTCTTGTCGACGTCGGCGATGATGGGGAAACCCACGACCGTGTTTTGCGTCTCTTCGATATCCTTGATCCAGCTCTTGTGCGACTCGGCCGCGTCCACGGACAGGGCGATAGCCTTCACGTTGCGCTTGTCAAATTCCGGCTTGAGCTTGGCAGTCAAGCCCAGTTCCGTCGTGCACACGGGGGTGAAGTCGGCCGGGTGGGAGAACAGCACCACCCAGGAGTCGCCGGCCCACGCGTGGAACTTGAGCGTGCCGATGGAGCTGTCTTGTTCAAAATCAGGGGCGACATCGCCCAGGCGTAAAGTCATCGTGATCTCCTTGTGAGGTTGTGTGGCGGGATGCTGGTCGTATCAGGCTGCCTGACGGTGGCGTTTGTCGCTTTGCGCCAGATCAAACAGCGTTTGCAGTTGCGCCTGGCCATACAGCCAGTCGCCCAGGCGCGACTCGGCATTGATATGGCCCAGCGCACCGCCATCAATATACTTGCAATTCCAGCGCCGTGCCCACTGCGCAGCGTGTTCGGCTGTCATCCAGGGGTCTGTCTGGCTGGCGATCAATATGCCGGGGCAAGGCAGCCGCTTTTGCGGCAATGCCTTGGCCACGCCAAACTTGTCCGGATCGGCAGGTCCCACCAGCAGCACGCCGGCCACGCCTTGCGGGTCGCGGGCAAGGCTGTGCGCCGTCGTCAGGCAGCCGAAGCTGTGGGCGACGATCAGGGTGGGACGCGCATCTAGCCGCCGCACCTGATCCAGGCGCGCCGACCATGTGGCCAGGTCGGGTTCGTTCCAGTGGTCCTGCTCGACCCGCTCGAATTGCGGATACAGGCGCTGCCAGCGGCTCTGCCAATGCTCGGGACCGCTGTTATGCAAGCCCGGCACGATCAATACCCGGTAATCGGAAAAGCTGCGCAGCGCCATGATGTGTCCTTGCGTGATCGATGCCGGCAAGCATTGCCGCCTGCCGGTGAAGATTACTTCGGCTGATAAATCTGGTCGAAGATGCCGCCATCGGCAAAGTGCGCCTTCTGTGCTGCCGTCCAGCCCCCTGCCACTTGCTCGATGGTGAACAGATTGACCTTGGCAAACTGCGACGCATATTTCTTCGCCGCCTTGTCCGTTGTCGGACGGTAGTAATTCTTGGCGATGAGGTCTTGCGCTTCGTCCGTGTACAGGTAGTTCAGATAGGCTTCGGCCACCTTGCGCGTACCGTGCTTGTCGGCAACCTTGTCGACGACGGCGACGGGCGGCTCGGCCAGGATGCTGACGGAAGGCGTGATGATATCGAACTTGGTCGGCCCCAGTTCCTTGACGGCCAGGTAAGCCTCGTTTTCCCAGGCGATCAGCACATCGCCGATGCCGCGCTCGACAAAAGTGGTCGTAGCACCGCGCGCGCCGGAGTCGAGCACGGGCACGTTTTTATACAGTTTGCCGAGGAAATCCCTGGCCTTGGCTTCATTTCCGCCCGGCTGGCGCAGCGCGTAGCCCCACGCGGCCAGATGATTCCAGCGGGCGCCGCCCGAGGTTTTCGGATTCGGCGTGATAACGGACACGCCAGGCTTGATCAAGTCGTTCCAATCCTTGATGCCTTTCGGATTGCCCTTGCGCACCAGGAACACGATGGTCGAGGTGTAGGGCGAGCTGTTGTGCGCCAATCGCTTTTGCCAGTCGGCGGCCAGCAGCTTGTGCTCGGCCAGCGCATCGATGTCGTAGGCCAGGGCCAAGGTGACCACGTCCGCTTCCAGGCCATCGATGACGGCGCGCGCCTGCTTGCCGGAACCGCCGTGCGATTGCTTGATCTTGACGTTGTCGCCCGTCTTGCCTTTCCACTGCTTGGCAAACGCCGTGTTCACATCCTGGTAGAGCTCGCGCGTCGGGTCATACGACACGTTGAGCAGGGTGATATCGGCCGCTTGCGCCGTTTGCAGAAGGGCAAACGCGCTGAGGGCGGCGGCAATGATGATTTTTTTCGACAGCATCTAAGATCCCCGTGTGGTTGAACTTTCAGAGCCACCAGATTACGGCGCAACGGCCGCAAAGAGAACGAAGCGTTTCGCCGTTTGATATGCAATTTGCGCATATGGACGGCGTGCAACGGGGATTTGGCGCTTAATAAAAACGGTTGAACAGGACAACGGCCCAGGTGGCAAACGCCAGGATGCACGTCAGCAGCACGGCGGCGCTGCCGAAATCCTTGGCGTTTTTCGACAGCGGATGGCGTTCCAGCGAGATGCGGTCGACTACGGCTTCCAGCGCGGAGTTGAGCAATTCTATGATCAAAACCAGCAACAGCACGCCGATCAGCAGCAGCTTTTCAAAGGCGGAGATGCGCAGCAACAAGGCGATCACGGTGCCGACGACGAACAGGCCCAGCTCCTGGCGAAACGCGTGTTCGTGGCGCCAGGCCGCTTTCAAGCCATCGAGCGAGTAGAAAAAGGCGGAAAAAATCCGTTTCAAGCCACTCTTGCTTTTGAATTCATTTACAGGTTGCATAGTTTTCCAAATGTGATGCAGGTGCAGTGGGCACATTATGGGGCTGGCATGGCAATGTGACCATTTATTCGCTGAATATCTCGGAACATTTCACTATTTTTTCACATCATGGTATAAAGAAGCATGAATACTGCAATGCACCAAATCCATCATGAAAATTGAACCGGTCGCTGCCCCAAAGACGACGATACAGGTGATCGAACGCATGGTCGCCCTGCTCGATGCCCTGGCCAAATATTCCGACCCGGTCAGCCTGAAGGAATTGTCGAAAGTTTCCGGCCTGCACCCCTCGACGGCGCACCGCATTCTCAACGACATGGTGCTGACGCGCTTTGTCGACCGCATCGAACCGGGAACCTACCGGCTGGGCATGCGCCTGCTGGAACTGGGCAATGTGGTGAAAAGCCGCCTCAGCGTGCGCGAAGCGGCGCTGGACTTCATGCGCCAGCTGCACAAGAAAACCCAGCAAACCATCAACCTGTCCGTGCGCCAGGGTGACGAGATCGTCTACATCGACCGCGCCTTTTCCGAACGCTCGGGCATGCAGGTGGTGCGCGCCATCGGTGGACGGGGACCGCTGCACCTGACTTCGACCGGCAAGCTGTTCCTGTCAGTCGATGAGCCAAAAGCCATCCGCGCGTATGCCACGCGCACGGGCTTGGCCGGGCACAACAAGAATTCCATCACGGATCTGCAAAAGCTCGAGCGCGAGCTGAGCCTGGTGCGCGAACGCGGCTATGCGCGCGACAATGAAGAACTGGAACTGGGCGTGCGCTGCATGGCCGCTGGCATCCGCGACGATACGGGCAAGCTGATCGCCGGCCTGTCGATCTCGGCGCCAGCCGACCGCCTGCAAGACGAGTGGCTGGTGGACCTGGTGGAAACGGCGAACCAGATTTCAGTGACCTTGGGATTTATCCCACAAGACTAAAGCACTGCCGCATAAAAATGTTCAGGGCAAGGCGCACTAACGAAGACAGTACGACTAGTACGGCGAGTCAGTGCAACGCTGCCATGGACATTCGCATTAAAACTTAATTAACCGCCGGGCAGGCTCATGTTGGCAGGCTTGAGGGCTTCGAGCCACTTGCGCATGCGTCCCGCATCGGCCGTACGCGACTGTTTTCCCTTGGAATCGAGGAAGACCATGATCACGGCCCGTCCTTCGATGACAGCCTGCATCATCAGGCAACGTCCCGCCTCATTGATGAAACCCGTCTTTTGCAAGCCGATCTCCCAGCCCGGATTGGCCACCAGGTGATTCGTATTGCCAAACTGCATGGGCTGACCGCTGGCTTCGACGATGGCTTTCGGGTCCGTCGAATACTCGCGCAGCAGCGGATGACGGAAAGCGGCCATGGCCAGCTTGCCCAGGTCGCGCGCGCTGGCCACATTCATTTTCGACAAGCCGCTGGAATCGACGTAGTGGGTATCCATCATGCCCAGCTGGCGCGCCTTGCTGTTCATGGCGTCGACAAAGGCCGGCAAGCCGCCCGGATAATTGCGGCCCAAGGCCGAGGCAGCGCGGTTTTCCGAGCTCATCAGGGCAATATGCAGCATATTGGCGCGCGTCAATTGCGAGCCCACTTTCAGGCGCGAGCTGCTGAACTTGGCACGGTCGACGTCCTCGTCCGTAATCGTCAGCACTTCATCCATGTCCTGGCGCGCTTCGACCACTACCAGGCCCGTCATCATCTTGGTAATGGAGGCGATGGGCAGGGCCACATTGGAATTCTTTTCAAACAACACTTCCGAGTTGGCCTGGTCCAGCACCAGCGCCACGCTCGATTTGAGGTCGAGCGGATCGCGCGTGAGATTCAGGCCGGCCAGGTCGCCCATGGTGGGCATCGGTGCAGCCATGGGCACGGCCACGCTGCTGACTTTTTGATAAATGACCTTGCGTTTGCCGCGCACCATGACGACCCGGCGCACGGTCTTTTCGCGCGGCGCGGCAGTGGCGCCCTTGCGCAGCACGACTTTGACTTTCTTGGTGTTGTGTTTCTTCGCGGCTGAGGATTTGCCGTTCGCTTCCCTGGCGTGCACGGCCGCAGCCGGCGCCAGCACAAACAGCAGGGAAGCCAGGATACCCAGCGCAAGTTTAAACTTAGCCATTCGATAATTCCCCGTGAAGCTGTTGCCTTATTGCAGTGTAGCGAAATGCAGAGTAATCGCAAGCCAATTTAACAGTTAAGACAGTATTTATTGCAGCAATGGAATACAAGTCGTTGACGATCAGCAAACAAGCTCATCCCTAACTGCCTGTTTACCTGTGCTGGTCGCTGGCAATGGCTATTGATCCATGAATTTAACAAAGCCAGCCAGTGGCTCGCGTTCCGTGCTCAAGCGGTTCTCGATCTTGTCCGGGTCGGCATAGCCGAGGGCCATGCCGCACACCACCATTTCGCTGGCCGGCACGCCCAGCTCGTCGCGGATGATGTCATGGTAATGGATGAAGGCCGCTTGCGGGCAGGTATCGAGTCCGCGCGCGCGCGCCGCCAGCATGATGTTTTGCAAGAACATGCCGTAATCGAGCCAGGAACCCTGTTCCAGCACCCGTTCGATGGTAAAGATCAGTCCCACGGGCGCATCGAAAAACTGGAAATTGCGTCCATGCTGGGCCATCATGCCGGCCGTATCGCCCCGCTCCAGGCCCAGCAGCTGATACAGGTCCAGGCCGATCTTGCGCCGGCGCTCGATGAACGGCGCCGTCCACTGGCGCGGGTAATAGGTATACGACGCCGTTCGCGCGGGCGCATCGGGCGCTTTCGGCGCGGCATAGGCGGCAAGGATGCGGCGCGACAGGCGCAGGCGCGCCTCGCCCGACAGCACATATACTTTCCACGGCTGCATGTTGGCGCCCGAGGGCGCGCGCGCCGCCACTTCCAGGATGCGCGCGACATCGTCCTGCGCCACCGGCGTGGACAAAAAGGCGCGGATCGAGCGGCGCGACACGATGACGGCGTCCACGGCTTGCTGCGTCGACGGTGTTTCAGATGCTTGCTTGTTCACTACCCTGTTCTCCTGCCATCTCTATTTCTTGACTACAAATACCACGCCGACCACGGCCACCAGCATGCCGGCGATGCCCAGCATATTGAACGCTTCGCCGAACATCAGCCAGGCCATCACGGCCGTCGTGGGCGGCGTCAGGTACAGCAAGCCCGTCACTTTCGTGGCGTCGCTGCGGCGGATCAGGGCGAACAGCAGGAAAATGGCGCCGATGGACAGCACGAGTACCGACCACAGCAAGGCACCGATAAAATTCGCCGTCCATTGCACATTGCTGAAATGCAGGTCCAGCCCTTCGTAATACAGGGCAAATGGCAAGACCACCACGATGGAGGCGGCAAACTGCACCACCGTGCCGGTGCGCAAGTCGAATTGCGGACAGTGGCGTTTTTGATACATGGTGCCGGCCGTCATCGACAGCAGGGCGAATACGCACAGCAGCACGCTTTCCACGGTCAAGCCCACGAGATTGATCTTCGCATACACGACCAGGGCCACGCCCAGCAAGCCAAAGAACAGGCCCAGCCACTGGCGCGGGCGCACGGATTCGCCGATCAGGGGCGCAGCGCAGGCCGTCAACACGGGCTGCATGCCCACGATCAGCGCGGACAGGCCGGCCGGCATGCCCAGCTTGATGGCGCACCAGACGCCGGCCAGGTAGCCGGCCTGCATCAAGATGCCGGCCACGGCGATCTGGCGGAACTGTCCCACGGGCCAAGGCGCGCGCAACAGCAGCACCAGCGGCAGCAGGATCAGCAGCACGCCAAGGAAGCGCAACAACAAAAAGGTCAGCGGCGGCGCGTAGGGCAAGCCGAACTTGGCCACGATAAAACCTGTACTCCATAACAACACGAAAAAGCCGGGCAAGGCCATCGGCGCCAGGCTGGTCAAGATAGGTGCTTTGGGGGCTTTGCCACTGGCGCCAGCCGCGGCGGGAAGATTGGACATGGTATCAACTCGGGAAACGGGATCTGCACCGGGGCGCAGCGCCAGTGCGGGAGGCAAAGTCTAGCATGCTGCGCCGCGATCGTCCCCGCAGCCACTGGAAACAATAGTTTAGGTTCAAACCATTGACACACAGAAAGCAAATATTTCTCTTTAGAAACAATGACTTTTGATGCAAATCTATTCAATTGTTGCATCGCACAAGAATCGCTTGACTTACGTTTTTTTCACCGTAGAATAGGGTTTGTTGCGTTGCACAATTCTTGTTCAGCTTGAAAAATTTAGATTCACCTGCTTTCCCAAACGGTACACGCAGCATCAAATTAACCAGATTTCGATTTTTTGGAGATTTATATGTTTTCAATTCCTGAGCAGTTTTCGTCCGCTACCAAAGCCAACCTGGAAGCCCAATTCGCCCTGTTCTCGTCGCTGACGGGCAAAGCCTTCGAAGGCATCGAAAAGATCGTCGAACTGAACCTGACCGCTGCCAAGGCAACGCTGGAAGAATCGACCGCCGCCGCCAAGCAATTGCTGTCGGCAAAAGATCCACAAGAATTCTTCTCGCTGAGCGCTGCTCAAGCACAGCCTAGCGCCGAAAAAGCCATCGCTTACGGCCGTCATCTGGCTGCCATCACGTCCGGCACCCAAGCCGAATTCAGCAAAGCAGCTGAATCGCAAATCGCCGAAACCAACCGCAAAGTCCTGTCCCTGGTGGAAGAAGTCACCAAGAACGCGCCAGCCGGTTCGGAAAACGCCGTCGCCATGCTGAAAAGCGCCATCGGCAATGCCAATGCAGGCTACGAGCAATTCTCGAAAACCAGCAAGCAAGCCGTCGAAGCCATCGAAGCGAACCTGACTTCGGCCGTGAACCAGTTCACGCAAGCGGCTGAAAAAGTCGCGCCACGCACGGCTGCCAAGTAATTCTTGCGCGACCGCTACGGCGGTCCGCTGTTAACGGCTCCTCCAGGCATCCATCCTGCACGTCCCCGACGGATGCCATTATGCCCCAGCCCAGCTGGGGCATTTTTTATGCCTGAATACTTCCTGAGTGCGCTTACTCCCCCAGATACGCCGCCTTCACGCGCGGGTCATCGAGCATGGCAGCCGCGTTGCCGCCCATGGTGACCAGCCCGGAATCCATCACATAGCCACGGTGCGCCGCTTGCAGGGCCAAACGGGCATTCTGTTCGACCAGCAAGATCGTGATGCCTTCGGACGAGACCTTGCGGATCACCTCGAAAATTTTCTCGACCATGATGGGCGACAGGCCCATCGACGGCTCGTCGAGCAGCAGCAGCTTCGGATGGCTCATCAGTGCCCGCGCCATGGCCAGCATCTGCTGCTCGCCGCCCGACAGGGTGCCAGCCATCTGCGCCGCCCTTTCCTTGAGGCGCGGGAACACGTCGAACCATTTTTCGATATCGGCCTCGACACCGGCCTTGTCCGTGCGCGTGTAGGCGCCCATCATGAGGTTTTCGCGGATCGACATGCGGGTAAACACGCCACGCCCTTCCGGCACCATGGCCAGTTTCCTTTCCACCAGGTGAAACGATTTCATCCCCTTGAGCGACTCGCCCAGGTAGCTGATCGTGCCTTCAACCTTGCAGGCAGGCAAAGTGCCCGTGATGGCTTTCAAGGTCGTCGTCTTGCCGGCGCCGTTCGCGCCGATCAGGGCGATCAGCTCGCCCTCGTTGACTTCCAGGTCGATGCCTTTCACCGCCTTGATGCCGCCGTAAGCCACATGCAGGCCCGCTACCTTCAGTACATTCTTGTTCAAGCCATTCTCAGTCATGCGTGCGATCCCCCAAGGTAAGCCTCGATAACGGCCGGGTTTTGTTGTATTTCGGCCGGCAAGCCTTCGGCGATGCGCTTGCCATACTCGAGCACCGTGATGCGGTCGCACAGTCCCATCATCAATTTCACGTCGTGCTCGATCAACAGCACGGTCTTGCCTTCGGCCTTGATTTTCACCAGCAACTCGCGCAGGGCCAGCTTTTCCGTCGCATTCATGCCGGCCGCCGGCTCGTCGAGCGCCAGCAGGGTCGGATCGGTGGCCAGCGCGCGGGCGATTTCCAGGCGCCGCTGGTCGCCATACGACAGGAAGCGCGCCGTGCGGTTGGCAAACTGGGCGATGCCGACGAAGTCGAGCAACTCCATGGCCCGCCGGCGGATGGACGCCTCCTCCTCGCGCGCCGCCTTGTGGCGGAAGATGGCGCCGAACACACCCTGGTGCGAGCGTACATGGCGCCCCACCATGACGTTTTCCAGCGCCGTCATGTCGCCAAACAAGCGGATGTTCTGGAAGGTGCGGGCAATGCCCGCCTTGGCCACCTTGTGCGGCGCGGATGGCGAATATGGCTTGCCGGCCAGCTCGAAGGTGCCCGTGTCGGGCTGGTACAGGCCCGTGATGACGTTAAAGAAAGTCGTCTTGCCGGCGCCGTTCGGGCCGATCAAGCCATAGATTTGCCCTTGCCGGATAGTGATGCCCACGTCGGTCAGCGCCTGCAGGCCGCCAAAACGCTTGTTCACGCCGGCGATATTGAGAATGATCTGTTCGCTCATGCCATCCCTCCCTTAAGCGGACACAACGCCGGTGGATTTATTCGGCTGGTCCACATCGTGGTCAGGCCGGTCCTCGTGCTTCGGCGATGGCCACAGGCCGGCGGGACGGTTGAGCATGATCAAGACCATGGCCAGGCCGTACAGCAACTGGCGCAATACTTCCGCCTCGATCAGCACTTCGCCGAACAGCGCCTGCTGGGCCGGCTCCACCACGTGACGCAGCACTTCGGGTATCGAGGCGAGGATCACGCCGCCCAGGATCACGCCGGGGATATGGCCGATGCCGCCCAGCACCACCATGGCCAGCACGGCGATCGATTCCGTCAGCGAGAACGATTCCGGCGAGACAAAGCCCTGGAACGAGGCAAACATGGCACCGGCCACGCCGCCGAACGAGGCGCCCATGGAAAAGGCCAGCAATTTCACGTTGCGCGTATTGATGCCCATGGCTTTGGCGGCGATCTCGTCCTCGCGGATGGCGACCCAGGCGCGGCCAAGGCGCGAATGCTGAAGGCGCTTGGTGATGAATACGATGGCAACGCACAAGACGAGGAATAGAAAGTAATACGCATTCACGGAGGGCATGGAAAAGCCGCCGACCACGACGGTGCTGTTGGTGCCCGCCTCGCCCGCCAGGTTGACGCCGAAGATGCGGATCGGATCGATCAGATTGATGCCTTGCGGCCCATTCGTAACATTGATCGGATCGTTCAAATTGTTCATGAAGATGCGGATGATCTCGCCAAAGCCCAGGGTCACGATGGCCAGGTAGTCGCCGCGCAGTTTCAAGGTCGGCGCACCCAGCAAGGCGCCGAACAGGCCGGCAACAAACGCAGCCAGGGGCACGATGATCCAGATCGACAGGTGGATGCCGTTTTCGCGGATTTCCGGCCCCATCAGCTGCACCAGGGTCTCGCCCGCCACCGGATATTGATTCACCACCGATTCGAGCAGGATGGCGAACTGCGGCGAGGCCAGCAAGGCCGTCAGGTAGGCACCCACGGCATAAAAGGCGATGTAACCGAGGTCAAGCAGGCCGGCAAAGCCGACGACGATGTTCAGTCCCAGGGCCAGCATGATGTAGAGCAAGGCCATATCGATGATGCGCACCCACGAGTTACCGAACTGGGCGGCAAAAAACGGGAACACCATCAACAGCGCGGCCAGACCCAGCATGCCGGCGTAGGCTTTGGTCGGATTTTTCTTAGCGTCAAAATCGAGTAGTGCCATGATTAAATCTCCCAGTTTCACATCAGGCACGGTCGGCCACGCGTTCGCCCATGATGCCGGACGGGCGCAGGGTCAGCACGATGATCAGCACGACGAAGGCAAAGATATCCTGGTAGTGGCTGCCCAGGAAGCCGCCCGTGAGGTCGCCGATATAGCCGGCGCCCAGACTCTCGATAAGGCCCAGCAAGATCCCCCCCAGCATGGCGCCATAGATATTGCCGATGCCGCCCAGCACGGCCGCGCAAAAGGCCTT
The DNA here is from genome assembly GCF_900095265.1 of Janthinobacterium sp. UMAB-56. GTDB lineage: Bacteria > Pseudomonadota > Gammaproteobacteria > Burkholderiales > Burkholderiaceae_D > Janthinobacterium. The sequence goes on along the minus strand of NZ_LT607652.1, from coordinate 210,978 downwards.
CAAGCCGGGAATGGCACCCATGGAAAACTGGATGGACGCATAGTTGGCACCCCACATCACGCCCGCCACGGCCGCCAGCGCGGCGCCGATGGCAAAGGTGGCGACGATGACCTTGTCGGAATCGACGCCCATCAGTCCCGCCACGCGGGGGTTTTCCGCCGTGGCACGCATGGCGCGGCCCATTTTCGTTTTTTCCACCAGCAACACCAATGCGCCCATCGACAGGGCAGCCAGGGCCAGCAGCAACACTTGCGTTTGCGAAATCACGGCGCCGCCGATATTGATGGGGTCGGTCGACAGCAATTGCGGGAAGGGCAAGGGATTGCGCGTCCAGATCATCATGGCAAAGGTTTGCAGCAGGATGGAGACGCCGATGGCGGTAATCAGGGGAGCGAGGCGGGGGGCGTTGCGCAGGCGGCGGTAGGCGACCCGCTCGATGAGGACGTTGACCAGAATACAGATGGGAATGGCGCCGAGGATGGCGGTGGCCAGTTTCAAGTAGCCGGGCCAGTCCGGCACATAAATGCCCAACAACTTGAGAATGCTCAAGCCCGCCATGGCGCCGATCATGAGCACATCGCCGTGGGCGAAGTTGATCAGGTTCAAGACACCATACACCATCGTGTAACCGAGGGCGACTAAGGCATACATGCTGCCCAACACCAAGCCGTTAATGATCTGCTGGATGAATGTATCCATGATTGCCCTATCAAATATGCATTTTTCGGGAACAACTTCCGCCAGAACATGGGTCGCTGATACAAAAACGGCACCGGAGGAAGAATTCCTGCAGTGCCATCCCTGGACCGTTCTCACCAGCATGGTGCACGCACTCAAAACGGGCGTGACCTTGCTTAGTCATAACGACAACATATTCAAGCTTGAGGCAATCATAACGATCTTTTGCAAAAACTAAACTTGGAATAAATCAATCATTTCCGAATTAAATTCGGTTTGAGGTGACTATTTCATCGATACTCAATCGCGCCAACGCCTCATGCGACGTCGCGCTTGATGCCATCGAGGCCTTTTGGCATCGGGAAAGTGACGGCTTCCTGCACGCCATCGAGCGGGCGCACGCTCTTCACGCCGCACTCCTTCAAGCGGTCGATGACGGCTTGTACCAGTACCTCGGGCGCCGAGGCGCCAGCCGTCACACCCACGCGCAGCTTGCCTTCCAGCCAGGCAGGGTCGATTTGCGAGGCATTGTCGACCATGTAGGCTGGCGTGCCCATTTTCTCGGCCACTTCGCGCAAGCGGTTCGAATTCGAACTGTTCGGGCTACCGACGACGATCACCACTTCCACTTGCGGCGCCATGAATTTCACGGCTTCCTGACGGTTGGTGGTGGCGTAGCAAATGTCGCCTTTTTTCGGCTCGGCGATATTCGGATATTTCGCTTTCAAAGCCGCAATAATGTCGCTAGTGTCGTCAACGGACAACGTTGTTTGCGAAACATAGGCCAGGCTGTCCGGATTGGCGACCTGCAATGCCGCCACATCGTCGAGCGTTTCCACCAGATGCATGCCCATGTCGGCCTGCCCCATCGTGCCTTCCACCTCGGGATGGCCGTCGTGGCCGATCATGATGATTTCGCGCCCTTCGCGGCGCATCTTGCCCACTTCCATATGCACCTTGGTGACCAGCGGGCAAGTCGCATCAAAAATGCTCAGGCCGCGCGATTCCGCCTCGGCGCGCACGGCTTTCGATACCCCATGCGCGGAAAACACGAGCGTATTGCCAGCAGGCACGTCATCGAGGTCGTCGATGAAGATGGCGCCCTTGTTGCGCAAGTCCGCCACCACATAGGCATTGTGGACGATTTCATGGCGCACATAGATCGGTGCGCCAAATTGCTGCAAGGCGCGCTCGACGATTTCAATCGCCCGGTCGACGCCGGCGCAGAAACCGCGGGGCTGGGCCAGTAACAGTTCTTTATCCATCGCTATTCCTTCACAGCACCGAAATGAGCTTGACTTCAAAACGCAGCGGCTGGCCGGCCAGCGGATGGTTGAAGTCGAACAGGGCCGAATCGTCGCGCATTTCGCGCAGAACGCCGGCAAAGCGGCCGCCGCCCGGCGCGGCAAAGTCGACCAGGTCGCCGATCTTGTAGTCGGCGCCCGGCACGGAGTTTTCGTCCAGCGTCGCGCGCGAAACCGATTGCACCAGCTCGGGATTGCGCTCGCCAAAGCCTTCGCCGGCGGCCAGCTCGAACGTCTGGTGCGTGCCTTCAGGCAAGCCCAGCAAACGCTGCTCGAGGAACGGCGCCAACTGGCCCTGCCCCAGCATCAAGGTAGCAGGATTTCCGCTGAAGGTAGTGACAATATCAGTACCGTCAACAGTAGCAAGACGATAATGCAGGGTGAGGTAAGCCGCTTCGGTGACGACTGCTGGTTGCTCGTTGGACATAGTGAGTTTTCAAGTAGCTGATGCAAAACGATATTGTAAGCCACACTGGCCGCGCCTGCCCCATGCCATCTCGGCGCGGCCATGCTTTTGTCAAAAAACATGGCCGCGCACCGCATCCAACGTCAAATCAGCGAATCAGACGTTGACGTACGTCAACCCGCCAGGCGTGCTGGCGTGATTGCCGAAGCCGGAGCTGTCTTCCAGGTTGCCGTCGAGCTTCCAGCGTCCCACGGGCCGGTTCACGATGCCATATTGACCATAGTCATACACTTCCTTCGGCGTCAGCACGCGGTCGTACAGGATCACGTCGGACAACTGCCAGGCAGGCGTGCCCTGCTCCAGCGCATGCACGGGGTGGCCGATCACCAGGGGTGTGCCGGTGGCCTGCACGAATGGCTGCACTATTTTGTTCCCCTGGTACATCAGGAAATCATCGACGTACAGGCTGATGCTACCATCATGCTTGACAGTATAGGTGCAGCGAAACCAGCGGTTGGGAATGTCCACCTTCAAGCCGTGCCCATTGCTGTTGGCACCCAGGCCAGCAAACCCTTCGTTATCCCATAAATGCAGGAAGGTGTTGATACCACTCTCCCCGGTCGTAAATTTTTGCAAAAGCGCCCAGCCTTTCAGATTCGATTGGCGCTTGATGAAAGCCAGTTCAAGGTCCTTGATCGAGGAGATTGCCTGTTGCCGGATGCAATACGACAGCGAAAAGTCCGCACTCTCATAGCGCACGGACGACGGCACGGTGAGCATCAGGCCAGGCTGGAATTGCAAGGTCTTCGTCACGCCGAAGCAAGGCGTTGGCGGCGCCGGACGCATGGCGTCTTCGCCGCGCAAGGCGTCCCAGACAGCCATGCGCTTGTTGCTGTAGGCCGGCGTCTCGACCAGGTTCAATCCGTCGTCCTCCATGGGATTTCCCCCATTCCAGTCCCAATAGCACGCCAGTTGCACGCCCGTACGGCGTATGGCGCTCAGCAACGCATGCAAGTTGTCTTGACGTTCGGTATCTTGCAACGCCAGTTCCTGCTTTTTCGACAGGCAAAAGCTGCCAAGGTAATACGGCTTGCCCAAGGTATATGCGGCTCGCTGCATCACTTGCAGGTAAGCGAGCGAAGACGAGACGAAGTCGGCCGGCAGATCCGCGCTGCTGTCCAGGGCGCTGCTCACATATTCATTACCCGGGAACAGATTTTCACAAAGGCAGTCGACCGGATCCGGATTCACGAATGGCAGGGTTTCCGTGACGTATTGCTGCAAGGAACCTTGACGGGGCAAAGTATGGGCAATTCCTGCATTACCGGAGGAAATCATCCGCGCCAGGGCATCGTTGTCGCGCAGCAATTGCGCCGTCTCCTGGATGATTTCACGGGTGGCAGTCAAGTCTATCTTGGCCACGTCCATCAGTTCCTGAGCAGCCATCCAGGCGGCGATGCCGGCGTGGTTGCTGTAGCGCTGCGCAAACGCCTTGGCAAAGGCACGCATGTAGTGGCGTGTTTTCGATTGTGGATTGACCAGTGCCACACGAGCGGCCGCGGCCTGTTCGTCTTTTGTAGCGCCCTCAGCGCCCGCTTCCCCCACCAATTGCGGCACGGCGTAGGAATTCCAGAATGGGCAGGCGATGATGCCGATGCCATTGGCCAGCGCGCAATCGAGCAGCGCCGTTATGGCAAGCCAGTACGAATCTTTGATATTCACATCGGTTAGCGTGTTGTCAGCTGCGAACTTTGGCTTGCCAACGACTTCGCCCCAATTCCAATAGCCATCCTTGCCGTTGAAAGGCGCCAGCATCACCTGGATGTACTTGAAGCCGTTGCTGGCAAGGTACGGCAAATCGGTGCTGTAATCGGGCTTCTTCAGGTCCGGAACGAGCGGTGCGGCAACACTCCAGTTCCGGTGTTCCAAATACGCGTGCGCATTGAGGCCGATACCACTGACCTTGCCCGTATTGACACCGGCGGCGTTGAACTCTTGCATGACTCCATTGATAACTTTGATATAAGGCATGACGACTCCTGTAAAACAAGTGGAAGACATTGAGTTCAGGGCCCTGACTCCCCGTCGCTGCAACTTGCATGGATTGCAACGACAGGTAAATGATAGCGTCTGGAAATGACCAGGCAGGCATCTTGGTTTTTGTTTTTTTCATATGATTCCCCATAAAGACGAGCTAGCGCAGCATCGCTGCCTCAGGATGGCGCCACAATCATCCCCAGGCGCCACTATCAGCCGGGCGCGACAGGGGAGGCAGCATGGGCATCAAGGATTGGCCGGCCAGCGAACGGCCACGCGAACGCCTGATCGAGGATGGCGCGCAGTCGCTGTCGGACGCGGAATTGCTGGCCGTCTTCCTGCGCACGGGCGTGCGCGGCAAGAGCGCCGTGGAACTGGCGCGCGACACAGTCGAGCACTTCGGCTCCTTGCGGGGCCTGTTCGGCGCCAGCCTTGTGAGTTTTTCCGCCGTACACGGCTTGGGCAGCGCCAAGTTCGCCCAATTGCAGGCGGTGATGGAACTGGCGCGGCGCGCCATCATCGAGGACTTGCAGACGGGGCAAGCCCTCAATGCGCCACACGCCGTCAAAGATTATTTGCGCCTGACCCTGGGCAACCTGGCGCATGAAGCGTTTCATGTGTTGTTTTTGGACGTCAGGAACCGCCTCATCACGACCCGCGAAATGTTTCGTGGCACCCTCACCCACACCAGCGTGTATCCGCGCGAAGTGGTCAAGCAGGCGCTTCTGCACAACGCGGCCAGCATCATGCTGGCCCACAACCACCCTTCCGGCACGCCGGAACCGAGCGAAGCGGATTTATTACTGACACGTGCGCTGGTGCAAGCCTTGTCGCTGGTGGACGTACGCATCCTCGACCATTTCGTCGTGGCCGGGCGGCAAGTGCATTCCTTTGCGGAACATGGCCAGATCTAGGCCAGCGCCGGACTATCGCAGTTAACCATGTGTAAACAAGGACATACGTGACAGCAGCAACACGCTTATCTAACAGTAAACAGCGCTGTTTACCAGGGCGTTTCCCCAGGAAGAAGGGCAAGAGACAAATTGTTAAATTTTTTCAATACAACATGACACAATTGTTTTTCGCAAGTCATTGATAAATCTGCTTATTTTGGATATACTCTCGTTTTTCCAATTTGGAATATCTTTAAGGAGTGCGCCATGGCACGTGTTTGCCAAGTCACTGGGAAGAAGCCGATGGTCGGCAACAATGTTTCCCATGCAAACAACAAAACCAAACGTCGTTTTTTGCCTAACTTGCAGAATCGTCGTATTTTTGTTGAATCTGAAAACCGCTGGGTCTCCCTGCGTTTGTCCAACGCCGGTCTGCGCGTCATCGATAAAGTCGGCATCGACGCCGTATTGGTCGATATGCGCGCTCGTGGCGAAAAAGTCTAATTAGCAGAATAAGGGAGCTATCATGGCAAAATCAGGCCGCGACAAAATCAAGTTAGAATCGACCGCCGGTACGGGTCACTTCTACACGACTACCAAAAACAAGCGTACGACGCCTGCGAAAATGGAGATCATGAAATTTGATCCTAAAGCACGCAAGCACGTAACGTACAAAGAAACCAAGATCAAGTAATTGATATTGTGTTCTGTAAAAAGAGCCGCTCCACTGAGCGGTTTTTTTTCGCCCTGATTTTCAGCCGGCGCCCTCGCGTTTTTCCGGGATGAAAAAAAGGCCCTGGAATCCAGGGCCTTGATCGTGAGCGCTAACGCTCGTTATGCGTAACTGCGCAGGCGCAAGGAGAAATCCTGCAGCGACTGGATGCCAGACGCTTCGGCGCGCGTGCACCAGTCTTGCAGCTTCTGCAGCAACTGTTCGCGCGTAAAGTGTGAACGCTCCCATATGGCGCCCAGTTCGACGCGCATATGATGCATGGTTTCCAGCGCCTTGCTGTGCTGGAACAATTCCGACAACTGCTCGTGCTGCGCATCGGCCAGCTTGCCCGGCTCGCGCTGCATCAGCTTGCGCGACGATTTCAAGAAGCGTTTTTCCAGTTCGGCCTTGTGCTTCAGGTGTTCCAGCTCTTCCTTCCAGGCATGCTTGATCGATTTCGCATACTTGGCCATCACGTCGTAGCGGTTGGCGATGACGGACTGCAAGGTCTCGAAGTCCGCTTCCAGCTTGCCGGGCGAGAACTTCGGTTCCGGCGCCAGCTTTTTCACCTTGGCCAGGCCCAGCATTTCCAGCGCGCGGATATACGCCCAGCCGATATCGATTTCATACCATTTCGACGACAGCTTGGCCGACGTGGCATACGTATGGTGATTGTTGTGCAACTCTTCGCCACCGATCAGGATGCCGAAAGGAATGATGTTGGTGGCCGCATCGGCGCAGTCGTAATTGCGATAACCCCAGTAGTGGCCGATACCGTTGATGATGCCGGCTGCCGTGATCGGAATCCACATCATTTGCACGGCCCACACGGAAATGCCGATCACGCCGAACAAGGCGAAATTGATGACGAACAAGGACACCACGCCCAGCCAGCTGTATTTGGTGTACAGATTGCGTTCGATCCAGTCCGTCGGCGTGCCGTGGCCGTACTTGGCCATGGTTTCCATGTTCTTCGATTCAGCGCGGTACAGCTCGGCGCCTTCCCAGAACACTTTCTTGATGCCGCGCGTCACGGGGCTGTGCGGGTCTTCTTCCGTATCGCATTTGGCATGGTGCTTGCGGTGGATGGCGGCCCACTCCTTGGTGACCTGACCCGTCGTCAGCCACAACCAGAAACGGAAGAAATGACTGGGAATCGCGTGCAATTCCAGCGCCCGGTGAGCCTGATGGCGATGCAGGTAAATCGTGACGCTGGCGATCGTGATGTGCGTGACCACCATGGTGTACAGGAAAACTTGCCATGCGGACAGATCGGTAATGCCAGTTGCCATGAACTGCAAAACGTCGTGTAAAACGGAACTCAATGTCATTACTGCTACTCCAAGTGAACAGGGCGTACGCACGTTCTCTCCAGTGACTGTGGAGGTACGGCAAAGTATATTTTAGGCGTGATTGTACGCCCTAATGGGTACTATCAGGCGAAATCGGAGGCAGGCAGCGAGGTTAAGGCTGGGTGCCGGATGGCGAGGACTCACCGTCTGCCGCGCCGAGAAGCGGGGCAGGAGGCGTACCAACAATACGCAATTCGCGTTGCGGAAACGGTACAGTGACCTTATGTTCCTGCAAGGTGCGCCAAATGGCGCGGTTCACATTCGACTTCACGCCGCCGGTACCGTTTTCCGGGTCCGCGATCCAGAAGCCGACCTGCACATCGAGGCCGTCGGCGCCGAAACGCACGAGGGTGGCCGACGGCGGCTTGCTTTGCGACACGCGCGGCACCTTGGCGGTGGCCTCTTCCAGCAAGGGAAAGATGACGTCCAGATCCGTTTCATAGCCAAGCGACACAGGCACACCGAGCCAGATCATACGATTGCTCAGCGACATATTCTGTACACCGCCGGATATCAGCATTTCATTGGGCACGATGGATTCAACGCCATCGGCACCCAGTAACACAGTATAGCGCGTATTGATTTGCGTGACTTTTCCCGTGAACTGGCCAACGGTGATCATGTCGCCGATGGTCAGACTACGGTCGAGCAGAATGATGAAACCGGAAACAAAGTTTGCGGCGATCTTTTGTAAGCCGAAGCCCAGCGCCACGCCGAAGGCACCGCCAAATACGGATAGCACGGTCAGGTCGATGCCCACCAGCGACAGGCTGACCAGCACGGAAACGAGGATCAGCACGGCGCGCCCCATGCGCGACATCACCACGCGCAAGGAAGTGTGCAGCCCCGGCATTTTCATCAGGCGCTCGTCGAGCGAAGTACCGGCCCACATGGCCAGCACCAGCAGCACGGCCACCGAAATAGCGGCTTGCAAGATGGCCGCTACGGACACCTTGTTGCGTCCCAACGGCACGATGATGCTTTCCAGGAAGGTGTGCAATTCCGGCCACAGGCCCGTGATATACAGGGCCATGCCGGCCCACACCACGACAGTAAAGATTTTTTCCAACAGCAACATAGTGGGACTGATGTCGCCATGGCGGGAAAAAATGCGGCGCAGCACATAAAAACCGAAGCGCACCAGCGCCATCGAGGTGCATAGAGGGATGGCAATACTGAGCAGGTTCACCGACTGCAACTTGGCCAGGAAATGCTGCGCAATGCCCAGCAGCATGGCCGCCAGCACCGGCGTCAGGATGCGGATGAAACTATCCGTGCGCTGCAAGGCTTCCGGCGTGGCCGGGACAGCGGCCGCCTCCGCTCGATTGTGCAGGAACACGCGCAACTGCCGCACCAGCAGCCAGCTCAACGCCATGCAGGCGAGGATGAGCAGCGCCTGCCACAGTATGGCCGGTTGACGGAAATCGTTGACAAAATCAGTGATCAGGTTGAGCAGCGGCGTTTCGTTCATGGCGGATGAGGTCTGGAAGGTGGGACGGAGGGGCGGTGTGCCCATGCCGCCAGGCGGGCTGGCGGCATTGAAAGCCGCCGCTGCAGGGTGCAGCGGCGGCCCGTGACAGGCTTACTCGGCTTGTTCAGCGTCAACGTCGTCGGCCGGCTTTTCATCGGCGTAGACTTTTTTCGGCATGACCTTGCGCTCGAACACGGCGGCGAAGAAGCCGTCGGTCTGGTGCAAGTGCGGCAACAATTTCAGGTAGTCACCCATTTCCAGCTCGATCTTCTGTTCGGCCAGCACCTTGTTCATTGGCACCAGGGTGAAGTCCGGATGGGCAGCCAGGAATTGCTCGGCGATAAAATCGTTTTCTTCATTCAGGAAGCTGCAAGTGGCGTACACCAGGCGGCCGCCGCCCTTGACCAGGCGCGCCGCACCGGCCAGGATGGCTGCCTGCTTGGCTTGCAACTCGACGATGGAATTCGGCTGCTGGCGCCATTTCACGTCCGGATTGCGGCGCAGGGTGCCCAGGCCGCTGCACGGGGCATCGACCAGCACACGGTCGATCTTGCCGGCCAGGCGCTTGATCTTGGCATCGCGCTCATGCGCGATCTGCACCGGATGCACGTTCGACAGGCCGCTGCGGGCCATGCGCGGCTTCAGCTTGGCCAAACGCTTTTCCGACACGTCGAACGCGTACAGACGGCCCGTGTTGCGCATCAGCGCGCCCAGCGCCAGCGTCTTGCCGCCCGCGCCAGCACAGAAATCGACCACCATCTCGCCGCGCTTGGCGCCGACGATCTGCGACAGTATCTGGCTGCCTTCATCCTGCACTTCGATGGCGCCGCTCTGGAACAAAGGCATGTTTTGCAGCGAAGGCTTCTTGATCACGCGCAAACCCAGCGGTGCATAAGGAGTCGGGGTACTGAGGATAGGCGCTTCGGCCAGGGCCAGCATCACGTCTTCGCGCGTGGCCTTGAGCGAGTTGACGCGCAAATCCAGCGGCGCCGGTGCGTTCAGCGCATCGGCCAGCTTCATGGTTTCCGCTTCGCCGAACTGGGCGATCAGCTTGTCGAACAGCCAGGTCGGCATGTTGGCGCGCATATTCGCCGGCATCAGGCTGCGGTCGATCTGCGTGATGCGTTCCAGCCATTCGACTTCTTCTTCCGTCAAACCACCGAGCGAGTCGGCACCGACAGCTTCGGCCAGGCCGAGGATGGTCAGGCGGCGCATGGTCGGGCCACTGCCCGCTTCGGCGAAGTCCGTGAAGAACGATTTGTTGCGCAGCACGGCATAAATGCCTTCGGCGATGGCGCCGCGCTCGCGCGAACCGAGGCGCGGATGGTCGCGGAAATAGCGCGACAAGGTGGTGTCGGCCGGGGCCGTGAAACGTAAAATTTCGCGCAATACTTCTTCAGCATTGGCAAGTATCGCTGGTGGCAATCTCATTGTTATTCTTCCTGTAATATTTTATTGAGGGTCCACGCGGACCTGGCCATGCTCGATCGACAGTTTATCGTCAATGAACAGGCGGATGGCGCGCGGGTAAAGCAGATGTTCCTGTACCAGCACGCGCGCCGATAAGCTGTCTTCTGTGTCGCCAGGCAAGACGGGGACTTTCGCGCTCGCCACGGCCGGGCCATGATCGAGCTCGGCCGTCACGAAATGCACGGTCGCGCCGTGTTCCGTCACACCCGCCTCGAGCGCCTGGCGGTGCGTCGCCATGCCCGGGAACAGCGGCAGCAGCGAGGGGTGGATATTGAGCATGCGCCCCGCGTAATGCTCGACGAAAGGCGGCGTCAGGATGCGCATGAAACCGGCCAGCACGACCAGGTCGGGGGCGTAGCCGTCGATCACGGCTTGCAGCGCCGCATCAAACTGCTCGCGGCTGGCATAATCCTTGTTGGCAACGACTGCCGTCGCTATCCCATGTTCCGCGGCGAAAACCAATCCCTGGGCGTCGGCCCGGTTACTGATGACGGCGGCAATCCGGGCTGGCCATTGCTCGGCTTGCGCCGCGCGTACGACCGCTTCCATGTTGCTGCCGCGTCCGGAAATGAGGATAACGATATTTTTCATAGCGCGCATTGTACCCGCTATGGCGATGCGAATCTAGAAAGGCCGGCATTATTGTTGCGGCGCAACATGAGTGCTGGCGCGCCGCGAGCGCCCGGGGATGCCGCTGCTCACCTGCGCGGGAAGCGGGCTTGGCGGCGTCGCGGCAAGAGTCAGTCTTTACTCGAACGAATAGAAAACGCGAAACGGGACTTTCTTTTCGGCCCAGTAGTCGGCTGCGTCGCGAAACACGTCGAGCAGGATCTCGCGCGCTTCCTTGTCGAATTTTTGCGTATTTGGTAATTGCTCCAGCACCACCAGGAAACCCGTTTGCGTGCCGGCCTTGAACATGGTGTCCGTCAGGCACAGGCGCAGGGCATCGAAATTCTTCGCCAGATTTTTCGGAAACAGGAATGCTTCTGCAATAATGCCGATGACTTGTTGTTTGGTCTGTCCAGCGTTGCAATGCGCATATAAAAAGTGCTGCCCGAGACGGATCGCCTCGTCTTGTAATTCGGTCACGCGAAAGGCACGGATGGACTGGACAAGGTTGGGCGGCACGGTTAGTAACAAACTCATTTTTCCCTCAAATCGACCTGTTATGTATGGATCTGTTCTAACTGCTCTTCTTATTGCATCCCCGCACGCGGGTCAATGCGCACGCGGTGATTCGATCTGTATCAACTTTTATGCGATTCAGTGCGATTTTATATAAGCCATACGCGTATTAGGGTAACGTGTTGTCCTGCATGAATCAACCCGAATATGATGTCAAACGCAAGATTTGTTACAAACCGCTGGTTTCAAGTCACTTCAACATCTTGTATCGATTGAAAGTGCATGTTACAGACTGTGGGGCAAGGAGCTTGGGCTGTTACATTTTGTTGCCATGCGAAACACTCGCCCAGGTCTGGCGGGATTACTATAGTCTCAAGTTATAAAAAATACCCTGAAAGATTCTCTACATAATGAGGTTAGAAATGAACTTGCAAGCCAAATTGATGATGTCAGCACTTTGTATCGGCGCATTGCCACTCGCCCAGGCCGCCGACTTTGAAGATTTCGGCAAAGTCGTGCGCGTCGTGCCGCAAGTGGAACAGATCAATCGTCCACGCCAGGAATGCCGTACGGAATACGTGCAAGTGCAGGCGCCGCCGCAGCAGCGCAGCGCTGGCGGCTCCATCGTCGGCGGTATCGCCGGTGCCCTGCTCGGCAGCCAGGTCGGCGGCGGCAATGGCCGCACGGCCGCTGCTGCGGCTGGCGCGATTGCCGGCGCCGTCGTTGGCGACCGTGTCGACAACCAGAACAATTACCAGGGCGGCATGCAGGAACAGGCCGTCAAGCAATGCCGCCAGGTCGACCACTGGGAATCGCGCAACAATGGCTACCAGGTCACCTACGACTACCGCGGCCGCAACTACACGAGCATCATGTCCTACGATCCGGGCGAACGCATCCGCCTGCGCGTGTCGATCGAGCCAGCTCAGCAGTAAGCGCAACAAGCGGCCCGCACCATGCCAGCCCCAGCGGCTGGCATTTTTTTGTGCAGCTACGGCACGGGCTATAATGCGGCACACTTTCAGGCCGCCTTATGCTTATCAAACGAAAATCCATCGAACAAGTCGAATCCTCGCGCCCTGCGCGCAAGCCCCGCTATGCCCCTGTCACCCTGTCCGAGATGGATGGCGTGCGCTATCTGCATTTCGGCACGGAGTGGGTGCAGGGCGCCATGCGCATCCGCAAGCCGGACTGGCCGGAGCTCGAATACGCGCAGCAGATGATGGCGTGGATGCTGTGGATAGCGCAACCGCAGCGCCTGGCCCAGCTGGGACTGGGCACGGCCGCGCTGACCAAGTTCTGCTACCGCCAGTTCCCGCAGGCGCAAGTCGAGGCCATCGAACTGAATCCGTCCGTCATCACCATCTGTGCGTCGATGTTCAAGCTGCCGCCCAACGACGAGCGCCTGCACGTGCGCGAGATGGATGCGCTCGACTACGTCAACGATGACGCCAACCACGGCACCCTCGATGCCCTGCAGGTGGACCTGTATGACGCCACGGCGCGCGGTCCCGTGCTCGATAGCGCAGAGTTTTATTCCGCCTGCTGCGCCTGCCTGGCTCCGCACGGCATCATGACGGTGAACCTGTTTGGCGACCACCCCAGCTACGCGAAGAACATCAAGGCGATGAAGTTTGCGTTTGAACAGGTGATCTGCCTGCCGGAAGTCCATGATGGGAACGTGGTGGCGATCGCTTTCAAGACGAAAGTGGCACTCGATGCCGAGGCGCAAGCCGCCCTGCTTGAGCGTGCCAAGCAGATCGTCGCCGAGACCAAGCTGCCCGCCAAGTCCTGGCTCAAGGGCATCGTCAGTACCCTGTAAACGCCGACCTGTCCAGGCAAGGCCGGCAGCCCGGAAAGGCGCCGGCCATGTCCGCTCCCCCTCCTCCCGACACGCCGCTGGAACTGCCGCAACTGCTGGCCTGGCTACAGGAAGACGGCTTGCTCGACGCTGCGCAGGCAGCCGCCGTCCATACCCAGGCCGCCGTGCAGCCGGCGCCACCCTTGCATCCGCTGTGCAGCATCGCCCACGGCGCACTGACGCTCGACACCCTGTGCGCGTGGCTGGCGCAACGGGCTAGCCTGCCATATCTGCGCATCGATCCCTTGCACATCGATTTCAGCCAGGTGGCCGACGTCATGACGGCCAGCTATGCTGCCCGCTTCAACATCCTGCCCGTGGAAAGCACCCTGGAGCGCATCGTCATCGCCACGGCCCAGCCGTACGCGCTCGCCTGGCAGGCGCAGCTGGGAAACCTGGCGCCACGCAAGCTGAGCCTGGTCATCGCCAATCCGCTGCATATCGCCGACGCCATCGCACAATTTTTCAGCCTGGCCAGTTCCGTCAAGGTGGCCCGGCAAGCGTCCACGCAAGACCTGGCGCTGCGCCACAATTTCGAACAACTGGTGGAGCTGGGGCGCAACAAGGGCAACCTCGACGCCAACGACCAGCACGTGGTGCGCATCGTCGACTGGTTGTGGCAATACGCGTTTGCCCAGCGCGCCTCCGACATCCATCTGGAACCGAAACGCGATGCGGGCCTCGTGCGCCTGCGCATCGACGGCCGCCTGCACCAGGCCTACCAGCTGCCGCCCGTGGTATTGCTGGCCATGACGGCGCGCATCAAGTTGCTCGGGCGCATGGACGTGGTGGAAAAGCGCCGCCCCCAGGATGGCCGCATCAAGACGCGCAATGCGCAGGGCCAGGAAATCGAACTGCGCCTGTCGACCTTGCCCACGGCCTTCGGCGAAAAGCTCGTCATGCGCATTTTCGACCCGGAAGTGGCCGTCAAGAGCCTGTTTGATCTGGGTTTTCCGCCAGCAGACGCCGAACGCTGGCGCCAGCTGACGGCACGCACGCACGGCATCGTGCTGGTGACCGGCCCTACCGGCTCGGGCAAGACCAGCACCCTGTACTGCACCTTGAAGGCGCTGGCCGGCAGCGACGTCAATGTATGCACGGTGGAAGACCCCATCGAGATGGTCGAACCGGCCTTCAACCAGATGCAAGTGCAAACCCAGGCCGGCATCGAACTGTCGTTTGCCGATGGCGTGCGGGCGCTGATGCGACAAGACCCCGACATCATCATGGTGGGCGAAATCCGCGACCTGGCCACGGCCGAGATGGCCATCCAGGCGGCGCTGACCGGCCACCTGGTGCTGTCGACGCTGCACACCAACGACGCGCCCTCGGCCGTCATGCGCCTGCTGGAACTGGGCCTGCCCGCCTATCTGCTGGAAGCATGCCTGGCCGGCGTGCTCGCGCAGCGCCTGCTGCGCTGCCTGTGCGCGGCTTGCAAGCAGCTGGATGCCGCCCCCGGCGCCGCTGCCTGGCAGCGCCTGACGGGCGGCCAGCTGGAACGGCCGGAGCTCACGTACCGCCCGGTCGGCTGCGCCCAGTGCCGGCACAGCGGCTACCTGGGGCGCGCCGGCATTTATGAACTGCTGAGCGTGACGGAAACGTTCGGCCAGTTGATCAAGGCGGGCGCCGACCTGCACGCCCTGCGCCGGCAGAGCATCCTCGATGGCATGACGCCGCTGCGCATCGCCGGCGCGCGCAAGATCATCGACGGCACGACCAGCATCGATGAAGTGCTGAAGCTCACGGCAGCCCTGCCTTAGCGGGCTAGCAATTTCTCGCAGGAATGCTTTGCATTCCTTTTCAACTGATATATAATGCGGCCTCTTTCGGGTCGTTAGCTCAGCTGGTAGAGCAGCGGACTTTTAATCCGTTGGTCGCAGGTTCGAATCCCGCACGGCCTACCACGAATGCGCAGTACTAAAAAGCCCATCCTCACGGATGGGCTTTTTGCGTTTCCGCCCCCGGGTTATACTGATTCTTCGTCTTGCCAGCCCTGAAAGAAACGCATGAAATTTGCCGTCACCCTCCTCCTGGCAACCGCCTGCCTGTCCGCCCACGCGCAAGCGCCCATCGTGCTCGACGGCCAGTACAGCGCGCGCACGGACGAGATGAGCTTGCAGATCATCGGCAAGCGCGTCTGCTTCGCGCCAGACAAGGCGCAATGGGGACGTTTGCCCCGCCCGGCGGCGGCACACGACGCGTGGTTTTGTTTTAGCAACGATGGCGAAGCACGCCGACTGCTGCGCGTGCCCGCAGGCCAGGCCGACAATTGCGGCTGGCAAGCGCGTGCGCGCATCGTCATCAACACCTATCAGCCGTATGTGGAACAGGGCGACGGCAACGACATGGCACGCCTGGCATCGGTGGTGAAAGTGGCGCAACCGAATGCCATCGCCTGCGAGTAGTGTCAATCGAGTTCGTATTCCTGCAAATAACGGGCAAACAAGTCGCCATCGGCCAGCGGACAGACAAAACCCGCGCCCCAGTCGGCCAGCAAGAGCTGTTCTTTCAAGGGCAGCAGCAACAGCTCTGGCATGCCATCGCTGCACCACAGGTCGCACACGATGCCCTTGTCGTCCAGGCCCGCGAATAGTGTCTCCGTCTTGTCGCCGCCAAAGGCCAGCACGTTCTTGCATTCCACGCGGTAACTGCTGTAGCCCGTGTAGACGGCATCATACGGCGGCATGGCATCGGCCAGCGCCAGGCGCAGCTGATCGGCGGTGATGCCCAGCACGCGCATCTGCGACGGCGGCGCCTCGGGCACGTACATCTGCGTCCAGCCGTCGCCGCTGCGGTGCGCGTCGGCGAACGCCTGCTGCTCGCCCATCTGCGTCAAACAGTGCTGTAAGTTATTCAGCGGCAACAGTTCGATCATGCAAAAATCGTCTTCGTGATAGTACGCTTCGCGCATGCCTTAATCCCCCAGCATCGCTTGCAGTTGCGCATTGCGCCGCGCCGTCAGCAGGCCGGCCCAGGTCTCGCTGGTGACGGACGGATAGCGCAGGGCGCCGAAATGCATCCAGGCATCGCGGTACGCCAGCCACAGGCGCTGGGTGGCGCGGATGCCCTCCTTGCCCACGGCGCCCGCATAGGTCTCGGCCGGCTTTTTCATCAGCTTGCCGTAGATGGCGTTGAGTTCCTTGTCGAGTGCCGCCGCCTGCGCCTTCGACCTACTTGGCGGCAGCTTGCCGCCTTCGTACGCACGCAAGTCCTGCGCCAGCAAATCGAGCTCGGCGGTGCGGGCGGCGATGCTCAGGGCGGCGCGCGCCGTGCCGCTCAAATCCGTTTCATTAGCGGCGCGCGCATCGGCAAACTTGCTTGCCGCCGTCTGCAGCTTTTGCAGTGACGCTTGCGCCACGGCAGGCATGCTTGCGCTGACTTTATCTGTCGCCTGCGCGCGCACTCTTTGTTTCTGGCGCGCATCGATGGCGCTGCACACGCCCATCATGTAGCCGCTGGTGATGTCGTCGCACCAGTCGATCATGCCGCGCCCGCTGGCATTGATCTGCTGCAAATGTTCTATGCGCCCCTGCATCTCGGCCGGCGCCGCGTCGATGCTGCACGCATACTTGAGCGCCAGCAAGGGGTCTTTCTGCACACCCTGCCCATTTTGGTACAGCATCATCAGCACGGCGCTGTTGTGCGTAGCCATGGCGCAATGGCGCACGGCACGCCAGTCGGCAGGCTTGGACGAGGACATACTCTTGGTATCGTAATACAGGTCCGTCGCCTGGCACTGCTGCAAGGCAGCCACAGCGGACGGCGCCGGCAAGTCGGCCGGCGGCGGTGCCGCATCCTTGACCTTCAGGCAGCCCGCATACCAGGCCGTGCTTTCCGCGTGGCCCACGCCCATGGCGCTGGTATTCGGGTACGGCGCGGCGGCAGCGGCAAAAACCGGAGCAGCCAGCAGGCAGCTCGCGCCCAGCAATAGCGATTGCAATAAGGGTAGACTAATTTTCATGTTCAAGCAGCCCCAGCGTAAGTAAAGCGGCAAGTTTAACTGATCGGATACGCCGTGCATGTCCGCCATGCGTGCGCCAGCCTGGTAAGTTACGGTACACAGCCTTGGCAGCGGGGGAAACGATGGGCAATAATGTTGCCCGCTGTACTTTTTTCACTTCCCGGACTACGCCCATGACCTCACCCCGTCTTCGCCGTTCCCTCGCCCCCCTGCTGATCGCAGCGGCCTGCGCCTCGCTGGCAACGACCATCCACGCCGCCGATACCACGCCGGCTATACCAGTTGCCACCGCGCAAACGCAAGTTAAACATGCGATCACGCATGAAGACGTGTGGCTGATGAAACGGGTGGGCGCGCCTGTCGCCAGCCCGGATGGAAAGTGGGCCGTGTTTTCCGTCGTCGACAGCGCCTACGATAGCAAGGAGCAATGGTCGGACCTGTGGATCAAGTCGCTGCTTGACGACAGCCCCGCGCGCCGCCTGACCTATTCCAAAAGCGGCGAAGGCGCCGTGGCCTGGTCGCCGGACAGCCGCCAACTGGTGTTCGTCGCCAAGCGCGATGGCGATGAAGCGGGACAGATTTACCGCCTCGACGTGGCCGCTGGCGGCGAAGCGCAGCGGCTGACTTCGCTCACCCTGGGCGCGCGCATGCCGAAATGGAGTCCGGATGGCAAGCAATTGCTATTTATCAGCGACATTTATCCAGGCAACAAGACGGAAGCCGACGTCAAGCAAAGCGCCAAGGAACGCAAGGAGCGCAAGGTCAGCGCCCGTTCGTATGAAACAACGGCGCCCCGCTATTTCGACAAATGGCTGACCGACAAGCAAGTGCGTCTGTTCATCGTCGACGCCGAACCTAACGCTGTCCCACGCGACATCCTGTCTGGCACGCAACTGGTCACCCTGCCGGGCTTTGGCGGCAGCCAGGGCGACGAGGGACAATCGCTGGACGCCGTCTGGACGCCGGATGGCAAGGCCGTCGTCTTCAACGCGGCCACCAATCGCGATGCGGCCCAGCGCGAAGCCGTGGTCTCGCAACTGTATCTGCTGCCCGTGGCCGGCGGTGAAGCACAGCGTTTGACGCAGGACAAGCATAGCTACGGTTCCCTGAAATTCGCGGCCGACGGCAAGACCCTGTTCGCCCTCAGCGACGCGCAAACGCCAGGCAAAGTGTATGACGTGAAACGCCTGGCCAGCTTTGCCTGGCCGATGAGCAACCCTGCGCCTACGATATTGACGGCCAAGCTGGACCGGTCGATTTCGCGCTTCGTGCTGCCCGAAGGCGGCAAGCGCGTCCTCTTCAGCTATGAACATGCAGGCCTGGAAAAGCTGTACTCGATCGACGCCAAAGGTGGCGAGGTGCGCGAGGAGCCATCCTTGCCGACGGGTACCATCAACTCGCTGAGCAGCGGCGGCAAGGCCCTGGTCGGCGTGTGGGAGTCGTCCATCAACCCGCCGGAAATCTATGCCTTCAACGGCAAGCAGCCGAAGCGGCTGACAGCCTTCAACACGGACAAGGCAAGTAAAATCGACTGGCAGGCGCCCGAGCACTTCTGGTTCACCACGGCAGACGGACGCCGGATCCACAACATGCTCGTCAAGCCCGCCAACTTCGATCCGAACAAGAAGTATCCGCTGTTTACCGTCATCCACGGCGGCGCGGCCAGCATGTGGCGCGACCAGTTCGTGCTGCGCTGGAACTATCACTTGCTGGCCAAGCCAGGCTATGTCGTGCTACTGACCGACTACAAGGGTTCCACCGGCTATGGCGAGGAATTCTCGCGGGCTATCCAGTTCGACCCATTGAAAGGTCCGGGCGACGAAGTCAACCAGGGTGTCGATGAAGCCATCAAGAAATATGCCTTCATCGACGGCACGAAACTGGCCGCCGGCGGCGCCAGCTATGGCGGCCACCTGGCGAACTGGCTGCAAGCGACCACCACGCGCTACAAGGCCATCGTCTCGCACGCGGGCGAGATGGACTTGATCATGCAATGGGGCACCAGCGATGGCGGTTTCGGCCGTGAAACGAATGCGGGCGGCCCCGTCTGGTCAAACCTGCCCGTGTGGCGCGACCAAAGCCCCCTCATGCAAGCGGGCAACCACGAAAAAGGCACGGGCTTCACGACCCCGATCCTGATCACCGTGGGCGAGCTCGATTACCGCGTGCCGGCCAACAATGCCTTGATGAACTTTGCCGTGCAACAACGCCTGAACGTGCCGGCAAAATTGCTGGTCTTCCCGGACGAAAACCACTGGATCTTGAAGGGCGAGAACAGCCGCTTCTTCTATAGCGAAGTTGAAGGCTGGCTGGCTAAATACCTCAAGTAAATCCTGAAGCGTTCTTGGTAAAACAGAAGCCAGGCTCCGCGCATGCGGGCCTGGCTTTTTTCATGCGGGCTGGACAGTAGCCACGGCCGCCGTCTGCCGCCGTATCGCCAGCACCAGCAGCGCGGCCAGCAGGCAGGCGGCGCCGGCCGCGAACAGGGCCGGATTGTAGGTCAGCATCAGGGTGCGGATGCGGCCCGCCGCGTATGCGGCCACGGCAGCGCCCAGCTGGTGGCCGGCGAAGATCCAGCCAAACACCATGCCCGCCCGCTCCCGGCCAAAGGTGGCGCCCACCAGTTTCACGGTCGGCGGCACGGTGGCGATCCAGTCCAGGCCATAGAACATGGCGAACAGCGACAGGCCGTACAAGGTAAATTCCGAATACGGCAGCCAGAACAAGGACAGGCCACGCAAGCCGTAGTACCAGAACAGCAGTTTGCGGTTGTCATAGCGGTCCGACAGCCAGCCGGACAAGATCGTGCCGAACAGGTCGAAGGCGCCCATCATGGCCAGCACGGAAGCGGCCGGCACGGCCGACAGGCCCGCATCGCCGCACAGGGAAATGAAGTGCGTCTGGATCAAGCCGTTGGTGCTGAGGCCACAGATGAAAAACGTGACTAAGAGTATCCAGAAGGTACGGTGTGCCGCCACGCTGCGCAAGACCACGAACGGCGTGGCGAACGTCATGTTCGCCGCAGGCAGCCCCACCAGGGGCGTGGCAGGATCGGCGCCATACGGACGCAAGGCCACGTCCTGCGGCCGGTTGCGCATGCACAGGAAGGCCAGCACGGCGACGATCGCGCAGGCAATAAACACGGGCATGACGGCCGTGCGCCAGCCGTAGTGCTCGATCAACCAGGCGCCCACGGGCAGGAATAGCAGCTGGCCCGTGGCCGAGCTGGCCGTCAGCACGCCCACCACCAGGCCCCGGTGCGTCTCGAACCAGCGGTTGGCCACCACTGCACTCAAGACCAGCGCCGTCATGCCCGAGCCCAGCCCCAACAGGATGCCCCACAGGGCCACCAGGTGCCAGAACTGCGTCATGCGCGTGGCCAGCAGCATGCCGGCCGCGATCAGCCCCAGGGCCACGCAGATGACATTGCGCAAGCCGAAGCGCTCCATCAGGATGGCGGCAAACGGCCCCATCAAACCGAACAGCACGAAGCGCACGGCCAAGGCCGAGGAAATCTGCTCGGCATCCCAGCCGAACTCACGGCTCAAGGGTTGCATCAAGGCGCCCGGCAAACCCAGTGCGGCAGATGAAGTTAATGCCGTGAGGAAAGTAATGGCGACGATGACCCAGGCAAAGTGCATGCCGCGCCGCGCCAGCCATTGCGAAAAGGGATAGGAAAGCATGCAGCCCTCATGAGAAAAAGTGGATATCGACCAGCACCAGCGGTCAGATTTTTCTCATGTTATATTATGATCGTAATTTATACAATCAAAAAAAGCTGGCGCCACACTGCTGCGTGCGGCGCCAGTCCTGGCGTTAAGGCCTGTGCAGAATGCGCCTTACTTCACCTTCAAGCCATTCTTCACGTCCGTCACGCCTTCCACGCCACGGGCCAGGTCGGCGGCTTTTTTCAATTGCGCCTGGGAAGGCACGAAACCGCTGAGCATGACGACGCCCTTGACCGTTTCCACATGGACGTCCAGCGCTTTCAAATCATTGTCCTTGACGAGGTCTGCCTTGATCTTGGTGGTGATGACGGAGTCTTCCACTGCCACCTTGGTGCTGCTGGCCGCATTGCGCGTCACGCAGGCAACCTTGGCCGTTGCATCCATGGCATCGCAATTTTCCTTCATGGTGGCAGGTGGATTTTGCGCCACGTTGGTGCCGGCCATGGAGCCCGTGTTGGCGTCAGCCAGCGCAGCCGTTTTCGCTGCCTTGGCATCGTTCATGCACGTGCTCTTGTCGGCACCCGTGCGCTCGCCGCACTGGGCCTTGGCCAGGTCATACTCGGCCTTGGCCACATCCTTGCGGGCCTTGCCCAGTTCGCGCGGCGTGTTGCGGTATTGCGCCACGGCGTCAGAGTCGGCCTTGGCGCGCGCCACCGCAGCTTCTTCCACGCAAACTTTCTTCGCGTTGCCGCTGTGGGCATCGCAAGCAGCCTTGGCTTGTTTGTAGTCGGCCGCTGCCTTGTCCGTCAAACTCTTGTAGGAAGCATCCTGCGCATACGCGGGCGTGGCAGCAAGCAGGGCGCTGGCACTGGCCGCCAGCATGAGTGCAATAATTTTGTTCATGATGGTTACTCTCCGGTGTGTTAATGACCAGATTAAACCCCTGCCGCACGCAAAGCTCCGTGCGACAGCGCACGCTGACAGGCCATCCACGTAAAAATGCGCGTTTATTTATCGCCGCTCAAGCCCTTCCGCCACAATACTTGCGCCTGTTCAAATGGTGAAGCGGACGCGTCAAATACACCCACGCCACCCGCCAGTGCCAGCCATGCCTGCGTGGCGTGGGAACTGCCTGCACCGCCGCCCGCGCCGTCGCCGCCGGCGCGCACGCCGCGCATCCAGGCCAGCACCTCCTGATATTGCTCCGGGTGGCGTCCCTGCATCCAGGCAAGTGCCACCAGATCCGCATAGGCCTCTTCGCGGCGCGTCTCGCGCAGCTCCTGCGCCAGCGCTGTCAACGTGCCCCGCTGCGTGCTGAGCGGCTCAACCAAGCCGCGTGGCGAGGCGTGCCAGTCGCCCTGTGCATAGCGTCGGCAATGGCCGATTTCATGCGCCGTCATCGCTTCCATCATCATGCCCTGGCGCGCAGGCAGTACATCTTGCAAGACGCTGTCCGCCTGTGCATTGCCGCGCAGCGATAGCACCAGCTTGCAGCGCCCCGCTGCGTAGCCCAGCGCCAGCGGCACGGCACCGGGCGCATCCTGCGGCTGCACGATGATATCGATGGGCAAACCTTGTGCGCGCGCAAACGCGATGACGGGTTGGCCGGCCTGTAGCCAGCGGCTTTCCAGAGCGGTGAGCTGGGCGGCGGCCACGGCGGGCACAGAAGATACGGCGATGAGCAAGCTCATCAGCAAGAGCGGATTTGGCATGGGACAGACGGGACGAAAGAAAAGCAACTACTGCAGAGTAAGCGGTGAAAATATTTCCACAAGGAAAAACTGGCAACTTTTCATAAATAAAGACGAAAAAAAACCGGCGCAGATGCACCGGCTTTACACTCTGATAATACGGCGTCAGATTTATTTCTTCGTCGCTTGATCCAGCGCGCGCGCCGTGACGAATTCCGGGCGGATATCGTTGGGCACGGCCTTCATCTTGTCGAGCGCGACCTGCACTTCAGGGCGAATCACCACATACTTGCTCATCAAGCTTTTCGCGCGCGCATAGTCGCCCGTCGCCTCGATGGTCAAAAATTCACGGTCCAGGTCGATCACGGCTTGCTTGATCTTGCCAAAATCGACGCCGAACTTGCCATCACCCAAAGAAACAAAACCGCCCTTGTCGAGGATGTAATTCATCTGGATGGCCATGCCGCGCGCATGCGAATCCGTCAGACCGAAATGCAGGGTGCGGAAACCGGAGGCAAGAAAAGTGTTGTACAGCTTGCGCTCGGCGGCCTCGCCCTGGCCCAGGGTGTCGTTAAGTTGCCCTTTGTCCATCATGTAGCGCAACGCAAACAATCCCGTGATGTCGGCCTTGGCTTCTTCGATGGTCGAATAGGCTTCCTTCAAGTCCTGGCGCGGCGTCGATGGCTTGCCGTCGATGACGGTGGCGTGCGGGCCCAGGCCGTGCATGATTTCATGCGCGAGGATGTGCGTGAAGAAGGAATTGAAATCCACATCCTGCTGCGCTGCGGGCGTCAGCACCAGTTTGGAGATCGGCGTCAGGGTGGCCTTGAACTTGGCTTCCTGCACGTTTTTCAGCATCACGCGCTTGGAACCGCGCGCGCTGATGATGCGCTCGTCGTTGGGCAAGTTGTAGGCCGCCGTCTGCACGGCCATGTTGCCGTCGCCGGCGCCATACACCTGGTTGACCACCACCATCGGCGCCAGCGCGCCCACTTTCGGGTTGCGGTAGCGGGCGTCGAGTGGCAGATTGTCTTCCAGCTCCTGCATGTGCTTGGCAAAGAAGTTCAGCTTCTGCGTTTCCGCCTGGTCGCGGATGTTCACGTAAGCCTCGAACGCAGCCTTGTAGCCGAACAGTTCGTCGTTATACGTTTCGTAGGGGCCGATGGTGATGTCGACGGGCGAATCGAGGTCCATCCATGCGAAATCGGATGGCAGGTAATCATTGTCGAGGAAAGCCTTGGCGCGCAGGGTGAGGAATTTCTTCAGGGAAGCATTGTCGGTGGCGGCCGCCGCCTCATCGAGCAGCCTGGCCAGTTGCTTGAGCTCCACCTTGTATTCGTCCGAATACTTGACGGTCTGGTAGGTGCCATCCTTGCCCGCGCGAATCGTCGTAAAGAACCATTGCGCCTGCTGCTTGTCGTCCGCCGGCAAGCCATTCATCCACGTTTCCAGGCTGGCCTTGGTGGCGCCCTGCGGATAGAAATTGCCCGCTTCCGGCTTGTGCGCGGGAATGGCGATGCCGGCATAGCTCGCCGGCATGAACGAGGCGTGGGCGTCGAGCACCGACCATGGGCCCTTGTTGATCCAGAAATAATTCAAACGGGCCTGGCCCAGGGCCGACTTGTCCTTCTTCAAGGCTGCCCACAGCGCTTCATTGCCGGCCCAGCGCTGGCGCAGCTGCAGCACATCGACCAGCTTGGCCGCTTCGACCAGCTTGGCGATGGCCTGGCGGTCGCCGGCAGACAGGTGCGTGACATCGGCGCTCAGCGCAACGGGCGCATAACGGGCGCTCATGGCCGTCAGTTGTTGCGCCGTGGCAGGGGTTGCTGGTGCGGTGGCTGGCGTTGCGGCGCAGGCGCTGCCGAAGGCGGCAGCCATCAGCAGGGGAATCAGGAGTTTTTTCATGGGGGTCTCGGTTAGATTTTTCTCAGGAGCGGCTGGCGCGGATGGCGCGCGACCGCTTTCTTGTTCAACCTGCGATTGTCCCACCTGCCCCATGGCATGGCAAGCCGCTTACCAGACCTTGTACACCTGCCCCGTCTGCGCCCCTTCGACGCTGCGGCTGTAAGCCAGGGCCACGCGGCTGGCGGCGGCCGGTTCGAAGCCGTAGAAGAAGGGGCCATACGACTCCAGCGATTCGGCCAGCACCGTGGGGCTGACGACATTGATGCGCACGCCGCGCTGCAACTCGATGGCGGCGCCCCGCACGAAGCCTTCCACGGCCGCATTCGTCATGCTGGCAGCCGCGCCGAAGCGGATAGGCTGCTCGGCCACGATGCCGCTGGTGAGGGTGATCGAGCCGCCGTCGTTCAGGTATTCCTGCGCCACCAGCGCCACGTTGACCTGGCCCATGAGCTTGCTGTCCAGGCCCAGCTGGAATTGTTCAGGAGTAAATTCAGCCAGGGGGCCGAAATGCAGCTTGCCGGCCGTGACGACGACGGCATCGACCTTGCCGATGCGCTGGAACAGGGCGCGCACTTGCGCGATGTCGCCCATATCGGCCTGGTGGGTGCC
This sequence comes from Janthinobacterium sp. UMAB-56, assembly GCF_900095265.1. Classification (GTDB taxonomy): domain Bacteria; phylum Pseudomonadota; class Gammaproteobacteria; order Burkholderiales; family Burkholderiaceae_D; genus Janthinobacterium. The sequence goes on along the minus strand of NZ_LT607652.1, from coordinate 185,835 downwards.
GCTGCGGCTGCCCACTGCGATGATTTCATGGCGCTGCGCCAGTTGGGCGGCGACGGCCGTGCCGATGGTGCCGCTGGCGCCGATGATGACGATTTTCATGCTGCTTCCTTGTGTGGGTTGAACGATGGAGCCAGTATGCGCCGCTTACAAAAAGGAATAAATACGCTAGAATTTACAAGATTACAAACCCTAAATTTGCAATCAAGGTAGCCATGGATAAATTGCGCAGCATGGAGATTTTTGTCGCCGTCGTCGATGCGGGCAGTTTCACGGCCGCCGCCGAGGCGTTCCAGATTTCGCCCGTGATGGTGGGCAAGCACATCAAATATCTGGAAGAGCGGCTGGGTGCAAGGCTGCTGGCGCGCACCACGCGGCGGCAAAGCCTGACGGAAATCGGCCAACAGTATGTGGAACAGTGCCGCCAGATCCTGGCCAGCATCAATGCGGCGGAACGTGGCGCGGAAGCCATGCGCACGGCGCCGCGCGGCAAGCTGAAAATCACGGCGCCCGTGTCCTTCGGCAGCGAGTGCATCGCGCCGCTGCTGGCAGACTACCTCGATGCGTATCCGGAAGTGAGCCTGGAATTGAACCTGAACGACAGGACGGTGGACCTGGTCGAGGAAGGGTTTGACGCGGCCATCCGCATCGGCAAGCTGGACGATTCCGCCATGGTGGCGCGCGTGCTGCGCCCGTATGCGATGGTGATCTGCGCCGCACCCGCCTACCTGGCAAGACACGGCACGCCGCGCACGCCGGCCGACCTGGCGCGGCACGAATGCCTGGACTTCATGCAATGGACGCGCCATGTGCGCTGGCGCCTGGCCAGGAGCGGCGACGACGATGGCAGCCCCGTGCGAGAGAGCCGCTTCCGCTCGAACAATGGGCAGGCACTGCGCGTGGCGGCACTGCATGGCTTCGGCATCGTCATGCAGGCGGAGATCCTGATGGCCAGCGATATCGCCGCCGGCAGGCTGGTGCCGCTGCTGGCCGACTACGTGCCGGCGCCGCGCCCCATGCACCTCGTGTATGCGCGCGACCGCCAGCCCACGCCCAAGCTGACGACCTTCATCGATTTTCTGCTGCAACGCTACGGGCCGGCGGCGACACCGCCACCGGCCACGCTCACGTAACAGTTGTACCTGGTTCACCTCGTACTTAGTTGGCCTTCGCCAGCTTCGCCAGCTCGCCGTCCGGTTTCCAGCCGGCTCCCAGGGAACGGGCCACGGCAACCGTCGCCAGCAGGCGCTGGGTCTTGATCTGCGCGGCAGCGCGGTCCGCTGCCAGCGAACTGCGCTGCGCGTCGGTGACATCCAGGTAGGTGGAAATGCCGCGCTCGTAGCGCGTGCGCGCCACCAGGTAGGCACGCGCCGCCGCCGCCTGCGACAGGGCCTGGGCGTCGCCCTGCAACTGGCGCTGTTGCACGTCAGATAAAGCGTCTTCCACTTCGCGCAAGGCTGTCAGCAGCTTGGTTTCGTGATTCGCCACGGCTTCCGCATAGCGCGCCTTGCTCACATCCAGGTTGGCCTGGTTGCGGCCACCGTCGAAGATCGGCAGGGACAAGGCCAGCGGGCCAAAGCTGAACTGGCGCGAACCGCCTTGTGCCAGGTCGCGCAGCTTTTCGGAGGCGTAGCCGAAATTGCCCGTCAGTTGCAGCGACGGGTAAAACGCGCCTTCGGCCACGCCCACTTGCGCATTCGCCGCGCGCAGGCCCGCCACGCTGGAGACCAGGTCCGGGCGGTGCGCCAGCAGGCTGGCAGGCAGGCCGACAGGGATGCTTGGCGGCAGCGGCAAGCTGGAAGGCTCGGCGGCCACCGGCAATTGCAGCGCCGACGGCGGCTTGCCCGTCAGGGTGGCCAGGCTGTTTTCCAGCTGGTTGCGCTGGCGCCTGACTTCATGCAGGTCCGCCTGTGCGTTCGACAGTTCGACCTTCGCGCGCGCCAGGTCCAGCTCATTCGTCAAGCCCGCATTGAAGCGCGCCTCGACCAGCTGCGCCGACTCACGGCGCGTGTCGAGCGCGCCATTCAGGATGGCCATTTCCGCGTCCAGCCCGCGCAGCTGCCAGTAATTGCTGGCCACTTGCGCCGACAGCATCAGCAGCACGCCGTCGCGGTCAGCCTGCGCTGCCAGCGCCTGCGAGTCAAACGCTTCGACCATGCGTTTTACACGCCCCAGCAAGTCGACTTCGTACGACAGCGAGCCGCCCACGGAGAAGTTATTGCCGCTGATGGAGCGGTTGCCCAGAGCCAGGCCCTGCGAGGTATTGGCCGAGGTGCGCGAGTTCGAGATCCCCGTGCTGACGTTCACGCTCGGGCCCTGGTTGGCGCGCGCCGTGCCGCTTTGCGCCAGCGCCTGCAGCAATCGCTCGCCGGCCGCCCTTACGCCGGGATTGTCCTGCAGCGCGCTTTGCTCAAGGCGGTTCAGGGTCGCGTCGCCGTAGATGCTCCACCACTGTTGGGGCAGTTGCGCGGCATCCGCCGTGGCCGCGCCATGGCGGAAAACGCCGTTGTCGACGCCGGCCACATTCGCCGGGGCGGTGAAATCCTGGCCCACGGTGCCGCAGGCGGACAGCGCCACGGCAAGGGAGGCGGCCAGCGCGATTTTCGTCAATACTGTTTGCATGATGTGTACCTTCTTGTTCTTGAGGTGTTTGCGGGCGCGGTCAATGACCGCCGCCACCGCCACCGGGAGCTTTGAGTTTGTCGGCCAGCCACAGGGGCACGATGCAGGCCAGCAGAATGGCGCCGATCAGGAAGAAGCCATCGTTGTAAGCCATCACATACGCTTCGCGGCGAACGATGCCGTCGATCGCCTGCAAGGCCTGGTTGCCGGCCGTGACGGCGTCATAGCCCTTGGCCATGAACGAAGACGTCAGCTGGTCGATGCGCAGCTGCGTGGCGCTGGAATAGGCATTGATCGCCTCACCCAGGCGCTGCGAATGAAAGTGCTCGCGGGTGCTCAGGGCCGTTGCCAGCAGGGCGATGCCGATCGAGCCGCCCAGGTTGCGCGTCATGTTGAACAGGCTCGATGCCGATGGCATATCCTTCGGCGCGATGCCCTTCATGGCGAAGTTCGACAGGGTCAGCATGACGAAGGGCTGGCCCAGCGCACGCACCACCTGCGACCACAGCAGCTGGTCGTAACCGGTGGACGCATCCATATAGGCATTCATCATGCACGAGCCGCCGAACAGCAGCAGGCCGAACGAGCACAGGATGCGGTTATCCACCACGGACGACAGTTTGGCGACGAAAGGCATGATGAACAGCTGCGGCAAGCCCACCCACATGATGACTTCGCCGATCTGCATCGGCGAATAGCCGGCGATCTGGCCCAGGAACAGGGGCAGCAAAAAGGCCGAGCCATACAGGCCCATGCCCGTCACGGCCGACAGCACGGTGGCCACCAAAAAGTTGCGCTGGCCGTACAGGGCCAGATTGACGAATGGCTCGGCGCGCGTGGCGCTGGTGACGACCCAGCCGAGGATGCCCGTCAGGGCCAGCGCGGCGAAGGCGATGATGAAGCCCGAGTCGAACCAGTCCTTCGAATTGCCCTCTTCCAGGAAGATGGTCAGGCAACCCAGGCCCAGGGCCATGAAGAAGATGCCCAGCCAGTCGGCTTTCCAGAACATCTCGAGCTTCATCGGCTCCTTGTCCAGGCCATAGATCATGCCGGCGATCAGCAGCACGCCGGGTACCCAGTTGATGTAGAAGATCGAGGGCCAGCCATACAGTTCGGAGAGATAGCCGCCCAGGGTCGGGCCCATGGCCGGCGCCAGGGTAGCTGTCAGGCCGAAGATGGCCATGCCGACGGCGCGCTTCGACGGCGGCAGCTTGAGCATCACCAGGGTGAACGCCATGGGAATCAGGGCGCCGCCCGTAAAGCCCTGCAGCATGCGGAAGACGATCATGCTTTCCAGGTTCCAGGCCGTACCGCACAGGGTGGAGAACAGCAGGAAGAAAGCGGTGGTGCCTATCATGTAGGTGCGCAAGCCGAACACGCGCGCCAGCAGCGCGGTGAGGGGAATGACGATAATTTCAGCCACCAGGTAGGCCGTGGAAATCCACGAACCCTCTTCCTGGGTGGCCGACAGCGAGCCAAGGATATCCTTGAGCGAAGAGTTGGTGATCTGGATGTCGAGCACCGCCATGAAGGCGCCCAGCATGCCGGCGGCGACCGCCAGCCAGGTGCGCCCGGAGACTTTCTCGTCGATCACGGGAAACGCTGGCGGCTTCGCCAGCGTGGTAGAGGGGCTGCTCATGGAAGCTTAGCGGGTGGTGGTCTGGGCGGCAGGAGCAGCTGGCGCGGCGGCGTGGCGCGCGGCCTTGTCCTGAGCTTGATCCGACACGGGCTGGTTCACTTCCACTTCGGCGATCACCGACATGCCCGGCACCAGGCGGCCATGCATGGCCTTGATGTCTTCCGGCTGGAAGACGATTTTCACGGGCACGCGCTGAACGATCTTGGTGAAGTTGCCGGTGGCGTTATCGGCCGGCAGCAGGGCGAATTGCGCGCCCGAGGCAGGCGCGAAGCTGTCCACGGTACCCACCAGTTTCTTGCCCGGCATGGCGTCGATGGTCACGTGCACGCTCTGGCCGCGGTGCAGGTCGGCCAGTTGCGTTTCCTTGAAGTTGGCGGTGACCCAGACGTTGTCCTGCACGATGGCCGTCAATTGCTGGCCAGGCTGCACGCGCATACCCGTTTCCACGTTGCGTTTGCCGATGCGACCGGCGACGGGAGCCAGGATGCGGTTGTACTGCAGTTGCTGTTCCGCGTCCTTCAATTGCACGCGCAGCACGGCCACTTGCGCCTTGGCCACGTCGCGCGCGGCCTGGGCGGCGCCGATCTGCGCCTTGGCGGCCGAGGCGCTGTCACGGCGGGCGGCCAGGTCGGCGACGGCACTGGAGCGGGCCGCATTGGCTGCATCGAGTTCCGCTTTCGAGACGGCTTTCATCTGGCTCGTGTAGAGCTGGCCATAACGCTCTGCATCCTGTTTTGCGCGCAGCAATTGCGCATCGGCCTGCGCCACTTGCGCCTGGGCAGCGCTCGCCTGTGCCTGCACTTGCGCAATCTGCGCGTCCGCCTGCAGCACTTGCTGCTCGGCGCTGGCGATCTGCGCGGCGATCTGCTCGGTTTTCACGCGTTGGTCGAACGGATCGAGTTCGGCGATCACGTCGCCCTCTTTCACCAATTGATTGTCATCGATGAAGACCTTGGTGACGACGCCGGAGATGCGCGCCGAGACGGGATGCACGTGGCCGGCCACATAGGCGTTTTCCGTTTCCACGAAATAGTGGCTGCGGTACCACATGCGCGCGCCGGCGCCCAGCGCCACGAGGACGATCAGGCCGGCGATGATTTTCACGCGCTTGTTCGGTGCTGCGGAGCTGGCGGAAGCGGCGGGCATGGAAGGTGCGGCAGGGGCCGCAGGTGGGACGGCGCTCAGCACCTTGTGCTCTGCTTGGCCTGGCTGATTGGACATACTCGCTCCGAAAATGAAATGATATAGGTTCATTATTGGGCAAAGAAAAGCCAAAGTCAAGAAATGAAACGATTGCATTTCATTTTAATTTGCACTACAGTGTGAGCCATCACTCACCTTTCCACTTATAAAGAGACCCAGACCATGCCCGATCCCGGCCTCAGCGACACCCTGCCCACCGATAAAGAATCCGACGACGCACAGGAGCAGTCCTGCTGCGGCAAGCCAGCCGGCCGCCCGCGCGCGGCCGATATGGAAGCGCGCATGGACAAGCTGCTGCATACGGCCGGCTGCCTGTTTCTGGAAAAAGGGTATGGAAAGGTGAGCCTGGAAATGATCGCCCGCGAAGCCCATGTGGCCGTGCGCACGATTTATGTGAAATTTGGCGGCAAGTCGGGCTTGTTCAATGCCGTGGTGGAATTGCGCCGCGCCGCCTACTTCTCGACCATGCCCGCGCTGGAAACGGACATGCGGCCCCTGCCCACCATTTTGAGCGAGTTCGGCCTGCTGTTCGTGCAGCTCGTCACGATGCCGGCGGCGATACGCCTGAATCGCATGGTGGTGGCCGAAGCGGCCACGCACCCGGAACTGGCGGAAACGTTTTACAAGGTAGGGCCGGGACAGACGCGCGAGATGCTGAGCAGGTTTTTCAGCCGCCCCGACATCGCGCCGCTGTTTCGCGCGGAGCTGGCACCCTCCATGCTGGCGCTACACCTGCTTAATTGCCTGATGGGCGATCAGATGTCGCGCCTGCTGTTTCCACCGCTGGCGCAACCCGATGTGGCACAGCTGCGCGCCAAGGTAGCACTCAGCCTGGACCTGTTCCTGCGCGGCACCTTGCGCCAGCCGCTTGCGCACTGACGCGCGACGGCTGGCCGGGAAACTCAGCCAGGGCGGCTGCAGTCTTGCGGCGCAGCCACTTCGGCGCGCTCATCGCTCAAGCCCAGCGCGCGCAGGAAAGGCTGGGCCGCCGATACGCCATCCGCACCGAGTGAAGACTCACTTGCATCGTAGCGATCCGGGCCGTAACGCATCAGGTCAAACGAGGTTTCAAAGCGTTGCGCGAGGAAGTAGGTGCGGAAGTAATCGAAGGAAAACGCCACCTGGCCATCAGCCCGCAACAGCAAGCCATGCGCATACAGCGGCGCCAGCCAATCCTCCGCGGCCATGCTCAAGCCTTTCACGCCACCATAATCGCTGGCAAAGCGCTGCAGTTCCGCTTCGCCGAGGAACAGGCTCTGGGCTTCGAACATCACGAACGCCAGCTCGATCAGGAATTCGCGCGCATCGGCAGCCACGCCCGCGTCCTCATGCTGCGTGCCCGCCTTGCCCAGCAAGCCATCGAAATAGGCGCGTTCGCCCGCCAGCTGCGGCAACAGGGTGGCAAACACATACTCGGCATCCATCTGCCCCGTTTCCTGCGCATTCGGCGTGTACAGCACCGACAGGGCGAAGTTCTTGCTCACTTCATCGAACTCGCGCAGGGACACGGTCCAGCGCGTGCATGGCGCGCCGTCATCGGCCACATGCGTGCCGAACTCTAGCACGGAAAACGCCGCCATCTGACCATGCGTACCGCACAAGCTGCCGGGATTGCTCTTGAACAGGATTCCTAGCGACTTCATCAGCGAACTGGCATCGCCCGTATATTGGTGGCCATGAAACACGGCGTGGATATTCTTGTAGTGCGCGCGCTGCTCGGCATTGGCGTGCTCATCGGCGGAGAAAAAGCTGAAACCGGCATTGCCCAGCGCCGCAGCCGCGACACCCTGCACGCGGCTGCCCGGTACCAGGTAGTAACGCGCCCCAGGCAAGCTGGCCGCCTGCAGCAGGGGGCGCAGGAAGGATTCGTAGACATACACGGGCGTCGTATCGGCACCGGCATCCGGCGCCACCAGCTGGCCCGTGAAGAAAATCGCATCGATTTTCTGGCCCGCCGCCAGAATGGCAGCCACATCCTGATACAAGGCATGCAGCATCACGGCTTGCTCTTGCTCGTCAGCCCGGCGCAAACGGACATCGGCAATATGAAGGGCGGTAAATTTTTTCATTGTTGCAAAACTTTCTTAGAGCCTATCCCAGTAGGGAGCGTCTTCTGCCGGATTTCATCAGGAGCGCGGAGAAGGCGTCAGGAGGACGCGTGGCGAGCCACGCGACGACGCTCAACGCAGTGCCCGCTTCTGAGGGGCGCCAGCAGGGGATGTATTCATCGACTGGGACAGACTCTCGGTACAGCGGAACTTGACCGAACCCCACGCTGGCAACATTCCTGGAAAAATCACACGCTGCTGTTAAAGCAAAAGCAAAACATGGTTACAGACCTCCATTCTGCCATTTTTTCCATACAGCAATACTCACCAATATTCACATGACGCCGCCGCGCCACGTTTTAGCATGCTGCAGGTCAAGAGAAATAAAAAAACCGGGAACAAGTCCCGCTTTTTCGTACCAAGAGTTAACTTTTATTAGCGTTTGCGCAGTGGCGGCAAGTCCGTGCACACGCCTTCGTAGCCGTCAGCAGCCATCCCGATCGACTCGCCCAGGGTCGGGTGCGGATGGATGGTCTTGCCGATGTCCGTGCCGTCGCAGCCCATTTCGATGGCCAGGGCGATTTCGCCGCTTCATCGTTGACCTGTCGCCCGCGTGCGTGCCGACGATGGTGCCGCCGATGATGTGCCTAATCGTTGCTGGATAATAAAAAACCCCGCAATCGCTTGCGGGGTTTTTAGTGTTACGACACAGCGCTACAACATCAACGCTTGCGCGGTGGTGGCAAGTCCGTGCACACGCCTTCGTA
>NZ_LT607652.1:139779-177520 GCF_900095265.1 Janthinobacterium sp. UMAB-56 | reverse complement strand
GCTTGCGGGGTTTTTAGTGTTACGACACAGCGCTACAACATCAACGCTTGCGTGGTGGTGGCAAGTCCGTGCACACGCCTTCGTACACTTCAGCTGCCATCCCGATCGACTCGCCCAGGGTCGGGTGCGGGTGGATGGTCTTGCCGATGTCCGTGCCGTCGCAGCCCATTTCGATGGCCAGCGCGATCTCGCCGATCATGTCGCCCGCATGCGTGCCGACGATGGTGCCGCCGATGATGCGGTGCGTTTCCGCATCGAACAGCAGCTTGGTGAAGCCTTCGGCGCGGCCGTTGGCCACGGCGCGGCCCGAGGCGGCCCACGGGAAGTGGCCCTTCTCGACCTTGATGCCCTTGGCCTTCGCTTCGTCTTCCGTGATGCCGGCCCATGCCACTTCCGGGTCCGTGTAGGCGACCGATGGAATCACCTTGACGTCGAAATGGGACTTCTGGCCGGCGGCCGCTTCCGCAGCCACGTGGGCTTCATGCACGGCCTTGTGCGCCAGCATCGGCTGGCCGACCAGGTCGCCGATGGCGAAGATGTTCGGCACGTTGGTGCGCATCTGGCTGTCGACCTCGATGAAGCCACGGTCGGTGACATTCACGCCGGCCTTGTCGGCGGCGATCTTCTTGCCGTTCGGGCTGCGGCCCACGGCGACGAGCACCAGGTCGTAGACTTGCGGCGCCGGTGCCGTGGCACCCGCTTCTGCCGCTTCGAACGTGACCTTGATGCCTTCCGGCAGTGCCTCGACGGCGACCGTCTTGGTCTTGGTCATGATGTTGTCGAAGCGCTTCTCGTTGAACTTCTGCCACACCTTGACGGCATCGCGGTCGGCGCCCTGCATCAGGCCATCCATCATTTCCACGACGTCGATGCGCGCGCCAAAAGTGGAATACACGGTGGCCATTTCCAGGCCGATGATGCCGCCGCCGATGACCAGCATGCGTTTCGGGATCTGGCGCAATTCCAGCGCGCCCGTCGAATCGACGATGCGCGGGTCTTCCGGCACGAACGGCAGCTTCACCACGGACGAACCGGCGGCGATGATGGCTTGCTTGAACTGCACGACCTTTTTCGAACCGTCAGCCGCCGTCACTTCGATGTGGTTCGCACTGAGGAACTGGCCCACGCCCGTGACGACTTGCGTCTTGCGCGCCTTGGCCATGCCGGCCAGGCCGCCCGTCATGTTCGAGATGACGCCTTCCTTGTACTTGCGTACCTGGTCGATGTCGATCGTCGGCTTGGCAAACGTCACGCCCGTGTTGGACATGTGCGCCGTTTCATCGATGACGGAAGCGACGTGCAGCAGGGCCTTCGACGGGATGCAACCCACGTTCAGGCACACGCCGCCCAGGGTCGCGTAGCGCTCGACGATCACGGTGCTCAGGCCCAGGTCGGCCGCGCGGAACGCCGCCGAGTAGCCGCCAGGACCGCCGCCCAGCACCATCATGTCGACATCGATGTCGACCTGGCCGCTGTAATTGCCGGCCGGGATGGCGGCGACAGGAGCTGCAGGTGCTGCAGCCGGAGCTGCCGGAGCCGGTGCGGCGGCAGCCGCTGGCGCAGCCGCCGCGCCTTGGGCTGCTTCCACCACCAGCAGCGCGCTGCCTTCGGCGATCTTGTCGCCGACCTTGACTTTGACTTCCTTGACGACGCCCGCATGGGTCGACGGAATCTCCATGCTGGCCTTGTCCGATTCGACCGTGATCAGGGACTGGTCCACCTTGATGGTGTCGCCCACTTTGACCATCAGTTCGATGACTTCGACTTCCTTGAAGTCGCCGATATTCGGTACTTTTACCTCTACTGTGCTCATGAATCGCTCCTTACAGCAGAATTTTGCGCATGTCGGCCAGGACTTCGCCGAGGTACACGGAGAATCGCGCGCCCATCGCGCCATCAACCACGCGGTGGTCGTAGGACAGCGAGGTGCCCATCATCAAACGTGGCTGGAAGGCCTTGCCATCCCATACCGGCTTGATCGAGGCTTTCGACAGGCCCAGGATGGCCACTTCCGGCGCATTCACGATAGGCGTGAAGTGCGTGCCGCCGATGCCGCCCAAGGACGAAATCGTGAAGCTGGCGCCCTGCATGTCGGCCGGTTTCAGCTTGCCTTCGCGCGCCTGCAGCGACAATTCCGTCATTTCGCGGGCGATCTGCGAAACCGACTTCTGGTCCGCACCCTTGATCACGGGTACCACCAGGCCATTCGGCGTGTCGGCCGCGAAACCGATGTTGTAGTACTGCTTGAGGATCAGGTTTTCGCCCTTGGCGTCGAGCGAGGCGTTAAACGCCGGGAATTTCTTCAGCGCGGCGACGGAGGCCTTGATGACGAAGGCCAGCATGGTCAGCTTGGCGGCATCCTTGTTCTTCGCATTGGCGGCGTTAGTATCGACGCGGAACGCTTCCAGGTCCGTCACGTCCGCTTCGTCGAACTGCGTGACGTGCGGGATCATGACCCAGTTGCGGTGCAAATTCGGACCCGAGATTTTCTTGATGCGCGACAGTGGCAGCAATTCGGTCGTGCCGAATTTGCTGAAGTCGAGCGACGGCCATGGCAGCAAGTCCAGGCCGACGCCCGAACCGCCTTTGGCAGCGACCGGCGCATTCGGCGCGGCGACGGCGCCCGACATCACGCCCTTGACGAAGTTCTGCACGTCTTCCTGGGTAATGCGGCCCTTCGGACCGGAACCGCCCACGCGGGCCAGGTCCACGCCCAGTTCGCGCGCGAACTTGCGGATCGATGGCGACGCGTGCGCCAGCTTGCCGTTGACGGCAGGTGCGGCGGCGGCAGGTGCCGGGGCAGCAGCGGCGACCGGTGCCGAAGCGACGACGGCGCTTGGCGCGGCAGCAGCTTGTGCTGGCACGGCGGCAGGTGCGGCAGCAGGAGCAGCGCCACCGGTGGTTTCCACCACCAGTACCAGCGAACCCTTGGCAACCTTGTCGCCGACCTTGACTTTCAGTTCCTTCACGATACCGGCGTGGCTCGATGGAATTTCCATGCTGGCCTTGTCCGATTCGACCGTCAGCAGCGACTGCTCGACCTTGATCGTATCGCCGACCTTGACCATCAGTTCGATGACTTCGACTTCCTTGAAGTCGCCGATATCGGGCACGGTCACTTCGACCAGGCCGCCAGCAGCAGCGGGGGCGGCGGCAGGTGCTGGCGCGGCAGCAGCGGGGGCGGCTTCAGCGGCAGGTGCTGCAGCCGGGGCAGCAGCGGCGGCAGGCGCCGGGACCGAAGCGTCGTCCGCCACTTCCAGCAGCAGGACCAGCGAACCTTCGGCGATCTTGTCGCCCACGTTGACTTTCAATTCCTTGACGACACCGGCGTGGCTCGATGGAATTTCCATGCTGGCCTTGTCCGATTCGACCGTGATCAGGGACTGGTCAACCTTGACCGTGTCGCCTGGCTTGACCATCAGTTCAATGATCTCGACTTCCTTGAAATCGCCGATATCCGGGACTTTGACTTCCACAATGCTCATAGCTTGCTCCGTTATTTTATTTGTCAGATGGACCCGCACACACGCCAGGGCGGCACTTTCGCACCGCCCTGGCATCATCGGGTCCGCACAACGATTACTGGGTCACCGGATTCGGTTTGTTTGCGTCGATGCCGTACTTGGCAATCGCCTGCTCCACCACCGACACGTCGATCTTGCCTTCGTCAGCCAGCGATTTCAACGCGGCCACGGTGACATAATAACGGTTCACTTCGAAGAACTCGCGCAGCTTGGCGCGGCTGTCCGAGCGGCCAAAGCCATCGGTGCCCAGCACTTTATAAGTGCGGCCCTTCGGCATGAAGGCGCGGATCTGTTCTGCAAACGCGCGCATGTAATCGGTCGTGGCGACGATCGGGCCATCCGTGTCCTGCAACAGCGATGTCACGTACGGCACGCGCTGCTCTTTCGACGGGTTGACCATGTTCCAGCGTTCTGCATCCTGGCCATCGCGGGCCACCAGGGTCAGCGACGGCGCCGACCACACGTCTGCAGCCACGCCCCAGTCGTTTTGCAACAGCTCGGCGGCGAAGATCGATTCGCGCAGGATGGTGCCGCAGCCGATCAGTTGTACGCGCAGCTTGGCGTCAGCCTGTCCTTCCTGCAGCTTGTACATGCCTTTCAGGATGCCTTCTTCCTGGCCTGGCTTGATGCCTGGCTGGGCGTAATTCTCGTTCATGATCGTGATGTAGTAGAACACATCTTCCTGGTTGGCGATCATGCGGCGCAGGCCGTCCTGGATGATGACGGCGACTTCATGGCTGAAGGTAGGGTCATACGGCATGCAGGTCGGGATGGTCGCCGCGAAGATATGGCTGTGGCCATCTTCGTGCTGCAAACCTTCGCCGTTCAGGGTCGTACGGCCAGCCGTGCCGCCCATCAGGAAGCCGCGGGCGCGCATGTCGGCCGAAGCCCATACCTGGTCGCCGATGCGCTGGAAGCCGAACATCGAGTAGAAGGTGTAGAACGGGATCATGATGCGGTCGTTGGTCGAATACGACGTCGCCGCAGCGATCCACGAGCTCATGCCGCCCGCTTCGTTGATACCCTCTTGCAGGATCTGGCCAGCTTTGTCTTCGCGGTAGTACATGACCTGGTCTTTGTCGACCGGCTCGTACAACTGGCCTTTCGGGTTGTAGATGCCGATCTGGCGGAACAGGCCTTCCATGCCGAAGGTACGCGATTCATCGACCAGAATAGGTACAACGCGCTGGCCCAGGTTAGGGTCTTTCAGCAGGGTCGAAATGACGCGCACGAAGGCTTGCGTGGTCGAGATTTCGCGGCCTTCAGGCGTGGCTTCGAGCACGTTCTTGAACGCGTCCAGGCCAGGCACAGGCAGGGTTTCTTCCGACTTCTGGCGGCGCTGCGGCAGGTAGCCACCGAGGGCCTTGCGGCGCTCGTGCAGGTAGACCATTTCCGGCGCATCGTCGGCTGGCTTGAAGAACGGGATGTCGGCCAACTTGTCGTCAGGGATAGGCAGCGAGAAGCGGTCGCGCATTTCGCGGATGGCTTCGTCGTCCAGTTTTTTCGTCTGGTGCGCCGTGTTGCGCGCTTCGCCCGACTTGCCCATGCCGTAGCCCTTGACGGTTTTCACCAGCAGGACGGTAGGCTGGCCCTTGTGTTCCTGGGCGATCTTGAAGGCCGCGTAGATCTTGTGCGGATCATGGCCGCCACGGGTCAGGCGCCAGATGTCGTCGTCCGTCATGTTGGCAACCATTTCCAGCAGCTTCGGATGCTTGCCGAAGAAGTGCTTGCGCACGTAGGCGCCATCTTTTGCCTTGTAGTTCTGGTATTCGCCGTCGACGGTTTCCATCATCACGCGCTGCAGGATGCCTTCCTTGTCTTGCGCCAGCAGGGCGTCCCAGCCCGGACCCCAGATGACCTTGACGACGTTCCAGCCGGCGCCACGGAATTCGCCTTCCAGTTCCTGGATGATCTTGGTGTTGCCGCGCACCGGGCCGTCCAGGCGCTGCAAGTTGCAGTTGACCACGATGACCAGGTTGTCGAGCATGTCGCGTGCGGCCAGGCCGATCGCGCCCAGGGACTCCGGCTCGTCCATTTCGCCATCGCCGCAGAAAGCCCAGATCTTGCGGTTGTCGGTCTTGGCGATGCCGCGTGCGTGCAGGTATTTCAGGAAACGCGCCTGGTAGATCGCCATGTGCGGGCCCAGGCCCATCGACACGGTCGGGAACTGCCAGAAGTCCGGCATCAATTTAGGATGCGGGTACGAGGACAGGCCCTTGCCGTCGACTTCCTTGCGGAAGTTCAGCATTTGCTCTTCGGAGAGACGGCCTTCGAGGAAGGCACGCGCATAGACGCCGGGCGAGGAGTGGCCCTGGATGTACAGCAGATCGCCGCCGTGGTCGGCCGTCGGCGCGTGCCAGAAGTGGTTGAAACCGATGCCCAGCATGTTCGCCAGCGAAGCGAACGAGGACAGGTGGCCACCCAGGTCGCCGTCGGCGCGGTTGGCCTTGACCACCATGGCCATGGCGTTCCAGCGCATCCACGAGCGCAGGCGCTCTTCGTATTCCAGGTTGCCGGGACAGTGTGCTTCTTGCTTGGTGGGGATGGTATTGACGTAGGCGGTGGTGCTGGAGAACGGGATCTGGGCGCCACGGCGGCGGGCCAGGTCAACCATGCGCTCCATCAGGTAATGCGCGCGTTCCGGGCCTTCATTTTCCAGAACGGCTTCGAGCGCGTCCAGCCACTCCTTGGTTTCCTGCATATCCGGGTCGGTGCCGATCTGTGTCGTTACCTGGTTCAGTTGAGCTGACATCTGTTGAGTCTCCTTTGTGAACGCCCCACCCCGATTTTCCGGATCGCTGTCGGACGGTATTTCGCTGATTATTTACTATTAAGTCGGTTTAGTGTGGGGATTCTAACAGCGTATTTACTATTTTTCAAATTACGATATAGCATTTCACATTATGAAATCACCCTATGGAATTTATGCTGCAGTGCCGCAAAGTCTGCCCGGAAATTAGGGTGAGCAAAGTAGCAAATAGCGGCGAAACCGGAAAACTTGCATGCCCTGGCCGTCCCTGCTCCACGAGCACACCAGCAAACCGAATTAACACCCCAGTCGTCCGCACAGGCATACCGGGCCAAGCGGGCCTGAAAAATGTCGAGGGCAAGGCGCGGCGACGCAGACGGTACGCCAGTACGGCAAGGAGCTGCAACGCCGCCATCGGCATTTTCTCAGGCCCGCGTCTCCGGCCCGCTTTTTAACGTTACGGCATTGGCGCCAAAACCGCCCCTTTGCGCCGCCCGGCTTTATAATCTGTCTTTTCCCTCCCACAGCTCTCAGCCTCCCTACCATGCCAGCACAACTGATCGACGGAATCGCCCTTTCCCAAAAACTGCGCAGCGAGATCGCCACGCGCGCCGCCGCCCTCACGGCCAAGGGCACCCAGCCCGGCCTGGCCGTGATCCTCGTCGGCGAAGACCCGGCCAGCCAGGTGTATGTCCGCAACAAGGTCAAGGCCTGCGGCGACGTGGGTTTCCACTCGGTGCTGGAAAAATATGAAGCGGACCTGTCCGAAGCGGACTTGCTGGCGCGCATCGCCAGCCTGAACGCCGACCCGGCCATCCACGGCATCCTCGTGCAAATGCCCTTGCCCAAGCACATCAACCCGCACAAGGTCATCGAAGCGATCGCCACGACGAAAGACGTGGATGGCTATTCCGTCCTGAGCGCCGGCGAACTGATGACGGGCTTGCCAGGCTTCCGCCCATGCACGCCGTACGGCTGCATGAAATTGATCGAAAGCACGGGCGTCGACTTGCGCGGCAAGCACGCCGTCGTCATCGGCCGCAGCAACACCGTCGGCAAGCCGATGGCCCTACTGCTCTTGCAAGCGAACGCTACCGTCACCATCTGCCATAGTGCGACCCCGGACCTGGGCCTGTACACGCGCCAGGCAGACGTGGTCGTGGCCGCCGTTGGCCGCCGCAACACCCTGACGGCCGACATGGTCAAACCGGGCGCCATCGTCATCGACGTGGGCATGAACCGCGACGATGAAGGCAAGTTGTGTGGCGACGTGGATTTTGCCGGCATCAAGGAAGTCGCGTCGCACATCACGCCCGTGCCCGGTGGCGTGGGTCCGATGACGATCACCATGTTGCTCATGAACACGGTCGAGGCCGCCGAGCGCGTGTAAAAACACCGGGGCGGCACGAACGCCCCTTTTAATATATGGAAGCGACGATGAATACCAATCCCCTGCTTGATTTTTCCGGACTGCCACGCTTCGACGCGATCACGCACGAGCATGTCACGCCTGCCATCGATACCCTTTTGGCCCAGGCGCGCGCCACCGTGGCGCAGCTGGAAGCGCCGATGGAAGAAGTGAGCTGGGAAAACTTCGTCGCGCCCCAGGATCAGATCGCCGAAACCCTGGGCCGCGCCTGGAGCATCGTCAACCATCTTAATAGCGTGGTCGATACGCCCGAGCTGCGCGCCGCCTACAATGCCAACCAGCCCAAGGTGACGGAATTCTGGACCGAGCTGGGCCAGAACGACATCCTCTTCGGCAAATACAAGCAATTGCAAGGCAGCGCCGCGTTTGCCAAGCTGTCGCCGGCGCGCCGGCGCATCGTCGACAATGCCGTGCGCGACTTCCGCCTGGGCGGTGCCGAATTGCCCGAGGACAAGAAAGAGCGCTTTGGCGCTATCCAGGAAGAACACGCGGCCGTCTCCACGCGCTTTTCCGAAAACGTGCTCGACGCCACCAATGATTACAAGTTGCTGGTCGACAATGAAGCTGATCTCGCAGGCTTGCCCGACGACGTGAAGGCCGCCGCGCGCGCCGCCGCCGAAAAGGCCGGCAAAGCGGGCTATGAATTCTCGCTGCACTTTCCCTCTTATTACCCGATCCTGCAGTTTGCCGACAAGCGCGCGCTGCGCGAAACCATCTACCGCGCCAACGCCACCAAGGCATCGGAGCAGGGCGAGGTCTTCAGCAAGAAGGACGAGTGGGACAATACCCAAAACATCGTTACCTTGCTGCAGCTGCGCGACGAAGAGGCAAAACTGCTCGGTTACGCCAATTTCGCCGAAGTGTCGCTGGTGTCCAAAATGGCCACCTCGCCCGCGCAAGTCATCGCTTTCCTGGAAGACCTGGCGAAACGCGCGCGCCCGTTCGCCGAGAAGGACCTGGCAGAACTGAAACAATTCGCCCGCGAAGAACTGGGCATAGACGAGCTGCAAGCGTGGGACGTGCCTTACGCCTCCGAAAAACTGCAGGAACGCCGCTACGCGTTCTCGGCCCAGGAAGTGAAGCAATATTTCCCTGAACACAAGGTGATCGACGGCTTGTTCCGCCAGATCCAGAATCTGTTTGCGGTCGAGATCAAGCCCGATACGGCGCCCGTCTGGCACCCGGACGTGCGTTTTTACCGCATCGAACGTGACGGCCAGCTGGTGGGCCAGTTCTACCTCGACCTGTATGCGCGCGCGGGCAAGAGCGGCGGCGCCTGGATGGACGACGCGCGCGGGCGCCGTGCCGACGCTAGTCTAGTGCAAACGCCGATCGCCTACCTGACCTGCAACTTCACGCAACCGGCCGTGCTCGACGGCAAGACCCAGCCTGCCCTGTTTACCCACGATGAAGTGATCACCCTATTCCACGAATTCGGCCACGGCCTACACCATATGCTGACGGTCGTCGACGAGCTGGGCGTGTCGGGCATCGCCGGCGTCGAATGGGATGCCGTGGAACTGCCATCGCAATTCATGGAAAACTTCTGCTGGGAATGGGATGTGCTCGAACACATGACGGCGCATGCCGTCACGGGCGCACCGTTGCCGCGCGCGCTGTACGACAAGATGCTGGCAGCCAAGAATTTCCAGTCCGGCTTGCAAACCCTGCGCCAGGTGGAGTTCTCTTTGCTCGACATGCATTTGCACTATGACTACGATGCCGGCACGGGCCAGAGCGTGCAGCAGCTGATCGACGGCGTGCGCGCCAAGTTTTCGCTGCTCATCCCGCCCCCGTTCAACCGCTTCCAGAATGCCTTCGGGCATATCTTTGCAGGCGGCTACGCGGCAGGCTACTACAGCTACAAATGGGCCGAAGTACTGTCCGCCGACGCCTATGCTGCCTTCGAGGAAGCCCGCGCGCTGGGGCCTGCCGCCACCACGGCGGCCGGCAAGCGTTACCTGCAGGAAATCTTGTCCGTCGGCGGCTCGCGGCCCGCGCTGGAATCGTTCACGGCCTTCCGCGGCCGCGAACCCTCGATCGACGCCCTGCTGCGCCACAGCGGCATGGCCGCTTGATCGCCATGAGCCGCGTCGATTTTCACAGCAACGTGCCGGACAAGCTGGCGTATGCCTGCCGCCTGGCGCGCAAGGCCTATATGGCGGGCAACAAGGTCGTCGTGCTGGCAGCCGACAGCGCCCAGCTCGACGCCTTGAACAGCGCCATGTGGACCATTTCCGCCACGGATTTCCTGCCGCACGTGCTGGCCGGCGACCCGCTGGCGGCGCAAACGCCCATCATCCTGACCGATGACGCGGCGGCGGAGTTGCCGCACCACGACATCCTCGTCAACCTGTCGCAGTTGCCGCCGCCCAACTATGCGCAATTCCAGCGCGTCTTCGAAATCGTCTCCATGGATGAGCAAGATGCGCAGGCAGGCCGCCAGCGCTTCCTGCATTACCGCCAGCAGAACGTCCAGCCGACCCACGTCGTGGCAGGCAAGACATGAGCCAACAGCCTTTCGACCAGGGCATCCCCCTGCTGACGGAGGTACTGCTGGGGCCGGAAGTGCCGGCGGCGCCACAGCCGCTAGCGCCTGCCGTCGAGGAAGCGCCAGCGCTGCCACCGAGCGTAGCACAGCCCGACTGGGATGCCATCGAAGAGCGGCTGACACAGCGCATCCTGCATCAGGTGCAAGGCAAGATCGACCATCTGCTGGAAGAGCGCATCGCCCACGTCCTGCAAACGGCACTGCAAAACGCCCTGATCGGCATGCGGGGAGCATTGCGCGCAGACTTGCAGCAATCGCTGGAACAGATCGTCGCGCATGCGGTCAGCCATGAACTGGGACATTTGCATCCACCTGTACAGTAAGCGCACGCCTGTCGTTGACACCATTTCGCCCACCGGCAAAAATCCGGGGTCAGACCCGACGGGTCTGACCCCAGCATCCCCCCTTACACCCTTGCCCCTCCCAACGCCATTCTTTGGTGCGCGCGCGCCTGCGAAATCGGTGCATCGCGCCTCACTTTGGTGATTGTTGCGACAAAATGCAAAAAGCCCCAAATGCGGCTTTGCGCCGCCTGTTTTTTGTTGTACCTTTCTTCACACGTACCGCCATTCGAAGCGGTTTTCACGAGACGCCGCCGTATCTTTATCCATTGGAGAATGTTTATGCTGCTCAAGACCAAAGTCCTTCCTCTCGCCCTGGCCCTCGCCTTTGCCGGCCATGCGGGCGCACAGGAAATCATCAAGATAGGCCACGTCGCCCCGGTCTCTGGCGCCAGTTCGCACCTGGGCAAGGATAATGAGAACGCGGCCAAGATGGCGATCGAAGATTTGAACGCCAAAGGCTTCAAGATCGATGGCAAAGTCGTGAAATTCGTGCTGGTGCCCGAAGATGACGCAGCCGACCCCAAGCAGGGCACGGCCGTGGCGCAAAAGCTCGTCGACGCCAAGGTCAACGGCGTGGTCGGCCACCTGAACTCGGGCACGACGATACCGGCCTCGCGCATTTACTTCAATGCCGGCATTCCGCAGATTTCGCCGGCCGCCACCAACCCGACATATACCCAGCAGAAATTCAACACGGCCTTCCGCGTCGTCGCCAATGACAACAAGCTGGGCGGCACCCTCGGTGCGTATGCCGTGGGCAAGCTGCATGCCAAGAAAATCGCCGTCATCGATGACCGCACGGCTTATGGCCAGGGCGTGGCGGAACAGTTCGTCAAAGGCGCCAAGAAGGCGGCGCCTGGCGTGCAAATCGTCGGCAAGGAATTTACCAATGCCAACGCGACGGACTTCAATGCCATTCTGACCAGCATCAAGTCGAAAAATCCCGACCTGATCTTCTTTGGCGGCATGGATTCCGTGGGCGGCCCCATGCTGCGCCAGATGAAGGCACTCGGCATCAAGGCCAAATTCATGGGTGGCGATGGCCTGTGCACGGAGCCGCTGGGCAAGCTGGCGGGCGACGCCGTGGGCGAAGACATGGTCACCTGCGCAGAAGCGGGCGGCGTGACGGGTGCGCAGCAGAAAGGCATGGACGATTTCCGCGCCCGCTACAAGCAGAAATACAATATGGAAGTGCAGCTGTACGCGCCGTATGTGTACGACGCCGTGATGACCATGGCCACCGCCATGGCCGATGCCAAATCGTCGAAACCGTCCGTCTACCTGCCTTTCCTGGCCAAGGTGCACTACCAGGGCGTGACGGGCCCGATCTCGTTCGATGCGAATGGCGACATCAAGGATGGCGCGCTGACCTTGTTCACCTACAGGGATGGCAAGAAGACCAAAATGGAAGTCGTCAAGTAAGCGGCTGTTCGGCCACATAAGCCTGCAAGCCTTCGACCAGTGCGTCGAAGGTGGCGCGGCAGCGCAGGCTGCCGCGCAAGTCTGCATGCATGGTGACCCAGGTTTCCATCGGCAGCGAAAATACCTGCGGCAACACGCGTTGCAGGGCAGGATCGCGCGCCGCCAGCGCCACCTGGCACACGCCTATGCCGGCGCCAGCGCGTATCAGGGCCAGTTGCGCCAGGTCGCTGTCGCTGCGCCAGGCAAAGTTTTCCCGCTCAAAACCCTGAAAGGCCGCGCCCGCGTTGCGCACGAAGGGACTCGCTTCGTCATAGCCGATGACGGCATGCTGCGCCAGATCAGGCAATCCTGCCGGCACGCCATGGCGCGCCAGGTATTGCGCGTGTGCATGCAGGCCCAGTTCGATATCGCCCACCTTGCGCGCCACCAGTTGCTCCTGGCGGGGCCGCAGCATGCGTACGGCAATGTCCGCTTCCCGGCGTAGCAAATCCTGCACCTTGTTGCTCAATACTAATTCAATGATCAATCCCGGATGGCGCGCGCGCAATCGGGTCAGGATAGGCGGCAGCACTTCCACGCCCACCACCTCGCTGGCCGCGATGCGCACGACGCCGGCCACGTCCTGCCCCTGGCTGCTGGCGGCGCGCTGCATCAGGGCCGCCGTGTGTTCCATGGTTTCCGCATGGGGCCGCAGCGCCAGGGCCACTTGCGTGGGTAGCAAGCCCGACTGGGAACGGGTAAACAGGGTCACGCCCAGCGCCTGCTCCAGCGCGGCGATATGCCGCCCGACGGTGGGCTGCGTGATGGCCAGCGCGCGGGCCGCGCCGGACAGCGAGCCGTGCTTCAGCACGGCCAGCAGCGAGCGGTAGTATTCCCAGGCGATGGAGGTGGTCATGCATAAATGTATAGCCTGTGCTCGATGTTCGTCAATTCCCAATTGGCCCTGCGTGGCAGATACTGGCGCAATCAACCACACGGAGGGTAATATGGACAAAACGGCATTGGTACTGGGCGCCACGGGCGGCATCGGCGGCGAGATGCTGCGCCAGCTATTGGCGGCGGGCTGGCAGGTGCGCGCCTTGACGCGGGGAGAGACGCCATCGCCACGGGGGGATAAGCTCGAATGGCTGCGCGGCGACGCGCTGTCGCGCGCGGACGTGCTGGCAGCAGCCAAAGGCTGCGCCGTCATCGTGCACGCCGTCAACCCGCCCGGCTACCGCCACTGGGGCCGGCTGGTGCTGCCCATGCTCGACAACACGATTGCGGCCGCCATCGCCGAAGGCGCCACCATCGTGCTGCCTGGCACCGTGTACAACTTTGGCCCCGATGCCTTTCCTGTATTGGCAGAAGACGCGCCGCAACGTCCGCTCACGCGCAAGGGCGCCATCCGCGTCGAACTGGAAGCGCGCCTGGAACGGGCCAGCACGCAAGGCGCCAGGGTGCTGATCGTGCGTGCAGGCGACTTCTTCGGCCCGCGCGCCGGCAACAACTGGTTTTCGCAGGGCCTGGTGAAACCGGGCCCAAGCGTGCGCAGCGTGCTGTATCCGGGCGCACCCGGCGTGGGCCACCAGTGGTCTTACCTGCCCGATGTGGCGCGCACCATGCTGCAATTGCTGGCCATCCGCACCACCTTGCCCGCGTTTGCGCGCTTTCACATGGCCGGCCACTGGGACCATGACGGCCGGCAAATGACGGGCGCGATTGCCCGCGTGGTGGAACAGGCCACGGGTGCGCCACCGGTCATACGGCGCTTTCCCTGGTGGCTGCTGGCGCTGGCGTCACCCTTCGTGGCAACCCTGCGTGAAATGCGCGAGATGCGCTATTTATGGCAAACCCCGCTGCAGATGGACAACGCGCAACTGCTGGCCGTGCTGGGCCAGGAGGCGCATACGCCGCTCGATGAGGCGGTGCGGGCGACCCTGGAAGGCATGGGGAATTTGCAGGCAGCAGGCAAAAAAAATGCGCCGGGATTGCCGGCGCGCTAATTGCAAGTACTGCGGCACAGATTATTTCTGTGCCAATACCCATTTGACCAGGGTGTGGGCTTCCGCCTCGCTCACTTGCGGGTTGGCTGGCATCGGGATCGCGCCCCAGGTGCCGGAACCGCCCTTCATGACTTTCGCCACGAGCTTGGCTTCCGCATCTTTTTGGCCGGCATACTTGGCCGCCACGTCTTTATACGCAGGACCGACCAGCTTCGTGCTCACCGCATGGCAAGCCATGCAATTCTTGGCTTTCGCCAAATCAGGATTGGCCAACGCCGCTTGCGATGCCAGAGCCGAAACGGCCAATACACTCACCAACATAAAACGTTTCATTGTCTTTTCTCCAAAGTTACTTCCTGCGGCATTTTACTGTGTTTCCGCAGATGCACCACGAGCCCAGATCAAGCGTTTCAATGTAGTAACGCAATGTAGTAGCGATTAGGCACTCATATTCTGCCCCATCTGCGCGCGCCTGACCATGTTGTTTGTAAGGCGATGTAACGACAGGCGGCCCCACACGCTCAAACGGGGCTGGCCGTCGCACTTACACAACAAATCAGCGTTTCTTCAGCTGCGACAAATCGCGCACGGCGCCGCGGTCGGCCGACGTCGTCAAGGCCGCATACGCCTGCAGCGCCTGCGACACGTAGCGCTCGCGGTTGACGGGCAGCCAGGCCGCATCGCCCTTCGCTTCCATGGCGGCGCGGCGCGCAGCCAGGTCAGCGTCCGTCACGCGCAGGTTGATGCGGCGCTCGGGGATGTCGATGTCGATGAAGTCGCCCTCTTCCACCAGGCCGATGGCGCCGCCTTCGGCCGCTTCCGGCGAGGCGTGGCCGATCACCAGGCCCGAGGAACCGCCGGAGAAGCGCCCGTCCGTGAACAGCGCGCAAGCCTTGCCCAGGCCCTTGGACTTGATGTACGAGGTCGGGTACAGCATCTCCTGCATGCCAGGGCCGCCTTTCGGACCTTCGTAGCGGATGATGACGACGTCGCCTTCATGCACGGTGTCTTCCAGGATGGCAGCGACGGCCGCATCCTGGCTTTCGAAGACGCGCGCCTTGCCCGAGAATTTCAAAATGCTTTCATCGACACCGGCCGTCTTGACAATGCAGCCCTTCTCGGCCAGGTTGCCGTACAGGACGGCCAGGCCGCCATCCTGCGAATACGCGTGGGCCTTGTCGCGGATGCAGCCCGTGCTGCGATCCGTGTCGACGGCAGCGAAGCGCTCCGACTGCGAGAACGCCGTCTGCGTCGGCACGCCGCCCGGTGCGGCGCGGAACAGTTCATGCACGGCCGGGTTGTCCGTGCACATGATGTCGTTTTGCGCGATGGCGTCGGCCAGGGTAGGCGCGTGGATGGTCGGCAGGGTCGTGTTGAGCAGGCCGGCGCGCGCCAGTTCGCCCAGGATGCCGACGATGCCGCCGGCGCGGTGCACGTCTTCGATATGGTATTTGTCCGTCATGGGCGCCACCTTGCACAGGCACGGTACCTTGCGCGAAATGCGGTCGATGTCGGCCATGGTGAATTCCACTTCCGCCTCGTGGGCGGCGGCCAGCAAGTGCAGCACGGTGTTGGTCGAGCCGCCCATGGAGACGTCGAGCGCCATGGCGTTTTCAAATGCGGCCTTGGTGGCGACGGAACGGGGCAGCACCGAATAATCATCCTGCTCGTAGTGGCGCTTGGCCAGTTCCACGATCAGGCGGCCCGCGCGCAGGAACAGTTGCTGGCGGTCCGAGTGCGTGGCCAGGATGGTGCCATTGCCGGGCAGGGCCAGGCCCAGCGCCTCGGTCAGGCAATTCATCGAGTTGGCCGTAAACATGCCGGAGCAGGAGCCGCAAGTCGGGCAGGCCGAGCGTTCGATTTCAGCCACGTCGGCGTCGGACACGCTGCTGTCGCCCGCCTTGATCATGGCGTCGACCAGGTCCAGCTTGATGATCTTCTGCGTGCCGTTGACGACCTTGACGACCTTGCCCGCTTCCATCGGGCCACCGGAAATGAAAACGACGGGGATATTGATGCGCATGGCGGCCATCAGCATGCCCGGCGTGATCTTGTCGCAATTCGAGATGCACACCATGGCGTCGGCGCAGTGGGCATTGACCATGTATTCGACGGAGTCGGCGATCAGGTCGCGCGAGGGCAGCGAATACAGCATGCCGCCGTGGCCCATGGCGATGCCGTCATCGACGGCAATGGTGTTGAATTCCTTGGCCACGCCGCCTGCCGCCTCGATTTCGCGCGCTACCATCTGTCCCAGGTCCTTCAGATGCACGTGACCGGGCACGAATTGCGTGAACGAGTTGACGACGGCGATGATCGGCTTGTCGAAGTCGCCGTCCTTCATGCCGGTGGCGCGCCACAGGGCGCGGGCGCCAGCCATGTTACGGCCGTGGGTGGTGGTGCGGGAGCGGTATTGCGGCATGATGGACCTTCCAAAAGTGTTGGTGCCTGACTGTGCGGGTTTGCAGTAAAACCCTGCATACAGTGGGGGTACGCCAGATTGCCTTGCGCACGCCCCACTGTCAAATATATGATGCACGTGTCTGTGAGTCGTTTTGCATATCACAGAACTTATTCCACATGGAAACGCATATGAATCTCGAACTGCGCCAGCTGCGCTATTTCGTCACCGTCGCCGAGGAATTGCACTTCGGCCGCGCCGCCTTGCGCCTGCACATGACGCAGCCGCCCCTGTCGCAAACCATCATGGCCCTGGAAGAATTGCTGGGCGCGCCACTGTTCCTGCGCACGCGCCGCGAGGTGCAGCTGACGCCGGCAGGCAGCGCCCTGCTGCCCGAAGCGCGTCGGCTGCTGGCGCAGGCGCTCGATCTACCCGCGCTGGTACGGCGGGCCGCGCAGGGCGCGGCGGGACGCTTGAGCCTGGCGTTTGTCTCCTCGGCCGACTACAGCGTGCTGCCGCCACTGCTGCGCGCTTACCAGGCTGCCTATCCGCAAGTGCAGATTGCCCTGCAAGAAGCCACTTCCGACCTGCAGCTCGATGAATTGCTGGCCGGGCGCACGGATGCGGGCCTGTTGATCCCGCCGTTGCCCGAGAAGGCGAAGGGCGAGCTCGATTATCTGCCCGTGCTGGCCGAACCGCTGGTGCTGGCCGCGCCGTCCGGCCTCGACATCCTGACTGCACCGGGCCCCGTGCGCCTGCGCGACCTGCCCGGCCTGCCTTTGATCATTTTCCCGCGCGCGATTTCTCCCGCCCTGCATGACGCCATCCTCGGCGTGTTCCGCGCGGCCGGCATCACGCCGCAAATCGGCCAGGAAGCGATCCAGATGCAAACCATCGTCAGCCTCGTCTCGGCTGGCATGGGCATCGCGCTTGTGCCACAATCGGTATCGAATCTGATGCGCCCGGGCGTAGAATACAGGCCGCTGCAGGACGCCACGCCACTGGTGGAAACGGGCCTGGCCTGGCGCCGCGACAATCCGTCCGCCGTGCTGCAGGGTTTCCTGGCGCTGTTGCGCAAACAGATCTGCGCTAGCGCCAGTTAAATTAAGTGGCCGCTAAGGCAAAAAACCGCCAGCGCCCCCATACTACGCAACCTTGGCTTTAAACAAAGAAAGAAACCCCATGCTGATACACCCGATGCCCGACCCGATAGCCATCCAGATCGGCCCGCTCGCCGTGCACTGGTACGGCCTGATGTATGTGCTGGCCTTCGCCCTGTTCATTATCCTGGGCCGCGTGCGCATCAAGCAGCCGCATATCGCCGTGCTGGGCTGGAAGAAGGAAGACCTCGATGACATGCTGTTTTACGGCATGCTGGGCGTGGTGATCGGCGGGCGCCTGGGCGAAGTGCTGTTCTACCGCCCCGAATATTTCATGCACAACCCGCTGGAAATCTTCATGGTGTGGCATGGCGGCATGTCCTTCCATGGCGGCTTCCTCGGCGTCATCCTGGCCATGTATCTGTGGAGCCGCAAGGCGGGCCGCAACCTGTTCGACGTGCTCGACTTCATCGCCCCGCTGGTGCCGCTCGGCTATGCTGCCGGCCGCCTGGGCAACTTCATCAATGCCGAACTGCCGGGCCGCATCGCGCCGGAGAGCTTGCCATGGGCCATGCAATGGCCAGGCATCCCGTATCCCGTCCACCCATCGCCCCTCTACCAGATGCTGGTCGACGGCATTCTGGTGTTCATCATCCTGTGGCTGTATGCGCGCAAGCAGCGCCCGCGCATGGCCGTCGGCGCCATGTTCACCCTGCTGTACGGCTGCGCGCGTTTCTTCACGGAATACTTCCGCACGCCGGACTGGGAAGTCGTGTGGCTGGGCGTGCCGATCACGTCGGGCCAGATGCTGTCGCTGCCGATGATCGTCGGCGCCATCGTGCTGCTGGTGTGGGCGTATAAAAGCCAGGTGATGGGCACGCCACCGACCAAGGCCCGCCCGGCCAACACCTAAAACCGCAGTGTTCCCCGATGGTGCGCCAGGCAGGCGCGCCATCCACTCCCCTGGCAACACTTCCCTTAAAGCAACACTGTTTCCTTGCGGAATAGACTTGCTGTTGACATCTGGGTATCATCGTTTTAACGTGCCGCCCGACCAGGGCATGCCACGACGCCACGATAGCGATGCCAACGGGGAGTGCCCTGCCATGCCGCCCGCCAGACGAAAACTGAGAAGCTGGATCGCGCTGGGCGCCTGCTATGTGCTGGCACAACTGGCCTTGACGGCCTGGGCCGGCCCGCACGCCCTGTGGGTGAGCTATGCCTTCAGCATGGCGGCGCCCCTGCTGGCGCTGGCAGCCTGTTGCCGCTGCGCCTACGTCAGCGCGACAGGCGCCGCCAGGACAGGCTGGGCCCTGTTCGCCGTGGCCATGCTGTTCTGGAGCACGGGCATGATATTGTCGGCATGGCAAGACCTGAGCGGACAGGTGGCATCCGACACCACGTATTTTTCCGATTTCGCCTATTTCATGTATGGCGCGCCCCTGCTGCTGGCCATCTCGTCCGTAACGCATGAACATCCCTCGCGCACCCTGCAATGGCTGGACGCCGTGCAGGTGCTGCTGGCGGCCTACCTGGCCTATACGGCCATCTTTTCCGTGTCGCCATTCGAGCAGCACACCATCGCGCCGATTCCCGCCAGCCTGCTGGTACTGACCTATAACGTGGAAAATCTGGCCCTGGCCTGCTGCGCGTCGCTGCGCCTGCTGGCACACCGCCGCGATGGCGAGCAGGGTCGCTTTTACCTGCTGCTGACGGTGTTTTTATGCTGCTACGCCGGCTGCGCGGGCGCGTATAACTATCTGACCTTGCAGGGCGGGGCGCAAGCATGGCGCGAAGTGCTGCCGGGCCTGCCGTTCCTGCTGCTGGCGCTGCTCACCACGCGCGTTCCGACGGCCCAGCACGGGATGGAAGGTCCACAGGCGCAGCAAACCCCGCAAAAGCTGACCTTGCTGATCGACAATTTCAGTCCCATCTTCTTTACGGCCGCCTTGCTGGGTTTGGGCTTTGCCGTCATGCACGCGCATTTCTACCTGGCGGCGGCGTCGCTGTTCGTCGCCCTGCTGGTCCACGCACTGCGCTCTAGCACCCTGCAAAGCCGCTACATGCAAAGCGAACTGGCCTTGCGCGCGGCGCATGACAAGCTGGAAAAGCTGTCGCTGACGGATGGCTTGACGGGTATCGCCAACCGGCGCTGCCTGGACCAGGCGCTGCAGGGCGAATGGCAGCGCGCCACGCGCAACAGCCAGTCACTGGCGCTGCTGATTATCGATATCGATTTCTTCAAAAGCCTCAACGATACCTTCGGCCACCCGTATGGCGACGCTTGCCTGGTGCAGATCGCGGCAGCCCTGCATTCCTCGCTGCCGCGCGCCAGTGATCTGGTGGGACGCTTCGGCGGCGAGGAATTTGCCGCCATCCTGCCCGCCACCGACCGCGCGGGTGCGCTGGCGGTGGCGCAGAAAATGCAGGAAGCGATCGCCGCTGCCGCCATCGCCCAAGCGCCGTCGCGCGGCGGCCTGGTGACGGCCAGTATCGGCCTGGCCTTGCACGACGGCGGACAGACGCCGGCACAATTGCTGGCCGCCGCCGACCGGGCCCTGTACCGGGCCAAGCAGAATGGCCGCAACCGGGTCGAGGGCTAGCTTGCCAGCTTGCCGGTAATGACTTTCCATTGCGCCGGCGTCACGGGCGTGATGGACAAACGGCTGCCCTTCTTCAACAGCAGCATGTCTTCCAGCTCCGGCATCTGGCGCATCTCGGACAGGGGCAGCAGCGCCGTCTTCTTCAGGCCGCGCACGTCGACGCTGATCCAGCGCGGCTGTTCAGGCGTGGCCTTGGCATCGAAATACTTGCCTCCCTCTTCAAACTGGCTGTGATCGGGATACGCGCCGCTGGCCACTTCGGCCACGCCCGCCACGCCCGGCTGCGGGCAGCTCGAGTGATAAAACAGCACGCCATCGCCCGGCTGCATGCCGTCACGCATGAAGTTGCGCGCCTGGTAATTGCGCACCCCAAACCAGGGCATGGTGTGCTGCGGCGCCGCCATCAGGTCGTCGATGCTCACTTCATCGGGTTCGGATTTCATCAGCCAGTATTGTTTCATCTAGACTCCGTTTCAAAGCGACAGACGTAAAAAAACGGTTGCGCATGATGCGGCAACCGTTTTCAGTGCTAGTGCAAATTGGGCCCCGCCTGTGCCGCTATGCCGGCATCCCGAACCAAACGGTTCAAGGTGGTCACGTTAGTTCAATTTCGGGTTCGTCGAACGAGCGACGCTCACTCCCATCAAACAAAATTCGCAACCGATGCGCATAAATGGTTCAAGGAATATATGGCAATCGCGAACACCGCAGGGTAGGCTCAAGTTTACTCCTTTGGCTGCGCATCGCAAAGACAAATCGTCGCGTATGCGCTTAAAAAAGGTTTTCCTGGGGCGTCAGGGCGCTATCCAATACCGTATGCATGGCCGAGATCTTTTGCTTCACTTCCAGTATCGTCAGTTCCGACAGCGGACCTTGCGGCGACTTCACGGAGAGGAATTCCGCGGCGACGCCCAGGGCGGCCAGCACGGCGATGCGGTCATTGCCCTTGACCTTGCCTGCGTCGCGGATGGCTTTCATTTTGCTATCGAGATAGATCGCCGCTTCGCGCAGCGCGCGCTCTTCGCCATCGCGGCACACCATGCTGTAGGACTGGCCCATGATATTGACATCGACACGCGGCATTACGCTTCCTTCTCGTTCTCGGCACTATAGGCGCCCGCTTCCGAAGCGGCTTGCTCCAGACCGGCTTGCACCAGTTCGGGAATTTTTTCCAGCAACGCTTCCACCCGCTCCTGCGCTTCGCGCATGCGTTGCACATACTGCGCGTTCTCGGCGGCCAGCGCGGCATTGTCCTTGCGCAGTTGCGCGTTTTCACGGCGCAGCGCATGGGTCATTTCGGCCAGCAGGCCTATCTTGTCGGATAATTCGTTGAATTCGGAAATCATCCCGCCACTATAGGGCGGACGCTCCATGGGCGTCAATCGAATCACGCCGCTGTCACACATATTTACATCAATGCAGGGCAGTTGGCGGACAATACACGATTTTTCCGGCGCTTTTCGCCAAGTGCGCGCATCTACCAGCGCCGCGATGGCAGCGTTTTACTCGTCGACGTAATCGGCCTCGATATCGAGTCCGCCATAACGGTTTTCGCAAGAGCGGCGCGTCAGCGTCTGTTGTCCGCCCTTGCCGTCCAGCACCATCGTCAAGTCGCGACATGTACGGTGGTAGCTGCCAGGTTTGGCGTCCGTCCGCGAAGGCGTCAGGCGCACTGCCAGCGGCGCCGCATTGCCCAAGCCCTTGTTGCTCCACTGGCGCGTCTTGCCATCCTCTTCCTCTTTCAAAGTGCGCACGGCGGCCGTCAGCAAGGCTTTCTGTTCCTGGGCATTGAGTGTGGCGATGGTGACGTCCGACAGGAAAGGCGGATACACGACGGGCGCCGGGTCCTTGCCCTGCACATCCCAGTTGCCGCTGTTTTGCGAACAGGTGCGCCGGCTCAGGTCCTGCGACTTGCCGCCCGCCGTGACGACGAATTTCAGGTCGCGGCAGACGTGCGCCTTCAGGCTGTGTTCCGTCATGCCGGAATTGCTGAAGTTATACGTGACCTTCACCAGCACGCCGTTGTCGCCACCGTTGTCCCACACATGCGCTTCCTGATCGTCATCATCCTTGTTCAAATCGTTGAACAAGTCATTGAGCAGCATTTTCTTTTCCAGCGGTGTCAGGGTCGCCACGCTGATCTCGTCGACGATGGTGGACGTTTGCGCGGCGGCATTGCCGAGGCAGGCGAAACTGATGACGGTGGCGCCTAGCAGGCGCAGTACGGGACGGGAAACAGGAAATGGCATGGTGTTCTTTCTGGCGCGAATGGTGTTATTGATATGCAATTACAATGATCTTATCAAATTCCATAGTAAAACTTCGTTAGCCATGCGTACCGGAACGCCCTCTCTCCGGACGGCATGCTAGAGTCGCTGCTGTTGCTGACGCCCGGGAACGCGGCTTGCGCTGGCGCAAACCCTGTGCAGATGCAGGCTCTGCTTACCATCCAAGTAGAGGTTTCCGTTGAATAAGCCCTTGAAGTTGCCCCATACCGTCCCTATAATTAGCACTCGTTAGTAGAGAGTGCTAACAAACTCTTTCGTAGCAATCCTCAGGACTGACGGTGCTTGCCAGACCACTGCAGGGAACGCTACGCGGCGGGCGACGCCGCGATGCACACCACTGCCGGATACAGGCAAGGACAGAATGACAGGGGGTTTGCTTGACCGTTGCGGGCTGCTTTCAACGGCGGTCACTGAAAGCACGTCTGGCGCTGTGCCAGGCATGTATTCATTTAGCAACACTTATCCATTGAACTTTAAGGAGTTTTGTATGAATCTGCGCCCATTGAACGATCGCGTCATCGTCAAACGCCTCGACCAGGAAACCAAAACTGCGTCCGGCCTCATCATTCCTGATGCAGCTGCTGAAAAACCGGATCAAGGCGAAGTCCTTGCCGTAGGCAATGGCAAGATTCTCGACGACGGCAAAGTGCGTCCTCTGGATGTCAAAGTGGGCGACCGCGTCCTGTTCGGCAAGTACGCCGGCCAAACCGTCAAAGTTGACGGCGATGAGCTGCTGGTCATGCGCGAAGAAGACATCATGGCGATCGTCGTCAAGTAATTGTTTCCACGTTGTAGACAGATACATCCCGAAACTCAGGAGAATTGAACATGGCAGCTAAAGAAGTAGTATTCGGCGACGCAGCGCGCGCCAAGATGGTCGAAGGCGTCAACATCCTCGCCAACGCAGTCAAAGTCACCTTGGGCCCGAAAGGCCGCAACGTGGTACTGGAGCGCTCGTTCGGCGCCCCTACCGTCACCAAGGATGGTGTCTCGGTAGCGAAAGAAGTTGAACTCAAAGACAAGCTCATGAACATGGGCGCGCAAATGGTCAAGGAAGTTGCTTCCCGCACCAGCGACAACGCCGGCGACGGCACCACCACCGCGACCGTGCTGGCACAAGCCATCGTGCGCGAAGGCATGAAGTTCGTTGCCGCCGGCATGAACCCGATGGACCTGAAGCGCGGTATCGACAAAGCCGTTGCCGCAACGGTCGAAGAACTGGCGAAAATCGCCCGTCCTTGCACCACGACCAAAGAAATCGCCCAAGTTGGCGCGATCTCGGCGAACTCGGACTACTCGATCGGCGAGCGTATCGCTGAAGCGATGGAAAAAGTCGGCAAAGAAGGCGTCATCACGGTAGAAGACGGCAAGTCGCTGAACGACGAGCTGGACATCGTGGAAGGCATGCAGTTCGACCGCGGCTACCTGTCGCCTTACTTCATCAACAACCCAGAGAAGCAAGTTGCCGTACTGGACAGCCCATTCGTCCTGCTGTGCGACAAGAAAATCTCGAACATCCGTGACCTGCTGCCGGTACTGGAACAAGTCGCTAAAGCTGGCCGTCCACTGCTGATCATCGCAGAAGACATCGAAGGCGAAGCGCTGGCCACCCTGGTGGTGAACAACATCCGCGGCATCCTGAAAACTTGCGCAGTGAAAGCACCTGGCTTCGGCGACCGCCGCAAAGCCATGCTGGAAGACATCGCTGTCCTGACCGGCGGCCAAGTCATCGCTGAAGAAGTCGGCCTGACCCTGGAAAAAGTGACCCTGGCCGAACTGGGCCAAGCGAAACGCATCGAAGTGGGCAAAGAAAACACCATCGTTATCGATGGCGCCGGCGAAGCTGCCTCGATCGAAGCACGCGTGAAACAAGTGCGTGTACAGATCGAAGAAGCGACCTCGGACTACGACCGTGAAAAACTGCAAGAGCGCGTGGCCAAACTGGCTGGCGGCGTTGCCGTGATCAAGGTTGGCGCAGCCACCGAAGTCGAAATGAAAGAAAAGAAAGCCCGCGTTGAAGATGCACTGCACGCTACCCGCGCTGCCGTGGAAGAAGGCATCGTGCCTGGCGGCGGCGTAGCCCTGCTGCGCGCACGCGCCAACATCACGGTCAAGGGCGACAATCCTGATCAAGATGCCGGTATCAAGATCGTCCTGCGCGCAATGGAAGAGCCACTGCGCATGATCGTGCAAAACGCTGGCGAAGAAGCTTCGGTCGTCGTGGCAGCCGTACTGGCTGGCACGGGCAACTACGGCTACAACGCTGCCAACGGCACGTATGGCGACATGGTGGAAATGGGCGTTCTGGACCCAGCCAAAGTGACCCGTTCGGCGCTGCAAAACGCCGCTTCGATCGCGTCCCTGATGCTGACAACCGACTGCATGGTCTGCGAAATCGCTGACGACAAAGCAGGCGGCGGCATGGGCGGCGGCATGGGTGGTATGGGCGGCATGGGCGGCATGGACGGCATGATGTAAGGTCCGGCATCCCCGAGCGCCGGCGACGGCGCGCCGGGATGCATTGCCGGGCCAGGACAGGCAGAGCAAAAGCTGCGTGTACTTGCCCGGCAGCCCCGAAAGCTGGCTTCTACGGAAGCTGGCTTTTTTTTCGTCTATGGATTTGGCAAACCCGCTGGCCAAGCCGTTTGGCAAGCCCGGCGATTGCCGGCCTGTGCGTTTTGCTTTAGCATGGCCGCCATCGTCCTTCTTTCTCACGCCACCATCATGCCGCCACGCGCCTCTTCTTCCAAAACTACCATCATCGCCGGCATACTGGCCGGCTTGCTGGCCGCCGGGCTAGTCGCTTTTTACCTGCACCAGCAATCCGCGCCACACACTGGCAATGGCCCTGGCGCCAGCGCCAGCACCGCGGCGCAAGAGCAGAACGCGCGCGCCATCGATGCACTGATGGCTTTGCCGGAAATCAAGGCCTGGTCGGCGCATATCGAAAAAGCGTCGGGCGGCCGCGCCCATGGCGCCGTGATGGAAACGTCGCCGGAAACGCGCCCGGTCGATGGCGTCGCCTGCTATCAGCTGAGCTTTTTCGAAAGCACGCCGGACGCGGCCCACCGCTGGGAAAGCTTTGTCGTGTCGCCAGACGGCAAGCGCATCCTCGTCGACGACATCGTCACAGGTGAGCTGATCAGCCTGGAACAATGGCGCAAGGACAACGCGCCCATGCAGCGCATCGTCACGCAGTAACAGCCTACGCCGGCGCCCCTTGCGGCGCCGCACCGCGCACGCGCCTCACCCACCACACGGTCCACAGCGACAAGCCCGCCGCCAGCCAGCCATTGATGCCATAGCCGCTGATATGGCCGGCCACATCCGTCTGCAGGCTCAAGCCGCCCAACCAGGCGCCCAGGCCGCTGCCCAGGCTTTGCAGGGCCGAATTGGCGCTGAGAAAGGCACCGCGCTTGTGCGGTTCCGGTATCGTCGTCAGCAGCGCCTGCAGCGGTATCGTGCGTCCCGATACCAATGCCATAAAGAAGGGAAACACCAGCATCAGCGCCAGCAACGGCAGTTGGGGCAAGTGCGTCATGAACAGCAACGGTGCGATCGACAGCAGGGCTACCCAGCGGTACACCTGCTGCTTGCCGGCCCGGTCCGCCCAGCGGCCGATCAGGCGTGCCGTGAAGATCGTGGCGCAGCCGCCCGCCAGATAGACCCAGGTGACGTCGGCCGGCGCCAGTCCCATATTGCCCACCAGCACAGGCGAAATGAAGGGAATCACCAGCATGCCCGCTGTCATGTTGACAATCGACAAGGCAAACGCTTCCAGGTGGCGCCGCTCGCGCAGCAGCGCCAGCAACTTCGGCAGCACCTGGCGCAGCGGCGTGGGGGCCGCGCCCATATGCGCCGTCAACGAGGGCAGCACGCGCGCCGCGCCCAGCCAGATCAGCAGCGACAGCACGACCAGCAGGAAAAACGGCGAGGGCCAGCCAAAGTGGGCGGCCAGCACCACGCCGATGGGCACGCCACCCACGGCCGCCATGGCAAACGAGGTCATGACGATGCCGGTGGCCGCGCCGCGCCGCTCGGCCGGGATCACGTCGCCGATGATGGCCATGACGATGGCGCCCAGCACGCCGCCCGTCAGCCCGGCAAAGGCACGCGACCACAGCAACACATGGAAGTTCGGCGCCAGCGCGCAAGCCAGGTTCGACAAGGTGAACAGACAAAACATGGTCAACAGCAGCTTCTTGCGGTCGAAGCGGTCGATATACGTGGCCGCCAGCAAGCCGGACAAGCCCGCGCACCAGGCGTAGGCCGAGACGGCGCCCGAGACGGCGGCCGGGCCAATGTCGAAGGCCCGCATCAACTGGGGCGCCAACGGCATCATCACCATGAAATCCATGATGACGGTAAATTGCGTCAGCGCGAGCAGCCACAGCATCGCGCGCTCGCGGGCCGGGGTCAGAGCCGCGCCAGCGGCAATATCAGGGGAAGGGCTCGGTACAGGTCTCATGCGGCAGATGTTAAGGATGGCGGCGGTGGACGGCAAGGTTTACTTTCCTGCGTCCTGCCCCGATACTCGCCAGCATGCCCTCTTTTTCCATCCGCCACCTCACACCAGACGACGCCAGCGCCTACCACGCGCTGCGCCTGGCCGGCATCGCCGAATTGCCTGCCGCCTTCTGCACCACGCACGCGGCCGAAAGCGGCTTGCCGCTGACACAGATCGGCGAACGCTTGCGCGCCACTCGCCACCAAATAATATTTGGCGCTTTCAACAAGGAACAATTGATCGGCATTGCCGGCCTGCGCCGCGAACCGATCGCCGTCGTGCATGACAAGGCCAGCCTGTGGGGCGTGTATGTCGCGCCGCAGGCGCGCGGGCAAGGCGCGGGACGGCAACTGGTGCAGGCGGCCATCGCGCATGCCTGCGCCATTGCCGAGCTGGGCCGTGTGCGCCTGGCCGTGGCGCAAGACAACCACGCGGCGTTGCCCCTGTATCTCAGTTGCGGTTTTACCCTGGAAGACTGTCCCGCATCGGACGGCATGCTGCAAATGCAACTGTGGCTGCCCCGCCCTGCCCGAGCAAGTGCCGAAAGTAATGTCTTTATGAAAATCAATACCTTACAAATCCCTGCGAAATAGCGGACAGGCCGTTTTTTCTGTTGCAAGCAAACGCGGCAGGCCTTAGCATCGCGGCTTACAAAAAAAACTTGGGGAGAGCCAATGTCATCGGCCGAGACACAAACCGCCTCGGGCAAAATGCCCCGGCAAATACCGTACATCATTGCCAACGAAGGCTGCGAACGCTTCAGCTTTTACGGCATGCGCAACATCCTGACGCCATTCCTCATCAGCACCTTGCTGCTGATGATCCCGATCGACCAGCGCACGGGCGAAGCCAAGCACGTCTTCCACACCTTCGTCATCGGCGTGTATTTCTTCCCGCTGCTGGGCGGCTGGCTGGCCGACCGCTTCTTTGGCAAGTACAACACTATCTTCTGGCTCAGCCTTGTGTATTGCGCCGGCCACGCCTGCCTGGCGCTGTTTGAGAACAGCGTCAACGGCTTCTATTTCGGCCTGTTCCTGATCGCCTTCGGTTCCGGCGGCATCAAGCCGCTGGTGGCCTCGTTTGTCGGCGACCAGTTCGACCAGACCAACAAGCACAAGGCCAAGCTGGTCTTCGACCTGTTCTACTGGATCATCAACTTCGGCTCCTTCTTCGCCTCGCTGCTGATGCCGATGTTCCTGCGCGACTTTGGCCCGTCGATCGCCTTCGGCATCCCAGGCGTCATGATGCTGGCCGCCACCATCGTCTTCTGGATGGGCGCCAAGAAATACGTACACGTGCCACCGGCGCCGCCGAATCCCGATTCGTTTACCCGCGTGGCCCGCACGGCCTTGCTGGCGCGCGTCGATGGGGGTTCGCGTCCGGGCCTGTATGTAGCCTACGTCGGCGTGATCGGCGCCCTGTACGCGTTCTACAGCATTCCCGAATGGGGCTTCGTGATTGCAGCATGTACCGCCCTGGTACTGCTGCTGGCCTTCGGCAGCATCGGCACGGCCATGCAGCTGGAACGCGCGCGCGGCATCCACCCCGACGAAGCCGTCGAAGGCGTGCGCGCCGTGTTGCGCATCCTCGTCATCTTCGCCCTTGTCACGCCGTTCTTCTCGCTGTTCGACCAGAAGGCCTCGACGTGGATCGTGCAAGCGAACACCATGGAAAAACCAAGCTGGTTCCTGCCGGCGCAGATGCAGGCGCTGAACCCGATGCTGGTGATGCTGCTGATCCCGTTCAACAACCTGGTGCTGTACCCGATGCTGAACCGCTTCGGCCTGGAAGCGACGGCCCTGCGCCGCATGACGGCCGGTATCGGCTTTTCCTCGCTGGCCTGGATCGTCATTGGCCTCTTGCAGCTGGCCCTCGACAGCGGCAACGCCGTCTCCATCATGTGGCAGATCCTGCCATACGCCCTGCTGACGTTCGGCGAAGTGCTGGTCTCGGCGACAGGACTGGAGTTTGCATACAGCCAGGCGCCCGTCTCGATGAAGGGCGCCATCATGAGCTTCTGGAATCTGTCGACCACGGTGGGCAATCTGTGGGTGCTGATCGTCAACCGCAGCGTCATGAACGAGGGCGTGATCGGCAAGATCGCCGAGAGCGGCATCAGCGTGACGGCCTTCCAGATGTTCTTCTTCGCCGCCTTTGCCGCCGTCGCCATGCTGGCCTTCGGCCTGTATGCGAAGCGCTACAAGATGGTCGACAACTACCGCCAGGCCGTGGTGCCAGGCAAGGCATGATCTAACAGTATGCTGAGGAAAAGCGCCCACAGAACATCGTGGGCGCTTTTTTTTGCCTGTCCCTGTCAGGTCGTCACCGTCGGCGCAGCGCGCCCCGTGCGCTCGCGTATCTGCGCCACTTTTTGCGCCACGGCGATCAATCCCGCCAGCGCTTCCTGGGTCGGGATGGCG
This sequence comes from Janthinobacterium sp. UMAB-56, assembly GCF_900095265.1. Lineage (GTDB taxonomy): Bacteria > Pseudomonadota > Gammaproteobacteria > Burkholderiales > Burkholderiaceae_D > Janthinobacterium. The sequence goes on along the minus strand of NZ_LT607652.1, from coordinate 148,197 downwards.
TGCCGGGCAGGATCGGCTTCGTAGTGCTCCAGGTACAGGCGCAGGGTGGCGCCCTCGGTGCCCGTGCCGGACAGGCGCAGCACGATGCGCGCGCCGTCCGTCATGATCAGGCGGATGCCCTGCTGCGTCGCCACGGAGCCGTCGACGGGGTCGGTGTAGCTGAAATCGTCGGCCAGCGCCACTGTGTAGCCATTGACTACCTGGCCGGGCAAGGTGGCCAGCTGGCCGCGCATGGCTTCCATCAGCTGCGCCGCAGCGGCGCTGTCGATGTCTTCGTAATCGTGGCGCGAATAGTAATTGCGGCCATAGGTGGCCCAGTGCGCGCGCACGATCTCTTCCACCGATTGTTTTTTCACCGCCAGCAGATTGAGCCAGAACAGCACGGCCCACAGGCCATCTTTTTCGCGCACGTGGTCCGAGCCCGTGCCGTAGCTTTCCTCGCCGCATAAAGTAGTCATGCCGGCGTCGAGCAGCGTGCCGAAGAACTTCCAGCCCGTCGGCGTCTCGTAACAGGGTATGCCCAGCGCGGCGGCGACGCGGTCGGCCGCGCCGGACGTCGGCATGGAGCGCGCGATACCTTTCAATCCGGCGCGGTAGCCGGGCGCCACGGCGGCGTTGGCGGCCAGGATGGCCAGGCTGTCCGAGGGCGTCACATCGAAGCGCCGGCCGACGATCATGTTGCGGTCGCCGTCGCCGTCCGAGGCGGCGCCGAAGTCCGGCGCCTCATTGTCTCCATCTCCGGCGGCCATGATGGCGATCAATTCCTGCGCGTTGACCGGATTCGGGTCGGGATGGCCGCCGCCGAAGTCTTCCAGGGGCACGCCGTTGATGACGCTGCCCTTGGGTGCGCCCAGCATGTCTTCCAGGATGGCCGTCGCATACGGGCCGGAAACGGCGTGCATGCCGTCAAAGCAGATGCGCAGCCCGCCCGCAAACAGGGCGCGGATGGCGTCGAAATCGAACAGCTGCTGCATCAGTTCCGCGTAGTCAAGAACCGGATCGATCACCTCGACCGTCATCTGCTCGATACGCACGGTGCCCAGGGCATCGAGGTCGATGTCGGCAACGTCGCTGATGCGGTATTCGCTGATAGTTTGTGTGCGCGCATACATGGCTTCCGTCACCATCTCGGGCGCCGGGCCGCCATTGGCGATGTTGTACTTGATGCCGAAATCGCCATCGGGGCCACCGGGATTATGGCTGGCCGACAAGATGATGCCGCCACTGGCGCCATGCTTGCGGATGACGCAGCTGACGGCCGGCGTCGACAGGATGCCGCCCTTGCCCAGCAGCACGCGCGCATAGCCATGCGCGGCCGCCATGCGCAGCACCGTCTGGATCGCCGCGCGGTTGTAGTAACGCCCGTCGCCGCCCAGCACCAGGGTCTGGCCGCGGCAGTCGCCGAGGGTGTCAAAAACGCTCTGCACGAAGTTTTCCAGGTATTGCGGTGCGCTGAAGACAGCTACCTTCTTGCGCAGGCCCGAGGTGCCGGGCCGCTGGCCGGCAATCGGCGCGGTATTGATGAGTTGAATAGCCATCTTGCCTCCTTGTTAACTTCCCATGGTAACGCATGCCAGGCCAGCGGCAAAGCGCTGTACGCCTGCCACGGTGCGGTAAACCGCTTAAGCTGGCTGCACGCCATGGTGTACCTCGCTCTTGCATGTCTCGCAACCCCACACTATAATAAGAATAGTTCTCATTCACATTTAAACTCCCGCTAGAGTCTGCACGCGATTGCCTGACTGGTGCGCGGATGGATGACACGCTGCGCCAGCCAGGCAAGACCGCCAAGCAAGCCTCCCAAACTAAAAATGCCAGCCGCTCAACGGTGGGTACACGAGAAGAAGGATGTTTCATGGCGCGAGCACATTCGCTGGCCGGTATCGCTACCGGTCCGTTTTCCCCACCCGTTGGCCACATCGCCCTGCGTCCGCTGGCCGTCGCCGTGCATTCCGCCTTGCTGACGGCAGCGCTGGGCGCCGGCTCGGCACTGGCCGCCGATGCGCCCACAAAACCCGATGAAACGACATTGAGCGAGATCAAGGTAGTGGGCCAGCAAGACCAGGCATCGACCGAGCACACGGGTTCCTACACGACAAAACAAATGGCCACGGCCACGCGCATGGGCCTGTCGATCCGCGAAACGCCGCAATCGATCTCCGTGGTGACGCGCCAGCGCATGGACGACATGGGCCTGAACAGCCTGGCAGAGGTGCTGGTGCAGTCGACGGGCGTGACGGTGCAGGAAAACGATAGCGAACGCACCAACTTTTCGGCGCGCGGCTTTTCCATCGGCAACTACCAGATCGATGGCGTCGCCGTCAATTCCGGGTCAAATGCGCTGTTTGACACGGCCATCTATGACCGCATCGAAATCGTGCGCGGCGCCACGGGCCTGGTCAGCGGCAATGGCGATCCGTCAGCCACCATCAATATGATGCACAAGCGTCCCGGCAAGGACTTCGCCGCCTCGGCCGGCCTGACGGTGGGTTCCTGGAACAAGGTCCGTCTGGAAGGCGACATCAGCTCGCCATTGAATGCGGACGGCAGCATCCGCGGGCGCGTCGTCGTCGCGGGCCAGAACCGCCATTCCTATATGGACCTGTACAAGGAACGCAAGCTGGTGGGCGCCGTCATCGTCGAGGCGGACCTGACGCCTGCAACGTTGCTGACGGCCGGTATCGACTACCAGAAAAATACGCCGAAGGGCACGAGCTGGGGCACCACGCCGCTGTTCTTCTCTGATGGCACGCCCGCCAACATGCCCCGCTCGTTCAACATGGCCGCCAAGTGGAGCAGCTGGGAGCGCGAATTCGAAAACAAGTACGTCTACCTCGAACACCGCTTCGCCAACGACTGGAAGATCAAGGCAGCCTACGGGCGACTGGACAGCTCCTCGAACGGCAAGCTGTTCTACGGCGGCAGCGGCTATCCGAAACGCGACGGCAGCGGCCTGGAAGTCTGGAGCGGCGCCTTCCCCTACGATGAAAAGCAGGACAACTTCGACCTGTCGGCCAACGGCACCTTCCCCCTGTTCGGCCGCCAGCACGACCTGGTGCTGGGCGTGAACGGCTGGAAGCGCGTCGGCACGACGAATGAAACCTTGCTGCCCGATCCGCTGCCGTTCGCCACCACCATCCCCGACTTCCGCAACTGGACGGGCGACGTACCCGAGCCGGCGCTCACGCGCACGGGTGCGCGCGACGTCGCCACCACCAAACAGTCCGGTGCCTTCATCGCCACGCGCATCAATGTCACGGACAGCTTCAAGGTGCTGGCCGGCGCGCGCGTTTCCAGGTGGGAAACGTATAACGACCGATACGATACCCAGGGCCGTTTTGTGAAACGCAGCTCCGCCTACAAGACGGACGATGTCGTCACGCCATATGCGGGCTTGGTGCTCGATGTGAGCAAGAGCACTTCGCTGTACGCTAGCTATACGGACCTGTTCAAGCCGCAAAACCTGAAGGACAAGAACAACGCATTCCTCGACCCGATCACGGGCAGCAACGTGGAAGCGGGCGTGAAGAGCGACTTCTTCGAAGGCGCCGTGAACGCCTCGTTCGCCGTGTATGAAGCCAAGCAGGACAACCTGGGCGAGGAAGACAGATCGGTGCCGCTGACCTTTGTGCTGCCGGACGGCAGCCGCCCCTATGTCTCGACGGGCAAGGGCACGAAAAGCCGCGGCTACGAGGCGGAAGTGTCGGGCAGCCCCATAAGCGGCTGGCAGCTGTTCGCCGGCTACACGCACAGCAAATCCAAGACGGGCAAGGGCGTGCTGACCAACACCATCCAGCCGACCAACATGCTGCGCGTCTCGACCACCTACCGCCTGCCGGGCCAGCTACACAATCTCACCATCGGCGGCGGCTTGAACTGGCAGAACGAAATCTGGACGATGGCCACCCTGCCGAACAAAAGCAAAATCCGGGTCAGCCAGGGCAGCTACGTGCTGGCCAACCTGATGGCGCGCTACCAGATCAGCCCGAAACTCTCGGCCAGCCTGAATGTCAACAACCTGTTCGACAAGACGTATTTCCGCCGCGTGGGTTTCTATAACGGCGGCTATTACGGCGAACCGCGCAACGTGGCGCTGAACCTGCGCTACCAGTACTGATGCATCGCAGGCCGCTGTCCCCCGGGAGCGCGGCCGCTTTTTCCATTTCACATAAGAAGATAAGGGATACACCATGCACCTCACTTCCATCGCACGCCTCGGCGTACTCGCCACCGCCCTGCTGGGCGCGGCCCTCGTTTCCGGCACGGCCAGCGCGCACCAGATCTGGCTGCAGCAGGACGGCAAGGCGGCCAGCGTGTATTTCGGCGAATTCGGCGACAACCTGCGCGAAGCGTCGCCCGGCCTGCTGGACAAGTTCAGCATCAAGAACGTGACATGGATCTCGGCCAAGGGCGCGCAGCCGCTGCAGGCGAGCAAGACGGCCGGCGCGTTCGTCCTGAATGGCAAGGTGGGTGCCGGCGAAAGCATCATCGTCGAGGAAGACAATTACCCGTCGTGGGAAGAAAAGAAGGATGGCAAGAGCACGCGCAGCGTATGGATTCCGGCCGCGCGCCTGGTCGCCGACGGCAAGGCGCAAGCGCCCGCGCTGACGCTGGACCTGGTGCCGACCGGCCAACCAGGCCAGTTCCAGGTCAGCTACCAGGGCAAGCCGCTGGCGCAAGCCAAGGTCAACGCCGTGGTGCAATCGGGCTGGGGCAAGGAAGCGTGGAGCGATGCGCAAGGCCTGGTCAGCTTCCCGCTGCCATGGCAAGGTACCTATGTGCTGGAAGTACAGCACACGGACAAGACAGCCGGCCAGCGCGGCGCGCAAGCCTATGACCAGGCCATGTTCGTGACCACCCTGAGCCTGGTGCAGCCGCAAGGCGCGACGCCGCTGCCGGCCGGCCCGGCCCTGCCACCGAGCAAGGATCACGACTGACCATGCAAGCGCACGCGAATAGTGAAACCACTGAAAAAATGCCGCGTCTGCGCCTCTCAGCAGGCGCCGTCTACCGCCTCGGCGTGGCTTCGCGCAGCGTGGCGGCCATCGTTGGCGGCTACGTGCTGGCAGCGCTGCTCACCATGCTGCTGTCGGTCAGCCTGCCCATGGCCCGTTCCGAAGCCGTCATGACGGCCACCCTGCTGTCGTTTGCCATCTACACCTGCGCCGTGATGTGGGTCTTCGCCACGCGCAGCGCCCTGCGCGCCTGGCTCGGCCTGTTAATCCCCGCCGCCGTCATCGCCGCCATCCTGCAGTCGATGGACGCACTATCCTGGAGTCTCGCATGAAAGAAGGTTTCCGCCAGTCGATGGCATGGCTGCACACCTGGTCCGGCCTGCTCGTCTGCTGGATCTTGCTGCTGGTGTTTTGCGCCGGCACGGCCAGCTACTACCGCAATGAAATCACCTTGTGGATGCAGCCCGAACTGCATGGCGCCGCCGCCAGCAAGGTGAGCACAGAAGAAGCGGCCAGGGTCGCGCAGCGGGCGATGCAGGAGCGCGCCACCGGCGCCACGCGCTGGTTCATCAGCCTGCCCGGCGAGCGCAATCCCGCCACGCAGCTGGGTTGGAGCAAGCCGTCGAAGCCCGGCGAAAAGAAGCGCGGACGGCGCGGCAATTTTCATAGCGAAAAAGCCGACCCGGCCACGGGCGAGGTGCTGTCGAAGCCGCGCGAGACGCGGGGCGGCGAATTCCTCTACCGCCTGCATTTCGACCTGCACTACATGTCGGCCATCTGGGGCCGCTGGATCGTGGGTGTCTGCGCCATGTTCATGTTCGTCTCCATCATCAGCGGCATCGTCACGCACAAGCGCATCTTCAAGGACCTGTTTACCTTCCGGCCGAAAAAGGGCCAGCGCTCGTGGCTCGACGCGCACAACGTGACGGCCGTGCTGGCCCTGCCCTACCACATCATGATCACCTACACGGGCCTGGTCACCCTGATGTTCCTGTACATGCCGTCCGGCGCCACGGCTGCCTACAAGGGCGACCAGGATGCCTTCTTCGCCGAAGCGTTTCCCGGCCGCTCGGGCGACAGCAAGCCGGCCGGCGTGGCCGCGCCCCTGACGCCGCTCGCGCCCCTGGTGCGCCAGGCGGAACAGCGGTGGGGCGGCAAGGTCGAGCGCATCTCCGTGAATCACCCGGGCGACGCGAATGCCACCGTGACGCTGTCGCGCGCGGGTGGACGCGACATGTCGTCGAAGCAGCCGTCGATGGAATTCGATGGTATTTCCGGCAAGCTGCTGTCGACCGATGGCGACGCGCAGCCCGGCGCGGCCGCCACGCACGGCGTGATGGTAGGCCTGCACATCGCGCATTTCGGCGGACCACTGCTGCGCGCCCTGTTCTTCCTCTCCGGCCTGGCCGGCTGCGCCATGGTCGCCACGGGCGCCCTGCTGTGGGCCGTCAAGACGCGCCAGAAGCAAGCCAAGGCGCTGGCCGCCGGCAAGCGCGCCAGCTTCGGCCTGCGCCTGGTCGAGGCACTCAACATCGGCGCCATCGCCGGCATGCCGATCGCCTTCGGCGCCTACTTCTGGGCCAACCGCCTGCTGTCGGTAACGATGGAAGAGCGGCCGAAAGAGGAAATCGCCTGCTTCTTCGGCGCCTGGGCACTGGCCGCCATCATCGCCCAGCTGCGCCCGTCACGCGCCATGTGGCGCATGCAACTGGCCGCCGGCGCCTTCCTGCTGGCATCGTTGCCCGTGCTGAACGTCTTCACCACAGGGTCACACCTGGGCGTGACCCTGTTCCTCGGTCGCGGCCCCGTGGCGGTGGCCGCCTTCGACCTGGTGGTGCTGGTGCTGGGTCTGGGCCTCGCATATGCGGCGTTGAAGTTAAAACCGCTGCCCGTGAAGGCGGCCAAAACCACACCCGCCGCCAAGCCGGCGACGACGATGGAGGCCGCGTGATGGAGCTGTTAGCCAATTTCCTTGTCTTTGCCCTGTGCTATGCGGGCCTGTCGTCGCTGTGCCTGGCGATGGATCGCCACTACGCCGACCTGCACGGGCGCGGCGCCGAACCGCCCGCGCCGCTGCGCCGTCGTTTGCAGTGGGCCGGCTGGCTGGCGCTGGCAGCCGCCCTGGCCTGGGCCATGCACATCGCCGGCGGCGGCTATGGCCTGGTCTACTGGGTCGGCAGCCTGACGGGCTGCGGCTTGCTACTGATCTGGCTGCTGCCCTACGCGCCGCACCAGGCCATGCGCCTGGCGCGCATGATCGGCGTGGCGGCCTTGCTGGCAGCCGTCGCGCTGGCAGTGCTGTAACCATCGTGGCCATGCCGGACAGTCCGTTTGCGCCCTCGCTCCTGCTGCGCACGCAGCTGGAAAGCCACTACCGCGCACACCACGGCTGGCTGGCGCACTGGCTGCAGCGGCGCCTGGGCAATGCTGCCGAGGCAGCCGACCTGATGCAGGACACCTTCGCGCGCCTGCTGGCCGGCGCGCCATTGCAGCCGCAAACGCCGGCCCTGCGCGCACCGAAGGCTTACCTGGCGACCGTCGCCAAACACCTGCTGATCAACCACTTGCGCCGCCAGTCGCTGGAACGCGCGTGGCTGGCCGCGCTCGCCGCCCTGCCCGAACAGCATATGCCATCGACGGAGCAGCGCGCGCAAATTCTGCAGGCGCTGCAAGCGGTCGATGCCATGCTCGATGGCTTGAAACCGAAGGTGCGCGCCGTCTTCATCCTGGCGCAGATCGAAGGTCATGCGTATGCGGACATCGCCGCGCAGCTGGGTATCGGCGAACGCTCTGTGAAGCGTTACATGGCCGAGGCGCTGACCGAATGCGTGCTGCTGGCGCCGGACCTGCCGGCATGAGCGCCGCTGCTCGGCTATATCCTCCGCTGTCGCGCAAGGTGGCGCGCCAGGCCGTCGAATGGTATTTGCTGGAGCAGTCGGGCCAGGCCACACAGGATGACCTAGCGGCGTCGGCCCAATGGCGCGCGCGCGACCCTGAACATGCGCGCGCCTGGAGCAAGGTGCAACAGGTCGGCCAAACGGCCAGCCTGCTGCCGCCGGCGCTGGCCGTGCCCGTGCTGCGCCGGCCGCAGCGCCGCGTGGCAGTGCAGGTACTGCTGGCACTGATGGCGACGCCCGCCGCCTGGCTGCTGTTGCGCCATGAGATGCTGGCCGACTACCGCAGCGGCGTGGGCGAACGGCGTGGAGTGTCCTTGCCCGATGGCGGCACGCTGGTGCTCAACACAGACAGCGCCGTCGATGTGGCGTATGGCGCCGATGAGCGTTTGCTGACGCTGCGCCGCGGCGAAGTATTGGTGCAGACGCGCCCAGACCACGCGGGCATCCGCCCCTTCATCATCGCCACCTGCCATGGCCGCATCCGCGCGCTGGGCACGCGCTTCACCGTGCGCGTCGACGACGACAGCAGCCGCGTGACAGTGCTTGAACACGCGGTGGAAATCACG
>NZ_LT607652.1:77396-139708 GCF_900095265.1 Janthinobacterium sp. UMAB-56 | reverse complement strand
ACGCCAGCCTGCCCGCGCCGGCGCCGCCGCAAGCCGATGCGTGGGCGCGCGGCATGCTGGTCGCGCAGGACATGCGCCTCGATGCGTTCGCCTTTGAGCTGTCACGCTACCGCCCCGGCCTGCTGCGCGTGGAGCCGCAAGTGGCGGGCTTGCGCCTGACGGGCGCCTTCCAGCTCGACGACACGGACACCGTGCTGGAAAGCCTGGCGCGCATGCTGCCCATCGACGTGCTATACCGCAGCCAATACTGGGTCACCCTCACGGCCCGCAAAAAATAGTTTATAAAAGTTGGCCCTTTTTTTCAGCATGGCCTGTCCTGTGAGTATTGCAACGATATTTTGCAACGCTCTCTTCAACCACACTCCACCGGAAAGGCCAGACCATGCACCCACCCCGTTTGACTCCCCTCGCGCGCGCCGTCGGCAGCGCCGTGATCCTGCTGTCGCTGGCGCAGGGGCCGGCCATGGCGGCAGCTTCCGACACCGCCCCAGCCAGCACGCAAATCGGCTTCAGCGTGCCGCCGGGCGAGCTGTCAGCCGCCATCGCCAGCTTTGCCATCGAGGCAAAAGTCAGCGTGGGCGCGGCGGCAGAACTGCTGCAAGGCGTGCGCACGCCAGGCTTGAGCGGCAGCTACACGGTGCCGCAGGCACTGGCCCGCCTGCTGGCCGGCACGGGCCTCGCTGCACTGCCCAGCGGGGAGCGCAGCTACGTGCTGCGCAAAGCGGGCACTGCATCGACCGGCGCGCCGATTGCCGCCACCCTGGGCGAAGTGGCCGTCAGTTCCAGCGCCCTGCGCGACGGCACCACGGAAGGCAAGCGCGGTTACGCGGGCCTGACCAGCGCCACGCGTTTGAACCTGTCGCTGCGCGAAACGCCGCAAGCCGTCAGCGTCATCACGCGCCAGCAGATCGACGACCAGGGCTTGCGTACCTTGCAGGATGTGCTGCTACAGGCGCCCGGCATCACGGTTGACCATTCGTCGAGCACGCGCGAATACGACCAGGTGTTTTCACGCGGATTTGAAGTAACGTCATACATGTTCGATGGCATCCCGACCAGCAAGAACCTGGAAGCGCGCACCTATGACATGGCCATCTACGACCGCGTCGAAATCATCCGCGGCGCCACGGGACTGATCAGCGGCACGGGCAGCCCGTCGGCGGCCGTCAACCTGGTGCGCAAGCGTCCGGGCCGCAGCTTTGCCGCCACGGCCGGCGCGCAGATGGGATCATGGGACCGTTACCGCATCGAAGGCGATGTCTCGACGCCATTGACGGCAGACGGCAAGGTGCGCGCGCGCCTCGTCGCAGCGCATGAAGACCAGCGCTCGTTCATCGACCGCTACCAGCAGAAAAAGAACGTGCTGTACGCCATCGTCGAAGCGGACCTGACGCCATCGACAGTGCTCAGCGCCGGCATCAACTACCAGAACGAAAAGCTCAAGGGCGCGGGCCGCGACTTCCCCATGTTCTATGCCGACGGCGCGCAGACCCGCTTCCCCCGCTCGATGAACGGCACGGCCGCGTGGAGCACGTACGAGCGCGAACAAAGCATGCTGTTCGCCACGCTCGACCACTATTTCGACAACGACTGGATCGCCAAGGTGGCCGTCAGCCGCAGCAGCAACCAGTACGATGCCTTGCAGGGTTTTTCCGGCAATGGCTACCCTGACCGCGTGACGGGCGGCGGCATGCGGCTGTGGCTGGCCAACTGGCACAGCAAGCCGCAACAGACCTCGCTCGACGCCTATGTCAGCGGCCCGTTCCAGGCCTTCGGCCGCCAGCATGAACTGGTGCTGGGCGTAAGCACCTCGGAACTCAAGACAAATAGCCCCATCTATCCGGGCTGGCGCCTCGATGGCTATGACTACACGGTGCCGGATATCCACGCCTGGAATGGCGCCATGCCGGTGCCCGACTACAGCGGCACGCGCCTGGGCAGTTCATACGACAAGGAACGAGAAAGCGGCCTGTATTCGACCCTGCGCCTGCGCCCGACGGACGCGCTGTCGGTGATTTTTGGTGCGCGCCTGTCGTACTGGAAGCGCGATATCCGCAGCGATTATTTCAATGACGCGGACCTGTACGATGCGATGCGCGAAAACGGCAAGATCACGCCGTATGCGGGCCTCGTCTACGACCTGGGCCGGCAATGGTCGGCCTACGCCAGCTACACCAGCATCTTCACGCCGCAAAGCCAGCGCGACGTCAACAGCCGCTTCCTGGCGCCGCTGGAAGGCAAGAACTACGAAGTGGGCGCCAAGGGCGAATTCTTCGGCGGCAAGCTCACCACCAGCGCCGCCGTCTTCCAGCTGAAGCAGGAAAACCTGGCCGAAGCCGATCCGGGCAATGTCTGGATCATCGGCACGGGCGGCGGTTCCTACGCCTACCACACGGTCAAGGGCGCCACCACGCGCGGCGTCGAAGCGGAAGTATCGGGCCAGCTGCGTCCAGACTGGCAGCTGACGGCCAGCTATGCCTATAGCCGCATCCGCAATGCGGCCGGCGCGCGCATCCAGACCAGCCAGCCGCAGGGCATGGCCAAGCTGTGGACCACCTGGCGCCTGGCGCAGGGCGTGCCTGGCCTGGTGCTGGGCGGCGGCGTGAACTGGCAGAGCGATATCTACATGGATGACCGCGGGCCGAATGGCGAACGCTTCACGCAAAAGGCGTATGCGGTGGCGGGACTGCTGGCCCAGTACCAGGTCAGTGCGCAGCTGGTGGCGACCCTGAACGTGAATAACGTCTTCGACAAGAAGTACTACTCGACGGGCATGGGCGGCTACTACGGCGATCCGCGCAACGCCATGCTGTCGCTGCGCTATCAGTTCTGAATGACTTCACTACTTTTGAGCAGCACCTCGATATCCTCGGGCGCCATGGCGTGGCCCAGGTAGTAGCCAAACGCCTCGTCGCAGCCCATCTCGGCCAGCAGTTCCAGCTGCTCGCCGCTTTCCACGCCGCCAGCGATGCTGCGCAATCCGAGCGTGCGCGCCATCGCCACGATGGCGCGCACCATGGCGCCGTCGCCGCCAGGCTTGCCCAGGTCGTCGACGAAGCACTTTTCGATCTTCACGGCATCCGTGGGAAAGCGTTTCAGGTAGTTGAACGATGCGTCGCCCGTGCCGAAATCGCTGATGGCGATCTCCATGCCCAACTGGCGGAACTGGCGCAATATCAGTTCGCAGTTCTGGTTGCGCTCGATCAAGATGCCGGCGGCGATTTCCAGCTCGATGCAATGCCCCGGCACGCCGGCCGCCTCCAGCGCGGCGGCGACATTGCGCGCGATATCGCGCTGGTAAAACTGGCGCGCCGACAGACTGACGGACACCGTCAGCATCTGCCCCTGCGCGATCCAGCTGCGCGCCTGTTCCACCGCCGTGGCCATCACCCACGCCCCCACCGGCAGGATCAAGGCACTTTCTTCCAGCACCGGCAAGAAATCGAGCGGCATCATCAGGCCCAGCTCCAGGTGCTTCCAGCGCAGCAGCGCCTTCACGCCCGTGATCCTGCGCGTCTTCAAGTCCATGCGCGGCTGGTAGTACAGCACGAACTCCTGGCGTTCGAGTGCGTGGCGCAGCGCCGTCTCGAGGATGGTGCGCGAATACGACTGTGTCTGCATGCGCGGCGCGTAACGCAGGCAGGTACCGGGCGCGTGGCGCTTGGCCGCATACATGGCCAGGTCGGCCTTTTCGATCAGCGCATTGACGTCGTCGTCGTCATCCGGGTACAGGGCCATGCCCACGCTGGCCGCCACCGACAGGCTGTATTCGCCGATGACGAAGGGCGCGGCGATGGCGCCGACGATTTTCTCGGCCACCCGCTCGGCATCGTGCGCCGTGCGCAATTCCGTCAGCAGGATGATGAATTCGTCGCCGCCCTGGCGCGCCACCGTATCGACCTTGCGCACGCACTGCTGCACCCGGCGCGCGAACTCCGTCAGCACCTGGTCGCCCACGTCGTGCCCCAGGCTGTCGTTGATGGATTTGAAGCGGTCGATGTCGACGAACAGTACCGCCAGCAAACCCTGGTGGCGGCGCGCGTAAGCAATGCCGTGCTCGAAGCGGATCTGGAAATGCAGGCGATTCGGCAGCCCCGTCAAGCCATCGTGGTGGGCGATGAATTCCAGCTGCTGCTCGGCGCGCCGGCGCGCCGACACATCGTGCAGCAGCAGCACCGCGCCGCCCTGCGCCAGCGGCGCGCAGCTGTACTGCACGTCGATGCGCTTGCCATCGAAATGGCGCAGCAGCACGGCGCCGCGCACCACCTCCAGCACTTCCTGGCGCGCCATGCAGTCGCGCACCTGGCGCGCCGCATCGATGGGCATACCGTCATGGAACAGCGGCAGCAGCTGCGTCACGGGCTGGCCCAGGCCATCGTCGCCCAGCCGCCCGCCCATGGCGCTGGCGCGGGGATTCAGGTACCGCACCACGCCATCGCGGTCGGTGCCGATGACGGCCGCCGGCAAGGCATGCAGCAGCGCCAGCGCATCTGCCATACGCTGCGCCTGCGCCGCCTGCCACTGGCAGGCCAGCAGCACGCTCAGCATCACGGCCAGGGTGAGGGTCAGGCACAATGCCAGCAGCAGCGCCGTCATGCGTCACCCGGCAGGCGGAAAATGGGAAACATGGTTTTCCTTTGCAACGCGCGCCATGCGGCCGGGCGCAGATACATGCGGAAAGGAAATAGTATAAGAATTTCGGCGCGATGTTTGCCTGATCGGGCGCCGCTTGACTGGTGTCAAGCGGCGCGTTCCAAGCCTGCTTCAGGCCAGCGACAGCGTCCGCGCCAGCGCGGCCTCTACCGGTACGGCCGCGCCGGGCGCCCCGTGCAGCTTGAAGATGCTGACGGCGTCGGCCAGGCTGGCCGCCTGCTGCTGCAGTGCATCTGCGGCGGCGGCAGCCTGCTCCACCAGGGCCGCGTTCTGCTGCGTCACGCCATCCATCTGGCTGATGGCGATGCTGATCTGCTCGATGCCGTCGCGCTGCTCCACGCTGGCCACGGCAATCTCGCCGATGATGGCGTTGACGCGCTGCACGCTGCTCACCACCTCATCCATCGTGCGCCCTGCCTGGCCGGCCAGCACGCTGCCCTCTTCCACCGTGCGCACGGATTCCCCGATCAGCTGCTTGATTTCCATGGCCGCTGCGGCGGAGCGGTGCGCCAGGCTGCGCACCTCGGTTGCCACGACGGCAAAACCGCGTCCCTGCTCGCCCGCGCGCGCCGCTTCCACGGCCGCATTCAGGGCCAGGATATTCGTCTGGAAGGCGATGCCGTCGATGACGGCGATGATGTCGACGATGCGCTTCGACGATGCATTGATATGGCTCATGGTCTGCACCACCTGCGCCACGGCTGCACCGCCCCGCTGCGCCACGTCGGACGCGCCGCCGGCCAGCTGGCGCGCCTGGTCGGCGTTCTCGTTATTCTGCCGCACGGTGGACGTCAGCTCGATCATCGAGGCGGCCGTTTCTTCCAGCGAGCTGGCCTGCTCTTCCGTGCGCGAAGACAGGTCCATGTTGCCGCTGGCAATTTCACCGGACGCCGTGGCGATGGCGTCCGTGCCGGCGCGCACCCGTCCCACGATGGCGGCCAGATTGCCGCTCATCGCTTTTAAAGCGCGCAGCAGATCGCCGATTTCATCGCGGCTGCTGTCGGCCACCACGGCGCGCAAGTCGCCTGCCGCCACCTGCTGGGCGATGCCGACGGCCGCGCCCAGCGGCACGGTGATGCTGCGGCTCAGCCACCATACGGTGGCGCTGCCGACGACCAGGGTCAGCAGCACGGTGGCCAGCATGGCGATGCTGGCGCTGCGGTGCGCGGCCGCGTCCTGCTCCTTCATCTGCGCCATCAGTCCGTGCGACTGCTTGCCGATGATGGCTACGATGGCGTCGATCTGGCGCGTCGGTTCGCGGTCCATGCCCTTGACCAGCGCATCGACGGTCTGGGCGCTGTCGGCGCGCGCGCCATCATACTTTTGCAGCGCCGCCAGGTAGCTCACGCCCAGTGCATCGTGCGCCCGCAGCGCCTGCTCCACAGGCGCCGGGTCGAGCTTCAGCGCCCCCATCATAGACTGCAGGCATTGCAATTCCTTGCGCGTCTGCGCGCCGCTGGTGACGAAGGCTTCGCGGTAGCGCTGGAAAGCGGCCGCATCGCCGCCGCGCAGCAGGATGTTTTTCCATTCCTGCACCTGAATCTTGAATTCAACCTGCGCGCTGCGCGCCGCATCCACCGCTTCCGTCAGGGCCACGGCGCGTTGCATGGCGTCCGTGCTGCGCGCACTGGCCGCGTCGAGCGCGCTCCAGCCGCGCGCGCCAACGAACACCAGCGCAAGAAAAAAGAAGGCGCCCAACAGACCCAGTCGGACGGAGATTTTCAGATTCGCGAGTTGCATGTATTTCTCCCTGCGGTAAGAACAGGATGGCAACAAAGGCGCCGCCAAAACTATCCAATTCTCACCAAATGGAGAAATCATGCAGCGCGCCCCGTGAAAAACCAAGCAGCACTTTCTATAGCGAAACACTTTCAACATAGAAACAACAAATTACACGAAAAGATTGACTTCCTGGCCATACTGCGGCGCCCGCAGCATGATCAGGCAGGCAATCTTGCCGGTGGCGTCAGCGCGCCGCCGCAGCAGCACCCGCGAACTCTTCGCGCAGCAGCGGATACAAACGCCGATAGCGCGCCAGGCGCTCATCGAGCACGCCGGACGCTTGCGGCGCCACCGTTTCCTGCACGGGCGGGCGGGTACACAGCTGCGCGGGCGGCAAGCCCGTCACCGCCATCTGTGCCAGGCGCGCCGCGCCCAAGGTGCCGCCTGCCACGCCATGGTCGTGGCGCAGCACGTTCAAGCCCGACGCATTCGCGCACAGCTGCGCCCAGAAGCGGCTGCGCGAGCCGCCGCCCACGAACGACGCTTCTTCCAGCCGCGTGCCGGCGCTGCGCAGGGCAGCATTGCCGTCGGCCATGGCAAAGGCCACGCCCTCCATCACGCTGTAGGCCAGTTCCGCGTGACCGTGTTCCGTCGACAGGCCGAAGAACACGCCGCGTGCCGTGGCGTCGTTGTGCGGCGTGCGCTCGCCGCTCAGGTAAGGCAGGAACAGCGGCGCCGTGCGCGCCTCGACACCTTCGGCCAGCGCTACCAATGCGCCGATATCGTGGGACTGCGTCAGCCGCGCCACCCAACTGAGGCTGGACGCGGCGCTGAGGATCACGCTCATCTGGTGCCAGCGCCCGGGCAGGCAATGGCAGAACGCATGCACGCCCTGGCCCGGATTGGGCGCGTAGCCATCGCTGCCGGCGAACAGCACGCCCGAAGTTCCCAGCGATAGCAGGCCGGCACCCGGCTCCACCACGCCCAGGCCCACGGCGGCGGCCGCGTTATCCCCCGCGCCGCCTGCCAGCAGCACCGCATGCGCGATACCCCATTCCTGGCACAGCGCCGGGCGCACCTGCGCGGCCGCGTGGCTGCCTTCAACCAGGCGCGGCATATGCTCGCGTCCCAGCCCCGTGGCGGCCAGCATGCGCTCGGACCAGTCGCGTTTCGCCACGTCCAGCCACAAGGTGCCGGACGCGTCGGACATGTCGGAAACACAGTCGCCCGTCAGGCGCAGCGCCACGTAATCCTTGGGCAGCAAGACCTTGCTAATGGCGCGGAACAGCGACGGCTCGTACTTTTGCAGCCACAGCAGCTTGGGCGCCGTGAAACCGGGCATGGCCAGGTTGCCCGTGATGGCGCGCGACTCTGGCACCAGCGCTTCGAGTTCCACGCATTCGGCAAACGCGCGCGTATCGTTCCACAGGATGGCCGCGCGCAGCACGTGCTGCTGCTTGTCGAGCAGGGTCGCGCCATGCATCTGGCCCGACAAGGCGATGCCGCGCAAGCCGGAAAACGCCACCGGCTGGGCGCTGCGGATGGCCGCGATCACGTCCAGGGTGGCATGCCACCAGTCTTCGGGATTCTGCTCGGACCAGCCGGGATGGGGGCTGGCCACGCGCAGGCTCACGCCGCTGCTGGCGAGGATGGTTTGCGCGTCATCGGTGAGGATGGCCTTGACTTCGGAGGTGCCGATATCGATACCGAGATATGTCACGATAATTCCATGTATGAAAAGTGGTTGAAGCCGACCGTCAGGGGAACGACTCGGGCATGTTCAGGTGCAGGCAGGAGCGGAACTTCGACGGCGACATCTGCTTGTGCGCCAGGAACTGGCGGTTGAAATTGGAGAGATTGTTAAAGCCCGTGCGGTAGCAGATGTCGGTCACCTTCATGTCCGTGTTCATCAGCAGGTCGCAGGCGAGCGCGATGCGTTCCTGGTTGACGTAATGAATGAAGGAGGTGCCCGTGTGCTTGCGGAAGAAGCGCGTGAATTTCAAGGTATTCATTTCCGCCACGTCGGCCACGTCCTGCTCGCAGAAATCGAGGGTGATGTTTTGCTTGATGTAGGCCAGCACCAGGTTGATGGTCGACGACATGTAGCGCCCCGCCTGCGCCAGGTACGTCACGCTGGCCAGCGGGCGCCGCTCGCGGCAGTCACACAGCTCGCCGAACAGCCGCGCGAACAGTTCCACGCGGCGCGGCCCCTGCGCCGTCGTCAGCTCGGCCATCAGCGGCGCCAGGCGCAGGCCCAGCGCATCGGGAAACTGCAAGCCCCTGCCGGCTTCGCCCAGCAGGTTTTTCAGGGGCGCCATCTCCGGGAACAGCAGCGCGCAGCGGTCGATGAAGTCGCTGGAAAATTGCAGCACCAGGTCGCGTGCGGGCAAGCTCACGCCTTCGGCCAGCTCGCTGACCCAGTTGTGCGGCAAATTCGGCCCCGTCAGCACCAGGTTGCCCGGCGCGTAGCTGCCGATATGGTCGCCGACAAAGAACTTCCCTGTCGACGTGGTGATGATGTGCAGCTCGTACTCGGGATGAAAATGCCATTTCGCCACCGCGTGCGGATAGCCGTGCGCCCACGCGCGAAACGATTCGTGTATCGGTTTGTGGATCAGTTCCAGGTCAGGCGTCACGGCAATTCCCTTGCACGGTCTCGGTGCTAGCTATTCTAACCACTTGGCTAGGCACTTGCCGCCAGGGCCAGGCCGCTGTCGGCATCGAACAGGTGCATGTGCTCCTCGTCGAAGGCCAGCGCCAGCGTCTGCCCCACCTGCGCCGCGCTGTTGGCCGCATTCGCCGGCAGCAGGGCCGACAGGCTCAAGGCGCCGCACTGGAAACTGATCAGCGCTTCCGCACCCAGCAGCTCCACCAGGTCGATCACGCACGCCAGGCCGTGGATACCTGCCTGCGGCTCCCGCTGCTCCTGCGGCGTGGCCGCGCGCAAGTGGTTCGGACGCAGGCCGAAGACCACGCGCGCGCCTGCCGGCAAGCCTGTAAAACGGGGCGAAACCAGTGGCCAGCGGTAGCCGGCGCAGGCCAGCAAGGTTTGCCCGTCCGCTTTCTCGATGACGCCATCGATGAAGTTCATGGCCGGCGTGCCGATGAAACCGGCCGCGAACAGGGTGCGCGGATGGTTGTACAGTTCGGCCGGTGTGCCGATCTGCTCGATATGCCCTCCCTTCATCAGCACCACCCGGTCGGCCAGGGTCATCGCCTCGAGCTGGTCGTGCGTCACGTACAGGGTGGTGGTGCGCAGGCGCCGGTGCAAGCGCTTGATGTCGGCGCGCAGCTGCGCGCGCAGCTTGGCGTCCAGGTTCGACAGCGGTTCGTCGAACAGGAACACCTGCGGCGTCTTGATCATGGCGCGCGCGATGGCGGTGCGCTGCTGCTGGCCGCCCGACATGGCGCGCGGCTTGCGCTCAAGCAGGCTGTCCAGACTGAGGATGGCCGCCACTTCGCGCACGCGGCGTTCGATCTCGTCCTGCGGCACCTTCAGGCGGCGCAGGCCAAAGGCGATATTGTCGTACACCGTCATGTGCGGGTACAGCGCATAGTTCTGGAACACCATCGCCACGTTGCGCGCGCGCGGCGGCAAGTCGTTGACGACGGCGCCGCCGATCAGCAGCTCGCCGCCGCTGATGTCTTCCAGTCCCGCGATCATGCGCAGCAGGGTGGACTTGCCGCAGCCCGATGGTCCCAGCAGGACGATGAATTCGCCGTCGTCTATCTCCAGGTCGAACGGCTGCAGCACGGCCGTCTTCTGGTCATAGGTCTTGTGCAGCTGCCTGCAAGCGATATTTGCCATGGTCTTGTCTCCGGTTTTCGTGATGGCCGGCTCAAGCCAGCTCGATCTGAATCTTGACGTCGCGCGGGTGGCCCTGGGCCGCTTCCTCGAACGCCTGCACGCCGTCGGCAAAGCCGAAGGTGCGCGAAATGAAGGGCTTGACGTCGATCTTTCCCGAGGCCAGCAAGGCGATGGCGCGCGGGAAGATGTTCGCATAGCGGAAGACCGATTCGATGCGCACTTCCTTGGCCTGGATGGCGACGATGTCAAAAGGGACGTTCTCGGGCGGCATGCCGACCAGTACCAGGCAGCCGTTAGGGCACAGCAAGTCGATGATGTTGTCGTAGGCGCGCATGCTGCCGCTGGCTTCGAAGACGATGTCGGCGCCCCAGCCATCGGTCAGTTCGCGCACGGTATCAAGCAAATTCGCCTGACGTATATTAACCGTGGTGACGGCCGGATTGGCGGCGAACAGGGCCAGCTTTTCCGGCACCAGGTCGGCCAGGATGACGCGCGAGCAGCCGCCCGCCAGCGCTGCCAGCGCATTCATGGCGCCGATGGTGCCGGCGCCGATCACCACGGCCACGTCGCCCGGCTTGATGGCCGCCTTCTTGGCCGCCTGCAGGCCGATGGCCAGCGGCTCGACGATGGCACCTTCGCCGAAGCTGACATTGTCCGGCAGCTTGAAGGTGAACGAAGCCGGGTGCACCACGTAGGGCGTGAGGCAGCCGTGGATGGGCGGCGTGGCCCAGAAGCGCACGGCCGGGTCCAGGTTGTACAGGCCGCGCATGGTGGCGGGCGAATCGAACTGCGGCACGCCAGGCTCCATGCAGACACGGTCACCCACCTGCAGGTGCGTGACTTCGGCGCCCACTTCAGCCACCACGCCGGAAGCCTCGTGGCCCAGCACCATCGGTGCTTCGACGGCGAAAGAGCCGATCTTGCCGTGTTTGAAATAGTGCACATCGCTGCCGCAGATGCCCACCGTGTGAATCTTGATCTTCACGTCGCGCGGGCCGACGACGAGTGGCATGTCGATATCGCGCAAGGTGATGGAATGCGCTTGTTCCAGTACGAGAGCTTGCATGAGAGTCTTCCTTATTTATGTTTAAGCATGGAGTTGAGCAGGCGTCCCAGGATGCCGACGAAGAGCAGCGGCGGCAGTGCCAGCAGCACGGTGGACGCGTTCACCACGCCCCACGGCACTTCCTGGCCCATCGATGTAAATGCTGACGCCACCACGGGCAGGGTCATGCTTTTCGACGAGGTGAGCGCCAGCGCGATCATCAGTTCATTCCAGACCAGCACGAAGCTGAAGACGATGCCGCCCATCAGGGTCTTCGAGGCTACTGGCAGGGCCACGTGCCAGAACACCTGGTAGGGGCCGTAACCGTCCAGCGCGGCCGCCTCCTCGATCTCCTTCGGGATGCGGGCAAACGCGGGGATCGACAGCCAGATGATGGTCGACAGGGTCACCAGCAGATACGTCACCACCATCGACAGGCGCGAGTCATACAGCCCCAGGTCGATCCAGATCGAAATCAGCGGAATGGCCACCGCCACCGGCGGCAAGAAGCGCAAGGAGAGCAGGAAGAACTGGATATCCTTCTTGGCCGGGATCGGATAGCGGGCGATCGCATACGCGGCCGGCACGCCCAGCACGGCGCCGGCAAGCACGGCCACGCCAACGATGGCCACGCTGTTGCCCAGGCCCGTCAGCACTTCCGGGCTGGCCAGGACCTGCTTGTAATTGGCCAGTGTCGGGCTGAAGAAAAAGCGCGGCACGGGCGTGACGATATCCATCAACTCCTTGAAGGAATTGAGCACGGCCCACAGGATGGGGAACAGCGCCACCAGGACGATCAAGGTGGTGATGGCGGTGGTGGTGACGGCGCCTAGGCCGCGCGTAACAGTTAATTTTCCCATTTGGCGACTCGCTTCCAGAGCAGGGTAAAGATGACGGTCGTGGCCAGCATCATCAGCACGGCCATGCTGGACGCGTACGACACCTTGCCCATCAGGCCGATGCCTTGCGCATACGCGTACATGTCCAGGGTTTCCGTGGAAATGCCGGGGCCGCCCTTGGTCATCACGTAGATCAGGTCGAAAGAGCGCAGCGACTCGACCATCTTGATGAACACCAGGCTCATGATGGGCACCTTCAGCATCGGCAGCGCGATGTAGGCATACACCTGCAGGGTACTGGCGTAATCGAGGCGCGCCGCTTCCAGCGGCTCGCCGGGCAGGGTTTCGAGCAGCTTCAGGATGACGGCGCCAAAGAACAGGCCCCACTGCCAGATGTCGACCAGGGCTACCGCGTACAGGGCGGTGGCGGGATCAGCCAGCAGGGCACTGCCACCCAGTCCCACGCATTCGAGCAGCCAGTTGAGGATGCCCATCAGCGGCGAATACATGAATTTCCAGATGAAGGCGGCCGAGACGCGCGGCAGCAGCACCGGCACGATCAGCAGCAGCGCGAGAAGATCACGCGTACGGCCCTTGATTCTCTCGAACAGGAACACGGCAAGCAGCACGCCGACGATCAGCGAGCCGGCCACGGTGACCACTTCCCAGATGGCCGACACTTGCACGGCATTGAGAAAGCGGCGGTCGCCGAACAGGCGGATAAAATTGGCAAAGCCGACGTACTCGCTGTCGCTGTAGCGCAGCACGCGGTTTTGCAGGGCCAGGTTGATGGCGGCGATGCTGGGCACCAGGCCCAGTATCAGCAGGACCAGCAGCGGCAGCGTGAGGAACACGGCCGGCAGCCAGGTGTGGCGTTTCTTGCGGATGGTATGCGGCATAAGGGAGACTCTCGCAACGGACTTTCAGGCACAGGGGAGCTGGCCGCCCCCCTGGCGGGCGGCGACCAAACGGCATGCGGACTACTTTCTTTTCTGTGCCCGTTGCATCACTTCGGTGGCGTACTCGTTGGCTTCGTCGAGCGCGCCCTGCACGTCGTCGCGCGTGCCCGTAAACACTTCTTCGAGCACCACGCCAAGGTTGTCGCCGATGTCCGGCCACTCGGGGCTGGGCCAGATGGTGACGCGCGAGACGGGCGTGGTGTCCGTCAGGCCCGCCTGGATCTGTGGCTTGACGTGCTTGCGGAAGTACTCGCTGTTGATGGTGCTGCTGCGGTTGTAGTCGCTGAAAACGTTATCCTTCAAGCGCGCCTGCTCCTGCTCCTTGCCTGTTGCCCAGGCGATGAATTTTCCAGCAGCCTGGCGCGTGCATTCATCCTTCGCGCCCGTGGCGGAAATGGCCAGGCCATGGCCGTAGGCGGCCGATGGCAGCGGCGATGGCGGGCGCGCATACCCCACCTTGTCGACCACCGAGGATTTTTTCGGATCTTCCATCCAGTCGGCGAATGGCGTCGACTCGATCATGAACGCCACCTTGCCCGACCTGAAGGCTTCGAGCGCATTGCTCCAGTCGTAGGTGGCGCCACCGGGCGGCGAATACTTGAACAGTTCGCGGTACAGCGTGGTCGCCTTGACGGCCTGCGGCGAATTGAAGGCCGGCACGCCGTCCTTTTCCCACTTGCCACCGGCGGCAAGCATGAACGGCGCCCAGCGCCAGACATTCATGCCGGAACCGCGCTGGCCACGCGCCGCCCAGCCATACACGTTCGGTGGATTATTCAGTTTCTTGACGGCGGCGACCAGTTCATCGAGCGTCTTGGGCACGGCGATGCCGGCCTTTTCCAGCAGGTCGCGGCGGTAGAACAGGAAGTCGCTGCCGCCGATCAGGGGCGCGAAATACGCCACGCCCTTGTACGAGGCGACAGCGCGGCGGCCCTGCAGGAAGTCGTCATAATCGGCCTCCTTGGGCAGGTATTTGAGCAGCGGAACGACCCAGCCGGCCGTGGCGAATTCGGCCACGTTGGCTTCGTCGATGTAATAGATCTGGTAGGAGCCAGCCTTGGTGGAAGCGTCGAGGCGCGCTTTCGAGCGGCGGTCGTTCTCGCCGAAATAGCTGATTTGCACCCTGGTGCCGCTTTTCTTTTCATACTCGGCAAGGGTCTTTTCCATCACAGTCAGGCCCAGGCTTTTTTGCGCCAGCACCTTGAGCACGGGTACCGAGCAGCTTTGCGCCGAGGCGTCGGCAAACCCGGCGGACATGAGGGCACCCCATGCAACAGCAGTCATGATTTTCATAACACGTCTCCATTTTTATAGTCCGGTGGTTTTCCACCGGTAGGTCAACTATAAAAACAAAGACCGCGCATCACCACTACAAAAGGCGCCGCTTTCTAAATACTTTTTTTCAGCCATCCCTCGCCTGCAGGCGGATCGCCAAGAGCCAAGATGTCCTATCTCGTCCGAGGATTCACACTTCAAACAAGATATCCTGCTGCTCAACCCTGTGTTCGAACCAACAACTCTGGCCCAGGATTTTTCCCTTTAACCAGTGCCATCACTATGCTACGCGATGGTTGACCTATAGTGTCAACGATGACGCACCCATGAAACCTTGCGGAATTAGTTCCGTTCCTGGCATTTTCAAGGGTACTTTGAGTAACAACAAATGAGTTCATTGAATACTGTACAAAAACACAGTAGAATGAGACTTGAAGAGAGCTTGGCATTGAGGCATAGGGGGTGCAGATACCTCCTTCGGTTTGTTCCTCTTGTGTCCATTGCTTTATACTGCTGCACTACGTAAATGTATCCACACAGAAGTTGCCATACACACCATCGCATGCAAACGAGATTGGTAGTTGCCACCATGCAGTACTAGCTTACTATCCACCACATCGATTCAATAATGTACCGAAAAAGCAGCGGCGTTTCATCCACCGCAAATGACCATGTATAACACGCCCACCCTCTTAGTCCCGTCAGACACGCTGGTGACAAATGCTCGTACCATTGAGTCAATTGAATTATTCGCAGGGGCGGGAGGACTGGCGCTTGGTTTTTCCAGCAATGATGTTCAGCATCGCGCGGTTGTCGAATGGAACAGCCACGCGTGCAATACCTTGCGCAATAACAAACTGCTGCAAGTGGAACCGATCAGTCATTGGCCTGATGTGATAGAAGGCGACGTACGTGATTTTAAATATACAAATCACAACAATATCGATCTGATCACCGGAGGTCCACCATGCCAACCTTTTTCCATGGGTGGTAAGCACGGTGGCTTTCTCGACGAGAGAGATATGTTCCCGCAAGCGATACGTGCTGTCCGAGAGGCCCGGCCGCGCGCGTTTACCTTCGAAAATGTACAAGGTCTAAAACGGGCGGCATTCGCCGACTACTTCAACTACATCCTGCTGCAACTTGAATTTCCCTCACAAATCGTCAAAACGAAAGAGTTGTGGACAGAACACTTGGTCAGGCTGCAAACATACAAGACCAAGGGGGCGCCGAGCGAATATCATGTGTATCACCGTCTGGTCAATGCAGCCAATTATGGTGTTCCTCAAAAGCGCATGCGTATCTTTTTCGTTGGTTTCAGGGCTGATGTTCACAAACCTTGGGACTTCCCAGCAGAAACACATAGCAGTGATGCGCTGGTGCTGACAAAATGGGCAAACGGAAGCTACTGGGAACGTCACCGCATTGCTTCTAAAAAGCGTCCGCCACGGCCCGAGGGCATAGATAAAAAGATCCAAAAAATATTAGCTGCTGATCACGGCGCAAACATGCTTGCCTGGCAAACCGTCAGAGATGCTATCTCCGATCTTCCCGACCCTGAGATATCCTCTACAAAGGAATTGGAGTTTGTGCAAGCACATCGTTTTCAGCCAGGCGCGAGAGCTTATGCCGGGCATACTGGAAGTCCTGTTGATGAACCAGCAAAGGCACTCAAAGCAGGTGACCATGGCGTCCCTGGAGGTGAAAACATGCTACGCCGCACTGACGGCTCAGTCAGGTATTTTACTGTGAGGGAATCAGCACGCATTCAAACCTTCCCTGACAATTTCATATTTGAAGGTACATGGTCTGAGACCATGCGTCAGCTAGGCAACGCCGTGCCTGTAAAGTTAGCGGCAGTGATGGCGCGCGGTGTATGCGCGCTTCTGCGAGAGTAAAAAAGGACGCCAGCATGGCAGGAAGTGCATGAGATGCCCCCCAAAGCCCCTGCCCCGCCGCCATATTTTGAAGAGTAAATCTGAGTCAAAAATCGCACCGCTATTCTGAAGGGGGCATGACCTCGGTCGCTACCTGTTCGAAAAAAGCACCACCTTTTGCGGGAGTAAAAAACCGCTCTCGGTTCATCTGACGCATATCGGCCATGATTCGCTCAAAAATCTGATGGACATCTGTGTAAGGTGTGTGGATTGACAAGTGACCAGCAATCTGCTCATTGATCAGCTCAATTGATTTCTGGTTCTCAAAAGTTCTATCCGCCCATTCCCGTCCAGGATGCATGGTATCCCAGGGTGACCGTTTATTGACACGCGTATCGGAACTGTCACCATGCTTCCCAAGACCAAAGCAAATCTTTGTCTCAGAGTTCCAGATCGGCTTAAAAAAGTTGATCAAATAATCTTCGGCCGACTTTTGATATCCGCTTTGCACAATCAGAAAACGACATTCAAAATCTTCAATTTTCAGTGTAGTAGTTGCTTTTCGAATACTGCGAGAATGTTCATTGAGTCGCGCCGATAACTTTGTTCCTTGAGTTACAGCATCCTTGGCACCTTGTCGGTCAGGGTCAGCTTTTCCCACGTAGATAGGATGATCCGTATCTTTCAATGGTAAGTAAGGTGAAAAATCACCTCGATAGTAGATCGCATACACCCCGGCACCATAGAATTCAGGGATAGCCGCCAACGAATGCCTTTCCTGCGCAACCATAGTCAAGGCCACTACCCGGCCGGCAGTGTTGGGATCGGAAGGATCGAAAATCGACTCAGGACGCCAAACGGGGTCCAACCTTTCCGTGGTCGTCTTGATCTCAGACACGGCTTTTTCTAGTCCCAAACGGATTTTTTTGACACTTCGTGCATCAGTACCTGCGTCAACATTGGCTATCCGAATGGCTAAATCTTGCAATTCAGCTAGCACAGCTTCGAGTGGTGGAACGACTTTTTTACCTGTGACCATCTACTTCCTTCGTCTATTCAATGTTGACGTTCAAACTACGAAAACTGGCGAAAATCCTTGCGGTAGATATTCGTCTCCTTGCCATCGGGTGGCAGGCGCGAGAAACGCTCGAAGCGCAGGCCCAGCTTGTTGAGCAAATTGATCGACGCCTGGTTCTGCTGCGAAGTGATGCCGTACACGGTAGGCAGGCGCAACACATGCTGCGCATGGCGCATGACGGCGGCAGCCGCCTCGTAGGCATAGCCCTGGCCCCAATAAGCGGGCAGCAGAGCGTAGCCTATGTCGGGACCGGGCAGGCTGGCGCGCAGTATCAGGCCGCAGATGCCCATGGCGATGCCGTCGCTGCGACGTTCGACGATGCAGAAGGCATAACCATGCTGGCGAAACTGCGCCATCGCTCCCGTCTCCAGGGCCGCGCGGGCAGCTACCACGGTGTGCAGATTGCGCTGGCCGATGTTGGCGATCCATGACGGTTCGTTGACCAGCGCCAGGTAGAACGCCGCATCATCGGGCGTGACCGTGCGCAGGCGCAAACGGGGCGTCTCGATGACGCTGATCGACTCTGCCATGGCGCCGCTCATGCCGGCCACTGCATCGGGTCGGTCAGTAGCTGGTACATCACGTAAGCGTCCACATAGCCGAGCTGCGCGTGGCGGTAGGCCAGCGGCAGGGTAGCGACAACGCTGAAACCCAGCTTTTTCCACAAGGTGACGGCGGCCAGGTTGGTACTGACGACAAAGTTGAATTGCATCGCCAGGTAGCCCGCGCGGCGCGCCTCCTCCATGCAGTGCACGCCCATAAGACGGCCCACGCCCACGCCCTGCGCGGCCGGATCGACCATGAACGAGGCATTGGCCACGTGCGATCCAAGGCCCGGCTGGTTCGCCACCAGCTTGTACATGCCCAGCAGGCGCTCGCTGCCCATCACGGCAACAAAGCTTTGCACGCCGGGGCCAAACCAATAGGCGTGGCACTCTTCGCGCGTGGTATCGGCGGGGAAGGTATAGGTGTCGCCAGCGGCCACCAGGACCTGGAAGATGGCCCACATGGCGTCGAAATCGGCTGCGTTGGCCGGACGGATATCAATTTCTTTCAAGACGGTGCTCCCGATAACAAGTGATGGCTGATTGTATCAGCGCGCCAGGCGGAAATTGACTGTCTCGGGCCGGCCCGGCAGTTGCAATCTAGCCCCGGCGCGCGGCGACTCGCTGACGATTTTCCCGCGCCGCAGCACCAGGCGGCGCGCCGCGCGCAGGCGCAGCGCTTCCACCGTCGAGCCGCAATCGAGGATCAGCAAGTCCGCATGACAGCCAGGCGCGATGCCATAGCCGTCCAGGCCCAGGATGCGCGCCGGCGTTTCCGTCACCGCCAGGAAGCACTCGTGCATGGCTTGCTGGCCCGTCATCTGCGCCACGTGCAGTCCCATGTGCGCCACTTCCAGCATGTCGCCAGAACCCAGGCTGTACCACGGGTCCATCACGCAGTCGTGGCCAAAGGCGACGGGAATGCCGGCGGCCAGCATCTCGGGCACGCGCGTCATGCCGCGCCGTTTCGGATACGTGTCGTGGCGCGCCTGCAGGGTGATGTTGATGAGGGGGTTGGCAATGGCCGCCACGCCCGCCTCGCGGATCAGGGGCAATAGCTTGCTCACATAATAATTGTCCATCGAGTGCATGGACGTCAGGTGCGAGCCCGTCACCCTGCCCTGCATGCCAAGGCGCTGGCTGTGGAAGGCCAGGGTTTCGATATGCCGCGACAGCGGGTCGTCCGACTCGTCGCAATGCATGTCCACCATCAGGCCACGCTCGCAGGCGAATTCACACAGCAGCCGCACGGATTCGGCACCGTCGGCCATGGTGCGCTCGAAATGCGGGATGCCGCCCACCACGTCAACGCCCATGGCAATGGCGCGCTTCAGATTGTCGAAGGCGCCGGGACTGCGCAAGATGCCGTCCTGCGGGAACGCCACCAGCTGCAAATCGAGATACGGCGCCACTTGCCGCTTGACGTCGAGCAGCGCTTCGACGGCCAGCAGGCGCGGGTCGCAGATATCCACGTGCGAGCGGATGGCCAGCAAGCCGCGCGCCACGGCCCAGTCGCAATACTGCAGGGCGCGCTCCACCAGGGCGTCCTGCGTCAGCTGCGGCTTCAGTTCGCCCCACAGGGCGATGCCTTCGAGCAAGGTGCCAGAGGCGTTCACGCGCGGCAAGCCGTAGCTGAGCGTGGCGTCCATGTGGAAGTGTGCGTCGACAAACGGCGGCGTGACGAGGTCGCCGGCGGCATCGATCTCTTGCGCGCCCTGCACGGGCAAGGCGGGGCCGACGGCCGCGATGCGGCCGCCCTCGATGGCGATATCGATGCTGCGGCGCCCGTCGGGCAGGCTGGCATTGCGGATGACTAAGTCCATACGGACACTCCTTCGCTTGATTACGGTGTCTGGTGCTTCCATTTGATTGTCATTTTACTCACCCAATCCCGCGATGCTGCAGTGCACGAATGGAGCTACTCGCAAAAGCATAGCCATAGATTCGTTGACAACACCTTGCGCGGGCGCAAACTTCCTGCAAATGCTGCCGGGCGCATGAATAGGCCAAGCATACGCCGTATGGGCAGAATAAAATAACTTTCAACTAACTCGAATCACCGCTAGAATATTCATATTGCGTTGCATCATAATCAGACTCTGATCAGTTACTCAGCACGCTAGCCACTTTACAAAACGCGGCCAACTCTGGTTTTCGGGATTTTGCAGAGCGTTTTGCCAGCATTTTAATCCGTACAAAGGAGTAAATATGTTTCCGCTTCCAGAACACATTTCCAGCGCCGCCAAATCGCAACTGGAAAACCAGCTGCAAATCTTCAGCACCCTGACCAGCAAAGTCTTTGAAAGCGCCGAGAAAATCATCGCCCTGAACCTGAACGCAGGCAAGGCCGCCATCTCGCAGACAGCAGAGACGGCGCAGCACCTGCTGGTAACGCAGGACCCACGCGACTTCTTCAGCTACAGTAGCAGCCAGGCGCAGCCGAACATCGAGAGCGTGCTGGCGTACAGCCGCCAGTTGTTCGGCATCGCCTCGAGCACCCAGGCTGAATTGCTGGCCTCGGCCAAGGCCCGCCTCGATGCGGCCGCCCCTGTCGTCGCAACTGCCCCGGCCTCTGCCAAGCCAGCGCTGGCCGTGCCCGTACCTGTTGCTGCGCCTGCGCCTGCCGCGGCACCAGTAGCGGCACCTGCACCTGTTGCCGCCAAACCTGCCGAAGTGGCCCAGCCCGCCGCTGTTGCTGCGCCAGCAGCCAAGCCGGCGGCAGCGCCTGCCAAGGTGGCCGAAAAGGTCGCCGACAAGCCCGCCGTGAAAACGGTCGAAGCCAAGCCGGCGGCCAAGCCAGCACCGGCGCCCGCCGCTGCGCCAGCGAAAGCGGCCGCGCCAGCCCCCGCAAAGCCGGACGCGAAACCGTTTCCTTCAAGCAAACCGGTCGCCAAGCCGGCCAGCGTTGCCGGCAAGACCGTGGCCAAGGTCGCCGTGCAGCACACGCCTGCGCCAGCCGCCAAGCCGGCATCCAAGGTCGCGCACAAGGGCACGCCATCGAAACAGCTCGACATGCTGGGCGGCGGCAAAGGCAGCGGCCGCAAGTAAGACCCGCGCACGGCACTGAAGCAGCAATACAACGGGCTACGGCCCGTTTTTTGCGTGCCCGTCCACAGCGCGCTTTTCCGCCTTGTTGTATCCTACGCGTACTTTCCGTCCGCGTGCCCGTCCTTCCGCCCCGCGACACCCCATTACTCAAAACAAAAGGTAACCATGAGTTTATCGAGGCTCATCGCCGGCTTCGTGCGTCAGCATAGTCCGGCGTATGTCGCCGCCGCCGTCATGCTGACGGGGGTGGCGACACTGACCGTCTGGATCCCGCGCCGCGTGGGCGCCATCATCGACGCACTGGCCGCGCACCGCATGACGGCGGCCGAACTGTGGCTTGAGCTGCTGACCCTGCTCGCCGTCGGCGTCGTCATCTATTTCCTGCGCGTGGGCTGGCGCATCACCCTGTTCAAGGCCGCCTACCAGCTGGGCGTGATGTTGCGCACGCGCTTCTACACGCGCATGTCGCAACAGGGCGCGGCGTTTTACCAGAACCAGCGCACGGGCGACTTGATGGCGCTGGCGACGAACGACATCGACGCCATCGAAATGGCCGCCGGCGAAGCCATGCTGGCCGGCTTCGACGGCACCTTGACCTTGCTGATGGTGCTGGGCATCATGCTGCTGGGCGTGGACTGGCGCCTGGCCTGCATCGCCCTCTTGCCCTTCCCGCTGATGGGACTGGCCTTCTGGCGCATTTCCAGCCATATCCATACGGCGTCCACGGATTCGCTGACACGCTTTTCCGCACTGAACGACCATGTGCAGGAATCGCTGTCGGGCGTACGCACCTTGCGCGCGCTGGGACTGGAAGAGCGCAGCAGCAAGCAGTTCTCCACGCTGGCCGGCCACGCGGCCAACGCCAGCCTGACGGCGCAGCGCTGGGAAGCGGCCTATGAACCGGCCGTCGGCCTGACCCTGACGGCCGCCACGGCGCTGACCCTGGGCCTGGGCGGCTACCTCGTATGGCAAGACCAGCTGACCATAGGCGCGCTGACGAGCTTTTCCATGTACCTGGGCCAGCTGATCTGGCCCATGTTCGCCGCCGGTTGGGTGCTCTCCCTGATCGAACGGGGCCGCGCCGCCTGGCAGCGCTTGCAGCCGATGCTCGATGCGCCGCTGGCCATCGACGACCATGGCAGCATCGCCACGCTCACACCCGGCGCCCTGCAATTGCAGGACGTCGGCTTCGCCTACGCGGGCCAGACGACGCCGGCCCTGTCCGGCATCTCGCTGCGTTTGCTGCCGGGCCAGACCCTGGGCCTCGTCGGCCCCACGGGCAGCGGCAAATCGACCCTGCTGCGCGTGCTGCTGCGCCAGGTCACGCCGCAGTCGGGCACGGCCAGCTGGAATGGCCAGCCGCTCGACGCCTACACCCTGCATGCGCTGCGCGCGGCCATCAGCTGGGTGCCGCAGGAATCATTCCTGTTCTCCGCCACCATCGCCGACAATATCGCCCTGGCCCGACCCGGCGCCACGCGCGAGGAAGTGGAACGGGCGGCGCAGCTGGCCGATATCCATGCCGATATTTTGCAGTTCCCCGACGGCTATGCCACCCACGTGGGCGAAAAAGGTATCACCCTGTCCGGCGGCCAGCGCCAGCGCGTGGCGATTGCCCGCGCCCTGCTGGCCGACAATGGCTTGCTGCTGCTCGACGATGCGCTGTCCGCCGTCGACACGGGCACGGAAACACGCATCCTGCAGCACCTGGAAGAACTGCGCGCGCGCCGCCCCGAGCGCAGCGCCATCATCGCCAGCCACCGCCTGAGCGCCGTCGTCAACGCGGACCTGATCCTGGTGCTGCGCGATGGCCACGTCACGGAAACGGGCAACCACGATGCGCTGATGCAGCGCGACGGCTGGTATGCCAGCCAATGGCGCTATCAACAACTGGAGGCCAGCCTGAATGCCATCTAAAACCGACCAAGCGCACGGCGCCACGCAATCCGTGCGCCGCCAGGCAGCGCAAGCCATCGGCCTGCTGCGCCGCGCCGCCGCACCCGACCTGCGCCATTTATACTGGGCCACGTTCTGGCTGATCCTCGCCGCGGGCCTGGAAGTGACAGGCCCGATCCTGGGCAAGGCCCTGATCGACCAGCATCTGTTGCCGCGCAACCTGGACTGGACGCGCATGTCCATGCTGCTGGGCGGCTGCCTGCTGACGGGCTGGATCGCTTCCGGGCTGCGCTACCTGCAACTGGTGCGCCTGTCCGGCCTGGCCATGCGCTCCGTGCAGCGCCTGCGCGAAACCGTCTACCAGCACGTGCTGCGCCTGCCCATGGCTTTCTTCGACCGCGCCATCACGGGCCAATTGGTCAGCCGCGTCACGAATGACACGGAGGCGGTGAAATCGCTGTACGTGCAGGTGCTGTTCGTCATCCTCGACAGCTCCATCGTGTTGGTTGGCACCATGGCCGCCATGGCCTTCCTCGACTGGCGCTTGATGCTGATCGTGCTGGCCCTGCTGCCGGCCGTGCTGCTCATCGTCTTCCTGTACCAGCGCCGGAGCGCGCCTGCCGTCACGCGCGCGCGCGCCCTGCGCAGCGAAATCAACGGGCAGATCGCCGAATCCATCGGCGGCATGAGCGTGCTGCAGGCGAATAACGCGGAAAAACGCTTCGGCGCGCGCTTCACGGGCATCAACCAGGACCACTATACGGCGCGCATGCAGGAATTGCGCGCCAACGCCTGGCTGCTGCGCCCCGCGCTCGACATGCTCAATATCGTGCTGCTGGCCGTCGTCATCTTCAGCTTCGGCCGGCGCGAAATGGGCGCCGTGGAAGTGGGCGTGCTGTACGCCTTCATCAGCTACATCGCGCGCGTGATCGAGCCGCTGATCCAGATCACCATGCAGTTCAGCCAGTTGCAGCAGTCGGTGGTGGCCACGGCCCGCGTCTCGGCCTTGCTGGACGAAGCGCAGGCACTGGAACACGCACAGGGAAGGGAAACAAGGGCAACACCGGCCCTGCGACAGGCGAAAGCAGACATCGACGTGCCTGCCGTGGACATCGCGCACCTGACGTTCGCCTACGTGGAAAACCAGCCGGTGCTGCACGACTTGTCGCTGAGCATACCGCAGGGCGCTTTTTTTGGCATCGTCGGCCACACGGGCAGCGGCAAGTCGACCCTGCTCTCCTTGCTGCTGCGCTTTTACCCGGTCACGCAGGGCAGCATCGCCATCAATGGCGTCGCCCTCGACAGCATCGACAACGAGCACTTCCGCGCCGACGTGGGCCTGGTGCCACAAGACCCCTTCCTGCTGGCTGCCTCGGCGCGCGAAAACATCGACATGGGCCGCGGCTACACGCAGCAGCAGATCGAGACGGCAGCGCGCGCCGCGCACGCGCACGACTTCATCGCGGCGCTGGAACACGGCTACGACACGCCGCTGGGCGAAGGCGGCTCGCGCCTGTCATCAGGGCAGAAGCAGCTGATCGCGATTGCCCGCGCGCTGGCCGGCCAGCCGCGCATCTTGCTGCTGGACGAAGCGACGTCGCGCATCGATAGCCAGACGGAGCAGATCGTGCAACTGGCCCTCAACGAGTTGCGCGGCAAGGTGACCATTATCGCCATCGCGCACCGCCTGTCGACCATCCGCGAGGCCGAGCGGATCATCGTGCTCAACCACGGCCGCATCACGGAAGCGGGGCCGCACGAGGAACTGATGCAGATCGAGGGCGGTTTGTACCAGCGCCTGTACCTGCTGCAGCAATTGGCGGTGTAAGCCTGGCGGCGCCGTTGCGCGCCGCCGCTTTTTTTCCGCAAGGCATCAAAAATGTCGACCGGACGGGGTATATTCATCTGGCGGGCAAGGCCGACGGCCGCAACCACACCTCCAGGGGAAACGCCATGCGCAGCAAACTCTCGATCAAGAACATCTTTGCCGCCATCTTCCTGCTCAGCCTGGCGCTCTCCATCGTCAGCCTGTTGGCCCTGTTTCGTGTCGCCACCAAACAGGCGGAAGCGAACCAGGTTACTGAAACGCGCTTCCAATCCTACCTGCTGGCCGATGAACTACGGCAAAGCTCGGACGACCTGACCCGGTTGGCCCGCACCTACGTCGTCACAGGCGATGCCAAATATGAACAGCAATACCTGGACATCCTCGACATCCGCAACGGCAAGAAACCGCGCCCGGCGCATTATGAGCGCATCTACTGGGACTTCGTGGCGGCGGGCATGCCCGTGCCGGCGTCGACCGGGCCCAGCGTGCCGCTGGCCGAACTGATGCACAAAGCCGGCTTCAGCGAGCAGGAATTCGCCAAACTGCAAGAGGCCCAGGCCAATTCCGACGGTCTGGTGAAGACCGAGTTGATCGCCATGAACGCCGTCAAGGGCTTGTTCGACGACGGCAACGGCAACTTTACCAAACAGGGGCCACCTGACCCGGAAATGGCCCGCAGGATCATGCACGATGCCGAATACCACCGCAACAAGGGCAAGATCATGCAACCGGTGAATGAATTCCTCACGCTGCTAGACCAGCGCACGAGCGCGGCCGTGCAGACAGCGACGGGCAGCACCATGGCGGCCTATTCCGTCACCGTCGGCGTGCTGCTGGTGTCCGTCATGGTCTCGCTGCTGTGCCTGTTTCTGGTATACCGCCACATCAAGCGCAGCCTGGATCAAGCGATTGCCACGGCGCAATTGATTGCCGGCGGCGACCTGAGCATCGATGCCGTCATCGAAAGAGCCGACGAGATCGGCGTGCTGTTGCTGGCGATGAACACCATCAACGCCAACCTGACGGGGCTGATCGGCGACATCCGCACCAGCACGGGCGAGATGTCGGTGGCCACCCATGAAATCGCGCTGGGCAACGCAGACCTGTCGGCGCGCACCGAGGCACAAGCCAGTTCACTCGAAGAAACGGCCAGCTCGATGGAGACGCTGACGGCAACGGTGCGGCAAAACGCCAGCAACGCAGGTGAAGCGAACCAACTGGCCGCCACCGCCTCGTCCGTCGCCGTGCAGGGCGGCGCCGTCGTCGCCCAGGTGGTCAGCACGATGGGCGCCATCAAGGAAAGTTCGAGCCAGATCGCCGACATCATCGGCGTCATCGATGGCATCGCCTTCCAGACCAATATTCTGGCCCTGAACGCAGCCGTCGAAGCTGCGCGGGCTGGCGAACAGGGCCGCGGCTTCGCCGTCGTCGCCAGCGAGGTGCGCAACCTGGCCCACCGCAGCGCGGCGGCGGCCAAGGAGATCAAGACCCTGATCGGCGCTTCGGTAGAGCGGGTGGACGCAGGCAGCAAGCTGGTCGACGAGGCCGGCCGCACGATGGCGCTGGTGGTGGACTCGATTCAGAAGGTGGCCGCCATCATGGGCGAGATCACCAGTGCCAGCCACGAACAGAGTGCCGGCATCACCGAGGTCAACCAGGCCGTCACGCAGATGGACAACATCACGCAACAAAATGCGGCCCTGGTGGAGCAGGCGGCCGCCGCCGCCGAGAGCCTGCAAGAGCAGGCCCAGGCCTTGATCACGGCTGTCGCCATTTTCCGCCTGAAGGGCGGCCCGCCAACCCGAACCGCCGTCGCCCTGCGTTGAGAAGCGGTCAGCGCCGAAGTGTGCAATTTCTCAGAAATCTGCGCGTGCCATGATATTTCTTGATTGCAACAGAATATAATCTATTCCAGACAATAGCGCATTGCGGGAGCGGGACGTTGGCAGGCAGACAGACACGGGCATCATGGCGAAAGGCGCATTGGCTGCTGGTATTGGCTTGCCTGCTGCCGCCCGCCGCACACGCCCAGCTCAGCAAGCTCGAGCAGTTTCTTGCCGCCGTGAGCGACGATGGCCGCTTCGTGCCCGCGCGCGCCCTGGAGCGCCTGCAAGAGGTGGAAACGCAGGCGCGCAGCGCTCCCTTGCCGGTGCGTGCGGAATTCCTTACTCAGTTGAGCAACGCCCGCATGCGCCTGGGGCAAAACGATATCGCCATGCAACTGGCCGAAGAGCTGATCGCCGACGCCCGCCTGAACAAGAGCGACGTGGCGCTGGCGAAAGGCATGCTCAACAAGGCCTACATCACGTTTGCCAGGAACGAAGGCCGCGCCTCGCACCTGCTGGCCTTTGAAGCGGAACGCATCGCCAACCGCACGCAAGACTTGCCCGTGCGCGTGCAGGCCACCATCAGCGCGGGCCAGTCGTGGGCCGAGGAAGGCAATTTCCCGTTCGCGCTGGCCAAGCTGCAGGCGGCCGTCGACCTGGCGCGCCAGAGCAAATCCCCCTCCAGCCTTGCCGCCGCCCTGAATGCCCTCACCCTGCTGTACACGCAGATGCGCGAATACGACAAGGGCTTCGAGGTGCTCGACGAATTGCTGGCAGTATCAAACACCCTGGCATCGCCGGGCCGCATGGCGCAGGCGAAGAATACGGAATACGGGCTGGCACTCGACGCGCAGCAGCCGCAGCGGGGCCAGCGTGCCCTGCTGGCGGCCCTGGACCTGGAACGCCAGCTCGGTGCGCGCGGCATGGTCGCCGTCACCCTCGTCAATCTGTCGGACAGCTACCTGAAGCAAGGCGATTATGCGCGCGCGCTGCGCTTTGCGCATGAAGCCATCTCGGCGGGGCGCCAGGTCAACAATGAACAGGTGGAGGCGACGGCGCGCCTGAATATCGGCCAGGCGCTGATCGGCCAGGGACGCTTGCAGGAAGGCAAGCAAAGCGTGGCCACGGGCCTGGCCTACTACGAACGCACTGCCAACCAGCCGGACATGCAGGCCGTGCTGCTGGAATACGGCATGGCGCTGGAAAAGGCCGGCGACATGCGCGGCGCCATCGCGGCGTATCACCGCGAGCGGGGCATTTCCAACCAGCTGTTCGAGAAGCAACGGCAAAAAACCGTGTATGAATTGCAAGAAAAATATGCGGCGGAAAAGAAGCAGCGCCAGATCGAGCTGCTCAGCCGCGAGAATCAGCTCAAGAGTACAGAGATCGACAACCGCCGTCTGCAGCAGCGCGTCTGGTGGCTGCTGGCGCTGGTGCTGGCCATGGCATTCACCATCGTCGGCTTGCTATACCGCAAGGTGCGCCACGCGAACGTGCAGCTGAAAGTGAAGAACCAGGAACTCAAGCGCCAGAGCTCGCGCGACCCGCTGACGGCGCTGTACAACCGCCGCCATTTCCAGGAATTCATGCGCAACCATGCGGGCCAGCCGCTGCAGGCCTACGGCGGCGCCGATGTCGTGGGCGCGCTATTCCTGCTCGACGTCGACCATTTCAAGCATATCAACGACGCTTACGGCCATGCGGCGGGCGACCTGGTGCTGACGACGATCGCCGAAACCTTGCATGACGTGTTGCGCGAAACGGACATGATCGTGCGCTGGGGTGGCGAGGAATTCCTCGCCTTCCTGCCCGCCGTCGCGCGCGACGGACTCGACGATATCGCGCGGCGCATCCTCAACGGCATGGCGGCGCAGCTCATCCATTACCAGGGACAGGCCATCCAGGTGCACGTGTCCGTGGGCTTTGCGCCCTATCCGCTGGCGCCGCTGGGACGACCGCTCACGTGGGAACGCAGCGTCAACCTGATCGATATGGCGCTCTACCTGGCCAAGGCGCACGGGCGCAACCGGGCGTACGGCTTGCGCGGTTTTCAGCAGGTGGAAAGAACGACCCTGGAAGCGGTGGAGCAAGACCTGGAACGCGCGTGGCGCGACGGCTTTGTCGATTTGAGCGTGGTGCTGGGAGGAATGGACGCGATGAACAGGACGGGCACAGAAACGGCGGGAACGGGTACGCCAGAGCCAGGCGGCCACGCCAGCGGTGGCGTGGCCGCCGCCGCCATCACCTGAGGGCAACTGCGGCAAGCGGGCCGGCGTTGGCCGGCGCTGGCGCAATTACTTGTGCGCGGCGTCCTGCATCTTTTCGCCGGCTTTTTCCACTTTCTTGCCGACGGCATCAGCCGCTTCGCTCATTTTCTTGTCGGCGTCAGCGGCGACCTGATCCATCTTGGCACCCGTATCGGCAGCAGCCTGGCTCATAGCGTCGTCGGCCTTGTTCGCGGCGGCCTTGATGTCGGCTTCAGCCTTGGCGGCGGCGGCATCGATCTTCTGGCCCGCTTGTTCCGCAGGACCGGCGGCAACATCATCTTTCTTCTGGCAGGCAGCCAGTGCCACGACCATCATCCCGGCGGCGCACACGGTCATCCAATTTTTGCTTACTTTCATGATATTCCCTTTCATTGTTATCAAAAGACACAGAGCAGTTCGCAATATACACCGGCCTAAAATTTTCTAGCGTGCGCTAACGCACATAAAAAACAGGCTTTTGTGGCGTAGTTGTAAGCAATGGTATCTTGCTATTTTTTCAGCCATGTTTGCCCTGCGCGGGATGGGGCGCCTGATCGCCATCGGTCAAGGTGTGCAGGAAGGCGATCACGTCGGCGATCTCCCTCTCGTTCAGTGCGGGCGACTGGCCCGGCTGGCGGTCAAACGGCGCTGCCACATTCACGTTCGCTTCCAGGCCGGGCGGCAGGTCGTCGTATTTGCGCACCTTGCCGTTTTTATCTGTCGGATACCATTTTTGCGGCGCCGTATCGCGCTGCACGTAAAAACGCAGCACCTGCTCCAGGCTGGTAAAACTGCCATTGTGAAAAAACACCTTGCGCAGGGCGACGTTGCGCAGGGATGGCGTCTTGAAACTGCCGCAGTATTCCTGATGCTCCATCAAGTCGGTACGGTCCGGGCCGCACAATCCCAGATCGAAGAACCCCGGGTCCGCATTGACAGGCAGCCTGGCATTGCGCGGCACGCCGATATTGATCAAGCCGTAGTCCGTGAACTGCGGGAAGGCGCCGCCGGCAGTCACCTGACTGAGATGGCAGGATGCGCAATTACCCTTGCGTTCATCGTTGAACAGGGCCAGGCCGCGCGCTTCCTGCGGGCTCAGGACGGCCTGCTTGCGCAGGACGGCGTCGTACTTGCTCGTGTACGGATAGAAATCGGACGGGCTTTCCTGGAACACTTCCAGCGACATCAGCGCCCAGCGCAGCGCCTGCTCAGGCTGCGCGAAAATATCCGCGCCATACGTCTGGCGAAACTGCGCCGCCAGGGGGCTGGCGCGTAATTTGGCGACGACGGCGGCGGCATCGCGGTTGCCCATCTCGCGTTGTGACAACAACGGCGCCAGGGCCTGCTCATGGCCGGACTGGGCGCGGCCATCCCAGTTGCGCCCGCCCGTAGGACCGGCGTCCGCGCTGTCGTCGCCATCGTCGTCATGGAAATGTTCGGTGAATGCGGGCGCCGTCTGCAGGTAGCGCAGCGAAGGCGCGGCGCGCGTGCCCGCATCGTTCAATTCCGGGCCGCCCAGCTGCACCGCCAGCCCGTTCGGCGGCCCGTACGCATGTTCGGGACTGTGGCAGCTGGCGCACGACATCTTGCCCGATACGGACAGGCCCGGCTCAAAGAACATGGCGCGCCCCATGGCCGTCATTGCCGCCACAGAAGGCGGGCGTTTCAAGGTGGGCGCGTAGGCCCCGGCCAGGTAGGCGGGCGCAGGGGCGGCCTGAACTTCTTTTGGTGGCGCCGGCTGGCAGGCGGACAGCCAGCACACTGCGAGCAGCAGGGAGAGCTTGGTTTTCATCATGGGCTGGCAGCGTAACAACGGCATGTGACAACTGCGTGACAAACCCCTGCGAAACGTCATGTATCAATTCCGTACATTACGTCATGTAACAGGCGCTGACATGTCACGCAGCTGACATATTGTCTGCCTAGCATGCGACGTTTTCCACCCAGAAGGCATGACCATGAAACCGCACGCTCGCCCCGTCTTACGTCCCCTACCAATCTTGCTGTCGCTGGGCCTGGCCGCCTGCGGCAGCAACTATGCCATCACGCCCGGCACCACGGGCCAGGTCATCGGCAACTACTATGAAAACGCCCAGGTGTGCCTGGAAAGCAGCACAGCCAAGCTGACCTGCGACAGCGCTTCAAGCCCCGTGCGCACGGCCGCCGACGGCAGCTACACGCTCGATGGCCAGGGCGCCGTGCTGGTGAGCATCGGCACGGATGCCATCCGCCATGAAGCCATCGGCGACGCGGGCAGCAAGGTCACGCAAAAACTGCTGCTGCGCGCCCCCGCAGGGCACAGCACTTTCGTCAGCGCCCTGTCGACGGAACTGGCGCAAGTCATGGACGGCAATGGCGGCGACTTTACGTCCGCCAGCAGCAAGCTGGCCGCGCGCCTCGGCGTGTCGGAAGCGGGCCTGGCGTCCGACTTCAACAAGGCCAGCGGCGACGAGCTGGCGAAACTCAAGGCAGAAAATGCCAGCGTCACGGCCCTGATCGCCAGCGCCAGCGCGCAGGCGGCGCCCGCCGACGCCCTTGCCGCCCTGAATAGCGCCCTGGCGTTGAACAATATCCAGACCATCGTCGTCATCTATGCGGAAAACCGCGGCTTCGACAATCTGTACGGCTTGTTCCCGGGCGCCAACGGCGTGCCAGGCGTCAATCCCACGTCGACGTCTGCCTACGTGCCGCAAAAAGACGTCGACGGCAGCACCCTGCCCGTGCTGCCACCCACCTGGGGCGGCATGACGGCGGCCGGCCAGAGCACCGTCATCACCCAGGCACAATCGGCCAACCTGCCAAACAAACCGTTCCAGATCGATGACGCCAGCAGCCCACTGTACCTGCCGCAATCCGTCATTACGCGCGACCTGGTGCACCGCTTCTACAACAACCAGATGCAGATCAACGGCGGCGCCAACGACAAGTTCGCCGCGTATTCCGATGCGGGCGGCCTGTCCATGGGCTATTACGACGGCAGCAAGATGCAGTTGTGGGATATCGCCAAGCAATATGCGCTGGCCGACAATCTGTTCATCGGCGCCTTCGGCGGCTCCTTCCTCACGCACCAGTACCTGATCTGCGCCTGCGCGCCCACCTATCCGAACGCGGACACCTCGGTGGCCAAGGGTTCTATCGCCAAGATCGACGTCGATGCCAAGGGCAATTTCCTGCGCCTGACGCCGTCCGCCACAGCGCCGACCACGGTCTTGAACGGCGCGCCCGCCTATGCCAATGACGGTGCGCTGACGCCGGCCGACAGCACGGGCATGTTCTACGCCGTCAATACCATGCAGCCGGCGTTCCAGCCCAGCAGCAACGCGCCGGCTCCGGGCGACAGCAGCAAGCTGTATGCGGACACGGGCAAGGCCACCACCCTGCCACCGCAAACGCAGACGAATATCGGCGACCTGCTTTCAAGCAAGAACATCGACTGGGCCTGGTATGCGGGTGCCTGGAAGGATACGACGGCCCTGGCAACGGCCAGCGCACGCGCCGGCAGCTTCCCGAATCCGCCCAACTTCCAGTTCCATCACCAGCCGTTCAATTACTTTGCCAACATGGACCCGGTGAAGGCGCCCGCCTACCGCGCCGCCCACCTGCGCGACTTCGACAGCCAGTTCCTCAGCGACGCGAGCGCCGGCAAGCTGCCGCCCGTGACCTTCTACAAGCCGCAGGGCAACCTGAACCAGCATGCGGGCTACGCCAGCGTAGCCGACGGCGATGCACATATCGCCAGCGTCATCGCCCAGTTGAAAAAGAGTCCGCAATGGAAGAACATGCTGGTCATCGTCACCTACGATGAAAACGGCGGCTTTTATGACCACGCCGCGCCGCCGAAGGGCGACCGCTGGGGCCCGGGCACGCGCGTGCCCGCCATCCTCGTCTCGCCGTACGTGAAAAAGGGCTTGGTTGATCATACGCAATACGATTCTGCATCCATCCTGCGCGCCATCACGCACCGCTTTGCGCTACCCGTGCTCGATGGCTTGAGCACGCGCGACAAGGCGCTGGTGGCCAACGGCGGCAAACCCATGGGTGACTTCAGCGCGGCGCTGGCGCTGCTGCCGCAAGAGTAAGCGTCACTTCTGACGCCAAGGCGGCGCCCGCCGGCCTGGCCGCAGCGGGCGTTGTAGCGGGTGGCGCTACTGGCCCGAGACCGGAACTGCATCGAGCAGCGAGCGCTCGAGCAGTTGCGACAGCGATGCGCGCAGCGCCTGCGCGCGCGCCGCCAGTTCGGGCCGCTTGTAACGCTCGGCGGCGATCAAGCTGCTTTCCAGGCAAACCCGGTCGCCCCTGGCCAGGCAAGCGTCGGCCAGGTCGAGCCGGGCGCTGGCCAGCGCCACTTTCACCCTGGCATCGAGTTCCAGTGTGTCCGGATCGTCGCCCCAGCGCTTCACGTAGACGGCCAGCCGCGTGGCGGCCAGCTCTGGCTGGCCCGCATCGATGGCCTGGTTGACGCTGCCTTGCAGCGCCAGCCACGCCTGTGCCCGCTGTTGTTGCCTGTCGCAAGTAGCGGCAGACTTGGTGATGTTCGCCTGCAAGCGTTTAATGTGCGCGGCGGGGGCCTTGGCGCTTTTCAGCACGGCCAGCGCACTGCGCGCCCCGTCCAGGTCGCACTGCGCCGCCAGCGCAGTGGCAGCCTCGACCTGTTCTGCCACGCTGGCCGGCTTGTCGGCGGGCTTGTTGAAGAACCAGATACCAGTCAGCACCACGGCCGCCGCGATCCACGTGCGCAAGCGCACGGGCGGGCGCGGCGGCGGCACCGAGCCCCTGGCGGCCGGTTTCGCTGGCGGCGCCTTGGCCGCTGCGGCAGGCGCTGGCGGGACGGGTTTGGGTGCGGGAATAGGCGAAGGTGCGGACTGCGGCACGGGCTGCGGCGCGCGCTGCGAAGCAGGAATGGGCGGAGCGACGGGCACCGGTGGTGGCATGCGCGGCAGCGGGGGCGGCGCCACTGCTTTCTCCAGAACAGGCGCTTGCGCCACCTGACGCGCGCCGCAAAACGGACAATACACCACGCGCAGCGGCAAGGTCAGGCCGCAAGCGGCGTTAAGGCAAACGTCATTCACTGTTTCAAGCACATTCCAACCTTTTCCTGGAGTCATTCCACTGCGTTCTGCCGCAATATTACCTTACACAGGCGCGGCAACGGCGCACTGGCGCCGTGTTCCACGGCCTCGATGCCGACCAAAAAAAGCGCTGTCTCCGCTCAGCCGGGGGCAGAGCGAATATTATCGTGGTATCAGGGGAGTCGCCGAAAACGGCAGGGCAACGATTCAGGGGCAGGCAACAACGCCATAGGCGTTTTATCAGCGGCTCTTACACCTTGACGGCATCAACTTTCGCGATCAACGTGCGCGGAATGATATCCATTGCAGGGCAAGTTTCCATCGCGTCCGAATACGCGAGCCAGCGCTGCAGGCTTTCCATGCGGCGAATGGTGATGCCCTTGCCATTGATGTAGCCGATCTGCTCGAAATTGGCGGGGCTGGTGGTCAGTTTCGACACGGTGGGCGCATTGTCGACCAGGCGGTCGTAGGCCTTGCGCGCCTTGTGCTCCCACTTCGCCAGCACGGGGTCGTCGAAGCGGTTGCTTTCAAAATACACGGTGATGGTGCGGTCGTGGTTGGCAAAACCGACGATGGCCGCCCCCTTGCGTATGGTCAACAAGACATCTTCCTTGACGCCCGTGACGGGAACGAACACGGCAGCGCGCCCATCCGTATCCGGCCGCTCCATGGGAATATCTTGTCCGATTATGCTCATCACATCACACTCTTAGTCATTGCCTGTAGGCTTGTTATCCCAGCATCACTGGAAACGTGCCCTGCGCATGCATGCGTTTGCCGCTGCGAAGAGCCACTCCCTGGCTGTTTATCAAATAATACATTGCCGGAAAGCACTACACAAGATAATCAGGGGCGCGGCAGCCACAGGTCCTCCGCCGGAGGGGGGGAATGGTGTGCCCTGCGGCAATCACCTTGAGCGGCAATCACCTTATAATGCTGCGATTACTTCACGTCCCCACCTTTCGCACCATGACGCTTCCCGAGAATGACACCAGCCGGCTCGATGCCATCAGCGCCGCCGCCACCGAAGTGGCCGCGCAAAACGTGGCCGACCTGCTGGCCATGGCCATCTGCCACCGCCCGGACGAACCGGCCCTGATCGTTTGCGACAAGCGCAGCTGGCTCAATGTCGTGCTGACGGAAGCGTATCGCCAGGCCTTGCCGGACGCCACCTTCATCGATTTCGACGACGTCACGCCCGACGCCGTGCTGGCCGCGTTTGCCGAACTGCCGGCCGGCAGCCTCGTCGTACTGATCCAGTCGACCAGCTTCCGCCTGGAAGCGTTCCGCATCCGCATCGAACTGTTCAAGCGGGGCCTGAAAGTGATCGAGCATGTGCACCTGTCGCGCATGCCCGGCGTGCAGGGGCTGCATTACATCGCTTCGCTGGCCTACGACCCGGCCTACTATCGCGGCGTGGGCCATGCGCTGAAGGCCCGCATCGACGTCGCCCGCCACGGCATGGTCGACAGCGGCGGCGAGCAATTGGTCTTTGCTTCGCCGTTCGAATCGGCCAAGCTGAATATCGGCGACTACAGCGGCATGAACAATATCGGCGGCCAGTTCCCTCTGGGCGAAGTATTTACGGAAGCGCAGGACCTGGAAGCGGTGAACGGGCGCGTGCGCATCTTCGTTTTCGGCGACACGCACTTCATGGTCAACCGCCCCGACACGCCGATCACCCTGATCATCGAAAAGGGCCGCGTGACGGGCACCGAGCACGCCACGCCTGAATTTTTGGCCATGCTGGAGATCATCCGCGCGCATGAGGGCGAAGTGTGGGTGCGCGAACTGGGCTTCGGCATGAACCGCGCCTTTTCGCGCGAGCAGCTGGTCAACGACATCGGCACGTATGAACGCATGTGCGGCATCCATCTGTCGCTGGGCGCCAAGCATGGCGTCTACACCAAACCACAATTCAAGCGCAAGGATGCGCGCTACCACGTCGATATTTTCGCCGTCACCGAAGCCGTCTACCTCGACGACGAACGCGTGTACGCGGATGGCGCATGGACGCTGGAAGCCGTCGCTTTCAACTGAAAAAACCTGCCGCTGCCAGCTCGCGGTCCCATGGCGGCACGGGCTGGTATTCGGCCACCAGGAAATCGATCAGCGCGCGCACCTTGGGCGACGGCTGGCGGCTGGCCGGATACAGGGCGCTCAAGTGATTCAGCGGTAGCTCCCAGTCGGACAGCACGGGCACCAGGCTGCCATCGAGCAGATTGCGCCAGGCAAGGAAGGTGGTGCTGTAGACGATGCCGAGTCCCCGCTGCGCCGCCTGGTGCAGCACCAGGCCGTTATTCGCCGTGAAGCCCGCCTGCACGCGCACGCTCACCTCCTCGCGCTGCTCCCCTGCTCCACGCTGGAAATGCCAGTTCGTGCCATCGGTCAGGTGGCTGAAATGCAGGCACTGATGCTGCAGCAAGTCTTGCGGCGTCTGCGGCACGCCCCACTGCGCCAGATAGGCGGGACTGGCGCACAGCACGGCGCGGCACGGCGCCAGCGGGCGCATGGCCAGCGCGCTGCTGTCCGGGATGCCGCCCACACGGATGGTCAAATCAAAGCCGTGGCGTATCGGGTCGAGCAAGGCATCGTCGACAAACAACTCGGCCAGCACCTGCGGGTGCCGTAAACTGAAACGGGCGACGGCATCGGCCAGCCACGCGCTGCCAAAACTCGATGGCGCCTGGA
Organism: Janthinobacterium sp. UMAB-56; assembly: GCF_900095265.1. Lineage (GTDB taxonomy): Bacteria > Pseudomonadota > Gammaproteobacteria > Burkholderiales > Burkholderiaceae_D > Janthinobacterium. The sequence continues at coordinate 103,303 of NZ_LT607652.1, read as the reverse complement.
TGCGTAGCGGCCCCGCGAGCTCCGCCCCGGCCCCCGCCTGCGCCACGTGCGCCACCATGCGCGCCGCTTCCTGCGCCTGGCTGACGGTGGCCATGCACGGCGCCAGGTAGGCGCGGCCCGCATCCGTCAAACTCACTTCGCGCGTGGAGCGGTGCAGCAGGCGCGCATGCAGGCGTTCTTCCAGCTGCATGATGGTCTTGCTGACCATGGCCCGCGTCAGGCCCAGGCGCTGTCCGGCCAGCGTAAAGCTGCGCTGGCGCGCCACTTCGACAAAAATTTCCATCGCTTTGAGTTGATCCATGTCAAAGATTGTCTTCTTTTTGGCGACAATCTGTCAACCATTGCTCGATTGTTTGCCTCCCACGTCCAACCTACAATGGCGTTTTCCATTGACCTCCGGAGCCGCCGCCATGCTAACTATCGAACAACAGAAACAATACCAACGCGACGGCTACATCATCCTGCCCGATTTCAAGGGTGCGGACGAGATCGCCGCCTTGCGCGCGCGCGCCGAGCAGATTGTCAACGAATTCGATCCCAGCATCAGCCAGTCCATCTTCACCACGCGCGACCAGGCAAAAAATACCAACGATTATTTTCTGGCCTCCGACAACACCATCCGCTGCTTCTTCGAGGAAGAAGCCTTCGGCGCGGATGGTCAGTTAAAGCAGGCAAAATCGCTGTCGATCAACAAGATCGGCCACGCCATGCATGACCTGGACCCCGTCTTCCGCGCTTTTTCGGCCGATCCGAAACTGGCCGAAGTGGCGCGCGACCTAGGCCTGGCGGACGCGCAGGTCTGGCAATCGATGTACATTTTCAAGCAGCCCGGCATCGGCGGCGAAGTGCGCTGGCACCAGGACGCCACGTATTTCGAGACCACGCCGATCAGCGTGACCACTTTCTGGTTCGCGCTGGAAGACGCGACCCTGGAAAACGGCTGCCTGTGGGCGGAACCGGGCGGCCACCGCGGCCCACTGCGTGAACGCTTCATCCGCAACGGCGACGCCGTGCGCGTGGAAAAACTCGATGCCATGCCCTGGCCCGACGATAGCACGGCCGTGCCACTGGAAGTCAAGGCGGGCGCCCTGGTCTGCTTCCATGGCTTGCTGCCGCATTACAGCGCGCCGAACCGTTCGCCCGTCTCGCGCCACGCCTACACCTTGCACGCCACCGACGGCCAGACCGACTATGCAGCGCACAACTGGATACAGCGCGATGCCGCGTTCCCCGTGCGGGGCTTCGTCTGATGCGTATCGAAATCTACGCCGCCCACTGGGGTAATAACGAGCTGCCGCCCGAGGTCTTCATCGACAGGGTAGCGGCGGCCGGCTTCGATGGCATCGAGATGTCGCTGCCGCTGGACGCCGCCCTGCGCGAGGAATGGACGGACCGCATCGCCAAGGCGGGGCTACAGTTGATCGGCGCGCAATGGGAAACCGTCTTCCACAGCGACTTCGACCTGCACCGCGCGGCCCTGGCCGAACTGCTGGACAACGCCTGCCTGGCGCGCCCCGTGCTGGTCAACACGCACACGGGCAAGGATTACTACAGCCAGGCGCAAAACGCGCAACTGATCGACCTGGCCGCCGCCATCTCGGAAAAGCACGGCGTGCCCATCGTGCATGAAATCCACCGCAGCCGCTTCAGCGGCCATCCGATGCTGCTGCTGCCCTACCTGGCGCAGTATCCGGCGCTGCCCTTGACGGCCGACCTGTCGCACTGGTGCTGCGCCTGCGAATCCCTGCTCGAAGACCAGCCGCAAACCCTGGCGCAGGTACTGCCGCTGGTGCGCCACGTGCATGCGCGCGTGGGTCACGCGCAGGGGCCGCAGGTGGCCGACTTCCGCGCACCGGAAGCGAAGGCAGCGCTCGACGCCCACCTGGCGTGGTGGGATGCCATCGTTGCGCTGCGCCGCGCGGCAGGCGCCGAGCGCCTGACGTTCACGCCGGAATTCGGCCCCGCACCTTACCTGCAGACGCTGCCCTGGACGCAGCAGCCCGTGAGCGACGCGTGGGAACAGAACGTCGCCATGCTGCAGTTGCTGCGTCAACGCTATGCGGCGGCTTGAGGAAGCTGCGGAAGCTACGGAAGCTACGCAAAATTGGCTTGCACGAAGTCGATGAAGGCGCGCAGCGGCGCGGGCAGGTGGCGCCGGCCTGCATAGTACAAAAACGGGCCGGGAAAGGGCATCGCCCAGTCTTCCAGCACGGGCTGCAGCTGGCCCGCATCGACATACGGCTGCAGCCACTCTTCAAACAGATAGACCAGTCCATGGCCGGCGATGGCCATGCTGACCGCGAAGTCGGCCGCCGTCGGCGTGACGATCACGGGGCCGTCCGGCTCGACGCTCACTTTCTGCCCATCCCGCTCGAACTCCCACGCTGGAATCGCGCCACTGAGGAATTTTCCCAGCAGGCAGGCGTGCTGCAGCAAGTCGCGCGGATGCACGGGCACGCCGCGCTGCGCCAGGTAGGACGGCGCGCCAGCCACCGCGAAGCGCTGCGTGCGCGGGCCGATCGGGATGGCGATCATGTCCTGCTCCAGCCTTTCGCCATAGCGGATGCCGGCGTCGCAGCCGCTGGCGACGACATCGACAAAATTATTATCGACCACCAGTTCGACGCTGATCTGCGGATAGGCACACAGGAACTGGTCGACCATGGGCTGCAAAAAGAAGCGTGCCGCGTTGACCGGCACGTTCAGACGCAAAGTGCCGCGCGGGCTGTCGCGCAAGTCGTTCAGCACATCGAGCGCGCTACTCACTTCATCCAATGCCGGGAGCAAACGGCTCAGTAGCAACGCGCCGGCAGCCGTCGGCGTGACGCTGCGCGTGGTGCGTTCCAGCAGGCGAATGCCCAATTGCTGCTCCAGCCGCCGCAGCGCCTCGCTCATGGCGGATGCGGACTGGCCGCTGGCGCGCGCGGCCTGGCGAAAACCCCGGTGCCTGGCCACCAGGGCAAAGGCGGAAAGGTCGGCCATGGAAGGGCTGGCTGAATGCATGAGGAGAGCTTTCATGGCGTACGATTGTGCATAATTAAGGACAGCCTGTGCTGTATTGACCCGATTATCATACAGCGCAAGCGCCGCTACCATGGTTGCTCCAGTCCCCGACCACCACACAGGAGCTCCCATGACCAGCTATTCTCCCACCCGGCATCAATTCACGCCCGCCCATTGCGACATCGTTTTCAACCGCGTCGGCTACGGCGCCATGCAACTGGCTGGCCCGCACGTCTGGGGCCCGCCGAAGGACCGCGCCGCTGCCGTCGCCGTGCTGCGCGAAGCCATCGAACTGGGCCTCAACCATATCGACACCTCGGACTTTTACGGCCCGCATGTCACCAACCAGATCATCCGCGAAGCGCTGCATCCGTATCGCGACGGCTTGAGCATCGTCACCAAGGTCGGCTTCGTGCGCGGCGCCGACCAGTCCTGGCTGCCGGCCGCATCGCCACAGCAACTGCGCGACGCCGTGCACGACAACCTGCGCAACCTGGGCCTGGACGTGCTCGATGTGGTGAACCTGCGCGCGCCGGGCATGGCCGGCCCCGACGGCTCGTCACTTGCCGAGCCGCTGGCCACATTGGTGCAGCTGCAACGGGAAGGCCTGGTGCGCCATATCGGCCTGTCCAATGTCGATGCCGGCCAGGTGGCAGAGGCACAGCGGCTCAGCCCCATCGTCTGCGTGCAGAACCACTACAACCTGGCGCACCGCGCGGACGATGCGCTGATCGACACGCTGGCCGCGCAAGGCATCGCCTATGTTCCCTTCTTCCCCCTGGGTGGCTTTTCTCCGCTGCAGTCCGATACCCTGAACCAGGTGGCGGACGCCATGCAAGCGACGCCGATGCAAGTGGCGCTGGCCTGGCTGCTGCAGCGCGCGCCCAATATGCTGGTCATTCCCGGCACCTCGTCGGTGGCGCATCTGCGCGAAAACATCGCGGCCGGCGCGCTCGGGCTCGACTCGCAGGCGCTGGCGGCATTGAACACCATGTAAGGCGCCAGACAGTGAGGTCGCTTGCAACTAAGTAGCGCACTATATATACTGTGACCATGGATACCACCACCGCCCCCAACCCCTTGCACCAGGTGCCGCGCCTGGATGGCCAGCTGTGCTTTGCGCTGTACTCGACCTCGCTTGCCATGAACAAGCTGTACCGCAAGCTGCTGCGCAAACTCGGCCTGACCTATTCGCAGTATCTGGTGATGATGGTGCTATGGGAGCGCGATGGCCTGACGGTGTCGGAAGTGGGCGAGCGCCTGTTCCTCGACTCGGCCACCCTGACGCCCTTGCTCAAGCGCATGGAGCAATCGGGCCTGTTGACGCGCACGCGCGCCGCCAGCGACGAGCGCCAGGTCATCATTTCCCTCACGCAACAGGGCGACCAGCTGCGCCATGACGCCGCCCTGCTGCCCGAGGCCATCCTGGCGGCCAGCCACTGCAGCGTGGAGCAGGTTGTGGACATGAAACAACAGCTGAACCGCTTGCGCGACAGTCTGATGAAAAGTGAGTAAAAGCGCCGCTTTTCCGAGCAAAATCAGGTAAAGCATCTCCCTGACAGCGGCAGGCAAAAGCTGGCGCAAAGTGCGCCTTTCTTTATTACAAATCGATACAAGGCTGGGCCCACCCTGCGTATAGAATAGTTGCCACTATTTCCTTACAACAACATCAGGGTGACCATGCGCATACCTTTCGGCTCCGTAGCCTCGTTGGCTTTGTGCTTTACCGTGTCGGCCTTCGCCGCCGAACCATTCGACGACAAGTTCCGCCAGCTTGAAGAGGTGCTGCCCACCCCGAACACCTATCGCACCGCGTCAGGCGCGCCGGGCCACGCCTACTGGCAGCAGCGCGCCGACTACACCATCCACGCCACCCTGGACGAGGCCAAACGCGAGATCGCCGGCAGCGGCAGCATCACCTACCATAACCAGTCGCCCGACACGCTCGGCTACCTGTGGCTGCAACTGGACCAGAATATCTACCAACCCGGTTCCGACGCACGTCGCATGACCACGGCGCCCTCGCGCCAGGCGTGGGCCAAAACGACCGGCGACGAGACCATGAAGTTCGAAGGCCTGCGCGGCATCCTGGCGCGCGGCGACTTCCAGGGCGGCTTCCATATCCGCCGCTTGACAGGCGCGGACGGCCAGCCCCTGAAATACGTTATCAACCGCACCATGATGCGCATCGACTTGCCGCAGCCCTTGAAACCGGGCCAGGATTTCGTCTTCCAGATCGACTGGGATTACCGCATCAATGAACAGAAGGTGCTGGGCGGACGCGCCGGCTATGAAGTCTTCGACGACAAGAACGCCCTGTTCGAAGTGGCGCAGTGGTTCCCGCGCATGGCAGCCTATTACGATGCGGCCGGCTGGCAGCACAAGCAATTCCTCGGCTCGGGCGAATTCACCCTGGAATTTGGCGACTACGACGTGCAGCTGACGGTTCCTGCCGACCATGTCGTCGCCGCCACGGGCGCACTGCAAAACCCGCAGGAGGTGCTGTCGGCCACGCAGCGCGAGCGCCTGGACAAGGCCCGCAGCAGCGACAAGCCCGTCATCATCGTCACGCAAAAAGAGGCGGAAGCGGCCGAAAAAACCGTCAGCCGCGCACAAAAGACCTGGCACTTCAAGGCGACCAACGTGCGCGACTTTGCCTGGGCATCGAGCCGCAAGTTCATCTGGGATGCGCAGGGCTACAAAAAGGGCGGCAGCGATGTAATGGCCATGTCCTACTATCCGAAAGAAGGCAATCCGCTGTGGGAAAAGTACAGCACGCAAGCCATCGTGCACACGATCGAACAGTACAACAAGTACAGCATAGCCTACCCGTACCCGACGGCCATCTCCGTCAACGGCCCCGTGGGCGGCATGGAGTACCCGATGATCTCGTTCAACGGCCCCCGGCCGGTGAAAGACAAAAAGACGGGCGAGCTGACCTACTCCAAGCGCACCAAGTATGGCTTGATCGGTGTGATCATCCACGAGGTGGGCCACAACTACTACCCGATGATCATCAACTCGGACGAGCGCCAATGGACGTGGATGGACGAAGGCCTCAACACCTTCGTGCAATACCTGGCGCAGCAGGCATGGGAAGAGAACTACCCGGCCTCGCGCGGCGAGCCGCGCGAGATCGTCGACTACATGCGTAGCCGCGACCAGGTGCCCATCATGACCAATTCCGAGTCACTACTGCAGTTCGGCAACAACGCTTACGCCAAGCCGGCGGCGGGCCTGAATATCCTGCGCGAGACCATCCTCGGGCGCGAGCTGTTCGACTACGCCTTCAAGGAATACGCGCAGCGCTGGAAATTCAAGCGCCCCACGCCGGCCGACTTTTTCCGCACCATGGAAGACGCTTCCGGCACGGACCTGGACTGGTTCTGGCGCGGCTGGTTTTATACCACCGATCCGGTCGACATCAGCATCGATGGCATCAGCGAATACGGCGTGAGTTCAAAAAATCCCGAAACGGAAAAAGCCTGGAAGAAGGCGCAGAAGGACGCCCAGCCGGAATCGGTGACGAGCCGCGCCAACAAGGGCATGCCGCGCCGCGTCGACGCGCATCCGGAGCTGAAGGATTTCTACAACCAGCACGACGATTTCACCGTCACCAACAAGGACCGCAACAGCTATGCCGAAGCGCTGGCCGCTCTGGAACCGTGGGAAAAGGACTTGCTGAAACAGGGCAAACACCTGTACCTGGTCGACCTGTCGAACCTGGGCGGCATGGTCATGCCCCTGATTCTCGAGATCGAACTGAAAAGCGGCAAGAAGTACGTCGAGCGCGTGCCGGCCGAAGTGTGGCGCTACTCGCCGAGGAAAATCACCAAAGTCGTCATCACGGATGAACCGATGGTGGGCCTGGTGCAGGACCCGTATTGGGAAACGGCCGATATCGACACCAGCAACAACGCCTGGCCAAGAAAAATCACGCCATCGCGCCTGGAACTGTTCAAGAGCGAAAAATCGCCCAAGGATAACCTGATGCGCGATTTTCAAACGCCGTTGAAAGGCAAGAACGGCGGCTCGGCCAAGGGCGACGAGGCATGAAGCGCTGGCGCACGTTCGCGGCAAGCCTGCTGGCCAGCGCCTGCATGGCGGCCCACGCCCACAATTTTCACATGGGCATCGCCGACATCAGCTATAACGCGGCCAGCGGCAGCACGGAAGTGGTGCACACCTACACGGGCCACGACGTGGAATCGCTGCTGACGAATCTGTACCAGCGCCAGTTCGACCTGGGCCAGGAAGACAGCGAAGCGGCCCTGCGCCGCTATGTCGAAAAACAGTTTTACCTCGTGGCGCCGGACGGCAAGCGCCTGCGCCTGAACTGGGTCGGCATGAAGGTCAATGCCGACAACGTGGTGATCTTCCAGGAGATCGAACGCACGCGCCTGGCCCCCGCCACGCGCATCCACAATCAGTTGCTGATCGACTTCCTGCCCAGCCAGCGCAATACCCTCAACGTGCAGGACAGCGGCTCCATCCAGACGCTGATTTTCGACCGCCAGAACACGGAATTGCCGATCCGCTAAGCCCGGACACCCCCCTCCCCCCATGACACCACGCTCTCTTCCGCTCCTACTCGCCATCCTGTTTTCACCTGCCGCCGCCCACGCCGACGACATCTTCCAGCGCGTGCTGGTCGACGGTTCGCGCCTGAACCAGCTGGGCGTGGCCGATTCGGCCAACGCGGGCAGCGTCACGCAACAGCAGCTCGACGCGCGCACCAGCTACCGGCCCGGCGAATTGCTGGAAGCCGTGCCGGGGCTGATTGTCAGCCAGCATAGCGGCGAAGGCAAGGCCAACCAGTTCTATCTGCGCGGCTTCAACCTCGATCACGGCACGGACTTGCGCACCACCGTCGACGAGATGCCCGTCAACCAGCGCAGCCATGGCCACGGACAGGGCTGGACGGACCTCAACTTCCTGATCCCCGAACTGGCCATGCGCCTCGATTACAAAAAGGGGCCGTATACGGCGGCGCAAGGTGATTTTTCCTCGGCCGGCACGGCCTCCGTCGTCTATGCGAACCGCCTGACCCAGGGCATCGCCAGCGTGGGCATCGGGCAAAACGGCTTTCGCCGCGCCCTGCTGGCCGACACACTCGATGCAGGCGACGGCAGTCTGCTGTACGCGCTCGAAGCGCAGCATAGCGATGGCCCGTTCACGCAGCCGGACCGCTACCGCAAGCTCAATGGCGTGTTGCGCTACAGTGCAGGCTATGCCAACAACGGCTTCAACGTCACGGCCATGGCGTACGACGCCAGCTGGCATGCCACCGACCAGATTCCGCTGCGCGCCGTGCAGGATGGCACGCTGGGCCGCTTCGACGCCATCGATGCCAGCGACGGCGGCAAGGCGCAGCGCTACAGCCTGTCGGCCGCCTGGCGCCAGACGACGGACGACGTGTCGTCCAAGGTCAGCGCGTATGTGATCGCCAATCGCCTGGCCCTGTTCTCGAATTTTACGTATGCGATGGACGACCCAGATAACGGCGACCAGTTCGCCCAGCCCGACCGGCGCGTGACATCCGGCCTGGATGCCAGCCACACCTGGCACCGCCACACGGACAGGGGCGGCAGCGACACCACCGTCGGCCTGCAACTACAGAACGACAATATCCACAATGGCCTGTACAACACGCGGCAACGGCAGATCGTATCGAGCACGCGGCAAGACCATCTCGTCGAAACCAGCATCGGCGTGTATGCCGAAAACAGCACGCGCTGGTCGCAATCGCTGCGCAGCGTGGCCGGCCTGCGCGCGGACGCCTACCGCTTCGACGTGCGCAGCGACCGCGCCGCCAATTCGGGCACGGCCAGCGACCATTTGTTCAGCCCCAGCCTGAGCGTAATCGCCGGACCGTGGCGCGAGACGGAAGCGTATGTCAACATAGGCAATGGTTTTCACAGCAACGACGCGCGCGGCACGACGATCACGGTCGACCCGAAGACGGGTGCAGCGGCCGCCAAGGTCACGCCCCTGGTACGCTCGCGTGGACTGGAACTGGGCTTGCGCAGCGCCGCCATCACCGGTCTGCAAACGTCGCTGTCGCTGTACCGCCTGGACTTCGATTCCGAGCTGCTGTTCATCGGCGACGCCGGCGCCACCGAGGCGGGCCGCCCCAGCCGCCGCTATGGCATCGAGTTTTCCAGCTACTACAAGGCCGCCCGCTGGCTGTCGCTGGACCTGGACCTGGCATATGCGCGGGCCCGCTCGCGCGGCAGCGAGCCGGCGGGCGACTTCATCCCCGGCGCCATCGAAGGCGTGGCCCAGCTGGCCCTGACGGTGACGCCGCGCGGGCCGTGGTCGGGCTCTTTGCGCCTGCGCTACTTCGGCCCGCGCCCTCTGATTGAAGACAACAGCGTGCGCTCCGCCGCCAGCGTGGGCTTGAACGGGCGCATCGCCTACCAGTTCGACAAGACCTTGCGCCTGGAAGTCGAAGGCTACAACCTGGCCAACCGGCGTGATTCGGCCATCGATTACTACTATGCCTCGCGCCTGCCCGGCGAGGCGCAGCCGGTAGACGATATCCACTTCCATCCGGTGGAATCGCGCTCGCTGCGCATGACCCTGGTAAAGAATTTTTAACGCAACAGGAATAATTCTTATCGTACTGCACAGTAAACGTCACGAAGTCGTAGAATGCCAGGCTGGATAAACTGAGACAGGCCGCGTTGCGGCCCGCACCGCCATGAGCAATTCCGCACCGATCTTTACCGACCCGTCCCACCTCAAGGACGCCTTGCGCGATGACGGCTATGCCGTCTTGCGCCCGCAGGATGTGGCCGCGCTGGCCGGCTGCCCGCTGGCCGCGCTGCGCGCGCTGGAACCGAGCTGGGATACCCTGGCGCTGGACAATTACCTGAAGGATGGCGGCCGCTATCGCCGCCGGCGCCACTCGTGCTTCGTGCAGGATGGCGAGCGCCTGACGCAGACGGCGCACCGTCCGCACTGGCAGCCGGTGGAGTACAACGCCCTGCACGGCGGCATGCACCGCCTGTTCGAACCGGTCGAAGCGGCGATCGTCGCCCAGGCGGCCTGGCAACAACTGATCCGCGCGCTGGGCGACGTCTGCTCGCAGGTCAAGGGCCGCCAGCCCTGGTTCATCGAAGCGCACCAGTTCCGCATCGATACGACCGATGGCATCGGCCGCCCTACGCCGGAAGGCGCGCACCGCGACGGCGTCGATTTCGTCGCCGTGCTGCTGATCGGGCGCGCACAGATCAAAGGCGGCGAGACGCGCATCTTCGAAGCGGACGGCCCCAACGGCAAGCGCTTTACCCTGACCGAGCCATGGTCGCTGCTGCTGCTCGACGACGCCGCCGTCATCCATGAATCGACGCCGATCCAGCCCCTGGGCGATCATGGCCACCGCGACACCCTCGTGCTGACCTATCGCGCAGGCCAGTTCCAGGGCGAGAATTAACCGTTGGCCACAGCATTCCCTGTGGCCAAAATAGTTACTTGGAAGTTACTTTTGCAGACCTAAATCCGATATAGTCACAGGATGTCGATATTGCGCGCTCACCGCGCCCAGCATCACCACACTGAAATCCTAGGAGAGGTCTGTGGACTCCAACAACCAAATCAAGCCTGACGAAATCGAGATCCTGATCGTCGAGGACAGTCCGACCCAGGCGGAGCGCTTGCGCCGCCTGATCCAGTCGCTGCACTACAACGCGCGCGTGGCGGCGAACGGCCAACTGGCCCTGGCCGCCATCCGCGAGCGCAAGCCGCACCTGGTGCTGTCCGATATCGTCATGCCTGAAATGAATGGCTACGACCTATGCCGCGCCATCAAGTCCGATCCGACCCTGCGCGACATTCCCGTGATCCTCGTCACCTCGCTCAACGACCCGAAGGACATCATCCGCGGCATAGAGTGCGGCGCCGACAATTTCATCCGCAAGCCCTACGCGGAAGACTATCTGCTCAACCGCATCAGCCACATGCTGATGAACCAGAAGCTGCGCAAGAACCAGAACGTTGAAATCGGCATCGCCCTGTACCTGGGCGACCAGAAGCATTTCATCAATGCGGAGCGCCAGCAAATCCTCGATTTGCTCATTTCCACGTATGAACAGGCGGTGCAGGTCAACGGCGAACTGCAGGCGCGCGAACGCCAGGTGATCGAGCTGAACATGCGCCTGGCGCACCATGCGGCCGAACTGGAAACCATCAACCGCGAAATCGCCCTGAAAAACCTGGAACTGGCCGAGGCGAGCCGCATGAAGTCGGCCTTCATCGCCAATATGTCGCATGAACTGCGCACGCCGCTCAATGCCATCATCGGCTTCACGGGCGCGCTGCTGATGAAACTGCCCGGCCCCCTGACGTCCGACCAGGACAAGCAGCTCAACACCATCCGCGCCAGCGCGCGCCATCTGCTCTCGCTGATCAACGACATCCTCGACGTGGCCAAGATCGAGGCGGGCAAGCTGACCCTGTCGATCGAACCCGTGCACTGCCAGGAACTGATGACGGAAGTGGCAGACACCCTGCGCCCCCTGGCCCAGCAAAAAGGCCTGGCGCTGGAAATGGCGCTGGGAGAAGCGGGCCAGCCGCCCGCCATCATCGACACGGACCGCCGCGCGCTGACGCAAATCCTCATCAACCTGCTCAACAACGCCATCAAGTTCACGGAACAGGGCACGGTGCGCATCAGCCTGGCCCAGCGCGAGGAAGACGGCGTGCTGGTGACGGAAATGAGCATCGCCGACAGCGGCGCCGGCATCAAGGAAGAAGACCAGGCCAAGCTGTTCCAGGCTTTCTCGCAACTCGATTCCACTTCTACGCGCCACGTGGAAGGCGCGGGACTGGGCTTGTACCTGTGCCAGAACCTGGCCAACGCCATCGGCGGTGCCCTGTTCTTCAATAGCGACTACGGTTCCGGCAGCACCTTTACGCTGGCCCTGCGCAGCAAGGCCTGAGCGTCTGTGCGCCGCAGCATAAAATATGGATTTTTTGCCATCTCAAACGGACCAATACCGTATTTCTACGGTATTGCACTGCACCATTTTCAGCGCTATAGTAGATCTGTCTCCTCCAATTCGTTCTCCGAACATTGGATTTAGCCCGCGATTACAACCGCGGGCTTTTTTTTGCCTGCGTTTTTCATTTTCTTCATCATTCCTTAACTAAATCAAACGATTTAGTTATATCAATCGTTTGAGATATGTGATTAAATCTCCGGCATGATTGAAAAAAACACTAGCCCAACATCCCATGCCGACGACGGACGCAAGCCCCGTTCCGATGGAGAACAGTCGCGCGAGCGGCTGCTGCATAGCGCCATCCGCCTGTTTGCCGAGCAAGGCTACGCCAAGACGTCCACGCGCGAACTGGCGCAGGCGGCCGGCACGAACGCGGCCGCCATCAGCTACTATTTTGGCGACAAGGCGGGCCTGTACCGCGCCGCCTTCTCCCATCAATTATCTAATCCACAAGACAATATCGCCCTGTACGAGCAGCCCCACTTCACCCTGCGCCAAAGCCTGGAAGGCTTTTATGCGCAATTGCTCGCCCCAATGCAGCAGGGCGAGATCGCGCGCGACTGCATGCGCCTGTGGTGCCGCGAAATGCTCGAACCCACGGGCCTGTGGGCGCGCGAGGTCGACCAGAACATCCGTGCCGAACACGAGGCGCTCGCGCGCGTGCTGGCGCGCCACTTGGGCGCACCCGACAACAGCGACGACATGCACCGCCTGGCGTTTTCCATCGCTTCGCTGGCCCTGCAGCACATGGTCGGCGCCGAGGTGCTGCAAACCTTGCGTCCGCAATTGCTGGAATCGCCGCACGCCATCGACACCTGGCTGGCGCGCATGACCGACTACGCGCTGGCCATGGCCGACGTGGAGCGCCGGCGCCTGGCCATTCCTCCCTCTACCCCCACCACTCAACGACAAGCAGAAGGACCAGCATGACGACTATTCTATGCACCGTTCAACGCGTCCTGGCCGCCAGCATCCTGCTGGCGCTGGGCGGTTGCGCCCTGCAGGGGCCGCCCGCAGCGGTGGCAGCCAGCGCGCCCGCGCAGTGGCAGGCGCCGCTGCCGCATAACGGCAAGCTGACAGACCTGGCCAGCTGGTGGCAGGACCAGGGCGACAGCCTGCTGGTGGAATTGATCACCGATGCGCAGCAGGTCAGCCCGACCATCGCCGCCGCTGGCACGCGCATCATGCAGGCGCGCGCGGACAGCATCGCCAGCGGCGCCGCGTTGACGCCCGCGCTCGATGCGACGGGCAGCGTGGTGCGTACCAGCCAGCAGTCGGCCCAGCCCAGCGGCACCACCTCGCAGGCAGCGTTGCAAGCGTCGTGGGAAATCGATGTGTTTGGGGCCAGGCGCGCCACGCGCGATGCGACGCAGGAGCGCTACGACAGCGCGCGCGCTGGCTGGCATGAGGCGCGCGTCTCGGTCGCTGCCGAAGTGGCAAACCAGTACTACGCCTTGCGCACCTGCCAGCAATTGCTGGCAGTGTCCGATCAGGATGCCGTCTCGCGCCGCGACTCGGCACGCCTGACGGAACTGAGCGCCGGCGCCGGCTTCCAGCCACCCGCCAACGCGGCGCTGGCCCGCGCCAGCGCCGCCGAAAGCGCCAGCCGCACCATCGAACAGCGCGCCGCCTGCGATGTGAATGTCAAGGCACTGGTGGCCCTGTCGGCCATGCCGGAAACGTCGCTGCGCCAGAAGCTCGCAGCCAGCCCTTTTGTTGCGCCCTCGCCCGTGGCGATTGCGCAACTGCCGGCGCAAACCCTGGCCCAGCGTCCCGACATCTACAGCGCCGAACGCGAAGTGGCGGCCGCCAGCTTCGAAGTGCGCGGCGCGCAGGCGCAGCGCTATCCGCGTCTGAGCCTGGCCGGCTCCATCGGCAAGGGCAATATCCGCGCTGGCGGCACCAGCATCACGGCCAGCACCTGGAGCATCGGCCCGCTGGCCGTCAGCCTGCCCATCTTCGACGGCGGCACCCGCCGCGCCCAGGTCGATGCCGCCACGGCGCGCTACGCCGAAGCCGTGGTGAAATACCGCGCCGGCGTGCGCCAGGCCGTGCGCGAAGTGGAAGAGGCGCTGGTCAAGCTGGCCAGCACGGAAGAGCGCAGCGGCCATGCCAAAACGGCCATGGAAGGCTACCGCGTGTCGTTTGTCGCCACCGAAGAACGCTACAAGAATGGCCTGGCCAGCCTGCTCGAACTGGAAGACGCGCGCCGCACGCGCCTGGCCGCCGAAAACACCGTGGTCAACCTGGAGCGCGAACGCAGCGCCGCCTGGGTGGCGCTGTACCGCGCCGCCGGCGGCGGCTGGAACAGCAGCAGCGCCATCGCCAACAACGCACCTTGACGGATACGACAACATGAAAAGACTGACCTTGAAACCGATGGCGCTCTCCCTGGCCACCCTCCTTGTGGTACTGGGCGCCGGCGTTACCCTGTACGCCCCCTCCTCCACGGCGGCCGACGACGCCAAAGACAAGAACGCGGCACAAAAACCCGCCCTCACCGTCACCACTGCCAAGCCGAAAACGGCCAGCTTGCCCATCAAGCTGAAGGCCAACGGCAACGTGGCCGCCTGGCAGGAAGCCGTCATCGGCAGCGAATCAAACGGCTTGCGTCTGACGGACGTGCGCGTCAATGTCGGCGACGTCGTGCGCGCCGGCCAGGTGCTGGCCGTCTTCTCGAACGACACGGTGAACGCCGACGTGGCGCAGGCGAAAGCGGCCGTGCTGGAAGCGCAAGCAAATGCGCTTGAGGCGGCCGCCAACGCGCAGCGCGCCCGCTCGCTGCAAAGCACGGGCGCCATCAGCGCGCAGCAGATCAGCCAATACCTGACGGCAGAACAGACGGCCAACGCGCGCATCGCGTCCGCCAAGGCACAGCTGGCGTCGCAGCAGCTGCGCCTCAAATACACGCAGGTGCTGGCGCCCGACAGCGGCATCATCTCTTCGCGCTTGGCCACCGTCGGCTCCGTCGTGGGTGCCGGCACGGAACTGTTCCGCATGATCCGCCAGGGCCGCCTGGAGTGGCGCGCCGAAGTGACGGCCACCGAGCTGCTGAATTTGAAACCGGGCACATTGGCGCAGGTCAAGGCGGCCAACGGCAGCGTTTTGACGGGCAAGGTGCGCATGATCGCCCCCACGGTCGACCCGCAGACGCGTTACGCCCTCGTGTACGTGGATCTGCCGGCCAGCACAGGCAACAATGCGCCGTTCAAGGCCGGCATGTACGCCAGCGGCGAATTCGAACTGGGCACCTCGGGCGCGCTGACGGTGCCGCAGCAGGCGATTGCCGTGCGCGACGGCTTCAGCTACGTCTTCCGCCTGAATGCCGACCAGCGGGTCAGCCAGATCAAGGTGCAGGCCGGGCGGCGCCTGAGCGACCGCATCGAGATTGTCGCCGGCATCACGGCCGACACCACCATCGTCGTCAGTGGCGCGGGCTTCCTCAATGACGGCGACCTGGTGCGTAATGTTGCAACCCCGGTCGCGCCAAAAAAATAGGAAGCGAACATGAATTTTTCCTCCCTCTCGATCAAGAATCCGATCCCGGCCATCATGCTGTTCGCGCTGCTGACCCTGGCCGGTCTACTGGCCTATAAAGCCAATCCGGTGCAGGATTTTCCGGACATCGAACTGCCCATCGTCACCGTCAGCGCAGCACTGCCCGGCGCCGCGCCGGCCCAGCTGGAAACGGAAGTGGCGCGCAAGATCGAAGATTCCGTGGCCACCCTGCAAGGCGTGAAAAACATCTACACCAAGGTGCTCGATGGCGTCGTCACGGTGACCGTCGAATTCATCCTGGAAAAGCAGATCGCCGAAGCCGTCAACGATGTGCGCGACGCCGTCGCGCGGGTCAAGGCCGACATGCCGGCCGAGCTGCGCGACCCCACCGTCACCAAGGCGTCCACGGCAGGCAGGGTGGTGCTGACCTTTATCGCCACGGCGAAACCGGGCGTGGACAATCCGCTCGACGCGCCCGACCTGTCCTGGTTCGTCGACAATACAGTGGCCAAGCGCCTGCTGACCGTTCCCGGCGTAGGCGCCGTCACCCGCGTGGGCGGCGTCTACCGCGAGATCCAGGTGGAACTTGACGAGGCGCGCATGGCGGCGCTGAAGGTCTCGGCCCTCGACGTCTCGCGCCAGCTGCGCCTGGTGCAGCGCGAAGCGCCCGGTGGCAGGGGCGACATCAGCGGCGCAGAACAGTCGGTGCGCACCATCGCCACCGTCAAGACGGCCGATGAATTGTCGCGCGTGGAAGTGCCGCTGCCGGACGGACGCCATGTGCGCCTGGACCAGGTGGCAACCGTGCGCGACACGATCGCCGAACCGCGTGCGCTGGCCGAGCAGGATGGCAAGACCGTCGTCGCCTTTGAAGTGTTCCGCACCAAGGGCGCCAGCGAAGTGGCCGTCGCCAGGGGCGCGCGCGACGCCATCGCCGACCTGCAAAAGGAAAATCCCAACGTGGTGCTGCAGCAGTCGATCGACAATGCCTTCCCCGTCGAGGAAAACTTCGACGGCTCGATGGAACTGCTGTACGAAGGCGCGCTGCTGGCCGTGCTGGTGGTGTGGTGGTTCCTGCGCGACTGGCGCGCCACCCTGGTGGCCGCTGCCGCCCTGCCGCTGTCCGTGATGCCGGCTTTCCTCGGCATCTACTGGTTCGGCTACACGCTCAATACCGTCACACTGCTGTCGCTGGCCCTGGTCGTCGGCGTGCTGGTCGATGACGCCATCGTGGAAATCGAAAACATCGAACGCCATCTGCGCATGGGCAAGTCGCCCATGCAGGCGGCCATGGAAGCGGCCGACGAAATCGGCATGGCGGTCATCGCCACCACCTTCGCACTGGTGGCCGTGTTCCTGCCGACGGCCTTCATGAGCGGCATTCCCGGCCTGTTCTTCAAGCAGTTCGGCTGGACGGCCGTGCTGGCCGTGCTGGCCTCGCTGGTCGTGGCGCGACTGCTCACGCCGATGATGGCGGCCTATATATTGAAACCGCTGCCGCACAAGGAAGAACAGGATGGCTGGCTGATGACGCGCTACCTGACGGTCATGCGCTGGTGCCTGAAGCATCGCGGCATCACGGCCATCGCTGCGGCACTGTTCTTTGTCGGCGCCATCGCGCTCGTGCCGCTGCTGCCGACGGGCTTCGTGCCGGCCGCCGACCGCGCGCAGACGCAGATCAACCTGGAACTGCCGCCCGGCTCCACTTTGGACGAAACACAGGCAGTGGCAGCCATGGCGCGCGACGCGGCCATGCGCACGCCGGGCGTCAAGGGCGTCTTCAGTTCGATTGGCGGCGGCTCCAGCGGCGATGCCTTCGCCCCCGGCGCGGCGGCCGAGGCGCGCCGCGCCGTGCTGACCCTGACCACCGTGCACCGCACCGAGCGCAAGGAATCGATGGCGCAGCTGGAAACGCAGCTGCGCCACAAGCTCGATACGATCCCCGGCGCCCGCTTCACGGTGGGGCCGCCCGACACTGGCGTCAAGATGCAGCTGGTGCTGCGCTCGGAAGACCCGGTGGCGCTGATGGCATCGGCGCAAAAGGTCGAGCGTGAGCTGCGCGGCCTGAAAGGCATCGGCAACGTCAATTCCAGCGCCTCGCTGGTGCGCCCGGAAATCATCGTGCGCCCTGATTTCGCCAAGGCGGCCGACCTGGGCGTGACGGCGGCAGCCATCGGCGAAACGGTACGCGTGGCCACGGCCGGCGACTATGACACGGACCTCACCAAAATGAACCTGCCCGAGCGGCAGGTGCCGATCCGCGTCAAGCTGCCCAACAGCGTGCGCGCCGACCTGGCCGCCATCGAACGCCTGACGGTGCCCGGCAAGAATGGCCCCGTGCGCCTGGCGACTGTGGCCAGCGTGACGATGGAAAGCGGCCCGGCGCAGATCGACCGTTTGAACCGCAGCCGCAACGTCACCCTCGACGTGGAACTCGGTTCGCGCACGCTCGGGGAATTGAACGAGGAGGCGCGCGCGCTGCCATCGATGAAGAATTTGCCGCCGTCCGTGAAGATCGCCGAACTGGGCGACGCGCAGGAGATGGCCTCGCTGTTCGCCAGCTTCGGCCTGGCCATGCTGATCGGCGTGCTGTGCATCTACTGCGTGCTGGTGCTGCTGTTCAAGGACTTCATGCAACCGGTGACGATCCTGGCGGCGCTGCCGCTGTCGATCGGCGGCGCTTTCGTGGCCCTCCTGATCACGGGCAGCGCCCTGTCGATGCCGTCGATGATCGGCCTGATCATGCTGATGGGGATCGTCACCAAGAACTCGATCCTGCTGGTCGACTATGCGATCCTGGCGCGCCAGGCCGGCATGAACCGCTTCGATGCGCTGGTCGACGCCTGCCACAAGCGCAGCCGCCCCATCCTGATGACGACGATCGCCATGGGCGCCGGCATGATGCCGCTGGCGCTGGGCTGGGGCGCCGACCCCAGCTTCCGCTCGCCGATGGCCATTACCGTCATCGGCGGCCTGATCACGTCGACTCTACTCAGCCTGTTGGTGGTGCCGGCGGTGTTTACCTACATCGACGACCTGGAGCACCTGCTCAAGCGCGGCGTGGCCAGACTGCGCCGCCAGAAAGCGCCGCTGCGACGCGATGACAAGGTGGCGCTGGAAAAATAGGCGCCGCCATCGTTTGCAAAATCGCCCCCTGCGGGCAAGGAAGCGAAGGACCGGCCAGCAGGCCGCGCTCCCTCGCTTCCATCTATCTGGCATACTGCGCCCATTCTCCATGAACGCAATCTGCCCTGCCTATGAATTACCGCACCCCGCTCGTCCTGCTACTGGTCTCCGCACTGCTCGGCGCCTGTTCGGACAAGACCGCCCCCGCCAGCACCGACCTGGCAGCTGACGTGGCAGCCGATGTCCCCACCGTCGCTGACGAGACGGCACCGGCCGAACACGTGCCGCCGCCGGCGGCGACCGCGCCCAGGACGGAAGCGATGAACACGCCGCAGGCGCGCGAGCTCGAAGCGGGCCTGATGCGCGCCGTCTTCGGCAAGGACTACCGCAGCGACAGCGACGATGCACTGGCCGACCTGTCCGATCCCGATAATCACGTCGACAAGCTCAGTTACGTGGTCAGTGCCGTCAGCCACAAGCTGCTGCCCGATGGCCGCGCCATCCTGGTGGCGAATGCGGAAACGGCCAACACGGAAGGCACGGCCGAATCGGCACATGCCTCGTCGGGGCTGTTGAACGTCTTTTTCCTGGCGCCCAAGGGCCAGCCGGAATCGGGCCAGTGGCAAGTCGTGAAACGGCTGGAAAACATTGCCGCCCTGGGATCCTCGGGGCAGCTCGGCGAAGTGCACTGGGTCATGCTGGGCGCGAACAAGCCGGGACTGGCGATCCGCCATGGCTATACAGGCCAGGGTTACACCATCACGCAACTGGCCCTGTTTGACATCGGCGACGGCAAAGTGACCGCGCTCGATGGCGGCATCGACCTGTACTCGGACAATATGGGCGCCTGCACGCCAGACATGGACGAGTGCTGGATGGTCGAAGGCAAGTGGCGCTTCGCGCCAGCGCGCAATGGCGGCGCCTACGATGACTTGCTGATCGATTTCAAGGGTGCCTCCGAGAAGATCAAGCCCGGCGTCACGGTCAAGCCGGACGAAGACCCACCCCGCATCGCCACGCCCCTGAACGGCCACGCGCGCTATGGCTTCGATGGCAAAGGTTACAAATTAGTCGAGGGCAAGAATACGGTGCCGGGCGTCTGAGCGTGGCACCGTCATGCCGCTACCTGCGCGCCGCCTCCAGGCGCGCCAGCAGCGGCGCATACATGGCACGCGTATGGCTGCTCCAGCGGGCCATGGCGTTGTCGATATCGAGCAGCAGGCGTTCCGACAGGACCTTGTCACCCTGCTGCAGGGCCCAGATCGCGCACTCGGCGCGGCACTCGAAGCTGTTGTAGCGCGTCAGCGCATCGTCGAATTCCGCCTTCGCTTCCGCCTGGCGCCCGCTTTGCGCCAGCGCGCGCGCCGTCAGCAGGGACACCATCTCGGGACGGAAATGAATGTCTCGGCGGCGGATGAATTCCAGGTGCGTCAGTGCTTCGGCGCCCCGTTCGCATTCCAGGTAGGCGCGTGCCGCGCCCAGGCGAATTTCCAGGTCAGATGAAAATGCTCCCTGCAGGCAGGCTTCATACGTCGATGCCGCTTCCTGCGCATCACCCGCTTCGAGCAGCGCACTGGCCAGGCGCATCTGGTTTTGCGCCGTCGGCGTGTACTCGAAGGCAGCCTTCGCCTCGCGCAATTCGCGGTTCGGATCGAGCACCTGCACGGCCACTGACGCGACCTTGCGCGCGCCTTGCGGCAGGCGCGAATTGGGCAGGTAGATGGCGAAGAAATACACCACGCTGCCCAGCAGCGGGAACATGAATAAAATGAGCAGCCAGTACAGCTGCTGCCCGTTGCGCACCACGTGAATCGCAAAAAATACCGCGATCAGAATGTGGATGCCTATGCCAAAAATCGTCATGCTGCGACCTCGTAAGTTCGTGATGGCAGCGGCTGGCACCATGCCGCCGCTTTCCCAGGCCAGAATATTACACCGGCCGCAGAAAACGGCCGCACCGTGCATGCGCGCCTATTGCGTCTTGGCCAACCAACCGCCGCCCATGGCCCGGTACAGGTCGACCGATGCGACGAGGATGCGCGTCTTCAGCTGCAGCAGTCCCACGTCGGCGCTGTACAGGGTGCGCTGGGCATCGAGTTCTTCCAGGTATGAGGCGTAGCCATTGCGGTAGCGGTTGTGCGCGATGCGCAAGGTGTCCGCCGCCGTGGCGCGGCGCGCATCGTTTTCCACTGCTTGCTGCCGCAGACGGTAGATGGCGCCCAGGCTGTTCTCCGTCTCCGCGAAGGCATTGCGCACCACGTTTTCATAGGTGTACGCGAGCTGGTCACGCTGCGCGCCGGCCGTATCCGTCTGCGCCTGCACGCGGCCGCCGTCGAACAGGGGACCGGCCGCCAGCGCCGTCAGGCGCCACAGGGCTGTCGGCGCATGCAGGAAATCGGTGAGTGTCGTGGCTTGTCCGCCGCCCACGGCCGTCAGCTTGAACGAAGGCAGCAACTGGTCGCGCGTGGCGGCCAGGCTGGCGTTGGCGGCCGCCAGATTATGTTCTGCGCGCGCGATATCGGGCCGCCGGCGCAGCAATTCGGACGGCAGGCCGGCCGGCACGCCAGGCGCCACCAGCTCGGCCAGCGGCAAGCCGCGCGCGATGGCGCCGGGATTGCCGCCGACGAGGACGGCCAGCGCGTTTTCCTGCTCGAATATCTGCCGCTGCAGCTGCGGCACCTGCTCGGCCGCCGCATGGTATTCCGATTGCGCCTGCAGCCATTCCAGGCGCGAGCTGTAGCCAACCTCGAACTGCTTGCGCGCCAGCTCGCGCGACTGTTCGCGCAGCTGCAGGGTCGATTGCGTCAGCGCCAGCTGCGCATCGAGTCCCCGCAGGTTCAAATAGGCCGTGGCCACGCTGGCGGCGATCGACAGGGCCGCCGCATCGAGGCTGGCCTGTTCGGCGCGGTAACTCTCGTCCGCCGCATCGTTCAGACTGGCCAGCCGGCCCCACACATCGATTTCATAACTGGCCTGCAGTTCCGCCTGGAAAACATTCGTCACATACGGCTTGCCGTTGTAGGCCAGGGTGCGCGTGCGCGTGGGTGAACCGTCGAACGCCAGGTTAGGCGCGCGGTTCGCATCGGCCTGCGCCAGGCGCGCGCGGTATTCCTGCACGCGAGCGCGCGCCACGCGCAAGTCACCATTGCGCGCCAGCGCTTCTCCCACCAGGTCGCTCAGGACGGGGTCGCCAAACGCCTGCCACCACAGCTGCTCCACATGCGCGCCAGTTGCGGACAGCGCGCCGCCCCCGCCCTGCGCCCGCCAGCCGGATGGCAGTTGCAGGGCCGACGCAGGTTGTGGCGGCGCCTTGGCAGCGCAGCCGGCCAGCACCAGCACGGCGGCCATCAAGCATGCGCGGCGCGTCATGGCTTGGCCTTCGCGGGCGCCTTCTTCGGCGGCGGCGCCGGGTTCTCCGCCGAGTCATTCAGTACGGCCGAGGTGTCGACACTGACCACCACTGACATGCCAGGCACGAGGCGGCGCGCATTCGCCTGCCCCGCATCGATGCGGATGCGCACGGGAATACGCTGGGCAATTTTGAGGTAGTTGCCCGTCGCATTATCGGCCGGCAGCACGGAAAACTCGGAACCGGTGGCCGGCGAGATGCGCTCGACCTGGCCCGTCAGCACGGCGCCGTCGAGCGCATCGACGTGGAAGGTGACGCTCTGCCCTTCCTGCACGCCGTTCATTTGCGTTTCCTTGAAATTGGCGATGAGCCACATCTGTCGCGGCACCAGTGCCATCAATTGCGCACCGGAGTTCACGTACGCGCCCTGGCGCACCGTCACCTGGCCCAATTGGCCATCGGACGGCGCCACGATGCGCGTGTTATCGAGGTCGATCCTGGCCGCCTTGACGGCCGCCTGCGCGTTGGCCACGGCCGCTTCCAGGGCCTGCTTGTTGAGCACCACGCTATGCACGCTTTGCTGGGCGATGTCGAGATTGGCCCTGGCTTGCGCCAGCGCAGCCGCCATCTGCGCCTGCGTGGCGCGCGACTGGTCATGTTCGCGCTGCGACAGGGAACCATCAGCCACCAGTTGTTCCACGCGATGCAGGTCGGCGCTGGCCTTGCGCGCCTGCGCTTCCGCGTTGGCCAGCGCCGCTTCGCTGACGGAAATACCCGATTGCGCGCTGGCCTTTTGCTGCGCCCAGTTCGACAGCGCCGCCTGTTGCGCCGCCAGCTGTGCCTGCGCCTGCTCGTAGCGCTGCTGGTAGATGCGGTCGTCGATGCGCACCAGAAGCTGGCCCTCCTTCACATCCATGAAATCCTGCACCGTCACTTCCACCACATAGCCCGACAGCTGCGTACCGATGATGGTCACCTGTCCCCGCACGGTGGCGTTTTCCGTCGTCACGACGGGACTGGTGAACGGCGGCAAACGCCACGCATACAGCACGATCAGCACACCCACCAGGGCCACGGCGGCAAAGGCCAGCGCGGACAGCCACTGGTGACGCCGGTCCGGCTGCGGCGGCGTGCTGCTCGCCGCAGGCGCTGGCGCAGGTGGCGCTGCAGGCGCGGAGGTCGGTGCAGGTGTCGGTGCTGGCGGCGTGGTGTTATTTTCTGTCATTGCTCGGTTCCGAATTGGTAATGGGGACGATGGCCATCGCCGTCTGTGCATCGCTCACGGGGCCGACCAGGCGACGCGCGCCGGTGGTGATGCGGGTCCAGGACTGACTGACCAGCATCCAGATCAAGGTAGCGATGGCGACGCCGGCGATCAGCAAAAAAACGTCGTTGTAGGCCAGTACATTGGCTTCGCGCGTGGCGATGGCGCCCAGGCGCGCCACGCCCTGGGCGCTGCGCAAGGTGGGGTCCATCAGCACGCCGCCGTAGCTTGCAGCACCCGACTGCACGCGCGCGGCCACCTGCGGGTCGAGCATGGTCAGGTGCTCGACCAGGTAGCTGGAATGGTATTTTTCGCGCGCCGTCTGGATGGTGCCGACGATGGCCGCCCCGAGCAAGCCGCCCAGGTTCTGCGTCATGGTAAACATCACGGAAAAACTCACCAGGTTACGCGGCTCGGCGATCACGGCGCCCATGCCGGCCACCATGGTGGGGCCGAGGAAATAGGTACCGCCAAAGGCCAGCAGGAATTGGCTGACATACATGTTGACAGGGCGCGTCTGGCTGGTGGCGTGCGCGTCGATCAGGGCGCCGGCAGCAATCAGCAGCAGCGCGAACATCAGCGAACGGTGGAGGGTCGCAGGATTGATCGTCAGCGCGCTGACCACCAGGCCCGCCACGCTGCCCACGAGTACCACGATGAACAGGTTCTGCATCTGGTCCGTGTTCAAGCCCAGCGCCTGCAGGAAGCCGACCGCCCCCGTCGATTCGGACAGCACGATGCGAAACAGCAGCACGGATAAAAACAGCTTGGCGATCTTGCCCGTGGTGAGCCAGCGCGTATTGAGCAGGGGACGCGCGCGGTTATGCTCGATGGCCAGCGCGGCGGCGATCAGCACGATGGCGCACGCCAGGCACACACCCACCCACTCGGACTCCACCCACCACGCCGTGCGCCCCTGTGCCAGCACGGCGCACAGCAGGGCCACGCCGGGCGCGAAGAGGATGAAGGTGAGGAAATCGAGCGGCTCGAACGTCTGCAAGCGGTCGCCGGGCGGCAGTTTCAGGGCCAGCACGCAACCCAGCGCCAGCAAGGCCAGTCCCAGTTCGAACAGGTACAGGCCATGCCATTCGCCGATCTGCAGCAGTTCCGAAGTAAAGATGCGCGCCAGCGGCAAGGCCAGCTGGGCAAAGCCCAGGCCAAACACCACACCTTTCAGCCGGTGCCGCGCGGGAAACGCCTGCAAGGTGTAGTACAGCCCCAGCACGCCCAGCGCGCCACCCACCATTCCATGCGCGGCGCGCACGGCGATCGCCGAGGGCAAGGTATTGGCATACAAGTGGGCGAACGTCACCAGCGCATACAGCACCAGGAACGCTTCGGTAAACAGGCGCAGGCCGAATTGCTGGCGGAACTTCACCAGCAGCAGATTCATGGACACGATGGTCATCACGTAGGCGGCCGGCAGCCACTGCATCTGGTAGGCATAAGCGCCCAGTGAACCTTGCAGGTTCAGCAAATTGGCCGTCACCAGGCCATTGCCGAAGCCGCCCGTCAGCGCGACGAGCAGACCGACGATGAAATACGCGACACGCTTGGGCGTCGAATGTTCGGGCATCGATGGCGACCCGGGCAAGGTCGGGCGTTCGCCCGGCCCCCAGGTGCGAGGTGTGTACTTGTCCATGCAGTAATCGCGATCCGGTTTGCTGAAGCCGTTCTTTGCTGCTGTTATAGAAATAGTTGCAAATGAACAGTTCTAGTCAGCAGCATATCACCGCAGGACGTTTTTATTGTTTACATTGCTGCATGGCGTTGCGCACGCAGGGCAAACAGGGTATCGACGGGGCCGGAGTATCCGGCCCCTGCGCTGATGCAAGCGCTTACACGCGCGGTGGGTCCGTTTCACGCGCAAACGACCGGTGCGCGGCCAGCGCCTCTTTAAAGGCCAGCACGGCTTTCACCACGTCGCCGGAAGGCGCGACGATGATGGCGGGGTCCGGCTTGCCATCGGGCAGGGTCGTCGGCACGCCAGCCTTGTCCAGCAAGCCTTTGCCGGTGCCGACGGCCAGCATCGGCTTGCCGTGGCGGTGTTGCAGTCGCAGGAAATCGAGCGCGTTGGCGTCGCCGCCCAGCTGCTGTACGGCGCCCTGGCCGTCCGGCACCACGACGGCGTCGAACAGCACGGACGGTCCCGCCTCGAACGAAATTTCCACGTCGAGCGGCGCGCCGCCGCTGGTGTCGGCTTTCCCCAGGTCGCTGCCCACCAGGCGCGGCACCGCGCCGTCGGCCAGCAGCGCGGCATAGATGCTGCGCACCTGTGCGCCATCGTTGCCCGGCCCCACCAGTATGGCGACGTGCAAGGTATGGATGCCCGTCTGGCCGGGGCGGAAAAAGAGCGACAGGGCCGGCGACGGCCGATAGCTGGGCACGGACAGCGACGGGTTGAGAGGCATAGCGGGCGGCAGCGCCAGGCCCAGTGCATCGGCCAAGCGCTGCGCCAGGGTGTCGTCGACATTGCGCAGCATGGCGACGATGCGCTGGCGAATCGCCACCGTCTGCACCTTGCTCAGTTCAAAGCGGAACGCCTGCACGATATGGTCTTGTTCGACCGGCGTCTGGCTGATCCAGAACAGGCGCGCCTGGCCATAGTGCTCGGCGAATTTCTCGGGCTTGCCGCGCACCTTGTCGCCTTCGCTCGCGGCGG
>NZ_LT607652.1:0-77383 GCF_900095265.1 Janthinobacterium sp. UMAB-56 | reverse complement strand
CTGTTGAAGCCTTTCGCGCCCGCCTGGAAAGGGCAACCGCCCGCCAGCGAATTGGGCTCGTACGCAACCCGGCCCCGGTTGATGGACTGGCGATGAATGCCGTCGCGCTGGTTATTGTGCAGCGGCGCCAGCGGCGCATTGATGGGAATTTCATGGAAATTGGCGCCACCCAGGCGCGTGATCTGCGTGTCGATATACGAATGGATGCGGCCCTGCAGCAGCGGGTCGTTGGAAAAATCGATGCCGGGCACGATGTGCGCCGTGCAAAAAGCCACTTGCTCCGTCTCGGCAAAGAAATTGTCGGGATTGCGGTTCAAGACCATTTTCCCGACGGGGACCAGGGGCACCAGCTCTTCGGGGATCAGTTTGGTTGGATCGAGCACATCGAACGGAAACGCTTCCGCCTGCGCTTCCGTGAAAACCTGGAAGGACAGTTCGTATTCGGGATACTCGCCGCACTCGATGGCTTCCCACAGGTCGCGCCGGTGGAAATCGGAATCGGCGCCGCTGAGCTTGACGGCTTCATCCCATACGAGGGAATGCGTACCGGCCATGGGCGACCAGTGGAATTTGCAAAAGACGGACTGGCCACTGGCATTCACGAGGCGGAACGTATGCACGCCAAAGCCCTGCATCATCCGATAGCTGCGCGGGATGGCGCGGTCCGACATGACCCACATCAGCATGTGCGTGATTTCCGGCGACAGCGAGGCGAAATCCCAGAAGGTGTCGTGCGCGCTGGCCGCCTGCGGCATGCCATTGTGCGGCTCGGGCTTCACGGCGTGGATCAGGTCGGGGAATTTCATCGCATCCTGGATGAAGAAGACGGGGATGTTATTGCCGACCAAATCCCAGTTGCCTTCGTCCGTATAAAATTTCACGGCAAAGCCGCGCGCATCGCGCGCCGTATCGGTCGAACCGCGTTCGCCGGCCACCGTGGAAAAACGCACGAAGACGGGCGTGCGCTTGCCCGCCTTGGCGAATGGCGCGGCGCGCGTCAGCTTGCTCTGTTCCTTGTAGCATTCGAAGTAGCCGTGGGCAGCGGAGCCACGCGCATGCACGACGCGCTCTGGAATACGCTCATGGTCGAAATGCGTGAGCTTTTCACGCAAAATGAAATCTTCCATCAGGGTGGGACCGCGCAAGCCCGCCTTCAGCGAGTTCTGGTTGTCGCCCACGGGCACGCCCTGGTTGGTGGTCAGTACGCAGCCGCTGTCGTCGCAGCGGGCGCCATCGAGCGAGGCGCTACGCGCATTCTCACCCAGCACGGGCTGGCCATCGCCCGTCTTCGGAGAAGATAGCGTTTCACCCGTGGTACTGGCCGTTGCCAGCGGTTCGCCGGCCGCCACATGCACGCCTTCGGCCGGCGTGCGCGCCGTCTCGCCATACTGGCAGGCTTCCTTGGGATTGTCGGCCATCGCGGCGGACAGCTGCTGGCTGGCGGCCGCCTTTTGCAGCAGCGCGCGGGCCACGTCATTATCCGCGCCCAGGCTGTGCGGCGCATTGCTGTCGGACGGGCCGGACATGCTGCTCAAAACGGAACCCGCACCGTCCGTGGACGGCGTTTTCTTGTTGCTAGCCATTACATCTCCTGTGAGTAATTTGCCCCGGGAGAATGCGACAACTCCCTCATTCAGCGCAGGAACAGGGCGATCAAAATATTGATGGGAATAAATATGCCAATCAAGCACAACAAAATGGAGCGCATCACCGCACTCCTTGACTGCTTGCTACTACCTTGTGCGCGTGGGCGCTGGCCCGCCCCGCCATGACGGCGATGGGAGCAGCGCCCACGACAGTAGCTGCGAGGAAGGCGTCAAACTTATTTACGCGAACCGAGCAGCTTCGACAGGCCATAACCGGCCGCTGCCGCAATCAGCAGCGAGACGGCCGGCCGCTCGCGCACATAGCCGCGGCCCGTCTCGCCGGCGCGCTGGCAGGCCGCGCTCAATTGCTTGCCGCGCGCCATCATGCGCTCGGAAGCCTTGCTGACGCTGTCGCTGACCTGGTCGATGCGCTCGCCCACCTGGTCCACGCCGTCATGGGCGCGCGTGGCCACTTTGTCGGCCATGGGCTGGGCCTGGCTAGCCACCTTGTCTATGCTGCGGTGCAAGTTCTGGCGGCTATCCTGGGAGGTGCCGTTCATATCAGGGCTGTTTTTTTCAATCGCGTTCATGATGGTTTCCTTTAACAGTGAATAATTTCAACCATGCTCGATACCGTGACCGAATCATGATTCTCCTCGCTTCGGGAAAAAAGAAGCGGCTAAACGCTGCCAGGCTGAGCCATATCAAACAGTGGATCAGCAGCAAGCTGTTGACACCACCTTAACCGCGACTGCCCCCCGCTACCGTGCGCTGCCACACCTTGAAGCGCAGACTTAAATTCCTGTTGGAAACAACAATCCCCGCCGGCCTGGTGGGGTGGGCGGGACTTCGTGAGTTAGCCGCGCAAGCGCGCATCGAGCGAATGGCATCCCGCGCCGCTGATGGCGATGGTGCCAAAAACGATGATCAGCAACCAGCCGAACTGGCCGTCGGCGATGCTCCAGTCCGGGTGCACGAGCAGCATCGACACGCCCAGCAAGAACAGCAAGGGCAGACAGGCCAGGCGCGTCAGCAAGCCGGCGGCGACCAGCAGCGGGCAGAGGATTTCCGCGAACAGGGCGCAGTACAGGGTGACGCCAGGCCCCAGGTGCAGCGGGTCGTCGATGTGCGCCAGTTCCTCGGAAAAATGCAGCAGCTTGGGCAAGCCATGCACGTGCAGCACCAGCAGCGCGCCCGTCACGCGCGCAAACAGCAAGCCGGCATCGGGTAAAAAGGGGCCGGCCAGCGCCGCCATCCAGTTTTTCTTCATGTTCGCTCCAGTGGGAAAGTCAGGCGGCGAGGCGCGCCGCGACCAGCCATCATAGGCAGGCGGGCGCCAGGGCGCGACTGGTCTTTTGGCAGAGGCGCCGGCACGCGCGAAGGCCTAGACTCGCCGATGGCATCACTGGTCCAGGCCATAACTGCCCCCTCCCCCATCCCCGAAGGAAACGTATCATGTCGAAGAAAATCGCAGCCGAAGAAGTCAACTCCCGCCGCAAGCTGCTCGTCAGCGTCGCCGGTGTCGCCGCCGGTGCGGGCCTGCTGGCCGCCGGTGGTGCCAATGCCGCCGCCAAGCCTGCCGCAGCTGCGGCGCCGGGCAAGCTCACCATCAACAGCATCACCGTCAAGGACGGCACCGTCATCCATTTCAAGGACTGGGGCACGGGCACGCCCGTCGTCTTCAGCCACGGCTGGCCTTTGCAGGGCGATGCCTGGGAAGACCAGATGATGTTCCTGGCCAGCCACGGCTACCGCGTGATCGCGCACGACCGTCGCGGCCACGGCCTGTCCAGCCAGCCATGGCAGGGCAATGACATGGATACCTACGCCGACGACCTGGCCACCCTGCTCGACGCGCTCGACATCAAGGGCGCGACCCTGATCGGCCATTCGACGGGCGGTGGCGAAGTGGCGCGCTATCTCGGCCGGCATGGCGAAAAACGCGTGGCCAAGGCCGTGCTGGTGGGCGCCGTGCCGCCACAGATGGTCAAGTCGGATAGCAATCCCGGCGGCTTGCCGATGTCCGTCTTCGACGGCATCCGCGCCGGCGTGCTGGCCGACCGCTCGCAATTTTTCAAGGACCTGGCGGTGCCGTTCTTTGGCGCCAACCGTCCTGGCAACAAGGTTTCGCAAGGCATGCGCGACACCTTCTGGCTGCAGGGCATGCAGTGCGGCATCAAGAATGCCTACGATTGCATCAAGCAGTTTTCCGAGACGGACTTCACAGCCGACCTGAAGAAAATCTCCGTGCCGACCCTGGTGGTGCATGGCGGCGACGACCAGATCGTGCCCATCGACGCCTCCGCCAAGGCTGCGGCCAAGCTCATCAAGAACGCCAGGCTGGTCATCTATGAAGGCGCGCCGCACGGCTTGCCGGCCACCCACAAGGACCGCCTGAACGAAGATTTGCTGGCCTTTATCAAGTCCTGATCGTTCCGTGCTTCCCGTACCGCCGGCCCGCCCGGCGGTGTTTCTCGCCGCCGCCAGCGCCCGCCGCGCAAAAAAACCGGCCCTCCTCCCCCATTCGTATAACTGCCGTGCCCACCAAGCCGTGCATACTTGCTGCAACGCGGCATCGGCCGCAGCGAACGACAGGAGTCCGGCGATGGCCAGCATGCACGATTTTCCACAGAGGCGTAACGCCGACCTGGCGCAGGCGCAGCGCCTCGGCGGGATGGATGCCATGCGCGAGCTTGCCGCCTCGATTGCGCACGAAGTGCGCCAGCCGCTGGCGGCCATTGCGCTCAATGCCGATGCCGCCTTACGCTGGCTCGATCACGATCCGCCCCGCCTCGACGAAGCGCGCGCGGCGCTGGCCCTGGTCGCCAGCGCCGGCAGCCACGCCGGTGCCGTGCTGCGCAGCGTGCATGACCTGGCCTGCAAGGCATCGGGCAGCCACGATCATTTTGTGGCCGACGATGCCGTGCGAGACCTGCTGCCGCTGCTGCGCGCGCCACTGCAACGCCATGCCATCCACCTGGAAACGCAGCTGGCACCGGGCCGACCGCTGCTGCGCGCCGACCCTGTGCAATTCCGGCAAGTCATCCTGAACCTGCTGATGAACGCCATCGAGGCCTTGCGCGACACCGCCGGCCGGCCGCGCACGGTGCTGCTGTCCTCGCGCCTGGACGGGGGCGTGCAGCATTTCAGCATCGCCGACAATGGCGCCGGCATCGCGCCGCAGGCGGCCGAGCGTCTGTACCACGCCCTGTATTCCAGCAAACCGGATGGCATGGGCATGGGCCTGGCCATCTGCCGCCGCATACTCGACGCGCATGGCGGCCGCCTGTGGCATGCGCCCGGCACGCCCCACGGCAGCGTCTTCCACTTCACCCTCCCAGCGCCATGAGTACTAGCTTGCACACGCCCCTGTCCCACGACGACGCAGCTCGCCCTATCTCGCTGCTGATCGCCGACGACCACCCGCTGATCCTGGCCGGCCTGGCTTCCTTGATCGCGTCACTGCCTGGCTTACTTCTACTGGGCCAGGCCGGCACGGGCCGCGCCGCCGTGGAGCTGTACCGGCAACTGCGGCCCGACGTGGTGCTGATGGATTTGAACATGCCGGAAATGCATGGCGTCGAGGCGATCGAGCGCATTTGCGCGGACGACGCGCAAGCGAAGATCATCATCCTCACCACCTACCAGGGCGAGGACAATGTGCACCGTGGCTTGCGCGCCGGCGCGCGCGCTTACCTGCTGAAGGATTCCGGCTTCCTGCAACTGACGCAGTGCATCCGCCAGGTCGCCGCCGGCAGGCACTATCTGCCGCCCGCGCTGGCGGCGCAGCAGGCCGGGCGCATCGCAGCGAACAGCCTGTCGAAACGCGAGTACGACATCCTGCGGCACCTGTCGGCAGGCAAGAGCAACAAGATGATCGCGCGCAGCGCCGGCATCGAGGTGGGCACCGTCAAATTTCACGTGAATAATATTTTGTCCAAGCTCAATGTCTCGAGCCGCACCGAGGCGGCCACGGTGGCCGCCCGGCGCGGCTTGCTGGGCGCGTTCTAGCGACTCCGCTCCGGCAGGCGCATCAAGCGGCGTGGTCATCCTTTTTCTGCAGCGCCTTGGCCAGCGTGGGCTTGGCTTCCACGCCGCTGATCTTCGGCACGCATTCGCTGCGCAGCCAAGACACCGTGATCGCTTCGCCCGCCATCAGGCGCTTGACGCCGGGGACGATCTGTTCGCCGATCAGCATGCCCAGCAGGCCGATCAGGGCAATGGCGGGCGGCGCGGGCGAGCGCACCTGCAAGACGGCGTAGATGATGCCAACCAGCAAGCCCACGGCCAGTGAAACAAGGTATAACTTCATGACAGCCTCCGTTCAATGAAAACCGCCGCCGCGCAAGGCGGCGGCGTGCGAGTGCCCCTTACCTGGCCGGCACCGGTGCCAGCGTGGCGTGTTCGCCATGGATGCGTTGCGGCGCCTTATGCACCATCGTGTAGGCGTAATCGACGCCCATGCCGTAGGCGCCAGAGTGTTCGCGCACGATGGCCATGACGGCGTCATAGGTGTCCTTGTGCGCCCAGTCGCGCTGCCATTCCAGCAGCACCTGCTGCCACGTCACGGGCACCACGCCAGCCTGTATCATGCGCTGCATGGCGTAGTCGTGCGCTTCCTTCGAGGTGCCGCCGGAAGCATCGGCCACCATGTAGATCTCATAGTCGCCTTCAAGCATCGCGCACAGGGCGAAGCTGTTGTTGCACACTTCCGTCCACAGGCCGGAGACGACGACTTTTTTCTTGCCGTTGGCGGCCAGCGCATCGCGCACCTTCTGGTCATCCCACGAATTCATCGAGCTGCGTTCGAGGATATCCTTGCCGGGGAAGACGTCGAGCAGTTCCGGGTAGGTGTGGCCGGAGAAGCTTTCCGTTTCCACGGTGGTGATGATGGTGGGGATGTTGAATACCTTGGCGGCCTTGGCCAGGCCCACGGTATTGTTTTTCAGCGCCTGGCGGTCCATCGACTGCACGCCGAACGCCATCTGCGGCTGCTGGTCGATGAAGATGATCTGGCAATTGTCGGGGGTAAGGACTTCCAGTTTCGGATTGGTCATGATGTCATCCATGAAGAGTGGGGTTGAGTGGGTACTGCCGTGCATCGTATGCCTGCCAGCGTGCCCGCACCACTATCTAAATATAGGCTCCCCCGGGCGATCCCCCTGCAGACCGGCGAGCGCTGCGGTAAAATACCTTTTAGCCACCCTGTTCCGACAACTCTTGATCGACAACTCCTCTTTGCCAGGCGACATCATGCGCAGCGATACGGCGCCGATACGCGTCCTGATCGTCGACGACCATCAATTGCTGCTCGACGGCATCGCGGCCCTGCTGCGCGCCTTTCCCGACGTGGTGCTGGTAGGCCAGGCCACCGATGGCCAGCAGGCGGTGCAGCAATTTGAGGCACTGCAGCCCGATGTCACGCTGATGGATTTGCAGATGCCACTCATGAGCGGCCTTGACGCCATCGGTGCCATCCGTGCGCGCCATCCGCAGGCGCGCCTCATCGTGCTGACCACCTACAAGGGCGACACGCAGGTGCTGCGCGCCATACGCGCGGGCGCCTGTGGCTATGTGCTGAAAAGCGCGCTGCGCCACGAATTGCTGGCGGCGATACAGAACGTGCACGCGGGGCGGCGCCATATCACGCCCGAAATCGAGGCGGAGCTGGCGCTATATGCCTGCAGCGACATGCTGTCGAACCGCGAACTGGACGTACTCAAGCTGGTCGCGCAAGGCAATTCCAACCGCGAAACGGGCGCCCTGTTGCAGATCAAGGAAGAAACCGTCAAGGCGCACATGAGCGCCGTCCTGGCCAAGCTGGGCGCCAGGGACCGCACCCACGCCGTCACCATCGCGCTACGGCGCGGCATCCTCGACGCCTGAACGGCGCCAGCGCGCTCAGGCCACAGGCATGGCCGGCGGCCCGCTACGCTGTTGCACCACGATCAATCCTCCCAGCAGCATCAAGGGCACGGCCAGTGCCACAAAACCCACGATCAGATAGGCAAAGGCGGCGGCGATGGCGCCCAGGGCAAAGGCCAACAAGGGCCAGAAGAACTTCATGCAGCGCGCACTGGTGGCGCCATCGGCCGCGCCGCGCAGCACATCGATGGTGTCGATGACGATCTGCGTCACGTTACCCGTCATCATGGAAGTCGGCGCCAGGTGCGACAGCAACAACCGGCTGGTAGCGCTGTGCACGCCCATGGCGGCCGTACCCAGCAAGCCAGCCACCATGGCCATGGAACTGACATCCTTACCTATCGGCTCGGCCAGGCAGCCAAAGACCATGAAGCCGGCCAGCAAGGCCCACTGCGTCAGCATCGCCAGTGTCAGCGCGGGGCCGCCGCGGCGCTCCACGGCCAGCACCATCAGGCGCGTAAGGGCAACGCCGGCGATGAAGGCGGGAAAAGCGAGAAACTTCAACAGGATGGATGCCCGCGTGGCGTCCGCCAGGGCGGCGCCAATCAGCACGAAGTTGCCCGTGACATGGGCCGTAAACAGGCCAAACAGGGCGATAAAACCCAGGGTATCGACATAGCCCGCTAAAAATCCCAGGCTGATGCCGAACAAGCGGCTGTGTGGTGGCTGATCCATCGATTGACTCCTGATACTGTGCAATGCACTAAAACAACAAACAAAAACGCGCCGGGGAAGCGCCCCGACGCCACTGCCTGCATGGTAAGCCATGCAGGCAGTGGCCGCCCCCGTCCTTCGGCCAGTGCGCCCCGCTCCACCTGATCTTTTGGCCCGTGCTCAAACGCGGAACCTCCGCTACACTGGCCGACGTGACTTTCGCGCCGCGCCTGCCGGCCCTCCCCGCACAGCAACCATGGAGCTGCACCATGCCAGAACATACTCTCCCCACCGCCGCCCCCTTGATCCTGCTCAATGGCCGCTTCCACACCGTCGATAAAAGCTGCCCGCAAGCGAGCGCTGTGGCCATCGCCGACGGCAAATTTCTCGCTGTCGGCGATGCCGATGACGTCATGCGCCACCGCGCACCCGACAGCCGCGTGATCGACCTGAATGGCCGCACCGTGATTCCCGGCCTGAACGACTCGCACCTGCACCTGATCCGCGGCGGCTTGAACTACAACCTGGAATTGCGCTGGGAAGGCGTGCCTTCGCTGGCCGACGCCCTGCGCATGCTCAAGGAACAGGCCCTGCGCACGCCGAATCCGCAGTGGGTACGTGTCGTCGGAGGCTGGAACGAATTCCAGTTCGCGGAAAAACGCATGCCGACCCTCGATGAAATCAACGCCGCCGCGCCGGACACCCCGGTCTTCATCCTGCACCTGTATGACCGCGCCCTGCTCAACCGCGCCGCCCTGCGCGTGGTCGGCTACGATAAAAATACGCCGAACCCGCCGGGTGGCGAAATCGTGCGCGACGCTTCCGGCAATCCGACCGGCATGCTGATCGCGCGTCCGAACGCCATGATTTTATATGCGACCCTGGCCAAGGGTCCGACCCTGCCGCGCGAATTGCAAGTCAATTCCACGCGCCAGTTCATGCGCGAACTGAATCGCCTCGGCCTGACCAGCGCCATCGACGCAGGCGGCGGCTTCCAGAACTATCCGGAAGACTACGCGGTGGTCGAGGAACTGGCGCAAAAAGAGCAGTT
The DNA here is from genome assembly GCF_900095265.1 of Janthinobacterium sp. UMAB-56. Lineage (GTDB taxonomy): Bacteria > Pseudomonadota > Gammaproteobacteria > Burkholderiales > Burkholderiaceae_D > Janthinobacterium. The sequence continues at coordinate 68,167 of NZ_LT607652.1, read as the reverse complement.
GACCATCCGTATCGCCTACAACCTGTTCACGCAAAACAAGGGCCGCGAACTGGAGGACTTTGAAAACTGGACGCAGATGGTGACACCGGGCCAGGGTGACGATTACTACCGCCACAACGGCGCCGGCGAAATGCTGGTCTTTTCCGCCGCCGACTTCGAGGACTTCCTCGAGCCGCGCCCGGACCTGGCGCCCGGCATGGACGACGAGCTGGAAAAGGTGGTGCGCCACCTGGTATCAAAACGCTGGCCCTTCCGCCTGCACGCCACCTATGACGAGTCCATCGACCGCATGCTGACGGTGTTTGAAAAGGTCAACCTCGATATCCCGTTCGACGGCCTGCACTGGATGTTCGACCACTGCGAAACCATCACGCCGAAAAACATCGACCGGGTCAAGGCGCTGGGCGGCGGCATCGCCATCCAGCACCGCATGGCCTTCCAGGGCGAGTACTTTGTCGACCGCTACGGCGCGGAAGCGGCCAAGGCCACGCCGCCGATCGCCCGCATGCTGCAAACGGGCGTGCCGGTGGGTGGCGGCACCGACGCCACCAGGGTCGCCAGCTACAACCCGTGGACGGCGCTGTACTGGCTGGTATCTGGCCGCACAGTCGGCGGCTTGCGCCTGTACGACGCGGGCAGCCGTTTGTCGCGCGACACGGCGCTGGAACTGTGGACGGCGGGCAGCGCCTGGTTCTCCAGCGAGCAAGGCAAGAAGGGGCGCATCCAGGAAGGCATGCTGGCCGACCTGGCCGTGCTGAGCGCGGACTTTTTCAGCATCGATGAAGAGGCCATCAAGTCGATCGAATCGGTGCTCACCATTGTCGGCGGCAAGATCGTCTACGGCCAGGCGGAATTCACGCCGCTGGCGCCGCCTCCTATCCCCGTACTGCCGGACTGGTCGCCCGTGAAAAACGTGGCCGGCCATTACCGCGCCGCGCCGCCGCAAAAGTCCAGCGTCATGCAGCACCAGTGCCAGGGCGCCTGCGGCGTGCACGCCCACTCCCACGACGTGGCGCGCAAGAGTTCCGTGCCCGTTTCCAGCCACTCCGGCTTCTGGGGCGCACTGGGGTGCAGCTGCTTTGCGTTTTGAACTGCGCCTGTAGCGGCCATCGCAACTTGTTTTTTTCGTCTGGCACGCTGGCGGCGCGCAAGCTTTCGTGGACTGCGCTATGCACAGACCGGCTTGCTTATACTCGCGCTCAAGGAACAATTCAGGCTTCTTTTTCTGCCATTGCTTGAGTGCGTGCAACGCTGTCATATGATTTAACGTGTGCTGCGGAATGCTGTTGTTGCAGATTTTCAGTTAGCCGCACAGGGTTGATTCGAGTGCGGTTGCAGATGCGGATCTGGTTCGACTGACGACCTCGCGGATGCATCCGCTGGCATATCCTCCATGGCGGTTTCAGCATGAACCTTGCTGGCGAAGGCCTTGCGGCCAGCGGCGATCAGCTTGTTGAGCGTTATCGCAGTGATACCCTCAGCCCAGACTTTTCACGCTGGATGAGTAAGCATACGATGGAGTTCAGAAAATTTCCCAGTCCTCAGCACAGCTGGCGGGCGCATGCTGCTTTGAGCGCACAACCTCTGCTGGCACGGCGTTGGCGCGTACAGGCATCAATGTCGGCGAACTCAAGCGGCGAGCTGCCGGCTTGACGGCGGCCCGCGAGAGAGGCGTCTGGATGGCGACATGCCTGCTAATGCGGCCACCTTGGGGGTCGGCGGTGAGCTGGAAGACGCCGACAACTTCGGCTAGCATCTGCGCTTCTTTCTGCAGCGATGCGGCAGCGCTGCTGGCTTGTTCGACCATGGCGGCGTTCTGCTGGGTCGCTTCGTCCATCTCGCCTACGGCTTGGTTGACCGATTCGATGCCGGTGCTTTGTTCCTGGCTGGCCAGGCTGATCTCTGCCATGATGTCGGTTACGCGTTTTACGCTACTCACAATCTCTTCCATCGTTGTGCCGGCATCGTCAACCAGGCGCGCGCCGATGTCAACCCGCTGCACCGAACTGCCGATCAAGGCCTTGATTTCGCTGGCGGCCGAAGCCGAACGCTGAGCCAGGTTACGCACCTCGGTTGCCACGACAGCAAAGCCGCGGCCCTGCTCGCCGGCGCGAGCCGCTTCCACGGCGGCATTGAGCGCCAGGATATTGGTCTGAAATGCAATCGAGTCGATCACGCCGATGATGTCGACAATTTTCTTTGACGATTCGTTGATTGCTGCCATAGTCTCGACCACTTGCGCCACCACGGCACCCCCACGTACCGCAACTTCGGATGCGGACTCGGCCAGTACATTGGCCTGCCGCGCATTGTCGGCATTCTGACGCACGGTGCTAGTTAATTCCTCCAGAGACGACGCGGTCTCTTCAAGCGTTCCGGCCTGGCGTTCGGTGCGTGATGAGAGATCAAAGTTTCCGGCTGCTATCTCGGTCGAAGCGTTGAAAATCGTTTCGGTACCGGTCCGCACCTGCGCAACGATATCGACCAGGTTGTCGCGCATTTTTTTCATGGCGAACAGCAGGCTGCTGTGGTCGCCTTTCGCTGTATGAATCTGGACGGATAGGTCGCCAGCAGCGATGCGGGTGACGATACTGACAGCGTAATCCGGTTGTCCGCCGAGCTGCCGCAGCAGCCCGCGTCCAATATACCAGGCACTGCTTACGCCAGCGGCAATGGCAACCGAACACAGCACCAGCATCCAGGTGAAAAAGCTGCTGCTCAGCGCGCGGGCACCGGCGGTAGCATCCTGGCTCATCTTTTCTTCCAGGTCGATCAGTTTATTCACCGACGCCAACCAGTCTACGAAGGCCGGGCCGACCTGTTGCGCCAGCAGGCTGGAAGCCTGCGCAAATTGTTCAGCACTACGCAACTCAATCACCTGGGCGATCAACGGTTGCACGCGACGCTCGGTGTCCTTGATACTGGTCAAGGCCGCTTTTTCCTCAGCAGTCACCGCACCGGTAAATAAGGCGTCGAGGGGGGCAGCCGATTGCTGGTATTTTTCATCAAGCGCTTTGATTTTGCTCACCTGCGCCTGCACGGCGGCGGCATCAGTGGCCAACACCACGTCGCGCACGGCAATCGCACGGTCGTGGACACTGCCGCGAAAGTTGATCGCGTGGCGCTGTTTAACGTTATTGACATCGTTGACCCGGCTGAGCGTCTGGTCGATACTGCCGACTCGATTCATGGCTAGGCCGGTGAGTAAGATGGTCAGCGCGAAAGTGATGCCGAAACCTATAGCCAGACGGGTACCGACGGTTTGAGTGGAATTGTTCATTCAAGTCTTTATGTGGTTTGCAGGACAGAGCGATAAGGACGCCATTGTCCGATCAATGATGATTCTTTGCGGCAACATCTATAGCGAGCAGATAAGAGGGGCGAATTAACAATTAGCACCATTTAATTTCTTGCAATGGAGACGCAGCGCGGAAAGACAGGGTTTTTCTAAAAAGTGTAAATGTAGTCAGGACGGTAAGCGCTTAGTTCATTGCTCAGCGCTGCCTGTATAGCGTTTCTTGTTTTCAAGGATAAAGGATGGGCCGCCAACGCTCTGATGGCTCAGCGCGCCTTGCCTCATACATGGCTGGCGAAACTGGTGGCGAGCAGGCTCGCAGCAGCGACCACAGACAATTGCAACCTCAGCGGCAAATACCACAAGGGCAACCCGGCGTGCCTGAATAGTCGCCAGTCCTGGAAGTAATGGACGCCAAAGCCGGTGGCTAGCAAGGCACTGCCCGCAAGCGGGTCAAGCGCCAAGGCCAACCAGGCCAGCAAGGCGGGAATCACACTCCAGGCAAAGCAAACGGTGCGCTTACGATCACTGACGAATTGCACGCTCATGGCGAAACCCCAATGCAGAGCGCCTACAAAACTGAGGATCACAGCGCCGTATTGCAGCGATAATTGCTGCCAGACACCGCTACGCTGCGTATCGAGCCAGCTCGCCGCCAATAAGGCAAGGAACGGTATCAGGCCAGCGTAAGCGAGGCAGGCAACGATGCGCGGTGTGCGGCCCCGGCTCATTTGACGCGCCCACTCCAGTTCGTCGGCCACAGCCGCATTCAATGCTAGCTTGTTCATGCAACCCTCTTTGTTTGTCAATGTTGTGCGGCGTTGATCGACGCACTCGCAAGCACGGTGAGATTGTAGCTATAATGAACCGCATAGTCCAATATATATAGGTTCAATGTAGGTTCATCACAACAAATACTCACTACCTAAAGAGGTCAAGCCATGCCCAAACCTGCCGAAAACGGCATTACGACAACTGTTTTTTTTGATGGCTCCTGTCCTTTGTGCCGTTGGGAAATCAGCCTGTATCAAGGTGCTGTGCCGACGACTCCCATCGAATGGGTCGATGTCAGCGATTCCAAGCCAAGCGCAATGGAGGGTTGCAGTTGCCAGGAGTTGATGGCGAGATTTCATGTGCAAACGAAGGACGGCACCATGCTGAGCGGCGCAGCGGCGTTCGTTGCACTATGGCTGCTATACCCGGCCTGGCGCTGGTTGGGGAAATTGGGCTCATTGCCCGGCATGCAAACGCTGCTGGAGTTGCTGTATCGTGGCTTCTTGCGCCTGCGTCCCAGCCTCCAGTGGCTAGTCAGACAATGCGGCACTGCCAAGCGGCAGTAGTGCAAGCATGGTCGGGCATGACACAACTCTGGCGCAACAGGCAGCAGCACGGCAAAAGCCAATCCTTGCAGTTCAACAATTCGATACAATGAACCGAAAATGAACCGACCTATGCACAAGGAAGAGCAAAATACGCTGGACACACACAACACCGGTCGATAAGCTGAAACCCGATATCATCTGGCACACAGTTTGCGCCGGGCGAGTACAGACAGCGGCGTCGGCATCGAAAAGTCGGGCAACGCTACTTGAGGAAACAGATAGGTACACCCCCAACCTTGAATGGAGCAGCATGCCATGATGTCCAGTCTTCCTGAGCAGTTTCACGCGCTAGTGCTTGGCGCGTCGGGCGCGATCGGCGCCGCATTCGTCGACCTGTTGGGCGCCATGCCACGCTGCGCATCTGTGCGCGGCCTGCATCGCCATTCGACACCACGCCTCGACTTTGCCGACGAAAACAGCATTGCCGAGGCAGCACGAGAACTTGCCACCAAGCCGCCCTATCACCTGATCATCAACGCCGCAGGCATGCTGCACGACGGCAATCTCATGCCGGAGAAACGCCTGGCTGACCTGAGTTATCTGCAGATGCAGGCAATTTTCCAGACCAACACCATGGGGCCGGCATTGCTCATGCGCCATTTCTTGCCGCTGCTCGATGGAGAACGCGCCATCATGGCCATGTTATCGGCGAAAGTGGGCAGCATAGGCGACAATCAGCTAGGCGGCTGGTACAGTTACCGCGCTTCGAAGGCCGCACTCAACATGCTGGTCAAGACGGCAGCCATTGAACTGGCGCGTACGCAAAAGCACAGCGTGCTGGTCGCGCTGCATCCGGGCACTGTCAACTCGCGATTGTCGCGGCCATTTCGCGGTGAGCTTATCGGACGTCCGGCGCATGACGCCGCCAGCGACATGCTGAGCGCTCTAAACACCCTGAAGCCGTCTGACAGCGGCACATTCATCGCATACGACGGCACGCGCCTCCCCTGGTAGTACGCAGCGCGCCGGCACGCGCGCCACGCTTAAGCGGCGCCGGCAATGATGCGTTGTGCCAGTGCATGACCGCTAAGCCAGGCAGCCTCCACTGTGCCACCGTTCAGCCAATCGCCGCACATCCCCAGACCCTGCCCTGCCTCCCACATGCAGACATCGTTACGCGCCTGCGGCGTACTGGCATAGCGCCAACGGTGTACGCTCCAGCGTTGCGGCACCTGCCCGCCCAAACTGATAAACGCTGCGAGCATCTGCGCGGCAATGCTATCGGCATCGAGCTCAATGTGCGCCTCGCTCCATTCAGTACTGGCGTGCAACAGCCAGCTTTCGCGACCGCTACGGCCAGGCTTGGCGCTGTCGCGTGCCACCCAGCGCAGCGGACCGGCGTTGAGGAAAGCCGCATTGAAGTCCAATGCCAACGGCTGCGCATACTCCAGCATCATTGCCCAGCAGCCTGCCATATTTGTCCCGGCCGCCAGCGCCGCCTGCAATGGCGCCACCTGGCCCAGCAGTGGCACCGCCTGCGGCGCCGGCACCGCAAGCACTACCATGTCATAGCGATGCGCAAGTGGCCCCTCATCCTGCACATGCAAGCGCCAAACGTTGTCTTCACGTTGCAACGCACTGATCGCCATCCCTGTGTGCAATGCCAGATCTGCGGCCAGCCACGCGCCGATAGATGACATGCTCGGAACGCCGACAAAGCGCTCCACGGGTGCACCGCTGCCGCATCCGTCGGCATCGAGGCCGCGCAGCCGCAGCTGCCAATGCGCAGCCACGCCGGCCCGCTCCCAGCGGCTCACCTCGGCGCGGAATTCAGGGTTGCGCGCAGTAAAATACTGTGCGCCATGGTCGCATTGCCAGTCGGCGCCGCGCCGTGTGCTCATGCGACCTCCCGCGCCGCGACTCTTGTCGAACAGACTGACCTGGAAGCCTGCCTGCGTCAAGGCCGTGGCACAGGCCAAACCGGCGATACCGGCGCCAATGATGGCAATATGAGAAGAGTTAGTCATGGGATTTTCTGTCCTCTTCGCAGCAACTTGCCAGGTTGCAAGCGCAGCACCCTTCCCGCGTTCATCGGCAGGCACCAGGCAAGCGAGCGCCATGGAATGTGCGGGAACACTGGGCTTTCGTGATGGTGTAATACGGCATAGTGCTCCCGATAAGTGATAATCTTCCGCTTACAGGCCGGCCGGCAAAGGCAGGGCTTCCGCCCGAGCAAGCCGCAACAGCGCTTCCTCCAGGACCATGCGGGCAGCGGCGGCGGCGTGCCCCAACTGCTCATGCAACAGCGCGTCGGCCACATTGCGCGACGCGCATTGCTCGCTGTAGCGCTCAAAGCTGTTGATCATCAACAGTATCTCCGTCAGATGGCGCGGGCATTCACAGTGGACCGTACTGCTGGCCGCCGCCAGCTCCGCCAACGCCCGGTCGTCGAAGCGGCGCGGGGCCGGCGCCGCCGGCCGCTGCCGCGCAAGCTGAGCTTGCGCCAAGGGCAACGCCGCCAGCGCCGCCTGGCACAGCAACACTATTTCTGCAACATCATTGGGTACGCGCGCAACCAGGCAGCCCTGAGCGCGCAACTGGCGTATGGTCGCGCTGGCGCCGAAACGGTACAACACCACCACCGCCATCCCCAGTTTTTGACGCAGCGCGCCAATCGCCGGCACCACGCGCTCATCGAGTTCCGATATTTCCATCAACAGCAGTTGCGCGCCGGTGCCGGGCCATGTCGCTGCCGCCTCGTCCAGATTCTGAAAGTGGGCGACGATATCGAGCGCCAGTAACTCTCGCCCGCCGACGGCCAGGCGTCGCGCCAGTGCCGTGCCCATCAGTGCCAGGCGCATAGGTTGCAAAGGCTGCAAAGGCACACCAGGCTCGGGTACCAACGCAAACTGGCCTAATTGTTCCAACTGCAGCTTCGCCAGCGCGCCAATTGGATGACCCTGGTCGACCAGTTGCTTCATCAGCCGCAGCCGACGAACCTGCTCCTCGGAATACAAACGCTGGCCATGCGCGCTACGGCCGGTGTCGGAGATGCCGTAACGACGCTCCCACACGCGCAACGTTTCAACCGGCAAGCCAGCAAGTCTGGCGGCGACCCCGCTGCGATATTGAACAGGCTGACTATTGTCGACCTGAGCAGGAAGTAAAGATTGCACCATAAATCGAACCGAGAATGAACCTATAATCCCTGATTATATCGTGCAATCGGCAGATAACAGACGAAAATCGCTGAAGACACCGCTACAAATCCAGTTCATCGCCACACCAACTCCCCATGAGCCGGGAACAGACTCGACTGTTTTTCGAGTTAAATGCAACAACATTGAACATGTACCCGCCGCAAGCGGCCGATGCCTCGACAGCTTCCGTGCAGATGTGATCGCGCGTCGCCCTTATGCCCGACCAAGGACCGCAGCGCCAGCCATCAACTCGTCGACCAGCGAGAGCGAACTGTCTCCGACAAGTGCGAACGGATCGAACTCGGGCAGCATCGAGTACCGCAGCAGCGTGCCCGGGTTAAGCTTGTCGAGGTTGGTCTGTCCCATCGTCCAGCCAGCGTAGCGACGCTCGCTCATTTCTTCATAGTGCAGCAGTGTTACTCCTGTGTGCCGTGCATCGGCGAGAATGCGGGCATACAGGATATTGACCTGTTCGCGTCCGCCTTCGATCAGCTGCAGGTAAAACCGTTCGCTGTGGCATAGGACGCCGGTTATGCCGCTGGGCGGATTGTGGCGGCGAGACTGCTGAAGGATGGCGCCGATGGTAGCGACATCGATAGTGCCCGCAGCGCGGCTGGCATAGAGTAAACGGACGAGCATAGGAACTCCTTTGGACGGTGTATCAGCGTTTGATCAATGAGAGGAACTCCCGCCGTAGCGCGGGGTCTTTGAGGAAAGAACCGTGCATGACGCTATTGATCATACGCGCGTCATTGTCTTTAACGCCACGCCACTGCATGCAGAAGTGATCGGCCTCCATGATCACGGCCAAACCGTCCGGCTTGACCTTTTCCTGCAGCAGTTCGGCCAGCTGGACCACGGCTTCTTCCTGGATCTGCGGGCGGCTCATGATCCATCCCGCCAGCCGCGCATACTTCGACAGGCCAATCAGGTTGGAGTGCTGGTTGGGCATCACACCTATCCATACTTTGCCCATGACCGGGCACAAGTGGTGCGAACAGGCGCTGCGCACGGTGATCGGACCGATGATCATCAGCTCGTTCAGGTTGGCGGCGTTGGGAAATTCTGTCACGGGCGGTGGGGGGATGTAACGCCCGCCGAACACTTCCAGCAAATACATCTTGGCCACGCGGCGCGCTGTGTCCTGCGAGTTGTGGTCGTTGGCGGTGTCGATCACCAGACTCTCCAGCACGCCCTGCATGCGCAGGCTGACCTCGTCCAGCAGTTCATCCATTTCGCCGCTTTCGATGTAGTCGGCGATATTGTCGTTGGCGTGGAAACGGACACCGCTTGCCATCAAGCGGGCGCGTATGCGTGCGGAGGCAGGCGTGCCGGCGACCCGGTAGTCAAGCTGCTTTTCATTCGTCATGGGAATTCCTTGTTGTTGATAGTGCGTTGTAGCGTTTAGCCGAGCAGGGACGGGTTGCGCTGCCAGATACTGAAGCACAGCCCCCCGGCGAAGCTGACCCATGCCAGATAGGGCCATAGCAGCATGGCGGCGAGGCGTTCGTGGCGGCCGAACAGTACGATGGTCGCCGCGATCATCAGCCATAACACAACGATGCACGCAAACGCCGCCGCGCCCAGATGCCAGGCAAAGAATAGCCAGCTCCACAGTGCGTTGACCGCCAGCTGTGCCAGATAAAGCAGCAGCGCCGGGTAGACGCGGCTTGCAGCGGTACGACCGACGCGCCAGGCGGCGATGGCCATCATCAGATACAGCAAGCTCCACACGGGACCGAACAGCCAGGCCGGCGGCGCCCAGCCGGGGCGGTCCAGCTGTGCATAAAACACGGCCGCGTGAACGGAGGCGAATGCGCCCAGCGCTGCAAAAGCGGCGGTCAGCGCGATCCAGCCGGCCAACTGAAGAAATGCGCCCGGCTTGATGGATTGGGCCGCGTTCATGCCTTCCTCCCCTTTGTTGCTGCATCGGGCAACGGCACGCGGAAGCGGCCGCGCAGCCATCGGATCGGGGCGCCGATCAGTGGCAGCTTTTCCAGCAGCTCTTCGGCGGCATCCCAGTAGTCGCGGTGCATCACGACCAGGCCGTCCACATTGAAACGCAAATGGCTGCCGCCGGAGATTTGATACGGCACGCCGCGCAAGTGGAACACGAATAGCCAGGTGACGAAGGCCTGGTCGCCCTGCACCACGCGCTCGCCGATGATGAAGCGCGGCTGCTCGGTGTGGTCAAACATATGGCGGAAAATCGCCTCTATCGCTGCAACGCCGTAAACATTGTTGAACGGATCGCGAAACTGCGCGTCCGCCGCGTAGAATTCGCCCGCCCGTCCAACGGTGTCCGGGGTCAGCGAGGCATACCATGTCAGGAGTGGTTCAGTATCGTTCATTTTGCCAGCAAAAAATAAGTGATCAGCGATGGGCCGATTCAGGGTGCGCATGCGCGTCTCCTGAACATCGGCGTGGCCGGGCCTAGGCGCCACAGCGACGTCATGGCCGACTAGGCCTTCTGGAGCAGGAATTGAACAACATCGGTTCGCCCTTCGTCAAAGGCAGCCTCGCAATAGGCAAAGTACATATGCCATATCCGCATGAAGTGTTCATCGAAGCCCAGGCCCGCGATCTGCGGATGGTGCAGGCGGCAACGAGCATCCCAGCGGCGCAGCGTTTCGGCGTAGTCGCGGCCGAAGGCGTGGCGTTCGACTGGGCGCAGGCCGCTGCGGGCCGCCTGGCGTTCGAATCGTTCGACACTGGGCAGCATTCCGCCGGGGAAAATGTACTGCTGGATGAAATCGGTGCTGCTGCGGTAACGCGCAAAATACTGTTCACCGATGGTGATCGACTGTACCAGCGCCTGTGCACCGGGCTTCAACCGCGCAGCGACGGTATGGAAATACTGCTGCCAGTACTGCTCACCCACGGCCTCGAACATTTCAATCGACACCACGGCGTCGTACTCGCCACGCAGGTCGCGGTAATCGCACAGCTCCAGCTGCACGCGGTCGGCCAGCCCCAGCTCCTGCACGCGGCGCTGCGCCACCTCCAACTGCGACGGCGAAATCGTCACGCCATGCACGTGGATCCCTTGCTGTGCCGCATGTTCAGCAAAGCCGCCCCAGCCGCAGCCGATTTCCAGCACACACTGACCGGGCCGTAGTTGTAGCGTGTCGATGATACGCTGGTACTTGCGCCGCTGGGCGTCCTGCAGCGTCAGCTCGTAGTCGCCGTCGAACAGCGCGCTGGAATACGTCCAGCTGGGATCGAGCCAGAACTGGTAGAAGTTGTTGCCAATATCGTAATGCGCGTGGATATTGCGCTGGCTGCCCTTGCGCGTGTTGGGGCGCAGCCAGTGCCGCAGCCGGTACCAGCAGCGCGCCAGCGCGCCGCCGAACACCAACTGGTCCAGCGACGCTTCGTTGCGCAGCGCCAGGCGCAACAGCGCGGTCAGGTCGGGCGTGCTGGCCCAGCCAGCCGCGTAGGCCTCGGCAAAGCCGATGTCACCCGCGCGCAGGATACGCTGGCAGGCGCGCCAGTCGTGCAGCTTGAGCGTCGCGCCGGAAGACGCATGGGCGTCGCCGAACACCATGCGCGTATCGCAGGGGGTGATCAGTTCCAGGTGCCCGTGACGGATATTGTTCAGTAGCCTGAGGAATAGCCGGGCGCCAGCGGGGGCGGACAGCGTGGCGGTGGACAAGGTGCGATTCATCGGACAGTCTCCTGGTGCACGGTGGTTTGATGGGCGGGGGCAGGCGGCTTGCTGAAAAACGGCACGTGTTTCAGCCAGAGCCTGAACGCCTGCCAGTGAATGCGGAACACGATGCCCAGCCCCAGAAGCGGATAGCTCAGCAGGGCAAAAGCCAATGCGCTGTCGGTCATCGGCACGGGGCGGCCGCTAAGCGCGGTGCGCAGTAGCACGCCGTCGCCGTCGTGATAATCAAGCCCGGTGCAGTGGCTGGCACCGTCCAGGCGGAAGCGGAAGCGGTAGTGTCCCCGCACCTCGCAGAACGGCGACACGTGCATCTGCTTGACAGCAGTGGCCGTGGACGAGCCACCCTCCGTGTGGGCGATGCGCATCAGGTAGCGGTGGCTTTCGCCGAAGGTGTTGTTAACCTCGGCCAGCACGACGCGCAGCTGGCCAGCCGCGTCGTGGCAATGCCAGAAGCTGACGGGATTAAATACATAGCCAGCAACGCGGGGAAAGGTTTGCAGCCAGATTTCGCCATCCGCATCGATGTGGTGGTCGCGCAGCAGAGCGCGTATCCATTGTTCCAGACTGGAGCCATCGCGCGGGCCATAGTCGCGCCGCCGTATCGACAGCGGCCGCAAGCGGTCCACGCCGAACCAGCGAGAATGACATTCGTCCAGCCGGGCCAGGTTCAAGCGCACATAAAATAGCGGATAGACGAAGCGGTGCGGCACCGGACGCAGGCGCGTATGCGTCACCTGGCCGTGCAACAGTTGGGCGGCCGGCTGCTTCATGACAGCACACTCCATACTGGCGCCGTGTCAAATGCTGCGGAGATGCGCAGTGCCGATTTCAGGCCGTCTTCGTGGAAGCCATAGCCGGTCCAGGCGCCGGCGAACCAGGCACCGCCCTTGCCCTGGATCTGCGCCAGCTGCTGCTGCGCGCGTACGGTGGCCAGGTCCATCACCGGGTGGGCGTAGTTGAACTTCGCCAGCAGTTTGCTGTCGGCCGGCAGAGTGTGCGGGTTGAGCGTTACGATCACCGGTGCATCGAATGGCAATGCCTGCAACTGGTTCAGCCAGTAGCTCACGCACACTGGACGCTGCCCGTCCGACTGTGCGCCCGCCAGGTAGTTCCAGGCCGACCAGACCTTGCGCCGCCTTGGCATAAGATTCGCGTCTGTGTGCAGGTAGGCCGTGTTGGGCTGGTAGCGCACGCCGCCAAGGATGGCGCGCTCTGTCTGGCTGGCGTCGTGCAGCATGGCCAGCGTGGTCGGCGCGTGGGTGGCGAACACGACGGCATCGAACTCGTCGGCGACCGCGCTGCTGCTCCACACCTGAACGCCGCCCGCGCTGCGCCGCACAGAATACACCGGCGTGTTCAGACGAACGTCAGGCAGCGTGGCGGCGATCTTGTTGACATAGTGGCAGGCTCCGCCTGCGACCGTGCGCCACTGTGGACGGTCGTTGACCTGCAACAGACCGTGGTTGAGACAGAAACGCAAAAAGGTCGCCGCAGGAAATTGCAAGATATCGCTTGGCGAACTGGACCAGATTGCCGCCGCCATCGGCAGCAGGTAGGCGTCGCGGAAGCGCGCGCCATAGCTCTCCTGCTGCAGAAGTTGTCCCAGCGTCAGCGGGGTCTGGTTCGACAACTGCAGAAAACGCTCCGCGTTGCGGTTGAAATGCAGGATGTCCCACAGCATGAGCAGGAAGGTAGGTGAACCGACGTTGACGCGCTGCGCGAACACGGTATCTAGGCTTGCGCCTGCCCATTCCAGCGCGCCGCCGTCCATGGACACGCCGAACGACATGTCGCTGGCGATACTATCTACACCGAGCTCGTCGAAAAGCGCCACAAGGTTGGGATAGGTCCGCTCGTTATAGACCAAAAAGCCCGTATCGACACCATGGCAGCGCCCTTCCAGCGTCACGTCCACGGTGTTGGTGTGGCCGCCGAGATAGCCGGCGGACTCGAATAGCACGACGTCGTGCTTGCGGTTGAGAAAATAGGCGCTGGCCAGGCCTGAAATGCCGGAGCCGATGATGGCGATACGTTTGCGTGGCGGGCTCATGTCGTTTTGTTGATTATTCTGACCATTTTTTACTGACGTGCTAATATTACTACCTCCAAATAATAAAAGCTACTGATTAGTATCGAAAATTACCAATGAGTATCCTTCCAAGACTAAGCTTTAAAAATCAAGCATTTAAGCTGCGCGAGAACGCTATCCTTGATGCCGCAACGGCGGTACTGAGCCAAAAAGGCTATGACTTGATGACCATGGATGACGTCGCCGGTACCGTTGGCATCTCCAAGCCCAGCCTTTACAAGCACTTTAAATCAAAGGAAGAGCTAGTCGGTGAAGCGCTGATACGGCTGCTTGACGGCGCGCTCGATTATGTCGCCGCGCTGGACACTGCGCTTACTCCCCTGCAGAAATTGTCGTCCCTGCTGGAGTGGGCGTTGCGTGTGCGCCTGAACGGCGGACTGCCGTTCCTGCCATCGACCAGCCCGCACGTGCGCGACATGTTGATCCGCAATGTGAAGTACATGCTGCGAGTAATGAAACTGAACCGGCAGCTCGAGGCCTTGGTGAAGCTGGCACAGCAGCAGGGGCAGTTGAACCGAGAACTGCCCACCGACGTTATATTATTCAGCTATTACGCTCGAACCTGTGACCCTGCGGTCGAGTATTTGCAGAAATACACCAAGATGGCGCCTGACGATATAGTCCGCCACATGCTCAGAGTAGCGCTTGAAGGCTTAAAGTGAAACAGACTCAAGCAGCATACCGGCACTGCGCCAACTGGTGGCATGACGGGGAGTTGCTGCGCCGTTTTGTGTCGGACTTCATGCACGCTGAATTGATCATGATGCGGCGCGGAAGCGCCGGTTTGCCGTCGTTGCCGTGGCCGGGAGGGCTGCAGCTGGAAGCTGACTTAGGTATCGACTCACTGGAGCGCTACGCCCTTGCGACGGCAATCTCCGCTTGTTTACATCTGCACGAGAGTGGCGCCGACCAAGCGTTGCTGGGGTGCACGACGCTGGAGCAGTGGATCGCCTGCGCCAGTAACGGCCTGGACCATTACAGCGCCGAGCTGAGCTTTAAAACCTCCGGCAGCAGCGGCGTGCCCAAGTGCTGCCCCCACAAACTCGACATGCTATGGCAAGAGGCATGCTTTTTCGCAGCACAACTGCCGCATGCGCGGCGCGTCATCTATACCGTTCCTGCGCATCACATTTATGGCTTCCTGTTCAGCGTGCTACTCCCACTGGCATGCGGCCCGGTGCGCGCCTCGCTGATCGATGCGAGAAATATGCTTCCGATGGAGTTGATCGCGCAGGCCACGGAGGGGGACGTGATCATCGGCTACCCGGAACTTTGGTCCGCCGTTGCCCGACACGCGCCCAGTTGGCCTGGTGGTGTTGCGGGCGTGACGTCAACCGCGCCATGCCCGCGCGACGTGGCACTGCAACTGACCGCGTCCGGCTTGTATATGGCAGAAGTATACGGTAGCAGCGAAACCGCAGGTGTGGGCTGGCGCACCGATGCGCGCCGGCCCTATGTCTTGCTGCCGCACTGGCGGCGCTCTGCGTCCACCGACACTTTGCTGCGTCAGGCACCCGACGGCACCGAACTGCGCTGCGACTGCCAGGATCAGATCGACTGGCAGGGCGAGAATAGTTTCGTCCCCGTGGGCCGGCGCGACCAGGCAGTGCAGGTTGGTGGCAGGAATGTTTATCCGGCGCAGGTGGCAGAGATGCTCAAGCGCCATCCTGGCGTAAGCGAGGCCCACGTGCGGCTGATGCGTGCGGACGAAGGGCACCGGCTGAAGGCGTTCGTGGTGGCCGAGCACTTCGGCGGGGCCGAGCGCCTGCCGGACCAGTTGGCGTCCTGGGTCAGGGAGCGCTTGCCGCCTGCGGCGCGCCCGGTGTCGTTCACGGTCGGTGCCGCTCTGCCAGTGAACCTGCAGGGCAAGCTTACCGACTGGATCATCAGCGATGGTCCAGGGGCAGATGGAGCGTAATATGGATGGACAAGCCACGCTTGTATGGACGCGCTGCTGGGTGAGGTTTGGAGACACCATACAGCTTGATGAACACGATAACAGAGATCCTCTTGCGATCCGTACAGGAGTTGGCAACAATGAACATGCATGAAGAATTACAGTTTGACCAGCCTGGCATCACCATGCTGCTGGAAACGATGGATGAAGTTGCGCTGAATGCGCTCGGCTTCGGTGTCATCGGCTTCGGAAAGGACGGTCGGGTTCAGCGCTATAACACCTTTGAATCGAAGGCGGCCGGACTCAGCGTGGAGCGCGTGCTGCTGCAGGACCTGTTCATGGTGATCGCGCCGTGCATGAACAATTTCCTCGTCGCGCAACGGTTCGTGGACGCGCACGAAAGCGGGCAAGCCCTGGACGACACGATCAACTATGTGCTGACACTGCGCATGCGTCCCACAAGGGTCAAGCTGCGTTTGCTGTCGGATCCAGCGGCCGATCTATCCTACGTCCTGGTGCACCGCTTATGAGCAGCCTCATCCATTCTGAGGAGTCTCAGGAATACGAAGCATTGCTTCAGTTTCTGTACATGGCGCCGGTAGGCCTGGTTCAAATCTCGTCGGACGGTACCATCATCATGCTCAATCCGCTTTCGGCCCAACTGCTGATGCCGCTGAGCCGAGACGGCGAGCTGACCAATCTGTTCGATGCTCTCGCGCCGGTTGCACCCGACCTGCAACTGCAGTGCAGTCAGTTTTGTGCAAACTATGGCCAAATCTGCGACGCAACCCGGCTTTACCTGCACGCGGATGGCGCGGCTAGCGGCCCGCAGGTGCTATCGTTGAGTATGCTGAAGCTGGATGCGGAGCGGCTGATGGCGGTACTGAACGATATCACCCTGCAGGACAGGCGCGAACGACAGCTGCGCACGACGGATGCTTGGCTTAACGCGATCATGACTAATATTGCCGACTACGCGTTGGTTAGCTTAGACAAGCGAGGTCGCATCGAGTCCTGGAATGAAAGCATTGGACGGGTCACCGGCCATACACCGAGCATCAAGGGGCAGCCATATGCAATTTTTTACCCCTCCGAGGCGACCACCCCAGAACAGCAACTGGACCGTTTGCGGGAGGCAGACGAGAACGGCTGGGCCTTGGATGAGGGAGCGCGGCTACGCGCCGACGGCCGAGAATTCTGGGGTAGCGCAATGATCTCGCCACTGCCCATCCGTATCGATGAGAGCTCTCAGCCCATTCAGATGAACGATGAAGAAGCTGCCTATTGCATGATCATTCGGGACATTTCAGATAAGCGTGATGCCAGCGAGAATCTTCGCAAGGCGGCTTATTGCGACCACCTCACCGGCCTGTCAAACCGCCGCGCTTTTTTCGACGCTGCAGATCTGGAGATACTGCGCCGCAAAAACGCATTGCGGCCTGTGTCGTTGATCATGCTCGATGCCGACCATTTCAAGGCGATCAACGACCAATACGGTCACCCGGCAGGCGATGCAGTGCTGTGCCATCTGGCTGCCACGATGAAGAGCGTATGTCGACAGGTTGACGTACTGGCGCGCATCGGAGGCGAAGAATTTGCGGTGATTTTGCCCTCTGTGGATCTGACCGATGCAATGGCGGTGGCGGAGCGTCTAAGGGCACAAGTACAACTCATTCCCGCCATATATGAACAGCATGTCATCGCATACACTATTAGCATAGGCGTTGCGGCAATGGACGACAGCCTGACGGGATTCGACGGACTGATGAAGCGCGCCGACCAAGCCCTGTATGCAGCGAAACGCCGAGGTCGAAACCAAGTCGCATTCTTGGACAGTGATGCAGCTGATTTTCCTACGAAACATATAGGAGTAGGCCATGAGCGGTGAAAGTGACAGTGCCTATGAGGCTTTAATACAGTTTTTGTACCGTGCTCCTGTTGCGCTCATACAGCTGCAAGTAGACGGCAGCATAGAGATGCTCAACCCTATGGCCTCACAATTGTTAATGCCGCTTTCTCAGGATGGGGATCTTGTCAATTTTTTTCAGGTACTACAGCCGTATGCACCGGATCTGCAGCGCCTGTGCACTAACTTCAAACCTGAGCAAGGACTGATCTGCGAGGGTATGAGGGTCGCGGTAAATGAGAATCAACGACATCATCCTGACAGTCCCGCAGTATTGTCACTAGGCCTACTTAAAGTTGATGGCAATCGCTTAATGGCAATATTACTGGACGCTACTCATGAGGTAGTACGAGAGCAACGCCTACTGGCTAGTCGTCTCGCGAGTGCAGCAAAGCTGGATGCGTTGACACAGTTGCCTAATCGCGCGGGCGCACTCGAATTGTTACATACGATGACACAGCGCACACGTGCCCCCAGCGGCGATGATTGCGCTGTGCTGTTCATCAACTTTGATCGTTTTAAGCAGATCAATGACACCCTGGGCAATGAGGTCGGAGATCAGGTCATTGTTCTTGTGGCGGAACGCCTGCGCACGACAGTAAGATCGAGTAGCCGGCCACCTGTAAAGCGTACTTCGGCTGAGCTGACAACAAGAGTGGGAGGCGACGAGTTCGCAGTGATATTGGATGGACTTGCTGATCGTAGCGTTGCATCACGTATTGCTGCGCGATTGCTTGACCGCCTGAGCGAACCATACCGTATAGGGAATCATGAGCTCACGTGTACGTTCAGCGCAGGTGTAAGGATACTAGACTCTGAAGCGTATGAAGCTGATGATCTGCTTCGCGACGCTGCGATTGCCATGGCCGTCGCCAAGGCCGGAGGAGGGAATCGTTTTGAGGTATTTAGACCGCAGATGCGCGAGGATGCGTTGTTGCGCGGAGGCATGGAAACAGATCTCCGATATGCAATAGAGCGAGGAGAATTATATAATTTATATCAGCCTGTGGTAGGGCTCTTGGCTGGCGGGAAGTTTGATCCGGTTGCAGGCGTCGAAGCCTTGGTAAGGTGGCAACATCCGGTACGAGGGGTAGTCGGTCCCGTGGAGTTCATCGGCATCGCCGAGGACTGTGGCCTGATCGGAGCAATCGGTGAAAAAGTGTTGGAAATGGCATGCCGCGATTTTGTGCGCTGGGAGCAGCGATTGGGAACGCGAGCACCCCGGCTACTTGCAGTAAATTTATCACGTGCGCAGCTCAGCCAAGAAGATTTGTGCTGCAAGGTTAATGCCATTCTCGCAGCCAGCGGAATGGAGCCAGATAAATTGCAGTTGGAGATTACCGAAAGTTTGGCGGCTCAGGGAAAAGACATCCAAGAACAGTTACTCCGTCTGAAAGAGCTTGGGGTCAAGCTCGCCCTGGATGATTTTGGAACCGGTTATTCCTCCTTATCGAGCCTGCACCTATTGCCCGTCGATACCGTCAAGATTGACCGTTCATTTGTTACCTTAGCCGGTACCAGCCGCCATCATGAAGTTTTAATAGAAGCAACTGTGAAAGTTGCGCGTAGCTTAGGCATGAATACAGTCGCGGAGGGAATAGAGACTGCACAGCAAGCAGCGGTGGTTTACGCGCAGGGATGCGACAAGGGCCAGGGGTATCTATATAGCCGACCTCTCACCGGAGAGGCAATTGAGGAATGGTTAAGTAAAATGGCTTAGCGTAAGAAGTACTGCATATAGGCCACCTGCCAGATGTTCGCTTGCGCCTGAGGTGCTGCTAATCAAAGCTGAGATGCTGAGTATCCAGCTTACTCCTGGGCATTGACCAACGGCCGCCACAAGCAGGGTTTTCTGGTCAAACCCTACTTCGCGTCTCTCAGCCTCTTTGCAAACTCGCGCATCGTATCCGTGAACGTATTTACATCGATGGCCTCTAGACGGCGAGCGCGCAATTTGGATATATATTGAAATTGCAATGGATCGCTCTCGATACCCCCCATCGACCATTTCTCAAAAATCCGATTAGTCGCTGGCGAAATATACAGAATCTGTGCGCCGCTGTGTCTGGGATCATCCAGAATCTTCACATACTTCCGTAGCACCTCCTGTTCCGGCCCTTCTAAAACTTGCATGAACAGTCCGCCACCGTGGATTAGAATACCAGTGATACAGTTGGCCGAATTATTTCGACGCGAGGAAAGCAGGATGTCCTGCACTTGCTTATCTGATATTAAGGGGACGGCACTGCTGAGATATAGAAGTCGAATCATTGAGCTACCTCCGGCGGTCGGCAAAGTGTTGGGCTGCATGGAGGGCCCTCAAGCAATTTACCGACGAATTGCCGGCATGTTTGCCCAGGGACGCCCTGCCATTCGCAACTTGGCCGACGTCCTCTTGAATGGCCTCCCTCCACTAAGTCCTCTCGCCGGCGCAGACGCTAACGCGGCAAAAATGCCGACGACCAGTTTGCCGGCGGCACATGTCACTTATACGGTAGATTATGTGGCAATCTCCGGTAGCGATTGTAGATCGTTAAAAATTGACACTTAAGCGCTTATTTAACTCAAGACTCGCAAACGCTTCTTCAGACTCATAATGTAACAGAAATTCGGCGCAATTTTCTCTTGGCAAACATGGCCCTCAACTTTTACTGCGCGGCTAGGTCATGCCGCCCAATGACGCCAACTGGAACTGCACGCGAACCATCTCGTGTCTATGCCGCGCCTCGATGAGGGCTTCTTTAATCGCTTTGGCCGCCTCTCGCCAGTGATTGACGGGACTTAGCTATCCAGGATGCTGCACCACTGAAAATTCACGTCTGCCCACTTCAGTGCAGCGAGCTCTTCAAATCTGGCACCGGTAAGCAGCAGAACTTGCAGATAGACGGCAATGAGCAGATTTCCCCTCTTGCACACCGCGCCGTACCATAGCTGCAGCATGTCGCGTTGAAGAATGTCATGGCGCGGCTTCTCTTTACCCGAGCTTTCGCGCACTCGCGCGCTCCTTGTCGAATTGGTAGTAACCATCTCTTCTGCGCAGCGTATGCGATTGAATCCCCCTCCCCGCAAAGCCTACATCGGCCCTGCTGAAAGCGAGCTACAAGCTGAAACGACAAAGGGCTACAAGCCGAAGCGTGTAACCCTTTGATTTTACTGCGAATACTTGGTGCCGTTGGCCGGAATCGAACTGGCGACCTTCACATTACGAATGTGCTGCTCTACCAACTGAGCTACAACGGCGAAGACCCACATTCTACAAACAATGCACAAAATTTGCTAGTGTCAACGCGAACTTTTTTGCATTTTTTTAGCGGCCCGGCTGCAGGCCGCTGAAAATCATGCAAAAGTGCGCCGTTTACTCCGCGTGGTAGGACGTGACGCGGGCTACTTCGTCTTTCGAGCCGAGGAAGACGGGCACGCGCTGGTGCAGTTTGTGCGGGGCGATGTCCATGATGCGCTGCTGGCCGTCGGTGGCCGCGCCACCGGCCTGTTCAACGATGAAGGCCATCGGGTTCGCTTCGTACATCAGGCGCAGCTTGCCCGGCATCGAGGTGTCGCGCAGGTCGGCCGGGTACATGAAGATGCCGCCGCGGTTCAGGATGCGGTGCACGTCGGCCACCATCGAGGCGATCCAGCGCATGTTGAAGTTGCTGCCGCGCGGACCCGTGTCGCCGGCCAGCAATTCGTCGACATAGCGCTTCACGGGCGGATGCCAGTGGCGCGCGTTCGACATATTGATGGCGAATTCCTTGGTCGTCGGCGGAATCTGCATATTGCTTTGCGTGAGGACCCACGAACCCATTTCGCGGTCCAGGGTGAAGCAGTTCACGCCATTGCCGAAGGTCAGCACCAGCATGGTTTGCGGGCCGTACACGGCGTAGCCGGCCGCCACTTGCTTGCTGCCCGCCTGCATGAAGTCCTGCTCGGTCGGCTGCCCCATGCCTTCCGGCGCTTTCAGCACGGAGAAAATGGTGCCGATGGAAACGTTGACGTCGATGTTAGACGAGCCATCCAGCGGGTCGAACAGCAGCATGTATTCGCCCTTCGGATAGCGGTTCGGGATCGGGTGGATCGACTCCATCTCTTCCGACGCCATGGCCGCCAGGTGGCCGCCCCATTCGTTCGCTTCGAGCAGGATCTCATTGGAGATGATGTCGAGTTTTTTCTGTACTTCGCCCTGCACGTTTTCCGTGTCGGCCGTGCCCAGCACTTCACCGAGTGCGCCCTTGCCGACGGCGTGGCTGATGGTTTTACAGGCGCGCGCAACGACTTCGATCAGCAGGCGCAGTTCGGCCGGAATGCTGTTGTTCGAGCGCTGCTCTTCAACCAGGTATTGCGTAAGACTGATGCGTTTCATGAATTCCCTTTTGTTTTGGTGATGATTTGCCGTGCTAGTTCGCTAAAGCCTTGCTGACCACTTCCATCACGTCATTCGACAGGCTGGCCTGGCCGGCGACTTTTTCCAGCGCGTCGCGCATCAGGCCTTGCAGCGCGGGCACGTATCGGCGCCAGCGGTCCATGGAGCGTGCCAGGCGGGCCGCCACCTGCGGGTTCAGGGCGTCGAGCGCGATGACTTGCTCGGCCCAGAAGGCGTAGCCGCTGCCGTCTGCCGCGTGGAACTGCGATGGATTGGCGTTGGTGAAATTGAAGATCAGGCTGCGCGCGCGGTTCGGATTTTTCAAGGTGAACGCCGGGTGCGTCATCAACTGGCGCACGGCCTGCACATCGGTCGCTGGCGCGGCCGCCTGCATGGCGAACCACTTGTCGACCACCAGCGCTTCGTTTTCGAAGTCGCTATAAAAACCGGCCAGTGCCGCCTGCGCATGTTGCGCGGAACCCGAATGTATCAGGGCGCCCAGGGCGGCCGCGCGGTCCGTCATGTTGCCAGCGCTGTCGAACTGCTGCTGCGCCAGCGTCATTGCTTGCGCGTCTGGCGCAATCAGCAAATAGGACAGGGCCAGGTTTTTCAAGGCGCGCTTGCCGGCCGACAGGGCGTCGGGGCTGTAGTCGCCTGGCGTCTGGTTGGCGTGGTACTGCGCCAGCAATTCAGGTTTCAAAGCTGCAGCAAGCGTGCGGCGCATGAACTGGCGCGCCGCATGGATTGCTTGCGGATCGACTTGCGCCATGCGCTCGGCAATGATGGTTTCCGATGGCAGGATCAGGGCCAGTTCGCGGAAGGCTGGATCGAGCGTGTCGTCGGCCAGCAGGGCGCGCTGCGCTTCGATGAAGGTGTCGTCCAGCGCCAGCGCTTCGCCGGCGGCGACGGCGCCGGTCAGTTTCAGCAGGCGCTCCATGGCCAGGCGCTGACCCGCTTCCCAGCGGTTGACGGGGTCGCTGTCGTGACGGAACAGGTGCAGCAGTTCGGCGTCGCTGTAGTCATACTCCAGCACCACGGGTGCGGAAAAGTCGCGCAGCAGCGAAGGCACGGGCAATTCCGCCACCTGCGTGAAGCGGAAAGTCTGCGAGGCTTGCGTCAGTTCCAGCACGACGCTGGTGGCGCCGTTGGCTGCCACGCCATCCACATGCAACGGCAGGTCGCTGCCGTCGGCCGCCAGCAAGCCGACGGTGACGGGGATGTGGAACGGCAGTTTTTTCGGCTGGCCCGGCGTGGCGGGGCAGCTTTGCGCCAAGGTCAGCTCGAACGTCTGGCTGGCGGCGTCATAGCGCGTGGAAGCGGTGACGATGGGCGTGCCGACCTGGCTGTACCAGCGCTCGAACTGGGTGAAGTCGCGGTCATTCGCATCCGCCATGGCGGCGCGGAAGTCGTCGCACTGCACGGCCTGGCCATCATGGCGCTCGAAGTACAGGTCCATGCCCTTGCGGAAACCGTCGCGGCCCACCAGGGTCTGATACATACGCACCACTTCGGCGCCTTTTTCGTAAATCGTGACCGTATAAAAGTTATTGATCTCGACGAAAGAATCGGGGCGCACGGGATGCGCCATCGGCCCGGCGTCTTCGGGGAACTGCGCCTGGCGCAGGGTGCGCACCTGGTCGATGCGCGTGACGGCGCGGCCCGTGTCCGTGCCGATCATGTCGGCCGAGAATTCCTGGTCGCGGAAGACCGTTAAGCCTTCCTTCAGCGACAGCTGGAACCAGTCGCGGCACGTGACGCGGTTGCCGGTCCAGTTATGGAAGTATTCATGACCCACCACCGCTTCGATGCCCGCGTAATCGACGTCGGTAGCCACGCGCGAGTTGGCCAGCACATACTTGGTATTGAAGATGTTCAAACCCTTGTTTTCCATGGCGCCCATGTTGAAATCGCCCACGGCGACGATCATGAAGCGGTCCAGGTCCAGTTCCAGGCCGAAGCGCTCCTCGTCCCAGCGAATCGAGTTTTTCAGCGACTGCATGGCGTAGTCGGTTTTATCCAGGTTGCCGTCTTCCACCCACACCTGCAGCAGCACTTCTCGGCCGGACTTCAGGGTGTAGCGTTCTTCCTGGCACACCAGGCGCGCCGCCACCAGGGCGAACAGGTAGGATGGTTTCTTGAACGGGTCTTCCCACTTGGCGTAATGGCGGCCGTCATCAAGGTCGCCCTCTTCGATCAGGTTGCCGTTCGATAGCAGCACCGGATATTTGTCCTTGTCGGCGCGCAGCATGACCGTGTATTTGGCCATCACGTCCGGGCGGTCCGGGAAGAAGGTGATGCGGCGGAAGCCCTCGGCCTCACACTGTGTGAAGAAATTATGGTTCGATACGTACAGGCCGGACAGCGAGGTGTTGTCTTGCGGCGCCAGCACGGTTTCGATATCGAGCAGCACCTCGTCCGGGGCCTTGGGGATGGTCAGCATGCTGGCCGTCAGCTTGTACTGTGACGGTTTCAGCAGCTTGCCATTCAGGCGCACCTGCACCAGTTCGATGTGCTCGCCGTGCAATTCGATGCTGCGGCTGCTGCTGGCCGGGTTGTGGCGCATACTGATCCTGCTCGCCACCACTGTGCGGGCGGGATCAAGATCGAAACCAAGTTCGACGCTGTCAACCAGAAAGCTGGGCGGCGTGTAATCTTTGCGGTAAATCGTCTGAGGGCTGTCTGTGCGCATAGGGAATGGGTGGGAGCGGAGGCAAAAGCCTATTTTACCAACACCAGCCCCCGATAGTCGCGATTCAGCTCAGGAATGTTGGATTCCCTTGCACGCCGACATGCCAGGTAACATTCTGTAATAATGAATAGAAACAAATGGAACTATTCTTATAATACTAAGCGATGAATTGCGTCTACTATCAGGAGGTCATGCAATGAAACGATATCTCACCATCATGATGGTCGCATTGACCGTGTTGCTGACTGGATGCGCCACCACCATACGCAGCGATGTGACCGTCTTCCATGAGTGGCCTGCGCAATTGCAGGACAAATCGTATGCCTTCGAGGCGCCAGCGGCGGAAAACGACACGCTGGAGTACCGCAGCTACCAGAACCTGGTACGCGCGGAACTGGCCAGGCACGGCTTCGGCGAAGCTTCCGGCCCTGCAGCCGCCAATTTGCGCGTGGCGATGCAATTTTCCACCGTCGACTATCCTGAGCGCGTGCTGCAAGCCACCGACCCATTCTGGTATGGCCCAGGCTACTGGCCTGGCCGCTACGGCTACCGCTACGGCGCATGGCCAGGCTATGGCCGCTTTGGCTACAACCCCTACTGGTATGGTCCGATGGACATGGAAGAAAGCGTGCGCCATAAATACGAACGCGAATTGCGCGTGACGATCAATGACCGCAACGGCAAGAAACTGTACGACGTGACTGTGCAATCGACCAGCAACAAGCGCGCCACGTCGCAGGTGATGCCGGCCATGGTGGCCAGCGCCTTTGCCGACTTCCCCGGCCAGAGCGGCGTGCCGCGCAAGGTTGAAGTCAAGGTGGAATAATTACGTGGCAACACCAAAAAACCGGCTTGTGCAGCGATGCGCAAGCCGGTTTTTTTTCACTCAAGAATAATACGCCTCGGCGGCAAAGGTCAGTACGCCGATCAGGGCCACGGCCAGCAACAGCACGATCAGCAGGCGGCCGAACTTCGGCGTGCCGTCGTTTTCGCTGCCGCCGCTCATGGCACGATGATGCTCGAGCCGGTCGTCTTGCGCCCTTCCAGGTCCGCGTGCGCCTGGGCGATATGGCTTAAACCGTAGCGCTGGTTGATCTTGATTTTGACTTCGCCGCTGCTGACGACGCCGAACAGCGAGGTGGCCATTTCTTCCAGGTTCGCGCGGTTGGAGGCATAGCTGAACAAGGCCGGGCGCGTGATGAAGAGCGAACCTCGCGAGGCCAGTTCACTGAGGGTGAAGGCCGGCACGGGACCGGACGCGTTGCCGAAGCTGACCATCATGCCCAGCGGGGCCAGGCAGTCGAGCGAGCCCGTAAACGTCTCCTTGCCGATGGAATCGTAGACCACAGAGACGCCCTTGCCGCCCGTGATCTCGCGCACGCGCTCAACGAAGTTTTCCGTGTTGTAGTTGATGACGTGGGCGGCGCCGTGGGCCTTGGCCAGCGCCGCCTTTTCATCGGAACCGGCCGTGCCGATCAGGTTCACGCCCAGCACCTTCGCCCACTGGCAAGCGATCAAGCCCACGCCGCCCGCGGCAGCGTGGAACAGGATGGTATCGCCCGCCTTCAGCGCCACCGTGCGGTGGAACAGGTATTGCACCGTCAAGCCTTGCAGCATCATGGCAGCCGCCGTATCGAAAGCGATGCGCTCTGGCAGCACCAGCAGCATGGCCGCCGGCAAGTTGCGCTGCTGCGCATACGCGCCATTGATGCGTGCCGCATACGCCACCCGGTCGCCCACTTTCACTTCGCTGACGCCCTCGCCCACCGCCTCGACGATGCCCGCGCCCTCGACGCCGAGGCCATTCGGCAGCGGCTGCGGGTACAGGCCCGTGCGGAAATACACGTCGATGAAATTGAGGCCGATGGCCTCATGCCTGACGCGTGCCTCGCCCGGGCCGGGCGGCGGCAGTTCCACGTCCACGTATTCCATCACTTCCGGGCCGCCCACGCGCTGTACGCGGATCGCCTTGGTGCTAATCGTTGCGCTCATGCTCATCTCCTCATTCAGGTGTATCAGGCGGCGGCGTTGGCCCGCGCCTGCAGCTGCGACAGCACCAGGTGCGCCGACGACAGATTCGTCGCGCACGCCACGTTGTGCACGTCGCAGGCGCGCACCAGGGCGTTGATGTCCGGCTCGTGCGGCTGTGGCGTCATCGGGTCGCGCAGAAAGATCACGCAATCGATCAAGCCTTCCACCAGCAGGGAGCCGATCTGCAAGTCGCCG
Organism: Janthinobacterium sp. UMAB-56; assembly: GCF_900095265.1. Lineage (GTDB taxonomy): Bacteria > Pseudomonadota > Gammaproteobacteria > Burkholderiales > Burkholderiaceae_D > Janthinobacterium. The sequence goes on along the minus strand of NZ_LT607652.1, from coordinate 41,516 downwards.
CCGAACGGGCCGGAATGCTTGCGCTCGACGCTCAGGCCCAGTTCCGCGATCAGGCGGCCGCCCGTGGTACCCGTGGCCGACAGTTCGCAGCCTTTGAGAAAGTCCAGGTATTCGCCCGCCAGGGTAATCATGTCATCTTTTTTCTTGTCGTGGGCAATCAGGGCGATGCGTGTTTTCATGGTGAGGACCAATTCAGTGGGTGGAGGAATTATTTCTTTTTCGACAGCAAGTAAATACCGGCCAATACCAGGCTGGTGCCCGCCAGTTGCCAGTGGGTGATCGGTTCATCGAGGATCATGGCGCCCAGGAACAGGGTCGATACGGGGCCGATCATGCCGGCCTGCGAGGCGACCGGCGCGCCGATACGCTCGACGGCGATCATCGTCATGAAGACGGGCATCACCGTGCAAAAGATGCCATTCAATAACGACAAGCCATACACGGGCATGGGCTGTATCAGCAGCTCGACGGGACGCAAAATGAAAAACTGGGCGATGCAGGCAAAGCTGGCCACGCACATCGCGTAGGAAACGAGCCGCATCGAGCCGATGCGCTTCACCAGTTCGCCCGAGCCCAGCAGATACACGGCATACGAGCAGGCCGAGCCCAGCACCAGGGTGGAACCGAACGCCACATTGCTGGCACCGCCCTGCAAGTCGTGTACGAAGACCAGCACGATGCCGCAATACGAGGTGAGCAAGGCCAGCCACTGCAGGCGGCTGATGTTCTGCTTGAAGTACACGGTGGTAATGAGCAGCACGAAGGTGGGCGTAAGGAACAGGATCAGGCGCTCCAGGCCCACGGAAATGTATTGCAGCCCGAGAAAGTCCAGATAGCTGGACAGGTAATAGCCGACGAGACCCAGCCCGACCAGACGCCAGCGGTCGCTATTCGATAGCGGCGGCTCCGTGCGCATCTTCCACCAGGCGATGACGGCGAACACGGGCAGCGAAAAGATCATCCTGAAGGCGATCAGGGTGACGGCATCGATCTGGTAGCGGTACAGCAGCTTGGCGACGATGGCCTTGGTGGAAAACAGCACCGCCCCGCCCACGGCGATGGCCAGGCCACCGAGGTAGACGGAACGGGGAAGCGATGCAGGGGATGCTTGCGGGGAACTGGAGCTCATGCCCAGATTGTAAGGCAAAAGCTGGGGTCAGCCCCCCCGCAAACGACAGCGCAAGGCTCCAAGTTAGCGGCATTGAGGGTCTGACCGCATAAGTTACGCCACCACCACCGCCACCGCGCCCGCCGCCACCGTGGCCGTCGTCACGCGCGCAATCACGTTCGAAGGCGCCGCCGTGCCGATCAGTTTATTCACCTGCTTGAACTGCGCCACCAGCTTGCCTGGCGTCAAAGTGACCACCGTGTAGCCCTGCGCATCCGTGTTCAGGTGCTTGATCCACGGGTTGTTGCCCAGGCCGGACAATTGCTGCGCCAGGCCCAGCAGGGTTGCATTGAAGTCAGTGCTCGCTTTCAAGCCAGCCTGCACGGCAGAAACTGTCGTATCCAGTTGCGCTTCCGGCACGCCCTTGGCGGCCAGGGCGCCGCGCAGTTGCACGCGCAATTGCTCCAGCAGGCTGTCGACGCTAGGCGCCGCCTTGCCCATGGTGTAGTCGAGCAAGTTGATGTCGAGATTGAGCGTGCCCAGGCCCGTGACGGGTATGGCCAGCGGGTAGCTGACGAGAGTACCGATATCGCCCATGGCGCCGGCGGCCGACTTCAGGTAGCTGAAGAAGGAGTCCGAGCTGATGCCGGCCGACACCAGGTCCACCATGACAGGCGTGCCGCCGCCGGCCGCATCGAAGTCATCGCTGACCGTGCCGGCAAAGAAGGAATGGATATCGCCCGTGATGGCGACGACATTGCCGATGGCATTCGTCTTCAGGTGCGCCATCAGGTTCTTGCGCTCGCTATTGTAACCATCCCACTGGTCGCAATTGAGCAGGAAACGCGTGAAGAAGGGCGCCAGCGCCGCTTGTTGGCCGGAAGCGGCGACAAAGCTTGACGCTGCGCCCTTGGCCTGCACGTCTGGCTTGATCCAGCCGAAGGCGATCACTTGCGCGGCAGCGGCAGGCGAGCCGCTGTTAAAGGCGGCCACCGTGATGCCGGCCTGGGCCGCGCTCAAGCCGGCGCCCACGGCAGCGGCGCCCTGCGCGCTGGCATTCGCGGCCGCGCCGGCAATCGCCATGGCCGCTGCCTGCGCCACGCTCGTCGATGCGCCCGCCGTCGAGGCCGCGACGATGCTGGAGGCCAGCGGTACGCTGCCGCTCACCAAAGGCAGTGTGCTGGCGATAGCCTTGCCCAGGTTCGACATGGCGCTCAGCGCCAGCAGGGTGGCAATCGCATCCGTGCCATTCAAGCCCATGCGCAGCAGCGACACTTCATTGCCCCACAGCTTCCAGGTGGACGTGGCCGCCTTCATCTTGCTCTTCCACCAGTCGCGCTGGGTAGCGCCCAGCATGCCGACAGCGGCCAGCGGGTCGGCGCCAGCTTTCGTGGCGGCGGCCATTTTCTGCCCTTCCGCGCTGTCGAACAGCGCTTGCGGCACCAGATAGCGGCTGCCGATGCTGCCCAGCGGCTTGCCCGTGGACGGGTTGATGGTCGATTCGGCGATCGCGTGGTCGGCGCGGTACAGGCGCTCGTCCGTCATCACCAGCTGCATCAGCTTGCCAAACTGGAAATCGCGGTAGATCTGGATGTTCTGGAACGTCGTCGCGGCGGCGTCGAAGGTGACGTCGGCCGGCATGTATTCGAACCAGGCCTGGTTGGCGCTGCGGCGGCGGGCCGGCTGGTGCAAGTCGCTGCCGTCGGCGGCCACGATGCCTTCATAGGTGGACGCATCCTGCCAGGCGTCGTCCGTGAACTCGTGGTCGTCCCAGATGGCGATGAAGGCGAAGCGCTCATGCACGGCTTGCAGGCGCGCATCGGTGCGGTATTTTTTGTACAGGTAGCGGTAATCGGCCAATGTGGTGGCGTACTTGGCGCCGGACGCGCCGCTTTTATACGTGCCATCGGGCAACTTCAGCTGGTCGTGCCGGCTTTCCACGGCGCCGCTCTGGAAAGCCTCGCCCACCGTTTCATAGATGTAGTCGCCGAGGTGGACAATAAAATCGAGCGACTCGTTGGCGGCGATGTGCGACAGCGCGCCCCAGTGGTTGACGCTCCAGTCCTGGCACGTCAGATAGGCGAACTGCAGTTGCGACACGTCGGCCGTGGCGGCGGGTGCCGTCTTGAAGCGCCCCACGTTCGAGCGCACGTCGCCGGCGATGAACTGATAGAAATACACCTGGCCCGGCTGCAAGCCAGTCACCTTGTGGCGCAGGGTATTGTCGAAATCGGCCTTCAGGGGCAATTTCGCGTCGACGATGGGCGTACCGGCCAGGGCCGTATTGCCGCCCAGGGCGGACGAATTGTCGCTGGCGCTGACGATCAGGCGCACGGCCACGTCCGACTTGCTGGCTACGGCGGGCGCGACGGCGTCGAAACTGGCGGGCACGACGCGCGTCCACAGCATGGCGCTGTCGGCGCGCGGATCGCCCGAAGCCACGCTTTGCGGGAATTTCCAGTCGCTGCCCGACGCCAGCGGCACGCCAGGATCGCTGTAATCGGTACTGCCGCAGGCGGCCAGGCCGGCGGTCGCCACGGAAACCGTAATAAAGCCGCCCAATTTCAGAAATTGCCGCCTGTCCATTTGACTTGCCATGATGTCGCGCCCTCGATATGGTGAAAGCGCGTCACTTTAGCAACAGATTGTGTCATCCTGATGACGCGGCCATGCCGCTTGGCAGGGGGCCGATATGCTAAAATGTCGGCCACAATTGAACACCCGTCTAAGGAAGATTCGACATGGCAGGACATAGCAAATGGGCCAATATCAAGCATAAAAAGGCTGCCACCGATGCCAAGCGCGGCAAAATCTGGACGCGCCTGATCAAGGAAATCACGGTCGCTGCCCGCATGGGCGGCGCCGACGCCATCACCAATCCGCGCCTGCGCCTGGCGGTCGACAAGGCGGCTGACGCGAACATGCCGAAGGACAACGTCCAGCGCGCGATCAACCGCGGCAGCGGCGGCGTCGATGGCGCCAACTACGAAGAAGTGCGCTACGAAGGCTACGGCGTGGGCGGCGCAGCCGTCATCGTCGAATGCATGACCGACAACAAGGTGCGCACGGTGGCCGAAGTGCGCAACGCCTTCAACAAGAATGGCGGCAACATGGGCAACGAAGGCTCGGTCGCCTTCATGTTCCAGCATTGCGGCCAGCTGCTGTTCGCGCCGGGCACCGACGAAGACAAGCTGATGGAAGCGGCCCTGGAAGCGGGCGCCGACGACGTCATCGCCGATGAAGAAGGCGGCTTCGAAGTGGTCACCCCCGTGCACGATTTCGCCACCGTCAAGGAAGCACTGGAAGCGGCCGGCTTCAAGGCCGAAGTGGCCGAAGTCATCATGAAGCCGGCGACGGAAACCGTGTACGCGGGCGACGACGCCATCAAGATGCAAAAGCTGATCGATGCGCTGGAACTGCTGGACGATGTCCAGGAAGTGTTCACCAACGCACTAATTGAAAACTAAGTCGACAAGCAAGCAGTCCACCTCAAGGGCGGCACCGCCGCCCTGCAACCCACACTGAACGAACGGTCCCTATGAAAATTCTGGTAGTCGGCTCTGGCGGCCGCGAACACGCCCTGGCCTGGAAACTGGCCCAGTCCGAACGCATACAGATGGTGTATGTCGCGCCGGGCAACGGCGGCACCGCGCGCGATGCGCGCCTGGTCAATCTCGACATCAGCGACCCGCAATTGCTGGCCGACTTCGTTCAACAGGAACACATCGGCCTGACGGTCGTCGGTCCGGAAGTGCCGCTGGCCGCCGGTATCGTCAACCTGTTCCGTTCGCGCGGCCTGAAAATCTTCGGCCCGACGAAGGAAGCGGCGCAACTGGAATCGTCGAAAGATTTCGCCAAGGCCTTCATGCAGCGCCACGGCATCCCGACAGCCGCCTACCAGACCTTTTCCGACGTCGCCCCGGCGCACGCCTACGTCGACGCCATGGGCGCGCCTATCGTCATCAAGGCAGACGGCCTGGCCGCCGGCAAGGGCGTCGTCGTTGCCATGACCCTGGAAGAAGCACATCAGGCAGTCGACATGATGCTGTCTGACAACCAGTTCGGCGACGCCGGCGCGCGCATCGTCATCGAAGAATTCCTGGCCGGCGAAGAAGCGAGCTTCATCGTCATGTGCGACGGCAAGAACATCCTGCCGCTGGCCACCAGCCAGGACCATAAACGCCTGAAGGACCAAGACCAGGGCCCGAACACGGGCGGCATGGGCGCGTATTCGCCTGCGCCCATCGTCACGCCAGCCATGCATGCGCGCGTCATGCGCGAGATCATCGTGCCGACCATCCAGGGCATGGCCAAGGACGGCATCACGTTTACAGGCTTCCTGTACGCGGGTCTGATGATCGACGACAAGGGCACGCCGAAGACCCTGGAATTCAACTGCCGCATGGGCGACCCGGAAACGCAGCCCATCATGGCGCGCCTGAAAACCGACCTGGTCACCGTCATGGAACACGCCGTCAACGGCACGCTCGACGCCGTGGAACTGGAATGGGACCGCCGCACGGCCGTTGGCGTCGTCATGGCCGCCGCCGGCTACCCGGACGACCCTGTCAAAGGCACGTCCATCGGCGACATCCCGGCCGAAACGCCAGACGCCATCACCTTCCATGCGGGCACCCGCATCGAAGGCGAACGCCTGGTCACCAACGGCGGCCGCGTGCTGTGCGTGGTGGGCCTGGGCGACAGCATCAAGATGGCGCAGAAACAGGCGTATGAAACCGTTGAAAAAATTCATTTCGACGGCGCGCAGTACCGCCGCGACATCGGCTGGCGCGGCCTGAAGCACTAAGCACCAGGCACTAAGCACGCCCATTGATGGCAAAATGGAAGGGCCGGCGCAGAGATGATCTGCCCGGCCCTGTTTTCATCGGCGCGCCGGAAAAATAGGCCATGCGCTAAAATTTTGCCTTTCAGACACAGTTCCAGCCCATGACCAGCCACATTCCTCCTGCCCTCGGCGAACTGCGCCAACTTGGCCTGATCACCGCCATAGAGTTCGACGAGGCGATGGCCGAACTGGAAATCCTCGCCCTCGACGAGGAAGACGACATCGACATGCCACGACTTGCCGCCGGCGCAGGTCTGGCCGACACCCTGGCATGGCTGCTGCGCACCGACCTGCTGCCACAGGACGGCTTCCTGCGGCGCGTACAGGACCTGTCGCGGCAGCATGGCGGCGCGGACCTGCTCGAACGCCAGCGACTGGCCGCCGACGCGCTCAATCTGCTCAACCGCCAGGCCATCGACACCCTGTACGACGAAGACCTGATCAACCAGTGGCAGCGCGACGCCGCCCACGCCAGCTTGCCTGCGGATCGCCTGCTCGCCTCGCCGATTGCCGCCCTGCGCGAGATGCTGCGGCAAGGCACCGTGACGGCGCAGCAATTCGAGGTACTGCGCACGCGCCAGCATGGCTCGGAGCTGGGCCGCATCATCGTCGACGCCGCCGCGCGCCAGGCCCGCCAGGAGGGCCCCATCTACGCGCGCCCGGGAACGTGGGTGATGGCAGCCCTGCTACTGTTGCTAATGGCCTTTGCCGGCCGCGCCATCGTCTCCAGGCCGGCGCCCTCTGCCGCCGCAGTCCCCGTCGCTGAGCAGGGCGTCGAACGGCCCGACTTGCAACAGCGCGCCGCGCACGCCGTGGAGAGTGCGCGCTTGCCCGGCGCCGGCGCGGACCTGTCCATCACGGTGGTGCAGGACGCCGCCACGCCACCGGTGCGCTGAATCACAGCACAAACGCACGGCAGAAGCGCACAGCGCAAGCGCCGCCCTATCACAAAAACGCGTAACAGGGTACAATCCGTCCTTACTTTTTTATTTCGGCCTCGTCGGCCCACGCGATGTCGTCAACTCCCTCTCCTTCGGCCGTCAAGGCCTATTTGCTCGATTTGCAAAGCCGTATCGTGCAGGCGCTCGAAGCACAGGACGGCAAGCCCTTCCTGACCGATAGCTGGCAGCGCCCCGAAGGCGGCGGCGGCATTTCGCGGCTGATCGAGGAAGGCAATGTATTCGAGCGGGGCGGCGTGAATTTTTCGCACGTCACCGGCGCCGCATTGCCGCCTTCTGCAGCGGCCGCGCGCCCTGAGCTCGGCGGCAAGGCATGGGAAGCGATGGGCGTGTCGCTGGTGCTGCATCCGCGTAATCCGTATGCGCCCACGGTGCACATGAACGTGCGTTTTTTCAGCACCGTCAATGCCGGTGGCGAAGCCGTATGGTGGTTTGGCGGCGGCATGGACCTGACGCCATATTATGGCGACGCGGGCGACGTGAAGCACTTTCATCAGGTGTGCCATGATGCGCTGGCGCCGTTTGGCGACGAACTGCATCCGCAATTCAAGCAGTGGTGCGATGATTATTTCTACCTCAAGCACCGGCGCGAAGCGCGCGGCGCGGGCGGGATTTTCTTCGACGATTTCAATGCCCTGGGCTTTGACGACAGCTTTGCGATGTTGCGCAGCGCCGGCGACGCCTTCATACACGCCTATGTGCCGATCCTGGCGCGGCGCAAGGATACGCCCTACGGCGAACGCGAACGCGATTTCCAGTGCTACCGGCGCGGACGTTATGTCGAGTTCAACCTGGTCTTCGACCGTGGCACCCTGTTCGGCCTGCAGTCGGGCGGCCGCACCGAAGCGATCCTGATGTCGATGCCGCCCGTGGTCAAGTGGCGCTACGACTGGCACCCGGAAGCGGGCAGTCCCGAAGCGGCGTTGTATACTGACTTCCTCGTGCATCGCGACTGGCTGCAGGCGTGACGGCACCTGGCACGGCGGCTGGCGCAGCGGGCAGTACCCCATGCGTAGCGCTACTCGGTGGCAGCTACGATCCGGTGCATATGGGCCATGTCGCGCTGGGGACGCATTTTTCCAGCCTGCTGCACGCCGATGAACTGCGCGTAATTCCGGCCGGCGCGCCATGGCAAAAGAGTCAGCTGGGCGCCACCGGCCAGCAGCGCGCCGAAATGGCCAGCCTGGCGTTTTCCGGCCTGCCACTGCCGGTCGTGATCGACCGCCAGGAAATTGCGCGCAGTGAACATGGCCAGGCCAGCTATACCATCGATACCTTGCGCCAGGTACGCGCCGAGTTGGGAGCGCGCGCCTCCATCGTTTTTCTGATGGGTGCCGACCAGCTGCAGCGGCTCGCGACCTGGCGCGAATGGCAGCAATTATTTGAATACGCGCATATCTGCGTCGCGGCCCGCCCCGGCTTCGCGCTGAATGACACCGCAGTGCCGCAAATGGTCGCCGAAGAATTTTCGCGCCGCCTGGGGGCACTGGAAAGCATCCGCAACACGCCGCACGGTCTGACTTATCTGGCACAGGACTTCGCGGTGGATATCTCCGCCACCGAAATACGTGCGGCATTACAACGGGGGAATCGGGCAAACTCGCTTGTTTCCCCGCTAGTGCTAGACTATATTGAACAACATAATTTATACAAAAGCTAAATGGACATCAAAAAACTGCAAACCCTCGTCGTTGACGCCCTTGAAGACGTCAAAGGCCAAGACATCGCTGTCTTCGAAACGAGTCACCTGACCAGCCTGTTCGACCGCATCGCGATCGTTTCCGGCACCTCGAACCGTCAAACCAAGGCGCTGGCTGCCTCGGTGCGCAACAAGGTCAAGGACGCCGGCGGCGACATCATCGGCATGGAAGGCGAGGACACCGGTGAATGGGTGCTGGTCGATCTGGGCGACATGATCGTCCACATCATGCAAGCACCTATCCGCGCCTACTACCGCCTGGAAGAAATCTGGGGCGACACCCCGGTCAAGCTGGGTGCCGCCAAGCGCGCGCCGAAAAAAGCCGCCGGCGACGAGCCGAAGAAGGTCAGCGGCCATCTGGCAGCGAGCAAGGCCAATGTGGAAGCGACGCCCGTGATCGAGAAAAAGACGCCGGCCAAGAAAGCCACGGCCAGCACCGCCGCCAAGAAAGCCCCGGCGAAAAAAGCCACCGCTTCCAAAGCCGTCGGCAAGACCGTGAAAGTCGCGCCAACCAAGACCGAAGCGGCTGCCGTCAAAGCCTTGAAAGCGCTGCCAGAGAAAAAAGTACGCGCCCCACGCGCGGCCAAGCCGGCAGCCGATGCTGCACCGGAAAAAACCGTGATCAAGCGTATCAAAAAAGTCGAAGCGTAAGCCTCGATGCAGCTCATCATCGCTGCGGTCGGCCATAAAATGCCGGCCTGGATCGAGACGGGCTTCGCGGAATACGCGAAGCGCATGCCGCCGGAATTGCGCATCGTGCTGAAAGAAATCAAGCCGGTGGAGCGTTCCGGCAGCAAGACCGCCGCGACGGCGATGGCGCTGGAACGCGAACGCATCGAAGCCGTCCTGCCCAAGGGCGTGCGCATCATCGCCCTCGACGAACGCGGCAAGGACCTGACCAGCGTCGGCCTGTCGCAGCAATTGATGGCGTGGCAGCAGGATGGCCGCGACACCGCTTTCCTGATCGGCGGCGCCGACGGCCTCGATCCGCAACTCAAGGCACGTGCCGAAGGCATGCTGCGCATTTCCAGCATGACCCTGCCGCACGGCGTGGTGCGCGTGATCCTCGCCGAGCAGCTCTATCGCGCCTGGTCGATCACGCAAAACCACCCTTATCACCGCGTCTGAACTCCACATGAAAACGGCTGATCACAAGATCTACCTTGCTTCCAAAAGTCCGCGCCGGCGCGAACTGCTGCGCCAGATCGGCATCGATTTCGAATTGCTGCTGCTGCGCAGCGACGGCCCGCGTGGCGCCGACGTCACCGAGGAAGTACTCGCCGGCGAGTCGGCGCTCGACTATGTCGCCCGCGTATCGAATGAAAAAGCCGCCTTCGCCTGGGATCTGGTGCGTCGCCGCCACCTGACCCCGCGTCCCGTGCTGGCGGCCGATACCACCGTCACCATCGACGGCGTCATCCTCGGCAAACCGGCCGACCGGGCTGAAGCCGTGGCAATGCTGCAGCAACTGTCGGGCCGCACGCACGAGGTGCTCACCTCGATTGCCGTGCACTACAAGAACTTCGCGGAACAGCGCACACAAGTGTCGCAAGTGCGCTTCGGCGTGCTCTCGCCCGCCTCCATCGCCGCCTACTGTGCCACGCCCGAGCCCTACGACAAGGCCGGCGGCTACGGCATCCAGGGTAGCGCCGCGCTGTTCGTCGAGCATATCGAAGGCAGCCATTCCGGCATCATGGGCCTGCCTCTGTACGAAACTGCACAGTTGCTGAGGCTAGCAGGTTTTCCCCTGCCCTGATCCCGGGTATGATGTCATTCGTTGCCTCCACTCCCGCGCCTCCATGAACGAAGACATCCTGATCAATATCACGCCGCAAGAAACGCGCGTCGCCCTCATCCTGCAGGGCGCCGTGCAGGAATTGCACATCGAGCGCACGCTCACGCGCGGCCTGGCTGGCAATGTGTATTCCGGCAAAGTGGTACGGGTGTTGCCGGGCATGCAGTCGGCCTTCATCGACATCGGCCTGGAGCGCGCCGCCTTCTTGCACGTGGCCGACATCTGGGAAGCGCGCGGCCACGACGGCCAGAACACCACGCCCGCTCCCATCGAAAAAATCCTCTTCGATGGCCAGGTGCTGACGGTGCAGGTGATCAAGGACCCTATCGGCACCAAGGGGGCCCGCCTGTCGACGCAGATTTCCATCGCCGGGCGCATGCTGGTGTACCTGCCGCAAGACAAGCACATCGGCATTTCGCAGAAAATCGAAAAGGAAGCGGAGCGCGAACAGCTGCGCGTGCGCCTGCAAAGCCTGCTGCCCCCCGATGAAAAGGGTGGTTATATCGTGCGCACCATGGCTGAAGACGCATCCGACGCGGATCTGAAGGCGGACGTCGACTACCTGCGCAAGACCTGGAGCACGATCACCCACGGCGCGCGCACGCGTCCCGCCACCAGCCTGCTGCATCAGGACTTGAGCCTGGCGCAGCGCGTGCTGCGCGACTTCGTCGGCGATGAAACGGCCACCATTCAGGTCGACTCGCGCGAAAACTATGTGAAATTGCGCGAATTCGCGGAAATCTACACGCCCAGCGAACTGACACGCCTGCAGCACTACACGGGCGAGCGCCCACTGTTCGATTTATATGGCGTAGAAGAAGAAATCTTGCGCGCGCTGGGCCGCAGGGTCGACCTGAAATCGGGCGGCTACCTGATCGTCGACCAGACCGAGGCAATGACCACCATCGACGTCAACACCGGTGGCTTTGTCGGCGGGCGCAATTTCGCCGACACGATTTTCAAGACCAACCTGGAAGCGGCGCACGCCATCGCGCGCCAGCTGCGCCTGCGCAACCTGGGCGGCATCATCATCCTCGACTTCATCGACATGGACAATGCCGAGCACCGCAACGCCGTGCTGGCCGAACTGAAACGCACCCTGTCGCGCGACCGCACCAAGGTTTCAGTGAGCAATTTCTCGCCGCTGGGCCTGGTGGAAATGACGCGCAAGCGCACGCGCGAATCGCTGGCCCACATCCTGTGCGAACCATGCCCCGCCTGCGCCGGCAAGGGACAAGTCAAGACCTCGCGCACGATCTGCTATGAAATCCTGCGCGAACTGCTGCGCGAAGCCAAGCAATTCAACCCGCGCGAATTCCGCATCCTGGCCTCGCAGGAAGTGGTCGATCTGTTTTTAGAGGAAGAGTCGCAGCACCTGGCCATGCTCGGTGACTTCATCGGCAAAAAAATCTCGTTGCAGGTGGAGAACGCCTATCACCAGGAGCAGTACGACGTGATACTTATGTGACTATCCAAGACAAGGAAAATTCAGCCAAAAACGCATAAACCGATGACGCCAAAACAATACTAAAGTGTTAAGCCGATATATCCGGTGGATTGGGTGTGCTGGGGGAAGCGTGTCGCCACTTGGCTTTTGTTGCCCCAGATGTGGTCAAAAATTTTCTCTGAAATAAGCCTGTTTCCTTCCTTTGAGAGATGTCCTCCCATATCTAGAAAGTAAGTTTTATCAGCTGGTAGTGCACGGGATAGATCGATAAACTCCGGAATATCGAGCTTGGTCAACTCTTCATGGTAGTGACTAAATACTTTTCGCATTGATATATAATCTGCTGTATTGGCAGCATTTAAAATATTGTCGACATTGACATTGGCGTCATAAGGACTTGGAAGATTAATTATATAAAAAGGGACCCCATTTTTACGAGCGAATGTAACCGCATTTTCTATAGAAAGTATGGAGTTTCGGACGGCTAGTTCCAAACTTTCACTGGAGGCACAAGGCATAATTTTCTCGTTTGAGAGCTTGCCGATAAGCTTGTCAGTTAGATATAAAAAAATGTTTGACTGCAGACTTGCCGGTATGTACGTCCTCGGAATTGGCTGGCAATCATTGTATAACTGGTAGTTTACGCCAGCGAGAATGAAAAAATCTGGTTTTCCGTTTCTCTTCTGCAAATCGTACCAGCGCAATATATTATCAGGGACGGGTTGGGCTAAACCTGCATAATTATAAATTTGAGTATGATTCAATGCTCGCTCTAGATGTGCGGCAATAGTCTGATTATCGGCGACACCGTATCCGAATGCAGTTGATGAGCCGAGCAGGAAGCCAACGTAATTCACCTTCTCTGGAGGTGCCTGACCGTTGTAGCGCAGACCATCTGCAGTTACATTAATACTTTTTGAATGATATTCGGAAACAATGTTCCGAATTCCTGGTTCATTCCGAAAGGGAAAGCCTGAGGCCGGAATTATAACTTCCTGGGATTCATTGAGTTCCATCGGCCCAGAATTTTTAATCTCGGAAATTACGCTGCCAATTTTTTTTTGGGCGACTGTCGCTACTGGATAAATTATATCGAAAAGCCCATCGACTAAACAGATAACGATGAAAACCTGAAATAATCTAATTAGATATGGACGGAGTTTTGACTGGAATTGCGAGGAATTTGATTTCTCACTCATGTTAATCCATTTCGAAACGGGAGGCATAATTCGTAGATAACGTGTGATCCTGTTCTACTTTGCGCATCACGAAGTTCCCAACAACTAAGCGATCCATATCAGTAGCCATAAAACAGTCGAATGCATCTTTCGGTGTGCAAACAATCGGTTCATTCCGTACATTAAAGCTGGTATTGATTAACACAGGGCAGCCAGTATGTCTTTCGAATGCCTTTAGAAGTGCGTGATAACGGGGGCTCTGTTCGGCGTGAACAGTCTGCACACGGGCAGAAAAATCTGTGTGCGTCACTGCAGGAATGACGGAACGTACCAGATGTTGGTCTTTTAATGCGTGATGTTCCGCTGCATGCTGCGCCGATATTTTTCGATGTTTTTCCGCTACCGTAGAAACGGTCAGCATGTATGGAGAGGCCGGTGCGCTCATATCGAACCAGTCTGTTGCTGCCTCTGCTAAAACTGATGGAGCAAAGGGCCGAAAACTCTCTCGGAATTTAATCTTGAGATTGAGTTTCTTCTGCATATCGGATCTGCGTGGATCCCCCAGGATAGAGCGATTGCCGAGGGCACGAGGACCAAACTCCATTCGTCCTTGAAACCAGCCAACCACTTCGCCAGCTGCCAGCGCCTGAGCTGTCTCATCAAATAATACCTCATTCGGGACAATAGTGAAACGCGCCCCGACTGCCGATAGCGCAGCGTCGATCTGGCTGGGTGAGAATTCTGGACCCAGTGCGCTAGCGTTCATCGCATCTGGAAAAGTCACCTGGCGCGGCGCCTTGACATGGAGATGGTAGGCAGCAAGTGCGGCACCAAGTGCTCCACCAGCATCGCCGGCAGCGGGTTGAATCCAAATATTCTCGAATGCACCATCAGCGGCGATCTTGCCATTGGCTACGCAGTTAAGCGCTACTCCTCCAGCCAGACAGAGATTCTTCTGGCCGGTTTCTTGTGCCAGTGCCCTAGTCATGCGAAGAATGATGTCTTCCGTTACTTCCTGGATCGAAGCTGCTATGTCGGCATAAAAGTCTTCGAGCGGGCTCTCCGGTAATCGAGGTGGACGACCGAATAGCTTATGGAAGCGGGAATTTGTCATGCTCAACCCGGTGCAGTAGTTGAAGTATTTCTGATTCAATCGGAAGCTGCCATCTTCCTTTACATCAATTAGGTGTTCGCGAATGATTCTGCTAAATCGTGGTTTCCCGTAGGGGGCGAGGCCCATTAGCTTGTATTCACCAGAATTTACTCGGAAACCTGAATAGGTAGTAAATGCGGAATACAGAAGTCCAAGCGAATGGGGAAAGACTAGATCGCGGATGATTTTCAGTTCCGAGCCATGACCGATTGCCACCGATGTGGTCGCCCATTCTCCCACGCCGTCCATGGTCAGCACCACTGCCTCATCAAAGGGCGAGGGATAAAAGGCGGAGGCTGCATGGCTTAGATGATGTTCTGAAAATAGCAACTCATCAGAAGTAAATCGGCCGGGTGCAAGGGCGTTCAGTTCCTTTGTGAGCAATGATCGCTGAAACAGTTTCTCCTTCGCCCAGACCGGTAAGCCGGCACGGAAGGAGGCGTACCCCTTCGGGGCAAAGCTGAGATATGTTTCTAGAAGGCGCTCGAACTTGAGGAGGGGTTTATCATAAAAGACGACGTGATCGATCGCAGAGCCTTGTGCTGCTTCAAGACAGAAACGAGTTGCGGTGCGAGGGAAATCTGAATCCTGCTTTTTTCGAGTGAAACGTTCTTCCTGTGCGGCTGCCACAACGATACCATCACGGATTAAGGCGGCGGCGCTATCGTGATAGTATGCGGAGATACCGAGAATTTGCATTGAATGTATGCTTAATATGGGTGGTTGAAGTTCGTGTCGCCCGAAGTGCGCTCGGTCCAGTATGTTTGCGTCTTTGAATCAAATTGCAGTTTTAGCTGTCTGCGACCACACAGACGCAACAGTGCTGCCCCTGGAGTAAGAAAGAAAAAATAAATCACGAAAAGCGCAACGTTGCTGGTTGCTGCATGTAATTTTTTTCCAAAATATGTCCATAATCTGTTTGGTCGATCAAGAAGACCCGGCGCAGCAAGGGCGATCAGTGCGAGCAGCACTGCAACAACCGCTGGCGGCACATGCACGGTTTCTCCGTGCAGCAAAGGCCGGAGAGAGAGAGAGCCGATGATGAGGCACCAAACTAAACCAAAAACTCTGTTACTCACGTTTATTCCTCTTTACAGTTTTCATATCTCAGTCGGCGGAGGCTGAAGTTGCATGCATTGCAATTCAGACCGGATTCACTAAGAGCCTTTCAGGTGGCTAGAACGCCTGCGCCAAACTTGCACTTGCACTTGCAGCGTGAAGCACTCGGCGCACTGTGCCAACTGTCTTTGCGCCTGCTGCGTCATGACAGCGTTGGTGATACCGCATCAGATTGGGGTATTCCACTATCGATGCAAACTTCGCTGATTTTGAAAGGTTAACCAGCGGACGTGTAGGGAATTCTGTGGATATGCGGGGCCGGGTTTTAGTTATTCGCGTATGTGTAGCGTTCGCCGTACATGACGGCAAACTGGTTGGCTGACAGTTTCCACATGCGCTACAACATCTTCCAATATTTTTTAATATTGCGCAAGGCCAGTCATAGTAGCTTGCAGAGCAATTGCATGAAGCATCAGGTCGGCAAGCCCAAAACCTTGGCGGGATAGTCGGCACTCCAACCGGCTTTTAAGCGTTGGATAGCGATGCCGAACTTGGTCGTTTTTTCATTTTTTAATAAACTGAGTGCTATTCGACGCAAGATGGCGGAATTTTGCGCCCCCTTCGCCACCCCGGTTGCGGCAATCGTCCTCGCGGAATGCGACATCAAGCACCCAGTGCATGCTGTTTTCGATACCCCGGTCGACACTGTATCTTTCTGGGCTTCTTGTTGGTCATTACATCGGTCATGGAACATCCCTGTCGGTATTATTTTATGATCCCGTTTCACCCATAAATTCTTACAGCCCACCAGGCAAGTGGGCCGGACGCTCATGCGACCTGCCTCAACGTAGTGACGCGCCATCTCACGCTGGCGAGATGGCTTCATCACTTTTTTGCCAGGGCCACCACAACGATCTTGGCCTTCAAGCGCTCCTCGGCGCACATCTTGTTCAGGCGCCGATTTTCATCTTCCAGTCCCTTCATGCGGGCCATCAGCGAGGCATCCATGCCGCCGAACTTGGGGGGGGCGACTTGTAGAACGTGGAATGGATAATACCGTGCTCGCGGCAAAGTTCAGGCACTGGCGAGCCATCCTCGACTTGCTTGAGGATGGCGATGATCGGGCTATCGGTAAGACGGAAGGTCTTCATGCAGAACTTTCAAAAATCTGAGTTTGAAAATTTCCACCTTTGAACGCGATCATTTGCTGGGAGGATCACCGTTGCATGCGTCATAATACAATTGCCTGGTCTGGTCGGAGACTGGCCGACCGAGGGACTTGATCTTCAGATAGATTAGGATTGCTGTATTCGATTGTGTCGGCGTGTGTCTTCGCTTGCCACTGGCTGCATCAATCGCTAAAGGTGGTGCTTACAGTTCACAAGCTTGTACTTAGCGGCGGACTCGTGCCGCACTCTGTTGCGCATCATGGACGCACATACGTCCCGAGACTAATTTAATTTGACAGGATCGACAACGGATGATAAGAATAGTTGCTATGAATTCAGGAGCTGATGGCAGATTTCCAGTCTACATAAAGATTATTTCCTGCGATTTCAAATAAATTTAATATCAATTCATCCCTTCTCATTTTAGATTGACTACATAGTGGAGTAATTTTGTGAAATTCTTGCAAGACCTTTTTGGATTCCTTTTTAGTAGCAAATCGAGGTTGATATTAATTCCATTCTTGGTGGTAATACTGCTATTCGCTGTCCTTTTTGTCGTGTTGGCTAATTCGTCTTGGGCGCCATTCGTATACGCGGTGTTTTAAGCGTGAACAGTCGAAAATCTCTCATGAAGAGGCTCCTCTCGGGAACTGGCCTCGTGCTTTTTGGTCTGCTGCTGGCCTGCGCGGCAGTGGAGGGGTTGGTGCGCGTGGCAACCTCCTCGCAGCAGAATTATCTAATCGAGATGTGGCGTTATGCAACGCTGCTAAAGCGCAATAGTGCCGACCCTCTCATTGGCCATGAGCACATTCCTGGCGCATCTGCTTTGCTGCAAGGGGTCGAGGTCTCCATTAATTCGCTCGGCATGCGCGGGCCTGAGCCGGACCTATCAACTTTCGGCAGGCATAAGGTTGTCATTGCTGGGGACTCTATTGCCATGGGTTGGGGCCTTCCTGAGGATGAAACGTTGCGGGGTCAACTCGCTAGTCGGCTCGGCTCGGGGACCGAGGTAATGACGACAGGTGTCGGCAACATGAACATGACGCAGATTGTTGCCAACTGGCTAAGGTACGCTGACAGAGTACGCCCGGATACGGTCATCGTGCTGGCTACTGCACGTGCCCCGGCTGTGCAGGATACTGGCCAGGCCGGATGGCTGGTGCGTAACAGCCAAGCCTATGCTCTGCTCGTTTCCTTCATCGAAATTGCTTCGAGTAATACTCCTGGCCAAGCAGGATTGATTGCAGCCTATGAAAAGATGTGGGCTACAGGCGCTGGCCGCGCTGCCATGGACGCGGCGCTTGACCGGCTGAAGGCGGATCAAGCGAAGCATGGCTATCGAGTGCTGGTAATGATGATTCCGGAGCCACACAGTTTCCAGCCATACAATTTCGACTTTGCAACCAATATCATGCGCGCGGAAAGTGAAAAGCGTGGCTGGATTTTCCTGGATCCACTGCCAACTCTTCGGAAAGAACCTGCCGAAAGCTACTGGGTTGCCAATAATGATGTCCACCCTAACGCAAAGGCATTCCAAATTATGACGGATGTACTTAGGCCGTATTTGCTTCCCGCTCAGGAGTAACAGTCGATGTTGTTTCAGCTGCCTTCGTTCCTGCTGTTTTTCCTGATTTTTTGCACTATTTTTTCCTTTTGTCCCAAGCGTTTGCAACTCAGCTACGTCACCATCTCTAGCCTGGTCTTTTACGCTTGGTGGTATCCGCCCGCTGTTCTGTTGCTGGTCGCGATGATTGTTGGCTGCTGGTGGATGCTGCGGCTCGTTTGGCATGATCGGAGCAAGCTGGCGCTTTGCGTGTTCGTATCCTTGATTCCGCTTTTACTTTACAAGTACGCCGACTTCTTATTTGAGACCATTGAGAACATTTCAGGTATCCAGACTCCGCAACTCGGCTGGGCGTTGCCGCTCGGCATTTCGTTTGTTACTTTCACCATAATTAGTTATCTCGTCGATACGGCACGCCAGCCTCAGGAGAGGCCGCCCGGCTTCTGGCCGACGGCTGTGTATTTGACTTTTTTTCCTCACCTCATCGCAGGTCCGATTCTCCGTGCGCGCCACATCCTGCCGCAGCTGCAGCAGATGAGGATTGCAAGCGCCAATCTCATGCCCAATTTAGCCCTGTTTACGGTCGGCATACTGAAAAAGGTGCTGGTGGCCGATCCTATCGGGGCTTTTGTCGACCAGGCTTATGCGGCGCATACTACCTTATCTGGCTGGGAGGGCGTGGCGGCGATATTCGGTTTCACGATACAAATCTATTGCGATTTTAGTGCCTATTCCGACATGGCAATCGCTCTGGCCGGCATGCTGGGGATCGCATTCCCTGCAAATTTTCACTCGCCCTATTGCTCGGTCTCGATGAGCGAGGTTTGGCAGCGTTGGCACATGACCCTGAGTTTCTGGTTGCGCGATTACGTGTTCAAGCCGCTGCATGGCTATCTGTACAAGTATTCTCGCCACCTCTCTATCGTCTTCACCATGGGGGTTTCCGGATTGTGGCATGGTGCTGCATGGACTTTTGTTCTTTGGGGACTAGCCCACGGACTTGTTATGGTCGCAGAAACCGCCAGCGGCTATAGGCGTTTTGCAGCCGCCGCCTCGGGATGGAAGCGGTGGCTTTGCATACTCTGCACTTTCCTGATCTGGAGTTTACTTACGGTAATTTTTAGATCCCCTTCTATATCCGTGGCCTATGACGTTGTCGTCGGCAGCTTCTCTCGAGGCAGCTTTGGCAATTGGCCTGCCGCTGCTACCATACCTGTTCTTCTCGGTATAGGTGTGCTGCTGCTGCATCCATTTGATCAGGTAGACAAGATTCGTTCCATGGCCTCACTTGTGCCGACGGCTGTCTTAGCTCCGGTGCTTCTGATGTTATGCCTAGGGTGCTCGGCAGTTGCTTCGATGCAGCCAGCAAATTTCTATTATTTTGATTTTTAGCAGCGGTCGGCAGAATTTTGATCAATAGATGCCAATAGACACTAAAAAGCAATACGACGTGATTTTGATGTAGCCATGCCCGGCACCACCGCCTTCTGGCGCGACCCGTTTCTGCCCCACGTGGAAAGCCGGCGCGCCTGCCACAGCCGGGCGTGCTACAAGCCCCACAGCCATCCCACGTTTTCCATCGGCGCCGTCGATGCGGGCGGCAGCATCTTTACGGGCAGCAAAGACGGCAAGGTCGCACTCGGCATTGGCAGCCTGGTGCTGGTGCCGGCCGGCTGCGTGCACGCCTGCAATCCCCTCCCTGGCACCCCCTGGAGCTACCAGATGCTGCATCTCGATGCGCGGTGGCTGCAAGCACACGCGCCGGCGCTCGATGGCGACACGGCGGCGGTGTTGCACTGCCCGCTGCTGTACGCGCAGTTTTGCGCCATGAATGCGCTGCTGTTTTCCAGGGCCGGCGCGGCGGAGAAGGATGCGGCGCTGCTGGCGTTCCTGGGCACCTGCGCCTGCGCCCGTGCAGACCTGCTGCCATCGGAACGCAAGCCGGTGCCGCAGCAGTTGGCGCCCGTGCTCGCAACGCTGCAGGCGCAGCCCTCGGCCAGCCTGCGACAACTGGCGGAAGCGGCAGGCCTGAGCCCTTATCAATTGATCCGCGCTTTTCGCGCCACCACTGGCATGACGCCGCATGCCTATCAGCTGAACCTGAGCGTCAACCGCGCGCGCAGCCGCTTGCAGGCAGGGACGGCTTTGGCGCAGCTGGCGCATGAGCTGGGCTTTGCCGACCAGAGCCATCTGCAGCGCGTCTTCAAGGCGCATGCGGGCATCACGCCGGGGCGCTATCGCCGCCAGGACAGCTGAAGCGCCTGCAATTTTCTTCAATACAGGCTGTCGCCGGCCCCTGCATACTCGCGCATCCCTATAGCCGGAGCCGAACTCCATGCACGATTTCTTCTTCATCGCCGCCGCCCACTTTCTCTCCCTGCTGTCGCCCGGTCCCGATTTTTTCCTGATCGCGCGCACTTCGCTGGCCCACGGCTGGCGCGGCGCCGCCGGCACCTGCATGGGCATTACCGCAGCAAATGCGGTGTTTATCGCGGCGGCGTTTGGGGGACTATCGGTGCTGCAGGCGGGCAGTACGGCATTCATGGTGGTGCGCCTGGCAGGATGCGCCTATCTGCTGTACCTGGGCTGGCTGTTCTTGCGCCATGCAGGCAAGAGCAGCCTGGATGCAAAGCCCGCCGCAGGCAAGGCGCGCTGGCGCGGCGGTGTCGTGATGGGATTTGTCTCCGCCATCCTGAACCCGAAGAATGCGCTGTTCTATGTCAGCCTGGCCACCGTGCTGGCCGGCAGGCAGACGAGTCCCGCTGCGATGGTGGCGTATGGCGCATGGATGGTCTTTGCCGTGCTGGCGTGGGATATGGCGGTGGCGCTGGCTATCGGCAGCAGCGCCCTGCGGCAGCGCTTTGCGCGCGCGCTGCCGTCGCTGGAACGGCTGTCGGGCGTGATGCTGATCGTGCTGGCACTGGTGCTGCTGGTTCAGGCTGGCAATGGGTCCAGGTAAAACACGGCATACACTTTCAAGGGCGTGGTTTCCGTTGCCTTTTCCGAGCGCACGACGGAGCAGTCGTCGGCGGCCAGGCTGCGCCAGTTCTGGATGCCAGCCTTGGCGAACATCGCGTGTGCGGGGGCATTGGCGGCCAGGTCCAGCACCAGGCAAGCGTTGCGCGGGCCGGCGCCATAATTGACGGCGCGGATTTCGATGCCAAAGGTCGTCATCCACGGCTCCCACAAGCCTTTTTCCTTGCCGGCCGCCATACGCTCGAGCATGTCGCCGAAGCTCAGGCCCTTTTTGACGGTGCTGCGCAGCGCAGCCAACGACGGCGCCAGGCGGGGATCGGCTTGCTTGTTGCCGGCACGGATCTCGGCGATCGCTTTCAATTCCTTGATGATGGCTGCATCGCGCTCCGTGTAGTCGCGCATGCGCGCGTAAAATTCGGCGTCGAGGAAGGGATTGACGGTCAGCTTGGCGACGCCCTCTTCGCGGCGTTTCGGGGAAGGCGTGTTGGTTTTGGTCATGGCGATGGCGGGCAAATTACGTTGAGGGGCGCCAGTGTACCACCTTGCAGCGGCGCGGCCCCAGGCGTTGCATCAGCCTCTGGGGGCGGCCGTCGATTCGCGCACCACCAGTTCGGGTTTCAGGCGCACGTCGAGCACCGGGGAATCGGACGAGGCTATGGTTTGCAGGATCAGCCGGGCCGCTTCCGTGCCGATGCCGTGGTGACGGATGCGGATAGTGGTCAGGGGCGGACGGATCATGTCCATGTACGGCATGTCGTTGTGTCCCACCACGGAAATATCTTCGGGGCAGCTCAAGCCCAGTTCGCGGATGGCGTCGTAGCAGCCGAGGGCCACCAGGTCGCTGCCCGTCACCACGGCCGTCGTCTGCGGGGACTGGCGCAGCAGTGCCAGCAGGGCCGCCTTGCCACATTCGCGCGAATAACCACTGCTTTCAAACACGAAGGCTTGTGAGGGATCGAGTTCGCTGGCCTGGATGGCGGCCAGGAAACCGAGGCGGCGCACGTGACCGGTAGACAGGTTTTCCGGTCCCGCGATGTGCGCGATATGGCGGTGGCCCAGGGCCAGCAAGTGGTCCACTGCCAGGCGCATGCCGACCACGTCGTCGCTGACGACGCAGGAAGCGACGCCCGTCTCGTCACTGCGGTTGACGGTGACGACGGGCACATTCTGGTCGATGCACATCTTGATGACGGGATCGTCGCGGCGAGCCGTGGCCAGGATCAGGCCATCAACCTGCTGCCCCAGCAGGCGATTGATGACGAACAATTGCTCTTCCTCGTCAGCGCCGACATTGGCGACGATGGCCAGGTAGCCATGCTTGCGCAAGCCTTCCTCGATGCCCAGCAGGATAGGCGGGAAAACCGCGTTGGTAATGTCAGGCAAGACCACGCCGATGATGCGCGACTTGCGCGTGACGAGGGTGGAGGCGGCGCGGTTTGGCCGATAGCCGAGCCGACCCGCTTCGGCCAGCACGCGCGCGGCCACCTCGGCGCTGACCATTTGCCGCGTTTCCGGGTTCATCACGCGCGAGACGGTGGAAAAGTGCACACCGCTGGCCCGCGCGACGTCGCTTAAGGTGGGGTTCTTGTTTGTCATGGGCTTCCCGGATCGCAATACGCTAATTTTATCGCAAATAATCCGCTTTCCGTTAAAAACCGAGCAAACGCTTGCATTGAGATAAACGTGCTCTCCAAAGCGGTTTTGCTCGACTTCCCCACAAACGAGCCTTGACAGCGTGCAAACGCTTGCATAACATGGCCCGGATTGACCACTCGGGCCCTGTATGCCCTTCCCAGAATTCTTATGTCTACTTCCCACAGCAAGCACGCCGAACAGAACGGCGAAACCTTCAACCTGAAAGAAGCCGCTCTCGCCTATCACGCCGAACCTCGCGCCGGCAAGATTTCCGTGACGCCAACCAAACCGCTGGGCGACGCCCGCGCGCTGACCCTGGCGTACTCGCCGGGCGTGGCCTTCGCCTGCGAAGCCATCGTGGAAGATCCGCGCACGGCCGGCACCTACACCTCGCGCAGCAACCTGGTGGCCGTGATCACCAATGGCACGGCCGTACTGGGCCTGGGCGATATCGGTCCGCTGGCCAGCAAACCGGTGATGGAAGGCAAGGCCTGCCTGTTCAAGCAATTTGCCGACGTCGATGTGTTCGACATCGAACTGGCCGAGAACGATCCCGACCTGTTCATCGACACCGTGGTGCGCATGGAGCCGACCTTCGGCGGCATCAACCTGGAAGACATCAAGGCGCCGGACTGCTTCTATATCGAACAGCAATTGCGCAAGCGCATGAACATTCCAGTCTTCCACGACGACCAGCATGGCACAGCCATCATCGTTGCGGCCGGCATCCTGAACGGCCTGGAATTGGTGGGCAAGGATATCGGCAACGTGAAAGTGGCCGTCTCGGGCGCCGGCGCGGCGTCGATCGCCTGCCTGGACCTGCTCGTCTCGCTGGGCCTGAACAAGTCGCTGCTGAAGGTATGCGACAGCCAGGGCGTGATCTACCCGGGCCGCGATGCCAACATGGAAGAGAACAAGGCGCGCTACGCGAACGACACAAGCGACCGCGACCTGGCCGACGCCATGGTCGGTGCCGACATCTTCATCGGCGTCTCGAAGGGTGGCGTGGTCAGCGCGCAGATGGTCGAATCGATGGCCGCCAAGCCGCTGATCTTCGCCCTGGCCAATCCGCATCCGGAAATCGCCCCGGAAAAAGTCCACGCAGTGCGCGACGACGCCATCGTGGCCACGGGCCGCTCGGACTACCCTAACCAGATCAACAACGTGCTGTGCTTCCCGTACATCTTCCGTGGCGCGCTTGACGTGGGCGCCACCACCATCAACGAAGAGATGAAGCTGGCCTGCGTGCGCGCCATCGCCGCACTGGCCAAAGAGCCGTTACCGGGTCATGAGAGCAGTGCGCTGACGCCGCTGCAACTGATTCCGTCGCCGTTCGACGAACGTCTGCGCAGCTGGGTCGCGCCCGCCGTGTCGCAAGCGGCCATCGCCACCGGCGTGGCCACCCGCGTGCCAGTCATCGCCTGAGTCACATGACAGGCCTTGCTGCATTAGCAAAATAACAGCAAGTTACCATTGCTTACAAAAAAACCATGGCTAAAAACCATGGTTTTTTTCATTCCCCCCTTGAGACCGCCCATATAGTTATCAAATCGAAAATTTCCAGGGGCGTTTTTGCCGCGGCCTTCGATTACAATGACGCCTACTTTATGTTGCTACAGTTGCCAGAATGGCAACGACGTGCGTTACCAAGGATTTTCATGCTCGGCCTGACTTCTGTTTCTGTTTTTCTTTTTTTGGCATTGGCACTGGCTGTCACCAGCGGATATTCCCTTGGCGCGCTGGTTCTCCTGCTGGCCAGCACCTGCCTGCTGTGGAAACGTCCGCGCCTGAACCTGCAACGCCAGGATTATCTGCTGCTGGGCACCCTGTTGCTGTATTTCTGTGTTTTCTCTGCCAACATGCTGTACCACGCAGATCCGGCCCGTGAACTCGATATGCCATTGCGGGCACTGCTGGCCGTACCCGTCATGCTGCTGCTGCTGGCATACCCGCCCCGGGCAGAGGCCTGGTGGGGCGGCCTGGCCATTGGTGCAATCGGCGGCGCGGCACTGGGCTTGTGGCAACTCTTAATCCTGCACATGGAACGGCCGCAGGCGGCCACAAGCAACGCCATCCACTATGGCAACGTCAGCATCCTTCTGGGCATACTATCGCTGTGCGGCCTGAGCTGGGCCCGCCAACAGCGCCATCACCGCGCCTGGATGGCGCTACTGGTCACAGGCGGCATCGCTGGCGTCGCCGGCTCAATCGTCAGCGGAAGCCGCGGCGGCTGGCTGGTGCTGCCGATCTGCGTCTGCATCTTTGCATGCCAATATGCCAAGGGTCGCGGCAAGTACTACCTTCCCGCCATCCTGGCCGTCTTCATTGCCGTCAGCGCCCTGGCTTACACGCTGCCCAACTCCCCCTTGCGCGAGCGCGTAGAAGTGGCTGTCGACGACGTGCAGAAATTTAACGAAATGGATAATGTCACCACCTCGATCGGGCAACGCTTTGAAATGTGGCGCACGGCGGTAACCATGTCGACTCAGCACATCTGGTTCGGCATGGGCCGCGACGGCTACATGGCGGCGAAACAGTCACTGGCCGATCAGGGCAAGATGAACAAGAGCATCCTCAAGCACACCAATGCGCACAACGACTACTTTGATGCGCTGGTTAAGCGCGGCCTGACGGGCCTAGCGGTCCTCCTGGCCTTCTTCTTGCTGCCGCTGGTCATGTTTGCCGGCGCACTGCGCCACTGCACGACGGCGGCCCGCCCTTATGCACTGGGTGGCGTGGTACTGTGCACCTGCTATATGATTTTCGGCCTGACAACGAGCTCGCTCACCCTGAATATCGGCATCATCATGCTGCTTTTCCCGATGGTGATATTGTGGGCCATGTTGCGCCAGCAAGAGCACACGAGCTGAGTTCACTTTCCACCTGACCGTTTTGCCTTGCTTGCCAGGAACCATACCGATGCTCACGCCCGACCTGAAGCGCCTCACCGCGCTACACGCGCCCTATAAAAAACACTTGGCCCTGGCCCTGCTGGCGATGGTCGTCACGGCGGCCACGGAACCACTGTTGCCGTATGCGCTCAAGCTGCTGCTCGACAATGGTTTTGGCGGCAAGGTGAGTTTTTCCTTCTGGCTGGTGCCGCTGATCGTCATCGGCATCTTTGCCATACGCGGTACCTCGACCTTTGCCAGCAGCTACCTGATGAGCTATGTCTCCACGCGCATCCTTAACGAGTTGCGGCGCAGAATGTTTGCCAGCATGCTCAACTTGCCCATCGACTTCTACAACACGCACACGGTGGGCAAAGTCATCAATTCCATCATGTTCGAAGTGCAGCAGATCATTGAAATGGTGACCAAGGTGTTTACCTCGATCGTGCGCTCCTCGCTGACGGTGCTGGGCCTGCTGGCGTGGCTGCTGTACCTGAACTGGGCACTGACCCTGGTGACCCTGGTGCTGCTGCCCGTGCTGACCATCGTCGTGCGTACCACGGGCAAGCGCCTGAAAAAACTCAACCGCGACTCGCTGGCCGTCAATGCCGAACTGACCCAGGTCATCGAGGAAACCACGCGCGCGCAGCAGGTGATCAAGATCTTCGGTGGCCAGGAATACGAAAAGGCCCGCTTCGAAGAGCGCGCCGAACAATTGCGCCGCTACAGCATGCGCATGACGACGACCTTTTCTGCCACCGTGCCCATCACGCAGGTGATCACGGCCGCCGCCGTGGCCCTGGTCATCGTGATGGCCCTGTTCCAGTCGGAGCAGGGCCAGATCACGGTCGGTGGTTTTGTTTCCTTCATCACCGCCATGCTGATGCTGCTGACGCCCTTGAAACAACTGGCCGAAGTCAACGGTCCCCTGCAGCGCGGCATGGCCGCCGCCGAGGAAGTCTTCCAGCTGATCGACAAGACTCCGGAACGCACGGGCGGCCAGCCACTCGCCGGTCGCAGCAAAGGCCGCATCGACTTCAAGGATGTGAGCTTTGCCTACCCCGGACATCAGGAAGCGGCCCTGCGACACATCGACCTGAGCATTGCGCCAGGACAAACGGTCGCCTTTGTCGGCATGTCCGGCGGCGGCAAATCGACCCTGGTCAGTCTGCTACCCGGTTTTTACTCTGCCAGCAGTGGTGAAATCTTGCTCGATGGGCAGAATATCGATGCCATCTCCCTCACCAGCCTGCGCAGCCAGATCGCCATGGTCAGTCAGCAGGTCGTGTTGTTCGACGATACCCTGGCCGCCAATATCGCGTACGGCGATGCAGCCCCTGACCGGCGGCGCGTCGAAGCGGCCGCTGCGGCCGCTTTCCTGTCTGATGTCATCGATGGCTTGCCAGACGGCCTGGAAACGCGCCTGGGTGACAACGGCTCGCGCCTGTCCGGCGGCCAGCGCCAACGCGTGGCCATCGCCCGCGCGATCTACAAGGATGCACCCATCCTGATTCTCGATGAAGCAACCTCGGCACTGGATACCGAGGCGGAACGGGCCGTACAAGCGGCACTGGAGCACCTGATGCAAGGTAAAACTACATTGGTTATTGCTCATCGGCTATCAACAATTGAACGGGCGGACCGTATCGTGGTATTGTCACATGGGAAAATAATGGAAACCGGCAATCACCAGCAATTATTGGATGCCAACGGCGCGTATGCCAATCTGCATCGCCTGCAATTTTCCCAGCAAGTGCTTTGACACCATCGAATGAATACCTGAAATCGTACTGATACATGACGCCTTTGATTCCCGCCGAACTTCTACAAAAGTCGGACAAAATTCTTTTCATCGCTCATCTGGCGCTGGGAGACTTTACCTACCTGCAAAACGGTTTCCGCGCCTTTGCCGCGGCCTATCCCCATATGCAGATTCACCTGTGGGTCGACGAAGTGCGGCGCACGTCCGACGCACGGCAATGGGAAGGCTTGCGCACCTATTCGCTGTACGACTGGGTCGAACAATCAGGACTGTTCTCCAAGGTGTATCGCAAGACCTACAGCCCGGCGCTGTACGAAGAGTCGCTGCGCGAAGCCAAAGCGGAACACTATCCTGTCGTCGTGTCATTGGCCCACGTACGGCCACAGCAATATGCAGACCTTGCCCGCGCCATCAGCCCGCACGGGCTGGTAATCGGCACGCGCAAGCCGTTCAGCCCGCTGCGTCCCTGGCATTACCTGGCCTATCGCAAGATCGATGCCGTCCTGGCCTCGTATGCGGGACAGGATGCCGGCGAACACCATATCAGCAGCGTGTATGCGGACTGGTTCCATCAATTGACGGGGCTCGACATTCCCGTGGCCGAACGCTATCCCTTCGTGCACATCCCCGAGCATGCGCTGCAGCAGGCGCAGCAGCAGTTGGCCACCTGGGGCTTTGCCCCGCGCCAGGGTCCGCTTGTACTACTGAATCCGTTTGCCAAGTCGCACAAGCGCGGTTGGCCGCTGGAACGCATTGCCGAGCTGATCGCACGCATGCAAACGATGCCGCAATGGCAGCATGCCTGTTTCCTGATCAATGCCATGCCGCAGGAACTGGCCAAGGTGGATGCCGTCGTGCAAGCACACAACTTGCCGCGCACGCAAGCCTTCAGCGCCGTCGACAACTTTTTCCAGCTGCCGGCCATGCTGGCGCAATGCGAGCTGATTATTTCTGTGGAAACATCGATCATGCATCTGGCGAATGCCGTGCATGTGCCCGTGGTGGCATTGATGCGCAAGAAGAATCCGGAATGGGCACCGTTCGACAGCGCCAACAGCACCGTCATCACGGTGGCGCGCCGCAGCGACTGGGTCAAGGCGATTTCGGTCGATCAGGTATTGCAAACCATCGCGTAGAGAACTCTTTAACGGCTAGTCGGTGCCCAGCATGCTGATGCGCACCAGGTCGGCCACATTATCGATCCCGAGCTTGTCCATCAGGCGCGCCTTGTGCACTTCCACCGTGCGCACGGAAATACCCAGCGCCGGCGCGATATCGCGGTTGTGCTGGCCCGTCACCACCAGATGCATCACTTCCCGTTCGCGCGGCGTCAAGGCGCGCAGCAAGGCTAGCCCCTCCACCTGGCGCAGCAATTGGCCGCGCGCCTGCGCCTCGCGCGAAAACGCTTCATCGATGGCAGCCAGCAACTTGTCGTGGTCAAACGGTTTTTCCAGGAAATCGCTGGCCTGCGCCTTGAAGGCCTGGCGCGCGAGCCCGACATCGCCATGTCCCGTGATAATGATAATGGGCAGCATGCATTTGAGCTCCAGCAAGCGGCGCTGCAGGCTCAGGCCATCCATGCCAGACATGCGGATATCGATCAGCAAACAGCCGGCCCACTCTGGCAGCCAGCTGTGCAGGAAATCCTCGCCGCAGGAAAACAGGGCCGTGCGGTAACCGCGTATGCCCAACAGCAAACCCAGCGCATCGCGCACGGCGGGATCGTCATCCACAATAAACACTGTCAAATTACTTGTCACCATGCTCTCCTGTAGCGGCCACACTGGCGCGCGCCAGGGGCAGGACAAAACGAAAAATGCCATGCCTGCCCACTTCGGCCCATAGCTGGCCGCCATGCGCTTCGACGATGCTGCGGCTGAGCACCAAGCCCAGCCCCAGGCCGCTGGCCTTGGTCGAGACAAACGGTTCGAACAGGCGTGCCGCCAGGCTATTGGAAATGCCTGGCCCACTATCTTCCACGGACAGGCGCAGCCGCCCGCCCTCGAGCCGCTCGGCCGAGACCGTGATGCGGCGCTGGCCGCGCGGCAGGCCCATCACCGCATCCTGCGCATTGGCCAGCAAGTTGCGCAGCACCAGTTCGATTTGCAGACGGTCCGCGTTGACGGCCAGCGGCGACGGCGGCGCCAGCACCAGTTCGATGCCATGCTCATGGAACAACGGCGTAAACTGGCGGGCCATGCCCTCGATCAAGGCGCTCGCCTCCACCGCTTCCAGCTGCATTGCGCCCGTGCGGAAAAAGTCGCGCAGGCGGCGCACCACCTCTGCGGCACGTCCCGATTCGACGATCATATGCCCCACCGCGCCCTGCAGCAAGGCGCCGGTCTCGCCGCGCTCCAGCAAGTATTCGCAAGCCTTGCCATAAGTCGACAAGGCCGTCAGCGGCTGGTTCAGCTCATGCGCGAGCGCAGCCGCCATCTCGCCGGCGGCCGCCAGGCGCATCGTGTGCTTCAGTTCGCCGGCCACCTGGCGCATTTCATCGACGACGATACCGATAAAAAATCCCACCAGCGCCAGCACGGCATCGAGCAATTGCAATTCATAAAACTGAATATCGACTGCATGCGTCCATTTCACCACGGTGATGATGCACAGTTGCAAGACAAACACGGCCAGCACGGCGCCATGCAAACCCTGGCGCGAGGCGGCCCAGATCACGGGGAGAAAGAGGAAATAGAAATGCTTGTATTCGCAACGCGCGATGGAGCCGAAGAGGCTCCATAACACGAAACTGGCGAGTGCCAGATACGCCAGGGTTTCCCAGCGCCAGACGGCAGCATGCAGGCGCTCACGCCCGCGCTCGCTGAACAGTACCCAGATCAGCGGCATCGACACCAATATGCCTACCGTGTCGCCGATGCCGAAATGCCATACTGCCATCCCCCATTCACCGGCCGGGATGCGTCCGGTGAGCGACAGCAAGGAAATATAGCCGAGCGCATTGAGCGCGGTACCCAGCAGCACGATGGCGACCCAGGCGCTCAGGCGGCGCCGGTTGTCGAAGATATCGCTACTGGTAAAACTGCGACGCAAGACTGCGCCGATACTGCCATAGCCGAGCACCAGCCACGCCGAACAGAGCAAGGTCAGGGGCAGACCTGCCGGCATGCCGCGCACCAGCACTTCGCCAGCCAGCAAAGCGATAAACCACGGCAAGGCCGCCTTGCGGCCGTGGATCAGCCAAAATACCAGGCCCAACGCAGGATCGGGATTCCACGGGGTGATGTTCAACCCATACATCGGGTCGATATAGGTCGCCCAGTCAAACAGCAGATACAGGCCGACAAAGGCGGGATACGGCAGGTAGCGGGACAGGGATGGGCGCATAACGGTGTTTTTTAACTGTCCCGCATTATGCATCGCAAGCGTGCGCCACGCCATGCCATCTTACGTTATAAGCACATGGAATAATTTTCATGCAATATCGCAAGGCGCGCCAGCGCAGTCAGGCCATGACCAAAGGCAAGCGCACTTCCACCAGCAAGCCCAGGCCGCCATTGCCGCTGTGCAACTTAATCGTGCCGCCATGCTGGCGCACGACGGAGGCGACGATGGACAAGCCCAGGCCACTGCCTGGCTGCGCCTGTTGCGGCGCGCGGAAAAAGCGGTCGAACACACGTTCATATAGCGCCGGCGCGATGCCCGGCCCCTGATCGGCCACATGCAACACGGCCTGGCCACGCTCAGCATGCAACGACACCGTCACGCTGCGGCCGCGCGGGCTGTACTTGATGGCGTTTTCCACCAGGTTATCGATCAGCGAGACCAGGCTCTCGCGCTGACCGGGAACGCTGAGCGAGACGCTGGCTTGCAATTCGAGTTCGATATCACCCGCCTGGGCCAGACCGGACAGGGCTGCCAGACGGTCTTGCAGCAAGGTATCGAGTGCCTGCCGCTGCGACTGCTCGCCCGCACCTGCCTGCAATTCGCTGCGCGTCAATTGCAGCAGCTGGCCCACCAGGCGCGCGGCCCGGTTGCCGCTGTTCAAGATGCCGTCCAACAACTCTTGCTGGCGTGCATCATGTGCCTGGCCTTGCAAGGCCTCGACATTCACGCGCATGGCCGCCAGTGGCGTGCGCAGCTCATGCGTGGCATCGGCGATGAAGCTGCGTTCACGCGAAGCACTGGCATCGACCCGCTGCAGCAGTGCATTGATATTGTCGACCAGTCCCGCCAGTTCGCCATGCGGCGGCTTGAACGCCAGCGGACGCAAATCCTGCGGCCCGCGCGCCGCCACCTCTTGCGCCACCTTGCGCCACGGGCGCATGGCAAGGCGGATCGACAGCCAGGCCGGCACCAGTAAAAATGGCAGGCTGATCAGCAGCGGCAGCAGGTAATAGCCGTGTGAATTAATCGTGATGAAAAACTGCCACGGGCCGCCCACCTCCAGCACCGTCACGCGCGTGACACCCTCGGTCAGGCTGCGGCTGCGCCAGGCCTGTCCCTTGATATACACCACTTCCATCTGCTCGGGGCCGGCGCTGCGGATGCCGCTCGGTGCTGCGGGGGACTTGTAGACCAGTTTGCCATCGCGCCAGACCAGGATGCGCGGCGCCAGTTCCGGCACTTGCCCCATCTCAAACTCCTCGCGCAAGGCTTCGTCGATCGCGCGCAAGCTTTGCTCCTGGCGCTGCGGCTGCTCGGCCAGGTTATCGGCCACGCTGATAATAGCGTGCAAAACGCCCCGGCTGACATTGCTCGCCTCGCCCGTGCCCTCGAACAGCACATAGGCCACGGCCAGGCTCCACAGCACGGTCAGCATCAGCATTTGCGCCATCATCAAGCGGCGCACCAGGGTGGGCCGCCTGATGATGGCCCAGAAACGCCCCATCATGCGCCTGCACCCGGCGGGGTCGCTGTCTCGCCCTGCTGGTCGATAACATAGCCCACGCCGCGCACGGTGCGGATATAACCTTCTCCGATCTTGCGACGCAGGTTGCCCATATGCACATCCAGGGTATTGCTGGCATTGGCCAGACCGCCGGGCAGGATATGTTCCTCCAGCACGCGGCGCGTGATGACTCTGTTGGCGCGCATCAGCAAGGTCTTCAGCAGGGCATATTCACTGGCGGTGAGCTCCACCGGCCGACCATGCACGCTGACACGGCGCGTTGGCACTTGCAGCACCAGGCCGCGCAATTCGATGGTATCGCCATCGAAGCCATAGCTGCGGCGGGCCAGGGCGCGCACGCGCGACAGCAGCTCGGCCAGTACGAAGGGCTTTACCAGGTAGTCGTCGGCGCCACCGTCCAGGCCCCGCAAGCGCTGTTCCAGCGTATCGCGGGCGCTGAGGATCAGCACCGGCAGACGCGCCGCGCGCAGCCTGGCCAGCAAATCGAGGCCATCGCCATCGGGCAAGCCCAAGTCCAGCAACACCAGCTCACAACTGTCGTGCTCGATGCTGCGCGCCGCATCCTCCAGGCTGCGCACCCAGACCACTTGCATGCCCTGGTCGCGCAAGGCAATCCGCACGCCATTGCCCAGGTCCATATCGTCTTCAATCAGCAGTATCTTCATGATGAGTATTAAACCACCGCAAGCTGAAGAATGGGTAAAGAAGCCATCTTCATACAATCTTAATAAAAGGCTCATTTTTCCTTCATGGCAAGGATGGATACTGTCGGCTGTCAATCGAGCCAATCCGGACTCGGTTCTCTACCTGACGGAAAACTCCATGCACGCACCTACAACCTTGTTGACCTCGCTGGCACTGGCCTGCGGCCTGAGCTTGAACCCCCTGGCAGCTGCAGCGGCGGACCCGGCGGCGGAAAATGTCTTCACCATCGGCGGCGGCGTTGCCGCCGTGTCCAGCTATTCCGGCTCCGACAAGCTGTCCGCCTCGCCCCTGATCATCCTCGATTACGCCATGGCCAATGGCCTGTTCATCAGCACCTCGCGCGGCATCGGTTACGGCGGACAGGCTGGCCCCTTCAGCTACAGCGCCGCACTGGGCTACCGCGGTAATCGCGAAGACCACAAGCGCAAGGGCATCAACGGTTTCGGCGGCAGCGATTATCTGAAGGGCATGGGCGAAGTCAAGGGCAACGCCAGCGCCCTGCTCAGCGCCGGCTATTCGCCCTTGCCGGGCCTGTCGCTGAGCGTCTCGAGCGACATTCCCCTGTCGAATCGCGAAAATGGCGCGAATGTGCATTTCGGCGCGACAGGGCAAATCTACGGCCGGGCAGATGCCAAGGGCGTGCAGCAAGATAGCGTGAGCATCGGCGGGCAGTTGGGCTGGGGCGAGCGCAAGTACGTGCAGACCATGTATGGCGTGACGGCCACCCAGGCCGCAAATACTTCGTTCAAGCAATACACGCCGAAGGGCGGCTTCTATGAAGCGCAGGCCACCGTCAACTGGGAGCACCGCTTCGATGCACGCTGGGGCATCAATACCCTGGTCGGCGTCGAGCACCGCATGGGCGACGCAGCCAAGAGCCCCATCGTACAGCGCAAGACATCCCCGGTCGGCGCCGTGTATGTCACCTACCGCTATTAAAAGCGGGACGGCATAAGGGGAACCCGTACGCTGTTTCGCCAATTTACAGGGGCGGGGTGGCATGGATAAGATGGCATGGTTTCCCCACCACGGCCATCTCTCCCATGCATGCATCGCGCCTTGCCCCGCAACGCCACCGTTCCCCGGACAGCGCCGCAGGCGGCAAGCCGGACCAGGATACTTTGCTGCTGCTCTTGCCCGTCAAGCGCGCCAGCGACATCATCTACGGTGCGCGCTACGCCAGGCGCTTGCAGGAATGGGGCATCAAAGTCTGCGTCAGCCTGTTGCACGTGACACCGGCGCCGCCGCGCCAGGCTGATGGCTTTCCCCGCCAAAGCACCAGCGACTGCCAGGCGCTGGACCTGGCCACGCAGCTCATGATGCACGAGGCGGGACTCTACCTGAGCCGTTCTCATCTCTCCTTCAGTAGCCATATTTTTGCCGGCGAACTGTTGTTTACGATCCTCGATACGGCTGAACTGCTCGGTTGCCACGAAATCGTCTTGCCCGCGCATCGGCACAGCGGCTGGCCCCGTCAGTTTTCGGGCGGACTGGCCACCAGGCTGGCGCGTGGCAGCCGCGACACCACCATCTTGCTGGCTAACCACGAGGGCGTCAGCAGCCCGGTACCCGTCTGAGCCAAAACGGCTTGGAGGTACTCTCTTTATCATGGACATGCGCACAATGATGCCAACTATTACCCTGTCTGACGGTTTGATGGCGATGCCGAAAGGCATACGCCGCTGGCGCGAAATGCTCAAACTGCATCTGCGCGCCCGCGTGCAACAGCGCCCAACCCGCCGCTGGTTACAATTACTGAACTCGCACCCGGTTTTTCATGAGCTGGTGCAAGCCTATCCGCACATGATCCACAAGGTTTACCGCCCTTATCTGAGCCTTACACTGAATTGTCGCCAGCGCGTGGAATTGCTGGCCGAGCACTACCACTTCATCTTGCAGCAAGGCTGGGGCAAGCTGATGAGCCAGGCGGCCCACGGGCCCGTGCGCCTCGGCACGGTAACGGGCAAATCGGGTGCGCCCTATCACCTGCAACTGTGTTCGCTGCACCCCATGGACCGCGAAGGCGAGATGGTGCTGCAACTGATGCACGACGAAGACGACGTGCTCTACTCGATCGCCTTTTCCTTCTTCGGCAGCCAGTTGCGCGCCACCCTGAGCATGCGCATCGGTTGCGTGCAAGGCCCGAAAGGCCAGGATAGCGCGCACCGCGTGCGCGAGGCAACGCGCGACTTGCACGGCATGCGCCCCAAGACCCTGATGGTGCGCCTGGTACGCCAGCTGGGCTATGAGCACGGCTGCCGCAAGATGCTTCTTGTCGGCAATAGCAACCGTGCCGTGCACCACTCCGCCAAGAAAGGCCGTTTGTTTGCCGACTACAATGCCTTATGGCAAGAACTGGGCGCGCAAGCATGCCAGGATGGCGACTTTGAGCTGCCATGCGAAAACCTGCCCTTGCCTGCGCTGCAAGAAATACCGTCAAAAAAACGCTCGGAAGCGCGCAAGCGCCACGAACTGACGCTGGCCATGATCAGCAGCCTGCGTAGCGGCCTCGACGCCCATCGCAGTCAGATGCAAGTCGCCACGCCAGGCGCCGCAGCAGCCGCCAACGAGATACGGCAATCGGCCAGCCTCGATGACGACGACTATGCTTCCGCTATCGCCTGAGTGGCCCTGAGCTGCGTACGACGCCCCACCCCCGCGTCATTGCGCTGCGTCACTAGCCACACCGCCTTCCCTCTTGCGCCACACGCGTCAACCCGTGCGCGACGTAATCCTGTTACGCTAGCGCTATCGGTATGCACTGCGGTGCACCGGTTCCCCCAACGTTTACTAGGAGGCATTCATGCGCGTAGACATCTACCGCCGGGCCGAGCACGACGGCATTTTTTCCTACCTCGCCGTGCCGGAAGGAAAGATCATTCCGGAAGAAGTGACCAATACCGACTGGCTGCTGGAAGTACGCGCCAGCGAAGTGGCAGACGATGCCCTGGCCTTGCCCGACTACCATATCGAACAGCCGCACCAGCAGATCGCCGCCAAGGGCTATGCGATCACGGGCCTGAAAGACATGTAAACGAAAAAAGCCAAACCAGCATGTCTGCAGTTTGGCTTTATTGTACGTGCCGGGCGGTGCCGGTCAGTATTCGACCGCCACCTCTTGCGCACCCAGCATCTGTTCCAGCGCCATCTGCAATTCATCCGATGGCGCCACTTTCCAATCGTCACCAAACTGCAGCACGCAACTGACGCCTTGCGGGCTGACCCGCGCGGCGATCGGCAAGCCCGTCTCGGCGCGGTGCGGCAGGATAACGTCACGGATGCGCTTGGCGTCCAGAGTAGCAGGCAAGGTCAGACCCAGCTGGCGGCCATACTGTACGCGCGCCGCGATGATGTCGAAGGCGCTCTCGGCCGTGATGCGCAAGCCACCCGAAAAACGGTCTTCCGACACCTTGCCCACGACGGCCAGGAATTCATCTTCCTTGAAAATTTTCCGGTTGGCGTCGAACAGTTCGCCATACACCGTCACTTCCACCGTGCCGCTCTTGTCGTCCAGGGTGACGATGAGGATCTTGCCGCGCTGCGTCATCTGCGTGCGCAAGCCCGTGATGACGCCGGCCATCATGCGCGGTTCGCGCGACGGCGACAGTTCCGACAATTTCGTGCGCGCAAACCGGCGCGCCTCGGGCGCATACGAGTCGAACAGGTGGCCGGACAGGTAGAAGCCCAGCGCAATCTTTTCTTCCGTCAATCGCTGTTTATCCGTCCACACGGGCACCTTGACGTACTCGGGCGGCGCCACCATGTCGCTGTCGTCGCCGCCGAACAGGCTCACCTGATTTGCCGCCTTGGCCGCCTGGTCCGCGCATTCCATGGCGAAGGCCACGGACGCGAGCAGGATGGCGCGGTCGACCTTCAGGCAATCGAAGGCGCCGCTGCGTATCAGGGACTCGATGGTCCGGCGGTTGATCTGCTTTTTATCCACGCGCTTACAGAAATCAAACAGGCTCGTGAATGGCCCACCCGCCTCGCGCGCGGCGATGATGGCCTCGATGGCGTTCTGGCCCGAGCCCTTCACGGCGCCCAGGCCATAGCGGATCTGCGTGACTTTCTTGCCGCTCACGGAAGGCGCCGCGCCGCTCGGCGTGAAGCGGTAATCCGATTCGTTGATGTCTGGCGGCAACAAGGTCAGCTTGCAGATGTCCAGCGAGTCTTCCACCAGGATCTTGATCTTGTCCGTGTCATCCATGGCCAGCGACAAGTTGGCAGCCATGAAGGCGGCCGTGTGGTGCGCTTTCAGGTAGGCCGTATGGTAGGACAGCAAGGCGTAGGCGGCGGCGTGCGATTTGTTAAAACCGTAGCCGGCGAACTTTTCCATCAAGTCGAAGATCTCGTCGGCCTTTTCCGCCGTCAAGCCATCCTTGGCCGCACCGGCGCGGAAGATCTCGCGGTGCTCGGCCATCTCTTCGGCCTTCTTTTTACCCATGGCGCGGCGCAGCATGTCGGCGCCGCCCAGCGAGTAGCCGCCGACGATCTGCGCCATCTGCATCACCTGCTCCTGATACACCATGATGCCGTAGGTTTCGGACAGAATCGATTCCGTGCGCGGATCGGGATAATCGAAGCGTTCGCCGTGCTTGCGCTTGCAGAAGTCGGGAATCAGGTCCATCGGGCCGGGACGGTACAGGGCCACGAGCGCGATGATGTCCTCAAAGCGGTCGGGACGCGCGTCTTTCAGCATGCCCTGCATGCCGCGCGACTCCAGCTGGAACACGGCCACGGTCTTGGCCTTGGTCAGCAAGTCATACGATGGCTTGTCGTTCAGCGGCAAGGTCGCCAGGTCGAAATCGGCTTGCGCCGGATCGAGCTGCTTGATATAGCGCACGGCGCGGTCGAGTATCGTCAGCGTGGTCAAGCCCAAAAAGTCGAACTTCACCAGGCCGACGGCTTCCACGTCATCCTTGTCGTACTGCGAGACGACGCCCGAGTCGCCGCCCTGCGTGTACAGTGGGCAGAAATCCGTCAGCTTGCCCGGGGCGATCAGCACGCCCCCAGCGTGCATGCCGATATTGCGCGTGATGCCTTCGACTTGCTGCGCCAGCTCCAGCAATTGCTTGACCTCTTCCTCGTTTTCCAGGCGCTCCTTGAGCAGCGGCTCTTCTTCGATGGCGTCGGCGATCGACACGGGCTTGCCCGGCTTGAACGGGATCAGCTTGGAAATACCGTCGCAGAAGTTGTAGCCGAAGTCCATCACGCGGCCGACGTCGCGGATCGCCCCCTTGGCCGCCATGGTACCGAAGGTGGCGATCTGCGAGACGGCCTCCTTGCCATACAAATCCTTGACGTGCTGGATGACCCGGTCGCGTCCTTCCTGGCAAAAGTCAATATCGAAGTCGGGCATCGAGACGCGTTCGGGATTCAAAAATCGCTCGAACAGCAGGTTGTACTGCAATGGATCAAGGTCGGTAATGAGCAGCGAATACGCCACCAGCGAACCGGCACCCGAACCGCGGCCCGGGCCGACGGGCACGCCGTTTTCCTTGGCCCACTGGATAAACTCGGCCACGATCAGGAAGTAGCCGGGGAACTTCATGTTGCAAATCGTGTCCGTCTCGAATTTCAAGCGTGACTCGTAGCGCGGGCGCTCCTTTTCACGGCGCTCGGGATCGGGATACAGCTGTAATAGCCGCTTTTCCAGGCCCGCCTGCGATTCGGCAACCAGGAACTGGTCGATCGTCATACCGGGCGGCGTGGGGA
The DNA here is from genome assembly GCF_900095265.1 of Janthinobacterium sp. UMAB-56. Taxonomy (GTDB): domain Bacteria; phylum Pseudomonadota; class Gammaproteobacteria; order Burkholderiales; family Burkholderiaceae_D; genus Janthinobacterium. Next base: position 2,985 of record NZ_LT607652.1, on the reverse strand, counting down.
AATTCGGCAGTTGCGGCTTGCCCAGGGTCAGGGTCAAGTTGCAGCGCTTGGCAATCTCCACGGAATTGGCCAGCGCGGCCGGCAAGTCGGCGAACAATTGCGCCATGTCGGCCTGCGACAGGAAGCGCTGGCTATCATTGAAACGTTTCACCCGCTTGGCGTTGGCCAGCATTTCGCCTTCGGCGATACAGGTGCGGGCTTCGTGGGCGATAAATTCTTCAGGAGAAATGAATTGCACGGGATGCGTGGCCACCACGGGCAGACCCAGCTTGGCTGCCAGGGCCACCGCATGGCGTACCTGCGCTTCCTGGTTAGCCTGGCCGCCGCGCTGGATTTCAATATAAAAATGGCCAGGGAAAATCTCGGCCCAGCGCTGCGCGTTGCGCTCGGCCAGGGCCAGGTTGCCATTTTCGATGGCGATGCCGACATCGCCAAAATGCGCGCCCGACAGCACGATCAAGCCATTCGCCGCGCTTTCACCCGGATACAGCTCGTAGGTATTCGTCGCCAGCGCCTGCAGCCACTCGATGCGCAGCTCGGCGCGTCCCTTGTACTGGTTGGTCAGCCAGGCCATCGACAGCAGTTCGCACAGTTGCAAATAGCCCATGCGGTTCTTCGCCAGCAGCAGCAAACGCGAGGGTTTTTCGCGGTTGTCGTCATTCGTGATCCAGACGTCGACGCCGACGATGGGCTTGATGCCCTTGCCGCGCGCTTCCTTGTAGAACTTGACCATGCCAAACAGGTTCGACAGGTCGGTGACGGCCAGCGCCACCTGCTTGTCCTTCGCCGCCGCCTTGACAACATCGTCGATGCGCACCAAACCATCGACGATCGAGTACTCCGAGTGCACGCGCAAATGGACGAAGGCAGGACCGGGCTGCATCGCTTGCTGTGAACCTGCCGGAGTGCCGGCCTCTTGCATAACCATTTCCATCCTGTGTACCGTTTCGTGCAAAATTCAATGGGGTCTATTCTACCGCGTCGCGGGTGTGCACCGGGTATCCTGCCTGGCCTCTCGGGCTTATAATATCGGCTGTTCAGTCTAACCCGATCGCCATCATGCAAGCCATCACGCAAGCCACACCCGCCGTTTCCGCCGCCGCCAGTACTTTTGTCAATATTGCAGCGTATAAATTCATTACGCTAGCCGATACGGAAGCCATGCGCCCCTTGTATCAGGAGCAATGCCTGGCGCTGGGCCTGAAAGGCACGATCCTGCTGACGCCGGAAGGCATCAATATGTTCCTGTCCGGTACGCGCGAGCATATCGATGCCTTCCTCGCGTGGGTGCGCAGCGACGAGCGTCTGGCCGATCTGGAATGGAAGGAAAGCTTGTCGAACGAGCAATCGCACAAGCGCATGCTGGTCAAGCTGAAAAAAGAAATCATCACCATGCGCATGCCGCTGATCAAGCCGGAACTGGGCCGCGCCCCGTCCGTCGACGCGCACACACTCAAGCGCTGGCTCGACGCCGGCGTCGACGACGCGGGCAAACCCGTAGTCATGATGGAAACGCGCAACGCCTTTGAAGTGGACGTGGGGACGTTCAACAACACGCTTGATTATCGCATCGACAAGTTTACGGAATTCCCGGCCGTTGCCGCCGCGCACAAGAATGAACTGGAAGGCAAGACCGTCGTCACCTTCTGCACGGGCGGCATCCGCTGCGAAAAGGCCGCCATCCACATGAAGGAAATCGGCTACGACAGCGTGTACCAGCTCGACGGCGGCATCCTGAAATATTTCGAGGAAGTGGGCGGCGAACACTACACGGGCGACTGCTTCGTGTTCGACTACCGTACGGCCCTGAACCCGAAACTGGAACCGACGGAAACCGTGCAATGTTTCGTCTGCCGCGCCGTCGTCACGCCGCGCCAGCAATTGGCGCAGGAATATGTGTATGAAGTGTCATGCCCGCATTGCCATGAGAAAAAAGTATAACGCGCACTGCCAAAAAAAACACGGCTCTATGCTGTTCTGTCAGGGCCAGGGTATTAAAAATTCTTTACAAATAGATAGTTGCAGCAGGGCATTGTAAACAAAAGGGAAGTATTGTTTGCTTTTGACGCAGGAGTAGGCATGAACTTGGGTATCAAGACCCGCGTGGTTTTACACGCGCTAACGAAGGATTCAGACTTCTTTTTCTGCCATTCCTTGAGTGCCTGAATCAGTGTCATATGGTTTAACGCGCGCTACGGAATGCTGTTGTTATAGACTTTCAGATAGCCGCGCAGAGTTGATTCGAGTTCGGTGGCGTATGCGAATCTGGTTCGGTAGATGATCTCGCTGATGCGTCCGTTGAAGCGGTCCAGCATGTCGTTTGTTTGCGGATGGCGTGGCGGGATGAAGCGATGTTCGATGTCCAGCTACTTGCAGGGGCGATCAAAGACGTGGTGGCCAGAAGGGATCTGCTTGCCCTCGGCCCCTTCTTCCTGCTGGTGTAGCGGTCGATGAATTGGCTGCCGTTGTCGGTCGACAGTTTGACGATGGTGACCGGACTGGCATTCTTTACATTGATGAGAAAGTCGGTGCTGCTGTCGGACTGGTCGTCATAGATTTCCATAAAGACCCAGCGGGTGGCGCGGTCAATGGCCACGAACAAGTAGCGCCGCGACGACTCGTATGACATCTGCAGTAGGTGCTTGATATCAATGTGAATGAAGCCTGGTGCGTTGTCCTTGAAGGTCTTCTTCTTCGCGTGCGTCACTTTCCTGGGCCACTAGACTGTCGCGCCCCTACCACTTGCGGATGGTTTGCCGCGTGACGTTGTAAGACGTGCCAGTTGGGCCTGCGTATCGATCGATTCCCGTATCTCCTTACCGATCAGGCGGGCGGTTCTGGCAAGACTGTGCAGGGCTTGACTCATGATGCGTGTCGTGCTTAGGTGGAAGGAAAGAGCGTAATTGTTTAGATTCGTAGGATCATGTACCTATGCGTAGTTGGCCGCTCTTCAAGGCCAGGCAGGTTTTGCGTACACTGTTCCAA
>NZ_LT607651.1:634055-644466 GCF_900095265.1 Janthinobacterium sp. UMAB-56 | reverse complement strand
CCGATCAACCGCATCATCACCATCGACCGCCACGGCACGCGCGCTGGCATCTTGCAGGTGCGGCCGTGAGCGCCCTGGGCGCGTTGGCGGCCGGCGCCGTCAGCGGGATCTGGAAGGCAGCCGCCATCGTACTGGCCGCCGCGCTGCTGCTGGTGGCCAGCTCCACTGGCACGGGCTGGTGGCTGGCAGCCGGCGACCGTGACACCGCGCGCGCTGCGCTGGTGCAGGAGCAAGGCGCCAGCGCGGCGCTGCGCGCGTCGATCGGCGAGCAAAACCGCGCCATCGATGGCATGGCCAAGGCAACCTTGGCGGCGCAGGAGCGCGGTGCAGCGGCGCAGGCGGCCGCCGCTGCCAAAGGCAAGAAGTATGACGCTGCCCTGGCGCAGATCGCGGGTGCGCGCGCCAATACCTGCGACGAATCTATGCCGGCCGTCAGGCTGCTGCTGGAAGGCGTGCGATGAAAACACGAAAAACTTTCGATAATTCGCAATTTCGCAATTTGGCAATTTCGTGTGTCGTGCTGCTGGCCGGCTGCGGCAGCGCGCCGCTGGCGCCGCAGCGGGTCGAAATTCCCGTCTTTACACCATGTGTAAAGTGGATGCCGCAGCGGCCGGCCTATGAGTTCGACCAGCTGCCGCCAGCGGCTACGGATGGCGAGATCGTCCTGGCGCTGGCACGGGACTGGCCGCGCGGCCGGAAGTACGAGGGGGAATTGGAGGCGGTTATTGATGGCTGCCTTTTGGCGTCTCGAAGCAAAAGCGCCAAGTTGGATAGCCTTACAGATAGTTCCAAAGAATAGGTTAGTTGGATTGAGATGTATGAGATACTCTAAATTCAATAACCAAATGCTTCTAGAATGTCTATCCCATTTCTTATTCCTGCTGCCACCATCTTCGCCGCTTTTATCGCAGCCATTGTTGGGTTAATTAGTTTGACCGTATCAAAGGAAGGAAAAATCTCTGATTTTCGGCAAGCGTGGATCGATTCCCTAAGGGAAGATCTGACACAGTTTTTAGCTGCGACGCGGATTATGATTCGACTCCTTGAGGAAAAGCGGGCGTTTGCGCTTGATCCGGAGCATCCGAATAAGAACATTTTTTTTAAGGACGAAGACGGCTTAAAGGCTCGCTTGAAAGTGGCCGAATGCTACCAGCGTATATTGTTGCGTCTGAACGCTAGTCAACCCGACCATCAAAAATTGCTCGCGTATTTAGATGAGACTATACAGAAAACTGGTCAACTTACCGGTGATAGCACGGCTAGCCCTGCCGAAGTTCTCGGTGCGGTTAAGATTGCATCGGATTCAGCTGCTGCAGTGTTGAAGGAGGAGTGGAAAACGGTAAAGGCCGGCGAGCCAACTTTTCAATTAATTTCAAAAGTTTCTAAGTATCTTGTCGGTGGTTTTGCTATTTTGGCTGTGATATCTATAGCCTTCGCATTGGGCGCTCAGTCTCAATCAGCGCCATCGACACAGCAAGAATCGGGAGCGCGCTGCCTATTTTTCATCCGGTAGATATTTGGAGATAAGAGCAAACCTCGCGCCGCTCGCACGCAATGACCTGCTCAAAATTGAGCGGGTCCGCCTAACACTACCATTAGCCGCTCACCCAGGGCCGCCCAAGCCGCCCGCTTCTCGTCCGCATAGTCATGCAGCATGTAATGCCGCCGTACCTTGCTGCCCGGCAGCACGTGGTTTTGGCAACGGTCGATCAGCTCTAGCGAAATGCCCAGCGCCTGCATCATCGTCGCGCCCGTGCGGCGCAAGTCGTGTGGCGTCCACGCGCCATTCTTGCCACCGGCCAGCACTAGGGTGTCGTCGCTGCGTCGATTCTTCAGTGGTACGCGCGGCGTGCCATCCTTGTTTTTCTTGAACATCGACTGACGGTCGCCGACCTGCTTGCTGATCGACTTGCCCTCGATGTTGGCTTCGTTGTTCCGCGCAGGGAAGCACCAAGCGCTTTGGCCGGTGCGCGCGTGCAGTTGCTTAAACTGGTCCAGCGCGAACGCCGACAGGTAGACGGTCAGGTCGGCCACGTTGTCCTTGACGTTCTCTTTCGGGATAAACCAAGTGCCGGCGGCCAGGTCCACATCCTCCCAGCGCGCCTTCGCGGTTTCGCCGACTCGGCACATGGTCGACAGCATGATCCAGATAGCGCGCTCGGTCGTCGCTTCCAGCGGCTGCTGCACGATGCGCTTGTTCGGCGCGGCGTCGTAATCCGTGTGCATTCTGGCGATGATGGTGTGCAGCTCGCGGATCTCGTCGGCCGACAGGATGCGGTCCCGCATATTGTCGAGGTCATAGTCGGGGCTGACGATCTTGTCGATTTCGATCAGTTCCATCGGATCGCCCTCGACCATCAGCTTACGCCACGGCTGCCGCTTGCGGGCCCAGGCGAACATTTGCGTCAGGCTGTTTCGCTGCATCACGGCCGACCTGTTGACCCCACGCTCGACCATGGCGCGCAGCACGGCGCGCAAGTGGTGCTCGGTGACGTCCTTGATGGCCACGGCGCCTATCGCCGGCAGCACGTCGGTGGCGAACATGCGCTTGAGCATGGCGTTGCCATCCTTGCGCCTCACGCCGTCAGTTATCCATGCATCGAACATATCCTGGACGGTGAGGTTGGCGGCGCGCTGGAGTTCAACTGCGGCGAGCTTGGCCGTAGTCGCCTCCTGGCGTTCGTGCCGGGCCAGCTTCTTTTCAATGGCAGGATTCAACCCTTCCGCGACCTTCGCGCGCGCCTCGTCGCGCTTGGATCGAATGGACGCCAAGCTGTCAGCTGGCCAGGTGCCGCACGATACATCCTTGGATTTCCCATCGAACCGATATCGGTAGTAGAAGGAGATGCCGATGGTGCCGTCTGATTTTGCACGCACCCGCCCAAACAGGCCGCCCTCATCACGGAGCACGGCGCCCGATTGGCTTGCTGGTACAGCCTCAAGGGCGCGTTGTGTGAGCTTTGTCATTTTCATAAAGGGTCGGAGGTGGCGCACTTTTACCCCTACATTTACCCCTACAGTTTATTGAGTTCGCATTGTATCTCTTGGAACTTTATGCTACTTGAATAATTTTTAAGATATTGATTTTAAAGGATAAAATGTGCAATAACTGTCCTATATGGAATCTCGTGGAATCATCGTTTTTCACATGGGGTGCATGGGGTCGGAAGTTCGAATCTTCTCGCCCCGACCATTAGAATCAAGGAGTTACAGCGCAAGCTGTATAGAAACCCAGTACTGTATATTATACGTTTGTATAATATTGGTGCTGGGTTTTTCCGTTTATATGACGTATGATTTTCGTTGCAGCATGCCGATGTCCGCTATCGGCCCAGGCTGTGTAAAAACGCAAAAACTTGAAATTTTCATGGGTAGGGTTACCCTTCCTGACCTTGAGAAAATCGCATAGCGAGCGTTTTGAGAGGCCGATTTTTTTGTTCACGGTTTTTCCTCACGTTTTTACACAGCCTGCGCCAGAAGCGGACATCACGAACTACTCCTCAAACAACCTTTATCTAACTGCCAATGCTTAAGCTGCTTAGCAAACTTTTGGGACGGGACTTGACCGCCCCACCTGAGCCACCTGTTGAAGAAGACGAGAACCTCTCGGACGCACAGATTCTGAAAGAATATTTTTCTGCATCTACACAGGCTAAACAAGCCCTAAGACGTTTCCTTACTCTCATAACTGCGCAGTTGGGAACAGAGGAAAGTCAGCGCTTAACCAAGCTTGTAATTTCACATTTAGGGCGCGGCGATACAACAAGTGAAGCAATCGAGAGCGGCATACTCGACGACGAGGGGCAGCGGCGGGGCAAGTGGGTTTTGCTGCAAGTCGACTGGAAGGCCACTGAGGAAGTGGAATGGCAGGCGAACGAACTGCTTACCGTTGCCGGAATTAACGAAACCTGGCACCTGCAAGGCGGAACACGTACGACGGTTCCGAGAGCACTGCTAGAGTTTTCCTCCTGGGTCAAACCCAGGGGGAGGCCGTTTGCTTCATCTCGACTTAGGAAACGATGCGTATTACGCACTGCTGATGTCGGAGGAAAAATCGGCAGAGATTGTTCAAATGGCGAAGGAAGCTGGTCTGAAAGTTAAGGAATCAGATGAGTTTGAAGTCGAGCATCGGCCCGAATGACGCAAGAGAATCTGTTGGGCGAATGTGGAGCGGCGCGTCATGTGATTGCTAGGACACCGTGCTAAGGTCCGCTCCGGGGCGAATCCAGCCTGTCGTGGGACTCGCTAGATTTTCGTACTGACGACCTGCTATGCTGAGCTGAACGGCCGGGTTCGGCCAAGAGCGGACCTTCAGTTATGGATGTGAAAGGGAAAGATAGATGGCAGTGCAACCGAAAACTCCTCAAGAGAAAAAGTGCCTCAGCTACGAGAAAGACCGCCGCAACACGTACGGTGAAAACAGCAAGGCCTCACGCAAAGGCATCCCGCTAGCTAAAGCACGAGCGAACCGTTCAGAGCGGCATGCCCAGAATCACGTTCTCGCGACAGCAGTTGGTGTTGAGAACAGCGACGCCATGGCTGCTGTTGAAAATCTTGTCCGGAGTACGGAACCTCGCGACTGGCGTAAGTTCCCGGACACTTCTCTGGGTGAAGTCTTGGACCGGAAAGCTAACAAGTAACAGTCGTCCGCTTCGGGGCGGAACCTGCCAACGACAGCAGTCGGCCACAAGCGGCCGCTCGCGAACGGCAGGTAACTGGAAGCTTATTTGCTTTCAGTAATGTTCAAATCATCAATTTTTCACCGATTGGACCATCGGTTAGCGGCCATTGGGCTATGTCCAGTTCGTGCTCGAAGCTGGCCGAGCAGTTGGAACGCCTGGAGTTTGTGGTGCGTGAGGCGTCCGCTGGGCAATCCGGCGTGCTGACCCGGGGAGACGCATCGGGTCAGCTATTGCACTCGTTTATACGCCTTTTTACGCGTCTACGAACAGGACTTGTCCGGTGATGAAGCCATCGACGGACCGCTCGAAAGCTTTACCAACTAACACGCCAGGAACGGGCTGGAAGCCCGGCATCATTTCCCCATACACGTCCCAAGCTTCTTCCAGCACGGTCGGATTAACTACGTTAATTCGAATGCCGCGAGGCAACTCGTGCGCCACGCATTTCACAAAAGTGTCAATTGCGCCACTAGTAGTAGCATCGGCAATCGCAAACGGTATCGGCTTCACATTGAGAATCCCCGAAATCAGCGTGAAGGAACCTTTGTCCTTAATGAAGTCCAGTCCAGTCTTGACTAAGTTGATTTGGCCAATCAACTTGCTTAGGATGGTGGTATTCCATTGTTCGTCGGTCATGTCCGCAAACTCTGCGTACTCGCAGAAGCCAACGGTGTTGACGACTGCATCGAATTCGCCGACTTGCTTGAATAGGTCACTGATTGATTTTTTGTCAGTGATATCGACCTTGTAATCGCAGCCTTCGCCGCTTCGGCTGGCTGTGACTACGCGATGGTTTTTGAGGCCGCTCGCTGCGGCTTTACCCATTTTGCCTTTGGCACCAATAAGAATTACTGTTTTCATGATTGTCTCGCGATATAGAGGAGCTGACATCATAAGATTCGAGTGATACAATGTAAATCATCTATCTAATGTATGAGATACAAAAAATATGGATAAGGTGGACCTTAAGCAAATGCGCATCTTCCTTCTCTTGGTGCGTGAGGGAAACGTTTCGAAAGTTGCTGAGGAAGTTGGTTTGTCTCAGCAAGCCGTAAGTAGCCATCTCAAAAAGCTTAGAGAGGCATTTCCGCATGAGCTTTTTTTGCGGCAGAGTAGTGGCATAAAGCCAACAGACTTTGCCTTGGAGCTGGCGACAAAGTTCAGTCAAATTCTTGCGGATGTTGATGACGTATTTAACGAAGTACCCTTCGAACCATGCTCGGCACAACGCGTTGCCACCATCATTGCAAACGAATATGCGCAGCTTGCTCTTATCCCAAAACTGTTTCGCGAAATCCAGCGCAGTGCTCCGGGTGTTCGTTTACGTGTAGTCGACTTCGACGTAAAGTCGCATGAAGTTGCACTCGCAAAAGCCAATGCTGATTTGGTGCTTGGATTCTCAGAGTATGTTGATGATGGCTTGATTAAATTGCCAATTAAAAGTGAACTTTACTCATGTGTGGTCGGCCGAAATTCAAAGATTTATTCGAGCATCAAGGACGTTTCAGATTTAGCCAACTTTCCTCACGTGGATTTTGCTAGTGGAGCCGGTCATCTTCCACATTCCGTTGATTTTTTCCTGAAACAAAAAAACGTTATACGCGAAGTGGTAGCCACGTTACCCTGTTATACCTCACTGGGTACGTTTTTCGATACGAATGATGTGGTAGCGTTTGTGCCGTCTGCGATTGCTGTCTCTAGCCAGCTCAAAACCATTTCCTTCGACACAGAACCACAAAAGTTCGAAGTTGTTGCGGGCTGGCACCGGAGGTCTCACGGTAACTCATTTAGAAAGTGGCTGACTGGAATTGCAGTTAAGTATGCTGATTGACTCGGTAGTTTAAGAAAGTGAACTTCCCACTTCCGCTTTGGGGCGAAAGCAGTCATCCAGCGCTGGCAGAGGATGGCTGCTATTTGCAAAAGTCGGGCTTTATTCAAGCCAGGGTAAGGCCATCGGAATCTCGGAAACATCCGCGATCACTTCCTTGATGTAGATATCCGTGGTCTTGCCCGAAGTGTGCACCAGGCGCTTTTGAATGTCGCTGCGGTTCTCGCCGCGCCGCGCCGTGCCGCATCCGTGGCCGCCAAAGCCCGGATATCGCGGAATACGACGTCATCCTTCATGCCAATGCGCTCCTGTGCGCGATCCCACATCGAACCAAGGCCGGAGCGGGTGTAGGCGCCGCCCTTTTGCGTCGGAAACACGAACTGGCTGATCAGCCCATACTTGATTTTCAGTCCACGGGCGCGAGCGATCACTTCGGCAATCTCAGACGTGACGATAATGTCGACGGCCTTGCCGCTGGTTTTTGCGTCTTGCTTGGCTTGATCCTGATCCGCCCATCTTCGATCTGTGATTCTTTCAGCATGCGGATATCGATGCCGCGTGCCCACAGCAGGTAGGACATGTCGATGATGCAGGCGAACATGGGGCCGCTGGCCGTCGGGATGCTCAAGCCCGTGCCTTTGCGTTCCTTGCTCATCATGCGGGCTTCGCGTATCGCTTGCACTTGCGCATGCGTGGCCAGCACCTCGCGCCGTCCGGTCTTGTAGCTGGACATGTCGAGCTGTACGATAGGATTGTCCTGGTGCAGGCCCAGTTCGCCGATGATGAACTTGAACAAGCATGGCGCCGAGTTTGCACCGGGCTTGCTGGAGGCGATGTGCTAGGTTCCGCGGCGGATGGGAGCCGCCAGCTTGCGGCTCCCGCAGAAAAAGAGTTTCAATGCAACAATGATTCATTTAGAATAAGTCACTGTCCTGTCTCTACCAACACGGAAGCGCACCATGGATATACTGACCCTTGAGCATTTCGCCCCGCGCCTGAATGACACGTTTGTCTCGGTCAGCGACGGTAACGCGCAGTTCATCCTGGTGGAGGCGAGGCCGTTGCCGGCGTCGACCTTGCAGGGCATGCTGCGTGCGCCATTCAGCCTGCTTTTCCGCAATGCCGCCGCCATCGTTTTTCAGCAGAAAATTTTCCAGCTGCAGCATGACGCTTTCGGCGAAGTCGGGATTTTCCTGGTGCCCGTGGCACGTGACAATCACGGCTTCCTGTACCAGGCCGTGTTCAATTAGACCTGTGCGCCAGTTGCTGGCGCACACAACGGCGAGGCAGGCCATGCGCCTGCCCCGTTCCCACTCCCGCTGCGTTCAATCGAAACGGGGAAATTCTCCCTGCAGTGCAATGCAGTAGTTCAAGGCCAGCAAAGGTTGGCGGTTCTCATGCGCCTCGCTCCCACCGGTCACGCCGATGACGTTGGGCGCCAGCATGGTGTCAGGGGTAGTGCTGATTGTCATGGACACCGTCTTGCTTGGCGCCAACAGCAGGGCGTTTGCCACCGGGACATTGCTTTGCAGGTCGACTGTCGGCTGGCGGTTCACCGTCATGCCATGCCGGTGCGCCGGCAATTCCTGCGTCGTCAGCGTCACGCCAGCGCTGCCGAAGGGCTGGCCGATGTCGCGTGGCGACAGGCCTGGTCGCGTACCCTGGCTGCAGGCCGCGCGGCCGGCCAGGTTGGGCAGCTGGAAGGTAGTGCTGCCATTGCCGCCGTAGGTGGTGCCAATCAGCGCAAATAGCGTGGTGTACTGCTGCAGTGGCAAGGTGGCGCCGTTGCACAGCGCCCAGCCTGCTGGTGGAAAGTTGAAACCGAAAATCTGAATCTCGCCAATGAATGGTGATGCCACGATTTTTCTCCTGTGAAGTCGGGTAGGTAGCCGTCGTTAATCCGGCGAAGGAAAGACGCCTTGCCACGCAATGCAGAATGACACGGCCAGCGTCGGCATGCAGTTTTCATGCGGCTGATTGCCGCCCATGTTGCCACAGGCCACGCTCGACAGCGCCGCCGGCACGGCGCCCGTTCCACTGGTCGCGTACATATTGTCACCGTTGGTAGCAGCGCCCAGCGCCAGCGTCGGCCCTGGCGTTGCGGCAGTCGCCGTGGCGTTGGTGGCGAAATAGGCGTGAGTATGTTGAGGAATCTGGGCTGTTGTTAAGGTGACTTGTTCGCTGCCCCCGCTTTCGCCGAGTATGCGCGCTGTGAGACCCGGTCCTTGCCCCTGGTGCATAGGTAATTGGCCGCGCAAATCCGGCACGCCAAAGGTGGTCTGACCATCGCCACCATAGGTGGTGCCGATCAACATGAACAGTACCTCATATTCAGCAATAGGCTTGAGGCTGCCGTCACAGGCAAACCACCCCGTGGGTATACGTGGAAAGGCAAACTGGCGAATTTCACCTACATAACAATCAGACATGGCTGTACTCCGTAAAAAGGCGGGACACGGTTTGGAGCACCTGCCAAAACCGGCTGCGCTGTGCGGCCACAAGGCACTGCCGCGCGCAACGGTGTTGTCAGGCGTATTTAGTTACGCGAGGGGTAGACACCGTTCAAGGCTATGGTGAAGTTGATGACACGGAATGGTTGCATATTGTTATGCGAGCCGTTGCCACCTGCGCCAGCCAGCGTCTGCTGCGATAGTGGAACTTGCGGTCCCGACGCGGCGACATAAATCGATTCGCTGCCGCTGCCGGCATACAGTGCGCCGGCGGGATTCCTGATGGCGCCCGCGCTCGTCAGCGCGCTGGCCGCATGGCTATGTGCGGGAAGCTGGGTGGCTAGCAAGGTGATAGTTTCCGCACCGATAGGCATGCCTTGCACGAGCGGGGCGGGTTGCCAGCCCCCGTCCGCAGACGCTCCTGATCCACAAGGCGTGCGGCTGCGCAAGTCGGGCAAGGCAAAGGTTGATTGTCCGTTGCCACCGTACTGCGTCCCCAGCAGGGAAAACAGGGCTTGATTCTGTTGAACCGGCATCAATTGCCCGTTACAAGAGGCAAATCCCTTTGGTGCGAAGCCAAAACCGGCCATCATGATTTGGCCTACAAAGACGTCAGACATGACATTTCTCTCCCCATAACTGTTGTTAAATGGAACACAAATCAGTACGTTTATTGGCAGCAATCAATTGACATTAAGGTATCTTTTTTTGGCAACGATTTTTAGTTGCTTTATTTGCTACTCGTAGTAGCATACGTTGATGCAATGCAAGCGTCAATAAAATTGGGAGCTATTCCCACCCCTGCAGCAGCGACTGAAATTGGCATGAACAGTAGTCATGATGGTATCGGATCAGGTCCGGTCCTCCCTCCAAACAATGTATTGAAGGATGACGATAATGTTTCTAAATTTTAGTAAATTTGGATGTGCATCCACACCCTTCAGTCGCCTGGATTTCCCGTCTGCCGACGTGCGTCGTGCGCCGCTTGCCCTGTCCCTGTCACCGTGGCTGAGACGCATGGCGGCGGCCGTGCTGTTTATCTTGTTGTCCTTGTGTTCGCATCAGGCCGCCGCCGTCACGGCATGTCCGACGCCCAGAAACTTCACCATCGCTGCAGGCGGCTCGTTCAACGATGATTACAACCAGCCGCCATTGGTAAGCTGCCTCGGTTTTGGTCTGAGCGGAGTGGGTACGGAGCCGGTGAACGGCGTCATCACCGGAAATATGGTAGCCACGAGCATTGTGTCGTACACGAACACCAACCTTGCTGCGAGCTCGGACACATTCAGCATCAAGGATGAAAATGGCTATCCCATCGTGTATAACGTCACGATCATGCCCAGTACGCCCGTTGCCGGCGCTGTCAGTGCCACGGTGGCCTATGGCAGCGGTGCCACCGTGATCCCGCTGAGTTTGAGCGGCGGCGCGGCAACGTCGGTGGCCGTGGCATC
>NZ_LT607651.1:633520-634025 GCF_900095265.1 Janthinobacterium sp. UMAB-56 | reverse complement strand
TGAGTTTGAGCGGCGGCGTGCCGACGTCGGTGGCCCTGGCATCCGCCGCCAGTCATGGCACGGCGACGGTCAGCGGCACGAGTATCAGTTACACGCCGACGGCAGGGTATTCCGGGTCAGACAGCTTCAAGTATACGGCCAGCAATAGCGGTGGCACTTCGGCGCAAGCCACCGTGACGATCACGGTCAACGGGCCGACCATCACGGTGGCACCGGCGGTCTTGCAGGCGATGACGTTCGGTATTGCCTACAGCGAGACAATCACCGCCAGTGGCGGCGTGTCGTCGTATAGCTATGTCTCCAGCGGCACCTTGCCGGCGGGTCTGAGCCTGGCATCGGACGGCACCTTGTCCGGCACGCCCACGGCGGCGGGGCCGTATAACTTCACCATCACCGCCACCGATAGCAGCACTGGTAGTGGACCTTATACGGGGTCGCGCGCCTATTCCGTCACCGTGGCGAACGTTGCGCCCATTGCCGGCGATGTCAGTGCCACGGTGGCCTA
>NZ_LT607651.1:633184-633474 GCF_900095265.1 Janthinobacterium sp. UMAB-56 | reverse complement strand
GCACCTTGTCCGGCACGCCCACGGCGGCGGGGCCGTATAACTTCACCATCACTGCCACCGATAGCAGCACTGGTAGTGGACCCTATACGGGGTCGCGCGCCTATTCCGTCACTGTGGCGAACGTTGCGCCCATTGCCGGCGATGTCAGTGCCACGGTGGCTTATGGCAGCGGTGCCACCGTGATACCACTGAGTTTGAGCGGCGGCGTGCCGACGTCGGTGGCCCTGGCATCCGCCGCCAGCCATGGCACGGCGATGGTCAGCGGCACCAGCATCAGCTACACGCCGACG
>NZ_LT607651.1:632846-633176 GCF_900095265.1 Janthinobacterium sp. UMAB-56 | reverse complement strand
CGGCCAGCAATAGCGGTGGCACTTCGGCGCAAGCTACCGTGACGATCACGGTGACGCCCAGCGCGCCCATTGCCGGCGATGTCAGTGCCACGGTGGCCTATGGCAGCAGCGCCACCGTGATCCCGCTGAGTTTGAGCGGCGGCGCGGCAACGTCGGTGGCCCTGGCATCCGCCGCCAGCCATGGCACGGCGACGGTCAGCGGCACCAGCATCAGCTACACGCCGACGGCAGGCTATTCCGGGTCAGACAGCTTCAAGTATACGGCCAGCAATAGCGGCGGCACTTCGGCGCAAGCCACCGTGACGATCACGGTGACGCCCAACGCGCCCA
>NZ_LT607651.1:550659-632816 GCF_900095265.1 Janthinobacterium sp. UMAB-56 | reverse complement strand
TGGCCCTGGCATCCGCCGCCAGCCATGGCACGGCGACGGTCAGCGGCACCAGTATCAGCTACACGCCGACGGCAGGGTATTCCGGGTCAGACAGCTTCACCTACACGGCCAGCAATAGCGGCGGCACTTCGGCGCAAGCTACCGTGACGATCACGGTGACGCCCAACGCGCCCATTGCCGGCAATGTCAGTGCCACGGTGGCCTATGGCAGCAGCGCCACCGTGATCCCGCTGACTTTGAGCGGCGGCGCGGCGACGTCGGTGGCCGTGGCGTCCGTCGCCGCGCATGGCACGGCGACGGTCAGCGGCACCAGCATCAGCTACACGCCGACGGCAGGGTATTCCGGGCCAGACAGCTTTACCTACACGGCCAGCAATAGCGGCGGCACTTCGGTGCAAGCTACCGTGACAGTAACGGTGAGCGTTCCCAGTGTCAGCCTGACGCCGGCCACCTTGCCCAATCCACTGGCGGAAGCGCCTTACAGCGCTACCCTGACGGCAGCAGGCGGCACGGCGCCTTACACATTTAGCGTCAGCAGCGGCAGCCTGCCTGCCGGCTTGAGCCTGAACACGGCCACGGGCGTGCTGTCCGGCACGACGAACGTGGCAGGCAGCTTCACCTTCAGCCTGCGCGCCAGCGACAGCAGCACGGGCGTGGGTGCGCCGTTCAGCGCCAGCAACAGCTATACCGTGAGCGTCGGTGCGCCGGTGATCGCGGTAACGCCGGGCACGCTGCCGGCAGCGACAGTGGCCACGGCATACAGCCAGCAATTGACGGCCAGCGGCGGTGTCGGTCCGTATGCCTATACGGTGTCGAGCGGCAGCCTGCCGGCCGGTCTCACCCTGAACAGCAGTGGTTTGCTGAGCGGCACGCCGACGGCGGGGGGCAGTTTCACCCTGACCGTGCAAGCGGCCGATGCGCATCTGTTTACCGGCACGCAAAGCTATACCATCGTGGTTTCCTCGGCCACGCTCAGCCTGACGCCGGCCACCTTGCCCAATCCACTTGCGGAAGCGCCATACAGCGCTACCCTGACGGCAGCAGGCGGCACGGCGCCTTACACTTTTAGCGTCAGCAGCGGCAGCCTGCCTGCCGGCTTGAGCCTGAACACGGCCACGGGCGTGCTGTCCGGCACGACGAATGTGGCGGGCAGCTTCACCTTCAGCCTGCGCGCCAGCGACAGCAGCACGGGCGTGGGCGCGCCGTTCAGCGCCAGCAACAGCTATACCCTGGCAGTGGCGGCACCGACCCTGACCCTGACGCCGGGTAGTCTGGTGGCGATACGCGCCGGTGACGCCTACAGCCAGCAGTTCACGGCTGCCGGCGGCGTCGCGCCGTATGCATATTCGGTCAGCAGCGGGGCCTTGCCTGCAGGCCTGGTGCTCGATGCTGCCAGCGGCGTGCTGAGCGGCACACCAAGCGCCTTTGGCAGCTTCGCTTTCACGCTACGTGCGGTGGACGCGCACCAGTTCAGCGTGCAGCAGGCGTTGACCCTGCAGGTGAGCCAGGCGCCGCCTCCCGTGGTCAATGAGGTGGCGGCGACCTCGGCCAACCAGGAAGTGAGCCTGACCATTGATGCCGCCGACGGCAGTCCCATTACGGCGGTGACCATCGTCACGCCACCTAGCCACGGACGGGTCGATATTGTTTCTTCCGCACGCATGGCAAGCATGGCGCGCAGTGTCGCTGCTGCGGCGCCTGCTGCGGCGCCTGCTGTTACCCGCTTCATCGTCACCTATACGCCGAACAAGGATTACTTTGGTCCGGACAGCTTCAGCTATACGCTGACAGGCGCCGGTGGCGTATCGGCGCCGGCCACGTTCAGCCTGACGGTGGCGCCGCAACCGGTGCCGTTACCTGTCGCCAAGATGGCGACGGTACTGGCCGGCACGCCGGTGACCCTGCCTGTGACGCAAGGCGCCAGCGGCGGGCCGTTCACGGCAGTGGCCATCACCACGCAGCCAGCCAGCGGCACGGCAGTCGTCAATGGCCTGGACATCGTCTACACGCCAGGCATCAATACCAGCGGCGACATCAGTATCGGCTACACCGTGTCGAACGTGTTCGGCACCTCGGCGCCGGTGAACGCGACCATCAGCGTCAATCCGATGCCGCAAGTGGCCAGCCAGAGCGCCACGGTGGTGGCCGGGCTGACGGTGACGGTCGACCTGACGGCGGGCGCCACGGGCGGTCCGTTCACGGCGGCCAATGTGCTCAGCGTCACGCCGGCGGAGGCGGGCAAGGCGGTGGTGCGCGACGTAGGTACGGCAGGCAAACCAGCGTACCAACTGAGCTTTGCGGCCTCGGGCAAGTTTGCCGGCGCGGCCGTCGTCAGCTACACCCTGAGCAATGCCTTTGCCACCTCGAAGCCGGGCGTGGTCAACGTGACCGTGACGGCGCGCCGCGACCCGTCGGTCGATCCGGAAGTGATCGGCCTGCAGGCGGCGCAAGCCGATGCGGCGCGGCGTTTCGCCAGCGCGCAGCTGTCGAATTTCACGCAGCGCCTGGAAAGCCTGCATGGCGATGGCTGGGGAAGATCAAACTTTGGCCTGAGCCTGACGCCGCCAAACGACAGTGGCAACCCGACGGCGGCACTGGCGCGCTGGCAGGAGCAGGAAGCGGACCGCGTGTTCGGCACGGCCGTGAAACCGTTCATGCGCAAGGCTTCGCTGCGCCAGCATGATAGTGGTTTCAGTAGCGACAAGGCGGGCGGCGCCGATGTCAGCCTGGCTACGAATGGCTTGCCGGACATGCCGCAAAAGCCGGACACGCAGAAGCAGGCCTTGTCGCTGTGGCTTGGTGGCGCGGTCGACTTCGGCCAGCACTATGTGAATGGCCGCGACACGGGCTTCCGTTTCCGCACGAACGGCGTGAGCGTGGGCGGCGATTATCGCCTCAGCGATCTGGCGACCCTGGGCGTGGGTGCCGGTTTCAGCCATGACCGCAGCGATGTGGGCCAGAACGGCAGCCGCAGCACGGCCGACAGCGCCGTGGCGGCCGTGTATGGCAGCCTGCGTCCAAGCAAGGGCGTTTTCCTTGACGGCGTGCTCGGCTACGGCACCTTGCAATACGACGCCTCGCGTTACCTGAGCGATGGCAGCGGTTTCGCCACCGGTGAACGCGACGGGAAGCAGGTGTTCGGCGCTGTTGTAGGCGGTATCGAGATGCGCCATGAGACCTGGATGTGGTCGCCATACGGCCGCGTGGAACTGATGTCGGCCAAGCTCGATCCGTACACGGAAAAAGCGGCGGGCATCAACGCCTTGAGCTACTTCAAGCAAACCGTGCGTTCGCGCATCGGCGCGCTGGGTGTGCGGGCCGAAGGCATCTATGTGGGCGGCCTGGGCACGTGGTTCCCGCGCGCGCGGCTCGAGTACCGGCACCAGTTCCAGGGCGCCGATGATGCACGCATGGCATATGCCGACCTGGTGGCCGATGGTCCCGTGTACGTGATCCGCACGTTGCCGCAGCAGACAGGCAACTGGACGGCGGGGCTGGGCGTGAAGCTGCTGCTGTCGAATGGCATGACCATTACGCTGGACTACAACAGCAATCTGAACATCGATAGCGGGCGGACCCAGTCGGTGATGTTCGGCATCGCCATGCCGCTCAAGTAATCAGCCAGGCAGCAGGCAAGACCAGATCGCCGGCCCGGAGTCAATCCGGGCTGGCGATTTTTTTACCGGCGCGCTGTCACAGCATCCACGGATGCTCCTCGGCGCCGGCGACAATGCCGCCCAGCAGGGCCTGGTCGCGTTCCGCATGGCTCTGGCGCAGATAGATGGGCAGGTCGGCCGCCAGGCGCGCGAAGCGGGCATCGCGGCACAAGGGGCCGGCGCCCAGCGCCCGCGTGGCTAGGTGCAAGACCAGGGTGGCGGTATCTTCCGCTGCCAGGCGCAGGCGCAGCGCCAGGCCCATGGCGTCGCGCTGCGGCTGTGCGTCGATCTCGGCCGCGCCTTCGCGCAGCAGGGCGCCGGTGGCGCGCAGCGCGCAATCGATTTGCCCCAGTTGTGCCAGGCGGATGGGGTCGGGCGCGGCGTGTTGCGCGCGTGCATGCAGGTGGCTGGCGACGGCGCAGGCCGCGCCATACCAGGCGGCCGCGATGCCGGCGCCGCCATGCCAGAAGCCGGGGCGCTGAAGGTACGCTCCCGGCGCGGCCACGGGAAAGGCGCGCGCGGCGGAAAAAGTCACGTCGACGCTGGCGCAGGCAGGCATGCCAATGGCTTGCCAGCCTTCATTCGTGACGTGCACACCCTGTTGCGACAGTGCCACGGAAGCCAGGCAAGCCTGGCCATCGCCGTCCCAGCAGCCGATCAAGGCATGGCTGAGGCCCTTCGCCCCGGCACACCAGGCCTTGCGGCCATCGAGCACATGGCGGCCCTCGGTCGTTTGCCGCAAGCGGACGCGCGCCCCCGGCAGGTCCGCGCACCAGACGCCCCAGCTGCTGCCGGCTGGCACGTCGGGGCCACCGATTTCCGCCAGGATGGCGAGCGCATCGGTATGGCCTTCATACAGCTTGAGCAGGGACAGGTCGATGGCGGCAATGGCGGCCAGCATTTGCCAGCGCTGCAAGGTGGCGCCGTGGCCGGGCAGGGGCAGCTGGTCCAGTCCCGCGTCACGCAAACGCCGCAAGCCTTCGATGGGGTGGAAAGCGCTGTCCTGAGGCTGCAGCAGGGCTTCCAGTGCAGCGTGGGAAGGCAGGGTGAAGGCAGGGTATGACATGGCAAGCTCCTGTTTTTTACAGGATAGCTTTTTATTTTCGCAATGTATGTTCAATTCTGCACAGACACCCGCTCACGGCCACGCGTCCATGCTGTGGCCGCCGCCGCAGGGCCGGGCAGCCCCGCAGCTGTTCACCCGCCTATTTTTTTACGTAGTGCATGTCCAGGACATACGCGCCCTTGTCCAGCATCACCGTGTACAGGTCGTTGCCGCGCAAGGACAGTCCGCCGGGGACGCTTAGCGCCGGCTGCATGCCTTCGTCCCACAGGCAAGATTCGCCATTGTCCACGTCGACGCACCACTGCGGCTGGTTTCCTCGCAGCACATATTTCACGCCGGTGCCGCTGCGCGTGAAGGAATAGGCCGGGACCGACGAGGTGATTTTATCGACGCGCAAGCTCGTTGGCGCGGCATTTTCCGCCAGCCTGATCAGCATGTCGGCTGTCCCGTCCGGCTTGCCGGTGACCTTTGCGCTCATGCCGTCTGTCGCGATGACGGCACCGGAGCAATCGGCCTTGAAGTAGGTTTCGCCGGTCGGCGTCAGTTCCAGCGCACCGCTGCCGTCGCTCTTGAATGCGATGACGAGCAATTGGCGGTCGTGATTGTCGCAGGCCGACTGCCACGTGCCGATATACGCGGCCAAAGGCGAGGTGGTGCCGGAATCGCCGGCAAGTTGCTGTGTCGAGCCGCTACCGCCACCACCGCAGCCGCTCAGGAGTGCTGCGGCCGAGCTGGCCAATACCGCCAATACTTTTTTCATGCATGGTCCTTTTCATCCGGCAGCGATGCGTGCCGTAAGCGCGGCCTGATTATAGGAGGGCGGATGGGGGGGCAATTCTCACCGAATCTATTGGTGACTTGATTTGGATCAATATCTTTCCGAACAGTACGCACCTGCATCAGGTGGACGGTCATGCCAGATGCCAGCCCGGCTGGTGGTGGCATCTGGCGCAGCGCGCTTACTTGCGGGTCAAGACGAAGTTTGTCTTGTAGACAGCTGCATCAGGCAGTAGCAGATACAGTTTGTTGCCCTGCAGGTACAAGCCACCCGTTTGCGTGCTGGCAGGTTCCGCACTCGCGTCGGCGACGCAGGAGCGTGGCCTGTCCGGGTGAATGACGCACCAGGCCGGCTCACCCAGCTCGACGGAATAGCGCAGGTCCTTGCCGGTGAATACGTTCGTATAGGCGGGACTGTTGAGCGTGATTTTGTCGATGCGGGTGGCGGTCGTGGCGCCAGCAGGATTAAGCTGGACCTGCACCTCGGCCGTGCTGCCATAGCTAATGCTGGATGTGGCAGAGGGGCTTTGGGTGGCAAATGGCGTGCCGGAACAGTCTGCGGTGTCGAAGTGCTCGATCTTGTCGGCGATCTCCAGGCTGCCATCGGCTTTGCTGGTGATGGTCATCGTCTCGAGCGCCTTGTCCTGGCAGGGAGTTTGCCAGCTGCCTGCATAGACGGACAGGGGGGCTGCGGTTTGCTCGGCAGGAGTGGACGCGCCGCCGCCGCAAGCGGCCAGCAGCGTGGAAGAAGTAAGTACTGCGAGGGTTTTTTTCATGTGTTTCCAATAATCGACAAAGTGGCGTGCCGCAAGCGCGCCAGATTATACGAAATATTTCACTGCAGAAACTCACGAAAACTCACCATGCTGCTGCGCCGCCCGCGAAGAGCGGGTCTTCGCGGCCCGGCGTCGCCCCGCTCCGCTTAAAACTCTTCCCAGTCGTCGCCAGCCGGGGCCTGGGCGGCCGCGCGCTGCGTTGCTTGCGGCTTGGTAACGGCGAGGCGCTTGGCGGGAGCCGGTGCTTTTGGCACCACGGCGCGCGGCGCAGCCACGCTTGCTGCCGGTGCCGCCTGGCGCACCTGCTCGCCCAGCTTGAACACGCTGACCACCTCGGCCAGGTGGCTGGCCTGGTCTTGCAGGCTTTCGGCGGCCGCTGCCGCTTCCTCGACGAGGGCCGCGTTTTGCTGCGTCACGCCATCCATCTGCGCCAGCGCCTGGTTGACCTGGGCGATGCCGTCGCTTTGCTCGGTGGTGGCAACGCTGATGTCGGCCATGATGGCGGTGACCTTGCGCACGCTGTCGACCACCTGCTCCATGGTGGCGCCCGCTTCGTCGACGAGCTTGCTGCCGGCGGCCACCTTGCCGACGGAGTCGTCGATCAGCAGCTTGATTTCCTTGGCAGCTGCCGCGGAGCGTTGCGCCAGGTTGCGCACTTCCGTGGCGACAACGGCGAAACCGCGTCCCTGTTCGCCCGCGCGCGCCGCTTCCACGGCCGCGTTCAAGGCCAGGATATTCGTCTGGAAGGCGATGCCATCGATGACGCTGATGATGTCGACGATCTTGTTCGAGGAGTCATTGATCGAGGTCATGGTTTCTATCACCTTGCCGACCACTTCGCCGCTCTTTTGCGCCACGCTGGACGCGGAAGCGGCCAATTGATTCGCCTGGCGCGCATGGTCGGCGTTTTCCTTGACGGTGCCCGTCAGTTCTTCCACCGAGGCGGCCGTTTCTTCCAGCGAACTGGCTTGCTGCTCCGTGCGTGCCGACAGGTCGTTATTGCCTTGCGCAATTTCCGCGCTGGCGCGCGCCACGTTGTCGGCACTGGCTTGCACTTGCAGCAGCACGGCGTGGATCTTTTCCACGAACTGGTTGAAACCCTTGCCGATGACGGCCAGTTCGTCGGTGCCCTTGACTTCCAGCTTGACGCGCAGGTCTGCGTCGCCGCTGGACAGGTCTGTCATGGTGCGGCCCAGGGTGCGCAGCGGGCGCGTCAGCTGGTTGACGACGAGGATCAAGATGCCGGCCGTGGCTGCCGCGCACAGCAGGGCCACGATCAGGGTGTAAGTCATCAGCTCGCGCGCCGAGGCGGTGGCCACGCTTTTCGGGAAGCTCAGTTCCACGCTCCAGGGCGCGATATCCGGGTGGATCTGCAGCGGCTGCAGCAAATGGATGTAACCCTGGCCATCCTCGTATTCATACGGCTGTCCCTGGCGCACCTTTTCCAGGCCGGCCGCAGGCACGTCGTCCGCCTTCTTGCCCAGCCGTTCAGGCCCGGGATGGCTGGCGTACAGGCCCCCGTTCGAGATCAGGGCCAGCTTGCCGCCCTCGATCACCTTCAGGTCGGCCAGGATTTTTGCCAGGCGCGTGAGCATGAAGTCGGCGCTCGCCGTGCCCTTGAAGCTGCCGTCGATCATGATGGGCGCCACCAGCGAGGCCATCAGCACATCCTTGCCATCGACGGGGTAGATATACGGTTCCGTAAAGTAGGTCTTGCCGGTGCGCTTGGGGACGTCATACCAGTCGTTGGCGCCCGGTTTCGGGTCGAAGACGATGGGTTCGACTTGCAGCTTGCCGCCGGCGCCACGCGTCCAGTAGGGCATGAAGCGGCCGCTGGCGTCATAGTTAGGCTTCTGGTCGGCAAATTCCGCATCCTTGCCGTCGAGCGCGTTCGGCTCCCACGTCACGGCCGCGCCCAGCAAGTCCTCCGAGCTGGTCAAGGTCGCCTTGGTCAGTTCATTGATCTGTTCGCGCTGCATGGGCAGGCTGGCGCTTTTGGTGCCGCGCATGGCGCCGGCCAGGCTGGAGACGCTGGCCAGGTTGCTGGAGATGCGCGCCTGCAGCGCGCCCGCCACTTCGCGTGCCGACGTGCGCGCCAGGTCCAGCGCGGCCGCCTCGGCGTTGGCGCTGCTCTTGTAGCCGATCACCGCCGCCGTGACGCCCAGGCTGAGGATGGCGAGCGCGGTGGCGGCGACGCAGATTTTACTGTTGAGTGAAAGTTGCATGAGGCTGTTCCTTGGTAGGCTGGGGGATCTCTGTCATCGGCGGCGCGCATGATGCGCCTAGAACGTCTTGCTGATGGCCACGACCAGCGTGGTCGCGGCAGGGTTCGACGTGTCGAACTGGCCGGCCGCATTCGGGATGCCGAGTGTGTAATGGTCGTAGGCATCGGTGGCGCCCCACGCCCGCGTCACGGCGGCGCTGGCGCTCCAGCCGCCGTCGAAGGCCCTGGTGACGCCGACCTTGGCGTCGCGCCAGTTCCAGATGGCATTGCCGGTGCCCGCCACCCGCCCATCGCCGGCGTGCAAGTTCAAGGTCCAGGCATTGCCCAGGTCGACATTCGCGCCCACGTCCAGGTAGCCCGTGCCGCGCGCATTGGTGATGCCGAAGAAGTCGGGCGTGACGGTATGGTTGTACTTGGCGTACAGCATCTTGTAGCTCAGGCCCAGCGACAGTTCGCCATAGTCGTACTTGACGCCCGTGGCGCGGTACACGGCACCCGGATACTTGTAATAATACGCCAGCACGCTGTAGCCCAGCTCACCCACCGTGCCGCCGTAGCCGCCGTACAGGTCCCATTCGATGCTCGCATCCTGGACATAGCGGTCGCTGACGGTGGAAGCCCAGGTGCCGAGCGACCAGCCGCTGGGGTGCACGTAGTCGGCACCCGCCTGCACGGCAGGCTTGCCCCAGGTCTGGCGAAAACCGCGTGAAATGTATTGCGAGCTGAGGCTGGCGTTGACGCTGAAGGTGGCGGCAGGGCTGTCGGCGGTCTGGGCTTGCGCGGGCACGGCGGCCAGCAGGAAGAGGCAGCCCAGCAAGGATAGTGTCGGAAAATGGTGCTTCGATGGCATGGCAGTCGGCTCCGTATTTGCTGGCAACGGCTGTCCAGCGCGTTGCCATGAATGTTGCAATAAAAATGCGGAATGGACTTTTGAGGAAGCAAGGCGATGCCGTCTGCATGCCCGCATGAACATGCATACATTCTCACCAAACGTAACTGAAAGGATAGGCTGTTGGAGTAGTGGAAGTCAATAAAGTTACGCTGCGGAAATCGTAAGTTGTTGTTTCCTGGAACTTTTTCATGCGCCTGTCATATTCCCGGCCTGCCACGGCTGGCTGCCTGTTGCAAGCAGGCCAGCAGGCCGGGCAGGGCAGCATGCAAGGCCTGCAGCTCGCCAGCCTGCAGTTCGGCCTGCATTTCCACCAGGCCCGAGGGCTGACCCCAGACGACCTTGGCGCTCAGCCGGGCGCTGGCCTCAAGGCCAGAGACGCTGACCAGCAGGGCCACTTCCTCTGGCTGGTCGTCGGGCACTTCCTCGCACAGGCAGGAAATGCCGAAATGATAATCCTGGAAGGCGCTGGCCGTGCCGCTGGAAAAGGCGAACACGGAGGCGAGCACCTGTGGCGCGGCGGCGGCGAGTGGCGGCAGGGCGGCGTGGAACAGGGGCAGCAAGTCGGTTTCCAGCTGGCGCACCAGCGGATGGGTGTGGCTGAGGACGGTCATGTGCGGGCGAAAGGAGTGGCGGCGCGCGATGGTAGCAGTTTTTGCCGCCGCCAGGGCCCCGTCGTTAGCTGGCGTAGCGGCTGGCCATGCTGGCGATGGTGCTTTTCATCTGTTCGCGCAGCGCGGCGGGCGCCAGCACTTCCACGCCATCGCCCAGACCGAGCAACCACCATTGCAGTTCGCGCGTGCTGGGCACGGTGGCGCTCAGGTGCAGCGAGCCATCCTCGCGTTCCTGCAATTGCTGGTCGGTGCTCAGCGGCGTCTCGTACAGGTGCTCGCCGCTGCGCCGCGCAAACACGGCTTCGAGGCGCAGCGGTTCGCCATCGCGGATGCCCATGGCGCCTGAGGCAATATAGGCGTCGATGTCGAAGCCCTGCTGCGTGCGTGCGGGCAGGTAGAGGATTTCCGCCTGCTGCACGCGATGCAAGACCAGCGTGCGCACGTCGTTGTAGTCGGCGAACAGGCATACCAGATAGATCAGCTGGCCCCGCTGAACGATGGCCAGCGGATGGACGGCGTCATAGCTGACGAGCTTGTCGTTGTCGCGCTTCTTGTAGCTCAGTTTGAGCTGGCGGCTCTGCATCAGCGCTTCATACACGGCGCGCTGGCAAGCTTCGTCGATGACGGGCGCCAGCAGCCGCTGCATGGGAGCGATGACGCGTATCTTGCCCAGCCAGGCGGATGCGCTGGCACGCGCGCTGGCGGCGTTCAGGGTCTGGCGCGCCGCGCTGAAGTACGGCTGCATGCTGTCGAGGGTGGATGGCGGCAGCGCATGGCGCATGTGCTGTTCCATCAGGGCCAGGGTCAGCGCGGCGGGCGTCGACAGGCCCGGCATGTCCATGCGCGCTGCATTTTCCATCCAGCACCAGCCAAACGGCTTGCTGTCGGCATTCGTCAGGGGGAATATCTCGGCCAGGTCCAGCAAATCGCGCTGGATCGTGCGCACGCCGATGGCGAAGTCGATGGCCTTGAGTTTGTCGTGCAATTCGTTGGCGGTGATGGTGCGAGGGGCCGGCGGTATCAGGCGCAGCATTTGCCATTGGCGCATGATGGTGGAGGGGCGCGGCGCGTGTTCAGACATGGTGGTTCCATTCAATTCTGTGGCAGGATGTGTACTGATTAGTGCATAAGTTAACGAATGGTAACATTGATCCGATAGCAATTACAGGGCGTCCAGCATGGCCGCCCTGACGCAATTGCGCCCCGCGTGCTTGGCCTGGTACAGCAGCTTGTCGGCAGCGGCGACGAGGGCGGCAGCCCCGGGCACCTGACTGTCGGGCACGCACGCGAGGGATGCGACGCCGAAGCTGGCCGTCGTGCCGATGTGCTGCGCCAGGCCGTCGCGCAGGCGTTCGGCCAGGCGCACGCCGCCTGCCAGGTCCGTTTCAGGCAGGATCAGCAGAAATTCCTCGCCGCCGTGGCGCACCACACTGTCAATGCCATGGCGCGTGGCGTTGCCGAGCCGGCCGGCAAAGGCGCGCAGCACGGCATCGCCTGCGGCATGGCCGTGGACGTCGTTGATGCGCTTGAAGTGGTCGAGATCGCACAGGATGGCCGTCAGGCACAGTCCATGGCGTTGTGAGCGCGCAAGTTCGGCGTCCAGCAAGTGTTCATCGAGGTAGCGGCGGTTGTAGCAGCCGGTCAGGTGGTCGCGCACGGCCTGCTCGGCGAGGATGGCGTGTTGCAGGACGTGCGCGCGGCGCTGGCGCTGCTGGCCATGGCCGATGCAGATGCCCGTCAGGTTCAGCAGCAGCAAGGTGGCGGCGCTGCCGGCCTGCAGCGCATCTTGCAGACAGAGCCAGACCAGGCTCGCCGCGATGGCCAGGCTGGCGCCGCCCAGCAGATGCCGCGTGATGCCGGCATAGGGCGCGGCGAGCAGGATGCAAAAGGCGCTCGCGTGCCAGCTGGCATCGGTTTCGCGCAAGGCATAGCAGAGCAGGAATATGGCCAGGTCCAGCATCAGCAGCGCGCTGCCGGAGACGGTGCTGCGGCCAGGCTGTAGTGCTGAGGTGCGCAAGGCCCGCAGCAGCATGGCCACGGTGAGCAGGCAGCAGGCCAGGGCCAGTGGCCAGCCGGCGGGCGGCAACAGCACGGCGGAAAATACGGCGCTGGCGCCGGCATGCAGGCACAGCAAGGGCCAGGCGTGTGTCTCGCAGGCGGGCGCCAGAGGCGAATGCGCCGCCTGCGTTCGGATAGCGTCAGTTGCATGGTGCAAATGCATGGAAACCTGTCGGATAGCGAATCGGGACTCCATTCTTGTCCGGCCCTGCGACAAGGCACGACGCGTTGCACTAGCATGCTGCCTGTTAGATTGGTCCTACCAGTGACTCTTATGCCTCGCTGGTGACACGCATGCGCACGAAATCGATGTGGCCTTGCATGGCCGTGCGCGCTTCTTCGGGCTGGCTGGCGGCGCGGCGCATCAAGGGCCACGCGACGGCGAAGATGATCTCGTTGAGCAAGGAATCGGACCTGTTCCGCTTTACCTTGAAGCACAGCCTGCTGTTTGCCGTGATCATCGGCAGCATCAGCATGCTGCAGGCCTACGTGTTTACCGGCATGATCCCGCGCTGAGCGGTCCGTAGAAGTACGTAGTAAAACTAGATGAATTGATAGTGAAACGTGCAGAGGGTCATGAAAATGACCTGATGCACTGCAGCATATCGAGGATGGGCCGGCGCAATGCCGGGTCTGCAGCGATGCCGTCCGCATCGAGACCCGACCCCAGCAGAGGCAGGCTGATGCAGGCCTCCTCGATCAGGCGCGCCGACATGGTGCGCAGCGTTTCGCGCAGGGCCGCCTGCGCATGCGTGGCGCGCGGCGAGGCGTTCAGCAGCACCAGCGGCTTGTCGATGAACGATTCATTCCCGACCATCCAGTCCAGCGCGTTTTTCATGGGAGCGCTCACGCCATGCGCGTATTCGGGGCTGGCCAGCATCAGCACGTCGGCCGCCAGGATGGCGTCGCGCAAGCCCGTTACTGCCGGCAGGCTGTCGGCGTCGAGGTCGGGATTGAACAGCGGTAATTCACCGAGTCCCTGATAGAGGCGGATATCGAATTGTGGTGGGGCAAGCCGCGCGATGGCGTGCAGCAGAGCGGTGTTCAGCGAGGCGGCGCGCAGGCTGCCGGCAATGGCGAGGATGGTGATCGGTGTTTGCATTGTGCCTGTATAGCCCATCCTGTGCTCAAGCGCAAGGCGAGCAGGATGGCGCTATCGATGTTGCAACAGCCTATGATGGACTGCGATGAGTGGTTGGGGACGGCCCCACTCTTAACGGCTCAGACCGCTCATCCAGCTAGGCTGCGGGTTGGCGCGGGCCAGTTCGCGCATGCGGTATTCCAGATCGTAACGGTCGGTCGATTCGGCCAGATAGGCTTCTTCGTAAGCACGCTCGCGGCGGTCGCTGCTATGGTTCAGCCACGCGCCTACGCGTTTGGCGGCGTGGACCAGGGTGGCGACGATATTGCTGTTTTGTGTGGTGTGATAGCTAAATGCGGTAGACATGGCAGACTCCTAGTGTGGCGTGCCGCGTTGTGCTGCACTGCAATATAAGTATAGCGATTTCAAGTTATAAGGCTACTTTTGATTTCAAATGTCAGCTATTCATTTTTCAAATAACAGGCGGGAAAGCTGCGCAATACGGGGCTTTAAGGCATAATGCGGGCGCAGTATCGTAGTTTTACTACAAGACTGTTTTTGTTCTGGATGTTGTTTTCAGACGCAGGCCGCAGGCGTGCCGCGCCCACAAGACATCGTTCGACGAGAAACGGTCGGCCGTGCGCCTGCCGCGCGCAAGAGACGCCATGCCTGCCCCCGTATCGATGATGGCAGTCATGGCCCACGCTGATATCTGCGTGGTCCTTGCGCGCTCTGGTGCTGCCCGGGTGGAAACGCTTCCATGCCTGGCAAGATCAACTTGGAATTGAAAAATGGAGAAGGTATGGAATACGTAAAGCAAGGCCAGGGCGTGCAATCCGCGCAGGCCGGCACGCAAAACAATACGGGCGCCCTGATCATTGTCACGGTACTGTTTTTCATGTGGGGACTGCTGACCTCGCTTAATGATGTGCTGATTCCCCATCTGCGCTCGATCTACACCTTGACCTATGTCCAGGCGATGCTGGTGCAGTTCTGCTTCTTTGGCGCCTACGCCATCGTCTCGCTGCCCGCCGGCATGCTGATCAAGAAAATCGGCTACCAGCGCGGCGTCGTCGCCGGCTTGCTGATCGCCGCCGCCGGCTGCGCCATGTTCTACCCGGCGTCCACCGGCAGTTATGCGCTGTTCCTGCTGTCCTTCTTCATCCTGGCGGCCGGCATCACCGTACTGCAAGTGGCGGCCAATCCTTACGTGACGGAGCTGGGCGACCCGCAGACGGCGTCCAGCCGTTTGACCCTGACGCAAGCGTTCAATGCGCTGGGCACCACGGTCGCGCCAGCCCTGGGCGGCATGCTGATTTTGTCTGGCACCGTGCTGACGGTGCAGCAGTTCGACCTGCTGCCGGCAGCCGAGCAACTGGCCTACCGCGCCAAGGAAGCGGCTTCCGTGCAAGGTCCTTACCTGGTGCTGGCCGCTACCCTGGTGCTACTGGCCGTGCTGTTCGCACTGGCAAAATTGCCGAAGATTTCGCATGCCGACGATGCCGCAGCCCTGGCGCAGGATGGCCACAAGGTCTCGATCTGGTCGCACCGCCACCTGGTGCTGGGCGCACTGGCCATCTTCCTGTATGTGGGCGGTGAAGTCAGCATCGGCAGCTTCCTGATCAACTTCCTGGGCGAGAGCAACATCGCTGGCCTCAGCCACGCCGACGCCGCCTATTTCGTCAGCTATTACTGGGGTGGCGCCATGCTGGGCCGCTTCGTCGGCTTTGCCGTGATGCGCTATGTCAGCCCTGGCAAGACCCTGGCCTTCAACGCCGCCGTGGTGATCGCGCTGATCCTCGTCGCCGTGTTTTCCAGCGGTCACACGGCCATGTGGGCTTTGATCGCCGTCGGCCTGTTCAACTCCATCATGTTCCCGACCATCTTCAGCATGGCTCTGAACAAGCTGGGCGCGCAAACGGGTCAAGGTTCGGGCATCCTGTGCATGGCCATCGTCGGCGGCGCCATCGTGCCATTCATCCAGGGCTTCCTGGCCGATCACATCAACCTGCAACTGTCCTTCCTCGTGCCGGCCCTGTGCTACACCTTCATTTTGTACTTCGGCTGGAAATACGCCAGCATGTACAACGACGACGCCGCCAAGTAAGCTGCGCTGTCGTGATCAAGCAAAAGGGTGGCCTCGGCCACCCTTTTTTGCGTCACTTCCTCAGTGCGCGAATGGCGTGCCCAATACGTCCTGGCACACCTCGAGCCAGGCGCGCGCCGCGTGCGACAGATAGCGTCCGCTCCAGACATGCGCTACCTGCCATGCCACCTCCGGCTCGACGATGCGTACCGCCTCCAATGGTTCGCCGGCCAGTCGGTGGATGAAGGGTTCCGGCAGCAGGGCCACGCCCAGGCCTGCCGACGCCATCGCTACCAGCCAGTCCCACTGGCCGCTCTGCGCGGCGATGGTCGGCGTGAAGCCCGCCTGCGCGAAATGCTGGCGCAGGCTGCGGGTGAGGGCGAAATCATCCTTTAACAGTACCAGCGGCAGCTCGGCCAGCGCCTTGAAGGGCAGTGTCGTGCGTTTTTTCTGGAACGTGCCCGGCTCGGCCAGGGCCCAGATCGGGTAGCTGGCGATGGTCACTGCCACGAGGTCGAGTTCAGGGTCGGCCGGCAGCACCGTCATGCCGATTTCCAGTTCGCCGGCCGCCACCTTGCGTTCTATCTGCTGGCCCGTGTCTTCTTGCAGGGTCAGGCTGATGTGGGGGTGGCGTGCGCGGAAGGCCTTCAATACGGGTGTAAACAACACATTGATCATGGGCGGGATGCCGACCGTCAGGCTGCCGCGCTGCAAGGCCTGGGTGTCGCGCACCTCCAGGGTCAGCTGGCGCATATTGGCCAGCATTTCCTGCCCGTGCTGGTAGACGATGCGGCCCGTGTCTGTCAGGGTCAGCTTGCGCCCGTCGCGCACCAGCAGCTGCGCGCCCACTTCGTCTTCCAGCTGGCGCACCATCTTGCTGATGGTGGACTGGGTCAGGTGCAGCGATTCGGCCGCCTGCGTAAAGCTCGACAGGCGCACGGTTTCGACGAAATAGCGCAGGGAACGGATATCCAAGATGGTGCTCGCCTCGGCGTAGCATGAAAATATCGACTGGGTTTGGCGAAATTAATTCATGCCATGCATGTAGCCAGGATTTTATACTGAATCGACTTATGGGGCTGGCGTATGACAGCCATCCAGTTTGAGAATATTAAGAATATCAGGAGCATCACGATGTACGAGGACCGTATCCGCCACCCGGGCTTGCTCAGCAAAATCATGAGCGCCGATGAGGCAGCCAAATTGTTCCACAACGGCATGCGTGTCGGCATGAGCGGCTTTACCCGCGCCGGCGACGCCAAGGCCCTGCCGCGCGCGCTGGCAGAGCGCGCCCTGCAAGCCCCCTTGAGCCTGACCCTGATCACGGGCGCTTCGCTGGGCAATGGCAGCGATGGCCTGATGGCCGAGGCGGGCGTGCTGGCGCGCCGCATGCCGTTCCAGGTCGACCCTGTCTTGCGCGGCAAGATCAACAAGGGTGAAGTCATGTTCATCGACCAGCATCTGTCGGAAACGGCCGAGCAGCTGCGTTCGGGCAACCTGGCTGCCGTCGATATCGCCGTCATCGAGGCGACTGCCATCACGGCGGCCGGCGCCATCATTCCGACCATGTCGGTCGGCAATTCCGCCGCTTTCGCCCAGCAGGCCACGCAAGTCATCATCGAAATCAACCTGTCCACGCCGCTGGCGCTGGAAGGCTTGCACGACATCTATATTCCGCAAAGCTTGCCGGGCCGCGAACCGATCCCGCTCACGCGCGTCGACCAGCGCCTGGGCAGCACGGCCATCGCCATCGACCCCGCCCGCATCGCCGCCATCGTCATCACGGACAGCCCAGACAGCCCGTCGAACGCCTTGCCGCCCGACGCGGAAACGCAGGCCATCGCCGGCCATGTGATCGCCTTCCTGCAAGGCGAAGTGGCGGCCGGGCGCATGGGGCCGGAATTGCTGCCCCTGCAGGCGGGCATCGGCACCATCGCCAACGCCGTGCTGCATGGCCTGATCGGTTCGCCCTTCCAGAACATGACGATGTATTCGGAAGTGCTGCAGGACAGCGCCATCGAGTTGCTCGATTCGGGCCAGCTGGCATTTGCCTCGGCCTCGTCGATCACCCTGTCGGCCGCCGTGCATCAAAAGCTGATGGATAATATCGACCATTACCGCTCGAAGATCGTGCTGCGTCCGCAAGAGATCAGCAACCATCCGGAAATCGTGCGCCGCCTGGGCATCATCGCCCTCAACACGGCGCTGGAGTTTGATATCTACGGCAACGTCAATTCCACGCACGTGTGCGGCACGCACATGATGAACGGCATCGGCGGCTCGGGCGACTTTGCACGCAACGGGCAAGTGTCGATGTTCGTGTCGAAATCGGCGGCCAAGGGCGGACGCATTTCCAGCGTCGTGCCCATGGTTTCGCATGTGGACCATACGGAACATGACGTCGACGTGCTCGTCACTGAGTGGGGCTATGCGGACTTGCGTGGCCTGGCGCCGCGCGAACGGGCGCCGTTGATCATCGAGCGTTGCACGCATCCCGATTACCGCGATCAATTGCGCGCGTATTACGACGCGGCATGCCAGCGCGGCGGCCACACGCCGCACCTGCTGGAACAGGCGCTGTCGTGGCATACGCGCTACCAGGAAACGCAGAGCATGCTGGCAGCGCAGTAAGCGGCGCAAGCATCAAGACAGGGCAGGGCGGTGTCGTACCGCGCCTGCCCATTTTTTTCACCTGGCGCCGCTTGCGCCAAAGCAAGTGTTAGTGTGCAGGCGCAAAGCGCAGGCCGATGCCTGCCGTGACGACGGCCAGCAAGTCGTCGATATGCACGTTCATTTCCAGGTGCGGTGTCCACGGGTCGCCCGCATCCATGACGATGCGCAGCGACACGAGGCCGTGCAGCGATTGCCAGAAGATTTGCGTCATCGTGTGCAGCGCCGGCTCGTCCTGGCGCACCTGGCCCGCCTGCGCCAGTTCGCCGAACAGGTGCAGCGCATAGGCATACGGGTCCTGCTCGATATTGCCGTGCTCGACGTCAACGGCGTCGATCTCCGCATGCGGGCGCAATTCCATGAAGATCAGTGAATACTCGTCGGGATGCTGGAAGCCGTATTCGATGTAGGCGCGGCCGACCAGGCGGATGCGTTCCCACGGGTCAGTGCTGCTGGCGCAAGCCGTGCGCATGGCGCGCACCAGTTCCAGCAAGTCCTTGTCCATGGCCTGGGCGATCAGGGTGGCCTTGTCGCGGAACAGGGCGTATACGACGGTGGTGGAAAAGCCGGCCGCCTCGGCCACCTTGCGGATGGAGACGGCGCGCGCGCCGCCCTTCTTGATGAGATCCTTGACGACGTCGATGATGTGCTCGCGCCGCGCCTGGGCCTCGCGTAATTTTCTTTCCTGAATATTGGTCAACTTCTTGTCCACGACTCTTTCCTGGCGACTCTATGAAAGCAAGAATTATAGGGGGGCGATGCGCTGCCAATGTGTCTGGCATTGTTACAATTCAGTTTTTTGTCCGGTCTTGGCGACAGCGGACCGATTTTTCGCCCTTTTTGCCCGGCACTTTTCCATCGATGCCCCGGATTGGTGCATAAATCGCCTGCCCAGGCTTTGCGAACGGGGGCAAAGGGCGGAAAATAGCGGGATAGCTTACACTGCGTTTTTTGGCGCAACGGCGGTGGCCCACGAGGCGACGCCGGAACACTTACCTAGGACGGGATCATTACATGACCATTAAAATCAGCCAGAACTTCGACTCGGGCGCCATCGAGGTGGTGAACGCCACCAGCGCCAACGCCATCGACCTGAACTTGCGCAAGGATAGCCACGCCGACATCCACCAGTGGTTCCACTTTCGCCTGCAGGGCGCGCGTGACCAGGCATGCACGCTGCGCATCCTGAACGCGGGCCAGGCCACCTATCCGGCCGGCTATGAAGGCTACCAGGCCGTGGCCAGCTACGACAGCGAAAACTGGTTCCGCGTGCCGACCGCGTTCGACGGCCAGGTCATGACGATCTCGCACACGCCGGAACTCGACAGCGTGTACTACGCCTATTTCGAGCCGTATTCGTGGGAACGCCATTTGCGCCTGCTGGGCGAAGTGGCCGAGCATCCGCTGGCGCGCGTCTCTGACCTGGGCAGCACGGTCGATGGCCGCGACATGAACATGGTCACCATCGGCAACCCGCAGGCGGAAAAGAAAATCTGGGTCATCGCGCGCCAGCATCCGGGCGAATCGATGGCCGAATGGTTTGTCGAAGGCCTCATCGACTCGCTGCTGGACGACGCCAATCCGATCGCGCGCAAGCTCTTGCAGCGCGCCGTGTTCCACATCGTGCCAAACATGAACCCGGACGGTTCCATCCGCGGCAACCTGCGCACGAATGCGGCTGGCGCCAACCTGAACCGCGAATGGATGACGCCATCGCTGGAGTCCAGCCCGGAAGTGCTGTGCGTGAAAAACAAGATCCACGAAACGGGCGTCGACATGTTCTTCGACATCCATGGCGATGAAGCGCTGCCGTACAATTTTGTGGCCGGCAATGAAATGCTGGAAAACTTTACGCCTGCCCAAGCGGCGCACCAGAAAGCCTTCATCGAGCGCTACAAGCAGGCCAGCCCCGACTTCCAGGATAAATTCGGCTATGCGGCCAGCAAGTACAAGTCGGACATGCTGACCCTGGCATCGAAATACATCGGCCACCACTTCGGCTGCCTGGCACTGACCCTGGAAATGCCGTTCAAGGAAAACGCCGACTTGCCTGATCCGGCCGTGGGCTGGAATGGCGCGCGCAGCGCAGCCCTGGGCGCGGCCATGCTGCAGCCTATCCTGCTGTCGCTGGATTGAGCGGCGTTGATCATGGGCGTCGAGATCGAGCGTAAGTTCCTGTTGCAAGGCGATGCCTGGCGCGGCCTGGGCCAGCCGGTCCTGCTGCGCCAGGGTTATTTATCGTCCGCGCGCGAGCGCGTGGTGCGCGTGCGTATCGAAGGCGAGCAGGCGATGCTGACCATCAAGGGGGCGAACGTGGGCGCGACGCGCGGCGAGTGGGAATATCCTATCCCGCTGGCCGACGCCGCCGAACTGCTCGACGGCCTGTGCGAACAGCCGCTGATCGAAAAGTACCGTCACCGCATCGGCTACGCTGGCATGGTGTGGGAAGTCGACGAGTTCCTGGGCGCCAATGCGGGCCTGGTGGTGGCCGAGATCGAACTGGCTTCGGAAGACCAGCCCTTCGAGAAACCCGACTGGGTCGGCGCCGAAGTGTCGGGCGATGCGCGTTACTATAACGCGAATTTGATCCGCCAGCCGTTTTCACGGTGGTGATGGCGCGTTAAAAAGCTTGTTG
Organism: Janthinobacterium sp. UMAB-56; assembly: GCF_900095265.1. GTDB lineage: Bacteria > Pseudomonadota > Gammaproteobacteria > Burkholderiales > Burkholderiaceae_D > Janthinobacterium. The sequence continues at coordinate 612,284 of NZ_LT607651.1, read as the reverse complement.
CAATGAAAAAGGCGGAACCGGGGTTCCGCCTTTTTGTTTTTAAACGACTATTAATCAAGGTATCGACACCTCTTCAAACCGTAGCGGGCTGCGCAGTAGGTTTGAAGAGCGTGTCATCAGATTAATGGAAGTGCTCGGTACCTTGCGGCGTATCTTCCGGCATTTCCGCATGCGCCAGCTCGCCGACCGGATCGGCAAACAGGGGCGCGCCGCAATCGTCGCAGTACTCGCCGACAAAACGTTCCGCGTGGCGTTTGATCTGCGTCACGCCGGCGGCGTTCAGGTGCTCGATGATTTCATCGACGGGCGTCTTTTGCTTGTCCAGCGCGGCGATGCCGACCTGGATCAGGCCTTCGATGGGCGTGCCATCCTCGTCTTCCTGGCCATACAAAGGCCAGACGATGCCGTAGATGACGTCCGGCGCCTGGCGCAGGGTGAAAGCGATGCGGTACTCATCGACCTGGCCATCGGCCGCTTCTTCGCCGAAGCCGGCGATGACGGCGCGCAGTTCCGATGGCTCGATGGCCAGGGTGTGCGTCAGGTAGTGCACGGCGGCGCGCACGGAGACGGGACGTATCAGCTTGTCCGCTTCGCGGCAGGCCACGTAATACGCTTCCGGCAACAGCAGTTCCAGGCCACAGCCGGGCAGCAGGCGGGCAATCGTCGGCGTTGCCTGCGTGCGCCATTGCTCCAGGGCGGCGCTGCGCTCGGCGATGAAGTCGAGCTGGCTCGACGGCGTCTGCCAGCGGAACAGCGGGGCGCCGCTGGGCGCCACCACGGCCACCAGCAAATAGCGCGTATCGGCCAGGAAGGGCGCCGTTTCCGCCTCTTTGGGCGACGGCTTGACGGCCGTGCCTTTCAGGGCGGCCAGTGCCAGCTTCTGCGTCTTGGCATAGGTTTCGACGTGGCTGCGCGGCAGCTGGTCGATCGAATACAGGGTCGGCGCCATGGCCATCTTCGTGCCATCGGCCAGCAGGTGGGCGGCGAAATGCGCCGACAGCACACCGTGCGCGTCGCCGGCCATGGGGCCGGAGGCGATGGAAAAGCGCGTCCACGCGAGGATGGGCACGGCGACCAGCAGAGCGTCGTAGCGCACGTCTTCATGCGTGATGACGGTCGATTCGCTGATGGCTTCAACGCAGTCCATCAGTACGTCGTAGGCGTTCAAGTCTTCCTTGAACAGGCTGCCCAGGGTGTTGTCGATGGTGTCCTGGTGGCCGGTTTTGAGTAATTTCTGGAGCTGCGTATCCAGGCTGTGTTCCCAGGACCGCTCTTCGAGACGGCTGGCTGCCTGTACAATCGCCTGGGCAAAGGTGACCAGGCGCTGGCTGTCGGCAGTCAGTTTATGGGATGAATCTTTGGAAGGACGACGCATGGCGGGATAAGAGTCTCGTAAAGTGAAAAAAGTGGATCAGTCAAACAAGGATAAACCCTTATAACCGTATTGTAGAGGATTCAGCCACACGCAATGCGTAAGCTGTCCCTAGATCATGCCAATAGTCTAAATTTCAAGGAAAAACGGGGCGCCGGGACGAAAAAAAGCGCCGGTCGGAACCGGCGCTTTTATCTTACCTCACAGCTGGGCTGATTACTCGGCCAGCAGTTGACGCAGCACGAATGGCAGGATACCGCCATGCTTGTAGTAATCGACTTCGATCGGCGTATCGATGCGCAGCAGCACTTTCACGTCGACGCTGCTGCCGTCGGCGCGGTGGATCACCAGGGTGGCCAGTTGCTGTGGCTTGATTTCGCCTTCGAGGCCTTTCAGGTCGAAGGTTTCATTGCCGGTGATGCCCAGGGTTTGCACGCTGTCGTCGCCGATGAATTGCAGCGGCAACACGCCCATGCCCACCAGGTTCGAGCGGTGGATGCGCTCGAACGAACGGGTGATCACGGCTTTCACGCCCAGCAGCTGGGTGCCCTTGGCGGCCCAGTCGCGCGACGAGCCGGTACCGTACTCTTCGCCGCCGAAGACCATGGTTGGCGTGCCTTCACCAACATATTTCATTGCTGCATCGTAGATCGACATCTGTTCGCCGGAAGGCTGGTGAACCGTGATGCCGCCTTCGACTGCCGAACCGTCTGCCTTGGCAGGGATCATGCGGTTTTTGATACGCACGTTGGCAAACGTGCCGCGCATCATGATCTCATGGTTGCCGCGACGCGAGCCGTAGGAGTTGAAGTCCGCTTTCAGGACGCCGTTTTCCTTCAGCCATTTGCCTGCAGGACCATTTTCCTGGATCGAGCCGGCTGGCGAGATGTGGTCGGTGGTGATGGAATCGCCGAACACGCCCAGTGCGCGCGCGCCTTCGATGCCGGTGGCCACAGCCGCTGGCGTCATCGAGAAGTTGTCGAAGAACGGTGGTTCCGCGATGTAGGTCGATTTTGGCCAGTTGTATACTTGACCGGAAACGGTGGTGACTTTCTCCCACAGTTTGCCTGGTGCGCCCTTGACGTCGGCGTAGTTGTCCTTGAACACCTTGGCGTTCATGGCGAACTTCATCATGGCCGACACTTCAGCCGAGCTTGGCCAGATGTCGCCCAGGTAGACGTCCTTGCCGCCCTTGCCCTTGCCGACAGGCTCGGTCATCAGGTCGCGCGTCATGTTGCCGGCGATGGCGTAGGCGACGACCAGCGGTGGCGAAGCGAGGAAGTTCGAGCGGATGTTCGGGTGAATACGCGCTTCGAAGTTACGGTTGCCCGACAGCACGGCCGACGCGACGATGTCGTGCGTGGCAATGGCGGCGTTCAGTTCAGGCGTCAGGTCGCCCGCATTGCCGATACAGGTGGTGCAGCCGTAGGCGGTCACGCCGAAGCCCAGTTTTTCCAGGTAAGGCAGCAGGCCGGCGGCCGTCAGGTACTCGGTCACGACGCGCGAGCCAGGGGCCAGCGAGGTCTTGATGTGCGGCGCGACTTTCAGGCCGGCTTCCACGGCTTTCTTGGCCAGCAGGCCGGCAGCCAGCATCACGCTCGGGTTCGAGGTGTTGGTGCACGAGGTGATCGCGGCGATCAGCACGTCGCCGTTCGACACTTTCACGCCATTCGTCGTTTCGTACACGGTGTTCAGGTCGGCCGGATTCTTGTTGAAGCCGTTTTCCGTGGTTGGCTTGGCGAACAGCTCGGCGAAGTTCGCTTTCACGTTGCCGATTTCGATACGGTCCTGCGGGCGTTTCGGGCCGGCCAGCGACGGAGCAACCGATGCCAGGTCCAGTTCCACCACGCGGGTGTAGTCGATGTCGCCGGCTTTTGGAATGCCGAACAGGTTTTGCGCCTTGAAGTAGCCTTCGAACGCGGCGATTTCAGCCTTGCTGCGGCCGGTGCCCTTGAAGTAATCGATGGTTGCTTCGTCGACCGGGAAGAAGCCCATGGTCGCGCCGTATTCCGGTGCCATGTTGGCGATCGTCGCGCGGTCCGTCAGGGTCAGCGATTCGGTGCCTTCGCCGAAGAACTCGACGAACTTGCCGACGACTTTTTCCTTGCGCAGCAATTCGGTGATGGTCAGTACCAGGTCGGTGGCGGTGCAGCCTTCGCGCAGCGCGCCCGACAGGTTCACGCCGATGACGTCAGGCGTCAGGAAGTAGACCGGCTGGCCCAGCATGCCGGCTTCCGCCTCGATGCCGCCCACGCCCCAGCCGACCACGCCGATACCGTTGATCATGGTGGTGTGCGAGTCGGTGCCGACCAGGGTGTCAGGGTAGTACACGTCGCCGGCTTTCTTGCCTGCGTAGTGCACGCCGCGCGCCAGGTATTCCAGGTTGACCTGGTGGACGATGCCGAAGCCTGGTGGCACGACGCCGAAGGTGTCGAAGGCCTGCATGCCCCATTTCATGAACTGGTAACGCTCGTTGTTACGCGAGAATTCCAGTTTCATGTTCAGGTCCAGCGCTTTCTTTTCGCGATAGTGATCGATGGTCACCGAGTGGTCGACCACCAGGTCGACCGGTACCAGCGGTTCGATCTTCTTGGCGTTGATGCCCATCTTGGCGGCCACGTTGCGCATCGCTGCCAGGTCGGCCAGCAATGGCACGCCGGTGAAGTCTTGCAGCACGACGCGCGCCACTACGAACGGGATCTCGTCGGTGCGCTCGGCGGTCGGGCCCCAGCTCGCCAATTGCTTGACGTGTTCTTCGGTGACTTTTTTGCCGTCGCAGTTGCGCAATACCGATTCGAGCACGATACGAATCGACACTGGCAGGCGGGAGACATTGATGCCCAGGCTTTTTTCCAGCGCAGGCAGGGAGTACAGCTTGCCCTTCTTGCTATCCGAAATATTAAAGTCCTTGAGCGTGTTCAGAGTGTTGCGGGACATGACCTCTCCTTGTTGGGTATCGTCTATTTATTGATGATTCAAATTACAAAACATGACTGAGCCCCCGAAGAGGCCCTTGCTACGCACATCAGCCGCCGCTTGCCGGCAGCACGCCCAGCGATGGCGCCGCTTCCACTACTGTTGCCGGCTTGGCTTGCTCCGCATCCTTGCACTCATTGGCCAGCTGGCGGCCTTGCTTGGAATCGAGCAGCATGCCTTTGGCCGGGATGCCGATCCAGACGAGACCGTACAAGCGGTTCTCGAAGCGGTTGGCGCCGGTGGTGGTGCCAACGCGGCTCAGGCGGTGCAGGCGCTTCTTCCAGCGCAGGGCGATGTGTTTGTCGTCAGTAGCATTGGTGTAGATGGTAATTTTATTACCAAGTTCACAATTGAAATCGGTGGAGGCCGAGCCAACGGTGTCCGGCTCATCGGCTTCTTCCTTGTCGAGCACCGACATGGCGAGCGGATGCGCTTCCTTGGCGGCTGCCTTGGCCTTGACGGCCCTGGCTTTCGGCTTGGCCTTCACAGCCTTGGCTTTTGCCGGCTCTTTGCTGGCCGTGGCAGCGAAGCTGGCGGGCGCCAGCGTAAGGGTCATGGCGCCCAGCGCGACGCTGCAGGCAATGGCTAATTTGGAGAGGGACATCGTGTAATTCCTGTCAGTTTTCAGTGGTGCTGGAAGAGGGGGTGTTGAGTAATGCAGCGGCCGCCTCGGGCAGGCCGAGGCCTGCCAGTTTGGCGCGTTGCAAAACGGTCCAATAATATCGGTAGCTGGCGCGGTCGTGCAAGCGGCCATTTTGTGCAATCGGTCCCCAGTTGGCGCGCAGCGCCTCATTCAGGATGTTGCTGGCTTCGTTGACTTCCGACAGGCGCGGCGTGAAGGCCTTGATGATGGGCTTGATCTGGTCCGGGTGGATGCTCCACATGCGCGTGTAGCCGAACTCGGCTGTCGCGCGCTGGGCGTCATTCGCCACCACGGCCGAATCGCGCACGTCCGTCGTTACATTGTGCGACGGCACCTTGCCGTGCGCGTGGCAGGCGGCCGCCACTTCCAGCTTGGCGCGCACCACCAGCGGGTGCGTGAACTGGCCCGGCGTGCGCATGGCGGCGGCGGGAATGGCGCCGTAATGGGCCGAAACGAAATCCATGATGCCGAAGGACAGGCATTCGACCTGGGGCAAGGCGGCGATCGCGTAGGCGTCGCGCAGCGCGCCATGCGTTTCGATCAGGATATGCACGGGCAGGTTGTCGCGCCCGGCGCGGCGCGCATGCAGGTTGATCAGGTCGATGGCCAGCATGGCATCCTGCACGCCGCCCACCTTGGGCACGGCGATGTAGGCCAGGCGGGACGCGGCAGCGCAGATGATTTCCACGTCACGCGCGAAAAACGGGCTGTCGACGTCGTGCACGCGCACGCCGATGCGGTTGAACTGGTTCCCGTCGCTGGCCAGCAGGCCGGCGATCATGTGGGCGTGGGCTTCTTCATTGCCGGCGCTGGCGCCATCTTCGCAGTCGAACGTGATGTCGAACAGGGGCCCAAGCTCTTGTTGCAAAGCAATCGATTTACGCATCAGCTTTTCAGAGCCGGCGTAGTGGTCGCAAGCGGCGAGCAACAGCGGCTGGCGTTTGCCTTGGAATAAAACCTCGGAAGGGTGCATGCTTAAGGCATTTCTGCAGGTAAAAACTACTTGATAAAACAGCCGCGCCGCGAATCTCGCGGGGCGGCCTTCTTGGCGGGCGGCGCTCAGGCCGCGCCGCCAATACTGGATTTATGCCAGCAGGTGCTTCACGCCTTCGCGCTCTTCGGTCAGTTCTTTCAGGGTCAGGTTGATGCGCTCTTGCGAGAATGCATCGATTTCCAGACCTTGAACGATGGTGTACTCACCGTTGTCGGTGGTGACCGGGAAGCCGAACACGGTGCCTTCAGGGATGCCATACGAGCCATCCGAAGGTACGCCCATGGTGGTCCATTTGCCAGCCGTGCCCAGCATCCAGTCATGGATGTGGTCGATGGCCGCGTTCGCTGCCGACGCTGCCGACGACAGGCCGCGTGCTTCGATGATGGCAGCGCCGCGCTTGCCTACGGTCGGCAGGAAGGTGTTGGCATTCCATTCCTGGTCGTTGATCAAGTCCTTGACAGCCTTGCCGTTGACAGTGGCGAAACGGTAGTCGGCGTACATGGTTGGCGAGTGGTTGCCCCAGACGGTCAGCTTCTCGATGTCTTTCACGGCGGTGCCGGTCTTGGCAGCGACTTGCGACAGCGCGCGGTTGTGGTCAAGGCGCAGCATGGCGGTGAAGTTTTTCGCTGGCAGCGATGGCGCCGATTTCATGGCGATGTAGGCGTTGGTGTTGGCAGGGTTGCCGACCACCAGTACTTTGACATTGCGCGAAGCGACGGCGTCGAGCGCCTTGCCTTGTACCGTAAAGATCTGGGCGTTCGCTTCCAGCAGGTCCTTGCGTTCCATGCCTGGGCCGCGTGGGCGCGCGCCTACCAGTACGGCCACGTCGACATCCTTGAATGCCGTCAGCGGATCGGAGTGGGCGGTCATTTCCGTCAGCAGCGGGAAGGCGCAGTCGTCGATCTCCATCATCACGCCCTTGAGCGCCTTCTGGGCTTTTTCGTCCGGGATTTCAAGCAGTTGCAGGATGACAGGCTGGTCTTTGCCGAGCATGTCGCCATTGGCGATGCGGAACAACAGGGCGTAGCCGATCTGGCCGGCGGCGCCGGTCACTGCAACACGCATTGGGGTTTTAGCCATGATGAATCTCCAAAGTGGGAAAGAAAACGGGCTTGAAGCTAGGCTTACGCTTATCCGGAAAAACTATAATGATACCAAAACCGGCCCGCGCCACCGAATTGCTGGTGAACGCCGCCGTCACGCCTGTGTTGCACGAGGCCAGAGTGGCTGGCCGACAACATAAAACGCTGGCTCACAAGTTTTATCGGGGGCAGTTTAGGCCTCTGATCTGTATCTGTCAATCATATCTTATGTCTTATATAAGACAGATAACTGCGAGTGTTTTACTGGACGCGGGCAGTGATTTGTGTTGAAATGTCGGACTATGAATTCCGCCTCGTCCAATCTGACCAACAATGCCACTGCTGTAAGCGGGGCGGTCAGTCCGACCGCGGGCACCCCGGCCACGCCTGCTGTCGCAGCGGGCAGCACCGCCACCCCTGTCGCCAGCCCTAATACCACTGCCGCCGCCGTGGTCGCGCCTGCGGCGACAGCATCGCCCACCTTCAGTCCCCTGTACCAGCAGATCAAGGCGCTCATCACGCAGAGCCTGCAATCGGGCGAGTGGAAGCCGGGCGAACTGATTCCCAGCGAAGTCGAGTTGGCAGGGCGCTTCAAGGTCAGCCAGGGCACGGTGCGCAAGGCCATCGATGAGCTGGCCGCCGAGAATCTTGTCATGCGCCGCCAGGGCAAGGGTACTTTCGTTTCCACCCACCATGAGGCGCGCGCGCATTTCCGCTTCCTGCGCCTGGTGCCGGACGAAGGCGTGCCGCACTATCCCGAAAGCAAGTTTATTGAAGTCAAGCGCGTGCGCGCGCCGGCCGACGTGGCGCGCCTGATGGACCTGAAGTCTGGCGACGCCGTCATCTTCATCAAGCGCGTGCAGTATTTCGACGGCGTGCCGACCATCGTCGAGGAACTGTGGCTGCCCGGCCTGATCTTCAAGGGGCTGACGGCCGAGCGGCTGGTGGAATACAAGGGCCCGATGTATGGCCTGTTTGAAACGGAATTTGGCACGCGCATGATACGCGCGTCCGAGCAGATCCGCGCCGTGTGCGCCGATGCGGGCGCCGCGCAACTGTTGAATATCGACCTCGGCACGCCCTTGCTCAGTTCCGAGCGCGTGTCGTTTACCTACGGCGACAAGCCGGTCGAACTGCGCCGCGGCTTGTACTTGACCGGTCGTCATCATTATCAGAATGAACTCAGCTGAAGCGGCGGGGCGCCCATGGGTGTCCGCACAAGCAGCAAGGCTGAAGTGCATCGCTTGCAAGATGCCTGCCGCAAGGCGGGCACCGGAGACAACGGAAAGCGCAGCGACAGCATGGCCCGCCCCGGCGGGCCGTGTTTTGCCGGCGATTCTGTAATTAAATTACGTGAACTACGGAAAGTAGCGCGGTATTTTGTAGTAAAAAACCATTTTGGTTATATGTAACAATAGATATTGGTGTGGGTTGCGAAAATCGGCGAAAATCGCGGCTTCAATATTTAGTTGAAATTCAAAGGGGAGGTTTTTGTTATGTCTGAAGCCGTAAGAGAAGTACCAAAAAAAGAACGGCCGCAATTCCGTAACATTCATGTTACCGAATTGTCGAACTACCGTATGGCTGTCGGCGCCATCGTCTCGATCCTGCATCGCATCAGCGGTTTCATCATTTTCGCCTTGCTGCCATGCATACTGTACATGCTGGAGCTGAGCCTGCGTTCCGAAATGTCCTACGCCTACTTCCAGGGCATCGCCTCGCACTGGTTCGTCAAGCTCATTACCCTGGGCCTGGTCTGGGCCTTCCTGCACCACTTCTGCGCCGGTATCCGCCATTTGTTCATGGATGTGCACGTCGCTATCGAAAAAGATTCGGCACGCAAGACCGCTAGCTCCGTGCTGGTCGTGAGCCTGGTGTTGACGGCCTTGGTCGCTTTGAAACTGTTTGGAGTATTTTAAACATGGCAGACAATAATATCGGACCGAAACGCCTCGTCGTCGGTGCCCATTACGGCTTGCGCGACTGGCTGGCGCAACGCGTCACCGCCATCGTCATGGTGGCTTATGTTGCCATCCTGCTTATTTCTTTCCTGACCGGCAGCAACTTCAGCTATGAAGGCTGGGCTGGTCTGTTCGCACAGCAGTGGTTTAAATTGTTCAGCCTGGTGACCTTCCTGGCGCTGTTCTACCACGCATGGGTCGGCGTACGCGACATCTGGATGGACTACGTGAAAAGCGCTGGCCTCCGTCTGACTCTGCAAATTGCCACCATGCTGTGGTTGATCGCTTGTGCCGGTTGGACGGTACAGATACTCTGGAGTGTGTAATCGTGGCAGCATATAAATCTGCAATCCCTACCCGCCGCTTTGATGCGGTAATCGTTGGCGCCGGCGGTTCCGGCATGCGCGCGTCGTTGCAACTGGCTGAAGCCGGCCTGAACGTCGCTGTTTTGTCGAAAGTCTTCCCGACCCGCTCGCACACCGTTGCGGCGCAGGGCGGTATCGGCGCATCGCTCGGCAACATGGCCGAAGACAACTGGTTCTGGCATATGTTTGACACCGTCAAGGGTGGCGACTATCTGGGCGACCAGGATGCCATCGAATTCATGTGCCGCGAAGCACCGAAGGTTGTGTACGAACTGGAACACTTCGGCATGCCTTTCGACCGCAACCCTGACGGCACCATCTACCAGCGTCCTTTCGGCGGCCACACGGCCCACTTCGGCGAAAAGCCGGTGCAGCGCGCTTGCGCGGCAGCCGACCGTACGGGTCATGCCCTGTTGCATACCTTGTACCAGCGCAACGTGCGTGCGCGTACGCACTTCTTCGTCGAATGGATGGCAATCGACCTGATCCGTGACGCCGAAGGCGATGTGATTGGTGTTGTTGCGCTGGAAATGGAAACCGGCGAATGCATGATCCTGGAAGCAAAAACGACGGTGATGGCAACGGGCGGCGCTGGCCGCATCTTCGCCGCGTCGACCAACGCCTTCATTAACACGGGCGACGGCATGGGCATGGCGGCACGTGCAGGCCTGCCGCTGCAAGACATGGAATTCTGGCAGTTCCACCCGACCGGCGTGGCCGGCGCAGGCGTCTTGATCACCGAAGGCGTGCGCGGCGAAGGCGGCATCCTGATCAATAGCGAAGGCGAACGCTTCATGGAGCGCTATGCGCCTACCCTGAAGGATCTGGCACCGCGCGACTTCGTCTCGCGTTCGATGGACCAGGAAATCAAGGAAGGCCGCGGCTGCGGCCCGAACAAGGACCACGTGATGCTGGACCTGCGCCATATCGGCGCCGACACCATCGCCAAGCGCCTGCCATCGATCCTGGAAATCGGCCACAAGTTCGCCAACGTCGACGCCACCAAGGAACCGATTCCTGTCGTGCCGACGATTCACTACCAGATGGGCGGCATCCCAACGAACATCCACGGCCAGGTCGTCACCCCGACCGGTCCGGACAATTCGGCGAAAGTTGTCAACGGCCTGTACGCGATCGGCGAATGCGCCTGCGTTTCCGTGCACGGCGCCAACCGCCTGGGCACGAACTCGCTGCTCGACCTGGTGGTCTTCGGCCGCGCGGCCGGCAACCACATTGTCAACAGCGGCCTGAAAGCCAAGGAAAACAAGCCTTTGCCAGCCGATGCAGCCGACTTTGCCATGGGCCGCCTGGCGCGCCTGGAAAACTCGACCGGCACGGAAACCGTGCAGGGCGTGGCGAACGACATTCGCGCAACGATGCAGAAGTACTGCGGCGTATTCCGTACCGACGAGATGCTGAACAAGGGCGTCGAAGAAATCATGAAGCTCGACGAGCGCCGCAAGCACGTCTCCTTCAAGGATAAATCGATGGTCTTCAACACGGCCCGCGTGGAAGCGCTGGAGCTGGACAACCTGATCGAGACGGCGAAAGCGACCATCGTTTCGGCAGCTGCCCGCAAGGAATCGCGCGGCGCCCACGCCCAGGATGACTACCCGCAACGTGACGACGACAACTGGATGAAGCACACTCTGTGGTATTCGGAAGGCAACCGACTGGAATACAAGCCAGTCGTGACCAAGCCGCTGACGGTTGATACCTTCAAACCGAAACCACGTACTTTCTAAGGCTATACCATGGCACGCACTCTTAAATTCAAAATCTACCGCTACGATCCTGACCAGGATGCCAAGCCGTACATGCAAGACCTGACGGTCGAACTGAAAGACACCGACAAGATGCTGCTCGACGCACTGCAGCGCATCAAGGCGGACGTCGATGACTCGCTGGCCCTGCGCCGCTCGTGCCGCGAAGGCGTGTGCGGTTCGGACGCGATGAACATCAACGGCAAGAATGGCCTGGCATGCACCACCAACCTGAACGAGCTGTCCGAGCCTATCGTGCTGCGTCCGTTGCCAGGTTTGCCGGTCATCCGCGACCTGATCGTCGACATGACGCAATTTTTCAAGCAATACGATTCGATCAAGCCTTTCCTGATCAACGATTCGATCCCGCCTGAAAAAGAACGCCTGCAGTCGCCGGAACAGCGCGAAGAACTCGATGGCCTGTACGAGTGCATCCTGTGCGCGTGCTGCTCCACGTCGTGCCCGTCGTTCTGGTGGAATCCGGACAAATTCGTCGGCCCGGCCGGCCTGCTGCAAGCCTACCGCTTCATCGCCGACTCGCGCGACGAAGCCACCGCTGAGCGTCTGGATAACCTGGAAGACCCGTACCGCCTGTTCCGCTGCCATTCGATCATGAACTGCGTCGACGTCTGCCCGAAAGGGTTGAACCCGAACAAGGCGATCGGCAAGATCAAGGAATTGATGGTCCGCCGCGCGATCTGATTCCCCTGTTCGCGTCCGCCGGGCGCCGTTTGCGGGAAGGGGGTATCCTCTGGCCTGCAGGCGGCGCCTGCAAAGCAGCACCGTGCCGCAAGGCACACGTAAAGTGGTAAACCAAATGACAGAATCAATTTTGTCCTCGCATCAGGCCGACCCGGCCAACCGCGCCCGCCTGCGCTGGCGTTCACGCCGTGGCCTGCTGGAAAACGACATTATCCTGACCCGTTTTCTCGATGCGTATGAAACCGAATTGACCGATGAAGAAGTTGACGCGCTGACGCGTTTGCTGGATTTATCGGACAATGCGTTAATGGATCTGGTACTGGCCCGTAAAGAGCCGGAAGGCGAAGTCGATCTGCCGCATGTGCGCGCACTGCTGCAACGACTGCGCATTGCCTAGACGCCTGGGCGATATATTGCAAACGGTGCGAGTGGCGCGCTGTAGCACTGCCGAATTGCGGTGCGAATTGCAGCCAGAATTTTTGATTTTAATTTCGACTCACTCCCGAGAAGGAAGAGCCCATGAATATCTCTGACACAAAAGCTACCCTGTCGTTCTCCGATGGCAGCCCATCGCTTGAATTTCCAATCTACAAAGGCACGGTTGGTCCGGACGTCGTCGACATCCGCAAACTGTACGCCGGTAGCGGCAAGTTCACCTACGACCCAGGCTTTATGTCGACGGCCGCCTGCAACTCGTCGATCACCTACATCGACGGTGACAAGGGCGAGCTGCTGTACCGTGGTTACCCGATCGAACAGTTGGCCGTTAACGCCGACTTCATGGAATCGTGCTACCTGCTGCTGAACGGCGAATTGCCGAACGCGGCGCAGAAAGCCAAGTTCGTCGATACCGTCACCAAGCACACGATGGTGCACGAACAGATGCAATTCTTCTTCCGTGGCTTCCGCCGCGACGCGCATCCGATGTCGGTCCTGGTGGGCACCGTCGGCGCGCTGGCATCGTTCTACCATGACTCGCTGGACATCAACGACCCGCATCACCGCGAAGTGTCGGCCATCCGCCTGATCGCCAAGATGCCAACCCTGGTCGCCATGACTTACAAGTACTCGGTCGGCCAGCCGTTCGTGTACCCACGCAACGACCTGTCGTACAGCGCCAACTTCATGCACATGATGTTCGCCAATCCGTGCGAAGAGTACAAGGTCAACGACGTGCTGGTGCGCGCCCTGGACCGAATCCTGATCCTGCACGCAGACCACGAGCAAAACGCATCGACTTCGACCGTCCGTCTGGCCGGTTCGTCGGGCGCCAACCCGTTCGCCTGTATCGCTGCCGGTATCGCCTGCCTGTGGGGCCCTGCCCACGGTGGCGCCAACGAAGCGGCACTCAACATGCTCAAGGAAATCGGCACCGTCGAGAACATCCCTGCCTTCATCGAGCAAGTCAAGGACAAGAACTCCGGCGTCAAGCTGATGGGCTTTGGCCACCGTGTGTACAAGAACTTCGATCCACGCGCCAAGCTGATGCGTGAAACCTGCTACGAAGTGCTGCAAGAACTGGGTCTGCAAGACGATCCACTGTTCAAGCTGGCGATGGAACTGGAAAAGATTGCACTGAACGACGACTACTTCGTATCGCGCAAACTGTACCCGAACGTCGACTTCTACTCGGGCATCGTGCAATCGGCGCTGGGCATCCCTGTCTCGCTGTTCACCGGTATCTTCGCCATGGCCCGTACCATCGGCTGGATCGCCCAGTGGAACGAAATGATCGCCGACCCGGAACAGAAAATCGGCCGTCCGCGCCAGCTGTTCGTCGGTGCTACGACCCGCGAAGTACTGCCACTGGACAAGCGCGCCTAAGTTACGGCGCCGTGTTCTTGCCGGGCCTTGCGGCCCGGTGCAAAAAAGCGAGCCGCATGGCTCGCTTTTTTTATGCGCGCCCGGCATGGCCGGCGCAGCGCAAAGCTGCTACGCTGTGTAGCACCACCCAGGAAAGCTAGAAGCAGAACGTGATGAATGAAGAAACATGCGCCCCCAGCGGCGTGGCCCTGAACGACACGGGATTTGGCTATACCTTGTCGCTGATCGGCGGCAAATACAAGATGCTGATCCTGTACGCGCTGGCGGAAAACAAGGTGCTGCGGCACAACGAACTCAAGCGCCATCTCGGCGGCATCGCCTTCAAGACCCTCAGCGTCGTCCTGAAGGAACTGGAAGCCGACGCGCTGATCATCCGCAAGGAATACCCGCAAGTACCGCCCAAGGTTGAATATTTCCTCTCGAGCAAGGGCGTCTCGCTGATCCCCGTACTGCATACCTTGTGCGAGTGGGGTGAGCGGCACCAGCCAGTCTGATACGCAGGCGCGTACTAAAACGGTTTTTTGCGGTCCTGTTGCTTACTTTTCTTACTGTATAGGTAGTAAATGTGCGTACTTGTGAAACATACTCACTATGGCTATGCTGGCTCTGCCTCTGGAGGTGCAATGACGCGCCTCGGGGTAGGGCCCCGGCTCGCCTGCTTTTTTATGCATGCGCGCTGGCGTTCCCATCGACCTGAAAGCAACCATGAAAACCCTCGTTATCGTCTTCCATCCCTCCATCGCCACCTCGGTGGCCAACAAGCGCTGGCTGCAGGAACTGGCGCAGTATCCCGACCGTTACACGATTCATGATGTGCAGCAGGCTTATCCGGATGAAAACATCGATGTGGCGCGCGAGCAGGCGCTGGTGGAGGCGCATGGCAATGTGGTCTTGCAGTTTCCCGTGTACTGGTTCAACTGCCCGCCCTTGCTGAAGCGCTGGCTCGACGCGGTGCTGGCATATGGCTGGGCCTACGGCACGGGCGGCGATGCCTTCAGTGGGAGGAAGGTGGCGCTGGCCGTCACGGCAGGCATCCGCCAGGAAGACTTCACGCCGGAAGGCAAGTGGAACGTCACCATGGCGCAGCTGCTGGCGCCGTTCGATGTCACCCTGGCGTATATCGGCGCCGACAACCGCCGCTTCTTTGCCTTCTATGGCGCGGAAGATGGGCCGAAGGAAGCGGGCTATGCGGACCGGCTGGCGCAAAGCGCGCAAGAGTATCAGCATTTCCTGGCAGCGCTGTAAGGCCGCCGCCTGGGTAAGGCCAGGCGACTGGGCGCAAAAAATAGGGTAGATTGCCATACCTGGTCGCAGGGACCCAACAATGAATGGAGAGCAGCAGATGGACCGCATCACCGCCGCACAAGTATTCGTCGCCATCGCTGAGCGGGGCAGCATGGTGGCTGCCAGCGAGGCGCTCGACATGTCGCGCGCCATGGTGACGCGCTACCTGGCCGAGATGGAGCAGTGGGCGGGGGCGCGCCTCTTGCATCGCACCACGCGCCGTCTGAGCCTGACGGATGCAGGCGAGGCCACTCTGGCGCGCTGCCGCCAGATGCTGGAGGTGGCCGGCGCCATGGCCGTCGCCTCGTCCGAGGGAGTCGACACGCCACACGGCTTGCTGCGCATTAGCTGCTCGCAATCCCTTGCGCAGGCGGCGCTCGCCGGCGCAGTGACCGCTTACCTGCAGCGCTACCCGCGCGCCGCCGTCGACCTGCAGATGGAGAACCGCGCCGTCAATCTGGTGGAGCAGCGCATCGATCTGGCGATCCGCATCACGAATGCGCTCGAACCGAACCTGATCGCGCGCCAGTTGGCCAGTTGCGCTTCGGTGGTGTGCGCCGCACCAGCGTACCTGGCCGCGCATGGCACGCCGCGCCGGGCGGAAGACCTGGCCTTGCATAATTGTCTGACCTATACGTATTTCGGCAAGAGCCTGTGGCAATTCACGCATGCCGGGGAAGCGCTCACTGTCCCCGTCAGCGGCCGCCTGTCGGCGAATGAGTCACTGGTGCTGCTGGTGGCCACGGTGGCGGGGGCTGGCATCGCCATGCAGCCGCGCTATTCGGCCGCGCCGCTGATCGCCAGCGGCCAACTGGTGGAACTCTTGCCAGCTTACGTGCCGCAGGACATGGGCATCTACGGCATCTACACCTCGCGCCAGCACATGTCGCCGCTGTTGCGCACCATGCTCGATTTCCTGGTGGACTGGTTTGCCGGTGATGCCGGGTGGCTGGCGGCCATCGGGGCGCCGGCGTTATCAGTCAGACCACTTGCGCGCCAGCGCCGTGCCGGTGCCAGCAGCGGAATTGTATAAGCGCAACAGTAACGGGCTGCAAGCCCGGGAAAATCAACAACACAGCTTACATTTGCTTGCCAAATAAAATTCAACTAGTGGTTGTTGCGTTACAATACCGCGTGCTATTCTAAATGACGGTATGCAGAATGCTGGCGTAATAAAAAAGCCCTTCCCCCACAACTTGATGTGCAATCCGCTAACCGGTCAGGCCGTGTCGCGGAAGGTTAGATTAACCCGCTAATTCCTCGCGAAGCGCGAAGAAAGGTGAGCAATATATGCAGCAATTAACGACCAACTCCTACCTGTTCGGTGGGAATGCTCCGTACGTGGAAGACTTGTACGAGGCGTATCTGAACAATCCAGGCTCGGTACCCGATAACTGGCGTTCTTACTTCGATGCCATGCAGCACGTGCCTGCCGTCGATGGCACCAACAAGCCTGACGTGGCGCATGCCTCCGTCGTTGCCTCGTTCGCCGAGCGCGCAAAAGCCGGTCCGATTCGCACAGTGAGCGCTTCCTTCGATGTTGAAATGGGCCGCAAGCGCGTCGCCGCCACGCAACTGATCGCCGCTTACCGCTACCTCGGTTCGCACTGGGCCAATCTGGACCCGCTGCAGCGCCAGGAACGTCCGATGATCCCTGAACTCGAGCCGAGCTTCTACGGTTTCAGCGACGCGGACATGGACACCGTGTTCAACATCAGCAATACCTATTTTGGCCCCGAGACTGCCACCCTGCGCGATCTGCTCAACTATCTGCGCGATACCTACACGCGTTCGATCGGCGCCGAATTCATGTACATCTCCGATCCGGCCGAAAAGCGCTGGTTGCAAGAGAAACTGGAATCGATCCGCTCCACCCCGAATTTCACCCCAGAGAAAAAAATCCACATCCTCGACCGCCTGACCGCGGCTGAAGGCCTGGAACGCTATCTGCACACCCGCTACGTGGGCCAGAAGCGCTTCTCCCTGGAAGGTGGCGAAACCTTCATTGCCTCGATGGATGAAACCATCCAGCGCGCCGGCGAAAAAGGCGTGCAGGAAATCGTTATCGGCATGGCCCACCGCGGCCGCCTGAACGTGCTGGTCAACACCCTGGGCAAGGCGCCGCAGGAACTATTCGAAGAATTCGAAGGCAAGCATGGCGATGACCTGCCTGCCGGCGACGTAAAGTACCATCAAGGCTTCTCGTCGGACATCTCCACCGCAGGCGGCCCGGTCCACCTGTCGCTGGCATTCAACCCGTCGCACCTGGAAATCGTCAACCCCGTGGTCGAAGGTTCCGTCAAGGCGCGCATGGATCGCCGCGGCGATGCGCAGGGCGCGCAAGTGCTGCCTATCCTGGTGCACGGCGATGCCGCTTTCGCCGGCCAGGGCGTGGTCATGGAAACGCTGAATCTGGCGCAAACCCGTGGCTACCATACCGGCGGCACGGTGCATATCGTGATCAACAACCAGATCGGTTTCACCACTTCGGATCCGCGCGATGCCCGCTCGACCCTGTACTGCTCGGACGTCGTCAAGATGATCGAAGCACCGGTCCTGCACATCAATGCCGATGATCCGGAAGCCGTGGTGCTGGCGACGCAGATCGCGCTCGACTATCGCATGGAATTCAAGAAGGACATCGTCCTCGACATCATCTGCTACCGTAAGCTTGGCCACAACGAGCAAGATACGCCGGCACTGACGCAGCCACTGATGTACAAGAAGATCGGCCAGCATCCGGGCACCCGCAAGCTGTACGCGGACAAGCTGGTAGCGCAAGGCGTGATCCCTGCCGATGGCGGCGACAAGATGGTGGCCGCTTTCCGCGACGCCATGGACGCCGGCAAGCACACCGTCGATCCGGTCATCTCGAACTTCAAGAACAAGTACGCCGTCGACTGGCTGCCGTTCCTGAACAAGAAATGGACCGATTCGGCCGACACCGCCGTGCCGATGACGGAACTCAAACGCCTGGCCACCCGCATCACCACCGTGCCGGAAGACTTCAAGGTCCACTCGCTGGTTGAAAAAGTACTGGGCGACCGTGGCACCATGGGCCGTGGCGAAATGAACCTGGACTGGGGCATGGGCGAACATCTGGCCTACGCTTCGCTGGTATCGTCCGGTTACGCTATCCGCCTGACGGGCCAGGATGCCGGCCGTGGCACCTTCGTGCACCGCCATGCTGTCTTGCATGACCAGAACCGCGAGCGTTGGGATGCGGGTACCTACATTCCGCTGCAAAACGTCTCGGACAACCAGGCGCCGTTCACCGTCATCGACTCGGTGCTGTCGGAAGAAGCCGTACTGGCCTTCGAATACGGCTACTCGACGGCTGAACCGAACACCCTGACGATCTGGGAAGCCCAGTTCGGCGACTTCGCCAATGGCGCGCAAGTGGTGATCGACCAATTCATCAGCTCCGGCGAAGTGAAGTGGGGCCGCGCTTCGGGCCTGGTCATGATGCTGCCGCACGGTTACGAAGGCCAGGGTCCTGAGCACTCGTCCGCGCGTCCTGAGCGTTTCCTGCAACTGTGCGCAGATAACAACATGCAAGTGGTGCAGCCGACGACGGCTTCGCAGATCTTCCATTTGCTGCGCCGCCAGATGGTGCGCCAGTTCCGCAAGCCGCTGGTCATCCTGACGCCGAAGTCGCTGTTGCGCAACAAGGATGCCGGTTCGCCGCTGACCGACCTGGCCAAGGGCGGTTTCCAGACTGTCATCGGCGAAGTCGACGACAAAATCGACGCCAAGAAAGTCAAGCGCGTGGTCGCCTGCTCGGGCAAGGTCTATTACGACCTGGTCAACGCACGCAAGACCCGTGGCCAGACCGACACGGCCATCGTGCGCCTGGAACAGCTGTATCCGTTCCCGCACAAGTCGTTCGCTGCTGAACTGAAGAAGTTCCCGAATCTGGTCGAAGTGGTCTGGGCGCAGGACGAGCCGCAAAACCAGGGTGCCTGGTTCCAGATCCAGCACAATATCTTCGAAGGCCTGGAATCGGGTCAGCGTCTGGCCTACGCCGGCCGTCCTGCTTCGGCGTCGCCTGCTGTCGGTTACTATGACAAGCACTACGCCCAGCAAAAAGATCTGCTGGAAACGGCATTCTCGAAGCTGAAGGGTTTTATCCTGACCAAGTAAGTGGCAGGAGCTCGCATACATCGTGACGGAGCGCCGCCCTTGCTACGCAAGGGCGGCGCCGCAATAACAAAATAAACGGAGTTTTACATGGCACAAATCGAAGTCAAAGTTCCCCAATTGTCGGAATCGGTCGCAGAAGCGACCTTGCTTGCATGGCACAAAAAAGTCGGCGAGCCAGTCGCGCGCGACGAAAACATGATCGATATCGAAACCGATAAAGTGGTGCTGGAACTGCCAGCGCCGGCCGCTGGCGTGATCGTGCAGATCATCAAGGCTGACGGCGCCACCGTCGTTGCCGGCGAAGTCATCGCCATTATCGATACCGACGGCTCGGCCAAGGTCAGCCCGATGGAAGTGTCGGCCGTTGCCGCACCAGCGCTGGCCGCCGCCGCGCAAGACGCCGCTAGCGCGTCCGCACCAGCTGGCGCAAGCAAAGGCGATGTCGCCATGCCTGCCGCCGCCAAGATCCTGTCGGAAAAAGGCCTGTCCGCTGGCGACGTCGCCGGTTCGGGCAAAGACGGCCGCGTGACCAAGGGCGACGCCCTGGCCGCTTCCGCCAAGCCAGCTGTCGCGCCTCTGGCACCAGCCGCTGCCAAGCCAGCGCTGCAACAAGTTGCCACGCCGTCGGCCGCCAGCCTGGGCGACCGCCCTGAAGAGCGCGTGCCGATGAGCCGCCTGCGCGCGCGTATCGCCGAGCGCCTGCTGCAATCGCAATCGACGAACGCCATCCTGACCACGTTCAATGAAGTGAACATGCAGCCGGTCATCGACCTGCGCAACAAGTACAAGGACAAGTTCGAGAAAGAGCACGGCGTCAAGCTGGGCTTCATGTCCTTCTTCGTCAAGGCCGCCGTCGCTGCCCTGAAAAAGTACCCGATCATCAATGCCTCCGTTGACGGCAACGACATCGTCTACCACGGCTACTTCGACATCGGTATCGCTGTCGGTTCGCCGCGCGGCCTGGTCGTGCCTATCATCCGCAACGCGGACCAGCTGTCGATCGCCGACATCGAGAAAAAAATCGGTGAATTCGGCGCGAAAGCCAAGGAAGGCAAGCTGACCCTGGACGACCTGACGGGCGGCACGTTCTCGATCTCGAACGGCGGCACCTTCGGCTCCATGCTGTCGACCCCGATCATCAACCCGCCGCAATCGGCCATCCTGGGCGTGCATGCGACCAAGGACCGCGCTGTCGTCGAAAACGGCCAGATCGTGGTACGTCCGATGAACTACCTGGCCATGTCCTACGACCACCGCATCATCGACGGCCGCGAAGCCGTCCTGGGCCTGGTGGCAATGAAAGAAGCGCTGGAAGATCCTGCACGCCTGTTGCTGGACCTGTAAGCACTGTAGTCCCCCGGCGTCGCCGCCGGGGCAATGTAGTTGATACCCCTTGCCAGAAGACGCAGCTGGCTGATCTCATTGAAAGAGGATTCCCATGAACGTCTCTGAAGAAATCAAGCGTCTGCACGAGTTGCACCTGGCGGGCGCCCTGAGCGACGCGGAATTCGCGCAAGCGAAAGCCAAGCTCCTGAGCAATATCAACCTGGACAAGCCGGGCAGCACGTCCGGCGCCGATGCCGCCTCCGGCCCGGCGAACGACCTGGTGCAGGAATTCAACCGCCTGCGCCGTTCGCGCAACGACCGCTGGCTTGGCGGCGTCTGCGGTGGACTGGGCCGCGCTTCCGGCATGGAAGCGTGGATCTGGCGCCTCGTCTTCGTCCTGTTTACATTGACCTTCGGCTTCGGCGTGGTGATTTACCTTCTATTGTGGATTTTCGTACCAGACGAAGAGATTGGAATAACAAAACATGAGTACTAAACAATTTGACGTAGTTGTCATCGGCGCGGGCCCTGGCGGCTACATCGCCGCCATCCGCGCAGCGCAGCTGGGCTTTTCCGTCGCCTGCGTCGACGAGTGGTCGAACGCCAAGGGCGGCGCCGCGCCTGGCGGTACTTGCACCAACGTCGGTTGCATCCCGTCGAAAGCGCTGCTGCAATCGTCCGAGCATTTCGAACACGCGGGCCACAGCTTCGCCGAGCACGGCATCGACGTCGCCGGCCTGAAGCTGAACCTGGGCCAGATGCTCAAGCGCAAGGACACGGTCGTCAAGCAAAACAACGACGGCATCCTGTACCTGTTCAAGAAGAACAAGATCGCCTTCTTCCACGGCCGCGCCGCCTTTGCCGCTGCCGCCGCTGGCACGTACGAGATCAGCGTGACGGGTGAAGCCAATGAGACCCTGAGCGCCAAGCACGTGGTCATCGCCACGGGTTCGAACGCGCGCGAACTGCCGGGCGCACCATTCGACGAGAAACTGATCCTGTCGAACACGGGCGCACTGGCCATCGACGCCGTACCAGCCAAGCTGGGCGTCATCGGTGCCGGCGTGATCGGTCTGGAAATGGGCAGCGTCTGGCGCCGCCTGGGTTCCGACGTCACCGTGCTGGAAGGCCTGCCGGTCTTCCTCGGCGCCGTCGACGAGCAGATCGCCAAGGAAGCGTCGAAGCTGTTTATCAAGCAAGGCTTGAAGATCAACCTCGGTTGCAAGATCGGTGCGATCACGCCAGGCAAGAAAGACGTCACCGTGGAATTCGTGGACGCCAAGGGCGAAGCGCAAAAAGCCGTGTTCGACAAACTGATCATCTCGATCGGTCGTACGCCGAACACGAATGGCCTGGGTGCCGATAAAGTCGGCCTGCAGCTGGACGAACGCGGCTTCATCGCCGTCGACGGCGACTGCAAGACCAACCTGCCGAACGTGTGGGCAGTGGGTGACGTCGTGCGCGGCCCGATGCTGGCGCACAAGGCGGAAGAAGAAGGCGTTGCCGTGGCCGAGCGTATCGCCGGCCAGCACGGTCACACCAACTTCAACACGATTCCCTGGGTGATCTACACCTCGCCGGAAATCGCGTGGGTTGGCAAGACCGAGCAAACCCTGAAGGCCGAAGGCATCGCCTACAAGGCCGGTACCTTCCCGTTCATGGCCAACGGCCGTGCGCGCGCGCTGGGCGACACATCGGGCATGGTGAAATTCCTGGCCGATGCGACCACCGATGAAATCCTCGGCGTGCATATCGTCGGCCCGATGGCTTCCGAACTGATTTCCGAAGCCGTCGTGGCGATGGAATTCAAGGCTTCGGCCGAAGACATCGCACGCATCTGCCACGCTCACCCATCCCTGTCGGAAGCGACCAAGGAAGCGGCACTGGCGGTTGACAAGCGCACGTTGAACTTTTAATTGTAGTTAGTCCTTCAGGGGCGCTCGCGGATTTTTTCCGCCGGCGCCCCTGTGCGTTAAAGCGAATCCCATGAACGTAGAAGAGTTTTACCAGCACGCGTTGCAGAAGCGCGATTTCAAGGCCGATGCCGCCCAGCGGCGCGCGGTCGACCGCCTGCAGCTGTGCTATGACGAGTGGGTGGCCTACAAGGGCCAGCGCTCGAGTACCTTCAAGCGCCTGCTGAACCGTCCTGCCGTGCCGAAAGGCGTGTACATGTGGGGTGGCGTGGGGCGCGGTAAATCGTTCCTGATGGACAGTTTTTACTCGGTCGTGCCCCTCGTGCGCAAGACGCGATTGCACTTCCACGAATTCATGCGCGGCGTGCACCAGCAGCTCGATGAGTTGAAAGGCGTGGCCGACCCGTTAGATGAGGTGGCCAAGCGCATCGCCAAGAAATACCGCTTGATCTGTTTCGATGAATTCCACGTCTCCGACATCGCCGATGCGATGATACTGTACAACTTGCTGTCGGCCCTGTTCAACAATGGCGTGTCTTTCATCATGACCTCGAATTACGATCCGGACCTGCTGTATCCGGACGGCCTGCACCGCGACCGCATGCTGCCGACCATCGCGCTGCTCAAGGATAAGCTCGACGTGATGAACGTCGATGCCGGCGTCGATTACCGCGGCCGCGCGCTGGAACAGGTGGAAAGTTACTATACCCCGCTGGGTGCCGCCACCGACAAGGCCTTGCGCGACGCTTACACGCGCATCGCCGAGACGGCGGACGAAGACGCGCGCATCCGCATCGAGAGCCGCGAAATCCATTGCCTGCGCCGCGCCGGCGGCATCATCTGGTTCGATTTCGCCACGCTGTGCGGCGGCCCCCGCTCGCAAAATGATTACCTGGAAATCGCCAGCCGCTTCCATACGGTGATATTGTCCGGCATACCGGCCATGTCGGCGGCGCAGTCGTCCGAAGCGCGCCGCTTTACCTGGCTGATCGACGTATTTTATGACCAGAAGGTCAAGCTGATCATGTCGGCTGAAGTGGCGCCGGACCAGCTATACACGAATGGCATGCTGGCCAACGAGTTTCACCGTACCGTTTCGCGTATCATCGAGATGCAATCGCGCGAATACATGGAAAAAGAACAGCGCGGCGCGGCCGACGCGATCGTTTGATGCAGGGATAATGAACATGATGGCAAATACACTATACAAGCTGGGTGCGGCGCTGGGACTGGCCATGGCATTGTCGGCCTGCGCGCACCAGGGGGCCGCTGCATTGGATGAGGTCGGTGCACCGCAGGTGCCTGCCACCTTGTCTGTGGAAGAAGCGGACGCCAAGCTGAAGCAGGTCGCCAGCGAACGCGAGGCCGCTGAAAACGAGTTCTCCGCGCGCGAACTGGAATGCTACAACAAGTTTTTCGTGAATAACTGCCTGGACCAGGCCAAGGAAAAGCGCCGCTTGGTCCTCGTGCGCCTGCGTGCCGTCGAAGCGGAAGCGAACTACTTCAAGCGCGCCGAGTCCGTGCGCCTGCGCGATATCGACCTGGCCAGGACGCAGGAAAGTGCGCGCCTGGACGCCGAGCAGCGCGCCGCAGCCACGCCCAAGCCCGTGAAGATCGTTGCGCCCGAACCGGCGCCGCCCAAACCGGAAGGCAAGAGCGTTGCCGAGCGCGAGGCTGCGCAAGCGGCGAAGGTGGCGAAACAGGCTGCCGATGACGCTACAGAAGCGCCGCGCCGCGCGGCCCGCGAGGCAGCCTACGCCCGCAAGCAGGCTGACGCCGAGGCGCGCCAGAAGCGCGTGGCGCAACGGCTGGCCGAGCGCCAGGCCGAAGCGCAGGCCAAGGCTGCCAAGGCGGCCGCCGCAGCTGCCAGCACGCCGGCCGTTGCTGTGCCTGTGCCGCCTGCCAATTAACACCACCGTGCGCGGGGCGTGCCCGAAATGGCGTGCCCTAACACGCGCGGCAGGTTAAACTATGCACGCGCCGGCGATGCCGGCGTCTATGGCTGCCTGTGTACGCTGCGCGCGCCGGTTTGACAACACTGTTACCAACACTGCCTGGAACGCAACACATGAGCGATGCACAGCAAATAGAGCGGCGCCTGATAGAACTCAACGTGGAACACCGTGACCTCGATGCCGTCATAGAGTTGCTGATACTCGATGGTCACCATGACGAGCTGCAACTGCGCCGCCTGAAAAAGCGCAAATTGCAATTGAAGGACCACATCACCTTGCTGAAAATGCAATTGGTGCCCGATGTTCCCGCCTGAGGGGCGCCAGTAGCGTCCAGTCCAGCCTACACCTAAGTATATTTTGACCGATCACAATTTATTGCCCGCCAGTTCAGATGACCAGCTTGCCGATCTGCAAGCCAGTCTGCCAGCCGAACCCCAGGCCGCGCCTGGCAAGCACGATGCCGACATCGAGCGCCTGTTTGGCGCCGGCGGCCCGCTCGGTCCGGCCGTGGGCAGCTACAAGCCGCGTCGTTCGCAAACGGAAATGGCCAAGGCCATCGCCCACGCCATCGACAGCCAGACGACTCTGATCGCCGAGGCGGGCACGGGAACGGGCAAAACCTTTGCCTACCTGGTGCCGGCCCTGATGTGGGGCGGCAAGACCATTGTGTCCACCGGCACGAAGAACTTGCAGGATCAATTGTTCCTGCGCGATATACCCACCGTGCGCGCCGCGCTGCAGGCACCCGTTTCCGTCGCCTTGCTCAAGGGGCGCTCGAACTACGTCTGTCATTACCACCTGGAACGCACCCTGCAGAACGGGCGCATGACGTCGCGCGACGACGTCGGGCACTTGCGCGAAATCTCACGCTTCATCAAGATGACCAGTTCGGGCGACAAGGCCGAGCTGGCCAAGGTGCCGGAAAACGCCATGATCTGGAACCTGGTGACGTCCACGCGCGATACCTGCATGGGCGCCGAGTGCCAGTATTACCAGGATTGTTTCGTCATGAAGGCCCGCAAGGAAGCCCAGCAGGCTGACGTGGTGGTGGTCAACCACCATCTGTTCTTTGCCGACGTGGCGCTGAAAGACACGGGTGTGGCGGAATTGCTGCCTTCGGCCAACACCATCATCTTCGATGAAGCGCACCAGTTGCCCGATACGGCGACCTTGTTCTTCGGTAACACGGTGTCGACCTCGCAAATCCTGGAACTGTGCCGCGACGTGCTGGCCGAGGGCCTGGCGCACGCGCGCGGCATCGATTGGGCCAAAACCGTCACGGTGGTGGAAAAGGCGGCGCGCGACCTGCGTCTGACCTTCCCGCAGGATATCGTGCGCCTGTCGTTGCCGCAAATCGCCCCCTCGAGCGATTTTTTCCCCGCGCTCGACACCCTCAAGGATGAGCTTGACGGCATGGTGGCCGTGCTGGAAACCCAGGCGGAACGGGCGGAAACCCTGGAGCAGTGCCGCGTGCGCGGCGTCGAGCTGGCGCAACAGCTGAGCGGCTGGAAGTTCGATCCGAAGGCGAAAGTGGCGGCCGGCGAAGAAGCCGTGTTCTGGGTGGAAGCGTTTTCCAGCTCCTTGCAGTTGCATAAAACACCATTGTCGATTGCGCCGATTTTCAACAACCAGCGCGAAGGCACGCCGCGCAGCTGGATTTTTACTTCCGCCACCCTGGCCGTGAAGAACGACTTCAAGCATTTTTCCGAACAGATGGGCTTGACGGGCGAACCCTCGCACACCTGGCCGAGCCCGTTCGACTATGGCCAGCAAGGCTTGCTGTTCGTGCCGCAAAACCTGCCGCAACCCAATTCGCTGGGCTACACGGATGCCGTCATCGACTGCGCCTTGCCCATCATCGAGGCGGCAGGTGGGCGCACCTTCTTCCTGTGCACCACGTTGCGCGCCGTCAAGCGCGCCGCCGAGCGCCTGGCCGACGAATTCAAGCAGCGGGGCCTGAACTTTCCCCTGTTCGTGCAGGGCGACAAGGGCCGCACGGAATTGCTCGATCAGTTCCGCGCGGCCGGCAATGGTGTGCTGATCGGCAGCCAGAGCTTCTGGGAAGGCGTCGACGTGCGCGGTGATGCCTTGTCTCTGGTGATCATCGACAAGCTGCCGTTCGCGCCGCCCGACGACCCGGTGCTGGCGGCGCGCATCGAAGTGATGGAAAAGCAGGGCAAGAACGGCTTCATGCACCATTCGCTGCCGGAAGCCATCATCAACCTGAAGCAGGGCGCGGGCCGGCTGATCCGCGACGAGGGCGACCGTGGCGTGCTGATGATCTGCGATCCGCGCCTCATTTCCAAGCCGTACGGCAAGCGTATCTGGCAAAGCCTGCCACCGTTCAAGCGCACGCGCGATACTGCCGAAGTGGTGGAGTTCTTCCGCAACCTGCCCGCCAAGGGCGCCTAGCCGTCGTCGCCGGCGCCACCCGCGCGCCGGCGTATTTCCCTTTGTTATCAAGCCACTAGCGCTTCTTGCGCGGCGCCTGCCTGCGCGCCTGGCATGCCAGAACTAAGCGTGATCGCGCCAGTTTCTGGCTTTTTCCCGGAGTTCCAGGACACCAGACACATCTTTGCGCCAGCGCAAACAGGGCTGTTGCCGAGCGGTCTACAGTGAGCGCATGCCTTGCTGGATCAAGGCGCGGCGATGGCAGGGCCGCACGGGGAGGGGGATGCCATGGAGATCCGCTACGGCTGTTTCTTGAGCTACGCGCACGGCCAATATGCGTTCATGAACAAGTTCAAGAATGACCTCATCGAGGCGCTGGCTTGCTATCTGGAGCCGCACCTGGACCGCGAGGAAGTGCTGTTCATCGATAGCGAGCAACTGGGCGGTGGCGACGATATCGACCTGCGCGTGGCGCGCGCCATGTGCCAGAGCGTTTGCATGATCGTGCTGTACACGCCCAAATATGAAGCGCACGGCTATACGCGGCGCGAATTTGCCGCCATGCAACTGATCGAACAGGAGCGGCGCGCCTGGTATGACTTGCCCAGCCACCTGATCATCCCCATCATCATGACGCGCCATCCGGACGGCTTGCCGCCGCAAATCACGGAGTCGGGCCTGTACGTCGACTTCTCCGGCTACACCCTGGCCAGCGGCGACCTGAAGTCGAATCCGCAATACCTGCCCGACATCGAACGCATCGTGCAGCGCATCGCCACGCATTACCACTTGCTCAAGCGCTCAACACCGCCCGGCCACGATTGCAGCCGTTTCGTGTTGCCCGCTATTCCACCGGAGTGGCGCGCCATTCCGCCTCCGCACTTTCCACGTTAGTTCACGTAAAAGGTCCTGTCATGGAATGCCAGCGCCTGTCCCTGCCACCTTTGAGCGCCCCTGGCGAAGTCGTCACCTTCTATTCCTACAAGGGCGGCACCGGTCGCACCATGGCCCTGTCGAACATCGCCGTGCTGCTGGCGCGCCGCGAAAACGCCAGCGTGCCCGTGCTGATGCTGGACTGGGACATGGAAGCGCCGGGCCTGCACCATTATTTCGAGCAGCACGAGGAGCGACCTGGCGTGCTCGAGTTCTTCGAGGCGTGTCGCCAGCAGCTCGAGCGCATCCGACTGGAAACGGCGGGCGCGCGCGCCGGCGGGCAAGAGGCGGGGCGCGAGGATGCGGCGCTGGCCCAGCGCGTGCTCGACGCCATCGACTGGCAGCAGTACGTGGTGCGCGTCGACCAGGGCAGTCCACTGTATCTGATGCGCGCGGGGCGCTTCGACGCCAGCTACAGCGAGCGCCTGGCGCAGATGCGCTGGGATCGGCTGTTCGACAGCTGCCCGGCACTGTTCCGCTGCTTCGCCGATACCCTGGCCCGGCATTTCCGCTATGTGCTGGTCGATTCGCGCACGGGCCGCACGGACAGCGCCGGCATCTGCACCACCTTGCTGCCGAAAAAGCTGGTGGTGGTCTTCACGCCTAACAGGCAAAGTCTCGAAGGCGTCGATGCGCTCGTCACGCGGGCCATCGAGTATCGCCGCAGCCATGAAGACGAACAGCGTCCCTTGCTCGTGTACCCCTTGCCCTCGCGCATAGAAATGGGCGATGGTGCGCAGCGGGCCGAGTGGCGCCGCGGCGACGCGCACAAGGGCATCGCCGGTTTTCAGCCCCTGTTCGAGCGCCTGCTGCGCGCCTCCTACGGCTTGCCGCAGATCGCCCTCGACAGCTATTTCGACGAAGTCCAGCTGCAACAGACGAAAACCTTTGCCTATGGCGAGCAGCTGGCCGTACGCATCGACCAGGGCGGCGACCGCTTTTCCCTCACGCGCACCTTCGAAGCCTTCCTGCACTGGCTGACGGGCGGCTATTTCCCCTGGCAGTCGAGCCGTGAAATCGCCTTGCTGGGCGCCATCAGCGAAGCGCGCCAGGCCTTGCTGCTCGAGCCGGGCCGCGCCGTTGCCCTGCCGCTGGCGCGCGACCTGGCCTGTCTGGGCGAGCTGTACCGCAAGGATGGGCGCAGCGGGCAGGCGCTCGATGCCTTCCGCCAGAGCGTCGAGATCCGCGTGCAGCTGCTGGGCGAAGAGCATCCCGACAGCCTGGCGTGCAAGAGTGGCATGGCGCGCCTGCTGCGCCAGCTGGGCAAGCTCGATGAAGCCCGCTTCCTGGAAGAAGACGTGCTCGACGTACGCGAGCGCGTGCTTGGCAGCGACCATTTCGACACCCTGGCCGCCCGGGCCTGCCTGGCGCAAACCTTGTTGCTGCAGGGGGAACTGGCGGCGGCGCTGCTGCTGCAGGATGCAGTGCTGGCAAGCTATGCGCGCCAGTTGGGCGGCGAGCATCCGCTGACCCTGGAAGCGATGGATGGTCGCGCCGCCACCTTGCTGCGCATGGGCCGGCTGGCGCAGGCGCAGCAAGTGCTGCTCACGGTGGTGGCGGCGCGCGAACGCCTGTTTGGCGCCGAGCATGGCGATACCTTGCGCAGCAAGCTGGCCCTGGCGCAGGCGCTGGGGCGCGAAGGCGAGCTGGAAGCTGCGCGGCGCCTGTTCGTTGCCGTGCTGCAGGCACAGGAGCGGCGCCTGGGCAGCGACCATGCGGCCACCCTGGCCACGCGCGATTTGCTGGCCGACATCGTGGCCGGGCAGGGCGACTGGGCCGGCGCACGCCAGTTGCATGAAGACCAGGTGGCGGCGCGCGAGCGCACGCGCGGGCTCGACCATCCGGAAACCCTGATGAGTCAGCGCAAGCTGGCCGAGGCGCTGCTGCGGCGCGGTGAACTCGATGCGGCGCGCAGCGTGCAAGAGCAGGTGCTGGAAGTGCATGCGCGTCTGCTGGGCGAAGACCACCTCGATACCTTGCACAGCAAGACGCAATTGGCCGGCACCTTGCAGCAGCAGGGCGAGAGCGAGGCGGCGCACCGGCTGGAAGACGCCGTGCTCAGCGGCAGCGACCGGCTCTTGAATGCGCCCGTCACCCGGCATGTGGAGAGCGTGCTGGACGGTGCGCGGCATTTGCAGGAAACCATCCTCGCCGGCCGCGCCAACGGGCACGAAGGGGCCGAGCCGGATACCCTGGCCAGCATGATCTCGATGTTGCAAGGCATGATAGAGCGCGACCAGTATGCGCAGGCGGGCGAACTGGCCGACCATTTGAAGCCCTGCCTGCTGCGCCCCGGCGTGCCAGGCAAGTTGCGCAGGCGCGGCATGGCACAGCTAAAAAGAATGTACAAATTGCAAGGCGACCTGAATGCCTTGCTGGCCTTGCAAGAAGATGAAGTGCAGGCGCTGGAAGGGGCGTTATCTGAGGCGCGCATCGAGCAGCGCTGACGCCGCATGCCATGGCCTCGCGGCGGCACAAATATTGCCGACTATCAGCGTGCGGTACGCGCAGTGTTGGCATTGCTTCAGGTAAAATCTCGGTATGAGAATTCTTATCAGTAACGACGACGGTTACCTGGCGCCTGGCCTTGCGGCCCTGGCCGACGCGCTCGCGCCCATTGCCGAGATTGTCGTGGTAGCGCCTGACAGCAACCGTTCGGGGGCCTCCAATTCGCTGTCCCTGGACCGGCCCTTGTCCGTGCACAAGGCTGCCAACGGCTTTTATTTTGTTAACGGCACGCCCACCGACTGCGTGCACGTGGCGCTCACGGGCATGCTGATCGAGCGCCCCGACCTGGTGGTGTCCGGCATCAACAACGGCCCCAACATGGGCGACGACACCCTGTATTCGGGTACCGTGGCCGCTGCCACGGAAGGCTATCTGTTCGGCATTCCCGCCATCGCCTTTTCCCAGTCGCAGTTCGGCTGGGCCAACCTGGACGCGGCCGCCCGCGTGGCGAGGGAAATCGTCGAGCGCCAGTTTGACGCCCTGCAGAAACCGTATTTATTGAATGTGAATATCCCCGCCATCCCTTACGAGCAATTGCAAGGCATGGTGGCCACGCGCCTGGGCAAGCGTCATTCGGCCGAGCCCGTGATACGCGCGCTCGATCCGCGGGGTCGTGAAATTTTCTGGATCGGCCCCGCCGGCGCCGCCAAGGAAGGCGGCCCGGGCACGGACTTCCATGCGGTTGAACATGGGCAAGTGTCGATCACGCCGCTGCAGATCGACCTGACGCATGCCACCCAACTCGATGCACTGGCAAAAGGCCTGGCATGACCGATAAGCCGCGTACTTTTCCCCTTTCCCTCGACTCGTTGGCCGGCAAGCCCGCCAGGCCGGGTGGGGGGCAGTCGCTGGCCCAGTCGCGCATCGCCACGCCGCAGACGGCGACGCAGAATGCGGCGCAAAACGCGGCGCGGGGGATTGCGCAGCCGTATGGCACGCACGCGGCCATCACGCCATCGCGCGCGCAGGCCATCGCCAATGAGCGGGCGCAGCCGGCGGTGGTGTCGCCGCCACGGCAAAATCCGCTCGTTTCGGAGGCCGTGCGCCGGGCCATGGTGGCGCGTGTCGCGAAACAGGGCGTCAAGGACCAGGTGGTGCTCGACGCCATGCAAGCCGTGCCGCGCCACATGTTCATGGACGAGGCGCTGGCGTCGCAGGCGTATATCGACGCCTCCTTGCCCATCGGCCACCACCAGACTATTTCGCAGCCGTACATCGTGGCGCGCATGATCGAAGTGATGCGCCAGGGCGGCAGCTTGCAGCGCGTGCTGGAAATCGGCACCGGCTGCGGTTACCAGGCTGCCGTGCTGTCGCTGGTGGCGAAAGAGGTGTATTCGATCGAGCGCATCCGGCCCCTGCACGAGCTGGCGAAGGCCAATCTGCGCCCGCTGCGCGTGTCAAATCTGCGCTTGCAGTACGGAGATGGTATGCTTGGCCTGCCGCAGGCGGCGCCCTTCGATGGGATCATCCTTGCCGCAGCCGGCCCGGAAGTCCCGCAAGCCTTGCTGGAACAGCTGGCGCCCGGCGGGCGTCTGGTTGCGCCGGTGGGGGCTAAATTGCAACACTTACAACTCATTACCCGGGTGGGGAAAATGGAATGGACTAGCCAAACCCTGGAAGATTGCCATTTCGTACCTTTGCGCCCGGGCACCATATGATCCCCGGATCAGCTAGCAAGCAGGACATACAATTACATGCGAATGATTAAGAAAAGTAACGTACTTCTATGTAGCATCACTTTGGCCGCGCTGTTGAGCGGTTGCGGCACCACGGGCGTCCAGGCGCCCGTCGTGGAACGCCATCCATCGAGCAGCAGTGCCGCCGCCAGCGATCCGCGCGACCGCGACCCGGCCTATTACACGGTCAAGCGCGGCGACACCCTGTTGCGCATCGCCCTCGAGTACGGCCAGAATTACCGCGACCTGGTGGTGTGGAATGACTTGAGCAACCCGAACGACATCAAGGTCGACCAGGTGCTGCGCGTGTTGCCGCCGAATGGAGACACGGGCGGCGCGCAAACGTCGGCCATCGTCATGCCGCCAGTGACGGAAGTCAAGCCGGCGGCACCTGTCGTGCCGAAGAAAACAGGCCCACGCGGCGAGAAGCGCGCGTATTCCGACGCCACCCTGGCCGAGCTGCGCGCCGATGGCGGCAGCACCGACGCCAAGCCTGCGCCGGCCCCGGCTGCAGCCGCCGCACCGGCCGCAGCAGCAGCAGCCCCGGCGGCCTCGGCGCCTGGCGACGAGAAGATCAGCTGGATGTGGCCTTCCGAAGGCAAGGTCATCGGCACTTTTGACGAAGGCAAGAACAAGGGCGTCGATATCGCCGGCAAGGCGGGCCAGCAGGTCGTGGCCGCCGGCGCGGGAAAAGTCATGTATGCCGGGAGCGGAATCCGTGGTTATGGTAATCTTGTCATCGTGAAGCACAGTAATAGTTTATTGTCGGCGTATGCGCATAACCGCAGCATCCTGGTGAAGGAAGGCCAGAACGTCAACAAAGGCCAGGCGATCGCTGAAATGGGCGATTCCGATGCCGACCGCGTGAAGCTGCACTTTGAAATCCGCCAGCAGGGCAAGCCTGTCGATCCTTCGAAATTCCTGCCTAACCGTTAGGTAAAGCAATGACACACGCGCCGCACGATCAGCTGGACGATGAGCCGGAACTGCCGGAAGACGGGGTCGACGAAGTCGTGACGGACGATGCCGGCGAACTCGACGGCGTTGATGCCGTCGACGCGGGCGAGGGCGGCGAGGTGGCCAGCGTCAGCGTGCTGGTCGAAAGTGTCGATGAATTGAAAAAAGTGCTGGCCGCCGAGCTGTCGACCGATACCACGCAGCACTATCTGAACCAGATCGGTACGCGCCCCCTGCTGACGGCGGCGCAAGAGGTGCATTACGCCACCCTCGCCAAGCAGGGCAATTTCGAAGCCCGGCAAACCATGATCGAGCACAACCTGCGTCTGGTCGTGTCGATCGCCAAGCATTACATCAACCGCGGCGTGGTCTTGCTCGACATGATAGAGGAGGGCAACATCGGTCTGATGCGGGCCATCGACAAGTTCGAGCCCGAACGCGGTTTCCGCTTTTCCACCTACGCCACCTGGTGGATACGCCAGAGCATAGAGCGCGCCATCATGAACCAGGCGCGCACGGTGCGTTTGCCCGTGCACATGGTGCGCGAACTGAATCAAATTTTGCGCGGCAAATACCACCTGGAAGCCCAGCACCACGATGGCAAGGATGCCACTGCGGAAGACATCGCCCACCTGGTGGGCCGTCCCGTGGAAGAGGTACAGGATATCCTGGCCCTGTCCGAGCATGCCACTTCGCTCGACGCGCCGCTCGACAACGACCCGCAATCGTCGCTGATGGATATGTTGCCCGGCGCCAGCGAAGACAGTCCCGACGCGCGTGCCGAACACCACGAGATGACGGTGCTGGTGCGCGACTGGCTGACCAAACTGCCCGACAAGCAACGCGTGGTGATCATGCGCCGTTTCGGCCTGGACAATGACGACCCGGCCACCTTGGAAACCCTGGCCGAGGAAATGGGCGTAACGCGCGAGCGCGTGCGCCAGATCCAGCAGGAAGCCTTGATCAAGCTCAAACGGGCGATGGCCGCACGCGGCGTCGTGCGCGACTCCTTACTGTAAGGCACCCTGTCCCGGTATTTCCGGGGCCGCATCTGCTATCATACGCCCCGCTCGCGGCGCCTGACCTTTCCCCTATTCTTTCAAGTTCCAGCGCGGCCTTGCATCCTGGCCCACTCTTACCTATTGATCGCTATGCAAGAAAATATCATCGAAATCAAATCGCTCGACATGGACGCCCGTGGCGTTGGCCATATTGAGAACGAAGACGGCTCGCCGGGCAAGGTCGTGTTTGTCGAAGGCGCGCTGCCGGGCGAGCGCGTCAGCTTTGTGACGTTCAAGAAAAAGAAGAACTGGGAAATGGCCCGCATGACGGCGCTGCACCGCGAATCGTCCATGCGCGTGACGCCCAAGTGCAAGCATTTCGACAATTGCGGCGGCTGCTCGATGCAGCACCTGGAGCCATCGGCGCAGGTGGCGATCAAACAGCGCGTGCTGGAAGACAACCTGTGGCATATCGGCAAGGTGCGTCCGCAAAGCATCATGCGTCCCATGTATGGCCCGACCTGGGGCTACCGTTATCGCGCGCGCCTGTCGGTGCGCCACGTCAAGAAGAAAGACGCCGTGCTGGTGGGTTTCCATGAAAAGAAATCGGCATTCGTTGCCGACATGGATAGCTGTGAAATCTTGCCGCCGCACATCTCCGCCA
The DNA here is from genome assembly GCF_900095265.1 of Janthinobacterium sp. UMAB-56. Lineage (GTDB taxonomy): Bacteria > Pseudomonadota > Gammaproteobacteria > Burkholderiales > Burkholderiaceae_D > Janthinobacterium. Next base: position 577,851 of record NZ_LT607651.1, on the reverse strand, counting down.
TGCTGCTGCCCCTGCGTGCGTTGATTGGTTCGCTGTCCATCTTCGACCAGATGCCGCAGATCGAACTGGCCGTGGGTGAAGACGTCACCGCCATGGTCTTGCGCATCATGGCGCCGCTCACGGCAGACGATGAAACGAAATTGAAGGCCTTTGCCGACGAATACGGCGTGCAATGGTGGTTGCAGGTGAAAGGCCCGGAAACGGCCGTGCCGTTCTATCCGCTCGACAAGCAATTGCATTATTTGCTGCCCGAGTTCGGCGTTAAGATGCCGTTCAAGCCTGTCGATTTTACCCAGGTGAACCACCACATCAACCGCGTGCTGGTGTCGAAAGCCCTGCGCCTGCTGGAAGTGCAGCCGACCGACCGCGTGGCCGACCTGTTCTGCGGCCTGGGCAATTTCACCTTGCCGCTGGCCACGCAAGGCAGCGCAGTGGTGGGTATCGAAGGCAGCACCACCCTGACGGAGCGGGCGCTGGAAAATGCGCTGGCCAATGGCCTGGCGGAAAAAACCTCGTTCTCGACGCGCAACCTGTTCGAAGTGACGACGGACGACCTGATCGCCCTGGGCAAGTTTGACCGCATTCTCGTCGACCCGCCGCGCGATGGCGCCATGGCCCTGTGCCAGGCGCTGGTCGGCCTGTCGCAGGTGCGTCCTGACCTGCTGCCGAAACGCATCGTGTACGTGTCCTGCAGCCCGTCGACCCTGGCGCGCGACGCCGGCATCCTGGCGCTGGAAGCGGGCTATGTGCTGAGCAAGGCGGGCGTGGTCAACATGTTCCCGCATACCTCGCACGTGGAGTCGATGGCGGTATTTGATTTGCCTCAATAAGTCTGCCTTGCGCGGCGGGTGGCCAGGCAGGCACCCGCCGCTGCCGTATTTAACGGCACGGCACGCTACCCCAATACCACTTGCAGCGAGTTATAAAACTGGTCTGTATTTCCCTCTTCAAGCGTCTTTTTTCATTCTCCCCCTGTGTTTTTTCATTGTCCAGTAGGACAACACGCCAGTCGCCGTTGCCGCCGCGCTTTTCGCGCGAAGTGGTATTGCCCACTTTGAGTCCACTTCAAAACCACTTGACCGCCTATTTTTTCGGCAGCATGCTGTTCTTGCAACTGCAAAAAACAAGATCACAGGGTAGCTTTTCATTGAAGCAGAGCGGTATTTCCGCAAACCTGAACAGGAGACAGCGTGGAAAATTTAATACTCAAAAAAACGATCAGGAACATGATGGTATGTCTGGCCAGCGGTGGCGTGCTGGCAGCGTGCGGGGGCGGCGACGACGCAGGCGCACCGGCTGGTTCGCAATTGCTGGCGGCCAGCACGGTGGTCGCGTGCGTGCCGTGGCAAGAGGGCGGCACTTACAATGCTGGCACGGTGGTCACTTACCTGGGCGCCAACTACACCGCACTGGTAACGCAGACCGATCACGTGGGCTCGGGTTGGAATCCCGTTTCCACGCCTAGCCTGTGGAGTGCCGGCGGTACTTGCGATGGCGGCACCACGCCGACGCCCACACCAACGCCAACGCCTACTCCCACCCCGACGCCTACTCCCACCCCGACGCCTACCCCGACGCCGGTGCCTACACCTACGCCCACCCCGACGCCAACGCCAACGCCAACCGGTGGCAGCTGCGCGCTGGCGTGGGTGGCCGGGACGGCCTACAGCGCCGGCGCTACCGTCAGCTACGCGGGCACGAATTATCGCGCCAACTACTGGACCCAGGGCGACAACCCGTCCACCAGCAGCGGCGCCGCCGGCACGGGCAAGCCATGGACCAGCCAGGAGATCTGCAGCATCACGCCGACGCCGACGCCGACGCCGACTCCGACGCCGACCCCAACGCCGACTCCAACTCCAACGCCTACACCTACGCCAACGCCAACGGGTCGCGAAGTCGGTTCCTACTTCGCGCAGTGGGGCGTGTATGGCCGCGACTACGAAGTGGCGAACGTGCATTCCAGCGGCGTGGCTGACAAGCTGACCTTCATCAACTATGCTTTCGGCAACATCTATCCGAAGAACGGTGGCTATGAATGCGCCATGATCACCAAGACGGAGCCGGGCGCGACGAATCCGAATTCGCCGGAAGCGGGCACGGGCGGCGATGCCGAGGCCGACTACATCCGCACGCCGAAGCGTACCGTCGATGGCCAGGCCATCCCGTGGGATGCTCCTCTGTCGGGCAACTTCCTGCAGCTGAGAAAGCTGAAGGCGGCGCACCCGAATCTCAAATTGTTCATCTCGCTGGGCGGCTGGAGCTGGTCGAAGAACTTCTCCGTCGGTTCGGCCACCGATGCGCTGCGCAAGCAGATGGTGCGTTCCTGCATCGATATCTATATCAAGGGCAACCTGCCGGTGCAGGGCGGGCGCGGCGGCGTGGGCGCGGCAGCCAACATCTTTGATGGCATCGACATCGACTGGGAATACCCGGTCGGCGGCGGCCAGCCGTACAACACGGTCAGCCCCAACGACAAGCGCAACTTCACCTTGCTGATGGCGGAATTCCGCAGCCAGCTCGATGCGCTCGGTGCCGCCAACGGCAAGCGCTACCTGTTGACGGCGGCCGTCGGCGCCGGCAAGGACAAGATCGACAACACGGAACCGGCCCTGTACTCGCAGTATATGGACTGGATCAACCTGATGACCTATGACTTCCACGGCGGCTGGGAAACGAGCACCAACTTCAACGCCCAGCTGTTTGCCGACCCTGCCGATCCGTCGACGGGCATGGCGCGCGAATACGTGGGCGACAAGGCGGTGCAGTACATGATTGCCGCCGGCGTGCCGCGCGACAAGCTGCTGCTGGGCATACCGTTCTATGGCCGCGGCTGGACGGGCGTGGCGCCAGGACCGAATGGCGATGGCCTGTACCAGGCGGCCACCGGCACGGCGCCAGGCACGTACGAGTCGGGCATCGAGGACTATAAAATCCTCGTCGCCAAGGCCGGCACGCGCTACTACCATCCCGTGACCAAGCAACTGTACCTGTACACGGGTGCGGGCGGCCAGTGGTGGAGCTATGATGACCCGACCGTCATCGGCACCAAGGTGAAATACGTCAAGGACCAGGGCTTGCGCGGTGCGTTCTCGTGGGAACTCGATGGCGACGCGAATGGCGTGCTGGCGACCGAGGTGTGGAAGGTGCGGTAATGTTGATGTAGGGTAAGACGCGGCCGGATAGCCATGCTGTCCGGTCGCTTATTCACATAAATCCAGGAGACGGGCGATGGCGGCGGTATCGACATTCGGAGTCAAGCAGAAAGAGCAGCAGCCGGAGCAGGAACTGAGCCGTGAGTGGCGCAGCTGGATCGCGGAAAACCTCATGCTGGGCAGTCATCCTTCGGCGCTGATGCCGGTGCTGCAACAGGCTGGCATCGCCGAGCCCCTGGCGCGCCGCGAAGTGGAACTGGCACTGCATAGCCCCTACCTGGCGGGCGCCGTGCGCCTGTCGAACCGCCTGGCCAAGCGCGACTGGGTGATCGATATCCAGCGCAAGCTGAACCAGTTGCGTCCGAGCGAGATTCCCCGCCGCGACAAATTGACGGCGCAAGCGTTTCTGGACGAATACTATTCCACCAACCAGCCCGTGATCATCACCGGCATGCTGGACGACTGGCCGGCCATGGCCAAATGGAGCCCGGCCTACTTCCGCGCACAATATGCGCAGCGCGAAGTGGAAGTGCAGTTCGGCCGCGAGGCGGACGCGCAGTACGAAATGAACAGCGTGGCGCACAAGCGCAAGATGGCCTTTGGCGAGTACGCCAGCCTGGTCGAGGACAGCGGCGTGAGCAACGATTTCTATATGACGGCGAATAACAATTCGCAGAACCGGCAAGCGCTGCGCGAGCTGTGGGATGACATCGGCCAACTGCCTGAATACCTGAAGCAGGAAGGTGCCCCCACGGGCTTTTTATGGTTTGGCCCGGCCGGCACGGTGACACCGTTTCATCACGACCTGACCAACAACTTCATGGCGCAGGTAAGAGGGCGCAAGCGGCTGCGCATCATGGCTGCCTGCGAGGTGGCACGCGTGTACAACCAGCGCCACTGTTTTACGCCTGTCGACGGGAGCGACATCGACTTGCAGCGCTATCCGCTGATGGCCGACGTGCAAGTGCGCGAATGCGTGTTGGCGCCGGGAGAGATCCTGTTTCTGCCCGTCGGCTGCTGGCATTTTGTCGAAGCGCTCGATATATCGGTGACAGTGGCCTTCACCAACTTCAAATGGGATAACGATTTCTACAGCAAGTATCCGTCGAATCACGACTTTTGATGGCGATGCCGATTGGTGCGAACCTGCCGCGAACAGCAGCCGTACAGGCGGCTTTTTTCACAGACGTAAAAAAGCCGACCCGAGGGTCGGCTTTTTGTTGAATCGCAAGTGATTAGTCGCGGCTGCCGCCGGCGAAACCCAGCAAGGACAGCAGGCTGGTGAAGATGTTGTACACGTCCAGGTAGATGCGCAGGGTGGCCGAGATGTAGTTGGTCTCGCCGCCGTTGATGATTTGCTGCACGTCATACAGGATGTAGGCCGAGAAGATGGCGATGGCGACCATGGAGATCACGATCGACAGAGCCGACAGGCCCAGGAAAATATTCGCCACCGAGGCCAGGATCAGCACGATCACGCCGGCGAACAGCCATTTGCCCATGGCCGAGAAGTCGCGCTTCGACACTGTGGCGATGGTCGCCATCACGGCCAGGATGGTGGCCGTGCCGCCGAATGCCGTCATGATCAGCATGCCGCCGTTCGAGTAACCGAGCGTGCGCGTCAGGATAGGCGTGAGCATCAGGCCCATGAAGAAGGTAAAGCCCAGCAGGACGGCAACGCCGAGGCCCGAGTTCTTGGTTTTTTCAATCGCGTACATGAAGCCGAAGGCGACGGCCATGAAGATGATGAAACCCATGCCGCCGGTCAGCATCGGCAAATGCATTTGCACGCCGATGAAGGCGCCCAGCACGGTCGGTATCATGGACAGTGCCAGCAGCCAGTAGGTATTGCGCAAGACCTGGTGGCGGACTTGCTGCATGCCTCCCGACAGGTCAAAGGTGCGTTGCATGTTCTGATTCATAGTGCCTCCGTGTTGTCAATTCAAATTACTACTTTCCCCAAGGATAGCATGGACCCCGGTTTTTACAAAAAAACCAGCTTAAGATTTAATTAAACTCAGGCAGGGCCGCAAGATGCCAACCAGCCTGTCTGGGTGATATGGGGTGGAGTATGGTAAAATCAAAGGTTGATTGAGTTATCAATTTATCGTTTTAAACCTTTCTTTTTATTGGAGTTTTCACACATGGCAATCGAACGCACCCTGTCGATCATCAAACCAGACGCAGTTGCAAAAAACGTAATCGGTCAAATCTACTCCCGTTTTGAAAACGCTGGCCTGAAAATCGTTGCAGCGCGTATGACCCAACTGTCGCGCGAACAAGCTGAAGGCTTCTACGCAGCGCACAAGGAACGCGGCTTCTTCAAGGATCTGGTCGACTTCATGGTTTCCGGTCCAGTCATGATTCAAGCCCTGGAAGGCGAAAACGCCGTTCTGGCCCACCGTGACCTGATGGGCGCGACCGATCCGAAGAAAGCAGAAAAAGGCACGATCCGCGCCGATTTCGCCGATTCGATCGACGCTAACGCCGTACACGGTTCCGACGCTGTCGAAGCTGCTAAAGTGGAAATCGCTTACTTCTTCCCAGAACTGAAGGCTTAATTGCCTTAGATAACGTTATTTCCTGGCGTTATCTGTGAAATAACTTATCACCCCCTGTTCCCGCTGCGCTGTGGAGTTTTCGCTCCGGATGCGCGCGGGGACGGATTTTTAGAATAGACATGATCATGCATACGACGACACTCACCAACTTGCTGGACCTCGATCCCGCGCAACTCATCGCCTACTGCGCCGAGTTGGGAGAGAAGCCGTTTCGTGCGAAACAATTGCAACGTTGGATACATCAGTTCGGCGCCTCCGATTTCGACGCCATGACGGACCTGGCCAAGTCGCTGCGCGACAAGCTGGCCACGCGCGCCGAAGTGCGCGCCCCGGCCATCATCAGCGATCACACGTCGCTTGACGGCACGCGCAAGTGGCTGGTCGATGTGGGCAATGGCAATGCCGTGGAAACCGTGTTCATTCCGGAAGAAAATCGCGGCACCCTGTGCATCTCGACGCAGGCCGGCTGCGCCGTGAACTGCCGTTTCTGCTCGACGGGCAAGCAAGGCTTCAACCGCAACCTGTCCGTGGGCGAAATCATCGGCCAGCTGTGGATGGCCGAATTTGAATTGCGCCGCACCAAGGGCATCGAGCCTGGCCCGAAAGGCGAGCGCCAGATCACCAACGTGGTGATGATGGGCATGGGCGAGCCCCTGCTGAACTTTGAACCGACCGTCACGGCCCTGAAGCTGATGCTCGACGACAATGCCTACGGCCTGTCGCGCCGCCGCGTCACCCTGTCGACCTCGGGCGTGGTGCCGATGATGGACAAGCTGTCGCAGGAAGTGCCGGTGGCACTGGCCGTCTCGCTGCACGCCTCGAACGACGCCTTGCGCGACGGTTTGATTCCACTGAACAAGAAATATCCGCTGAAGGAATTGATGGCGGCGTGCAAGCGCTACCTGGAATTTGCTCCACGCGACTTCATTACCTTCGAATACTGCATGCTCGATGGCGTCAACGACAGCGACGAACATGCGCGCGAACTGCTGGCGCTGGTGCAAGACCGCGAGTTCGGCGTGAACTGCAAGTTCAACCTGATTCCCTTCAACCCGTTTCCCGAGTCGGGCCTGTTCCGCTCGAAGAATCCGCGTATCAAGGCATTTGCCCAGGTGCTCATGGATGGCGGCATCATCACCACCGTGCGCAAGACGCGCGGCGACGATATCGATGCGGCCTGCGGCCAGCTGGCCGGCGAAGTCAAGGATCGCACGCGGGTGCAGGAGCGCATGGAAAAGATGACTGAGTACCAACAGAAATTTGGCGCCAACTTCGGCAAGATCGTGGAGATCCGCTCCTGATGCGGGGAGGCATGGCTTATCCTGGCGCACTTGCCGTGGCTGTTGTCAGCCTGGGCGTGCTGCTGGCCGGCTGTGCTTCCACCGCAGACAAGGAGCAGGCTGCCTCTGTCGAGCAGCGCGCCGCCTTGCGCTTGCAGTTGGCCAGCGCCTATTATATGCAAGAGCAGTTTGTGGTGGCCTTGGCCGAAGCAGAGCAGGCGGTGCAACTGGTGCCGGGCAACGCCCAGGTGCGCGGCATGCGCGCCCTGATTTTTGCTGCCCTGCGCCAACCCGTGGCTGCTGAAAAAGATTTTCTTTACGCATTGCGCCTCGCGCCCCACAATCCCGAGTTGAGTAATAATTATGGCCTGTTTCTGTGCCAGACCGGGCGCGCGGCGCAGTCGTTGGCGTATTTCGATGCCGCATTGCAAGATGTCGCCTATGGCACGCCTGAACTTGCGCTGCACAATGCGGCGGCGTGCAGCCTGGTCATGAAAGATTACCCGCGCGCCGCTGACTACTGGCTCAAGGCGGAGCGCATCGCACCTGCTACGGCAATCACCTATGCCGGCCTGGTGCGCGTGTATTACCAACAGCAAGACTACCGGCAGGCGGCTGATTATTGGCAGCGCCTCGGTAAGGCAGCAACAATGGAGAGCCAGACGGCCGATGTGCTGTGGCTCGGGATCAAGGTGCAGCATAAGCTCGGGGATGTGGGCGCGGAAGCTGACCTGGCGGCGCATTTGCGCAACCACCATGCCGGCTCCCCCGAATATGCTGCTTATCAAAATGGGGCGTTTGATGAGTGAGACAGGGATACCAATGAATTCAGAGTGGGCAGAAACGCCTCAGCAGCAGCCCCAGGGCAATCTTGCCTTGGCAGGCGCACAGTTGAAGGCGCAGCGCGAAGCGCTGGGCTGGCCAGTGGAACAGGTGGCCGACCAGCTCAAGCTGGCGCCACGCCAGGTGATCGCGCTGGAAGAGGGCGACATGGCGGCCTTGCCGAACGTGGCTGTGGTGCGCGGTTTCGTGCGCGCCTACGCCAAGGTGGTGCGTCTCGACGCGGCGCCGCTGGTGGCCATGATCGAAGTCCATCCGGCGCCGGCGCAAGATCCGGCAGCGCCCGTGCGGCGTGAAATTTCCGCCACGTTTTCCGAATCGCGCTTCCCGTCGATGACGCAGCGCTCGTCGAACCAGGCCACCGTCTGGATCGCCGGTGCCGTCGTCGTCGTCGTGGCGGCTGCCTTTGGCGCGTACAAGCTCGGCTATGTGCCGGCAGGCCTGCTCTCTGCCCATGCCGAGAAAGAAACGGCGCATGCTGAAGTGGGGCCCGTGGAAACGACCCTGATCAAGCCGGGCCAGGACTTGACGCCCGTGCAGTCGCCGTCCGTGCCCTTGATTTCCGTGCCGCCGCCGCCAGGCAACGATACGCAGACCGGTGCACCCGCCGCCGCTGTCGCTTCGGCGCCGGCCGCCGCCTTGCCGCCAGCCGCTGCCCCTGCGGCAGCGGTAACGCCTGGCGCCACGCCGCCCGTGGCCGCCGCTGCCGTGGGCGCGAATGCGCTGGTGCTGAAGGTGGAGCAGGATTCCTGGGTGGAAATCCGCCGCCCTGGCAGCACGCCGCTGATTTCGCGGATGGTCAAGGCGGGCAGCACGGAAACGTTCGATATCACGGGACCGGCCACCCTGGTGGTGGGTAAGCCGGGTGTCGTGCAGGCAACCTTGCGCGGCGCCAAGCTGGACTTGCCGACCGTTGCCGGTGGCACGATTTCCCGTGTCAGCATCAAATAAACGCAGTAATCGTTCAAGCAAACTCTGAAGATAATATTTATGGCTACCTCGAAAACAGCGATCGGCTCCGGTCCATCCGGCCGGCGCGACAGCCGCAAGGTGCTGATCTCGCATGGCCAGCGCCAGATCTGGGTGGGCGGCGACGCCCCCGTCGTGGTGCAGTCGATGACGAACACGGATACGGCCGACGCCATTGGCACGGCCATCCAGATCAAGGAGCTGGCGCGTGCCGGTTCGGAACTGGTGCGCCTGACGGTAGACCGTCCCGAGGCGGCTGCCGCCGTGCCGTATATCCGCGAGCAGCTCGACAAGATGGACATCGACGTGCCGCTGGTGGGCGATTTCCATTACAACGGCCATACCCTGCTCAACGATTACCCCGATTGTGCGCGCGCGCTGTCGAAGTACCGCATCAATCCGGGCAATGTGGGCAAGGGCGCCAAGCGCGACACGCAATTTGCGCAAATGATCGAAGCCGCTTGCAAGTACGACAAGCCGGTACGCATCGGCGTGAACTGGGGCAGCCTCGATCAAGCCTTGCTGGCCCGCATCATGGATGAAAACGCGGGCCGTGCCGACCCATGGCCGGCGCAAGCCGTCATGTATGAAGCGCTGGTGACGTCGGCGATTGAAAACGCCGTGCGCGCCGAAGAGCTGGGCCTGGGCCGCGACAAGATTATTCTGTCGTGCAAGGTTTCTGGCGTACAAGACCTGATCGCCGTGTACCGCGAACTGGCCCAGCGCTGCGACTATCCGCTGCACCTGGGTTTGACGGAAGCGGGCATGGGCAGCAAGGGCATCGTGGCGTCCACCGCTGCGCTGGCCGTGCTGTTGCAAGAGGGCATCGGCGACACCATCCGCATCTCGCTCACGCCTGAACCGGGCGGCGACCGCACGCGCGAAGTCATCGTCGGCCAGGAAATCTTGCAAACCATGGGCTTGCGCAAATTCGCACCCATGGTGATTGCCTGCCCGGGCTGTGGCCGCACCACGTCGACCACTTTCCAGGAACTGGCCGATAATATCCAGACGTATCTGCGCGAGCAGATGCCGGAGTGGAAGAAATCGTATCCGGGCGTGGAAGCGATGAACGTGGCCGTCATGGGCTGCATCGTCAACGGTCCCGGCGAATCGAAGCATGCGAATATCGGCATCAGCCTGCCCGGTACGGGCGAGTCGCCGGCCGCGCCCGTGTTTGTCGACGGCGAAAAAGTCGTCACCCTGCGCGGCGAACGCATCGTCGAGGAATTCCAGGACATCGTCTTGAAGTATGTACAGAGTCACTATGGCGTAGCTGGGGTTTCGAGCGACATGTCGCTCGCCAGCGTAGCGGTATAGGCTTGCAAGCCGATACCCCTGAATACCCCAAAAATTGAACAGCAATCGTAGCCAATAAAAGTAGATACCATGTCAGAAAATAAAAAAGCCGATAAAATCACCGCAGTCAAAGGCATGAACGATATTCTGCCGGCTGACGCACCGCTGTGGGAATTGTTTGAAAACACGGCGCAATCCGTGCTGCAAAGCTACGGCTTCCAGCAGATCCGCACGCCGATCGTGGAAGAAACAAAATTGTTCGCGCGTGCCATCGGCGCCGTGACCGATATCGTGGAAAAGGAAATGTATTCGTTCACCGATTCGATGAACGGCGACAACCTGACCCTGCGTCCCGAAGGCACGGCTGGCGTGGTGCGCGCCGTGGTCGAGCACAACCTCGTCTATGAAGGTCCGAAACGCCTGTGGTACAAGGGCCAGATGTTCCGCCACGAGCGCCCGCAGAAAGGCCGCTACCGCCAGTTCCACCAGTTCGGCGTGGAAGCCATCGGTTTTACGGGCCCGGATATCGATGCCGAGATCATCATGCTGTCGCGCCGCCTGTGGGATGACCTGGGTCTGGAAGGCATCCGCCTGGAACTGAATTCGATCGGCGACGCGGCCGAGCGCCTGCGCCACCGCGCCGATCTGATCGCCTACCTGGAAGGCCACAGCGAGCTGCTCGACGAAGAAGCCAAGCGCCGCCTGCACAGCAACCCGCTGCGCATCCTCGATACCAAGAACCCTGCCATGCAGGAGCTGGTCAATGGCGCGCCGAAGCTGCTGGATTACCTGGGCGAGGAATCGCTGGCCCACTTCCACGGCGTGCAGAAGATCTTGAACCACAACAATATTCCTTTCACCATCAATCCACGCCTGGTGCGCGGCCTCGATTACTACAACCGCACGGTGTTCGAGTGGGTCAGCGACAAGCTGGGCGCGCAAGGCACGGTATGTGCCGGTGGCCGCTATGACGGCATGGTGGAAATGTTTGGCGGCAAATCGACGCCAGCCGTCGGTTTCGGCATGGGCGTCGAGCGCCTGGTGCTGCTGATGAAGGATGCCGCTGAGCCGGAGCAACCGGCCCAGTGCGACGTCTACCTGGTGCACCAGGGCGAGCAGGCAGGCTTGCAAGCCTTCGTGCTGGCAGAGCGGATTCGCGATGCGGGCCTGGACGTTGTGCTACATTGCGCAGCGAGCAACGGCGGCGGCAGCTTCAAGACGCAAATGAAAAAGGCCGATGCCAGCGGTGCGGCGTTTGCCGTGATCATGGGCGACGATGAAATCGCCAACAATGTCGCGACGGTGAAAGCCATGCGCGAAGCCGATGCTGGCGCGCAGCAAAATACGGTGCCGTTCGACGATGTCGTCGATTACGTGGTGGACCAGATCATCGGCGAGCACGATTGCGGCCATGACCACGGTCCTGGCGGCCATGTGCATCACCACCATTGATTTGCAGCAAGACCGTACTACCCTCGATCAACTACTCATTAAAACTGACGACCCATGGCATACGATCACGAAGAACAAGAACAACTGGCAACCCTCAAAGCCTGGTGGCAGCGCAATGGCAATCTGACCTCCTGGGTCCTGATCGTGGCGCTGGCAGGTTACAGCGGCTGGGCTGGCTGGCAGTACTACCAGCGCACCCAGGCTGCGCAAGCGGGCCAGTTGTACGACGAACTGCAAAACGCCATCGCCGCCAAGGACACTGCCAAGGTGATGCGCGCTGCCGGCGACATGCAATCGCGTTTCAGCGGCACGGCGTATGCGCAGATGAGCGCCCTGGCCGCTGCCAAGGTGGCGTTCGACGCGAATGACCTGAAAACGGCCAAGACCCAGCTGCAATGGGTGGCCGAGCATGGCACGGAAGAGTACAAGGCCATCGCCAAGCTGCGCCTGGCCGGCGTCCTGCTGGACGAAAAAGCCTACGATGACGCGTTGAAAGTGCTGGCGACGGCGTCCGTGGCGCAATTTGCCGGCGCCGTGGCCGACCGCAAGGGCGACATCCTGGTGGCGCAAAACAAGCTGGCAGAGGCGCGTACGTCTTACCTGGCCGCGATAGCCGCGACGGACAAGAACAATCCAGGCCGTCAACTGATCCAGGTCAAACTGGAAGCGATCGGCGGTACGGTGCCGGAAGACAAGGCCAAGGCTGACAAGGCTGCCGCCTGACAGGAACACTGATGCTATGGCCGCGCGGCGTTTTGCGTCGCCTGCCTTGCCCTCAAAAGTACAAGAAAAAGGTTGGATAACACTTATGCGTGTCACTGAAAAGCTGGTAGCTGCAAGTCTGTTGGCCCTGATGGCCGGTTGCTCGTCCTGGAACCCGTTCGCCTCGAAAGATCCGAAAGTCGAACCGGCCAAGCTGGTCGAGTTAAAATCGAGCATCGCCGTGCGCGACGCCTGGAAGTATTCGATCGGCAAGGCTGGTGTGTACGCCTTTACGCCTGCGCTGGCCGGCAACAGCCTGTACGTGGTCAGCGCCGATGGCGCGCTGGCGCGCCTGGATGCGGCCAGCGGCCGTGAAACGTGGCGCATCAAGGCCGGCAGCGACATCACGTCCGGCGCCGGCAGCGATGGCGCGCTGGTGGCCGTGGGTGCTGCCAAGGGTGCCGTGCTGGCTTTCGATGTCGATGGCAATCAGTTGTGGAAGGCGCAGGCGTCCAGCGAAGTATTGACGGCGCCCGTCGTAGGCGATGGCGTGGTCGTGGTGCGCAGCGTGGACAACCGCATCGTCGGCTTCGATGCCAAGACGGGCGAGCGCAAATGGACGGTGCAGCGCGCTACGCCGGCCTTGACCTTGCGCAATGCGCCGGGCATGGTGCTGGGCGGTACGAATATCTACGTGGCCCAGCCGGGCGGCAAGCTGCTGGCACTGACGGCGGCCACCGGTGTGGTACGCTGGGAGATCGTCGTCAGCGAACCGCGCGGCGCCACCGAACTGGAGCGCGTCTCCGACATCGCCGGCACGCCGGTCGTGTTCGAAGGCGAAGTGTGTGCCGTCACGTACCAGGGCAAGGCAGGTTGCTTCGATGCCGCCACGGGCGTGCCGCGCTGGACTAAGCCGATCTCGTCCGATGTGGGCGTGGCCGTCGACCAGCGGTTCGTGTTTGTTGCCGATGACCAGGGCGCCGTGGTGGCATTCAGCCGCGACGGTGGTCAGAGCGCCTGGAAGAACGAGGCGCTGGCGCGCCGCCGCCTGTCGACGCCGGCCTCCTACGGCCGCAGCGTCGCCGTCGGCGACTATCAAGGTTATATCCACTTCCTGTCACGGGAAGATGGCGCATTAATAGGTCGTGTCAGTACCGACGGTAGCCCGATTGTTTCGGCTCCCGTCGTTGCCGGTTCGAATTTGATTTTTCAAACCCAATCAGGGACAGTGACCGCTCTCGCGGTCGAGTAATACAATGAAGCCGGTAATTGCACTAGTAGGTCGACCCAATGTTGGGAAATCGACTTTATTCAATCGTCTGACCCGCTCGCGCGATGCGCTGGTGGCGGATTTGCCTGGGTTGACGCGCGATCGTCACTATGGCGAAGGCCGTGTCGGCGAACGTCCCTTCCTGGTCATCGATACGGGTGGTTTCGAACCCGTCGCCAAGGAAGGCATCATGCACCAGATGGCACTGCAGACCAAGCAGGCCGTGGCCGAGGCCGACGTGGTGGTCTTCATCGTGGACGGCCGTCAAGGCCTGACCCCGCACGACAAGACCATCGTCGACTTCCTGCGCAAGAGCGGTCGCCCGGTCTTGCTGGTGGTCAATAAAAGCGAAGGCATGCGCTATACGGCCGTCGTCTCCGAATTCTATGAATTGGGCATGGGCGATCCGTATGCCATCTCGTCGGCGCACGGCGACGGCGTCAACGACCTCGTCGAAGTGATGCTGGACCTGGCATTCGCGCAGCGTCCGGATGAGCCTGAAGAACTGGAAAAGACCGACCGCGGCATCAAGATTGCCCTCGTCGGCCGTCCTAACGTGGGCAAGTCGACGCTCATCAACACCCTGCTGGGCGAAGAGCGCGTGATCGCCTTCGACATGCCGGGCACGACGCGCGATTCGATCGAAATCCCGTTCGAGCGCGATGGCCAGCAATACACCTTGATCGACACGGCCGGTATCCGCCGCCGTGGCAAGGTGTTTGAGGCGATCGAGAAATTCTCGGTGGTGAAAACCCTGCAGTCGATTTCCGAAGCCAACGTGGTGGTGCTGATGCTCGACGCGCAGCAGGATATTTCAGAACAAGACGCGCATATTGCCGGCTTCATCCTGGAATCGGGCCGCGCGCTGGTAGTGGCCGTGAATAAATGGGATGGTTTGCAATCGCACCAGCGCGATGAAATCAAGATCGATATCGACCGCAAGCTCGACTTCCTGTCGTTCGCGCAGATGCATTTCATTTCGGCGCTGAAGGGCACCAACATCGGTCCGCTGATGAAGTCGCTCAACGCCGCGTATGCAGCCGCCATGTGCGACTTGTCGACGCCGAAGCTGACGCGCGCCCTGATCGAGGCCGTGGAGAAGCAGGAACCGCGCCGCAAGGGCTCGATTCGTCCGAAGCTGCGCTACGCCCACCAGGGCGGCATGAATCCGCCTGTGATCGTGATACACGGTAATGCGCTCGACGCCGTTGGCGATCCTTACAAACGTTATCTGGAAAAACATTTCCGCGATACGTTTGCCCTGGTCGGCACGCCGCTGCGCATCGAATTGCGCACGGGTAAAAACCCGTTTGCGCGCACGCCAAGCAAGTAATAATTTAACGGCTGAATTAAGTGCATATTAAGGCGCCGCAGAGATAATGCGGCGCCGATAGCCGATTGAATGGCTTTTGCACGAAAATAATAAAGTGTTAATGCGCCGTGCGCGACAGCGATCGCGAAAACAGGTTACAGTAGCTATGACGCATCTTTCTCTCTTTGAAAGGTGTGAGAGCACTTGAAATCAAGCGAGTCGCCTCCAATTCTTACACAACAACATAAACAACGGAGCTGTTATGAGCAACAAAGGGCAACTGTTACAAGACCCATTCCTCAATGCATTACGCAAAGAGCATGTTCCTGTCTCGATCTACCTGGTCAATGGCATTAAATTGCAGGGCCATATCGAATCGTTCGATCAATATGTCGTATTGCTGCGCAATACGGTGACACAGATGGTGTACAAGCATGCCATCTCGACAGTGGTGCCGGCCCGTGCCGTCAATCTCAATATTGAATCTGAAGCGGAGTAAAGCGTTGAGCTTGACGGCCCAGCGCCTTTCACCCTCCATCGCCCCCGTCCGCGCCAGCGGCGCTGATGCGTTTGCATCGGCGTCGGCGTCCGCCGCAACTCATTTGATGCCATCATGCGCGCGGCACTAGTCGGGGTTGACTTCGGTCACAGCGACTTCGCCGCCAGCATGGAGGAACTCATGCTGTTGTCGCGTTCGGCTGGCGCAGACCCGATTTCCACCATCACGGCCAAGCGTTCCAGTCCCGATTCCGCGTATTTCGTCGGCAGCGGCAAGGCCGATGAAATTGGCGACGTCGTCGTCAACGATGGCCTGGAAATCGTCATCTTCAATCACGCCCTGTCACCTGCCCAGCAGCGCAATCTGGAAAAGCGCCTGAATGTGCGGGTGCTCGACCGTACCAGCCTGATCCTCGATATCTTCGCGCAGCGCGCCAAGAGCCACGAGGGCAAGCTGCAAGTCGAGCTGGCCCAGTTGCAGCATCTGGCGACACGCCTGATCCGCGGCTGGACCCACCTTGAGCGGCAAAAGGGCGGTATCGGCTTGCGCGGTCCCGGCGAGACGCAGCTCGAGACCGACCGCCGGCTGATCGGCGACCGCGTCAAGGCCTTGCGCGCGCGCCTGGAAAAGCTGCACAAGCAGCGCGAAACACAGCGCCGCGCGCGCGGCCGCAATCACACATTCTCGGTGTCACTGGTCGGCTATACCAATGCCGGCAAGTCGACCCTGTTCAATGCCGTGACCAAGGCCGGCGTGTATGTCGCCGACCAGTTGTTCGCCACCCTCGACACCACCTCGCGCCGGGTTTACCTGGGCCAGGAAGTGGGCAATGTGGTGATCTCCGACACGGTCGGCTTCGTGCGCGAATTGCCGCATCAACTGGTGGCAGCGTTCCGCGCCACGCTCGAAGAAACCATCCATGCCGATTTGCTGCTGCACGTCGTCGATGCTGCGTCGCCGGTACGCATGGAGCAGATCGAGCAGGTCAACCTGGTCTTGAAAGAGATCGGCGCCGATCATATTCCGCAGATTCTCGTGTGGAACAAGATTGATGCTGCGGGGCTGGAGCCTTCGGTGGAGCGTGACGAATATGCTACGATCAGTCGCGTGTTCGTCAGTGCGCAGAAGGGCAGTGGGCTCGACCTGCTGCGCGATGCGATAGTCGAGATGGCCAGGAAGGCGCCCGGTTCGGCGCACCTGTATCAACACGACGCAGCACCGCAGGAAGATCAGTTGGACGGTCAGTACGACCAGCACGATTGCGCCGCCCCGGACCAGGACGAAGAGCCTGGCGAGGACGATAGGATTTCCACCCACTCCCAAGTCGGAACACGATAGTTATGCTTGTCTCCCTACTCAAAAAAACAGGCTTGAAGTTATCCCTGAACGATCCCCGCTGGGGCAATCGCAAGGACGACGGCAAGAAAGCCCAAGAAGGCAAAAAGCCCGGCGAAGGTCCGCCGGACCTCGATCAGTTATGGCGCGATTTCAATCAGCGCCTGAACGCCTTTTTCGGACAGAAGAACCGTCCCGACAACGGCGGCAATGGCGGCGGCGGTGGTCCGCGTCCCGACATGAAGGGTGCCGGCATCACCGCCGGCGTGGTCGGCGTGATCGCCGTCTTCATCTGGCTCGCCAGCGGCGCCTTCATCGTGCAAGAGGGCCAGAGCGGCGTGGTGCTGACGTTTGGTCAATACACGCGCACGGCGCCTGCCGGTCTCAACTGGCGCTGGCCGTACCCGTTCCAGACCGATGAAACCGTCAACGTGTCGCAGGTGCGCACGGTGGAAGTCGGTTATCGCACGTCGCTGCGCAACAAGCAGGCCAGCGAGTCGCTGATGCTGACGGACGATGAAAATATCATCGATATCCAGTTTGCGGTGCAGTACACCTTGAAAGATCCGGTGGAATGGCTGTTCAGCCTGCGCGACCAGGAAGACACCTTGCGCCAGGTCGCCGAGACGGCGATCCGCGAAGTGGTCGGCCGCAGCAAGATGGACTTCGTGCTGTATGAAGGCCGCGAAAAAGTGGCCTTTGACACGCAAAAATTGATGCAGCAGATTCTTGAAGATTACAAATCTGGCGTGTTGATTAACAATGTGACGATGCAGGCCGTGCAGCCGCCGGAGCAGGTGCAAGCCGCCTTCGACGATGCCGTCAAGGCTGGCCAGGACCGTGAGCGCCAGAAGAATGAAGGCCAAGCCTACGCCAATGACGTGATTCCGAAAGCACGCGGCGCAGCATTCCGCCTGGTGCAGGAAGCCGAGGCCTACCGGGCCATGGTGACCGAGAACTCGGAAGGTAATGCGTCGCGCTTCAAGCAAGTGCTGGTCGAGTACCAGAAGGCGCCGGCCGTGACGCGCGACCGCATGTACCTGGAAACCATGCAGCAGGTGTTCAGCAGTGCCAGCAAGGTCATGGTTGACGCCAAGACGGGCAGCAATCTGCTGTATCTGCCGCTCGACAAATTGATCGCCCAGCAGGCGGCGTCGGACGCCTCGGCCGCGGCAGCGCGCGCCGCTGCGGCCACACCCGCAGCCAATACCGTAATGCCACAGGAAGCCATGCAGACAGTAGAAGTCAATTCGCGTCGCGACAGCCGCTCTTCGCGTGAACGGGAGAGCCGCTAATGAACCGTATCGTTGCCGCCCTGATCGCGGGCTTCATCGCGATCATGCTCTTGTCCTCGACCGTGTTCGTCGTCGATCAGCGTAAATACGCCATCGTCTTCGCCCTGGGCGAGGTCAAGGACGAGATCAGTAAGCCAGGCTTGTACTTCAAGCTGCCGCCGCCGTTCCAGAACGTCATCTACCTGGACAAGCGGATCCTGACGCTCGATACGCCGGAGCCGGAGCGCTTCATCACGGCCGAGAAGAAGAATATCCTCGTCGACGCATATGTGAAGTGGCGCATCGTCAATCCGAAGACCTATTTCCGCAGCTTCGGCGGCGATGAAAGCCGCGCCCGCAACCGCATGTCGCAAATCGTCAAGGCCGCCCTGAACGATGAAATCACCAAGCGCACCGTGCGCGAAGTGATCTCGGGCGAGCGCGGCAAGGTGATGCAGGCGATCAAGGTCAAGGTGGCGGCCGAAGCCGAGGCCATCGGCGTGGGCATCGTCGATGTGCGCCTGAAACGCGTCGATTACGTCGAGCAGATCAACAACTCGGTGTATGAGCGCATGAAGTCCGAGCGCGTGCGCGTGGCCAATGAGCTGCGTTCGACCGGTTCGGCCGACTCCGAGAAAATCCGCGCCGACGCCGACAAGCAGCGCACGGTGATCCTGGCCGAAGCGTATCGCGAAGCCGAGAAGATCCGCGGTGAGGGCGACGCCAAGGCATCGCAGATCTATGCGGAAGCGTTTGGCAAGAATCCGGAGTTCTACAAGTTTTACCGTAGCCTGGAAGCCTACCGCGCCACCTTCAAGGACAAGGGCGACGTGATGGTCATCGATCCGAGTTCGGAATTCTTCAAGTACTTCAAGGGCGGCGGCGCAGCCGGTTCGCCCAAGAAGTAAGCACGGCAGCATCCAGGCTGCATCCGTCCGCGAGGACGGGTGACAGCAGCAACGGGGTCGGCGTCAATGCCGGCCCCGTTTTTTTGTGCCCGCCATGCTGTTGCGGGAAGGCGTAAATGCGGTGTTTTTAGGGCTGTGCGCCAGCGTTTCGGACAACTTATCCCTAAAGCCCCATGTTTTCGCGTAAAATATCAGGTTCGGCCTCTTGCCTGGTGCGCCCGCCGCTGCCTCGCATGATGCATTTTTTCAACTTTCTTCCGTATCTCGCTCCCTCATGCCGAATTGGCTTTTGCCCGAAAATATTGCCGATGTTCTGCCGTCGGAAGCGCGCAAGATCGAAGAGCTGCGCCGCCTCATGCTGGATAATTTCCGTCTGTACGGATATGAACTGGTGATGCCGCCGCTGCTCGAGTATCTGGAATCGCTGATGACCGGCGCTGGCAAGGATACCGACCTGCGCACGTTCAAACTGGTCGACCAGCTGTCTGGCCGCATGCTCGGCCTGCGCGCCGACATGACGACGCAAGTGGCGCGCATCGACGCGCACCTGCTCAACCGTGCCACCGTGACCCGCCTGTGCTACGCCGGCAGCGTGCTGCATACCCGTCCTTCGGGTCTGCACGCCACCCGCGAGCCGCTGCAGATCGGCGCCGAAATCTATGGCCACGCCGGCCTGGAAGCGGATGCCGAGATTCAGGAACTGGCGCTCGCTTCGCTGGCACTGGCCGGTTTCGACTCGGTCCGCCTGGATTTGTCGCACGTCGGCCTGTTGCGCGCTATCATTGCGCAAGACGCCGCCGCCGTGCGCGACGAGGCTGCGCTGTACACCTTGCTGCGCGCGAAAGATGCGCCTGGCCTGCGCGCCCTGACGGCAGACTACGACGCCGTGACGCGCGATGCGCTGCTGGCCTTGCCTGGTCTGTATGGCGACATCGACGTGCTGGCGCGTGCGCGCGAAGTGCTGCCGCCGCTGCCGGGCGTGCTCAAGGCACTGGCCGAACTGGCCGCGCTTGCCGCGACTGTGGAAACCAAGGCCCTGGGCCGCGCCGAAGTGGCGATCGACCTGGCCGACCTGCGCGGCTACCAATATGAAAGCGGCGCGATGTTTGCGCTGTATGTACCTGGCTTGCCGAACGCGGTTGCGCGCGGCGGCCGTTATGACCACGTCGGCGAAGCGTTCGGCCGGGCACGTCCCGCGACCGGCTTCTCGCTCGATTTGCGCGAACTGGCGCGCCTGTTGCCGACCGCGGAACGGAAGCATTCGATCCGCGCGCCGTGGGGCAGCGCACCAGAACTGAAGGAAAAAATCGCCGAGTTGCGCAAGGCGGGCGAGGTCGTGATCCAGAGTATGCCGGGTCACAGTAATGAACAAGACGAGTTCGAGTGCGATCGCGTGCTGGTACTTGCCGATAATGGTAGTAGCTGGATTCTTAAAAACTTAGGTTGAGTGATGTCAAAGAAAATTATGGCAAAGAACGTTGTTGTCATCGGCACCCAATGGGGCGATGAAGGTAAAGGCAAGATCGTCGATTGGTTGACCGATCACGCCCAGGGTGTGGTGCGCTTCCAGGGCGGCCACAATGCAGGCCACACGCTGGTCATCGGCGGCGTCAAAACCGCACTGCAACTGATCCCGTCGGGCATCATGCGTCCAGGCGTCGCCTGCTACATCGGTAACGGCGTGGTCGTTTCCGTGCCGGACGTGCTGCGCGAAATCGACAAGCTCGAAGCGGTCGGCGTCGAAGTCGCCTCGCGCCTGAAAGTGTCGGACGCGGCGCCTGTGATTCTGCCTTACCACACCGCGATCGACCTGGCGCGTGAAGCCAAGCGTGGCGATGCGAAGATCGGCACTACCGGCAAGGGCATCGGCCCGGCCTACGAAGACAAAGTGGCGCGCCGCGCGATCCGTATCGCCGACCTGTTGAACGAGAAGCGTTTTGCCGAAAAGCTGGCTGAAAACCTCGATTACCACAACTTCGTGCTGGAAAACTACCTGAAAGCGCCGAAAGTCGACTATCAGAAGACCCTCGACGACGCGCTGGCCTATGTGCCGCGTCTGCGTCCGATGGTCACCGACGTGTCGAGCGCGCTGTACAAGGCGCACAAGGCCGGCGCCAACCTGCTGTTCGAAGGCGCGCAGGGTTCCCTGCTCGACGTCGACCACGGCACCTATCCATTCGTCACTTCGTCGAACTGCGTGGCTGGCAATGCCGCTGCCGGTTCGGGCGTAGGCCCAGGCATGCTGCACTACATCATGGGCATCACCAAGGCTTACACGACGCGCGTCGGTTCCGGCCCGTTCCCTTCGGAACTGCCTACGGATGCCGGCGTCGGCCACCACCTGGCGCAAGTCGGCCATGAATTCGGCACCGTGACGGGCCGTGCCCGCCGCTGCGGCTGGTTCGATGCCGCCTTGCTGCGCCGTTCCGTGCAGATCAACGGCGTGACGGGCATGTGCCTGACCAAGCTGGACGTGCTGGACGGTATCGAGACGCTGAAACTGTGCACCGGCTACACCATCGACGGCGTGGCCACGGACATCTTCCCATCGGGCGCTGAAGAAGCCGCCCGTTGCGTGCCTGTCTACGAAGAGATGCCAGGCTGGACGGAAAGCACGGTCGGCGCGAAATCGCTGGCGGCCTTGCCGGCAACGGCCCGCGCTTACATCAAGCGCATCGAAGAACTGGTCGGCGTGCCGGTGGACATGGTTTCGACCGGTCCTGATCGTGAAGAAACGATCGTCCTGCGCCACCCCTTCGAGTAAGCTGCTGGACACAATCCGCCGCAAGGCGGATTTTTTTAATCACGCTAATAATAAGAGTTCACTATCATGACTACCCCACAATCGAACGATCAACATCTCTGGGTCAACTGGGAAGAGTACCACCGCCTGATCGAGCGCCTGGCGCTCAAGGTCCACGAATCGGGCTGGAAATTTGACCAGGTATTGTGCCTGGCGCGCGGCGGCGTGCGTCCTGGCGACGTATTCTCGCGCATTTTCGACCTGCCACTGGCCATCCTGTCTACCAGCTCCTACCGCGAAGACAAGGGCACCACCCAGGGCGACCTCGATATCGCCAAGTACATGACCATGACCAAGGGCCCGCTGGCCGGCCGCATCCTGCTGGTCGACGACCTGGCCGATTCGGGCGTCACGCTGGACAAGGTCACGCGTCACCTGAAGGACAACTTCCCGGGCGTGACCGAAGTCAAATCGGCCGTGATCTGGTTGAAGGGCTGCTCCGTCGTGCGTCCCGACTATTTCCTCGATGAGCTGCCACACAACCCGTGGATCCACCAGCCATTCGAAGACTACGACGGCCTGCGTCCGCACCAGCTGGCGGCGTGGATCAAGAAGGGCGAGTCGAGCAAGTAATCACTGCTTGCGTGTTGGCGAAAAAAAGACGATCGTGTATCGTCTTTTTTTTCATCTGAAGGAATCTGGCATGACCATCCTGCACACGGCGCGGCTGCGCCTCGAACCCGTCACCGACAAGCATTACGACGCCATGCATGCCATGAACTCGGATACCGAAGTGATGACTTATCTCAATGCGGGCCAGCCGGAGACGGAAGAGCACACGCGCGCCGCCGTTGCCCGCATCATGGGGCGCTGGACCGAGTGGGGTTATTCGTGGTGGGCCTTGATCCGTACCGGAGATGAGGTGCTGGTGGGGCTGGCCTGCCTGCAGCATATCGGTGGCGACAAGGCGCAGCCGCACGAAATCGGCTGGCGCCTCGCCCGGGCTGGCTGGGGCCAGGGCTATGCCAGCGAAGCGGCTGCCGCCATCGTCGCACACGCCTTCAACGTCGTCGGCGCGCCCGAAGTGGTGGCCGTGGCGCACCCGGACAACGCCGCCTCGATCAAGGTCATGACGCGCCTGGGCATGCAATACGTGGGCATGCAACGCCATTACGATATCGATAGCGTCGTGTACCGCCTGCCGCGCCCATGACGGCAATGCAGAAGGCCCTGAGGCTGGGCTGCAGCTACGGCGTGCGCTTTTCACCCGATGGTACGCGTCTGGCCGTGCTGGGACGCGACCTGGTCCTGTGGGACGTGGCGGCGCGCAGCAAGCTGTGGCGCGGCAAATTCATCGCGCACATGTCGGGCATGGCCTTCTCGCCTGACGGCGGCCGGCTGGCCATCAAGAGCACCACGGGGCAGATGGCCGTGGTGGATGTCCAGACGGGCCAGTTGCTGCTGAACTTCCAGAACAGGAAGGATGGCGAAGGCTGCGGTCCCGCGTGGTCGCCTTGCGGCCGGTATCTGGCCGACGGCGGCTGGGATGGCTGCCTGCGGATGCGCGCGGCGGCGACGGGCGAGTTGCTCTTCACGCAGGCGCATGCGGGCGAGATGTTGCGGGCTGTCCATGCCATCGATGGCGGGCGGCGCTTGCTGGTACAGCATGGCGTCAAATCGGTGGACGAGGGGCAAGTGCAGCCGCCCGACTACTGCAGCGTGTGGGACTGGCCCTTGCAGGACGGCGGCGGGCGCATGGTGCTGTCGCTGCCACGCTTGATGTCTTGCGCGCCGTCGCCGGACGGGCAATATCTGGCCGTGCTGCACCATACAGGCGGCGAGGAGTTCCTCTCCATGTACGCGCTGGCCGACGGCCGCTGCCTGGCCAGGGTGGCCGTGGAGGCGGGCGGCGGCACGGGTGACGGCTTGCGCTGGCTGCCCGACGGCAGCGCGCTGGGGCGCATCGGCAAGGGCAAGCTGCTGTTTTACGGCTGGCCTGGGCTCGACGTGCTGGCACAACACGCTTTTACCTATCCCTGCGCGCTGGACTTTCTGCCAGCTTCGCCACTGGCCGCCATCGGCTCCTGGGAAGCGGGTATGTTGATGGATTTGAACGTACACGAGGAAACCGCATGATCACCTGTTATTTACGCTATATCATCGACCCGTACAAACTGCGGGAATTCGAAGCCTACGGCAAGCTGTGGATACCGCTGGTGGAACGTTTCGGCGGCCAGCACCACGGCTACTTCCTGCCGTCCGAAGGCGCCAGCAACGTGGCGCTGGCCATGTTCTCATTTCCCAGCCTGGCCCTGTACGAACAGTACCGCAGCGACTCGATGCAGGACGCCGAATGCCAGGCTGCCTTCCGCTACGCCGAGGAGACGCGCTGCATCGTCAGCTATGAGCGCAGTTTTTTCCGGCCTGTGTTTGGCTGAAACGGTGCGCTTGCCCTCCATCGACCACCATTAAAACCTGATGGGACAAGGCGCCGCAGTCCCTTCGCCAAAACCGGCATAGCCGGATCGCGCGCTGAGGTTCAAGGTCATATTGCCTTTGTCCGGTAAATAGATGCAGTATTCGCCGGTCGCCGTGATGACGCGGTAGATGCGCTTGGGATCGTTGGGCGCGCTGAACAGCTCGATGCGCGCCGCTTCGAACCACTTCGGCTTGACCGCCGCATGCGCTTCGGCGAAGCCTTTCGCCAGGCGCGTCTGCGCCGTATCGGGCGGCGCCACGAATTGCTGCGGATGCTCGGCACGCAGCTGGCGGTCGATGGCGCCGGCTGCCTGCAATGCCAGTTGCGCCAGAGGCAGGGCGCCGGCCTTGGATGCCGCAGGCGCCGTTGTGGCCGGCAGGGCGTCGTCTTGTGGCCTGTCCGGCGGCGTGGTGGCAAGTGCGGTCCTGGGTGCTGAGGCCATGCTAGCGGGATCGACAGGAAGCACCGGCAAGGGCGGCGGCGCAGGGTAAGACTCAGACTCAGACTCAGACTCAGACTCAGACTCAGACTCAGACTCAGACTTGGCGCGCGCAACGAAGCCCGATGCTGCTGGCAGTGGCGGCATCAGCTGCAGCCAGACCCGGTCATCGCGAACCATGCTCTGGTGCACGGGGCGCGTGACCGTCCAGAACAGCGCCAGGTGCAAGGCGGCGATGGCGGCGATGGTCCAGCCGTGACGGTGTTGATGGAAAGCAAAGCGGTGCTGCGCAGGGCCGGTGCTCATCTGTTCATGTTTCCCACAAGTAAGGTAACACCAGTATGCAAATTTGCAACAGCGCTGTAAACAGCTTTCTCGCAGTAGGCGGATAGCGCCCCCCGAGGTACCGGGAAATGCGCCCATGCGCTGATTTTGTTAAGCTGCCAGTCCGGCTCCCACGCTACACGACAGGAATTGCATGACCGACGATCGCTATTTTTATGAACCCGCTCAGGGCCACGGCTTGCCGCACGATCCCTTCAATGCCATCGTGGGGCCGCGTCCCATCGGTTGGATCGCCACCCGCAGCAGCGCGGGCGTGTTCAATCTCGCCCCCTACAGTTTTTTCAATGCCTTCAATTACACGCCGCCGCTGATCGGTTTTTCCAGCATCGGGCGCAAGGATACCTTGCGCAATATCGAGCAGACGGGCGAATTCGTGTGGAACCTGGCGACCCGTCCGCTGGCCGTGGCGATGAACACCAGCTGCGCGCCGGCGCCACCCGAGGTCGACGAATTTGCGCTGGCTGGATTGCGTCCGCTCGCCTCGCGCATCGTGAACGTGCCGCGCGTGGCCGAAAGCCCCGTGTCCTTCGAATGCCGGACGACGCAGATCATCGAACTGCAAGGCTTGAATGGGCAAGGTGTCGGCAGCTGGCTGGTGCTCGGTGAAGTGGTGGGCGTGCACATCGCGCGCCATCTGCTCAAGGACGGCGTGTACGACACGGCCGCCGCTGCGCCCATCCTGCGCGGCGGCGGGCCGGCCGATTATTTTGAAATCGGTGCAGACAGCCTGTTCCAGATGCGCCGGCCAAGCTACCCCTGAACGGGAGCAGGCTATTTCTGCATGATGGGATCGCGCCCCAGGGTGCGCGCCAGCGCGCCGCCGTCGCCGCGCCAGAATTCGCGGTCGGCCAGGCGCACGCGCTCGGCCGCGTGCTGCATGTGTTCCATGGCCGCCTGGCGTGCCCGCTGCGGGTCGCCGTCGGCAATCGCCTGCACGATTTTTTCATGTTCGCGCCGCACTTCGATGGAAAAATCCGTGCGCCGCGCTTCATTCGCGCGCGTCACCTTGACGGCCGCGCGGATCGGGTCGGCGAACATGGCAACGAATTTCGGCCAGTAGGGATTGCCCGTCGCTTCGGCGATGCACAGGTGCAGGCGCACGTCTTCTTCCACGCCATCGACGCCGGCCGCCACCGCTTCCTCGATGCGCCGCAGCGCATGTTCGATATCGGCCAGCTGGCCCGGCGTGCGCCGCACGGCCGCCAGCGCGGCGATTTCCGCTTCCAGTCCCTGCCGCACTTCGATCAGGTTCAGCAGCGATTGCACCGACTGCTCCGTCAGCGCGTCGCCCCTTTCTCCGGCCTTCGCGCCATCCTGCGCGCACACGAATGTGCCGCTGCCCTTGCGCGTGACGACGATGCCGTCCGCCTGCAGCAGGGCGATGGCTTCGCGCAGCACCGTGCGGCTCACGCCAAAGTGGCTGGCCATCGCTTGCTCCGATGGCAAACGCGTGCCGCCGGCCAGGCCATCGTGATGGATTTGCTGGCGCAGCCGGGCCGCCACGCGCGCACCCAGGGTGCCGGTGGTGAAACTGCCAGCGGCGGGTTCCGGCGGGGGAAGGGTAAAGCTGAACGTGCGGTCCATCGGTGCATCCTTGTACTAGCGGTTCTCATGGGGCTTGCCTGCTTGCCATTATATGGAATATACAGCTTGACACACACAAAACACACACATAATATACATCCATACAAATTTTAGACAAGTTGCCAGCCACCTCCTGTGGACCATAAAAACCCGGCACGGTCGATCCCTCAGCGATCAGGAGACAAGCATGGAAGTATCACAAGCATTGCCCGGGCAGCCGGCTGGCGCGGCCGCCAGCCAGAAAATCATCGACGATGCCGTCTACCGCAAGGTGACCTGGCGCATCATCCCCTTCCTCATGCTGTGCTACATCGTCGCTTATCTCGATCGTGTGAACGTGGGCTTCGCCAAGTTGCAAATGCTGGCCGACCTGCAATTTTCGGAAACCGTGTATGGCCTGGGCGCCGGCGTGTTCTTCCTCGGCTACTTCCTGTTCGAAGTGCCCAGCAACGTGATGTTGCACAAGATCGGTGCGCGCGTGTGGATCGCCCGCATCATGATCACCTGGGCCATTATCTCGGGCGCCTTCATGTTCGTCACCACGCCGACCCAGTTCTACATCATGCGCTTCCTGCTCGGTATCGCCGAGGCGGGCTTCTTCCCCGGCATCATCCTGTATCTGACTTACTGGTATCCGTCCGAGCGCCGCGCGCGCATGGTGTGCACCTTCATGGCCGCCATTCCGGTGGCGGGCCTGATCGGCGGCCCCCTGTCTGGCTGGATCATGGAAACCTTCTCCGGCTGGC
>NZ_LT607651.1:520858-550591 GCF_900095265.1 Janthinobacterium sp. UMAB-56 | reverse complement strand
AAGCGATTCCCGCCGCGCTGATGGGCGTGGCCGTGCTGCTGTACCTGGACAACAGCATCCGCGCCGCGAAGTGGCTGACGGAAGATGAGAAAGTCATCCTCGAGCAGCGTATCGCCACCGAGGCGCAGGGCAAGGTATCCCACCCGTCGATCCGCGCCATGTTCGCCGATCCGCGTATCTGGCTCATGGCCCTGATCTATTTCTGCTGCGTGATGGGCCAGTATTCGCTGACCTTCTGGCTGCCCAGCCTGATCAAGGCGGCCGGCGTGACGGGCGTGCTCAATATCGGCCTGTTCACGGCAATTCCGTACTCGGTGGCCGTGGCGTCGATGATACTGCTGGGCCGCAGCTCGGACAAATACCGCGAACGCCGCTGGCACATGGCCATCCCGCTGGTGGTCGGCGCCGCTGCCATCGTCTGCAGCGCGCTGGCCGGCGCCCACAACACGGGCTGGGCCATCTTTTTCCTGACCATCGCCGCTGGCGGCATCCTCGCAGCCTCGCCCATGTTCTGGAGCTTGCCGACGGCTTTTCTCGGCGGCGTCTCGGCCGCCGCCGGCATCGCCGCCATCAATTCGGTGGGCAACCTGGCCGGCTTCGCGGCGCCGTACATGATTGGTTCCATCAAGGATATGACGCAGTCGACCGACATCGCCATCTACCTGCTGGCCGGCATCCTGGTGTTGGGCGCCTTCATCATCATGCGGGTGCCGGCCAAGCTGGTGAACAAATAAACAAAGGGAGCAAATAATGACGGCAACAATCGAAAAAGTAGGCGTGATCGGCCTGGGGGCCATGGGCATGGGCATCGCGCAATCACTGTTGCGTGCCGGCCTTGAAGTGCATGCCTGCGACGTGCGGCCCGAGACCGTGCAAAAGCTGGCGGAGCTGGGCGCCCATGCGGCGCAATCGCCGGCCGCGCTGGCGGCGCAGGTACAAGCCTTGCTGATCGTCGTCGTCAATGCGCAGCAGACGGAAGCCGTGCTGTTTGGCGAACACGGCGCTGCCAGTGCCCTGGCACCTGGCAGCGTGGTGATCGCCTGCGCCACCGTGGCGCCGGAGTTTGCCGAGGCCCTCGGCGTGCGCCTGGCGGCCATGGGACTGCGCTTCATCGATGCGCCCATTTCCGGCGGTGCGGCCAAGGCGGCTGCCGGCGAAATGTCGGTGATGGCCGCAGGAGCGCCCGATGCCTTCGACGCCTGCACTGGCATTTTTGATGCCATTTGCGCCAGGCTGTATCGCCTGGGCGAACAGCCGGGGCAGGGTTCGAAAGTCAAGATGATCAACCAGCTGCT
Organism: Janthinobacterium sp. UMAB-56; assembly: GCF_900095265.1. Taxonomy (GTDB): domain Bacteria; phylum Pseudomonadota; class Gammaproteobacteria; order Burkholderiales; family Burkholderiaceae_D; genus Janthinobacterium. Next base: position 549,296 of record NZ_LT607651.1, on the reverse strand, counting down.
GGCTGGCGTGCACATCGCCGCCGCCGCCGAAGCGATGGCGCTGGGCTTGCGCGCCGGTTGCGATCCGGAAGCGCTGTACGAAGTCATTTCGAACAGCGCCGGCAGTTCCTGGATGTTCCAGAACCGCGTGCCGCACATTTTGAAGGGCGACTACACGCCGCTGTCGGCCGTGAATATTTTTGTGAAAGACCTCGGCATCGTGCTCGATTACGCGAAAAAAAGCGTCTTCCCGTTGCCGCTGTCGGCCACGGCGCACCAAATGTTCATGCAGGCGTCGGCGGCCGGTTTTGGCGGCGAGGACGATGCCGCCGTCATCAAGCTTTTCCCGGGCATCGATCTGCCGGCCAAGGCGTAAAGAATCAAGGAAGGAATAATCATGACTGTATTACTGGGATGTATTGCCGACGATTTCACGGGCGGCACCGACCTGGCAGGCATGCTGGTCAAGGCCGGCATGCGCACGGTGCAGCTGATCGGGGTGCCGCAAGGTCCGCCGCCAGCCGATGTCGATGCTGTTGTCATCGCGCTCAAGTCGCGCACGAATGCGCCGCAAGAAGCGGTGGCCGAATCGCTGGCCGCGCTGGCGTGGCTGCAGCAAGCGGGATGCAAGCAGTTTTACTTCAAGTACTGCTCCACGTTCGACTCCACGCCACGCGGCAATATCGGTCCCGTGGCCGAGGCGCTGATGCGGGCGCTCGACACGGACTTCACGATTGCCTGCCCGGCGTTTCCCGCCAACGGCCGCACCATCTACAAGGGCAATCTGTTCGTCGGCGACGTGCCGCTGGCCGAGTCAGGCATGCGCGAGCATCCCCTGACGCCGATGACCGATTCGAGCCTGGTGCGCGTGCTGCAGCAGCAGGTGACGTCCAAAGTGGGCCTGGCCGATTTCTCCGTGGTGGAGAAGGGCGCCGCCGCCATCGCCCAGCGCTTGACGGACTTGCGCGCGCAAGGCTGCCGTTTCGCCGTTGTCGATGCCGTGTCGAACCGCGACCTGGAAGCCATCGGCGCCGCCTGCGCGGACTTGAAACTGATCACGGGCGGCTCCGGCATCGCGCTGGGACTGCCGCAAAATTTCCGCCAGCGGGGGCAGTTGTCGCCCTCGCTTGCGGGCCAGGCGGGACGTTTGCCGCTACCGACGGGTTTGCGCGCCGTCATCTCGGGCAGCTGTTCGGTGGCCACGCAGCAGCAGGTGGCGCACCTGCGCGAGCGTGCGCCGTCATTCCACGTCGACCCGCTTGAACTGGCCGCTGGCGGCGAGGTGGTCGATGCCGTGGTGGCGCAGGCCTTGGTCTGGGCTGGCGCGCACCTGGCGCAAGGTCCTGTTTTGATCTATGCCACGGCCACGCCGGACGCGGTGCGCGCCGTGCAGGCGCAGTTGGGCGTGGAGCGTGCCGGTGCCCTTGTCGAGGAAACCCTGGCCGCCATCGCGCAAGGGCTGGTACGCCTCGGCGTGGGCCAGCTGATCGTGGCCGGCGGCGAAACCTCGGGCGCGGTCGTCAAGGCGCTGGGTCTGGCGGGCTTGCGCATCGGCCCCGAGATCGACCCGGGCGTGCCGTGGACGCAAGCCTTGGCGGCGCCGGGCGACGATGGCAGGGCACCCCTGCTGCTGGCCCTCAAGTCCGGCAATTTCGGCACGCTCGATTTCTTCAGCAAGGCCTGGCAGGTGCTGGCATGAGCAGCACCGAATCGCGCCAGCGCGAGCTGATCGTCGACTTCGGCAAGTCGCTGTTCGAACGGGGCCTGACGGCCGGCAGTAGCGGCAACCTGAGCGTGCGCCTGTCCGATGGCTGGCTGCTGACGCCGACGAATGCCAGCCTGGGGCGGCTCGATCCGGCGCAATTGTCCAAGCTCGATTGGGACGGCAACTTGCTCAGCGGCGCGCCGCCATCGAAGGAAGCATTTCTGCACCGCGCCATGTATGAAAAACGGGGCAGCGCGGGCGCCATCGTGCACTTGCATTCGACGCATTCGGCGGCCGTATCGTGCATGTGCGGCTTGAACCATGACGATTGCATCCCGCCGCTGACGCCATATTTCGTGATGAAGGTGGGACGCCTGCCCCTGGTGCCGTATCACCGGCCCGGCGACCCGGCGCTGGCGGGGGCGATTGGCGCCATGGCGCGCAAGCACTCGGCCGTGCTGCTGGCCAATCACGGTCCCGTGGTCTCGGGCACCAGCCTGGAAGCGGCCGTGTATGCGGCCGAGGAACTGGAAGAGACGGCCAAGCTGTTCCTGCTGCTGCGCGACGTGCCCACGCGCCCGCTCGACGCGGAGCAGATTGCTGATCTGGAGCACACCTTCAAACTCGAACGATAAGATACTCAAGGAGATACCGCATGCCCCGCTTTGCCGCCAACCTGACCATGATGTTCAACGAAGTGCCTTTCCCGCAGCGCTTTGCCGCCGCAGCGCAAGCGGGTTTCCAGGGCGTCGAATTCCTGTTTCCTTACGATTACGCGCCGCAGGAAGTGGCTGGCTGGCTGCGCGAAAACAAGCTGCACAATGTGCTGTTCAATTTGCCGCCGGGCGACTGGGCGGCCGGTGAACGGGGCATTGCTTCGCTGCCTGGCCGGGAAGAAGAATTCCGCGCTGGCGTGGCGCGCGCCATCGAGTATGCGCTGGCGCTGGACACGCCGCGCGTGCACATGATGGCGGGACTGCTGCCCGTCGGCGCCGACCTCGCCTTGCACCGCGCCACCTACCTGGCCAATTTGAAGTACGCGGCGACTGCCGTGGGCGAGCATGGCATCGAACTCTTGATCGAACCGATCAACGGGCGCGACATGCCCGGCTACTTCCTCGTCACGCAGGCGCAGGGCCATGCGCTGCGCCTGGAGTCGGGCGCGCCCAACGTCAAGGTGCAGATGGATTTTTACCACACGCAGATCGTCGAGGGCGATATCGCCATGACGTTCAGGAATAACTTCGACGGCATCGGCCACGTGCAGATCGCCAGCGTCCCGGCGCGCAATGAGCCGGACGATGGCGAAGTCAATTACCCGTTTCTGTACACCCTGCTCGATGAACTGGGCTACGACGGCTGGATAGGCTGCGAGTACCGTCCGCGCGGGCGCACCGAAGATGGCCTGGGCTGGCTCGCGCCCTACCTGCAACATTCGACTACATAAGGAGATAGCATATGAAAGTATTGATCACCGGCGGCGCCGGCTTCCTCGGACAGCGCCTGGCGCGCCAGTTGCTGGTGCAAGGCCAGCTGACGGACAGCTGCGGCCAGTTGCAAACGATCAGCGAGCTGGTATTGGTCGACGTGGTGGCCGCACATGATTTCAACGATGCCAGGGTCAAGGTGGTCACGGGCGATATCGCCGACGGCGCCCTGATGCGCGCGACCATCGACACGCAGATAACGTCGATTTTCCACCTGGCCGCCATCGTCAGCGGCCAGGCGGAAGCCGATTTCGAGCTGGGCATGCGCATCAACCTGGACGCGTCGCGTTTGCTGCTCGATATCTGCCGCGAACTGGGGCACAGGCCGAAGGTCGTGTTTACCAGTTCCGTGGCCGTATATGGCGGCCAACTGCCGGACGTAGTGCAGGACACGACGGCCCTCAATCCCCAGTCGTCGTACGGCGCGCAAAAGGCCATCGGCGAATTGCTGCTCAACGATTACAGCCGCCGCGGCTTTGTCGATGGCCGCGTGCTGCGCCTGCCGACCATCAGTGTGCGGCCCGGAAAACCGAACAAGGCAGCGTCGTCTTTTGCCAGCGGCATCATCCGCGAGCCCCTGAATGGCGAAGCCGCCATCTGCCCCGTGGCCACCGACTTGCGATTGTGGCTGCTGTCGCCGCGCGGCGCCATCGCGTCCCTGATCGCTGGCCATGAATTGGCAGGCGAGATGTTTGGCGCCAGTCGCACGGTGAACTTGCCTGGCTTGAGCGTCAGCGTGGGCGAGATGATCGCCGCGCTGGGGCAAGTGGCGGGCAGCGAAGCGGCTGCCCGCATCAGCTACGCGCCCGATCCGGCCGTCGAGCGCATCGTCAAGAGCTGGCCCGGCGCCTGGGACACGGCACGGGCCGAAGCGCTGGGCTTGACGGCGGATGCGAATTTCGCCGCCATCATCCGCGCCTACATGGACGACGTCAACGCGGCTGCTTAGACCGACTTTGCCAGCTGCGAGCGGCGATAGTCGAGCGGCGTGCTGCCCACCAGTTGCGTAAAACTGCGACTGAAATGGGCCTGGTCAAAAAAGCCCAGTGCATGCGCCAGGCTGGCCAGTTCGGGCGCATCAGGCTGTGCCAGGCGCCAGATCGCCTCCTGCAAGCGGTAGCGCTGGATGACCCACTTCGGCGGCACGCCCACGTAGTTGGCGAACAGGCGCTGCAGCCGGCGTTCGCCGATGGCCATTTTTTCGCACAGCTGCGCCACGCTCGCCGGGCCGTTGTGGGCTGCCGCCGCGGCAGTCAGCCTGGCGGCCAGCAGGGCGGCGTCATCGATCTGCGGCCGCCTTGCCAGCAGCAGTGCCTGCGCTTGCGCCACCATGCCCATATCGTCTGTTTGTGCCAGCACTTGTAGCTCGGCTTCTGCTGCCGGCATGTCCAGCAGGGCATCGGCGGCGATGGTGGTGTCGGTGAACGATGACAGTGACTGCTTGATGAACGGGCGCAGGCCGCCCGGCGCGAAACGCACGCCCAACACCTTGCCCGCGCCGATCAAAGGCCGCTCGAAGGCGCCGCGCACCACGCCATGGATGGCGCTGCGGCCGGCGTCGAAAACCAGGTGGGCGTTCGGGTAGGGCAGCACGCGCTGCGTCTCCGGAGCGTGGCCCCGCCTGTCCCATTCCACGACCCAGAAATACTCGACAAACGGCGCCAGTGCGCTCGCCGGCGGATAGGTCGCCAGGCGTATGCGGCGCGCCGCTGCCTGCGGGTCGACGATGCCTTTCGGTGCCAGCCCGCGCGCGGCGAGCACATTGCGCGTGCTGTCGGTTTTATCCAATATTTGTCTCCTGTGCGGCCTTAAGCTGGTGCTCTCGCATGGATGGAAGGGGAATCATGAAATCACACAGCTTGCCGGGCCTGTTGCTGGCCGCATATTGTCTATCGGTGGCGCCAGCCGGCGCCGCCTCGTCTACACAGGGGGATCATCGCATGCATGTGCACGCTACAGGAAGCTTTAGTATCACCATGACACCGGCCACGGCGCCACAACGCGCTGGGCGCACGACCTTGGGCAGGGTGCTGCTCGACAAAGTCTATGCCGGCGACCTGGTCGCCACGGCCAAGGGCGAGATGCTCAATGCCGTCACCGACACCAAAGGCGCGGCCGGCTATGTCGCCATGGAAGCCATCACGGGCACGCTGCAGGGCAGGCAAGGCAGCTTCGTGGCGCAGCATGCGGGCACCATGGCCGATGGCCAGCAGGCACTGTCCATCGAGATCGTGCCGCATTCCGGTACGGGGCAGTTGACGGGCATCAGCGGGACGCTGGCCATCCGCATTGAAAACGGCCAGCATTTCTACGACATCGATTATTCGCTGCCGGAGTAGGGGGGCTGGATCTGAGCGTGGCGCCGGGCATCGCCAACCGGCCGCTTTCTTGTTGGGACGGGCGCTGAAGTAGCTTGACCCGTGCCGCACTTGCCTCTATATTTAGACGACTGTCTAAATAGATGTTCATCTAAATATGAATGCCACCAATAGCGCCTTCAAGGCGATTGCGGACCCTGCGCGGCGAGAAATCCTGCGCTTGCTGCGCGCCGGTGAAATGACGGCCGGCGACCTGGCCGCCCATTTCGACATGAGCAAGCCGACCATGTCGCATCATTTTTCGGTGCTGACGGATGCCGATCTGATCACGCGCCGGCGCGAAGGTCAGGCCATCTGGTATGGCCTCAACACCACCGTGCTGCAGGATGTGCTGGCCTGGATGCTGGACCTGACCGATACCGACCACAAGGAGAGAAAATGATGAAAGCGCGCTTTATCGCCCTGAGCCTGTTGCTGATCGCGGCCGTCAGTGCTGCCACCCTGTACGCCTGGCCGCAGCTGCCCGAGGTGGTGGCCGTGCACTGGAACTACCACGGCGAGGCGGACGGTTACGCTCCGCGCGCGGTGCTGTGGCTGCTGGGGCCGGGCCTGATGGCCTTCATGCTGTTGATGGCCCTGATGCTGCCCGGGCTGTCGCCGCGCCGTTTCGAGGTGGAGCCGTTCGCGCCAACCTTTTACTACAGCTTCCTTGTCGTGCAGGGCCTGCTTGCGTATGTGCATGGCCTGGTGCTCGCCAGTGCCGTGGGCATGGCGGTACCGATATCGCGCGCGGTGCCTGCCGGGCTGTTGGTGATGCTGGTGCTGGCGGGCAATCCGATGGGCAAGTTGCGCCGCAATTTCTATCTCGGCATCCGCACGCCGTGGACGCTGGCCAGCGAGCGCGTCTGGTACGCCACGCACCGGCTGGCAGGCAGGCTGATGGTGGGTAGCGGTCTGCTGGGGCTGGTCGCACTGGCTCTGGGCGCGCCAGGCTGGCTGCTGTCGGTGCTGGCCCTGGCCTGGGTCCCGCTGGTCATCCTGTACTCCTTGCTGCAATACAAACGGCTGGACAAGAACCAAGTTGAAATGCACTGACAGGAGGAAATAATGTTGCGATGGACGTCGGCAATGCTGGTCTTGATGGTGTGCTTGTCGGGACGCGCCGCCACCGGTGGCGAACAGGAGGTGACGCTGGCGGTGACTGGCGGCGTATTGCACGGCACGCTGTCGTTGCCGACGGTGGATGGCAAGGTGCCGGTGGTGCTGCTGCATGCCGGCTCCGGTCCGACTGACCGGAATGGCAACAGCGCCATGCTGCAGGGCCACAATGATGCGCTGCGCATGCTGGCCGATGCCTTGGCGCGCGCCGGCATCGCCTCGCTGCGCTATGACAAGCGCGGCATCGGCGCCAGCGCGCAGGCCGGGCTGAGCGAGGCTGATCTGCGTTTCGACCACTATATCGACGACGCCACGGCGTGGCTGCGGCAGTTGCGCGCTGATCCACGCTTTTCGGGCATCGTGATGGCCGGCCATAGCGAAGGCGCATTGATCGGCGCGGTCGCTTGTCAGAGGGCGCCTGCCGATGCCTGCATCTCGATCGCCGGCGCGGGCAGCACGCTCGATGACATCTTGCGCGTGCAATTGAAGCCGCGCCTGCCGCCGGAGTTGTATGTGCAGAACGAACGCATCCTGGTCTCGCTCAGGCACGGTGAGCTGGCAAAGGACGTGCCGCCAGCCTTGCTGTCGCTGTACCGGCCTTCGGTGCAGCCTTACCTTATCTCCTCGCTCAAGTATTCGCCGCGCGGTGCGGTGGCCGCGCTGCGCATGCCGCTGCTGATCGTGCAGGGGACGACCGACCTGCAGGTGTCGGTGGCCGACGCGCAGGCACTGGCGGCGGCCGCGCCGACGGCGCAGTTGCTGATCGTGCCCGGCATGAACCATGTGCTGAAACTGGTCAATGGCGACCAGGCGCAGCAAATGCCGTCGTATGGCGATGCCACGTTGCCACTGGCACCTGCGCTGGTCGACGCGGTGACGGCGTTTGTTCAGGACCATTGAAAGCCGGGGAGGCCGGGCAAGCCGGATTCGGCGTGAAACGCCGCCATCGGGCACCATTGCTGGTGCTTACTTGCCCAATATCGACGCCACATTGTCGGTGCCGGGTGCGCCGAACAGTTGCTGCTTGAGGATGTGCAGCTGGTCGCGCACTTGCGCCGCCTTTTCGAATTCCAAGTTCTTGGCGTGGTCGAGCATCAGTTTTTCCAGGCGCTTGATTTCCTTGCTGACCTGTTTCTCGCTCATGGCTTCGAATTTCGCCGCCTCCTGCGCCACTTGCAAGTTTTCGCGCGCTTCCTGCGGGCTGTAGACGCCGTCGATCATTTCGCGGATCGATTTTTTGACGCCGATCGGGATGATGTTGTTGGCGGTATTAAAGGCGATCTGCTTGGCGCGGCGGCGTTCCGTCTCGTCGATGGCGCGGCGCATGGAGTCCGTGATGCGGTCGCCATACAGGATCGCCGTGCCGTTCAGGTTACGCGCGGCGCGGCCGATGGTCTGGATCAGGCTGCGCTCGGAGCGCAAAAAGCCTTCCTTGTCCGCGTCGAGGATGGCGACCAGCGACACTTCCGGCAAGTCCAGGCCTTCGCGCAGCAGGTTGATCCCCACCAGCACGTCGAAGGTGCCCAGGCGCAGGTCGCGCAGGATTTCCACGCGCTCCACCGTCTCGATATCGCTGTGCAGGTAACGCACCTTGATGCCATGGTCACCCAGGTATTCCGTCAATTGCTCCGACATGCGCTTGGTGAGCGTGGTCACCAGCACGCGCTCGTCCTTCTTGATGCGCTCGACGATTTCCGACATCAGGTCGTCCACCTGCGTGCTGGCGGGGCGCACGATGATTTGCGGGTCGACTAGGCCCGTGGGGCGCACCACCTGCTCGACCACCTGGTCGGAATGGTTTTTTTCGTAGTCGCCCGGCGTGGCCGAGACGAACACCGTCTGGCGCATCTTTTGTTCGAATTCCTCGAATTTCAAGGGCCGGTTGTCCAGCGCCGACGGCAGGCGGAAACCGTAGTCGACCAGGTTGGTCTTGCGCGAGCGGTCGCCGTTGTACATGGCGCTCAGCTGGCCCGTCAGCACGTGCGACTCGTCGAGGAACATCAATGCGTCGGCCGGCAGATAGTCGACCAGGGTGGGCGGCGGTTCGCCCGGCAGCGCGCCGGACAGGTGGCGCGAGTAGTTCTCGATACCCTTGGTGAAACCGATTTCGGCCATCATTTCCAGGTCGAAGCGCGTGCGCTGTTCCAGCCGCTGCTCTTCGATCAATTTATTTTCCTTGCGGAAGAACTCGAGGCGCTCGCGCAGTTCGTCCTTGATGGTTTCCACGGCGCGCAGCACGGTGGAGCGGGGCGTCACGTAGTGCGAACCCGGGTACACGGTGAAGCGGGGGATTTTCTGGCGCACTCTGCCCGTCAGCGGGTCGAACAACTGAATCGATTCGATCTCGTCGTCGAACATTTCCAGGCGCACGGCCAGTTCCGCATGCTCGGCGGGGAAGATGTCGATGGTATCGCCGCGCACGCGGAAGGTGCCGCGGCCGAAATCGACCTCGTTGCGCGTGTACTGCATCTGGATCAGGCGCGCGATGACGTCGCGCTGGGCGACCCTGTCTTTTACACGCAACGTTAAAATCATCTGATGGTATTCGTTCGGGTTACCGATACCGTAGATGGCCGAGACGGTGGCGACGATGATGACGTCGCGCCGCTCCATCAGCGACTTGGTGCACGACAAACGCATCTGCTCGATATGCTCGTTGATCGACGAGTCCTTTTCGATGAACAGGTCGCGCTGCGGCACGTAGGCTTCGGGCTGGTAGTAATCGTAGTAGCTGACGAAGTATTCGACCGCGTTCTGCGGGAAAAAGTCGCGAAATTCGCTGTACAGCTGCGCGGCCAGCGTCTTGTTCGGCGCGAAGACGATGGCGGGCCGGCCCATGCGCGCGATGACGTTGGCCATGGTGTAGGTCTTGCCCGAACCGGTCACGCCAAGCAGGGTCTGGAAGGCCAGTCCGTCGGCGATGCCCTCGGATAACTGGGCGATCGCTGCCGGCTGATCGCCGGCCGGAGGAAAGGGCTGGTGCAGCTTGAAGGGGGAGTTCGGGAAAGAGATAATTGCGCTTTCCGCCTCGCTGGCGGTAGATAATTCGGGCATGTGAATCAGACCTTTGTTAGAATAGTGCTCTGCTGGCGGCCCTGGCGTTGTATTTTGGGGCGCTGTCTACAACTCCGCTGTGAACCTGCTTCCAATCGAATCCAATCTTATCATGACGAACCCAACTGTTTCTGCCAGTCTGTTTAGCGCCATCGAGATGGCCCCACGCGACCCGATCCTGGGCATCACCGAAGCATTTAACGCGGACCAGAATCCCGCCAAAATCAATCTGGGCGTTGGCGTCTATTATGACGACAACGGTAAAGTGCCTCTGTTAGCTTGCGTACGCAAGGCAGAAGCCATTCTGATCGAACAGGCCGCCCCACGCACCTATCTGCCGATCGAAGGCCTGGCCGCCTACGACAAGGCGGTGCAGGAACTCGTATTTGGCGCCGATACCGCCGTTATTCAAGAGCGCCGCGCCATTACCGTGCAAGCCATCGGCGGCACCGGCGCACTCAAGATTGGTGCCGATTTCCTGCAGCGCTTCGCGCCGGGTGCCCAGGTCTACATCAGCGACCCGAGCTGGGAAAACCACCGCGCGCTGTTCGAGAACGCCGGTTTCGTCGTGAATAACTACGCGTATTACGATGCCGCCACCCACGGCGTGAACTTCGATGGCATGCTGGCCAGCCTGAACGCCATGCCAGCCGGCTCCATCGTCGTGCTGCACGCTTGCTGCCACAACCCGACCGGCGCCGACCTGAGCGTGGCCCAGTGGGACCAGATCATCGCCATCGTCACCTCGCGCGGTCTGGTGCCGTTCCTGGACATGGCTTACCAGGGTTTTGCCAACGGCATCGCCGAAGATGGCGCCGTGGTGCGCCGCTTTGCGGATGCTGGTGGTCCGCTGCTGGTGTCGAACTCGTTCTCGAAATCGTTCTCGCTGTATGGCGAGCGCGTGGGCGCCCTGAGCGTCGTCGCTGCCAGCGCCGATGAAGCGGCACGTTTGCTGTCGCAATTGAAGCGCGTCGTGCGCACCAACTACTCGAACCCGCCTACGCATGGCGGCAAGGTCGTTGCCACCGTCCTGGCCACGCCGGAACTGCGCCAATTGTGGGAAGAAGAACTGGCCGGCATGCGCGTGCGCATCCGCGAAATGCGCAATGCCTTCGTGGAAAAGCTGAAAGCCAAGGCGCCAGGCCACGATTTCGAATTCGTGCGCCAGCAAATCGGCATGTTCTCGTACTCGGGCCTGAGCAAGGAACAAGTGGCATCCTTGCGCGAGCAATCGATCTACGCCGTCGATACGGGCCGTATCTGCGTGGCAGCATTGAATTCGCGCAATATCGACATCGTTATTGACGCGATCGCCAAAGTGCTTTAAGATCTTGCTTCTTCGGCGCTGCATGCAAGTGCGGCGCTGATGGTGGTAGAAAGTCGGCGATGGCCGTGTTTGTCGGGATGCAGTATCCGTCTTGCAAATATGGAATAAGCGACATATAATATTGCCTCTTTTCCCTGATAGCTCAGTTGGTAGAGCGACGGACTGTTAATCCGCAGGTCCCTGGTTCGAGTCCAGGTCGGGGAGCCAGAATTCGAAAGGCCACGTTGAAAAACGTGGCCTTTTTTGTTTTGCGGCGCCGGCGGGCAGCTTGGGGTTGGGATGGGAATTTCCCCATGGGAATCTAGACAGCACGGACTTTGCCCTATATAATACGGCCTCTTTTCCCTGATAGCTCAGTTGGTAGAGCGACGGACTGTTAATCCGCAGGTCCCTGGTTCGAGTCCAGGTCGGGGAGCCAGAATTCGGAAGGCCATGTTGAAAAACATGGCCTTTTTTGTTTTCCGCAGCAGCCCGCAGGGCCGGCCGGTGCGTGATCGCGTTTTGCGCTATCCTGAATGCATCACATCAGGAGCACCTTCCCATGACCTGTACCTCCGCCTTGCGCCATATCGTCCTGTGCGACTTCCTCGATGGCATTACGTCTGCCAAGCACGCCGAGCTCATCTACGAGTTCTCCCAGCTGAAACACCGCATACCCGGCGTGCGGCAATTTGAATGGGGGCCGAACGTCAGCCCGGAAGGCCTCGATGACGGTTTTACCGATTGCTTTACCCTGACTTTCGACGACGCCGCCGGGCGCGATGTGTATCTGACCCATCCGGCCCATCTGACGTTTGTCGAGCAGCTCAAGCCATGGCTGGGTCGGGTGCTGGTGTTTGACTACTACCCGCAAGAGCAACCAGGCTGACCGCTGCCGGGCGGGGTGACGCCGGAAACTACACATTTTTCTGGCGGAAATCTGGACAGCGGAAAATTTCCCCTATAGAATGCGGCCTCTTTTCCCTGATAGCTCAGTTGGTAGAGCGACGGACTGTTAATCCGCAGGTCCCTGGTTCGAGTCCAGGTCGGGGAGCCAGAACATGCAGCAGCAAAAAGCCCAGCCTTAACCGGTTGGGCTTTTTGCGTTTCAGGGCGCAGTTTATTTGTGCGCGTGGTGACGCTGCCGCGTGAGTTGCATGGGGTGGCGAGCACTTTGCGCAGGCAGGCGCAGCGTGCCAGTTGCGGTGTGGCGGCACTATGGCGCGCGCCATTCCAGTTGCTCTTGCACCGCGTTTTCCCCGCGCAGGCGAAAATCCAGCCACCGGTACAGTGCGCGCGCGGCGGCGTTGTTTTTGTTGACGGCAAGGTGGATTTGCCATTGCTGCGCGCCCGCTTGCGCCTGCAGGGCGCGCAGCACGGCGCTGCCGGCGCCCTGGCCTTGCGCGGCGGGCACGATGGCGATATCGACCAGGTGCAGCACCTGATCCTGGCGATCCAGGATCAGGCGGCCGACAGGGGTGTCGCCGTGCTGCAGCACCAGGTATGCCGCGTGCGGATACGCCTGGCGATAGGCGTGGCTTTGCATGCGGCGCTGCATGCTGATCAATTGTTCGATGACGGCGGGCTCGGCCGGCATCTGGCGCAGGTCGTCGCGCGTGGAGCTGTACAGCGCGGCGGCAAAGCCATCGTCGTCGTCGCGCTGGAGGCGCAACTGGTAGGGGGCGGGCAAGCTGGCGAGGACCAGGGCGAGCTCGGAAAGCGGCAAGGCGTGCATCGGTGCTCCGGTAGGTGGTTGCGGATGGCGGCGAATGGTGGCAATGGCGCAAACGTGCATACATTGGCCATGTTGCCGATTTTTTCGCGTGCTTGCAATCATTTCAAGGGCGCCGCCATGCTTGCTGCCTATGCCCCGCCTGGGCGTCCAAGACTGGTGTTTTGCCTGAGTGAAAAGCGAAATTGCAAAGGCCGATGCTTGGGAGTAGTACTACATCGGCAAACAATTTATTTATGTAGGATAATATGGAACCGGTTCCATGCGCGCAAATGCCATGTAGCGCTATCATCTAAGTCAACAAAACAACAAGTCTTGCGGGAGTCTCATGAACCATTCAGGCAGCGATCCATCTGCAACATCCGTTTCAGTCCTTCCTCGCCTCAGCCGCCGTCACGCCCTGATCGGCCTGGCCGCCTTGCTGGCGCAGGCCGGTTTCTGGAGCAATCCCTTGTCGGCCGCCATGCAGGCGCCGGCCAGCGCTCCGGCGCCTGGCCCGGCGCCCGCCAGCATGCTGTTTTACACCTTGTCGCAATCGATCACGGGCCACCGCGATCTGTCCGCCGTGACGGCGGCGCGCATCGAGCTAGCCATGCGCACCAACGTGCCCGGTTTCGCCGAGCGCTTGCCGCGGCTCGGCGCGCTGCTCGTCACGGGCCAGGAAGCGAAGGCCCTGCTGGCAGCCGCCAGCGCCGCCGATGCGACTCTGCGCGAGCTGGCGCTGGCCATCGTCGCCGCCTGGTACACGGGCACTGTCGCCGGCAACGCGGCGCAGGGCACGAAGTCCATCGTCGTCGCGTATGCGGAAGCCTTGATGTACCGCACGGTGGCCGATGGCCAGGTCGTGCCGACCTATTGCAATTACGGTCCCCTGTGGTGGCTGAAGGCGCCGCCTGCAGTGCGCGTGTCCGCCCCCGTGGCGCCAAAACCCGTACCGGCCCCGGCTACTACCGGCACTCCAGAACCGAAAGGCAAGCAAGCAAAATGAAAGCACCCCAATTCAAGAGTAATGGCGACGTCGTCGCCGATGTCGTCATCGTCGGGTCCGGCGTCGTGGGCGCCATGATGGCCGACCAACTGGCCGCGCAAGGCCATTCCGTGATCATGCTGGAAGCGGGCCTGCGCATCGAGCGTGGCCAGGCCGTAGAGAACTGGCGCAACATGCCCTTCGAGAACCGTGTCGGTTCCGACTTCCAGGGCCTGTATCCGCAGGCGGACAACGCGCCGGCACCGTTGTATTTCCCGAAGAATAATTATGTGGAATTGTCCGGCCCCAGCGGCAGCAGTTTCCAGCAGGGCTATCTGCGCACGGTGGGCGGAACCACCTGGCACTGGGCCGCGTCGTGCTGGCGCCACTTGCCGTCCGACATGCGCATGAAGAGCGATTACGGGGTGGGGCGCGATTGGGCCATTTCCTATGATGAGCTGGAGCCCTACTATTGCCGCGCCGAGCAGGAAATGGGCGTGGCCGGCCCCAACGATCCCGCGCTGCAGTCGCCCAGCGAGCGCAGCGCGCCGTATCCGATGGACATGGTGCCCTGGGGCTATGGCGACAAGCGCTTCGCCGAAGTGGTCAACCCGCACGGCTACCGTTCCGTGCCGATTCCGCAGGGCCGCTCGACGCGCCCATGGCAGGGCCGTCCCACTTGCTGCGGCAACAATAATTGTCAGCCGATCTGCCCCATCGGCGCCATGTACAACGGCATCCACCATGTGGAGCGGGCCGAGCTGAAGGGCGCGGGCGTGCTGGCCGAGGCCGTCGTCTACCGCATCGACACGGACCAGAATAACCGCGTCACTGCCGTGCACTGGTATGACGCGAAAAAACAGTCGCACATGGCGACCGGCAAGGCCTTCGTGATTGCCTGCAATGGCATCGAAACGCCGCGTTTGCTGTTGCTGGCGGCCAACCAGAACAATCCGAACGGCATCGCCAACAGTTCCGACCAGGTGGGCCGCAACATGATGGACCATTCGGGTTTTCACTGTACCTTCCTGGCCAATGAACCGATCTGGACGGGCCGTGGACCCGCGCAGAGCAGCTGTCTGGTGGGGCCGCGCGATGGCGCCTTCCGCGCGCAGTATTCGGCCAACAAGATGATCCTGAACAATATCACCAGGGTGGGGCCGGCAACCCAGCAGTCGTTGAAGCTGGGCCTGGTGGGCAAGGATCTCGATGATGAAATCCGTCGCCGCGCCGCCTTTGGCGTGGACCTGTCGATCAGCCTGGAACCCTTGCCCGAGGCGCACAACCGTTTGACCTTGAGCAAGACGCGCAAGGACCCGCTGGGCCTGGCCTGTCCCGACATTTATTATGACGTGGGCGATTACGTGCGCAATGGCGCGAAGGCTGCGCATGCGCAGCTCGAACACATCGGCAAGCTGTTCGGCGCCGTGGAATTTCATATCACCAGCAGCCTGAACGCGAACAACCACATCATGGGCGGCGTCATCATGGGATCGAATCGTCTTGACTCCGTGGTCGATGGCAATTGCCGCGCCCACGATCACGCCAATTTGTGGTTGCCGGGTGGCGGCGCCATGCCATCGGCCAGCGTCGTCAACACCACCCTCAGCATGGCCGCGCTCGGCCTGCGCGCAGCCGACGATATCGCCCGCACCCTGGCAAGGGAGGCAGCATGATGCGCGGCCTCTTGCTGGGTTTGACCCTGGCGGCCGGCTTGCCGCTGGCCGCGCACGCCGTGACACAGGTGTCGTCCGTCACCCTGACGCCGGACCGTCCGGCAGCACCCGTTGCAGCCGCTGCGGCTGGCCCCGATGCGCGCCTGGAGCGGGGCCGCTACCTGGCTATCGCGGCCGACTGCATGGCGTGCCATACGGCTGCCGGCGGCAAGCCGTATGCGGGCGGTTATGCCATCGACTCGCCGCTGGGCACGATCTACGCGACGAATATCACACCCTCGAAAAAGGGCGGCATCGGCCACTACACGGAAGCCGACTTTGCGCGCGCCCTGCGTGCCGGCGTGCGCGCCGATGGCAGTCATCTGTATCCGGCCATGCCCTACACCAGCTATGCGCAGCTGACGGATGCGGACGTGGGCGACCTGTATTACTACTTCATGCAGGCAGTCAAGCCTGTCGATGTGCCGGCGCGCCAGACGGCCTTGCCATTCCCGTTCAATGTGCGCCTGTCGATGCTGGCCTGGAATAGCTTGTTCCTCGACAATAAGCGTTTCGTTCCCGACCCGGCAAAGAGTGCGCAGATCAACCGCGGCGCCTATCTGGCCGAAGGCCTGGCGCACTGCAGTGCCTGCCACACGCCGCGCAATGTGCTGATGGGGGAAATCGGCAGCCAGACCCTGGCGGGGGCTTCACTCGGTTCCTGGCATGCGCCGAACATCACGTCCGACAAGGTCAGCGGTATCGGCGCGTGGACGGATGGGGAACTCACTGCTTACCTGAAGACGGGCCACGTGGAAGGCAAGGGGCAGGCGGCAGGCGGCATGGCCGAAGCCATCCAGAACAGCCTGCAATTTTTGCGTGACGACGACGTGGCCGCCATCGTCGCGTACTTGCGCACGGTGCCGCCCGTGCGCGCGCCGGGGCAGACCAAGGCCGCCTTCAGCCATGGCAGCGCCGCCAGCGAAGAAGCTGCGTTGCGCGGCATGGTCGGCGCCACCGAGCGGCATTCGCTCAACAGCGGCGCCGTGCTGTTTTCCGGCTATTGCGCCAGCTGTCATTCGGCCAGCGGCGCCGGCAGCACGGGGCAAAGCTATCCGGCCCTGTTCCACAACACGGCCACCGGTGGCGCCACGCCGGCCAACCTGGTGTCGGCCATTCTGTTTGGCGTCGAGCGCAAGATCGAGCGGGAAGAGCATGAAGCGTTCATGCCCCGTTTCGACCAGCGTTCCTATGTGCAGCCCTTGACGGACGAGCAGATCGCCTCGATCGCCAATTACGTATTGAAACAGTATGGCAACCCGGAAGTGTCCGTCACCCCTGCGTATGTGGCGCAGGCGCGCAACGGTGGCGACAAACCCTTCCTGGCGCGGGCACAACCGTTCATGCTGCCGGGCGGCATCGCGGGTATCTTGTTACTGATCGCGCTGTTGGTGTGGCTGCGCCGGCGCCGCCAACGCAAGGAATAAGCGTCGCAGCGGCGGCGAATATGAACGTTGGGTGCAACTTGCAGTAAAATGCAGGCTGAAAAATGGTTACGAGCAATCGTAGCCATTTTTTATTCTGGCACTATCCTGGCGATTGTTTTCGCCTCATTTGAAAATTGACCATGTCCCACTCCCTGCATCAGCAATTTTTACGTTTCGCCGCCGTCGGCGCTTCCGGCACGGCCGTGCAATACAGCGTGCTGTGGGGCGGCGTCGAATGGGCAGGCATCAGCGCCGCCGCCGCTTCCGGCATCGGTTACATCCTGGGTTCCGTCGTCAACTACCTCCTCAATTACTTTTTCACGTTTAAAAGCGACAAGGGACACGGCGAGGCGGCCAGCAAGTATTTCACCTTGCTGGGCATCGGCTGGTGCATCAATACGGGGCTGATGTGGCTGCTGGTACACCAGCTGGGCTGGTATTACTGGCTGGCGCAGGTGCTGGCGACGGGAATCGGGCTGGTCTGGAATTTCGCGGGCAGCCGCTGGTGGGCCTTCAAACCGGCCGGCGCGCCGAGCAAGTAAAGCGTCGTTGCAAGAAAAAAAGATGCGCATAGTCCAAGACCATGTGCGCGGTTTTACCAAAACAAGGGGTTAATCATGCAGTTCCTGGAACGCTATTTCAAACTGAAGGACAACGGGACCAATGTGCGCACGGAGCTGCTGGCCGGCCTGACCACGTTCCTGACGATGGCCTACATTATCTTCGTCAACCCGTCCATCCTGGGTGACGCAGGCATGCCGAAAGACGCCGTTTTTGTTGCCACCTGCCTGGCGGCCGCCATCGGCACCCTGATCATGGGCCTGTACGCGAACTACCCGATCGCGCTGGCGCCGGGCATGGGCTTGAACGCGTATTTCTCGTATACGGTGGTCAAGGGCATGGGCATGAGCTGGGAAGTGGCGCTGGGCGCCGTCTTCATTTCCGGCTGTCTGTTCATCCTGGTCAGCCTGTTCAAGGTGCGCGAAATGATCATCAACAGCATCCCGCCCGCGCTGCGCACGGCCATTACCGTCGGTATCGGCCTGTTCCTGGCGATTATTTCCCTGAAAAGCGCCGGCGTGGTGGTGTCGAACCCGGCCACCATCATCGCGCTGGGCGACTTGCACCAGGCGGCGCCCATCCTGGCCATCCTCGGTTTCTTCATCATCGTCGCGCTGGACCGCCTGAAAGTGCCGGGCGCCATCCTGATCGGCATCCTCGCCATCACCATCGCCAGCTTCTTCTTCGGCGGCAACCAGTTCAACGGCATAGTCTCGGCGCCGCCTGCCATCGAGCCGACCCTGTTCAAACTCGACATCATGGGCGCGCTGTCGATCGGCATCGTCAACGTGGTACTGGTGTTTTTCCTGGTTGAATTGTTCGATGCGACGGGTACCTTGATGGGCGTGGCCAACCGTGCCGGCTTGTTGAAAGACGGCAAGATGGAGCGCATGAACAAGGCCTTGCTGGCTGACAGCACGGCGATTGCCGCCGGCGCCTGCCTGGGCACGTCCAGCACCACGGCCTTCGTCGAGAGCGCGGCTGGCGTGCAGGCTGGCGGGCGCACGGGCTTGACGGCCGTGGCCGTTGCGCTGCTGTTCCTGGGCAGCCTGTTCTTCGCCCCGCTGGCGCACACGGTGCCGCCGTACGCGACGGCCCCCGCGCTGCTGTACGTGGCTTGTTTGATGCTGCGCGAACTGACCTATATCGACTGGGATGACAGCACGGAAAGCATTCCTGCCGCCATCACGGCGCTGATGATGCCGTTTACCTATTCGGTGGCCAGCGGCGTCGCCTTCGGCTTCATCACCTATGCGGTATTGAAGTTGTTGACGGGCAAGGGCAAGCAGGTCTCCGTGGTGGCTTACATCATCGCCGCCATCTTCCTGTTCAAGTTTATCTATTTGCACGAATAACCGGGAGAGCAGGGCAGGCGTCGGCAAGCAGTTGCCGTCGCAACGACAAGGCCGCCCGTGCATCAGCAAGGGCGGCCTTTTTTGATGGAGCAGCTTGATGGCGCAGCTTACATCAGCAGCGCCGCCACCAGGTCTTTCCTGGCGTTGCCGGTGCTGCCGTCGAAGCGCAAGGCCGCTTCCACGTGTGCCAGGTGTTCGACCATCAGGCGCGCCGCCAGGTCGGCATCGCCGCTGCGCGCCGCCTCGAGAAAGCGGCCGTGTTCGTCGCACGAGCAGGCGGCAGCGTGGCCGGACTGGTACAGCATGGTGATGAGCGAGCTGCGGCCCACCAGTTCGCGCACGATGTCGCGCAGGACGGCGTTGCCGGCGATATCGGCCAGCAAGACGTGGAAGTCGCCCAGCAGTTGCGAGCGCAGTGGCGTCGCTTGCGCCAGCGCCTGGCGTTCCGCTTTCAGGTGCCGTTCCAGCATCCTGAAATCGGCGGCTTTGGCCCGCGCAACGAATTCGCGCGCCAAGGCCGCTTCGATGATGC
Source organism: Janthinobacterium sp. UMAB-56 (assembly GCF_900095265.1). Taxonomy (GTDB): domain Bacteria; phylum Pseudomonadota; class Gammaproteobacteria; order Burkholderiales; family Burkholderiaceae_D; genus Janthinobacterium. The sequence continues at coordinate 530,000 of NZ_LT607651.1, read as the reverse complement.
GCCGCGCGGCAAAGATGTCGCGTGCCTCCGCTTCCGTCGGCTGGCTGACGAAGGCACCCTTGTCGGGCACCATGCGGATGAGTTTATCCTTGGACAGAATCAGCAGGGCGGCGCGGATCTTGGTGCGGCTAACGCCATACAGCCGGCACAGCGCCTCTTCGCGCAGCCGTGTACCGGGCGGCAATTGGCGCGCCACGATGGCGACCGCCATATGCTCGGCAATTTCTGCCGAACTGTCGCCGCTGCCGGGCTTGTCAACCAGGGGTGCGCTTGATTCTGTCATATCGGCCGAGAGCAGTAAACCAGGGGCAAGGTGAAACTTGCAAGTGCATGTCCGGGCGGCGGCGTGGTTGACGCCCCGTTGCCGGCATGCCGTTGTGCGCCTTCCGTATCGGCAAGGCCTGGCTATTCTACTATCTTGCGTGTTGCCGCGCAGACGGACCCAGCCACCTGGCGACGCTTGTGTCCTGGCGGCGTCTTTTTCTGGCCATGCGGATTGAAACTGGACATGCGAAATTTTGACGTATATAATTCGGCCTCCTTTCCCTGATAGCTCAGTTGGTAGAGCGACGGACTGTTAATCCGCAGGTCCCTGGTTCGAGTCCAGGTCGGGGAGCCAGAACAAGCAGTAGCAAAGGGCCACGTGGCAACACGTGGCCCTTTTGTCATGCGCGCACGGTTTCCCATCCACGCTTGCCATCGCTTCTGTGTCTTGGCGATGCGCGCGATGCCGGCCCGCTGGTGGCAGGGGCACGCGCAGTGTTTGCCGGATCAGGGATCGACAAACACATCGAAACGGACCTTCAGCGGACTGCCCCAGGAAATATCCACCCAGGCACGGAAGCCGCCGTTATACGGGGCGATGTTGTACACGGCCATGCGGGCGGCGCCGATGAAACGGTCCTGGGCATTCGCGCCATATTCGCTGATGTTGAGCAGCACGCGCGAATTGGCCTTCACGTTGGCATTGGTGAAGTTGACCGAAGGATGCACGCCATTGGCGCTCCACGTGTAATAGGTGGTGAAGGCGGCGGTGCTCAAGTTCAAGTCTTGTGCGGCCGCGCCCTTGGCGCTTTTTCCTTCCTGCTCCATCGGCAGATCGGTAGTTTCCAGGGCCAGGTTGCTACCGGTGCGATGTTCTACTTTCATATCCATGATGTACTCCTGATCGATAGTTTGGACGCCGCACCTGTCGTCGTGCGGCAAGACGCCTTATCTGTTGCCGTGACGACCAGTGTCACTTCCTGGCTGATAAGGTAGCCGTCTGCTCCATGCTGTTGGAATGAACCATTCTAGGCAAACGAAGGGACAAAAAGTACGCAGCGCAGCCGGAAAAACGGCGCTAACTTGTGCTGGCGCAAACTCCTTGCAGGCAAGCCGCAAGATTTTTTCCCGTAGTCTATTTTTACGGGGCGCCACGCATGCCGGGCAGGACAATGGCACAATAGGCGCAGCCGACCTGTCGAGCGGAACGTCTTGCGAGCCTAGCCCATGCCGATACTGAACCTGAGTGCCGAAACCGATATCTATTACGAATTGATCGAGGGCGATCTTGCCAAGCCCTGCCTGGTATTCCTGCACGAGGGGCTCGGTTGTTGTGCGATGTGGAAAGATTTTCCCGCGCAGCTATGCCAGGCGACGGGTTGCCGCGGCTTGCTGTATGACCGCCACGGTTATGGGCAGTCGTCGCCGCTGGCGGCGCGCCGCCAACTGCATTATCTGCATGACTACGCGCTGTGCGAGCTGCCGCGGGTGCTCGCGGCACTGCTGCCGGGGCAGGACCATTTTCTGATCGGCCACTCCGATGGCGGCAGCATCGCCCTGATCTATGCGGCGCAGCAGCCGCCGCGCTTGCGCGGCATTATCACCGAAGCGGCGCACGTATTTGTCGAGGGCATCACGCTCGATGGCATCCGTGTGGCGGACGCGGCGTTTGGTGAGGGCAAGCTGCGGGCGCTGGCGAAATACCATGGCGACAAGACGGAAACCATCTTCAAGGCCTGGTCGGATACTTGGCTCAGCTATGGATTCCAGTTCTGGAACATCGAGTATCTGCTGCCCTCCGTCGAATGCCCGGCGCTGGTGGTGCAGGGCGGCGAGGACCAGTACGGCAGCGCGGCCCAGGTCGATACGATCGTGGCGCAGGCGCTCAACGCCGTACCCGCCATGGTCGAGCAGTGCGGCCATACGCCGCACCAGGAGCAGCCGCAGGCATTGCTGGCGCTGATGGAAGGCTTTTTACAAGGCCGCATGGACGCGGCCACTCACCCGAGAAGCATAGGATAGACCGCCTGGATCATCTGGTATTGACCACCCGCGACAAGCCGGCCTGACGTACCGTCGGGCGCGTCGGCCTCAATGGCAGGCAGGATCGCTGTCCCAGCGGCCCGAGCAGATGCGCGAGCGGCACAGCATGCCTTCGATGAGGCCCAGCTGCTTGCAGCGCTGCAACAGTTCCGCCGTTTCGTCTTCCTGCCTGCGCTGCACCACATCGCGCACGGGTTTTGCTAGGCCTTCTTGCCGGTGCGCATGGGCCACCATGGCCGTCAGCAAGGCGACATCACTGTCGCCTTGCGCGGCAGCCGGCCTCGCCCCCTGTGGGCGCGCGGACGGTGGCGCCTTGCGCGGTGCACTCGGCCTCGCCGCTGCTGTCTTGGCGGAGGCCGCAGGCAAGGGCGGGCCCGCCGTATTGACGATGGTGGCTGCCTGCGCCGCCTGCGGCAGCACCATTGGCGCTGGCATGACGGGCGCCGTCGTGACCGTTGCGGGGGCTGTCGGCAGGGGCAGGACCTGCGTGTCGTAGGCGAGCACGGCCAGCACAGCCAGGCATAGCGCGCCAGCGGCCCAGTGCCGCCAGCCAGGGCGCCAGTGCCGGGCCGGCTTGGCCACGGGCGCGGCGACGCCGTGCTCGAGTTGCGACAGGATACCCATGCCTTCGATGCGCGTGCCAGCCGCGCCGGCCTTGTCCAGCAAGTTGGGACTGCGCACCTGGCCATCCCCGGTTTTCAATACAGACAAAATATCACCTCCGCAGTGGAATAAATGCGACTGACCTTGATGTATACCGCGCCCATGCGGGCTGCGCACGCCTACGATCTAGCGATACGGCTGAGCACGCTGCCCGGCCCCGACTATCCCCGTCACGGAGCGCCCCATGTTCGTCGCCCTGGTCCTGATGTATTTCTTGCTGGCCTGTTTTGCTTGCTGGCTGCTGCTGTTTCCCGGCGGCCGCGCCCTCATGCTGCACACCCTCGTCAACCTGGGCTGGCGCATGCAGCGGCGCGCGCAGCACCTGAAGGGGGGCAGTGGCGCACGGTGGCGGCGGGCGCGGCTGCACACGGGCTCGGGCATGGCGCGTGCCCGGCAGTTGCTGTGGCGGCATCGCTGGCTGAGCCTGGCCGGCAGCGTGCTGATCATCGTGCCGCCGCTGCTGGCCTGGCTGTCCAGCGAGCGCATCGAATTGCGCGGCTATGCTGACCAGCGTCATGCGATCAATGACCAGGTCAGCGACTTGCTGAAAGGCGAGCAGCTGGTGCCGCCTTTGAGCCTGCCGCCACTGCTGTTTTCCACGGCGGAAGTAAGCGAGCTGCGCCCGCTGCTGGGCGGCGCCAGCCGCAACTGGCAATTGCTCGACCACGATTACGCGCAGCGCCTGCTGCTGGTCTTCAAGATCATGAAGGACGTGCATGGCTATGAGATGGTCTTGCTGGAAGGCTATCGCAGCCCCGCGCGCCAGGATCAACTGGCGGCGGCCGGCCCGAACGTGACCAACGCCCGGGCGTTTCAAAGCTATCACCAGTATGGCCTGGCGGCCGATTGCGCATTCATGCATGAAGGAAAGCTCATCATTTCTGAAAAAAATGCCTGGGCCATGCGCGGCTACCGTTTATATGGCGTGACGGCAGAATCAGTGGGCCTGCGCTGGGGCGGGCGCTGGACCATGATGGATTTTGGCCATACGGAATTGCCGCGACCGCGCGTGCTGGGCAAGTAAGCCGCGCCAGCCATTCTAGCGCCGCGTAGCGGCCTGATTTTCACAGCTGCAAGCTTGCTTGCGCAGCGTCAATGGCACGCCGGCGATTGCCGCGTGCGGGCGCCTGCTACTTGTCATATGTCAACGAAGGCGCGCCGCATTGCTGTCAGCATGGGCCGACTCCGCCTCGCTGCGCGGCGGCATTCCTCCTGCTTTGCGACCTCACCCTGGGCTCATCATGCTGCGACGACTCTGGCATTTCCTCACCGACAGCCGCAATCTGACCATCCTCGGCTTCGTGGCGCTGGCCGTCTTCCTGTACCTGGGCGCCGAGGTGCTGGAAGTGGCGCTGATCTGGGTGCTGGCCTTGCTGCTGCTGGCCTTTCTCACCTGGCTCGGTCTGTGGCTGTGGCGCCGGCGCCGCGCACGGCGCGCTGCGCAGGCGCTGGGCCAGGCCATCCTTAACGAGGCCGAGATCGCCGCCGCGCAAGCGGCCTCGGCTTCGACGGCCTGCAGCACGCAGCAGGGCGAACTCGACGCCGTACGCACGGGCATGCTGGCCGCCATCGAGACCATCAAGACGTCCAAGCTGGGTCTCAAATCGGGCGCCGCCGCTCTGTACGAATTGCCGTGGTACATGATCATCGGCAATCCGGCCGCCGGCAAGAGCAGCGCCATCCTGCATTCGGGCCTGCAATTCCCCTTCGCCGACGGCAAGATCGTGCAAGGTGTAGGCGGCACGCGCAATTGCGACTGGTTTTTCACCACGGACGGCATCGTGCTCGACACGGCGGGACGCTATTGCATCGTCGATGAGCACCGTGGCGAGTGGTTCGGCTTTCTCGACCTGTTGAAGAAATACCGGCGCAAGGCACCCATCAACGGCATCCTCATCGCCGTCAGCATCGACGAACTGAGCGGCGACCCCGACGTCGGCATGCAACTGGCGCGCAGCTTGCGCAAGCGTGTGCAAGACGTCATCGAACGCCTGGAAGTGTTCGCCCCCCTGTACATCGTGTTTACCAAGGCGGACCTGATCGCCGGCTTCACGGAGTTTTTCGCGTCTGCCGAGCGCAGCGAGCGCGAGCGCGTCTGGGGCGCCACCATGCCTTACCAGCGCAAGCTGCGCACGGCCGACTTGCTGGCCTTTTTCGACCAGAGTTTCGATGAATTGCACGATGGCTTGACGGAGCTGAGCCTGGCCAACATGGCGCACCGGCAACGCAAGACGATGGCGCCCGGCGTCTTTACCTTTCCGCTGGAATTTGCCGCCATCAAGCCGGCCCTGCGCGCCTTCATCGCCACCCTGTTCGAGGAAAACCCGTTCCAGTTCCAGCCTGTCTTCCGCGGCTTTTACTTTACCAGCGCGCTGCAGGAGGGCGAGCCCGTGAGTGCCTCTTCGCAGCAGGTGGCGCGCCGCTTCGACCTGGCCTTCGCGCCCAGCCCTGCCATGCTGCCTGCGGGTGCGCGCCAGCATGGCTATTTCTTGCTGGAGCTGTTTCGCAAGGTGATCTTTGCCGACAAGCACCTGGTCGCCAACTATGCCAACCGCGCCAAGCTGCGCTTCAAATATGCCGTGTTCTTTGCCGCGACGGTGTCGCTCGGTGCCTGCCTGGGCGGCTGGAGCTGGTCCTACCTGGGCAACCGGCAACTGGTGGCCAACGTGGAGGCCGATTTACATAAAGTGCTGAAGCTGCAGGAACAGCGCCTGGACTTGCAGTCGCGCCTGGAAGCGCTCGAGATATTGCAGGACCGCATCGAGCAGCTGGAAGCGTACCGCACACAAAGGCCCTGGTCCTTGCGCCTGGGCCTGTATCAGGGCGAGTTGATCGAGCGCAAGCTGCGCGAGGAATATTTTTCCGGCGCGCGCCAGGTCATGCTCACCCCCGTGGCGGGCGCGCTGGAAGCCTTGCTGTTCGAGATGAACGCCAGCGCCGACCAGCTGCAGCCTGCGGCGCGCACGCCGCAGACGCCGGCCGCCACAGCTGCCGCGCCGCGCGGTGTACAGTACCAGGAGGCCAGCGCGACGAATGTGGAAGATGCTTACAACGCGCTGAAAACCTATCTGATGCTGGCCGATAAGACGCATGCCGAAAGCAGTCACTTGAATGACCAGCTGACGCGTTTCTGGCGCGGCTGGCTGGAGGGCAACCGGGGCGCCATGCCGCGCGAGCAGATGATACGCAGCGCCGAACGGCTGCTGACGTTTTACCTGGCGCAGATCGGCGACCCATCCTGGCCGCGCATCGAACAGAAGCTGGCGCTGGTTGACCAGGCCCGCGAAAACCTGCGCCGCGTGGTGCGCGGCATGCCTGCCCGCGAGCGCGTGTATGCCGACGTCAAGGCGCGCGCTTCGACACGTTTTCCCGGCATGACGGTGGCGCGCATCGTCGGCGAACAGGATCAAACGCTGCTGGCGGGCAGTTACGCCGTCTCCGGCGCCTTTACACGCCAGGCGTGGGAAAAGTTCGTCGAAGGCGCGTTTCGCGATGCCGCCAACCGCGAGCTGCAAAGCGCCGACTGGGTGTTGAAAAGCGCTTCCACCGACGACCTGACCCTGGAAGGCAGTCCGGAGCAGATCGAGAAAAACCTGGTGGCCATGTACAAGGCCGACTACGCACGCGAATGGCAAAAATTCGTGCAGGGCGTCGCTGTCGCCGACCTGAAAGGCTTTGACGGCGCCGTGCAAGCGATGAACCGCCTGGGCGACCCGCAGTCGTCACCGATTGCCAAACTGCTGACGACCATCTACGAGGAAACCTCGTGGGACAACCCGGCGCTGCAGAATGCGCAATTGCGCAAGGCCGAGCGGGGCATCATCGCCTGGTTCAAGGAAACCGTGCTGCGCCGCGCGCCGTCGCAGCTGACAGTCAATCCGGGCATGCATGCGCAGATCGATCCGGCCCGCCTGGATAAACCCATGGGTCCCGTGGGGCGCGAATTTGCCGGCGTGGGCAAGCTGGTGGCGGCCAGGGACAACAATGCCTCCCTGATGCGCGCCTACCTGGAGGCGCTGTCGAAGTTGCGCAGTCGTTTGAACTTGCTGAAGAACCAGGGCGATGCGGGACCGGGCGCGCGCCAGTTCATGCAGCAGACCCTGGAGGGCAGCGGTTCCGAGCTGGCCGATGCCCTGAAACTGGTCGACGAGCAGGTGCTCACTGGGATGAGCGACGCGCAAAAGCAGGCGCTTCGCCCCATCCTCGTGCGCCCGCTGATGCAGACCTTTGCCGTCATCGTCGCGCCGGCCGAACTTGATATCAACAAGACCTGGGCGGCGCAAGTATATGAACCGTTCCAGAAATCGCTGGCGAACAAGTATCCGTTTGCGCCCACGGCGCGCATCGAGGCGAGCAACCTGGAGATCGGCCAGTTCTTCGGCCCCGAAGGCCTGGTGGCGAAATTCGTCACCACTTCCATGGGGCCGCTGGTGGTGCGGCGCGGCGACGTACTGGCGCCGCGCACCTGGGCCGACATGGGCATCAGCCTGGCGCCGCAGGTGGTGGCGCGCTTTCCCGGCTGGATCGCGCCGCTGGGCGCGGGCGGCGTGGCTGCCACCTCGACGGCGGCGCAAACCGTGTTCCAGATCCAGCCATCGCCGGCGCCAGGCACCCTGGAATACACGCTGGAGATCGATGGCCAGCAGCTGCGCTACCGCAACACCCCGGCGCAGTGGACGAATATGGTCCATCCCGGCCCGCAGAGCGCGGCGGGCATCCAGGGCGCGCGCATCACGGCAGTCACCTTCGACGGGCGCACGCTGGAGCTGTTCAACGAGCCGGGGCAATTCGGTTTGAAGCGCATGATCGACGCGGCGAGCAAAAAGCGCAAGGATGGCGGCGTGTTCGAATTGCGCTGGGCGCGTGGCGAGGTGGCCGTGGCGGTCGACCTGAAAATCACCAGCAGCGCGGAAACGGCGGCGACGGGTGCGGGCGGAACTGCGGCGCTGCAGGAGCAGGGCTTTCGCGGCATGCAGCTGCCCGAGACCATCGTCGGCACGCCGGGCGCTCCCGCCACGCCCGTGCCAGCCATTGCCGCTGTTGCGGCGGCGGGAGCGGCGCCATGACGCGCGCGCAACAGCAGGTGCGCCTCGGCTACTTCGGCAAGATCCCCGCGCGCGGCGATTTCATCAAGGCTTGCGACAATCATGCGCTGGTGCAGCTGCTCGACGACTGGCTGGCACAGGTCATGAATGCCCTGACGGTGGAGCCGCGCTGGAAGCTCAATTACGACGCCTTGCCGCCGCTGCGCTTTGCCTTTGTCGGCACGCGCAGCCGGCGCGCCATCGCCGGGCGCCTTGAAGCGAGCAATGACCAGTCGCAGCGGCGTTTTCCCTTCATGGCCATGGGCGCGCTGGAAGTCGCAGACGCCGAAGCCTTTGTCGCCTGCAGCCCGCTGGCGCTGGCGCCGCTGTGGCAGCGCGTGGAGCAGCTCTCGCAAGGTATTCTGGCCAGCGCCGAGCCGGGGCCGGCGCTGCTGGCGCTGGCCGGCAACGTGATCGAAGTCGAACCGGCCGCGCCTGGCCACGCGGCGCGGCTGGCCGCTTTTTTGCAGGCGCAGACGGTGCATGGCTTGCAGACCATGCTGGCCTCGCCCGCATTCCCAGTGACGGTGCGTGAATTGCTGCTGGGCCTGGGTTTGCTGCTGCAGCCGGTGCGCCGCAGTGGCTTGCCGCGCCTGGAGAAAAGCCTGGTGCTGCCGCTGCCGCAAGACGCGCAGCTGCGTGAACTGGTGGCCAGCTTCTGGCTGCACCTGATCGCGCCTTTCCTGCGCCAGGCCGATTTCGAACTGGCGCTGTTCTTTTCCCACCTCGACGAGGCGCCGGTGCTGGTGATCGGTTTTTGCGGCGCCGACCCGCATGGTTTGCGCGCGCTGATCGATCCGCAGGCCGGCAGCGAGCGCCTGATCGTGTTCGACCAGCTCGACTGGGTTGAGGCGCAACTGGGGCACGATGCGGCGCTGCGCCGCCTGTCCGCCTGCCTGCAGCAGGAGCAGCTGTCGCTGCGCTCGGCCTGCGCCATGTTTGCCGATACCTTTGCCTGAAGGATTGCGATGAAATCTCCCATTTTCTTCCTGCTGCTTGCTGCAGCCCTTCCCTGCGGCGCCCAGACGCAGGCGCCGCAAGTGCCCCAGACGCCGATGCCGGGGCAGGTCCTCGTCACTGGCACCCTG
>NZ_LT607651.1:516576-520826 GCF_900095265.1 Janthinobacterium sp. UMAB-56 | reverse complement strand
CTGCGCGAACTGTATGGCGTCGAGCGCGTGGTCGACCAGATCGCCATCGGCAACGTGGCCGTGCCGGCCAACTGGAACGCCTACGTGCAAAAGCTGATCGAGCCGAACCTGAAGCTCATTTCACGTGGGCAGATCAGCATAGACGGCAACAACGTCAGCGTGCGCGGCGAAGTGGCGAACGAGGCGCAGCGTCAGCAGATCGCCAGCGACATCGCCACCAGCCTCAATCCCACGTATGTCGTCAACAATGGCTTGCGCGTCAAGGCGGCCGAGGCCGAGCAGGGCTTGCTCGATGCGGCGCTCGACAAACGCATCATCGAATTCGACAGCGGCAAGGCCTCCATCACACCGACCGGCCTGGCCATCCTCGACGAGATGGCGGCCGTCATGCTCAAGCTGAGGGGACGCAAGGTGGAGGTGATCGGCCACACGGACGACACGGGCCTGCGCGCCAGCAATGTAGCCCTGAGCCAGGCGCGCGCGGAAGCCGTGCATGCCTACCTGGCCAGCAAGGGTGTCGCACCGGACGCGGTACTGGTGTCGGGCCAGGGACCGGACCGTCCCGTGGCCAGCAACGCGACGGTCGATGGCCGGGCGAGAAACCGGCGCATCGAGTTCAGAATCGCGCAGTAGATTGGGTTGACACCTCACAAAACCGTAGCGAGCGGAAGGGAGAGGCGGTCGAGAAGCGTAACCGCGCTAGAGCACGGTGAGCATCGCAGTCCGCCTATACCGACGCGCAGTAGGTTTTGTGAGGTGTTCAGGGCAGGGTGATGGTCAGGTGTGCTGGGCGCGGCGCCAGTTTGACGACATCCGCATACGCGGCCAGCGTTGTTTGCGTGGCGCGCGTCAGATGCGTTTTCAGGCCCAGGTAGGCGCAGATGGCCAGCAGGGCGAAAAAGCTCGACAGGACCCACAGCGGCACGTCGCTGCCGCGTTTGTTGACCACCTGGTCGGGGCGCTCTGCGCGCGGCGCGAAGCCGCGGCTCTTGCCCTTGATGTGGGCGATCTCGTCGCCCAGGCGCGCCGTCAGGTAGCTGAGTTTTTCGCCGCCGTCGATGGCGAACTTGCCCTGAAATCCCAGCAACAAACACATGTGGAACACTTGCAGCGCCTGCACGCGCATGGCGCCCTTGCCGCGCAAGGCGTCGAGGCGGTCGAAGAAGTGTTCACCGGCCAATTGGTCGCCAAAGATCAGCAGCTGCAGCGGGCGCCGCTCCCACTGCTTGCGCAGGGAGAAAGGCGATGCCAGGATGATTTCATCGACGGCCGCGCAAAATGCATATTTGGCCGCCTCGATATCGTCGCCATCGGCGCGGATCTTTTTCGCTTCGCGCTCGAACTCGTCGAGGAAGGCCGTGATGCGCTCCATGAAGCTTTGCTCGTCGCCGGGCGCCGAACCGTTCTTCAGCATGAACAGCATGTAAAAGCCTTCGTGCATCAGGTCCAGCAGGGCGCCGCCGGCCTGCCGGCTGCTGCCTGCCGGGGCGGCACCGAGCGCTGCCAGCAGGGAGGGCGCAGCGCGCCGTTCGATGAGCTGGCTCATGCCGTCACCACGATCAGTTCCAGCTGCAGGTCGCGTATGCCGGCCGGCACGTAGACGGAAATCGATTGCGCCTTGAGCATCTGCTCATACAGCGCACCACGGTTTTCAAGCGAAAAATAATAGGTGTCGGGCCGCACGGGAATGGCCGCCGGCACTTGCGGCGCATGCGACAGCTTCAGGCCGGGCATGGCCGTGAGCACGCATTTTTCCACGTCGTCGGGCGCGCCCGCCTTGACGCGCACGGGCACCACCTCCACCAGTTCGATGGCGGGCATGGCGGCGCGAATCGCCAGGTACAAGGTGGTGTGCTGGTCGATCTTGCCCGAATCGAGTTTGCCCAGGTAATACGACGGCTTGTCTTCCAGCAGGGCGATGGAAAAATATTTTGACGAGATGACGGTGTCGAGCAGTTCGCGGATGATGCCATCGATGGCGTCGAAGCAGGCGCCCGGCTGCGCGTGGTCGTAGGCGGGCAGGCTGGCCAGGGTGTAGTGCTTGGAGTAGCTGAGCAGACCGCCCGCCAGGCCCAGCAGGGCCTCGTACAGGCGCTCCGGATGCAGGGCCGGATGGCGCACATAGTGCATCAGCGCGGCGGCGGCCGTGCTGACCGTGTGCAGCAGCCAGAACGAGGACACGTCACCGGAGCGAAACTCGATCACGTTGCGGCTCGGCTCGCGGTGGTGGCCGTGCAGCGTACTCACTTTCGCCTGCAAGGCATCGAGCAGATGTTCCAGCACGCCCTGCAGGCGCGGCGCGCCAGCGATCGCCAGGCTGGGCGCCACGAACGAGGGCACGGGCTCGAAGCCGCCCGACACCGTGCGCCGCAGGGCGATCAGCGGCAGGCAGTCGTAGGAGCCGCGTGCCTCGCTGTCGGGAATCAGGCGCACGGTCTTTTTCAGGTACGCCACGTCGGCCACGGCGGACTCCGTAAACAGGTCGGGCGTGGCGCGCATGGCGTGCGCAAAACGCGTGGCCGCCGGCGTACCTGCCTTTGATGCCTGCGCCGTGTAATTCATGCCTTCGCGGTTGAGGATGGGCAGTGCCGCGTAATAGCGCACTTCCTGCACCGCCGGCGGCAGCGCTTCCAGGTCCACCGGCGGGGGCAGGGTATCGCTGCCGGGCGCGCCGTCGCCCAGCGCCTCGAACACTTCGCCATCGCGGAAGATCGCCGACAGGGCTTGCAGGCGCAGGGTGCCCGTCTTCAGCGCCGCCAGGTCCCACTGCATATGCGCCACGCCCCACAGGTAGGGATGCAGCGCGCTGGCCGTGTGATGCAGGCGCGCTTCGTGATACTGATCCTGGCACTGGAAATGCTGCGGCCGCAGGAACAGGCCTTCTCCCCACAAGACTTTCGCTGCCATGCCCATGCTGTTTCTCCTTGAATGTGTGGCGTGTCGGTGCACTTTACTGGCAGCGCAAGGCCGCCAGCGGCGCCATGGCGATGTCCATGCCGGCTACGCCGCTGACGCTGAGCGCGCAGGCATGCAGGCCGACGGTGATGCCGGCGCGTTCCGCGTCGGCGGCGGCAAAGGTGGCGCGCCAGCGCTGCGCCGCAGGTGCGCGGAACAGGGCCACCACGCCGATGAAATACGCTTCCTTGCTGACTTTTTCCTGCACTTCGTAGCGCTGGCCCGGCACCAGCAGCACTTCCTTGACTTCTATCAGGTCGACACCCAGTGCCGCCTTTTCCTGCTGCGCGTCGAGGAAGCTGTCGTATCGGGCCTGTTCGAAGGCGGCGCTCTGGCGCAGTTTGTAGATGCGCGCCACCAGCGCCAGCGGCCGGCCGTCGGCATCGGTGTTGAGGCGCTGCGCCGCATGCAGGCGGATGCTGACATTGCGCGGCGGCTTTTGCGCGTCGGGCAGTTCCGCTGGCGGCTTGGCGACGCCGGCCAATTGCAGCGCCGCATTGGCCAGGGTGCCGACGGCGCCGCCCGCACAGCCGGCAAGCAACAGGGTCTGCAGCAATACCGGCAGCAGTAGCGTGGTGGCGCGGGCCAGGCGGCGGAGCGGGGCGTCAGATGGCATGGGCTGGACTATCTTTGCAAAATGGTGGGAGGAAATGCAAGTGTTGCAGTCATTTAAACGCATGCACGGGCGACCTGCTTGCGTTTGCGCAAAATCGCTCTGCGATCAAAACAATGACTGCGCCAGATCAGGATTCATGTCGCTGCAAGCGGCTGTGACGTGGAACTTCTTCTTTGCTGATTAATCTCAATCTGGTAAAAAAATTGGCGATCAATAATGGCCTCCACCAAGGCGCCGCCCATCTTTCCCAGCGGTAGCGTCCTCCACGTGAAGGAATGCCCCGATGAAGCCAGCCACCATGTTGCCCCGTATTGCCTGCCTCGCCAGCGCCTTGCTGCTGGCTGCCTGCGCCACGCCGGACCAGCCGGCGCCCAAGAAGCCTGCTGCGCCCACCCTGGCGCAAGTGATGAGCGAAGCCGATGCGGCGGCGCGCGCCGGCCAGTATGAGCGCGCCATGTCCCTGCTGCAGGGCGGCGGCAGCAGCTACCCGGCCGACAAGGCGCCGTGGCTGCAAATGGCGCAGATGAAGTTCGACCGCGGCCAGTACGGCGACGCCATCGGTCATGCGCTCGAAGTGCTGGAGCGCGACCCGGACGACAAGGTGGCCAACAGCATCGTCGCCGTCAGCGGCTTGCGCCTGTCCGGCAAGGCGCTGGCCGACCTGTCGCGGCAAAACAAT
>NZ_LT607651.1:510357-516533 GCF_900095265.1 Janthinobacterium sp. UMAB-56 | reverse complement strand
AAGCTGCTGCGCGCGAGCATCGGCGAAGACGTGCTGGTGCCGCCGGCCAAGCGCCCGCCGGCGGCCGGCAAGCGCGCCGCCGGCTCCGGCACGTCGGCGGCGAAGGGCGCGGCATCGTCAGGCAGTGCGTCCGACCCGTTCAGCGGTCTGAAATAAGCCAGCCTCCCCACCATCGCCTTGCAAAGGAAGCGACATGCCCAAGTCCGACAGCGTGCAAAAACGCCTCAAGCAGATACGCGCACCGCGTGTGCAAATGACCTATGACGTCGAGATTGGCGACGCGATTGAAAACAAGGAACTGCCCTTCGTGGTCGGTGTGCTGGGCGACTTTGGCGGCAATCCCGACAGCGAAAAAAAGCGCCTCAAAGACCGTAAGTTCGTTGCCATCGACCGCGACAACTTCGATGAAGTGCTGGCCGGCGTGGAACCGGTGGCCCGCTTCGCCGTGCCGAACCGCCTTAGCGAGGCGGGCGGCACGTTTGCCGTCGACCTGCACTTCCGCTCGATGGACGACTTCCGTCCGGAATCAGTGGTGCGCCAGGTCGATCCCCTGCGCAAGCTGCTCGAGGCGCGCACCAAGCTGGCCGACCTGCGCAACAAGCTGGCCGGCAACGACAAGCTGGAAGACCTGCTGACGGAAGTACTGAACAACACGGACAGCCTGGCAACCCTGAAACCGCAGTTCCCAGCGCAGGAGGATTGAGATGAGCGCACAGGCAGAAGCCCTTGCAGTAACCGCATCCGATGCCCCGGCCGCCACCGATTTGCTGGACCAGATCGTCGAGCAAAGCCGCGTCGCCAAGTCCGGCGCCGAACATGCGCGCGCGCGCGACCTCATTTCGGAACTGGTGGCGCAGGTGCTCGACGGCACGGTGTTGATGTCCAGCAGCCTGTCGGCCACGCTGGACGCGCGCGTGGCGGAAATCGACCGCCTGATTTCCGCCCAGCTCAGCGATATCATGCACGCCGCGCCGTTCCAGCAGCTTGAGCAAAGCTGGACTGGCCTGCGCTACCTGGTCGGCAATTCCGAGACGGGCACGCGCCTGCAGATCCGCATGTTCAACGCCACCAAGCGCGAACTGGTGAAGGATTTCCAGGCCGCGCTGGAGTTCGACCAGAGCAGCATGTTCAAGAAGGTGTACGAAGAGGAATTTGGTACCTTCGGCGGCGCGCCATTTGCTGCGCTGTTGGGCGACTTCGCCATCTCGCGCCAGCCGGAAGACATGTATTTCGTCGAGCAGATGTCGCACATCGCCGCCGCCGCGCATGCGCCATTTATTGCCTCGGCCGCGCCGGAATTGTTTGGCCTGGAAAGCTACGGCGACCTGGGCAAGCCGCGCGACCTGGCCAAGGTCTTCGACACCATCGAGTACGCGAAATGGAAAGCCTTCCGCGAATCCGAGGATGCGCGCTATGTCGGCCTGACCTTGCCCCGCTTCCTGGGCCGGCTGCCCTTCAATCCCGTCGATGGCACCACCGTCGAAGGTTTTAACTTTGTCGAGGAGGTTGACGGCAGGGACCACCATAAATACCTGTGGTGTAACGCCGCCTATGCCTTTGGCTGCAAGCTGACGCGCGCCTTTGCCGACTATGGCTGGTGCGCCGCCATCCGTGGCGTGGAGGGTGGCGGCCTGGTGGACGACCTGCCTACCCACACCTTCAAGACGGACGAGGGCGACGTGGCCCTGAAATGCCCGGCCGAAGTGGCGATCACCGACCGGCGCGAAAAGGAATTGTCGGACCTCGGCTTCATCTCGCTGGTGCACTGCAAGAACACGGCGTATGCCGCCTTCTTCGGCGCGCAGTCGGCGCAGAAGAGCCGCAAGTACAACAGCGACGCGGCCAACGCCAACGCGGTGCTGTCGTCGCAGCTGCAATACATCTTCGCCGTTTCGCGCATCGCCCACTACATGAAGGCCATGATGCGCGACAAGATCGGCAGCTTTGCCGCCGCCTCCAACGTGGAGGATTTTTTGAACCGCTGGCTGATGCAGTACGTGCTGCTCGACGATAACGCCAGCCAGGAACAGAAGGCGCAGTTTCCGCTGCGCGAGGCGTCCGTACAGGTGCATGAAGTGCAGGGCCGGCCCGGCGTGTATCGCGCCGTGTCGTTCCTGCGGCCGCACTTCCAGCTCGATGAATTATCCGTTTCGCTCCGACTGGTCGCGGAGTTGCCGAAGTCGACCAATGCATGATTCACCTATCTTTCAACCAGAGGAGCACACCATGGCAATCGATGTATATCTGCAGATAGACGGCATCAAGGGCGAGTCCACCGATGACAAGCACAAGGACTGGATCGAGTGCAAATCGGTCAGCTGGAGCGTCGAACAGCCGAAGTCCGCCACTGCCTCCACGGGCGGCGGCCACACGGCCGAACGCTGCGAGCACAAGGACATCGTCATCTCCAAGCTGGCCGACCTGGCCTCGCCGGTGCTGCTGCAGACCTGCTCGGCCGGCAAGACCATCCCCAAGGCGCGCTTCGAATTCATGCGCGCCGACGGCCAGGGCGAGCGCGTCAAGTATTTTGAAATCGAAATCGAGAATGTGCTGATCGGCGCCGTCACGCCGAACGTGGAAGAGGGCGACATCCTCGGTGAACACGTCGGCTTCAAGTTCTCGAAAGTGAAGTGGAAATACACGCAGCAAAAAGTGACGGGCGGCGCCGGCGGCAATACCTCGGGAGGCTGGGACCTGTCCGCGAACCGCGTGGCTTGATCCATGGTGCGCGGCGCGCGGCGGCCATCTGCGCCCGCGCGCCGCGCCGATTTTTCAGGAGAGCGCATGGACAGTTATGTACCTGGCCTGTTCGACCGCCTGTTGGACGATGGCGGTGCGGCGGGCGGCGTGGCGGTGCGCCTGTCGCTGGAACAATTGAAGGATGCGGTGGCGCGCGACCTGGAAGAGCTGCTCAACACGCGCGTGGCCCTGCCGCCCGGCGCGCTCGACGCCTATCCGGAATGCGCTGCCTCCATCGTCAACTACGGACTGATCGATTTCGCCGGCATGTGTTTGTCCAGCAGCGATGACCGCGCCCGCATCTGCGCTGCGCTGAAGGCCGCCATCGAACGCCACGAGCCGCGCCTGCGCAATGTGCGCGCCCGCCTGGAGCGCGAAGCGGGCGCCATCAACCGGGTCGGCTTTGTCATCAGCGGCACGCTGGCCGTGATGTCCGGCGGTGAGACGGTCAATTTCGACGCCGTGCTGCAGCCGTCGTCGCTGCGCTATTCGATCCACCGCAAGGGAGTCGCCGCATGAGCAACAACCTCAAGATACTGATCGCCAAACTGAATGATACGGCGCGCGCCGCCGCCACCCGCGCCGCCGGCATCTGCGTTGGACTGGGCCAGTATGAAGTCGATATCGAACACCTGTTTCTGGCGCTGCTGGAGCAGGAGCGCAGTGATTTCGTCACGATCGCGCGGCGCAGCGAAATCAGCCTGACGGCGCTGGAGGCGGACCTGCGCCGCGAGATCGGCAGTTTCAGGACGGGCAGCGCGCGCACGCCCGTGTTTTCGCCTCATTTGCCGCTGCTGTTCGAGCACGCCTGGCTGATCGCCTCGCTGGATACGGCGCAGCCGGGACCCATCCGCAGCCGCCATCTGTTATTGGCGCTGCTGACGGAGCCGGAACTGTCGCAGCTTGCCTACCGTGGCTCGAAGCTGTTCGCCCGCTTCAGCGTCGAGCAGCTGAAACACCATCCGGATAAACTGACGGCCGGCTCCGGCGAGGAGGAACGTGCGCCAGTGCCGCAACGTTCCGATACACCGGATGATCCTGTTGCCATCCTGGCCAGCAAAACTCCGGCGCTGGATCAGTTCACCACCGACCTGACGCAGCTGGCGCGCGATGGCAAGCTCGATCCCGTGATCGGCCGCGAGGCGGAGATACGCCAGGCCGTCGATATCCTGCTGCGCCGGCGCCAGAACAATCCGATTCTCACGGGCGAGGCGGGCGTGGGCAAGACGGCCGTGGTGGAAGGCCTGGCCTTGCGCATCGCCGCCGGCGACGTGCCGGAGGTGCTGCAGGGCGCGCATATCCACGCGCTCGACATGGGCTTGCTGCAGGCCGGCGCCAGCGTGAAGGGAGAATTCGAAAGCCGCTTGAAGAACGTCATCGACGAGGTGACGCAAAGCCCGCACGCGATCATCCTCTTCGTCGACGAAGCGCACACCATGATAGGCGCCGGTGGCCAGGCGGGGCAGAACGACGCGGCCAATCTGTTGAAACCGGCGCTGGCACGCGGCGCCCTGCGCACCATCGCGGCCACCACCTGGAGCGAGTACAAAAAATATTTTGAAAAGGATGCGGCGCTGGCGCGGCGCTTCCAGGTGGTGAAGGTGGAAGAGCCGGGCGAAGACATCGCCTGCGCCATGCTGCGCGCCATGGCGCCGCTGATGGAGCGCCAT
This sequence comes from Janthinobacterium sp. UMAB-56, assembly GCF_900095265.1. Classification (GTDB taxonomy): domain Bacteria; phylum Pseudomonadota; class Gammaproteobacteria; order Burkholderiales; family Burkholderiaceae_D; genus Janthinobacterium. Next base: position 512,124 of record NZ_LT607651.1, on the reverse strand, counting down.
TTCGGTATCCGCGTGCGCGATGCCGCCATCGTCGAGGCGGTGCGCCTGTCGCATCGCTACATCAGCGGGCGCCAGTTGCCCGACAAGGCCATCAGCGTGCTCGATACGGCGTGCGCCAAGGTGGCGCTGGGCCAGCGCGCCACGCCGGCGCAGCTGGAAAACGCGCATCGGCGCCAGGAACGCATCGGCGCGGAAATCGCCGCCCTGGCCCGCGAGGCGGCCGATGGTGAAGTGCCCGATAAAGCCGGCAGAACGCACCTGGCGCAACTGCGACGCGAACATGAGGAAGGTCTGGCGGCTGTCGCGGCGCTGGCGCAGCGCTGGGAGCGTGAAAAGGCGCTGGTGGCGCAGATCGGCGACTTGCGCGCGCAGCTGCGCGGCGAGCGGCCGGGCGAGGTCGGTGCGGCACGCCTGCTGGCGCTGAAGGAAGAACTGGCAGCCCTGCAGGGAGAAGCGCCGCTGTCGCCGCTGGAAGTCGATGCCCAGGTGGTGGCCGGCATCGTCGCCGGCTGGACCGGCATCCCGCTGGGGAAAATGCTCAGGGACGAGATCCGCACGGTGCTGACACTGGAGGGGGCGCTGCGCGAACGGGTGCTGGGACAGGACCACGTCATCGCGGCGGTGGCGCAGCGTGTGCGCACGGCGCGCGCCAGCCTGGACGACCCGAACAAGCCGCAGGCGGTGTTCCTGTTCACTGGACCGTCCGGTACGGGCAAGACGGAAACGGCACTGGCGCTGGCCGACCTGCTGTATGGTGGCGAACGCAAGCTCATTACCATCAACATGAGCGAGTACCAGGAAGCCCACAGCGTGGCCGGCCTGAAAGGCTCGCCGCCCGGCTATGTCGGCTACGGCGAAGGCGGCGTGCTGACGGAAGCAGTGCGGCGCCAGCCCTACAGCGTGGTGCTGCTCGACGAGGCTGAAAAGGCCCATCCCGACGTGCTGGAGCTGTTCTTCCAGGTCTTCGACAAGGGCGTGCTCGATGACGCAGAAGGGCGCGAAGTCGATTTTCGCAACACCATCATCATCGCCACCTCGAACCTTGGCTCCGGCGCCATGATGGCCGCCTGCCTGAACCGCGCAGCGCAAGACTTGCCCACGCCTGCCGCGCTGGAAGAACTGGTGCGCCCGCAATTGGTGGCGCATTTCAAGCCGGCCCTGCTGGGACGCCTGAAGGTGCTGTCGTTTTATCCCCTGAACGACGCGGTGCTGGCCGACATCATCGCGCTGAAGCTGGCGCGCATCGGCGCGCGCATCGCGCGCAACCACCAGGCGCAGTTCAGCCACGACGCAGGCCTGGTCGACGCCGTGCTGGCGCGCTGCACCGAAGTCGACTCGGGCGCGCGCAATGTCGACCAGATACTCAATGGCTGCCTGCTGCCGGCGATCGCCGAAGCGGTGCTGGCGCGCATGGCCGAAGGCGATCCGGTCACGTCCATCCGCGTCAGTGCCAGCAAGCAGGGGCAGTTCAAATACACGGTCCGATAATCCACCTTGCGGAGAGCGCCATGTTCAATCTGGAGCAATTGCTGCACCCCGTCAGCGCCGTCAGTCCATGCGGCGAAGACCTCACGTTCAGCCAGGAGCTCGACGCCATCGCGCGCGCGCGCCAGCACGATGATCCCAGCCTGGACCAGGGCGAGTGGGTGACGGCACTGAAGGAGGCCGACTGGCCTTTCGTAGCGACGCGCTGCGAACAGCTGATCGCAGCGCGCAGCAAGGATTTGCGCGTGGCCGTGTGGCTGGCCGAGGCGCACGCGAAGACGC
>NZ_LT607651.1:265527-510303 GCF_900095265.1 Janthinobacterium sp. UMAB-56 | reverse complement strand
ACCCGCCGGCGGAAGAGGGCGACCAGGAACAGCGCATCGGCAATGTCTTCTGGCTGCTCTCGCGCACGCCGCAGCTGCTGCGCGAGATCCCGCTGACCGATGGCGCCGACGGCCTGTTTTCGCTGCAGGATTTCGATGCTGCGCGCCAGCGCGCGGCCGCCGACCAGGCGCAGGGTACGGCGCAACAGGGCTGGGGTGATGCGCGCCACGACGAAGGTACAAGCCTGGTGCAGATGGAGGCGGCGCGGCAAAGCAATACGCGCGCCTTTTCCGTCGGCTTGCTGGCTGATGCGCAGTACTGCATGCAGTCGCTGCTGGCGTTCGAGCGCAGTGTCGATGCGCGTTTCGGCGCCGACGGTCCGAGTTTTCGCGCCGCGCGCGAAGCGCTGGAAAACGCCATTCATTTTATTGCGCCGCTGTCGCCCGGCGCGGACTTTGCCGGCGCGCCGCCCGCCGCTGGCCAGAGCGCCGGCGCCAGCGGGGATGTCATCGTGCAGCGCCAGCAGGCGCTGGCTCAGCTGCGCCAGGTGGCCGATTTTTTCCGCCGCACCGAGCCGCACAGCCCCGTCGCCTACCTGGCCGAGAAGGCCGCCAGTTGGGGAGAATTGCCGCTGCACTTGTGGCTGCGCGCCGTCGTCAAGGACCAGGGCACCTTGGCCCAGCTCGACGAGATGCTGGGCACGAACAGCGCCAACGGCTGATCGCTTGTGGCGCTTCCATGCTAATCTTCTGGCATGTTCAGAATGCCCATTTTGCCTGCCGCGCTATGCCTGTTCCTCGCTGTTTGCGGACAGGCAGGGGCCGCGACGCCGCTGGTGATCTATGGCGACGCCGATTATCCGCCGTACTCCTACGTCGAAAATGGCCAACTGAAAGGCATCTACACGGAGATCGTGCGCGAAGCGGCGCAATCGATGCCGCAGTATGCCGTGCAGCTGCGCCCCGTGCCCTGGAAGCGTGGGGTGCTGATGCTGCAGACGGGCGATGCCTTCGCCCTGTATCCGCCGTATTCGTGGCGCAGCGAGCGGCCGTACGTGCGCTATTCCATGCCGCTGCTGACGGAGCAGCTGGTGGTGTTGTGCAACCTGGACGTGCTGGCCAGGCGCAAGCTGCAGCAGTGGCCCGCCGATTACGCCGGCCTGCGCATCGGCGTGAACGCGGGTTTTTTGCTGGGCGATGCGACGCAGATGGCGACCTTGCGTACCGAGAAGGTCGTGCTGGACACGGCCAAGGGTACGCGCGCCAATTTGCTCAAGCTGATCCGCGGGCGCATCGACTGCTATGTCAGCGACCGTCTGTCGGCGCAGTGGGAATTGCAGCGCATCCGGCGCGCGGGGCCGGCGGGGACGCCGCTGCCGGCGATCGAGGAAACGGTGCAACTGTCCAGCCAGCAGGGTTACCTGGGCTTTACGGAGCGCCAGCCGGCCACCCATCCTTATCGCGATGATTTTATCGCGCAATTCAATGCCGCCATTGTTACGCATGCGTAACAATGGCGCGATCCGTCGCATCGTCGACCATGCATTGCTACCCTGATTCCAGCTACGGAGAAGACCATGAAAAAACTGCTGTTCCTGTGTGCGCTCGTGCTGGCCGGCTGTGTCGGCCGGCCAGAGAATATTCATCCCGTCAATCACTTCGACACGACCCGCTATCTTGGCAAGTGGTATGAGATCGCGCGCCTCGATCATTCCTTTGAACGTGGCCTGAGCCATGTGACGGCTGACTACAGCCTGCGCCAGGATGGCGGCTTGAAAGTGCTCAACCGTGGCTACAAGGACGCCGACGCGCAGTGGAAGGATGCCGAAGGCAAGGCGTATTTTGTCGACAAGAAAGACGTGGGCTATCTGAAAGTGTCGTTTTTCGGCCCATTCTATGGTTCCTACATCGTTTTTGATCTGGACCAGCAAAATTACAGCTATTCCATGATCAGCGGCCCCGACAAATCCTACTTCTGGTTATTGTCGCGCACACCAACCATGGACCCTGCCTTGCAGCAGCGCCTGATCGAGAAAGCCCGTGGGCTGGGTTTCGACACTTCAAAATTGATTTACGTGAAGCAAAACTGACGCCGTTTGCCTGCCGCCCGTTCGTGGCGGCATCGCGTCTTCTTGTTGTTGCTTTACTGCAATTTATTTCTTGCAATACCATCCTGATTCACTCACAATCTGCTCCAAAGTGGTGCGCTTCGGCGTACTGCCATTCTGGTGACGTGGCTAGCGTAGCGTCGCTGCTCGTGATTGCCGCACGGCGGATGCCTGCTATATGAATACGTAGCATTTGCTCGGTTTCGTGGCGTCTGTGCATTGTTTTTTTTCAGATAGGAATCACGCAATGAAGAACCTCAAAATCGGCGTACGTCTCGGTGGCGGCTTTGCCGCCGTCCTGCTCCTGTTGACGACCCTCACCGTGGTGGGCATCGTGCAGATGCAAAGCGCCAGCCAGGAAACCGATGCGCTAGTCAATGTCAAAGTGCGCAATGAGCGCCTGATCGCCGAGTGGACCAAGGTCATCGAAGTGAACGCGGCTCGCACTGCCGCCGCCTGGAAAGTCAGCGATCCCGAACACCAGAAGCAGTTTGAAAAGGAAATGGCGGTCTCGTCGTCGCGCGCCACGGAAATCCAGAACGCTATCGGCAAGAGTGAGCTGAACGCCGAAGAGCAGGCGCTCTTCCAGGAAGTGCTGAGTACGCGCAAGGCGTACACGGATGTGCGCAAGAATGTGTTCAAGGCCAAGAATGCGGGCGACCTGGAACTGGGCAAGCGTTTGTACGAAGGCGACATGGCCGTCAAGCGCGACATCTACCTAGCGTCGCTGAAAAAGCTGGAAGTGCTGGAAACCCGATTGCTCGATGACATGGCCGCGCAAATCCGTTCACGCTACGAAAGCGGTCGCTTGCTGCTGATCTCGCTGGGCGTGGCCGCCATCCTGCTGGGCATCGCCTGCGCCTACTGGATCACGCGCTCGATCACGCGTCCCATCACGCGCGCCGTGGAGGTAGCGGAAGCCGTTTCCGCTGGCGACCTGACCAGCCATATCGTGGTGGAAAGCCGCGATGAAACGGGGCAATTGATGCATGCGCTGAAAAACATGAACGATAAATTGGTCAGTATCGTCGGTCAGGTGCGCGTCGGCACCGATTCCATCAGCACGGCATCGAGCGAAATCGCCGCCGGCAACCTGGACTTGTCGTCGCGTACGGAAGAGCAGGCCAGCTCGCTGGAAGAAACGGCGTCTTCCATGGAAGAATTGACCTCCACCGTGAAACTCAATGCCGACAATGCCCGCAGCGCCAACCAACTGGCCATCGATGCCTCGCACATTGCCAGCAAGGGCGGCGTGGTGGTGTCGGAAGTGGTCAGCACCATGGGCTCGATCAACGATTCCTCGCGCAAGATCGTCGACATCATCAGCGTCATCGACGCCATCGCCTTCCAGACGAATATCCTGGCCTTGAACGCGGCCGTGGAAGCGGCCAGGGCCGGTGAACAGGGCCGTGGTTTTGCCGTGGTGGCTTCCGAGGTACGCAACCTGGCGCAGCGATCGAGCGCGGCGGCCAAGGAAATCAAGGGCTTGATCGACGATTCTGTGCAAAAGGTCGAGGCCGGTTCGCAACTGGTGGACAAGGCGGGCCGCACCATGGATGAGATCGTGCAAAGCATCAGCCATGTGACGCAGATCATGAACCAGATCACCGACGCCAGCGACGAACAGCGCGCCGGCATCGAGCAAGTCAACCAGGCCATCGGCCAGATGGACCAGGTGACGCAGCAAAATGCAGCCCTGGTGGAAGAAGCGGCCGCAGCGGCCGAATCCATGCAGGAGCAGGCTGCCAAGCTGGCCGACGTGGTGGGCTTGTTCAAGCTCGATGCAACGCAGCAATATGTTGCCGCCAGTGCTGCCCCGTCTGTGAAGACGTCTGCGCCAGTTGCCACGCGACCTGCCATGCGGCCCACCATGCGACGCGCGCCGGCGCCAGCCGTGACCGCGTCCACGCCGGGCAAGGCGGCGCAAGCGGAAGCTGTGCGCACGCGCGCGCCGACGACGCCGGTGGCATCTGGCGCCGACGAATGGGAAGAGTTTTAAGCGTAGATTCCCCTTGGCATGGCACGGGCGCTACAATCGCGGCTTGAAGATAGCCGTGAACGCGCTCCGCCATGACCACCCACCGTACCTCCAGCAGTAGCCCGAGTCGTATCTCCAGCCCAACGTCTGCATCCTCCTCCCTGGCGGAACCCGCCAAACGCGCGCGCTGCCCACGCTGCCTGCGTGCCGTATCCAGCTGCATCTGCCATTGGGTTACCCCCGTTCCCCACGCGCTGGAAGTGCTGATCCTGCAGCATCCGCTGGAAGTCCAGAATGCCAAGGGCAGTGCCCGCTTGCTGCACCTGAGCCTGCCCAACAGCCGCCTGCTGACGGGCGAGCAGTTTGCCCCGGATACCCTCACCGCATTGCTGGCCCACAAGCACAATGTGTTGCTGTACCCGGATACGCCCGGCGACCGTTCGCTGGGCATCGCGCCGCCGCCGGCGCTTGACCCCGCCATCTTGCTCGACCCGGCACGACTACGGCTGGTGGTGCTGGACGCCACCTGGCGCAAGAGCCGCAAGATGTTGTATCTGAATCCCCCCTTGCAGCAGTTGCCGCGCCTGCCACTGCGCGCTACGCCCGCTTCCCACTACCTGATTCGCAAGGCACACGCGCCAGACCAGTTATCGACTCTGGAAGCGACCTGCTATGCCTTGATGCAGTTGGAGCAGGACGCATCGCGTTTCGTTACCCTGATCACGGCATTTGACGGTTTTGTCGCGCAGCAGTTGAGTTATGTCATGGCGCATGCTGAAAAAGCGTGAAACGGCATCATGGTAACCCTTGATCTTGGCTGCACAGCGGCATAGTATACTGTATGTATATACAGTTAATGGGGCCGTTCATGAAAGCAATCATTCCAGGGCACGATGACAGCTATGCCGGGCAAGCCATGTTGCCGCCGCAATCGCTGAAAGCCCACAAGGGGCGCGGCGCCGTCTCGAACCTGCAAGGGCGCTACGAGGCGCATGCGCGCGCCGGTTTCGATGATGGCTGGAGTGTGGGTGGCCTGGATGAGGCAGCTGGCGAGACGAAGGTTCCGGGCTGGACGACGCAGGTCAGCGACGAGCAGGCGCGCACCATCCTCACGCGCAACGCCTCGCCCGATTTGCCGTTCAATGTTTCGCTTAACCCGTACCGGGGCTGCGAACATGGCTGCATTTATTGCTTTGCCCGCCCCACGCACAGTTATCTGGGCCTGTCGCCTGGCCTCGACTTCGAAAGCCGCATCTATGCCAAGGTGAATGCCCCCGAACTGTTGCGGCGCGAATTGGCCAAGCCGTCGTATGTGCCCGAACCGATCGCCCTGGGCGTCAATACCGATGCGTACCAGCCGTGCGAACGCGAACGGCAACTGACGCGGCGCGTGCTGGAGGTGCTGCATGAGTGCGACCACCCCGTGGCGCTGATCACGAAATCGTCGCTGATCGAACGCGATATCGACATATTGGCCCCCATGGCGGCCCGTCGCCTGGCAGCGGTGGCCGTCACTGTCACCACGCTGGACCCGGCCATCGCGCGCACCCTGGAACCGCGCGCAGCCGCGCCGGCGCGGCGCTTGCGCACCATCCGCACACTGACGGAGGCGGGTATCCCCGTGGGCGTGAGCATCGCGCCCATCATTCCCTTTGTGACGGAGCCGGAAATCGAGCAACTGCTGGAAGCCGTACGCGACGCCGGTGCCATCCACGCCCATTACGTGGTACTGCGCCTGCCGTGGGAAGTGAGTCCATTGTTCCAGCAATGGCTGGAAGCGCACTTCCCTGAACGGGCCCAGCGCGTGATGAACCGGGTGCGCGAAATGCGCGGCGGCAAGGATTACGATAGCGCGTTCGGCGCGCGCATGCGGGGCGAAGGCGTGTGGGCCGACCTCATCGGGCAACGCTTTGAAAAGGCTGTGCACCGGCTGGGGCTGCATGGCAAGGGTGGCCGCTTCAAGCAGCTCGATAGCACGCAGTTCCGCCGCCCGCTGGTGGTGCCGCCGTTGGGAAACAAGGCCAAAGGAGGCAATGCGGGGCAGCTCGATTTGTTTTAGAACATGCAGCGCGGATACTGAGGGAAGGGACGGTGATCAAGACAGCCCCCGCTTCCGGCAGAGGCCAGGAGGCGAGGGCTGCCTTGCGGGATTAGTTTTTCAGTGGCAGATGGCAAAGGTGCCATTCACGCCTTGCCAGTGAATCGCGCCGCGCCGGGCGCAGCAGGCGCTGCAATTGTGGGCCGTCGGTCCGCCTATCGGTCCGTGCGTATCGAAGCACTGCCCCTGGCCGGTGTTGGTTGGTCCGCAGGCGGACGGCTGCATGCCGCTGGCCTGCGGGCCACTGGCTAGTGCGTTGATAGGGCCACGCGCGCTGCGCGAAACAGGCGGGCTTTGTAGTGGGAGTCGCATTGCTGTCCTTCCTCAATCGGGGTTGATGCCGGCGGACTGAACGGGCGACAAGAAACTCATCGCCCGCAGGCATGCCGGGTTTAGCCGGAATGGCTCGATCCTGCTGGCTTGATCAGCAAACGGTGGCGGCGCAAGCTGCCAGGCAGATTTGCTGTGCGCTGCCGCTCAAGGCGCTGCAACCCATTTGGCACAGGGTGCAGGCAATGCCGGAAGGGGCGACGCCCTGGCTGATGGCGGAGATGCCGGGGCTGCGTTGAACGGCTTTGGCTTGCAATGGCAGATTGTTCATTTTAAAGCTCCTTGTGATGGCGCCGCTGCGGGCAACGACAATGGATGTGTGTACCGAGGGTACGGTGCTGATCGTTTCCCGCCAACGACCGTTTGCTGAAGCGCGTGCGCGCATCGCTGCGCCCACGTGCTCCGACAATTCATTGGGCCTTGCAGTTAGCGCTGCGACCAGTAGCGCACGGGCCCGACGCTGACCGGTATCACATCGCTGACGTCGACGGCGAAGCGTGCGACCGTGTTGGCTATCTGCAGATTTTCCGGGTTGAAGAAGGTCATGATGATGTCGTAGCATTCGGAGCCAGGGCGGCACACGGGGCTCTGTTGCACGACGATGGTATCGAGCTGCATGCCGATGGTCTTGATCAGCATTTCAGCAGCCTGCATGGCATTCGTGGCCGAGAAGTTGAGCGCGCGGTCCATGCCTGTGACGCCCAGGTTGCGGAAGTCGTAATAGATGCGGTTCAGGAAGTTTTCCAGGCGCGCTCCCGTGTTGTCGCTGTTCAGTTCCTGGTTGTCTTGCACCGCCAGCAGGCTGCTGATCAGTTCCGGGACATTCCAGCTGAACATGCCCCGTATGGCTGGCTGAATCACGGGCACGATCTGGCCGGACATCAGCCTGGCGGCGCCCGAGATTACGCCGGGAAACGAATTCATGACGACCTTGCCATCGATTGTGCCAACCAGGGCCTCGAACAGCAGTTCATAGGTCAGGTCGGCATACGGACCGACGGGCACGATCGCGTAAATCGGTGTGGCGTCCAGATTGACGGTCCAGGTCAGTGATTGCCGGAAATATGGCTTTGCGCGCAGAAATTCGATCAATTGCTGCGGATCGTCCGGGTTGTTCCTGCCCAATGGCATGGCCTGGACAAATGAATCGTGGCGCGCTTCGCTGCCGAAGTCGATGCCCAGGTTGCCCAGTGCATACACCAGCGTCGGGCCCTTGGCAGTAACGCCGCCGCAGCCGCAATCGGAGGCATCGATGCCGGAGGCGGCGATGCCTTGCCGCGTTACGCCGGCAGTGGCCGCCAGAGTGGACAGGGAGGGAGTTTCCAGCATGGGAATGCTGGGTGGGTGCGCCAGCGCGGAAGTGTCGGCATTGGCTGGGCTCACTTCAATCACAGTATCGTCTGACATTTCAATTTTCCCTTTTAATAATATAAGTTGAGTGGCGCCCGGCACATTCAATGTCCCAGTCAGGAGGCGGCGACAGTCCAGCTCGCCATTGGTGTTGCAACGCGTTGCGCTTTGCAGCAATGCGCTGCAAACTCCACGAGGGTCAGGACGATCCCCATGTTGGTGTTGTCGGCACAGCAGCAAGGCTGCGATGGCCGAGACGATCGGGGTGGCAAAGCTGGTGCCGCTGTTGACGCGCACGCTCCCTGCTGGCCCGGCGCCGACGATGTCGGTGCCGGGCGCCATGATGCCGCGCGTGCGATAGGCCTCGCCCCAGTTGCTATTGGGCATGGGGGCGCCTTGCCGGTCCAGGGCACCGACCACCAGGGTGTATTTGATGGAGGCGGGGATGTGCAGGCAATCGCAGCCGTCATTACCCGCCGCCGCGACCAGCAGCACGTTGCGTTCATGGCACAGTTGTATGGCTTTTTGCAGCAGGCCGTCGGCGGCGCCGCTGTCGGACAGTTCACCGCCGCTGACATTGATGATGTGCGCGCCATGCTCGACGGCCTGGGTGATGGCGCGGGCCAGGTCTAGTTGCGTGCATTGCGTCAATGTGCCATCGGCGCGGTCGGCAAAGATGGGCAGGATCAAGCCCCGGCAATGGGGCGCCAGGCCCGTGACGGGGCTGCCCGGCTGGCCAAAGATTATGCTGGTGACATGGGTGCCGTGCAGCGATGCCCTGCCGTTGCCGCTCGAACCAGTGGCGAGGGTGTCAATCAATTCCAGCTTGGCGCCGGCAAAACAGGGATGGCTGGTATCGACGGGACCGTCCAGCACGGCGATGCAGATATCGGCACAGCCGGTATTGCCTTCTTGCAAGGCAGCCATGCCGGGCAGCAAGCCGTGATTGGCCATGCTGTCGTGGGTGGTGGATATTTCCAAAGTCGTCGACACGGCGGGGCTCCTTGCTGGGTCCTGGAGGGCGGGCGCCACACCGTTTGAGGTGCACCGACTGCCTGCTGCGGCGCCTGCTGCTCGGGCACCGATAGCATGATCTTTAGCAAAGGCTGTGCCAGAACGCCAAGTGTTTGATTTCTAAGGGATGGGGCTGATTCACGTTTACGTGACGCAACAATGTTGGCTGATATCGTCCACCATCTTTGGCCGGGATGGACGAAAACGGCAGGCAGGAAAGGGCGGGATGGAGCGCCCGCGCCACGGCTTGGCATGGTCGCGGGCGCGAGCGGTGAATCAGCTATGCTTGCTGTAGCAGGCGCGGCTGGGTCGCAGGCGCATGCGGGCGAGGGAAACAAGGAAGCTGAAGCCTGCCTGGTTCGGATCGATCACCGGCACATAGGTATGCAGCGCGTCTTCCAGCAGCGCGGTGACGCGCGCGGCGACGCCAACAAAGCCTGTGCAGCCGAGCAAGATGGACTGGGCACCGTCTTTCTGTATCGCCAGCATGGCAGCCTGGAAGGTTTGCTCGATCACCTTGTCCAGGTTGCCGAGGTCGCCGACCGGACAGTCGATGGAGCGGATGGAGGCGAAGCTGTCCTGCAATCCATAGGCCTGCATGTGGCCCTGCTGCATGGCGAGCGTGCTTGGCAGTATTGTCATGATCGACAGTCGCTGGCTGAGTGCCAGCGCGGTAAAGGCGGCGGGCGGGAAGCCTCCAAGGATGGGGATGTCGATCACTTCGCGCGCCGCCTCCACGCCGCACATGTCGAAGTCGCTGAGCCAGATGCCGTCATAGCCTTCGCGTTCGATGTCCCTGGCCAGTTGTACCACCGGATAGCCGTTTTGCAGCCAGTCGACGCGGTATTCGATGCAGTCGTTCCCGGTCGAAATATTGCGCACGGACACCTCGACATCGGGCGGCATCACGGGCTGGACGGCGTCGAGCAGACGCTGGTTGTAGGCGGCGGTAGCCACTGGCGCCACGATGCAGATGCGCAGCGACTTCATACGGCGCTCCCTGTCGCTGCGCTGGCGTTGCCGGCGAGCGGCACATAGGGTCCCAGGTAGCCGATGGTGTTGATCAGTTGCATGAAGCTGTCCAGTATCAGGCCGCCCCGTTCACGCAGGACCGGATTGGCGTCCAGGCCCAGCAGCGTCACCTTGCGTTGCAGGAGAGCGGGGTTGAGCGTGCCATCAGGCAGCAGCAAGTCGCCATTCGAATACACGGCCTGGCCATCGCCTTCGACAAAGTAACTGATGCCGTCGGGCGCCATGCAGATGGGGCTGCTTCGGCTGCTGTCCCATGCCAGCAGCGATTCGTTCTGGTACAGGACCGTGCATAGCCGGTCGCCTGCGCGGATAGTGATTTTTCCCAGGTCGAAGCCATTGCGCGATTCGACTTCGGCTGCGACGAATGTGCCCTGCGCAAACAGCGGCAAGGCGCGCATGTCGAATTGTCGCGCCAGATAACTGACCAGTTCGTCAGCGCTGCGCAGGCGGCCAGCCTGCAGTTCGCGGCCTAGGCGCAGCGCACGTCCCAGGGTGCCGCGCACAGGCAGTGCCCGCTCCAGTTGCGCTGGCGCCATGATCCACATGGCCAGTCCGCCGAATTGCTTGAAATCGGCCTGGGAGACGATGGGGCGCATCATCTGGTCGATGATCGTTGCCACGTCCTGCTGATGGGAATGGGCGCCGTTCTGGCCCTGGCTGGGCTGGACGTCGAGTTCGACGCGCAGTCCCGCTTGGCTGACGAGGAAGGCCGGGCGCGGACTGATCTGCGCGGCCGCATACGTCAGTTGGGGCAGCGAGGGAACGGCGCGGCCGGCGCCGTCGGCGTCGATCACGGCCAGCCCCAGGTGGGCGGCGACCAGGCAGGCGACGAGAAACCCCAGCGCTCCGCTCTCTGGCGGTGCCAGGTAGGACAGCGTGCGTTTTTCCAGCGCCAGGCGTTCCCTGACCGCGATCACGGCATCGACAGGCCCCTGCGGATAGTGGGCGCCATTGATCGCCACGGGCGAACCGAGGTAAGCGACCATGACCGTATCGCCATGCGTGGCTTCGTCGACGCTGACCACGCGTACCTGGGCATCTGGATAATAATCGCCGGCGTGGAACTGGGCCAGCAGGCTGCGCGCGGACGTGAGCGTGCCGCCGCCACCGCTGCCGAAGAAGCAAGCTCCCAGCAGTAGCGATTCAAGGTCATCGTGGTTCAGCAGATAGCTCATGTTGCGGGTCCTCAGGTTGGCATGGCATGGAAATGGCCTGCGCCAGACTGGCCTGCAACTGCAGCGCCTGGGCAAACCGGGGGAAAGCCGTGTCAGGCTCCACGCTGCGCAAGGCGCGCGTGAGGTGCTGTAGCGCTTCGGGCCAGCGTCCGCGCTGCTGCAGCAGCAGCGCCAGGCGGGTCGCTACCAGCAGGCTGCCGGCCGCCGCGCCCAGCGCCTTGGCCGTCGACAGCGCACTGCCCAGCTCGCGTTCCGCGTTGTCCAGGTCGTCCACCGCGATCCATGTGCGGGCGTGCATGTCGAGCAGTTCGACCAGATAGGCCCGTTCGCCATGTTCCAGCGCCAGTTCGATGGCGCCGTGCAGCAACTGCCGGGCTTGCAAAGGCTGGCCTGCCGACAGCAGCATTTCGCCACGTTTCCAGGCCTGGAATGAATGGAAGAGCATGCCACCTTCGCACAGCATGTAGTGCTGATAGCCGTCGGCGATGCGCTGTTCGGTCTGCGCATGGGCGTTGCCCGGCGCCAAGGCGCAGGCATGGAATATCTGGCCCACCCCCAGGTAGAATTGATAGCCATATTCGCTGGCGACGGTCTGCAGCTCAGCTGCCAGGTCTGCCAGTCTGGCCCAGTCTTCGAACATGCAGGCCAGCCAAGCGGCGCCCTGCAGCGCGATGGCGCGATGGAATGGGTGCGGGTTGTCGGCGGCGCCGCGCAAGCCCAGTTGCTCCATCACCAGGCGCGCGCGCCGGAAGGCGCCGCTCTGGAAGCAGGACAGGCCTTCGAAGGTGGCGGACAGCGCGGCGATATCCAGGCCCTGTCCCCCGGTTTCGGCCGAGGCCGCGCCGCACAGCAGGTGTCCGCGCGCCAGGCAGGCCAGGGTCTCGCGGTAATCGCCGAGCCAGAACAGCGTGTTGGCCAGGGCCAGGTGGGCCTGGGACAGCAAGTCCGTGTCGCCTATCGCCTGCGCCCGCTGCAGCATGTCCTGCGCCGTTGCCCGGGCCGCCACCAGGTCCAGCGCCATCAGCTGCGTGGTCCAGATGCCGAAGCGCAGGGCGGTGATTTCTACCTCGTCGCCGAGTGCCGCTGCCTCTTGCAATGCCTGTTGATAGCAGGCGAGCGCTTCGGCACTTTGCCATCCGCTGATGCCACGGTGCGAGATGGCCAGCCAGCGGTGAAGGTCGCAGCTCAGCCGGCGCGCGGTGCAGGGGTGCGCGTCGGCCGCCAGCAGTGTGAGGCCGCGCCGCAACACTTCGATGGCTTCCTTGAAGCGCGCCGCCTCGATCAGTGCGCGCCCCTCTAGCAGGCAGACGCGGGCGAAATTACTGCGCTCTTCGTCGCCATGCCGCCGGCGTTCGATGACCTTGCGGTTGACGCCCAGGTGGCGGGCGGCGATCGTCTTGTTGCCATCGGCAATGCGCATCGCATACTCGATCAACAATTGTTCCGCAGCAGCCAGCTTGTCATCGCCTTCCAGCTGCATCAGGGCTTCTGCCAGCAGCGTGTGGTCGGCGACCTCGGGCTGCCCCGCCGACAGGAAGGCTTCCAGGCTGTGTGCATCGATCAGCGGGGATTCGGCCAGTATCGACAGCCGCTCAATCAGATTGCGCAGTTCGCGGATATGCCCTGGCCAGGGATGCCGGCACAGCCGCTCCATGGCGGTGGCGGTGAAACGGATGGGCCGCTTCTGCAGGCTGGCAAAGTGTGCGGCGAGTGCGGCGACGTCGCTGCGGCGCTGGTCCAGGCCCGGTACGTCGAGTTTCAACACCGCCAGCCGGTAGTACAGGTCTGCGCGGAAACGGCCCGCTTGCACCATCGCTGCCAGGTCGCAGTGGGTGGCGGCCACGATGCGCCCGTTGAACGGCTGGGTGTCGCCGCCGCCCAGCGGCCGGAAACGGCGCGATTCGAGCACGCGCAGCAGCTTGCTCTGTACCGTCAACGGCAGTTCGCCTATTTCATCGAGAAACAGCGTGCCTTGCCCCGCCTGGGCGAAAAAGCCGTCGCGGCTGTTGAGCGCTCCCGTAAACGCCCCTTTGGTATGGCCGAAGAGTTCCGCATCGATCAAGTGTTCCGGCAGGGCGCCGCAATTGAGATCGACAAACGGCGCAGCGGGGTCGCCGCTGCGTCGGTGCACGAGCTGGGCGATAATTTCCTTGCCGGAACCGGTGGGGCCGTTGATGAGCACCGTGCAGCGGGTCGGTGCCACCGCTTCGACCATGCGCAGCAGGCGCTGGAAAACCGCGGAGCTGCCTATGATGTTCAGCCCGCTCGCTACGCTACCGCAATGTATGAGGGCATGCACCGGGGCAATGGCGGTCGCCCCGGGAAGTACGTCATGCGGCTGCCTGCCATACTGTTGCGGCATAGTCCTGTCGGACATGGTCGTCTCGCTCCGATGAGTTCGCTCCGATCGTGCAGGGCCGTCAGTTTTCTGCCCCGCTGCCTGCTGACGCGTACCCTTGCTTCACTTATGCATACAGGAATCGCGCGTTCAGATTATGGTCGCTTCTGAAACGGCGATAGTCGCCAATTGTCACACTAAAGAGATATTTATCGCTTGCATATTGCAAGCCTGCGGCCCGCAGCCGGGTGCATGGTTGAGGCAGGCGCTCGCTCGCCGTAGCTCACTGCGCTGCAGGCGGGGTATCTTTCAATTGGGCCAGATGTTGCTCGATCGCAAAGACATGCGGGTCGCTCTTGCCCAGTTCGCGCAGGGCGCTGGCCAGGTGCAGCAGGTACTCGCTGTTCGGGCCGCTGGGGCCGTTTGAACGGGCGATCTGGCGCGCGATGTCGAGCTCCGGGGCGGCGCCGAGGAAGGCGGCGTTTTCTTCGTTGGCGATGTACACCAGGCCTTCGACTTTGCCACCGTCCTCGAAAGTGATGTCGGTGGCCAGGCGCAAATAGCCATTTTTTTCGCGGTGATCGAGGTGGGCGAAGACTTCGGGCGTGATCAGATAGGCCATGCCGTCGCACACGGCGCCCGCCTGCGGCACGATGGTGGCGACCCGGCCCGGCGCCATGGGCGTGCCCCGGTGGTCGTGCGAGCCTTGCCAGAAGCGCCGCGTCCAGCCTGCGATGCTGGCGGGGCGCCGTTCAAGATAGGGGAAGTCCGCCTTGTAGATCAGCGAGCCGTAGCCGAACAGCCAGACCTGTGCATGGCCGTCGAATTTGTTCATGCGCCGGTTGAGGGCGATGGTGGCGGCGTCGATGGCAGACAGGTCGTTCTGGTCAGGCTTGGTCATGGCGTTAGCGGCAAGGGGCGATACGCCATTATAGAGCGCTGCCAGCCGTGCTGCCCACCGGCAGGGTGTCGCGTGCGCCCTTGTTTCCACCGACGTTCCACTCGTGCGTTTCGACGAACTGGAACAGGAATGCCATGAAGCTTTCTGCTGCCGGCGACAGTGAACGCCCCGTCTTCGTGTAGACGAAGAAGCGCCGCGTCAGTTCCGGCTCATGCAGGGCGCGCATCTGTAACTGGTACAGCTTGACCATCGGTTCCGCATACGGCAGGCAGACCGTGATGCCCAGGTTGGCGCTGACCATGGCTAGCGCCGTCGTCATGAACGTCACTTCGTTATAGGGGTTGAGCGACAGCTCGCGAAACGCGCCGTGCATGTCGCGCAGCAGGCGTTCCGTGAACTGCCCCTGCAGCGAGATAAAGGGATAGTCGCCCACGTCGGCCCAGGTGACCCTTTCCTTTTGCTGTAGCGGATGCTGTTCGGGGAAGACCAGCACGAAGGGCATTTCGAACAGCGCTTGCGCGGCGATTTCCGCCGTCGGGTCGCGTTCGGGACCGATGCCGAAATCGACTTCGCCGCTGAAGACGCGTGCCGATACATTCTCCACGGGGCAGTCGACCAGGCGCAGTTGCACGTCAGGATGCGCCTGGCGGTAGGCGGCGATCACTTCCGGCAGCAGGGTGCAGGCCATCATCTGCGGCGCGGCGATGCGCACCATGCCCGTTTTCAGCGCCTTGCGCTGGGCGATGCCGGCCATGGCGCCATCGAGATCCTCGATCATTTTTTCAAACAGCGGATACAGTTCGCGGCCGATTTCCGACAGCTGCGTCTTGCGCGTGCTGCGCTCGACCACGCGCACGCCCAGCACGCTTTCCAGTTCCTTGATCAAGCCGCTCAAGGCCGACTGTGTCACGTGCAGGTATTCGGCGGCCAGGGTAAAACTGCCGGTCTTGGCCAGTGCCACGAAGGCGCGCATCTGCCGCAGGCTTGGACTCATAAGATAATCCGATAAATCAATGGTTAAAAATTGTTTGTATGATAGCTGTAACTCGATTCTAATGGTGAAAAGCTGAAAAACAGGCCAGCCATCGCGCCCCGGGCGCCATCCATTGGAGACAAGCACCATGAAGATCAAGCAAATCCACCACGTCGCCTACCGCTGCATCGACGCGAAGAAAACCGTCGAGTGGTACGTCCAGCATTTGAACATGAATTTCGTCCTCGCCATCGCCGAAGACCTGGTGCCGTCGACCAAGGCGCCGGACCCGTATATGCACGTCTTCCTCGACGCAGGCCAGGGCAATGTGCTGGCCTTTTTTGAACTGCCGACGCAGCCGCCGATGGACCGCGACCGCAATACCCCGGCCTGGGTGCAGCACCTGGCGCTGGAAGTGGGCAGCATGGAAGAACTGCTGGCCGCCAAGGAGCGCCTGGTGGCCGCCGGCATCGAGGTGCTGGGGCCCGTCAACCACGCCATCTTCCAGTCGATTTATTTCTTCGATCCGAACGGTCACCGGCTGGAACTGGCGGCCAATGTGGGCACGCCCGAAATGATGGCCAAACTGGACGCCGTCAAATGGGAAATGCTGGAAGAATGGTCGCAGACGCGCCGCGCACCGAAGCACGCTGCCTGGATGCACGCGCCGGCCGACGCGTGAGCGCCGCAGATTGAATACGACAGACTGACACCATCTGAACATTACGCCACACAAGGAAGACCATGAAATTCGCAACCCTGAAGAACGGCAGCCGCGACGGCGCCCTGATCCTCGTCAGCCGTGACTTGCGCCAGTACCAGCGCGTGGCCGCCATCGCCCCCACCCTGCAGGCGGCGCTCGACAACTGGGACGCCGTCGCGCCAAAGCTGGAACAGGCCTACGCCGACCTGAATGCGGGCCAGGCGCCGGACGCGCAGCCGTTTGATGCGGCATTGTGCCACTCGCCGCTGCCGCGCGCCTACCAGTGGGCCGACGGTTCCGCCTACATCAACCACGTCGAGCTGGTGCGCAAGGCGCGCAACGCAGAAGTGCCGGCCTCGTTCTACACGGACCCGCTGATGTACCAGGGCGGTTCCGACAGCTTTATCGGTCCGCGCGACCCCATCTTTGCCTTGTCGGAAGAGTGGGGCATCGACCTGGAAGCGGAAGTGGCGGTGATTACGGGCGACGTGGCCATGGGCGCCAGCGCGGAGGACGCGGCAAAAGCGATTCGCCTGCTCATGCTGGTCAATGATGTCTCGCTGCGCAACCTGATTCCGGGCGAGCTGGCCAAGGGCTTCGGTTTCTTCCAGTCGAAGGCGGCCAGCGCGTTTTCGCCCGTCGCCGTCACGCCCGATGAACTTGAAGGTCACTGGGCCGACAGCAAGCTGCATCTGCCGCTGCTGGTGGACCTGAACGACCAGCCCTTCGGCAAGCCGAATGCGGGCGAAGACATGACCTTCAACTTTGCGCAACTCGTCGCCCATGCTGCCAGGACGCGCGAACTGGCCGCCGGCAGCATCGTCGGCTCCGGTACCGTGTCGAACAAGCAGGGCAATCTGTTTGGCTCGAGCATCGAGAACGGCGGCGTGGGTTACTGCTGCCTGGCCGAAGTGCGCATGTACGAAACCATCGAACACGGCGCGCCGAAGACGGCGTACCTGAAGTTCGGCGACACGGTGCGCATCGAGATGCGCGACGCGGCGGGTGCCAGCATCTTCGGCAGCATCGAACAGACCGTGGCCCTGTACGCTGGCGCAACACGCGCCTGAGGGGAGGCCGCTCCATGAAGCTGTACACCTATTTTCGCAGTTCGGCCGCCTACCGCGTGCGCATTGCCCTCAATTTGAAGGGCATCGCTTACGACAGCATCCCCGTGCATTTGCTGCAGGACGGCGGACAGCAGCTGCTGCCCGCCTATCGCGCCGTAAATCCGTCGGCGCTGGTGCCGGCGCTCGATGACGACGGCGCCATCCTGACGCAGTCGCTGGCGATGCTCGAATACCTGGACGAGACGCGCCCTGGCGTGCCGCTGCTTCCGCCGGACGCGCTGGGGCGTGCCCGCGTGCGCGCGTGCGCGCTGGCGATCGCCTGCGACGCGCATCCTCTGACGAATTTGCGCGTCTTGAAGTACCTGAAAAACACACTGGGGCTGTCGGACGAGGCCAAGCAGGAGTGGTACCGCCACTGGATGGCCGAGGGACTGGCGGCCGTGGAGGCGCTGCTGGCGCAGGGTGACCCTGCTGCTACGCGCCTGTACTGCCATGGCGACAGCCCGACGCTGGCCGATTGCTGCCTGGTGCCGCAGGTATTCAATGCGCAGCGCTTCGCCATCGACCTGGCGCCCTATCCGCGCGTGACGCGCATCCACGCGCATTGCGCCGGCTTGCCGGCGTTTGCCGCCGCGCATCCGTCGCAACAGCCTGACGCCGAATAGCCTGCATGCGGCGGAAGGCAGGATAACCCGTCTGGCAACAGGCGGTTTTTTATGCGTGCTTGATTTTGGGCAGCCAATGCGAGCTTGCAGGTAGGCTACAATTTGCGTTTGCCCAACTACTTCAGGCCACATGACCGTAACAACCGTTCCTGCCAGCATCACCGATGCCCTGTCCCTGGCGCATGCTTCCTGGCATCCCATATTGCTGCGCGGCTTGCAGGCCGTGATGGCGGCCGATCCCGCCTACCTGCCGGCGCTGGCCGCCGATGATTACCTGCCGACGCAGGGCCGGCTGTTTGCCGCCTTTGCCCTGCCGCTGGCGCAGGTGCGTTACTTGCTGGTGGGCGAGGGACCGTATCCGCGCGCCGAGAGCGCCACGGGCGTATGCTTCATGGATGGCGCAGTCGGCAGCTTATGGTCGGCGACGGGCCTGTCGAAGCCCGTCAACCGCGCCACCTCCTTGCGCAACTTCATGAAGATGCTGCTGGTGGCCGATGGTCAGTTGCAGGGCGGCGACACCTCGGGCGTGGCCATGGCGCCCGTGGCGGCGGCCGCGCAAATGCCGGGTAGCGGCGTGATCCAGACCTTGCCCGACTTGCAAGGCAAGATGACGGCGCAGGGTTTCTTGCTGCTCAACGCGGCGCTGGTGTTCCGTTCCCACGTGCCGCCCGTGCAGGATGCGCGCGGCTGGCTGCCTTTCCTGCAGGTGGTGCTGGAAGCGCTGGCGCAGCAGGGCGGGGGCGCCTTGCCGCAACTGGTGCTGTGGGGCAAGATTGCCGAGCTCATCAAGCGCCTGCCGGTGGCGGCATTCTTGCCGCAGGTGACGGCGGAACATCCGTATAATCTGTCCTTTATCGGCAATCGTGACATGCAGGCCTTGTTTGGCCCGATGCAACTATTGCGTGCTTGAGCTTGAATCATCGCCTGTCTGGCGGAAGTGCGGGGAATATGCAAATCAGTAACGTGGAAGAATTGAAGGCGTGGATCGCAGCGGGCGGCGTGCCCGATTATCTGTATTTCTGGGGCCACACGCCGGCGCAGCCTCAGGTGCCTGACAAAAGCTGCTTCAGCCAGTGGTTTCCATCACCGTTCAGCCTTGCTGGCGTGACCTACGCGACCGCCGAACATTACATGATGGCGCAAAAGGCAGCCCTGTTTGGCGACACGGGCGTGCAGGCGCGCATCGTGGCGGCCGAGCGCCCGTCGGAAGTGAAAAAACTCGGACGTGAAGTGGCGAACTTCGACGCCAGGGTCTGGGAAGCGGCGCGTGCCGGCATCGTCTTCGACGGCAATTTTGCCAAGTTCTCGCAAAAGGCGGCGTTGCGCAAGTTTTTGCTGGGCACGGGCGAGCGCGTCATCGTCGAAGCCAGTCCCGTCGACCGCATCTGGGGCGTGGGCCTGGCGTCGGACAATCCGCGCATCGGCGATCCGGCGCGCTGGGACGGCTTGAACCTGCTGGGATTTGAACTGATGAAAGTGCGGACGGCCTTACGGGGCTGAGAACGCCTGCGATTTTCCGCCTGTTGCATTCCTGATACCGCCGCGCCTGGCGCGGCCGGCCATGCCCCTGCCAGCCTTGTGGTCATCGCGGGGCGCTCTGACAAACCCCGCCGAATTTGTTATACTTGACTAAATCATTCAACTACTCAGGGTTTGAGAAGTTGAAAAACCGCAATATTTTAAACCAGTTATTGAACAGTTGAGCCGAGGATGTATGCGTCTGACTACAAAAGGCCGTTTTGCCGTGACAGCGATGATCGATCTTGCCCTGCGCCAGGGCAAGGGGCCGGTCACCTTGTCCGGCATCAGTCAGCGCCAGTCGATTTCCCTGTCCTACCTGGAACAGTTGTTCGGCAAGTTGCGCCGGCATGAGATCGTTGAATCGATTCGTGGCCCAGGCGGCGGCTACAGTCTGGCGCGCCGTGCCGACAAGGTGACGGTGGCCGACATCATCATCGCCGTCGACGAACCGCTCGATGCCACGCAGTGCGGCGGCAAGGAGCATTGCCACGGCGCCGACGCGGCCACGGGCGCGCGCTGCATGACGCATGAATTGTGGTCCACACTCAACGAAAAAATGGTCGATTATCTGGATTCTGTGTCCTTGCAGGACCTGGTCGACCAGCAGAGACAAAAGATGGCCGAGCAAAGCGTGATGGTGATGCACCGTAACCACGCCGCCCTCGGTTGAACATTACAAAATACCCAGTTGCTGATTGCAGGAGTTATTGATGAACGCCCCAGAAAAAAACGTAGGCCAAGTGCACTTTGAAACCGCACCGCATTTCCCGATCTACATGGATTACTCGGCCACCACGCCGATCGATCCACGCGTCGCCGACAAGATGATTCCTTACCTGCGCGAGCAGTTCGGCAATCCGGCATCGCGCAGCCACATGTACGGCTGGACGGCGGAAAAAGCCGTGGAAGAGGCACGCGGCTACGTGGCCGCTCTGGTGAACGCCGATCCGCGCGAAATCATCTGGACTTCCGGCGCGACGGAAAGCAACAACCTGGCCATCAAGGGCGCGGCGCAGTTCTACAAGACCAAGGGCAAGCACATCATCACCGTCAAGACCGAGCATAAATCGGTGCTCGACACGGTGCGCGAACTGGAACGCGTCGGCTTCGAAGCGACGTATCTGGAACCGCAGGACAACGGCCTGATCACTGTCGAGCAACTGGCCGCAGCCGTGCGCCCGGACACCATCCTCGTGTCGGTGATGCTGGTGAACAACGAAATCGGCGTGATCCAGCCGATCGACGAGATTGGCGCCTTCTGCCGCTCGAAAGGCATCATCTTCCATTGCGACGCTGCGCAAGCGACGGGCAAGGTCGTCATCGACCTGCAAAAGACCAAGGTCGATCTGATGACCTTCACGGCGCACAAGACCTACGGCCCGAAAGGCGTGGGCGCCCTGTACGTCTGCCGCAAGCCGCGCGTGCGCCTGGAAGCGCAGATGCACGGTGGCGGCCATGAGCGCGGCCTGCGCTCGGGCACCCTGCCTACGCACCAGATCGTCGGCATGGGCGAAAGCTTCCGCATTGCCAAGGAAGAAATGGACAGCGAAATCGGCCGCATCAAGGCTTTGCGCGACCGCCTGGCCAAGGGCTTGCAAGAGATCGAAGAAGTCTACATCAACGGCGACATGGACCACCGCGTGCCGCACAACCTGAACGTCAGCTTCAACTACGTCGAAGGCGAGTCGCTGATCATGGCAATCAAGGATATCGCCGTGTCGTCCGGTTCGGCCTGCACCTCGGCCAGCCTGGAGCCATCGTATGTGTTGCGCGCCCTGGGCCGCAGCGACGAACTGGCGCACAGCTCGATCCGCTTCACCATCGGCCGTTTCTCGACCGAAGAAGACATCGACTTCGCCGTGAACCTGCTGAAATCGAAAGTACACAAGCTGCGCGAACTGTCGCCGCTGTGGGATATGTTTAAAGATGGTATTGACATCAATTCCATCCAATGGGCTGCCCACTAACCAACACCTGGCCTCTGCCAATGGGGCCGGCAAGAATATTAAAGGAGCATCAAAATGGCTTACTCGGACAAAGTACTCGATCACTACGAAAACCCGCGCAACGTGGGCGCTTTCGACAAGGGTGATGAAACCATCGGCACCGGCATGGTGGGCGCGCCCGCCTGCGGCGACGTGATGAAACTGCAGATCAAGGTTGGCGCCGATGGCCTGATCGAAGATGCGAAGTTCAAGACCTACGGCTGCGGTTCGGCCATCGCTTCGAGCTCGCTGGTGACCGAATGGGTTAAAGGTAAAACGCTGGACCAGGCACTGGCCATCAAGAACACGCAGATCGCCGAAGAACTGGCCCTGCCGCCAGTGAAAATCCACTGCTCCATCCTGGCGGAAGACGCGATCAAGGCTGCCGTCCTTGATTATAAAACCCGTCATCCGGCTGCTGCCTAAGTTTGCATTCTGCCCCGTGCCGCAAGGCCTGGGGCAGGAGCGGAGAAATACATGATCACACTGACCGAAAAAGCGGCGAAACACATCAACCGTTATATCGAACGGCGCGGCAAGGGCATGGGCTTGCGCTTTGGCGTACGCACCACGGGTTGCTCGGGCCTGGCCTACAAGCTCGAATATGTCGATGAAGTGGCGGCCGAAGACAGCGTTTTTGAGTCGCACGGCGTGAAAGTTTTCGTCGACCCGAAAAGCCTGCCTTACATCGATGGCACGGAACTCGATTTCGCGCGCGAAGGCTTGAACGAAGGCTTCAAGTTCCACAATCCGAACGAAAAAGACGCCTGCGGCTGCGGCGAGTCCTTCAGGATTTAAACAGCTGGCAAGACCCCGGTCGGTGCGCTGTACCCATCGATTGCGGTACAGCGACCACTGACCATTATGCAAAACCACTTCGAATTATTCCAGTTGCCGGCACAGTTCGGGCTCGACATGAGCGCGCTCGACGCGGCCTACCGCGACGTGCAGGGCAAGGTCCATCCGGACCGTTTCATCAACGCCAGCAGCGCTGAAAAGCGCGTGGCGATGCAATGGGCCACGCGCGCCAATGAAGCCTACCAGACCCTGAAAAGCCCGCAAAAGCGCGCGCAATACCTGTGCGAGCTCAATGGCGTCGATCTGCAGACGGAGTCGAACACGGCCATGCCCGTCAGCTTCCTGATGCAGCAGATGGAATGGCGCGAAGAACTGGGCGACGCGCGCGCAGGCAAGGATGCCGACGCGCTCGACGCCCTGGACCGCCAGTTGCGCGGCGAACGCAAGGCCTTGCTGGCCCAGGTGGCCGCCCAGCTCGACGCGGGCGATTATGTCAATGCCGCGCAAAGCGTGCGCGCCCTGATGTTCCTCGACAAATTCGGCGAGGAAGTGCGTTTTGCATACGAAGCCATGGAAGCCTGACCGGGCTATCGCCTGACCCGCGTGCCAAGCGCCGGTCTGGCGCGCGTCTTATAATGCGCGACAGGCATCAGCAGCGACAGGCACCAGCAGCATTACGCTAAAAATTAATCGAGGCACGAATACAATGGCACTTCTGCAAATTTCCGAACCAGGCATGTCGACCGCGCCGCACCAGCACCGCCTGGCCGTCGGCATCGATCTGGGCACCACCAATTCGCTGGTCGCCACCGTGCGCAACAGCATCCCCGAGGTGCTCAACGACGAGGACGGGCGCTCCTTGCTGCCCTCCGTCGTACGCTACCTGCCGAACGGCCATGCGAACATCGGCTACAAGGCCCTGTCCGCGCAAACCACTGATCCGAAGAACACCATCGTTTCCGTGAAGCGCTTCATGGGGCGCGGCCTGGCCGACATCGCCTATGCGGAAAACCTGCCCTACGACTTCCAGGATACGCCTGGCATGGTGCAGCTGAAAACCGTGGCCGGCGTGAAAAGCCCCGTCGAAGTGTCGGCGCAAATCCTCGCCACCCTGCGCCAGCGCGCGGAAGATTCGCTGGGCGACGACCTGGTGGGCGCCGTGATCACCGTGCCCGCCTACTTTGACGACGCACAGCGCCAGGCCACGAAGGATGCGGCACAACTGGCCGGCATCAATGTGCTGCGCCTCTTGAGCGAGCCGACCGCCGCCGCCATCGCGTATGGCCTCGACAACGCCTCCGAAGGCGTGTACGCCGTGTATGACCTCGGTGGCGGCACCTTCGACATTTCGATCCTGAAACTGAGCAAGGGCGTATTTGAAGTGCTGTCCACGGGCGGCGACTCGGCCCTGGGCGGCGACGATTTCGACCGCCGCCTGTTCTGCTGGATCAGCGAACACGCCAAGCTGGCGCCCCTGTCGGACGAAGACACGGCCATACTGATGGTGAAAGCGCGCGAGATCAAGGAAACGCTGTCGACCAAGTCGGAAACGATGATCGATGCGGCCCTGAACTCCGGCGAAGAGATCCACCTGCGCATCACGGCGGCGGAATTTGCCGCCATGACGCAGCACCTGGTGGCCAAGACCATGAACGCCATCAAGAAAGCCTTGCGCGACGCGAACGTGGATGCGGACGACGTCGACGGCGTAGTGATGGTGGGCGGCGCCACGCGCATGCCGCACGTGCAGCGCGCCGTCAGCGAATTCTTCCACACGACGCCGCACGCCAATATCGATCCCGACAAGGTGGTGGCGCTGGGCGCGGCCATCCAGGCAAACTTGCTGGCCGGCAACCGCGCCGCCGGCGACGACTGGCTGCTGCTGGACGTGATCCCGCTGTCCCTGGGCATCGAGACCATGGGCGGCCTGGTGGAAAAGATCATCCCGCGCAATTCGACGATACCGTGCGCGCGTGCGCAGGAATTCACGACCTTCAAGGATGGCCAGACGGCGCTGGCCGTGCACGTGCTGCAGGGCGAGCGCGAACTGGTGAGCGACTGCCGTTCGCTGGCGCGCTTTGAACTGCGCGGCATTCCGCCGATGGTGGCGGGCGCCGCGCGCATCCGCATCACGTATCAGGTCGATGCGGATGGCTTGCTGTCCGTCTCGGCGCGCGAGCTGCGCTCGGGCGTGGAAGCGTCGATCAGCGTCAAACCGGCCTACGGCCTGGGCGATGACGATATCGCGCGCATGCTGCAAGAGTCGTACACCTCGGCCGACGTCGACATGGTGGCGCGCGCGCTGCGCGAAGAGCAGGTGGAAGCGGAACGCATCCTGCTGGCCACGCAGTCGGCCCTCGATGAAGACGGCGGCTTGCTCGATGACGCGGAACGCGTGCTGGTAGATGGCTTGATGAACAAGGTGCGCGAGGCCATCGCGCAATCGCAAAGCGGCGCCATCGACCACCAGGCATTGAAGCTGGCGATCGAGCTGCTCGCCGACGGCACCGAGGATTTTGCCTCGCGCCGCATGGACCGCAGCGTGCGCACTGCCCTGAAGGGCAAATCGCTCGACCAGGTCGTTTAAAGATAACTGAAATGCGCGCCGTGTGCCATTGCTGCGGCAGCGCTCCGAATCATTGAAATTGTAGAGGTAATATGCCCCAAATCGTCATTCTGCCGCACGCCAAGCTTTGCCCGGACGGCGCCGTCATCGAAGCCCCTGCCGGCAAGTCCATCTGCGACATCCTGCTGGAAAACGACATCGATATCGAGCACGCCTGCGAAAAATCGTGCGCTTGCACCACTTGCCACGTGCTGGTGCGTGAAGGCATCGAATCGCTGAATGAAGCGACGGAACTGGAAGAAGACATGCTGGACAAGGCCTGGGGCCTGGAAGCCGTGTCGCGCCTGTCGTGCCAGTCCATCGTGGCTGAGGCCGACCTTGTCGTCGAAATTCCTAAATACACGATCAACCAGGTCAGCGAAGGCAGTCACTAACATGAAATGGTCCGATATCAACGCGATTGCCGAAGCTTTGTTCGACACGCATCCGGACATCGATCCCCTGACCGTGCGTTTCACCGACCTGCATAACTGGGTGGTGGCACTGGACGGCTTCGACGATGACCACATGCGCGGCGGCGAAAAAGTGCTCGAAGCGATACAGATGGCGTGGATCGATGAAGCGCGCTAAGGGCGCGGCAGCCGCCGCCACCGCAGTCGCTGCGCCGAAAGACGTCATCACGGCCGCCAGCAACATGCCCGAGATCAAGGATGGCCAGTCGGTCGCCTTGCTGCAGGAATTGCACATCCTGACGCGCGACGGCAAGATGAACCAGGACAGCCGCCGCAAGCTGAAACAGGTATATCACCTGACGCAGTTCATCGAGCCGCTGCTGCGCGAAGTGCAGCTTGACCACCCCGGCGTGTCGCTGGTCGACCATGGCGCCGGCAAGTCGTATCTGGGGTTCATCCTGTACGACCTGTTCTTCAAGAACGGCAACGACGGTTCGCACATCTACGGTATCGAGACGCGCGAAGAGCTGGTGCAGCGCTCGCAAGAACTGGCCAAGAAGTTCAAGTTCCCCGGTATGTCGTTTTTACCGCTGTCGGTGGCCGAATCGACGCAGTCAAACTTGCTGCCGCAGCAGATCGACATCGTCACCGCCTTGCATGCGTGCAATACGGCCACCGATGACGCCATCCATTTCGCCTTGAAGAAAAAGGCGAAATTCATGGTGCTGGTGCCGTGTTGCCAGGCCGAAGTCGCTTCCGTCTTGAAGAAGAACAAGGGCAAGAGCCTGGGCACGAATGTCTTGACGGAATTGTGGCGCCACCCGCTGCACACGCGCGAGTTCGGCAGCCAAATCACCAACGTGCTGCGCTGTCTGCAACTGGAAGCGCATGGCTACCAGGTCAGCGTGACCGAGCTGGTGGGCTGGGAGCATTCGATGAAGAATGAACTGATCATCGCCAGTTATAAAAACTTGCCGCGCCAGCGTCCGACCGAGCGCCTGCAGGAAGTGTTGCAAACCCTGGGCCTGGAAGAGATGGGCCAGCGTTTCTTTGCCGAAGAGCTGGCCAAGGCCAGCGCGTAAGCATACGTTGTCGCACACGAGGGGAGGAGCGGGTCGGTTACAATACCGGCTTTCTCCTCCTCTTGCTTTTTGCGCCTCCCATGACCACACCACACGAAATGCCCACCGTCCGCCTGGCCAAGCGCCTGTCCGAAGACGTGCCCTGTTCGCGCCGCGAGGCCGAGCTGTATATTGAGGGCGGCTGGGTCACGGTCGATGGCGTGCTGGTGGAGGAATCGGGCGCGCGCGTGGCCGACAATCAAGCAGTGGTGCTGCTGCCGAACGCCACCCTGGAAGAAATGCCGCCGGTGACGATCTTGCTGCACAAGCCGGCCGGCATCAACGGCGGCGTGGGCAGCGAAGGCAAGCCGGCCCTGAGCTGTCTGCAGCCTGAAGAGATTTTCACGCCCGAGAACGTGGCGCCCAGTTCCATCACGCGCTTCCTCAAGCGCCATTTGATCGGCCTGACCATCACCAATCCGCTCGACACCATGGCTTCCGGCTTGCTGGTGTTTACGCAGGATTTCCGCGTCGCCCGCAAGCTGGTCGACGAAGCGAAAACGGTGGAGCAGGAATTCATCGTGGAAGTGTCGGGCGCGATCATGGAGAACGGCCTGGCGCTGCTGAATCACGGTTTGCCCTTCAATGGCAAGCCTTTGCCGCCGATCAAGGTCAGCTGGCAGAACGAGACGCGCTTGCGCTTCGCCCTGAAAAACGTGCAGCCGGGCCAGATCGCCCACATGTGCAAGATGGTGGGACTGGACGTCGTCGCCATGAAGCGCTTGCGCATCGGCCGCATCCCGATGGGTGCCATGCCCGTGGGGCAATGGCGTTACCTTCAAGGGTACGAGCGCTTCTAAAGCTGCGGCGCGACGATGGCGTGGCTTTCCGCAAAGCTTTTCCATAGCCGTTCGGCAATATTCAAGGCGATGGTATCGGCCTTTTCCTGCAGGGCCGCATTGCCCATGCTTTCGGTGGTAGCGAAGAACAGGGTCAGCCAGCGGCGGAACATGCAGGGCGTCAGGTGTTCCATCTGCGCGTGCTGGGCCAGCGGCTTGCCGTGGTAGCGCATGGTGCCGCGCAGCAAGCCCGACCAGAAATCGACCAGTGTTGCCAGATGGGCATCCCAATCCTTGACCTCGGCGGCAAAGATGGGACCCAGCATGGCGTCGTCGCGTGCGGCCGCATAAAAGGTGTGGACGAGATGCCTGACGTCGTCTTCGCTGCAGACTTCCTCGCGGCAGGCGGCGATGTGTGTGTGGGGGAGGGGGGCGGTATTCTTCATGGCATGCCATGATCGCAGAGCCCCCGTGGCGCTTCAATGACGCAGGTCAAGCCGCGTAAAAAGTCAGGCGGCGACTTTCTTCGACTTCTTCGCTGGGGCTGGCAATTGCACGATCTGCGTGCCTGCCAGCTTGTCGTGCAGGAATTGTCCATTGCCCGTGAACAGGGCCGTGGCCGACCAGGCCAGGATGCCGATGCCGATGGCGCCCAGGGCTGTCCAGTGCTGCAAGTCGAATACATAGGACACCAGCAATGCCGGCAGCAGCCACATCCATGACAGCAGGTAGCGGCAGGCTGCCACGCGCAGCGGCACGTGGGCGTGGCCCGGCAGCACCAGTTGCAAACGCCACGTCCTCATGGCCAGGGTTTGCCCTTCGCGGCTCCATTGATGGATGAAATAGGCACCCATGATGAGGAAGGCCAGGCATTGGCGCATGTGTTCCGTCAGTGGCGTATGCGCGCCCTGCACGGCCAGTTCAAACAGGAGGAAGGGTAAAAACAGCACGGCCAGGGCCAGCAGTGATTCGTACACCATGGAAATCAGGCGGCGCTTGATCGTGGGATGGCTGATGCTGGCGGCAGACGTGCTATTTGGCATAGTTCGGTAGTGGGGCAGGCGTGGCGGGTGGCGTGACGGGCACGGCGGCGGGGGCTGCGGCAGGGTCAGCTACCGGCACGGCAGCCGCTGCGGCTGCAGGAGCGAGCGGCAGGACAGGCGCTGGCGGCGTGGCGGGCGCCAGGACCGCGGCCGGTTTGCTCGTCGTCGAATTGATCGCTGGCACCTTGCCCAGCGGTTTTTTCTGCACGAGTTCGGTCGCCAGCTTTTTCTTTTGATCTTCCGGCAATTGCTGGTACTGCTCCCATTGCGCGGTTTTTCGGCCAGGATCAATCTTCTTCGTGCGCGTATAGTTTTCGCGCACCAGGCGGCGTTGTTCCGGCGTCAGCTTGACCCACTCGCGCATGCGTTCATGCACGCGGGTTTGCTCATCGGCTGACATGGAGGCAAAGCGGTTGGCGATATCGAGCCATTTCTGCTTGCGCAAGGCTTCCAGCTTGTTCCATTCGCTGGCCAGCGGCTGCAGGGCTTCCTGCTGCACGCGCGACAGCTTGTTCCATGACGGGTTGTCGCTGGCTTTGGGCGGCGTGCCACCCTTGCCGGCCGTGCGGGGCGAACCGGACTTGGCGGCCGGGGGCGCCGCCACCACGGGCGCTGCAACGGGTGCTGCCGCGACGGGAGGGGCGGTGGGCGTGGCAGCTTGCTGCTCGCCTAGCCAGGCGGCCCCAGCCAGGGCGCAGGCGCCCAGGCCGATGCCGGCGGCCAGCCAGCCTTTGCGTGCGCTCAGGCGTGCCATGCTTATTGCTCGCGTTTCGTCAGGTAGGCGTTGAAGCCATGGTCCATATACGCGGAGAGCGGCAATTCGTCCGACAGGACGGCAGCGTCGATTTCTGCCAGTTCGGCAATATGTTGTTCCTGCTCAAACTGGTAGATGCCCACCAGGCCGCCGACCAGCAGCAGCAATGGGATGATCACGCTCATGCGGCCCAGCCACGACAGCGGCTCGACCAACAGGTGGCTGGCGATGCCGGCGAAGACGTCCTTGCGCACGGCGACGGCGGCAGGGGCGTCCGCCTTCTTGCGCGACAGGGCCAGCTTGCGTGCCGCTGCCAGGCGATCGGTGGCCGATGCGGGCAGGTCGTCGAGTTTTTCGTTCAGTGCATGGCGCACTTTGTAAGCGAAATTGAGATCGTCGGTGTTCATAATTTAATTCCCTTGGCTTTCAGCGATTCGGCGAGCGTGTGGGTAGCTCTAGAGCAATGTGTTTTCACGCTACCTTCGGAGCAACCCATCGCTTCCGCTGTTTCAGCCACATCCATGTCCTGCCAGTAACGCATGAGGAAGGCTTCGCGTTGACGTGACGGCAGTTTTTGTACCTCTGCATCAATCAAATCAAGGATTTGCGCGCGTTCGACCTGGTCGGCCGAGGATTCGGCGGCGCTGGAACCCTGTTCCGATTCATAGGTGTCAAGTATATCAAAATCCTCATGCTCGTCGCCCGAGGGTTTCATGCCGGAGAAGAGGCTGACCCAGGTGTTGCGTACTTTTTCGCGGCGGAAATAGTCGAGTATGGTGTTTTGCAAGATGCGCTGGAACAACATCGGCAGTTCCGCAGCCGGCTTGTCGCCGTATTTTTCGGCCAGCTTGATCATGGCGTCCTGCACGATGTCGAGTGCCGATTCTTCCTTGCGGACCGCGTAGGCGGCCTGCTTGAAAGCGCGCCGCTCGACATTTTCTAGAAAGTCGGATAATTCTTTGTCTGTTGCCATGCGGTATGGGGCGAGCTAACGGCTGCGTGTGCTGTGGACGGAAGGGAGGCGGGACTGCTTTTCGTAAACTGAGCGCATGCTAGCAAAAAATGTGCGTTTCCGCATGATTTTTGCATGGCGGGTGAGCAAAAAGGCAGCGCGGTCGACATTTTCCTTGACCATAATGGTGCAACGCGATAACGTATGGGACGCTTTGAACACCCCAAAGCCCTATGGTCAGGTCGCGACCGGCACACAAGGCCATCCGCGGCAAGACGCGCTTTCATTTGTAGGCAGTTTGTTCTAACCCGTGCCACAAGCGCGAGCGGTTCGTACAGGCGCCACAGAAACTCCGGCCAAACGAGTTGCGTTAAGCGTTGTTTTGTAAGGTATCTATGGGTGCCCAAAGAAATTGCGTGACCGCATGAAAAGGGAAGCAGGAGCACTGTTGCGTTAGGCGTACCTCGTCAGGAAAGAACATCCGATCAATCTCCAATGGACCTTGAAAGGAATGTTTCATGAATACCGAAGCAGCAGCAGGACCCATTACCGGCGCAGAAATTGTCGTGCGCTGTCTGGCTGAAGAGGGCGTCGAGCACGTCTTTGGATATCCGGGCGGAGCCGTACTCTACATCTACGACGCCATCTTCCAGCAAAACAAATTCCAGCATATCCTGGTACGCCACGAGCAGGCCGCGATCCACGCCGCCGATGCCTATTCGCGCAGCTCGAACAAAGTCGGTGTCGCCATCGTCACGTCCGGTCCGGGCGTCACGAATGCCGTCACGGGCTTGTCGACCGCGTATATGGACTCGATTCCCATGGTGGTGATCTCTGGCCAGGTGCCGAGCCACGCCATCGGCCAGGATGCGTTCCAGGAATGCGACACGGTCGGCATCACGCGCCCCGTGGTCAAGCACAACTTCCTCGTCAAGGACGTCAAGGACCTGGCAGCGACGATCAAGAAAGCCTTCTTCATCGCCCGTACCGGCCGTCCGGGACCCGTGCTGGTCGATATCCCCAAGGATATCAGCATGCACAAATGCCATTTCGCCTATCCGAAGGAAGTCGAGATGCGCTCCTACCGTCCCGTCGACAAGGGCCACTCGGGCCAGATCCGCAAGGCCGTGCAGCTGCTGCTGCAAGCCGAACGCCCGATGATCTATACGGGCGGCGGCGTGATCCTGGCGAATGCGGCTCCCGAGCTGAACAAGCTGGTCGACCGCCTGGGTTTCCCGTGCACCAACACCTTGATGGGCCTGGGCGGCTACCGCGCCTCGAGCGAGCAGTATGTCGGCATGCCGGGCATGCATGGCACTTATGAAGCGAACATGGCGATGCAGAACTGCGACGTGCTGATCGCCATCGGCGCCCGTTTCGATGACCGCGTGATCGGCAACCCGAAACATTTCGCCTCGCATCCGCGCAAGATCATCCACGTGGACATCGACCCATCGTCGATTTCCAAGCGCGTCAAGGTCGATATTCCCATCGTCGGCAACGTCAAGGACGTGCTGATCGAGTTCCTCGCGCAACTGGACGCGGCCGAAGCCAAGCCGAATGTCAATGCTTTGAGTAACTGGTGGAAGCAGATCGCCGAATGGCGTGGCCGTGAATGCCTGAAATACCCGACCTCCGACCTGGTCATCAAGCCGCAAGCGGTGGTGGAAAAAGTGTTCCAGCTCACCAAGGGCGACGCTTTCATCACCTCCGACGTGGGCCAGCACCAGATGTGGGCGGCGCAATATTATGGCTTCGACAAGCCGCGCCGCTGGATCAATTCCGGCGGCCTGGGCACCATGGGTGTCGGCTTGCCGTACGCCATGGGCGTGCAGATGGCCAATCCGGACGCCACCGTCGCTTGTATCACCGGCGAAGGCTCGATCCAGATGTGCATCCAGGAACTCGCCACGTGCAAGCAGTATCATTTGACGCCGAAGATCATCATGCTCAACAACCGTTTCCTCGGCATGGTGCGCCAGTGGCAGGAAATCGATTACGGTTCGCGTTACTCCGAGTCGTACATGGATTCGCTGCCCGACTTCGAGAAGCTGGCCGAAGCATATGGCCACGTGGGCATGAAAATTGAAAAACCGGGCGACGTCGACGGCGCCCTGAAAGAGGCGTTTGGCATGAAAGACAGGCTGGTATTCATGAACTTCATTACCGACCAGTCTGAAAACGTGTGGCCAATGGTGAAAGCCGGCAAGGGCCTGTCCGAAATGATGCTCGGTTCGGAGGATCTCTAATCATGCGCCATATTATTTCTGTCTTGCTGGAAAACGAAGCGGGTGCCCTGTCGCGCGTGGTGGGCCTGTTCTCGGCACGCGGCTACAACATCGAAACATTGACGGTGGCGCCGACGGAAGACTCGACTCTGTCGCGCATGACCATCGTCACCAGCGGTTCGGACGACATCATCGAACAGATCACCAAGCACCTCAACCGCCTCATTGAGGTGGTGAAGGTGGTGGACCTGACCGAAGGCCAGCATATCGAACGCGAGTTGATGCTGATCAAGGTTCGTGCCGTCGGCAAGGAGCGCGAGGAAATGAAGCGCACCGCCGATATTTTCCGTGGCCGCATCATCGATGTCACCGAAAAGACGTACACGATCGAATTGACCGGCAACAAGGTCAAGCTCGACGCGTTCATCGATTCGATCGACCGCGCTGCCATCCTGGAAACCGTCCGCACGGGTGGTTCCGGCATCGGCCGCGGCGAACGCATCCTCAAAGTATAAAAGCACACAGCAGCACTACGCGGCGCTGGCGCCGCATTTAAAACAACAACGCATCATCAAATTTATAGGAAATACCATGAAAGTTTTTTACGACAAAGACGCTGACCTCTCCTTGATCAAAGGCAAAAACGTTGCCATCATCGGCTACGGTTCGCAAGGCCATGCGCACGCACAAAACCTGAACGATTCGGGCGTCAACGTCACCGTCGGCCTGCGCAAGGGCGGCGCTTCGTGGACCAAGGTCGAGCAAGCCGGCTTGAAAGTAGCGGAAGTCAACGACGCCGTGAAAGCCGCCGACGTCATCATGATCTTGCTGCCGGATGAAAACATCGCCCAGGTTTACAGCGAAAACATCGCCCCGTTCGCCAAGCAGGGCGCCGTACTGGCCTTCGCCCACGGCTTCAACGTGCATTACGGCCAAGTCGTGCCACGCGCCGACCTGGACGTGATCATGGTCGCGCCGAAAGCCCCGGGCCACACCGTGCGCGCCACCTACACCCAGGGCGGCGGCGTGCCCCACCTGATCGCCGTGTACCAGGACAAATCGGGCATCGCCCGCGATATCGCCCTGTCCTACGCCTCGGCCAATGGCGGCGGCCGTGCCGGCATCATCGAAACGAACTTCCGTGAAGAAACCGAAACGGACTTGTTCGGCGAACAAGCCGTGCTGTGCGGCGGTGCCGTGGAACTGATCAAGGCCGGCTTCGAAACCCTGACGGAAGCGGGCTACGCGCCTGAAATGGCATACTTCGAGTGCTTGCACGAACTGAAGCTGATCGTCGACCTGATCTATGAAGGCGGCATTGCCAACATGAACTACTCGATCTCGAACAACGCCGAATACGGCGAATACGTGACCGGTCCTAAAGTCGTGACCTCGGCTACCAAGGATGCGATGCGTCAATGCCTGAAAGACATTCAAACGGGCGAGTACGCGAAGAGCTTCATCCTGGAAAACAAGGCAGGCGCACCAACCCTGATCTCGCGCCGTCGCCTGACGTCCGAGCACCAGATCGAAGAAGTGGGTGCGAAACTGCGCGCCATGATGCCTTGGATCGCCAAGAACAAGATGGTTGACCAGTCGAAAAACTAAGCAGCTATCGTTCTTCACAGGAAGCCGGCGCAAGCCGGCTTTTTTGTGCGTAGGCGCGTGGCAGGCAACATCCGTTACAATCAGGCCCATTCAAAAATACCGTCAGCACCATGCTTGTTTTTTCTAAAGTTTTTGTCGGGAGTCTGCATGTGGTCAAGCGCCCCATCTCGCTTGCCATCAGTTGCTGGTTTCTCATCATCAGCACGCTGTCATCCCTGGTGTCGGCTTACCTCGGCCGTAACGATGCCGCCATGCTGGCCGGGATGGCGCACGGCGCGATTCCTGCCGAGCTGCAATACGCGATTTTGCTCGCCGGGCTGGGCATTACCCTGGCGGCAGCGGTGGCCATGCTGCGCAGGCAGCCCGGCGCGCGCACTGCGTATCTGGTGTGGGGCGTGATCGACATTGTGCTGAGCCTGGCCACGGTGCCGCTCAAGATGAACGTCTTGCCTGGCGCACTCACGTTCGCCGTCATCTGCGCCTTCCTGTTCAGCCCGAAATCGAATGCCTGGTTTTCGCCACGCAAGGCGGCCAATGATGCCTGCATGACGCCATCTTGAGCACGGCTGTTTTCGTGTGCACGCTTTTCGCCCGCCTCCTATATAATCCCGCCCTTCCTTTGCAGTTTCCTCTGGACTGCATCTGTTTCGGTATCTGCCGACCGCAACGCGCATCACCGCTTTTGTAGCACGCCAGGCGCTAGTATCTTAGCCGCTTGCGCAAACTGAAAGACCCCCACATGACTGAGCGTATCACCGCCACGGCGCCCTCGCAGCCTGCTGTTGACTCTTCCATTCCCATCCTGGCCTTGCTGGCCCTGGCCATGACGGCGTTTCTCGCCCTCCTGTCCGAAACCTTGCCGGCCGGCTTGCTGCCGCAGATTGCCCTGGACCTCGGCATTTCCGAAGTCATGACGGGCCAGATGGTGACCGTCTACGCCATCGGCTCCATCCTGACGGCCATTCCCCTGACGGCGCTGACCAGCACCTGGCGCCGGCGCAATGTATTGTTGCTGGCCATCATCGGCTTCTTGATCTTCAATACGGCGACGGCCCTGGCGCCCAACTACATCGTTGCCCTGGTCTCGCGCTTCGTCACCGGCATGGCGGCCGGGCTGGCCTGGGGCTTGATGGCTGGCTATGCGCGCCGCATGGTGCGTGCCGAGCAGCAGGGCCGGGCGATGGCCATTGCCATGATCGGCACGCCGCTGGCCCTGTCGCTGGGCGTGCCCTTGGGTACCCTGATGGGCGGCGTGCTGGGCTGGCGTAGTATCTTCGGCATCATGTCCGGCCTGGCCGTGGTGCTGGTCGCGTGGGTGATGCTGGCCGTGCCCGATTATCCGGGGCAAAAGAATGGCGAGCGCCTGTCGATACGCCAGGTGTTCATGACGCCGGGCGTGCGGCCGATTCTGTTTGTCATCGTCGCCTGGATGCTGGCGCATAATATTTTATATACGTATATCGCGCCCTTCCTCGCACCGTCCGGCTTGCGCCCCCGCGTCGACCTGGTGCTGCTCGTGTATGGCGTCGGTTCCTTGGCCGGCATCTGGCTGGTCAGCCAGCTGATCGACCGCTGGCTGCGCCCGCTCGTGCTGGGATGCATCGCCGCCTTTGCCCTGGTGGTCGTCGTGCTGGGACTGGCGATGGACTCGCCTGCCGTCATCTATATCAGCATGGCCATCTGGGGTATCACCTTCGGCGGCGCCGGCACCTTGCTGCAGACGGCATCGGCGGACGCGGCCGGCGACGGCATGGATGTGGCGCAAGCGATGGTGGCGACGATCTGGAACGTGGCCATCGCGGGCGGCGGCCTGGCGGGCGGCATGTTGCTCGACGGCTATGGCGCGGCATCCTTCCCGTGGGCCATGCTGGCCTTGCTGCTGCTGGCGCTGGCTATCGCCTGGCGCGCGCACCGCTACAGTTTCAAACCGGGCCGGCGTAGCGGCGGCGCGGTGATGGGGCACTAAAAACATTGTTATTTTGAATGGCAGTGTGTTGAAATGTGAGCAGATGTGACTGGCAAGCACATTTTGTGACGATTTGTTAATTTGCGCCACAGGAACGAACGAGGCGTTAGAATCTACACAGTTTGACAAGTTTCTCAAGCGAAAGGGGTGGCAAATAGCGCCCCCTTCGCGCACTGTCATCCCATATTAACCACCTAGGAGTACCCCATGACCGTGATGAAATCCGTCCTTGTTGCCGCCGCAGCCACCGTTGCCTTGAGCGCACAAGCCCAAACCTTGCCGACTTCCGGCACCCTGGTGGTCGTACCCGCGTTTGGCGAAGTCAAGCATGTCAATGACCAGGTGGTCGCTACCCTGGCCATCGAAGAACAGGACAAAGACAAGGCCGCCGCCGCGTCGCGCGTCAACCAGAAGATGAACAAGGGTATCGCCATCGTCAAGCAGGCCGACCCTTCTGCGGCATTGAAATCGTATGGTTATTACACCTATCCCGTGTATCCGGAAGAGCGTCCATTGCCAGCCGGCGCCGTGGCCAAGCCGCGTCTGCCAACGGCCTGGCGCGTTGGCCAGTACCTGGAAGTGACGACAGCCAACCTGGCGTCCTTGCCGAAGACCGTGTCGGCGGCGCAAGGCGTGCTGACCCTGAATGGCTTGAATTTCGGCCTGAAGCCGGAAACCATCCGCCTGCTGGACGATCAGCGCATCGCCGCCACGTATAAGAACCTGAACGAGCGCGTGGCCGCCATCGCCAAGGCCATGGGCCGCAACGTCTCCGACGCCGTGCTCGACACGGTGGACTTCGAAGGTTCGGGCAACTACGCCAACGAAAGCCGTCCTGCCGCCGCACCGATGATGATGCGCAGCGCCAAGATGGCCGAAGACAGCGTCGTCGCCGAGCCGAGCTTCGAGCCGGGCGAAACCACGCTCGACATGCGTGTCGTCGGCAAGGTCAAATTCAAGTAAGCTCACTAAGGTGGAAATATTTCCGCATTAGCATGTTTTGAAACGATCATGGGGCTGTAGGCCCCATGATCGTTTTTGCCCCACTATTTTCCAGGAGAACACCATGAC
Source organism: Janthinobacterium sp. UMAB-56 (assembly GCF_900095265.1). Taxonomy (GTDB): domain Bacteria; phylum Pseudomonadota; class Gammaproteobacteria; order Burkholderiales; family Burkholderiaceae_D; genus Janthinobacterium. Next base: position 473,745 of record NZ_LT607651.1, on the reverse strand, counting down.
CGTCATGAAAGCTATGCTGGCAGCCGCCGTCGCTACCGTTGCCCTGAGCGCACAAGCCCAGACCTTGCCCACCTCCGGCACCCTCGTGGTAGTGCCGGCGAACGGCGAAGTAGTGCATGCGAATGACCAGGTGACCGTCACTCTGGCCATCGAAGAGCAGGACAAGGACAAGGCCGCCGCCGCCTCGCGCGTCAACCAGAAGATGAACCAGGGCGCGGCCATCGTCAAGAAAGCCGATCCGCAAGCCGTGCTCAAGACGCAGGGTTACTACACGTATGCCGTGTATCCGGAAACGGCACCCTTGCCGCCAGGCAGTGCTGCCAAGCCGAGAGTGCCGACCGGCTGGCGCGTGGGTCAATATCTGCAGGTGACGACGACCAACCTGGCCGCCTTGCCAAAAACAGTTTCCGCAGCGCAAGGCGTGCTGACCCTGAACCGCCTGAATTTCGGCCTGGCGCCCGCCACAATCCGCAAGCTCGACGACCAGCGTATCGTTGCCGCCTATCAGAACCTGAACCAGCGCGTGGCCGCCATCGCCGGCGCCATGGGGCGCAATGTCAATGACGCCGTGATCGACACCATCGATTTCGAAGGCTCGGGCAATTACGCGCAGCGCGTCAATGTGACTGGCGCGCGCAACATGAGCGCCGATGCGGCCGCTTATGGCGGTAGCCTGGTGGCCGAACCGAGCTTCGAAGCAGGCGAAACGACCCTCAACATGGGCCTGGTGGCGAAGATACGCTTCAAATAAAGCTTGAATCGGCGTCAATATTGTCAGCTTGACGCCGTCGCGCTTTTCTTTGGCGGCGGCTCCTCTATAATGACAACATCGGCGGGTGCAGCGTGACAGTCATGCGCCCGCCATCCGGCACCGAATCCCCCGCTGTACACAAGATATGGAACAACATGGCAAACTTCCCCCGTCGTAGAGGCAAGAACGGCACCCCCGCAGCATCCAAAGCGTCCCGCTTCAGCAAATTCGTGCGCCAGCCGGTGAATGATGGCAGTGGCAAGAAAACCTTGCGTCGCCGCGGCATCTATCTGTTGCCGAATGCCTTCACGACGGCAGCCCTGTTTTGCGGCTTCTACGCCATCGTCATGGCCATGAACCAGAAATTCGAACACGCGGCCTGGGCCATCTTCATTGCCATGATCCTCGACGGCCTCGACGGTCGCATCGCGCGCCTGACGAATACGCAGAGCGAATTCGGCGCTCAGTACGACAGCCTGTCCGACATGGTGTCGTTCGGCGCCGCGCCGGCGCTGGTGATCTATGAATGGTCGCTGCGCGGCATGGGCAAGCTGGGCTGGCTGGCGGCCTTCGTGTACTGCGCCGGCGCCGCCCTGCGCCTGGCCCGCTTCAACACCAACATCGCCGTGGTCGACAAACGCTTCTTCCAGGGCTTGCCCAGCCCGGCGGCGGCGGCCATGGTGGCAGGTTTCATCCTGCTCATGAACGACCTGGAATTTGCCGGCAACCAGCTGGCCTGGGTCTCCTGGACGATTGCCCTGTTCTCGGGCCTGACCATGGTCACCAACGTGCCGTTCTACAGCTTCAAGGATGTGAATTTCCGCAAGTCCGTGCCTTTCATCGTGGTATTCCTGCTGGCATTGTTCTTCGCGCTCATTTCCATCGACCCGCCGAAAGTGCTGTTCCCGATTTTCGTCGCCTATGGCCTGTCCGGCTACGCCGTGTTTTTCTGGCGCATGGCGAAGGGCAAGCCCGTCAGCATCATCCAGACCGACCCCGAGCCTTGATGCCCTGAGTCGGTAGTGTCGCCAGTCTTCAGCCAGCCAGGAGCAGCCATGACCACCAGCAACCGACTCATCATTTTTGATACCACCTTGCGCGACGGCGAGCAATCGCCGGGCGCTTCCATGACGCGCGAGGAAAAGCTGCGCATCGCCAAGCAGCTCGAACGCATGAAGGTCGACGTGATCGAGGCGGGCTTCGCCGCCGCCTCGCAGGGCGACTTCGAGTCGATACGGGCGATTGCCGGCGCCGTGCGCGAGTCCACCATCTGCTCGCTGTCGCGCGCCAACGACCGCGACATCGCCCGCGCCGCCGAAGCCCTGGCGCCCGCCGAGCGCAAGCGTATCCACACCTTCATTGCCACGTCGCCCCTGCACATGCAGATGAAACTGCGCATGACGCCCGAGCAAGTATTGCTGCAAGCGCAGAATGCCGTGCGCTATGCGCGCCAGTTTACGGACGACATCGAATTCAGCCCCGAAGACGGCAGCCGCTCCGACGAAGACTTCTTGTGCCGCGTGCTCGAGGCGGTGATCGCCGAAGGTGCCACCACCATCAATTTCCCCGACACGGTGGGCTACGCCGTGCCTGAAATCTTTGGCAATACCATCAAACGTTTGCGCGAACGCATACCAAATTCGGATAAAGCCATCTGGTCTGTCCATTGTCATAACGACCTGGGCCTGGCGGTGGCCAATTCGCTGGCCGGCGTCATGATAGGCGGCGCGCGGCAGATCGAATGCACGGTCAATGGCCTCGGCGAGCGGGCCGGCAACACGGCGCTGGAAGAAGTGGTGATGGCGCTGCGCACGCGCGCTGCCTATTACAACTTGACGGTCGGCATCGATACGACGCAAATCGTGGCGGCGTCAAAAATGGTGTCGCAAATCACGGGCTTTGCCGTGCAGCCGAACAAGGCCGTGGTGGGCGCGAACGCCTTTGCGCACGCGTCCGGCATCCACCAGGACGGCATATTAAAAGCGCGCGAGACGTATGAAATCATGCGCGCCGAAGACGTGGGCTGGACGGCCAACAAGATCGTGTTGGGAAAACTGTCGGGCCGCAATGCCTTCAAGCAGCGGCTGCACGAGCTGGGTATCGCACTGGAATCGGAAGCGGAAATCAACGCCGCTTTCCTGCGTTTCAAGGAGCTGGCGGACAGGAAATCCGAGATTTTCGACGAAGACATCATGGCCCTCGTCAGCGAGGAGCAGCAGGCGCAGGAAAGTGAGCACTACCGTTTTATTGCGTTGACGCAGCAGTCGGCGACGGGCGCCGTACCCCATGCGCGCGTGGAGTTTCTCGTCGGCGGCCAGCAGCGCAGCTGCGAAGGGCAGGGCGACGGCCCCGTCGACGCTACCGTCAACGCTATCGAAAGCGCTGCCGCCAGCGGCGCGGAACTGGTCTTGTTCTCCGTGAATGCCATCAGCACAGGCACGCAGTCGCAGGGCGAAGTGACCATGCGCCTGTCGCGCGACGGGCGCATCGTCAACGGCGTCGGTGCCGACCCGGACATCATCGTCGCCTCGGCCAAGGCGTACTTGTCGGCCTTGAACAAGTTGCATGCAAAGGATGAGCGCATCGACCCGCAGCCCTAGTCAAGCTGTGCAGTGGTCCCTATTTGCGCAATGGCAGTTCGCTGCCGTAACGGATCGACATCTGCGTGCGCGTGCCGGCGCACATGTCGTCGATGTCGAGCGCGACCCGCGACGGCTGTCCAGCGGCGTCGCGCGCAAATTCGAGCACGGTGAAGCTGCCTGCCGCATACGTGCATTGCGGTAAATTGTAGCGGCCGAGCAGACCGCCTTCGACGCTGTCAGCGTTGCCCGGGCCATAGGCGAAAGTGGTGCCAGCCTGCCAGGACTGGTTGCCAGGCAAGCCTGTCAGGAAGCGAAGATGGCCCCGGGTGGACATGATGTCGAGCACGTTCTTGTCCAACAAATAGCGCACATAGCTGGTTTCGGTTGCGGCGGCATTGCTGTCGATGACCTGGTCTCCAGTGCCGACCCGGTAGCTGAAGACCAGTGCCTGCGTGGTATCGGTCAGTACATCGATGCTGATACGCTGCTTGTCGGATTCTCCGATGGCATTGCTTGCCTCCAGTTCCATCACCGCCACGCCCTTGGCTGGCGTCGGGCTCGACAGCGTGACGCGTTGCGCATTTGGATTATCCATGACCAGCGCCGGACCGGAAAGCTGCCGCCAGCGCGTGCCGCTGGCCGGCGCGCCATGGGCCGACGAGCCGCCAGCATCGAGCGTCAGCGTTGCACCCGTACCCAGCAACAGGGCCGGCGTTCCATTGGTGCTGATGGCGGCGCTGATACTTTGCGCTACATTTACGATGCCGGCCGGCGAGCGCAGGGCATTGCCGGCCATATCGCGTATGGGATCGATTTGCAGGTTATCGAATGTCAGGTTATAGGTGGCACCGGCCCGCAGTTGCGTGGCTGGCTGGACTGTCAACATGGCGCCATTGATGCTGATGGTTGCCGGAATATCCTCGGGATCATTGCCCTGTTGCCGGAAGAGCGCGTTGTGCAGCTGTGGCGTGCCCAACGTGCGCGTATAGACCCAGGTAAGTGCCCCAGCGGGCGGGAGTTTGGCCGTGTCCGGTGCGATCAGCAGCCTGAAGCCGCTGGGTAGGTCGGACTGGATGTCGTAGCGGTCCAGGCTGGCATTTTGTGGCCGCCAGGCGCCACTGCTCCATAAAAAACCCGTGCCTTGGGCAGGGGCGGTAGCCAGTACGGTATCGCCGAGCAAGATATTGAGATGGTCTGGCGCCGGGCGTGGATTGGCGCGCAAGCTGGCCTTGCTGTTGTTTGCGCCGGTCAGCAGCAGTTCCCCGGCATCGGGGTAGGTGTCGAACCAGGAGCGCCATGGCGTCGCCGTGCTGACATCAAGGCTGCCGCCAAGCAAGTCGCTGGCCAGGTGGTAGCGCATGCTGGTGGTGGCGCGTGCCGTATCGATGCGCAGCTCGTGCTGTAACTCCAGCGCGGTAATGGTTTCCTTTTTAGTCTGCTTGGCGTCGGAATACGCCATGATGAATGGTTGCGTGTCGGAATGAATGCGCAGCATCCGAGAGAGTGGCCCTATGCTATGGTCAAAGCGCAGGCTGCCCGCCAGATCTTCGCGTGGCGTGCTGGTGTGGTCGCCAAAGCCGGGAGCAAAGCTGATCGTTCCCGCCAGTTGCTGCTCGTTGACTGGCGCCGTAAACGTGACATCCATGGTGCCGTCGACAACGCCTTCCAGTTCCTTCGAGTAGCAAGCGACATATGTCACGCTGAGCTTGTCGCCCGCGCCAACCTTGCCATTGGCATCGGCGTCGCTAAACGTGGCGCTTTGCGTGCCGCCACCGCTGCACGGCTTCGATTGCGTGGTGCTCGTATTGAACTGACTCGCCCAGTCGATGACCATTTGTGCGGCGCCCAGTGCCACAGCGCCATTGCCGAATGCCAGAATAGAGGAATCCGTGGCATTGCTTGCAGTGAGTAGCAGAGGTGTATTGCTGGTGCTGGCAGGTGGCGTCACCGGTGGCGACGTACCGCCTCCGCCACCGCCACCGCCACCGCCACCGCCACCGCCACCGCAGGCGGACAGCAGGAGGGCAAGTGTGAGGGACAGGGGAGGGATGGCGCGATGATATGGACGGCTGACTTCCTGCTGATGCGGCATCTGGTTCCTTGCAGTAGATTGTATGTATGGCCAGCACGGCGCAGGCCATTTTCTCCGCAAGACTTTACACAATGTTCACATGTGAAAAGTCACACATTGTCACAACAGACAGGAGTGCGGCGACCTGCCTGCTACCAGAAGAAACGCCGCTCCTCCTTGTCCGGATCGGGCCCGTTCATCAGCATGCGCACGATGCCGTCATGGTCGAAGTGTACGTGCATCATGGAATCCCACACGCCGGACTCCTTGTAGCGGTAAGACCAGACGTAGAGTTTGGGTAGCGGCAGGTAGGATTTTTCCGTCGGTCGGCCCAGCAGTTGCAGCACATCCTGCCGGGTCGACACGCCCACCTTGATGCGGGCGAAGCCCGGCGTATCGAGTACCTGTTCATAGGAAATTAACTTGTCGTCGGGGCCGAAGCGGGCCATGTAGGTGTACTGGCCATAGGGGCCCGTGGCGTATTCCAGTTCCGGGCCCGTGGGCAGCTGGTAGATTGCCGTAGGCCGGCCCAGTCGCGCTTCCACGGCGGCGCGCGGTTCGCCCGCTTGCGGCGGCGGGGCGTTCCAGCTGGCGCAGCCGGCCAGTACGGCAAGCAGTAGCGGCGTTGCTAATTTGAGCAGTTTTTTCATGTTTGTGCTCCTGAAATGCAGGAAAATCCTATCATGCACCGAGAAAAGCCCGCACGGCAGGATACAGGCGGGCTTTTTTCCGATATACTTGCGCGTCTGGTTGGAAGCATAGGCCAGTATTTTAATAATCGTAGTTCACGGTGGATAGGGTTCAGACTCTGTGCACCGCATGTGAAAGGTTTATCATGACAGTAGAAAACATCAACAAAGCCGCTATCATCGCGGACAACGCACGTGGTCAAAACGACACCGGCTCCCCTGAAGTGCAAGTTGCACTGCTGACAGCTCGCATCAACGAACTGAACGGCCACTTCAAAGCCCACTCGAAAGATCACCACTCCCGCCGCGGCCTGATCATGATGGTCAACCGTCGTAAGAGCCTGTTGTCCTACCTGAAGGCTAAAGACGCTACCCGTTATCGCGACCTGATCGCTAAACTTGGTCTGCGCAAGTAATTTTTGCCGTACAAGGTTTATACAGAAATGCCTGCGCCAGTTCGCTGACGCGGGCATTTTGTCATTTGAATTCCGGATTTATGTCTGTAAGTAACGTATTCTCTTACCGATATCATGTTTTAAAAGTAAAGTAGTAAAGGCGGCAACGGTTTTTCCACCGCCTGTGGTGAGGTGAACGACAGCCCCTGAAAATCTGTCGGCAATTAGAAAAGGGATACCCCATGTTTAACAAAGTTACGAAAACCTTCCAGTACGGTCAACACCAAGTGACCCTGGAAACCGGCGAAATCGCACGTCAGGCATCCGGCGCAGTACTGGTGTCGATCGAAGATACCGTCGTTCTGGCAACGGTCGTGGCACGCAAAGATGCCAAGCCAGGCCAGGATTTCTTCCCTTTGACGGTTGATTATGTTGAGAAAACCTATGCTGCCGGTAAAATCCCGGGCGGTTTTTTCAAGCGCGAAGGCCGTCCTTCCGAAAAAGAAACACTGACATCCCGTTTGATCGACCGTCCTATCCGTCCGCTGTTCCCGGAAGGCTACCTGAATGAAGTGCAAGTCATCATTCACGTGCTGTCGGTCAACCCGGAAATCGATCCGGACATCGCCGCCATGATCGGCGCTTCGGCTGCCCTGTGCGTTTCGGGCGTGCCTTTCAGTGGCCCGATCGGCGCTGCGCGCGTCGGTTATGCGAATGGCCAGTACATCCTGAATCCAACCGTTCAGCAGCTGAAAACGTCGGAAATGGACCTGGTAGTCGCCGGCACCGAAACGGCCGTGCTGATGGTCGAATCGGAAGCCAAACAGCTGTCCGAAGAAGTCATGCTGGGCGCCGTGGTCTTTGGCCACGACCAGATGAAAGTCGTCATCGACGCGATTCACGACCTGGTGCGTGACGGCGGCAAGCCGGAAGTGGAATGGGCGCCTGCGCCGAAAAACGAAGCACTGATCGCCCGCGTCGCGCATTTCGCCAACGCCAAGATCAATGACGCGTATCAAACCAAGGATAAGCAAGAGCGTACGGCCAAGCTGAAAGCAGCGACGTCGGAAGTGATCGCCGACCTGTCGGCTGAAGCGGCTGCCAACGGCGGCGCGTCCATCGATAGCGCGGAAGTGAACAACATCCTGTTCGACATCGAAGCGAAAATCGTGCGTACGCAAATCCTGGACGGCGAGCCACGTATCGACGGCCGCGACACGCGCACCGTGCGCCCGATCTCGATCCGCACCAGCGTGCTGCCACGCACCCACGGTTCGGCCCTGTTCACGCGCGGCGAAACGCAAGCGCTGGTCGTCGCCACCCTGGGCACCGCCCGTGACAGCCAGAAGATCGATGCGCTGATGGGCGAATTCACCGATTCGTTCATGTTGCATTACAACATGCCTCCGTTCGCCACCGGCGAAACGGGCCGTGTCGGTACGCCGAAACGCCGCGAAATCGGCCACGGCCGCCTGGCCAAGCGCGCGCTGATCGCCGCCCTGCCAGCAGCTGAAGAGTTCAGCTACTCGGTGCGTCTGGTATCGGAAATCACGGAATCGAACGGTTCCTCGTCGATGGCATCGGTGTGCGGCGGCTGCCTGGCACTGATGGACGCCGGCGTGCCGATGAAAGAACACGTGGCCGGTATCGCCATGGGCCTGATCAAGGAAGGCGGCAAGTTTGCCGTGCTGTCCGACATCCTGGGCGACGAAGATCACCTGGGCGACATGGACTTCAAGGTAGCCGGTACCCGCAACGGTATCACGGCGCTGCAGATGGACATCAAGATCATGGGCATCACCAAGGAAATCATGCAAGTGGCACTGGCGCAAGCCAAAGAAGGCCGCGAGCACATCCTGGGCGAAATGCAAAAAGCCATGCCGCACGTCAAAACCGAACTGTCCGATTTCGCACCGCGTCTGATCACCATCAAGATCAACCCGGAAAAAATCCGTGACGTGATCGGCAAGGGCGGCGCCGTGATTCGCGCGCTGACCGAAGAGACGGGCACCCAGATCGACATCAGCGACGAAGGCGTGGTCACCATCGCTTCCGTCGACGCTGCTGCCGGCCAGGAAGCCAAGCGCCGCATCGAAGAGCTGACCGCCTCCGTCGAAGTGGGCAAGACCTACGAAGGCACCGTGCTGAAACTGCTGGACTTCGGCGCCATCGTGCAAGTCATGCCAGGCAAGGACGGCTTGCTGCACATCAGCCAGATCGCCAATGAGCGCGTCAACGCCGTGGCCGATTACCTGAAAGAAGGCCAGCTGGTTCGCGTCAAAGTGCTGGAAACGGACGATCGCGGCCGCTTGAAGCTGTCGATGAAAGCTGCTGAAGGCAACGAAGCGCCAGCCGCTTAAGTTCGCCTGACGGCGGCTTGGTCCGCATGCTCAAAAACCGCCGGTGCGCAAGCCTGGCGGTTTTTTTACGCCCAGCCTGCGCGCACCGTCAGCGACCCCGGCATCATCAAGGTGGCGGGCTTGCAGCGCAAGGTGATTAATATATGGTATCAATTGTTGTTTATGGGTAATTGACTGTCGGTATTGCTTGACGACAAAATCTTATTCATCGACCATGGTGCATCCCTCCCGATTTCCCCTTTTTTATTGGATGCACCATGTTGTCCTCCCTTAAGGCACGGCTGATTGCCATCGCTGTTTCCATCGTCGTGCTGGCCATGCTGGCCGTCGCCATCGCCAATTTCTTCACGACGCGCTCAAGTACCCTGGCCGCGCTCGACACGCAGATGCTGCAGTTGTCGCACAGTCACGCGCATGCCATTGCCGAATGGCTGCGTTCCAAGCAAGCCGTCGTAGGGTCGCTCAAGCAGGGGGCCACGGCGGCCGATCCCTTGCCAGCCCTGAAGGCGGCCGAGCAGGCGGGCACCTTTGACATGGCGTATATCGGCTTTGCCGACAAGCACGCCGTCTTTTCGCAAGAGCGCAAGCGCGCCGCCGACTACGACCCCACTGCGCGGCCCTGGTACAAGCTGGCGTCCGAAACGGGCGGCCCCATCATCACGGCGCCATATATCGGCGCCAGCACGGGCAAGCTGGTGGTCACATTTGCCGAGCCGCTGGGCGGCAAGGGCAGCGTGACGGGCGTGATGGCGGCCGACGTGATGATGGATGCGGTGGTGCAAAACGTCGCCTCGATCAAGCCGACGGCGTCCAGCTATGCCTTCCTCGTCGATGGCGGCGGCAAGATTATCGCCCACCCGGACGGCAAGCTGACCCTGAAACCGCTGGCCGAGCTCGACCCGGGCCTGAGCGCGCAGGCGCTGGCCGATATCGAAAAGAGTGGCGATGGCGCCACCATCCGCCTCGGCGAGCGCGAAGGCATCTTGCATGTCAGTAAGGTGCCCGGCAGCGACTGGCTGCTGGCGACCGTGCTCGACCGCGCAGAAGCGACGCAGGCCCTGGGCTCCATGCTGCGCGCCTCCGCCCTGACGGCCTTGCTGGTGCTGGCCCTGGCCGCCACGGCACTGAGCGTGCTGGTGGCGCGCGCCTTGCGCCGTCTGGGCCTGGTGCGCGATGCGATGGAAGCCATCGCCACGGGCGACGGCGACCTGACCAGCCGCCTCGACGCGGAGGGCGCGGACGAGCTGGCGCAGATCGCCAAGGCGTTCAATTTGTTCGTCGAAAAGATCGCCACCGTGCTGGTGCAGATCCGCAGCATCAGCACCCTGGTGCGTAGCGAGTCGGCCGATATTGCCGCCGGTAACGCCGACCTGTCCTCGCGCACCGAAGCGCAGGCGGGCGCGCTGGAAGAAACGGCCAGCTCGATGGATGAGCTGACCTCGACCGTCAAGCAGAATGCGGAAAACGCGCATGCGGCCAACGAGCTGGCCATGTCCGCCTCGGAAGTGGCGGCCAAGGGTGGCCGCGTGGTGCAGCAGGTGGTAGGCACCATGGCCGGCATTCAGGAAAGTTCGCGCAAGATTGTCGACATCATCGGTGTCATCGACGGCATTGCCTTCCAGACGAATATCCTGGCCCTGAATGCGGCCGTCGAGGCGGCACGCGCGGGCGAGCAGGGCAGGGGCTTTGCCGTGGTGGCGTCCGAAGTGCGCAACCTGGCACAAAGGTCTGCTGGTGCAGCCAAGGAAATCAAGGAATTGATCGGCGATTCGGTCGAGAAAGTGGATGCAGGCGGCCGTCTCGTCGATGAAGCGGGCCAGACCATGGATCAGGTGGTGGCCTCGGTGCAGCAATTGACGACCATCATGAGCGAGATCACGGTGGCCAGCCGCGAGCAGAGCGCCGGCATCGGCGAGATCAATACGGCCGTCACGCACATGGATACCATGACGCAGCAAAACGCGGCCCTGGTCGAGCAGGCGGCCGCTGCCGCGGAAAGCCTGCAGGAGCAGGCCGTGGACCTGGCGCAGGCGGTCGGCATGTTTCGCCTCGGCGACGCAGCAGCCAGCGCGGCGCCCGCGCCCGTGACGCGCCTCAAGGCGAGGTCGGCCGCTCCTGCTCCTGCGCCGCGCGCGCCAACCCGCGCGCTGCCGCCGAGCAAGAGCGTCAAGGCGGCCAAGTCCGGCGCCGACGAGTGGGAAGAGTTTTAAGCGCCCAGCTGGAAATTGACGCTTATTTTGCACGTTCATCCGCGTTTTTGTCAGGCCAGCCTGCCAAAAGCGCAGTTCGTCGCAATCGGCGTGTCTGCCGGGGGCGGTATGGCTATAGTGACACCATACCGCAAGCCCACTGCCAGATACCCGAGGAGATACCAATGAACGTCGCTAAAAACATGGAAGTCATCGTCGTTGCGGCCGCCATCCTGCTCAGCGCCAGCTGCTACGCCATCGCCCCGGCCGCCCCGGCCCTGCAAGTGGCCAGTTCCACGGCCACCATGGCCGCGCCAGCTGGCAAGGCTGCCATGCACGTGGTGGTAGTCAAGGCCAAGCGCCTGAGCACCCTGGAAAAATCCCGTTTTGCATAATTGATTGTCAGCCATTTTCGGCACTGCTACAGTGCTGTTGCGCGAGCAATGCAAGCGCCCACGGCGGGCGACCAGACACATAAAAACAAGATACCGAGGATGCACTACATGAAAAAGACACTGCAACTGGCGCTGCTGTTCCTGGCGACTTTGGGCCTGGTGCGCGGCGCGGCCGCCGAGACCCGCTTGCTGGAAATGCGCAACGTCGATGCGCGCGTGGTGCGCGTCAAGCTCGACGGCGTGATGGAAGTGCGCATTCGCCAGGGCAACGTGCCTTCGCTGAGCATCACGGCCGACAAGCGCTACATCGCCGATGTCAGCACGGCGCAAAGCGGCGACACCCTGCATATCGAAACGGAAGTGCGTGGCTTCAAGATCGGCCCTTCGGCGATCCGCGCCGACCTGGTTTTGCCGAACTTGCGCGAACTGACTTCGGAAGGCTTTGGCAGCACCGACATCACCGGTTTCAAGGACGAGGAACTGACCCTGTCGCTGGAGGGCGCGGGCAGCATCAAGCTGGTGGGCGACTACCGCAAGCTCAATGCCAGTCTGGGCGGCGTGGGCAGCATGCAGCTCTGGATAGGCAACAATGAGCGGGCGGAGCTGGACTTGCAGGGCGCGGGCTCGGTCGTGCTGGGCGGACACGGGCGTGTCTTGAAAGCCAGCCTGGGCGGCCTGGGCAGCCTGAATGCGCGGCAATTCGAAGCCGATGCCGTCAATCTGGAATTGAGCGGCCTGGGCAATGCCACGGTGAACGCCCATACGAATGCCAAGCTGAACTTGAGCGGGCTCGGTTCGGTGGTGGTGTACGGCAAGCCGGTCAACCGCGATGTCAGCGTCGAGGGCCTGGGCAAAGTTAGCTGGAAGTAAAAGCAGCCTGCCCCAGGTGTTATGGGCAGAATAAAAGCAGTCAGACCACATCCCAATCCGATGAAAAAACTGATCATTACCTTACTCATGCTGTTGACGATACAGCTACCCGCGCGGGCTGGATTCGCCGAAGGCGCCAGCGCCTACAATAACAAGAATTACGCGCTAGCTTACAAGGAAATATTGCCACTGGCCAAGACCGGCAATGCCGATGCCGAGCATTTGCTGGGCTTGATGTATTACATGGGGCGCGGCTTGCCGCAGGATTACAAGCAAGCCATGTTCTGGCACCGCAAGGCGGCCGAGCAGGGCAAGGCCGATGCCCAGTATGTGGTGGGCGCCATGTATTACACGGGCAACGCCGTGCTGCAGGATCACAAGCAGGCCGTCAGTTGGTTCCGCAAGGCGGCCGAGCAGAACCATGCAGAGGCGCAGCAGGTGCTGGGCCTGATGTACCGCTACCACATGGGCGGGGTGCAGCAGGACAACGTCATCGCCTACATGCTGTGGAATCTGGCAGCGGCGAATGGCAACGCGAATGCGGCCGACCAGCGCGCCGCCGTGGTGCGCAAGATGACGCCTGAGCAAGTCGAGGAAGGGCAAGCCCTGTCGGCAAAATGGAAGCCCGGCACGCCCTTGCCGCGCCAGTCGAAGACGGGCGGCACTTGACGGGTGGGGGAGCAGGCTGCAAGGGCTGGCGGCTTGGCGTACAATCGCCGTTTTCCCTTGAAAGAGTCCCGCCATGCGTGCAGTTGCCATCAGCCAGCCAGGTCCCGCCGACGTTTTGCAGATTGCTGAGCGTCCCATGCCGCAGTATCAAGCGGGCGAACTGCTGATCAAGGTGCACGCGGCCGGCGTCAACCGCCCCGACGTGCTGCAGCGCCTGGGCAAGTATGCGCCGCCCGCCGGCGCGTCCGACTTGCCTGGCCTGGAAGTGGCGGGCGAAGTCGTCGATGGCGACTTTGCCCATACCGCATTCAGGAAGGGCGACCTGGTCTGCGCGCTGGTGCAGGGCGGCGGCTATGCCGAATACTGTGCCGCGCCTGCCGGCCAGTGCCTGCCCTTGCCGCGCGGCTTGACGGCGCTGGAAGGCGCGTCCCTGCCGGAAAACTTCTTCACCGTCTGGAGCAATGTCTTTGACCGCTGCGCGCTGGCCGACGGCGAAACCTTGCTGGTGCAGGGCGGCACGTCCGGCATCGGCGTGGCGGCCATTCAATTGGCGGCCGCGCTCGGTCACCGCGTGTTCGCCACGGCGGGCAGCGACGAGAAGGCGCGCGCCTGCGAGGCGCTTGGCGCCGAACGGGGCATCAATTACCGCACGGAAGATTTCGTCGCCGTCGTCAAGCAATTGACCGAGGGGAAGGGTGTCGATGTCATCCTCGACATGGTGGGCGGGGACTACCTGCCGCGCGAAATCGATTGCCTGGCCGATGACGGCCGCATCGGCCTGATCGCCGTGCAGGGCGGCAGCAAGGCTACCCTGGACCTGGGGCAAGTGCTGCGCCGCCGCTTGAGCGTCAGCGGCTCGACCCTGCGTCCCCGTCCCGTCGCCTTCAAGGCTGCCATCGCGCAGCATTTGCGCGCGACCGTCTGGCCGCTGATCGAAGCGGGCAAGATCAAGCCCGTGATCTATCAAACTTTCCCGCTCGAACAAGCCAGCGAGGCGCATGCCTTGATGGAAGCGAGCACGCACGTGGGCAAGATCATGTTGCAAGTTGCCTGAAACGGGGCACTGCCTGTTTGACCGGCATCGGTGCCGGAGTTAGAATGACGGGTTATTAGAATTTAGGCTACTATGCGTCGCAAACTCGTCGTCGGAAATTGGAAAATGAACGGCAGTCGCACCTCGAACGCGGTGTTATTGTCTGAAATAGTTGCTGGCCTGGCTGCCTCTGGCGCCGCCAGCGCCGTCTGTGTGCCTGCGCCATACCTGGCGCAGTGCCAGGCGCAATTGGCAGGCTCGCCTCTCGGCTGGGGTGCGCAGGATGTGTCCGCGCATGCCAGCGGCGCCTACACGGGCGACATCTCGACCGCCATGTTGCAGGATTTTGGCTGCAGCCATGTGGTGATCGGACATTCCGAGCGCCGCGCCGGCCATGGCGAGAGCGATGCGCAGGTGGCGGCCAAGACGGTTGCCGCGCTGGCGGCAGGCATCACGCCCATCGTTTGCATCGGCGAGACGCTGGCGCAGCGCGAGGCGGGCCAGACCGACGCGGTGGTGGCGCAGCAGCTGGGCGCCGTGCTGGCGGCCATTTCCACCGACGACGTGGCGAAACTGGTGCTGGCCTATGAGCCGGTCTGGGCCATCGGCACGGGCATGACGGCCACGCCGGAAATGGCGCAGTACGTGCATGAGATATTGCGCAACCAATTGGCGGAAAAGAATGCGGTAGCGGCGGCCGGCGTGCAGATACTGTACGGCGGCAGCATGAAGCCGGAGAACGCCAGGGAATTGATGGCGATGCCGGATATCGATGGCGGTCTGATCGGTGGGGCAGCATTGAAGGCGGCGGATTTCCTGGCAATTATTCATGCCGCTGATTGAATTAATTTAAACTGAGAATGGAATTGCAATGAACATGATGTTCAATCTGGTAGTGGTAGTACAGGTTATTTCGGCATTGTCGATTATCGCGCTGGTGTTGCTGCAGCACGGCAAGGGCGCCGATATGGGCGCCGCCTTTGGTTCGGGTGCCTCGGGCAGCCTGTTCGGTGCGACGGGTTCGTCGAACTTCATGTCGAAATCGACGGGCGTTGCCGCCGCCATCTTCTTCGGCGCCACCCTGGCCCTGTCGCTGATGGCCAATCAGCGCGCCACCACGGTGGGTGGCGGCGTGATGGATAAAGTCGTCAAGCCAGTGCCGGTCACCGGCGCGGGCGCGATCCCGACGACGGTGCCTGCAGCCCCGGCTGCCAGCGCTCCGGCAGCGGCGGCAGCGGTTGCCAGCACCCCGGCAGGCGCGATTCCAAAGTAATTCTGTCGTATCTCGATACCTCATCGAGAGTAATTCTCATTACGGGCAGATTATTGCTCAATGTTTCAGCAGCGCGGCAGGAAAAAATCGTGGCGCGCTGTAAGCTGTAAAAATTTATCGTTTTTATCTGTGTTTTGATGCATTTGTGCATTAACTTTAGCGGCAAAGCAGAGTAGAATACGGGCCTTACCGCCGACGTGGTGAAATTGGTAGACACGCTATCTTGAGGGGGTAGTGGCGAAAGCTGTACGAGTTCGAGTCTCGTCGTCGGCACCAGAAATCAGAAGCCAGCAACGGCGCACGAGCCATGGCTCGTACAAAGTTGCTGGCTTTTTTTACGAGGATGTGTCGTTCGATCCTGGTCTTAGCTTTGATTGGGGTCGTGCGTTAGATACGCTGCAAATGATCGCAGTGTCCTCATTTAACCGATCGTTCAATATAAGCTTATCAATCGTGAACCTCGAAAATTACTTCCCCGTCCTGCTGTTCATTATTATCGGCCTTGGTGTCGGTATCGCTCCCCAGCTCCTGGGGCGCCTGTTAGGCCCTAACAAGCCTGACGCAGCAAAACTCTCCCCGTACGAATGTGGCTTTGAAGCATTCGAAGACGCGCGCATGAAGTTTGATGTGCGCTACTATCTGGTCGCAATCCTGTTTATTTTGTTCGATCTGGAAACGGCATTCTTTTTCCCATGGGGCGTTGCAATGCGCGACCTGGGCTGGGCCGGTTTCGTCACGATGATGGTGTTCATCGCTGAATTCGTGGTCGGATTTTGGTACATTTGGAAGAAAGGTGCCCTTGACTGGGAATAAGCCATGGCTATTGAAGGCGTATTAAGCGAAGGTTTCATCACCACCTCGGCCGACAAGCTGATCAACTGGGCGCGCACCGGGTCTATGTTCCCGATGACGTTCGGTCTGGCCTGCTGTGCGGTCGAAATGATGCATGTGGGCGCAGCCCGCTACGATATGGACCGTTTCGGCGTCGTGTTTCGTCCGTCGCCGCGTCAGTCCGACGTCATGATCGTTGCCGGCACCCTGTGCAACAAGATGGCGCCGGCCCTGCGCAAGGTCTACGACCAGATGGCAGAGCCACGCTGGGTCATCTCGATGGGTTCCTGCGCCAATGGCGGCGGGTACTACCATTACTCCTATTCCGTGGTGCGCGGTTGCGACCGCATCGTGCCCGTCGACGTGTATGTGCCTGGCTGTCCTCCGACCGCTGAAGCCTTGTTGTACGGCATCATGCAGTTGCAGAACAAGATCAAGCGTACCAGCACGATCGCACGCTAACCGGGCCGCTTCAGATTATGACAACACATTTAGAAGTATTGCAAAACGCCCTCGGCACTGCCCTGGGCGATCGCGTTAGCACGAGCGTTGCGCTGGGCGAAGTCACCCTGGTCGTCAAGGCCGAGGACTACCTGGCCGTGATGCAGACCTTGCGCGACGATCCGACCCTGCATTTCGAGCAACTGCTCGACCTGTGCGGCGTCGACTACTCGACCTATGGCGACGGTAGCTGGGATGGCCTGCGTTTTGCGGCCGTCTCGCACTTGCTGTCGGTCAAGCACAACTGGCGCGTGCGCGTGCGCGTGTTCGCGCCGGACGACGACATGCCGCTGCTGCCTTCCGTGGTGAGTATCTGGCGTGCCGTCAACTGGTACGAGCGCGAAGCGTTCGACCTGCTGGGCATCCTCTTCGAAGGCCACAACGACTTGCGTCGCCTGCTGACCGACTACGGTTTCATCGGCCATCCGTTCCGCAAGGATTTCCCCGTCTCCGGCTATGTCGAGATGCGTTACGATCCGGAACAAAAGCGCGTGATTTACCAGCCCGTGACGATCGAGCCGCGGGAAAACGTGCCGCGCGTGATCCGCGAAGAACATTACGGGATGAAATAATGGCTGAGATTAAGAACTACACCCTGAACTTTGGGCCACAGCATCCGGCCGCGCACGGTGTGCTGCGCCTGGTGCTGGAGATGGATGGCGAAGTCATTCAGCGCGCCGACCCGCACATCGGCCTGTTGCACCGCGCCACCGAAAAGCTGGCCGAGCAAAAGACCTATCTGCAATCCGTGCCGTACATGGACCGTCTCGACTACGTGTCGATGATGTGCAATGAACATGCGTACGTGATGGCCATCGAAAAGATGCTGGGTCTGGAAGTGCCGCTGCGCGCGCAATACATCCGCGTCATGTTCGACGAGATGACGCGCATCCTGAATCACCTGATGTGGCTGGGTACCCACGCGCTGGACGTTGGCGCCATGGGCCCCTTCCTGTATTGCTTCCGCGACCGCGAAGACTTGTTCGATGCCTACGAGGCAGTCTCGGGCGCGCGCATGCACGCCGCTTACTATCGTCCGGGCGGCGTGTACCGCGACCTGCCGGACGCGATGCCGCAGCACAAGGCGTCGATCATCCGCAACGCCAAGGCGATCGGCAAGCTCAATGAAAACCGCCAGGGTTCCCTGCTGGACTTCATCGAAGACTTCGCGCGCCGCTTCCCGAACTCCGTGGACGAGTACGAAACGCTGCTGACCGATAATCGAATCTGGAAGCAACGCACCGTCGGCATCGGCGTGGTCTCTCCTGAAGATGCGCTGGCCATGGGCTTTACGGGTGCCATGCTGCGCGGCTCGGGCGTGCAGTGGGACTTGCGCAAGAAACAGCCGTACGAAGTGTACGACCTGATGGATTTCGACATTCCTATCGGCACCAACGGCGATTGCTACGACCGTTACCTGGTCCGCGTGGAAGAGTTGCGCCAGTCGAACCGCATCATCAAGCAATGCGTGGAGTGGCTGCGCAACAATGAAGGTCCTGTCATGACCAGCAACCGCAAGGTGGCGCCTCCGGGCCGCGTCGACATGAAGACCAACATGGAATCCCTGATTCACCACTTCAAGCTGTTTACGGAAGGTTTCCACGTGCCGCCAGGCGAGGCCTACAGCGCCGTGGAGCATCCGAAGGGCGAGTTCGGCGTGTACCTGGTGTCCGATGGCGCCAACAAGCCGTACCGCATGAAACTGCGCGCGCCAGACTACGCTCACTTGCAGTCGCTCGACGAGATGGCGCGTGGGCACATGCTTGCCGACGCCGTGACCATCATCGGGACGCAAGATATCGTGTTCGGCAGTATTGACCGCTAAGAGGCAAAAAGTATGTTGTTATCAGAGCAATGCTATAAGAAAATTGACCGCGAGCTGGCCAAGTACCCGGCCGACCAGCGTCAGTCGGCCGTCATGGCCGCGCTGGCCCATGCCCAGGATGAACTGGGCTGGCTGGCGCCGGAAACCATGAAGGAACTGGCCGATTACATCGGCATGCCGGCGATTGCCGTGCAGGAAGTGGCCACGTTCTACAATATGTACAACGTCAAGCCCGTGGGCAAGCACAAGATCACCGTGTGCACCAACCTGCCATGCGCCCTGTCGGGCGGCGTGCGCGCTGCAGAGTACCTGAAGCAGAAACTGGGTATCGATTTCCGCGAAACCACCGCAGACGGCCAGTTCACCCTGGTTGAAGGCGAGTGCATGGGTGCTTGCGGCGATGCGCCTGTCTTGCTGGTCAGTAATAAAACCATGTGCAGCTGGATGTCGAACGAGAAAATCGACGCCATGCTGGAGGAACTCAAGAAATGACGTCACTCCACAACCGCCATATCGATCCATTGATCCTGAAGGATCTGGATGGCAAGAACTGGCATTTGCAAGATTATGTGAACCGCGGCGGCTATAGCGCCCTGCGGCGTATCCTGGAAGAGAAAATCACGCCGGAACAGATCATCGCCGACCTCAAGGCGTCGTCCTTGCGCGGCCGTGGCGGCGCGGGTTTTCCTACCGGCTTGAAGTGGAGCTTCATGCCGCGCCAGTTCCCGGGCCAGAAATACCTCGTCTGCAATACAGATGAAGGCGAACCGGGTACATTCAAGGACCGCGACATCATTCGTTACAATCCCCATGCCCTGATCGAAGGCATGGCCATTGGCGCTTATGCGATGGGCATCACCGTCGGCTACAACTATATCCATGGCGAAATCTGGGCCGAGTACGCCCGTTTCGAAGAAGCGCTGGAAGAGGCGCGTGCCGCCGGTTTCCTGGGCGACAAGATCATGGGTAGCGAGTTCTCGTTCCAGTTGCATGCGCACCATGGTTATGGCGCCTACATCTGCGGCGAAGAAACGGCCCTGCTGGAGTCCCTGGAAGGCAAGAAAGGCCAGCCGCGCTTCAAGCCGCCTTTCCCCGCCTCGTTTGGCCTGTACGGCAAGCCGACGACGATCAACAACACGGAAACCTTCGCGGCCGTACCGTTCGTGCTGAACATTGGTCCAGAGAAATACCTGGCGATGGGCAAGCCGAACAACGGCGGTTCGAAGATCTTCTCGATCTCGGGCGACGTGGAAAAACCGGGCAACTACGAAGTGCCGCTCGGCACCCCGTTCGCCAAACTGCTGGAACTGGCAGGCGGCATGCGCGGTGGCAAAAAGATCAAGGCCGTGATCCCTGGCGGCTCGTCCGCGCCGGTGATCCGCGGCGACATCATGATGCAGACCGACCTGGACTACGACTCGATCGCGAAAGCCGGTTCGATGTTGGGTTCGGGCGCCGTCATCGTGATGGACGAAACACGCTGCATGGTAAAGGCGCTGGAACGCCTGTCCTACTTCTACTTTGAAGAATCGTGCGGCCAGTGTACGCCTTGCCGTGAAGGCACAGGCTGGATGTACCGCATGGTGCACCGCATCGAGCAGGGGCAGGGTCGTCCAGACGACCTGGACATGCTCAACTCGATCGCCGACAACATCCAGGGCCGCACCATTTGCGCGCTGGGCGATGCGGCTGCCATGCCGGTACGGGCCTTCATTAAGAATTTCCGTGAAGAATTTGAATATCATATCGAGCACAAGCATTGCTTAGTGCCCGCATATATCTAAGCTGCGTCAGGTAACGATCACCATGGTTGAAATCGAAATAGACGGCAAAAAAGTCGAAGTCCCTGCTGGTAGCATGGTGATGGACGCCGCCAACAAATTGGGAACCTACATTCCGCACTTCTGCTATCACAAGAAATTGTCGATCGCAGCGAACTGCCGCATGTGCCTGGTCGAAGTGGAAAAGGCGCCCAAGCCTTTGCCCGCTTGTGCGACCCCGGTCAGTGCCGGCATGATCGTGCGCTCCGCCAGCGATAAAGCTGTGCAGGCGCAAAAGTCGGTGATGGAATTCTTGCTCATTAACCACCCGCTCGATTGCCCTATCTGCGATCAGGGCGGCGAATGCCAGTTGCAAGACTTGGCCGTGGGCTACGGCAAGAGCGAATCGCGCTACAAGGAAGACAAGCGCGTCGTGCAGCCGAAGGAAGCCGGTCCGCTGGTCTCCATGCAGGAAATGTCGCGCTGCATCCAGTGCACCCGCTGCGTGCGCTTTGGCCAGGAAGTGGCCGGCGTGATGGAGCTGGGCATGATCGGCCGTGGCGAACACTCGGAAATCGTGTCGTTTGTCGGCCAGACGGTCGACTCCGAACTGTCGGGCAACATGATCGACCTGTGCCCGGTCGGCGCACTGACCTCGAAGCCGTTCCGCTACAGTGCCCGTACCTGGGAACTGTCGCGCCGCAAATCGGTCAGCCCGCATGATGGCCTGGGCGCGAACCTGATCGTGCAAGTGAAAGCTGGCAAGGTCAAGCGCGTATTGCCACTGGAAAACGAAGCCGTCAACGAGTGCTGGATCTCGGACAAGGACCGTTTCTCGTATGAAGCGCTGGACAGTGCCGAACGCCTGACTTCCCCGATGCTGAAACAAGGCAACGAGTGGAAAGAAGTCGATTGGCAGACCGCGCTGGAATACGTGGCGCACGGTTTGAAAAATATCAAGCACGAGCATGGCGCAGACGCCATCGCCGCGCTGGCAACGCCGCATTCGACCGTCGAAGAGCTGGTGCTGCTGCAAAAAGTGGCTCACGGTCTCGGCAGCGAGAACGTCGACTTCCGTCTGCGTCAGACCGACTTCGCGCTGGACGCCGGCGTCAAGCCATGGCTGGGCATGCCGATCAACGAATTTGGCCAGATCAAGCGCGCCTTCGTCATCGGTTCGTTCCTGCGCAAGGATCATCCATTGCTGGCCACGCGTTTGCGCGCGTCCGTGAAGGGCGGCGCCAAGCTGTCGATCCTGCACGCTTCCGACGATGATCAGCTGATCACCATCGCCAACAAGATGATCGTCGCGCCGAGTAACTGGCTGGCGGCCTTGTCGGAAGTGGTCGTCGCTGTTGCTAAAGCGAAAGAAATCGCTGCGCCAAACGGTTTCGAAGCGGTTGCCGCTTCGGACGTGGCCGTTGCAATTGCCGCCAGCCTGATGGCCGGCGACCACGGTGCCGTGTTGCTGGGTAACGCGGCAACGCAACACCCGCAAGCGTCGCAACTGCACGCTGCCGCACAATGGATCGCCGAACAGACGGGCGCCAAGCTCGGTTACCTGACGGAAGCGGCCAACACGGTAGGCGCACACCTGGTCGCCAAGCCGCGCGCCAAGGTGCAAGCTGCCTTTGCCGTGCCGAAGAAAGCCTACGTGCTGCTGCACGCCGAGCCGGAATTGGATAGCGCCAACCCACAAGCGGCCCGCGCCGCCCTGGATGGCGCCGAGATGGTCGTGGCCATGTCGGCCTTCAAGCACGGCATGGATTACGCCGACGTCTTGCTGCCGATCGCCCCGTTCGCTGAAACCTCGGGCACCTTCGTCAACTGCGAAGGCCGTGCGCAAAGCTTCAACGGCACCGTGAAACCGCTGGCGGAAACCCGTCCAGCCTGGAAAGTGCTGCGCGTCCTGGGCAACATCCTGGGCCTGGCCGGTTTCGACTACGACACCTCCGAAGCGATCCGCGACGAAGCGTTTGGTGCCGGCGTGACCGATCTGTCGGCACAGCTGAACAACATCGCGAAAAACGCGCCGGAAGCGGCAAGCTACGCACCGGCTTCACCAACGCTGCAACGCATCGCCGACGTGCCGATCTACTTCGCCGACGCGCTGGTACGCCGCTCCGAGCCTTTGCAACGCACGGTCGATGGTGCCGCGCCGCAAGCGCACCTGTCCCTGGCCCTGGCTGACAAGCTGGGCATCAAGGCAGGCGACAAGGTCAAAGTGGCGCAAGGCTCCGGCAGCGCCATCCTGGTGGCGGCACTCCATGCCGGCCTGCCAGCCAATGTGGTGAAAGTGTCGGCGGCGCATGCCTCGACGGCTAGCCTGGGCGGCATGTTCGGTGACATCACAGTTGAAACAGCAGAGGGGAAAATCTGATGGCTCTGCCTGAATTTGTAAACGTCATCAACAGCAGCGGCCAGGATTTGCTGGGCGGCTCCTGGCCGTTCTTCTGGACCCTGATCAAGATCCTGTGCGTGCTGTTGCCGCTGATGGGCCTGGTTGCCTACCTGACCTTGTGGGAGCGCAAGCTGATCGGCTGGATCCAGATCCGCGTCGGCCCGAACCGCGTGGGCCCGCTGGGCTTGCTGCAACCGATCGCCGATGCACTGAAACTCTTGTTCAAAGAGATCATCATCCCGTCCAAGGCTGCCAAAGGCCTGTTCGTGATCGGTCCTATCATGACCATCATGCCGGCCCTGGCCGCCTGGTCGGTCGTGCCATTCGGCCCGCAAGCCGTGCTGGCCAACGTCAACGCGGGCTTGCTGATGCTGCTGGCGATTACCTCGATGGAAGTCTACGGCATCATCATCGCCGGCTGGGCCTCGAACTCGAAGTACTCGTTCATGGGTGCCATGCGCGCTTCGGCACAGATGATTTCGTATGAAATCCCGATGGGCTTCGTGATGGTCATCGTGCTGATGGTCTCTGGCAGCCTGAACTTCATCGACATCGTCAGCGGCCAGCAAATCGGCTTCTTCGCCGACAAGGGCGTGAACTTCCTGTCGTGGAACTGGTTGCCGCTGCTGCCGATGTTCGTCATCTACCTGGTGTCGGGCCTGGCTGAAGCCAACCGTCACCCGTTCGACGTCGTCGAAGGCGAGTCGGAAATCGTCGCCGGCCACATGGTCGAGTACTCGGGCATGGCCTACGCCATGTTCATGCTGGCCGAATACGCCAACATGATACTGATCGGCGCCCTGGCTTCGATCATGTTCCTCGGTGGCTGGTCCGCACCATTTGCTTTCCTTGAGTTCTGGGGTGGTTTCGGCGGCTTCTTCTGGCTGTTCGCCAAGACCTTCTTCATCGTGTCGGTGTTCATCTGGGTGCGCGGTACTTTCCCACGCTACCGTTATGACCAGATCATGCGCCTCGGCTGGAAAGTGTTTATCCCGTTGACGCTGGTCTACCTGGTCTTCGTCGCTGCCTGGATGCAGACATCCTGGAATATTTGGAAGTAAGAGAGTGCATACGAATGGATAAGGTAAAAGATTTCTTCAGCAGCCTCTTGTTAGGCGAGCTGATCAAGGGCATGGCGTTGACAGGCAAGTACATGTTTTCGCGCAAGATCACGGTGCAATTCCCGGAAGAGAAGACACCGATCTCGCCGCGTTTCCGTGGCTTGCACGCGCTGCGCCGCTACCCGAACGGCGAGGAACGTTGCATCGCCTGCAAACTGTGCGAAGCGGTTTGCCCGGCGATGGCCATCACGATCGAATCGGAACAGCGTGACGACGGCTCGCGCCGCACCACGCGTTACGATATCGACTTGACCAAGTGCATCTTCTGCGGTTTCTGCGAAGAGTCCTGCCCGGTCGATTCGATCGTCGAGACGCAAATCCTGGAATACCACGGCGAGAAACGCGGGGATTTGTATTACACGAAAGAGATGTTGCTGGCCGTGGGTGATCGTTATGAAAATGACATCGCCGCCGCGCGCGCCGCCGACGCACCTTATCGCTGATGGATGCGCCGCAGCCCTCAAGCTGCGGCGCGCCCCTCGTTCATCTGTACGTCTATTGGGTTTTTTATGGACTTTAAAACAATTTTGTTTTACGCCTTCGCGCTGATTCTGATCATAGCGGCGACACGCGTCATCACGGCCCGTAATCCGGTCCACGCAGTACTGTTCCTGGTGCTGTCCTTCTTTTCCGCAGCGGGCATCTGGATGCTGCTGCAAGCTGAATTCCTGGCCATCGTGCTGGTATTGGTGTATGTCGGCGCCGTGATGGTGCTGTTCCTCTTCGTGGTCATGATGCTCGATATCAATATCGACCGCATGCGCGAAGGCTTCTGGGGCTACCTGCCTTTGTCGGTGACGGTGGGCGTGATCATCGTGCTGGAAATGGCCGCTGTCCTGTGGCACGGTTTCCGCAACTTTGCGCCTAGCATCGCTCCGGTGAACGTCAACCTGGGCGGCACCAAGGAACTGGGCCTGCTGATCTACACGAAATATGTGTTCGCCTTCGAGATCGCCGCCGTCGTGCTGCTGGTGGCCATCGTTGCTGCGGTTGCACTGACCCTGCGCAAACGCAAGGACACCAAGCATTTTGCTCCGGGCGATGCCGTGCGCGTCAAGCGCAACGACCGCTTGAAGATCATCAAGATGGACGCGGTCGTCGAGCGTCCTGCGGCTGAGCCGGAAGTTAAGGAGGCACCATGACATTATCGCTCACACATTTTCTGGTCCTGGGCGCGATCCTGTTCGCAATCTCGATCGTCGGTATTTTCCTGAACCGCAAGAACATCATCGTATTGCTGATGGCAATCGAATTGATGCTGCTGGCGGTGAATATGAATTTCATCGCGTTCTCCCATTTCATGGGCGACGCGGCCGGTCAGATCTTCGTTTTCTTCATCCTGACGGTTGCCGCCGCTGAGTCGGCTATCGGTCTGGCTATTCTGGTGGTGATGTTCCGTAATCTGGATACCATCAACGTCGAAGACCTGGACAGCCTCAAAGGCTGATGTTTTTCAGACTCGATCTCTCGAATAATAACGATTAAGGTTCATCATGGCGGGGCAACTCCTCAACCCTAACCTCCTTCTTGCCGTACCGCTGGCGCCGCTGGCCGGTGCCGCGATTGCAGGCTTGCTTGGCACCCAGTTCCTGGGTAATTTGGTCGGACGCAAGACGTCGCATACCGCGACGATCCTGGGCGTACTGATTGCATTCATCCTGTCCGTGCAGACACTGCTGGCAGTGATGGATGGCGCGACATTCAATGGCACGATCTATAACTGGATGACGATCGGCACCCTGAAGATGGAAGTGGGCTTCCAGATCGATTCGCTGTCGGCGATGATGATGTGCGTGGTCAGCTTCGTTTCCCTGATGGTGCACATCTACACGATCGGCTACATGAAGGATGACGAAGGCTACAACCGCTTCTTCGCCTACATCTCGCTGTTCACCTTCTCGATGCTGATGCTGGTCATGGCCAACAACTTCCTGCAACTGTTCTTCGGTTGGGAAGCCGTGGGCCTGGTCTCTTACCTGCTGATCGGTTTCTGGTACCAGCGTCCGACGGCCATCGTGGCCAACATGAAGGCCTTCCTGGTCAACCGCGTGGGCGACTTCGGCTTCATCCTGGGCATCGGCCTGCTGCTGGCTTACGCCGGCACCATGAACTACCAGGAAGTGTTCGCCAAGAAAGACGAACTGGCGCTGTTGAGCCTGCCTGGTACCGACTGGGCCCTGCTGACCGTTGCCTGCATCTGCCTGTTTATCGGCGCGATGGGCAAATCGGCGCAGTTCCCGCTGCACGTGTGGCTGCCTGACTCGATGGAAGGTCCTACCCCGATCTCGGCACTGATTCACGCCGCGACGATGGTGACGGCCGGTATCTTCATGGTGTCGCGCATGTCGCCGCTGTTCGAACTGTCCGACACGGCACTGTCCTTCATCCTGGTGATCGGTTCCATCACGGCGCTGTTCATGGGCTTTTTGGGCATGATCCAGAACGACATCAAACGCGTCGTCGCTTACTCGACCCTGTCGCAACTGGGCTACATGACCGTCGCGCTGGGCTCGTCCGCGTACTCCGTGGCCGTGTTCCACCTGATGACGCACGCCTTCTTCAAGGCACTGCTGTTCCTGGGCGCCGGTTCCGTCATCATCGGCATGCACCATGACCAGGATATCCGCAACATGGGCGGCTTGCGCAAGTACATGCCGATCACCTGGATCACCTCACTGGTCGGTTCGCTGGCCCTGATCGGCACGCCACTGTTCTCCGGTTTCTACTCGAAAGACAGCATCATCGAAGCCGTCGAAGCGACGCATATCTGGGGCGCTGGCTTTGCCCAGTTCGCCGTGCTGGCTGGCGTGTTCGTCACCGCCTTCTACTCGTTCCGCATGTATTTCCTCGTCTTCCATGGCAAGGAACGTTTCGGTCAGGCGCATGCGCATGGCCACGACGACCATCACGCACCGGCGGCCAAGCATGATTCGGACGCGCACGATGAAGAAGAGGAAGACGACCACGCGCACCACGGTCTGGAACCTGGCCAGAAGCCACATGAATCGCCATTCGTCGTGTGGTTCCCGCTGGTGATGCTGGCCATCCCGTCGTTGTTGATCGGCTACCTGACCATCGGTCCTATGCTGCATGGCGATTTCTTCAAGGGCGTGATCTTCGTTGGCGAAAACCATCCAGCAATGGAAGAGTTGTCGCATGAATTCCACGGCGCAATGGCGATGGCGCTGCACGGCCTGTCGACGGCACCGTTCTGGCTGGCATTGTCCGGCGTAGTGGCAGCCTACTACTGCTACATGGTCAACCCGCGTGTGCCGGCCTGGTTCTTCGCCAAGTTCCACGCGATCCACACCCTGCTGGACAACAAGTACTACCTGGACAAGTTCAATGAAGTCGTGTTCGCCGGCGGTGCCCGCTTGCTGGGTAATGGCCTGTGGAACTTCGGTGACAAGAAGCTGATCGACGGTTTCGTCGTGAATGGCAGCGCCAAGGTCGTCGCCTGGCTGTCCTCGCTGTCGCGAGGCTTGCAGACCGGCTACATCTATCACTATGCATTCGTGATGATCCTGGGCGTGCTGGGCTTCCTGATCTATTTCCTGCCATTCTGGCCCGCTAAGTAAGCTGACCTGATAAAAGAATACTGAGAACCATGATGCAGTCTACGATTTCTACACTACCTCCTTACCTGAGTCTGTCGATCTGGGTGCCGATCATTTGCGGCGTCCTGGTCCTGGCTCTCGGCCGTGACAGCAAAGCGGGCTTTACCCGCTGGCTGTCGCTGGCTGGCGCCGTGCTCAGCATGCTGTGCACCTTGCCGCTGATCCAGCATTTCGACAACGCCGCACACGGCATGCAATTCGTCGAAAAAGCACCGTGGATAGCCACCTTCAATATCTGGTACTCGCTGGGTATCGACGGCCTGTCGCTGTGGTTCATTCCACTGACGGCCTTCATCACGGTCATCGTCGTCATTTCGGCTTGGCAAGTGATCGAGAAGCGCATCGCCCAGTACATGGGTGCCTTTTTGATCCTGTCGGGCCTGATGATCGGCGTGTTCTGCGCGCTGGACGGCTTGCTGTTCTACTTCTTCTTTGAAGCAACCCTGATCCCGATGTTCATCATCATCGGTATCTGGGGCGGCTCGAACCGCGTGTACGCCTCGTTCAAGTTCTTCCTGTACACCTTCTTCGGTTCGCTGCTGACCCTGGTTGCCATCATCTACTTGCGCAATGTGACGGGTAGCTTCGACATCCTGGCCTGGCATGCGTTCAAGCTGACGATGAACGAGCAGATCTTCATCTTCCTGGCCTTCCTGATGGCGTTTGCCGTAAAAGTGCCGATGTTCCCTGTCCACACGTGGTTACCGGACGTCCACGTGGAAGCGCCTACGGGCGGTTCCGCCGTGCTGGCCGCCATCATGCTGAAACTGGGCGCGTATGGTTTCTTGCGTTTTTCGCTGCCGATCACGCCGGACGCCAGCCACTACCTGTCGGGCTTCATGATCGCCTTGTCGCTGATCGCCGTCATCTACATCGGTCTGGTTGCCCTGGTGCAAACCGACATGAAAAAACTGGTCGCCTATTCGTCGATCGCGCACATGGGTTTCGTCACCCTGGGCTTCTTCATGTTCAATGACATCTCGGTGCAGGGCGGTATCGTGCAAATGGTCTCGCACGGCTTTATCTCCGGCGCAATGTTCCTGTGCATCGGCGTGCTGTATGACCGCATGCATACCCGCAACATCGCCGACTACGGCGGCGTCGTGAACCGCATGCCGAAATTTGCCGCCTTCTTCCTGCTGTTCTCGATGGCCAACTGCGGCTTGCCAGCCACCTCCGGCTTCGTCGGCGAATTCATGGTGATCCTGGGCGCGGTGCAATTCAACTTCTGGATAGGTTTGCTGGCTGCAACGGCATTGATCTGGGGCGCGGCGTACTCGCTGTGGATGGCCAAGCGCGTGGTGTTCGGCAAGATCAAGAACAAGCATGTGGCCGAACTGACCGACATCAACAAACGTGAGTTCTTCATGCTTGCCGTGCTGGCCATCGCCGTGCTCGTGATGGGTCTGTACCCAGCCCCGTTCACCGACACGATGCAAACTTCGGTTGCCGACCTGCTGCAGCATGTCGCCATCAGCAAGTTGCCTTAAATAGAAGACCGATAACATGACTAATGCACCTAATCTGCTACCGCTGTACGCGGAAATCTTTCTGCTGATCGCCACCTCGGCGCTCTTGCTGATCGATATGTTCTTGCCTGCGGCGAAGCGTTCGATCACCTATGCGCTGTCCTTGCTGACCTTGGCAGGCTGCGCCTTGCTGACCGTGGGCGACTTCAATGCGGGCACCACCGTCTACACGTTCCACAATATGTTCGTGTCGGACCCGATGTCGCAGTTGTTGAAACTGTTCTCCTACGGCGCCGTGGCGCTGACCCTGATCTACTCGCGCGCCTATGCCACCGACCGCAACATGCTGTCGGGTAACCTGGGCGGTGAGTTCTACGTGCTGGCCCTGTTTGCACTGCTGGGCCAGATGATCATGATCTCGGCCAACAACTTCCTGATCATTTACCTGGGTCTGGAACTGATGTCGCTGTCGCTGTACGCACTGATCGCCTTGCGCCGTGACAATGCCAAGGCCACGGAAGCGGCCATGAAATACTTCATCCTGGGCGCGCTGGCTTCCGGTTTCATGTTGTACGGTATCTCGATGCTGTACGGCGCCTCGGGCACGCTGGATCTGGGCGAACTGCGCGTGGCGCTGGAAAACGGCAAGACCAACGGCACCATCATGGTCTTCGGCCTGGTCTTCCTGGTCGCCGGCCTGGCCTTCAAACTGGGCGTCGTGCCATTCCACATGTGGGTGCCTGACGTGTATCAAGGTTCGCCGACGGCCGTGACCCTGCTGCTGGGCGGTGCGCCGAAACTGGCCGCGTTTGCCATCACCCTGCGTTTGCTGGGCGAGGGCTTGCTGCCGATGGCACATGACTGGCAGCAAATGCTGCTGGTGCTGGCCGTGATGTCGCTGGCCATCGGTAACTTCACCGCCATCGCGCAAACGAATCTGAAGCGCATGCTGGCGTACTCGACCATCGCGCAAATGGGCTTCGTGCTGCTGGGCCTGCTGTCCGGTACCGTTGATGCACCGAACAACACCCTGAACGCGGCTGGCGCAGCCACCGCCTACGGCGCTTCGATGTATTACGTCATCACCTACGTGTTTACCACCTTGGGTACCTTTGGCGTGATCATGTTGTTGGCACGTAATGGTTTCGAAGCAGAAGAACTGGCCGACTTCAAGGGCCTGGGCAAACGCAGCCCGATCTTTGCGCTGGTGATGACCCTGTTCATGTTCTCGCTGGCCGGCGTGCCACCGCTGATGGGCTTCATGGCCAAGTACTCGGTGCTCGCTTCCGTGCTGGCCACGGGCCAGCTGTGGCTGACCATCGCTGCCGTGCTGTTCTCGCTGATCGGTGCTTTCTACTACCTGCGCGTCGTGAAAATGATGTGGTTCGACGAGCCGACCGACAGCAACGCGCTGGTCGTGCATGGCGACATGCGCGTCGTGCTGGCCCTGAACGGCGTGTTCGTCCTGGCGCTGGGCGTGATGCCTAACAGCATCCTGGCTGCCTGCGCAACCGCCATCAGCAAGACCCTGGCGTCCTGACCGATGGATGTCAGCGCATCGAGCTGGCTGGTGATCGCCCTGGGCATCCTGGGCGCCAACCTGCCTTTCCTGAACGAGAAACTGTTTGCTGCCGTGCCCCTGAAAAGGGCGGCGCAGACAGAGGGGAGGGAAGGCTGGCGCAAGCCACTGGCACTACGCCTGCTGGAGATGGTGATGCTGTACTTCATCGTCGGCGCCGTGGCGTTCGCGCTCGAAGCGCGCATCGGCAACGGTTTCCCGCAGACGTGGGAGTTCTATGCCATCACCGGCTGTCTGTTTCTGGTGCTGGCTTTTCCCGGCTTTGTCGGACGCTACTTGCGTAAACGCCGTTAGCAGCATCGACCGAAAGCGGCGCCTCTGGCGCCGTTTTTTATTGAACATAAGGAAATGCATGGATACCCAATCCACCGATACGCAATTGATTGAAACCAAAGTGGACGGCGAGCTCGTCTACGAGGGCGGCTTCCTGCGCGTGCAGCGCGACCGGGTCGCCCTGCCTGACGGCAAGATCACGGCGCGCGAATTCATCCTGCACCCGGGCGCCGTCGTCATCCTGCCGCTGCTCGACGACGGCACGGTGCTGATGGAGCGCCAGTACCGCTATCCGCTGGACCGGGTCTTCATTGAATTCCCTGCTGGCAAGATCGATGCGGGCGAATCGCACCTCGCTTGCGCCCAGCGCGAGTTGCTGGAAGAAACAGGCTACACAGCCAGCGACTGGCAGTTCGTTTCCACCATCCACAACGCCATCGCCTATTCCGACGAACACCTGGAACTGTTTTTGGCGCGTGGCCTGGTAGCGGGCGAACGCCAGCTCGACGACGGCGAATTCCTGGAAACGTTTACGGCCACGGTGCCGCAATTGCTCGACTGGGTGAAGGATGGCAGCATCACGGATGTGAAAACGGTCATCGGCATCTTTTGGCTCGACAAGATCACCAGCGGCGCCTGGCAAGCGGCCTGATTTAGCCCATGCATAAGGCTCTCTGCTTGCTGTTGGCGTTTGCCGGCCTGGATGCGCTGGCCGCACCGCGCACGCCGTTCCAGGTGCGCTGCGAAGACACGATCAGCAAGACGGTGTCGGTGCTGACGGCGCAGCAGAACGGTTACAGCATCGACACGCATCTGCCGTACAAGGCCCTGACCGTGATGAAGGGCACGGCGCGCGCCAATACCTGGGTGCTGGGATTGACCAAGACGGATTCACGCGTGGCCATCGGCCTGGCCGGACCCATGCTGCAAGACCCGGCCAGCGGCTATGAATGCGTGGCGCCGCAGATTAGCGTGACGCTCACCTATGCGCCCGTGGTGATCTATATCGGTCGCGAGTTTGCCCCTGGCACTTGCGCGTATGATGAGATACTCGCGCACGAGCTGCGGCACATGAAAACCTATATGGAACACTTGCCGCGCGTGGAAAAGACCGTGCGCGCCGCGCTCGCCAAACGCTTCGAGGCGCGGCCACTGTATGCGCCCAGCGGCACGGCCAAGGCGGCGCTGGCGCGCGAGATCGACACGGGCTGGTTGCCCTACATCAAGGCCGAAATGCGCAAGGTGGAAACCCTGCAGGCGGCCATCGATTCGCCGCAGGAATATGCGCGCCTGGGCAAGGCGTGCAAGGGTGAAATCCAGAATATATTGGCGGGCAAGGTACAGCCCGCCCGGCAGTGACAAGACAAGGAACCGCATGACAGCAGCAGCACCGAAGCAGGTCCGTTACTTTGCGCTGATCCCCGCCGCCGGCGTGGGCGCGCGCATGGAGGCGGGCAGTCCCAAGCAGTATTTGCCCATCGCCGGCAAACCCATGCTGCGCCACGCGCTCGACGCCTTTCTCGCCAGCCCCCTGATCGCGCATACCTATATTGTCGTCAGCGCCGAGGATGGATTGATTGATACTGTCGTGCCCGAGCAGGGCGTGACTGTGCTGCGCTGCGGCGGCGCCACGCGCATGGAAACGATATTGAATGCCCTGCAAGCCTTGCACGGCAGCCTGGCCGCCTACGACCAGGTGCTGGTGCACGATGCGGCCCGGCCCGGCCTGACCCCGGCCTTGATCGCAAAGCTGATCACGGAAGTGGGCGAGCATGCGGCCGGCGGCTTGCTGGCCTTGCCCGTGGTCGACACCGTCAAGCGGGCCGGTCCGGCGAGCGTGTCGGCGCAGACGGTGCCGCGCGACGGCCTGTGGCTGGCGCAGACGCCGCAAATGTTTTCCTATGCCTTGCTGCACCGGGCCTTGTCCGAGGCAGCCGACCCGCACGCCATCACGGACGACGCCAGCGCCGTCGAAGCGCTGGGCCTGGCGCCCCGGCTCGTCGAAGGCCACCCGCGCAACCTGAAGGTGACCTTGCCGCGCGACATACACACGGCCGAGCTGTACCTGGCCCATCCTTGAATCCTGAACAGAAAGACCGCATGACGACCATCACCACTCCCGTACTGCCTTTCCGCATCGGCCAGGGCTATGACTGCCACGCGCTGGTGGAGCACCGCGACCTGATCATCGGCGGCGTGAAAATCCCCCATCACCTGGGCTTGCTCGGTCATTCCGACGCCGACGTGCTGCTGCACGCCATCACGGACGCCATCTTCGGCGCCGCCGCGCTGGGCGACATTGGCCGCCATTTTCCCGATACGGATGCGCAATTCAAGGGCGCCGATTCGCGCACCCTGCTGCGCGAAGCCGTGCGCCGCGTGCAAGGCGCCGGATATATCATCGGCAATATCGACGCCACCATCATCGCCCAGCGCCCGAAAATGGCGCCGCATATCGCCGCCATGTGCGCCAACGTGGCCGAAGACCTGGGCGTCACCGTGGGCCAGGTCAACATCAAGGCCAAGACGAATGAGAAACTGGGCTACCTGGGCCGGGAAGAAGGCATCGCGGCCGAAGCCGTGGCCTTGCTGCTGCGCGCCTGATACGCCACCGACGATCGACCACTGACAGGAGAGAGCATGTTCCAGCTACGCCGTAACAGTATCTTGCTTGCATGGGCACTGACCGCCGCGCCAGCGGCCTGGGCCGAACTGCAAGCCACGGGCGAGCCGCCCGCCGCCAGGCAGGGCTGGAAGGCCGAGACCGTAGCGCAGGGCGTGCGCCAGCCGTGGGGCATCGCCTGGCTGGGCGAGGGGCGCGCGCTCGTCACCAGCAAGCAGGGCAGCTTGCATCTGCTGAATGGCAAGAGCTTCGCCGACGTGACGCTGGAAGGCATGCCCAAGGTGTTTACGGGCGGGCAGGGCGGCTTGCTCGATATCGTGCTGCACCCGCAGGATGTCAACAAACCGAACCCGCGCGTGTACATGACAGTGTCGACGGGCACCAGTGACGCCAACCGCACGACCCTGGTGCGCGGCGTGTTCGATGGCAAGAAGGTGACGGGCATCCAGACCCTGTTCAAGGTGGCCACGGACAAAAGCGGCGGCCAGCACTTCGGTTCACGCCTGCTGTGGCTGCCGGATGGCACTTTGCTGATGAGCGTGGCAGATGGCGGCAATCCGCCCTTGCGCATCGGCGACCGCCTGGCGCGCGAGCAGGCGCAAAACCTGGCCACGCACCAGGGTTCCATCCTGCGCCTGACGGAAGACGGCAAGCCGGCGCCCGGCAATCCGCTGGCGGCCAAGGGTGCCTTGCCGGAAATCTGGTCGCTTGGTCACCGCAACGTGCAGGGCCTGGCGCTCGATCCTGTTTCCGGCCGCGTATGGGCCACGGAACACGGTCCGTACGGCGGTGATGAGCTGAACCTGGTGGTGGCGGGCGGCAACTATGGCTGGCCCCTGCAAAGCTATGGCGCCGACTACAAGACGCATGAAGCCGTCGGCCAGCATGAAGTGCCGGGCATGCTCAAGCCGAGCGTGGCCTGGGTGCCATCGCCGGCGCCGTCAGGGCTGGCCGTCTACACGGGCGACAAGATTGCCGCCTGGCGTGGCAGCATCTTCAGCGGCGGCCTGGCGGCCAAGGATATCCGCCGCATCGCCGTCGATGCCAGCGGCAAGGTGACGGGGCAGGACCGCCTGGCCATCGGCGCGCGCGTGCGCGACGTGCGCCAGGGGCCGGATGGCTACTTGTATGCGCTGACGGATGAAGACAACGGCCGCTTGCTGCGCATCGTGCCGCAGTAACACGCCAGGCGCCCACTTCGCTTAAGATGGCGCCTTTACTCCATTCAAGGTGGTGGCATGGCCCGTGATACTTATGCATACCGGCACGTTGCCGTCGAATCGCGCGCGATCCATGGTCGCGTGGAAGTGCGCCCCGTGCCGGGCCAGGCTTTTTCGCCCGAACTGGCCGTGCAGTGCTCGCGCCGCCTGGTCGACCTGCAGCGCTATCCGCTGGGCAGCCGTTTTTTGCTCTTTGCCAAGCTGACGGACCGCCTGGGCGGCACGCCGTTCCTGTATGCGTTTCACGGCGATGCAGACGTGCCGATGACGCCGGCCGAAGTGACGAAGTTCCTCGGGGAATTCCGCCGCGGCCGCATCTGAACCGACTTCATTGCTAGGCTTCGCAGGCCGCGCTGGCGCACGCCTTGGCGCTCGTTTGCGGCTTGCCGAAGAGCGCGATCGTCATGGCGCAGCCGAGGGCAAACAGACCGCCGACCAGCATCGCGCTCGATACGCCCAGTTGGTCGACGGCCAGGCCACCGAGCAAGGCGCCCGACGCCAGCGACACTTGCACGATGGCAACGAAGAGCGCGCTGCTGCCTTCCATCAAGTGTGGCGCGGCCTTGAACATCCACGTCTGTACGGCGATCGGCATGGCGCCGAAACCGAAGCCCCACACGGCCACCAGCAGCATGGCGGTGAGAGCATGGCTGCCGAACGCGGCCAGCGCCAGGGTGGACAAGCCCAGCACGACGCCCGTCAGCATCAGCGCGGCCCGTTCGTAGCGGCCAGCCGCCCAGCCGCCCACCAGATTGCCGATGAAGCCGGAAGCGCCATACACCAGCAGCATGGCGCTGACCGTGCCGGCCGCCAGGTGCGAGATCTGCGTGAGGAAAGGCGCGATATACGTGTAGGCGGCGAACTGGCCCGTAAACAGCATGGCCGTGGCGACCAGGCCCAGCCTGGCTTTGCGGATGCCGAAAATCATCGGCAACTGGCGCAAGCGGATGGCTTGTGTCGGCGGCAGCTTGGGCAGCAGCAATAGCTGTCCGAGAAAGACCAGCACGGCAATGGCGCTGGCTGCGCCGAAAGCCACGCGCCAACCGACCAGCTCGCCCACCAGCGCGCCGGCCGGCACGCCCGCCACCGTCCCCAGCGAGACGCCGGCGAAGATGATGGACATGGCGCGCGACGCATGCTGTGGCGCCACCAGGCGCGGGCCGATGGCGCTGCCGATGGCCCAGAAGCCGCCCACGCCCACGCCCAGCATGGCGCGGCCCAGCAATATCCACGCATATGAGGGCGCCAGCGCCACCAGCAGGTTCGAGGCGACGAGCAGGGCCGTGAGCGCCAGCAGCACGATGCGGCGGTCCATGCGGCCCGAGCCGACGGTCACGAAGATGGCGGCAAATGCGGCAACGATGCCGGGCGTGGTGATCATCAGTCCCGCCTGGCCCTTGCTGATGGCCAATTCGGCGGCCATGGCCGGCAGCAGGCCGACGGGCAGGAATTCGGAAGT
This sequence comes from Janthinobacterium sp. UMAB-56, assembly GCF_900095265.1. Lineage (GTDB taxonomy): Bacteria > Pseudomonadota > Gammaproteobacteria > Burkholderiales > Burkholderiaceae_D > Janthinobacterium. Next base: position 437,789 of record NZ_LT607651.1, on the reverse strand, counting down.
AACGAGGGCGAAGGCGCCGATGCCGACGGATAAGACGGCCAGCCACGGCGCCACGGTGGTGTCGTCGCCAGTAGCGTTGGAAGATGTGTGCATGGGAGGTTCCTGAAAAGCCGGGAGGTTTTTAACCGGTCGGTATATAATCAGGGCAGGCAGACATTGTTGTCAACAATTTTTTACCGAACGGTATGAAACAAAATAAAAAAGAGCCAGTAGCCAAGGCGAAAACGGGGCGGCCACGCACCTTCGACGCGGACGAGGCGCTCGATTGCGCCATGAAAGTGTTCTGGGAAAAGGGCTATGAGGGCAGTTCCTTGCCGGAATTGACGAAAGCGATGGGCATGAACCGCCCCAGCCTGTATGCCGTCTTCGGCAACAAGGAGCAGCTGTTCCACAAGGCGCTCGAGCGCTACAGCGACACGCGCATGCGGTTTTTCGATGCGGCGCTGGAACAGCCGACGGCGCGCCAGGTGGTGGAAGCCCTGCTGACGCAATATGTCGACGCGCAAACCATGCCGGACGGACCGCACGGTTGCATGGGCGTGAATGCAGCGCTCGCCTGCAGCGACGATGCCTTGCCGATCCGTGATGAGTTGTTCGCGCGCCGGCTGCGCGGTGAAATCAAATTGCGCGACCGCTTGCGGCGCGCCAAGGAAGAAGGGGATTTGCCGCCCGATTCTTGCCCGGAGCAGCAGGCGCGCTTTGTCGTGACCCTGTCGCAGGGCATGGCCATCCAGGCGGCGGCAGGCGTATCGCGCGAGCAATTGCAGAAAATGGTAGGCCTGCTGCTACGCAATTGGCCGTTGTAACTACCCTGTTGGGTTGATGCTCTTTGCCAGCGCGCTGGGAGCCTTGCGCCGCCAGGCGGCCGTCAGGGCGGCGGCCAGCATGTCCAGCTCGGCGTCCGCCAGGCGCACCGTGATGCCGGCCAGCCGTTCGCCCCACCACAGCTTTTCGCAACCCGCTGGCGTGATGACGGTGGCGATATGCGCCGCTTCCGCATCGAGCAGCACGTTGATATGCTCGTCATCGGGCAGGGTGGCAAAGATTTTCCCGCCCACGCGGAAGGCCGGACGGTCGTGGTGTTCTTCCTCGGTGGTGTCGGGAAACGACAGTGCCAGATAGCGTAGTTCTTCCAGGTCAACCATTCCTCTTTCCCCCTGTTCGGATCGGTAGCAGCGTGACTACATTCTGCCATGCTGTTTCGCTGCGTGGTGCAGCAGCATGCGAAAAGAAATGCGCAAGATGCGACACTGGCGCGCGCATTTGTGGTGCTGGTGCGACAGCGCGCCAAGCCGGGCGACGGCTGTACTGCTCGCGCGGCTCGGTTCTCCAGGCTATTCTGCCTGTTTGATGCGTGCTTGCTATAAATATATTTTACATGGCAAAAAGAAAAATACTTTTCCTCATGGAATTTAAGATAGAATAGATTCAACGTTTTAACTGACCCGTCAACTGTCTGGCCTTGTCCCGGGAACCCGAACCCTTTCCAGGACGCTTGCAGTGCCGCCATGGCACGCCGCAAGTCCGCGTAGTGCTGCGGAAGCTACGTCCCCGACCGCTCATCCTTGCAATTGCTCGCGCTAAGCCGACACGCCTCAATGCAGCGTGTATTCAGCTCCAGCGCCCCTTGCTGCGCCCACTGAATACTTACTTACTGGATACCATCATGAAAAACTTGCCTAAAATCGCCCTGTCCCTGATCGCTATCGCTGTGTTTTCCCACGCGAACGCCAGCACCATCACCCTCTCCACCGGCTATTCGAATGCTGGCGCGCAAGCTTCCGCCGCCGCTTACCAGTCCGTGGTGGATAGCGCCGTGGCCACGCCGGGCGCCGGCTATGGCACGACGACCATCGCCAACTATAACAACGTGAATAACAGCGGCTTGTTCGGCAGCGGCTCGAATATCGCCTTCAAGTCGGTGATCAACTTTGGCGTCAGCGCGGCCGATGCGGGCGCCTGGAGCTTCCGCAGCGGCGTCGATTTCGGCAAGGGCGGCGCCCTGTTCCTCGATGGCGTGGCGCTGGACTTCAAGAGCAACGACATGTGGTGGGCAGGTAACTACAACAATGGCAGCCAGTTTTTCAGTGGTTCAAGCACCCTGACGGCCGGCAACCATACCCTGAGCATCTATGGCCTGGAAGGCTGCTGCGATGGCGGCCAGCAAGCGCAGTTCAAGGCGGGCAATAACAATTTCGCCAGCTTCGGCGCGAATGACGGCTTGATCTCGGCCGTCCCTGAGCCAACCACCTATGCCATGCTGCTGGTCGGCTTGGGCCTGCTGGGCTTTACGGCACGCCGCAAGCAGGAAGCCAAGTTCTAAGCAGCGAGATTCTGCGCGCCGTACGGCGCGCGTAAAAAAGCCCGCCGGTCTGTGCAGACACGGCGGGCTTTTTTGCTTGATGGCTACTTAATCGCCGCTGTCTTCGTCTTCGTCTGCGCCCTTGGCGGCCTTGCCCCGCTCGGCGTCGACGCCGCGCTGCAGGCCGGCCGCATCGCGGAAGAAGGCGTCCGTCGTGTGATTCGGGCTCAGGCGCAAGGCCGGCGGGTAGAGCGCCGACATATAGGCTTCGTCGGCCAGGCGGCCGCTGATCTGCAGGTTGTTCAGCAAAATCAGGGTCGAGCCGACGATGGCCAGCACGATGGCAACGAGGCCGAAGCGGCGCGGGTGCTGGGGCTTGATCGTGCACAAATGGTAGTAGATCATGGCGCAGACGATGAGGATGAACATATGCCGTCCGTAGCGCGTCAGCACTTCCAGCGAGAGCGCATACGCCGCCACATTGCTGCCCAGTTCCCACACTTCCATGGCCAGCAAGCCGCAGCCGATGATGAACAGGTGGCGGCCGAAGCGCGCCACATGGCCGAACAGGCGGTTTGCCACGGCCCAGATAGCCGCCCACACGAGGCCGCCCGCCAGCGCGGAGGCGATGACCATCAGGTAAGAAATCGGGTCGAAGGCTTCCGCATCGCTCAGCCAGTTGCTGAAGGCGGCCGAGGCGCCGATCATGGCCAGGCCGGCGACGGCGGGGCGCAAGCCTTCCCAGTCATGCCTGGTGGTATCGCTCAGCTCGGGCGCAACTGGGTGGTCGCTGGCGCGCACGCGCAGGCGCGTGTGGCCCAGGCGCACGATGCTGTTGCCGTTCAAGGCTACTTGCACTTGCCGCTGGCCTTGGTGGATCACGCCATTCTGGCTGCCCAGGTCGCGCAGCAGCAGGCCGCCTGCGCCGTCGTCTTCGACAATGGCGTGTTCGGCCGCCGTATGCGCGTCGTCGAGGATGAAGTCGTTGTCGTAACCGCGGCCGATACGGATCGGCAGGGCGGCGATGCACTGGCGCTGCTGCACGTCGCCATTATCGGCGAGGATTTCGATGAAGTACGGTGCTTTCATGGCTTGTGGCTGCTTTCCCGCGACAGCGCTTCGAGGAAGGTGCGCGTGACGCGCATGCCGTTGGCGTAGGATACGCCGCGCGCATCGATGCGGCTTTGCAGGCTCATGAGTGGCTCATCGGTGCTGGCGGCCAGCAGGGCAAAGTCGTACAGGCCTGTAAACTTGCGGTAGGCACGCACGCACAGGACGGCGCGCAGGGGCAGGGTGGCGTTCTTGACGAACTGTTCGGTGCAATGGGGGCCCGTCAGGTGCGCGCTCTTGTAGCTGCCGAAACTTTCATTCTTGAACGAGGCGCTGGCCAGTTCCGAAAAGCGCAGTGCGCTCAATGCGCTGCTGCGCAGGAATTCATGGCGCATCGACACTTGCCCCGTCTGCAGGGCGCCGGAAATGAAGATGGCCGATTCCATGGCGCAGCTGGTGTTGTCGAGCATATAGGGCTTGTCGGACTTGACGTTGGAGCGGCCCCAGCAGCGCATCTGGTCGGACTCGCGCACGGGCACGCGATACGGGCCCATGGCTTTCAGGCTCAAGGGCGTATCGAGCAGGCGCGCCAGCATGACGTCCTGGTGCGCCAGCAGCTGCGCCGTCACCAAAGGCTTGAAGTCCTTCGGCGCCTTGCCTTGCAGGGCGACCTTGGCCAGCAACTGCTGGGCATAACGGGCGGGAACGAGAAAACTGACGAGTTCTCCATCGAGGCGTTTCGACACATTCACGCCGGCTACGTCGCCATTCGCGGTGACGCTGGGGCCGCCGCTCATGCCGGAATTGATCGGCCCCGTAAACATCAGCTGGTCGTAAAAGCTGCGCGTGACGACGCCGTTGTACGCGCCTTCCGAAATGGCGAAGCCCAGGTCCAGCGGATTGCCCATCGAATACAGGTACTGGCCCTGAGTCAGGGGCGCCAGTGCATCCGGCATCTTGAAGAAACCCGTGCCATGGCGGTTCACGCGCAGCACGGCCAGGTCGTGCAGCACGTCGACGGCCAGCAATTCCACATTGCCGCGCTGGCCGCTGGTGTCGACCCATTCGCCCACGTAGGTATCGGGGTCGAGTGCGAATTGGGATACGACGTGATAATTGCTCACCACCAGGTCGCCCGTGCCGATCAAAAAGCCCGAGCCAACCGAGGACTGCGTGCGGCCATTTTTCAGCAGTACGCGCACTTGCAGGATATCGGCGCGCGCGGCCGTGTACAACTTTTGCGCGGCCGATGACGGTGGCGGCAGGGCCGCATGTTCGGTGGCGGCGGGCGCGGCGGTGGCAGGCGGCGGTTTGGCGGGGGGAGTCGAAGCGGTGGCGGCTGCGGCTGCCGTTGGGGGCGAGGCCGCGTGTGCGCCTGCGCCAGCGCACAGGCAGGCCAGCAGGAAGGCGTAGTTAGATAATTTCATGCATCCTTTGTGCGTGAGCAGGAGCGAAGCGGGCGCGGGCCGGCGCCCAGCTGACGCGCCGCCGCGCCGGTGCGGCAAGCCGGCGCGGCAAGCCGGTGCGGCAAGCCGGTGCGGCAATTACAGGGCGCCGTCTTCCAGCGCCGGCGCCGTTTCCGGCGTCATCATATGGCCCAGCTTGCTTTGCTTGGTATTCAGGTAGTGCTGGTTGAAGGCATTGCGGTTCACCAGCAGCGGCACCCGTTCGGCTACCGTGATGCCCAGCGCTTCCATGGCGGCGATCTTGCGCGGGTTGTTCGTCATCAGGCGCAGGCTGTTGATGCCGAATTGCGCAAACATGGGCTTGCACAAGGTGTAGTTGCGCGCGTCGGCCTTGAAGCCCAGCTGTTCATTCGCCTGCACCGTGTCGGCGCCCGCTTCCTGCAGGCGATAGGCGCGGATCTTGTTGATCAGGCCGATGCCACGCCCTTCCTGGCGCAGGTATAGCAAAATGCCGCGGCCTTCCTCGGCGATGCGTTTCAAGGCGCCCTCGAGCTGCGCGCCGCAGTCGCAGCGTTGGGAAAACAGTACGTCGCCCGTCAGGCATTCGGAATGCACGCGCGCCAGCACCGGTTCGCCGTTGCCGATATCGCCCAGCACCATGGCCAGGTGTTCCTTGCCCGTGGCGTGCTCGACAAAGGCGTGCAAGGTGAACTGGGCCCACGGCGTCGGCAGTGCGCAGGAAGTCGTGTAATCCAATTCGCCTGTTGCCAGGAGGTCTGCGCCGCTTTGCATGGTTGTGCTCATATAGGTAATGTTCAAAAATAAAGGCGCGCGACACCACTTCGGTGCCGGCGCGCCCTGTCATCATACCAAAAAGCAGGGGAAACCATCCCCCTGGCTGAGATTTGAAGGCTGGAATGCCTGGTGATATTGCTCTAGTTGCGGGCGGATCAGGCTTTTGCAAGACGGCTGGCCTTGCCGAATCCCCGTTCGACCAGTAAGAGCATGCCGCCAAAGATGGACAGATTCTTCAAAAAGTTGGTCAACTGGTCCTGGAAGTGGCTTGCGTCGGCGCTCCAGAAGGCGTGGAAGATCACCGTAGTCGGGATCAAAAACAGTGCCAGCGCCAGTGCCGCCCAGCGCGCCTGCCAGCCCGTGATCAGCAGCAGGCCGCCGCCCACTTCCAGGACGATGACGCCGACCAGCAAGATATTGGCGATTGGCAAGCCCTGGCTGGCCATGTAGCCGGCCACGCCCGCAAAGCCGCCGATTTTCAGCAAGCCCGAGACAAAGAACAGCACGCCAAGGGCGGCACGGCCGAGGGGGAGCAGGATATCCGTATTGTTTTTCATGCTGGTTTCCTTTTTCTTTATATTCATCAATTATTGAGGCAGGTCGAAGAGCAGAAATTCCGCATCTTCCGGTTGGGTAATCGTCACACTGGCTTCCTGCGTCAGTTTCAGCGCATCGCCCGCTTTCAAGGGCGTGCCGTTCACCACCAGGCTGCCGCGGATCAGGTGGACATAGGCGAGGCGGCCTTCCTCCAGCGCATGCTCGGCCTGTTCGCCTTCCTGCAGGATGCTGGCGTAGATGGCCGCATCCTGGTGTATCAGCACGGAACCCTGGCGGCCGTCGGAAGAGGCGATCAAACGCAGCTTGCCGCGTTTGCTTTCCGGCGTGAAGTGTTTCTCTTCATAGCTGGGTGGAATGCCCGTCACGTTCGGCTGTATCCAGATCTGCAGGAAGTGCAAGCCGTCCATGGCAGAATGGTTGAACTCGCTGTGGCGCACGCCGCTGCCGGCGCTCATGCGCTGCACATCGCCGTAGTGCAGCACGGAACCGGTGCCCATGCTGTCCTTGTGTTCGAGTGCGCCGTCGAGCACATACGAAATGATCTCCATGTCGCGGTGGCCGTGCGTGCCGAAACCCTGGCCTGGCGTGACGCGGTCTTCATTGATCACCAGCAGGGGGCCAAAGCCCATGTGCAGCGGATCGTGGTAGCTGCCGAAGGAAAAGCTGTGGTGGGAATTGAGCCAGCCGTGGTTGGCGGCGCCGCGTTCTTCGCTATGACGAATCTGTAACATGGTGGACTCCGTTTCTATAAGTGAATGTGCGATAATTTCGAAGGACCGTTGCCTGACAGTTGCCGTGGCGCCTGTGCTGCCCTTCGCTGTACGATGGAGAAAGTATAGGCCGCCCAGCGCGGAAAGAAAAACGGAAAATCTACCGTGCTATGATCGAAAAAATCGAATGTTAAGACTCAGCCTGGAAGCCTTGCAAATCGTCGACGCCATCGACCGTCGCGGATCGTTCTCGTCGGCCGGCAAGGAGCTGCACAAAGTCCCGTCCACCATTTCCTATACGGTGGCCAAGCTGGAAGATGACCTGGGCGTGCAAGTGTTCCAGCGCAATGGCCCGAAAGTCATGCTGACGGCGGCCGGCCAGGAATTGCTGAAAGAGGGCCGCTATCTGCTGAAGGCGGCGCAGGATCTCGAGCACCGCGTGCGCCGTGTGGCTTCCGGCTGGGAAACGGAATTGTCCATCGGCATCGACTCCATGTTTTCCGCCGTGGCCCTGGCCGACGACGTGCGCGCCTTCTATGACGTGGCGCAGCAGACGCGCTTGCGCCTGTCGCAAGACACCCTGTCGGGCACCTGGGAAGCGCTGCTGGACCGGCGGGTCGATTTGCTGGTGGGTGCGCCCGGCGACGGTCCAGCCGGCGGCGGCTATATCGCGCAGCCTATCGGCATGCTCGACTTCGTGTTTGTCGTGGCGCCCACGCACCCGCTGGCGCAGGTGCCCGAGCCCTTGTCGCGCGGCCACCTGCAGCAGCACCGGGCGGTGGTGGTGGCCGATTCGGCGCGCCAGATGGCGCCGCGCACCGTGGGCCTGTTGCTGGGACAAGATGCCTTGAGCGTGCCGACCATGCAGGTCAAGTTCGACTACCAGGTGCTGGGACTGGGCTTCGGCTTCTTGCCGGGACCGTGCGCGCGCGCCGCCATTGCCCGTGGCCAGCTGGTGGAAAAGGCCGTGGAAGAGCCGAAACCGTCGGAAACGTTTTATCTGGCCTGGCGAGTGGGCGAGGATGGCGCCGCGCTGCGCTGGTGGATGGCGCGCATGCGCGAACCGGATGTGTTTGCCCGCCTGGCGCAGCATCTGCCGGGCCGCGCGTGATACAAGGCTGGGATACGCTGGCGTGCCATTCTGCGCAGGTCTTAAAATGTTGACATACGCCAACACTTTTCAGTTACCATATTCACAGTATTTGCCGCCCGACCTCCACGCCCCGTAGTGGGATTTTGATGATTACACACACCGCAGCGCCCCTGATAGTTTCCCTTGACCTGGCCCAAGAGTGGGGTTGCCATGCTTGAATCGAAGGTTGCGCTGTGTCTGCGCCTGGCCCAGGATGCCCGTGAACAGACGGGGCCGCAGCAGGCCGCCACCATGGCGCGGCTGGAGGAGGAACTGGAGCGCTTGCGCGGCGCCAGCCGGCCCGTGGTGCGCGTGGCGCCGGCCGACGCCTTGCTGGAAATCGATCCCGATGGTTTCCTGATCGGCTGGAACCATGGCGCCGAACAGATGTTCGGGTATTCCGAACTGGAAGCCTTGGGCCAGCACATCCTGTTTTTGTATCCGGAAGACGACGCGGAAGCGAGCGTGCTGGAATTGCATTTCACCCAGGGCGACGTGGCCACCGATGTGCGCCGGCGCAAGAAGTCGGGCATGGCGACGTGGCTGCGCATGCACCGCCACGTGATCCTCGACCAGGCCGGCAAGGCGTGCGGCATGGCCGTGCGCCTGTCGGCCATGAGCGAGCCGCTGCCCGACGTGGACAAGGTCAAATTGCACGCGCGCATCATCGAAGACAGCGAGCAAGCGGTGCTGATCACGGATGCGGAAGAGCGCATCGTCTCCATCAACAGTTCCTTCAGCCGCATCACCGGCTATTCGCCGGCCGAAGCCATCGGCCGCACGCCGGACTTGCTGCGCTCGGGCGTGCACGATCCCGATTTCCGCGCCAAGGTGCGCGCCGCCATGCGCGGGCACGGCTCCTGGCGCGGCGAAATCATCGGCAAGCGCAAGAATGGCGAACTGTTCCCGCAAGATGTCACCATCAGCGTCGTGCGCGATGAATTTGGTGAAATCAGCCATGTGTTTTCCCTCTTTTCCGACATCAGCGCGCATAAGGATGCCGAGGCGCGCATGCAGCGCATGGCCAATTATGACAGTCTGACAGGCTTGCCCAATCGCTGCCTGCTGAACCAGCTGGTAGACCAGGGCCTGGCCGAAGCGAAACGCCAGGGCACGCATGGCGCGCTGATGGTCATCGACATCAGCCGCATCGGTTCCATCAGCGACACGCTCGGCCATGAAGTGGGTGACCAGCTGGTGATTGCCATCGGTCAATTGTTCCGTGGCGCCTTGCGCGAGGCAGACATCCTGGCCAGGGTCGACAACAGCAAATTCGTCGTGGCCCTGTTGCACATCGAAAAGCGCGAACATGCGGCGAATGTGGCGCAGAAATTGCTCAACCTGCTAGAAGCGCCGATCACTATCGACACCCACGCCCTGCACGTGGGCGCCAGCATCGGCATCACCGTGTATCCCGAAGATGGCCTGGAAGCGCCGGCCCTGTTCCGCTTTGCCGACGTGGCCGTGGCCAAGGCGGGGCAGACGATCGAATCGACCTTCCTGTTTTACCGCGAAGACATGAACCGGCGCGCCAAGGAACATTTGCGCCTGGAAAGTGAAATGCGGCTGGCGCTGGGCGACAAGGAGCTGGAACTGCATTACCAGCCCAAAGTGAGCCTGGCCAGTGGCCGCATCGTGGGCGCAGAAGCCTTGCTGCGCTGGAAGCATCCGATGCGCGGCATGGTCTCGCCTGGCGTCTTTATTCCCGTTGCCGAGGAAACCAGTTTGATCCTCGAACTGGGCACCTGGGTGCTGGACGAGGCGTGCCGGCAGATACGCAACTGGGAAGACCGTGGCCTGCACATGCCGGCCATTGCCGTCAACCTGTCGGCGCGCCAGTTCGACGAACAGTTGCCGGCGCGCATAGCGGCCGTGCTCGAACGCTACCAGGTGCGGCCCGATCAGATCATGCTGGAAATCACGGAAAGCCTGCTGATGCGCGGTGCCGACAAGGTCATCGACATCATGAACCAGCTGGTGGCCATGGGGCTGGCGCTGGCGCTGGACGACTTCGGCACCGGCTATTCCAGCCTGGCTTATCTGAAGAAGTTCCCCATCAGCACCCTGAAGATCGACCGCTCCTTCGTCATCGGCTTGCCTTTCGAGGAAAACGATTGCGCCATCGCCCGCGCCATCGTCACCATGGCGCAGCAACTGCGCCAGGAAATCGTCGCCGAAGGGGTGGAAACGGCCGAGCAGATGCGCTTCTTGCGCGAACTCGGCTGCGACCAGCTGCAAGGCTACCTGTTCAGCCCGGCAGTGCCGGCAGCGGAATTCGAGGTGATGCTGGGCGAGGGCAGGCAACTGCGCCTGGAGGCGGTGGCCGTTTAATTGCTGCCGCCGGCGGGTGCGGTCGTGCATGAAGCTTCAGGTATGCACGGCGGCGGCCGGTGCCCGTCTCTGGCGCTGCGCCATATACGAACTGCCCATGGAAGCGGCCATGATCATGGCGATGGCCAGCCATTGCGGTGCGTCCAGCCGTTCATCGAGCAAGATGAAGGCCAGCATGGCGGCGACGGCCGGTTCCATGCTGCTCATGATGCCGAAGGCTTGCGGCGTCAGCCGCTTCAGGGCCACCATTTCCAGCGAGATCGGTATCGCGCTGGAAATCAAGGCCACGCCCAGACCCACGCCCAGCACCACGGGCGAGAGCAGGGCGCCGCCGCTGTGCATCACGCCCACGGGCACCACCACCAGCGCGGCCATGGCCAGGCCCAGCGATACGGAATGGCCCGCATGCAAATGGCTGGCGCGCTTGCCGAAGATGATATAGGTGGCCCAGCAGACGGCGGCCCCCAGCGCGAACAGCACGCCCGTAGGATCGAGATTGCTGACGTCGTGGCCGAGCGGCAGCAGCAGCGCCAGTCCCGCCACGGCCAGGGCCACCCAGACGAAGTCGAGCGGCCGGCGCGACGCCAGCAGCGCCACGGCCAGCGGGCCGGAAAACTCGATCGCCACGGCGATGCCGAACGGGATCGTGCGCAGGGCCATGTAGAAACACAGGTTCGTCAAGCCCAGCGCCGCGCCGTACAGGGCCACCGTGCGCAAGTCGGCACGGCTCAGCTGCCAGCGCCAAGGGCGCCAGAACAGCAATAGCAGCAGGGCGGAAAAGCCCACGCGCACGGCCGTCGTGCCCTGCGCACCGACCAGCGGGAACAGGCTGTGCTTGGCCCACGAGGTGCCCAGTCCCAGGCAGGTGACGGAGCCGAGGATGGCCAGCAGGGGAATCAGGGAGGAGTAGCGGCGTAAGGGCATGGTGATAAAAGGCTTGATATCGGAATAGTGAAAGTTTATTGTGTCTGCTCTGATATTTGCACTGCATTTTGACCACCATGACGCAACTTTCGCTCACGCCTGCCCTCGCCCTCGATGCCTTCGACCTGGCGATCCTGGACATCTTGCAGCGCGATAACACGACCTCGCAGCGCGAAATCGCCCAGGTCGTGCACCTGTCCGCACCGGCCGTGCAGCGACGCATCCGCCGCCTGCGCGAAAGCGGCGTGATCCGTCAAGAAGTGGCCGTGCTCGACGCGAGCAGCCTGGGCCGCCCGCTGATACTCACGGTGGAAGTGCATTTGCACGACGAGCACCCGCTGCGCACGGCCGCCATGCGCGCGCGCATCATGGCCGAACCGGCCATCCAGCAGTGCTACGGCATCACGGGCGAGGCCGATTACCTGCTGATCATTACTGCCAGCAGCATGGCCGAATACGAGGCGCTGACGGAACGGCTGTTCGGCGGCGACGACAATATCCGGCGCTACCGCACCTCGGTGGCACTGACCTGCCTCAAGATGGGCTTGCACGTGCCGCTGGGATAGGGCACAGTCCAGGCAAATGACTATCTCCAAAAAGAAACAAGCCGCCGTAATGGCCACCATGCCCGCCCACCTGCGCGCAGCACTGGCAGGGTATGCGTGGGCGCGCGACAGCGTCGGTGAGTCGGACGCTGCGCTACAGCAAAGGTTGTTGCAGCAATATGGGGTCCTTGATGCCGATCAAGAAAAGCAGCAATTTCACTTGCTGCTCGACGAACTGTTCTGAGTGCGATCCAGGGGTTGCCGCCTGCGCACTGGCATCATCAGCGGGCACGCATGTGGGAGCTGGACGATGGGGGAGCAAGAAAATTCACATCTGCCTGAGCCTGGCCTTCTTGCTGCCTGGCTGGCATACTCGGTCACCGTATTCGACAGCGACTGTTATTGAGGGGCGCGATGTCGCACCCAGAAATGGCATTGATTCCTAGCCTATATTTCATGCTAAAAAGAGATGAAGCGCAGTGTCGCCCACGCCCACCCGTGCGCGTGTCACAATGCGTGACCCGCACGCCACGTGCCACTGACCCCAGGACTTTCATGACCCGCGCCATCCTCGACGAAGCCCAGATCCATCCCGCCGCCCGCCCTTTGATCGGCAGCAAGCATACGGACATCGTGCGCGAGGTGCAGGCTGCCATCGCCGCGCACCAGGTGGTGGTGGTCGGCATGGCGCTCAATCCGTTTCCGCGCAAGGCGCGCAAGATACTCGACGTGCTGGGCACGCCCTACCAGTACCTGCAATACGGCAGCTATTTGAACCAGTGGCACCGCCGCAATGCCTTGAAAATGTGGACGGGCTGGCCAACTTTCCCCATGATTTTTGTGAATGGCGTGCTGATCGGTGGCGCCAGCGAGCTACAAAAGCTGGTGGAAAATGGCGAGTTCAGCGCCATGCTGGCAAAGAAGGTGCGCCAGTTTTAAGCGCTGCCTTACTCGCCCGGCCGCCACGGCGACTTGCGCGTGCGCGGCGGGTCGAGCAAGCTGCGCAAATCATTGTGATCGAGCTCGTACATCAGCGCGATTAAACTGCCCAGTTCTCCCGAGGGGAAGCCCTCGCGCGCGAACCAGCCCAGGTAGTGTCCCGGCAAGTCGGCCAGCAGCCGCCCCTGATATTTCCCATATGGCATTTCGCGCGTGAGCAGCAGCGCCAGTTTTTCTGAATTCATGCAAGGGCTCCGGTTTCGATCGGGCCAGTGTAGCAGATCCGCATATTCTTGATTTCAGCGCAATTATCTTCTTCCTGATCAAGTATTTTTCGCCACAAAGAAAACCCCGATACTGCGTGCCAACATCTTTTATCGGAGTTTGTCATGCCCATTGCCTTGCTCGCGCTGACCCTCAGCGCATTTGCCATCGGAACCACCGAGTTTGTCATCGTCGGGCTGTTGCCCACCATCGCCGCCGACCTGGGTGTCAACCTGCCGTCGGCCGGCCTGCTGGTCAGCCTGTATGCGCTGGGCGTCGCCGTCGGCGCGCCCGTGCTGACTGCCCTGACGGGCAAGATCCCCCGCAAGACCCTGCTGCTCTCCTTGATGGTCTTGTTCACCCTGGGTAACTTGCTGGCCTGGAAGTCGCCCGGTTACGTAACCCTCGTTATCGCCCGCATCCTGACGGGGCTGGCGCATGGCGTATTCTTTTCCATCGGCTCGACCATCGCCACGTCCCTGGTGCCGAAGGACAAGGCGGCCAGCGCGATCGCCATCATGTTTTCGGGCTTGACCGTGGCCCTGGTGACGGGCGTGCCGCTGGGCACCTTCATCGGCCAGCACTTCGGCTGGCGCGAAACCTTCCTCGCCGTTTCGGCGCTGGGACTGGTGGCGTTTATCGGCAGCCTGCTGTACGTGCCTTCGAGCATCGCCCACAGCAAGCCGGCCTCGCTGTTGCAGCAGGTGCAGGTGCTGGGCCAGCCGCGTTTGCTGCTGGTGTACGCCATGACGGCCGTCGGCTATGGCGGCTCCTTCATCGCCTTCACGTATCTGGCGCCGATTTTGCAGCAAGTGTCGGGTTTCAGTGCCGGCGCCGTGGGCGCGGTGATGCTCGTGTATGGCGTGTCCGTGGCATTCGGCAATATCTGGGGCGGCAAGCTGGCTGACAAGCAGGGTCCGGTGCGTGCCCTGAAACTGATCTTTTTACTGCTGGCGTTTGTGTTGCTGCTGTTGACCTTTACGGCGCCCCATCCGGTGCTTGTCGTCATCACCGTGCTGCTGTGGGGCGCCGTGGCATTCGGCAACGTGGCCGGATTGCAAGTGTATGTGGTGCAGCAAGCCGAACACTTCGCGCCGCGCGCCGTGGACGTGGCTTCCGGCCTGAATATCGCCGCCTTTAACCTGGGCATCGCCGGTGGCGCCTGGGGCGGCGGCCTGATCGTGGAGCAACTGGGCCTGGTACACACGGGCTGGATAGGTGCCCTCGTCGTGCTCGGTGCCTTCGGCTTGACGGCCCTGAGCGGCCGGATGGACCGGCTGAATCCGATTCCCGTTGCCGCAGATGCTGGCGGTGAAAAGTCGATCCATGCTGTAGGGCACTAAACCGTACGTTGTCCGGCGTGGTCTGCAAGCAAGTTGCCGGCACGGGCGAGAGGATGGCTTAAAATGGGGCTTACTTTCCTTTGGCCCCTACTCCCCATGCCCGATACCGCAATGTCACCCCTGCGCCTGCGCGCCGCCCTCAATCCGAAACCGCTGGGCGTTGCCCTGTTGCTCATCGTGCTCGGTGCCTGGTATCTGGCGCTGAGCGTCGGCGCCACCCAGTCTGCGCTGTATGTGGTGGGCGCCTTGCTCGGCATCACCCTGTATCACGCGGCCTTCGGTTTTACTTCGGCCTGGCGCGTCTTCATTGCCGATGGGCGCGGCGACGGCTTGCGCGCGCAAATGCTGATGCTGGCCGTGGGCGTGGCGCTGTTCTTCCCCGCGCTGTCGGCCGGCACCCTGTTCGGCACGCCCGTGGCGGGCCTGGTCTCGCCGGCCGGCACTTCGGTGATTGTCGGTGCCTTCCTCTTTGGCATCGGCATGCAACTGGGCGGCGGTTGCGCCTCCGGCACGCTTTACACAGTCGGTGGCGGCAGCACGCGCATGCTCATCACCCTGGCAGCCTTCATCGTCGGCTCCGTGATCGGCACGGCGCACATGCCATTCTGGACGGCGTTGCCGCAATTGAAACCCATTTCCCTCGTCACAAGCCTGGGCTTGGCGCCCGCGCTGGTGCTGAACTGGAGCGTCTTCGCACTGATCGCCGGCCTCACGGTCTACGTTGAAAAGCGCCGCCATGGCAAGCTCGTCGCCACGCCCCTGCGCCCGGCGCAGGCGTCGCCGTGGCTGCATGGTCCGTGGCCGCTGGTGGCGGGCGCCGTTGCCCTCGTCGTACTCAATTTCGCCACCCTGGCGCTGTCGGGCAAGCCGTGGGGCGTGACGTCCGCGTTTGCCCTGTGGGGCGCCAAGGCCGCGTCCGTGGTCGGCATCGACACGGCCAGCTGGGCCTATTGGTCCACCAAGGCCAACGCCGCCGCCCTGGCCGCGCCTTTGATGCAAGACAAGACTTCCGTGATGGATATCGGCATCGTGCTGGGCGCCATGCTGGCGTCGGCCCTGGCCGGCCGCTACGCACCCGTGTGGCGCATCCCGCGCCGTTCGCTGATCGCCGCCATCGTCGGCGGCTTGCTGCTCGGCTACGGCGCGCGCCTGGCGTATGGCTGCAATATCGGCGCGTACTTCAGCGGTATCGTCTCGGGCAGCGTGCACGGCTGGCTGTGGCTGGTCTGCGCCTTCGTCGGCAACGTCGTCGGCACGCGTTTGCGTCCGTGGTTCGGGCTGGAAGTGGAGCACGTGAAACCGAGCGGCTGCTGAAGCCTGCTTGCAACGGGCGCGGCAATCCCGTGTATATTGCAGCCCACTTTCCATCTGCTGCGCATCGCCCATGTCCCCCACCATCCTGTTTTCCGTCGTCCTCGCGTATTTCCTGATCCTGCTGGGCGTCGCGTGGCGCACGTCGCGCCACGCCACCAACGACAGTTTTTTCATCGGCAACAAGGACAGCAACTGGATGCTAGTGGCCTTCGGCATGGTCGGCACCACGCTCACGGGCGTCACCTTCATCAGCGTGCCCGGTGCCGTCGGGAGCAACGGTTTCGGCTACATCCAGCTGATGATCGGCTATGTGCTGGGCTATCTTGCCATCACGTTCATCTTGCTGCCGCTGTATTACCGGCTGCAGCTCACGTCGATTTACCGCTACCTTGAGCTGCGCCTGGGACGGCGTTCCTACCAGAGTGGGGCGGCGTTTTTCATCGTGTCGCGCCTGCTGGGCGCGACGGCGCGGCTGTATCTGGTGGTCAATATCCTGCAGGCGACGATACTCGACAGCTTTGACGTGCCATTCTGGCTGACGGCTGGCGTCGTGCTGCTGTTGATCCTGCTCTACACCTACGAGGGTGGCGTCAAGACCATCGTCTGGACCGATACCCTGCAAACGGCGTGCATGCTGGCGGGCCTCGTGATCTGCAGCGTGTTTTTGCTGCGCGAGATGGACCTGACCCTTGTCGACAGCCTCGAACGCATGCGCGCGCAAGGGCTCACGCGCATCTTCAACTTGGACCCGGACAGCCCCGCCTATGTGTGGAAGCACATTATCGCCGGCATGTTCATTACCATCGCCATGACGGGCATGGATCAGGAAATGATGCAAAAGAACATTTCCGTGCGGTCCTTGCGCGATTCGCAAAAGAATATGCTCAGCCTGACCGTCGTGCTCACGTGCGTGTTGCTGCTGTTCCTCTTCCTCGGCGGCTTGCTGCACCTGTATGCGCCGCTGGCCGGCGTGACGGCGACGGGCGACAAACTGTTCCCCGCCGTGGTGCTCGGGCATTTCCCCGCCATGGTGCAGCTGATCTTTTTCATCGCCCTCATTTCCGCCCTGTTTCCCAGCGTGGACGGGGCGCTCACGGCGCTCACGTCCACCTTTTGCATCGATATTCTGGGCCTGCAGCGCAGGCAGGATTTGAGTGCCGCCGTGCAGATGCGCTGGCGCCGCAAGGTGCACCTGGGTTTTGCGGCACTGTTTTTGATCCTGATCATGGCCTTCAAGTGGTTTGACGATCCCAGCATGATAGGCGTGATCTTGAAGCTGGCCAGCTATACCTATGGTCCGCTGCTGGGCCTGTTCGGCTTCGGCCTGCTGAGCCGGCGCGGCGTGCGCGACCGTTGGGTGCCGCTGGTGGCCGTGGCGGGGCCGCTGCTGTGCGCGCTGATCGAAGGGGAGCAAGCGCGGCTGTTCGCACATTACCGCCTCGGACTGGAATTGCTGATACTGAATGGCGCCCTGGTGCTGGCTGGCCTGTTCCTTATTTCCACGCCGCCAGCGCAGGCTGGCCAAGGTGCGGCGCACTTGTCAAAATAAGACGATTCCAGTTGTTTTCAGTTATATTGGTTTCCTTTAGGTACATAAACTCACGGAGCATCAATGTCACTCAACCCCTTCCCGCCGCTGCGCCGCGGTTTTGGCGCATTCTGGCGCGCGCTGGACGCCACCCGACGCGTGGTCGTCAATCTGATTTTTCTGCTGATCGTCATCGCCATCCTGATCGCCATCTTTGGCGGCGGCGCCAAGCCCCTGGCGGAAAAGACCACCCTGGTACTCGACCTGCAAGGCCCGCTGGTCGAGGAAACCCCGGGTGGCGTGCGCGAGGCGGTGCTGGCCAATGTCAGCGGCGAAGCGAGGAAAAGCGTGCAGCTGCGCGACGTGCTGGCGGTGCTCGACACGGCGTCCAAGGACAAGAACATCGGTTCCATGGTGATCCTGCTGGATGAATTGCAGGGCGGCGGCCTGGCCTCGCTGCGCGAAGTGGCGGCCGGCGTGGAACGCTTCCGCGCCACGGGCAAGAAAGTCACGGCCTGGGGTTCGAGCTACAACCAGCGCCAGTACCTGGTGGCGGCCAAGGCCGACGAGGTATTCCTGCACCCGATGGGCGGCGTCATGCTGGAAGGCTTCGGCCGCTACCGCAATTACTACCGCGACGCGCTCGACAAAGTGGGCGTGACGGTGAACCTGCTGAAAGTGGGCACGTATAAAAGCGCGGCCGAGCCGTTCATCGCCAACGGCCCATCCGAAGCGGCGGCCGAAGCGGACCGCTACCTGAACAACGGCCTGTGGGCCACCTATACGGCGGACGTGGAAAAAGCGCGCAAACTGCCTGCCGGCGCCATCATGCAAGCGATCGATGCGCTGCCCGATCTGATGACGGCGGCCGGCGGCGACCTGGGCAAGCTGTCGCTGAACGCCAAGCTGGTCGACGGCCTGAAAACGCGCGATGAACTGCGCCAGTTCATGATGGCGCGCGGTGCCAAAAACACGGAAGGCACGAACTTCCGCCAGGTGAATTACAGCGATTACCTGGCGCGTTTGCGTCCCGTGCACATGGGCGACGCCGTCGGCGTGGTCATCGCCTCCGGTGAAATCGGCGATGGTATTGCGCCACCGGGCGCCATCGGCGGCCTGTCCACTTCGCGTTTGATCCGCCAGGCACGCGAAGACAAGTCGATCAAGGCTGTCGTGCTGCGTATCGATTCGCCGGGCGGCAGCGCCTTCGGCTCGGAACTGATTCGCCGCGAACTGGAACTGACGCGTGCCGCCGGCAAGCCGGTCGTCGTCTCGATGGGCAACGTGGCCGCTTCGGGCGGTTACTGGATCAGCACCTCGTCCGATGAAGTGATCGCCGACGCGGCCACCATCACCGGTTCCATCGGCGTGTTCGCGATTTTGCCGACGGCCGACAAGGTGGTCGACAAGCTGGGCATCCATACGGCCGGCTCGCCCACCACCTGGCTGGCCGACGCGGGCAACCCGCTGCGTCCGCTCGATCCCCGTTTCGCGCAAGTGATCCAGGGGTCGATCAACCATGTGTATGGCAACTTCCTGGACCTGGCTGCCAAGGCGCGCAAGACGACGCCGGAAAAGATCAATGACGTGGCGCAGGGCCGCGTCTGGACAGGCTTGCAGGCGAAAGAGCGCAATCTGGTCGACCGCATCGGCAGCTATGGCGATGCACTGGCGTCGGCGGCCAAGCGCGCCAAGCTGGGCAGCGACTATCGCGTGACCTACCTGGAGCAGGAAACATCGAACGTGGACCGCCTGATCGGTATGTTTGGCTCCAGGGCCATGGCCACGCTGGGCCTGGGTGAGCACGTGAAGCTGGGCCTGGCCACGACGGGCTTGCCGGCTGACGCGGCGCTGGGCATGGCGCAGGACTTGAGCTGGCTGTCGGGTATCACGCGCGAGCACAAACCGTTCATGGCCCTCACGCACTGCTTGTGCGAGGTGCCTCTGGGCGGCAAGTAACACCTACCTAAACAGCATCCCAAGCCGGCTTCGCCCGGCTTGTTTCATATCAGGAGCAAGGCATGGCAAACGACATGAGTACACAGACTGACACGGCGATCGCCATTCGCCCGTGCGTCAAGGGAGACGAACCCGCGCTGGCGCTGGTGGGGCAGGCCACCTTTCTTGAAGCGTTTGCCGGCATCCTCGATGGCGCCGACATCATCGCCCATTGCCAGCGCCAGCACGACGTGCAGCTGTACCGCGACTGGCTGGCGCTGCCGGCCATGCGTTTATGGCTGGCCGAGGCCACGCCCGGTGGTGCTCCCGTGGGCTATCTGGTGCTCAGCCCCGCCAGCCTGCCGGTGGCCGACCCGCAGCCAAATGATTTGGAAATCAAGCGCATCTACCTGCTGCACCGTTTCCAGGGCCGGCGCGTGGGGCAACGCCTGATGCAGGCGGCGCTGGCGCAGGCGCGCGCCGGCGGGGCAGGGCGTGTGCTGCTGGGCGTGTATGCGGAAAACCACGACGCGCTGGCGTTTTATGCACGCTGCGGCTTTGCGCAACTGGGCCGGCGCACGTTTCGCGTGGGCCGCACCGATTACCAGGACGTCATCCTCGGCATGACGCTGTAAAGCCAGGTAAAGATTGGCTGCCGCATCCCCTCCGAATTCCCTCCAAAAATGGCCGCGCCGGCCCGTGTCAAGGCCGCAGGCGGGAATTTTGTAGCGAGTTTGTATCGACCTGTCCGTCGCGCGCCGTGTGCCGCGGCTGCGCCTCCTGGCCCCGCAAGCCTGATTTTTCCATCGTCCCCGCCTTTGTGCTGCGCCGTACTGCCCGCTGGCTGGTAACGCCCGGCGGTTGGCGCCTGTGCAATTGTTTCAAATCGAAATGAATCAGAAACATGACTATGCTAGAGTCGTTTCACGATGGGGGCACAGCTTTTTCAGCTGATTTTCAGCTCTTGACTCCCTCACGTTTTGCAGCTAATTCAACCCCGAAAAACGGTCGTCCGGCTTGAGTGTGTCCCACCTCGGCCGGCGCCACAGACTCGCCGTGCCAGCGGCCTATACAAGGATAAGCGATGGATTCGCAGACAGCACCCAATACTCCACGGCGCAGCCGCCGCTCGAAAATCGTCGGCAGCGTCATCGCGCTGGCAGTGATGGCCGCGCTGGGCGGCGGTGCCTGGTATTTGACCCATTCGGGCAGCAGCGCCCAGGGCGGCCCAGGCATGGGCGGACCAGGCGGACCCGGCGGGCCGGGGGGGGCAGGCGGACGCCGCGGCGCTCCCTCGACCACCGTTGGCGTGGCCACGGCCGTGAAGTCGGACCTGCCCGTGGTGCTCGATGCGCTGGGCACCGTGACGGCGGCGTCCACCGTGACGGTGCGTCCGCAGGTGTCGGGCATCCTGAAGGAGCTGAAATTCAAGGAAGGCGGCATGGTCAAGGCGGGCCAGGTGGTGGCGCAGATCGACCCTGCCCAGTTCGAGATGGCGTTGATGCAGGCCACGGGCCAGCGCCAGCGCGACGAAGCGCAGCTGGAGAACGCGCGCCTGACCCTGAAGCGCTATCAAACCTTGCTGGGCCAGGATTCCATCGCGCGCCAGGACGTCGATACGCAGGCAGCCCTGGTCAAGCAACTGGAAGGAACTGTCATGACGGACCGCGCCGCCGAAGGCACGGCCAGGCTGAATCTGGGTTACACAAAAGTGGTGTCGCCGATCAGCGGCCGCGCGGGCCTGAAGGTGGTCGATATCGGCAACCTGGTGAGCACCAGCGACGCGGGCGGCGTGGTCGTGGTGACGCAGCTCTCGCCCATCGACGTGCAGTTTTCCGTACCCCAGGATAAAGTGCAGACCATCCAGGAGCGCCTGAATGCCGGTTCGGCCCTGGCGGCGCTGGCGCTGGACCGCACGCGCACGCACACGCTGGACCAAGGCAGCTTGAGCGCGCTGGACAACCAGGTTGACGTGCAGACGGGCACCGTGCGGGCCAAGGCCCGCTACGCGAATGACAAGATGGCCCTGTTCCCCAGCCAGTTTGTCAACGTGCGCCTGGAGCTGGGCAATATCACCGGCGCCGTGCTGGTGCCCGTCACGGCCCTGCGCCACAGCAATAATGGCGACTTCGTGTATGTGCTGAAAGCGGATAAAACCGTCACCGTGCGCATGGTCACGCGGGGCCAGGCGACGACCGACATGGTGGAAATCCGTGCCGGCCTGGAGGCGGGCGAACAAGTCATCACGGAAGGTGCCGACCGCCTGAAGGAAGGCGCGAAAGTCACCCTGGCGGGCGACAAGCCTGCCGGCGCGCGCGGTGCCGCCGGCGGTGCCACTGGCACGAACGGCGAACGCCGCCACCGCCGCCAGCCGGCTGACGGCGCGGCCAGCGCATCGGCAGCGGCTTCCGCATCCGCGCCAGCGAAGGGCGCAGCGCAATGAGTCCATCGACTCCCTTCATCAAGCGCCCCGTCGCCACGGCGCTGCTGATGCTGGCCATCGTGCTGGCGGGGCTGGTCGGCTTCAAGTTCCTGCCGCTGGCCGCCTTGCCGCAGGTGGATTTCCCCACCATCCAGGTGCAGACCCTGTACCCGGGCGCCAGTCCCGAAGTCATGGGGCAGACCGTCACGGCGCCGCTGGAGCGCCAGTTCGGGCAGATGTCGGGTTTGCAGCGCATGAGTTCCACCAGCGCCGCCGGCGTCTCCATCATCACCCTGCAGTTCACCCTGGGCCAGACCCTGGACGTGGCCGAACAGGAAGTGCAGGCCGCCATCAACGCGGGCGGCTCGCTGCTGCCCACCGACTTGCCAGCGCCGCCGGTATACGCCAAGATCAACCCGGCCGACGCGCCCGTGCTGACGCTGGCCATCACCTCGGACACGATGCCGCTGACGCAGGTGCAGAATATCGTCAACACGCGTTTGGCGCTGAAGATCAGCCAGGTCAACGGCGTGGGCCTGGTGTCGCTCTCGGGCGGCCAGCGTCCTGCCGTGCGCATCCAGGGCGATACCAAGTTGCTGGCCTCGTACGGCCTGGGCCTCGACAGCCTGCGCACGGCCATCACGGCGGCCAACGTCAATAGCGCCAAGGGCAGTTTCGACGGTCCCACGCGCTCGTTCACGATCAATGCCAACGACCAGCTGGTGACGGCGGAAGACTACAAGCGCCTGATCATCACCTATAAAAACGGTGCCCCCGTGCGCCTGCTGGATGTGGCCAACGTGGTCGATAGCGCGGAAAACACGCGCCTGGGCGCCTGGTCCGGCAAGCAGCCGGCCATCATCCTGAACGTGCAGCGCCAGCCGGGCGCCAATGTCATCAAGACGGTGGACGCCATCAAGGCCCTGCTGCCCGACTTGCAGGCCAGCCTGCCGGCGGCCATGAAGCTCGACGTGCTGAGTGACCGCACGACGGGCATCCGCGCCTCCGTCGAACACGTGGAGATGGAACTGTTATTGTCCGTGCTGCTAGTGGTGCTGGTGATCTTCGCCTTCCTGCACAGCCTGCGCGCCACGGTGATCGCCAGCCTGTCCGTGCCGATCTCGCTGATCGGCGCCTGCGGCGTCATGTATTTGCTCGGCTACAGCCTGAATAACCTGTCCCTGATGGCCTTGACGATCGCCACCGGTTTCGTCGTCGATGACGC
This sequence comes from Janthinobacterium sp. UMAB-56, assembly GCF_900095265.1. Lineage (GTDB taxonomy): Bacteria > Pseudomonadota > Gammaproteobacteria > Burkholderiales > Burkholderiaceae_D > Janthinobacterium. The sequence continues at coordinate 415,063 of NZ_LT607651.1, read as the reverse complement.
CATCGTCATGATCGAAAATATCGCCCGCTACATTGAAGAGGGCGAGACGCCGATGGCCGCCGCCCTGAAAGGCGCGTCGCAGATCGGCTTTACCATCATCTCGCTGACGGTGTCCCTGATCGCCGTGCTCATTCCGCTGCTGTTCATGGGCGATGTGGTGGGCCGATTGTTCCGTGAATTTGCCATGACCCTGGCCATCACCATTCTGATTTCCGCCGTGGTGTCGCTGACGCTGGTGCCGATGATGTCGGCGCGCTGGCTGAAAAGCCACGCCGATGAAAAGGTCAGCGCCACGGGCCAGCGCATCCAGGCTTACCTTGACCGTGTCATCGTGCAGTACGACCATGCGCTGGTGTGGGTACTCAAACGCCAGGGCCTGACCCTGCTGGTGGCCCTGGCCACCTTGCTGCTGACAGTGATTTTGTACATCACGATACCGAAGGGCCTGTTCCCCACGCAGGATACGGGGCAGCTGAAGGCGCGCATCGAAACCTCGCAAGCCGTCTCGTACGAACGCATGGCCAGCTTGCAGCAGGCAGCGGCCAGCGCGCTGCTGGAAGATCCCGCTGTCGATACCCTCAGTTCCCTGGTGGGCGTCGATGCGGCCAACAACACCATGCTGCACACGGGCAGCATGCTGATCAACCTCAAGCGTTCGCGCAGCGGCAAGCAGGACGACATCATGGAGCGCCTGCGCAACCGCGTGGCCAAGGTGGCCGGCGTGACCCTGTATCTGCAGCCGACGCAAGACTTGACCATCGATGCGGAATCGGGCCCGACGCAGTACCGCGTTTCGCTCGAAGGGGCCGACACGGCCACCGTCACCGAGTGGGCCGGCAAGCTGGCGGCGCGCATGCGCGAAAAATCGCAGTTGCGCAACGTCGTCACGGATGCCGGCGCCACGGGCGCCGCCGTCACGGTGGCCATCGACCGCGACAGCGCTGCGCGCATGTCGGTGACCACGGCCACGGTCGACGACGCGCTGTACAACGCCTTCGGCCAGCGCATCATCTCGACCATTTTCACGGAAACCAACCAGTACCGCGTGATTCTCGAAGCGCAGCCCGGCATCGTCACCACGCCGGCCGACCTGTCGGAACTGCAGGTGCGCACGGGTTCCGGCAAGTCGACGCCGCTGTCCGCTTTTGCCAGCGTCAGCGAAAAACAGGCGCCGCTGCAGATCACGCACGTGGCGCAATACCCGGCCACGACGCTTGGCTTTGATACGACGCAAGGCGTGGCGCTGGGTAGCGCCGTCGACGCCATCCGCGCGGCGGCGAAAGACATCGCCTTGCCTGCCTCGGTCACATTGACCTTCCTGGGGGCGGCCGGCGCGTATGAAAACTCGCTGTCGAACCAGCTGTGGCTCATTTTGGCCGCCGTCGTCTGCGTCTACATCGTGCTGGGCGTGCTGTATGAAAGCTATATCCACCCGCTGACAATTTTGTCGACCCTGCCGTCGGCAGGCGTGGGCGCCTTGCTGGCGCTGATGATCTCGGGGCAGGACTTGGGCGTGATCGGCATCATCGGCATCATCCTGCTGATCGGCATCGTCAAGAAAAACGCCATCATGATGATCGACTTTGCCATCGAGGCCGAACGCGACGAGGGCAAGAGCCCGCAGGAAGCCATCCACCAGGCGGCGCTGCTGCGTTTTCGTCCCATCCTGATGACCACCCTGGCAGCGTTGTTCGCGGCGGTGCCGCTGATGCTGGGCTGGGGCGAGGGCGCCGAGTTGCGCCGTCCGCTGGGCCTGGCCATCTTCGGTGGCCTGATCGTCAGCCAGGTGCTGACCCTGTTTACCACGCCCGTCATCTATCTGGGCTTCGACCGTCTGGGCCAGCGCTTTGCGGGCAAGCCGCAGACAAGTGGCGTGAACCTGGACAAGCCGGCCGATAATGCGGGGAGCGCCGCGTGAATTTGTCCGAACCGTTCGTCAAGCGTCCCATCGCCACCGTGCTGCTGACCATCGGCATCGCGCTGGCGGGCATCGGCGCCTTCTTCGTGCTGCCCGTCTCGCCGCTGCCGCAGGTCGATTATCCGACCATTTCCGTCAGCGCCAGCCTGCCCGGCGCCAGTCCCGCGACCATGGCAACCTCGGTGGCGACGCCGCTGGAACGGCGCCTGGGCGTGATCTCGGGCGTAAACGAAATGACATCGTCATCTGGCACGGGTTCGGCGCGCATCAACCTGCAGTTCGACTTGAACCGCAAGATCGATTCGGCCGCGCGCGAAGTGCAGGCGGCCATTGCCGCCGCGCGCGCGGATTTGCCGGCCACCCTGCGCAGCAATCCGACCTACCGCAAGGCCAACCCCTCCGACGCGCCCGTGATCATCCTGGCGCTGACGTCGAAGACGCGCACGCCGGGCCAGATCTACGATGCCGTCTCGAACCTGGTGCAGCAGAAGGTGGCGCAAGTGAAGGGCGTGGGCGACGTGGAACTGGGCGGCGGCTCGCTGCCGGCCGTGCGCGTGGAACTGCTGCCCTACCAGCTCAATCACTATGCCGTGTCGATGGAAGACGTGCGCGCTGCCATCCAGGCCACCAACGCCAACCGGCCCAAGGGGGCGATTTCCGGCGACGAGCGCAGGCTGCAGATCTATTCTGGCGCCAGCACGGCCTCGGGCGGGCGCAGCGCAGCCGACTACCGCAGCCTGGTGGTGGCCTGGCGCGACGGCGCCGCCATCCGCCTCGACGACGTGGCCGAAGTGGTCGATGGCGTGGAAAACACGAATACCCTGGGCCTGTTCAATGGCGACCCGGCCGTCATCGTGCTGATCACGCGCCAGCCGGGCGCCAACGTCATCTCCACGGTGGACGGCGTGCGCGCCCTGCTGCCGCAACTGCAGGCGCAGCTGCCCGGCGACATCAAGCTGCAGGTGGCGTCCGACAGCACCAATTCCATCCGCTCGTCCCTGCACGAGATCGAATTCACCCTGGTCCTCTCCATCGTGCTCGTGGTGCTGGTGGTCAGCGCCTTTTTGCGCAGCGTGCGCGCCACCATCATCCCGGCCGTGGCCACCATCGTCTCTTTGCTGGGCACCTTTGGCGTGATGTACATGCTCGGTTTCAGCCTGAACAATCTGTCGCTGATGGCGCTCACGGTGGCCACCGGCTTTGTCGTCGATGATGCCATCGTGGTGCTGGAAAACACGCAGCGCCACATCGAGGCGGGCATGGACCGCTTCAAGGCGGCCCTGCTGGGCGCGCGCGAAGTGGGTTTCACGGTGCTGTCGATCAGCCTGTCGCTGGTGGCCGTCTTCATCCCGTTGCTGTTCATGGGCGGCCAGGTGGGGCGGCTGTTCCGCGAGTTTGCCGTCACCTTGTCGGCCGCTGTGATGATTTCGCTGGTCATTTCGCTCACGACCACGCCGATGATGTGCGCCTGGCTGCTGAAAAGCGGCGCGCAGCACAAGCCGCCCGGCCTTGTCGCGCGCTGCTTCGAACGGGGTTTCGGGCACATGCTGAACGTGTATGAGCACTGCCTGGACTGGGCCCTGTCCAGCGCCGCGCTGGTGATGACCATCCTCGTCTTCGTCGTCGGCCTGAACGTGTACCTGTTCGCGGCCGCGCCCAAGGGCTTCTTCCCGCAGCAGGACACGGGCCAGATCAACGGCGGCATGCGCGCCGACCAGAGCATCTCGTTCCAGGCCATGCAGGGCAAGTTGCGCCAGCTGGTCGACATCATCAAGGACGATCCGGCCGTCGCCACCGTCGTCGGCTTTACGGGCGGCGGACGGGCGGGGGGCGGCTTCATGTTCATCGACCTCAAACCCGCGTCGCAGCGCACCGACAAGGGCCAGGCCGTGATCGCGCGCCTGCGTCCGCAACTGGCCAAGGTGACGGGCATTTCGCTGTTCCTCAACCCCGTGCAGGATTTGCGCATGGGCGGGCGCTCCAGCAATTCCACTTACCAGTACACCCTGATCAGCGACAACCAGGCGGACCTGAAGAAATGGGCGGCGAAACTGGCCGACCAGATGAAGCAGCAGCCGGCCCTGATCGACGTGGACACGGACCAGGCGGAAAACGGCGTGGAAACCTTTGTGTCAATCGACAAGGACCGCGCCACGCAGCTGGGCGTGCAAGTCAAGGATATCGACAATGCGCTGTACAACAGCTTCGGCCAGCGCCAGGTGGCGACCATCTACGATGAGCTGAACCAGTACCACGTGATCATGGAAGTGGCGCCGCGCTATGCGCAAAGCCCGGAAGCGCTGCGCTCCGTGTATGTGCCGGCGTCGAATGCTGCGGCCGTCGCCGCCAGCGCCGCCACCTCGGCCACCACCACAGCGACGACGAGCGCGGCGCCGTCGAACACGACGGCGGCGCGCGATCCGTCGAGTGGCTCGGCCCTGTCCACGACCCTGGCGCACATGGTGCCGCTGTCGTCGTTCAGCACCTTTGCCGAAAGCTCGACGGCGACTTCGATCAACCACCAGGGCGGCGAACTGGCCACCACCGTGTCATTCAACCTGGCCGACGGCTATCCGCTCAGCGCCGGGCAGGCCGCCGTGGCGCAGGCGGAGTCGGAAATCGGCATGCCGGTGAATGTGCGCGGCAGCTTCCAGGGTTCGGCGAAGAGCGCGCAGGACAGCAACAAGGAGCAGCCGCTGTTGATCCTGGCGGCCATCGTGGTGATCTACATCGTGCTGGGCATCCTGTACGAAAGCCTGATCCATCCGATCACCGTGCTGTCGACTTTACCGTCGGCGGGGGTGGGCGCCGTGCTGGCCTTGCTGCTGTTCCGCATGGAGTTTTCCATCATCGCCCTGATCGGCGTGTTCCTGTTGATCGGTATCGTCAAGAAAAATGCTATATTGATCATCGACTTCGCGCTGGAAGCCGAGCGTTCGCGCGGACTGACAGCGGTGGAAGCGGTGCGCGAAGCATGTTTGCTGCGCTTCCGCCCCATTCTGATGACCACCCTGGCGGCGGCGCTTGGCGCCTTGCCGCTGGCGATCGGTTTCGGCGAGGGGTCAGAGCTACGCCAGCCCTTGGGGGTCGCCATCATCGGCGGCCTGATTGCCAGCCAGTTACTCACATTGCTGACCACCCCGGTGGTCTATATCCTGCTCGACAAGCTGCGCACGCGCGGCGCCGACGAGCAGCAATTGAGCCGCATTCCTGGGCCAGATAACCCGAGCACACAATCATGAAGCAAGTAAAACCTATCCCGTCCGCCGTCCCCGCACGCCACCTGCTGGCCCTGGCCGCCGCTGTTTTCCTGGCCGGCTGCGCCGTCAGTCCCGCGTATGAAGTGCCCGTAGCGGCCGCGCCGCAAACGTTCAAGGAGGCGGCCGGCTGGCAGCCTGCCGCGCCGGCCGACACCCTGGAACGCGGCCCCTGGTGGACGCTGTTCGGCGACGCGCAGCTGAATCAGCTGGCCGAAGGCATTGACATCTCGAACCAGAACGTGGCCGCCGCCATCGCCTCGTACGAGCAGGCGCGCGCGCTGGTGCGCGAACAGCGCGCTTCGCTGTTCCCGACCGTGAACCTGACGGGCAGCGGTTCCCGTTCCGGTGGCGGGGGCGAGCAGCAAACGAACAATAATTTCAAGGCGGCCATCGGCGCGTCGTGGGAGCCGGACGTGTGGGGCAAGCTGCGCGCCGGCGTGACAGGGGCGGACGCCAGCGCGGCGGCCAGCGCGGCCGACCTGGCCGCCGCGCGCCTGTCGGCGCAGGGCGAGCTGGCCACCAATTATTTTTCGCTGCGCCAGAGCGATGCGCAGATCGCACTGCTGAACGCCACCATCGCCGGCTACCGGCGCGTGCTCGACATCACCAGCAACCGCTTCAATTCAGGCATCGCCGCCAAGTCCGACCTGCTGCAGGCGCAGACGCAGCTGGCCAATGCGCAGATCGACTTGTCCAGCCAGGTGCGCGCGCGCGCGCAGCTGGAACACGCGATCGCCATCCTGCTGGGGAAAGCGCCGTCCGACTTCAGCCTGGCCGTGGCGCCGTGGACGCTGACCGTGCCCGAGGTGCCGCTGGGCGTGCCGTCGACCCTGCTGCAGCGCCGCCCCGACATCGCCGCCGCCGAGCGCAGGGTGGCCGTGGCCAACGAGCAGATCGGCATCGCCCGCTCCGCCTACTATCCTAGCCTGAACCTGACGGGTTCCTACGGTTCCGGCGCCAGCCGTGTGGGCGACCTGTTCAATGCATCGTCGAGCCTGTGGTCGCTGGGCGTGTCGACCGCGCAAACCTTGTTCAACGCGGGTGCCACCACGGCCAGCGTGGATGCCGCCAGGGCGGGCCATGAGGCGGCTGTGGCGCGCTACCGTCAGACGGTGCTGGCCGCCTTTGGCGCCGTGGAAGACCAGTTGTCGGCCACGCGCGCGCTGGCCGAGCAGCTGGCCTTGCGCCAGCAGGCGTCGTCGGCCGCCGACCAGGTCGAGCAGCAAATGCTGAACCGCTACAACGCGGGCCAGGTCGGCTATACGGACGTGGTGACGGCGCAAGTGACGGCCCTGTCGGCGCGCCGTTCGCTGGTGCAGGCCCAGGCGGACCGCCAGACGACGGCCGTGGCCCTGATCCAGTCGCTGGGCGGCGGCTGGCATACGCCGCCGGCGCAGTAGGCGGCAGGCTGGCGCGGGCCGAAAAACCTGCGCCACATTCGTGTTTTTCTGCGCATCTTGAGTGCTAGAATGCAAGATTATCCATTCCCAGCCTGACGCTTTGGCCGTGGCTGCATTCTTGCCGACGATGACACGCAGCAAACACAGCAAAGCTCCGGCGCATGAGGTGGCCGCCATCGATTTCCCGCTGGTGGCCATCGGCGCCTTCCTGGTGAACGTGACGCAGGAAAGCGGCATTGCGCGCACCAGGGCCGGTTTTTCTGGCAGCACAAGGACAATTGCCTGGTCTGCAAAGAGATCCGCAACATGATCATCTTTACCCGGAAAAACGGCATTTCCTGCGCCGTGGCAGACGGCAAAGCAGGAGCGGGCGCGCCATGAGTGAACCGTTCGACGCGGCCAGCGCCACGGCGCGCATGCTGGTGACGGAGCTGTGCGACGAGCATGCGCGCGAAGCGGCCTTGCGGCGCGCCTTCGTCATCCTCGACAGTATCCGCGAAGGCGTGCTGGTGACGGACAGCGACAACCGCATCATTTCCGTCAACCCCGCCTTCACCACCATCACCGGCTACCAGGCGGAGGAAGCCATCGGGCGCGATCCGTCCTTCCTCGGCGGCGGCACGCATTTGCCGCATTTCTATGAAGCCATGTGGCGCAGTCTGCACCAGGATGGCAACTGGCATGGCGAACTGGTGAACCGGCGAAAAAATGGCGAGCGTTTCGTCGCAGCGCTGTCGATCACGCCCATGCGCGCGCCGGGCGGCGCCATCAGCCATTTTGTCGGCGTGTTTTCCGATATCACCGAGCGCAAGCTGGCCGAGGCGGACTTGCGCGCACTGCACCGCGAGCTGGACCAGAGGGTCATTGACCGCACAGGTGAGTTGCTGCGAGCTAACCAGCATCTGCAGCTGGAAGTGCACCAGCGCGAGCGGGCGCAGGAAGCCTTGCGCGATGCCGAGCGCTTCTTTCACGCCACCATCGATTCGCTGACGGACCGGGTGCTGGTGCTGGACCAGGCTGGCAGCGTCGTGCACGCCAACCAGGCTTGCCTGGCCTTCGTCGGTCACCCGCACCGGCCGCTACAGTACCTGGAGTTTTGCGAGACGGACCCGCGCTGGCAGCGCAGCGCCGGACGCGAGCTGGCGGCCGGCATCCGCTCCGTCATTGCCGGCACGGCCGGGACGTTTGCACTCGAGTATGAGTTTGCCACGCGCGCCGGCCCGCGCTGGTCGCAGGCCAGGATCAGCCGTTTTCGCGGCGAGGGGCCGCTGCGCGTGGTGGTGGCGCACACGGACATCACCGAACGCAAGCTGATGGATGGCGCCCTGCGCCGCTCGCACGCGCAGCTGCGCCAGCTGGCGCTGCACCTGGAAACGGCCAAGGAAGACGAACGCAAGCGCATCTCGCGCGATATCCACGATGAACTGGGGCAAAACCTGCTGGCGCTGCGCATCGATATTTCCATGCTCAGCGCGCGCACCGAGGGGTCCCATCCGCGCCTGCACCGCCGCGTTGGCGCCGTGCTCAGCAATGTCGACACCACCATCAAGAGCGTGCGCGGCATCATGAACGAGCTGCGCCCGATGGCGCTGGACCTGGGCTTGCAGGCCGCCATCGAATGGCAGGTGGGCGACTTCCGCAAGCGCAGCGGCGTCGCCTGCCGCCTGCTGATACGCGACGAAGCACTGTTTGCCGCCATCGGCAGCCAGGTCGAGATCGTGCTGTTCCGCATCGTGCAGGAAGCGCTCAGCAACGTCATGCGCCACGCCCAGGCCAGCCAGGTCGAGATCGAGCTCAGCTCGGATGCCTGCGCCGTGTATGTGGCCATCAGCGACAACGGCATCGGCATCACGCCGCTGCAGCAGCGCAAGAAACAGTGCTTCGGCCTGATCGGCATTGCCGAGCGGGTGACGGCGCTGGGCGGGCACTTCGAGGTGGGCATGCCGGCGTCGGGCGCCGGTTGCCGCCTGGCCCTGCACATTCCCCTGCGGGATGCGGGGCGGCCGGCCGCCTGATACAGAAATTGCAAGGGGTTAATTTTTGCCGACTCACGCCCCCTGGACAGGCTATACTTTCGCCTGCTATTTATGGAGGGGCATATCTTGTTCAAAACAATCGTTTTACCCGTCGCCTTGCTGGGCGCGTTCGCCGGCGCACACGCCGACGAAGGGCAGTGGCAACCACATCAGCTGCCACAGCTGAAAGCCGAACTCAAACGGGTCGGCATTGAAATTCCTGCAGAAAAACTGGCCGACCTGAGCAAGCACCCGATGAGCGCCATCGTGTCGCTGGGCGGCTGCTCGGCCGCCTTCGTTTCCGACGCGGGCCTGGTGGTGACGAATCACCATTGCGCGTATGGCGCCATCCAGCGCAATTCGACGCCGGAACACAATTACATCACCAATGGCTTCCTGGCCAAGACGCGCGCTAGCGAGCTGCCGGGCGGCCCGAACAGCCTCGTGTATGTGACGGACAAGGTGGAGAACGTCAGCGAGCGCGTACTCAAAGGCTTGACGGCCGACATGACGGGCCGCGCGCGCCACGAAGCCGTGGAAAAGCGCGTCAAGGACTTGATCGCCGAATGCGAAACGGACAAGATGTACCGCTGCTCCGTGCCCGCCTTCCACCGCGGCCTCGAGTACTACCGCATCCGCCAGATGATGATACGCGACGTGCGCCTGGTGTACGCGCCATCGGACAAGATCGGCAACTTCGGCGGCGACATCGACAACTACGAATGGCCGCGCCACACGGGCGATTACTCGTTCCTGCGCGCCTACGTGGGCAAGGATGGCCGTCCGGCCGACCCGTCGCCCGATAACGTGCCGTACAAATCGAAGGACTTCCTGGTCGTCTCGGCCGAAGGCTTGAAAGCCGGTGACGGCATCTTGCTGGCGGGCTACCCAGGGCGCACCAGCCGCTACAAGCTGCCGGCGGAAATCCGCTTCGCGCGCGATACGGCTTTCCCCCTGAAAGTAGCCGAACTGCAAGCCGACCTGGCCGTGATGGCCGACGCCACGAATGGCGACGCGGCCGCTGCCGTGCGCTATGCCAGCGTCGTCAAAAGCATCAACAACGTGCTGAAGAAAACCCAGGGCTTGCTCGACGGATTCGCCCGCAAGGATATCGCCGCCATCAAGGATGTGCAGTATGCCGAGTTCCGCGCCTGGTACGCCAAGCAGCCGAACGTGTCGAGCACCCTGCTGGCCGAACTGGATGCGGCGATCGCCAGCGACATGGCCTTGAGCGAAGAAGAGTTCGCCTGGAGCGTGGCCACCAATAGCGACTTGCTGAAAAGCGCGCGCACCATCTACCGTTTGTCGCTGGAGCGCCAGAAAGCGGACGCCGAGCGCGAATCGGGATTCCAGCAGCGCGACCTGGCCTTCATCAAGGCCCGCCTGGCGCGCCTGGAGCAGTCGTATGTCAACAAGGTTGACCAGGCGCGCTTTGCAGCGGGTTTGACGCGTTACGCCCAGCTAGCGGCGAAGAGCCATCCGCAAGGCCTGGACGCGCTGCTGCCGGCGCCAGCGGCCGTGGCTGCCCTGTACCAGCAGACGCAACTGGCCGACACGGCCAAGCGCCTGGCCTGGCTGGAAAAGGACCAGGCCGCTGTTGCCCAGTCCGACGATGCCTTCATGCAACTGGCCGTCAAGCTGCAGCCGGTGGAACGGGCGCTGGAAGAGCGCCGCAAGGAAATCGACGGCAACCTGGAACGCGTGATTCCGCAATACATGCAAGCTGTGATTGCCTGGAAGAAATCGCAGGGCAAGCCGGTCTATCCTGACGCCAACTCGACCCTGCGCGTCACGTATGGCACGGTCTCGCCTTACTCGCCGCGCGACGGCATTAGCAAGGGACCGTTTACGACCGTGGAAGGCATCGTCGAGAAAGTCACCGGCAAGGCCCCGTTCGAAGCGCCGCAAGCACTGCTCGACGCCGTCAAGGAAAAGCGCTACGGCCAGTTCCGCGATCCGGTGCTGGGCACGGTCCCCGTCAACTTCCTCACCAGCGCCGACACCACGGGCGGCAATTCCGGCTCGGCCGTGATGAACAAGCGTGGCGAGTTGATCGGCCTGAACTTCGATTCGACGTATGAATCGATCACCAAGGACTGGTACTTCGACACGGCCATCACGCGCGCCATCCACCTCGACATCCGCTACATGCTGTGGGTGATGCAGGAAGTGGACCACGCGGACAACTTGCTCAAGGAAATGACGATCAAGTATCCGAAAGCTGCCAAGAAGTAATATTCAGCTTCAACTTGCGCTAGCGCAAAGCCGCATCCGCCGACTGGGCCGATGCGGCTTTTTTACGTATGGGCAACTAGTTTGAGTTCCATCAATATGCCAGCGTTCACCATGGTTAGCATGGGCCAGGGGAACAAGTCCGACGGAGGCAATATGGATGATGGCAAGCTGGCGGCCGATCTGGCGCGCCTTTTCGGAGCGGGCATGCGAGTCCAGGACAGCCGCTTGCTACGCATGGATTTTCCGCGCGACGATGGGCCGCCCGATACCGCGCTGCTGGTCAACAGCTTGCGGGCACACGAGGAAATGTCACGCGACTTCCGCTTCGACGCCGAACTGCTGTCCGACAATCTCCACATTCCCCTGACCGCGATGATGGGGCGCATGGTCACGATTTCGATGGTGCGCGATGACGCCAGCTTGCGCCATTTCAATGGTTATGTCGGCGAATTTCGCTTGTTGCGCAGCGATGGCGGTTTCGCGTTCTACCAGATGGTGCTGCAACCCTGGTTGGCGTTTTCCAGGCTGCGCATGGACAACGTCTCGTTCCACGAACGCACGGTCATCGACATCAGCGAAACGACCTTCGATCATTATGTGCAGCGCGACTGGCAAAACCGGCTGCATGAGGAAAAAGCGATATTAAGCTGCGCCAACCAGCATAATGAAACCGATTACAACCATTTGCACCGGCGCTGGGAAGACCAGGGTATCCATTATTGGTATGAACATCGCGCCGACGGTCATACGCTCTGTTTGGGCGACAATACCTGGCTGAGCGATAGCATCGACCCAAGCGACAGCGATGCCTGCGAAGCCGACGCGATGCTGTTTCGCAACGGCGCAGGCTCGCTGGAGGGCGACGGCATACGCGATTGGCGGGCAATACGGAAGATCGCTTCAGGCTCGCTCACCCTGGCCAGCTTCAACTACAAGCATCCGTATGCCAGCTGCGCCAGCGGCTATGCGCTGCACCAGCAGGGCGACGTGTTTGCCCATGAACTGTATCAAAACACCGGCTATGGCTATGCCGACATGGGTGACGGCGAAGCGTTGGCGCAACGCCGCCTGGAGGCGCATAACTGCGAGGTGCAAACCTTCGAAGCTGGCGGCAATCATCGCTGCGCCCAGGCCGGGCGCAGTTTCACGCTGGGCGGACACTTCAGCGGCAAGCAAGCCATCCCGGCCAGAGGTGAAGCGGCGCGCCCGGACATCGGCTCGCGCGAATACCTGATCCTGTCGGTCGATCATATCGCCAGCAACAATTACCAGGCAGGGACGGGTGCGAAGTCGCATTATGAAAACCGTTTTAGCTGCATCCGCAAGAGCATCCGTTGGTATCCGGGGCGGCAGTTCAACAGCACGCCTTGTGCCTTGCCCGGCGTGCAGACGGCGATTGTCACCGGGCCGGCAGGCGAAACCATCCATACCGACGCGCTGGGCCGGGTGAAGGTGCAATTCCACTGGGACCGGCTGGGCAAGTTCGACGCGGGCAGTTCGCCATGGATCAGGGTCATGACGCCCTGGGCGGGCCAGGCGTTCGGCCAGATCGCGTTGCCGCGCATTGGCCAGGAAGTACTGATTCAGTTTCTCGACGGCAATATCGACCGTCCCGTCATTGTCGGCGCGGTGTACAACGGCAAGCATGCGCCGCCGTGGAACTTGCCGGGGCAACGTATGCTGGGCGGCTGGCGCAGCGCCGAGCTGATGCCTGGCGGCGGCTACGGCGTGCGCGGCAACCAGTTGGTACTGGACGATACGCACCAGCGCATCCAGGCGCAATTGAAAAGCGATCATCAGCACAGCCAATTGTCGCTCGGCTGCATCAGCCGCATCGAAGACGCCAGCGGGCGCAAGGATGCGCGTGGCGAAGGCTGGGAACTGGCGTCAGACGCCTGGGGCGTGGCGCGCGCCGGCCGCGGCATGTTGCTGACCACCGAAGCGCGCCCTGGCGCCGCCTCACATATCAAGAGCATGGATGAAACCTTGCGCAGGTTGGCCGAGGCTGCTGAGCGGCACAAGGCGCTTGCTGCCCTGGCGCAGCATTACGGCGCGCAAGAAAGTGCCGCCCAGCAGGGCGCCGCCGCCGATGTGCTCAATGCCCAGCATGCCGCGATCAAGGGCGGTGGCGGCAGTGGCGAAAACGCATTTCCCGAATTATCCAAGCCGCATCTGGTGCTGGCCAGTCCGGCCGGGATCGAAACGACGAGCGCGCAATCGACGCACATCGCCAGCGCCGAGCACACCGCGCTGACGACCGGATGCGACCTGTCGCTGGCGGCAGGCGGCGGCCTGTTCGCCAGCATCGGCGCAGCGCTGCGCCTGTTCGTCCACAAGGCTGGCATGAAACTGATCGCTGCAGCTGGCCCGGTGCAGATCGCGGCGCAAACCGATGCGGTCGATATCGTCGCCAACAAGGTGTTGGAATTGATCAGCCAGGCCGACTGGGTGAATATTCGCGGCCGCAAAGGCGTGCGCCTGCATGGCGCTAATTGCATGCTTGAAATTAGCGACAAGGTACAGTTTTTTACCGCGTCGCCGACCTTGTTTCATGGCAACCTGGAAACGCTGGCGCCCAAGAACCGGCCGCAACCGGAGCTGGAACCCCCCATCGCGCCGGTCGCGGGGCAATTGCAGCATACGATACAGGCCCATGCGGATGGCGGCCAGTACGCCAATGTGCCGTACACGCTGTACAACGGAGAGGCCGAAGTCGAGCAAGGCCTGACCGATGAATTCGGCCGCATCCTGATCGCGCACCAGGACGGCACGCCGCGCTACCGTGTCGTCCTTGGCAATGGCGAAGAGTTTTCATTGCAAGCGAGCGCGCGCTTCGACCCGAACGCGGCGCCGGACGGCGAACACAAGCTGTCGAACCGCGGCTTGCGCGCACTCGACGACACCGCCGATGGCCGCGGGATTCAATGATTCACCACACTGACGGGAGAGCATCATGCCGGAATCGAGCGGTCGCATCGAAACCACCCACATCGACGAAGTCGGCCGCAGCGCGACAAGTTCGCTCCAGTGGCTGCTGGAAAATCGTAACCTGAAAGGCAAGGCCAGCCACCCGATCACGCACAACAACAAGCTGACGCTGTTCATTTGCGGACAGGAGGGGTTCGCCGACATCGCCGCCGAGATCGCCAAGGCTAAAAAGTCCATTGACCTGTGCTGCTGGGGTTTCGACCCGGGCATGGAACTGGTGCGCGGCAACAGCGCCACCTGGCCGCGTGGCGAAACGTTTGGCGACTTGCTGATCGCCGCCACGCGACGTTACGTCAGGGTGCGCCTGCTGATCTGGTATGACCGGATCGGCTCGCCGATAGCGCGCACTATGCCGGGCTATTCGCACGGCACCTCGCCATGGAAAACCGGTGGACAGCGCGCCGACGACATCAGTGCAAAAGCCAGCCTGGCGATGTTGCACGATGCGGTCCAAAACAAGAAACATGTTTTAGGCAATGGTTATTGGGCCGAATACGTCCGGCCCGAGTATATTCCGATCATGGCGCGTGAAGAATATTGCCACAGCTGGTATGCGGCCGCGTTCCATGGCTTGTTGGAGGGCCTGGAGGTTCGCTTGCGGCACGGCGACAGCGCCGCGATCAGCAAGAGCATCGCGACCGAAATCAACCAGCCGCACGGCTTGACGATGGGAGAAATCGAAAAGCCCGGCATGCAATACCTGGGTACGCACCACCAGAAGCCGGTCCTGATCGATTTCGCCCACGAAGAGGGTTCCAAGGCCGTCGGTTACGTGATGGGCCTGAACTCGGTGACCGATTATTGGGATACGACGGCCCATCTGCTCGACGATACGCGCCGCGAACAGGGCGGCGTGAACGAGCGGCGCGAGTGTTTGCAGGGAATGGCCGCGGACGGCGGGTTCGCCACGCTGAAACCGTATCAGGATTACGCCTGCCGCATTGACGGCGGCCGTGCGCTTATCGCGCTGTACAACAATTTCGTGAAGGCATGGGACCGCGCGATCGACGACCGCACGCATCAGGCCGCCGGGGAATGCGTGAGTTGGTATTCATCATGTAAAAACCCGCCGGCCCAGCTGTTGCGCAAGGCCGGGCCGGATGACTCCACCGTGCAGATCGTCCTGACGCAGCCCGAGGAGCAAGACAAGACGATCAAGGAAACCTATTTTCGCGCCGTGACCCAGGCCAGCCTGGCGGCCGGCTACCTGTATGTGGAAAACCAGTATTTCCAGTATGAAGATTGGGCCCGGCATTTGCTGGCCGAGCGCAAGAAAGTGGTCGCCGCCTGGAAGGCCGGCAGTGTCAAGGCGGGCAAGAGTCTTGAAGATATGCCGGTCATGCACGTATTCATCGTCATCCCGGTGCCCGAACGGGCGCAGATGGTGCCGCGCACCCATGACACGCTGGCGACACTGGGGCAGCACGCTGGCATGACGGGGCAAAACACCATGATCGACGACTACAACAAGCGACCGAAAACCCGGCGTGTCAGGGCAGGATTCGGCATTTCCACCGAGGCGGAAGTCAAGTTGCCCGACGTGGTGCAGCACTCCAACGGCATCAACAAACCCGGCACGATGACGCTCGAGAGCGACTTCGGGCTGAAGGTCTCGGTGGCCATGCTCAATGTCAGCGCGTTTGACAAGGACCGCTGGCGTTACCGTGAAATCTACATCCATTCCAAATTGATGCTGGTCGACGACGTGTTCATGACCTTGGGAAGCGCCAACCTGAACCAGCGCAGCATGGCCGTCGACAGCGAAATCAATATCGCCACCATCGACCACCGCGTGGCCCGCGATTTGCGCAAGCGGGTGTGGCGCATGCATAGCGGGGGATTGGTCGATGGCGGGGGTGGGACGAAGGCGGAGATTGTGGATGCTTACGGGAACTGGGTGAAATTAATGAAAGATAATCGAGGGAAAAAAATTCGTATTCTGAAAATTTTGCAGATAAAAAAATGACTGGCTTTTTGCTGCCATTGGAAGACAAACGCAGCTCCACGACACGTTTGGGGTGAGCATGAAAAAGTATAAAAATTTCCCCCTTCCCCTGCCTTTTTTTATCTTGGCAGTTTTCCTGATTTTCACTTTAGGCGCCTGCAAAATGTCAAACGACACGAAAGAAGTCTTGCCGCGCAACCAAAGCTTTCCACTTTTCAATCCGCATGTCGCGGATTTTGTCTGTGAAACCGAGGCGGGCAAGGTGCCGCCCATCGATGCGCAAGCCGAGGACTGGTTTCTCGAAGCACGCGCCTTGGAAGATCCTGAAATTTTCGTGGAAGACCGCGACTACAAAAAAATCGTCGCTCTGACGCGTCAAGCGGCAGAGCGGTTGCACTGGAAGGCGATGCTCAATCTGGCCAGCCTGTATGTGGAAGGGCGCGATCCTTTATATGGTGAGGAAGAGGCGGTGCAATTGGTGGAAAAGGCGATGCGGCTCGGGATACCGGCAGCATATGACCGGATGGGGACGTATTACGCGAATAGCACGGGTGTCAACGGCGACATCACGCGTGCCTATGCCTTTTGGCAAAAGGCAGCACAGATGGGTAATCCTCAAGCGATGGCATTTTTGGCGGATAAATTAAATGTTGGACCCGCCAGTGAAGGGGCGGGCTATTGGTCTAATATTCCCGTAGCGACAAAAATGCTGGAATGTGCATTTGGGCAAGGATATGGTCCCGCAGCATTTGATTTGCATTATTTGTATGTGTCTCCACGGGCCACCAGTGGAAAAATAAATGGCTCGCGGAATGCAGAAACAAAAAATCGTGCATTAAAGGTATTGCATGAAGGTGTTAAGTTTGGTTGTGAGGATTGTGCAAATGCATTGGCAATTGAATTTGGTTCGCCTTTTGATCTTGCCGATATGCTGGCGCCATATGTGGACAAGGCTCGTGGAGAGCGATATCGTATGCTTAGTAACGCCCTCGGCTTCAACCCCAATCGCCGCTTTCCCAACCTCGATAAAATCCTACCATTGCCACCGGCCGATCTGCCGCCGTGGGATGGACAACGAAAGAGCCTGCTCGACGCCGCCATGGGTGTCCGCCCGCCGCCAGCCATCCCGCAGCCAAGCGCCGCCTCGCTGTTACAAGAACCGTATTTCCTTGCCGCCGACTATGCGCTGCGTCCCACCGGCTTGCACAGCGACGCGGCGATTGTGCCATTTTCCGCATACTGGCAACCGGCCGCTGGGCAGGGTTTGACGGAGCCGCCCCGGCTGTTGCGCAAAGGCGAAGAGTTCCGCCATTTCAGCGTGCTCGATGCCGACGTAAAGAGTCGTTATGGCCCCGTGACGTGGGAACAGTGCCTGACGATACGGCACAAGCAAGGCGCCGTGGAGCCGCGCGCGGCGCGCGGGTTGCTGCGCGAGGTGGCGCGGCCCGAGCCATGGTTGAGCTGCGCTTGCGACCAGGCATGTCCGGCCAGCGGCGTCTGGCAACCGTGGGTAGCGGCCGACCATCCGTTGCAGGCCATCGTCAACCAGTACTGGCGCCAGGCATGGCTGACCCAAGGCGCGCCGTTCCCGCAACCGCGCCGCGACTGGCTGCTGGACTTGCCAGATGGCGACGTGACGTGGCATTTGATGGATAGATCCCTTCCTGGTCTTGGATAACGCAGTGGATAGCAATCAATCCAGCATGGGTGCCACGAGAGGACGCCTGGCGTCGCTTATCTTCTTGTGCTGCCTGCTTGCCTGCAAAATGCCAAACGACACGAAAGAAGTCCTGCCACGTAACCAAAGCCTGCCGCTTTTCAATCCCCATGTCGCGGATTTTATCTGTGAAATCGAGGCGAGCAAGGTGCCGCCCATCGATGCGCAAGCCGAGGACTGGTTTCTCGAAGCACGCGCCATGGAAGATCCTGAAATTTTCGTGGAAGACCGCGATTACAAAAAAATTGTCGATTTGACGCGTCAAGCGGCAGAACGATTGCACTGGAAGGCGATGCTCAACCTGGCCAGCCTGTATGTGGAAGGACGCGATCCCTTGCATGGAGAGGCAGAAGCGGTGCAACTGGTGGAAAAGGCGATGCGGCTGGGCATACCAGCGGCTTATGACCGAATGGGGACGTATTATGCGAATAGCACCGGCGTTGACGGCGACATCACTCGTGCTTATGCCTTCTGGCAAAAGGCGGCGCAGATGGGTAATCCTCAAGCGATGGATTTTTTGTCAGATAAACTAAATGTGGGCCCTGCAAATGAGGGCGCAGGGTATTGGGCTAATATTCCTGTTGCAATAAAAATGATGGAGTGTTCATTTTCCCAAGGGTACGGACCAGTTGCATATAATTTATCTTACATGTATTCCTCCCCGAGAATGGCCTCAGGGAGAGTTAGCGGGCCGCGTACGCTAGAAACCAAAGCACTTGCTCTTAAAGTTCTACATGAGGGAGTAGCATTCGGCTGCGAAAAGTGCGCAAACAAACTGGAGATTGAGTTCGGAGATCCATTTAATCTTGCAACCATGTTGGCTCCTTGCATTGATAAAGCGAGAGCGGAACGTTACGGCGTACTTAATCGTGAACTGGGATTCAATCCCAACGCGCGCTTTCCTAATCTGGACAAGGTATTGCCACTGCCCCCCGCCGATCTGCCGCCCTGGAATGGCGACAGGGATACCTTGCTGCATGCCGCAAAGGGTGTCCGCCCGCCGCCATCCACCTCGACATCCGCTACATGCTGTGGGTGATGAAAGAAGTGGACCATGCGGACAACTTGCTCACGGAAATGACGATCAAGTATCCGCAGGCGATGCAATCTGCGAAGAAGTAAGGGTTAGTTTGCGCTCATGCAAAGTCGCATCCGCCTGACTTGGGGATGCGGTTTTTTTGTGGGCGCGCCGCTGTCAGTACACGGTTTATTTTTCTGGCAGATTGCTGCTGAAGGAATTGGTGTACTTGCCCATGATCTGCTTCATTTCGCCATTGGCCGAGAGTTTTCTGATCGCCTCTTTGAGTGCCAGTATCGTTTCCGGCCTTGCGGTTTTCCTGGAAAGGAAGACGATGAAATCGTTGCTACCCAGCACGAGCGGGACGCCAATTTCCTCCGCTTTGACACCGGCCATAGACGCGCCGTAAAACAGGCCCACGCTGGAACCTATGCCCGCGTCCAAACGTCGCATGGCCAACATTTTTGCCATGGTGAGGTAGTCATTGACAGGATATTTCTGGATCAAATTGTCGGTGTCAAACTGGGCCACATAATTGCTGGTGCGTACCACGCCAACGGTCTTGCCGTGCAATTCGCTCAGCTTGCTGTAGTTCTTGCCAGCGGGGCCTACGAGGATGATGGGCATGGACAGGACGATGCCTACCGCTACGGCGCCGCGCGTCATCTGCTCGTTGCCGAAGCGTATGGTCATGTCGGCGCTCCCGTTTTCAATATCGGCGGCGGTTCTGGGGTAGGGGACCAGGGAATTGGTGTAGCTGAGCCCGGCCACTTCCGCGATGCGATTGCCGATTTCGTACATCATGCCGGTGGGCCGACCATCGTTGGCAATGAATCCCCATGGCGGGCCGTGAATGGTTTCAATCTTGAGCGTTTCGTTGATTGCCTGGCACGGCTGCGCCAACACGGTCACAACAACAATGGCAAACAGCCTGACAACGTTCATTTTCATCACTCTTTTATCGGTGTGAATGGAATGGATCCCGTCCCCATCTTACGTCTGATCGGCTTGCACGCAGTACATGATGATCAATTTTTATCATCTTTGTGCAATCGGACAGTGCCTTGTCGACAGAAAGTGGAAAGCGCCATCAGCGCGTGGCCGCGTGGCGGCCGATTGCTGTCAGCGTTCGATGTCACTTTCCTGCTTAACTTGCTGATGGGCTTGCTGCAGCGCTTCCACCGGCAACTGAAAGAAGCGCGGCACCATGGATGGCGACAGCTCGTCGCCGCTATCCGCCATGGCCAGGCGCCCGCTCAGCAAAAGCATCACGTAGCCGTGGCCCAGCGACCAGCCGGCGCTGGCGGCGGCCTTGTCCCAGCGCGGGTCGAGTCCCGCTTCGCGCACGGCCGCGCCAGCCGTTTGCAGCACATACTGGAAGCACGCTTGCGCCGCATCCTGCAGGGCGGGGAACTGGCGCACGTCCTGGTGTTCGAACATCAGCCGGTAGTGGGCGGGCGCGGCCAGGGCGAATTCAATGTATTGCTGGCCCAGCAGTTGAAAACGCTGTTCGGCGGGCAGGCTGCCCGGTGGCGGCAGTTCTGCCTCCCATTTGGCGATCAGGCTGGCGAAGCCGGCCGCAGCCACCTCGGCCAGCAGGGCTTCCTTGCTGGGAAAGTGGCGGTAGACGGCGGCGATCGACACGCCCACCGTGCGCGCCAGTTCGCGCAGCGAGAGGGTGGCGTCGTGTTGCAGCGCCAGTTGCGCGATGGTGGCGGCGACCAGGCTGTCACGCAAGTTGCCATGATGGTAGGTGCTCGTTGTTGTCATTCTATGTTATCGCTGTTCACATTGTGGTGTATGATGGTCATGTTATCACTGAAAACATGGAGAGCACATGCAAGAGATGAACCTCGCCGTCCGCGCCGTGGCCTTGCCGCCGGGCGCCGGCATCGCCCCCTTGTATCCGGGCAGCAACCTGGCCGACGCGTATGCCGTCGATTTGCCGACTGCACACGCGCGCCAGATGGACATGCAAAGCCTGGCGCGCGTGCTGCTGGGCAGCCAGCCGCGCTGGGCGCAGTGGCTGATGGTGCTGCGCGACGCCATCGTGTCGCTGTTCGGCATCAAGACGTCGAAACAGCTGACGGCCCAGCGCGATGGTCGCATCGGCATCTTCCGCATCTACGCCGTCAGCGACGATGAAGTCATCGTGGGCGAGGACGACCGCCACCTGGACTTCCGCCTGTCGGTGCTGCGCCACCGCGATACGGGGCGGCATGGCAGCGTGACCCTGTCGAGCGTCGTGCATTGCCATAACGGGGTGGGGCGCGCCTACATCCTGCTGATCCGGCCTTTCCACAAGCTGATCGTGCAGCGCTCGCTGGCGCGCGCCGTCAAGCGCGGCTTTGCGTGAGCGCATTGAGCCGGGACAGGGGCGTGACGCTGCGGGCAATCTTGCTTATTCATGGCCGGTATTGCATACTGCACCACCAGCCTCATCACGATTCCCATGAACGATACGCTTCTCCTGCTGGGTTTTGCCACCACGCCGCTTGAACTGATTTCCTTTGTCCTGGCACTGACAACCGTCGCGCTGAACATCCGCCAGAACCACTGGGCGTGGCTGTTCGCCATCATTTCCTCGGCCGCCTACGGTTTCGTGTTTTTCGAGTCGCGCCTGTATGGCGACATGGCCTTGCAACTGCTGTTCATCAGCGTCTCGTTCTGGGGCTGGTACCAGTGGCTGCATCCGGCCAGCGGCGGCAGGACCCTGCCCGTGACGCGCCTCGATGGCCGCGGCTGGCTGGCCTGCGCCGCAGGCTGGCTGGTCGGCTTCCTGCTCATCGCCTGGCTGCTGACGACGACGGACACGGACGTGCCCCATGCGGACGGTTTCCTCACGGCAGGCAGCCTAGTGGGGCAATTCCTGTTGTCGCGCAAGAAGCTGGAAAACTGGATCGCCTGGATCATCGTCGACGTGCTGTATGTGTGGCTGTATCTGCACAAGGGCCTGACCCTGACGGCCGTGCTGTACGCCTTTTTCGTGGTGATGGCCATCATCGGCTTGCTGGCGTGGAGAAAGTCGGCGCCCGCAGCGCCCGACGCCATGGTACTCAAGTGATGGCTCCTTGCATGCGCGTGGCGATACTGGGCGCGGAATCGTCGGGAAAGTCGACCCTGGCGGCCGCCCTGGCAGAGCGTCACGGCACCGTCTGGGTGCCGGAATACCTGCGCGAATTCGTGGCCACCCAGGGTAGGGTGCCCGTCGCGGCCGACCAGTATGGTATTGCGTTGACACAAGTCGAACGCGAAGCGGAAGCTGCCGCGCAAGCCCGCCATTTCTTGTTTTGCGACACGACGCCGTTGATGACGGTGGTCTACAGCCGCCATTATTTCGACGGCGCGGACGCGCCGCTGGCGGCGCTGGCCGATGCCACGCGGTACGACCTGACCCTGGTGACGGCGCCCGACAGCCCGTGGGTGGCCGACGGCTTGCAGCGCGAGTCGGAAGCCGTGCGCCAGCTGATCTACCGCTACCTGCTCGATGAACTGGACGCGCGTGGCATCGTCTACCACGTGCTGCACGACAGCCTGGAGGCGCGCCTGGAACAGGCGGCGCCTTTGCTGCAGCAGGCGCTTGCTGCAGCGCCAGCCATTGCCCTCAATTAAAAGTCGAACTGCGCCGACACTTTCATGGTGCGGCTGGCACCCGGATACAGATAGCCGTCCGATTCCGGCGTCACGTCGCGCCAGTAGAACTTGTCGGCCACGTTGTTGACGGCGGCGCGCAGCACGGCGCGCGTGCCGGCGATGCGCGTGGCGTAGGCGGCGCCCAGGCTGAAGACGTTGTACGACGGCACGAATGTCGTGTTGGTGTACTCAAACGCTTTCTTGCCCGCATATTCCCAGCTGCCATTGACGCTCAAGCCCGCAAGCTGTTGCACGGCGTAGTCCGCATGCACGGCCGCCTTGAAGGCGGGCACGTTGGGCACGCGCTTGCCGTCTAGCGACGCTTCGCCCGTGCCCGACTGCTGGCTGTTCAGGGCCGTCAGCGAGACACCCAGGTTCAGGTCGCGGGTCGGCTTGCCCTGGGCCGACAATTCCAGGCCACGGTGCTGCGCCTGGCCTTCACGCACGAAGTAGCCGGCGGCGTTCTGGAATTCCAGGCCCTTGCGGATCTGGAACAGGCTGGCCGCCAGCATGAAGTCGGGCGTCACATCCATCTTCACGCCCAATTCGATCTGCTTCGAGCGGCTCGGTGTCAGTTCTTCGTTGGCATTCATCGCCTTGCGGTCGGCCGTGCCGCCATGTTCCATGCCCTGCGAGTAGGCCGCATACACGGAGACATTGTCGAGCGGGGTGTAGACGAGCGCGATGTTGGGCAGCAGGAAGTCGTGCTTGGCGCGGATTTCCGTGTCGGCTTTCAGCACATACTGGTAGCCGTCGACATTGATATGGCGCAAGCCGCCATGCAGCTTCCAGTTTTGGGCCAGGCTGACGATATCCTGCACGAAGACAGAGTTTTCGGTATCCTTGCGCACCAGGCGCACGGGGCCCGTGACGCCGGGCGACGTGCCGACGATCTGCGGCCGGTAGATGTTGCTCACGCCTACCCAGTCGTAGACGTACAGGCCGGCGCGGTCCTTGCGGCGGAAGGTCGAGACGCCGGCCGTGAATTCATGGCGCAGCGAGCCGGTGGCGAACTTGCCCTGGATCATGGCTTGCGCGCTCAGCGGCTTTTTCGTCTCGCCCAGGCTGCGGTAGTCATACACGTCATAGTCGCCATTGCCGCAAAAGCCGGGGTACAAGTCTTGCCCGCTGCAACCATACGGGAAGGCCGTGTAGTCGTCGCGCTTGAACGAGTGCTGGTTGGCCGACAGGGTGGCGTGCCAGTCGTCATTGAACGCGTACTGGAAGCGCAGGCCGATATTGCTGGTGACGGTTTCCACGGGGCGCGTCCACGGCTGCAGGTTGAGCATGGCGTCGGCGCTGATGCCGGTCGGCAAAGTGGTGTTATTCAGCAACTGGAAGCCGGGCGCCGTCGCCTGCGCCTTGTCCTGGTAGTCGGCATCGAGTTGCAGCAGCGCCTGCGGCGAGATTTGCCAGTCGAAGGCACCGGAAATGAATTTTCGATTGCCATCCGCGCCCTTGATGTAGGAGCGCAGGCGCTCGGCCGCGACGTTGACGCGGTAGCCGAAGCGCGTGTCTTCCAGGCGGCCGCCCAGGTCGACGGCGCCGTACAGGGTGCCCCGCTCGCGCGTTTCCACGGTGACGGTGCGCAGCGGCGCGCTAGTCGGGCGCTTGACGATGAAGTCGATCACGCCGCCCGGCGCGGCGACGCCCGCCTGCAAGCCGGCCAGGCCTTTCAGCACTTCGATGCGTTCCTTGTTTTCCAGCGGAATTTGCGTGTCGCCGGGAATGGCCACGCCATCCTTGCGGTAGCTGGAATTGTTGTCGAGCTTGAAGCCGCGGATGGAAAACTGTTCCGCATAGCCGACGGCGTTGTAGGCGTCGTTGATGCTGGTGTCGAGCTTGACGGCATCGCTGAGATTGCGGATCTGCAAGTCCTGCATGTCTTTCTGCGAAATGACGGTGACGGACGCCGGCGTCTGCAGCAGCGGCGCGTCGGCAAAGCCGCCCACCGAGGCGCGTTTGGCGGCCGGTGCCTTGCTGGCCGTGACGACGACTTCGGCCATGCTTTGGGCTTGCGGGTCGGATGCGTCGGAGGCAAAGGCGGGCGCGGCAAACGCGTGCAGTATCGCCAGGGTCAATACAGAAACGGATAAATTCGGTGTGGACATAGATTGCTCGTGGTTCAAGCCGTCTCTTGGGAAGAAGTACGGCAGGCTGCTTGTTCGGCTGGCGCCAACGCAGGAGCTATCAAAGGAGGGAGGTACTTTGCGCTTTCCTTCGCTGGCATTATCCAGATCAGGTACGAAGGGTATCTCTCACCCGGATAACGACTCCAGGACCCCTAGCGAAATCATAGCTTAGCATGAAGCACGGCCAACTGTCCCACCTGGCTGACCGTTTTACAACAGTGTGGCAGATTCTATAAACTAAGCTACAGACTCAATTCCAGCACCTTGCGGCTGACGGCGGGCGTGATGTCGCGCTGTTCGCCCAGGGCCGTCATGCCGTGCGCTTCCAGGGCAGCCACGACGGCATCCACGCTGGCATGATTCAGTCCGTAGTCGGCCAGGCGCGTCTTGACGCCCATGTGGCGGAAGAAGAATTCCGTGCGCGCGATGGCCGCCTCGATGCGGCCATCTTCGTCGCCGCCGTCCAGGCCCCACACGCGGGCCGCGTATTGCAGCAGCTTGGCGCGCTTGGCTTGCTTGCGCACGCGCAGCATGCTGGGCAGGATGATGGCCAGGGTTTGCGCGTGATCAAGCTCGTACAGGGCCGTCAATTCGTGTCCGATGGCGTGCGTGGACCAGTCCTGCGGCACGCCCACGCCGATCAGGCCGTTCAAGGCCAGGGTGGCGCTCCACATCACGTTGGCGCGCACATCGTAGTCGTCCGGGTGCGACAGGGCCTTCGGGCCTTCCTCGATCAGGGTGAGTAAAATGCCTTCGGCGAAGCGGTCTTGCACGGACGCGTTCACAGGGTAGGTCAGGTACTGTTCCATGACATGCGCAAACGCATCGACGACGCCATTACCCACCTGGCGCAGCGGCAAGGTAAAGGTTTTCGACGGGTCCAGCACGGAGAACTTTGGATACACCTTGCGGCTCATGAACGAGCGTTTTTCCTGCGTGGCCTTGCGCGTGATCACGGCCGAGCCATTCATTTCCGAGCCGGTGGCAGGCAAGGTCAATACCGTGCCGAAGGGCAGGGCGGCCTCGACGATCTTGCCGCCTTTCGCCAGGATGTCCCAGGCATCGCCTTCATGCAGGGCGGCGGCGGCGATGAACTTGGTGCCATCGACCACGGAACCGCCGCCGACGGCCAGCAGGAAATCGATGCGCTCGCTTTTCACCATGGCCACGGCCTGCATCAGGGTTTCATAGCTGGGATTGGGTTCGATGCCGGCAAATTCCAGCAAGGTATGGCCGGCCAGCGCCGCCCTGACTTCATCGTAGACGCCGTTCTGCTTGATGCTGCCGCCGCCATACGTCATCAGCACCCTGGCCTGCGGCGGGATCAGCGCCGTGATGGCGGCGATCTGGCCCTGGCCGAAGAGGATTTGCGTCGGATTGTAAAAGTCGAAATTGAACATGGGGCTCCTGCCGCTGAGGTTTAGGCTGTTGCTGAGCCATGATTATGGCCGAACAGCGGAAAACGTGTCGTGGACGCTTGAGCTTTTCGTCCGCGCGGTGGAGAATGCAGCCGATGTCACCACCACGCGAAAAGGAATGCGCATGACCACCGCCCCACTGGAAGAATCCGGCTTGCCGGCCACCGCGCTCGACATGCACCGCGCCATCGGCGCCACCATCGCCGCGCTGCAGGCGCTGGACTTGAACAGCCAGCGCTTCGAGGCATGCACGGACCCGGAACTGCGCCGCGTGCTCGCGCATGCGGGCGACACGAGCCGCAAGGAAGCGGCCATGCTGCTCGAATGGATGCGCCGCCGCGATGCGCGCCTGGACACGGCCATGAAGGAAGCGTTGTTCAAGGCCGGGCCGATTGTTGCCCAGTATCACTATGACGAGAAAATATTGTAACTATTGGTTTGTTGCCGTGACGTACCATGCGCCACATTCGCATCGCTTCGCGTAGACTGTGCCCCGAACACGATTTTGGGGGGAGTTTGCAACGATGAGATCATTACCATACCGAGAAGGCAGCTGGTTTGCCGTGCCCTTGCCGGGCGGCGGTTATGCCGTCGGCGTGGTGGCGCGAACGGCGCCTGCCGGGCGCATCATGCTGGCGTATATGTTCGGACCACGACGCGATGTCTTGCCGACACTCGCTGAGCTGGAAGGCTTGCGGCCGGAACAGGCCGTGCGCCGCCTGCGCACGGGCGACATGGCCCTGCTCAACGAGCGCTGGCCCATGCTGGGCGACAGCCGCGACTGGGAGCGCGATGCCTGGCCCATGCCGGCCTTTATCCGCCGCAACGAGTCCTTGCAACGTGCCTGGCGCGCCAGCTATGCGGACGCGGACCCTGCCAAGCTGAACCGCGAGGAATCGATCCCCTTCGATACGCCGGGCATGGAAAGCGATTCCCTGTACGGCTACGGGGCGACGGAATTGTTGATGAGTAAATTGCTGGCGCAAGAGCAGGCGTCGGCTTGAAAGTCATTGAACGGCACGCTCGTGCCGTTCAATGTTAGACGGCCGGCAAGCTGATCTGAAACGCCAGGCCGCCGCCTTCGCGGTTGCGCAGTTGCAGTTCGGCGTCATGGCGCAGCAGCACGCGCTCGACGATGGCCAGGTCTAGGCTATCGTCCACCTCTGCCTGCGCCGGGTGTCTCACACCGCCGGCAAGCTGATCTGAAACGCCAGGCCGCCGCCTTCGCGGTTGCGCACTTGCAGTTCGGCGTCATGGCGCAGCAGCACGCGCTCGACGATGGCCAGGCCGAGGCCGGCGCCATTTGCCTGCCCGCGCGCCGTGTCGAGGCGAGTGAACGGTTTCATCAGCTGCTCGATCTTGTCCGTCGGCACGCCCGTGCCATGGTCTTGCACCTCGATGATGACCTTTTTCGCGCCGTGGCTGGTGCGTACATTGCAGGCGATGTCGATTTCCGTCACGTCACTGTCCGGCGATTTGCCATAGCGGCGCGCATTTTCAATCAGGTTGTTCAGCACGCGGCGCAGATCGATGGGGTTGCCCATCGCATGCGCGCCTTCCTCGATATTGGCGTTGATCTTCACGTCCGGCAGGCGCATGGCTTCACGCGTCATGTCGCTGAGCAAGCCGCTCAGGTCGACATCCGTAAAGCTCGACGCTTCTGTCGGCCTGGCGTAGTCGAGGAACTGGCCGATGATGGCGTCCATCTGCCCGATATCGGACTGGATGCCTATGCGCGCCTCGTCCGACAGATTGGCCATTTCCACTTCCAGCTGCATGCGCGCCAGCGGCGTGCGCAAATCGTGGGAAATGCCGGCCAGGATCACGGCGCGATCCGATTCCACTTGTTTCAGATCATCGACCATCTGGTTGAAGCTGCGGTTCGCCTCGATGATTTCGATTGGTCCCTTTTCCGGCAGTGGCGCCGGCTGCTTGCCCTTGGCGATCGCACGCGCGGCCACCGTCAGACGCGACAGGGGAAGATTGATCAGGCTGGAAATGATGGCCGCACCCAGCAGGGACAGCAGCGACACCAGGCTGGCCCAGCCCAGCCACTGGAAGCCCGTCAAGCCCCGCAGGCGCTCGCGGTCCAGCATCAGCCAGTACTCGTCGTCGTCGATCTTGAAGCTGACCCAGAAGCCGGCCACGCCGTTGACGCGCGCGGAAAAGCGCGTGTCCTTGCCCAGCTTGGCCTTCACCAGCGCCTCGATGTCGGGCATCAGGTAATTGTCGGACGGCGGCTCGATGCGGTCGTCCTCTTCCAGCGAGAAGATACGGATGCCTTCGTTGCTGACGAGGTCGAACAACAGCTCGCGCCGCAGCTCGGGCGCCGAGTGCGTCAGTGCCGCATGCGTGATGGTGACGACGGAAATGATCTGGGCGGAAATCTGCTGCGCCTGCGGCTCGCGCTGGATGACCGAAATCATGCCGATCCAGGTGATCATGCTCACCGTGGTCAAGGTGCCGAGCAGCAAAAAGGTGCGCCAGAACAAGCCGCTTTTCAGCCGTGCCAGGCTGATATCGGGAACAAGCTTCATCATGCCTCGCCTGCGATCAGCGCGGCTGTCCGTCCGGGATGAAGACGTAGCCCAGGCCCCACACGGTCTGGATGAACAGCGGGCTCGACGGATCGGGTTCGATCAGCTTGCGCAGGCGCGAAATCTGCACGTCCAGGCTGCGGTCGAACACTTCGTATTCGCGTCCGCGCGCCAGTTCCATCAGTTTCTCGCGCGACAGGGGCTGGCGCGCATGGCGGGCAAACACTTTTAGCACGGAAAACTCGCCCGTGGTCAGGGGCACCGTTTCGCCATTCTTTTTCAGGGTGCGCGTGCCCAGGTCCAGCACGAAGTCGCCGAATTCAAAGGTTTGCGGCGTTTCCGACGGCGCGCCGGGGATTTCGTCGGGACCCTTGCGGCGCAGTACGGCGCCGATGCGGGCCACCAGTTCGCGCGGGTTGAACGGTTTCGGCAGGTAGTCGTCGGCGCCCATTTCCAGGCCCACGATGCGGTCGACGTCCTCGCCCTTGGCTGTCAGCATGATGATCGGCGTCTGGTCGCCCGCGCCGCGCAGGCGGCGGCAGATCGACAGGCCGTCTTCACCGGGCAGCATCAGGTCGAGCACCAGCAAGTCATAGCGTTCGCGTAGCCACAGCTTGTTCATGGCCGTCGCGCTCTCCGCCGTAAAGACATTGAAACCCTGTTCGGTCAGGTAGCGGCGCAGCAGGTCGCGCAGGCGCACATCATCATCGACCACCATGATTTTTGCTTGATGGCCATGGATCGATTGCGTTGTGGTATTGCTGCCGGAAGTGGAGGTTGTGGTCATTTAAGGTGTCGTGTTATCGTATATTAGTTGCTATAGTAACGCCTCGCGCGGCGTCGGCAAGGGGCTGTGGCGACCCATTACAAAGTGTTACAAACTTTACCCAATTACTCTTACTGCACCGTGTAAAGCATCATACACTGGGGCCACAGTGGAAATCAGCTTTAAGTTTATACGGCATTGCGGAAGAGGAACTCAATGAATATCTTTACTAAAAAAATTCACGCCGCTCCCAGCGCAGCTATTGCCGCACGTACAACTTCGCTTGTGATGTCCGCGTTTGCCGTTTGCTCCGTGTTTGCCGCCAGCCTGGCGTCAGCGCAAAACCAGCCGCCGCCACGGCGTGACGACCAGCAGCAGATGCAGGCCCAGCGGTATGAGCAGGTACAGCGCACCAGTAGCAATGATACGCGACTGCGCGAACAGCGTGACGCACGCAGTTTCGACACGCGCGCCGAAGAGCAGCGTCATGCCAATGAGGGCGCCGACGCCTCGCGCCGCACGGGCCGCATGACGGCCGACGAACGGCGCGACCTGCGCCGCCAGATCAATGAAGTGGGCCAGGATATTTATTCGAATCCGCCGCGCCGCTAGGCATCGCACACCCCATCCGACAGGGCCATCTCGCAAGACATGGCCCTGTTTGCATCTGGCCGCCCGCTTTTTTGCCGAGTTAGGCACGCCGCCCCGGCCCGTGATATTGTTCCAGTGCACTCAAGCAATTCACTACGTTGTGGAGGCAAGTGGTGAGCGACGACGATACGCCCGTTCCTGATGCTAGCCATGCGGCAGGCTTGCCGCATGGCCTCGTCCGGCGCGACGAGGGCGTGTTCCTGGACCTGTCGCTGGCGCCGGCGCAGCTGCGCGCCGCCGTTGACCAGCTGTTCCAGTCGGGGCAGTTGCTGGCCGGCCTCGATTACGCTTTGTTCCTGCTGACCCTGTTCCATGCCCCCGCGCCCCGCGCTGCGCCCAAGGGCGACGCCTTGCTGCGCATCGCCGCGCGCGTGGCGCCATTCCCGCCCCAGCGCCGTGCGCTGTATAAACAGCTCAAGGTCCGTGGCGACAGCGCCGACTTTTACTTTGAGGCGCTGCCTCTTGAGGCGGATGGGCAAGTGCCGGCCCGCCGCGAGTTTGATGAGCTGGTGGCCGACCTGTGGTGCCAGGGCGTGCACTATGGCATCGATGGCGCGGCCGTGCGCGCCATGCTCGCCAGCGGCAAGGCCGAGCGCATCACGGTGGCGCGGGTGCTGCCGCCGCAGCCTGGGCGCGACGCCCAGCTGCTTGAAGTGTCGCAAGGCATGCACCGCGACGATGCGCCGCGCGAACGCTCCGATGGCCGCCTCGATTTGCTCAGCTTCAAGAACCGCTTCCCGCAAGTCAAAAAACACGCGCGCCTGCTGCGTCTGCTGCCGGGCATGCCCGGCTTGCCTGGCTACGACCTGGCCGGCACGCTGCTGCCGCCACCCGCGCCGCTGGAACTGGACCTGGCTACGGTGGCTGGGGCAGGCACGGCGGTCGAGCATTTCAGCGATGGCGAGTTCATCGTGGCCACCCAGGATGGCTATGTGAATGTTGATGAGCACGGCAAGATGTCGATTGAAAACAAGATCGTCAGCCGCGAAGGTGTCAGCAGCCGCACCACGGGCAATTTGAAGCTGCGCGCCGCGTATGAGGAGTATGGCGAAGTGCAGGAGCAGCGCCAGATCGACGGCAGCGACATCACCATCCATGGCGACGTGTATGGCCATTTGCATTCGCATGGCGGGCTGATATGGCTGCAGCGTAACCTGGTGGGCGGCACGGCCTTCAACGAGCATGGCGATGTGCGCGTCGAGGGTGTGGCCTCCGGTTCCGTGCTGCAGGCGCTGAGCGGCGAAGTGCATTTGCACCGCGCCGAAAGCTGCGTCATTGCCGGCACGCGCGTGGTGATCGACAGCGCCAGCAATTGCGAAATCATCGCCGACGAGGTCGTCATTGAGCTGGCTGAAGGGTGCGCCGTGGCGGCGCGCACCATTCGCATCGGCAGCGCCGGTCCCCGCAAGCAGGTGGAGATGCTGCTATTCCCGCTGGTGCCCGACCTGAGCGCCCTGGAGCAAAAGATCACGGACAGCCTGGCCCGCGCCGCGCAATACCAGCAGATGCAGGACAAGCGCCAGCAGGAAATCGACGCCATTGCGCAATTGCCCGAGGTGCGCAACTACTTGACCCTGGCGGGCCAGTTGCGGCGCGGCGAGCTGCATTTGCAACCGGCGCAGCAAATGCAGTACGACAAGCTGGCCGCGCGCATCGCGCCCGTGCTGAAGGAAGTGGCGCGCCTGCGCGTGGAGGTGAAACAGTCGGAAATCCTGCACGCGCAGATGCTGGCACTGGTGGCGCAAGTGCGCCAGGAGCGGCAAGCGACGGCCGGCCAGTCGCGCTGCACCCTGGGGCTGGTCGATGGCGAGACGACGGTACGCGCCATGGTCGTGCCGGCTGGTCCGGCCAAGGTCTACGACCGGCCGCCGAAAGAAATCAAGGCCCTGCTGCGCAGCGCCACGCCGGCCACGCAGCCCGTGTTTGCCGACAGCACAGGCAACCTGGACTGGACTTACCAGCCGCCGCCGTAATCAGTCGATAACCTTGCCGCGCGACTGCTTCAGCACGCTGTGCGTGCTCTTGCTGTCGAGGCGCCGCCGTTGCGAGCTGCGCGTGGGCTTGGTGGCGCGGCGCACGGCGGGCAGGAAGGTCACGCTGTCGATGATTTCCTGCAAGCGCCGCAAGGCTTCTTCCTTGTTCTGCTCCTGGCTGCGCGACTGCTGCGCCTTGAGCACCAGCACGCCATCCTTGCTGATGCGGCTGTCGCGCAAGGCCAGCAGCCGCTCCTTGTACGCTTGCGGCAGCGACGAGGCGGCGATGGGGAAGCGCAAATGGATGGCGCTGGACACCTTGTTGACGTTCTGCCCGCCCGGACCCTGGGCGCGGATGGCAGAAAATTCAACTTCAGCGGGGTTGACGAGGTGTTGCATGGCCTGCCTGTGGGGAAACGATGGGGGTATTGTAAGGGAAGATGGCTGCGCCGGCGCAAGGCTGGACGCCGGGGCTGAGCATGCACCCGGGAAAGTTGATGTTTCTCAACGCCGGGTGCGGGGATGCTCGTTAGCATGGGCCAACGTTGCGCCACTGCGCATCCTGGCAGCGCTTACCGGATGAAAGGAATACCATGCAGCCCACGACTAGGCCGGGCGCCGCAGCGGCCCAATACCTGACGCAGTACTTGAGCTTCCGGCTGGGCGGCCTGGAGTATGGCCTCGATTACCGCTGCGTGCGGGAATTGCGCCCGTTCAAGGAACTCGAACGTTTTTCCTCGGAAGGGGAGGTGCTGCAGAGTGTGGCTGTCTCGCGCGGCGTGATCATTCCCATCGTCGACATGCGCGCCGCGTTCGGCAGCGCCCACGCCGTACCCGACCCGGCCAGCGACGTGATCATCTTGCAGTTGAGCAATGGCGTGATGGGCATGGTGGTCGATGGCGTTACCGATATCGTCAGCCTGGCGTCCGGCGACATTGCTGCCGTGCCAGGTCTGGGCGAGGCGGAAGCCGATTATTTGCTGGGTCTGGGCACGGTGGCGGGGCGCCGGCTGATCCTCGTCGACATCGACCGCCTGATGGCGATCCGCAGCCCCAGCCCCATGCAGGCGGCCTAGAAAAAAGACGACCCGTGGGTCGTCTTTTGTCGTCACTTGATTAACCGAGCTTTTCCAGCTGGTCTTGCAAGTCCAGCCATTCCGCTTCCAGCTGCGCCAGGTCCTTGGTGAAGAAGGTCTGGTCAGCCAGCAATTGCTTCAGCTTGGCCTTGTTTGCCGCGTCGTAGATGGTCGGTTCGCCCAGCTTGGCTTCCGTTTCCGCCTTTTGCGCGTTGCGCTTGGCGATCTGCTCTTCCTGGCGCTTGATCTTGTTTTCGATCGGCTTGCGCAAGGCGGCGGCCTTCTGGCGATCTTCCGCTTCCTGGCGCTTGTCGCGCACGGGCGCGGCAGGGGTGGCCGCTACCGGCGAAGGTACGGAAGAAGTCACGGGGAAGTCCGTCTTGTTGGCCTTGCCGGCGGCCGGCAGCACGTCCGTGCCTTTACCCAGCTTGGTCTTGAACAGCCAATCCTTGTAGTCGTCCAGGTCGCCGTCGAACGGTTGCAGCTTGCCGTCGGCAACGATGATGAATTCGTCGGTGGTGGCGCGCAGCAAATGGCGATCATGGGAAACGACGACCAGGGTGCCTTCGAACTGGGCCAGCGCTTCCGTCAGCGCTTCGCGCGTTTCCAGATCCAGGTGATTGGTCGGTTCATCGAGCAGCAGCAGGTTCGGCCGCTGCCAGACGATCAGGGCCAGCGCCAAACGGGCTTTTTCACCGCCCGAGAACGGCGCGATCGAGGCCGTGACCATGTTGCCGGGGAAGTTGAAGCCGCCCAGGAAGTTGCGCAGTTCCTGCTCGCGCACGGTCGGGGCGATCTTCGACAGATGCCACAGCGGCGATTCGTCGTGGCGCAGCATTTCCACCTGGTGCTGGGCGAAGTAGCCGATGTTCAAGCCCTTGCCCATGGTGGCGTCGCCGCTCAAAGGCATCAGTTCGCCGGCGATGGTCTTGATCAGGGTCGATTTGCCGGCGCCGTTCTGGCCCAGCAAGCCGATGCGCTGGCCGATCTGCAGCGAAAACTTGATGCCGTTGACGATGGTTTTATGCGTGATTTCGCCCGTCGCTTCGTTCTCGATCTTGTAGCCCGCATCGACGTCTTCCATCACCAGCAGCGGGTTCGGCGCGCTCAAAGGCTCGCGGAATTCGAACGAGAATTCGGCAGCGGCGCGCAGGGGCGCCAGTTCTTCCATCTTCGCCAGCGCCTTCATGCGGCTTTGCGCCTGGCGCGCCTTCGAGGCTTGCGCCTTGAAGCGGTTCACGAACGATTCCAGATGGGCACGCTTGCGCTGCTGCTTTTCCAGCGCGCCGGCGGCCAGTATCATCTGCGCCGCGCGTTGGCGCTCGAAGCTCGAGTAGTTGCCCGAATAGCGCTTCAGCTTGCGCTCGTCGATATGCACGACCACGTTGACCACTTCGTCGAGGAAGTCGCGGTCATGGGAAATGATCAGCAAGGTGCCGGCGTAGCGCTTGAGCCAGTCTTCCAGCCAGATGATGGCGTCCAGATCCAGGTGATTGGTCGGTTCATCGAGCAGCAGCAGGTCGGACGGGCACATCAGCGCTTGCGCCAGGTTCAAACGCATGCGCCAGCCGCCGGAGAAGCTGGCCACCGGTTGCTGCATCTGGTCCAGCGTAAAGCCCAGGCCCAGCAGCAATTGCTCGCCGCGCGACTGCACGGTGTAGGCGTCGGCATCGGCCATCGCACTGTAGATTTCACCGATGGCGATGCCGTTTTCCGACGTTGCCGGCTCGGACTCCAGGCGCGCCAGTTCTGCTTCCAGCTTGCGCAAGGTGATGTCGCCATCGATCGCATAGTCGAGCGCGGCACGGTCCAGCGGCGGTGTTTCCTGCGCCACGTAAGCCACGCGCCATTTGGCGGGGAAATCGATCTCGCCCTGGTCAGGGTGCAATTCGCCACGCATCATGGCGAACAGGCTCGATTTGCCCGCGCCATTGGCGCCGATCAGGCCGATCTTGTCGCCCGGATTGAGGGTGACATCGACTTGTTCGAGCAACGGTTTGATGCCGCGCATCAGGCTTACTTGTAGGAAACGTATCATTTTTTTCTTTGTGTTGTAAATTAAGGCGCTGCGCGCTTACGCCAGCGCTTATGCCAGCTTGAGCTGTTCGGCCGTCAGCAGGAACACCATGTCGTCGCCGGCGCTCGTCGTCAGCCAGGTCAGGCCCAGCTCGCCGAAGGCCGCTTCCGCGTATGCGCGTTCGTTGCCGATTTCAATCATCAGGATGCCGTCGTCCGTCAGGCGCTCGGCCGCGCCTGCGATGATCTTGCGCACCAGGTCCATGCCGTCGCTGCCGCCGTCGAGGGCGATTTGCGGTTCGGCCAGGTATTCCTGGGGCAGGGCGCCCATCGACGCGGAATTCACGTACGGCGGGTTGCTGATGATCAAGTCATATTTCTTGGCCGGCACGTTGGTGTACAGGTCCGACTCGATCAGCTTGACCCTGTCCTGCAGCTTGTAGGTGTCGACGTTGCGCTTGGCCACGGCCAGCGCATCGGCGGAAATGTCCACCGCATCGACGCTGGCGTTCGGGAAAGCATCGGCCATCATGATGGATAGGCAGCCAGAACCGGTGCACAGTTCCAGGATGTTTTCCACGGCTTCCGGTTCCGCCACCCATGGCGAAAAGTATTCAGGGATCAGCTCGGCGATGAAGGAGCGGGGCACGATCACGCGCTCGTCCACATAAAAATTGTACGTGCCCAGCCAGCCTTCCTTGGTGATGTAGGCGGCTGGCACGCGGTCGATGCTGCGGCGGTCGATGACCGTCATCACGCTGGCGATTTCCGACGGCAGCAACTTGGCATCGAGGAAGGGTTCGAGCTTGTCGAGCGGCAACTTCAAGGTGTGCAGGATCAGATAGGCCGCTTCGTCGAACGCTTCGGCGCTGCCGTGGCCGAAAAACAGCTTGGCGGTATTGAAACGGGTAACGGCGTAGCGCAGCAGGTCGCGTGGCGTGGAAAATGGGTTCGGGCT
Organism: Janthinobacterium sp. UMAB-56; assembly: GCF_900095265.1. Lineage (GTDB taxonomy): Bacteria > Pseudomonadota > Gammaproteobacteria > Burkholderiales > Burkholderiaceae_D > Janthinobacterium. The sequence continues at coordinate 379,407 of NZ_LT607651.1, read as the reverse complement.
CATGGCATTCTCGAAAAGACAGTGTTCTGGCCCGCCGTGACGGGCCTCGGTATTCTGGTTCAGGCGGGCAGCAAATGCTCCAGCGTGCGCCGGTAAATATTCTTCAGGGGATCGATGTGGCGCAGTTCGATGTGCTCGTCGATCTTGTGAATACTGGCATTGGGCGGCCCGAATTCTATCACTTGGGGGCAGATCTGCGCGATAAACCGCCCATCCGAGGTGCCACCCGTGGTCGACAGCTGCGTCGTGATGCCGGTTTCTTCCAGGATGGCGGCGGACAGCGCATCGGAGAGGGTGCCGCGCGGCGTGAGGAAGGGCAGGCCGCTCAGGGTCCATTGCAAATCGTATTGCAAGTCATGCCTGTCGAGGATCGCGTGCACCCGTTCCTGCAGGTTTTCCGCCGTGCTGGCCGTGGAAAAGCGGAAGTTAAAGTCGATCACCATGTCGCCCGGGATCACGTTGTTGGCGCCCGTGCCCGCGTTGATGTTCGACATTTGCCACGAGGTGGGCAGGTAATACTCGTTGCCCGCATCCCATTGCTCCTCGACCAGGTCGGCCAGCGCCTGCGCCGCTTCATGGATCGGGTTCTTCGCCAGGTGCGGGTAGGCGATATGGCCCTGCACGCCCTTGATCGTCAAGCGGCCCGACAGCGAACCCCGGCGGCCATTCTTGATCATGTCGCCCAGGTCCGCGCTTGAGGTCGGCTCGCCGACCAGGCAATAGTCGATCTGTTCGCCGCGCGCCTTCAGTTGCTCGCAGACGATGACGGTGCCGTCCGTGGCCGGGCCTTCTTCGTCGCTGGTGATCAGAAAGGCGATCGAACCCGTGTGCTGGGGCGTGGCGGCGATGAATTCCTCGCAAGCGACCACCATGGCGGCGATCGAGGTCTTCATGTCGGCCGCGCCACGGCCGTACAGCTTGCCATCGCGGTGGGTGGGAATGAAGGGCAGCGAGCGCCATTGTTCGACGGGGCCGGTGGGCACCACGTCCGTATGGCCGGCAAAGACGAACACGGGGGAGGTGGTGCCACGGCGTGCCCATAGATTGGTGACGTCGTTCGACTGTATCGTCTCGCAGACAAAGCCCAGCGGCGTGAGCAGATCGATCAGGTGCTGCTGGCAGCCCTTGTCATCGGGCGTGACCGAGGACAGGGCGATCAGTTTTTCGGTCAGGCCGAGGGTTTTGGAGGTGGTCATGGCGTAGCGCGGGGTGCTTCTGTCTAAGTGAAAATTACAGCCCGAAAATGGCTGCATACTGTGCATCTGAAAATGCCACGCTGAACTGGCCATCCTTGTCCAGCACGGGGCGCTTGATGATGGATGGGTTTTCCAGCATCAGGTCCAGCGCGCTGGCCGCATCGGTGATCGATGCCTTGCGCCCGTCGGACAGGGCGCGCCAGGTCGTGCCTTTCTTGTTGACCAGCACATCCCACGGCAATTGCTGCAGCCATGCTTCGACGGTGGCGCGTTCCAGTCCCTGTTTCTTGAAGTCGTGGAAGGTGAAATCGCGTTGCTGCGCGGCCAGCCAGGTGCGGGCCTTTTTGACGGTATCGCAGTTGGGGATACCGTAGAGTGTAATGGTCGTCATGGGCAGGGCTAAGGGGAATGAATGCGGTTCGCTTGATCGCGGCGCTTGCGCCAGGGATGAATGCGATGGTAGCCGATATTATACAGTCGATACGCAGTCGATGCGGCAGTGCAGCATGCCCCCTTTATTTTTCCTGCACGGGCCGTGGCGCCGCCTTGCGCATCTCTGCCGGACCAAAATGCAGGCCAAGGCGCAGGGCCAGGGCGCGCAGGGCGCCGCTTTCCTGCTGGTGCAGGGCCAGCGCGATATGGCCGTCCGGGCGCACGAGGTAGGCCGCGTCGCGGCCCAGGCCGGCCAGCTTGGCGGCCACGTTATACGTGTAGCAATGCACGGGCAGCTTCAGCACGCGCGCCTCGGCCAGCAGTGCTGGCGCCGGCTCGCCATAGATGTGCAATTGCCACGCCATGCTGCGCAGGGCCGTGAAATTGTCTTGCGTGCCGTCCGAGAACCATGGCAGGCGGTCGCCGCCGCGCAGGTACTCCGCGTGGCCTGCGGAAAGGGCGCTGTCTTCATAGCTGATCTGGATTTGCGACACCGTCTGGAACAGCAAACGGCGCGCCCGCCCGAAACTGGACAGGAAGGGCAGCGCATGGGGCACCAGCCAGCGGCGCAGGAATTGCCCGGCCAAGCCTTGCGCGACGATGGCCTGGAAGGCGCGGTCGGTGGTGGCGACGAGCTTGCGGGCAAACACGATGCGCTCGCTTTCATAGGTGTCGAGCAAGGCGTCGTTGCTTAGTCCGTGCAGTTTTTGTGCCAGTTTCCACGCCAGATTGACGGCGTCGCCCAGGCCCGTATTCATGCCCTGGCCGCCCACGGGGCTGTGCAAATGGGCCGCGTCGCCGAGGATGAAGCAGCGCCGTTCGCGAAACTGCGCCGCCACCCTGTGGTGCACCTTATACGTGGAAAACCAGTTCACATGCTCGACCTGGATGCCCAGCAAGGCTTGCACCTGTTCGCGCACATCGTCGAAGACGGGCGCCGGCGCGCCATCGGGGCGGTCGGGCAGGATGCCGATCAGGCGCTGCATGCCGCTGGTGCGCACGGGTAACATCAGCGCAAACGAGTTCGCGCCCAGGTGGGCGTGCAAATCCGTATTGTTGCCGGCCACTTGGGCATCGGCCACGTAGTACAGGTGGTCGTAGGTGCCGCCGGAAAAGTCGAAACCGGCGATTTCGCGGACCTTGCTGCGGGCGCCGTCGCAGCCGCAGATATAGTCAAACGTGCAATATTGTCGCTCGCCATTGTTGAGCAGGATGGCTTGCACTTCGCTATCGTCCTGCGTCCACAGGTCCAGGGTAACGTTCCATTCCACATGCACGCCGGCCGCCGCCAGCTTGCTGATGAGAAAGCGTTCATGCTCGTCCTGTGGCAGGCTCAGCACGAAAGGGTAGGGACTCAGCCCTTCGCCGATCTCGCCCAGCGCCAGTTTCACCAGTTCCTCGCCCCCTTCATGGATGTGCATGGCATTAATCTTGATGCCAAGGTTGACGAGTTCATCGGCAAAGCCCAGCTGCTGGTAAAACTCCAGCGTGCGCGCATGCACGGCCATGGCCCGCGACGCCTGGCCCGGACCGCTATTGCTGTCGATGATGCGGCAATCGACGCCATGGCGCGCCAGGCGCAAGGCAAGCATGAGGCCGGTAGGACCGGCGCCGACGATCAAGACGCGAGGAGTATGCATGCCATCCAGTATAGGACAGGATGGAAGAGGGCAGCGGGACGATTGAAGTGGCTAGCCGGAAATGAAAATGTCCCGACCAGGCGGGACATCCAGGGTATGACGTGCGCCTTGCGGCGCAGTCATCAAATACCGCGCAGCAACTCGTTGATGCCGGTCTTGGCGCGGGTTTTTGCATCCACGCGCTTGACGATCACGGCGCAGTACAGCGAGTACTTGCCGTCTTCCGAAGGCAGGTTGCCCGAGACCACGACGGAACCGGCTGGCACGCGGCCGTAGGTCACTTCGCCGGTGGCGCGGTCGTAGATCTTGGTCGACTGGCCGATGTACACGCCCATCGAGATGACCGAGTTTTCTTCGACGATCACGCCTTCGACGATTTCCGAACGGGCGCCGATGAAGCAATTGTCTTCGATGATGGTCGGGTTCGCTTGCATCGGTTCCAGCACGCCGCCGATGCCGACGCCGCCGGACAGGTGGACGTTCTTGCCGATCTGGGCGCAGGAGCCGACGGTGGCCCAGGTGTCGACCATGGCGCCTTCATCGACGTAGGCGCCGATGTTGACATAGGACGGCATCAGCACGACGTTCCTGGCGATGAAGCTGCCACGGCGGGCGACGGCAGGCGGCACTACGCGGAAACCGCCCTTGGCGAAGTCTGCGGCGGTGTAGTTGGCGAACTTGGTCGGCACCTTGTCGTAGAACTGCATCGTGCCATCCGATGGCAGCACGACGTTGTCTTCCAGGCGGAACGACAGCAGCACGGCTTTCTTGACCCACTGGTTGACAACCCAGTCGCCCGTGGTTTTTTCCGCCACGCGGATGCTGCCGTTGTCCAGGCCATTGATGACGTGTGAGACGGCGTCGCGCAGTTCGGCCGTGCCGTTGCCCGGATTGATCTCGGCACGGTTTTCCCAGGCCTGGTCGATGATGTTTTGCAGTTGTTGGCTCATGATGATGTCTTATGTATTGGTTAATGCGGAGTTGATGCGGATGCGGAAAGCTGCTGGCAGAATTTTACTATGCGCAGTGCCGCTTCCAGCCCTTCGGCCGTTTCGGCCACCAGGGCCATGCGGATGCGGTTGCGGCCCGGATTGATGCCGTGCGCGTCGCGCGCCAGGTAGCTGCCAGGCAATACCGTCACATTATATTCGGCGTACAGGCGTTGCGCGAATTCGGTGTCGGACAGTCCCGTGCGGCTGACGTCGGCCCACAGGTAGAAGCCGGCGTCCGGCAATTGCACGTCCATCACCGCTTGCAGCAGCGGCGTGATGGCGTCGAACTTGGCGCGGTACTTGGCGCGATTTTCCTCGACATGGGTTTCGTCGTTCCAGGCCGCGACGGAGGCCGCCTGCACGGCAGGGCTCATGGCGCCGCCGTGGTAGGTTCGGTAGAGCAGGAATTTTTTCAATACTTCCGCGTCGCCGGCGACGAAGCCCGAGCGCATGCCCGGTACGTTCGAGCGCTTCGACAGGCTGGAAAACACCACCAGGCGCGCATACGGGCGCTCGACTGTGGACAGGCCCAGCATGTGCGCCGCCTGCAGCGCGCCCAGCGGGGGCGTGTCGCCGTGGTAAATCTCGGAATAGCACTCGTCGGCGGCGATGACGAAATCGTAGCGCTCGGACAGGGCGAACAAATGCTCCCAGTCCGTCAGGGTGAGCACGGCGCCCGTCGGGTTGCCCGGCGAACACAGGAACAGCAGCTTGACCTTTTCCCACACGGCAGTGGGCACCGCGTCGTAGTCGCAGCCGAAATTGCGCGTGGGGTCGGAATTGACAAAATACGGTTCGGCGCCTGCCAGGTAGGCCGCACCTTCATAGATCTGATAAAACGGATTCGGGCTAATCACCAACGAACCGGCGGACGGATCGATTACCGTTTGCGCCAGCGCAAACAACGCTTCGCGCGAACCGTTCACGGGCAGGATTTGCGTGGCAGGATTGAGCTTGGGGATGCCATAACGGCGCTCGAGCCAAGCGGCGATGGCGCTACGCAAGGCTTCCGAACCGATGGTGGTCGGATAGCTGGCCAGGCCATGGATATTGTCAACCAGCGCTTGCTCGATGAAGGACGGCGTCGGGTGCTTGGGTTCGCCCATGCCCAGGCTGATGGGAGCATACTCGGGATTGACCGTCACGCCGGCAAACAGCTGGCGCAGCTTTTCGAATGGATATGGTTGCAGTTTAGCAAGAAGTGGATTCACGGAACGGACCAGGGCAAGAGTGGAAAGACGATGTTGCTAAGCGACTACCTGGCGCGGCAGACTTGATGCCGGTCAAATAATAAGCTGCGTCTTTCATTATAGCCGTCCTCGCGGGCCCGCAGTGCAAGCCGCCTCAAGCCGCATCCGCCTGATTGCTGCACGGCTGGTCACGGCTTGCCGCAGCGGGGAGTGCCGCGCCATGGCGCGGCAAGGTAAAATACGCTATGTCTACCTTACTTCCCACCCTGCTTGCTATTGAAACATCGTCCGAACTCGCCTCTTGCGCTTTGCTGCGCGGCGATGTCGTCCTGTCCCGCGCCTCGTCGGGCGTGCGTACCCATTCCCAGTCCATCCTGCCGATGGTGCAGGAATTGCTGGCCGAAGCGGGCGTGACCCTGGCCGACGTGGATGCCATCGCCTACGGCTCCGGCCCCGGCTCGTTTACGGGCGTGCGCACGGCTTGCGGCATCGCGCAAGGCTTGGCCTACGGCGCCAACTTGCCCGTCGTGCCCGTCGTGACCCTCGACGCCATGGCCCTGGCGTGCCACCAGCAGCATGGCGCGCAGCGCATCGTGACCGTGCTCGACGCCCGCATGGGCGAAGTGTACTGGGCGCAATACGATTACCAGGATGGCTTGCAGATCGTTGCGCCGCCGGCCCTGAGCGCGCCGGCCGGCGTGGCGCCGCAAGGCGCTGTCGTCGGTTGCGGCAATGGTTTCGCGGCCTATGCCGACGCCTTGGCCATGCTGCCGTGCGCCGCCACGGCCGACGCCGCCATCATGCCGCATGCCGAGCAGGTGGCGCAGCTGGCGCGCATCGCCTTTGCGGCAGGCCAGTTTGTAACGGCGGCCGAGGCGCAACCTTTGTACTTGCGCAACAAGATCGCCTACACGAGTGCGGAACGCCAGGACATGCAGGCAGCGAAGGCCGCTGCGGAGTCGGCACGATGAGCGTAGCGGGCCAGGATACGAATAGTGCGGCAGGCTGGGACGTGCTGCGCCTCGACTATCAGCCGATGCGGGAGGCGGACCTGGCCGAGGTGCTGGCGCTGGAGCAGCGTGTGTATCCGCATCCCTGGACGCACGGCAACTTCATCGATTCCCTCAAGAGCGGTTACCCGGCCTGGGTGCTGCGGGATGTGGACGGCACTTTGCTCGGCTATTTTTTGCTGATGCTGGTCGTCGACGAGGCGCACTTGCTCAACGTGGCCGTCGAGGGCGCCATCCAGGGCCAGGGACTGGGCCGTTTCCTGCTGAACCAGTCCTGCGCCTGCGCGCGCCAGCTGGGCATGGAATCGATGCTGCTGGAAGTGCGCCCGTCGAATGTGCGCGCGCTCGATATTTACCAGCGCTACGGATTTGCACAGATAGGCCGGCGCAAGGGATACTATCCGGCCAGCAACTCGCAACGTGAGGACGCCATCGTGATGCGTTATACCTTATGAGCCGCAGCGCCGTTTTCCTCGATGAAATGGGCGTCGGCCCCCTGTGGCGCTTGCGCCAGGGCGCCGTGCCGGAGGCGGCTGATGTCCTTGTCGCAGCCGTGGAAATGGACGTCGCCGTGGCGGCGCCGGTGGCCGCCGCCGACGACGCCGTGATTGAGGTGCCCACCGAGGTGGTTGCCAACGTGGTTGTCGAGGTGCAGGCCGAAGCGCCCGTCACCGTTGCCGCTACGCCGCTTCCCGTCGCTGCGCCTGGCGACACGGCCTGGTTCGACGATGCGCCGCCACCGCCGCCGGCCAAACAGCTGAGCGACGCCGACATCGCCGCACTCGACTGGGAAGGCTTGACGGCCGCCGTCGCCAAGTGCGCGCGCTGCGACTTGTGCAAGACGCGCAAGGGCGTCGTCATGGGGCGTGGCGGGCGCCAGGCTACCTGGTTGATGCTGGCCAGCAGCCCGTCGCGCGCGGAAGAACGCGAAGGGCGCGCCTTGCCGGGCGAACAGGGCAAGTTGCTCGACAATATGCTGAAAGCTATCGCTGTCGATGCGGACAGCGATGTGTACATTAGCCACTTGCTGAAATGCCGTCCGCTCGACGAGGCGGGCCAGGAACGTTTGCCCACTGAATCGGAGTCCGCCGCCTGCCGCCCGTATTTCGAGCGCGAACTGGCCCTGCTGCAGCCGCGCACCATCCTCACCCTGGGGTCGATGGCCGCCGCCGGCATCCATCCTGGCGAAAAACCCGTGCGCGGCAAGGTGCGCCAGCTGGGCAATGCCTCGCTTGTCGCCACCTTCCATCCGGAAATGTTGTTGCAGGACGAGACGGGCAAGGTCAAGGCCCGTGCCTGGGCCGATCTATGCCTGGCGAAAAGCACGCACGGTGGTTGATACCGCCGTCGGCACCTTCCAGGCCCGCTTCGAACAGCGCTGGGGCCATCTGACGCACCCCCGCGTGCGTGCGCTGGCCTGGCTGCTCGATTCGCCCGATTTGCTGGACCCGTCCAGTCCCCACTGGGGCGGGCGCATCGGCAGCCTCGCGCCCGTCACGCCTGCTGTCGCCGCGTGGCTGGGTGCGCTGCAAGATGATCCATCGCCGCTTGATGCGGCCTTGGGGCCGAAATTCTATTCCCGCCTGGGCCTGTATGCTGAAAAGCTGCTGGCCTTTTATTTTGAGCAGCATGGGCTGCTGCAAGCGCATGGCTTGCAAGTGCAAGTCAACCGCAACGACACGGTGGGCGAGTTCGATTTCCTGCTGCATGAAGGCAGCGACTTGTTGCACTGGGAATTCGCCACCAAGTTTTATCTGCTGGAGGGTGCGCCCGATCCCGGCGTGTTCAACCACTTGATCGGCCCGAACCTGGCCGATACCCTGGGCTTGAAGATGCGCAAGATTCTCGACAAGCAATTGGCCTTGTCGCGCCATCCGGCCGCGCAAAGTCTGCTGGCGCAGCCCGTGCGTACGGCGCAGGCGCTGGTCAAGGGCTGGCTGTTTTATGCGGCAGGCGCGCTGCCCGGCATGGACGGTATTTCTCAGGTACATGGGCACGGCTTCTGGTGCACGCCACCACAATTGCCGCAGCAGCGTTATGTCGTGCTGCCGCGCTTGCAATGGCTGGCGCCGTTCAAGGGGCGCGACGTGGAAGTGCTGGATGTTGAGGCCTTGCGCGTGCAGTTGTTTGATTTGACGCAGGCGGTGATGGTGGCCACGGTGGACAATGTCGAAGGCTGGGAAGTGGAACGCACGCGTGGTTTTGTCGTGCCCACTGACTGGACGGAACAGGCTGCTGCGCGGCGGCTGGCTGGTACTTTACCGATTTAAACTTCTCAACCCAAAACGACATCCGGGGTCAGACCCTCAGGGGCCGACCCCAGCCCTTGCTTGGGTTTAGTGTTTTTGCTCGCCTATTAGCGACAAATTGTCGTGCTCCGCCTGGTTCAGTTTGTGCCTGCGCATGATCATGTACATGGTGCCGGCAACGAAGAGGCCGAACAGCGTGATGATGATATTGAGCGGCAGGTGCAAACGGATCATGATCGAATACACGGCCAGCATCGTCAGAATCGACAGGTTTTCATTGAAGTTCTGCACGGCGATGGAATGGCCTGCGCTCATCAGGACGTGGCCGCGATGTTGCAGCAGGGCGTTCATCGGCACGACGAAGAAGCCGGACAGGGCGCCGATCAAGATCAGCAGCGGGTAGGCGATCCACACGGAGTGTACTTGCGTCATCATCATGACGATCACGCCCATGGCGATGCCCAGCGGAATGACGGTCAGCGACTTGCGCAGCGGAATGAAGCGCGCCGACAGCACGGCGCCGGCGGCCACGCCGATGGCCACCACGCCCACCAGGCTGGTCGCCTTGTCGAACGGCATGTTCAGCGATTGCTTGGCCCATTCCAGCACGATCAGTTGCAAGGTGGCGCCAGCGCCCCAGAACAGGGTCGTCACGGCCAGGGTGATCTGGCCCAGCTTGTCTTTCCACAGGATGGAATAGCAATTGGCAAAATCGGTAATCAGTTTGATAGGATTGCGTTCCTGGTGCGGATACACGCAGCCCGTGTCGGGAATCTTCAGGTTGGCCAGGGTCGCCAGCACATAGATGCCGACTACCACGCACAAGGCCGCTTCCGTCTTGCTGGTGATGCCCGTATCGATCAGGGGAATGTCGATCGATAGCAGCAGGTCGGACACGTGGCCGCTGACGAGTGCGCCGCCCATGACGGTGCCGAGGATGATGGAGGTGACGGTCAAGCCTTCGATCCAGCCATTCGCCGCGACCAGTTTTTCCGGCGGCAGCAGTTCCGTCAGGATGCCATATTTGGCGGGCGAGTACACGGCCGCGCCAAAACCGACGACGGCGTAGGCCAGCAGCGGGTGTACGTGGAAGAAGACGAGGGCGCAGCCGAAGATCTTGACCAGGTTGGCGATGAACATCACCTTGCCTTTCGGCAATGCATCTGCGAAGGCGCCGACAAAAGCGGCCAACAGCACGTAAAACAGGACGAACGACAGTTTCAGTAGCGGCGTGATCCACGCCGGGGATTTCATGGACACCAATAAATCGACGGCGACAAAAAAGAGGGCGTTATCGGCCAGCGAAGAAAAGAACTGCGCCGCCATGATGGTATAAAAACCACGATTCATTCTGGAATGCCTGAAATCATATCTGGCTTGCTTTATACCACGAAAAAACGGCAAACCCCAAGTTTGGCAGGGGCTGCCTTGTATAGTCTTGTCTAAGTGAACTTTAATTATTCTGCCGTAGAAAAATACACATATATGTGAGCATTTTATACATACTGTCGTGGGCGGCCATCGTGCCGGTCCACCTCGCTGGCTGGCCGCCCCGCATCGAGCCCATCCGGTAAAATACGACTTTCCCACCTGCCGTGAACGACGCATATGCCCAGGCCCCTCATCGCCACCATCCATCTCGATGCCATGCAACAGAATTTGGCGCGCGCCCGTGCCTGCGCCCGCGGTGCCAGGGTGTGGGCCGTCGTCAAGGCGAATGCCTATGGCCACGGCCTGGAGCGGGCCATGCGGGGCTTTGCCGCCGCCGATGGCCTGGCGCTGGTCGAGGTCGACTATGCCGTGCGCTTGCGCGAGCTGGGCTGGACCAAGCCCATCTTGCTGCTGGAAGGTTTTTTCGATGCCAGCGATCTGTCCGTGATGGCGCAGTACGGCTTGAACGGCAGCGTGCATTGTGAAGAACAGATTGCCATGCTGGCAGCGGCACGCCTGCCGCACGCCATCGATGTCCACCTGAAGATGAACACGGGCATGAATCGCCTGGGTTTCACGCCGCAAGCCGTGGCCGCCGCGTATGCGCGCCTGCGCGCCATTCCCTGTGTCGGCACGATCACCCTGATGACGCATTTTGCCAATGCGGATGAAGCGGCACCCACGCGCTTGCCCCTGGAACAACAGATGCTGCGCTTCGTGGCCGGGGAGGCCAGCATCGGCACAAGCTTGCCGCGCAGCCTGTGCAATTCGGCCGCCTTGCTGCTGCACCAGCTCGACAGTGACTGGGTGCGCCCCGGCATCATGCTGTATGGCGGCACGCCCAGCGGCGCCACCGGCGGCACGTCCGCGCAAGCGTTCGGCTTGCTGCCCACGATGACCTTGCGCAGCAGTATTATCGGCATCCAGGAGATCGCCGCCGGAGAAGTGGTGGGCTATGGCAGCCGCTACGAAGCGGCCGGCAATATCAAGGTGGGCGTGGTCGCTTGCGGCTACGCGGACGGCTACCCGCGCCACGCGCCCGAAGGCACGCCCGTGCTGGTCGATGGCGTGCGCACGGGACTCATCGGCCGGGTCTCGATGGACATGCTGATGGTCGATCTGACCCACGTGGCGGCTGCAAAAGTCGGCAGTTCCGTCACCTTGTGGGGCCAGGGCATGCCGATCGACGAGGTGGCCCTGGCCGCCGGCACCATAGGCTACGAGCTGATGTGCGCGCTGGCGCCGCGCGTGCCCGTGAACGAGGCGTGACCGCGAGCGGCGAATTGTATATACTGTGATTCTACTGTATATATAACCAGCAGTTTCACTTTTCACGAGCAAAGTACACCATGGCAAAAGTCAAGACCATCTACACCTGCAGCGATTGCGGCGCCATCAGTAATAAATGGATGGGGCAATGCACCTCGTGCAACCAGTGGAACACCATGGTGGAAAGCCTGCCCGAGACGGGCGGCAACAACCGTTATTCGAACCCGCAGCATATGTCGCTGGCGCAGACGGCGCCCGTGCTGTCCCTGGACGATATCGACGCCATCGACGTGCCCCGCTTCGGTACGGGCATCGAGGAATTCGACCGCGTGCTGGGTGGTGGCATGGTGGCGGGCGGCGTGGTGCTGATCGGCGGCGACCCCGGCATCGGCAAGTCGACCCTGCTGCTGCAGGCGCTGGCGAACATGTCGCACCACAAGCGCGTGCTGTATGTCAGCGGCGAGGAATCGGGCGCGCAAATCGCCCTGCGCGCCAAGCGCCTCGTCATCGATGCCAAGGAACTGAAATTGCAGGCGGAGATCCAGCTGGAAAAGATCTTGTCGACCTTGAACGACCTGAAACCGGAAGTGGTGGTCATCGACTCGATCCAGACCGTGTATTCGGACGCCCTCAGCTCGGCGCCCGGTTCCGTGGCGCAAGTGCGCGAATGTGCGGCGCAGCTGACGCGGGCGGCCAAGCAGACGGGCGTGACCATCATCTTGGTGGGCCACGTGACGAAAGAGGGCGCGCTGGCCGGCCCCCGCGTGCTCGAACACATCGTCGACACGGTGCTGTATTTCGAGGGCGACGCCCATTCCAGCTTCCGCCTGGTGCGCGCCATCAAGAACCGTTTCGGCGCCGTCAATGAGCTGGGCGTGTTTGCCATGACGGAAAAGGGCTTGAAGGGGGTGTCGAACCCGTCCGCGCTGTTCCTGTCGCAGCACGACAACCAGGTGCCGGGCTCGTGCGTGATGGTGACGCAGGAAGGCACGCGCCCCTTGCTGGTGGAAATCCAGGCCCTGGTCGATACCAGCCACTTGCCGAATGCGCGCCGGCTGTCCGTCGGCCTGGAGCAGAACCGCCTGGCCATGCTGCTGGCCGTGGCGCACCGCCACGCGGGCATCGCCGCCTTCGACCAGGATGTCTTCATCAACGCGGTCGGCGGCGTCAAGATTACGGAGCCGGCGGCCGACTTGGCCGTGTTGCTGGCGATTAACTCGTCGATGCGCAACAAGCCGCTGCCACGGGGCCTCGTGGTGTTTGGCGAAGTGGGGTTGGCCGGTGAGATCCGCCCCGCGCCACGGGGCCAGGAGCGCTTGCGCGAAGCTGCCAAGCTGGGCTTTACCCTGGCCGTGGTACCCAAGTCCAACTTGCCTAAGCAAGCCATCGAAGGCATCAAGGTCATCGGTGTCGAGCGTATCGATGAAGCGTTCAACAAGTTGCGCGATCACGAGTAAAAGTTGGTATGGTAAAAATGCCAAGCTTGAGACAAGTCAAACAAAATTTCCGTTTGGAACTATAATATTTGTCCGATGGATTCCCACGTGAATCCGCATCGACAATGCATAGATAGAGAAGCGGAATACAGTGTCAGTTGAACAAAGGCAGGGCGCACGCAAGATATTGCGTGCCAAGGCAATGTTGGTAATGGATGGCGCAGGCCCCGTGGCGGCGCGCACCCTCGATGTGGGGCCGGGCGGCATGGCGGCCGTCATCGCCGAACCGGTGCCAACAGGCAAGCAGGGCAAGGTGCTGTTCGAATTGTTTTATGATGGCTCGGCGCACATCATCGAGGCGCGCGCGTCCGTCTCGCACTGTATTTTCAGCAGTGCCGGTTTCAAGGTGGGACTCACTTTCCTGCAGCTGGACATGGCCGTCAGCAGCGCCATCTCGAAATTCATGCGCTGAGGCAAACCCGACACGCCTTGCAAATGATTGCGCTAAAATGGTGCATATGGGTTTGCAGTCAGGAAAAACCTGTTCTGTTCGCTGTTTTGATATTCCAGCAATGCTGCATAATTATCAACCAGAAGAGGGAGCTTGCCGCACCACGCGCGCCAGGCGTTTCTTTTCTTGCGCCGCGCGCGGTCAGGACCTGAACCGTGTGCCATCACCTTACACCTGACGGGAACGCCTACCATGTTTAATTCGACCATCAACAGCAGGGCTTACACCAACAACACGCAGCAGACGACGCAGGGCAATATCTCGGCCGATGTGTATGCGAAGGTGGAGCGCCAGATGCAGTCGCAGAACACGGGCGTCGTCAAGCTCAATGCCAGCCTGGCGCGCGACCAGGCCAAATTCTCGGGCCTGGGACAGTTGCAATCGGCGCTGGCAAAATTCCAGACCGTGGCCAAGAACATGGCCGGCAGCGGCCTGGCTACCTCGGCCACGTCCAGCGCCAAGGATGTGCTGAGCGCCACCACCACCGACAAGGCTGTGAGCGGTAGCCATGAACTGAACGTCAAGCAACTGGCGCAGGGGCAGACCCTGCTCAGCGGCGCGCAGAAATCATCGAGCTCGGCCATCGGCACGGGGGCGCCGGCGCTGCTGAAGATCGAACTGGGCACGGCTGACGGCAAGCAATTTACGCCCGGCAGCGGCAAGATGATTTCGCTGACGATAGACAGCAGCAACAATAGCCTTGACGGCATCGCCGCCGCGCTCAAGCAGCAAGGCATCGACGCCAGCGTGGTGAAGGGCGCCGATGGCTATTCGCTGGCCCTGAACGGCAAGAGCGGCGCCGACAGCAGCATGCGTATCAGCGTGTCCGGCGACGCGGCTGTCAGCAATCTGCTCAGCTATGCGCCTGGCGCCGGCAAGGGCATGCAGCAGACGGCTGCCGCGCAGGATGCGCTGCTGACGGTCGACGGCAAGGAAATCAAGAGCGCCACGAATACCCTGACGACGGCCGTCGAGGGGGCCACCATCGAATTGAAGAAAAAAGGCACGACCGACCTCGTCATCGCCAAGGACAGCAGCCAGATTGCCAGCAACGTGGCCAGCTTCGTCACGGCCTACAATGAACTCAACAGCAAGCTGCAAAGCCTGCAACAGGGCGATTTGAAGTCCGACACGGCCCTGGGCCAGGTGCGTTCGCAGATGGAGCAAGTGCTGCGCACGGCCAGCACGGGCGTGCCCGCTTCCATACTGGGCAGTGCCGGCGTAACCCTGGGCAAGAGCGGCGAGCTGGTGCTCGACGATAAAAAACTCAAGGCGGCCATCGCTGCCGATCCGGATGCCGTCAGCAAGATGTTCACCAATAACGGCAAAGGCGTGGCGGACCAGTTCGTCAGCAAGATCGGCGAGTTGACGGGCGAAACGAGCATCATCCGCAAGGAAGGGCAGACGGTCGGCAAGGACATCACCACCCTGACCAACAAGAAAGCCGTGCTGGCCAAGGCCCTGACAGCGCAGGCGCAGGCGCTGGTGAAGGCGTATTCGGCACAGGAGCAGATGGGAACGAACTCGGCCTTGCCAGGCTATACCGGCAAGAATTCCCTCTTCGACTTCATGGCCTGAAGCGCGGCGCGCTTGTGGCTACCTTCTGTCGCCCTGCGCGAAGAAGGCCGATGGCGAGCTGCCGAACGTCTTTTTGAACATGGCGGAAAAGGCCGACTGGCTGGCGTAGCCCAGTTCTTCGGCCACCTGCGACAGCGGCACGCCGCGCGCGATCAGGGGCGCCGCGTGCGCCAGACGCACTTGCTGGCGCCACTGGCCAAAACTCATGCCCAATTCCCGTTCGAACAGCCGCGCCAGGGTCCGCTCCGAGGCACCGACCTGCTGCGCCCAGTGTTCCAGGGTCTGGTTCGAGCCCGGCTTGTCGATCAGGCTGTCGCACAGGGTCTTCAAGCGTTTGTCGGCAGGCAAGGGGACGCGGATGGGGCGCGTGGCCGAGCGTTTCAATTCATCGAGTATCAGTTCGGCCAGCAGCGCTTCGCGCGCCGGTTCCTGGCCCGGGTCCAGCTGTTCCAGCGCCATGATCAGCTGGCGCAGCAGGTTCGATACTTCCAGCACTTTGCAGTCGTGACCGGCAAATGGCGCGCGCGCCGCATGGATGCACAGGGGGCGCAAGCGGGTTTTTTCCAGTATCGAGACCGCATGTTCCACGTTGGGCGCGATCCAGATGGCGCGCATGGGCGGCAGCACCCAGCTGCTGTTGTTGGCGGTGATGCGCAGCACCCCTTCGAGCGCCATCGTGACCTGGCCCCAGGGGTGGCTGTGCGGCGAGAGAAATTCATCGGGTTGCAGATCGCGCGCGATCATGGTCACGGGAATGGTCGCGCTGGGCGCTTCCCGTGGCGGACACATGCGGGTATGGTGGAGGATAGGTACACCCATCAGCTTGGCCTTAATTCGATAAATTATGTCGTTCTGTCGGAAAACAGACGATGGTATTTTGCATACACTTGAGCTTTGCCAGTATAAGACAGGGTATGACATGATAACAACTAACTCGGCAAGGCACTTGCCACCGCAGTCACCGCCAACCTTGCGCAGCGATGCGCGCGTCATCGCCCTGGTGGGGCTGGCGCATGGCGTGTCGCACTTCTACCATCTGATACTCGCGGCCCTGTTCGTCTGGCTGAAACCGGCCTTCGACCTGTCCTATGCGGAACTGGGCTTGCTGATGACGGTGTTCTTCATCATCTCGGGCGTGGGACAGGCGCTGGCCGGCTTTGTCGTCGACCGCTTCGGCGCGCGCGCCGTGCTGTTTGGCGGTGTCTTTCTGCTGGGCGTATCGGCGCTGGCCCTGTCCACCGCGCACAGCTATGCGGCGCTGATGCTGGGCGCCATGCTGGCCGGCATGGGCAACAGCGTGTTCCACCCGGCCGACTACACCATACTCAATCAGCGCGTCTCGGCGGCCCGCGTGGCTTACGGTTTTTCCGTGCATGGCATCAGCGGCAACATCGGCTGGGCCCTGGCACCCCTGTTCATGACCTATGTCGCTACCCAGTATGACTGGCGAGTCGCGCTGCAATGCGCGGCCGTGCTGCCGTTCGGCGTGCTGCTGATCCTGTTCCTGAATCGCCATGCCATCCGTCCCCAGCCTGTCAAGAGGGCGGTGCCGGGCCAGCCGTCCGGCGGCGAAGGCACGCTGGATTTCCTGCGCCTGCCGGCCGTATGGATGTGCTTTGCCTTCTTCTTCATTACCGCCATCGCCCTGGGCGGCATCCAGAGTTTCGCCAGCGTAGCCCTGGTCAAGTTGTACGGCATGAGCCTGGCGCTGGCCACCAGCGCCTACACGGCGTATATGCTGGCTTCGGCCGTGGGCATGCTGGCCGGCGGCGTGGTGGGCGCGCGCAGCAAGCAGCCGGACCGCAACGTGGCGATCGCCTTTTCCGCCGCTGCCTTACTGGCCGTGCTGCTGTCCATGGCCGTCGTGCCGGCCTGGGGCGCGGTGGTGCTGATGGGCGCCATCGGCCTGACGTCGGGCGTGGCGGGGCCGTCGCGCGACCTGATGATACGTGCGGCAGCACCGAAGAATGCCACGGGGCGCGTGTATGGCGTCGTGTATTCGGGCCTCGACAGCGGCCTGGCCGTCGGGCCCCTGTTCTTTGGCGCGCTGATGGATGGCGACCATCCGGCCCTGTTGTTCGTCTTCATCGGCGTGTTCCAGGCGCTGGCGATTGCCACGGCCGTGGGCGTGGGCGGTAAAACACGTGCCGCTGCGCTGCAAAAGGCATAGAATAGTTTCCATCCGCTACGAATGGAGTCCCCATGACCTTTGCCACCACCGACCTGTGCGACGACTATGCTGCCATGCTGGACGATGGCACCCTGGCCGTGCTGCCGCCCGTGTACCGCGTCTTCGGCCAGCACCTGCGTTTCAGCGGGCCCGCCGCCACCTTGCAAGTGTTTGAAGACAATGCCCTGGTGCGTAGCACCCTGGAAACGCCAGGCCAGGGCCGTGTGCTGGTGATCGATGGCGGCGGCAGCCTGCGCCGCGCGCTGGTGGGCGGCCAGTTGGGCGTGCTGGCGCAAAGCAATGGCTGGGCCGGCATCGTCGTCGATGGCTGCATCCGCGACAGCGAGGAAATCAATGTCTGCCAGATCGGCGTGCGCGCCCTGGCCACGCATCCGCGCAAGAGCGGCAAGACAGGCGCCGGCCAGCGCGACGTGCGCGTGCAGCTCAGCGGCGTGGCCGTGCATCCGGGCGACTGGATCTACGCCGATGCGGACGGCATCCTGGTGGCGCGCGAGGAACTCGATTGACGGCACAGGCGACGCATCGGCTTCCCGAGGCGTTGCAAATTGTTCACATTAAATATGGTTTTGTAAAGTTCTTTGATTTTCGTCATGGCTGAGGTATGATTTCACTTAAGGTAACTTTAATGTCAACAAAGCAAGGAAATCAGACCATGAAAATCGCCACCATCGCAGCCCTTGTCGCCCTGTTTGCTGCAGGCACCGCCAGCGCCAGCCCCGTCAACCTGATCACGAATGGCAATTTTGAAACGGTCGCTTCCGGCTACACCTTCAATAGCGGTTTTAAAGTCGTCAACAGCGGTTCGTCGGCCATTACGGGCTGGACCGTGGGCGCCAGTTCCGTCGACCTGATCCGCAATGCCTACAATGCCATCGATGGCTACAGCATCGACATGCTGGGTACGCCTGGTCCGGGTTTCCTGTCGCAAAATTTCAGCGTCGTTGCCGGCCAGACGTATAATCTGAGCTTCGACATGGCGCGCAATTCCGGCGGCCCCGCAGGCCAGGGCGTGAGCGTCAGTTTCGGTGGCGTGGCAGGCGATTTCTACTCGACGGCTGCCGCCTCGAACACCTTGTACAGCAATACCCTGAGCTTCACGGCCGCCACCACCGGCCTGGCGACCCTGTCGTTTGCCAGCGCCGCCAAGGCCGGCACGCCGTTCGACAATTACTCGGGCGCCGTGATCGACAACGTGTCCGTGCTGGCCGCCGTGCCGGAACCGGAAACCTACGCCATGCTGCTGGCTGGCCTGGGCCTGATGGGTTTCCTGCGCCGCCGCAAGGCCGCCAAGTAATCACGGTCCTGTCCCACATCAAAACCGCCTGCTGCGCTGCACAGGCGGTTTTTTTACGTCAGGGGTCTTGCGCGTAGCCATCGACATTGACATAAAAAATATCGATTTCGGGCCAGGCGTCGCGCGTCCTGACCAGCGTTTCGCCCGTCGCCATGAGCAGCAGATAGCCGATGCCCGTGCGGCGGTCGCGCCAGGAGTGGGGTGTACTGTCCCACATGCAGCAATAGCGCTTGAGCGGAGGCAAGCCATAGGTGCGCCGCAGGTATGCTTCCGCCTGCTGCGCATGCTTGCCATCGACCTGGTAGCGGGCCTCGAACGGCTGGTCCTGGCGTTCCATATTTTGCTGGCAACCCTGGTAGACAAGATACGCGGGCTTTTTTCCCAACTGGGACAGGAAGTCGCCGCAGGCCAGTTCGGCGCCCTGCGCGCCGCCCGCGCCCAGCAGGAAGAGCCACGGCAGCAGTTTAGTGATTCGCATCGGTATCTCCCCGCAACGGACACGCGGCCGCCTGCGGCTCCAGCCGCCGCGCCAGTTCGCTGCGCAACTGCGTCAGTCCTGCGATGCGCGCATCGATGTCGCCCAGCTTGCGTGCCAGCGCCGCGCGCAGCAGTGCGGCCGTGGCGGGTTCATCGGCGCTGGCCAGCAGCGGCATGTCCGCCTCGATTTCCGCCAGCGTAAAGCCCAGTTGCTGCGCCGTGCGCAGGTAGCGCAGCCAGTCAGCCGCCTCGGGCGGGTAGTCGCGGTAGCCGTTCGTGCCGCGCCGGGCACGCAGCAAGCCCCGCTTTTCATAAAAGCGCAGGGTATCGCGGCTCAAGCCCGTCGCCTGCGCCATCTGTCCGATCTGCATGGTGTTTTTCTTTCAGAAAATGCTAGACCATGGAGTGTACTCCAGCCTTGATCATGGGCGCTTTCCAATGACAGGAGTTCCCATGTTGTCTGTTTTTACTTTCCGCCGCCTGGTGCGTGCCAGCGCCATTTATGATGTGCTCATGACGGCCGCATTTGCCACGCCGTGGACGTTTCTGCTCATGCGCGAGCAACTGAGCGCCATCAACGTGGGCCTGGGCGGCGTGCCACTGCCAGTCTTCGAACCGTTTCACTTGCTCATCAGCAGCTTGCTGGGCAGCGTCGTGATGGTCTGGTCGGTGCTGCGCATTCTTGACCCGCAGCCGCGCTTCGGCCGCTATGACGCGGCGGCGCGCGTCCTGTTTTCCACCTGGATGGCCTGGGCGCTGCTGGTGACTGGCCAGCCCGTGCTGTGGCTGTTCATCGTGCCGGAACTGGCCTGGGGCCTGGCGCAAAGCCTTCCATTGCGCCGCGCCGCAGTTAGGGAAGGGGCGCGGGCGTGAATCGTCGTTGAGATGATTATAATGAAATGTAATAATGGCCGTGCTTTTCAGCAATAAACGAATATTAAGGGAATGACTATGCAGCAAAATGCCGCTGGAAAAAACATGGCCTTGCTCGATCCGGTGGTAGCGCCGCGCATCGCGCTGACCCGCTTGGTGACGGGCCTGCTGCAAGGCTTGCTGCTGTACTGGCTGTACAGCACGGCGCAAGACAAGGTGTGGCCAGCCACGGAAGCCTATCTGCTGGCGCCGTTGATGGTGGTCAGCTTGCTGCTGCCCATCTTGCTGGTGTCCAGCCTGGGCCACATGTCGGTGAAGCGCATCGCCTTGTGGATGGCGGGTGCTGCCGCCGTGCTGGCCGTGCTGGCCTGGCATGACGTGGCGCGCGGCGCCGAGCACGTCATCTGGGGTAACTACAAGCCGGGCGCGCCGCTGCGCGTGATTTCGGCCCAGCTGTTCGGTTTTTGCGTGGTGGGCATTTATATCGCCCACGCCCTGGTGCTAGCCAGCGCCCAGGATGGCCAGCGCATCGCCCGCTATCCGACCTACTTTGAAATCGCCTGGAAGCTGGGCATCCAGCTGCTGTTTTCCCTGCTGTTCGTGCTGGGCCTGTGGCTGGTGCTGTGGCTGGGCGGGCAGTTGTTCCTGCTGATCAAGCTCAGCTTCCTGAAAAAACTGCTGGGCCAGGCCTGGTTCGTGATTCCCGTCATCTGCTTCGCCTTTTCGTTCGCCATCCACATCACGGACGTGCGCCCATCGATCGTGCGCGGCATCCGCACCTTGTTGCTGGTGCTGCTGTCGTGGCTGATGCCGATCGCCGCCGTGCTGGTTTCCGGTTTCCTGCTGACCTTGCCTTTCATCGGCTTCGAGCGCCTGTGGGCCACGCGCCATGCGGCGTCCGTGCTGCTGGGCATGGCCGGCGTGCTGGTGGTGCTGATCAATGCCGCCTTCCAGAACGGCGAAGTGGGCCATGGCGTGGCGCGCGGCATCCGCCTGGGCACGCGTCTGGCCTGTCTGCTGCTGCCGTGGGTGGTGGGCATCGCCATCTATGCGCTGACCCTGCGCGTGATGTCGCATGGCTGGACGGCCGACCGCCTGATCGCTGCCGCCTGCCTGTTGGTCGCCACCTGCTATGCCGTCGGCTATGCCTGGGCGGCCGGCAAGTATGGCGACTGGCTGCACCTGATCGCCAACGTCAACGTGGCCACCGCCTTTGTCAGCTTGCTGGTGCTGTTCGCCCTGTTCTCGCCGCTGGCCGATCCGGCCCGTATCTCCGTGGCCAGCCAGATGGCGCGCCTCGACAGCGGCAAGGTTGGCGTGGACAAGTTCGATTTCGAATACCTGCGCTTCCAGGGCGCCCGTTATGGCCAGGTGGCCCTGCAGGAATTGACGAAACGCACGACGGGGCCGGATGCGGCCATCGTACGGGCCCGCGCCGAGGCTATGCTCAAGCGCCAGAACCGTCTCGACGAGACGGGCGCGCTGAGTGACGTATCGATCAACCTGACCCTGCGCCCGGCGACGGCGAAGTTGCCGGAGAGTTTCCTGCGCCAGGACTGGACGCAAGTGGGCCCGGCCTGGCGTTTGCCCGCCTGCTTGAAGCGGGCAGGGCCACAGTGTGACGCCTACCTGCTTGATTTCGATGGCGATGGCAAGCAGGACGTGCTGTTGATCAGCAACGACCCGCGTGCCTCGTCGGTCTTGCTGGCGGAAAAGGAAGACGGCAGCTGGACCGCGCGCGGGCAACTCCCCACGGATGCGCTGCGCTGCAAGCCCCTGCGCGAGAAGCTGCAGGCGGGCGAGTTCCAGCTGGTGCCGCCGAAAGTGCGCGAACTCGAAGTCGACGGCCAGCGCGTG
Organism: Janthinobacterium sp. UMAB-56; assembly: GCF_900095265.1. GTDB lineage: Bacteria > Pseudomonadota > Gammaproteobacteria > Burkholderiales > Burkholderiaceae_D > Janthinobacterium. The sequence goes on along the minus strand of NZ_LT607651.1, from coordinate 357,781 downwards.
CCGATGACTTTATACACGCCAGAGGACGAGGTCAGCTGCCCGGATGAAACGGCGCCGAGTCCGTAAATGGCGGCGCAAGGAATTGTGGCAACGGAAACAACGTCTTGCGTGCGATGAAAGCAGCAAGTTTGTACGCTGAGCTATGCTGGCCGCTCGCTTTCGGCCAGCAGCAGACATGTAGATTTCTTGGGGCGCTGTTATCCAGGCAATCGCCACGCGCTTGAAGAACTGGAAAAGCTCCGGCACACAAATCCCTGAGTATTGCTTCAGTCCGTTGCAGAGCAAAGCGCCTTGTCGGCAGCCTTCCTTCTGTGTTCGACAACGGTGATACTCAGCGACAGCAGCAAAGCCGCAGCGGCGCATCCTGCGGCGAGCCAGAGGTTGGCGGAGAGGCCCAGTCTGTCCACGGCCTGTCCACCGGCCCATGCCCCGAGCGCAATGGCGACATTGAAGACACCCACATACAGCGCGGCGACGATCTCCACGGCTGTGGGCGCCGCCTTCATCATCAAGGTCATCAGGCCGACCGATACACCACCGTAAGCTAATCCCCAAGCCAGCAACACCACGCCGCCACCGATGCTGGAGTCGCCGACTGCCAGGAATAGTAGTGGCGTGAGCAGCAAGCCACCCGCGATAGCGCTGATGGTCGGTGCCGTGCGCCGCACCGCAAGGACACCGGCCAGGAAGTTTCCCATGATGCCAGCCAAGCCATAGAAAAACAGCAGTGCGCCCAGCCATTGCGCATCAAACCCCGACACTGACAGCAACAGCGGGCGCACAAAAGTGAAGGCCACGAAATGGCTCGTCACCAGCAACAGGGTCAGAAGCAGCCCCGCTTGCAATTGCCGGTTACGCAACTGCTTGCCGAATTGGCGCAAGGTCGCCGAACTGGCAGCGGGCAGCGCGGGCATGACGGCCAGATGCAGCGCCAGTACCAGGCCGCTAAACAGCGCCATGACGGCAAAGGCCCAGCGCCATCCTGCAAAGTCGCCGATTTGTGCACCAAGCGGCACGCCCAGCACGGAAGCGATCGCTACGCCTCCGAAGATAATCGACGTTGCCAGGCCGATTGAGGGAGCAGGAACAAGGCGGGAAGCGAGGCCGCCGGCAATGGCCCAGATGCCGCCCATGCAAAAACCGACGAGTACACGTGCAGCCAGCATCCACGCCATGGTGTGTGCCAATGCCGAGGCAATGTTCGCGATCACTAATAGACTCAGCAAACCGCATAGAATTTTGCGTCTGTCCAGGCTGCCCGAAGCGATCACCAGCAGCGGAGCGAACAAGGCCGCCAGTAAGGCTGGCAGCGAGATCATCAGTCCGGCGGTGCCGGTAGAGGCCGCCAGGGTGTCGCCAATCGGCGTCAACAGGCCGACCGGGAGCATTTCCGTCGTCACGACCGAGAAGGTGGCCATGCCTATCGCGGTGACCGCCAGCCACGGGTGACGGACAGCGGTTGCTGTTGCGGCGTAGGGAGAGGTACTCATGGTTCATATCCTTCATTTGATCAGTGGATTATTGGCTTGTGCCGGCATCAGGCGGCGTCGGGTCGCTGTTATGCAATGGCATGCCCTGCTTGCAATGGAGACACGTCGCAGTGATAATACATACATCACGTATGAATAAATTATATATTCATACGCACTGTATGTAAACATTCATACGCTACGTATGTAAGGAGGAAGCAATGGTTCGCCGCACCCGTGCCGAAATGGAAGAAACCCGTGCATCGTTGCTGGCTACTGCGCGCAAAGTGTTCAGCGAGCGCGGTTATGCCGACACATCAATGGATGACCTCACCGCGCAGGCAGGGCTAACGCGTGGTGCGCTGTATCACCACTTTGGCGACAAGAAGGGCTTGTTGCTTGCGGTGGTAGAACAGATCGACACGGAAATGGACGACCGCCTGCAAACCATCTCCGAACGCGCCGACGATCTGTGGGAGGGTTTTCGCAGTCGCTGCCGTGCCTATCTGGAGATGGCCCTGGAGCCGGAAATTCAGCGCATCGTTTTACGCGATGCCAGGGCGGTCCTGGGTGGTGCCTCACCAGACTCGCAGCGCCATTGCGTCGAGTCGATGCAAGGGATTATCCAGGAGCTGATGCATCGAGGCATCGTGGCCGACGCTAGCCCGCGAGCACTGGCTTCGCTGATTTACGGCAGTCTGGCAGAAGCGGCGTTCTGGATCGCAGACGGTGACGAAGGCACGGCGCGATTGAGCGAGGGAGTTGCTGCCTTGGAATTACTACTACGCGGGCTGTTGCTCAAAGGCTAATCGCGAAACGTTGCAAGGTCATCGCGCGAGGCAGTTCAGGCATTGTTGGACGAGAGACGCCGGAGAGCTCAACATTTTTCGTTGCGGCAGCGACTGCTTCGGGGTGGAAGCAGCCAAGGACAGCAGTCGGCCGAAAGCGCACTGGCGTATCCGGTGCAGTCATTCAGACTTGAGCTGACAGACGCTGTCTTTTGCCCGTCACTTTTTACGCTTTCATTTATTGCCACTCTGGAGGAGAATATTTGTTCGCCAGCGTGTCGATTTTGTATGCCGTCACCCCTCGCAGGGATGAGGCACCGCTTGCCCATTCCACCTTCACCAGGGAAGCCAGGAAGCGCCATGAACAAACAGATCATCCTCAACCTGCCAGTGAAGGACCTGGACAAATCCAAGGCCTTCTTTTCCGCTCTCGGCTTTGCCTTCAATCCCCGCTTTAGCGGCGAGAACGCGGCGTTCATGAGCATCGTCGACGGCGCCATCGAGGCCATGCTGACGACCGAAGCCTTTTTCCAGTCGCTGATCGATAAACCGGTCGCGAATGCCAGAGAGGCCAATGAAGTCGTCATTTGCCTCAGTTGCGAAAGCCGGCAAGAGGTGGACAGCCTGATCGCCAAGGCTGTTGCCGCAGGTGGCCGCATACCGCATCCGCCCGAAGACCATGGTTTCATGTATGACCAGGGCTTCGAGGATATCGATGGCCACTTGTGGAACCTGGTCTGGACGGCGCCTGAAGCCTGAGGCGCCGGACAAGCCGAACAAGCGAAACAGGCCGGATCAGTTCTTCGTGCGGACCTGGCGCACGTGGTTTTCCAGTTCGCTGAACGAGGGGCGTTCGGTGGCGGAAATGACCTTGCGGCCGAATTCCACGGCCAGCGCCGGCGCATAGCCGTTCAGGCTGGCCAGCAGGGTGACTTTCACGCACTGGTACATCTTCGCCGTTTCATGGTGCTTGCGGCGTAGCAAGCTGGCCAGCGGCGCGATGAAGCCGTAGGCAAGCAAAATTCCGATGAAGGTGCCCACCAGCGCCTGCGCGATCAGTACGCCCAGCTCGGCCGGCGGCAAGCCGACGGAGGCCATGGTATGCACCACGCCCATGACGGCGGCCACGATGCCGAAGGCGGGCATGGCGTCGGCCAGCTGGGAAATCGTCTGGATCGGCATTTCCGCATCTTCATGGTGCGTCTCGATCTCGTTATCCATCAGGTTTTCGATCTGGTAAGCGTCCATATTGCCCGACACCATCAGGCGCAAATAATCGGTGATGAATTCCAGGATATGCTCGTCACCCAGCGTGTACGGGTATTTTACGAAGATGGCGCTGCGGTAAGGGTCGTCGATATCGTCCTCGACCGCCATCAAGCCTTCCTTGCGGATCTTGCTGAGGATTTCATACATCAGCCCCATCAGTTCCATATAGCGCGCCTTCGTGTATTGCGAACCGTGGAACAGGGTGGGCAGGGCGGCGAACGTGGCGCGAATGGCCTTGGCGTCGTTGCCGACAAAGAAGGTGCCCAGCGCGGCGCCGCCTATCATCAGCAGCTCCAGCGGCTGGAACAGGGCGCCCAGGTGGCCGCCTTGCATGGCGAAGCCGCCAAAGACGGAAAACAGCACGACGAGAAATCCGAGTATGACTAGCAAAACCTACTCCTTCATAATATTGCCATATCGCAATATTGTAGTTTAACCTGATTCCGTCGCCGTGGCCGCTTCCGGCTGCAACTGCTGGCCGAGAAAATTGACAAAAGCGCGCACTTTGGCAGGCAACTGGTGGCGGCTCGGGCAGTAGGCGTACAGGTCGGCCGGCGCCAGCGCATAGTCGTCCAGCACACCTTCACCGTGTGGGGGGCGCGGCCACGGCTCAAGCGCCAGATGCCGTAGGCGTCGTCATTTTTCCTTTGCAAGATGCAGCGTTGGCGTTCAAGCTCGTCGGGCGTGCCGTGCGCCTGCAGGTATGCTGGCGAACCTGCATGCGGAGATGGGCGTACTGAGCGGGGAGTAAGCGTTATTGCGTCGTTTGCCAGAAGCGCAGCTTGTTGCCAAACGGGTCCGCCACTTCCAGGATGCGGCCCCAGTCCTCGTCGCGGATGCCGGGCCGCGCATACGGGTAATCCTTCGCCTGCAGTTCCGCGTGCAGGGCGGCGATGTCATCGACGGGGATCAGCAGCGCCGCACCGGGCGTGGCGTCGCCGTGGTGCTCACTCAGGTGCAGCACCAGCTCGCCCCGCGCCACCTGCAGGTACAGCGGCGCCGTGGGCTCGAAGCGATGTTCCCAGTCCAGGGTAAAACCGAGAAAATCTAGGTAGAACTCGCGCGCCTTGGCTTCGGAGAAGCTGCGCAGGATGGGGATGGCGGGGGACAGCTGCATGGCGGTCCTTTCAACAAAGGTAGCAAGATTCCTATTCCAGCGTCAAGCCAGCGCCTGCCGTTTGATGCGCGCGGCGGGGCTGTTTTTCTCCCAGCGGAACAGCCACATGATGATCAGCTTGGTCGTGGCGCTGACGCAGGCGAGCAGCAGCAGGGGCCAGCCTGTCTTCAAGCCCATGACGCAGGCAAAGATGATGGTGCTGATATCCATCGCCAGGATGAACTGGCTCATTGTCAACGCGACGGCACCCGTCTTGCCCGAGCGCCAGATCAGGCGGATCTGGTGCGCATAGCCCTGCGCCAGCAGCACGGTAACAGCGACGATCAGGCTTTGCGACAGCACGCGTTTTTCATCCGTGAAGGTGGGGCCAAATAGCAAACCTGCCACGCCCGCGCACAGCAGCAGCGCGCAGGCCAGCAGCGCATTGCGCGATGCCAGGCTGCGGCGGTCGCGGTCGATTTCATACAGGATGGCCAGCGCGATCAAGGACGCGACCAGACGGGGCCAGGCGATGTAGTGGTTGAATGGCGTGATCGAATAGCCATACACAAAGAACGCGCAATACGCGAGGAAGCTGACGGTGAACTGGTTGAGCGACAGGATGTCCGTCGTCTTGCCCCCGCCCAGGCCGGCATCGCGCTTGCGCCGCCAGATTTTTTGCAGCTGCGACCACAAGCCAAGCAGGCTGACGACGATGAAGACGGAATTGAGGCTGCCGGCGAGGGCGTAGAGGGAAGGGGGCTGCAAGCTATCTCCTGGAACGGCCAGAGCATCGCTGCCGTGACAGTATGCCTTGTCTATACATTTAATTCTGGCGACATGCTCTCATGAAACAAATTAGCAGGCAAGCAATGATTTTGCCGCCCTGGCCTGTTGCGGCAGTGCTTGTCCGGACGCACCTGTTGTTGCGCTTGCCCTTATAATCAGGGCATGACTTTCTTATCACATCGTGCCCGCTGCGTGCTGGGCTGTATCGGCAAAATGGCCGTTTCCCTGATTTTCCTGTTGACTGCATTGTGGGGCGCACTGGCGCTGTGGTACCAGCTTTCCGGCGGCACGGCGGCGCAGGGCATCGGCGCGCTGCTATGGGGCGCGCTGGGTGTGGCCAGCGTGGTGCTGTGGTGGACGCGCGGCGATGCGCGCATGCTGCTGCCGTATGCGGCTGGATTCGTGCTACTGCTGCTATGGTGGAGCCTGATCGCGCCGAAACAGCAGCGCGTGTGGGCCGACGACGTGGCGCGCAATGTCACGGGCACGGTGGCGGGCAATCGCGTCACCCTGGACAATGTGCGAAATTTCGACTGGCGCAGCGATACCGACTACACGGTCAGGTGGGAGCAGCGCAGCTACGACCTCGACGAATTGCGCACGGTGGACGCGGCGCTGTCGTACTGGACGGGGCCGTATATTGCGCATACCCTGATCTCCTTCGGCTTTGCGGACGGGCGCTTCCTGACGTTTTCCATCGAGATCCGCAAGGAAAAGGGCGAGAGTTTTTCCGCCATCGGCGGCTTCTTCAAGCATTTCGAGATGAGCCTGATCGCTGCCGACGAGCGTGACATCCTGCGCGTGCGTACGAATGCGCGGGGCGAGGACATGCATCTGTACCGCGTGATGATGCCGAAAGCGGCCATGCGCTCGCTGTTCCGCGCTTACCTGGACGAAGCGCAAGCGCTGAAGACCAAGCCGCAGTTCTACAACACCCTGACGGCCAATTGCACCACCATCGTCTTCGAGATGGTGCGCCGCATCGTGCCCGGCCTGCCGTTCGACTATCGCCTGCTGGCCTCGGGCTATCTGGATCGTTATCTGTTCGACGTCAAGGGCCTGGTGCCCGGCTTGAGCTTCCAGCAGTTGCGCGATGGCGGCCATATCACGGCGCGCGCGCGGGCCGCGAATGACGATGCGGACTTTTCGCACGCCATCCGCCGCGGCATGCCGGGCTATGATGAGAATGGCTATCCCAAGCTGCAACTGCCCAAGCAATGATCTATTGTCGCAACGACGCCCAATCAAACCGTAGCGAGCGGAAGGAAGAGGTGGCCGAGAAGCGGAACTGTACGAATAGTACAGTGAGCATCGCAGCCCGCCTATGCCGACGCGCAGTAGGTTTGGTTGGGTGTTAACGGTCATTGCCTTATACTGTCGCTATTCCGACCGGCCGCCATTCGCGGCCGGTCTCACTTTACGAATATACAAGAAGGCCCGCTATGCCATTTTCCTCACTGGGTCTGATTCCCGCCCTGGTCCGCGCCGTTGACAAGGCCGGCTATGCCGCGCCGACGGCCATCCAGGCGGCCGCCATTCCCGCCATCCTGCGCGGCAGCGACGTGCTGGGCGCTGCCCAGACGGGTTCCGGCAAGACGGCCGCCTACGCGCTGCCGCTGCTGCAGGCGCTGATGGCGCCCGTTTCCGGCCCGCGCCAGGTGCGCGCGCTGATCCTCGTGCCTACGCGCGAGCTGGCGGCGCAAGTGGGGCAGACCGTGCACGCGCTGGCCAAGCCGCTGCCCGTCAAACTGAAAATTTCCGTGCTGTTCGGTGGCGTGTCGATCAATCCGCAGATGATGGACTTGCGCGGCGGCGCCGATATCGTCGTCGCCACGCCGGGCCGTTTGCTGGACCTGCTGCGCCAGAACGCCGTGAAACTGGGCGGCGTGTCGCTGTGCGTACTCGACGAGGCCGACCGCCTGCTCGACATGGGCTTTAGCGAGGAAGTCAACGCCATCCTTGCGCTGCTGCCCAAGCAGCGGCAAAACCTGTTCTTTTCCGCCACCTTCCCCGACAGCGTGCAGGCGCTGGCCGACAGCCTGCTGACGCAGCCTGTACGCATCGAGGTGGCGTCCGAACCGCAGGACCAGCCTGACATCGTGCAGCGCGCCATCACGGTCGACGTGCCGCGCCGCACGCAGCTGCTGCGCTATTTGATCCTGCAGCAGCAGTGGGACAGGGTGCTGGTATTCGTCGCCACCAAGTACGCGGCCGAACACGTGGCCGACAAGCTGCAGCGCGCGGGCCTGCACGTGGGTGCCTTCCATGGTGAATTCAGCCAGGGCACGCGCAGCCAGCTGCTGGCCGACTTCAAGGCGGGACGCTTGCAGGTGCTGGTGGCCACCGACGTGGCCGCGCGCGGCATCGATATCGCCGGCTTGCCGGCCGTCGTCAACTATGACTTGCCCCGCTCGGCCGTCGACTACACGCACCGCATCGGCCGCACGGGCCGCGCCGGCGAAAGCGGCACGGCCATCAGTTTCGTGACGGCCGACACGGAAGCGCATTTCCGCCTGATCGAGAACCGCAACGACTTGCGCATCGTGCGCGAAGTGGTGGCCGGTTTCGAGCCGACGGAACTGCCCGCGCCGGTGAACTCCGTCACCGACACGGTGCATGGCGGCGTAAAGGGCGCGCGCAAAAGCAAGAAAGACAAATTGCGCGAGGCTGCAGCCATGGCCGCCAGGGCGGACGAGAGCAATTAAATCCGTCTTATGTGCGCTGGCCGCTTGAACGGACAGCCATCCCGCTTTAAGATCGTGCTTCTATAAGGCAAGGGGACGGCAATGCACATGACATTCATCAAACGCGCGGGCGCGCTCGCTTGCGCGCTGGCGCTGGCCGGTTGCGCCGGCATGGGCGGCAAGAGCGACAGCACCGGCATGCAGATGCCGGGCAAAACCTCTGCCGATGCGGCCGTGGCCGCCACCTGGTATAACCCGCCCAGCGAATTTCCCGGTATTTGCCTGACCCAGTTCAAGGATGGCAGCCTGCGTTTCGACGGCGGCTTCGCCTTTTTCAACCCGGGCCGCTGGTCGTATGATGCGGCCACGTCCGAACTGCGCCTGCAACTGGCGCCTACCCCATCGTTGGAACTGGCGCACGCGCAAACGGTGTTGCACAAGAATCTGCTGAGGGTCGAGGCGGCCAGGAACACGCTGGTGTACGCTGTGAAGGACGACACGCAAGCCATTGGCCTGGGCGGCTTTGTGTTTTACCGCGACACGCCTTGCCCGGCGCGGCGCGGATAAGTGCCGGATAAATGCCATACAGGAATATTTAGTCGTATAATTTCTACGCAAGCTGGCTGCCGCGCAAGAATCTCTCGCGCCGCAGATTCCCGCTCCAGGCAAGCTCCCGTATCGCCGTGGCGATGAGAGGATGGTCCGATGGACGTGCACGATGAGCATGGTATGCCAGGCACTGTGGTGCCGGCGACGCAGCCGCGTACCTTGCTGCTGGTCGATGACGAGCCGAATATCCTCGCTTCCCTCAAGCGCCTGCTGCGGCGCGATGCCTACCATATCCTCACGGCCAACAGCGGCCAGGAAGGGCTGGACGTGCTGGCCGGCCATGCGGTCGACGTGATCGTGTCGGACCAGCGCATGCCCGGCATGCTGGGTGCCGACTTCCTGCGCAAGGCCAAGCTGCTGTATCCGCAAACCATACGCATCATGCTGTCGGGCTATACCGAGTTGCAGGCCGTCACGGACGCCGTCAACGAGGGCGCCATCTTCAAGTTCCTTACCAAGCCCTGGGAAGACCATCAGCTGCGCGAGCATATCGCCGAAGCCTTCCGTCTGAAGGGTATCGACGATGACAATGTGCGCCTGAATGCACAGCTGCGCGATGCCAACCATGCGCTGGCGGCCGCCAATGCCGCCATGCAGGCGCTGCTGCGCCAGCAGCAGCATCAGATCAGCCGCGACGAAGTCAGCCTCGGCATTGCGCGCGAATTACTACAATTTCTGCCGCTGCCCGTGATCGGACTCGACGAGGACGGCATGATCGCCTTCATCAACGCGGCGGCGGAAAACCTCTTCGAGCGCGGCGCGGCCCTGCTGGGCAACGAGGCGGTGCTGGTCCTGCCGCAATTGTTCGACGGGCAGGGCGCACCTTGCCTGGCTGCCATCGATGGCCAGCCCTATGCCGTGGCGGTCCATCCCATGGGCTTGCATTCGCGCTCGCGCGGCAGCCTGGTCACGCTGAGCCGTCATGGGGCGGACACATGAGTGAAAGCGGACGCGAAATTTCCATGGAAGAGGCACAGGAAGGCATGGTGCTGGCGCGGGTGCTGAGCGACGCCGGCGGCGCCGTGCTGCTGGCCCAGGGCGCCATCCTGACGGCAGCCAATCTGACTGCCTTGCGCAGGCGCAATGTGGAGCGCTGCCACATCGTCGCCGAAGAAGTGACTGACCCGGCCGCGCAGGCGCATGCCGAGCAGGAACGCTTGCACCGCCTGGCACGGCTGGCCGTGCTGTTCCGCGCCACGCCTCCCGACTCCGCGGGGGCGGAACTGCTGGCGCTGCTGCAGCGCTACCGGCAAGGGAGCGGGGCATGACACGGCTCAGTTTTGAACACATCATCCGCCAGATACAGGAATTGCCCTCGCTGCCGGTGGTCGTGCTGGAACTGCTGTCGAGCATGGACCAGGATGATACGGACGTGCATGTGCTGGCGCAAAAGATCGAACTGGACCAGGCCTTGGCGGCAAAGACCTTGCGCATCGCCAATTCTTCGTTCTACGGCATGCAATCGAAGGTCACCAGCATTCCGCAAGCCGTTTCCGTGCTGGGCTTTCACAGCATCCGCACCGTCGTCACGGCCTGTGCCCTGACGGGCAGTTTCGCGCCGGTGAACGGCGGCTTCGATTTCCAGGCCTTCTGGCGCCATTCGCTGGCCACGGCCATCGCCGCGCGCCTGCTGGCACCGCATTTGCACATCAATCCCGAGACCGCTTTTACGGCCGGCCTGCTGCACGACCTGGGCACGCTGGTGCTGGTGACGCGCTTCCCCGCCGAGCATGCGCTGGTGCGCAACTACCGCCAGGCGCACGACTGCCAGATGGCCGAGGCGGAACTGGCCGTCATCGGCATTGATCATGCGCAAGTGGGCAGTGCCCTGGCCGCCTACTGGAAGTTCCCCGCAGCGATACAGCAGGCGGTGGCCGACCACCACGCCATCGACCGGCTGGAGGCGGGCGGCTTGCCCCTGGTCGTGCATATGGCCAATGCCGTCGCCCTGGCGCTCGACCTGGCCGGTGCCGACGATGCGCTGGTGCCGCCCCTGTCGCTTGCGGGTTGGCGCAGCCTGGTCCTGGACGAGCAAGCCTGGTTTGCGCTGTTGCGTCAGACCGAACACACCTTCGATGAAATGTCGCGGATCATGCTGGCATGAACAGGATAGAGGCCATGGAAACAGACGCAGGGCAGGCGCTGCCCGCCACGCCGGAACGCCGCCACACCGATTCCATCGCGCTGTCGGCCTTCTTCGATGGCCATCCCGTGGCCACCTTCGCCATCAATACGGACCATGTGGTGACGCACTGGAACAGTGCCTGCGAACAGTTGCTGGGTTTTACGGCCGCCGAGATGGTCGGCACGCGCGATCACTGGAAGGCCTTCTATCCGCAGCCGCGCGCCTGCCTGGCCGACCTGCTGGTGGCCGACGATATCGCGTTGGGCGAAAATGAACTGTATATCGGCAAGCTGCAGCGCTCGCCCGTGATTCCCGGCGCCTACGAGGCCGAGGATTTCTTTGCCGATATCGGCCGCGACGGCCACTGGCTGCATTTCACGGCGGCGCCCCTGCGCGACCGCCAAGGGCGCCTGGTGGGCGCCATCGAAACCCTGCGCGACGTGAGCGAGCGGCGCCTTGCGGAACTGGCGCTGCGCAAGGCGCACGACAACCTGGAACACCTGGTGGCCGAGCGCACGGCCCAGCTGGCCGAAATGAACGGGCGCCTGGCCGACGATATCCGCCAGCGCCAGATTGCCGACCGTGAATTACGCGAACGCAACCTGGCCCTGACGGAACTGAACAGCAAGCTGTCGGTGGCCCAGCAAAAGCTGTTGCAGTCGGAAAAGCTGGCCTCGATCGGCCAGCTGGCCGCCGGCGTGGCGCACGAGATCAACAACCCCATCGGCTATGTGTTTTCGAATGTCGGCACCCTGGAAGGCTATCTGGACGATCTGTTCAGCATGCTCGACGCCTACGAGGAAGCCGAGCCGGCCGTCGCCGACACCGTGGTGGCGGCGCGCCTGCGCGCGCTGCGCGAACAGATCGACCTGGACTTCCTGCGCAGCGACATACCGTTGCTGATGGGCGAGTCGAAGGAAGGCATTTCGCGCGTGCGCCGCATCGTGCAGGACTTGAAGGATTTTTCGCGCACGGATGCGCAGCAGGAGTGGGTCTGGGCCGACCTGCGCCTGGGCATCGATACCACGCTCAATATCGTGAATAACGAGGTCAAGTACAAGGCCGATGTGCTGCGCGAGTATGGCGACATTCCCGATATCGAATGCCAGCCTTCCGAACTGAACCAGGTGATCATGAACCTGGTCGTCAATGCGGCCCACGCCATGGGCGAGGCGCGCGGACGCATCACCCTGCGCACGGGCAGCGACAATGCGACGGAAGTGTGGATCGAGGTCGAGGACACGGGCGGCGGCATCGCGCCCGAACACCTGTCGCGCATCTTCGATCCCTTCTTTACCACCAAGGCTGTCGGCAAGGGCACGGGGCTGGGCCTGTCGCTGGCCTACACCACGGTGCAGAAGCACCATGGCCGCATCGACGTGCGCAGCGTCATCGGCCGCGGCACCACCTTCCGCATCACCTTGCCCGTGCGCCAGGCGCAGGCCGTCGCACCATGACTGAACAGGACAGCATGCATACCAGCACTGCGGCGCCGCCGCCCACCATCCTCTGCGTCGACGACGAACCGAATATCCTGTCGTCGCTGCGGCGCTTGTTCCGCCCGCACGGCTATCGCGTGCTGACGGCCGACGGCGGCGCAGCCGGCCTGGCGCTGCTCGAGAGCGAAACGGTGGACCTGGTCATCTCCGACATGCGCATGCCGCACATGGATGGCGCGCAATTCCTGGCCCAGGTGCGCCAGCGCTGGCCCGGCACCATGCGTTTGCTGCTGACCGGCTATGCCGACATCCAGTCCATCCTCGACGCCATCAACCAGGGCGAAATCTACCGCTACGTGACCAAGCCCTGGGACGAGAACGATATCGTGCTGGTGGTGCGCCACGCGCTGGAACGGCGCGCGCTGGAGCAGGAAAAATTGCGCCTGGAAGCGCTGACGGCCAGCCAGAACGTGCAGCTGCAGGCGCTCAACGCCAGCCTGGAAGCGAAGGTGGCCACCCGCACGCAGCAGCTGAAACACTCGCACGACGAGGTGCAGGCGGCCAATGAGCGCCTGAAGGCCACGTTCGTGACGACCATCAAGGTGTTTTCCAACCTGATCGAGATGCGCGGCGGCAAGCTGGTCGGCCATGCGCGGCGGGTGGCGGAGCTGGCGCGCAAGCTGGCGCAGGCGCTGGGCCTGGAAGGGCAGGAGGCGCGCGACGTGCTCATCGCGGCCCTGCTCAAGGATATCGGCAAGCTCAGCCTGAGCGACGATGTGCTGGAACTGCCCGCCAGCGCCTGGACGGGCGAGCAACTGGCCGCGTTCCGCAAGCACCCGCTGCGCGCCGAACAGCTGCTGATGGCGCTCGATGAATTGCGCGCCGTCTCCGTGATCCTGCGCTCGCAACTGGAACGCTACGATGGCGGCGGCTTTCCCGATGGCATGGTGGGCCTGGCGATACCGCTGGGCGCGCGCATCCTGGCGCTGGCATCGGACTATGACGGTTTGCAGATCGGCGCCATGGTGCAGCGCAGCCTGCGCGCCGAGGAGGCCCGCAGCCTGATCTACGACAGCGTCGGCAAGCGCTATGATCCGGCCGTGGTGGCCGCTTTCCGCAGCATCATGGAGGAGACGGAGCCGCCGGCGCGCGACCTGACCGTACTGTCTGGCCAGCTGGAACCGGGCATGGTGCTGTCGCGCGACCTGATCAGCCGCGATGGCCTGATGCTGCTGGCCGCCGAACACGTGCTGACAGCCCGCGTGATTGCCCAGCTGCTCGACTTCGAAGGCAAGAATGGCGGCCGTCTCAGCATTCGCGTGTATGCGCCCCTGAAGGATGCCTAGACCTTCAGCGCCGCAGGAGGCTGCAGCGGCAGGTGTACGGTAAAACGCGTGCCCTGGCCCACTTCGGACGCCACCTCGATGCGCCCGCCGTGCTTGTTGACGATGCCGTACGAGAGCGACAGGCCCAGGCCCGTGCCACTGCCCACGGCCTTGGTGGTAAAGAATGGCTCGAAGACGCGGTTCAAGTGCTCGGGCGCGATGCCGGCGCCCGTGTCGCCGATTTCCACCCACACCCAGTCGCCCGCGTGGCCCGTGCGGATGCTGATCACGCCTTCGCCGCTGATGGCATGGCCCGCGTTGACGAGCAGGTTCATGAAGACCTGGTTCAGCTGCGAGGCTAGGCACAGTATCGGCGGCAGCTCGCCATACTGTTTTTCGATGCGCGCCTTGTATTTCAATTCGTTGGCCACGATATTGAGGGTGCTGTCCAGGCCCGCATGCAGGCTGGCCACTTGCCAGTCCGTCTCGCCCACGTGGGAAAAATCCTTCAGCGCCTGCACGATGTCGCGCACGCGCTTCAAGCCATCCATCGATTCGCGCACCAGGTCTACCATGTCGTCCTGCAGGAAGCCCAGGTCGGCCTGCGCACGCACCTGTGCCACGTGCGCGGCCAGGGCCGGGCCATCGAGCGGCTCTTGCATCGCCGTTTCGTATTGGGCGATGACGTCGAACAGGGTGCCGACATAGCCTTGCAGCGAACTCATGTTGGAGTTGACGAAGCCGATCGGATTGTTGATTTCATGCGCGATGCCGGCCGCCAGCTGGCCGATGGAGGCCATTTTCTCCGACTGCAGCAATTGGTTGTGCGCTTCCTGCAGCTTGCTGATCAGTAGTTGCTGCTCCTCGCCGCGTGCCTGCAGCATCGCTTCCATGCCCTTGCGTTCCGTGATGTCCGTCAGCGAACCGATCACCTCGAACGGCACGCCATGCTCGTCGCGCACCAGGCGCAGGCTGTCGTGCATCCACAGATAGCTGCCGTCGCGCACGCGGAAGCGGTACTCGTAGGCGCGCGCGCCTTCGACGAAGATCTGCGCCAGGCTGGAAAAGATGCCGGGCGCGTCGTCGGGGTGGATGTGGTCGAACCAGAAGTTGGGATCGGCCACCATCTCCTCGGGCTGGTAGCCCAGTACATTCAAGGCATTGTTGCTGACAAAGGTCATCTTGAAGTCGCCGCTGGGCACGGTGCAATAGATGATGGAGGGCGTATTGTCGAGCAGGTATTGCAGGCGCACGGCCGTCGCCGCCGACGCATCTTCGCCAGGCACCGCTCCGGCATGCCGGCCGGTATCGGGAATGGAAAGGTCGAAATCCTCGAACTGCATCGTCACACCTCGCTGCCTGCACGGCATAGCTGTCATCCTGGCTCGATTATGCCTGATTCTGCCTGCCTTGGGCCGGTCATCGGTGCGCTCAAGGGGCCAGCGGCTGCTCCACGATCGCCATGCGTCGCGCGATGTGCTGCGCCGCTTGCGTATCGCCCGCCTGTTCGGCGCGCAGGCGCTGCACGCCCAGCCAGGCCAGCAGCGGACGGCGCCAGCCTTGGTCCGAGGCGGTGGCGACGGCCGTATCGAGCAGCGCCGGCGTGGCACGGCCCGAACGCAGCAGCACGCCAGCCGCCACCAGTTGCGACAGCGGCTCCTTGATGGCCGCCACGGCGCTTGCGGCGGCCGTGTCCGTGCCGGCGCCGGCTGCCGCCCGCTGCGCTTCTGGCAGCAGGGCGACGTCGGCCGCCTGCGCCTTGCCGGCCAGCCAGGCCGCATACGCGCGGTCGGCGTCATTCGCGTCGGCCCGCAGGGCGTCAAAACCGGTGCAGTCTTCGAAGGCCAGGCTGGCCACGCGCGCGGCGCAGCGCAGCAGCTCGATGCGCGCCACCAGTTCGAGCTTGCCCGTGCCGGCCACCTGGCTGCGGGCGCGCCGGAATTCCGTCTGCTCGACCAGGGTATTGCCGCCCAGGTAGGCGGCCTGGTAGCGTTCGACCGCGCTATGCGCGTTCATTTTCCAGTCCGGCACGGGCGGGCCGCTGGAGCAGGCGGCGAGCGCAGTGCACAACAATGCGGCCAGGGAGGACAAGGTGACATTGCGTTTTCTCATGGCAGTGTGATCTCCGGATTGCGCTTGAATGGCCATTTGCGGTTGATGTCATTGACCAGTTGCTCGACCTTGCGCAGATTGCTTTCCACGTCGGCGCGCAGCGGGCCCAGATCGGCAGTCGCGGCCCTGGCGTTGGCGCCCACGGCTTGCGCTTCGACCAGCACTGCATCGACCTTTTTCAGGCTGGCGCGCGTGTCAGCCAAGAGGGCGTTCAGCTGCACGATAGTCGCCTGCGCATCCGTCATGACGCCCTTGTCGCCAAAGACGCGCGTATCGGCATGGGCCACCAGGCCATCCGTGCGGCGCGCCAGCTGGTCCGCCGTCATCAGCAGGGCGTTGGCCCGCTCGACCAGCAGGCGCGACTGTTTGTCGTCGCCCGTCAGCAAGCCCATGGCGCCGCCCGGGCCGCTCAGCTTGCCCGTCACGGCCTGCACATTGCGCAAGGTGCCGTCGAGTGCGGAGTCGCTGCCCGTCAGGTTGGCCACATTGTTGAGCAGATCCTTGGCGGCGGCCAGCAGGCGCGGGATTTCCGCCGCCATGTCGCCCACCAGCAAGTCGCGCGTGGCGTCGTCTGGCAGCGGCGGGTCCGTCAGGATGCCACTGTAGGCACGCAGCTTGGCGCCGCCGACGATGCCCCGTTCCAGCGTGAAGATGGAGCTGCTGCGCAGCCAGTGCGCGTCTTTTCTCGGCACATCGATGATGACGCGCGCGCGGCCGTCGGGCGCCAGCTCGATGCGCTGCACGCGGCCGATGGGAAAGCCGGAAAAGGTCAGGTCGGCGCCCACGCCGACGCCGTCGGAATCGTCGGCCGTCAGCACCAGCGTTTGCGTGGCTTCGAAGGCGCCGCGCGCATACATCAGGTAGACGACCGAGCCGACCATCAGCACGAACATGAAGACCAGCAGGATGGCTGCCTTCAGTTCGGCGTGGCGCACGGGCGGCGGCGCGGGCAGGATGGCATCTTGCGTGAGACCGGCGGGCGCCGTGACGTCGACCTGGTCGGGATTGGGGGGCTGGCTCTGGCTCATGGCTTCTGGCTCTCGTATGGATGGTTCGGGGATCGCTGGCGGTGGCGGCGGGGCATCAGTAATAATTGCCCATCAGCGAAGCCACTTCGATCAGCAGGATGACGGAAAACAGGCGCAGCATTTCGGACAGGCCGTGCGCGGCCCACAGGCCGCTGCGCCTGCCATGCGGCGCGTCCGGGTAGTACGAGGAGGCAAGCGGGATCAGGGCCACGGCAAAGCTGAAGAAAATCACCTTGAGCATCAGGATCAGGGCCACGGCGGGATTGAAGATCTGTCCCACCACGCGCGTGTAGCCTTGCAGCGCCCACGGCGTGAAACCGTAGATGGTGAGGTAGGCGAGGATCAGTGACGTGACGCAGCTGACGATGGCCAGCATCCACACGGCGAAGATGCCGGACATGACGCGCGGAAAGTACTCGCGGCGCAGCAGGTCGACGCCCTGGCGCTGCATGGTATCGAGCATGCCGGAAGAGCGCATTTGTGCGAACGCAATGCCGTCGGGCAGGCTCAGGCGCAGCGCCACGAAGAGGGCGGCCGTCAGCGGTATCAGTTCCAGCACCAGCACGCGCACCACCATTTCCAGCGCGTAGCGCGACAGGCCGTAGCTTTGCGCGCTGACGACGACGATGCGTATCAGCACCAGGCTGACCAGTGCACTGGCGACGCTGAACCACACCAGGTTGGGCGCCGTGTTCGAGACCAGGCGGTGTGCGAGGATGGGGCGGTTGTCGCGGTTATAGCTCGATGGCGACAGGGCCAGCGAAAACACCAGGATGGCGAAATGCAGCATGCGCCACCAGCTGACCAGCCAGGCCATGGTGGTCCGGTGCAGGCGGCGCAGGCTGATGAGGAGGGGGACGAAGGGGGTCATCATGGCATCTTAGCATCCGTCTGTCCGCCGGGCACGTCTGGCGTGCGCGCCTATTCGAACAGGGCGAAGCCGGCCATCACGACCATCAGCACGGCGATGTATTGCATCGGGATCCAGAACAGGGTGTGGCGCTGGCGCAGGATCACGCGTTCCTGCGTGGCCGGGTCGATCAGTTCGCGTCCGGGCGCGCTGTTCAGGCGCACGCCTGCATACCAGCTGGCGGCCGCTGCCAGCAGGAAGGCCAGGGCCATGGTCCATGCGTGGCTCTTCGTGTAGGCCTCGCCCAGGGTAGCGCCAAACAGCGCTTGCGCGGCCAGTACGACGATAAAACAGATTAGGGGGCCGAGTATGCCGAAGCCTTGCCAGATAAGCATAAAAATTCTCCATGAGGATTGAGGGATCCCGCGGCGTCTTGGCGGCGGCTGTGCGCGACGGGGTTGCGAATTTTATCAGACTCATGAGCAATAAAGTTTCTTTTGAGAATGATTGTGTGCCGCTAGGCTGCCGGACTGCCCACACTGGCGATAATCGCATCGGCCGCCGCCCGCACGCGGGCTGAACGGTTCAGGTCGGCATGCATGACCAGCCACACGTCGTACGGTTCCATCCGCTCGGGCCAGATGCGCACCAGCTGCGGGTCGATGTCGCCAAGGTGGGTGGCCAGCTCGGCTACGCCCAGGCCGGCCCGCGTGGCGTCCTGCAGCATCGCCGCCGAGTTCACTTCCATGGCGACCCGGGCGTTGGCGACGGATTCGCCGGCAAGTTTTTCCCCGTGTCGCGGCGTCACGGAATGGTGGTAAATGACGATGTCGTGGCCGGCCAGCGCCGTGCCGCGCACGGGTTCGCCCCGTTCCGCCAGATAAGCTTTCGAGGCATACAGGCCCAGGCTGCGCTTGACCAGGTGACGCGAGATCAGGTCCGGGTCGGTGGGGCGCACGCCGCGCACGGCCAGGTCCGCTTCGCGCCGCGTCAGGCTGGCCAGCGCGGGCGCCACGTTGAGCACGATGCGGATGTCGGGGTGGGCCGCGTGCAGCCGCTGCATGGCGCGAATGACGAAATGGCTGGCCATGGTGTCCGTGGTGGCCACGCGCACCAGGCCGGACAGGCGGTTGTCGACGCCCTGCATCTCCCGCTGCAGCTTGTCGGCCGCCCGTTCCATCGCTTCGGCGGCCGTGAGCGCCAATTCGCCTGCCGGCGTTGGCACATAGCCCGATGGCGTGCGCAGGAACAGGGTGGCGCCCAGGGACGCCTCCAGGGCGGCCAGGCGGCGCCCGCAGGTGGCCTGATCGATGCGCAGCAGGGCGGCCGCGCCGCGCAGGGTGCCGGCCCGGCCGATGGCGAGAAAGATGCGCGCGTTATCCCAGTCCATGAGCGATTTCCATTGGATATTCCTGATGCTGTTCATGATGCATTTTTGCATCACGATGCCGATTTTATGCCTGTTTACTGCATTGCGCAACGCTCCCATAATGGCTGCCCCGTCGTCACTGCAAGGAATAGCATGTATGCCTCCACACCGCGCCGCGCCAGCGGCTTGATTCTGCTGACCCTGGCCTTCGGCTTCGTCATGGCCATGCTCGACGTCACGGCCGTCAACGTGGCCCTGTCCGATATCGCACTCGACCTGGCCATACCGCTGCCGGGCCTGGTCTGGGTGGTCGATGGCTACACTTTGACGTTTGCCGCGCTGCTGCTGGCTGGCGGCGCGCTGGCCGACCGCTACGGGCCGAAAGCCGTGTACCAGTGCGGCCTGGGCGTCTTCATCCTCGGTTCTGTGTTGTGCGGTGCCGCGCCCGACGGGCATTTCCTGACGGTGGCGCGCTTGCTGCAGGGCGCGGGCGCGGCCCTGTTCATGCCCAGTTCGCTGAGCTTGCTGACCCACAGCTTTGAAGAGGAGCGCGAACGCACGCGCATGCTGGGTGCCTGGTCGGCGCTGGTGGGTGTGGCGGGCGCATCCGGCCCCCTGATCGGCGGCATTCTCGTGCACCAGTTCGGCTGGCGCAGCGTGTTCTGGGTGAATGTGCCGCTGGGCGTGCTGGCCATCGTCATGGCACAACTGTTGCTGCTTGCGCCGGCGCGCCAGCCGCGCGATTTGTCGCTGTTCAGCCATGCGCTGGGCGTGGCGGCGCTGGCGGGCCTGAGTTTCGTGCTGATCGAAGGCCCCGTGCTGGGCTGGTTGTCGCCGGGCGTGCTGGCGGCGGCGGCCTTGATGCTACTGTCGGCCGGGCAATTGCTGCGGCGCGAACGCAGCGGCAGCCATCCGCTGTTGCCGCGCGAACTGTTTCATAGCAGTAGCTTCGGTGCGGCCAATGGCGTGGGTTTCTTGATCAATTTCTGCGTCTTCGGCCAGCTTTTTCTATTGAGCCTGTTCTTGCAGCAGTCTGGCGGCGCCGATGCCTTGCAGTCGGGCTTGCGCCTGCTGCCCATGATGGCGGCCTATACGGTGGGGAACTTCATGGCGGGAAATATCGCGGCGCGCCATGGCACGCGCTTGCCCATGCTGGCTAGCTTGCTGGTGGGGGCCGCGATGGCGCTGTTGCTGATGGGCTTGCGTCCGGGAACGCCGTACGCATGGCTGGCGCTGGGCACGGCCGTCATGAACGTGGCCATCGGCATCGCCATTCCCGCCATGACGGCCACCGTGATGCGGGTGGCCGGCAAGCAGCATGCGAATAGCGCGGCAGCGGCCCTGAATGCGAACCGCCAAATTGGCGCGCTGGTGGGCGTGGCGCTGATCGGCAGCATCCTGCACATGGTACAGGAATGGTCGCTGCGCCTGCCGCTGGCATACGCGACGATTGTCGTCGCGTATGGCCTGGCGGCCGGTCTCGTGTATCGGCATGTGCATCTGCCGAAGGCCGTGACCGCCTGACGCTTTATTGCTCGCGCGTGCTGCGCCACTCCACCAGTTCTTCGATGGTGAGAATCGGCATGCCATGCAGTTCGGCAAAGCGTTCGATCGCGTCGCCGCGCATCATGCTGCCGTCCGGATTCATCAGCTCGCACAGCACGGCGGCCGGGTTCAGGCCCGCCATGCGCGACAGGTCGACGGAGCCTTCCGTATGGCCACGGCGCTCGAGCACCCCACCGGGCGCGGCGCGCAAGGGGAATACGTGGCCAGGGCGCACCAGGTCGGCTGGCTTGGCGTCCTTGGCGATGGCGGCGCGGATGGTGGTGACGCGGTCGGCGGCCGACACACCCGTCGTGACGCCGTCGCGCGCCTCGATGGACACGGTGAACGGCGTGCCGTAGCGGCTGCCATTGTCGGACGACATGGGCGGCAATGCCAGCGCGCTGACGACATCCGTCGGCAGGCACAGGCAAACGATGCCGCTGCATTCGCGGATCAGCAACGCCATGGTTTCGTGCGTGATTTTCTCGGCCGACAGGATCAGGTCGGCTTCGTTTTCACGGTCGAAATCGTCGAGCAGGATAACGGGAATGCCGGCACGCATGGCGGCCAGGGCGGACTGGATGCGACCTTCCAGATCGTTGGAAAGCAGGGTATAGCTGTTGACTAACATGGTGAAACGCTCCTCGCATAGGCGAAAAACGCTGCAGGGCAAGCGAATAGACGCAACTGGCCGCATCGACAGGTCGATGGGACATCGCGTTTACTGCACATCTTCTTTCATCCGGACTATACCGTCGGCTCTGGCATCACACCAGATCTGCTGACCTCACCAGGCGGTGCCTGGAAAGCGCTCGCGGGCTTGACCGTTGCCGGTCTTACCGCCGGTGGGGAATCGCACCCCGCCCCGAAGACGTATTGTTGTGCCGGTCCACATGACCGGCGACAATACTTTAGCACAGATGAAAAGCGTGGCGGGGCAAGGTTGCGTTTGTCATTCGGCAAAGTTGCCTCGGGAACGCAGGTTTTCCTAAGCTGTTTTTAATGGCGGAAAGACGATTTCAGTGTAAGGTACGCTTACTGAATTTTACCGTTGAGAATACATGAAGCTGAGTAAATTACGCCTGATCTCGGGCGCCGTCTTGCTGGCGTGCGCCTGCATGGCCCAGGCGGAAATCCGTTTGAGCGATCCCCTGCCGCTGGCACCAGAAGTGACCGTCGGGAAACTGCCGAACGGCTTGACCTATTACATCAAGAAAAATGCCCGTCCCGCGCAGAAAGTGGAATTGCGCCTGGTGGTGAAAGCCGGTTCCATCCTGGAAGATGACGACCAGCAAGGACTGGCGCATTTTACGGAACACATGGCCTTCAATGGCTCCACGCATTTCAAGCGCAATGAGCTCATTTCCTATTTGCAATCGATCGGCGTGAAATTCGGCGCCGACTTGAATGCCTACACGAGTTTCGATGAAACCGTGTACGTGCTGCCGATTCCGACGAACAAGAAGGAAAACCTGGAAAAGGGTTTTCTCGTGCTGGAAGACTGGGCGCATGGCTTGAAATTCAATCCGGCCGACATCAACAGCGAGCGCGGCATCGTGCTGGAAGAGGCGCGCCTGGGCAAGGGCGCCAGCGACCGCATGAACAAGGTCTTGTATCCGAAGCTGCTGAACGGTTCGCGCTATGCGGAACGCATGCCGATCGGCAAGGAATCCGTCTTGAAAACGTTCAAGCCGGAAGCCATCAAGCGTTTCTACAAGGATTGGTATCGTCCCGACCTGATGGCCGTGATGGTGGTGGGCGATGTGGAGCCGAAACAAGCTGAAGCGATGATACGCCAGCATTTCGGCAAGCTGAAAAACCCCGCGAAACCGCGCCCGCGCCTGTATGCGGAAGTGCCGCAGCGTTCGCAAACGGAAGCGCTGGTGATCACGGACAAGGAAGCGCCCGACGACACCGTCTTCATCCGCTACCCGATCCGTGCCGCGCAGGAACCCGCCACCATTGCCGATTACCGTGGCCAGATGATCGAGAACCTGTATGGGCAAATGCTCAGTGCGCGCATGCAGGAATTGACGCAGCAGGCGAACCCGCCCTTCATTCAGGGTGGCAGCAGCATGGGCAAGCTGGTGCGCGGTTATGAATCGTTCAGCGCGTATGCCTTGCTGGGCAAGGGGGGCGTGCGGCCGGCCGTCGATGCGCTGGTGCAAGAAGATGAACGGGCGCGCCGCTTCGGTTTCAGCCAGGATGAGCTGGACCGTGCGCGCAAGAACATGCTGCGCAATTACGAGCGCGCGTACAGCGAACGCGACAAATCCGATTCGGCCGGTTTCGTGGCCGAGTATTCGCGCAACTTCCTGGAGCAGGAACCCATCCCCGGCATCGCCAATGAATTGCTGTACGCGCAGGAACTCTTGCCGCAGGTGACCTTGCAGGAAATCAATGAGACGGTGGCCAAGGTCATTCCCGATCAGCAAAAGAAACTGGTGGTCTTCATGGGCGCCGAGCCGAAAGCGGGCGCCAGCGTGCCGACGCAGCAGCAATTGCTCGATGCGGTGGCGCAAGCCGAGCAGCAAAAGGTCGAACCGCGCATGGAAAAAGTGCTTGCCAGCAAATTGATGGAAGGGCCGCCGGCCGGCGGCAGCATCGTCTCGGAGAAGTTCAATAGCGCCATCGGCGTGACGGAACTGACCCTGGGCAATGGCGTGCGCGTGCTGCTCAAGCCGACGGACTTCAAGAATGACCAGGTGCTGATGGGCTCGACCCGCTTCGGCGGCCAGTCCCTGTTTGGCGATGCCGATATCTATAGCGCCCGCTACGCCAGCGCCGTGGTCGGCAGCATGGGGCTGAAAGACCTCGCGCCGCTGGACTTGCAAAAGGTGTTGGCAGGAAAAACGGTCAATGTGGGCGCTTCGCTGGGCGAACTGAGCGAAGGCTTTGGCGGTTCGGCCAGCAGCGCCGACGTGGAAGCCATGTTGCAGCTGGTGTATCTGTATTTCCATGACGTACGCAAGGACACGGGCCTGTATCAATCCTTTATCGGCAAGCAGCAAGACCTGGCGAAAAACAGCATGGCGCAGCCGGAAGCCGTGTTTTACGATGCCGTCCAGCACGCCATGTTTGGCGACAACCCCCGCGTCGATGGCGTGCCGCGCGCGGCCGACTTCGATAAGGTGAGCCTGGACCGCGCGCTGGACATCTTCCGCCAGCGTTTTTCCAGCGCGCGCGACATGACCTTCATCTTTACGGGCAGCTTCGAGCTCGACAAGATCAAACCGCTGATCGCCAGCTACCTGGGCACCTTGCCCGTGGCCGACGTTTCGCACGCCTACCGCGACGTGGGCATGCGGCCCGTGACCGGTGTCGTTAAGAAGGATATCTACATGGGCAGTGAGCCCAAAAGCACGATTTCCATCACCTTCAATGGCGACGTTGCGTACTCGGACGAGCAAAAGCTGACCCTGCAGGCACTGGGCGAGGTGCTGAACCTGAAAGTCATCGAAGTGCTGCGTGAAAAGATGAGCATGATCTATGGCGGCGGCTTCGAAACCTCGATGGGCCAGCATCCGTATGGCCATTATTCCGTGGCATTGAACTTGCCGACGGGACCGGAAAACGTCGACAAGGTGATCGCCGCTGCCTTTGCCGAAATCAACAAGATGAAGGCGGAGGGGCCGTCCGCGGCGGACCTGGAAAAGGTTAAGCTGAACTGGATCACGCGCCAGCAAAAGTCGCTGCGCGAAAACCGCTACTGGATGAACCAATTGATGGCGTCAGTAACCCAGGGGCGCGACCCCGCGCACATCCTGCGCTACGCGCAGCGCGTGCGCGCCATCACGCCGCAAGCCGTCAAACTGGCGGCGCAGCGCTATCTGGACATGCACAATTATGTACAGGTGGTGCTGTATCCGGAACGTAAAAACGTTGCAGTAAAGTAACCTTCATTGTTGAACGGCAGGGGCGGCAGCGTGGCGAAGCTGTTAAACTGTCGCTTATTGATGTGATACTGAAAATTAACAGGCAAGGAAATACGATGGCTAAGAAAGAAGAGCTCGATCCGGAAACTCTGGAGTTGATCAACTGGTGCATCGAGGTCGAAGGTTTCCTCGTGGCCGGCGGCGCCACTGTGGCGCAGGCGCAGGACCATATTGAAGAGCAGGTCGAGTGGTTTACCGACCAGTTCTACGACGGCTTGACACCGGAAGAGGCGGCCAAGGAAGCGCTGGCGTGATCCTCCAGTAACAAGCAAGTAACAACACAGCGGGCGGTGCCTGCCGGGCATCAGCCTGGTAGCGCCGCCCGCTTTGCTTTTTTAAAAAGATTTCCACCTGGAAATTGTTTATAATTCCACGCTTTATTTTCTACCCAGGCACCCATGACTCTCCGTTCGCGCATTCTCCTCCTGTGTTTCAGCACCTTGCTGGGCATCGTCCTGATCGCTTCATTCTCGCTGTATTCCTTGCGCCAGACCATGATGGCGGAAAGGGTCGAGCAATTGACGGTGCTGGTGGAATTGGCCAATGCCTCGGTGGAAAAGGCGTATGCGCTGGAACAGTCGGGCAAGCTCACGCGTGAGCAGGCACAGCAGCAGGCCAAGCTGGCCATCGGCAGCTTCGTCAAGGACGAGATGTATTATTTTGTGCGCGATTTCAGCACCGACTTGCTGTACGTACACCCGAATGCCTCGCGCATCGGCGTGCCGCAAAAGAATATGCAGCAGTCGGGCGACCGCTACCGCGCGGCCCTGGCCAGCAGCCGCATCGGCCTGGTGCAGGCCGATGGCACGCGTCCCGGCGTGAAGGACCCGGTGGCAAAGATGTATGCCGTGGTGAAATTTGCGCCGTGGGACTGGCTCATCGGCACAGGCACGTATATCGATGACATCAACCACAAATTCTGGGCCCAGGCGGGCGTGCTGCTGGCCATCGGCGGTGCGCTGATGCTGGTGGTGGGCGCCCTGGCGACCCTGATGCTGCGCCGTATCCTGGGCCAGCTCGGTGGCGAACCCGATTATGCAGCGTCCATCGTGGCACAAATCGCCCAGGGCGACCTCACCACGCAGATCGACACGCGTCCCGGCGATACGTCCAGCCTGTTGATGGCCATCAAGGCCATGCGCGACAACCTGGCGCATCTGGTGAGCCAGGTGCGCAACGATGCCGATGCCATTTCCACGGCGTCGGGCGAGATTGCTTCGGGCAACCACGACCTGTCGGCGCGCACGGAACAGCAGGCGGGATCATTGGAAGAGACGGCTTCGACCATGGAAGAGATGACCTCGACCGTGCGCCAGAATGCGGATAATGCGCGCCAGGCCAACCAGCTGGCTATTTCTGCCTCGCAAGTGGCGACGCAGGCGGGCGGCGTGGTGAGCCA
Source organism: Janthinobacterium sp. UMAB-56 (assembly GCF_900095265.1). Taxonomy (GTDB): domain Bacteria; phylum Pseudomonadota; class Gammaproteobacteria; order Burkholderiales; family Burkholderiaceae_D; genus Janthinobacterium. The sequence goes on along the minus strand of NZ_LT607651.1, from coordinate 331,950 downwards.
GGTGGTCGACACCATGGGCGTCATCAATGCCTCGTCGAAAAAGATCGGCGACATCATCGCCGTCATCGACGGTATCGCCTTCCAGACGAATATCCTGGCCTTGAACGCGGCCGTGGAAGCGGCGCGCGCGGGCGAGCAGGGCCGTGGCTTCGCCGTCGTCGCCAGTGAAGTACGCAACCTGGCGCAACGCTCGGCTGCCGCAGCCAAGGAGATCAAGCAATTGATCGACAGTTCCGCCGAGCAAGTGGGTGCCGGTGAAAAACTGGTGGCGCTGGCGGGCGAGACGATGGAAAAAGTCGTTTCCAGCGTGCAGCATGTGACCGATATCGTGGCCGAGATTTCTTCGGCCAGCGCCGAGCAGAGCGCCGGCATCGAGCAGATCAACCAGGCCATCGTCGAGATGGATAACATGACGCAGCAAAACTCGGCCCTGGTCGAGCAGGCTTCGGCGGCGGCGCAAGCCATGAACGAGCAGGCGGCGGGGCTGGCGCAGATCGTCAGCGTGTTCAAAGTGGGCGCCGTGGCGCGGCACGCAGCGCCGCCCCCGCGCACGGGACCGGCGGCCCAGCGCCGCCTGGCGCGCTAGGCTGTCGTCCTGGCGGGAACTTAGCGCCTGACCGTCTGTCTAACCTTTCTTGGCCCTTAGTGGACGAAGAGAAGGGGTGGGGCATGACAGACGGTTTTTCCTATCACACGGCATTTTCCCGTAACCTGGGCTGGGTCACGCGGGCGGAGCAAGACAGCTTGCGCGGCAAGCGCGTGGCCATTGCCGGCATGGGTGGCGTGGGCGGCGTGCACTTGCTGACCCTGGCGCGGCTGGGCATCGGCGCATTTCACATCGCCGATTTCGACACCTTCGATATCGCCAACTTCAACCGCCAGGCCGGCGCCATGATGTCCACCCTGGGCCAGCCCAAGGCCGCAGTGCTGGCGCGGATGGCGTGTGATATCAATCCCGAACTGGAGATCACACCATTTCCCGAGGGTGTACACGACAGCAACCTGGCCGCGTTTTTTGCCGGTGTCGACCTGTACGTGGACGGCCTGGATTTCTTCGCCTTTGCCGCGCGCCAGGCCACCTTCGCCACTTGCGCGCGCCTGGGCATCCCTGCCATCACGGCGGCGCCGCTGGGCATGGGCACGGCCGTGCTCAGCTTTATGCCGGGCGGCATGACGTTCGAAGAGTATTTTGGCTGGGGCGACTTGCCGGAAGAGGAAAAAGCCCTGCGCTTTCTCGTCGGGCTGGCGCCGGCCGGCTTGCACGGCCCCTACCTGGTCGATCCGTCCGCCATCAACCTGAAGGAGCGGCGCGGACCGTCGACGATCATGGGTTGCCAGCTGTGCGCAGGGGCGGCCGCCACGGAAGCGTTGAAGATTTTGTTAAGACGGGGCAAGGTGATGGCGGCGCCGCACGGCATGCATTTCGACGCCTACCGCAACAAGCTCGTGCATACCTGGCGTCCCGGCGGCAACCGTCATCCGCTGCAGCGCCTGGCGATGGCCATCATCAAGCGGCGCCGCGCAGCGCAGGGAGGGTAGATGGCGCAAGCACCGCAGATCGATCCCGTACTGGAAGACATCCTCGAGCAGGCGCGTTGGGCGCCCAGCGGCGACAACACGCAGCCATGGCGTTTTGAAGTTGTGGACCCGCGCCACGTGGTCGTGCATGGTTTCGATACGCGCAGCCACTGCGTGTACGACCTCGACGGCCATCCCAGCCAGCTGTCGCTGGGCGCCTTGCTCGAAAGCATGGCACTGGCGGCCAGCAGCCATGGCTTGTGCCTGGAGGCGCGTCGGCGTCTGTCCGTGCCCGACACGCTGCCCACCTTCGATGTGCGCCTGCTCGACAGCCCCGGCATGTTGCCTGATCCGCTGGCGGCCTTCCTGCCGCAGCGCAGCGTGCAGCGGCGCCGGCTCAGCACGCGCAGCTTGCGCGCCAGCGAAAAGGCGGTGCTGGCGGCCAGCTTGCCGCCCGGCTACGCCGTGCAGTGGTTCGAGGGCTGGCGCGCGCGCCTGGCCTGCGCGCGCCTGATGTTCGACAATGCGAAGCTGCGCCTGACCATGCCCGAAGCGCACAAGGTGCACCGCGACGTGATCGAATGGGGTGCGCGCTACAGCAGTGACCGCATCCCGGAGCTGGCGCTCGGTGTCGACGCGATGACGGCGCGCCTGATGCGCTGGGTCATGCATAGCTGGCGCCGCGTGGATTTTTTCAATACCTGGCTGGCTGGCACCATTGCCCCGCGGCTGCAGATGGACTTGCTGCCCGGCCTGTATTGCGGCGCGCATTTCGTGCTGCTGGCCGAGACGTCACCGCGCCACATTGACGATTACGTGGCGGCCGGCCGCGCCATGCAGCGTTTCTGGCTGACGGCCACGCAGCTGGGCCTGCAGTTGCAGCCGGAACTGACGCCGCTGATCTTTGCCCGCTATGTGCGTGAACGGCGCACCTTTTCGCGTACCGATGGCATGCAGGAAATGGCGCAGGCATTGGCCGTGCAATGCCAGGTGGTGCTGGGGGCGGTGGCGTTTGAGCGGGCTGTGTTTCTCGGGCGCATCGGTGCCGGCCCGGCGGCCAGTGCGCGCTCGCTGCGCCGTCCGCTAAAAGACTTGCTGGTGGCGACGACGGTGCAGTGAGGTGCGCGTGACGCCATGCGGGCGCCAGTGTCAGCGGTGGCGCCGTGGCGCCAGGCTGGCCAGCGCTGCCAGGCCAGCCGCCAGCAGCGGCAATGTGCCCGGTAGCGGTATCGGCGTGGTGCGCGGCACATAGGCCAGCTCGGAACTGTTAAGTATGTGCAACACCAGGGTGTAGCTGCCGGCGATGAGATTGTCCGTGACGGCGCCATACTGACCGCCGCACGTCGTGCCGATGCCCGTGCCCGTGGGCGTGCCGCAGCCGCCGGGGTCGTAGCTAAACATGCTGCCGCTGGTCAGCGGCGTTTGCGTGTAGCCGGTATTGAGGCTGGCCGCATCGGCCAGTTCGCTGCCGCCCAGGATGCCTGAACCGAGCTTACCGTCGGGCGCCCAGTTGAAGACGATCTGGCCATTTTCATCGATGATGGTAAAGGTCAGCGCCATGTTGGTGGTGGCCGCCGAGCCCGCGCCGGCCGCAGCATCCAGGTAGAGCTGCATGAACGGCAGGGCCCGGAAGTCGAAGGCCAGGGTGGCGCCCGGCTGGCCGACGACGAAATTGACGGCCATCGCCGTGCTGGAACCGTTGCTGCCTGAGGCATCGGCGCTGCCGCTGCCCGCCAGGAAAGTTTCCGCCGCATTCACGGCCTGCGTGCTGGTCGAGCCCGGTGGAAAAGGGGGGATTTGCGAGCTGACGATTTGCGCCTCGCCGCGCGCATACGCGGCGCTGCCCATGCCTTGCTGGCTAAAGTCGTTTTGTCCCTTGGTGACGGCGCCGCGTGCCGCTTGCGGCGCGTCGATCTCATTGCTGCCGCCATTGATGATGCTGCTGCCGTTGAGCGTGGCGGTGGTGCGCGACAGGTCGATATTACTGATGAGCGAGGTGGCGCCGGTGGGGTTTCTGATGACCAGGCCAAACACACTCATGTATGAATAAGCATAGGCAGCTGCGCTGGCGCCGGCGTGCCATGCCAGCATTAGCAGGGCCAGCAGGGCAGCGGCGAGTCGGGTGCGAGAAGAACTATGCATGGAAATCCTTTGGCCATCCCTTTCCTGCTCAGGCGGTGGCGCAGCGGCAGCTTGCTATATGGCCGCTGCGCTGTAAGGAAAACCGACAGGGCGCGGCATAAAAAAGGCGAGGAAAGCCCTCGCCTGTGCATCCCCCTGTTGCCAGGTTCAGCCGGCGACCTTGCGGCGGCGGGCATAGCCCAGGCCGGCCAAGCCCAGGCCCAGCAGTGCCAGGGTACCCGGTTCCGGTGTCGCGGCCTGTTTCACCAGGTCTACGCTTTCCACGGCGTTCAAAGTCAGGGTGTAGTTGCCTGCCGTTAAGGCATTGCTGACGGCGCTGAAGTTGCTGCCGCAAGCGGTGCCCACCCCGGTGCCGGTGGGCGTGCCGCAGCCGGATGGGTCGTAGGTGAATAGATTGCCGCGCGTGAGGAAAGTGGTCGCCAGGCTGGTGTTCAGGTTGGCGCCATCGGCGTTCTCTGAGCCGCCAAAGATACCGGAGCCGATGACGCCATCTGGCGTCCAGTTGAACACCGTTGCGCCGCTTGCATCGGTGATGGTGAAGGTGACCACCAGGTTGGCTGTCGCCGCGGACAAGATGCCGACATTGCTTTGCAAGAAAACCTGCATGAACGGCGACGCCAGGAAGTCAAAGCTCAGCGTCGCCGTGGGCGAGCCGACCACGAAGTTGACGGAAAAGCCGGTGGTCGAGCCATTGCGTCCGGAGGCGTCGGCCGTGCCCGAGGGGGTATCCAGGTGGACTTCGGCCACGTTGACCGTCTGTGTGGAAGTCGAGCCCGGTGGGAACGATGGGAATTGCGTGCTGACGATCTGCGCGTCGCCGCGCGAGTAATTGCCAGAGGGGCCTTGTTTCGTGAAGTCGTTCTCGCCCTTGGTGACGGCACCGACATTGGCGCGTGGCGAGTCGAGTGTGCCTGTGCCGCCCTGGATGACGCTCACGCCGTTCAGGGTGGCCGTGCTGCGCGAGATGGTGGTGCTGTCCAGGGCGGTGATCGAGCCCGTCGCGGCGGCGATCTGCAGACCGAAGATGTTGTTGTAGGAATAGCCGTAGCCGCCCGCCTGTGCGCTACCGGCCACGCACAGCATGGCCAGTGCGGCTGCGCCCGGGAGTCGTTTTAAATGTGACCGTTTCATTTGGCTTACCTCATATCATGGGGTTGAGTGGATGTCGTGCCTGAGTCCTGTCGGCAGGTGCTCATGACCAGTACCAAGCGACTTCCATGCCAACGCATGAGGTTCTTTTGAAATCAATGACTTGGCGTGCTTTTGTTGACGTGGTGCAGGGCTTGCCGGACGCGCTGTAAGAAAAGCCGACGCCATTTGTCAAGCCTGGTCGCCCTGCGGTAGCGGGTCCAGCAGGGCATGCATATGGGGCAGCAAGCGTTGCCCCGGCACATAGTCGCGCATGGCCGTGGCCAGCTGGCGCGCCGCCAGCCTGGCCCTGCCATCGTCGAGCATGCGCGCGGCGACATGGCGCAAGGCGGTTTCCTGGAAACGGTCGGCGCGCAGCAGCAGGCCGGCGCCTGTGCCCGCGATGGCGTGCATGTTGAGAAATTGATCGAGGTTGCCGGCGATGCCGATGACGGGCACGCCTGCCATCAGCGCCTGCTGGCTGGTAGGGCTGCCGCCGTTGCAGATCACCAGGCTGGCGCGCCTGGCGGCCGCGTCGCCAGGCAGGAAGGGGGCGACATAGGCATTCGGTGGCACGGCATCGACACGGATGGTGCCGGCCGTGGCCGCCAACACGATGACGGGCAGCGGCGCCAGCGCGCGCAGCACGCGCGGCAGCAATTGCCCCTGGCCGGAACTGCCCAGGGTGACGTAGATGATGGGCCGTCCGCTGCTCAGTTCGGGGCGCTGCCACCAGTCCGGCAAGTCGAGCGGCGGGGCCCAGATGACGGCGCCCAGGTAGTCGTGCGTGGGCGGCATGTTGTGCGGCGGGAACAGTTGCGGAATATCCGCGTACAGGGTGCGGTCGGCATCCGTGTAGATGCGCCGCAGGTCGCTGCCTAGCGATGGCAGGCCATGGCGGCGACGCACGCGGTTCAGGGGCACGGCATGCGCAGCGAAAGCCAGCGGACGGATCAGCTTGAACAGGGGCGCGGCCAGCCAGATGGGCAGCATGCCTGTCAGGGGCAGGCTGGGCACCGTGTAGTGCTGGCACACGTAGGGACTCCAGTAGGCATTGCTGATGGTAATGTAGGGAATGCGCTGCAGGCGCGCGCTGACCGATAGCGACAGGCGGAAGTCGCCGATCACGAGGTCGGGTCGGACGGCATTGAGCAGGCGCAAGTCGTCTTCCACGTACGCGTGCAGGGTACTTTCCGTGTAGACGGGCTTGCCGTGGGCCAGCGCTTGCAGAAATTGCAGCGATGAAATACTGTCGATGCGCCAGCGCCGGAAGGGGGCTTGCTTGAAACAAAAGTCGTACCCATCGGCGCAGGCAAAGTGCACCTCGTACGCGTCCTCGTCCAGGCCTTCGGCCAGGCTCAGGGGGCGGCCAACATGGGCCAGGGTCACTGCCTCGGCCATAAAGAGGATTTTCTTGCGCGCCATGGGGATCGCTTGCACTCGCACGAGGAGATAGCTGTCAAGTTGGAGTGGCGCTACGCCTTTTAGTTCCCGCACTTGCCTGTCACTTGCGGGCGCCAGGATTTGGCCGCATCGGTTACAGTGGGGCAAAGGAGGTCACCATGCAAGCACAATCCCGCCATGCCCCGCTGCGCGCGCACAGCACGCCCGAACCCGATATGCCGCCACCGCCGGAAGGCGATCCCCTCATGCCGCCGCCGGAACAGCCGCCACAGATCGACCCCGTGCCGGTCGAGGAGCCGTCGCCGCCGTCACCGCCCGTCAAGATGCAGTGAGCGGTTTGTCGCGCCATGGCGCGCGGCGGGCCGGCGTGCGCCGCGTTTATTTCCAATCAGAAATGGACTGCGCGATAGCCGGCATCGCCACGCCATTTAAACAACAAAAACGTCAATAAATGTTGCCGAGTGGATACAAATTAAGCTCTAACTGTTGAGTGTCATGCGGCCGTCACGATTCTGTTCTTATAATGAGACATCATAAAAATTCTTGTACAGGAGACCATCGTGGGCAATTCCTTGCATAATAAAATCTACCTGGGCCGGCGCCCCGTGATCACCAGCAAGAACCTCGCAGCGCTGGCCCTGGCGGGCGCCGTGGCTGGTTGCGGCCTGGCATGGCTGCTGCTGCGCAGCTACAAATAACAGCCATCACGCGCGTGTTTCAGTCGTTCGTCCGCCCGGCGGGCGGCGCTTGATTCACGTTGCCTGTTGCCGATGCGCAGCGGGGCGCGTACCATGGGGGCCGAACACCTGGCCTTTTATGGAAGAGTAATGAAGAACGAGAAATTAACAACCGATGAATATGACGCGCTGGAGCAAGTTGCACGCGGCATCAAGACCGAGCGCCCCAGCGCTTGCGTTGCCCGCAATGCCAAGCGCCTGTCGGGCCTGAAGCTGCTCAGCTATGCCCGTGATGGCCGTCTGTCCATCACCGAGAAAGCACAACAACTGCTGTTCCTGCGCCGCTGCATCATGGGCTTGCGCGCAGTCGCCACCGATCCGCTGACCAAGCTGGAGTCGGATGTGGCCTATTTCCTGGGCAAGAAAGCCCACATCGTGGCGCGCGCAGACGGCGAGGGCCACGACATTTCCGACAAGGGCCGCGACTCGCTGGCCGATATCGACACCCTGGGCCTGTAAGGTCTACGCCGGCCCCTGGGGCCGGTTTTCACATCCCCCCTATTTTCCCCTTTGGAGAACACTTTGGACAGCGCGATGAACTGGTCGGCCCACGAACTGACGATGACGGTCTTGATGACGCCCGATATGGCCAACTTTTCCGGCAACGTGCACGGCGGCACCATCCTGAAATATCTTGATAGCGTCGCCTATGCCTGTGCCAGCCGCTATTCGGGCAGTTATGTGGTCACCCTGTCCGTCGACCAGGTGATGTTCTTGCAGCCCATCCACGTGGGCGAACTGGTGACGTTCCTCGCCTCGATCAATTACACGGGGACGACGTCGATGGAGGTGGGCATCCGCGTGGTGACGGAAAATATCCAGCAGCGCCTGGTGCGCCATGCCAACAGCTGCTATTTCACGATGGTCGCCGTGGATGCCAACCGCAAACCCGTGGCCGTGCCGCCGCTGGTGCTGGAGACGCCGGAGCAGCAGGTGCGCTTCGAGCAAGCCAAGCTGCGCAAGCTGTCACGCCAGAAGGTGTCGAAGAAGTAACAGCCGTTGGCATAAAAAAACGGCCACCAGAGTGATCTGGTGGCCGTTTTTATTGCCTGCCGCCTATTAGCGGCGGGGCGCCGTGATTAACGGTCGCCGTAGCTGCGGCGTGCGCCGTCGGTGCTGCGTGGGTTGGAGCCCTTGTAGCCGCCGCCAGTGCTAGGCGCGCCGTCCTTGCGTGGTGCGCCCGGCTTGCTGAACGTGCGTTGGCCTGGCTTCGCGCCGCCACGGTTGTCGCCTGGTTTCCAGCCGCCTGGACGGGCGCTCGAACGTGGTGCCGATGCCGTTTTCTTTGGCTCGAAACCTTCGATGACATTGACCGGGATCAATTGCTTGGTGAAGCGTTCGATGCGCTTGACGTTCATGCCTTCAGCGTGGTTCACCAGCGAGATGGCCAGGCCATTGCGGCCAGCGCGGCCGGTACGACCGATGCGGTGGACGTAGTCTTCCGGGAACTTCGGCAGATCGTAGTTGAACACGTGGGTGATCGTTGGCACGTCGATACCGCGGGCGGCAACGTCGGTGGCAACCAGCACCTTGACCTGGCCGCGGCGCATGCCGTCCAGGGTGCGGTTACGCGCGCCCTGGTGCATGTCGCCGTGCAAGGCGGCAGCCGAGAAGCCGGCGATGTTCAAACGGTCGGCGATGGTGTCGGCGTCACGCTTGGTGGCGGTGAATACAACAGCCTGGTCCAGCGATTCGTCGCGCAGCAGGTGGTCCAGCAGGCGATTCTTGTGCGACAGGTCGTCGACGAAGTGCACGCGCTGGGTGATGTTTTCATGCTTGTTCGACGAACCGGCGATCTGGATGACCAGCGGGTTTTTCGTGATGCGGCGGGCCATGTTGCCGACGACGCCGTCGAGCGTTGCCGAGAACAGCATGGTTTGACGGCCTTCTGGCGTCGCTTCCACGATCTTTTCGATGTCGTCGATGAAACCCATGTCCAGCATGCGGTCGGCTTCGTCCAGCACCAGGATTTCCAGTTGCGAGAAGTCGATCTTGCCCGAGTCCATGTGGTCGATCAGACGGCCAGGGGTAGCGACCAGAATCTCAGGATTCTTGGCCAGCAATTGCATCTGTTTAGGGTAAGGCATGCCGCCCAGGATCGATACAGCCTTGATGCGGCGGATGCCGGTGCTGTACTTGTCGGTGTTGGTCGTTACTTGCAGGGCCAGTTCGCGCGTTGGCGTCAGCACCAGCATTTTTGGCTGGGCAGCCTTGAAACGTGGACGCTCGCCGCGGGCGCGCGATGCTTGCATTTCCTGGTTTGGCGTCTTGCCGGCGGCGCTTTGTTCGGCGCTGGCCAGTTTGTGCAGCGATGGCAGCATGAAAGCTGCCGTCTTGCCCGAACCGGTCTGCGACGAGACCAGCAGGTCGCGGCCTTCGATCGCCGCTGGAATCGCTTGCGACTGTACCGCGGTTGGCGCGGTGTAGCCCGATTCGGTCAGAGCGGCGATGATGGACGGATGCAGGCCTAAGGATTCAAATGTCATTCTTTTCTTTCGTAAAAATCAGCGTTCTTGCAAAAAGCAGAACGCAAAATAGCAACGCCAACCAAAACGAAATGACTCAACTAGAAAGAAATTTCGGCACAAAAGCTTTGCGCCGGGACGGTGTCAGGTGCGACACACAAGGCGGGAGGGCTTTATAAGCGGCATCCTGTGGATGCGCTAAGGCTTGCGAAGCTGCTAAATTTGTATTGCTGTACTGCGGTGTTGTCTTCGCTTCAAGGGAACATATTGCAGCGCACAACGACACTATACCGTATTTGACGCCGTTTTGCACGGTCTAAATGGGAAGAAACGACAGTCCTACCACGTTTTGACGATGTTTCCTATGCGAAATCAGTAAGAATACGTAGTTTTCTGTGGCTTAGGCAAGCCTGGCGGCGGAGTCGGCGGGCAGCGGCGGCCATCATCATGGCAGGCGCAATCGATTTTGCCCCAGTCTTGGTTTTCCGCGTGGCGCGGCGCCGCTTCGATGTCTTTCTTGGGGGGGGGGCGAGAAAGGCGACGTGCGATGTCGCCAATATCGACCAGCAATGGATTACTCTAGCTCCGGATTGACGGCCATCACTTGCGAAAAGCCACCATCGACGTAGCTGATTTCGCCCGTGATGCCCGAGGCCAGGTCGGATAGTAAAAAAGCGGCCGTGTTGCCCACTTCCTCGATGGTGACGTTGCGCCGCAGCGGGGCGTGTTCGGCGACAAAGCCCAGGAGTTTGCTGAAATCCTTGATGCCGGAGGCGGCCAGGGTCTTGATGGGGCCGGCCGAGATGGCGTTGGCGCGGATGCCGCGCGGGCCCAGCGATTCGGCCAGGTAGCGCACGGACGCTTCCAGCGAAGCCTTGGCCAGGCCCATGGTGTTGTAGTAGGGCACGGCGCGCATGGCGCCCAGGTAGGTCAGGGTCAGGACCGAGGCGCCCGGATGCAGCAGGGGCAGGGCGGCCTTGGCCATGGCGGGGAAGCTGTAGGCGGAGATATCGTGCGCGATGCGGAAGCTGTCGCGCGACAGGCCGTCGAGGAAGTCGCCGGCAATCGCCTCGCGCGGGGCGTAGCCGATGGCGTGCACGAGGCCGTCCAAGTGTTCCCAGTGCCGGGCCAGGTCGCTGAAGACGGCGCCGATCTGTTCATCGCTCGATACGTCGCATTCGAACACCAGGTCGCTGCCGAATTCAGCCGCAAATTCCGTGATGCGCTCCTTGAAGCGTTCGCCCACATACGTGAAGGCGAGGGTGGCGCCTTCGCGGTGGCAAGCCTTGGCGATGCCGTAGGCGATGGAACGGTTCGACAGCAAGCCCGTGATGAGGATTTTTTTGCCTTGCAAGAAAGCCATGACGACTCCTGTCTGGGGTGATGGAGCGGATGTACAACCGGCCGCGACAGCAAAGCTGTGGCGGCCGGTGAGGTAAATCTATGCGGCTCGGGCGATCAGTGACGGGCCTTTGCCTTGTTGCCGCCGCCGCCACGCTGGATGCGTGGTTTCACCAGGGAAATCGGCGCGGCTTGCACCTTGCCGCCCTTGGCGAGGCGGCGCGCGGACTTGGCCGCCCGTTCGGGACGATCCGCTTCCAGCAGCATGGTGGCACTGTCGGCGATTTCCTGGGTGATGTCCTTGTTCATCGTGGCCGAGGTTTTCGGCACGAGGATGGTGGAACCGGCGCGCAGGCGCGTGCGCAGGGGAATGTTGTTGGCCTGGCGCAGCACGTCGGCCGTGGTGCCGAATTTCGACGCCAGGGTTTCGATGCGTTCGCGCGCATTGGTGATCTTGTGCGTGGTCCAGCTCGACAAGGCATGGCCCCATTGCGCCAGGTTGGTGGTGAACTTGGCCGCATTTTCCTGCGGCAACAGAATCTTGGTCTTTTCGCCGCCGATGATGACGGGGCGGTTAAATTGCGGATTCAAGGCCTTGAATTCATCCATTGACAGCTCTGCCAGTTGGGCGGCGACGGTGATGTCGATGTCGCTGGTCTTGTCGATGGCCGTGAAATACGGCTGGTTGTCGACCACGGGCAGGGTCAGGCCGAACTGGGCCGGATTGGCGATGATATTTTTCACCGCTTGCAGTTTCGGCACGTAGTTGCGCGTTTCGGCCGGCATCAGGTCGGCCAGGCTTTCGAAGTCGGTCGGCTTGCCCAGCGCCTGGTTTTTCTTGATGGCGCGCTGCACCGAGCCTTCGCCCCAGTTGTAGGCGGCCAGGGCCAGTTGCCAGTCGCCAAACATGTCATACAGGCGCTGCAGGTAGGTCAGGGCCGCATCGGTCGAGGCCAGCACGCCGCGGCGCTCGTCCTTGAACATGTTTTGCTTGAGGTTGAAATCACGCCCGGTGGCGGGCACGAATTGCCACATGCCGGCCGCATTGGCGCTGGAGAACGCTTGCGGGTTGAAGGCGGACTCGATAAACGGCAGCAAGGCCAGTTCCGTCGGCATGCCGCGCTTTTCCAGTTCCTGCACCACGTGGAAGATGTAGCGCGAGGCGCGCGCCGTGGTGCGGGCGATGTAGTCGGGGCGGGTGGCGTACCAGTTGACGTGGTTGGCCACCAGTTGGTTGTTGATGTCGGGAATGGCATAACCGCTGCGGATGCGGCCCCAGACGTCGGCTTCGCGCAGCGGATCGGAGTTCTCGCTGAGGTTTTTCAGCAGGCGGTCGGTCTTTTGCAGGCGGTTGTCGAGGGTGGGGAGTTTCGCCGTGACCTGGGCGGTCATCGGGATCAGGGCCGGTGCGGTGGCGGCGGCGACTGGCGCGTTATCGCTCTCAACACCGGCTTCGTACGCCTGGCTGAGGGCGGGCGCAAGCGCCAGGGCCAACGCCGCCAGGACGGTAGATTTAAAGGAGTTTTCGTGCATAGTGTTCCATTGTTGTCGTCGGAGAAACATCGGACAGACCCATGATTCAGCAGCGAGTGTACGTATATCCCCATGCCTGAGTCAAGAATTATGTCAGCCTGATGACAGGAAATAAGCGGCAATAAGTGGGAAACGCCTGACTTTCCATTTACAAATACTGTCATTATTGCAAATTTAATTTGCCCAAGGCGTGATGCGGCCGTTGTTATAGCATACATGGCGAGGGGACTGGCGCAAGCCTGGCAAGCCGTCCAGTATGAGACTGCGCAAAGAGTGCGTACAATTTGGCTTTGGCCGGCCATTCGGCTGCCGGTCGCCTTATTGATAGAGAGTCATGCATATGAACACCCCGCCGCGCCACGACGACGACAAAGCCGTCATCATCGCCAATACCGTTGCCTGGCTGGAAAAGGCCGTGATCGGCCTGAACCTGTGCCCGTTCGCCAAGGCCGTGCACGTCAAGAAGCAGATCCGCTATGTGGTGTGTGAATCGAGCAATCCGGAGGATCTGCTGGCGATGCTGATGGACGAGCTGCAAACCCTGGCCGACACGGACCCCGAGCAGATCGACACGACCTTGCTGATCCATCCGTATACGCTGAACGATTTCCTCGACTACAACGAGTTCCTCGATGTGGCCGACGCGGCCGTGGAAGACATGCACCTGGCCGGCGAACTGCAAGTGGCCAGCTTCCACCCGAACTACCAGTTTGCCGAGACGTTCGAAGACGACATCAGCAACTATACCAACCGTTCGCCCTACCCGACCCTGCACCTGCTGCGCGAAGACAGCATCGAACGCGCCGTCGAGGCATTCCCGGAAGCGTCGGAGATTTTTGATAAAAATATCGCCACCCTGGAAGCGTTGGGCGTCGAAGGCTGGGAAAAGCTCGGCTTGCCGAAGGTATCCTGATGACGGACAAGGCATTGCCGCCCCGTCCCGATACGCCCTGCGTGGCCGTGTGCTCGACGACTTTCGATGAAATCTGCCGCGGCTGCGGCCGCAGCGTGGTGGAGGTGGCCCACTGGGTGTCGATGACGGATGAAGAGAAGGAAGTGGTGTGGGTGCGGATTCTTTCTCAAGGTTATCCGCGCCGGAATACTTAGGTAAGCCAGCAGCAACTGCTGGGGTCAGACCCCCTCACATGTCAGCGATGACTTTTGTGTCAACGGCATTGAGGGTCTGACCCCGGTACTATTGGCGTGAACTATTAATAACTGCCAATAAAATCTTTTTTGCCGACTTCGACGCCATTGTGGCGCAGGATGTCGTATGCCGTCGTGGCGTGGAAGAAGAAGTGCGGCAGCGCGTAATGGAACAGATAGGTCTGGCCCGTGAAGTGCTTGGTCTTTTCGCCGCTGCCGGTGGTGATGGCGCGCGTTTCGCTGCCGTCGATGTCCGCTTGCGGCAGGCTTTCCAGGAAGGCGATGGTTTTCACGATGCGCGCTTTCAGTTCTGCAAAGCTCTGTTCGCTGTCTTCATACGGCGGCACGGCCACGCCGGCCAGGCGCGCGCCGCAGCCTTTGGCGAAGTCGGTGGCGATCTGGATCTGGCGCACGAAAGGCAGCATGTCCGGGAACAGGCGGAACTGCAGCAGGGCGTTCGGGTCGATTTTCTTGTCTTGCGCGTGCGTTTCTGCCTTGTCCAGGATGGCGGCCAGGCTGCCCAGGATCTGTTTGAAGACGGGGATCGAAGCGGAGTAGATGGAGAAGGTCATGGTGGTTCCTCTAGATGAAGTGGCGCGATGATAGCAAGCCGCGCGCTTTTCTGCTGGCGCCGGCCTGGCGCACCGGTCCGCGTGTGGTTTTTCCACCCTGTTTATATGACATGAGGTAGGCGCTGGCGTGTGTTTATTGGTGACTTTCCCCGCTTTTTCCATGCATAATTGCCCCTGATAAAGTTTCTTCCCACCTGACCACCCGACTTCCCCTGTAAAGTTCAATGATCGCCTGCCTGATCCCTGTCGCCCTGTTGCCGCATGTTTAATTCACCTTATGAGCGCCTGCGCGCCAGCCTGCGTGTGCTGTTCGGCTCGTCGATCTACGGCGCCTTGCTGCTGGTGGTATTTGGCGGCCTGGTCGTTCCCGCCACTTTCGGCAGCTATGTGCTGGTCGGCGTGCATGAGCGCCAGTCGGCGCGCACCAGCCTGAACGAGGCCTTGCAGCGCAATGCGGACATCCTGGCGCTGGGCGTGCAGGAGTCGCTGTGGAACATGAATGCGGAATCGGCCCATTCGCTGGTCGAGTCGGTGATGCGTGATCGCGCCGTGCTGCAGGTGAAGGTGCTGGGGCAGGGCGACACGGAATTCATCCGCTTGCAGGCGCCGCAGCGGCCCGTGGGCAATCTGTACCGCGCCGAGCGCGACATCCTCGTGCGCGGCGAACGCATCGGCCACGTCGTCGTCGAGATGGACGATGCGCGCAGCCAGCAGGAGCTGCGCGAAAAGCAGATGTCCTATATTTTCGTGCTGGGGGCGCAGCTGGCCGTGTCGATGGCGCTGATCGTGCTGTTCCTGAATCGTCGCCTGCTCAAGCCCCTGCGCCGCCTGACGCGTTTTTCCGACCGCCTGTCGCACGGCGATTTCGACACGCCGCTGGCGTCGCACAGCAATGACGAACTGGGGCGTCTGACGGCCCAGCTTGAACAAATGCGCGCTGCCATCGGCCAGCTGTTCGAAGATGTGGGCCAGCGCGAAGAGCGTTTCCGTACCATCGTCACGCAGGTGCCGGGTGCCGTCTTCCGCTACCGGCCCGACGGCCCCATCGATTTTGTCAGCGATGCCATCGAAGAGATTTCCGGTTTTTCGGCGTGCCAGTTCATGCGCGGCACCACGCATGCCTGGGCTGACCTGATCTGCCCGGAAGACCGCCGCGAACACCGCCGCGCCGTGCGCCAGGCTGTGCTTGAGGTGCGCCCGTATGCGCTCGAATACCGCATCATCGACGCTTTCGGCATCGAGCGCTGGGTGGCAGAGAATGGCCAGCCGCAGGCGGGCGGGCAGGGCGTCAGCTGGGTTGACGGCATCATTGCCGACATCAGCCAGCGCAAGCACCACGAGATGCGTATCGAAGCGCTGCTGACGGAGCAAAG
Organism: Janthinobacterium sp. UMAB-56; assembly: GCF_900095265.1. Classification (GTDB taxonomy): domain Bacteria; phylum Pseudomonadota; class Gammaproteobacteria; order Burkholderiales; family Burkholderiaceae_D; genus Janthinobacterium. The sequence goes on along the minus strand of NZ_LT607651.1, from coordinate 316,591 downwards.
CGCGATCCTCGACAACGTGATGTTCGGCGTGATGTTCGTGCGCCATCGCCGCATCATTTCCGTCAATCGCCGCTGTGAGGAGCTGTTTGGCTACGGCCATGCCGAGATGACGGGCAGTTCGACCGCCATCGTGTTTGTGACTTCGTATGACTTCGAAGAGGCGGGCGAGCGCCAGTATCCGACGCTGGCCATGGGCGGTGATTTCAGCGAGGAGCGCCAGTACAAGCGCCGCGACGGGAGCCTGTTCTGGGCGCTGGTCAGTGGCTGCGCGCTCGATCCGCTGCGCCCCAACGAAGGCAGTATCTGGGTGTATGCCGATATCACGGCGCGCAAGGAAGCCGAGGAAAAACTGCGCCTGTCGGCCACCGTGCTGGAATACATTGCCGATGGCGTGATGGTAGTCGACGCCGAAGGCATCATCGTCACCGTCAATCCCGCCTTCACGCAGATCACCGGCTATACCGAGGCCGAAGCGGTAGGCCGGCATTCTTCGCTGAGGCGCTCGGCGCGCCACGACGCGGCGTTCTACCAGGCCATGTGGGATGAGTTGACCGCCACCGGTTTCTGGCGCGGCGAGATATGGCACCAGCGCAAGAACGGCGAACTGTATCTGGAGTGGCTGACCATCAGCGCCGTGCGCGACGCGCGCGCCGGCCCCACGCATTACGTGGGCGTGTTCAGCGATATCACGCTGGTCAAGGAGTCGCAGGAAAAGCTCGACCACATGGCCCACCACGATTCGCTGACGGCGCTGCCGAACCGCCTGCTGTTCCACGACCGCCTGCAGCACGCCCTGCTGCGCGCCGCGCGCGACCAGGAGCAGCTGGCCGTGCTGTTCATCGACCTGGACCGCTTCAAGAACGTGAATGACACCCTGGGCCACCATGTCGGCGATGAATTGCTGCAAAAGGTGGCCGGCCAACTGGCGGCCCGCCTGCGCGAAGGCGATACGCTGGCGCGCCTGGGCGGCGACGAGTTCATCGTGCTGCTCGAACGCATCGACGGCGAGTATGGCGCCACGCAGGTGGCCGAAAAGCTGATGACCATGTTCGACCAGCCGTTCACGGTGGCCGGCCACGAATTGTTCGTCACCTGCAGCGTGGGCATCAGCCTGTATCCGGACGATGCGCTGGATTTGAACATGCTGATCCGCAATGCCGACGTGGCCATGTATCAGGCCAAGGCGCGCGGGCGCAACGGCTACCGCTTCTATGCGCCGTCGATGACGGGCGAGGGCGTCGAGCGGCTGCGCCTGGAAACCTTTTTGCGCCGCTCGCTGGAAAAGAACGAGATGTTCCTCAATTACCAGCCGCAGGTGGAGATCGACACGGGCCGCCTGGTCGGCGTCGAGGCGCTGGTGCGCTGGAACCACCCGGAACTGGGCCTGGTGCCGCCGGTGCGCTTCATCCCGCTGGCCGAGGACAGTGGTTTCATCAACCAGCTGGGCAAATGGGTGCTCGACGAAGCGTGCCGCCAGATGATGCGCTGGCAGGCGCAGGGCTTGCACGTGCCGAAGATGGCCGTCAATCTGTCGGTAAAGCAGTTCGAGCGGGGCAGCATCGCCGGCATGGTGGCCGATATTTTGAAGGAAACGGGGCTGGAGCCGCAGCGTTTGCAGCTGGAAGTGACGGAATCGGTGATCATGAACACGGGCGACGCCCTCGGTTTCATCAATGATTTGCACGCCATCGGCGTGGGCCTGGCCATCGACGATTTTGGCACCGGTTATTCTTCGCTCGCGTATCTGAAGCAGTTGCCCGTGCAGACCCTGAAGATCGACCGCTCCTTCATCAAGGATATCTCGACGGACGTCAATGATGAAGCGATAGCGATTGCCATCATTCAGCTGGGCAAGAGCATGCACATGTCCGTGATCGCCGAAGGCGTGGAGACGGAAGAGCAGGCCGCTTTCCTGCTGCGCCATGGCTGCAAGCTGGCGCAAGGATATTTTTATAGCCGCCCGGTGCTGGCACAGGATATGCTGGAGCGCTGGATCGATCATTCACTACTATAAAGGACAGCCCATGGCCGCACAATCCTCCCCGTCGCGCCGCCGTTTTCTGCTCGGCGGCCTGGGTCTCGGCGTGGCCGGCGTGGGCGCCCTGGTACTGGGTTGGGGCGTGCTACCGCCGCGCCAGCGCCTGCATGGCAACGCGCCGCTACCGCTGCAGGATGGCGCCGTGGCGCTGAACGGCTGGCTGGCCATCGGCACGGATGGCAGCGTGACCCTGGCCATGCCGCGCAGCGAGATGGGGCAGGGCGTGCATACGGCCTTGCCCATGCTGGTGGCCGAGGAACTCGACGTGCCGCTGGCCAGCGTCCGGCTGATCCAGGCGCCCATGGACAAGATATTCGGCAATGTCGCCATGCTCGAGGATAGCCTGCCGTTCCACCCGGACGACGCGGGCCGCCTGAAGGCGCTGGCCCAGTGGACGGTAGCCAAGGCGGCGCGCGAACTGGGCGTGATTGTCACTGGCGGTTCGTCGAGCGTGAAGGATGGCTGGGGGCCGATGCGCGAGGCGGGGGCCTCGGCGCGTGCCATGCTGCTGAAAGCTGCCGCGGCGCTGTGGCAGGTGCCGGCCGCACAGTGCCGCACGCACGATGGCGCAGTGCTGCACCCGGATGGCCGGCGCGCCAGCTACGCCAGCCTGGCGCAGCGCGCCGCTGCCATCGATCCGGGCACGCCCGTGCTGAAGCTGCCCCGGGATTTCAAGCTGATCGGCCAGCCCGCGCCGCGCCGCGACACGCCGTCCAAAGTGAATGGCAGCGCGCAGTTCGGCATCGATGCGCGCCCGCCCGGCATGTTGTATGCGGCCCTGCATCTGCCGCCGCGCCTGGGTGATGCCCTGGCCGCCTTCGATGCGGCGCCCATCCTGGCCATGCCCGGCGTCAAAAAGGTGCTGGACCTGACGCCGCAGCTGGCAGAGCGCAGTGTCTCGTGCGCCGCCGTGGTGGCCGATACCTGGTGGCATGCGAAGCAGGCGGCCGCCGCCTTGCCAACGCAGTGGAAGGCTGGTGCCCAAGCGAACTTGTCCAGCACCGCTGTGTATGCGGAGTTTGCCCGTCTGTTAGACACTGAAGCGGGCCATGCCTACCACGCCAGCGGCGAGGTGGAAAGTAAAGCCGTGCAGGGTTTGCGGCAGGTCAGCGCCGAGTACCGCGCGCCTTTCCTGGCCCATGCCGCCATGGAGCCCGTCAACTGCACCGCGCAAGTGAAGGATGGCAAGGTGAGGCTGTGGGTCTCGACGCAGGCGCCCGGCATCGCCGTCGACGTGGCGGCGAAAGTGGCTGGCGTCGATGCCAAGGACGTCAGCATCGAGGTGCTGTTGCTCGGTGGCGGTTTCGGCCGCCGCCTGGAAGTTGATATGGTGGCCCAGGCCGTGGCCATCGCGCTGCAGTGCGGCGGCGCGCCGGTGCAACTGGTGTGGACGCGTGAACAGGACACACAGCACGATATGTACCGCCCCGCCGCGCTGGCCCGTTTTACGGCGCGCCTTGACGAGCATGGCCGCATCGCTTCCTGGGACAATAAATCGGTCAGCGGTTCCATCACGCACCAGTTTTTACAGCGTAATTTTGGCTTGCCCGGCGCGGGACCGGACAAGACCACGGCCGAAGGCGAATTCGACATGCCGTATGAAATTGCCAATCAGCGCATCGCCCACGTGATCGCCGACAGCCCCGTGCCGATCGGCTACTGGCGTTCGGTGGGCCACTCGCACAATGCTTTTTTCAAGGAAAGCTTTATTGACGAACTGGCTCACGCGGCGGGACAGGACGGCATCGCCTTTCGCCGCGCCATGCTGGCGCAGCACCCGCGCCACCTGGCCGTGCTCGATGCAGCGGTGGCCAAGGCAGGCACTCCTCCGCCCGGCCATGCACATGGCGTGGCCTTGCACCAGTCGTTTGGCAGCATCGTGGCGCAAGTGGCGCAAGTGTCCGTGGAAAACGGCGAAATCCGCGTGCAGCGCGTGGTGTGCGCCATCGATTGCGGCATCGCCGTCAATCCGAACATCATCGCCCAGCAGATGGAGTCGGCCGTGCTGTTCGGCCTGTCGGCGGCGCTGGGCGGCGAGATCACCTTCAAGGAGGGCAGAGTGGAGCAGAGCAATTTCCACGACTATCCCGTGCTGCGCATGGGTCAGACGCCCGAGGTGGAAACCATCATCATCGCCAGCGCCGAGCATCCGGAAGGCGTGGGTGAGCCAGGCACGCCGCCCATCGCGCCGGCCGTGGCCAATGCCGTGTTCAGTTTGACGGGGAAAAGGCTGCGCAGCCTGCCGCTGCGCCTGGTTTGATGCGGATCAGGCCAGGGTGGCGGCGATCATGCTGCGCAGATTGCAGTCACGCTGCCAGTCGCGCCGCTCCTGCGTGCTGCCGGCCAGCGCCGCCAGTTCGTCTCCGCTGAGGGCCTGCTGTGCCTGCACCATGCGGTGCGCCAGGCCGCCATCGGGCAGCACGGTGCCGAAGAAGGCCACGTTGTCTTCGTGCTGGATCAGCAGCGTGGGAAAGTTGTCGATGTCAAGCTCGCCCACCACGTCGGCCTGGTCTTCGATGTCGATCCAGACGAAGACGGTGTCAGGGTGGCGCGCGGCCAGTTCCTCGAACGTGGTGCGGTAGCTGCCACAAGTGCCGCACCACAGCGCGCACAGGCAGGCCACCGTCCAGCGCGGGCCGGCCAGGGTTGCCGCGATATCGGCGCGATTGTCGGTCGTGAGGGTGAGGCTGTGCATGGTCGTATCTAATTGGTCGGCGGATGGGCGCGGGGCGCCCGATGCGCGTATTCTACCGCGACCGGACTCCTCGGTCCTGAGAATGCATGCGCTTGTTTAGCCGTGTTTTTTGATGCAATACACCTTTCTGGTGGATAATGCTGCTAATTGCGCGCTGATTACGCTGGTCCATGCTGTTTCCTGGCCCTGCAGCCTGACTCCTCCAGTCTGTTTTCATGCCCTGCCCGGTGTCAGCGCAGCCCCGCCTTTGTTTATTTTTATTATGGAATTAGCCAGCTTATGTTGAGTTACCGCCACGCCTTTCACGCGGGTAATCACGCCGATGTGTTGAAGCATTATGTGCAGATTCAGTTGTTGCAATATCTGAATCAAAAAGATACCGCCTATAGTTATATCGATACCCACTCTGGCGCGGGCGTGTATGCGCTTGACGGTGGTTACGCCTCGAAAAATGCCGAGTACGAAACGGGCATCGCGCCCCTGTGGGACCGCACGGACTTGCCCGCCTCGCTGGCCGAGTACATGAAGTTGATCAAGGAAATGAATCCGAGCGGCAAGATGCGCTACTACCCGGGTTCGCCGTACTGCGCCGACAAGGTCAGCCGCGAGCAAGACCGTTTGCGCCTGTTCGAGCTGCATCCTGCCGATGCAAAGATTCTGGCTGATAACTTCCGCAAGGTCGAGGCGCATGCGCTGGCCCAGGGCGAGCGCCCGACCGTGCGCGGCAAGCGCGTGCTCATTACCAAGGCCGACGGTTTCCAGAGCCTGAAAGCGCTGCTGCCGCCGCCATCGCGCCGCGCGCTGGTGCTGATCGATCCGCCATACGAAGACAAGATGGATTACCGCAAGGTCAAGGACACCCTGGCTGACGCCCTCGTGCGCTTCCCGTCGGGCATGTATGCCGTCTGGTATCCCGTGCTGCAGCGCATGGAATCGCGCCAGTTCGCCGACAAGCTCAAGCAATTGCCCAGCTCGGACTGGCTGCACGTGACCCTGACGGTCAACACTCCGTCGCCCGATGGTTTCGGCTTGCACAGCAGCGGCATGTTCATCTTGAACCCGCCGTACACCCTGGAGCCGATGTTGCGCGAAGTCATGCCCTACCTGGTGAAGGTATTGGGCCGCGACGATGGCGCCAAGTTCGTGCTGGAGACGGGCAAGGGCGGCCAAAAGAACACTGGTACAAGGCGCGTATAGTCGTACTCGGCTGGGCTAGTGCTGGAATAAGAAACGCCACGGTTGATGCGACCGTGGCGTTTTTTTATGGGCGGGAGATTACTGTCCCAGCAGCAAGAACACGGTCGGCTTCTTGTGGAAGTCCGGTGCCTTGCCGGCCGCCAATTGTTTCTTCCACTGTCCGCCATTCCACGTCTGCACGCTTTCCGTCTCCAGGCTCAGGTCGGTGGCGACGCAGATCAGGGTCGACGGCGCGCATTGCGCCACCAGCGCTTCGAGCATGGCGGCGTTGCGGTACGGCGTTTCGATGAACAGCTGGGTCTGTTTTTCATTGCGCGAGCGGCTTTCCAGTTCCTTCAGGCGCTTGGCGCGCAAGGCGGCGTCGGTGGGCAGGTAGCCGTTGAAGGCGAAGCTCTGGCCGTTCAAGCCGCTGGCCATCACGGCCAGCAGGATCGACGAGGGCCCCACCAGCGGGCGTACTTTAATGCCGTGCTGATGCGCCAGGCGCACCAGGTCGGCGCCAGGATCGGCCACGGCGGGCACGCCCGCTTCCGAGACGAGGCCCGCATCGCGTCCCGCCAGCAGGGGCGCCAGCAAGCCGGCCAGCGCTTGCGCCGGGGTATTTACGTTGAGTTCGGAAATGGTGATTTCCTGCAGCGGCTTGGTCAGCGGATGCTGCTGGCCGATCAATTTCAGGAAGGCGCGCGCCGTCTTGGCGTTTTCCGCGACGAAATAATCAAGCTGCGAGGTGATGTGCCGCACCTGCTCGGGAATGATCTGGGCCAGCGGGTCGATGGCGCCGTCGGACAGGCCGAGGTGGTTGGGAATCAGGTACAGGATGCCGGTCATATTCTTTTTGTGGGTAAATTAAATGGTGAAAAACGCCACGCCCGCCTTGCGTAGCATGCTGGTGAGGGCGATCAGCGGCAGGCCGGTGAGGGCGGTCGGGTCGGTGGTGGCTATGCGCTCGAGCAGGGCGATGCCCAGGCCTTCGTTCTTGGCGCTGCCGGCGCAGTCATACGGTTGCTCGATGCGCAGGTAGGCGTCCAGTTCCGCGTCGGGCAAGTCGCGCACCGTGACCAGGGTCTGGATATCTTCCACCTGCGCCACGGGCGGATTCCGGCGTCCGTCGAGCAGGCACAGTGCCGTGTGGAACACGGTCTGGCGTCCGCGCATGGTTTGCAGTTGCAGCATGGCACAGGCATGGTTGCCCGGTTTGCCGATCTGTGCGCCATCCAGGGTGGCGACCTGGTCGGACCCGATGACGAGGCTGCCGGGATGGCGGTCGAGCACGGCTTGCGCTTTCGCTTGCGCCAGGCGCAGGGCCGTGGCGCTGGGGCTCTCGCCTGGCAGGGGGCTTTCGTCGAGATCGGGCATGGCTACCTCGAAAGGCAGGCGCAGGCGCTCAAGCAATTGCTTGCGGTAGGTCGAACTCGATGCAAGAATCAAGCGCAATGGGGCGGAAGTTGGTATCATTCGGTAATCGATGGTGGCCGGCATGGCCTTGCTAGTCGGTGTCAGTATGTGCGTCATGGGGATTTCAGTGAAACTCCGGGGCGCGGGACCTGTCAATGAGGCCCCGGGCGGCATGGCGATGTCGGTGGTGTGTTAACAAATATGCCAATCAGTGCGTCGAAAAAGACGCTTAGCCTTTGACTCGGCGCTAAAAACCCTGTTATTATCGCAGGTTTTCCGGGGAAATTTTCTACCAATGAATGCTTTTGTGATCGACGCCTTTGATTTTTGTCGTATCAGCGGGAGCCGCGAGGGTGTAACTCCTGTCGCTGAAATGACCCGGTTGACCAAGGATTGTGCAGATAGTTCCGGCGAGATCGCCTGGAAGATCGTCGGCGGCACCAGCAAGCTGGGCTACCCACAACTGACCTTGTCGGTCAACGGCACCGTTCAGCTGGTTTGCCAGCGCTGCCTGACTCCGTATGCTTACGCAATTGATTCGACGACCACGCTGATGCTGGGCAAGGATGACGAGCACGCAGACGAGATCGAAGAAATCATCAACGATGAAGCAATCGACGTGATCGTCGGCAGTCGCAGCATGGATGCCGCGGCCCTGATCGAAGATGAAGCCTTGCTGGCGCTGCCGCAGGTACCCAAACACGAGGTTTGTCCCGATACGGCGCAACTCGATGCTCTCAAGACTGAAAAGAAGTCGCCGTTTGCGGCACTGAAAGATTTGAAGCCAGAATAAAGCAGTAAAAAGGGAGCCTCAAAAACCGTCGCGAGCGGTCAGCGCAACAGCTTGTCGAGGTTCTCTGTAAAGAACGTGTCAAACGCGTGTGGTAATCGAGTATGGCAAGTGTAGTGAAATGTAGTGTAATAAACGATGTCGGTCCGGGCTATTTTCGGGTAGTCTTTGCCGCTGGGATACTCGATTCGCATGTATTTGCCTATCGATTGTGCTAAAATTTTAGAACTTATGTATTAGGAGTCATCATGGCAGTTCAACAGAACAAGAAAACCCCTTCCAAGCGCGGCATGCACCGTTCGCACGACTTCCTGGTCGCGCCGCAATTGAGCGTCGAGCCAGTTACCGGCGAAACACACATGCGTCACCATATCAGCCCTAACGGCTTCTATCGTGGCCGTAAAGTGTTGAAGACCAAAAACGACGAGTAATCGACGTTTTTGTTGGGTAAGATGAAAGCGGTGTTGCGTGGTTATTCGGCGTGGCGCCGCTTCTTCTTTTTTATCGGCTGCAATTCATCTTGCGCACCCGTCATTTTGAATCAAGCTTGCTCAGGCGGTGCATGACATGCCGCGCCCTGCATATGCTCCAGTCCGATTCACATCTTGCCGCACGCCCGCAGCGGTATTGAATCAACACAAATGACAATCAAAATTTCTATCGACTGCATGGGCGGAGATCACGGTCCCTCAGTTACTATCCCTGCAGCAATTTCCTTCGTAAAACATGAGCCTGAAGCCGAACTGATCCTTGTTGGATTGGAAGACGTGATTCGTGCCGAACTGAAGAAACATAAAGCCGACACGCATCCGCGCCTGTCGGTATTGCATGCCTCCGAACAAGTTACCATGGACGATCCCCTGGAAGTGGCCCTGCGCCGCAAGAAGGATTCCTCCATGCGCGTGGCCATCGAACAGGTCAAGAGCGGCGTGGCGCAAGCCTCCGTTTCCGCCGGTAATACGGCAGCCCTGATGGCCGTGTCGCGCTATGTATTGAAAACCATGTCCGGCGTCGACCGCCCGGCCATCTGCAGCATCTTGCCGAACCAAAAGAATGGCCCCACCTATATGTTGGACCTGGGCGCCAACGTCGATTGCGAACCGCATCACTTGCACCAGTTTGCCATCATGGGTTCCGTGCTTGTTTCCGCCATGGAAGGCATAGCACGCCCGACCATCGGCTTGCTGAACGTGGGCACGGAAGATATCAAGGGCAATGAAGTGGTGAAACTCACGTCGAAGCTGTTGCAGGCCGACCACGAGCGTGGCGCGCTGAATTTCTACGGCAACGTGGAAGGCAATGATATCTTCAAGGGCACGACCGATATCGTCGTCTGCGACGGCTTTGTCGGCAACGTCACCCTGAAAGCCATCGAAGGCCTGGCGCGCCTCATGAAGGATGTGCTCACTTCCGAATTCAAGCGCAATCCGATTACCATGCTGGGTGCGCTGATCGCGCGCGGTGCCCTGAAGGCCATCGGTAATCGCTTGAATCCTTCGCGTTACAACGGCGCCAGCCTGCTGGGCTTGCGTGGCCTCGTCTTCAAGAGCCATGGCAGCGCCGATGCCTATTCATTTGAATGGGCCTTGCGCCGCGCCTTTGATGCGGCAAAAAATGACGTGCAAGCGCACCTGGCCAGCCTGATCGCCGAGCTGATGCCGCGCACGCCAGTACCGGACGAACCTACATCAACAAGCTCTACCATTTAGTGGACGGGTATTTGCATGACTGTTTTTAGCAAAACTTACAGCAAAATTATCGGTACCGGCAGCTACTTGCCGGAGAAGCGTGTCACCAATCAGGATTTGACCGAACAGCTTGCCGCCAAGGGCATCGAGACGTCGGATGAATGGATTGTTTCGCGCAGCGGCATTTCGGCGCGCCATTACGCGGCGCCGTCGCAAAACTCCTCGGACCTGGGCGTGGAAGCGGCCAAGAAGGCCCTGGAAATGGCTGGCCTGAATGGCAACGACCTGGACCTGATCATCGTCGCCAGCTCGACCCCCGATTTCTTCGGCAGCTTCCCCAGCACCGCCTGCATCGTGCAAAACAAACTGGGCATCACGAATAACTGCGCCGCCGTCGACGTGCAAGCCGTCTGCAGCGGCTTCGTGTATGCGGTTGCCACGGCCGACAGCTTCATCCAGTCGGGCATGCATAAAAACGTGCTGGTGATCGGCGCGGAAGTGTTTTCGCGCATCCTCAATTTCGACGACCGCGGCACCTGCGTGCTGTTCGGCGACGGCGCCGGCGCCATCGTCATGACGGCGTCGAAAGAGCCGGGCATCCTGGCCACCAAGCTGCACGCTGACGGCCGCCATTCGAACATTCTCAGTGTGCCGGGCAGCCTGGCTGGCGGCGCGCTGGACGGCAGCGCCTTCCTCTACATGGATGGCCCGGCCGTATTCAAGCTGGCCGTGTCCGTGCTGGAAAAGGTCGCACACGAAGCCCTGGCGCACGCCAACATGACCTCGGACCAGATCGACTGGCTGATCCCGCACCAGGCGAATATCCGCATCATGAACAGCACCGCCAAGAAACTTGGTTTACCACTGGAAAAGATGGTCGTCACCGTCGACCAGCACGGCAATACCTCGGCCGCCTCGATCCCGCTGGCGCTCGACATCGCCGTGCGCGACGGTCGCGTCAAGAAGGGTGACAACGTCATGATGGAAGGCGTGGGTGGCGGCTTTACCTGGGGCGCCGTGCTGGCGCGCATGTAATCCCGCAACACTATTAAAAAAATGGAGTCGACATGACACAATTTGCATTTGTTTTCCCAGGCCAAGGCTCGCAAGCGATTGCGATGCTCGACGGTTTCGCCGGCAACCCCGTGGTGGCGCAGACCGTCGCCGAAGCGTCGGACGCCCTGCAATTCGACCTGGGCAAGCTGATCGCCGAAGGTCCGAAGGAAGAGCTGGACCTGACCACCAACACGCAACCCGTGATGCTGACGGCGGCCGTGGCTTTTTACCGCGCCTGGCTGGCGGCGGGCGGCCCCGTGCCGACGGTCGTGGCCGGTCACAGTCTCGGTGAATACTCGGCGCTGGTCGCCGCCGGCGTCATCTCGTTCAAGGATGCCGTGCCGCTGGTGCGCTTCCGCGCGCAAGCCATGCAGGAAGCCGTGCCGGTCGGGCAGGGCACGATGGCTGTCGTGCTGGGTCTGTCGGACGACGACGTGCGCGCCGCCTGTGCGGAAGCGGCAGCGGAAAACCCGGCCCTGGTGGTCGAGCCTGTCAATTTCAATGCGCCGGCGCAAGTCGTCATCGCCGGCCATACGGCTGCCGTCGAGCGTGCCTGCGAACTGGCCAAGGCCAAGGGCGCCAAGCGCGCCATGAAGTTGCCCGTCTCGGCGCCATTCCACTCGTCGCTGCTGAAGCCGGCATCGGACCGTTTGCGAGAGTACATGGCAGGCTTGACGTTCTCGGCACCGCAGATCGCCCTGATCAACAACGTCGACGTGGCCATCGTCAACGATGTCGCCGGCATCAAGGATGCGCTGGTGCGCCAGGCAGCCAGCCCTGTGCGCTGGGTGGAAACCATGCAGAAGGTGGCGCTCGACGGCATCACGCAAGTGATCGAATGCGGTCCGGGCAAGGTCCTGATGGGCCTGGCCAAGCGCATCGATCCTGTGCTGGTGGGCGACGCTATCGTCGACCAGGTCTCGCTGGAACGCATTTTGACGCAGCTCAAATAAACATCAGATCGCGGCAGCCTGCCTGCCGCGCTTGTTCTTAAGGATACTCATGAATTTAGCAAATCAAGTCGTGCTGGTCACGGGCGCCTCGCGCGGCATTGGCCGCGCCATCGCCACCGAACTGGGCAAACAGGGTGCCACCGTGGTCGGCACCGCCACCTCGGAAAGCGGCGCGCAAGCGATCACCGATTACCTGGCCGCCGAAGGCGTGGCGGGCAAGGGCGTGGTCTTGAACGTGACCGATGCGGCGCGCTGCGCGGCCGTCGTCGACGAAGTACAGAAAACCTATGGCAGCCTGTCGATTCTCGTCAACAATGCCGGCATCACGCAAGACCAGTTGGCCATGCGCATGAAGGATGAAGAGTGGGACAGCGTCATTTCCACCAACCTGTCGGCCGTTGGCCGCCTGTCGCGCGCCGTGCTGCGTGGCATGATGAAAGCGAAAACTGGGCGTATCATCAATATTACGTCGGTCGTGGCTTCGTCGGGCAATCCAGGGCAAATGAATTATGCGGCGGCCAAGGCCGGCGTGGAAGGCATGAGCCGCGCTCTGGCGCGCGAAATCGGCAGCCGCAATATCACTGTCAACTGCATCGCGCCGGGCTTCATCGATACCGACATGACCAAGGCCTTGAGCGAAGAGCAGCATGCGGCACTGTTGACGCAAATTCCCCTGTCACGCCTGGGTAAACCGGAAGACGTGGCGGCGGCGGTGGCCTTTTTGGCTTCGCCGCAAGCAGCGTATATCACGGGCACGACCCTGCACGTGAACGGCGGGATGTACATGAATTGATGTGAATGGTTGGCAGGGCGGGCGCTTGTGGCAAGATTCAACGGCCGTTTTTGTCTATAATCGCATCTTTTAGCAGCAGCTTCGGTCGATTTAGCAGCAGACGCCGAAATTAGTATTCGGACGCGCAAACCTGATAAAATGCGCGCACTTTCCGTAACACACACTTTGGAGCCATAACATGTCGGATATCGAACAACGCGTTAAGAAAATCGTCGCTGAGCAACTGGGCGTTGCAGAAGCAGACATCAAAATCGAATCCTCCTTCGTCGACGATCTCGGCGCCGATTCCCTGGACACCGTGGAACTGGTCATGGCCCTGGAAGACGAATTCGAAATGGAAATCCCTGACGAACAAGCTGAAAAAATCACCACCGTGCAACAGGCGATCGACTACGCCACTGCACACGTCAAGGCCTAAGCCTGTCTGACCGACTTCAGGAGAATCGCTTGAGCCGTTCTAAAAACCGTCGTGTTGTTGTCACCGGCCTGGGCTGCGTTTCACCTGTCGGCAATACTATTGCCGAGGCGTGGGGCGCAATCGTTGAAGGTAAATCCGGCATTGCCACGATTACCAAGTTCGATGCACTGCCATTCACCACGCATTTTGCTGGTGAAGTCAAAGGTTTCAATATCGAAGAGTACATCTCCGGTAAGGAAGCCCGCCACATGGATACCTTTATCCATTACGGCATGGCTGCAGGCATCCAGGCGATGCAGGACTCCGGCCTGGAAGTGACCGAAGAAAACGCCGAGCGCATCGGCGTGATCATCGGTTCCGGTATCGGTGGCTTGCCGCTGATCGAAGAGACCAAGTCCGAGTACGAAAAGCGCGGTCCGCGCCGTATTTCGCCATTTTTCGTGCCTGCCTCGATCATTAACATGATCTCTGGCAACCTTTCGATCAAATATGGTCTGAAGGGCCCGAACCTGGCGATCGTGACGGCGTGTACCACCGGTTTGCACAGCATCGGTGCCGCAGCGCGCATGATCGAGTACGGCGACGCCGACGTCATGATCGCCGGCGGTGCTGAATCGACCGTGTCGCCACTGGGCCTGGGCGGCTTCGCTTCGGCGCGTGCCTTGTCGACCCGCAACGACGATCCGGCAACGGCATCGCGTCCGTGGGATACCGACCGCGACGGCTTCGTGCTGGGCGAGGGCGCTGGCGTCATGGTGCTGGAAGAGTACGAGCACGCGGTGGCCCGTGGTGCCAAGATCTATGCCGAAGTGCATGGTTTCGGGATGAGCGCAGATGCTTATCACATGACCTCGCCGCTGGAAGATGGTAGCGGCGGCAGCAAATCGGTGATCGCGGCCCTCGACAACGCAGGCTTGAACGCGGATCAGATTCAGTACCTGAACGCGCACGGTACGTCGACCCCGCAAGGCGACGTGGCGGAAGTGATGGGCATCAAGCGCACCTTCGGCGATCACGCCAAGCATCTGGTGGTCAACTCGACCAAGTCGATGACGGGCCATTTGCTGGGCGGCGCGGGCGGTCTGGAAGCGGTGTTTACGGTCCTGGCATTGCACCATCAGGTGTCGCCACCGACCATCAACATCTTCAACCAGGATCCGGCGTGCGATCTCGATTTCTGTGCCAACACGGCGCGTGATATGAAGATCGATTATGCAGTGAAGAATTCGTTCGGCTTTGGCGGAACGAATGGCACGCTGATTTTCGGTAAAGCGAAATAAGCAGGAACTTTCAAGCGCTCGCTACGGTCAAACCGTAGTGAGCGCTGATTCGGCGCCAACGTTCGTTGGCGCTTGAATTTGCCCGGCATTGTGCCGGCGCGCCTTTTTTTCCCATGAAATATGTCGATCGCGGTAGCGGCTGTCATTCGCACGCCTGTCTGTTTGCGCCTGTTGCAAGTGGTGCTGGGGTTGTGCGCCTTGCTGGCCACCTGGCCCTTGAGCGGCGCGTGGCGCATCGCGGCTGTGGCTGCTTCCGGCCAGCTGGTGGGTGGCTATGCGCTGGGCTGGAGCGGTGCGCTGCTGAGTGCGGCTGGCGGCGTGTTTTTGCTGGTTTTGCTGCGCCGGCGCAGAAAGCCGCAGGCGCTTGATATTTCGCCGGTTGGGCAGTTGCGGCTGGCGGTATATCTGGAGCGTGGCGGTGTGGCAGGGGGCAGTGCTGGCGGGGTGGTGGAGTCGGCCGGGCCGGTGCCAGCGGCGCCGTCGGGGTTGCGCCTGTTGCCGGGTTCGACCTTGTGGCCATCGCTGTTGGTGCTGTGCCTGGCCGATGCCACCGGACGGCGCACGGATGTGCTGGTGCAGCGCGGCAGCAGCAGCTCCGCTTTCCGCCCGCTCGCTGTGGCGTGCCGGGCCATTGCGGCGCGGAGTAGGGAAGCATAAAAGTGGGGCGAACACTGAACTTCTTGCAGCGGGCCAACTCTATATCCATACGGGCGCCCACGCTGCATGACTACAGGGACATTGGGCGTGAGGACAGAGCGCGAGTATGATCAGTTACTGGTCGAGCAGGTGCAGGCTGGCGACAAGCGGGCATTTGATGTGCTGGTATCGAAATATCAGCGCCGCTTGATGCGCCTCGTGTCGCGCCTTGTGCATGACCCGGCGGAGGCCGAAGATGTGGTGCAGGAAACCTTTATCAAGGCATATCGGGCGCTGCGCCATTTTCGCGGTGATGCCGCCTTTTATACCTGGTTATACCGCATCGGCATCAATACGGCCAAGAATTATCTCGTCACGCAGGGGCGGCGCGCCGCCACGTCCAGCGACGCTGGCGCGGAGCAGGCGGAGTCCTTCGAGGACGGCAATAAATTGCGCGACAACAATACGCCCGAATCGGTGCTGGCCAGCAAGCAGATTGCGGCCACCGTCAATGCGGCCATGGAGTTGTTGCCCATCGAGTTGCGCACGGCCATCGTGCTGCGCGAGATCGAGGGCCTGAGCTATGAAGAAATATCGGAGATCATGGCATGCCCCATCGGCACCGTGCGCAGCCGGATTTTTCGCGCGCGCGAAGTGATAGCGGAGAAATTGAAACCGTTGCTGGACATGCCGATTGACAAGCGCTGGTAATCTAAAGAAATGAGGTTGGCATGGCTGCGTCCGGTTTCCGCATCGATCTTTCTGAAATGGCAGGACCCATCATGGATACGCACACACGATTGCACGAGACGATTTCCGCGCTGGCCGATGGAGAGCTGACGGCGAGCGAGCTCGAACTGGCTTTTGCCGCCGTCGATACGCCATCGGGCCGGCAAGCCTGGGAAGCCTATCGCCTGATCGGCGACGCACTGCGCTCGGAGCAGTGCGGTCATGTGCTGAGCGCCCAGTTCGATGCGCGCCTGGCCCAGCGCCTGGCCGCCGAGCCCATGCCGGACGGGCCGGTGGCCCAGGCGGAGCCGCTACCGCCCCTGTCTGCTACCGTTGTGCCGGCCGGTGATGCCGAGCCGCTGGAGGCGGGGCCGCCGGCGCGGCGCTAGCGCGTTTCACCGTCTTATGCCAGGCTTAACGTCCCCGTCACCCTCTTGACACTGGCCTTCGCTACGATTGACACTGTGAACAGGCAATATCTTGCTTTTGCGATATATTGTTGCATTGTTTGCCATGCGCGCGGACAGCTGGGTTTACCCCTGCGTTTCCGTCATGACGGCCAATCATGCACGCAGGCAATCGCCTGATCCGCGTTCTGATCCGTTTATTCTGATCCGTTTACATACTCGAAAAGATCCTTTCCATGAAAAAAAACATGTGTGCTGCCAGCAAGTCGTTTTCAGTGAAGACGCTTTCCGCTTTATTGTTCGGTACGGCTGGCGTCTTCCTTGCTCCCACCATGCTGGGCCTGGCACCTCAGGCGCAGGCCGCCGTGCCGGCCGTAAAATTGCCTGATTTCGCGGACCTGGTGGACACTGTCGGCCCTGCCGTCGTGAACATCCGCACCACCGAGCGTCTGAAGATGACTGCGCCAGGCGCCGGCGGCCAGGATGAGCAGGAAATGCAGGAATTCCTGCGTCGCTTTTTTGGCGGCGCCATGCCGACGCCGCGTCAGCAGGCGCCGCGCGGCGGCCGTCGTGCCGTGCCACAGGAGCAGGAAGTGCAGCGCGGCGTGGGTTCCGGCTTCATTATTTCGGCCGATGGCTACGTGTTGAGCAATGCCCACGTGGTCGATGGCGCCGATGAGGTATACGTGACCCTGACGGACAAGCGCGAATTCAAGGCCAAGGTGATCGGTGCCGATGCGCGCACTGACGTTGCCCTGCTGAAAATCGAAGGTGGCAACCTGCCGCGCCTGACCATCGGCGACTCGAACAAGATACGCGTGGGTGAATGGGTCATCGCCATCGGCTCGCCGTTCAACCTGGAAAACACGGTGACGGCCGGCATCATTTCCGCCAAGTCGCGCGACACGGGCGACTACCTGCCCCTGATCCAGAGCGACGTGGCGGTCAATCCCGGCAACTCGGGCGGTCCCTTGATCAATATGCGCGGCGAGGTCATCGGCATCAATTCGCAGATCGCCACCTTGTCCGGCGGCTACAACGGCATTTCATTTGCCGTGCCCATCGACGAAGCCATGCGCGTGGGCGAACAGCTGAAAAAGACGGGTAAAGTCGTGCGCGGCCGCATCGGCGTGCAGATCGGCGAAGTGAGCAAGGAGGTGGCGGAATCGCTGGGCTTGCCGAGCGCCAAGGGCGCGCAGGTATCGATGGTGGAGCCGGGTGGTCCGGCCGACAAGGCGGGCATCAAGCCGGGCGACATCATCCTGAAGTTCAACGGCGCCCAGATCGAGCGTTCGTCCGACCTGCCGCGCCTGGTAGGCGGCGCCGCCGTCAACGGCAAATCCACGATCACCGTCTGGCGCAAGGGCACGCTGCAGGATATCCCCGTCACCGTCGTCGAGCTGGAAAGCGATAAAACGGCCAAGAAGGGCGCCAAGGAGCCGGAAGCGCAAGCCGTGAATGCACTGGGCCTGAAAGTGAGCGACGTGCCGGCCGCGAAGAAGCAGGAATTGAGGATCGATGCCGGCGCGCAAGTGGACGAGGCGGATGGCGTGGCGGCTCTGGCAGGCTTGCAGCCTGGCGACGTGATCTTGCAGTTGAACAACGTTGCCGTGAAAGATGCCAAGCAGTTCAATGCCCTGGTCGCCAAGCTTGATCCGAAAAAGTCGTCGGCCGTGCTGGTGCGCCGTGGCGATGTGGCGCAATTCGTTTCGCTGCGTCCATCGGCAAAATAACTTTTCAACCCGCAGCCCGTAAAGGCTGGGGTCGAACGGGGGCCAGGCGTCCCCGTCCGACCCCAGTCGTCGCTGCCGTGCTTATTCTCGTCTTCCATGCACTTCACCCTCTATTCCCGTAGTTATTGCCATTTATGCCAGGACATGCTCGATGCCTTGCTCCTGCTACAGCCGCCTGAAAAGCCGTTCACGGTGGACGTGATCGATATCGATGCGTCGCCCGATGCCTCGCTGCTGGCGCGTTTCGACGAACTGGTGCCGGTGCTGTTTGCTGACCTGGCGCAGCCTGAGCTATGCCATTATTTTCTGGACGAGGCGGCTGTACGGCGCTGCCTGGGATAGCTTAACTGTCAATATTGACACTGCATTGCACCATTCTGGTGCCGGAAATAGCTGTAAATGTCGGCATGGCCCGGTGCCGGCCTCTGAAAGACGGGCTTTCTACTCTGAAATCCGGTAAAATGGGGAGGTCGAAAAAGCTACTGTCCGAGGCAGCAGCTTCTGTCGCTTCAAAAGCGCTCGCCTGGGCATGCAGATGTCCTGCTCGGAGCGCTTTTTTCATCATGAGTGGGGCGCCTGGTTTTGGCCCTGTTTGGCCCGGGCATGATCCCCTTGATTCCTGTTAAAGCAGTGTTGTCACTCGCACATATATTAGTTAATGAATAACATACGCAACTTCTCCATCATCGCCCATATTGACCACGGTAAATCGACCCTGGCTGACCGCATCATTCAATTGTGCGGCGGCTTGTCCGACCGCGAGATGGAGGCGCAGGTGCTCGATTCGATGGATCTGGAGCGCGAGCGCGGCATTACCATCAAGGCGCAAACGGCGGCCTTGCACTACAAGGCCCGCGATGGCCAGATCTACAACCTGAACCTGATCGATACGCCAGGCCACGTCGATTTCAGCTATGAAGTGTCGCGTTCGCTGTCGGCGTGCGAAGGCGCGCTGCTGGTCGTTGACGCATCGCAAGGCGTGGAAGCGCAAACGGTGGCGAACTGCTACACGGCGCTGGACCTGGGCGTGGAAGTGGTGCCCGTCCTGAACAAGATCGACTTGCCGAACGCAGACCCGCCGAACGCCATTGCCGAGATCGAAGACGTGATCGGCATCGACGCTGCCGATGCCGTGCACTGCTCGGCCAAGACGGGTTTCGGCGTGCTTGACGTGCTCGAACAACTGATTGTCAAGGTACCGCCGCCAAAGGGCGACCCCGATGCTCCGCTGCAGGCGCTGATCGTCGACTCCTGGTATGACGCCTATGTGGGCGTAGTCATGCTGGTGCGCGTGGTCAACGGCACCCTGAAACCGAAAGACAAAATCCGCCTGATGGCCACCGATTCGGTGCAACTGGTGGAAGACATCGGCGTGTTTTCGCCACGTTCGCAATCCTTGCCGCAATTGTCGGCAGGCCAGGTGGGCTTCATCATCGCCGGCATCAAGGAATTGAAGGCGGCCAAGGTGGGCGATACCGTCACCCTGGCCAGCCGACCTGCCGCCGCGCCATTGCCCGGCTTCAAGGAAGTGCAGCCGCAAGTGTTCGCCGGCCTGTTCCCTGTCGAAGCGAACCAGTACGACGCGCTGCGCGACTCGCTGGAAAAACTGAAACTGAACGATGCTGCCCTGATGTACGAGCCGGAAGTGTCGCAGGCGTTGGGCTTCGGCTTCCGCTGCGGCTTCCTGGGCTTGCTGCACATGGAAATCGTGCAGGAACGCCTCGAACGTGAATTCGACATGGACCTGATCACCACGGCGCCGACCGTGGTGTATGAAGTGATCCAGCGCGACGGCAGCATGATCAACGTCGACAACCCGTCGAAGATGCCCGACCCGTCGCGCATCGAAGAAGTGCGCGAGCCTATCGTCACGGTCAATCTGTACATGCCGCAGGAATACGTGGGCTCCGTGATTACCCTGTGTATTGGCAAGCGCGGTATCCAGATGGACATGAGCTACCACGGCCGCCAGGTCAAGCTCGTGTATGAAATGCCGATGGCCGAGATCGTGCTGGACTTCTTCGACCGCCTGAAATCGACGTCGCGCGGCTATGCCTCGATGGATTACGAGTTCAAGGAATATCGCGCGGCCGACGTGGTCAAGGTCGACATGCTGATCAACAGCGAAAAAGTCGATGCGCTGGCCATCATCGTCCACCGTTCGAACAGCCAGTACCGTGGTCGCCAGGTGGCCGCCAAGATGCGCGAGCTGATCCCGCGCCAGATGTTCGACGTGGCCATTCAAGCGACCATCGGCGCCAACATCATTTCGCGCGAGAACGTGAAAGCCCTGCGCAAGAACGTGCTGGCCAAGTGCTATGGCGGCGACATCAGCCGCAAGAAGAAATTGCTGGAAAAACAAAAAGCAGGTAAAAAACGCATGAAGCAAGTGGGCTCCGTGGAGATCCCGCAAGAGGCATTCCTGGCAATTTTACAAGTGGATGGTTAATCAATGAACCTGCAAGTGATTTTAGGAAATTTCGCTTTAATTCTGTTCGTGCTGATGGTGTTGACGGGTCTGGTATGGTGCCTGGATGTGTTTTATCTGTCCAAGCAGCGCCGCAAGGCGGCCGACCTTGCCCTGGCAGAGTTCGATGAGCGTCAAGCGCGATCCTTGGCTGAAGGCATCAAGCCTGATGGTGTTAGTAGCAGCCGCCGCGCCACCATCGAGGCAGCGCTGTTGCGCCAGCCGACCTGGGTCGAGTATTCGGGCAGCTTCTTCCCCGTCATCGCCCTGGTGTTCTGCCTGCGTTCTTTCTTGTACGAGCCATTCAAGATCCCGTCGAGCTCGATGGTGCCGACCTTGCTGGTGGGCGATCTGATCCTCGTCAATAAATTTACTTATGGCATTCGTTTGCCTATCGTCAACAAGCGCATCATTGAAGTTAACGATCCGCAGCGCGGCGATGTGATGGTGTTCAAGTACCCGAAAGATATGTCGCAAGACTATATCAAGCGCGTGATCGGCGTGCCCGGTGATAAGATCACCTATGAAAACAAGCGTCTGACGGTGAATGGCAAGGAAGTGCAGTACACCGCGCTGGACGACTACCTGGACGATGAAAGCACTGTTTACCACAAGCAGCTGGAAGAAAACCTGACGGGCGTGAGCCACCGCATCCTCAACGATGAGCCTGCTCCTACGTTGAACTTGCGCGAAGTGAAGGATTTCCCGCACAAGGATGCGTGCAACTACAACGAAGACGGTTTTACGTGTGTCGTGCCACAAGGCAATTACTTCATGATGGGCGACAACCGCGACAATAGCGCGGACAGCCGTTACTGGGGCTTCGTGCCGAACGAGAATATCGTCGGCAAGGCTTTCCTGGTATGGATGAACTTCAGCAATCCGAAACGCGTGGGCGGCATACACTAGGCCGCCCCCATGGCCGCCGCGCCGATTCCCCGCGCGGCGGCCAGCCGAATTACTCAGATGACACAGAAACAATAATGAATCTTCAGCTATTGCAAACCCGTTTAGGCTATACGTTCCAGGATGCTGGCCTGTTGCAGCAAGCCTTGACGCATCGTAGCCACAGCAGTTTGCATAACGAGCGGCTGGAATTCCTCGGCGACTCCATCCTCAACTGCGTGGTCGCCTCCATTCTGTACGAACGCTTCAAGTCCATCGACGAGGGTGACCTGTCGCGCCTGCGCGCCAACCTGGTCAAGCAGCAGTCCTTGTATGAAATCGCGCAAAAGCTGGAGTTGTCGCAATTCTTGCGCCTGGGCGAAGGCGAGCTCAAATCGGGCGGTTTCCGCCGTCCCTCTATCCTCGCCGACACCCTGGAAGCCTTGCTGGGCGCCATTTTTCTCGATACGGGCTTCGATGCCGCCAGCACGGTGATCCGCGCTTTCTACATCCCCATCCTCGACTCGGTCGATCCGCAAACGCTGGGCAAGGATGCCAAGACCCTGCTGCAGGAGTTTTTGCAAAGCAAGAAAATTTCGCTGCCACAGTACAACGTGGTAGCCACCCACGGCGCCGCCCACAGCCAGGAATTCGAGATCGAATGCCTGGTGCCGAAATTAAATATCCAGGTCTACGGCCGTGGCGGAAGCCGCCGCGCCGGTGAGCAAGCGGCCGCCAAACTGGCGCTGGACGTGGCCGAGCAGGCGCTGTTGAAATCGCCAGCCGCCAGCCGCAAGCCGAAACCGCGCGCCGCCCAGCTCAAGCTGGCCGGCATTGCCACCATCCAGAGCGGCGACGCGCAAGCTCCTGCTGCCCCGGCGATCGCCGCTCACACTAAACAGAATCGACACTAGCATGACAGCCACCAAAATGCCCGACAACTTCCGCTGCGGCTATATCGCCATCGTGGGCCGCCCCAACGTGGGCAAATCGACCCTGATGAACGTGCTGATCGGCGCGAAGGTCAGCATCACTTCGCGCAAGGCGCAAACCACGCGCCACCGCATCACGGGCATCCAGACGGTGCCGGACGCGCAATTCATCTATGTCGACACGCCCGGCTTCCAGACGCGCCATTCGAACGCGCTGAACAAGACGCTCAACAAGACCGTCACCAACACCCTGATTTCCTCGGACGTGATTTTGTACGTGATCGAGGCGGGCACCTTCGGCCCGGCCGACCAGCAAGTGATGGATCTGCTGCCGAAGGAAGTGCCGTGCATCCTCGTCATCAATAAATCGGACCGCGTGAAGGACAAGGCCGTGCTGCTGCCGTTCGCGCAAAAAATCGCCGCCATGCGCGACTTCGCCGCCATCGTGCCCGTCTCGGCCAAGCTGCATTTCCAGTTGGAAGGCTTGCAGAACGAGATCAAGCGCTTCCTGCCGGAAAACCAGCCCATCTTCGGACCGGACGACATCACGGACCGCAGCGAAAAATTCCTCGCCTCGGAAATCGTGCGTGAAAAACTCTTCCGTTTTGTCGGCGACGAACTGCCATACACGAGCACCGTGCTGATCGAGAAGTTCGAGCAGGAAGGTGACCTGCGGCGCGTGTTTGCCGCCATCCTGGTCGAGCGCGATACGCACAAGTCCATGATCATCGGCAACAAGGGCGCGCGCCTGAAGGAAGTCTCGACCCAGGCCCGCCTGGATATGGAAAAGCTGTTCGGCGGCCCCGTGTACCTGGAAATCTGGGTCAAGGTCAAGTCGGGCTGGGCCGACAACGAGGCGGGCTTGCGCGCCTACGGCTACGAGTAATCCGCAATCCGGGGGCGACGCCACACGCATGAGCACCAGCACGCCAGCGCTGCACGATTCAGCGCCAGCCTCACCTGCCGTACCTGTCCCTGCGCCGGCGGCCATCGCGCTGCCGGCCGCTCCCGCCGCACCGCCTGCAAGGCGCAGCCGTCCGCCCACGCGCGACGGCCGCATCACGGGCCAGCCCGCCTTCGTGCTGCACAGCTATCCGCACAAAGAAACCAGCCTCATCGTCGACGTGTTTACACGCGAGTACGGACGCATCGCGCTCGTCGCCAAGGGGGCCAAGCGGCCCCATTCGCAGTTGCGCGGCGTGCTGCAAACCTTCCAGCCCCTGCAAGCGGGGTGGACGGGCAAATCCGAGCTGCGTATCCTGACCGGCGCGGAATGGGTGGGCGGCATGTTGCCGCTGGAAAAGACCGCCTTGCTGTGCGGCTTTTATTTGAACGAATTGCTGGTCAAACTGCTCGCGCGCGACGACCCGCATCCCGTCCTGTTCGACCACTACGTTGCCACCTTGAATCAACTGGCGCACAATGAGCCGCCGCCCATCGTGCTGCGCAAGTTCGAGCGCGCCCTGCTCAAGGAAACGGGCGTGGCGGCCGACCTGACGCGCTGCACGGGCACGCGCCAGATCGTCGAGGCGGGGCAGGTCTACGTGGTCGATCCGGAGCGGGGGCCGCGCCCGGCGCGCGCTGCCGACGCCTGGCCCAGGATCACGGGCAAGACCCTGCTCGACATGGAGCGCGAAGATTATCTTGACGTGGCCACGCAGGCGCAAAGCAAGTTGCTGATGCGCTTTTTGCTGGCCCATCAACTGGGTGGCGCGACCTTGAATACGCGCCAGATTCTGATCGATTTAATGCAGCTGTAGCTGTGGTTTGCAGCGCGACAGCACTTTACGGATACCATCTTATGAGCTTTTTGCAGCCTTCCGGCCCTGTCATCGACCTGGGCGTCAATATCGACCACGTGGCTACCTTGCGCAATGCGCGCGGCACCGCCTATCCTGACCCGCTGCGCGCGGCCCTGTTGGCTGAACAGGCGGGCGCTGACGCCATCACCCTGCATTTGCGCGAAGACCGCCGCCACATCAAGGATGCGGATGTGATCGCCATCGCACCGCAGTTGCTCACGCGCATGAACCTGGAAGCGGCCGTCACTGCCGAGATGATCGATTTCGCCTGCCGCATCAAGCCCGCCGACGTGTGCCTGGTGCCAGAAAAGCGCACCGAAGTGACGACCGAAGGGGGGCTGGACGTGGTGCGCTACTTCAAGGAAGTGCAATCGGCCGTGAAGCAATTGCAAGGCCAAGGTATCCGCGTGAGCCTGTTCATCGATGCGGACGAGCAGCAGATCGCCGCCGCCGCCGAACTGGGCGCGCCGGTGATCGAACTGCATACGGGGCGCTATGCGGATACGGCAGGCGCCGAGCAGTTGGCCGAGCTGGAGCGCATCAAGGCGGGCGTGCTGTTTGGTGTGGGGCGGGGCTTGAAAGTCAATGCGGGCCACGGCTTGCATTACACCAATGTGCAGGCCATCGCCGCCATTCCCGAGATTAGCGAACTGAACATCGGCCATGCCATCGTCGCGCATGCCGTGTTTGTCGGCTGGGAAAACGCCGTGCGCGAAATGAAGGCCATCATGGTGGCGACCCGCATCGGCCACCGCGCCTGATAAGGGAGCTCAGCATGATCTACGGCATCGGTACCGATATCTGCAAGATTCCGCGCATCGAGGCGGCCCTGGCGCGCCACGGCGAGCGTTTCGCGAAAAAGATACTGGGGCCGCAGGAGCTGGAAAAATTCCGCGCCCGCAGCGCCAGGAATGCGGTGCGCGGCGTGCGCTTCCTGGCTACCCGCTTCGCGGCCAAGGAGGCGTTTTCCAAGGCCATCGGCCTGGGCTTGCGCATGCCGATGACGTGGCCTGCCGCGCAAATGCTGAACCATCCCAGCGGCAAGCCGATGATCGTCTGCAGCGGCGTGCTGGCGGAGTTCATGGAAAAGCATCGCCTGAGCGCGCAAGTGACCATCAGCGATGAAGAAGAGTATGCGGTCGCGTTCGTGATCGTCGAGCAAGCAGCATAACTATACGTGCGCCATAAGTGCGCAATGAGCCAGCAATGACCGAAGCAAGCCCAGAGCCATCCTTGGCGGAAACGCCGCCCGACCCGCGCGCGCAAGTGCTGGCCACCGTCGCCAAGTTGCCGAACTTGCCCGGCGTATACCGTTATTTCGACGCCGCCGACAAGGTGTTGTATGTCGGCAAGGCGCGTGACTTGAAAAAGCGCGTCTCCAGCTATTTCCTGAAAAACCTGGCCAGTCCCCGCATCGCCATGATGGTCGAGCGCATTGCGCGCCTGGAAACGACGGTCACGCACAGCGAAGCGGAAGCCTTGATCCTGGAAAACAACCTGATCAAGGCGCTGCAACCGCGCTACAACATCCTGTTCCGCGACGACAAGTCGTATCCATATTTGAAAATCACCAATGGCGATGCGCCGCGCATGGTGTATTACCGCGGTGCGGTGGACAAGAAAAACCAGTATTTCGGACCGTTCCCCAGTTCCTGGGCCGTCAAGGAATCGATGCAGATACTGCAAAAGGTATTCTTGATCCGTACCTGCGAGGACAGTGTGTATGCGAACCGCACCCGACCCTGTTTGCTGCACCAGATCGGCCGCTGCAGCGCGCCTTGCGTGGACTTGATCAGCAAGGAAGATTACAGGAACGATGTGGAAAACGCGGCGCGCTTCCTGCGCGGGCGCCAGAGCGAAGTGCTGGCCGACCTGGAAAAGAAGATGCATGCGTTTGCCGCCGAGCTGAAATTCGAGCAGGCCGTGGTGGTGCGCAACCAGATCGCTTCGCTGTCGCGCGTGCTGCACCAGCAAAGCATGGAAACGACGGGCGACGCCGATGTCGATATTCTCGCCGTGCTGGTGCAGGGGGGGCGCGCCTGCGTCAACCTGGCCATGGTGCGCGGCGGACGCCACCTGGGCGACCGCGCCTACTTCCCCAGCCAGCTCAGCGATGCGGCGGCGATTGCCGAAGAGCCCATCGAGGTGGAAGTGCTGGCCGCCTTCCTGGCCCAGCACTACACGGAAAAATTCATTCCCGGCACCCTGATCCTGACTATCGAATTCGACCAGCCAGCCCTGATGTTGGCCCTGATGGAGCAGTGCGGCCACCGCATCAACCTGATCTTCCAGCCGCAGGGGCAGCGCCGCCAATGGCTGGAGATGGCGCAGAAGGGCGCCGAGATTTCGCTGGCGCGCCTGTTGTCGGAACAGGGTTCGCAGCAGTCGCGCACGCGCGCGCTGGCCGAGGCCTTGCGCCTGGAAACGGAAGACCTCGACAGCTTGCGCGTGGAGTGTTTCGACATCAGTCACACGCAGGGCGAAGCGACGCAGGCCTCGTGCGTGGTGTTCCATCATCACGCCATGCAGAATGGCGAATACCGGCGCTACAACATCAACGATATTACCCCCGGCGACGATTACGCGGCCATGCGCCAGGTGCTGATGCGCCGTTACGAAAAGGTAGCCAACGGCGACGGCGTGATGCCCGACGTGGTGCTGATCGACGGCGGCAAGGGACAAATCGAAATGGCGCGCCAGGTGTTTGCCGAACTGGGACTCGATATCAGCCTGATCGTCGGCGTGGCCAAGGGGGAAGGGCGCAAGGTGGGCCTGGAAACCCTGCTGTTCGTCGATGGCCGCGCGGCGCAGGAACTGGGCAAGGAGTCGGCGGCCCTGATGCTGATCGCGCAAATTCGCGACGAGGCGCACCGTTTTGCCATTACCGGCATGCGCGCCAAGCGGGCCAAGACGCGCCAGACGTCGCGCCTGGAAGAAATAGAGGGCATCGGTGCCAAGCGCCGCCAGAAACTGCTGTCGCGCTTTGGCGGCTTGCGCGGCGTGGTCGATGCCAGCGTCGAGGATCTGATGTCGGTGGAGGGCATTTCCACGCAGCTTGCGGAAGAAATCTACAAGCAGCTGCATTGATGGATAGCTGGCCTGGTCCGGCGCTGCGGCCAACCGGACTAGGCTAATACTGCGGGGCCATGTAGACTAGTGGCGCTTTCTTCACATTTTCTTCATATTCAATTTACCCGCCGGCCGATTGCACCTTTATGCCATTTAATATTCCCATCCTTTTGACGTGGCTGCGCGTGGCCCTGATACCGCTCGTCGTCGGCGTGTTTTATTTGCCGCCCTCGATGCTGCTGCATGGCGACCAGAACCTAGTTGCCACCCTGGTCTTCATCGTTGCCGCCGTGACCGACTGGTTCGACGGCTTCCTCGCGCGACGCTGGAATCAGACCTCGGCCTTTGGCGCCTTCCTCGACCCGGTCGCCGACAAGCTGATGGTGGCGGGCGCCTTGCTGGTGCTGGTGCAACTGGACCGTGTCAATGCCGTGCTGGCCTTCATCATCATCGGCCGCGAAATCACGATTTCCGCATTGCGCGAATGGATGGCGCAGATCGGCGCATCGAAATCGGTGGCCGTCAGCTCGATCGGCAAGATCAAGACGGCCGCGCAAATGACGGCCATTCCCTTGCTGCTGTACCACGAAGTGATCTTTGGCGCGGTCGATACCCATGTGTGGGGCGAAAAGCTGCTGTGGATCGCCTGCGTGCTGACGGTGTGGTCGATGTTCTATTACTTGCGCCTGGCATGGCCTTTGATCAAGGAAAAGGCGGGAAATTTGCACTAAGAATAAGCAGGCGGCTGCTGCCTGCGGAATATTTTGCAAAAGACCAGATATTGCCCGTTGACAGCCCCTGTAATCCCTCTATAATGCTGGCCTGTTGTTGATGACGCGGGAGTAGCTCAGTTGGTAGAGCGCAACCTTGCCAAGGTTGAGGTCGAGAGTTCGAGACTCTTCTCCCGCTCCAGAATTCTAAAGGGAAGCTAAGCTGGCTTCCTTTTTTTATCCGCCGCAGTAGCGCTGCGGTCAGGCAGTAATCAAGCTCCAATGCGGGAGTAGCTCAGTTGGTAGAGCGCAACCTTGCCAAGGTTGAGGTCGAGAGTTCGAGACTCTTCTCCCGCTCCAGTGTGACTGGATCAGCAGTAAAGCAGCACTGGTAAACGGTAGTAAAAAGCAGTAAAATAGCAGTTCGTATGCGGGAGTAGCTCAGTTGGTAGAGCGCAACCTTGCCAAGGTTGAGGTCGAGAGTTCGAGACTCTTCTCCCGCTCCAGTTTTCAAGGTGGGCCGCAAGGCGCATCGAAGCAGTTCCTCTGGCGAGGTAGCAAAGAGGTTATGCAGCGGCCTGCAAAGCCGTTTAGACGGGTTCGATTCCCGTCCTCGCCTCCAGATGAAAAAAATAGCCCACTTTCGAGTGGGCTATTTTTTTGCCGGTGGCGCTTCTTGTATAATGCTCCCGTGCTCTGCCGCGCCGCCTGGCGCGCTGATCGATCTACCCCTTTTCTCCATACCCATGTAGTCATTGACGATATTCCCTCTCCTTTCTGCAACAGTGCGGCTTTCTTGTCGAGCCCACTCGCATGGCTGCGCCTGATTATTTCCATCAGGCCGGTATTTTCCTGTTACGACTTTGGATTTGACTCAATGATCAACACAACTTTTCGGGATGAGTGGTTCTCGAACTTGCAAAAAAACGTACTGGCGGGCTTGACCACCTCCTTCGCCCTGGTGCCCGAATGTATCGCCTTCGCCCTGGTGGCGCAGCTCAATCCCCTGATGGGCCTGTATGGTGCTTTCATTATTTGCGCCTTGACGGCCATCTTTGGCGGACGCCCGGGCATGATTTCAGGCGCCGCCGGTTCCATGGCCGTCGTCATCGTGGCGCTGGTGGCGCAGCACGGCGTGCAATATCTGCTGGCCACGGTCGTGCTCAGCGGCATCCTGATGGCGCTGTTTGGTCTCTTGCGTCTGGGTAAGCTGATCCGCATGGTGCCGCACCCGGTGATGCTGGGCTTTGTGAATGGCCTGGCCATCATCATCGCCATGGCCCAGCTGGAACACTTTCGAGTGGCCACGCCGCAAGGGGAAACCTGGCTGCAAGGCACGCCCTTGTTCGTGATGGCTGCGCTGGTGGCCCTGACCATGGCCATCGTCTACGTGCTGCCGCGCATCACGCGCGCCGTGCCGCCGGCGCTGGTGGCCATCCTGGGTGTGGGCGTGCTCAGCTATAGCTTGAACCTGCCGACGCGCACCCTGGGCGACCTCGCGCATATCGCCGGCGGCTTGCCGACCCTGCATTGGCCCAGCGTGCCGCTGGACATGGACACCTTGCACATCATCTTCCCGTATGCGGCGCTGATGGCCATGGTGGGCTTGCTGGAAACCTTGCTTACCTTTAATCTCACCGATGAAATGACCGAAACACGGGGCCAGCCGAATCGCGAATGCATCGCCCTCGGGGCCTCGAATGTCGTCTCGGGCCTGTTTGGCGGCATGGGCGGCTGCGCCATGATCGGCCAGACCATGATCAACCTGAGTTCAGGCGGCCGCTCGCGCCTGTCGGGTGTCACGGCCGGCGTGATGATTTTACTGTTCATCCTGTTCCTTTCTCCGCTGATCGAGCGCATCCCGCTGGCCGCCCTGGTGGGCGTGATGTTCGTGGTGGCGCAGCAGACGTTTGCCTGGGGTTCCTTGCGCGTGCTGGGCAAGGTGCCGATGCAGGATGCGCTGGTGATCGTTGCCGTGACGGTGATTACGGTGTTGACGGACCTGGCGACGGCCGTGCTGTGCGGCATCGTCATCGCCGCCTTGAATTTTGCCTGGCAGCATGCACGCGAAATGCGCGCCGACATCGATGACAGCAGCCACGGCATGCGCGTCTACCTGCCGCACGGTACCCTGTTTTTTGCTTCCACCACGCACTTCCAGGAACTGTTCCAGTCTGCGTCGGACCCGGCCCGCATCATCCTTGATTGCCGGCATTTGCACATGGCCGATCACTCGGCCATCGTCGCCATCGAAGCCTTGTATGAGCGCTATGAAAAGGCGGGCAAGCACCTGCAGGTGACGCATCTGTCGGCCCGCAACCAGGCCTTGCTGCAGCGTGCCGGCGTGGATGTGAGCGCGGCGTAAAATAATGGAGAGGCTGTCCCGCGCAATCGTGCGAGAGCGGCGGGATTTCTAGTGGATGGAGTGTTGATGCTGTCGTACGAACAAGAGCAGTTGTTGCAACAAAGCCAGGCGGGCTTCGATGCCTACTATGACGCGCTGGGCGCGGCGCTGGTGAATTTTGTCGAGCGCCTGGGCATCCAGCCGGCCCACGAAGTGTTGACGAACGCGGCCGAATACCTGCCGTATATCGATGCGGCCATGCGCACCATCGTCATCCGCGACGAGAGCTGGCAATGGGTGAAAACCATGCTCGGCTATTTTATCGGCGAATACTTCGTGCAGGGTCATGCTGGCTGCTGGTATGTGGAAACGCGCCCCGAATCGCCGCATTTCTGCCGCTATATGGTGGGCGGCTTCGAGCATGGCTTGCCGCTGGACGCCGCCATCGATCCGGAAGCGCTGGCGCTGGCATTTCTGGGGCAATCCGCACCACGCGAGCTGGCGAAACTCATGGAAGATGCGCAAGCCAGGCTGTGCTGATGCCTGGCCGTTTGGCATGCGTGGCAGTGGCTGCCACGCATTGATCGTCACACTTTAGAATTCTTCCCACTCGCCTTCGGCCGGCGCCGTGGTCTTGCTGCTGGCGCGCGTCACGGGCAGGCGCAGGGCCGGGGCCGAGGCCTTGCGGGCTGGTGCGGCCGAAGTTGCCGGCGCTGCCGGGGCGCTGCGTTGCGCCGCTTTCACGCTGAAACGGTCGGTGGCCGCCGCGTTGGCATCGAGGCGGAAGACGCTGACCACTTGCGCCAGTTCGCTCGCCTGTTCCTGCATGGCTTCGGCTGCTGCCGAGGCTTCTTCCACCAGGGCTGCATTTTGCTGGGTTACCTGGTCCATTTCAGAAATGGCCTGGTTGACTTGCTCGATGCCCGCGCTTTGTTCTTCGCTGGCGTTGCTGATCTCGCTCATGATGGACGTGACGAAGCCTATGCTTTGCACGATTTCTTCCATCGTCTTGCCGGCCTTGTCGACCAGGTCCGTGCCGACGTCGACTTTTTGCACGGAGTCGTCGATCAAGCCCTTGATCTCTTTTGCTGCCGCTGCCGAGCGCTGCGCCAGGTTGCGCACTTCCGTGGCCACCACGGCAAAGCCGCGACCCTGTTCACCGGCGCGCGCCGCTTCCACGGCCGCGTTCAGGGCCAGGATATTGGTCTGAAAAGCGATGCCGTCGATGACGGAAATGATGTCGACGATTTTCTTCGACGAGGTATTGATCTCGCCCATGGTGGCCACCACTTCAGCTACCACGGCGCCGCCGCGGCTGGCGATGCCGGCCGCGTCGCCCGCCAGTTTATTCGCCTGGCGTGCGTTGTCCGCATTCTGCTTCACGGTACTGGTGAGTTCTTCCATCGACGAAGCCGTTTCTTCCAGCGAGCTGGCTTGCTGTTCCGTGCGCGACGACAGATCCTGGTTGCCAGCGGCGATTTCCGCGGAGGCCGTGGCGATGGTGTCGGTGCCGCCGCGCACCTGGCCGACGATGCCCACCAGGCTGTCGTTCATGGTTTTCAGGGCATGCATCAGCTGGCCGGTTTCATCGCGGCCCTGCACCTTGATGGTGCTGCTGAGGTCGCCTGCCGCCACGGTTTCCGCCACCTTCACGGCGTCACGGATGGGGCCGGTGATCGAGCGCGTGATCCACCACGCGAAACCGATGCCCATCAGCACGGCCAGCACGCCCATGGTGATCAGGAAGATGCGCGTGCCGCTGTAGGCCTCGATGATGCTGGCGCCGACGCCGTCGGCGGCCTTGATCTGCATGCTGGAAAAGCGCTTCACTTCGGCCAGGTAAGCCACGGTGATCGGCGCGACTTCCTTTTCGAACACTACTTTGGCGCCCGCCATGTCGCCGTCGGCCTTCATCTTGAAGGCGCGTGCGCGCGTCGTCACGTAGTCGGTGCGTACCTTGCGCACGACCTTGAATTGCTCGATCACGGCAGGGTTGAGCAAGGACGCGATGATGTCGTCCTGCAGCTTGCTGGAGCGGGCTGCATCGACCGTCAGGTCTTGCTCGATCTTGGCGCGTACGACAGGGTCGGTGATTTCGAACGAGGCGACGCCGCGCACGCTATTGAGTTCAATGATCTTCGACCATTCGGCCACCATGCGCTGGTTTTTGATGCTGGTATTGATGAGGCGGTAAGTCAGGTCGCTGGCCGTTTGCATGCGCACGAGGGCGGTGATGGTCAAGGCAGCAAGCAACAGCAATACGACAGCAAAGCCGACGCCAAGGCGGCTGCCGATGTTCAGGTTTTTCATGTAATTCCTAACAGTTTAATAGTCATGATCGCCGCCGCCAGCAGGGGCGGGCAGGCGCCGCAAGGCGCAGGGATCGGGGTCTTCGGGTGCCGCGTGATGGCTATGCGGCGCGCCACGCTGAGCGTGGCGATGGAGGTGAAGCAAGGGGCATGGCGGTCAGGCTGACCGCTGCCCAGCAAGTGGCAAGTATAGCATTGACGCAGAGAAATAGTTTTTCAAAGCAATTTTAATTATTTTTTGATATTGGTTTCCTGTTGCATTTTTACGTCAAGTACTAGGTCAATAAGTACTATCACTTACATTTCGCCTTACTTTCCACTGCGTCGGCTGATAAAATACTAATGATAATGATTCGTATTAAAACTTAGACCAGGGAATTGTATGCAGCAACAGCGCAAGCCAGGATGTAAACCGATCACCATCGCCGTACTGGGCGCCTTGACCTTGGGCGCCACGCCACTGGCGGCATGGGCGCAGCAAAGCTTGCCCGCCGTCACCGTGACGGCATCGAAGGACAAGGATGGCTATGTCGCCGCCACCTCCACCAGCGGCAGCAAGACGGAAATGGCCTTGCGCGACGTGCCGCAGACGATCAACGTGGTGCCGGAAGCCGTCATCCGCGACCAGCACGCCATGTCGATCCAGGACATCATGAAAAATATCCCTGGCGTGGGCCTGTCCACGGGCGACGGCCAGCGCGACCAGGTATTCATCCGCGGTTTCACGGCCATCGGCGACCAGTTCGTTGACGGTTTCCGCGATGACGCGCTGTATTTCCGCGACCTGTCGAACGTGGAGCGCCTGGAAGTGATCAAGGGGCCGGCCGCCGTGCTGTATGGCCGCGGTTCCTCGGGCGGCCTGGTGAACCGCATCAGCAAAAAACCGGGCGTCGATATCACGGACGTGGCCCTGAGCCTGACGAACACAAAAGGGCGTCGCGGCGAAGTCGATGTGGGGCGAGTGGGCGAGACGGTGGACTGGCGTGTCACGGGCGCGCGCGAATTATCGGACAGCTACCGCGACCAGCAATTCATCAATCGCACGGCGCTGGCGCCATCGGTAGCCATCCGCCTCTCTGGCGCCACCAAATTGCTGCTGCAGGGCGACTACCTGGAAGACCGTCGCCTGACGGACTTCGGCATCCCGTCATATCACGGCCGTGCCGTGGCGGTCGATGCGGGCACCTATTATGGCGCCGCCAATGCCCGCGATGCCGATTTCAGCCAGTCGCGCGTGGTCTCCACGGCCGCCACCCTGACGCACAAATTCAGCGAGTCCCTGTCGCTGCGCAATGCCTTCCGCTACTACGATTACCACCTGGACCGCAACAACACGAATATTTCCGGCAACGTCAACGAAGTCAAAGGCACGATGAGTCTGGGCCACGCCAAGCTGAACCGCGATGAAAGCGGCTGGTTCAACCAGACGGAACTGACGCAAAAGTTGGTCACGGGCACTTTGCGCCATGCAGTGCTGTACGGCGCCGAGTTCGGCAAGCAAAACAAGGATGCCAATAGTTGGGCAGCCATCGATGTGTCGACACTTGGGAAGCCTGTATCGATCTTCAATCCTATCCTGCCCGTTGTTGACCGCAGCAAGCTGGGCGTGCGCAGCGATACTTTCGGTACCTACGACACGGCCGCCGCCTACGTGCAGGATGCCATCGCTTTCAGCGACGAGTGGAAGGCGCTGGCCGGCTTGCGCTACGACCGCTACAAGCAGCAGTCGCGCTTGGCGAATGCGCTTGGTGTGACGACGGCAGACCTGTCGCGCACGGATTCGGCTTACAGCCCCCGCGCCGGCCTCGTCTGGCAACCCAGCGCGACGCAGTCGTACTACGCCTCGTGGAGCCGTTCCTTCCAGCCCAGCGGCGAGAATTTCGCGCTGGCCGCCAACAATGCCGACCTGGCGCCGGAAACCACGCGCAACACGGAAGTGGGCGCCAAGTATGACCTGTGGGGCGGCCGCGCCAACGCCACCGTGTCGCTGTTCCGTCTGGAGCGCGACAATATCAAGAGCAGCGACCCGATCACGAACCGCATCGTGCCCGTCGGCACGCAGCGCACGGACGGCCTGGAGCTGACCTTCAATGCGGACTTGTACGATGGCTGGAAAATGATGGCCGGCTATGCTTATCTGGACGCCAGCATCACCGACTCCATCGCCGTCGACAAGAGCGTCAACGTGCCGGGTGGCATCATCGCCAGAGAAGTGCCTGTCAAAGGCAAGCGCGCCACCCTGACGGCGCGCAATACGGCCAACCTGTGGCTGACGAAAGACCTGGGCTACGGCTTCACGGTGGGTGGCGGCGCAAATGCTGTCGGCAGCCGCTTCGCCAATTCGGGCAACACGGTGGTCTTGCCAGGCTACGTGACGGCCGACGCCATGGCCGCGTACCGCACGGGCCGCTATGAAGTGCAGTTGAACGTCAACAATATCGGCGACACGCGCTACATCGTCTCGGGCCACGGTTCCAGCCCGAACCTGAGCTTGCCGGGTGCGCCGCGCAATGTGGCGTTGACCTTGCGCTACAGCCTTTAATTTTTTCACCCCCATACAACCCGCTCGCGAGCGGGTTTTTTCATGTGCGGGTAGCGATGTGCAAGTGTGCCGGGCTGGCTGCGATTGTTTAGAGGAATTGTTCGGTACGGATAAAATAATGTTGACTATACGCAATTTTTCCGGCGATCCAAGCCTTGACGTGGTTTGAGGCGTAAAATGATGTCATACGGCACAGGCTCGGGGCTTATATCTTGCTGATATGACAGCGCTACGATGCCGTATGACTTTTATTTACTCACATCATAGAGGCCTGAATATGGTTCAGATGTCCAGGCGCCAGTTCCTTCGGGTTACTGGCGCGACCATTGCCGGCTCCAGCCTCGCCCTGCTCGGTTTCGCACCGGGCCAGGCGATGGCGGAAGTGCGGCAATACAAGCTGTCTCGCACGACAGAGACACGCAATACCTGTCCCTACTGTTCGGTAGGATGCGGCGTCCTGCTGTATGGACTGGGCGACGGCGCGAAAAATGCCGTCTCCAGCATCATCCACGTGGAAGGCGATGCCGATCACCCGGTGAACCGCGGCACGCTGTGCCCGAAGGGCGCCAGCCTGGTCGACTTCATCCACAGCCCGAACCGCCTGAAAGTGCCCGAATACCGCGCACCGGGTGGCACGCAATGGCAACCGATCTCCTGGGATGTGGCGCTCGACAAGATCGCGCGCCTGATGAAAGATGACCGCGATGCCAACCTGATCGAAAAGAATGCCGACGGCAAGACCGTCAACCGCTGGCTCTCCACCGGCATGCTGGCCGCGTCCGCCGGCAGCAACGAGGTCGGTTACCTGACCCACAAGACAGTGCGCAGCATGGGGATGCTGACCTTTGATAATCAGGCGCGTGTATGACACGGACCGACGGTGGCAGGTCTTGCCCCGACGTTTGGCCGTGGCGCGATGACGAATCATTGGGTCGATATCAAGAATGCCGATGTGATTTTGGTCATGGGCGGCAATGCAGCAGAAGCACATCCTTGCGGATTCAAATGGGTAACGGAAGCGAAGGCGCATAACAAGGCCAAGCTGATCGTTGTCGATCCGCGTTTTACCCGTACCGCATCCGTGGCAGATTACTACTGCGCCACGCGTACCGGCACGGACATCGTCTTCCTCGGCGCGATCATCAACTATCTGCTGACGAACGACAAGATCCAGCATGAGTACGTGCGCAACTACACGGACATGCCCTTCATCGTGCGCGAAGACTATGCGTTCGAAGATGGCCTGTTCTCGGGTTTCGACAAGGAAAAAGGCAAGTACACCAACAAGGCCACCTGGGATTACGAGATTGGCGACGATGGTTATGCCAAGGTCGACCCGACCCTGGAACACCCGCGCTGCGTCTACCAGATGATGAAGAAGCACTACGCGCGCTACACGACCGAGATGGTCGAGCGTACGTGCGGCGTGTCGGCCGACAAGTTCCACAAGGTGGCGGAAGCCCTGGCGTCGACCGCCGTGCCGGGACGCGCCGGCACCATCCTGTACGCGCTGGGTTGGACGCACCATTCGACGGGCGCACAAACCATCCGCACGGGCGCCATGGTGCAGCTGTTGCTGGGCAATATGGGCATCGCGGGCGGCGGCATGAACGCCTTGCGCGGCCACTCGAACATCCAGGGCTTGACCGATCTGGGCCTGATGTCGAACCTGTTGCCCGGTTACATGACCCTGCCGAATGAAGCGGAGCAGGACTTCGATGGCTATATTGCCGCGCGCGCCACCAAGCCGCTGCGGCCGAACCAGCTCAGCTACTGGAGCAATTACCGCAAATTCCACGTCAGCTTCATGAAGACGTGGTGGGGCAATGCCGCCACGGCCGAGAATAACTACGCCTACGACTACCTGCCCAAGCTGGACAAGCCGTATGACTTGATGCAAGCCATCGAGAACATGCACCAAGGCAAGATGGCGGGTTATATCTGCCAGGGCTTCAATGTGCTGGCGTCCGCGCCGAACAAGCAGAAGGTCACGGAAGCGCTGGCCAAGCTGAAGTTCCTCGTCATCATGGACCCGCTGGCCGTGGAAACGGGCGAATTCTGGAAGCCGCACGGGCAATTCCACGAAGTCGATCCCACCAAGATCATGACGGAAGTGTTCCGCTTGCCAACCAGCTGCTTCGCCGAAGAACGCGGTTCGCTGGTGAGTTCCTCGCGCGTGCTGCAGTGGCACTGGCAGGCGGCCGAACCGCCGGGCCAGGCGCGCAGCGACCTGGAGATCATGGCGGGCCTGTTCTTGCGCATGCGCAGCATGTACCAGAAGGAAGGCGGCAAGTTCCCCGATCCGATTCTAAACCTGACGTGGAATTATGCGCAGCCGCATAATCCGCAGCCGGAAGAGATCGCACGGGAATACAACGGCCGTGCGCTGGCCGACTTGTATGATCCGAAAGATCCGACCAAGTTGCTGGTGAAGAAGGGCGAGCAACTGGCCTCGTTTGCGCAATTGCGCGACGATGGCACGACCACCAGCGGCTGCTGGATCTTCACCGGCAGCTGGACGCAGGCGGGCAACCAGATGGGACGGCGCGATAATAGCGACCCGACCGGCATCGGCCAGACCTTGGGCTGGGCCTGGGCGTGGCCGGCAAACCGCCGCGTGCTGTACAACCGCGCCTCGTGCGACTTGAAGGGCAAGCCTTTCGATCCGACACGCAAGCTGATCGAGTGGAATGGCACGAACTGGAGCGGGGCCGACATTCCCGACTTCAAGGTTGACGAACCGCCGGAAAATGGCATGGGTCCGTTCATCATGCTGGGCGAGGGCGTGGCGCGCTTCTTTGCGCGCGGCGCCATGGCCGAAGGTCCGTTCCCCGAGCATTACGAGCCGTTCGAAAATCCGCTCGGCTACAACCCCATGCATCCGAAAAACCCGCAGGCGACCAGCAATCCGGCCGCCCGCGTGTTCGCCGACGACCGGAAAATGTTCGGTACGCATGAGGAATATCCGCATGTGGCGACCAGTTATCGCCTGACCGAGCATTTCCATTACTGGACCAAGCATGCACGCCTGAATGCCATCATCCAGCCGGAGCAATTCGTCGAAATCGGCGAAGAGCTGGCCAAGAGCATCGGCGTCGTTGCCGGTGGCCAGGTGCGCGTCAGTTCCAAGCGGGGGCACATCATCGCCAAGGCCGTGGTCACCAAGCGCATCAAGGCTTTGATGATCGAGGGCAAGCCGGTGCATACCGTGGGCCTGCCGCTGCACTGGGGCTTTACGGGCGTGGCCAAGCCGGGGTATCTGATTAATACCCTGACGCCAGGCGTGGGGGATGCGAATTCGCAAACGCCGGAATTCAAGTCCTTCCTCGTGAAGGTGGAAAAAGCATGATGGGAGCTCAATAATGGCACTGCAATCCTTAGATATCCGGCGCCTGTCGGCAACCACGGTGACGCCGCCGCAAGCGCGCAGCCCGGTGACGGGCACCGTGGCCAAGCTGATCGATGTGTCGAAATGCATCGGCTGCAAGGCTTGCCAGACGGCGTGCATGGAATGGAACGACTTGCGTGACGAGGTCGGCGAAAACCATGGCACCTATGACAATCCGACGGACCTGACGCCGCAATCGTGGACGGTGATGCGTTTTGCCGAACACGAAAACAACGACGGTAACCTCGAGTGGCTGATCCGCAAGGATGGCTGCATGCACTGCGAGGACCCGGGCTGTCTGAAAGCCTGTCCGGCGCCGGGCGCCATCGTGCAGTATACGAATGGCATCGTGGATTTCCACCAGGAAAACTGCATCGGCTGCGGCTATTGCGTGGCCGGCTGTCCTTTCGACGTGCCCCGCATTTCGAAAAAGGACGACCGTGCCTACAAGTGCACGCTCTGTTCGGACCGCGTGGCCGTGGGCCAGGAACCGGCCTGCGTGAAAACATGCCCGACGGGCGCCATCGTCTTCGGCACCAAGGAAGACATGAAGCTGCATGCGGAAGAGCGCATCGTCGACCTGAAGTCGCGCGGTTTCGAGAACGCCGGCCTGTACGATCCGCTGGGCGTGGGCGGCACGCACGTGATGTACGTGCTGCACCATGCCGACAAGCCGAAGCTGTATTCGAACTTGCCGGAGCGCCCGCGCATCAGCCCGATGGTGGGCTTCTGGAAGGGCTGGTCCAAGCCGCTGGCGGTGGCCGGCATGGCCGCCACGGCGCTGGCAGGCTTCTTCCATTACACGCGGGTCGGTCCGAACGAAGTGAGCCATGACGAAGAGCACGAAGCGCTGGAAGAGGCCAGGCGCATCCGGGAGGAAAACCATGAGCC
The DNA here is from genome assembly GCF_900095265.1 of Janthinobacterium sp. UMAB-56. Lineage (GTDB taxonomy): Bacteria > Pseudomonadota > Gammaproteobacteria > Burkholderiales > Burkholderiaceae_D > Janthinobacterium. The sequence goes on along the minus strand of NZ_LT607651.1, from coordinate 277,444 downwards.
ACAATGATCTGCATGATGGCAAGCTGCGCGACAAGGATGGCAAGCCGCTGATCCAGCGCTACGATACCAACGAGCGCACGAATCACTGGGTCACGGCCATCACCTTCGTCATGCTGGCCCTGTCCGGCCTGGCCATGTTCCATCCCTCGATGGCGTGGCTGGCGAACCTGTTCGGCGGCGGCCAATGGACGCGCATTTTGCATCCATTTGCCGGCCTGGTGATGTTTGTCTCGTTCGCGATCCTGGTGCTGCGCTTCTGGCACCACAACAAGTTCGAGGACGGCGACAAGCAGTGGCTGAAACAGATGGACGACGTGCTCAACAACCGCGAGGAAAAGCTGCCGAAGATCGGCAAATACAATGCCGGCCAGAAGATCCTGTTCTTCGTGCTGCTCGCTTGCATGATTGGCTTGCTGTTGTCGGGCATCGTGATCTGGCGCGCCTATTTCGCGTTCTATTTCCCGATCGACGTGGTACGTTTTGCCGCCTTGCTGCATGCCGGATGCGCCTTCGCCATCATCTGCGCCATCATCGTGCACATCTACGCGGCGATCTGGGTCAAGGGTTCGATCGGCGCCATGGTGCGCGGCACCGTCACCTATGGTTGGGCGCGCAAGCACCATCCGAAGTGGTTTGAGGCGGTGATGCGCAATACAAAAGACTAAGTTCTTGATATTGATGCCACCGGCATTACCCGGGGTCAGTCCCAGGACTGACCCCTTTCTTTTTATCGATTAAAATACTTTCGAAACACAGCCGCATCCGCCGGATGGGCTGGCCGGCTACGCTCGGCCTTTTTTGATGGGAAAACTCCATTGGTACAACGCATTCTTCAGCCAGGCGAAATCGAAGGCCTGGACCATAACGCGATTCCGCGCCTGCTGCTGCCGCAGCCTGACAGCCTGTTCAAGGCGCGCGCCTTGCGCTTGCGCGAGCTGGCGCAAGGCAAGATCAAGGGCATTCCCGTCGACGCGGGCATGCAGGGCTACCTGGTGCTGATGGCCGCGCTGGCCGACGCGCAGGCCGCCGTGGTGGGCAAGCTGGCGCCCGGCGCCGTGCCTGCCGCCGACCCTGATGCGCTGCGCCGCGCGATGCAGCACCGCATGCCCGTGCTGCCCGTCAACGGTGCCCGTCCGCCCGTCTTGCGCGACATCTTTGCCAGCCTGCTCGATGAACTGGCCGCCACGGCGGCCAGCCAGCCGGCATTGTCCGGTGGCCTGACCCAGGTGCTGGCCCAGCTGCGCGCGCTCGACGCGCCAGACTTGGACGCCTGCGCCGATGCCGTGCTCGATGAAAACGGCGACAACCTCAATCCCATGCATGCGCCGTTTGTCGCCGCCGCGCTGCAAATCCTGTGGTCGGTGTCGGCCAGCGAACTGCGCGCCGCGCGCGTGCCGGACCTGGAAACGGGCACCCTGTGCCCCGTCTGCGGTTCGCACCCTGTCGCCAGCGTGATCCGCATCGGCGGGCAGTCGCAGGGTTATCGCTACCTGCACTGCGGTATTTGCGAAAGCGAATGGCATATGGTGCGCGTGAAGTGCTCGACCTGCGAACAGAATGGCAAGATCGCCTACCAGGGCCTGGATGCGGCCGATGCAAAGCCGTTCGACCCCGTCACGGCGAAGGACGATAAATTGCCCAACAAGGCGAATGATCCGAAGAAGGTGGCGCGTGCGGAAACCTGCGACGACTGCCACAGCTATCGCAAGGTCTTCAACCAGGAACACGATTACAACGTCGAACCCCTGGCCGACGACCTGGCCAGCCTGATGCTCGACCTGCTGGTAGGTGAGGCGGGCTACCAGCGCGCCAGCGGCAACCCGCTGCTGTGGATGGGGAGGAGCGAAGGCAGCGAGGGCCAGCAAGCATGACGACGGGGCAAACCGTGCGCCTGCCATCGGTAGACCGCATCCTGGGCGACGCGGCTTGCCTCGCGCTGATTGCGCACTACGGCCGCGTGCAAACCCTGGCTTGCGCGCGCGCCGTGCTGGCCGAACTGCGTACCGCCATGCTGGCCGGCGCCGTGTGCGAAGAGGGCGCCTCACTTGCTGCCATCGTGGCGCACATGGCTGAACGCCTGCAGGGCCAATCGCACTCGCAGCTGCGCGCCGTGTTCAACCTGACGGGCACCGTGCTGCATACGAATTTGGGCCGCGCCTTGCTGCCCGACGCTGCCGTGCAAGCCGTGGTGGCAGCGCTGCAATGGCCGATGAACCTGGAATTCGACCTGGAAACGGGCAAGCGGGGCGACCGCGACGACCTCGTCGAGGCACTGCTGCGCGAACTGACGGGGGCCGAGGCGGCCACCATCGTCAACAACAATGCGGCCGCCGTGCTGCTGATGCTCAATACCCTGGCGCAGAATAAAGAGGTGATTGTCTCGCGCGGCGAACTGGTGGAAATCGGCGGCGCCTTCCGCATCCCCGACGTGATGACGCGCGCCGGCGCCGTGCTGCGCGAAGTGGGCAGCACCAACCGCACGCACCTGGCCGATTATGCGAACGGCGTGAATGAACACACGGCCTTGCTGATGAAGGTCCATTGCAGCAATTACGCCATTACCGGTTTCACGAAAAGCGTGGAACTCGATGAACTGGTGCCGCTGGCGGCAAAGCACGGCGTGCCGACGGCCGTGGACCTGGGCAGCGGCACCCTGGTCGACCTGGCGCAGTATGGCTTGCCACATGAAACGACGGTGCGCGAAACCATAGCAGCGGGCGCCGACCTGGTGACCTTCAGCGGTGATAAATTGCTGGGCGGCCCACAGTGCGGCGTCATCGTCGGACGCGCCGACCTGATCGCGAAGATCAAGCGCAATCCCCTTAAACGCGCGCTGCGCGTGGGCAAACTCACGCTAGCCGCGTTGGCCCCGGTATTGCAACTGTATCGCGCGCCGGACATGCTGGCCGAACGTTTGACCACCTTGCGCCTGTTGACGCGTCCTGCTTGCGCCATGCGCGCGCAGGCCGAAACCCTGCTGCCGCTGCTGCAAGCTGCGCTGGGCGCCGCCTATGTGGTCAGCGCCGAAGCGATGAAAAGCCAGATTGGCAGCGGGGCCTTGCCCGTCGATCAGTTGCCCAGCTTTGGCTTGGGCGTCCGCAGCGCGCCAGGTACGCGCCTGAGCAATCCCCTGGGCGTGCTGGAACAGCGTCTGCGCGCCTTGCCGTGCCCCGTGATCGGGCGTATCGGGCAAGATACCCTGTGGCTCGATTTGCGCTGCCTTGAAGCGGCGCACGCGCCGGCTTTCATCGCGCAGCTCGCCGAGTTGTCCGCATGATCGTCGGTACCGCAGGCCATATCGACCATGGCAAGACGACGCTCACGCGCGCGCTGACGGGCGTGCACACGGACCGCCTCAAGGAAGAGCAGGCGCGCGGCATCTCGATCGAACTCGGTTATGCCTACCTGCCGCTGGCGGACGGCACGGTGCTCGGTGTAATCGACGTGCCGGGCCACGAAAAATTCATCCGCACCATGGCGTCCGGCGTGACGGGCATCGACTTTGCCCTGCTGGTGGTGGCGGCCGATGACGGCATCATGCCGCAGACGCACGAGCACCTGGCCATTTTGCAGTTGCTGGGCGTGACCCGGGGCGCCGTCGCGCTGACCAAGATCGACCGCGCAGATAGCGCCCGCGTGGCGCAGGTGGAGCTTGACATCGCTGCGCTGCTGGCCTGCACGCCCCTGGCGGGCAGCCCGATTTTCCCCACTGCCGCCAGCCGTGACAACGATGCCGGCGTTGCCGCCTTGCTGGCGCATCTGACGCACGTGGCGCACAGCCTGCCGCAGCGCGATGAGCGGCGCTTGTTCCGCCTGGGCGTGGATCGCGTGTTCACCTTGTCGGGGCAGGGCACCATCGTCACCGGCACGGCGCTGGCGGGACGCGTGCAGGTGGGTGACATGCTGCAGCTGGCGCCCGGCGGCGCGCCAGCGCGCGTGCGCAGCATCCATGCGCAGAACCGCGCGGCCGCCACGGGCATGGCGGGCCAGCGCCTGGCGCTGAACCTGGCCGGCATCGACCGCGAGCGCATCGAACGGGGCAACTGGATCGTCGCGCCGGCGCTGGCGCAGTGTTCCGAACGCCTCGACGTGGAACTGACCCTGCTGCCCGACGCCGGCGTGCAGTTGCAAGCCTGGTCGCCGCTGCACGTACACCTGGGCGCGGCGCACCAGTTGGCGCGCGCCGTCTTGCTCGAGGGTGTAACACTAGGGCCGGGGCAGACGGGCAGGGTGCAACTGGTGTTCGACGCACCCATGCACGGGGTGCCTGGCGACCGCTTCGTCGTGCGCAATGCGCAAGCCACGCAGACGGTGGGTGGCGGCATGGTGCTCGATCCGTTCGGCCCCGCGCGCAAACGCCGCAGCCCGGCCAGGCTGGCCTGGCTCGATGCCCTGGCCGCATTTGTCGCGCAGGGCGACTATGCGGCCCTGCTGGCGCAAAGCCCGCTGGGTTTGCGCGAGTCGCTGCTGGTGCGCCTGTCGCTGTTGCCGGCAGACGCCCTGGCGTTGCCGCCCGACACGCAGCGCATCGCCCTGCGCGGTGGTGATGCCCTGCTGCTGGCGCCAGCGGCCCAGGCGGCACTGGCACAGCGTGTGTTGGCGGCATTGGAAGTGTTCCACGCGCGCGCGCCCGACGAAGCGGGGCCGGAACTGTGGCGCCTGAAGCGCATCGTCGATGCGGAGATGGAAGACGCCTTGTGGAGCCATCTGCTCGAAGGCTTGTTGGCGCAGGGCAGGGTGCTGGCGCGCGGCGCCAGTCTGCACTTGCCGACGCATAGCGTGGAATTGACGCCGCAGGAGCAATCGATGGCAGCGCCCTTGCTTGCAGCGTTGGAGCAGGGGCGTTCCGATCCGCCGTGGACGCGCGACCTGGCGCGCGACTTCGGCCTGGCCGAGGACGAAACGCGTAGGCTTCTACGCAAACTTGCCAAGGCAGGGCAGATCAGCCAGGTCGTGCACGACCTGTTTTATCACCAGGCGGCGCTGGCCGAGCTGGCGCAACTGGTGCGGGAACTGGCGCAAGGGGCAGAAGAGGATGCAGCCTTGCCTGCCGGTACTGGCGCCGTGGGAGCGGCCACTTTCCGCGACGCCAGCGGCCTGGGCCGCAAGCGGGCGATCCAGGTCTTGGAATTTTTTGATCGCGTCGGTTATACTCGCCGTGTTGGCAATGGGCATCTTTTACGCCCGCAGGCGTTGTGGTCCTATACCCCAGCCTTGCCCAACAGCTAGCTCAGGCACCGCGGAAAGCACACTCATCCGGTGATGTGGCCGGGCTTCAAACCCGGTGGAGGGCGTCAGCCGTTCTCCCGTAGGTTCGACTCCTACTGTTTTCCGCCAGTTACTTTTCCCCCAGCCTCGCCCTCAGATATGCCGCTCTTGCGGCGTTGGCTTGTTGCCACGCTGCGAAAAATAGTGGCTTGAATTGCGCATATGCCGACGATGCCAGGGTGAGCCGATGGTAACATCGGCCTGAATCCCCTGTAGCAGAAGAAAGCAAGCATGAAACAAGCAAGCATGGCACGGATGCTGGCAGCGGCGCTGCTGACGCCGGCGCTGGCCTCAGCGGCAGACGTGCGTATCGTCGGTGAGCATTTGCCGCCGTCGAGCATGATGGAAGGCAATGTCGTGGTCGGGCGTGAAACGCTCAAGGTGCGCGAGATCATGGCACGCGCCGGTCTTTCCTACAGTATCGAATTGCTGCCGTGGAAGCGCGCATACGCGCAGGCGCTGCGCGAGCGTGATACCTGCATCTTTTCCACCAGCCGCACGCAAGAGCGCGAAGCGCAATTTCGCTGGATCGGACCCCTCAACGAAGCGGAATGGATACTCTACGGTCTGGCCGAGCGGCACCTGGCCCTGCACACGCTGGCCGATGCGCGCGGCCTGGTGATCGGCACGGTGCTGGGCGACGCGCGCGACGACTATCTGCGCCAGCGCGGCTTGAGCGTGGCGCCCGTGACGCAAGAGTGGCTCAACCCGCAAAAGCTGCTGCTCGGGCGCATCGATCTGTGGGCCGTGGGCCAGGCGGTGGGCAGCAAGCCGTTTGTCGGCAAGGAGTGGGAGGGCAAGGTGGTGCCGCTGCTGACCTTCAACCGGGTGCAGACTTACCTCGCCTGCAACAGGCAAATGCCCGAGGTGCAGGCGGCGGCCATGCAGCGGGCGGCGACGGCCATGCGCCGCGATGGGAGCATGGCGCGCGAACAGCTGCGCTGATTCGCTGAGCTGAATCAACTTTCCAGCCACTGGCGCACGCAGTTGCGGCCTTCGCGCTTGGCCTGATACAGGGCCTGGTCCGCATGGCTGTAGGCCGTTTCGAAGGCCGTGCCGGCGCGGTTCCAGCTCAGGCCCACGCTGACGGTGATGGCGCGCGTGATGGGCGCCGCGTGGCGCTGGCGGCCGACGCTGTCGCAGATGCGCTGCGCCACTGTTGCCGCGTCGTCGCGCGAGGAGGTGGGCCAGACCACGGAAAACTCTTCGCCGCCGACCCGGCCGATGGCCGTCTCCTGTCCCAGCAGTCCTTTCAGGCAGTCCACCACGGCCTGGATCACGCCGTCGCCGGCCGGGTGGCCGAAGTCGTCGTTGACCTGCTTGAACAAGTCGATATCGAGCACGATCAGGGCCATGTCGCCCTGTGCCAGGCAGCGCGAGGCGTGGTCGATCACGGCGCCGCGGTTCAGGGCGCCCGTCAACGGGTCGTGCGTGGCGCGGTATTCGAGCTGGCCGGCCAGGGTTTGCAACTGACGGTTCAGCAAATGCATGTCGCGCTCGGCGCGGTCGCTGCGGCCAATCAGGCGCCGCGTCTCGCGCATCAGCCGCTCGTAGTGATTGATCAGTTCACCGAGCACGCGGCGCTGCGCCTCGCCGCTGGCGTGAATATCGGCGTGCATGCGGCGCGCGGCGGCCAGCGCCGCCGCTTCCACGGTGAACAGGTCGGGTTCCAGTCCTGCCTCGGAGATGGCGGCACGCATGGCCTAGTTGCCCTGCACGGGATGATCGTGGAAGTCCAGCGCCGTAAAGTCCTGCTGCAGCTCCTGGCCGAACTCCAGGATGGTGTCGTCGTCTTCGTCGTGATACCAGTTCAGGCGCACCTGATTGCCCTCCACGGCCGCCTGGTTCAGCGCGTCGAACAGGGTAAACAGCATCTTCGTGCTGGAGCTGTTGAAGTAGGCCAGCGAGACGTTGACGGTGATGGTGCTTTCGCGGCAGCCATCCAGGTAGGCGCGCACGGCGGCGATCAGCGGGCCATAGAAGGCGGCCGCGTTTTCCGGATACGACTCGCCCTTGATCGACAGGGTGTGCTGCTCGAAACGGAAGTCGATTTCGGGCGAGCTCGGGGTCGCGGCGATGAACAGTGGTGACGGTAATTGCATATGCTTTCCTGAGTCGGCTCTTTCAAATGATGGCTTTGATGCAGAAGATGGTGTGGCCCGGCTCCTGAGGGTCCTGGACGAATTCGAATTCCAGCGGCTCGCTGGCGTCGCGCGCCATGGTGAGAAAACCCAGGCCCGCGCCTTTGCTGTCGGCCGGTGCCTCCTCGCGCAGGGCCCTTTTATATGCCAGGCGGATCTCTTCCATCGTCATTGTGTGCAGCGGCTCCAGGCGGGCGCGGATCTGCGCCACGTTGTCCGTCGAGACGGGGTTGGCGCACAGGAGAAAAAAGCTGTCGCCGCGCGTGCCGATGCAAAACGAGCCGCGCCGCATCTGCTGGTCCAGCTGCGCATCGGGCGTCAGGCTGTCGGCGGAATAATGCATGATGTTTTGCGACATCTCGATGAACGAGGAAAAGATGCGCCGCCGCGTGGGCCCGGCCGCGCCGGCCGTATCGAGGCGCGCCTTGATGGTTTCGGAAATGGCGTTGACCACGTGCTGCGAGAAATAGCCCACGTAAAAAAAAATGATGTTGCGCTTGCGCGCCACATCCCAAAACTCGTTGAATTCTTCGTACAGCACGTCCGTGCTCCTGGCTAGCCGGTGACCCGGTTTCTGGTTGATAAGGTGGCTCGATGGCGCCCGACTACAGGCGGAAACAGAAAAAGGTCAGGTCGTCGCGGCGCGGCTGCTTGCCTTGCCATGCGGCGCTGTCCTGCAGCAGTGCCGCCGCCACGTCGCCGGCGGATGCGTCGCGCTGCGCCAGCAACTGCTCGCGCATGCGCCGCTTGCCGTAGGCGATGTCGCGCGCGCCGCCGATCTGGTCGAGCAAGCCGTCGGTGGTGAGGAACAGCAGGCTGCCGGCGGGTATGGCCAGCGTCTCGTTGTGCCAGCAATAGTCGGCCGGTGTGTCCACATAACCGACGCCCATGCGCGCACCGTCGATGGCGCGCACGCTATCGTCGCCCGGTGCGACCACGTGCAGCGCCAGTTTCGCCCCCGCGAAACACAGGCTGGCGCTGGCCGTGTCATAGCACAGGAAGGCGCAATCCATGCCGTCGTTCGAGCCGGCGTGGCCGGTGGCCTCGCCGGCGCCGTCCTGGCCAAGCAAGGTCTTGATGGCGCGGCTGACGGCGCCGATCAGGGCGGCTGGATCGTGTGGCCCCAGCTCGCGCAGGGCCTGGCTCAGGGCCGACGAGGCGATCAGGGTCATGAAGGCGCCCGGCACGCCATGGCCGGTGCAGTCGGCGATGGCGGCGAACCAGCCGCCTGCGTGGCGCTCGAAGAAGTAAAAATCGCCGCCAACCACGTCGCGCGGCTGCCATTCCAGGTGGGCGTCGGGCAGGGTGGCGCGCAATTCCGCATCGCAGGTGCGCAGCAGCGCGCGCTGGATCACGCTGGCGTAATCGATGCTGTGCATGATCTGGCGGTTTTTTTCCGCCTGCATGGTCGCTACCACGTTCATCAGTTGCAAGCCGAAGCCCACGCCGGCCAGGGCGCCATCGTCAGTGATGATGAAGCCGTCGGCCAGGGCCTTTTCGCCCGCTTCGACGGCGCGAAAAGTGAGGTCTTCGATACTCGTGGCGCCATCGACGATCAGCGGTTCCTTGTCCATGAAGGCGATGCAACTCTTCTTGCCGTACACCTCGTGATAAAAGGGCTTGGACATCTGCGACATGAAGATGTTGCGGCTGATCAAGCCGATGGGTTTCTGCTGCTCCGTGACGGGCAGGCTCATCATGTCGCGCCGTTCCGTGAACAGTTCCAGCACGGCAAAATTGCTGGCGTCGGCCTGCACTGATTCCGTGGGGATGCACAGATCGAACGCCACGGACGTGCGATAACGGGGAAGATGCAATCGAGAAGCGTTGAACTCCACAGCGGCTACCTTTACATGACGATCGGACCCTTGTTGTCGCCACGGCAAGGCGACTGACAAACAGGCAATATCATCATGGTAGCCTTTGAATATGACGGCTTGATTACCTGCTTGTCAAAACCGTATGCAAGATGGCTGCATGGCAAGCTGTTGCCGGGCTCACAGGCGTCGGGCCAGCGCCTCTGCCTGCGCCAGCCAGCGCGCGCGCTGCGCTACGGTGGAATGCAAGATGGGGCCGAAGCTGGCCACCCTGACGGGCTTGATGCCGCAAAATTCCAGGGTCGTCTTGCGCAGCTGGTGGATGCCGGGCATGTGGTAGACCCAGCGGAAATACCACGGTGGCGTGTCCATCGTGACCAGCAGCTGCGCCGCGCGGCCCTTCAGCAGTTGCGCGGGGAAAGCCTTGCCGGGGCGGTACTTGAAGGCGTAGCCGGGCAGGAAGACGCGGTCGACAAAGCCCTTCAGCAGGGCCGGCGCGCCGCCCCACCAGATGGGGTAGGCAAACACCAGGTGTTCGGCCCAGCGGATGGCTTCCTGGGCCGCCAGCAAGTCCGCTTCCAGTGGCTGCACTTGGCGGTAGCCTTCGTGCAGGATGGGATCGAAGTCCAGCTGGCCGAGGCGCAGCTCACGCACGGCGTGGCCTGCGCTGCGGGCCGCAGCGGCATAAGTCTCGGCCAGGGCGGCGCAAAAGCTGTCGCTCGACGGGTGGCCGAGAAGAATTAAAATGCGCTTGGGTATCGTCTTGCTCATGATGCGGGCTGTCCGTTAAAGAAGAGCTTGCATGCTAAAGCCTGCCCCTAGTGGCAGAGTCAAGTGCGGCGTGAGGCGACAGGTTCAGGCGGCCGCTTGCAGGTGCTGGCGCGCCAGGCAGTCGAGAATTTCCGTGTCGATGTCAGCCAGTTGCGCGTCGAGCTGGCGCAGGCGGGCGATATCCAGCTGCACCTGCGCGCGCTTGGTGGCGATGTGCTGCGACAGGGCTGCCCAGTCGGTATCATCGCCGGCCAGGACGGGCAGCAGTTCGGCCAGGCGGAAGCCCAGCGCCTGCGCCTGGCGTATGAGTTTGACTTGCGCCAGGTCTTGCTGCGTGTAGACGCGGTAGGCGCCGGAGCGGCGCACGTCGCCCAGCAAGCCCAGCGCTTCATAGTGGCGCAAGGCCTTGGGCGAGGTGCCCGCCAGGCGGGCGATTTCTCCGATGTACATGGCTGATCCTTTCTGAGGCTGGAGCGAATCTTACCCCAAGGCAGTGGCGCCAGGCGCCCCAAGCGCCTTCAGGCCCGGCGCGGCGGAATTTTCTTCGCCGTGCACTCGGCGCAGGTGCCGTACAGCGACAGGGCGTGCTCGTGCAGCACGAAGCCCCGCTCGGCGGCGATCTCGTTCTGACGCAGTTCGATGCCTTCATCGACGAATTCATCGACCTTGCCGCAACCCGTGCAGACCAGGTGGTCGTGGTGCTGGCCTTCATTCAGTTCGAAGACGGCGTGGCCCGATTCGAAATGCCGGCGAAACAAAATGCCCGCTTCGGCAAACTGCATCAGCACGCGGTAGATGGTGGCCAGACCCACATCGATCTTTTCGGCCAGCAAGAGTTTGTAGACATCGTCCGCACTCAGGTGCTTGATCGTGCCCTCTTGAAACAGCTGCAGAATCCGCAAGCGGGGGATGGTTACTTTCAAGCCCGACTCACGCAGTTCCCTCAATATATCCATGTCTCCCATTCCTTTGTTGTCGTCGCCTAGCGAGTTTATACATTATATCGCAAATGATAATCATTACCATTCTCATGTGAGAAGTAGGCTTAGTATGCTGTGCGGGCAGGCGGCAATCGACTGACATCGGCACAAGTGGCGATTGCGTGGCGGGCAACTTGTGTGAGCATTGCGCAGCCGCTTCGCCGCCAGCCTGCCTGGCGGCGTGCAGTGCATGCTCTCGCTGCAACGCCGCATTTTTTTTGACCTGGGCAAAGGAAAAAATCCCTCTGGTGATGCCATCTAGCACTATTTGATGTGGATCAAAGTTTTTGTTGCACTGCACTCTTAGACTTCGCAGCGTTACTTAACAACAAAAAGAGGGAACTAGAATGAAAACGTCCGCAACTGCAGCAGCAATCGTCCTGGCCGCCATCGGCACATTCGCCGGCAATGCCATGGCACAGGAAAGCCCATGGCTGGTCCGTGCGCGCGCCGTGCATCTCGATCCGGCCAACAAATCTGCTCCTGTGGGTGGCGTCGGCGCATCCGACTTGATTCACGTCAGCAGCAAGACGATTCCTGAAATCGATATTTCGTACTTCTTCACCCCGAATATCGCTGCCGAGCTGATCCTGACATACCCGCAAAAGCATGACGTCACCTTGTCCGGTACGAAGATCGGCACGTTCAAGCATTTGCCACCGACGCTGTCGCTGCAATACCACTTCATGCCTGAAAAACAGTTCAGCCCTTACGTGGGTGCAGGCATCAACTACACGAATATCTCCGACGTGAAATTGCTGAACGGCGCCGGCCGCCTCGAGCATGATAGCTGGGGTTACTCGCTGCAAGCCGGTGTTGACTACAAGCTGGACAAAAACTGGTCCTTGAACTTCGACATCAAGAAAGTGCAGATCCGCAGCGACGTACTGGCCGGTGGCGCCAAGATCAGCGAAGTCAAGGTCGATCCTGTCCTGATCGG
>NZ_LT607651.1:244972-265466 GCF_900095265.1 Janthinobacterium sp. UMAB-56 | reverse complement strand
CCGTCTTTTTGCGTGTGGCGCCTTGCTTGCGCCTTATTTTTTCAGCGTCTTTTCCAGCGCCAGCTGGTAATCCGTCTTTTCGTAGCCGGCCAGGTATTTATTGGTCGCGTCGAGGAAGGCGCGCGAACGGTAAGCCGCTTCCAGGTCCTTGACCCAGGGCTTGGCCTTGTCGGTCGTGCGGATGGCTACCAGATTGATGTAGCTGGACGAGATCTTTTCCACGGCAAGGGCGGTGGTCAGCTTCATGCCGGCAGCCAGGGCAAAGTTGCCATTGACGAAGGCGTAGTCGGCATCCGCCAGCGAGCGTGGCAGTTGCGCCGCTTCCAGCGGCACCAGTTTCAGCTTCTTGGTGTTTTCCAGCACGTCGCGCTCGGAAGCGCGCAGCGGATCGACGTTCGGTTTCAGCTTGATCCAGCCCATTTTGGCCAGCATCACCAGCGCGCGCGCCTGGTTGGTCGGATCGTTTGGCATGGTGATGGTGGCGCCGTTCTTCACCTCGGCCAGCGTTTTTTGCTTGCCGCCGTACAGGCCGATTGGCATGGTCGGCACGGTGATCAGGGGGCTCAAGGGCAGCTTGTTATCGGTGGCGAACTTGGTCAGGTAGACGATGTGCTGGAACACGTTGGCGTCCAGCGAGCCTTCGGCCAGCGCGTAGTTCGGTTGCACGTAGTCGTTGAATTCGACGATCTTGACCTTGTAGCCCTGTTTTTCCAGGATAGGCTTGATGCCCAGCTTCAGCTGGTCGGAATACGGACCGGAGCTGGTGCCGATGACGAGTTCTTTCGGGTCCTTGGCGTGGGCCGCGGAGGCGAAGGCCAGGCTGGTGGCGGCCAGGAGCAGGGTGCGGCGAAGATGGTTCATGTCGGTCCTTGTTTTTTGAATTTGAATTAACGTTTGTCGAGGCGCTTGGCGATGCGCGTGCCGGCGAACTGGATGGTTTGCACCAGCACGATCAGGATGGCTACGGTGGCGACCATGATGTCCGTCTCGAAGCGGTAGTAGCCGTAGCGGATGGCCAGGTCGCCGATGCCGCCGCCGCCCACCACGCCGGCCACGGCCGAATACGACAGGAAGCTGATCGACAGCACGGTCAGGGCCAGCACCAGGCCGGAGCGCGCTTCCACCAGCAGCACGCGGAAAATGATCTGCATTTCCGAGGCGCCCATGGCGTGCGCCGCCTCGATCACGCCGCGTGGCACTTCACGCAGGTTCTGTTCCACCAGGCGCGCCAGATAGGGAATGGCGGCAAACGACAGCGGCACGCTGGCCGCCAGCGGGCCGATCGAGGTGCCCGCGATGATGCGCGTAAACGGCGTCAGGGCGACCAGCAAAATGATGAAGGGGAAGCTGCGCACGGTATTCACCAGCCAGCCGAGGATCGTCGACAGCGGGCGGTTTTCCAGCGACTGGCCTTCCGACACGAGGAACAGCAGAATGCCCAGCGGGCCGCCGATCAGGATGGCGGCCGTCAAGCCGATGCCCAGCATGGTCATGGTCTGGCCCAGCGCCACCCAGATTTCCGGCAGCAGCTTGATGACGTTATTGATCGATTCTTCAAACATGTGTTGCATCCTTCCATGCGGTGGCTTCAAACGCCTCGGTGCCGTAATACGCCAGCTCGCGTCCCAGCGCCGTCTTGCGCGGCGTGGCGGTATCGCTCAAATCGAATTGTTCGGCGATGGCGCCGTTTTCGACGACGGCCACGCGGTTGCAGATGGCGCCCAGCACCGACAGCTCATGGCTGACGATGACGATGGTCACGCCGAGGCGCGCATTGATGTCGCGCAGGGTGTCGAGCAGGGCGCGCGTCGTTTCCGCATCCAGCGCGGATGTCGGCTCGTCGCACAGCAGCACGTCGGGGTGGCTGGCCAGGGCGCGGGCAATCGCCACGCGCTGCTTCTGCCCGCCGGACAGTTGCGCCGGATAGCTGTGCAGCTTGTCGGACAGACCCACGAGCGCCAGGCATTCCTCGACGCGGGCGGCGATCTGCTCACCCTTGGTCGTGCCATGGATTTTCAAGGGAAAGGCGACGTTGTCGAAGACGCTGGCATTTTGCAACAGGTTGAATTGCTGGAAAATCATGCCGATGTTCTGGCGCGCGTCGCGCAAGTCGCTCTTGCCCAGGCGGGTCAGTTCGCGCCTGGCCACGGTAATGCTGCCGCTGTCGGGACGCTCGAGCAGGTTAATCAGGCGCAGCAAGGTCGATTTGCCGGCGCCACTCTTGCCGATCAGGCCGAAAATATCACCGGGATAGACTTCCAGCGTGACCGATTTGACCGCGTGGAATTGTTCGCCTTTAGGCAGCGCGAAGGTCTTGTTGGCGCCATCGATGCGAATCACCGGCGTACGGTGTGGTGTGGTCATGCAGTGTTTCCTTTTTTATTGGACCGTGACAGGCTTGCTTGCAGGGGCCAAATCGCCCAGCCTGCTACGTCGGTTGCGTAGTATACCTCCGATCGTGTTATTACTCCTACGACAGAATCTTGCTTTGAATATGCAAATAATGTCTATGGGACTGTTTTTTAGTTGAAAAAGCGGGAAAGCACAGCTCTTGCCGAATTTAATCGTGCTGACCGGCGTGGCAGAGCCGCATCTTGGTGAAAAGTTCGACGCGCCCCGTGGCCTCGGCCCGATGTTTTTAGGTGCAGTTCGGCTGACTTGCCGTTTGTTCGACACAGGAATAGCAGATTACTGCCCGCTATTACCGTCTTCGCGGGCAGATTCTGCCTCGATGGCGGCAGGGCCTTCGGGCCGGCGCAGCAGGTAGGCGAGGACGGCGATTTCCATCGCGCCCACCATGGCGATGACCCACCACGGCGGATGGCCCAGGCACATGGCGACAAAGCCGATGGCCATGCCCAGGCAAGCCATGGCCTTGCCGCGCCGCGAGACGGCGCGGTGTGCGCGCCACTGGCGCAGCGGCGGACCGAAGCGGGGATGCTGCAGCAGCCAGTGTTCGAGGCGCGGCGAGGCGCGGCTGAAGCAGGCCAGGGCGAGGATCAGGAAAATCGTTGTCGGCATGACGGGCAGCATGGCGCCGATGATCCCCAGCAGCACCATCAGGGCGCCGGCGGCGGTCCAGGCCCAGCGGCGCAGGCGCACGCCATGCGCCTCGCGCAATGGGGGCGGGGCGTGGGTCTCCCGCATCAGGCGAAGGCGCCGGCGGTCAAACCCTGGCTGCTGGGGCGGGCGGTGGTGGGATGTGCGTTCAAGGTGTTCGTATCGTGGCGGGTGGCCGTCATGGTTTTTCTGCTCTGTTTTCAGCGCTATTATGGATGAATCAAGGCGACGCTGCATGCTGGCGAGGGCCGTGATGATAACCATCTAAATTAATAATAACAAGAATCATTCTCATTTGATGTATTATCTGAGGCGCTGGATAAGGCTGGATATTTTTGGCAACACAGACAATAATCGGCAGCAGAAGGCGCTGTCGCGGGTATCCTCGTTTTTAGTATCGATTTTATCGATGCTAACTAGGTATATTTTCCGTTTTACATCGATCTTCATGCCATGCATAATCTGTTGCAACTGAAGCCAGACAAGCAGCCGCATACGCCTTTCGCACGCAGCTGCTTGCGGTTTTGACATACTCCACTCCCTGTTAGGAACCTACAATGAAAAAACTGCTCGCTTTTATCGCCGCCGCCGGCTTCTCGCTGTCCGCCGTTGCCGCTCCTGAAGTCTATGTCATCGATGGCAGCCACACTTTCCCCCGTTTCGAGTACACCCACATGGGCTTCTCGACGCAGCAAAGCCGTTTCAATAACACCACCGGCAAGGTCACGCTGGACCGTGCTGCCAAGACGGGCGCCGTCGAAGTGCTGATCGATACCAAATCCGTCGACACGGGTTCGACCCTGTTCAACTCGCACATCCAGGGTGAAGATTTCCTCGATACGGCCAAGTTTCCGGTCGCGACCTACAAATCGACCAAGTTCAACTTCGACGGCGACAAGCTGGCCTCCGTCGATGGCAACCTGACCCTGAAGGGCGTGACCAAACCAGTGACCCTGACCGTCACCTCGTTCGCCTGCGCACCGCACCCGATGCTGAAGAAAGACGCTTGCGGCGCCAACGCCACTGCCAAGATCAAGCGCTCGGAATTCAATGCCGGCAAATATGCGCCAGCCGTCAGCGATGACGTGACCCTGACGTTTGCGATTGAAGCGATCAAGCAATAAACTGCTGGGGTCTAACCCCACATTTTCGCTGCAACGTAAAAATAGCGGCGGACTTCGGTCCGCCGCTATTTTTTTCCACCTGGCCCCAAAGCGAGGGCCGGGGTCAGTCACTGCGTGATTGGAGTGTTACCCATGGGGTCACATTCCCCCGGCGGGTCCGACCCCGGATTTCACGACAAGTGATGCACCTGCTGCTGCCCGTACACGGGGGTAGTCAATCCTTCCATGCGCGCCTTCAGTTGCAGTGACAGGTACTGGGAATAGTGGCGCGACTGGTGCAGGTTACCGCCGTGGAACCACAGCGCTTGCTGCTGCGTGGGTTTCCACATATTGCGCTGCTCGCCCTCCCACGGGCCCGGGTCTTTCGTCGTGGACGAACCCAATCCCCATACCTTGCCCACCTTGTTGGCCACCTCGGGCGAGATCAGGTCGGCTGCCCAGCCATTCATGGAGCCGTAGCCGGTGGCGTACACCACCAGGTCGGCCGGCAATTCCGTACCGTCGGACAGCACGATGGAATGGGCTTTCAGTTCCTGCACGCCGACGCCGCTTTTCAGCTTGATCTTGCCGTCGGCGACCAGCTCGGAGGCGCCCACGTCGATGTAGTAGCCGGAGCCGCGGCGCAGGTATTTCATGAACAGGCCGGAATCGTCGTCGCCGAAATCGAGCATGAAGCCGCGTTCTTCCAGGCGTGCATAAAAGTCGGCGTCGCGCTCGCGGATGGCCTTGAAGACGGGTTTCTGGAAGTCGGCCAGGATCTTGTACGGAATCGAGGCGAACGTCAGGTCTGCCTTGGCCGTCGTCATGCCGGCCGCCAGCGCCCGTTCCGAATACAGGTCGCCCAGCGCCAGGTCCATCAGCGAGTCCGACTTGACGATGTGCGTTGACGAGCGCTGCACCATGGTCACGTCCACGCCCGCTTCCCACAGGGCGGCGCAGATATCGTGTGCGGAATTGTTCGCGCCCACCACCACCACTTTCTTGCCCACATAGGCGTCCGGCCCCGGATGCTGCGATGAGTGCTGCTGCTCGCCCTGGAACACGTCCATGCCCTTGAACTTCGGCATGTTTGCCTTGCCCGACATGCCAGTGGCCAGCACCAGCTGCTTCGGCTTCAGGGTGATGGCCTGGCCCTCGCGCAGCACCTGCACCGTCCATTCGCCGCTGGCTTCGTCAAAGCTGGCCGAGTCGCATGAGGTCGAGCCCCAGTAGTTCAGCTCCATCACCTTGGTGTACATTTCCAGCCAGTCGCCGACCTTGTCCTTGGGCGTGAAGACGGGCCAGTTGTCGGGGAAGGGGAGGTAGGGCATGTGGTCGTACCAGACGGGGTCGTGCAGGCACAAGGACTTGTAGCGCTTGCGCCAGCTGTCGCCGGGACGCGCATTTTTTTCGATGATGATGGTGGGGACATTGAGCTGGCGCAGCCGCGCGCCCAGCGCGATGCCGCCCTGGCCGCCGCCGATGATGACGCAATACGGCTGGCGCGCGTAGCCCAGTTCCGCCGCTTCCTTTTCGCGCTGCTCCAGCCAGCTGCTGCGATTGGTGCGCGCACCGTGTTCCGCGCCCATCGGCCGCCGCCCGCCCTTGGCTTCTTCAAAACCTTTCAATTCGCTCATGGTCGTGAGCAGGGTCCAGATCTTGCCGTCGCGGATGCGGATGAAGCCCACGCCGCGCGCCACGCTCGTTTCCACCGTGATCCAGCTTTGCAGCACGCCACCGGCTTCCACCGCATGTTCGCCGTCGGCGATGCGGATGCTCACGGGCTGCACGGCGCCCAGTTGGGCGGCCAGCATGGCGGCGATCTGCTCGCGGCCTTCCAGGGTTTTCAGGTTCCAGGTAAACAGCACCAGGTCGCGCCAAAAGCCGTCCTGTTCGAACAGTTGGGCGGCGCCCGTGCCGTCGTTGGCGCGAAGCAAGCCTTCAAGCTGCTCCAGGATGCCGGCCACGGCCAGGTCGTGCGGGTTGATATCGGTTTGCATCGTGTCTCCTCCAAGTCTGCTGACTTTATGATGGGATGCGGCTGTGTTGCCGCTGACGATGTTGTAACACTGGCGTTCTGGCGCCGCATCTCGCATTGCAGCATGGCGGCGATTGAGACGGAAGTCTCAGTGCGTTTATCGCCTCATTGCCGGTGCGGCGGCACGATGTGCAGCTGCTTGAGGCGCCGGTACAGGGTGGCGCGCGAGATACCCAGCATGGCCGCCGCTTGCAGAGGGTGCCATTTGGCGGCGTTCATGGCGTGGACAATGCGCGTGCGCTCGGCCTGTTCCGGCGGCGTGTATGCCAGTACATCTGGCGTGCCTTGCGCGACGGGCAGCGCGCGCGCGGCGCGCGGGCGCACACTGGCCTGGCGCAGCGGCGCGCGCACGCGGGCGTGCAGCCAGGTGCTGCCGCCGGCCAGGCGCAAGGACAGCAGATTGTGTCCCGCGCGCGCATCGAACAGCCGCTCGGCGCGCACTTCCAGCACTTCGCCGACGGGACGCGGCAGGCTATCGAGGCCCGCGATGATGTCGCGCGCGCAGCGGTTGGCGGCGACGATATTGCCATGTTCGTCGATGGCGAGCAGCATCTCCGGCTGCACTTCCACGAAGTGGCGGTTGCGGTGCGCCAGCAGGATGCAGCAATGGCTGTAGGATTTGAGAAAAAAGCCATCCTCGATCAGGGTCGCGCCTTGCCGCACCAGTTGCTTCACCAGGCGCTGGCTGTCGCGCGCGTCGGGGGAACGCAAGGCCGATGCATCGAGCACGCCGATCAAGTCGCCGTGCGGCGAAAAAATCGGCGCGGCGCTGCAGGTCAGGCCCGTGAAGGCGGCGCGAAAATGGTCGGTCTTGTGTACGGTGATGGCTTCGTGGTCGAGCAGCACGGAGGCGATGCCGCACGTGCCTTCCTCTTCTTCCGACCAGCACGAACCCGGATACAGGCCCGCCTTCTTGAAATCCTTGCGCTGGTCCGTGTCGACCGCATAGTCGATGGTCACGCCGCGCGCATTGGCGAGAATGACGCAATAGCCCGCTTCGCGCACCATGGCGTGCAGGCGCGGCAGGCACTGGCCCGTGGAGCGCAGAAAATTCTCCTCGGCCTGCTGGATGGTGCGCAATTCGGCACCTGTCAGTATGCGCGGCCCGGTGGTGGAAGCGGGGTCGAGCCGGTAGTCGTCCAGCGAGCGACGGTACGACGAGGCCAGCCTGGCCGTGTCGGCGCCTGGATTGACGATCCTGCCGGCGATCAGGTCGCGCACGCGGTCGATATGGCTGGTCTGGCGGACGTAGGGCATGGCGCTCTCCAGTGTCTCGTTATCCGGGTTTTTATGGTGTTTTGCTAGTCGACTTCGTTTTTAGCACGAAGCGCCGGCCCGCGCATCCTGCGCTGCAGCATGGTGCGGCTGTGAGACATTCGTCTCAAGCCATGCGGTGAGTCACGCAAGCTGGACGGCCAGCCGTGCGGCGGAACGGCCACAACTGCAATACACTATCCATTCGTCATCATTTGTTGCTTTAATAATAATTCATGCAGCGCACGCAAGGGGGATGCACCGTGGACACCAGCCAGCCAGACCAACCGCGCCCGTCGTTCTGGCGGCGCTTGCTGTGGCCCGTCTTCCAGCTTGGCTCGGCCTTCAAGTTGACGGGCACGCATCTGCTGCACCACGTGATCGGCGCCAGCCTGATCGCCGCGCTGATGCTGCTGCTGGAAGGTTTTCATGTGCTCGAATGGCTCGATGCGGCCATGCTGCGCGTCAGCGCGGAGCAGGGGCAGTTGCTGAAGCGGGACAAGGACCCGGGCGCCGCCTACCGGCCCGGCATCATCGAAATCGACCAGCCCGCGTTCGAGCAGGTCTTCGATGAACGCGAGCCGCTGGAGCGTTCGCGCCTGGAGCAAGTGATTGCCAGCGCCGCCGCGCGCGGCAGCAGGGTGCTGGCTATCGACCTGGATCTGGCGCCGGCCGTGTATGAAGAGCACAAGGCGGCCGAGCGGCCGCTGGACCGCCTGCTCGACCAACTGGCTGCCGATGGGCGGCAACTGGTGCTGATCCTGCCCGAGCAATCGGAGCGCAACGCGAACCTGGCGTGGATACGCGCGCGCTGCGCGGCCGGCCTGCATTTTGCCAGCCCGCAGATCCGCGAACGCATGGGCGCCGTCACGCGCATCGAGTTGAAAAGCCCCGTGCTGGCGGCCGTCGCCTTCGAGCTGGCGCATGGCGCCGACGCGCAAGAGCAGCGCCAGCCCATGCCGGCCCTCTTGTCCGAGCAAAAGCAAGGGCTGGCGCTGGCCGACCGCGTGTGCCAGCTGGCCCGGCGCACGGACAGTGAAAAGGCGCTGGCGCGCTGGGCCTTCGAACCTGTCATCCATGGCAATGCCAGGGCGGCGGCCAAACAGAATGCCGTCACCGCGCCATTTCACCCGGCCGCCGTGGCGTCGCAATTCCTGGACCCCACGCGCACGCGTGTAACACTGATCGATGGCCAGGCCGGCGTGGCTGCCGGGACGCTGCGCAAGAACGTCGTGTATATCGGCAGCACCTACGATGTGCGCGACCGTTATACGACGGCCGAAGGCGAGCAGGCGGGCCTGCACCTGCACGCGGCCGCCCACACGTCGCTGGGCATCGGCACGGCCGACGTGAATAAATACCTGGTGTTCGTGGCTGACATCATCATCGGCGTGCTGCTGGGCTGCCTGTTCGGCGGCTTGTGGACCCTGTATGGCCGCGCCGAACTGGCCATCGACAAACGCATGGAGGACGACAATTTCAGCCGCCTGCACCGCATGGGTACCCTGGCTGAATTCTATGGCATTCGCTTGATGCTGGTGCTGGTGTGGGCCTCGCCCTTCGTCATCGGCGCGCTGGCCATTTACCTGTCGCGCGGCTTGCTCGAGCAAGGCTGGTGGGTCAATCCCGGCCCCCTGATCGCCGGCATGTTCCTGCACGCGATGTCGCTGCGCGATGAAGCCCACCACCCGCACGAAGAAGTGGAGGGCCTGTCCGTCTGGGCCCAGCTGCGCCGCACGCATCCCGGCATCGTGCTGGTGCAGGCGCCGCTGGCGGTGCTGCTGTTGCTGGTGGCGCTGGTGTAAATCTTCCGGTAAGGGCGCGGATCTGGCAGGGACGTCGGCAGATGAAATTATCTGAAAGTAAACTTTAAAACATCGTTGTTTTTATTTATTTAATAATATAAAATGACTTTTTGATAATTTCCGTGAGCCATCATCTGCGCCGCAGGTGTTCACTTTCCCTTTCCGCGAAAGCCTACAAATGAGCCTGATACGAAAACAGCTGTGTTTCTTGACCGTCATGCTGGCCGCTGCGTCTATGCACACGGCGCATGCCCAGCTAACGATGGAACCTTTGCAAACCAGCAATTTTTTGATGACGGAGTATCCTGAGTACTATGGCAATACGCAAGTACAGAAGGTGACCTTGTTGTCCGATGCCGGTGGCGTGACGAAACTTGGTATGACGAGCCTGGCGAGTAGCCTCAGCATGGATACTGGGGGAGGGAGCATGTCGAATGGCGATCTGTACACGGGCGTGTTCGACATCAGCGTGCGTAACGGGTATCGCGTGACGGGTTTTTCCTTTGCCGCCACGCTGGTGGGCGTCTTGCAGGTCGCCGAGGCGCCCGCTGGTGCCAGCATGGTTAAGCCTGGCAACGCCAGCAATAGTGGATCGATGGAAGCCAGCGCTCTGACCGGACCGAATGGGCAGCGCATCGCGGGAGAGAAATACCGTCAGGAAAACCTGGACGGCACGCAAGACATATTGCTGCAAGGGCTAGGCTTGTCGTTGACCGATCCGTTCACGATGTTTATCAGCGGATCGAGCTACGTGAGCGCACAGCTGGGTGAATATCGCGTGAACGGCCATGACTATAGCTACGACGTGAGCCTACCTGCCTATGCGAGTTACCGCTTCGTCAATCCGACCCTGACCATTTTCACTTCGCCCGTACCGGAACCCGGCACTTATGCGATGCTGCTGGCCGGCCTGGCCCTGTGCGGCGCAGTTGGCTGGCGCCGCCGCAATGGGGCGCGCAGCAGCGCAGCGGCCTGATTCAGCGGATCAGCTTCAAACCCGGCGGCAGCGCCTCGCCCAGCATGCGTTTGGTAGCCGCTTCGTCGAGCTGCGTGACTTCGCTGACCATGGCCTGCCACAGGGGCGGGGCGCCGACGGCTTTCAGACGCGCCAGGATGGTGGCCCGTAGCTCGTCGGCGATGTCGCGCGAGCGGTCGCCCGTCATGCGCGCCAGGTGGGCGGCGGCGAAGGCGGCCGGCTCGGTCTTTTTCCAGTCCAGCGCCAGCAGCAGGTGCAGCCATTCGGCCACGCTGGCACTGTCGACCACTTCGTGCGCGCTGCCGTGGAAGGGCTGGCGTGCGCCAACCCTGGCCAGCGCCCACAGGGTGTTCGTGTCCGTCGCTTCGCCCTTTCTATCGGCCTTTTCCAGGCGCTGGATCAACCAGGCGCCCACTTCCACCTTGTAGGCGCCGGGGATGCGCTCGAGCGACGCGCCCAGGCGCAGCATGTCGTCGTCGCTGCCGTTGACCAGGGTGACGGGGCGGCTGCCGCGCTGGGCCGCATCGGCTTGCAGATTGAAGGCGAAGTCATCGAGCAGGCGCAATTGCTGCTGCGTGCTCAAGCCACCGGCCACGCGGCGCCACAGGGTCCACCATTCGGCGCATACCTGGTTGTCCTTGTGATGCTGCACGCCGGTGTCGAACAGGGACCACAGCTGCTCGATGCGCCACGGGTCGAGCGCATCGCCGTAGCCGGGGCGCAAACAGTAGCCGGCCAGGTTCAGCCAGACACGTTCGTGTTCGGCAGAGCGGCGCCTGCCACGGTCGCGCAGCAGGAGGGCGTCGAACAGCTGGCGCAACAGCGCAGTGTCCCAGCTTTCGCGTCCGCCCAGCCCCCGTTCCAGGTGCTGGCGCAACTGGCGCACTTCCTTGGTGTCGACCTTTTGCGCCTTGCCGCCGAAAATGCGTTCGATCTTCTCGATGGCGTCTTTGACGCGTGGCGACACGCTGGACGTGTCGGCGTGTGCTTCTTCGTCGCCACGCAACTGGAATTCCAGCAGCCAGCGCTGGCCGGCATCGGCTTCGGCCACGCAATGGACTTCCAGTGTGCCCACTTCCGTCATGACGGTGGCCAGTTGTACGGTGATTTCGCGTTTGTCGCCGGCATCCTGTTTATCGTGCAGCACGCTGGCCAGCGGCGGCAGGCGCAGATACTCGCCGGCGTCCAGGTCGACAATCTCGCCCAGTTGCGGCGGTGTGCCCGCTTCGGCAAGGGATGTGGCCAGGTGGAAGCGCACGGGCCGGCCCAGGCGCAGCGCGAACAAGCGCTGCGTCAGGCGGATTTCCTCGCCGCTGGCGCTGCCACGGGGCAGGATGCACACGGCGCGGCGCTCCTTGCCAGCGTCGCCCAGCACGATAAAATAGCTGCGCGGCGAGCCGCCGCCGATGCGCGGCGCCTGGCCGCGTCGCGCCAGTGCGTAGGCGACGGCGCCACGCGCCACGGCGACGTCGGGATTGTCGTTGTGCAGAATGGTGAGCGGCGCGCCGCGCCAGTGCGCCAGCGTATCGGCCAGTCGGCGCGCCAGTGCGTCGGCGCGGAACACGCCGCCATTCAGCAGCAGGGTATCGGGCAGTGCCCCTTCATGCTGCTGCAGGAAACTGGCAAGGTGGCGCGTGATGGCCGCGTCCTGCGCGTACGGCAGGCCGAATTCGACGATGCCGGCGCGGCCCTTCCTGGCCACCTCGCTGAACTCCACCTTCGGGAAGAAGCCGTCGACCACCATGGCCGCCACTTCCTCGCGCGTGATGTCGGCGGAACGGCTGCCACCGATCAGGCGCGATCCCGCGCCCAGCAAGGTCACGGTGGCGCTCTCCGGCGCATCGTGCGACAGCAGCAATTCCTTGGCGGCGCGGCAGCGCTCCATCAATTGCGACAGCCGCGCCGCGGACAGCTTCATGCCGTTTTCGACGCCTGCCGCCATGCGCGTTTCCACCAGGCGGGCCAGCGCCAGGTCCATATTGTCGCCGCCGAGGATCAAATGGTTGCCCACGCTGCTGCGGGTGAGCTGGGGTTCGCCATCGGCATCGAAGTCCACGTCGATCAGGCTGAAATCGGTGGTGCCGCCGCCCACGTCGCACACGAGAATGCGGCGCGTACTGGCCAGGTCCTCGCGCAGCGTTTCGCGCCGGCGCTGCAGGAAATCGTAAAAGGCGGCCTGCGGTTCCTCCACTAGTCGTAGCGTGGGCAAGCCGGCCATGCGCGCCGCCGCCAGCGTGAGTGCGCGCGCACCCTCGTCGAACGAGGCGGGGATGGTCAGTACCAGTTCCTGGTTTTCGAGGAGAGCTTGCGGGTAGCGGTGATTCCACGCGGCGCGCACATATGCAAGGTAGCTGGCGCTGGCCGCCACGGGCGACACCTTGGCCACGTCGGCATCGGCACCCCATGGCAGGATGGGCGCCTGGCGGTCCACATGCGCATGCGACAGCCAGCTCTTCGCGCTGGAAACGAGCCGGCCCGGCACCTGCGCACCGAACTGGCGCGCGAGGGTGCCCAGTACTGGCGGTGCATCGCCAGCCGCCTCGACTTGCGGCCATGGCAGCTGCAAGTCGCCGGCCGCCATTTCTCCGGCAGCGGGGTGGTAGCGCAAGGAAGGCAGCAAGGGGCGTGCGCCCACTTCGCCGGGAGCGACCAGCTGCTCGATGGCGAACAGCTGTATGCCTGCCTGGCCAGCGTTGGCATCGGCATACGCGACCACCGTGTTGGTGGTGCCCAGATCGATGCCGACCAGCCAGGCCGGCTGCACCGTCGCGCTGCGCATGCTTATTGCTGCGGCGTGCGGCGCACGTCGAATTCCACTTTCCAGCGCTCGGCGCCGTCAAGGGATACAGCCAGCAGTTCCAGCGTGCCCGCTTCCGTCACGCGGGCGTGCAATTTGACTTGCACCACGTCGCCGGCCTGGCGGCCTTCGGCGGACAGGGTGGCCTGGATTTCGCTCAGCTCCTGCAATTCATCCGGCCCCCAGAAGTCGAGCAAGTCGCCGATCTGGTCGTTGCGTCGCGTGGACGAGGCGAAAAAACGGAAGTGCACGGGCTCTCCCACCACCAGGCCGAATTGCTGGCCCGGCAATTCCAGTTCGCTGCCTTCTTCCATGCCGAACGGCGCCACGCACAAGGCCTGGATCGGCGGTTCCATGCCCGGGATGGCCGGCATGGCCGATTCGATGGCCACGTAGAAGGCGCTGGCCGTGCCGCCGCGGATGCGCACGCCATGGCCGCGCCGCACGTAGCTATAGTAGGCCGCGCCACGCGCCACGGCCAGGTCCAGGTCGGCACCGGCCAGCATGCGTGCCGGTTCCGCGCCTTCCATGTACAGCCAGTCGTTGACGGTGGCCATGATGCGCTGCACCAGCAGGTCGGACTTGAATACGCCGCCGTTGAACAGCACGGCCGTCGGGTGCAAAAAGCTGGCATCTGGCGACTGGCGGCCGGCGTAGCCTTCCAGCTCGCTGGTCGCCGCCACCTGCCGGCCCAGGAACGCGGCCAGGTGGCGCGTGATGGCCGCATCCTGCGCATAGGGCAAGCCCAGTTGCGTCAGGCCGGCGCGCGTGCGCACGGCAGGGCGGCTCGATGCTTCCACCTGCGGGAAGAAACCGTCGAGAATGAAGGTGGACACTTCCGCGCGCGTCAATTCCGTGCGGATGGAGCCGCCGATCAGTTTCGAGCCGCGACTCGGCACGACGATGGGCGCCACATCGAGGCCGCTGTCGGCCAGCAGGTTTTCCTTGGCGCTGCGACAGCCATACGTGAGCGCGCGCATTTGCCAGGCGTCGAGCTGGGTGCCGTTGGCCGCCAGCTTGCGGGCCACCAGGTGGGCCAGCGCCAGGTCCATATTGTCGCCGCCCAGCAGGATGTGTTCACCGACTGCCACGCGGTGCGGTTCCAGCACGCCGTCGCGTTCGAGCACGGCGATCAGCGAAAAGTCGCTGGTGCCGCCGCCCACGTCGACGACCAGGATGATGTCGCCCGGCTTGACTTCCTTGCGCCAGCGTCCTTCGCTGGTCTGTATCCAGCTGTACAGGGCCGCCTGCGGCTCTTCCAGCAGGGTCAATGTGGAGTAACCAGCTGCCTGCGCCGCTTCCATCGTCAGCTCGCGCGCGGCCGGGTCGAACGAGGCGGGGATGGTGACGGTGATTTCCTGCTGCGCGAACGGCGCTTGCGGGTGGGCGTTGTCCCAGGCCTGGCGCAAGTGCGTCAGGTAGCGCGTGGCGGCCGTGATGGGCGAAATGCGTGCCACTTCCGCTGGCGCATCATTTGGCAGGATGGTAGCGCGGCGGTCTACGCCGGGGTGGCACAGCCAGCTTTTTGCGCTGGAGACCAGGCGAATCGGCGTCGTGGCGCCCCGGCTGCGGGCCATTTCGCCGACGACGAACGGCGCGTCCGCTGCTTCGGTGACCCAGGGCAGGGCCAGGTCGCCCGCTGCCACTTCGTCGGCGTGCGGCAGATACACGAAGGAGGGCAGCAGTGCAAGGTCTTCAACGCTGCCCGGTGCCGACAGTTGTGGCACTTTCAGCACGCCGTGGCTGGACTTTTCGCCATCGCTTTCGACCAGGTTCACATACGACAGGGCGCTGTGAGTGGTGCCCAGGTCGATGCCGATGGCATAGCGCGGGGTGGTCGAGGTGTTGTTCGTCGCGTCGCTCACAGTTCCACCTCGGCTGGCGCCAGGATGGCAGCGTCGTGCTGCCCGCTCAGTTTCGGCAGGCGCACGCTGGAGGCGCGCCAGCCGCGGTGGCTGAGGGTGCCCGTGAACGGCGCGGAACCGACGACGTTGCCCGTCAGGCGCACGCTGGCCGGGTCAAAGCCATCCTGCAGCACGATGCGGCTGCCCTCGGCTTCCTGGCGCACGGCGTCGATGGTGAAGTATTCGCGCATGACCTTGGCGCAGCCTTCATGCACGACGCGGGCGGCAGCGCCGATGTCGGCATCGGCATGGCTGCCCAGATTTTCCTGGGTGAAGTCGATCAGGCGCGCTTCGCGTTGCAGCAGCGCCAGCAATTGCAGGGCGGCGTCCGGCGTGGCTTCTTTTAATATGACGGGTGCAGGTGCAGGTGCAGGTGCAGGTGCAGGTGCAGGCGCCACGGGCGCCAGCGGGGCGGCCTCGGGCAGCGACAGTTTTTCCACGCGGGCCGCATAGGCGGCGTCCGACAGGGTGCTGAAGAAGGCGCCGAAGGCCAGCGGGACTCTGCGCCAGAAGGACGGATGGGACGATGTTGTGTTCATGGGGAACTCGTTTCTCTGATCTGTAGGGAGGCGTCGGCGGCGCGCCGGGTGGCGGGGCCGCTTCGCGTCAAGCTGCATGGACCGCGCCATCCCTGCATAAGGGGTGGCCGGCGTTTGCCCGCATGATACCAGCTACCGGGCTGCTGCCAAAGTCGCGGCGCTCCAGCACAGCCTGTTCCTTGCGCGCATTCCTTTTGATGTTGCGCAAGAAAACGGTGGATTTGATACTGCTTCGACTAAAATCGCGCATTATCTTTTGCAGAGGATCGCCATGAGTTTCGACTTCTCTCCCTACTTAAGCAGCAGCAGCTATATCGACAGCGAGCATCCGGCCGTGCGTGCCAAGGCGGCCGGCCTGGCGCACGGCATGGCTGGCGACGCCGCCATCGCGCGCCGTTGTTTTGAGTTCGTACGCGACGAAATCGCACACAGCTGGGATTTCCAGCGCAACCCCGTGACTTGCCGCGCCTCGGATGTCTTGCTGCATGGCACGGGGTATTGCTACGCGAAGAGCCATTTGCTGGCTGCGCTGTTGCGCGCCAACGGCATTCCCGCCGGCTTGTGCTATCAGCGCCTGGCCGTCGGCGAAGTGGGGCCGCCATTTTGCCTGCATGGCTTGAATGCCGTGTATCTGCAAGAGCACGGCTGGTATCGCATCGATGCGCGCGGCAACAAGCCGGGCGTCGATGCCGGTTTCGTGCCGCCTCGGGAACAGCTGGCTTTTCCCGTGCTGGCGCCAGAGGAGCGCGACTTGCCTGAAATCTGGCCGGAACCATTGCCGCAAGTGCTGCTGGCCTTGACGCACTATGCCACCGTACAAGACGTGGCGGCGCATTTACCCGATATCGAGATGTTGCCAGTCCGAACATAATAGTTGTCAAAGAAGCGGAAAGAAACGATGAAGAAAATCCATATAGGCCTGATCGGCATGTTGCTGCTGGCCGGTTGCGGCGGCAAGAGCGAGGGCGGTGGCCAGTCCAGTGCTGCGCGCCTGGATGGCAAGGAAAAGGGCAGCGAATTGCTGGCGTATGAACACAATGTCAGCGTCGACACGAACGAGGCACAGGTGCGCCCCCTGTACGAAAAAGTCGTCGCCGCCTGCAAGGCCGATACGGCCAATGGCTGCCTGTTGCTCGATTCCAGCCTCGACAGCGGGCGCTATGTGCACGCGCGCATCAGCATGCGCGCCAAGCCGGCCGGCATCAAGAAGCTGGTGGAGATGCTGGCAGCCGAAGGCGAAGTGACGAGCCAGGGTACCAAGGTGGAAGACCTGGGCCGGCCTGTGCTCGACAGCAAAAAGCGTCTGGAGATGCTCAGGCAGTACCAGGCGCAGCTGCAAGAGCTGGAGAAACGCTCGGGCAAGGAGGTCGATGCGCTGATCAAGGTGACCAAGGAGCTGGCCACGGTGCAGGTGGAACTGGAGCAGGCGACGGCGGCCAATGCCGTGCTGATGCAGCGCATCGATACGGACTTGCTGAACGTGGCCCTCAGCGCCGAAGGCAAGCATTCGTTCTGGACACCTGTCAAGCGCGCGCTGGGCAACTTCACGGAAAACCTGTCGGAAGGCGTGGCGAGTGCCATTACGGCCATGGCGTATATCTTGCCATGGCTGCTGGCTTTTATCGTCTTGTTCCCGCTGGGTCGCAAAGGCTGGCGACGCCTGCGCGGCGTCGCTGACAAAGGGGGAGCGCGCTGAGCGTCGGCCTTTCTCGCCGCACTCGCCACTTGCGCGGCCAGAGCCTTGCTGCCCTGTCCGTGCCCGGCTGGCTCTGCAGCTGCGTCTCCTGAGCGGTGGCGGCAAAGACGGGTGGCTGAACTGGCATCAGTGGCGAAAGCTCGCCGCCACGCCGGTGCTGCAGGGCATGTGGGCTGCCGGCAAGACATGCACCTGGCCGCCCATCTTTTCGACCAGGGTGCCGAGGTCGTCGAGCACGTCGTCCACGTGCGGATTACCAAGTTCGGCATGATCGATGCGCCCCGTGGTCCCGTCGATCCGGCCCGCCACTTGCCGCTCCGCCTCGATCAGCAAGGTCGACACGCGGCCGGACACGGCCGCATGCGCGACTTCCGACAGGTTCTCGCTGCCCAGTCCATGGGCCGCAGCCTCAGCGTAGGCATCACCCCATGCAGTGTGCTGTTCTTCCTGCTGCGGCGCTGCCACTTCCCAGGCACGCTGGCGCAAGGCGTCCGCGCTCAGGCCCGTGGGGTCGAGCATCAGGCCACTGGCCATCAGGTAGGGGTTGTGGCTGACCTCGCGGAACAGGTGGTGGTGTTCGGGCAAGGCCGCCAGCATCAGTGGCAATCCGGAAGGCTTCGAATGGTGTTCCAGTACGGCGCGGGCCACCGCGCGGAAAAAGCGCTGGGCGTCGCCATCGACCTGGTCTTTTTTGCCGCCCTGGCCGTGGTGCATGGCCATGTGGCCACCGCCGGTGCCGCCATACGACGATACGCTGCTGTGCGCTTCGGTGAGCTCGTCGCCCAGTGCTGCCGCCATGGTGTGCGGCACGCCGGGAGCCAGCGCAAGGGCATCGAGTACATTGCGATCTCCCTCGAAAAGCTGCACTTGTTGCAGGCTCAGGGCCAGCACCTGGTAGCGTTCGATCGACTGCAGCCACTGGCGCAGAGGTTTGGTGTGGAAGCTGTCGGCCACGATGGCCAGCTCGGGCACGGCGGTTTGCAGCCGGTAGACGCGAAACAGTCCTGGTGCTGCCAGTACGGCCAGGCCGTCCAGCGTATGGTTCCAGAATTCGGCATCCTTTGCCAGCGCCTCGAACGGTTCGATCAGGGCTTGCGCGGCATCGGGCGCGTGCAGTTGCCGCAGCGATGTCTGCAACGCTTGCAGCAGGTGGCGGAAACGTATCGTATCTTGCTGGTTTTCAGGGTGGTGCCTATGGGTAGGCTGGTAGAGCGACAGGCAGGGTTGTCCCTGGAATGCCGCCAGTTCGGCCAGGTGGGCGGGGGTGAGGATGTCGGGCGTGTGCGTGGTGTTCATGC
The DNA here is from genome assembly GCF_900095265.1 of Janthinobacterium sp. UMAB-56. Taxonomy (GTDB): domain Bacteria; phylum Pseudomonadota; class Gammaproteobacteria; order Burkholderiales; family Burkholderiaceae_D; genus Janthinobacterium. The sequence goes on along the minus strand of NZ_LT607651.1, from coordinate 246,996 downwards.
TGCCTCCTTTGGTGCTGTCTGTGGCCCGGTGAAGGGCGGGCCGGGATTCGAGTGGACGAACGCCGGCATAGTGTGCCGCGACATAGACATGCCACCGCTTCCCGGATCGTGGCGACCGGCCGGGACGGCCAGCCGCACGCAATCGCAGGCATCCATGCAGTCTCTCCGGCTTGCGTGGGCTTGTCTGTGCGACAGCGCACGCTGTGGCAGGCAAGGCGCAGTGCGCGCGTCAGGCGAGCTGCGCGTGCAGCGCCAGTGTCGCCACCGTGTAGCGCGCCTCGATGGCGGACAGGTCGTCCGCTTCCGGCACGGCTACTCGCGCGCCCCTGATCAGCATGTCTGCCTGGCGCTGGAGGCAAGCGGCATCTTGTGCAGACTGCACCTGGTCGGCGATCTGGGCGATGGCGTCCAGCATGCGGATGGCCACGGCTGGGTTGGCGCGCGCGCTTTGCCGTATCTGGTTGAATGCGGTGTCCACGGTGCCCGCAAACGTGGACACCGGCACTAGCAGCCGCAGCTTCCCATCCGGGTCGTATCGGTGGCTCGACGGCATGTCGCGCCGGGCCAGGCGGCACAGGGCCGACCCCAGCCTGTCCACGCAGGCGATCGCCGTGAACGGGTCGTTGATGCCCGGGGACAGGGCGCGCACGGCGATCTCGACCAGTTGATTGACGCAGAACTCGATATCCTGTCCGGCGGTGCGCCGGTTGCCCAGCACGAAGGCGGCGTTCATCCTTTCCACCAGGCTGTCGGTAACGCGCTCCCCCGGCCAGACCATCACCATCGCGCGGCCTTTGACGAGGTAGTGGCCAGGCCTGCGCTCCAGTTGCAGCAGCATATCTTCCTCGCTGGCCAGCGCCATCAGTGTGTCGGCGTCGATCAGCTGGAGATAACCATCGTCGAGGGCGGGCACAGGACGTGCATCGCGCGCGAATGTCGCAGGCAGGCCGGCAGCGCCCGGCGCCTTGGCGCCCGCCGGTACGGGCTGGCCCAGCGTGGCGGGGAACAGTCTGTCGATGCCTTCGTCGAGCTCCCTGCCTACCCTTGCCACGACTTCGTCGGCCTGGATAGACACCGAGACGTGATGGATGAAGTAGATCAGCACGCCGATGCTGACCACGGCCAGCAGCACGCCGATGCTCACGGCCAGGTGCGGCACGAAAGCGACTTCGTCGGCGCGCCGTATGGTGCGCAGCACGAACAGGCAGTACACGAAGGTGGCAACGAAGGTGCCCAGCGCCACCTGGTTGGCGGTGTCGCGCATGAAGTTGCGCAGCAGTCGGGGGCCCAGCTGCGACGAGGCGAGCGACAGCGCCACCAGCGTCATCGAGAAGACGGTGCCGGCGATGGCGATCATCGAACCGGCCACGGTACCCAGCAGCTGGCTGGCCCCTTCGGCACCACCGGAATAGCTCCAGCCCAGGCGCAGGCCGGCGGCCTTGTCGAGCGCGACGGCTGACATGGCCAGGGCCACGGCCAGGCAGGCCATGGCCGCTGGCACGAACCAGAAACTGGAGCGCAGCCGGTCCCAGTTTTTCATCAGCAGTGTTTTCATGCTTCCTCAGCTAGACGTGAGCCTGGAGCGCGGCCCTCCGAGGGGCGCCGGACAGGCGATCCGCAGAGCTTACGCTAGGCTGCCAAAACGCGCTGTGCGCCAGCGAACCAAGCTGGCAACGCAGCGCAGGCTGCGTTGCGGCGATGGGGCAGTCCTGTGCGCCAGCTAACAGACGCGGCGCCAGCCCGCGCCTATCCTCGACTGGTGTACCCCGGGTACGCCAGCCACAGGGTCATGCGCCGCCAACGTGCTCAGCGCACACACCGGCCCTGCCTGTCTCGAACGCTGTGCGTTCAATACACTTGAAAGTGAGGCCACCATGTTGCGCCAAACGAAAGACTTGCAGGATCTCGCCATCCACGCCACCGACGGCGCCATCGGCGACGTGAAGGATCTGTACTTTGATGACGAGGCATGGGCCATACGCTATCTGGTCGTCGATACCGGCTCGTGGTTGTTCAGCCGTAAG
>NZ_LT607651.1:227054-244936 GCF_900095265.1 Janthinobacterium sp. UMAB-56 | reverse complement strand
CGCAGGCAAAGCCGATTGGCTGAGCAAGACCTTGCCCGTCTCCTTGACGCGCGAGCAAGTCAAGAACGCTCCCGATATCGATACCGACAAGCCGCTGACCCGCCAGCATGAGAGCAGCTATCTCGACTACTACAATTATCCTTATTATTGGGGTGGCATGGGCTTGTGGGGCAGCGCGGCCTATCCATCCATGCTCATGTCCGGCTATGGCGGCGACGACGCTGGTGCGGGCATCAACGCTGAAACGGACCGTGTCCAGGCGATCAGGCAAGACCGTGAGCGCGACGCCGACCCGCACCTGCGCAGCTGCAAGGCGGTGGCCGGATACCATATCGTCGCCATCGATGGCGAGATCGGACACGTCCAGGGCTTGCTGGTGGATGAAGACAGCTGGGCCATCCGCTATCTGGTGGTGCGTACCAGCAACTGGTGGATGGGCCACGAGGTGCTGCTGGCCCCGCAAAGCATCAGGCAAATGAGCTGGGCAGAACAGACTGTGAGTGTAGACCTGACGCGCGAGGCGCTGAGGCAGGCGCCCGCCTATGACCCGTCAGTGCCGCTGACGCGCGAGATGGAGACTGCCGTCTACCAGCACTACGGCTGGGCGGGGCACTGGCCGGGTGCGGCGTCTGCATCGGACCAGGCTGCCACTGCCCGGTCCGATGGCTGAGCGGCGGGCGGGCGCCCGCGCTGCCGAATGGTTGAGCACCAGGGAGTCAGCATGAAAATCGATGCCCAGGCATACAAGGTCGGCGAAGGCGATGCGGTGGACCTCGGTTTGTGGGCCACGAAGATCGATGCGCTGTGCAAATCGAAGAAGGCGTACCGCAAACAGTTGCAGGATCACGTCGAGCAGTTGAGCGATCAGCAGCGCATGCTGTACGCGTCGAACCGCCATGCCTTGCTGGTCGTGTTCCAGGCGATGGACACGGCCGGCAAGGACGGTGCCATCCGCCATGTGATGTCGGGCGTCAACCCGCAAGGCTGCCAGGTGTTCAGCTTTCAGCATCCCAGCGCGCGCGAACTGCTGCACGATTTTCTGTGGCGCACCACCCGCGACTTGCCCGAGCGGGGGCGCATCGGCATTTTCAACCGTTCCTACTATGAAGAGGTGCTGATCGTGCGCGTGCACAGGGATTTGCTGCACAGCGAATCCCTGCCCGACCCCGCTCCCGATGAATCCGTGTGGCAAGCCCGCTTCCGCTCGATCGTCGACCTGGAAAGGCATCTGCATGCCAACGGTACGCGCATCGTCAAGGTATTCCTGCACCTGTCCAAGGAGGAACAGCGCAAGCGGCTGCTGGCGCGCATCGACGAACCGGACAAGAACTGGAAATTCAGCGCGGCCGATATCGCCGAGCGTGCATATTGGGACGACTATATGCTGGCCTATGGCCATGCCCTGGCCGCCACCAGCACCGCCGATACGCCCTGGTTTATCGTGCCTGCCGACGACAAGCATAACGCGCGCCTGATCGTGTCGCAGATCGTGCTCGATGCCTTGCTCGGACTCAAATTAGGCTATCCCGTGGTCAGTGCGGCACGGCGGCGCGAGCTGAAGGCGATACGCAAGCAATTGGAGAAGTAAATTGCCGCCAGCACCCCCAGCGGGCTGGCGGCGGCAGTCTTTGCGCCCGTCTCGGGCGATGCTCAGCACCGCCATGGCGCGTGCAAAGCTGGTCTAGTTGATCGTCAGGTGCGCTTCCTGCACCATTACCCACCGTTTCCCCAGCCTCTGCCGCGCTGTTCACCAGCAGGTGGCACGGCCGCACCAAAATAGTGTGGCCGCAGCGTCGCGCCCCGCCTCCCTGTCCTGCTGCGCATGCCATGCATGCTGGCATGCATTCTGCTTTAATAACATCGTATGCCTAGCTCGACCCCCACGAACCATTCACAGGAGTCCCCATGTCACGACGCATCATCCTGAAAGCGGCTGCCGCCGGCGCACTGGCCCTGGCCACGTCCATCACCATGCAGGCAGCCTTGGCCGCCGATACGATCAAGGTGGGCATTTTGCACTCTCTGTCGGGCACCATGGCCATTTCCGAAACGTCGCTGAAAGACGTGGCCCTGATGACGATCGCTGAAATCAATGCCAAGGGTGGCGTGCTGGGCAAGAAGCTGGAAGCCGTCGTGGTCGACCCCGCGTCGAACTGGCCTTTGTTCGCGGAAAAAGCGCGCCAACTGGTGGCGCAGGATAAAGTCGCCGTGGTCTTCGGCTGCTGGACGTCGGTGTCCCGTAAATCCGTCTTGCCGGTGTTCAAGGAGCTCAACAGCCTGCTGTTTTACCCGGTGCAATACGAGGGCGAGGAGCTGGAAAAGAATGTGTTTTATACGGGCGCCGCGCCGAACCAGCAGGCGATCCCCGCCGTCGAATACCTGATGAGCAAGGATGGTGGCGGCGCCAAGCGTTTCGTGCTGCTGGGCACGGATTATGTGTATCCGCGCACCACCAACAAGATCCTGCGCGCTTTCCTGAAAAGCAAAGGCGTCAAGGAGAGCGATATCAGCGAGGTCTACACCCCGTTCGGCCACGCCGACTATCAAACCATCGTGGCCAACATCAAGAAGTTTTCCACCGGCGGCAAGACGGCCGTCATTTCCACCATCAATGGCGATTCCAACGTGCCGTTTTACAAGGAACTGGGCAATGCAGGCTTGAAAGCCACGGACGTGCCCGTCGTCGCGTTTTCCGTGGGTGAGGAAGAGCTGCGCGGCATCGATACCAAGCCCTTGCTGGGCCACCTGGCGGCGTGGAATTATTTCGAATCCGTCAAGAATCCCGTGAATGTCGCCTTCATCAAGCAGTGGAAGGCATATGCCGTGGCGCACAAGCTGCCGAACGCGGCTTCCGTCGTGACGAACGACCCCATGGAAGCGACCTATGTCGGCATCCACCTGTGGGCGCAAGCCGTGGAAAAAGCGAAATCGACGGACACGGACAAGGTGATTGCCGCCATGGCCGGCCAGAGCATGAAAGCACCATCGGGCTTCACCTTGACCATGGATGCGACGAATCACCACTTGCACAAGCCTGTGATGATCGGCGAGATCAAGGCCGATGGGCAATTCAATGTCGTGTGGAAAACCAAGGAAGCGATACGCGCACAGCCGTGGAGCCCGTTTATCAAGGGTAATGAGGGCAAGCAGAAGTTGTAAAGAGTCACGCCAGCGCCATCGGGCAATGCGTCCGGTGGCGCCGACCATCAACGCTTTCCCGGGAACTCAATGAGGCTATTTACATCGCTGCTGGTCTTTTTCTGCCTGTGCCTGTCATCCATGGCGCAGGCTGCCATCCCTGCCGACTTGCTGAAACCGTTGGCGGGCGACGATTCCGACGCCAGAGTCACCGCCGTCGCCCGGATCGCCGCCCTGGCCACGCCCGAGGCCGCCCGCGTGCTGCAAGCCTTGCAGGACGATGCCTTGTATGCCGCACCCGATGGCAGGGTCTACATCGTCGACGGCGAGCAGGCATACGACCCTGCCATCGGCAAGAGCGTGCCGCTGCCCGATGGCATCGATGGTGTAATGGTCAACAACCGCCTGCGCTCGGCCGTGGCGGGGGCCTTGTCGGGGCTGCAACTGCTGGCGCCCGAGCGGGCCACGCGTCTTGCCGCAGCGCAAGCGCTGCAGCAAGACGTGGACCCCGCGCAACTTCCCCTGATCCGCACCGCGCTGGCGCGGGAAAGCGATGGCGACATCCAACAGCTATTGCAGGTGCTGATCGCCAGCGCCAACTTGCACGCGCCCGATGCCGCCACGCGCAAGGCCGCCGTGCAGGCGCTGGCCGGCAGCAGCGATGCGCGCCTGCTGCCGGTGCTGCAAGCCATGCTGAACAAGGAAGGGGAGGCGGATGAAGGCGTGCAACTGGCCGCCATCGAGACCATGCGCCAGATCAAGGGGCGAGTGGCGCGCATGGAATTGGCCGGCACTGTGTTCTACGGCATTTCGCTGGGCAGCGTGCTGTTGCTGGCGGCCCTGGGCCTGGCCATCACATTTGGCTTGATGGGCATTATCAACATGGCACATGGCGAATTGCTGATGATAGGCGCCTACACGACGTATCTGTGCCAGCTGTTTTTCCGCACCTACCTGCCCGGCTTGCAGGATGCCTACCTGTTGGCCGCCTTGCCGGCCGCCTTTTTTGTTGCCGGCCTGGTGGGCGTGGTGCTGGAACGCACGGTGATACGCTGGCTGTACGGGCGACCGCTGGAAACCCTGCTGGCCACCTGGGGTATCAGCCTGATCCTCATGCAGCTAGTGCGCACCATCTTCGGCGCGCAAAACGTGGAAGTGGCCAATCCGGCCTGGATGTCTGGCGGCGTGACCGTGCTGGGCGGCCTCGTGCTGCCGTACAACCGGCTGGCCATCATCGTTTTCGCCATCGTCGTGGTGGTGGCCGTGTGGCTGATCCTGAACAGGACGCGCCTGGGCCTGTTCGTGCGGGCCGTCACGCAAAACCGTCGCATGGCCGATTGCGTGGGCGTGGCCACGGGCAAGGTCGACATGCTGACTTTCGGCCTCGGCTCCGGCATCGCAGGTCTGGGCGGCGTGGCCCTGTCGCAACTGGGCAATGTGGGGCCGGACCTGGGGCAGAGCTACATCGTCGACTCCTTCATGGTGGTGGTGCTGGGCGGCGTGGGCCAGCTGGCCGGTACCGTGATCGCCGCGCTGGGCCTGGGCGAAGTGAACAAATTCCTCGAACCGGTGGCGGGCGCCGTGCTGGCGAAGATCGCCATTCTGGTATTCATCATCATTTTCATCCAGCGCCGGCCGCAGGGCCTGTTTGCCATGAAGGGACGCAGCGTCGAATGACTACCTCTTATCAATCCAAGCAGGGCCTGTTTACGCGGCCCGTCTGGCTGGCGATTGCCGCCTGCGCGGTGCTGGCGGCGCTATTGCCGATATTCAATCTGGCGTTTGCCGAAGGGCATGCGTTGCACGTGTCCGCCTATACGGTGGCGCTGGTGGGCAAGTTCATGTGTTACGCGCTGGCCGCACTGGCGCTGGACCTGGTCTGGGGCTACACGGGCATCCTGTCGCTGGGCCACGGCGTGTTCTTTGCCCTGGGCGCGTACGCGCATGGCATGTATCTGATGCGCGCCATCGGCGACCAGGGTCAGTACCATAGCAGCTTGCCCGACTTCATGGTCTTTCTCGACTGGAAAACCTATCCCTGGTACTGGGCCTTTACGGAACACTTCTGGTACTGCATGGCCCTCGTCGTGCTGGTGCCGGGCGTGCTGGCTTTTGTGTTCGGTTACTTCGCGTTTCGCTCGCGCATCAAGGGCGTGTATTTTTCCATCATCACGCAAGCGATGACGTATGCCTTCATGCTCTTGTTCTTCCGTAATGACACCGGTTTTGGTGGCAACAACGGTTTCACGGACTTCAAGACCATCCTCGGCCATAGCATCACGGCACCGGCCACCCGGGCCGTGCTGTTCCTGCTGACCCTGGCCTTCCTGCTGACCGCCTTGGTCGGTGCGCGCGCCATCGTCCGCTCGAAACTGGGCAGGGTGCTGCAGGGCGTGCGCGACAGCGAGGCGCGCTTGATGTTCCTCGGTTATAACCCGCTGTGGTTCAAGCTCTTCGTCTGGACGCTATCGGCCGTGCTGTGTGGCATTGCCGGCGCCCTGTATGTGCCGCAGGTGGGCATCATCAACCCGTCCGAAATGTCGCCGGCGAATTCCATCGAAATGGTCGTGTGGGTGGCCGTCGGCGGACGCGGCACCCTGATCGGCCCGATTCTGGGCGCCTTCACCGTCAACGGCTTGAAAAGCTGGTTCACGGCCGCCTTGCCGGAACTGTGGTTGTTCGCGCTGGGGCTGCTGTTCATCGGCGTCACCCTGTTCATGCAGCATGGCATGCTGGGCGTGTTGAACAAGCTCAAACGCAAGCCCGGCGTGGCCGAGGAGGCAGCATGAGTATCCGCATGTTGCCCGGCATGGCTGGCGCCGAAGCGGGGGCCACTTACTCGCGCTTGAAAGGCGAAGGCGTCGACACCACCCATGGCGCCATCCTGTACCTGGAAGATATCAGCGTGTCATTCGACGGCTTCAAGGCCATCAACAAGCTGAGCCTCGACATCTCCGTGGGCGAATTGCGCTGCATCATCGGCCCTAACGGGGCGGGCAAGACGACGATGATGGATGTCATCACGGGCAAGACGCGGCCCACGTCCGGCACGGCCTGGTTCGGCCAGACCATGAACCTGGCGACCATGACGGAAGCGCAAATCGCCCATGCGGGCATCGGCCGCAAGTTCCAGCGCCCCACCGTGTTCGAGCAGCACACGGTGTTCGACAACCTGGAACTGGCCATGAAGCTCGACAAGCGCGTGGCGCCCACGCTGTTTGCGCGCCTGACGTCCGAGCAGCAAGGCAAGATCGAAGCGATCTTGCGCTTGATCCGCCTCCATGGCCACGAGGCGCGGCCGGCCGGCTTGCTGTCGCACGGGCAAAAGCAGTGGCTGGAAATCGGCATGCTGCTGATGCAGGAGCCGCAGCTGATTCTGCTGGACGAACCGGTGGCCGGCATGTCGGATGCGGAAACGGCGCGCACGGCAGAGTTGCTCAATGAATTGCGCGGCAAACACTCCATCATGGTGGTCGAGCATGACATGGGTTTCGTCACGGAGATTGCCCAGCAAGGCATTGTCACCGTGCTGCATGAAGGGGCCGTGCTGGCGCAGGGGCGCATGGACGAGGTGCAAGCCGACGAGCGCGTGATCGAAGTCTATCTGGGAAGGTAAGCATGCTGGAAGTCGAACAATTGAATCAATACTATGGCTCCTCGCACACCTTGCGCGGCATCAACCTGTCGGCCCGCAAGGGCGAATGCCTGGCTTTGCTGGGCAGGAATGGCGTGGGCAAGACGACCTTGTTGAAATGCCTGATGGGCGTGCTGCCCGTGGCGCAGGGCAAGGTGGTGTTTGACGGGCGCGACATCACCAGGCTGGCGCCGCATGCGCGCGCCAAGCTGGGCATCGCCTATGTGCCGCAGGGGCGCGATATCTTCGCCCGCTTGACGGTCGAGGAAAACCTGCTGATGGGCATGGCGGTGAAGCGGGGCAGGCAGGCTGCGCGCATCGACCCCCACGTGTATGAACTGTTCCCGGTATTAAAAGAGATGCTGCAGAGGCGTGGCGGCGATTTGTCGGGCGGGCAACAGCAGCAGTTGGCCATCGCCCGCGCCTTGCTGGCCGAGCCGCAGCTGATCATCTTCGATGAGCCGACCGAGGGTATCCAGCCGTCCGTGATCAAGGATATCGGCAGGGTCATTGCGCTGTTGAAGCAGCGCGGCGACATGGCCATCGTGCTGTGCGAACAGTATTTTGATTTTGCCCGCGAACTGGCCGACGAATTCATCGTCCTGTCGCGCGGCAGCGTGGTGGCCAGCGGAGCGGCGGCGCAGATGGATGGCGAGGACGTGAAGCGCCACCTGGCCGTGTAGGCTCACACCAGCTGCAGCCACCCCAGCACGGCGCCGGCCGCCAGCAGCCACAATAAATGGATCTTCGTGCGCCAGATGAGCAGGCCGGCCACGATGGACAGGCTCCACAGGGGCCAGTCCGTGCGCAGTTCATGGTTGGCGCCGCCCAGTATCATGCCGGTGGAAATCAGGAGGGCGACGACGATGGGCGCCATGCCCTGCTTGAAGGCGCGTACGGGGCGCAGGTCGCGGTTGCGGTAGCCCCACTGGGCCGCCAGGTAGGTGAGGGTGGTGCTGGGCAGCATGATCCCCACCATTGTGATGAACACGCCGAGGTAGGCGGCGGGATAACTGCCCGCGTTCATGCCCACGTTCCAGCCCATCAGGGCCACGAACAGCACGTTAGGACCGGGCGCGGCTTGCGCGATGGCGATCGATTCATTGAATTGCGCCTGCGTCAGCCAACCTTGCTGCTCGACGAGGAAGCGGTGCATTTCGGAGGTGGTGGAAATGGCGCCGCCGATCGACATCAGCGACAGCATCAGGTAGTGGCTAAACAGGTTCAGCCAGTCGCCCGCGCTCAACACCAGTTGCAGGGGCGGCGTCATGCAGGCAGCTTCCGGTACGTCAGCAGGCAGCCTATGCCACCCAGGCCCAGCAGGATGTACAGCAGGGGCCAGCGCAGGACGGCCACCATCAGCACGCCCAGCACGGTGATGCATAAGGTCAGCCACAAGGGCAGCGGATGCTTGACCAGCGCGGTCGCCAGTTTCACGCCCGTGGCGGCGATCATGCCGGCCGACACGGCCGCCATGCCGCGCAGGGCGCCCGCCATGTGCGGGTTGTCGCCAAAGCGCGTGTACAGCACGCCCAGCAGCAGCACGATAACGAGGGGCACGGCCAGCATGCCGGCCAGCGCCGTCAGCGCGCCCCGCAAGCCGAAATAGCGTCCGCCCACCATCAGCGACAGGTTGGCGACATTCGGCCCCGGCATGATTTGCGCCACGGCCCAGTCTTCCAGGAATTCCTCTTGCGTCAGCCAGCGCTTGCGCTCGACCATTTCGCGCTGAATGACGGCCAGCACGCCGCCAAAGCCTTGCAGGGCCAGCCAGGTGAACGAGAAGAACAGGTCGGCCAGCGAGGCCGGTTGCGGGCGGGGCAGGTCGGGCGGGAGGGGGGGAAGGGGGGATGAGGGCATGGCTGATTATCGCCGTGGCTGTTCGCGCTTGTCCATCGCTTTCGGCCGCGCTTGTGCCTGCAAGAAAAAAACGTGGCTCGTGTTTCCCTGCCATTGACATCGAGAATTTATCAGCAATACTTTATCGGCAACATGAGTTCTGTCCCTGTCCGCGCTGGCGCGATGCGTATTGCCATGCCGTCTCCACCCTTCCGTCCCCCTTCGCAGGAGTTGTTCATCATGCTTAATTCCACAGAAACGCTGCATATGCCCGTTAAAACCGTGGTGCCGCACGCCCGGGTCGATCAGGCGATGTGCGATATCGTCAACCTGGGCATCGCCGTGCAGGCGGCCTTCAGCACCTTGTGCGCGCTGGAATACCTGAAGTCATACAATGTTGCCCCTGCACTGATCGAGCGCGTGCTGCTGCATCCTGAGCAGCGCCGCCAGACCGTGCACTGAGTTTCTGCACGGCAACAGTGTTGCCGGCAGCGCCAGTCCGGCGTTGTCGGATTGATCATTGCGGCTCAGTTATGCACAAATGATGGGTTGGCGAAATGGTCGAAATAATTTTCTTGTGATGATGTGTGATTTTCTAAGTGATTGATTTTAATGGATTTTATTTTTGCCCTTTGATTGAGCAGTTTATTGAAAGCCGCACCGGCTGTGGCTTTGAAGCCTGTCAATAGGCGCTTATCCACAAAGATATCCACAGTCCGTGTGGATATCTGAAAAAGCGCTTAACAATCCGTTACTTAGGAAATCAAGGCCGGTCGGCACCTGCCATCGGCAGACAAGATGGGCCAAAACGGGGCATGCAACAAGCCTGTATGCCTATCCAGTGCTCTCTTTTTATGACTGAAAGTAGCGGCCCTGTTCAGGGCGTGCCGCCGGCCGGCGGCACTGGCGCATCGCCGCACTGGGCCAGGGCTGCAGCAAGCTCGGCTACCTGTTGCTGCGCTTCGCGCAAGGTGGCGTAGGTGCGCAGCGAGGCAATCACGGTGGTGAACAACTTGCGCGTGGTCAAGTCGGTCTTGCACCAGAAATCGTTGATGTCGTAGTCGATGATGATGCGGTGTTCCAGTGCCTGGCCAGGCTGGCCTGTGCGCAGGATGATGCGCACGGCACTGTTGTGCAGTTCTTCGCGCACCTGGCGCGCCACTTGTAGCCCGGCATCCTGGGTTTCCATGATCACATCGAGCAGCACGACGGCGATATCGGGCGTGCTGCGCAGCAAGGCCAGCGCCTCGTCGCCCGAATATGCGTGCAAAAAGCTCAGCCTGCGGCCCTGGAAACTGGCCTGGCTGAGGGCAAACTTGGTCACCACATGCACGTCGACATCGTCATCGACGATCAGCACGCGCCATGGCGCCGCGTTGGCAGTCTCTGCCGACGCGTCTGCCAGTTCCTGCGGCTCGTCAACGAGCCAGTCAGGTTCGTCCGCCCCCTTGGCGGCGCTATCGCTTTCCATATTCATGCGTTTATCCACCGTTGATCGTACTCGCTACTCCACACTATGCCAGTCTGCGGGCTTTGTCAAAACAATGCTGTTCAGGCAAGACGGCCTGAGGCCAGGATGTCGTCTGCACGGCAAAATATATTTTCATGGCGGTAGAGTAAGTTTGTTCAAGCGCAAACTCATAATTCCAAGTCATTGATTTCATTGGGTTAAAAAAATGCCTGTGAAATCAGCAAATTGTTGAGACCCGCATCAATACTGGTGTTGCGGCTTGTCAAGAGGGGCTTATCAACAACTTTATCCACAGTTGCTGTGGATATCTAAAAAAGCCGTGTAAAAACCGGGGCTTAGCACCCGTTCATGTGGCAGGGGGGAAGCCTTCATGCGGCAAGCCCAAGCCCGCTCAACTGGGCAAAGGCATGCAGGAAGCGCTGCTTGGCTTCGGCCGGACCCATGGCCTCGATTATACCGGGCAAGGGGGTGACGCCGTCAAGGTAAGCCCAGCGTTCGGCCGAGTGCGGCATCAGGTCGCGCTTTTCCGTGGCCAGTGCGATCAGGTCGGCCCGTTTGATGGGTGCGTAATCGGAAAAATCCAGGCCATACGTGGCGGCGATGATGGCGCTGACCTTGTCTTCCAGCACGGCAAATTCCGGCAGCAACACTTTCAAGGGCTTCACCATGTCACCCAGGTAGGCTTCTGCCGCGTCATGCAGCAGGGCGGCCAGGCGCAAATGCGGCGGCACCAGTTCGGCGACAATCAGGCTGTGCTGGGCAACCGAGTAAAACACTTGCGTCTGTCCATTGAAGCGGCACTGGTAAGCGAGGCCGTGGGCGATGTCTTCGATGGCGACCTTGTCGATATGCGGGCGCAAGGGATAAAAACGGTTGCCTGAATAAGTGGAAACATAGTCGGTGGTAATCATTGCCATGGCAGGGTGCTCGGAACGCTCAAGATGCGTCCATCCTACACCTGATGGCATGGGCTTGCCCCTGTCGCCGTGCGCAAGCACCTTGTTGCCGCGATGGAAGCTAAGCTATGCATCTTGGCAAATCCTTTAATTTATTTCATATCATTTATTGAACTTTCTCAAATACACTGTAGAAATCTTGTTTGAATGAAACTTAAAGGGGACAGGGCAATGACGGCGATACCTTCGGCAAGACCTTCGTATATCTATCAGGGCGGTTCGGTGATGATGCATGCGCCGCTGCAATTGAAACAGTCGGAAATGTATGGTTATTTCGTCAAGGGTGACCTGGCGAAATTGCAAGCGACCGTGAACACCACCCTGAACCAGGTGGCGGGTCGCAAAATGACCCTGAAAGCCCTGTCGCCGTATGTGATGCTGACGTTTACGCGCGTCAACCATGCAGACTCCGCCAACCCCGTCGACCAGGCCAAGGGCTGGATCACGGAAGTCGATATCGTCACCTGGATCATGGTCGGCGAAATGGATGCGGCGGGCAAGCTCGCGCATATCTATTGGTACCCTTGCCATATTTTCGTCGATGATGCGATGGCCCTGATCAACGGGCGCGAACTGTTTGGCTATCCGAAATACCTGTGCGACTACGAGATTCCCGCCGCCGGCAGCGAGCCGCTGCGCTGCTCCGTCGCTGCCAAGGGTTTCCAGCATTTTTCGCCGGAAACGAAACTGGCCCTGCACCCTCTGCTGGAAGTCAACGCCACCGTGCGTACGGGGCAGCATAAGAGCGTCAACAGTTTTCTCGAACTCATCGAGCAGGCCTTCCAGATTTTCCTCTCGATCCCCGATTTCTTCGACATGGACCAGGCTGGCTGGGCCGACATCCTGTCGCTGCTGCGCCAGCCGCGCATCGACCAGATATTCCTCAAGCAGTTTCCCGACAGCGCAGGTGTGAAGGCCGTGTACCAGGCCCTGGTGGCCGCGCCGGCCGAGATCAAGCGCCTGCACAGCGCGCGCCTGCTCGGCTACGAATACGAATGCACTTTGCACGCCTTCGACAGCTTCCCGCTGGACCAGACGCTGGGCTTGCAGCTGGGACCACAGGCGGCGATTTTGCCGTTCAATGTGAATTTTGATTTCACGGCCATGCCGGGCGAGGAACTGGTCGACAATTCGACGATCGCGCCGGAAAAGATCGCCATCCTGGGCGGCGGCGTGGCGGCCATGACGGCCGCGTATTATCTGACCAACCAGCCGGGTTGGCAAAACCGGCACGCCATCACCGTCTACCAGTTGGGATGGCGTCTGGGCGGCAAGGGCGCCAGCGGGCGCAATGCGCAGCTTGGCCAGCGCATCGAAGAACATGGCCTGCACATCTGGTTCGGCTTTTATGCGAACGCCTTCAAGATGATCAAGGAAGCGTACGCCAGCCTGGAGCGCCCGCCAGGCGCACCGCTGGCCACCTGGCGCGACGCCTTCAAGCAGCACGATTACGTGGCCCTGTCGGAAGACGTCAAGGGACAATGGCGTAACTGGTCCATCGTCTTTCCCACCTTGCCGGGCGAGCCTGGCGAGGGCGGCGAAGACATCACGCTGTGGCAGATGGCCATTGCGATGGTGGGTTGGATCGAGCAGTGGATACGCCAGATCCGGCGCGTGGCGGATGCCGACGCGCGCATCGTCCGCGCCAGTGCATCGCAAGGCGAGGGTGTGTGGCCGGGCTGGCTGCGCCGCCTGGCCGATGAAGTGGTGGGGCAGGCCGATGAACTGGGGCTGGACGTGGGCCTGTCCGTGGGCGCGCTGGCGGCGCTGGTGGCCGATCTGGCGCCGGACTCCGCGCGCCACGACCAGGCCCGCCACCAACTGCTGGCCAGCACCCTGAACGGCATCCGCGCCTGGCTGCGCCTGCGCTACCGTGCACTGATCGACGGCGACGATGAATTGCGCCGCCTGTTCACCTGCCTGGACCTGGGTATCACGGTCATGAAGGGCATGTTCGAAGATGGCGTGTTCAAGAATGGTTTTGACGTCATCAACGACATCGATTTCCGCGCCTGGCTGCGCAAGCATGGCGGCGATGAGCAGTTCAGCGTCAATTCGGCGCCCGTGCGGGGCTTTTATGACCTGGTGTTTGCTTACGAAGGTGGCGATTTCGCCAAGCCGAATATCGAGGCGGGCACCTTGCTGCGGGCCATGGCGCGCATCGGCCTGGCCTACAAGGGCGGCATCATGTTCAAGATGCAGGCGGGCATGGGTGACACGATTTTCACGCCATTGTACGAAGTACTCGCCAAGCGGGGCGTGGAATTCAAATTCTTCCAGCGCGTGGAAGAACTGGTGCCGGGCGCAGGCGACATCGACAGCATCCGCATCACGCAGCAGGTGCAATTGAAGGACCCTGCCGCCGGCTACGCGCCGCTGGTGGACGTGAAAGGCCTGGCTTGCTGGCCCAGCGCGCCCGATTTCGCACAGATCGAACCGGCCCAGGCGGCGCTGCTGCAAGCGCAGGAAATCAATCTGGAATCGTACTGGAGCGACTGGCCGCAGCAGTATGCACAGGCATTCTGCCGCCAGCTGCCCGCCACGGTCTTGCAGAAGGGCGTCGATTTCGACAAGGTGGTGTTCGGCATTTCCATCGGCTCGCTGCAGGCTTTATGTCCGCAACTGCTGGCGCAAAGTCCGGCCTTGCAACTGGCTGCCGACAAGGTGAAAACCGTGGCCACGCAGGCTTACCAGGTGTGGCTCAACAAGGATTTGAAGCAGATGGGCTGGACCACGCAGCCCAAAGGCCAGCAACCCGTGCTGTCGGCCTTCACGGAGCCGTACGACACGTGGGCGCCGATGGACCAGTTATTGGCGCGCGAAGACTGGCCGGCGGGGCTGGAGCCGAAGAATGTGTCCTACTTTTGCAGCGCCTTCCCCGTCGACAGCTATCCGCCTGTCACCGACGCGGGCTTTCCCGTCCGCTGCGCGGCCAAGGCGAAAGAGGGCGCGCTGCACCAGCTGGAGCGCGAGATCGGCGCGCTGTGGCCCGAGGCGGGCGCGCCTGGCGCGTTCCCGTGGCAATGGCTGGTCGATGCGAAAGCCGGCACGGGACCGGCGCGCTTCGACAGCCAGTACTGGCGTGCCAACGTCGACCCGTCCGAACGCTACGTGATGTCGGTGGTGGGCAGCACGCAGTACCGGCTGGCCACCGACCAGTCGGGCTTTTCCAATCTGTTCCTGACGGGCGACTGGATCAGGACGGGCTTGAACGCAGGCTGCGTGGAAGCGGCCGTGATGGCGGGCATGCAAACATCGCGCGCCATGACGGGCTATCCGGCCGTGATCCAGGGCGAGACGGATTTCCAGGCATGAAGCGACTGAGGCTGTTGTGTCTTGTCCTTGTCCACCTGCACGCCGGCGCGGCGCCGGCGGGCGCTATTCTGTTGTGGCCAGGTGCGCCGCCCGGTGGCGCGGCGCCGGGCCCGCAGCGCGGTAGCGCCAAGGGTTCCATTACGCAGGTCGAGCAGCCCTATTTGATCGTGCACCGCCCGGCGCAGCCGAACGGCACGGCCATCGTGCTGGTCAGTGGCGGCGGCTATGCGCATATCGAGGCGGGCAGGGAAAGCGGCCCGGCCGCCGACTGGTTGCAAGCGCAAGGCATCACCGCCTTTGAGCTCGTGTACCGCTTGCCGCAAGAGGGAGGCGGCCCGGCCGCGCCCTTCCAGGACGGCCAGCGCGCCATGCGCGTGGTCCGTGCACATGCGGCGCAGTGGCAGGTCGACCCGTCGCGCATCGGCATGCTCGGTTTTTCCGCCGGCGCCCACCTGGCCGGCATGACGGCCGTCGAAGCGGATGCATGCCGTTATGCGCCCGTCGACGCGGCGGACGCCGTATCCGCGCGGCCCGATTTTGCCGTGCTGCTGTATCCCGTGCTGACCATGCAGCGTCCCTTCGACACGACGCATGCGAAGAAGCAGTTGCTGGGTGCCCATCCCACGCAGGCGGCGCGCGATGCCTGGTCGGTGGAACGGCACGTCGATGCGCGCACGCCGCCGGTTTTCATCGCCCAGGCGCAGGACGACCCGATTGCGCCGCCCGGGAACAGTGTGCTGATGGCTGCGGCCCTGCGCCGCGCGGGCGTACCCGTGGAGCTGCACCAGTTCCAGAGCGGCGGCCATGGCTGGGGCCTGGGCAAGCCTGGCAGCGAGCCGGCCGCCTGGCCGCAATTGTTGCTGGCGTGGCTGCAATCGCATGGCTGGATGAATCGAGCTCAGTTGGTGGCGGGCTGAGCTTCCAGGTCGTGCCGCGCCACCTCCAGCGCCGCCTGCAGCTGTGGCAGGAATTGCTCCACGTTGTCGAGCTGGCCATTCGATGCCAGGGTTTCCATCTGGTGGCACAGGCCGTGCAGGGTGGGGCGGCTCAGGTAGCCGGCGCTGCCTTTCAAGGCATGGAAGGCGGCAGCGGCCGCGCTGGCGTTACCATCGCGCACGGCGTGGCATGCCAGGTCCAGGCGCCGTGGCGCCTCCGTCAGGAATGCTTGCGCGATGCGCTGCAAGTGCTGCGGCGACAGGCCCGCCAGCGGCAGGATGTGCACGGGCGCCGTCATGGGATCGGCCGATGCGGGTGGCGCGTCGTCGGCGGCGTCCAGCCCGAACTGGCGCGCCAGCGCGTCATCGTCTTGCGGCGGGGACGGTGGCAGCGCGTGGCCGCGCGCCAGCAGCAAGTCGATGATGGCGTCGATTTTCTCGAACAGCAGCGCTTCATCGACAGGCTTGCTGAGGAAGTCATCCATGCCGGCGGCCAGGTAGCGTTGCCGGTCATGTTCGCTGGCGTTGGCCGTCAGCGCGAGAATGGGGATGTGCGCGTCGGGAATGGCAAATTGGGCGTTGCCGCCGGCGCGGATCAGGCGCGCCGCCTGTTCGCCATCCATCAGCGGCATGCGGCCATCCATCAGCACGCAATCGTAAGGGCCCGCGCCCAGCGCGCGCAGTGCCTGCTCGCCGTTTTCCACGATGGTCACGTCATGTCCCATGCCTTCCAGCAGGGTGCCGATGATGATCTGGTTGGTGCGCACGTCTTCGGCGCACAGGATGCGCAGGCGGCAGGCGTGGCGCGCCTTGCGTACAGGTCGGCGCGGGTCGGCTGCCGGCGCGCTGCCGGGCGTCATGGGCAAGGTGAAATGGAAGCGCGAGCCGATGCCGACCCGGCTTTCCACGCCGATGGTGCCATCCATCAGTTCGACCAGTTCCTTGCAGATGGCCAGGCCCAGGCCCGTGCCGCCATAGCTGCGCGTGGTGGAATGGTCGGCTTGCTCGAATTTCTGGAACAGCCGCGGCAAGGTGTTCGCGTCGATGCCAGGGCCCGTGTCGCTGATGATGAATTCGATGTCGCTGCGGCCATCGCGGCGCGGCGGCGTGCGGGCGCGCCGCACTTCCAGCTGCACTTCGCCATTCGCCGTGAATTTCAGGGCGTTCCCCAGCAGGTTGATGAGGATTTGCCGCAATCGCGTGGGATCTGCGCATACGTAGCGTGGCAAGTCCAGCGCCAGTTCGCGGCGCAGCAGCAGGCTCTTGGCGTCGGCCTGGCCCTGCACGATGCCGGCCGCGTCGCCGATCAGCGCCAGCAAGTCGAAGTCCACGGTTTCCAGGGTCAGCTTGCCCGCGTCGATCTTCGAGAAATCGAGGATGTCATTGAGGATGGTCAAGAGTGAGACGCCATTGTGCAGGCCGATGCGCAGGTATTCCTGCGTGCGGCCCTTGACGGACTGGTCGCGCAGGGCGAACTTCAGCATGCCGATCACGCCGGCGAGCGGGGTGCGGATGTCGTGGCTCATGGCCGAGAGGAAGTCGATGCGGTGGCGGCTGACCACTTCCGCATGCTCCTTGGCCTTCAGCAGGGCGTCGTTGCTGAGGGTGAGCGCCAGGGTGCGCTCCTGCACGCGTTGTTCCAGGTTGTTGCGCAGCAGGCGGATCTGGTCGGCCAGGGCAAAGGCAAGCAGCAAGCCGTCGAAGGTGCCGCCGAGCAGTGTCACCAGCTGGGCGTTGGCCACCATGGCCGGCATCAGGCCCAAGTTGGCCGGCAGGATCAAAAAGCCGGGCAGCATCAGGGCGACGAAGGCCAGCACGAAGAATCGCGCCGGCTGGTAGCCGCGGCACCAGACGACGACGCCGCAGATGAGCGCCATCAGCATCCAGATGCTGATGGCGATGGTGGCCAAGGTGTGCGCATACGACAGGGCAAAGAAACAGCTGGGCAAGAGCAGCAGGGGCAGCACCAGGTTGACCTTGCTGAGGTGGTAGAGCAGGGGAGAGTAGTCGCGCAGACGCAGGAAATGCATGTAGAACAGGGTGCTGAAGACAGGCAGCAGGAAGAACGGCACGTAATGCAGCTGCAGCATGTGCCAGTCGAACAGGTCGGCAAAGACGTGGAAGGTCATGGCCCAGGCCAGGCCGTACGTCAGCACATACAGCGCGTAATAGGCCGAGGCTTTTTCCAGGGTGATGGAAAAGATGAAGAAATTGAACAGGCCCAGCGCCAGCAGGGCGCCGATGGAGGCCACCATCAGGAAATTTTCCTTGCCTACCAGCTTGCGGTAATCCTGCTGCGTCTTCACGCCGAACAGAGGGGCGCGCGCGTAGTAGGGGCTGGAAAAGCGGATCAGGATGTCATACGTGGCGCCCGGCGCCAGCTGCACGTTCCTGCCGTAGTGCAACAAGTACTCGTGCGGACGCTGGTAGCCCGTCAGCAAGGTCTGCGGCGCCGCGTGCTGCCCGGGGCCATACACGTAGAGGTCGACCAGGTCGATCAGGGTGTCGTTCGGGTCGATGACCCAGGCCGCTACGCTGCTGTCGTTGCGCACTTGCGCATGCAGCCAGTAGGCGCCGCCGAACAGGTCGACTTG
>NZ_LT607651.1:224608-226965 GCF_900095265.1 Janthinobacterium sp. UMAB-56 | reverse complement strand
GCCCGCCACTGCCCAGGTGCTGGATGCCTTGCTTGCTGAGGGACATGGGTGCAGCCTGCGCCGCGCCCGTCAGCCCCAGCAGGCAGAACAGCAAGCTGAGCAGGAGCGGCCAGCCGCATAGCCAGGTGCTGACGCGGGAGCAGGCAGCGCGGTGGATGGATGGGGGCGGGTGGACAGGCATCGATGGCTAGGGTGATGGTCGCGCGGGAATTGGCGGCAACGCCGTTGGCTGTGGAGTACTCATTTTAATCGACTCTCGGTGGCATAAGGCAATTTCATGTCCTTCCGACATGGCACTCGCTCCGGTATCATGCGCCTTTTTCCTGCGAGACCACCATGCTCAGTCCCGACCAGTTGCTGGCCTTCCTGGCCGCCGCCGTCCTCATTACCGCCAGTCCCGGTCCTGACAACCTGATGGTACTGGGCGTGGGCATGTCGCGCGGGCGCCGTCAGGGCATGGCGTTCGGCCTGGGCTGCGCCCTCGGCTGCCTCACGCATACCGTGCTGGCGACCATCGGCGTGTCGGCCTTGCTGGCCGCTTCACCCACCGCGTTTACCTTGCTGAAAGTAGCGGGCGGCCTGTACCTGGTGTGGCTGGGCATCGGCGCCTGGCGCAGCCGTGGTGGCGCCAGGGTCGATGGCGCGGCGGCCTTGCCAGACGAATCGCTGCTGCGCCTGTTCGCCAAGGGTTTGTTTGCCAACAGTATCAATCCGAAAGTCGTGCTGTTTTTCCTCTCGTTCCTGCCGCAGTTCATCGTCGCGGGCCAGGGCAATGCCAGCTGGCAGACGGCGCAGCTGGGCCTGGTTTTTACGGCGCAGGCGTGCGTGCTGTTTGGCCTGCTCGGCTATTTTTCCGGCACCGTCGGCCTGTGGCTCAACCGCCGCCCGCGCGCCGGCCTGTGGCTGGACCGCGTGGCCGGCAGCATTTTCATCGGCCTGGGCTTGCGCCTGATCCTGGCGCGCTGAAGTCTTGCCGGGCGGTGATGCGGAACGCCAGTTCCATCTGGTCCTGCACGGCCATGGCGCCACCCAGGATGGCGAACGGCACGATGCCGAAGTCGCTCTGTTTCAGTAGCAGGCTACCGCTGGCCTGCAGGCCGCGCCCATCGGCCGCTTGCTCGATCCGCACCGGCAGCTGCACCGTGCGCGTCACGCCATGCAGGGTGATTTCGGCATCGAGTACCTCGTTGTTGCCCGTGCGCCGGGCGACGATGCTCACCCACGGATAACGCCCGGCGTCGAGCACGCGTACCAGCATATTGTGGCGCGTGCCGGCGATGGCGTCGGCCGACGGCGTCGTCGTCAGGCCGGCCGCCTGGCGCAAGCTTTCCTCATCCACACTCATCTCATCTAGGCGGAACTGGAATTGCGCGCGCCCCAGCGCGGGCGCCACTACGCCCTGCAGGGTGCGGCTGGCGATCACGTGGTCATGCCCCAGACGGGCCAGCGCGCCGCCGCGGCGCACGGTGATGGTCAGCAGGGATTCCTGTGGCCCAATGTGCAAGACCCGCACGCCTGGCTGTTGCCACAGCGGCGCCTGCATGACTGGCGCAGGTGCCTGTGCGGCTGGGAGCGTGGCGGCGGGCGGCGGAGCGAACGGGGTGCAGGCCGCGAGCAAAGCGCAGGTGCAAGCCAGCAGCGTGCGGCGGTGGGCATGTGGCATCAATGAGGACTCCTGGCATAGGGATGGCAACGGTGGTGGCGCGGAGCGCGATGGGGCGATAGTAAGCGATCCGGGCGCCGCAGCGATAGCCGGTGCGTGTGCGCGGCCGTTTTGCAAGAGCAATGCATCGTGCCGCATGCCATGTCTTGCAGCAGAAGTGAATGCAGTGATTTGGTATTAAAGCAGGCGCTGGAAAATGCATCTGCTGCAGCGCAGGGTCGAATTATATGTCAAGACCCGCTTGGTTATAAACACGTTTAACAAATAATTCCGGCTTTTTCCCCTGCCATTTCTTCATCGCCTGCATCGGTGTTTCATTATCCAGGGCGCGCTGGGGAATGTTGTGGTTGTAGATTTTCAGGTAATTGCGCAGTGTCGATTCGAGTTCGGCCCTGGACGCGAAGCGGGTCTGGTTGACGACCTCGCTGATACGGCCGTTGAAGCGCTCAACCATGCCATTGGTCTGCGGATGACGTGGCGGAATCAGGCGATGTTCGATCGCCAGTTGCTTGCACAGCACGTCGAACGCGTGCCTGCCGCTGGGAATCCGATCGCCCGTTTCCGGGTCTTTCTTCTTGCTGGTAAAGCGGTCGGTGAACTGGCTGCCATTGTCGGTGAGCAGCTTGACGATGGTGATCGGACAGGCTTTGTTGAGCTTGATCAGGAAATCGGTACTGCTGCTGTCGGACTGGTC
>NZ_LT607651.1:216128-224327 GCF_900095265.1 Janthinobacterium sp. UMAB-56 | reverse complement strand
CGCGCGAGACGGCTGGATTGATGAACTCACGCGTGACCGCCAGCAGGTCGTCGGTGGGCAGCAGTAAGGTCTTGCGCAGCTCGATCACGATCAGTTCCTGCTCTGGCGTGAGCGTCGTTTTCAGCGTCTTTGGACAATGCGAACCATCGTCCGGGCTGTCGCGATCCTGCCATTTTCGGATCGTTTGCCGCGTGACGTTGTAGAGCCGGGCCAGTTCGGCTTGCGACAACGTCGATTTCTTGATCTCCTCGCGGATCAGGTGGGTCGTTCGCGCTTGGCTGTGGAGGGCTTGGGTCATCAGGCTACCAGTGAAAGATCGGATTGGAACAGTGTACGCAAAACCTGCCTGGCCTTGAAGAGCGGCCAACTACGCATGGGTACATGATCCCACGAATCTAAACAATTATGGAATGTAGACCATGGAAGGGGATGTGTATTGAAATAATTAGTGATAATTGGAATTAATAATTTCTTTTTAAAAACAAACTACATGTTTGATAGTTTCTCATCATTATATAAATGATAAGTTAATTATTATGTCGAGCTAATCAGTATGCGGCAGAAAATAGAATGTCAGTGTACTTGCACGATTAATTGGATGAATGTGTTGCTAAATATCAACGAGATAATTTAATTTCTTTGTTGAAAGTAAAAAAGTTGCCGTTGTCGTACGCTTGAACTGTTACTTGTTCATATAATCATGACAATTAAATGTCATTTTTATATTTATCTGTCTTGTGCAGCAGAACATTTCTTAGCGAACAACATGATCAAAACACTACAGGAAACGGCAGGCCGTTCCGGCCGCCATGCAGCTTTTTCGTCCGCCGGGCGCTACATGGGGATGCTGGCCGCGATTGTTGGTCGCGTCCGCCTCCCCCATCTTTCCAAGTGTCATGTTGCGCTGCTGGTCCTGGCGTCCCTGCTGTTGGGGGCCGCGACGCCTGCCACAGCACAGGTGCTGTGGGAGGATTACCGCGGCATCGAGCGGGTGCCTGCCAATCCACCCGCGCCCAATTACGACAATAGCTTCAACGCGGGCAGCACGGCCCGCCTGGCCAGCCTGCTGGCGCTGGCAGCCAATCCCGCCGTCAATGCGGCGCGCACGGGATCATCGCCGCAGATGGCCTGGTCCAATGGCACGGTGGCCAATCCGGCCCAGCTGTGCTACATCGAATATCAGTCCAGCTTGCCAGCCTGTCAGGCATGGATCATGGGTCGCGTGATGTACACCCTGGTGGTGTTTCCGCAGGCGGGCAATTACCAGTTCAGCGTCGCGCATGACGATGACGTCAAAGTGGATTTCTCCACCCAGTATTCGATCAATTACCGCAGCGCCGTGTATAACGTGGCGGTGGGCAGCGTGCCCGAGTTTTCGAACAGTGAAACGGATTTCCAGAATCTGGCCGGCAATTTCAATAGCGCCACGCCCGGTGGCTGTTATCTGGCCCGCGTCCTGTGGAATAACGTGGGCGGCATCAACCATTTGCACATGCGCTGGACGCGTCCTGACAATGTGACGGAAATTATTCCCGCTGCGCAATTGCGCAATCCCAGTCTGGCCAGTTCCTACACCAGTTGCACCAACAGTAAAACCGACCTGGCCGTCAACAAGGCAGGTCCGGCACAGTTTTCCGTCGGCAAGCCCTTGAGCTACACCGTAAAGGTGTGGAACCGCGGCCCGGCCCTCAGCACGGGCGCCACCTTCAGCGACGTGTTGCCCGCCAGTTTAAGCAACGTCAGCTGGACCTGCGCCGCCAGCGGCAGCGCTTCCTGCGGCGCGACAACCTCGGGTTCGGGCAGCAACAACGTCAGCATTACCATGGGCAACTTGCCCGTGAATGTTGCCACCAGCGGCCCCACCACGGGTTCCTACCTGACGGTGACGATCACGGCCACTCCGGGCGACGCCGCCAGCATCGCGAATACGGCGAATGTGATCGTCTCGCCCAACGAAACGGATAGCGATCTCAGCAACAACAGCAGCAGCACCACGGCCACGGTCAGGACGAATACCTTGACGGTGCTCAAGGCGCTGACGCCCGCCAGCGACAGCGGCCTGTTCATCATGAATGCCAACGGGACGGTTGGCGCGCCGGGCGGCAACGGCGCCACGGCCGGCGCCGTGGTGCGCGTGGGCAACCTTGCGACGTTTGCGGAAACCGCGGGCACGGCCACCAATCTGGCGCAGTACCAGAGCAGCTACAGTTGCGTGCGCACGGATACGGCCGCCGTCATCGGATCGGGCGCTGCCAATGCGGGCAATTTCACCATGCCCGACGCGCCCGTCACCTGTACCATCAGCAACCGCCGACTGCAGGCCGACATGCAAGCTGTCACGACGGTGCCGGCTGGCCCCTACAATGCCGGTGCGCCCGTGACGGTGACGGGCGTGTGCACCAACAACGGCCCCGATAATGCGGCCGCGCCAACTTGCGTGATGAGCGGCTTGCCAGCCGGCGCCACGGCCAGCTGCAGCGTAGCCGTGTCGCCCTTTATTCCCGGCTCGCGCATCAATTGCAGTGCCACCTTCAACCTGCCTGCCAGCGGCAGCCTGACGATTACCACCACGGCTGGCGCGACGACGCTCGACCCCATCCCCGCGAATAACGTCGACAGCGACCCGCTGGGCATCGTCAGCCCCCTCGTGCGCGTGCAAAAAAGCGTCGACAAGAGCAGCGCCTTCGTTGGCGACACCGTGCAGTGGAGCTTGACGGCGAACAATACTGGCACGGGCGCCACCACGGCAGCCCTGACCCTCACCGATACCCTGCCGGCCAATCTGGCCAGCATCGTCGTCACGCCCACGGCACCCACCACCTGCGCGCCGCTGGCTGGCAATACACTCACCTGCACGGTATCGGCCGGCCTGGCGCCGGGCGCCAGCGCCCAGGTCAGTATCACTGGCGTGCCGACGGCGGCCGGCAATTTCGTCAACAGCGTGGCGCCGTCCGGCGGCAATGGCGCCAGCTGCACCACGCCGGCTGCCTGCCAGACCACCACCGTAGTCAGCAAGGCGCTGGTGGATGTGACCACAACCCTGAACGGCTTTCCCGGCGCGACGAATGCGGGCGATACCATCAGCGGTACGGTGACTTACCGCAATATCGGACCGGGAACGGCCGAGGGCATGACGTATACCCTGCAATTGCCGCCAGGCTTGGCGGGCGTGTCGGTGGGGGGCGTGACGGGCGTGTACGACGCGGGCACGGGCTTCATTACCCTGTCCGGCCTGCCGCCGACTCTGGCGCCAGGGCAGGGCTTGACCTTTAATCTCAGCTACACGCAGCCCGGCTCGAACAGCTCGTTTGTCACCAGCGTCGTTGGCACCACCTCGGTCGAAGTGGCCAATGACTTGCCGAATACGGCCACCGTGATGGTGCCGGGGCCGAACGTGCGCGTCACCAAGGTGGCCGACAAGCCGACGGCGAATGTGGGTGAGAACATCACGTGGACGATCACGGCCAGCAATACGGGCAATATCGCCAACCAGGGTATCGTGAGCCTGGCCGATTTGTTGCCGCCCAACCTGGTGGTGACAAGCGTGGTGGCGGCGCCGGGCGTGACATGCCCGCCGCTGGCGGCCTGGGTGGCGTCGAGCACCCAGACCTGCACCATCGCCGCCGGCCAGCTGGCGGCCCTCAACGGCAGCCGCACCATTACCATCACGGCGCACGCCACGTCGGGCGGCAGCCTGGCGAACCGCATCATGCCGAACGGACCCGATAATCCTGCCTGCGCCACGGCGGAAGACTGCCGCACGGTCACCTCGATCACCAGTCCCAAGGTGGCGGTGACGAAAATCGTCGACCATGCCAGCATCAATATCGGCGCCACCCTGACCTGGAGCGTCACGGCGACGAATAGCGGCGATGGCGTGAGCACCGCGCCCATCACGCTGACCGATACCTTGCCGGCCAACCTGGTGGGCCTGAACGTGGCGCTGGTCGGCAGCGCCACCTGCGCCGTACCGGTAGGCAATATCCTCACCTGCACGGTGCCGGCCGGCCTGGCGGCGAACGGCGGCATCGCCGGCTTCACCGTCACGGCCCAGCCTGCTGCTGCGGGCACCTATAACAACAGCGTCGTGCCCTCCGGCGCCGACAACCCTGCCTGCGCCACGCCTGCCGACTGCGCTACCACCAGCACGGTAACGAGCCCCAGCGTGGCGGTGACGAAAGGCGTCGACAGGACCACCGTCAACCTCGGCGACACCATCACATGGACCCTGAAAGCCATCAACAGTGGCAGCGGCCCCACGAATGGCCCGATCACGTTGACGGACAGTTTGCCCGCCAACGTGGGCGCGCTGCAGATCCTGCCGGTGGCGCCCGCCAGTTGCGGCGTGCCTGTGGGCACGACGCTGACGTGCACCGTGCCGCCAGGACTGGGCAGCGGCATGCAGGCAACGGTGCTCATCAAGGCTGTGGCGAATGCGCCTGGCACGGTGGCCAACAGCCTCGTGCCGAGCGGCGCCGACAATCCCGCGTGCGCCACGCCGGCCAGTTGCCAGACCACCACCACCGTCACCAGCCCGAACCTGGCGGTGAAGAAGTCCGTCGACAAGGCCAGCATCAACGTGGGCGACACGCTCGCGTGGACGTTGACGGTGAGTAATAGCGGCACGGGCGCCAGCACAGGCGTCGTCACGCTGGCCGACACCTTGCCGGCCGGCCTGGCGAACATTGTCGTCAGCCCGCAGGCACCGGCCACTTGCGCGCCCGTGGCGGGCCAGAACCTGACGTGCAGCGTACCGGCCGGCCTGGCTCCCGGCGCCTCGGCGAAGATCATCGTCAGCGCCACGGCCACCCTGGCTGGCGCTGCCGTCAACAGCGTGCTGCCATCGGGGCCAGACAACCCCGCCTGCGTGCTGCCCGGCGATTGTGGCACTACCACGACGGTGGTCAAGCTGCTGGTCGACGTCACTACCACCCTGAATAATTTCCCGCCAAATACCCTGGCGGGCGACACGATTTCCGGCACCGTCACCTATGCCAACGTGGGGCCAGGCCCGGCCGAAGGCGTGACGTACACCCTGCAACTGACGCCGGGCCTGAGCAACGTCGCGCTGACGGGTGCCGTGGGCAGCTACAATCCCGCCACGGGCATCGTCACTCTCAGCGGCTTGCCCGTGGGCCTGGCGAATGGCCAGAGCACCAGTTTCAACGTCAGCTACACGCAGCCGGCCGACAATCTGTCGATGGTGACGTCGAGCATCGCCACCACCTCGGTGGAGGTGGCGAACGACTTGCCGAACACGGCCGTGGCCACCGTGCCCGGTCCCATCATCCGCGTGACGAAACTGGCCGACAAGACGACGGCCAACGTGGGCGAGACGATTACCTGGACCATCACGGCGACGAATACGGGCAGCCTGGCCAATCTGGGCGTGGTGACCCTGACCGATATCCTGCCCGCCAACGTGACGGTGCTGTCCGTCGCGCCGGGAGCCGGCGTCAGCTGTCCGCCATTGGCCAGCTGGCTGGCCAACAGCGCCCAAGCGTGTACCGTCGCGGCCGGCCAGCTGGCTGCCGTGAATGGCAGCCGTAGCATCACCATCACGGCCAGGGGTACGGTCGGGGGCAGCCTGGGCAACAAAGTGCTGCCGAGCGGACCCGATAATCCGGCCTGCGCCCAGGCCGCTTCCTGCCAGACCAGCACCACCATTCTCAGCCCGCAAGTGGCCGTACATAAAAGCGTCGACAAGAGCAATATCAACGTGGGTGACGCGTTGACGTGGACCATTGCCGTGGCCAATACGGGCACCGGTGCGACCACGGGCGTTGTCACCCTGACCGACACCTTGCCGGCCAACCTGACCCTGGGGCAAGTGCTGCCCGCGTCGCCTGCCACGTGCGCGGTGCCGAGCGGTAATCAACTGGTGTGCGCGATTCCGGCCGGCATGGCGGCGGGCAGCACGCTCAATATCGTCGTCAAGGGCGTGGCCAATGCGGCCGGCGCCTACGTCAATACCGTCGTGCCCAGCGGCCCGGACAATCCGGTCTGCCCGCAGCCCGGCGATTGCAGCACCACCAGCACGGTCGTGAAACTGCTGGTCGACGTGACCACCACCCTGAACGGCTTCCCCGGCAGCACACATGCGGGTGACACGATAGCCGGCACGGTCAATTTCAGCAATATCGGTCCCGGTCCGGCCGAAGGCGTCACCTACAGCCTGCAACTGGCGCCCGGCCTGGCCGGCGTGAGCGTCAACGGCGTGGCAGGCAGCTATAATGCGGGCTCCGGCCTGGTCACGTTCAGCGGCGTGCCGGCCACCCTGGCGCCGGGGCAGGGCTTCAGCTTCCAGCTCAGCTACATCCAGCCAGCCAGCAATCTGTCGACCGTGGTCAGCCGCATTGCCACGACATCGACGGAAGTGCCGAACGACCAGCCCAACATGGCGACCGTCAGCATGCCCGGCTCCATCATTCGCGTCAGCAAGTCGGCCAACAAGGCCGTGGCGAATGTGGGCGAGGAAATTATCTGGACGATTACTGCCAGCAACACGGGCAGTCTGGCCAACCAGGGCGCCGTTATTTTGACGGACTTGCTGCCAGCCAATATCATCGTCACCAATGTGGCGCCCGACAGCGGCGTCACCTGTCCGCCGTTGGCCAATTGGGTGGCCAACAGCAGCCAGAGCTGTAGCGTGGCCATCGGCCAACTGGCGGCAGGCAATGGCCAACGCCAGATCGTGCTGACCGGCAAGGCCAGCGCCGGCGGCACCTTGGCGAATCAGGTCATGCCGAGTGGCCCGGACAATCCGGCCTGCTTCCAGGCAAACAGCTGCCAGACGCAGACCACCATTACCAGCCCCAGCCTGGCGCTGAGCAAGAGTGTCGACAAGCTGGCGCTGAATATCGGCGACAGCCTGACGTGGACGGTCACCCTGACTAACAGCGGCACGGGGGCCAGCACGGCCGTCGCTACGCTTACCGACACCTTGCCGGCCGGCTTGACGAATATCGTCGTCACTCCCGCCGCGCCCGTGACATGCGCGCCTCTGGCGGGCAATGTCCTTACGTGCAGCGTGCCCGCTGGCCTGGCCGCCGGCGGCAACGCCACGCTGCAAGTGACGGCGCGCGCCGCTGCGGCCGGCAGTCTCGTCAACGGCGTCAGCGCCAGCGGCACGGACAATCCGGCCTGCCTGCAGGCGGGCGATTGCAGCACTACCAGCACCGTCAGCGCACCCTTGCTGAACGCCAGCAAGAGCGTCGACAAGACGGCGGCGAATGTGGGCGATACCCTGACGTGGACCTTGACCTTGCGCAATAGTGGCAGCGGTCCCAGCACGGCCATCGCCACCCTGAGCGATACCCTGCCTGCGGGCCTGGCGAATGTGCTGGTCACGCCGACGGCGCCCGTCACCTGCGCTGCGCCGGCAGGCAATGTGGTGAGCTGCAGCGTGCCGGCCGGGCTGGCCGCCGGCGCCAGCGCCAGCGTCAAGCTGAGCGCCACGGCTACCCTGTCGGGCAGCCTCGTCAATGCGCTGCTGCCGGGAGGAGGGGACAATCCCGTCTGCGCCGTCCCCGGCGATTGCCAGACCACGACGGTGGTGTCGAAACTGCTGGTCGACGTGACGACCACCCTGAACGGCTTCCCGGCCAGCAGCAACGCGGGCGACGCCATCCGTGGCGTGGTGACGTTTGCCAACGTGGGTCCGGGCGTGGCAGAAACGATGAGCTACAGCCTGCAGCTGGAGGCGGGACTGAGCGGCGTTTCCCTCAGTCCCATCAGTGGTGCGCCCGGCATCAGCGGCGTCTACAACAGCGCCACGGGCATATATGTGCTGAGTGGCTTGCCGGCTACCCTGATCAGCGGGCAAAGCGCCAGCTTCAACCTGTTCTATACCCAGCCCTTGAGCAACAGTTCGCGCATCAGTAGCGTGGTCAGCACCAGCTCGATGGAAATCGTCAACGACTTGCCGAACACGGCAACGACAAATTTGCCCGGTCCCGTGATCCGCGCCAGCAAGACGGTCGACAAGGGGAATGCGGCGGTAGGCGATATCCTGACCTGGAGCATCGCGGTGACGAATACAGGCAACTTGCCGAATCAAAACCCGGTCATCGTCAGCGATGTGCTGCCCGCCAATATCGTCGTGCTCAGCGTGACTCCTGAGGCTGGCGTGACTTGTCCGCCCGTTGCCAGCTGGACGGCTGGCAGCGTGCAGGCATGCACGGTTGCGGCAGGTCAATT
>NZ_LT607651.1:207993-216098 GCF_900095265.1 Janthinobacterium sp. UMAB-56 | reverse complement strand
GTCACAAGGTCGTCATCACGGGACGCGGCACTGCGGGCGGCAGCCTGTCGAATCGTGTCCTGCCCAGCGGTGGCGACAATCCCGCCTGCGAAGAGGCCAGCGCCTGCCAAGCCACGACGAGCCTCGTCGCGCCGCAAGTGACGGTGCGCAAGAGCGTCGACAAGAGCAGTGTCAGCGTGGGTGATTTGCTGACCTGGACCATTACTGCCAGCAATGGTGGCACGGGCGCGACCAGGTCCGCCATCGTGCTCACCGACAACCTGCCGGCCGGCGTCAGCGGCGTGCAAGTGTTGTCCACGCAGCTGGCCACTTGCGCGCCCGTGGCCGGCAATATCGTCACGTGTAGCGTGACGGCTGGCCTGGTGCCCGGCGGACAGGCGCAAGTAGTGCTGCGCGCCACGGCCAGCGCCGCCGGCGTGCTGCAGAATACGGTGTTGCCTAGCGGCCCGGACAATCCTGTCTGCGCGCAGGCGGCGGACTGCAGCACCAGCACCACGGCCATCAAGCTGCTGGTCGACGTGACCACTACCCTGAACGGTTTCCCTGGCACCACCAGTGCCGGCGACCAGATCAACGGCATCGTCAGCTATAGCAACGTTGGTCCCGGCACGGCCGAAAACGTGACGTACAGCTTGAAACTGGCGCAGGGGCTGGTGGGCGTGACCCTGAGCGGCGCGGCCGGCAGCTATGACGCCGTCAGCGGCATGCTGACGGTGACGGGCTTGCCAGCCAGCCTGGCGCCCAACGCGCTGCACAGCTTCGGCCTGTCGTATATCCAGCCGGCCAGCAACGTCTCGACCATCGTCAGCATCATCGCCACCAGCTCGACGGAAGTGCAGTACGACTTGCCGAATACGGCGACGGTAACCATGCCTGGCCCCGTGATTCGCGTCAGCAAGACCGCCAACGTCAGCAATGCCAACGTGGGCGACAGCATCATCTGGACCATTTCCGCCGTCAACAGCGGCGGCGTGGCCAATCTGGGCGTGGTGACCCTGGCGGACATCTTGCCGCCGAACTTGACGGTGCTGGCGGTCAACGCCGATGCGGGCGTGACCTGCCCGCCGCTGGCGAACTGGGTGGCGAACAGCGTGCAAAGCTGCAGCATTGCTGCTGGTCAATTGGCGATCGGCAATGGCACGCGCAGCGTGCGCGTGACGGCCACGGGCACGCTGGAAGGCGCGCTGTCGAACCGCGTCATGCCGAGCGGGCCAGACAATCCAGCCTGTGCGCAGGCCAGCAGCTGCGAATCGAACATCGTGCTGACGGGCCCCAAAGTGGCAGTGCGGAAAAGCGTCAACCGCGCCGCCGCCAATGTGGGCGACACCGTCGTGTGGACCATCACAGCCAGCAATACGGGTAGCGGTCCCACGCGCGCCGTCATGACCCTGGTCGACACCTTGCCGGCCGGCCTGACGAACGTGCAGGTGACGCCCGTGCGCGCCACCTGCGCGCCCGTGGCCGGCAATGTGCTGACCTGCAGCGTGCCTGCCGGCCTGATCGGCAATGGCGGCGAAGCCAGCGTGGAAGTGTCGGCCACCGTCACCCAGGCCGGTACGGCGCTCAACCGCGTCGTGCCTTCCGGACCCGATGCGCCACAGTGCCTGGCGCCGGCCGATTGCCAGACCAGCACCAATGTGACCAGCCCCAGCGTGATGGTGAAAAAAGTGGCGGACAAGGCCAACGCCAGCATCGGCGACACCGTCAGCTGGACGATTACCGCTAGCAACAGCGGCAGCGGCCCCTCGACGGCCGCCCTCACGCTGACCGATGAGCTTGCCGCCAGCCTGGCCGAGATCGTTGTCACGCCCGCCGCGCCCACCACTTGCGCGCCGCTGGCCGCGAACAAGCTGGTGTGTACGGTGCCGGCCGGCCTGGCGCCGAACGCCGTGGCTGCCGTCACGGTGAGCGCGAAAGTGGCTGCCAGCGGGACCCTGAGCAACACCATCGTGCCCGCCGGTCCCGATTTGCCACGTTGCGCACAGGCATCTGATTGCACCGCCGTCACGGAAGTGGCCAACCCGGCCATCGGCGTGGCGCTGGGCGTGGGCAAGGTGACCCAGCTGTCGGCCAAAGTCTTCAATGTGCCTTACACGGTGGTGATCCGCAACGTGGGCAAGGGCACGGCGTCGAATGTGCAGGCGCTCGACAGCCTGCGCGCCGCCTTCCCCGAACCGGTCACCTGCCGCATCGTCGCGCCACCTGCCGCGCCCTCTATCGGCGGCAGCAAGCAGCTGGCCGTCAACCCGGGCTTCACGGGTGGTTGCGGCGGCAGCGACCTGCGTTTGCTCAGCGGCGACGCGGCCCTGGGCGAGGGCGAGTTGAGCGTTATCACTTTCACTGTGGAAATCACGGTGCAGGATACGACTTTGCCGCAGTACAACAACAGCGTGTTTGCCAGCGCGCTGGGCGGCAATGTCGCCAATGCCGGCGGCAGCATCAGCGTGCCGCCAGCGCCGGCCGCAGGCGTCATTGCCGCCAACCCGTCTTACACGCCACCCGTGGGCAGCCTCGTGTTTGACGCTTCCAACAATGGCGGCAGCCATGCGGGCGCCGTGGCCACGGCAGCGGACGTGGCCGCACTGGCGGAAAAGGTCGATCCCAACCGCAATGGCAACGCTTCGGATACCGTGGGTGGCGTTGCTTTCACTGGCGAAGACACGCCCACGCCCGTGGTCTTGCTGCGGCAAGTGGTCGATGTCATCAAGGCTGTTTCGGCCCAGCAGCAAGTCGATGCGAGCAAGTTCGAGATCAGCTACACGGTGCAGGCGGCAAACCGCTATCCCGCCGGCTACCCGACCTCGACCATGGTGCAGGTGGCGGAAAACCTGAAGGCCGTCTTCCCCAAGGCCACCAGCGTCACTTTCAAACCGGGCAGCCTGGCCGTCACGGCGCGGCCTGCCGGCGCCACGGCTTGCGTCGCGAATGGCGACTTCAACGGCGTCTCGGTGTTTGGCTTACTGAGCGGCAATGGCGACTTGCAGCCGCAGGAAAGCTGCAGCATCGTCTTCACGGTGCTGGTCGACTTCGGCAGTGTGGCGGCGATTCCCACCGTGCCGCAGCTGAACCAGGTGTATGCCAGCACCATGCTGGGCACGGAAGCGGGTGGCCGGAACATCGGCCACAGCTATAGCGGCACGGACGGCGCCAGCACGCCGGTGGCACCCGCCAGCGTGCTGGCCCTGGCCAGCTCGGCCGACACCTTGCTGCTGCCGGCCACGCCAGGCGCCACGCCACCGAGCTTTACGCCCGTGGTGTTCAACACGACGGACAAGCCGATGTTGTTGATCAGCAAGAGCGTCAACAAGACCCAGGCAGAGATCGGCGACAGTCTGCAGTACACCATCGAGGTGAAGAATACGGGCGTGGCGACGGCGTTCGGCGTCAGCGTGCTCGACAAACTGCCGGCCGGCTTCCGCTACATCGACGGCACCACTACGCGCAACAATGTGGTGCAGCCTGACCCGGGTGGCAAGCCGGGGCCACAGCTGAGCTTCAAGCTGGAATCGCTGGAGCCGAACGCCAGCGCCAGCTTCCGCTACCGCCTGCGCGTGGGTGTCGGTTCGCTGCAGGGTGACGGCATCAACCGCGCCCAGGCATCGACCACCAACGGCCCGCCATCGAACGAGGCGCGCGCGAAGGTGAAGGTGACGGGCGGCGTGTTCACCACGGATGCTTGCATCGCCGGCAAGGTGTTTGTCGATTGCAACAACAACCATGTGCAGGATGCCGAGGAATTGGGCATTCCGGGCGTGCGCCTGTACATGGAGGACGGCACGAACTTCACCACGGATGTCGAAGGCAAGTACAGCTATTGCGGCATCACGCCGAACAGCCATGTCATCAAGGTCGATGGCGCCACCCTGCCGCGCGCCAGCCGCATGATGGAAGCGTCGAACCGCAACCTGGGCGACCCGCACAGCCTGTTCCTCGATACCAAGAATGGCGAGCTGCTGCGCGCCGACTTCATCGAGGGCTCGTGCTCGAATCGCGTGCTCGAGCAAGTCAAGGCGCGCAGGGCGCAGGGCGAGGTGCGCAGCGTGGAAAGGGAGGGCAGGGCGGGGCCGGGACTGAGTTTCAGCAGCCAGCCTGCCAGCGCGCCGGCGCAGGCGACGGACAGCGCGAACCAGCCTGTCGTCGCGCCGCGCGCACCAGCCGATGTGCCAGCCGCAGGAGGCAGCCATGCGCAATAAGCATCTTTCACCTCACTTGCCGCTTGCCAATGCCGCTAAAGAGAAACAGGCCATGAAGAAAACTCTCCCCGCGCCCCGGCGCATGGCCGCCGCACTGGCCCTGCTGGCCTTCCCGGCGGCCAGTCTGGCACAACTGCCCTTGCCGGACAATGCGGCAGGCTCCGCCGCGGCAGCACCATCCTTCCTCGCTGGCAAGGTGAGCGGCATCGACTACGCCATCAACCGCAGCGTGGCGCGCATTGCCGTCGAGACGGACGGGAACGACATGCCGGCCGATGGACAGAGCCCGGTCAAGGTGACGGTGACACTCTTTGACGAGCAGGGCAAGCGATTGACGGGAGCGGCCTTGCTCACCATCGAAGCCAGTGGCGGGCGCATCTTGCTGCCTGGCGCGCGCACCGATGAACTTGGCCCCGAGCGGCGTGATGTGGATAAGGTCACGCCCGGCACCCAGCTGACGGTGGAGAACGGAGAAGCGAGCTTCAGCCTGCTGGCCCCGGCCACGCCGCAGGACGTGCTGCTGCGCGTGTCGGCTGGCAGCGTGGCGGCGCAGGGCACGATCAGTTTCCTGCCTGAGCTGCGCGATATGCTGGCCGTGGGCTTGATCGACGGCATCATCAGCAAGCGCAGCCTGTCGAGCAGCGACATTGCGCCGTCGCGTTTCAATGACGGCTTTGAACGCGATATTCAGCGCTGGAGCCGGGCCTTTAACAATGGCAAGGCCAACGTGGCGGGCCGCGCGGCGATGTTTTTGAAAGGAACCATCCGTGGCGATGCCCTGCTGACGGCCGCCTACGACTCGGACAAGGACACGCGCGCGCGTCTCTTGCGCGATGTTAATCCGGAAGAGTTTTATCCCGTCTACGGCGACAGTTCCGTGCGCAACTTCGACGCCCGCTCCAGCGACCGCTTGTATGTGCGTATCGACAAGCAGAAGAGCTATGTGCTGTATGGTGACTTCGCCACCGGCGATGGGTTCAGCCAGATGACGGGCGGCGGTGCCGTGGCCAACTTGCAGCAAAGAAAACTGGGTCAGTACAACCGCACTGCCACGGGCGGGCGCGGCCATTATGAACACGATGGCATCGTCGCCAATGCCTTCGCCATCAACGATAGCCTGAAGCAGGTGGTCGAGGAATACCGTGCGAATGGCACGTCGGGGCCGTTCGCCGTGCGCAACAACAACGCCATCGAAAACTCGGAAAAGATCGAGATCGTGGTGCGCGACAAGAACCAGAACGGCAATATCGTGCAGGTGACGCAGCTGCGCCGTTTCGAAGACTACAGTTTCGAGCCATTCAGCGGACGTATCCTGTTCAAGCAGGCGATCCCCGCGCTCACGCCGAATGGCGACCCGCAATCGATCCGCATCAGCTATGAGGTGGACCAGGGTGGTGAAAAATTCTGGACCCTGGGCGTGGATGGCCAAGTGCAGCTGGGCAAGATGGTGTCGATAGGCGGTTCGGCCGTGGAAGATAGAAACCCCTTGTCGCCTTACAAATTGCACAGCGTCAACGCGGGCCTGCGCTTGGGCGAGCACAGCCTGTTGGTGGTGGAAGTAGCGCGCACCACGTCCACCAGCTACAGCGCGGGCGGCAGTATCTACACGACGGCGTCGGGCCAGGCGGGCGAGCTGCGCGATGACGTCAGCGGCAATGCGGCGCGGGTCGAGCTGCAGCACAAGGATGACAAGCTGGAAGCGAAAGCGTACTGGAGCCGTTCCGACAAGGATTTCAATAACACGGCGGCCGGCATCACGGGCGGGCGGGGCGAGGCGGGCGTAAA
Organism: Janthinobacterium sp. UMAB-56; assembly: GCF_900095265.1. Taxonomy (GTDB): domain Bacteria; phylum Pseudomonadota; class Gammaproteobacteria; order Burkholderiales; family Burkholderiaceae_D; genus Janthinobacterium. The sequence goes on along the minus strand of NZ_LT607651.1, from coordinate 210,120 downwards.
GGCCGGCTACAAGCTCGGTCCTGCCGTTACCGTGTATGGCGAGGCCATCCGCAGCGACGAGCGCAGTACTGACGCGCGCCGCGATGCGCAGCGCCTGGGCGTGGCCTGGAATGCCAGCGAGCGCTGGCTGCTCGACGTCTCCGTCCAGCACATGAAGGAGAGCGGTGGCATGCCGTCGACGGCCGGCATCGCGCCGAATACCTCGCCGCTGGGCACGGGCTTGAATGCCACCGGGGGCTTCTTTGGCAACGGCACGGCGAACACGGCCATCGACCCTGTCACGGGCGGCAGCATCACCACGTTTGCGCCCATCAATCCCGGCGCGGGCGGCGGTACGACGGTGCCGCTGGACGCCACCACCGTGCGCCTGGGAGCGCAATACAAGGCCACGCAGCGCTGGACCTTGAATGGCGACGTGGAAAAAAGCGTCTCCGACGCGGATCAGCACCGCTATGGCCTGGGCGCGCAATACCAGCTGGCCGAACGCAGCCGGCTGTACGCGCGCTATGAAAACCAGACAGGGCTGGCATCGGCCTACTCGCTCAATCCGGCCGACCGCAGCACCAGTTTCGTAGCCGGCGCAGACACGGGCTACATGCCGGGCGGCACCGTGTTTGGCGAGTACCGCATGCGCGACGCCATGGATTACAGCCTGAGCAACCAGCGCGACTTGCAACTGGCGTCCGGCTTGCGCAACACGTGGAACCTCGGCGAAGGGCTGGCGGCGAACACGAATATCGAATACCTGAAAGTCATGAACGGCCAGCAGCAGCAAGCCGTGGCCGTGGCGGCAGGCGTCGACTTTTCCACCAATCCGCTGTGGCGCGGCTCCGTCAAGCTCGAGTACCGGCGACTGTTCGATAGCGAGATCGCACCGGGCAACCAGCGTCAGGACCAGTGGCTCAATACCATCGCCTGGGCGCGCAAGCTGAGCCGCGACTGGACCTTCCTCGCGCGCAACTACCTGCTGTACACGCGCAACAACGACGACGCCAGCGGCGCGCCCGTGGGCAATGTGCTGCAGGACCGGGCACAGCTGGGCTTTGCGTGGCGTCCCGTGGATGACAACCGTTTCAACGGCCTGGCCCGTTACGAGTACAAGACCGTGCGAGACCAGTCGCAGATCGATGGCGACAATTACCGCGCGCACATCGTTTCCACGCACCTCGATTACCACCCCAGCCGTCCCTGGTGGTTCACGGGCAGAATTGCCGCCAAGCACAACAACGACAGGAACTTGCCTGCTGGCCAGGAAAAGTACACGGCGTGGCTGTTTTCCGGGCGCACCGTATACGACATCAGCAAGCGCTGGGACATCGGCGTGCTGGCTGCCGTGATGGGCAGCCCGCAAGGGGGCAGCCGCCAGTGGGCCAATGGCGTCGAGGTGGGTTATCTGCTGGCGCAAAACCTGTGGCTGTCGGCAGGCCACAACTGGTCGGGTTTTTCCGACCGTGACCTGACGGGCGCCGACTACACGGCGCGGGGCCCCTATCTGCGCCTGCGCTTCAAGTTCGATGAAAACCTGTTTAAAGGCAAAGACGCCACCATCAACCGTACCCTGGCCCGGCCATGAAAGCGACCATGACTACCACAATGACACCGATGAAGAAACTGATACCGCTCGCCAGCCTGCTGGCCATGGGCCTGGCCCAGGCGGCCACGCCCACCCTGCAGGCCGCGCCGCTGGCCTTGCCCCAACTGCGCATCAGCGACCAGACTGTCTCCGCCGACCAGCAGGCGTACCGCCTGCTGCAGGAACGCATCAAAAAGCTCAACGACGGCGGCGTACGCGTGGGCGATTATTACCTGTCCAAGGCGCAATGCTGGCTCGACGTATCCTTCCACGAGTACACGCGCAACGACCGCTCTGCCTTTCCCCTGCAGGCGCTGCAGGAATCGGCAAAAATTGTGGCCGCGCTGGAAGACGGCAGCACGCCCAATCCCGGCGACGCCACGCCGCTGGTGAACGACGCCACGCGACTGCGCGACGATTTGTGGAACAGTTTTACGCAGCTGCGCCAGTCGCCCGGCTTTGCCTGTGCAGCGCAGAAGGTGGCGTGCGGTGAAGTGGAACTGGTGCATGCCGGCAACGAATACATGCAGCAGGGCTGGCGCCACGCGAATCCC
>NZ_LT607651.1:188412-207931 GCF_900095265.1 Janthinobacterium sp. UMAB-56 | reverse complement strand
ATGCCCTGCCGACAAGCCGATACCGCCGCCCGATCCGCTGCCACCGCGCCTGGTCCATGAACGCATCACACTCGACATGGACGCCCTGTTCCATTTCGACAAGGCGGGTGCGGCCGATATGCTACCGGAGGGCATCGATAAAATCCGCGCACTGGCGGTGCGCCTGAAGCAGGGCTACGTACAGATCGATACCTTGAGCGTCACGGGCCACACTGACCGCCTGGGCGCTGACGGCTACAACCAGGCTCTGTCCGAGCGGCGCGCGCTGACGGTGAAACAGTTGCTGCGAGAGCAAGGTATCGCCAACGTTATCAGCGCGTATGGCAAGGGCAAGGCCGAACCCGTCGCCGCCTGCGAAAAGCCGATGCCTCGTGCTGCCCTGATCGCCTGCCTGCAGCCGAACCGCCGCGTGGAAATTGAATTGACGGGTATCAAGCGTTTCGCGAAGGAGGACGGCACACCTTAGCGTCACGTCATATGGCGGTCATATGAGGCTGTTATGATGCTTTCGTTGGCACACAGCATGCATTGCGCAGATCACTACGCTCCGGGAGCGCTAGGATGCAGGCATGACTCAACAGCTTAGCCGGTGAGCTCAACCATCGGCACCAGACAGGCTGGCGCAGCGTGAAATTGCTGCGATGGCAAGGCATGCAGGGTAAAAGCGGGAAAAGAAATGGGATTTAATGAAGTCCTAAGCCTGTCCGAGGGAAGGACTGGCATAGTGGCTACATGGCGCACGGAAACCCCGGGCGCAAGGTTGCCGGACACCTCAATGACCGGCACGATTTCCACTTCTTCATGTGTTTCCCGTTTTATCCCTGCGCTCTGAAACAGCGTTTCAACCGGCTGCCGCGACATGCGAAGCCGGTTTTTTTTTGCCTGCGTTTTCAGCAGTTCCCGGCGCGAGGCGCCGGGAATGCCACTTAGCCCGCCTGCTGCGCCAGCCATGCATCGACGGCTGGCAGCCGTTCTGCACGCAGCTTGATGCGGTACTTGATGCCGGCCACGGAACTGTCGGCATCGCCGCGCGCGCTGGCAGGCAGGTTGGCCTGCGCATACGCTTCCAGCTTGGCGATCATCGCCGGCTGTGCCGAGCCGGCCGCCAGGCGCGGGAAGTAGCGGCTGCGCGAACTGGCATCGATGCGCGCATTGACTTGCTCCAGATGCGCCAGCGCGAAATCGAAGGCCAGTTCCGGATGCGCGCGCGAAACGCGCGAGATCATGGCCGGGCTGTTGGTCACGCCCGGTTCATCCGTCAGCGCCAGCGCCAGCGCCCGCTGCGCCAGGGCCGTATCGTCGGTTGAGGCCAGCAAGTCGTACAGTTGGTTCTTGACCAGCGGCGTCTTTTCCTGCTGCGCCTTGGCGTGCAATTGTTCCCAGGTGGCGGCGTCCGCATGCTGCGCCACCACGCCCAGGATGGTGCGGCGCAGCGGCGCGGGAATGGCGGTGGGATCCTGTTCGCTGGCTGCGTAGCGGCGCCGCGCTTCCGCGATCACGCCAGGCTCGCCCATGTCGCCGAGGATGGCAATCAGCCGGCCGCGCAGGGTCGCCACGCTGGACGCCTCCCCAGCGCGCGCTTCCCAGCCCGTCTGCGCCATCATCGGCGCCAGGCGCGCCATGGCGTAGCGACCGAAAGCCTGCTGGCGCACAGAATCGCCCGCATATTGTTCGTACAGGTCGTTCAGCGAGGTGGCCACCTTGCCCAGCACTTGCGGATCTGCCGCCAGCGGCGTCGCTTTCACCAGTTCCAGGAAGTCGGCAAGGTTTTGCGCGCCCGACAGGCCCAGCGACTGGCTGTCCGCCAGCAAGCCCAGTTGGTCGATCGGCGCCAGGCGTGCAAAGCTGCGCGCCAGCGCGCGCGTGTTGGCGGGCGCGTACACGGTTCGGTAGTAGCCACTCTGGCCCGCGTTCACCAGCAGGGCGCCACAACCGGGCACGTTCAATGTCGCCTTGCCATTCTTGACCAGCACGCGCGCCTGCTTGTGGCTGCCGACCGTCGACGCGATCACCGGCACTTTCCACGACAGCGGCTTCTTGTCCGGCTGGTCCTTGGAAAACTCCGTCTGCGTCAGGGTCACGCGCGTGCTGCCCTTCCTGCACACGGCGTCGCCCACGGTGATCATCGGCACGCCCGGCTGGAGCGTGAAATCATGGGCGATGGCGCTGACACGCTTGCCGGCGGCTGCATCGACTTCGCGCCACAGGTCGTCGGAGACCGTATTGCCGTAAGCATGCTTGCGCATGTAGCTGCGCACGGCCGTGCGCCACGTGTCGGCGCCCACGTAGGCTTCGAGCATGCGGATTACCGCTTCGCCCTTTTGATAGGTGATGCCGTCGAAGGCCTGGCTGGCTTGCTCCACGGTGTCGATGCGCTGCACCACCGGGTGCGTGGTGCGCAGCGCATCCTGGCTCATGGCCGACTCGCGCCCGCTCACGTTGGACAGGGCCGTGTTCCACTCTGGGTGCAAACGCTCCGTGGTGCGGCTTTCCATCCACGACGCGAAGCCTTCGTTGAGCCACAGGTCGTCCCACCAGCGCATGGTGACCAGGTCACCAAACCACTGGTGCGCCATTTCATGCGACAGGGTGGTGTAGATGTTTTCCTTGTCGGCCTGCGTCGAGATGGCCGGGTCGAGCAGCAAGCCATACTCAAAAGTGAAGACGGCGCCCCAGTTTTCCATGGCGCCGAAGAACTGGCTGCGACCCGGTGCGGCGATGTTGTCGAGCTTGGGCAGCGGGTAGCGCACGCCGAAGTAATCGTTGTATTCGCGCAGCAGGGCTCTTGACTCGTCGAGCGCGAAGCGGCTTTGCGCCAGCGCGCCCTTCTGCGTAATGACGCCCACTTCCGTGCCGTCTGCCATCATGGTCGCCCGCTCGAAGTCGCCCAGGCCAAAGAACAGCAGATAGGTCGACATGCGCGGCGTGGTGGCGAAGTACACGTGCTTCATGCCATAGCCCAGCTCCTCGCTGCGGGCGATCGGCATGTTGCCGACGGCCATCTGATTGCTCGGTACGACCACGTCCAGCGCGAACGTGGCCTTGTAGTCCGGTTCATCCCACGACGGCAGCATGCTGCGCGCATCGGAATTTTCGAATTGCGTGTACAGCGCGCGCTGGCGGCCCTGCGGCGTGTCGTAGTCGAGCGAGAACAGGCCCGTGGCCTGCGTGCCGATCTTGCCGCTGTAGTCGATGCGCAGCAGGTACTCGCCCTTGTCCACCGGCTCGGCAAAATGCACGGTGGCCGTCTGCTTGTCCGCATCGAACTCGATCTTGCGCGTCACCTGCTTGCTGCCGCCTTTGCCTTCGATGGCGGCGGCGGCAAATGCCAGGTTCAGGGCATTGAAGGTGATGCTGGCTGTCGGCCTGTCGACGGCCACCGTGATGGCGACCTCGCCCTTGAAGGTGGAAGCGGCGGCGTCCGGCGTGATCGACACAATGTAGTGCAAAGGCCTGACGCCGCGCGGCAACTGCGTGGTGGTGCCGGGCGCTTGGCTGGCCGAGATGTACCTGGCGGCGGGAGCGGTGTTGCCCGCATGGGCTGCGGTGATGGAAGCCAGTGCCAGGACGGCGGCGGCCAGTTGGCTGCGGCGGAGGCGCGGAGTCGGTGTGCGATGCATGGTATGCCCTTGGTTCATGGATAAAACGCCCGCCAGCCGGATAGGCTGCGGGCGTTGATGACGTGTGGGGGACATCGCTGGAACTGGCGGCCAGCGTTCCCCTACAGCAATCTAAGGCGAAACGGGGGCAAAGTCAACGCGCCAGGGGCGCCGCAGCATGCTGCGGCGCTGGTATGATGGACGCCTGACTGTACTGCCACAGGCCAGTCCCGCAGCTGATTGGCCACCATCATAACGAGACGAGACCTACGCCCATGAAACTGTTTATCAGCCCCCGCACGCCCAATCCACGCCGCGTTACCATGTTCATCGCCGAGAAGGGCATCACCGGCATCGAGGAAGTGGCGCTCGATCTGATGGCGGGCCAGCACCGCGAGCCCGCCTTCCTGGCAAAAAACCCGCTGGGCCGCGTGCCCGTGCTGGAATTGCCGGACGGGCGCGTGCTGACCGAGACGCGCGCCATCTGCACTTACCTGGAAGGCTTGCAGCCACAGCCGAACCTGATGGGCGAAGGCTACGAGGAGCGCGCCTTCATTGAAATGGCCGACCGCCGCGTGGAACTGCATCTGTTCAGCGCCGTCGCCAACTGGGTGCGCCATGGCCATCCGGCCCTGGTGGCACTGGAAAACCCGCAATTTCCCGATTTCGCCACGGCGCAGGCGGGCAAGCTGCGCGAGACGGCGCAATGGCTGGACCAGGTGCTGGCCGGCCAGCCTTACATCGCCGGCGAACGCTTTACGATTGCCGACATCACGGCCTTCTGCGCGCTGGAATTTGCGCGCGGCCTGATGAAGTACCGTCCCGGCGCGGAAGGGCTGTCCAATCTGCAGGCCTACCGCGACCGCATCGCCGAACGCCCCAGCGCGCAGGCGAAGTAACTTCCCCAAAAAAGAACGCCTGCGCCGGAATCCGGTGCAGGCGTTCTGTCTTGCCAGGTGCCGTCAGGCCCGTTCTATTTCAGCTGCTCGAGCAGGAAGGTGTAGGTCAGCGCCCACATCAGCGCCTGCTGGTCGTTATTGGCGGCGCCCGCATGGCCGCCTTCCGTGTTTTCCCAGTACAGCACGTCGTGGCCTTGTTCTTCCATCTTCGCCACCATCTTGCGCGCATGGCCGGGGTGGACTCGGTCGTCGCGGGTCGAAGTGGTCAACAGCACGCGCGGATATTTCTTGTCCTTGAAGACGTTCTGGTACGGCGAATACTTGCTGATATAAGCCCATTGTTCCGGCACGTCCGGGTCGCCGTATTCTCCCATCCACGAGGCGCCCGCCAGCAGCTTGTTATAGCGGCGCATGTCGAGCAGCGGCACCTGGCTGACGACGGCGTTGAACAGGTCGGGGCGCTGCACCAGCACGGCGCCCGTCAGCAGGCCGCCATTGCTGCCGCCCATGATGCCCAGGTGGCGCGGACTGGTGACCTTGCGCTTGATCAGGTCTTGCGCCACGGAGATGAAATCGTCATACGCGCGCTGGCGGTTTTCCTTCAGCGCCGCCTGGTGCCAGCGGGGGCCGAATTCGCCGCCGCCGCGGATATTGGCCAGCACATACACGCCGCCCTTTTCCAGCCAGGCCACGCCCGTGGTGCCGCTGTAGCTCGGTTTCAGCGATACTTCGAAGCCGCCATAGCCATACAGCACGGTAGGGTTGCTGCCGTTGAACTTCGTCTTCTTGCCCATGATGGCAAAATACGGCACCTTGGTGCCATCCTTGGACGTCGATTCGAACTGCTCCACCTTGTACGGCGCCGCGTCATAGTAGGCGGGCAGCGACTTGATTTTGGTCCGCTTGTCGCTCTGCGCCGTGGCCAGATACAGAGTGGTCGGGTTGAGGAAGTCCGTCACCGTCAGGAAGTACTGGTCCGAGTCGACGGGATCGAGCGCGCTGACGGCCAGGGTGCCCAGTTTTGGCGCATCGACGGCGCGGCGCTGCCACTTGCCGTTCACGTGGCGCAGTTCCGTCAGGCGGTTCTTGACCTTGTCCAGGGTTGTCACGAGGATGGTTGATTTCGTCGGCGTGACATTGTCCAGCGAAGACGTGGCCGTGGGCGCGTACAGTACTTCCAGCTCTTGCTTGTCCTGCATGAAGGCCTTGAAGTCGGTGGCCAGGAGGGAGCCTTGCACATAGGTCTTGCCGTTGACTTTCCAGTCCGAGCGCAGGGTGATGACCAGCTGGTCGCGCACGGTGAATGCCGTCGCGTCGTCCGGTTTCGGCACCTTCTTCAAGTTGGCGCCGTCGCGCAGGAACATTTCGCCGCTGTAGAAATCGATCTGCCGCTCGATGAACTGGTGTTCGTAGCCGGGCGTGAAGTCCTTGTAGGCGCCGGCGCTCAGATCGTCGGCCTTGGCTTCGTACAGCGTTTGCGCCTGCGCCAGCGGCGTGCCGCGCCGCCACTCTTTGACGATGCGCGGGTAGCCGGAGCTGGTCATCGTGCCGGGGCCGAAATCGCTGGAGACTAACAGGGTATCCTGGTCGATCCAGCTGGCGCTGCCCTTCGCTTCCGGCAGGATGAAGCCGCCGTCGACAAAGGTGCGTTTCGCCACGTCGTATTCGCGCACGACCTTGGCGTCGCCGCCGCCGCGCGACAGGGAAATGAGGCAGCGTTCGCCCTTCGGATACAGGCAGGAAGCGCCGCCCCAGACCCAGTTTTCATTTTCGCCGGCGGCCAGCTGGTCGAGGTCGATTATGGTTTCCCAGGTCGGTTCGGCCTGCTGGTATTGCGCTAGGCTGGTGCGGCGCCAAATGCCGCGCACATGCTGGGCGTCGCGCCAGAAATTGTAGTAAAACTCGCCTTCCTTGCTGACGTAGGGAATGCGTTCCTTTGAATTGAGGATGGTTTTCAGGCGCGCCTGCAGGGCCGGGAAGCCGGGCCGGGCTTCCAATTCTTTGGTGGTGACGGCATTGTGCTGCTTGACCCAGGCCAGCGGCTTGTCGCCGAGGACTTCTTCCAGCCACAAATGGGGATCGGCCGGAGAATTGGACGCGGCGGGCGTAGGTGCTTGTGCATGGGCGAGGCCCGCTGTGGCCAGGCCGAGCAACAGGCCGCCGGCGAAGGTACGATAAAAAGACATGGACGGTTCCTTGATGGTTTCGTTTGCGCCGTGTTGCAGGAAAAACGGCGCATTCATGTTGCCATGGATTGCTGTGGGGAACCAGTGTCTCTTGGATATCAGTAAAGTGATGGCATGTTTTTCCTATAATATTTGCCGTGACTGCAACAGACCGTATATTCTGCGGCGCTGGCGCTGCCTGGATGCGTCTTAGTCCGGCAGCTTGGCCACCACCTTGATTTCAAACTGGAAACCGTACAGCCACGTCACCCCCACGGCCGTGACGGTGGGATGGGGTGCCACGCCCCAGTACTCCGCCAGCACCATGTCCCAGATGCGCTGGAATGTCGCTTCCGGCTCGACCAGGAAGAGGGTCACGTCGAGCACGTCGTCGAAGGTGCAATCGGCAGCCTGCAGGATGGCGTTGAGGTTGTCGAAGGCCAGCCTGACTTGCGCTTCCAGTTCCGGTTCTGGCGAGCCGTCTGCGCGGCTGCCCACCTGGCCGGAGACAAACAGCAAGCCGTTGGCCCGCACGGCCGGCGAATAGCGATTTTTTTCATACAGCGCCTGGCGTCCGGGTGGGAAGACGACGTCGCGGGTGGTCATTGCATTACGCATGGCATGGCTCCTTGGATGTTGCCGCCGAACGGCGGCCTGGACAGAACTTTAGCCAGGGCCGGCGCGCAGATAAAGGGGCAGGCTCCCCCAAGACTGTTTGTATAATCCAAACAATCAGGATGCGGGGGTGGCGATGGACAAGTTGGATACGATGCGGGCATTCGTGCGGGTGGTCGAGACGGGCAGTTTTACCAAGGCGGCCCACACCTTGCACATGAGCCGGACGAGCGTGACGCAGCTGGTGCAGCAGCTGGAAGCGCGCTTGCGCCTGAAGCTGCTTAACCGTACGACGCGCAAAGTCAACGTCACGGCCGATGGCGCCGAGTATTACGAACGCATCGTGCCCGTGCTGGCCAGCCTGGACGAGATTGAAACGGGCTTGCCCGGCGCTGCGGCGCTGCCCCGTGGCCAGTTGCGGGTAGATGTGCCCAGTCCGCTCGCCAGCATGCTGCTGATACCGGCGCTGCCGCAATTTTACGCGCGCTATCCGGACATCCAGCTCGATATGGGCGCCAGCGACCGCATGGTCGATGTGATTGGCGACAATGTCGATTGCGTCATTCGTGGCGGCGAACTGCGCGACCAGTCCTTGATGGCGCGCAAGATCGGCGACTTGCAACTGGCCGTGTACGCAGCGCCCGCTTATCTGCAGCGCGTCGGCACGCCCGGTCATCCGCAGGAACTGGAAGATGCCCAGCACCGTATCGTCCGCTTTCGCTGGGGGCAGGGCGGCAACGGTTTTTCCACGCTGATGCGGCAGGGCGACAAGCGCGTCACGATAGCGGGCCAGTACGTGCTATCGATTGACGATGGCAACGCCTATCTGGCGGCGGGGCTGGCTGGCCTGGGCGTGCTGTGGCTGCCAGACTACATGGCCCGGACGCACGTGGCGGCAGGGGCCCTGATTCCCTTGTTCGGGAACTGGCAGATCGATCCCATGCCCTTGTACCTGGCATATCCGCCCAACCGCCATGTCAGCAAGAAGCTGCGCGTATTTATCGATTGGGTCGTCGAATTGATGGCTCAGCATGCACCGCTGCAGCCACACACACGGGAATTTCTTCCTCCACGCTAAGCTCCCTTCAGGGCAGTTGATTGACCCATACGGGCGCGGACCAGACGAGGTTGCCATCGTCCTGCGTCAGCCGCGCGTAGTAAAAATGGGGGCCGGGCGCGGGGGTGATGGTGATGCTGGCCTGGTCCGACAGTTCGGTGACGGAGCCGTTGCCGCCCGGCACGCCCTGGAGGATGGCGACGGCGGCCGCCTGGCGCCCCGCGCTGTTGCTGAAATGGGTGGCCAGCTGCAAGGGGCCGTGGTTGTCGAAACGCTCGCCCATCAACTTGCCATTCGCCGTCAACAGCAGCTGCGCATGCTTGTCCATGGTGGCGTAGACGCGGCGTGCGCGCAGCGCCTCGAGGAAACTGTCGCGTGAGACGGGCATGCCGGCGACCGGGCTGGCCACCAGCACGGCCGTGCGGTTGCCATACGACGCGCCCCAGTTGGCGCAATGGTTGTCCTGGTTGCTGCTGAAGGCCACGTGGTAGCCGGCCGCCAGGGCGCGGTTGCAAGCCGCCTCGTAATTGCTGCGCCGCGTTTCCGTTTCCTCGTCGTTGGTGGAAAAGGCGGACGTATTCAGCACTTCGCACAGCACCATGGCCGCGTCGCCGTCATGGGTGTAGCCCAGCGGCTGGCCGTTGACGAGAAACTGGCCCGTCTGCGCCGGGTGGTTGAACTGGCCTAGCCAGCCCCGCTCGCGCATCAGCGTGTACAGGCCCGCGTAATCGCCTTTCGGCGTTTCCAGGTCGGCCAGCAGTTCACCATGCGCATTCCTTTCCCAGCCCAGCAACTGCTCGCTATTGAAGATGTTCAGGTGGCCGCCCTTGTTGATGACGCCCCATTCCATGCCGTACAGGGCTAAAAAGCCCGGGTGGGCGGCTGTATACGCGGCCGCTTCGGCCAGCCCCGTCTGGTACAGGGCCTTTGCTGCTGCCGGCACGGCAGCACTGTTACTGCCATCCGAGCCGTCATACATATGGTTGTGCTCGGACGTCAGCAGGGCATCGAGCCCATGTTGCCGCGCATACTGATAAGCATCGATGGGGCCGTAGGGCGCCGTTTGCGGTGCCTGCGCGCCATGGCAGGCGTCGAGCGCAGCGCCGCCGTCGCTGTGGCGCGTCTGGCTGTGCAAGTTGGCGTAGACGATGCGGTAGTCCATCTGGCCATCGAGGCTGGCGAGGTGCCGTAAGCCCGTCTGGAAGGCGGGCACCCTGGGCGCCGTGCTGCCGCCCCGCCGCACCTGGATCTGCCATTGCTGTTCCACCCGTGCTTGCTGCGGCGTGCCGGCGTCCGCCACGGCCAGCAGGCGCAGCGCGTACATACCGTCCGGCACCGGCAAGCGCCGTGCGCGCGCATCGGCGTCGGCGCGGCCATCCCAGGGCAAGCTCAGGCTGTTGCCGCCGGCCCCCACCTGTTCCATGCCCGACCAGCGTCGCTGCACGGCGCCTTGCGGCCCCGGACCGGACAAGGTCAAGGTCCAGTGCACGGCATGTGCACGGCCTTCGTCGGGGTAGGCGAAGCGCACGACAAAGATGCGCGCCTGCGTGACATGTGCGCCGCGCGCGGCGCGGAAGGGCGCGACGACGGTGGCATCGAGTTCGCCATGTTCCTTCGGTTCTCGCGCGGCGGCAGTATTGCTCCAGGAAATGAGTAACACGCAGGCGCACACGCATGCGTACCCTGGCGGCCAGGGTGGTCGCAAGCGTCGCAGGGTCTTGAGCATGTGGCCTCCTGCTACTGCTTCAGATGTGGTTTAGACAAGTACTGCCATTGCTGGTTCCCGCATGCACCAGCAAGTGGCGTCCTTGCACCGTGAACTGCCATGATCTGGCGCAAAGCCAGTGCGAATGGCGCTGCCTGCCCTTGGGGAAGCTGGCACGGCGCTTGCTACACAAGATATACGGATCAACGGCGATCCCCTGAATAAACGCACAACGGTCCAACGACGGACCACATGGACAACGGCGTCCGCCCAGGCTGATCTTGCATCGGCTGGGGCGGGCGCCGTTTTTGTTTGCATTTTTGTTATTTTCGGGATACTTCGGGAACCTATCATGGCCAGCCAAAAAGCAACGCGCATCGCGCTCTTCTCCCTCGCCACGCCGCCCATGCGGGCATTCCACCTGACGTGGATGGCATTTTTCGTGTGTTTCTTCGCCTGGTTCGCCTGCGCCCCCCTGATGCCTGTCATCAAGGGCGAGTTCGGCCTTTCCTTGGCGCAAGTGGCCAATATCAATATCGCGGCCGTCGCCATCACCATCCTCGTGCGCCTGATCGTTGGGCCATTGTGCGACCGCTACGGCCCGCGCAAGACCTACACGGGCTTGTTGCTGCTGGGCGCCATGCCTGTGCTGGGCGTGGCCGCTTCGCAAAGCTATGAGAGTTTTCTGTTCTTCCGCCTGGGCATCGGCGCCGTGGGCGCCAGCTTTGTCATTACGCAATATCACACCTCCGTGATGTTCGCACCCCGCGTCGTGGGAACGGCGAATGCCGCTGCCGCCGGCTGGGGCAATGCGGGCGGTGGTGCGGCGCAGGCGCTGATGCCGCTGCTGCTCGGTGCCGTGCTGATGCTGGGCGTGTCCGAATCGCTGGGTTGGCGTATCGCCCTGCTGGTGCCGGGCGTGCTGATGCTGGTGATGGCCGTGCTGTACTGGCGCTATACGCAGGATTGCCCTGAAGGTAATTACTCGGACTTGCGCAAGGCCGGCTTGGCCATCGAGGGTGGCAAAGGTGGTGGCAAAAGCGGCGGCTGGGACAGCTTCAAGGCGGCCAGTTCCAATTATCGCGTGTGGCTGCTGTTCGTCACCTACGGCGCCTGCTTCGGTATCGAGATTTTCATCCACAACATCGCCGCCGTGTACTACGTCGACCATTTCGGCCTGTCGTTGAAATCGGCCGGCCTGGCCGCCGGCAGCTTCGGCTTGCTGGCCCTGTTTGCACGTGCCCTGGGGGGCTGGATGTCCGACAAACTGGCCCTGCGCGGTAACCTGAACAGCCGCGTGACGCTGCTGTTCATGCTGATGATAGGCGAAGGCGTGGGCTTGCTGTGGTTTGCCAAGGTCGATAGCGTCACCTACGCCGTCATCGCCATGCTGGTCTTCGGCCTGTTCACCCACATGGCTTGCGGCGCCACCTATGCGCTGGTGCCCTTCATCGACAGCAAGGCACTGGGCGGCGTGGCCGGCATCATCGGTGCGGGCGGCAACGTGGGCGCGGTGGCGGCCGGTTTCCTGATGAAGGGCACGGGCGACATCCGCCAGACCCTGATCATCTTGAGCGCGCTGGTGGTGATCTCGGCCCTGTGCGCCATCGCCGCCCGTTTCACGGGTCTGGCGGCCGAACCGAACATGGCTGCGGCCTGAGGAGACAAGCATGAACGCCCCCTTGAACATCGTCGTCCTTGGCCATGGCATGGTCGGACACAAATTCCTCGAACGCCTGGCATTGGAAAACGCGCCGCACTTGTCCGTGACGGTCTTGTGCGAAGAGCCGCACCCCGCTTATGACAGGGTGCACCTGTCCGAATTTTTCAGCGGCAAATCTGCCGAAGACCTCTCCTTGGTGGCGCCCGGCTTTTTCGACAAGGGCAACGTCGTCTTGAAACTCAAGGCGCGCGCGGTGTCCATCGACCGCGTGGCGAAAACCGTCACCGCCAGCACGGGTGAAGTGCTCGCCTACGATAAATTGGTGTTCGCCACGGGCTCCACGCCGTTCGTGCCGCCGCTGCCGGGCAAGGAGCGCGATGGCTGCTTCGTCTACCGCACCATCGAAGACCTGGAAGCCATGCTGGCCTGGGGCGGAAAATCAAAAACCGGCGTGGTGATCGGCGGCGGGCTATTGGGACTCGAATGCGCGAAGGCCTTGCGCGATTTGAAGCTGGACACCCACGTGGTGGAATTCGCGCCGCGCCTGATGGCCGTGCAGGTCGATGAAGGCGGCGCGCGCGTCTTGCGCCGCAAGATCGAGGAACTGGGCGTGACGGTGCACACGCAAAAAAATACGCTGGCCATCGTCGATGGCACCGCGGCCGCGCACCGCATGCAGTTTGCCGACGGCAGTCACCTGGAAGCGGACATGATCGTCTTCTCGGCCGGCATCCGTCCGCGTGACGAACTGGCGCGCGCCTGCGGCCTGGAGGTGGGCCCACGCGGCGGCATCGCCATCGACGACAGCTGCCTCACGTCCGATCCCGACATCTACGCCATCGGCGAATGCGCGCTGTGGGGCGGCCTGGTCTTCGGCCTGGTGGCACCCGGCTATGACATGGCGCGCATCGCGGCGCGCCACGTGCTGCAGGAAGAGGAAGGCGAAGCCTCGTTCAAGGGCGCCGACATGAGCACCAAGCTCAAACTGATGGGCGTGGACGTGGCCAGCCTGGGCGACCCGCACGGCAATGCACCGGGCAGCCGTTCTTACCAGTTCATGGACGAACGCAAGCAGATCTACAAGAAGATCGTCGTTTCCGATTGCGGCAAATACCTGCTGGGCGGCGTGATGGTGGGCGACGCCAGCGAATATGGCACCTTGCTGCAGATGATGCTGAATAAAATCGAGCTGCCGGCATCCCCCGAATTCCTGATCCTGCCGCAGGCCGACGGCCAGCAAAAGGTGGGCCTGGGCGTGGACGCCTTGCCCGATGCGGCGCAAATCTGCTCGTGCAACGACGTCTCGAAAGGCGCGCTGTGCGCCGCCGTGGCCGCTGGCGCGACGACGATAGGCGCGCTGAAAAGCTGCACCAAGGCGGGTACGGCCTGCGGCGGCTGCGTGCCCCTGGTGACGCAGATCATGAAGGCGGAAATGCAGAAGCAAGGCCTGGCCGTCAACAACCACGTGTGCGAGCACTTTGCTTACTCGCGCCAGGAATTGCACCACCTGGTCCGCGTCGGCAAGATCCGCAGCTTCGGCGCACTGCTGTCGGCGCATGGACAGGGCCTGGGCTGCGACGTGTGCAAGCCCGTGGCGGCCAATATCCTTGCCTCGTGCTGGAACGATTTCGTGCTGTCGCCCGTGCATGCCTGCCTGCAGGACAGTAACGATTATTTCCTTGGTAATATCCAGAAGGATGGCACGTATTCGGTGGTGCCGCGCATGCCGGGTGGCGAAGTGACGGCCGACGGCTTGATCGCCGTGGGCATGGTGGCGAAGAAATACGGCCTGTACACCAAGATCACGGGCGGCCAGCGGGTCGACCTGTTTGGCGCGCGCGTCGATCAATTGCCAGCCATCTGGGAAGAATTGATCGCGGCCGGCTTCGAATCGGGCCACGCCTACGGCAAATCCTTGCGCACGGTGAAATCATGCGTCGGTTCCACCTGGTGCCGCTACGGTGTGGCCGACAGCGTGGGTTTCGCCATTCGCCTGGAAAACCGCTACAAGGGCTTGCGCACGCCGCACAAGATCAAGTTTGGCGTCTCCGGCTGCACGCGCGAATGCGCCGAGGCGCAGGGCAAGGACATCGGCCTGATCGCCACGGAAAAAGGCTGGAACCTGTACGTGTGCGGCAATGGCGGCATGAAGCCGCGCCACGCGGAACTGCTGGCGGCCGACCTCGACGAGGCCACCCTGGTGCGCTATGTCGACCGCTTCCTGATGTTTTACGTGCGCACGGCCGACCGCCTGCAGCGCACCAGTGTGTGGCGCGACAACCTGGAAGGGGGCCTCGATTACCTGAAAGCCGTCGTCGTGGCCGATCGCCTGGGCATCGCCCACGAGCTGGAAGCGGACATGCAGCATGTGGTTGACACCTATGCCTGCGAGTGGCAGGAAGCCGTCTCCAACCCCGCCGTGCGCCAGCGCTTCCGCCATTTCGTCAACAGCGAGAAGAACGATGAAAACGTGGTGTTCGTCGAAGAGCGGGGCCAGATCCGGCCCGCCACGCTGATTGAGCGCCGCAGCACCGTGATCCCCATCCTTGCCGTGGAGGCGTGAAGCATGAATGCGATAAATGCACTGTCCGGCGCCAGCGCCGACAACTGGGTGGCCATCTGTCCCTTGACCGACATCGTGCCCGACACGGGTGTGTGCGCGCTGGTCGGCGGGCGCCACGTGGCCGTGTTTCGCGTCGGCGACGCCGCGCCGCGCGTGTACGCCATCGATAACGTCGACCCGAATGCGGGCGCTTCCGTGCTCTCGCGGGGACTGGTGGGCAGCATCGGCGAGCGCGTCGTCGTCGCCTCGCCCATCTACAAGCATCACTTCGACCTGGCCAGCGGCGAGTGCCTGGAAGCGCCCGCGCATGCGGTCGCGACCTGGCCGGCGCGCGTGTTTGGCGGCATGGTGTGGGTGGCCCTGTGAACCCGCTAGCCAAGGCAGCGGCGCGCCCCTCGCTGGTGGTGGTCGGCAACGGCATGGCCGGCATGCGCACGGTCGAGGAACTATTGAAACTCGCGCCGGACCTGTACGACATCAGCGTGTTCGGCGCCGAGCCGCATGGCAATTACAACCGCATCCTGCTGTCGCCCGTGCTGGCCGGCGAAAAAAGCGTGGACGACATCATGCTGCACACGCGCGCATGGTATGCGCAGCATGGCATCACCCTGCACGCTGGCGACCCCGTCGTGCGCTTCGACCGCAAGGCGCGCAAGGTGTACGCGCTGTCCGGCATCACGGTAGCCTATGACCGCCTGTTGCTGGCCACCGGGTCGACGCCGTTCATCGTGCCCGTGCCGGGCCATGCGCTGCCCGGCGTGATCGGCTTTCGCGATATCGCCGACGTCGATACCATGCTGCAGGCGGCACGCACGCAGCGCCATGCGGTGGTCATCGGCGGCGGCTTGCTGGGACTGGAAGCGGCCAACGGCTTGCAGCGCCAGGGCATGGACGTCACCGTCGTGCACATGAGCGGCGCGCTGATGAACCAGCAGCTCGACGCACCCGCATCGATGCTGCTGAAATCGGCGCTGGAAGCGCGCGGCCTGCGTTTCCTGATGCAGGCGCAAACGGCGGAAATCCTCGGCACCGACCGGGTGCAGGGCGTTCGCTTTGCCGACGGGACGTCGATCCCCGCCGACCTGGTGGTGATGACGGCTGGCGTGCGCCCCAACATCGCCCTGGCGCAGGCGGCCGGCCTGCACTGCGAACGGGCCATCGTCGTCGACGACTGCCTGCAAAGCTATGACCCGCGCGTGTATGCCGTGGGCGAATGCGTGCAGCACCGGCGCGCCACCTTCGGCCTTGTCGCGCCCATATGGGAGCAGGCGCGCGTGTGCGGCGCGCACCTGGCCGGCGCGGGACACCGGCGCTACGTGCAGCAGGCCAGCGCCACCAAATTGAAAGTGACGGGCATCGACCTGTATTCGGCCGGCGACATCATCGGCGCCGAAGGCAGCGAAGACCTGGTGCTGCGCGATCCGCGCCGCGCCATCTACAAGCGCCTGGTGGTGCAGGGCAGCCGCCTGGTGGGCGCCGTGCTGTATGGCGACGTGCAGGACGGTCCCTGGTATTTCGAGCTGATCCAGCAGCGGCGCGACATCAGCCAGCTGCGTTCCCATTTATTGTTTGGCCAGGCGCTGTGCGGCCAGGCCGCCTGACAGGATATCCCATGACTAGCTGCACGCCCGTGAAAACCACTTGCCCGTATTGCGGTGTCGGCTGCGGCGTGGAAGCCACAACCCTGCCCGACGGCGCCATCCGCATCGCCGGCGACGGCAGCCACCCGGCCAACCTGGGCAAGCTGTGCGTGAAAGGCGCGGCCCTGGGAGATACCCTGGACCTGGACAACCGTTTGCTTTTCCCCCAGTTGCGCGTCGATGGCGTCTTGCAGCGCGCTTCATGGGATGCTGCGCTGGACAAGGTAGCTGGCGGTTTGCGCGCCATCATCGCTGAGCATGGCCCCGATGCCGTGGCCCTGTATGTCTCGGGCCAGCTGCTGACGGAAGATTATTACGTCGCGAATAAATTCATGAAGGGCTATGTGGGCAGCGCGAATATCGACACCAATTCGCGCCTGTGCATGTCGTCGGCCGTGGCAGGCCACAAGCGCGCGTTCGGCGAAGACATCGTGCCGGGCTGCTATGCAGACCTGGAGCTGGCCGACATGGTGGTGCTGGTGGGCTCGAACACGGCCTGGTGCCACCCCATCCTGTTCCAGCGCATCGCGCGCCTGAAGGAAAGCCGGCCAGGCGTCAAACTGGTGGTGATCGACCCGCGCCGCACGGCCACCTGCGAGTTGGCCGACCTGCACCTGCCCGTGAAGCCGGGCACCGACGTGTGGCTGTTCAACGGCTTGTTGTGCCATCTGGCGAAGGAAGGCGTGATCGCCGGTGATTTCGTCACGCAGCACAGTGCGGGACTCGACGCTGCGCTGGCGGCCGCGCATGTCGATTGCGGCGACCCGCTGCAGGTGGCGGCCATCTGCAAAGTCGACCCGCAAGCCTTGCTGGCGTTCTACCAGGCTTTTGCCGCCACGCGCAAGGTCGTCACGGCCTTTTCGCAGGGCGTGAACCAGTCATCGAGCGGCACGGACAAGGTCAACAGCATCATCAACTGCCATCTCGCGACGGGGCGCATCGGCCAGCCTGGCATGGGGCCGTTTTCGCTGACGGGCCAGCCCAACGCCATGGGCGGGCGCGAAGTGGGGGGGCTGGCGAACATGCTGGCGGCGCACCTGGAGCTGGACCAGCCGCTGCATCGCGACACCGTGCAAACGTTCTGGGACTCTCCCCGCATCGCCGACAAGCCTGGTTTGAAGGCCGTGGAACTGTTCCACGCGATCGAAGCGGGAAAAGTAAAAGCCGTGTGGATCATCGCCACCAATCCGCTGGTCAGCATGCCGGACGCGGACCAGGTACGCCGCGCGCTCGCTCAATGCGAATTGGTGGTGGTCTCGGACATCAGCGCCGGATCGGACACGAATGCCCATGCCGACGTGCTGTTGCCGGCGCTGGGCTGGGGCGAGAAGGATGGCACGGTGACCAATTCCGAGCGCCGCATCTCGCGCCAGCGCGCGTTTTTGCCTGCGCCCGGCGAAGCGCGCGCCGACTGGGACGTGCTGTGCGATGTGGCGCGGCGCATGGGCTTTGGCGGTTTCGATTTCGCGGCACCGCAGGCCATCTTCGACGAACATGCGCGCCTGTCCGCCTTCCGCAATGAGGGGGAAACGGCGCGCTTGTTCAACCTGGCGCACCTGGCCGGCCTGGATGCAGCGCAATACGACGCCATGGCGCCGCAGCAGTGGCCACAGGGGCGGGCGCGCCTGTTCGGCGACGGCCGCTTCGCGCATGCGGATGGCCGCGCGCGCTTCTTGCCCACGCCGCCGCGCGCGCCGCAGAACATGCCTGACGAAGACTATCCGCTGGTCCTCAACACGGGGCGGGTGCGCGACCAGTGGCATACGATGACGCGCACTGGCAAGGCGTCCAAACTCTCGGGCCACGTCGCCGAAGCCTTCATCGACCTGCACCCGCAGGATGCGCTGCTGTACAGCGTGCGCGAAGGCGAACTGGCGCGCATTTCCAGCGCCTGGGGCGCGATGGTGGCGCGCGTCGTGCATGGCGGCGGCATCGCGCGCGGCCAGGTCTTCGTACCCATCCACTGGAGCGACGCCAATGCGTCCGACGCGCGCGTGGGCGCCGTCGTCAATCCGGTGGTCGACCCGCTCTCTGGCGAGCCCGAATTCAAGCACACGCCCGTGCGCATCGAGCAGTTCCGCGTGCACTGGCATGCATTTGTCCTGAGCCGCACACCCTTGAACCTTGACGGCGTGGCGCACTGGACGCGCGTGCAGGGAGAGCAGTTCCTGCGCTACGAACTGGCGGGCCGCCAGCGCATCGCCGACCTGGGCGCGTGGGCGCGCACGCTGCTCGGCGTCACGGACGCCAACGCCGACTGGATCGACTATGCAGACGCCAGCGCCGGCGTGTACCGCGCCGTGCACCTGGACGAGGGGCGCATCGCGCAATGCGTGTATGTCTCGCCCCGTCCCGACCTGCCGTCGCGCAGCTGGCTGGCCAGCCTGTTTGCGCACGCGCAAATGGACGCGGCCGACCGCGCCGGCGTGTTGCTGGGCCAGCCCATCGGCAAGAGCGTCGACGCCGGTCCCACCGTGTGCTCGTGCTTTGGCGTGGGGCGCCACACAATTTGCGCCGCCATCAAGGAGCAAAAACTGACGACGACGTCGCAGGTGACGGCCTGCGTCAAGGCGGGCGGCAATTGCGGCTCCTGCGTACCCGAGATACGACAATTGCTGCTTGAGGCGCGCAGCGCGGCCTGAAAATCTGTCCTTTCCAGCACTGCTTTGTTATATTGCCAGCTCTACAGCAGAGAGGCCGAATGATGACAGCAGCACAACACCCCACGGTCTGGTTGACGGGCTTGAGCGGCGCCGGCAAGACCACCATTGCCCTGGCGCTGGCGCAAGCACTGAAGGCGCAGGGTCGGGCTGTGGCGCTGCTGGACGGCGACCAACTGCGCCATGGCTTGAACCGCGACCTGGGTTTTACGCCGCAAGACCGGCATGAAAACATCCGCCGCACGGCCGAAGTGGCGCGCCTGATGAACGCGGCGGGCCTGACGGTCATCGCCGCCTTCATTTCGCCCTACCGCGCCGACCGGGCCATGGCCGCCGCCATCATCGGCGCGGCGCAATTCGTCGAGGTTCACGTCAGCACGCCGGTTGCCGAATGCGAGGCGCGCGATCCGAAAGGCCTGTACGCGAAGGCGCGCGCGGGACAACTGGCGCAATTCACGGGCATTTCCGCACCCTACGAAGCGCCGCTGGCGCCTGCGCTGAGCCTCGACACCCAGGTGCTGGCGCTGGAAGAATCGGTCGAGCTCCTGTGCCGGCATTTGCAGCAGCGGCCGTGACGGCATGGTGGCGATGCGGATGATATTGCGCACACTGCTGCGCCGGGGCCTGCCCGCCAGCCTGAAGGCGCGCATGAGCTTGGTCGTCTTCCTGCTCGTGCTGGGGGCCGTAGCCTCGCTGGCGCTGGCCACCCTGAGCGTGGCCGAACGCGGCATGCGCGACGTGACGGGACGACAGCAGTACGTCTCGCTGTCCAGCGCCGCCGTCTTCATCGACGAAGAGCTCGATGCCAAGCGCAATGTGCTGCGCGCGATGGCAGACAGCCTGGCGGCCAGCGGCGCGCATGACGGTGCCAGCCTGCAGCGCTTCCTGGCCGCGCAAACGGTGCTGCGCAAGGAGTTTTACACGGCCGGCGTGGTCGGTATCGACGGCTTTGT
>NZ_LT607651.1:140671-188368 GCF_900095265.1 Janthinobacterium sp. UMAB-56 | reverse complement strand
TAAGCCGCAGGCGGGGCTGAACCTGAAAGGTCGTTCCTATTTCGAACAGACGCTGGCGACCCGCCGCTCCGTCATTTCGGAGCCGCTCAACGGCAGCATTTCCGGCATGCCCCTGGTGGTGGTGACACAGCCCGTGTTCGACGCGCAGGGCGCCGTGCGCTATGTGCTGGCGGCCAGCGTGAATCTGCGCCAGCCCGACTTCCTGGGCCGCCTTGGCGCGCTCAAACCGGGCACGGGCGGCTACCTGTACATCATGACCAGCGAAGGCGTCATCGTCGAGCATCCCGACAAGGCGCGCATCATGCAGCATATCGAAGCGCAGGGCGCCGTCAGCGAACCGACGCGGCGCGCCATGCAGGGCTACGAGGGCTGGCTGACGGGCACCACCAGGCAGGGCACCGAAGCCATGTTCGCCTACCACCGCATCGCCGTCACGGGCTGGATACTGGCCTCGGTCTATCCGATGCGCGAAGCGTTCGCGCCATTGCATGCGATGCGCAGCAAGATCCTGCTGGCTGCCGTGCTGCTGGCGGCGCTGGCTGGGCTGGCCGGCTGGCGCGTGGTGCTGCGCCTGTTGCAGCCGCTCGAGCGCTTGCGCCGCCAGGTGCACCAGATCCGTCGCCAGCGTCTTGGCATCGAGGCGCTGCAAATCGAGCGACGCGACGAGATCGGCGATTTGAGCCGGGATTTTTATTCGCTGGTGGCCGAGCGTGAAAGCGCCGAGGCGCAGACGCGCGGCAGCGAGCGGCGCTTGAAGTTGCTGACTGACCACGTGCCCGTGGTGATCGTCTATATCGACCGCGAGCACCGCTACCAGTTCATCAACGCGACGTTTGAAAAATGGTTCGGCAGGTCGCGGCAGGAAAGCCTGATGCAGTCGATCCGCGAGGTGCTGGGCGAGGAAGCCTACCAATTGCGCGAGGAGCACCTGCTGCGCGCCTTTGCGGGCGAGGAAGTTGAATATGAATTTACCATCGGCGCGGAGGGGGACGCCGGCCGGCGCGCCTTCCAGACCAGTTACGTGCCCGACGTGGGCGAGAGCGGCATGGTGGAAGGCGTGTATGGCCTGATCCACGAAATCACCAAGACCAAGGCGGCGCACACGGCGCTGCAGTTTGCCGCCGCCACGGACACCCTGACGGGCATCGCCAACCGCCGCCGCTTCGACGAGCAACTGGGGCAAAGCATGCAGCGCACGCGCGTGGCGCGCACGCCGATGGCGCTGGCCTATCTCGACATCGACCGTTTCAAGGCCATCAACGACAGCCTGGGACATAAAGCGGGCGACGAGGTGCTGAAGGAATTCGCTGCGCGCCTGGTAGGCAGCGTACGCGCCAGCGACCTGGTGGCGCGCCTGGCCGGCGATGAGTTCGTGATCATTTTCGAAGGCGTCAACAGCGCGGCCGAAGTGCGCCAGATCGGCGCGAAAATCATCGACGCCATCCGCCATCCCTTCGACCTGGCCAGCGGCCCGCTACCGGTGACGACCAGCATCGGCATCGCCATCTTCCGCGAAGGCGCGCTGACGCCGGCGCAGTTGCTGGACCTGGCCGACCAAGCCCTGTATGCCGCCAAGGGGCAGGGCCGCGATGGCGTGGCGCTGCTCGATGCAGCGCCGTAGCTATTACAGTGTAGCGCTCCAGTGGTCTAGCTGTTGCGTGGTGGCTGTCACGCCGCCGCAGACGATGACCAGCACCTTGCCGTGGGGCGCCAGTTCCGGCGCCTTGCCGTAGACGGCCGCCAGGGCCGCGCCGCAGGCCGGCTCCACCACCAGGCGCTGGTCGGTAATGAAACGCTGGCAGGCGTCGACGGCGGCCCGGTCCGACACCACCACGCTGTGCAGCAGGCGCGTCTGGCTGATGGCGTAGGCTTGCGCGCATACCTGGCGCGCGGCCAGCGAAGTGGCGATGCTCGTTACGCCAGGCAGGGCCACGTGCTCGCGCGCGGCCACGGCAGCCGCCAGCGAGGCAGCGCCCTCGGTTTCCACGGCCACCAGGGCCACGTCGTCCCAGCCGTTACGCTGCAAGCCTTCGGCCACGCCGCCCAGCAGGCCGCCGCCGCCCACCGACAGCACCACCGCGTCCGGCTTCAGGCCCGCGCTGGCGACTTCGTCGATCATGCCGGCATGCCCCTGCCACAACAGCGGGTCGTCGAAGGGATGCAAGAAGGCGTCTTGCGGCGTGAGCATGGATTGCGCCAGCGCGTTCGCTTCTTGCCATGCGGCGCCGTGCACGATGACGTCGGCGCCTTCCTGCGCGATCAGTGCCTTGGCCCGTTCGCTGGTCGTTTCCGGCACCACGACGATGACGGGAATGCCCAACTGGCGTCCCGCATAGGCGACGGCGATGCCGGCATTGCCGCCGGAAGAGGAAATAAAGCGACTGGCGCCGCGCCGCGCGTATTCTTCGCAGGCGAGGCCGATGCCGCGGATCTTGAAGGAGCCGGGCGGCTGCAAGGCTTCGAGCTTGAGCCAGATGGCGCGTTCGCTGTGCAGGCTCAGGGCGCGCGAATTGAGCAAGGGGGTTTCGATGTGCAGGGCCATGCGTGTTCCTGGTAGACGGTCAGGCCAGCATCATAGCTGAAGCGACCGTGCCACCGTGTCACCCTTGCCGGGCGTGTGAACGCTGCTAGTTCAGCGGGGCACTCTTGAGCTGATGCGTGCGGGCCACTTCCTTCATCGCCTCGAGCAGGTCGTCGCGCAGCTCGCGCGGCAGCTTGCCGAAGAATTCCTCGTCGTTCTGGTCGGCCATCTCGGCCAGCACGGGCACCAGCGCTTCGCCTTCCGTGGTCAGCTCGATCGAGTGCTGGCGGCGGTCGGCCAGCAGGATCGACTTGCTGACCATGCCCTTGCTTTCCAGGCGGTCGATCAGTTTCGACACGGCACCCTTGCTCATGCCGGACACTTGCGCCAGCACCGTGGGCGAGGTGCAACCCAGGCGGAACATTTCGCGCAGCACCACCCATTCGGACACCGTTACGCCGTTGGCCTCGGCTTTTTTCTGGAAGCCGTGAGACACGTGGTTGGAAACGAAACGCAGCCAGTAGCCGAGGTGGGCTTCCAGCTCGCTGACGGAGACGTTATTGGGATGGACGGTTTGCGGCGTTGCGGCCGTTTCAAAATTTGGGCTCATTTCTTTTCCTTCACTGGGCGACGTTAGCGGCATGGTCAAGGCCGTCACGCTTGCTGGCGAGTGGTTTGTTTGGGAACAGTCATCGTGCTTGAGGTGGTTCTAACACTGTTTTCACAGGAAATCACTGAATGGCGAAGAGTTTTCCTTTTTTCTTGCTTCTGGATAGATGAAAAGCAATATCAAGCAAATAATCGTATTGCCGGAGAGGAAGATTAAAAAAATAACGCATGTTGCATCAATAGTAACATGAATTTTGCCGAATTGATAAATATTTCAACGGCGATGATGGCGAATGACGGCCGCTTGTGACGGGTGCCGTTTAGCTGAACCGTTCCACCAGAAAATCGACGAAGCTGCGCAACTTGGGCGAGCGGTAGCGGTCCGGCAAGTAGACCACGCTGAGCGGGCGGCTGGGCAGCGCATGCGTGGGAAACAGCTGAACCAGGCGGCCCGCCCGCACGTCCGTTTCCAGCAGGAAGGCCGATTGCAGCACGATGCCCATGCCATGCAGTGCGGCAACGCGCAGCGCCTGGCCGTGGTTGACTTGCAGGCGGCCCGAGACGGGCACGCTGCATACGTCGTCCTGTTCGCCTGTCAGGCGCCAGTGCGCCAGGGCGGCGGGCGAGAAGGACAGGCATTCGTGCTGGCTCAGGTCGGCCGGCTGGCGCGGCGTTCCCTTGCGCGCCAGGTAGTCGGGCGAGGCGCAGATCATCAGCCGGTAGGGCGCCAGCGGCCTGGCGATCAGCGACGAATCGGGCAACTGGCCGATACGGATGGCGGCTTCGAAGCCTTCCTCCACCAGATCGACCACGCGGTCGCTCAGGGCCACATCGATGCTCACTTCGGGATAGCGCTCCAGGTACACGGCCATGGCGGGCATCAGCGCTTCCGCGCCAAAGGTGAGGGGCGCCGTGACGCGCAGCTTGCCGGCGGGCGCCAGTTGCAGGTTTTGCGCCTGGACATCGGTTTCTGCCACCAGTCTGAGGATTTCCTTGCAGCGCGCATAGTAATCCTCGCCGAAGGCGGTCAGGTGCTGGCGCCGGGTGGTGCGGTGGAGCAGTTGCATGCCCAGGCGTTTTTCCAGCGTGCGCAGGTGGTTGCCGGCCATCGTCGCGGAGATCCCGCAGGTGGCTGCGGCAGCGCTCAGACTGCCTTTCTCAACGGCCAGTACGTACACCTTCATGCTGTCGAGCAAATCCATTGGTAATCCTCGGTGTCAAATCATTGAATCAAACCATAGTTTATCTACGAATGATTTTAAATGACACTGATTGTTTCCCGCCAGCGTGCGGCCATCCTGACAAACTTCGCCCGAGAACAGACCATGAAAGCCATACAACTGACCGCTCCTTCCCTCACCGCGTTTCGCCCGACCGGGCTGCCCGAGCCGCAGGCCGGCCGGGGCGAGGTGCTGCTGCGCTTGCGCGCCGCCACACTCAACTTCCTGGATGTGGCCATTGCGACGGGCAACTTTGCCGGCGCGACCTTTCCGCTGATCCCTGTCGCCGACGGCGCAGGGGAGGTGGCGGCGCTGGGCGAGGGCGTCAGCGGCCTGGCCGTCGGCGATCGCGTCATTCCGCACTTCATGCCGCACTGGCAGGGCGGTGCCATCACGCCGCACATGGTGGGTGCAATGCGCGGCGTCACCTTGCCGGGCTCGCTGGCCGAATACGTGGCCGTTCCCGCCGCCAGCCTGGTCGCCTTGCCGGCCCACCTTGATTTTGTCCAGGGCGCGGCGCTGCCCATCGCGGCGACGACGGCCTGGAACGCCGTGCGTTCTGCGCCAGTGCACCCCGGATCGGTGGTGTTGTTGCTGGGAACGGGCGGCGTCAGCCTGTTTGCCTTGCAGTTCGCCAAGGCGTCGGGCGCCACGGTGATCCTGGCGTCGTCCAGCGATGAAAAGCTGGAACGTGCGCGCCAGTTGGGCGCCGATCACCTGATCAACTATCGGGCCACGCCCGCCTGGGACGCGGAGGTGCTGAAACTGACCGGTGGGCGGGGTGCCGACCTGGTGGTCGAGACCGTGGGCGGCGCCACCATCGTGCGCTCGCTCAACGCGGCAGCGGTGGGGGGCACGATCTTCACGGTGGGCTTTGTCGGCGGCACGGCCGCCAGCATCGACTTGCTGCCAGTCATCGTCAAGGCCTTGCGCATCGTCGGCAACAATACCGGTTCCGTGGCCGACCTGGCGCAGGCGGCCCAGGCCATCGCCGCACATCGCATCGTGCCCGTCATCGACCGCGTGTTCAGCATCGACGACACGGCCGCAGCGTATGCGGAACTGGCTGCCGGCGGGCGCCACTTCGGCAAGCTTGCCATCGCGCACTGAGCCGGGCAGGTCCGGTCTTGCCCGACGATGGCGTCCGCCACCAGCCGTGGGATGCTCGTCGTCAGACGGCCACCACCACCTTCACGCTCGCTTCGCGCAGTACTTCGGCAAAGCGGGCCGGCGGCGGCGCATCGGTAAACAGGATGTCGACTTGCGCCAGGTCGGCCAGGCGCACCAGGGCCTTGCGGCCGAATTTATGCTGGTCGGCCACCAGCCACACTTCGCGCGACTGCTCGATGATGGCTTGCGCCACTTTCACTTCGCGCGCATCGAAGTCGCGCAAGCTGCCGTCTTCGTCGATGCTGGAAATGCCGATGATGCCGATATCGACCTTGAACTGGCGGATGAAGTCGATGGTGGCCTCGCCCACGATGCCGCGGTCGCGCCCGCGCACCACGCCGCCGGCCACGATGACTTCGCAGGCGGCGTTGTCGGCCAGGATGGCGGCCACGTTCAGGTTGTTCGTCACCACGTGCAAGCCCGTGTGCTGTCCCAGCGCGCGCGCCACTTCCTCGGTGGTGGTGCCGATATTGATCAGGAGCGAACAGCCATGCGGCACTTGCGCCGCCACGGCGTTGGCGATGCGCCGCTTGGCTTCGCTGTTGAATACCTGGCGCTGGTTGTAATCGATGTTTTCCACGGATGAGGGCAAGCCCACGCCACCGTGATAGCGGGCCAGCAGGCGCGCTTCTTCCATCTGCTTGACGTCGCGCCGCACGGTTTGCGGTGTGACGTCAAGTTGCTGGGCCAACTCCTCGACCGACATGGTGACTTTCTGACGCACCACTTCAAGCAAGCGGCGCTGGCGGGGATTCAAATTCATGGGTGTGTCTCTTTAAATTTTCACAAGCGAACAAAATCGAACAAATTTGGGTGAAAATATGTTGCTATGAGTTCGATTTATGGCGTAATCTTATCCATATTGCATTCGTATGACATCCGTATTGATCTTAACCACAGTCGCCGGGCGTGCCTAGTCTTTCTTGGTCGCCTGTCCTGGATAACGATGGAGTCCCGATGGCCTCAGTACAGCAGGGAAACGACGCAGCGCAGGAATCGGCGATGGAGTGCGACCTGCTGGTGGTGGGCGGCGGCATCAATGGTGCCGGCATCGCCCGCGACGCGGCCGGACGGGGCTTGTCCGTGGTGCTGTGCGAAAAGGACGACCTGGCCGCGCATACTTCGTCGGCTTCCACCAAGCTGATACACGGCGGCCTGCGCTACCTCGAATACTATGAATTCGGCCTCGTGCGCAAGGCGCTGATCGAGCGCGAAGTGCTGCTGCGCTCGGCACCGCACATCATGTGGCCGCTGCGCTTTGTCATGCCGCACGCGCAGGGCCAGCGCCCGGCCTGGCTGATACGCGCCGGCCTCTTCCTCTACGACATGCTGGCGAAGCGGGAAATCCTGCCTGCCTCGCACGGCGTCGACCTTGCGCGCCACGCGGCCGGCAAACCGTTAAAACCCGAATTCAAGCGCGGCTTCGTGTATTCCGATGGCTGGGTCGACGATGCACGCCTGGTGGTCTTGAACGCCATCGACGCGGCCAACAAGGGCGCGCACGTGCTGACGCAGACGCGCTGCACGGCGCTCGTGCGCCAGGGCGAGGGTGAGGACGATTCCTGGCTGGCCACTTTGCGCCATGCCGGCGGCAGGCAGACGCTGGTGCGCGCGCGCAGCGTCGTCAATGCGGCCGGTCCATGGACGGCCGAATTCCTGCAGCAGGCGGCGCCCGGCGCACAGGGCCGGCATTTGCGCCTGATCAAGGGTAGCCATATCGTCGTCAAGCGCCTGTACGCGCATGATCATGCCTATATCTTCCAGCATCCGGACGGGCGCATCGTATTTGCCATTCCGTATGAACACGACTTCACCCTGATCGGCACGACCGATCTCGATTACCACGGCGACAGCGGCAAGGTGGAAATCGATGACGAGGAAATTCGTTACTTGTGCGAGCTTTCCAGTTACTATTTCAGCAATCCCATTGTCCCAGCCGACGTGGTCTGGACGTATGCGGGCGTGCGCCCGCTGGTGGAAGACGCGGCGGCCGATGCCAAGGCTGTCACGCGCGATTACCGCTTCGAGCTGGACCAGGAAGGGGCGCCGCTGCTCAGCGTTTTCGGCGGCAAGATCACCACCTTCCGCAAGCTGGCCGAGGAAGCACTGGATATGTTGGCGCCGCTGTTGGGCAGCACGCGGCCAGCCTGGACGGAACACGCATGCCTGCCCGGCGGCGACGTATTCGGCAGCACGCCGCAGAACAGGTCGGTGCGCGAATTCGGCCAGTTCGTGCAAGGCTTGCAGCGCGACTATGCATGGCTGCCGGCGGCGCTGGTGGCGCGCTATGCGCGCGCTTACGGCACGCGCATCCATCTGCTGCTCGACGGGCGGACGGACGTGGCGGCCATGGGCGAGGAAATTGCCGCCGGCCTGTATGCGGCGGAAGTCGATTATTTGCGGCGCCATGAATGGGCTGTCGGCGCGGCCGACATCCTGTGGCGGCGCTCCAAGCTGGGCCTGCACCTGCCGCGCGAGACGGCAGGCAGGCTCGATGCCTGGCTGTTGCAGCACCCCTTGTTGCCGTAAGAACGTCACGTTGGCGACCGCGCCCCGCAGAGGGTGCGGCGAAGAATAAGAATATTCACTGGAGGAGAAGCGCGTGCAACTGGTACTGGACAAGATCAGCAGGAAGCAGGGGGCTGACGACTTTTTATATCCGATGTCGCTGGCCCTCGTGCCGGGCGCCATCAACGTCTTGCTGGGCACCACGCGTGCCGGCAAGACCACCCTGATGCGCGTGATGGCTGGCCTGGACAAGCCCAGCGGGGGCACCGTGACGGCCGATGGCGTCGACGTGACGGGCGTGCCCGTGAGTAAACGTAACCTGGCCATGGTGTACCAGCAATTCATCAATTATCCGGCCTTTACCGTCTACGATAATATCGCTTCGCCCTTGCGTTTGCGCAAGGTGCCCGAGGAGCAGATCCGCGCGAAAGTGCTGGCGCTGGCCGAGCGCCTGCACATCACGCCGTATCTGCAGCGCACGCCGGGAGAATTGTCGGGTGGCCAGCAGCAGCGCACGGCGCTGGGGCGCGCGCTGATCAAGGATGCCTCCTTGCTGTTGCTCGACGAGCCCTTGGTCAACCTCGATTACAAATTGCGCGAGGAATTGCGCCGCGAACTGACGGAACTGTTTTCCAGCGGCAGCACGACGGTCGTGTACGCGACCACGGAACCGCTGGAAGCGCTGCAACTGGGCGGCCACGTGGCCGTGCTGCACGAGGGACGCTTGTTGCAGCAGGGGTCGACACTGGACGTCTTCAATGCCCCCAATTCCATCGCCGTGGCGCGCACTTTCAGCGACCCGCCCATCAATCTGATCCCCGCGCGCGTCGATGCGCAGGGCGTGGCGCAGGCAGCCGACGGCCTGGCGATCCACCTGAGCGGCGAGCAGCGCACCCGCCTGGCGGGCCGCACGGAAGTGATACTTGGCGTGCGCGCGCACAGCCTGCACTTGTCGCCGCAGTCCGATGGCGACGTGGCCATCGCGGCGCAGGTGGACCTGGCGGAAATCAGCGGCTCGGAAACGTATGTGCATGCGCGCCGCGGCGATCTGGCCCTGGTGGCGCAGCTTGGCGGCGTGCACAATCTGGAGATCGGCAGCGCCTGCACCGTGTATTGCCAGCCGCATGCCCTGCTGATCTTCGCGGACGATGGCGGCCTGCTGTTCGCCCCTCAACCAGGGAGCATCTGACATGGCGCGCATCGAACTGGTCGACCTGGCTCACGCCTACAAACCGAACCCCACGGCAGCCGCCGATTATGCGCTGCGGCCCATGAGCATGGCATGGCAGGACGGCGGCGCCTACGCCTTGCTGGGGCCGTCCGGCTGCGGCAAGACGACCTTGCTCAATATCATCTCTGGCCTGGTGAAGCCGTCGCATGGCAGGGTGCTGTTCGACGGCAAGGATGTGACCCAGCTGCCCACCGAGGCGAGGAATATCGCGCAAGTGTTCCAGTTTCCCGTCATCTACGACACCATGACCGTGCACGATAACCTGGCCTTTCCGCTGCGCAATCGCGGCTGGAAAGAGAGCGAAGTGAAAAAGCGCGTGCAGCAGGTGGCGCAGATGCTGGAATTGACGGGCGACTTGAAATTGCGTGCCAGCGGCTTGTCCGTGGATGCCAAGCAAAAAATTTCGCTGGGACGGGGCCTCGTGCGTCCCGACGTGGCGGCCGTGCTGTTCGACGAACCGCTGACGGTGATCGACCCGCACCTGAAATGGCTGCTGCGCAGGAAATTGAAGGAAATCCACCACGAATTGAAGTTATCGTTGATCTACGTCACGCACGACCAGGTGGAAGCGTTGACCTTTGCCGACCAGGTGGTCGTCATGACGCAGGGCGAAGTGGTGCAGACAGGCAGCGCGCAAGCGCTGTTCGAAGAGCCGGAACACACGTTTGTCGGTTATTTCATCGGCAACCCGGGCATGAACTTGCTCGATTGCACGCTCGACGATGGCGTGGCGAGGGTGGCGGGCCAGCCGCTGGCCCTGTCCGGCACGGCGCGCGCGGCCTTGTCTGGCGCGCAAGGCAAGATCACCGTGGGCGTGCGGCCCGAGTTTGTCGAGTGCCTGAAGGCGGAAGAAGGGGGCGATGACACCCTGGCTGCCAGCGTCACTGCCGTGCGCAATATGGGCACGCATTACCTGGCGGAATTCCAGCTGGGCGGCGCCACGGTGGCGGCCAAGCTGCGCGCCATCGAGGCCCAGCCTGGCCAGGCTGTGCGGCTGCGCTTTCCCCAGCAACGCACTTTGTTCTACGTCAACGATAAGCGGGTGGCCTGATGATACATAACGGTAAAACCGACAATAACCGCCGCGCCTGGCTACTGATACTGCCCGTGCTGCTGTGCGTGGCCTTTTCCGCCATCCTGCCCCTGATGACGGTGGTGAACTATTCCGTGCAGGATATTTTGAGTCCCACGCAAAAGGTGTTTGTGGGCACCGAGTGGTTCCGCATGGTCATGCTGGACGGCGACTTGCACAGCGCCTTGCTGCGCCAGTTGCTGTTTTCCGGCTGCGTGCTGGCGATCCAGATTCCGCTGGGCATTCTGATTGCCCTGTGCATGCCGGCCGATGGCTGGAAGGCCTCGCTGGCGCTGGTGCTGATCGCGCTGCCCTTGCTGATTCCCTGGAACGTGGTGGGTACCATCTGGCAAATCTTTGGCCGTGGCGATATCGGCCTGATGGGCTACACCCTGAACCAGCTGGGCTTTGATTACAACTATAACGGCAATTCGCTCGACGCCTGGCTGACGGTGATGGTGATGGATATCTGGCACTGGACGCCCTTGGTGGTGCTGCTGTGCTATGCGGGTTTGCGCGCCATTCCCGACGCGTATTACCAGGCGGCGCGCATCGACGGTGCCTCGCGCCTGGCCGTGTTCCGCTACATTCAGCTGCCGAAACTGCGCAATGTGCTGATGATCGCCGTCTTGCTGCGCTTCATGGACAGTTTCATGATCTACACGGAACCGTTCGTGCTGACGGGCGGCGGGCCCGGCAATGCCACCACCTTTTTGTCGCAATACCTGACGCAAAAGGCCGTGGGCCAGTTCGACCTGGGGCCGGCCTCGGCCTTCTCACTGATCTATTTCCTCATCATCCTGCTGTTCTGCTTTGTGCTGTACACGTGGATGCAGCGCGTCGGCACGGGAGACCAGAAATGATGCACAAGAAAATGAGCAGCGCCATCCTCGTCGTCTTTTTACTGGCATCCCTGTTGCCCATCTACTGGATGCTCAATATGTCGCTCAAGACCAACGAGGAAATCGTTGGCGTGCTGAGCCTGTGGCCAGAGCAACTGACGTTCGCCAATTACCACACGATCTTCACGGACCCGTCCTGGTACAGCGGCTACATCAATTCCATGATTTACGTGGCGCTGAACATGGTGATGTCGGTGACCGTCGCCTTGCCGGCTGCCTATGCCTTCTCGCGCTACAACTTCGTCGGCGACAAACATTTGTTCTTCTGGCTGCTGACCAACCGCATGACGCCACCGGCCGTCTTTCTCGTGCCCTTCTTCCAGCTGTATTCGACGGTGGGCCTGATGGATACCCACCTGGCCGTGGCGCTGGCGCACATGGTCTTCAACGTGCCGCTTGCCGTGTGGATACTGGAAGGCTTCATGTCCGGCGTGCCGAAGGAAATCGACGAGACGGCGTATATCGACGGCTACAGCTTCCCCCGCTTCTTCATCCGTATTTTCTTGCCGATGATCAAGTCGGGCGTGGGCGTGACGGCCTTCTTCTGCTTCATGTTCAGCTGGGTGGAATTGCTGCTGGCGCGCACCTTGACTTCCGTCAATGCCAAACCGATTGCCGCCACCATGACGCGCACCGTTTCTGCCGCCGGCATGGACTGGGGCGTGCTGGCCGCCGCCGGCGTGCTGACCATCGTACCCGGCGCGCTGGTGATCTGGTTCGTGCGGCATTACATTGCCAAGGGTTTCGCGATGGGGAGGGTGTGACATGGAAAATACCGATAGCACAGCCAGCCTGTTCGGCTGGATGGCCTGGACGCCGGAAGTGGCCATTTTCTTCATTTGTATCGGCTTGATGCTGGCGGGCATGACAGTGTGGGAAATCCGCTCGCCCAGCATCGCACGCAAGGGCTTCTTGCCCATGCCGACCACGCGCGGCGACCGTTTGTTCATCGGCTTGCTCACGGCGGCCTATGTCAACCTGGCCTGGGCCGGTTTCACGGAAATGCAGCAGGCGATAGGTGCTGCCATCAGTTTTGTCTTGTTGTTGCTTGTCATGCGGTGGGGGTGAGCCGGCTTGCCGGTGTTGATGGAGGCCGGACCGTCAGCAGGCGGCCGGCAATAAAATAAAAGGAGATTCACGATGAAATTGAAGTTCACGGTCTTCGCGGCTGCGGCCATGCTCGTGTCGAATGCAGTCCTGGCTGATGCCAGGCAGGCGCAAACCTGGATCGACAAGGAATTCCAGCCATCCAGCCTGAGCAAGCAGCAACAGCTTGCTGAAATGAAATGGTTCATCGATGCGGCGGCCAAGTTGAAAGCCAAGGGCATCAAGGAAATTTCCGTGGTCTCGGAAACCATCGATACCCACGTCTACGAATCGAAGACCCTGGCCAAGGCCTTTGAAGAAATCACGGGCATCAAGGTGCGCCACGACATCATCCAGGAAGGCGACGTGGTGGAAAAGCTGCAGACCTCCATGCAGTCGGGCAAGAGCATCTATGACGGCTGGATTTCCGATTCCGACCTGATCGGCACGCATTACCGCTATGGCGCCGTCGAACCCCTGTCCGACTATATGGCTGGCAAGGGCAGGGAATTTACCAATCCCGGCCTGGATTTGAAGGATTTCATCGGCATCAGCTTTACCACGGCGCCCGATGGCAAGGTGTATCAATTGCCTGACCAGCAATTCGCCAACCTGTACTGGTTCCGCGCCGACTGGTTTGCGCGCAAGGATTTGCAAGCCAAGTTCAAGGCCAAATATGGCTACGAGCTGGGCGTGCCGCAAAACTGGTCCGCCTATGAAGACATCGCCGACTTCTTCACCAATGACGTGAAGGAACTGGACGGCAAGAAAGTCTATGGCCACATGGATTACGGCAAGAAAGACCCGTCGCTGGGCTGGCGCTTCACCGATGCCTGGTTGTCGATGGCTGGCGCGGCCGACAAGGGCATTCCGAACGGCATGCCCGTCGATGAATGGGGCATCCGCGTGGCGGCCGACAAGTGCACACCCGTGGGCGCGTCGATGTCGCGCGGCGGCGCCACCAATTCGCCGGCGGCCGTATTTGCGCTGACGAAATATATCGACTGGATGAAGAAATACGCGCCGCCGCAGGCGAACGGCATGAATTTCTCGGAATCGGGCCCCGTGCCTGGGCAGGGCGAAATCGCCCAGCAAATCTTTTGGTACACAGCGTTTACGGCCGGCATGACGAAACCGGGCTTGCCAGTGGTCAACAAGGACGGCACGCCGAAATGGCGCATGGCGCCGTCGCCGCACGGTCCGTACTGGAAAGAGGGCATGCAGAACGGCTACCAGGACGTGGGTTCCTGGTTCCTGTTCAAGTCCACGCCGGACGACCGCAAGGCCGCCGCCTGGCTGTATGCGCAGTTTGTCACCTCGAAAACCGTCTCGCTGAAGAAATCCATCGTCGGCCTGACTTTCATTCGCGATTCCGACATCCGCCACGATTACTTCACGAAGCATGCAAACGAATACGGCGGCTTGATCGAGTTCTACCGCAGCCCTGCCAGAGTGGCGTGGACGCCGACGGGTAACAACGTGCCCGACTATCCGAAGCTGGCGCAGCTGTGGTGGAAGAACGTGGCCACGGCCATCACGGCGGAAAAGACGCCGCAAGCGGCCATGGATAACCTGGCCGAGGAAATGGATCAGGTCATGGCGCGCCTGCAGCGGGCAGGCATGAAGGCATGCGCGCCCAAGCTCAATCCCAAGGTCAATCCGAACCAGTATCTGTCGGACTTGCACGCTCCATGGAAAAAGCTGGCGAATGAAAAACCGAAGGGTGAAACGATTGCCTACGATAAGTTGCTGCAAGCTTGGAAAGAAGGCAAGGTAAGGTAGTCGTGTAAACTGCTGCCGCCGCTGTCCCGGGGCACGGGCCCACGCCCGTGCCCCTTTCACTTTATTGACGTAGTAGCGACCATGACCAAATACATACTTGCTTTAGATCAGGGCACCACCAGTTCGCGCGCCATTCTGTTCGACCATGCGGGCCGGCCGCACGCCAGCGCACAGCGCGAATTTCGCCAGATTTTCCCCCAGCCGGGCTGGGTCGAACATGACGCGAACGAAATCTGGGCCTCGCAGGAAGGCGTGCTGCAGCAGGTGCTGCGCGATAGCGGCGTGGCGGCATCCGACGTGGCCGCCATCGGCGTGACCAACCAGCGCGAAACGACGGTGCTGTGGGATCGCGCCACGGGCGCACCCGTGGCCAACGCCATCGTCTGGCAAGACCGCAGAAATGCGGCCTATTGCGCGCAACTGGTCGAGCAGGGCAAGGCGGACTTAATCCAGAGCAAGACGGGTCTCGTGCTGGACGCCTATTTTTCCGCGACCAAACTGAAATGGCTGCTCGACAATGTGCCCGGCGCCCGCGCGCGCGCCGAGCGGGGAGAGCTGGCCTTCGGCACGGTCGACAGCTGGCTGATCTACAAAATGAGCGGCGCCCACTTGACGGATACGAGCAATGCGTCGCGTACCATGCTGTTCAATATTCATACCCTGCAATGGGACACGGATTTGCTGGCGCTGCTGGACATCCCCGCCTCCTTGCTGCCCGACGTGGTGCCATCGAGCGGCGTGGCCGCACACACGCATGCGGCACTGCTGGGCGTCTCCGTGCCGATCGCCGGCATCGCGGGCGACCAGCAAGCCGCCACGTTTGGCCAGGCCTGTTTGCAACCGGGCATGGCAAAGAATACCTATGGCACAGGCTGTTTCATGCTGATGAACGTGGGCAAGCGCCCCTTGCCCTCTAAAAACCGCCTGTTGACGACGGTGGGCTGGAGCCTGGGGCCGGGAACGGATAACACCGATTACCTGCTCGAAGGCAGCGCCTTTATCGCAGGCGCGGCCGTGCAATGGATGCGCGACGGCATCGGCATCATCCGCGACTCGTCTGAAGTGGAAGCGCTGGCCACCAGCGTGCCCGATTCGGGCGGCCTGGTCTTCGTGCCCGCGTTTGCCGGGCTCGGCGCGCCGTACTGGGACCCGTATGCGCGCGGCACCCTGATCGGCATCACGCGCGGCACGGGCAAGGCGCACATCGCCCGGGCCGCGCTGGAAGGCGTGGCCTACCAGAACGTGGACGTCCTGTCCGCCATGCAGGACGATGCCGGCATCGCGCTATCCGAATTGCGCGTCGATGGCGGCGCCGCCCGCAACGACATGCTGATGCAGTTCCAGGCCGACATTTTGAACGTGCCCGTGGTGCGTCCCGTGGTGACGGAAACGACGGCCCTGGGCGCCGCCTACCTGGCGGGCCTGGCCGTGGGATTCTGGGCGTCGCAGGAAGAAATCGCCGCCCAGTGGCAGGTGGGGCGCCGTTTCGAACCGGCCATGGCGGCCGACGAACGCCTGACGCGGCTGCACAAATGGCAGCGCGCCGTGGAGCGTTCGCGCGACTGGAGCGAGTAAGTCGGCCAATAAACCGGGCTCAGTGCCTCACGTAATACACGGCGTAGCCCACGGTTTCGCGCGGCACGGAATACAGGTCGCGCAGCTCGAAATACGGTGCATGCACATTGCCGCTGACGGCGATGCCGCTGCGCTCCAGCGCCAGCCGGAAGCGGGGCACGTGAAAATACTGCGTGGCGATCATGGCGCTCTTCCAGCCGTGTGTGCGCATGAGAAGCGCCGCGTTGCGGGCCGTGGCGTCCGTGGTCCAGCCTTGATTATCCTCGATGATGGCGCTGGTCGGCACGCCGCGCGACTGCAGATAGCGGGCCATGGACGCGGCTTCGTCGAAACCTTCCTTGCCCGTCGCCCCGCTGACGAGGATGCGCGGCGCCCGGCCCGCCTGGAATTGCACCAGGGCTACATCGAGGCGCGCCTGCAGGCGGGGACCGGGCCTGCCATCCGGCGCAATGGTGTTGCCCGGCACGACGATGACGTCGGCGGGCGCCAGTTTGTCGTGCAGTCCCGCCAGCACCAGCGCTGTAGTGGCCAGCAGGAAAGCACCAACAGTGCTTGAACCCAGCAGTATTATTTTTCGCATCGATCATCAACAAGTAGGCAATGGAGGCATGATACCCGTCCATTCCTGCCGGCGTCAGTTCGCCTGCGCTAGCCGCGCGCGCTGGTTCGACAGATAAATATTGTCCTTTGCCAAAGGCTTGCCCTCGCGCACGGCATCGAGCCAGGCCTGCGTGCTGACGACGGCGGCGAAATTCGAGTGAAACACGGTGCAAAAGACGCGGTGGATTTCCTCGGCGCTGGCCGTGCCGCCTGCGTTGGCGTAGGGCAGGGTGCCGGTGGCGTCTTGCAGGAATTCCACTTGCAAGCCCTCGTGCGCGGCGTGGTAGATGGTGGCGGCGTCGCAGTTGTGCGTCATGTAGCCGATCACCGTCAAGGTGTCGATGGCGTGGTCCTCCAGCCAGGCGCGCAAGTCCGTGCCCGCAAAGGCGCTGCCCATGCTCTTGTTGATGCGGTGGTCGGCGGGGAAGGCGGCCACTTGCGGATGCAGCTGCCAGCCATCGCTGCCTTTTGCAAAGATGGGAGAGGCTTCCGGCGCATCGTGCTGGACGACGATCACGGGCACGCCGGCGGCGCGGGCGGCGGCCATGGCGGTAACGATATGCGGCAGCGAGATGTCGACGGACGGATACTCGATGGGCATGTCGCCCGTGAAGTATTCATTTTGCACATCGATGACGAGCAGGGCGCGGCGTGGGGTAGTGGACATGGGGTCTCCTGAGTGGGTGAAAGAGGAAACAGCTCCTCGATAAGGCCATTCTCGGGCCGCGCGGCGCAAATAAAAAGTGGCCTGAAGGCCGATGTGCGATAAAATCGGGCCATGTCTACACTTCCTGCATCTGCCTCCCCTTTGCGCGTGGCCGTCATCGCCTTCGATGGCATGACGCCGTTTCACTTGTCCGTGCCTTGCCTTGTGTTTGGCGCGCAGACGGACGAGGCCGATCTGCCGCCTTTTCAGGTGCGCGTCTGCGCCGCCGATCCCGCGCCCTTGCGCACGGCGGCCGGCTTTTGCATCACGCCCGAGTTCGCACTGGAAGGGCTGGACGGCGCCGATATCGTCATCATGCCCGCCTGGCACGACGATTGTCGCGCCGCCGCGCCAGCATTGATCGCGGCGCTGCAGGCGGCCAGCCGGCGCGGTGCGCGCATGGTGGGCCTGTGCCTGGGCGCGTTTCCCCTGGCGCAGGCGGGCTTGTTGGATGGCAAGAGCGCTGCCACGCACTGGGGCATGGCGGACGGGCTGGCGGCCCGCTATCCCAAGGTCAGGGTGGACCGGGAAGTGCTGTACGTGGATGATGGCGGCGTGCTGACGTCGGCCGGCGTGGCGGCCGGCCTCGATTGCTGCCTGTATTTGCTGCGCCAGCTGGCGGGTGCCGAGGTGGCCAACCGCGTGGCGCGCCGGCTGCTGGTGGCGCCGCACCGCCAGGGCGGGCAGGCGCAATTCATCGAGCGTCCGCTGCCCGTGTCCGGCAGTGAAGGGCGCTTTGCCGAGGTGCTCGCCTGCGTGACGGCCAGCCTGGGCCAGGCGCACAGCATCGACGCGCTGGCCGAACGGGCCGCCATGAGCCGGCGCAACTTCACGCGCCATTTTCGCCAGGCCACGGGCACGTCCTTCAAGCAGTGGCTGCTGAACCAGCGCCTTGCGCATGCGCAAGGCATGCTGGAGAAGAGCACGGCGTCGATCGACGTCGTGGCGCAAGAGGCCGGCTTCGGCACGGCCCTGTCGCTGCGCCAGCATTTCCGGGCGACCTTGCAGACGTCGCCTTCGGCGTATCGCAAGCTGTTCCGGCAGCAATCAGGCCAGGTCGGGCAAGCATAGCCCTGACGTGTCCCGGCTGCCGTGCGGCAGCTTCGCGCTGACGGCGATTTGCCGCGCCAGGAAGGCGGTCGGCTCGAAGGCGTAGCGCTCCTGGAAGGAGACGGTTTCAGCGCTCATCAGTTCGGCATACGTCTGCATCAGGGTCGAGGCGGAAACATGCTTGCCTTGCTCCAGATAGCTGGCGATGGCGGCCAGCAGCACGGGATAGTCGGCATTTTCCTTGCTGCCGCCAAAGCTGAATGACAACTGCCCGCAGGCGCGCCAGATGGGGTCAGGTTCCCCGTCCGGCACCGCCTGCGTGCGCAGCCATTGCAAGGCTTTCAGCGGCGGGCCGCCCAATGACGGTGGCGAAATGATGGCCTGGATGGCCACCTTGGCGGCGGCATCGATTCTTCCCGCGCGCACATACTGGCCATGCAGCAGCACCAGGGCGTCAGTGTATTCGGGCAGGATGGCCAGCGCCGCTTCCAGCAGCGCGATGGCAGCGTCCGGGTTGCGCTGCGCAATCCATTCCTTGGCTGCCAGGAAGGCGGCGCGCGGCGAGGCGGGATCGTCGTCCAGCGAGGGCGTGGCGATATACTCGTCCTCAGCGGCTGCATGGGCTTGCAGAAACGCCGCCAGGCTGGAAAAGTGCGGCTGGATACGCCATTCGTCGTGCCACGTCTCGACCACGATCGGTTCGAACGCTTCGCGGCCGATGGGCCAGTACAGGCCGAAAGTGTCGCCGTTGCCCAGGGCGCCTTCGGAAAACGGTGTGAAGCCGAGCGGTGGGTACGCTGCCGTGTGTTGCCAGTCTTGTTCTGCCGAAATGTGGGCGAAGTTAGCAGGTCGTTGCATGGGGCACCGGAAGAAAAAACGCCAGTGTAGAACAAGAGGGCGCGGCTGGCGCGTTCCCCATGGCTTGCTTGTGCGGCTTATTTGCGTGATTTACTTGCGCGGCTCGTGTATCCGGAATTTCCTGACGATACCCGCCTGGTCGAACATGACGGCCACTTCGCGCGTGCCTTTTTCGCCCAGCAGGGGGATCAGCCGCGTCACCTTGGGCGCTTGCAGCTGGTTCTTGTAGACCCAGACTTCATAGCCGGGGTCGAAGCTGACGACGGTGGCGTTGCCCAGGGCCGCGTCGAGGTCGAGGCGGGTGGTCTTGCCGACCTTGATGTTCTGATAGATGGCACCGTTGTCCGGCGCACGGTTGACCTTGTATTCACTGGCGGTGCACATGGCCACGGCCATGCCCGCGAGGCAGGAAGCTGCCAGTTTAATCAATGTGTTCATATGGACTCCCAGTGTGCATCACTGCTTCCAATCTCAGAGGGGACGGGCGTGATGTCAGGACTGGAGTGTGCTTGTGTTGCCACGAATGTGCTACAAGATTATACAAAGACGCATAATTCGATGCCACTGGTACTGGCTGGTGCTACCTTCAGCGCTTTTGCAGCACGTCGGTCGAGAGCGCCAGCGTTTCCTTGATTTCTTCCATTACCACATAGCTTTTCGATTGCGCGGCACCGGGCAGCTGCAGCAGCATGTCGCCCAGCAGTTTGCGGTACTCGGCCATTTCATGGATGCGCGCCTTGATCAGGTAATCGAAGTCGCCCGACACCAGATGGCATTCCTGTACCTCGGGAATTTGCAGTACTTCGCGGCGGAATTGCTCGAAGGCAGACGCGGATTTTTGATTGAGCGTAATCTCTACGAAAACGAGCAGCTTGGCGCCCAGTGCGGCCGGGTTCACCTTGGCATGGTAGCCCGTGATGACGCCGTCGCGCTCCATGCGTTTGACCCGCTCGATGCAGGGCGTGATCGACAGGCCCACCTGTTCACCCAGGTCTTTCATCGAGATGCGGCCATCCTGTTGCAGGATGCGCAGGATGTGGCGATCCAGCTTGTCCAGGCCACGTGCCGATTCTTTAAGGATTCTCATGATTTATTGCTGAATATCTCGATTTATACGTGAACAAATACTGGCTCTTTCCCAATATGATAGCGGTTAATCTGGCATCAGCCTAAAAAATATAATGAGGAAACTATGCGTATCGTGATTCTGGGTAGCGGCGTCATCGGCGTCACCAGTGCTTACTATCTGGCCAAGGCAGGACATGAGGTGACCGTCATCGACCGCCAGCCGGGCCCGGCACTGGAAACCAGCTTCGCGAATGCGGGGCAGATCTCGCCTGGCTACGCTTCGCCATGGGCCGCGCCCGGCATTCCCCTGAAAGCCGTGAAGTGGATGATGCAGCGCCACGCGCCTCTGGCCATCTCGCTCGACGGCAGCGCCGCCCAGCTCAAATGGATGTGGCAGATGTTGCGTAATTGCACACCGGAAGCGTATGCAGTGAACAAGGAACGCATGGTGCGCCTGGCTGAATACAGCCGCGACTGCTTCAAGGTGCTGCGCGCCGAGGCGGGCATCACGTATGAAGGCCGCCAGCAAGGCACGATGCAATTGTTCCGTACTGAAAAGCAATACAACGACGCTGCCAAAGATATCGAAGTGTTGAAAGACGCGGGCGTGCCGTATGAAGTACTGCAGCGCAACGAGCTGTCGCGCGCCGAACCGGCCCTCGAAGCGGTCAAGGATAAACTGTTTGGCGGCTTGCGCCTGCCCAACGATGAAACGGGCGATTGCCAGCTGTTTACCACGCGTCTGTCCGAGATGGCCGTGGCGCTGGGCGTGAAGTTCCGTTATGGCGTGTCGATCGACGCGCTGCTGACGCAAGGCGACGAAATCGCCGGCGTGCAATGCGGCGCGGAAATCGTCAAGGCCGATTCCTATGTGGTGGCGCTCGGTTCCTACTCGACCGGCTTCATGCAGCCGCTGCTGGATATTCCCGTGTATCCGC
This sequence comes from Janthinobacterium sp. UMAB-56, assembly GCF_900095265.1. GTDB lineage: Bacteria > Pseudomonadota > Gammaproteobacteria > Burkholderiales > Burkholderiaceae_D > Janthinobacterium. The sequence continues at coordinate 167,472 of NZ_LT607651.1, read as the reverse complement.
TGAAGGGCTATTCGATCACCGTGCCGATCGTCAACGCGGCCAAGGCACCCGTGTCGACCATCCTCGATGAAACCTACAAGATTGCCGTGACGCGTTTCGATGACCGCATCCGCGTGGGCGGCATGGCGGAAATCGCCGGCTACAACCTGAAGCTGAACCCGCGCCGCCGCGAAACCCTGGAAATGGTCGTCAACGACCTGTTCCCTGGCGGCGGCAACACGGCCGAGGCTACCTTCTGGACGGGCCTGCGCCCGATGACGCCGGACGGCACGCCGATCGTCGGCCGCACGCCGCTGCGCAACCTGTTCCTCAATACCGGCCATGGCACCCTGGGCTGGACCATGTCCTGCGGTTCGGCGCAATTGCTGGCCGACCTGATGTCGTCGAAAAAACCGGCTATCCTGGCCGACGACTTGTCCGTCAGCCGCTATCGCGGCGCGCAGGCCCATGGCAAACTGCAACACGCGGTGGCTTGAGATGGGGGCCAGCATGCCTGCAAAAGAACGTAGCGGCGCCATCCTGACGGTGGACCTCGACGCCGTGCGCGCCAACTACCGCTTGCTGCGCGACAAGGCGCATCCGGCCGCCTGCTCGGCCGTGGTGAAGTCCGACGCGTATGGCCTCGGCGCCGCCCAGGTCGGTGCGGCCCTGTATGAAGAGGGCTGCCGCCATTTCTTTGTGGCCCATCTGGAAGAGGGCATCAGCCTGCGCCCGCATGTGGCGCCGGACGCCGATATCTTCGTGCTGCACGGCCCGCCCGTCGGCACGGAAGGCGCATTCTCGGCCCATGGCCTGATACCCGTACTCAACAGCGAGCCACAGGTGGCGGGCTGGCGCCAGCACGCCAGGGCATTGGGGAAAACCCTGGACGCCATCGTACAGGTCGATACGGGCATGTCGCGCATGGGTTTGTCGCCGCAGGAAATCGACGCCTGGTTGGCGGATGATAGCTTTCTCGACGGCATCAAGGTGCGCTATATCATGAGCCACCTGGCGTGTGCCGACGAGCGCAGCAACCCCATGAATGGCGAGCAGCTGGCTCGTTTTACCGCCATCCGCGCCCGTTTGCCGCAGTACCGTGCCAGCCTGGCCAATTCCTCGGGCATCTTCCTGTCGCCCGATTATCACTTCGACCTGGTGCGCCCGGGCGCGGCCCTGTATGGCATCGCGCCGCAGGGCGGCGAACCCAATCCCCTGCGCTCCGTGGTGCGCCTGCAAGGCAAGGTCCTGCAGACGCGCACGATTGCCGCCGGCGACCACGTAGGCTACAGCCGCCGTTACACGGCCAGCGAGCCGCGCCAGGTAGCGACCGTTTCCGTCGGCTACGCCGATGGCTGGCTGCGCAGCATGAGCAACCAGGGCCTGGCCATCGTCGATGGCGTGAAAGTGCCGCAGATCGGCGCCATCTCGATGGATTCCATCACTTTGGATGTGAGCGCCATTGCGCAGGAGCGCGTCGCGCCGGGCAGCCTGGTCGACCTGATCTGCGCCGAACACCCGGTCGATGCCGTGGCGGCCATGGCCAACACCATCGGCTATGAGGTGTTGACTAACTTGGGCGGACGCTATTACCGCGAGTACCGGGGCTTAGCACGTTAGCGCACCTGCCAAAACGCCCATGGCGTTGTTGCCTTGCCTTGCCGTACATGCGTACTGTCTTCGGCAAGGCGCCTAGCCCTGAGCATTTTTTCAGGCGCGCGGGCTTCGCACGCCAGGCAGCGCAAAACCGATGATTGTGTGGCAAGATAGCCCTGGTGTGAGCTTCACTCCAGGGCTTTCTTTTAACCGTTATCGGGGACTTTCATGAGTCAATATCAAGTCGCAATCATCGTCGGCAGCCTGCGCAAGGATTCCTTCAACCGCAAGCTGGCTGACGCCATCGTCAAGCTGGCGCCGCCCGAGTTTTCTTTTAAACATATCGACATCGGTGACTTGCCGCTGTACAACCAGGATGACGATGGCGCGCAAGCCGAGCAAGTGCTGCGCCTCAAATCCGACATTTCCGCTTCGCAAGCCTTGCTCTTCCTCACCCCAGAATACAACCGCTCGATCCCCGGCGTACTGAAAAACGCCCTCGACCACGGCTCGCGCCCGTATGGCCAGAGCGTATGGGGTGGCAAGCCGGGCGCCGTGCTGGGTGTCTCCGTGGGAGCGACAGGCACGGCCCTGGCGCAGCAGCATTTGCGCAATGTGCTGGCCTACCTGGACGTGCCGCTGCTGTGCCAGCCGGAAATGTTTATCCAGGCCAAGGAAGGCCTGTTTGACGAGCACGGCGGCATCGGCCCTGCCAGCCTCGGCTTCTTCCAGGGCTGGATGCAGCGCTACACGGACTGGGTACGCAAGCACGCCGTCCACGCCTGATGCAGGCCAGGGCGGCAGCGCTCTGCGTTGCCGCCGCTACACTTTCTTTGACCATGCGTGTCAACATTTCAAGTTTGGCACGGGTGTCTCGGTATAATGCGCCCTTTCTTTAGCGCAATATTGCCCCTCTTGCCGATGCCATGTGGACTAAACCTTTTCTGCGCATGAATTTGCGCCGTTTGATCGTGCTCGTGGCCTTTGCCAGCGCCCTGGTGTCCCTGGTCAATACGTTTTATGCCAGCTACAGCGTGCAGCGCCAACTGCTGATCGATACCACCCTGCAAGCGAACCATGCGTACGCGAGCAAACTGGCCAGCACGGCCGAGGATTTCCTGCAATCGGCGCGCCAGCAACTGGCCTACAGCGCCGGCAGCCTGGCATCGCGCATGGCCGACGAGCGCTGGTTGACGGACGAGGTGCAGCGCCTGCGTTTGCAAACGAACAGCTTCAATTCCGTGCTCATCGTCGATGCCCGTGGCAAGGTGCTGGGCGTGTCGCCGGAAACCCTGGCCTTGAAAAACCGCACGCTCGATTCGGCTGGCGCCGTGCAGGCCTTGCGCGAACGGCGCCCGCTGGTGACGCAGCCGTATATGTCCTCGGCCGGTAACCTGGTGGTCTTCATTTCGCATCCCATCCTGGGCAAAGATGGACGCTACCTCGGTTATGTGGGCGGCAGCATTTACCTGAAACAGAAAAACATCCTGTACACCATGCTGGGCCAGCATTACTACCGCGACGGCTCGTATCTGTACGTGGTCGACCAGAACCGGCGCCTGCTATACCACCCGGACCCCGAGCGCCTGGGCGACGTGGCTGGCAGCAATGCCGTCATCGACACCATCATTGCGCAGCAGGGCGGCGGCAACCGGCGCATGCACAACAGCCTGGGCGTGGACATGCTGGCCGGCTACGCCGTCATGCCGTCGACGGGTTGGGGCATCGTCGCGCAACGACCGACGGCCATGACCCTGGCGCCGCTGAATCAGCTGATGGCCAACACGGTGTGGTATTCCTTGCCGATCGCCTTGCTGAGCCTGCCATTCATCTGGTGGCTGGCCAGCCTGATTTCCAGGCCCCTGGTGCAGCTGGCCGAAGGCGCGCGGCGCATGGACACGCCTGGCACGGCCGAGCACATCGCCGCCATCCGCTCGTGGTATGTGGAGGCGGCGCAGATCAAGAAAGCCTTGCTGAAGGGCCTGGGGCTGCTGCAGAACAAAATCGGCAAGTTGAAGACCGACGTGCAGACGGACCCGCTGACGGGCCTGGCGAACCGGCGCGGCATGGCAGCGGCGCTGGGAGCCTGGCAGGCGCAGGCGCGTCCGTTTTCCGTCATCGCCCTCGACATCGACCATTTCAAGCAAGTCAACGACCGCTGGGGCCATGCCGTGGGCGATGCAGTCATCCTGCGTCTGGCGCAGCTGATGCGCGCCTGCTCGCGCGATGCCGACGTGCTGTGCCGCAACGGCGGCGATGAATTCATCATGCTGCTGCCCGATGCCGACCTGGACGTGGCGCTACAGGTGGCCGAGCGCCTGCGTGCCAGGGTGGCCGCCGCCGACATTCCCGGCGCCGGCCCGGTGACAGTGTCGCTGGGTGTCGTGTCCTCGGAACAGGAGGCCGGCGACGCCGATACCGTGCTGCGGGCGGCCGACGCTGCCCTGTATGTGGCCAAGGAAAATGGACGCAACCGCGTGGGCATCACGGAGCCCGCCTGACAGGCGCGCCGCGCCGCATGCACTGATACGCCGTGTTGTATCTGGGCCGTCCCGTTTGCCCGCCAGCGCTTACCATGTGGCCCTGATGCGGTACAACGAGAACCAGGGGCATGGCGGGGATGGATATCGATGACTTTTAAGCAAGAAATTGGCATCCGCTGCGAAGTCGCTGCTCAGTTCCACCCGCTGGCCTGCCTCGACTGCCGCGAACTCAACTACGGCCAGCACAGCGTGCTGCCGCTGCACCCGTTTCGCCTGAGCGTGCCGGAAAAGGCGCTGGCGGGACTGCTCGACGAGCCGTTCAACAGTTTCGTCGAGGATTGCCGCGTCGACGATTTGCAGTACGAAGAAAGCGACCTGCCCGCGCTCAGGGACGCCGGCTACCCCGACATCACGCGCATGCTGGCCGGCCACCGGCCGCTGCTGGCCGAAATGATGGCCGACTTCATGATCGGCGACCTGATGTCGGCCATTGGGCGCGCCAGCGGCTACTGCCGGCCCCGCGCCCGTTACTGCGGCGACGTGGAGGCGGCCGATGGCCGCGCCTATTTCACTATCAATGAAGTGCAAAAAATACATTTTTCCGATGGCCAGGCCATCTTTGAAGGGCAGGGCTACTACGGCGTGTACGTGATCTGGCTGACGCACGGCCGGCGCGCTTAATATGGACTTGACCTTCCCCATGTGGGAAGGTTTATAGTCCTGCCATGAACCGTGCCTTTTTCCGCTTTTTCACCCGCTCGCTGCTCTGGCTGCTTGCCGTCACGCTGCCTTTGCAGGGCTTTGCGTCGGCCATGCGCAGCTGCTGCGTGGATGAGCGGGTGGCGGCAGTCACCGTCCAGGTGATACAAGCACCCCAATGCCACGACATGGCCGACATGCAGATGGCGGACCAGCCGGCGCAGATGAAGATGGCCATGGACGACGGCGGCGCCACGCACGCTGGCCACGATTGCAGCAACCATGGGGCGTGCACCGTGGGCGCCACGGCGCCGCCCGGCATGCCCGCCTTGCAAGCCTTGACCCTGCGCGCGCCGCCGCCGGCCCTGGCGCCCGATTCCCTGTTCGCCGGGCATATCCCGTCCGGCCCGGAACGTCCCCCAAGAAGCACGCGCTCCACCTGACCGCCCGTTGAACCTGGCGGTGCTGCCGTCGCACGTCACAACAACTTGCAGCGGCTGCGCCAGTGTTCCAGTCGCGCGCCCGCCGCGCCATACCCCTTATTCAAGGTATACCATGAAGCAATTATTCAGCCTCGCGCTGGCCGCCTGCGTTTCGCTGCCGCTGGCCGTCAATGCCGCCAGTCCGGCCGCCGCCACCATGCCCGCCCCGCAAGACGCGCAAGCACCCGTGCCCGCCGCCACCTACCGCTCCGCCTTCACCGGCTACCGTCCCGCCGCCGAGGACGACGCCACGCCCGACCAGGCCTGGCGCGCCGGCAACGACAAAGTCGGCAAGGCCGGTGGCCACATGGGCATGATGAAGATGAAGGGCCACAAGATGGATGGCCACAAAATGCCAATGGATAAGCCCAGCGCCGAACCTGCCGCCCGGCCCGCCCCGCAACACCAGCATGAAGGACACTGACATGGCCACTTTCAAGCAAGCATATTGCCGCACGCCGCTGGCGCTGGCGATCATCCTGCTGCTCGGCGGCTGCGCCAGCTTCAGCCCCGATGGCGGCATGCAGACGGTGTCCGCGCTGGCCGACGCCCGCACGGGCGCCCCCGCAGCGCTGGCGGACCAGGGTGGCGAGGAAAAATTGGCATCCCTGCTGGCCCGGCCTTTGGACGCCGACAGCGCCGTGCGCATTGCCCTGATGAACAACCAGGGCATGAAAGTGGCACTGGCCGAACTGGGCGCGTCCGAGGCGGATCTGGTGCAAGCGGGGCGTTTGCGCAACCCTGGCCTGTCCTTCGGCCGCTCGCATGGCAGCCAGGGCAATGAAATCGACCGGAGTGTCAGCTTCGACCTGGCCGGATTGCTGACCATGCCGCTGCGCGTGAACATCGAGCGGGGCCGTTTCCAGCAAGCCAAACTGCAGGCCGCCAGCAGCGCCGTGCAACTGGCGGCAGACACGCGCCGCGCCTACTTCAATGCCGTGGCCGCCGTGCAGACGGAAGCTTTCATGCAGCGGGCGCTGCTGTCGGCCGAGGTGGGTGCCGAACTGGCCACGCGCTTGCGGCAGGCGGGCAACTGGAGCCGCCTGGACCAGGCCCGCCAGCAAGTGTTTTATGCGGACGCCGTCGGCGACCTGGCCCGCGCGCGCCACCAGGCCACCGCCACGCGCGAGCACCTGACGCGCTTGCTGGGCCTGTGGGGCAGGCAAACGGCTTTTACTTTGCCGTCGCGCCTGCCCGACTTGCCGGCCCAGGCAGTGGACGCCGGCAATATCGAGGCGCAAGCCATGGAGCAGCGCCTCGACGTGCAGAGCGCGAAGCTCGACGCGCACGCCACGGCCAGCGCGCTGGGCCTGTCGAAGGTAACGGGTTTCATCAATGTGCTCGACGTCGGCTACACGAACAAGAGCACGAGCGAGGCGCCGCGCGAGAACGGCTATGCCGTGTCGCTGGAGCTGCCTTTGTTCGACTGGGGTTCGGCGCGCAATGCCAAGGCGCAAGCCTTGTATGAGCAGTCGCTGCAGCGCACGGCGGGCACGGCGGTGCGGGCCCGCTCCGAAGTGCGCGAGGCGTATTCGAGCTACCGCACGGCTTATGACCTGGCGCGCCACTACCGCGATGAAGTTGTGCCACTGCGCAAGGCCATCTCGCATGAAGTATTGCTGCGCTACAACGGCATGCTGGCCAGCGTGTTCGAGTTGCTGGCCGACGCGCGCGAACAAGTTGCCAGCGTGAACAGCGCCATCGAGACCCAGCGCGATTTCTGGATCGCCCAAACGGCATTGCAATCGGCCATCAATGGCAGCGGCCCTGCCAACAAGGAATAATGATGATTACACGTAGAAACTTTTTCATGAATGCGGGCGCTGTCGCCTTGAGTGCCGCGGCCGTCAGCCGCGTGGGCGCGGCTTCCCTGCCGGAAGCCGTCAGCATGGCCGGCGCGGATACCAAGGCGCCGCCGCCACCGCCGAACGGGCGCCCTTACCAGCCGGTTGTCACCCTGAATGGCTGGTCATTGCCCTGGCGCATGAACAACAACGTCAAGGAATTTCATCTCGTGGCCGAACCCGTCGTGCGCGAACTGGCGCCCGGCATGATGGCCAATCTCTGGGGCTACAACGGCCAGTCGCCCGGTCCCACCATCGAAGTGGTGGAGGGCGACCGCGTGCGTATTTTTGTCACCAATAAATTGCCGGAACACACCAGCGTGCACTGGCATGGCCAGCGCCTGCCCAACGGCATGGATGGCGTCACGGGACTGACCCAGCCAGGCATTGCTCCAGGCAAGACCTTCGTCTATGAATTCATCGCCAGGCGCCCCGGCACCTTCATGTACCACCCGCATGCCGATGAAATGACGCAGATGGCCATGGGCATGATGGGTTTCTGGGTGACGCACCCGAAAGACCCGAACTTCATGAAGGTGGACCGCGATTTCGTCTTCTTGCTCAGCAACTACGACATTGATCCGGGCAGCTACACGCCGAAGATCACGACCATGGCGGATTTCAATCTGTTCACCTTCAACAGCCGTGTCTTCCCCGGCATCGCCCCCATGGTGGTGCGCCAGGGCGACAAGGTGCGCGTGCGCGTGGGCAATCTGACCATGACCAATCACCCGATCCACATGCATGGCCACGAATTCGAGGTGACGGGCACGGATGGCGGCTGGACGCGGCCCGAATCGCGCTGGCCCGAAGTGACGACGGATATTGCCGTGGGCCAGATGCGCGCCGTGGAATTCACCGCCACCGACCTGGGCGACTGGGCTTTCCACTGCCACAAGTCGCACCACACGATGAATGCCATGGGACATGACGTGCCGACCATGATAGGCGTCGACCACCAGGGCGTGGCGGCGAAGATCAACCAGCTCGTGCCCGGCTACATGGTGATGGGCGAGCGGGGCATGGCCGACATGAGCGAGATGCAGATGCCGATTCCCGACAATACCTTGCCGATGATGGCTGGCGAGGGGCCCTTCGGCGCCATCGGCATGGGCGGCATGTTTACCACGGTGAAGGTGCGCAAGGATCAGAAGCCGGGCGACTACAGCGACACGGGCTGGTACAAGCACCCGGCCGGCAGCCTGGCCTATGAATGGACGGGCGCCTTGCCGGAACCCGTGCGTGGCCAGGGGGCGGGCAAGCCGGTGGTTACCGGCGGCGTGCAAATGACGGTGCGCAAGCCGACCGGCCATGGCGGGCATTAAGTCCCGGCGTTAACGGGATAGCAGCGAACGGCTTGTCTAGCATGGCAAGCCGTTTTGCATGTTGTTGCATATCAATGAATTGTAGTTTGGTGACAATCCGAGTATTTTTTTCCGTGTTTTTTCTTTATATTCAGACCAGCATGCTTCAGTTGCATCGAGTATCGGCGAGTCTAGGGAGGAATCATGTTGAACCGGATGAAGGTGGGAACGCGCTTGCTGGCGGCATTTTTCGGTGTCGCGTTGCTGGGGGCCATCGTGGCGGGCATCGGCATCTTCAACATGGGCAAGATCGATACCATGGCGGGGCAGATGTACACCGGAGAATTGCTGGGCTTGTCGTACATCAAGGAAGCCAATATCGCCTTGATCAAGGTGGGACGCGCGCGCAGCAATTTCTTGCTGGCCACCACCGCCGAGGAGCGCGCCACGCGCCAGGCCGACATCGCCAAATTTCTCGATTTGAACAAAAGCTATCTTGCCAAGGCACAGCCGCTGTTTGTCACGCCGGCCGCCAAGGAATTGTTTGCCCGCTTTGCGGCCGTGGAAGCGGAGTATATCGCCACCATGCAGCAGGCGCTGGCACTGGCGGCAAGCGAGCCGCTGGCCCAGCGCAGCGCCCAGTTGACAGAGCTGTTGAACAAGACGCGGCTGCATGCCGATGAACTTGACGGCGTGCTGGATAAGCTTTCCCTGCAGAAAGAAGAACGTGCCAAGGCTGCCGCCGCCCAGGCGTCCGGCGTGTACCAGGCCAGCCGCAGCTTCATGATTGCGCTGGTGCTGGGCAGCGTGGCGGCCGGGCTGGCGCTGGGCGCGCTGATTACGCGGGGCTTGACCCGCCAGTTGGGCGGCGAGCCGGCGTATGCCGTCAAGATCGCCGGCGCCATCGCCGAGGGTGACCTCACCGTGGAGATCCTCACGGCCAGCCACGACAGCACCAGCCTGCTGTTTGCCATGAAAGGCATGCGCGACAAACTGGTGGGCATCGTCAGCCAAGTGCGTTCGGGTACGGACACCATTAACACGGCCTCGGGCGAAATCGCCCAGGGCAACCTGGACTTGTCGTCGCGCACGGAAGAGCAGGCCAGTTCGCTGGAAGAAACGGCATCGTCGATGGAACAGCTGACGTCGGCCGTGCGCCAGAACGCGGACAATGCACGCCAGGCCAATGCGCTGGCCGGCGCCGCATCCGACGTGGCAGGCAAGGGCGGCGCCGTGGTAGGGCAGGTGGTGCAGACGATGGAATCGATCAATGCATCCTCGCGCAAGATTGTCGACATCATCAGCGTCATCGACGGCATCGCTTTCCAGACCAACATCCTGGCCTTGAACGCGGCCGTGGAAGCGGCCCGGGCGGGCGAGGAGGGGCGCGGCTTTGCCGTCGTCGCAGCCGAAGTGCGCAACCTGGCGCAGAGGTCCAGCCAGGCGGCCAAGGAAATCAAGACCCTGATCGGCGACTCCGTCGAGCAGGTGGAAGTCGGCTCCAAACTTGTGCATGACGCGGGCAAGACGATGGATGAAGTGGTCGCCAGCGTGCGCCAGGTGGCCGACATCATGCAGGAAATCACGGCCGCCAGCGCCGAGCAGAGCGCCGGCATCGAGCAAGTCAACCAGGCCGTCTTGCAAATGGACCAGGTGACGCAGCAAAACGCGGCCCTGGTGGAGGAGGCGGCCGCCGCCGCCGAATCGCTGCAAGACCAGGCGCAGACTTTGACGGAACTGGTGGGCGTGTTCCGCCTGCATGCCCAGGCCGAACGCATCGCCGTGCCAGCGTCCAGCAACGTCACGCCGCTGCGCCGGCCAGTGCGGCCCGCCAGACAGGGTGTGCGGCGCCTGGCTTGATTGTGCAACACGGACGCCCGGGCTTGGTGCTAGGCTGTCGTTATTGCGCTATTGCGTATTGACTACTTCCCGGTCTTCCATGCCGTCTCCCCGCTTGCTGTGTTTCTCCCTGCTGTGGCTAGCCCTGGCGCCCCTGGCGCAGGCGCAGGAGGGCGATCCCGTCCTGCCGTATCGTCCTTCCGTCGCCAGTCCCGCCCAGCTGCCTGTGCCGGGCCAGCTGGAATTCGAGGCCGGCGGCCTGCTGTCGAAGACGGATGATACGCGCCGCGCCAGCCTGCCATACACCTTCAAACTGGCGTTCAATCCGGAATGGGGCGTGCTGCTCGCAGGCGAAGGCTACGTGCGTGCGCGCGATGACACGGGCCGGCGCGAAACGAGCGTGGGTGACACGACGCTCGTGCTCAAGCGCGCCTTTTTGCTCGACAGCGCCACGGCGCTGGGCCTGGAACTGGGCTGGAAATTGCCGACGGCCAAGGACAGCATCGGCAGCGGCAAGAGCGACGTGTCGCTGAACGGCATCGTCAGCCGCGACCTGGGCGCCGTGCACGTGGATGCCAACGTGAGCGCCACGCGCCTGGGCGCTTCCGACCCTGGTGCGGGCAGGGTGCAAACGGGCTGGGCCGCCTCCTTTTCCCTGCCCGTCAGCGATCGCTGGGGCGCCACGGCGGAAGTGTCGGGCACGCGTTTGCACGGCGCGCCAGCCACGGCCCAGGTGCTGCTGGCCGCCACCTACAGTCCCACGCCACGGCTGGCCATCGATATCGGCATGGCGCGCGGTTTGACGGCGGCGTCGCCGGACTGGTCGCTGTTCAGCGGCTTGGTCATGCCTTTGGGCAAGCTGTGGTGAGATGGTCACGGCGCTCCTTATGTGTCCTTGCGAACAAACAGCCTGGCGTACAAGGTCTACAATGACGGCATAACTGATAAAAGGAGTGTCCTCATGAAAACCCTGATTCTTGCTGCCGTCTTGCTGTCGGCCGCCACCGCCGCCGTTGCCCAGGTCGGTGTGTCGGTCAGCATCGGCCAGCCCGGCTTTTATGGCCGCATCGACGTGGGTGACTATCCTGCGCCGCAACTGATCTATGCCCAACCCGTCATCGTTCAGCGTCCGCAATACTATTCGGCCCGTCCCATCTATTTGCGCGTGCCGCCCGGCCATGCGAAGAACTGGTCCAAGCATTGCCGCAAGTATAACGCCTGTAACCAAGAGGTCTATTTCGTACAGGATAGCTGGTATAACAATCAATATGTGCCTCGCTACCGCCAGCAGCATGGCGAGCATGGCCGTCCCGATTATGCGGACCGCGGCCGTCATGATGACAAGCATGATAAGCGTGATAAGCACTTTGACAAGCGCGACAAGCATGACAACAAACCGGGCAAGGGCCATGACAATGGTCACGGCAACGGGCACCGGGATTAACAGGCAGGAGGAGCTTTGCACAGTAAAATCGTTATCGTAGGTGGCGGTGCAGGCGGCCTGGAGCTGGCCTGCAAACTCAGCCGCAAGCTCGGCCCCGGCCAGGTGACCCTGGTCGACAGCCGCCTGTACCATATCTGGAAGCCGTCCCTGCATGAAGTGGCGGCCGGCACCCTGGATATTCATCAAGAGGGCCTGTCGTACCAGATGCTGGCGCATGACAATGGTTTTACCTATGTCTATGGCCCCTTGATCGCGCTCGATGCGGCGTCGAACAGCGTCACCGTGGGTGCCATCGCCACTGACAAGGATGAACAGCTCTTGCCGCAGCGTACAATCCACTACGACCAGCTGGTGCTGGCCGTGGGCAGCACCTCGAATTACTTCGGCGTGCCCGGCGCCAGGGAAAACACGATTTCCCTGAATGCCACGGAAGACGCTGAACGTTTCCGCTTGACCTTGCTCAAACTGCTGGCCATGGCCGAGCAGCGCCAGGGCGACGCGGGCCATCCGGGCGTGGACATCGTCATCATCGGCGGCGGCGCCACGGGCGTGGAGCTGGCGGCCGAATTGCGCGAAGCGAGCGGCGTGTATGCCGCGTATGGTTTCCAGAGTCTCAACGCCATCAAGGATGTGCGCATCACCCTGCTAGAAGGAGCGCCGCGCATCCTGGCGCCGCTGCCCGAGCGCGTCTCCATTGCCGCCTCGAAACTGCTGCACCAGCATGGCATCACCGTCGTGACCGATACGCGCGTCACCACGATCGAAGCCGACAAGGTGACGGTGGCGAGCGGCACCAGCTATGCGGCCGACATCTGCGTGTGGGCCGCCGGCATCCGTGCGCCGGAATTCCTGTCGACCTTGGGCTTGCCGACCAACCGCGCCGGGCAGCTGGAAGTGAGCGGCATGCTCAATGTGCAAGGCCACGCGAATATTTTCGCGCTCGGCGATTGCGCCGCCTGCGCGGGACCGGACGGCAAGCTGGTGCCGCCGCGCGCCCAGGCTGCCCATCAGCAAGCCGACTACCTGTTGAAAACCTTTCTGCTGCAAGCGAAGGGCAAACCGCCGCAAACGAAGCCGTACGAATACTTGGACTACGGTTCGCTCGTTTCCTTCGGCCGCACTACCTCGGTGGGCACCTTGATGGGTTCATTGAAGGGCTTGAGCTGGTTCGTCGAAGGCTTTGTCGCGCGCATGATGTATGTCAGCCTGCACCTGATGCATCACAACGCCGTGCTGGGCAGCGTGCGCACGGCCGTCCTGGCCATGGGCCGCTTCCTCATCAAGCGCAGCACGCCGCAGGTCAAGCTGCACTAGGCAAGTTGCAGCAGGCGCTAGGCGCCGTGGCAAACCAGGGGCCTTGCGGCCCCTTTTTATTACATCAGCGCACTTTGCTGCGGGCGCTGGGCGCCGTTTCGCAGCGGCCCCGCGTCATGGGGAAGGCTATGGTGGTGAGCTTGCCCTTCAAGGTGCCGGTGATGCTGGCATGCAAGATGCGTTCGCTGTCGTGGCGGTAGATGATGCGGCTCGGGAAGTCATTGTCCAGGTTGGCGAAGATGAATTCATTCGGCTTATCCTGGCGCAGCAGGTTGAAGATCACGGGTGGCTGGCCCGACGGCTGCACGATGTAGGCCAGCTGGCCCGGGTCGGTGAGGCGGATCTGCACGAATTCAAAGGCCGTCGTCTTGCCGCCCTTGACGGTGCGGCTGGCGCCCAGGAGGGTGCCGCCGGCGGCCGTGCTCCATTGTTCGCCGGAGCCAGGCTCGGCGCCGTCGACATTCCAGCAGCCGGCCAGCCAGGCCAGCTTGTCCACGGTTTCCGGCGGCGCCACGACCTTTTCGGCGGCCTGGGCGGGGCCGACGGCCAGCAGCGCTGCCAGCAGGGTGCTTGCGTATCGTTGCATACGATCTCCTGTCGTTGACTCGTTCAGCGGGGCAGGGCGGCCCGGCGGCGCTATGGCCCGGTCCCGCCGCGCGATGACTATTCTTTCGGGCTAATGCGCGGCAAGACGACGGTCAGGGCCGTACCACCTTGCGGATTGGCCGCCAGGCTCAGGCTGCCGCCCAGGTACTGCACGCGCTCGCGCACGGAGCGCAGGCCATGCTTGTGCATTTCGACGGGCTCGCTGGCCGGCAAGCCGCTGCCGTTATCCTTGACGGTCATCATCAGCGCTTCGTCGTTGTCGTCGATGATGATGTCCACCTGCGTGGCGCTGGCGTGCGTGGCGATGTTGCTGAGCGCCTCTTCCAGGGTGCGCAGCAGGGCCACGCCCACGTTGCGGGGGCAAATCAGTTCATCTTCGGGCAGGCTGCAGCGCACGGTAATCTTGTGTTGTTCGGCAAATTGCGCGGCCAGCTCGCCCAGTGCCACGTTCACGCCGAGAAACTCGAGCTTGTCATTCCACAGCTTCATCTGCATTTGCCGGTTGGTTTCAATCACATTCAGCAGCAATTGCTTCATGGTCGCCGCACGGTCGAGCAAGGCCGCTTCCTGCGGCATTTTTTGCGTCAGCAGCGACAGGTGCATGGTCAGCGCCGTCAGCGAGGAGCCCAGGCTGTCGTGCAGCTGGCGCGACAGGGCGCGCCGTTCATTGTCCCAGCTGGTGTTGACATGGCCCAGCAACTCGCTGAGGTCGGCGGCGCGTTCCGCATCGGCATGCGCCGCTTCCTTGTTCGGATCTGTTTGTGCGGACATAGCGCCCCGTGAATGGTGAAAGGTGGACCAAATTCAAGTTGTGGATCATACATGAGGATTTCATCGCGGGGCGCATGGATGGAAAATTTCTGTCTTTTCGGCAATTTTAATCTCCTTCCATCATTTTTATATCATAGGCAAGATTATCGTTCACGCCAGTGCGCACGGTTCCCATCGTTACGTACGGCTGCGCACATACCGGGGCGCCGCGCGCTGCCATAGTGGAGGCATGCATTTTCCCCATGCAGCATAGCCGTCACAGCGGCACAGGGCGCAGCGCAGGCCCGCTTACCGAAACGAAAGGACATGCCATGAATATCGATACCATCGTCGACCAGGAATACGCCGACAAAAGCTTCCGCGACATCGTCAATGCCCCCATCAGCGCCCTGCGCGGCGTCAGCGCAAAGGACGCCAAGGCCTTGCAGCAAGCGTTTGGCGTGAACACCGTGCGCGAACTGTCCAACCTCAATTTCGTCAAATGGGCCAGCGCGCTGGCCATCCTTGCCGATGAAGAGGGCATGAGCGGTGAAGAGCGGGCCAAGGAAGAATTGCTCGACGACGCCGTGGAAATGACCTTCCCCGCCAGCGACCCGATCTCCGTCGATGCCGGCATCACGCGCATCGAAGTGCCGCCGGAAACCGTCAATGCGCAAACGGACCACCAGCACGCGGGCAAGCAAGAAGCGTCGGTTGGCAAGAAATAAAGCCTGCTGAACATAAAAAACCGGCTGGCCTGATGAGGGCTAGCCGGTTTTTTTGTGCCGTACGGAAAGTAAGTTCAGGCGATCGAGGGGATGCCGCTTTTTTGCACGTTCACCTGCGACGCGAGCACTTCGTGGGGCGAGCAGCAAAAGCGGTTCTTGCCAGCGCGCTTGGCTTCATACAGGGCCGTGTCGGCCACGCCCAGCAGGGATTCGACGGTGCTGGCGTCGTCCGGGTAGATTGCAATGCCGATGCTGGTCGACAGGCGCAAGGTCAGGTCGTTGATGAAATAAGGATCGGAAATGACTTCGATCAGCTTGGCCGCCGGTTCGCGCGCGTCGCCCTTGCCCGCCAGGTTGCCCAGCACGATGACGAATTCGTCGCCGCCGATGCGCGCCACCGTGTCTTCCTTGCGCGAGGCGCCCACCAGGCGCGCCGCCACCATTTTCAGGATGTCATCGCCATAGCCGTGGCCGTAACTGTCGTTGATGGCCTTGAAGCCGTCCAGGTCCAGGTACAGGATGGCTGACTTGCCCCGGCTGCGGGCCGATTGCTGCAGGGTATGCTCTATGCGGTCTTCCAGCAGGCGCCGGTTGGGCAAGCCCGTCAGCGGATCGTGCAGTGCCAATTCCTGCTGCTGCTTGCTGTATTGCGCCAGTTCCTTGTACAGCAGGCGCACTTCCAGCATGTTGTGGATGCGCTTGTGCACTTCCATCAGGTCGAAGGGCTTGCTGATGAAGTCGCGCGCGCCCGCTTCCAGGGCGGCAATCTTGAAACTCGGCTGCGCCGTCAGGGCCAGCACGGGCAGGTAGCCGCCATGCTCGATTTCCTTCAAGCCTTTCATGACTTGGAAACCATTGAGTTCCGGCATTTGCAAATCCAGCAAGATCAGGTCGTAGCAATGTTCGCGGTGCAGGGGGCAGACCTGGGCCGGACGCATGGTGGCCATGACGTTGGTATAGCCCGCATCGCGCAGGATTTCCAGCATCAGGTCGACATTGTCGGGCGAATCGTCAACGACCAAAATTTTGGCTTTCAAAATCTCATCTTGGCTGGGCATGTAGGGTCTCGGTTATACGGTCTATGCAACACTGGCTTGTACCGCAGCCAAGGGCCGGCGGCGCGGCTGACGGCAGTGGGGAAGATAGTAGCGCCTTGCAACAAGATAGGGCGCACAACAGCGCTTGAACTCGCTTCTGCCACTGAGGGCAGCCAAGGTTGCCGGTCTCTTGCCTGCCGTGCAGGTGTGCTTCTGCATTTAAGTGTAGCAAATTTCAGCTTAGTTGCTTGTAGGACAGTGCCGCGTCTGAAAGTAGGAAGGCTCACCCATGAAAATAGTCATTTTGTACTGCACTATGTATTTCTTTGCACCATCTTTTCTCGGGATTTTTTGCCGACGTGCGCGGGCGGTCAGGACGGCCGGTCGGTCACGCGCGCTGCGGCCAGTTGCGCCACGGCCGCCAACAGTTCGTCCGGGTCGGGCGGTTTCGAGACGCAGGACTGGAAGTCGCCGGCCAGCGCCCGCTGGCGGTCCTGCGCTGGCGTGAACGCCGTCAGTGCCAGCGCGGGCAGCCGCACCGCATCAGGGGAGGCGTGCGCGCGGATCTGCGCCAGCAAGTCGACAGCCCCGGCATCGGGCATGGCGATGTCGATGACAAGCACATGCGGGCGCAGCTACTGCAGCAATTGTAGCGCCTGCGCCACACTGCCGGCGCCATGCACTTCGGCATGATGCTCGCGCAGGATGCGCGCCGTCATTTCGCGCGCATCGGCTTCGTCATCGACCAGCAGCACAGTGACGCCGCGCAAGTCATGGCTGGCGCACGGGCGCGGCCGGCGTCCCCAGAGGCAGGCGGACGGTAAAGCTGGCGCCCTGCATGTCGCCGGCGCTGCTGGCCGTGACGGTGCCGCCATGCTGCTCCACCAGATGCTTGACGATGGCCAGTCCCAGGCCCAGGCCGCCATGCCGGCGCGTGGTCGAGGCGTCGGCCTGGCGGAAGCGGTCAAACACGTGGGGCAGGAAATCCTTTTTGATGCCGACGCCGTTGTCGCTCACCGTGATGAGCAGGCGGGTGGCCTCGCGGCGCACACCGATATCGACCCGGCCCCCTTGCGGCGTGAACTTCAGGGCATTCGACAGCAGGTTCCAGATCATTTGCTGGATACGGCTGGGGTCGCCCGTGATCCTGCCCGCATCGCTGGCGATGCTGGTGTGAATGGCGATGTGCTTGGCGTCGGCCGCCGGGCGCAGGGTTTCGATGGCCGAGGCGATGATGCTGGCGGGCACGATGGTTTGCAGGTCGAGCAGCACCTTGTCTGAAGTGATGCGGCTCATGTCGAGCAAGTCTTCGATCAGCTGCGCCTGTGCGCGTGCATTGCGTTCGATGCTTTGCAAGCCGCGGTGCAGGTCGGCCTGGTCGCGCGTGCCGCTCCGCAGCACCTGGGCCCAGCCCAGGATGGCCGACAGCGGCGTGCGTAATTCGTGCGACAGGGTGGCGAGAAAATCATCTTTCAGCTGGTTCGTGCGCTCGGCCTCGGCGCGCGCTTCGCGTTCGCTGTCGAGCAGCACCTTGCGCTCTTCGGCGGCGCGCGTGGCGGCCGCGTACAGGCGCGTATTGTCGAGCGCGACGGCGGCCTGGGCCGCGATGGCCGAGACGATGCGCTCGCTGCGTGCGCTGAACATGCCCGCTTGCGGATGGCCCAGCAGCAAGCGCCCCAACAACAGGCCCGAGCGCGAACTGACGGGCAGGCTCAGACAGCTGCGCAGCGCCGGCGTGCCGTCGGCGCTGGCGTCAGGCGCGGCCAGCAAATCGTTCTGGCGCATGGCAGCTCCCTGGCGCAGTTCCGTGGCAATGGCATCGGCCTGGCCCAGGCTGATGCCGTTGACGGCGCGCGCCAAGGGCAGGGCGGCGGGACTGTCGTGGAACTCTCCCGCATCGTCATAATAAAAGGCGCCGAAGCGCGCGCCGCTGATGCGCGTGGCCGCATCGACGCTTGCCTGCAGCAGGGCCGGCAAGTCGAGGGTGCCGGCCAGGGTCGCGCCCGTATTGTTGAGCAACTCGAGCACGCGCGTCTCATCGCGCAAGGCTTCCTGCGCGCGCTTGACCTGGTCGACATCGGTGCTCGTGCCAAACCAGCGCAGCAGCTGGCCGCCACGGTCGCGCACGGGATTGGCACGCGTCAGGAACCAGCGGTACTGGCCATCGGCGCCACGGATGGGAAATTCCATTTCAAAGGGCGTGCCATCGCGCAAGGCGGCCTTCCAGGCTTGCAGCATGGGCGGCAGGTACTGCGCGTCATAGGCGATGCTCCAGCCATCGCCCGCCATCTGTTCGGCGCTGGTGCCCGTGTAGTCGTGCCAGCGCTGGTTGTACCACGCAATGGTGCCGTCGAAGCTGGCGATCCAGGCCAGTTGGGGGATGGAATTGGCCAGCGCGCGCAAGTCTTCCTCGCTGTGGCGCAAGCTCTCCTCGGCCGCCTTGCGCTGGCTGATGTCCTGCAGATACGTAGTCAAGCCATCGCTGCAAGGGAAGGCGCGTACTTCCAGCCAGTGCCCCAGCAGCGGATATGGCAGCTCGAAACTGCAGCTGTGCTGCTGCGCCATGGCACGCCGGTACTGCGTTTCCAGTTCCGTTCCCAGCAGGTCGGGGCAGGCTTGCCACAAGTTCTTGCCCGCCAGGCTGGCGCCAGGCGCGTGCTGCGGCGCCAGCATGTCAGCGCCGCGCGCATTGAGGTAGCGGATGGTCCAGTCGCGGTCGAGCAGGCACAAGCCATCGGTGATGCTCTCTAGCAAGTTGACCAGGCGCTCGTTTGACAGGCTCAGCGGCGCTGATGGGGGCAGCAGATTTTGCTTGCGGTCATGCTTGGCCATCGGACATCCTGCAACAGTGAGGCTGCCGCACGGGCTTTTGCCCGGCCGGGCCGCCGTCGCTGAGCTCAGTTAGTGGGGCATGATGGAACTGCCAGCCATCATGAATGATGGGACGCGCAAACGCCCCTGTCTGGCTGGTATTGTAGCCCCAAGCAGCGCGCCCCACCGCACGCTTGCGCGCCGCCTGCAGATAGCACTGGACAGGTTGTAAAGCAGTCCCTATAATCCCGCTTCTTTCGAGACAGCAACTTCTCGATGCGCTGGACGCCACTGTGAAAGCAGCTGCGTCCATCGATGAAAGGCGTCGGCTTTTCGGTAGTGAAAAGGTGCTTGATGGTGCGGGGCGGTATTCTGCAAAATCAGCTAAGCGATTGAAAAATCGAACTTTTCAAAGCGAAATGAATACGCTATAATGTTTGCCTGCGCGGCTGTAGCTCAGCTGGATAGAGTACTTGGCTACGAACCAAGGGGTCGTGGGTTCAATTCCTGCCAGCCGCACCAGTATTAGCAGTAAAGAAAAAACCCGGAAAGCTCGCTTTCCGGGTTTTTTTTCGTCATGACATCGGGCAGGCAGGAGCCATGCTGGCGGCCTGGGCAATTGTGAAATATCCACACGGCGCCCTTTGCCATTCTGCAAAGCCCTGCTATAATCTTGTCTTAGGCGGCTGTAGCTCAGCTGGATAGAGTACTTGGCTACGAACCAAGGGGTCGTGGGTTCAATTCCTGCCAGCCGCACCAGAATATTGGGGGTCAGATTGTAAAATCTGATCCCCTTTTTCGTTTCTGCATGGATTTACGCTGCGCCTGTGGCGCTACGCCGGTATTGCCGGCGAAACGCGCGCGGCGTGACTTGTCTGGCGGCGCGGAACTGGCGGTTGAAATGCGCCAGGTTGCGGTAGCCCGCCTCTTGCGCGATGACGGCGATGGCGAGATTGCCTTCTATCAGCTGTTGGCAGGCGCGGCCGATGCGCAGCCGCGCCAAGTATTCGCCCGGCGTGCAATGCGCGTGGCGCTTGAAGCAGCGGTGGAAGGCGCCCAGCGACAGGGCAGCCAGCTGCGCCAGGGTCTCGAGTGCGATCTCTTCGCGGAAATGCGCGTGCATGAAGTCAAACACGGCGGCCATGCGCTTGTGCTGCCCATCGGGCATCGGCGCCTGCGCCGCTGATGCCAGCGGTTGCGCGTCTGCATCGCCCGCCAGGTCCAGCAGCACGTCGAGCAACAGCGGCAGGCGCTGCGGCACAGCCAGCGTGTTCAATTGCAGCAGTTTATCTGCGCTGCGCGCGCTCGCTGCCGGCGAAAAATGCAGGGCAGGGCCGGCGCGGCGCGCCAGTTGGCGCAAGCCGTACAATTCCGGAAAACAGCTCGCCAGCTGTTCCACCCACTCGAGTGAAAACCACACGACGACCGCCAGCATGGGCTGCGCGCTGTCGATGCGCTCGCTGGCCGACCAGGTGTGCGGCAAATTTGGTCCTACCAGCACCAGGTCGCCAGGCTCAAAATCGCCCAAGTGGTCGCCGATGTAGCGTTGCCCTCGCGCATTGACCGTCAAGGTCAGCTCGAACTGCGGGTGGTAATGCCAGAGGAAGGGAATGGTGTCGAGTTTGCGCCACAGCAAGCCCCAGGAGTGGCCTGTCGGGATTGTGACTTGTTCAAATAAAGGCGTCATGATGACGTTTTGATGCTATCAATAGTCAGGATAGTATCAGTATTGGCCGCTCGGCGTGTATTTCAGCTGGCCGTGCCATCGCACAATCTGTCTCACACCAACACGGGAGACAGCGATGCAGAACCCATACCAATACGGCCAAGACCGTCCAGGCAATCCGTCCGTGGCCTATACGGCACAGACCCAGTTGCGCGACATACAAAAACAGCTGCCCTTGCGCGTGCTGTCCGACAGCGATTTTTTGCACTGGAAAACCTATGGTTATGTCATCGTCAAGGATGCGGTGTCGCCAGAGCAAGTACAGCGCACGACGGATTTTCTGTGGCAATTCCAGGGACTCGACCAGCATGATGCCTCCACCTGGAACCGGGACCAGTTGCGCGACCACGCGATGAAAGAGCTCAACGGTTCCGGCATGGTCGAGGCCTATCACAACCAGACCCTGTGGGATAACCGCCAGACCCCGCGCGTAGTTGACGCCTTTGTCGACATCTGGGACCGCGAAGACCTGTGGGTGACCATCGACCGCGCCAACCTGAACACGCCGAACAAGGGCAAGCGCAAGTTTGGCGGCTTCATCCACTGGGATGCCGATACCACGCTCGACCCGCTGCCCGTCAACGTGCAGGGCGTGCTGGCCCTGTCCGACACCTCCCTCGAGAGCGGCGGTTTTCAATGTTATCCGGAGCTGTTCAACAACTTGCTGGCATGGCGCAAGACCGTGCCTCTTGATCGCAACCCATGGCAGCCTGACTTGGCGACGGTGCCGTACCCGGTGCAATTCATCGCCATGAAGAAAGGCGAGTTGTTGATCTTTAACAGTCTGCTGGCGCACGGCATCCGTCCGAACACCTCCACGGATCAGGTGCGCCTGGCGCAATACATTTCCTTTACGCCCGCCCAGGAAGACAAGCCAGCCTTGCGCGACTGGCGCGTGCAAAGCTGGCGCGAGCGCAGCGCGCCGCAGGGCTACGCGTTTCCCGGCGATCCCGAGGAAAAGGAAAAGTTGCGCTATCCGCAGGCGCGTTTGACTGTGCTGGGCGAGAAAATCCTCGGCGCGCGCGACTGGTAAGCCACGCCCTGTCCGTCAGTCTTGCCTGTCGGATAGACAATTGCCGGCAAATGCACGATCATGGTTCGACTTGCCATCGACCGAGGAAACGCATGAGTATCATCACCTGCATCGAAGACTTGCGCGTGCTGGCCCAGAAACGGGTGCCGCGCATGTTTTACGACTATGCCGATTCCGGCTCCTGGACGGAATCGACGTACCGCGCCAACAACAGCGATTTCGCCAGGATCAAGTTCCGCCAGCGCGTGGCCGTCAACCTGGAAAACCGCAGCCTGGCCTCGACCATGGTCGGACAGGTGGTTTCCATGCCGGTGGCCCTGTCGCCCACGGGCTTGACGGGCATGCAGCATGCGGATGGTGAAATTCTCGCGGCCCAGGCCGCTGAAAAATTCGGCGTGCCGTTCACCCTGTCGACCATGAGCATTTGCTCGATCGAGGACGTGGCGTCGAACACGACGAAACCGTTCTGGTTCCAGCTGTACGTGATGAAAGACCGCGAATTCATCAACCGTTTGATCGACCGTGCCAAGGCGGCCAAGTGCGGCGCGCTGGTGCTGACCCTGGACTTGCAGGTGCTGGGCCAGCGCCACAAGGACTTGCGCAACGGCCTGTCGGCGCCGCCGAAGCTGACCCTGCCGAACATCCTCAACATGGCCACCAAGCCGCGCTGGGTGGCGGGCATGCTGGGCACGAAGCGCCGCGGCTTCGGCAATATCGTCGGCCACGCCACGTCCGTGTCCGATATGTCGTCCTTGTCGGCCTGGACGCAGCAGCAGTTCGACCTGAGCCTGTCGTGGGCGGACGTGGAATGGATCAAGCAGCGCTGGGGCGGTAAGCTCATCATCAAGGGCATCATGGACCCCGAAGACGCGCGCCTGGCAGTGGAAAGCGGCGCCGATGCGCTGATCGTCTCGAACCACGGCGGGCGCCAGCTCGATGGCGCGCAATCGTCGATCGCAGCCTTGCCCGCCATCGTCGACGCCGTCGGCAAGCAGATCGAAGTGCACATGGATGGCGGCATCCGCTCGGGCCAGGACGTGATCAAGGCCGTGGCGCTTGGCGCGAAAGGCGTGTACATCGGCCGCCCATTTTTATACGGCCTGGGCGCCATGGGCGGCCCGGGCGTGACGCGCTGCCTGGACATCATCCGCAATGAACTCGATTTGACGATGGCGTTTTGCGGCTTGCGCGACTTGCAGCATGTGGACAAGAAAATCCTGCTGCCGGGAACGTTTTAAGCGGCAATCCGCACGATGTGAAAGCCTTCCGATGCGTCGGGCGGCACGAAGTGGCGCGTGATTGCATCAAATTGCGCCTCGCTGGTGGCGAACGGGTGCAGCCCGCTTTCATTGCGCTGGCGCAAGCGCGCCTTGCATTCGTCGTCCGGCACGTCGAGGTAATGCAGCACGTGCGGCGTGCCTGCCTGCTGGAATAACGCGCGCATCCAGGCGCGGCTGGCCGGCGTATTCGCGGGGAAATCGAGCACGACGGAGACACCTGCCTGCAGCATCTGCAGGGCCAAAGGGGCGATGGCCGCGCGCAGCCGCGCCGCGCAAGCCACGTAGTCGGCCAGGCTGGCGATCTGGCCCGGATACAGCTGCGCCAGCAGACTGTCCTCGCTGATGCGTACGGTCTGCGGCGCACTGGCCAGCCGGGCCGTCAGGGTGGATTTTCCGGAAGCAATCTTGCCGCACACCAGGTGCAGGGTGGCGGTGGTGGTGGGGACGGCGGTGGTACTGGAAGTGGCTTGCATGGTCGCGCTTTCAGGTGAGGGAAACACAGCCTGCGAGACGCCAGATGAAGCCTAGCCGCCTTGCAGGCGGCTTGGTCAATGTCATTCCTGCCCAGCCACCATGGTTCGAATGGCGGCAATAATCGATGGCAGGGGCGGGAATGGCGATGGCATGGGGTAAGCATGCAATGCAATCGATGGCGTTGTCAATTGTCCTGTTCGAATTGCTGCCGGTATTGCCTATAGGGTTCGAGCCCCATGCTGGCGCGGCGCTGATCCAGCCGCTGCGGATCGTCGATGGGGAAGGGGACCGTCTTGCCGGTGCTATCCGTGTGGAACTGGCTGCCGTACAGCTGCGGCTGATTGTCGTTACACAGGTCGCGGTCGATCGCCAGTGCCAGCTTTGATAGCGTGATCTCCCCCCGTGCCGCTGCTGCGCGCATCAGCGGCAGGCTGCTTTTCAGAAAATGTTTCGAGCCGTGCTGGACAATCAGCCAGGCGCTGCCCGCTGCCTTGTAGCCCACCATCGATTGCGTGGGCCAGCCCTTGCTGGCGATGATTTGCCGCAAGCGTTGCTCGCGTGCGCCATCCGTGGCCAGCATGCGCTGGCGTGTGGCCAGGTCCGGCCCCGTTGGCGGGAATCCCGCGCGCAGGGCCTGGTCTTCCAGCTCCATGGTCCGCAATTCGGCTGCCAGCGTCGCTTCGGGCACTGCCGCCGGATACAGCAGGAAGTCCGGCGCGTCCGCCGTGGCCGCGCTGAAGATGAGCTTGGGTTCCGCTTCCCAGTCGGGCGATTGCAGGAACAGTGCCAGTGTGGCGCCTTCCGGTACGTCAATGCGGTAGCGGCCATTCTCGACCGTGCCATGTATCTGCGGCTCGCCGTGCATGCGCTCGGCAACGATGCTGATGGCTGGCGGCAGCGGTGGGCCGTTGCTGCGGATGGTGCCGCTCAGTTCGAAGGCGCCCGCATGGACGCTCCAGCACAGCACGATGGCGAAGGTCAGGCGTTGCATGGGAGTCCGTTCAGGATTGGGGGATGTCGAGCAAGGTCCAGTTTTCACGGAACGTGGCCGCATCGAGCGGTCGCGCATGCGGGTCGTCTGGCTGGAACAGGCCACCGATCAGCATATCCTGGATGGCGCCCGTGAAACCGCCATACGCGGCGCGGCCCCACTGGCGCCGCGTATGGGCGAAGATGACGGCGTCTTGCTGCGTGGCCAGTTGCGCCAGGGATTGCCGCAAGGTAGCGGCCGCATCAAGACCCATGTCCGTGGCGATGGCGCACACCAGGCGCTGGCCGAACTGCAGGGGTTTGTTTTCCAGTCCCAGCAGCGATTCATTGGCCAGGGCAAGGAACACATCGGGCGCCAGATTGTCTTTTTCGCAGAGGGTCCAGGTGGGCGCCCACGCTTCCAGGCTCATGAAGCGCGCTTCGCGTGTTTCCGGCGTGTGCGTCCACTTGGCGTGCGATTTCTCATCCCAGCCCAGGCGACCAAAGGCAATCGGCTTGCCCTGGGGATTGTATTGATGGCTGCGCACGCCGGCCTTGCCCCGCGCTTGCGCCACGAGGCCATCGAGGCTGGCGGCAAACGGTATCCATTGCGCCGCATTCCACAGTGGCGGTGCATCGGGCGCGGCCAGTAGCAGGAATACCTCGTAATCACGTGAAAAAAACGCCATGCACATTCCTATAGTGGCAGTTGAGACAGGACCGCCCGCTGGCTGGTGCGCAGCAGGTAGACGCCGTACAGGCACAAGGGCAGCACGGCCAGCAGGGCGATAGTCGGCAGGATAGACGCACCGTCTTCGGCCGGATGCGGCAAGGTGGCCGTCACGAGTGCGTAGTCCCACAGTCCATGCACGAGGACCATGGGCCATACCGAGCGGGTGCGCAGGCGGATGGCGGCATAGCCGACGCCTTGCAGCGTGGCGGCGATGGCTTGCCACATCGCGCCACTGACGTCGCCGGTGGTTAAGCCATTGGCCGTATGGGCCAGGCCGAACAGTGCCGAGGACAGCAAGACGGCAGGCCAGACGGCGTAGCGGTCCAGCATACCTTGCAGCAAGATGGCGCGGAACATCAGCTCTTCCGAGATGGCTACCAGCGCCGCGTTGCAGGCGACGATCAGCAGCACGCGCGGCTGCGGCCAGCCACCGGCCCAGGCCAGCAACAGCATCAGCAAGGCATACAACAGGGGCGGCCAGACCAGCCACAGCGTTTTCAGCGGAGGCGCGCACAGGCCCGCCGCGCGGCGCCGGCTGGATGCCAGCAGCAGCGCCAGCGCGAACAGGGCGGCCAGCGCCCACGACAGACCGATACGGCCGGTGACGGCTGCGCCCGGCAAGGCGTAGCCGGCGAATTCCAGCCAGCGGCCGCCCATGCTCAAGCCCAGCCAGACGGCCAAGGCGATGATGGCGAGCGGCAGGGTGAGGTGGATTCTAGCGATGGACATGGTTGGCGTTGGCTGCATATGTTGCTGCGTGCATCCGTGGATGCTGGAGTTGTATCAATGATATGGAAATACATTGCCATACTACATTAAAAAGCCGTGCCACAAAGTTGCCACATCGTTATAGTTGCATGGAATAATAAGCATCACCCGTATACACCTTCGATTGGAGTCGCATGGCTTACACGAAAATCCTTAATACCGAACGCCTGATCCTGCGCAAGCCGCAGCCATCCGATGAAGCGGCACAATTCGCCATGCATGCCGATCCGGAGGTGATGCGCTATTTCAGTGAGCCGCCGTGGACCGATGTCGGCCGCGCCGCGCGCCAGATCGCCGAAGACAGCGCCGCCTTCGAGAAAGAGGAATTTTTCCGCTTCGCCGTCGAGCTGAAGGCGACGGGCGAATACCTGGGCAGTTGCAGCCTGTTTTCCGAGCACCGCCAGAACCGCCGCGCTGAAATCGGCTACGCCCTGGGCCGCCCGTACTGGGGGCGGGGCTATATGCACGAAGCCTTGTCCGCGCTGATCGAATTCGCCTTCGTCGAGCGCGACCTGAACCGCCTGGAAGCCGATATCGACCCGCTCAACGCCGGCTCGGCCAGTGCCTTGGAACGCCAGGGTTTCAACAAGGAAGGTTTTCTGCCTGAACGCTGGATCGTGGCCGGCCACGTCAGCGACTCTGCCCTGTACGGCTTGCTGCGACGCGAGTGGGAAGCACGGCGCAAGGGCGCCGCGTGAGCGGGCAAGATATCGACGCGTTCGAGCAATCGCTAGGCCGCAGCCTGCCGACCTACTATCTGAGTTTTCTCCAGGATGGGCAGGAAGGCATCTACGGCGAGCAGGTCCTGCTGTATGGCGCGGATAGTTTGATGGAACGCAATGCCACCTATGACACTGCGCAGGCCTGTCCCGGCTATTTCACCATCGGCGATGACAGCGGCG
>NZ_LT607651.1:73540-140613 GCF_900095265.1 Janthinobacterium sp. UMAB-56 | reverse complement strand
GCATGGCTCGATGCAGCGCGAGGATTTCGAACTGGCCGCCGATGATTTCGCGGCCTGGCTGGCTGCCGATTGCCCGCTAGCATGAGGAGGACATAAGGCGATGAAAGTTGTTGATCTACCCGCTTTAGAGCATCCGTTGGTGACTTTGCGCCAGCTGGAGCGTAGCGACGCGCCTGCCTGGTATGCCTACCTGGCCGACTGCGCCGTTGTGGAACACACAAGCTGGAACTTGCGCTGTATCGAGGACTTGCTGCCCAATTTCGATGACTACGCATCGTCCGCGCCATCTTCTCCCATGCGCCTGGCCGTGGTGCTACGCGACGGCGGCCAGCTGGTTGGCACGATAGGCTTGAATGCCATTTCCCCGCAGCATCGCACGGCGGAGATCGCCTACGACCTGTCACCTGCCGTCTGGGGGCAGGGCGTGGCTACCTCGATCGTGAACGCTGTCGTGGACTGGGGCTTCCAGCGCATGGGCTTGCTGCGCATCCAGGCAACCGTGTTGGAAAGTAATACTCGCTCGCTGCGCGTGCTCGGGCGCTGCGCTTTTGAGCGGGAAGGCTATCTGCGCAGCTACCGGCAGATTCGTGGAAGATCCGGCAACTTCTGGCTGTATGCGCGCCTTGCCGGCATTCGATGAACAAGCCTCCCCTGAGCATCCTGCTGGTAGTGGACCACCTGGCTATCGCGCGCCAGGTACTGGATTTTCCCAACGGCTTGGGCTGTTAGACCGACCATGCGGGCGCGTCAGCCGTCCGTAGTTGCCCGATCAGCTCGGCCGCCTCGAGGAACAGGTCGAGGCGGTCGTATTCATCGTCGTCGCTGCACAGCAGGTCATCGAGTTCGTTTAACAGGCTCATGCCACCACGTTCGTGGGCGCCCCCCGCTCGAATGCTTCCACGTTGCCGATCAGGATGTCGGCCAGCTTCTGCATGGCTTCCCCGCTGGCCCAGGCCGTGTGCGGCGTGAGGATGAAGTTGGGCAGGCGCAAGTTCAACAGCGGGTTGTCGGGCAGCGGTGGTTCCGTGGATAACACGTCGAAGCCGGCGCCAGCGATCACGCCGTTCGCCAATGCTGTGGCCAGCGCCGCCTCATCGACGAGGCCGCCCCGTGCCGTGTTGATCAGCAGGGACGTGGGTTGCATGCGCGCCAGTTCCTCGGCGCCAAGGATATTGCGCGTCTGGTCCGTCAAGGGCAGGTGCAGGCTGAGCACGTCGGAAGTGGCCAGCAGCTCGTCGAACGTCACTTGCGTCACGCCATCGTCTTCGATGGCAGAACGGTTGTGCACGATGACTTGCATGCCGAAAGCGCGTCCCAGCTGGGCCACGGCCTTGCCCAGCGCGCCGTAGCCGAGCAAACCCAAACGGCTGCCGGCCAGGTCGCGGATCGGGTGGCCGAACAGGCAAAAGCGGTCGGACGCCTGCCATAGTCCCGCTTCCACATCGGCGCGGTAGGCAAGCAGCTGGCGGCGCAGGGCCAGCATCAGTGCCAGGGTATGTTCAGGCACGGTGGCGCGTGCATAGTCGCGGATATTTGCCACGACGATGCCCCGTTCGCGGCAGGCGGCCAGGTCGAGGATATCCGTGCCGGTGGCGGCCACGGCGATCATCTTCAAGTCCGGCAATTGCGCCAGCTCGGCTGCGCGCAGCGGCACTTTATTCGTGATGGCAATCGTGGCGCCCTGCAGGCGGGCAACCGTTAGTTCGCTGCCCTTGGTGTGCGGAAACTCTTCCCAGTTGTGCGCGAAGGCGGGCACACGCAGATTGGCGATCAGGCTGTCGCGGTCGAGGAAGACGATGCGCTGGGATGATGTGCTTGCTGCGGTCATGGCTGTGCCTCGGTCTGGGTGGCGCGCGCGCTGGGAAGATTGCTCTTGCCCTTCAGTTGCGTGGCCGGGTGGTTGATAAACATGTCGGCGACCCATTCGACAAACACGCGCACCTTGGCGGACAGGTGACGGTTGGGCGGATAGATCACGTGGATGGGCAGCGGGTCCGATTCCCATTCACCGAGCAATTCCACCATTTTGCCCTGTTCCATCAACGGCGCAAGCATGAAATGCGTCATTTGCACGATGCCCAGGCCAGCCAGGCCGGCCGCCGCGTAAGCGTTCGAGTCGTTCAGGGCGATATGGCTGGGCATGGACATCTGGAGGCGTTCGCCGGCCCGCGTGAAATCCCAGTCAAACGTTTTACCGGTCTTGGCGGAGAAAAAATTCACACCACGGTGCTGCGCCAGGTCGTTCGGGTGCAGCGGCGTGCCGTGCCGCGCCAGGTAGGCGGGTGCGGCGCACGTCATGAAGTGCAGCACGCCGACCCGGCGCGCGATCAGGTTCAGGTCGCCCAGTTCGCCGCCGCGCACGGCGCAGTCGACGCCTTCCTCGATCAAGTCGACGGGCCGGTCGCTGCAACCGAGTTCCAGCGAGATGTCGGGGTAGCGGGCAAAAAAATCGGGCAGGGCGGGGATGATCAATTCGCTGGCCAGCGCCGTGGGCGCATCCACGCGCAGCCGCCCGCTGGGACTCAAGCGCGTGCGTGACAGCGACTCCTCGGCCTCGCGCACGTCGGACAGGATGCGCACGCAGCGCTCGTAATAGGCGGCGCCGTCGGAGGTGATGCTGACGTGACGCGTGGTACGGTTGAGCAATTTAACCGACAAGCTCGCTTCCAGCGACTGGATCAGGGTCGACACGGTGGCTTTCGGCAGCTGCATGTTTTCCGCCGCGCGCGTAAAGCCGCCCGCATCGACGACTTGGATGAAAACTTCCATGGCTTGCAGCTTGTTCACTTGATTTCCTATCACTTTATGCGTGATTATTCAGAATCCTGAACAATCAATTCGTCATTGCACTCTTTATCAGATTGTAGATCAAGTCTATAGTTGTTGTACTGCAGCATAAATGTGATGCCGCAGGAAGTACAACAGGAGAAATATCATGGGTCATCGGAATGGACACTTTGCAGTACCCGCCCTGGTTGCGGTTGCGCTTGCTCTGGCCGCGATGGTATCGACGGATGCATATTCGTTGGCGGCGCAAAGCGAAGCGAGCGGTTATAGCGCCCTGACCCATGAAGTGGGCGGCGTCGCCCTGTTGTGCCTGAACGACACGGTGCTCGATGGTGCGGTACAGCCGGTGTTGGCGCAATGAGCATTGTCGAACCCGTGGCCGAACTGGCACCTGGCCAGGCGCTGAAGATACGCGACATCCAGGTGCAGGGCGCGCAGGATGCGCTCGCCGCGCGCGTCTACACGGCCGGCGTGCCGGGCGCCAAGCAGTCGAGCCTGATCGTCTTCTTCCATGGCGGCGGCTTTGTTGACGGCGACCTGGATGATGCGGATGACTTCCTGCGCTGCCTCGTGTTGAGCAATCCCGACCACGTTGTGCTGGCCGCGAACTACACCCTGGCGAAGGTGCGACCATTCCCCGCCGCCGTGGAAGACGCGCATGCCGTGCTGCTGTGGGCGAAAAAGAACAAGTCCAAGCTGGGCTGGACGGGCAAGCAGATGGTGGTGTCGGGCATCGAAGCGGGCGCCAACCTGGCCGCCGTGTGCGCCATGATGTCGCGCGACCGGGGCGGACCGCCCCTCGCGGGCCAGGTGCTGATCATGCCCATGCTCGATCCCGGCCTGTCGACCTGCTCGATGCGCTCCTTGCCCAGTTGCCCGGACCTGGCGGAAGTGGCCGATCAATGCGCCGCCGCCTATCGTGGTTACCTGCCGAATGCCGCTGACCGTACTCATCCGTACGCGTCGCCATTACAGTCGAGCCGTTTAAAGAATTTGCCGCCAGCCTTGATATTGTCCAGCGAAGACGATCCATTACGCGACGAGGCTGAACAATACGGCAGCAAACTGATCGCCTGCGGCATCAAGACCACCGTGCGGCGCATGGCCGCCGCGCCGCTGCAAGACGCGACCGCCCGCAACGAGTGTGCGTGCAAGGTGCAGGTACTGGGTGAAATCGCCAGCTTTGTCGCTGGACTGGGGCAGGAGCCCGCGTCATGAAGCCGCAAATTGCGGCATCGCAAAAAAACTTACACTAACAAGTTTACTTTTTGAGTTTCGGTTGCTACACTATGCAGTGTAGTTCCCATCTTGCCTGAGTTGTGCGTTCGCACAGCCAGCTTCGTCGTCCCCGTCCGCTTTTAAGCAGCTGGCGGCCTGTTTACCTTTGATCGAGCGCCGTCGGGCGCCATGGCACCACCATTCACTTTTTCAGCTGGGTTGCTTCCTGCCGCCCATACCATTAGAAATTTTCATAAAACAGGGAAATAAAATGAAAAACGTTCAACAATTTTCCACCTTAGGTACACTCCTCAAGCCTCTCGCCGCCTCGCTCGCGCTGGCGGGACTGGTGGCCGTGAGCCTGGCCGGCTGCGATTCAGCCAATAGCAAGGTGCCCGACGCGCCGGCGGCCGGCGGCCCGCCCATCTCGGCCGCCGCCGTCATTGAAAAACAGATCACGGAAACGCAGGAATTCTCGGGTCGCCTGGAAGCGATCGAGCGCGTGGAAATCCGTTCGCGCGTCGGCGGCTTCATCACGGCTGTCAACTTCAAGCCGGGCAGCGAAGTGAAGAAGGGTGAAGTGCTGTTCGTCATCGATCCACGCCCATTCCAGGCCGAAGTGTCGCGCGCCGAAGGCACGGCCGCCTCGGCCCGCGCCAAGGCGGAACTGGCCAAGCTGGAACTGTCGCGGGCTGAAAAGCTGCTGGCTGAAAAAGCCATCGCCCAGCGCGAATTCGATGAAAAGGCTTCGGGCTTGAAAGAACTGGACGCCAACGCCCGCTCGGCGCAAGCCGCGTATGAAGCGGCCAAGCTGAACCTGTCGTACACGCAGGTGCAGGCACCGATCAGCGGGCGTGTCAGCAAGGCGGAAATCACTGTCGGCAACCTGATCGACGCTTCCGCCATCTTGACCTCCGTGGTGTCGACGGACCGCATCTACGCCAGCTTCGACGGCGATGAAGATACCTACCTGCGCGTGGCCGGCACGGCGCAAAAGGGCACGCCCGTCACCGTCAAGGTGGGCCTGGCCAACGAAACGGGCTTCCCGCATGAAGGCAAGCTGGAATTCGTCGACAACCAGCTCGACCCGGCCACGGGCAGCGTGCGCATGCGCGCCACCTTCGCCAACGCCGAGCGCCAGTTGGTGCCCGGCCTGTTCGCGCGCATCCAGCTCGATGGTGGCAATGGCCCGCACGCGCAAAGCACGGCCCTGTTGATCAGCGACCGCGCCGTCGGCACGGACCAGAGCCGCAAATACGTCTACGTGGTGGGTCTTGATAACAAGGCCGAATACCGCGCCGTCAAGCTGGGCCCGAATTCGGACGGCTTGCGCGTGGTGCGCGAAGGCTTGAAAGCGGGCGAGAAAATCGTCGTCAACGGCTTGCAGCGCGTGCGCCCAGGCGCGCCCGTGACGCCGCAGATGGTGGCCATGGATTTTGACCCGACTGCGCCTGTCGCGCCCGCAAAACCTGAAGCAAAAGACGCCAAGATCGCCGCGAAAGCAGCATCGACTTCCAAGGAATAAACATGAATTTTTCCCGCTTTTTCATCGACAAGCCGATTTTCGCGGCGGTGCTGTCGATCGTCATATTCGTGGCCGGGCTGCTGTCGATATTCGGCCTGCCCATCTCCGAATATCCCGACGTCGTGCCGCCATCCGTGGTGGTGCGCGCGCAGTATCCGGGCGCCAACCCGAAAGTGATCGCCGAAACCGTCGCCGCGCCGCTCGAAGAGCAGATCAACGGCGTCGAGAACATGCTCTATATGTCCTCGCAAAACACGTCCGATGGCGCGATGATGCTGACCGTGACCTTCAAGATCGGCACCAACGTCGAGCAGGCCGAAACGCAGGTGCAGAATCGCGTGCAGCGCGCCTTGCCGCGCCTGCCCGAGGAAGTGCGCCAGATCGGCGTAACGACCGTCAAATCCTCGCCCAACCTGACCATGGTGGTGCACCTGGTTTCGCCAAACAAGCGCTATGACGACATGTATTTGCGTAACTACGCGGTGCTGAACGTCAAGGACCAGCTGGCCCGCTTGCCCGGCATGGGCGACATCCAGATCTTCGGTGCCGGCGACTATGCCATGCGCATCTGGCTCGACCCGCAGAAAGTGGCGGCGCGCGGCATGACGGCCAATGACGTCGTCGACGCCATCCGCGAGCAAAACGTGCAGGTGGCCGCCGGCGTGATCGGCGCTTCACCGGCGAAGAACTCGGACTTCCAGCTGACCGTCAATACCCAGGGCCGTCTGCAGACGCCCGAGGAATTTGGCACCATCATCGTGCGCACCAATGCCGACGGCGCCGTGACGCACCTGAAGGACGTGGCGCGCGTGGAAATGGGCGCCAACAGCTACTCGCTGCGTTCGCTGCTGAACAATAATCCAGCCGTCGGCATGGGTATTTTCGAGGCGCCGAATGCCAATGCGCTGCAACTGTCTTCCGACGTGCGCGCCAAGATGGACGAATTGAAAAAAGACTTCCCGCAAGGCGTGGAATACCGCATCGAGTACGACCCCACGCAATTCGTGCGCTCGTCCATCGAGGCGGTGATCCATACCCTGCTCGAAGCGATTGCTCTGGTGGTGCTGGTGGTGATCATCTTCCTGCAAACCTGGCGCGCATCGATCATTCCGCTGCTGGCCGTGCCCGTGTCGATTGTCGGTACCTTTGCCGTGATGCTGGGCTTTGGCTTCTCGATCAACACCCTGTCGCTGTTCGGCCTCGTGCTGGCCATCGGTATCGTCGTCGATGATGCCATCGTGGTGGTGGAAAACGTCGAGCGCAATATCGAGGAAGGCTTGTCGCCGCGCGACGCTACCATCCAGGCCATGAAAGAGGTCAGCGGTCCTATCGTCGCCATCGCCCTGGTGCTGTGCGCCGTGTTCGTGCCGATCGCTTTCGTGCCCGGCCTGTCGGGCGAGTTCTACCGCCAGTTCGCGCTGACCATCGCCATTTCGACGGTGATTTCCGCATTCAGCTCGCTGACTCTGGCACCAGCCCTGTCGGCCGCGCTCTTGAAACCGCACGATGCGCCGAAAGACGCGCTGACGCGCGGCATGGACATGGTCTTCGGGCGCTTCTTCGCCTGGTTCAACCGCTTCTTTGGCCGCGCTTCGCACCGCTATGAAGCTGGCGTGAAAGGCGTATTGGGCCGCAAGAGCGCCTCGCTGGGCGTGTATGCACTGCTGGTCGTCGCCGCCATCTTCACCTTCAAGTCCGTGCCGGCCGGTTTCGTGCCAGCGCAGGACAAGCAATACCTGGTGGGCTTTGCGCAGTTGCCTGACGCCGCTTCGCTGGATCGCACGGAAGATGTGGTGCGCCGCATGTCCGACGTCATCAAGTCGGTGCCTGGCGTCGAATCGACCATCGCCTTCCCCGGCCTGTCGATCAACGATTTCACCAATGCGCCAAACGCCGGCATCGTGTTCGCCACCCTGAAGCCATTCGATGAACGCACCAGCAAGGAATTGTCGGGCGGCGCTATCGCAGCCGAGATCAACAAGCGCCTTGGCGGCATCCAGGATGCCTTCATCATGGTCTTCCCGCCACCGCCGGTCAACGGCCTGGGCACCATCGGCGGCTTCAAGATGATGATCGAAGACCGCGGCAACCTCGGATACGACGCGCTGTACAACGCCACCCAGGCACTGGCCGCGAAAGCGTACCAGACGCCGGAACTGGCGGGCGTGTTCTCGGGCTACCAGATCAACGTGCCGCAGCTGTTTGCCGACGTTGACCGCGTAAAAGCCAAGCAGATGGGCGTGCAGCTGCAAACGATTTACCAGACCTTGCAGATCAACCTCGGTTCGCTGTACGTGAATGACTTCAACCAGTTTGGCCGCACCTACCAGGTGCGTGTGCAAGCCGATGCCGAGTTCCGTTCGCATGCCCAGGATATCGCGCAGCTGAAGGTCCGTAATAACAAGGGCGAAATGATCCCGTTGTCGTCGCTGATGCGCGTTAAGGACAGCTATGGTCCTGACCGGGTGCAGCGCTACAACGCCTATGCCGCAGCCGATTTCAACGGCGGCGCCGCCCCTGGCGTATCGAGCGGCCAGGCGCAAGCCGCGCTGGAACGCATCGCCAAGGAAGTGCTGCCGCAGGGGATCGCGTATGAATGGACGGAGCTGACCTATCAGGACATCTTGTCCGGCAATACGATGATCTATGTTTTCCCGCTGTGCGTGCTGCTGGTGTTCCTGGTGCTGGCCGCCCAGTATGAAAGCTGGACCCTGCCGCTGGCCGTGATCCTGATCGTGCCGATGTCGATTCTTTGCGCCTTGTTGGGCGTCAAATTGACCGGCGGCGACAACAACGTGTTTACCCAGATCGCGCTGTTCGTGCTGGTGGGACTGGCGTCGAAGAATGCAATTCTGATCGTGGAATTTGCGCGCGAACTGGAAGAGCATGGCCGCACCGTCGTGCAAGCCGCGCTGGAAGCGTGCCGCCTGCGCCTGCGTCCGATTTTGATGACGTCGATCGCCTTCATCATGGGCGTGGTGCCGCTGGTGTTCTCGCACGGCGCCGGTTCGGAAATGCGCCATGCCATGGGCGTGGCGGTATTCGCCGGCATGCTGGGCGTGACCTTCTTCGGTCTGTTCCTGACGCCCGTGTTCTATGTACTGCTGCGCACCCTGGCGCAGCGTTTTGAGAAAAAACCAGCCGTCGCTGTCGCCAAGCCTGTTGCCGCGCCAGCATTGGACCTGGAAGGAGATATATATTGAAAACCAAGGAAATCATCTGGCGTGTCAAGCCTGTGCTGACCGCCATGGCCGCTAGCGTGCTGCTGGCCGCCTGCGCGGCGCCGGAGTTCAAGCCGCCGCAGATCGAGACGCCGACGGCGTTCAAGGAAGCGCAAACCCTGCCCGCCGTGCAGACGGCGGCCGATGGCACGCGCTGGAAGCAGGGCGTGCCAGCCGAGCGCCAGGCGCGCGGCGAATGGTGGCTTGCGTTCAATGATCCGGCCCTGACTGGCCTGATCAACGAAGCCACGCAGGCCAACGCCAACCTGGCCGTCGCCGCCGCCCGCGTCAAGCAGGCGAGGGCGATTGCCGGTATCGCCGAAGCGGACCGCATCCCGCAAGTGGGCGTGAATGTGGGTGGCCAGCGCAACCGCGCTTCCGCCGTCTCGCTCGGCTTGCCGAACGGCGCGCCGGTGGCCGCCAGCAACGTCTACCAGGCCAATCTGACGGCCAGCTATGAAGTCGACCTGTTCGGCAGAGTGGCTTCGAATGTCAGCGCCTCGCGCAGCGATGCGCTGGCCGTGGAAGCGACTTACCGCTCGGTGCTGCTGTCCTTGCAGGCCGATGTGGCGCAGACCTACTTCAAGCTGCGCGCCACGGATGCCGAACTGGCCACCCTGGAGCAGACGGTGCGTTTGCGCGAGGAAAGCGTGCATGTGAACCAGCGACGCTATGACCTGGGCGACATCGGCGAATTCGACCTGTCGCGTGCCCGCACGGAGCTGTCGACCGTGCGCGCCGAAGCCATCGGCTTGCAGCGTCAGCGCGCTACCGGCGAGCATGCGCTGGCCGTCCTGCTGGGCAAGCCGGCCGCCAGCTTTACGGCCACCGTCAATCCGCTGCAAGACAGCGGTTTCCTGCCCGTGATCCCGGCAGGCATGCCGTCGTCCCTGCTGGAGCGCCGTCCCGACATCGCGTCGGCGCAGCGCTCCATGGAAGCGTCGAATGCGCGCATCGGCGTGGCGAAATCGGCCATGTTCCCTGCACTGACCCTGAATGCCTCCGGCGGCGGCGCGTCCGACACCTTCTCGGACATCTTCAAGTGGAGCAGCCGCTCCTGGCTGCTGGGCGCCTTGATGTCGATGCCGATCATCGACGGCGGGCGTAACAAAGCTGCCGTGAGCCGCAGCGAAGCGCAGCTGGAAGAGTCGGTGGCGACGTATCGCCAGAGCGTGCTGGTGGCTTTCGCCGAGGTGGAAGACAACCTGGCCGGCTTGCGCATCCTGTCGGGACAAACGCAGCAGATCGATGAAGCCGTCGTCTCGGCGCGCCGCTCTGCCGACCTGGCGCAAAAGCTCTACGACGCGGGCCGTTCCAGCTACCTCGATTTGCTGGACTCGCAGCGCAACCTGGCATCCATCGAGCGCAACGCCGTGCAATTGCGCGGCAACCGCGCCGTCACCACCGTGGCGCTGATCCGCGCCCTGGGCGGCGGCTGGGGCGAGACGGAGCCGCAAGTGGTGGCCAACTAGTTTCCCGGCACCGCGGGCTGGATCCTTCCGGCCCGCGACGAGGGAGCCTGTCTGGAACGGCGTCGTGCGCTTGCACGGCGCCGTTTTTTGTTTTCTGCAAGTTGAATCCATTTGCGGAACGGCCGCGTAAGTACTCCTGCAATCATGCAAACGCAGTCATCCAGGAGATACCATCATGCGCACCTTCGTTCCCGCAGCACTGTTCATCACTTCCATGCTGGCCGCCAGCGCCCCTTTTGCCGCCGACATGACGACCATGGTGGGTGGTCAGAGCATGTATCCGTCCAAGGACATCGTCGATAACGCCGTCAATTCTGCCGATCACACCACCCTTGTGGCTGCCGTCAAGGCCGCCGGCCTGGTCGACACCCTGAAAGGCAAGGGCCCGTTTACCGTGTTCGCGCCGACGAATGCGGCGTTTGGCAAGCTGCCCGCCGGCACCGTCGAGACGCTGGTCAAGCCGGAAAACAAGGCCACCCTGACGAAGATCCTCACCTATCACGTGGTACCGGGAAAATACGACTTCAAGGCTCTGGCCAAGGAAATCAAGATGCACGATGGCAAGGCGAGCTTGCCCACTGCCAGCGGGGGCAAGCTGATGTTCGCCATGAACGGCATGCACAACATCGTCGTGATGGATGAAAGCGGCAATAGCGCCAACATCAGTACCTATGATGTGTATCAATCGAATGGCGTGATCAATGTCATCGACACGGTGCTGATGCCGAAATAAATAGCAGAAAAAACGGACGAAAAAAAAGACAGGAAAATCCTGTCTTTTTTGTTTTTTCGGCCGCGATTACTTGGCTGGCGCTGCTGCCGGTGCGGAAGCTGCTGGAGCGGCCGGAGTTGCTGGCGTTGCCGCTGCGGCTTTCTTCGCCTTGTGATGCTTGGCTTTCTTGTGCACTGCTGGCTTGACGGCGGCTGGCGCTGCCGGTGCTTCAGCCTTGGCTGCTGGCGCTGCCGGGGCAGCAGGAGCGGCTGGCGTTTGGGCGAAAGCGGCGGTGGCGAACAGGCTGGCGATCAGGGTAGCGATAACTTTTTTCATGATGAAATCCTTGCTGTGGTGTGGTCAGTAAAGTGTGTCGGAATTACTTGGCTGGCGCTGCTTCAGCGGTGGCCGATGCCAGCTTTTCGTCAGCCTTGGCTTTGGTTTTCTTGGCTTTGTGGTGCGCCTTGGCCTTGGTGGTGGCCGCTTCCGCTTTGGCGCTGGCCACATCCGTTTTGGCGGCGACGACTGCTTTCGCTTCTTTCGCGTCCGCTTTTACGACCGTTTGCGCTTCCTTGGCATCGGCTTTCACGACGGCCTTGGTGTGGGCTGCTTCCACTTTGGCGGGGACCGGGGCTGCCGGCGCTGCAGGCGTCTGGGCAAAGGCAGCGGTAGCGAACAGGCCGGCGATCAGGGTAGCAATTACTTTTTTCATGGTGCAGTCCTCGGTGGTGGTTTGTCTGGTATGTCTGTTGGTGGCGGGATGATTCCCGTGTCACTGAGCATAAAACGCGCCCCCGGACGCTTGGGTTGACGGCCATTACAAACGCTTACATCTGCGTTGCATCCGCCTTCAGGATGGCCTTCAGGATGTCTTCCGAGCGGCGCTGCCCATAACCCTTGCCATAGGCGCTCGAGGCGATGCTGATCACCATGCGGCGCGCAGGGATCACGTAGATCTTGTTGCCACCATTGCCCGAGGCGAAATGCACGGCGATCTTTTGTCCTCCGATGTCCTGCGTCTTCGCGTACCAGAAATAGCCGTAGCTGTCGGCGTAGCGGTCCACGGCGCCGATGGCCACGCGCGGCGCCAGTGCCGCTTGCAGCCAGGCGGCGTCGATCACCCGCCGGCCATCGACGACGCCGTCGTCGAGCACCATCTGGCCAATTTTTGCCGTGTCGCGCGCGCGCAGCGACAGATTGCCCTGGCCTTTCGGGTGCTTGGCCACGTCGCGGCCCCAGCTCCAGCGGGTGATGCCCAGTGGTGCGAACAAGAC
The DNA here is from genome assembly GCF_900095265.1 of Janthinobacterium sp. UMAB-56. Lineage (GTDB taxonomy): Bacteria > Pseudomonadota > Gammaproteobacteria > Burkholderiales > Burkholderiaceae_D > Janthinobacterium. Next base: position 128,404 of record NZ_LT607651.1, on the reverse strand, counting down.
CTTGGCGGCGTAGTCTTCCAGGTCGGCGCCGCTGGCGCTTTCCACCACTCTGCCCGCGATGTACGACCCCAGCGAGTTGTAGCGGTATATGCTGCCCGGCGTCGTGGCAGCCGGTATGGCGCGCACAAAGGCGGCGGGATCGGGGGCCTCATCGAGTTTGTCTTCATTGCCTGGCGACTGTTCGTCTTCGTCAAAGGCGGCCAGGCCAGAACGCATGGTCAGCAAGTCGTCAAGAGCGACCTTGCCCGCCGGGCTGCCGGCTACTCCGGGCCAGTAATCGCCCACCGTCTTGCTGGTGGTCAGCTGGCCGCGCGCCACTGCCGCGCCCACCAGCAGGGCGGTGATGCTCTTGCCGGCCGAGCGGATGTCGTGCAGGGTGTCGGCCGTCTCGCCGTTGTAATAGCGTTCGGCCACGATGGCACCATCGCGCAGCACGACGACGGCGCGCAGGTCGCCGTGGCTGTCGCGGTCCTGCGCTTGCAGGACTTGTTCCAGGGTGGCAGGGGTGTCTGGCGCGCTGGCGGCGCAAGGCAGGCACAGGGCAGCAATCAGGAGAAAGGGCAAGTGGCGCATGGGATGAATTTCGCGGCGATGGTCGGACTGCCAGTGTCCCGCATGTGTGCCGCTTTGTCGCGCGCAAGCTGGCCTGTTCGATGAGTTTTGCATGAAGGCGCGCAGAAAGATGCGCTATTTGGCGCCGCGCCAGGCAAAAAGGACAGCCGAAGCTGTCCCTGGTACTCGAAGTGATCAAGCAAGCGCCGACCCGGCAGATGCGTTCCCGCGCCTGCATTTGCGCTTACTTTGCCGGTGTGGCAGCAACGGTTGCGTCTGCTTTACTGACCTTGTTTACACTTGTTTGCAATCAGGTGTTTTGGCGGCCATTGATGCTTGATGTGGGCATGGAAACGAAAAAAGACAGCCGAAGCTGTCTTTTAATGCGGCGCAAGAAACGCGCGCGACTGATTACTTGGCTGCTGCTGCGGTCGCTTCAGTTTTGGCTTCGTCAGCCTTGGCCATGGCTTTTTTTGCTTTGTGATGGGCTTTGGCTTTGGTGGCTTTGGCATCGGCCTTGGCGCTGGCCATATCGGCTTTCGCATCGGCTGCGACGGCGGCTTCCTTGGCGTCGGCTTTCACGACTGCCTTGGTTTCCTTGGCTTCCGCTTTTGCCACTTCCTTGGTGTGCTTGGCTTCGGCCTTGGCAGGCGCGGCTGGCGTTTGAGCAAAGGCTGCGGTAGCGAACAAGCCGGCGATCAGAGTAGCGATTACTTTTTTCATGGTGCAGTTCCTCGAGAAGTGGGTTGTCGTTCAGGAGAGGCATTTCCCCTGTCACTGAGCCAAAAACGCGCTGAGTGGCAATAGCGTTGACAGCGATTCGGCCTAATTACAAACACTTACATTTGCCGGCGCAGGCGCTCTGTTCGCTGGCGTAGCGCGCGCTAGCCGGCTGCCGGGCGTGTAGGATGAACAGGACAAGCGGCAGGCGGGCGCTGAATGGAACGTCAGCAATGCGCCATGGGCGGGCTATGCACGCAGCGCGCAAGGCCACGATGCGGCGATGAAAAAGCGCGCGTTTACCGTTCCGGCTTGAATGGCAGGGTGGTGCGCCTGAGTTGCAGGGCTTCGTCGATGGCGGCATTGAGCTGGACAATCTCGACGGGTTTGGTCAGGTAGCGGAAAAAGCCCGCGGCCAGGCCATGCCGGATGTCGCCCTTCATGGCATTGGCCGTCAGGGCGATGACGGGAATGTGCGCGGTGCGCGTATCGTCGCGCAAGATACGCTGCGCCTGGTTGCCATTCATGCCGGGGAGGTTGATATCCATCAGGATGACATCGGGGCAGTGTTCCAGCGCCAGCGCGATGCCCTGGCGCGCGTCGGTGGCCGAGATCATGCGCAGGTGGGGCAGGAAGCTGACGATGTCTTCCACCAGCCGCAGGCTGGCAGGATTGTCTTCCACGTACAGCAGCAGGGCCTGACCGGCGGCATTATCCGCAGCGAGGTCAGGGGGCTGGGACAGCCCATCCGTATCCCGCGCGCCCCTGTCGGGTGGGGCGGCCATGGTGTCGAGTTCGATCCAGAACACGCTACCCACGCCGAGGCTGCTGTGCACGCCCATGCGCCCGCCCATCAGTTCGACCAGGCGCTTGGTGACGACCAGGCCGATGCCCGTGCCTTCTTCGCTGCCGGCTTCCTGCCCCAGGCGGTTAAAGGGCTGGAACAGTTCGGCCATCTGCGCGTCGTCCAGTCCCTTGCCTGTGTCGCGGATGGCGAGGCGCACGCACAGCGCGTCGGGTTGCGAAATTTCCAGCGCGACCTTGCCGGCCGGGCGGTTGTATTTGATGGCGTTCGACAGCAGGTTCAGCAGGACTTGCTTGAGGCGGGTGTGGTCGGCCCTCACCGTCAGCGGTCCGCAGGCGGAGAAGCTCATCTCAAGCTGGCGCTGCTGCGCCTGCTCTTCCACCATCACGCGCACTTCCTCGATCAGCGCGGGCAGCGTCACCGCTTCCATCGACAGGCTCAAGCTGCCTGATTCTATCTTCGCCAGGTCGAGGATTTCATTGATCAAGGTGAGCAGATGGCGGCCCGAGGTGACGATGTTTTGCACGAAGGTGCGTTTTTGCAGCGCGGTCGCAGGCAGGGCTTCGTTGGCCAGCAGCTGGGCAAAGCCGAGGATGGCGTTCAGCGGCGTGCGCAGCTCGTGCGACATGCTGGTGAGAAAACGGTCCTTCGCCTGGCTGGCCCGCTCCAGTTCGACTTTCTGTTCGTTGAGCGTGCGTTCGATGCGCTTGCGCTCGGAGATGTCGCGGATGGCCGAGGAAACCAGCACACCTTCCTCTGTTTCCAGCGGCGACAGGCTGATTTCGACAGGAAATTCGGTGCCATCGCGGCGCAAGCCGTACAGTTCCAGCCCTGCGCCCATGGAGCGGGCCCGCGGTGCGGTGGAAAAGGCTTGGCGATGATGCGGGTGCTCGGCCGCGTAGCGGGCCGGGATCAACACTTCCACATTGCGCCCAAGCAACTCTGCGCGCGAATAGCCGAACAGCCGTTCCGTCTGCGAGTTGACGAGCACGATCTCGCCATCGCCGTTGACGATAACGATGGCATCCGGCGCCGATTCGAGCAGGCCGCGGAACTTCTGCTCGGCCCGGCGCCGGTCGCTGACGTCGCGGATGGCGCTGATGACGAAGGTGCCGATCTCCGTCTGGATGGGTGACAGGCTGATTTCCACCGGGAACTCGACGTTGTCCTTGCGCAAGCCCAGCAATTCCAGGTCGGCGCCCATGGTGCGCGTGCGCGGCTGGTCGAAATAGCGCACGCGGTGTCCCACGTGCGCATGGCGCAGGCGTGGCGGCAGCAGGCTATCGATTTGCTTGCCGCTCAATTCGCCTTCCGCGTAGCCGAACAGCCGCTGCGCCTGCTGGTTGGCCAGTACGATGGCGCCCGTGGCATTGACCATGATGACGCTGTCTGGCGTCGATTCGAACAGCACGCGGTAGCGCGCGTCGACGAATTGGGCGTCGCGCGCCGCCCTCAGCAAGGTCGTGTCTTTCATGGTGGAGATCAGGTAGCGAGGGCCATTCGCACCAGCCTGTGCGGACTGGCACGCCACGTCAACGTAGATGAGTTCGCCATCTTTGCGCCGCCGCAGCGATTCGCGGTCGTAGCAGCCTTGCAGGGTCAGCTGTTCGTCGATCAACACATTCGCCTCGGCCTGTCCGGGCAGCGAGATCAGTTCCCAAAGTTTGCAGCCCAGCGCCTCCCCGCTGGCATAGCCGAAAATGCGCTGCACCCCGGCCGTCCAGCGCACAACGACATGGTCTTCGTTCGTGATGACAACACCGCCAGGGGCGCCGCTGAGGATAAGCTGATCTAAGTCGGCATCCATTTTTTCTCGCACGCGTGAGTAGGCTTGCCGGGTGGCAGGCTGTGTGCGTAAGCTAGCGAGAAGCCGGAGCAAAGTCAATGCATTTGTGCGTGACGTTTCCCTGAGCGCGTGCCCTGGCCTATGCTCCCACGCTGCCGGTGACGGGCAGGACGATACCTGTGATGTAGCTGGAACAGGCGGGCGAGGCCAGAAAGACGTAGGCGGGCGACAGTTCCTCTGGCTGGGCCGGCCGATGCATGTCCGTGTCCTGGCCGAATTTCCGGATGTCCTCGGACGATTTGTCGGCGGGGTTGAGTGGCGTCCAGACAGGTCCGGGTGCGATGGCGTTGACACGGATGCCCTTGTCGAGCAGGTTGCTGGCCAGCGCCATGGTAAACGCATGGATGGCGCCCTTGGTGGTGGAATAGTCGAGCAAGTGCCTGGAACCCTGCAAGCCTGTCACGGAACCCGTGTTGATGATGGACGCGCCCCGCTGCAAATGGGGCAGCACGGCCTTGGCCATGTGAAAGTAGCCGTAGACATTGGTTTTCATGGTGAGGTCGAAGCGCTCCTCGCTCAGGTCCAGCAAGGACTCGGCGTGTTCCTGGAAGGCGGCGTTGTTCACCAGTACGTCGATGTGCGTGAACTTCTCCAGCACCTGGCTGACGGCTTGCTGGCAAAAGCCCTGGTCGCGCACGTCGCCGGGAATCAAGAGGCAGCTCTGGCCTTCCGCTTCCACCCAGCGCTTCGTTTCGTTGGCGTCAGCGTGTTCATTCAGGTAGATGATGGCCACGTCTGCCCCTTCGCGCGCGTACAGCACGGCCACGGCGCGGCCGATGCCCGAGTCGCCGCCCGTAATGAGCGCCACCATGCCGGCCAGCTTGCCGCTGCCGCAATAGTCGGGCGCCAGGAAGCGCGGTTTCAACTGCATCTGCCCTTCGATGCCAGGCTTGTCCAGATGCTGGGCCGGCAAGGGAGGGGCGGGATGGCTGCGGTGGCCCGTCTGCACGGGCTGCTGGCTTTCCTTGCCTGGCTTGGCGGCATCGCGCTGCTTGTCTTCTTGATCCTGTTCCTGTTGTATGCTGCGCTGCAAGTTGCCGGCGGACTGGTCCTTGTTTTCGTTCATGCTGGTCTCCCTGTAAACGAAGGGCCAGTATCGGCGCGGCAAAAGCATCGAACGGTGCGCTTGCTAACAGAGTGGCGCAAACAGGCGTAAAGTTATATGATGAACGACATAAATGTAGGAGGGCAGCATGAAAGTGAGCAGAGAGCAGGCGGCACTGAACCGCGAGCGCATCGTGGATGTGGCCGCCAAGCTGTTTCGTGAAAAAGGCTATGACGGCATCGGCGTGGCCGACCTGATGAAGAACGCGGGCCTCACGCATGGCGGCTTCTATGGTCATTTCGCGTCCAAGGAAGACTTGATGATCGAGGCGTGCCAGCATGCCTTGGAGAAATCACTGGATGGCTGGCAGGCGAAGGTCGCCAGCGATCCGCAGCGGGCGCTGCCGGCGATTATCGACAACTATCTGACTACCCGGCACCGCGACCAGCCCGGCGGCGGCTGCCCGGCGGCGGCCATGGGCGTCGATGCGGCGCGCATGTCGCCCGGCGCGCGTCCCGCGTTTACCAAGGCTACGCAGCAGCAGTTCGCCTTGCTGCAGGGCTTGCTGCCCGAAGGCGCGCCGGAGGAACGGCGTCAGCAAGCCATTTCCACGTTTGCCGCCATGGTGGGCGCCATGGTGCTGGCGCGCGCCATCGATGACGAAGCCCTGTCGGTCGAAATCCTCGATGCCGTGAAGGCGCAATTGCTGGCAGACTAAGCACGCCACCCCTGTCAGCCAGCCGCGTCGCATGATAGGCTTCGGTTTTCAGTTTTCGGGATTTCATCATGCTGCTTTGGCTCAGGCAATACCGGCGTCCTCTGTTGGCCGGGGACCTCACCGCCGGTATCGTTGTCGCCATGATGATGGTGCCGCAAGGCATGGCGTACGCGCTGGTGGCAGGCTTGCCGCCCGTGGTGGGCATCTACGCCAGCATCCTGCCGCCCGTGCTGTACGCCTTGTTCGGCAGCAGCATGACGCAATCGGTGGGCCCCATGGCCATCGTCTCCTTGATGACGGCCGCCGCGCTGGCGCCGCTGGCAGACCCTGGTTCCTCCTTATACATCGTGCTGGCCGCCCAGCTGGCCTTCATCAGCGGCCTCGTGCTTCTGCTGTGCGGCGTGCTGCGCCTGGGCTTCATGGCCAGCTTTTTGTCGCGCCCCGTGATCAGCGGTTTCAGCAATGGCGCCGCGATCCTGATTATCTGGGGGCAGATCACGCCCCTGCTGGGTGCGTCCATGCCCCACTGGCATGCGCCCAGCCTGGTACTCGGGCTGTCCGGCCTGCTGTTCCTGTGGCTGGCCAGGCGTTACCTGTCGCGCCTGCTGCAACGCTGCGGCCTGAACAAGTCGGCGGCCGACGTGGGCGCGCGCCTGGCGCCGATGGCGCTGGTGCTGGCCGGCATCGCGCTCGTCGCCTATGGCGGCCTGGAAGCGATGGGCGTGCAGACGACGGGCCACGTGCCCAGCGGCTTGCCAGGCCTGAACCTGGCCACCTCCGGCGCGCATTGGCGCACGCTGCTGTCGCCGGCGCTGCTGATCGCCTTCATCGTCTTCCTGATGAGCATGTCCGCCGCCCAGACCCTGGCACAAAAGCGCGGCGAAAAGCTGCACACCAACCGCGAACTGCTGGGCCTGGGCGCGGCCAATGTGGCCAGCGCGCTGTCGGGAGGCTTTCCCGTCACGGGTTCCATCTCGCGCTCGGCTGTCAATTTCCAGGCGGGCGCGAATACGCCGCTGGCCAGCATCATCACGGCGGGCTTGCTGGCGCTGGCGCTGGTGGCGCCCACGGGCTGGCTGGCCCTGTTGCCGCTGCCCGTGCTGGCAGCCACCATCATCTTTGCCGTGGCCAGCCTGCTGGACTGGGACACCTTGAAATTGTCATGGCGCTACGACCGCAGCGATGCGCTGGCCCTGCTGGCGACCACTGCCGGCGTGCTGGTGCTGGGCGTGGAAGCGGGCGTGGTGATCGGCGTGCTGCTGTCGATGGGCACCCTGATCTGGCGCGCCAGCCGTCCGCACATCGCCGTACTGGGCCGCATTCCGAATAGCGAACACTTCCGCAACGTGGAACGTTATGAAGCGCTAACCTTGCCCGACGTCTTGTTGCTGCGCATCGATGCGGGCTTGTTCTTCGGTAACGTGGAAGCCGTCACGGAGCGTGTCGAGGACGAATTGCGCGGCCACCCGACGGCGCGCCAGTTGGTGCTGGTGCTGTCGGCCGTCAACCAGATCGACAGCACGGCCTTGCTGGGCTTGATCGAGCTCAATAGGGCGCTGATCAAGCGCGGCATCAGCCTGAACCTGGCCGAAGTGAAGGGGCCCGTGATGGACCGCCTGCGCCACAGCAGCCTGCTGCAAGACCTGAGCGGCAAGCTGTATCTGAGCACGGCTCTGGCGATGAGCGATTTGAGCGGAGGCAAGGCATGACCATGGCATTGACTCTGCATGGAGAGACGCGCGCCGTTGATAATATCCTCGCGCTGGAACAGGCGCTGGTTGAGGCGCGTGCGCTGGCTCAGTGCGAATTGTGGCTGACCAGGGCGACGGAAGCGGAGCAGGGCCCGGCCCTGTGCATGCTGCGCAATGGCGGCAATGCCTGGCTGATGTATCTGTCGGGGCAAGATGAGCTGAGTTTTCATACCGTGGGCGACGAAGAGGCAGACGGCGTTTGCAGCTATCTGCTGTCCAACGGCCAGGTGGACGAGTATCCGGAAGCCTGGTGCGTGGACGTACAACAATGCCAGCGTGCCTTTGTCGCGTTTTTCAGGACAGGCGGCGCGCGGCCAGCGGCCATCGCGTGGGAGGCGGATTGAGATGGCGCACACCACGCAAACCATCATCGCCGATATCGACCGGGACTTGTTCGCCGCGCTGGACGCCAGGGCAGGTTTGCTCACGCTGCGCGCCATCTTGCTGCGCTATAAGGCCAGCGGCGTGACGGCGGCGAAAGTGGTCGCCTTGCTGCACGAACTGCGGCCGTCTATGCAGGACGGTGCGCAGGAGGGCCCGCTGGAAGACGTGATACTGGACACCCTCGACATGGTGACGGGCTGGTGCGGGCCGGAGTTACGGGTATGGGACGACCAAGTCATATGAATCATCAAGAAGAACGCCTTGACGCCTGATACGACGGCTCAGCCATCTGCATGATCACCGTCGGCGCGCAGGGGGACCCGCTGGACCTGGGGGACGACGAAGTGCGCGTCCTGATCGCGAAGGTGCAGCAATGCCTGGCCGAGTCCGAAGCCGCTGCCACGCAAGACTGAAAGCTCAGGCGGCCGCCAGCGCCTTTTCCATCGCCACGCTGGCCAGGCTGATGCCGCTGGGATGCGCATACGCTTCCTCGCGCAAGGCGATAAAGCCGGCGGCCCGGTAAAACGGCACGGCGTTCAGCGACGCGGACAATTGCAGGCGCACCATGCCGCGCTCGCGCGCCAGCTGCTCCAGCGCCGCCAGCAGGTGCTTGCCGATGGCCCAGGCCAGCGCGCGCGGGATCGACGAACACGGCATCGACTTCCTGCTTGTCCACATCGAGCATGGCATAGCCGGCGATGGCCCCGTCCTGCATCGCCACGATGCCGCCACCGGCGGCCAGCATGGCGGCATACGCAGGCGGCACGGTCGAAGCCGTCCATACAGCAATTTGCTCCGGCGCATAATACGTGGCACAACTGACGCGCACGGCCACCGTGCGCAAGGCCCACAGGGCGTCGGTGTCAAAGGGCAGGGCGGGGCGCAGGATGATGGTCATGGAGGTTTTCCGGGCAAAAGGAGCATGCTAGCGCAATGGCGGGCAGCACGCCAGCATGAGCTTTCCCAGCCGTCACTGCGCTGGCTGGTCCGGATCGATGTAATACGAACCCGGCGGCGCACCCGGCACTTTCACCCGGAACTTCAGGCCGGACAGCAGCTTGTCCCACAAGGCGATGGCCTCTTCGTCCGTCAGCGACGCGGCTTCGGCGGCGCCGACCATGTTGTGGGCGACTTTGGTGTACATCTTGACTTCCAGCACAGATGGATTTGCGATGTCTTTCGGTTTGCCTACCAATGCCCATTCAAAATCATGTACTCCATCAGGGCGCAGGATGAGTGACTCTTCCCCCTTCCAATGCTGAACGTCCCGCTTCCCTTCGCGTAACAAGTTCCGCTTGGGATAAGTCGCTCCCTGTATGTCTTTTGCACTCTGTATGCGGTTGAGCAAGGATAATTCGCCACGCAGGCGCTTCTCAAATTCCTCTGAAGAGTGATCGCTGTATGCATCCTTGTTGGAGCTCACCGAAAAAGTTATATCAGGAATACTTGGAAAATGAATTCCGACGTTATCAATCTCTTGCTCTTTATATAAATTTTCTGCCAAGAAGCCATGTTCGAAGCAAACCCCTGGATCTGAAGGGATTTCCTCCGTATCACGCAGCCGTATGTTTTTTGCGAGAAGCAGCTGTCGACGAGCAATTTCTTCTTCTCGTTCCCCGATATCCACATCTACAGCATCTCCAGCAATAAATGTAAAATCTCCTTTTGTAATATAAGTCTTAAAAAATAGAAATTTCATTTCCTTTGCATGAATACTATTGTAATAGCGCAATTGCCAACTATTTTTAATTGGGCCTTCAAGGTTGTATGTGATTTCTGCGCTCTTATTTTTTTTAAAAATTTCTTCAATATCTTTTTCTATTTTAGAATGTAAATTCTTTGTTGTTATTTTTTCCACGTCAATAGTGTTGCTTCCAATAATAAGTTTTGATTCGACTGGAACTTTCAAGGCATAGCGGCCGAAACATAATAATTTAGTTTTTGAAAACATTCTTTCTAATTGCCCATTAAATTTCGCTTTTTCAGGCACAATTTCCTCCTTGGTAATAGAATTTTTTGTGCAGGCAATTATGGAGGAAAATATGAAAATTATTAAAATATATTTAATAAAAATAGATTTCATTTTTTATCCCAATTTGCTAGTTTTGCAATTTGAATTATGGAGTAAAGCATAGATGCAAGCACGTTTTTGTTCAAGTAACTATTTTGGTGTTCATAGCCGCTACCATCTGCTAATCCATGACGAAAAATATTTCCTGTAATATGGCGGGCAGACCGGATTGCTGGAACTGTTTCATCTCCAAGTTCTTTTGCAGACTGCAACTTGAGTTTTAGTATGCGTGATCCAGTTTGAACGGTTAGGATTCCTTTTGCATCATCGTTGATTAGTTTCCATTTCTCTGCATGAGGAGGAGTAAATTTCTTAAAGAAATCTGTCAGTCCACCACCCATACCGTCAGTAACTTTGAAGATGACCTCGCCATAAGATAGGTAGTCTTTTGATTCGCAGTAACTAGCGTATGTTTGTTTGTGGAAGTATTTTTCGATGGACTGTGAAAACGCAAAAGCATCTTTTATTCGCTGGGTTACATTTTTTAGTCCGCCACCTTTTTCATTGGAAATGTTTGCTGGATTTACCCACATTGGATTAATAAGGCGCCACCAATTATGGCTTTGTCGTAGATAAATGCTATCGAGTGCGTTCTGACCTTCTTGCGGCCAGCTCCATAAAATTCGATCTTTGTCGTCCACGACTTTAAGCCAATTCGATCCGTAGGCAACGCCTGGCATCATTTCCAATGCAGCTGGAGCATTTGCTACCATTGCAGTTGCATGCTCTCCGTCAATTCCCAGAACTTGAGCCGTTTTTTTATTGAATGGGCCAGACTTTTCAAGAAAACCGAAGCGCATACGTTTATAGGCGCTTGCCGCACCTATCGACGGCATGACGTTATGATAGACGCCAAGTACTTTTACTTCCTTGTCGTTAACAAGATTTCCATAACTTGGATGCATCAAGGTGCGGGCAAGCAGACCTCCCATGCTATGTGTGACGAGAATGACCTCTTCGCATTTGAATCCGCAGCCCACATAGCCTTTGACAAGCCCTCGTATCCGCTCAGCGATGACGCCGGCGGAGGTAGCATTGCTCTGCAAGAAGTTGTAGCCCATGGCGTGAACAGGATACCAGCATGGAGATATTTTTTTTAGATCAGTCTCGGTAATTGCAGCACCGGATGTGGCACCGAAGGCGCTGGGTGCTTGTAGCACTAATTTTGAAATTTCAGGATATGGACCTTGATTTTTCTTAGAATGAATATCTCTTATCTGCCAATGGGGAAGAATATTTTTTTCTCTGACAATGTTATTCATGAAAAATTCGGCAGTCTTTAGCATTTCACCATAAGCCCCAATAAAAAGTATCTCGCTCCAGCCGCGCCAACGTGCAATTTGTGCCGGTGTTTCACGCAAGGATGGGGGCAAGCTGGTATCTACTATTCCTGGAATGTTGTACCTTGCATTCTCTTTTATTTTTCTTGGACTAATGGCAATCAATGGCGGCACTCCAACAAAATCATGTGGAATGTTAGTGTGACGAAAATCGGAAAGTCCTGTGAGGCTGCCACTAGGTTCAAATCTTCCTTGATATGTGCTGTAAATATAATATTCGACCTCGGTTTCATTTGGGTCAAGGGCCATCTGTCGATCTCTCGGTGATGCATTTTTATACCATCCACCGATGCCATAACCTTCTACGACACTCCATTTTCCGGCCGCGCTCATCATGTCATCTGGCCGCCAAGAGATGTTATCGCTTTTGTCCAGCTCTTTCTGGCGTACCTTGCTCATGCGTAAATTACTACCCATCACGCCTGGTAAAAAGATGATAGGAATTATTTTCCCAGGGGGAATGGTTACGTCATGACGGATCGTGTCGTTGATTTCTGTCATATTTACGGTGTATTCAGCCCACCCACCAACAGTCTGCCGAAACTCGCCTTGATGATTGCCATGCTCATTCAAATCCGTATCGTCATTCATGGAAGTTCTCCCTTGTAGCGTATTGTGTAGCTATCCATGCCGTCTCCTTTCTGTACTGGGGTGAGGCCGTCACTGCTACTCTTTTCACTGATTCTGTGGCCATCTTCGCGTATTAACTCAAAAGCTATATCGGGAGCGGGTGTGCCATCGACTTGCAGCAGTCGAACGGCCTGATCAAAACGCGCTACTGGCCGTTCATTGAATTCCTGCGACACGCTCTTCGGCGCCAAGGTTTCCAGGTTGCCGTTGAAGAGTACTGGGGACGAGGTGAAGAACTGCACCTTGTCGCTGATTTCCAGCATGTGGTTGGCGCCGTGCAGGCGTATGCCTTTCTTGCCCTTGATGTTGACCCAGTCCGCTTCGCTGATCAGCGACAGCACTTTATGGGCGAGGATTTCCACCTCGTCGCTGTGCGCCTCAATGGACACCTTGCCGCTGGCGGCGATCAGCTTCATGCCGGCCTTGTGCACGAACAGGCGGAAGCTTTTGGCGATGCTGGCAAACATGCTGTCGCCGCTGGCGAGTGCAATATGCTTGCGGCTGGTGAACGCCACATGCTCGCTGGCGGCCAGGTGGATGGACTGGGCTGTGCTCAGTTCAATGCCGGCCGGGCTGGCCAGCACCAGATGCGCTTCGGACAGTTCCGGGAAATCGCCGCCGCTGCCCTCGATGGCGGCGTTTTGCTGCTCGATGGCGTCGGCGACGGCGCCTTGTTGCGCGCTGCTGTCTTGCGCACCCGCGTCAACGGCCATGCTGGCCAGTCCCTCTTGCAGTTGGCGTGCCTGCGCCAGGCGGGCCTGGGTTTCGTCGAGTTGCTTGACGGCGCCGGTGCCTGTTGATGTTTCTGTGGTGATCAACATGCCTTTGGCAGCGCGTAGGGCGCCCCAGGCGCTGCTGGCCAGTTCAAAGCCCACACCGCGCGCTTCCTTGCGGCCGGCATTCTCGTCGATGCGGGTGATGTTGCCCAATGAGAGCCGGCTATCCTGGTGCTCGCTGCGCAGCTGTGCCTGGATCGCTCCCTTGGTATCGTCGAGCACGAGATGGTTGGCGCTGCGGGCGCCCAGTTCGCGGCTGCGCCAGCCGGACAGGGCGCGCTGTTGCGGCAATTGCCACGGCGGCGGATTGGCACTGTTGTAGACCACGCCGATGACGATAGGGTGGTCGATATTGCCATCCTGGAATTGCACGACCACTTCCTGACCCACGCGCGGCAGGGCGATTTGCCCCATTTGCGGGCCCGCCATCGGCATCATGACGCGTATCCATGGCGAGCTGCGCTCATCGAAGTCACCCAGGCGGTCCCAGTGAAATTGCAGGCGGATGCGTCCCAGGGCATCGGTATGGATTTCCTCCCCGGCCGGCCCGACCACCAGCGCCGTCTGCACGCCGGCAACCACGCACGGCGTGCTGTTGTAGCCACGGCCCGGCCGCCAACGGATGTCCCGGCGCACGCACACCATATTGTTGACATAGTGGGAAGGTGCGCTGGTGCCAAGCTGATAATTATTGCTGGCGCTATGCACCACTGACACGATCAGGTATTCGCGTTCGGCAATGCTGTCGGGGCGCTCCTGGCCAGGCTGGTAGCGTTTTTCTTCGGCGCTGAAATGTCCATCGAGCCGGAAGCAAAGCCCAGCTTGTGCGCCACGATGATTGCCGGCCGCTTCGAAGTACTGGCGCAAATGGTCGCTTTCTTCCATGCGGCGTTGTGCCAGAGAGTGCCCGTCATCGGCATTTTTGTAACCGTAGGCGCCCGTGTTTTCGTACAATTCATGGGCAAATACATCCCCTTGACGATTCAGGGAGTAGCCGCTGGCAAGGCGTGGTTGCGGATTTTTATAGTCGAAACTGGCCAATGTCAGCTGCCCGGAGCCGAGCCGGCGCACGGCTTGCCACTGTTGCAGGCCATCGTCTTCCATGGAACCCGATTCGGAGTGGAAACGTATGGCGCCGTCGCCGGACGCCGTGGCGATCATGCCAGCCGAGGTGCTGTTGTCTGCGAGCCACAAGGTATGGCCATCGGCGCGGTGCTCGTACCAGTAATGCCAGCCCAGCGCCTCCCAGCGCCGATGCAGGTGGTTGTAGTCGGTTTCATTGTGCTGGTTGGCGCAGCTGAGCTGTGGATCGTCGCCATGAATGCTGGTTTTCCAGTCGCGCTGCCCGTAGTGCGCAAACGTCGTTTCGGTCAGCTGCATCACGCTTTGTCCATGGAAGGAGACGTTGTCCTGGCGCAGCCGGGCGAAGGCCAGCCATGGTTGCAGCACCATGCGGTACCAGGCAAAGCCGCCATCGGCGCGCAGCAGGCAAAATTCGCCTACATAACCGTTAAAGTGACGTAGCGTGCCATCGTCGCGCACCATGGAAATGCTTACCATTCGGCCCATCATGGCCTTGAGCGCAATATGCGCGTCATCGGACAGCAGTTCGGCCTCGAAACGAAAGTCGCGCGACACCTCTTCCCTGGCGTTCAGCGAATTGACCAGCAGGATGGCGCCATCCGGTCCATCTTCATGGGGGAAATCGATTCTCAGCAGGCGCCGTTCTTGCGCAGCGAGGTCGAAGGCCGACAGTGCCTCCTGGATGCTTGCATGCATGGCCTGCCTCCGTTATAGCGATGTGATCAGGTGGGCGCCACAGGCGGTGGCATCGCCGTCATAGGCGTACGGCTTGCCCATGTGTTTTGCGCCGGCGCCATCCGGCGTGATTGGAAAGCTGCCCTTGCACTTGGGGCAGAAGGTCGTGTCATCGGCCAGTGCCGCCGTCTTGCCCATCACGGTGCTGCCGGATGATGCACTGGTGACCTTGCCGCCGTGATCAGTTGCGTCTCCGAGCCGGATGACGCCGCGTCCCGCATGTTTCATGTTTGCCTCGCTTTCCAGGGATGGACTGCTCAAGCCAGTTGCAGCAAATAACGCACTTCGGCGCCGCCTACCTTGCCTTGTGCTGTCTGCAAGAACGTCGTCCAGCCCAGGCGCCGTCTTTCTGCAGGGGCGGGGCTCAGGAGCAGCGGAGTAATGCATGGCGGACTTAATATCAGCCGCACTTCATATTGCAAGTCTGGTACGCCAAACAGCGCCAGCATCTTTGCCAAAGCCGCCGCACCTGCGCTGCGCGGCAGGAAGCGTTGCAGGCGGGCGGGATCCAGCGGCCCGATATGCAGGCAGACACGCATGTCCTGGCGCCAAAGCCGCAGGCCAATTGTTGCGCCGCGCGCCAGGGTAAAGTTGGCACTGCCTAGCAGGCTGCGCCGATTTTTTGCCAGATAGTCCCAGCTACCGACAAATTGTTGCAGGGCGACCGGCACGCCGCAGTACTCGGCCAGTACGGGGCCAATCGCTTGCGCGGAGACGGGGCGGCAGCGCAGCTGACCCGCGTACCAGGCCGCAACCTCTTGCGTCACGGCATCAGGCTCGGCGCTCGACGGCAGCGCAGCCCCCCGCACGCCGGCCAGTGCCAGCAACAAAGGCAATTGTGCATCTTTTGCCTGGGTCTGGAGCGTGGATTCCAGTCGATACTTTTCCCACGCCTGGTAATACAGCACGACCATGCGGTGTGACAAGATATCGAGGAAGGCCGAGACGCCGTCGTCTTTGCTCGACAAGCGGCAGGCGGCAATGCGTTCCGAGTGGTGCAAGGGCAAGGTGCCGCCGACGCCCAGAAAACGCATGAACGTCGGTATCAAGATCAGTTGTTCATTGTCATCAAGCGAGAGCTGCTCGATTTCACTGGCTGGAAAACTCAACGAAAAGCTGTTCTTGAAGCGCAACACCTGGCCGAAGGCTTGCGCGTGAGATACGTTCTGGCCACCTAGCCAGCACAGCAGAATACGCACTGCCTGTATGAACTGGTAGCGGTAGGGCTCGGCCAGCAAGTGGTGGATTACACCAGATTCTGCAATCCGCTTCTTGGTTTGCATCGGATCAGCTCCTCTCCGCTTTGCAGTGACAGCACCACCAGTTCGATGAAACTGTTGATTTGTACATACAGCCCAAGGAAGTGATCGATCACCTGCACAAACAGGTGCATGCCACTGCCGACGAACGCTTCCTCGTCGAGCGTGATGCACACTTCCACGCCATGCGCCAGCGATGTGCCGCGTTTGTGTCGCAACCAGGTCGTGGTCGGCGAGTGCGCCAGCGCGACGATGCCGCCGATCTGGCGTTGCGAGGTGGCCGATTGGGACAAGTCATACAGCGTCAGCATTTCGCGCAGCGCCGGCAGGCCTTCCTGGACCAGTGCATGATGATTCAGCGTCAGATGCGAAATCAGGCGCCAGTGCAAGCCCGCGCCCGGTGAAAAGCGGCGCGGCTGGCTGGGGCGTCGCAGCATGAGCAGTGCAGGTCCGCCGCCGCACGGTTGCAAGTGCCCTTGCGGCTGGCCGTATTTGAGCGACAGCGGCAGATCGCGGTTACTGCATGTCAGCGACAACGAGAGGCTGGCCTTTTCATGGATCAAGGGATTGAAGTCGCTATCGACCAGCGTGATTTTCTTTTCATGGCCAGGACTTTTGATGGCCAAAGCCATATCGTGGCGTACGACCCAGTAATGGCCTTGCCGCGCCGTACTTTCGCCATGGCGCAGGCTGTACAGCGGGCGAAATTCGGTCAGCGTGCTTTCGCTGCCGCGTTGGCGCAGCAAACGCACCGCATCGACAGTGACGACTTCGTAACCATGGGCATGGGTAGCATGGGCCAGTACGGAATAGTCGGTTTTCTGCCGGGTGACGGCGATCGGCACGCCTTCCTGGCGGAAGAGATTGATCGCCGGACTGCAGCCTAACTTCAGGTTTTCGCTGGAAATGCTGGACAACATGCGCGCCGCAGCGGAATCGGGTCGCAAACCGGCCACGCACAGATGCAGGGTAAAGCGCTGACAATCAGGCGGCAGGGCTGCACTCAGCGCCGCGATATCGAGGTCAAAGAAATTGAATTTTTCGGGGTACGCAAAATACTCGCTCAGGATGCGGTAGGCAGGCTGCGAGCGGGCGCCGAAAGGTATCAAGGCATCCATGTCGCCGAAGCCGACAGGCATCACCGGCACGGCGGGCAAGGCCATCCATTGCAGCGCGTCGGTCGACACAAAAGCGCAGACTGTCTGCATGAACATGGCATCGCGCAATACGGCGGAAAAAGAAGCTTCGGCATCGATGAAAACGCGCAGTGATGCGGGCGCCGCAGCGAGATGGCTGATGCCGATGTTCAGCGAGGAAGTCGCTGATGTTGGCAGGCGTACGCCTGGCGGCGCCTTGATCATCGCATCGAAAACCGCGCTGTCCAGTGCCGATGCACCTGTCGTCATGTCGTAGACCGTCTTGAAGCGGCAGCGCACGCCGCGCACAGGCGCTGAGTCCATTTCGCTGCCGGCAGGCAGGTGCAATACGCCTGCTCCGGGCGCTGGGGCGGACAGGCGCACGATGCTGCACGATGGAAAGGGGCGCAGATAATGCGGGAACAGGGCTTCGAACAAGGCTTCGGTCAATTGCGGATAATCGTCATCGAGCCGTTTTGAGATGCGTGCCGCCAGCATGGCAACCGATTCGATCAAATGTTCGATGTGCGGATCTTCGCAAGACTCGCCGGACATGTGCAATTTTCCGGCGATTCTCGGATAGCGTTCGGCAAACTCGCGGCAATGGCGCCGCAGCATCACCAGTTCGCGTTCGAAATACGGCAGCAAGTCCTCCATCTCACTTTTCCTGTGTCTTTGCGGCGGAATGGCCAGTATCCGAGCGTTTGCTCAAAGGTCAATTGCGTTTGCGCAAATAATTGAGCAGGGTTGCTGCGCAACATCAAGGACTACCAGGCGGACCACTGCAGACTGGCAAGGCAGCATGATTCCAACGCTCAATAGGGAGAACGCAATGACCTTGCCATCCAAATTACTTTGGTCCGAGGGCCTGGCCATCGGTCCCCAGCAATTCCAGCAGCTGGACCGCTACCATGAAGCGCGCCTGCAACGTCTGGCTTCCTTGATTAATCCACATTTATGGGGCGTGCATGGTATTTGCTGGAATGCGGATGCACTGGCCAACAATCGCCTGCGGGCGGACGCCATGTCGCTCGTGTTTCAGGATGGGGAACTGTTTGAAGCGCCGCTTGGCGATGTATTGCCCAATGCGGTTGACCTATCCAAACTGCCGTCCAGCGAACATAGTTTTACTTTTTATGCCGCGCTGCCGGCGCTGCAGGCACATGGCGGCAATTTGAGCTCTGCAGGCGCGCGTTATGTCCAGGCCGATATCGAAACCCCGGACCTGTACAGTGAGGCAGTCAGCATAGATGTGGCTTACCTGAAGAAGCGCGTTTCGCTGCTGTCACAACTGGATCCCCTGGATGATTACCTTGCCATCCCGGTCATCCGTTTGTACCGCGCTGGCAATGGCAGCTTTGACATCGATGCCTCGTTCATCCCACCTGGCCTGGCCATAGGCGCCGACTCTTCGCTGCAGAAACTGCTCGACTCGCTGATCGAGCGCATGGGCGCGAAAATTGAGGCGCTGTACAGTCGCCACCGTCAACCGGGCAATAGTACGGTGGAATTTCATGGCGCGGATGTTTCCTCGTTCTGGATGCTCCATACATTGAGCACGGCCAGCGCCGCGCTCAGTCATTGCGCCAGTTACCGGCGCCACCATCCCGTCTATTTGTTTGAAAAAATGATGGCGTTGGCCGGTGGCTTGATGACGTTTTCGAAAAAATACACACTGAGCGACTTGCCGGCTTATTGTCACGCTGATGCGGCTCCCGGTTTCGGCAAACTCGATGGCATCATTCGCGACCTGATCGATACAGTGCTCCTGTCGCGTTACTTCCCGATTGCGCTGTCCAACGACGCGCAACAAAACACCCACTATTATGGCTTGCTCGATGCCACGCGTATCGATCGTCAGACCGAACTCTGTCTTGCGGTAAGCGCCGATATGCCGGCGCTGGAACTGGTCGCCACGGTGCCGTTGCAATTCAAAATTTCATCGCCGGATACGATCGAACTATTGCTGAGCAGGGCGCTTCCAGGTGCGGAGTTGCGCCATATGGCCCAGGTTCCCACCGAAGTGCCGGTACGGCCCATCACGTACTACTTTTCGATCGACAGCAAGGGGAGCATGTATGACAGCATGATCAAGGCGCAGGCGATTGCGATTTATGTGCCGTCTGGCATAAAAGGGCTGAAGCTGGAATTGTTCGGTATCGGCGGCATCGCCGCATGAGCATGCTTGGCGCTGCGAGCGGGTGCATTGTGAAAAGATTGCCCTAAGGAATAGACTTGCCCCTGCAGTTGACGTTATCATGTTTTTGTAAGTGTCAGTGGCTGAGCACTCAGAGCGTGAATGAAACATGGTGACAGGCGGGAGTAAGCATGGGCATGGCGAATGATGCGTGATGTGTCGGGCGGCTTGCGGCCTGGCAGCGGGATGGGCAGGGCAGCGGTGCACCGCTGCTGCCGCGCATGGCTGCTGGCGTTCTGTGTCGCGGCAGCCTTGCCGGCCGCAGCGGCGCCGCACCAGGGCCAGCGCGTGCTGTTCCTCAACGCTTACGATTATGGTCGCGCCGGCGTGGAATCGTACACACGCACCTATGTGGCCGCCATGGCCGCCGCTGGCCTGGCCAGCGAAGACATCATGGTTGAGCACCTCAACCTGAATACCCAGCGCGACCCGGCGCAGCGCAATGCCATGCGCGATTTGTTGCTTTTAAGATACACCGAGATGGCGGGGCGCAAGGCCGACCTGATCATCGCCATGCAGCAGCCGGCGCTCGATTTCCTGTTGTCGGACCTGGCGCCGCTGGCGCGCGGCGTGCCGGTGCTGGCGATCAATACCTCGGGCAAGGCCTTGCCGCCCGGCAGTCCTGCTGCCATCTGGCAGCAAAAAGCGAATGTGGATTTTCCCGGTACCCTGGCGCAAGCCATGGCGCTGTTTCCGGAGACCAAAACCATCGTTATGGCCGTCGGCGCCAGCGAGGCCGACCAGGTCTTGAAGCGCAACATGCAGCAGGCGGCGCTGGCGTGGCAGGGCAAGGTGGCCATGCAGTATCTCGATGGCCACACCCTGGAGCAGATGCGCGCGGCGGTGGCGCACTTGCCCTCCCATACCTTGCTGGTGACGGGCAATGTCAACCGCGACGTGGGCGGCAACATCGCCACTCCCGTGCAATTCTCCGAGCAACTGGCGCGACTGGCCAATGTGCCGGCCTTTGGCATGTATAACGCAACGGTCGGCAAGGGCATCCTTGGCGGCTCCCTGCTGCACATCGAACGGGCCGCGCAACAGGTGGCGCAGATGTCGCTGGCGGCGCTCGATGGCAAGGCGCCTGCCGCGCCGGGCGCCTTGCTGCCGCCGGCCCGCCCGGTACCCATGTATGACTGGGAACAGGTGCAGCGCTGGGATGCCGATATCAGCCGGCTGCCACCGCAGACCCTGTTCTTCAACCGTCCGCCGCAACTGTGGCACGAGCACCGCGTCGCCGTGCTGCTGGTGAGCGGCGTCTTCATCCTGATGGCGGGCTTGCTGAGCGCCTTGCTGCTGCAGCGGCGGCGCCTGCGCCGCGCCGAGAGCGAGGCGCGCGAGAGCGAGCAGCGCTTCCGCATCCTGGTCGAGCATGCGCCGGAAGCCATCCTGGTGTACGACCTTGACCTGGACCGTTTCGTCGACGCCAATAGCAGCGCGCAGCGCATGCTGGGCCTGTCGCGTGAGGCGCTGCTGGCACGCGGGCCGTTCGACCTGTATAGCGGCAAGCAGCCCGATGGCCTGCCGCTGGGGCTGATGATGGAAGAGCATCTGCGCCGCGCCATGCTGGGCGAGCCCGTCCTGGTAGAACGCCATGTGCGGCGCGCCGACGGCAGCATTTTTCCCTGTGAAGTGCGGCTCGTCAAATTGCCCATGGAAGGGCGGCGCCTGGTGCGCAGCGGCATCGTCGACATTTCCGAGCGCAAGCACAGCGAGCAGGAATTGCTTGGCTACCGCGACCACCTGGAGGAACTGGTGCAGCAGCGCACGGCGGCCCTGTCGGTGGCCGTCACCGAGGCGGAATCGGCGAATCGCGCGAAAAGCGTCTTCCTGGCCAATATGAGCCACGAATTGCGCACCCCCTTGAATTCCGTGATTGGTTTTTCGCAGATGATGGCCGATTCGAGCAGCATGTTCGAGGAGGAAAAGCATAACCTCGCCATCATCAATCGCGCCGGCCACCACTTGCTGACCTTGATCAACGATATCCTGGAATTGTCGAAAATCGAAGCGGGCCGCATGCAGCTGCAAACGGGGCCCGTGGACTTGAATGGCTTGCTCGACGAAGTGCTCGAAATGGTGCGCATGCGTTCGAACGACCAGGGCATCGCACTGCAGCTGGAGCGATCCGGCGTGCCGCCGCTGGTGCGCCTCGATGGCGCCAAGCTGCGCCAGGTGCTGCTGAATCTGTTGTCGAACGCGCTCAAGTTCATCGAGCAGGGCAGCGTGACCTTGTCGCTGGCGTGCCAGCCGGCAGACAAGGGGCAAGTTGCGCTGGTGTTCGCCGTGCGCGATACGGGCAGCGGCATCGCGGAAGAGGACCTGGAACGCATCTTTGAACCGTTCGTGCAGGCCGATAGCGCAGTAGCGCAGGCTGGTACAGGGCTGGGGCTGACCATTTCGCGCGAATTCGTGCGCCTGATGGGCGGCGAGCTGCGCGTCGACTCCACGCTGGGGGCCGGTTCCGTCTTCCGTTTCGACCTGCGCGCGCCGGTACTGCAGCAGCCGGCCATCGCGGCGCTGGCGCCGGGCCGCGTGGCGCGCTTGCCGGCGGCCCAGCGCGGGCGCAGGGTGCTGCTGGTCGACGATGACGACAACTGCCGCAAGCTGCTGGCCGGCTTGCTGGCGCCGCTGGGCTTCCAGCTGCAGGAGGCGGCGGGCGGCGCGCAGGCGCAAGCCATGCTGGCGGCGCAGCGCTACGACATGGTGCTGAGCGACTGGCGCATGCCGGACATGGACGGCCTGGCGCTGACGCGCTGGCTGCGCGCGCAAACGGCGCTGGTGCAGCCGCGTCTGGTGATCATGACCGCCTCCGCCTTCGAAGAGGAAAAACAGGAGGCGCTGGCGGCCGGCGCCGACGGCTTCCTGCGCAAGCCGATCGAGCAGGAGCACCTGTTCGCCATGCTGGAGCAGCAACTGGACGTGCGTTTCCAGCGCACTGGCGCCGTGCCATTGCGCGTGCCGGCGGCCGCCTTTGACCTGCAGCAGGCGCTGGGCCACTTGGGCGCGGCCGAACGGCAGGCGCTGCTCGAATCGGTGCAAGCGCTCGATTTGCGGCGCAGCGCCATCGTGCTGGCCGGCGTGGCGACCAGCCTGCCGCAGCTGGCCGCGCACATCGCCGCCATGCTGGAACAGCACCAGTACCAGCCGCTGTGCGCCTTGCTGGCGCAGCTGGCCAGCGAGCCGCAGGGCGAGGACGCATGACGTTTCACGCACCCAAAGCCGCCCGCCTGGGCGGCGTATCCATCGTGCTGGCCGTCAGCGTGGCGCTGACCTTTGTCGTCACCGTGCTGCTGCTGGTGTTTGCCGTGCTGTTTTACCAGTCCGAACGCGAGCAGCGCTGGCAGCAGTTGCATCACAGCCTGTCCGTCAGCGCGGACCAGCTGGCAGTGGCCATCGAGCTGCCATTGTGGAATCTCGATGAAAAGCAGATGCAGGCCATCCTGCGCAGCATGCTGGGCAAGGGCGAACTGGTGGCCAGCTCCCTCACGCCGGGCATCGGCAAGGACGCGCTGGTTTTGCGCCGCAATGCGGCCGGGGCCATCGACACCCTTTCCTCGCTGTCCGCCGAACCGGGCTGGCTGATGCAGCGGCGCCCCGTGACCATCGGTGGACAAGTCATCGGCAGCGTTGCCGTGTACGCGACGCCGGCCCCCCTGTATGCGCAGCTGCGGCAGCGCGCGCTGGGCATCGGCGCCATGATTGTGGCGCTCGACGTGATCCTGGTGGCCAGCATCTGGCTGCTCATGTGGTGTTTGATGCTCAAGCCCCTGAAGGCCATCGGCCAGTATGCAGCCGGCGTCAAGGCGGGGCAGGGCGAGGCGTTTGGCACGCCGCCGAAAGCGTGGTTTCTGGGCGAGCTGCGCACTCTGTACCGTTCCATCCGCGACATGGTGGCGCTGCTCGATAGCCGCTACCGCGCCTTGCAGCGCAGCGAGGAGCGCGTGCAGATGGCCACCGGCGCGGCCAGCATCGGTATCTGGGACTGGAATGTCAGCGGCGGCGCATTGCAGTGGGATGAGCAGATGTACGCGCAGTTCAAGGCCGATGCGGGCGGCGGCGTGGCGCCGGCGGCGATCTGGCGCGCGGCGCTGGTGCCGGCCGACGTGCCGGCCGCCAAGGCGGCCCTGCGCGCCGCGCTGGGCGCCGGCCAGGCGTTTACGCACGAGTACCGCATCCTGTGGCCCGATGGCGCCATTCGCTACATCAAGGCCGTTGCCGTGATTTTCCGCGACGGCTGCGGCCTGCCCTTGCGCCTGGTGGGTTCGAACTACGACATCACCGCGCACCGCGAGGCCGAACTGGAACTGCTGCGCCATCGCCATCATCTGGAAGAACTGGTGGCCGAGCGCACGAGCGCCCTGTCGGTGGCCGTCAGCCAGGCGCAGGCGGCAAACCGCGCCAAGAGCACCTTCCTGGCGAATATGAGCCATGAACTGCGCACGCCCTTGAATTCCGTGATCGGTTTTTCGCGCCTGATGGCCGCCTCGCCCAACATGCAGGACGATGAAAAGCGCAACCTGGCCATCATCCACCGCTCCGGCAATCATTTGCTCACCCTGATCAATGAAATCCTCGAACTGTCGAAGGGCGAGGCGGGACGCTTGCAGGCGCAGACGGCCGTGGTGGCGTTGGCGCCCCTGTTGCAGGAAGTGATGGATATGCTGGGCATGCGCGCCGAGCAGCAGGGACTGGCCCTGCAGCTCGATTGCGCGGACCTGCCGGCGGCCGTGCTGCTCGACGCGACGCGCTTGCGCCAGGTGCTGCTGAACCTGATGTCGAACGCCGTCAAGTTCGCCGGCGGCGGCAAGATCACCTTGCGCGTGCGCGGCGAGCGGCGCGCTGACGCCACGTGGCGTTTGTCGTTCGCCGTCAGCGACACGGGCATCGGCATCGCCGCGGAAGACCAGCAGCGCATTTTCGAGCCCTTCGTGCAGGCCGACAGCGCGGGGCCGAAGGATGGCACGGGCCTGGGCCTGGCCATCTCGCGCGAATTCGTGCAGCTGATGAAAGGCGAACTGACGGTGGAGTCCACGCCGGGGCAGGGCGCCACTTTCCGTTTCAGCATACCCGCGCAGGCGGCCGAAGCGCCCGTGCAGGTGGCCGTGCCGCTGCCTGTTGCGGCGCACGAGGCACCGCCGCCACTGCGGGCGCAGGATTTGCTGCTGTTGGCAGGGACAGAACGCGCAGCCTTGCTGGTGGCGCTGCGCGAATTGAACCTGGCCAGGGTGGCCCAGCTGCTGGCGGCCCTGCCTGCGGCGGCAGCACCGTTGCTGGCGCCGTTGCAGGCCATGCTCGACCAGCATCAGTACCGCCAGCTGTGCGTCTTGCTGGAGAGCGAGGCGGCGCTGGCGCACACTTGAGAGTGTGGGCTGACAACATCGGATTCGATGAAAAGACGGACGAAGTAGCGTGGATACATGGTGCTAAATTGCAATAAAGATTATGATGATAGTACGTAGTTCATCGCAAAGAAATGTCTTGTCCAGCGTGGCAATCGACCGCCGCGCCTCATCCAAAGCTGAGAGAACTGCTACATGCACCGCGATTTTTCGGAACTGAATGCCAAGGGCGAAGTACTGATCGTTGAAGATACACCGGCTTCGCTGAAGCTGTTGAGCGATTTGCTGGCCGGCGCCGGTTATGCGGTGCGTCAGGCGCCGAACGGCGAACTGGCACTGTGGACGGCCCAGGCGCGCCCGCCTGAGCTGATCCTGCTCGATGTGCGCATGCCTGGCCTCGATGGCTTTGAAGTGTGCCGCCGCCTGAAGGAGATACCGTCCCTGCGTCAGGTGCCGGTGATCTTTCTGTCGGCCCAGTACGATACGGACGACAAGGTGCGCGGCTTTGCGCTGGGCGCCGTCGATTTCATCGCCAAGCCTTTCCAGGCCGAGGAAATCCTGGCCCGTACCGATGCCCACGTGCGCCTGGCGCGGGCGCAGCTGCAGCTGGCGCAGGAGCGCGCCAACCTGGAACGGCGCGTGGCCGAACGCACGGCCGAACTGGAGCAGGTGGCCAGTAACCTGGCGCGCGAAGTGCAGATCCGCCGCGCCAACGAAGAATTGCTGCGCCTGTCGGGCCAGGTCTTCGAAGCGACCCAGGACGCCATCCTGATCACCGACCCGGCCGGCGTCATTGTCACGGCCAATCCCGCCTTTACGCGCATCACCGGCTACGCGGCGCAGGAAGTGGTGGGCACGGACATCATGCGCCTGCACGCCGAACACACGGGCGAAGCGGTGCTGCAGGCCCTGCGCCAGGGCTTGCGCAGCAGCGGCTGCTGGTCGGGCGAGGTGCAGACGCGGCGCAAGAGCGGCGACACTTATCCCTGCCTGCTCAGCGCCTCCACCGTGTACGGGCCCGATGGCGCCATCGTCAACTACGTGGGCGTCTTCCTCGATATCAGCGAGCGCAAGGCCGAGCAGCATTTGATCGATTTCCTTTCCTACCACGACGCGCTGACGGGCTTGCCGAACCGCGTGCTGCTGCGCGAGCGCTTCGAGCAGGCGCGCGCGAACGCCGTGCGCGACAGCCAGCAAGTGGTGCTGATGTGTCTGGACCTGGACCGCTTCAAGAACATCAACGATTCGCATGGACAGGCCGTGGGCGACAAGGCGCTGCAAGTGGTGGCGCGTTTCCTCTCCGGCTGCGTGCGCGAGGGCGATACGGTGGTGCGCCAGGGCGGCGACGAATTCCAGATCCTGCTGCAGGACGATGCCTTGCTGGGGCGCACGCTGGCGCTGGCGCAAACCATCCTGGCCGGCCTGCGCGAAGAACTCAGCGTCGATGGCGAGCGCCTGGCGCTGACGACCAGCATCGGCATCGCCCTGTGCCCGGCCGACGGCGACAGCCTCGACGACGTGCTGCGCCACGCCGACACGGCCCTGGTGCGCGCCAAGGAAATGGGGCGCGACCACTATGCGTTCTTCACGGAGCGCATGGGCAGCGATATCCGCGCCCGCCTGGCCATGCAGCAGCAGTTGCGCGGCGCCATCTGCCGCGATGAATTCGAAGTGCATTACCAGCCGCAGATGTGTTTGCGCACGGGGGCCATGCTGGGCGCGGAAGCGCTGCTGCGCTGGAATAACCCGGTGCTGGGCAAGGTGCCGCCCGGCCTGTTCATTGCGCTGGCCGAGGAATACGGCTCGATCACGGCCATCGGCGAATGGGTGCTCGAAAGCGTCTGCGCGCAGATCCGCGTCTGGCACGACGCGGGCCTGGGCAGCATCAAGGTGGCCGTCAACCTGTCGGGCAAGCAGTTCGCGCAGGACCGCACCGTGCCTTTCGTCGAGGCGGTATTGCGCAAATACGGCATCGCGCCGGCCTGCCTGGGCATCGAGATCACGGAAAGCACGGTGATGGGTGACCCGGACAAGGCGGTGGCTGCCCTCACGCGCCTGAAGGATATCGGCGTGGGCATTTCGCTCGACGACTTCGGCACCGGCTATTCCAGCCTGGGCTACCTGAAGCGCTTTCCCATCGACGTGCTGAAAATTGACAAATCCTTTGTCGACGACGTTACCACCAGCAGCAGCGACGCGGCCATCGCCCGTTCCGTCATCTCGCTGGCGCACAACCTCGACATGCGCGTCATCGCCGAGGGGGTGGAGACGCGCGCGCAGGTCGACTTCCTGACGGAACACGGCTGCGACGAAATGCAGGGCTATTATTTCAGCCGTCCACTGGCGGCCGCACCGTTTACGGCCTTGCTGCGCGAACGGCGCATGCTGGCCGTGGCCTAGGCGTCTCGGTGCGGCCAATGCACCATTGTGGTGCGCCCGCTGCAGCGCGGTGCGCCATGTTCACTTTTCCTTCCTCCTGACGCTGGCACATATCCTGCTTAGGTAATCGCTTATTTACGCGATTGCCCCGCATGCCAGACAGCACCCGTCCAGCTACAACGAATGGCGCCAGCGCACACAGTGCCTGGCAGGCGCATTTGCGCCTGGGTTTTGCGCTGCACGATGGCGTCAGCCGTCTGGTCGAGCGCACGCACAGTGGCCCCTTGCGCGTGCAAAAGCCGCTGTATCCGGAAGGCGATGCCGTCTGCCACGCCATCATCATCCATCCGCCCGGCGGCGTGGTGGGCGGCGACCAGCTGGCCGTCGACGCTACAGTGGGCGAGGGCGCGCACGCCTTGCTCACGTCGCCGGGCGCCGCCAAATGGTACCGCGCGAATGGCCATCTCTCGGGCCAGCACATCGTGCTGCGCGCTGGGGCAGGCGCCGCCATCGAGTGGCTGCCGCAGGAGAGTATTTTCTTCGACCAGGCTTGCGTGCGCCTGCGCCACGACGTGGAACTGGCGGCGGACGCCTGCTACATCGGTTGCGACATCGTCTGCCTGGGGCGCAGCGCCTCGGGCGAAATTTTTAATAGCGGCAGCATCAGCCAGCAGGTGCAGATTCGCCGTGGCGGCAAGCTGCTGTGGTGGGAGCAGGGCGTGCTGGCCGGCGGTGGCGCGCTGATGCTCAGCCCGCTGGGATTGGCGGGGCACACGGTGTGCGCCACCCTGATCGCCGTCGGCATGTCCGTTTCACCGGCCGTGCTGGCGGCCGTGCGCGACATCGCCGTGCCAGCCGGCGCCGCGTTTGGCGCCACGCACATGAAAGCGCTGGTGGTGGTGCGCCTGCTGTGCGGCGACAGCGAGGCGGCGCGCCGCGTCATGCTGGCCGCCTGGCAGTTGCTGCGCCCCGCCATGCTGGGACGCGCCGCCGTCGTGCCCCGCATCTGGAACACTTAATCATGAAAGAAGCGCAAGGAAAAACATGGACCTGACACCCCGCGAAAAAGACAAGCTGCTCATTTTTACGGCCGCGCTGCTGGCCGAACGGCGCCTGGCGCGCGGCTTGAAATTGAATTATCCGGAAGCGGTGGCCCTGATCAGCGCGGCCATCATGGAAGGGGCGCGCGACGGCAAGTCGGTGGCGCAGCTGATGTCGGACGGCACGAAGATACTTTCGCGCGCCGACGTCATGGACGGCATCGCCGAGATGATCCCCGACATCCAGGTGGAAGCGACCTTCCCCGACGGCAGCAAGCTGGTGACCGTGCACCACCCGATACCGTAACCAAACAAGTGACATTGACAGGAGCCGATCATGACCCCAGGCGAATACAGATTGGAAGAAGGCGAAATCAGCTTGAATGCCGGGCGCGCCACGGCCACCGTGGTGGTGGCCAACCGGGGCGACCGGCCGATCCAGGTCGGCTCGCACTTCCACTTTTTTGAAGTCAACCCGGCGCTGGCCTTCGAGCGCTGGCGCGCCTACGGCATGCGCCTCAATATCACGGCCGGCACGGCCGTGCGTTTCGAGCCGGGCCAGCAGCGCACGGTGGAACTGGTGGCGCTGGCGGGCGAACGCAAGGTCTATGGCTTCAATGGCGAAGTGATGGGCACACTGCAAGACACTCCACCGGGAAAGGATTGAGATGGCCAGCATTCCCCGCAGCGCATACGCCGAGATGTTCGGCCCCACCACGGGCGACCGCATCCGCCTGGCCGACACGGAACTGTTCATCGAGATCGAGCATGACTACGCCATCTACGGCGAAGAGGTGAAATTCGGCGGCGGCAAGGTGATCCGCGACGGCATGGGCCAGTCGCAGCGCTGCGCGGCCGAGGTGATGGATACCGTCATCACGAATGCCGTCATCCTCGATCACTGGGGTATCGTGAAGGCCGATATCGGCCTGAAAAATGGCCTGATCTTCGGCATCGGCAAGGCGGGCAATCCGGACATCCAGCCTGGCGTGACGCTCCCCATCGGCGGCGCGACCGAGATCATCGCCGGCGAAGGCCTGATCGTCACGGCCGGCGGCGTCGACACGCACATCCACTTCATCTGCCCGCAGCAGATCGAAGAAGCCTTGATGAGCGGCGTGACCACCATGCTGGGTGGCGGCACGGGGCCGGCCGTGGGCACGGCTGCCACCACCTGTACGCCGGGACCATGGCACTTGCACGCCATGCTGGCGGCGGCCGATGCCTTTCCCATGAACCTGGGCTTCATGGGCAAGGGTAACGTCAGCTTGCCGCTGCCGCTGGAAGAACAGGTGCGCGCGGGCGCCATCGGCCTGAAATTGCATGAAGACTGGGGCAGCACGCCGGCGGCCATCGACAATTGCCTGTCTGTCGCGGACCGCATGGATATCCAGGTGGCGCTGCACAGCGATACCCTCAACGAGGGCGGTTTCCTTGAACACACGCTGGCCGCCTTCAAGGACCGCACCATCCACACGTTTCATACGGAAGGGGCGGGCGGCGGCCATGCGCCCGACATCATCGCCGCCGTAGGACAAGCCAATGTGCTGCCCTCGTCGACCAATCCGACGCGCCCGTTTACCGTCAACACGCTCGACGAGCACCTGGACATGCTGATGGTATGCCACCACCTGGACCCGGCCATTGCCGAAGACGTGGCCTTTGCCGAGTCGCGCATCCGCCGCGAAACCATCGCCGCGGAAGATATTTTGCACGATATCGGCGCCATCTCGATGATGTCGTCGGACTCACAAGCGATGGGGCGGGTGGGCGAAGTGATCATGCGCACCTGGCAGACGGCGCACAAGATGAAGGTGCAGCGGGGGCCGCTGGCGCCCGACACGGCGCGCAGCGACAATTTCCGCGCCAAGCGCTACATTGCCAAGTACACGATCAACCCGGCCATCACGCATGGCATTTCGCACGTGGTGGGCTCCATCGAGGCGGGCAAGATCGCCGACATCGTGCTGTGGAAGCCGGCCTTCTTTGGCGTCAAGCCATCGATGATACTCAAGGGCGGCATGATCGCCGCCGCGCAGATGGGCGACCCGAACGCGTCGATCCCCACGCCGCAGCCCGTGCATTACCGCATGATGTTCGGCGCCTTCGGCGGCGGCCTGAAAAAGTCGTTCACCTTTGTCTCGCAGGCGGCCTACGAGCTCGATATCGGCCACCAGTTGAAACTGAACAAATCCGTCATCGCCGTGAAGAATATGCGCGGCTTGCGCAAGCACGACATGATACACAACAGCGCCACGCCGCACATGGAAGTGGACCCGGAAACCTACGCCGTGCGCGCCGACGGCCAGCTGCTTGTGTGCGAGGCGGCCGCCGTGCTGCCGATGGCGCAGCGCTATTTTCTATTTTAAGCGGGAGACATCATGCTTACTTTGCATACCAAGCTGGGGCCGGACGACGAACGCATCGCGTTCGCGCAACTTGTGCTGCCCTATGACCAGCGCGAAAAATGCCGGCTGCGCGCCGTGCTGTCGAATGGCGACGACGTGGCCGTGTTCACCGTGCGCGGCACGGTGCTGCGCGATGGCGAGCGCCTGACAGGGCCGGAAGGGCGGGTGGTGCAGATCGTCGCCGCGCGCGAACCGACCTATCTGGTGCGCTGCCTCGATGCGCACACCTTGCTGCGCTGCGCCTTTCATTTGGGCAACCGCCACACACAGGCGCAGGTGGGCGACGGCTTTCTGCGCATCCGCAAGGATGTGGTGTTAAAGGAGATGCTGGAAGGCTTGCAGGCGACTGTGACGGAAGAAAGTGCGCCGTTCGAGCCGGAGGCGGGTGCGTATGGCGGCGGCCATGGCCACCACGACGGCCACGGCCAGCACTTGCTGGCGCCCGTGCCGCTGCGGCAGAAAATCCATCGTCCCGGCGACGTGCCAGGCGCCGCCTGATGCAGGCGTCGGCCCTGCTGCATTTGCTGCAATTCGCCAGCCCGGCCTTGCCGATCGGCGCCTACAGCT
Organism: Janthinobacterium sp. UMAB-56; assembly: GCF_900095265.1. Taxonomy (GTDB): domain Bacteria; phylum Pseudomonadota; class Gammaproteobacteria; order Burkholderiales; family Burkholderiaceae_D; genus Janthinobacterium. The sequence goes on along the minus strand of NZ_LT607651.1, from coordinate 97,620 downwards.
ATTCGCAGGGGCTGGAGGCGGCGCTGGAGTCAAGCCTGGTGCATGACGCGGCCACGGCGCGCGCGTGGATAGCCCAGCATCTGACGCAGGTGGTGGCGCGTTGGGAAGCGCCGCTGTGCTGGCGCTTGATGCAGGCCTTCACGGCGCAGGATTTGTGCGCCGTGCAGCGCTGGAGCGAGCGCTTCATCGCTTCGCGCGACACGGCGGAGTTTCGCGCCGAAACCATCCAGATGGGATACTCCTTGACCCGCCTGCTGGCCGAACTGGGCGTGGCCGATGGCGTGCTGATCGACATGCTGCAGGGCCAGCCGGAAGTGGCACTGCCCACGGCCTACGCCTGCGCCGTGGCGGCGCTGGCCATTCCGCGCGAAGAGGCGCTGCTGGCCATGCTGTTCGCCTGGGCGGAAAACCAGGTGCTGGTCTGCGTGAAATCCGTGCCGCTGGGGCAGGTTGCGGGCCAGCGCCTGCTGCTGTCGCTGCGCCCTGAGCTGGAAGCGGCGGCCGTGACGGCGCAAACGTTACAAGACGAGGAGATGGGCAACTGGGCGCCCGGCCTGTCGCTGCTGTCGATGCGGCACGAAGTGCAGTACAGCCGCCTGTACCGATCCTGAACACTACAACGAGAGACTACAACATGACATCGATTACCTCCAACCCCCTGCGCGTAGGCATCGGCGGGCCTGTCGGCTCGGGCAAGACGGCCCTGTGCGAAATGCTGTGCAAGGGCATGCGCGAACGCTACGACATGGCCGTCATCACGAACGACATCTACACCAAGGAAGACATGGAAATCCTGCTGCGCGCCGATGCCTTGCCGGCCGAGCGCCTGATGGGCGTGGAAACGGGCGGCTGTCCGCACACGGCCATTCGCGAAGACGCGTCCATCAACCTGGAAGCCATCGCGCGCATGCAGGCCGATTTTCCGCATCTTGATTTGATCCTGGTCGAGTCGGGCGGCGATAACCTGGCCGCCACCTTCAGCCCGGAATTGTCGGATCTCACCATTTACGTGATCGACGTGGCCGGCGGCGAAAAAATCCCGCGCAAGGGCGGGCCCGGCATCACGCGTTCCGATTTGCTCATTATCAACAAGACGGACCTGGCGCCGTATGTGGGCGCCAACCTGGACATCATGGCGCAGGACGCCAAACGCATGCGTGGCGAGCGCCCCTTCGTGTTTACCAACCTGCGCAGCGGCGACGGCGTGCAGGTCGTTATCGATTTTATCCGCGAGCAAGGTTTGCTCGATCAACCAGGCAAGGAGTTGCAATGAGCGCAAAACTGATGAAGAAAACGGCCGCCGTGGCCACGCTGTGCCTGCTGGCGCTGCCAGCCATGGCCCACCCCGGTCATGGCGAGAGCGCCGGCTTCCTCGCCGGTTTCGCCCATCCGTTCACGGGCATCGACCATTTGCTGGCCATGCTGGGCGTGGGCCTGTGGGGTGGCCAGCAGCGCCGCAGCCTGGTGCAGCCGGCCACGTTTCTCGGCATGATGCTGCTTGGCGCGGTGACCGGCATGGCGGGCTTGACTGTACCAGGGCTGGAAACGGGTATCGCCGCCACGGTGGCGCTGCTCGGGTTGGCCATCGCGCTGGCGCTGGCGTTGCCGAACTGGCTCGGCATGGGGATCGTGGGCATGTTTGCGTTGGCGCATGGCAATGCGCATGGCCAGGAATTGCCGGCCGCCTCGGCGGCTTTCGGCTTCATGCTGGCCTCGGCCACCTTGTTGTGTGCGGGACGATTCATCGGTCAGGTACTGGCCGAGCGCGTGCTGCGCCTGGCCGGCGTGGCCTTGACGGCCGCCGGCATGGTGTTGATGGGGCTTGCTTAGGCGCCGGGGCGCTTGTCGGACAGCACGATGGGCGCCGCTTTTTCAGGGTGCAAGCCCAGATGGCCCGCATACACGGCGGCGATGGCGGCCATGTCGGCGTCCTTGTCGCCCGTCAAAGTGAGATGGTCGACGACGCCCAGCACCTTGTTCGGATAGTCGATGTAGACCAGCAGCAAGGGTACTTTGGCGGCCACGGCCAGATGATAAAAGCCGCTTTTCCAGTTTGGACGGTAGCTGCGCGTCGCTTCCGGCGTGATGGCCAGCCAGTACCAGTCGGCGGCCTGCATGCGTTCTGCCTGGCGCTGTATCGTGCCGCTGGTGGTGCTGCGGTCGACGGGTTCGCCGCCCAGGTAGCGCAGCACCTTGCCCATCGGGCCGCGGAACAGGGAATCCTTGGCCAGCCAGCGGAACGGCAGCGACAGTGCCCATTTGCCGAACAAGCCCACCATGAAATCCCAGTTGGACGTGTGCGGGTAGACGACGGCGATGCCGCGCGGCCCTGGCAGGGGACGGAAGCGCATGCGCCAGCCGAACAGGTGCAGCACGCGCAGCGCGCTGCGCTGGTGCCAGGTCGGCAAGTCGCTTGCCTGTACAAATAAATCGTCCATCGATACCCTTCAGTGACACTGTTCTTAATCGGATGGCGCTGGCGGCCATTTTCCTTGAAGCAAAATTCTGCGCAGGCATTCTATACGGGGCTGGCGACGGCGACAAGCAGCCGAGGCCGCTATTCATGCGGTGTCGGGGCGGTGGCTGCCGCTATTTTAACGATGCTTGGTCACTGTGTCGGGCACTAAATACACACAAAGTGGTCAAAACTTGATGCTGCGTTGATCCAACCCATAGGGAGCCATGGCATGAAAAACAGCATCGATGATGTACATGGAAACAATGTCCGAACGGACAAAGTGATGGCCGAGCTTGTCGAGCGTGGCGTGGCGTTTCATCACGCCCTGGGCCGGACGGTGGCGACAGCCTATTTGCGTGAGCACGCGGTACCGGCCGAGGTGATACGCCGCGTCTTCAGCAGCGTGCAGGCGCGCCGTGCGGCCCGGCCGGCACGGCGCCGATGGCGCTGAGGGGCAGACAGCAGCGACGAAGTGCCGCGGCTGTCGTTCGGAGTGTTGTTTAAACCTGTGCCGCCATTGCCGGGTAATCCGTGTAGCCGGCGCCGTCCGGGGCGTACAGCGTGTCCGGATTCAGGGGATTGAGTGGCGCGTCGCTGTGCAGGCGGATCGGCAGGTCGGGGTTGGCGATGAACCACAAGCCGAAGGCCACTGCATCGGCTTCGCCCTTGGCCAGCAAGGCTTCGGCCGCTGCCTTGTCCATTTTTTCGTTGGCAATGTACACGCCGCCAAATTCCTGCTTCAGATACGGACCCAGGCGGTCTTCTCCCAGCGCTTCGCGCGCACAGATGAAAGCGATGCCACGCTTGCCCAGCTCGCGTGCCACGTAACCGAAGGTGGCGCGCGGGTCGGAATCGCCCATGTCGTGCGCGTCGCGGCGCGGTGCCAAATGCATGCCGACCTTGTCCGCACCCCATACGTCGATGCATGCGTCCGTCACTTCCAGCATCAGGCGGGCGCGGTTTTCAATCGAGCCGCCATAGTTGTCGGTGCGCAAGTTGGTGCTGTCTTGCAGGAACTGGTCGAGTAAATAACCGTTGGCGCCATGGATTTCCACGCCGTCGAAGCCCGCTTTTTTCGCATTCTCGGCGCCCAGGCGGTAGGCCGCCACGATGCCGGGGATCTCTTCCGTGTCCAGCGCGCGCGGCGTCACGTATTCCTGTTTCGGGCGCACCAGGCTGACATGGCCTGCCGGCTTGACGGCGCTGGGTGCTACAGGCAGGTCGCCATCGAGAAATACTGGCGCGGAAATGCGGCCCACATGCCACAGTTGCAGCACGATCAGGCCACCCGCGTCATGCACGGCCTGGGTGATGTGTTTCCAGCCTTCCACCTGTTCCTCGGACCAGATGCCCGGCGTATCGGCATAGCCCACACCCTGCGGCGTGACGGCCGTCGCTTCGGAAATGATCATGCCGGCCGAAGCGCGCTGCGTGTAATACTCGGCCATCAGGGCGTTGGGCACGCGGCCCGGATTGCCGGCGCGCGAACGCGTCAGCGGCGCCATGATGATGCGGTTTTTCAGTTGTAAACTGCCGATGGTGATGGGGTCGAATAAAGTTGCCATGATTGTCCTTGTGGGTGCCGGTGAGGCGTCAATGTGAAGGGAGGGCGACGGTATTGCTTGCTTACAAACCTTGCTGCATGTGCTCGAGAAAGGCCGCGATGGTGGCTTCATTGCGGCTGAAGAAACTCCATTGGCCCACCTTGGTGGCCGAAACCAGGCCCGCCTTCTGCAGGCTGGCCAGGTGTGCCGAGACCGTCGATTGCGACAGATTCAGGCGGCGGTCGAGCAGGCCGGCGCACACGCCCAGGTGCAGCGGGTGGTCCTGTTCCTGGAAATACTGTTCCGGCTCTTTCAGCCATTGCAAAATCTGCCGGCGCACCGGGTTGGCCAGTGCCTTGTGGATGGCGTCGATATCCATGTTATTTCTCCTGAACTTACAATTCGCTTTTTAGCGATGTATATATCGTGTTTTGCAAATTCTAATATCGTCATATTACGATATAAATGGAAAGCGTGCTGGCGGCCCGCGTTTTTGAAAGCTCAGGCGGGCAGTGGGTTGCGCTGCAGTACGGCCGGGCCCGTCAGCACGATGCGCACCAGATCCACCTGGCCTTGGGCGCCGGCCTTGGCGGTGGCGCTCTTGATCTGCGTGCGCGCCGTATGGATGGAAATACGCTGGCGTTCGGCGTATTCCTGCAGGGAATAGCCGTTGACGAGTGCTTCCGTCAAGCGCGCCTCGGCCACCGTCATGCCATAGAAATTGCGCAGGGTGGCCGCCAGGGAGGTGATCAGGTCGCTGCTGTCGCTGAGGAAAACGGCGATGGCACTGGCCGCGCCGAACGGACTGTGCCAGGAGGGCAGCGGCGTGACGCGCAGGCGCAGCTGTTCTCCCGTCAGTCCGTTCAGCTTGAGCACACCGCCGGGGCCGCCTGCCGCCGTCGTGCCCGTATGGGCCGCCTCGTGCAGCATGCGCCGCAGCGCGCCGTTGTCCGCTTCGCGCGGGCAATACAGGGGCGCGCCTTCGCGCAGTTGCAGCAGCCGCGTCGCAGCCGTCATGGCCAGCGCCCGCTCGTTGGCGTACAGCAATTGTGACGTGGCGTCGAGCAGCAGCACGCCAAATGGCAGCAATTCCAGCACCTGGGTGGAACTATGGGACAGCACTTCCAGCCGGCGCAGCTTGCGTTGCAGGGCAAAGGCCGTCTGCAAGTGGGGCATCAGGCTGTGCATCAGCGCCAGCTCGCCCGCGTCGTAGGCGCCCGTCCGTTCGCGACGCACCACGGTGATATTGGTGGAGCGCTCGGCGCGCAATTCGACGATGGCCGCCGCCGTATAAAAGATGTCTTGCGGGCGCAGCCAGTCCGTCCAGTATTCGGTTTTCTTCAGGCAATGGTCGGGAAACAGCATGGAGCCGGTGACGACGGCGCCTTCGCGGTGCAAGGTGGCGTCTTCCAGCCAGACATTGCGCGCGCCGTAGTAGCTGGCAAAGCTGGTCATGGCATCCGATTCGAAGCCATACATGGCAGACAGGCCGCTGCCTGGCAACTGGACGTCGACCGAGCGGTTGCTGAAATCATTGGCCCAGATCAAGCCCGCGTGTGACTTCAGTTGTTGCGCAAAGGCAGCCAGGAAGTGCGACCAGGCGCCATGCCGCGTGGCGGCATCGTAGATCAGGGTAATCAGCGCCTGGCTGGCGACGGCGAGCGATGGCGTCATAGTCGATCCTCATGGCGGCAAGCGGTGGACGCAATACATTCCGGGGGGCGGCAGCGACGGCCGCCGCTTTCCTTAACGCGCTTCCAGCCAGCTTTTGCCGCCGGAGGTACACGTGCTGACGCTGGCGTACTGGCTGACATAGTTATACCCGCTGCCGCAGCCGCCTTCGCCGGATTTGACGGGGCCGTAGCAAGCGCCTTCATAGCTGAGCTTACCATTGACCGATGTGCTTTTGACGCAGAAATTATAGTTGCTTGCGGTGCTGTTGTTGGGCAAGGTGGGACCATTGTTTTGCCCGCAACCGAGCTCCTTGCTCACGCTGCGCGCATAGTCGACCATTTTCTGGTAGGTGCCGCTGTAGTAGGCATCCGCTTTGGCTTTTTCTCCCTGCTTACAGGCGGCAACGAGGCTATCGAATCCCGAGTCTGCCTGAGCGTAGTTGCCAGATACCTGGATGCCGCAGGCGCTGGCCTGCTTGCGTTCCGCGTCGCTGATCAGATTGCTGTACTGGCAGTTTGCCGAGGTGCCGCCGCTGCTGCCGGCACTGGTGGCGGCGCTGACCGAGCCACTGTCGGTGCCGCCGCCGCAGGCCGACAGCATGAGGCCGCCGAGCAAAGTGACGGCAATGGTGCTTGGATAGGTTTGCATGATTTCCCCTGTGGACTATGACTTGTCACCATGGTGTCTGGTGGTATCTTTTTTCTTGCTACAAGGAATTGTATCGGGCATGTTTTTTGGAAACATCACCCATTTGGGGTAGGCGCAGGCAGCGTGGAGCAGGGAGGGGCAGCCGGCAGGCCGCCCCGGCAGGAATCAGGCAAAGTGAAACAGCAGCAGGGCGATGACGGCTGGTACCGTTTGCAGGTAGAGGATGCGCGTCATGACGGTCGCTGCGCCCCACACGCCGGCGACGGCGATGCACGCCAGGCCGAAAACGGTAAACGCGTGGGCGATGGCCGCGTCCGGGTGCAAAAAGCCCAGCGCCAGCGCGGCGACGAGAAATCCGTTGTAGCAACCCTGGTTAGACATGGCGGGACGCACGATCTCCGCTTTTTCCTTCGACAGGCCAAACACCTTGCGTCCGCGCGCATCGAACAGCACGGTTTCCAGCAGCACGATATACACGTGCAGCAGCAGGATGAGGGCGGTAAGTATTTGGGCCAGAAGTAGCATCATTGTTCCCGAGAGTGAATAGTTGCGGCAATTATGCCGCCATCAGCCTATTTTTTGGCAACAGCACGAGAAAAATGTGCTTGCGGCAAGAGTTTTCACCCAATGGTATACTTTTCCCTTTGCTCCTGTGGGGACGACCCCGCTCGATGTGGGGGCTGTATGGCGGGGACGACCCTGCCGCCTCGGGAGACGTGATGGCGTGGATTATTCTGGTATTGGCGGGCTTGCTGGAAATTGGCTGGGCCATTGGCCTCAAGTATAGCGCCGGCTTTACGCGCCTCGTGCCATCCGTATTGACGGCCATTTCCATGCTGGGCAGCGTGGTGATGCTGGGCCTGGCTTTGCGTACTTTGCCGCTGGGCACGGCCTACGCCATCTGGACCGGCATCGGCACCGTGGGCACGGCCATCTTCGGCATCATGGTCCTGGGCGAACCGGCCAGCGCCGCGCGCATTGCCTGCATCGCCCTGATCGTGTCCGGCATCCTGGGCTTGAAACTGCTCAGTCCACAATAAAGGATGCCAGCATGAGCCTCGCCATGACGTATTTTTACCTGGCCATCGCCATCGTTGCCGAAGTGATCGCTACCAGCGCCTTGAAGGCATCAGACGGCTTCAGCCGCTTGTGGCCCAGCGTCATCACCGTGCTTGGCTACAGCATCGCCTTCTGGTGCTTGTCCCTGACCTTGAAGGTCATTCCTACCGGCATCGTCTACGCCATATGGTCGGGCGTGGGCATCGTACTCATTTCCGCCGTCGGCTGGTTCTGGTTCAAGCAAAGCCTCGATACGCCGGCCTTGATCGGCCTGGGGCTGATCATTGCCGGCGTGCTGGTGATTAACCTGTTTTCAAAGTCCGTCGGCCACTGATCAAAAACTGGCGGCGACTCTTGCCAGGTAATACCACTCGGCATTGGCTTGCGCGTTGACGTCCGGGAACAGGATGTAGGCGTCGAATTCGGCCGTCACGGGCGTACCGTCCGCGCGCGTGCCAATCTGTTCACCTTGCTTGACCTTGTCAAAGCTGGACCAGGTCTTGATGAAGCGGTCATCCGCATGCAGCTTGTCGTGCACGACGACCATGTTCAGCGCCTCCATGTCGGCGTCCGCGATCGGCGGCACTGTTGGCGCGTCGATAAAGCCCAAAAAAGCCAAGGTGTTCATGATGGCGCGGTAAGCAACATCGGGTGCGGCCGGATCAGCATGCTGGCCGCATTCCAGGGTCAGGGCATAGCCGCCCGTCGAGCGCATGTATTCCGTCGTGCCCACGCCGTAGCGCAAGACCAGGCCTACCTGGTCGCTATTGCCCAGGCGGCGTTGCACGCCCTGGCCATAGGCATGCAGCCAGCCATCGACGAAGCGGCGCACGCCCAGGCGGCGCGCCAGTGCGCGCTCCTTGTCTTCCTGCTGAAACGCTTGCAGCGGGCCATCGTTGTTGCGCGGTCCCACCATGACGAAGGGCTGGCTGTCAGCATTGAACGAGTGCAAGTCGAGCAGCACGTCATGCTGGCCCAGCAAGGGGCACAGCCAATTGGCGATGCGGTCTTCGAAATCCTGTGGATGCTCGTTCGGAAACAGATTGCGGTTCAGGTTGCGGTCGCCGCTGCGCACGCCCTTGGCGTAAGCGAGTGGATTGGTGATGGGCACGAAGGTGACGCTGCCGGCCACGATGGAGAGGGCGCCGCTGTCGAGTTCAGCCATCACGCGGCCGATGCCCTTGGTGCCGCAGGTTTCATTGCCGTGCACGGCGCCCGTGACGATCAGGCGCGGGCCGCTGCCCTGGCCCGTGTAGTTGATGGACTTGAAGTGGAGTGCGCTGCTCATGCTGGACATATCCTATGCTGTTGCGGGAAGGGAAAGCGGGGTCGGCATATTTTAGCGGGATTCGCCATGGCCGCCTGTAAAAAGTTGGCCACGGAAGGTTGCGGCGTGGCATGATCGGCGCCACCGTTGTTTTTCCTTGCTGATATCCATGTCGTCATCTTCGTCTTCTTCGCGCCTGGCCGGCCTCGATACCTTGCGCGCGCTGGCCATCGTGCTCGTCTTCATGAATCATTATTTGCTGTTCGTCAGCGACGGCGGGGCGTTTGGTTTCTGGGGAGAGATCGGTTGGACGGGCGTGGACCTGTTCTTTGCCCTCAGCGGCTATCTGATTGGTAACCAGATCTTTGCCTCCTTGCGCGGCGCACACGGTTTTTCCTTGCCGCGCTTCTATGCGAGGCGCTTCCTGCGCACCTTGCCCAACTTTTATGTCGTGCTGGCCCTGTATTATCTGTGGCCCGCGTTTCGCGGCGAGAGCGCGCTGCTGCCGCTGTGGAAATTCCTGACCTTTACGCAGAACATCAATCTGACGCCGGGCACGGCGTTTTCGCATGCCTGGTCGCTATGCGTGGAAGAGCAGTTCTATGTGCTGCTGCCTGCCGTGGCGCTATTGATCGCCGCTTGTCGCAGATCCCTGCAGTGGGCCTGGCTGGCCGTGGCCGCCAGCGTTATCGTTGGCATGCTGGTGCGCGCCACTCTGTGGGATGAATACGTGCAAGTGCCGCGCGGCGGCCTTGGCTATTACAAGTATATTTATTACGCGTCCTGGTGCCGTTTCGATGAACTGGTGGCGGGCGTGGCGCTGGCCTTGCTGAAAAACCATCACCCGAGCGCCTGGGCGCGCCTCACCGCCTATGGCAATCGGACCTTGCTGGCAGGAATTGTCAGCACGGCGCTGATGTTTTATGTGTTTCTCGGCGATCACTATGGTTATTGGGTGACGGTGTTTGGCTATCCTGCCCTGGCCGCCAGTTTCAGCCTGTTGCTGGTGGCGGCACTGAGTCCTGGCAGTGCACTCTATAAACTGCGGGTTCCGGGTGCGGCCAGCCTGGCCCTGTGGTCGTATGCGATTTATCTATTGCACAAGCAACTGTGTATCCTGCTGCGGCCCTATTTGCAGGACTTGGGCTACGGGCCCGATAGCCTCATGGCGATACTGTTCAGTATCGCCGTTAGCGTCGCCACAGGCTGGCTCTTATACAGATGGGTGGAAACGCCGTTCATGCGCTTGCGGGCGCGTTATGTTCCCACCCATCGTGCATGACGACTATATGTCGATCACGTCCAGCCCCCGTGGCGTGCCCACCAGCAATTCCAGGATGGCATGCACGCGCAGATTCGTGTCTTCATGTTGCGTGTTGAAGATCAGGGTGCGCAGGCCGGGCACGGCTTCCGTGATGTGGTCGCTGGCGTAGGCATTGATCAATAACACGACCAGGTCCGTGGCGCCCGCGCCGGGCTGGCGCCGCAGCCGGTCGTGGATCACGTTCAGCAGCGCGCGCTGCATGCGCGGCGTGGGATTGCTGATGTAGGCGAAGACACTCGGCGTGTTGGTGATGGCCGCGCACAGGCGCCGCTCCATTTCGTCCGGCTTCACGTCGGAAGCGATATCGAAGTACGCGCCATTCCAGCGCGTGCGCGCATGCGGGTGGCCGGGCGGGAAGGAGTCGGCGGTTTCGAAACCGCAGACGCGGCTCAGGGTTTTCAGCCAGCTGAATAAGGTGGAGTTCATGTCGCGATTCTAGCGGCATTCCGTGCACGCCGGGTCAACCCTAGATAAAGAGGGCTGACGCCCGGGAAGCGGATGAAAAACAGATTAAAGTTTCCTGTAAAACAGCCCTTGTCATTCTGGGAAAGCCTCTCTATAATGCTGGTCTTCGGGGCGGTTAGTTCAGCTGGTTAGAATACTTGGTCGACATCCAAGGGGTCGGGGATTCGAATTCCTCACCGCCCACCAGAATTTAGCAGTAGATGGTTTTTTAAGCTGGCGCAAGCCGCAAGCGGTCGTTTGAAATAAAATGATCAACAAAAGTTTTACGGGCGGTTAGTTCAGCTGGTTAGAATACTTGGTCGACATCCAAGGGGTCGGGGATTCGAATTCCTCACCGCCCACCAGAATTCAGTTAGAGAGAAAGGTAAAACCGGTTATGACACCGCGAACTACTACCAAGCTTTGGGAGTGACGCTAGTCGAACGGGTTTCCTTTGTCTCAAGAAAGTGAAAAACGCGGCTAGTCCGCGTTTTTTTGCGTCTGCGTTTTCCTTTCAGTTATTTTGCCCATCACACCGCAGTTTTACCTGGCGCCAGCGCCGATATGGAGATCAATATGCTTACAATCCGACTTCCCGATGGTTCCGCCCGTCAATTTGACGGCCCGGTCACCGTGGCCCAGGTTGCGGCCAATATTGGTACCGGCCTGGCCAAAGCTGCCCTGGCCGGCAAGGTCGATGGCAAGCTGGTCGATACCTCCTATCTGATCGAGCAAGACGCCGAACTGGCGATTGTCACGGACAAGGATGCCGACGGCCTGGAAGTGATCCGCCACTCGACGGCCCACTTGCTGGCGTATGCCGTCAAGGAGTTGTTCCCGGACGCGCAAGTGACCATCGGCCCCGTGATCGACAACGGCTTTTACTATGACTTCGCCTACAAGCGTCCGTTCACGCCGGAAGATTTGACGGCGATCGAAAAGAAGATGGCGGAACTGGCCAAGAAGGATGAGCAAGTCACGCGCAAGGTTGTCGCGCGGGACGAAGCCATCGCCTACTTCAAGGGCATCGGCGAAGCGTACAAGGCTGAACTGATCGGCTCGATCCCGGCCGACCAGGAAGTGTCGCTGTATTCCGAAGGCAAGTTCACGGACTTGTGCCGCGGCCCCCACGTGCCATCGACGGGCAAGCTGAAAGTCTTCAAGCTGATGAAGCTGGCCGGCGCCTACTGGCGCGGCGACTCGAAAAACGAGATGCTGCAGCGTATCTATGGCACGGCCTGGGCCAAGAAAGAAGACCAGGAACTGTACTTGCACAACCTGGAAGAGGCGGAAAAACGCGATCACCGCAAGCTGGGCAAACAGCTCGATTTCTTCCATTTCCAGGAAGAAGCGCCCGGTCTGATCTTCTGGCACCCGAAGGGCTGGTCGATCTGGCAGCAAGTCGAGCAATACATGCGCAATGTGTACCAGGTCAATGGATACCAGGAAGTCAAGGCGCCGCAAATTCTCGACCGTGGTCTGTGGGAAAAAACCGGCCACTGGGATAATTATCGTGAAAACATGTTCATCACGGAATCGGAAAATCGCGCCTATGCGCTGAAGCCGATGAATTGCCCTGGGCATATCCAGATTTTCAACAATGGCATGCGTAGCTACCGCGACCTGCCATTGCGCTACGGCGAGTTCGGCCAATGCCACCGCAACGAGCCGTCGGGCGCCTTGCACGGCATGATGCGCGTGCGCGGCTTTACGCAGGATGATGGCCACATCTTTTGCCTGGAAGAGCAGATTGCCGGCGAAGTGACGGCTTTCCACCAGCAGGCGATGGATGTGTATACGGCTTTCGGTTTCACGAATATCGACGTGAAGCTGGCCTTGCGCCCGGATAACCGCATCGGTACGGAAGAGTCGTGGGATTTCGCCGAGGAGTCCTTGCGTTCGGCCCTGCGCGCCTGTGGCGTGGAATGGACGGAATTGCCGGGCGAGGGCGCGTTCTACGGTCCGAAGATCGAATACCATCTGAAAGACAGCCTGGGCCGCGCATGGCAAGTGGGCACCGTGCAGATCGATCCGTCGATGCCGGGCCGTCTGGGCGCCGAATATGTCGCCGTGGATAACACGCGCCAGGTGCCCATCATGTTGCACCGCGCGATCGTCGGTTCCCTGGAACGTTTTATCGGCATCCTGATCGAACACTATGCGGGCGCCATGCCACTGTGGCTGTCGCCGGTGCAAGTGTCGGTATTGAATATTTCCGACGCGCAAGCCGACTATGTACAGGAAGTTACAACAAAACTGCGCAAAGCGGGGCTGCGCGTACAGGCTGATTTGCGTAACGAGAAGATTACCTATAAAATACGTGAACATTCCGTACAAAAATTGCCTTACATCTTAGTAATTGGCGACAAAGAGCGGGATGCGAATACAGTGGCCGTGCGGGCGCGGGGCAATGTCGATCTGGGCGTCATGTCCGTCGATGCCCTGATTGAGCGACTCAAACATGAAGTCGACACCAAGGCCTGACGAGGAAACTCGCTGCACGACCGTCTTACAAGATTTTTAAAGGAAATTACAATAGCTACTGACAAGTCACATCGCATCAATGGCGAAATCACTGCCCCTGAAATGCGTTTAAGCGGGGTCGATAACGAGCCACTCGGTATCGTAAGTTTGGCTGAAGCCTTCCGCCTGGCGGAAGAGGCAAACGTCGACCTGGTGGAAATTGCGCCTACCGCGCAGCCACCGGTGTGCCGTTTGATGGACTACGGCAAATTTAAGTATTCGGAGCAAAAGAAAGCTCACGAAGCCAAATTGAAGCAAAAGATCATCCTCGTGAAGGAAGTCAAATTCCGTCCGGGGACTGATGATGGTGACTACAATATCAAGTTGCGTAATCTCATCAAGTTCCTTGAGGATGGCGATAAAACCAAGATCACCTTGCGTTTCCGCGGTCGTGAGATGGCGCACCAGGATATTGGCTTCCGCATGCTGGAACGCTTGAAAGCCGACCTGGAGCCGTTCGGCCAGGTCGAGCAGTTCCCGAAGATGGAAGGCCGCCAAATGATCATGGTTCTTTCGCCTAAGAAGAAGAAGTAAGCTACAATAGCGTTTTACTGTGGATCGACGTTGCGTGCGCCAGCATTGGTGCAGCACCAGATTCCAGGCAGAATTTGCGCGGCCCGCTCAGCAATGTGCGGGCCGCGCAAACTGTAGTGGACTCGCATCCGCTGCACAACATGTGAAAGCAGGCATCTAAGCGCAGCGTCGTGTTGCCACCTGCAATCCTGTTATAAATGGAGCTGTCCGTAAGAGGACAGATTGCTATGCCTAAAATGAAGACCAAAAGCTCTGCGAAAAAACGTTTTCGCGTGCGTCCGGGTGGTACTGTTAAATGTGGTCATGCGTTCAAACGCCACATCTTGACCAAGAAAACCACCAAGCTGAAACGCGCTCTGCGCGGTACCACCAATGTCGCTGCGTCTGACGTGAAATCCGTCTACCGCATGATGCCGACTGCTTAATCTCACACTCAATTTAAGGAGTTACTATGCCTAGAGTAAAACGTGGGGTTACAGCTCGTGCCCGTCATAAAAAGATTCTTGTTCAAGCTAAAGGCTACCGTGGTCGCCGCAGCCGTGTATACCGTGTTGCCAAGCAAGCAGTTATGCGCGCTGGTCAATACGCTTACCGCGATCGCCGCAACAAGAAGCGTGTTTTCCGCCGCCTGTGGATCGCCCGTATCAACGCCGCTTCCCGTGAGCATGGCGTAACGTACAGCGTATTCATGAACGGCTTGAAAAAAGCAAATATCGAACTGGACCGTAAAGTCCTGGCCGATATGGCTGTGATGGACAAGCCAGCATTCGCTGCGATTGTCAACGCAGTTAAAGCAAAAATCGCTGCGTAAGCATCGGTGATTGCACAACGTCATCCGTAGGGTGACGTTATAAAGAGCGGGGCAGGGGTGTGAACCTTATGCCCCGTTTCCGTTTTTGATTGTTGGGTTCTAGATTACTAAATCCAGGATTGATTTCCAAAACAGGAAAAGCCGCATGAACTCCCTAGAAGAACTCGTCGTCTCGGCCCAGGCTGACTTTATCGCCGCCGCAGACGCTGCCGCACTTGAAAACGCCAAAGCCCGCTACCTGGGCAAGACTGGCCAGATTACCGAAATGATGAAGGGCTTGGGCAAGCTGGACCCGGACGCGCGCAAGGCGCAGGGCGCCTTGATCAATGCCGTCAAAGTGCAAATCGAAGACGCGCTGACGGCGCGCCGTGATGCACTGGCCGATGCCCAAATGCAAGGCCGTCTGAATGCAGAAGCGATCGACGTGACCCTGCCGGGCCGTGGCAGCATGCCCGGCGGCATCCATCCCGTGATGCGCACGTGGGAGCGGGTCGAAGAAATCTTCCGCTCGATCGGCTTCGACGTGGCCGACGGCCCCGAAATCGAGAACGACTGGACCAACTTCACGGCGCTCAACAGCCCGGAAAACCATCCGGCCCGTTCCATGCAAGACACCTTCTACATCGATGGCAACGACACCGATGGCAAGCCCTTGCTGCTGCGCACGCACACCAGCCCGATGCAGGTGCGCTATGCGCGCACGCACACGCCGCCGATCAAGGTCATCGCGCCCGGCCGCACCTACCGCGTCGACAGCGATGCCACCCATTCGCCGATGTTCCACCAGGTCGAAGGCCTGTGGATCGCCGAAGACATCAGCTTTGCCGACCTGAAGGGTGTGTACCTGAATTTCGTCAAGGCCTTCTTCGAAACGGACGACCTGCAAGTGCGCTTCCGTCCATCGTACTTTCCGTTTACGGAACCTTCGGCCGAGATCGACATCGCCTTCGGCTCGGGTCCCTTGAAGGGCCGCTGGCTGGAAGTGTCGGGCGCCGGCCAGGTGCATCCGAGCGTGGTGAAGAACTTCGGCCTCGATCCCGAGAAATTCATCGGTTTTGCTTTCGGCTCCGGCCTGGAACGCTTGACGATGCTGCGCTATGGCATCAACGACCTGCGCCTGTTCTATGAAGGCGACTTGCGTTTCTTGAAACAATTCAACTAAGCGTTGTTCCGTTTGATTCATGGCGCTTGAGCGCCTGTGCGCTCGCGCTGTGAGCTTTGACCATTTGAAGGCTTGATTATGCAATTTTCCGAAAACTGGCTCCGTACCATGGTTGATCCGAAGATGAATTCGGACGAACTGGCCCATCTGCTGACCATGTCCGGTCTCGAAGTCGAGGACGTCGACCCTGTCGCCCCGCCGTTCTCGAACGTGGTGGTAGGCCTGGTCCTGGAGATGGAAAAACATCCGAATGCGGACCGCCTGAATGTGTGCCAGGTCGATGTCGGCACGGGCACCATGCTCAACATCGTTTGCGGCGCGCCCAACGTGCGTCCGGGCTTGAAAGTCGTGTGCGCGATGGCTGGCGCTATATTGCCTCCTGGTGCCGATGGCAAGCCCTTCGAAATCAAGGTGGGCCAGTTGCGCGGCGTCGAGTCGCAAGGCATGCTGTGCTCCGCGCGCGAATTGAAATTGTCGGAAGAAAACGCCGGCTTGCTGGAATTGCCGGACGACGCGCCGATCGGCCAGAATTTCCGCGATTACTTTGCTTTGAACGACTTGAAATTCACCATCAAGTTGACGCCGAACAAGGCGGACTGCCTGTCCGTGCTGGGTGTGGCGCGCGAAGTGTCGGCTCTCACGGGCGTGACCCTGAATGTGCCGCAGTTCCGTACCGTGCCGGTGTCCAGCGACGAAATCCTGCCCGTAAAAGTCAGCGCGCCGGACCTGTGCGGCCGTTTCACGGGCCGCGTTATCCGCGGCTTGAACGCCCGTGCCGCCACGCCGGACTGGATGAAGCAGCGCCTCGAGCGTAGCGGCCAGCGTCCGCTGTCGGCCCTGGTCGACATTTCCAACTATGTCATGCTGGAACTGGGCCGTCCCAGCCACGTGTTTGACCTGGCAAAGATCCACGGCAGCCTCGACGTGCGTTGGGGCAAGGCGGGTGAATCCGTCAAGCTGTTGAACGGCAACACGGTTGCCGTCGACGAGTGGATCGGCGTCATTGCCGATGAGCAGGAGATCGAATCGCTGGCCGGCATCATGGGCGGCGACGCCAGCTCCGTGTCGGACGATACGGACAGCATTTACCTGGAAGCGGCATTCTGGTGGCCGAACGCGATTCAAGGGCGCGCGCGCCGTTTGAATTTCTCCACGGATGCGGCGCACCGCTTCGAGCGCGGCGTCGATTTTGCCACCACCGTCGAGCATATCGAGCGCATCACGGCCCTGATCGTAGAAATCTGCGGCACGCCAGCAACCACCGTCGGCCCCGTCGACGACCACGTGGTGAACTTGCCGCAACGCCAACCCGTAGCAATGCGCACGGCGCGCGCGCAAAAAGTCATCGGCGTGCCACTCAATGATGCGCTGATCGCCGATATCTTCACGCGCCTTGCCCTGCCATTCACGCTGGCCGATGGCGTGTTTTCCGTGACTTCGCCCAGCTACCGTTTCGACATCGAGATCGAGGAAGATCTGATCGAGGAAGTGGCGCGCGTGTACGGCTTTGAAAACATCCCGACCTTGCCGCCCGTGGCCGCGAACGTGATGCAGATTGCGCCGGAAAACACCCGCTCCCTGTTTGCGGTACGGCATGAACTGGCCGACCTGGGCTTCCAGGAAGTGGTTAACATGAGCTTTGTCGATACGGCATGGGAGCGCGATTTTTCGGGCAACACGCAGCCGATCAAATTGCAGAACCCGATCGCCAGCCAGATGAGCGTGATGCGTTCTTCGCTGATCGGCAGCCTGATCGCCAATGTGCGCTACAACCTGAACCGCAAGACGAACCGTGTGCGCATCTTCGAAGTGGGCGCCATCTACCAGCGTGACGACAGCGTGGAAAACGGCCCCCTGTCGGTGGCCGGCTACGCCCAGCCAAAACGCGTGGCCGCCATGGCCTACGGCGCGGTGGCTGAGGAGCAGTGGGGCCAGGCCTCGCGCACGGTCGACTTCTTTGACGTGAAGGCGGACCTGGAGGCCTTGTTCGCGCCGCTGGTCTTGCGTTTCACCAAGGCGCAGCATCCGGCCCTGCATCCTGGTCGTTCCGCCAACGTGGAGCTCGATGGCAAGGTGATCGGTTTCATCGGTGAATTGCACCCGCGCTGGATGCAAAAGTACGACTTGCCGTTGGCGCCCGTGCTGTTCGAAGTCGACGCCGCTGCCCTGACGCAAAGAGTCGTGCCTGCGTACCAGGAAATCTCGAAGTTCCCTGGCGCCAGCCGCGATCTGGCCGTAGTCGTCAAGCAATCGGTGGCAGTGCAGGATCTGCTCGACAGCTTCCAGCTTGCCGCCAAGGCAAGCCCGGCAGCGCGTATCGTGCAAGCCATTGTTTTATTTGATGAATATCGTGGAAAAGGCTTGGAAGCGGATGAAAAAAGCCTTGCTTTCCGGATTAGCTTGCAAGATACTCAAAATACCCTGCAAGACGATGTCGTCGATGGCCTGATGGCTGTCCTGATCGATGCGGCCAAGCAGGGCCACGACGCGAAACTGCGTTCGTAATTATCGGAAAGGCCGTCGCCTGGTGTGACGGCCTTTCCGTCGTCAACCGTTGACGGGCTTGCCAATTGGCGGGCTCGGGCGCACAGAAAAGGCAGGGCAGGAAAATTAATAATAGCGACGTCGATTCCGCCGTACTGCAGTCCGCACTGGCCGCCGATCTGCATCGGGCCATGCTGGTTGCCAAAGTGCGCCAGGATGCGGAAAAAGATTTACCCACCTTGACCAAGGCGGAGCTGGCCGAACTGTTGTTCGAGCAAGTGGGCCTGAACAAGCGCGAAGCGAAGGATATGGTCGAGACCTTTTTCGACGAGATCCGCAATGCGCTCGAGCGCGGCGAGGCCGTCAAATTGTCCGGTTTCGGCAATTTCCAGCTGCGCGACAAACCGCAACGGCCGGGCCGCAACCCGAAGACGGGCGAAGAAATCCCTATCACGGCGCGCCGTGTCGTGACTTTTCATGCGAGCCAGAAGCTGAAAAGCATGGTCGAAGAGACCAGTCCGTTGGCCCGTGCTGCCTGAGTGAGTGGCGATGAACGAGCGCGTCAGTAAAACCGAGTTGATCGCCTTGCCGCCCATTCCGGCCAAACGCTATTTCACAATCGGCGAGGTGAGCGAATTGTGCGGCGTCAAACCGCATGTGTTGCGCTACTGGGAACAGGAGTTTTCTCAGCTCAAGCCGGTCAAACGACGTGGCAACCGTCGTTATTATCAGCACCATGAGGTGCTGCTGATACGCCGTATCCGCGAATTACTGTACGAGCAGGGCTTTACCATCAGCGGCGCGCGCAACAAGCTCGATAGCCGTGGCGCGTCGTATGCCGTCGTCGATGAGCTGCCGGTGCTGCCGGCCGTGCCCGCCTTGCCGCAGGAGGAACCGATGGACCGCGTGTGGATACGCAACGAATTAATTGCGATATTAAACTTGCTAAAATAAGATGCGCACCAATATAGGTGGGGTTGTCCGATACCGCTGACTATGCCGTATGGGCGTGCCGCCTGGGTGCTGCCGCAACCCTGCGGCATGCCATTTTTTGAATATAATACTAATGTTGCGTTTTTGTTAGTGACGCTGAACCGGAGCAGCGTTCAGGTTCCGGTAGTCTTTCCCAGGCCAGGAAAATTTAAGGGGAAACAATGATACGCGTTGCCATTTGTGATGATCACCAAATAGTACGAGCTGGATTCAAACAGATTTTTTCGTCGTCAAGCGATTTCAGTGTGGTGGCGGAAGCCGGTACCGGGCGCGAAGCGCTCGATATCGCCCGCCGCGAAATTTGTGATGTACTGTTGCTCGATATCGCCATGCCCGATCAGAGCGGCATCGATACCTTGCGCACGATCCGCCAGGGCCAGCCGGAATTGCCCGTGCTGATACTGAGCGGCTATCCCGCGCAGCAGTACGCGCTGAACCTGTTCAAGATGGGCGCGAACGGCTATCTGAACAAGGAATGCGAGGCCGATGAGCTGATGACGGCCGTGCGCACCGTATTCCAGGGGCGCCGCTACGTCAGTTCCACCGTGGGCGAGTTGCTGGCGCAGTCGTTCGACCGCGATACGAATGCCGCACTGCATACGGAATTGTCGGACCGGGAATTCCAGGTCTTTCTGCGCCTGGCGCGCGGCGCCACCGTATCCGATATCGGTGTGGCCTTGTCGCTGAGCATCAAGACGGTGAGTACTTACCGTACGCGCATCATGGAAAAAATGGGCTTGCAATCTAACAGCGACTTGACCTATTACGCAATGAAAAACAATTTGCTTGACTAGCGCAGCGGTGCGATCATGGAAACATGATCGCTCAGCCAGCTAGCCAGCACGCATTGTGCAGTGCAGCAGTCTGTGGCGAGGACTATAATTGGCCGGCGCCGGCGCTTTCTCCCGCGCCGAACCTTGCTAAGGATGCACACCAGGATGTATTTCACCGCTGAACCGGCCCCGAATCACCGCCTGCCCCTGTACAAAACCATCCTGTGCGTCACTTGCGCCTTGTTGCTTGTACTCAATGGTTTCAGTCTCTATCATAATCTGCAATCGCTGAAGGGCACGAACGCCTTGCTCAGCCAGAGTGCCCGCGTGGCGGACCGCCTGCAGTATTTGAACGTGCTCGTGCTCGATGCGGAAAGCAGCTTGCGCGGCTATTTCATTTCCGGCTCCGAAACCTACCTGGGGCCGTCGAAGACGGCTGCCACGGAAATCGAAAACGAATTCAACGAACTGCAAACCTTGCTGGCAGGCAGTCCTACCCAGCTGAAGAACCTGGCCCAGCTGAAAAGCTTGATCCGTCGCAAGATGTCGATGCTGCAACAGTCCATCGATGTCTACAAGCAGGGCGGGCTGGCCGAGATCGTCAACATTTCCCGCGTGACTGATGACCGCGCCACCATGGACGAGATTCGCCTGCAAGTGGTGATCATGACGCGCGAGCAGAATGAAGCGCTGTCGTCCGGCAGCGCCGCTTTTTACCATGAGTACCAGAAAGCCGTGCTGCTTGGCATCGGCATCAATGCCCTGGCCATCCTCGTGCTGATCATGTTTTACCAACTGGTGCGGCGCAGCTTCCAGAATCGCGCGGCCGTCGAGTATGCGCTGCAAAATGCCAATGACACCCTGGAATCGACGGTCAGCAAGCGCACGGAGCAATTATCCGTGCTGTCGCGCCATTTGATCAGCGTCAATGAAGTGGAAAAGGCGCGCCTGGCGCGCGAACTGCACGATGAGCTGGGCGCCAACCTGACTGCCATCAGCATGGACCTGGGCGCCGTCACGCAGCAACTGACGCACACGCAGCCGGAACTGGCCGCGCAATTGCGCCGCGCCAAGGCCACCTTGCTGGAAACGGTGGAACTCAAGCGCCGCATCGTCGAGGATTTGCGCCCCAGCCTGCTGGACAACCTGGGCCTGTGCGCCGCCATCGAAAGTTATTGCGAGGATTTTGCGCGCATGAGTGCCGTGCGCTGTGAAACGGACGTGGCCATCAATATCGACAACCGCGAAGCCACCCTGACGATTGCCCTGTTCCGTATCGTGCAGGAATCGCTGACGAATATCCTGAAGTATGCACGGGCCGGCATGGTCAGCGTGACCTTGAAACGCAATGAGCATGGCCTGGTGCTGCGCGTCATCGACGACGGCATCGGCATTACCGAAGATGCGCTGCAAAAACCCATGTCGCATGGCTTGCTGGGCATGCGAGAACGGGCTTTGCTGCTGGGCGGCACCCTCACCGTGCGCCCGGGGCCGCAAGGCAAGGGGACTTGCGTGGAAGCCGTGATTCCCCTGCCGTTGACGCCGGAGCCGGAAGACATCGATGCAGATGCCGAAGCGTAATTTGCTTGTGATGAAAAAATGGCCGGGCATGCAGCCCGGCCATTTTTTTGTCCGTGCTGCCGGGTCAGCGGCAGCTCCCCATCAGCAGCGTGAGACGTCGCGCAGCAAACGGTCATATTCCGTCTTGGCGACCTTGTAGCACTCGCCCGCATAGCATTCCAGGCCGGCGCGGTCCAGCACCGTGATATTGCCGCGGCGATAATGGATCAAGCCTTCTTCCTGCAGCTTGCCGGCGGCGGCCGTTATGCTTTCGCGGCGCACGCCCAGCATGATGGAAATCAGCTCTTGCGTTACTTTCAATTCATTCGATGGTGAGCGGTCCAGGCGGTCCAGCAGCCAGCGGCACAGCTTTTGCTCGATCGAACTGTGGCGGCCACCGACGGCGTTCTGCGCCATTTGCGCAAACAGGGCATTCGTATAGCGCATCAGCAACTGGGGCAGGGCGCCGCCCTGGTTGAAGGCGTCGCGCAAGCTTTGCGTTTTGAGGCGATAACCGTAGCCGGCACTTTGCACGACGGCCGTGCACATGGCGCGCTCACCTGCCAGCAGCGAGGCGCCAGCCACGCCTTCATGGCCAACGACGGCGATTTCCGTCGTGGCGCCATCTTCCATCACATACAGCAGCGAAATGATGGCGGTGGTGGGGAAATAGCTGTATTCCATGCTGTTGCCGTAGGCATACAATTCTTTGCCGAAAGGCAGTTCTACCAGTTCCAGGTCTTCGAACAGCGATTCGAGTGCGGCGCGCGGCAGGGCTGCCAGCAATTCATTCTGTTGGGCACTGCTGAGGCTAACCCGCGACGCAAGCTTGATTTCCCGTCCGGCGGCCGGCATGGCGCGCGGCAGCAATTGGTTCTTCTGGACCGGGGTGATAAGTTGAGTATGGTTCATAGTATTCCTCACAGGCTTTTTACATCGGAGTGCGACTGCTGCGTTGCTGGTCAAAAACAGTTGCCGACGCCGTGTGGTGACGGCACTTTTTTCGACTACGCAGTGCAGAGCGCGATGTAGCTACTTTAAAAGCTTATGTAAGTGGCGAACATAAGATTAGCAGTCGCCACTTTGTAGTCTCATTTGAGGCGAAATTGTAGTCCCAGTCCTACGCGCACACTTTAGGCTAGCTAGCCTTGCGCCGTTCTGCGCGATTTTGTGATATGACGCGCGGTTTATTGGCGCTCCACAGGCCGGCCGGACGCACGCTGGGGAGGCCGTCGCGCACGGCTGCGGCGCTCGCCTGGCGCGTGCCGGGCGCGTCGTGTGGTCCCAGGCGGAAGCGGCTGACGGCCTGCGTCAGCGCCTCGCCTTCCTGGTGCAGGCGCTGCGAACCGGCGCGCGCCTCGTCCACCAGGCCGGCATTCTGGCGCGTCATGTCGTCGATTTGCGCCAGCGCCTGGTTGATGCGGGTGATCTCGCCATTTTGCTCGGCCCCGGCGCTGCTGATGCGCCCGATCACCTCGGCTACTTGCTGCACGGCATCGACAACTTGCCGCATGGTGCTGCCGGCGGCATTCACCAGGTCGCCGCCCGCATCCACGGTGGCGACCGAATCGCCGATCAGGCGCTTGATTTCCAGCGCCGCCTCGTTCGAGCGCTGCGCCAGGTTGCGCACTTCGGATGCCACGACGGCAAAGCCGCGTCCTTGCTCGCCGGCTCTCGCCGCTTCCACTGCCGCATTCAGGGCCAGGATATTCGTCTGGAAGGCGATGCCGTTGATGACGCCGATGATGTCGACGATTTTGTGCGAGCTGGCCTTGATCGAGGCCATGGTCTCGACCACGGCGCCCACGGTCTGTCCGCCGCGCAGGGCTACCTCGGCCGCCGACGCCACCAGGGTGCGCCCCTGTCCTACGTGGGCTTCGTTGCGGCCCACGGTGGCCGTCAGCTCGCGCATCGAGTCCACCGTGGCGCCCAGCGCGTCCGCTTGCGTGGCCGTGTGGCCGGACAGGGCGGCGTTGCCGTGGGCGATATCGGCGCCGGCAGCGGCGATGACGGCCGCACCGCCACGGATTTCCTGCACCAGGGTGGCCAGGCCGTGCGTCATGGCGCCGAAGTCGCGTACCAGGTCACCGATTTCGTCATGCGCCTGCGAGCTGATGCGTTGCGACAGGTCGCCCGCCGCCGCCGCGCCGACGGCCACGCGCAATTGCGCCACATCGCGTGCGAAGGCGGCATAGAAGCCCGCGCACAGGTAGGCGGCAGCCAGCAGCACCAGCAACATGGCTGCCAGGATCAGGGCGCGGCGCGCCTCGTCGCGGGCGATGCGCTGCGCCAGCAAGCCGTCGAGGGCGCTGGCCGAGGCGCCGGACAGTGCGTGCAGGGCATCGATGGCTTGCATGCCGGCCGCGTGGAATTGCGCGCCCGAGGTCTGGTCGTAGGAATTCGTCACTTCGTTTTTCGTGCGTTCCAGGAAGGCCAGCGCGGCCGGCACGGCTTTCAGTGCCGGCTGCAGGCTGGCGCGCAATTGCGGCTTGGCGGCGACGATTTCGTCGAAGCGGGCCGGCAGGCGTTCCAGTTCGTGGCGCGCGATCAGGGTGTTGGCGTTGACGAGTTGATCTTCATTCGCCTCGAACAGGCCCGTGTCGATATAGGCGGCGCCGCGCCCGGCGATATCCGACAGGCTCTCGGCCAGGTCGGGCAGGGTGGCGGTAAATGCGGCGCTCAGGTGATTGGCGCCCGCGTCCGGGTCCAGGCTCAGGTGCGAACGGTCGGCTACCAGCTGGCCCAGTTTGGCCGCCTGGCGCAACAGCGCCGTGTGCGCCGCATAGCTGTCGCGCGCGGCCAGGCCCGCCTGGCGGCCCAGC
>NZ_LT607651.1:63765-73478 GCF_900095265.1 Janthinobacterium sp. UMAB-56 | reverse complement strand
GCAAGCGCGCCAGAGCGGCCAGCGTAGCCGTAATGCGTGCATTCAGGGCCGTGTTGTCCATGCCTGCCTTGCCGCTCAGGCGCAAATGCTCGAGACCGCGCCGCTGCTGCAGCAGCCGCGTGCCTTCCTGCAACTGGCGCACATAGGTCACGCCCAGTTGCGCCTCCTGCGCCTGGGCCAGCGATTTGCCCAGCTCCGAGATCAGCAGGGTGGTCGCCAGCGCCAGCGGCAGCAGGAAGACCAGGCAGACAAGCATGAATTTGGGCAGCAGGCGCAAGCGCTGCATGAGTCGGATGGCGGGAGTGAGGAGCATTTTCATCGGGTTTCCAGGGAAGAGTGGCAACATTTCTGCAGTGCAATGTTGCCTGTGGATTGTGACCCCTTGATGAAGTGGGCTATTTGGCTTTTCGCCAGAGTGAAGCAGTTCACACGGAAGGCCGATCCTTCTGTAAAATCGAGGGTTTTTTGCGAGGGCCATATTATGGTCACCAATATGGCCAACGAGAACGACATCACTACCCCCGATTCCACTGACAACGCAGCCGATTCCGCCGGCGGTGCCGTCAGCAGCAAGGCGCCGGCCGTGATCGCGCGCGAAGTGCAGCGCCGCCGCACCTTCGGCATCATTTCCCACCCGGATGCGGGTAAGACCACGCTGACGGAAAAACTGCTGCTGTTCTCGGGCGCGATCCAGATGGCCGGTACCGTCAAGGCCCGAAAATCGGGCCGCCACGCGACGTCGGACTGGATGGAGATCGAGAAGCAGCGCGGCATTTCCGTCGCTTCCTCGGTAATGCAGTTCGAATTCCGCGACCACGTCGTCAACCTGCTCGACACCCCCGGCCACCAGGACTTCTCGGAAGATACCTATCGCGTGCTGACGGCAGTCGACTCGGCGCTGATGGTGATCGACGCGGCCAAGGGCGTGGAAGCGCAGACGATCAAGCTGCTGGCCGTGTGCCGCATGCGCAATACGCCCATCGTCACGTTCATGAACAAGATGGACCGCGAGACGCGCGATCCGCTGGACCTGCTCGACGAACTCGAGTCGGTGCTGAAGATCCAGTGCGCGCCCGTCACCTGGCCTATCGGCATGGGCAAGAACTTCCGCGGCGTGTATCACCTGCTGAACGACGAGATCATGCTGTTCAAGGCCGGTGAAGAGAAGGCTGACGGCGCCTTCGAAATCATCAAGGGCATCGACAACCCGCGCCTGCAGGAGATGTTCCCGCTGGAGATGGATCAGTTGCGCATGGAAGTGGAACTGGTGCACGGCGCCTCGAACCCGTTCAATCTGGAAGAATTCCTCTCCGGCGTGCAGACGCCCGTGTTCTTCGGTTCGGCCATCAACAACTTCGGCGTGCGCGAGATTCTCTCGGCGCTGGTCGACTGGGCGCCGGCGCCGCGCGAACGCGACGCGACCGTGCGTTCGGTGGCTCCCTCCGAGCAGCCATTTACCGGTTTCGTCTTCAAGATACAGGCGAATATGGACCCGGCCCACCGCGACCGCATCGCTTTCCTGCGCGTGTGCTCGGGACGTTTTGAGCGCGGCATGAAGGTCAAGCACTTGCGCCTGGGGCGCGAGATCAAGGTGTCGAACGTGGTGACCTTCATGGCATCGTCGCGCGAACAGGTGGAAGAAGCGTACGCGGGAGACATCATCGGCTTGCCAAACCACGGCAACATGCAGATTGGCGACAGTTTTTCCGAGGGCGAGATGCTGACCTTCACGGGCATCCCGTACTTTGCGCCGGACTTCTTCCGCTCGGTGCGCATCCGTAATCCGCTGAAGATCAAGCAGTTGCACAAGGGCTTGCAGCAGCTGGGCGAGGAGGGCGCGGTACAAGTGTTCAAGCCGGTGCAAGGTGGTGAACTGGTGCTTGGCGCCGTCGGCGTGCTGCAGTTCGAAGTGGTGGCCAGCCGTTTGCTCAACGAATATGGCGTGGACGCCGTGTTCGAAGGCACCAGCATCAGCAGCGCCCGCTGGGTCAGCTGCGACGACAAGCGCATCCTGCAGGACTTCGAAAACGCGCTGGGCCACAACGTGGCCTACGATGCGGCCGGCAACATGGCTTACCTGGCCACGTCGGGCGTCAACCTGCGCCTGACGGAAGAGCGCTGGCCGAAGCTGACGTTCCATGCGACGCGGGAACACTCGGCCAAGCTGGCTTGATGCATCGGCAGTAAGCTTGAGAGGCAGAACCAGCGGTTCTGCCTTTTTTTATGCAGTCATGACGGTGCGCGTACTCCAGTCGCGCCGCTCCAGCAGCAATGCCGTCAACTGCGCCGCCGTCATCGGATGCGCAAAGAAAAAGCCCTGCACATTGTCGCAGCCGGCTTTTCGCAAAAACTCCACCTGCTGCAGCGTTTCCACGCCTTCGGCCACCACCTTCAGGTGCAGGCTGTGCGCCATGGCGATGATGGCTGTGACGATGGCTTCGCCGTCGCCGGGCAGGTCGTGCACGAAGCTGCGGTCGATTTTCAGCTGGTCGATGGGCAGGCGCTTCAGGTAGGACATCGAGGAATAACCGGTGCCGAAATCATCGACCGACAGGTGGATGCCCGTTTCCTGCAGGCGCCGCATCAGTTCCACGTTGGCGTTGACATTGTCCATCAAGACGCCTTCCGTGATTTCCAGCTCCAGCAAACCATGCGGCAACTGCGTTTCGTTCAGGATGGCGCGGATATCGTCCATCAGCCCCTGGTCACGCGCCTGGCAAGCCGACAGGTTGACGGCCACGTGTTCGAGTGAATCGAGCAAGCCAGCCTTGCACCAGAGGGCAGCCTGGCGGCAGGCGCTTTGCAGCACCCAGCGTCCCAGGTCGACGATGATGCCGCTTTCTTCGGCCACGGGGATGAATTCGGCGGGACTCAGCTGGCCCATGTCGCGGCAGTTCCAGCGTATCAGCGCTTCCACGCCGACGATGCGTCCGCTGCGCAGGTCGATCTGCGGCTGGTAGTGCAAGTACAGTTCCTGGTTCTGCAGCGCGCGGCGCAGGTTCGCTTCCATGCGCAGGCGGCGCTGCGCGCGCAGTTCCATTTCTGACTGGAACACGGCGTAGCGGTTCTTGCCCTGGTGCTTGGCGTGATACATGGCCGTATCGGCATTGCGCGTCAGGGTGGCCACGTCTTGCGCGTCGAATGGATACAGGCTCACGCCGATGCTGGCGCTGACATATAGCTGGTGGCCTTCGAGGTCGAACGGCGCGGCCAGCACGGCGAGGATCTTGCGCGCCACGCTGGCCATTTCCGAGGCGTCGTCGGCAGGTTCGACGATGACGACGAATTCGTCGCCGCCGATGCGGCAGATGATGTCGGTGCCGCGCAGGATGGCCACCAGGCGCTCGGACACGAGCTTGAGCAGCTGGTCGCCGCAGTGGTGGCCCAGGGTATCGTTGACGATCTTGAAGTTGTCCAGGTCCAGCAGAAGCAGGCCTGCGCTGGTATCCTGGCGGTCGGCGCGCGCCAGCGCGTAGGCCAGCGCGTCGTTGAACTCATGGCGGTTCGGCAACTGCGTGACCGGGTCGACGTGGGCCAGGTAGTGCAAATGGCTTTCCGCGTGCTGGGCGGCGGTGCGCGTGCGGCGCACCATCAGCATCGTCAGGCCGAACGCGCACAGGCAGACCAGCAGGGTGAAGGCGGAAAATCGTGCCAGGCTGGCGTACAGCGGCGCCAGGCTGGCGCGCAGGTATAGCGCGCCGCCACCGGGCAAGGCCTTCAAGATGGCGGCGTTGCCGTCCAGGTAATCGATCTGCAGGCCGTCGCGCGGTGCTGCGGGCGCGGCCTCGGTGATGCTGCGCGCGTAGCGGGCAAATGGCGCGCCATACGGGCTGTAGAGCAATGCTAGCCGGACATGCGGGGCGGCGGCGAAGGAAGCGAGGACTTGTTGCGCCGCAAGTCGATTCTCCTGGCGCATGGCCTGGGTGGCGGCGGGCGCCAGCATGTCGGCCTGGATGCGCAGGGTGCGCTGGAAGGATGCCTGGAGGGAAAACAACTGGAAGACGATCAGCAGCAGGCTGGCCATGGCCAGCATGGCCGCTGCGGCCAGCAAGTTCAGCCTGGCAATCCGGTCGCCGCGCCATTGCGCCGACGGCAGCATGAATGGCGCCATCATGACGCTTTCTCCTGCCGGCCCCGCTTGCCGCCGCCCCGTGTGATCCTGCCTCGCCCTGCCATACTTTACGTTCCAGTCTGATGAAAACCGAAGTGAGCCGGAACTCTCAACGTGTTGTTAAGGCCGGCATATTGTCATTTTGCAGCGTGAAAGTACAGGGCGCGCGGCAATTTTGTGTACCTGCCGCAGGCCGGTGGCAGCAGGCAAGCCGAAAGGCAGGCGGAAAAGGCGGGGCATGTCTTTCTAATAATAATTCTGGTTGAATTTTAATCCTTTTTTTGCCCGCTGGTTTTTTTCCTTCAAAACCTGCTGACAATAAACAAAATGCCATGAAGAATAACTTCCAGGCCCGTGGGTAGTTAGGCGCGGATTAACTTTTTTGTCCGTATAGTCCCTTGCAAGTCATTGATTTTAATAAATTTTAATGAAGAATGCGCGAACGCTATGGCCTTGCTCGGCGAGTTCGTCCATAATCCGCTGATGATGGACGTCCTGATGCTGTTTGTTTTGTCTGCCGCGGCCAGGTAAGCTGCCGCCAGCAAAACCGGACGCCGCCCTGATGATCAATAGTGAGGATATCTTGGAAAAAAAACCAAAAATTATTTTGTCGTCACAAGACCTGGAACGACTGGAAGCGTTGTTGTATGCCTTGGGAAATAACTTGTCGCCGGACAAGGCCGCCTTGCTCGATGAGCTGGGTCGTGCCGAGGTGCTCGAACCGCAAGAAATTCCCCCGACCGTGGTGACGATGAATTCCACCGTGCGCTTCACGGTGGAAAATAAGGAAGAGTTTTGCCTGACGCTTGTGTATCCTAAGGATGTGGAAGGCCAGGCCGACCGCATTTCCGTGCTGGCGCCAGTCGGCAGCGCGCTGCTGGGCCTATCCGTAGGCGACAGCATCGCCTGGCCCATGCCGGGCGGCGTGGTGAAGGTCAAGATCGATGAAATCGTGTACCAGCCTGAACGGGCCGGCGAATACCACCGCTAAGCAGTGATGGCGGACGGCGCCTGCCGTTCGCCTGCAAGGCCGTGCCTGGACCGGATTTAACTGTTTCTCTGCACGCGCACCACCAGCCATCCCGCCACGACCGTGAACGTGACGATGATGGCGACGATGATCCAGAAACCCTGCGGGTGCTGGGCCAGCGGAATCCCCCCCACATTCATGCCCAGCATGCCGGCGATGATATTGATCGGCAAGGCCAGTACGGTGACGATGGTCAGCACGAAGAGGCTGCGGCTGTTTTCTTCGTTGACGCTGGCGGCAATCTCTTCCTGCAGCAGCTTGATGCGTTCCTGCAAGGACGACATATCGCTGAGCACCACGGAAAATTCCTCCGTCGACTGGCGCAATTCCAGGCTGTCCAGTTCTGATACCCACGCAGGCGGGCGTTGCAGCAGGCGGAACAGGGCTGCCGGTTCCGGCGCCAGCAGGCGCTGCAGCCGCACCAGCACGCGCCGCATGGCGCCCAGGTCTTCACGCTTGGGCACCAGGCGCCCGGCCAGCAAGTGGTCCTCGATATCGTCGACGCGCGCCACGGCATCGCGCACGATATTGACCAGCACGTCGGCCTGGTCGCGCAGCAGATGGATCAGCAGTTCCACCGACGAGCGGATCGGCTCGTGGTTCTTGATGACGGCCTGGCGCAAGCGTTCGATCGATTGCAGCGGCGCGCGGCGCGCCGTGATGACGAGGTTTTGCGCCACGCTGGCCCACATGGTGGAAATGTCGGACGCTTCGAACGAAAAATTGTGCACCACATCGTTGACCACGGCGATCAGGGTGTTTTCCGCCTGTTCGATGCGCGTCGAACGCGACCCCTGGTGCAGGGTCTCATAGAATTCGTCGGCCAGCTGCGTATGCGTCATCAGCCATTTTTCGCTGGCAGCATGCGACAGATTGAAATGCAGCCAGACAAATTCCTGCGCCGGCCTGGTCGCGCCATCGGCCAGCCAGGCCAGCGCGGCCGTCGAGTCCAGCGCCAGCGGCTGCGCTTCGCGGCCAAACAGGAAGCCCCAGACCAGGCCCGAGGTATCCGAGCCGTAAGTAAAGCCGGCAGTTTCCATCGCCATCGTGAATCTTTCTCGCGCAGTGTGATTGATCGTCGCGCGATTCTAATACACGGATGTGTCGGGACAATGACAAGGCCACCGCGAGGGGTGGCCTGGGTGCTCGCTGCTTAGTGGCGGCGCGGATTATCGGGCCTGCGGTCGTCGCGGTTCGGAATGCCATCGCCATCGCGGTCGTGGCGGTTGCCATTGTCGCGGTCATAGCGGTTGGGGATGCCGTCGTGGTCGCGGTCACCGTTCGGGCCGCGTGGCGACCAGCGGCCTTGCTCCATCTGCCAGCGGCCATCGCGCTGCTTCCACGAGGTCGGCGCATACACGTAGCCTGGGCGTTCGGCTATCCACACGCCTGGCGTCCAGGCGTAGCGCTGGCTGCGCCATTCCCAGTGTCCGGGCGCCCAGAGGTAGCCGTGACGCGCGCGCGGGATAGCTTCGCGGCGCGGCGCTGGCGGGGCGATGCGGATCTCGTCATAGCGCACGGGCTGCACTTGCGCGGCAACCCAGCCGCCACGATCCAGGCGCCAGCGCTTGTTCTCTTGTATCCAGGCGGCGCGGCGGTACTGGTTGCCACCGCGTTCGCGCAGCCATTCGCCACCCGACCAGACGTGACGCTGGCCATCCCAGTTCCAGTAGCCCGGTGCCCAGACATAACCGGCGCGCGGCGCGGGCACGCTTTCAAAGCGTGGCGGAGGCGGGGCGTTGCCCACGACAATACTGACGCCGAGCTGATTCTGTGCCATGGCCTGCGCGGGCAGGAAGGCTGCGGCGCTGATCGCTAGCATGGCTGCTGCGTAAAGTGTGATGGGTTTCATGCTGTGCTCCATTTCGGTGATTGCTTGAAATGGACTATAGGCGCTTGGTGGCGTGCTGATCGCCTTTGATTCAACTTATTACAATTGACACAATGCTGCATGTCCGTGTATCTGTGGCAGATACAAATGGCGGCCTGGCGCGGCGGTATTCAAGCTGGCGCCAGGCGGCGTGGTGTCAACATCGATGGCTCACAAGTTGCTGGCGGTGGCATTGCCCAGCAAGACTTGCCGCTCTTCGATCAGGGAGATTTTCTTTTCCTGTTCCGTCAGGCGCCTGGCGCTGACCACCACGACAGGCATGGCGTTTTTCTGCGCCGCAGCGGCGCTTTGCGCGGCCTGTGGCTGGCTGAAGCTGGCATAGCTGGCGCCGCAGGCGATGGCGACGGCGACGGTGAAGATGGCTTCCATGTTTTTCAGGGCATTTTTGGGCGTGTTCATGATCGTTCCTTTCAGGGGGCGGGTGGGTATGCATGCACTGTAGCCACGTGCGCGCCGCCGCGCCATGCAGATGCGACCAGCCGTGGTTTTGGCGGGATGGCCTGCAAAAAAACGGCGTTGAAATGCCTGCGTAGCGGGCTGGAGGGCGAGCGCTTGAATTGAGGCCTAATTTGCCCTGTATCCGTGCATATGAATGCACTTGCCGCATGGCATTATTTGATACTACGCAGTGTAGTGGCTGCTTGCGCACACGTGGCGCGCGGCAAGTGCTGCGCCAGCTGTCCTGCTAGAATCGGCATGGCAGCGGTGTTGCGCATGCTTGCGCACACAATCATTCTCATCAGGAGTCACACATGTTCCAATTGTTTGGTTTTGGCGGCGCCCGCTGCCCGCGCTGCGAGCACAAGAACGGCGCCGCCGCCGGCTATTGCGCGCAATGCGGCTTGTCGCTGGGCGCCCCCGACAGCGATGCGGTGCTGCATGCCAATCAATGGCACCTTGCCGAGGGTCAATTAGCCCTGTTCTTTGGCGTGCGCGAACTGTCCTCGCTGTTCGGCAGCACGGCGCGCCGCCTGCAGGTG
Organism: Janthinobacterium sp. UMAB-56; assembly: GCF_900095265.1. Classification (GTDB taxonomy): domain Bacteria; phylum Pseudomonadota; class Gammaproteobacteria; order Burkholderiales; family Burkholderiaceae_D; genus Janthinobacterium. The sequence goes on along the minus strand of NZ_LT607651.1, from coordinate 65,466 downwards.
CCGGCCGAGTCGCGCGCCTGGATCGTGCAATCGGACGCTTTCACCTTGATACCGGCCGGCGACTATGACAGCACCGCTTTCTTTGCGCGCCTGCCCGCGCTGCTGCCGGCGCGACCGGCCGAAGTGCTGATCGCGCGCGCCGCTGCCGTCAGCCTGGAATTCGACCTGCCCGGCCTGGCCAGCACGGAGCTGCTCAACGTTGCCGCGTCCCTGTGCGTGGATATCACGCTGGGCCAGCCCGATGCCTTTGCGCGCCAGTTCATGCGCGCGCCGGGTGCTGTCACGCGCGCCCACCTGCACGCCTTGCTGTTGCCGTCCGTGCGTCAGATTACGCTGGAATTCATCGGCAGCCGCGCGCTGCGCGAGATGGACGCGAATGCCGACTTGCGGCCCGAATTGAACGAACGCCTGCAATCGGCCCTGACACAGCGCCTTGCGCCCAGCGGCCTGGCCGTGGCGCGGGTGGAAACGATCAGCCTGCGGCACGACAAGCGCGAGGGCAACGCCGACGCAGCCATCGGCACCCTGTGGCTGGGCGGCTTGCCGGCGCAGGAACTGGAGCAGCACAGCCTGGAACGCATGAAGCAGCTCGACCAGCTGTATGACGAGGAAGAGTGGCAGCGCATCCGGCGCGAAGAACAGGCGGCCCGCCATGCGCACCGCCGCGCGGAACTGCAGCAGGACGCGACGCTGGAAAAAGCCGAATTGGGCCACCAGGAAGCGGAGCGCCTGCAAGCGCTGCGCGGGCGCCAGATCGACCTGTATGGGCGCATCCTGGAAGCGAAATCGCGGCGCCAGGCGCTCGACCGTGGCGCCGCGCTGGCGCTGGGCGAGCTGGAACAGGAACTGGCGCAAAAGGGCGCGCAGCGCGCAGATGAAGCGGCCAACTGGGAACATGTGCGGGCGCTGGCAGCCATCAAGATGCGCAGCGAGCTGGAATTGTCGCAACTGCATGGGCGCGAGCAGATCCAGCTGGCGCAGCAGCGCTTTACCCATCAAGTCCACTTGCAATCGATCGCGCAGCAGATTGAAAGCGCGCTGCTGATCGACGACGAGACGGGTCGCCGCACCCAGCTGGCGCGCCTGCGCCAGGCGGAAGCGGATGCGGCCCAGCGCGAGGCACAGCTGGAGGCCGAGCAGCACCAGGCTGCCTGGCAGGGCCTGATGCTGGCCAACGCGGCGCGCAAGCGCGAGGCGGAGCGGGTGCAGGAGTGGGAAGACCAGATGCAACTGGCGCGTCAGCGCGAACTGCTGCGCGCCGAGGCGCACAAGGATGAAGCGGCCCAGGTGCAGGCGGCGGAGATCGCGGAGAAAGTCGCGGCGCGGCGGCGCGGCGGCGCGCGCGAGGACGCCATCGCGCAGCAGGAAAAGCTGCTGCGCACCATCGAGGCCGACGGCGTGCACGCGCGCCAGCTGCAACAGCAATCGCAGCTGGCGCAGCTCGACGCGCTGGCCATCGAGGAACAGCGCCAGCAACTGCGCCAGCTGGAGCAGGAAGCGCAATGGCAGCGCGACTTGCTGGCCATGGCGCAGCAGCGCGAAAGCGATTACGCGCGCTGGAAGGGTGAATATGAAGCCTTGCTGGCACAGCAGGCGCATGCCGCCGAACTGGCGCGCATCGAGATCGACCGCATCGAGAAAATCGGCTCGCTGAGCGACACGGGCAAGGTGGCCATGGCCGCCGGGCAAAATGCGGCTGCG
>NZ_LT607651.1:0-63708 GCF_900095265.1 Janthinobacterium sp. UMAB-56 | reverse complement strand
CGATGCGCTGCGCATGGCGCAGGACAGCGTGGCGCAGGAGCGCAACTACCTGGAAGGCCAGGCGGAACGTGAACGGCGCCAGCAGCTCGACTTGATCAACTTGCAAAATGCGGCGCACGCGCATGGCCTGTCGGCGCAGGCGCAGCTGGGCGTGGCCGTGGCCCAGGCGCTGCAGCCCGGCGCCGCCGGCGCGGTAGCGTTGCGCTGCAAGAATGGCCATGCACAGCGCGCGGGCCATCCCGAAGATAAATTCTGCGCCGCTTGCGGCGTCGCCCTGCAGCCTTGATGGAAGCGTTTCACCCCCGATGATGCAAAAAGCACGAGACAAACTGCGGGAACTGCGCGCCCTCCACGACGACGGACTGCTCAGCGAACAGGAATTTGAACGCCGCAAGAACGCCATCCTCGACGCCGAGTACGCGCCGCCCGGCGCCGCCCCTGTGGCCGCACCGCTGCCCGTGCGCCAGGGCACGGAACTGGGCTTCATGACGGGCCAGGAAATCGGCCCGCAAAACCGCCGCTACCGGCTCGAACGGCTGATCGGCACGGGCGGCATGGGGCAGGTGTGGCAAGCCACCGACCTGGCCACGCACGCCGAATTGGGCAGCAGCGAAATGGTGGCGCTGAAGATATTGCCGCCGCAGCTGACGCAGAGCGCCACGCACGCGAAATTGCTGATCGAGGAAGCCACACAGGCGAGAAAACTCGCGCATGAAAACATCGTGCGCGTGTATGAGTGGGCGCAGGATCCGGCCACGGCCAGCTATTTCATCATCATGGAATGCCTCGATGGCGAGGACCTCGAGCACTTTCTGGCGCGCGAGGGCGCGCTGCCACTGTCGAGCGTGCAGCAAATGCTGCAGCCGGTGGCCGACGCCCTGTCGTATGCGTGGGAAAAACACAAGCTGGTGCACCGCGATATCAAGCCGGGCAATGTCTTCCTGACGGCGAAGGGCGACATCAAATTGCTCGACTACGGCATCGCCTCGCGCGTGCGCAATGCGGACAGCAGCCTGGCACTGGAGACGCCGAATGCGGGCACGCACGGTTATAGGGCGCCCGAGGCAGGCGCCAACCAGCGCCAGCCCAGCCCGCGCCTGGACGTGTATGCGGTGGCGGTGATGATTTACCAGATGCTCGAAGGACGCATGCCCTTCGACGATGCGCGCAGCGCCAGCCATTTGCCTTCAAAGCCGCCAGCGCTCAACGCGCAGCAGTGGCAAGTGCTGCAGAACGGTTTTTCCTTGACGCCAGAACTGCGGCCGTTATCGGTCCAAGGCTTGCTGGAAGGGCTGGAGCGCGCCGCCGGGCCGTCACCCGAAGAACTGGCGGAACAGGCGCGCCAGCAGCAGGTGCGCGCGGCGCAACAACAAAAGCAGGCGGCGCTGGCCGCCGAACAGGCACGCGAGGAAGAGATCAAGCGGGCCCGGATACGCCAGGAGGAACTGGACCAGCGCCGCAAGGCGGAAATCCAGGCGGCCGCGCTGGAAAAGCAGCGGCAGGACAAACTGCGCCGCGAACAGGAGGCGCAGCGCCATTTCGAAGCCGAAGAGGCGCGCAAGCTGCGCAAGGAAGCGCTGCGCGGCCAGTTGCGCGCGCGCCGCGAAGCCGATGCCGCCACGGCCCTGCAGGAACATCAGGAGTTGCAGCGCAAGGCCATCGTCGCCAAGGCGGAGGCGGCCTATCGCGCCGAGCAGGAACGGGCGCGCCGGGAAGAGGCCAGCCGCGCCGCCGCATCCGTCCCTGCGCCGGCATCGCCGCCGGCGCCAGTGCCGGAAGATGTGGAACCGGTGGCCAATGCCGAAGGCATCTTGCGCGATGACTTCCTCGATGGCGCGGGGCAGGGACCGGAACTGGTGCTCATTCCCAGCGGCCGCTTCCAGATGGGCGCGCACGAGACGGAACACAAGGCGGCCATCCAGGCCGGTTCGCAACAGGCCTGGCTGGAGCGCGAGAAGCCGCAGCACTGGGTTGGCATCGAGCGCCCGTTCGCGCTGGCGCGCCACCCCGTCAGCGTGGGCGAATGGCGTGCCTTCGTCAAGGCGACCGACTGGGCGGGCGGTTCCGAAACGGACTGGGACAATCCCGGTTTCGTGCAGAGCGAGCAGCACCCGGTGGTCGGCGTGAGCTGGAATGACGCGCAGTTGTATCTGGCGTGGCTCTGCGAGCGCACGGGTCGGCAGTACCGCTTGCCCAGCGAAGCGGAATGGGAATACGCCTGCCGCGCCGGCACGCGCACGGTCTTCAACGTGGGCGACACGATCAGCACCGAGCAAGCCAATTATGACGGCCTGTATGTCTACAACGGCGGACCGCGCGGCGTGTACCGGGGCGGCACCACGGCGCTGGGTACCTTTGCGCCGAATCCCTGGGGCCTGTTCGACATGCATGGCAATGTGTGGGAATGGGTGCAGGACGTGGTGCATGACAATTACGAAGGCGCGCCCGTCGATGGCAGCGCCTGGGAAGAGGGCAGCGACAGCAGCCGGCGCATCCTGCGCGGCGGCTCCTGGCTGTACCACCCGCGCTACCTGCGCTCGGCCCTGCGCAACGGTTTTTCCACCGTGCTGTCGAACGATATCGTGGGTTTTCGCGTGGCGCGCACGCTCGATTAGGCCGCCACGATGTATGGCTTTGTCGCGCCGGACCTTGGGAAGGGGGACGCAGACGGTCGACGCCCTGTTCCGTATCAAATGACCAGGTAGCAGGGGAGCAGGCTGCGCAAAGCGGGCAAACGGTGTAAATTGTGGCTTTCCAAACGTAGCAAGGAACGCCATGACCATCAAAGCCATCCGCGACCAGTCGCAAGCCATGCGCCACATCGTGCACGTGCGCGATCACATCATTTCCGCCGACGCCTCGGTGGCGGAAGGAGGCGCCGATGCCGGCCCCTCGCCGCATGACCTGTATGACGCGGCCCTCTCGGCCTGCAAGGCGCTCACCGTCGTCTGGTACGCCAAACACAAGGGCATTCCCCTGGAACACGTGGAGGTGTCGACCGAGCGCGATGCCAGCGAAGAGCGCAAGGGCGTGTACCGGCTGGCCGCCACCCTGCACCTGACCGGTGACTTGAGCGATGCGCAGCGCCAGGAATTGCTGGCCGCAGCCGGCAAATGTCCGCTGCATAAATTGATGACGGCTGTCACCACTGAAGTGACGACGGTGCTGGCATGAGCGCGGCCATCCTGAAAAGCCACGAAAAGGACCTGGGCGGCGGCTTCGTCGTGCGCCGTTTGCTGCCCTCGGCCGTCAAGCAGGCCGTCGGACCGTTCATTTTCTTTGACCATTTCGGCCCCATCGACGTGGCGCCCGACGCCAACCACGACGTGCGCCCGCATCCGCATATCGGCCTGGCCACCGTCACCTATCTGTTCGAGGGCGCGATCGACCACCGCGACAGCATCGGTTCCAATCAGCGCATCGAACCGGGCGCCATCAACTGGATGACGGCCGGGCGCGGCATCGTGCATTCCGAGCGCACGCCGCACGACCTGGCGGGCCAACCGCACCGCACGCATGGCTTGCAGCTGTGGGCCGCGCTGCCGAAGGCGCATGAAGAAGATGAACCGAGTTTCACGCACACGCCGCAGGCCGATATTCCCGTCGTGCCGCTCGATGGCGCCGTGGTGAAAGTGTTGATCGGCACGGCCTTTGGCCAGACGTCGCCCGTGCGCACCTATATGCAGACCTTGTACCTGGATGTGGCGCTAGAGGCGGGCCAGGCGCTGCGCCTGGAGGGCTTGCCGGCGGAAGCGGCGGTGTATCCGATCAGCGGGGAAGTGCTGCTCGATGGCGTGGCGCTGGCGCCGCACACCATGGCCTTGCTGGAAGTGGGCGCCGTGCAAGCGGGCGCTGTGCCGGTGGTCACCGCAGGCAGCGGTCCCGCGCAATTCGTCGTGATCGGCGGCGAGCCGCTGGACGGCCACCGCTTCCTGTTCTGGAATTTCGTCTCGTCGAGCAAGGAGCGCTTGTCGCAGGCGGCCGACGACTGGAGCGCCCAGCGCATGGGGCAAGTGCCCGGTGAGACGGAATTCATCCCGTTGCCGAAGGCACCCCTGCGCCCGGCAACCTGACAGCGCTTAGAAGCGCGCGCAAGGTCAGTTGCGCCTTGCGCGGCTCGCCATAGCAATTGCTCCAGCCCGGCGCCACTTCACCGCTGATTTCCGCATCGGCTCCTGCACTGCGCATCTTGCCTGTCGAGAAATAGCATTCCGTGCCATTCGAACAGGTATTGATCAGGTCGAGCTCCGCGCGGTTGCGCTGCCGATGTTGGCTCGGCTTGCTGGGCCAGCGCTTCCAGATAGCCGCGCGTTTCGCGCAGGGGCGCCGCCTGGCGCTTGCCCAGCAGGCGCAAGAAGGTGTCTTGCGCCAGGTCGGCCGCCTCGGCCCGGTTGCCGAGCTTGCCGCGCAGCCAGCCATACAGCCAGCCGTGGTGCTCGCTGTACAGGGTTTCCAGGTGGATGGCATGGATGGGACTGACCGCACTCACTGCGTTGTCCAGGCAAGGGAAGAGCTGGTCTGACGGAACGCGGGGTGCCGGCTGGCTGGGCTTTTTGAGAATGATACTCATCCTCACATTGCCACCGCACCGGCGTCAATTGGCGCCGTCGCCCAGGCGCCAGCGCAACTGCCATTGGTGCAGATCTGCCCAAGCGTGCTGCAGGGCAGTGGAGGACCAGTGCAGCAAGCCCTCAAACGCTAGTACGGTGCGCTGCCAGTGGATGCCGTCAAAAAACACGTGGTCGGCCACCACGGTGGCGGCCAGCCAGGCGGCGATGATGACGATGATGTCGTGGCGGCCGCTTTTCCACCAGCGCAGCGAGTGGCGGCGAAAGATCCACGGCACGCCCAGCGGATTGGGCCAGTCGGCCAGCAAATGCATGATGCCGCCGGCGGCGAAGCCGAACAGGGGCGGCGCCCACAGGTGGTGCGGCAAATGCAGGTAGGAGTAGACGAGCAGGGCGATCCAGGCCAGGCCCCAGTGGGTCCAGGTGCGGTGCGTGATCCACAGCCGGTGCGTGCGCGCCCACCAGGCCACTTCCAGCCAGTCGGGCGCTGTGCCGCCCAGTGCCCCCATGACAAAGGCGAGCATGCTCAGCACTTGATAGGGGCCGCCGGCGCCAGCGTGCGCGACCAGGGCTGCGGCGATCACGCCGGCAGCCCAACCGGTCGCATGATGCGCTTTGTTGGAAGCCATAGAAAATGTAAAACGCCGTGCGGGCGCTTTGTGAAATGCGAGGGATATTAACTGGATGAATATACAGTACGCAAGGGCGTGGAGGGGCGCTATTTGCAGAATATCTGCCGATAATTTGTTAAATTGTGTGTCGGAACGGCCTTGCCAGCGAACTCGGCATGTCATGTTGGCCGGTCAAGTGTGTTGTGCGGCTGATAATGTAATTGGCGCAGGGGGCGCTATGCTGAAAGCAGTCGCATGATTTGAGGAGGTATTGCCATGAAAATCCCGCCCGAATTGCAGATTCCCGCCATCGTGTTTACGCTGGAAGCGGTGTTTATAGTTGGACTGTCGATGATCTTTCTCTTGCTGGTGCCGCGCTAGCGAATAGCGCGGTGAGCGGAGGCGTGGTCAGGCGATCAGGGCATTGCTATCGCACAGCGCCGCACCCTCGGTGCGGATGATCCAGCATTCGGGATACGGTTCACTGGCGAAGCGCTTGTGCCGCGCGAAGCCGCTGAGTTTATCCAGGGCTGTGGCGGGTGCCAGCGCTGTTTCCTTGCCACTGGCGGTATCGAGGTGCCAGAAACCGCCATTGCGGTGGAACAAGACCGGAAGGCAGCTGGCCTGTGGGGTAGCCAGGTGGGTGGCCGGCGAAGGCTGGGCTTCCGGCAGCAGCAGGTAAAAGCATTCGGCGCGCGCGCCGTGGTCGATGCGGTGCAGGATCACGCCGTGCGCAAGCAGGGCCGAGACGCTGAGCACGACGATGCCCTTGATGCTGGCAGACAATTCGATGCGCATGCCCAGGCGCAGGGCGACGGGCTTGTGCTTGCCGGGCCATACGCCGTCGAGCAGCACGCCATAGCGCGACACATCCTCGATCTCAAAACCTTGCTGGCCGCGCCGGATGATGGCGTGGCGGCCTGACAGGCGGCGCGTCAAGCCATTGTTTTCCTGGCCGTCGGGACTGAAATGGCTGAGCAGCACATCGGCTTCCGGGTCCACCAGTTCGAAGCGGCCCAGCATGCATTCTTCCAGCGCGAACAGGCGGATCTGGCGCTGTTCGCCCGCTTCCGGCGCCGCATTGACGAGACAGGCGGCCTGGCTCGGGTGCGGATGGCAGTGGCTGGCGGCAGGCAGGTCGACTTCGATCAACTCCTCGTCCCAGGCGATGGTGGTAAACCCCATGTCGATCTTGCCTTGCGGGGCGGACAAATCGACGTGGGCAATGCCGGCATTGCGCGCCGTCACGTCGAGGTTGCAGCCATCGCCGCCCGTGACGCGGGCGATCGAGGCGTCGTCCGCCATCACGCGCACGTTCTTGTGCGTGCTGAGGAATATCTGGTGGATTTCCGTCAGGGTGGCGTCGCGGCGCGGCACGAGGATGACGAAGGTGCAGACCCATTTCTGCGCCACGGCACCGTTGACGTGGCTGTGCACTTCGACGTCGATCTGGTATTGCCCGTGTTCCTTGTTGCGCGAGGAAAACTCGACAAACACGGGACGCCAGTCGCCGCGCGTGGTGCGCACGAAATCATGCTGCACTTGGCCGCGCGGAATCAGGTCCGAGCGCAGGCGCAAGGTGAGTTGCGGCGCGCAGGCGGCGCTCATGCCGCGCAATTCCATTTTCAGGGTTTGGCGTCCGCCTGCCGCGCGGGGATCGAAGCCGCTGATGTGCAAATGGGCTTGCGCCAGTTGGTAGGTCGGGGGCGCCGCTGGCGGGGCCGCTGGCATGAAGGTCGGAGGTACGGCAGAGGCAGGCGCAGGGCGGCTCGCGGCGTGCAAGACAGCGTCATGGGCTGGCGCGTGCGGAAGCGCCGTTGCCGATGGCTCGGAACGGGCGCTGCGCAGTGCGGTCAACAGGGCGTAGCTGCTGGGGGCGGTCGTCGTTTGCGGGTGGTTGCCCGCGCAGACTGTTTCCCCAGGCAAGACCCAGAACGTACAGTGCGGGTGCTCCGGGTTACTGCATTTTTTCATGACATTCTGACTCGAATCGAGCGGGGAACTTTTTCCCTCTGTTATACATGAGAGCTTACGCGCTTTTGCGCCTGCTTGGCAACTTCCGCGGCGGCGCAACGCGCTCTTTTTGTCCAAATTCATGCGCCTGGTCACACTTCCTGATGCATGCCGTGGAAACTGTTTCTCAAAAGAACACTGTATATCTTTCTTGATATGTTATTTTGATACGTAATAGGTGCATACACTTCAAGGCGCGTATTTTTACGCCCGCGATGTGAGCCTGACAGGCTTTTGGATTATGCTGACGCAGCCACCCCCTTCTCACACACGCCGATTGACGCCGAAAGATGACCATGCCAGCCCAACGCCCACTTCAGATTGCCATCGCCTATGGCGCCACCTTGTGCGTATTTCTTGCTATCGATGCCCTGTGGCTGGCGGTGCTGATGCAGCCCGTGTACTCTGCAGCGCTGGGGCCGCTGCTGGCGGACACGCCCCGCTGGGCACCGGCTATCCTGTTTTATCTGCTGTACGTGACGGGACTGCTGGTCTTCGCCATCTTGCCCGGCCTGCGCGCGCGTCGCGGGCGCACGGCGGCAGCGCTGGGCGCATTGCTCGGACTGCTCGCCTACGGCACCTACGACTTGAGCAACTATGCGACGTTGCGCGATTGGCCGCTGACCTTGACAGTGATCGACATGGCCTGGGGAGCCGCCTTGTCAGCCCTGTCGGCGACGGCCGGTTATCTGGCGGCTAGCCGCCTGGGACGGTAAATTCTGCATCGAAGCGCAGCGCCAGCATGGTAATGTTGTCGCTATGCAAGCCTTGTGGCGGATCGGCGAGGAAATCGTCGAACAGGGCTTTGATGGCCTGTGCCGCCGTCTTGCCGGTACACAGGGCGGGCCAGCGGGCCGTGAGGGCCAGCGGGTCCTCGCAAGCCCAGAAACCGTCGCTGGCCAGCAAGTAGTGGGCGCCAGGGCGCACGCGCAGCACGCGACGGTCGCCCAGGTGGGCGAGGAAGGGCGGCAAGTTGGCCGCATCGAGGCCGCGCAGGGGCTTGTCGAGTTGCAAGCTGTCGCTGATGGCGTTGCCTAAAATAAAAGCCTGCGAGATTTGCGGGTGGTGCTCGCCGTGCACGGAGGCATGCCAGCGCGTCTCGTCGAGTGCGCCGCGCATGGCATATACGGTGGCCGGCACGTGGTCCACGGTGAGCACGCTTGCCGTCCCGTCGGCAATTTCATACAGGCGCGAATCGCCCACGTGATACAGCAGCGGCGCCTCGCCGGGCGGTACTTCCAGCAAGGTCAGGGTGGTGCCGGGCGGCCGCGCCTGGGCGGGCGTGCTCCTGGCGAAACCGTCCTGCAAGCGCGTATGCAGCGCGTCGAGCCTGGCTGCCAGGCTGGCCGTATCGAGGCAGGCAGGCATGGCCAGCAAGCCTTGCACGGCCGCTTCCGCCGCTTCGCGCCCCTGGCCGTGGCCGCCCATGCCGTCGAGCACGGCGGCGCGCACATGGCCGCGCGGCCAGCCCGGCACCTGGCAGTGGAACGGCGCCTGCTGCGACAGGCAGACGGCGTGGCCGCTGGCATCGATCAGCAGGTAGTTATCCTGGTTTTCGCGCCGCTGCATGGGGCCGGCGCCCACGCTGGTGCCGGCGGCGGCATCGAGCCAGGGGCCGAAGTCGAGCTCATCTTTAGTTAAATGCATCGGGTGGTGCGGTCCAGGCGGCCAGTAATATTGATCATAGGACTCAGCTTAGCCGATATTGTGCACGGGCGATACCTTGCCTATCTTGCAAAAAACCTGCGGCAGCAGGCTGGCGCAGGTTTTTCATGGTGCAGGTGCAGGACGGTGCTTAACGGCGATGCCCCCAGCCGTGGCCACGGCCATGGTCATAGTAGTCGCGGCGGCCATGGTCGCGGTAATAGCCGCGCCCCGGTTGCACGTAGACGACAGCCGGCGGGCCGTAGTAGCGCGGTGGCGGCGCGTAATACACCGGTTGCGGGGCAGGGGCGTAGTACACGGGCTGCGGCGCAGGCGCATAATAGGTTTCGCGGTAGCCGCCGCGATAGCCGCCACGGTCATAATAGCGGTCATTCGTGCTGATGCTGTTGCCGACGGCGGCGCCTAGCACGCCACCGACGATCGCGCCATTGCGGCCACCGGTGCTGTTGCCAATGGCCGCTCCGACGACGGCGCCTGCAACGGTATTGAAGTCGCGGTCACCGGCGACTGCGGCCGAAGACACAGCCACTGCCGCTACCATTACCGCACCCAGGAGTTTCTTGTTCAACATGGCATTTCCTTCCATTCCGGCGAGATCACAATGATCTGCATGAACTGGACTATATCTGCTGTCGCCAGCTTGTTCCATGGCTAATACAACTTCTTACATTCCTGCCCCGATGGTAACAAGTCAGCGCATGCGCGCCTGCCATTCGGGGCGTAGCAGGCTGTACATTTTGACATCGCGCATCACGCCGTTGATAAAGAAGGCCTGGCGCATCAAGCCTTCCACGGTAAAGCCGTTCTTTTGCGCAATGCGCTCGGAACCGATGTTCAATGGGTCCATCAGCAGCTCCAGCCGGTGATACGCATAGGCCTTGAACAGGTAGTCGACCAGCAGGCGCGTCGCTTCGCTGATGTAGCCCTGTCCGTCCCGCTGCCGGTCGAACAGGCGGTAACCGATCTCGCGCGAGGCTGGCGTGCGGCTCTTGAAATGGGTGATCGTGCCGATGATGTGCTGGGCCTTGTCCTCGATGAGGAACAATTCGCTGTCTTCGGTGACAAAGCCCGATTGCAAGAAGTCGCGCCGCATGGCCTCGGGCGACTTGAATTGCATGGAAAAAAACTCGCCGCGCGAGGGCAGGTCGTTGACGAGGGAAATATAGGTGTTCAGGTCGGCGGCCTGCAAATGCCGGACGGTACAGAGGGTTCCCTTGAGCATGGCGGTATCCGGTAGCGATCACGATCTGCATGGTAATCGACTCTGGTGGAAAGAGGCAATTGATCGCGTAAAAGTTGCTGCAATGACAGAATAAATACGCTATCGTAGAAAAAGTCGCGCCTTGCCCATGGCCACGGCGTACCCGCTTCGACCTTGTAGACTGGAACTGAAATCACATGCATAGCATCCTGACAGGCGCGCCGCTGCGCCTTTCCGCATTATCCCTTGCCCTTGGCTGTATCGTCAGCGCCGGCGCCTTTGCCGCCGCGCCGGGCAATACGCCGCAAGCGCTGGCGCAGGTGCGCGACACCGCGCTGCAAAGCGACTGGGCGTATGCGCGCCTGGCAGATATGACCGATTTGATCGGCCCGCGCCTTTCCGGCTCCGCCGGCGCAGCTGCCGCCGTGCAGCAGGTGGCAGACGCCATGCGCCAGCTGGGCGCCAGTGTCACCTTGCAGCCCGTGAAAGTGCCGCACTGGGTGCGCGGCGTGGAAACGGCGGAAATCGTCGACTACGCGGGCCGTCCGCAGGGCGTGTCGCAGCGCGTGGTGCTGACCGCCCTGGGCGGCTCGGGCGCCACGCCGGCCGCCGGCCTGACGGCGCCGCTCATCATCGTCAAGAGCCTGGAAGAACTCAAGGCGCGCGCGGCGCAAGTGAAGGGCGCGATCGTGCTGATCGACACGCCGTTCGACCAGGAGATGGCCGAGCGGGGCCTGGCCGGCGTGACTTACGGTCAGGGTTCGCGCTTGCGTTTCAATGGACCGAAGGCGGCGGCCGACCTGGGCGCGGCCGCCGCGCTGGTGCGCTCGATCGGCGGCGCGAACTTCCGCATCCCGCATGCGGGCGCCACGGGCCTCGATGAGAACAAACGCATACCCGCCGCCGCCGTCACGGTGGAAGACGCCTTGCTGATCGGCCGCCTTGCCGCGCGCGGCCCGATGCAAATGCATCTGACACTGACGCCGCAAAACCTGCCCGAGGCGGACAGCTACAACGTGATCGCCGACTGGCCGGGCACGGACAAGGCAGATGAAGTGGTGGTGGTATCGGGTCACCTCGACTCCTGGGACCTGGCCACGGGCGCGCACGACGATGGCGCCGGCGTGGTGGCGGCCATGGGCGTGGTGGAAACGCTGAAAAAGCTCGACTACCGTCCGCGCCGCACCATCCGCGTGATCGCCTGGATGAACGAAGAAAACGGTGGTCGTGGCGGCCAGGCCTATTTCGAGGCGCACAAGCAGGCGCTGGGCAAACAGTATGCGGCCATCGAGATGGACAGCGGCGCCGGCCGCCCGTTCGGCATCCTGGCCAGCGTGGGGCCGAAGTCTGAAAAGCTGTTTGCACCCCTGCGCGCCGTCCTGCAGCCGATGGGCGCGCACGCGTTTACGCGCCGCGACGCACTGGGCACGGGCGATTTGCACCGCCTGGAAACGGGTGGCGTGCCCAGTTTCGAGCCGCTGGTCGACAGCCACAGCTACTTCCACTACCACCACACGCCGGCCGACACGCTGGACAAGGTCGACCCGGAAAACCTGAAGCGCAACGTGGCGCTGATGTCGTCGCTGGCCTGGTTCCTGGCCAATATCGATGGCGAGATCGGTCGCGCGCCGGAGCAGGGCGAGTAGGCGCTGGTGGTGGCGCCAGCAACTCGGCGTCTGCAATTCAAGCCAAGGTAAAACCATGTCGCTACCCGATCTGAACCTGTTAATCACCCTCGATGTGCTGCTTGCCGAAGGCAGCGTCACGCGCGCCGCGCGGCGCTTGCGCCTGAGTCCATCGGCCATGAGTCGCGCCCTGGCGCGCCTGCGCGAGACGACCGGCGATCCGCTGCTGGTGCGTGCCGGGCGTGAACTGGTGCCCACGCCGCGCGCGCTGGAATTGCGTGAGCGGGTGGGCCACCTGGTGGGCGAGGCGCTGGCTGTGCTGGGGCCGGCGCAACGGCTCGATCCGCGCCAGTTGGCGCATACATTCACGCTGCGTTCGAGCGACGGTTTCGTGGAAAATTTCGGTCCGGCGCTGCTCGCGCATATCGGCGCGCAGGCGCCCGGCGTGCGTCTGCGCTTCGTGCAAAAGGTCGACCGCGAAAGCGTGCTGCTGCGCGAGGGCAGCATTGACCTGGAGACGGGCGTGATCGGCAGTTTCACCAGCCCGGAAGTGCGCACGCGCAGGTTGTTCAGCGACCGGTTCGTGGGCGTGGTGCGCAGCGGCCATGCGCTGGCGCAAGGCGAGATCAGCGCCGAGCGCTACGCGGAAGGCGGGCATGTGCTGGTGGCGCGGCGCGACCAGGATACGGGACCGATGGACGACGCGCTGGCCGCCCTGGGACTGCAGCGCACGATCGCCAGCATCGTCGGCGGCTTTTCGGCGGCGCTGGCGCTGGCCGCCGGCTCGGACCTGATCGCCACCGTGCCGGAACGGCATACCGGCAACCTGCGCGCCGGTATGTTCAGCTTTGCGCTGCCACTGTGCATGCCCGACCTGACCGTATCGCTGATGTGGCATCCGCGCATGGACGCCGACCCGGCCCACCGCTGGCTGCGCGGCTGCGTGGTCGATGCCTGCGCCGGCCGGATCAACTCAGGCTGATACCGCCGGCAGCAGCTTGCCGGTGCGGCAGGCCAGGGCCAGTAGCAGTAGCGGGACACGCAGGAACGGGATCGCGCGGCGCGCATCATTCGCGTTCTCCTGCCCTGCTCAGGGTGCGGCCGAGCGCGAAAATGGCCAGCGCGGCGAGTATCAGCGCGCTGGCCACGGCAAAGCTGGCGTGCATGCCACGGATCATGGCGGCTGGCTGGGCGCTGACGATATCGCTGGCGCTGGCCGCGAAGATGGCGCCCATCACGGAGGCGCCCGTGACGAGGCCGAGATTGCGCGACAGATTGAGCATGCCGGAGATGAGGCCGCGCTGATCGGCAGCGATGTCGCCCATTACGGCGGTATTATTGGCTGCCTGGAACAGCGCGTAGCTGGACGTGAGCAGCATGATGGGCGCGACGTAGCCGGGGATGCCCAGGCTGGCCGGCAGCAGGGTCAGTGCCAGGCAGGCGCCGGCCGCGCCGCACAGGCCCGCGCCGCCCATGCGCTGCGCGCCATAGCGGTCCACCAGCCAGCCGGAGGGCACGCCGCAGAATGCCGCCACCAGCGGCCCGGCCGCCAGCACCATGCCGGTGATGGCCGTGCTCAGGCCCAGGCCGCGCGCGAGGTAGAAGGGACCGACCACCAGCGTCGACATCATGACCGTCGACACCAGCATGCTGGTCGCCAGGCCGGCGCTGAGCACGGGCGCACGCAGCATCGCCAGGCGTATCAGCGGCGCCGGCGCTTTCAGTTCCACGTAGGCGAACAGGGCGCCGCCCACGCAGGCGGCCAGCAGCAGGGCCACGTTGCGCATGCCGAACTGGCCGCGTCCCAGGGTCATGGCCAGCGCATAGGCGGCCAGAGTCAGCGCCAGTAGCAGGGTGCCGCAGTGGTCGAACACGGGCCGTTTGGCGTGCGCGCCGCGCTGGTCCGCCGGCAGGAAGCGCCAGGCCATCAGCAGGGCCACGCCCGCCAGCGGCACGTTGACGAGGAAAATGGCCTGCCAGCCGAAGCGGGCGATCAGCAAGCCACCCAGCGCGGGGCCGAGCGTGGTGCCGACGGCCGACATGGTGCCGAGCAGGCCCATGGCGCTGCCGGTCTGCGCCTTGGGCACGGTGCTGCCGACAAAGGCCATGGTCAGCGCCATCATGACGGAAGCGCCCAGGCCTTGCAGGGCCCGCGCGGCGACCAGCAGCCACAGGCTGGGCGCCAGGGCGCACAGGATGGAGGCGAGCGCAAACAGCGCGATGCCGGTCAGCAGCAGGCGGCGCCGGCCGACCAGGTCGCCGAGGCGGCCCACGCTGACGATCAGGGCAGTGATGGCCAGCAGATAGGCCAGCACGATCCACTGCACATCCTGGAACGGCGCGTGCAGGGCCCTGGCCATGTCGGGCAAGCCCACGTTGGCGATGCTGGTGCCCAGCGCGGGCAGCAGCATCGCCATTGACAGGCTGGCAAGCGCGCCGCGCACGGGCATTGTGACGCTACCGGCCTGGGTGGCTTGCTGGTCGGGCGGGACGGGTTTTGACGGTGAATGCATGGCGTGGCTGATCCTCGAATAGGGTCACCACATGGTACTGAGGGATCCGGCATGGCGGAAGACGCATCATTTGCATTGTGTTATTGCGTCCGACGCCATGTGACGAGTGTAGACTTCGGATTTTAATCTGAGTAGCCCTGCATATCGTGCGCCGCATCGTGGCGGATGCCCCACCATGGCAGATACGCATGGTTTTCGCCGCGCGCGCGGAACCATGGCTTGTCGAGGGCTATGGGCCGGATTTTGTCCGGTGGCGCGACCAGCACGCCCGTGACGCTGGCAGGATCGCTGGTGCCCGCCACCAGCACCGGCTTGCCGACGTGGTTCGCATGGGAGATACCCAGGGCGACATTGGTTAGCGCCGTGCCGGCGCCCATTTCACCCAGCAGTGCCGGCGTATTGAAGGTCTGCCGCAGGAAGTCGAAGCCGGGCACTTCCAGCATCAGCGCGTGCGCCAGCTGTCCCAGGCGGTCGGAGGAGGTGGGCCGGATATTGTTGGCGTCGTGGATGACGTAGCCGATGTCGGCCTCGGTCTTGCCGCCAAGGCGCGCCGCTTCGGAAAATACGGCCTGCCAGGCTTGCACGGCGCGCGGGGGCTTGTCCATGCTCAGTTCAAAATCGGCCACATTCTTCGTGGCCGGATAGCCTATCCACGCCAGCGCCGCCCGCTCCGTCTTGTAATCGGGGCCGGCCAGCACGAGCAGCACCAGGTTTTCATTGATCTGCATGGTTTTCGGCCGGCTCGGCGCATCCCAGTTCATGACCCACACGGTTTGCTGTGGATGCGCTTCCAGGTAGGCCAGCGCCGCTTGCAGGGAGACGAAGCCTGCATTGTTGCCGCCCAGGGTGATGCGCACGTCGGGTGGCGTGGCGCGGGTCCAGAGGGTGGGGAAATTGACATTGCCGATGCTGAAGGTGTTGGTGATGGTTTGCTGCGTGAATTGGTGTACTTCTGCCAGATCGAATTTCCCTTCAGGCAGGGCATATTCGACGCGGATGCCTGCCAGTTCGCGCCAGTTCTGTTTTTTATCCTTGGGATAGACGTGGTAGAAGTAGGTGGGGCTGGAATAATAAATGTCGTGGAAATTGGTCATCAGCTCGCGCAGATACTTATGGTGATAACCCTTGAACGTTTCCCTGCCATTGATATCGTGAGCAATGGGGGCGACGGCCTGCAAGGTGCTGAAGCCCCTGGGATCCGTCCTGACCATATCGTCATTCTTGTTGGGCTTGGCCAATCCCAACGTCCATAGCAGCTGCCACTCGGTCGGATAGTCGAGCCGTTGCAGTGGATTGAGCCATTGCAGGCCCACCACTTGTGCCCGGAAGGGAGCATGGGTCGTGTTTTTTGGGAGATCGTCTTCCTTCTGCACAGGTTGCACGGCGCAGGCCGTCAATAGCGCAAACAGGGAGAAAGCGGCGAGCATGGGTAACGCCAGGAACTGTTTCATGAGTTCTCCAGGTGAATGGATAGTCTGGTGACCTGCATAGCTTTGCCAGTTGATCCAGAGCGCAAGGCAAATGACAATGAAAGATGTGGCGAGCGCACAGGCCAGTCGCTGGCGTGGCGTGACAATGAACTTACGCACCGTCAGTCCTCAGTGCAAAGTTGGTGGAAGGGTCGGCAGGCCTGGCATTCTGGCGCTCGTCAACGATGCTTTTTGGTTTTCTGGCAGGGCTGTCTTTGTCATTTGCCCATGTAAATAAAGATACATTTTTAAATGTCCCATTGTCGTAGTATTCAAAGAACTCTCCAGACTCGAAAGATGAGCCTTTCAACAGGCTCCAATCCGCCGCGACCCTTAATTCGCGCAACGCCTCCTGCCTGATCGTGCACACGCCCACCGCCACGTCATACGCCAGCGCCTTCTGCGCATGCGCGGGATTGGTCATGATGGTCGAGTGATCGGTGGCGTGGGTGTCGATATTGGCGGCCAGGTAGGTCTGGATTTCGTTTTTGCGCCAGGCATTGAATTCCTTGGAAGCCTCCTCCGGCTTGTCCACCGCCGTCACAGGCTTGCCTTTTTCGACCCAGCCGTCACGCCTGGCCTGCATGCGCAGCATGCCATTTTGTTCGTAGCGCAGCGCCGCCTCGGCTTGCGCATCGCCCTTGCCTTGGGAACGGTAAGGCGCGTACGCGTCATCGGCTTCGGCGGCGCGGTCCTTGTGCAGGGAGTCGGCCGGGGCATCGCAGTCTTCGTCAAATCGTTCGCTGGTATCGGCAAAGCGCTTCGAGTGTGGCAGGAATGCCTCGGGCAGCTTGGGCGCCTTCATCGGCAGCAGCCAGGACTTGGGCGGCAGGGCATTGATGCGCGTGCCAGCAGCCTTGGCAAGAATGATGACGATGGGCGCGAACAAAAAGGTCAGTATCTTGCGCCCGACGCCTTTGCTGGCCCGCATGCCCTTTTCGATAGAGTACTCGGCGACCAGCGAACGCGGGTGCCAGAAATCGAGGCTGTCCGGCGTCAAGGGCTGGCCATTGCGCTGCCAGATATCGTAGTCCTTTTCATTTTCCAGGCCGACAAGGTGATTTTGCGCAAACACGCGCTGGGTGAAGACGCCGTCTCCGCCCGACTCGGCAATTTCCTGCGCCGACATGCCGCGCCAGCCTATGCCCTGCACGGGCGTGGCGGAAATCACCTGGTCATGCGGATTGAAATACAGGGTGACCCGGCCATAGGTGGAGCCATGCAAACCGTAGTCTGCGCGGTCGAACGCGGCCGTATAGCTGTGCTTGCGTTCAGGCTTGTGATTGGCGCTGCACTCGTCGACAAAGGCGGCATCCTGCTGCATTGCCGAACGGTTGCGCAAGATGTTGAAAAACGCTTTCAAGGTTTGCGTGCGGGCTTCATACTTTTGCCGGCCCGTATTGCCATGCTCATCCTCCAAATGGCCGCTGACCCAGTTTTCCGTGAAATTGCTATCGAGCAGGCTGTAGGGTGGATTGCACAGCACATAACTGTCGGCCACGGCGGACGGCCCCAGCGTTTCGCCGAGAAAGGCGGCCGCCATGGCCACCATATTGCCCTGGCTATGGCAGACGATGGTGACGGGTGCGTCGTGCTGGCACGCCCTGATCGATTGGACGAGCCGCGCCAGGCGCCAGGCGGCAAACACGAAATACGGGCGCGGCGGGCAGGCATACACTTGCCGGTCATTCGTCGGGTTCATGTGCTGGATATGCATCCACAGGAACAGTTCTTCCGACAAGCCCTGGCTCCACAGGTCAGGCAGGGCGCTGCAGCCGTTGGCGAACGGCCCGCCGCCCCAGTAATTCTTTTCGTTGAGGTAGATGCCGTCGCCAAATGCCTGCAACTCTTCGCCGTTGGCCTTGTAGCCCCAGCGAAAGCGGATTACGGGTGAATTGGCATCGTCTGCCAGCAAGAAGGTGGTGGCGTTGCGCTTGGGATTGAGGAAACCGTCATCCGTCAATTCGCGTGCGTAAGTGGCGGCCTTCATCTGCCCGGAGGCCGGGCCGGGGATTACCAGGTCCTCATCGCGGCGCTTCAGGCGCGCATTCAGGCCTGCGCACAGGCCTTGTTCGGCCTGCTCATACCATTCGCCGTCGGAATTGACGCCGTGCACGAAGATGACGATGCCGGGACGCGGCAATCGCGTGACGGCCTTGAGCAGCGCGTGGCTGAACAAGGTTGTGCCTTCGGCTTCGGCCAGCAGTATGCAGTCGGCGCCTGGCGTGTCGTCGGAAACCATGCGTGCGTTCCTTCGGTGTTAATCAGGAAAAAGCGGCGCCCAAGTGAACTCAGGCAATCTGCACTGTAAGCGGATTGCCCGGGGGAGAACTTGCGTGGTGTCAAGAAAAGCGGTGCGGCGGGCCGAAGCGCCGGGGAAATCAGATCGCGTTCAGCGGTATTTTCAGGTAGCGCACGCCGTTTTCTTCCGGCTCGGGCAGCTTGCCCGCGTTGATATTGACCTGGATGGCGGGCAGGATCAATGTCGGCATGTCCAGGGTGGCGTCGCGGCCCGTGCGCATGGCCACGAATTGTTCTTCCGTGATGCCATCGCGCAAGTGGATGTTGCTGGCGCGCTGTTCGGCCACCGTCACTTCCCAGCGCGGCGCGCGGCCGTTGGGCGGATAGTCGTGACACATGAACAGCCGCGTTTGCGGCGGCAGCGCCAGCAGGCGCCGCACGGAGCGGTACAGCAGGGCAGCGGAGCCGCCGGGAAAGTCGCAACGGGCCGAACCCACGTCCGGCATGAACAGGGTGTCGCCCACGAAGACGGCATCGCCGATCTGGTAAGCCAGGTCGGCCGGCGTATGGCCGGGCACGTGCAGCGCGCGCACTTCCAGCTTGCCGATATGGAACACCTGGTCGGGCGCGAACAGCTGGTCGAACTGCGAGCCGTCGGCCTTGGCGTCAGCCTGGTGGTAGACGGCGGCGAACGCCTGCTGCACCGTCTGGATGGCGGCGCCGATGGCCACATCGCCGCCCAGCTGCTGCTGCAGGTAGGGCGCGGCGGAAAGATGATCGGCGTGCGCGTGGGTTTCCAGCAGCCAGCGGCACTGCAAGCCGTGTTCGCGCACGAAGGCGATCACCTTGTCGGCCGAGGTGGTCGACGTGCGGCCCGCCTTGGGATCGTAGTCGAGCACGGAATCGATGATGGCGCAGTCCCGGCCCTCCGCTGCGTACACAACATAGGTGACGGTGGCGGTGGCAGGGTCGAAGAAGGCTTGGATTTGTGGAGTCATCACGGCGGCAAGGAACGGGCAAGGAGCGGACAGGGATGGGCATTATATCGCCAGAGTCCGCCAGAAAATGCTGCAAATTGAGATTTGACATGCGAAAAACAGATAAGTGACCAGGCCATGCGCGCCACTACCGTGCGCACCCTGACGCTTGCAGCATGGTAACCTCATTCTCTCAAGGAGGAATTCATGAACGATCTCACTGTACGCAGCGAACAGTACCGCGGTTTTACGATTTCGGTGACACCGCAGAAAGACAATGACGATTTATGGGATTTTACCTACCGCCTGCAGCGCGAAGGCGAATCCGAGGCGCAGGCGATTACGCGCAGCCGCACCCTGGGCGGTTATGCGGCACCCGAAACGGCTTGCACGGCTGGGGTGGAAGTGGCCAGGACGGAAGTGGATAATCTGCTGCGTCCTTGAGCCAGGGTAAATCGTTTAGCCTGAAAATGAGTCTGGCGACGGCCGGCGCGTGAAACTCGTCGCGGCCGGCTGCGCTTCATGCTACGATTTCCACTATTGAGTCAGTCACGAAGGAGGCACCCCATGGAAGGCAGTTCTAAAATTCACTATAAAGGTTGGGAAATCGTCCCCCTGGCCGTGCCCACCACCGATGGAAAATGGTCGGCCAGTTGCGACATCGAGCGCGCCACCGCGGAAGGCCTGGAAGTGTTCGAAGGCTCGACCATGCAATTCGTGCGCGACGATGAGGAGGGCGCCATTGCCGCCGCCTGCGAAGAGGCCGTGCGCCAGATCGACAACATCATCGCCAATCCTCTGGTGCGCCTGGCCTGAGTTTCTATTCCCGTAGTCTTGGTGTTCCCGCAGCCGGCATTCGCCGGCTGTTTTTGTTTTGCGCGTTGCTGGCGCCACGTCAGCCTGCTTCCCTCCTTGCCGGTCAGCACTGTTGCATGTTTCAATGAGTTGTTTCAAAATGGAATAATGAAACAATATTGAAACGCTGCACAAGTCAAACGTTACATCGCTGTTCCCTAGCGGGACAGCCCTGCAGCAGCGCTCGCTGGCGTATTGCCCCCGGCTTTCACTCTGCCATCACGTGTTTTTCGCCGTGCCACCCTGGCCTGGCACGGCATTTGCAATAGTGATGCTCATAGCCACTCCGTGAAACATTCGGGACCGTCCGAAACCCATAAGGTGAACACATGACTCAATACTCCGCAGGTGCCGCATTCCGCAAGGCCGTCCAGGAAGAATCCCCGTTGCAAGTCGTCGGCGCCATCAACGCCAACCACGCCTTGCTGGCCAAGCGCGCCGGCTATAAAGCCATCTACCTGTCCGGCGGCGGCGTCGCGGCCGGCTCCCTGGGTTTGCCCGACCTGGGTATTTCCAGCCTGGACGACGTGCTGACCGATATCCGCCGCATCACCGACGTGTGCGACCTGCCGCTGCTGGTCGACGCCGACACGGGCTTCGGCTCGTCCGCCTTCAACGTGGCGCGTACGGTGAAATCGATGATCAAGTTTGGCGCGGCCGGCCTGCATATCGAAGACCAGGTGGGCGCCAAGCGCTGCGGCCACCGTCCAGGCAAGGAAATCGTCAGCAAGGAAGAAATGGTCGACCGCATCAAGGCCGCCGTCGATGCGCGCACGGACCCGAACTTCGTCATCATGGCGCGCACCGATGCGCTGGCCGTCGATGGCCTGGAAGCGGCATTGGAACGCGCCGTCGCCTGCGTCGAGGCGGGCGCCGACATGATCTTCCCGGAAGCGATCACGGACCTGGACATGTACGCCACCTTCGCCAAGGCCGTCAACGTGCCGATTTTGGCCAATATCACGGAATTCGGTTCCACGCCCCTGTTTACCTTGGACGAACTGCGCAGCGCCCACGTGGGCCTGGCCCTGTATCCGCTGTCGGCTTTCCGCGCCATGAACAAGGCGGCGGAAAACGTCTACCGCGCCCTGCGCCGCGACGGCACGCAAAAGAACGTCGTCGACACCATGCAGACGCGTATGGAGTTGTATGAATCGATCAACTACCACGACTTCGAACAAAAGCTCGACGCGCTGTTCGCCGCGCAGAAAAAATAATCACCTATACAAGAGCGGGCCGTGGGAGGCCCAGGCCCGCCGCACTGGACTGACAATCATCTTCTGGAGAATACAATGACCGCACCGCAAGCCGCCACTTTCAAGCCTAAAAAATCCGTCGCCCTGTCCGGCGTCACTGCCGGTAATACCGCGCTGTGCTCGGTCGGCAAGACCGGCAACGATTTGCACTACCGCGGCTATGACATCCTGGACGTGGCCGACAGCTGCGAATTCGAGGAAATCGCTTACCTGCTGGTGCACGGCAAGCTGCCGACGTCCGCTGAATTGAAAGGCTACAAGGCCAAGTTGAAATCCCTGCGCGGCTTGCCGTCGGCCGTCAAGCTGGCGCTGGAAGCGCTGCCGGCCGCCGCCCACCCGATGGACGTGATGCGTACCGGCGTGTCCGTGCTGGGCTGCACCTTGCCGGAAAAAGACGACCATAACGCGCCGGGCGCGCGCGACATCGCCGACCGCCTGATGGCGTCGTTCGGCTCCATGCTGCTGTACTGGTACCACTACAGCCATAACGGCAAGCGCATCGAAGTGGAAACGGACGACGACTCGATCGGCGGCCACTTCCTGCACCTGCTGCACGGTGAAAAACCGTCGGCGTCGTGGGAAAAAGCCATGCACACCTCGCTGATCCTGTATGCGGAACACGAATTCAACGCGTCGACCTTCACCAGCCGCGTCATCGCCGGCACGGGATCGGACATCCATTCGGCCATCACGGGCGCCATCGGCGCGCTGCGCGGCCCGAAACACGGCGGCGCCAACGAAGTGGCGCTGGACATCCAGAAGCGCTACGACAATGCCGACGAAGCGGAAGCCGATATCCGCGAGCGCGTGGCCAACAAGGAAGTGGTGATCGGCTTCGGTCATCCCGTCTACACGATTTCGGACCCGCGCAATAAAGTCATCAAGGAAGTGGCGCGTTCGCTGTCGCAGGAAGCCGGTTCCACCAAGATGTTCGACATTGCCGAGCGCCTGGAATCGGTGATGTGGGAAATCAAGAACATGTTCCCTAACCTGGACTGGTTTTCGGCTGTGTCGTACCACATGATGGGCGTGCCGACGGCGATGTTTACGCCGCTGTTCGTCATTTCGCGCACCTCGGGCTGGGCCGCCCACATCATCGAGCAGCGCATCGACAACAAGATCATCCGCCCGAGCGCCAATTACGTGGGCCCGGAAGACCTGGAATTCGTGCCGATCAAGGACCGCAAATAATGAGCGCAGCGATGACTACCCCGATGAACACCTTGCACCGCAAGCCCTTGCCGGGCACCCAGCTAGACTATTTCGACACGCGTGCCGCCGTCGATGCAATCGAGCCAGGCGCCTACGCCACCTTGCCCTACACCTCGCGCGTGCTGGCCGAAAACCTCGTGCGCCGCTGCGACCCTGCCACTCTGAACGCTTCGCTGAGCCAGTTCATCGAACGCCGCCGCGACCTCGATTTCCCGTGGTTTCCCGCCCGCGTCGTCTGCCATGACATCCTGGGCCAGACGGCCCTGGTCGACCTGGCCGGCTTGCGCGACGCCATCGCGGCACAGGGTGGCGACCCCGCGCTGGTCAACCCGGTGGTGCCCACGCAGTTGGTGGTCGACCATTCGCTGGCCGTCGAATGCGGTGGTTTCGATCCCGATGCCTTCGCCAAGAACCGCGCCATCGAAGATCGCCGTAACGAAGACCGTTTCGACTTCATCGACTGGACCAAAAAGGCGTTTAAAAACGTCGACGTGATCCCGCCGGGCAACGGCATCCTGCACCAGATCAACCTCGAGCGCATGTCGCCCGTGATCCAGGTGCAGGATGGCGTGGCCTATCCCGACACCCTGGTGGGCACGGATTCGCATACGCCCATGGTCGACGCGCTGGGCGTGATCGCCATCGGCGTGGGCGGCCTGGAAGCGGAAAGCGTGATGCTGGGCCGCGCCTCGTGGATGCGCCTGCCCGACATCATCGGCGTCAAGCTGACGGGCAAGCCGCAGCCGGGCATCACGGCCACCGATACCGTGCTGGCGCTGACGGAATTTCTGCGCAAGCAGAAGGTGGTCTCGTCCTACCTGGAATTCTTTGGCGAGGGTGCATCGCACCTGACGCTGGGCGACCGCGCCACGATTTCCAATATGGCGCCGGAATTCGGTGCCACGGCCGCCATGTTCTACATCGACGCGCAAACCATCAAGTATTTGAAACTGACGGGCCGCGACGACGAATTGGTGAAACTGGTGGAGCTGTACGCAAAAGAGACTGGCTTGTGGGCAGACAGCCTGGTCGACGCGCAATACGAGCGCGTCTTGAGCTTCGACCTGTCGTCCGTCGTGCGCAATATCGCCGGGCCATCGAATCCGCACAACCGTGTGCCGACCTCCGAATTGGCCGCGCGCGGGATCTCTGGCGTGGTGGAAAACGAGCCGGGCAAGATGCCGGACGGCGCCGTCATCATCGCCGCCATCACCAGCTGCACCAACACCAACAATCCGCGCAATATGATCGCCGCCGGCCTGATCGCGCGCAATGCGAATCGCCTCGGCTTGGCGCGCAAGCCGTGGGTCAAGTCCTCGCTGGCGCCCGGCTCGAAAACCGTGGAACTGTATCTGCAGGAAGCGGGCCTGCTGCCTGAACTGGAACAGTTGGGCTTTGGCGTGGTGGCGTTTGCCTGCACCTCGTGCAATGGCATGTCGGGCGCGCTCGACCCGGTGATCCAGGACGAAGTGGTGTCGCGCGACCTGTACGCCACGGCCGTTTTGTCAGGCAACCGCAACTTCGACGGCCGCATCCACCCATACGCGAAACAGGCTTTCCTTGCCTCGCCGCCGCTGGTGGTGGCGTACGCGATCGCCGGCACCATCCGCTTCGACATCGAAAAGGATGTGCTGGGCATCGCCCCGGACGGCAAGCCAATCCTGCTCAAGGATATCTGGCCGTCCGACGAGGAAATCGACGCCATCGTTGCCTCCAGCGTCAAGCCGGAGCAGTTCCGCAAGGTGTACATTCCGATGTTCGCCGCGCAGGCGGACGACGGCATCAAGGTCAGTCCCCTGTACGACTGGCGCCCGCAGACGACGTACATCCGCCGGCCACCGTACTGGGAAGGCGCGCTGGCCGGCGCACGCCCCTTGAAAGGCATGCGTCCGCTGGCCGTCCTGGGCGACAACATCACCACCGACCATTTGTCGCCATCGAACGCCATCATGCTCGATAGCGCGGCCGGCGAATATCTGGCGAAGATGGGCTTGCCCGAGGAAGACTTCAATTCCTACGCCACGCATAGGGGCGACCATTTGACGGCGCAGCGCGCCACGTTTGCCAACCCGACCCTGAAAAACGAGATGGTGATCGAAGATGGCAAGGTGAAGGCAGGTTCGCTCACGCGCATCGAGCCGGAAGGCACGATTTCGCGCATGTGGGAAGCCATCGAGGTGTACATGGAGCGCAAGCAGCCCCTGATCATCATCGCCGGCGCCGACTATGGACAGGGTTCCTCGCGCGACTGGGCCGCCAAGGGCGTGCGTCTGGCCGGCGTGGAAGCCATCGTGGCCGAAGGCTTCGAGCGCATCCACCGCACCAACCTGGTGGGCATGGGCGTCTTGCCGCTGGAGTTTTTACCAGGCGTGAACCGCAAGACCCTGGGCCTGGACGGCAGCGAAACCTACGACGTCGTCGGCGAGCGCACCCCGCGCTCCACCCTGACTTTGCTCATCCACCGCAAGAACGGCGAAACGCTCGAAGTGCCTGTCACCTGTCGCCTCGACACGGCGGAAGAGGTGTCTATTTACGAGGCGGGCGGCGTTCTGCAACGCTTCGCTCAAGATTTCCTCGAGTCGTCCAAGGCGGCGTAAGCCGTTCGTCATTCACCGGGTGCGCGCAGGCGCGCGCTGCCCGGTTTTTCAGGAAACCACATGACCCACGTACCCCAAATTAAAATCCCCGCCACCTATATGCGTGGCGGCACCAGCAAGGGCGTGTTCTTCCGCCTGCAGGATTTGCCCGCCAGCGCGCAAGTGCCTGGCGCGGCGCGCGATGCGCTCCTGCTGCGCGTGATCGGCAGCCCCGACCCGTATGGCAAGCAGATCGACGGCATGGGCGGCGCCACGTCCAGCACCAGCAAGACGGTGATCCTGGCGAAAAGCGCCAGGCCGGAGCACGACGTCGACTATCTGTTCGGCCAGGTCTCCATCGACAAGCCTTTTGTCGACTGGAGCGGCAATTGCGGCAACCTGTCGGCCGCCGTCGGCTCGTTCGCCATTGCCAGCGGGATGGTGGACGCCGCCCGCGTGCCTGCAAACGGCATCGCCACGGTACGCATCTGGCAAGCCAATATCGGCAAAACCATCATCGCCCACGTGCCCATGGCACATGGCGACGTGCAGGAAACGGGCGACTTCGAGCTCGATGGCGTGACCATTCCCGCAGCCGAAGTGAAACTGGAATTCCTCGATCCGGCTGCGGAGGAAGAGGGCAGCGACGCTACAAACTCTGCGATGTTCCCTACTGGAAACCTGGTCGATGACCTCGACGTGCCCGGCATCGGAATGTTGAAGGTCACGATGATCAATGCCGGCATCCCGACGATTTTTGTCGACGCGGACGCGATCGGCTACACGGGCACGGAATTGCAGGACGCGATCAATGGCGACCCTGCCGCGCTGGCCCGTTTCGAAAGCATCCGCGCGCATGGCGCGCTGCGCATGGGCTTGATTTCCCACCTGGATGAAGCGGCGAAGCGCCAGCACACGCCGAAGGTGGCCTTTGTCGCCAAGCCAGCCGGCTATGTCTCGTCCAGCGGGAAAAAGGTGGCAGCGGCCGATATCGACTTGCTGGTGCGCGCCATGTCCATGGGCAAGCTGCACCACGCCATGATGGGCACGGCGGCTGTCGCCATCGGTACGGCAGCAGCCATTCCGGGCACTCTGGTCAATCTGGCGGCCGGCGGCGGTCCCCGTACGTCGGTGCGCTTCGGTCACCCGTCCGGCACCCTGATGGTGGGTGCGGAAGCAGTGCTGGCCGATGGCGCATGGAGCGTCACCAAGGCCATCATGAGCCGCAGCGCGCGCGTGCTGATGGAAGGCGCCGTACGCATTCCCGGCGACGCGTTTTAGGAAGAAATACGCAGGCAGACGGTAGGCAGATGGCACGCAGGTGGCACACATAAAGTGGTAGCCAGGGCAGTTCGCCCAGGCCCGATACAGATTGCTCGCATACCGGAGGAGACATGAATTTCGCAGCATTTCATCAACGCTCGATCGACACGCCTGACGCTTTTTGGCGCGCAGAAGCGGACAAGATCGAGTGGCACACCCCGTTCTCGCAAGTGCTCGATTACTCCCGACCGCCGTTCGCCAAATGGTTCGTCGGCGGCACCACCAATTTGTGCCACAACGCCGTTGACCGCTGGGTCGGCAGCCAGGGCGATGCGGCCGCGCTGATCGCCATTTCCACCGAAACCAACACCGAGCGCACCTACAGCTTTCGCGAGCTGCAGCGCGAAGTGGAACGCTGCGCCGCCATTCTGCTATCACTGGGCGTCGTCAAGGGAGATCGCGTATTGATCTACATGCCGATGATCGCCGAAGCGGCGTTCGCCATGCTCGCTTGCGCGCGCATCGGCGCCGTGCATTCGGTGGTGTTCGGCGGCTTTGCCGCCAACAGTCTGGCCAGCCGTATCGACGATGCGCAGCCCAAACTGGTGTTCTCCGCCGATGCCGGGTCGCGCAATGGCAAGGCGATTGCCTACAAGCCGCTGCTCGATGAAGCCATTTGCATTGCCGCGCACAAGCCGCAGCAGGTGCTGCTGGTCGATCGCCATCTCGTGCCGATGGCATTGACGCCCGGCCGCGACGTCGATTACGCGACCCTGCGCGAGCAGCACCTGGATGCCCAGGTGCCCGTCACCTGGCTCGAATCGAACGAGCCGTCGTATGTGCTGTACACCTCAGGCACGACGGGCAAACCGAAAGGCGTGCAGCGCGACGTGGGCGGTTACGCGGTGGCGCTGGCGTCGTCGATGCAGTACAACTTCTGCGGCAAGCCCGGCGAAACCTTTTTCGCCACCTCGGATATCGGCTGGGTGGTGGGCCATTCCTACATCGTGTATGGCCCGCTGATCGCCGGCATGGCCACCATCCTGTACGAGGGCTTGCCGATTTGTCCCGATGCGGGCATCTGGTGGAGCATCGTTGAAAAATACAAGGTCACGCGCATGTTTTCGGCGCCAACGGCGATCCGCGTGCTACGCAAGCACCCGGTGGAACTGATGCGCAAGCACGACCTGTCTTCCCTGAAGGCGCTGTATCTGGCGGGCGAGCCGCTCGATGAAACCACTTCGCAATGGATCGCCGATGAACTCAAAGTGGACATCATCGACAACTACTGGCAGACGGAGACGGGTTGGCCGATCTTGTCGGTGGCAAAAGGCTTGGCCGATACGCCGACGCGCCTGGGCAGCCCGGGCCTGGCCATGTACGGCTACCAGGTCAAGCTGCTCAATGAGGCGACCGGCGAAGAATGCGGCGCCAACGAGAAGGGCGTGCTGGTGCTGGAAGGCCCGCTGCCGCCGGGCTGCATGCAGACCGTGTACGGCGACGACGAGCGCTTTGTCGACACCTATTGGTCCACCTTCAGCGGCCGGCAAGTGTATTCCACCTTCGATTGGGGCCTGCGCGATGCGGACGGCTATTACTTCATTCTGGGCCGCACGGACGATGTGATCAACGTGGCCGGCCACCGCCTGGGCACGCGCGAAATCGAGGAAAGCATCACCAGCCATCCCAACGTGTCGGAAGTGGCCGTGGTGGGTGTGGAAGACAAGCTCAAAGGCCAGGTGGCGATGGCTTTCGTGATCCTGAAGAACCCTCAGGGGTTCGACAGCGTTGACGCTAAAGCACTGCTGGAACGCGAAGTGATGGCCGTGGTCGACCGCCAGTTGGGCGCCGTGGCGCGGCCCGCGCGCGTGCTGTTCGTGACACAGCTGCCGAAGACGCGTTCGGGCAAACTGTTGCGCCGTTCGATCCAGGCCATTTGCGAAGGACGCAGCCCGGGCGACCTGACGTCGATGGACGACCCGGCCGCGCTGCAGCAGATCCAGGCAGCACTGGCGTAAGCACCATGAGGTGGGGCAAGTTTATCAATCGGTAAACTTCGCCTTCAAATGCGGTCGCTTTCCTTGCGCACGACCCTGCCCACGATCAGGCATTCATTGCCACGGCATAACTTGCGATGGTATTTGCGCTGGTCCGGGTTGTCCGACGTCAGCCACCATTCGCCGATATCGCGCGCCATGCGCTTGACCACCGGTTCGCCTTCGTAATTGATGGCAAACACAATGCCGTCGGCCGGCCGGTTGTCGGCCGTATTGATGATCACCACGTCGTCCTCGTATAGGGCCGGCTCCATGCTCTCGCCCTTGACCTTGATAGCCACCAGTTTTTCAGGGTGGAAGCCATTGCGATCGACCCAGCTACGCGGCACGCTGATGGTGCTGCCATCGTGCGTTTCCGGTTCGATGGCAAAGCCCGTGATGCCTGCCGACAGGCGCAGTTTCACCTTGCGGATCGGGTAGAAACGTTCATCCTCGCCATCGACCACCACCACTGGCTGCACTTCGCCCAGCGCACGGGCTGCCAGCGTCGCCTGGTCTGGCGCCGCGCCCTGGTCGAAGTACATGCTGTCGAGCTGCAGGTCCGCTTCCAGCTTGCGCGCGATTTTCTCGCTGAAGGCGCGTCCCTCGCGGTAGGTGGGCGAGAGGATTTGCGAGATGCGTGCCTCGCTCCAGCCGCTGACGTCGGAAATTTTCTTGCGCGTGTTGTCGTAATGCTCGCGGATCAGGGCCAGCAGGCGGTCGCGTCTGTATTGATACATATTCATCTCCACATTAAACCTGAAATTTATCGTTTGATAAATTACCAAATGCTTGACTTTAACATTAGCGATTGATAAAGTCCACTCGTTGCCTGTCGCAAACGTACTACAGCGTTTGGCGGTTGGCGACACCACGGGAGGTCAGGCAGATGTTGAACAGCAGTCAGTTGGTTGAAAGCAGGGCGGTGCCAAGGCAGGGACGCCAGTTACAGGGGCGCAGCAAGAAATCGCAGCTGCATATCGCCCGCATCGCGCAGTACGTACGCGAGCAGGGCCAGGCCAGCGCGGCGCAATTGTCCGCCTTGCTGGGACTCGATGCGGGCACCATGAGCCGCTATCTGCGCCACATGTGCGGTATGGGACAGATCCACCTGGCGCAGCGCCATTGCACGGAGCCAGGACGGCAGCGGCCCGCCCTGTACGCGCTGGGCGAACAGGATGACGATGTCGATGGCTGGGCCGAACTGCCGCCCCAGGTGCGCCGCACGGCCAGCTGGCCACGCGGCACGGCCAGCCGCGATCCGCTGGTGGCGGCCCTGTTTGGCCCGGTACAGAATAAAGATTAGTTTCAACGAGGAGAAATCATGGGGTTTGCAGAAAAATTCATCGCATCGCTGTCATCGCAGAACCTGCGCGACGATGCCGTCCACCACGATCTGGATGTCATTGCGGCAGCCGCGCTGGCCGGCGACATGGGCGCCTTGCTGTGTCGCGTCAAGTATGCGGACGGCACCGTCACCCGCCTGTTCGAAGGCAATGCGGGCAATCTGGCGCAGCTGCTGCGCGCCTGGACGGCGGCCGTGACGCAAAAGGGCCGTGCGCGTCGCTGGGTCAAGACGCAGACGGCCTGGGATGCGCAGGCCGCCAATACCTTGTACCGCCGCGTGGCTGAAGCGTCGCTCGCGCATTGGCTCGACAGCAAATGCAAGGTCTGCCACGGCACGGGCGTCGTCGCTGCCATGCAGGCCGGTGCGCCTGTCGTCTGCCAGGCTTGTCGTGGCGCCGGCGAAGCGGCCATCAGCTGCTCGGGCGGCTTCGAGCTCGAACGCATCAAGGACATGGTCAGTGAACTGGAAGGCATTTTCCATTCGCACGGCGCACGTGCCATGCGCCGCCTCGGTCACTAAATTTTTTTTTGCAATATGCCCGATGCTGAAAAAAACGCCCCTAGAATAGAGTATCGATCACGCAGCAACAGCAACACCGGCAACACACGTCACACCGCAGTACACCACATGCTTCTCCACTCGTAATAGACGCGCTCAAGGCGCGACACCGATAGGAGAAATCAGCGCAGCGAACGGCCCACATGGCCCCTTCGCCCATCTTTCGTCCGGCATGGCCCCGAGCCATCCGGACGCCAGCCCGCCGCCTCACCGCGCGCGGGTTTTTCATTTGTGTTCCTGATTATTCGCAGTTTCTTCCCCAAGACCGCCTCTGGCGGTCTTTTTTTATCCCACGAAAGGTTTTACAACTATGGCATCGACAGCAAACGGCATCGACAGCTTGATCGTTATCAGCAAACAAAGCGCGGAAGGCAGCAAGGCCGCCGCCGGCGGCGGCCAGATTTATCCCCGCGTCACGGCCACCTTCGACACGGAAGCGGACAAATACGCGAGCGCCGAAATCGACGCCAGCCAGCAGCAGGGCGATACCCGCCTGGGCAACTTCCGCACCACGGGAGCCATCAAGGCCGAAGCGGCGTGCGGCACGTATGCGCCGCTGATGGCTGCGCTGCTGCGCCGCGACTTCACGGCGGGCGGCGTGGCTGCTGCGCAAACCACCATCGCGGCGGCAGCCTCCGGCCTGACGCGCAGCGCCGGCTCCTGGCTGAGTGAAGGCTTCCGCGCCGGCAGCGTGGTGCGCATCACCGGCATGACGGCACCGGCCGCCGCCAACAACGCGAAGAACTTTTTCGTCACCTCGGTGACGGCGACCAATCTGAATGGCCAGTTCATGGATGGTTCGGCCATGATCGTCAAGGCGGCCGGCGACTCGGTCGGCGTGGCGGCAGTGGGCAAGCGCAGTTTTACCCCGTTGACGGGACATACCACCGACTGGTTCACGGCCGAAGTGCAGGACCCGAAGATTGGCATGCACCGCAGCTTCGTCGACCAACTGGTCAGCAAGATGGATATTGCCGTGCAGCCGAACGGCATCACCAGCCTGGACTTCACCCTGATGGGCAAGGCGGAAGGCCCGACCACCGCCGTGCCGTACTTCCCCGCGCCGCTGTCCGCGCCTGGCTCCGGCAAGTTTTCGGGCGCCACGGCCATGCTGTCGGTGAACGGCATCCCTTCGCAGATCTGCACCGGCATGTCGGTCTCGCTGGACGGCCAGGTCAAGGTCGATCCGGTGATCGGCTCGAAGTACGCCACGGCAGCCTCGCGCGGCAAGGTGATGGGCTCGGGCCAGTTCACGGTGCTGCTGCAGGACGCCACCTATCTTGACTACTTCAAGTCCGAGACGGAAATCCCGCTGGCTTACGCCATGGCGTCGGGCACGGCGCCGACCGCCGACGTGCTGGCGCTGGCCATGGGCCGCATCAAGATCACGTCGGCCAAGATCGACGACGGCGAGAAAAACAAGATCGTCACCTGCGCCTTCGACGTCCTGCGTTACAAGGGCACCGACGCCCAGCACGAGGCGACAACCTTGAGCATCCAGGACAGCGCGCTGTAAGCGGCTGACATTTGCACTGGGGCCGCCGTGATGGCGGCCTTTTTACCTTTTACCCCATTTGAACTCATCCAGAAAGCAGCACACATGAACAACGCACAAAAAATCCAGGCAGGTTTCGACATCGGCAACATCAACGCGGTGGCCGCTCCCGTCACGTTCGACGTGCCCGTCATCTTCGACGCGGACGGCGAAGCGGTAGCCGGTTTGACCATCGTCGGCAAGAACAGCGAGCAGTATCGCTTGGCCAACAACGCCGTGCGCGCAGAAGGCTACAAGAAATCGGCTCGCCGCAAGACGGCCATCGACGCTTCCACCGATGAAGGCGCCGAATTGCTGGTGCAAGCCATCGACGGTAACCAGAAGCGCCTGGCGCTGGCCGTGGTCATGGGTTGGTATGGCTTCACCAGCAACGGTGCACCCGTGCCGCTCGATCCGGCGCTGCTGGAAGCGGCCTTTGAAAAATACCCGACCTGGCAGGAAAAGGTCACCACGGCGCTGGAAAACGAGTCGAATTTTTTGAAACTCTGACGGCCAGCCTGCTGCGCTACGCCGGGCACCAGTTCGAGCGCGGCGCGCGCGCGGCCGATGGTCATGCCAAGGGCGAGCATATCGATGCGGCCCGGCGCCATCCCCTGTACCGCGCGCCGCCAGAAGAGGCGGCCCCCCCCATGCCGTTCGAGCTGGCCCACGTGTGGGAGTGGTTCGCGCAATTGAACCGCAAGCGGCAGAACGGCATGGCCGTCAACCCCATCGCCAGCACGGAAATCCTCGCCTGGCAAGCGCGCCACGCCATCGCCATCGAGCCGTTCGAGCACCAGCTGCTGGACCAGCTCGACGCGCTGTTCCTGTCGCACCAGCATGCGGCGGGCTGACCCGCATTTTCCAACCCGGCCGCCATGCGCGGCCTTTTTTATGGGCCAACCATGCCAGAGATAACGGAATTAAAACTTGTCATCGATTCGACGAAGGCAACGGATACGGTGCAAGTACTGAAAGCAATCAGCGAAGCCAGCCTGGCTGCGGCCGAGGGCTTGAGGTCAGCCAATACTGAGGCGGAAGCGTCGGCGCTGTTGCTGCGCGCTCAGGCCGAGCAGGCACGCGATGTTACCGCCGCCTCGAAGGCCCTGGGGACATGGAATGCCGGCGAGGCGAAGTCGCTGGCCGATGCCATCAAGGTGGTCAATGGCCTGGGCAATGCCTATACCCGGCTGGTGGATTTCCGAGCCGCAGGTAGCGCTGCCACAGCCGGCGCAGGCGCCAAATATGGCGCTTTTGCGTTTGAAGAGCAGCGCCAGGACAAACTCGACAACGCCGGCAAAGAGGCGGCTGATGCCAAGGCAAAGGCGGCGCCGGCGGCACCCACGCGCAAATATAGCGAGGCGGAGTGGAAGGAGGCAGGTGAATTTGCCGGTGAACTGGCGACAAAACTGGAGAAAGCCTTTGGCAATGTTGGCGGAGTCATCGGGAAAATGACTGTTGCCATGGTCGGTTTCGGCAAGGCGCAAGAGGATATCGACTTCAACTTTGCCAAGGAACTGAAGGACGATCCATCGGAAAAAGGACAAGAAAAGGCGCAGGAAAACAAAAAAAAGGCCACGGTCAAGCAGTATCACGACATGGCGACTGCCGCGAAGGGCTTTTTCAAAGAGAAGTCGGCCGGATATGAAATCATGGAAAAGGTGGAAAAGGGCTTTCGCGCCTATGAATTGGCCATGAATGCCAAGTCGCTACTTGAAAAGTTGACAAGTATCACCCTGGTGACGACGGCAAAAACTGCCGCGACGACGGCGGAAGTCGCTGGCGCGGCGGCATCGGTCGGACCGGTAACTGCCGCAGAAACGGCGAAGTCCAGCGCTTATGGCGTATCGGCGCTGGCATCGGCCCTGGCTGCGCCGTTCCCCGCTAATATCGGTGCATTCGCGATGGTGGCAGGCATGCTGCTGGCAATCGGCGTTGCCGTTTCCGGCGGCGGTGGTGCCGATACCACTGCCAAGGACCGGCAGGCGGCCACCGGCACGGGTACGGTTTTGGGAGATTCCAGCGCAAAGAGTAATTCGATCGCGAAGTCACTGGAAATCATGGAGAAGAACTCCGGACTGGGGCTGGCGTATTCGGCATCGATGGCCTATTCGCTGCGCCAGGTGGTGGCGGGCATTGGTGGCTTGGGCGGATTGTTGGTGCGTAATTCCGGCGTGACCGGCGCAATGGCAGCCGATAGCAAGGGTAGCGCGGCTGCATTTGGTTCTTCTACTCTTGCCGTTGCAATCACGGGTGGCGTCATTGGCCTGGCGCTCGATAAGCTGACGGGGGGGCTGGTCGGGAAAATCACGGGTGGCATCCTTGGTTCCATCTTCGGCGGTAAAACGACGACGATCGACACAGGTCTGATACTGAACAAGGCTTCGTTGGACAGCATTCAGACGGGCGGCGTATCGGCCAGTCAGTACACGGATACCAAGACGTCGGGCGGCTGGTTTTCCAGTGACAAGAAACGTACGGCCTTGAGTGGCCTTGACCGCGAAGCGAACGACCAATTCAGTAAAGTCATTCTCGGCCTGTCCGACACCGTGAAGGCGGCCGCTGGCATGCTGGGAATGGGCGGTGACGCCTTCAACGCGCGGCTGAAGTCCTTCGTGGTCGACCTGGGCAAGATCTCGCTGAAAGACCTGAAAGGCGACGAAATCCAGAAGGCGCTGGAAGCTGCATTCTCCAAGCTGGGCGATGACATGGCCAAGTTTGGCGTGGGCGGCTTGGAACAGTACCAGAAAGTCGGCGAGGGATATCTGGAAACCTTGGCGCGCGTTGCGAATAACTACATGCAAGTGACGGATGTGCTGGCGGTGCTGGGCAAGTCGTTCAATACGACAGGCTTGGGCGCGGTGAAGTTGAGCGAACATCTGATCGAAGCGGCTGGCGGCATCGACAAGCTGACCAGTGGCACGGGTTTTTTCGTGGAAAACTTCCTCACCGAGGCGGAACGCCTGGCACCGATTACCAAGTCGGTCAATGATGCCATGGGAAAACTGGGCCTGGCTGGAGTGACGACCATGGATGGCTTCAAGGCTGCCGTGCTGGCGGCCGCCGATGGTGTGGCAACGGGCCGGGATGGGGCTGCCGAGCTGTACGCGTCCCTGTTGGCCCTTGCCGAGCCGTTCAAGACAGCTGCCGATTATGCCGCCGACCTGGCCGCCGCCACGGGCGAGCTGGCCGAAGTGAGCAAGACGGCCAGTGAAATCGCCAGCGAACGCAAGGATCTGCAGCAGCAACTGAACGAGCTGACAAAGAGCTCGGCCGAGCTGCTGGCAAGCCAGCGCGCCGGCATTGCCGACGCTAATCGCGGACTGTTCGACCAGATCCAGGCAGTCAAGGCGGTGACCAGCGCGAAGGATGCGCTGGCCAAAGCCTACGAGACGGAATCGGCGTCGGCCAAATCGGCGCTGGAGAAGTCGAAATCGTGGGTGACGACCTTGAACGGCCTGAACTCCAGCATGGCGCTGGGTGCACAGTCGACGCTGACGCCGGAGCAGAAATATGCGGAGGCGCGCACCCAGTTCGAGAAGACGCTGGCGGCCGCGAATGCGGGCGACGCGACGGCGCAATCAGGGCTGTCTGCCGCCGAACAGGCGTTTTTGACGGCATCGCAAGTGGTCAACGCTTCCGATGCCCGTTATGCGGCGGACTATGCCCGCGTGGTGGAGGCGAACAAGGAAGCGTTGAAATGGGCGGCCGCGCAGGTTGACATGCAGCAGGCCAGCCTGGACGCACTCAATGCCCAAGTATCGGGCTTGATCACGATTAACGACAGCGTGCTGACGGTGGTGCAAGCCATTGCCGGCCTGCGGGCGGTGATGGGCGGTGCGGCGGATCTGGGTGTGCAACTCAGTAATCCTCCCGTGGTCGCAGCACTGGCTGCGATGACTTCCCCTGTTGCAGCGGCCGTCTTCGATCCCGTGCGCTACTCGTCGGCGGCGAATGTCGGCTCCGACGTACTGGTGGCCGAAATCCGCGGCCTGCGCGAAGACAACCAGGCCATGCGCGTGGAACTGGAAGGCTTGCGTGCCGACCAGCGGGCGCAAACGGGCGCCACCATCCAGGCTACCTTTGAATCGAACGCCAACGCCGCCAGGACGGTGGTCGATGGCGTGGACAAATCGTCCAGGGCATCCGCCTGGGCCAATGCAGTGAAAGGAGAATACGCATGACCGATGCGCAATTTCAGGAATGGCTGCAAAGCTCGTCGGCCATCCGCATGGTGCTGATCGAGGCGCAAGTGAATGTGGCTGGCAGCGAGGTGACGCGGTATATCGCTTCGCGACCCTACGTCACCGGGCCGGTTGAGGTGCCGGCGAATACCGCGTACCAGCCGCTGGCCAAGGGCGGCCTGGCTTTCACGGAACAGGTCAGCCTGTCCGGCGAGGCGGGGCTGTCGGGCGGCGATATCGAACTCGATAACGCCGATGGCGCGCTCGATGGCTGGCTGAATGATGTCTGGATGAACCGGCCGATCAAGGCCTGGGCCGGCGATCCTTCCTGGCCGCGTGCCGACTTCCGGCTGGTCTTCGACGGCATCATCGCCGACGTGGCCAGTGCGGGGCGCGAGTCGGTCAACCTGGTACTGCGCGACAAGCTGCAGCGCCTGAATACGCCGATCTCCGAAGCCAAGCTTGGTGGCACGACGCCGAACAAGGACGCCATTCTGCCGATACCGTTTGGCGAGTGCCACAACGTGACGCCCTTGCTGACCAATCCCGCCACCCTGGAATACGGTTTTCTCGGCGCGGTCGAATCGACGTTCGAGGTGCGCACCAACGGCAAGCCTGTTGCCGTGGCCTTGAATGACCAGGCGGGCCGCTTCAACCTGACCACCGATCCGTTTTCCACCACGATCACGGCCAGCGTGCAGGGCGACCAGGGTGGCGGTTATGCGCCGCGCATCGCCCCGCTGGTACAGCGCATTGCCACCGCCTACGGCAAGGCGGCTGACCGTTTTACCCTGGCGGACCTGGACCTGGACAACCTGGCCGCCTTCGACACGTCCCATCCGCAGCCGGTGGGGCTGTATGTTGCGGACCGCACGAACCAGGCGCAGGCCATCCAGCAACTGGCGGCCAGCGTGGGCGCCCAGGCGATCATGTCGCGCACCGGCCAGTTGCGCCTGGTGCAGATCGCACTGCCGGCCGCCGGCGTGCCGGTGGCGGTCGGTCCGGAACAGATGCGCGAGCGCTCGCTGCGTCCAGCGCAGCGCCTGCCCGTGACGGCTGCCGTGAAGATCGGCTTCGACCGGAACTGGACGCTGCAGGCGGCCTTGACGACCAGCATTCCGCCCGCGCACGCGGATTTGTACGCCACGGAATGGCTGACGGAGACCGTAGTGGACGAGGCGGTGCGCGCGCGCTATCGGCTGAGCGATGACCCGGTGCAGATCGATACGTGCCTGAAGACGCGCGCCGATGCCCGCGCGGAAGCGCAGCGGCGCCTGGCCTTGAGCAAGGTGCCGCGCACCATTTATGAATTTGATGGAGAACCCGAGATGATGATGCTGGAACTGGGACAGCCGGTAACCCTGCGCGCTGAACGCTTTGGTTTGCAGGACGGCGTGGCGGGCGTGGTGGTGATGTTATCGCGTTTCTGGCTGACTGGCCGAGTGACGGTGGGAGTGCTGGCATGAGCGCCATAGTGGGGGAACGCGATACGCTGCTGCAGGCGACAGCGGAGCGCTTCAGCACGACGGCCGATGGCAAGGCGATCCTGATGGCCGCCAGCACGCCCGTCTTTCGCGTCAATAGCGCCGGCGAGGGAGCACCCGGCTCGATAGCCATTACCGCCAAGCCGGTCAATGTGGTGGGCGATATCGTCTTTTCCGTATCCGCCGGCACGGCGTTGCGGGTCAACGGCAACGTGGCCACGGTCGATTTTGCCAGCATGACGACCGATACGGCGCTGGTGCAGGCACGCATCCGTGAATTTGGCGTCGATTACCTCGCCAATTACATGGTCAGCAAGGTCTTCGACGGCGTTGCCGGCGAGACGGGCCTGGCTGGATTGAACACGGGCCAGGCCTTCGCCTACAAGCGTGCGGCTGCGGCACCTGCGGACTCGCCCGGCGACGTGATCTACACCTTCGCCACGGCGGCCATCACGACACCTGCCGGCAATGACCTGGCCAATGGCTGGTCGAAAAATATCCCGGCTGGCACGGCGCCGCTGTATGTGCGCGTGGCGTCGGCCAGCTCGCGCAATGCCACGGACAATATCGCCGCCAATGAGTGGTCGGCGGCGGTGCAATTGGCCAAGGACGGCACCGACGGCTTGAACGTGGCGCCCGTGCGCATCTACCAGCGTGGCGCGACCAATATAGCACCGGCGCTGCCTTCGGCCGCCTGCACCTTCACGTTTGCCAGCGGTGCGCTGACTGGCCTGAACAATGGCTGGTCGGTCCAGGTGCCGACTGCAGGCGGCGCCTATCTGTTCACATCGGGCGCCACGGCCGCTTCGCGCGCGGCGACCGACGATATCCAGCCGGGAGAGTGGGCTGCGGCTGCGCGCCTGGCTGCCGATGGCGCCACTGGCCAGCGCGGCACGGTGACGGTGACGGCGCCTGGCTACTCGGCCTGGTCGGATGCTTCGGCCGTATATGAGCTGGGCCGTGCCGGTTATGGCGCACCGCTCAACCGCGACGTGGTGACCTTGTATGACGCGACGCATGCGGTGACGAAGTTTTTTGAGAGCGGTGTATGGCTGGCGCTTGGCACGGTGTTGAACGGGAATTTGCTGGTGGATGGGTCGGTGGCCACCCAAGCACTGGCTGCAGACTCCGTTACAGCAGAAAAGATTGATGCGCGCGGCCTGAGCATCAAGGATTCAACTGGCAAGATTATTCTCAGCGCTGGTACGCCATTGACGTCCAACTATATGAATGCAGGGATAGGCGCGGGCAATCTGATCAGCAATTCCGGCCCATACCCTGGCACTGTCGGGGGCTTCGGCTTGGAGTATTCCTTCGCCCCGGCGCTAACCGCTGTCATTGAAAGTCCTGAGCTCTACCGGCCGACCGGCGCCGGTGGCGTATACATGCGCTGTCCTGGGACCGTTCCAGTAGACGCCGTGGCTATTATGACCCCGAGGCAGACTGGCGCATTCCGAAAATTTCCGGTGATTTCCGGCGTGCGCTACGAGTTCAGCATCTACATGACTACCCACCGCTGCAAGGGCGCGGCGAATGTTGCCTTTTACGACGCCGCAGACACGTATATAACGGAGATGGGTGGGAACGCTGTGGACGACGTGTCGACTACAGGCCCCTTGAGCGTGTGGCCAAGATCCGTCGTATTTGCTGTGGCGCCGGCAGGGGCCGCTTACGCGTCTGTACGCGGCGTGCTTGTTGGCAAGGGTGCCGTCGATGCCTACCTTTTTACCTCGTCGTGGTACTTCGGCGTGGCGCTTGTTGCGCAGACGGTGCCATCGGCTTGGGCTGATGGCCCAGGAGCGAGGTTTGGAGATAATCTTTATGGCCAGATCACGCCGTCCAATTCGCCGACTTACATCGCCAACGCCGCCATCTTAAACGCCCAGATCGGTGGCGACATTTACAGCAGCAACTGGAATGGCTGGGATACGGGGTGGCTTTTGGACCGGAATGGGAATTTTTATGCGAATAGCGGAACTTTTCGTGGTGAACTGATGGGGGCAAAGGGAACTTTTTCCGGGACATTGACGGCGAAGGCCATTATTGCCGGGCGTGGTCAAAACGAGACCAATACGACGTTCATTGATTTTAACGCTACCGGGAGCATGCCGTTTATCTATGCTGGCGCGGGAGCTGTACGGATTACCGCCGATGGTAAAGGTACTTTTGCCCGCGGAATTTTGTCGCCACCGAATCTTGTGAAGAATGGAGTGGAGCATATTTCGCCAGGGGTAGTGGGATGGACTGGTAACGAATATCGTCCATTTACTGTTTACATCGATACCGGGCACACATTCGAGTCTACATGGCATACCGTCCCGTCTGACACTTTTTTGGCCAATGCTACGATTTCAGGTGGCCAAAGCTGGCGCGGTGGCTGCAATGGCTATGGCGAAGCGTCTATTGTTGTTGGTGATGGCCTCAATGATGGCGCCTCCCTCTTGCCTCTCGATAATCGGATATACATTCGATTTACCTGGACCCCAGTCAGTGGGAACGGCTATATCAGTCCAACTGAAATCACTTGGAAGCTGGTGAAAATCTAATGAAAAATCTTCGCATCATCTATGACAACGCCGCCGACCGCTCGGTGTTGACGGCATCGACCCAGGCTGGTGCACTGGTACCTTCCAATCTCCAGCGCGAGGGAAAGTCCCTGTTGCTGCGTTCAATTGGTACGCTGCAGACCATCACGGCAACGTGGCCGGCACCGGAAATTGTCGGTGGCGTTGCCTTGCCGTTTTGCAACCTGACCCCAGGGGCAACCATCCGAGTGCGCGGCTACATCGAGCCTGGCCACACTGCGCCTGCATTCGATACAGGCGTCATGCCAGCGTGCGAGTATGCGCGGCTGGGCATGTGGGACTGGGGCGCATTGCCGCTGGGCTTGAATGCCTACAGTTATGGCGGCGGTACGTACGCCCGCTGCTGGTTCCAGATGCGCAGCATCAGGAAGCTGGTGATCGACCTGGCCGACCCCGACAATCATGCTGGCTACATCGAGGCCGCGCGCCTGGTGGCTGGTCCTTACTGGAGTCCCGAGCAGAACGCGTCGTATGGCGCTGGTATTGCGCCAGTCGATACCAGCAGCCAGTACCGCAATTGCGCCGGCGAACAGAAGGTGGAGCGGGGCGTGATGTACCGCAAGCTGTCTCTGGCGCTCGATCACATGACGCCGCTTGATCGTGCAGAACTGTGGCGCATCGTGCGCGGCAACGGCCTGTCGCGCCCGCTTTTTGTCAGCTTGTATCCGGATAGCGACGATGTCGAGCTGGAGCAGGCGCATCAGGTGTATGGCCGTCTGGCCAATCTTGCCGCCATCACCGCGCCATCTTTCCAGGCATATGCCACCAACATTGAAATCGAGGAACTGTAATGGGTGATTTTTTTTACTATGGTCAGAAGGACACAATCCAGCGCTTGAATGAGCTGGCCGGGCGCGGTGCGGTGGTGGCGTCGTATGCGCCCAAGGTTGGGATGTCGCCACTTGGTGGGCCGAATGGATACATGGATCCGGCGTGGATTGATCCGAGCCTGCCTATTCAAACTAGCGCAAGGCTTTGTTCTGGCCCCACTGCCAAGTATGGCTACAGCTATCTGGCACAAAACTCACCAAATACAAGATGGCTCCTTATCGCTACGATTGGCGCAGAAAATGAAGGCGCACATGCAAATCTTCTTATCCGCGGTGTTTTCAATGGCAACTGGTTGGCCGCTTCGTCTACGCCATTTACTATATTCATGGGCGTGCGAGGCGCATTCTTTGTAGACTGGCACATTGAAGGCTTCATACTGTCGCAATCTCGGATTATGGTTGTGCGGCGCGCCAACGGAAATCATGATGTGTATGCTTTCTTTGACGCCAATGTGTATGCAACCATTTCATTTGATTTAACGGGAATGAATACAAAAACGTATTCAGTGCCAGTTGAAACCACCGCAGCGCCAGTTGGAACCATAGTTTTCGATTCAGCAACACAGCCAGGAAACCCAATCCACATTGCCCCACGATGGCGTAATTTTCCTTACCCCACTGTCGGTACACTATTCAACAAAATCGTTGGAGTTGGTGATGGAACTATTGCAACCTCGTTTCTGGCGGCAGGGGCTTTACAAAATGAGCTGCCTCCGGGAGGAGGGAAGGAGATATTAAGACTCGGTGTTGGTGGAATAGATAGTCTTGCTCATCCAGGGTGTTTCGGGTTTCTTGCCTCATCTGGCAGTGGCTCACTAAATAAACAAGGGTACGCCATGGCAATAAGAGCGTACGATGCTGGTTCAAGCGCGTGGTCAGGTGATTTGTTGAATGTTAGAGGAAATGGTATTGTATCCATGCCTTTACTTAAAGCAGGCAGTAGTAATCCATCTCAACTGATCCACAATATATCGTGCCCTGCTTCGCCCACTGTAAACCCCGAAATAATTTACATAGGCAAGGAAGGGCAAAGTCAGCCTTGCGTTGGAATAAGAGCATCTAACGGCGCAGGAGGTTGGGCGCAGGCCCAATCAGTTCTTTATGTTGGCCTGCATGCTCCAACAAACCGTAGTGGTAACTTTGCAGGTACTGTAAATACAGGCGGTAACGATTATGCTGAATACATTTTCAAAAACCCACTCTGCGGCATCGTCGCCCGTGGGCAAATAGTCGGTATCACCGTCGACAATAAAGTCACCGACATGTGGGCCGATGCCGTCATGTTCTCGATAAAATCGACAGCGCCCTCGTTTGTCGGCGGCGATTCCTGGGCCAGCGACGTAGGTCCGCGCCCATCGCCCCAGGCAGGAGCGGCACCGATTCAACCCCTGCGCCGCGCTGATGTCGTCACGCAGCAGCCAGTGCCCGGCACCAACTCACCGGAATATGAGGACGTAGTAACCGAACCCGG
Organism: Janthinobacterium sp. UMAB-56; assembly: GCF_900095265.1. Lineage (GTDB taxonomy): Bacteria > Pseudomonadota > Gammaproteobacteria > Burkholderiales > Burkholderiaceae_D > Janthinobacterium. Next base: position 21,633 of record NZ_LT607651.1, on the reverse strand, counting down.
CGACACCGATGAAGAATGGGCGGAAAAGCAGGCCGCTTACACCGCCGCGCTGGCCGCCCACAACGCCGCCGAGCAGCAGGACGCCGACTCCATGGCCGCCTTCGACGCGGCGCTGGAAACCGAGCGCCAGAAGGTCGACCGTATCGCCATCGCCGGCCGTGTACCGGTGAACGTGCTGGGCGCCCAGCCGGGCGACTACATCGTGCCGGTGCAGGACGGTGCCGGCATCAAGGGTATTCCCGTCCGTAAGGTAGACCTCACGCATTCGCAATACCTAGATGCCGTCGGTCGCGTGATCTCGATCGAACCCGACGGCAGGGCTTATGTGATGGTCAAGGCCGTGTAGCAAATCAGTCGTCCACCCCAAACCCGCTTCGGCGGGTTTTTTATTTCGTCCACCAGTACCGAGATAGTCGAGGTGATGGTGTCAAGGCAGCGCCGGGGATACACCGCCACCGAGCCTATCGGCGTTATCACTGGGTTTATTTTACCAACCACTTACCTCATCCTGGAAGGGGCAATGCTGCCATGAGAAATCTTCGCATCATCCACGACAATGCCGCTGACCGAGCGGTGTTGACTGCATTAAGCCAAACCGGCGAACTGGGCCCGGCCAACCTGCAGCGCGACAGCAAGAATGCCGTGTTACGTGCCAACGGCACTGCACAGATGATCACCGCCACCTGGCCGACACAGGAGCCCATCGCCTGCGTGGCGCTGATCTCCACCAACATGACCAGTAGTGCGCGCATGCGCGTGCGCGGTTATTCCCAGCCGGGCGACACCGTGCCGGTGTTCGACACAGGCAGCATCTTCCCGTGTCCGGCTGCTGTGCATGGATCCTATCCATGGGGTGTGCTGCCGCTCGGCTGGAACGCCTATCAGTGGGGCGGTGTGAACACTTGGCCGCGCGGCGGCGGCTCCGACGGCGTGACATGGTTCGCTCCTGTACGCGTGCGCCAGATAGTGATCAACGTGTCTGCGCCACAAAGCCCGGAAGGCTACCTGGAAATCTCGCGTCTGGTGGTGGGCAACTACTGGTCACCGCAATATAACGCCGAGTACGGCGCCCAGTTGCAGACGCAGGATAGCAGTGAAAATTACCGAACGGGCGCAGGCAATCTGAAAACCGCGCTGGGCACGAGCAGCGACAAGCTGAGCATCAATCTGACGCACCTGACATCGATGGACCGCGCGCGCTTCATGCGCATCCTGCGCGAGAACGGCAAGGGCAAGGCGATGCTGTTCAGCTTATTTCCAGAAAATCCGGACCCGCTGCTGGAGCAGGACTATATGTTGTATGGCAAGGCCAGCAATATCGACGCGGTAGCTACACCGTACTTTGACACTTACTCTGCACCACTACAAATTGAAGGAATCTGAATGGCTGATAAATTTTATGACGGTATGCCCAACGTCAACGAGAAATTAAATGAAATGGATCGGGCATTCGCGGCGGGGCCGTACAATGCGCTGCCTTTAACTGGCGGCACCATGTCAGGACCGATCACGACGCCGAGCTTCATTACCATGGCGGTGCGTGGCCCTGGCCAGCAGCAGAATGTTGGTCTAAGCAATGGCTGGTGGCGTATTGCCAAGTTTAATGTGGCTGCATTGGGTGGCGAAGCCACTATCCGTATTTCCGGCGCCACCTCTTACTCATCCTACGAAGGTTCCTCCAATGGCATCGAAACGGTGATTTTGCTGCGTTGTGATAACGACGGCAAGATTCGTGGCTCCTGGTATAGCACCGGTGATGGCAGGCATTCCGATATCCAGGGGGTAAGGATAGGCAGCGATGGTGTTATTTATGTGGGTGCGGTGCAATTTTCAACACTGTCCTGCTACGTCGATTCAAATATGTGGATGCAGCAGGAATTGGAATTTCTTGGCACGGAACCACCCAAGGATTCCTGGGAGGCTATCGCGGTGTATGCGCTGAGCGTTGGCGGTGCACCGCGCATGACCCTGCGACCCGGTGCCGTCGAATTACAGACTGATTCGACGCTGAATGGTCCGAAAATCATTCATGCAGGTATACGCGGCGGACAGCAAAGTAGCCTATCGGTGCCGAACGGTGGTAAGCCGTTGTTGGCTAGCACCTATTATGAGGTGGGAGCGCTTGGGGTCGGCGGTGTTGCTGGCGCAGCGTTCCCAGGCCGCTTCCTCTGGTCTACTTCGGCCGGTACTGATAGCCTTTACTATCAAGGCTACAAGATGAATCTGCGTGCCTATGACGAAACCAGCGGAAATTTCTCCGCGCCGCTGCTTGGCGTCACAGGCACGGGCCAGGTCGCGTGGCCCGGCAATATGCGTTGCGGCCCCGTCGCGGTAGCTGCTGGCGCGCGCGATATTCATACCATTTATAAAGATACGGTGCCTGCTGGCGAGATTTTGTATGTGGGCCGCACGGGCGAGGCTGCCACGGCCACCCTGGCGGTACTGGCGGGTGCTGGCACCACATCATGGGCGGGGAGTACCGCTGTGTTGTATGTGGGTTCTCAGACCACAGGCCGCAGCATCAATGCCGCCGGCACGATCAATGCCAGTGGCGCCGACTATGCCGAATACATGTTCAAGGCATCTGAGTGTACCGTCATCGCGCCAGGCCAGTTGATCGGCATCGGCGCAGATGGCAAGCTTACCGATCGCTGGGCTGATGCCATTTCGTTTGCCGTGAAATCCACCGATCCGTGCATGGTGGGCGGCGACAAGTGGTCGCAACAACTTGGCCCGCGTCCGGCATCCGTAACGCGTACTTTTGACCGAGTTGAATCGCAACTGGTCAGCGAGGCGCAAGCTGCTGTCGAAGCCGTCTACGACGGCCTGACCCTGCTCACGCCAGAGATTCCTGCCAAGGCTGCCGTATACCGCGAGGTGCCGCTTGCAGGCGATACCGATGAAGAGTGGGCGGTTCGGCAGGCTCCCGGGCTTGCCTTCGATGCAGCACTCGAAGCGCTGCGCCAGACGGTCGACCGCATCGCTTTCGCCGGGCAGGTGCCATGCAATATCCAGGGGGCGGTTCCCGGCCAGCTCATCGTACCGGTACAGGATGGTGAAGGCATTGCGGGCATTGCCATCAATGAGGAGGACATGACGCTTCAGCGATACATGCGCGCTATTGGCAAGGTCATCGCCATCGAGGACGACGGACGCGCCCGTGTAATCGTGAAGGTGGCATAAAGATTGTGCTTGCAACATCCCAACCCGCTTCGGCGGGTTTTTTCATTTCCACCCTCTGAAAGGCAACCATGGCCCTCGAAACCACCGCCGCCGGCGGCGCATTGATCAAACTGTTTGGCGTGCCCGTGCTGGCTGGCGCGGCCGCCACGTCGCTGGGCTTCATGTTCATGTGGCCCCAGTCCACCAAGGAGGCATTTATTCGTTTTTGTTCCAGTATCATCATTTCCACCTTTCTCGGTCCCTTGTTGGTTGCCGCCGTGCTGTCGTGGTGGCCCAGCTTGTTCGACAGCGCGAAGACCGTGGCGGGCTTGTATGGCGGCGATCCGGCCACGGGTTTTTTGTTCATCGCCGCACCGCTGATGGTGGCGGCCGGCTTGCCTGCCTGGTGGGTGCTGGGCGCTTGGGTGCGCTGGTTCGACAATCGGCGCGGCAAGGATATCGGCGAATTGGCTGCAGATGCGGCCGCTGCTGTCAAGGATGTGCGGGGCAGGCTGTGACAGGCGCGCAATTGATGCAAATCATGCCGTTGGCCGGTCGCCGCGCTACGCTGTTCCTGGTGCCACTGAATGCGGCGATGGCCGAGTTCGGTATTGATACGCCGCTGCGCCAGGCGTCATTCCTGGCGCAGGTGGGCCACGAATCTGGACAGTTGCGCTATGTACGCGAGTTGGCCAGCGGCGCGGCCTATGAAGGACGGGCGGACCTGGGCAATGTGATCGCCGGCGATGGCGTGCGCTTCAAGGGGCGCGGCTTGCTGCAGGTGACGGGGCGCGCCAATTATGCGGCGTGCGGCGTAGCGCTGGGCCTGGACTTGCTGGCGGCGCCGCAACTGCTGGAGCAAACCACTGCCGCTTGCCGCTCGGCCGGCTGGTTCTGGCGATCGCGCGGCTTGAACCGTCTGGCCGATGCGGGCGACCAGGAACGGGTGACGCGCCGCATCAACGGCGGCGTGAATGGCCTGGCCGAGCGCGTGGCCTTGTACCAGGCGGCGCGCAAGGTGCTGGCATGAAGCCGCCGTTGAGCATCCTGGCCATGCTGCTGTTGCTGGGGGCAGCCGTGTTTTGCGCCCAGCGCTGGGGGCGCGAAGCGGGCCGTGCCGCATGCGCGGCGCAAGTGCTGGAGGTGCAAGGCGTGTTGCGGCGCCAGAACCAGGCCCTGAATACACTGCGGGAAGAGGGCGTACGTCGCTCGGCACGGGCCCGGCAGGCGCTGGCCACGGCGCAGGCCGGGCAGGCAGACGCGCAAGCGGCTGCGGCGCGCATCCTGGCGCTGCAGCCTGCAGGTGATGCCTGTGGTGCCGCCGAGGCGCTGATCGCCAGTGAGATGCGATGAGGTCGCCACGCGAAGGTGCTGGAAGGCATACACGCAGCCTCGCCAGTTTATTGCTGACGAGTTTATTGAGCGGCTGTGCGGCAGGGGGGCCAGCATCGACTGTGCAAGCTTGGCCGGTGAGTGCGCCGTGCATAGCGGCGCGCCCCGTCGCGCCTGCCTTGCCGGCAGTGCCATCCCACGGCATCTTCGAGCAAGTGCAAGCCTTGCTGGCGCGCGAGCAATTGCGGGCCGCCCATGTACGTCAGCTGGAATCGCTGCTCGATGCCTGCTCCGGCGGGTAAACGCGACTAACAAAGGTTAGCAATGCTTAGCAAAACGTGAGCGGGCGGAAGGAAGTCTAGGCGTCCCCATTGGCCCGTGAAGTGCAGCTGTACGCAGTATGGGGCAGCCGAAGCGGTGAGCATCGCAAGCCGCCAGGTTTTGAGCGGTGCGATTGAGCGGCCGTGACCAGTCTCAGCGGCCTGCCAGCGCTGCCGCAGCTTGCCGCCTTCTGGTGCATGCGCGGGGCTGCATGCGAGAAAACGGTGCATTTGCCGTCAAATTGGCCGATATTTGGTGATTTTCGGCACAATTTCTGTATACAATCTACCTGGCACGATGCATGCATGGCTAGTCTTGGGTATTTCCCGATTCCAAGGAGCTTCGCATGCATCATCCACCGCTAGTGTGTTCCTGCTGTCCCGTTTCTCTCTTGCTTTTCCCTTACACCTGCGCCCATCCGGGCCGCGGTAACCCAGGAAATGGAGCGTAAATGGCCACTCCCCGCTTGAAATCCATCCACCGCAGCGCTTCCGGCAACGCGCCTGCCGCGCCATCGCCCGTGGATGAAATCCTCCCGGCCGGCAAGCTGTTCACCTTGGGCTTGCAGCACGTGCTGGTCATGTATGCGGGGGCCATCGCCGTGCCGCTGATCGTTGGCCGCGCCCTCAAGTTGCCGCCCGAGCAAGTGGCGGCGCTGATCAGTGCCGATTTGTTCTGCTGCGGCCTCGTGACCCTGATCCAGTCCCTGGGAATAGGCAAGTACTTTGGCATTCGCCTGCCCGTGATGATGGGCGTGACCTTTGCCGCCGTCAGTCCCATGCTGGCCATGGCGAACAACCCGGCCCTGGGCATCAGCGGTATCTTTGGTGCCGTGATCGGCGCCGGCGTCGTCTCCATCTTGATCGCTCCCTTTATCAGCCGGCTGCTGGCGCTGTTCCCGCCCGTCGTCACCGGCAGCATCATCGCCGTGATCGGCGTGTCGCTGATGCGTGTTGGCGTGAACTGGGCCATGGGCGGGCCGCCTGGCATGGCGCAAATTGCCGATCCCGCCTTCCTCAAGATGGCCGCTGCCGCCACGGCGGCTGGCTTGCCTGCGCCGGCCGGTCCCGTGCCCCCGATTGCCAACCCCGGCTATGGCGCGCTGGATAATATGGGCATCGCTTTCTTCGTGCTGGCCGTCATCTTGTTGGTGGCCAAGTATGGCCGCGGTTTCCTGTCGAATATCGCCGTGTTGATCGGCATCATCGCCGGCACGGCCCTGTCGTTTGCGCTGGGCAAGGCCGATTTCGCCAAGGTGGCAAGCGCCAAGGCCTTTGCCATCGTCACGCCGTTCCAGTTCGGCATGCCGACCTTTGACGTGGTCGCCATCGTCACCATGAGCCTGGTGATGATCGTCGTCATGATCGAATCGCTGGGCATGTTTCTGGCGCTGGGAGAGATGACGGACAAGCGCATCACGCAGGCCGATATCAGCCGCGGCTTGCGCGTCGATGGCCTGGGCACCCTGATCGGCGGCATCTTCAATACCTTCCCGTACACCTCGTTTTCGCAAAACGTGGGCCTGGTGGGCGTGACGGGCGTGCGCAGCCGCTGGGTCTGTGTGGCGGCCGGCCTCATCCTGCTGGTCATGGGGGTGATTCCTAAGATCGCGCAGACGGCCGAAGCGGTGCCGGCGTTCGTGCTGGGCGGGGCCGGGCTGGTGATGTTCGGAATGGTCGCCGCCACAGGCATCCGCATCCTGGCCGGCGTCGACTACAAGAGCAATCGCAACAACCTGTTCATCGTGGCCCTGTCGATCGGCTTCGGCATGCTGCCGCTGGTGGCCGAGCAATACGCGCAGCACATGCCCAAGGCCCTGTCGCCATTGCTGCACAGCGGCATCCTGCTGGCCGCCATCGTCGCCGTGCTGCTCAACCTGTTCTTCAACGGGCTTTCATCAAGGGAAGACGCGCGGGAACAGGCGCGTGAGAATAGTCATGGCAGCGAGTGAGGTATCGGCTCGCGCCATGAGAATTGGCGCGCGCCGCCTGCTGCTCAGCCAGGCGGCAGCACCTTGAGGACCACGCAATTGCGCCCCGCATCCTTGGCGTGGTACAGCGCGGCATCGGCCAGGCGCAGCAGGGCGTCCGGATCGGCGGCGCCCGGTGCCGACTGGACTGCGATGCCGACGCTGATCGTCACCTGTTGCGCTTCCGCGCTTGCGTGGGCTATGCCCATTTCTTCGATGGCGCGCCGCAGCGCTTCGCCGATCTGGTGCGCTTCGTCTGCGCCGGTGTTTGGCAGGACCATCGAAAACTCTTCGCCGCCATAGCGCGCCGTCAGGTCGCCCGCGCGCCGCATGCTGGCCGCCAGCGCATGCGCGACACGGATCAGGCATGCGTCGCCGGCCTGATGGCCGTGACGGTCGTTGTAGCGCTTGAAGTAGTCGACATCGAGCATGATGACGGCAAGAGGCCGGCCGACGCGCGTGGCACGCGCGCATTCGGTGCGCAGCACATCGTCAAAATGGCGCCGGTTCGCAAGGCCCGTCAGGCCGTCGGTGATGGACAGGGTCGCCAGCTTGCGGTTGGCGTCTTCCAGTTGCTCGGTGCGCTCGGCAACGTGTCGTTCGAGGCTGTCATGCAGCCTGGCGCTGGAGATCGAGATCATCGCCTGTGCGCCGAGCATGCGCAGGAACGCGACGCGTTCTTCCGTGAACGAGGCTTCGGCGAGCCGGTTCTCGAAGTACAGGATGCCGTCGATCTGGCCGCCGTGCCGGATCGGCAGGCACATGACGGCACGCGGCCGCTGCAACTGCACATAGGGGTCGTTGGCAAAGCGCGAGACGTCCGTGATGCAGTCTTCGATCACCTCGGCGCCAGTGCGGATGACGTAGCGCAGTAGCGACAGCGGGAATTGAGGGTCGCTGGCGGCGTTCAGATCGAGCTGGCGCGCTTGCAGGACCGTGATGCCATCGCCATCGATATCGGCCTCCAGCCGATAGCAGCCTTCCGATAGCAGCAGCAGACGCGCTACCTGTCCGCCAGCGTTTTCGCAGACGATGGAAATGAGGCGTGTCAGCACGTTGCGCAGGCCGACTTCGTTCGACAGGATTTGTGCCGCCTTCAGCAGCGACACCAGGTCGAGCGCGGAACTGCCGTGCGTGTGGGAGACGGAATGCCGCTGTGTGCTGCGGCCATCCATCCTTGACAGCAGCGCAGCGTGGCGCTCCCGCAGCTGCGCCACCTTGCCCTCCGCGCCCCACTGGCCGTAATGCGCGACGGCGTCCCGGATAAACACGGCGGCCACGCGCGACTGTCCCTGCTCGCACCAGTACTCACCGCACAATTCATTGCCCAGCGCTTGCATGTTGACGTAGCCTGCCATGCCGGCGGCGTCGATCGCCTGCTGGTAAAGGCGCGTGGCCAGCTGCAGGTCGTCGCGGTAGCGTGCCATTTCGGCCATCAGCAGCAGATGTTTGGCAGCGCTATTGTCCGAGCCTTGCCTGGCCCACGCGGTGAGACTCGCCTGCAGCGTGCCGATCATGGTCAGCACTTCGCCCGCATCGGGGCGCGCGGGAGTGCGCCGCAAGGCACGGATCAGTATCAGCGCGGCGTAGAAGCTGCACTCGGCAACCTTGGCCTGACCGCGCATGATCTGGGTGACGATGCCCAGCTGGCCGGCCAGCAGCTCGGCGTCGACGCCATCGAACAGGTAGGCGTTGCGGATCTTTCCTTGTAAATAGTAGGCGCGGTACAGCTGCGAGTCGCCATACTGTGCGAGGAAGTGAGCCTCGCTGAAGGCGGCATCGTCGTAGCTATCATGACGGGGCAGGAGGCCCATCAGGCACTTGATTGGCTGGATCGCGGCGGCGATACAGCAATCGGCCATCGCCTGCTGGCCGTTGGCGCGCATCAGCGCCAGGTCGTGCTCGATATCGTGCAGCAGGTGCGGCAGGTAGTCGCCGAGAATGATCCGGTCGGTGGCGCGTACAGCTGCCACCACACCGACCTGCACGAAGTCGGCGATTTCCAGCGCCCAGCCAAAGGCTTCTTCGTACAGGGCGTCGGAGCTGCGCAGCGGCTGCGTCCAGTGGTTGCTGAGCGCGCCGAACATCAGGCCCGTGAGCGTGCGCGTCTGCAGATTGGCACGCCGCCTTGCCAGCGCCATCGCCATCGCGCCGAAGTCGTAGCCGCGCGCAACATCGCCGCTGTACAACGCCAGCATCATCGCGTAACCGACATAAGCGACAGCGCTGAAATCGCTGTTCCCCCGCTGCATGGACAGGCGCGTCATCGACACCACCATCAGCGCGCTGAGATCCTGCTGGCCGGCGTAGTAGCTGGCCATCCACAGGCCCTGCATCATCTGCATCGCGGCCACCGCGTCCGGTTCGCACATGTCGTCCGCCGCCAGCAACGTTGCGGGCGCATGCGCGCCAGGCTGCCGCCCGATGTCGGTGAGAATATCGTCGAAGCGCGCCTTCATGTGCGCCACTTCATGCGGAATGTCGATGTCCAGCTGCGCCAGGCCGTCGCGTTGCACGGCGATGGCGTCGAGCAGGCGGCCCTGCAATTGATACTGGTGCGCCTGGATGGCAATGCAGCGCACCTGCTGCAGCGGGCTCAGAGAGCGGGCGCGCACCATTGGGTAGATCGCCTCGGCAGCCTCGAATTGGCCGCACAGGTAGGCCGCTTCGGCGGCACCGAGCTGCAGCTCGAGCCAGAGGTCGGCGTGGAGGATCCACGCCTGTGCCGGCAGCAGGTCGAGACCAATTCTCATGTGCTCCAGGGTAGACTGGAATGCGGCGGAACGCCGTGCCTTGACGCCGGCCTGGAGATTGAGCGTCGCCAGATGCACGCGCTCGCCCGCATCGGCAATCAGCGCGCGGCCGGCGTTGAGCTGCTCGACGATGTCAAACAGTGTCTCGTCCTGGCGTTGCAGCGCCGTATGCCGCAGCAGCAAGCGGCCGATGAGAAGATGGTTGGCCGCGCGCATAGCGGCATCGGCGACCAGGTAGGCTGCCTGCTGCACCCGGTCGTGCAGAAAGCGGTAACTGACGCCGCTGCTACCCGCAGCGGTGTCGCCATTGACGTATTTATAGCGTTCGTCGAGCGGCTGTATCAGTCCTGCCTTGAGCGCCGGCCACAGGTCTTGCTGCGTTTGCCGGGGCACGCGCTCCACTGCCAGGGTAAGCGTGTCGAGCGTGAAGCGGTTGCCGCTGGAGGCGGCCAGTTGCAGCAGGTGCTGCGTGACTGTGGGCAGGCGACGGATTTTTTCCAGCAGCACCTCGACCACGTTGTCGGTATATTTGGCCTGTTCTATGGCCGGCAAGTCCCAGTCCCAGCAATCGTCGGCGGGCCGGTAGCGCAGCTGGCCCGTCTCATTGAGCGAGGCGAGGAACTGGTTGAGGAAAAAGGGATTTCCGGCCGTCTTGCGGTAGCAAATGCTGGTCAGTGCTGCGCAGTCTGGGACCGCCACGCGCACGGTGGCCGAGACCATTTGCGCAACCTGCGGCTCCGTCAGCGCGCTCAGTAACAGCGTCGACAGGCGTACCTCACGGGCGAGCAGCTTGTCGCGCAGCGCGATGAGCGGATGCGCGGCGCTCACTTCGTTATCGCGGTACGCCCCGATGAACAGCATGCAGCTATTGTCGCAGGAGACCATGAGAAGCTCGATCATGCGCAGCGTGGCCGCATCGGCCCATTGCAGGTCGTCGAGGAACAGCACCAGCGGATGCCCGGCACAGGCGAATACTTCGACGAAGCGGGGGAACAGCCGGTCCAGGCGCAACTGGGCCTGTTCCGGCGCCGACGCGGGCATTGCGTCGGTGGGGCCGACAATCAAGGCCAGTTGGGGAATCAGCTCGACGATCGCGCCCACGCCGCTGCCCAGGGCCGCGTGCAGTTTTGCGGACCACTGGCGCAGTGTCTCTTCGGGCTGGCCCAGCAACTGGCGCACCAGCCCCTGGAAGGCCTGGATCAGCGAGGCATACGGCACGTCGCGCTGGAGCTGGTCAAATTTTCCGGACAGGAAGCAGCCACGCCGGGCGATGATGGGTTTTTGCACCTCGTTGACGACCGCCGACTTGCCGATGCCTGAATGGCCGGCCACCAGCAGCATCTCGCATCTGCCCGCAGCACTGCGTTCAAATGCCGCCAGCAGCACGGCGACGGCATCCTCGCGCCCGTGCAGTGTTTGTGGCACAAGGAAGCGGCCGTTGTGGTCGGACAGCTTGAGCGCCTGCGCCGGCTTTTTCGCGCGGCATGCTTCAAGGTCGCTGCGCAAGCCTTGCAGGCTCTGATAGCGTTGATCGGCATTTTTCTCGAGCAGGCGCTGGAGGATGGGCAGCAGCTGCCCGGGCAAGCTTGCCAGCGCCGGGTGTGACCAGTCCGGACTGCGCGCAATGTGGCAATGCACGAGTTCCATCTCGTCGCCAGCATCGAACGGCGCCTGGCCGGCCAGCAATTCGTACAAGGTGGCGCCGAGCGCATAGAAATCGGCGCGCCAATCGACCCGCCGGTTCATGCGCCCGGTCTGCTCCGGCGCCATGTAGCGCAGCGTGCCTTCGAGTGCCTGGAGATTGACGATGCCGTGGCTTTCGTAGGGCAGCTCACAGGCGATGCCGAAATCGATCAGCTGCAGCAGCCGCAGGTCGTCATTCCACACCAGATTGGAGGGATTGATGTCCTTGTGGATCACACCCTGACGATGGACTTCCTCCAGCGCCGCGCACAACTGCAGCGCAATGTCGAAAAAATCGTCCAGCGCCAAGGCGGGCTGAGACGGCATCCTGCGCATCGCCACCTGCGTGCGCAAGACCTGGTCGAGGGCCACGCCGCCGGTATCTTCCTGAATCATCGTCCAGTGTCCGCCGTGCAGCTGCAGTGCCAGCGGATGCGCCACGCCAGGATGGCGGCAGCGGCGCGCGATCGCATACTCGCGCTTGAATTGTGCCAGTTGCTGAAATGAAGGGAGCTGCTGATTCGGCATCTTGACGATCAACGCCGTGCCATCGGCGGCCCTGGCGCGGTACACCCGTGAGCGGCCACCGCTGTGCAGCTGTTTGACGATCTCGTGGTCGAAAAGGGAGCTCATGGGCTGGGCTAGCGGTACACAGTCGGTTGCGGGAGCCTAGAGGCGCAAATTTCTCACTATTACTTGATTGTAAGTATTATATCAGTAGGCAGTCGTGGAGTAGGGAGCGGGGGGATGGGCTCTGTTGTAAAAGCGTCAGTGGGGCAGGCGAGTCCTGGCGCGGGAAATGATCGAGATGACGGTACAGATCTGCTGCGCATCCCCGCATCGAGTGGATCCTGCGCCGCAGCCATCTCAATTCAGGAGCAGTTTTCGAGTGATCGACATCCCCGGCGTCCTCCGCCTGATGCACTCGGCTTGGCTCAACGAGGCGGCCACCCTGTTTCGCCGCAAGTCCCACAAGAGCGACTCACATGACGGAAGCCCTCGCCAAAACGCAAACGTGGACAAGTTGCGCCAGGCGATGCCCGACAGCAAGGGGCAATCTGTTCATGCACGTGCCGAACGTCAAGACGCACGGGATCCAGATTCTGCCGGTGTAAGATGTGGCCTGAAAGGTGCCGGATACCCGAACACCCTTGACCATGAGGCGATGTCGCCAAATCATGCCATCGTTGACCAGAGCTGCTATTTTGGTAAATGGGGCAGTATTCCAATATCCTATGCCGCTTTTACGATTTCTACAGACGAAAAAAAACCCGCTTTCCCCTATGAAAATAGAGAAAAGCGGGTTTTGTACTACGATGCAATTGTTGTTCTGAGTGCCCGGAGCCGGAAACTCAACCTGTTGAATAATGCGGCTTTCCGGGGCGTTGGCGTAATTTTGGCGTAAACGAAATTAATTCTTTTCTCGGTACGATTCGGCCCAGGCGATCACGTCCTTTGCATTATACAGGGGCTGCGCATGCCCCTTCGACGTTGGCAGCCGGATGGCTTTCGGGAAGCTTGGCAGGCACGCCATGCGTTCCCGCACGGTTCCCGGTTCGCGCTTCAAGTAGTACGCGATGGTGGCGATGTCCCACAGGTCAATCGCCAGCGGAATGGCAGGGCGCTGCAGTTTATCGATGGCCACAGCCAGTTTGGCGACGAATTCCGTTTCGTTCATGTTCATTGAATGCTCCTGGCCGCCGTGCTGGCAGCGATAGTGGTGTTGTTTTTTGGCAATGTTGTGACAGGGTGTTGTTCTTTTGTGACGCTGGCGAATAGGGCGTGTTCATTTTTCAATCCGCGCAGGATCTCGGCATAGTTCCGAAATGCATGGCCACCCTCGTTCGGGGTGCGCGCTTCGGCAAATTCCTCGGCCATCAGAATTGCGCCATCGAGTACTGACTCATGCCGCGCGGCCAAGGCCATGTATCGCTGATCCGCATATCCAGCTATCGCCGACGCGAATGCTTCGGCTTCGGTGTGTTGCGGCACTTCGGCGCCGTGCTGGCGGTAGTCGCGCAGTCGGCAGAATTCTTGGTATTGGTTCATTTTTCTCTTTCGCTTTAATCGTCTTATGCGGCACACAGCAGGTCAGCCTGCACGTACTTGCGATCCCAGAATGGCGAACATTGAATGCCATCCCATATCTCGGCCATCTCGCGCGGATTGTTTTTCCGGTTGTGGTTGCGGGCAATATCGGTGCTGTCAACGCTGGCAAATGGGTAGCCCCAACGTGCGGCATTCATTCCGCGCAGCATGTGGAGCCAGTTCGGCACACGGCCGGTTTGACATATCGCGTTCATCGCTTCCGTCATGCGGTGATGCCAGTTCGCGGCGCCGACCACACGAAACTGTGCTGACGATCCGATGCAGACACGCTCCCACTCGTCACACAAGCGCTTGAGGCGGTCCAATGGCTCATGCATGTGCCAAACCGGTGCACCGCGCTGACCATGCGGCCACTGCGCAATGAGGGCGTCGTTAGCGCTTACATCGCCCATGATCGCGTCCGGGATAACTGCCCAGGTGGTTTTGTAGGTCAGCCATCGTTCGGCCCAGGCGTAGAACCCCTGCCAGAAAGCACCGTCCATCTCGACAATCGCTTCTCCACGGGCCTTGCGCTTCATGTTTTCCGTCCAGATGGAAAATGCCGAATTGTCGAGCATGTTGCTTTGCCCATTTTCGTGGCACCACTCCACGTCATCCGGTCGAGCGAATGATATGCAGAACGAACGCCCCCTGAGCTGACCCAGAACCTTGCGCGGCGTGATGGGCGTGCCATGGTAGTGCTGCGTCATGCACCACCCCGAACGGTCTTGATATCCACGCCGTGGTGATGGGCCATCAAGACTTGGCGACCGCCGAACTGTTTGTGCAGTGCGTCGGCGATAACTTCGTGATAGCCGGCCCGGATCATTCTGGTAGCGGTAACGATGTGCTCGACCATGATGACAGCCGTGGAATCGATTGCCAGGTCATATACGATGTATTCGCCATTGTTGGGGCAGGCTGCGAGAAATCTTGTGCTGTAGGTATTCATCGTATTGCCCTCACGCAGTCGCACAGGTGCTGCATTCGTGGAACTGGCGCGACATGCTGTTTTTGCCGCATGCGCTTCCTTTGATGATCTGCACTGACGCGGGGCGGGTCTGGGAGGCCAGATGCTGGCGTTCAGTTTGAGCTGGCGTGACCGATACCAGCGCGCCCAGCGGCACGGCCCGGAACATGCCCGGCCACTGGTGGTCCAGCTCTACCCACGCATGCAGCTCTCCATTGCCCACGTCGCGGCGCAGGTCGTTGACGGTGCCGGCCTGGTAGCCTTCGTCGGTATCGAATGTCACGCGGTCGCCCAGGGCGATTTGCCGCGGCGAATTGGTCAGGGTGTTCAGCATTGCGGTGCTCCTTTCAGTTTGGCGGTAACGCCGCATACGCCGAAGTGGTCGATGGCGGCCTGGATCGCGTCGCCGCTGGAAGCGGCAATCGCGGCGTATTCAAAGCGTTCGGTTTGCGTGCGAACGATCACGGCATAGGTGCTCATGTGCCATTTCCTTCATGGGGTGGGTTGTCGGGGACGATCAGCCGGGGATAGGGGCAGGCGTTGGCGGCCGCCCAGGCGGCAAGCACCGCTGTTTTTGCCTCGTCAGGCAGGTTTGGTGCTGGCGCCGCCGGCGGGGTGGCCGGGGCAGGGCGGTCGGGGTGCGTACAGTTATTTACACGAGTCCGAGGAACGGCAACCCCAACAGCCACCCCGCGCCCGCCTGTGGCCTGTACGGGCGTCCACGTATGGCGTACGGACTTGAAGACCACACCTATCAGATCGCTGCAGCGCACGCCGTAGGGCGTGGTGCGCAGCGTTTCGCCGTAGCGGCCGATGACGGTCTTTTCGTCCTTGGCCAGCGTGACGACCAGTTCCTTGCGCGGCACCAGGGCGCCGCCCTGGGCGCGCAGGTATTCGGCCCAGCAGGCGCGCTTTTCGCCGTCGATCTTTTGCACAGCGTCCCAGGCGCGGCGCATGGCGGCCGGCGCTTCGTTGAGCATGCTTTCCTCGATGCGGCGCAGTTCGCGCCACACGGTGACGGGTGCGCCGCCCCATTGCTGGAATTGGCGGATGCCCCAGCACGCGGCCCAGGACTCGACGCGCGCCGATGGCGTCAGCTCGACATCGCCTTCGGTATCGGCCGTGACGAGATAGCCTTCTTTGGTCTTGTGCTCGGCCACGCCATCGATGTTCTTGGCCACGTACTTGGCGATATAGCCGGCGGCGCTGCCCTTGGCCCAGTCGATGCGCTTGACGTCCAGGCGGCGCGCGAAGGCACCCGGCTCGCCACGGTCCACGCGCCAGGCGTAGCGCTTCATGATGCGGATGGCGCGGCCGGCCACGTCCTGCAGGTGGACCGTCTTGTATTTCGCGGTCGGGCGCACGAACAGCAGCAGATGCCAATGCGGGCAGCCATCGTGATGCGGTTCGGCGATGCGAAAGCCGTACAGGCCGATGCCACGGCGCGCCAGTGCGGAGCGGCACAGCGACGTCATCTTGCCCAGGTAGGCATTCGCCTCGCGCGGCGTGGAGCCGTCGAACTTGTCGTTTGGCTTGCCGCTGTGCTGCATGGCGTGAAAGCGCGATGGACACGTCCAGGTGATGAAAATTCCCTGGTCGCCGCACTCGCGGGCGATCTGCTCAAAGCCGTTGATGCGCAACATCAACTCGCCGCGCCGGATGGCTTTATTCGCGGTCGTTTTCTCGGCCAGCTCGGCGATGCTGAATTGCTGGCCGTTCTCGTTCTGCACCAGGGTGGCGGCCAGCGCTGCCGCGTTGCGGCGGTTTTGCGCCAGGCGCGACAGCACAGCATCGTTGCTGGCGTAGGGTTCGCCGCGATAGTTCACGTAGCCCAGGCGGATATTGCCCGCTTCAAAGGCGCGCTTGACGCGCTTGCGCAACTGGCGGCGCCACCAGCGGGCGTCCACCAGGCGGGCGATGGTGTCGGCCAGTGTGTCGAACTCGGGCAGCTCGATGCCATATGAGGCGCATTCGTCTTCCATGATCTGCAGGGCATGCGTTTCAGATATGGCCATCCACAGCATTCTGGTGACGCCAGAGGCAGCGCGCTCGGCGGTGGCCACGATGTCGGCGTCACTTTGCGACAGGTCGACGCCGGCCGGCACGTACTGTTCGGCAAATTCGCGCACAAAGCTGGTGGCGACGGACTCATAGACTTTGTACCAGGACGACCAGGCCATTTTTGCCATGGCAGCCGTGATGACGCGGTTGCGCCATTTGTAGGGAATGCGGGCCAGCTCGGGCGCGAACTGGGCGGAGCGCAAAAAGGCTTCGTGACGCTGCGGGGCAGGCAGCAGGATTTGTTTAGATTGCATTCAACAGTCTTTCGTACACACGGATAGCGGCAGAGGTGGCGGCGCGCAACTCGATGCGCTCTTCCTCGGTAAAGGAGTGGATGGGCGATTCCCAGCGGTCGGCGTCCATGCCGGCGGCGATTAGCACGGAGCGCCGCGCGCCGCGTGGCGACAATCCCCAGGCCTGGGCCATGAAGGGCGCCAGGTTGCGCGGCTTGATGCTGCGTAGCTGGGCCTTGGCCTCGGCGATGGCGGCCAGCGCATGCCCGGCGCCAGGTGGCGTCGGCATATCCTTGTCGCGCGCGGCCAGAATCTCGGCGGCAGGCTGGAAGGACAGGTGATTGTCGATAAGGGACGCCGGCATGGTTCAGTCCTTGATGGCGCCGATGGCCCGCAGCACGTCAGGGGTAATGACGATCAGGAGCGACAGCAGCCAGATGCCGCAGGTTTTGGCCAGGCGCAGCATCAGCGCGCCCATTCCTTGGCAAAATACTTGGCCCAGTAGGTCAGCGTGCGCAACGAGTTGTTGCTGGAGTAGACGACGCCTGCCTCGCTGGCGAACATGTAGCACAGCACAATGGGCAGCTCGCCGACCATGGCGCGCTGGTTGTCCGGCAAGAAGAAGCCGCCAAGTTGCAGCGCATGCAGGTCGCTGACGATGAAGGTGATGTTGGCCGCGCCGTAGGCGTGGTAGGTCTTGGCAATCTCGCGGATATACGCGGACAGCGTCCCGATGTCGGCGCCAGCGCTGGCATGCAGCAGGAAGCAGGTCGGGGCCACCGGCACGACGCATTTTTGCAGGGCCGGGCGGGCGGCGTCCGGCGCCGGGGAGTTGTCGGCATGACTGGTGGCGTACAGCGTGGTTTCCATCGGTTTCCTTATTTTTGGTTGAACGAATCCTGCACGCTCCAAAGGGAGCGCTGCAGGGCACAGCAAAAGAGGGGAGTTACAGCGGCCGGGCTACGGCGGTGCGAGGATCGGGATAATCATCAGCACCCCGCAGTCAGGTCCAGGGCCAGCTGGCTGGTGGCCGCAGTACGCGCATGCTGGGACATCGGGATGCGGATATCGGCCTTGGGCATGGCGGATAGCGAGAGGGTGCGTAGCACTTCCAGGCCTGCCACGAAGGAGTGCCCGCATTCGGGGTTTTGGCACATGTAGGTGATTTCCTTGAACATGGCGGACATCGTGCGGCTTTTGACGGCGCGGACGGTGTATTCGCAATGCGGGCAGGGCAGGCCGATGACTCTCATTTCAGCTTTCTTTCCACTTGATATAGGGCGCGACCGCGACCTGTCATGTTTTTCGACTGCTTGCGTAAGCGCGATTTGACGAGCCATTCAGCCGCCTGATCGATACTTGCCAGCCCCTGGCGTTGGCGCACGAGTTCCAGCACCGCGCGCTCTTCGTCATTGAGGTTAATTTGATGGTCTGGCATTTTCTGTAACTTTAGAGTTGCTCAAAAGTGACTCGGTTTAAACGCTGCGACGCTGTACGCTGTCGATAGTGGCGTCATCCAAGGCGATCACGGCCAAGGCTTCACGCATCACGATCTGGCGCACCAGTACCGCAAGCTCTTCGCCCTGGTAGTTGGCGATCGAGGAAACGAGCTGGTGCTCGTAATCGTCCAGGCGCAGCATGACGCGGTGGCTGCGGATACGTTTTGCATCGGGGTACATGACGTTGTCCTTAGTGGGTGGATTTGGATGCGAGTTCGCGCTTGTAGTCAGCGAGGCCGCGCAGGATCAGGAAGCGAAGAAACCAGGCACGGGAACGTTCAAGTTCCTTTGCGTAGCCCTCAACCTCGTCTACCTCATCAGGTGTCAGGCGGACGCCGAGTGGTCGAGAAGTGACGCCCTTCGCCGTACGTCCGACTTTTGACAAATTATTCATAATGTTATGATCTGTAATCGCTACGGAATGGCGTAAATATATCACTCATTTGAGTGATTTGGAAAGGTATTTGTACTCAAATGAAGTATTTTTTTGATCGTCTCAAGGAAGAACGAAAACGTCTTGGCCTCAATCAGGATGAGTTTGCGGCCCTTGGTGGAGTAAAAAAGGGTGCCCAGTTCAACTATGAAAATGGCTCCCGCACGCCAGATTCTGACTATTTGGCGGCCGTTGCTGCGGCTGGGGTAGATGTGTTGTATTTGCTAACAGGAGAACATGCTCTCTCTGCGTTACCTGCGGACGAGCATGAATTGTTGACTGGCTATCGCAAACTGGATATTCGTGCGAAAGCGAGGGTTCTTGGTGTAATTGAGGGAAGTATTGAGCCTACAGCCAGTCCTGCATCCAGATCAGTCGAACGCAATACGCAAATGGTTTTCCACGGCAAAGTTGGCCAGCAAATTCATGGCGATATTACGGCACCCCAAACGATTAACGTTGGTCGCAAAAAAAAATCACCGACGTAAAGCGTGGCGTAAGGGAAGGTTCTCGTTGCTAAAAAGTGCAGGCACATGGAAAGTTGCGGCTCTCGCCCCATTGCTCTTTGCTTGTTTCTGGACACAATACAAATGTGAAATGATGTCTGTCGTTGCCCACAAGTTCATTAGAAATTCTTGTTATTACGATGGGAAAGCTTACACGGTCGGTATCGTTATCGAGACGGCACGAGGCATCAAATGCGAGTGTGCCAGTACTGCTTCTGATGGCCCGCCAACATGGGTGATCGGAAACTGGAGCTAGCTACGATCCTCTTGTCTTTTTATAGCTTCGCGTTCGATGTCAATGTTTTTCATGCGAGATAAGCTGATTTTCGAATTAACTGCATGCAGCTATCGTATTGGTGAAATATTTCTTGCTAACTCCCATCGTGCCATAATCGTTAGTTAACCATCCAAAAAAATGCTATGAAAATCGAAGAATCCAAGCACTCAATAGCTGAGCTCATCGACCTGTATCGTCGAAAGGACCTGACTGTCAATGAAGAGTATCAACGGGCCCCACGGCTCTGGCCACCCGCCGCTCGAAGTTATTTCATCGATACGATACTGACGGGATTCCCGTTTCCGAAGGTCTACTTTCAAGAGAAGTTGAACAAAGCGACGATGCGACCTCAGCGAGAAATTGTCGACGGCCAGCAGCGAATGCTTACTATCGTTGACTACAAGGACGGGAAATTCGCCTTGAGTAGCAACTCGCACAAGTTTGCGGGAAAGCGTTTTGATCAGCTAGCGGAAGATGAACAAGAACAATTCCTTACATACACGGTTTCCGTTGACGTAATTCGCAATGCGCAAAAATCTGACATTCTGCAAATGTTTCGGCGAATGAATGCGTACACGCTGCCACTTAATGATGCAGAGAAGCGACATAGTGAGTTCTACGGGTTGTTCAAAGATTGGGTCAATCGCCTAGTAGAAGACTGGGGGCCGCTACTTTCGGAATGGAAAGTGTTGTCCAGTCGCTCGATTGTTCGTATGGAGGACGCCGAATTTGTTTCTGAGATTGTTCTGGCTTTTGAAGAAGGCGTTATAAGCACTAGCAACAAGCAGCTTAGGGACCTGTACGAAAAATATGACGAAGAGTTTGACCAAGCGGACGAATGGGCCGGGAGAATAGACGAAATTATGGCTTTTATACAGCAAGAGCTCTCGGCGATTCAGGGCACACATATGACCAAGTCCTACGCTTTCTTGTCGCTAATCACAGCGCTAGCCCATAACAAATGGGGGATACCGGGATTTGCAGAGGTGAGCAAACTCGAACCGACCGGAGATTTCGTCAGGAATAAGCGCGCGGCGGTCAATGCCCTCTTGGAGCTAGCATCCGCGCATGAGACCAAGGATGTCGACGGAAAGTACCGTGATTATGTAGATGCATCTATGGGAGGCTCAAACCGGGTCAAGCAGAGAATGATCCGCGTTACTAGCATCTGCAAAGCGTTACGCAAGGCACGCTAATGCAATTGCACTGGCTTGAAGCTCGGTTTGTCAGGCGTCTAAACGCTCTCGAAACGCACCATTCAGACTTTCTAGCTCGAGCACAGACCCCTCCTTCGAAAGGGGTTGAGCTATACGAATTGGAAGGGTGGGTATCGGACTGGTGGCAGGTATGGTGCCGCTTTTGCCGCCGCATCGTTATTGAATCGTCGCTAGGTTGTATTGGCGCAGGCGGAGCAGTATTCCCAAGCGTCCATGCGTCCGAACCGCATGTTTCACATATTGCCTGGAAGCAAAAAGCTGGTATCGCCCCAACCATGCCTGGCACTAACTCGATCTTGCGTAAGGAGCCCACGTGGGGTGACGTGGACAAGCTGTTGGAGATCATCGGTGCGGTCAATCCAGCCAACGCACCGAGCCTACTAGCAGCGTTTGGTACGGTTCCGAATATCGACCATTTACGATTGATACGCAATGCAGCGGCGCACATGAACGCCCAGACTCTCGGGGAGGTTATTGCGTTGCAGCCGCTCTATCGGAGCACACCGATTCAGCATCCGTTGCACGCGCTCATGTGGATTGAACCAACAAGCGGTAAGACGCTAGCCCAAGCTCTTATACAGGACATGCGCATCGCTGCCAGAAATGCATGCTCATGAAGACGCTCCTGATGCAAAGAATTTTGTGCGAGGCACGCTTGAGATATGGCTCCTAGAGTTCCTCGCTATTCTCTTGGATGATGTCCCGCACTTCCTCAATATGCTTCCACGCATGCAGCGCCGCCCGCTTCGCGGCCTGCTTGCTCTTGTAGGTATGCTCCAGCGTCTTGAGCGTGCCAGCGGCGCCAGCCTGTTCCTGCCCCGCCTTTTTCTTCTTCGCCGCCACGTCCTTCCACTTGGCCACCACGCCCGTGATGCCTTCGTCCGGGTCTTTCTCGTTTTCGCGCTCTGCCTCGACCGCTTCCGTCTTGGTTTCAAATTCCACCCGCGTGGTAAAGCCGTTGCCGCCCAGGGTGTGCGTGACCTTGACCGATAACCACTCGGTGGCGTCGATCTCGGGCTTGAAGCCTGTCACCGTCACGGGCGATTGCGGGAACACGGCCGGGTTACCGTAAGCGTCAAAGCAGGGCCGTCTTTACGAGGGCTGTCCCTACCAGCATGATTTGAGGTTG